>NZ_CP027730.1:0-5926806 GCF_003851745.1 Pseudomonas sp. R3-52-08 | reverse complement strand
TGACACGGATATCCCCTAAGTTGAAAGCCGGTGAGGCAAAAACAGCCGCCATTGTAGCGACCAGCCGCCCACTTATCCACATGAAGGTTGCGCACAGGCCACCCAAAATCAACGTCTTAACCTTGAAAAAGGCGACCGACGGTCTGTGAATAAGCTCTGTGGATAACCGCCCCTGAGCCCATTGCACAAGTGGGGCCGAAAGTCTGTGGGTAACTGGCCTGTGGATAACAAGCCATTCCACACACAGCTTATCCGACAGCGCAGCACAGGCAGAGCACCGTTTCTCCCCCGTGTTGTCATTCTCTGTACATCAGGTGGAATAAGGGCTAAAGGCAGTTATCCACAGCAGATCGCTTCCCTAGCTTTTATAAGCTTTACAGAAAAGCTTTAAATAACTTCCTTCTTTATTTTTATATCTATGCCATCGCTCATGGAAGAGAAGCAGGCAGAAAGGCTGACGTGGCCGCCAGATATCTAATTAAAGGAAAAGCTGGTTGGAAATTGACCTAGAGGCTTGCTTTCTCTAGAATCGCCGGTCTCTTAAAACGGGGGCCATTCCGGCCCGTTGTGGACGAACCAGGTAACAACGCCATGAAACGTACTTTCCAACCAAGCACCATCAAACGCGCCCGTACTCACGGCTTCCGTGCTCGCATGGCTACCAAGAACGGCCGTGCTGTCCTGTCGCGTCGCCGCGCCAAAGGTCGTGCGCGTCTGGCAGTTTGATAATCCGGTACTGGTGGTGAGTCAGGACTTCAGTCGGGAAAAGCGTCTGCTAACCCCCCGGCATTTCAAGGCAGTCTTTGACTCCCCCACCGGCAAGGTTCCGGGGAAAAATCTCCTGCTCCTTGCGCGTAACAACGATCTTGGTCACCCCCGTCTCGGGTTGGTGATCGGCAAGAAGAGCGTAAAGCTCTCCGTTGAGCGCAATCGCCTCAAGCGTCTGATGCGCGAATCGTTTCGCCTCCACCAGGACACTCTGGTTGGTTGGGATATTGTTATCGTCGCGCGCAAAGGCTTGGGGGATGTAGAAAACCCCGAATTGATTCAGCATTTCGGCAAGCTCTGGAAACGTCTGGCGCGTACCCACAAACCAGCACCAGCAGTCAGCACCGAAACTGTAGGGGTAGACAGTACCGATGCGTAAACTGGCACTCGTTCCGATCCAGTTTTATCGCTATGCCATTAGTCCTCTGATGGCCAACCACTGTCGCTTCTACCCCAGTTGTTCCTGCTACGCGTTAGAGGCCATAGAAAATCATGGCCTTCTGCGCGGTGGCTGGCTGACCTTTCGTCGTTTAGGTCGCTGTCATCCGTGGAATCCCGGTGGTTATGACCCGGTTCCGCCTATCCCTACCTCCCGTTCCTCTTCGATGGCCGAGTAATCATGGATATTAAACGCACGATCCTGATCGTCGCCCTGGCAATCGTGTCCTACGTCATGGTCCTGAAATGGAACCAAGACTATGGCCAGGCTGCCCTGCCGACTCAGAATGTTGCTACCAATCAGGCTGCGCCGGCTATTCCGGACACCCCGCTGGGTAACAATGCGTCCGCGAGTGCCGATGTTCCCAGCGCGAATGGCGAGACAAGTGCCCCGTTAGAAACGCCAGTGGTCACCAACAAAGACCTCATCCACGTGAAAACGGATGTGCTCGACCTGGCTATCGACCCGCAGGGCGGTGATATCGCACAGCTGAAGCTGCCGCTTTATCCACGTCGCCAGGACCACCCGGATGTTCCGTTCCAGCTGTTCGATAACGGCGGTGAACGTACCTATCTGGCGCAAAGCGGCCTGACCGGCACCAATGGTCCGGATGCGCGTGCTACCGGTCGTCCGATTTATTCGACCGAGCAGAAAAGCTATCAACTGGCTGATGGCCAGAACCAGCTGAACGTCGACCTGAAATTCAGCCTCGACGGCGTCAATTACATCAAGCGTTTCAGCTTTACCCGTGGTTTGTACGATCTGAAGGTCACTTACCTGATCGACAACACCAGCGACAAAGCCTGGAGTGGCAACCTGTTTGCCCAGCTCAAGCGTGACGCCAGCTCCGATCCTTCTTCCAGCACCGCCACCGGCACCGCGACTTACCTGGGCGCTGCCCTGTGGACAAGTAACGAGCCGTACAAAAAAGTGTCGATGAAAGATATCGACAAGGGCGCGCTGAAGGAAACCGTTCAAGGTGGCTGGGTAGCCTGGCTGCAGCACTACTTCGTGACCGCATGGATCCCGAACAAGGGTGATGCGAACCTGGTTCAAACCCGCAAGGACAGCCAGGGCAACTACATCATTGGCTTTACTGGCCCGGCGTTGACCGTCGCACCCGGCGCCAAGGCTGAAACCAGCGCTACCTTGTACGCTGGCCCGAAAAGCCAGGCCGTGCTGAAAGAGTTGTCCCCAGGTCTGGAACTGACTGTGGACTACGGCTTCCTCTGGTTCATTGCCCAGCCGATTTTCTGGCTGCTGCAACATATCCACAGCATTGTGGGTAACTGGGGCTTCTCGATCATTTTCCTGACCATGCTGATCAAGGGGATCTTCTTCCCGCTGTCAGCCGCCAGCTACAAGTCAATGGCGCGCATGCGTGCCGTGGCGCCGAAGCTGGCCGCGCTGAAAGAGCAGCATGGTGACGACCGGCAGAAAATGTCGCAGGCCATGATGGAGCTGTACAAGAAAGAGAAGATCAACCCGTTGGGTGGTTGCTTGCCGATTCTGGTGCAGATGCCGGTATTCCTGTCGCTTTACTGGGTACTCCTGGAAAGCGTGGAAATGCGCCAGGCGCCGTTCATGCTGTGGATAACTGACCTGTCGATCAAAGACCCGTTCTTTATCCTGCCGATCATCATGGGCGCGACCATGTTTATCCAGCAGCGCCTGAACCCGACTCCGCCGGATCCGATGCAGGCCAAGGTGATGAAAATGATGCCAATCATCTTCACCTTCTTCTTCCTGTGGTTCCCGGCAGGTTTGGTGCTGTACTGGGTAGTCAACAACGTGTTGTCGATCTCCCAACAGTGGTACATCACACGTAAAATCGAAGCGGCTACCAAAAAAGCCGAGGCGTAATTTACTCTGTGGATAACCACTCAAGACGCCCCCTAGTGGGGCGTTTTGCTTTCCGACACTTTAATTCTGGAACCTGCTGATGAGCGCTCCTCGTGAAACCATCGCTGCTGTCGCAACCGCTCAAGGTCGCGGCGGCGTCGGTATCGTTCGAATTTCCGGGCCGCTCGCGGGCGTGGCCGCCAAGGCGATCAGTGGGCGGGAGCTAAAGCCGCGGTATGCCCATTACGGCCCGTTTCTGGATGTGGACGAAAGCGTGCTGGATGAGGGCTTGGCGCTGTATTTCCCGGGACCCAACTCCTTTACCGGTGAAGATGTGCTGGAACTGCAGGGGCACGGCGGCCCGGTCGTATTGGATATGTTGTTGCAGCGCTGTCTGCAGTTGGGCTGCCGCCTGGCCCGTCCGGGGGAGTTCAGCGAGCGCGCCTTCCTGAATGACAAACTCGACCTGGCCCAGGCCGAAGCCATTGCCGACCTGATCGAGGCCAGTTCTGCACAGGCAGCGCGCAACGCATTGCGTTCGCTGCAGGGGGCTTTCTCGTTGCGTGTGCATAAATTGACTGAGCAGTTGATCAGCCTGCGCATCTATGTCGAAGCGGCCATTGATTTCCCTGAAGAGGAAATTGACTTCTTGGCCGATGGCCATGTCCTGGCGATGCTGGATAAAGTCCGCGAGGAGTTATCCACAGTGTTGCGCGAAGCCGGGCAGGGCGCATTGCTGCGTGACGGTATGACCGTGGTGATCGCGGGTCGTCCCAACGCCGGAAAATCCAGCCTGCTTAATGCTTTGGCGGGGCGCGAGGCGGCCATCGTTACCGAAATTGCCGGTACCACGCGGGATATCCTGCGCGAACATATCCACATCGACGGTATGCCGTTGCACGTGGTCGATACGGCCGGATTGCGCGATACCGACGACCAGGTGGAAAAAATCGGCGTAGAACGCGCGCTCAAAGCCATCGGCGAAGCAGATCGAGTTTTATTGGTGGTGGATGCGACGGCCCCCGAGGCTGTGGATCCTTTTGCGTTGTGGCCGGAATTCCTCGAGCAACGGCCAGACCCGGCCAAAGTCACCTTGATCCGTAACAAGGCCGACCTCACCGGTGAGGCCATTGCGATGCAAACCAGCGAGGATGGTCATGTGACTATCAGCCTCAGTGCCAAATCGGCAGGGGATGGCCTGGAGTTGCTCCGTGACCATCTCAAGGCGTGCATGGGCTATGAGCAGACCTCGGAGAGCAGCTTCAGTGCACGCCGCAGGCATCTGGAGGCGCTTCGCCACGCCAGCGCGGCGTTGGAGCACGGGCGAGCACAGCTGACCCTGGCAGGGGCAGGGGAGCTGCTGGCTGAGGATTTGCGTCAGGCGCAGCAGCTGTTGGGGGAGATCACCGGCGCGTTCAGTTCCGATGATTTGCTCGGGCGAATCTTTTCCAGCTTCTGTATCGGCAAATAGTCACGCGCTTACCAGTTGTAGGACACCGTACCCAGCAAGGTACGGCTGTCGCCCCAATAGCAGCGCCCCGCGTCGTTGCAACCGGCTACATACTCCTTGTCGAACAGGTTCTTGGCGTTCACATCCACTGACCAGTGCGAATCGATCTGATACCCCACCGCTGCATCCACCAGCGTGACACTTCCAGCATCCAGCTTCCCGTACAGCGTAGGCGCCGTGTAGGAAAAGGTGCTGTCGAAATAACGCACGCCACCGCCCACAGACAGGCCTTTAAGGTGACCGTCGAGGAAGCGGTATTTGCTCCACACCGAAGCCTGGTTGCGCGGAACGCCGGTCATCTGATGCCCTTCTACCAAGGAAGTGGCGGAATCCTTGGTAATCCGTGCGTCAGTGTAGGTGTAGGCCGCGGTCACATTCAGGTTTGGCGTAAGGTCGCTGTTGATTTCAACTTCCACACCTTTGGCGCGGCTCTCACCTACCTGGCGATAACTGTTGGTGGTGGCATCGAGGTAGGTGTCGTCCTGTTTGCGCAAGTCGTACACCGAGAGTGTCATCGCCGTGTCCCAGCCGATCGGCTCGTACTTCACGCCCACTTCATATTGGCTGCTGGTGATCGGCTTCAACGGTGCGCCGGCGTTGGAAATCTGCTGCACCGGAACGAACGCGGTGGAATAGCTGACATACGGCGTCAGGCCGTTGTCGAACTGGTACATCACGCCACCCTGGTAGGTGAACTTGCGGTCTTGGGTGCTGATGTTGCTGGCCTTGTTCACTTTGTCGCGGAAATCGCTGTCGACCCAGTCCTGCCGCCCACCGAGCAGGAACAGCCAGTGGTCGTACTTGCTTTGGATCTGGGCGTACACGCCTTTCATTTGCTGCTCGAGCAAGGTGTTCTGCACAGCGATCGGCGTGAGCGGGTCCCTCAGGTACACGGGGTTATACACATTGATGGTACCGGCGAAACCGGCATCCCAATCCTGGTTGAACGAGGTGCGGTCGTAGCTGGCGCCGACCAACACAGTGTTTTCCAACCCGCCGACCTGGAATTTGCCTTCGAGCTGGTTATCCAGGGAATAGACCATGGATTTGTTGTAGCGGTCGTAGGCGGTCATGTTCAGTTGGGTGCCGAAGCCCCGGTTATTCAGCGCGCTCGGCCAGGTTTCATGGCGGTCGATACGTGACTGCATGTACCGCGAGTTCTGGCGGAACTGCCAATCGTCGTTGAAGCTATGGCTGAACTCGTAGCCAGTGCTCCAGGCTTCACGCTCAAAGGTGTTCCAATCCGGGTCGCCGAGCATGGTGTGCTTGGACAGCTTACCGTTGGGATTAGTGAGTAAGGTGCCCGCAGCGGGTAGGCCAAGTTCCAGATTGGTGTGGTCTTTCTGGTAGTTGGCCAACAGGGTCAGGGTGTTGTAGTCGTCAAAATTCAGGGTCAGGGACGGGGCGATGTAGATACGATCGTCCGGTACGTGGTCGGTCTGGGTATCGGATTTTCGGCCAAGCATCACCAGGCGACCGAGGACATTGTCACTGTCATTGAGCGGCCCGGAGATATCCACACCCATCTGGCGCCGGTTGTTCGAGCCGTACCCCAATTGCACTTCGCCCTGGGGGTTGGCGGTCGGATGTTTGCTGACCAGGTTGACCAAGCCGCCCGGCGCGTTTTCACCGTAGAGCAGCGAAGAAGGGCCGCGGAAAACCTCGACCCGCTCCAGGCCATAAGGCTCACTGGTGGTGTCGTACCGATTGCCTTGCACGCGTAGTCCATCCCTGAGCAGGCCGTAGCCATAGTCCGTAGCGTTGAAGCCTCGAATGAAAAACAGATCGCCCGCCAGCCCGTCGCCTGCGGCAAAAGGCGGCGCGAAAATACCGGGTACGTAACCGAGCACTTCGGTCAGTGTTTGCGATTTTTGATCCTTGATACGTTGCCCGGTCACCACCGATACCGAACGAGGCGTCTGTGACAGAGGCGTACTGGTCTTGGTGCCGATACGGCTGTTTTGCGCCTTGTAGCCAACATCCAGCGCCAGTTCCTGACCGAATCCATCCGATTGATACGCGCTTACGGTCGTCGGTGCGAGAGTGAGCTGGCCGATAGGTATTGCTTGCAAGCCATAGCTGCCGGGCGCCTGGGCGACGGCCTGCAACCCCGAGTTTTGCAGCAGCAGCGCGAAACCTTGATCTACCGAATAATCGCCATCCAGACCGGAAGTGGTCAGACGCGAAGTCTGTTGGGGCGAGAACGACAGAATCACATTGGCCCTGGCGGCAAACTGGCTCAGTGCACTGTCCAGTGGGCCGGCAGCGATGACGTAATGTTGCGTCGTACTGGCGGCCATGACCCCTGTGGATAACAACGTACCGCAGGAGGTGGCGAGCAGCAGGCCGTAGGTAAGGGCGCGGCAGGAAAGTCGCTGGCGTAGCGGGGTAGGAAGGCACATAAATGGGTAAGCCCTGAAGGTAGCGTCGTGATTACCTGAAGGGCCGCGCCAGATAAAAAAAAGATAACCCCCCTGTGGATTATTTTTTCAATCAGCCGATTCGGTTGACTGACACCCAATAGCGCGTGAAGTACTTCACCTGAATCGGCAGGGTGGCCTGCAGGTTGGTCAGTACCGCGTCTGTCGAGTCCAGGCGGAACGCTCCGGAAACACGCAGGCCAGCGCAGGCCTGGTCACACTGCATCAGGCCCGGCCGATAGCGCGCCAGTTCAGCAATAACATCGCCAAGTCTGGCGTCGAGCACGATCAATTGACCGTCGGTCCAAGCTGCTTGTGTGCGGCCATAGTGCTGGGTGGGCCTTATGGCGTGTCGGTCAAATTCCGCGCATTCACCCGCACCCAGCGTGCGGCTGCGGTCGGGCTGGTCGCCGGGGCAGAGGTTGACCCGGTCCTCCAGAACGCCGACCCGAGTGGAATCAGGAAACTGACGCACGGTAAACCGAGTGCCCAGCGCCTGCACGCGGCCGTGGCGTGTCTCCACGTATAACGGCGGATACCCGGCCCCCTTCCCGCTGTGAATAAGTACCTCTCCCTCGCGCAGGCGAATCAAGCGTTGGCGTGCGTCGAACAGCACATCAATGGCCGTGTCAGTGTTGAGATCAACTTGAGTGCCATCGGCCAGTTCGATTCGCCGATGTTTACCCACAGGCGTTCGGTAGTCGGCCCATACGTTACCCAGGGATGTATGGCGTTGAACATTCCAGCCCAGATACCCGGTACCGCCGAGTACCAGCATCCACTTGAGTACCTGGCGGCGTTGTTGCGTGGTGGTCAAGGCGCGCCGCGTGAAGTCCTGGGGCAGGGCGCCGAGGCTGCGCTGCAACTGCTCCAGTTGGCTCCACGCCGCTTGATGGGAAGGATCCCCGTTGAGCCATTGCTGCCAGGCTTGCCGTTCGGCGGGCGTCGGCGATTGCGCTTGAAACTGCACATACCAGCCGGCTGCAGCCTCGAATGTCTTGCGATCAGGCGCGGGCATTACAGACTGGCCATGATCAGCGAACACTCGGTCAGCGCACGAATCATGTGTTTCTTCACCGTGGTCAATGACACCTGCAGATCATCGGCGATCTGTTGATAAGTCAGCCCTTCAATCTGCGACAGCATGAAGATCCGCCGTGCACGTTCCCCCAAACCGGCCAGCGCCTTGTCCACAGACACCAGGGTTTCAATGATGATTGCCTTGTCTTCTTCACTGATGGCGGTGGCTTCAGGGCGCTCAGCCAGGGTTTGTTTATAGGCCTGCTCGATGGCGTGCCGGCGATAGCGATCAATCACCAGGCCTCTCGCGATGGTCGCCAGGTAATCCCGTGGTTCGAGGATCTGCACAGCGTCGCGCCCACCCAGAATACGCACGAACGTATCGTGGGCCACATCGGCCGCATCGCAGGCGTTATGCAGCTTGCCTTTGAGCCACCCATGCAACCACGAATGGTGTTGCTCATAGATGTGCTGCACAGCTGTCGTGTGTGAAGGAGGGGACATAGGCGCGACAAGGTAGGTTAATGATAATCGCTATTATTAACCGTCCTCGCGTTTTCCCACAATAGATGTCTTGAGGCCAAATCTGCGGTTGGAGCCGGTGGTTTCCGTGATTTAAGCCCTGTGAATAACCGCCCTTGGGCCCAGTTGATAACCACGCCTGAAACCTGAGCAAAAACCGCCCTGTGGATAACCATCACTTTAATCCACAGGCTTAAGCCACTTATCCAACCCCCTCATTGGCACATGACCACAACCTTTTGAATCGCTGTACACAACGTAAATCAAAGCCTGTAGAGATCTATCCACAGAAAAGGTGCTCAGTAGAAATAAACATAAAAACAAAGATTTAATATATTTCTCTCTTTTAATTTCTATTGTCTGTGATTCATCCACAGCTGGTTAAATTTTGTGCAAAGGGTTCTTTAGGCAGGGCTAAGTCCCTATACTTGCCGCCAAAGCTCTAAAACTCTTTCAACAAACAATTCCTGATTACCTACATAAGCAGGCACGAGGTGCGTGGTGGATTTCCCTTCCCGTTTTGAAGTGATCGTCATCGGCGGCGGTCATGCCGGTACCGAGGCAGCACTGGCGTCAGCGCGCATGGGCGTAAAAACCCTGTTGCTGACGCATAACGTGGAAACCCTCGGCGCCATGAGTTGCAACCCTGCCATCGGAGGCATCGGCAAAAGCCATCTGGTCAAGGAAATCGATGCCCTTGGCGGCGTGATGGCAACGGCTACCGACAAAGGTGGTATTCAATTTCGCGTGCTGAACAGCCGCAAAGGCCCGGCCGTGCGTGCTACCCGCGCACAAGCCGACCGCATTCTGTACAAGGCAGCGGTACGTGAAACTCTGGAAAACCAGCCGAACCTGTGGATATTTCAACAGGCAGCGGACGACCTGATCGTCGAGCAGGACCAGGTACGCGGCGTTGTCACCCAAATGGGCCTGCGTTTCTTCGCAGAATCCGTGGTGTTGACCACCGGTACCTTCCTCGGCGGGCTTATCCACATTGGCATGCAGAACTATTCCGGCGGGCGCGCTGGCGATCCGCCGTCGATTGCCCTGGCAAAACGCTTGCGTGAATTGCCGCTGCGTGTGGGCCGCTTGAAAACCGGGACCCCGCCGCGAATCGACGGGCGTTCTGTGGATTTTTCGGTGATGACCGAACAAGCCGGCGATACACCGATCCCGGTCATGTCGTTCATGGGTTCCAAGGAGCAGCACCCGAAACAAGTCAGTTGCTGGATTACCCACACCAATGCCCGTACCCACGAAATCATTGCCGCGAACCTCGACCGTTCGCCGATGTATTCCGGGGTGATCGAAGGGATCGGCCCGCGTTATTGCCCGTCGATCGAAGACAAGATCCACCGCTTTGCCGACAAGGAAAGTCACCAGGTCTTCATCGAGCCCGAAGGCCTGACCACCCACGAGCTGTACCCGAACGGGATTTCCACGTCCCTGCCGTTCGACGTGCAAATCCAGATCGTGCAATCGATTCGCGGCATGGAAAACGCCCACATCGTTCGCCCTGGCTACGCCATCGAGTACGACTACTTCGATCCGCGTGACCTGAAGTACAGCCTGGAAACCAAAGTTATCGGCGGTTTGTTCTTCGCCGGGCAAATCAACGGCACCACCGGTTACGAAGAAGCCGGCGCCCAGGGTTTGCTCGCCGGCACCAACGCTGCATTGCGTGCCCAGGGCAAAGACAGCTGGTGCCCGCGTCGCGATGAAGCGTACATCGGCGTATTGGTTGACGACCTGATCACCCTGGGAACCCAGGAACCGTACCGGATGTTCACGTCCAGGGCGGAATATCGCCTGATCCTGCGCGAAGACAATGCCGATCTGCGCCTGACCGAAAAAGGTCGCGAGCTGGGTTTGGTCGATGACGCGCGCTGGGCGGCCTTTTGCAAAAAACGCGAGAGCATCACTCTCGAAGAGCAGCGCCTGAAAAGCACCTGGGTCCGCCCCGGCACTGAACAGGGCGATGCGATAGCCGAAAAATTTGGCACACCCCTGACTCACGAATACAACTTGCTGAACCTGCTGTCGCGTCCGGAAATCGATTACGCTGGCCTGGTCGAAGTGACCGGCGGCGGCGCAGAAGATCCACAGGTCGCCGAACAGGTGGAAATCAAGACCAAATACGCCGGTTACATTGATCGCCAGCAGGACGAGATCGCCCGCCTGCGCGCCAGTGAAGACACCAAGCTGCCTGTGGATATCGATTACACCGGGATTTCCGGGCTGTCGAAGGAAATTCAGAGCAAGCTGGGGATAACTCGGCCGGAAACGCTCGGCCAGGCTTCGCGTATACCTGGCGTGACGCCGGCAGCGATTTCGCTGTTGATGATTCATTTGAAAAAACGCGGCGCGGGCCGTCAGTTGGAGCAAAGCGCTTGAGTTCGTTGGTCACCTCGCAACACGCCGAAGAGTTATCCACAGGTGCGCGCCAGTTGGGTGTCGGCCTGACCGAAGCCCAGCACGCCCTGCTGTTGGGCTACCTGGCCCTGTTGATCAAATGGAACAAGGCTTACAACCTGACCGCAGTGCGTGATCCGGACGAAATGGTCTCGCGCCATTTGCTCGACAGCTTGAGCGTGATGCCGTTTATCGAAAACGGTCGCTGGTTGGACGTCGGCAGCGGCGGCGGCATGCCTGGCATACCGCTGGCCATCCTGTTTCCAGAGTCACAGGTCACCTGCCTGGACAGCAACGGCAAGAAAACCCGCTTCCTGACCCAGGTCAAACTGGAACTCAAGCTGGACAACCTGCAGGTTATCCACAGTCGCGTCGAAGCCTTTACGCCTGAGCAGCCCTTCAACGGAATTGTTTCCCGGGCGTTCAGCAGCATGGAGAACTTCAGCAACTGGACTCGCCACCTTGGCGACCGCGATACCCGCTGGCTGGCAATGAAGGGCGTCCATCCAAGCGACGAGCTGTTAGCATTGCCGGCAGACTTCCACCTCGATAGCGAACACGCCTTGGCCGTACCCGGTTGCCAAGGCCAACGCCATCTGCTGATACTGCGCCGCACGGCATGATTGGGAACACAAGCAAGAATGGCTAAGGTATTCGCGATAGCGAACCAGAAAGGTGGCGTGGGCAAAACCACCACCTGCATCAACCTCGCAGCATCCCTGGTCGCGACCAAGCGCCGGGTGCTGCTGATCGATCTCGATCCACAGGGCAACGCCACCATGGGTAGCGGTGTGGATAAACACGGCCTGGAAAACTCGGTCTACGACTTGCTGATCGGCGAGTGCGACCTGGGCCAGGCCATGCACTATTCCGAGCATGGCGGTTATCAACTGCTGCCGGCCAACCGCGACCTGACTGCGGCGGAAGTGGTGCTGCTGGAAATGCAGATGAAGGAAAGCCGTCTGCGCAGCGCCTTGGCGCCGATCCGCGAGAATTACGACTACATCCTGATCGACTGCCCGCCGTCGCTGTCGATGCTCACGCTCAACGCTCTGGTTGCCGCCGATGGGGTGATCATCCCCATGCAGTGCGAGTACTTTGCGCTCGAAGGCCTGAGCGACCTTGTGGATAACATCAAGCGTATCGCCGAATTGCTCAACCCGAACCTGAAAGTCGAAGGCCTGCTGCGGACCATGTATGACCCGCGCCTGAGCCTGATGAACGATGTGTCGGCGCAGCTCAAGGAACATTTCGGCGACCAGCTCTACGACACGGTGATTCCACGCAACATTCGCCTGGCCGAAGCGCCAAGCTACGGCATGCCGGCGCTGGCCTACGACAAATCATCCCGTGGCGCCATTGCCTACCTGGCGCTGGCCGGTGAGATGGTGCGTCGCCAACGTCGCA
This sequence comes from Pseudomonas sp. R3-52-08, assembly GCF_003851745.1. Lineage (NCBI taxonomy): Bacteria > Pseudomonadati > Pseudomonadota > Gammaproteobacteria > Pseudomonadales > Pseudomonadaceae > Pseudomonas > Pseudomonas sp. R3-52-08. The sequence goes on along the minus strand of NZ_CP027730.1, from coordinate 5,914,466 downwards.
ATTCACGCACCGCTGCAGCCCAGCCAACTTAAGGAATCCCCATGGCCGTCAAAAAACGAGGTCTCGGACGTGGACTGGATGCACTCCTGAGTGGTCCGACCGTCACTTCGCTGGAAGAGCAAGCGGTGCAGGCCGACGAACGTGAGCTGCAGCACTTGCCCCTGGACCTGATCCAGCGCGGCAAATACCAGCCGCGCCGGGACATGGACCCGCAGGCGCTGGAAGAGCTGGCCAACTCGATCAAGGCCCAGGGTGTGATGCAGCCGATCGTGGTGCGCCCCATTGGCAGCGGCCGCTTTGAAATCATCGCCGGCGAACGTCGCTGGCGCGCCAGCCAGCAGGCAGGCAAGGAAACCATCCCGGCGATGGTGCGCGACGTACCCGATGAAACGGCCATCGCCATGGCATTGATCGAAAACATCCAGCGTGAAGACCTCAACCCGATCGAGGAAGCCATCGCGTTGCAACGTTTGCAGCACGAATTCCAGCTGACCCAGCAACAAGTGGCCGATGCGGTGGGTAAATCCCGCGTGACTGTGTCCAACCTGCTGCGTTTGATCGCGCTGCCGGAAGTCATCAAGACCATGTTGTCCCACGGCGACCTGGAAATGGGTCACGCCCGTGCTTTGCTCGGTTTGCCGGAAAATCAACAGGTTGAAGGGGCGCGTCACGTTGTCGCACGCGGGCTTACCGTTCGTCAGACCGAAGCGTTGGTACGCCAATGGTTGAGCGGCAAACCTGCACCGGTCGAAACCGCCAAACCTGATCCGGATATCGCGCGCCTCGAGCAGCGCCTGGCCGAACGGCTAGGCTCTGCGGTGCAAATTCGCCACGGCAAGAAAGGTAAAGGGCAATTGGTTATCGGATATAACTCCCTCGACGAGCTTCAAGGTGTGCTTGCCCATATCCGTTGAAACATTCGCTGAAACAATTGCTCATGTAGCGCGTGATCGGAAATCACTACCCGGCAGTTGAATAGGGGCAGAACCGCCCCTATACTCTGCGCGCATTTTGTCGGCACAAAGTATGCCAAGTTATTGATTTCCGGCAGCCGACCATTGAGGAGCAAGAGTGATGGAAACCCGCACGCCAAACACGTTGCCGTTCCATCGCTTGGCCGTTTTTCCGGTTCTATTGGCTCAACTTGTCATTTTGCTGATCGCCGCATTGGCGCTTTGGTACTGGCATGGAGTCGTAGCCGGATATTCAGGACTCTGCGGAGGCCTGATAGCCTTGCTGCCCAATATGTATTTTGCTCACAGGGCCTTTCGGTTTTCCGGCGCCCGAGCAGCCCAGGCTATCGTCCGGTCTTTTTATGCCGGCGAGGCGGGGAAACTGATTTTGACGGCAGTGCTGTTTGCACTGACCTTTGCAGGTGTGAAGCCATTGGCGCCGCTGGCTGTATTTGGCGTCTTCGTGTTGACCCAATTGGTCAGCTGGTTCGCTCCCCTGCTAATGAAAACAAGACTTTCGAAACCTTAGGGCGTTTGAGGCAACCATGGCAGAAACAACCGCTTCGGGCTATATCCAGCACCACTTGCAGAACCTGACCTTCGGTCAGCTTCCCAACGGCGGCTGGGGCTTTGCCCACACCGCAGCAGAGGCCAAGGAAATGGGCTTCTGGGCTTTCCACCTGGATACTCTGGGCTGGTCGGTCGCATTGGGCCTGATCTTCGTCCTGATTTTCCGCATGGCGGCAAAAAAGGCGACTTCCGGTCAGCCAGGTGCTTTGCAGAACTTCGTTGAAGTATTGGTCGAATTCGTCGATGGCAGCGTGAAAGACAGCTTCCATGGCCGTAGCCCGGTGATTGCACCGTTGGCACTGACCATCTTCGTCTGGGTGTTCCTGATGAACGCTGTCGACCTGATCCCGGTGGACTGGATTCCTCAGTTGGCCATCCTGATCTCCGGCGACGCGCACATTCCATTCCGTGCCGTATCGACCACAGACCCGAACGCTACCCTGGGCATGGCCCTGTCGGTATTCGCGTTGATCATCTTCTACAGCATCAAGGTCAAGGGCATCGGCGGTTTCATCGGCGAGCTGACCCTGCATCCGTTCGGCAGCAAGAACATCTTCGTTCAAGCCCTGCTGATCCCGGTGAACTTCCTGCTGGAATTCGTGACCCTGGTCGCCAAGCCGATTTCCCTGGCCTTGCGACTGTTCGGCAACATGTATGCCGGCGAGCTGGTGTTCATTCTGATCGCTGTGATGTTCGGCAGCGGTCTGCTCTGGCTTAGCGGCCTGGGCATCGTTCTGCAGTGGGCGTGGGCTGTGTTCCACATCCTGATCATCACCCTGCAGGCCTTCATCTTCATGATGCTGACCATCGTCTACCTGTCGATGGCGCACGAAGAGAACCATTAAGGCCAGTCTCGACTAGTCTGATGTCCTTCCCGGTGAAACGGGAAGGTGGCCCTCCAGGGCTATGAAACGATTTGTTTTACCGCTTTAAAATCTAAAAAACCTAAACCATACGACGTAAAAGTCGGGAGGAAAGATGGAAACTGTAGTTGGTCTAACCGCTATCGCTGTTGCACTGTTGATCGGCCTGGGCGCCCTGGGTACTGCCATTGGTTTCGGCCTGCTGGGCGGCAAATTCCTGGAAGGCGCAGCGCGTCAGCCAGAAATGGTTCCAATGCTGCAAGTTAAAATGTTCATCGTTGCCGGCCTGCTCGACGCCGTAACCATGATCGGCGTTGGTATTGCCCTGTTCTTCACCTTCGCGAACCCCTTCGTTGGTCAACTCGCTGGCTAATCACTCGACGTTTCGAGTGATTAGGGTGATGGACAACGAATGAGCGAGGTGTTGGCGTGAACATTAATGCAACCCTGATTGGCCAATCCGTTGCGTTCTTCATTTTTGTAGTGTTTTGCATGAAGTTCGTGTGGCCTCCGGTCATCGCGGCTTTGCACGAACGTCAGAAGAAGATCGCGGATGGTTTGGACGCTGCCAGCCGTGCAGCTCGCGACCTGGAGTTGGCCCAAGAGAAAGTGGGTCATCAACTGCGCGAAGCTAAAGCACAGGCAGCTGAGATCATTGAGCAAGCCAAGAAGCGCGGTAACCAGATCGTCGAAGAGGCTGTTGAAAAAGCCCGCGTCGAAGCTGACCGTGTCAAGGCTTCGGCTCATGCCGAGATCGAACAGGAACTGAATGGCGTCAAAGACGCGCTGCGTGCCCAACTGGGTGCTCTGGCGGTCGGCGGTGCCGAGAAGATCCTTGGTGCCACAATCGATCAAAACGCGCACGCGGAGCTGGTTAATAAACTGGCTGCTGAAATTTAAGCGAGGGCGATCATGGCAGAACTGACCACGTTGGCCCGACCTTACGCTAAGGCAGCCTTCGAGCACGCCCAGGCCCACCAGCAGCTGGCCTCTTGGTCAGCCATGCTCGGCCTGGCTGCAGCAGTGTCGCAAGACGACACCATGCAGCGCGTGCTCAAGGCCCCGCGCCTGACGAGCGCAGACAAGGCCGCCACTTTTATTGAAGTGTGCGGCGACAAGTTTGATGTGAAGGTGCAGAACTTCATCCACGTCGTTGCCGAAAACGACCGTCTCCCGCTATTGCCGGAGATCGCCGCTCTGTTCGACCTGTACAAGGCCGAAGCAGAGAAGTCGGTAGACGTTGAAGTGACCAGTGCTTTTGCATTGAACCAAGAACAGCAAGACAAACTCGCCAAGGTTCTCAGTGCACGACTCAATCGGGAAGTGCGCCTGCAAGCTTCGGAGGACGCATCCCTGATTGGTGGTGTCGTTATCCGTGCCGGCGACCTGGTTATCGATGGCTCGATTCGCGGCAAAATCGCGAAACTTGCCGAAGCATTGAAATCTTGAGTTTGAAGGGGCAGCAGAGCAATGCAGCAACTCAATCCTTCCGAAATAAGTGAAATTATCAAGGGCCGCATCGACAAGCTCGATGTGACCTCCCAAGCCCGTAACGAAGGCACTGTCGTCAGCGTATCTGACGGCATCGTGCGGATTCACGGTCTGGCCGACGTTATGTACGGCGAGATGATCGAGTTTCCGGGCGGCGTCTACGGTATGGCCCTCAACCTGGAGCAAGACTCCGTAGGTGCCGTTGTATTGGGCGCCTACACCAGTCTGGCCGAAGGCATGAGCGCCAAGTGCACAGGCCGCATCCTGGAAGTTCCGGTAGGTAAGGAACTGCTGGGCCGCGTCGTCGACGCACTGGGTAACCCTGTTGACGGTAAAGGTCCACTGGGCAACACCGAGACCGACGCGGTCGAGAAAGTTGCTCCAGGCGTGATCTGGCGTAAGTCGGTAGACCAGCCTGTACAGACTGGCTACAAGGCTGTCGATGCCATGATTCCGGTCGGCCGTGGCCAGCGTGAGCTGATCATCGGTGACCGTCAGATCGGTAAAACCGCTCTGGCGATCGACGCGATCATCAACCAGAAGAACAGCGGCATTTTCTGCGTCTACGTAGCGATCGGTCAGAAGCAATCGACCATCGCCAACGTGGTTCGCAAGCTGGAAGAAAACGGCGCCCTGGCCAACACGATCATCGTGGCTGCCAGTGCTTCGGAATCTCCTGCGCTGCAATTCCTGGCACCGTACTCCGGTTGCACCATGGGTGAATTCTTCCGCGACCGCGGTGAAGACGCGCTGATCGTTTATGACGATCTGTCCAAGCAAGCAGTGGCTTACCGCCAGATTTCCCTGCTGCTGCGCCGTCCACCAGGCCGTGAAGCCTATCCAGGCGACGTGTTCTATCTCCACTCCCGTCTGCTGGAGCGCGCATCCCGCGTTTCCGAAGAGTACGTAGAGAAGTTCACCAACGGCGCAGTGACCGGCAAAACCGGTTCCCTGACCGCACTGCCGATCATCGAAACCCAGGCTGGCGACGTTTCCGCGTTCGTTCCGACCAACGTGATTTCCATCACCGACGGTCAGATCTTCCTGGAATCGGCCATGTTCAACTCAGGCATCCGTCCTGCAGTGAACGCCGGTGTTTCGGTATCCCGTGTGGGTGGTGCCGCTCAGACCAAGATCATCAAGAAGCTCTCCGGTGGTATCCGTACCGCTCTGGCTCAGTACCGTGAACTGGCGGCATTCGCCCAGTTCGCTTCTGACCTGGACGAAGCGACCCGTAAGCAACTTGAACATGGTCAGCGCGTTACCGAGCTGATGAAGCAGAAGCAATACGCCCCGATGTCGATCGCTGACATGGCGTTGTCGCTGTATGCCGCTGAGCGTGGGTTCCTGACCGACGTTGAAATCGCCAAGGTCGGCAGCTTTGAACAAGCGCTGATTGCTTACTTCAACCGCGATCACGCCGAATTGATGGCGAAGATCAACGTGAAGGGTGACTTCAATGACGATATCGACGCTGGCATGAAAGCCGGTATCGAGAAGTTCAAGGCCACCCAAACCTGGTAAGCCGCAGCGGGAGCCGCAAGGCTCCCGCTTGCTAACCTGATAGGTGTTACATGGCAGGCGCAAAAGAGATTCGCAGTAAGATTGCGAGCATCAAAAGCACGCAAAAGATTACCAGCGCCATGGAAAAAGTGGCGGTCAGCAAAATGCGCAAGGCACAAATGCGCATGGCAGCCAGCCGTCCTTATGCGGAACGTATCCGCCAGGTAATTGGGCATCTGGCCAACGCCAACCCGGAATACCGCCACCCGTTCATGATCGAGCGCGAAGTCAAGCGCGTGGGTTATGTGGTAGTGAGCAGTGACCGTGGTCTGTGTGGTGGCCTGAATACCAACCTGTTCAAGGCCCTGGTCAAGGACATGGCGGTAAACCGCGAAAAAGGCGTCGAGATCGATCTGTGTGTTGTGGGTAGCAAGGGTGCGGCCTTTTTCCGTAACTTCGGCGGTAACGTCGTTGCAGCTATCAGCCACCTGGGTGAAGAGCCGTCGATCAATGATTTGATCGGCAGTGTGAAGGTGATGCTGGATGCGTACCTGGAAGGCCGGATTGACCGCCTTTCCGTGGTATCCAACAAGTTCATCAACACCATGACCCAGCAGCCAACCGTGGAGCAATTGATTCCACTGGTGGCGACTCCGGATCAGGAACTCAAGCACCACTGGGACTACCTCTACGAACCAGACGCCAAAGAGCTGCTTGACGGCTTGATGGTGCGCTACGTGGAGTCGCAGGTGTACCAGGCGGTGGTCGAGAACAACGCAGCTGAACAAGCGGCGCGGATGATCGCGATGAAAAACGCTACCGATAACGCCGGTGATCTGATCAACGATTTGCAGCTGATCTACAACAAGGCGCGTCAGGCTGCGATCACCCAAGAGATCTCGGAAATCGTCGGCGGCGCTGCCGCGGTTTAACGGTTCAAATATTCAGAGGATCCAGCTATGAGTAGCGGACGTATCGTTCAAATCATCGGCGCCGTTATCGACGTGGAATTCCCACGCGACAGCGTACCGAGCATCTACAACGCGCTGAAAGTACAAGGCGCGGAAACTACTCTGGAAGTTCAGCAGCAGCTGGGCGACGGCGTAGTTCGTACCATTGCGATGGGTTCCACCGAAGGCTTGAAGCGCGGTCTGGACGTTGTCGACACTGGCGCAGCCATCTCCGTACCGGTCGGTAAAGCGACCCTGGGCCGGATCATGGACGTACTGGGCAACCCGATCGACGAAGCTGGCCCGATCGACACCGAAGAGCGCTGGGGCATTCACCGTCCAGCACCTTCGTTCGCCGAGCAAGCGGGCGGCAACGACCTGCTGGAAACCGGCATCAAGGTTATCGACCTGGTTTGCCCGTTCGCCAAGGGCGGTAAAGTCGGTCTGTTCGGTGGTGCCGGTGTAGGCAAGACCGTAAACATGATGGAACTGATCCGTAACATCGCCATCGAGCACAGCGGTTACTCCGTGTTCGCCGGTGTGGGTGAGCGTACCCGTGAGGGTAACGACTTCTACCACGAGATGAAGGACTCCAACGTTCTGGACAAAGTGGCACTGGTTTACGGTCAGATGAACGAGCCGCCGGGTAACCGTCTGCGCGTAGCCCTGACCGGCCTGACCATGGCCGAGAAATTCCGTGACGAAGGTAACGACGTTCTGCTGTTCGTCGACAACATCTATCGTTACACCCTGGCCGGTACTGAAGTATCCGCACTGCTCGGCCGTATGCCGTCGGCAGTAGGTTACCAGCCGACCCTGGCTGAAGAGATGGGCGTTCTGCAAGAACGTATCACTTCGACCAAGGAAGGTTCGATCACTTCGATCCAAGCGGTATACGTACCTGCGGATGACTTGACCGACCCGTCGCCAGCCACCACCTTCGCCCACTTGGACGCCACCGTCGTTCTGTCCCGTGACATCGCTTCCCTGGGTATCTACCCAGCGGTCGATCCACTCGACTCGACTTCGCGCCAGCTGGACCCGAACGTGATCGGCCAGGAGCACTACGACACCGCTCGCGGCGTTCAGTACGTGCTGCAGCGCTACAAAGAATTGAAGGACATCATTGCGATCCTGGGTATGGACGAGCTGTCGGAAGCCGACAAGCAGTTGGTAAACCGTGCTCGTAAGATCCAGCGTTTCTTGTCGCAGCCGTTCTTCGTGGCTGAAGTCTTCACCGGTGCCTCGGGTAAATACGTTTCCCTGAAAGACACCATTGCTGGCTTCAAAGGCATCCTCAACGGTGACTACGACCACCTGCCAGAACAAGCGTTCTACATGGTTGGCGGCATCGAAGAAGCGATCGAGAAAGCCAAGAAACTGTAATCCTGGCGCCCGGAAACGGGCGCTCATCAGGTTGAGGCAATCAGATGGCTATGACAGTCCATTGCGATATCGTCAGCGCGGAAGGGGAAATCTTCTCCGGTCTGGTAGAAATGGTGATTGCACACGGCGACCTGGGTGACCTGGGTATTGCCATGGGCCACGCGCCGTTGATCACCAGCTTGAAGCCAGGTCCGATCACTCTGACCAAGCAAGGCGGGGAAAAGGAGGTGTTCTACATCTCTGGCGGTTTCCTCGAGGTTCAGCCGAACATGGTCAAGGTACTTGCCGATACCGTGCAACGTGCTGGCGACCTGGATGAAGCCTCCGCTCAGGAAGCCGTAAAGGCTGCCGAGAAGGCGCTGAACGAAAAAGGCGCAGACTTCGACTACAGCGCTGCTGCAGTCCGTCTGGCCGAGGCCGCAGCCCAGCTGCGGACGCTCCAGCAGATTCGCAAGAAGTAAGCGGCGTTGCCGTTACGCTTCACGCGTGATTGATTAAAAAGGGTAGCCTCGGCTACCCTTTTTCTTTTTTGCAAAACACTTCTTTGGTCTGAAGCCGGACCGCCCAGGATTGGTAGCCATTCATGTCTCTTGAAATCGTAATTCTCGCCGCTGGCCAGGGCACCCGCATGCGTTCGGCCTTGCCCAAGGTACTGCACCCGGTCGCAGGCAATTCCATGCTTGGCCATGTTATCCACAGTGCCCGGCAGTTGGACCCGCAGCGCATTCACGTCGTCATCGGGCACGGTGCGGATGTGGTACGTGAGCGTCTGGCCGCAGACGACTTGAATTTCGTCTTGCAGGACAAGCAACTGGGCACTGGCCATGCCACCGCGCAAGCGGTGCCGTTCATCACCGCTGACACCGTGCTGATCCTGTACGGTGATGTGCCGCTGATCGAAGTGGAAACCCTGCAACGCCTGCTCAAGCATGTGGTGCCTGGCCAGATGGGCCTGCTCACCGTCGAGCTGGACGACCCCACCGGCTACGGGCGCATCGTGCGGGACGCCGAGGGCAAGGTCGCGGCCATTGTCGAGCACAAGGATGCCAGTGAAGCCCAGCGCGCCATCACCGAAGGCAACACCGGGATTCTCGCGGTGCCGGCCAATCGCCTCGCCGACTGGATGAGCCGCCTGTCCAACAACAACGCCCAAGGCGAGTACTACCTCACCGACGTCATCGAGATGGCAGTCAGTGATGGCCTGGTGGTCGCCACCGAACAGCCCCACGACCCGATGGAAGTGCAGGGCGCCAACGACCGTAAGCAACTGGCCGAGTTGGAGCGCCACTATCAGCTGCGTGAAGGGCGCCGCCTGATGGCCCAGGGCGTAACCCTGCGTGACCCGGCGCGTTTCGATGTACGCGGTGAAGTGACGGTGGGCCGCGACGTGCTGATCGACATCAACGTGATCCTCGAAGGCCGTGTGGTCATCGAGGACGGCGTGGTGATCGGCCCGAACTGCGTGATCAAGGACAGCACGCTGCGCAAAGGTGTCGTGGTCAAGGCCAACAGCCATATCGACGGCGCGGTGATGGGCGAGGGCAGCGATGCCGGTCCGTTTGCGCGGCTGCGTCCTGGCAGCGTGCTGGAAGCCAAGGCCCATGTGGGTAACTTTGTCGAACTGAAAAATGCTCACCTGGGCGAAGGCGCCAAGGTTGGGCATCTCACCTACCTGGGCGATGCGGTGATCGGTGCGCGCACCAACGTTGGCGCTGGCACGATCACCTGTAACTACGACGGCGCCAATAAGCACCAGACCACCATTGGCGAGGACGTGTTCATCGGCTCCAACAACTCGCTGGTCGCACCCGTCACTATCGGTGATAGTTCCAACACCGCTGCGGGCTCAACCATCAATCAGGATGTGGATAAGTCCCAACTGGCAGTCGCCCGCGCCCGCCAGCGCAACATCGACGGCTGGAAGCGACCGGTCAAAATCAACAAGACCTGAGTTATCCACTGCTCCCTCAGCAGTGATATCCAAATGTGGGAGGGGGCTTGCCCCCGATAGCGGTGGTCCAGTCGATGTAAAAGTTGACTGATCTGCCGCAATCGGGAGCAAGCCCCCTCCCACATTTGCTCGTGTCGTCTGAAGAATCTCTTCCAAACGCTTGACGATGAGTTCCGAATAGGTTTTGATTGCCTTCGTTATCTTTCGAACCGAAACTTACCATCGCCATGTCGAAACGAAATACCCCCCAACGTCGCCACAATATCCTGACCTTGCTCAATGAACAGGGCGAAGTCAGCGTGGACGAACTGGCCAAGCGTTTCGAAACTTCGGAGGTGACCATCCGCAAGGACCTGGCCGCCCTCGAAAGCAATGGCCTGCTTCTGCGCCGCTACGGTGGCGCGATCACCATGCCTCATGAGCTGGTGGGCGACGCGGCTCAACCGGTCTCTGCCTACAAGCGCGCCATCGCCCGTGCGGCCGTGGCGCGGTTGCGTGAGCACGCGCGCATCATCATCGACAGCGGCAGTACCACCGCCGCGATGATCCCTGAACTGGGCCATCAACCCGGCCTGGTGGTCATGACCAATTCCCTGAACGTGGCCCGCGCCTTGAGCGAGCTGGAGCATGAACCGGTGCTGCTGATGACCGGCGGTACCTGGGACCCGCATTCGGATTCGTTCCAGGGCCAGGTCGCCGAGCAGGTGCTGCGCTCCTACGATTTCGATCAACTGTTCATCGGCGCCGACGGCATCGATCTGCAGCGCGGTACCACCACGTTCAACGAGTTATTGGGCCTGAGCCGCGTCATGGCCGAGGTCGCCCGTGAAGTCGTGGTGATGGTCGAATCCGACAAGATCGGCCGCAAGATTCCCAACCTGGAACTGCCCTGGAGCAGTGTCCATACCCTTATCACCGATGATCGCCTGCCGCTCGAGGCCCGCGACCAGATCCAAGCCCGCGGCATTACGCTGATATGCGCGGCAGTCATCTAGGAGAAATACCATGTGTGGAATTGTTGGCGCAGTCGCCGAACGTAACGTAACTCCCATCCTGCTCGAAGGCCTCAAGCGCCTGGAATACCGCGGCTATGACAGCGCCGGTGTGGCCGTCTTCACCAACGCCGGCAAGCTCGAGCGCATGCGCCGTCCGGGCAAAGTCAGCGAGTTGGACCAGGCCCTGGCCGGCGAGCCGCTGGTTGGGCGCCTGGGTATCGCCCACACCCGTTGGGCCACCCACGGTGCGCCGTGCGAGCGTAACGCTCACCCACACTTCTCGGGTGACCTGGCGGTGGTGCACAACGGCATCATCGAAAACCACGAAGTGCTGCGCGACCAACTCAAGGGCCTGGGCTATGTGTTCACGTCGGACACCGACACCGAAGTCATCGCCCACCTGCTCAACCACAAGCTCAAGGACCACAGCGACCTGACCACCGCCCTCAAGGCCACGGTCAAGGAACTGCACGGCGCCTACGGCCTGGCCGTGATCAGCGCCAGCCAGCCTGACCGCCTGGTTGCCGCACGCAGCGGCAGCCCATTGGTGATCGGCCTGGGCCTGGGGGAAAACTTCCTGGCCTCCGACCAACTCGCCCTGCGCCAGGTCACCGACCGCTTCATGTACCTGGAAGAAGGCGACATCGCCGACATCCGCCGTGAAAGCGTGCAGATCTGGGACGTGAACGGTCAGTCCGTCGAGCGCGAAGCTGTGCAATACCGCGACGGTGCCGAAGCCGCCGACAAGGGCGAGTTCCGCCACTTCATGCTCAAGGAAATCCACGAGCAGCCGTCTGTGGTGCAGCGCACCCTGGAAGGTCGCCTGAGCCAGAACCAAGTATTGGTCAACGCCTTCGGCCCACAAGCCGCCGAGCTGTTCGCCAAAGTGCGCAACGTGCAGATCGTCGCCTGCGGCACCAGCTACCACGCCGGCATGGTTGCGCGTTACTGGCTGGAAGAACTGGCCGGCATCCCGTGCCAGGTCGAAGTCGCCAGCGAATTCCGCTACCGCAAGGTGGTGGTGCAGCCAGACACCCTGTTCGTGACCATCTCCCAGTCCGGCGAAACCGCCGACACCCTGGCTGCCCTGCGCAATGCCAAAGAGCTAGGCTTCCTCGCCAGCCTGGCAATCTGCAACGTCAGCATCAGCTCCCTTGTGCGTGAATCCGACCTGACCCTGCTGACCCAGGCCGGTCGCGAAATCGGCGTAGCGTCGACCAAAGCCTTCACCACCCAGCTGGTTGGCCTGTTGCTGCTGACCTTGTCCCTCGGCCAAGTGCGCGGCACCCTGGCCGAAGGCATTGAAGCCACCCTGGTGGAAGAACTGCGCCGCCTGCCGACCCGCCTGGGTGAAGCCCTGGCCATGGACAGCACCGTGGAAAAAGTCGCCGAGCTGTTTGCCGACAAAAACCACACCCTGTTCCTCGGCCGTGGCGCGCAGTACCCGGTAGCGATGGAAGGTTCGCTCAAACTCAAGGAAATCTCGTACATCCACGCCGAAGCCTATCCAGCTGGCGAGCTGAAACACGGCCCGTTGGCCCTGGTGGATGACGACATGCCGGTGGTCACCGTGGCGCCGAACAACGAACTGCTGGAAAAGCTCAAGTCCAACCTGCAGGAAGTCCGCGCCCGCGGCGGCCAACTGATCGTGTTTGCCGACGAAAAGGCAGGCATGACCAACGGTGAAGGCACTCACGTGATCAACATGCCGCACATCCACGACACCCTGTCGCCGATCCTCTACACCATCCCGCTGCAGTTGCTGTCGTACTACGTTGCCGTGCTTAAAGGCACCGACGTTGACCAGCCGCGCAACCTGGCGAAGTCGGTGACGGTGGAGTAAGCCTCACTGATCTACCCAAAAAGGGGCTGTTTTCAACAGCCCCTTTTTTACGTTTTGAATTCGCTCAATTCAAGGATGTCGACTGATGCAAAATCCTACTGTCTACGCACGTCTGCACAATCGCCGGTTTGTAGTCGCCGACAACGCTCAGGGACTGTCCGGCACCGGCACCGTATTTCACTACCAAGTCGAAGATGACGCGATTTCGAGCACTTACCAGGGGGGCCGGATTCGCCTGGGTACTCAAGTCGGACGGGTGACCGGTCCAGATACCATCGAGCTGCTGTATCAGTGCCTGACTCTGGAAGGGGAACTGCTTGCTGGGTGGTCTCGTGGCACGGTAGGCGTGGATCACGCCGGGCGCACGACGTTGAGTTTTGTTTGGGGCTGGCTATCGGGTGCGACAGGAGGCGGAGAGTCTAGCTATGTCGAGATCACTGCTTAAAGAGCCCGTAGTACACGGCTAGGCTGCACCGCATTTACTGTAGGAGCGAGCTTGCTCGCGAAAAACCTGAGAACGCCACCTATTACCGCGCCCGTTCGAGCCTCTATCAGAGCTTACCCGCCCACACGCCCGGCCGCCGACCGGCCCACGCACACTCACGTTCAAGCTGCCCAGCCAACCCCAGTAACACGCCCTCAGCGCCGAACTTGCCCATGAACTGCATGCCAATAGGCAAACCGGTTTGAGGGTCTTGTAACAGCGGAACCGACATAGCCGGTGCGCCGGTGACGTTCGCCAGCGCGGTGAACGGTGACTGGTTGAACACATGGTTCATCCAGCCTCGTCCGTCCAGATGCGCTTGCTGTGCATTGTATTGACCGATCATCGGTGCCAAGCCTGGCAAGGTCGGTGACAGCAGCAGATCGTAATCCTCGAAAAAGCCGCCGAGCGTTCGGGTGACAATATTGCGTTCGTGCAACGCACCCAACAGTTCGGTGGCACTTAGCGTCTTGCCGTATCGGTACAGCGCCAAGGTAGCGGGCTCAAGGTGTTCAGCATCGATACTACGTCCGGTTGCGGCTGCAATGGTGTCGATCCAGGCGGCGGTATTGGACGACCAGAAGCGCCCATTCAGCTCGACAAAAGCCTCCCAGCTCACGCCAATATCCGGCTCGACTTCCTCGACCTGGTGCCCAAGCGCCTCGAGATGTCGCATCGTCTGCTCCAATGCGATTTGCACCGCTGGGTGCAGCGCTTGGCCATTGAGCGGGCGAGTGTGCACACCGATACGCAATGCGTGGGGCTCAAGCCGGGATTGTTCCAGAAAGCTGGTCGGCGGCGACGCAATGTGGAACGGGTCACCGACTGCGCTGCCATGCACAGCGTCCAGCAGGGCCGCACTGTCACGCACCGAGCGTGTCAGTACGCCGTGCACCGCAAGGCCGCTCCAGACTTCATCCACGTCCGGCCCCATGGGCACTCGCCCGCGGCTGGGTTTCAAGCCGAACAGGCCACACAGCGAGGCAGGTACCCGGATGGAGCCGCCGCCATCGGTTGCGTGAGCGATGGGTACCATGCCGGCCGCGACGGCGGCTGCCGAACCGCCACTTGAGCCTCCGGCGCTTCGTTCTACATTCCAGGGATTACGGGTGGGTCCATAAAGTCGGCTTTCGGTGGTGGTGCTTGCAGCGAACTCCGGTGTGGTGGTTCGGCCAAGCGGCACAAGTCCGGCGAAACGCAAGCGGCTCATGAGCTGTGAATCGCCTTCGGCGGTGCAGCCGAGTGCCAACGCGCTGCCCAGTTCGTTGCGACGCCCCTTGGCAGTAATGCCCAGGTCCTTGATCAGCACCGGCACGCCTGAAAACACACCGGCGTGGGGGGCAGGCTCATCGTTCCAGGTTTCAACCAGTGCATTAATTTGCGGATTGAGGGCCTCGATGGCGTGGAAGGCCGCCGCACGCACCTCGCTTGGGCTGACCTGTTTGGCCTGGATCAGTTGACTCAGGCCCGTGGCATCGTGAACAGCGTAGTCGGACAGGTGCATGGCAGTCTCCCATTGAGTATGATCGATACTGGATGGTATCTGACGATACCTATCAGTATCATGCGATACTTACAGGTATCGATGTCAAGCGGAGATTATTCATGCGCCCACAACGGACACCCCAACTGCCGCCCCGGGAACGCATCATCGATGCTGCGACGGTGTTGTTCAGGGAGCAAGGGATTACGCGGGTCAGCATGGACGCCATCGCCGAGCGGGCGGCCTCGACGAAAATGACCGTCTACCGGCATTTCGAGAACAAGGATGCGCTGGTGCTGGAATGGCTTGAGCAGCTTACTGAAAGCTATGGCGATGTCTTCGACCGACTGGCATCGGAGCACCCGGATTCACCGCGCAAGCAACTGCTGGGCTTTGTTGAGTTCATCGTGACTGACCTGCAATGCTCGGATTACCGGGGCTGCCCGTTCACCAACACCCTGGCCGAGTTGCCCGAGGCTGAGCACCCCGCCCGGTTGCTGATCCAGGCGCACAAGCAACGGCAATTCGCGCGGCTGCTTGCCCTCTGCACCGCCATGGCATTGAGCGAGCCGGAGCAGGTGGCCGAGGAACTGACCTTGCTCATGGAGGGTGCCCAGGTGGTGGCGCAAAACAAAGGGATTGAGCGAGTCGGCGAGCGCTTGACCGAAATGGTCAACCGGCGCCTGGGATCGTGACGGAGGCGATAGGTACGTTCGGCGACCTTGTGCCAGATAACGTGGGTCTGAGGGTGACCATGCAACAGCAACAGCGCGGGGCCGGATCCACCGATGCGATAGCTGATGTTCAGGCCATTGACCTGGCGCTGTTGTTTCTGGAAACCAGCAAACATGATTCGACTCCATAAGGGTGCTGGCTGAATCCTGGGATCAACCGAACCCAGCCGCAATAGGCCAAGCGTGGAAGCACGGTTTATGAACTGTGTTTCAAGTGACCAGGATCCGACTTTGCCTAAACCCGGAAAGCACCACACAACCAATGTGGGAGGGGGCAAGCCCCCTCCCACAGTTTGATCTTCATTGGTTTTGAGAAAGGGGTAGGTCAGGTCCACCAGTACCGCACCAGGTGGAAGAAGATCGGCGCCGCAAAGCACACCGAATCCAGCCGATCCAGCATGCCGCCGTGCCCTTCGATCATGTGCCCCCAATCCTTCACGCCGCGATCGCGCTTGATCGCCGACATCACGATCCCGCCGGCAAAGCCCAGCAGGTTGATCAACAGCGCGATCAAAAACGACTGCCAGGGATTGAACGGCGTGGTCCACCACAGCGCGGCACCGATCAGAGAGGACAGCAGGATGCCGCCGACAAAACCTTCCACGGTTTTGGACGGCGAGAGGTTGGGCGCGATCTTGTGTTTGCCGAACAGCTTGCCGCACACGTACTGCAACACGTCCGACAGTTGCACCACGATCACCAGGTAGGCGATCAGCAGCAGGTTGCGGCCTTCATAGCCGGGGATGTCCAGGGTCAGCAACGCCGGCACGAACGACACGCAGAACACCGCGATCATCAGGCCCCATTGCACCTTGGATGCGCGCTCCAGGAAGTGAGTGCTGTCGCCGCCCAGGGAGGCGAGTATCGGCAGCAGCAGGAACACGTAGACCGGGATGAAGATCGAGAATAGTCCGTACCAGTCGGCGTAGATCAGCACGTACTGCAGCGGGAGGGCGAGGTAGAACGCCGCGACCAGGGCCGGGTAGTCGCTG
Source organism: Pseudomonas sp. R3-52-08 (assembly GCF_003851745.1). NCBI lineage: Bacteria > Pseudomonadati > Pseudomonadota > Gammaproteobacteria > Pseudomonadales > Pseudomonadaceae > Pseudomonas > Pseudomonas sp. R3-52-08. Next base: position 5,898,268 of record NZ_CP027730.1, on the reverse strand, counting down.
CGCCGGGTCGGCGTGAGGGTGAGAAATTCGCGCAAGGCATAGAAGGACACCGCATAGAACAGCAGGATCACTGCGCCGGTGCCGAGCCAGAAGGCGACACCGATCACCACCACCATCACCCACCAGGCGTTGATGCGGGCGTTGAGGTTGTCGATCACCGCGTTGGGATTGCCACGGGTGCGCAACTTCAGGATCAGGCCGATCAGCGAGGCGGTGACCAGAATCGCGCCGATCCCGCCGAATAACATCAAGGTCTGGCTATCCATCTCAGGAATGCTCCGGGGCGAGGGCGAGCAGGGCGTCGCGGGTGCGGGCAAGGAACGCGGCTTTGTCTTCGCCTTCTTCCAATTGCAGGGGCGCGCCGAAGCTGGTTGTGCATAACAGCGGTAATGGCAGGACACGGCCCTTGGGCATCACGCGGTTCAAATTGGCTATCCACACCGGAATCAACTCGGCCTGTGGGTAACTGTTTGCCAAGTGATACAACCCGCTTTTGAACGGCAGCAGGCCGTCCTCCAGATTGCGCGTGCCTTCAGGAAAGATGATCAGCGAGTCGCCGCCTTCCAACGCAGCAAGCATTGGCTGCAAAGGGTTATCCACAGGCTCTTTGCGCTCGCGATCAATCAGTACGCCGTTGAACACGCGGTTGATGATGTAGCGGCGCAGCGCGCTTTTATTCCAGTAATCGCTGCCGGCCACAGGGCGGGTGAATTTGCGCAGGTTTTGCGGTAGCGACGCCCACACCAGCACGAAGTCGCCGTGGCTGCTGTGGTTGGCGAAGTAGATGCGCTGCACCGGCACGGGCGCGCAGCCCAACCACAGGCTGCGGGCGCCGGTGACGGTGCGGGCCATGGAAGTAATCAGTGTGGCGACCACGGGTTCGAACATGGGAATTCCTTATTCGGCGAAAGGTAGCCAAGGGCTGGCAAGCAGCACGGCCAGGGTCAGCAGCGCTTGCGCGCCGAGCAGCCAGGCCTGTTTGCGCAGCAATTTGAGGGCGCCACGACGGCGTTCGGCCCAAGGCCGGCCGGCGCGCTTGGCCGATTGCAGGCCAAGGGTCTGCAGGGCTTGGTCAAGGTCTGCGGTGCGCTCGACGTCGCGAGCGAGCAGGGCAAACAGATCGGCGTCGAACGCAACGCGCAGGGCCCAGTATTTTTGCACAAGGCCCAGGATGATCATCCACAAGGCCAGCAGCAGGCAGACCGTTGAAACACTCGCCATCAACAGTTGGGCCACACCGAACAACACGCCGGCCACTGTAAGGCCTGTGGATAACTGATCCAGCGAACGGCCACGGCGCAGCAGGCTGGCGACGACTTGCAGTTCCATATCAGCAGGCATGGGGCAAACCCTCCAAGGCGAGACGATGTGCGGGATGCAGGACCACACGGGCCCGCGCTGTACGAATAATAGCCAGCGCTTTATCCACCGTCGTCGCGCGTCCGCTGTGCAACAGCCAAGCGGCAATGGCCGTGGCGCTGCGCGAGTAGCCCAGGGCGCAGCACACCAGCAACGGGCCGTCCAAGCGCAGGCGTTCGATGGCCTTGGCGGCTTGCAGGCATTCGGCGGAGGTGGGCGCGATCAAGTCCACAACAGGAATGCAGTGATAGCTACGACCCTGTGGATTAATCGGCAATTCGGCGCAGAGATCGACGATGGCCTTGAAAGACTGCTGCTCGCTCGATGTAGGAATTCGCCCCAACCAGACGTTATCCACAATCAGCTCAGGCTGTGGATGCCGGCGTGTCCACAGCCGCGAATTGATCCAGGCGGCGACCAGATAAGGCGCATACAGCCAACGCGCAGCAGGCGTCAGCTGGCCATTGTTGCGTTTCTGAAAGCCCTCGGCACCCAGCAGCCAGTAATTGGCTGCGACCAGCGCGAGGGACACCGCCGGCCACAGCAACCATAACCCCCAACCGCCCAAAACCAGCGCGAGCAGCATCAGCGCCAGCGCGCCAAGGGCGTAGCGCGCACCCAGCCAACGGCGTTTAGAGTCGCGCGTAAGTCGGGCATTGAGCAGCGGGCTGGCGTGTTCCAGCGGCCATAACCACACGCACAACCACCCCGCGAGGGTGCCTGTGGGTAAGTCGACAAAGTGATGTTGATAAGTGGTCAGTACGGAAATACCGATCAGCGCAAACCAGCCGTGCACCACCCAGCGCCAAAAACCTTGGGTATGCCGCTGGTACATCACCCACAGGATCACCAGCAGCGCGATATGCAGTGAGGGCGCCTGGTTGAAGGGCTTGTCGAAGCCGGCCAGCACGGCAAACAACCAGCCGAACACGCCATCCAGTTCCGGCCGTTCGAAGGTGAAGCGCAGCGGCCAGATCAGGAAGCAACTGACGGCTATCACCTGGGCCGTCAGCAGGCGCAGGGCATGCTGCTTGAGTTCGTGGCGGGTGCTCGGCAGCAACAGCGAGAACCCGTAGAGCAGGTCGATGGACCAATAGGGCACGATGGTCCAGGCCCAGAACGGCATATGGGTTTCCCAGCCGAACACCAGCGTGCCCACATCGCTGCGCTGGTTGGTGACCCAAGTAGCAAAGCCGTAGGTGCTGAAAAACAGCGGCGCCAACAGCAGCAGCCACAACAGCGCCGGTTTGAACAAGCCGGGTTCGCGCATGCTCAGATCTTCTGTGCCAGGGACACGGTGAAAATACCCCACTCATCCACACGCTGGGTGATCTTGCGAAAGCCCGCAGCCTCCACCAGTTGGTCCATTTCCGCCTGGCTGCGTCGACGCATCACCCAGGCCTGGCCCTGGCGGTGGCTGGTCAAGGCGCGGGCGATCAGCTCCAGCTGCGGGTGCCACGGCTGGCCGGTGTAGACCAGATAACCGCCCGGCTCCACCGCTTCGGCGAGGCCCGCCAACGAACCGCCGACCATGGCGTTATCGGCAAACAATTCATATAGCCCGGACACCACCGCCAGCGTCGGCTTCGGCTCCAGCGCGGCCAGGTTCGCCCGATCAAATGCATCGGCTTTGATGAACTGCGCGATATCGTCCAGGCCCTTCTCACGGATCAAGGCGCCACCGTCGCGCACGTTGATGTCGCTGTAGTCGCGCAGCAGGATCGATTCCGGCAGCGGCGACACACCCTGCAAAGCTTCCAGAATGTAACGACCATGGCCAGCAGCGATATCGACGATGCGCACTTCGCGCTCATCGGCACGCAACTTGGCCATGGCCAGGCGCAGCAATTCTTCGACGTTCAGCTTGCGCTGGCGAATGCCGCGCCAGCCGATGGAGTTGAGGTAGTTGGTGTCGATCATCCGCCCCAGCGCGCCTTTGCCGGTGGGCGTGTTGCGGTACACGTAATCCAGGGTGCTGCCGGAATCGAAGCCGGTGTCGAAGCCCAGTTTCACCCCCTCCGACAGGTTCTTGCCCAGGCCCATGCTGGCGCGGGTCATGCGCCAGTACAGATCGCGCAGGGAATTGCGCGGCAGTGGTGCGGCGAGGGCTTCGGATTCGGCGCAGGTGGCGCCCAGTTTGTCGGCGTCCAGCAGCGAGGCGCGGTCCAGCGGCTGCGCAAAGTTTTGCAGGATAAAGCGCCTGGCGCTGTTGATGGCCACGGCGCGGTCACGCTCGCCAAGGGTGTCGTGAAAGAAACCGGGGAGAATATGCAGCTCTTTTTTCAGGCTGCCGAGACGGTCGAAAAACTGCTGCTGGGGCTTACGGTGCACCACGAAGTCGGAGCCGGAGACCAGCAACTGGGTCGGCACCTGGATGGCCTGGGCATCGGCGACCACCCGGTCGGCCGCTTCGTACAAGCCCAGCAGCACATTTACCGAGATGGCCTTGGTGATCAGCGGATCGCTGTCGTAGGACGCCACGCGCTCCGGGTCATGGCTGAGAAACTTGGCCTTGACGTAGCTGTTGACGAAAAAGTTGCCGCGAAACTTGCGCATCAGGGCCAGGCCCGGGCGTGCGAAGGGCACGTACAGCTTGACCTTGAAGGCAGGGGAGGCGAGTACCAGGGCGCGGATCTTCGGTGCGTAGTCATGCACCCAGGTGGCCGCGATCACCGCGCCGACGCTTTGGGCGATGACCGCGACGTTTTCCTCTTCGATGCCGTAGGTGGCGCCGATGTGGTCGCAGAAAGTCTGCACATCGCGGGCGCTGGTGGCAAAGCTGGGGCTGTCACCGCGCTCGCCGGGGGATTGGCCGTGACCACGGGCGTCCCAGGCGAAGAAGTCAAAGTCAGGCAGGCCCAGTTCGTCCACCAAGTGCGCGATACGCCCGGAGTGCTCATGACCGCGATGGAACAACATAATCGCCTTGCGCGGCCCGGCGCCTGCCGTGGCCGGCCAGTGCCGGTAAAACAGCTCGACGCCGTCATGGGTGCTGAAGCTGTGTGGTTGCTGTTCGCGCATCGCAAGCATCCTTATGCAATCGGTGAGGTGTCTGAGTGTTCCTTGAGGCCCTGACGCACCCGGTTGACCAGGGTGTAGGCCAGCAGCGCGGCGACCAGCCACATCACCGTGTCGACCCAGCCGGCGCCGAACCAGCCCAACGCCACGCCGGTGGCCAGCACCCCGAGTACGAACGCCCGGTCACTTTTGCCCATCGGCCCGTCATAGCGGCGCGATGCGCCCACCATCGGCCCCAGCACACCGGCGTATTCGCTGAACACTGCGAGCAGCGTCACCAACAGCACGGGCGCCAGGCTGACGTCGGGGATCAGCGCAAACGGCAGGATCAGCGCGCTGTCGGCGATCACGTCGCACAGTTCATTGAGGTAGGCGCCCAGGCGTGATTGCTGGCCGAACTCGCGCGCGAGCATGCCGTCGACGGCGTTAAGGGCCATGCGCACAATCATCCACAGCGGGATCAGCGCAAACAGCCACAAGTGCTGGGCGAAGCTGGCGATCAAAAGGCCCACCAACACGGAAATGACGCCGGCCAGCACGGTGATCTGGTTGGCGGTGGTGCCGTTGTCGTAAAGGCGCTGCACGAGGGGCCGCAGCAGGTTTTGGAACCGCGGTTTGAGCTGATAGATGGAGATCATGAAGGAGGGCGCTTCCCTGTCCGTGGAGCCGCGAAAAAACTGTTCTGGAGTGTGCCGATTAATTTGGGCGCGTACCAGTGATGCCGCCTGTTTATGGGGGTTTAGTCACGATCTTTGGAACAACAAAGATCAAATGTGGGAGGGGGCTTGCTCCCGATGGCTTTGGGTCAGTTGATACATGTACTGCTGACCCACCGTTATCGGGAGCAAGCCCCCTGCCACAGGGGATCTGCGTTGTAGCCAAAAGCGAACAAAAATTTCACGCCGCGTGTTATATCGTAACGAATTATGTACAAGCGGGCGTTGAGTGGATGCAAGTGGATCTAGAAGCTGGCGGAGCTTCGGTTGAGGGCCTGCCGCGTTTTCAGCAGGGGCTGTTCCATGCCCGTCGATTGCGCCAAGCCGGTATCAGCCTGACAGCCTTGGCCGTTACCGGTTGGGTGCTGGCGTTATTTGTGGCGCTGTTTGCACCGGTCTCGATCTGGCCGGTGGTGTTGATCAATTGCTCGTCGGCCTTGCTCGTCTTGGTAGCCGGCTTGCAGTCGGCGTGGTGGGTAGCCGATTGGCGTGCCCAGGCGCTGGAAGAGCCGGCAGTTGAATTGCCGGGTGTAGAGACGGGCCGCTACGAGCGCCTTGTGCAGCGCCTGGGCAAGCAGATCGGCGCGCCGGTGTTGTGGCTGTGCGGTTGGTCGTTGCTGGCGCTGGTCAGCGTTATTGAATTCTGGAACCTGGCGCTGCCCGCTGCCGCCGTCGGTCAATCCGCCAGCATCGGCGCGGCGCTGGGCTTGGCGCTGGCGTTCGGTTTGCTGGTGTTCGAGCGGCGCATGGCCCAGGAAACCGCCGTGCAATGGCCGGAAGCTGCGCAACTGGCGCAATTGAGCCGGGTGGCGATCACCTGCCTGGTGATCAGTGCGCTGTGCCTGTTGTTTGCTGGTGCGCAATCGGTGTGGCCGCTGCGGCTGGCGACGCTGATCGGCCTGTTGCCTGCGCTGGTGGCGCTGGAATTTGTGCTGCGCGGCGTGCTGTCACTGTTCAGCCCACGCCAGCCGCGTCTCGAGCCTCGCCTGATGGCGCAGAGTGTGGTCGCAGGCCTGCTGCGCTGGCCGCCGCAGCCGCTGCAAGCTTTGCAGCATGAATTGCACAATCGTTTCGGCATCGACCTGCGCCAGATCTGGGCGTTTACCTACATGCGTCGCGCGTTCCTGCCGGTGCTGCTGGTGGTGCTCGCGGTAGGCTGGGCGCTGACCGGCGTGCATGAAGTCCCTCTGCAGGGCCGTGGGATTTATGAGCGTTTCGGCAAACCGGTCGAGGTGTTCGGCCCGGGCTTGCACGTTGGGTTGCCCTGGCCCCTGGGCCGCGTGTTGAACGTGGAGAACGGCGTGGTGCACGAGCTGGCGACCAGCGTCAGCGAAAGCGCCACGCCCGAGCTGGCCGCCGCCGAAGGCCCGGCACCGCTGATCGCCAATCGCTTGTGGGACGCCAGCCATGTGAATGACAAGTCCCAGGTCATCGCCAGCAGCAGTGGCGACAAACAGAGCTTCCAGATCGTCAACATGGACGTGCGGTTCGTCTACCGCATCGGGCTGACGGACCAGGCCGCACTGGCTGCCACCTACAACAGCGCCGATGTCCCGACCCTGATCCGCAGCACCGCCAGCCGCATCCTGGTGCATGACTTCGCCTCGCGCACCCTCGATGAATTGCTCGGCGAACAACGCACCCGCCTTGCCGACGAAATCGGCCGCAGCGTACAAGCAGACCTGCAAAAGCTCGACAGCGGTGTGGAAATTCTCGCCACGGTCGTCGAAGCGATCCACCCACCGGCCGGCGCCGCCAACGCCTATCACGGCGTGCAAGCCGCGCAGATCGGTGCCCAGGCATTGATCGCTCGCGAGCGTGGCGCGGCCAGCGAGCAGACCAACCAGGCGTTGCTGCAGGCCAGCACCGCCCGCGACCAGGCCCAGGCCACCGCGCGCGAAGTGAATGCCGGTGCCCAGGCGGCCAACCTGCGCTTCGTTGCCGAACAAAAAGCCTACGCCGCAGCGGGCCGGGCTTTCGTGTTGGAACAGTACCTGGGCCAGCTCAGCCAGGGCCTGGCCCACGCCAAACTGCTTATTCTGGATCATCGCCTGGGCGCCGACAGTGCGCCGACGATCGATCTGCGATCTTTTACCTTACCGGCCGATCCCTCGGTGCCGCGTAAAGCCGTTCAATAAGGAGTCTGTCTGTTGAGCGCTCATTCTCACGATCACGGTCATCACCATCATCACGGCCACCATCACCATCATGGCGATGAACAGGCAGACAGCCCTTTCCCCTGGCGGCGTATGGCCTGGGCGGTAGTGCTGGTGCTGTTTGCCATCGCGGCGGCGAGCCTGGTGCAGGTGCGCTCCGGCGAGGCCACGGTGATTACCCGTTTCGGCAACCCTGTGCGGGTGCTGCTGAAACCGGGCCTGGGCTGGCGCTGGCCGGCGCCGTTTGAAGCGGCGATTCCGGTTGACCTGCGCCTGCGCACCACCTCCAGCGGGTTGCAGGATGTGGGCACCCGCGATGGCCTGCGGATCATCGTGCAGGCCTACGTAGCGTGGCAGGTGCAGGGCGATACCGACAATGTGCAACGCTTCATGCGCGCGGTGCAGAACCAGCCGGATGAAGCGGCGCGGCAGATCCGTACCTTCGTCGGTTCGGCGCTGGAAACCACGGCGGCCAGTTTTGACCTGTCCAGCCTGATCAATACCGACGCCAACCAGGTGCGCATCGCCGATTTCGAAGCCCAACTGCGCCAGCAGATCGATCAGCAATTGCTGGCCACCTATGGCGTACGCGTCGCCCAGGTCGGTGTCGAACGGCTGACGTTGCCGTCGGTGACCCTCACCGCCACGGTCGACCGCATGCGCGCCGAACGTGAAACCATCGCCACCGAGCGCACCGCCGTGGGCAAGCGTGAGGCGGCGCAGATCCGCTCGGCGGCCGAACGTGATGCACGGATCATGCAAGCCGATGCCACGGTGAAAGCCGCTGATATCGAAGCGCAATCGCGGGTTGAAGCAGCGCAGATTTATGGACGCGCCTACGCGGGTAATCCGCAGCTGTACAACCTGCTGCGCTCGCTGGATACCTTGGGCACCGTGGTGACGCCGGGCACCAAAATCATCCTGCGCACCGATGCCGCGCCGTTCCGCGCGCTGGTGGATGGGCCCAGGGATGTGCAGCCATGAGTGAGCGTGACAGCCCGGACAGCCCCTGGATCCAGGCCGGGCGCCTGACGTTCCTGGCGCTGTACGCGGTCACCGTGTTGGCGGCGCTGGCCTGGGCGTTTTCCAATGTGCGCCAGATCGACCCGCAGAACCGCGCCATGGTGCTGCACTTCGGCGCCCTCGACCGGATTCAGAACGCCGGGCTGCTGCTGGCCTGGCCGCAACCGTTCGAGCAGGTGGTGCTGTTGCCGGCGGCAGACCGGGTGATCGAGCGTCGGGTGGAGAACCTGTTGCGTTCTGAGGCGGCCGTGCAGGCTGACCGCGTGGCCAGTTTCGCCACACCCCTGAGCGATACGCTGGCCGGTTCCGGCTATTTGCTGACCGGCGATGCCGGGATCGTGCAGTTGGATGTGCGGGTGTTCTACAAGGTCACCGAGCCCTATGCCTTTGTGTTGCAGGGCGAGCATGTGCTGCCGGCGTTGGACCGCTTGGTGACCCGCAGCGCGGTGGCCCTGACGGCGGCGCGGGACCTGGACACCATCCTGGTCGCGCGCCCCGAGCTGATCGGCGCCGACAACGGCGCCGCCGAGCGCCGCGAAAAACTGCGCGGCGACCTGGTGCAAGGCATCAATAAGCGCTTGGCGCAGTTGACTGCCAGCGGGTTGGGCCTGGGCATCGAAGTGACACGGGTCGATGTGCAATCGAGCCTGCCGGGCCCGGCGGTGAACGCTTTCAATGCGGTACTCACCGCCAGTCAACAAGCCGACAAGGCGGTGGCCAACGCGCGTACCGATGCGGAAAAACTCACCCAGACCGCCAACCAGGAGGCTGACCGCCAGGTGCAAGTCGCCCATGCCCAGGCCAGTGAACGCCTGGCCAATGCCCAGGCGCAGACCGCTGCCGTCACCAGCCTGGCGCAAGTCCGAGACCCGGGCCTGTTGCTGCGCCTGTACCGCGAGCGCCTGCCGAAGATTCTGGGCCAGGCCGGCTCCGTCACCACGGTCGATCCTAAAGACGACTCCCGTTTGATCATTCCGGGAGCCGAACAATGAGCGCACCCATGCTGACCTCCGCCGAGCAGCGCAGCGCCGCCCGGCAATTGACCCTGGCCATGCTGGCCTTGGGTTTACTCGTATTAGGCCTGGTATGGCGCTGGCTGGCGGCGGACCAGAGCGGGGTCAGCCAACTGCTGCTCGGTGTGGCCTCGCTGCTGGTGGCCGTGCCGGTGATGCGTTCGGCCTGGTGCAGCCTGCGCTATCCCAGCCTGCATGGCATCACTGACCAATTGATCGCGCTGGCGATGATCGGCGCCTGGGCCACTGGCGATCTGCTGACCGCAGCGCTGCTGCCGATCATCATGATTTTCGGGCATGTGCTTGAAGAGCGCAGCGTGATCGGTTCCCAGGAAGCGATCCACGCGCTGGGTAAACTCACGCGCAGCCATGCGCGCCGGGTGCAGGCTGACGGCAGCATTGTCGAAGTGGATAACGGCACGCTGAACACCGGCGATGTGGTCGAAGTGCGCGCCGGCGACCGCGTGCCGGCCGACGGCGTGGTGCTGTCGGGCCAGGCCAGCCTGGACACGGCGCCGATCACCGGTGAATCGGTACCGTTGGAAGCCAGCGTGGGCGTGCAGGTGTTTGGCGGGGCGATCAACCTGGACGGCCTGTTGCGCTTTGAAGTGACGCGCACGGGCAATGAGTCGACCCTGGGCAAAGTGATTGCGCTGATGCAGAACGCCGAGCGTTCCAAGCCACCGATCACCCGGTTGCTGGAGCGTTATGCCGGTAGCTACATGGTGTTGGTGCTGTTGTTGGCGGCGGTCACCTGGTTCGTCACCAACGACGCCCAGGCGATGCTGGCCGTGCTGGTGGCGGCGTGCCCGTGTGCGTTGGTGTTGTCGGCGCCGGCTACCGCAATTGCCGGGATCGCGGTCGCTGCACGGCACGGCATTCTGATTCGCAGCTCGGCGTTTCTGGAAGAGCTGGCGGACCTCACTTCACTGGTTATCGACAAGACCGGTACCTTGACCTTCGGCACCTTGCGCCTGCAGTCCATCGAAACCGCGTCTACCGATCGCCAGGCCTTGCTCAACCTGGCGGCCAGCCTCGGTGCGGCCAGCAGCCATCCGGTCAGCCGTGCATTGGCGGGGTTGGCGACACAGCAACAGCGCGTGGTGCTGACCGATATTCGCGAGCGCCAGGGACTCGGTGTCGTTGCGCACACTGAACAGGGCGAAGCGGCGCTGGGCCGTCCCGAACTGTTCGAGCAACTGGCTATCGCCACGACCGCCGTGCCCAACCATGACGGCCCGATTGCCGGGCTGGCGCTGAACGGACAGTTCCTGGCTTGGCTGCTGCTGGCCGATAGCGTCAAACCCGAGGCGCGCCAGGCCCTGCAGGAACTGCGCGAGCTGGGCCTGGGTCGCCAGTTGCTGCTCACCGGCGACCGCCAGAGCGTGGCCGACAGCCTGGCCGTGAATGTGGGCATCGCTGAGGTCCAGGCCCAAGCGCTGCCGGAAGACAAACTCAACCGTGTGCTGGGGGAGATCGGCAGCGGTTTCCGGCCGATGGTGGTGGGGGATGGCATCAACGACTCCCTTGCCCTCAAAGCCGGTGTGGTCGGCGTGGCGATGGGCGCGGGCGGTGCCGATATCGCGCTGGCCTCGGCAGACGTGGTGTTGATCGGCAGCGACCTGCGCCGCCTGGGCACCTGCGTGCGCTTGAGCCGCCAGTGCCGGCACACCTTGCAGGTGAATGTGATCATCGGCCTGGGCTGGACGCTGGCCATCGTGGTGTTCGCCGCCTTCGGCTGGCTGGGCGCCGCCGGAGCCATGATCGCAGCGGTGTTGCATAACCTCAGCACCTTGCTGGTACTGGGTAACGCCGGGCGATTGCTGCGTTTTCAGGAGCCGCTGTTGAAGCTTGACGAATAATTTCAGAAAACTTCGTACCGGGCTGTAACGCTAAAAGGGCGCCTCACTCTAGTGGTGTGTCGAGACTGGGCAATCCGCTCAGACCGGCATCACCACTGACCGATGAGGACTACACAATGAATATCAAACACGCCGTTTCCGGTGCTGCCCTGGCTATCGCTGCGGCCTCCATGTTTGCCGGCGTCGCCACCCAGGTACAGGCCGCCGACGCTCCGGTTCATTGCTACGGTGTCACGTCCTGCAAAGGCATGAACGATTGCAAAACCGCTGAAAACGCCTGCAAAGGCCAGGCGGAGTGCAAGGGCCACGGCTTCAAGGCCATGACCAAGGCTGAGTGCGACAAGGCCGGTGGCAAAGTCGGCGAGTAACCGACACGCGAGTGCAACCGCAGCGGACCTCGCGCCGCTGCGGACACTTTCCAGGAGCGCATGATGACCCGTTCTCTTCCCTCCCTGGGTTACGGCCTGGGTTTGCGTCACGAATACTATGAACAGATCCTTGCCCAATCCCCTGCAGTGGATTGGTTCGAAGTGATCTCCGAGAATTATCTGGTGCAGGGCGGCAAGGCCTTGTATTACCTGGACGCCATAGCCGAACGCTACCCCTTGGTGATGCACGGCGTGTCGTTATCGATCGGCGGGCCCCATGCCATCGACACCGCTTATCTCAAGCAGATAAAGGCCCTGGCCGAGCGCATCCAGCCAGCCTGGATTTCCGATCACCTGTGCTGGAGCCGTGGCAGCGCACACCAGTTGCATGACCTGCTGCCCCTGCCGTACACCGAAGAAAGCCTGTACCACGTGGCCGGACGCGTGCTTCAGGTGCAGGACGTGTTGCAACGCCCGCTGGTGCTGGAAAACGTCTCCAGCTATGTGCGCTCCAAGGCCGATGAATTCGCCGAGTGGCAGTTTCTCAACGCCCTGGCGCATCTGACCGGATGCCAATTGCTGCTGGACGTGAACAATGTGTACGTCAGCTCGCGTAATCACGGATTCGATGCCTGGACGTTCATTCGCAACCTGCCGCCTGAAAGCATTCGCCAGCTGCATCTGGCGGGGCATAGGGACCACGGCGACTACGTGGTCGATACCCACGATCAGTCGGTGTGCGATCCGGTGTGGGCGCTCTATCAGCGCACGCTGGAACATCTGGGGCCGGTCTCGACGCTGTTGGAGCGCGACGATCATTTCCCGCCGTTCGAAGTGCTGCTGGCTGAATTGAACAAGGCCCGGGAACTGGGTGCCACTGCGTTGGCCAGGCGGTCGCTATGCGCTTGATCGATTGGCAACGGGCGTTCGAGGCACATCTGCTGTCTGAAACCTGCACCGCCGACAGTGGCTTTGCCGCCACCTTGCTTGGCGGGCCGACGCTGGATGTGGACACGGGCCTGGCGATTTATCACAACGCCTACCTGTCCCGATTGCAGGACGTATTACGTCACGACTTTGCCGCCATCCGGTATTGGCTGGGCGATGATGAATTTGCCGCGCTGAGCCAAGCGTATATTCGTCGTTATCCCTCGGCCCATTACAGCCTGCGGTGGCTGGGTGAGCGTTTTGCAGGGTTTATTCTTGAGCACCTGATGGCCGAACAAAGTGCCCCGCTGGCGGAACTGGCGCGGCTGGAGTGGACATTCACCCTGGCATTCGACGCGCCTGCGGGCGAGCCGCTGACCCTCGACCATATGGCGCAACTGGCGCCTGAAGGCTGGCCGGCATTGCGCGTATCGCTGGTGCCTTCAGTGCAGCAGCTAACGTGCCGTTTCAACACGCTGGGCATCTGGCGGGCCAATAAGGATGAATCGGACTTTCCCGGCAGCCAGGCGCTGGACCTGGCGCAGGTCTGCCTGGTGTGGCGCCATCAGAACCTGTGTCGTTATCGCAGTCTCGAGCCCGCCGAAGCCCACGCCCTGATAGGCATGACCGCCAGCAGCTGGAACTTTTCAGAACTGTGCGTCGAGTTGGCAGTCACTTATGAAGAGGGTGCGCCACTGCAAGCGGCCACATGGTTGAAACAGTGGATCCAGGACGGGTTGCTCGAGCGTCGGGCTTAATGGCAGGCAGTTATTTAATCGATAGCTTCCTACTTTATTTTGGATGGTCTACCCTCACAGCAGACGTCTGAAACAAGGGGGGACTACTCATGCTCGCGCAACTTCCACCGGCCTTACAGAATCTTCAGCTACCGCTGCGTCTTCGACTCTGGGACGGCCATGAATTCAACCTGGGCCCCGAGCCCAGTGTGACCATCGTGGTCAAGGACCCTACGGTCGTCTCACAACTGACCCATCCCACGCTCGACGCCCTGGGCGAAGCCTTCGTCGAGGGCAAACTGGAGCTGGAAGGCTCCATTGCCGAGGTGATCAGGGTATGTGACGAGTTGAGTCACGCCTTGATCGAAGACGACGACGGCCCTCGGCCGGTGCGCTCGATCCACGACAAGGCGACCGACGCGGCGGCCATTTCCTACCATTACGACCTGTCCAACGAGTTCTACCAGCTATGGCTGGACCAGGACATGGTGTATTCCTGCGGTTATTTCGAAACCGGCAGCGAGTCCATCGACCAGGCCCAACAAGACAAATTCCGCCATCTGTGCCGCAAATTGCGGCTGCAGCCGGGTGAGTATCTGCTCGATGTGGGATGTGGATGGGGCGGGCTGGCGCGGTTTGCGGCGCGGGAATTCGGGGTCAAGGTGTTTGGGATTACCTTGAGCAAGGAACAACTGGCCCTGGCCCAGGAGCGGGTGAAGGCCGAAGGCCTGGAGGACCAGGTCGACCTGCAGCTGCTCGACTACCGCGACCTGCCTCAGGACGGCCGTTTCGACAAAGTGGTGAGCGTGGGCATGTTCGAACATGTCGGCCACGCCAACCTGGCGCAATACTGTCAGATTCTGCACGGCGCCGTGCGTGAGGGCGGTCTGGTGATGAACCATGGCATTACTGCCAAACACACCGACGGCCGTCCCGTGGGCCGTGGCGCCGGGGACTTTATCGAGCGCTACGTGTTCCCCAACGGCGAGCTGCCGCACCTGGCGATGATGACGGCCGAAATCAGCGAAGTCGGGCTGGAAGTGGTGGACGTCGAAAGCCTGCGCCTGCACTACGCCCGTACGCTGGACCATTGGAGCGAGCGCCTGGAGGACAACCTCGAAGCAGCGGCGAAGATGGTGCCGGAGCACGCCTTGCGTATCTGGCGCCTGTACCTGGCGGGTTGCGCCTATGCCTTTGCGCGGGGTTGGATCAACCTGCATCAGATCCTGGCGGTGAAACCCCATGCCGATGGCAGCCATGAACTGCCGTGGACGCGGGAGGATATCTACCGCTGACCCGTTTCTTCAGACCACTGAAGGACCAAATGTGGGAGGGGGCTTGCCCCCGATGATGGTTTATCAGCTACCCATTAGCTGGCTGACACACCGCCATCGGGAGCAAGCCCCCTCCCACATTTTTACAGTGGTGTTTGTTAGAGAATCGGCGAGATCAAGCGCGCCACGCGCATGCCCAGCTGTTGCAGGCGCCGGGTTTCGCGGCTTTCCTCCTGGCTGACTTCATGGGCCAGGGCGAAGTCGTCCAGCAGCATCCGCTCCACCTCTTTGGCGAACGCTTCGTCGACCGTCAGCAACATCACTTCGAAATTGAGCCGGAACGAACGGTTGTCCATGTTCGCGCTGCCGATGGCGCTGATTTCGCTGTCCACCAGCACCACCTTCTGATGCAGAAAGCCTGGCGTATAGCGGAACACCCGCACGCCAGCGCGTACCGCTTCGATCGCGTAAAGGCTGGAGGCGGCGTAGACGATGCGGTGATCAGGGCGCGATGGCAGTAACAGGCGTACGTCGACCCCGCGCAAGACCGCCAGGCGCAGGGCGGCGAATACGGCTTCGTCGGGGATGAAATACGGGCTTGTGATCCACACGCGTTCGGTCGCGGCGTGAATGGCCTCGACGAAAAACAGCGAGCAGGTTTCATACGCGTCGGCCGGGCCGCTGGCGAGCAATTGACAGAGCACGCCATTCTCGGGGTAAGCGTCCGGCAGAATCAGGGGTGGCAGTTGGCGTGCGGCCCAGAACCAGTCTTCGGCAAACGACTCTTGCAAGCACGCCACCACCGGGCCGGTGACCTGCACATGGGTATCGCGCCACGGCGACAAGGGCGGCTTTTTGCCGAGGTATTCATCGCCCACATTGTGCCCGCCGACGAACCCGGTGATGCCGTCCACCACCACGATCTTGCGGTGGTTGCGAAAGTTGACCTGGAAGCGGTTCAGCCAGCCGCTGCGGGTGGCGAAGGCTTTGACGTTGACACCCGCGTCGCGCAGCGACTGCACATAACGATGGGGCAGGGCGTGGCTGCCGATGCGGTCGTAGAGCACGTAAATATCCACGCCTTCGGCCGCTTTTGCCGTGAGCAACCTGTGCAGTTGGCGACCGAGTTCATCGTCATGAATGATGAAGAACTGGAACAGCACAGCGGTTTTTGCGCTGCGGATGGCCTCGAAGATTGCGCTGAAGGTGGCGTCGCCGTTAATCAGCAACTGCACCTGGTTATTGGCCAGACAGGGCATGCGGCCCAATTTGGGCATGGCGCGCAAAGAGGCGTAGGCATTGGAATTGCGCGCGGCCAGCGCCTCCTCGACCCAGGGGCGCCAGTTCAATTCGGCGATGGCCGTGTGCATTTCCTGGTTGGCCTGGCGACGCGCCTGGATGTAGGCGTCGAAGGTGCTGCGGCCAAAAATCAGGTAGGGAATCAGTGTGAGGTAAGGCATGAACATCAGCGACAACGCCCAGGCAATCGAGCCTTGGGCGGTCCTGACGGTCAGTACCGCATGGATCGCGGCGAGGCTCCCGAGAAAATGCAGCGTGGCGATGAAGTAGGCGAGCAGGTGCGGGCCAAAAAAATCCATGAACGACATTACTCCGGGCAGTCCAGTGCTTAACAGACCATGTTCCACAGTGAATGTCGCTATTTTATTTGCCGTGCAACACTGGCACCTTTGCGGCGTCTAACGCCCACAATTGCCCAGGAGTTACCCGATGAATGCTCGTCTGCTCTGTTTATCCATGGTTGTTGGTTTGTCGCTGCCGGTGGCAGCACAGGCACAGATGTTGGCGCCGGGCTTGTGGGAATTGACTACCAGCAATATGAAAGTCGATAACCAGGACCTGCCGGACCTGTCACTGATCCTCGGTCAGCTGAAGCAGCAGATGACCCCCGAACAGCGCGCCATGCTGGAAAAACAAGGCATCACCATGGCCGGTAAAGGCGTGCAGGTGTGCCTGACGCCGGCTCAGGTCGCGTCCGATTCCATCCCCCTGACGGACCCGCAATCGGGTTGCAAACAGCAAGTCACCGACAAGACCGGCAACCAATGGAAGTTCCGCTTCAGTTGCCCGAAAGCCCAAGGCGTAGGCGTGGCGACTTTCCAGAGCCAGAAAGAATTCACCACCACCGTCAACGGCACCTTCAATGCCACCGGCATCCAGCAAAAGGGTAGCCTGGACACTCACGCGCAATGGCTGGGCAACGATTGCGGTACGGTCAAACCTCGCGCTTGACGCAGAACCATCAGGCATTGCGAATCATGGTGTGCCCAGAGCCGCGCACAAGGTATTGAGGTTGTATTCGAACAGCCCAAGAAACGTGCTGGCCGGGCCTTCGGCGGCGAGGGCGTCGGAGTACAGCGTGCCGCCGATTTGTGCGCCGCTTTCGTCGGCAATTTGCTTGAGCAGGCGTGAGTCCTTGATGTTCTCCATGAACACGGCCTTGACCTTGTCCTGGCGGATCTGAGTGATCAGCGCGGCCACTTCGGCGGCTGACGGCTCGCGCTCGGTGGACAAGCCTTGTGGCGCGAGGAACTGGATGCCATAGGCCTGGCCCAGGTAACCGAAGGCGTCATGGGAGGTCACGATACGGCGGTTACCCGACGGCAGTGCGCCGAACTTGGCCTTGGCTTCGGCCAGCAGGCGGTGGATTTCTTTCACGTAGGCCTGGCTGTTGCGCAGGTAGTCCGCCTGGTTGGCCGGGTCGGCGGTCACCAGGGCCTTGGTGATGTTGTTGACGTAAATCTCGGCGTTGGCCAGATTGTGCCAGGCGTGTGGGTCCGGGATGGTCTCGCCGTCCTCGTCCATGGTGTGGGAGATCACGCCTTTGCTGGCGGTGACCACCATGGCCTTGGTCTCGGTGCTGCTCACCAGGCGGTCCAGCCAAGGCTCGAAGCCTAGGCCGTTCTTGATGATGAGTCTGGCCTTGAGCAACGCCTTGGCGTCGTCCGGCGTGGGTTCGTAGGTGTGGGCGTCGGCGTCCGGGCCGACCATGTTGCTGATCTGGATATGATCGCCACCGATCTGGTGGGTGATGTCATCGAGAATACTGAAGCTGGTGACCACTTGGAGTTTATCGGCGGCCTGGGCCATCGAGAGGGG
This sequence comes from Pseudomonas sp. R3-52-08, assembly GCF_003851745.1. Classification (NCBI taxonomy): domain Bacteria; kingdom Pseudomonadati; phylum Pseudomonadota; class Gammaproteobacteria; order Pseudomonadales; family Pseudomonadaceae; genus Pseudomonas; species Pseudomonas sp. R3-52-08. The sequence goes on along the minus strand of NZ_CP027730.1, from coordinate 5,880,698 downwards.
CAACAGCAGACTGAACAGCACAAGTAGAGCGCGCATCGGAAAACACCTCATTGGGATGTAAGCAAGGGCGGGCGGCGCAGCAAGCCGTGCACCGGACCGAAAACCACGGACAACGCATACCCGGCGCCCGCCACCAGCACGATGGCCGGGCCGCTGGGCAGTGAGTAGTAGAACGACAGCAATAATCCCAGCCACACCGACAGGCATCCCAGCACGGCCGATACTGCGATCAGCACCGGCAGGCGCCGGCTCCAGAAGCGCGAAGCGATGGCCGGCAACATCATCAAACCAACCACCATCAAGGCGCCGATGGCCTGGAAACCGATGACCAGGTTCAGCACCACCAGGGTCAGGAACAGCCCGTGGGCGAGCGGGCCGAGGCGGCTGACGGTTTGCAGAAACAGCGGGTCGAGCGTGTCGAGCAGCAGCGGTTTGTAGATCAGCGCCATGGCGATCAGGCTCAAGCCGCAGACCCAGAGCATGCCGGTGAGGGTGGTCTCATCCACGGCCAGGGCCGAGCCGAACAGCAGGTGCAAAAGGTCCAGGCGCTTGCCGGCGATGCCCAGAATCAGCACGCCGGCAGCGAGGGAGATGGGGTAGATGGCGGCAAGGCTGGCGTCTTCACGCAGGCCGGTGCGGCGGGTGATCCAGGCGGATAGTCCGGCCATGCTCAGGCCCGCACCGAGGCCACCGATAGTCAGTGCCGGCAGGCTCAACCCGGCGAACCAGAAGCCCAGGGCGGCACCGGGCAGAATGCCGTGGGCCACGGCGTCACCGATCAGGCTCATGCGCCGCAGGATCAGAAACACGCCCAGCGGCGCCGTGCTGCAGGCGAGTACCAGGCCGCCGATCAGCGCGCGGCGCATGAAGACGAAGTCGACAAAGGGCATCCACAAGTGAGCAGCAAAGTGCATCAGGCCACCTGCAGTTGCGGTTGTGGGCGGATCAGCTCTTTGCTCGGGCCCAGCGCGCAGCCGGTGCTTTTGATGTGCAGCACATGCGGAGTGTGGTGGCGCACCGAGGCCAGGTCATGGCAGACCACCATCAGCGTGCGGCCCGCTTCGTGCCAGGCGTGAATGTGTTTCCAGCACAGCGCCTGGCCTTCTTCGTCGAGGGCCGCGTGAGGTTCGTCGAGCAGCAGGACCGGTGCGTCGGCCAGGCTCATGCGGGCGAGCAGGGCACGTTGCAGCTGGCCGCCAGACAGCGCCATCAATGGGCGTTGCTCCAGGCCGCTGAGGCACCAGTCTTCCAGCACGGTTTGCAGGCGCTCGCTGCGTTGCGGTGGTGTGAGCCGGGTGCCCCAGAATCCGGCGGCAACCAGTTCTTGCAGGCTGATGGGGAACTGGCGGTCCAGGTGTTGCTGCTGAGGCAGGAACGCCAAGCCGCCACGGCGTGGAACAGCGACGCTGACGGTCCCCGCCAGCGGCTTTTGCAGGCCGGCGATGACTTTGAGCAGGCTGCTTTTGCCACAGCCATTGGGGCCGATGACGCCAGTGAGACTGCCCTTTGCCAGGGTGAAATCCACGGCGGGGGTCAGCGGTTGGCCCGGGGCGCCCCAGCGCAAAGCGTTGCAGATGATCATGGGGAGGGTCTCGTCCAACGGCTTTCAGCCACGGCATCGTGCGCGTGCAGGCTTTCAGCGTGGATCACTTTGAGGTGGAAGGCTTTGACCGCATCCGAGCGTTTCAAGGCGAGGTTCAGGCGGCGGGCGGCGTCTTCGCAGAACATCAGGTTCTGCCCGTTGGCCAGGGCGAAGGCTTGTTCGTCGGCTCGCTTCACTGCGGTTTGCACAGCGGTGCCGAGCGCGGCTTCGGCAGCGTTGATCAAATCGATGACGGCCAATTGGTCGCCTTGCAGTTGCACATGCAGCTGTGCGCTGCTGCGCTGACTGTGGGGCGTGGCAACGATGCCATTGGTGCTGCCGAGCCAGGTCAACACGTCTGCATGCCGCAATGGCGTGTTGGCGAAATCTTCGAGAAATTGCTGCTGAATCAATTGCCTGGCAAGGGCAGCGGAACACGGGCAGGTCGAGGAATAAGCAACGTCAATTTTTAGTTCCACGTGGAACATCTGGTTTTCCAGACGTGCCTCGATGCTTACCGGGTAGCGCTTCCAACCGTCCAGTGGGCTGACCAGGGCGGGGCGTTTCAACAGTAAATGGGTGTGGATCCGCAGGTAGGCGTTGTTAGATAAATCTTCATGTGTGTCGAGAAAGCGCTGCAGTACATTACGCAGAAGTGCAGGCGTAAGCGGTTGCTGGTCGAACGCCTGCAGTGCCAAGTACAGGCGTGACATATGAATACCACGGGCCAAGCCATCGTCCAGGCTCACACCTGCATCGGCGGTGGCAGGCAGACGTTGGCCCTCGAGCAGAACCGGCAAGGCGATGCCGCACATGCCCACCCAGTCGAGTGGCAAGGCTTGGCGTGAAGCCTGCGTGGCGATATCCGGCAGAGTCAGCGCATTCATAAGCAGGTCCATCGTCGGAAATAATTCGACATGTTATAGTATAACAATCGCTTCGACGATGAAATTTCTGCCCCAGCCTTTCTTCAGTCACGTCGAGCAGGGACGCTCCTTTATTTGCGGTATAGGTCATGCACAGACGTCAGCTCCTCAACCTGCTGCTGGTCAGCCCCTTGTTCGCCTTGCCGCTGGGGGCCTGCGCCACGCAAATCCGCAATGCGCGCCTGTGGCGTTCGGAGGATAAGCTGCGGCTGGTGTTCGACCTCAGCGGCCCGGTGCAATACAAGACGTTTTCCCTGGCTGCCCCGGAACGCGTGATCATCGACCTGAGCGGCGCCGGGCTCAGTGGTGACTTTTCGCAATTGGTGCTGAAAAACAGTGGAATTACCTCGATTCGCTCCGGGCATTTCGGCAAGGACGACACCCGCATCGTGCTGGACCTGGCCGCACCGATGCAGCTTAACAGTTTTTTATTGCCGCCCCAGGAAGGTCAGGGTCATCGCCTGGTACTCGACCTGACTCGCGCCACCTCGGCGCCTCGTCAAATCGCCGCTGAGCCTGCGCCATTGATCGCGCCGGTGGATAAAGCTCACCCCAGGCGCGACATCATCGTGGTGGTCGACCCTGGCCATGGCGGCAAAGACCCCGGCGCCATCGGCTCCAAAGGCCAGCGGGAAAAAGATGTGGTGTTGTCGATTGCCCAGTTGCTGGCTAAACGCTTGAAACGCGAAAAGGGTTTCGATGTAAAGCTGGTGCGCAACGATGACTTTTTCGTGCCTTTACGCAAGCGCGTGGACATCGCCCGCCAGCACAAAGCCGATATGTTCATCTCGGTGCATGCCGACGCGGCACCCAGGCTCACCGCATCGGGGGCATCGGTGTACGCGTTGTCCGAGGGCGGTGCCACCTCGGCAACCGCGCGTTTCATGGCGCAGCGCGAAAACGGTGCGGACCTGCTGGGCGCCACGACGTTACTCAACCTGAAGGACAAGGACCCGATGCTCGCGGGCGTGATTCTCGACATGTCGATGAACGCCACCATCGCCTCCAGCCTGCAACTGGGCAGCGCGGTGTTGGGCAGCCTGCAAAACATCACCAGCTTGCATCAGAAGCGTGTGGAGCAGGCTGGCTTCGCGGTGCTCAAATCGCCCGACGTGCCGTCGATCCTGGTCGAGACCGGGTTTATCTCCAACACCCAGGACGCCCAGCGGCTGGTGACGGCGCGCCATCAACAGGCTGTGGCGGACGGCTTGTTCAACGGGCTGAAAACATACTTCGAGAAGAACCCGCCAATGAACAGCTACATGGCCTGGGTGCAGGAGCAGAAGAACAACCAGGTCTAACAGCCGGTCATTCGGCTGCAGGTGAACCTGGCGCTGGCGCCACCCGAACTGGAGAACCGGTTAAGGGTGGTCCAGCCCACGCGCCGCGTGTAGCCAACCCACGCCTCACCGTCCGATGCCAACCCGGTAAAGAACGTCAGTTGCCCATAGCGGCTGTTGGTTTGTGCCCAGTAGCGTTTGCCGATCACTTCGAACCCGCGCAGATACGTGGTGCTGCCAACGGTCGCCACGCTATAGGCGTTGCCCAGCGGGTCGACACAGGCCAGCAGGTTGGCGCTGCGGGTGCAGTTGGCTAGCAGGCTTGGGGGTTGGGCACAGGCAGGTCCTGCCACTGCTGATAACAGGGCGCAAATCGCGAAGAGCAAGGAGGGTTGGCTTATTTGCATTGTTATACTATAACATAAAAACAAAGCCTGGCTCGACCGGGCAGCCTGATGAGAGCGAACCGATGCCCAACCGTCTACCCGTCACCGTGTTGTCCGGCTTTCTCGGCGCCGGCAAAAGCACCCTGCTTAACTATGTACTGCGCAACCGCGAAAACCTGCGGGTGGCGGTGATCGTCAACGACATGAGCGAAATCAACATCGACGGCAGTGAGGTGCAGCGCGACGTCACCCTTAATCGCGCTGAAGAAAAGCTGGTGGAGATGAGCAACGGCTGCATCTGCTGCACCCTGCGCGAGGACTTGCTCGAAGAGGTCGGCAAGCTCGCCAGGGAAGGCCGGTTCGATTACTTGCTGATCGAATCCACTGGCATCTCCGAACCCATGCCTGTGGCCGAAACCTTCACGTTTCGCGATGAAAACCAGCAGAGCCTGGCGGATGTCGCACGCCTGGACACCATGGTCACAGTGGTCGACGGGGTGAATTTCCTGCTCGACTACCAAGCCGCAGAAAGCCTGGCCTCACGTGGGGAAACCTTGGGCGAGGAGGACGAGCGCTCGATCACCGACCTGTTGATCGAACAGATCGAATTCGCCGACGTGATACTGGTCAGCAAGATCGACCTGATCAGCAGTCACGAGCGCGAAGAACTGATGGCCATCCTTGAGCGCCTCAACGCCCAGGCGCAAATTATTGCGATGGTCATGGGGCAAGTGCCGCTGAACCAGATCCTCAACACCGGCCGCTTTGATTTCGAACGGGCTGCCCAGGCACCGGGCTGGTTGCAGGAGTTACGCGGTGAACACGTGCCGGAAACCGACGAGTACGGCATTGCGTCCACCGCTTACCGTGCGCGCCGTCCGTTTCACCCACAGCGGTTTTTCGACTTTATCGACCGCCCGTGGGTGAATGGCAAACTGCTGCGTTCCAAAGGCTTCTTCTGGCTGGCCAGCAAACACCAGGACGCCGGCAGTTGGTCCCAGGCCGGTGGTTTGATGCGCCATGGCTTTGCCGGGCGCTGGTGGCGTTTCGTGCCGAAAAGCCAGTGGCCGCAAGACGCAGAAAGTGTCGCGGCGATCATGGACAACTGGCAACCGAGCACCGGTGATTGCCGTCAGGAACTGGTGTTTATCGGCCAGCACATCGACTTTGCGCAGATGCGCGCCGAGCTGGACCAATGCTTGCTCACGGATGAAGAAATGGCCCTGGGCATCGAAGCTTGGCGCCAGTTGGCCGATCCCTTTGGCCCTTGGTATGAAGAGGCAGTCGCCTGATGTTGGCCCCGCTTACTCCCCTGCGCCCGGTGGTTCGCCAAACCCGCGGGCAAACCCCGCTGGCGCTGGCTGACATCCTGGAAGACGGCGTGAACCTGGCGCTGTGGCAGCGCCAATTACCCTTGCACATCGCCGAATTCGCCGCCTTGGTCGTGGCGCTCGATGAGCCGCTGGCCGAAGCACTAGTTATCGAGTTGGACCGCGAAGACAGCGCGCCGAACCTGCAGGGGCTGGCGCCCCATTGCCGCGATCTTGAAGGCTATGACGGTTTTATCGCCGACGTGTCCTGGCTGGTCAGCGCATTCGCCTGCCTGCTGGGCGCCAGGCGCATCGGCGTGCGTCTGCGCCTGCTGGACAGGGCCATGTGCCCGCGTTTTCACGTCGACCATGTGCCTGTGCGGCTGATCACCACCTACGCTGGCGTCGGCAGCCAATGGCTGCGCGAAGGCGTCATGGACCGCCGACGATTAAGCCAGCCCGACGCAGAGCCCACCGAGCGCATCGAGCAAATTCTCTGTGGAGAGGTGGCCCTGCTCAAGGGCACCAAATGGCATGGCAACGAAGACCATGGCCTCATTCACCGCTCACCTGCACTGAAAGCCAATGAGCGTCGCTTGATCCTCACACTGGATTGGCTTGCATAAACGCGTAGGATCAAGCGCTCTACACGGTCTGAATGATGCCAACCCATGCTGCAGAACATTCCCACCCATGTGATTGCCGGGCCCTTGGGCGCCGGCAAGACGAGCCTGATCAAACACCTGCTTGCCCAACGCCCGGCCAACGAGCGCTGGGCGGTGCTGATCAACGAGTTCGGGCAGATCGGCCTGGACGTGGCCTTGCTCACTCAAGCTGACGATGGCATTGCCTTGGGCGAAGTGGCGGGTGGCTGCCTGTGTTGTGTGAATGGCGCGCCGTTCCAGGTAGGCCTGGGTCGGTTATTGCGTAAGGCCAAGCCGGATCGGCTGTTTATCGAGCCGTCGGGCCTGGGCCATCCGGCGCAGTTGCTCAAACAGTTAGGCGAAGCGCCATGGCAAGGCGTGCTGGCGGTTCAGCCCTGGGTGCTGGTGCTGGACGCCCAGGCCCTGGCAGCGGGCAAACCCTTGCCGCAAGCGCAGCAGGAGGCGCTGGCCGGTGCCGGCTTGCTGGTGTTGAACAAGGATGAGGCGCTGGACGCTGCGCAACGCCAGGCTATTGAGCAGCGGTTATCTGGCAGCGCGCTCTATTGGACGCGCCAGGCTCAGTTGCCTCTGGAACACTTGCCTGGCTTGAAAGCCCAGGCTGGCGGGGTTGTGGATAACTTCGCGGTGCCCCAAGGCTTAGCGCAAATGCCGGCGATCTGGAGCGACCCCACGTTGCCGATCTGCTTGAGCCAGGCCGAGGAAGGTGGCTGGAGCATCGGCTGGCGCTGGCATCCGAGCCAGCGATTTGACCTGGAACGAGTGAGCCAATGGCTGACGAGTCTGCAATGGCGTCGCGCCAAACTTGTTATCCACAGCCGTGACGCGTGGATGTCCGCCAACGCTGTGGATAACAGTCCACTCGTCTGGCAGCCCAGCGAATGGCGCCGCGATTCACGTATCGAATTGATCTTCAGCGCACCACAGAACGTGGCGGCATTGCAGGCCGCTCTGGCTGCCTGCCGTTACTGACGGTTCTTGGTTGCGTGGTCCTGGCGCCACTGGCTCAGCTCGATGACGTTGGCGCTGGGCAGCGGCTCCTTGGCTTCGAACGGGTAGGGCGCCAATTCAATCTGCGCGCTGTGGGCGCCAAATTGGGTAATGGTGCCGCTGTGGCGAGCCTCGCCCGTCACGGTGAACTCGAAATTGTAGACCCGTGCCAACCGGCGCCGACCCTTGGCATCCTTCACGAAACCGATGCGTTTGAGTGCCACCGCGCCATCGAGCAGTTCGATATCGAGCTTGGCGCAGTGCTGCTTGACCCGCTCCAACGCGCGCTCGCGCAGGCCATGGTTGTGCCAGACCCAAGCGGCGCCGGTCGCCAGCAGCATCAACACGAACATGTTTCCCAGGGTCAGCATTGCATGAACTCCAACAAAGTGAGCGCAGCTTAACTGTGTCGCCGGTCTGTCGTACAGGCTGCGTTTAGTCGCATACTGCGCGGCCAGAATTTCAACGGCTTTATGGACATCTCCTGCATGAAACGCACACCCCATCTGCTTGCGATCCAGTCTCATGTGGTTTTCGGCCACGCCGGAAACAGCGCCGCCGTGTTCCCCATGCAGCGGGTCGGGGTGAATGTATGGCCGCTCAACACAGTGCAGTTCTCCAACCACACACAGTATGGCCACTGGGCAGGTGAAGTGCTGGCGCCGCAGCAGATTCCGGCATTGGTGGAAGGTATCGCAGCCATCGGCGAGTTGGGTAACTGCGATGCAGTGCTGTCCGGCTACCTCGGCAGTGCGGATCAGGGGCGTGCGATTCTTACCGGCGTGGCGCGCATCAAGGCGCTCAATCCCAAGGCGATGTACCTGTGCGACCCGGTGATGGGCCATCCTGAAAAAGGCTGCATCGTGCCGCAGGAAGTCAGTGATTTCCTGCTGAACGAGGCGGCGGCCATGGCGGATTTCCTGTGCCCCAACCAACTGGAGTTGGACAGCTTTGCCGGGCGCAAGCCGCAATCGCTGTTCGATTGCCTGGCGATGGCCAAAGCCCTGCTGGCGCGCGGGCCGAAGGCGGTGCTGGTCAAGCATCTGGATTACCCCGGCAAGCTGCCGGACGGCTTCGAGATGCTGCTGGTGACGGCCGATGGCAGTTGGCACTTGCGTCGGCCGCTGCTGGCATTCCCGCGCCAGCCGGTGGGTGTGGGCGACCTGACGTCAGGGTTGTTCCTGGCGCGGGTGCTGCTGGGGGATAGCCTGGTGGCGGCCTTCGAATTCACCGCCGCAGCGGTGCACGAGGTGCTGCTGGAGACCCAGGCCTGCGCCAGTTATGAACTGGAACTGGTGCGGGCGCAGGATCGCATTGCCCATCCCCGCGTGCGGTTCGAGGCCACGCCGATCAGCCTGTAAGCACACAGAACCAATGTGGGAGGGGGCTTGCTCCCGATGGCGGTGTGTCAGTCAGCATGTTCGAGACTGATCCACCGCTATCGGGAGCAAGCCCCCTCCCACATTTGATCCGGTTCGCAGCTTGGAATTCAAGGCGCGTCGGCCTTGATTTCCTGATAGCGCTTTTCCAATTCCTGGCGAATCTGCCGACGCTGCTGGGCCTGTACGAAGCGGCGTTTGTCTTCGCTGTTGTGCGGCTGCAAGGGTGGCACGGCGGCCGGTTTGCGCTGGTCGTCCACCGCCACCATGGTGAAAAAGCAACTGTTGGTATGACGCACTGAGCGTTCACGGATGTTCTCGGTCACCACCTTGATGCCCACTTCCATCGAGGTGTTGCCGGTGTAGTTGACCGACGCGAGAAAGGTCACCAGCTCGCCGACATGGATCGGCTCGCGGAAAATCACCTGGTCTACCGACAGCGTGACCACATAGCGGCCGGCATAACGGCTGGCGCACGCGTACGCCACTTCGTCGAGGTACTTGAGCAGGGTGCCGCCGTGGACATTGCCTGAGAAATTGGCCATGTCAGGGGTCATCAATACCGTCATCGACAGCTGGGCGTTTCCGGGTTCCATAGCACACTCACGGGTTGTAGGCATTGGTTGGGTAGGGCACCTCTGCGGGTGCTGGGGTCTTTGCAGCGCCATCCCTAACGGGACGCCAGTGGACGGCTTGCCGTCACGCGCGGGTCGATCTGTTTCCATATATTGCACCGGCTTTCCGGCGGAAGTCGCGGTGTTAACCTTCAAAAGCCCATCTCCGGGCATTTCTTACGATCACGGCAGACTTTTCTTTCAGCGGTAGCACACGCGGAAAGTGAGAAAGCGCCAGCCATTTCAAGGAGCCCTTCGCCATGCACGCCATCAGTTTTATCCAGGATCTGGCCGTGATCATGTTGGTGGCAGGGGTTGTCACCATTCTGTTTCATCGCCTCAAGCAGCCGGTGGTGCTGGGTTACATCGTTGCCGGCTTCATCATTGGCCCCCACACGCCGCCGTTCGGCCTGATTCACGATGAAGATACGATCAAGACCCTGGCAGAACTGGGGGTGATCTTCCTGATGTTCTGCCTGGGCCTGGAGTTCAGCCTGCGCAAGCTGTTCAAGGTAGGCGCCACGGCGTTTATCGCGGCGTTCCTGGAAATCATCCTGATGATCTGGATCGGCTACGAAATCGGCCAATGGTTCGACTGGAACACCATGGACTCGTTGTTTCTCGGCGCGATCCTGGCGATTTCCTCGACCACCATCATCGTCAAGGCGCTCAATGACCTGAAGATGAAGAACCAGCGGTTCGCCCAGCTGATATTCGGCGTGCTGATCGTCGAGGACATCCTGGGCATCGGCATCATTGCTTTGCTGTCGAGCATCGCCGTCAGTGGCACGGTCAGCTCCGGCGAGGTGTTTTCCACCGTGGGCAAGCTGTCGTTGTTCATGATTGTTGCGCTGGTGATTGGCATTCTGCTGGTGCCCCGCCTGCTGGCTTACGTCGCCAAATTCGAAAGCAACGAGATGCTGCTGATCACCGTGTTGGGCCTGTGTTTCGGCTTCTGCCTGCTGGTGGTCAAGCTCGAATACAGCATGGTGCTGGGGGCCTTCCTGATCGGTGCGATTATGGCCGAGTCACGCCAGCTGATTAAAATCGAGCGCCTGATCGAGCCGGTGCGCGACATGTTCAGTGCGATTTTCTTCGTGGCCATTGGGTTGATGATCGACCCGCAGATCTTGCTGCAGTACGCCTGGCCGATTGCGGTGATCACCGTGGCGGTGGTGTTGGGCAAGATGCTGTCGTGCGGGCTGGGCGCGTTTATCGCTGGCAACGATGGCCGCACCTCGCTGCGGGTGGGCATGGGGCTGTCACAGATCGGCGAGTTCTCTTTCATCATCGCGGCGCTGGGGATGACCCTGCAAGTGACCAGCGACTTTCTCTACCCGGTGGCGGTGGCGGTTTCGGCGATCACCACCTTGCTCACGCCTTACCTGATCCGCGGTGCCGACCCGCTGTCGTTGAAAATTGCCGCCGTGATGCCCCAGCGCATGAGCCGGGTATTCGGGATGTATGGCGAATGGCTGCGCAGTATTCAGCCTCAAGGCGAAGGCGCCATGCTGGCGTCGATGATCCGTAAGATCGTGCTGCAAGTAGGAGTGAACCTGGCGCTGGTGATCGCGATCTTCTTCGCAGGAAGCTTTTTTGCGGCGCGCATCGGTGGGTATCTGGAAGGCTGGATCAGCGATCAAAGCTGGCAGAAGGCATTGATCTGGGGAGGGGCGTTGCTCTTGTCGCTGCCGTTCCTGATTGCGGCGTATCGCAAGCTCAAGGCGTTGTCGATGTTGCTGGCCGAGATGAGCGTGAAGCCGGAAATGGCGGGCCGGCATACCCAGCGGGTGCGGCGGGTGATTGCAGAGTTGATCCCCATCCTGTCACTGCTGGTGATCTTCCTGCTGTTGGCAGCCTTGTCGGCCAGTATTCTGCCGACCAACAAGTTGCTGGTGCTGATCGCGGTAGTCACGGCGGCGGTGGCGGCGGTGCTCTGGCGCTGGTTCATCCGCGTGCATACGCGGATGCAGGTGGCCTTGCTGGAGACGCTGGATAACCACAAGGATACGCCGGAGCACTAGCGGGGTTTGGGAATCAGCTCTCCAGCCAGACGTCCCGTGCCCAGTGCCACACCGACTCCCAGGTCTCTTCCTGGACCAGTTCTTCCTCGGCGGACCACAGCACCACGGTGCCGTCTTCCTCGACGCAGTAGTAATCGTCGCCATCCTGGCAGATCGGGATCATGCTGCGATCAACCCCGGCATCCCAGGCGTTGGCGGCAACATCCGGCAGATAGGTGTGGGATTGCGGGTCGGTGACGGTCACCGGCTCAAGGCTGCCGTAGACCACGTCGCTGACGGTCAGCAGGAATTCGCGGAACACAAACGGGATGTCGATGAACAGTTGTTCCTCGATTTCCACCAGTTGGTCTTCGTCAGGCAGCTCCAAAGGAACCGGGACCGGTTCGTTGGCTTCACGCAGTTGTTCGATGATTTCTTCCACGGCCGGGATCCTCTTGCTAGTAGGCGCGGTTTATAGGGGCGTTTTATACAGTAGCTCGCTATAAGTGCAACCGTGAAATAGAAAACCCCGGACATGTCCGGGGTTTTTGTTACCGCGTGCTCAAACGAGCAGGTATCAGCCGTTCTGGCGGATACCGGCGACCAGCCATGGCTGGTTGTCGCCCTGGGCGCGTTCCATGTTCCAGCTTTCGCTGAACACTTCGCCCTGGTCGAAACGCGAGGTCTTCGACACACCGCTGAAGGTCAGGGTGGCGATGGTCTTGTCGGCGCGATCATCCACGCCTTCCAGTTGTACGCGCAGGTCGTCGATATAAGTCGACTGGAAGGCGTCACCCAGGTCGGCGCGTTCGCGCTTGAGGAACTCGAGCAGTTGCGGGGTCACGAACTCGGAGATCTTGTCCATTTCGTTGGCGTCCCAGTGCTGCTGCAGGGACTGGAAGTGGCTGCGGGCCGCTTCGACGAAACGCTCTTCGTTGAACCAGGCCGGTGCGTTGATCACCGGACGGGCGGCGGCAGGCGCTGCCGAACCACCGAAGATCGAACCCATGGCCGGTTTTTGCTCGAACACTTCACGCTGCATCGGCGCGCCGGCCGGAGCCAGGTGCTCCTGCTGCTTGCGGCGACGGGCGGCGATAAAGCGGAAGATCACAAAGGCGATAACGGCCAGGATCAGGATGTCGAAGATCTGCATGCCCTGGAAGCCGCCGCCCATGAACATGGAGGCGAGCAGGCCACCGGCGGCGATGCCGGCCAATGGGCCCAACCAGCGCGAAGCACCGCCGGCCTTGGCAGCAGCGCCCGCAGCACCGGCCGCGCCTGCGGTAGCCGCAGCACCGCCGGCACCGGCGGATGGAGCCATCTGGCTGGTCTGGTGGGTCGGTGCCGAGCCCATGCTTTTGCCGCCACCGAAGCGTTTGGCGTTGGCGTCGAGGCTCATCGTCAAGCCGATGCACAACGCCATGGCGATGCTAAGAAAACGTTTCATAAAGGGAATTCCCATTTGTGGATTGCACGCGCGCCATGTTGCACAGGTGTCGTGACAGTGGCTAGCGACATAATGTTTCGGGCTTTTACGTAGGACCGATTCAGAATGGTCTGTAGGACTTATTACAGATATTGGCTCCATACTCGTCTAAAACAAGGGCGAGCCATGAGTCTTCATGTTACGCAGTGTTTCATAGGCGGGCTTATTGTGGCGAGGGAGCTTGCTCCCGCTGGGCTGCGCAGCAGCCCCAAAAACGGGCGCGCTGCGCACGCCGGCGGGAGCAAGCTCCCTCGCCACAAACGATCGGCTTCAGACCGCCTCAAGCTTCGCGTAGCCCATCATCAGCCACTTGCTGCCCTCGGCGAAGTTGACCTGCACCCGCGCCTGGGCGCCAGCGCCTTCGAAATTGAGGATCACGCCCTCGCCGAAGATCGCATGCCGGACCTGCTGGCCCAGGCTGAACGGGGTTTCCGGGATCTCGGAGCCGGCAAACATAGTGCTGGAGTTCTGCTGCTGACCACCGCCGAACGGGCGACTGACGCTGTTGGACAGGCGCACTTCCTGGATCAGCCCCTTCGGCACTTCACGTACGAAGCGCGACACCTTGTTGTAGGTCTCGCTACCGTACAGGCGTCGGGTCTCGGCATAGGTCATCACCAGGTTCTGCATGGCCCGGGTAATGCCCACGTAAGCCAGGCGGCGTTCTTCCTCAAGGCGGCCGGGCTCTTCCAGGCTCATCTTGTGGGGGAACAGGCCTTCTTCCATGCCCACCAGGAACACATACGGGAATTCCAGGCCCTTGGCACTGTGCAAGGTCATCAGCTGAATGCTGTCTTCATGCTCGTCGGCCTGGGTATCGCCAGCTTCCAGCGATGCGTGACCAAGGAAAGCGGCGAGCGGGGTCAGCTCTTCATCGTCCTCGGTGTTTTCGAAGGCGCGGGCTGCGCTGACCAGTTCCTCGAGGTTTTCTACCCGGGCCTGGCCTTTCTCGCCTTTCTCCGCCTCGTGGTAGGCGATCAGCCCGGACTGTTCGATCACGGTCTGGGTCATCAAATGCAGGGGCATTTCCGCGCATTTGGCCGCGAGGTTCTCGATCAGCTCGACAAACACGCCCAATGCGCCGGCTGCGCGGCCTGTCAGGCCTTTATTGGCGATGAGCAGGCGCATGGCCTCCCACATCGACACATCGGCATGGCGGGCGTGTTCGCGAATGGCCTCGACGGTTTTTTCACCGATGCCACGGGCCGGAATATTGATTACTCGCTCCAGCGCCGCATCGTTGCCGCGACCTTCCAGCAAGCGCAGGTAGGCCATGGCGTTCTTGATTTCCGCGCGCTCGAAGAAACGCTGGCCGCCATAGATGCGATACGGGATGCGCTCGCGCAACAAGGCTTCTTCCAACACCCGCGATTGGGCGTTGGAGCGGTAGAGAATAGCGATGTCGCTGCGCGCCAGGCCGGTTTTCAACGCGCTTTCGATGGTTTCCACCACATAGCGCGCTTCATCGTGCTCATTGAACGCGGCGTACAGGTTGATCGCTTCGCCTTCGCCGCCGTCGGTCCACAGCTCTTTGCCCAGGCGCCCGGTGTTGTTGGCGATCAAGGCGTTGGCGGCCTTCAGGATTCCGGCGGTGGAGCGGTAGTTCTGCTCGAGGCGGATAGTCACCGCGTCCGGGAAGTCTTCGGAGTACTGGTAGATGTTCTCGATTTTCGCGCCGCGCCAGCCGTAGATCGACTGGTCATCATCGCCCACCACCATCAGGCTGTCGCCACCCTTGGCCAGCAGGCGCAACCAGGCGTATTGCACGGCGTTGGTGTCTTGGAACTCGTCCACCAGAACATGCCGGAAGCGCTTCTGGTAATGGGCCAGCAAGCCGGGGTTATCGCGCCACAGGTCGAGGGCACGCAACAGCAGTTCGGAGAAGTCGATCACGCCGGCGCGTAAGCAGGCCGCCTCGTAGGCTTCATAGATGCTGCGCATGGTCGCCAGGAACAGGTCACCGCTGGCCTGGATATGTTGCGGGCGCAGGCCTTCGTCTTTCTGGCCGTTGATAAACCACTGGGCCTGGCGGGCCGGCCAACGCTGTTCATCGAGGCCCAGCTCGCGGATTACCCGCTTGACCAGGCGTTGCTGGTCGTCGCTGTCGAGGATCTGGAACGTCTGGCTCAGCCCCGCTTCCTGCCAATGCGCCCGCAACAGGCGGTGCGCCAGGCCGTGGAAGGTGCCCACCCACATGCCGGCCGGGCTGATGCCCATCAACTGCTCGATGCGATGGCGCATCTCGGCAGCCGCCTTGTTGGTGAACGTCACCGACAGGATGGAATGGGGAGAAGCGTTCTCGACCTGGATCAACCAGGCGATACGGTGCACCAGCACTCGGGTTTTACCGGAGCCAGCACCGGCCAGGACCAACTGACGGCCAACGGGGGCCGCTACGGCCTGGCGTTGGGCATCGTTGAGGGAGTTCAGCAAAAGGGAGAGATCATCGCGCATCGGCGCATTCTAGGGTGCCGGGGGGAGAGGGGCAAATCCCAATGCCGGGTGGTCGACACAAAACCACCTGCGCGCAAACATTCTGCGGACGCGGATGACCGGTTAGTCATGCGCCACAACCCGCGTGCCGTCTCGTTCAAGCTGTCTGGGACAACGTTTTGCGCTCAACCGGCGAGAGGTTTTTATGACCTGGAGCGGTTTGGTCCGAGCGCTTGCTTGTGTATGCTCCGACGACGTTTCGGGCTCACCATTATAAGAACACTGCCTATGACCTTTGACACTGACCTGTTCGGCCCCTCGGCGGCGCCTGCGCAGGTTATCCGCAAACACTACGCCACCGAGATCGCGGTCGAGCGTACACGCCTGCTGTATCAGGGCTCGCTGCTGCCGACCCTGTTGATGCTGGTCAACGGTTTGGTCTGCGCCTGGCTTTTGTGGGACCCCAAGCACTACCTGCTCGACAGCGTCTGGCTGGTCTGGTTGCTGGCCCTGGTGGCGATGCGCGTCATCCAGGTGGCGGCGTTTGATTCGGCGATGCCCAGCCGGCAGGCCCAGCCCGTCTGGCGCCGCATGTTCATGCTCGGTTCAGCGGTCAGCGGCCTGACCCTGTCGATCGCCGCCATCGCCCTGGTACCGACCGACAGCTTCATGCAACAGGCCTGGGTGTTCGGCCTGATCGGCGCGGCGACGTTGTCGGCCAGCGTGGCCTATGCCGTCAGCCTTTGGGCCTTTCTGTCCTTCGCCTTGCCCTGCCTGTTGCCGGTCATCGCCTATCTATTCTGGAACGGCACCTCGCGGCAACAGGGTTGGGGCGTGCTCGGTCTGATCCTGTTGGCGTCATTAAGTGTGGTGGCGTGGCAGGTCAACCGCCTGATCCAGCGCGGGCTGCTGCGACGCTTCCAGAACCAGGCCCTGATCGAGCATTTGCAGCAGGCGCAGCAGCGCAGCGAGCAGTTGAACCAGGAACTGCTGCGCGAAGTCGAACAGCGCCGCGAGGTCGAACAGGAACTGCGTGAAGCCCAGGTTGGCCTGCAAGACCGTGTGGCGCTGCGCAGCCAGGAACTGGACGCCGCCAGCCTCGCCCTGAATCAAAGCGAGGCGCGCCTGGCCATGGCGCTGCAGGCCAGTGAACTGGGCCTGTGGGACTGGAACCTGCAAACCGATGAGGTGCACCACACCCAGCTCAAGGAACTGTTCGGCCTGGAACCCGAGTTTGTCACCGCGATGCTCAGCCATCTCAAGCCGCGCCTGCACCCAGACGACCTGCCGCTGCTCAAGCACGCATTGGTGGAGCATCTCAAGGGCCGCAGCGAGGACTATCAGGTGGAATACCGGATCCGCCACGGCGACGGGCACTGGGTGTGGATCGAGGACCGTGGGCGCGCGGTAGAGCGTTCGCCCAGTGGCCGGGTGATCCGCATGCTCGGCACGCGCCGTGACATCAGTGCCAGCAAGGCCGTGGAAGAACAGCAACGGCTCGCCTCGACGGTGTTCGAGGCCGCCAGCGAAGGCATCGTGATTCTCGACCCGAACTATGTGCTGCTCGCCGTCAACCAGGCGTTCAGCCGTGTCACCGGTTTTGACATCGACGACATGCTCGGTCGCAATGTCGTGGAGCTGCCCAGCAGTCGCGATGCCCGACGTCACTTCCCGGTGATCCGCCAGGCGCTGCTCAGCCACGGCACCTGGCAGGGCGAGTTGGTGGAAACACGCAAGAACGGCGAGCTGTACCCGCAGTGGCTGCAGCTGAGCGTGGTGCGCGATGTTCGCGGCAATGTCAGTCATATAGTGGGCTTCTTCGCCGATCTGTCCGCGCGGCGCGAGTCCGAGGAGCGCATGCGCTACCTCACCCATTACGACGAGTTGACCGGCCTGGCCAACCGTTCGCTGTTTCGCGAACGGCTGCGCGAAGCGCATCAACGCGTACGTCAGGGTGGGCGCAGCCTGGCGCTGCTGCACATCAACCTCGACCGTTTCAAGCTGCTCAATGACAGCCTTGGCCATGAAGTGGCCGACCAACTGTTGCAGAAAATGGCGCGGCGCTTGATCAACGCACTGCCGGAAGCCGACACCATTGCACGCCTGTCCGGTGATGAATTCGCTGTGCTGTTCGACGCCTATGGCAACCTGTCGAGCCTGGCGCGAGTGGCGACTCGGCTGCTGGCCAAGCTGCGCGTGCCGGTGACGGTGGAGGGGCATGAGCTGGTGGTCAGCGCCTCCATGGGCGTCAGCCTGCTGCCGGATAACGCGCGGGAAATTTCTGCGCTGGTCAGCCAATCAAATATGGCGATGCAGCACGCCAAGCACTTGGGCGGGAACAATTTCCAGTTCTACACCGACAGCCTGCAAGCCAGCACCCTGGAGCGCTTGCAACTGGAAAATCATCTGCGCAAGGCCATCGACGAGGGCCAGCTCACGGTGTTCTACCAACCCAAACTGTGCCTGGCCACCGGCAAGCTTAATGCGGTCGAGGCCCTGGTGCGCTGGGAACATCCGCAGTGGGGCCTGGTACCGCCGGGAGACTTCATCGGCCTGGCCGAAGAAACCGGCCTGATCGTGCCGTTGGGTGAGCTGGTGTTGCGCCAGGCGTGCTGGCAGGCCTGTGAGTGGCAACGCCAGGGGCTGGCGCCGATTCGGGTGTCGGTGAACCTGTCGGTGCATCAGTTGCGCCAGGGCAAGCTGGTCAGTCTGGTGCGCCAGGTGCTGGAGGAGACCGGGCTGGACCCGCAATACCTCGAGTTGGAATTGACCGAAAGCCAGCTGCTCGACAGTGTCGAGCACATCATCACCACCTTCCGGCAGCTGCGTGACCTGGGCGTGAAGCTGGCCATCGACGATTTCGGCACCGGCTATTCATCCCTCAGCTACCTCAAGCGCATTCCGGTGGACTACGTGAAGATCGACCAGACCTTTATCCGGGGTCTTGGCCAGGGCCGCGAGGATGCGGCCATTACCCGGGCGATCATTGCCATGGCCCATGGGTTGTCGCTCAAAGTGGTGGCCGAAGGCGTGGAGGACCAGCAGCAACTGGATTTTCTGCGAAGCGAGCAGTGCGACGAGGTGCAGGGTTATCTGATCAGCCGGCCGATGGACGCTGAGGGGCTGGCAGATTTGTTACGAAAAAATCCAGATTTTTCTTAACGGCTCGAGTGGCGTCCCTGTGGCTACAAAGCCTCTGCCCTTAGTTTCAGAGGGGAGCGGGGCGATTTAGTGCTGCATCAGGCGGGCAAAACGGCAATTCTTGTAGTATAACTACAAGCTTGCTACATCCCTGGCGTCTGCCAATAACAAGAGTCCTGCCCTTTGAACCTGTTGCAACATATCGCCCAGTCGCGCCACCTGTTACGCAAATCGGAACTCAAGGTTGCCGATCACGTGCTGCTTGACCCTGCGGCTGTGATGCACAGTTCCATGGCCGACCTGGCCCACAGCGTGGGTATCAGTGAGCCGACCATCGTGCGCTTCTGCCGCGCCATTGGTTGCTCCGGGTTCCAGGACTTGAAACTCAAGCTGGCGCAAAGCCTGGCCGCGGGCGCGAGCTTCGGCCAATTTGCGATCCATGAAGACGACTCGGTCGCCGATTACAGCCTGAAAATCTTCGACACCACCTTGCACACCCTGATGGAAGTGCGCGAGAAGCTCGACCCGGTGGAGCTGCAAAAGGCCGTGACCGCGATGTCTCAGGCCCAGCGCGTGGAGTTCTATGGCTTTGGTGCTTCCGGCGCGGTAGCGGCCGACGCCCAGCACAAATTTTTCCGCCTGCTGCTCACGGCGGCGGCCTACAGCGATCCGCACATGCAGGCAATGTCGGCGGTGACCTTGAAGCCCACCGACGTGGCTATCTGTATTTCCCAGTCCGGGCGCTCCAAAGACCTGCTCATCACCGCCAACCTGGTGCGTGAAAGCGGCGCTTCGCTGATCACCCTATGCCCGAGCCAGACGCCGTTGGCGGAATTGTCCACGGTGAACCTGGCGATCGACGTACACGAAGACACCGAGATCTACACGCCGCTGACCTCACGCATTGCCCACCTGGTGGTGATCGACGTGTTGGCAATGGGCGTGGCCATGGCCCGCGGGCCGAGCCTGGTCAACCACCTCAAGAGCGTGAAGCGCAGTTTGCGCAGCTTGCGGTTGTCGCCCAAGTCGGTCAAAGCCCTCGACGACTAAGCCTGCACACAGCTCCAATGTGGGAGGGGGCTTGCCCCCGATAGCTATAGGCCAGTCAATAAATCTGGTGACTGACACTGCGCCATCGGGGGCAAGCCCCCTCCCACATTTCGAATCGCCGCATCCTCAGAATCTTCATCAGGCTGTCATAGCCCCGTCATCCCCCGCGCCCATCCTGTACTCCCCGTACTCGCATTGGGAGACTTGAAATGGCCCGGCCCTACGAAGACAGCAACAGCACCGTCAAGACCCGTCGTCAGCAGGAAGACCAGCGCCGCATGGCGTTCCGTCGCGCAATCGAAGACCGCTGCGACCAGCGCCAACTGCTGCAGAGCATTAGTGACTACCCTGAACTCCATTGGCAGGCACCCTTGGCTGCCCAGCGAAACGCTCAGCCAGCGCGCTGATCTGCACCCGTTCACTGCGGATAAAGCCCAGGAACGCATGGGCCACCGGTGACAAGCGTTTGGCTTTGGCTTGCACCAGGCACCAGCTGCGGTACAGCGGCAGTTCCTCCACCGGCAGCTCCTTGAGCCCGCCGGTGGCTACTTCCAGGTTGACCGCATGGCGCGTCAACAGCGCCACGCCCAGCCCGGCGCATACGCATTCACGCTGCGCCTCCGCCGAGGCCACTTCCACGGTCTGGGTGAAGTGCACGCGTTTCTCCTTGAAGTATTCCTCACAGGCCAGTCGCGTGCCGGAACCCGGTTCGCGCAGTACCAGCGTGTAAGGTTCCAAGTCTTGCAGGCGCAGCGGCCCTTGCAGGCTCAGCGGATGATCCGGTGGCGCCACGGCGACGATCGGGTTGTTGAGGAACGGCAGAAATTCCAGCCCCATGTCCTGGGGCACCATGGACATGATCACCAGATCGTCGCGGTTGTCGGAAAGCCGGCGAATCACCTGGGCGCGGTTGACCACCGTCAGGTGCAGCTGCACCTCCGGGTGCTGGCGCTTGAAAGCGGCAAACAGGTGCGGCACGAAGTATTTCGCACTGGATTCGATCGCCAATTTGAGCTGGCCCTGCAGCGAGCCCTGCATGTCCGACAGCTGCATGTCGAGGTTTTCCAGGCGCCCGAAAATATCCCGGCTGGCTTTTTGCAAGGCTTCGGCGGCCTCGGTCATGTAGAGCTTTTTGCCGACGTAATCGAACAACGGCTGGCCGAGCAGCTCTTCGAGCTGGCGAATTTGCAGGCTGACGGCAGGTTGGGTGAGGGACATTTCCTCGGCCGCACGGCTGTAGGAACGCAGATCGCACACTTCATTGAAAATCTGCAACTGACGCAATGTCATACGCATCAATGACTTACGCATTAATTAACTCCTCACGCCCGGGTCGTCCGGCCAACTATAAGTCTTTACTTATACACAGCCCAACAATTATTGATTTTTGTTAATCCTCAAGTGCGCATAGTGTGTGTCTCGCGACTGTCATGAAACATTTGGTCACGCGCCGACCCGCCTACAACGGGTCGATGAACGCAGCAATCGGCTCAAGGGAATTTCCAAGTGATAAAAAAGATCCTGATCGCCAACCGTGGTGAAATTGCCGTACGAATCGTGCGTGCCTGCGCCGAGATGGGCATTCGCTCGGTCGCGGTTTATTCGGACGCCGACCGCCACGCGTTGCACGTCAAGCGTGCCGACGAAGCCCACAGCATCGGTGCCGAGCCCTTGGCCGGCTACCTGAACCCGCGCAAGCTGGTGAACCTGGCTGTGGAAACCGGTTGCGATGCGCTGCACCCTGGCTACGGCTTCTTGTCGGAAAATGCCGAATTGGCAGACATCTGCGCCGAACGCGGAATCAAGTTCATCGGCCCGTCGGCGGAAGTGATTCGCCGTATGGGCGACAAGACCGAAGCGCGCCGCAGCATGATCAAGGCCGGTGTGCCGGTCACGCCGGGCACCGAAGGCAACGTCGCCGACATCCATGAAGCCCTTACCGAAGGCGACCGTATCGGTTACCCGGTGATGCTCAAGGCCACGTCCGGTGGTGGCGGGCGCGGTATCCGTCGTTGCAACAGCCGCGAAGAACTCGAACAAGCCTTTCCCCGGGTGATTTCCGAAGCCACCAAGGCCTTCGGTTCGGCGGAAGTGTTCCTGGAAAAATGCATCGTCAATCCCAAGCACATCGAAGCGCAGATCCTCGGTGACAGCTTTGGCAACGTCGTGCACCTGTTCGAGCGCGACTGCTCGATCCAGCGCCGCAACCAGAAACTCATCGAAATCGCTCCCAGCCCCCAGCTCACCCCTGAACAGCGCGCCTATATCGGCGATCTGTCGGTGCGTGCGGCCAAGGCCGTGGGCTACGAGAACGCCGGCACCGTGGAGTTCCTGCTCGCCGAGGGCGAGGTGTACTTCATGGAGATGAACACCCGGGTGCAGGTGGAACACACCATCACCGAAGAAATCACCGGGATCGACATCGTCCGCGAGCAGATCCGCATCGCCTCGGGCCTGCCGCTGTCGGTCAAGCAGGAAGACATCCAGCACCGTGGCTTCGCGTTGCAGTTTCGTATCAACGCCGAAGACCCGAAAAACAACTTCCTGCCAAGCTTCGGCAAGATCACCCGTTACTACGCCCCCGGCGGCCCCGGCGTGCGTACCGACACGGCGATCTACACCGGCTACACCATCCCGCCGTTCTATGACTCCATGTGCCTGAAACTGGTGGTGTGGGCGTTGACCTGGGAAGAAGCCATGGACCGCGGCCTGCGTGCCCTGGATGACATGCGCCTGCAAGGCGTGAAGACCACCGCCGCCTACTACCAGGAAATCCTGCGCAACCCGGAATTCCGCAGCGGTCAGTTCAATACAAGCTTTGTGGAAAGCCACCCTGAGCTGACCAACTACTCGATCAAGCGCAAACCCGAAGAGCTGGCCCTGGCCATCGCCGCCGCCATCGCCGCCCACGCAGGCCTGTGAGGAACATTCCAATGTCTAAGAAAATCTTCGTAACCGACACCATCCTGCGCGACGCCCACCAATCGTTGCTGGCGACCCGCATGCGCACTGACGACATGCTGCCGATCTGCGACAAGCTCGACAAAGTCGGCTACTGGTCCCTGGAAGTCTGGGGCGGTGCGACCTTCGACGCCTGCGTGCGCTTCCTCAAAGAAGACCCGTGGGAGCGCCTGCGCCAACTGCGCGCCGCATTGCCCAACACGCGCCTGCAAATGCTGTTGCGCGGCCAGAACCTGCTGGGCTACCGCCACTACAGCGATGACGTGGTCCGCGCGTTCGTTGCCAAAGCCGCCGTTAATGGCATCGATGTGTTCCGCATCTTCGATGCGATGAACGACGTGCGTAACCTGCGCGTGGCCATCGAAGCGGTCAAAGCCGCCGGCAAGCACGCCCAGGGCACCATCGCCTACACCACCAGCCCGGTGCACACCGTCGAGGCGTTCGTGGCCCAGGCCAAGCAGCTCGAATCCATGGGCTGCGACTCCATCGCGATCAAGGACATGGCCGGCCTGCTGACGCCCTACGCCACCGGCGAGCTGGTCAAGGCGCTGAAAGCCGAGCAGAACCTGCCGATCTTTATCCACTCCCACGACACCGCGGGCCTGGCTGCGATGTGCCAACTCAAGGCCATCGAAAACGGCGCCGACCACATCGACACCGCCATCTCCAGCTTCGCCTGGGGCACCAGCCACCCGGGCACTGAGTCGATGGTCGCCGCCCTCAAGGGCAGCGAATTCGACACCGGCCTGGACCTGGAACTGCTGCAGGAAATCGGCCTGTACTTCTATGCCGTGCGCAAGAAATACCACCAGTTCGAAAGCGAGTTCACCGCTGTCGACACCCGCGTGCAAGTCAACCAGGTGCCCGGTGGGATGATTTCCAACCTGGCCAACCAGTTGAAAGAGCAGGGCGCGCTGAACCGCATGAGCGAGGTGCTCGCCGAAATCCCCCGCGTGCGTGAAGACCTTGGCTTCCCGCCGCTGGTCACCCCAACCTCGCAGATCGTCGGCACCCAGGCGTTCTTCAACGTGCTGGCCGGTGAGCGTTACAAGACCATCACCAACGAAGTGAAGCTCTACCTGCAAGGCGGCTACGGCAAGGCGCCGGGCACTGTGAACGAAAAGCTGCGCCGCCAGGCCATCGGCAGCGAGGAGGTGATCGACGTACGCCCGGCTGATTTGCTCAAGCCGGAAATGACCAAGCTGCGCGGTGAAATCGGTGCGCTGGCCAAGTCCGAAGAAGACGTGCTGACCTACGCCATGTTCCCCGACATCGGCCGCAAGTTCCTCGAAGAGCGCGACGCCGGCACGCTGGCGCCGGAAGTGCTGCTGCCGATCCCAGAAGCCGGCGGCGTGGCCCGTGCCGGTGGCGAAGGCGTGCCGACCGAGTTTGTCATCGATGTGCACGGTGAAAGCTACCGTGTGGACATCACCGGTGTCGGGGTGAAAGCCGAAGGCAAGCGCCACTTCTACCTGTCCATCGACGGCATGCCCGAAGAAGTGGTGTTCGAACCGCTCAACGAGTTCGTCAGCAGTGGCGGCAGCAAGCGCAAGCATGCCACCGAGCCAGGCCATGTCAGCACCGCGATGCCAGGCAATATCGTCGACGTGCTGGTCAAGGAAGGCGACGTGGTCAAGGCCGGCCAGGCGGTGCTGATCACCGAGGCGATGAAGATGGAAACCGAAGTGCAGGCCTCCATCGCCGGTAAAGTCACCGCCGTGCATGTGGCCAAGGGCGACCGCGTGAACCCTGGCGAAATCCTGATTGAAATCGAAGGCTGATACCTAGCCTTCGACACTACCGCTTAAACCTCGGGGGGCATGTGCCCCCTTTTTTTTGCCTGCTGATCAGGCATTGGCGCCTTAGAACGCCATCGCCCACTGCCCCATCAATCCCTGGTTGCGACTCGTGCTGCCGAATTCGGCGGTGTAGGCCAGGCCCACGGTGTGTTCAGCCGACAGTGCCATGTCCATACCGGTACGCAGCGCCAGGCTGTTGCGGTCCAGAGCAGTGCCGCCGATGGTGAACTCGCTGTTGAAGTCCTCTCGTTTATTCCAGGAAAATGACTGGCGAACGCGACTGTTGACGTCGCCATACAGGTGTTTCCATTGGGTGCTCAGGTGCGGTTTGAGGGTCATCTGGTTGCCTATTGCAACGTCGTGGCTCAGGCGCAGACCGAAGGTGCTACTGAAGTTTTGCTGGGTTTGTGCACCCACGTCCAAAGCGCTATAGCCGCCTTTTTCCTGGAAGCGGTCGCGCTGATAACGTTGAAAACCTGCGTTGGCAAAGGGCTCGGCGTGCAAGCCGCCGATATCCAGTTGATAGCCCGCCTCTGCGAATACGTTTTGGCTCTGGGCGTTGTACTTGCCGGTGAGGTTCTGGCGATGGTCAATGAGGTCGAAATCGACCGTACGTTTGTTTTTTCCGGTATGGCTGCTGTAAAGCGCGCCCAGGCGCAACGCCAGTGGTCCGTCTTGACGCACGGCGTAAGCGCCCAGGTGCCAGCTGTCCAGATCACCCTTGAAACGCGTGGCGTTCAGTTCGCTGCCGGACTTGCCGGCCACCACGCCCAGCCGCCATGCGTGATCGATTGACCAGTCAGCACCCAGCAGCAGGCCTTGGCTGCGTTGCTTCAGACCGGCACTGCCGTGTTGGGCATCGAGCCTGCCGCTATTGCCCAAGCCTTGGAACCACACGCGTCCCGTCTCGCTGGTGTTGTTGTCCAGCAGACGTATTGCCGACAACAGGCTGTCGTTCAATTGTTTCATGCTGTTTTGGGTGGCGGTGCCCAAGTTGGCGTTCTGGCTGCCTGCCAATTGCTCAAGCACGGCACCTAGCCTGCCTGGCTCCAAAGTGCTGAGGTACTGGCCGTATTGCTCAAGATGGTCTTTTTCCCATTCGTGCAGTTCGTCCGACGCCAGCAGTGTCTCCACTGCGGAGTCCAACACATGGGCGACGCTCAAGCCGTTGCGGCTGGTAGCCGTGTTGGCGAAGTAGAAGTCTTCAGGCGCCGGGAGGGCCGGTTCGAAATATTGTTTTCCACCGTTCACCGGAGCCGGCTCAAGCCATTCACTGTCTGGCTCGATGTCGCCGCGTGCCTGCGCCTGTTGAGTGCTGATCGCTGCGAACGCCAGGGTGATGGCCAGTGCGAGTTGTTTGTGTATGAGCGGCATGTAAACCCACCTCTTAATGTATGAGGCTGGGAATTTAGCGGGGTGCCGGGGGGATAAATGTCGGCCTGCGAGCCGATCGTTTGCGGGAGATGTCTCTCGTCTGGTGCGATTAAAAACAATGAGCGATAGGGCGGATCACGGTAGTTGCTTTGCTGCCCGTCATCCTCGCCTTACGTACCCTTTGCCATAGTGCCGCTCCATGCGCGCCTGGATCAGCTCCAGCCCCAGGGACATCACCCAGTAGATGATCGCCGCCGTGGTGAGCATCTCGATATAGCGATAGCTTGAGCGCCCATAGGATTGTGCGAGGAACATCACTTCCCACACGCCCATCACTGAGATCAGCGACGAATCCTTGAGCATCGAGATGAACTGGTTGGTGGCCGGCGGGACGATGGTGCGCATGGCCTGGGGCAGCGTAACGTGCCAGAAGATCGCGCTGTCGCGCATGCCCAGGGCCAGTGCCGCTTCCCGTTGGCCATGGGGCACGCCGAGGATGCCGGCGCGGAAGATTTCGCTCAGGTAGGCGCCGTAGTTCAGCGACAGCGCGATGATCCCGGCGACGATCGCGCCCGGAACCAAGCCCAGTTGCGGCAGGCCGAGGTAGATCAGCAGGATCTGGATCAGCAGCGGCGTACCGCGAAAAAACGATGCATAGAACGTGGCAACGCCGAAGGCCAGGGCGCTTTTCGACACGCGTCCCAGCGCAGTGACGAAACCCAGCACCGACGACGCCACGATCGAACACAGGCACAGAAACAGCGTCAGCGCCGCGCCTTGCAGGAAGCCGTTGGGCGCCAAGTGCACGCCAACCAGGTTGGGCAGCTTGTCGAGGATGATCGAGAACTTCAGGTCAAAGCTCAGGAAGAAACTGGCAAACAGGCAAAACAGCGCGGCCCAGGTCAGGTACAGCCGCGTGCGAAAGCCGAACAGCCGCCGCAGCCGCGACGTGGTTACCGGGGGTTGGGGCGGGGTCGGGAATGCGGTCATTGGCTGATGTCGGCGCCGATCCATTTTTGCGACAGCTTGCTCAAGGTGCCGTCCTGCTTGAGCTGGGCGAAGACCTCACGCACTTTGCTGTCCCACTGCGGGTCGCCTTTTTCGATGGCGACCGAGTTGGGCTCCGAGTAGAGCGGCTCGCCGGCCAGCTTGAAGCGCTTGTCGGCGGTCAAGCGTGGTTGGGCGGTCACCAGGTTGGTGAGGATCGCGTCCAGGCGCACGCCAGCGCCCAAGCCGAGGTCTTGGAAGGCCACGTTATCGGTGTCGTACGGCGCGATCTGCACGTCCTCGAACGGATACTGCAGTTGCGTGTCTTCGGCGCCTTCGATCACCAGGTTCTTGTTCAGATAGCTCTCGTAGCTCGATGCGCTGGTCAGGCCGACTTTCTTGCCGCTCAGGTCCTTGGCGCCGTGGATGCGGTCATCCTTGGCATTGACCACGATCACCGCAGGCGAGGCGTAGTACTCCACCGGGAAATCGAACACTTCGGCGCGCGCCTTGCTCGGGGTCATGGAGCAGATGCAGATGTCGTAGCGCCCGCTCCAGCGGCCGGCGGCGATCACGTCCCAGGACGGGGTTTCCAGGCGAAGCTTCACGCCCAGTTTTTGTGCCACGGCCTTGGCCACGTCGACGTCAAAGCCGTCGAGCTGGTTCTGCTCATTGAGAAACGAAAACGGCGGATAGCTCTCCATCAGCACGCCCACCAGTTCTTTCTTTTGCTCAATCCGATCCAGGGTCGTACCGCCGAAGGCCTGAGTGGCGGCAGCGAGCATTGTCAGGCCCAGGGCCAATAGCGGTTTAAGTTTCAAAGCAGACACCCGAAGAAAAAAGAGTTGTTATGAACCGGTTGGTGCGTATTAAATAGTTATAAGAACGACTCTCATAGTGAGTTATTTTCATAAGCATATGAGTAAAAGCTATATGAGCGCACAACCTACAGTAATTCTCGATGGCGGTATGGGCCGTGAGCTGCAGCGCCGTGGCGCGCCGTTCAGGCAGCCGGAGTGGTCGGCGCTGGCGTTGAGCGAAGCGCCTCAGGCGGTTGAGGCGGTGCACGCGGCGTATATCCAGAGCGGCGCCAACGTGATCACCAGCAACAGCTACGCCGTTGTGCCCTTTCATATTGGTGAGGCGCGATTCGCCGCCGAAGGTCAGGCGCTGGCGGCCCTCGCTGGTGAATTGGCCCGCCGTGCGGTGCAGGCTTCAGGCCAGGCGGTGCGGGTGGCGGGTTCATTGCCGCCGCTGTTCGGTTCTTATCGGCCGGATTTGTTCGAGCCTGGGCGGGTGAACGAGCTGCTGACGCCTCTGGTCAACGGCCTGGCGCCCCATGTCGATCTGTGGCTGGCGGAAACCCAGAGTTCCATCGTCGAGGCGCGGGCGATCCAGGCCGGGCTGCCGAAAGACGGTAAACCGCTCTGGCTGTCATTTACCTTGAA
This sequence comes from Pseudomonas sp. R3-52-08, assembly GCF_003851745.1. Classification (NCBI taxonomy): domain Bacteria; kingdom Pseudomonadati; phylum Pseudomonadota; class Gammaproteobacteria; order Pseudomonadales; family Pseudomonadaceae; genus Pseudomonas; species Pseudomonas sp. R3-52-08. Next base: position 5,852,887 of record NZ_CP027730.1, on the reverse strand, counting down.
GGACGAAGACACGGACGACGTGCCACGCCTGCGCTCAGGCGAACCGGTGGCGGACGCCGCCGAAGCGGCAGCGCAGTTGGGCGTGGAGGTGCTGCTGTTCAACTGCAGCCAGCCGGAAGTGATCGGCGCGGCGATTGACGCTGCCCGCCAGAGCTTCGAGCGCCTTGGCGTGGCGATCCAGCTTGGCGCCTATGCCAACGCGTTCCCGCCGCAACCCAAGGAGGCCACGGCCAACGATGGCCTCGACCCGCTGCGCGATGACCTCGACCCACCCGGCTATCTGCACTGGGCGGCCGATTGGCAGGCGCGCGGGGCCAGCCATCTTGGCGGTTGCTGTGGGATCGGGCCGGAGCATATTGCGGTGCTGGCCAAGCACTTTACCCCCAACAGTTAAGGCTTTTTTGTAGGAGCGAGGCGGGCATTGGGGCAAGCCCCTCGTTTCAATTTCTGCACTCGGCCAGTGTTTTCAGCTGCCCGGAGCTGGTCTGGTTAGCCTCCGACAGCCACTGTTCGAACCCCGCGTCAATCGCCGGCCATTCCGAATCCAGTATAGAAAACCATGCCGTATCGCGGTTCTGGCCCTTGACCACCATGTGCTGGCGGAATACCCCTTCGAAACTGAAACCCAGGCGCTCGGCTGCGTATCGGGAGCGGGCGTTGCCGTTGTTGCATTTCCATTCCAGGCGACGGTAGCCCTGCTCGAACGCATACTTGGCCAGCAGATACACCGCCTCGGTGCTTTTCGGCGAGCGCTGCATCGGGGCGCCGAAGGTGACATGGCCGATTTCGATACGGCCCTGGGACGGGACGATAGACATCAAACTCAGGATGCCCTGCACCTCATCGTTGGCGCGGTCGACCACACTGAAGAAATACGGGTCGGTGCTGGCCGCGTGGTTGTTCAACCACACATCGAACGCGGCGCGCTCGGCAAACGGGCCGTAAGGCAGATAGTCCCACAACTTGGGGTCGGCGCCGGGGCCTTCGAGGGCTTGCCACAGTTGATCGGCGTGGCGCGCGGGGTCGAGTTTGACCAGGCGGACAAAACGTCCTTCGAGCAGTTGAGCCGTGGGCGCCGGAACGCCTTTCCAGTCAGCGAGGGAGGTGGGCATGTTGCGCTCCTTAAAGGGCTTTGCGAAATTGAATTAAACCTGGGCGTTCAGCGATGCGCTCATAGAGCTGGATCGCCGTGGCGTTGGTCTCGTGGGTCAGCCAATGCACTTTGCCGCAGCCATCTGCCTTGGCCGTGGCATAGACGAACTCGATCAGTTTGCGACCGACGCCGGTGCCGCGTTGGGCCGAGTCCACGAGCAGGTCCTGCAGGTAGCAGGAGTTCTCGATGCTCCAGTTGGAGCGATGGTAGATGAAGTTGACCATGCCCACCGCCTTGCCGTCCTGCCAGGCCAGCGCCGAATGGGTCGGCTCGTCGGCGTCGACCAGGCGTTGCCAGGTACTTTGGCTGACTGCGTCCGGCAATTGCGTGTTGTAGAACGTCAAATACGCCTGCCACAGCGGTAACCAGGCGGTGTGGTCGGCGGCGCTGACCTGGCGAATCTCGAGCGGGCTCATTCTGGAACTCCTTGGGGCATAAAGCGGGCGAGGGTCTGGTCACGTACATCGACACTGGTGGCCAGGCCGTTGCGCACGCCGGCGATGTCAGCCGCGCTGCGGTTTTGGCTGAGTTTGCGTTTGCCGATCAGGCGATCGATGGGCAGCGCGAAGCCGACGATGGCCTTGAGCATGCTGTCAATGTAGCCGGCCGGCGCGTCGCTGACTTTCCAGGGCTGGTCGCGAGCGCTTTCATGGCGATCGGTGAGCGCGCTGACCAGGCCCAGCAGGCGCTCGGCGTCGGTGAACACATCGGCCTTGCCGTAGGCGTGCACCGCCAGGTAATTCCAGGTCGGTACCACTTTGCCGTGCTCGGCCTTGGCCGGGTAGAACGCCGGGCTGATATAGGCCTCGGCGCCGGCGAAGATCACCAGGGCGTCGCTGCCGTTCTGCAAGTCCTGCCATTGCCGATTGGCCTTGGCCAGGTGCCCGTAGAGCGTGCCGCTGGGGCCTTCGTTGGGGTTGAGCAGCAGCGGCAGGTGGCTGGCTTGCAAGCCATGCTCCCCAAAGGTCACCACCTGCGCCAGGCGAGTGTGCTGGATCAGTTGGTGCAGTTCGGGCAAGTCATCAAGGGCGAAGGCGTTGGGTGTATACATGATTTTTTCCTTGGCGAATGCGTTCATCCTAGGCAGGCTAATGGTTCGATGTAAGAGCCATCTCGGGTCAATTTCATAGGTCCAATTGCCATGTTGCCGATAGAGCCGCCGCTGTCTTTCAACCCCGCCGGCATTGAGCTGGATCGGCGCCAGGGGCTGACACGTCAGTTGTACCAGGCGTTGCGTCAGCGTGTACTGGACGGGCGCCTAGTCAGCGGCACGCGGCTGCCCGCCAGCCGCGATTTGGCTGCTGCCCTGGCGATATCCCGCAACAGCGTAGTGCGCGCCTATGACCAGCTGTATGCCGAGGGGTTTATCGAGGCTCGGGTAGGTGATGGCACTTACGTTGCGCAGTTGCCGCACACCCCGGCCCGCGTCGCAAAATTATCCACAAAACCATCCACAGGCTTATCAACAGGCTTATCCCCAGGGTTATCCACAAATTCTCGCCGTTCAGCCGATATTTCCAGCCAAAAAGTTATCCACAGTTCGGCGCTGGAACGCCTGGACCGGCACCATTTGCCCCGTCCCCCCGGCGGCCCGCCACGCGCGTTTCGGGTGGGCATACCGGCGTTCGATCTGTTCCCGTTTGAGGTGTGGGCCAAGCTGAACGCGGCATTCTGGCGCCGACCCGACCTGCAACACCTGTGTTACGGCGACCCGGCCGGCGACTGGCGCCTGCGCGGGTTGATCGCCGCCTACCTGCGCAGTTCGCGGGGTTTGCAGTGTGGCGCTGAGCAAATTGTGATCACCAGTGGCGCGCAGCAGGCCATCAGCCTTTGTGCACAGCTGCTGGTGGAGCCGGGCGATGGCGTGGCTGTTGAAAATCCAGGCTATCGCGCCGCCGGGCATGCCTTCGCGATTGCGGGGGCACACTTGCATGGCGTGGCGGTGAATGCCGAGGGCATCGATTGTGCGGCGCTGTCGAGGCTGGACGGTTGCCGCCTGGCGTATGTCACGCCGTCCCACCAGTACCCGACCGGGGTGGTGATGAGCCTGGCCCGGCGCCTGGAGCTGCTGGCGTGGGCCGAACGCAGCGATGGCTGGATCGTCGAGGACGATTACGACGGCGAGTACCGCTACAGCGGCGCACCGTTGGCGCCCTTGGCTGCGCTGGATCGCAGCGGGCGCGTGCTGTACGTGGGCACGTTCGGCAAGGTGGCGTTTCCGGCCCTGCGCCTGGGTTACCTGGTGCTGCCCGCAGGCCTGGTGCAGGCCTTCGCCCAGCGCCGCGCGGTGGATGTGCGGCATTCGGAAATCAGCACCCAGGTGGTGATGGCCGAGTTCATGGCGGCCGGGCATTTTCAGCGGCATATCCGGCGCATGCGCCGCGCGGCATCGAGTCGCCGTGATGCGGTGCTGGCCGGTTGGCCGCAGGGTGTGGCCGGCCTTGGCGATTTACCGGCGATGACGGCGGGGCTGCACTTCATGGTCAAGGTCAACAGCATCGAGCGCGAGCAGGCCTTGGTTGCCAGGGCTGAAGCGGCCGATGTCGAGGTCAATGCCCTGAGCCGCTACTGGTTGCCCGATTCCACCGGCCCGACAGACGCGCAGGCAGGGCTGGTGCTGGGCTTCGCCGCTGTGCCGCCTGCCGCGATCGCCCAGGCCCTGGCGCGTTTACGCCAGGCCTGGGCTGGCTGAACGCGGCCGCTCACCTTCCCGATTTGATCTGGCACTGATGAGCAGCGCATAACCGAGCAAGCCGTAAGACGAGACGTGCATGCGCCGCCCGGCCAGAGCGTGTAGGGGTGCTTATCTATGCGTCGGTGTCAGTCCAGTTCGCCACACAGGTTGACGGCCACCAATTGGCGAATGACATCCGCCGCCAGACCGGCGCCGACCAGCGCGTTGAGCTTGCCCAACGCGGTTTCCCGGGTCATGCCCGCGCCCGAGACAACGCCCGCGCTTCGCAGGCGGCTGCCCGCTTCGTACACGTCCAGTTCCACGCCGCCTTCATGGCATTGGGTGATTGCCACCACCACGATGCCGGCGTCCCGTGCCCGCTCGAGGCTGGCGAGAAACGCGGGATTGTCGCTCGGCCCGGTGCCGCTGCCGAAGCACTCGAGCACCAGGGCCTGGATGCCACTGCCGAGCAAACCATCAAGCTGCGCAGGCGTGATGCCCGGCACCAACGGCAGCACGCCGATGCAGGCCGCCGCCTTGTCCTGGCGATAATCCAGCGTGCCCGGCACCGAGTCGGCACGGGCGACACCGCCCTGGCGTTGCAAGGTGGCGAACGGCTTGCGGCCGAAGCTGCGGATTTTCGCGCAACGGGTCGGCGCCAGCAGCTCACCATGGAAGTACAGCTGCACCCCCGGCGCCAGGCCTTCACCGAGTGCCGCAAGGGCGCCGCCCAGGTTTTCCCAGGCGTCGCTGTCCGGCACACCGGCCGGCAGCATCGAACCGGTAAACAGCACCGGTGCCGGCAAACCCAGCAGTTGGAAGCTCATCGCGGCGGCGCTGTAGGCCAGGGTGTCAGTACCGTGCAGGATCAGCACCGCATCGCAGCCGGCGTCGATCGCCTCGACCACCGCCACACGCAGGCGTTGCCAGTAAGCCGGAGTCATGTTGGCGCTGTCGATCAGCGGCGCCATTTCGCGAAAGCGCCACGTAGGCACGGTGAGTTGCGGTTGGCTGGCGAGGTAGTCGCTCATCCGCGCTTCAAACCCCGAAGCGGGTGCCAGGCCGTTGGCACTGGCCTGCATGCCAATGGTGCCGCCGGTATAGAGCACCATGACGTGCTGGGCGGGTTGGGTCATTTGATTCTCCTGAACGAAAAACGCCGCGAGGCCCAGAGCATGCCCAAGGCCTCGCGGCGTGTCATCTGCTTAGCGTTGTGCCTGGGCGTTCAGTTCAGCAGTGGCCTGCACGGCAGGGTCCGGCTTCACCGGATTGGCCGGCCAGGCCTTGCGGTCCAGGTCCAGGTCGGGGAACTGGCTGGAGTCGAACACCGGGGTCTTGATGCCTGCGGCGCGCTGGTTGTCGTAGTCGTTCAGGACGCGCATGGCGATCTTGAACAGGAACGCCAGGGCGAACAGATTGACGAACGCCAGCATGGTCATGGTGATGTCGGCGAAGGCGAACACGGTGCCCAGGTTCTCGATGGAACCCCAGAAAATCAGCACCAGCACCAATGCGCGGTAGCCCATCAGCACCTTGCGGTTGTTGCCGACCAAGAAGCGCAGGTTGCTCTCGCCCAGGTAGTAGTTGTACATGATCGACGTGAACACGAACAACGCCAGGGCCACCGAGATGAACATGCGGCCCCAGTCACCCACCACTGCCGCCAGGGAGTTCTGGGTCAGGGCAATGCCGTCGCCTTCGAAGCCTGGGGTGTAGAAGCCGGACAGCAGGATCAGCAAAGCGGTGCAGGTGCAGATCACAAAGGTGTCGAGGAACACGCTGAACGCTTGCACCACACCCTGGGCGATCGGGTGTTCCACCGACGCTACGGCTGCCACGTTAGGCGCGCTGCCCAGGCCGGCTTCGTTGGCAAACACGCCACGTTTGACGCCCATGATGATCGCGCTGCCCACCAGGCCACCGAAGGCCTGGTCGAGGCCGAACGCGCTCTTGACGATCGTCGCGAGCATGGCCGGCACGTGGTCGAATTGCAGCACGATCACGTACAGGGTCACGGCGATGTAGACCAGGGTCTTGACCGGTACCAGCAGGTCGGCGATCGAGGCGATACGCTTGATCCCGCCGATGAACACCAGGCCCAGCAGCACCGCCAGCGCGAGGCCGGTGTAGGTGGTGTCGAGGCCGAAGGCGTTATTCAGCGAGTGGGTCACGGCATGGGCTTGCAGGCCGTTGAAGGCGAAACCGAAGGTCACCAGCAACAGGAACGCCATCACCATTCCCAGCCAGCGTTTGTGCAGGCCGTGCTGGATGTAATAAGCCGGCCCGCCACGGTAGGTGCCCTCGGCGTCGGTGCGCTTGTACAACTGGCCCAGGGAGCACTCGATGAAGCTCGAAGACATGCCCACCAGCGCGGTGACCCACATCCAGAACACGGCACCGGGGCCGCCCAGGGTCACGGCAATGCCGACGCCGGCGATATTACCGGCACCGACGCGGCCCGCCAGGCTGAGCATCAGCGCCTGGAATGAACTGAGTTGGCCGGAGCTGCTCTTGAGGCTGTCGCGAAACACCGAGAACATGTGGAAAAAGTGACGCAACTGCACGAAACGCGAGCGAATCGTGAAATAACCGCCGAGCCCGACAATGAGCACGATCAGTACTTTCCCTGAGAGGAAGTCGTTGATGACTTCGAGCATGGAGTGTTCCTCGCTGATTTTTCTAATGGCAAACGCAGGACGGTCCGACACATCGTATGGCACCAGGCAGTGCACGACGTTCGACCCCAATCCTTTTGCGGGTGTTGTTATTCATGCGGTTTCGCGTTGTACCCGGGCCTCGTTACCGACGGCCGCAGACGCGAGAGGGGCGGCACTATACCTAGGCGAATGTGATCCGTCTGCCTGGGCCGATTAAAGGTTTCAGCCAAGCCGTTACAGGAGAGGTGGGTTTGCGGTGCGATATTGGATTTTTTATGGGCGTCATTTCACAACCTCAGAGCAAAAAAAAGGGCCTGAAGAACGAGCCTTCAGGCCCTCAAAAGGTGAGAGGTGTCTAGTCCCTCAACCTGGTGAGCGGTGCAACAAACACTTAGGCCTTCAACGGGACCAAGCGTGGAGCGATCATGTTTTCGGGGCGCAGGATGTCGTCGAGCATGGCGTCGTCGAGCAAGCCTTCTTCGCGCACCAGTTCCAGCACGCCGCGGCCGCTTTCAAGGGCGATACGCGCGATGCGGGTGGCGTTTTCATAGCCGATGTAAGGGTTCAGCGCGGTGACCAGGCCGATGGAGTGTTCCACCAGTTCGCGGCAGCGTGTTTCGTTGGCGGTGATGCCGACAATGCAATGCTCGCGCAGCATGTCCATGGCGCGTTGCAGCAGGCGGATCGAGTCGAAGATCTTGAACGCGATCAGCGGCTCCATCACGTTCAACTGCAGTTGGCCGCCTTCGGCTGCCATGGTCAGCGCCAGGTCGTTGCCGATGACCTGGAATGCCACCTGGTTCACCGCTTCCGGGATCACCGGGTTGACCTTGCCGGGCATGATCGAGCTGCCTGGCTGGCGTGCCGGCAGGTTGATCTCGTTGATGCCGGTGCGCGGGCCGCTGGACAGCAGGCGCAGGTCATTGCAGATCTTCGACAGCTTCACGGCGGTACGCTTGAGCATGCCCGAGAACAGCACGAAGGCGCCCATGTCGGAGGTGGCTTCGATCAAGTCGGCAGCCGGTACCAGCGGCTGGCCGCTGATCAGGGCCAGGCGTTGCACGGCCAGGGCCTGGTAGCGCGGGTCGGCATTGATGCCGGTACCGATGGCGGTGCCGCCCAGGTTCACTTCGGTCAACAGCTCCGGCGCCAGGGTTTTCAGGCGGGCCAGGTCTTCACCGAGGGTAGTGGCGAAGGCGCGGAATTCCTGGCCGAGGGTCATCGGCACGGCGTCTTGCAATTGGGTACGGCCCATTTTCAACACATGCCCGAACTCGACGCCTTTGGCGGCGAACGCCTGGATCAGGCTGTCGAGGCTGGCCAGCAGCGCGTCATGGCCCAGCAGCAGACCCAGGCGGATCGCGGTCGGGTAGGCGTCGTTGGTCGACTGCGCCATGTTCACGTCGTTATTGGGGTGCAGGTATTGATACTCGCCCTTCTGGTGGCCCATGGCCTCCAGCGCGATGTTGGCGATGACTTCGTTGGCATTCATGTTGGTTGAAGTGCCGGCGCCGCCTTGAATCATGTCCACCACGAACTCTTCGTGGAAATCGCCGCGGATCAGGCGGGCACAGGCTTCGCTGATGGCCGCGTGCTTGGCTTCGCTGAGTTGGCCCAGTTCGCGGTTGGCGTCAGCGGCTGCTTGCTTGACCATTGCCAGGCCGACCACCAATTTCGGGTAATGCGAAATCGGAACGCCCGAGAGGCGGAAGTTATTCACCGCTCGCAGGGTCTGGATGCCGTAATACGCTTGAGCGGGTACTTCGAGTACGCCAAGCAGGTCTTTTTCTGTGCGGAAAGATGCAGCGGAGGACATGACGGAAATCATCTCGATATGGACCCGGAACTGGCCGGAACGCTGCGAATGCTAGGCTTGTAGAAGTTTTTGGGCCAATGCTGTTAAACACTGGCCTATGCACAAACGGCATAATGTGGATGTGACCCGGTTACCATGACGGGCGTGTGTGCCAAAATGGTGCATTCCCGTGGAGGCAGTGATGAACCTTGAAAGCAAATGGCTGGAAGACTTCAGCGCCTTGGCGGCGACGCGCAGTTTTTCCCAGGCGGCGGAGCGGCGCTTTGTCACCCAGCCGGCGTTCAGCCGACGCATTCGCAGCCTGGAGGCCGCGTTGGGCTTGACCCTGGTCAACCGATCGCGCACGCCGGTGGAGCTGACGGCGGCGGGCCAGTTGTTCCTGGTCACCGCACGCACGGTGGTCGAGCAGCTCGGTGAAGTGCTGCGCCATTTACATCACCTGGAAGGCGGGCAGGGCGAAGTCATGCAAGTGGCAGCCGCGCACTCCCTGGCGCTGGGCTTTTTCCCACGCTGGATCGCGCAGTTGCGCAATGAAGGCCTGAACATCGCCACGCGGCTGGTGGCGACCAACGTCGGCGATGCCGTGCATGCGCTGCGCGAAGGCGGTTGCGACCTGATGCTGGCGTTCTATGACCCGGATGCGGCGATGCAGATGGACGCGGAGATCTTTCCCTCGCTGCACTTGGGCAATACCGAAATGCTCCCGGTGTGCGCCGCCGATGCGGACGGAAAACCGTTGTTCGACCTCGAAGGCGAGGGCAGCGTGCCTTTGCTGGCCTACAGCGCCGGCGCGTTCCTGGGCCGTTCGGTGAACTTACTGCTGCGCCAGCGCGCCCTGCGTTTCACGACGATCTACGAGACGGCCATGGCCGACAGCCTCAAAAGCATGGCGTTGGAAGGATTGGGTATCGCCTGGGTGCCGCAATTGAGCGTGCGGGCGGAGCTGGCCCGGGGCGAATTGGTGGTGTGTGGCGGATCGCAGTGGCACGTGCCGCTGGAGATTCGGCTGTACCGCTGTGCGCTGGTGCGCAAGGCGAATGTGCGGTTGTTGTGGCGCAAGCTGGAAGGTGGCGCGGCACAGAATACCTGAGCCGAACACAGGTCAAATGTGGGAGGGGGCTTGCTCCCGATTGCGGTGTGTCAGGCACTGGAAATGTCACTGATACACCGCTATCGGGAGCAAGCCCCCTCCCACAGGGTTTTGTGGTGATTTGGCTGACTCTTAAGTCAATAAAACCGCCACTTTGCACCGCTGGGCAGATGGTCGTCCAAGGGGCTGTTTATCTGGATTATTACGGTATACTGCGCGGCCTTCGGCCGGTCCAACCGGCCTTAATTCGTACACCAAGCCACGCCGGATTTCCCGCGTGGCTTGTTGTTTTTTGACGCGCCTGCGGGCGCCCAGAGAGAAGAGGCACGACGATGAGTGCATTGGTTGGCGTGATCATGGGCTCCAAGTCCGATTGGTCCACCCTTAGCCACACCGCCGATATGCTGGAAAAACTCGGCATTCCGTATGAAGTGAAGGTGGTCTCCGCTCACCGCACCCCGGACCTGCTGTTCCAGTATGCCGATGAAGCAGAATCCCGTGGCATCGAGGTGATCATCGCCGGTGCCGGTGGTGCGGCGCACTTGCCAGGCATGTGTGCAGCCAAGACTCACCTGCCCGTGCTTGGCGTTCCGGTGCAGTCGTCGATGCTCTCGGGCGTGGATTCGCTGTTGTCCATCGTGCAGATGCCCGCCGGCATCCCGGTGGCGACCCTGGCGATCGGCAAGGCCGGCGCGATCAACGCCGCGTTGCTGTCCGCCAGCATCCTGGGCGCCAAGCATCCGCAGTTTCACGCGGTGCTGAAAAAATTCCGTGCTGAGCAGACAGACAGCGTGCTGGACAATCCAGACCCACGTATCGCCTGAGGTTGTTGACGATGAAAATCGGTGTAATCGGTGGCGGCCAACTGGGTCGCATGCTCGCTCTGGCGGGAACCCCGCTGGGGATGAATTTCGCTTTCCTGGACCCGGCGCCGGACGCTTGCGCGGCCGCCTTGGGTGAACACCTGCGCGCGGACTACAGCGACCCGGACCACCTGCGCCAGTTGGCCGACGAAGTCGACCTGGTGACCTTCGAGTTCGAAAGCGTCCCGGCCGAAACCGTGGCCTTCCTGTCGCAGTTCGTACCGGTGTACCCGAGCGCCGAAGCCCTGCGCATCGCGCGCGACCGCTGGTTCGAAAAGAGCATGTTCAAGGACCTGGGCATCCCGACGCCGGCCTTCGCTGATATCCAGTCCCAGGCGGACCTGGACGCCGCCGTCGCCAGTATCGGCCTGCCGGCCGTGCTGAAAACCCGCACCCTGGGCTATGACGGCAAGGGCCAGAAAGTGCTGCGCACCGCTGCCGATGTAGTTGGCACCTTCGCCGAGCTGGGCAGCGTCGCCTGCCTGCTGGAAGGCTTTGTGCCGTTTACCGGCGAAGTCTCGTTGATCGCCGTGCGCGCCCGTGATGGCGAAACCCGTTTCTACCCGTTGGTGCACAACACCCACGTCAACGGCATCCTCAAGCTCTCCGTGGCCAGCACTGACCACCCGCTGCAGGCGCTGGCCGAAGACTACTCCAGCCGCGTGCTCAAGCAGCTGGATTACGTCGGCGTGATGGCGTTCGAGTTCTTTGAAGTCGATGGTGGCCTCAAGGCCAACGAAATCGCCCCGCGCGTGCACAACTCCGGGCACTGGACCACCGAAGGCGCCGAGTGCAGCCAGTTCGAAAACCACCTGCGGGCGGTGGCGGGCTTGCCGTTGGGCTCCACGGCCAAGGTGGGCGAGAGCGCCATGCTCAACTTCATCGGCGTGGTACCGCCGGTTGAGCGGGTAATGGCGATCGACGATTGCCATGTGCATCACTACGGCAAGGCCTTCAAGGCCGGGCGCAAGGTGGGTCACGCCAACCTGCGCTGCAAGGACCGCGCGACCCTTCAGGCGCAGATCCTCAAGGTCGAAGCCTTGATCGCCGAACAATAAGCCGCGCCGCCACGGGAACCATTAAGGCTCGGCGTCTCTCTGATTGCAGGATGCCGAAGTCTGACTAGGCTTTGGCATGTCTCATACCAATCAGAGGGAAATGCCATGGGTATTATCGGAACCATTTTTATCGGCTTGATCGTCGGCCTGCTGGCGCGTTTCCTCAAGCCTGGCGACGACAGCATGGGCTGGATCATGACCATCCTGCTGGGTATCGCCGGCTCCCTGGCCGCGACCTATGGCGGCCAGGCCCTGGGGATCTACCAGGCCGGTCAAGGCGCAGGCTTTATCGGCGCGCTGGTCGGTGCCATTGTGCTGCTGGTGATCTACGGCCTGATCAAAAGGAAGTAACCAGCCGACAAAGTCCTCTGCGCTGCGCAGGCGCAGAGGGCTAGAATGCTCGCCACCTGAACTTGCCGAGCCTCTGCATGCGCCATCTTTTGTTGACTCTCCTCTTGCTGGGCCCAGGCCTGGTACACGCTGGCGAACTGCCGGAAACCGACTGGCTGGACCTGATGCCACTGTCGGATCAGAAAGCCCTCGAGGCCATGCCCGAGATCGATCACAACTCCCCCGAAGCCCAAGGCACCTTTACCGATAAAGGCGGCTTGAAGCAGAGCAAAGGCTTGCCGGCGGTGATGTATTCCACCAAGACCGTGGCGGCCATGAACGGCAAGAACATCCGTATCGGCGGCTACCCGGTGCCGTTGGAAACCGACGCCAAGGGCCGCAGCACGCTGTTTTTCCTGGTGCCCTACCCAGGCGCCTGCATCCACGTGCCGCCACCGCCGCCTAACCAACTGGTGCTGGTGCGGTATCCGAAGGGTTTGAAGCTGGAGGATATCTATACGCCGCTGTGGGTCACGGGCACGTTGAAGGTAGAGAAGGTGAACAACGATCTGGCGGATGCGGCGTATGCGCTGGATGCGGGGAAGGTGAGGGTGGTGAAGGAGTCGGATCTCTAAAATCACACCACAAATCAATGTGGGAGGGGGCTTGCCCTCGATAGCGGTGTATCAGTCACCTATGAATTGACTGAACCACCGCAATCGGGGGCAAGCCCCCTCCCACATTTTGATTTTCATCTACAGGGCGATAGTGGTGATGCTCACGCCGAGGGTGTGGCTTTCACCGGGTGCCAAAGCCACCACATCTTCCAGCACATTCGCCGTCTCGATGCACAGCATCCCCTGCCAGCCATCGTCGGCCATGTCATCGAAGGCCTTGGCGCGTTCGGTCCAGGGGTTCCAGATCACCGTCGATTTCGAGCCCTGGCTGGTGAGTTGCATGCGGCGTCCCCAGTCTTTATCGACAATACTCAGTTCAGCCGGCGTATCCAGATAGATGCGGTCGGTCTCGGTGGTGAAGTGCAGCAGGCCGGATTGCTGTTTCTCGGCCCAGCCATCGGCGGTGTCGATGTACGCCGACCCGTCCAGGCCTTCGACCTGCACGTTGCGCACATCGCTGACGGCGAAGTAGGTGTGCAGCGCCTGGCTGAGCGTCACCGTGTCAGTGCCACGGTTATGGCTGGTCAGGTGGATATGCAACTGGTCGTCCAGCACCAGGCTCAGCTTCAAATCGACCGGATGGGGCCAACCAGGAAAGCCGCCGGCGGGTACCGGCAGCACAAGGTCTACCCGCAGCGCTTGGCCTTTCAGCTCGGTCGCGGCTAATGCCCACAGCGCCGTACGCACAAAACCATGGGCACCGGCCGGCTGATCGCTCTGGCGCATGGCCTTAACACTCTGCGGGTTGCGGTCGAATACGCCAAACCACGGCCAGCAAACCGGTACGCCGGTGCGGATGCCTTTGCCTTTTTTGAACACCGCTTCAGGATTCGGCCAGATCAGCGGCTGCTCGCCGTCGCGCTGGTAGCTGAAGAGATGCGCACCCTGTTGGGCCACCATCAATTCGGCGCCGTTGTGGCGGATACGCCAGCAGTCCAGCTCGTCGATTTTCACGGTTTCAACGTGGGGCGTCGGCATATCAAAGCACTCTCAGTGGCAGGCAATGGGGCAATTGACCGTCAAAACCCGGTGAGGTTTAACGCGCGCGCGATGGAACCGAGCGCGTGCGGCCACTACCATCGATGGCGACGAACACGAATACCGCCTCGGTAACCTTGCGCCATTCGCTGGACAGCGGGTCGTCGCTCCACACTTCGACCATCATCTGGATCGAGCTGCGGCCGATTTCCAGGGCCTGGGTATAGAAGGACAACTGCGCGCCCACCGCGACCGGTACCAGGAAGGCCATGCGATCGATAGCCACGGTTGCCACGCGCCCGCCTGCGACCTTGCTGGCCATGGCAGTGCCGGCCAGGTCCATCTGCGCGACCAGCCAGCCACCGAAAATATCGCCAAAACCATTAGTTTCACGCGGAAGCGCGGTGATTTGCAGGGCGAGATCGCCTTGCGGGATAGGATCTTCTTGTTCGAGTTCGATCATGCCGAGGGTGCCTCTGACCCGTGACGCTTCATGGGTATTTCAAGTGGATAGCCGTCTTCTGGAAAAACGTTTCAGCACCAACATACACCGCTCGATGCGTTTCTCGTAAGGCGAACTAAAGGGAAACTCTGCCAAATCGGCTGGATGGCGCCCAACAACGTTTTGGCACAGCAGCCCCTCAAGGCTGGGGTTCCTGCGCTTGCACGGGCGAGTATATCGAGACGCCGGCGCGACGACGACCACCTGAGGCTCATTTGGTCGGTAAATAGACGCTGTATCGGGGCTTTTGCGCGCAACTGTTCTCATGGCGCTGTGCTTTTTCAAGCGATTTGCTATCTTGCCAAACCCGCCGCAAGTCACAGGCGCGCAGTCCTTTACGATGACTACTATAAGAGAAGCCTTGCCATGTCCTCCGTGCCCGCAAGCAGCGCGCAACCTTCGCGCCCGCTGACCCGCAACGACTACAAAACCCTGTCGCTGTCTGCCTTGGGCGGGGCGCTGGAGTTCTACGACTTCATTATTTTCGTGTTTTTCGCCACGGTGGTCGGAAAACTGTTCTTTCCTGTCGACATGCCCGAATGGCTGCGCATGATGCAGACGTTCGGCATCTTCGCGGCCGGCTACCTGGCGCGCCCCCTGGGCGGGATTATCATGGCGCACTTCGGCGACCTGCTGGGCCGCAAGAAAATGTTCACCCTGAGCATCTTCATGATGGCCGTGCCGACCTTGATCATGGGCCTGCTGCCGACCTACGCGCAGATCGGCCTGTGGGCACCGCTCCTGCTCCTGCTGATGCGCATCATCCAGGGCGCGGCGATTGGCGGTGAAGTACCGGGCGCCTGGGTATTCGTCTCCGAACACGTGCCGCCACGCCATATCGGCTACGCCTGCGGCACCCTGACCAGCGGCCTCACCGCCGGCATTCTGCTGGGTTCGCTGGTGGCCACGGCGATCAACTCGATCTACAGCCCGGAGCAGGTTTCAGAGTTTGCCTGGCGTATTCCGTTCCTGCTCGGCGGTGTGTTCGGCTTGCTGTCGGTGTACCTGCGCCGCTGGCTGCATGAAACGCCGATCTTCGCCGAAATGCAGCAACGCAAGACCCTGGCCGCCGAGCTGCCGTTGCGCGCGGTACTGCGCGACCATCGTGGCGCTATCGTGTTGTCGATGCTGCTGACCTGGCTGCTGTCGGCGGGCGTCGTGGTGGTCATCCTGATGACCCCGACCGTGCTGCAGACCGTCTACCACTTCAGCCCCACGGTGGCGTTGCAGGCCAACAGCCTGGCTATTGTCACCCTGAGCCTGGGTTGCATCGCCGCCGGCGCGCTGGCCGACCGCTTCGGCGCCGGCCGGGTGCTGATCAGCGGTTGCGCCTTACTGCTGGCCACGTCCTGGACGCTTTATCACAGCCTGATGGCCCATCCGGACTGGCTGTTCCCGCTGTACGCCTTGACCGGCCTGTTTGTAGGCACTATCGGCGTGGTGCCTTACGTGATGGTGAAAGCTTTCCCGCCGGTGGTGCGCTTCAGCGGCTTGTCGTTTTCCTACAACGTGGCCTACGCCGTGTTCGGCGGGCTGACGCCGCTGGCGGTGTCGCTGCTGATGAAGGAGAGCCCGATGGGGCCGGCGTACTACGTGGCTGTCCTGTGTGTGATGGGGATGGTGGTGGGTGGGTATCTGTGGAAGCGCGGGCGGTAAAACCATCCTCGACCCCTTGTGGTGAAGGAGCAAGCTCCCTCACCACACTCAAGTTGCTTGTCCAATGATTACAGTGTGTTTCTGAATTGTCTTATCCCCGCGTGTCACCCCCGCATTTCCTGGCCTTCCTCTCTTCATAAGCCTTCGCTGCCAATACTGGCCTTTCATCTAATTGTCACATTCCAGACATAGAGTGTTCACACGGCCTACCGATACTTGGCCCCGATCCAACTATCCCTATCTGCTAGGAGTAAGGCATGAAACTGAAGCGTTTGATGGCGGCAATGACGTTCGTCGCTGCTGGCGTTGCAACTGCCAACGCGGTGGCTGCTGGTGTTGACCCGGCCATCCCGGCTTACGTGAAGACCACTGGTGTGTCGGGCAACTTGTCCAGCGTCGGTTCCGATACTCTGGCCAACCTGATGACCCTGTGGGCCGAGGGTTACAAAAAGGAATACCCGAACGTCAACATTCAGATTCAAGCTGCCGGCTCCGCCACTGCGCCACCTGCGCTGACTGAAGGCACCTCCAACCTGGGCCCGATGAGCCGCAAGATGAAGGACACGGAACTGGCGGCCTTCGAGCAGAAGTACGGCTACAAGCCAACCGCTATCCCGGTTGCCGTGGACGCCCTGGCGGTCTTCGTGCACAAGGACAACCCGATCCAGCACCTGACCATGGAACAGGTCGATGCGATCTTCTCCTCGACGCGTCTGTGCGGCGCCAAAGCCGACGTGAAAACCTGGGGTGACCTGGGCGTGACCGGCGACCTGGCCAACAAGCCGGTGCAACTGTTCGGGCGTAACTCGGTGTCCGGCACTTACGGCTACTTCAAGGAAGAAGCCCTGTGCAAAGGCGACTACAAGCCTAACGTGAACGAACAACCGGGCTCGGCTTCGGTCGTGCAGTCGATCAGCTCCTCGCTGAACGGCGTCGGTTACTCGGGCATCGGCTACAAGACCGCCAGCGTGAAGACCGTGGCGTTGGCCAAGAAAGGCAGCACTGACTTCATCGAAGACACTGAAGAAAACGCCCTCAACGGCAAGTATCCGCTGTCGCGTTTCCTCTACGTGTACGTCAACAAAGCCCCGAACAAGCCGCTGGCTCCGCTGGAAGCTGAGTTCGTGAAACTGGTGCTGTCCAAGCAGGGCCAGGAAGTGGTGGTCAAGGATGGCTACATCCCACTGCCCGCCAAAGTGGCGGCCAAGGCCCTGGCTGACCTGGGTCTGAAAGAAGGCAACTAAGTAGCTGGGCGGGGTAAAACCGGCCTTCTGTAGGAGCGAGCTTGCTCGCGAAAGGCGACAGGGCGCCGCGTTTATTCAGAAACGGCGCGTTATCGTTGACGATCTTCGCGAGCAAGCTCGCTCCTACAGAAACTCCTAATTTTTGTGTCCGCTGCCAGCTTTGCTACGCGGCGGATTTCTTGCGTCACTGCATTGTCATCTTTCTGTCATACAGGATCGCTAGGGTGTGCGCATGAATGATCTGGCCAATTCCACCATGACGACGACTTCTCCCCCCAAGCGCATTGATTTCAATACGCCTGAGCTGCAACGCAAGCGGCGCATTCGCGCGCTCAAGGATCGTTTCACCCGTTGGTATGTACTGGTCGGCGGTCTCGCTGTGCTGGCTGCCATTACCCTGATTTTCTTCTTCCTCGCCTATGTCGTTGCGCCGCTGTTCCAGGGCGCCTCGCTGACCAAGGAAGACGCGCTGACGCCCGCCTGGATGCAGGACGCCGGCAAGCCCTTGCTGATCTCGCTTGAAGAACAGAACCAGGTCGCCATGCGGGTTTCCGACAAGGGCCAGGCGCTGTTCTTTGAAGTCGACACTGGCGCTGAATTAAAGCGCGTTGACCTGCCACTGCCGGCCGGTACCCAGGTGGTGTCCATCGGTGAAGACCAGCCGGGCAGCCCGTTGGTGATCCTGGGTCTGTCCAACGGCCAGTCCATGGTGTTCCGCCACACCTACAAGGTGTCCTACCCGGACGGCAAGAAAACCATCAGCCCTGCGATCGAATACCCCTACGGTGAAACGCCGATCGTGTTGGATGAAGCCGGCCGCCCGTTGGAGCACGTCGCGCTCAATGCCACCGATACCTCCCTGGTGGTGGCCGGCTCGGCCGGTTCGCACTTGAACGTGCTGACCCTGAGCCGTGAAGAAAACATGATGACCGGCGAAGTCACCAGCGAGCAGAAGCGTGTCGAACTGCCGCAAATGACCGAGCCGGTGAAGGCGATCTTCATCGACCCGCGCCAGCAATGGTTGTATGTGATCAACGGTCGCGCCCTGGCCGATGTGTTCAGCCTGCGCGACAAGAGCCTCAACGGTCGCTACAAACTGCTTGAAGACGGCAATGCCGAAGTCACCGCCAGCACCCAGCTGGTGGGCGGCATCTCGTTGATCGTCGGTAATTCCAAAGGTGGCCTGGCCCAGTGGTTCATGGCCCGCGACCCGGATGGCGAGCAGCGCCTCAAGCAAATCCGTACCTTCCAGATGGGCACTGCGCCCATCATGGAAATCACGGCTGAGGAACGTCGCAAAGGCTTCACCGCCCTCGACGCTTCCGGCCAGTTCGGCGTGTTCCACAGCACCGCGCACCGCACCTTGCTGGTCGACCCGGTGGTCGACGGCCAGGGCGTGTTCGGCCTGTCACCACGGGCCAACCGCGTGATCGTCGAGGCCGGTGGCAAGCTGCAACCGCTGCTGCTCGACAATCCGCACCCGGAAGTGTCCTGGAGCGCGCTGTGGAGCAAGGTCTGGTACGAGAACTACGACGAGCCTAAATACGTCTGGCAATCGACCGCCGCCAACACCGACTTCGAACCCAAGATGAGCCTGGCGCCGCTGACCTTCGGTACGCTGAAGGCCGCGTTCTACGCGATGTTGCTCGCCGCGCCGCTGGCCGTTGCCGCCGCGATCTACACGGCTTACTTCATGGCCCCGACCCTGCGCCGCAAGGTCAAGCCGGTGATCGAGTTGATGGAAGCGATGCCGACGGTGATCCTCGGCTTCTTCGCCGGCCTGTTCCTGGCGCCCTATGTGGAAGGGCACCTGCCGGGGATTTTCAGCCTGCTGATGCTGTTGCCGATCGGCATCCTGGTGGCCGGCTTTGTGTTCAGCCGCTTGCCTGAATCGATCCGCCTGCGCGTTCCCGATGGCTGGGAAAGCGCGATCCTGATCCCGGTGATCCTGTTCGTGGGCTGGCTCTCGCTGTACATGAGCCCGTACTTGGAAACCTGGTTCTTCGGTGGCGACATGCGCATGTGGATCTCCCATGACCTGGGCATTACCTACGACCAGCGCAACGCCCTGGTGGTCGGCCTGGCCATGGGCTTTGCGGTAATCCCGAACATCTACTCCATCGCTGAAGACGCCGTGTTCAGTGTGCCGCGCGGCCTGACCCTGGGCTCCCTGGCCCTGGGCGCCACGCCATGGCAAACCATGACCCGCGTGGTCATCCTCACCGCCAGCCCGGGCATCTTCTCTGCGCTGATGATCGGCATGGGCCGCGCGGTTGGCGAGACCATGATCGTGCTGATGGCCACCGGTAACACGCCGGTGATGGAGATGAACCTGTTCGAAGGCCTGCGCACGCTGGCGGCCAACGTCGCGGTGGAAATGCCCGAGTCGGAAGTGGGCGGCAGTCACTACCGCGTACTGTTCCTCTCGGCGCTGGTGCTGCTGCTGTTCACTTTCATCATGAACACCCTCGCCGAGCTGATTCGTCAGCGTCTGCGCAAGAAATACTCGTCGCTTTAAGAAAGGTAGAAGTCTGTGAAACAGAACTCCCTGAATGGATGGTTCAAGAGCGGCGCCCCCGGCGTCTGGATCAGCGGTGGCGCGGTGTCCATCGCGGTCATCATGACCCTGGGTTTGCTGGCGGTGATTGCGGTGCGCGGTTTGGGCCACTTCTGGCCGGCTGACCTGATCCAGGCCACCTACAACGTGCCGGGCCAGGAAAACCATATCGTCATCGGCGAAGTGGTGCAGAAGGAAGAAGTGCCCCGCGAGCGCCTGAAAAGCGCTGGCCTGCCGGTGCCCGATGAAGGCCCGGAGTTCATGACTCGCGAGCTGATCAAGGTCGGCAACCGTGATTTGAACGGCAATGATTTCACCTGGATCGTCGGCGAATGGTTGAAGGACCAGACCAAACCGGTGCAGTTGATGACCATCGAGCGACGTGAGTGGGGTAACTTCTACGGCACCCTGGTCAACGTCAAGCAGGACGGCAAGGTCGTCGCCGAGGGTGAGGCCGCATGGCCGGAGCTGCAAGCCCGCGTAGATCGGGTCAACAAGCTCGCCGCCCAGCTCAAGAGCCTGGAAAAAACCGATATCGGCGCGATCAACGCCGGGCTGGAGCGCGTCCGCCTGCACGGCCGCAAGCTGGAACTGGAAGGCAAGCTCGACGCCGCCGCCCAAGCCGACATGGATGCCGACCGCGCCGAACTGAACGCCCGCTATCAGGACATCGAAGCGCGCCTGGCCGACCTGCACGCGCAGTTCAACCGCGACGCGCTGACGGCCCGTGACGGCAACGGCAAGGAAATCGAAATCGGCATCGGCAAGGTGGTGCATGCCTACCAGCCGAACGCCATGGGCACGATGACCAAGATCGGCTTCTACTTCAGCAAGGTCTGGGAATTCTTGAGCGACGACCCACGGGAAGCCAACACTGAAGGCGGGATCTTCCCGGCGATCTTCGGCACCGTGATGATGACCCTGATCATGGCGATGATCGTGACGCCGTTCGGCGTGCTGGCGGCGGTGTACCTGCGTGAATACGCCAAGCAGAACGCCCTGACGCGGATCATACGCATCGCGGTCAACAACCTGGCGGGCGTGCCGGCCATCGTCTACGGCGTGTTCGGCCTGGGCTTCTTCGTGTATGTACTGGGTGGCTCGGTGGACCGGCTGTTCTTCGCCGAAGCCTTGCCGGCGCCGACCTTCGGTACGCCGGGCCTGCTTTGGGCCTCGCTGACCCTGGCGCTGCTGGCGGTGCCGGTGGTGATCGTGGCGACTGAAGAAGGCCTGGCGCGCATACCTCGCACCGTGCGTGAAGGGTCCCTGGCACTCGGCGCGACCAAGGCGGAAACGCTGTGGAAGATCGTGCTGCCAATGGCCAGCCCGGCGATGATGACCGGCATGATCCTCGCCGTGGCCCGTGCCGCCGGTGAAGTGGCGCCGCTGATGCTGGTCGGCGTGGTGAAGCTGGCCCCGTCGCTGCCGTTGGACGGTAACTACCCGTACCTGCACCTTGACCAGAAGATCATGCACCTGGGCTTTCATATCTATGACGTCGGCTTCCAGAGCCCCAACGTCGAGGCGGCGCGGCCGCTGGTGTACGCCACCGCGTTGCTGCTGGTGCTGGTGATCGCCACGCTCAACCTGTCGGCGGTGTGGATACGTAACCACCTGCGCGAGAAGTACAAGGCGTTGGACAGCTGACACGATCCAATGTGGGAGGGGGCTTGCCCCCGATAGCGGTGTATCAGGAACACATGTGCAAGCTGACACACTGCCATCGGGGGCAAGCCCCCTCCCACACTGGACCGCGCCATACACAGAATTTGAGTAAGCCGCCCCCGGCGGTTCAATGAAATGAATTGGTAGCACAGGGAGCATCCCATGCAACATGAAACCCATTCCCACGGCATCAACATGTCTGCCCTGGGTCGCGACAAGCAGAGCCTGAGCCTGGCCCAGGAAACCGTGGCCATCGAAGTGCCCGGCCTGAGCCTCTACTATGGTGAAAAGCAGGCGCTGTTCGACGTCAGCATGAACATCCCCAAGCAGCGCGTGACCGCCTTCATCGGCCCGTCGGGCTGCGGCAAGTCCACGCTGCTGCGCACCTTCAACCGCATGAACGACCTGGTGGACGGTTGCCGTGTGGAAGGCGCGATCAACCTCTACGGCACCAACATCTACCGCAAGGGCGAAGATGTGGCCGAGTTGCGCCGCCGCGTGGGCATGGTGTTCCAGAAGCCCAACCCGTTTCCCAAGACCATCTATGAAAACGTGGTCTATGGCCTGCGCATCCAGGGCATCAACAAGAAGCGCATCCTCGATGAAGCCGTGGAATGGGCGCTCAAGGGGGCCGCGCTGTGGGATGAGGTCAAGGACCGTCTGCACGAGTCGGCCCTGGGCCTGTCCGGCGGCCAGCAGCAGCGCCTGGTGATCGCGCGCACCATCGCCGTGGAGCCTGAAGTGCTGTTGCTCGACGAACCGTGCTCAGCGCTCGACCCGATCTCGACGCTCAAAGTCGAAGAGCTGATCTACGAGCTCAAATCCAAGTTCACCATCGTCATCGTGACCCACAACATGCAGCAGGCGGCGCGGGTGTCCGACTACACCGCGTTCATGTACATGGGCAAGCTGGTGGAGTTTGGCGATACCGATACCCTGTTCACCAATCCGGCGAAGAAGCAGACCGAAGACTACATCACCGGTCGCTATGGCTAGGGCTGGGGTGCTAGCCGCAAGCTTCAAGCGGCAAGTAAAAGCAGTTCAGTGCCACGACACCTATCAACTTGCAGCTTGTAGCTTGTCGCTTACAGCGTTTGCGGAGCAAACCCATGATTAGCAAAGAAGGCCTTACCCACCACATCTCCGCGCAGTTCAACGCCGAGCTTGAGGAAGTGCGCAGCCACCTCCTGGCGATGGGCGGCCTGGTGGAGAAGCAAGTCAACGATGCGGTCACCGCGCTGATCGAGGCCGACTCAGGCCTGGCCCAGCAAGTGCGTGAGATCGATGACCAGATCAACCAGATGGAACGCAACATCGACGAAGAATGCCTGCGCATTCTTGCCCGTCGCCAGCCGGCGGCGTCCGACCTGCGCTTGATCATCAGCATCTCCAAATCGGTGATCGACCTCGAGCGTATCGGCGACGAAGCCACCAAGATCGCCCGCCGCGCCATCCAACTGTGCGAAGAAGGCGAAGCGCCGCGCGGTTACGTGGAAGTGCGCCATATCGGCGACCAGGTGCGCAACATGGTGCGCGATGCCCTCGATGCGTTTGCGCGTTTCGATGCGGACCTGGCGCTGTCGGTGGCTCAGTACGACAAGGTCATCGATCGCGAATACAAGACCGCCCTGCGTGAACTGGCGACCTACATGATGGAAGACCCGCGCTCTATCTCGCGTGTCTTGAGCATCATCTGGGTGCTGCGCTCCCTGGAGCGCATCGGCGACCATGCGCGCAATATCTCGGAATTGGTGATTTACCTGGTGCGCGGCACCGACGTTCGGCACATGGGCCTCAAGCGCATGAAAGCCGAAGTTGAAGGCAATGCTGATCTTATCCCTAATGTTCCGGGCGAATCTGACGATAAGTAAGGTTGCCCGAGAAATTAACGCCCGGCCATTGGCCGGGCGTTTTCGTTTGCGGCGAGCGGAATTTATTGCGGATAGGGCCAAATAAGTCCTAACGTGACTGCAGAGTTTTGGCAAACTGCCATCAGTCAGGCGTACTGTCAGCAAGGTTTTATAGGATGAAGGGTCGATGAGCAAAGTCAGTGTGTTGGTGGTGGATGACGCCTCGTTTATTCGCGACCTGGTGAAGAAGTGCCTGCGCAATTACTTCCCCGGGATCCAGATCGAAGATGCGGTGAACGGCAAGAAGGCGCAATCCATTCTGATGCGCGAGTCTTTCGACCTGGTGCTGTGCGACTGGGAAATGCCAGAGATGTCCGGGCTTGAGCTGTTGACCTGGTGCCGCGAGCAAGCCCATCTGAAGGCCATGCCGTTCGTGATGGTGACCAGCCGTGGCGACAAGGAAAACGTAGTGCAGGCGATCCAGGCCGGTGTTTCCGGTTACGTCAGCAAGCCGTTCACCAACGAACAATTGCTGAACAAGGTCAAGCAGGCGCTGCACAAGATCGGCCGCCTCGACGCGTTGATCGCCAGCGCGCCGACCAAGATGAACTCGGCCTTCGGCAACGACTCCCTGAGCGCGCTGACCGGTGGCAAGCCTGATGCCGTCAAGCCGGCACCAGTTGCCGCCGCCCCGAGCAGAGGCCTGCTCAACAGCGCGCCTGTCACCGCCGCCCCGGCCCCTTCGCCTGCCGGCGGACGTGGTCAAGGCCAGTTGCGCCTGTCCAGCGGCACCCAGCAATGCGTGATCAAGGCGCTGAGCATCAAGGAGGCGTTGTTGGTGGTGCGTCGCGGTGAGGTCCTGCCCCAGGTGCTGGAAAGCGCCGTGCTCGACCTTGAGCAAGGCGAAAACGCTGAAGTGGCGCGCCTCAATGGCTACCTGCACGCGATCGTTGCCTACGAGCCCAAGCCCGACAGCGACTGGCTGCAACTGACCTTCCGGTTTATCGACCAGGATGCGCAGAAGCTGGACTACATCTCCCGCCTGATCGCGCGGGGCACGGCGCAGAAGCATTTCGTGCCGGGTGCTTGATCCGAAGGATGGCTACTTACCAATGTGGGAGGGGGCTTGCTCCCGATTGCGGAGTATCAGTCACTGTATCGGGTGGCTGACACACTGCTATCGGGAGCAAGCCCCCTCCCACATTTGGTTTGCGTTCCTGCAGTCAGTCCAGCATTAGCACCTTGGCCAGCACGATCTTCGGCCCTTTCATCTTCTTGATGATGATCCGCAAGCCTTCAACCTCCAGCACTTCTTCCTCTTCGGGCACCCGCTTCAAGGTGTCGTAGATCAGGCCGGCCAGGGTTTCGGCTTCGATGTGGTCCAGGTCGACGCCGAGCAGGCGCTCTACCTTGAACAGTGGGGTGTCGCCACGCACCAGCAGCTTGCCCGGCTGGTAGGCGAGGATGCCGCGCTCGGCCTTGCGGTGTTCGTCCTGAATATCGCCCACCAGCACTTCCAGCACGTCTTCCATGGTCAGGTAGCCGATGATCTTGCCATCGGCTTCTTCCACCAGGGCAAAGTGCGCGCCGCCTTTGCGGAACTGCTCCAGCAACTGCGACAACGGCATGTGGCGCGATACGCGCTCCAGCGGGCGGGTCAGTTCGGCCAGGTTGAACGACTCGGGGATATGGTCCAGGGCCGCCAGTTCCAGCAGCAGGTCCTTGATGTGCAACAGGCCCACAAACTCATTGCGCACCGCGTCATACACCGGGTAACGGCTGAATTTATGGCGGCGGAACAACGCGAGGATTTCCTTGAGGGGCGCGTTGAAGTCCAGGGTAACCAGGTCTTCCCGGGAGTTGGCCCAGTCCACCACTTCCAGTTCGCCCATTTCCACGGCGGAGGCGAGTACGCGCATGCCTTGGTCGCTGGGGTCCTGGCCACGGCTGGAGTGCAGGATCAGCTTGAGTTCTTCGCGGCTGTAATGGTGTTCGTGATGCGGGCCGGGCTCGCCTTGACCTGCGATGCGCAGGATGGCGTTGGCGCTGGCGTTGAGCAGGTAGATCGCCGGGTACATCGCCCAGTAGAACAGGTAGAGCGGCACGGCGGTCCACAGCGACAGCAATTCGGGCTTGCGAATGGCCCAGGATTTGGGGGCCAACTCACCGACCACGATGTGCAGGTAGGAAATCACGAAGAAGGCGGCAAAGAACGACACGCCCTTGATCACTTCCGGCGACTCGACGCCTGCGGCGCCCAACAACGGCTCGAGGATATGGGCGAAGGCCGGCTCACCGACCCAGCCCAGGCCCAGGGAGGCGAGGGTGATGCCCAGCTGGCAGGCCGACAGGTAAGCGTCGAGCTGGCTGTGCACGGTGCGCAGGATCTGCCCGCGCCAGCCGTTGGTGTGGGCGATGGCCTCGACTCGCGTCGAGCGCAGTTTGACCATGGCAAATTCCGCCGCAACGAAGAAACCGTTGAGCAGTACCAAGACCAGTGCAAATAGAATCATGCCGAAATCGGCGAAAAGTGTAGCGAGGGTGATACCAGGGGAAGGGTCCATGATGGGGTTTTGCAGGTTCCGTATGTTCAATAGGGGGGGAGCAGGCCTGAAAAGCAGGCGCAAGTCGGCCAATGTAGCGGCTGACGGGGCGCTTGCCTAGTACTCACTGCCGGGCGGGGCCTGGAATGCGCCCTTCAAGACACTGCAAGTCCAAATGTGGGAGGGGGCTTGCCCCCGATAGCAGGGTGTCAGTCAGCACATCTGATACTGATACACCGCTATCGGGGGCAAGCCCCCTCCCACATTAGTCTTGTAGCGTCTGCGGGTTATTCGTCGGTGCCGATCACCTGCGAGCGGGTCACCTGCGCGGGGGGAAAGTGGCAGGTAAACGTGCTGCCGTGTCCCAGCACGCTGCTGATTTCCAGGCGGGCGCGATGGCGCAGCAGCACGTGCTTGACGATCGCCAGGCCCAGCCCGGTGCCGCCGGTGTTGGAGTTGCGGCTGGAATCGACGCGGTAGAAGCGTTCGGTCAAGCGCGGCAGGTGCTTGGCGTCGATGCCGATGCCGGAATCCTGCACGCTCAGGTGCGCGCCGTGTGCGTCAGCCCACCAGCGGATGCGGATATTGCCGTTGTCCTGGGTGTATTTCACCGCGTTGAACACCAGATTGGAGAACGCACTGCGCAGCTCGCCTTCGCTGCCCTTGAGCAACACCAGCGGGTCGGCTTCCAGGGTAATGTGCTGGCCGCGCTCGCCGGACAGGGCCTTGGCGTCATTCTTGATGGTGTACAGCAGGCTCTGCACGGCCACGGGGTGGTTGTCCGACGGATAATCAGTGGCTTCAAGCTTGGCCAGCAGCAACAGGTCGTTGAGCAGGGTTTGCATGCGTGAGCCTTGCTGCTGCATTTGCTGCAGGGCGCGACTCCAGCGCGGGTTGATCGCCTCGACATTGTCGAGCAGCGTCTCCAGATAGCCGCAGATCACCGTCAACGGTGTGCGCAGCTCGTGGGAAACGTTGGCGACGAAGTCTTTGCGCATCTGTTCCAACTGATGAATGCGGGTCACGTCGCGCACCAGCATCAAGTGCTCGTTGTTGCCGTAGCGCGTCAGGTACAACTGGATACGCACGCGGTCGTTGGTGGGCGAGGGGATTTCCAGGGCTTCTTCGTAGTTGTCCTGCTCGAAGTATTCCTTGAAGCGCGGATGGCGCACCAGGTTGGTCACCGGCTGGCCGCTGTCCTGGGGCGTCTTGAGGCCCAGCAGGGTCTCGGCGGCGCGGTTCCACCATTCCAGGTTGCCGTCGCTGTCGAGCATGATCACCGCGTCCTTGAGCGCGGCAGTGGACTCCTGTACCCGGTCGATCACCGCTTGCAGGCGCCCGCGCACCCGTTGGTCGCGACGTTGCAGGTGGTAGATGCTGTCAAACACCTCGCCCCACAGGCCGTAACCGTCGGGCGGTGCTTCGTCGGGTTTGTGCTGGCGCAGCCATTCGTGCAGGCGCAGCAATTGTTTGAGGGTCCAGCCCAGGTACAGGGCGATGCCGATGGCCAGGCTCCAGCCGTAATAACCACTGATCAGCCCGACCAGCAGGCAACCGGTGATCAGCAGGAGCATGTGGCGAATCAGGGTGCCATGCCAGTTTTGGTTCATGGAGCGTCCTTGGGAGCAGCTTTAAGTTTCAAGCTGCAAGCTTCAAGTCAGAGCGAGGCGGTTTTGTCTTGCCGCTTGTAGCTGATCACTTGCAGCCAGGTTTCAACCTTTGGTTGAAAACCGGTAGCCCGTGCCACGCACGGTTTGTACCAGATTCTCATAGGCATCGCCCAAGGCTTTGCGCAGGCGGCGGATATGCACGTCGACCGTGCGCTCCTCCACGTACACATTGCCGCCCCACACTTGGTCCAGCAGTTGGCCGCGGGTGTAGGCGCGTTCCTGATGGGTCATGAAAAACTGCAGCAGGCGGTATTCGGTCGGGCCCATTTCGGCCGGCTTGCCGTCGATGGTCACCCGGTGGCTGATCGGGTCCAGGATCAGGCCGTCGACTTCGATGGGCGCTTCGCCATCGGTCGGGCCGGCCCGGCGCAGTACGGCTTTGAGGCGCGCGACCAGCTCTCGAGGGGAAAAAGGCTTGGTGATGTAGTCATCGGCGCCGACTTCCAGGCCCTGGATCTTGTTGTCCTCTTCGCCCTTGGCGGTGAGCATGATGATCGGGATATCCCCGGTCAGTTCGTCACGCTTGAGGCGCCGGGCCAGTTCGATGCCGGAGGTGCCGGGGAGCATCCAGTCGAGCAGGATCAGGTCCGGCTTGCGGTCGACGATAATGGCATGGGCCTGCTGGGAGTTCTCCGCCTCCAGGCAGTCGTAGCCGGCCATTTCCAACGCAACGGCGATCATCTCGCGAATGGGCGCTTCGTCGTCAACAATCAGAATGCTCCTGCCAACCATGCTCAAAATCCTCTTGTCATTTAACTGTCTTGCGCCGCATTAGATAACGGAATTATTGCAGTCGTGTGACAGTAATTTAGACGCTTGGGCAATTCACGGCACTCTGGACTACCCTTTGGGTCCGAATCCTGACAACCACAAAAGGAAGGTTCCGATGACTTACAGCACGATTTCCTGGAAAGCCCTGCTGGTAGCGGCCGCATTGACGCTGCCGGGCGTGGCCTTCGCCGCAGAACCTGCGATGACGAAAGATGGGATGTTGGTCGATCAAAATGGCTTGACCCTCTACACCTTCGACAAGGATGCCGATGGCAAATCAGTGTGCAAGGACCAGTGCGCGACCAACTGGCCGCCACTGAAGGCGGAGTCTACCGATACCAAGGCTGGCGACTGGACAGTCATCACCCGCGACGACCAGACCAGCCAATGGGCCTACAAAGGCAAGCCGGTCTACACCTACAAGGATGACAAGAAGGCCGGGGACAAGACCGGTGATGGCAAGGGTGGGGTTTGGCACATCATCAAGCCTTGAGGCTGTTGCGCCTCTAAGATCATCGGGGGCAAGCCCCCTCCCACAATTGATTTGTGAACGCTTTCAAATGTGGGAGGGGGCTTGCCCCCGATAGCGTCAGAACAGTCACCGCAATCCTCTCATCGCAACCCGTAGTCAGCCACAATCCCCACGAAAATCGCCAACCCCGCCCAATGGTTGTGCAAGAAGGCCTTGAAGCACTTCATGCGATCCCTGTCCCGGGTGTACCAGAATTCCCAGGCAAAACAGCCCGCCGCCGCCAGCAGCCCGAGGTGGAACCAGCCGCCCAGCTCGAACCGAGCCCCCGCGAGCAACAGGCACACCAGCGCCAGGCCCTGCAGGGTGAGAATGATCACACGGTCAGCATCACCAAACAGAATCGCGGTGGATTTCACCCCGATCTTCACGTCGTCGTCGCGGTCGGTCATCGCGTAATAGGTGTCGTAACCCACCGTCCACAACAGGTTGGCGATGTACAGCAGCCACGCCTCGGCCGGCAGGTGGCCGGTCTCGGCCGTGAACGCCATCGGCATGCCCCATGAAAACGCCGCGCCCAACACCACCTGCGGGTAATAGGTGTAGCGCTTCATGAACGGATAGCTCGCCGCCAGTGCCAGCCCGCCGAGGGACAGCAGGATGGTGCTGGCGTTGGTCAGCAGCACCAGCAGGAAGCTGACGCCCATCAACAGCGCAAAAAACACCAACGCCTCTTTCGAACTGATCCTGCCGCTGACCAGCGGACGTTGCTCGGTGCGTTTCACATGGCCGTCGACCTTGCGGTCGGCCCAGTCATTGATCACACAGCCACCGGCACGGGTCAGCACCACGCCCAGCACGAAAATCATGATGTTGAGCAGCGACGGCGAGCCCTTGCCGGCGATCCACAGCGCCCATAGCGTCGGCCACAGCAGCAGGTAGATGCCGATAGGCTTGTCCATGCGCGTCAGCTGAATGAAATCCCAGGCCCTGGGGTTCAGGCGATTCAAGGATTTGAGTGCGCGTTGATACATCAGCGGTTCTCCGGATGGTCCTGCAGCACCTGCCAGAAACTCGGCAGGAAAACTTCCGCCACCAGCACGCTCAGCGATCCGCGATCAAAGCGCGAGCGACGTGCCCACAGCCCGTCGGCCTGATCCGCCGTGGGTAGCCATGGCCCTGGGTAATGGCACACCTCGATCGGCTGGCGGGTAAAGGCGCGGTCGCAGAACAACAACTCGCCCAGCGACCGGCTGCCCAACTCATCCATATGCAAGCCGTCGCCCTGCAACGCGTCGCGCGACGCGACACTGCGGGCAAATACCCAAGGTTGGCCATGCCCGCGCAAATACACCTCGCGTACCCAGCCGATAGTCGCCGGGGGCAGGTCCAGCGCCGCGCATTCATCGTCGCGCAACGCTTGCCAGCCCTCGAGCAGCGGCGTCACGCTGAAGCCGTTCGCGGACAGCCCCGTCAGCCGCCGCGTCAGCGAGCCTTCATCGAACAGCCAATCGAGGGTCAGGGGCGCAGGCATTGGGCTCAGCAGGCTCTGGGGCAGCCATCGGCAAGCATCGGAAGGGGTGATTGAGTGCGGCACGGCGAGTCAATATTGGCGGCAAAAGAGGCGGCGAGCTTACCATGGCGTCCTGAACTTTTGCCGCGCTGAACCGGCCGTTTGCGCCGATCGTGCTTGCATCTGCCGGCCGCGATCAGTACAAAACGCCCTGAGCCGAGCGGCAGCGCAGGTTTATCGACCGTCGGCCAAGATGCCTGGACCCTGAGGAAGCAAGTAATGAAGAAGTGGCAATGTATCGTCTGTGGCCTGATTTACAACGAAGCGGATGGCTGGCCGGATGACGGAATCGCTCCTGGCACCCCGTGGCAGGACGTCCCGGAAGATTGGCTGTGCCCGGACTGCGGCGTGGGCAAAATGGATTTCGAAATGATCGAAATCGGCTAATTCGAAGTTTACGAAACGTACTACAAGGAGAAAGGAATGAACGCACCTGTCGTGATCATTGGCACAGGATTGGCCGGTTACAACGTAGCTCGGGAGTTTCGCAAGCTCGACGGCGACACCCCATTGCTGCTGATCACCGCAGATGACGGGCGCTCCTACTCCAAGCCCATGCTTTCCACCGGGTTTGGCAAGAACAAGGAAGCCGATGGCCTGAGCATGGCTGAACCTGGTACCATGGCCGAGCAGCTCAAGGCGCAAGTGCGCACCCACACGCGTATCAGCGGCATTGACCCAGGCCACAAGCGTCTGTGGATCGGCGAGGAATCGGTGGCCTATCGTGACCTGATCCTGGCGTGGGGCGCAGAGACTGTCCGCGTACCCGTGGAGGGTGACGGCGCCGAGCTGGTTTTCCCGATCAATGATCTCGAAGACTACGCCCGCTTTCGCGCCGCAGCTGCCGGCAAACGCCGCGTGCTGCTGCTCGGCGCCGGCCTGATCGGCTGTGAATTTGCCAACGACCTGATCCTTGGCGGCTATGAAGTCGATCTGGTCGCGCCGTGCGAACAAGTCATGCCGACCCTGCTGCATCCGGCAGCGGCGGCTGCGGTGCAAGCCGGGCTGGAAGGGCTTGGCGCGCGTTTCCACCTGGGGCCGGTGCTCAACCGCCTGCTACGCAATGCTGACGGCCTCGAAGCCCATCTGTCTGACGGTGAAGTGATCCAGTGCGACCTGGTGGTGTCCGCCATCGGCCTGCGCCCACGCATAGATCTGGCGGCGGCGGCCGGCCTGCAAGTCAACCGGGGCATCATGGTGGATCGTCACCTCAAGACCTCTCACGCTAATATCTACGCCTTGGGCGACTGCGCCGAAGTCGATGGCTTGAACCTGCTGTACGTCATGCCCTTGATGAGTTGCGCCCGCGCCTTGGCCCAGACCCTGGCAGGCAATGCCACGGCCGTCAGCTACGGGCCGATGCCGATCACCGTAAAAACCCCGGTCTGCCCGCTGGTGGTCTCACCGCCTCCACGCGGCAGCGAAGGCGTATGGAGTGTCGAAGGCGAGGGCGCCGACATCAAGGCCCTGTGCCGCGACGCCAGCGGTCGCCTGCTGGGCTATGCGCTGACCGGTACCGCCGTCATGGAAAAACTGGCATTGAATAAGGAACTTCCGCCACTGCTGGCGTAAATGCTGGTCGTTCTGTCGGAATCAGCCCCTTCTTACCCGTATAAAGGTCGCGGCGAGGCTGGCGGAGCGTGCGAGGGCATGCCATCCTCACTCCCGTCTGCCGCAGAGTAGAGCCTGCGGCGCCTTGGCGCTGCTCCACCAGAGAGCAGCACGGACATAACAACAAAAAACCGTCAAAGAGGCTTCATATATGCGTAAACCAGATCTCGCAGCCGCCATCGCTGAAAAAGCCGATCTCACCAAAGAACAGGCCAACCGCGTACTCAACGCCGTTCTCGAAGAAATCACCGGCGCCCTGCACCGCAAGGACAGCGTTACCCTGGTCGGCTTCGGCACTTTCCTGCAACGCCACCGCGGCGCCCGCACCGGCAAAAACCCGCAAACCGGTGAGCCTGTGAAGATCAAGGCCAGCAACACCGTAGCGTTCAAGCCGGGCAAGTCGCTCAAAGACAGCGTCAACCCGTAAGAAACGGTGCCGTTCTCGAAGGGAGGCGGGAGGGTAAGAAGAATGGGCACGCCAACTGGGTTGGGTGCCCATTTTTAGTGGGCCTTGAATAAGGCCTGCGCACTGATGACCGCTTTGTTTACTCGTTCCGATGCAACGGTGCTGTCTACCCGCAAGTCGGGGGGCAAGCGCTCATAATCCATCGGCTCATTCTCTGCCAGCGCGCCACGAAGATGGGCAATCACCCTGAAGATGAGGTGATCCATACGCCAGCAAATGGAAGGCTCAATGTTGGCTAACTGCCGTTCGCTCGCGGGTTTGCTGACCCCTCCCGTCCAAATTTCAGAATCAAACGCAAATTGAATCTCGTCATATCTGGAGATCGTCTTTTGGTAGTTTGGATCGCTGAAAAGAATCTTCCAACGAGGAATGCCTGAAAAACGCATGCTGCAAAAAATTGGGCGGAATAGGCGTTTTGAAGTGTCTATGTCGGTAATCGAATCGGGTATTTGTGTATGGAATTTCGCAAAAACCTCGATCAAATGCCCAAGCGCCGGGGGAATGAGCGATATAACGTGCGATCACAAACCCTGGTTCATCTGAAGCATTGACGGCCGGGATATAAAACAGATCGCCTGGCTTGGGGGCTGTAAGTGTTTTCATGCAGCGGTCTCTTCTCTACGTACAGGATTTAACCTTGCTCGGTTTTCTCAACCCTGCGCCCCAGCGGGTCATACGTCATCCTGACGATGCTGCCATTGTCATTACGCACTTCAATCAATCGGCTTTCAGCGTCATACGCAAACCGCTGCACGCCGCGCTTGGCACTGCGTTTCTCGATCATCCGCCCAAACGCGTCATAGCGGTAACGCTTGTCCTGATAGGTCAGCAGCTTGTTATGCACCACCAACCCGGCACCGGCCTGCGGGCCGTCGAGCAGGTTGGCGGCGGCGTCCTACTCGAAGTTCTTTTGCGCCGCTGCCGGCATCAATGAAGGTTGGCTGGCGAGGCGGCGTTGGCGTGAGCGCAGGCGGCCGCTGCGGTCGTATTCGCTGCGGGTGCTGAGCTGGCCCTGGGTGCGCAGCACTTCGAGATTCAGGCAGTTGCGATTATGGCAAGCCGATTGGAACAGAGACCTTTTGTTGTGGGGTGAAGACGGTTCATTCTAAGTGTGTCGGCGTTGCTCCTTTACCCCCTTACCAGCTGATCATGATCGTCGGCTAGCTCCTTCTCGACGAGTTCTTCATAATTTTCTGGTTCTGAACTTAGATCACCAGGAACCCACCTACCGTCCAGCTGTTTGTAACTGCTGGCTCTATAGCGGTGTAGAGCAACAATGCCTGTAATTTCTTTTTGTAGATTTTTCTCCTCATACCAAATGCTACCGCATGCTCCGCAGCCCCAGAACGATCTAGGTGGTTCCTCAACAAGGTCTACCCATCCGGCGCATTGAGAAATAGGGCATCGATAATTCGCGGGTTCTACCGAACCGTCTGCAGACTCGGCTGCTTTGACGAACTGGGTAGAGGAACCACAGGAAGGACACTCAATCATTATGAAATTCTGGCCTTTCGCAACGAGTGGAGCGACAAATTTCTGCTGCTGCGCGTCCAACTCAAAAGTCTCATTGCAGACCTGACAACGCGCATTTTTAGTTGAGTCCATATGGATTCTCCCCTTCTGGATACCAATGTAGAGCCTTGCTGTTAGCTTTGTGGTAAGCCTTGTCCATAAGAATCAGATTGCTTTGGCGGTTGTTACCGCCCCTGAATAGTGGCTTTTTATGGTGGACGTCAAAATTCTCAGGGACCTGGCCCTTTTTCATTCTATCCACTCCGGCCTGGCCGTATTTCAGAAGAGACTTGGGATCCTTGGCCATTTTTTTCAGATACTTTTCTTTGGCGCCACCTTTTTTGCTGAAGCTGGCACGTAGCTTTTTGATCTCGCTCTTTGTTCTCTTGTGATAGCAGGTTTTCAGACCCCACGGATCAACCCAGGTAAAGGGGTTTGGCGCGTACTGGTAGAGATTGAGTCCGCCCTCCAGATCAATCGGATCCGGCGTCGTAAACCGCCCCACATCCGGATCATAAAACCTGAACGTATTGAAATGCAGCCCCGTCTCCCGGTCCAGGTACTGTCCCTGAAACCGTAGATTCTGCTCTTCAATGTAATAAGGCTCGCGCACCTCTTCCAGCGTATTGCCCCACACCCGATAGGTCGCCTGCCAGACGTTGTGTCCGTCGGCCTCGGTGAGCTGTTCCGGCAGGCCGTTCAGGTCGTTGTGGTAATAGCGAATCTTCTGCAGCGGCCCGCTTCCGTCGACGCGGGCCAGGGGCTCGTAGCCTTCGTCCTGATAAACATAAAGACTCGTCTGACTGTGCTTATGCTCCTGCAGCAAGCGCAGACCATCCCAGGTAAACCGCGTCTCCCCCAGCGGATACCCATCGCTGCCATGCTCGGTTTTTTCAACCCTCCGTCCCAGCGGGTCATACGTCATCCTGACGACGCTGCCATCGTCATTACGCACTTCAATCAATCGGCTTTCAGCGTCATACGCAAACCGCTGCACGCCGCGATTGGCACTGCGTTTCTCGATCATCCGCCCAAACGCGTCATAGCGGTAACGCTTGTCCTGATAGGTCAGCAGCTTGTTATGCACCACCAACCCGGCACCGGCCTGCGGGCCGTCGAGCAGGTTGGCGGCGGCGTCGTAGGCGAAGGTTTCGCGCTGGCCATGGAGGCTGTCCTGGCTGGCGATGATGCGGCCGGTGGCGTCGTAGTGCAGCAGCTGGCGGTGTTGTGCGGCGGGTTGCTGGTCGAGTTTGCCGATCAGGTTGTCGGTGGGGTCGTACTCGAAGTGCTTTTGCGCGGCGGTTGGCATCAACGAGGGCTGACTCGCCAGGCGGCGTTGGCGTGCGCGCAGTCGGCCGCTGCGGTCGTATTCGCTGCGGGTGCTGAGCTGGCCCTGGGTGCGCAGGACTTCGCGGTGCAGGCGGTCGCGTTCGAAGTCGCTGATGACCTGGCCGTCGAGGTTGATCTGGTGCAGGTGGCCGCTGCCGTAATACAGGCGATTGAGCCAACGGCCGTCCGGCAGTTGGGTCTGGATCAGGTTGCCGAGTTCGTCGTAGTGGTGTTGCAGGCTGCCTGCCGAGCTCTGTTCGGCAAGCAACTGGCCAAGCGGATCGTAACTGAACCCCAGGGCCTGGGCATTGCCTTGCAGATCGGTGAAGGTGACTGCCGTCAGTTGATCCACTTCATCGTAGCTGTAGTCGGTACGACCATCGTCGGTGGTTTTAGCAATGAGTCGGCCGACCGCATCGCGCTCCAGCCGATGAACGATGGGGGCGGGTGGCGTTTCAGGAACAATCGCCAGTCCATTGCCAAACGGCGCAGGCATGGCCGTCACCGTAGTGACATTGTCGAGCGGGTCGTAGGCATAGCGTTTGGCGCTGCCGTCGAGGTCTTGCTGTTCAGTCAGCCGATCGCCGGCATCCCACGCAAATCGATAGCTTTCACCGTTCTCATTGACCAGCGCTTGCAATCGCCCGTAGCTGTCGTATCCAAATTGCACCTGCCGGCCATGGGCGTCAGTGCGCTGGCGTACCTGGCCACGCCGGTTGTGTTGATAAAGCGTGGTATGCCCGGCGGGATCGGTATAGCCCACCAACTGCCCGCTGACATCACGCTGGAACTGTTCGCTGCGTCCGTCCGGCAGTTGGCTGCTGAGCAAACGGCCCTGGGCGTCATAGCTGAACTGCGTGCGCTCGCCGAGGGCATCGGTGATGACCTGCAGATAACCGCGCTCGTCGTAGCTGAACCGCGTTGGGTAACCCGAGCAATCGACATGCTCGACCAATTGCCCGAACGGGTTCCAGCGCAGCTTTTTGCGCTTGCCGGTAGCGTCGATGATGTCGACGACTTGACCGTGGGCGTCATAGCGGTAACGGGTGACGTAGCCCAGCGGGTCAGTTTCGGCGATGCAGTTGCCGCGTTGGTCATAGCGATACTGCCAACTGTTGCCGGCGGCATCGGTTTCCACCAGCGGCAGCGCCCAATGCTCCAGCCACAAGGTGGAGTCGCTGCGGCCCAGCGGGTCGGTTTCACCGATAAGGTTGCCGGAATCGTCGTAGCTGTATTCGTAGCGGCCCCCCAACGGGTCAGTGGCGCTGAGCAATTGGCGTTCGTCGTTCCAGTCGAACAGCCAGGTCTGGCCGAGGTTGTCGCTGTATCGAATGATCTGGTGCTGAGTGTTCCACAGGCGCGTGCTGACGCGCTGCAAACCATCGGTGATGCGGGTGAGGCTGGCCTGCAAGTCATAGTCGAACTGGTAAGCGTCGCCCTCATCGGTCCAGTGTCGAACGACTCGCCATTCCAGGCCTTCAACCAAGGCCCACTCATAGAAGCAGCGCAACCCGGTGGACAACTGGTGCTCCACCATCCGGCGTCCGGCATCGTAGGCGAAGCGCCGTTGTACCTGCTCGGTTGCATCGCGAACCACGGCCAACTGACCGGCCACGTCATAGGCATAACTGACCAGCACTTCGCGGTGTTGATCGGGGTACAGGCGTTCGATCCGGACCACGCAGTCGAGGTCGCGGACCAGCTCAACCTGCACCAGGTCAAACGTATCGCGCAGGCGCAGCAGGCGCCCGGCGGCGTCATAGTCGACATAAATGCGGTTGTCATTGCGGTCACCCAGCTGAACCAGGCGCAACCGCGCGGCATGGGTCGGCGTGGGTTCAAACAGGCGGTACAGGCCATCATCACTTTCGATCAACAACTGCCCGTTGAGGTGTCTGCGCACCGCAAGCCCTTCACCGGCGCTGAACACCGCACCCCCCAGGGGAATGGAACCCATGTCGATGGGGCGTCCCTGCTCGTCGGTGTACACCAGCGTTTCGCCGCCTTCGGGATGAGCACGGACTTCGACGCACACCTCATACGGCACGCTCCAGCCCGCACCAAACAGGCTACCGGTGCGCTCGTCACGGCTGTTGTAGACGCGTTGCCAGTCAATCGGCAAGATGCCGGGCAGTACGAAATCCAGCTCGTCATCGCCGCCCAACACTTTCGCACCCGTCGCCGCATGCACCGGATTCGATGAACCCATCGCCGCATTGGCCAGCGCGCCCATCGCACTGCTGACGGCCATTGAGGTGGCGCCGCCGATCAGCATGCACGGCAGCTTGCTGAAGAACTTGCCCTTGCCGCCCTTGAGCATCAATAGCGCGGTGACCGCCAGCCCCACGCCTGGCGTCTTGCCGCTGCGAATCTCGCGCACCACCACTGAACCGCCGCCGATGGTCACGTTGGAGGAAATCAGCCCGGATGACACCACGGTCGCATCACACGTGCTGCGATCTCCGCTGCGCACCGCCGGCTGGCCGTTGATCGTGACCTTGTCCGAGCCCTCGGCCAGAAACTGCGGCGGCATCGGCGGGTGCTTCATGCACACGACCAGGTCCAATGGCTTGGGCACGGCGCCAGGCGCAGGGGAGGCGACGGTCGGGCGCCACATCTGTGAGAAGAAACTCTCGGCCATGTCCAGGTAGCTGGCTTCGGGTTCCGGCTCTGGAGCTTCCAGCTCGGTTCCGGCGGGCGCGACATGGGAACTGATCGCCCCGGCGGCTCGGGCGGCTGGAAGTTTGTTGGTAAGCGTATCGGTGGAGCCGGTGAGAATATTTGCCTGCACCGTGGGGGGGAACAGGGCGTTGCTGAAGGCATCGCATAAATCCGTCAGCCCTTTGTCCGCCCCGCTCTTGCTCATGAGAAGGCCGACTATCGTGCCCACCACTGCGCCCAGCAGGAAGCATCCCAACCCGCCGGTAGCGACGGTAATGCCGGTAGCTGCGACCACGGCAAAGGTGGCCACGGCGGTGATCGCGATATTCGCCGCCACCTCCAGCACGCCGCCGAGGATGTCGGCCATCATTGAGGTGTGGGCCAGCGCATCGCCCATCCGGGCGGCCCATAACGCGTCAGACATGCAGGCTGCTCATCAGGACACAGCGTCGAACGACAGCGAATTTTTGATCAATGCCCAATGCGCCGCTTCGGCATCACCCAGCGCGTCCGCCTTCACGTAACTCAAGGCAAGCATCTTGCGCGTGCCGGGAATCACCAGCGCCAACTGAAACTGGAAGACCTTGTCATTACCCTTGTTGAACTGGCTGCGCAGCTCGATGCCTTCCACCTCTTGATTCGCCCCCAAACGCACATCGACGCCGGGTTGATAGCGCAACTCCTGCACCTGTTTTTCCAGGCGCTGGAGCTGGTCGTTGAAGTTGCTGTGCAGGGTTTCGCCTTCGGCGAGCAAGCTACGGCTGACGATCAGGGACGTGCCCAGCTCGGGAAACTTGAGGATGTTGATCGTCGCGTCCTGCAGTTCGCCGGCAGGCAACTGAAACTGGAACTCATTGATTCGGTACGTCATAAAAACAGGTCTCGTCAGGAGCTTTTAGGCGTGGGGAACGCGGCTTTGATATTGGCGTCGATGCTGGCTTTCACGCCCTGGCCATCAGGCGTGGCGCCCGCGCCGCCACCGTTGTTCAGGTGCAGGACGCCGCCGGTGTTGAACTCGGCATCACCGCTGGCGTAGAAGCTGATTTGCACACCGGTCAGGTTGATCTGCCCGCTGGCGTTGAGCTCGAGGATGCTTTCGCCACAGACCAGGCGCAGGTTTTCGCCCACTTCGATCACGTAGCTTTGGCTGATGCTGTCGGTCTTGCGCTGGCCTACCGAGAGGATGTCTTCCTGCTTGACGATGCGCAGGCGATTATTGCCGATGGTCACCGTCTCGTTATGCCCAATACTCTTATTCCGGTCATGCCCCACCGAATGGCTCTCATCCACCTCCACCACGATGTCCTGGTTACGCTCGGCATGGATGTACAACTGCTCCAACCCCTTCTTGTCCTCCATGCGGATTTCATTGAAGTTGGCCGGCGTGCCGCCTTTGCTCGAGCGGCTTTTCATGCCGCTCTGGGTCGCGTTCTCCGGCAGGTCGTAAGGTACGGTTTGCTCAGCGTTGTACACCCGCCCGGTGATGATCGGTCGGTCCGGGTCGCCTTCGAGGAAGCTGACGATCACTTCCTGGCCGATCCGTGGGATCTGCATCGAGCCCCAGTTCTTGCCGGCCCAGGATTGCGATACGCGGATCCAGCACGAGCTGTTCTCGTTGGACTGGTCGTGGCGGTCCCAGTAGAAGTGCACCTTCACGCGGCCGTATTGGTCGGTCCAGATTTCCTCGCCCTTGGGGCCCACCACCAGTGCGGTCTGCGGGCCTTTGACGACGGGGCGGTGAGTGTTGGCCAGCGGGCGGAAGCTTTGCTGGGCGTCGATGCAGGTGAGGCTGCTTTCGAACTGCGCGCCGCCTGCGCCGCCGCCGCTTTCCAGGCTTTCCTGAACGATGTAGTAGCGACAGCCGACAATCAGGTATTCGCGGTTCTGGTCCTGGCGGCTGAAGCCGGTGAGGCTGAACAAGTGGCCCGAACCCAGGCCACGGGCATTACCGGCGAACTCGATCTGTTCATGCAGGGTTTGCAGGGCTTCGATGCGGGTGCGCGCGTAGTGTTCGCCGTCGGCGCTCTGCACGTAGGTGCCGGGATAGTCGTACAGCGGATAGTCGCCGGCGGTGTGCGGGCGCGGCATGGCCGAGCGCACGTCGATGCTGGCGCTGGGGCGCTGGAAGTCGTAGTCGTTGAGCTCCAGCGAACCCGGCTGCACTTCCTGCGCCAGGTGCCAGTTATGCATATGGTCGCGTTCGCGCTGCTGCTCGTCCTTGGGGTAATACGGGATCGACGCGTAGCCGGGCACCGTGGTGTGGGCGCCGTAGGCGTCGGCCAGCACCAGCACGTGACGGTCCTGCTCGTGGCGGAAGAAGTAGTAGATGCCTTCCTGTTCCATCAGGCGGCTGACAAAATCGAAGCTGGTCTCGCGGTACTGCACGCAGTATTCCCACTCGCGATACGGCCGGCTCAGGGCATCTTCGAAGTCGGAAAAACCCAGGTCGCGGAACACCTGCTTGATGATCTGCGGGATGCTCAGGTTCTGGAAAATCCGGCAGTCGGAGGTGCGGCTGAGCAGCCACAGCCAGGGGCGCAGCGTCACCTGGTAACTGGCGAACTGGCCCTGGTCGATGTTCTGGCTGCAGCGCGCGACGATGCCGTGAAAGTGCCGCTCGCCACCGTCGGCCAGTTGCAGGCCGACGCTCATTGGCTTGCCCAGCAACTGGTTGAGGTCGATGTTGGCGTCCAGGGACGTCAGTTGCAGCTCATAGTTGAACAGCCTTCCTAACTCTTCACCGCCACCCATTTCATTGAGCAGCAGCACATCCGGCCCGAGAGGGCTGGTGATTTTGGCCAGGCGTGAGGCTTGGTTGAATAGCATCGATAGTCCCGTAAACGCCTTAATAACTGAAGAAACCGAATCCAAATGTGGGAGGGGGCTTGCTCCCGATAGCAGTGTGTCAGTTGATACATTGGGTGACTGGTGCACCGCTATCGGGAGCAAGCCCCCTCCCACATTTTGAGCAGTATTTCGTCAGGTTAATCGCTGAAGTCGTAGTGCAATTCATTATCCCGGCTGCTGATGCGCACCCCCGCCAGCGCCTTGCCTTCGAGCATGCGCGTGAGGAATTCACGGCTCATGTCCGGCAGCAGGCTGTTGGTCAGGATGGTGTCGATCATGCGCCCGCCGCTTTCGGTTTCGGTGCAGCGTGAGACGATCAGGTCGACCACCGCGTCGTCGTAGTCGAAGGCGACCTTGTGGGTATTCTCCACGCGCTTCTTGATGCGGTTCAGTTGCAGGCGAGTGATCGCCTTGAGCATCTCGTCGCTCAGCGGGTAATAGGGAATGGTTACCAGGCGGCCGAGCAGCGCGGGTGGGAAAATCTCCAGCAGCGGCTGGCGCAGGGCCTTGGCGATTTCCTCGGGCTCGGGGATGTTCGCCGGGTCTTTGCAGACGCGGGAAATCAGCTCGGTACCGGCATTGGTGGTCAGCAGGATCAAGGTGTTCTTGAAGTCGATCACCCGGCCTTCGCCGTCTTCCATCACGCCCTTGTCGAACACCTGGAAGAAGATTTCATGCACATCCGGGTGGGCTTTTTCCACCTCGTCCAGCAGCACCACGCTATAGGGTTTGCGCCGCACCGCTTCAGTCAGCAC
The DNA here is from genome assembly GCF_003851745.1 of Pseudomonas sp. R3-52-08. Taxonomy (NCBI): domain Bacteria; kingdom Pseudomonadati; phylum Pseudomonadota; class Gammaproteobacteria; order Pseudomonadales; family Pseudomonadaceae; genus Pseudomonas; species Pseudomonas sp. R3-52-08. Next base: position 5,811,910 of record NZ_CP027730.1, on the reverse strand, counting down.
GCCGCCTTCGCCATAGCCGATATAGCCCGGTGGCGCACCTTTGAGGGTGGAAACCGTGTGGGCTTCCTGGAATTCGCTCATGTTGATGGTGATCACGTTCTGCTCGCCGCCGTACATGGCTTCGGCCAGGGCCAGGGCGGTTTCGGTCTTGCCCACACCCGAGGTGCCGGCCAGCATGAACACGCCAATCGGCTTGCTCGGGTTGTCGAGGCCGGCGCGGGAGGTCTGGATGCGCTTGGCGATCATCTGCAGGGCGTGGTCCTGGCCGATGATGCGTTTCTTGAGGTGCTGGTCGAGGTTGAGTACGGTTTCCAGTTCGTTGCGCGCCATGCGGCCCACCGGAATACCGGTCCAGTCGGCGACCACCGAGGCCACGGCCTGGTAATCCACGGTGGGCAGGATCAACGGGGTTTCGCCTTGCAGGGCGCTGAGGCGCTGTTGCAGGTCCACCAGTTGGGCGCGCAATTCGTCGTTGCCGCTGTCGACTTCGCCGATTTTTTCACGCAGCGTCGCGCGGGTGGCGAGCAGCTCATCCACCAAGGCTTTCTCGTCGGCCCAACGGCTTTCCAGGCTGGCCAGGCGCTCACGCTCGGCCGTCAGCAGCGCTTCGCTGTTGGTTTGACGCGCGCCAATCGCAATGCCGATCGCATGTTCCCGGGCGATGATTTGCAGTTCGGTTTCCAGCGCTTCGATACGGCGACGGCTGTCGTCCACTTCGGCAGGCACGGCGTGCAGGCTGATGGCGACGCGGGCGCAGGCGGTGTCCAGCAGGCTCACGGATTTGTCTGGCAACTGGCGCGCGGGGATGTAGCGATGGGACAGCTTCACCGAGGCTTCCAGGGCTTCATCGAGAATCTGCACCTGATGGTGTTTCTCCATGGTCGAGGCCACGCCGCGCATCATCAGCAGCGCTTTGTCTTCCGACGGCTCGGCAACTTGCACCACCTGGAAGCGGCGGGTCAGGGCCGGGTCTTTTTCGATGTGCTTCTTGTACTCGGCCCAGGTCGTGGCGGCCACGGTACGCAAGGTGCCACGGGCCAAGGCAGGCTTGAGCAGGTTGGCCGCATCGCCAGTACCGGCAGCGCCACCGGCACCGACCAGGGTGTGAGCCTCGTCGATAAACAGGATGATTGGCTTGGCCGAGGCCTGCACGTCTTCGATGACTTGGCGCAGGCGCTGTTCGAACTCGCCTTTCATGCTCGCGCCGGCTTGCAGCAAGCCCACGTCGAGGCTGCGCAGTTCCACGTCCTTGAGCGCCGGCGGTACATCGCCGGCGACGATGCGCAGGGCGAAACCTTCGACCACGGCTGTCTTGCCCACCCCGGCTTCACCAGTGAGGATCGGGTTGTTCTGGCGCCGACGCATGAGGATATCCACCAGTTGGCGAATCTCTTCATCGCGCCCCACGATCGGGTCGAGCTTGCCGCTGCGCGCCTGTTCGGTCAGGTCGACGGTAAACCGCTTGAGCGCTTCCTGCTTGCCCATCGCGCTGGGGGCCATGGCGCCGCTGGCTTCGCCAGGCACACCAGCATTGAAACCATCGCTGGCGCCGAGGGCATTCTCAGGCGAGTCGCCGACGTATTCATCAAAGCGCTCGCTCAAGGCCTCGGGCTTGATCTTGTCGAACTCGGCCGACAAGCCCAGCAGCGCATGGCGCAGGCTCGGGGTTTTCAGGATGCCCAGCACCAGGTAACCGGTGCGCACCTGGCTTTCGCCGAACATCAGGCTGCCGTACACCCAACCGCGCTCCACGGCTTCTTCCACATGGGACGACAGGTCGGTGATCGAGGTCGAGCCACGCGGCAGGCGGTCCAGGGCTTCGGTGAGGTCGCGGGCCAGGCGCGCCGGCTCCACGTTGAACTGGCGGATGATGCGGTGCAGGTCCGAGTCCTGCAGCTGCAGCAATTGGTGAAACCAGTGGGCCAGTTCCACATACGGGTTGCCCCGCAGTTTGCAGAACACGGTGGCGGCTTCGATGGCCTTGTAGGCCACGCTGTTGAGTTTGCCGAACAGTGCGGCGCGACTGATTTCACCCATGCTCTGGATTCCTTGAGGTGGTGGCGTGATCGGCGTAATGCCGTGCCAGGATTAGGTCGTTGGCGTCATGCGCAGGTTGGCCGAGCCAGGTATTGAAGCCCAGGCGGAACTGGCCGTTGAGTTGCAGCGCCGGGACTTCGGGTTGTTGCAGAACCAGGTTCAAGTCCCAGTCCAGTTCATGGCCCAGGTACTCGGCGACCCACGCCACCAGCTCGTTGAACGGCTGGTGGCCGGGCAGCATGCCCATGTAATCGTCGAGTTTCAGCGGCCCGAGGCGAATGCGGAATTTGTGCTGGCGGTCCCACACATGGCTGCCCAGGCAGAAATCCACGCCGAGCCGGTTGGCGCTGACGCCGACGCGGCTGCGTTCGGGCAATTCCAGCCATTGGCCGACGTATTCTTCGATTTCCACCGGCAAGCCGAAGTACTCGCTGAGGATGGCCTTCAAGCCATCCGGGTAACGGGTCTGCGCCGACAGGTGGCCGCTGTAATGCAGCTTCGCCGTGTCGGGGATCAAGCCCTGGTTGAGCAAGCTCGGCATGCCTCGGCCACTCAAGGCGGCGAGGCGTGCGGACCAGTAGTCATCATCCGGGCGGTCATGGCTGACCGTCGGGCGTGCCTCGGCCCAGGCCCGGTAGAACAGGGTCAGCAGGCGATGGTGGAACACATCCAGGAACTGTTTGCTGGTGCTGTCGGCATTGTTGCGCTGGCGCTCGCGCACGTACTCGGTGATATGCAGCGGCAGCGGGCCGTTGGGGCCGCCGAGGCCGAAGAAGAACTGCTCCAGCCGCGCCGGCTTGCCGTCACCGCCGGGGTCGACCGAGGCCAGTGTGGCCGGGGCGAAGGTGCAATCGGCCCGTTGGCCCAGGCGCAGCGGGTCATCCGCCAGGCGCAGAGAATGGCCCAGGCGCGGCAGGTCCGGCGATTCGCACTCGATACGCCGCAGCGCCTGGAAGAAGTCATATTCCCAGGGCTCCTGGTGCATCGCGTCCAGGGTACTCACAGGGTCGGACGACGTCCGGGCTTGGCTTTCCATCGCATGATCTCGCCGCGTTCGGTGGTACGGATCACCGTCTCGGTAAAACTGTTGATCGACACGTAGCGTGCCAGGAAGCGTTCCAGCACCGCACCGAGCAGGAACACGCCGGTGCCGCGAAACGCGTTTTCATCGAATTCCAGGGTGATCTCCAACCCGCGGCCAAACACAATCGGGCCCGGCATTGGCAGGCGTCGGGTCACCGCCTTGCTGCTGACGTCGCGCAAGCCTTCGATCTGCAATTGCAGGGCGGCGTCGTTGCTGTCGCCGTACAGGCGCAACAGCTCACGCAAGGCACCGGCGCCCTGGCCCTGTTCGCTTAAGGAAAGGTAGTTGAGCGACAACTGGCTGATCAGCCGCCAGGCCTTGGCATCGTGGGCATGGCTGGGGCGCGGGCGGCTGGGACCTGCGACGCACCGCACCGAGAGCACTGGGGCGCTGTCGGCCAGGGTGAAATCGGTCTTGCCGTTGCCCACGCTCATGAACAGCGGCAGGTCGCGGTTGGTGCACAGTGCGGTCACACCCAACTGGCGCAGATCATGGCGGTACGGTGCTTGCCGGCTGTCCACCAGGCTGACGAAGGTTTCGCTGCCCACATAGGTGGAACGCGGGCCGTTGCGGCGCTGGTCGCTGGACAGCACACGCGGTTCGCGGCGCACCGTGTAATAGGCTTGGTCGCGGCCGTAGCGGGAGGGATCGCGCACCGCGTAAAACGGCAAAAATGGCTGCTCCGGCCCGGTGCCATGGCCGGTGATGCCGCTCAACGAATGAATCTCGAAATCCATCGGCCGCGTGCGGTCGGCGATCACATGGTGTTCGTTGACCCGGTCGGACAGGTGGATGCGGTCCACGCGTTTGGGGAACAGGTTGATCGCCGGCGTGCAGAACGGCAGGAACTGCGCCGCGCCCACGCTGCCCTCCAGGCTCGGCTCGTGACGGTCGAACAGCACGATCAATTCCAGCTCCTGGCCGTCGCAGCGTTTGACCGCACGGCTCAGTTCGGCGAATTCGACGAACAGGAAGCGGTGGGGCAGGGCGAAGTATTCCTGCAACAACCGATAGCCCTGGAACGCACGCGCTACCACCGGCATGGCCGCGTCGGCATCGTCAAAGCCCCGTGAGCGCAAGGCGTCCTGAGGCAAGCGCTCAACCCAATCACCGCCGGGCTTGCGTGCGAACACCGCACAGGCGTTGCCCAGCAATTGTTCATAGAGGCGGAACGGTTGCTCATCGGCGCCGCTGAGGTACAGCGGCAGGTTATCCAGGTCGAGGCTGTTGAATGGCAACTCGGCGCCGGTGCGCAGGGTCAGGCGCAAGCCGGCCTTGGCTTTCGGTTCGCTGGCGGCCAGGCGGCCGAGCACGGCGGCAGGGTTGCCGAAGTATTCGGCATTGCTCACCTGCAACGGCCACAGCTTCACCGGGTGCGCGGTGCGGTACTCGCAGCAGGTCTGGGTTTCACGGCCCAGGGCGGCGCGCAGTACTGTGTCGCGGGGCAGGGGGAAGCCGCTGGCGAGGGAGCCTTCGTCGGGGTCGGTCTGCAGTTGCACCACGGTCATCGACGGCGTGGGCGCCAGGTAATGCGGGTAGGCGATTTCCAGCAGGTTGTGGGTGAAGGTCGGGTACTCGGCGTCGAGCTTGAGCTGCACGCGGGCGGTGAGGTAGGCAAAGCCTTCGAGCAGGCGTTCGACGTACGGGTCGGCGCAGTCCATGCCGGACAGGGTCAGCCGACTGGCGATCTTCGGGTATTCCTTGGCGAACTCGGCGGCGCTTTCGCGCACGTGGTGCAATTCCTGGTTGTACAGCTCCAGCAGGCGCGGGTTCATGGGCGCCTCCGTTGGTCGGCGTTCACTACACGCACATGGCCGGACTCCAGGTCCAGGTCGGTTTGCAGCAGCAGGCGCAACGGCACCGGCTGGGCCCACAGGTCGCCTTCGATCTCGAAACTCAAGGCGTTGTGGTTCATTTCACCCTGGCCGACGCGGGCTTTGACGCGCAGCGTGTGGCGCAGGATGCGCGGCTCGAACGTCGCGATGGCTTGGTAGATCAGCGCTTCCAGGGCCTTGATGTCCACGCTGGAAACGCTGTTGCCCGCCAGTGCCGGCAGGCCGTAATTGACCACCGAGGTGCCGGCCGGGGTGTGCAGCGTGGCATCGGCATCGAGCAACGACGTGGTGTTGAGCAGCCACGCCAGGTCGCGCAATACCGAGGCTTTCAATTGGGTCAGGGACAGCACGCGTTTGTCCGCGCTTTCCTTTGGATTGGTTGGGTCGTCGTCGGTCAGCCGGTCCAGCAGGGACGGTTGCAGACGGTCGCGGGAAGCGATTTCAGTTACCACCAAAGCAGCTCCACGGACGGGTTGCGAGAGGAACATAAGGTTTGCGACCGTGGCGTGAAACCACGGTCACAAGGGCTATCAGCGCTTGGTGTTGGAACGGATGTTCCAGCCAAACTTGATCGCGCCGCCGTCTTTGGTGCCGTCGGCTTTCTGCGGCTGGTAGTCGACCATCACTTGGGCGAAGTTCAGGGTGACGTTCTCGGTCAGGCGGTCATCGGTGCCTGAACCGCCGGTGCTCAGCGAGGTCACCAGGACTTCTTCCAGGTTGATCACCATGTACTCGACCTGGCTTTCGCCACCGGCCTTGCGCACGGTCAGCTTGACCTTGTCGATGTGCTTGCCGCTGGCGCAGTGCATCATCAGGTTCGGCGACGCCTTGTCGACGTATTTGGTCAGCGACAGGTCCTGGATATTCACCTTGCCCGCGCCGCCGCCACCGCCCACATGCATGTTGCCGGACTGGGCCATGCCCCAGCTCCAGTTCAGCACGTCGATCTCGTCCTTGTGGGCCTTGTCCATGGACTCGCCCTTGATGTCGCCGATCTTGATGAAAATATCAACAGCCATGTTTTCTCCCTGTGTGGCCCAGGCCACTTGATTTGGTGATCGTTCCCACGCTCTGCGTGGTAACGCATCCTGTGACGCTCTGCGTTACTGGGACGCAGAGCGTCCCCGGGCGGCATTCCCACGCGGAGCGTGGGAACGAGCGAGTTAGTTAGGCGCTTTTTGCAGAAGGCAGCTTCGATACCAAACGCAACGACACCGTCAGCCCTTCGAGCTGGTAGTGCGGACGCAGGTAGAACTTGGAGTTGTAGTACCCCGGGTTGCCTTCCACTTCTTCCACGATCACTTCGGCGGCTGCCAAGGGATGCTGGGCCTTGGTGGTTTCGGTGGAGTGCGCCGGGTCACCGTCGACGTAGTTGAGGATCCAGTCCTGCAACCAGCGCTGCATTTCGTCCTTCTCTTTGAAGGAGCCGACCTTGTCGCGCACGATGCACTTCAAGTAGTGCGCGAAACGGCAGGTGGCGAACAGGTACGGCAGGCGCGCGGCCAGGTTGGCGTTGGCGGTAGCGTCCGGGTCATCGTATTCGGCCGGTTTCTGCAACGACTGGGCGCCGATGAACGCGGCGAAGTCGGTGTTTTTCTTGTGCAGCAGCGGCATGAAACCGTTCTTCGCCAGTTCCGCTTCACGGCGGTCGCTGATGGCGATTTCGGTCGGGCACTTCATGTCCACGCCACCGTCGTCGGTCGGGAAGGTGTGGGCCGGCAGGTTTTCCACTTCACCGCCGGACTCGATGCCACGGATGCGCGAGCACCAGCCGTAGTGCTTGAACGAACGGTTGATGTTCACCGCCATCGCGTACGCGGCGTTGGCCCAGGTGTACTTGGAGCTGTCGGCGCCGTCGGTGTTTTCTTCGAAGGCGAAGGCTTCCACCGGGTCGGTCTTGGCGCCATACGGCAGGCGCGCCAGGAAGCGCGGCATGGTCAGGCCGATGTAGCGCGAATCTTCCGATTCACGCAGCGAGCGCCAGCCGGCGTATTCCGGGGTGGTGAAGATCTTGGTCAGGTCGCGCGGGTTCGACAGTTCCTGCCACGAGCCCATGCCCATCACGGTCGGCGAAGCCGCAGCGATGAATGGCGAGTGCATGGCGGCGCAGACTTTCGACAGCTCGCCCAGCAATTCCACATCGGGCGGCGACTGGTCGAAGTAGTAGTCGCCTACCAGGCAGCCGTAGGGTTCGCCGCCGAACTGGCCGTATTCTTCTTCGTACATCTTCTTGAAGATCGGGCTCTGGTCCCACGCCGTGCCTTTGAATTTCTTCAAGGTCTTGTGCAGGTCCGGCTTGGAGATGTTGAGCACGCGAATCTTCAGCTGCTCATCGCTCTCGGTGTTATTGACCAGGTAATGCAGGCCACGCCAGGCGCTTTCCAGTTGCTGGAAGTCCGGGTGATGGATGATCTGGTTGACCTGGGCGGTGAGCTTGGCGTCGATGGCGGCGATGATCGATTCGATCGACTTGATCGCGTCGTTGGACACCAGGTCGGTTTGCGCCAGAGCCTGTTCGGCCAGGGTGCGCACGGCGGTTTCCACGGCTTCGCGGGCGCGCTCGGTCTTGGGCTTGAATTCTTGCATCAACAGCGAGGCGAACTCGCTGGTTTCTTCGGTGGCGCCCAGGTTGGACGCGCCTTCGCGAACGGTATTGTCAGTCATGCTTACTGCTCCCCTGCAGGCTTGGGCGCACTGGCAAGTGCCTGGAGCAGTGCCGGGTCCTTGATCGCCTTCATGATGATTTCTTCGGCGCCGGTCTTGCCGTCCATGTAGGTCAGCAGGTTGGCCAGTTGGGTGCGGGCTTCGAGCAGCTGGTTCAAGGAATCGACCTTGCGCGCCACGGCGGCCGGGCTGAAGTCGTCCATGCTTTCGAAGGTGATGTCCAGGCTCAGGTTGCCTTCGCCTGTCAGCTCATTGGGTACGTGGAACGCCACGCGTGGCTGCATGGCCTTGAGGCGGGAGTCAAAGTTGTCGACGTCCACTTCAAGGAACTTGCGGTCGGCCACGGGTGCCAGCGGCTCGGCAGGCTTGCCGGCGAGGTCGGCCATCACGCCCATGACGAAGGGCAGCTGGACCTTTTTCTCGGCGCCGTAGAGCTCGACGTCGTACTCGATCTGCACTCGAGGCGCGCGGTTGCGCGCGATGAATTTCTGAGAACTTTGCTTCGCCACGTTGCTGCTCCTGGTCGCTTGAGCGACGGTGTTGTTACTGCACGGTCCGGCGGCTTACTCGCTGTCCGGGCCGCGCAGGTTTTCAAATTGGGACATGCCGTCGGGAATCAGATTGCGCACGATGGCCGCGAAATCGGCGTGCACCAGATTCTTCGCGCGGTTCAACAGCACCGGCAGCGGGCTCGAAGGCTCGTGCCGGGTGTAATACGCAAGGATTTTGTCGAGGCTGCGCAGCACCTCATCGCGGCTGGCGATATCGCCGGCAGGGCGGGGGGCTGCGGGGGCGGCGTAGTCCACCGAGGGAGCTTTGTCTTCACTGACGGCCTCGGGTTCGCTGCTGCTGTCGGTGCCTGGCACCGCTTGATTGAGCAGTTGCAAGGCCTGCTTGAGCGGCTGTTTCAACGCGCTGAGGTCTACGCCCTGGGCGGAACCGACCTGCTCGTTGACCTGTTGTTCGATGGCTTCGCAGGCGGCACGCGCCGCGCTCAAGGCGTCGCGGGTGGCCTGCAGTTGCTCCGGGTCGCTGTCGAGGAACGCGGCGTTGAGTTGCTGGGCGCCCAGTTGTTCATCGGGAAAACTCAGCAGGCCGCTGGCGTTCAACGCGGCGCGCAGGCTCACCGGGCCGAAGGTGCGCGAACGCGTGAGGATGCTCTCGCGCAGCAGACGAATCGTGGTGTCGCCGGTCAAGCCGGACAGCGCGTTGATGCGCACGGTGGGGTCGTTATCGTCATCGGCATCCAGGCGCGGGTGCAGGTCGGCCCAGTATTGGCGCAATAACGCATCGATCAGGGTCAGGACGTCGGCCAGCCCGACCACGCCTTGCAGGGCGAGCGAGCTTTGCAGCAGGAAATGGGTGATGCGCAGGTCTTTGCTGCGCTGCAGCAAGTCGAGGCTCTGCTGCTGGATGCTGCGCCATTCGGGTGGCTCAGCGGGCAGGATCGAATCGCCCATGCTGCGCTCGGGCTGGCCCTTGGCATCACGTTCCAATTGCAGAAATTGCGCGTCATATTCCATGTCTTCGCCACAGGGCGAGGACGCGGAAACGGCGGTGAGCAACAATGGCACATCCACTGAGTTCGATCTCCCTATCAGCCCGTTAGATGCCGGGCAATGCATGCATTAGTTGCGCGGTGAACTTTGCATGTTCTTGGTGATACCATCAGAGTGCCACTATCGTGCCATCATTGATGTTCAAGAAGTTGTGCATTTTTGGTGTAGTACTTATGCCTTGTCAAGGTAAGCTATTCGCCCTCTGTGACAGATGTGCGGTGTTTAACAACCTGCGCGACTGGTGGGTCGAACCGTGCGCCCGCAGAGGATTTTTGTCATGCAAGCCAGATAAGATCAGCGATCATGCTGGCAATTGCAGATTTAGACGGTCGTCCCCACGACCTGGCGGAGTATCCAGGCAAGCGTAGCCCTTGGATCGACCGCGCGCGATGTATCAGCAAGGAGGCAAGATGTCGCTGTGTTTGACTATCACTAGTTATCACAAGATTACCCCTGGGCAGTGCTCCGAAAAGTCCATGAACCAGGGCTCGATGGCGATCGGCCGCAGTTCGGAAAACGACTGGGTACTGCCCGACCCCGAGCGCCTCGTCTCCTCCCAACATTGCATTATTCAATACAAAGATGGCCGTTATTACCTGACCGATAACAGCACCAACGGTGTGGAGTTGGTTAACGCCGGTATCCGTTTGCGCCGGGGTAACAGCGAGCCGCTGCAGGATGGCGAGCTGATCCGGATCGGCGATTACGAAATCCAGGCGCGCATCGATTTCAACGTGCAGGCCGTCGACAGCCAGCCGTTTGCCGGTGAGTCGCCGAACAGCTTTGAAGCGCTGATGGGCGCGGTGGCGAGCCCGCCCGCGCCGACGCCAATGATCGCGCCGCAGTTCCATGGCGCCTCGTCGATGGAAACCCTGCCGGACCTGTTCGACTTCCTCAGCCCCGCCGCCGTGCCACCGCCCACCGTGGCGGACCATGTGCCGTCCGAACAACACGACTTCCGTGCGCCGGAGCCGGTCGCCGTGCCGGTTGCCGACACTCCAGTGGTACAAGGTTCGGTGATTCCCGAAGACTGGGACCCGTTTGGCGACGCGCCCGCGCCGCTCATCAATGCTGCGCCAGCTCCCGCGCCGATGCCCCCACCGCCGCCCGTGGTTGAGCCTGTTGCGCGCCCCGACGGCGACGCCCAGCCACAGCCCGACCTGCTGCAAGCCTTTCTGCGCGGTGCCGGCCTCGATCAGATGCGCCTGGACCAGGCCGCTGCCTGCGCCCAGATGGAAAGCATCGGCCGCAGCTACAGGCTGATGGTCGAAGGCCTGATCGACGTATTGCGTGCCCGCGCCAGCCTCAAGGGCGAATTTCGCATGCAGCAAACCATGATCCGCCCCGCCGAAAACAACCCGTTGAAATTCGCCCCGAATGCCGACGAAGCGTTACTGCTGCTGCTTCGTCACGGCAACCAGGCGTTTATGGCGCCTGATGTCGCGGTACGTGACAGTTTCGACGACCTGCGCACCCACCAATTGGCGGTGATGGCCGGCGTGGAAGCCGCGCTCAAGCACCTGCTGCTGCGCTTTGAACCGGCGCAATTGGAAGAGCGCATGGGCAAGCCCGCTGGCCTCTCGAGTATTTTCAACGGCTCGCGCCAGGCCCAGTACTGGCAGCAATTCACTGAGCTTTACAACACTATTTCCCGCGAGGCCCAGGAAGATTTCCAGGACCTGTTCGGCCGCGAATTCAGCCGGGCCTACGAAGAACACAGCGCACGACAGCGACGCTGAACCGCGTCGCACTGATGGATAAAACGGATAGCTAAGCACGTCATTGAGGACGCAGGATGATTCCCAGGTTTTTACTCGTAGCCGCCACCGCGCTGCTGCTGGCGGCGTGTGCCAAGGACGCGGCCAAACCCGAAGCCGCTGCCGAGGCTGAAGCGGACACGGCTGCCGTCGAATTGCATTTTCACGCGATTGCCGGGCTCAACCCCGGCGCCAATGGCCAGGCCGCCCCGGTACGGGTGCGTATTTTCGAGCTGAAAAACGCCGCCACCTTCGCCCGCTCCGATTACTTCGCCCTGGCCGATCGTGCGCAATCCACCCTTGGCCTGGACCTGCTCGACCAGGACGAAGTGGTGATTCAGCCCGGCCAACAGCTGAGCATCCAGCGCGATCTCGACCCGGCCACGCGCCAAATCGGCTTGCTGGTGGGCTATCGCGAGCTGGACCGCGCGCAATGGCGCACCGTTATCAACGTGCCGCCACGCCAATACACCGAATATCAGATCAGCCTCGATGTGCGTGCTGTGCGCGCAGACGTCGTGGCTACCCCCGCCAGCCCAGCCCACTAACAAGCAATCGGAGCCCCCATGTCCTGGAACAATCGCGTGGTCTGGTCGGAAGGCATGTTCATCGGAACGCAGCACTTCCAGCAGCATGACCGTTACCTGGAAAACCTGATCGACGCCCGCAGCCGTCCGCTGTCCGCTGGCGCCTGGGGCTTTTCCGAGTTGCTGATCGACCAGGGCCTGCTCGCCCAGGGCAAGCTGGCCATTGTGTCGGCGCGTGGCCTGTTGCCGGACGGCACGCCATTCAATATTCCCCAGGACGACCTGGCGCCTAGCCCGCTGAATATCGACGATAACCTGCGCGACGGCCTGGTGTACCTGGCCCTGCCGCTCAAACGCGCCGGCGCGCGTGACACCGTGGATGCCGGCGAGGCCCTGGAAGCGGCGCGCTACGTGAGCCAGGTGCGTGAAGTGCGCGACGACAACGCACCCTTCGAAAACCGCGCGCCGGTGGCCGTGGGCTCGCGGGCGTTGCGTTTGCTGACCGCCCAGGACGGCATCAGCGACTACGCCGCCATTGGCCTGGTGCGCATCAAGGAAAAGCGCGCCGACCGCGCACTGGTGCTCGATGACAGCTACATTCCGCCGGTGCTGGACGTGGCCGCGAGCAAACCGCTGAGCGCATTTCGCAGTGAGTTGCTCGGCCTGTTGCACCAACGTGGCGAAGCCCTGGCCGGTCGTGTGGTGGCCTCGGGTGCCGGTGGCGCTTCGGAAATCGCCGACTTCATGCTACTGCAACTGGTCAACCGCGCCCAGCCGCTGATCCAGCACTTCAGCCAGTTGAGCCCGCTGCACCCGGAACGCCTCTTCAGCGAGCTGGTCAGCCTTGCCGGTGAGTTTTCGACGTTTTCCACCTCCAGCCGGCGCCCCCAGGAATACCCGCACTACCAGCACGACGACCTGGCCCTGAGCTTCGCCCCGGTGATGGCGGCCCTGCGCGAAGCGCTGTCGATGCTGATCGACAGCAAGGCCACGCCGATCCCGATTGTGGAGAAGGCCTACGGCATCCACGTGGCGATGCTGGCCGACAAGACCCTGCTCGACAACGCCAGCTTCATCCTCGTGGTGCGTGCCGACGTGCCCGGCGAAACCCTGCGTGCGCGCTTCGGCCAGCAGAGCAAGGTCGGCTCGGTGGAGCACATCCGCGACCTGGTCAACCTGCAGTTGCCGGGCATTGGTCTGCTGCCGTTGCCGGTGGCGCCACGCCAGTTGCCGTATCACGCGGGCAGCACCTATTACGAGCTGGACCGGGGCAGCGAGCACTGGCAGCAGTTGAGCAATTCCGGCGGTTTCGCCTTCCACATCGCCGGGCAGTTCCCGGGTTTGAACCTGGCCTTCTGGGCGATCCGAGGATAAACCGCGATGCATCCCAATGATGATGACCGCACTCAGTTCATGCCGCGCCCAGGCGGCCGTGCGCCGGAACCTGCGCGTGCGGAGCCGGCGCCCTTGTCGATGCCGGCCGCGCCGATGCTCACCGGCAAAAGCCAGGGCCTGAACCCGCTGGAAAGCGCCGCCGGCCCGCTGCTGGCCTTGCTGACGCGGTTGCGCAACACCATCGCGCACCCGGCGCCAGCTAGCCTGCGCGCGCAGTTGTTGGCCTATCTGCGCCAATTCGAAGAGCGCGCCGAAGCCGCCGGTGTGGCGCGCAACGAAGTGCTGCTGGCCCGCTACGCGCTGTGCACCGCCCTGGATGAAGCCGTGTTGAGCACGCCCTGGGGCAGCACCAGCGATTGGGGCAAACAGAGCTTGCTGATCACCGTGCATAACGAAGCCTGGGGCGGCGAAAAGGTCTTCCAATTACTGGACCACTGCCTGCAAAGCCCACGGGAACGCCTGTACCTGCTGGAGCTGTTGTACCTGTGCATGTGCCTGGGGTTCGAAGGCCGCTACCGCGTGATGACCGACGGGCGCAGCCAGTTGGAAGCCTTGCGCGAGCGCACCGCCGCCGCGATTCGCACTGCGCGGGGCGAGCACGAGCGTGAGCTGTCGCCGCACTGGCGCGGCGTGACCGTGGCCCGCGATCGCCTGGCGCAATTCATGCCGCCGTGGATTGCCGTGGCGATCGGCCTGGCGCTGCTGCTGGCGTTGCTGTTTGGCCTGCGCATGCTGCTGGCGTCGCAGGCTGAACCTGTGTTCAAGAATATCCATGCCCTGGGCGAGATCCCGGTGCAGGCCATCGACCGTCCGGTGGCGCAGCCAAAAGTGATCGAACGGCCGCGTCTGGCCGGGTTCCTGGCCGAAGACATCAAGGCCGGCCGCGTGGCCGTGGAAGACAAGGTTGATCGCTCGGTGGTGACAATTCGTGGCGATGAACTGTTTGCGTCCGCCAGCTCCAGCATCGTCGATGACTACCAGCCGCTGATGCTGCGCATCGCCGACGCGGTCCGCAAGGTCAAGGGCCAGGTGCGGGTGACCGGCCACAGCGACAATCGTCCGATTGCCACGCTGCGCTTCCCGTCGAACTGGGCGCTGTCCGAAGCGCGGGCCAAGTCGGTACTGGAAATCCTTGCGGCCAAGACTGGCCAGGCCGAGCGCTTCAGCGCCGAAGGCCGCAGCGACACCGAGCCGTTGGCGACCAACAGTACGGCCGAAGGCCGTGCCCGCAATCGTCGGGTTGAAATCACCGTATTGGCGGAGGGCGTCGAGTGAAGGCGTTGTTCAGTTTCATGATTCGCTGGGTGATCCCCGTGCTGGGTTTGATCGCCCTGGGCTTGATCATCTGGTTCGTCGGGCCGTTGCTCGATGTGCTGGTGCCGGAAGGGCGCCGCTGGGCGCTGATCATCCTGGTGTTTGCGCTGTGGATCGCCTATCGCGTGCTGCGCATCATCCAGGCGCGCCGTCAGGCCGCCGAAGTCATGCGCAGCCTGGCCGCAGAAACCCCGGTCGACCCCAACAGCGTCGCCACCGCCGAAGAGCTCGGCACCCTGCGCCAGCGCATGGACGAGGCCTTGGCGCTGCTCAAGAAAGCCAAGCTGGGTGGCGACGAACGCCGCAATCTCTATGAGCTGCCGTGGTACGTGATCATCGGCCCACCGGGTTCGGGCAAGACCACCGCGCTGGTCAATTCCGGGCTGCACTTCCCGTTGGCTGCGCAGTTGGGCGCCGGTGCGGTGCGCGGCGTCGGCGGCACGCGCAACTGCGACTGGTGGTTTACCGACCAGGCCGTTTTGCTCGACACCGCCGGGCGCTACACCACCCAGGACAGCAACTCCACGGTCGATAAGGCCGCCTGGCTGGGCTTTCTTGACCTGTTGAAAAAGCAGCGTTCACGCCGCCCCATCGACGGCGCGTTCATTGCCATCAGCCTCTCGGATCTGCTGCTCGGGACCGACGCCGAACGCGCCGCCCACGCGGCCGCGATTCGCTTGCGTATCCAGGAGCTGTACACCCAGCTGGGGGTGCGTTTCCCGATCTACCTGATGCTGACCAAGCTCGACCTGGTGCCGGGCTTTATGGAGTTCTTCGACAACCTGAGCAAGGAAGACCGCGCCCAGGTGTGGGGCATGACCTTTGCCCTGGACGACGGCAAACACAGCGACAGCCCGCTGGCCCATCTGCAGAGCGAATTCGCCGGCCTGGAGCAACGCCTCAACGAGCGCCTGGTGGAACGCCTGCAACAAGAGCGCGACCCGGCGCGCCGCGACCTGATCTATGGCTTCCCGCAACAGTTCGGTGCGCTGAAAGACTGCCTGCAAAGCTTCCTCGAAGGGGTGTTCAAACCCAACGCCTTCGAAGAGCGCGTGCTGTTGCGCGGCGTGTACTTCACCAGCGGCACCCAGGAAGGCAGCCCGATTGACCGCCTGATCGGCGCCATGGCCCAGAGCATGAACCTGGACCGTCAGCACCTGGCGCGCCAGAGCGGCACCGGGCGCAGTTACTTCATCGAAAAGCTGTTCACCGCCGTGGCGTTCGCCGAGCGTGGCCTGGTAGGGGTGAACCCGAAAGTCGAGCGCCGCCGCAAGTGGATCGCCCGGGGTGTGCTGGCCGCCACCGTGGCCACCGTGGTGGTGGTCAGCGGCCTGTGGTGGGTAAGTTATCGCGCCAACCAGGCGTATATCGCCCAGGTCGATCAGAAGGTCGCGCCCCTGGGCCAGGCCGTGCAGAACCTCAGCCCGGCGCAGCGTGAAGTCTTGGCGGTGCTGCCGCTGCTCAACGCGGTGAAGAACCTGGCAGGCGATTCGCCGAGCTGGTCCGAAGGGCTGGGGCTGTACCAGGGCGACATGCTCGAAGCCGAGTCCGCGAGCGTCTATCGCAAGTTGTTGATTGCGGTGTTCGCGCCGCGCCTGGTCACGCGCATCGAAGAACAATTGCATGGCGGCGGCAACTCGGACTTTCTCTACGAAGGCCTCAAGGCCTACCTGATGCTGGCCGACAGCGAGCATTACGACCCGGACTTCATCAAGGCCTGGATCGCCCTCGACTGGGACCGCAACCTGCCACGCGACCTGCCGGCCGATCAGCGCCAGGCGTTGACCGGGCATTTGCAGGCACTGTTTGACCGCCACCCACCGAATGCGCGCCTTGACCCACGCCTGATCGATGACCTGCGCCGTCAACTGCAACAACTGCCGGTGGCCCAGCGCGTCTACGACCGGGTCAAGCGTCAGAAACTGCCCGACGGCATCCCGGACTTTCGCCTCAACGAAGCCGCCGGCCGCGATGCTGCGCTGGTGTTCAGCCGCAAGAGCGGCAAGCCATTGGGCGAACCGCTGAGCGGGTTTTTCACCGCCAAGGGCTATCGCCAGGGCTTTTTGCTGAGCAGCCTGAACCAGACCGGTACCCTGGCTGAAGAACAATGGGTGCTCGGCCAGGCACAGGCCGATCAACAGAACGTGGTGAGCCTGGCCGCCGATGTGCGCCGCTTGTATTTCCAGGATTACCAGCGCCAATGGGATGCGTTGCTGGCAGACATCGACTTTGTGCCGATCACCAGCGTGGCCCAGGCGGCCGATGTGCTGCGCGTGATCTCCGGGCCGACCTCGCCGCTGAAAAAGCTGCTGGTGGCGGTGGCCAGGGAGACTGACCTGCAAGCCGAAGAGCGCCAATTGGCCGCCAAGGGCGTGCCGGTGGAGGGCGGTGTCGACAAGCTCAAGGAGCGCCTGGGCAGCCTGCTCGGCCAGGAGCAAGCGAGCGCCAACGCGCCTGCGGCTGCGGATGACCCGGTCACCGCGCATTTTGCCGAACTCAACAGCATCGTCAGCAAAAACGAGGGCGAGCCGGCGGCGATCGACGGCCTGCTATCGGACATGAACGCGCTGTATGTGCAGGTCAGCGCCATGGTCGGTGCCAGCGGCGATGCCTTGCTGGGCGAGGCGAAGAACCAGGCGGCAGCGGCGGCCACGCGGGTCAGCCTGAACGCCGAGCGCCAGCCTGCGCTGGTGCAGGGCATGGTCAAGTCGGTGGTCAATTCCACCACCAACAGCATGATGGGCGGCGTGCGCAACCAGCTGAACGCGGCCTGGGTCAGCGAAGTGGTCAACGTGTATCGCCAGTCCCTGGCCGGGCGCTACCCGATGTCGCCGGGCAGTGCGCGGGACGCGACCCTGGATGACTTCGGCCAGTTCTTCGGCGTCGGCGGGGTGATGGATAACTACTTCCGCAAGTACCTGCAGCCCTACGTCGACACCTCGGCCCAGACCTGGCGCTGGCAGCCGGGCGCGGCGCAGAAGCTCGGCATTGCGCCGGGCGTGCTGCAAACCTTCCAGCGCGCGGCAACGATTCGTGACGCGTTCTTCAGATCGGGGGGCACCCAGCCCATCGTGCGCTTCGAACTCAAGCCGGTGTCGATGGACCCGACCATCACCCAGTTCCTGCTTGATCTCGACGGCCAGCAACTGAGCTACGACCACGGCCCGAGCCGGCCGGTGGCGATGCAATGGCCGAACCCCGGCAGCAGTGGCGTGGTGCGTATCTCGATCATGCCGCCAGCGGCCAGCGGACGCTCCGGCGTGACCCTCGACGGCCCCTGGGCCTGGTTCCGCCTGCTGGAACAATCGGACCTGACCGCCGGCAACTCGCCGGACCGCTTCAACCTGCGCCTGCGGGTCGACGGCGCGAGCATTGCCTACGAGCTGCGCGCCAATAGCGCCTTCAACCCGTTCAAGAGCCGTGTGCTCAGCGGCTTCAGCCTGCCGGAGCGGCTATGACCACGCTGGGTTTCTACGGCAAGTTGGCCAGCCGCGGTGATTTCGTCAGCCGCGCCTTGCCCCAGAGTTTTATCGGCCCGTGGGACAGCTGGCTGGCGGCGGGTTTGCTCGCCAGCCAGAACAGCCTGGGCGCTGATTGGCTCAACGCTTATCTGGTCAGCCCGCTGTGGCGCTTCGTACTCGCGCCAGGCGTGTGCGGGCCGGACGCGGCGGCGGGTGTAGTGATGCCGAGTATTGATCGGGTCGGGCGTTATTTTCCGCTGGCGGTGGTGGCGGTGCTTGATCACGACACCAACCCCGCCGCCCTGGTGGGCGGGCCGGATGCCTGGTTCGAACAGACCGAAGAGCTGCTGCTCAGCACTCTGGACGCGGGCGCGACGTTCGAAGGGTTCAACGATGGCCTCGACCGCCTGGGCGTGCCGGCGACCGAACCGCGTGCGCTCGACAGCCGTTTCGCCGGCTTGCAACGGGTGGCCGCCAGCGTGCCTCACGGGCGCATGGCGGCGCTCGCCGAACAGGCCTGCGAAGGGGCCAGCCTCTGGTGGGGCCGGGGTTCGCAGCGTATTTCCCCCGGTTTATTACGGTGTCAGGGCTTGCCTGCCGCCCGCGATTTTGCGCAGTTTTTGCTCGGACAAGAAGGTGTGGTGTAGATGGGGGCGACGTATCAATCGGCGAGCAAAAGCCATGTGGGCATGGTGCGCCAGGTCAATGAAGACGCATGCCTGGACCTGCCGCAAAACCGCCTGTGGGTGGTGGCCGATGGCATGGGCGGCCACGCGGCGGGGGATTATGTCAGCAGCCTGATTGTCGACAGCCTGCGCAATGTGCCGGTGGGGCGCTCCCTTGAGGAATACGCGGCCGCCTTGCGCAACGACCTGATCCGCATCAATGCGGCGGTCCGTGAAGAAACCGCCAATCGGGGCGTGACCATGATGGGTAGCACCGTCGTGGTGCTGGCGGCGCGCGGCTTGCGCGGGGTGTGCCTGTGGGCCGGCGACAGCCGCCTGTACCGCCTGCGCGACGGCGAGTTGGAAAGCATCTCCCGCGACCACAGCTACGTGCAGGACCTGCAAGACAGCGGCCTGCTCAGCGAAGCCGATGCCCGTGTGCACCCGCGCGCCAATATCGTGACCCGTGCGGTGGGCGTGGAAGCGCAACTGGACGTGGCGGCGGTCGATCTGCTGATCGCCCCCGGCGACAGTTTCCTGCTGTGCAGCGACGGCCTGACCAAGACCGTCGAGGACCACGAAATCCGTGAGGTCCTCGGCCACGACGCGCCGGATGAAATCGTGCGCAGCCTGGTCCACCTGGGGCTCAATCGCGGCGCACCGGACAACATCACCACCATCGTCGTGAAGGTGTCGCCATGAACATCGTCATCCCCGGTTATGACATCGAGGGCGAGATCGGCGAAGGCGCCATGGCCAACGTGTACCTGGCGACCCAGCGTTCGCTGGAGCGCAAGGTGGCCCTGAAGGTGATGGCGGCGGCGCTGGCGGCCGACCCGAGCTTCTGCGAGCGCTTCCTGCGCGAAGGCAAGACCCTGGCGCGCTTGTCGCACCCGCACACGGTGACCATCCATGACATCGGCAATGTCGATGAGCTGTACTACATGGCCATGGAGTACCTGCCCAACGGCACGCTCAAGGAGCGCATCGCCGCCGGGCTGACCCCGGAGCAGGGCGTGACGCTGATCCGCCAGATCGCCTCGGCGCTCGGGTACGCCCATGCCCAGGGCCTGGTGCACCGCGACGTGAAGCCGGCGAACATTCTGTTCCGCGCCGATGGTACGGCGGTGTTGTCGGACTTCGGCATCGCCAAGTCCCTGGACGACCGCACCCAATTCACCCAGGCCGGCTTTGCCGTGGGCACGCCCAGCTACATGAGCCCGGAACAGGCTCGCGGCCAGGAGATCGACGGGCGCGCCGACCTGTATGCGCTGGGCGTGGTGCTCTACGAGATTCTGGTCGGCGAGCTGCCTTACAGCGGCACCGATGCGCTCTCCACCGCATTGGCCCATCTGACGGAGCCCTTGCCGGAGTTGCCGGTGCACCATGGCCGTTACCAGGGCGTGCTGCGCAAGTTGCTGGCCAAGGACCCGGCGGAGCGTTATCCGGATGCGACGGCGTTGCTGCTGGCGCTGGATCAACTGCCGGCGGATTCGCCGGAGGCCACCCTGGTGCGGCCGCTGCCGATCCCCATCAGTTTTGACCTGGCGGGGATCACGCCGGAGTCCATCGAAATACCCACGGACAAGCCACAACCCGCGCGTCAACCGGTAGTCGCGCCGGTGCACCACAGCGAACAGCGCCGTGGGCCGGTAGTGGCGCTGGCGGCGGTTGCCGTAGCGGTGGCACTGGCCATCGGTGGCGCCAGTTACTGGTGGTTGAGCGCCGCCGACGAGCCGGTCAAGCCGCCTGCTGCCGTGGTGCCTGCAGCCAAGCCACCTGCGGCGGTTGCGGATGGCGGCCAGCGTCCGTTGCTGATGGCCGGCAAGAAAACCCTGTTCCAACGCGTGCTCAGCAAGCCCGGCGCCAAACTGTCTGCCGATGCGGGCAGTGCACCGGGCAAAGTCTTGCCGGCGTTTTCCGTGCTGTATGTGTACCAGCGCAAAGAAGTCGACGGCAGCCCTTGGGTGCGTGTCGGCGCCGCTACCGACGGACGCAGCGACGGTTGGTTGCCGGCCTCCCAAGTCAGTGACTGGAAGCAAAGCCTGGTGCTCAAATTCACCGAGCGCTCAGGCCGTGCCCCGGTGATGTTCCTGCGCCAGTCCGCTGAGGTGGAAAAACTGCTGGCCGATCCGGCTGCGGCGAAAGCTGTGTTGGCCAAGGCGCAGAACAACCGCGACGACAATCAACAAGTGCTGGCCCTGGAACCCACCGCCAGCGCGGTGCCGCAAAACCAGTTCTACCTGCTGCCGATTTTTGATTCCAAAGAGAGCTTCGACGACAACGGCCAGCCCGTGCAGCTGCTTAATGTCGCCTCCATCGACCCTGGCAGCAGCGCGGTCGCCAAGCCGGCGACGCCCGTGACCAGCGCCAATGCCGACGCTTTCCGCACGGCGGTGGTGCTGGTGGTCGATACCACCGTGTCGATGCAGCCGTATATCGATCAAGTGCGCGACGTAGTACACGAGCTGCAAACCCGAATTGCCGAGCGCGGCGAGTTGGACAGCGTCAGCTTCGGGCTGGTGGGCTTTCGCAACAGCATCAAGAAAACCCCCGGCCTGGAATACGTGGCCAAGACCCTGATCACCCTCGACCAGGGCCGCGATCCGCAACGCTTCCTCGACATGGCGCGTCAGGTCAAGGCCTCGACGGTGTCCAGCCATTCGTTCAACGAAGACGCGTTTGCCGGGGTGATGCAGGCGGTGGACGGCATGGATTGGTCCGGCTACGGCGGGCGCATCATCCTGCTGGTCTCCGATGCCGGTGCGTTGCGCAAGAACGACCCGTTCGCCGCCACCCAGATGAACGAAGCCGAAGTGCGCCAGGCGGCGTTGGGCAAGCAGATCAAGATCTACGCGCTGCATCTGCGCACTGACGCCGGCAAGAAAACCCATGCCGGCGCCGAAAGCCAGTACCGCATCCTGACCGCCGACGCCAACCCACGGATCGGCGACCTGTACACGTCGGTGCCCGGTGGTGACGTGCACAAGCTCGGTGAGCGCGTCGACGAGATTGGCACGGTGTTCGCCAACCTCGTGCATCAGGTGCGCAGCAACACGCCGCAGCCGGTGCCGCTGCTCAGTGCCACGCCGAGCCTGGCGGATAAATCCGCCGCGGTCGGTTATGCGATGCACATGGATTTCCTTGGTCGCAAAACCGCGAGCCAGGCGCCCCAGCTGGTCAGCGCCTGGACTGCCGACCGCGACCTGACCAACCCGGCGCTGCCGGCGTTCCAGGTGTGCGTGATGCTGACCAAGCTGCAATTGAACGACCTGCAGCAGTCGCTGAAACTGATCGTCGATGCGGCGCGCAAAACCCAAAGCTCACCCAAGGACTTCTTCCAGGAAATCGCCAGCGCCTCGGCCTATATGAGCCGCGACCCGCAGGCCCTGCGCAAAGGCGGCAATCTGGCCGACGGCGGCCTGCTGGGCGAATATCTGGAGGGCCTGCCGTATCGCAGCAAGTCGCTGAACATGACCCAGGACCTGTGGTTGTCGTTGAGCGTGGCCGAACAGGAAGACTTTATCGACGAGCTGGATTCGAAAATCCGCCTCTACGAGACCTTCCACAATGACCTGGCCAATTGGGTGCGTTTCGGCGATGCCGAACCGGGCGACGCGTTGTACCGCGTGCCGTTGTCGACGTTGCCGTGATGCTGAGCCTGAACGCGGTGCACAAGAGCCGGGGCGTCGGCAGCCAGCGCTATAGCCTGGTGGTTCCGGCGCTGCAGCTGCGCGCGGGTGAACAACTGGCGATTGTCGGGCCCAGCGGCTGCGGCAAGAGCACCTTGCTGGACATGTTGGCGCTGGTGTTGGCGCCGGATCGGATCGGCCAGTTTGAGTTCAACCAGTTCGACATCGGCGGGCTTTGGCGCGCAGACAGCCAAACCGCCTTGGCCCAGTTGCGCAGCCGGCATTTGGGCTATGTACTGCAGACCGGCGGGCTGCTGGGGTTTCTCGATGTGCGCGGCAATATCGCCTTGTCCCGCCAGTTGCTGGGGTTAAAGGACGACGGCAGCGTGGCGCGCCTGGCCGAGCAGCTGGAAATCAGTGACCAGTTGGACAAGCGTCCGGCCGCGTTGTCGGTGGGCCAGCGCCAGCGTGTGAGCTGTGCCCGCGCCTTGGCCCACGCGCCGCAACTGGTACTGGCCGATGAGCCGACCGCATCCCTCGACCCGCTCAATGCCGAGCGCGTGATGCAGGCGCTGCTGGCCCAGGCCCGTGAACACCGCGCCGCCTGTGTGATTGCCACCCATGATGAACCCTTGGCCCGCGCCAGTGGCTTGCAAGTGCGCCGCATCGGCTGCCGTCGCGATGCGGACGGCGGCGTCACGGCGACACTTGGGGAGGCGTGCTGATGCGCATCGCCCTGGTCTCGTCGCTCGCTTGGCAGGACTATCGCAACGATGCGTGGCTGTCGGCCTGTTCGGTGCTGGCGCTGGTGGCGGTCATCGCGCCATTGCTGGTGTTATTTGGCCTGAAGTTTGGACTGGTTAGCAGTTTGACCCAACGCTTGGAGACCGACCCCGCCACCCGTGAAATTATTCCGCTGGGCGGCGGTCGATTCAGCAGCGCCCTCGTCGAGCAGCTTGGCCAGCGTAGTGATGTGGCGTTTGCCATCGCGCGTACGCGGCAGATTGCGGCGACCGCGCAGTTGGGCACCGTGGTAGTGGAGATGCTGCCGACCGCTGCGGGCGACCCGTTGTTGGCTGGCTTGCCGATGCCGAAGGGCCTGGACCAGATCGTGCTCAGCCATACCGCCGCCGAAAAGCTCGCGGCCCGGCCCGGCGACTGGCTGGAGCCCCGCTTTGCGCGGCAACTGGCGGGGCGCGTCGAGGCGCAGCGCACGCGGGTGCAGGTGCTGGCGGTATTGCCGTTGGAAGCCTTCGCCCGTGACGGGTTGTTTGCTGACCTGGCGTTGCTGGAGGCGGTGGAAGATTACCGCGATGGTCGCGCAGTGCCGGCGTTGCAGTGGGAGGGTGAAGCGGCGGGTGTGGGCGAGCAGCGGGTGTACCCGGCGTTTCGTTTGTATGCGCGCACGCTCAGCGATGTGGAACGGCTGCGGCTGTATTTCGCCGGGCAGAACGTGCTGGTGTCGACCCAGGCGCAAACCATCGCCCAGGTGCAGTCGTTGAGTCGCAACCTGTCGCTCGTATTCTGGATCATCTGCGGGTTGGCGTTGGCCGGTGCGTTTGCGGCGACCTTCGCCGGGGCGTTGGCGGCGGTGGCGCGTAAACGTCGGGAGTTGTCGGTGTTGCGCTTACTGGGCTTTTCCACCGCTGCGCTGTTGCTGTTCGTCGTGATGCAGGCGCTGTACAGCGCAAGTTTTGCCGCCGTACTCAGTGCCGGGCTGTATAGCCTGGCCGAGGCGGGTTTGAATCGATTATTCGTGCAGGTGCCGGGCGAATACGCCAGCCATCTGTTGGCGCGTCACTACGGCTTGGCCCTGGCGGCTGTGCTCGGCGTCAGCGCCGTGGCGGCGGCATGTGGCGGTTGGCGAGTGGCGCGTATCCAGGCTTCTGAAGGAATCAGAGATGTTTAAGTTATTGGGCGCCTGTGTGGCGCTGAGCCTGGCCTCGCTGGCCTGGGCCGATGAGGCAAGCGACAAGCTCGACAACCCCAAGCCGTTGCCGGACGACGTGAGCCTGCCGCTGCCATGCGAAGGCAATATGGTGTTCCGCTACGCCTATGTGCTGGCCCAGGGCACCCTGGACGACCGTGAGGTGAGCCTCGGTTATCCCTTTGCCGAAGGCGAGGCGGGCTACCAGCAATCGTTTATCTCCGGTTACCGGCGCGACTTCATCAATGGCCAGTTCACCCTCAAGGACCTGCCCAAGGACTGGAACACCGTCATCGCGCCGCTGATGCCGAAGACCGACGCCAAGACCCCGCTCAAGCCCATGCTGTACTTCATCGGCAAGTACGAAGTGACCGCCCGCCAGTACGCCCAGGTAATGTCCCAGGCGCAGTCGCTGGCCAGCGGCGAGCCGGCGCCGGCCTGTGATGCGCCTGAGGGTATGGCCGGGCGCTTGCCCAAAGTGAAACTGTCGCGCTTTGAAGCCGAGCGTTTCTCGGCGGTGTACAGCGCCTGGCTGATGAAATACCACCGCGAGTTACTGCCGGTGAGTGGGCGCGGTGCCTCGGCCGAAGACGGCGGCCTGGGCTTTGTGCGCTTGCCCACCGAAGTGGAATGGGAATTCGCCGCGCGCGGTGGCCAGGCAGTGAGTCGTCAGGACTTGGAAGGCCGCCTGTTTCCGCGCCGCGTCGAGGGCAGTGAAAACGACGGTCCACTGAGCGATTACGCGGTGTTCAACCAGGTCGCCGGCGGCACCGGCCAGGCGGCACGGCTGATGCCTATCGGCACCAAGCTGCCCAACCCGATCGGGATGTTCGATGTGATCGGCAACGCTGCGGAAATGGTCCAGGAATCCTTCCAACTGGTGCACGCCGGGCGCCGCCAGGGCACCTATGGCGGCTTCGTGGTCAAGGGCGGCAATTACCTGGAAGGCGAAGGCACCTTGTTCACTGGCATGCGCCGCGAGTACCCGCTGTTTGCCGCCGATGGCACCGAGCAAAGCAACGAGACCACCGGGTTTCGCGTGGCGATTGGCGCGCTGTCGGCGCCGCGCTCGCGCTACAAGGAGCTGTTTGCGCAGTGGCAGAAAGAAGGCCGCCTGGCGTCGCTGACCGACGCCATCGACGACGCCCAGGACCCGACCAAGCGCCTGGACAGCATCATCGCCGCCAGCGTCGACCCCAAGCTGCAGGCCGAACTGGGGCTGGTCAACGAAGAGCTCAAGCGCAACGTTTCGCTGATCGCCCAGCAGCGCGAGGAGGCGGCAGGCAACCTGATTCAGTCCGCCGCGTTGGTGGCCGAGACCATCAGCAACTACAACATCCGCCTGGCCAACCTGCAGAAGAGCCGCCAGCAAGCCGTGGATAATAAAGACCAGGCCAGCGCGCAGCTGTTCGACATGGCCATCGCCAATGGGCGCAGCGCGCTGGACGGCGCCGTGGCGATCTACATCGACAACCTGGCTACCGGCACGCGCTACACCGATGCGGTGATCCAGACCCAGTTTCAACGAATCAAGGAAGAGTTGGATCGCAAGCCGGTGCTCGGCAAGAGCCTGGTGACGCGCGCGACACTGTTCGTTCGCCATGTCGGCAACTACCGCAAGCAACAGCGGGCCGACCCGGCGACGATCTTGAAGGAATTGCTCGCAGCGAGCGGTCAGCGGTCTTGATCGTTGGCTGTCTAGCGAGCTTGGAAGGGACTCAGGCGGCGGTGGGCCGTGCTGGGCAAGTCAAACTTAATAGAGATCACACCTATGCTTTTTTCCCGTAAGACGGTTTCCAAGCGTCACCTGCTGCTGATTGCGGCCGGTTTCAGCACCGTGTTGACCGGTTGCGCAACGTCGCCTGCGTCCAAGGTCGCGTCAAGCACCAAGGTTGAGTACTACCCCAACTGCTACGAGCCGGTGCAGCACCTGCGTGCTACCGATTCGAACATGACCAAGTCGGTGGTGACCGGCGCAGCCATCGGCGCGGCCGGCGGTGCCTTGCTGGGCGCCCTGACCGGCGACAAGGAAAAGCGCGGCCGTAACGCCGCTATCGGCGCAGCGGGCGGCGCCCTGGCGGGTGGCGCGGCGGGTTACTACACCGAGCGTCAGAAGCAGATCAGCGATGACAACCAGCGCATCGCTTCCTACTCCACCGACTTCAACAAAAGCGCCTCGGACATCGACCGCAGCACTGCTTATGCCAAGGCTTCGCAACAGTGCTACCAGAGCGCATTCACCAAGCTGGTCGCAGACCGCAAGGCCAAGACCGTCAACGACACCGAGGGCCGCAAGCGCCTGGCGGAAATCGTTGCGGGCCTGAAGGAATCCAATGACTTGATCGTTGCAGTCAACGGCAAAGCCAGCGAAGACCTGAACAACTACACCCAGGCCTACGAGAAAGACCTGCAGCAGGTTGGCGTGCAGCGTAGCGACGTGGTGACCGTGGCCACCGCCGACACCACGCCTGTGGTCACTCCGGCCAAAGGCAAGAAAGCCGTGAAGCCGGCCAAGAAACCCGTGCTCCCGACCGTGCCGAAAGAAGCGGTGACCACCGAGAAGAGCATCCAGACCGTTCAGGCCAAGCAGGCTGAAAGCAAGCAGGTCGCCAGCTCCGGCAAGGCTCAGCTCGAAGGCAGCTGCCGCGATCCAAACCTGGCCGACTGGGCCCCGGTTCCTTGCCCTAACGTTTAAGTAACCTGTTGCTATAAGCGTTAAACGTCAACCGATCTCCCGCTAAAGCGCGAGATCGGTGGCGTTCTGTTTGCAAATCGTTACACTGCTGCGGCCACTCAATAATTACACCGAGGCCGTGTGCATGAAATTTCGTCTTCTCCTGTGGGTGCTGGGCCTGATGATGGGCAAAGCCAGCCGCACCAACCCCGCCTTCCAGCAGCAGCTAGGTGACAAAGACCTGGCCTTCCAGCTGCAGACCCTCGACGGCAAGGTTGCCCGTCACTTCATCGTCAAAGACCAACGCATCACTAGCCGCTCGGGTGTACACCCTGAGCCGGCGTTTGCGATTGCCTTCAAAGACGCCGCCTACGGCTTCGCCACGATGCAGGCGAAGAACAAGCAACTGGCGTTCATGACGGGGATTCAGGACAAATCGATCCAGATCAAGGGCAACCCGGGGCTGGTGATCTGGTTCCAGGGGTTGACCAAGTATCTGAAGCCGAAGAAAAAGAAGTAAGCGTTCAGTGATCGTTCCCACGCTCTGCGTGGGAATGCCGCTTTGGACGCTCCGCGTCCGCTCTTAAGTGGTGACGCGGAGCGTGGGAATGATCAGGTTCAGTGCTGGCTGAACTGCGAGGCTAGTTCGCGCAACAACACCTCGGCATCCAGCACCTTGCCGACCACGTCTTCAGCCTTTTCCCGGCTCAAGCCCAGGCGCTCGAGCAGCGCATCCGGAATGGTTTCATCCGGCCCGGAACCGATTCCTCGGCTGCGCAACAGGCGTACGGCCAGGCACACCAGGTTCGGGTATTCGGCGTACTGCCCGTCATAGCTCGGGTCGTGCTGGAAGCGCAGGGCGGTGGACAGTTCGTCCGGCATGTCCCAGTAACGCATCAGCCAGGCGCCGATCTGCTCGCGGCTGATGCCCAGCAGGTGTTGTTCCACGTAGCTGTGGCACAGGTGCGGGTTGACCTCCAGGTGGCGGCAGATCAGCGAAAAGTGCGGCGGGAACACATGGGCCAGTAGCAGGTAACCAAAGTTGTGCAGCAACCCTGCCAGGTAGGTCAGGCCGGCTTCCGGGCGCTGGGCGCGGGGCATGGCGCGGGTCAGGCCTTCGATCACGGCGGCGGTGTAGATCGACTGGTGCCAGTACGGCGTGGACGGATGCGGGCGGTCCTTGGGCAGGCTCAGGGTTTTACCCAGGGCCAGGCCCAGCGCCAGGTTGATCACCAGATCGAAGCCCAGCACGCGCACGATGGCGTCTTCCACCGAGCGGATCTTGCCCGGCGAAGCGTAGTAGGGCGACGCCGCCCAGCTCACCACTTGGGCGGCCAGGGCCGGGTCGGTTTCCACCACGCCGGTGATGTCGTCGATGGTGGCGTTGGGGTCGACACGCAGCTTGATGATCTTCTGCGCGGTGTCGGCCAGCGGCGGAATCTCGATGGTCGCTTCCAGGCGTTGCTGAATACGGCGGGCAGTGAATGCCTGCATCGCCTGGGTGATTTCCTCACGGTCATCATTGGGGCGGTCGAGGTTGGGGCGAATGTTGCTCAGGGGCTCGCCGAACTGAGCCGCACTGGCCTTGGTCAGCATGGTCTTGAAGTACTCGCTGGCGATTTCCAGCAGCAACCCGGCTTCGCCCGAATGCACCAATAGACTCGGCTCGTTGAGCAGGCTGCCTTCATACAGGCACGGCGAACTGGTAAGCGGCGGCAGGCCCGGCAGCAGGTTCAGCTCATGCTTGCCCAGCATGCGCTCGACGCGCTCCGGCGCCACGGCGGTGAGGCGCCGACCGGTGAGCTCGGTAAGGCGGTTGAGGTCGAGCAACTGGCTTTGGGGGAACAGCACCATGAGCGCGCCAACGGCATCTTCGAGCAGTACCGCCTGGACCTTTCGCGCAGGGTTCAGGCCCGTCTGTTCGGCGACTTCCGTGTAGGGGATGGCGAGCTTTGCGAGCAACGCCCGAATGACCGGCGGGGCGGTCAGTGGGGCGGTAGCGAGGGCAACTTCTGACATGGCCTGATCCAATTTTTTTCATTCATTGGAGTATAACCAGCTTGGTAGAGGTGTAGGTCGGATAAGTGAGCCGGCTGTCACACTTGGCCGTATTGCTGCCCGTGCCGCAGCCAGCGGTTGAGCAGCGGGCTGACATGCTCAGGCCAGCGTTCCAGCAGCGCCTGCGCCGCATCGCGCACTGCGGGCAACAGGTCGGCGTCGCGCATCAGGTCGGCGACCTTGAATTGCAGCAGACCGGTTTGGCGGGTACCGAGCATTTCTCCCGGGCCGCGCAGCTCGAGGTCTTTTTCGGCGATGACAAAGCCGTCGTTGGTTTCGCGCATGATGCCCAGCCGTTGGCGGCCGATCTGCGACAGCGGCGGGTGATACAGCAGCACGCAATGGCTGGCGGCGCTGCCTCGGCCGACGCGGCCGCGCAACTGGTGCAGTTGGGCCAGGCCCAGGCGTTCGGGGTTTTCAATGATCATCAGGCTGGCGTTGGGCACGTCCACGCCGACCTCGATCACAGTAGTGGCCACGAGCAGTTGCAGGTTGCCGGCCTTGAACTCGGCCATCACTGCAGCTTTTTCGGCAGGTTTCATACGGCCGTGGATCAGCCCGACCTTGAGCTCGCCCAGGGCACTGGTGAGGTCTTCATAGGTGGTTTCGGCGGCCTGGCAGGTCAGCTCCTCGGACTCTTCGATCAGCGTACACACCCAGTAAGCCTGGCGGCCTTCGGCGCAGGCGCCGCGCACGCGCTCGATCACTTCGACGCGTCGCGTGTCGGTGACCAGCACGGTGTTGACCGGCGTACGGCCGGGGGGCAGTTCGTCGAGGATCGAGGTGTCGAGGTCGGCGTAGGCACTCATGGCCAGGGTGCGTGGGATGGGCGTGGCGGTCATGATCAACTGGTGCGGGTTCATGCGCCCGCCCACGCCTTTCTGGCGCAGGGCCAGGCGCTGTTGCACGCCGAAGCGGTGCTGTTCGTCGATGATCACCAGGGCCAGGTTCTTGAACTGCACTTCGTCCTGGAACAGCGCATGGGTGCCCACCACCATCGGTGCGCCGCCGGCAATCTGCTCCAGCGCCGCTGCGCGCGTCTTGCCCTTGAGCTTGCCGGCCAGCCACGCGACTTCCAGCCCCAGCGGCTCGAGCCAGCGTTTGAAGGTGATGAAGTGTTGCTCAGCGAGAATTTCCGTGGGCGCCATCAACGCGACCTGGTAACCGGCTTCCAGGGCCTGCAAGGCGGCGAGGGCGGCGACCACGGTCTTGCCCGCGCCCACATCGCCCTGGATCAGGCGCAGCATCGGTTCCTGCTGGCTGAGGTCGTAGGCTATTTCGTTGCCGACGCGGTGCTGCGCGCCGGTCGGTGCGAAGCCCAGGTTGGCCAGGTATTGCGCGGGCAGGCGCGTGGCTTTGGGCATCGCCGGTGCGCGCAGCGAGCGCATGCTTTCGCGCAGGCGCTGCTGGGACAGTTGATGGGTCAGCAGTTCTTCGAAGGCCAGGCGATGCTGGGCCCAGTGATGGCCGAGGGCGAGTTCGTCCACATCGGCGTCGGCCGGCGGGTGATGCAGGTAGCGAATCGCATCCGCCAGAGGCGCCAGTTGATAGTCGCGGGCCAGCTCCAGCGGCAGCCAGTCGGGCAGGCTTTGCGGGCCGAGCATCGTCAGGGTTTGCATGCACAACTGGCGCAGGCGTTGCTGGGTAAGGCCTTCGGTCAGCGGGTAGATCGGCGTGAGGGTGGTGTCCACCGGCGGCGGTTCGTCGCCGGTAATGGCGCGGTACTCCGGGTGGTAGATCTCCAGGCCCGAGGCCCCCGGACGCGCTTCGCCGTAGCAACGCACGCGGGTGCCGCGCTTGAGGCCTTCTTTCTGCGCATTGCTGAAATGGTAGAAGCGCAGGCTCAGGCCACCGGTGCCGTCCTGCAGGCGCACCACCAGGCTGCGGCGCTTGCCCATTACCACGTCGGCGCCGCTGACGGTGCCTTCGATCACCGCGTCCTGGCCGGGACGCAAGTGGCCGATGGGCACGACGCGGGTGCGATCCTGATAGCGCAGCGGCAGGTGGAACAGCACGTCCTGGAGGTTCTCCAGGCCGACCTTGGCGAGTTTCTCGGCCATGGCCTCACCGACACCCTTGAGTGCCGTCACCGGCACCTGCGACAGCTCAGTCATACGGTTACTTAGCTCGCAGCAGGCGGCTTGGCCACCGAGCACAGGCGGATCGAGTCGGCGAGGATCTCAATCGCTTTTGGCCGTGGAAAGCTGGCGCGCCAGGCGATTGCCACGGTACGGAAGGGCACTGGCGGCGTAAGTGGGCGCACTTCGATTACGCCGGGGGCGTAGTGATGGCTGTCTACCGCCGACAACGGCAGGATCGAAATACCCAGGCCGGACGCGACCATGTGGCGAATGGTCTCCAGGGAGCTGGATTCCACCGTGGTGTGCTTGGCGCC
Source organism: Pseudomonas sp. R3-52-08 (assembly GCF_003851745.1). Classification (NCBI taxonomy): domain Bacteria; kingdom Pseudomonadati; phylum Pseudomonadota; class Gammaproteobacteria; order Pseudomonadales; family Pseudomonadaceae; genus Pseudomonas; species Pseudomonas sp. R3-52-08. The sequence continues at coordinate 5,780,926 of NZ_CP027730.1, read as the reverse complement.
GTCGTTGCCTTTGGTCAGGGTCGGGCAGGCTTCCAGCACCTGGTCGCGGAAGCAGTGGCCTTCGCCGAGCAGCAGCAGGCTCTTGTCATTGAGCAGGCCGGCGTCGATGGTTTCCTTCTGCGTCCACGGGTGCGAGGCGGGCATCAGTACGTAGAACGGCTCGTCGTAGAGCGGCAGGGTCAACACGTCCGCCTCGTTGAACGGCAAGGCGATGATGATCGCGTCCAGCTCGCCGTTGCGCAGTTTGTCGCGCAGCACGTGGGTGAAGTTTTCTTCGATATACAACGGCATTTGCGGCGCGACGCGGTGCAGTTGCGGGATCAGATGGGGGAACAGGTACGGGCCGACGGTGTAGATGGCGCCGACCTTGAGCGGTGCGGTCAGCTGGTTCTTGCCGGCCTGGGCCAGCTCGCGAATGCTTTGCGCTTGTTCCAGCACCTTCTGGGCCTGGGCAACAATGCCTTCGCCCACCGGGGTGAGGCGCACGGCGCTCTTGCTGCGCTCGAAAATCAGCACACCGAGTTCGTCTTCGAGCTTTTTCACGCCCACCGACAGCGTCGGCTGGCTGACGTGGCAACGCTCGGCCGCGTGGCCGAAGTGCTGTTCTTGGGCGAGGGTCACGATGTAGCGTAATTCTGTAAGAGTCATAGCGGGCGTCCATGAGGTTGCGAGCCAAGCATACCGGCTGCAATCGATAGACGCACGTTATCAGAACTTTGCTGGGGATTGAGCGAGGACTGTCGGTAATTTTGCTGATTCGCTGCCGCTGAATGTGGAAGGGAGCCAGCCCCCTTCCATTGCCCTCTAGCGGCGACGTTTATCGATGTTGTAAACGAACGGTGCGACGAGCTCCACACTGCCGTTTTTCAACAGGTCTGCCGGTGGTTTGGGCAGGGGTTGAGCCTTGCGGATCATCTCCAGCGTGGCGCGGTCCAGATCGGCGTTGCCGGAGCGGCCCTCCAACTCGTAGGACAACACATTGCCTTCGCCATCGACCACGAAGCGCAAGCGGTTCATGCCTTCCTTGCCACGTTGCTGGGCGCCCGGCGGGTACTTCTTGTACTTCTGCAGGTGCGCCAGCAGGGTGCTTTGCCAGGAGGCCTGGGCGGCAAGCTGTTGCGCCGATGGACCCGGAGCAGGCTGTGCGGACTTTTGCGCAGGCGCGTTGCTCGGCGGCGTGTCGCTCGGTGGCTCCTCGGAAGGTTTCTCCTTGGGCGGCTCGGGCTTTTTCTCCACCGGCTTGGGCGGTTGTGGCTTGGGTTTGGGCTTGACCGGCTTAGGCACCTGGATCGTCGGCTTGGGCGCCTCGGCCAACTTCGGCAGCGGCAGCTCTTCGACCGGTGGTGGCGGTGGCGCAACGACCTTGGGCGGTGCAGGCGGTGGCGGTGGCGCCGGCAGGGGCGCCAAGTCGATGACCATCGCGGCCGGAGGCAACGGGATCGCCTGGGGCGCGGACCATTTAAGCGCGATGATGATCGCGACGGCATGCACGCCCAGCACGACTGCGAGGCTGCTGCCATAACGCGTCAGTTTGTGGCGCGTCGTGATCATTTCTTGGCTGCCGTCTCAAGTCCGACCAGGCCTACCTTGAGGTAGCCGGCTGCCCGCAAGGCGTCCATCACGCTCATCAGGTCGCCGTAGTCCACACCCTTGTCGGCCTGGAAGAAGATGGTCGTGTCTTTCTTGCCCTGGGTCTTGGCATCGAGCACCGGCCCCAGGGTTTCAGCCTTGACTTCTTCTTCGCCCAGGAACAGGCGCTGGTCGGCCTTCACGCTGAGAAAAATCGGCTTCTCCGGGCGTGGCGCCGGCTTGGCGCTGGACGCGGGAAGGTCAACCTTGATGTCCACGGTAGCCAACGGTGCTGCCACCATGAAGATGATCAGCAGCACCAGCATCACGTCGATAAACGGCGTGACGTTGATTTCGTGATTCTCGACGAGCTCGTCGTCGCCTTGATTCAAATGCAGGCCCATGGCCGATTACCCCACTTTCACCATGTGCGGTTGCGAGCTGCGCTCGGTAGGCAGGTGATCGAGGTCGCGGCTGACCAGCAGCAGGACTTCTGCCGACGCGTCCGATACCTGGGCCTTGTAGCCGGCGATCGAACGGGCGAAGACGTTGTAGATCACCACCGCTGGGATCGCGGCAACCAGGCCCAGGGCGGTAGCCAGCAAGGCTTCGGCGATGCCGGGAGCAACCACGGCGAGGTTGGTGGTCTGGGTTTTGGCGATGCCGATGAAGCTGTTCATGATGCCCCACACGGTACCGAAGAGGCCGACGAAGGGGGCGGTGGAACCGATGGTCGCCAGTACGCCGGTGCCACTGCTCATGTTGCGACCGCAAGCGGCCACCAGGCGCTCCAGGCGGAAGCTGACGCGTTCCTTGATGCCTTCTTTTTCGCGGGTGTTGGCCGACAGGCGCATTTCTTCCAGGGCGTCATGCACCAGCAGGTTGGCCAGGGTGCCCTTCTTGGTGGCGGTTTCACTCGCTTCCTTGAGGGTGGCGGCCTTTTTCAAGTGGACGATTTCAGTGCGCAGACGACGCTTGGCGCCCAGCAGCTCGAAGCCTTTGGCGATCCAGATGGTCCAGGTAATGATGGAGGCGATAGCCAGGCCGATCATCACGGCTTTCACCACCACGTCGGCGTTCTGGTACATGCCCCACGGGGACAGGTCATGGGCCATGCCCAGGGTGTTGTCTTCTTCCAGCACTACCCCAGTGCCGTCGGCAGGAGCTGCAGCCTGGGCCGGGTCGGTTGGCGCGGCAGCAGGCGCAGCCGGGGTGGCGGTATTCTGCTCGGCAGCGGCTGGTGCGGCAGGTGCGGTGGCATCAGCGAAGGCGGCGGTCGGCGCCAGCAGTACGCTGAACAGCATCGCAGCAATCGCACGCCAGGCGCGGGATGGGCTGTGAGGCTTGGTTGGCGAAGCGGGGTTTGTATGACGTGTCATGCTGGCCGGACCTGAGAGAAAAGAATGGGTGATCGTCCTGCCAGACCCCTGTGGGTCGAGGACAAATGGGTGGTTATTATTGCAAGTAATTCTTGTTAACTAAAGTGGCACTGTTACTTTATTTCGCTTTTTACTGGCCGTTGATCCTCTCGCGCGGCTAATCTGCGCCTTTGAGAATGGAGTTTTATGATGTCTGCGCCTTCTGTTGTGATTGCCGGTTGCGGCGATGTGGGTAGTCGGCTGGCTAGCCAATTGCTGGCCGCAGGATGGGAGGTGCATGGCCTGCGCCGCGATATTTCGCGCCTTCCCGCCGGCGTGATCGGCATCGCCGGTGATCTGTTCGATAAAGCCTGTCCCGATACCTGGCCGATCGGCGGGGTGGATTACCTGGTGTACTGCGCTGCGGCCACCGACCACGATGAGGCCGGTTACCGTGCTGCCTACGTGCAAGGGTTGCAGCATGTGCTGGAGTGGCTGGACGATTACGGCCAGACGCCCAGGCATTTGCTGTTTGTGTCCAGCAGCAGCGTATATGGGCAGCAGAATGGCGAGTGGGTCGACGAAACCTCTGAAACTCAGGCGAAGGGTTATTCCGGCCAAATCATGCTCGAAGCCGAACAAGTGGCACTCAATAGTGGTATCCCCGCGAGCGTCGTGCGGCTGACCGGCATTTATGGCCCGGGCCGCGAGTGGCTGCTGACACAGGTTCGGCAGGGTTATCGCGTAGCCGTCGACCCGCCTTTATATGGCAACCGGATTCACGCCGATGACGCTGCGGGCGTGTTGGCGTTTTTGTTGCGGCATGTGGAGCAGGGCGGTTCGCTGGACAAGGTTTATATCGGGGTCGACGATGCGCCGGCGCCATTGGCCGAGGTGGTGGGTTGGTTGCGCGAGTATCTGGGCGTGACGGAGTGGTCCGAGGACGCCAGTGTGCGGCGTGCGGGCAGCAAGCAGTGCAGCAATGCGCGCATCAAGGCGCTGGGCTGGAAGCCGACCTATCCGACTTATCGCGAAGGCTATGCCGCCATTTTGAAAGGTTGAACGACGGACAAAATGTGGGAGGGGACTAGCCCCCGATAACGGTGTGTCAGCCAAAGAGAGGTTGACTGAAGAAACGCTATCGGGGGCAAGCCCCCTCCCACATTTGGATCTGTGTCGCAGCGGTTATTGCTTTTCAAGCAACCACTGGCGCTGGCCAGGCGTGAAGGAAGGCACTTCATCGGCTTGCGCAGTGTTGATCGCCTGGAAGATTTCCAGCTGCTTGCCTTTGCGCGCAAAGATCCACGGGTTGCCCACGCCATTCTCCTGCAGCCAAAGGCTGTCGTAGCCGCCGCTCATGGAGGCGCAATCCCCGGCCAGGCACAGCGAATACTGATCAGCGCCAGGCAGGCCGGCGACTTTGCCGTTGGCCTGGAACTGTACCGTGGCGCCATTACCGACACCGTCGGTGATCTTCCAGTCTCCGCCCAGGTACGCCGCATAAAGCGCCCGCTCGAAGTTGGCGCCCAGTGGTGCGCCCTCCGGAGCCGGGTCCTGGGAGCGCGTGAACAGTTGCTCAGGCTCGTTGTCGTTGGCCACCTGCAGCAGCTTTTTGCCTCTACGCTTGAGCTCGGTGGCAGAGCTGCCGTAGAAGTCCACGCTCCAGGCGCCGGGCTTTTGCGCCAGCAACTTGCCTTCCGCTACTTCAAAACCGTTGTAGTAGCGTGCCTGCAGGGCCTTGGTGTTGACCTCCCATTCGAGGTTCGGGCCAAAGGTCTGCAAGGCTTCACGCAAAGGGCCGCCCTTGGCTGCCGCATCGATGGCGGCCTGGTTGATCCAGGTACCGCTCACATCCAGATTGGCAGGGTTGCTGGCACAGCCGCCGAGCAGCAATGCGAGCAACGAAGAGGCAATAAGCGCTTTGCGCATGACTAAATCCTTCTGAAACAAAGTCGGCGCAGCGGTTGAGGCTGCGCCGGGTGTTTTTACTCGATGACCAGAATCGCGTCCATTTCAACCTGCGCGCCCTTTGGCAGGGCAGCGACGCCGATGGCGGCGCGGGCTGGGTACGGCTGTTCGAAGTACTTGCCCATGATCTCGTTGACCTTGGCGAAGTGGCTCAGGTCGATGAGGAAGATGTTCAGCTTGACGATGTCTTTGAACGAACCGCCAGCCGCTTCAGCCACGGACTTGAGGTTTTCGAAGACCTGTACGGTCTGTGCTTCAAAGCCTTCCACCAGTTCCATGGTCTTTGGGTCCAGCGGGATCTGGCCGGACATGTAGACGGTATTGCCCGCCTTGATCGCCTGGGAATACGTACCGATGGCGGCCGGGGCTTTGTCGCTGGTGATTACTGTCTTGGTCATGAATGACTCCTTGTAATAGGCGATGGCTTGTTTGAAGAACTACGCACGCATGCGGGTGATGCGAATCACGCCGGTCAAGGCACGCAGTTTCTTGATCACGCGGGCCAGGTGCACGCGGTCGTGCACGCTGACCACCAGCTGGACCACGCTGATGCGCCCATCGCGTTCGTCCATGCTGATTTTCTCGATATTGCCGTCGGCCGCGTTGACGCTGCTGGCCAGCAGCGCGATCAAGCCACGCTGGTGCTCCAGCTCCACGCGCAGCTCGACATTGAATTCGCCGGTGACATCCTTGGCCCACGAAAGCTGGATGCATTTTTCCGGGTTGTGCCGGATTTCGCTGATATTGCGGCAGTTGTCCAGGTGCACCACCATGCCTTTGCCCGCCGACAGGTGGCCGACAATCGGGTCGCCCGGGATCGGTGTGCAGCATTTGGCATAGCTGAGCACCAGGCCCTCGGTGCCGCGAATCGCCAGCGGGCCTTCGGGGCTCGGCAGCTGTTCGCCTTCGCCGAGCAGGCGGCGTGCAACCACGTAGGCCATGCGGTTGCCCAGGCCAATATCTTCGAGCAGGTCCTCGATGGTTTCCTGGCGGTACTCGTGAAGCATCGCTTGCACGCGCTCCTGCGGGACCTTGTCCAAGGCGCTGTCAAAACCGTTGAGCACCTTGTTCAGCAGGCGTTCGCCCAGGCTGATGGATTCGGAACGCCGCTGCAGTTTCAAAGCGTGGCGGATATGCGTACGCGCCTTGCCGGTCACCACGAAGTTGAGCCAGGCTGGATTCGGCCGCGCGCCTGGGGCGCTGACGATCTCCACCGTGGAGCCGCTTTGCAGCGGTTCGGACAGCGGCGCGAGACGACGATTGATCCGACAGGCGATACAGCTGTTGCCCACATCGGTATGCACGGCGTAGGCAAAGTCGACCGCCGTGGAGCCTTTGGGCAGCTCCATGATCCGGCCTTTGGGCGTGAACACGTAGACCTCGTCCGGGAACAGGTCGATCTTTACGCTTTCTATGAATTCCAGGGAGTTGCCGGCACGTTGCTGCATTTCCAGCACGCCCTTGACCCACTGGCGCGCACGGGCATGGGTGCCTTTGGGCTGCTCATCGCCGCTGGATTTGTACAGCCAATGGGCAGCGATGCCGTTGTTGGCCATCTCTTCCATTTCGCGGGTGCGGATCTGGATCTCGATCGGCACGCCGTGCATCCCGAACAGTGTGGTATGCAGCGACTGATAGCCGTTGGCCTTGGGAATCGCGATGTAATCCTTGAAGCGCCCCGGCAGAGGTTTGTACAAATTATGTACAGCGCCTAGCACGCGGTAGCAGGTGTCGACCTTGTCGACGATGATCCGGAACGCATAAACGTCCATGATCTCGTTGAAGGCCCGACGCTTGCCGCGCATCTTCTTGTAGATGCCGTAGATGTGTTTCTGCCGCCCGCTGACTTCGCCTTCGATCTCGTCGATCGCCAGGCAATGGCTCAGGGACTCTTCGATCTTGTTGACGATTTCCTTGCGGTTGCCCCGGGCGCGCTTGACCGCCTGGTAGATGCGCGCTGAACGCATCGGGTGCATGGCCTTGAAGCCGAGGTCTTCGAACTCGATACGAATGGCATGCATGCCCAGCCGGTTGGCGATGGGCGCGTAGATTTCCAGGGTTTCCTTGGCGATTCGCCGGCGTTTTTCCCCGGAGAGCACTTCCAGCGTGCGCATGTTGTGCAGCCGGTCGGCCAGCTTGACCAGGATCACGCGGATATCGCGGGCCATGGCCATGGCCATCTTCTGGAAGTTTTCCGCCTGGGCTTCGGCCTTGGTCTCGAAGTTCATCTGGGTCAGTTTGCTGACCCCGTCGACCAGCTCGGCCACGGTTTCGCCAAATTGCGCGCTGAGCGCTTCCTTGGCGATGCCGGTATCTTCGATCACGTCATGCAGCATCGCGGCCATCAGGCTCTGATGGTCCATGTGCATGTCGGCCAGAATATTTGCCACCGCAAGAGGATGCGTGACATACGCTTCGCCACTACGACGGCGTTGGCCATCGTGAGCTTGTTCGGCGTAGAAATACGCTCGGCGGACCAGGTTGACCTGGTCGGGGCCGAGGTAGGCCGATAAGCGATCGGCGAGGGCGTCTATGCTCGGCAAAGTGTGAACTCCTGCCGAAGGCTGTGACCCCGCGCCGTGCTACGTCGACCAGGCATAGGCTTAGACGGCCTCGTTGGACTCGTCCTCGAACGCTGCGAACAGCGGTTCGTCTTCAACGATTTCAGCGTTGGCGATGAACTCATAGCTCATCAGGCCTTCTGCGATTTCACGCAGGGCTACAACGGTAGGCTTGTCGTTTTCCCACTGGACCAGGGGCTCTTTGCCGCCAGTGGCCAGTTGACGGGCACGCTTGGTAGAGAGCATGACCAGCTCAAAGCGGTTATCCACGTGTTCTAGGCAGTCTTCAACGGTTACGCGGGCCATGGTATTCCTCGGAGCGAATGCAAGATGCGCGCTGCCCGGTTGGGCGAGCGGACTGAGCAGTTTAAAAAATCACCAGCGTTTAGGGAAGCGCTGATTTTTCGCAGACCCTCGCAAAACCGCTGAAAGTGCCAATGTAAAGCCCTTGCAGCGGTTTTGGGAAGGGCCAATCAGCCGAGCAGTTCGGCGAGTAATTTGCCGAAACGCTGTTGTTGACGCTTTTGCTGCAGCTGGTTGGCGCGGAAAATCGCCTTTAAATCATCCAGCGCGTGGGCAAAATCGTCGTTGATGATCAGGTAGTCGTAGTCGACGTAGTGGCTCATTTCGCTGACGGCTTCGCGCATGCGGCCCTCGATGATCTCGTCGCTGTCCTGGCCACGGTTGGTCAGGCGCTGGTGCAGGGCTTCAAGCGAGGGCGGCAGGATGAAGATCGAACGCGCCTTGGGCATCAGCTGGCGCACTTGTTCGGCGCCCTGCCAGTCGATTTCCAGAATCAGGTCATGGCCTTCATCCAGCGTCTGCTGCAGATGGCTTTGCGAAGTGCCATAGAGGTTGCCGAATACTTCGGCGCGCTCCAGGAAGTCACCGTGCTCGATCATCTTGACGAACTCGGTACGCTCGACGAAGTGATAGTGCACGCCGTTCACTTCACCCGGGCGCATGGCGCGCGTGGTGTGGGAAACCGAGATGCGGATCTGCTCGTCAGCGTCGGTCAGGGCCTTGACCAGGCTGCTCTTGCCCGCGCCCGAAGGGGCGGAAATGATGTAAAGGGTGCCGGTGCTGTGGGTCATGGAGGGTGCCTTACTCAATATTCTGTACTTGTTCGCGCATTTGCTCGATCAACACTTTGAGGTTGACCGCAGCCGTGGTGCTGCGCGGATCGAACGCTTTGGAGCCCAGTGTATTGGCTTCGCGGTTGAGTTCCTGCATCAGGAAGTCCAGGCGCCGACCGGCGGCACCACCGGACTTGAGCACCCGGCGTACTTCGAGGATGTGGGTGCTCAGGCGATCGAGCTCTTCGGCGACATCACTCTTTTGTGCCAGCAGGACCATTTCCTGCTCCAGGCGCACGGGGTCGAGGTCGGCCTTCATGTCGGCGAAGCGATCCAGGACCTTCTGGCGCTGGGTGGCGAGCATTTGCGGCACCAGCTCACGCAGGGTGACGACGTCTTCTTCGATTGAGCTCAAGCGCTCGCTGATCAACCGCGCCAGCTCGGCGCCTTCACGCTCGCGGCCGGCCTTGAGTTCCTTGAGGCCCAGGTTGAACAGGGCCAGGGCCTCGGCGTTGAGGGCTTGCGGGTCGGTGGCGTCGGCCACCAGCACGCCGGGCCAGGCCAGCACTTCCAGGGGGTTCAGCGCGGCCGGCTGTTTGATCAGGCTGGCGATGGTTTCAGCGGCGGCCACCAGTTGCGCGGCGCGGTCGCGGTCGACCTGCAAGGGTTTGCCGGTGGTTTCTTCGGTAAAGCGCAGGGTGCATTCCAGCTTGCCGCGGGAAATGCCCTGGCGCAGCGCTTCACGCACGGCGCCCTCGAGGTCGCGGAACGACTCCGGCAGGCGCAGATGCGGCTCCAGGTAGCGGCTGTTGACCGAGCGCAGTTCCCAGCTCAGGGTGCCTTGTGCGCCGGCTTTTTCGACGCGGGCGAAGGCGGTCATGCTGTGCACCATGGAGGTACCTCGCGTTACAGTCCCGCAAACACGGGCTGGTGGTTAAGAAGGCGCAGGATTGTAGCGCAGTGCGCAGGAGGCGCCCAAACATGCGCATTCGTAACCGGATTTTTAGAAGTGCCCCGAATCGGCTGGCGGCTCTATAATGCTCGGCAGTTTTTCGTCCTCAGTACAGGTATTCCCTATGAAACGTCCAAGTGGTCGCGCTGCCGATCAGCTCCGCTCGATCCGCATCACCCGCAACTACACCAAACACGCCGAGGGATCCGTACTGGTCGAGTTTGGCGATACCAAGGTCATCTGCACCGTCAGCGTCGAGAACGGCGTGCCGCGCTTCCTCAAAGGCCAGGGCCAGGGTTGGTTGACCGCTGAATACGGCATGCTGCCGCGCGCCACTGGCGAGCGTAACCAGCGTGAGGCCAGCCGTGGCAAACAGGGCGGGCGTACCCTTGAAATCCAGCGCCTGATCGGCCGTTCCCTGCGCGCGGCCCTGGACATGACCAAGCTGGGCGACGTGACCCTGTACGTCGATTGCGACGTGATCCAGGCCGATGGCGGCACCCGCACCGCCTCGATCACCGGCGCCATGGTGGCCCTGGTTGACGCACTGAAAGTGATCAAGAAGCGTGGCGGCCTCAAAGGCGGCGACCCGCTCAAGCAAATGATCGCCGCCGTCTCGGTGGGCATGTACCAGGGCGAGCCGGTGTTGGACCTGGACTACCTGGAAGACTCGGCCGCCGAGACCGACCTGAACGTGGTTATGACCAGCACCGGTGGTTTCATCGAAGTGCAGGGCACCGCCGAAGGCGCGCCGTTCCAGCCAGCTGAACTTAACGCCATGCTGGACCTGGCGCAGAAAGGCATGAGCGAAATTTTCGAACTGCAGAACGCCGCACTGGCTGACTGAGCCGGTCTCAAGGAGAAACGCCATGAATGACAACAGCCAAATGCCGGTGCCTGCGCCTTCCTATGAAGTGCGGCAGGGGGCGATGTTGTGCCATCTCGCGGCGTTTCTGGGGTTCGTGTTCCCTTTCGGCAGCGTTGTGGGGCCACTGATCCTGTGGCAGATGAAGAAGGAGCAGGATGCGTTTATTGATGATCAGGGCAAGGAAGCCCTGAATTTCCAGATCACCGTCGCCATCGCCTGGATCGCTTGCATCGTGCTGGCCTTCGCAGTGATTGGTTTCTTCCTGATGATTGCCCTGGCGATTGCCACGGTGGTGCTGACCATCATCGGCAGTATCAAGGCCAACAAGGGGATCGCCTATCGCTATCCTCTGACCTGGCGTCTGGTCAAATAATAGCCATCCACAAAAAACCGACATCGCTGTCGGTTTTTTTCTGCCTGGAAAAAGACCTCAGATGGTCAAGGTCCAGTCGTAGTCCACGATCAGTGGCGCGTGCTGCGAGAACCGCGGCTGGCGTGGCAAGCGGGCACTGCGTACGAACCGGCGCAGACCCGGGGTCAGCAGCTGGTAGTCGAAACGCCAACCCAGGTTGAGCATTTCGGCCTGTTCGTTATCCGGCCACCAGCTGTACTGGTCGCCTTCGCGGCTGACTTCGCGCAGGGCGTCGACATAGCCCATGTTGCCGACAATCTCGTCCATCCAGGCCCGTTCCGGCGCCAGGAAACCCGGGGATTGCTGGCTGTCGCGCCAGTTCTTGATATCCAGCTTCTGTTGCGCCACGTACAGCGAGCCACAATAAATGTACTCGCGACGTTTGCGTCGCTGTTTATCCAGATAACGGGCGAAATCGTCCATTAGCTTGAATTTCTGGTTCAAGTCTTCATCGCCGTTCTGCCCCGAAGGAAGCAGCAAGGTCGCGATGCTGACCTTGTCGAAATCGGCTTGCAGGTAGCGCCCGTAGCGGTCGGCTGTCTCGAAGCCGAGGCCGCTGATGACCGCCTTGGGTTGCAACCGCGAGTACAAAGCCACGCCACCTTGGGTGGGCACTTCGGCATCGCAGGCATAAAGGAAGTAGCCATCCAGTTGGAAGGCTGGGTCGTCCAGTTCAAAGGCGGAGGCGCGGGTGTCCTGCAGGCAGATGACGTCGGCATTCTGTGCTTGCAGCCAACTGAGCAAACCACGCTCGACTGCAGCCTGAATACCATTAACGTTCACACTGATGATCCGCATAAATGGCCCCAAAAATCGCGTGCGTGTATGATACACGCCGTCTACCTAATTAGCTAAATCCGCGGTATCTGAGGCTTTTTTCATGCAGGCGTATCAACGCGATTTCATTCGTTTTGCCATCGATCGCGGGGTTTTGCGCTTCGGTGAGTTCACCCTCAAGTCCGGGCGCACCAGCCCGTATTTCTTCAATGCTGGCTTGTTCAACTCGGGTTCGGCGCTGGCTCAGTTGGGTCGTTTTTACGCGGCGGCCATCGTTGAAAGCGGTATTTCCTTCGACGTGCTGTTCGGCCCGGCCTACAAGGGCATCCCCCTGGCAGCTGCAACAGCCGTTGCCCTGGCGGAACACCATGGGCGCGATCTGCCATGGTGCTTCAACCGCAAGGAAGCCAAGGCTCATGGCGAAGGCGGCAGCCTGGTGGGTGCGCCGCTCACTGGCGATGTATTGATCATTGATGACGTGATCACGGCCGGTACGGCTATCCGTGAAGTGATGCAGATCATCGCGTCCCAGGACGGCGCCAAGGCCGCCGGTGTGCTGATCGCGCTGAACCGCCAGGAGCGCGGCAACGGTGAGTTGTCGGCGATCCAGGAAGTGGAGCGTGATTTCGGCATTCCCGTGGTAAGCATCGTATCGTTGAACCAGGTGTTGCAGTTCCTGGAAGATGATCCGCAGCTCAAGCAGCACTTGCCGGCAGTTAAGGCGTATCGCGAGCAGTTCGGCGTTCAATAATCGCCACAATAAAAAAGGTCCCGTCCAATTCAATTGGTCGGGGCCTTTTTTCAGCTCGGGTCTTGGGGGGCTGCTACTCCCGCAGTCGCAAGACGCGCAATAAAGCGTCAACCTGCCCGAAAGCGTCTTGTTGCCATTGGTCCGGTGTGCGATCTCCGAGTATTTGGCTGTCTTCGACGAATCGCCTTACGGCTGTCGGACCATAGCCATCGGCGATATCAAACTTTTCGCCGATGAACTGAAACCCCAGCTCTCCACTCCCGGTTTCCAGTACTGATCGACATTCCTCTGCAAGCGCTTGCATGCCACCGGGGAAATTACGGACGCAGTAGTAGATGTCATATGCGTCCTTCTGTTTGTGTCTTCCGTTCAGGGCGTATCCCTTCATCGCCAGCAGGGCGGGGATCGAGCACACCGCGACCTCGACACGATTTTTGCCACCCGTAGGCATGGAGCCTTCAATGGCAACCATTTGATAGAAGCGCATCGCCAAGTCGGCACCGTCAGCGCGCTGAACTGCAAAGTCGTTGAGAATGGGAGGTTTGTTCTGGATGATTTCGGCGTCGCGCGGCATCAAGAAGTCCACGATCACATCTATCGCCGATCCGCCGTCTTGCACGGGAACCTGGCGAACGAGCTGGAATCGCCGCAGTTCTCCTCTTTGTTCGTACCCATTACCCATCAGTGCTTCAATCAACGTCGCGTACTCGCCATCTCCTAGAGCCTCTGCGTCCAAGCTCAAATCGACATCAAGGGTTCCAACGTGCTGCATATCGTCGTTCGCCAGCAGTAGCCAAGGCACCGCTCCACCGATCACTGCAAACTTGCCTTTGAAGGAACCAAGGATCTGACCGATCTCGACTAATACCGCCTTCACGGCAGCTGTCGTTCTGTCGTCATAATCTAAGGCAGATTGAGGTTCTTGAGGGATTAACGAGACCATGTCAGTTTTTCCTGTCGTAGATATTCGGCGGCTTCCTTTCCGCGCTCTCCCGCAACCGATAGATCCAGATAGGTCTGAACTGGGCTGGTGCACAGGGCGCCCGGTGCGGGTTCAACGGTGTCCAGTAGGAGTCCTTCGTCGTTGGGTAAAGTGATGACAACGTTCTCTCCCTTTGATGCAGGAACCAACTGTAGTGCTTTAACCAGTCTCTCTAGCCCTTCAATGTCGGCATAAAAGTAATTCGTGCTGATGCGGGCATAGGGTGCGAGCCATTGAGCGGCAGAAAAGGAGGAAAAAAGTGCGTGTCCGCCGCTCCTTTCTCCAATAGCGATGCGCGCGGCATTTTCCAATGCGCTGCCATGTAAGGTGGTATAGAAGCTCTTACGCTCTCCTGATGGAGGTTCGTATGCTTCGGCCCATGCATCCAGGAGCGCTTGAGGATCGGATAGACATACGCCGTCGTTTGTCGCTCTTGCCCATTCTCGATTCAGTAGTGCTGTGCGGACATTGCTGACCTGTCCCAGGCTCACCCCGGCGGCTTCGCACAGTTCCACCACCCGCCAGGCTCGGCCCGGATCCCGAAGCATCGTGCGTATGATCTGCGCTGATTTCGGTTTGAAGAAAGACTTAAGCTCCCTGTGCTCCGAGAGCGGCTTGTCAGCTACTTGGTGATCAATGAATACACCATCGAACGAGATCCAGGCATTACCTTCCAGGTCCAGATATCCCACACCCTTTTCCCGACACAGTTGTCTTGCTACGGGTGAAAGATAGGGTGCTACCACAATAGGCGTCGCCTCTGGCCTTTGCTCGCTCACATAGTCGCGAAGCTGAAGTATGGCCGCGTTTATGAATCGGGGCTGACCGTTTGCTTTTACCTCGCACACCAGAGGGCGTGATTTGCCTGATGCGTTAATCTCGATAATGAAGTCGGGAGTCCAGCCTTTTGAAGGAGGCATGGATGTGAGGCTTTTAATCTCGAGAATCGGTACCTTGCTCAGGAGGCTTCGCAGCGCGTCTCTGGAGTGAATTTCGAGTTCTTTCATTAATTGAGCCCTTTTCAGCGAATGTTGAAAATAGCTATTACGGTGAAAAAAGTCGAGGAATTTCACCCTTTATGATGTTTTCAGTGAGTGTTGAAATATCCGTTAATACTGAAAAAATTCAGCGGCGTTTTCGTGATCATCGTTGTAGGCTGCGTTTCCATTGTGCATAAAAAACCGCAGATTCTACTTTGCCTGACGAAGATTCCGTACATGGGTACGTATTGTCGTAGGCGCAGTAAGAAACTGCGGTTTTTTGGTGCTTTGTAAATCAGGGACGCTTGCGGTTACTGATCAGCGTGCCCACGCCGGTATCGGTGAAGATTTCCAGCAGGATCGCATTCGGTACTCGCCCGTCCAGGATCAGCGAGCTGCCGACGCCGCCTTGCACGGCTTCCAGCGCGCAGCGGATTTTCGGCAGCATGCCGCCGTAGATAGTGCCGTCGGCAATCAGCTCGTCCACCTGCTGGGTGGTCAGGCCGGTCAACACCTTGCCTTGCTTGTCCATCAGGCCGGCAATGTTGGTCAGCAGCATCAGCTTTTCAGCCTTCAGCGCCTCAGCCACTTTGCCCGCCACCAGGTCGGCGTTGATGTTATAGGACTCACCGTTGACGCCCACGCCGATGGGCGCGATCACCGGGATGAAGTCACCCTTGACCAGCAGGTTGAGCAGATCGGTGTTGATGCCGATCACTTCGCCCACCTGGCCGATGTCGATGATTTCCGGCTGGGTCATCTCCGGCGTCTGACGGGTCACGGTCAGTTTTTTCGCGCGGATCAGTTCCGCATCCTTGCCGGTCAGGCCGATGGCGCTGCCGCCGTGGCGGTTGATCAGGTTGACGATGTCTTTGTTGACCTGGCCACCGAGCACCATCTCCACCACGTCCATGGTCTGCGCGTCAGTGACGCGCATGCCATCGATGAAGTGACTCTCGATCGACAAGCGCTTGAGCAGATCGCCGATTTGCGGTCCACCACCGTGGACGACAACCGGGTTGATCCCCACGGCTTTCATCATCACGATGTCGCGGGCAAAGCCGGTTTTCAGCTCGTCGCTTTCCATGGCATTGCCGCCGTACTTGATCACCAGCGTCTTGCCGACGTAGCGTCGAATGTAAGGCAACGCTTCGGACAGGACCTTGGCGGTGTTGGCAGCGGCTTCGCGTTCGAGAGTCATTCAGGGCTCCGGTAAAAAATCAGAACGGTAATTGGAGATCAGGGGCAACACGTTTCAA
Organism: Pseudomonas sp. R3-52-08; assembly: GCF_003851745.1. Lineage (NCBI taxonomy): Bacteria > Pseudomonadati > Pseudomonadota > Gammaproteobacteria > Pseudomonadales > Pseudomonadaceae > Pseudomonas > Pseudomonas sp. R3-52-08. Next base: position 5,765,413 of record NZ_CP027730.1, on the reverse strand, counting down.
CTGGACGTGGAAGACGTCCTTGATGCGCTGCAACTCAGCCTCGGTATCCGCCTCGAAGCGCAGCACCAGCACCGGCGTGGTGTTGGACGCGCGAACCAGGCCCCAGCCTTTGGCGTAATCGACTCGCACACCATCAATGGTGGTCAGGTTGGCGCCTTCACCCCATTGCGCATCGTGCAGTGCGTCAATGATGCTGAATTTGCTCTCCTCGGTCACATGGATATTGATCTCTGGCGTAGAAATATCGTTGGGGAAAGTCTGAAACAGCTCTTGCGCCGTGGATTTTTCCTTGCTGAGGATCTCCAGCAGGCGCGCAGCGCTGTAAATGCCGTCGTCGAAACCGAACCAGCGCTCCTTGAAGAACACGTGACCGCTCATTTCGCCGGCCAGCAAGGCGCCGGTTTCCTTCATTTTCTTTTTGATCAACGAATGTCCGGTCTTCCACATTAGCGGGCGGCCGCCGTATTCCTTGATCAGCGGCGTGAGGCGGCGGGTGCACTTAACGTCGAAGATGATTTCGGCGTTGGCATTGCGCGCCACCACGTCACGGGCAAACAGCATTAACAGGCGGTCCGGGTACACGATCTCGCCGGTTTCGGTCACCACCCCTACACGGTCGCCGTCGCCGTCGAAGGCCAGGCCCACGTCGGCGCCCACTTCCTTGACCTTGGCGATCAGGTCCACCAGGTTTTCAGGCTTGCCTGGGTCCGGGTGATGGTTGGGGAAGTTGCCGTCGACGTCGCAGAACAGCGGGATCACTTCACAGTTCAGGGCTTCGAGCAATTGCGGGGCGATCACGCCAGCCGCGCCGTTGCCGCAGTCCACCACCACTTTCAGGCGGCGGTCGAGCTTGACGTCGCGGGTGATTTCGTCGGAGTAGCGCTGCAGGATATCGACCTTGGTTATGCTGCCGGTGCCGCTGGTCAGGTCGTTGGTTTTCAGGCGCGTGTGCAGGGCCTGGATCTGTTCGTTGGCGAGGGTATCGCCGGCGATCACGATCTTGAAACCGTTGTAGTCCGACGGGTTGTGGCTGCCGGTAAGCATGACGCCGGATTTGCCGGCCAGCACGTTGGCGGCGTAGTACAGCGCAGGCGTGGGCACCAGCCCGACGTCGCTGACATGGCAACCGCTGTCTGCCAGGCCCTGGATCAGTTGCTCCACCAGCTCCGGGCCGGACAGGCGGCCGTCACGGCCCACCGAAACATTCGGCTCGCCCTGGGCCAGGCTCTGCGCGCCGATGGCGCGGCCGATCCAGTAGGCGGTTTCGGCGGTCAGGGTTTTGGGCACCACGCCACGAATGTCGTAGGCACGAAAGATGCTGTCGGGAAAAGTCGGGGCTACACGGGCTGCGGTACTCATCGCGGGAAGAACTCCATCTGAAAGGGGGCAAGGCTGGCCTGGTGTGGCTGGCCGGCAGGCTCAAACTGAAGGGTATGACGGCGTTTTCGGCAGAGAGTTCGTGGTGTAAAAGTGCCATCGGCGCTTCGGCGGCGTGCTTATTTGTACGTAATTCTTTGATTTTATTGTAGAAAAATCGCCGATGCCGTGTGCGTATTCTTCATCCGGAAAAGCCGGGCGGTGGCGTCTGGCCGGACAATCGCATCCGGCCAGGTTCAGCTTAGTCAGTGGCTGCCGGAATGCCCGAAACCGCCGGCGCCGCGCTCGGTTTCGTCGAATTCCTGCACCAGTTCGAAATGTGCATGTACCACCGGCACCAGTACCAGTTGGGCAATGCGCTCGCCGACAGCAATGTTGAACGCGGTCTGGCCGCGGTTCCAGCACGACACCATCAACTCGCCCTGGTAGTCGGAGTCGATCAGCCCCACCAGATTGCCCAGCACGATGCCGTGTTTGTGACCCAGGCCCGAGCGCGGCAGGATCAGGGCTGCCAGGCCTGGGTCGCCGACGTAGATCGACAGGCCGGTGGGGATCAGCAGGGTCTGGCCCGGCTCGAGCACGGTGTCTTGCTTGAGCATGGCGCGCAGGTCCAGGCCAGCGGAGCCTGGGGTAGCGTAGGCCGGCAGTGGAAATTCGCTACCGATGCGGGGGTCGAGGATCTTGGCTTGCAAAGCGTGCATGGACATTAAACCTGGTTCAGCCGTTGGGCGATAAAAGAGATCAGTTGGCGGGCAATCTTGCCCTTGCTGGTCTGGGCGAAAACGGTGGCGTGCAACTCGCGGTCGATCACGCTGATGGCATTTTCCTCGCTGTTGAAGCCGATGCTCGGGTTGGCGACATCATTGGCAACGATCAGATCGAGGTTTTTGTCTTTCAATTTGCGTGCGGCGTAGTCCAGCAAATGTTCGGTCTCGGCGGCGAAACCGACGCTGAACGGACGATCCGGACGGGTGGCGATGGTGGCCAGGATGTCCGGGTTGCGCACCATTTGCAGGAGCAGGCCATCACCGCTTGTAGGGTCTTTCTTGAGCTTTTGCGGCGCAACGACTTCCGGTCGGTAGTCTGCAACCGCTGCCGAGGCGATGAACAGGTCGCACGGAATGGCAGCCTCACAGGCCGCCAGCATGTCCCTGGCGCTGACTACGTCGATTCGCGTCACACGATCAGGCGTTGGCAAATGCACCGGGCCGGTGATCAGGGTGACCCGTGCGCCTGCCTCAACCGCAGCTTCAGCCAGGGCAAAGCCCATTTTTCCTGAGCTATGGTTGGTGATGTAGCGCACCGGGTCGATGTTTTCCTGGGTCGGGCCAGCGGTGATCAGTACGTGTTTGCCGGTCAGGGCCAGGTGCTGGAAGCACTCGGCAGCGCACAGCGCCAGGTCGGTGGCTTCGAGCATGCGGCCCATGCCGACGTCGCCGCAGGCCTGGCTGCCGGACGCCGGGCCGAAGACCTTGAGGCCACGGCTTTGCAGAAGCTGGGTGTTGGCCTGGGTGGCCGGGTCGCGCCACATGGCCTGGTTCATCGCCGGGGCGATGGCGACGGTGGCGTCGGTGGCCAGTACCAGGGTGGTCAGCAGGTCATCGGCGATGCCCTGGGCCAGGCGCGCGATCAGGTCGGCGGTAGCCGGCGCGATCAGGACCAGGTCGGCCCATTTGGCCAGTTCGATATGGCCCATGGCGGCTTCGGCCGCCGGGTCCAGCAGATCCAGGTGAACCGGGTGGCCGGACAAGGCCTGCATGGTCAGCGGGGTGATGAACTCACTGCCACCACGGGTCATGACCACGCGCACTTCGGCGCCTTGGTCCAGGAGCCTGCGAACCAGCTCTGCGCTCTTGTAGGCGGCAATGCCGCCGCCGACGCCGAGAACGATGCGTTTCCGATACAGACGCTGCATTGGTTTGCCTTTCCAGTTCAGTGACGCCTGCGATGACCCCTCCCCAGGTGAAATCGCATGCAAAAAAGAGGGCCTACGATAACACAGCGTCCGTCTGGCAACAGCGGCGCATGCGGCGTACATCATGGAGAGGAGGTGGGATGAGTATTCGCGATTGGCCTGCTGCCGAGCGGCCGCGAGAGAAGCTTTTGGAGTGGGGCGCGGCCAGTCTGTCCGATGCCGAATTGCTGGCGATCTTCCTGCGCACCGGAGTGTCTGGCAGGAGTGCGGTGGACCTGGCGCGCCATTTATTGGCGCAATTCGGAGGCCTGCGCCCGCTGCTGGAAGCCAGCCAGACGCTGTTCAATCAGCAGTTGGGCCTGGGGCCGGCGAAGTTTGCCCAGTTGCAGGCGGTACTGGAAATGTCCCGGCGCCATATGGCCGAGCGCCTGCGCAACGATTCGGTGCTGGAGAGTCCGCTGGCCGTGCGCGAATACCTCAAGGCGCTGCTGCGTCATGAAACTCACGAGGTGTTTGGCTGCCTGTTTCTCGACTCCAAACATCGAGTGCTGGGTTTCGAAGCGCTGTCCCACGGCACTATCGATACGGCTGTGGTCTATCCCCGGCAAGTGGTCAAGCGCGCGCTGGCGTACAACGCGGCGGCATTGATCCTGTGCCACAACCATCCTTCGGGAAGCGCGGATCCAAGCGCCGCTGATCGAAAGTTGACCAAAGTTCTCCAGAAGGCCTTGGAAATGGTGGACGTGCGGGTGCTGGATCACATCATCGTGGGTGATGGTGATCCGTTGTCGATGGCGGAATATGGATGGATGTGAGGACAGCTGCAAGTTTGAAGCTGCAAGCCACAAGCGGGCTTGCAGCTTGCAGCTTGCAGCTTAAGGCTTGACGCTTACTTTGGAATAATCCTGGCGACCAAACGGGCTCACCTGATAGCCGTCGACATTTTTGCGTGTCAGGGCAAACGCCATGGGGTGCGCCAAGGGCAACCACAGCGCCTGCTGCTGGATCTGCGCCTGCGCCTGCTGGTAGAGCTTGCTGCGCACGCCTTGTTCGCTGGTGGTCTTGCCAGCGCTGATCAGCTTGTCCAGCGCAGGGTCGCAGTAGCGGGCGAAGTTGGTGCCGGACTTGACTGCCGCGCAGGAAAATTGCGGGGTGAGGAAGTTATCCGGGTCGCCATTGTCACCAGCCCAGCCCATGAAGAGCAGGTCATGCTCGCCGGCTTTGGCGCGGCGAATCAACTCGCCCCATTCGATCACACGGATGTCGGCCTGGATGCCGACCTTGGCCAGGTCGGCCTGCAACAGTTGAGCGCCAAGATTTGGGTTGGGGTTCAACAGGCTGCCGGTAGGGCGGGTCCAGATAGTGGTCTTGAATCCATCCTTGAGGCCGGCGCGGTTGAGCAGCGCCTTGGCTTTGGCTAGGTCCTGTGGGTAACCCGACAGCTCCTTGGCGTAGCTCCAGGTATTGGGTGGGTAAACACCGTTGGCCGCTTCGGCGGTGCCTTCGAATACGGCCTTGAGGTAGCTGCCTTTGTCGAAGGCCAGGTTAATCGCCTGGCGTACTTCGGGCTTGTCCAGCGGCGGGTGCTGGCTATTGATGGCGACGAACGCGGTCATGAAAGCTGCGGTTTTTTCCACCTTCAGGGCTGGGTCTTTTTCGGCCTCGCCCACATCCAGGGGTTTGGGCGACAGGGCGATCTGGCATTCATCGCGATGCAATTTCTGCAGGCGCACATTGGCATCCGGCGTGATCGCGAAGATCAGGTTGTCCACCGTCGGTTTGCCGGCGAAGTAGTCCGGGTTGGCCTTGTAGCGCACCACCGCATCCTTCTGGAATCGCACAAAAACGAAGGGACCGGTGCCAATGGGCTGGCTGTTGAGTTTTTCCGGGGTGCCGGCCTTGAGCAGTTTGTCGGCATATTCGGCCGGGTAGATCGAGGCAAAGCCCATGCTCAGTGCGGCAAGAAACGTGGAATCGGCGTGATCGAGGGTGAAGCGCACGGTCAGCGGGTCGAGTGCGTCGATCTTCTTGATCAGCGTGGGCAATTGCAGGGATTGCGCATGGGGAAAGCCGCTCTGGGCGATCTTATGCCACGGGTTGGCTGGGTCGAGCATGCGTTCGAAGCTGAAGCGCACATCTTCGGCGGTCAGGGTACGGCTCGGGGTGAAATACTCGGTGCGATGGAATTTCACGTTCGGGTGCAGCTTGAAGGTGTACGTCAGGCCGTCTGGCGAGACGTCCCAACTGTCCGCCAGACTCGGCACCAGTTTTGCGCCGGTTGCGTCGTAGTCCACCAGACGGTTCATCAGCACATCCGCCGAGGCGTTGGTGGTGGTCAACGAGTTGTACTGCACCACGTCGAACCCTTCGGGGCTGGCCTCGGTGCAAACGCTCAGATTGGTGGCGGCAACGGCCATCGTCGGCGCGATTAAGAGGGGGGCTAGCAATAGCGGTAGGGCAGCGAGGCGCATATTAGGTTTCCTGTGCAAATCGAAGGCCCATCTGCGAGTGCAGTCTGGAAAAGGCCTACCGTAGTGGCCTGTTGGTTAAATGACTAGCCTATTTTTGCCTGTGCTTTTGGCTCAAATGCTGTTTTGATGGCGCCTCAGCGCGTTTCACCTTGCAGGTCCGAGTACTTGCGGGCGCTGAAAATCATTCTGTGCGACGAGCGGTCGGCTGTTGTAGCGGCCCCTCCTGGCAACGGTTCAGGCGCCAATAGCCGAGATTTACCCAGGTAAAAACACACTCGCTGTTGTTGCATCTGGGTCTTTCTGGTATAAAGCAGCGCTCTTTTCTAGGGGCCCGGTTCCTTCGCTTGTAGGTGTAGCCGGTAAGACCCTAAAGAAACGCGGCGCCTGGCGCCAAATGACTGAGAGATTAAGCGGCCAACCCATGCCGGGTTGGGCATGTGGTTTTAGAGGGCTGAGGCATGTCGAGAGTCTGTCAAGTTACCGGTAAGGGTCCGGTGACTGGGAATAACATTTCCCACGCAAATAACAAAACCCGTCGTCGTTTCCTGCCGAACCTGCAGCATCACCGCTTCTGGGTTGAAGAAGAGAAACGTTTTGTTCGCCTGCGTGTATCTGCCAAAGGCATGCGTATCATCGACAAGCGTGGCATCACTGTCGTGCTGGCCGAAATCCGCGCCGCCGGCAAGATCTAAGGAGCTCTATCATGCGTGAATTGATTCGAATGATCTCTAGCGCCGGTACTGGTCACTTCTACACTACCGACAAGAACAAGCGTACTACCCCGGACAAGCTCGAAAAGAAAATGTTCGACCCGCGCGTTCGCAAGCACGTGATCTACAAAGAAGGCAAAATCAAGTAATTGATTTCCTTCCTTGTGAAAAAAAGCCCGTATCTCACGATACGGGCTTTTTTTTGCCTGTGATGATCGTTCCCACGCTCTGCGTGGTAACGCCGCCTCGGGCGCTCCGCGTCCCGCTGTTCACTGATCAGTCTTTCTGTTCGAACACCACATAGATCTTGCGGCACGCTTGCAGCACTTCCCAGGTGCCGCTGAAGCCGGCAGGGATCACGAAGCGGTCGCCGGCGCGCAAGGTTTTGGCGTTCCCCTCGGCATCGCGCAGCACAGACACCCCCTGCACGATCTCGCAGTATTCATGTTCGGTGTAATTGACTGTCCACTGCCCGACATCGCCTTCCCAGACACCCGCGTTCATTTGTCCACATGGGCTGTTGTAGTGGTTGTAGATCGTCTGTTCGGGATCGCCCTTGAGGATTTTTTCGGGGGCAGGGCGATAGCGTTCGGGGGCGGTGTTGGCTTGGCTGAAATCAACGATGTCCTGGATGCTCATGGGCTTATCCCGTCGGGCCTGCGGTTGGAAAGCTCAAAGTCTATGTTTATTAAAATGAACATCGCAAGGGCGTTTGCCGCCGTTATGTCAAATATATTGAAACATCCCCAGTCGCTGGTTTAGGGTGGCAAGTGCCTTGAGCCGAACAGCAGGCTGGCCAGGCAAGAATTCGTGGAGGCGCCGGGATTAAATCTCCCAGGCCCTTGTATCCAAATAAGAGGAGGACACTTGCATGACCACCCTGACCCGTGCCGACTGGGAACAACGCGCCAAGGACCTGAAGATCGAAGGCCGCGCGTACATCAATGGCGAATACACCGCCGCCGCTTCCGGTGACACCTTCGAGTGCATCAGCCCGGTCGATGGCCGTCTGCTCGCCACCGTAGCCAGCTGTGACGCCGCCGACGCCCAGCGCGCCGTGGAAAATGCCCGTGCCACCTTCAATTCCGGTGTCTGGTCGCGCCTGGCGCCGGCCAAGCGCAAGTCCGTCATGATCCGTTTCGCCGCGCTGCTCAAGGCCAATGCCGAAGAGCTGGCCTTGCTTGAAACCCTGGACATGGGCAAGCCGATCAGCGACTCCCTGAACATCGACGTACCCGGCGCGGCGCAGGCGCTGAGCTGGAGCGGCGAGGCCATCGACAAGATCTACGATGAAGTGGCGGCCACCCCCCATGACCAACTGGGTCTGGTGACCCGTGAGCCTGTGGGCGTGGTCGGTGCGATCGTGCCGTGGAACTTCCCGCTGATGATGGCCTGCTGGAAACTCGGCCCGGCGCTGTCGACCGGTAACTCGGTCATCCTCAAGCCGTCCGAAAAGTCTCCGCTGACCGCCATCCGCATCGCTGCCCTGGCCGTTGAAGCCGGCATTCCAAAAGGCGTGTTCAACGTGCTGCCAGGCTACGGCCACACCGTGGGCAACGCGTTGGCGGTGCATATGGACGTGGATACCCTGGTGTTTACCGGTTCCACCAAAATCGCCAAGCAGCTGTTGATCCGTTCCGGCGAATCGAACATGAAGCGCGTGTGGCTGGAAGCCGGCGGCAAGAGCCCGAACATTGTGTTTGCCGATGCGCCGAACCTGCAAACCGCCGCCGAGTCCGCCGCCAGTGCCATCGCCTTCAACCAGGGCGAAGTCTGCACCGCCGGGTCGCGCCTGCTGGTGGAACGTTCGATCAAGGACACTTTCCTGCCGCTGGTGATCGAGGCGCTCAAGGGCTGGAAGCCAGGTAACCCACTGGACCCTGCCACCAATGTGGGCGCGCTCGTGGATACCCAGCAGATGAACAACGTGCTGTCGTACATCGAATCGGGTCATGCCGATGGCGCCAAGCTGGTCGCCGGTGGTAAGCGCACCCTGGAAGAGACCGGTGGCACTTACGTCGAGCCGACCATTTTCGACGGCGTGACCAACGCCATGAAGATTGCCCAGGAAGAGATCTTCGGCCCGGTCCTGTCGGTGATCACGTTCGACAGCGCCGAAGAAGCCATCGCTATCGCCAACGACACCCAATATGGCCTGGCCGCAGCGGTGTGGACGGCGGATATCTCCAAGGCACACCTGACTGCCAAGGCCCTGCGTGCGGGCAGTGTGTGGGTCAACCAGTACGATGGCGGCGACATGACCGCACCATTCGGTGGCTTCAAGCAGTCGGGTAACGGTCGCGATAAATCGCTGCATGCGTTCGACAAATACACCGAGCTGAAGGCGACCTGGATCAAGCTCTAACAAATGTGGGAGGGGGCTTGCTCCCGATAGCTTAGTGTCAGTCGCTGCATCTGGTGACTGACACACCGCAATCGGGGGCAAGCCCCCTCCCACATGGGATAAGCGTGTTTCTAGAGCATGCGCTCCAGGCCGACGCTGGTGGCGAACCAGGCATTGAACCGGCGCCACCAACTACCCTGCTCCCGGGTCAGGGTGTGCAATTGGCCGTTATCTTCGGTCACCCACACGATCTGCCCGTCCTGCAGCTTCGCCTCGTAGCTCAACGCCGGCGCCATACCTTGCAGCGCCAGGTTACGCACATGCTCCGCCAGTTCCGGGCTGTCCACCAGCACGCCGACTTCGGTGTTCCATAGCACTGAGCGTGGATCGAAATTGAACGAGCCGATAAACGACTTCTCCCGATCGAAAATCATCGCCTTGCTGTGCAGGCTGGAGTCGGAACCGCGCAAGCTGCCTCGTCGAAACAGGTGCGGGCCGCTGCTTGCGCTGGGGTCGCCCGGTTGTCGACGCAGCTCATAGAGTTTCACGCCATGCTCCAGCAGCGCCTTGCGATAGGGTGCGTAGCCGCCGTGCACGGCTGGTACATCAGTGGCTTCGAGGGAATTGGTCAGTAGGCTCACCGACACGCCCGCGTCGGCGCGGCCGGTCAGATACACCAGCCCGGGCGGGCCCGGAACGAAGTACGCCGAAATCATGATCAGCTCACGGCTGACGCCTGCCAACTGCGGCGCCAGTTGCGTGGTGAGCAGCAATTGCGGGTCCGGGTCGGCCTTGGCCAGCACCTTGCTCGGCGCATCCCACAGCGCCTGGTTCCAAGCCCAGATCAACTCGCGACGCCAGATATCCATGCGCGGCTGGGTCTGGTAGGTACGCAGGCGGTTATACAGGGCGTGGTTCTGCTGGCGCGATTGGGCCAGTGACGCTTCCAGGCGTCCACGTGCGACAGCCAGGTCGACCTTGGAGGGCATGGTTGCGACAAACTCATCGATAGGTTTGCTCAGCGCGCTGTTCCAGTACTGATCGAAACTGTGGCCCAGTTGCTCAGCCACCGGCCCGACGCTGAGCATGTCGATATCGGTGAAATTCAGGTTGGGTTCGGCGTCGAAATATTCATCCCCCAGGTTGCGCCCACCCACGATCGCGACGCTGTTGTCTGCCAGCCAGAGTTTGTTATGCATGCGCCGGTGTTGCCGCGACAGGTTGAACAGGCGCCCCATGGCGCGTGTCACGCCCGTGCTGCGGCCCAGATGCAGCGGGTTGAACAGCCGAATTTCGATCTTGGGATGGGCGGCAAGGGTCGCGATGATCTGGTCGAGCCCGTCGCTGGTGGTGTCATCCAACAGGATGCGCACACGCACGTCGCGGTCGGCGGCCTTGAGCAGTTCATCCACCAGCATGCGCGTGCTGATGCCGTCATGCACGATGTAGTACTGCAGGTCGAGGCTGGTCTGGGCGTTGCGGATCAACTCGGCGCGGGCCATGAAGGCTTCGCTGCTGTTGGGCAGCAAACGAAAGCCCGAACGGCCCTGATACGGCGCCGCCTGGGCCTGGATCGAGCGGCCGAAGGAAGACTGTGCCGCGGGCAGGGCATCACTGGGCACACGCGGTGTGGGGGCCGTCGCGCAGCCACCCAGTGCCAGCGCTCCCAACAGGAAAAGCGATAAAAGCCGTTGAGTCATCAAGGAAGCGCCATCCAGGTCAGGGCGGTTGTCGGCATATGACGGCAATTGCTCGGAAAAGGTCAGTCCGCCGATTCGGCCAGCAGGATGCGCGCAGCGGCACCGACCTTGCGCACGGCCTCTTCAATCTGTGGGGTCGGTTTGGCAGCGTAGTTCATGCGCAGGCAATTACGGTACTTGCCGGATGCAGAAAAAATGCTGCCTACCGCCACCTGTACGCCTTGTTCCATCAGCATGCGGTTGAGTTTCAGGGTATCGAAGCCCTCCGGCAATTCTATCCACAGCATGAAACTGCCCTGGGGCCGGCTGGCGCGCGTGCCGGCGGGGAAGTAGCGGCTGACCCAGTCGAGCATCAGGTCGCGATTGCGCTGGTATTGCGTACGCATCCTGCGCAAATGGGGCTCGAAATGCCCGCCTTTGAGAAATTCGGCGATCGCAATCTGCGGCTGCGTGGCGGTAGAGCCCGTGCTGATGTATTTCATGTGCAGCACCCGTTCCAAGTAACGCCCCGGCGCGACCCAGCCGATGCGCAGCCCAGGCGCCAGGGTTTTGGAAAACGAGCTGCACAGCAGCACCCGGCCGTCCTCGTCGAAGGATTTGATCGTGCGCGGGCGCGGGTAGCTGTAGGCCAGTTCGCCATACACATCGTCTTCGATGATCGCCACGTCAAAGCGCTGGGCCAGGGTCAGCAGTGCGCGCTTGCGCGCCTCCGGCATGATGTAGCCCAAGGGGTTGTTGCAGTTGGGGGTGAGCTGGATGATTTTGATCGGCCACTGTTCCAGCGCCAGTTCCAGGGCTTCAAGGCTGATCCCGCTGATCGGGTCGGTGGGGATTTCCAAGGCTTTCATGCCCAGGCCCTTGAGGGTCTGCATGGCGCCGTGAAAACTCGGTGAATCCACCGCAACGATATCGCCGGGCGCACAAATGGCGCGGATGCTGGTGGAAAGGGCCTCATGGCAGCCCGTGGTGATGACGATGTCTTCGGCAGTCAGTTGGCAACCGGAATCCAATGACAGTCGCGCAATCTGCTCGCGCAATTCCATACAGCCAAGGATATTGTCGTAATACAGCCCCGGCAGATCCTGGCGACGACTGACGCGGGCCAGGCTGCGAAGCAATGGCTTGATAGTCGGCGACAATACATCCGGCATACCACGGCCCAACTGTATGACGTCCTTGCGCGGCACGGCACGGATCAACTCCAGCACCTGGTCCCACTGGGAAATTTCCACCGGCCGCTGGGCAGGGCGACCCACCTCGGGCAGCGCCGGCAGTTCACGGCCCACCGGTACAAAATAGCCGGACTTGGGCTTGGGCATCGCCAGGCCGTTGTCTTCCAGCAATCGATAGGCTTGCTGCACGGTGCTCAGGCTGACCCCATGCTCCACGCTCAAGGCCCGCACGGAGGGCAGTCGGTCGCCGGGGCGGTAGAAGCCTTGTTCGATGCGGGTGCCCAGCAATTCAGCGAGGTTGACGTACAGGGTCACGGCGGCCACTCCCAGCAGACCAATACAGATAGATGGAAAATACAGGATTCAGCCGTTCATAGCAGCATCTGTATGGATTTAATAAAGGGAGGTTGAATCTGTATTGGTTTTGGTCGCGGGCTCATCCTAGTCACTCAAGGCGGCACGCTAACGAGGGGGCGGTAAATGAACGGCATGAGCGATGTACGGCTGGCATTACATGGTCAGGAACTGGAAGCAGCGCAGGAGCGGAGGTTGTCTATGCCTGCCGACAATCGCTGGAGCCTGTTCTGGCGCCGCCGTCATACCCGCAAGGCGTTGCTGACGCTGACGCGCGAGCAGTTGCGCGACGTGGGCCTGACGGCAGAACAGGCGCGCCATGAAGGCTTGAAACCGTTCTGGCGCGATTGATCAGGCCAGTTCTTTGAGGCGGTGCCAGAGCATCCCCAGGGCCAGCAGCGGCGAGCGCAGGTATTTGCCGCCAGGGAAAGTCATGTGCGGCACCTGGGCGAACAGGTCGAAGCGCCCTTGCTGCTGGCCGCTGATGGCTTCGGCCAGCAACCTGCCCGCCAGGTGTGTGGCGTTGAGGCCATGGCCGGCATAGGCCTGGGCGTAATACACATTGGGTTGATCCGCCAGGCGTCCGATCTGCGGCAACCGATTGGCGCCGATGCCGATCATGCCGCCCCATTGGTAGTCGATTTTCACATCGGCCAATTCCGGGAATACCTGCAGCATCTTTGGCCGCATGTAGGCGCCGATGTCTTTCGGGTCGCGCCCGGAATAGTGGCAGGCGCCGCCGAACAACAGGCGGCGGTCGGCGGACAGGCGGAAATAATCCACCGTTACCCGCTGGTCACACACCGCCATGTTCTGCGGCAACAGGCGGGCGGCTTGCGCTTCACTCAAGGGCTCGGTGGCGATGATGTAGCTGCCTGCGGGCAATATTTTGCCGCTCAAGTGTGGGTTGAGGTCATTGAGGTAAGCGTTACAGGCCAGCACCAGGGTCTTGGCGTGTACCTGGCCCTGGGCGGTGTGCACCTTGACCTGCGAGCCGTAGTCGATGCGCGTCACTTGCGACTGCTCGAATAATTTCACGCCCAGTTGCTGCGCTGCGCCGGCTTCGCCCAGGGCGAGGTTCAGCGGATGCAGGTGCCCGGAGCCCATGTCGATCATCCCGCCCACATAGCGGTCGGAGCCGATCACGCTGGCCATTTCGCTGGCTTGCAGCAGGCGCACTGGATGGCGATAACCCAGGCTGCGCAGCTCTTCGGCGTCTTCGGCGAGGCCCTGCAGGTCGCGGGGTTTGTTGGCCAGGTCGCAGTAGCCCCAAGTCAGGTCGCAGGGGATCTGGAAGCGTTCGACACGCTCGCGCACGATCTCCACCGCTTCCAGGCCCATCAGTTTCATCTGGCGCACGCCGTCGGTGCCGATCACATTGGCGAACTGGTCAAGGCCATGGCCGACGCCGCGAATCAGTTGGCCGCCGTTACGCCCGCTGGCGCCCCAGCCGATTTTGCGCGCTTCCAGCAGCACCACGCTGAAGCCGCGCTCGGCCAGTTCCAGGGCGGTATTGAGCCCGGAATACCCCCCGCCAATCACGCAGACATCGGCGCGCACCTCGCCCGTCAACGCCGGGTAATCGGGGTGCGGCACGCTGCTGGCGGCGTAGTAGGACGCGGTGTGCCGGGCGCTGGCGGTCATGGGGGCCTCCCTGTTTGGAAAATTTGACGCAGGATACAACGGTCCGACGGAGCTGTCTGTGCGCGCCGTTTTACGGCAGAATCCAGGCCTGTTCGCGGTAGGGTGTAGGTGTCGATGAGTTGCAACAGTCAGAAAGTCAGCGCCCTGCGCCGACAGATTCCTTCGTTCGAGTGTGTCCCTGGCTGCCACGACTGCTGTGGGCCGGTCACCACCTCGCCCGAGGAAATGTCGCGCCTGCCACGCAAGACGGCCGCCGAGCAGGAAGCTGCAATGGATGAGCTGAACTGCGTGCACCTGGGGCCGAACGGCTGCACGGTTTACGACGAGCGCCCGTTGATCTGCAGGCTGTTTGGCACCACCAAGACCCTGCCATGCCCGAATGGTCGGCGCCCTGTGGAGCTGATTCACCCACGGGTGGAAAAGCAGATCCATGAGTACATGGCGAGCACCCGGCAAGTACTGGTATAGCAGGTGTACTCAGTCAATGTGGGAGGGGGCTTGCTCCCGATTGCGATACACCAGGCACACACAGGCTGGCTGAACCACTGCAATCGAGGGCAAGCCCCCTCCCACATTTGAATGAGTTGTGTCAGTCAGTCCGGAATCGGCAGGTTCAGGCTTTCCTTCACTTCTTCCATCACGATATAGCTCTTGGATTCGCGCACATGGGGCAACTTGAGCAGGATATCGCCGAGTAATTTGCGGTACGAAGCCATTTCGGAAATCCGCGCTTTCACCAGATAGTCGAAGTCCCCGGACACCAAATGGCACTCCAGCACATGGGGCAGTTTGAGCACGGCGCGTCGGAACTCTTCGAACGTATCGCCGGACTTGTAATCCAGGCTGATCTCGACAAATACCAGCAAACTCCCCTTCAAATGCTGCGGATTGAGCCGCGCGTTGTAGCCCATGATGATCCCCTCGCGCTCCAGCCGGCGTACCCGCTCGGTGCACGGCGTCGTCGACAGCCCGACCTTCTCGCCCAGTTCCGTGAACGAAATGCGCCCATCGGTTTGCAGGATGCGCAGGATATTGCGGTCGATCTTGTCCAGCTCCCGCTTGGTCTGGGTGTTGGTACGCATAGGGGATACGCCTCTGTTAAAACGGTTTGTGCCGAGAATTGTCGCCAAATATAGGCATTTATATAGTGAAATGCACTGGCGATTGTTTTTTACACTGCGTCCATCATTGCTCGAATAACACACGTCAGCGGCTCAGCCCGTGGTGAGGATATAAAAATGCGCGTTCTGGTCTTGGGTAGCGGCGTCATTGGGGTGACCAGTGCCTATTATTTGGCGCGGGCCGGCTTTGAAGTCGTCGTGGTCGACCGCCAACCCGCTGCCGCCATGGAAACCAGTTTCGCCAACGCCGGCCAGGTATCCCCAGGCTACGCGTCGCCATGGGCCGCGCCGGGCGTGCCGCTCAAGGCGATCAAGTGGCTGCTGCAGCGCCATGCGCCGCTGGCAATCAAGGCCACTGCCGATATCGACCAATACCTGTGGATGGCGCAGATGCTGCGCAACTGCACCGCCAGCCGGTATGCGGTGAACAAGGAGCGCATGGTCCGCCTCTCTGAGTACAGCCGCGATTGCCTTGACGAATTGCGCGCTGAAACCGGGATTGCCTACGAAGGGCGCAGCCTGGGGACCACCCAAGTGTTCCGCACCCAGGCCCAGCTCGATGGTGCGTCCAAGGACATCGCCGTGTTGCAGGAGTCCGGCGTGCCTTTCGAGTTGCTTGACCGCGCCGGCATCGCTCGGGTCGAGCCAGCCCTGGCCAGCGTCACCGATATTCTCGCCGGTGCCCTGCGCCTGCCCAACGACCAGACCGGCGACTGCCAGATGTTCACCACACGCCTGGCGCAGATGTGCGACCAGTTGGGCGTTGAGTTTCGTTTCGAACAGGACATCCAGCGCCTCGATCATGCAGGCGACCGCATCAATGGCGTGTGGATCGACGGCAAGTTGGAAACCGCCGACCGCTACGTGCTGGCCCTCGGCAGTTATTCGCCGAAGTTGCTCAAGCCGCTGGGGATCAAGGCGCCGGTGTATCCCCTCAAGGGCTATTCGCTGACCGTGCCGATCACCAACCCGGCAATGGCGCCTACCTCGACGATCCTCGACGAAACCTACAAAGTCGCGATCACCCGTTTCGACAACCGCATTCGCGTCGGCGGCATGGCTGAGATAGCCGGTTTTGACCTGTCGCTCAACCCGCGCCGGCGTGAAACCCTGGAGATGATCGTCAACGACCTTTATCCTCAGGGCGGCGATTTGGCCCAAGCCAGTTTCTGGACCGGCCTGCGCCCGACCACACCCGATGGCACACCGATTGTCGGCGGCACCCCATTCAAGAACCTGTTCCTGAATACCGGCCACGGCACCCTCGGCTGGACCATGGCATGCGGCTCCGGTCGTTTGCTGGCTGACCTGATGGCGAAGAAAACCCCGCAGATCAGCGCCGAAGGCCTCGCTATTTCCCGTTACGGCAACCACCAGGAGTCTGCAAGACATGTCAATCCAGCGCCAGCTCACCAATGAGCGCATGAGCCAGATCGTCGTTCACAGCGGCACCGTGTACCTGGCAGGCCAGGTCGGCGACGACATGAATGCCGGCATCGAGCAGCAGACCCGTGAAACCCTGGCCAACATCGAGCGTCTGCTGGACCTGGCCGGCACCGACAAGACCCGGTTGCTGTCGGTAACCATCTATTTGAAGGACATCGATGCCGACTTCGCCGGTATGAACGCGGTGTGGGACACGTGGCTGCCCAAAGGCGCCGCGCCCGCTCGCGCTACGGTTGAAGCCAAATTGTGTGAGCCGAACATTCTGGTAGAGCTGTCCGTCGTGGCTGCGCTGCCTTAACCTGAATCCCTCTCCCGGCGCCGACGTTGTTGGTCGGCACCGGTTTTTTTACTCTGCCGCCTAGAAGCCTGCCGCCATGCGTCCTGCCCGTGCCCTGATCGACCTTCAAGCCCTGCGCCACAACTACCAACTGGCCCGCGAAGTCAGCGGGGCCAAAGCCCTCGCCGTGATCAAGGCCGATGCCTACGGGCATGGCGCGGTGCCCGTGGCCCAGGCGCTGGAGGCCGAGGCTGACGGGTTCGCGGTGGCGTGCATCGAAGAAGCCCTGGAACTACGCGCCGCCGGGATACGTGCGCCGGTGCTGCTGCTGGAAGGTTTTTTCGAAGCCGACGAGCTGTCGCTGATCGTCGAGCAAAACCTGTGGTGCGTGGTGCATTCGCTGTGGCAACTCGAGGCTATCGAGCAGGCCACGCTGAGCCAACCGTTGACCCTCTGGCTCAAGCTGGACTCGGGCATGCACCGTGTCGGCCTGCATCCCAAGGATTTCCAGGAGGCGTATAAGCGCCTGCTGGCCAGCGGCAACGTCGCAAAGATCGTGTTGATGAGCCATTTCGCCCGCGCCGATGAACTCGATTGCGTGAGCAGCAACGAACAAGTGGCGGTATTCGAAGCGGCCCGCCAAGGGCTGGCGGCGGAGGTGAGCCTGCGCAATTCACCGTCCGTCCTGGGGTGGCCGAGTGTGCCCAGCGACTGGGTGCGCCCAGGCATCATGCTCTATGGCGCCACGCCCTTTGGTGACGACCAGGCCGTCGCTGCCCGTTTGCAGCCGGTGATGACCCTGGAGTCCAAGATCATTTGCGTGCGCGAACTGCCAGCCGGCGAGCCGGTAGGCTACGGCGCCAGGTTCGTCACACCCAAGCCGATGCGTATCGGCGTGGTTGCCATGGGCTATGCCGATGGCTACCCGCGCCACGCGCCGACGGGCACGCCGGTGCTGGTCGCCGGCCAGCGCAGCCAGTTGCTGGGCCGGGTGTCCATGGACATGCTCTGCGTCGACCTGACGGATGTGCCCCAGGCGGGCCTGGGTTCCACAGTGGAATTGTGGGGCAAGCACATCCTCGCCAGCGATGTCGCGACCGCTGCTGACACCATCCCTTACCAGATCTTCTGCAACCTGCGCCGGGTGCCAAGGCTCTATTGCGGCGCTTGATCGCCCAGTACGAATACAGCTGTCCGGGATTTAGGCCCAAGTGTTGTAAATACTGAACGCTGTCGCCATGATAACGCTCAATTACAACAAAGCCTGAATCCTAGGAGGCTCCTGCATTGGACGTCGGCGAACGACTGCAATCCATCCGTAAACTCAAAGGTCTTTCCCAGCGCGAGCTTGCCAAGCGCGCGGGCGTCACCAACAGCACCATTTCGATGATCGAGAAAAACAGCGTCAGCCCCTCGATCAGTTCCCTGCGCAAGGTCCTGGGCGGCATTCCCATGTCCATGGTCGAGTTCTTTTCCGAAGAGATCCTCCAGGAAATACCGACGCAGATCGTCTATAAAGCTAATGAGCTGATCGACATCTCCGACGGTGCCGTCACCATGAAGCTGGTCGGCCGAGCGCACCCGAGCCGGGCAATCGCGTTCCTCAACGAAATCTACCCGCCAGGCGCCGACACGGGCGAAGAAATGCTCACCCACGAAGGCGAAGAAACCGGGATTCTGGTGGAGGGGCGCCTGGAACTGGTGGTCGGTCTTGAAACTTTTGTGCTCGAAGCAGGCGAT
Organism: Pseudomonas sp. R3-52-08; assembly: GCF_003851745.1. Classification (NCBI taxonomy): domain Bacteria; kingdom Pseudomonadati; phylum Pseudomonadota; class Gammaproteobacteria; order Pseudomonadales; family Pseudomonadaceae; genus Pseudomonas; species Pseudomonas sp. R3-52-08. The sequence continues at coordinate 5,747,142 of NZ_CP027730.1, read as the reverse complement.
AGCTACTACTTTGAAAGCACCAAGCCCCATCGTTTTCGCAATCCGTTCGACGTGCCGGCGCGACTAATCAGCGCAGCCACACCCGCGAACTTTTAAAACAGAGGCGCCCTGCCAGCGTTGCAGGGGTTCGCGCAGTTGTACACCGCGAGGCTGAATCTCCCTTTATTTAATAGGGTTGTTTCGGCCGGGCGGGCTAACCGCTATACTTTCGCCGCCTGTGAAACCGTGGCCGCAGGCGTGAATAGCCACCATTGAGGGTGAACGCGTGAACCTAATTATGAAAATGCTGGCTGCACCAGCAACCGTACTGGCCCTGTGGGCTGTCAGCGCTCAAGCTGCGACCAACGATGACATCGCCAAGCGCCTGGAGCCTGTGGGCCAGGTGTGTGTCCAGGGCCAGGAATGCAAGGGCATGGAAGTCGCGGTCGCGGCGGGCGGCGGTGGGGCGAGAACCCCGGACGAGATCATCGCCAAGCACTGCAATGCTTGCCACGGCACCGGCTTGTTGGGAGCGCCGAAAGTTGGCGATACCGCCGCGTGGAAAGAGCGCGCCGATCACCAGGGCGGCCTTGACGGCATCCTCGCTAAGGCGATCACCGGCATCAATGCCATGCCGCCCAAGGGCACTTGCGCGGATTGCTCGGATGACGATCTGAAGGGCGCGATCAAGAAGATGTCCGGGCTCTAACTCGCAGATCTTCGCCAAAAATGCCGCTCACGAGCGGCTTTTTTGTGCCCGCGATTTGCGTTTCGTGGCTGTTCATTGCAGCAAAGACCCGGCAAGCTCGGTCCAACCCCAATTCATGGAATGTTCGGGAGCAGTCGGATGGTGCAGTTGTGTTCAATCGAGCAAGCAGTTGACGACGTACTGGCGCGCTTGCCGGCGCATATCCACATGGGCATGCCCCTGGGTTTGGGCAAACCCAACCTCTTCGCCAATGCGCTCTACCGGCGTATCGCCAAGCTGCCCGAGCGCGCGCTGACGATCTACACCGCATTGAGTCTGGGCCGGCCGACGATAGGCGACGGGTTGCAGAAGCGCTTTCTCGAACCTTTTATCGAGCGGGTATTCGGCGATTACCCCGAGCTGGATTTCCTCGCTGACCTGCACACGGACAGCCTGCCGAAGAATATTCGCGTGCAGCAGTTCTTCATGCAGCCCGGCAGCCTGCTCCACAGCGACTCGGCGCAGCAGGATTACGTCAGCAGCAACTACAGCCATGCCGCGCGGGACATCAACGCCGCCGGCCTGAACCTGGTGGCGCAACTGGCTGCCAGCAGCGCCGAGCACCCCGACCGCCTGAGCCTGAGCTGCAACCCGGATATCACCCTCGACCTGCTGCCGATGATCGCCAAGCGGCGCGCGGCGGGTGAGACCATCCTGATCGTCGGCCAGGTCCATAGCGACTTGCCCTACATGCCCGGCGATGCCGAGTTGGGCATGGACGCCTTCGATTACCTGCTCGATGAGAAAGACAGCACCACGCTGTTCTCCACGCCAAATATGCCGGTGGGCTTCCAGGACCACTTTATCGGCCTGCATGCCAGCACGCTGGTGCGTGATGGCGGCACCTTGCAGATCGGTATCGGCTCCATGGGCGACGCGCTGACCGCCGCATTGCTGGCGCGCCAGGCCGATAACGAAGCCTATCGATTGTTGCTGACCGACCTGGATGTGTATCAGTGGGCGCCCTTGATCAGCCGTGAAGGCGGCGTTGAGCCATTCGCCCGTGGCCTTTACGGTTGCAGCGAAATGTTCGTCAACGGCTTGCTGGTGCTGGCCGATGCCGGAATCATTCGGCGCAAGGTGTACCCGGATGTGGCAACCCAGGAGCAGGCCAACGCGGGGCTGCTCGACGATGCGGCGCAGCCTGATGGCATCTCGATCCATGGCGGTTTCTTCCTCGGCCCGCGCAGTTTCTACCAGCGCTTGCAGGAGATGAGCCACGCCAGGCGGCAGGCATTCAACATGACCCGCATCAGCTATATCAACGAGCTGTACGGCCAGGAAGAGCTCAAGCGTTTACAGCGCCAGGACGCACGGTTTATCAACAGCGCGATCATGGTCACCCTGCTCGGCGCCGGTGTGGCCGACCAATTGGAAGATGGCCGCGTGCTCAGCGGCGTGGGCGGGCAGTACAACTTCGTTGCCCAGGGCCACGCGCTGGAAGGCGCACGCTCGGTCCTGATCCTGCGCAGCTGGCGCGAGTCGGCGGGGGAGGTCAGTTCGAATATCGTCTGGGAGTACGGCCATTGCACCATTCCCCGGCACCTGCGGGATATCGTCATTACCGAGTACGGGATTGCCGATTTGCGCGGTCAGACGGATGCCCAGGTGATCGAGGCGTTGCTCAATGTCACTGACTCGCGCTTCCAGGAAGGCTTGATCGAACAGGCGCAAAAAGCCGGCAAGCTGCCCAAGGATTTCAAGCTGGACCCGCGTTTTGCCGACAACACACCGCAACGGCTCCAGGCGATTCAAGCCAAGCATCGGCGACTGTTCCCGGAATACCCGTTGGGCAGTGATTTCACGGATGAGGAGCGGGACCTGTTGCGTGCTCTGAATTGGCTCAAGAGCAAATTCAAGCTCACGGAGATGCTGGAACTGGGCAAGGCGGCGCTGGATGCGCCGGAGCCGGAGGCGTTTCCCAAGCACTTGGAGCGGATGCGGTTGGATCAGCCGGAGGGGTTCAAGGAGGACCTGTACCAGCGCCTGTTACTCGCCGGCCTACAGGCCACCGCGCACTAACATTCCAACACAAGGCAAATGTGGGAGGGGGCTTGAACTGGCCTAATGATCCCGGACACCTCTTAAGGGCGATATGATTCGCCCAATCAGGAGGTTCCATGCAACAGCGAAAGACCTACACCCACGAGTTCAAGCAACGTGCTGCAAGCATGGTTCTTGATGATAACTGTTCAGTTCCCGACGTCTGTGCATCGATGGACGTTGGCCCTACGGCTCTGCGCCGCTGGGTTGATCAGGTTCGTAAAGAGCGTCACAAAGGGCAGCCAGTGGCAGGTACCAAGGCTATCAGCGATGAACAGCGAGAGCTTCAACAGCTACGAGCCAAGGTCAAGCGCCTGGAGAGTGAGGCTGAAATCTTAAAAAAGGCTACGGCTCTCTTGATGTCGGATCCCGATCGTTTTTCCTGATCGAGGAACTGAGGGAGTCGAGTTTATATCCGACCAGCCTGCTTTGCAGTGCGCTAGGCGTTTCCCGCAGCGCGTTTTATGACTGGCTTAAGCGTCGCTCAGAGCCAAATACCAAGCGTGACGCGCTTAGAGCAAAAGTCGTGCAACTGCATGACGAAAGCCGGGGAAGTGCAGGTGCACGGATGATCTCTCAGCACTTGAAGGCCCAGCAGATCAAGGTAGGTCGGCATCTGGCCGGAAAACTTATGGCGGAGGCAAATCTGGCCAGCAGACAGCGCCGCCGCCATCAATATCGCTCTAGAGGCGTTGAAGCATTTGTGGCCAAGAACCTGCTTGAGCGTAACTTCGAGCCAACCGCAATTAATCAAGTCTGGTGCGGCGACGTTACCAGCCTAATGGTTGGGAAACGCTGGTATCACTTGGCAGTGGTCATTGATCTGTTCGCCCGCCGAATCGTTGGCTGGGCGTTTTCTCTGATCAATGACGCCAACCTGGTTAGCAAGGCTCTGAGAATGGCGGTGGAGGTTCGAGGCAAACATGCAGGCTTGATGTTTCATTCGGATCAAGGCTGCCAATACACCAGCCAGCTCTTTCAGTCCGCGTTGCTGGAGTATGGGATAACCCAAAGCATGAGCCGCAGAGGGCAGTGCTGGGACAATGCACCAATAGAGCGTTTCTTCGGGACGCTCAAATCAGAGTGGGTGCCCACCAAGGGCTATATGACAGTTGAAGAAGCCAAGCAGGATATGACCAGCTTCTTCATGCGATACAACCGAATCAGGCTCCACAGCTACAACAACTACCTGTCGCCAATAGCCATGGAGCAAAAAGCGGCATAAACACCGTAATCGGTGTCCGGGATTACTTGACCAGTTCAGCTTGCCCCCGATAGCGGTGTATCAGTCACCAAAAAGGTTGGCTGACCCACTGCCATCGGGGGCAAGCCCCCTCCCACATTTTGAGCTGTGTTGAATCAGATAAAGGTCACAACCCCACCCGCCAGCGACTTCACCCGCGCCAGCGACTCAACCCGATAACCCTGGGCATCGAGTTCCGCACGGCCACCCTGAAACGACTTCTCAATAACGATGCCCAGGCCGGCGACGGTCGCGCCCGCTTGCTTGATGATCGAAATCAGCGCCTGGGAGGCCTTGCCATTAGCCAGGAAGTCATCGATGACCAGTACGCGGTCGCTGCTGGTCAGGTGGCGTGGGGAAATTGCCACGGTGCTTTCGGTTTTCTTGGTGAAGGAATACACCGTCGCCGACAGCAGGTTTTCGGTCAGTGTCAGGGACTGCTGCTTGCGTGCGAAGATCACCGGCACGCCGAGGTTCAGGCCGGTCATGATCGCCGGGGCGATGCCTGAGGCTTCGATGGTGACGATCTTGGTGATGCCGGAGTCCTTGAACAGCGCGGCGAATTCGTCGCCAATCAGTTTCATCAGTGCCGGATCGATCTGGTGGTTCAGAAAGGCATCAACCTTGAGTACCTGATCGGAAAGCACGATGCCTTCTTCGCGAATTTTCTTGTGCAGTGCTTCCACGGAAAGCTTCCTCTGTTAGCGCAACAGGCGCCGAAAGTAGATTAAAAAGTAGTCGATTCTAGCGCTTTAACATCGCGCGTATATCAGCCAAGGCGCTGTTGCCGCGAACGGCCTTCACCTCGGTCGGGGTGTCGTCGTTGCCTTCCCAGGCCAGGTCATCCGGCGGCAACTCATCGAGGAAGCGGCTGGGGGCACAATCGATGATCTCGCCGTATTGCTTACGCTTGGCAGCGAAGGTGAAGGCCAGTGTCTGACGCGCACGGGTAATGCCCACGTAGGCCAGGCGCCGTTCTTCCTCGATGGTGTCGGCTTCGATGCTGGAGCGATGCGGGAGGATTTCCTCTTCCATGCCCATGATGAACACGTAGGGAAATTCCAGGCCCTTGGATGCGTGCAACGTCATCATCTGCACACCTTCGGCGCCGTCTTCCTCTTCCTGCTGACGCTCGAGCATGTCGCGCAGCACCAGCTTGCCGATGGCGTCCTCAACGGTCATTTCACCGTCTTCGTCTTTTTCCAGGGTGTTCTTCAGGGCTTCGATCAGGAACCAGACGTTGCCCATGCGGTAGTCCGCAGCCTTGTCGCTGGAACTGTTGGTGCGCAGCCAGTTTTCGTAGTCGATGTCCATGACCATGCTACGCAGGGCGCTGATCGGGTCTTCACCGGCGCACTGCTCACGGACCTTGTCCATGAAGCGCTTGAAGCGCGACAGGCGATCGGTGAAGCGCGTGTCCAGATGTTCGCCCAGGCCGATTTCGTCGGTGGCGGCGTACATCGAGATCTTGCGTTCAGTGGCGTAGTTGCCAAGCTTTTCCAGGGTCGTCGAACCGATTTCCCGCCGCGGCACGTTGATCACGCGCAGGAAGGCGTTGTCGTCGTCCGGGTTCACGATCAGGCGGAAGTAGGCCATCAGGTCTTTCACTTCCTGACGCCCGAAAAAGCTGTTGCCGCCCGACAGGCGATACGGCACCTGGTGGTGCTGCAGCTTCAGCTCGATCAGCTTGGCCTGGTAGTTACCGCGATACAGGATCGCAAAGTCGCTGTAAGGCCGGTCGGTGCGCAGGTGCAGGCTGAGGATTTCCACGGCCACGCGCTCGGCTTCGGCGTCTTCGTTGCGGCAGCGGATCACGCGAATCTCGTCGCCATGGCCCATCTCGCTCCACAGTTGTTTTTCAAACTCGTGGGGGTTGTTCGAGATCAGCACGTTGGCGCAGCGCAGGATACGGCTGGTGGAGCGGTAGTTCTGCTCCAGCATCACCACTTTCAGGGACGGGTAGTCGTCCTTGAGCAGCATCAGGTTTTCCGGGCGCGCACCGCGCCAGGCGTAGATCGACTGGTCGTCGTCGCCCACCACGGTGAACTGGTTGCGTGTACCGATCAGCAGCTTCACCAGCAGGTATTGGCTGGCGTTGGTGTCCTGGTATTCGTCCACCAGCAGGTAGCGCACTTTGTTCTGCCACTTTTCCAGGATGTCCTTGTGTTCCTGGAACAGTTTGACCGGCAGCAGGATCAGGTCGTCGAAGTCCACCGCATTGAACGCCTTGAGCGTGCGCTGGTAGTGGGTGTAGACGATGGCGGCGGTCTGTTCCTTGGGGTTGCGTGCGGCTTCCAGGGCTTCGGCGGGCAGGACCAGGTCGTTTTTCCAGGCGCCGATCATGTTCTTGATCTCGTCGACGCCGTCGTCGCCCGCGTATTCCTTCTGCATGATGTCGGTCATCAGGGCTTTGACGTCGGCCTCGTCGAAGATCGAAAAGCCCGGTTTGTAGCCCAGTCGCGCATGTTCCTTGCGGATGATGTTCAGCCCAAGGTTGTGGAAGGTACACACGGTGAGGCCACGGCCTTCGCCACCCTTGAGCAGGGTGCCGACGCGCTCTTTCATTTCCCGCGCCGCCTTGTTGGTAAAGGTCATGGCGACGATGTACTGGGCGCGGATGCCGCAGTTCTGGATCAGGTGCGCGATCTTGCGGGTGATCACGCTGGTCTTGCCGGAGCCAGCACCGGCGAGCACCAATAGAGGGCCGCCGACGTAGTTCACGGCTTCTTGCTGCCGGGGATTGAGTCGGGACATACAGAGTTCGGGGAGTCGTCGTTCAAAAGGGCGGGCATTTTAACAGGCTGGCAAGTTTCTGCTGCCCTGGATCGACGGTGTGACGTACCACTCGATCTAAATTTGCCGGTTTTGCTACTTTGCCGCAGGATGTGCGGGGTATTGCGACTATTTTTCACAGTCTGCGTGTTTGATAGCACCTATCATTTGTCAGGCATTGGTCATTGTCAGACCGCACGTCATAATGCCACCGCCAACGAATTCTTGCAGAGTCTAGGGAGCTAGCTTGTCTACGCCTGTCGAACCCTTGCGTTTGCTGCTGCTGGCCGATGAGCCTGAGTGGGCAGCGTTGTTGCGCGAGTGCCTGGCGCCGATGGGCGACGGGGCTGTGCTGATCAGCGCGCCCAACTGGGACTCGGTGAGTCGTCTGTTCGACGATGACCACGGTGCGGTGCTCTTGACCACGCCCCCTCTGCAACCCGGCCCGGGCCGGTGCAGCTTGCCGTGTGTATTGTTGCTGGAACAGGAACCATTGGTTTCGCCGCTCGGTGTCAGCGATTGGCTGGTCCATTCCGTGCTGGACGCCGATACCTTGCGCCGCTGCCTGCGCCATGTGCGCGAGCGTGGCGTACTGGAGAACACGTTGCAGCGCCTGGCCGAACAGGACCCGCTCACCGGTATCGCCAACCGCCAGGGTTTCCAGACCTTGCTGGCGGCGCGGCTGGCGGATAACGAAGGTCGCGGCCTGGCCCTCGGTCACCTGGACCTGGACAATTTCCGTCACGCCAACGATGCCCTCGGTCATCAGGCCGGCGACCGCTTGATCCTGCAGGTGGTATCGCGGCTCAAGAGCCAGCTTGAAGCCGGTGACCAATTGGCGCGCCTGGGCAGCGATGAGTTCGCGCTGCTGATCGACACCCGCCGTGCGCCCCAGCGCGCCGAGTGGATGGCCGAGCGCATCACCGAAGTCATGGCCGAGCCTTACTGGGTGGACGGTGAAAGCCTGCTGATCGGCTGCAGCCTGGGTGTGGCGCATGCCCGCGCCCGCGCCGGGGCCGACCCGTTGATGTGGCACGCCCATATCGCCATGCAGCAGGCCAAAAGCACCCAGGGCTGTACCTTTCATATCTTCAACGAACGCATCAACCGCAACGCGCGCAGCCTGGCCGACCTGGAAAGCGAATTGCGCCGTGCGTTGCGCCGCGATGAGCTGGAGCTGCACTACCAGCCGCGCCTTGACCTGGACGATGGGCATATTGTGGGCCTGGAAGCCTTGGTGCGTTGGCGCCACGGCGAGCGTGGCCTGTTGCCACCGAGCGAGTTCGTGCCCCTGGCCGAACAAAGTGGCCTGATCGTGCCGTTGGGGTATTGGGTTATTGCCCGTGCCCTGCGCGACATGCAGGACCTGCGCGAACGTGGCCTGCCGGCGTTGCACATGGCGGTCAACTTGTCGTTTCGCCAATTTCAGGACAGTCAACTGCTCTCGACACTCAGTCGGCTGATTGCCGAGCGTGGCGTAGAAGCGCAATGGCTGGAGTTCGAGTTGACCGAAACCGCCGTGATGCGTCGCAGCGACCTGGTCAAACAGACCATGGACGCCCTCGGTCGCCTCGGCGTGCGGTTTTCCCTGGATGACTTCGGTACCGGTTTCTCATCGTTCGTGCACCTCAACAGCCTGCCGATTGCCTTGTTGAAGATCGACAAGAGCTTCGTCGGCGGCATGGAAGAGCGCGAAGAGAATCGCAAACTGGTGCACGCCATGATCAACCTGGCCCACAACCTCAACCTGGAAGTGGTGGCCGAAGGCGTGGAGACCGCTGAGCAGCTTGCGCTTTTGAGGCTGTTTGGTTGCGATCAAGCCCAGGGCTACTTGATCAGTAAACCGCTGCCACTGGCCGAGCTGGTGGAGTACCTGACGTTTGGCAAGGGCCAGCAGGCGTTGTTGGGCTGAATAAACCACAATCTAAAAATGTGGGAGGGGGCTTGCTCCCGATGAGGTGTATCAGGCAACAAATGTGTTGGCTGACCCACTGCTATCGGGGGCAAGCCCCCTCCCACATTTCTAATCGAGTAGGACCTTAGTGCGTCTGTGCGGTCTGGAAACCAGTTTGTATTTCCGGCTCCTGTCGAATCATCCGCTTCATCTTCGCCTCAAACGCCCACGTCAGGCTCACCGCCGCGCAGGCAAGGCCCAGCGCCAGGCCCCACCACACGCCGGTCGGCCCCCAGCCTAACGTGAACGCCATCAACCAGGCCGATGGCGCGCCGATCAGCCAGTAGCAACCGAGCCCCACCAGGAAGGTGGTCTTGGCGTCCTTGAGGCCACGGATGCAGCCCATGGCAATGGTCTGCACACCGTCGAACAGCTCGAACCAGGCCGCGACGGCCAGCAGGCTGACGGCGAGCACGATCACCTCGTGAAAGGCCGGGTCGTCATGGTCGAGGAACAGCCCGATCAGCGGGTCGGAAAACAGCCAGAACACCACGGCAAACCCCAGCATCACCATGGCGCCGAACCCTATGCCGACCCGCCCGGCCAGGCGCGCGCTCAACAACCGCCCGGCGCCATAGTGCTGGCCGATACGCATGGTCACCGCGTAGGACATCCCCGCCGGGACCATGAACGCCACCGAGACGATCTGCAGGGCAATCTGGTGCGCCGCCAACTGCGTACTGCCCATGGTGCCCATGCACAGCGCCGCAAACGCGAACAGCCCGACTTCCACTGCATAGGTGCCGCCGATCGGCAGGCCCAGGCGCCACAGCTCGCGCAGATAGTGGGTATTGAGACGCAGCAGGCCGGTGCTCAGGGGGTAGGCGGCGTAGGTCCGGTTGCTGCGGATGTACCACATCAGCGCCAACGCCATGCCATTGGCGACGATGGCCGTTACCAGGCCAATGCCCATCAGCCCGAGCTTCGGCAGGCCGAACATGCCTTCGATCAGCGCATGGTTGAGCAGGTAATTGACCACCGTGCCGCACAAGCTGATCACCACCACTGGCGTGGCTTTGCCGATAGCGCTGGTGAAACCGCGCAACGCCATGAAGCTGAGATAGCCGGGCAGGGCGAATGGCAGGAGGGTCAGGAATTGCCCGGCGGCCTGCACGTTGGTTTCGGTCTGGCCGAACAGCAGCAGCACTGGCTTCAGGTTCCACAGCAGCAGCGCCGCCGCCAGGGCCATCAACCACGCCAGCCACAGCCCGGACTGGGTCAGCCGGGTGGCACCGTCGATGTCGCCCGCGCCGTGACGGATCGCCACCAGGGTGCCCACCGCCGCAATTACACCGATGCAGAAAATCGCCACGAACGAATAGCTCGCCGCGCCCAGGCCACCGCCGGCCAGGGCTTCGGGGCTCAAGCGAGCCATCATCAGGGTGTCGGTCAGCACCATCAGCATGTGCGCCAACTGTGAGGCAATCAACGGCCCCGACAGCCGCAGAATGGCCCAGAGTTCGGTACGTACCGGATGCTGCATGATCATCACTCTCGACAGGTAAGATAGGTGGAGAGGGCTGATTCTCGGCGCTTTGGGCGCATTGCACAAAAGGATAAAAGCGATCGTCTGCATGATTAAAACTCATGCCTGAACTATTCTGGTAGGGTTTGCGGATTGCGCTGTCGGAGCTTTCAGAATGTCCCGTCGTCTTCCTCCGCTTTACGCCCTGCGGGCGTTCGAGGCCGCGTCTCGTCACCACTCCTTTACCCGCGCGGCAGAGGAGTTGTCGATTACCCAAAGTGCGGTCAGCCGGCATATTCGTACGCTCGAAGAGCATTTCGCCTGCCGGCTTTTCCAGCGCAGCGGCCGCACCCTGCAGCTCACGGAGGCGGCGCGCTTGTTGCTGCCCGGCGTGCGCGAAGGTTTCGCCGCCCTGGAGCGTGCCTGCCATACCCTGAATGCCGAAGATGACATCTTGCGTATGAAAGCGCCGTCCACCTTGACCATGCGCTGGCTGCTGGCGCGGTTGAGTCGCTTTCGGGCCTTGCAGCCGGGCAATGAGGTGCAGCTCACCAGTGCGTGGATGAGCATCGATGAAGTGGACTTCAACCAGGAGCCGTTCGATTGCGCGGTATTGCTCAGTAACGGGCACTTTCCCGCAGACTGGGAGGCCAGTTACCTGTTTGCCGAAATGCTGATTCCGGTGGGCGCGCCCAATCTCTTGGATGACGGCCCCTGGGACGTGACGCGGCTGGCAACGGCCGAACTGCTGCATCCGACACCGGACCGTCGCGACTGGCGTTACTGGTTGGAACGCATGGGGCTGGCGTCCCGGGTTTCGCTCAAGGGTGGGCAGGTGTTCGACACGCTGGAGTTGGGCATGATCGCTGCCGCGCGGGGTTACGGGGTGTCCATGGGTGACCTGCTGATGGTGGCCGAGGACGTCGCCCAGAAACGCCTGAGCCTGCCTTGGCCAACGGCCGTCGCCAGCGGGGAAAGCTATTACCTGGTGTGGCCGAAAACCCGGCCCGGTGGTGAGCGCTTGCGGCGTTTGGCGGAGTTTCTCCAGGGCGAGGTGCATGCGATGGTTTTGCCCGAAGTGGCCCGCCTCGAATGAAGGGTTTGGCATGTGTACGGCAATCGTTTGCGCGATACCCCTGTGAATCGCTCAAGTATTGTAAAACTCCGCCGAAGTAGGGGTGTTGGAACTATCGTGCACTTACGTTTCCCACCAGATAATTCGCCGAGCAGCGCTAAGAGATCAGGATGATCCTGGCCTCGGCTCAGGAGCTGTCATGTCTCAACCTCGCGCTCGGATCGCCTCCCAGTTAGGCCTCGCATTGGCCGTGATTCTTGCTGTCGTTATCAGCGGCAGTACCGTTTTCGCTTTACGCTCCCTCGACACCGCCAACCTCGCCACCCGCGAGGAACACCTGGCCAGCGAGGCGCGCCTGCTCGCCGACCAACTCAATACCTTCCACAGCACCTTGCGCGAGAGCACCCAGCGTTTGAGCGGGCTGTTTGAAAAGCGCTTCGGCGCCGGCTTGAGCGTGCGTGCAGACGAGCCAGTCGCCGTGGCCGGTGTGCAAACCCCGAGCCTCTACCTGGGCAGCCAGTTGCTGAACAACGACTTCAGCGAAGTGGATGAATTCAAGGACATGTCCGGCGGCGTGGCCACGGTATTCGTGCGCAGCGGCGATGACTTTGTCCGCATCAGCACGTCCCTGACCAAGCAGGATGGCAACCGCGCCATCGGCACTGTGCTGGACCGCCAGGGGCAGGCCTACCAGCGTGTGCTCAGCGGACAGACCTACATCGGTCGGGCAGTGTTGTTCGATCGCTCGTACATGACCCAGTACAGCCCGGTGCGTGACGCCAGCGGAAAAGTCATTGCGGTGCTGTTCATCGGTTTCGACTACACCGACGAGCAGAAAGCCCAGTTCGACAATCTCAAGCGCTTCCGTATCGGCCAGACCGGCTCCCTCTCGTTGCTGGATGAACAGAAGCACTGGCTGGTGCCGCCGGCCGGTGTACAAGCCTTGGATCAAGCCATTCCGGTGATGCTCGACCTGGCGAAGAAGCCGGGTGAAGGGCGCTTCTGGAGCGACAAGAACGAAGATTTCTACAGCGTTTCGGTACCGTTCGAGGGCGGCCCCTGGGCGGTGGTGGCAAGCATGCCGAAGGCTGAGATTCGTGCAGTGACCTGGGACGTCGGCCTGCGCCTGGTCATCGGCAGCGTGCTGGCCATGCTGTTGGCGGTGGGCGCCACCGTGTGGCTGTTGCGCAGCAAGCTCGCGCCCTTGAGTGACCTGGTGCGCCAAGCCGAAGCGCTCGGTGCAGGCGACCTGAGCGCGCGCCTGAATGTTTCCAGCCATGACGAAATCGGCCAGCTGGCGCGCAGCTTCAACCAGATGGGCGAAGCGCTGTCGACCATGGTTTCGCACATCCGCAAGGCGGCTGAAGAGGTCAACAGCCGTGCCCAGGCGTTGTCCGGTTTGTCTGGCGGTGCCTATGAAGGCATGGAACAGCAGTCCGGCGAGATCACCAGCATGGCGGGCGCGGTGGAAGAGTTCAGCGCCACCTCCCTGAATATCGCTGACAACATGGGCAGCACCGAGCGTCTGGCCCAGGAAAATGCCCAGCAGACCCGCATCGGGCGTGCCTCGATGCAGGAGGCCTCGTCGTCCCTGGAACATATCGCCACCGCCCTGAACAGCACCGCGACGGTGATCAACACTTTGGGCCAGCGTTCCCAGGAAATCGGCGGCATCGTTGGCGTGATTACGTCGATCGCGGAACAGACCAATTTGCTGGCGCTGAATGCCGCCATCGAAGCTGCCCGCGCGGGCGAGCAAGGCCGTGGCTTTGCCGTGGTCGCTGACGAAGTGCGCAACCTGGCCTCGCGCACCCGCCAGGCCACTGATGAAATTTCCGGCATGATCCAGAGCATCCAGCAGGAAACCGGGAATGCCATCAGCACCATGGAACACGGCAATGTGCTGATGCAGGAAGGCCTGTCGCGCAATGCCGACGTGGCCTCGGCCCTGGCGCGCATCGACGAGCAGAGCCGCTCGGCTGGTCAGCAGTTCGCCGCCATCACCACCGCTACCCAGGAGCAGAGCAGCACCGCGACCTTGCTCAGCAGCAACCTGCAGAGCATTGCGCTGGCTAACAGCGAGCAGCGTGAAGTGGTGTCGAACCTGGCGATCACCGCCAAGGAACTGGAGACCCTGGCGGCGGGCCTGCGGCATGAAGTAGACCGGTTCCGCTAAGCCACCGCCATTCAGAATGCGCGGGCGCAGGGCTCACGTGCTCGCCGCCGGACGGTACTGCAAGGCCTCTTGCAGATGGTGGCGAGCGATGTTCTCTGTTTGTTCCAGGTCCGCCAGGGTACGCGCTACCTTGAGTAACCGGTGGGCCGCCCGCAGCGACAGCGTCAGTCGTTCGCATGCGCTTTCCAACCAGCCTTCATCAACCTTTGCCAGCTTGCAGTACTCGCGCAACCCCGGCAGGTCGAGGAAGGCGTTGGCGCATCCTTGGCGTCGGTGCTGGCGTTCCCGAGCATCGGCCACTGCTGCGGAAGCTTTCGCAGTGTTGTCACCGGTCTGTTGTGCCGGGCTCAGTGCCGTGGCCTCCCGCGCCACGGTCAGGTGCAAATCGATCCGGTCCAGCAGCGGCCCGGACAGCTTGTTGCGATAGCGTTGGATCTGCTCCGGCGTACAACGACAGCGACCGCTGGGTTCGCCCAGATAGCCGCAAGGGCAGGGGTTCATCGCCGCGACCAGTTGGAAGCGTGCCGGGAAGCTCACCCGGTCGCGGGCGCGGGAAATCACGATATGCCCCGACTCAAGTGGCTCACGCAGCACCTCCAGGACTTTGCGATCGAACTCCGGCAACTCATCGAGGAACAGCACGCCGTGGTGGGCCAGGGTGATTTCCCCCGGTTGCGGCTTCGATCCGCCGCCGACCAGCGCGGGGCCCGACGCCGAGTGGTGCGGCTGGCGAAACGGCCGTTGCGGCCAATGGCTCAGCGGTGCCAGGCTGACCACCGATTGAATTGCCGCGACTTCCAGCGCTTCGTGCTCACTCAGTGGTGGCAGCAAACCCGGCAGGCGGCTGGCGAGCAAGGTCTTGCCGGTGCCGGGTGGCCCGCTGAATAATAGGTTGTGCGCCCCCGCAGCGGCGATCAGCAAGGCACGCTTGGCAGCCAACTGGCCCTGTACTTCACTGAGGTCCGGGTAAGGTTTGTTCAAATACAGCAAGCCGTCGGACTGGTAGGGCTCGATCGGTACATGCCCGTTCAGGTGCGCCACCACCTGCAGCAAGTGGTCCACCGCAATCACCTTCAACCCCGATGCCAGGCACGCTTCCTCAGCATTCGCCCTGGGCACTATCAAGGTGCGCCCGGCCTTGCGCGCCGCCAGTGCGGCCGGCAAAACGCCTTTCACCGCGCGTACCTCGCCCGACAGTGCCAACTCGCCCAGGCACTCAACGTCATCGAGCATCAACGCCGGCACCTGCATACTGGCCGCCAGGATCCCCAGGGCAATCGCCAAATCAAAACGCCCGCCGTCCTTGGGCAGGTCGGCGGGCGCGAGGTTGAGGGTGATGCGACGCGGCGGATATTGCAGGGCCGAATTGAGAATGGCGCTGCGTACACGGTCCTTGCTTTCCTTTACCGCCGTCTCAGGCAAGCCCACCAGCGTCAGTGATGGCAAGCCATTAGCCATATGCACTTCAACCGTGACGACGGGGGCTTCAACGCCGATCTGGGCGCGACTGTGGACGATGGCGAGGGACATGCTCGATCCTTGAATGGGGCCGCTTCCTGCGGGTTATTCAAGGGTAGACGAGGGTGGGAAAAGCAAAGCGGGGGAGGTTTTACAGAACGTATCCAGGCGACAACGCGGGGCTAATGTGGGAGGGGGCTTGCCCCCGATAGCGGTGTGTCAGCAAAGCGTTCATCAGCTGATAAATCACTATCGGGGGCAAACCCCCTCCCACACTATTGGGCAGACGGTGGCGTCAACCGCGCTTCCAGTTCCGCCACTTTTGCCTCCAGGCTTTCAAGCCGCGCACGCGTGCGGGCGAGCACCACCATCTGGCTGTCGAACTCTTCACGGCTCACCAGATCGAGCTTGCTGAAGCCACTTTGCAGCAGTGCCTTGAACTGGCTTTCGATTTCATTGCGGGGCAGCGGGGTGTCGCCGCTGAACAGGCGAGAGGCGTGGCCGCTCAGGGCGTCGAGGAAGTCTTTGGGCGCGAGCATGGGAAATATTCCGGAAAACAGTTGGCCGGCAGTGTATCACGCAGCGTCTATAGTCTTTTCACGGCCCTGGCGCGCACGCTTTTCGCGCATCGGGATGGGCGCTCTCGCACTGTTTTGATGCGCATCGCCACCGCCGGAACGCCCCGCAGGTGGGCATGAGTGGGCAACGGACTGATTTCAGTGATTTTTACGGAGCTGGCAAGGTTTCTGCTTAGACGATCATGACCCATGCACTGATGCAGTCGCTGTGACGAATGCAGTGCGCCGACGGATCAGGGGTACAGGTTTCGTCACCAGTGGTTCGCTGGCGTCGCCACGGTAAATGCCGAGGCGACGATGCGTTACAAAGCCAGGCACTGCGCTTAGACTTGAGACGGGTTTGTTTTCCTGGGGCAAGTCCACCAATTCGGGAGAGAGTTTTCATGAAGCTAGTCACTGCCATCATCAAGCCGTTCAAGTTGGACGACGTACGCGAGTCACTGTCCGAGATCGGCGTGCAGGGCATTACCGTTACTGAGGTCAAGGGCTTCGGTCGGCAGAAGGGTCATACCGAGCTGTATCGCGGCGCGGAATATGTGGTCGATTTCCTGCCGAAGGTGAAGATTGATGTCGCCATTGACGACAAGGATCTTGACCGGGTTATCGAGGCGATAACCAAGGCCGCCAACACCGGCAAGATCGGTGACGGCAAGATCTTCGTGGTCAATCTGGAACAGGCTATCCGCATCCGTACCGGCGAAACCGATACCGACGCAATCTAAGCCGCCAAACCCCAACGCCCCAGGAGAAAACACTATGACTCTGCGTACATTCGCAGGGCTCGGAGCCCTGTTGTCCATCGTAATGCCAAGCCTTGCAATGGCGGCAGACGAAGTGGCGGCTCCAGTCCTCAACTCCGGCGACACTGCCTGGATGCTGACCGCCACCGCACTGGTGCTGTTCATGACCATTCCTGGCTTGGCGCTGTTCTACGGCGGCATGGTCCGCTCCAAGAATATTCTGTCGGTGATGATGCAATGCTTTGCCATCACTGGCCTGATCAGCATCCTGTGGGTCGTCTACGGTTACAGCATTGCGTTCGATACCACCGGTATGGAGCAGGGCGTCGTCAACTTCAACTCCTTCTTCGGCGGCATGGGCAAGGCGTTCCTGGCAGGGGTCACTCCAGCCAGCATTACCGGGCCTGCGGCGCTGTTCCCGGAAGCGGTGTTCATCACCTTCCAGATGACGTTCGCCATCATCACTCCGGCGCTGATCGTCGGTGCCTTCGCCGAGCGCATGAAGTTCTCCGCGATGCTGATTTTCATGGGCATCTGGTTCACGCTGGTCTATGCGCCGATTGCGCACATGGTCTGGAGCGGCAACGGCGGCCTGATGTGGGACTGGGGCGTGCTGGACTTCGCCGGTGGCACCGTGGTGCACATCAACGCCGGTGTGGCTGGCCTGGTGGCGTGCCTGGTGCTCGGCAAACGTAAAGGCTTCCCGACCACCCCGATGGCCCCGCACAACCTGGGTTACACCTTGATCGGCGCGGCCATGCTGTGGATCGGCTGGTTCGGCTTTAACGCCGGTTCCGCTGCCGCAGCCAACGGCACGGCCGGCATGGCGATGCTGGTTACCCAGATTGCTACCGCTGCGGCGGCGTTGGGCTGGATGTTCGCCGAGTGGATCACCCACGGCAAGCCGAGCGCACTGGGCATCGCCTCGGGTGTGGTGGCCGGCCTGGTTGCGATCACTCCGGCGGCTGGCACCGTGGGTCCGATGGGCGCCCTGGTCATTGGCCTGGCGGCGGGCGTGGTGTGTTTCTTCTGCGCCACTACCCTCAAGCGCAAGCTGGGCTACGACGACTCCCTGGACGCCTTCGGCGTGCACGGTATCGGCGGTATCCTCGGCGCGATCCTGACCGGCGTATTCGCGGCTCCGTCGATGGGTGGCTTCAACGCCGCTACCACTGACATCGCCGCCCAGGTGTGGATCCAGTGCAAAGGCGTCGGCTTCACCGTGATCTACACGGCGATCGTCACCTACGTGATCCTCAAGGTGCTGGACATGGTCATGGGCCTGCGCGTCACCGAAGAGGAAGAGGCGGTCGGTCTCGACCTGGCGCAACATAACGAGCGTGGCTACAACCTGT
The DNA here is from genome assembly GCF_003851745.1 of Pseudomonas sp. R3-52-08. NCBI lineage: Bacteria > Pseudomonadati > Pseudomonadota > Gammaproteobacteria > Pseudomonadales > Pseudomonadaceae > Pseudomonas > Pseudomonas sp. R3-52-08. The sequence continues at coordinate 5,729,556 of NZ_CP027730.1, read as the reverse complement.
AAGTACGCGAAAAAAAGATGCCCGGCTTGCCGGGCATTTTTTTGTCTGGCGTTTGTCTCTGCCTATAAGTGGCATGGGTTTTTCGTCAACTTTGTGATGGGATCTACACGGCACTTTTAAGGGTGCGAATGTCTTACAGACATGTAGGCGTATTCGGCACTTTGTTTTTTTCCAGAGCGCGCTAGAATGCGCGCCGATGGGCGGAGAACTGTATGTGGCAACAGACCCTGATTACCCTGCGGGCCAAGCCCCGGGGCTTTCACCTGGTGACCGACGAGTTGCTCGCCGGCTTGCCTGAATTGAAGGCGTGTCGCGTGGGCCTGTTGCATCTGTGGCTGCAGCACACCTCGGCCTCGTTGACGGTCAACGAGAATGCCGACCCGGCGGTTCGCCGTGACTTCGAGCGTTTCTTCAACTTGCTGGTGCCGCAAGGCCATGCAGGGTTTGAACACAACGACGAAGGTCCGGATGATCTGCCGGCGCACTTCAAGGCCAGTCTCCTGGGCTGCCAGCTGAGTTTGCCGGTGAAGGCTGGCCGCTTGGCGATGGGGACCTGGCAAGGTGTTTATCTGGGCGAGCACCGTGATCATGGCGGTACTCGTAAAGTCCTCGCCACCTTGCACGGTGAAGGGGCATAAGCCACTGGTGATCCAGTGGATGTTGATTTTTTTCCGGCGACCTCGACAGAGGGTGAAGCTGGGCTATAACTAATCTGCTTTTCGCAAGTCATGAGGTAGAACATGAGCGACGATGATCTGGAAAACGACGACCTCGAAGTAGGTGACGAAGACGACACTGAGGAAAGTCTTGAAGCGGCGGCTGATGACGTTGCCGAAGACCTCGATGACAGTGCTGGCGATGATGTCGCGCCCAAAGCCAAAGGCAAGGCCAAGGCGGCTGTTTCGGTAGACGAGCTGCCCAGCGTTGAAGCCAAGAACAAAGAACGCGATGCCCTGGCCCGTGCGATGGAAGAATTCCTCGCCAAAGGCGGCAAAGTGGTCGAAGTCGAGCCCAACGTGGTGGCTGATCCACCGAAGAAGCCGGATAACAAGTACGGCAGCCGTCCTATCTGAGGTCAGCCACCTGCTTGCTGAAAGAGCCCGCCGTCGCTGCGGGTTTTTTCATGCCTGCTGATTTATTCGAGCCTTGTGGTGATCAAAATGTGGGAGGGGGCTTGCCCCCGATAGCGGAGAATCAATCACCAAATAGGCTGGCTGATCTACCGTAATCGGGGGCAAGCCCCCTCCCACATTTGGCCATCGGTGTTACTGCCAGCGGCGAAGTAACTCCGGCAATTGCGTCAGGCTGCGAATTTGCGCATCCGGGAGTTTATCCCCTTCCCACGCCTTGCCCGCCGGGTTGAACCACACTGCTCGCAGCCCCGCCTGTTGCGCCCCGGCAATGTCATCGCCCGGGTGATCGCCAACATGCACCGCCGCTTCGGCCTTCACGCCGCCGCGCTGTAATGCCTCCTGAAACAACCGCGCATCTGGCTTGGCGATGCCGATATCCTCGGCACGCAAGGCAAAGTGAAAGTAGTCCGCCAGGCCTACGCGTTGTACGTCGGCATTGCCATTGGTGATCACCCCTAGCAGGAAGTGCTGGCGCAGGGCTTTGAGCATCGGCTCGGCTTCGGGGAAGACGGTGAGTTGATGCCGCGCATGAATGAACGCTTCAAAACACACGTCGGCCATTTCCGTGGCCTCAGGCTGTGGATAACCAGCCTCCTCAAACGCATGCATCAACACCCGGTGGCGCAGGATACTGATGCGATGTTTGAGTTCAGGATGACGTTGCAGCACCTGTTGGCGCAGGCTGGCGAAATGCTCCAGGGGCAAGTCGCCGACCTTGGATGCGTTGAGCGCCAACCATTCGCGCATTGACGCTTCGGCGCTGATGATGACGGGTACGTTGTCCCAGAGCGTGTCGTCCAGGTCGAAGGTGATCAGCTTGATGCTCATGAGTCGCCGCCCTTGATGCGTTTGGCCCGTGGATGGGCGCTGTCGTACACCGTTGCCAGGTGCTGGAAGTCGAGGTGGGTGTAGATTTGCGTGGTCTTGATGTCGGAGTGGCCGAGCAGCTCCTGTACCGCGCGCAGGTCCTGGGACGACTCCAGCATATGGCTGGCAAAGGAGTGCCTGAGCATATGCGGGTGCAGGTTCTGCCCCAGTTCGCGCTCGCCGGCGGCTTTTACGCGCAACTGAATGGCCCGTGGCCCCAGGCGTCGGCCCTGTTGGCTGATAAATACCGCGTCGTCTTGCGGATTGGCCAGCGCCCGCAACGGCAACCACAGTTGCAGGGCTTCACGGGCTTTTCTGCCGACGGGCAACACCCGCGTCTTGCTGCCTTTACCCAGCACCTGCACCAGCCCATCTGCCAGGTCCAGTTGATCGAGGTTCAGGCCGGTCAGCTCCGACAGGCGCAGGCCCGAGGAGTAGAACAACTCGAGGATCGCCTGGTCGCGGTGCGCCAGGAAGTCATCCTCGACCGCGCCATCGAGCAGTTGCAGAGCGCGGTCGGTGTCCAGGGTCTTGGGCAGGCGGCGCTCGCCTTTAGGCGGCGACAGGCCACTGGCCGGGTCGTGGTCACACAGGCCTTCGCGGTTCAGGTAGTGATAGAGGCCGCGCACCGCCGACAGCAGGCGCGACAGGCTACGCGAGGACTGGCCTTGCTGGTGCAGCCGTGCGACCAGGCTGCGCAGGCTCTGGATATCCAGGGCTTTCCAGCTGGCGATCTGCTGCTTTTCGCAATAGGCCAGGACCTTGTTCAAGTCCCGCCGGTAGGCTTCCAGGGTATGAGGCGACACCTGGCGCTCGTTGCGCAGGTGAGCGCAGTAAGCGTCCAGATGCCGTTCCATGGCTAGCGCACCGCGCGCAGGGCAGTGGTGAAACGCGGCAAGACGCGGCCCAGCACTTCGGCGATGTAGGTCAAAAACAGGGTGCCCACCGAGCTTTTGTAATGCGCGGGATCGCGGCTGGCGATGGCCAGTACGCCATGCAGGCCTTGATGGCTGAGGGCAACCACGGCGGTGGAGCCGATCTGTTGGCGCTGTTCGGCACCAAACAGGAAGTCCAATTCATGCTCGCGCAGGGTGCCGCTGATGGTCTTGCCTTCGGAAAGCAGGCCGCCGATGGCGGTTTGCGCTTCGCCACCGCTGACCCAACGCCCCACCGGCATCGGGTTGTCGCTGAACAGGATCAGGCTGACAAACGGCACCTGGAAGTCCTGGCGCAGGCTGTCTTCCACAGCTATCACCGTTTCTTCCAGGCTGGCGGCGTCCATCAGGGTCAGGATCAGGCGACGGGTCTTGTCGAACAGGCGATCGTTGTCGCGGGCCACATCCATCAGGTGCGAGAGCCGGTGGCGCATTTCGATATTGCGCTCGCGCAGGATCTGCATTTGCCGCTCCACCAACGACACGGTATCGCCGCGTTGGTGGGGGATGCGCAAGGCCGGAAGCAATTGCTCGTGCTCGACGAAAAAATCCGCATGCGCCTCAAGGTACGCCGCGACTGCAGCGGCCTCCAGGCTTTCACTTGGGGTGACGTGTGCGGGTACTTGAGGCTTATCGGTCATTGGCTTGGCTCGCTCATAGACGGACCTGTCCTTCGTATACACGCGAGGCCGGCCCGGTCATCATCACCGGGTGGCCAGGGCCTGCCCATTCGATGGACAAGCGCCCACCCGGCAGGTCGATCAGCAGCGGTGAATCCATCCACCCCTGGCTGATCGCGGCCACGGCAGCGGCGCAGGCACCGGTGCCGCAGGCCTGGGTTTCGCCGGCGCCGCGCTCCCACACACGCAATTGCGCGCGGGAACGGTCGATCACCTGCAGGAAGCCCACATTAACCCGCGCCGGAAAGCGCGGGTGATGTTCGATCTTCGGCCCCAGTTCATGCACGGGCGCATTGTTGATGTCATTGACCCGCAGCACCGCATGGGGATTGCCCATGGACACGGCGGCGATATCCACGCTGTTGCCGTCCACCTCCAGCGCATAACTGAGGGCCTGCTCGGGCGCCTGGAACGGAATGTCCGCCGGCACCAGGCGTGGCGCGCCCATGTTGACGCTGATCTGGCCGTCACTGCGGATATCCAGTTCGATCACGCCGCCTTTGGTCTCGACGCGGATCTGGCGCTTGGCGGTCAGGCGCTTGTCCAGCACGAAGCGCGCAAAGCAGCGCGCACCGTTGCCGCACTGTTCCACTTCAGAGCCATCAGAGTTGAAGATCCGATAACGGAAATCCACCTCCGGGTTGGTCGGCGCTTCCACCAGCAATAATTGGTCGAAGCCGACACCGGTATGCCGGTCGCCCCATTGTTTGGCGTGCTTGGGCAGGATGTGTGCGTGCTGGCTGACCAGGTCGAGAACCATGAAGTCATTGCCCAGCCCGTGCATCTTGGTAAAACGCAGCAGCATGGCTTACTCCGGCAGCAGGCTTTCGCCAGCATACAACTCGGCTACCGTCTCGCGGCGACGCACTTCGAACGCTTGATCACCGTCCACCAGCACCTCGGCGGCTCGCCCGCGCGTGTTGTAGTTGGAACTCATGACAAACCCATAGGCACCGGCCGAATGCACGGCCAGCAGGTCGCCTTCCTCCAGGGCCAGCTGACGATCCTTGGCCAGGAAGTCGCCGGTCTCACAGATCGGGCCGACGATGTCGTACGCGCGCGTTTCGCTGTCGCGAGGGGCAACGGCGGTGACATTCATCCAGGCCTGGTACAGCGCCGGGCGGATCAGGTCGTTCATCGCCGCGTCGACGATGGCGAAGTCCTTGTGCTCAGTGTGCTTGAGGTACTCGACCTGGGTCAGCAGCAAACCGGCATTGGCGACGATGTAGCGGCCCGGCTCGAACATCAGCGTCAGATCGCGGCCTTCGATACGCTCGCGCACCGCCTTGATGTAGTCGGCGATCAACGGCGGTTCTTCATCGCGATAACGCACGCCCACACCGCCACCCAGATCGATGTGGTGCAGGTAGATGCCGCAATCGCCGAGGCGGTCGATCAGCGCCAGCAGGCGGTCGAGCGCATCCAGGAACGGCGGCAGGGTGGTCAGTTGCGAGCCGATATGGCAGTCGACGCCCAACACGTCCAGGTTCGGCAATTGGGCGGCGCGGATGTACACGTCTTCGGCGTCGGCAATGGCGATGCCGAACTTGTTCTCCTTGAGGCCGGTGGAAATGTACGGGTGGGTGCCCGCATCGACGTCCGGGTTGACGCGCAGGGAGATCGGCGCGCGAACGCCCATCTCGGCGGCCACGACCTGCAGGCGCTCCAGCTCGTCGGTGGACTCGATGTTGAAGCAGTGCACACCCACTTCCAGGGCGCGGCGCATGTCTTCGCGGCTCTTGCCGACGCCGGAGAACACGATCTTGTCGGCCTGGCCACCGGCGGCCAATACACGTTCGAGTTCCCCACGGGACACAATGTCAAAACCAGCGCCCAGACGCGCCAGGACATTGAGTACACCCAGGTTGGAGTTGGCTTTCACCGCGTAGCACACCAGGTGCGGCACGCCTTCCAGCGGGTCGGTGAACGAGCGGTATTGCGCTTCGATATGTGCGCGGGAATACACATACGTCGGGGTGCCAAAGCGCTCGGCAATCGCAGACAGCGCCACGCCTTCCGCGAACAGCTCGCCGTCCCGGTAGTTAAAAGCGTCCATGAGGGTCCCTTAGTAAGTGTCGTGCTTGTGCGCTTTCGATGGCTTTTGCGACGACTGCGCCTGTTCGTTCGGGTCTTTGCTGTCGTCGGGCAGGTACAGCGGGCCTTTTTGACCACAGGCACTAACGAGGCAAGCGACCGCGACGAGCGCAGCAAGGGAAGAGATCAGGCGCTTCATGGCGAAATCCTTGAATGTGCATTAATTGCGCCCGAGTATACCGACCACCCGCCAGCTTGCCTATGCGCCGGAATACCCGTCCGGCGGGGGTTTGCCGAGAGGGTCGGGAAGCGGACTACGCTGTTTGAGGATATTTCACGCCGTCAATCGCGTTGAAATCGGTATCCTTTGCAATCGGCGGGGCGCGTCCGTATCGTGCGGCGCTTGAGCAGAACCAGACACTTTTGAGGTTGCCACAATGAGTTTGACCGAAGCCCGTTTTCACGACCTGGTGGATGCCACCCAGGAGAAGCTGGAAGATATTTTCGACGACAGCGACCTGGATGTGGATCTGGAAAACTCGGCCGGTGTGCTGACCGTCAAATTCGAGAGCGGGCAGCAACTGATCTTCAGTCGCCAGGAACCGCTGCGTCAGTTGTGGCTGGCGGCGCGCTCCGGTGGCGTTCACTTCGACTACGACGAAGACAGCGGCAAATGGCAGTGCGACAAAAGTGAAGAGTTGTTGGGCGAGATGCTCACGCGGCTGGTCGAGGAATATACCGGCGCCGAGCTGGACTTCGACGAGATCTGACAGTGACCCAGCCTGCCCTCGTACGCCCGCCCAAGCCGCTGTTCAGCAACGTCAGCCCGGCAGTGCCGTCGCCTTGTATCAGTTTGTGTCGCCTGGATGAGCAAAAAGTCTGCCTCGGCTGCTTCCGGCATGTCGAAGACATCCGCGAATGGCGCTCCGCCGACGATGCCCGGCGCCGAGTGATCTGCGCGCAGGCCGAGCAGCGCCGGGCCCAAGCCTGACGCCATCTTGTTTATTTGTGACGCTGTGGTAGTGTCCGGGTACGCCTCAACTCATCGAGGCCCGTGAGAACCCCGCCTTTTCCTGGCGGGGTTTTGCTTTTTTGTGCAGAAAAAAGGAGTCTGCCTGAATCATGACCACCGCACCGTCCATCATTCTCACCCGTCTTGACGTGCAGCGTCTGGAGCAACTGATCGACCGCTTGGGCGACGAGTTTCCCGGCGTCGAAGCGTTGCAGGCCGAACTCGACCGCGCCGAAGACGTGGTTGGTCACGATGAAGTGCCTGCAACTGTCGTGACCATGAACTCCAGCGTGCATTGCCGTGAACAAGGCAGTGGCAAGGACTATCACCTGACCCTGGTTTACCCCAAGGACGCGAATGCCGATGAAGGCAAGATCTCGATCCTGGCGCCGGTCGGCAGTGCTTTGCTGGGCCTGCAAGTGGGCCAGCACATCGATTGGCCCGCACCGGGCGGCAAGACCCTCAAGCTTGAATTGCTGAGTGTCGAAGGCCAGCCCAAAGACGGCGGCGCCTTCCCGCTTTAAATCTGGCTCAGCGCTTCATTGAGCGCGAGCTCCAGCTCGGCCTTGTAGCGCAGGTACAGATTGCTCGGGCTTTGCACGTCGCCCAGCAGGCCCGACAGGTCCAGGTCGGTGATGTAGCAACGGTAACGCTCGGACTCGCGGCGCTGCCCGATGATCTCCCGGGCGACCACCGCAAACAGCTGGTCGCCAAACTCCATTTCGGAAAATTCCCGCTGATTGCAGTACAGCGTGACACCCACCTGGCCGGGCGCCGCCTTGCCGATAATCGCCTGCACGTCATAAAACGGCTTGTTGGCCGGGTGTTGCGGCGCCGGCCTTGGTTCGACAACGCGTGCGCGGGCGCTGCCCGATGGCAACAGTTGGTAGTACAGCGTTTGTACTTCGCCCAGCGGCTGTTGGGTGTCCAGCGGTGACAGCGCTTCGCGGCGATAGATGATCGACAGCAGGAACCGCTGCAGCGGTGCCAACAGGCTCTGTTCATCATGGAACGGCAAGCGCTGCTGCCAGAGCGCGTTGAATTCGTCGAGCACATACAGCTCGGCGAAGCCTTCATTGACCCGATAGAACACTTGTATGCAATCGGCCTGGCCCATGGGCAGCAGCAGCGCCAGGTCGTGGTCTTCCAGCGCCATGGCGTCCAGGTGCCACGGGCTGTAGCTGGCCAGCTCTTCGCTGAGGTAGGCGACCAAGGCGTCCTCGGTTGGCAGTGACACGTGGGTGGCTTGGCCGGGAATCAGTTCCATGACGTGATAGTGCTGCTGCACCTGGAGCAGGTAGCGGTGGTTGCTTTGGCCGAGCAGCAGATGCTGTGCGGTGTCGAATATTTCTTCGACGCGCTGGGCAATGAACTGCGCTCGGTTGTGACAGAAACAGCGCACCCGCAACCGCGGCAAATGAGCCGGCGGCAGTTGGTTGAGGTAGTCGCGCAGGCAGTCGAGCAGCGCATGGGGGCCGTCGTAGCGGCTGACCATCACCTCGTTCCAGCTATTGAGCGTGACCTGGTCCAAGGTCAATACCAGGTTTTCACGCACGCCGGCATAACTCAGGGAGTCGGTGCGCTCGGTGGTCATCAGAATATTCAGGTCACGGTGATGCTTGAGTGGGTCGACGCCGACGTTAATCAGCAACAGCACTTCTTCCGGTACCGCCGAACGCAACAGGCGCGCTTCATCGACGCTGGCCAGGGGCAGGGCGATGGTCTGTTGCAGGCTGCCCAGCAGGTTGAACAGCTCAAACTCGGTCATGTCGCTGGCGCCGGGGTGCAGCGCCAGGCGCGTGCTGCTGTCGATCACACCGTTGCGATGGCACCAGGTGAGCATTTCCAGCAGGTCGCGGCTGCGTTTGATCGGCGCGAAGTGCTCCCATTCCAGGGCCGTGAGGTTGCCGTTATACAGGCCCCAATGGTGCTGGCCCGGCTCTTTGCGGTTGGGTGAATGCACCAGGGTCAGGGTGTCTTCGGCCAGGTCCGGGGCAATCCCGGGGTTGATGAACTCGACCTTGCCGGCCTTGCGTTCAAAGGCTGCGTACAAGCGCCGGCCCAGCACATTGAGGTCGCGCTTGTTGATCAGGCTGACGGTCTGTTCCGTACGGGCGAACTGGGTGAGGAAGCGGTAGCTGTAGTTCAGCTCGTTGACCAGGGCACGGCGCTCGGAGGCGACCTGACGCACTTTCCATTGGCTGCGGCTGTCCAGCAGGGCCAATTGGCGCTGGTCCCAACCCCACTCATCGGCCAGGCGTTCGAGCAGCAGTCGTTGCCAACTGGAGGTTCGCTGGCCGGCGCTGAGCTTGCGGTTGACCTTCAGGTACAGGCTGCGCCGCACCAGTTCCAGGCGTTCGGGTTCATTGCGGGCCTTGAGGTATTCCTCGATGCGGCGGTAGACCACGATGTACGGGTCCAGCTCGTCCAGGTCCAGCTGATTGGCAAACACCGCGCGCTTGAAGCGCAGGCTCAGGCAGTGCACCTTGGGGTGTTCGCTGGCGTAGACCTCGGTCAGCAGCAGCTTGAGCACCGATTTATAGGGCGACTCGATGCCCTTGAACAGTTGCCACAGCCCGGCGCCGATGAATTCCCCCGGAGGAATGCGCGCCAGATGGCCGAGATCGAGGGTTTCGTCGGCGCGAATGAAGCGTTTGGAGATCAGCGTGTGGGTGAACTCGGCATAGCGGCTTTCTTCGTACACCGGGACCAGCCACCAGATCGGCGTGCGCCCGGCCAGCCAGATGGCGGTGCGGTAGAACTCGTCCAGCAGCAAATAGTGCTGGGTGGTGCCGCAATCGTCGGAACTCAGTTGGGTGTCCCGTTCACCGAGCACAAAGCGCGTCGGTTCGATCAGAAAGAAATGCGCCTCGGCACCCATGGTCTGAGCCCAGGCTTCCAGCAGCTGGCACTTCTTGCGCAGCTCGGCCAGCTCGTTTTCATTCAGGTCCGGAGCGTGGCACACCCACACGTCCATATCGCTTTGATCCGCCTGGGCCAACGTGCCCAGGCTGCCCATCAGGAACAGACCGTGGATCGGGCGGGGCGGGTTGCCATGGCGCGGTTTGTAGGAGAAAGAACGGGTCAGGCGCTGGGCTTCGGCCAGAGCCTGGGCATCGGGTTCGAAGTTCGAAAGCCCGGCCGGTGTGCCGCTGGAGACATAGCCCGGCAGCAAAGGGTGATTAACGTGGAAAAACAGCGGCAACAAGGTGAGCACGCTTTGTTGGCGCGGGGTCAACCCTTCGACGGCCCGGGCCATGCGGCCTTCATTGAGGGCCATGAAACGCGCGCGCAATTGGGTCAGCACCTTACGGTCGATGCCTTCGTCCAGGTCGGGGCGGATTTCATGGGTGCGGGTCATGTCGAATTCGGTGGCTCGCAGGGCCCGACGTGGGCGGCCGTGTAGGAGTTTACAGGCAGTAGCGTAGGAGGTTTAGAGGGAAATGGCGGTTGGCGCCAGAATTTTGCACCTTGCACAGCAACGCCCGTGGAATCCGCAGAGGGGCGGACTCCATGGGCGGGATCAGGTGTCAGGCGGCTTCTTTGGTGGAGGCGGTGGTCAAGATAGTCAGCAAGGTCTGCGCTTGCTCGGCGGCGTCCCGGCCAAGACTGGTCAGATAGCCTCCATCCGGTTGGTCGATGAGCCCTTTCGCATGGAGACGCTTGGCAGCGGCGATGGCAGTGGGGGCGGCGGTCTGATGGACTTTCAGACCTTCCTTGGTGCTGTCCAGGGGGAAGAGTACAAGGATTTCCAGTTCGGCAACCAACTCAGGGGTATACGACATAAGGACTCCAGACTTTCTAAAATTTATTAGAGGCTAGCAGGCCATAAGGTGAACGCACTTTGCCGAACTGTCCAGCGTGTTGCTGCGCGCCCGAGGGTTATTGTTTTTCCGGCGGCAACTCAGGCAATGCTCGCAGCGCTGTTTCATACCACTGGGTATCAAAAGCGCGGTCTTCGTCCAGCATTGCATCGATCTCGAAGGCCAGCACATGGGCCATGAGATTCAGAATCTCTTCGCGCTCATAACCGACCAGCGTCAGTTTGTTGAACGTGGCCTTGGCCGCTGGCGGGTTGTCGCTTTCGATCTGGTTTTCAATCGCTTCGATCAGCGTGTTTTCGGTGAATTCTTCTTCGTCGTTGTCGATATCGGTCGGCTCGCTCATGGCAGGCTCCTCAAGGAAAGGGCGCCAGTCTAACTCCATTCAGGCGGGTGATGCTGCTGGTCAGGCCGCGCCTCAGCGTCTATAACGCTTGCAGCCAACCCCACACCCGGCCTGGAGGCGTTCGCAATGCTCAAGCTCTACGGTTTTTCGGTCAGCAACTACTACAACATGGTCAAGCTGGCGCTGATGGAGAAAGGCCTACCTTTCGAAGAGGTGCCTTTTTATGCAGGACAAACGCCTGAAGCCCTGGCGGTGAGCCCACGAGGCAAAGTGCCGGTGCTCGGCGTCAAGCAAGGCTTCATCAATGAAACCAGCGTGATCCTCGAATACATCGAGCAGACTCAGGAAGGGCCTGCGCTGCTGCCGGCCGAGCCGTTCCAGCGCGCCCAGGTGCTGGCGTTGTGCAGGGAGATCGAGTTGTACATTGAATTGCCCGCACGGGCGTGCTTCGCCGAGGCGTTCTTTGGCATGCAGGTGCCGGAGGCGATCAAGGAGAAAGCCCGAGCTGAATTGTTGCTTGGAGTAGGAAGTTTAGGCCGGCACGGCAAGTTCGCGCCTTATGTAGCAGGGGAGCTCTTCACCATTGCCGATCTGTATTTCATGTACAGCATGAATCTCGCCTGTGCCGTGGGCGAGAAACTGTTTGGGCTGGACTTGCTGGCTGAAATGCCGAAGGCGAAGGCGCTGCTGGAGCGTTTGAATGCGATGCCCAATGCGCAAAAGGTCGAGGCGGACCGGCAGGCGGCGATGCCTGGGTTTATGGCGATGATTGCGGCTAAAAAGTAATCAAGTGTGGGAGGGGACAAGCCCCCCTCCCACATTTTATTCAGCGGCTGGCGAGCAGGGCCTGGCCGCGTACCACTGCTGCCTTCACCTGCGCCGGCGCGGTGCCGCCTACGTGATTACGGGCATTCACCGAGCCTTCCAGGGTCAGCACGGCGAACACGTCCTGCTCGATCTGGTCGCTGAACTGGCGCAATTCTTCCAGGCTCATTTCAGCCAGGTCCTTGCCGGTGTCCACGCCATATTTCACGGCATGGCCCACGATTTCATGGCAGTCACGGAACGGCAGACCACGCCGCACCAGGTAGTCGGCCAGGTCGGTCGCGGTGGAGAAACCCCGCAAGGCTGCTTCGCGCATGATCGCGTGCTTGGGCTTGATCGCCGGGATCATGTCGGCAAACGCACGCAGTGAGTCGCGCAGGGTGTCGGCGGCATCGAACAGCGGCTCCTTGTCTTCCTGGTTATCCTTGTTGTAGGCCAGCGGCTGGCCTTTCATCAGGGTCAGCAGGCCCATCAGTGCGCCGAATACGCGGCCGCTCTTGCCACGCACCAGCTCGGGCACGTCGGGGTTTTTCTTTTGCGGCATGATCGAACTGCCGGTGCAGAAACGGTCCGGCAGGTCGATGAACTGGAATTGCGCGCTGGTCCACAGCACCAACTCTTCGGAGAAGCGCGACAGGTGCATCATCGCGATGCTCGCGGCGGCGCAGAATTCGATGGCGAAATCTCGGTCCGACACGCCGTCCAGGGAGTTGCCGCCGACGGCGTCGAAACCCAGCAGCTGCGCGGTGTACTCGCGGTCGATCGGGTAGGTGGTGCCCGCCAGCGCGGCGCTGCCCAACGGCATGCGGTTGGTGCGCTTGCGGCAATCCACCAGGCGCTCGTAATCGCGGCTGAGCATTTCGAACCAGGCCAGCAGGTGGTGGCCGAAGGTCACGGGCTGAGCGGTCTGCAGGTGAGTGAAACCGGGCATGATGGTGTCCGATTCACGCTCGGCCTGTTCCAGCAAACCTTTCTGCAAGCGGGTGATTTCAGCCAGGATCAAGTCGATTTCATCGCGCAGCCACAGGCGGATATCGGTGGCCACCTGGTCGTTACGACTGCGACCGGTGTGCAGCTTCTTGCCGGTCACACCGATGCGATCGGTGAGGCGAGCCTCGATGTTCATGTGCACGTCTTCCAGGTCGACGCGCCAGTCGAACGTACCGGCTTCGATCTCGCCACGGATGGTGGTCAGACCATCGATGATGCTGTCGCGCTCGGCGTCGGTCAGTACGCCGACCTTGGCCAGCATCGTGGCATGGGCGATGGAGCCCATGATGTCGTGGCGGTACAGGCGCTGGTCGAAGGTGACGGAGGCGGTGAAGCGCGCGACGAAGGCGTCGACGGGTTCACTGAAGCGGCCGCCCCAGGACTGGTTGGTCTTGTCGGTGCTCATGGATTCGCTCGTGATCTGCTTAAAAGAGGCGTGGAGGTGTGCCGCCGATAATAACAGGGTTGTCCGCAGACGCGGTGCTGTGGGCGGACGGCAATTTTATTTGTGCAAAGGATGGCTAAGTGCCTTGCCGCCGACCGCGTCCGGGACGAGACTGGGAGCAGGTTCTTATTGAAACGATATTTGACGATTGAGCAATATCGTCTCAGCGAGCGTCTACAGTTGGACTGAGCGTGTGTGAATGCACCAAAGTCGGGTCATGCGGTCAGAGCCCAGACTATCCATTAAAAAAGGGGGGTATTCGGATTGTGTATCAGCAAACCCTACGACGCTGCGCGAATGCAGCGGGTCTTGGGCGCTATTGAACAGGTCCGGGTAAATTTGGGTGCCGCTCCCAGGGCACTTTTTGCCGCTCGCGCTAGTCTTAGCGTGGATCGCTGTGACGCAAGTCACCGCACCTGTCTACGCTATCCTTGTGCGAGACTCACGCAGGAATCCAGCGCTATATGAATGTCCTGATCGTTGATGACGAACCCCAAGCCCGCGAGCGACTGAGCCGTCTGGTCAGTGAACTCGAGGGTTATACAGTTCTTGAGCCGAGCGCCACCAGCGGCGAGGAGGCGTTGACGTTGATCGACAGCCTCAAGCCGGATGTGGTGTTGCTCGATATCCGTATGCCGGGCCTCGATGGTCTGCAAGTTGCCGCCCGCCTGAGCGAACGCGAGTCGCCCCCTGCGGTGGTGTTATGCGCGGCCGAGGAAGAGTTTTCTGCACAGACGCTGGAAGACAGCGGTGTCAGTTTTCTCGTCAAGCCGGTGACTGGCGAAGCATTGCTCAAGGCCTTGAAGAAAGCCGAGCGCCCCAGCCGTGTTCAGCTCGCAGCCCTGACCCAGCCTGCCGCCCAGAGTGGTAACGGCCCCCGCAGCCATATCAGTGCACGCACCCGCAAGGGCATCGAGCTGATTCCCCTCGGTCAGGTGGTTTATTTTATCGCCGACCATAAATACGTAACCTTGCGCCACGAAGCCGGTGAAGTGTTGCTCGATGAGCCGCTCAAAGCCCTGGAAGATGAATTCGGCGACCGCTTCGTGCGTATCCATCGCAATGCGCTGGTGGCCCGTGAGCGTATCGAACGCTTGCAACGCACGCCCCTGGGGCACTTTCAGCTGTTCCTGAAGGGGCTCAATGGCGATGCCTTGATCGTCAGTCGGCGCCATGTCGCCGGCGTGCGCAAGATGATGCAGCAGCTTTAACCCAGAGGCCCTGGCGAGCTGCGCAGTCCTTATCCCGGTGCGACGCGGCCAGGGAGGCCCCGCACTTGCTGATTCAAATCAAAGCGTATTTGCCTGAGCTGTTATTATCTGCCGTATCTATTCAGTACGGATTGATCCATGTCTTCTCGCGAAATCCGCATCGCCACCCGTAAAAGTGCCCTGGCCTTATGGCAGGCCGAATACGTCAAAGCACGCCTTGAGCAGGCCCACCCTGGCCTCAGGGTGACCCTGGTACCCATGGTCAGTCGCGGCGATAAATTGCTGGACTCGCCACTGTCGAAAATTGGCGGCAAGGGCTTGTTCGTCAAGGAACTGGAAACCGCGCTGCTGGAGAACGAAGCCGACATCGCCGTGCATTCGATGAAAGACGTGCCCATGGACTTCCCTGAAGGCCTGGGCCTTTTTTGCATCTGCGAGCGCGAAGACCCCCGCGACGCCTTTGTTTCCAACACCTATGCCTCCCTGGATGACTTGCCCCTGGGTAGCATCGTGGGCACCTCCAGCCTGCGTCGCCAGGCCCAGTTGCTGACCCGTCGCCCCGACCTGCAGATCCGCTTTCTGCGCGGCAACGTCAACACGCGCCTGGCCAAGCTGGATGCGGGTGAGTACGACGCGATCATCCTCGCAGCGGCCGGCCTGATCCGCCTGGGTTTCGAAGACCGCATCACCCATGCAATCAGCGTCGAGGACAGCTTGCCCGCTGGAGGGCAGGGTGCGGTCGGCGTTGAATGTCGTACCGCCGACAGCGAAATTCATGCACTGCTCAAACCGCTTGATCACGCGGACACCGAGGTTCGCGTCACCGCCGAGCGTGCCCTGAACAAGCACCTCAACGGTGGCTGCCAGGTACCGATCGCCTGCTATGCCGTGCTCGAAGGTGAGAACCTGTGGTTGCGTGGCCTGGTCGGGGACCCGGACGGCGGCACGCTGCTGACCGCGCAAGTGCGCGGCCCACAACGTGAGGCCACGGCCCTGGGCATCCAGGTCGCCGAGGAACTGCTGAGCAAGGGCGCTGGCGCCATTCTGCAAAAAGTCTACGGCGAGGCCGGCCCGCAGTGACCCCGTGGCGATTGCTGCTCACACGGCCTGCCGAAGAATCGGCAGCCTTGGCGGCGACATTGGCCGATGCGGGTGTTTTCAGCAGCCAGCTGCCCTTGCTGGAGATCGAAGCCTTGCCGGTCACGCCTGAACAACGGGCAGTCTTCGGGGCGCTGCAGCGCTACTGCGCAGTGATCGTGGTGAGCAAGCCGGCGGCGCGTCTTGCCCTGCAACAATTGAGCGCGCCCTGGCCGCGACTGCCGTGGTTCAGTGTCGGTGCTGCTACTGCACAGATACTGGCCGAGCAGGGTCTGGACGTGCACTATCCGACAACGGGTGACGACAGCGAGGCCTTGCTTCAATTGCCGGCGTTGCGCGAGGCTATCGCGCTCCCCGGTGCCAAGGTGTTGATCCTGCGCGGCGAGGGCGGTCGGGAGCTGCTCGCGGAGCGTTTGCGCGAGCGAGGTGTTAGTGTCGACTATCTGGAACTGTATCGCCGTTTGCTTGCGGCCTACGACCCAGGCGCACTGACGCAGCGCATCCAGTTGGAACGCTTGAACGGCCTGGTGGTCAGCAGTGGGCAAGGTTTTTTACACTTGCAGGCCCTAGCCGGCTCCGATTGGCCTGAGGTGGCGCAGCTGCCGTTGTTCGTGCCCAGCCCGCGCGTCTACGAGATGGCGCGGGCCGCTGGCGCAGAAAAAGTTGTGGATTGTCGCGGCGCGAGTGCTGCGGCTTTGTTAGTGGCGTTAGGGAGTCATCCCGTTCCCACTCTCTGATACGCAAAGGACGGATACGTGAGCGAAACAGCCTTGCCTAAAGATGAAGCTCAGCCCGCGCTTGATGCGCCGGTCGGAACGCCGGTCGCCGCGCCACGCCGTGGCAATGGCCTGGCAGTCGTCGCTTTGCTGCTTGGCGCTGCGGGCGTTGCCGCCGGCGGCTGGGGAATCTGGCAGGTGCGTGCCCTGCAAGCCAGCAGCCAGCAGCAACTGGGTCAGGTACAGACCCTGGATGACCAATCCCAGAGCCTCAAGCAGAGCCAGCAACAGTTGGCCGCCCGCCTGGCGCAGTTGCCCGGCGCCGATGAGCTGGAAGAGCGCCGACGCCTGGTCGCCCAGTTGCAGGGTGACCAGCAACGCCTGAACCAGCGCCTGGAAACCGTACTGGGTGCCAGCCGCAAGGATTGGCGCCTGGCCGAGGCCGAGCATCTGATTCGTCTGGCCAGCTTGCGTCTGTCGGCCTTGCAGGACATCAACAGCGCTCAGTCGCTGGTTCAGGGTGCCGACGAGATTCTGCGTGAGCAGAGCGACCCCGGCGCGTTCGCGGCGCGCGAGCAACTGGCCAAGAGCCTGGCGGCGCTGCGCAGCACCGAACAGCCGGACCGCACCGGGTTGTACCTGCAGTTGGCCGCGTTGCGCGACCAAGTGGTGCAACTGGCGGCGATCGCCCCGGAGTATCAACTCACTGAGCCCGCTTCCCAGGGTCGCCCGACCAGCGATACGGGCAATCAATTGAGCCAATGGTGGGAGCAGGTATCCCGTTATTTCCGTATCGACTTCAATCCCGATGACAACATTCGTCCGCTGCTGGCGGGCCAAGGGTTGAATCAGGTGCGCCTGGCCCTGAGCCTGGCGCTGGAGCAGGCACAGTGGGCTGCGCTCAACGGCGAATCGGCAGTGTATAGCCGCTCGCTGGGTGAAGCGCGCAGCGTACTGCAGGATAACTTCAACCAGGACAACCCGCAGAGCAAGGCGATGCTAGCACGTATCGCCGAGCTCGAGCCCAAGGCCGTGTCGGTGGTGACGCCTGACCTGGCCGCGAGCCTCGCGGCTGTGCAGGCGTACCTTGAGCGTCGTCATCTGTCTGCTGACGAAGCCAAGGCTTCGGCTGCCAAGCCTGCGGCCCAGGAGTAGAGCCGATGAAGCGTTTCTATGTGATCCTGGTGCTGGCAATTGCGATCGCCCTCGCGTTGGCCGTAGGTATTTCGAAACACACCGGCTACGTGCTGATTACCTACCCCCATCTGCTGCATTACGAATCGAGCCTGTGGGCCACATTGGTGGCGGTGTTTGCCATAGGCCTGGCGATCTATCTGATTCGCGTCCTGCTGAGCCTGGTCACTGCCTCGGGTGGCGTGGTCAACCCCTGGTCGCGGCGCAATCGCAGCCGCCGTGTGCAGATTGCAATCGAGCAAGGCCAGATGGACCTGGCCGAAGGCCGCTGGGCCAGTGCCGAACGCCACCTGCACCGTGCCGCGGAAGCGGAGCGCCAACCACTGCTGTACTACCTTGGTGCGGCGCGTGCGGCCAATGAGCTGGGACGTTATGCAGAGTCGGATGGTTTGCTGGAGCGCGCGCTGGCTCGCCAGCCCCAGGCGGAACTGGCCATTGCCTTGAGCCATGCACAATTGCAGATGGACCGTGGCGATACTGAAGGTGCCCTGGTCACCCTGCAGGCGATGCATGAGCGCCATCCTCACAATGCCCAGGTCCTGCGTCAGCTGCAGCGGCTGCATCAGCAGCGCGGTGATTGGTCGGCGGTGATTCGCCTGTTGCCTGAACTGCGTAAGGACAAGGTGCTGCCGACCGGTGAGCTGGCCGAACTGGAGCGCCGGGCCTGGGGAGAAAACCTCAGCCTGGCCGCACACCGTGAGGAGCCGGGCGAGGCCGGCTTGCGGTCTCTTGACCGCGCCTGGGAGCAACTGACTTCAGCCCAGCGCCAGGAGCCGCAACTGGTGTTGGCGTATGCTGACCAACTGCGTCGACTGGGCGCGGACGCCAAGGCCGAGGAAGCACTGCGCGGTGCGCTCAAGCGCAGTTACGACAGCCATCTTATTCGGCTCTACGGCCTGCTGCGCGGCAGCGACCCGGCCCGTCAGTTGAAGTTTGCCGAAGGCTGGCTGAAGGATCATCCGGGCGATGCTAGCCTATTGCTGACGCTGGGCCGTCTGTGCCTGCAGAACAGCCTGTGGGGTAAGGCACGTGATTATCTGGAAAGCAGCCTGCAGGTGCAGCGCAATCCCGAAGCCTGTGCCGAATTGGCCCGCCTGCTGGCCCAACTGGGTGATACCGAGCGCAGCAACCAGCTGTTCCAGGAAGGCTTGGGGTTACTCGACAATCGTCTGCTGGCCTCACCGTTGCCAGCCCCCGCCCAAGCTTGAAGTAGGAAAGGACCAACGGGTTGGCTCAGACGGATCTAGAGGCCAACCCCTTAACCCTATGTAAACATTCGGCTTAAGTGGGCTCGTAACCAATTCTTACGTCTTGAAGGGCGATTTCCTCAGTGTGCTGGCGGGATCTCCCCGCGTTTTAGCGGAATTGTCTGCTCCAAGGCGTATTGAAAGGGGTCGGGCCTTTCCTCTACCGTAGCGACCTATCTCTTGCGGTGCGGATAAACAATGTCTTTGGCCCCCTTACGCTCCTTGTTTTTCCTGGCGTTCATGGCCGGTGCGCTGACGTTGGGCGTGTCTTTCTATCTGGAATATGGCGCACTGTTGCAGCCATGCTTTTTGTGCCAGGTGCAACGGTTGTTGCTCGCCGCCTTTGTACTGATCAACCTGATCGCGGCCCTTCATAACCCTGGCCGCTCCGGCGTGTATGTGTATGGGCTGGCGAGCATGGGGTGTGCGTTGTTTGGCGCCGTCACCGCCGGGCGCCAGGTGCTGCTGCAGAACACTGCGTCGGACCAAATGCCGAAGTGCTGGCCAACCCTTGATTACATGATTGAAAACCTGTCGTTTTGGCAGGCTGCTCGGTCAGTCTTCAAGGGTACTGTCGATTGCGTCGAAATCAATTGGACGCTATTTGACCTCAGCCTGCCGGAGTGGAGTCTGTTGTTTTTCGTGGCGATGCTGATTCTGGGTGCCACGCCGCTTTCTCGCTTGTTGCTCAGTCGGCGTTATCTAGCGTAAAGCGAGGAAAATACGGTTCATGTCGTAGGACGGGATTAAACGCTTGTATGAACTTTCTCTCCTGCGTACCTTGAAGCCATAGTGATGCGGGCATAATCTGGCCCGCACGCGTTATCGAAACCGCTTGTCAGACGTGGCCTTGTCCGGCTGCCGCTTTAACCTTGAAGTGTTGCGCGGGCACGGGGCAGCAGCGTCCCCTATAGGGAAGAGAGATCATCATGTTGGAACGTTGTAAGAATGCTCGCGAACGCTGGGGTGGCGTGCACACACTGATCGACAAATGGTTGGATGCACGTCGCAAATTGGTTCTGGCTTTTGATGAATTGGGCGCCGAGCCTGGAGCGCTGGCCGAGAAGCGTGAGCCGTTGCAGGATTTCTGCGTTGTTTTGGTCGATTACGTTTCTGCCGGTCACCTGAGTATTTACACTCAACTCACCAAGGAGGCGGAAGCCTTCGAGGACAAGCGTGGTCTTGAGTTCGCTGAGACCATTTACCCGCGCATTGATGTGATTACCGAAAAGCTGCTGGCTTTTAACGATCTGTGCGATGAAGGCAAGTGTGTCGCGGAAAAATTCAAAGAGCTGGGTGGTCTGTTGCATGAGCGTTTCGAGCTTGAAGATTGCCTGATCGAAGTACTGCACAACGCCCACAAAGAAGAGCCTGCTACTCAGGTCTGATTGGGGCAATGAGATAAAAACGGTGCGCTTGACGCACCGTTTTTTTATGCGTCAGTGGCGGATTCCGAGTAACTCGATTTCGAAGACCAGGGGTGTGTAGGGCGCAATCAATTCGCCTGCGCCGTCCGCGCCATAGGCTTGGGCCGAGGGAATGACCAGGCGCCATTTCGCGCCCACCGGCATCTGTTGCAATGCACTGCTCCAGCCACTGATCACGCTGTCCAGGCGAAACCATTGGGGTAGTGCGCTCTGATCGAACACGCTTCCATCGGGCAGTCGACCCACGTATTTCACCTGCACTTCATCAGTTGCCAACGGCTTGTTACCGGTACCCTGCGTCAACTCGGTGAGCAGGATGCCGTCCGCCAATTCGCGCACACCCTTTGCAGCTTTTTCCTTCGACAAAAATTGCTGTTCGGCAGCGAGTGCTTTTTCGCTCTGCGGCACTTGGGCGTCGGTGGCGTTCTGTGCCTCATGCTGAGCAAGAATCTGTTCGATGCGGATGTCATCCAGTGCCAATGGTTTGCCTTGGTAGGCTTGTTTGAGGCCGTCGACCAAGGCTTGGATCTGCAAGTCGGGCACCTCCTGGCGCAGACGCTCACCGAGGCTGGCGCCCAGGCTGTAGGCGAGGTCGTGCTGGTCTTGCGCAGCGGTTTTTGGCGGCGATTGCTCGCTCGCATCGGCGCTGAAAATCGCCAGGCCAAGCACTAGGAAAAGGTAACGCGACATGGGTGTTCTCCGCCGAAAGTGCGACGGATTATGCCAGCGCGAGTGGCTGAGCAGTGGGGTGGTTTTCTGTTATATCGATAAGAATTTTCGTACGTTGCAACGCAACGCAAACGATACTGTCAACATGGCCTAGCGGCGGTAAGAGCAGAGGGCTAGTATGAGCCGCACCCACGTCAGCCAGGAGGTAAACCATGTCGGCCAAACAGAAGCCTGTAAATACCCCGTTGCACTTACTCCAACAATTGTCGGGCAGCTTGCTCGAACATCTGGAAAGCGCTTGTTCCCAGGCCTTGGCCGATGCAGAAAAACTGCTCGCCAAACTGGAAAAACAACGCGGCAAAGCGCAAGAAAAGCTGCACAAATCCCGCACCAAATTGCAAGACGCCGCCACTGCCGGTAAAGCCAAGGCACAAGCCAAGGCCAAAGACGCAGTTAACGAACTTGAGGACCTGCTGGACGCCCTCAAGGACCGTCAAACCGAAACCCGCACCTACATTTCCCAGCTCAAAAAAGACGCTCAGGAAAGCCTGAAACTGGCCCAGGGCATTGGTCGTGTGAAAGAAGCCGTCTCCAAGGCCCTTGGCGCGCGTACGCCGGCAAAAGCCGTCACCGCCAGCGCGGCCAAAAAGCCAGCCAGCAAAGCTGTTGCAGCGAAGGCGCCGGCTAAAATTGCCGCCAAGCCAGCTGCTAAAACTGCTGCTGCGAAACCAGCCACCAAGCCAGTTGCCAAAACCGCTGCTGCGAAACCAGCCGCCAAGCCAGCTGCCAAAACCGCTGCAGCGAAACCAGCCGCCAAGCCAGCTGCCAAAACTGCTGCAGCGAAACCAGCCGCCAAGCCAGCGGCTAAAACTGCTGCAGCCAAACCAGCCGCCAAGCCAGCTGCCAAAACCGCTGCTGCGAAACCAGCCGCCAAGCCAGCGGCTAAAACTGCTGCAGCCAAACCAGCCGCCAAGCCAGCTGCCAAAACCGCTGCTGCGAAACCAGCCGCCAAGCCAGCGGCTAAAACTGCTGCAGCGAAACCAGCCGCCAAGCCAGCTGCCAAAACTGCTGCTGCGAAACCAGCCGCCAAGCCAGCGGCTAAAACTGCTGCAGCGAAACCAGCCGCCAAGCCAGCTGCCAAAACTGCTGCTGCGAAACCAGCCGCCAAGCCAGTTGCCAAAACCGCTGCTGCGAAACCAGCTGCCAAGTCAGTTGCCAAAACCGCTGCTGCGAAACCAGCCGCCAAGCCAGCCGCTAAAACCGTTGCTGCGAAACCAGTCGCGAAGCCAGCTGCTAAAACCACTGCTGCCAAGCCAGCTGCGGCAAAACCAGCCCCTGCAAAGCCAGCAACTCCTGCAGCACCTGCCGCTACCCCGGCAACGTCCTCCGCTCCAACCGCATCGGCCAGCAGCACCTCTGCACCGATAGCGCCAAGCACCACCCCAACCAGCGCTTCCTAAGTGCGGGTGACCCCAACGCGCAGCTGCTGCAGCGCGTTGTGGTCAAGGTCGGCGGCTTCGCTTGCCAGGTCTTCAAGCCATTCGTATTGGCCTTTCCCCTCGTTGGTCGGCCATGTCTTCGCCAGCGCTTCCAGGCGTGTCAGTAATGCTCGCTCGGCCTCCAGTTCCAATGCTTTGACCTGACGCCGTAATTCAGCCAACTGCGCATCCTGCTGTGCCAGCGCCCGCCATTGCACGCGGACTTCGCGCAAGGGTTCGACGACACGCGTGCGCCATGGCCGCGCAAGCTGCTGCAGCGCCACCACGCGTTCGGGCAACCGCGCCACCCCCCGTTGCTCCAGCCACGCACCACACAGCAACAGGCACACATCCGCGCCTTGCGCCTGCAACCGCAGGCAAGCAGCCTCCACGCCGGGCCGGGCGTAAGTCGAGAGGGCAAAGCTCCACAGGTCAGCGCACATATTCACACCCAAGCCAGCGGCCAACGAAGCTGGTAGACTCCGCCGCCATTATGATCCGACTTCAAAGCCTAACATTACAGCGTGGCCCGCAGCGTCTTCTTGAAGATGCCGAGCTGACCCTGCACGCCGGTCACAAAGCCGGCCTGATCGGTGCCAATGGCGCCGGCAAATCCACGTTGTTCGCCCTGTTGCTGGGTGAGCTGACCCCGGATTCCGGGGACTGCCTGCTGCCGGCCGACTGGCGCATCGCACATATGCGCCAGGAGATCGACACCCTGGACCGCATCGCGATCGACTACGTGCTCGATGGCGACCTACGCCTGCGTCAGGTGCAACACGACCTCGCCGCCGCAGAGCAAGCCCAGGACGGCGCCGCCCAGGCCCGTCTGCATTCGGAGCTGGACAGCGCCGACGGCTACACCGCCGACGCCCGCGCCCGCAAGATGCTCGCAGGCCTTGGGTTTACCAACGAACAGATGGATCGCCCGGTCGCCGACTTCTCTGGCGGCTGGCGCATGCGCCTGAACCTGGCCCAGGCGCTGATGTGTCCCTCGGACCTGTTGCTGCTCGACGAGCCGACCAACCACTTGGACCTTGATGCGATCCTGTGGCTGGAAGACTTCCTCAAGAACTATCAGGGCACCCTGTTGCTGATTTCCCACGACCGGGATTTCCTCGATGCCGTGGTCGACAATATCGCCCATGTCGAACAGAAGAAAATCACGCTCTATCGGGGTGGCTACACCGCCTTCGAGCGCGCCCGTGCCGAACGCCTGGCCCAGCAGCAACAAGCTTTCGAGAAGCAGCAGGCGCAGCGCGCGCATATGGAAAGCTACATCGCCCGGTTCAAGGCCCAGGCCACCAAGGCGCGGCAGGCCCAGAGTCGGATCAAGGCGCTGGAGCGCATGGAAGAGCTGTCGGCGGCCCATGTCGATTCGCCGTTCGACTTCGTGTTCCGTGAGTCGGTGAAAATCTCCAGCCCCTTGCTCGATCTGTCGGATGCACGCTTGGGTTATGGCGACAAGACCATCCTCGAAAAGGTCAAGCTGCAGCTCACGCCTGGCGCGCGTATCGGTTTGCTGGGGCCTAACGGCGCGGGCAAGTCGACGCTGATCAAGAACCTGTCGGGTGAACTGGAGCCCTTGGCCGGCCGCCTGACGCGCGGCGAGAACACCGTGGTGGGCTACTTCGCCCAGCATCAACTGGACTCGCTGGATTCCAAGGCGAGCCCGCTGTTGCACCTGCAACGCCTGGCGCCCACCGAGCGCGAACAGACCTTGCGTGATTTCCTCGGGGGTTTCGACTTCCGTGGCGCGCGTATCGATGAGCCGGTGCTGAATTTTTCCGGTGGCGAAAAGGCCCGCCTGGCCCTGGCCCTGATCGCCTGGGACCGCCCGAACCTGCTGCTGCTCGACGAGCCGACCAACCACCTGGACCTGGAAATGCGCCTGGCGCTGACCATGGCCCTGCAGGAATTCAGTGGCGCGGTACTGGTGGTGTCTCACGATCGCCACCTGCTCAAAAGCACCACTGATAACTTCCTGCTGGTGGCCGACGGCAAGGTCGAGGAATTCGACGGCGACCTGGACGACTATGCGCGCTGGCTGACCGACTACCGTCTGCGCAATGCGCCGGCCAGCAACACACCGATCAACCCGGACAAGACCGACAAGAAAGCCCAGCGCCAGGCTGCCGCCGCACTGCGTCAGCAGTTGGCGCCACACAAGCGCGAAGCCGACAAGCTGGAGGTCGAGTTGGGCAAGGTGCACGAGCGCCTGGCCAAGATCGAGACCAGCCTGGGCGACAGCGCTGTGTACGAGGCTGCGCGCAAGGATGAACTGCGCGACCTGCTGGCCGAACAGGCCCGGCTCAAGGTGCGAGAAGGGCAACTGGAGGAATCCTGGATGGAAGCCCTCGAAGTGCTTGAAACCCTGCAAGCGGAGCTGGAGGCGCTGTCCTGATGGAAGCGTTGCAGCTGCCTTTGCCGGCGCAATGGATTGAGCCTGTGTGGATCGGCGTGCAAATTCTGCTGATCCTGCTGGCGGGTTACCTTGCCCAGCGTTTTGTCGCCCAGGGCCTGACCCGTCTGGGTGAGCGCTATCCGTTCCCTCCACAGTTGTTGATGCCACTGCGCGGTGGCCTGCGTTGGCTGATCATGGGCAGCGCGCTGATCTTCGTATTGGGCCGTCTGGGCGTATCCGCCACGGTGCTGTGGACGGCGCTGTCAGGGTTTGTGGCAGTGGCGGCGGTGGCGTTCTTCGCCATGTGGTCGGTGCTGTCCAATCTGCTGTGCGCGATCTTGATCTTCACTGTGGGGCCGTTCCGCCTCGGCGACATCGTCGAATTGGTGGACACTGTCGACAAGCCCGGTGTGAAAGGGCGCGTCGTGGCGATCAACCTGCTCTATACCACGCTGGTCGAGGTGGCAGAGGCCGGTACGGACAGCGCGATGGTACAAGTGCCCAACAGCCTGTTCTTCCAGCGCTCGGTGCGGCGTTGGCCCGGTACCCATGTGTTCCCTGGCGACCGTTAGAAATCACCGCCTGCAAAAATTGATAGCCAGCCTTTGGCCGGCAGCGTTAGCTTAAGGCACAACCGCAAACTCCTTCCTGAGGTGTGCAATGGCACTCGACACGTGGCTGGCCTTTTTCCTGGCCAGTTGGATCATCTCCCTTTCCCCCGGCGCGGGCGCCATCGCCTCGATGTCCAGCGGCCTGCAATACGGTTTCGTACGCGGTTACTGGAACGCCATTGGCCTGCAGCTGGGCCTGGCGATGCAGATTGCCGTGGTGGCGGGCGGCTTGGGTGCCATCCTGGCGACGTCCTCCACCGCGTTTTATGCGATCAAATGGTTTGGCGTGGCGTACCTGGTCTACCTGGCCATCAAGCAATGGCGCGCCTTGCCCATGGACATGACCGATGACGCTGCGGTGCGCCCGATTGGCAAGCCGATGGCCATGATGTTCCGTGGTTTTCTGGTCAACGCCAGCAACCCGAAGGCATTGGTGTTCATGCTCGCGGTATTGCCGCAGTTCGTGAATCCACAGGCACCGTTGGCGGTCCAGTACCTGATCATTGGTGCAACGATGATCAGCGTCGATATGATCGTGATGGCCGGTTATACGGGGTTGGCCTCGAAAGTCCTGCGCCTGTTGCGCTCGCCCAAGCAGCAGAAGCGCGTGAACCGCACGTTCGCCGGATTGTTCGTCGGCGCCGCAGGTTTCCTCGCCAGCCTGCATCGCGCCACGGCGTAATTGACGAAACCGGATCAAAATGTGGGAGGGGGCTTGCTCCCGATGGCGGGGTATCAGTCAGCTCATCGCTAGCTGAACCACCGCTATCGGGGGCAAGCCCCCTCCCACATTGGTTTTGTGGCAATGCCAAATAACATCTTGAGTCAAATCTGTTAAAGCTGAACAATAGTGTTACTTCGTATTTCCACTTGAGATTCATTCATGACTCCCCCCTTCCGTTTTCTCGCCTGGCTGGTGCTGCCGGCGTTGATGTCGTGCAGCTTCAATCTGTTGGCCGCGACGGCCGAAGGCGCACCCCAGGCGTTGCATCTGCTTGACTACATTGGCGCCGACTATCCGCCTACTGTGGAGGCGGGCAAGGTGGTGGACGAATCGGAATTTCGCGAACAGGTGGAGTTCTTGGGCGTGTTGCAGAGTCTGGTTGCGCAACTGCCGGAAAAACCCGAACGCATCGAGTTGATCAAGGGCGTCGATGAGCTGCTCGCGGCAGTCACCGCCCATGCAGACGGCGCAACTGTCGCCCACCAGGCCCGTCAGTTGGGCGCCAGGCTGGCGGTGGCGTATGAAGTCAGCCAAGCGCCGGCGATCACTCCCGACCCTACGCGCGGTGCGCCGCTGTATGCCCAGCATTGTTCGGTGTGCCACGGCACGGCCGGCGCTGGCGATGGCCCGGCCGGCATGGGCATGACCCCGCCGCCCGCTAACCTGCGCGATGCCACGCGCCTGGATCGCCTGAGCCTCTACGCGATCTACAACACCCTGGGCCTGGGTGTCGAAGGCACCGACATGCCGTCCTTTGCCGATCAGTTGGATGACCGCCAGCGCTGGGACCTCGCCACCTACATCGCAGGTTTCACGGCTGACCCGGCTGCGGTCAACAGCGAGCACACCTTCAACCTGGCCGACCTGGCGCGCCAGACGCCCAACGAAGTACTGGCCGCAAATGGCCCGGCAGTGGCAGCGACCTTCCGCGCCCAACGCGCACAGCCGCCGCAGGTCAAGCGTGGCCCGGCACAGTTGCTCGACTACACCGCTGCCACCCTGGACAAAAGCCTGGCCGCGTTCCGTAACGGCGACCACGAACAAGCCTATGACTTGTCGGTAGCCGCTTACCTGGAAGGCTTCGAGCTGGTGGAAAGCTCGCTGGATAACGTCGACGCCAACGTGCGCAAAGACATCGAGAAGGCGCTGATGGCCTACCGCCAGTCCTTGCAGGACGGGCTGCCGATCGAACAGGTGCAACAGCGCCTGGACGCGGCCAAGGGCAAGCTCAGCGAGTCGGCCGGCTTGCTCGGCGGCGATGGCTTGAGCTGGTCGTTGAGCTACATCTCCGGTTTGTTGATCCTGCTGCGCGAAGGCCTGGAAGCGATCCTGGTGCTGGCCGCGATCCTGGCCTTCCTGCGTAACACCGGCCAGCAATCGGCGGTGCGCAGCGTCAACGTCGGCTGGGGCCTGGCGCTGTTGGCCGGCTTGGCTACCTGGGCGCTGGCGGCGTATGTGATTGATGTCAGCGGCGCCCAGCGTGAATTACTGGAAGGCTGCACGGCGCTGTTCGCCAGCGTGATGGTGCTGTGGCTGGGCGTATGGATGCACGACCGGCGTCACGCGGCGGCCTGGCAGGACTACATCAAGAGCAGCCTGGTGGGCGGTGGTGGGCGTTTCGGCTTTGCGCTGCTGGCCTTCTTCTCGGTGTACCGCGAGCTGTTCGAAGTGATCCTGTTCTACGAAACCCTGTGGCTGCAAGCCGGTCCGGCCGGGCACAACGCGGTGCTGGCGGGTGGCGCCACCGCATTGGTGCTGCTGGTGGGCCTGGCCTGGGTGATCCTGCGCGGTTCGGCGAAGCTGCCGTTGGCGCTGTTCTTCGGCATCAACGCCGCGCTGCTGTGCGCACTGTCGGTGGTGTTCGCCGGGCATGGCGTGAAGGCACTGCAGGAAGCGGGCATCTTCGGCACGCGGCCGGTGGCGTTCTTTGACTTCGACTGGCTGGGCATCCACGCCGATGCGTATTCGTTGAGTGCGCAGGCCGTGGCGATCCTGGCGATTGTGGTGCTGTATGGCCGCAGTCGCCTGGCCGAGAAGCGGGTGGCGGCATAGTCATGCGGGTGTGGATCGATGCGGACGCCTGCCCGCGGGCGGC
Organism: Pseudomonas sp. R3-52-08; assembly: GCF_003851745.1. Classification (NCBI taxonomy): domain Bacteria; kingdom Pseudomonadati; phylum Pseudomonadota; class Gammaproteobacteria; order Pseudomonadales; family Pseudomonadaceae; genus Pseudomonas; species Pseudomonas sp. R3-52-08. Next base: position 5,701,594 of record NZ_CP027730.1, on the reverse strand, counting down.
CAAGGATCAGGTGGTGAAGTTCGCCCTCAAGCGCCAGTTTGACGTGGTGCTGGTGGCCGGCCAGAGCCAGATCAAACCCAGCTTTGCCTGTGTGAAGCTGATCGTGGTGCCCAGTGGTCCCGATGCGGCCGATGACTACCTGGTAGAGCACGCCATGCCGGGCGAGTTGGTGATCTGCAGCGATGTGCCCCTGGCGGACCGCCTGGTCAAGAAGGGTGTCACGGCCCTCGACCCGCGCGGCAAAGAGTTCAGCCCGGCGAACATGAGTGAGCGCCTGGCAGTGCGTAACCTGTTCACCGACTTGCGCGAGCAAGGCCAGATGGGCGGCGGGCCACCGCCGCACAGCGAGAAGGACAAACAGGCGTTCGCCAACGCGCTGGACCGCCTGCTTACCCGTTTGATGAAGCCTGTGTAGGAGCGAGCTTGCTCGCGAAGAACAGCAACGATAACGCGGGCACTCTGGATGAACGCGGCGCTCTCAGGTTCTTCGCGAGCAAGCTCGCTCCTACAGAAAGAGGGCGTTAGTCGTCTTCGTGGGTCAGTTCAAGCACCCGGTCCACGAGCTTGTTGATGCCCGACGCCACCTCGCTGATATTTTTGCCCAGCATATACGCCGGTGTACTCACCAACTTGCGTGCCTTGTCCTCGACGATATCTTCCACCGTGCATTCCTGGTGGGTAGCGCCCATTTTGTCCAAGGCCGCTGCGGTGTCGGTATCGTTGCCGATGGTGCAGATCACGCCCGGGCCGTAGATTTTTGCGGCCAGGGCCGGGGAAATGCAGATCAGCCCCACCGGCTTGCCCGCTTCGGCAAAGGCTTCCGCCAGCTCCAGCACCTGCGGATTGACGCTGCAGCCGGCGCCTTCCACTGCGAAATTCGACAGGTTCTTCGCCGCGCCAAACCCGCCAGGCACGATCAGCGCATCGAAGTCAGCCACGTTGGCCTCACGGATATCTTTCACCGCGCCTCGGGCGATGCGCGCTGACTCCACCAACACATTGCGCGATTCGGGCATTTCTTCGCCGGTAAGGTGGTTGATCACATGCAGTTGCGCAATATCTGGCGCAAAGCACTCCACCTGAGCGCCGCGCTGGTCCAGGCGCAGCAAGGTGATCACGCTTTCATGGATTTCTGCACCGTCGTACACGCCACAGCCGGAAAGGATCACTGCAATCTTTTTGCTCATGGGCATTTCTCCTGATTCATGGCGTTAAATGTCTACTAATTTGTAACCTGTTGCCAATGGGATCTCATGGGACTGCACTAATCTGATGTAACAAAAATAGACCGGACTAGCCCATGGACTTCGTGCCTTACGCGGTACCGTTTTTCATTGCCTTGATCGTGGTGGAGCTGCTGGCTGACCGCTGGCGCGGTGCGCGCAACTATCGAGTAGCCGACGCTATCAACAGCCTCAGCACCGGCGTGCTGTCTACCACCACCGGGTTACTGACCAAAGGCGTGAGTTTGCTTACCTATGCATTCGCCCTCAAGCACCTGGCGCTGATCGAATGGTCGGCCCAAAGCGTGTGGACCTGGGGGTGCGCCTTTGTGCTCTACGACTTCTGCTACTACTGGCTGCATCGCCTGGGCCATGAGCGCAATATCCTGTGGGCTGCGCACTCAGTGCACCACCAGAGCGAGGACTACAACCTCACCACCGCATTGCGTCAGACCAGTACCGGCTTTTTGTTGAGCTGGATCTTCTACCTGCCCCTGGCGGTGCTCGGTGTGCCGTTGGTGGTGTTCGTCAGTGTGGCTTCGCTCAACCTGCTGTATCAATTCTGGGTGCATACACGTCACGTGTCCAAGCTCGGCTGGTTTGAGGTGTTCTTCGTTACACCGTCCAATCATCGTGCCCACCACGCGCAGAACGCCCTCTACATGGATCGCAACTATGGCGGGGTGTTCATTTTTTGGGACCGGCTGTTCGGCACATTCCAGGAAGAGGACGACAACGAACCGGTGATCTTCGGCGTGACCACGCCCCTGGCCAGTTGGAATCCGCTGTGGGCGAACCTGCAGTTTTATGCGCAGTTGTGGAGCGATGCCCGTCGTACTGAGAACCGCTGGGACAAGCTGCGCATCTGGTTCATGCGCACTGGCTGGCGCCCTGCCGACGTGAAAGCCAGGTACCCGATGACCAAGCCGGACCTGGCCCAGTTCCGCAAATTCGAGGTGCCGCTGGATACGCGCCAGCAGGTCTACGTTGCCGTGCAGTTTGCGGCTTATGTGGGGTTTGGCAGTTATTTGATGAATTTCGCAGAAGGTCTGCCCACGGCGGCGCTGGTCGTGGGCTGGAGCGCGATGGCCCTGGGGCTGTTCACATTGGGGATCGCACTGGAGAATCGCCCGTGGGCGCTGAAGGCGGAAGGGGTGCGCCTGGGGCTGAATCTACCGTTGGTAGGGCTGGCCCCGTGGGTCGGGCTATGGCCGGCCAGCACGCTGGGCTGGCTGGCGCTGCTGAGCTACAGCCTGCTCAGCGTGATCGGCCTCTACTGCTGCAGAAGCCGGGTTACTCGCCTGGCGTCTTAGGGGGTTCGACCGGGGCGGGTTCGGCAGCGAGCCGGGCCTTGGCTTCGGCACACGCCTCGCGGGCGATGCGGGCATTCTTGACGCGGCGTCGCAGCCACAGGCCCAAGCCCAGCACCAGCAAGGCGCCCAGCACCCACAGCTCGTATTTCTTGACACTGCCGAGCATACCTTCGAGTACCGCGCCGAAATGATAGGCCGCAGCCCCTAGCGCAGCAGCCCATATCGCCGCACCGATACCGTTGAGGATCAAATACCGCAGAGGTGGGTAGCCGGACAGGCCAATCGCCACCGGCATCACCGTGCGCAAACCGTAGACGAACCGAAAGCTCAGCACCCAAATGTCCGGATGCTTGCGGATATGTTCCAGCGCCTTGTCGCCCATCAATTGCCAGCGCGGTTTGCGCGCCAGCAATTTGCGGCCGTGCTTGCGCCCCATGTAGTACCACAGCTGGTCGCCGGCGTAGCTGCCGAAAAAGGCAACGACCACTACCAGGTTGATATCCATGTATCCACGGAACGCCAGGAAGCCTGCGAGCACGAGGATGGTCTCGCCTTCGAAGAACGTGCCGAGGAAGAGGGCAAAGTAGCCGAAGTCATGCAGAAATTGTTGAAGCATGGTCTAGGGTGCTGGCGAAATGAACGCGCAGCCTACGCCTTCACGAAGATTCATGAAAGTATCGAGATGTGTCACGAAGTGAACAATTCCTACGCAAATGCCGAATGCGACTTCAGGTCGCATCGATAAGCACAACTGTCATTCATTCGTCATAATGGCCGCTTATAACTGCACCGCCCGCCCGTAAACGCGGGCTCAGGAGTCTGTCGTGAGCTTTACCCCCGCCAACCGGCTATTCCCCGCCACACGTCTGCGTCGCAACCGCCGTGATGATTTTTCTCGCCGTCTGGTACGTGAAAATGTACTGACGACGAATGATCTGATCCTGCCGGTATTCGTGCTGGACGGTGAAAATCGCCGGGAAGCGGTGGCCTCGATGCCGGGGGTGGAGCGCTTGAGCATTGACCTGCTGCTCGAAGAAGCCGCCCATTGGGTGGAACTGGGAATCCCGGCGCTGCCCAATTGCTTAGAGAGCAACCATAGCCCTCACAGGAACACTCGATGAATACCGAAGGACTTACAGACGTTGCCGTAAAAGACGCTCATCCGGTGGTTGAACAAGTCACCGAGACCCCGCCGGAGCTTGAGCCTGCCCCGCCTGTGGTGGCCGCCGAAGCGCCGGCGCCGGCGCCAGTGGCCGTGGTTACCAACCTGGATGACAGCAGCCTGTACATCCACCGCGAGCTGTCCCAACTGCAATTCAACATTCGCGTGCTGGAACAGGCGCTGGATGAGTCCTATCCGTTGCTGGAGCGGCTCAAGTTCCTGTTGATCTTCTCGAGCAACCTGGACGAGTTCTTCGAGATCCGCGTCGCCGGTCTCAAGAAGCAGATCACCTTCGCCCGTGAGCAAGCCGGTGCCGACGGCCTGCAACCGCACCAGGCCCTGGCGCGCATCAGCGAGCTGGTGCACGGCCATGTGGACCGCCAATACGCGATCCTCAACGATATCCTGCTGCCGGAACTGGAAAAACATCAGGTCCGCTTCATCCGTCGCCGTCACTGGACCGCCAAGATCAAGACCTGGGTGCGCCGTTACTTCCGTGACGAGATTTCACCGATCATCACCCCGATCGGCCTCGACCCGACGCACCCGTTCCCGTTGCTGGTGAACAAAAGCCTGAACTTCATCGTCGAGCTCGAAGGCATCGACGCCTTCGGCCGCGACTCGGGCCTTGCGATCATCCCGGCGCCGCGCCTGTTGCCACGAATCATCAAGGTACCCGAAGAAGTAGGGGGCGCTGGCGATAATTATGTATTCCTGTCGTCGATGATCCATGCGCACGCCGATGACCTGTTCCAGGGCATGAAGGTCAAGGGCTGCTACCAGTTCCGCCTGACCCGCAACGCCGACCTGGCGCTGGACTCCGAAGACGTCGAAGACTTGGCCCGTGCCCTGCGCGGAGAGCTGTTTTCGCGGCGCTACGGCGATGCGGTGCGCCTGGAAGTGGCGGATACCTGCCCGAAACACTTGTCGGACTACCTGCTCAAGCAGTTCAACCTGGCCGAATCCGAGCTGTACCAGGTCAATGGCCCGGTGAACCTGACGCGCCTGTTCAGCATCACCGGCCTGGACAGCCACCCGGAGCTGCAATACAAGCCGTTTACACCGCAAATCCCGAAACTGCTGCAAAACAGCGAGAACATCTTCAGCGTGGTGAGCAAGCAGGACATTCTGCTGTTGCACCCCTTCGAGTCGTTCACCCCAGTGGTCGACCTGTTGCGCCAGGCCGCCAAGGACCCGCACGTCCTGGCTGTGCGCCAGACGCTGTATCGCTCCGGCGCCAACTCGGAAATCGTCGATGCCCTGGTCGACGCTGCGCGTAACGGCAAGGAAGTCACGGTGGTGATCGAGCTGCGAGCGCGCTTCGATGAGGAGTCCAACCTGCAGCTGGCCAGCCGCCTGCAAGCAGCCGGTGCGGTAGTGATCTATGGCGTGGTCGGCTTCAAGACCCACGCCAAGATGATGTTGATCCTGCGCCGCGAAGCCGGTGAAATCGTGCGTTACGCCCATTTGGGCACCGGCAACTACCACGCCGGCAACGCGAAGCTCTATACCGACTACAGCCTGCTGACGTCCGACGACGCCCTGTGCGAAGACGTCGGCAAGTTGTTCAGCCAGCTCATCGGTATGGGCAAGACCTTGCGCATGAAGAAGTTGCTGCACGCGCCGTTCACCCTGAAGAAGGGCATGCTCGACATGATTGCCCGCGAGACCCAGTTCGCCCTCGAGGGCAAGCCGGCGCACATCATCGCCAAATTCAACTCGCTGACCGATCCGAAGATCATCCGTGCGCTGTACAAGGCCAGCCAGTCGGGCGTGCGCATCGACCTGGTGGTCCGTGGCATGTGCTGCCTGCGCCCGGGCATTGTCGGCGTCTCGCATAACATCCATGTGCGCTCGATCATCGGCCGCTTCCTGGAGCACACGCGGGTGTTCTATTTCCTGAACGGTGGCGAAGAGCAGATGTTCCTCTCCAGCGCCGACTGGATGGAGCGCAACCTCGACAAACGCGTGGAGACCTGCTTCCCGGTGGAGGGCAAGAAGCTGGTCATGCGGGTCAAGAAGGAGCTGGAAAGCTACCTGACCGACAACACCCACAGCTGGAGCCTGCAGTCGGATGGGCGGTATGTGCGCAACACACCGACCGGCAACCAGAACCCGCGCAGTGCGCAGGCCACGTTGCTGGAGAAGCTGGGCAGCCCGATCCTGACGGTGAACTGAAACCCAACGCAGTCAAAAATGTGGGAGGGGGCTTGCTCCCGATAGCGGTGGGTCAGTCGATGAATCTGTTGACTGATACTCTGCTATCGGGAGCAAGCCCCCTCCCACATTTTGTTTTGCTGTGCTGTTTAGATCGGGTTAATGCAGGTTCAGGCTGAACCCCACCCGCGTCAGCCACTCCGCTTCCTGGGCGAAGTCCGCCTGGGTCAGCTGGTTTTCATCCAGCCAGCCTTTGGGGAACATCACTTCCAGGCTGTCGCCGTCGGCGCGCAGCTTCACCTGGGGCATTTCCTGGGTGCCACGGATGTGGTGGAACAGGATGGCAAAGCGCAACAGCGCGCACAGGCGAATCAGCTTGATGCCGTCTTTGCCGAACTCGGCAAATTTGTCCCTGGGAATATTGCGGCGGTGGCCGCGCACCAACAGCGCGAGCATCTGTTGGTCTTCCCGTGAGAACCCGGCCAGGTCCGAGTGTTCGATCAGGTAGGCGCCGTGCTTGTGGTAATGGTAATGGGCGATGTCCAGGCCCACCTCGTGCACCTTGGCGGCCCAGCCCAGCAGTTCACGCCATACGCCGTTTTGCAGGTCCCAGTCGTCGGCCACCTGGTCGAAGGCGTGCAGGGCTTTGCGCTCTACGCGCGCCGCTTGCTCCACGTCTACGTGGTAACGCTCCATCAACGAGCTGAGGGTGCGCTCACGCACATCTTCATGGTGATGGCGACCGAGCAGGTCATAGAGCACACCTTCGCGCAGGGCGCCGTCACAGTGGTCCATGCGTTGCAGTTCGAGGGCGTCGAAAATGGCTTCAAGAATCGCCAGGCCGGCGGGGAAGATGGCGCGGCGGTCAGGCTTGATGCCGTCGAAGTCGATCTTCTCGGCATCCCCCAGCTTGAACAGCTTGCGCTTGAGCCATGCCAGGCCTTCGGCATTCACCTCGCCGGTGCCATGGCCGCCGGCCTTCAGCGCCAGGCCGATGGCACGGATGGTGCCGGAAGAGCCGATGGCTTCATCCCAGCTCAGGCGGTGCAGGGCGTGTTCGATGCTCATGATCTCCAGCCGCGCCGCCGTGTAGGCCTGGGCATAGCGCGCCGGGGTGATCTTGCCGTCCTTGAAATAACGCTGCGTGTAGCTGACGCAGCCCATCTGCAGGCTTTCGCGCAGCAGGGGTTCGAAACGCTGGCCGATGATGAATTCGGTGCTGCCACCGCCAATGTCCGCCACCAGGCGTTTGCCCGGGGTGTCAGCCAGCGTATGGGAGACCCCGAGGTAAATCAGGCGTGCTTCCTCGCGACCGGAAATAACCTCTACCGGATGCCCGAGGATTTCCTCGGCGCGATGGATGAATTCGTTGCGGTTACGGGCTTCACGCAAGGCGTTGGTGCCCACTATTCGTACAGCGCCAGGCGGCATGCCGTTGATCAGTTGCGCAAAGCGCTTGAGGCAGTCGAGGCCGCGCTGCATGGACTCTTCATTGAGCTGGCGCTCGTCGTTGATCCCGGCAGCCAGTTGCACTTTCTCGCCGAGCCGCTCAAGGATGCGGATTTCACCGTTCTGGGCCTTGGCCACGACCATGTGAAAGCTGTTGGAGCCCAGGTCGATGGCAGCGATCAGGGACAGATTCTTGGCTTGGGATTGCGGCATGGTTTGGGGTCTCGGTCGATAACCTTGCCATCGTGCCACGATCGACCGCTGGAGCCAACGCGTTGTGCTTCGGTAATTTTTCTGCGGCTGTCTGTGGGGGTAATTTGTGAGATATGTAGGATGTCATCGAATGACAAGCGGGGAGTAGTGAATTAATTTTGTAGGAGTTTTAACTTCGCCTCGTAGTAAAGGCGCGTTTTGATTTTCCCTACAGGACGCGTTTGATTATGTCATCGGGTATTTTGTTTTAGCCTACTTTTAAATTGGGTTTAAATGACCAGCAGGTTTTACAGTTCTCACATTAACCCAGGCGTTATCTGATTCTTTAATGAAGCACCAAGGCGACACACTGTCACCCGGCAATTTTGCCTTGGTGTTATTTATGTGTCGTTGTAGACATCCAGGAAGATAAACCGTTTGGCGATGGAGCCGCCAAGACGAACGTAGAGAGCACCTGATAACTTTCAAGTGACAGGTCGAATATGAAAAAAATTGTTGGATTGACCCTGGGTCTCGCTTGCCTGGCGGCAAACATTGGCGCACATGCTGCCACCAGCGCAGAACTGATCGTCAGGGGGGTCATCAAGCCCGCCGCCTGTAACCTCAGTATGAGCGGCGGGGGCATTATCAACTACGGCGATATTCCTTCGGGCCAACTGTCCCAGACGGCGTTTAACGCGCTCACCGAAAAAACCACGCCTATCACCGTCAGCTGTGGCAATACGCCTGCCCAGTTCGGGCTCAAATTTGTCGACCTGCAGGCCGGCAGCAAGGTAACGGGCATCCTCACTGCGCTCGGGGGTGGTTACACCGAGGCGAACAACTTCGGGTTGGGGACTGTGGCCGGCCGGAGAACGGGTGGCTTTGCCGTTACCCTCAGGGACCTGCGCTCGCCGACCGCAACACTGTTTCCGATCATGCGGATCAGCGCTGGCGCCTGGCAGAACAGTGATGGCAAAGTCGCACAATCGCCTAGCCAATATTCCTGGCGCAGCAGCACGGCCGCCACACCCGCCTCTATCAACCAGTTGACCGGGACGATTGCTGTGCGCGCGGTGATCAATAAAGGCCAGGACCTGGACCTGAGTCGTGACGTTACCCTTGATGGGCGCGCAACACTTGAATTGAGTTACATCTAAGCGACATAACAACAGTCGATCAAGAAACATGTGTTTCTGGTCGGCTGTTTTATAAGCGCGCCCGACGCTCAATAGTCAACTTCAAGGTTGTGGGGAACACAGAGTGCTTAGTCATCCCGTAAGAAAGAGTACGCGTTTGTTATATGCACTGTTGCTCTTGTGCTTTGTCAGTGTTGCGGTGGCTGATGGTATGTTGCCGGAAACCACGGTCATTGTATTGAACGAAGAGCAGGGTGAAGCGACGATAAACATCAAGAATACCGACGCGGCTCCAGCGCTGCTGCATTCGGTAATAGAAAACATACCGGAAGATGTGGAACCGCTTTTGATCGTGACGCCGCCTATAGCGCGGGTGGAAGGGGGCGAAACGCAACTGGTGCGTTTCATCAGCACGTTGAAGGCCCCGTTGAAGACTCAGCGGCTCAAACGCGTGTCTTTCGAGGGCATTCCCCAGGCGCGTGCTGCGGGCGGTGCGACCATTGGTATCACCTTGCGGCAGAATTTACCGCTGATCCTGCATCCCCAAGGCCTGCCGGTTCATCACGCGCCCTGGGAGCTGCTGAAGTGGCGACGTACAGGGCAACGTTTGACGGTCCACAACGATAGCGCTTATGTGGTGCGCATGGCTCCGCAGGTTCGGTTATTGCCACAGGGAGCCCTGGCTACGCTGCCGCGCACCTACATTTTGCCGGGCGAAGCGCTGGCGGTGAAGGTTGAAGGACCCTTGGAGGAACTGACTGATATAGAGATTCAGCCGGCCACGATCTACGGCTTTTCGGTAGAAAACTACCAGGCCCCGATCAATACCGACGGGGGTTGATCGACCCATGACAAACCTGTCGAGTCACCGAACCGGAGCTTTTTTATGGACCCGCCGACCCACGTTGCTCATGGGGATGGCAACACTGTGGAGCTTGCCTGGCGTTGCCCCTGCCTTGGAACTGGGCGAGGGCATTGACCTAGCGGCACTGACCACGCATGGCATTGACCCGAAAGTCTCGGACTACTTCCGCACGGCGGCGCGCTTTCGCGAGGGCACCCAGGTGGTGGGGTTGAAAGTCAACGGCAACCCGCTCGGGTTGGTGGACGCCCAGTTCGATGCCACTGGGCAATTGTGCTTTACCCCGGCATTGCTGGACAAAGCCGGGTTGGTCAAACCCACTGCCATCGTCCGCAAAGGCGCCACTGCCGACCAGGCATGCCATGACTTTCTGGGGGCGTTTCCCACGACCATGGTGCGGCTGCGCCCTGGCAACGATGAAGTGGCGCTGGTGGTGCCCACCTCATCACTGCGCGAACCGCAGTGGGAGGCCGGGGAGTTTGCCCGGGGCGGTGCGGCGGGCTTGTTCAACTATGATGTGCAGGGTTTCGACAGCCATTCGCGCAGTGGGAACAACCGGTTCGTGTCGGCTTACACCGAAGCGGGTTTCAACCTGGGAGATTGGATTCTTCGCAGTCGTCAAATCCATGTCTCCGATAACGGCGTGACGCACAACGAGCACCTGTATGCCTATGCGCAGCGGGATATCGCCGCGTTGCGCTCGACTTTCCAGGCGGGCCAGCTGTCCAGCAACAATCCGCTGTTTGGTGGCATCCAGCTGTCGGGTGTGCAGTTTTCCCCCGACGGCCAGTCGCGCGTGCCGGCGGGCAGCAATAACGCGGTGGTGGAAGGCCTGGCACACAGCCAGTCGCGGATTGAGGTGCGTCAGTCCGGTGTGTTGATCCACAGTACGCTGGTGCCCGAAGGGCCTTTCCGGCTGACCGGTTTGCCGCTGCTCAATGGCACAAGCGACCTTGAGGTCAGTGTGATCGATGTACGCGGGGGCCGACGTAGCTTCGTGGTGCCGGCGGCTTCGTTCGCCGGCGCCGCGCCGGCGGCACCCGGTTATTACTTGTCCCTCGGCAAACTACGTGAAGAGACGCAGGGCGAGGGGCCGTCGCCCGTCGTCGCCATGGGCAGCGGGACGTGGGGCCTGGGGCGCGACTCAACGGGTGGTTTCGGCTTGTTGAGTACCGACGAGTATTGGTCGGCAGGTGGCACGTTGAGCAGCGTGTTTTTCCAGCGAGTGTCGGTGGGCGCGCGTCATAACGTGTCCCGCGACAGCCGTCATGCCGTGTCCGGCTCACGCAGTAGCGTGTCCGTAAGCAGCCCGGTATCCACCAATGTCGAGCTCAACCTCAGCGCAACCAGCCAGACCCGCGGCTATCGCGAGGTGATCGAGGCCGGCCGCCCGACCACGGCCGACGTGCTGGCGTCACGCTTCAAGAATCAATACACGGCGGGCGTGACATGGGTCGACCCCACCCTGGGTGCCTTCTCCCTGGGCTATACCCGTAGCGCTCAATTTGACGGGCAATCGAGCGAACACGTGTTCGCCTCATGGAACAAGTCGTTTCGCTATGCCGATGTTGCGTTGATTGCCGACTCGCAGGTAGGCAGCACTCAGGCACGCCGCGACGCCACTCGGGATCGAAACCGGCGCGACACCGTCCTCGATGATGATTTGTCCTTGCGGTTGCAGGTCAGCGTGCCCCTGGGCGGTGATCGTCGTGTGAACAGCTATATCAGCCGCCGTGGGGGGCAGTCCCGTGCCGGCACGGCGCTCACTGAACGGGTCAATGAGTATGTGAACTATGAAGTGGGCGTCGAGCGCGACCTCAGTGCGCAGGAGCAATCGATGCGCGGCCAGGTAGACCTCATGCCGCGTTACACCCGAGTCGGTCTGGGTGTCAGTCGCGACCCGTTGGGCACCAGTTACACCGGGCAACTGCAAGGTGGCGTAGTCGCTCATGAAGGAGGGATTACCTTTTCGCCTTACACGGTGCAGGACACGTTTGGTATTGCGTCGGTGGGCGACATTGGTTCTGCAAAGATCGACACCCCACAAGGCCCGGTGTGGACTGACTTCACCGGCCAGGCCGTGCTTCCAGGCTTGCCTGCCTACAGCAGCAGCCATATCGAAGTGCAAACCCAGTCCTTGCCAAAGCGCGTTGACCTGAAGAACGGCACCCGTGTGCTCGCCGCAGGCCGCGGTTCCGTCAACACCGTGGCATTCGACGTGGTGAGCGTGCGCCGCATGCTGGTCAACGCCAGTGATGATCAAGGCCGGCCACTGCCTCAGGGGGCTGCGGTGTTCGGCAAGGGCGATCGTTTTCTGACCAGCGTAGTGGGCGAAGGCATGATCTTTCTGAACGACGTGAACGACTTGCAAGACCTGAGGGTTTCATTGCCGGACTCTGCCAGTTGCCTGCTGAACATTCCATCCGGGGGCCAGCCTGATCATGACAAGTTCTTTGATACAACAGCGGCGGTGTGCCATGGGCGGTAAGTTTAAAAGCCTCGGCTGTGCACTGTTTTGCACGGTGTTGCTGGTTCAGGGGGCGCGGGCCGAAAACTGCCGGTTGTCCGTGAGCCAACCGCGTATCGACTACGGTGTCATTCGCAGGGAGGCGCTGGTGGAAAGCCCTACGGTGACGCTCGCCACGCGCACGCTGCAGCTCAACGTGTTGTGCGTCGAGCCGTCGGTGATGGCGTTGCGTTTTATCGGTGCCGCCGATGGGCAAGCATTTCGTTTTGGCCGACAGGGGCGGTTGCGGCTTAGCCTCAAGCATGCACAGGTGGATGGGCGTGCCGTCGACTGGGACCCGCCCGGCGGTGGTGCGGCTGGGCAGTTATTACCGGGCCAGGTCCTGACGGCACGCGTCGCAGGGAGGCCGGTAACAGGTCAGCGCTTGACCGCCCAGGTCGACATCGACACCGACCTGCCCGCCGAGGCGCTGCAAGTGCGAAGCCAGACGTCGCTGGAGGGGCAGGGTCGTTTTGAACTGGTCAGCCCGGCTGTTCCACTGAACCGATGAAGTTGGCGAGCTCCGGCGTTTGCGGGTTGGCAAACAGGACCTTGGGGTCGCCCACTTCATGCACCTTGCCTTGGTGCATGAACACCAGTTTGTCACCGACTTCCCGGGCGAAGCGCATTTCGTGGGTCACCATGATCAGCGTCATGCCATCTTTAGCCAGTTGGCGCACCACGCTGAGCACCTCATTGACCAATTCCGGGTCCAGGGCCGAGGTGATTTCGTCGCACAGCAGCACCTTGGGTGACATGGCCAGGGCGCGGGCTATGGCGACGCGCTGTTGCTGCCCACCGGACAGCCTGTCCGGAAAAGCGTCGAACTTTTCCCCCAGGCCGACCCGCTCCAGCATCTGCCTGGCCAACTGCGCGGCCTTGGCCTTGGACACCTTCTGCACCACTTGCGGGGCGAGCATGACGTTCTCGCCGACGGTCAGGTGCGGGAACAGGTTGAACTGCTGGAACACCATCCCGACCTTCTGCCGCAGGCTGCGCAGGTCGGCGCGGGCGGCATCGAGGTATTCGCCATCGACTTCGATCACGCCGTCGTTGATCGACTCCAGGCCATTGAGGGTACGCAGCAAGGTGGATTTGCCCGAGCCACTGCGGCCGATGATCGCCACCACCTGGCCTTCTTCAACGGTGAGGTCGATGCCCTTGAGTACATGGTGATCGCCGTAATACTTATGCAGGGCAGAAATTCTAAGCAGAGGCATGCAGTCTCCTTTCCAGGTAGCGCGCACTGAGGGACAAGGGGTAGCAGAGCAGGAAGTAACCGAGGGCCACCAGGCCGTAGACCATGAAGGGTTCGAAGGTGGCATTGGCGAGCATGCCGCCGGTCTTGGTCAGTTCGGTAAAGCCGATGATCGAAGTCACGGCGGTGCCTTTGACCACCTGCACCGAAAACCCCACGGTCGGCGCCACGGCAATGCGCAGGGCCTGTGGCAGGATCACGTAGCGCAGTTGTTCAAGGGGGTTGAGCGCCAGGCTGGCCGATGCCTCCCATTGCCCGTGGGCAATGGAGTCAACGCAGCCGCGCCAGATTTCGGCAAGGTAGGCGCTGGTAAACAGGGTCAGGGCGATGGCCGCCGCCAGCCAGGGCGAAATATCCACCCCGAGCAATGCCACACCGAAAAACACCAAGAACAGTTGCATCAGCAGCGGCGTGCCCTGGAACAGTTCGATATAGGTGCGGGCGACGTTGCGCGGGAATGCCTTGTGACTGATGCGCATCGCCATCACCAGCAGGCCGATCACACCGCCGCCTATGAACGCCACCAGCGACAGCAACAGCGTCCATTGCAGGCCGGTGAGCAGGTTGCGCACGATGTCCCAGAAGGAAAAATCACTCATCGGCTGTTCCTCATCACATAGCGGCGGCCGATCCAGTTGAGCAACTGGCGAATCATCAACGCCATGCACAGGTACACCAGGGTGGTAAGGGCATAGGTTTCAAAAGCGCGGAAATTGCGCGACTGGATGAAGTTGGCGGCAAAGCTCAGCTCTTCGGTAGCGATCTGCGAACAGACTGCCGAGCCCAGCATCACGATGATGATCTGGCTGCTCAGGGCCGGCCACACCTTGCCCAGTGCCGGCAGCAGCACCACATGGCGAAACGCTTCGAAACGCGTCATGGCCAATGCCGCCGCAGCCTCCAGTTGCCCGCGCGGTATGGCTTGGATGCCGGCACGGATGATCTCCGTGGAGTAGGCCCCCAGGTTGATCACCATCGCCAGTACGGCAGCTTGCCACTCGGTGATTTTCAAGCCCAGGGACGGCAGGCCGAAGAAGATGAAAAACAGCTGCACCAGAAAGGGCGTGTTGCGGATCAACTCGACATACACGCCAAAGCACCAGGCGAACGGCTGAATCTTCCATGCCCGCACGACCGCACCGACGGTGCCCAGGGCCACTCCCAGCAGTGCGCCGATAGCCGTCAGCTCAAGGGTAAACAGGGCGCCGCGTAACAACAGGTCGGTGTTGGCCAGCACCGGTACAAAGTCGAATTGATACGCCATCAGTCAGCTCCGTCGCGTCACAAATCAGCCGGCAGCGGCTCTTTGAGCCACTGCATAGCGTTCTTTTCCAGGCTGCCATCAGCCTTCGCCGCGACCAGTATCTGGTTGACCTTCTCCAGCAACGCCGGCTCGTTCTTGTTCACACCCACGTACACCGGGGAGTCCTTGAGTTTCACCTTCAGCGCCGGTACGCGTTTCGGGTTGCGCTCGCTGATCGCCACCATCACCACGTTGCCGCTGGCGATCAGGTCGACCTGGCCGGCCAAGTAGGCGGCGATGGTCGAATTGTTGTCTTCAAAGCGCTTGATGGTCGCCTCTTTGGGCGCGACAGCCGTCAGCTCGATGTCCTCGATGGCGCCACGGGTCACGCTGATGGTCTTGCCCTTGAGGTCGTCGGTGGTGCTGATCGCCGCGTCAGGCGGGCCGAACACGGCGAGGTAGAAAGGCGCGTAGGCCTTGGAGAAGTCGATGACTTTTTCGCGTTCGGGGTTCTTGCCCAGGCTGGAGATCACCAGGTCGACCTTGCCGGTGGTGAGGAAGGGGATGCGGTTGGTGCTATTGACCGGAGTCAGCTCCAGCTTGACCTTGAGCTGGTCGGCCAGCAGCCTGGCGGTGTCGATGTCCAGGCCGCGGGGTTTCATGTCGGGGCCCACCGAGCCGAACGGCGGGAAGTCCTGCGGCACGGCGACCTTGAGGGTGCCTCGGGCAACAATGTCGTCCAAACCGTTGGCCTGGGCGGGTGCCTGGCTCAGCATCAGGCTGGCAAACAGGGCAGTGAGCAGGGCGCTGTAGCACTTGGTCATGGCAACTCTCCGAGAAGGGCGAAGGAATTTTCTGAGTTTGCCCAGTGCACAGCCCATGCCAGCGCTCATGGAATTGTCTGTAAGGCACGGATCCGTTGAGGTGGGATGGTCTTACTGGTCTGAACAGTCATTAAACTTTTCGCACCCTTTTCGAGCGCCGTAAAAACCCCGCGAGCCCCTTTGGGGCGTGGCTTGCCGGCAGGCGTGAATAGCTTTACAACTAGTCGCTCAGTTGACTGGAACCTTGAGTTTTTATGAATTCCATCGCCCAAGCCGTACCGGAAGCGGCCCTGCAGGCCATCCGCAAACTGATCAAGGAGCAGGGTTTCGGGCCGGGCGATGCATTGCCCTCGCAACGCGATCTGGCGGTGCGGTTGGGCGTGAGCCGGGCATCGTTGCGTGAGGCGTTATCGTCCTTGAGCGCCTTGGGTGTGGTGAGTGTGCAGCCGGGCAAGGGCGTGTTTGTGCAGGCGCCGGACCCACCGTCCGAACTCGCCTGGCCGTTTGCGGCGCAGGCCACGCCGCTGGAGATCTTTCAGCTGCGTTACGCCCTGGAAGGGTTCGCTGCAGGGTTGGCGGCGGTCACATTGACCACCGACGAGCTCGACAGCCTGGAAGACAATGTCGAGGCGATGCGCAAGGTGCTCAAAGCGGGTGACTTTGAAGCTGCCGCCCGGCTGGACTTCAAGTTCCACCAGCGCATCCTGCTGGCCAGCGGCAACCAGGCGATGGTGAGCATTCTGAGCGCCAGCGCCGATGTATTCCTGGAAAGCCAGAAACTACCGTTCATCCGGCCAGAACGCGCCATGGAAACCTGGCAGGAGCATCGCAGGATTTTGCGTGCCCTGGCCCGGCGCACCAGTGCGGCGGCGCAGAAAACCATGCAGGAACATGTACGTAATGCCGCATTGCGCACGGGTATTGCCTTCGTCACACCTGTCGCGCCGTGAACCTGCGATATGCAAAGTCATGCGTCGCCATAGCAAGACTCAATCAGAGGCGGCTTCCTGAACGGGGGAAGGGCGGCTATGATGGGCAACGTTTTTTTTGCTTACATTCCGGAGACATCCATGAGCAACGATCTTATCAAGCACGTCACCGACGCGACCTTTGAGGCCGAAGTACTCAAGGCTGCCGGCCCGGTGCTGGTTGACTACTGGGCCGAATGGTGCGGCCCTTGCAAAATGATCGCTCCGGTCCTGGACGACATTGCAACCACTTATGACGGCAAGTTGACCATTGCCAAGCTGAACATCGACGAGAACCAGGAAACCCCGGCCAAGCACGGCGTGCGTGGTATTCCGACGTTGATGCTGTTCAAGAACGGCAACGTCGAAGCCACTAAAGTAGGCGCGCTGTCGAAGTCCCAGCTGCAAGCTTTCCTCGACGCCAACATCTAAGCGTCGCCAAAAAAGCCCCGAAAATCTCGGGGCTTTTTCGTAAAACAGGGCTAGACGCTCCGAAATTCAGGTGGTACATTCGGCCCCGCACTGGTTTCTCCACTGCCCCCTGCAAGCCGTCGCCGACGCATTCCTTTTCGATTAGTACGCGATCCTGTCGCCTTCTCTGCGGCGCGGCCTCATTAAGCCAAAAGCTTAATTTCCCCCCTCCATAAATGATTACGTCATTCCTATATGAATCTGACTGAACTCAAGCAAAAGCCGATTACCGACCTGCTCCAACTGGCCGAAGAAATGGGCATAGAAAATATGGCCCGTTCGCGCAAGCAGGACGTGATTTTCTCCCTGCTCAAGAAGCACGCGAAAAGCGGCGAGGAAATCTCCGGTGATGGCGTGCTGGAGATTCTCCAGGACGGCTTCGGCTTCCTCCGCTCCGCAGACGCTTCCTATCTTGCCGGCCCAGACGATATCTACGTCTCGCCCAGCCAGATCCGTCGCTTCAACTTGCGCACCGGCGACACCATCGTGGGCAAGATCCGCCCTCCGAAGGAAGGCGAGCGTTACTTCGCTCTGCTCAAGGTCGACACGATCAACTTCGATCGTCCAGAGAACGCGAAAAACAAGATTCTCTTCGAGAACCTGACCCCGCTGTTCCCGACCGTGCGCATGAAGATGGAAGCCGGTAACGGTTCCACCGAAGACTTGACCGGTCGTGTGATCGACCTGTGCGCCCCCATCGGCAAGGGCCAGCGTGGCCTGATCGTTGCGCCGCCGAAAGCCGGTAAAACGATCATGCTGCAAAACATTGCAGCGAACATTGCGCGTAACAATCCTGAAGTTCACCTGATCGTGCTGTTGATCGATGAGCGTCCGGAAGAAGTGACCGAAATGCAGCGCACCGTGCGTGGCGAAGTGGTTGCCTCGACGTTCGATGAACCGCCAACCCGCCACGTGCAGGTTGCCGAAATGGTGATCGAGAAGGCCAAGCGCCTGGTCGAGCACAAGAAAGACGTGGTGATCCTGCTCGACTCCATCACCCGTCTGGCCCGTGCCTACAACACCGTGATCCCGAGCTCCGGCAAGGTGTTGACCGGTGGTGTCGATGCCCACGCCCTGGAGAAGCCAAAGCGTTTCTTCGGCGCCGCGCGGAACATCGAAGAAGGCGGCTCGCTGACCATTATCGCCACCGCGCTGGTTGAAACCGGCTCGAAGATGGACGAAGTGATCTACGAAGAGTTCAAGGGTACCGGCAACATGGAACTGCCCCTGGACCGTCGTATCGCTGAAAAGCGTGTGTTCCCGGCCATCAACATCAACCGTTCCGGCACGCGCCGCGAAGAGTTGCTGACCGCCGACGACGAACTGCAGCGCATGTGGATCCTGCGCAAGCTGCTGCACCCGATGGACGAAGTGGCCGCCATCGAGTTCCTGATCGACAAGCTGAAAACCACCAAGACCAACGACGAGTTCTTCCTGTCGATGAAGCGCAAGTAACACCGCGTTTCAGGTCCGAAAAATGGCGCCCCAAGGGGGCGCCATTTTTTTTGCGTCGAGATTCATCGGGTTTTATGGCATAAGTGTCCGTTAAGTAACAAAAATTGTACGCGCGACTACGCTCACTCCTTTCGTCACAGACTGACCACAATTCTTATGACCACTCTTGCTTACCGCAGAGACATCGATGGCCTGCGTGCCATCGCTGTCCTCGCCGTCGTGTTGTTTCACTTCGGTGTTCCTGGCCTTACCGGCGGTTTCGTTGGCGTTGACGTCTTCTTCGTTATTTCCGGTTTTCTGATCACGTCCATTATCTGGCGCGAGCGCCAGGCCGGACGCTTCAGTTTCATTGATTTCTGGGCCCGCCGCGCACGGCGCATCCTCCCGGCGCTGTTTGTAATGATTGCAGCGACACTGGCGGTGGGCTGGTTCCTGTTGGCGCCCAAGGACTATGAGGAGTTGGGGCGGTCCGCGCACTATCAGGTGACCTTTACCTCAAATTTGCTGTTCGCGCGCCAGCATGGCTACTTTGATGCGTCCTCTGACATCAAGCCGCTGCTGCATACCTGGTCGCTGGCGGTAGAAGAGCAGTTCTATATTGTCTTCCCGCTGCTGCTCACGTTGCTTTCAAGCCGCCTGAAACACTGGCGCCTGGCGCTGTTCGCGGTGTTGCTGGGCTCCTTTGGCATGAGCGTCTGGGCGGTTGAGCATGAGCCGCAAAAAGCGTTTTTCCTGCTGCACCTGCGGGCCTGGGAGTTGCTGGCCGGCGCGATGCTGGCGGTGCTGCCCAAATATGAGTGGCGCGCCTCGCCCGCCCTGGCGCAGGGGGTCAGCCTGGCCTCCCTGGCACTGATTCTGATCGCCGTATTGGGTTACGACGAAAAAACCCCTTTCCCCGGCGCGACCGCGCTATTGCCGGTGCTGGGTGTCGTCGGGCTGATCTGGGCCAACGGGCAGCAATACACCTGGGTCGGACGCCTGTTGAGTACGCGGCTGATGGTCGGGATCGGGCTGATTTCCTATTCCTGGTACCTCTGGCATTGGCCGGTGTTCGTGTACGCCAACTATGCTGCGGTGGATGGCTTGAGCACCCTGGAATTGGCCGGGTTGATGCTGCTCTCGTTGGTGCTGGGCTACTTGTCCTGGCGCTTCGTGGAAACGCCGTTCCGGGAAAAGCGCTTGTTGGCCGCCCGCAAGGCAATTCTGGCGGCAGCCGTGGTCGGCATCCTGGGGCTGGGCTTTACGGGCCTTGCGATACGCGAATTCGACGGTGTGCCATCACGGTTGTCCGAACAGGCGTTGCGTTTTGCCCAGGCGAAGAAGTGGAGCCCGGACCTGCTGGCGTGCATGGCTGACAAAGACACACCCGACGAGCGGTTGTTCTGCCACTTTGGTCCGCCAGCCCAGTCCGTCTCGGCGCTGGTATGGGGTGACAGCCATGCTACCGCGCTGATTCCGGCACTCAAAGAGGGCGCTGATCGCCACGATATCAGCTTGGTTGAAGCCAGCTTCGCGGGGTGTATTCCGTTGGATGGCCTGGAGAATATTACCCGGTGCGCGCATTTCAACCGTCGCGTCGAGAAGGCGATGGCCGAGAAAAAATTCAGCGATGTGGTGCTGGCGGCGCGCTGGAGCCTGTATGTCTATGGGCAAATGTCGGGTGACAAAGAGCATGCGCTCAAGGACCCCAGCACTGGCAAGTATGTGCGTGCTGTCGCCGAGCAGCGCTTTGCCCAGGGCCTGCGGGAGCGCATCCAGGCGCTGCGCGCCGCCGGGCATAAGGTCTGGCTGGTCAAAGAGGTGCCGCTGCAGGAAATCATCGTGCCTTACCGCCTCAGTCGCCTGGCAATGATGAACCGGCCGGTAGACGGTGAAGGGCTTGCCGTGGCCGAGCATGTGAAGCGCCAGGCCTTTATTACCCAGCTGTTTGACGAGCTGGCGGCGGCCGACAGCGGTGTCAGGGTGCTGGACCCCGCGCCCTTGCTGTGCGGCACCGACGGCTTGTGCCGGGTGGAACTCAATGGCCGCGCGCTGTACACCGACGATAACCACCTTTCCGACGTAGGCGCGCGGCACATCGAGGCCTTCCTTGAGCCGTTGTTCAGATCGCTGCAATCACGGGGGTTGACGGCCAATTAAGCTGCCAGCCGCCTCTAGAGCAGGTAGGATGTACGCCTATTTTACGGGTGGCATGGTTAATGAAATTCAAGGATCTTCGGGATTTCGTGCAGCAACTTGAGCAGCGCGGAGAGTTGAAACGTATCCAGATGCCGATTTCACCGGTACTGGAAATGACTGAGATTTGCGACCGCACCTTGCGCAACAAGGGCCCGGCGCTGCTGTTCGAGAACCCGACCGGCTTTGACATCCCGGTGCTCGGCAACCTGTTCGGCACCCCCGAACGCGTCGCCTTTGGCATGGGCGCCGAGGCGGTCAGCGAGCTGCGCGAGATCGGCAAGCTGCTGGCCTTCCTCAAGGAGCCCGAGCCGCCCAAAGGCTTGAAGGACGCCTGGTCGAAGCTGCCGATCTTTCGCAAGATCATTGCCATGGCGCCCAAGGTGGTCAAGGACGCGGTGTGCCAGGAAGTAATCATCGAAGGCGATGACGTCGACCTGGCCATGCTCCCGGTGCAGACCTGCTGGCCCGGCGATGTCGGCCCGCTGATCACCTGGGGCCTGACCGTCACCAAGGGCCCGAACAAGGACCGCCAGAACCTCGGCATCTACCGTCAGCAAGTGATCGGCCGCAATAAAGTGATTATGCGCTGGCTGAGCCACCGTGGCGGCGCCCTGGACTTTCGCGAGTGGTGTGAAAAGCATCCGGGCCAGCCGTTCCCGGTGTCCGTGGCCCTCGGCGCCGACCCTGCCACCATCCTGGGCGCCGTGACGCCAGTGCCGGACAGCCTGTCCGAATACGCCTTTGCCGGCCTGCTGCGCGGCAACCGCACCGAATTGGTGAAGTGCCGTGGTAATGACCTGCAAGTGCCAGCCACCGCCGAAATCATCCTCGAGGGTGTGATTCACCCCGGTGAGATGGCCGATGAAGGGCCTTACGGTGACCACACGGGTTATTACAACGAAGTCGACAGCTTTCCGGTGTTCACCGTCGAGCGCATCACCCATCGGATCAAACCGATCTACCACAGCACCTACACCGGCCGGCCACCAGACGAGCCGGCCATTCTCGGCGTGGCGCTGAACGAAGTGTTCGTGCCTATCCTGCAAAAGCAGTTTCCGGAAATCACCGACTTCTACCTGCCGCCGGAAGGTTGCTCGTACCGCATGGCCATCGTCACCATGAAGAAGTCGTATCCGGGCCATGCCAAGCGGGTAATGCTGGGCGTGTGGTCGTTTTTACGACAATTCATGTACACCAAGTTCGTTATCGTCACCGACGACGACATCAATGCCCGCGACTGGAATGACGTGATCTGGGCCATTACCACGCGCATGGACCCCAAGCGCGACACGGTAATGATCGACAACACGCCAATCGATTACCTCGATTTTGCCTCGCCGGTGTCGGGCCTTGGATCGAAAATGGGCCTGGATGCCACTCACAAATGGCCGGGTGAAACCACCCGCGAGTGGGGCCGGGTGATCGTCAAGGATGACGCAGTGACTGCTCGCGTCGATGCAATCTGGAAAGAATTGGGAATAGATTGATGCGTGTAACCTTGCAACCTTCCGGCGCGGTCCTGGAACTGGACCCTGGCGAACGAATTCTCGACGGCGCGCGCCGCCTGGGCTACGAATGCCCGCAGGCCTGTCGCAACGGCGTCTGCCACGTGTGCGCGGCGCTGCTGGTGGAGGGCCGGGTGCAGCAGGCGGGAGAGGTGCGTGACCATGGTGAGTTCTACACCTGCATCGCCGAGCCGTTGGAAGATTGTATTGTCTTGTGGGATGGCGTGCTGGCGCCGGGAGAGCTGCCGTTGCGCAAGTTGTCGTGCCAATTGAGCGAATGCGTGGAAGTCGGCGGCGATGTATGGCGCGTGCGCCTGCGCGCTCCGGCGGGCAAGGCCGTGCGCTACCACGCCGGGCAATACTTGATGATCGAACGTGAGAACGGCGAGAAGTCGGCGTTTTCCCTGGCCTCGGCGCCTCACTGTGGACGCGAGCTGGAACTGCACGTACTGGCCCGCGAAGACAGCGCACGCAACCTGCTGGACCAGCTCCAGCGCAATCAGATGGCCCGCATCGAACTGCCGTTCGGTGACACTCACCTGGCCCAGTTGCCGGACGGGCCGCTGGTGCTGATCGCCGCTGGCACCGGCATGGCTCAGATGCACAGCCTGATCGAGCATTGCCGGGCTTCCGGCTTCAAGCACCCGGTGCACCTGTACTGGGGCGTGCGTCGCCCAGAAGACTTCTACGAGATCGAGCACTGGGATCAGTGGCGGCAACTGCCCAACCTGTTCCTGCACAAAGTCGTCAGTGACCTGTGCGGTTGGGAAGGACGTTGCGGGTTGCTGCATGAAGCCGTGTGCGAAGACATTGCCGACCTTAAGGCCGTGCATGTGTACGCCAGTGGATCACCGGCGATGATCTACGGCACGCTGGATGCATTGGTCGACGCCGGTATGGATGCGCACCAGATGCGCGCTGACGTGTTTGCCTACGCTCCGAGGCCTTGAGCAAATCACACCATCAGGGTAAACAGCCGATCAACCTGTGGGAGTGGGCTTGCCCGCGATTGCAATGGATCGGTTTACAAATAGGTCGACTGACACAGCGCATTCGTGAGCAAACCAGCGCGCATGGCCCTTGCCCGCTCAGAATCGTAACCCCGTCGTCACCATTGCCGCATTGAACCCCAGCAGCACCACTTCCGCCGCCACTGGCCCGTAATACGCGCCCAAGGACGGAATGATCACTGGCGCCACGCCGTAACGGTTCAGTGGGATCTTGTCGCGGTATTTGCCGCGATAACCTTGGATCGCTCCGCCCGTGACCTTCAGGTACACCGGGTACTCAGCCATGTCATAGCGCTTGCCCGCATAGGCGTAGTACGAACGCTGGCGGAATGAGTTGCGAAACGTCGCCCCGCCATACACGGAACCAGAAGCGTCGTTGCGCTCCAGGCCGATCAGGTCCTGGTTATTGTTGTGCTCCGGGTCCGGCGCGAAATGCCGGGTATAGACGCTGGTCTGGGCGTACCAAAAGCCTTTGTCGTCCTCGGCAGCCAACCTTTCGCCAGCCAATGCCGCGCTGGCTTGGGCGAGGAGTAACAGGCCAGGCAATCGAAATTTCTTCATGGGGGGCGACCTCGATAGTCGGTGTAAAGGGCGGCTAAGTGGGTCGTTCTGTGCGCGCCATATTGACGGCTTGGCGTATTCCCAGGCTGAACCGGGGCTGAAAGTAGCGGATTGTTGCCCTCAATCCTGACAAGTGGACCTGCTTGCTTATGCTTTCGCTTATTCTTTAAAGGTATTTAATTTGTTACATAAATATCATTAAGCTATATCTCAACGGACTACCGATCTTCTGTCAATCACCAACACATTGACCGCCACCGCCCGCCAGCCGGACCGATCGTACGAATTCAGAGCAGTGAAGTTCTGATTCCTGATTCAAGGGGAGCGGTATGGGGAGTTACAAGAAACACGCGCTGTACTCAGCGATTTTGTCGGCCAATTTGCTGACCGCTGTGGGGTTCAATCCCGTCCTGGCAGACGAAACGCCTGCCGCCGAAGCGCCCAGGCTCGACGCTGTGATCGTTACCGGTACCCGCGCTCAGGAGCGCACTGCCAGCGCTTCGTTGTCGCCTATCGACGTGATCTCCGGCGAAACCCTGCGCAGCAACGGCTCCGACGAATTGGGCGCCGTGTTGGCGCGCCTGATTCCATCGATCAACTTTCCCCGGCCAAGCCTGGTCGATGGCGCCGAACTGGTGCGCCCGGCGCAGTTGCGCGGCCTGTCGCCGGACCAGGTGCTGGTGCTGGTTAACGGCAAGCGCCGTCACACCAGTGCCTTCGTCAATCTCGGCGGAGCGGTGGGCCGTGGTTCTGCACCGGCAGACTTGAACGCGATCCCGCTCTCGGCAGTCGACCACATCGAAGTGCTGCGTGATGGCGCCTCTGCACGTTACGGCTCCGATGCGATCGCCGGGGTGATCAACGTGATCCTCAAGCATGCCGACCATGGCGGCTCCGTCTCCACCAAGTTCGGTGAATACAAGAAGGGCGACGGAATCCAGCGCACTGTCAGTGGCAACACCGGCCTCGCATTGGGCGACAATGGCTTTATCAACCTCTCGGCCGAAGGCGCCGACAACGATTACACCAATCGCGCAGGTAATGATTACCGTCCCGGCAGCATCGGCTCTACCACCTACGGTCAGCGTGTGTTCCGTCAGGGCGAACCTGCCACCAATGAAGGCAAGTTCCAATTCAACGCCGAATATGCCTTCAACGATGCGGCCGAGTTCTACACCTTCGGCGGCTACAGCAAGCGGCGTGGCGAAACGACAGCGTTCTATCGGGCGAGCAATGCGTCCAACAATATTGCGGCGCTCAACCCTAACGGCTACCTGCCGCTGATCAAGGGTAACCTGGAAGACACCTCACTGGTGGCCGGTTTGCGTGGTCTGCTGGCTTACGACTGGCACTACGATTTGTCGGCCAACTACGGCAAGAACCAGTATGAACTGGGCACTGAAACCATCAATACGTCCCTGGGCCTGGGCACGCCGCGCAAATTCAACAACGGCACCTTGAGCAACGATCAGAAGCAAGTCAGCCTGGACCTGTCCCGGGAGTTTGACCTGGGCTTTCTGCCGTACCCGGTTTCCGTGGCGTTTGGCGGTGAATACCTGCATCAGAGCTATCAAATCGAAGCAGGGGAGCCCGCGTCCTACTACCAGACCGGCAGCTCGGGCCTCGGCGGCTTCCGCGATGCGGATGCGGGCACCAGCCCCCGGCATAACTGGGCGCAATATCTGGACCTGGAAACCAACTTCACCGAAAAACTCAGCGCCTCGGCTGCCGTGCGCCATGAGGACTACAGCGATTTTGGCTCCAACCTCAGCGGTTCGCTGTCGGCCCGTTATGACTTCACCCCGCAAGTGGCGTTGCGCGGCAGCATTTCCAACGGCTTTCGCGCGCCGTCCCTGGCTCAGCAGAATTTCGCCTATACCTCGTCGCAGTTGATCGGCAACACGATCCAGGAGGCCGGCACGTTCCCGGCTAACAGCCAGGTGGCGCGACTGCTCGGCGCCGAAGACCTCAAGGCCGAGAAGTCACGCAACTACAGCCTTGGCCTGGTGCTGGAGCCTGCCGACGACCTGACGGTGACGCTGGATGTGTATCGCATCGACATACGTGACCGCATCAGCCTGTCGTCCAACCTCGCGCTCAACCCGGCGACGGTTGCCTACCTGCAAGCCAACGGGGTCGGCAATATCAACTACACCACCGCGCGTTACTTCACCAATGCCACCGACACCAGCACCGACGGCATCGACCTGGTGGCCAACTATCGCTATCAGTTCGATAACGGTATCCGCTGGAACAGCACCGTGGGCTACAACTACAACCACACCAAAGTCACCGACGTGAAAGCCAATCCGGCGGTCCTCGACAGTCTGGGCGCCAACCTGGTGCGGGTGGACCGTCGCGAGCGCATCGGTTTGCTCGGTGACACCACACCCCAGCACAAGCTGAGCCTGGGCAACGATTTCACCTTCGGCCAGTGGGCGCTGCACAGCAACCTGGTGCGCTATGGTGAGTTCACCAGCTACCAGGCGGACAAGGTCAACGACCAGACCTTCAAGGCGGCCTGGGTGCTCGACCTGTCGGCGGATTACAAATTGAAGAACTGGACTTTCACCCTTGGTGGCGACAACGTCACCGACAAATACCCCGAGAAGGTCAATGCCTACGCCAGCAGTGGTGGCAATCTCGCCTACAGCACTTTTTCGCCGTACGGTTACAGCGGCGCGTTTTATTACGGTAAAGTCGCTTACAACTGGTAATACATAGGAGGCGCATCGCTTTTCGCCATGACCGCCATTGAAACCGATCTTTTGCAGTTGGCTTACCCTCCGCGGCTCGACTTGGGGCCGCAACTCACTCACGAACAATTGATGAGCTCGATGCAGGCCACCATGGCTCGGCACAAGGGTGGGCCGGTCTGGCTATTTGCATATGGTTCGCTGATCTGGCGCCCGGAATGTTCATCCACCGAGCGGGTGCGGGCGCGGGTCCATGGTTATCATCGGGGCTTGTACTTGTGGTCCCACGAGCACCGGGGCACGCCGGAGTTGCCGGGCTTGGTGTTCGGGCTGGATCGGGGCGGCTCGTGCAGCGGGTTTGCTTACCGCTTGCCGGAAGATCAGCTGGAGGCTTCGCTTTATGCGTTGTGGCAACGCGAAATGCCTTACCCGTCCTATCGACCGCATTGGCTCAGTTGCCGGCTGGAAGATGGCAGCCAGGTACAGGCGTTGGGGTTTGTGCTGGAGCGGCACTTGCCCAGCTATGCCGGCAACTTGCCCGATATTGTGCTCAATCATGTGCTGCAAAGCGCTTGCGGGCGTTACGGCACCACTCGTGATTATGTCGAGCAGACCGTGAACGCCCTGCGCAGCCACGCCATGCCAGATAAAAACCTGGAGGCGCGGCTCAAGCGTTGTGCAAAGGATTGCTCAGGCGGTTAACGCGCCGAGCTGACGCTGTTGGTGTGCCACAGCGTTGGGATCAGGAAGGCGATCGCCAAGACGCATGCGCCGATCAGCAGCACGAAACCACCGTCCCAGCCGAAGTGGTCCACGGTGTAGCCCATCGCCGCACTCGCGGCCACCGAACCGCCCAGGTAGCCGAACAGGCCGGTGAAACCCGCAGCCGTACCGGCGGCTTTCTTCGGTGCCAGTTCCAGCGCCTGCAGGCCGATCAGCATCACCGGGCCGTAGATCAGGAAGCCGATGGAAACCAGAGCGATCATGTCGACCGTAGGATTGCCCGGCGGGTTAAGCCAGTAAACCAGGGTCGCCACGGTCACCAGCGCCATGAACACGATGCCGGTCAGGCCGCGATTGCCACGGAAGATCTTGTCCGACATCCAGCCACACAGCAGCGTGCCCGGGATACCGGCCCACTCGTAGAAGAAATACGCCCACGACGACTTGTCGACTGTGAAATGCTTGGCTTCTTTCAAGTAGGTCGGCGCCCAGTCCAGTACGCCGTAGCGCAGCAAGTAGACGAACACGTTGGCGAACGCGATGTACCACAGCATTTTGTTGCGCAGCACGTACTTGACGAAGATTTCCTTGGCGCTGAATTCGTCTTCGTGGCTGGCGTCGTAGCCTTCCGGGTAGTCGTTCTTGTACTTTTCGATAGGCGGCAAGCCGACCGATTGCGGGGTGTCACGCATGGTGATGAAGGCAAACGCCGCCACTGCCAGCGCCACCGTGGCCGGCACGTAAAATGCCGCATGCCAGTCGTTGAACCAGGCCATGCCCAACAGGAACAGCGGGCCGATCAGGCCGCCGCCGACGTTGTGCGCCACGTTCCACACCGATACCACGCCGCCGCGTTCCTTCTGCGACCACCAGTGCACCATGGTCCGCCCACTCGGTGGCCAGCCCATGCCCTGGGCCCAACCGTTGATGAACAGCAAAATGAACATCATGGTCACGCTGGACGTTGCCCACGGCGCGAAACCGAAAATGAACATCACCCCGGCTGAAACCAGCAGGCCGAAGGGCAGGAAGTAGCGCGGGTTGGAGCGGTCGGACACCAAGCCCATGAGGAACTTGGACAGGCCGTAGGCAATCGCGATGGCCGACATCGCCAGGCCCAGTTCACCACGGGTGTAACCCTCGTCGATCAGGTAGGGCATGGCCAGGGAGAAGTTTTTGCGCAGCAGGTAGTAGCCGGCGTAACCGATGAAAATACCGGCGAAGATCTGCCAGCGCAGCCGTCGGTAGGTTGTGTCTATTTTTTCTTCAGGCAGGGGCGCCTGATGTGCGGCAGGGCGAAAGAAAGCAAACATTCAAGAGCTCCAGATTTCTTGTTTTGACTGCGGATGCGAATGTTACAGTTTCGTTACCGAAAATAGCATCGCCTCTTATCTGCAAACACAGGAAATGGGAGCAATTGCATGTTCTTTTATGAACATGTCGCGAATAGATAAGTTGTGGTCGGGATTGGAGTCTGCGGGACCCTGGAGATCCAAATGTGGGAGGGGGCAAGCCCCCTCCCACATTTGACTGCATTTCACATGGTCAGCGGGTCTGAACGACCACCTTGCCCACCGCCTTGCGCTGCCCCAGGTCGTTAATAGCCTGCGCAGCCTGTTCCAGCGGATACACCTGCGACACCAACGGCTTCAACTTGCCCTCGCCATACCAGGTGAACAACTGCTGAAAATTCGCCGCATTGTCCTGGGGCTGACGCTGGGCAAACGAACCCCAGAACACCCCCACCACCGCCGCGCCCTTGAGCAGTGCCAGGTTCACCGGCAGTTCCGGGATACGCCCGCTGGCAAAGCCCACCACCAACAAGCGGCCGTTCCAGGCGATCGAGCGGATGGCCTGGTCAAACAGGTCGCCACCCACGGGATCGTAGATCACATCGGCGCCGTTGCCACCGGTCAGGCGCTTGACCTCGTCCTTCAGGCTGGCTTCGCTGTAGTTGATCAGCTCATCGGCGCCGGCCGCCTTGGCCACCGCGAGCTTGTCGGCGCTGCTGGCGGCGGCGATCACCCGGGCGCCCATCGCCTTGCCGATTTCCACGGCGGCCAAGCCCACGCCACCGGAAGCGCCGAGCACCAACAGGGTTTCGCCGGGTTGCAGGTTGGCCCGCTGTTTCAGCGCGTGCATCGAGGTGCCGTAGGTCATGCTGAAAGCGGCGGCGGTGTTGAAGTCCATGCTCGGCGGGATCGGCAGCACGTTATAGCCCGGCACCGCGACCTGCTCGGCAAAGCTGCCCCAGCCGGTCAGGGCCATCACACGATCACCGACTTTCAAGTGACTGACCTTCTCCCCGATCTCACTCACCACGCCCGCCGCTTCGCCACCCGGCGAAAACGGAAAGGGCGGCTTGAACTGGTACTTGCCTTCGATGATCAGGGTGTCCGGGAAATTCACCCCGGCCGCGTGCACGTCCAGCAGGATTTCGTTCTGCTTGATCGCCGGGCTGGCGATCTCTTCCAGCACCAGGTTTTCGGCGGGGCCGAAGGCTTTGCACAGCACAGCTTTCATCGGACTATTCCTTTTGGCGTCGTGGCCGATAAGTGTAGGAGGGTACGCCCGTGGGTCAACGAGCATGCCCGCGCCTGATAAGCCCCCATAAGCTTGTGCTCAGCCTTGCTAGCGTTATGCTACCCGGCAACCGAATTCGAGGAATGAACTGTGAAAGCGTGGATCCTGTTGATGCTGGCCCTGACCTTGCCTATGGCGGCCCGGGCCGAAGAAGCCAAAGAGGGCGAGGCGCCGAAAGTCAGCTATATCAGCCTTACCCCGCCGTTCGTGGGCAACTACGGGTTGGATGGCACGGCCAAGCTCAAGGTGTACAAGGCCGACATCGCCCTGCGCGTCACCGGTACCGAAGCCGCCGCAGCGGTCAAAGCCAGCGATGCGTTGATTCGCAACCAACTCGTGGCGCTGTTTACCCAGCAGACCAACGAAGCCATGAGCAGCGTCGAAGGTAAGGAAAAGCTGCGTCAGGAAGCGTTGAAACAAACCCAGCAAGTGATGAACGATGAAACCGGCAAGCCGATGGTGGAAGACTTGCTGTTCAACAACTTGATCATTCAATAAGTCCGAAAAAGCGGACTTTCAAGGGTTTTGGGAGGCCAGCAACTTAGTTGCTGGCTGTAGTGTAGTCAGGAGCTAATTGGCAATCAGTCTTAATATTTTTGTATCTGTTCTCCATACCCCCTCAGGCGCGTCGAAGACAAAGTAAAACTTGAAGTCCATTGCTGTGTTCGCTGTTTGGTAGCTTGTTGACGAACCCCAGAAGTGCCATTGGCCATCCTGTGGAGGGACGACTGTCAATGTAGGGCCGTTTACGGCCATGGCGCTGATTTCGAAGCGCGGGTTTTTCCCCGTTACCGCACCTCGCTCGAACTGATACCTGAGCGCATGGATCATGTAAGTATTATTTCTCCACGTGTGTTCAACCTCGATAAAGCCTTTATATCCATGTAATGGGTACGCCCCCGTCACCATCGTTATTCCTGTGAGGTTATCCGGGTGGATCTTAATCTCTATTTCCTCTATGGCGGCAGCGTCGCTCGAGCCATTTTTATCTGAGTCTGATAAGTCAGCCATTTTTGCTCTCCTTGGAGTATCGAGTGAGATAAGTCCGTGTTCAGTGACTATCATTCACTGAGGAGATAATGTTGACTACTGTCATAAATGACAGTTGTTTATACTGGATTTTGATACCTGTTTCGCTTTTTATAACGGGTACTTTTATCATGTCAGATGAATGCCCAATGGCATCGGACAGCTAAAGCAGTTGAAGAATAGCTGCCCACTGCTCCGGCGTGACCGACATCACCGAAAGCCGGCTGCCCTTCTGCACCAGTGGCAACTCGACGAGCGTGGTTTGCTGTTTCAAGTGACTCAGGCCAAGTACCTTGGGGAAGGTTTTGACATGGGCCACGGTGATCGCGCTCCACGGGTTTTTCTCTGGACTGGCCTTGGCGTCGAAATAATGGCTGTCCGGTTCCAGCGCGGTGGGGTCGGGGTAGGCGGCCTGGATAATTCTGCCGATACCGGCAATGCCGGGCTCCGGGCAACTGGAGTGATAGAAGAAAAACTCATCGCCCACTGCCATGGCGCGCAGGAAATTGCGCGCCTGGTAGTTGCGAACCCCGTCCCAGCGCGTTTCGCCGAGCTTTTCCAGGTCGTTGATGGAGAGCTCGTCGGGCTCGGATTTCATCAGCCAGTAGGCCATTTCGGGGCTCCTGAGAAAGGCATTGGGCAAGTTGTCGGGCAATGCCATGACAAACCGACAGTCGGTTGGCGTCAAGGTTTGCGTGTTGGTTCACGTTACCGCAGAATGCCGGCTTTTAAGCTTGGTACAGCCGCAACGGACTACTTTGGAACGTTGTTGTCATCGTGTACGAGGTGCCTGAAGGGGGGCAATCGATGCAACGTAAACCGGATTTACTATGGATTTTGGTAATTTTGTTTGGTCTGGGCGTCGTGACCACCGGGTATGCCCAGAGCCTGTGGTCGAACAAGACCGATGCGCCAGTTGAACTCTCGCCTGTGCAACAGCAATTCAAGCGTTAACACGGTTTTAAACGCGTCGCGGTTCCTGCGACGTTTCTGCGACAAACCATTGCTTATCGGTGACAGTGCCCGCCAGCGGCACGTCCCAGCTCGCCTGCGCCAGGCGATCGACTTGCTGACATTCATGGGCCAGCCCCAGCAGTGTTGGCTTGCGCCAGTTTTTTCGCCTGGCAAGGTAGGCCAGGCTGCGGTCATAGAATCCGCCCCCCATGCCCAATCGCCCGCCCTCATTATCGAACCCCACCAATGGCAGCAGCACCAGGTCCAGCGCCCATACCTTGCGCTGACGCCGGGCATTGGCCTGCGGCTCCAGAATGCGAAAGCGGTTGGGCAACAACTTATCCCCAGGCCGCACGCGTTGGAACACCATCTTGGTCCGTGGCCACGCACTCAATACGGGCAGATAGGTGGCCTTGCCCTGGCGCTGGGCAGCGCGCAGCAGCAGGCGCGGATCGATTTCGCCGTCCGTCGGTAAATATAAGGAAATATGTTTGGCCCGGCGAAACAGCGGGTGCTGTGCCAGTTGCCGATACAGGCCGCAGGCGGCCTGGCGCTGCTCGCGGGGCGTGAGGGCGCGGCGGGCGTTGCGCAACATGCGTCGAAGTTGCGGACGGGAAAGCGGCGCAGGTTCGGTCATGGCTTTTCGGCTCATAAAACAATGCCAGTCCTGGGACTGGCATTGAGTTTGGGAATTCAGGCTCCCCGACAGAACCGCTGTCGACTAAGCCCTTGAACCCGAAAGTTCAAGGTGGAAGAAGCAGTAGGCTTTAAGGCTTTCCGTCTAGCGGACATGCACACCAGCCCAACGTGCAACTTCCAGGGTAGTGCGAATCGGCTCCGGGACATCGCCGACTGGCAAGCACGCCAGGGAGTGGGGCGAGTATACCTTAAACAGACTCGGCAATCAGCCCTTGGGTGCGTCTGAATCGGTGGAAAGCACCAGATCAACGCGTTCGAGCAGGTCACGCACTTGCTCGCGGGTCGAGCCGCTGGCCTGCACGTCAGGGCGCTCCTGCTTATGCAGCAGGTCGTGGGTAATGTTCAGCGCGGCCATCACGGCGATGCGGTCGGCGCCGATCACTTTGCCGCTGCTGCGGATTTCGCGCATCTTGCCGTCCAGGTAGCGGGCAGCGCTCACCAGGTTGCTGCGCTCTTCCTGGGGGCAGATGATCGAATATTCTTTGTCGAGGATCTGCACGGTAACGCTATTGCTTGAACTCATGAGTCTTGCTCCAGGGCCTTCAGGCGCGAAATCATCGATTCGACCTTACGCCGGGCGATTTCGTTTTTTTCAATGAGGTGAGCGCGTTCCTCGCGCCAGGTTTTTTCCTGAGCTAGTAGGAGTCCGTTTTGACTCTTAAGTTGCTCGACCCGATCAATTAGCAGTTCGAGTCTGGCCATCAGCGCTTGCAGGTCGGTGTCTTCCATTGGGTTCCACTGGATTGTCTGATGAATGGCAACTGCAGGATAAACGATCTGACGCCCTCGATAGTCTTGGTACGTCTGCCGGTGCTAGGATACAGCGCTCCATTCTAGACATTGCGCCGTCTGGCGCCTAGCTCACCATGCCCATTCAGAACTCCCCGTACGACGCTTTTTCCAAACTGCTGAGCACCAGCGGCCATCCTTGCTCGCCTGCCGAACTGCACGGCGTGCTGTTGGGCCGCAGCTGCACCGGTGTCGGCTTCGATGCCGACAACTGGCTGGCCGATGTGGCCGAGCTGCTGGAGAAAGAACCCGAAGAAAACGTGCGCAATGCGCTGATCGGCCTGCAAGAGATGGTCAAGGGCGAGCTGACCGGTGATGACGTCACCGTGGTCCTGCTGCTGCCCACCGACGATGCGCCGCTGGCCGAACGCGCCGCCGCGCTGGGCCAGTGGTGCCAGGGTTTCCTCCACGGTTTCGGCGTGAACGCCGGTGGCCTGGAGCTGAGCACCGACGCCAAGGAGGTGCTGCAGGACCTGGACGCCATCTCCCAAGTGCAAGACGCCCTGGAAGAGTCCGAAGACGGCGAAGGCGACTACATGGAAGTCATGGAATACCTGCGCGTTGCGCCGTTGCTGCTGTTCACCGAGACCAAAAAGTCCGCTGAGCCTGCTTCGCCCAAGCCGTCGCTGCACTAAACGAGGAAGCCCATCTGCCCATGATCCATATCCCCAAAGCGGAATACACCCGTCGCCGCAAGGCGCTCATGGCGCAGATGGAACCCAACAGCATCGCGATCCTGCCGGCCGCCGCCGTGGCGATCCGCAATCGTGATGTGGAGCATGTCTACCGCCAGGACAGCGACTTCCAGTACCTGAGCGGTTTTCCCGAACCGCAAGCGGTGATCGTGCTGATGCCCGGTCGCCAGCATGGCGAGTACGTGCTGTTCTGCCGCGAACGCAACGCCGAACGCGAATTGTGGGATGGCCTGCGCGCCGGCACCGAAGGCGCGATCCGTGATTACGGGGCTGACGACGCGTTTCCCATCACCGACATCGACGACATCCTGCCCGGCCTGATCGAAGGCCGTGACCGGGTGTATTCAGCCATGGGCAGCAATGCCGAATTCGACCGGCACGTGATGGAGTGGATCAACGTGATCCGCTCCAAAGCGCACCTGGGTGCCCAGCCGCCGAACGAATTCGTTGCCCTGGATCATCTGTTGCACGACATGCGCCTGTATAAATCGGCGGCGGAAGTGAAGGTGATGCGCGAGGCGGCGCGGATTTCCTGCGCGGCCCATGTGCGGGCGATGCAGGCCAGCCGTGCCGGCCTGCACGAGTTCAGCCTGGAAGCCGAGCTGGATTACGAATTCCGCAAGGGCGGCGCGAAAATGCCGGCCTATGGCTCCATCGTCGCGTCCGGGCGTAACAGCTGCATCCTGCATTACCAGCAGAATGACGCGTTGCTCAGGGACGGCGACCTGGTGCTGATTGACGCCGGTTGCGAGATCGACTGCTACGCCAGTGACATCACCCGCACCTGGCCGGTCAATGGCAAGTTTTCGCCCGAACAGAAGGCGATCTACGAAATTGTGCTGGCTTCCCAGGAAGCCGCCTTCAAGCAGATTGCGCCGAACAAGCATTGGAACCAGGCGCATGAGGCGACCGTGCAGGTCATCACTGCCGGATTGGTCAAGCTGGGGTTGCTGCAAGGCGACGTTGACGAGTTGATCGCCAATGAGGCCTACCGCGCCTTTTACATGCACCGCGCCGGCCACTGGCTGGGCATGGATGTGCATGACGTGGGCGAGTACAAAGTGGGCGGTGAATGGCGCGTGCTGGAAGTCGGCATGGCCTTGACCGTGGAGCCGGGGATCTATATTTCACCGGACAACCAGAACGTAGCGAAGAAGTGGCGTGGCATTGGCGTACGCATCGAGGACGACGTGATAGTGACCAAGCAAGGCTGTGAAATCCTGACCGGCGCGGTGCCCAAGACGGTGGCCGAGATCGAAGCACTGATGGCGGCTGCCCGATGAGCCGGGTCAACCTGGCGATCATCGGCGGCGGCCTGGTGGGCGCGAGCCTTGCCCTGGCGTTGCAGGCCGGGGCCAAGGCTCGCGGCTGGAAAATCGCTCTGATCGAACCCTTCGCGCCGGGTGACAGCTATCAGCCAAGCTACGATGCGCGTTCTTCGGCGTTGTCCTTTGGTGCCCGGCAGATCTATCAGCGCCTGGGCGTGTGGCAGGACATTTCCCGTCGCGCCGAGCCGATCAAGCAGATTCATGTGTCCGACCGTGGACGCTTCTCCACCGCGCGTCTGTCAGCCCTGGAAGAGGGGGTGCCGGCCCTCGGTTACGTGGTGGAAAACGCCTGGCTGGGCCAATGCCTGTGGCAAGGCCTGGACAAGGACGTGGTGAGCTGGCGCTGCCCGGCGGAAGTGACGCGCATGGAGCCGCTGCCCGACGGCTACCGCCTGACCCTCAACGATGAAACCGTGCTCGAATGCGACCTCGCAGTACTGGCCGACGGCGGCCGCTCGGGCCTGCGCGAACAACTGGGCATCGGCGTGAAGACGCGCCCGTATAACCAGAGCGCGCTGATCGCCAATATCACCCCGAGCGAAGCCCACAATGGCGAAGCGTTCGAGCGTTTCACCGATGAGGGGCCGATGGCCTTGCTGCCGCTGCCCGACAACCGCTGTGCGCTGGTGTGGACCCGCATCGGCATGGACGCTCAGCGCCTGGCCAACCTGGATGAGCGCAGCTTCCTGAGCGAATTGCAGGGCGTGTTCGGCTATCGCCTGGGCACCCTGAAACAAGTGGGCGCGCGGCATCTTTATCCGCTGAGCCTGGTGGAAGCGGAAGAACAAGTGCGCTCGCACCTGGTGGTGCTCGGCAATGCCGCGCATAGCCTGCACCCGATCGCCGGGCAGGGTTTCAACCTGTCCCTGCGTGATGCCAACGCCCTGGCCGAAGCCTTGCTGGCCGGGCCGTCAGTGCCGGGTGACCTGGCGACGCTGCAACGCTATCGCGAGCGCCAGCGCCTGGACCAGCAACTGACCGTGGGTTTCTCCGACCAGGTCACGCGCCTGTTCGGCAGCGGGCAGCCGTTGGTGGCGCTGGGGCGCAACATGGGCCTGCTTGGCCTGGACCTGTTACCGCCGGCCAAACGCTGGTTCGCCCGCCAGGCCATGGGCCTGGGCACGCGCTCCGATGCGTAAGTGGCTGATGGAGAACCCGGGCCGCGACAAGGTTCAGATTCATGACGGCTGCGGCACCTTGGTGGCGCGGGTCGACAAAACCCTTTACGTGCGGCGCAAGCCGCCAGCGAGACAGGCTTGACTATGGACATGCACGCAGATGTGCTGATTGTCGGGGCCGGAATGGTCGGAAGCGCCCTGGCGCTGGCGTTGCAGGGCAGTGGCCTGCAGGTGTTGCTGCTTGACGGCAGTCCGTTGAGCGTCAAGCCGTTCGAACCGGCAGCGCCGTTTGAACCGCGGGTGAGTGCGCTGTCCGCCGCCAGCCAGCGCATTCTGGAGCGCCTTGGCGTGTGGGACGGCATCGTCCAGCGCCGCGCCAGCCCGTATGGCCAGATGCACGTGTGGGACGGCAGCGGCACTGGGCAGATCCACTTCTCGGCGGCCAGCGTACATGCCGAGGTGTTGGGGCATATCGTCGAGAACCGCGTGGTCCAGGATGCCTTGCTGGACCGCCTGCATGATTGCGACCTGGGGCTGCTGGCCAATGCGCGCCTGGAGCAGATGCGCCGCTCCGGCGATGACTGGCTGCTGACCCTGGCCGATGGGCGCAAGCTGCGCGCGCCGCTGGTGGTCGCCGCCGACGGCGCCAACTCGGCGGTGCGCCGCCTGACCGGCACGCCCACCCGTGAATGGGATTATCTGCATAACGCCATCGTGACCAGCGTACGCAGCAGCCAGCCGCACCGACGCACGGCGTGGCAACGCTTCACCGACACCGGCCCGCTGGCGTTTTTGCCGTTGTTGCGCGATGGGCAAGAGGATTGGTGCTCGATTGTGTGGTCGACCACGCCGGCGGAGTCCGAGCGCCTGATGGCGCTGGACGATGAACGCTTTTGTGATGAATTGGAGCGTGCCTTTGAAGGGCGCCTCGGCAACGTGATCAGCGCCGACCCGCGCGTCTGCGTGCCGTTGCGTCAGCGCCATGCCAAGCGCTATGTGGCCGAAGGCCTTGCACTGATTGGCGATGCGGCCCACGTGATCCACCCGCTGGCGGGGCAGGGCGTGAACCTGGGGTTTCTCGATGCTGCGGTGCTGGCTGAAGTGCTGCTGGCGGCCAACGAGCGTGGCGAGCGCCTAGCGGATGTGAAGGTGCTGAGCCGCTACGAGCGGCGGCGCATGCCGCATAACCTGGCGCTGATGGCGGCCATGGAAGGTTTCGAGCGTTTGTTCCAGGCCGATCAACTGCCGTTGCGCTGGCTGCGCAATGCCGGCTTGAAAATCGTCGACCAATTGCCCGAAGCCAAGGCATTGTTTGTACGCCAGGCCTTGGGCTTGAGCGGCGACCTCCCGGACCTGGCCAAACCGTAAATTGAAATGCTGCCCCGTGTGGGAGGGGCGGTGCGACGATTCGACTTGCCCCGATGAGGCCGCCAGCCCTCACGCATACCTCCGGCCGTGCAACATCTGGTAACGCCTCCAGCAAGCGGTACCAAATGTGAGTCCTTATCATTTGCGCTCTTTTTGCAAATGAGCGACCGCACCCATGTTGGCACCCAAGCGCCTCCTGACTGCCCTGGCACTCACCCTGATCGGCAGCACCGTCGTGCAGGCCGCCGACGAAGTGGTGGTGTACTCCTCGCGCATCGACGAACTGATCAAGCCGGTGTTCGACGCCTACACCCGCAAGACCGGTGTACAGGTCAAATTCATCACCGATAAAGAAGCGCCGCTGATGCAGCGCATCAAGGCCGAAGGCGAAAACGCCACCGCCGACCTGCTGCTCACTGTCGACGCCGGCAACCTTTGGCAGGCCGAGCAGATGGGCATCCTGCAGCCGTTCACCTCCGAGGTGATCGACAAGAACATTCCGCTGCAATACCGTTCTTCGGCCCACGCCTGGACCGGCTTGAGCCTGCGCGCGCGGACCATCGCCTATTCCACCGACCGGGTAAAACCGGGCGACCTGACCACCTACGAAGCTCTGGCCGACAAGCAGTGGGAAGGCCGGCTGTGCCTGCGCACGGCGAAAAAGGTCTACAACCAGTCACTGACCGCCACGCTGATCGAAACCCATGGCGCGAGCAAGACTGAAGAAATCGTCAAAGGCTGGGTGAATAACCTGTCCACCGACGTGTTCTCCGACGATATCGCAGTGCTGGAGGCGATCAATGCCGGGCAATGCGATGTCGGTATCGTCAACACCTACTACTACGGTCGCCTGCACAAGCAGAAGCCGGACCTGGCGGTGAAGCTGTTCTGGCCGAACCAGGGCGACCGTGGCGTGCATGTGAACCTGTCGGGCATCGGCCTGA
Organism: Pseudomonas sp. R3-52-08; assembly: GCF_003851745.1. Classification (NCBI taxonomy): domain Bacteria; kingdom Pseudomonadati; phylum Pseudomonadota; class Gammaproteobacteria; order Pseudomonadales; family Pseudomonadaceae; genus Pseudomonas; species Pseudomonas sp. R3-52-08. Next base: position 5,663,192 of record NZ_CP027730.1, on the reverse strand, counting down.
CCAAGCACGCGCCACACCCGGCGGCGGCCAAGGCTTTGGTGGAGTGGATGACCACGCCCGAGGCGCAACAGATTTTCGCCGATGTGAACCAGGAGTTCCCCGCCAACCCAGCGGTACCACCGTCGGCAGAAGTGGCGAGCTGGGGCAAATTCGTGGCCGACACCTTGCCGGTGGAAGTGGCGGGCAAGCGCCAGGCCGAGGCTATCCGCTTGATGGATCGCGCCGGCTGGAACTGATTTTGTAAATCGCCGCAGATCAAAATGTGGGAGGGGGCTGATTCGCCGCCATGCCACTGTAGGAGCGAGCTTGCTCGCGAAAAACGTTCAGGCAACGCGTTCATTCTGGATAAACGCGGGGGCCCTGAGTTCTTCGCGAGCAAGCTCGCTCCTACAAAAGCCTTAACTGGCTGTAGGGCACGTCCCCTCCACAGTGTTGTGTTCACCCTCCCAGAGAGTTAAGCCTTGGCCCATCCCGCCCAACGCCGCTGGTACCTGCCGGTCTTCAGCGTCGCCGCCCTGGTGCTGCTGCCGCTGAGCGTGCTGTTGCTGTCCTGGCAAAGCGTCGACCACCAGATCTGGTCCCACCTCTGGGACACCCAGATGCCCCGTTTGCTGGGTAACACCTTGACCCTGGTGCTCGGCGTTGGCCTTGGCGTGACGTTGCTGGGCGTAAGCCTGGCCTGGCTGACCAGCCTCTGCGAATTCCCCGGGCGGCGCTGGCTGGATTGGGCACTGATGCTGCCCTTTGCAATTCCGGCCTACGTGTTGGCCTTCGTTTTCGTGGGACTGCTGGATTTTGCGGGCCCCGTGCAAACCTTGCTGCGCGACGTGTTCGGCGCCGGGCTGCGCCTGCCGCGTGTGCGTTCCACCAGCGGCGTGATCATCGTATTGGTGCTGGTGTTCTACCCCTATGTCTACCTGCTGGCGCGCTCCGCATTCCTGGCCCAGGGCAAAGGATTGATGGAAGCGGCGCGGGTGCTCGGCCAGTCGCCTTGGCAAGCGTTCTGGCGCGTGGCGCTGCCCATGGCCCGCCCGGCGATTGGTGCCGGGGTCGCCCTGGCCTTGATGGAAACCCTGGCGGATTTCGGTGCGGTCTCGGTGTTCAATTTCGACACGTTCACCACCGCCATCTATAAAACCTGGTACGGCTTTTTCAGCCTGTCCAGCGCAGCCCAACTGGCCAGCCTGTTGCTGCTGGTGGTGATGCTGGTGCTGTATGGCGAGCGGCGCGCGCGGGGAGCGAGCCGGCCCAGCAACGAGCGCCCGCGAGGCAAGGCGTTGTATCACCTGCGTGGGTTCAAGGCGGCAGCGGCCAGTGGCTGGTGTGGCTTGGTGTTTGCCTGCGCGTTTGTGATCCCGATACTGCAACTGGTGGCCTGGTTCTGGCAACGCGGCCGGTTCGACCTGGATGAGCGCTACACCGGCCTGATCCTGCACACCCTGTACCTGGGCGCGATTGCGGCGCTGATCACCGTCGGAGTGGCGCTGATACTGGCGTTCGCCAACCGCCTTGCGCCGACTCGGGCGATTCGCTCCGGCATCAGCCTGGCCAATGTCGGTTATGCCTTGCCCGGCTCGGTGCTGGCGGTGTCGATCATGCTCGCCTTCAGCTACCTGGACCGCGAACTGGTGGTGCCGCTGTCGGGCTGGCTGAGCGGTGCGGGCAAACCGTTGCTGCTGGGCAGCCTCTCGGCGCTGGTGCTCGCCTATCTGGTGCGGTTCCTGGCGGTGGCCTACGGGCCGCTGGAAAACAGCCTGGCGCGTATCCGTCCGTCGTTGCCCGAGGCCGCCCGAAGCCTGGGCGTGAGCGGGCCACAACTGTTTTGCAAGGTGTATCTGCCGCTGTTGCTGCCCGGCACCCTGAGCGCGGCGCTGCTGGTGTTCGTCGATGTGCTCAAGGAAATGCCCGCCACCTTGCTGATGCGCCCGTTTGGCTGGGACACCCTGGCGGTGCGGATCTTTGAAATGACCAGTGAAGGGGAGTGGGCGCGGGCCTCGCTGCCGGCGCTGACCCTGGTACTGGTTGGGTTGTTGCCGGTCATCGGACTGATCCGACGTTCCGCACGACAAATCGGTTAGGTGCCAGTCCTACAGCTTGCGGCTACAATGCGCGGCATTCGGTGTGCCGCGTCTTTCGAGGCGGGTTGCCACAGGTGTCTGCAGGCCTTGTCACCCAAGGCGCTCGGCACTAACGGCAACTCTGCGCACCTTCGCCAAGCCCGGAAGGAGACACCCATGGGACAGCGTACGCCTCTGTATGACCTGCATCTCGCCCTCGGCGCGAAAATGGTCGATTTTGGCGGTTGGGATATGCCTTTGCATTACGGCTCGCAGGTTGAGGAGCACCATCAGGTGCGGCGCGACTGCGGGGTGTTCGATGTATCTCATATGACCGTGATCGATGTCAGCGGCCTTCAGGCCAAGGAATGGCTCCAGCACTTGCTGGCCAATGACGTCGATCGATTGCACGGCTGCGGCCGCGCGTTGTACAGCGCCATGCTCAACGAGCAGGGCGGGGTAGTGGACGACATGATCGTCTACCGTACCGAAACCGGTTACCGGCTGGTGGTCAACGCCGCCACCCGTGACCAGGACATGGCCTGGATGCAGGCGCGACTGGGCAGCTATCAAGTGCAACTCCGGGAGCGCTCCGAGCTGGCCATGCTCGCCATTCAAGGTCCCCATGCGCGGCACAAGATCGCCGAACTGGTGACCCAGTCCCGTGGCACCCTGATCCATCAGCTCAAGCCGTTCGAAGGCCAGGCCGACGGCGACTGGTTTATTGCCCGCACCGGTTACACCGGCGAAGACGGCCTGGAAATTGTCCTGCCTGCCGACCAGGCGCCGGGTTTTTTCAACGATCTGGTGGGCGCCGGTATTTCCCCCATCGGCCTCGGTGCCCGCGACACCCTGCGCCTGGAAGCCGGCATGAACCTGTATGGCCAGGATATCCACCAGCAGGTATCCCCCCTGGCCGCCAACATGGCCTGGAGCATCGCTTGGGAACCGGCAGGGCGCAACTTCATCGGCCGTGCCGCGCTGGAAGCGGAAAAAGCGGCCGGTGTGCAGTTCAAATTGGTCGGGCTGGTCCTGGAAGAACGTGGGGTTCTGCGCGCTCACCAGGTGGTTCGTATCGCCAATGTTGGCGAAGGGGAGATCACCAGTGGTAGTTTCTCACCTACGCTGAGCAAATCCATTGCCCTGGCGCGCGTACCGACGGCGACTGCCGACCGGGCCGAAGTGGAAATCCGCGGCAAGTGGTACCCGGTGCGAGTGGTCAAGCCGACCTTTGTACGCCATGGCAAAACCCTGATTTAACTATTTTCCGGCAGGCCTATGGCCGCTGACATTTCTTCTTGAGGACACAGACTATGAGCAATATCCCTGCCGACCTGCGTTTTGCCGAAAGTCACGAGTGGGCCCGCCTGGAAGCCGACGGCAGCGTGACCGTCGGGATCTCCGACCATGCACAGGAAGCCTTGGGTGATGTGGTGTTTGTTGAACTGGCTGAGGTCGGTGCCACTTTTGAAGCGCAAGGCCAGGCGGGTGTGGTTGAGTCGGTGAAGGCTGCTTCGGATATCTACTCGCCAGTTGCTGGCGAGGTGATTGCGGTCAACGAAGAGTTGAGTGGCAGTCCTGAGCTGCTGAACTCTGACCCGTACGGCGCCTGGATCTTCAAGCTCAAGCCAAGCAACTCGGCTGACCTGGACAAATTGCTCGACGCCGCTGGCTACAAAGCCGCCATCGGCGAGTAAACGCAAGGCCCATGTGGGAGGGGGCTTGCTCCCGATAGCGGTGGTTCAGTCAAAGATGCATTGGCTGACACTCCGTCATCGGGGGCAAGCCCCCTCCCACATTAAGTGATCAGCCTGCTTTCAATACCGCTTTGACCGCCGCCACGGCCCGCTCTACATCCGCCTTCGTCATCGCCGTGAACATCGGCAAGGACACGATCAAACGCCCAACACGCTCCGCCACCGGGAACATGCCTTCCTTGAACCCTTGTGCCCGATACAGGCTCAGCAGGTGGATCGGCGGGTAGTGATAACCGATGCCGACGCCGTGGGCCTGCATCCGCTCCATAAAGGTGGCGCGGGCAGGCAAACCGTCCTGACGCTCCGGCAATACCAGTTGGAACAGGTGCCAGTTGCTGTTTTCGAAGTCTGCAGGCGGCAGTTGCGCGCCGTAGACTTGTTCAAAATCACTGCCGAAGCATTCGAAGTAGTGCCGAGCCAGGTTCTGGCGATGGGCGGTGATCTTCTCGATATGCGCAAACTGCCCCAGGCCAATGGCGGCGGCGATATCGGTCATGTTGAATTTGCCACCCAGCACGTCCACATCCAGGCCATCAAAACCGCTGCGGGTCACGCCTTGCAGGCGGTATTTCTCGGCCAAGCGCGCTTCATCGGCGTTGTTGAGCACCAGGCAGCCGCCTTCGGATGAGGTGATGTTCTTGTTTGCCTGGAAACTGAACGACACGAAGTCGCCGCTGGCGCCGATGCGTTCCCCGTCCCAACTGGAACCCAGGGCCTGGGCGGCGTCCTCGATGATGCGCAGGTTGTACTTGTTGGCCAGCGCATAAAGCATCGGCATGTCCAGGGGCAAGCCGGCCAGATAGACCGGGATGATCGCCTTGGTGCGCGGGGTTATCGCGGCTTCAACCTGGGCCAGGTCGATGTTGCGGGTCACCGGGTCAATATCGGCGAATACCGCAGTGGCGCCCACCTCCAGAATAACGTTGGCCGTGGCAACCCAGGAAATCGGTGTGGTGATGACTTCATCCCCAGGCCCGATACCGGCGATACGCAGGGCAATTTCCATGGTGCAGGTGCCGGAGTTGAAGGTGCGTACCGGCCGGCCGCCGAAATATTCCGACAGCTGCGCTTCAAACGCCTGCACCTTCGGCCCGCTGGTGATCCAGCCCGAGCGCAGCACATCGCCGACCGCCGAGATGGTGGCTTCATCGATGGTAGGTTTGGAAAACGGCAGGAAGGGCTGTTGGCTCATGACGAAGAGGGCATCCGTTTCAGGTAGGCGATGAGTAATGGACGTGTCAGCCCTGCATGGTTGCACGGCTCGACTGAATATAGCCTGTCGCCCGTGAATGATTCGTCACGCTCCAGGCAAAAAAATGCCGCTTGAAAAAGCGGCATTTTTTAATGTGCAGGTATTACTCGGTTACAGCGTTCTTCGCGAGGATGGCGTTGGCCAGTTCCATATCCGTGGCTTGCAGGCCAGGGTTATCAGCACGGACCTTCTGCATGGCCGCTTCCAGGTACGGGCCGCGAATGCCGCCGTTGCTGGCGACGAAGCTGCCGGCGTCGTCCTGGGCGGCGACTACCAGCTTGTGGTCCTTGAAGGTCAGGTAGGTCGAGCCGGTGGTGGCGCCCGACGAGATGACATTACGCCAGAAGCTATCGGCCATGGCTGAGCCGACAGGGAGGGAGAGCACAGCGAGGGTTGCGACAGCATATTTAAGACGCATGATGGGTGACTCCGGTGGGTTATCTGTACATTTTGATTGTAGTTAACCTGATCCAGTTCCATCACTGACTAAACAGTTTCAACCTTTAAAACCACCCCATCCTGGCCAACCACGCGCACTTGAGCGCCTACTGGCGCATCGGCACCGGTGACCATCCATACGCCATCGCCGACTTTAACCTTGCCCCTGCCATCCACGATCGCCTGATGCACCACGAAGGTGCGTCCGACCAACTCTGAACCGCGCTCATTCAAGCCGGGTTGATCGCTGGCCTTGGCGCCGCTGCGTTGGCGTTTCCACCAGTACACGGCCGTCAATATTGACAACAGGGCGAACAGCAGCAGTTGCCACTCAAGTCCCAGGGGCGGGACGATAAACTTGATCACTCCCACGGCGGCTGCGGCGATACCCATCCACAACAGGTAGCCTCCCGCGCCGAACACCTCGAGAATCAACAACACGGTGCCCAGCGCCAGCCAGTCCCAGAACGAAAGGTGCAGCAGGAATTCCCACATGATGGCGACCTCAGCCTTTCTTGTTGTCGAAAGCCGCTTTGACGATCTCGCCGATACCACCCACGGCACCGATCACCTGGCTGGCCTCCAGCGGCATCAGGATTACCTTGCTGTTGTTGGCCGACGCCAGCTTGCCCAGGGCATCGATGTATTTCTGCGCGACGAAGTAGTTCACCGCCTGCACGTTACCGGATGCGATCGCTTCCGATACCACCTGGGTCGCCCGGGCTTCAGCCTCGGCCTGACGCTCGCGCGCTTCGGACTCAAGGAAGGCGGCCTGGCGGCTACCCTCGGCCTCGAGGATCTGCGCCTGCTTCTTGCCCTCGGCGGTGAGGATCGCCGAGGCTCGCAGGCCTTCGGCTTCGAGGATCTGCGCACGCTTGATCCGCTCGGCTTTCATCTGCCCGGACATGGCCGCCATCAGGTCGGCAGGCGGGCTGATGTCCTTGATTTCGATACGGGTGATCTTGATGCCCCACGGTGCCGTGGCTTCGTCGACGGTGCGCAGCAGTTTTTCATTGATACCGTCGCGCTGGCTCAGCATCGCATCCAGCTCCATGGAGCCAAGCACCGTACGGATATTGGTTTGCAGCAAATTGCGGATGGCATGCTCGAGGTTGTTCACCTCATACGCGGCCTGGGCCGTGTTCACCACTTGGAAGAAGCACACGGCGTCGATCTGTACGGTGGCGTTGTCGGCGGTAATCACTTCCTGGGGGGGAATATCCAGTACGCTTTCCATCACGTTGATCTTGCGGCCGATGCGGTCCATGACCGGGATGATAATGTTGAGGCCAGGCTTGAGGGTGTTGGTATAGCGGCCGAAACGTTCGACTGTCCACTGGTAGCCCTGGGGCACCACTTTGAAACCCATGAACAGGATGGCAATGGCCAACCCCACGAAAAGAAGCAGTACGGTTCCGATCTGCATAACGATTCCCTATCTGATGATGTCAGTGACACGACGTTCGGCCGAGTGTAACGGTCTCGTCACGGATAAGGACGGTTTCAATGCCCAACAAACAAAGGATTTGTTTCTGAATCCCCAGGGGTCACCCTCAGGACTTCCGCCATCGTCGTCAGCCCGGCCTTCACCTTTTGCAGGCCAGCCATGCGCAGGCTGTGCATGCCTTGCCCGAGAGCCGCATGGCGCAAGGCCTGCACGTCCGCGCCGGGGGTAATCAGCGCCTTGAGGGTTTCGTCCACCGTCATGATCTCATAGAGCCCGGCTCTGCCCCGGTAACCACTGTCACGGCATTCAACGCAGCCAGCGGCTTCATAGGCGTCGGCCACGGCGTGTTTGCAATGGGAGCACAGCACACGCACCAAGCGTTGCGCCATGACGCCTATCAGCGTTGCCTTGATCAAATAATGAGCGATCCCCAGTTCCTGCAAGCGGCTGATCGCGCTCGGCGCGTCGTTGGTATGCAGGGTCGACAGCACCAGGTGCCCGGTCAGCGCGGCCTGGATCGCCATTTCGGCGGTTTCCCGGTCGCGAATCTCGCCGATCATGATGATGTCCGGGTCCTGGCGCAGTAACGCGCGGATACCGCTGGCGAAGGTCAGGTCGATGTTGTGCTGCACCTGCATCTGGTTGAACGCCGGTTCGACCATCTCGATGGGGTCCTCCACCGTGCACAGGTTGATCTCCCGGCTCGCCAGTTGCTTGAGGGTGGCGTAAAGCGTGCTGGTCTTGCCCGAGCCGGTCGGGCCAGTGACCAGGATAATGCCGTGGGCCTGTCGGGTCATGGCCTGCCAGCGCTGTTGATCTTCGGCAGACAAGCCCAGCTGGTCGAAATCCTTGAGCAGTACCTGGGGGTCAAAAATGCGCATGACCAGTTTCTCGCCAAAGGCAGTGGGCAAGGTCGAAAGGCGCAGTTCCACTTCAGTGGCTGCCGGGGTTTTCATTTTGATGCGCCCATCCTGGGGTTTGCGCTTCTCTGCCACGTTCATACGGCCAAGGCTTTTCAGGCGGCTGACGACAGCGGTGGTGACCTGGGGCGGAAATTGGTAGACGTCATGCAACAGGCCATCGATCCGAAAGCGCACACGACCCTGTTCGCGGCAGGGCTCGATATGAATATCGCTCGCCCGCTGACCGAAGGCGTACTGCAGCAGCCAGTCGACGATATTGACGATGTGCGCGTCATCGGCGTGCGGCTCCTTATCGCTGGCGCCGAGGCTGAGCAGGTCAACATTGCCGGGCGTTGCCATTTTTTGATCGGCCCCACTGACCGATTTGGCCAACCGATAGAACTCGTTGATGCAGCGCTGGATCGCCTGGGGATTGGCCACCACGCGCTTGATCGTGCGTTTGAGTACTTGGGAAAGCCCGGCCTCCCAGCCACTGACATGGGGTTGAGCGCTGGCGATCGTGACGCTGCGCGCATCCACGGCGACTGCGAGGATGGCATGACGTTGGGCGAAGGCATGGGACATCAACGGCACCACCGTCGCGACGTCGATCTTCAGCGGGTCGATGCGCAGATAAGGTTGCTCGACCTGCCGGGCCAGCCATTGGGTTAACGTTTCCAGGCACGGCCCTTCTGCGGCGATACGCTCCAGGGGATGCTGGGCGCTGGTGGGCGCGGACAACAACCGTTGCGCCGTCTCTGCCGTGATCAGCTCCTGCTCGAGCAATGCAGGCAGCAACGGATGCAGTTCCAGAGGGCGATCTGGCAGGGCGGTGGACATGAGAGTTTCCTGGTGGGCGTCGGGTGTAATCCCAGGCTAGCCAGCTTCTGAAAACTCTGCGTGTACGTGTATTGCAGATTTTTACCGAGACGTTGCGGCCACGGCTTGAAGCCGCGCGCAGTCGGCCGGGCGCAGTTCCAGGGAACACACGCTGATCAGGTTTCGAATCTTTTCACCGATCACCTGGGCGCGGTGCCAGCTCAGGCCGCCCATCATGATGTCGATGCGCAGCAGGTCGTCTTCCCTGTTCACGCTCACCTGATTGGGCGTGAGAAATTGCAGCGCGAAGTAATTCAACACCCGACACAGTACGTCCGGCTCCGCCTCCGCGACGATTCGATAATGCGCCTCGCAGTGAAGGCTATCGACGGCCCATGCATCGGCGCGGGTAACAGGGTGAGCGGTTTCGACGGCGTGCATGCTGATTCTCCAAATTCGACTGAAGAAATTTTTACACGCAGCGGCTGAGATTTCTTATCTCAAATCGAACAGATTGGCAGATAATCGAATCAAACAATTCAACATAATCAACTTATAAGGTATTTCTATGCAAAGCGAGCTGGACGCTTATGACCGCCGTATCCTGGCCCTGCTCCAAGAGGACGCTTCGCTCTCCAGCGCACAGATCGCCGAGCAGGTCGGCCTCTCGCAGTCACCTTGCTGGCGGCGTATTCAGCGGCTCAAGGAGGATGGCGTGATCCGTGGCCAGGTCACCTTGCTGGACCGCAAAAAAATCGGCCTCAACACGCAGATTTTCGCCGAGGTCAAACTCAACGCCCATGGTCGGTCCAACTTCACCGAGTTTACCGAGGCGATTCGTGGCTTTCCGGAGGTGTTGGAGTGCTATGTGCTGATGGGCGCGGTGGATTTTCTGTTGCGCATTGTTGCGTCTGACATCGAGGCGTACGAGCGGTTTTTCTTCGACAAGTTGTCGATGGTGCCGGGGATTCAGGAGGTTAATTCGATTGTGGCGTTGTCGGAAATAAAATCCACAACCAGCCTGCCAGTATTGCGCTAGCAGGTCCGGCCTCATCGGGGGCAAGCCCCCTCCCACATGTGACTGCATTCCAAAGTAGGAACTCGGTCAATGGTGGGAGGGGCGGTGCGACGATTCGACTTGCCCCCGATGGCGATATCACAGACGCAGAAGCATCTTCCAGGCACGATTCTGATAAACCGCAATCGCTTGGTGCATCCGCGCATCCAGCGACTCATCGGTGATCGGCTGGTTAGCCAGGTGCGCCAGCTTGTTCAGTTCGCCGTACAAACGGTCCAGTTCCGGAATATCCACCACCTGACGGGCATGGTGCAGCCAGGCCTGGATGCGTTCGATACGCGGCAGTTGCTCGGCCAGGTCTTCCGGCTGTTGCTGGTAGCGCGGCAGTTGCAGAGCAACGGCGTCGTCGGCCAGCAGGCGCGGTAGCCAGTTGGTGATTTGCGCAGCGCCCTGGCGGTTGCCGCGCACGTTACGCTCGGCGGTCCAGGTGCGGGCCAGCAGCCAGCGCGAGGTGTTCAGGGAGAACAGGCCCCAGCGCACGTCCTGCAGCTCTTCAACGAACTGCTCCGGCGCGGCTTTGCGGATGTCTTCATCGTCGTCACCGGCCTGGACCAGCGGGCGCCAGTCTTCCAGCAACGCATCCAGGACACTGCGCAATTCGCTGGTGGATTGACGCGGCGCGGCCTGGCCGAGGCTGCCGATCAGCGCGCGCAATTCGCCGAGGGTCTCGACCCAGTCCTGCAGCAAGCGCCAGTGGCCATTGAAGCGATATTGCTCGGCCAGGCGCTGGCTGCTGCCCAGCAAGTGCCACATGATTGCGGCGAAGGCATCGTCCAACGGCATTTCGGCGTGGATCTGCGGTGCCGGCAGGCTCAAGGAATAGCTGCTGGCGTCGTACAGGCGATAGCCACGTTCGGCCTTGCTGATGTCACACGGCATCAGCGCCAGGGTTGCGGCCAGTTCGGCGGCCAGTTCCAGCAGGGCGGCCGGTTCGCCTTCGCGCAGTTCCAGTTCCAGCTCGCAGATTTCTTCCTTCTGCTTGCCGACCACCACGTGGCCCAGGTCCAGGGCGGCCTCGATCACCACCTTGGCCTTGCCGCGACCCCAGGCGATTTCAGCGCGCTCGCGCACGAAGTCGGTGGTGAAGATCGGCTTGAGGGTCTTTTTGTCCAGCTCGGCCAGTTGCTCGGGCCAGCATTCGCCGTCGAGCTTCTTCACATCGAGCTTGGCTTTGGGCAGGTCCCAGTTGTATTCGTTACGTTCCGACAAGCCGGCGACGCTCTGGCCACGAGTCTTGAGGGTCTGGATGATGTCGTCACCGTCCTTGCGCAAGCGCAGGGCCACCTTGGCCTGGGCCAGGTCGCGCTCGGGGGTGTCGAAGTACTGGTTCATCAACTCACGGCGTTCCCAGCCACTTTTGTTGCGTTTTTTCAGTAGCGGGTGCTCACGCAGCGCGGCGAGTGTTTCGCGGCTGACACGGAGCTTGATTTCGGTTTCTTTCTGCATGGCCGGAAAATCCAGGATCGGGAGCGCAGCCGGGGAAAAGTGTGGCTGCCAAGGTCGTGCAGTGTACAGGACTGAGCCCGGCAACGTGCCGCAACGGTTTATTGTGTCGTGCAGATGGCTCTATAGTGGGGTTCATCCGGGAAGTTGGAGACCGCGTATGCCGTTACCGTCCATGAAAGAGCAGTTCGCCGCGTTGATTGCCGCGCCGTCGGTCAGTTGCACGCAGGCGTCCCTCGACCAGACCAATCGCCCGGTGATCGACCTGCTCGCCACCTGGCTGGGCGACCTGGGCTTCTCCATCGACATCCAGCAGGTCAGCCCTGGCAAGTTCAACCTGTTGGCAAGTTTCGGCAGTGGCCCCGGTGGCCTGGTGCTGGCTGGCCATAGCGACACGGTGCCCTACGACGCGGCACTGTGGGAAACCGACCCGCTCAAGCTGACGGAAGTCGACGGCCGCTGGGTAGGATTGGGCAGTTGCGACATGAAGGGTTTTTTTGCGCTGGCGATTGAAGCGGTGCTGCCGCTGCTGGACCAACCGTTCAAGCAACCGCTGCTGATCCTCGCCACCTGCGATGAAGAAAGCTCCATGTCCGGTGCCCGCGCACTGGCCGAGGCGGGGCGGCCGCTGGGCCGGGCGGCGGTGATCGGCGAACCGACCGGCCTCAAGCCGATCCGCCTGCACAAAGGCGTGATGATGGAACGCATCGACATTCTTGGGCGCAGCGGCCATTCGTCGGACCCAAGCCTTGGCCACAGTGCCCTTGAAGCCATGCACGACGCCATCGGCGAACTGCGCGGCCTGCGCCTTGCCTGGCAGCGCGAATACCGCAACCCGCAGTTCAGCGTGCCGCAGCCGACCCTGAACTTCGGCTGCATCCATGGCGGCGACAACCCCAACCGCATCTGTGGCCAATGCTCCCTGGAGTTCGACCTGCGCCCCCTGCCGGGCATGGACCCTGCGGTGCTGCGCGCCGCCATCCGGCAAAAACTCGAGCCCCTGGCCGAGCGGCATAAGGTCAAGATCGATTACGCGCCGCTGTTCCCGGAAGTACCGCCCTTCGAGCAGCCGGAAGACGCGGAGTTGGTAAGGGTGGCGGAACGTTTGACCGGCCACCGTGCCGAAGCAGTGGCGTTCGGCACCGAAGCGCCTTATCTTCAGCGCCTTGGTTGCGAAACCCTGGTGCTCGGCCCTGGCGATATCGCCTGTGCGCACCAGCCGGGCGAATACCTCGAAATGTCACGCTTGACGCCTACAGTGCGTCTATTGCGGGAATTGATCGAACATTACTGCCTGAAACCCGCATAAATTAACCCCTGCCTGTTCGTACATAGAAAGGAGAGTGAGCGTGTCGCCAAGCCTGTTCCGACGATAACCATCAGCCAGCTGTGCGCTTTCACGATTGATCCTTTTTGGCTGCTTTTTATTACAGGCCCAGGTGTTATGCCCGACTACGTTAATTGGCTTCGTCACGCTTCGCCCTACATCAATGCCCACCGCGACTGCACCTTTGTGGTCATGCTGCCTGGCGATGGGGTGGAACACCCGAACTTCGGCAATATCGTCCACGACCTGGTGCTGTTGCACAGCCTGGGCGTGCGACTGGTGCTGGTGCACGGCTCGCGTCCGCAGATTGAAGCGCGCCTTGAAGCGCGCGGCCTTACCCCGGCTTATCACGAAGGTTTGCGCATTACCGATGCGGCGACGCTCGAGTGCGTGATCGACGCGGTGGGGCAGTTGCGTATTGCCATCGAAGCGCGCCTGTCCATGGACATGGCGTCATCGCCCATGCAGGGCTCGCGCTTGCGGGTGGCCAGCGGCAACCTGGTGACCGCGCGGCCAATCGGTGTGCTCGAAGGCGTGGACTATCACCACACCGGCGAAGTGCGCCGGGTCGACCGCAAGGGCATCAACCGGTTGCTGGACGAGCGCTCTATCGTGCTGCTGTCGCCGCTGGGTTATTCGCCCACCGGTGAGATTTTCAACCTCGCCTGCGAAGACGTGGCCACCCGTGCCGCCATCGACCTGGGCGCCGACAAGTTGCTGCTGTTTGGTGCCGACCTGGGCCTGATCGATGAAAACGGCCGACTGGTGCGTGAGTTACGTCCGCAGCAAGTGCCGGCGCACCTGCAGCGCCTGGGCAGCAACTATCAGGCAGAGCTGCTCGATGCCGCCGCCGAAGCCTGCCGTGGCGGGGTAGGGCGCAGCCATATTGTCAGCTATGTCGAAGACGGCGCTTTGCTCACCGAACTGTTCACCCGCGACGGCGGCGGTACGCTGGTTGCCCAGGAGCAATTCGAACTGGTGCGCGAAGCGGCGATTGAAGACGTCGGCGGTTTGCTCGACCTGATCAGTCCTTTGGAAGAGCAGGGCATCCTGGTGCGTCGTTCCCGGGAAGTGCTTGAGCGTGAGATCGAGCAGTTCAGCGTGGTCGAGCGTGAAGGCATGATCATTGCCTGCGCGGCGTTGTATCAGATCGCCGATTCGGATGCGGGTGAGTTGGCGTGCCTGGCGGTGAACCCGGAATACCGCCATGGCGCACGCGGCGATGTATTGCTCGAACGCATCGAGACCCGTGCCCGGGCCCAGGGCCTGAAAACCTTGTTTGTCCTCACCACCCGCACCGCCCACTGGTTCCGTGAGCGCGGCTTTGTGCCAAGCAGCGTGGACCGCCTGCCTTCAGCGCGGGCGTCGCTGTACAACTATCAGCGCAACTCGAAAATTTTCGAGAAGCCTTTGTAAACCCAATCCAGCAACACTACCTAACCAAATGTGGGAGGGGGCTTGCCCCCGATAGCAGTGGGTCAGTTAACTGATAAGTCGCTGACAGACCGCAATCGGGAGCAAGCCCCCTCCCACATTTGAGCCCTGCGCCTTCAAAAACTTTACCAAGGCTTCAGAAGCCTTGATTTGTGCCGATACGATAAAAACGCCGTCAGTAGCCGACAGCCGCGCTGACATCAAAAGAAAGTAATCCCGATACAAAAACTGTAACAAATTGACGGGAGGATGTGCCTTTGGCCATGATGGCGTCGCCTTTTTGATCGTGGGTGACGTATGCAGCAGAGCGTCAACACTAAGCGATCTAAAAAAGTGCTGATAAATACCCTTTAGGAATTAGCTTATGGGGTGGTCGGTCTAGCCTGACCAGCCCGGTGGGTGAATGCGCTTATTCCTGAATGGTATGAAAAAGAATGAAACAATTCTTTTTGGGTGTATGAAAAACTCATTACCCTGCAGGGACCAAATCAACTGCGGTTAGACGAAGGTAGTAGGCATGCAAGGTTAGGATTGACTTGGTGGTCACTATCTGGCGCTAATCGCGCATCTGTGGATCGAGGGCGTCAGACCCGAGACCAAAGAAATACAAAAATTAGAAATGAGAGGAGCGGTACATGAAGAAGTCCACCTTGGCTGTGGCTGTAGCGTTGGGCGCCATCGCCCAGCAAGCAGGCGCTGCCGGTTTCATCGAAGACAGCAAGGCCACACTGGGTCTGCGTAACTTCTATATCAACACCGATAACCGCGAAGGCACGGCCAACCCGAGCAAGAACGAAGAATGGGGCCAAGGCTTCGATCTGCGTTTCATCTCCGGTTATACCCAAGGCACCGTTGGCTTCGGTCTTGACGCTATCGGCCTGTTGGGTGTTCGCCTGGATTCCGGCGGCGGTACCAACGGCGCGACTGCCACGTCCTATGGCGGCACCATCTTCCCGAGCAAGTCCAATGGCGAAGCTGTTGATAACTACTCAAGCCTGGGCCTGACTGCCAAAGCCAAGATTTCCCAGACTGAATTGAAGCTGGGTACCTTGCAGCCCAAGCTGCCGGTCATCGTGACCAACGATGGTCGTCTGCTGCCGCAGACTTTCCAGGGTGGTCAAATCACCTCCAGCGACATCAAGGACCTGACCCTGGTCGCCGGCCAGATCGAAAAAGCCAAGGGCCGTAACTCCAGCAACAACGAAAGCCTGTCCATCTCCGGTGCTAACAGCCGTGGCGTGAACTGGCGTTCGAGCAACAAGTTCTACTACGCCGGTGGCGACTACAAGATCACCAAGGATCTGACCGCCCAGTACTACTACGGCAATCTGGAAGATTTCTACAAGCAGCACTTCCTGGGCCTGACCCATAACTGGGCCATCGGTCCGGGCGTGTTGAAGTCTGACCTGCGTTATTTCAACAGCTCCGACGACGGTAACAACGGCAACCAGTCCGCCTACTTTTCTACAGGCAACTATGGTGGCGTCAACTCCGGTCGTGGGAAAGTCGACAACAACCTGTACAGCGGCCTGTTCCTGTATTCGGTTGCCGGTCACACCTTCGGTGGTGGTTACCAGGTCAGCAACGGCAGCAGCGACTTCCCTTGGCTGAACCAGGGTGACGGCTCGTCGGCCTACATCACTACCGACATGCAGATCCAGAAGTTCGCCCGTGCCGGCGAGCGTACCTGGCAAGCTCGCTACTCCTATGACTTCGCCAAGGTTGGCGTACCTGGCCTGACCGCTGGTGTGGTTTACCTCAAAGGCGACCATATCGACACCGTTGCCAGCAACCGTGCCGAGTTCACCGGCCAGTCCGAGTGGGAACGTGACATCACTGTTGCCTACGTCGTACCGGAAGGTCCGCTGAAAAACGTCGGCGTGGCGTGGAAAAACGCTATGTGGCGCAGCGATATCGCCAACGCGCGTAACCAGGACGAAAACCGCTTGATCGTCAGCTACTCGATCCCGCTGTTGTAAGACTGTAAAGCCTTGCCCGGCGCAATGCCGGGCAAGGTGTGTTGCTTTCAAGTCGGGCTCAACCCCCGCAAGCCCTTCCTGAAATCCCTCTTGGTACAGCGTCTCAAGGCCTTCTCGAACCTTGAAAACGATGTTGATCCTCGTCCGCTCCGAAGTCCAATGAACAGATTTTTATATTCCTTTATCGTCTAGATAAATCGATATTTATTCTTTTTAAAATCTTCCCAAACCCTGCACAGTGAGCTCCATAAGCACTCATCAGGAGCCCCACCATGAGCCTAAGACTGGGCGACATCGCCCCCGACTTCGAACAGGATTCCAGCGCCGGCAAGATTCGTTTCCACGAATGGCTGGGTGATAGCTGGGGTGTGCTGTTCTCCCACCCGGCGGACTTTACTCCGGTGTGCACCACCGAACTGGGCTTCACCGCCAAACTCAAGGATGAGTTCGCCCAGCGAGGCGTCAAGGCCATTGCCTTGTCGGTTGACCCGGTGGACTCGCACCACAAATGGATCGAAGACATCAACGAAACCCAGAACACCGTCGTCAATTTCCCGATCCTGGCCGATGCCGACCGCAAAGTCTCGGACCTCTACGACCTGATCCATCCCAACGCCAGTGACACCCTCACCGTGCGCTCCCTGTTCGTGATCGACCCGAACAAGAAAATCCGCCTGACCATTACCTACCCGGCCAGCACCGGTCGTAACTTCCACGAAATCCTGCGGGTGATCGACTCGCTGCAGCTGACCGACAACCATAAGGTCGCCACTCCCGCCAATTGGCAGGACGGTGATGAGGTGGTGATCGTGCCGTCGCTCAAGGATGAGGAAGAGATCAAAAAACGCTTTCCCAAGGGCTATAGGGCAGTGAAGCCGTACCTGCGGCTTACCCCGCAACCCAATCGTTAACACAGGACCCATGTGGGAGGGGGCTTGCTCCCGATTGCGGTGCGTCAGTTACCTAATACTTTCCTGACCGACCGCTATCGGGGGCAAGCCCCCTCCCACATGTTGAGCACATTTCAAGCACACAAGCAGGGGTTTTTCAGGCCGTTTCGACGGCCTTTTTTTTCGCCTGGCGATCTGTTTATCTCATATGTTTTTATGGAATAAACAAATGAATAAATAAGATTTAAAGATATATAAATCTACTGCTAAGGTCTGTCCCATCTTGGCGCCATCGCCACACAGCGAACCGCCGACACTTGCTCAAGGAATACTTGCATGCTGGTCGTAACACTTGGAGGCAGTCCCAGTCAGCGTTCCCGCTCCGGGGTCTTACTGGAGAAAACCCGTCAATGGCTGCAGGACCAGGGCGTGGAAGTGGTGAGTTACCAGATCCGCGACTTTCCGGCCGAAGACCTGCTGCATGCACGGTTCGACAGCCCCAAGGTCATCGACCTGTTGCAGCAAGTGGCGAATGCCGATGGTTTGGTGATCGCCACGCCGGTGTACAAGGCCTCGTTCTCCGGTGCCTTGAAGACCGTACTCGACCTGCTGCCTGAGCGCGCCCTGGCCCACAAGGTGGTCTTGCCAATGGCCACCGGTGGCAGCATCGCGCACATGCTGGCGGTGGATTACGCCCTTAAACCCGTGTTGTCGGCGCTCAAAGCGCAGGAATTGCTGCATGGGATCTTTGCCGAAGACAGCCAGATCGCCTACGGCGAAGGCAGTGCCCAGGCGCAATTGGTGCCCGTGCTCGAGCAGCGCTTGCACGAAGCCCTGGAGCAGTTCTACAGCGCCATGGCCCGCCGCCCGAAACCGTTGGACCCGCATGTACTCAATGAACGCTTGTTGAGTGCTCGCTGGAGCATTTAAGCCTTACCCGACATCTGGAAACACTCACCTTACTCAGCCGCCAACGGCCAAGCAGGTGCCACCAATACCCTAATCGCCTATTTGGAGAGCGCCATGCGCACTGTCATTTTGCGTCGCGGTCTGGTCGCACTGTTTGCTGCGGCTGTGTCCTTCGGCGCCATCGTTCAAGCCCACGCCGCAGAAACCCTGCGCATCGGTTACCAGAAATACGGCACGCTGGTGCTGCTCAAGGCCAAGGGCACCCTGGAAAAACGCCTGGCTGCCCAGGGCGTGCAGGTGCAATGGACCGAATTCCCCGGTGGCCCGCAATTACTCGAGGGCCTGAATGTCGGCTCCATCGACTTTGGCGTCACCGGCGAAACCCCACCCGTGTTCGCCCAGGCCGCCGGTGCGGACCTGCTTTACGTGGCCTACGAGCCGCCCGCGCCGACCAGTGAAGCGATCCTGGTGCCCAAGGATTCGACGATCAAAACGGTGGCCGAGCTCAAGGGCAAGAAGATCGTGCTGAACAAAGGCTCCAACGTGCACTACCTGCTGGTTCGTGCGCTGGAAGACGCCGGCCTTGCCTACACCGACGTGAAAACCGTGTTCCTGCCGCCCGCCGATGCCCGCGCGGCCTTCGAACGCGGCAGTGTGGACGCCTGGGTAATCTGGGACCCGTACCAGGCCGCCGCCGAGAAGCAACTGCAAGCGCGAACCCTGCGCGACGGCACCGGCATCGCTGACAACCACCAGTTTTACCTGGCGACCAAGCCCTACGCCGAACAGCACCCTGAAGTGATCAAGGCGCTGGTGGAAGAAGTGCGCGCCGTGGGCGAATGGTCCAAGGCCAACCCACAGGAAGTGACGGACCAGGTCGCGCCGCTGCTTGGCCTGCCCGCTGATATCACCCTGACCTCGGTGAAACGCCAGGGCTACGGCGCGCTGTTCCTGACGCCCGAAGTGGTCGCGGCGCAGCAGAAAATCGCCGACAGCTTCTACCAGCTCAAATTGATTCCCAAGCCCTTGAGCATCAAGGACGTGATCTGGACCCCACCCGCCTCGGTTGCCAAAGCGCCGTAATCCGACTTCTTCAGGAGACAACTCCATGAGCCTCAATATTTTCTGGTTCCTGCCTACCCACGGCGACGGTCATTACCTTGGCACCGCCGAAGGCGCTCGCGCCGTCGATCACGGTTACTTGCAACAAGTGGCCCAGGCCGCTGACCGTCTGGGCTTCGGTGGGGTGTTGATCCCCACCGGGCGCTCTTGCGAAGACTCGTGGCTGGTGGCCGCCTCGCTGATTCCGGTGACCCAGCGTTTGAAATTTCTGGTTGCGCTGCGCCCCGGGATCATTTCCCCGACCGTGGCCGCGCGCCAGGCGGCGACCCTGGACCGCCTGTCCGGTGGCCGTGCGCTGTTCAACCTGGTGACCGGTGGTGACCCGGAAGAACTGGCCGGCGACGGCTTGTTCCTCAGTCACGAAGAGCGCTACCAGGCGTCGGTGGAATTCACGCGCATCTGGCGTCGCGTGCTGGAAGGCGAGACCGTTGATTACGACGGCGAGCACATCAGCGTCAAAGGCGCCAAGTTGCTCTACCCGCCAATCCAGCAGCCGCGCCCGCCGCTGTATTTCGGCGGTTCGTCCGAAGCGGCCCAGGACCTGGCAGCCGAACAGGTGGAAATGGTGCTGACCTGGGGCGAACCCCCGGCAGCGGTGGCGGAAAAAATCGAACAAGTACGGGCCAAGGCCGCCAAGCTT
Organism: Pseudomonas sp. R3-52-08; assembly: GCF_003851745.1. Classification (NCBI taxonomy): domain Bacteria; kingdom Pseudomonadati; phylum Pseudomonadota; class Gammaproteobacteria; order Pseudomonadales; family Pseudomonadaceae; genus Pseudomonas; species Pseudomonas sp. R3-52-08. The sequence goes on along the minus strand of NZ_CP027730.1, from coordinate 5,643,698 downwards.
GGGCGCACTCTGCGCTTTGGTATTCGCTTGCATGTGATCGTGCGTGAAACCAACGAGGAGGCCTGGAAAGCCGCCGATAAACTGATCTCCCACCTGGACGACGAAACCATCGCCCGCGCCCAAGCGTCCCTGGCGCGCTTCGATTCGGTGGGCCAGCAGCGCATGGCGGCTTTGCATGGCGGCAGTCGCGACAACCTGGAAGTCAGCCCCAACCTGTGGGCCGGGGTCGGCCTGGTGCGCGGCGGCGCGGGCACTGCGCTGGTGGGCGATGGCCCAACGGTTGCGGCACGGGTCAAGGAATACGCAGACCTGGGCATCGACACCTTTATCTTCTCCGGTTATCCCCACCTGGAAGAGTCGTATCGGGTCGCAGAATTGCTGTTCCCGCACCTGGATATCGAACGTCCCGAACTGCCGAAAAGTGCCGGCTACGTCAGCCCGTTCGGCGAGATGGTGGCCAACGACATCCTTCCCAAAGCTGCGTCGCAGAGCTGAGGGGGCGCTATGAACCTGGAAAAATTCAGCCATCGCGTAGCGCCCTGGGTGCTGCCGATTCTATTGCTGGCGGTGTGGCAGTTGTCGGTGACGGCGGGTTGGCTGTCGACGCGCATTCTGCCGGCGCCCAGTGCGGTCATCGAGGCTGGCATCAACCTGGTCCGCAGCGGCGAAATCTGGACGCACCTGGCGATCAGCGGCTGGCGCGCGGGCCTGGGCTTTGTGATCGGTGGCAGCATCGGCCTGGCCCTGGGCTTTATCACCGGCCTGTCGAAGTGGGGCGAGCGTCTGCTGGACAGCTCGGTGCAGATGATCCGCAACGTGCCGCACCTGGCGCTGATTCCCTTGGTGATCCTGTGGTTCGGGATTGACGAGACTGCGAAGATTTTCCTGGTGGCCCTGGGCACGTTGTTCCCGATCTACCTGAACACTTACCACGGCATCCGCAACGTCGACCCGGCGCTGGTGGAAATGTCGCGCAGCTACGGCTTGTCCGGCTTCAGCCTGTTCTGGCAAGTGATCCTGCCGGGCGCGTTGCCGTCGATCCTGGTGGGCGTGCGCTTTGCCCTGGGCTTTATGTGGTTGACGCTGATCGTGGCGGAAACCATCTCGGCCAGTTCCGGCATCGGTTACCTGGCGATGAACGCCCGCGAGTTCCTGCAGACCGACGTGGTGGTGCTGGCCATCGTCATGTACGCGATCCTCGGCAAGCTGGCCGACCTGGCGGCGCGAGGCCTGGAACGGGTGTGGCTGCGCTGGCACCCGGCGTATCAAGTGAATAAGGGAGGTGCGGCATGACGGCTCAACAACCCCCGCGCCTGCTCAAGGGCATCCCCCTGGCGGTGCGCAAATTGCGCAAATCCTTTGGCGCGCGTGAAGTGCTCAAGGACATCGACCTGCATATCCCAGCCGGCCAATTCGTGGCGGTGGTCGGCCGCAGCGGCTGCGGCAAAAGTACCTTGCTGCGCCTGCTGGCGGGGCTGGACAAAGCCAGTGGCGGCGAGCTGCTGGCGGGTTCTGCGCCGCTGCATGAGGCAATCGAAGACACGCGGCTGATGTTCCAGGAAGCGCGCTTGCTGCCGTGGAAAAAGATCATCGACAACGTCGGCCTGGGCCTTACGGGCAACTGGCGCCCCAAGGCGTTGCAAGCGCTGGAGGCGGTAGGCCTGGCCGAGCGCGCCGAGGAGTGGCCGGCGGCCTTGTCTGGTGGCCAGAAGCAGCGCGTCGCGTTGGCGCGGGCCCTGATTCATCAGCCGCGCCTGTTGCTGCTTGACGAACCGCTGGGCGCGCTGGATGCCCTGACACGTATCGAGATGCAGCAACTGATCGAAAACCTGTGGCAGAAACATGGCTTTACCGTGCTGCTGGTCACCCATGACGTCAGTGAAGCCGTGGCGATTGCCGACCGGGTCATCCTGATCGAAGACGGCGAAATCGGCCTGGACCTGATGGTGGACCTGCCCCGTCCCCGCGCCCGTGGCTCACATCGCCTGGCTGCGCTGGAAGCCGAAGTGCTCAACCGCGTGCTGTCGCTGCCCGGCTCACCGCCGGAACCCGAACCCGTTTCACCGCTGCCGACGCAATTGCGTTGGGCGCAATAAAGCAGCGGCAAGCTTTTAGCTTCAAGCTGCAAGAAGGAGCCCGGTGCTTTTACTTGCAGCTTGTAGCTCGCAACTTGCAGCTAATTTCCACTCGAGGAGAAATCGTATGACTATCAAAGCCATCAACGTGCGTAACCAGTTCAAAGGCACCATCAAGGAAATCGTGGTGGGCGATGTGTTGTCGGAAATCGACGTGCAGACGGCGTCTGGCATCGTCACCTCGGTGATCACCACCCGCTCGGTAAAGGAGCTGGAGTTGGTGATTGGCAGTGAAGTGATTGCCTTCGTGAAATCGACCGAGGTGTCGATCGCCAAACTGTGAGTGTTTGAGACCGCCTTGATCGTTCCCACGCTCTGCGTGGGAATGCCGCCTGGGACGCTCCGCGTCCCGCTGCATAAAAGTGACGCGGAGCGTCACGGGATGCATTCCCACGCAGAGCGTGGGAACGATCATTAGAAGACTCACCGCTTGGGCAAATACATCGGCAAATAAAGCCCCACATACGCATCAAACACCCGCATCCCTTCCTCCGCCATGCGCGGCGTGATCTGCCCATGCTGGTGCACCGAACGCGCATACACGCGGTCACTGAGCTCCAATGCCAGGGCAAACACATCCACATCGCTGGGTAGTGTCGGCACGTCGAAGTGGCGATTGAACACGTCGAGCATCAGATCGCCCAATTCCAGGTCATGCTGACGATCCGCCTGGGTGACTTCGGTCAAGCCATGCTGGGCCAGGATCAACTGGCGGGCTGCGGCATCATTGCTGTAGACGGTGAGCATGCGCTGCTCGACGATGCAGGACAGGTCGCGCCAGGTCGTGAGCGAGTCATGTTCGATGGGCGCCTGGATGGCCGCGCGGAAGGCTGCGTGCACATCCGCCGTCAATGCCTCCAGTAACGCCGGCACGCTGGCGAAAAAGTGGTACACCGACGAGGGCGGGATTTGCGCCCGTTCGGCCACGCTGTAGATCGACAGGCCGGCCACGCCTTCGGCCGCCAGCAAGGCGCGGGCGGCGTCCAGGATCGCGTCGATCCGGGCCTGGCTGCGGGCGCGGGGTTTGCGAGGGGCGGCGGGGCGGGGGGGCATGGAAGTCTCCTACAGGGCAGCGGGCATTGTATGAGCAGGAAGGTGTGTTGTCTGCCAGAGCGCCATCGGGGGCAAGCCCCCTCCCACACTTGACCGAGTTCCAACTTTGGAATGCAGTCAAATGTGGGAGGGGGCTTGCTCCCGATGCTGCCAACGCGGTCCCTCAGAAGAAACCCATAAAAAACGCCGCAGGCCATAAGCTCTGCGGCGCTCTTTTTCTGCAGCCGCTGTTTAAACGGTATGCAGATACCAGTTGTACTCAAGGTCGGAGATGGAGTGTTCGAACTCTTCCAGCTCACTTTCCTTACAGGCGACAAAGATATCGATGTATTTAGGATCGATGTACTTGGCCATCACCTCGCTGTCATCCAACTCGCGCAGGGCATCGCGCAGGTTGTTCGGCAGGCTTTGTTCGTTCTGCTCGTAGCTGTTGCCTTCCACAGGAGCGCCCGGTTCGATCTTGTTGGTCAGACCGTGGTGCACGCCCGCCAGGACCGAAGCCATCAGCAGGTAAGGGTTGGCGTCGGCACCCGCCACGCGGTGTTCGATACGCACGGAGTCGGCAGTGCCGGTCGGTACGCGAATCGCCACGGTGCGGTTGTCCAGGCCCCAGCACGGCGAGTTCGGCACGTAGAACTGTGCGCCGAAACGACGGTAGGAGTTGACGTTGGGGCACAGGAACGCCATTTGGGCGGGCAGGGTCTCGAGCACACCGCCGATCGCGTGACGCAATGCGGCGTTCTGCTCGGGATCCTCGCTGGCAAAGATGTTCTTGCCGTCCTTGTCCAGAATGGAGATGTGTACGTGCAAACCGTTGCCTGCCTGGCCTGGGTAAGGCTTGGCCATGAAGGTGGTGTCCATCTCATGGTCGTAGGCGATGTTCTTGATCAGGCGCTTGAGCAGTACCGCGTAGTCGCAGGCCTTGATCGGGTCGGCGACGTGGTGCAGGTTCACTTCGAACTGCGCCGGGGCACTTTCCTTGACGATGGCGTCGGCCGGGATGCCTTGCTCTTTGGCACCTTCCAGAATGTCCTGGAGGCAGTCGACGTATTCGTCGAGGTCGTCGATCAGGTAGACCTGTGTCGAGTGCGGGCGTTTGCCGGAAATCGGCGAGCGAGGCGGTTGTGGCCGGCCGTTCACGTTCTCCTGGTCGATCAGGTAGAACTCAAGCTCGAAGGCGGCGCAGATGGTCAGGCCCATGTCGTCGAACTTGCTCACGACTTGGCGCAGCACTTCGCGCGGATCGGCGAAGAAGGGTTCGCCTTCCAGTTCGTGCATGGTCATCAGCAGTTGCGCGGTGGGGCGCTTTTGCCAGGGCTCATTGCACAGGGTGTCGGGGATTGGATAACAGATTCGGTCAGCATCACCGATGTCCAGGCCCAGGCCGGTGCTTTCCACCGTAGAGCCGTTGATATCCAGGGCAAATAAAGAGGCAGGCAGGTTAATGCCCTTCTCGTAAACCTTGTGGAGGCTGGTGCGTTCGATGCGCTTACCGCGCACCACACCATTCATATCCGCAATTAGAAGGTCTACGTACAGAACCTCAGGATGATCCTTAAGGAACGCGTTCGCTTCGTTAAGCTGAACGGCACGCGGGGGTACCGACATGATGCAACACCTTTGTTGTTAAAAATATCAATCATTGATCTTTTCTGGTTTCAGTCAACCCGAACGGCATGCCGAAGTCAAGCGAGGCCTTTTTTGCCCTGAAAAAGCGCCAGGGCGCCTTTTTTGGGGCTTTTTGGGGCGTTTTTTTGGGTTTGAGGGTCTTGGGACCTGCAGGCTTGAGCGGGCCGTGTTGTATTTTTTACGGGGGTGTTGTGTAAAAAAATGAACAAGGCTAAGCTCGATTCAAACCCATAACAGCAATAATACCGGGGTGCTTCATGTCTCGCCTGCCGCCAACTGGCGTCTTGGCCTGCTTCAGCCAGGCTGTGTGTTCCGTTTATTCCTGCAGCGTGTATCCCTGCGCACCGGCCAATATTCTTGACGCTTGGTCCGACCCTCTCTTTTTCCCTTCGTTTGTCTCAACGGTGCCGCCCGGCAGCGCCAATGCAGAGTGCTGCTCATGATTCTGCACAAGTTTGGCGTGAGGAATGCAACGCTGCAGCAAATGGCAGGTAAGCTCCTACCCTGAGTGAACAAAACGACGCGGATGCTGCGTCAACCAACGCCTGGCCTTTTAATGGATGCCAGGAAACCCAGCCCAGAGGCATTTATGAGTAACAACCTCGACCAGCTCACCGATTGGTTGAAAGACCACAAGATCACAGAAGTCGAATGCATGATTGGCGACCTCACCGGCATCACCCGGGGCAAGATCTCGCCGACCAACAAGTTCATCGCCGAAAAAGGCATGCGCCTGCCCGAGAGCGTTCTGCTGCAGACCGTGACCGGCGACTATGTCGAAGACGACATCTATTACGAATTGCTCGACCCGGCCGACATCGACATGATCTGCCGCCCCGACCAGAACGCGGTGTTCCTGGTGCCGTGGGCCATCGAGCCGACCGCCCAGGTGATCCACGACACCTACGACAAGCAAGGCAACCCGATCGAGCTGTCGCCGCGCAACGTGCTCAAGAAGGTCCTCAAGCTCTACGCCGACCGCGGCTGGCAGCCCATCGTGGCGCCGGAGATGGAGTTCTACCTGACCAAGCGCTGCGAAGACCCGGACTTCCCGCTGCAACCGCCCATTGGCCGCTCCGGTCGCCCGGAGACGGGCCGCCAGTCCTTCTCTATAGAAGCCGCCAACGAATTCGACCCACTGTTCGAAGACGTCTACGACTGGTGCGAGCTGCAGGAACTGGACCTCGACACGCTGATCCACGAAGACGGCACCGCGCAGATGGAAATCAACTTCCGCCACGGCGATGCGCTGTCCCTGGCCGACCAGATCCTGGTGTTCAAGCGCACCATGCGTGAAGCGGCGCTCAAGCACAACGTGGCCGCCACCTTCATGGCCAAGCCGATGACCGGCGAGCCCGGCAGCGCGATGCACCTGCACCAGAGCATTATCGAGATCGCCACCGGCAAGAACGTCTTCTCCAATGAAGACGGGACCATGAGCCAACTGTTCCTCAATCACATCGGCGGCCTGCAGAAATTCATCCCCGAATTGCTGCCTTTATTCGCCCCCAACGTGAACTCGTTCCGCCGCTTCCTGCCCGACACCTCGGCGCCGGTGAACGTGGAGTGGGGCGAAGAAAACCGCACCGTGGGCCTGCGCGTACCGGATGCCGGCCCGCAGAACCGCCGCGTGGAAAACCGCTTGCCGGGCGCCGATGCCAACCCGTACCTGGCGATTGCCGCCAGCTTGCTGTGTGGCTACATCGGCATGGTCGAAGGCCATAACCCGAGCGCACCCGTGGTGGGTCGTGGCTACGAGCGACGCAACCTGCGCCTGCCGTTGACCATCGAAGACGCGCTGGAACGCATGGAAAACAGCAAGACCATCGAGAAATACCTGGGTCAGAAGTTCATCACCGGCTACGTCGCGGTCAAGCGGGCCGAGCATGAAAACTTCAAGCGCGTGATCAGTTCGTGGGAGCGGGAATTCCTACTCTTTGCCGTCTGATGCGCCGGGCGCGCTGCTGGAACAGCGCGCCCCCACCTGAAATGTCTAGGAGATTGGTATGTCCAGCAACAACCCGCAAACCCGTGAATGGCAAGCCTTGAGCAATGATCACCACCTGGCGCCGTTCAGCGACTTCAAGCAATTGAAAGAGAAAGGCCCAAGGATCATCACCAAAGCCCACGGCGTTTACCTGTGGGACAGCGAAGGCAACAAGATCCTCGACGGCATGGCCGGCCTGTGGTGCGTGGCGATCGGCTACGGTCGCGATGAACTGGCTGACGCCGCCGCCAAGCAGATGAAAGAACTGCCGTACTACAACCTGTTCTTCCAGACCGCTCACCCGCCGGTACTCGAGCTGGCCAAAGTCATTTCCGAAGTCGCACCCGCGGGCATGAACCATGTGTTCTTCACCGGTTCCGGCTCCGAAGGCAACGACACCATGTTGCGCATGGTCCGCCACTACTGGGCGATCAAAGGCCAGCCCAACAAGAAAACCATCATCAGCCGCAAGAATGGCTACCACGGCTCCACGGTGGCCGGCGCCAGCCTGGGCGGCATGACCTACATGCATGAACAGGGCGACTTGCCGATCCCGGGCATCACCCACATCGCCCAACCGTACTGGTTTGGCGAAGGCGGCGACATGAGCCCTGACGAATTCGGGGTCTGGGCCGCCAACCAGTTGGAAGAGAAGATCCTGGAGCTGGGCGTGGACACGGTCGGTGCGTTTATTGCCGAGCCGATCCAGGGCGCCGGTGGCGTGATCGTGCCGCCCGACAGCTACTGGCCGCGCATCAAGGAAATCCTCGCCAAGTACGACATCCTGTTTGTCGCCGACGAAGTGATCTGCGGTTTCGGCCGTACCGGCGAGTGGTTCGGCAGCGATTTCTACGACCTCAAGCCCCACATGATGACCATCGCCAAGGGCCTGACCTCGGGCTACGTGCCCATGGGCGGGCTGATCGTGCACGACGATGTGGTGGCCGTGCTCAACGAAGGCGGCGATTTCAACCACGGTTTCACCTACTCCGGGCACCCGGTGGCGGCGGCGGTGGCCCTGGAAAACATCCGAATCCTGCGCGATGAAAAAATCGTTAACCGTGTACACGACGAAACGGCACCGTATTTGCAGAAACGTCTGAGGGAGCTGGCGGACCATCCACTGGTGGGTGAAGTGCGCGGCGTGGGCATGCTCGGAGCGATCGAGCTGGTGCAGGACAAGGCCACGCGCAAGCGTTACGAAGGAAAGGGCGCGGGCATGATCTGCCGCACGTTCTGCTTCGAAAATGGCCTGATCATGCGCGCCGTGGGCGACACCATGATCATTTCGCCGCCGCTTGTGATCAGCCAGGCCGAAATCGACGAACTGGTGACCAAGGCCCGCCAGTGCCTGGACCTGACTTTGGCGGCATTGCAGGGCTAAGTGCTAGGCTCAGTGCGCAGCGGCTTTCGGGTGCTGCGACTGTGTAGATAAATGTAGGGGCCTGTTGAAAGCGGGCCCCCGAACTTGCCAGACTGTCGTCCTGTTTTGTTGCCCTTTGGCTGGGCCCGAAACACCTACAACTTGCGGCCCCAAAAAGAAAAATCGGAGCATCACCCAATGAAGGCATTAGGTTTGAAGAACGCTGGCAAGACCCTCCTCGCCTTGTCCCTGATGGGCGCAATGGCGAGCGCGGCCCAGGCGGACAATAAAGTGCTGCACGTCTACAACTGGTCCGACTACATTGCACCGGACACCGTCGCCAACTTTGAAAAAGAGTCCGGCATCAAGGTGGTGTACGACGTGTTCGACAGCAACGAGACCCTGGAAGCCAAGTTGCTGGCAGGCAAGTCCGGGTACGACATCGTCGTACCGTCGAACAACTTCCTCGCCAAGCAGATCAAGGCCGGTGTCTACCAGGAGCTGGACACGTCCAAGCTGCCCAACTACAGCAACCTGAACAAATCCCTGCTTAAGGCCGTGTCGGTCAGCGACCCGGACAACAAGCACGCCTTCCCGTACATGTGGGGCTCGATTGGTATCGGCTACAACCCGGAGAAGGTCAAGGCCGCGCTGGGCGTGGACAAGATCGAGTCGTGGGATGTGCTGATGAAGCCGGAAAACATCGCCAAGCTGAAAAGCTGCGGCGTGAGCTTCCTCGACTCGCCGACCGAAATGCTGCCGATCGCCTTGCATTACCTGGGCCTGCCGACCGACAGCCAGAAGAAGGCCGACCTCAAGCAAGCCGAAGACCTGTTCCTGAAAATCCGCCCGTCGATTGGCTACTTCCACTCGTCCAAGTACATCTCGGACCTGGCCAACGGCAACATCTGCGTGGCCGTGGGTTATTCGGGTGACATCCAGCAGGCCAAGTCCCGTGCGGCTGAAGCTGGTGGCAAAGTCAAAGTGGCCTACGACATTCCGAAAGAAGGCGCCGGCAGCTTCTTCGACATGGTCGCCATCCCGAAAGATGCTGAAAACGTCGACGCCGCCTATGCATTCATGAACTACCTGCTCAAGCCGGAAGTCATGGCGTCGATCACCAACAGCGTGCGCTTCCCGAACGGCAACGAGAAGGCCACGGCGCTGGTCGACAAAGACATCACCAGCGACCCGGGCATCTACCCGTCGGCAGAAGTGCAGGCCAAGCTCTACGCGATTGCGGACCTGCCGGCCGCGACCCAGCGTGAAATGACGCGCAGCTGGACCAAGATCAAATCCGGTAAATAAGCCTCAAAACCTGTGGGAGGGGGCTTGCCCCCGATGGCGTTGTATCAGAAACACCTGTGCAAGCTGACACACCGCCATCGGGGGCAAGCCCCCTCCCACAAATTAGATCAAAGAAAGTTTTGCCGGATCGGTTTATCGAGGGTAAGTTGCGCGCCGGTTTTGTTGCCGGGCAACAACTCTAGGGCCAACTATTTAAGAGGACCTCCACTTGCCAATTTCTTTATTTCGCAAAGCCTTGCTGGTGGGTGCAGGTATCACGCTGGCTGTCAGCGTGCAGGCCGCACCGACCGTGCATGTTTATAACTGGTCGGACTACATCGGCCCCGACACATTGGCCAACTTCGAAAAGGCCACCGGCATCAAGCCCGTCTATGACGTGTTCGATTCCAACGAAACCCTGGAAGGCAAGCTGCTCGCCGGGCGTACCGGTTACGACGTGGTGGTGCCGTCCAACCACTTCCTGGGCAAGCAGATCAAGGCCGGGGCGTTCCAGAAGCTGGATAAGTCCCTGCTGACCAATTACGCCAACCTTGACCCGGCATTGCTCAAGCGTCTTGAGAAAAATGATCCGGGCAATGGCTACGCCGTGCCGTACCTGTGGGGCACCAACGGCATCGGTTACAACGTCGACAAAGTGAAGGAGGTGCTGGGCGTCGACAAGATCGATTCCTGGGCCGTGCTGTTCGAGCCGGAAAACATGAAGAAGCTCGCCACCTGCGGCGTTTCGTTCATGGACTCGGCGGATGAAATGCTGCCGGCCGTGCTCAACTACATGGGCCTGGACCCTAACAGTACCAACCCGGCCGACTACAAGAAGGCCGAGGAAAAACTGCTCAAGGTACGGCCCTACGTGACCTACTTCCATTCCTCCAAATACATCTCGGACCTGGCCAACGGCAATATCTGCGTGGCAGCCGGTTTCTCCGGTGATGTGTTCCAGGCCAAGGCCCGCGCAAGCGAGGCAGGCAAAGGCGTGAACATCGCCTACGCGATTCCCAAGGAAGGCGGCAACCTGTGGTTTGACGTGCTGGCGATCCCCAAGGACGCTGCCAACGTCAAAGAGGCTCACGCCTTCATCAACTATTTGCTGCAACCTGAAGTGATCGCTCAGGTCAGTGACTACGTCGGTTATGCCAACCCTAACCCCGGGGCGGACACACTGATGGAGCAATCGATACGCACCGACGCAGCGGTTTACCCACCGCAGGCGGTTCTCGACCGGACATTCGTCAACGTCGAGCTACCCCCGAACGTGCAGCGTTTAATGACCCGTAGCTGGACCAAGGTCAAGACGGGCAAGTAAGGCTCAAACTATTCAAGGTTCGCCTGCACCGGGCGAGCTGTACTCTTTTTTTGGGAGTTTCGTAAATGGCAGTTGCCTCCGGCGCCTATAAGAAAGCCCTCGAGGGCGACCAGACACCGAAAAAGGTGTTGGTCAAAATCGACCGGGTCACGAAGAAGTTCGACGAGACGATTGCGGTGGACGATGTGTCCCTGGAAATCAAGAAAGGCGAGATCTTCGCCTTGCTCGGCGGTTCGGGTTCGGGCAAGTCCACCTTGCTGCGCATGCTCGCAGGCTTCGAGCGCCCGACCGAAGGCCGCATATACCTCGACGGTGTGGACATCACCGACATGCCGCCCTATGAGCGGCCGATCAACATGATGTTCCAGTCCTACGCCTTGTTCCCGCACATGACCGTGGCACAGAACATCGCCTTCGGCCTGCAACAGGACAAGATTCCCAAGGCTGAAGTCGACGCTCGCGTGGCCGAGATGCTCAAGCTGGTGCAGATGAGCCAGTACGCCAAGCGCAAGCCGCACCAGTTGTCCGGCGGCCAACGCCAGCGTGTGGCCCTGGCCCGTTCCCTGGCCAAGCGCCCGAAACTGCTGCTGCTCGATGAGCCGATGGGCGCCCTCGACAAGAAACTGCGCTCTCAGATGCAACTGGAGCTGGTCGAGATCATCGAACGCGTCGGCGTGACCTGTGTGATGGTGACCCACGATCAGGAAGAGGCCATGACCATGGCCGAGCGCATCGCGATCATGCACCTGGGCTGGATCGCCCAGATCGGCAGCCCGATCGACATCTACGAAACGCCCACCAGCCGCCTGGTGTGCGAGTTCATCGGCAACGTCAATATCTTCGACACCCAAGTGGTGGACGACGCCGAAGGCCACGCCGTACTCAAGTGCCCGGACCTGGACCGCGATATCTACGTGGGCTACGGCATCGCCACCGCAGTGGAAGACAAGTCGGTGACTTACGCCATCCGCCCGGAAAAACTGCTGGTCACAACCCAGATGCCGACCTGCGAGCACAACTGGTCCAGCGGCAAAGTCCACGACATCGCCTACCTGGGCGGCCACTCGGTGTTCTATGTGGAGCTGCCGAGCGGCAAGCTGGTGCAGTCCTTCGTCGCCAACGCCGAACGCCGTGGCCAGCGCCCAACCTGGGGCGACCAGGTGTACGTCTGGTGGGAAGACGACAGCGGCGTGGTACTGCGCTCATGAACATGAAGAAATTCAAGCGGCGCTTGGATCGCATCGTGCCCAGTGGCAAGCAGGTGGTCATCGGGATTCCCTTCCTCTGGCTGTTCCTGTTTTTCGCCCTGCCGTTTTTCATCGTGCTGAAAATCAGCTTTGCCGAAGCCGATGTGGCGATTCCGCCCTACACCGAGATCTACACCTACGTTGAGCAAAAGCTGCAAGTGGTGCTGAACCTGGCCAACTACAGCTTGCTGGCGGGCGATGAGCTCTACATCGCCGCGTACCTGGGCTCGCTGAAGATGGCGTTTTTCAGCACGCTGCTGTGCCTGCTGATCGGCTACCCGATGGCCTACGCCATCGCCACCGCGCGCAAGGAAATGCAAACGGTGCTGGTGCTGCTGATCATGATGCCGACCTGGACCGCGATCCTGATCCGCGTCTATGCGTGGATGGGCATCCTCAGCAACAACGGTTTGCTCAACGGCTTCCTGATGTCCATGGGGCTGATCAACGAACCGCTGCAGATCCTCAACACCAACATCGCGGTGTATATCGGCGTGGTCTATTCGTACCTGCCATTCATGATCCTGCCGCTGTACGCCAACCTGGTCAAACACGACCAGAGCCTGCTGGAAGCCGCGTCGGACCTGGGTTCGAGCACCTTCAACAGTTTCTGGAAAATCACCGTGCCGCTGTCCAAGAACGGCATTATCGCAGGCTGCATGCTGGTGTTTATCCCGGTGGTGGGCGAGTTCGTGATTCCTGAACTGCTCGGCGGCCCGGAAACCCTGATGATCGGTAAAGTGCTGTGGCAAGAATTCTTCAACAACCGTGACTGGCCGGTGGCCTCTGCATTGGCCGTGGTGATGCTGGCGATCCTGATCGTGCCGATCATTCTGTTCAACCGCAGCCAGGCTAAAGAGCTGGAGGGCAAGATATGAAGCGCTTTCGTTTCTCCAGCTTCATGCTGGTCGTGGGGTTGTTGTTCATCTACCTGCCGATGCTGATCCTGGTGATCTACTCGTTCAACGAATCCAAGCTGGTGACGGTGTGGGGCGGTTGGTCGATCAAGTGGTACGTGGGCCTGCTGGACAACACCCAGTTGATGGGCTCGGTGGCGCGTTCCCTGGAAATCGCCTGCTACACGGCGGTGGCGGCGGTAGCGCTGGGTACACTGGCGGCGTTCGTGCTGACGCGCATCAGCCAGTTCAAGGGGCGTACGCTGTTTGGCGGCCTGGTCACGGCGCCGTTGGTGATGCCGGAAGTGATCACCGGCTTGTCGCTGTTGCTGCTGTTCGTGGCCATGGCGCAGATGATCGGCTGGCCCCAGGAGCGTGGCATCGTCACCATCTGGATCGCCCACACCACCTTCTGCGCGGCGTATGTGGCGGTGGTGGTGTCGGCACGCTTGCGTGAACTGGACCTGTCGATCGAGGAAGCGGCGATGGACCTGGGGGCACGGCCGTGGAAGGTGTTCTTCCTGATCACCATCCCGATGATCGCGCCATCGCTGGCGGCGGGCGGCATGATGTCGTTCGCGCTGTCGCTGGATGACCTGGTATTGGCCAGCTTCGTCTCGGGGCCGGGTTCGACCACCTTGCCGATGGAAGTGTTCTCGGCCGTGCGCCTTGGGGTCAAACCTGAGATTAACGCGGTGGCCAGCCTGATTCTGCTGGCGGTGTCGCTGGTGACCTTCCTGGTGTGGTTCTTCAGCCGTCGGGCCGAGGAACATCGCAAGAAAGCCATCCAGCAAGCGATTGAAGAAGCGGCGGCGGATGGCTGGAAACAGCCGGACGCGCGCCGGGCGCCCGCACCGGTCTAACTGCCGGAACCGGATCAAAATGTGGGAGGGGGCTTGCCCCCGATAGCAGTGTGTCAGTCAGCACACCTGATACTGATACACCGCCATGATCGTTCCCACGCTCCGCGTGGGAGCGCCTCCTGTGACGCTCTGCGTCACGCTTTTAGAAGCTGACGCGGAGCGTCCTGGCCTGCATTCCCACGCAGAGCGTGGGAACGATCAGGTCCAGGGTGAAGTACGAATCACCTCGACAAAATTCATCGGCTTGAACCCCGGCTCCTGATCCACCAGCACGTCGGTCTTCACATTGCCAAACGTGGTCTGCGGGCGATGACGCAAGCCATCGGCGAAGGCGCAGATGATGCATTCCTTGAATCCCTCACCGCGTGGATGCGCATGCACCACGGCTTCGCGCTGCACGTTGCTGAACGCGGCGTAGTCCAGGCCCAGCACGTCCATCTCCACGCCTGCCGTCACCAGCGCCACGGTCGGGCGCAGATGCTGCGGCACGCCCGGTGTGGTGTGCAGGGCAATGGACAGCCATACCTGTTCGATATCGTCATCACTGAGCCCATAAGGCTTGAGGAAAGCGGCCGCCGCGTTGGCGCCGTCCACTTCGAAGCGTTCGTCGGCACTGCGGTGGCCTTCCACCAGGCCGAGGTCGTGGAACATTGCGCCGACATACAGCAACTCCGGGTTGTACGCCAACTGCTTGCGCTCACCGCTCAATGCGCCGAACAGGAATACCCGGCGGGAGTGGTGGTAGAGCAGGTCGGACTCGATGTCGCGGATGTATTCAGTGGTGGCCCTGGCCAAGGCGCTGTCGGGGATCTTGATACCGGCGATGGTGGTGCTCATGGGGGTTCTCCTCTGGGAAGCATCCAGTCTGGTCGTGCTTGCGTGCGAGGGCTATGGCGGCGAGGGAGCGATCCCGGCCAATGTGCCGACACATCGTGCCAAGGCAAAATCGGCTAGGGTAGGGCCTGCGACAATCCAAATGTGGGAGGGGGCTTGCTCCCGATGGCGGTGGGTCAGTCATACATGTACTGACTGACACGGCCTCATCGGGAGCAAGCCCCCTCCCACAGGGTTCTGTGTTTTATTCAGCTAAGAAAAGGTGTCTGTGAGCATGGGCAAAACCGTCGCCATCCTGATCTTCCCTGGCGTCCAGTCACTGGACGTGACCGGGCCTATGGACGTGTTCTGCGAGGCCAACCGCTTCCTCGCGCCTGAAGACCACTATCAGCTGGACGTGATCGGCTTTGCACACGGCAGCATGGCCTGTTCCAACGGGTTGTCATTGCAGGCCCACCGGCATTACAGCGAGGCCCTGCAGGCTTATGACCTGTTGCTGGTCGCCGGTGGCCCGCAGTTGCCGTTCGAGGATTTTGGCCCGACGTTCGATGACTGGCTGCGCGCTGCCGCCGCGCGGGCGCGACGCTTTGGTTCGATCTGCAATGGCGCCTTCATGCTGGCCCGCGCCGGTCTGCTGGACGGTAAAACCGTGACCACCCATTGGGGAGACGCCGCCGACCTGGCCCGGTTGTGCCCCTCGGCCCACGTCGAAGCCGACCGCCTGTATGTGCAGGACGGCAACCTCTACACCTCGGCCGGGGTCACGGCGGGGATCGACCTGTCGCTGTACCTGCTGGCCCAGGACCATGGCCCGGAAGTCGCTTTGAGCGTGGCCAAGCGTCTGGTGGTGTTCACCCAGCGCTCGGGCGGCCAGTCACAGTTCAGTCCGTTCCTCACGCCCCATGCAGAAACCACCTCGGCGGTGGCGTTGGTGCAGTTGTACGTGCTGGCGAACCTGACCGGGGACCTGGGCATTGCCGACCTGGCCAGGGCGGCGAATATGAGTGCGCGCAATTTCTCCCGGGTGTTCGCCCGTGAAGCACGAATTACGCCGGCGGAATTTGTGGAGAGGGCGCGGGTTGATGCAGCGCGGGTCATGCTCGAAAGCACGCACGCGCCGCTCAAGACGGTGGCCTACCAATGCGGTTTTCGCGATGCGCAGCACATGCGCAGTGTGTTCAACCGTCGGCTGGGCGTGACGCCGCAACAGTTCAGGCTCAATTTCGCGGCGCCCGTGTAGCTTATCTGGCCGGTAGCAGCTTGAGGGTGCCACGGGTATTGGCCGTGATTTCCTCTTCATTGAAATGCGCCTGCTCGTAGCCGCCTTCGATATAGGTTTGCGCCTGATCGCTGTAGTGAGCATCAAAGGGCACACCGCTTTGCCCCACCGGGTTGATGGTCAAGGCATGGGCCGCGTCGGCGAAGTCGATCAGGCGGCGGGTCGAGGGGCCGTAGGTCACTGGCCAGGGCGCCGGGCCGATCATGGCGGTCTGGTTGTTCGGCACTTCGTGACTGCCCGGCGCCGCGAAGGGCCCCACGTTGAATAGCCTGTCCAGCGGCTTCTGCATGCCCAGCGGGTGGCCGTGGGTCAGGGTGTGCGCCTTGCCCCACTGCCACTGGGACGGATCATCGCCGAAGGTGGCTTTCAGGTGCGCCATGCTGTTGTCCCAGGCCAGCTTGACGGTGCCGGCTCGCGTGCCGTTCCACCAGGGCGAATCCGGCGTGGCGGCCAGGCGTGGCAGGGCGGCGTCGATCACGCGGGTGCCGAGCAGGGTCTTGAACATAGCGTCGCCCAGTTTCGGGTGGAAGGTGGCGTCAGCGAGATTGAACAGCAATTGGTTGAACAGGGTGGCGCTGGTGGAATCCAGCGGGTAGTCGCCTTTCCAGCTTGCCAGTTGCTCCACCAGCTTTACCTGCGCCGGGTCTGTGACCACCTCACGCAGCACCGGCAACAGCGGCGCCAGCAGGCGCGGCCCAAAGGCGGTGGTGGTGCCCAGTTGCAGGGCCTGGCTGTTGTTGACGTCCCACTTCACGCGGTTGTCGCTCAACTGCGCATTCAACTGCTGGCCACGGTCGGCCAGGTTGTAATAACCGGGAATCTCCATCCCGGTGGGCGATGCCGGCTGGGCATTGGCGGAAACCACATAGCCGCGCGCCGGGTTTTCTTCCTGGGGATTGGCGCTGAAAGGGTAGAAGCCCAGCTTGTCGGCCTGGGCGGTACTGCCGTCGAGGATGAACGCCGGGTTGACGCCGGCCGGGCGTATCGGCAATTGCGCCGCCGCCCACCAGCCAATATCGCCCTTGGCATTGGCCCACACGATATTCAGCCCAGGCGCCGAGACGTTAGCCGCCGCCGCGCGTGCCTTGGCCAGGGAGTCGGCACGGTTGAGCTGGTAGAAACCCTCGAGGATCGGGTTTTCGCTGTCGAGGAACGCCCACCACATGGCGATCGGCGTGGTGCCGGCGTTTTCACCGAGCACGTCATTGACGATCGGGCCGTGGGGCGAGCGGCGCAGGGTCAGCGTGACCGGGGCCTGGCCCTTGACCTGGATCTGCTGTTCGCTGCTGCTCATGTCGACCCACTGGCCGTGATACCAGACCTGGTTGGGGTTGGCCGGGTTGACCTTTTCGGCGATCAGGTCGAGGTCGTCGTTCTGGAACATGGTCAGGCTCCAGCCGAAGTCCAGGTTGTGCCCGAGGAAGGCCACCGGCACCAGCGCGTTGTGGTAGCCATACAACTCAAAACCGGGCGCCGACAGCTGCGCCTCGTACCACACCGACGGCACCGAGAAGCGGATATGGGGGTCGCCCGCCAGCAATGGCTTGCCACTCTGGGTGCGACTGCCGCTGATGGCCCAGGCATTGCTGCCTTCAAATTGCGGCAAGCCGTTGTCAGCCAGGGCCTGCTCGCTCAGGCTGGCGAGGGCGCCAAGGGTCTTCCAGTCGCCGGCCGCCAGGTTAAGGGCGCCTTTGGCTTGCCAATCGAGGTCGAAGACCTCGAGGTAGTCGCTGCCCAGTTGGTCGCGTACGTAAGTCAGCACCGGTTCGGTACGAAAGGCCGCAGCAAAGCTGTAGGCCATATACCCGGCGACACTGATGGAGTCCTCGGCGGTGAACGGGCGCTTGGGGATGCCCAGCACGTCGAACTCCATCGGGCTGGCGTGGCTGGCCTGATATTGGTTGATCCCGTCCAGGTAGGCTTGCAGGGCCTTCCAGGCGGCCGAGTCGGTGTTCATGTGCTCGACGTAGCTTGAGGCGCGCTCGCGTATCCGCAGGCTGCGAAACAGCTTGTCGGTTTCCAGCACCTTGGGCCCGAGCACCTCGGCCAGCTCGCCACGGGCCAGGCGGCGCATGATTTCCATCTGGAACAGCCGGTCCTGGGCATGCACATAGCCCAGGGCGCGGTACAGGTCGGCCTCGTTGCCGGCGCGGATATGCGGCACGCCACGGTCGTCGTAACGCACCGTGACCGAGCCTTGCAAGTGCGCCAGGGTGACCGTGCCCTGGCGGGTGGGTTGCTTGCTGTAGACGTACCAGCCGGCGCCGAGGGCGACCAGCACAACCAGCACCACGAGAGCCTGCAAGACACGCTTCATCGATTTTCCTTAACCCTGAATGGACCGACTACGGTTCCTTAGGCCACGAACAATAGCAGCCCACCGCCAGGGTGTGCGTGGCATTCACTTCGCGCCCGGCTTCGAGGGCCTTGAGGATCGGCTCAATAAAACTGTTGCCGGAATTGCACGTCAGCCCTTCGCTGTACGGCCCGAAATACGCCAGCTTGCCCGTACGGTCCCAGATACCCACGGCCGGGCTGGCCGGCACCTGATCGGCGCCGGGCAGGGCGTCGAGGGTTTTCATCTGGCGCAGGGTGTCCGGCAGGGCGCCGTGGCTGCCGGCCTTTTGCAAGGCATAGAACTCGACACCTTGCGGCGCGTATTGCTCGATCAGCTCGCTCAGGTGTTGCTGGTTACCGACATTGCACGGGCAGGCCGGGTCCCAGAAGTGCACCAGGCGAATCGGCCCAGGCCCGCGCAGTGCGGCGGGCAGTTGCAGCGCATCGCCGGAGAACACCGCCGTGTGTTCGCTGAAGGCGCGCAGGTAACGGCCCTGGAACCAGTCATACGCGGCCCACAGCACGGCGGCGCAGATAATCAGCACCAGGCTGGCGAACAAGGCAGTGCGGTGGGGCTGTCGCATTCAGAGGTATCCTCGCGGGTCGCGTAGCTTGCCATGCTTGTCCTGACAGATGAATATCGCAGCTCGATATTCATCTTCACCGTCAGTCTGGAAGCCTTTATGCCCGTTAACTTTGACCCTGATCATCTGCGCGAAAGCTTGCGGCCCCTGGTGGATGCGCAGCCTTTGTCAGCCGAGGCGCGGGTCTATCAACGTTTCTATGGACTCGACCTGGGCGCACGCAAGGTGCCGGCTGTGAGCCGTCTGGGGCGCTTGGAGGTGGGCGGGTTCGAGGTGGTGGCGCAGGTATGGTGGCCGGCTGCGCCGGTGGCGACAATGTTCATGTTCCACGGCTTCTACGACCATATGGGGCTGTACCGCCACGTAGTGGACTGGGCGCTGGACCAGGGCTTCGTGGTGATCGCCTGCGACCTGCCGGGCCATGGCCTGTCCAGCGGCGTGCGTGCCAGTATCGATGAGTTTGCGGTGTACCAGGACGTGGTCCAGGCGTTGTTCGCCGAGGCCCAGGCGCTGCAATTGCCGCAACCCTGGCACCTGTTCGGGCAAAGCACCGGCGGCGCCATCGTGGTGGATCACCTGCTCAACCACGGCGCCGAAAGCCCGGCCCAGGGCAAGACCTTTCTGCTGTCGCCGCTGGTACGTCCGCGTGCATGGGGCTGGTCGCAAGCCAGCTATTACCTGCTGCGCCCGTTCGTCAAAGGCATCGCGCGACGCTTCAGCGATAACTCCAACGACCCGGCCTTCAAGCCCTTTCTCGAAGCCGACCCGTTGCAGCCGCGCCAACTGCCGACCGCCTGGGTAGGCGCCCTGGCGCGCTGGATCAAACGCATCGAAGCCGCACCGCGCAGCCCACGGCGGCCGGTGATCGTGCAGGGTGAAGAGGATATGACGGTGGATTGGCAGCACAATTTGCGGGTGCTGCGCAGCAAGTTCGACCAGCCCGAGGTGTTGATGCTCAAGCGCGGCAGGCATCATCTGGCCAATGAAATTCCAGAAATTCGCGAAGAGTATTTCCGATATCTGACAGACCAACTGAAGTAACGCATTCCAAATGTGGGAGGGGGCTTGCCCCCGATTGCGGTGGGTCAACTACACATAAGTTGACTAACACACCGCTATCGGGAGCAAGCCCCCTCCCACATTTTTTTCTACTGCGTAAGGCTGGAGGTGCTTTGGCCGACCGCAAGGCCTGCGCGGATGGCGGCGAGCGCTGCCTGGTAATACGCCTTACCTTCCGGCGATTCGGCAAACGTAGCGAATTCTTCCAGCTCCGGGTCAGACAAATCCCGATAGACGTACAGCAGCGTGTTATTCAGATCTTTGTCGATCTGCTGCATCAGCCGCTCACGCTGCCCGTTCAACATGCCCTGAGCCTGGCCGCCGCCCAACAGGCCGGGGATCATCTGGCTCAAGCTGTCCGCCGCCACGCCGGCAATCGCCAGGCTGACTTCGGCGCCCGCTTCACGCGCGGGCAGGGCCTGGGCGAGGTGGCCGATGATCAGGCTGCGGGTAGCATCGGCTTGGATTTTCGGCAGGCCCTGGGCGTTTTTCGCCAATTGGTCGCGACGCGTGGCGAGCAGTTCGGCGGCGACAATCTTGCGGCCCAGGGGCGACTGGAAAAAAGCCAGGGCCGGTTTCGGGTCCGCCAGGTGCTTGCGCAACTGGGCCTCGGCACGCTGATCCATGGCCTGGGCCGCGAAGCGTTTGTTGCTGTTGTCCACCAGCGCCTGGTACACCGCCGGCGGCAGGCTGTTGCGGTAGCGCTGTTGGGCGGCACTGAGGGCGTCATTGAAATGCGCACGTTGTTCGGCCCAGCCGGCAACCTTGTACAACTGGTCATGGCCGTCTGCCCAGGCGGGCAAAACGCAGAACATCAGCAAGGAAAGAAACAAACGACGCATAAGGACTCCTGTCAGTCGGCCACTATTGTCCGTGTCGGGCGTAGGATTTGTCGAGAAGTCCTATCAGTCACCTGACTAAAGTGTATTCGAGCGCTCGACGGCGCTGTCGGATTTACAGGCGTATGGATACTATGCGCGCCATGCAAATGCCCCTTGATCACCCCCTGCTGCAACGCATTGTCGACGACCTGGCCGAACAAGGCTGGTCGCAGCAGCATGCCTTCCTGCCCCAGGCTCTGACCCTGGAGCTGGCGGCTGAGTGCCGTAAACGTGCGGCTGAAGGTGAGCTGGCGCCGGCGGCGGTGGGGCGCGGGCCCGCCCAGGAAATTCGCGAGGGGATTCGCGGCGACCACATCCAATGGCTGGAAGAGGGCGATGCCGCCGTCTGCGATACCTACATGGCGATAATGGACGGCCTGCGCCTGGCCATGAACCGTGGCCTGTTCCTTGGCCTGGAAGACTTCGAAAGCCACTTCGCGATGTACCCGCCCGGGGCGTTCTATCTCAAGCATGTGGATCGTTTTCGCGACGATGACCGGCGCATGGTCTCGGCCGTGATCTATTTGAACGACGCCTGGCTGCCCGAACACGGCGGGCAGTTGCGCATGTACCTCAAGGGTGGCATCGAACACGACGTGGCGCCTACCGGCGGCAGCCTGGTGGTGTTCCTCTCCGGCGAAGTGCCCCACGAGGTCCTGCCTGCCACGCGTGAACGCCTGTCCCTGACCGGCTGGTTCCGTCGGCGCGGCAACGAGCCGTTTTAAGCCGGCGTCAAGTCTTGCCTGGAACAAATGTGGGAGGGGGCTTGCCCCCGATAGCGGTGGGTCAGTCAGCTAATTTTGTGCCTGACACTCCGCAATCGGGGGCAAGCCCCCTCCCACATTGGTCACTGCGGTGCATTGCCTTCAAACCACTTGTGCTCCAACGCCTTCAAGCGGCCGTCGTCCTTCACTCGCTTCAACGCATTGTCCAGGCTGCTCTTGAACGCCGGGTTGCCCTTCTGGAACGGGATCACCAGCTCCGGCGTCTGGTGATACGCCGCGCTGAAATCGAACTGATCCTCAAGCTCGGCAGTCATAGCGATATGGTTAAGCGCCACGTCATATTTGCCGGTCGCCACGCCAGGCAGCAGGTCGGCATCATCGGTGGTGATAAACGAGGAGCGTACGTCCATCTCCTTTGCCAGCAGTTCACCCAGCTCGACCTCAAAGCCGGTGAGCTTCTCGCCCTCCTTGAAATTGTAAGGCGGGGTGTTGGCTTCAAGGGCGATGCGCAGCTCACCGCGATCGTTGACATCATCGATCAGCTCGGCATGAGCCGGGGCGCTTAGAAGGGGAAGCAGCAGTAACAGGCCAGGCAAAAAGCGCATGGTCACTCCTAAAGAATTCGTACGGGCGAGACGCCGTTCAGCATCGCTTTGCTATGGTGTCGAGTGCCTTGGACAGCAATTTGTCGCGAAGTTGTCATAACCCTACAGATTTCACCGAAAAACTGGAGAAGCGAATGAAAGCCCTTTTGTCCCGTGCAACCCTGGCCTCTTTGATGCTGGGTGCTTCGATGTTGGCCACTGCCGCCGACGGCATCCCGCGCAGCGCGCCGCCTGAAGGCGCGAAAGTATTCATCGTCTCGCCCAAAGACGGCGCCACCGTCGATAAGACTTTCACCGTGAAGTTCGGCATGGAAGGCCTGAAACTGGCGCCGGCTACCGACCAGACCGCAGGCACCGGCCACCATCACTTGCTGATCGACCAGAAAGAATTGCCCGATGCGAAACTGCCGATTCCGGCCACCGATACCGTGATCCATTACGGCAAGGCTCAGACCGAAACCGAACTGACCCTGACGCCCGGCAAGCACACCTTGCAACTGGTGGCCGGCGACAAACTGCACATGCAGTTCAACCCGACGGTCGCCTCGAAAGTCATCACGGTTAATGTGAAATAAAAAAACGGGAGTCCCTTGCGGGGCTCCCGTTTTTTTATGGCTGCAAGCTTCAAGCTTCAAGCTACAAGCTACAAGCTACAAGCAAGAGCTTTTAGCTTGCCGCTTGCAACTTGCCGCTTACAACTGCTCTTAAAACAACACCCGGCTACGAATAGTGCCGTTGATGTGCTGCAGCTTCTCTTGCGCCAGGTCCGAGTACTCGGCGTCGACGTCGATCACCACGTAGCCAACCTTCTCGTTGGTCTGCAGGAACTGACCGGAGATGTTGATGCCGTTTTCCGCGAAGACCTTGTTGATCTCCATCATCACACCCGGAATGTTCTGGTGGATGTGCAGCAGACGGTGCTTGCCAGGGTGAGCCGGCAGGGCCACTTCCGGGAAGTTCACGGACGATACCGAGGTACCGTTGTCGCTGTACTTGACCAGTTTTTCCGAGACTTCCAGGCCGATGTTGGCTTGGGCTTCAGCGGTGGAGCCGCCGATGTGCGGGGTCAGGATCACGTTGTCCAGGCCGCGCAACGGGCTTTCGAAAATGTCGTCGTTGGAGCGTGGCTCTACCGGGAACACGTCGATGGCGGCGCCGATCAGGTGCTTGTCCTTGATCGCCTCGGCCAGGGCGTCCAGCTCGACCACTGTGCCGCGCGCGGCGTTGATCAGGATCCCGCCTTTCTTGATGGCGCGGATTTCCTTCTCGCCGATCATCCACTGGGTTTCGGCAGTTTCCGGAACGTGCAGGGTGACGATGTCGGACATGCCCAGCAGCTCGGTCAGGCTCGACACCTGGGTGGCGTTGCCCAATGGCAGCTTGGTCAGGGTGTCGTAGAAGAACACCTGCATGCCTAAGCCTTCAGCCAATACCGACAACTGAGTGCCGATCGAACCGTAGCCGACGATACCCAGCTTCTTGCCGCGGATTTCGAAGGAGTTGGCCGCGCTCTTGATCCAGCCGCCACGGTGGCAGGAAGCGTTCTTCTCGGGGATACCGCGCAACAGCAGGATGGCCTCGGCCAGCACCAGCTCCGCTACGGAACGGGTGTTGGAGTACGGTGCGTTGAACACCGCGATGCCGCGTTCGCGCGCTGCGTTGAGGTCGACCTGGTTGGTGCCGATGCAGAAGCAGCCGACCGCCACGAGTTTCTTGGCGTGGTCGAAGATTTCTTCGGTCAACTGAGTGCGGGAGCGAATGCCGATAAAGTGCGCGTCGGCGATCTTTTCCTTGAGCTGGGCTTCCGGCAGAGAACTGGTGATGTACTCAATGCTGGTGTACCCGGCGGCTTTCAGAACGTCGACAGCCGATGGGTGGACGCCTTCCAGAAGAAGGAACTTGATCTTGCTCTTATCGAGAGAAGTCTTGCTCATCTGCGTAAACCTGTATCCCGGAGAAAAATGGCAGGGAATCGGATCGCTTAAGCTGACCCGGACGGCAGGAAAGCCGTCACCGCAGAAACGCCCTTGGGCTCTGTCCTGCGGGGGCGGTATGCTAGCATACGCGCCCCGCTAAACACCTATTCCTGCGACGTGAAGCGTTCTCAGGATGACCATGAATTGTTCGAGAGTTCTGTCGATGACCCATCCTGCCCTGATTGATGAGCTGAAGACCCTGGTTGAGCCCGGCAAAGTGCTGACCGACGCCGACTCCCTGGAGGCTTACGGCAAGGATTGGACCAAACACTTCGCGCCCGCGCCGTGCGCCATCGTCTTTCCCAAGACCACCGAGCAGGTGCAGGCCATCGTCCGTTGGGCCAATTCCCACAAGATGGCGCTGGTGCCATCCGGTGGCCGTACTGGCCTGTCGGCGGCGGCGGTGGCGGCCAATGGCGAAGTGGTGGTGTCATTCGACTATATGCACCAGATTCTCGACGTGAACCTTACCGACCGCACCGCAGTGTGCCAGCCGGGTGTGGTCACCAAGCAATTGCAGAACGTTGCCGAAGAACATGGGTTGTACTACCCGGTGGATTTCGCATCGTCCGGTTCCAGCCAGATTGGCGGCAATATCGGCACCAATGCCGGCGGGATCAAGGTGATTCGCTACGGCATGACCCGTAACTGGGTGGCAGGCATGAAAGTCGTCACCGGCAAAGGCGATGTGCTGGAACTGAACCGTGACTTGATCAAGAACGCCACCGGCTACGACATGCGCCAGCTGTTCATCGGCGCCGAAGGGACCCTGGGTTTTGTGGTGGAAGCCACCATGCGTCTGGACCGTGCGCCGAAAAACCTGACCGCCATGGTGCTCGGCACCACTGACTTCGACTCGATCATGCCGGTGCTGCACGCCTTCCAGAGCAAGCTGGACCTGACCGCTTTCGAATTTTTCTCCGACAAGGCCCTGGCCAAAGTCCTCGGGCGTGGCGACGTGCCAGCGCCGTTCGAAACCGATTGCCCGTTCTACGCGCTGCTGGAATTCGAAGCCACCACCGAGGAAGTCGCCAATCACGCCCTGGAGACCTTTGAACATTGCGTCGAGCAAGGCTGGGTGCTGGACGGCGTGATGAGCCAGAGCGAGACCCAGCTGCATAATCTGTGGAAGCTGCGCGAATATATCTCCGAGACGATTTCCCACTGGACGCCGTACAAAAACGATATTTCGGTCACCGTTTCCAAAGTGCCGGCTTTCCTGAAAGAAATTGACGCTATCGTCGGCGAGCACTACCCGGATTTCGAAATCGTCTGGTTCGGCCACATTGGCGACGGTAACCTGCACCTGAACATCCTCAAGCCGGAAACCCTGAGCAAGGACGAGTTCTTCGCCAAGTGCGCCACCGTGAACAAATGGGTGTTCGAGACCGTCGCCAAATACAACGGCTCGATCTCCGCCGAACACGGCGTGGGCATGACCAAGCGCGATTACCTGACTTACAGCCGCTCACCGGTTGAAATCGAATACATGAAGGCCGTGAAAGCGGTGTTCGACCCGAACGGGATCATGAACCCAGGCAAGATCTTCGTTGTTTAAGGAAGCTTTTTAAGGAGTCGTTCCATGAGCTACCAGCACAAG
Organism: Pseudomonas sp. R3-52-08; assembly: GCF_003851745.1. NCBI lineage: Bacteria > Pseudomonadati > Pseudomonadota > Gammaproteobacteria > Pseudomonadales > Pseudomonadaceae > Pseudomonas > Pseudomonas sp. R3-52-08. The sequence continues at coordinate 5,618,034 of NZ_CP027730.1, read as the reverse complement.
TATATCGACAGCACCAACATCCACTTTCCGGTAGGCAAAGTGGTGTGTATCGGACGTAACTACGCCGAACACGCCAAGGAGCTGGACAACCCGGTGCCGACCGAGCCGTTGCTGTTCATCAAGCCGGGCAGTTGCGTGGTACCGCTGGAAGGCGGTTTCACTATTCCTACCGAGCGCGGTTCGGTGCATTACGAAGCGGAAATCGCCGTGTTGATCGGCAAGCCGTTGTCGAACACGCCAAGCCGCGAAGAAGTGCTGGATGCCATCTCCGGCTTCGCCCCGGCGCTGGACCTGACCCTGCGCGACAAACAGGCCGAGTTGAAGGCCAAGGGCCTGCCGTGGGAGATCGCCAAGTCGTTCGACGGCGCGGCGGTGATTGCGCCTTTTGTGGTCGGCAGCACGTTCGCGGACGTGACCGATATCGGCATTCGCCTGACCATCAACGGCGAAGTCCGCCAGAACGGCAACAGCGCGCAGATGCTCAACCCGATCGTGCCGATGATCCAGCACATGGCCGGCTGCTTCTCGCTGCAGGCGGGTGATGTAATCCTGACCGGCACCCCGGCTGGCGTAGGGCCGCTGAATGTCGGCGATAAGCTGGTGCTGGAGTTGTCGGGCGTCAACCGCTTCGAGAGCGTCGTGCGCTGAAAAATGTGGGAGGGGGCTTGCCCCCGATTGCAGTGTGTCAGCCAGCTAACCTGTGCCTGACACTCCGCTATCGGGGGCAAGCCCCCTCCCACATTGGTTTTGCATTTTTTTCACACGCCATCCGCATAATCCAGCTTCTTGCTCTATTCCCTACAGCTGACTTCCGGAAAAGCCCTCAATGGCCGTGCCTCTGCCCACCTCCAAACCTACGCTTCGCTCTCGCTTGACCATGCGCTGGTATTCCTGGGTGTTTCTGGCCGGTGCGATCCTGTATGGCATCGCCTGGGCGATGCACTGGGATGATCGCGGTGTGTTGTGGGTGCTGGAGGGTTTTGAAAGCCCGGCCGAACGCCGGGAAAGCGTGTGGCTGCCGGACTATCACGCGGTCATCGACGCCAAGTTGCTGCCCGGCATGGAGAAGGACGAGGCCTCGGACCTGTCCTACAATCCAAGCACCAAAACCCTGTTCTCCGTGATGGGTAAGAACCCGTTCCTGGTGGAGCTGAGCCTGCAAGGCGACGTGCTGCGCAAGATGCCCCTCAACGGCTGGAACAATCCGGAAGGCCTGACGGTGATGGGGAATGGCTTGATGGCCGTGGTCGATGAGCGCGAGCACAGCCTGACCATCGTCAAGGTAGACGCCGGCACCACGGCGTTGAACAAGGCCGATTTCCCCAGTTATGACCTGGGCCCGTCCAAGGACCAGAACAAAGCCTTTGAAGCAATCACCTGGGACCCGCGCAACCAGCAGTTGGTGCTGGGCGAAGAGCGCCCACCGGCACTGTTTACCTGGAAGAGCGACGGCAGCCAGACCCTCACAGGCGACAAGCAGAAACGGGCAAGTACCGAGCTGGATGTGCGCAACCTGTCCGCCCTGGCCACCGACCCGCGCACCGGGCATTTGCTGGTGCTGTCGGCCGACTCCCACCTGCTGCTGGAGCTGGATGAAGCCGGCGAGCAAGTCAGCTTCATGACCCTGTTGGGCGGCTTCAACGGCCTCAAGGACACCATCCCGCGTGCCGAAGGGGTGACCATGGACGAGAGCGGTACGCTGTATATCGTCAGCGAGCCAAACTTGTTCTATCGGTTTGAAAAACAGAAATAACCTACGTCTTACGTCGGACACGTCCTAAAAAGCGGCATTCACCAGACAGCCCGTTGCGTTTAAGTTTAAATTCAGGCGATCTTGATATCTATTCGCCAGTTTTTCTCTGAGCCCGCCACGATGCGTCGATTTGCCCGCCCCAAACCTGCTCTTTTAATCCTGCTGTTGATTGCGCTGGTCGCTGCCGCGATCGTTGCGCAGCAATTCCGTCTGTTCGAGCGTGCCTGGTTTAACTGGCAGGTGTGGCACCAGCCAGCGGATGAACGCGGCATCGGCCTGGCCGATTACCGCGTCTCCCTGGAAGGCCAGGTGATCGAAGGGCTCGACGACGATGTGTCGGCCCTCACCTACGACCCGGTGCGCAAAAGCCTGTTTACCGTCACCAATAAAAACGCCGAGCTGGTCGAGCTGTCCCTGCAAGGCAAGATCCTGCGGCGTATTCCCCTGGTGGGGTTTGGCGATGCCGAGGCGGTGGAGTTCATCAGCGACAATATTTACGTGATCAGTGACGAGCGCCAACAGCGCCTGATCAAAGTGCATGTGGACGATGACACACAATTTCTCGATGCCGCCGATGCGGAGCAGATGACCCTGGGCGTGCACATTGGCAGCAACAAGGGTTTCGAAGGCCTGGCCTATGACTCGGTGGGCAAGCGCCTGTTTGTCGCCAAGGAACGCGACCCGATGGTGATCTATGAGGTCCACGGCTTTCCCCATTTCAAAGCGGAAAAAACCTACTCGGTGCATGTGATCAACAACCCCAAGCGTGATGCCGGGTTATTCGTGCGCGACCTGTCGAGCCTGCAATACGACGAGCGCAGCGGCCATTTACTGGCGCTTTCCGATGAGTCGTTCCTGGTGCTGGAACTGGATATCGATGGTCGCCCGTTAAGCAGTCTGTCACTGCTCAACGGGCGCCATGGCCTGAAAAAACGTGTGCCGCAGGCCGAAGGGATCGCCATGGATGACGAGGGCACGCTGTACCTCGTCAGTGAGCCGAACCTGTTCTACGTGTTCAAGAAGCCCTGATCAGAACATCCACTGCACACCCAGCGAGTAGCCGGTCTGGCTGCCCTCGGCATGGCCGAGTCGACTGTTCACTTCGGCGTACATCCCCAATTGCGGGGTGATTGCCAATTGGCTGCCGAGTTGCGCACGGCCAAAACGTTTATCGACTGACCCCAGTTTGGCGGTGCGGGCCTGGCCATCGGCGCGGGCGGTCAGTTGCAGGTCGTCGAGACGCCCATCGGCCAATTCCTTGACCCACGCGATGTTGCCGTAAGGCATCAGGCTCAAGCCGTAAGGCAGAGCGACAGCACCGCGCACGCGCCAGCCCAGGCTGGCTTCCAGGGAATCGAACGACTGTTCTTCGTAGTCCAGCGCGGTGCGCAGGTTCTGCTTCTCGTGGAACTGGTCGATGCGGTAGTGGCTGTAATCGAGCCCGGCAAAGGGTCCGCTCTGAAGGGCACCAAAATCGAAGTCATGGCCGCCCAGCACCCGTGCGCCGAGGGACAGCGCGTCGGTCTTGCCGGTCAGGTGCTGGTTGAGCAGCACCGGCCCGCCGCTGGCCTGGATCAGCAGGTTGCGTTTGGAATCGAAGCGCGTGTGGCCGGCGCTCAGATCACCGGCCAGCCAGCTCGGCCCGCCGTCGTTGAGCAGGGCGTAGACGGCGGCCTGCCAGGTGTCGCTATCGAGTTTGCCGCGGTGCTCCAGCGTGTCGCGGCCGTTGCGGTAGCTCAGGCTGGCGCCGATGTTCAGGGCTGAGCTCAGCTGGTAGTCGCCCAGCGCATGCACGCCCAACTGCCGGGCCTCTGGGTTGGGTGCGCGGTCGAAACCGCTGTCCGGGTTGTATTGACCGTCCACGCCGATTTCGCCATCGAAGCTGCCCACTTCACGACTGGCCGACTGCAAGGTCAGCCAGCGGCGATCATGCAAACGCACGCTGGCCTGGTGCTGGCGCTGCAGGTTGTCCTGCATATTGCGTGCGACGGCGCCGCCCGAGGCAGTCGAGGCCATCAAGTCGGCATTGGTCAGTTCCAGCACCAGGCGGCTGAGCAGGCGCGAATAATCGCGCAGGCGCTGATCGATGCGCGCCTGGCCGAAAGCATCGGTGAGCACGGCTTTATTGTCTTCGTTCGGGTCGTGCCAGGTCGAGCCGCCGGGGATTTTCGGATTGTCGGTCTGGGTGTAGCCATCCAGGTCGCCCAGCTCCCAATTGGTCGCCTCGATATACAGGATCGGAATATTCAGCGGTTCGAACGGTTCGCCATCGCTGCAGCAGCCGGTGCCCTTGGGGTATTGCGGGTCCAGGCCGGGGTTAGTGAACAGGGGGATATTCAGTTCCCTGGCGATCTGGAAGGTGTGTTCGCGCAACGCCGCCAGGCTGGGGTTGGCCGCGCTGTTCTGGCCGGCGTGGGCATACATCATGTCGCCGGTGATCAGGCTGTCGAGGTTGATCATCGCGAGCATGTTGGCGCGTTGGCTTGCGCTCAGGGACTCAACGAAGGCCTTGGACCCTCGCAAGCCTTCTTCTTCCGCGCCGAAGCCCACCACCTGCAAGCCATTTTCCAGTTGCAGCCCGCCCAGGTTCTTCGCCACCTCGGTGAGCACGCTGGCGCCGGAGCCGTTGTCGTCCAGGCCTTGCAGGGTGGGGCGACCGAAGTAGGTGTCGAAGTGCGCGCCGATCACCACGTACTGCGGTTTAGTGCCGGCGGCGTAGGCCACCACGTTTTGCGAGGCGCGGCTGCCGTTGTTCCAGGTGAAGTCCTGGCGACTGATGCTGTAGGCCGTGCCCATCTGGCTCTGCATCCAATCGGCCGCCCCGGCGAAATTGGCCGTGTCGCGATAACGCCCGGGGTAGTCGTTGATCAGTTTTTCCAGGGTGGTGGTGGCGTGCTGGCCGTAATCATAGGCCTGAAGATGCGTCGACAGCAGGGTGCCGGCGACGCTGAGAGCGAGGGCTAGGGGCTTTATCACAGGGTCTTCCTTGAGGTGATGAGAGGTTCAAGCGCAGACGCTTTGCACAATGCGCGCCTCATTCCATGGGCGGCGGCGAATTGGCGCATTGTTAAACGCGTGGGTCGCTTGGTTGTAATTTGTAACGGATTGGATACCAGACGGGGCGTGACAGAGCGCACGGTTTTGGAGAGGAGTGCTGCGAAAAGTAGCGCTTTTGTTACACAAATTCAGAGTCGAGTGCGGTCAATGTGGGAGGGGGCTTGCCCCCGATAGCGGTGTATCAGCACCAGATAATTTGACTGACACACTGCCATCGGGGGCAAGCCCCCTCCCACATTTGAACTGCGGTGTTTTTAAGCTTTGAGGGTTTTCACGCCTTCCGGGGTGCCCAAGAGCAGCACATCCGCCGGGCGCGCGGCGAACAGGCCATTGGTGACCACTCCCACAATGGCGTTGATCCGGGTTTCCAGCTCCACCGGGTTGGTGATCTGCATGTTGAACACATCGAGGATGATGTTGCCGTTATCGGTCAACACGCCTTCGCGGTACACCGGGTCGCCGCCCAGTTTCACCAGCTCGCGGGCCACATGGCTGCGGGCCATCGGGATGACTTCCACCGGCAGCGGGAACGCACCGAGCACCGGCACCAGCTTGCTGGCGTCGGCGATGCAGATAAAGGTCTTGGCCACGGCCGCGACGATTTTTTCGCGGGTCAGGGCTGCGCCGCCGCCCTTGATCAGGTTCAGGTGCTCGTCGCTTTCATCCGCGCCATCGATGTAGAACTCCAGGTCGCTCACGGTATTGAGTTCGTACACCGGAATACCGTGGCCTTTAAGGCGTGCGGCGGTCGCTTCGGAACTGGCCACTGCGCCATCGAACGCGCCTTTGTGCCGGGCCAGCGCATCGATAAAGCAGTTGGCGGTGGAGCCGGTGCCGACACCGACGATGCTCTTGTCGTCGAGTTTGGGAAGGATTAAATCGACAGCGGCCTGGGCCACTGCCTGTTTGAGTTGATCCTGGGTCATGCGGGCTCCGGAACGGGCGGGGGAGTGATCGAGGGCGGCGAGTATACCCCAACAAACCTTGGGATTCGTGTGGTCTCCCGGCCAAAAGCCGGGTTAGACTCCCTGGCCCTGCCCAACCCCTGAAGTAGATGCCTGCCGATGCTTGAACACTACGTCAAAAAGATCCTCACCTCGCGCGTTTATGACGTTGCCGTAGAAACACCCCTGCAGACTGCCCGCCAGCTTTCCGAGCGGCTGGGCAACCAGATTTGGCTCAAGCGCGAAGACTTGCAGCCGGTGTTCTCGTTCAAGATTCGCGGCGCCTACAACAAGCTGTGCCAGCTCAGCGCAGAGGAGCGCGCACGCGGCGTGGTCACCGCCTCGGCGGGCAACCATGCCCAGGGCCTGGCCCTGGCGGCCAAGGTGCTGGGGGTCAAGGCAACGATCGTGATGCCCAAGACCACCCCGGAAATCAAGGTCGAGGGCGTGCGCTCGCGTGGCGGCAAGGTGGTGCTGCACGGTGATTCTTTCCCGGAAGCCCTGGCCTATTCGCTGAAGCTGGTCGATGAAAAAGGCTACGTCTACATTCACCCCTACGATGATCCGCACACCATTGCCGGGCAGGGCACCGTGGCGATGGAGATCCTGCGCCAGCACCCAGGGCCGCTGGACGCGATCTTCGTGCCGGTGGGCGGCGGCGGGCTGATCGCCGGTATTGCGGCGTATGTGAAATACCTGCGCCCGGACATCAAGATCATCGGCGTCGAGCCGGACGACTCCAACTGCCTGCAAGCGGCGATGGCGGCGGGTGAGCGCGTGGTGTTGCCGACCGTCGGCCTCTTCGCCGATGGCGTGGCAGTGGCGCAGATCGGCCAGCACACCTTCGACATCTGCAAAGACTATGTGGATGAAGTGATCACCGTCAGCACCGATGAAATCTGTGCGGCGATCAAGGATATCTACGACGACACGCGCTCCATCACCGAGCCGGCAGGCGCGCTGGGCGTGGCCGGGATCAAGAAGTACGTCGAGACCCGCGGCGTCAGCGGCCAGACCTTTGTCGCCATCGACTCCGGCGCCAACGTCAACTTCGACCGCCTGCGCCATGTGGCCGAACGGGCCGAACTGGGTGAAGGCCGCGAAGCCATCATCGCCGTGACCATTCCCGAGAAACCGGGCAGCTTCAAGGCATTCTGCGAGGCAGTGGGCAAGCGCCAGATCACCGAATTCAACTACCGCTATCACACCGGCAGCGAGGCGCACATCTTCGTCGGCGTGCAGACCCACCCGGAAAACGACCCGCGCAGCGCATTGATCGCCAGCCTCACCGACCAGGGTTTCCCGGTGCTGGACCTCACCGAAAACGAATTGGCCAAGTTGCACATCCGCCATATGGTCGGCGGGCATGCGGCCAAGGTCAGTGACGAGCTGGTGTTTCGTTTTGAATTTCCGGAACGGCCGGGGGCGTTGTTCAACTTTCTTAACAAACTGGGCGGGCGCTGGAATATTTCGATGTTCCACTACCGCAACCACGGCGCGGCTGACGGCCGGGTGGTCGCCGGCCTGCAAGTGCCGGCGGACGAGCGCCACCTGGTCCCGGCCGCCCTCGCCGAGATCGGCTACCCGTATTGGGATGAAAGCGAAAACCCGGCCTACCAGTTGTTCCTCGGTTGAGCGACTACGCTGACTGAGCGGCCTTCAAGGAATCGAGACTATGGAAACGCTGACCACCCTCAAGGTTATTCACATCGCCGCCACCGTATTGCTGCTGCTCAGCGGCCTGGGCCTGGCGGCATTGGCCTGGCGCAAGCGCAGCGCCGGACCGGCGGTGGTCGTGCAACGCCCGTGGGCGTTCGTCTGGCTGCTGATGGGCATTTGCCTGGTGAGCATGCCGTTCACCGGCTGGTGGATGGTGCACCTGGTCGGCTGGCCGCTGGGGCAAACCTGGATCCTGGGTTCCAGCATTCTGTATACCGTGGCAGCGCTGGCCTGGTTCTGGCTGGTGGCACGGCTCAATCGGCTGCGTAAAGGCGAGGGCGGTAGCCTGAATTTCACCTTGGTGCTGGCGGTGGTCAGTTTGGTGGGGTTTGTGGCGATTGCCGGGCTCATGGGGGCCAAGCCGGTTTGAAAGGAGCTTCATGAACATTCTTCTGGTAGGCGCCACCGGGTTTGTCGGGCGCCACCTGTTGCTGGCTCTGCAGCAGGCGGGGCATCAAGTGGTCGCTACTTGTCGCGAGCCTCGAAGCCAGAATTGGCCGGGCGTGGAGTGGCGCCCGCTGGATCTGAACCTGCTGGCCGTCGACCCCGAAGGTTTCGACTTTCCCGAATCCGTTGATTTACTGATCAATGCAGCCGGTCTGCTGAGCGTGGATGCGGCCGAGCTGAGCCGGGTGCAGGACCGGGGCACTTGCGCGTTGTTCGATCTGGCGGCGCAGCGCGGCGTGCGAGTGCTGCAGGTTTCCGCCCTGGGCGCTTCAGCGCAATCCGATGTGCCGTTTCTCGCCAGCAAAGGCGCGGCTGACGACTATCTGCTTGGCCTCGGGATTGAAGCGGTGGTATTGCGACCCTCATTGGTAGTGGGTGAGGGCGGCGCCAGCAGTGCCTGGCTCGCCGCGCTTTCGCCGTGGCCGCTGATCCCGTTGCTGGACCTCAAGGCCCATCTGCAACCGGTGCATATCGTTGACGTCGTCGGGGCCGTGCTGGCATTGCTGCGTCGGTGGCCAGTTGAAGCGATGGTGTTGCCATTGGTCGGGCCTGAACCGATGCGGCTGAGCCAGGTCATTGATCACTTGCGCGCCGTACAAGGCTGGGCGCCGGGCCGATACGTCCAGGCGCCGCTGCTAGGGTTGAGCGGTCGGGTGGGCGACCGCCTGGGTTGGCGTGCGCTGAACAGACAAAGCATTACTCTGGCGCAACAGGACAACGTGGCCGACCCCGAGGTGCTGGCTTCGGTCTGCGGTTATTCGGCGGCACCGCTGTCGTCGCGTTTGCAGGGCTGGCCGACAGCGGCCGTGAGCAGCCAGCTTACGGTCCGTCCCTTGATGCTGGCGGTGCTGGTGCTGATCTGGCTGGGCACCGCAGCGGTGTGCCTGGGGCCGGGGTACGAGTGGGGCTTGCGCATCATGGCGCAGGCAGGCGTGCACGGTGTTTGGGCGATGCTGGCGGTGATCGGCGGGTCGCTGTGCGATGGTCTGTTGGGCACCGGGCTGCTGATCAGGCGCTGGCGGCGCCACACCCTGCTATTGCAACTGTTGTTGATGGTCGGATACACCGTAGTCATCAGCTTCGTTTTGCCCCACTACTGGTTCGACCCCTACGCCGCCGTCGCCAAGAACCTGGTGCTGATGGTGGCTACGTTATGGCTTTTTTGGACTGAACCTACTGTGAATGAGTGTCGCCGATGAGTGCTTACCTGCTGCTCAAAACCCTGCATATCCTTTCGTCCACCATCCTATTCGGGCTGGGCGCGGGCTCGGCCTACTACGCGTTGCGCGCCTGGCGCAGCGGCAAAGTGGAAGTGATCGCCGTAACATTCAAGCACCTGGTCTTTGCCGACTGGGCGTTTACCGCGACCACGGCAGTGTTCCAGCCATTGAGTGGGATCGGCTTGATGCATCTGGCGGGTTGGTCGTTGCAGCAGAGTTGGTTGCAGTGGACGTTCGGTTTGTATGTGTTGGCGGGGATCTGCTGGCTGCCAGTGGTGTGGTTGCAGATTCGTGTGCACCAGATGGCGGAACAGGCGTTGCGCGAAGGTACGACGATGCCACTCAAGGCCGCAACCTATATGCGCTGGTGGTTTGGCCTGGGTTGGCCTGCATTCCTGGCGTTCATGGCGATTTTCTACCTGATGGTGGCCAAGCCTATGTAAGGCTTGGGCCCGTGTCGCCTGCATCGGGGGCAAGCCCCCTCCCTCATTGGAATGCGTTCCCCTGTGGGAGGGGGCTTGCCCCCGATAGCTTTATCAGCCGCGCAGCGTAATCACCGGCCAGCCCCGCTTTTCAGCCTCGGCCCGCAAATTCGGGTCCGGATCCACCGCCACCGGATGAGTCACCTGCTCCAGCAGCGGCAAATCATTCATCGAGTCGCTATAGAAGTAGCTGTCTTCCAGGCTATACCCGGTCTCTTCCAGCCAACGGTTCAAGCGCGTCACCTTGCCTTCACGAAAGCACGGCACATCGGTGCTGCGCCCGGTGTAGCGGCCATTTTCCATCTCGCACTCGGTGGCGATCAGGGTTTCAACCCCCAGCCGTGCGGCAATCGGCGCAGTGACGAAACGGTTGGTGGCGGTGATGATCACCAGCATATCGCCGGCGGCGCGGTGCTTGGCCAGCAGTTCCACGGCCTTGGGCAGCATGATCGGTTCGATGCAGTCGCGCATATAGTCGTTGTGCCATTTGTCCAACTGAGCCATCTCGGTGCGGCCGAGGATTTCCAGGCAGAAGTTCAGGTAAGCGGCGTTGTCCAGCTTGCCGGCCAGGTAGTCCTGATAGAACGCGTCGTTACGGGCCTTGTAAGCCACCGGGTCGAGAATCCTGCGTTCACACAGGTAATCACCCCAGGCGTGATCGCTGTCACCGCCCAGGAGCGTGTTGTCCAAGTCGAATAAAGCCAGGCGCATTGCGGTTACTCGCTGAAAAGTCTGTAAAAAGGCGTCCAGAATACGGTCTTTTCACAAGAGTGCACATAAGGTAAGAAGCCTCGTTGCCGCTGGATGAACCTTTGTGGAACAATGCGGCGACATGCGTTTGCGAGGTTGTTGCCGTGATCGACCCCGATGGTTTCCGTCCTAATGTCGGGATTATTCTTACGAATGATGCCGGACAGGTGCTATGGGCTCGCCGAATCAACCAAGATGCCTGGCAGTTTCCTCAAGGTGGGATCAACCCCGACGAAACCCCTGAAGACGCCTTGTACCGTGAGTTGAACGAAGAAGTCGGCCTTGAGCGCGAAGATGTGCAGATTCTGGCCTGCACCCGGGGCTGGTTGCGCTATCGTTTGCCGCAACGCCTGGTGCGTACCCACAGCCAACCGCTGTGTATCGGCCAGAAGCAGAAATGGTTTCTCCTGCGCCTGATCTCCAATGAGCAGCGGGTGCGGATGGATTTGACCGGTAAACCGGAGTTCGATGGCTGGCGCTGGGTCAGTTATTGGTATCCGCTGGGCCAGGTGGTGACATTCAAGCGCGAGGTTTATCGTCGCGCTCTCAAAGAGCTTGCCCCGCGCCTTTTAGCGCGCGACTGACGACGGAGTTCGACCCCGAGCCATGCTCAATACGCTGCGCAAGATCGTCCAGGAAGTTAACTCCGCCAAGGATCTCAAGGCGGCGTTGGGGATTATTGTGTTGCGCGTCAAGGAAGCCATGGGCAGCCAGGTCTGCTCGGTTTACCTGCTGGACCCCGAGACCAACCGTTTTGTGCTGATGGCCACCGAGGGCTTGAACAAGCGCTCCATCGGCAAAGTCAGCATGGCGCCCAATGAAGGTCTGGTGGGCCTGGTGGGGACGCGTGAAGAACCCCTGAACCTTGAAAACGCGGCCGATCACCCGCGTTATCGCTATTTTGCCGAAACCGGCGAAGAGCGCTACGCCTCGTTTCTCGGCGCGCCGATCATTCACCACCGCCGCGTCGTCGGCGTGCTGGTCATCCAACAGAAAGAACGCCGCCAGTTCGACGAAGGTGAAGAAGCCTTCCTGGTGACCATGAGCGCGCAGCTGGCCGGGGTTATCGCCCACGCCGAAGCCACGGGCTCGATTCGCGGCCTGGGTCGCCAGGGCAAGGGCATCCAGGAGGCCAAGTTCGTCGGCGTGCCGGGTTCGCCGGGGGCCGCCGTCGGTACGGCGGTGGTCATGCTGCCACCGGCCGACCTCGATGTGGTACCGGACAAGACCGTCCACGACATCGACGCTGAAATCAAACTGTTCAAGACCGCCCTGGAAGGCGTGCGCGCCGACATGCGCAACCTGTCGACCAAGCTGGCCACCCAGTTGCGCCCGGAAGAGCGTGCGCTGTTCGACGTGTACCAGATGATGCTCGACGACGCGTCCCTGGGTAACGAAGTCAAGACCGTGATCAAGACCGGCCAGTGGGCCCAGGGCGCGCTGCGCCAGGTGGTCACCGATCACGTCAACCGTTTCGAATTGATGGACGACGCCTACCTGCGCGAGCGTGCCTCGGATGTGCGTGACCTCGGTCGCCGTCTGCTGGCCTACCTGCAGGAAGACCGCACCACCAATCTGGTCTACCCCGACAACACCATCCTGATCAGCGAAGAACTGACCGCCACCATGCTCGGCGAAGTGCCTGAGGGCAAGTTGGTCGGCCTGGTCTCGGTATTGGGCTCGGGTAACTCCCACGTTGCGATCCTGGCTCGCGCCATGGGCATTCCGACGGTGATGGGCCTGGTGGACCTGCCGTATTCCAAGGTGGATGGCATCGACATGATCGTCGATGGCCATCGCGGCGAAGTGTTTACCAACCCCAGCGAATTGCTGCGCAAGCAATACGCCGAAGTGGTCGAGGAAGAGAAACAACTGGCGCTGGGCCTCGACTCGTTGCGCGAGTTGCCGTGCGTGACCCTCGACGGCCACCGCGTGCCGCTGCTGGTGAACACCGGCCTGCTGGCCGATGTGGCCCGGGCGCAACAGCGCGGCGCTGAAGGGGTGGGGCTGTACCGCACCGAAGTGCCGTTCATGATCAACCAGCGTTTCCCGAGTGAGAAGGAGCAACTGGCGATTTATCGCGAGCAACTGCAGGCCTTCCACCCGTTGCCGGTGACCATGCGCAGCCTGGATATCGGCGGCGACAAGTCACTGTCGTATTTCCCGATCAAGGAAGACAACCCCTTCCTCGGCTGGCGTGGGATTCGCGTCACCCTCGACCACCCTGAAATTTTCCTGGTGCAGACCCGCGCCATGCTCAAGGCCAGCGAAGGCCTGAATAACCTGCGCATCCTGCTGCCGATGATCTCCGGCACCCACGAGCTGGAAGAAGCCTTGCACCTGATCCACCGTGCCTGGGGCGAAGTGCGCGACGAAGGCGCCGACGTGCCGATGCCGCCAATTGGCGTGATGATCGAAATCCCGGCGGCGGTGTACCAGGCCAAGGAGCTGGCACGGCAGGTGGACTTCCTGTCGGTAGGCTCCAACGACCTGACCCAATACCTGCTCGCCGTGGACCGCAACAACCCGCGGGTAGCCGACCTGTACGACTACCTGCACCCGGCCGTGCTACAAGCGCTGCAGCATGTGGTGCGCGACGCCCATGCCGAAGGCAAGCCGGTGAGTATCTGCGGTGAAATGGCCGGCGACCCTGCAGCGGCGGTGCTGTTGATGGCGATGGGCTTTGACAGCCTGTCGATGAACGCCACCAACTTGCCCAAAGTGAAATGGATGCTGCGCCAGGTTGAATTGAGCATGGCCAAGGATTTGCTGGCCGAACTGATGACCATCGACAACCCGCAAGTTATCCACAGCTCGCTGCAATTGGCGCTGAAGAATTTGGGGCTGACGCGGATGATCAATCCCGCTTCTGCCAAAACACTTTAAACCTGCCAATGAATATCCAACTGTGGGAGGGGGCTTGCCCCCGATAGCGGTGTATCAGTACCAGATATCCTGACTGACATACTGCAATCGGGGGCAAGCCCCCTCCCACATTTAAAGATTGAGCTCGACCTCGCCCAACCGCCCACCCTGCGGCCCGAAACTGCGCTCCACCATCCGCCGCGTCCCGTCGGCATTCACGATCAACGCTGTGCTTGCCCGCGTCCCGTAACTCGGGCTGGCAATAAACACACTCGACAGCAAGCTCTCCGTCGCCAAGCCGACGCCGGTATCCGGCAGTTCAGCAAACGGTGCGGTCTGCGGGTCACTCAAGATCCCCAGCAACGCGTCCGGCTGCGGATCGTCGAGGATTTCAACGAGTGCCGCCTTGGCCTTGAGCAGCTTCGGCCAGGGCGTATCCAAACCGGCATTGGATAAACCGTACACGCCCGCCTCCAACCGCGTCGGCTGGGTCTTATTGGCGTTGTAGTGCCAAAGCTCATCCCGCGTGCCCACTAATAGATTAAACCCGGCGTATTCAATCGAACGACCGTTAACTTCCGCCAAATAATCGTCAATCGGCAGCGAACCACTGAGAAAGCGCGCCACCAGCTCACCCCGGGACTTGCGTGACGGCGGCTGGTGCGGGTCGCGGATATTGGTGAGCGCAGCGAAGCGCCCCTCGGCGTTCACCCCCAGCCAAGTGCCGCCCGCTTCCTGATCGCGGCCGGCAAAGACCTGTGGTGCATCCGGCCATTGAGCCAGCGGCAGGCTGGGCCGGGCGTAGAATTCATCACGGTTGGCCGCGACGATCAGCGGTTGGGCATGGCCCGGCCGCCAGGCAAAAACAATCAGGCACATCGGGCGATCCCTTGTGTGTTTTTTCCTCACTCTACCCACAGAACCGCGGGCGTTCCATCGTAACGAAGTTGGGCCGCGCACCTTCCATCCGTTAACATGCCGGGCTGTTTGGTGTGTATGTGAACTTCTTAATTTGATCTCGCAGCTGTAACGCAGGCTTAATCGCGCATCGGCATGGTCCGGTGCGTCATGACTAAATGTTTTAACGAGGAGTCGCAATGCTGCCTTACCCGCAGATCGACCCGGTGGCCCTGGCCATCGGTCCGCTGAAAATCCATTGGTATGGGTTGATGTACCTGATCGGCATCGGCGGTGCCTGGCTGCTGGCGTCCCGGCGCCTGAACCGTTTCGACCCGACCTGGACCAAGGAGAAACTCTCCGACATGGTGTTCTGGTTGTCGATGGGGGTCATTGTCGGTGGGCGACTCGGGTATGTGCTGTTCTACGATCTGTCGGCCTACATCGCCAACCCGACGCTGATCTTTGAGGTGTGGAAGGGCGGCATGGCGTTCCACGGCGGGTTTATCGGCGTGATGATCGCCGCCTGGTGGTTTGGCCGGCGCAACGGCAAGTCGTTTTTCCAGTTGATGGACTTCGTCGCGCCGCTGGTGCCGATTGGCTTGGGCGCCGGGCGCATCGGTAACTTCATCAACGCCGAGCTGTGGGGCAAGCCGACCGATGTGCCGTGGGCCATGGTGTTCCCGCCGTTCAGCGACCCGGCGCAACTGCCGCGCCATCCGTCGCAGCTGTACCAGTTCGCCCTGGAAGGTGTGGCATTGTTCCTCATCCTGTACATCTTCTCGCGCAAGCCACGCCCAACCATGGCCGTGTCGGGAATGTTCGCGCTGTTCTACGGGATCTTCCGCTTCATCGTCGAGTTCGTGCGCGTACCGGATGCGCAGTTGGGCTACCTGGCGTGGGGCTGGTTGACCATGGGGCAGGTGCTCAGCATCCCGATGATCCTGGTCGGCCTGGGCCTGCTGTGGTGGGCTTACAACCGCCCACAAGGCATCAAGAGCACCGCGCTTTAAATTCGAACGCCGAGGCGTGCGCGCCTCGGCTTCAACGATACGGGTACCCACATGAAGCAATACCTCGAACTCCTGCACGACGTCGTGACCAATGGCCTGACCAAGGGCGATCGTACCGGCACCGGCACCAAGGCCGTGTTCGCCCGTCAGTATCGGCATAACCTGGCCGATGGCTTCCCGCTGCTGACCACCAAGAAGCTGCATTTCAAAAGCATCGCCAACGAACTGATCTGGATGTTGAGCGGCAACACCAACATCAAGTGGCTCAACGAAAACGGCGTGCGTATCTGGGATGAATGGGCCACCGAAGACGGCGACCTGGGCCCGGTGTACGGCGAGCAGTGGACCGCCTGGCCAACCAAGGACGGCGGCAAGATCAACCAGATCGACTACATGGTCGAGACGTTGAAGACCAACCCCAACAGCCGCCGCATCCTGTTCCACGGCTGGAACGTCGAATACCTGCCGGACGAAACCAAGAGCCCCCAGGAAAACGCGCGCAACGGCAAGCAGGCCTTGCCACCGTGCCACCTGCTGTACCAGGCCTTTGTGCATGATGGCCATCTGTCGATGCAGTTATACATCCGCAGCTCCGATGTATTCCTCGGCCTGCCCTATAACACTGCCGCCCTGGCGTTGTTGACTCACATGCTGGCCCAGCAGTGCGACCTGATCCCCCACGAGATCATCGTCACCACCGGCGACACCCATGCGTACAGCAACCACATGGAGCAGATCCAGACCCAGCTGGCGCGCACGCCGAAAAAGCTGCCGGAACTGGTGATCAAGCGTAAACCGGCGTCGATCTACGACTACAAGTTCGAAGACTTTGAAATCGTCGGCTACGACGCCGACCCAAGCATCAAGGCTGACGTGGCGATCTGAAGTCTGTCCTGATCTAAATGTGGGAGGGGGCTTGCCCCCGATAGCGGTGGATCAGCCAGCATTTCTATGGCTGACACACCGTAATCGGGGGTAAGCCCCCTCCCACATTTGGTCCGCGTTCACTTAAGTCTAATGCCCGTGGCTTCTGCCCACATGTGACGGCTCGGCCTCGCTGGCCTGCACGCTCCCGCTGACCTCCAAGCGCTGCAAGATCCCGCACTGCGCCCCGCCGCCACAGCGCTGGCGCAAGTCCAGCAATTGCTCCTGCAACGCCAGCAGCCCATCGATCCGCGCTTTGACATGGTGGATATGTTCGTCGATCAACGCATTCACGCTTTCGCATTGATCCTGTGGGCTGTCACGCAGGCTGAGCAGGCTGCGGATTTCTTCCAGGGTCATGTCAAGGCTGCGGCAGTTGCGGATAAAGATCAGCCGCTCGGTGTGCGCCTGGGTGTACACCCGGTAGTTGCCGTCAGTGCGCGCCGGGGGTGGCAGCAGGCTTTCCTTCTCGTAATAACGGATGGTTTCCACCGGGCAGTCGGTCAGTTTGGCCAGTTCGCCGATCTTCATCGCAGCAATCTCCAAATGGGTGCTTGACCCTATAGTGGCTACAGGGTCTTTACTTGGCAACAGGCACATCTACGGACGCGACAGCATGAGCGATTCCCTCCACACCCCGCATAAGCACGATCACGAGCATGATCACGGCGAGCAAACGCTCAAGCCGGTGCATGACCACGGCGGCGGGTGCTGTTCCGGCACCCCGGCGCCTGCAAAAGTACAGTTGAGCGACGCTCCCACCGCCGGCTCGCGCCTGAGCACCTTTCGCATCGAAGCGATGGACTGCCCCACCGAACAGACGCTGATCCAGAACAAGCTGGGCAAGCTCGCCGGTGTGCAGCAGCTGGAATTCAACCTGATCAACCGTATCCTTGGCGTCACCCACGACTTGCCGAGCACTGCGCCGATCATCGATGCCATCAAATCCATCGGCATGCAGGCCGACCCGATCGAAGAAGGCACCCCCGCCGCCGCGCCACCCGCCAAGAAACACTGGTGGCCGCTGGCAGTCTCGGGCGTGGGGGCGTTGGGCGCGGAAGTCCTGCATTTCACGGGCGTGGCGCCGACCTGGGTGATCGCCCTGGTGGCGCTGGTGTCGATTCTCAGCGGTGGCCTCACCACCTACAAAAAGGGCTGGATTGCCCTGAAAAACCTGAACCTGAACATCAACGCGCTGATGAGTATCGCCGTGACCGGCGCCGTGCTGATCGGCCAATGGCCGGAAGCGGCGATGGTGATGTTCCTGTTTACCGTGGCCGAGTTGATCGAGGCCAAGTCCCTGGACCGTGCGCGCAATGCCATCAGCGGCTTGATGCAGATGACCCCGGAGCAGGCCACGGTGCGCCAGGCGGACGGTTCATGGCTGGAGCAAGAGGTCAAAAGTATTGATTTAGGCGCCATCGTGCGGGTAAAGCCTGGCGAACGCATTGGCCTGGACGGTGAGGTGACTGCCGGTCAATCCACTATCGACCAGGCGCCGATCACCGGTGAAAGCCTGCCGATCGAAAAAAACCTGGGCGATAAAGTCTTCGCCGGTACGATCAACCAGGCCGGTTCCCTGGAATACCAGGTGACCGCAGCGGCCAACAATTCCACATTGGCGCGGATCATCCACGCGGTGGAACAGGCCCAGGGCGCCCGGGCGCCGACCCAGCGTTTTGTCGACCGCTTCTCCAAGGTCTATACACCCGCCGTGTTCCTGTTTGCCCTGGGCGTGGCAGTCATACCGCCGCTGTTCATGGCCGGCGTCTGGTTCGACTGGATCTACCGCGCCCTGGTGTTGCTGGTGGTCGCGTGCCCGTGCGCCTTGGTGATTTCTACCCCGGTGACCATTGTCAGCGGCCTTGCGGCGGCGGCGCGCAAAGGCATTCTGATCAAGGGCGGCGTGTACCTGGAGGGCGGTTACAAGCTCAACTACCTCGCCCTGGACAAGACCGGCACCATCACCCACGGCAAGCCGGTACAAACCGACTACTTGCCGCTGTTCGCCACGGTGCAGGACAGCGCGCCGGCGCTGGCCGCGAGTTTGGCCGGCCGTTCCGACCACCCGGTGTCCCTGGCGATCGCCAACGCGGCGTTGGATAAAAACCTGGTGTCCTACGTTGTGGATAACTTCGCGGCATTGCCTGGTCGTGGCGTGCGCGGAGACATAAACGGCGAAACCTACCACCTGGGCAACCACCGTCTGGTGGAAGACCTCGGGCTGTGCTCGCCGGCCTTGGAAGAGAAACTCTTCGCCCTGGAAAAACAAGGCAAGTCCGTGGTGCTGCTGCTCGACAAGTCAGGCCCGCTGGCCCTGTTCGCCGTAGCCGACACGGTCAAGGACAGCAGCCGCGAAGCCATCCGGCAACTGCACGAACTGGGCGTCAAGACCCTGATGCTCACCGGCGATAACACTCACACCGCCCAGGCGATTGCCGCCCAGGTCGGTATCGACCAGGCCCAGGGCGACCTGCTGCCCACCGATAAGCTGCACGCCATTGAAACGCTCTACGGCCAAGGCCACCGCGTCGGCATGGTCGGCGACGGTATCAACGACGCGCCGGCCCTGGCACGCGCCGAAATCGGCTTTGCCATGGCCGCCGCAGGCACCGACACCGCCATCGAGACCGCCGATGTAGCACTGATGGACGATGATCTGCGCAAGATCCCGGCATTCATTCGGCTCTCCAGGCAAACGTCGAGTATCCTCAAACAGAACATCGCCCTGGCGCTGGTGATCAAGGCCATCTTCCTGGCGGTCACCTTCCTGGGCATGGCGACGATGTGGATGGCGGTGTTTGCCGACATGGGCGTCAGCCTGCTGGTGGTGTTCAATGGCCTGCGCCTGTTGCGCAAATAGACGATGAGAGGGTGGTGTGCTGAGTGCTGAGCTGAAGGCGTTTTTCATGGTAGCCCGCCTGGGCAGCATTACCCAGGCGGCGAAAAAGCTCGGCCTGAGCCAACCTACGGTCACTACCCAGATCCGCAACCTGGAAAGCCAATACGGCGTTGAGCTGTTCTATCGTGGCCGCCGCCGCCTGACCGTCAGCGATGAAGGCGCGCGGCTGTTGCCGATGGTCAAGGCGCTGTTGCAGCAGGAAGCGGACATCGAGTTTTTCCTGCGCAATAACGGCCAAGTCCAGGGTACCTTACGGATTGCCGCCACCGCGCCGTACTACATTCTGGACCTGGTCAAAGCCTTTCGCGAACGCCTGCCGCAGGTGGACGTGTCGGTGGAAATCGGCAATTCCCAGCAGGTGCTCGAAGCGCTGGACGACTACCGCGTCGACGTCGCCGCCTCGTCGCAGTTGGTGGAAGACCCGCGTCTGGTGCGCCGCGTGCTGGGCACCGATCCGCTGGTGGTGGCGGTGCATCGCAACCATCCGCTGGCCAAGCTTGATCACGTACCGTTGAGCGCGCTCATCGGGCATACCTTGCTGATGCGTGAAGCGGGTTCTACCACCCGCAGGCTGACGGAAGAGATGCTGAAGAACGCGGGCGTGGGGTACGGGCCGTTGTTGGAGATTGGCAGCCGTGAGTCGATCCGCGAGGCGGTACTGCGCAATATCGGCATCAGCATCATTGCGCGCCAGGAAGTGCCGCATGATCCACAGCTGAAGGTGCTGACCCTCGAGAAGGCGCCGCAGATTCCCGAGTATCTGTACTGCCTCAAGGAGCGTAAAGGTGCCCGGTTGCCGGCGGCTTTCCTTGGCCTGGCCCAGGAAATGTCACCCTTGTAGGAGCGAGCTGATCGTTCCCACGCTCCGCGTGGGAATGCCTCCTGGGACGCTCCGCGTCCCGTCACTGCCGCCCACAGGTGACGCAGAGCGTCACGGGCTGCATTCCTACGCGGGAGCGTAGGAACGATCGGGACCCGGCACCACATTTCTAAGAATCCTACACAAATCCACCAATACCACTATCACCTCCTTTTGCCTTTCTGCCACACCAGCTACGCATTCCCTCCCTAGCATGGCCTTCATCCGTTCGATGAGGTGCCACCATGAACACAGCCCTGACCCAACCCGGCGCGCCGATGAAGGTGCGCGGTATCCAGAAACGCTTCGGCGCCTTTACCGCGTTGGACAACGTGTCCCTGGACGTTGCCGCTGGCGAGCTGGTGTGCCTGCTGGGCCCGTCCGGCTGCGGCAAAACCACGTTGCTGCGCTGCATCGCCGGGCTTGAGCGCCAGGACAGCGGCGAGCTTTACCTGGGTGACCGCGATGTTTCCCGGCTGCCGCCCCAGGCGCGGGACTACGGCATTTTGTTCCAGTCCTACGCGCTGTTTCCCAACCTGACCGTTGAAGCGAACATCGGCTACGGCCTCGCCGGCTGCGGCCGTGATGAGGTGCGCAAGCGTGTCGGGCAAATGCTCGAATTGGTCGGCCTGCTCGGCAGCGAAAAGAAATTCCCCGGCCAGTTGTCCGGGGGCCAGCAGCAACGTGTCGCGCTGGCGCGGGCCCTGGCGCCGGCGCCTTCGTTATTGCTGTTGGATGAACCCATGTCGGCCCTCGACGCGCGGGTGCGCGAGCATCTGTGTACCGAGCTGCGCCAACTTCAGCGCCGCCTGGGCATCACCACGCTGATGGTCACCCACAACCAGGACGAGGCCATGTTGATGGCCGACCGCATCGCGGTCATGCACAACGGCAAGGTCGAGCAGTACGCCACGCCGCAGGAAATCTATGACCGCCCGGCCACGCCGTTCGTGGCGGAGTTCGTCGGCCAGGGCAACTGGCTGCCGTTCAGCCGCAACAGCGCCAGCCATGCCCAGGTCGGCGGGATGAATGTGCGACTGGCCGATGACGCCGGCATCGCCAAATCCGGCCGGCTGTTCTGCCGCCCGGAAGCGATCAGCGTGAACCCGCCGGTGCATGAGGAAAACCTGTTCCCGGCCAAAGTCCGCGAGATCACCTTCCTGGGTAATCGCTGCCGCATGAGTTTTGAGCTGGAGCAGTTGCCGGGCCACCCACTGCTGGCCGAGCTGGCGCCGGAAGCCATGCCGCGCCTGGGGGCCCAGGACATTCTGGTGGCCCTGCCGCCGCGCAGCTTGCAGGTGTTCGCCTGAGATGGTCATGGAGACGGCGATGACACTGCCGCGCGAAATTTCTCGGGCTGAAGCGGGCGACCGCCTGTTTGTGGTCGGCGGCAAATTAGTGTGGCTGGGCCTGTTGGTCGTGGCGGTGTTGCTGCCGCTGCTGGCGATTTTCTGGCGTGGCTTCAGCAGCGAAGCCGGGCAGGGTGGCGGGCTGACCGCCGCACGCGAGCTGCTGACCAGTGCCAACTTCCACTGGTTGCTGGGCAATAGCCTGAAAGTTTCCCTGAGCGTCGCGGCCATCGTCGTACCGCTGGCCTATCTGTTTGCCTACGCGCTGCAGCGCACCTTGATCCCCGGCAAGGTGATCTGGCGCGGCGTGTCGCTGCTGCCCTTGATGACGCCATCGATGTTGCCGGGCATTGCACTGGTGTATCTGTTCGGCAACCAGGGGCTGCTGCGCGGGTTGCTCTCGGACAACATCTACGGCTTCTGGGGCATTGTGCTGGGTGAGGTGATTTACACCTTCCCACACGCCCTGATGATTCTGCTGTCGGCCTTGTCGCTGGCGGATGCGCGCTTGTTCGACGCGGCCTCAAGCATGGGCGCCAGCCCGGCCCGAGCGTTTCGCAGCATCACCTGGCCGGCCACGCGCCAGGCGGTGTTCGCGGCACTTTGCCTGGTGTTCACCTTGACCATCACCGACTTCGGCGTGCCCGTGGTGGTGGGCGGGGACTACCAGGTGCTGGCGCTGGAAGCCTACAAGGCGGTGGTCGGCCAGCAGCAGTTCGGCCGCGGCGCGTTGATCGGCATGGTGCTGCTGTTGCCGGCGCTGTTCAGCTTTGGTGTGGATGCGTGGTTGCGGCGCCGTCACGGCGACGCCATGAGCGGGCGTGCCCAGGTATTTCAACCACTGGCGTCGCGTTCCAGGGACGGCTGCTACCTGGCTATCGTGCTGCTGATCTGCGCGGCGTTGCTGCTGGTGTTCGGCATGGCGGTGTATTCCTCGCTGGTCAAGTTCTGGCCCTACAACCTGTCGCTGTCCTTGAACCACTACCAGTTCGAAGACACTGCCGGCGGCGGCTGGCTGGCCTATCGCAACAGCCTGACCATGGCGCTGTGCACGGCGTTGATCGGCAGTGCGCTGATCTTCACCGGCGCCTACCTGATGGAAAAAACCAAGGGCCAACAAGGCCTGAACCTGGCCCTGCGCCTGCTCAGCTTTGTGCCGATGGCCGTACCGGGCCTGGTGCTGGGCCTGGGCTACGTGTTCTTTTTCAACCTTGGCGGCAACCCGCTGCATGTGTTCTACGGCAGCATGGCACTGCTGGTGGTGTGCACCATTGCTCACTATCTGACCACTGCGCAAATGACCGCCACCACTGCGCTGCGCCAACTGGACGTGGCATTCGAAGCCGCCGCGTTGTCCCTCAAGGCGCCGCTCTACCGCCACTACTTGAAAGTGACGGTACCGATCTGCCTGCCGGCGCTGCTGGATATTCTGCGTTACCTGTTCGTGTCGGCGATGACCACCGTCTCCGCTGCGATCTTTCTCTACAGCCCCGACACCATCCTCGCCGCCGTCGCCGTCTTGAACATGGACGATGCCGGCAATGTGGGCGGCGCTGCGGCCATGTCGACCCTGATCCTGTTCACCTCAGGCAGCGTCTCGCTGCTGCTGGCGTGGGCTTCACGTGGCGCCTTGCGCCGCTCCCAAGCCTGGCGCCAGACCGCGCCCGGGCAATGATTCTTCAAAGGAGGTATTCGATGTTCAAGCCACTGGCGCTGGTCGCTGCCGTACTCACCGCATTCAGCCTGAATGCCTTCGCCAACACCGAGTTGACCGTGTACACGGCCCTCGAAGCCGAGCAGTTGAAGACCTACAAAAAGGCCTTCGAGCAGGCCAACCCGGACATCCAGATCAAGTGGGTACGCGACTCCACCGGCATCATCACCGCCAAGCTGTTGGCTGAAAAGGACCGCCCGCAGGCCGACGTGGTGTGGGGCCTGGCCGCCTCCAGCCTGGCGATCCTCGATCAACAAGGCATGCTCGATCGTTACGCGCCGAAGGACCTGGACAAGATCGGCAAAAACTACCGCGACGCCGCCAACCCACCGGCCTGGGTCGGCATGGATGTGTGGGCGGCGACCATTTGCTTCAACACCGTCGAAGCCGAGAAACAGGGCCTGAGCAAACCGGTGAGTTGGCAGGACCTGACCAAGCCTGAGTACAAGGGCAAGATCGTGATGCCCAACCCGGCGTCCTCCGGTACCGGCTTTCTGGACGTAAGCGCCTGGTTGCAAACCTTTGGTGAGCAGCAGGGCTGGCAGTACATGGACGAGCTGCACCAGAACATCGGCCAGTACGTTCACTCCGGCTCCAAGCCGTGCAAGCTGGCGGCGTCCGGGGAGTTTCCGATTGGTATTTCGTTTGAATACCCGGCCGTACAGCTCAAGCGCCAGGGGGCGCCGCTGGACATCATCTTGCCGAAGGAAGGCCTGGGCTGGGAAATCGAGGCGACGGCGGTGATCAAGGGCACGGCCCACGCCGATGCCGCCAGGAAACTCGCGGACTTCTCCGCCAGCCCGGCGGCGATGGAGCTGTACAAGGACAACTTCGCGGTACTGGCCCAGCCAGGGATTGCCAAGCCACAGACCGAATTGCCCGCCGATTACGAGCAGCGGTTGATCAAGAACGACTTTGCCTGGGCCTCGAAGAACCGCGACAGCATCCTGGCGCAATGGCGCAAGCGCTATGACGGCAAGTCGGAGAAGGTGGCGGGGCAGTAAGGGTACCGATCGTTCCCACGCTCCGCGTGGTAACGCCGCTCCGGACGCTCCGCGTCCGCTCTTGAAGGTCGTGACGCGGAGCGTCACTGGATGAATTCCCACGCGGAGCGCGGGAACGAGAGGACAGTATGAGTAGTGACCTGTTAATTGTCGGCGCCGGCATTCTCGGCCTCTCCCATGCCTACGCCGCTGCCAGGCGCGGGCTCAAGGTCAAGGTTTTCGAACGCAGCGCTACCCCGCTGGGCGCCTCGGTGCGCAACTTCGGCCAGGCGCTGGTCACTGGTCAACCGCCGGGGCCGATGCTCGACCTGGCGCGGCAAAGCCGCGATATCTGGGCACACTGGGCGCACGTCGCCGGCTTTGAGCTCAAGCGCAATGGCTCCTACCTGTTCGCCCGTACCGAAGCCGAAGAGCACCTGCTCGACGCCTTCTGCGCCGGGCGTGCCCGCGAGCACGGCTACAACGTGGCATTGCTGCAAGGCACGGCGTTGAACGATCTGTACGGTGGCCAGTTCCGCCATCACCGCGCCGCGCTGCATGGCGAGGACGATCAGCAACTGTATTCGCGCGAAGCGATCCCGGCGCTGATCAACTACCTGGCCCAGGAACTGAATGTGGAATTTCATTTTTCGACCCTGGTGCGCCACGTCGAGCCGGGCCAGTTGCACAGCACGGCGGGTCGTTTTCGCGGCGAGCAGATCATTGTCTGTTCCGGGCACGACTACCAGACCCTGCTGGCCGACTCGATTGCCCCGCTCAACCCACACATCTGCCGCCTGCAAATGCTGCGGGCGCGCCCGACGCTTGAGCTGAACCTGCAACACGCCGTGTTGACCGGCCTCAGTTGCGTGCATTACGGCGCGTTCGCCGACTTGCCGCAAGCTGCGTCGGTGCAGGCGCAGATCCTGCGCGAAGCACCGCACCTGCATGAGCACGGCATTCACCTGCTGATCAGCCCTACGCCCCATGGCGACCTGATCATCGGCGATTCCCATGATTACGGCAGCGATGCCTCGCCGTTCAACGCCGAGCAGGTCGATGACTGGCTGATCGAGCTGGCCGAGCAGACCCTGGGCTGCACACTCCAGGTGCTGGAGCGTTGGCAGGGCGTATATGGCTCGCGTGGGCCCGCGCCGTTTTCGTTTGTGCAGGCGGCTGCCGGCATCAGCATTGCGCTGATGCATACCGGTGTGGGCATGAGTGTGGGGCCGGCCATGGCCGAGCGAAATATCACGGCACTGTGGGGGCCGGCGCGCTAATGGCGGATCAGGCTTCGTCCAACCGCTGAGCCAGCGCCTCGATTTGCTCCTGACGCTCGGCCTGGCTCAACCTGGAGTGGGGGTTGAGCGATGACCATTGCGGATAGGCGCGCGCTTTGTTCAAGGCATCTGGCAGCTTGCCTTCGCGCCAGGTTTTATCCTGGGGCGTATCGACCTTGATGCCGTGCATCGCCGCATGGCCGCGCAGGTTCAAGGCCTTGAGCAACTGGCGTTGGCGCAGGGCAAGCAGGCGCAGCACGCTGTCATCGACGGTCAGCTCGCGCTGGCCTTTGATTTTGCCGAGCAGGCGGCCGCCATAACTGCGTGCGGTCTGCAGCGCGCCACCGGCAATCGCACCGGCGATGGCGGCGGCGCCGAGGGTCAAGCCGCCGACCAACAGGTCTACGCCCGCGCCGGCTGCCGCGCCTGCGGCGATCCCGCCACCCACGCGCACCCCAAGCTGTTTGAGGGTTTCGGGGTTGAACAGGTCGTCGCCCCAGCGTCCGTCCAGCAGCGGCAGGTCGCTGGCGGCGGCGTCCTGCGGGCGGAAGCCGAACAGCTTGAGCAGGGAATCCACGCACTTTTGTTCGCGTTGGCGCACGGACTTGCGCAGTTCGCTGATCGCGTGCGGCTCATCTGCGGTCATTACGCTGCGCCGGCACGCTGCGCAGTCGATCAACAATTCGGCGATCAAGCGTGCGGCGCTTTGCTGGCGCGCCTGGCGTTGGGCTTGCTGGTCGAGGATCAACCGCTCCAACTGCGGCCGTGCGTTTTCCAGCAGCAGGGCCAGGCTTTCATACAACCGCTGTTCGCCGTCTTCCGGCGGCGCCACGCTGTCAAAGCGCACCAGCGCATGCAGGCCAAGGCGAGCCAGAGCTTCGCGCCACTGGGGCTCGCGGTGTTCGCTGCTGCTGACGAAATTGAGCACCGGCAGCAAGGGTTTGCCGCAGCTGGCCAGCACCTGCAACTCGTCGCGGTACTTGGCCAGTACCGGTTCGCGGGCGTCGATCACGTACAGGCCGCCATCCGAGGCCAGCAGTTGGCGCAGCACCTTGGCTTCCTGTTCGAAGCGTTGGCGCGCTTCGCTGCCTTCCAGGAACCGCGTCAGGCGGGCCGGGCCATCCAGGCGTTCACCGGGGCGGTCGAGGCGTTCCAGGTAGTCGAGCAGGGCGATGGCGTCTTCCAGGCCGGGTGTGTCGTACAGCTCCAGCAAGGCTTCGCCATCCACCGACAAGCGCGCACCTTCGACATGCCGCGTGGTGCTGGGGCGATGGGAGACTTCGCCAAAGCCGACATCGCGGGTCAGGGTGCGCAGCAGTGAGGTCTTGCCCACGTTGGTATGGCCGACTACGGCGAGCTTCAGGGGTTTAGTCATGACCGCTCTCCAGCCAGTTCAACGGTGCGCAGTCGGCGAAGGGCAGCTCAAGCTGTTGCAGCGCGCTGTGCCAGTCGCCCAGGCGCTCGGCATCCAGCGCCTGGCCGGGCGGCGCTTGCAGCAGCCACACCCGTGTGGCCGCGGCACTGCGCGCCAGTTCGGCGATCAGCGCCAGGCTGCCACGGTCGGGCGAGCGACGCGGATCGCAGGCGATGGCCAGGCGCGCGGGCGGGAAGCGTGTGAGCTGCTCCAGCAGTCTGTTGCGCGATTCACGGCTGTCGAGAATGCCGGCGTTCTTGACCGTGCCGGGCAGTTTGGGCGGCCAGGGGCGCTGCTCGTCCAGTTCGATGGCAACCAGCAGCGCGCCGTCGCTGTGCAGCTCACTGACGCCGCCCGCCACCTGGTGCAGGTGTTCCGGCGCCGCATCGTTGACCCCCAGCCGCTCGCTGCTCGGCATCAGGCGCTCGCGCAGTTGGGCATAGCCGGGCTGGGTGAGGTCCAGGCCCAAGGCCGCGCGCCCACGTTTCCAGCGCCACAGGCACAGCAGCGCCAGTACCAGCCGGGGCAGCACCCCGTAGACCAGCAACACCCCCACCAACCAGGCGGCCCAGGCCTGGCGGGCGCTTTCGATATTCAGTGCGGAGTCGCCGCTGGCGCGGATCATCTCGACCGTCGGTACGTTGAAGCCGAGCAGGGCGGGCAGGGTGCCGAGGGCCTGGGTGACGGCGATGAAGGTATCCGCTCCCAGGATGGTGGTTTCCCACACGAAGCCGTAACGCCGGGTGGCGAGCAGCATCAGCAAAACCAGCAGGGCGCTGAGCAACGCCAGCAACCACAGGCTGTTGACCAGCATACCGACTGCCCAGCGGTTGAGTTTCTGGCGCTGCAACAACAGCAGCAGTGCCGGTGCCAGCTGCGCGGCCTTGGCGTCGCGCGCAAGTTTTTCGCTGAGCCACAGCCACAGGCGACCGAGGCTGGCGCTGTGTTCGCCGGCAAATACCAGGCCCAGGGCCCAACTGAGCAGCAGGATCAGGTTCAGGCCGAGCAGGCTGCCCAGGGCCCAGAACACATTCACCGGGGTAACGCCGTTGCCCAGCGCGGCAAACGCCAGGCCGGCGCCGCTGATAACCGCGACTATCGCCAGCAGTATCACGGCCAGGCGCGCGCCTTGCAGCCAGCGACTGAGCGCGCCGGTCAGGCCGTCGCGTTCTGCCAGGTGCAGCGCACGTTGCGCGATACGCGTTGGCAGGTCGCCATCGGCCGAGCGGGCCAGGCGGTTGGCTTCGAGGTCTTCCAGGGGGCCGGCGTGTTCTTCGCGCAGGCGCACGGTTTCGGTCAGCCAGAGTGTGTGCAGCGGGTTCAGTGCAGTCACGCGCCATCCTGTTGTGTTCGTGAGGTTGGAGCATAACCGCTGACTCGCAGCTCTGGTATTCTCGTCGCCATGAAAAAAACTCTCCCTTTAAGCCTGATCGCAGCCCTCGGTGAAAACCGCGTGATCGGCGTCGACAACAGCATGCCCTGGCATTTGCCGGGGGATTTCAAATATTTCAAGGCCACCACCCTGGGCAAGCCGATCATCATGGGGCGCAAGACCTGGGATTCCCTGGGCCGACCGTTGCCGGGGCGGCTGAACATTGTGGTCAGCCGTCAGACCGATCTGGTGCTTGAAGGTGCGCAAGTGTTTGCGTCACTGGAAGCTGCGGTTGAACGCGCCGAGGCGTGGGCACTGGAGCAGGGCGTGGATGAGCTGATGCTGATCGGCGGTGCGCAGCTGTATGCGCAGGGGCTGGAATATGCCGATCGCCTGTACTTGACGCGGGTGGCGTTGAGCCCGGAAGGGGATGCGTGGTTTCCGGAGTTTGATCAGAGCCAGTGGAAGTTGGTGTCGAATCTGGAGAACCCGGCAGAGGGTGATAAACCGGCTTACAACTTCGAAGTGTGGGAAAAGGCCTAAAAGCATCGGGGGCAAGCCCCCTCCCACATTTGAATGTATTCACAAATCAAAGTGTGGGAGGGGCTTGCCCCCGATAGCGTCCTATCAGGCCTGCGCCAACTCAGTATGCTCATCGGCATCGAGCAACGCTTTATCCGTCTGCCCCATAAGCTGGCTGGTAATCGCCCCCGCCGTCATCGAGCCATTCACGTTCAACGCCGTGCGGCCCATATCAATCAGCGGCTCCACGGAAATCAGCAGCGCCACCAGTGATACCGGCAAGCCCATGGCCGGCAGCACGATCAGTGCCGCGAAGGTCGCACCGCCGCCCACGCCCGCCACACCGGCCGAACTCAGGGTGACGATGGCTACCAAGGTCGCGATCCACAGTGGATCCAGCGGGTTGATGCCGACGGTCGGCGCAACCATCACCGCCAGCATCGCAGGATAAAGCCCTGCACAGCCGTTCTGGCCGATGGTCGCGCCAAACGAAGCGGCGAAACCGGCGATTGACTGCGGGATGCCAAGGCGACGGGTCTGCGCTTCGATGCTCAAGGGGATCGAGGCCGCGCTGGAGCGGCTGGTGAAGGCAAAGGTCAGTACCGGCCAGACCTTGCGGAAGAAGCGCAGCGGATTGACCCCGGCCAGCGACAGCAATAGGCCATGCACCACGAACATCAGGCCCAGGGCCAGGTACGACACCACGACGAAACTGCCGAGCTTGATGATGTCCTGCAGGTTGGAGCTGGCGACCACCTTGGTCATCAGCGCCAGTACGCCGTATGGGGTCAGCTTCATGACCAGGCGCACCAGGCGCATCACCCAGGCTTGCAGGGTGTCGATGACGTTGAGCACTTTCTGGCCTTTTTCCACGTCATCCTTGAGCAGTTGCAGCGCAGCAACCCCCAGGAATGCGGCGAAAATCACCACGCTGATGATCGACGTCGGCTTGGCCCGGGCCAGGTCGGCGAACGGGTTGGCCGGCACGAACGACAGCAGCAATTGCGGGATATTCAGGTCGGCGACCTTGCCCGCGTAATCGTTCTGGATCACTTGCAGGCGCGCCATTTCCTGGGTGCCGGCGACCAGGCCTTCGGCAGTCAGGCCGAACAGGTTGGTCAGGCCGATACCGATCAGCGCGGCAATCGCGGTGGTGAACAGCAGGGTGCCGATGGTCAGGAAGCTGATCTTGCCCAGGGACGAAGCATTGTGCAGACGCGCCACGGCACTGAGGATCGAGGCGAACACCAGCGGAATCACGATCATTTGCAGCAGTTGCACATAGCCGTTGCCGACCAGGTCGAACCAGCCGATGGAAGCCTTGAGCACCGGGTGGCCGGCGCCATAGATGGCGTGCAACACCACACCGAATACCACGCCAAGCACCAGGGCGAACAGCACCTTCTTGGCGAGGCTCCAGTGGGTACGGCCGGTTTGTGCCAGGCCCAGCAACAGGGCCACGAACACCAGTAAGTTGAGAATCAGGGGAAGATTCATTGAAGCTCCGTTGAGAAGGCAGCCAATCGCGTGAGCCTGCGATTGCGAACCGGAGAGCCTAACAGCTTGAAATATATTGATTTAATACCGATATGGAATGGTCACTGTCGTTTTTGGAATAAGCGTTTGACGCTGCCGCGTATGCCCTTGGCGGAATCAGGACGCAGGCCGTCGTGCTCAACGCGAGTACTGTCACACAGATTTGTTAGCGTCGATGTCTTTCACTCAGGAAGGAACGCTTATGAAGCTCGCGCCGAAATTGCTTGCCGCCGCTCTCTGCCTTGGGCTCGCCAGCCAGGCGCTGGCCGCCACCGAGTTGAAACACTGGCCGGCGCCTGCCGCCAAACAATTGAACGAGATGATCGCTGCCAATGCCAACAAGGGCAATTTCGCGGTGTTCGACATGGACAACACCAGCTACCGCTACGACCTTGAAGAATCCTTGCTGCCGTACATGGAGAACAAGGGCCTGATCACCCGCGACAGCCTCGACCCTTCGCTCAAGCTGATGCCGTTCAAAGACACCGCCGACCACAAGGAAAGCCTGTTCAGCTACTACTATCGCCTCTGCGAAGTGGACGACATGGTGTGCTACCCGTGGGTGGCCCAGGTGTTTTCCGGCTTCACCCTCAAGGAACTCAAGGTCCAGGTCGACGAACTGATGGCCTCCGGCAAGCCTGTGCCCGTCACCTATTTTGAAGGCGACGCGGTGAAGAAATCCGAAGTGCAGCCACCGAAAGTCTTCACCGGCCAGGCCGAGCTGTACAACAAGCTGATGGAAAACGGCATCGAAGTGTATGTGATGACTGCTGCCTCGGAGGAACTTGTGCGCATGGTCGCCGCCGATCCGAAGTACGGCTACAACGTCAAACCCGAAAACGTCATCGGCGTGACCACCCTGCTCAAAGACCGCAAAACGGGCGAACTGACCACCGCGCGCAAACAGATCGCTGCCGGCAAATACGACGAGAAGGCCAACCTTGGCCTGGAGCTCACGCCGTACCTGTGGACCCCGGCGACCTGGATGGCGGGCAAGCACGCGGCCATCCTCACCTACATCGACGAATGGAAAAAGCCCGTGATCGTGGGTGGCGACACCCCGACCAGCGACGGTTACATGCTGTTCCACGATGTAGACGTGGCCAAGGGCGGCATTCATTTGTGGATCAACCGCAAGGACAAATACATGACCCAGCTCAACGGCATGATGGCCAAGCATGCGGCGGCGCAGGCCAAGGAAGGGTTGCCGGTGACGGCGGACAAGAATTGGGTGATCGTCAAGCCGGAGGATATTCAGTAACAGGCTGAACGCGGTCAAAAAATGTGGGAGGGGGCTTGCTCCCGATAGCGGTGGGTCAGGCAGCTCATATATTGCCTGACACTCTGCTATCGGGAGCAAGCCCCCTCCCACATTTGATCTTCATCGGTCTTGGGGGTTATCTCCAGGCAAAAAAATGCCCCGCCAAGTGCGGGGCATTTTCATGGGCGACGATTACAGGCCGTCGAGCATCGCCTTGTTACGCACCGCACCTTTATCGGCACTGGTCGCCAACAGGGCGTAAGCCTTCAACGCGGTAGTGACTTTGCGCGGACGCTTCTCCACCGGCTTCCAGCCTTTCTTGTCCTGCTCAACCCGGCGCGCGGCCAGTTCTTCATCGCTGATCAACAGGTTGATCGAACGGTTCGGGATGTCGATCAGCACTTTGTCACCATCCTGCACCAGGCCGATCGCGCCGCCGGCAGCGGCTTCCGGCGAAGCGTGGCCGATGGACAGGCCCGACGTGCCGCCGGAGAAGCGGCCATCGGTCAGCAGGGCGCAGGCTTTGCCCAGGCCTTTGGACTTGAGGTACGAAGTTGGGTAAAGCATTTCCTGCATACCCGGGCCGCCTTTGGGACCTTCGTAGCGGATGATTACGATGTCGCCTTCTTTGACTTCGTCAGCCAGGATGCCGCGCACCGAGCTGTCCTGGCTTTCGTAGATCTTGGCGCGGCCTTCGAAGACGTGGATGGACTCGTCCACACCGGCGGTCTTCACCACGCAACCGTCCAGGGCGATGTTGCCGTACAGCACGGCCAGGCCGCCTTCTTGCGAGTAGGCGTGCTCGACACTGCGGATGCAGCCGTTTTCACGGTCGTCGTCCAGGGTGTCCCAACGGGTCGACTGGCTGAACGCGGTCTGGGTCGGAATGCCTGCAGGGCCTGCCTTGAAGAAGGTGTGCACGGCTTCGTCGTCAGTCTGGGTGATATCCCACTTGGCGATGCCTTCGGCGAGGGACGTGCTGTGCACAGTCGGCAGGTCGGTGTGCAGCAGGCCGCCACGGGCCAGGGAGCCCAGGATCGAGAAGATCCCGCCGGCGCGGTGCACGTCTTCCATGTGGTACTTCTGGATGTTCGGCGCGACCTTGCACAGTTGCGGCACGTGACGGGACAGACGGTCGATGTCGCGCAGGTCGAAATCGATCTCGGCTTCCTGGGCGGCAGCCAGCAAGTGCAGGATGGTGTTGGTGGAACCGCCCATGGCGATGTCCAGGGTCATGGCGTTTTCGAACGCCTTGAAGTTGGCGATATTGCGCGGCAATACCGACTCATCGTTCTCGGTGTAGTAGCGCTTGCACAGCTCGACGATGGTGCGGCCGGCCTGCAGGAACAGTTGCTCACGGTCGCTGTGGGTGGCCAGCGTCGAACCGTTGCCCGGCAAGGCCAGGCCCAGGGCTTCCACCAGGCAGTTCATCGAGTTGGCGGTGAACATGCCAGAGCATGAACCGCAGGTCGGGCAGGCGCTGCGCTCGTATTCCGCGACCTTCTCGTCAGAAGCGCTGGAATCGGCGGCGATGACCATGGCGTCGACCAGGTCGAGGCCGTGGGAGGCAAGCTTGGTCTTGCCGGCTTCCATCGGGCCGCCGGAAACGAAGATCACCGGGATGTTCAGGCGCAGGGCGGCCATCAGCATGCCGGGGGTGATCTTGTCGCAGTTGGAAATGCACACGATTGCGTCGGCGCAGTGGGCGTTGACCATGTACTCCACGGAGTCGGCGATGATCTCGCGGCTCGGCAGCGAGTACAGCATGCCGTCATGGCCCATGGCGATGCCGTCGTCCACGGCGATGGTGTTGAATTCCTTTGCCACGCCGCCGGCGCGTTCGATCTCGCGGGCGACCAATTGGCCCAGGTCCTTGAGGTGGACGTGGCCAGGGACGAACTGGGTGAACGAGTTGGCAATCGCGATGATCGGCTTCTTGAAGTCGTCATCTTTCATCCCCGTGGCACGCCACAGTGCGCGCGCGCCGGCCATGTTGCGGCCGTGGGTGGATGTTTTCGAGCGGTAATCTGGCATGGAGCACTCCGGGCGGCTAATCACTTACTAATCAGGTGCTAAAGGGGAGTGAGCTTCTATAGACGTCTGGAACACTCAGAAAATGGCCGTGTGTCCGGAAGTTGCCACTCGCGTCGCGGGATCGCCGCGTGCTGGGGCCTCGAGCTCATAAACCCGCCGGGGGATGACTGGCGATGAATAGGGCCGATTCTACACCGTCTTCCTGTAGGAGCGAGCTTGCTCGCGAAAAACGTCAACGATAACGCAGCGCTATCAGGCAGCGCGCGTCGCCTGTTGGTTTTTCGCGAGCAAGGGCTAGCCGCCCGCCTCGCTCCTACAGGGGCAAGACATATTCAGAACTATTGTTTACAGGCTAGTCGACGCTTCGGCTCCTACCGTTTCTCTTCCAATCACAGAAGAGGACGAAGGAATGTCCACCCAGCAAAATGCTCATCGGCTGCGCACTGGGCGCTATTCAGAATCGGGCCGCGTGTACCTGATCACGGCTGTTACCTACCAACGACAATCAATTTTTCAGGACTGGCGCACGGGTCGCCTGCTCGTCAGCGAATTCAGGAAAGCTCAGGAAGACGGTGAGGCGACCTCGCTGGCCTGGGTCGTGATGCCTGACCATTTTCATTGGTTGGTCGAACTGCACAATGGCGACTTGCCAAGGTTGATGCGAATAACCAAGTCGCGAAGTGCCCGCGCGATAAACAGTGCGAGGGGTTCTTACGGGACGCTTTGGCAAAAAGGCTATTTCGATCGGGCACTGCGTCGCGAGGAGGACTTGAAAGCAATGGCCCGCTATATCGTCGCGAATCCTTTGCGTGCTGGTTTGGTCGAGCACATTGGTCAATACCCGCTATGGGATGCCATCTGGATATGACGCACCTTCACTTGTAGGAGCGAGCTTGCTCGCGAAGAACGTCAACGATAACGCAGCGCTATCAGGTAGCCCGCGTCGTGTATGAGTTTTTCGCGAGCAAGCTCGCTCCTACAGGGGAAAGCGCTAGCGCCCGACCCGTAAATTCGTCAACCAGCCCCAGAGGCTGAACACGATGAAGCTGACCGCAATGGTCAGCAGCAGATGCGTTCCGGTTTGTGCCAAGGCCGCACTGCTGATGGCGGCCGTGAGGAACATGATGCTGTTCCCGGCCGATGCGGCAGTGCCCGCGCTGCTTGAGAACAACAGCATCGCCGCCGAAATCGCCGCCGGACGAACCAGCGTCACGGCCAAGGCGCTGATCAATATCGGGATCAGCAGAGTCAAGGTGGTGATGGCCTCAAAAATAATGATCAACGTCAGCAGCACACCCGCGACGAGCAATAGTCCGAGGCCGATGTTGATTTGCCGGGACAGCGCCATACGTTTTTGCAGGTACGAGGCAGCAACGCCGCCGAGCAGGTAGGCCACGCCGTACACCATCAGCACCAGCGCATATTGATATTCGGACAGCTTTAGCGCGTCCATGAAAATCAGCGGTGTCACGCTGATCAAGGCGAAGTAGCAGGCAAACACCAGGGCGGCGATCCACCAGTAACGCAGGAAGTCGCGATTGGTGGCGACGGCTTTGAGCGTGCCTAGGATCGAGACGGTCGCGCGATGCTGGCCGGCAGCCTTGGAAGGCAGGACGCAAAACGCATGGATCAACATGCCCAAGGCCATGAGCGCAAACCCATAAAAGCTCCCTTGCCAGTCGAAGGTGGTTTGCAGCCAGGAGCCGATCAGTGGCGACAGGGCAACAAACGAGCCGCTCAGGGTCATGTAATAGAGGCGTACCCGGGCGCGGTCCTGTTCGTCGAATAGGTCCTCCACCAGCGCGTGACCCAGTACGAAGAAGCCGCAGCCCATGGCCTGCACCGTGCGAAACAGCAGGAACGTCAGGTAATCCGAGGCCATTGCGCAGCCTATTGCCCCGAAGATCGACAGCGTGATGCAGCCGAGCAGCACTTCCTTGCGCCCCCATTTATCTGACAGCGGACCGGCGACCAGTTGCGAGATCGAAAACACCAGCGTGAACAGACTGATCGACAGCGCGATGTCTGCGCTGGGCGTGTCGAACCGGGTTGCCAGTGCGGGGAAAGAGGGCAGCAGGATATTGATCGGGAAGAAGCTGATCAGGGAAATGCAGGTGATGAGGATAGAGCGAGAGAGGGTGGGTCCAGACATCGTTTTTATTTTCCGGAGTAAAACCAGAAACCGATACTAGTCTGCGAAAAGTGGAATTCAATCAAAACTATTGTGGGAAGTTTCCCGTAGCTATGTAGGAGCGAGCTTGCTCGCGAAGATCGTCAACGATGACGCAACGCTATCAGGTAGCCCGCGTCGTCTATGCGTTTTTCGCGAGCAAGCTCGCTCCTACAGGGGTGGGTGAAGCCTTAGCTGTTCGGCAACAACCGGCACGTAATGCTCTTGATATAGCGCGTCTCGACAATCGCCGGGTGCACCGGGTGGTCCGGGCCCTGGCCGCCGCGTTCGAGCATCTGGATATTGCGGTCCAGGTGGCGGGCGCTGGTCAGCAGGATGTTTTGCAGGTCGTCTTCGGGCAGGTGCATGGAGCACGAGGCGCTGACCAGGATGCCGTCCTTGCTGAGCAGGCGCATGGCTTGCTCGTTCAGGCGGCGGTAGGCGCCTTCGCCGTTTTTCATGTCTTTCTTGCGTTTGATGAAGGCCGGCGGGTCGGCGACGATCACGTCGAAGCGTTCTTCGCTGGCTTTGAGTTCCTTGAGCGCTTCGAACACGTCGCCTTCGATGCAGGTCATTTTCTCGGCGACGCCGTTCAGCGCGGCATTGCGCTCGACGCCATCGAGGGCGAAAGCGGAGGCGTCGACGCAGAACACTTCACTGGCGCCGAAAGCCGCGGCTTGTACGCCCCAGCCGCCGATGTAGCTGTACAGGTCGAGTACGCGCTTGCCCTTGGCATACGGCGCCAGGCGTGCGCGGTTCATGCGGTGGTCGTAGAACCAGCCGGTTTTCTGGCCCTGGATCACCGGGGCTTCGAATTTCACGCCGTTTTCTTCCAGCGCCACCCACTCCGGCACCAGGCCGAACACGGTTTCGACGTAGCGGTTGAGGCCTTCGGCGTCGCGCGCGGCGGAGTCGTTCTTGAACAGGATGCCGCTCGGCTTGAGCACTTGGGTCAGCGCGGCGATCACGTCTTCTTTATGGGCTTCCATGGTCGCCGAGGCGATCTGCACGACGAGGATGTCGCCGAAACGGTCGACCACCAAACCTGGCAGCAGGTCGGAATCACCGTAGACCAAGCGATAGAACGGCTTGTCGAACAGGCGGTCACGCAGCGACAGCGCGACGTTGATGCGGTGCACCAGCAGCGACTTGTCGAGCGGCAACTTGATGTCGCGCGACAGCAGGCGGGCGCAGATCAGGTTGTTCGGGCTCATGGCCACGATGCCGAGGGTCTTGCCGCCGGCCGCTTCCAGGATAGCCTGGTTACCTGCCTGGAAGCCATGGAGTGGGGTGGCGGCCACGTCGATTTCGTTGCTGTAGACCCACAGGTGGCCGTTGCGCAAACGACGATCGGCGTTGGCTTTGAGACGCAGGCTTGGCAGGGACATGACGTCGCTCCGGAAAAAAGAGCGGGAGTATACCGTGTTGTGTAGTTACTGAGCGCGCCGCCGGACATGTGGGAGGGGGCTTGCTCCCGATAGCGGTATGTCAGAAACAGATGAGCTGACTGATCCACTGCTATCGGGAGCAAGCCCCCTCCCACATTTAGTCCGATTTCAATCGGGCATTTGGGTGTCGGCCATGTCTGCATAAGGGTTAGAATCCCCGCCTAGCCCAGAGTGTGTACTTATGTCCCAAGAGCTTTCCGCCGAACAGATTCAGCAGGTGCTGCAAGGCATCAGCGTGCCGCCCCAGCCGCAAATCATGGTGGATTTGCAGATGGAACAGTACATGCCCGACCCGGACCTGGAAGTGATCGCCCGGCTGATCGCCCAGGACCCGGGCCTGTCCGGCGCGTTGCTGAAAATCGTCAACTCGCCGTATTACGGCCTGAGCAACAAGATCGCCTCGATCCAGCGCGCGGTGAACCTGCTGGGCAGCCGCTCGGTGATCAACCTGATCAATGCGTTGTCGATCAAAGGCGAGATGAGCGATGACACCATCGTCATGCTCAACCGCTTCTGGGACACGGCTCAGGACGTGGCCATGACCTGCCTGACCCTGGCCAAGCGCACCGGCGCTCAAGCGGTTGACGAAGCCTATGCCCTGGGCCTGTTCCACGATTGCGGCGTACCGCTGATGCTCAAGCGGTTCCCCAATTACATGACGGTATTGGAACAGGCCTACGCCAATGCCGGCCCGGATTGCCGTGTGGTCGACACCGAAAACAACGCGTTCAACACCAACCATGCCGTGGTGGGCTACTACACCGCCAAATCCTGGCGCCTGCCGGAGCATGTGACCGACGCCATCGCCAATCACCACAACGCCCTGGCGATTTTCAGCGATGAGTCATCGCGCGCACCCGTGCTTAAAAACCTGCTGGCGATCCTGAAAATGGCCGAGCACATTTGTTCGTCCTATCGCGTGCTGGGCAACCAGACCGTCGACCGTGAATGGGAGGCGATCGGCCACCTGGTGCTGGATTACGTGGGCCTGTCGGACTACGACTTCGAAAGCCTGAAGTTGTCGATCCGCGAGCTGGGCGCGCACTGAGCCTTTCTTCCCGAGGTACACATGCCTGAGTTACCAGAAGTCGAAACCACCCGGCGCGGGATTGCCCCTCACTTGGAGGGCCAGCGCGTCAGCCGGGTGGTGGTGCGTGAGCGCCGTCTGCGCTGGCCGATCCCGGAAGACCTCGATGTGCGCCTGTCCGGGCAGCGCATCGTGCTGGTGGAGCGGCGCGCCAAGTACCTGTTGATCAATGCCGAAGTGGGCACCTTGATCAGCCACCTGGGCATGTCGGGCAACCTGCGCCTGGTTGAAGTCGGCATGCCTGCGGCCAAGCATGAACATGTGGATATCGAGCTGGAATCCGGCCTGGCCCTGCGCTACACCGACCCCCGGCGCTTTGGCGCGATGCTCTGGAGCCAGGACCCGCACAACCACGAGCTGCTGATCCGCCTGGGGCCGGAGCCGTTGACCGCGCTGTTTGATGGCGAGCGCTTGTTCCAGCTGTCCCGTGGGCGGTCGATGGCGGTGAAGCCGTTCATCATGGATAACGCGGTGGTGGTGGGCGTGGGCAATATCTATGCGACGGAAGCGCTGTTTGCGGCCGGAATCGATCCGCGTCGCGCGGCGGGCGGTATATCGCGGGGGCGTTATCTGAAGCTGGCGATCGAGATCAAGCGCGTGCTGGCGGCAGCCATCGAGCGCGGCGGTACCACGTTGCGCGACTTTATCGGCGGCGATGGGCAGCCGGGGTATTTCCAGCAGGAACTGTTCGTTTATGGCCGGGGCGGCGCGGCGTGCAAGGTCTGCGGGACCGAGTTGCGCAATGTGGTGCTGGGGCAGCGGGCGAGTGTGTTTTGCCCCAAGTGTCAGAGCTGAGTGCTGTGTGATGGCTGATATCGCCATCGGGGGCAAGCCCCCTCCCACGTGTGAACGCATTTCAAATGTGGGAGGGGGCTTGCCCCCGATGAGGCCCTTACAGGCGCTGAATAGCCTCAGGCCTTCCCGGTAATCTTCCGGTACTTCTCCATCAACTGCTCTTCCGTCTCCGGATGGGCTTCATCCAATGGAATGCAATCCACCGGGCACACCTGCTGGCATTGGGGCTCGTCGTAGTGGCCGACGCACTGGGTGCATAGGTTGGGGTCGATCACGTAGATCTCTTCGCCCTGGGAAATTGCAGCGTTCGGGCACTCGGGTTCGCAGACGTCGCAATTGATGCAATCGTCGGTGATGATCAGGGACATGAAAACTCCTGCCAGGGCCGTCAGCCAAGGCATCTGAAAACTAATGCGCGCAATTGTGCCGCATTGGCGCCCGCAGCGCGAGCGGGCGCCGGTTGAGCGGTCTTACTTCTTGAAGCGCAGCGTCAGCGCGTCCGCAACGGCCGGATGCACAAACTTGGTGATATCTCCGCCCAAAGCAGCGATTTCGCGCACCAACGTCGAGGAAATGAACGAGTAACGTTCCGACGGCGTCAGAAACAGGCTTTCCACGTCCGGCGCCAGTTGGCGGTTCATGTTGGCCAGCTGGAATTCATATTCGAAATCCGACACCGCGCGCAGGCCACGCAGGAACACATTGGCGTTCTGCTCCTTGGCAAAATGCGCCAGCAGCGTCGCAAAGCCCACCACTTCTACGTTAGGCAGGTGCTTGGTGACCTCACGGGCCAGCTCCACGCGTTGTTCCAGCGGGAACAACGGGTTTTTCTTGGGGCTGGCGGCAACCGCGATGATCACATGGTCGAACAGGCGAGAGGCGCGTTCGACCAGATCGCCATGGCCTTTGGTAATCGGGTCGAAGGTACCTGGGTACAACACTCGGTTCATCGCGTCGTCCTGGCGGAGTCCGTTGGGGAACCGGATGGTATCGCAGCCATCCCGGTCGGCCAAGTCGACTTATGTAGATAGATGCGGTGAATCCTGCGATTTTTCACGCTGTTTTCAGACGTTCGGACAAAGCCGACGCCAGTTGGGCAGTCAATCCATACACCGACAATTGGGGATTTGCCCCAATGCTGGTGGGGAACAGAGAGCCGTCGTGAATCGACAGGTTGCGCAGTTGGTGATGGCGACCGAGGCTATCGGCCACTGCGTTTGTCGGGTCTTCGCCCATGGCGCAACCGCCCATCACATGGGCGCTGCCCAGGGTGGTGCGATGCAGCTCGAGGCTCAAACCGTCGATCAAACTACGTGCGTCTGCCAGGTTATTCACGTACCGGGCGTCGTGATGCAGGGGCTTGACCGATTTGGCGCCCGCCGCGAACTGAATCTCGGCCATGCTGTGGAAGGCCCGGCGCAGGCCGTCCCAGGCATAGGGCGAGACCTGATAGTCGAGCACCGGCGTACCGTCACCGCGTAATTCCACTGCGCCGCCAGGGCTGTCGGGGTGAAAGCCGTCTCGCAACAGCGCGAGCATGGCGTGGGTGTGGGGCAATTGGCTCATGTCCAAGGCATTCTGCGCGCCGTAGCCGCCGAACAGGGTGGTGGCCAGTCCTGGATGCAGGGGCGGAGCTTCTAGTTTGTAGGACATTTTACCGGTGGTGCCGTCCTGCCACTGGAAGTGGTCGGAATAGATCGATTGCGGCGCCCCGTAGAACGGGTTGATCACCTCGTCGAACAACCCGGCGGAGAAATTCACCAGGTGCAGGAAGGTGCGTTTGCCCAGGCGTGAATGCGGGTCGGGCGCGCCTGAGCGCATCAGCAATGCCGGGCTG
Source organism: Pseudomonas sp. R3-52-08 (assembly GCF_003851745.1). Taxonomy (NCBI): domain Bacteria; kingdom Pseudomonadati; phylum Pseudomonadota; class Gammaproteobacteria; order Pseudomonadales; family Pseudomonadaceae; genus Pseudomonas; species Pseudomonas sp. R3-52-08. The sequence continues at coordinate 5,577,400 of NZ_CP027730.1, read as the reverse complement.
TTGATGCCGCCGCCCGCGAGGACGTAGTGTTTGGCCTTCACGGTGATCTTGCGGCCGGTAGGCGCCACGCAGCGCTCATCCATGGCCACGCATTCCAGGCTGCTGATCATGTCGCCGCTGTATTTGAGGCGCTCGGCGCGGGCCAGGTAGAGCAGCTCGCCGCCTTTTTCCAGGGTGGCGGGGATGGTGGTCACCAGCATCGATTGCTTGGCGTTGACCGGGCAGCCCATGCCGCAATAACCCAGGTTGAAGCAACCGCGCACATTGCGCGGGATCACGTGCCAGCTGTAGCCGAGCTTTTCGCAGCCTTTGCGGATCACGTCATTGTTGGCATTGGGCGGCAGGGCCCATGGCGCGATGCCCAGGCGCTGCTCCATGGTCTCGAACCATGGTGCCATCTCGGCGCTGCTATGGCCCTTCACCGCGTAATCGCTGGCCCAATGGGCGAGGGTGGCATCCGGTGTGCGGAAGCTGGAGGTCCAGTTGATCAGCGTCGTGCCGCCCACCGCCCGGCCCTGCAGGATGGTAATCGCACCGTCCTTGCTCATGCGGCCGATCCCTTCCTGGTACAGGCTGGCATAGGCTTCGTCTTCCAGCAGCTTGAAATCAGTGCTGGTCTTGAGTGGGCCTTCTTCGATCAACAGCACCTTGTAGCCCGCGGCGCTGAGGATTTCGGCGGTGGTGCCGCCACCGGCGCCGCTGCCGATGATGGCTACGTCGGCTTCCAGGGTCAGGTCGCTGTCGAGGGCGGCGCCGTTGTGGGTTTTCCAGCCGCGGGCCATGCCATCGCGGAATAGATCGGGTACGGGCATCAGGTTCGTCTCTGGTTTTTATTGTTGGGGATGCAAATTAGATTTTCGGCGGCCCGGGATAGCCGCAATGGGCCCAGGACTCGGGCCGGAAGTACCAGGCCATGGTCACCAGCTTGAGCAGCGAGCCCTGGCCCATGCGCAGCAGGTTCAGGTAGCTGTTTTCCCAGCGGTGCAGGAAGTTGCGGATCTGCTCCGCGCTGGCATTTTCCCAGCTGCCCCAGATACCCGTCAGCGGGCCTCGGGTAATGCCCATGCCGAGCACATCGAACAGCTGCTGGGTGAGCTTGAACATCTGCGGTGACAGGTGCTGCAGGCTGTAGTCGAGCTTTTTCAGGGTGTCTTCAATTCCGGCGCTGATGGCCTGGGCGCTGGCTGCGCCTTCCAGCAGTACCGGGATGACCGCGCGCAAAAATGGCAGGTCACTGGTCCGCAACAGCGCAAAGCCGCTGGCCGGCGTGCTGCTTGAGCAGCCGCTGAGGCTCGCCCCCAGCCCGGCGGTGACCAGGAACGCGCTGGCGCACAGGCCGATTTTCAAGACGCCGCGCCGCGACAGCGCAGGTGTTTCAGTCAGGCTGGGGTTCATTGTTTTTTTGTCCCGCAGGTGGGGTTATCAGCGGATAAACAGCTTCTGGATCAACTTCTGAATGGTTTTCCCGTAGGGCGGGTAGATCAGCTTCGCCGCGTTCAAACGCTGTTTGACCAGCACGCCCTTGGCCTTGCTGAACGTCAGGAAACCTTCGTGGCCGTGGTAGTGGCCCATGCCAGAGGGGCCGACGCCGCCGAATGGCATGTCGTCCTGGGCCACGTGCAGCAGGGTATCGTTCAGGCACACGCCGCCCGAGTGGGTCTCGTGGAGCACACGGTCCTGTTCGCGTTTGTTGTAGCCGAAGTAATACAGGGCCAGCGGGCGAGGGCGTTGGTTGATGTAGGCAAAGGCCTGGTCGATGCCGCGATAGGGCACGATCGGTAATAGCGGACCAAAGATCTCGTCCTGCATGACCGTCATATCGTCGCTCACATTCAGCAGCAGGCTATGGGCCATACGACGTGCCTGGCCCTGGTCGTAAAGAGGAATCAGGGTGGCGCCCTTGTCGGTGGCATCCTTGGTGTAGGCATTGAGCCTGGCCAGTTGTCGCTCGTTGATGATGGCGGTGTAGTCCGGGTTGTCGGCCAGGGTCGGATAAAACCCGCGAATCGCGTTGGCGTAAGCCTCGACAAAATCGTCCACACGTTCCTCCGGCACCAGCACATAGTCGGGCGCCACGCAGGTTTGGCCGGCGTTCAAGGCCTTGCCGAAGGCGATACGTTCGGCGGCGTCCTTGAGCGGTACGTCGGCGGAAACAATGGCCGGCGATTTGCCGCCCAACTCCAGGGTGACCGGTGTGAGGTGTTCGGCGGCGGCCCGCATCACATGCCTGCCGATGCTGGTAGCGCCGGTGAACAGCAAATGATCGAAACGCAACCTGGAAAACGCCACGCCGACATCAGCTTCGCCGAGCACCACGCACACCAAGTCCTCGGGGAAGATTTTTGCCAGCAATGCCTTGAGCAGTTCGCCGGTTGCCGGCGTGGATTCGCTGAGCTTGAGCATTACCCGGTTACCGGCGGCCAAGGCCCCGACCAGCGGACCGATGGCCAGGTACAGCGGGTAGTTCCACGGCACGATGACGCCGACCACACCCAGCGGTTGGTAAATGACTTTGGCCGACGCGGGCTGAAAGGCAATGCCTACAGCGCGTCGGGAAGGTTTCATCCAGCCTTTCAGGTTTTTACTCGCGTAATGAATGCCGTGCAGGCTGGGCATCAGTTCGGCGAACAGGGTTTCGTCCGCGCTGCGATGGCTGAAGTCCTGGCTGATCGCATTGATCAGCGCCTGGCGTTCATCGCTGAGCACATCGCGCAGGGCCTTGAGCCATTGCTGGCGTTGCGCGGCCGGCGGCATCGGGTTGGCGGCATAGGCGCGACGTTGGGCGTCGAACAGGATCTGGAGTTGATCCAGCGCCTGGGATTGCTGCAGGTAGGCAACGTTGGCAGACATGGCGCGGTCCCGGTTGTTATAGGTCTGCCTGGATTTTTAGAGTCATTACTCTAAATTGTCAAATAACATTGCAGTAACAACCAGATTTATCCTGACCCGGATAGGCCGTAAGATGCCCAATCCCGTGTTTGGAAGCTGAGCCCTATGGCACCACGAGTAAAGACCAGCGAGCGAATTGTGCAAACCAGCCTGGAGCTTTTTAACCAGCAGGGCGAGCGCAGTGTCAGCACCAACCATATCGCTGCCCATATGGAAATTTCCCCGGGCAACCTGTACTACCACTTCCCCAACAAGCAGGCGATTATCGCCGTGCTGTTTCGCGAATACGAAGCGTTGGTGGACAGTTTCCTACGCCCGCCCCAGGGGCGGGCGATGGTGGTGGAAGACAAGCGCTTTTACCTGCAGGCGGTACTGGCCGGCATGTGGCGCTACCGCTTCCTGCACCGCGACCTCGAACATTTATTGGAAAGCGACCCCGAGCTGGCCACTGGCTACCGACGCTTCTCCCAGCGCTGCCTGATCCAGGGCGGGGCGATCTACCAGGGCTTTGTCGACGCCGGCATCCTCACGATGGACCCGGTGCAAACCGAGGCCCTGACCCTCAATGCCTGGATCATCCTGACCTCGTGGGTGCGTTTCCTGTGCACCACCAATGAAAATTCCACCCATTTGAGCGCCGAAGCGATAAAACGTGGGGTCTATCAGGTGCTGGTGCTGGAGGCGGGGTTTGTCACGCCTCAGGCAAAAACGGCGGTGGATGCGTTGTTCAAAGAGTTTTACGTGCCATTGAACCAGGCATTGGAAGAAGTGAAGTAAGACCTTTCCCCTTTGTATGCACAGGAGTCAGTCATGCCGCTTGCCCAACTGATCAGCCCCCAGGCATTAGCCGAGCGCCAAACGTCGGCCGGGCTGGTGATCCTCGATTGCCGTTTTGCCCTGGAAGACCCGGATTACGGCCTGTGCAGCTATGCCGAAGGGCACATCGAAGGGGCGCAATATGCCGACCTGGAGCGCCATCTCAGCGGCCCGGTGATCAAGGGCGTGACCGGCCGTCACCCGCTGCCCGCGGCGCACGCCTTCATTCAGCAATTGCAGGCATGGGGCATCAGCGCTGATACCGACGTGGTGCTGTATGACGACGGCCCAGGGGCCTTTGCGACTCGGGCATGGTGGTTGCTGGCCTGGCTCGGCAAGCGCGAGGGTGTGTTTATCCTGGATGGCGGCCTCAAGGCGTGGCACGCGGCGGGCTTCCCATTGAGCCTGGATGCGCCGGTGGTTGAACGAGGCACGTTTGCCGGTACGCCGGATAATCGATTGGTGCTCGATGCCGAACAGTTGCAGAAACGCCTGGGCGAACCGGGCATGACGTTGATTGATGCTCGCGCCCAGGCGCGTTTTCGTGGCGATGTGGAGCCAATCGACCCGATCGCGGGGCATATTCCAGGCGCTCAATGCTCGGCCTTCAATGAAAACCTGGGCAGCGATGGGCGCTTTTTGCCGGCTGAGCAGCTCAAACAGCGTTTTGCTGCGCAGTTGCAGGGCCGGTCGCCGGATGAGCTGGTGGCGTATTGCGGTTCGGGGGTGACAGCGTGTCATAACCTGTTTGCGTTGGGCTTGGCGGGGTACCCGTTGGGCAAGTTGTATGCGGGGTCGTGGAGTGAGTGGATCACAGATCCAGCGCGGGAAATTGCCACTGGCGACTGAGCAATCGGCCTGTGAACCCAATCAAAATGTGGGAGGGGGCTTGCCCCCGATAGCGGAGTATCAGCTAGCTTATCTTTAGCTGATCCACTGCAATCGGGAGCAAGCCCCCTCCCACATTTTTATCCGTGTTGTGCCAGTAGCCATTGGGGGATGCGGCGTTCCAGGTAGTAGCCGGGGCGTTTCAGCGAACCCTCTATAAACCCCACATGCCCGCCCTTGGCCGTCAGCTCGAACTCGGTACAGTCTGATAGCTCACTGGCTTCGGGCAAACTGTGGGCAAACACGAACGGGTCATCCGCCGCCTGGATAATCAACGTCGGCGTGCGGATAGCGCCCAGGTAATAGCGACTCGAGGCGCGGCGGTAGTAATCCTCGGCGCTGAGGAAACCGTGCAGCGGCGCGGTGACCCGGCCATCGAAATCCCAGAACGTGCGCATTTTCTCCAACGGACCCAACGCCTCCAGGGTGTTGAGCCCGTCTTGTCGGCCGTCCTGCAAAAACTGGCGTTGCTTGACGCGGATATAAGCCAGCATCTCGCGCATAAAGTGCTTCTGATACACCCGCGAAAAGCCAATCCCGATACGGTCCGCGCATTGATCCAGGCGAAACGGCACCGATACCGCCGCCGCGCCTTGCAGCCCGGAGGCGTCGCCGGTTTCCCCCAGGTGCTTGAGCAATACATTGCCGCCCAAGGAATAACCCACCGCATATAACGGCGCCAACGGCCGCTTGGCACGCAGATGGGCGATCGCTGCCGCCAGATCTTCGCTGGCACCGGAATGGTAGCTGCGGGCCAACAAATTCGGCTCGCCCGAGCAACCGCGCCAGTTCAAGGCTGCGCTGGCCCAGCCTTGGGCGGCGAGCGCTTTTTGCAGGCCGGCCACGTAGGGCGAATTGGACGAACCGGTCAGTCCGTGCAGCACCAGCACCAGAGGCGCGTGCACGTCATGTGGGCCGTGCCAGTCGAGGTCCAGAAAGTCGCCGTCTTCCAGCCATAGGCGTTCGCGCTGGCGCTCGATATGCGTGGTGGGACGCCATAGCGGCCCCCACAGCGTTTGCAGATGGGGGTTGCCGAGGCCGAAGGCGGGGGTGAAGCGGTCCACAGATGCTGTCATGAAATACTCGCCGCCGGACGAACTTACCCTGACTCCTGTAGGAGCGAGCTTGCTCGCGAAAAACGTAAACGATAACGCAGCGCTATCAGGCAGCCCGTGTCGCCTGTTCGACCTTCGCGAGCAAGCTCGCTCCTACAGGGTGCGGTGCCACAACGCGTAATAAACCCGCCCGGACTTCTGCTCACGGTGCAAGCGCCAGCTCCCCGGCAGGCCGAGCGTCGACGGCGCTGTCTCGCTTTCAGTGTAGACCCACGCATCCGGCGCCAACCATTGGCGTTCTTCCAGCAATGCGCACACGGTCGGCAGCAGGTTCTGGTTGAACGGTGGGTCGAGGAACACCACGTCGTATTCGCTGGCCGCCTGGGTTTCCAGGTAGCGCAAGGCGTCGGCGGTCTGAACCTGGCCGTTGGTGCAGCGCAACGTGCCCAAGTGTTCCTTGAGGCTGGACACCGCCACATTGCTCGCATCCAGCGCCTGGGCCTGGGAGGCGCCACGGGACAGCGCCTCCAGGAACAGCGCGCCACTGCCGGCAAACGGGTCGAGCACCTTGGCGCCGCCGATGTAGGGCGCAAGCCAGTTGAACAAGGTTTCGCGCACGCGATCTGGCGTCGGGCGCAGGCCTACGACATCGGGGAAGCTCAGCTTGCGGCTGCCCCATTCACCGCCAATGATGCGCAGTTGGCCCACACCGTTATGTACGTTGTGGACAGGTTTTTTCGGGCGAGATGAACTGGCCATTAATGCTCCGGAACCCCGAGCGGCTGCTCGGCAGGTTTATCAGTGGGGGGCGGTAGTGGCTTTTGCGCAATCGTCGGGCCGGCGGTCACGATGACCATCTTGTCGGCGCTCAAGTGTTTGTTCATTGCAGCCTTGACCTGCTCCACGGTCAGGGCCTGGGATTGTTTCATGAAATCCTCCAGATAGCTCAGCGGCAGGTTATAGAAACCCATGGCGCCGAGCTGCCCGACGATATCGGCGTTGCTCGCGGTGGACAGCGGGAAGCTGCCGGCCAGTTCGCGCTTGGCGTCATCCAGCTCTTTCTGGGTGGGGCCGGTCTTGAGGTAGTCGGCCACGACGTCTTCGACCAGGCGCAACGTGCCGCCGCTCATTTCGGCGCGGGTTTGCAGGTTGATCATGAACGGGCCGCGCACCTGCATCGGCGAGAAGCCGGAGTACACGCCGTAGGTGAGGCCGCGTTTTTCACGCACTTCGCTCATCAACCGCGTGCCGAAACCGCCGCCACCCAGAATCTGGTTGCCCAGGGACAGTGCAGCGTAGTCCGGGTCGGCGCGATCGATGCCCAACTGGGCAAACAGCAGGTGGGTCTGCTTGGAGGGAAACTCGATGCGGCTCAGGCCGGCCTTTGGCTCGGTTGGCTGGGCAATCTTCGCCAGGGCCGGGCCCTTGGGCAACGCGGCAGAGACCTTGGCGGTCATGGCTTCGGCTTCGGCGCGTGTCAGGTCGCCCACCACCGCGATCACTGCATTGCCTGCCGCATAAGCCTTGGCGTGGAATGCCTGCAGCTGTTGCACGGTAATCGCCGGCACGCTTTCAGGCGTACCTTCGCTTGGGTGGGCATACGGATGGTCGCCGTACAGGCGCTTGAACAGCTCGATGCTCGCCAGCTTGGCGGGATTCTGTTTCTGGTATTCGAAGCCGGCCAGGATCTGATTCTTGATGCGTGCCAGTGAGTCGGCCGGGAAGGTCGGCTTGCCGATCACGTCATCGAACAGCGCGAGTGCGGCATCGCGTTTGTCGCTGTCGCTCAAGCTGCGCAGGGACACCAGGGCCATATCGCGATAGGCGCCATTCCCAAAGTCGGCCCCCAGGCCTTCAAAGCCGCTGGCGATCTGGCTGACGTCCTTGCCCGGCACGCCTTCGTTGAGCATGGCATTGGTCATCAGGGCCAGGCCCGGCACATCGCCGTCCTGGCTGCTGCCGGCGGCGAACAGGATGCGCACGTCGAACATCGGCAGTTCATGGGCTTCGACGAACAGCACCTTGGCGCCTTCGGCGGTGGCCCAGGTTTGCACGTCGAGCTTGCGGTTGGTCGGCGCCTTGCCGTCCAGTTCAGCCAGCGATTGCAGTGTGTTGGCCGTTTGGGCCTTGTCCAGTGCCTGGCTGGCGACCGACTCGCTCGGGCGCAACAGGTACACGGCACCGGCCGCGATCAAGGTGACGGCGATCAGGCCGGGCAGAATCAGGCGGTTGCTCTTGCGGTCACTCATGAGCGGTCTCCTCAGGCAAAACATGGGCGACGCTCAGACGTTCGCGGGTGAAATAGGTGCGTGCAGCTTTTTGGATATCTTCCGGGGTGACGCTTTGCAGGTCGGCAAGCTCGGTGTCCATCAACTTCCAGGACAGGCCGACGGTCTCCAGCGAGCCGATCGCCGTGGCCTGGGCGGTGATGGAGTCGCGCTGGTAGACCACGCCCGCAATCACCTGGGCGCGGATGCGTTCCAGCTCTTCGACGGTTGGCGGCTTGGCTTTGAGCTCTTCCAACAGGCGCCACAGGCCGGCTTCGGCTTGGGCGACGGTCTTTTTCTTCTGCTGGTTGGGCGTGGCGGTCAGCATGAACAGCGTGTCGCCGCGAGTGAAGGCGTCATAATCGGTGGACGCGGCGGAGACGAGTTCTTCACCCCGCTCCAACTGCTCGGAGATACGCGCGCTGTAACCGCCGTCGAGCAGGGCCGAGATCAGGCGCAGGGCTTGTACCGAGCGCTTGTCCTCGGCAGTGGCCAGGCTCGGCACGTTGAAACCGAGGAACACGCTGGGCAGCTGGGTTTGCACGTGCAGGGTCAGCAGGCGCTCGCCGGGCTCGGCCAGCTCCATCGGGACCTTGGCTGGCGGGACGTCACGCTTGGGGATCGGGCCGAAGTAGCGCTGGGCCAGGTTTTTCACCTCGTCCGGCGTGACGTCGCCGACCACTACCAGGGTCGCGTTGTTCGGCACGTACCAGGCCTGGTACCAGTGGCGCAGTTCCTCGACCTTCATGCGCTCAAGGTCAGCCATCCAGCCGATGGTGGGCGTGTGATAGCCGCTGGCCGGGAAGGCCATGGCCTTGAAACGTTCAAAGGCCTTGGACATCGGGTTGTCGTCGGTGCGCAGGCGGCGCTCTTCCTTGATGACCTCGATTTCGCGGCTGAACTCATCGGCCGGCAGGCGCAGGCTGGCCATACGGTCGGCTTCCAGTTCGAAGGCCACGCCCAGGCGGTCGCGGGCCAGCACCTGGTAATAAGCGGTGTAGTCGTCACTGGTGAAGGCGTTTTCTTCAGCGCCCAGGTCGCGCAGGATCAGCGAGGCTTCGCCGGGGCCGACCTTGGCGCTGCCCTTGAACATCATATGTTCCAGGGCATGGGACAAACCGGTCTGGCCCGGGGTTTCGTAGCTCGAGCCGACCTTGTACCAGACCTGGGAAACCACCACCGGCGCGCGATGATCTTCGCGCACGACCACCTTGAGGCCGTTGTCGAGGGTGAATTCGTGGGTGGGTTGTGGGTCGGCAGCCAAAGCTGAAAGGGGCAGACAAACTGTGCTGAGCAGCAGGCCTGCGGCGCGGCGGGCTAGAGCATTCATTCGTTTTTTAACCTGTTGGACTGCCCGCTTGGTCTTAGCGTCGGCGGGCGAGGAGGTGCTAGGATACCGATCCGACTTAGGGGCGGCCACTGCGGCTGTCTTGTTGAGGCTCTATTTTGGCCTTCAAAATGTTGCGCATGAACGAGCTGGCTAAAAAACAGTCTGTTACGCATCGAATTTTATTTACCGAAGCGCCTGCTGGCGCGTCGCTACCTTGAGATAGCCGTCTCCATGTTTGGTTCCAACGACGACAAGAAGACCCCAGCTGCGGCTGGCGAGAAGAAAGGCCTGTTCGGATGGCTGCGCAAAAAGCCGCAGGAAACCGTCGTCGAACAGCCACAGGTTCAACCTGAACCTATCCCTGAGCCTATAGTAGAAGCCGACCCGGTAGCCGAAACACCGGCGCCGACGGTGTTGCCGATGGCCGAGCCGGTGCTGCAGCCTGCGGTCGAGCCAGAGCCAGAGCCAGAGCCAGAGCACAAGCCGTGGCCGCCACTGCCGGTGGCTGAAGAGCCGGTGGCGCTGGTTGAAGATGTGCAGGTTGAGCACGTAGCGCCGCCTATTCCTACGGTGGTTGAACCCGTAGCGACAGTCGTCCAGACGCCACCCGCCGTTGAGGCCCCCGCGCCTGCCGTCATCGAAGAGCCGGCCGCTGAAACCAGCAAAACCGGCTTTTTCACCCGGCTCAAGCAAGGTCTGAGCAAAACCAGCGCCAGTATCGGCGAGGGCATGGCCAGCCTGTTCCTCGGCAAGAAGACCATTGATGACGAGCTGCTGGAAGACATCGAAACCCGCCTGCTCACCGCAGACGTAGGCGTCGAAGCCACCGCCGTGATCATCCAGAGCCTGACCCAGAAGGTCGCCCGCAAGCAGCTGACCGACGCCGACGCGTTGTACAAATCCTTGCAGGCCGAGCTGGCCGCCATGCTTAAACCCGTTGAAGCGCCGCTGGTGATCACCCCGAAGAAGCCGTTCGTGATCCTGGTGGTAGGCGTCAACGGCGCCGGCAAGACCACCACCATTGGCAAGCTGGCGAAAAAACTGCAGTCCGAAGGCAAGAAAGTCATGCTCGCCGCCGGCGACACATTCCGTGCCGCTGCCGTTGAGCAACTGCAGGTGTGGGGCGAGCGCAACAAGATCCCGGTGATCGCCCAGCACACCGGTGCCGACTCCGCGTCGGTGATTTTCGATGCCGTGCAGGCAGCCAAGGCCCGGAACATCGATGTGTTGATCGCCGACACCGCCGGCCGCCTGCACACCAAAGACAATTTGATGGAAGAGCTGAAGAAGGTCCGCCGCGTGATCGGCAAGCTCGACGCCGACGCCCCGCATGAGGTACTGCTGGTGCTGGACGCCGGTACCGGGCAGAACGCCATCAGTCAGGCCAAACAATTCAACCAGACGGTGCAACTGACCGGCCTGGCATTGACTAAGCTCGACGGCACGGCCAAGGGCGGTGTGATTTTCGCCCTGGCCAAGCAGTTCGGGTTGCCGATTCGTTATATCGGCGTCGGTGAAGGCATCGACGACCTGCGCACCTTTGAAGCCGAACCCTTTGTACAGGCACTGTTTGCCGAGCGGGAGCGTTCATGATTCGATTCGAACAGGTCGGTAAACGCTACGCCAACGGGCATGTGGGCTTGCATGAGCTGAGCTTTCGAGTACGGCGGGGCGAGTTTTTGTTCGTGACCGGGCATTCCGGCGCCGGTAAGAGCACCTTGTTGCGCCTGCTGCTGGCCATGGAGCGCCCAACCACCGGCAAGCTGCTGCTGGCGGGACAGGACCTGGCCACCATCAGCAATGCGCAGATCCCGTTCCTGCGCCGTCAGATTGGCGTGGTGTTTCAAAACCACCAGTTGCTGTTCGACCGCACGGTGTTCAACAACATTGCCTTGCCCCTGCAGATTCTCGGGCTGTCCAAGGCCGAGATCGTCAAGCGGGTCGATTCAGCCCTGGAGCGCGTGGCGTTATCGGACAAGACCGACCTCTACCCCGGCGACCTGTCCACCGGCCAGCAACAGCGCGTCGGTATCGCGCGCGCCATCGTCCACCGCCCGGCCTTGCTGCTGGCGGATGAACCCACCGGTAACCTCGACCCGCGCCTGGCGGCCGAGATCATGGGGGTGTTCGAAGACATCAACCGGCTGGGCACCAGCGTGTTGATCGCCAGCCACGACCTGGCGCTGATTGCGCGCATGCGCCATCGCATGCTGACCCTGCAACGCGGTCGTCTGATCGGCGACGGGGAGGCTGGCGTATGAGTGCAACACGCAGCCCTAAAGTATCCGAACGCGTGGCGCCGAAACCGGCCGACCCGCAACCGAAAAAGAAAAAACACGACGAAGACGACGGCCCGGACTTTGGCACCCTGTTGCGTGCCTGGATCGAAAGCCATCGTGCCAGCCTGCTCGACAGCCTGCGCCGCCTGGGCAAGCAGCCGATCGGCAGCTTTTTCACCTGCCTGGTGATGGCCGTGGCCCTGAGCCTGCCAATGGGCTTGTCGTTGCTGCTCAATAATGTGGAGCGCCTGGGCGGTTCGTGGCAGCGCGCGGCGCAGATTTCCCTGTACCTGAACCTCGACGCCAGCACCAAGGACGGCGAGGGCCTGCGCGACGAGATCAAGAACCTGCCAGGGGTGGCGGATGCCGAATACATCAGCCGCGATCAGGCGCTGGAAGAGTTCCAGCAACAATCCGGCCTGGGCGAGGCGCTTAAAGAGCTGCCGCAGAACCCGCTGCCAGGCGTGGTGCTGGTGACGCCCAATGAAGTGGACAAGCCGGCCCTGGAAGCCCTGCGACAAAAACTCGCAGAGATGCCCAAGGTGCAACAGGCGCAACTTGATCTAGTCTGGGTAGAGCGGCTGGCCGCGATCCTCAAGCTGGGCGACCGCTTCGTGTTCGGTTTGACGGTGCTGTTGGTGTCTGCATTACTTTTGGTGATAGGTAATACCATTCGTCTTCATATTGAAAACCGCCGCACCGAGATAGAAGTGATTAAACTGGTCGGCGGCACGGACAGCTATGTGCGTCGTCCTTTTCTGTACATGGGTGCGCTTTATGGCTTTGGTGCCGGGATTTTGTCCTGGGGCGTGCTGGCTTTTGGCCTGAACTGGCTGAACGATGCGGTTATCGGGCTTGCCGGCTTGTACGGCAGCGATTTTGCCCTGGCAGGGGTGCCGGTAGCCGATGGTTTGAGCCTCTTGCTTGGCGCGGTATTGTTGGGGTATATCGGTGCGTGGATTGCGGTGGCACGGCACTTACGTGAGCTGGCACCGAAGTAGTTAATGTCAGGGTAATGTAGTTTCGTTTGTATTGACCTTGTCAGCAGTTTAGGGAACTTGTCCTACGGTTCCCCGGTCAATTTTCGCAGTGCTGAACTGCACGAGTTATGTGAGTCGGAGGTTTTTTCGTATGACCACTTCTTTGCAACCTGCTTATGCCTTGGTCCCAGGTGCGAACCTGGAAGCCTATGTGCACACGGTAAACAGCATTCCCTTGCTGACGCCCGAGCAGGAGCGTGAACTGGCCGAGAGTCTCTATTATGAGCAGGATTTGGGGGCGGCTCGGCAGATGGTGCTCGCCCACCTGCGTTTTGTCGTACATATCGCCCGTAGCTATAGCGGCTACGGCCTGGCCCAGGCTGACCTGATTCAGGAAGGCAACGTTGGCCTGATGAAGGCGGTGAAGCGTTTCAACCCGGAAATGGGTGTGCGCCTGGTGTCGTTCGCCGTGCACTGGATCAAGGCGGAAATCCACGAATTCATCCTGCGCAACTGGCGCATCGTGAAAGTCGCGACCACCAAGGCCCAGCGCAAGCTGTTCTTCAACCTGCGCAGCCAGAAGAAACGCCTGGCGTGGCTGAACAACGAGGAAGTCCACCGCGTGGCCGAAAGCCTCGGCGTGGAGCCCCGTGAAGTGCGCGAGATGGAAAGTCGCCTGACCGGCCATGATATGGCCTTCGACCCGGCTGCCGAAGCAGACGACGACAGCGCCTTCCAATCGCCGGCCAATTACCTGGAAGACCACCGGTACGACCCGGCGCGTCAACTGGAAGACGCCGACTGGAGCGACAACTCCAATCACAACCTGCACGAAGCGCTGGAAGTGCTGGACGACCGCAGCCGTGACATTCTCTACCAGCGCTGGCTGGCGGAAGAAAAAGCCACGCTGCACGACCTGGCGCAGAAGTACAACGTGTCGGCCGAGCGGATTCGTCAGCTTGAGAAAAGCGCGATGAACAAGCTGAAGCTGTCGATTGCGGCCTGATCCAGCTGGCAATGCTGGGTTAAAAATGTGGGAGGAGGCTTGCCCCCGATAGCAGAGTGTCAGTCGACATATGAGTGACTGATCCACCGCTATCGGGAGCAAGCCCCCTCCCACATTTGTTTCTGTGTTGTGTCAGTCGGACCAAGGAGCCTTGCGGGAGTTGTTCAACTCGACCAAATAGTCCTCGCCACCCAACTGACTCATTTGCTGGCGAATCCACGCCGCGCGCCGCGCCACATAGGCGGTCGGATGGCTGGCACTCCACACGCGCGGGTTCGGCAACACCGCCGCCAGGTAGCTGGCCTGCTGACGCGACAACCCTTTGGCACTCACTCCGAAATGATGCCGCGCCGCTGCTTGCGCACCGAACACACCCTCGTCCCACTCCACGCTGTTGAGGTACACCTCAAGGATGCGCTGCTTGGGCCATAGCACTTCGATCAACCCGGTAAACCAGGCTTCCAGGCCCTTGCGCAGATAACTGCGGCCGGTCCACAGGAATAGGTTCTTCGACACCTGCTGGCTCAAGGTGCTGGCGCCGCGAATGGTACCGCCGCGCTCGTTATGCACGATCGCCGCCTGAATCGCGCCAAAGTCGAAGCCCCAGTGCTGCGGGAAACGCTGGTCTTCACCGGCCATCACCGCCACTTTGAGGTCGTCGGAAATCTCGTCCCATGCCACCCAGCTGCGCTGCAGGTCGATAGGTTCGCCGTCGATCCAGGATTCGACCTTGCGCTCCACCATCAGCGCAGTGAACGGCGGCGGTACGACGCGAAACAGCAGCACCAGCAGCACACTGGCGATGACGAACCATTTCACGACGTTGAGAAAGCGATTGATGAGGACACGCAGCATAGAGATGGCTTGGCCGAACCCGTTGAGCGGGCCATTATACAGACCCTGCCCGATGAGTCTGACTGGAGTTCCTCATGCTGCGTAGCTTTCTGATGCTGGCTGCCTTTTTTGGCTTTACCGGTGTCGCCCTCGGCGCGTTCGCCGCCCATGGCCTGAAAAATCGCCTGAGCGCCGACTACCTGGCGATCTTCCACACCGGCGTGACGTATCAACTGGTGCATACCCTGGCGTTGTTTGGCGTGGCGCTGCTGGCCGCGCATATTCCTGGCCGACTGGTCACCTGGGCGGGCATTTCATTTGTGGTCGGCATCGTGCTGTTCTCCGGCAGCCTGTATCTGTTGACCCTGACCGGCATCAGCAAACTCGGAATCATCACGCCGTTCGGCGGGCTGGCGTTCCTGCTCGGCTGGTTTTTCCTCGGCTTGCTCGCCTGGCGCCTGCAACTGACCGCTTGACGCTTGAAGCTGACCTTCAGCGCCCAATCGCGTTAGAATGCCGGCCCCTAAAAACGATGGCGGCCCGTGGCATGCGCATTCAGTTGAACGGCGAACCCCTTGAACTGCCCGACGGTGAAACCGTCGCGGCCCTGCTGACCCGCCTGGACCTCACCGGGCGCCGTGTCGCAGTGGAACTCAACCTGGATATCGTCCCGCGCAGCCAGCACGAAGGCACCGCGCTCAGCGAAGGTGACCGTGTCGAAGTGGTGCACGCCATCGGCGGCGGTTAGTCGCCCCGGCCGTAACGCATTCTGCAGAACCTCACCCCATTACGAGGATTTCCCATGAGCATCGTTCGTAGCGACAAGCCTTTCGTCCTGGCCGGTCGTACCTACCAGTCCCGTCTGCTGGTCGGCACCGGCAAGTACCGCGACATGGAAGAAACCCGTCTGGCCATCGAAGCCTCGGGCGCCGAAATCGTTACCTTCGCCGTACGTCGCACTAACCTCGGCCAGATCGAGGGCGAGCCGAACCTGCTCGAAGTGCTGTCGCCGGACCGCTACACCTTCCTGCCGAACACCGCTGGCTGCTTTGACGCCATCGAAGCCGTGCGCACCTGCCGCCTGGCCCGTGAGCTGCTCGACGGCCACAACCTGGTGAAGTTGGAAGTGCTGGCCGACCAGAAAACCCTGTTCCCCAACGTGATCGAAACTCTCAAGGCCGCCGAAACCCTGGTCAAGGAAGGCTTTGACGTGATGGTCTACACCAGCGATGACCCGATCATCGCCCGCCAGCTGGCGGAAATCGGTTGCATCGCGGTGATGCCACTGGCTGGCCTGATCGGCTCCGGCCTGGGGATCTGCAACCCTTACAACCTGCAGATCATCCTTGAAGAAGCCAGGATCCCGGTGCTGGTGGATGCGGGCGTGGGCACTGCCTCCGACGCTACCATCGCCATGGAGCTGGGCTGCGACGCGGTGCTGATGAACTCGGCCATTGCCCATGCCCAGCAACCGATCATGATGGCCGAAGCCATGCAACACGCAATCGTCGCGGGCCGCCTGGCCTACCTCGCCGGGCGTATGCCGAAAAAACTCTATGCCAGCGCCTCTTCGCCGCTGGATGGCCTGATCAAGTAAGAGCTATTGATGACTGAATCAAACGAAACGCCGAACCCCGTGGAAGCAGGCGACGAGTCCAAGCACCGCCGCATCAAGAGCTTCGTGATGCGCGCCGGGCGCATGACCGAAGGCCAGCAAAAAGGCCTGAACCAAGGCACGTCGCTGTTCGTGTTGCCCCTGGCCGATGCGCCGGTGGACTTCGACCAGGTGTTCGGGCGCTCGGCCCCGCGTTCCCTGGAAATCGGCTTCGGCATGGGCCATTCCCTGCTGGAAATGGCGGCGGCCGCGCCGGACCAGGATTTCATCGGTGTAGAAGTGCACCGCCCAGGTGTCGGCGCGCTGCTGAACGGCGTGCTGACCCAGGGCCTGACCAATCTGCGGGTCTACGACTGCGACGCGATTGAAGTGCTCAACCGCTGCATTGCCGACAACAGCCTTGACCGGCTGATGCTGTTCTTCCCCGACCCATGGCACAAGGCCCGTCACCACAAGCGTCGCATCGTCCAGGCTTCCTTCGCGGAACTGGTGCGCAGCAAGCTGAAAGTGGGGGGCATCCTGCACATGGCCACCGACTGGGAGCCCTATGCCGAATACATGCTGGACGTGATGAACGTCGCCCCCGGCTATCGCAACCTGGCCGAAGACGGCAAATGCGTACCGCGCCCTGCGGAGCGCCCGATCACCAAGTTCGAACGCCGTGGCGAGCGGTTGGGGCATGGGGTGTGGGATTTGAAGTTCGAGAAGCTGGCGTAACCCGCCTGCAACGTTGAAATGCAGTAAAAATGTGGGAGGGGGCTTGCTCCCGATAGCGGTGGGTCAGCCAAACATGTGTTGTCTGACACCCTGCCATCGGGGGCAAGCCCCCTCCCACATTTGTTTTGTGCTGGGTTAGCGGTCAGCGGCGGTCGGCGACGACGCCAATCAACACCAGCACCACCACCAGCACCGGCGCGAGGCTGTAGTTATTGAACTGGCTCAGCCCGCGCACGATCCACGGCGTGGCGTAGATCAGCGCCGCGCCGCTGCCGATCATGCACACCAACGCCATCAGGGGGACGCGCAACGCGCCGGCGATGCTGCCCAGGCGGGCTTCGATCCAGCCCTTGATGTCAGCGCCGAACAGCACCAGCAAACAACCGACCAAGGCCAGGGAGATTTCCGACAGGTTGCTACGGCTCCAGCGGGATACGGTGGCGAGCAGGTCGAGTACCAAATCCATTCGATTTCCTTAAAAAGCGTCAGCTCAAAAACGTCTGCAACAGGTCATTGAGAAAGAGTTGCCCGCGGTCGGTCGCCGCCAGGCGTGACGGTTCGACCTGCATTAAGCCACTTTGTTCTGCCTCGCGGCGACCTTCGGCGAGGCTCGCCAGGTCAAGGCCGGTGCGCTCGGCGTAAAGCCTGGCGTCTACGCCTTCGGTGAGACGCAGGGCGTTCATCAGGAACTCGAACGGCAGCTCTTCATTGGTCAGTTCTTTGGCCCCCGCCTGGAAGCTTTTGGCCGGGTTGAGGTAGTCCTTCGGTGCGCGGGTTTTCCAGGTGCGCACGATGCGCCCGTCCGGATGGCTGAGCTTGCCATGGGCACCGGCACCGATACCGATGAAGTCGCCAAAGCTCCAGTAATTGAGGTTATGCCGCGCCGGTCGACCCGGTTGGGCGTAGGCCGACACCTCATATTGCGCGTAACCGTGCTCGGCGAGCAGCGCCTGGCCGGCTTCCTGGATGTCCCACAGGGTGTCGTCTTCCGGCAGCTCGGGGGGCTGGTTCCAGAACACCGTGTTGGGTTCCAGGGTCAACTGGTACCAGGACAAGTGCGTCGGCTTCAATGCGATGGCTTGGCGCAGATCGGCCAGGGCGTCGTCCAGGGACTGATCGGGCAAACCGTGCATCAGGTCCAGGTTGAAGTTATCGAACCCGGCCTGGCGCGCCATACCCGCAGCGCGAACGGCTTCATCGCCGTTGTGGATGCGGCCCAGAGCTTCGAGTTTTTCCTGCTGGAAGCTCTGGATGCCAATGGACAGGCGATTGATCCCCAGCTTGCGGTACGCCACGAACTTCTCTTGTTCGAAGGTGCCAGGATTGGCTTCCAGGGTGATTTCGATGTCGTCGGCAAACGCGATGCGCGCTTGCACCCCTTCGAGCAGCCGCCCCAACGCGGCGGCGCTAAACAGGCTCGGGGTGCCGCCGCCAAAGAAGATCGAGCTCAGTTTGCGGCCATGAACGGCGTGCAGGTCCTGGTCCAGATCCGCCAGCAAGGCGTCCACATACGCTTCTTCCGGCAGCACGGTGCTTGCGGTATGGGAGTTGAAGTCGCAATACGGACATTTGCGTACGCACCACGGAATGTGAATGTACAGCGCCAGGGGCGGCAGCACCGGCAGAGCCGCCCGGGGTGTTTGCGTGCCACCGTGGATCAGCGGCTGCGCAGAGGTGTTCTGGGTCATTTCAGGCCCAAACGCTGGCGCAGCAACGCCATGGCGCGGGCGCGGTGGCTGATCTGGTTCTTGTCGGCCGGGCTCAGTTCGGCGCTGGAGACGTTGCGCTCCGGTACCCAGAACAGCGGGTCATAGCCAAAGCCATGCTCACCGCTGGCCGCGTGCAGAATGCGACCCTGCCACAAGCCTTCGCACAGGATCGGCAGCGGGTCATCGGCGTGCCGCACCAGCGCCAGCACGCAGACGAACTGCGCGCCACGTTCGGCATCGGGCACGTCCTTGAGGGCGTCGAGCAGCTTGGCGTTGTTGGCCGCGTCGCCCTTGCCATCGGCGTAGCGTGCCGAATAGATGCCCGGCGCGCCGCCGAGGAAATCTACCGCCAGGCCAGAATCATCCGCCAAAGCCGGTAGGCCGGAGATCCGTGCAGCGTTACGTGCCTTGAGGATGGCGTTTTCAACGAACGACAAGCCGGTTTCTTCCGGCTCTACCTGGCTGAACTCGCCAATGGAGCGCAGTTGCACGGACTCACCGAGCATGGCCTGCAGTTCCTTGAGTTTGCCGGCGTTGTGGCTGGCCAGTACGAGTTGGGTAAGGTTCATCATTCGGCCGGGAACAGTTCTTGGTTGAATTGGAAACCATGGGCCTTGCCACCGGTTTCAACGTTGATGGTGAACGTCTTGTATTCCCGCTGCGTCACCGAGTAGGGCGCGAGGTAGCTGATGCCGCCTTTCTCTTCGATTTGCTTGAAGGTCAGGATTTCGCTCTTGCCGCCCAGGTCTTTGATGGTACCGGTTACCTGGGCTGCGACCGGTGTGACGCCCTTGATCACGGTCACATTGATCAAGCCCTTTTCCTTGCTGCGCACGATGCCGACGTTCTGGGCGGTCTCGGGTGGCAGGAAGCTGGAGGTGAAGGTGTTGTAGTGGACGGTGATATCGCCGAAGTCTTTTTTGCGGTTAGCGTCGATAGCGTCCGCAGCCATGGCGCTGGCGCCCAGGCAGGCGGTCAGGAGAAAAACAGCCAAACGACTCATGAGCGTCCCTCTTGATAATGATTAGACGGCAATCTTGTGGTCGGTCAGGCCAGGGCTGCTGACCCGGTAGATACCGATTTCGCCCAACAGGTTGGGCCATAGCTTACTCGCCCAGCCGTGGCGATGTTGTTGATCGACGGCAAGGCGGTTGATCACCTTGGCCTCACGCTCGCCACACAGGGCTTCGAAGTCTTCGAAGGTGCAAAAGTGGATGTTCGGCGTGTTGTACCAGGTGTACGGCAGGAAGTCCGATACCGGCATGCGGCCCTTGGTGGCCAGGTACCAGCGGCAGCGCCAGTGCCCGAAGTTGGGGAAGGTGATGATGCACTGGCGGCCGACGCGCAGCATTTCGTCGAGGATACGGTCCGGGTAGTGCACTGCTTGCAGGGCCTGGGTCATCACCACGATGTCGAAGCTGTCGCTGGCAAAGTTGCCCAGGCCCTTATCCAGGTCCTGCTCGATCACGTTGATGCCCTTGGCCACGCACTGGGCGATGTTGTCCGGGTCGTTTTCCAGGCCGTAGCCGGTGACTTGCTTGTTGTCGCGCAGCCAGCTCAGCAGCTCGCCATCACCGCAGCCCAGGTCGAGCACGCGGCTGCCGGCGGGGATCCAGTCTTGGATGATTTCCAGGTCGGCTCTCATGGCGTTCTCCCAAAGCGTAAGCAATTCATATAAGCGTAATGCGGTTCATGTAGTTACTGAACGCCTGCAGATAACGGGGAATCGGAATCAGGAAGGCGTCGTGGCCTTGCGGTGCATCGATCTCCAGGTAGCAGACGTCTTTGCGCGCAGCCATCAGGGCGTCCACCAGCTCGCGTGAGCGCGCCGGCGAGAAGCGCCAGTCGGTGGTGAACGACATTACGCAGAACTTGGCCGTGGCCTGCTCGAAGGTTTTCGCCAGGTCGTCATTGAAGTTCGCGGCCGGGTCGAAGTAGTCCAGCGCCTTGGTCATCAGCAGGTAGGTGTTGGCGTCGAAACGCCCGGAGAACTCCTCGCCCTGATAACGCAGGTAGCTTTCCACCTGGAACTCGACGCTGTGGAAGTCGTAGTTGAGCTTCTCGCTCTTGAGGCCACGGCCGAATTTCTCGCCCATGGAATCATCGGACAGGTAGGTGATGTGCCCGACCATCCGCGCCAGCATCAGGCCACGCTTGGGGATCACCCCCGCTTCCTGGAACGAACCACCGTGGAACTCCGGGTCGGTGAGGATGGCCTGGCGCGCCACTTCGTTGAAGGCAATGTTCTGCGCCGACAACTTGGGCGCCGAGGCGATCGCGAGGCAGTGGCGCACGCGATCCGGGTAGGTGATGGTCCATTGCAGGGCTTGCATGCCGCCCAGGCTGCCACCGATCACGGCCGCCCATTGGCCGATGCCCAGCAGGTCGGCGAGGCGCGCCTGGCTGTGCACCCAGTCTTCCACGGTGAGTACCGGGAAGTCGGCGCCGAAGGGCTTGCCGGTCTCCGGGTTGAGGCTGCTGGGGCCGGTGGAACCGTTGCAGCCGCCGAGGTTGTTCAGGCTGACCACGAAGAACTTGTTGGTGTCGATGGGCTTGCCGGGGCCGATGCAGCTGTCCCACCAACCGGGCTTGCGCTCGTCAACGCTGTGGAAGCCCGCAGCGTGATGGTGGCCGGACAGGGCGTGGCAAATCAGCACGGCGTTGCTCGCCGTGGCGTTGAGTTGGCCGTAGGTTTCGTAGATCAGGTCGTAGGCGGGCAGCGAACGGCCGCAGGCCAGGGCCAACGGTTCGCTGAAGTGCGCCATTTGGGGCACGACCAGTCCAACGGAATCGGGGGGGAAGGCAGTTGGCATCGACCCTGCTCTCGTTTAAATGAGGCGTAAGTCTAAAGACCAGTGGACCCAGCGGCAAGCAAAGGCCTGCGCCGGTACACAGATACAAAATGTGGGAGGGGGCTTGCTCCCGATGACGGTGTGTCAGTCGACGTCTATTTGACTGATCTACCGCCATCGGGGGCAAGCCCCCTCCCACATTTTTCAACGCATTTCAGATCAGGCCGAACAACTCCTTAGGCATGAACGCGTAGAACGCCAAGCGTGGAATCACCCAGCTCTGGATCAGCTGGATCGCGATAAACGCGAAGATCGGCGAAATATCCAGACCGCCCAGGTTGGGGATCAGGCGGCGGAACGGCGCCAGCACCGGTTCGGTGATCTGGTAGACCAACTCGGCGCCTGGGCTGCGGCTGCCGGGGGCAACCCACGAGAGGATCACGCTGATGATCATCGACCAGAAGATGATCTTCAAAAACAGCGAGAAAATGCCGATCAGCGCCCATGGCAACAGCAGCACCGTGAAGGCCTGGTAGCCGTTGAGCATCAGAATCACCACGAACAGCAGGATCTGCAGCAGCAGTGCCAGTACCAGCGACGACATGTCCAGCCCGAACAGGCTCGGTATCACCCGGCGCAGCGGCTTGAGCAGTGGTTGGGTGGCCTTGACCACGAACTGGCACAACGGGTTGTAGAAGTTCGCCCGCACCAGTTGCAGGATAAAGCGCATCAGCACGATCAGCAGGTACAGGCTGCCCAGGGTCTGGATGATGAAGATGGCAGCGTCATTGATTCCGAGCATGTTTGTTTACCTTGGTAAGTGACGACTATTTGCCCAGTTGCTCAGCCATTTCGGCGGAACGATGTGCCGCAGCACCCAGTGCTTTTTCCACCAGGGCTTCAAAGCCACCGGCCTGGAATGATTCGATAGCGGCGTGCGTGGTGCCGCCCGGAGAGGTTACGCGACGGCGCAGCTCGGCCGCATCCACATCGCTGGTCACCGCCATCTTCGCGGCGCCCAGGGCGGTTTGCTCGGCCAGTTGCTCGGCAACGTCGGCAGGCAGGCCCAGTTTCACGCCGGCGGCGGTCATGGCTTCGATCAACAGGAAGAAGTACGCCGGGCCGCTGCCGGAAACGGCGGTGACTGCGTCCAGTTGCTGCTCCTGCTCCAGCCACAGGGCAATGCCCACGGCGGATAACAGTTGCTGGGCCTGGTCACGCTGTGCGGCGCTGACGTCGGCGGTGGCGTACAAACCGCTCACGCCCTGGCGCAACAAGGACGGCGTATTCGGCATGCAACGTACGATCGGTTGGGCACCGAGCCAGGTGTTCATGCTGGCGCAGGTGATGCCGGCAGCGATGGACACCACCAACTGATGCGCCTGCAGGCTTGGGCGCAGGCTTTCGCACACGGCCTTCATGGCCTGGGGTTTGACCGCCAGCACAATGACGTCGACGCCCTTGATGGCTTCGGCGTTGTCGGCAAAGGTTTCAATGCCGTGTTCGGCGCTGACGCGGGCGCGGGTTTCGGCACCGGGATCGCTGGCGCGAATCTGCGCAGCGTCCAGGCCCTTGGCCCGCAGGCCGCCGATCAGGCTGGCTGCCATGTTACCGGCGCCGATAAAGGCAATACGCATGTCTTTCATGACAGGTCCTTAGCTAGATGAACGTCAGCCATTTCACGGCTGGCCGTAGTCGCGGGCGCCAAACAGCGCGGTACCGATCCGCACCCAGGTGGCGCCTTGAGCGATGGCCGACTCGAGGTCGTGGCTCATGCCCATGGAAAGTGTGTCGAGTGGCAGGTTCAGGCTGGCTTGCAGCTCGCGCACCGTGGCGAACGCCGTATCCTGCGCCGCGCGATCGTCAGTCGGCTCGGGGATCGCCATCAGGCCCCGCAGCTTCAGGCGCGGCAGGGCGCTGATGGCGTTGGCCAGGGCCGGCAGGTCGGCGGGCGTACAGCCGGACTTGCTGGCTTCGCCACTGACGTTGACCTGGATGCAGATATTCAGCGCCGGCAGGTCGGCAGGGCGTTGTTCGGACAGACGTTGTGCGATTTTCAGGCGGTCCACGGAATGCACCCAAGCGAAGTTCTCGGCGATCGCGCGAGTCTTGTTCGATTGAATGGGGCCGATGAAGTGCCAACTCAAGGGCAAGTCGGTTAATTCGGCCTGTTTGCCCAGGGCTTCCTGCAGATAGTTTTCACCAAAGTCATGCATCCCGGCGGCAAAGGCTTCGCGCACGGCTTGCGCCGGTTTGGTCTTGCTCACGGCCAGCAGGTGGATGCTGCTTGCGTCACGCTGCACGGCGTCGGCGGCGGCGCGGATGCGCTGGCTAACCAGGCCGATGTTGTCTGCTATCGTCGACATTCAAGTTGCGCCCGTGGATATGGAGTCCGCGGCATTCTACTGGAAATGGAAAGCCCTATGGATATCACTGAATTACTGACGGCCAGCGTGCGCCGAGGCGCCTCCGACCTGCATTTGTCGGCCGGCCTGGCGCCGATGCTGCGCATCGATGGCGAGGTCTGGCCGCTGGACAGCCCGATACTGGCCGGCACGCAGGTGGCGGATTTACTGAGCCCTTTGCTCAACCAATACCAACAAAAGGATTTCGAAACATCTCTTGAAACGGATTTTGCGTTCGAGTTGCCCGGCGTGGCGCGCTTTCGCGCGAATGTGTTCCAGCAGGCGCGTGGCGTTGGCGCCGTGTTTCGCACCATCCCCACCGACATCCAGAGCCTGGAAAGCCTTGGCTTGGGCGAGGTGTTCCAGCGTATCGCGTTGCTACCCCGTGGCCTGGTGCTGGTGACCGGGCCCACCGGGTCGGGCAAGTCCACCACGCTGGCGGCGATGATCGATTACCTCAATCGGCATCGGCGCCAGCATATCCTCACGCTGGAAGACCCCATTGAATTTATCCACAGGCCGAAAATGGCGCTGATCAACCAGCGCCAGGTGCATCGCGATACCCACAGCTTTTCGGTGGCCCTGCGCTCGGCGCTACGCGAAGACCCGGATGTGATCCTGGTGGGCGAGCTGCGCGACCTGGAAACCATCCGCCTGGCGCTGACGGCCGCTGAGACCGGCCATCTGGTATTTGGCACCTTGCACACCACCTCGGCGGCAAAGACGGTAGACCGGCTGGTGGACGTGTTCCCGGCCGGGGAAAAGGCCATGGTCCGCTCGATGCTGTCGGAGTCGCTGCAGGCGGTGGTGTCCCAGGTGCTGGTCAGGAAGATCGGCGGCGGACGTGCCGCGGCTCACGAAATCATGCTGGGCACGCCGGCCATTCGTAATCTGATCCGCGAAGACAAGGTGGCGCAGATGGTCTCGGCCATCCAGACCGGTGGGGCAGTGGGGATGAAGACGCTGGATATGAGTTTGAAGGCGTTGGTCGCGCAGGGCGTGATCAGTCGGGACGACGCGCGAGAAAAGGCGAGGGTGCCAGCAGACATATGAGTTTCAGCAAACAATGAAACCAAATGTGGGAGGGGGCTTGCTCCCGATAGCGGTAGATCAGCCAACAAATCTGTTGAATGACACTCTGCTATCGGTAGCAAGCCCCCTCCCACATTGACTGCATTTCAGCCTGGAATCAGCGCTGCACGATCCGCAGGGTGTTGTTCTGCTCTTTGGGCAGCACCCGCTTGGCGATCACGTAGTTCTTGTCCCAGAACGGCTTTTTCAGCGTGTCGATGCTCACCGACTTGCCACGACGCGGCGCGTGGATGAAGCGGTCGTTGCCCAGGTAGATAGCAACGTGGTTGACCTGGCGGCTCTTGAGCTTGAAGAACAACAAATCGCCCGGCTTCAGGTCTTTGCGATCGACTTTCAACCCGTGGCCGGCGGCCATGGCGTTGGACGTGCGCGGCAAATCCACGGCCTTGACATCGTTGAACGCATATTTCACCAGGCCGCTGCAGTCGAACCCTTTACTTGGGCTGCTGCCGCCCCAACGATAAGGAGTACCGAGCACGTTGACGGCACGGCTGAGAACATCGCTGCTTTGCTTGGTATTCACGGCCAGCTGGGTGGAAAGCGTTTTACCGTGGGCCTTGCTCAGTTGAGTCGGGCGGCTGACAGTCGGCTTTACCGATTTGGCGGTGCTAGGCGTGCTATGAACTTTAGGGGTAAAACCGTTAACGTTTGGAAGACGTTGCTCACGATTGGTGGCGTGGGCGGCCAGTGGCATTAATAGGCAAATGGTTAGCCATGTCTTGAAAAATGGTCGCATTAGGCGTGGCTCTTATGGGTTTGCGCGCAACTTTATAACAGGTTTTGGTGTCGTTCTCAGGCCGTTTGTCGACTGAACCTTGGGGTCAAATTCAGCAAAAACGCGACGATTCGTCGCAATTGTCCGACACAAGTCAGGCGGCATAAGGCTTTGAGGGCAGGAAGATACCATTTGCCGTACGTCGGGCGCCCGTAAAAAAGTCACAAAAAAAATGAACAAATTTATCTATTGAGTGAAAAGAGGTAGTTCATGAACACCTATCAACAGGTTGCTTCGCAGCAAGACACCCACAGCAAGGTGATCGGTTACCTGCTATGGATTTTCGGTTTTACCGGAGCGCATCGCTTCTATTACGGCAAGCCGGTCACCGGCACGATCTGGTTTTTCACCTTCGGCCTGCTCGGCATTGGCTGGCTGATCGACCTGTTCCTGATCCCGGCCATGGACCGTGAAGCTGACCTGCGTTTTACCGCCGGGCCCATCGAGTACAACGTGGCCTGGATTCTGTTGGCATTCCTGGGCGTGTTCGGTGTGCACCGGATGTACCAGGGCAAATGGATCACCGGCCTGATCTACCTGCTGACCGGTGGTTTGTTCCTGGTGGGGGTGCTGTACGACTTCTGGACATTGAACAGCCAGATTTCGATCCG
This sequence comes from Pseudomonas sp. R3-52-08, assembly GCF_003851745.1. Lineage (NCBI taxonomy): Bacteria > Pseudomonadati > Pseudomonadota > Gammaproteobacteria > Pseudomonadales > Pseudomonadaceae > Pseudomonas > Pseudomonas sp. R3-52-08. Next base: position 5,551,340 of record NZ_CP027730.1, on the reverse strand, counting down.
CAATGCCGAGCGTAATGCTGGACGCTGATCTTCAAGTCTGGTGAAAATCAAAATGTGCGAGGGGGCTTGCCCCCGATTGCAGTGGGTCAGCTACAGATAAGCTGACTGATCCACCGCGATCGGGAGCAAGCCCCCTCCCACATTTTTTACCGTGCCCGCTTCAAGCCTGGTAGCTAATCCGCCCATCCATCAATGTGTACCGCACCGTTGCCGGCAGGCTGTGGCCAATGAACGGGCAATTCTCCCCCTTGGACAGCCAGTGCTCCCCGGCAACCGTGGAGCTGGCCGGGTCAAATAGCACCAGGTCCGCCGCCGACCCCACCGCCAGCTGGCCCGCCGGCAAGCGCAAGGCCTGGGCCGGGCCGGTGCTCAGACGTGCCAGCAATGTAGGCAGGTCCAGCAAGCCATCCTCCACTAAGGTCATCGCCAGCGGCAGCAGCAGCTCGACGCTGCTGATACCCGGCTCGGTGGCGCCAAACGGCGCCAGCTTGGCATCGCGCTCGTGGGGCTGGTGGTGGCTGGAAATCGCCGAGACCACGCCCGACTTTACTGCCGCGCGCAAACCTTCACGGTCGGCCAGGGTGCGCAGCGGCGGCTGCACATGATAGAGGCTGGAGAAGTCGATCAGCGCTTCGTCGGTCAGGATCAGCTGGTACAGGGCGACGTCTGCCGTGACCGGCAAGCCGCGCGCCTGGGCCTGGGCGATCAGGGCGACGCCGCGGGCGCTGGTCAGTTGGCTGAAGTGCGCGCGTACGCCGCTTTGTTCCACCAGCAACAAATCACGGGCCAGGGCCACGGTTTCTGCGGTTTCCGGGATGCCCGGCAAGCCGAGGAAGCTGGCCACCGCGCCTTCATGGGCCAGGCCGCCTTCAGCCAGGTCGCGGTCCTGGGAATGGAAGATCACCGTCAGGTCGAAGGTGGCCGCGTATTCCAGGGCACGGCACAAGGTACGGCTGCTGCGAAAGCTTTCCAGGCCGTTGCTGAACGCCACGCAACCGGCGTCGCGCAAGGCGATCAGCTCAGCCAGTTGTTCGCCTTCCAGGCCTTTGCTCAAGGCACCGACAGGGAACACTTTGCAATTACCCGCTTCACGAGCACGGTCGAGGATCAACTCGGTGACCGCCGAGGTATCGAGGATCGGCTTGGTGTTCGGCGGGCAGCACAGGCTGGTCACGCCACCGGCGGCGGCCGCGCGGGTTTCGCTGGTGATGTTGCCTTTGCGGCTGTAGCCCGGCTCGCGCAGGGCGACGTTAAGGTCCACCAGCCCTGGCGCGGCCACCAGGCCTTTGGCGTCGATGCGCTCGACGGCAAGAAAGCCTGCCGGCGCTGCGCCAATGGCGACGAGCTTGCCGGCGTCCAGATGAAGGTCGGTAACGCGATCCAGGCCACTGGCCGGATCGATGACGCGGGCGCCGAGGATGCTGAGCTTCACTGGGCGTTCTCCTGCTCGAATTGTCGTTGCGCGGTTTGCCCGCTCATGGCCATGGACAGCACGGCCATGCGGATGGCGATGCCGTAGGTCACCTGGTTGAGAATCACCGACTGCGGGCCGTCCGCCACCGCCGACTCGATTTCCACCCCTCGGTTGATCGGGCCGGGGTGCATCACGATGGCATCCGGCTTGGCACCGGCCAGGCGTGCGGTGGTCAGGCCGAACAGGCGGTAGAACTCGCCCTCGCTCGGCAGCAGGCCACCGGCCATGCGTTCGCGTTGCAGGCGCAACATGATCACCACGTCGACATCCTTGAGGCCTTCGGCCATGTCGGTGTAGACCTTCACGCCGTACTGTTCGACCCCAACGGGCAGCAAGGTTTTCGGTGCGATCACGCGAATGTCCGGGCAGCCCAAAGTCTTCAGGGCCAGCATGTTCGAGCGCGCGACCCGCGAGTGCAGGATGTCGCCGACGATGGCCACCGAAAGGTTTTCAAAACTGCCTTTGTGCCGACGGATGGTGAGCATGTCGAGCATGCCCTGGGTCGGGTGGGCGTGGCGGCCATCGCCGCCATTGATGATCGCCACATTCGGGCAGACATGTTCAGCGATGAAATGCGCCGCGCCGGAATCGCCGTGGCGTACTACGAACATGTCGGCGGCCATGGCTTCCAGGTTGCGCAAGGTGTCGAGCAGGGTTTCGCCCTTGCTGGCCGACGAGGTGGACACGTTCAGCGTGATCACGTCGGCCGACAGCCGCTGGGCGGCCAGCTCAAAAGTGGTGCGAGTGCGCGTGGAGTTCTCGAAGAACACGTTGCAGATGGTCTTGCCGCGCAGCAGCGGGACTTTTTTCACCGCCCGGCCACCGACTTCGAGGAACGAGTCAGCGGTGTCGAGGATTTCGGTGAGCAGTTCGCGGGGCAAACCATCGAGGGACAAGAAATGTTGCAACTGACCCTGAGCATTGAGCTGCAGCGGGCGCTTGGCATCTAGAGGCGTCATCGCGGGGACTCTTTTACAAGGCGGGTTAAAGGGCAAGGTCTTGCAGTTCGAGTTCGAGCGGCGTTGGACCGGACAATTTTACCCGCTGGTGGGCTTGCAAAGACAGCGTCGCACCGACCACATCCGGGCTGATCGGCAATTCCCCAGCCTCCAGGTCCAGCAGGCACACCAGGGTGATACTGGCCGGGCGGCCGTAGTCGAACAGCTCATTCATGGCTGCGCGTATGGTACGCCCGCTCATCAATACGTCGTCGATCAGCACTAGGTGCTGGCCTTCGATCTCGAACGGCAGCTGTGAGGGGCGCACTTGCGGATGCAGGCCGTTCTGGCTGAAATCGTCACGGTAGAAGGACACATCCAGCGTGCCCAGGGGCGAATCACTGCCCAACTCTTCCAGCAATGCCTGGGCCACCCACACACCACCGGTGCGGATGCCGATAAAGCGCGGTTCGCCGATGGCACGGTGTTCCAGGTGCGTCTTGAGGCGTATTGCCATCTGGCTGATCAGGTCGGCGGGATTGGGCAGGCTCATGGTGGCTCCTTATTAAGTGTGTAGGAGCGAGCTTGCTCGCGAAAAACTCATGGGCACCGCGTTCATCCAGCCTTCACGCGGTATCGTTAACGTTCTTCGCGGGCAAGCCCGCTCCCACAGGATCGCGGCGGGTCAGGATTCAAATAAAGCGGTGTTTTCATCCAGCCAACCCTGCAGCAACAGGGCGGCGGCGATGGCATCCACGGGGTTGTCGCGGTAGCTGCCCTTCTGCCCGCCACGGTCACGGCGCTCGCCCTTGGCTTCAAAGGTGGTCAGGCGCTCGTCGTGGGTATAGAAGGGCAGGTTGTAGCGGCCATTGAGGCGGCGCGCGAACTTTTCGGCGCGCAGGCACATCTCGCTGGGCGTGCCGTCCATGTTCAGGGGCAGGCCGACCACGACGGCATCGGGCTTCCATTCCTTGATCAGCGCTTCAACCTGGTTCCAGTCCGGCACGCCGTTCTGGGCCTTCAATGTGCACAGCTCGCGGGCCTGGCCGGTAATCACCTGGCCCACTGCCACGCCGATCTGTTTGGTGCCGTAGTCGAACCCCAGGATCAGACGCAAAGCCATCAGGCGTGCCCCGCCTGGCTGGTCAACAGGCTGAGGTTGACCCGCAGCTTGGCGGCGGCGGCTTCCAGGCGCAGTTCGCTGGCGGTATTGAAGAGGATGTCGGCGTCGAACGGGCAGGTCAGCCAGGCATTGCTGGCCAGTTCGGCCTCCAACTGCCCGGCTTCCCAACCGGCGTATCCCAGAGTGATCACACTTTGCTCGGGGCCGACGCCGTCGGCAATCGCGAACAACACATCCTGGGACGTGGACAGCGAGACGCCCTCAAGGTCTACCGTGGCCTGGAACTTCGGCCCGCTGGGGTGCAACACGAAGCCACGATCGGTCTGCACCGGCCCGCCGATGTAGATCGGCACGCCTTGGCAGCTGGCTGGCGGATCGATTTCCGGGCGCAGCTGCTCGAGGATATCGGCCAGGTTCAGCTCCTGCGGGCGGTTCACCACCAGCCCCATGGCACCATTGGCCGTGTGCTCGACGATGTAGGTCAAGGTCTGCGCAAAGTTCGGGTCGGCCATATGGGGCATGGCGATCAGGAAGTGATGCTTGAGGTAGGTCGGGCTGACATTTTTCATGTCCACTAGTGTGGCGTTGGAGGGGCGAACTGACAAGCTGGGAGTTACTGATCATTCCCACGCTCTGCTGATCGTTCCCACGCTCTGCGTGGGAACGTATCCGGTGACGCTCAGCGTCGCGGCTTTAAAACAGGACGCGGAGCGTCCGGGGCAGCATTCCCACGCGGAGCGTGGGAATGATCCGGCGATTAGTTGCTGGAAAGGCGGTCACCCTTGGCGAATTTCCAGGTGCGGATGATTTCCAGGCGGTCCACATCGTTCAAGTCGCCCGTAAAAGGCGCGAAGGGCGCGGCCAGGCGCACGATGCGCTGGGCGGCCTGGTCCAGCAAGGGCTGGCCGGACGACTCCAGTACCTGCACTTCATACAGCGAACCATCGCGGTTGATCGACACCAGCAAGCGCAAATTGCCGTAGATCTGCTGGCGGCGCGCCTCCTCCGGATAGTTGAGGTTGCCGATGCGCTCGACTTTCTTGCGCCATTCGTCCTTATACCAGGCGCCTTTGTCGCGCATGGTCGAGGCGGCGTTCAGGCGGTAGATGCGCGGGCGCTTGGCGTAGAGCTGCTGTTCGTGGGCCAGTTCGGCTTCGAGGCTGGAAATCTCGTCGGACAGCGTCGAGCTATCGAACGTTGGCGCAGGCTTGACGGGCTCGGGTTTGGGCTCGGTCTTGGTCTTTTCGCGCTGGGTCGGAGCTTTTTGCGGTTTGGGCGCAACCGTGGTCACGGCAGCCTTGGGCGTGGTCTGTTTGACTTCAGGCCTGGGAGCCGGCGGTGGGGTGACTTTGTTGACCTTGTTGTCCTGGAACGGTGCCACTTCGGTGGTCTTGGGCACGGCTTTCTTGTCGAGCGTGCCGCTGCCTTGCTGGTTCTCCTGGGCGAGAAAATCGGCCTTCTCGGGCTTTTTATCGCTCTTGAAGGTGGCCAGCGTGATTTCCAGGGTTTTGGTGATCTGCTTGGGCTCGACCATGGTGAAGCCCAGGCCGAGGATCAGTGCGAGGTGAATCAGCGCTGCCAGAAACAAGGTAAATCCGAGCCGATCAGCCGGGCGCACGCCGCTGTGGGAGAGTTCGGGGGGCAGTTCGGACGGGAGCGTCATGACAAGAAAACCAACATCGCGCGTTTCACAGGTGGCGCATGATAACGCAATGTTGGTTTATGTCCGGCTGTTCTATGTCACTTGGCTTGTAGCTTGCGCTCAATGGCCGCCATCAGCATTTCGCCGATGTTCGTGCCAAATGCGTTATCAATCTCGCGAATACAGGTCGGGCTGGTGACGTTGATCTCGGTGAGGTTTTCGCCAATTACGTCAAGTCCTACGAACAGCAGACCTTTTTCGCGAAGGGTCGGGCCGACTTGAGCGGCGATCCAGCGGTCCTTGTCCGACAACGGCCGCGCTTCACCACGGCCACCGGCCGCCAGGTTGCCACGGGTCTCGCCGGCCGCCGGGATGCGCGCCAGGCAATAATCCACCGGCTCGCCGTCGATCATCAGGATGCGTTTGTCGCCGTCCTTGATCGCTGGCAGGTAGGCCTGGCCCATGATCTGCTGGGTGCCCAGCGCGGTCAGGGTTTCCAGGATCACCGACAGGTTCGGGTCGCCCGCGCGGTGACGGAAGATCGAGGTGCCGCCCATGCCGTCCAGCGGCTTGAGGATCACATCACCGTGCTTGGCGGCGAACTCACGCAGCACGTCGGCGCGGCGGCTGACCACGGTCGGCGGCGTGCACTGCGGGAACAGCGTGGCGAACAGTTTTTCATTGCAGTCGCGCAGGCTTTGCGGCTTGTTGACGATCAACACGCCGGCGCGTTCGGCCTGCTCCAGCAGGTAGGTGGAATAAACGAATTCCATGTCGAACGGCGGGTCCTTGCGCATCAGGATCACGTCCAGGTCGCTCAGGGGGCTGTCGATTTCATCCTGCAGTTCGAACCACTTCTCGGGGTTGGCGAATACCTGCAACGGGCGCATCCGCGCACGGGCCTCGCCGTCGCCCTGGTAAAGGTCGCGCTGTTCCATATAGAACAGGGTCCAGCCGCGGGCCTGGGCGGCCAGGAGCATGGCCAGCGAGCTGTCCTTTTTATAGGAAATGCTGGCGATAGGGTCCATGACAATGCCGACGCGAACGCTCATGGGGGATTTCCTCTAGCAAATTAGGGCGCATAAAAGTGGCGTCAGAGTGGCGCTGCGGCTGTTGTGGGTCAAGGAAAAACCACCAGGCGGGCGCCTCGATAGATTGCGCCCGGAGACTGTGCTAAAAAGACTGCCACGGCGCAGCAGCCCTTGAATTCCAAGGCTTGTGGCGCTCATTCTGTGAGAGATCAGGCAGTACACACCGAAAACCGATTCGCTGTGGCGATGGTAGAGCAACTATGGAACAGCATTCCAACGCCTTGAGAGTGATGGTGATCGACGATTCGAAAACGATCCGCCGCACCGCCGAGACGCTGTTGAAGAACATGGGGTGCGAGGTCATCACGGCCATTGACGGTTTCGATGCCCTGGCCCGAATCGTGGACCATCACCCGCACATTATCTTTGTCGACATCATGATGCCGCGCCTGGATGGCTACCAGACCTGCGCGCTGGTGAAGAACAACCCGGCGTTCAAGTCGATCCCGGTGATCATGCTGTCCTCCAAGGACGGCCTGTTCGACAAGGCCAAGGGGCGTATCGTGGGTGTCGATCAGTTTTTGACCAAGCCTTTCAGCAAGGAAGAACTGCTGGGTGCGATCAAGGCCTATGTGCCTGCCTTCGCCGCAGTAGAACAAGCACACTGACGCCGCCTCAAAGGGGCCGGCGCCGACCAATGTAGTGGGGAAAACCATGGCACGTGTTCTGATCGTCGACGATTCGCCGACCGAAATGTACAAACTGACCGGCATGCTGGAAAAGCATGGTCACCAGGTGTTGAAAGCCGAAAATGGCGCGGACGGCGTGGCCCTGGCCCGCCAGGAAAAACCCGACGCGGTGCTGATGGACATCGTGATGCCGGGCCTCAATGGCTTCCAGGCCACGCGCCAGTTGTCCAAAGAGCCGGAAACCAACGGCATCCCGATCATCATCATCACCACCAAGGACCAGGAAACCGACAAGATCTGGGGCGCGCGCCAGGGCGCCAAGGACTACCTGACCAAGCCGGTCGATGAAGAAACCCTGATCGCCACGCTGAACAAGGTGCTGGCCGGTTGACGGCACGCCATCATGACCGAGTCGCAAACCGCCTTTGAGCTGCTGCTGGACATCGACCGCCGCTGCCGCCTGCTGGCCGCCGACCTGCCATCCCAGGAAACCCGCCTGCAACGCTGGAGCGGGATTGGCTTTCGCCTGGGGCAGCAATGGTTTGTGGCGCCCATGGGCGAAGTCGCCGAGGTACTGCATGAGCCGCGCTGTACCCTGATGCCCGGCGTCAAGCCCTGGGTCAAGGGCGTGGCCAACCTGCGCGGGCGCTTGCTGCCGGTGATGGACCTGGGCGGGTTCCTCGGCCAGGCACTGTCCAAGGCGCGCAAGCAACGGCGGGTGCTGGTGGTGGAATTCAACGATCTGTTTGTCGGGTTGCTGGTGGACGAGGTGGTGGGCATGCAGCATTTCGCACTGGACGCCTGGCAGGCGAGTACCGCCGCTGGCGCGCCGTTTATCCAGGGCCAATTCGATGGCGACCCGCAGTGGCAGGTCTTCAGCCCCTTCGCCCTGGCCCAGGCTCCAGGCTTCATGGATGTTGCCGCATGAGCACCGTGACCACGCCCAAACCCCAGGCCGCCTCGCGCAGCCGCTCGCAGATCATCGTGCTGTTTATCGCCCTGATCGTGTTCATCATGCTGTTGTTCGCCAACTTCGCGTACCTCAACACGCAGTCCACCTACGACAAACAGTACATCGGCCACGCGGGCGAACTGCGGGTGCTGTCCCAGCGCATCGCCAAGAACGCTACCGAAGCCGCCGCTGGCAAGGCGGCCGCGTTCAAACTGCTGGGCGAGGCGCGCAACGACTTTGCCCAGCGCTGGGGCTACTTGAAAAAAGGCGACCCGCAAACCGGCTTGCCGGCCGCACCCAGCGCCGTACGCGCTGAAATGCGTGCGGTGCAGACCGACTGGGAAGCCCTGCTGAAAAATACCGACGCCATTCTCGCCAGCGAACAGACCGTGCTGTCATTGCACCAGGTGGCCGCCACCCTCGCCGAGACCGTGCCGCAGTTGCAGATAGAGTCGGAAAAAGTCGTCGACATATTGCTCCAGCGCGGCGCCCCTGCGAGCCAGGTGGCACTGGCCCAGCGCCAGTCATTGCTGGCGGAGCGCATCCTGGGCGCGGTCAACACTGTGCTCGCCGGCGACGAAACCGCGGTGCAGGCCGCCGATGCCTTCGGTCGCGACGCCAACCGTTTTGGCGTGGTGCTCAATGGCATGCTCAACGGCAACCCCGGCCTGCGCATCACCCAGGTCGAAGACCCTGATGCCCGCGCCCGGTTGGGGGAAATTGCCGAACTGTTCGAATTCGTCTCGGGTTCCGTCGATGAAATTCTCGAAACCTCGCCGCAGCTGTTTCAGGTACGCGCTTCGGCGAGCAATATTTTCAACCTGTCGCAAACCCTGCTCGATGAAGCCTCGCACCTGGCCACCGGTTTTGAAAACCTCGCTGGCGGGCGCAGTCTGGATACCCTCGGCGGCTATGTGCTGGGGCTTTTGGCGCTGGCGTCGATCATCCTGATCGGCCTGGTGATGGTGCGCGAGACCAACCGCCAACTGCATGAAACCGCCGAGAAAAATGAGCGTAATCAGAACGCGATCATGCGTCTGCTGGACGAAATCGAAGACTTGGCTGACGGCGACCTGACCGTCACGGCCTCGGTCACCGAAGACTTCACCGGCACCATTGCCGATTCGATCAACTATTCGGTGGATCAGCTGCGCGACCTGGTGGCGACCATCAACCTCACCGCCGGGCAAGTCGCCGGCGCGGTGCAGGAGACCCAGGCCACCGCCATGCACCTGGCCCAGGCCTCGGAGCATCAGGCCCAGCAGATCGCCGAAGCCTCCACCGCGATCAACCAGATGGCCCAGTCCATCGACCAGGTGTCAGCCAACGCCGCCGAGTCCTCAGCGGTGGCGGAGCGTTCGGTAGAGATCGCCAACAAGGGCAACGAGGTGGTGCACAACACCATCCACGGCATGGACAACATCCGCGAACAGATCCAGGACACCGCCAAGCGCATCAAGCGCCTGGGGGAATCGTCCCAGGAGATCGGCGACATCGTCAGCCTGATCGACGACATCGCCGACCAGACCAACATTCTCGCCCTGAACGCCGCGATCCAGGCGAGCATGGCCGGGGATGCCGGGCGCGGTTTTGCGGTGGTGGCCGATGAAGTGCAACGGCTGGCCGAACGCTCATCGGCCGCCACCCGGCAGATCGAAACCCTGGTGCGGGCGATCCAGGCCGACACCAATGAAGCCGTGATTTCCATGGAACAGACCACCACCGAAGTGGTGCGCGGCGCGCGCCTGGCTCAGGACGCCGGGGTGGCGCTGGAAGAGATCGAAGGCGTCTCGAAAACCCTGGCGGCGCTGATCCAGAGCATCTCGAACGCGGCGCAGCAGCAGACCTCGTCGGCGGGGCAGATTTCCCTGACCATGAATGTGATTCAGCAGATCACCACGCAGACGTCGTCCGGTTCCACGGCGACCGCCGAAAGTATTGGTAACCTGGCGAAGATGGCCAGTCAGTTGCGCAGGTCGGTGTCAGGTTTTACCTTGCCGGCTGCCAAGCAGGCAGATGACTGAAATGCGATCCAAATGTGGGAGGGGGCTTGCTCCCGATGGCGGTGCATCAGTCACTTGATCCATCAGCTGAACCACCGCTATCGGGAGCAAGCCCCCTCCCACAGTTGATCTCCATTGGTTTCAAGAACACCAGCAACTCATGAATTCTAAGCGGAGCAGTTATGGTTGATCGGCACGACTACGTGGCCCTCGAATGGGTCAAGGGCGACATTGCCGAAACCCTGAAACAGGCCCGTTCGGCGCTGGACACTTATGTTGAAACCGGCGACGGCATTGATGCGTGCCTGGCCGGTATCCACCAGGTGCACGGCGCGCTGCAAATGGTCGAGTTCTACGGCGCGGCCCTGCTGGCTGAAGAGATCGAAGCCCTGGCGCTCGCGCTGCAGGCCGGGCAGGTCAGCCAGCGCGACGAAAGCATCCGCCTGCTGCAACAGGCCCTCGGCCAATTGCCGCTGTACCTGGACCGCGTGCACAGCGCCCGTCGCGACCTGCCGCTGGTGGTGTTGCCGCTGCTCAACGATTTGCGCAGCGCCCGCGGTGAAGGCCTGCTGTCGGAGACCAGCTTGTTCAGCCCGCAGCTGCTGACGATCGCGCCGCTGCCCGACGAGGCGCTGGTTCAGCGCACGCCGCCGGACATTCACGAACAACTGCGCCAATGGCACGCACTGCTGCAGCAAGCCCTGGCCGGGTTGCTGCGCGAGGACCACGGCCCGAGCAACCTGGAAGACATGGCGCGGGTGTTCGCGCGCCTGGAAGCGCTGTGCCAGGGCGCGCCGCTGTTGCCGTTGTGGCAGGTCACCTCGGCGCTGGTCGAAGGCATGCTCACCGGGGTGATCGCCAACAGCCCGGCACTGCGCAGCCTGCTCAAGGCCAGCGGCAAGCAACTCAAGCGCCTGCTGGCCCAGGGCATTGTCGGGATCAACCAGCCGGCGCCGGATGAGTTGCTCAAGAGCCTGCTGTTCTACGTCGCCAAAGTCACCCGGCCAACGCCGCGCATGCAAAGCCTGAAGGAGCGCTACGGCCTGGACGAGGCCCTGCCCGACAGTGCCGTGGTGGATGCCGAGCGGGCGCGCCTGGCCGGGCCGGACCGCAACGCCATGGGCTCGGTGCTCGGCGCATTGTGCGAAGAGCTGGTGCGGGTCAAGGAACGCCTCGATCTGTTCGTGCGCAGCGACCGCCAGCACACCCAGGACCTTGACCCGCTGCTGGCGCCGCTGCGGCAGATCGCCGATACCCTGGCGGTCCTCGGTTTCGGCCAGCCGCGCAAAGTGATCATCGACCAGCTCGCCGTGGTCTTGAGCCTGGTGCAGGGCCAGCGCGAACCCAGTGACGCCGTACTGATGGACGTTGCCGGGGCGTTGCTCTACGTCGAAGCCACGTTGGCCGGGATGGTCGGCACGGTGGAGCCGGAGAGCCGCGAAGAGAGTCGTCTGCCGACCACCGACCTGACCCAGATCCACCAATTGGTGATCCGCGAGTCCTGCCAATGCCTGCGCCAGGCCAAAGAGTTGGTGATCGATTGCATCGAGGCCGATTGGGACCGCCAACGCCTGGAATCCCTGCCGGAACTGCTGAGCCAGGTGCGCGGCGCCCTGGCGATGATTCCACTGCCTCGCGCGGCGAGCTTGATGCGCGGCTGTACCGATTACGTCGATGAGCAATTGATGGTCAACGATGCCGCACCCGGCCAAGCGCCGTTGGCGCATTTCGCCGAGGTGATCAGCAGCCTGGAGTACTACCTGGAACGCATGCTCCAGGACCCCGACGCCGCTGGGGAAAAAATGCTGGAACTGGCCACCCAGGGCCTGAGTGCGCTGGGCTACCTGCCGGTGGAAAAACCCTGGCGCCAGGCATTGGTTGCGCCCGACGGCGCCCTGTCCGGCGACAGCGCGCCAAGCCAGTCCCAATTCGATGCGCTGGCCAGTCCCACCTCGCGCCTCAACCCTCCGGCCCTGCAGCGCCCGGGGAGCTTGCAGCCGCCCCCACCCGACGAAGCGCCGGTTGACGATGAGTTGCGCGAAGTCTTCCTCGAGGAAGCCGATGAAGTCCTCGAAGTGCTGCACCGTTACCTGCCCGACAGCACGGAAAAAACCGCCCAGGGCGAAATGCGCCGTGCCTTCCACACCCTGAAAGGCAGCGGCCGTATGGTCCGCGCCCTGGTGATGGCGGAACTGGCCTGGGCCGTGGAAAACCTGCTCAACCGCGTGCTTGAGCGCAACGTGGCCATGGGCCCTGAAGTGCAGCAGGTGCTGGATGACGCGGTGGCGCTGCTGCCGGAGTTGATCGCCGACTTCGCCACTGACGACCAGCGCCAGCGCGATGAGGTCGACGCCCTCGCTGCCCGCGCCCACGGGTTGGCCAGCGGCGCCCAGGTACCGGTCGCCGAGCCCCACGATCCGATGTTGCTGGAGATCTTCCGCAATGAAGCCCAGAGCCATCTGGACAGCCTCGACCAGTTCCTGCAACAGGCCGCCGAACACCTGCCGCTGCAGGTCAGTGATGAATTGCAACGCGCCCTGCATACCCTCAAGGGCAGCGCCTACATGGCCGGCGTGTTGCCGATTGCCGAACTGGTACGTCCGCTCGACCACCTGACCCGCGAATACAAGGCGCACCGTGTGCCGCTGGACCTGGACGAAATCGAGTTGTTGCTGGAAGCCGAGGGCCTGTTGCAAAAGGGATTGCGTGACCTGGACGGCGATCCCCTGGCGCCGATCAAGGGCGCCGCAGACTTGGTCACGCGCACCCAAGGCCTGTTGGACCAACAGCTCGAAAACCTGCTCAACGCCCCCGGCACCGGCCTGCGCGTCAAGTGCGACCCGCAACTGATCAGCAACTTCCTGGCCCAGGGCATGGACATCCTGCTCGACGCCGAAAGCCTGCTGCGCCGCTGGCAGCAACACCCCGGCGAGCGCCAGGAACTGACCGCGCTGCTGGACGAACTGACCACCCTGGGCGAGGGCGCGCACATCGCCGACCTGCACCCTATCGATCAATTGTGCGAAGCCTTGCTCGACCTGTATGGCGCGGTGGAAGAAAGCAGCCTGGCGGTCAGCGAGCGGTTCTTCCAGGAGGCCGAGCAGGCCCATGAAGCGCTGATCAATATGCTCGACCAATTGGCGGCCGGGCAGGAAATCAGCCCGGTGCCGGCACGGGTACAGGCTCTGCGCGCGTTGCTGGATGACGCCCTCGATCCCTCTGCCACCGGCCTGATCAAACGTGACGGCAGCCGTGGCCTGAGTGTCGCCGAGCTGGGTGCTGCGACCGAGGAGCTGAGCCGGCACACGGCGATGGACGATGAGATCGTCGACATCTTCCTTGAAGAGGCGGTGGATATCCTCGACAGCGCCGGGCAATCGCTCAAGCGCTGGTTGCTGGAGCCCGACGGCCTGGCGCCGTTGTCCTCGTTACAGCGAGACCTGCACACCCTCAAGGGCGGTGCGCGCATGGCCGAAATCGGCCCAGTGGGCGACCTGGCCCAGGAGCTGGAATGCGTCTACGAGGGTCTGGTAGACCGCCGCTACAGCTATTCCACCGAGCTGTCCCAGCTGCTGATGGCCAGCCACGAACGCCTGGCCTTGCAGTTGGAGGAACTGCATCAGCACCAGCCCCTGAGCGACAGTGCCGAGCTGGTCACACGGTTGCGCGAACTGCGCCACAGCAGCCTTTCGGCGGCCCCGGTCGCGTCACCGGAAGCCTCGGGTGCCGACCCCGAGCTGCTGGATATTTTCCTCGAGGAAGCTGCCGATATTCTCGACAGCTCCGGCAGCGCGTTGCTGCGCTGGCAAGCCGAACCCGGCAACCGCCAGGAAGTGGAAACCCTGCTGCGTGACCTGCACACCCTCAAGGGCGGCGCACGCATGGTCGAGATCGGCCCGATTGGCGACCTGGCCCACGAGTTGGAGTTTCTCTACGAGGGGCTGTCCGCAGGGCTGCTCGCGCCGTCGCCCGAGCTGTTCGCGCTGCTGCAAGGTTGCCACGACCGGCTGGCGCAGATGATCGATGCGGTGGCGGACGGCTTGCCGGTGGGCTCGGTGGACAAGCTGATCGAGCGCATCAAAAGCCTGGTGCACCCCAGCGATGAGCCGGTAGTGCCGGTGGCATTACCGGTGGGTAAGGCGGAAGCGGCGGTCGACCCGGCCGCCGACATGGTGAAGATATCTGCCGAACTGCTCGACGACCTGGTCAACCTGGCCGGCGAAACATCGATCTTCCGCGGCCGTATCGAGCAACAAGTCAACGACGCACGCACTGCGCTCACGGAAGTGGAAACCACCATCGAGCGCATGCGCGACCAACTGCGCCGCCTCGACACCGAAACCCAGAGCCGGCTTTTCAGTCGCCAGCAGGCCGAGGCCGAGCGCCTGGGCTACGAAGAATTCGACCCGCTGGAAATGGATCGCCATTCGCAATTGCAGCAATTGTCCCGCGCGTTGTCCGAATCGGCCTCCGATTTACTCGACCTCAAAGAAACCCTTGAGCGCCGCAATCAAGACGCCCATGACCTGCTGCAGCAACAGGCGCGTATCAACACCCAGCTGCAGGAAGGCCTGATGCGCACGCGCATGGTGCCGTTCGAGCGTATGCTGCCGCGCCTCAAGCGCATCGTGCGCCAAGTGGCGGGCGAACTGGGCAAGGACGTCGAATTCGTGGTCGGCAATGCCGAGGGCGAAATGGACCGCAACGTCCTGGAGCGCATGGCGGCGCCGCTGGAACACATGCTGCGCAACGCCGTCGACCATGGCCTGGAGTCCCGCGAAGTGCGCCTTCAGGCGGGCAAGCCGGAGAAGGGGCGCATCACCCTGGACCTGACCCACGAAGGCGGCGACATCGTCTTCGACATGCGCGACGACGGCGCCGGGGTGCCCCTCGAAGCCGTGCGCCGCAAGGCGATCAAGCGCGGCCTGCTCGACCCCAATCAAGAGATCAGCGACCGCGACGTGCTGCAGTTCATCCTGCAACCGGGGTTTTCCACTGCAGAAAAAATCACCCAGATTTCCGGACGCGGTGTGGGCATGGACGTGGTGCACGAAGAAGTGCGCCAGCTCGGCGGTTCGATGGTGATCGACTCGATCCCCGGCGTGGGTGTGCATTTCCGGATTCGCCTGCCGTTTACCGTGTCGGTCAACCGTGCGCTGATGGTGCAGTGCGCGGACGATCAGTATGCGATCCCGCTCAATACCATCGACGGCCTGGTGCGCGTGCCGCCCCATGAACTAGCGGGGCACTACCAGCAAGATCCGCCGCGCTATGCCTATGCCGGCCAAGTCTACGAACTGTTTTACCTCGGCGACCTGCTGCACACCGTCAGCCGCCCCAAACTGCTCGGCCAGTACCAGCCGGTGCCGGTGTTGCTGGTGCAGTGCAATGAACGGCACGTGGCGGTGCATGTGGATGCCATGGCCGGGACCCGCGAGATTGTGGTCAAGGGCCTGGGGCCGCAGTTTGCGGGCGTTCAGGGCTTGTCCGGGGCGACGATCCTGGGCGATGGCCGTGTGGTGTTGATCATCGACCTGCTGGCGCATATCCGCGCGCGGCAACCGGCGTTGCCGGCGCAGTCGGTGGACGCGCCGCTGATCCTCAATGACCCGCTGAAAAAGCGCCCGCTGCTGGTGCTGGTGGTGGACGACTCGGTCACCGTGCGCAAGGTCACCAGCCGCCTGCTGGAGCGCAATGGCATGAACGTGCTGACCGCCAAGGACGGCCTCGACGCCCTCGCCGTGCTCGAGGAACACACCCCGGACCTGATGCTGCTCGACATCGAAATGCCGCGCATGGACGGCTTTGAAGTGGCGATCCAGGTGCGCAACGATCCACGCCTGATGCGCCTGCCGATCATCATGATCACCTCGCGCACCGGCCAGAAACACCGCGACCGCGCCATGGCCATCGGCGTCAACGACTACCTCGGCAAGCCGTACCAGGAGTCGGTGCTGCTGGAAAGCATCGCTTATTGGAGCAAGTCCCATGCTTGACCACCGCGCAAGCCAACTCACCGGGCTGTTGCTGCCGCTGGCTGACCGTCACCTGATAGTGCCCAACGTTGCGGTAGCCGAACTGATCGACTTCCAGCGCGGCGAACCGGCCAGCGATGCACCGCCGTGGTACCTGCGCCAGGTGACCTGGCGCGATCGGCAAATCCCCTTGATCAGCTTCGAAGCCGTGTGCGGCGAAGCCAGCATGACCGGCGAGCGTTCTCGCATCGTCGTGTTGAATGCACTGGGTGGGCGGCCGACGTTGAAGTTCATTGCGCTGGTGATCCAGGGAATCCCGCGCTCGTACAAGCTCGACAGCGAACTGAGCTACGTGGACGTCCCGCTGTGCCCGCTGGAACTGGCGGCGGTACAGGTGGGCGAACATGTGGCGAAGGTGCCGGACTTGATGGGGCTTGAAGCGTTGCTGGCCGAGTCCGGACTGGCCTGATCCCTACGCAGATCCAATGTGGGAGGGGGCTTGCCCCCGATGGCGGTGTGCCAGTCTCAGCAACTGTCGATGATCGTCCCCACGCTCTGCGTGGGAATGCATCCCGTGACGCTTCGCGTCACCCTTGCGAAGGGCTTTAGTGTTGCGCTGGCTGGCGGGACGCGGAGCGTCCCCGGCGGCATTCCCACGCGGAGCGTGGGAACGATCAGATAGGCGGGACTTCGGATTTTTCCCGCATGATTTTGGGCTGTGCATGAACTTGTCCCATGCAGCCCGCGCGCCTAGTCTTCGTCCCGTCATCGCAAAAAACGGTGACACGGACGTGCAAGTCCGGTTACATGTCGGCGCACCAACGCCCATAGCCATTCAGCGGGCGTTTTTCATGCCTGCTGTACTTGTTATGGCGGCTGTGCGCGGGAGATCCTTCGGGGTCTGCCGGGGTCCGATATGCCCGGTCTTGCACACCTGCGCACAGCTGCCACCTTAATTCGCGTGCAAGCGGAAAAGGGCAGTCTCCATCACATATCGGAGCTGTAAATCATGGTCAAACCTACACCCAATCCACCCGCAAGCCTCTTCACCGTAACCCCTCACCAAAATACCGAAGCCCTGCTGGTCAACGCCAGCGAAACCCTGTCCTCCCTCAACGCACTCACCTGCAACCTGGCATTTGACCTGGACACCTCCCAGCGCGCAATCATGCTCGGGATCCAGCAAATGGCCGAGCTGGGGCAGTTGTTGGTGGATCAGGCGCTGGAACAGATTTCCCCTTCCTCGGCGGCTTAAAACTTGATCGTTCCCAAAAAGGGACCTATCGTTCCCTTTTTGGGACTTATTAGCCGCCGCCATGCACACCTTACCTCTCAGCACCGCGCTCTTCACTGTCACCCAGCAAAAAGTGCTGGGCCTGCTTTTCGGTAAGCCCGACCAAAGTTTCTTCACCAATGAAATCGCGCGCTGGGCGCTGGTGGGCAAGGGCAGTCTTACTCGCGAACTGGAGCGTTTGCAGCTGGCGGGCATCTTGAGCATGACGCGCCAGGGCAATCAGACCCACTATCAAGCCAACCCTCAATGCCCTATTTACGCGGAGCTGCTTGCCATCGTGCGCAAGACGCTGAGCCTGGATGAGCCATTGCGCAATGCACTGGCACCGTTCGCCGAGCACATAACCTGGGCCTTTATCTACGGCTCCATCGCCAAGGGCGAGGCGCACTCATCCAGTGACATAGATCTGATGCTGATTGGCGAAAGCCTCAACTACAGTGAAGTCATGGAGCAGCTCATACCGCTGGAAGAGCACCTGGGCCGCACCATCAACCCGACGCTTTACACCCCTGAAGACTGGATCGGCAAATGGAATGCCGGAAACAGTTTTGTGCAGCGGGTCGTGCAGCAGGACAAGATCAATCTGATTGGGGCCAACCCCCTGGAATCCACGGATGGACAGCAAGGCAAACCTGGAGAATCTGCTGAATAAAACTGGAAGGTTTGTTGGCTGGTCATAAGTGGATATAGCGGGCTCGTTCAGACACCACTGGACAAAATGTGGGAGGGGGCTTGCTCCCGATGGCAGAGTGTCTGTCGATGGATGTGTCGACTGACCCACCGCCATCAGGAGCAAGCCCCCTCCCACATGTTGATCTTCGTTACTCCAGGCGTAACGGTCTGCTGCTGAGCTTGATTGATGCCCCCCTGAATCACTCCTAAGGTACAGCCCACGACAGCAAACCCCGTGGAGCGACCATGACAACCACAATAAACCCCGACTCGCGCTGGACGCGGCGGCGCGACGAGAAGCAGCGGCGGCTCGGGCTGGTTAAGCCGTTTGCAGACGGGGCAGTGTTGCCCAGTGACCGGATCGTCGAGGCGCTTGAGGCATTGATCCTCCCCGGCGACCGCGTGGTGCTGGAAGGCAACAACCAGAAACAGGCCGATTTCCTCTCGCGCTCCCTGGCCAAGGCTGACCCGGCAAAGCTCCACGATTTGCACATGATCATGCCCAGCGTCGGGCGCTCCGAGCACTTGGACCTGTTTGAAAAGGGCATCGCGCGCAAGCTCGACTTTTCCTTTGCCGGCACCCAATCCCTGCGCATCAGCCAGTTGCTCGAAGACGGCCTGTTGGAAATCGGCGCGATCCATACCTACATCGAACTCTATGCACGGCTGGTGGTGGACCTGATCCCCAACGTGGTGCTCTCCGCCGGTTTCATGGCCGACCGCGCCGGCAACATCTACACCGGCGCCAGCACCGAAGACACGCCGGCGCTGATCGAGCCCGCCGCGTTCAGTGACGGCATCGTTATCGTGCAGGTCAACCAGTTGGTGGACGACGTCACTGACTTGCCCCGCGTCGATATCCCGGCAAGCTGGGTCGATTTTGTGGTGGTGGCTGACAAGCCGTTCTACATCGAGCCGCTGTTCACCCGCGACCCGCGCCATATCAAGCCGGTGCATGTGTTGATGGCGATGATGGCGATCCGTGGCATCTACGAAAAACACAATGTGCAGTCGCTCAACCATGGCATCGGTTTCAATACCGCCGCCATTGAATTGATCCTGCCCACCTACGGCGAATCCCTCGGCCTTAAAGGCAAGATCTGCCGCAACTGGACCCTCAACCCGCACCCCACGCTGATCCCCGCCATCGAAAGCGGCTGGGTTGAAAGCGTGCATTGCTTCGGCACCGAACTGGGCATGGAAAACTACATCGCCGCCCGCCCGGATGTGTTCTTCACCGGCCGCGACGGTTCGATGCGCTCCAACCGCATGTTCTGCCAATTGGCTGGCCAATATGCGGTGGACCTGTTTATCGGCGCCACCCTGCAAGTCGACGGCGATGGCCATTCCAGCACCGTGACCCGTGGCCGCCTCGCTGGTTTTGGCGGCGCGCCGAACATGGGCCACGACCCACGCGGCCGCCGCCATGGCACGCCGGCCTGGCTGGATATGCGCCACGACGATGCGCCGGTCGCACTGCTCGAGCGCGGCAAAAAGCTTGTAGTGCAAATGGTCGAGACCTTCCAGGAAGGCGGCAAGCCCACCTTCGTCGAGACCCTCGATGCGGTGGAGGTGGCACGCAAAAGCGGCATGCCCTTGGCGCCGATCATGATCTACGGCGACGACGTTACCCATCTGCTCACCGAAGAAGGCATCGCCTACCTGTACAAGGCCCGCTCCCTGGAAGAACGCCAGGCGATGATCGCCGCCGTCGCCGGGGTGACCGCCATCGGCCTGCGCCATAACCCCAAGGACACCGCGCGCATGCGCCGTGAAGGCTTGATTGCCTTGCCCGAAGACTTGGGCATCCGCCGCACCGACGCCACCCGTGAACTGCTGGCCGCCAAGAGCGTGGCCGACCTGGTGGAGTGGTCCGGTGGCTTGTACAACCCGCCTGCCAAATTCAGGAGCTGGTAAATGCGCGCGCTCAAACTGCACGAAGTGAGCCTGGCCGATCGCCTGGCGGATATGGCTGTCGATGCGCTGATCGATGAAGCCGACCTGTCGCCCAAACCGGCCCTGGTGGACCGTCGCGGCAACGGCGCCCACAGTGATTTGCACCTGGGGCTGATGCACGCGTCGGCGCTGTCGCTGTGGCCGATGTTCAAGGAAATGGCCGAGGCTGCGCTTGAGTTCGGTGAAGTCGGTTTGCCCCTGCGTGAAGCCCTCGGGCGAATCGGTCGTGACGGTGAGCAGGCGATGCTTGCTACCACGGGCGGCGTGAATACCCATCGCGGCGCGATCTGGGCCCTCGGCCTGCTGACTGCGGCGGCGGCACTGCAACCCCGCGCCATACCGCTGAACGCCGCCAGACTAGCCCTGCTCAGTGACCGCTACGCCCCGCAACCCCTGAGCCACGGCACGCTGGTCGCCCAGCGCTACGGCGCACGCGGCGCCCGTGAAGAAGCGCAACTGGGCTTCCCGTCAGTGCTGCAACGCGGCCTGCCGCAATTGCACAAAAGCCGCCAGCAAAACGCCGGTGAACAGAACGCGCGCCTCGACGCCTTGCTCGCGATCATGACCGACCTGGCCGACACCTGCGTGCTCTACCGCGCCGGTCTGGAAGGCCTGCAGGCCATGCAGCGCGGCGCCCAGGCCGTGCTCGAAGCCGGCGGCAGCGCCAGCCTCGCCGGTCGCCGCCAACTGCACGCGCTGGACCAACAACTGCTGGCCCTGAATGCCTCCCCCGGTGGCGCCGCCGACCTGTTGGCCGCCTGCCTGTTTATCGACCGCCTCGACGGAGCGTTGTGATGGAAACCTTAACCTTTGAATTCCCCGCCGGGCAGCCAGCAAAAGGCCGCGCGCTGGTGGGGTGCGTCGGCTCCGGCGACCTTGAGGTGCTGCTGGAACCGGGCACCGCCGGCACGTTGACCATCCAGGTACAGACCTCGGTGAATGGCGCCGAACAACGCTGGCAGCACCTGTTCGAACGCATCTTTCAGGAGCAGACACCACCGGCCCTGAACATTGATATCCACGATTTCGGCGCCACCCCCGGCGTGGTGCGCTTGCGCCTGGAGCAAGGCTTCGAGGAGATCGGCCATGACTGACTTGCTCGCCAAACACAGCTTTGTCGAACTGGGTGCGCGCCAGCGGGCCAAGGCCTTGTTGGATGCCGGCACCTTTCGCGAACTGATCGACCCCTTCCAGCGCGTCATGTCGCCCTGGCTCAGCCGCCAAGGTGTGGTGCCCCAGGCCGATGACGGCGTGGTGATCGCCAAGGGCAGCATCGGCGGCTTGCCTGTGGTGATTGCAGCCATTGAAGGCAACTTCCAGGGCGGCAGCCTCGGCGAAGTGGGTGGCGCGAAAATCGCCGGCGCCCTGGAACTGGCGGCTGAAGATAACCGCACCGGCGTCCCGACCCGCGCCGTGCTACTGCTGGAAACCGGTGGTGTGCGGCTGCAGGAAGCGAACCTGGGGCTGGCCGCGATTGCCGACATACACGCGGCGATTGTCGACCTGCGCCAGTACCAGCCGGTGATCGGCGTGGTGGCGGGCAGCGTGGGTTGTTTCGGTGGCATGTCCATCGCGGCCGGGCTGTGCAGCTACCTCGTCCTCACCCGTGAAGCGCGCTTGGGCCTCAATGGTCCGCAAGTGATCGAACAGGAAGCCGGCTTGGAAGAATACGACTCGCGCGATCGGCCCTTTATCTGGAGCCTTACGGGCGGCGAACAGCGTTTCAACAGCGGCCTGGCCGACCGTTACGTGGCCGACGATGTGGCGCAGATCCAGCAGACGGTCAGTGCGTTGTTGCAGCAAGGCTTGCCCGCGCTACAACGCAGTCGCCAGGCTGATTATTACCTCACACGCTTGGCCGAATTGGACGCCGTACCGCAAATCGACCCGGCGACGGTGCGCGAGCTGTATCAAGGAGAACGCTCATGAGAGGCTTGCAGTGGTTCAACGCATTGAGCGCCGGCGCTGCGCCTGTAGCAGGTTTGCCGGCGTCGCTGAGGGTTGCCGACGCGGTCTTGGGTGAGCAAAAAGTGCGCTTTGTCGCCGTGGTCACTGACGCGCAAAACCGCTTCCCCCGGGCGCGCAATGGCGAAGTCGGCCTGCTCGAAGGCTGGGGCCTGGCCAAGGCCGTCGATGAGGCCGTCGCGAGGGGCGACAAGCGGCCCATCATCGCCATCGTCGATGTGCCCAGCCAAGCCTATGGCCGTCGCGAAGAAGCGCTCGGCATCCATCAGGCCCTGGCCGCTGCTGCCGACAGCTACGCTCGCGCCCGTCTCGCCGGGCATCCGGTGATCGCATTGCTGGTGGGCAAGGCCATGTCCGGTGCGTTCCTGGCCCACGGTTACCAGGCCAACCGCCTGATCGCCCTGCGTGACCCCGGCGTGATGGTGCACGCCATGGGCAAGGCTTCGGCGGCGCGGGTGACGCTGCGCAGCGTCGAAGAGCTGGAAGCCCTGGCCGCCAGCGTGCCGCCCATGGCTTACGACATCGACAGCTATGCCAGCCTCGGCTTGCTCTGGGAAACCTTGGCCGTCAGCCAGATTGAACAGCCGACGGCGGATGATGTGGCGCGGGTCAGCGATTGCCTGATGAATGCGATCAAGGATGTCGGCAGCACCGATTTGAGCGGGCGCCTCGGCGCGACTAATCGCGCAGCCTCCAGCCACGTTCGCCAATTGCTGCGGGAGCAATGGTGAACGCCCACGACTTGCTCTGGGGCATGACCCCGGCGCATGTGCCCGCCGACGCACCGGCCTGGGTGCGGGAGACGCTCGGTGCCGGTCACCCGGTGGTGGTGCGCCGTGCCATCGCCGAACCGGGTTATGTGGCGGTCGGCGTGCGCGGGCGTTTGCGCGAGCACCGTTTTGCCGGGTGGATGCCGCTGGCGGCGGTGCAGCGGCGGGTGATCCCGGAAGCGTTGCGTGGGGTGATTTCGCCGAGGGATTTACCGGCGTTGCGCGCGCTCGACCAACTGCGGCCGGTGTTGGCGCAGGAGAGATGGGGCGTCACGGGCAGCGCGGGTTTCGAGTTGGCCAGCGGGATTGAAGCGCTGCATGCCCAGAGTGACCTGGATTTGCTTCTGCGCACCCCCGAACCTTTGGCCCGCGATGATGCTGAAGACCTCCAGGCGATGCTTGATAGGGCAGAGTGCGCCGTCGACCTGCAACTGCAAACCCCGTTCGGCGCCGTCGCCTTGCGCGAATGGGCCAGCGGTTCACCCCGTGTGCTGCTGAAAACCGCCAGCGGTGCACAGCTGGTGCTCGACCCGTGGCAGGCCGTGGCATGAGCAGCCTGCTGGTGTTTCCAGGGCAGGGCGCCCAACGGCCGGGCATGCTCCAGTCGCTGCCCGAAGCGGTGCTGGAAGAAGCCAGCGATGTGCTGGGCGAAGACGTACGCCTGCTCGATTCGGAGCAAGCCCTGGCAAGTACCCGCGCCGTGCAACTGTGCCTGTTGATCGCCGGCATTGCCCACGCCCGTCTGTTGGAGCGCACCCCGGATTACGTCGCGGGCCTGTCCATCGGCGCCTATCCCGCCGCTGTCATCGCCGGTGCGCTGGATTTCGCCGACGCCGTCAGGCTGGTCAGCCTGCGCGGTGAGTTGATGCAGCAGGCTTATCCACAGGGCTATGGCATGACCGCGCTGATAGGCCCTGATTTATCCACCGTTGAAACGTTGCTGGCCGAGATCCACAGCGCGCAAACCCCCGTGTACCTGGCCAATATCAACGCCGATAACCAGACGGTCATCGCCGGCAGCGACGAGGCGATGAAACAGGTGGCGGCGCGCATCAAAGGCAACGGCATCGCCCGGCGCCTGGCCGTCAGCGTACCGTCCCACTGTGCGTTGCTGGATGCACCCGCCAAGGTCCTCGCCCAGGCCTTCGTTCCGCTCAAGACGCCGCGCATCACCTACCTGAGCAGCACCCGCGCGCGGCCGATCCACAACCCCGAACACCTTTGCGACGACCTGGCCTTCAACATGTGCCGCGTCGTCGACTGGCGCGGCACCGTGCAAAGCGCCTATGAGCGCGGTGTGCGCCTGCAAATCGAACTGCCCCCCGGCGCCGTGCTCACCGGCCTGTCACGCCGCGTGTTCGAACAAGGCACGGTGATCGCCTGCGAAGGGGCGCGCCTGGACACCTTGCAGGCCCTGCTGGAAGAGGAGGAGCGCCGCCACCGATAAAGCACTACCCAAGGCTTTCGAAGCACAACAACAACAATTTCGATCGAGCACTTTGAGGACAACAACGATGATTATCTACGGTGTGGCATTGCTGGCGATCTGCACGCTTGCAGGCGTGATCATGGGCGACATGCTCGGCGTTTTACTGGGCGTCAAATCCAACGTGGGCGGCGTGGGCATCGCCATGATCCTGCTGATCTGCGCACGGTTGTGGATGCAAAAGCGCGGCGGGATGACCAAGGAGTGCGAGATGGGCGTGGGCTTCTGGGGCGCAATGTACATTCCGGTGGTGGTGGCGATGGCCGCGCAACAAAATGTCGTGACCGCCCTGCACGGCGGCCCGGTCGCGGTGCTGGCGGCGATTGGTTCGGTGGTGGTCTGTGGTTGCACCATCGCCTTGATCAGCCGCACGCACAGGGGCGAGCCTCTGCCCGCCGAAGAGCCGCTGATCGTTCCTGCGGGAGGTCGCTGAAATGTGGGACCTCATAGAGAAAGGCTTGGAGCATAACGGCCTGATCACCGCGTTTGCTTTTGTGGGCGTGGTGATGTGGATTTCCGTGGTGCTGTCCAAGCGCCTTACGTTCGGGCGCATCCACGGCTCGGCGATTGCCATCGTCATCGGCCTGGTGCTGGCCTGGGTCGGCGGCACGCTAACGGGTGGGCAGAAAGGCCTGGCGGACCTGGCCCTGTTCTCTGGTATCGGCCTGATGGGCGGTGCGATGTTGCGGGATTTCGCCATTGTTGCCACTGCATTTGAAGTGCAGGCCACCGAGGCGCGCAAAGCCGGCATGATCGGTGTGATTGCGCTGCTGCTGGGCACGATCCTGCCCTTCATCGTCGGCGCGAGCATGGCCTGGGCCTTTGGTTATCGCGATGCGATCAGCATGACCACCATTGGCGCGGGCGCAGTGACCTACATTGTCGGCCCGGTGACCGGTGCGGCGATTGGCGCGACCTCGGATGTGATGGCGCTGTCGATTGCCACCGGGTTGATCAAGGCGATTCTGGTGATGGTCGGCACACCAGTAGCGGCGCGCTGGATGGGCCTGGACAACCCGCGTTCGGCGATGGTGTTTGGTGGCTTGGCCGGCACCGTGAGCGGGGTGACGGCGGGGCTGGCGGCGACGGATCGGCGGTTGGTGCCGTATGGCGCGCTGACGGCGACATTTCATACCGGGCTTGGGTGTTTGCTCGGGCCTTCGCTGCTGTATTTCATTGTGCGGGGGTTGGTGGGCTGAGTGATCGTTCCCACGCTCCGCGTGGGAATGCAGCCCTGAACGCTCCGCGTCCGCTCTTGAAGTCGGGACGCGGAGCGTCCCAGGAGGCGTGTCCCACGCGGAGCGTGGGAACGATCAGCTCAGGCTGACCCCTGCCGATTGGCATACATCCGACACTCCGCCAACAGCGCCAGCAAGTTCGGGTCGCGCTCCTTGGCCTTCAAGAACACCACGCCGATATGCTGCTGCAGCCGATACCTGGGCTGCAGCGGTATCAGCTTCACGCGGTTCTCATACACCGCTGCAATCCGGCCCGGCAGCAGCGCATAACCCACGCCCGAGCTGACCATGCTCAGCAGCGTGAAGATGTCGTTGACCTGCATCGCCACTTTCGGCTCGAACCCGGCCTGCTTGAACACGCGGTTGCCGTCCTGGTGCGTGGCAAAGCCTTGGGTGAGGGTGATGAAGGTTGCGTCGCGCACGTCGGCCAGGTCGATCCGCTGTTCTCGGTCGAAGGGCGAGTCGGCCGGAGTGGCGAGGAAGATATCGTCGCTGAACAGCGCAATCTGCGCGCAGTCCGGGTCGTTCGCATGGTCGTCGAGGGCGATGAGGATCGCGTCCACTTCCATGTTCTTGAGCTTGTAGAGCAGGTCGAAATTGGAGCCAAGGATCAGGTCGATATTCAGTTCGCTGCGCCTGATTTTCAGGCCCATGATCAGTTGCGGCACGGTCTTGACCGTCAATGAATACAGCGAACCCAGCTTGAATCGTTCGGCGGAAAAGCCGGCGGCTTCACGGGTCAGGCGTACGCTGTCGACCACATCGGCCACCAGTTTCTGCGCGCGCTCTTCGAGTACATAGGCGCTTTCCAGTGGCGTGAGATTGCGCCCTTCGTGCTTGAACAACGGGCAGCGCAGGGCGTTTTCCAGCGAATGAATGGCGCGGTGCACGCTGACGTTGCTGGTTTGCAGCTCGGCGGCGGCGCGGGCCAGATTGCCGGTGCGCATGAATGCCAGGAAGATTTCCAGCTTTTTGAGGGTGAATTCTTCGTCGATCAGCATGGCCGTGGCTCTTGTTCGAATGCCCTCGATTGTGCCCGCAAATGTGCTCGGCGTCCTCGGAACGTCATAAGGCGCTTGCACTCTTATGGCGAAGGCTGGAGGCTTGCCAGCCAACCCTTATTGGTCACGGGAGGTCGGTTGCAGATGTACCACGGGGAACGATTCAACGCCTGGAGCCATTTGCTCGGTGCAGTCGCGGCGTGTATTGGCGTCGTGTGGATGTTGGTGGTGGCGAGCCTGGACGGCAGCCCCTGGAAAATCGTCAGTGTGGCGATTTATGGCTTTACCTTGATGGTGCTGTACAGCGCGTCCACCGTGTACCACAGCGTGCGCGGGCGACGAAAAGAGATCATGCAGAAGGTCGATCACTTTTCGATCTATCTGTTGATCGCCGGCAGCTACACCCCGTTTTGCCTGGTGACGCTACGCGGGCCTTGGGGCTGGACGCTGTTCGGGATTGTGTGGGGGCTGGCGGTGATCGGCATCTTGCAGGAGATCAAGCCCCGCTCGGAGAAGCGCATCCTGTCGATCGTGATCTATGCGGTGATGGGCTGGATCGTGCTGGTGGCGGTCAAGCCGCTGCTGTCGGCGTTGGGCACGGCAGGGTTTACCTGGCTGGCGGCGGGCGGGGTGTTGTACACCGTCGGCATTATCTTTTTTGCCCTGGAGGACCGCCTGCGCCATTCCCATGGCATCTGGCACTTGTTCGTGATCGGCGGCAGCCTGCTGCATTTTGTGGCGATCATGCATTACGTGCTTTGAATGTGGGAGGTGTGTTTAGAGACGCTCCAGCAGCTCACAGGCGCGACTGCCGAAAATCTCCAGCAGCCTGGCCAGCATATGCGGCGGTGGCTCGTTGGCGCGGGTCAGTGCGTAGAGGGTAATCGGCAGCGGTGGCGTGAGCGTGCGAATGTGGGTAGTGGCCGTCGAGGCACCCAGCGCAGTGAACGGATCGATCACGGTCAGGCCGGCGCCGGATTCGACCATCGCGCGGGCCAGGGAATAGGTTTGCACCGAGATCGTCACCCGTGGCGGCGGGTCGACATTTTCCAGGTAGCTGCCCAGCTTCGCTGCCAGCGGGTCAGCGCTGGACAGGCCGATCAAGGGCGCGCCAGCCAGTTCGGCCAGCGGCAAGGGCTTGTGCCGTTCAGCGTCCGGCCAATAGCCTTTTGACGCCAACGCCACCAGCACGCCGTTGGCCAGCACCTGGGTGGTGAGCCCCGGATGGCCGGAGAACGTGAGGGTCAACGCCAGGTCGATCTCGCGCATCAACAGCTTCTGCACCAGCTCGCGGCTATGGTCGCTGGACAGCTCACAGGCAATGTCCGGGTAATCACGCTTCCATTCCAGGATCGACGGCGGCAGCAGCGACAGCGCCAACGCCGGGATCGCACCGATGCGGATGCTTTGCCCCGGTTCGCGCCGCAAGCTCTTGGCCAGACGCCGCACGCCTTGCAGGCTTGCGCTGACTTTTTCGACTTCGCTTTCCAGCGCCAGGGCTTCCGGCGTGGGTTGCAATTTGCCGCGTACCCGCAGGAACAGCGCAAAGCCCAGCTGCAGTTCGGCGTGCTGCAACACTTTGGTCACCGCCGGTTGCGAGACGTGCAGCAACTGCGCGGCGGCACTGATGGAGCCGGTCTGGCGGATGGCCTGGAAGATTTCGATATGACGCAAGCGCATGGCGAGTCCCATAACCTTTGTTTATAGGTGAGCCATCTTTATTCATTGTCGGCGGCCTGTCACCTGGCTCTACGCTGAGCGCTGTCAATTAACGGCGGGAGGCGGGGATGGCCAGGCAGGTTTGCATTATTGGCGGTGGGGTTATCGGCCTGGCGAGCGCTTTTGCGTTGGTGCGTGCCGGCCATAGGGTGACGCTGATCGAAGCGCGTGACAGCCTGGGCAGTGAAACCAGTTACGCCAATGGCGGGCAGTTGTCCTACCGCTATGTTGCGCCGCTGGCCGACGCCGGGGTGCCGCTGCAAGCGATTGGCTGGTTACTGCGCGGTGACTCGCCGTTGAAGCTGCGCCCACGTCTCGATCCCCAGCAATGGCGCTGGATGGCCGCCTTTATCGGCGCCTGTCGTAGTTCGGTGAACAAGCGCAATGCCGCTCACTTGCTGCGCCTGGCATCCCTGAGCCAGGACACCTTGCAGCAATGGCGCGAGGAAGATCGCCTGGGCGACTTCGATTGGCGACGCAATGGCAAGCTGGTGACGTTTCGCAACGCCAATACCTTTGAACATGCCCGCAGTAAAGTGACCAATGTCCTGCAACAGCAGGTGTTGTCCGCTAGCGATTGCACGCGCCTGGAGCCGGCGTTGGCCGGTGATGGTTTTGTCGGCGGGATCTACACGCCCAACGAGGAAGTAGCGGATTGTCATGCCTTTTGCCAGCAATTGGCGGCGCGGCTTGAAGCATCGGGGCGTTGCACGTTTTTGTTGGGGCGCAGGGTCACCGGGATTCGCCACACCGACGCAGTGGTGCACGCCCTTCAATTGGGTGATGAGGTGATGCCGGTCGAGCAACTGGTGCTGGCGGCAGGGCATCGCAGCGCTGAACTGGGCTTGCCGGGGTTGTCGCTGCCGCTGTATCCGCTCAAGGGCTATAGCCTGAGCGTGCCGATTGGCGCGCAGCACCGGGCGCCGAATGTGAGCATCACCGACTACGATCGCAAGATCGTCTACGCGCGCATCGGTGAGCAACTGCGGGTCGCGGCCATGGTGGACATTGTCGGCTTCGACGCGGGTCTTGATCCCAAGCGCCTGGCTTTGATGAAACGCCAGGCCCTTGAGACATTTCCCAATGCCGGCGACTACGCCCACGCGGTTGAATGGGCCGGTATGCGCCCGGCCACGCCCACCGGGGTGCCGCTGATTGGCGCAAGCCGCTACCGCAACCTGTGGCTGAATCTCGGCCACGGCGCCCTTGGCTTCACGCTGGCGTGCGGCAGCGGCCAACTGCTGGCCGAGTTGATCGGTCAGCGCAGCCCTTCCATCGATATGCAGGGCCTGACGCCCCGCGCCGCTTGACACTCGACCACCCGAAAACCAACGGAGAATAACAATGAAAAAGATCCTGTTGACCGGCTGTACCCTGGGCCTTTTGTTCGGCGCACAGGCCCATGGGGCCCAAGCGCCGCTGGAGGGCACCCTGGGCAAGATCGCCAATGCCAGGTCCATCACCCTGGGATACCGCGATGCGTCGGTGCCGTTTTCCTATGTAGGGGATAGCAGTGGCAAACCCATGGGCTATTCAGTGGACCTGGCAAGCAAGATCGTCGAGCGTATCCAGCAGAAAACCGGGGTGGCCAACCTCAACGTCAAGTACACCCTGGTGACCTCACAGACCCGAATTGCGCTGGTGCAGAACGGTACCGTCGACCTGGAATGCGGCTCTACCGGGGTGACGGCCGACCGGCAGAAGCAGGTGGCATTTTCCTACGGGTTTATTTACGTGAAGGGGCAATTGCTGACGGCGAAGGACAGCGGCATCAAGGGCTTTGCCGACCTTAACGGCAAGAACGTGGTCACCACCGCCGGTACCACCAACGAACGATTCCTCAAAAGCTACAACGCCGAACACAAGGCCAATATGTTTGTCATCAGTGCCAAGGACCACGGCGAGGCGTTCAAGATGCTCGAGACCGGCCGTGCGGCAGCGTTCTACATGGATGATGCGTTGCTCTACGGTGAACGTGCCAAGGCCAGGGACCCGCACAACTGGGTGGTGGTGGGCGAGGAGCAGTCGCGGGAGATCTACAGCTGCATGGTGCGCAAGGACGATCCGCAGTTTCTTGCGGTGGTCAATGAGACGCTCGGTGACCTGTACCGCTCGGGGGAGATCAACGGGATTTACCAGCGCTGGTTTGAACAGCCGATTCCGCCCAAGGGGTTGAATCTGGAGTTTCCGATGACCCGTGAGTTGAAGGCGATCATTGCCAAGCCGGTCAGCGACCCAGTGGAGTAGGCGGTAGCAACCCAATCCAAATGTGGGAGGGGGCTTGCCCCCGATAGCGGTGTGTCAGCCGATACAGGTGCTGGCTGATCTACCGCTATCGGGAGCAAGCCCCCTCCCACAGTGTTGACTGGGTTTGCAAAGGGGTAGTTAGAAGTCGCCCCAGAGTTGCTGGGCGACGGCCAAGGCGACCACCGGTGCAGTCTCGGTGCGCAACACCCGAGGGCCGAGGCGGGCGGCGTGGAAGCCGGCGCCTTGGGCGGTGTCGACTTCGTTGTCGGTCAGTCCGCCTTCAGGCCCGATCAGGAAGGCCAGGCTCGCAGGCTTGGCGTGGCTGACCATCGGCTCGGCCACCGGGTGCAGTACCAGCTTCAGGTCTGCCTCGGCTTGCTTGAGCCAGTCCGCCAGTAACAGCGGCGGGTGAATCATCGGCACCGTCGAGCGCCCGCATTGCTCGCACGCGCTGATCGCCACCTGGCGCCAGTGCAGCAGGCGCTTGTCGGCACGTTCGTCCTTGAGGCGCACTTCGCAGCGCTCGCTGAAAATCGGGGTAATGGCGTTGACGCCCAGTTCGGTGGCTTTCTGGATCGCCCAGTCCATGCGCTCGCCCCTGGACAGGCCTTGGCCGAGGTGAATATGCAGCGGCGATTCGGCCTGGCCTTTGAAGCTTTCTGTGAGCTGCACGCTGACGCGTTTTTTACCGACTTCCAGCAAGCTGCCGAGAAACTCCTGGCCGGAGCCATCGAACAGTTGCACGGCGTCGCCCTCGCTCATGCGCAGCACGCGGCTGATGTAATGCGCCTGGGCTTCGGGCAACTCGTGATCGCCGAGGCTCAGCGGGGTGTCGGTGAAAAAGCGGGACAGTCTCATATGTGTTCTCTGGAAAAGGGTGTGCAGAGCGGACGCGGAGCGTCCAGGGCTGCATTCCCACGCGGAGCGTGGGAACGATCATGGTTAACCTGGGTCGCGAAAGCCTGGGTGAAAATCCTTCGGCACGGCAACGCTGACCTTGCTGTTGGTGGCGATATCGATGCCTTCACTCGCAACCTCGGCAAGGAAATCGATCTGCTCCGGGGTAATCACATACGGCGGCAGGAAGTACACCACACTGCCCAACGGTCGCAACAGCGCGCCGCGTTCCAGGGCGTGCTCGAACACCTTCAGGCCACGGCGTTCCTGCCAGGGGTAGGCGGTCTTGGTAGCTTTGTCCTGCACCATCTCGATGGCCAGGACCATGCCGGTCTGGCGCACTTCAGACACATGCGGATGGTCGACCAGATGCGCCGTGGCCGTGGCCATGCGCTGGGCCAAGGCCTTGTTGTTTTCGATGACGTTGTCTTCTTCGAAAATATCCAGGGTGGCCAGGGCCGCCGCGCAGGCCAGCGGGTTGCCGGTGTAGCTGTGGGAGTGCAGGAAGGCGCGCAGGGTCGGGTAGTCGTCGTAGAAGGCATCGTACACATCATCGGTGGTGACCACCGCCGCCAGCGGCAGGTAGCCGCCGGTCAGGGCCTTGGACAGGCACAGGAAGTCTGGGCGGATGCCGGCCTGTTCACAGGCGAACATGCTGCCGGTGCGGCCAAAGCCCACGGCGATTTCGTCGTGGATCAGGTGCACGCCATAACGGTCACAGGCTTCGCGCAGCAGCTTGAGGTACACCGGGTGATACATGCGCATGCCACCGGCGCCCTGGATCAGCGGTTCGACGATCACGGCGGCGACGCTGTCGTGGTGCTCGGCCAGGGTCTGTTCCATGGCCTGGAACATCGTGCGCGAATGCTCTTCCCAGCTCACGCCCTCGGGGCGCAGGTAGCAGTCAGGGCTCGGCACTTTGAGGGTGTCGAGCAACAATGCCTTGTAGGTTTCGGTAAACAGCGGCACGTCGCCCACCGACATCGCCGCGATGGTCTCACCGTGGTAGCTGTTGGTCAGGGTGACGAAGCGCTTTTTATTCGGCAGGCCACGGTTGAGCCAGTAGTGAAAGCTCATTTTCAGCGCGACTTCGATACACGATGAGCCGTTATCGGCGTAGAAGCAGCGCGTCAGGCCTTCGGGGGTCATCGCCACAAGCCGCTCGGACAGCTCAATCACCGGCTGATGGCTGAAGCCGGCGAGGATCACGTGTTCCAACTGGTCGACCTGATCCTTGATGCGCTGGTTGATGCGCGGGTTGGCGTGGCCGAACACGTTGACCCACCAAGAGCTGACGGCATCGAGGTAACGTTTGCCTTCGAAGTCTTCCAGCCATACGCCTTCACCGCGCTTGATCGGGACCAGTGGCAGTTGCTGGTGGTCTTTCATCTGGGTGCAGGGATGCCACAGCACCGCGAGGTCGCGTTGCATCCACTGGTTGTTCAAGCCCATCGGTGATCTCCTCGAAGCGGTCCCGCAACCTGCGCGGGCGAAACAATCGCGCAAGCCTATGCAATGGTGGCGTGGGTCACAAGCCATTGTGGGGAAATTCGCGGTAAATGCAGGACGGTCTGTCACGTTTCTTGGGAATAGTCTTAATCCCTTGTTAATTTATGATGCATAGCCTTCAGATCGCATTTCTCGATATTTCAAAGCGAAATTTTTCGCTTTAATTCGATAGGTAAAGCGCTAGTCTTGGGCACAGTTCTTACGGGATTAAGTTCATGCAGTTACGCAATTCATCGGCCCGCTATGGCTGGGTCAGCATGGTTTTGCACTGGGGCGTGGCCTTGGTGGTATTTGGATTGTTCGCCCTGGGCCTGTGGATGGTCGGTCTCGATTACTACAGTGCCTGGCGCAAAGACGCGCCGGACCTGCACAAGAGCATTGGCATCACGCTGTTCGCCATCATGCTGGTACGTATCGTCTGGCGCCTGGTCAGCCCGCCGCCCGCGCCGCTGGCCAGCTACAGCCGGCTGACCCGCATCGGCGCCGCGTTTGGTCACGCGTTCCTGTATGTGGGGCTGTTTGCCGTGATGATTGCCGGTTACCTGATTTCCACCGCAGACGGTGTCGGTATTCCGGTGTTTGGCCTGTTTGAGATTCCTGCCGTGGTTTCCGGGCTACCGGACCAGGCAGACACCGCTGGCGTGGTGCATCTGTATCTCGCCTGGGTGTTGGTGGTCTTCGCCGGCTTGCATGGCGTGGCTGCGCTGAAACACCACTTTATCGATCGTGATGTGACCCTTAAGCGAATGCTGGGGCGCAAAGCCTGATGTTCAACCTCGACTCACAAGGAATAGAAAGCATGTTGAAAAAGACTCTCGCCGCTCTGGCTATCGGTACCGCCCTGCTGTCCGCAGGTCAGGTGATGGCTGCTGACTACAAGATCGACAAGGAAGGCCAGCACGCCTTCATCGACTGGAAAATCAGCCACCTGGGCTACAGCTCCATCCACGGTACCTTCAAGGACTGGGATGGTACTTTCAGCTGGGATGCCGCCAAGCCGGAAGCCAGCAAAATCGCAGTCGACGTGAAAACCGCCAGCCTGTGGTCCAACCACGCTGAGCGTGACAAGCACATCGCCAGCAAAGACTTCCTCGACGTGGCCAAGTTTGCCGACGCCAAGTTCGTGTCCACCGCAGTTAAATCCACCGGCGACAAAACCGCTGACGTGACCGGCGACCTGACTTTCCACGGTGTGACCAAGCCTGTGACCTTCAAGGCCACCTTCAACGGTGAAGGCAAGGACCCATGGGGCGGCGAGCGTGCTGGCTTCAACGCCAAGACCACGATCGACCTGAACGACTTCGGCGTGAAAGGCCCAGGCCCGACTTCGCAGACCGTCGACCTGGATATTTCGCTGGAAGGTGTGAAGCAGAAGTAATGTCCGCCTGACAATGCGGACCTTTGTGGGAGGGGGCTTGCTCCCGATAGCGGTGGGTCAGCCCCAGCAGTGCTGGCTGATCCATTGCTATCGGGAGCAAGCCCCCTCCCACATTTGATCTGGTCGAGTCAAAAAAAATGCCCCGCATCCAAGATGCGGGGCATTTTTTATGGCGCCTTGGAACTCAGCGGTTGCGGGTCAGCAGCGCTGGTTTTTCACCACGAGGACGGCCAGGCAGTTGATCCAACTGCTCGGGTGTCGGGAAGCGATCCGCTTTCGACTCCTTGTGGATAATCTTCGGCGCCGGGCCACCGCGCGGGTTTTGCACGGCTGGCTCGGACAGCGGCTGGTCGTCACGGGCCGGGCGGCGGTTGTTGCTGCGCGAGTCTTCGCGACGGGCCTGGCCGTCACGCGGTGCGCCGTTGCGCGGGCCGCTGCGTTTGGCCGGTGGTGTGCCGGTGGTGCCGCCGCTGCTGTTGCGCGGGCCGTTCTGGCGCGCGCCCTGTGGCTGGCCACCCCGTGGAGCGGCTGCGCCTGCGCCTTGTGCCGGGACACCTGGGCGACGGCCACGGCCTTGCGCCGGCTTGGCTTGTGGCACGTAGTCAACGCGGTTACCGAAGTTATCCACATCGTCGTCGAGGAATTCGTCCGGGGCACGGTCGGATGCGGCGCGTGGAGGCTGGCTCGGCTGGCGCTGTTCGCGGGCCGGGGTGCCTTCACGGGGCTTCTGCTCGCGGGCCGGGCGTTCGCCACGGCTGCTGGTCGCGGTTTTTTCCTTGCCCTTGTCCTTGCCCTTGTCGCGACGGCCACCACCGCCACCGCCACCGCCGCCGTTCGGGCCATCGCCCTTCGGACCGCGTGGGTTGCGCGGGTTGCGCACGTCCGGACGCTCGCGCGCTTCAGGCTTTTCGGCCTCCACGGCACTGGAATCGAAGCCCATCAGGTCGCCGTCGGCGATTTTCTGCTTGGTCATGCGCTCGATGCTTTTCAGCAGCTTCTCTTCGTCCGGTGCGACCAGGGAAATGGCCTCGCCCGAACGACCGGCACGGCCGGTACGGCCGATACGGTGCACGTAGTCTTCGTCGACGTTCGGCAGCTCGAAGTTGACCACATGCGGCAACTGGTCGATATCCAGGCCGCGCGCGGCGATATCGGTGGCGACCAGGATGCGCACACTGCCGGCCTTGAAGTCGGCCAGGGCTTTGGTGCGCGCGTTCTGGCTCTTGTTACCGTGGATGGCGACGGCGGTGAGGCCGTGTTTGTCCAGGTACTCGGCCAGGCGGTTGGCGCCATGCTTGGTACGGGTGAACACCAGCACCTGTTCCCAGGCACCGTGGGTAATCAGGTGCGCGAGCAGCGAACGCTTGTGGCTGGCGGCCAGGCGGAACACGCGTTGCTCGATACGCTCGACCGTGGTGTTGGGCGGCGTGACTTCGATGCGTTCCGGGTTGTGCAGCAACTTGCCGGCCAGGGCGGTAATGTCCTGGGAGAAAGTTGCCGAGAACAGCAGGTTCTGACGTTTGGCCGGCAGGCGGGCGAGGACCTTCTTCACGTCATGGACAAAGCCCATGTCGAGCATGCGGTCGGCTTCGTCCAGCACGAGGATTTCCACGTGGGACAAGTCGACGCTGCCTTGGCCGCACAGGTCGAGCAAGCGACCCGGGCAGGCCACCAGCACGTCAACACCACGGGACATGGCCTGAACCTGGGGGTTCATGCCGACGCCGCCGAAGATGCAGGCGCTGACGAACTTCAGGTCGCGGGCATACAGCTTGAAGCTGTCGTGCACCTGGGCGGCGAGTTCGCGGGTAGGGGTCAGGACCAGTACGCGCGGTTGGCGCGGGCCGTGACGCTGGGATTTGTCCGGGTGACCGTTGGGGAACAACCGCTCCAGAATCGGGAGGGCGAAACCACCGGTTTTACCGGTACCTGTCTGCGCCGCAACCATCAGGTCGCGACCTTGCAACACGGCGGGAATGGCCCGCTGTTGCACCGGAGTAGGCTCGGTATAGCCCGCTGCCTCGATGGCGCGGACTAAAGCCTCGGAGAGACCGAGGGAAGCAAAGGACATGAGTAATCCTGTTTTAGTTAGGGCTTGGCCCAGAGGGATAATCTTGCCGGGCGTGAATGGCGCTTAGGGGAGCGTAATCCCGTCCGGTCCTGCTGCGTCTGGCGGGCACTCCACCGGCTCGCGCGGGCTGCAAAGCTGCGCTGTAGCGGGGTTGGGTGCCTTTTTCAAGACCTCAGCGGCCGGGCGTAAGCCTGGCGGAAAGGCCGGAGTATAACAGAGCAATCACTGCACGCTGCTTTCCTGCTGCTCAACGGTGTATTCGGACGCGCTGATGGGCGCCGTTTGCGCCTGGATACCGCCATATTTGGCGCTCAAGGCGGCGTAGGCCGGCTCTTGCTTGAAGCGCCTGAGCTCAGCGGCAAAGCGCTGGACCAGCAAATCCATGCCCGCGCCACGGCGTACGGCAAGAAACTGCTGCTGGCGGCTGACCACCAGCGGCGCCTGGCTGACCTTGTCTTCCAGGCCCAATTGCTTGATCACGTGCTGCCCCACGCGACGATCAGTGACCACCATATCGATGCGTCCCAGCATCAGCTTGCCGAAGTTGGCCTCATGGCTGGGAGCGGGTTCACGGGCAAAGCTGTCGGACGCGCCGAAGGCGTCGCCATACAGGTAACCGGGAGAGATGCCCACGCTCAGGCCGCGCAGATCGTCGAGGGTTTCGGCGGGGTGCGGACGCTCATTGGCGTAGAACAGCACGAATTCGACCGTCGACAAGGGTTCGCTGGGGTAGAGCAGCAAGGCGTCGCGCTCGTGGCTGTGGAAAATGTCCAGCGCGCCGTCGGCGTGGCCTTGGTCAAGCATCGCCAGGCAACGTTTCCAGGGCAGGAACTGCCATTGCACATCCACGCCGAGGCGCTGGAACACGATCACCGTGGTTTCGTAGTCCAGGCCACGCATGCTGCCGTTGTCGTCGTAGACGTAGGGCGCCCATGGTTCGGTGACAATGCGCAGTTTCTCGCCATAAGCGGCCAGGCTCAGGCAAGTGAAAAGCGTAGCGATCAACAACTTGAAAATGACGGGCATTCCCTGAGGTTACGACGCTACCGAGATAAAGAGAAGCTCTGGCACGCGCGTTGGCGCCGGGTCTCAGTTTACTGGCGCGTCCATCAGGTGAGCGTGGATCGCGGCACGCCGCTCGCCGAGGATCAGGCGCACCACCGGGTTGGCGAACCAGCGTTCGAGCTGGTGCGCGTCAATCGGGCGTTGCTGGCGCTCTTCCTGGTTCTGTCGGGCCTTGTCCCACCAGACGGGGCCGCAGGCCTGGTCGAATTCGTTTTCGTGTTCATAGCAACCGTAGAGGATTTCACGGATGAACTGCTGCTGGTGCTTGGGCAGCAACAGGGTAATCAGTTTGTACAGCGTGCGCTGCAAACGCGGCGGGCGCGGCAAGTGGGCGGACACCTGGCGCGTGTCGGCCAGGGCCAGTGCACTGGTGGGCGCGGCGGCGTGCTTGGCGATCCAGGCCTTGACCTTGGCCCGGAACAGCTGCTTGCGGCTCCAGTAATGGTGGATCAGGTCCGGGCACTCGCGCACGTTGACGGTGCGGTAGGCGGCGATGGACAGGCAGAACTCTTCCAGTGTGTAGGCACCCTGGGCATGGGGAAACAGTTCGTCCATCAACTCGATCGAACGGTCGAGGATGTGCGCGTCCTGCTGGGTCAGGCCCATCACGCCGGAGTTGAGGGTCATCATGTCATCGTCGGCCACGCCCATCTCCAACAGGCGCTGGCGCAGGGCGGTGTAGAGGATGCTTTCGTGGTTATCGCCGTACTTGGTGTAGAAGGCGTTACACAGCAAGGTGCCCGGCTGCACACGCTCGAACAGCGTCAGGGGGGAACGGTGGAAAAACGTGTCGGTGTCGATCAGCAACGCTACCGGCGACTCTTGCAACACCTGGCGCAGCACAACGTGCTTGGTGCGAAAGTGATAACCGTGGGGTTCACTCCAGCGCTTGCGGGTCGCCTCGTCCAGCGGGCGTACACGCACCGGCAGCAGGCGATAGGGTTCGGGGTTGTCGCTGAAGACCTGGATGTCCACGGCTGCATCAGGGGTGTCCTGCAGGAAAGCCAATGCGCTGGCGATGCTGAATACCGCTTCCTGGTGGTAGGTTTCGGCGCCGAAGACGAGGTAGACCAGCTGCGGACGGGAAGAGGAAGACACTGTATTCATGGACTGCGGGGTTCCGTGTGTATGTGAAGCACAAAGGCCCTCGTTTGAACGAGGGCCTTGGCACAACCGGGCAAGCCTTAGCGTGGCAGCTTGAGGTTGTTCCAGATGGCAAGGCTGGGTTCAGCCTGGTTCAGGGTATAGAAGTGCAACCCTGGCGCACCACCTTGCAACAATTGCTCACACATCTCGGTGATGACCTGCTCGCCGAACGCCTGGATGCTTTTGACGTCGTCGCCATAGGCTTCCAGTTGCTTGCGCACCCAGCGCGGGATTTCGGCACCGCAGGCGTCGGAGAAGCGCGCCAGCTTGCTGTAGTTGGTGATTGGCATGATGCCCGGCACGATCGGGATGTTCACACCCATGGCGCGTACACGCTCGACGAAGTAGAAGTAGCTGTCGGCGTTGAAGAAGTACTGGGTGATCGCGCTATTGGCGCCGGCGTTGGCCTTGCGTACGAAGTTCTTGAGATCGTCTTCGAAATTGCGCGCCTGGGGGTGCATCTCCGGATAAGCGGCCACTTCGATGTGAAAGTGATCGCCGCTTTCTTCGCGGATGAAGCTCACCAGGTCATTGGCGTAGCGCAGCTCACCGCTGGCCATGCCCATGCCGGAGGGCAGGTCGCCACGCAGGGCGACGATGCGCTTGATGCCGGCGGCTTTGTATTGGGTCAGCAGGCCGCGCAGGTCGGCTTTGCTATCGCCCACGCACGACAAGTGCGGAGCGGCAGGAACTTTGACTTCACTTTCGAGCTGCAGCACGGTGTTGATCGTGCGATCACGGGTCGAACCGCCGGCGCCGTAGGTGCAGGAAAAGAAGTCGGGCTGGTAGCTGGCCAACTGCTTGGCAGTGGTCATCAGTTTTTCATGCCCAGCATCGGTCTTGGTCGGGAAGAACTCGAAGCTGTAGCGACGGTCTTGGGACATGGGGAGGTCTCCAGCTGCGAGTTGCAAGCTTCAAGCTGCAAGAGGGCGGTGCGCCTGTTCTTGCAGCATGAAGCTCACAGCTCGCGGCTGCTTAAAGAGCAATGAAGTAGCAAACCCTCAGCACAAACGCTTTTCCTTGGCGCTTGTAGCTGAAAGCTTGCAGCTGCTTAGTACCGATAAGCGTGCGGCTTGAACGGACCTTCAACGGTCACGCCGATGTAGTCGGCCTGGGTCTTGGTCAGTTGGGTCACCACGCCGCCGAAGCCGCGGACCATTTCCAGGGCCACTTCTTCGTCGAGTTTCTTCGGCAGTACTTCCACGGTCAGGCGCTCGGCTTTCTGGGCAGGCGACAGGTCGGCGTATTTCTGTTGGAACAGGAAGATCTGCGCCAGTACCTGGTTGGCGAACGAGCCGTCCATGATGCGGCTTGGGTGGCCGGTCGCGTTACCCAGGTTCACCAGACGGCCTTCGGCCAGCAGGATCAGGTAATCGTCGTTCTGCGGGTCGAAATCGCCCGAGCCGGTACGGTGAACCTTGTGCACCTGTGGCTTTACTTCTTCCCATGCCCAGTTCTTGCGCATGAAAGCGGTGTCGATCTCGTTATCGAAGTGGCCGATGTTGCAGACCACTGCGCGTTTCTTCAGCGCCTTGAGCATGTTCGCGTCGCAGACATTCACGTTACCGGTGGTGGTCACGATCAGGTCGATCTTGCCCAGCAGCGCCTTGTCGATGCTCGCTTCGGTGCCGTCGTTGATGCCGTCGATGAACGGCGAAACCACTTCGAAACCGTCCATGCAGGCTTGCATGGCGCAGATCGGGTCAACTTCGGAGACCTTGACGATCATGCCTTCCTGGCGCAGGGACTGGGACGAACCCTTGCCCACGTCACCGTAGCCGATCACCAGGGCTTGCTTGCCCGACAGCAGGTGGTCGGTGCCGCGCTTGATGGCGTCGTTGAGGCTATGACGGCAGCCGTATTTGTTGTCGTTCTTGCTCTTGGTCACCGAGTCGTTGACGTTGATGGCCGGGATTTTCAGCTCGCCCTTGGCCAGCATGTCCAACAGGCGGTGTACGCCGGTGGTGGTTTCTTCGGTCACGCCGTGGACGCGGTCGAGGATCTGCGGGTATTTCTTGTGCAGCAGCTCGGTCAGGTCGCCGCCGTCGTCGAGGATCATGTTGGCATCCCAAGGCGCGCCGTCCTTGAGGATGGTTTGCTCCAGGCACCACTCGTACTCGGCCTCGGTTTCGCCTTTCCAGGCGAACACCGGGATACCGGCGGCGGCGATAGCGGCAGCGGCCTGGTCTTGAGTCGAGAAAATATTGCAGGACGACCAACGCACTTCGGCACCCAGGGCAACCAGGGTTTCGATCAGCACGGCAGTCTGGATGGTCATGTGGATGCAGCCGAGGATCTTCGCACCCTTGAGCGGCTGCTCAGCGGCGTACTTGCGACGCAGGCCCATCAAGGCTGGCATTTCGGATTCGGCGATAAAGGTTTCGCGACGGCCCCAGGCGGCGAGGGACATGTCGGCGACTTTGTAGTCGTTGAATTCTGCAGGCGTAATTACAGCGCTCATGAAGAGCCTCCATTCGTAGTGTGCGAATGGGCGCCGTTGTGCGTTTAGTATCGAGCCAGGTGAGCCAGGCCAGACAACGCCCCATCCGAGCCTGACAGGCCAAGCCTGCTGCAGCGCCCCTCGGACAGGTGGCGGGAGAACGGGAGTAGCCGTTCGAAATCGGGGGCGATTATAGCTTTCTTTGGTTGGCTAGTGGCAAGTGACAAGCTACAAGCGGCAAGTAAAAGCGAATCGGCTTTTAACTTGCAGCTTGTCGCTTAAAACTTGAAGCTAGGGGGAAATTTATCGCTCAAACACCTCGGAGTCCGCCCCCCATGAACTTCCACACCCGCAAATGGGTAAAACCCGAAGACCTCAACCCCAACGGCACCCTGTTCGGCGGCAGCCTGCTGCGCTGGATCGACGAAGAAGCGGCGATCTACGCGATCGTGCAATTGGGTAACCAGCGCGTGGTGACCAAGTACATCTCCGAAATCAACTTCGTCAGCGCCTCGCGCCAGGGTGACATCATCGAACTGGGCATCACCGCAACCGAGTTCGGCCGCACCTCCATCACCCTGACCTGTGAAGTGCGTAACAAAATCACCCGCAAGAGCATCCTGACCGTAGAGAAAATGGTCTTCGTCAACCTCGGTGAAGACGGCCTGCCAGCGCCTCACGGCCGCACCGAAATCAAATACGTGAAGGATCAGTTCGAGGGCGACGGTCTTTCCGAGTAACAGCGTGGCGGTGTAAATACTGTCTTCAAGAATCCGATGGAGTTGGATCAAGGCCTGGAGGATTGCGCTTTAGTTGCCTGGTCACTGAACAGCCACGGTGGCGGCGTGTCGTAGCTACACGCCCCCCTTGGACACCGGAACATCATGGCCACCGACGAAGCAGGCAAAACCCCCAACCTGTCCCACGAAGAGCAGCAGGACGTAGACAAGAACCAGCCGCCCCGCGCGGCGGTGCTGCATGAAATCATCCGTACTCAGGGCGACCAGGAGCTGGAGCGCAACGTCGCGGCGTTGTGGTGGTCTGCCTTGGCTGCCGGGTTGACCATGGGGCTGTCGCTGATGGCCATGGGCTTGCTCAATTCGCGCTTGCCGGACGGCGAAGCGTTCAAGGTCATCGCCAGCTTTGGTTATTGCGCGGGGTTCCTAGCGGTGATCCTCGCGCGCCAGCAACTGTTTACCGAAAACACCCTCACTGCCGTATTGCCGGTGATGAGCAAACCGACCCTGGCCAATGCCGGGCGCCTGTTGCGGCTCTGGACGGTGGTGCTGGTGGGCAACCTGTGCGGGACCTTGCTGGTGGCTTATGTGATGTTGCACCTGCCGATCTTCGATGCAAAGACCGACCTGGCCTTCCTCGAAATCGGGCGCAAGGTCATGGAGAATGACAGCGGCCAGATGTTCGCCAAGGGCATCGTCTCCGGCTGGATGATCGCCACCATGGTGTGGATGATCCCGTCGATGGAAAGCGCCAAGATGTTCATCATTATTGTGATCACCTACCTCATGGCGCTGGGGGACTTTACCCACATCGTAGTGGGTTCGGCGGAAGTGTCCTACCTGGTGTTTGCCGGCGAACTGTCCTGGCATGACTTCTGGCTGATATTTGCCGGCCCGACCCTGGCCGGCAATATCATCGGTGGCAGCTTCATCTTCGCGCTGATCAGCCATGCGCAGATTCGTAGCGAAGGCAAGGTGCTTTCCGGGACTCACGTCGGCGCAGCGGAGCAGCGTCCTCAAAGCAAGGAAAAACAATGATGCAGCCCCGCACAAGGCTCAAATGCGAGCTTTGCGGGGCGTTCCGGGAACCTTCAGGCCTTGGACCGGTACGTCGGCGAGATTGGCCGCAGGCGTGCTGTCAGGTGCCTTCAATTGGCCTTCCCACCGAGCAATTACCAGCGGCGCCAACGCGTTGCCCAGCACATTCAATGCCGTGACTGGCATATCCATCAGGCGATAAACGCCTGCAATGATCGCCACGCCCTCTACGGGGAGCCCCGCTGCAGTCAACGTCGCGGTAAGGATGATAAACATGAAGCCTGGCACGCCCGCTGCGCCCTTCGACGTCAACACCATGATCAATATCAGCATCCCCTGATCGGCCAGGCTCAAGTCGATGCCATACGCTTGGGCGATGAACAACG
Source organism: Pseudomonas sp. R3-52-08 (assembly GCF_003851745.1). Lineage (NCBI taxonomy): Bacteria > Pseudomonadati > Pseudomonadota > Gammaproteobacteria > Pseudomonadales > Pseudomonadaceae > Pseudomonas > Pseudomonas sp. R3-52-08. The sequence goes on along the minus strand of NZ_CP027730.1, from coordinate 5,508,498 downwards.
TGCCCAGTGCAGCGAACAGCGATGCGCCATCCAGGTTGAACGAGTAGCCCAACGGGATAACCATGCTGGTAATAGGGCGTGGCGCGCCGTAGCGCTCCATCTTCTCGATCAATTGAGGCATCACCGTCGCTGAGGCGGCACTGCTATAGGCCAGCAGCAATTCACTGCGTATTTCTCGCACCAAATGGAAAAAACCGACACCCACCAATCGAGCGACTGCACCCAATATGCACAGGGCAAATAACAGCACTGCGACATAAGTCGTGCCGATCAGCTTGGCCAACGGCAGCAGGGCACTGAGGCCAAAGCTGGCGACGGTGACCGCTATCAGCCCGAAAATGCCTATCGGCGAGTAGTGCATTACCAGATGGGTGACTTTGAACATGGTGTCTGAGATGCCCTGCATCACACTGATCAGCGGAGCCTTGCGCTGCTCAGGCAACATAGACAAGGCGCAGCCGAACAGGATGGCGAAAAACAGCACCGACAGTAGCTTGCCCTGCGACATGGCCAACACGATGTTATCCGGCACGATCGCCAATAGCGTCTGGCCCAGGTTCTGCGTTGTGCTGTTGGCAGCCAGCCCTGTTACGGGTGTTGGTAAAGTGCTGCCGAATTCTGCGCCCGAGCCGGGCGCGACGACATTACCCACAATCAGGCCGAAGACGATTGCAATACTGGTGATCGTGAAGAAATAAACGAGGGTCTTCACGCCGACACGTCCCAAGGCGGCGGGATTTCCCATGCCGGCAATGCCGACCGTCATGCAAGCGAAGACCAGAGGCACGACGATCATCTTCATCAGCTTGATAAACAAGTCGCCTGCCGGTTGCAGCAGGTTGTCAATGAACCAGGACTTATGTTCGGGAAACTGGTTAAGAAGGATACCGACGATTATTCCGGCTGCCAGGCCGATCATAATCCGGGTGACGAGGCTGGTTGGTTTTTTTGTGTTCATGCAGGTGACCCTTATTGTTGTAGTTGTCAGGGGTTTATTGAGCGAACAGTCCAGCGAAGTCCTTGAAGCCTTTCACTTCGATGGGATTGCCGCTGGGGTCGAGAAAAAACATCGTGCGCTGTTCGCCCGGCTCGCCGGCGAAACGAACCACCGGCGGGATCTCGAAGGGCGTGCTCATTTGAGTGAGACGCTCGGCCAGCACCAGCCACTCCTCCAGCGGTAACACCACACCGAGGTGCGGCATCAGCACATGATGGTCCCCCACCAGGCCGGTACGCGTCGTGGGGAAGGGCGTGCCCAGGTGCAGTGAAAGCTGGTTGCCGAAAAAGTCGAAGTCGATCCAGGTCTCGCTGCTGCGGCCTTCTGCGCAGCCCAAAACATCTCGATAAAAAATGCGCGCCTTGTTTAAGTCATAAACATGGTATGCAGCGTGGAAGGGTCTGTTCATGAGCGGAATCTCTGTAGGGGGATCCTCAAATTAAACAGGCCGCGCATCCGGGTAAAACGGGTTCGCGTTGGTCTGAGCGAAAGGAAAATTTATGGATATTCGATTCCTGAGAAGCCTGGTCGCGGTCATTGAAACCGGCTCCATTGCTGCGGCGGCGCGACGCGAAAACCGTACCGCAGCGGCGATCAGCCAACGGGTCAAGGCGCTTGAGCGGACGCTGGGGTGCACGCTGCTTATGCGCACGGCGCATGCCGCGTGGCCGTCGGACCAGTGCCTGCTGCTGTTACCAAAAATTCAGGCAGTCATCGAGCAGGCGCGCGAGTTGCAGGAGGACCTGAGTCAGGATGGCTTATCGGGAGAGATCAAGATCGGCGCTATTTCAACGGCATTGACCGGCGTCTTGCCAAGAACGATCGAGCGACTGGCACTTTCAGCACCGGAGCTGAAGCTGAAGATCACACCGGGTGACTCCAGAAGCCTCTATGAGAGATTGCTTGCCCGCGAGTTGGACGCGGCGATTCTTGTCAGACCGCCGTTTGAGCCGCCCAAGGCGTTAGCGACCACCTTGCTGCGGGCCGAACCCCTGATTCTGATTGCTCCCGCTGAGTGTGACGCGCAGACCTTCGAAGCATTGCTGCGCGAGCGGCCATTCATTCGCTATGACGCCCGTTCGTGGGGTGGGCAGATTGCCCAGCGTTTTCTGGATGAACAGTCCTTTGCTCCGCAGGTATTGTGTGAGCTGGATGCCTTGGAAACCATCGTCATGCTGGTCGCCCAAGGCATGGGTGTATCACTGGTACCGCAGTGGTCGGGGATGTCGAGCCGTGGCCTATGTGTCTTGCCGGTCGACGACGCGTCGCACTATTCGCGGGATCTGGTTGTCATGCACAGCTCGATGCCGCGCCGCCCACTGGCGATGCGGCACCTGCTTGAACATCTGTGCAGAGCGCCCGTAGGCAAACTTGTGGTGTAGAAATGTAAATGCTCAGGGGCTCACTGCGACTCGGCTACGCGCTTTACGACCCGGCCAATGGTCAAGCCTTGCAACAAGATCGACGACAGCACCACGATATAGGTGATGCTCAGCAACAAGTCGCGTTCCGGGCCCAGCGGCAATGCCAGGGCCAGTGCTACCGAGACGCCACCGCGCAAACCGCCCCAGGTCAGGATGCGGATGGTGCCGCGCGGTACCGTACGCCAGCGGCGCAGCAGCAGGATCGCCGGGGCCACGGTCAGCAGGCGTGACAGCAGGATCGCCACAGCGAGCAAACTGGCCGCCAATACGTGCAGCCAGTTGAACGGCAACAGCAGCAGTTCCATGCCGATCAATGCAAACAGCAGGGCGTTGAGCATGTCGTCGAGCAACTCCCAGAAACCATCCAGATAGCGCCGAGTCATGTCGTTCATCGCCAGCTTGCGGCCCAGGTTGCCGATGATCAGCCCGGCCACGACCATCGCAATCGGTGCCGAGACGTGCAACTCAGTGGCCATCGCCGAGCCGCCGATCACCAGCGCCAGGGTCAGCATGACTTCAATCTGGTGCTGCTCGATGCTCTTGATCATCAGGTACACGAGGTAACCGATCAGTCCACCGAACACCACACCGCCAATCGCCTCATGGGCGAACAGCATGGCCGTGGCGCCGACGGTCGGTGTTTCACCGAGCTGCGCGATGCCCAGCAGGACGGTGAACACCACCACTGCGGTGCCGTCGTTGAACAACGATTCGCCGACGATCGTGGTTTTCAGCGGTTTCGAGGCGTTGGCGGTACGCAGCACGCCCAGTACCGCAATCGGGTCGGTCGGCGAGATCAGCGCGCCGAACAGCAGGCAATACAGGAAACTCACGTGCCAGCCGAACAGGGCGAAGATGTAGTACGCCAGGCTGCCGATCACCAGGGTAGCGATCAATACGCCAAAGGTCGCCAACAGGCCGATGGGCCAGCGGTAGCTGCGCAGGTCGCTCAAGTTGACGTGCAACGCGCCGGCGAACAGCAGGAACGAGAGCATCCAGTTCATCAGCAAATCGCCGAAGTCAATCTGGCCGATCAGTTGCTGGATGCGTTCTTCCAGGCCGGGGTAGCCGATGAAACTGAGGCCTTGCAGGATCAGCGAAAACAGCAGCGCAGTGACCATCACGCCGATGGTCGGCGGCAGGCCGATAAAACGAAAGTTCACATAGGTGAGCAGGGTGGTGAGGCAAATGAAGGCGGCGACAAGTTCAAGCATCCGGGGTCCTTGGGACGGGGAAATGTAGGTGCACAGCGTGCGTCGGGAAGTTGTTTAGTATAAACAGGTGCCCTTACAGGAAAGAACCTTTCGGCCGATCATGGCTCATAGCTTGAACGTCGGCGCCGATCGGCCTGTGAGTGATGACGCTCTGACTGCCTTGATAAAACCAAAAAAGGGAATGACTGATGACAGTGGCTTTCTGGTGTGTGTTGATCGCAATCTTTCTGCCGTACCTGTGTACCGGTGTGGCCAAGTTCAGCGGCGGCAAGTTCGGGCCGCGGCATAACCACGACCCGCGTGCGTTCCTGGACACGGTCGAAGGCGTTGCCAAGCGTGCCCACAATGCGCAACTCAACAGCTTTGAAGTCACCCCGGCCTTTGCGGCGGCGGTGATCATCGCGCACCTGGCCGGCACCGCCGAGCTGGTGACGATCAACGTGCTGGCGGTGTTGTTCATCACCAGCCGCCTGCTGTACATCATTTGCTACCTGGCGGACTGGGCGCTGTTGCGTTCGCTGGTGTGGGCCGTGGGGATGGCGTTGATCGCGAGTTTCTTCTTTGTCTCGATCTGACGGTTAGCGCACATACCTTGTGTGCGCTGGCTTGACTGCGCTGTGCATAGGTTATTGGGTTAGAACAACCGGGCAAGCAGGGCGGTCACGGCGGTTTCCACCCGCAGGATACGTGCGCCAAGTTGCACCGGTTGCAGGCCGGCCTTGGTCAGCAGCTCGACTTCATAGGGAATCCAGCCGCCTTCCGGCCCAATCGCCAGGGTCACCGGTTCCTCCAGGCCTCGTGGGCAGGGCGGGTAGTCGCCGGGGTGGCCGATCAGGCCAAGCGTGCCCTCAGCCATGGCCGGCAGGCGATCTTCAACGAACGGCTTGAAGCGTTTCTCGATAATGATCTCGGGCAGTACCGTGTCCCGCGCCTGTTCCAGGCCCAGGATCAGTTGCTCGCGGACCGCCTGCGGCTCAAGGAACGGCGTTTGCCAAAAGCTTTTTTCCACCCGGTAACTGTTGACCAGCACCACCTTTGGCACGCCCATGGCCGCAACGGTTTGCAGCACCCGGCGCAGCATCTTCGGGCGTGGCAGCGCCAGCAGCAGGGTCAGCGGCAGTTTGCTCGGCGGCGGTTGGTCGAAGCTGACCTGCAGCTCGGCCTCGCTGTCTTGCAGGCGCAGCAACTGCGCATTGCCCATCGCCCCGCCAATACGCCCGACCCGCAGGTTGTCACCCACTTCGGCGCGATGCACTTGCTGCATATGCACCAGGCGCCGATCACGCAGGATCACCCGGTCAGCCGCAATAAAATCGGCCTCTTCGAGCAGCAGCAGGTTCACGGCTGGGTCGCTGGCGGCTGGTCGTCGTCAGCAGCCTGATCATCCGGGTGTTCGCCACGCTTGCTGATCAAGCCGCTGAACAGGATGCCGATTTCGAACAGCATCCACATCGGCACGGCCAGCAGGGTCTGGGAGAAGATGTCTGGCGGGGTAAGGATCATGCCGACCACGAAGCAGCCGATGATCACGTACGGGCGGATCTTCTTCAGGTACTTCACATTGACCACGCCGATCCACACCAGCAACACCACCGCCACCGGGATTTCGAAGGCCACGCCAAAGGCGAAGAACAGCGTCATCACGAAGTCGAGGTAGCTGGTGATGTCGGTCATCATCTCCACGCCGGCCGGGGTGGCGGCGGCGAAGAATTTGAAGATCAGCGGAAACACCAGGAAGTAGGCGAACGCCATGCCGGTGTAGAACAGCAGGATGCTCGACACCAGCAACGGCACGGCGATGCGCTTTTCATGCTTGTACAGCCCCGGTGCGATGAAGCCCCAAATCTGATGCAGGATCACCGGGATCGCCAGGAACAGCGAGACCATCATGGTCAGCTTCAACGGCGTCAGGAACGGCGACGACACGTCGGTGGCGATCATTGTCGCGCCCGCCGGCAAATACTGGCGCAGTGGCGTGGAGACGAAGGTATAGATCTGCTGGGTAAAGGCGAACAGCCCTGCAAAAATGATGAAGATGGCCGCTACGCAACGCAGCAGGCGGGTACGCAGCTCGGTGAGGTGCGAGACCAGCGGCATGTGCTGGTCGTTTTCCGGTTTATCAGCGCTCATGGGGCTCGCGGCGGCAATGTAGGGTCATGGGGCGCGGGCGACGCAACGGGCGTCGGCGCAGGCTCTGTCGGGGTGGTTGCGGCTGCTGGCGCGATGCTGTTTTCAACCACAGGTTCCGCAGGTTTGGCGGGTTCCTGCACCGGCGACAGAATCTTGCGCGTTTCCTGCTCCAACGACAGGATATGTTCGTTGTGCAGCTGCCGGCGGATCTCGTCGGCACCGATTTCCCGTTCAACTTCCTGTTTGATCGCGTTGAAACTACGTTTCAGGCGCCCGATCCACAGGCCGGCCGTGCGTGCTGCACCGGGCAGGCGCTCCGGCCCCAGTACCAGCAGGGCCACGAGGCCGACGAGCAGCAGTTCAGAGAAGCTGATACCAAACATTAGTCAGTGCTCACGAGTCTTTGCGGGTCGGCTCTTCGACTTTTTCAGCCTGCACGTCGAAGGTACGACGCTCGGTGATCGGCTGGGCGGCCTGAGGGTGCACCGGTTGGGCTGGCGGAACCGGATTCACCACCGGGTCGGCAGGTTTTTCGTCATCGTTCATGGCCTTGCGAAAGCCCTTGATCGACTCACCCACGTCGGTGCCGAGGTTTTTCAGCTTCTTGGTGCCGAACACCAAGACCACTACCACCAGAATGACGATCCAGTGTTTCCAGTCGAAAATACCCATGCTGCAAATCCTCGATAAAAGTTATTCAGGCGGACGGGCGCGAGGCCTTTTCAGCGTGCCCGGACAGGCCGAAGCGACGGTCCAGTTCATCCAGCACGGCCTGTGGATGCTGCCCCAGTTGGGCGAGCATGACCAGGCTATGGAACCACAAGTCGGCGGTCTCATAGATGACATCGCTGCAATCGCCGCTGATCTGCGCATCCTTGGCGGCAATAATTGTCTCGACGGATTCTTCGCCGAGCTTTTCCAGGATCTTGTTCAGACCCTTGTGATACAGGCTGGCGACGTAGGAGCTGTCGGCATCCGCGCCTTTGCGCTCTTCCAGCACCTGGGCCACACGGTTCAGGGTATCGCTCATGTTCAATGTCCTGCCGAATAGATGGCGTGCGGGTCTTTGAGTACTGGTTCCACCACCTTCCATTCGCCGTTTTCGAACACGCGATAGAAGCAACTGTGACGGCCGGTGTGGCAGGCAATGCCGCCGATCTGTTCGACCTTGAGGATCACCACGTCGGCATCGCAGTCCAGGCGCAACTCATGCAGTGTTTGCACATGCCCGGACTCTTCGCCCTTGCGCCACAGTTTGCCACGCGAACGTGACCAGTAGATGGCGCGCTGCTCAGCGGCGGTGAGGCTCAGGGCCTCGCGGTTCATCCAGGCCATCATCAGCACGCGCCCGGTCTTGTAGTCCTGGGCAATGGCCGGCACCAGGCCGTCACTGTCCCACTTGATCTCGTCCAGCCAGTCTTTCATGTTCGGCTCCGGCAATTTGCGACAGTGTATAACCGGATGGGTTATCGACGCACGATCAGATAAACGCCCACGGCCACCATGATGCCGGCCGGCCACTGGCCCAGTTGATTCAACGGGCCACCAATCGCCAGCATGACCCCACCCACCAGATGCGCGGCACCGAGCAGGCGCAGGAACCAGTCGTCCTTGCGCTTGCGCCATGGCGGCTCGGGATCCTTGGCGTGCGGCTGGGACATGCGCTCCAGCAAATCGCGGGTCATGTTGGCCAGGTGCGGCAGCTGTTCCATCTGGCTGTGCAGGTTGCCCAGCATGGTTTTCGGGCTCATCCGCTCACGCATCCAGCGTTCCAGGAACGGCTGCGCGGTGTTCCACAGGTCGAGGTCCGGGTACAGCTGACGGCCCAGCCCTTCGATGTTGAGCAAGGTTTTCTGCAGCAGCACCAACTGCGGCTGCACTTCCATATTGAAGCGCCGCGCGGTCTGGAACAGACGCATCAGCACCTGGCCGAAGGAAATATCTTTTAACGGTTTTTCAAAGATTGGCTCGCACACGGTGCGGATCGCCGCTTCGAATTCATTGAGCTTGGTTTCCGCCGGCACCCAGCCCGAGTCGATGTGCAACTGCGCCACGCGACGGTAGTCACGCTTGAAAAAGGCGAACAGGTTGCGCGCCAGGTAGTCCTGGTCTTCCGGCGTGAGACTGCCGACGATGCCGCAGTCGATCGCTATGTATTGCGGGCTCCACGGGTTGACGGTGCTGACGAAGATATTGCCGGGGTGCATGTCGGCGTGGAAGAAACTGTCGCGGAACACCTGGGTGAAGAAAATCTCCACGCCGCGTTCGGCCAGCATCTTCATGTCGGTACGCTGGTCGGCCAGGGTGGCGAGGTCGGTGACCTGTACACCGTAGATGCGTTCCATCACCAGCACTTTGGGGCGGCACCAGTCCCAATACACTTGCGGCACATACAGCAGTTGCGAGCCTTCGAAATTGCGGCGCAGTTGGCTGGCGTTGGCGGCCTCGCGCAGCAGGTCGAGTTCGTCGTAGATGGTTTTTTCGTAGTCGGCCACCACATCCACCGGATGCAGCAGGCGCGCATCGGCGGAAAAACGTTCGGCGGCGCGGGCGAGAATGAACAACCACGCCAGGTCCTGGCCGATGATCGGCTTGAGGCCCGGGCGGATCACCTTCACCACGACTTCTTCGCCGCTCTTGAGCTGCGCGGCATGCACCTGCGCGACCGAGGCTGATGCCAGCGGCTCGACATCGAAGCGGCTGAACACCTCGGTGATCTTCTTGCCCAACTGCTCTTCGATCAGCTTCATCGACACCTGCGAATCGAACGGCGGCACGCGGTCTTGCAGCAGCATCAGTTCATCGGCGATGTCTTCGGGCAGCAGGTCGCGGCGCGTCGATAGGATCTGCCCGAACTTGATGAAGATCGGCCCCAGGTCCTGCAATGCCAGGCGCAGGCAGGCCCCTCGGCTCAGCTCCAGCTTTTTACGCGGCAACCAGCGCCACGGCAGCACATAGCGCACCGCCAGCAGGAACCATGGCAGGGGCAGGGCGAACAGCAGGTCATCGAGGCGGTAGCGGATTACGACGCGCTGGATACGAAACAAACGGCGGACGGCGAGCAGCTTCATGCGTTATCGCTTGGATCAAGGGAACGGCTCAGGCGCTCGAAGCGGGCCTCGAGGCGTTCCAGGTCGATTTTGGCCTTGTCGAGCTCACGAAAGCGCGCTTGCGCTTCCCGTTGCCCGACCAGGGTGCGCGATTCTTCGCTCAGGTATTCGGCGAGGTTCTGGTTGAGGCTGGCGAACCCTTGCTGGTACCAGCGCGAACGGCTGCGCAGGTGACCGCTGACCAACTGGGTGGCGACGGGGCCGATCCAGCGTGACAGTTCGTATTCCCAGTCCAGCTCCAGGTCTTGCAGCACGGCGGCCAGGTCCATCAGCACCGCGCTGTCGCCTTCCAGCGCCACTTCGGGGCTGTGCAGGATAGCGGTCTTGTTGCGGCTCAGCGCCAGGTGCAACAGGCTGGAGGCTGGCGCACGCAGGGTGCAGTCGGCCTCGGCGGCCCATTGCGTTGCGAGCAGCAGGCCTTCATCGCTGGGCAGGATAAACAGCTGCAAGGCGGGGCTGCGGCAATCGACGGCGATGACTTTGCCGGTCAGGTGCGCAAGCCGCGCCAGTGCGGTGCTGTCCAGGCGCAAAACACGGTTGAGGCCGTGTTCGACGCTTGCCAGAAGGCCTGCGAGCAACATCAGGGCTTGATGCCGCGGTGCAGGGCGACGATGCCCGAGGTCATGTTGTGGTAGGTCACGCGGTCGAAACCTGCCTCCACCATCATCGACTTCAGGGTTTCCTGGTCGGGGTGCATGCGGATCGATTCGGCCAGGTAGCGGTAGCTCTCGGCGTCATTGGTGATCAGCTTGCCCATCAACGGCATGAAGGCGAACGAGTAGGTGTCGTACACCTTGGACATCAGCGCGTTGGTCGGCTTGGAGAACTCCAGCACCAACAGGCGGCCACCCGGCTTGAGTACGCGCAGCATCGAGCGGATCGCGTCTTCCTTGTGGGTGACGTTGCGCAGGCCGAAGGCGATGGTCACGCAGTCGAAGTGGTTGTCGGGGAATGGCAGCTTTTCGGCGTCGGCCTGGACGAACTCGATATTGCCGGCCACGCCCTTGTCGAGCAGGCGGTCACGCCCAACCTTGAGCATCGAGCCGTTGATATCGGCCAATACCACCTGGCCGGTCGGCCCCACGAGCTTGGAAAACTTGGCCGCCAGGTCACCCGTACCGCCGGCGATGTCCAGCACGCGATTGCCGGTGCGTACGCCCGACAGTTCGATGGTGAACCGCTTCCACAGGCGGTGCATGCCGCCGGAGAGCACGTCGTTCATCAAGTCGTACTTGGCGGCTACGGAGTGGAACACCTCAGCGACTTTTTCCGCTTTCTGGCTTTCCGGAACGTTCTTGAAGCCGAAGTGAGTGGTGGGTTCGGCATCGCTGCCTTTGCGCTGATCAGTCATATCGCTGTCACCAAAAGAGAATGCGGGACATGATAATCCCCAGGGCCTGCTTTGTCTTGGCAAGGCTGAAGGTAAGATAGGTGCTTATCGAGACCTTTTGCCGCATCGAAGGTTTCCAGGCACTTATAGAGAGGAGTCATTGCAATGGCCCGTATAACCGTTGAGCGTGAGCATACCCTGGGTAAAGAAGGCGCCCGGGCCAAGGCCGACCTGCTGGCGCAGAAACTCAAGGATAAATATGGCCTGGAGTCGTCATGGTCTGGCGATACCTTGAACCTCAAGCGGTCAGGCGTTAAAGGCACCGTTCTGGTCGCCGATGATTCATTGCGTATCGAGGTGGAACTGGGGCTGTTGATGTCGGCCATGAGCGGTACCCTCAAATCCGAAATCGAAAAAGCCGTGGATAAGGCATTGGCCTGATGTGATGACGCTTAGGGTGCCGATTCTAATTTTTCACCTTACTTTGTGCCCAAGCCCTCAACTCCTGCGGGCGGTTCCTCCACCCAATTTTGCGTGAGGTGCACCATGGCCAAAGTTATTTTGAAGAAAAAAATCGACAGTCAGACCACTGTCCTGAGTGAGGTCAAAGGCTATGCCCGCAAGATCTGGCTGGCGGGTCTTGGTGCCTACGCCAAGGTCGGCAGCGAGGGTGGCGAATACTTCAAAGAGCTCGTTAAGAGCGGTCAACATATTGAAAGTAAAAGCAAAAAAGTTGTGGTTGAACAACTTGATGCCGCCAACAGTCAGATTGACCAAGTAACGAGTAACGTCTCCAGCATCAGCCGCCGGGTTGAAGTGCAACTGGATAAAGTTGAAAAAGCTTTTGACACACGTGTTGCAAGTGCCTTGAATCGAATCGGCATTGCGTCTAAACATGACGTGGAGACACTCTCTGCTAAGCTCGAAGAGCTGACGGCATTGCTCGAACGTGTCGCGCGTAAACACTAAGGAGACATCGGGATGGCTGTTAAAAAAACTACTCAGAAAGAAAGCAGCTCGTGGGTCGGGGAAGTTGAAAAATATTCCCGAAAGATCTGGCTTGCTGGTTTAGGCGTGTACTCGAAGGTTAGCAGTGACGGTGGCAAATACTTCGAGACGCTGGTCAAGGACGGTGAGAAGGCCGAGAAGTTGACCAAGAGCACCGTTGGTAAAAAAGTTGATGCGGCCAAGGCCAGCGCAGGTTCTGCCAAGTCGAGCATTTCCGACACTTGGAGCAAGTTGGAAGAAACCTTCGACAAGCGTCTCAACAGTGCTATTTCGCGACTGGGCGTGCCGAGCAAAGCTGAACTGAAAACGCTGCACAGCAAGGTCGACACCCTGACCAAGCAAATCGAAAAACTCACTGGCGCGAAAGCGACTCCCGTGAAGGCTGCTGCTGCAAACCCTGTGGCCAAGCCTGCGGCTAAAACCGCTGCGGCCAAACCCGCTGCGAAAGCCGCGGCCAAGCCCTTGGTTAAAGCTGCCGCCAAACCTGCGGCGAAAGCTCCAGCCAAAGCGGCTGCAAAATCGGCCGCCAAGCCTGCGGCGAAAACTGCAGCTGCCAAGCCGGTCGCCAAGCCAGCCGCAAAACCCGTAGCCGCCAAAGCTGCCGCTAAACCTGCAGCCAAGGCCGTCTCGAAACCTGCCGCTAAGCCTGCAACTGCAAAGCCCGCAGCCAAATCTGCCGCTGCCAAACCTGCGGCAAAACCCGTTGCGAAGAAGCCAGCGGTAGCGAAAAAACCAGCGGCAGCCAAGCCTGCTGCGGCAACCGCTTCCACAGCCAACTCAGTGTCCGCACCGACCCCTGCTGCTGTGGCCCCGACTGCTACGTCGACGCCGACGCCATCCAGTCAGTCCTGAGTTTTTCCAGGACACAAAAAATGCCCGGCCTGCAGAGGTCGGGCATTTTTTATGGCGCCGCATTTTAAAGATCATTCCCACGCTCCCGCGTGGGAATGCGGCCGTGACGCTCTGCGTCACCTGTGCGCGCGGTTGGGGCGGGACGCGGAGCGTCCCAAGAGGCATTCCCACGCAGAGCGTGGGAACGATCTGTTCAGTCAGTGTTATCCAGGTATTTCAGCGCAAATCTCTCGGCCGCCTGCCGTGCCGGCGCGAGCAAGTGCGGCGCTACCAGCATCATCACCTGGTAAATCACCACCTGCACTTCACCCTTGCGGTCGAGAATCCGTTGGTAGTCCAGGGAAAACAGCAGCGTCATGGTGATCTGTTCCACCAATTGGCCGAGCGCTTGTGTATCGCTGACCAATTGCCCCGCCGCCTTCAACCGTGCCAGTAAAGAAGCCAGGGTGCGCTTGAGCGCCGTGAGCAGGCTACGAATGCCTTTCGCCAGTTTCGGCAAACGCCCGGCCAGGTTCGACAGGTCCTGGAACAGGAACCGGTAGTGGGCCATGCGCTCCACGATCAGGTGCAGGAACAGCCAGTAATCCTCGGGCTCCAGTTGCGCGTCGGCGGGCGGATCGAGCAAGGGCGCCAGCTCAGCCTGAAAGCGCTCGAACAACCCAAGCACCAAAGGCTCTTTGCCGTGGAAGTGGTAATAGAGATTGCCGGGGCTGATCCCCATTTCATTGGCCACTTCCATGGTCGACACGTTCGGCTCGCCCTTGCGATTGAACAGCAGCAGGGCACATTCAAGGATACGGTCGCGGGTCTTCATCCAGCCTTCTTAAGTGGGATCGTTGAGCTCAGCGCACGCGCACGTAGGTGCCTGGCGCCGCTTCCATCGGTGGGTAATTCTGGTTGCCCAGGGCAGTGAGGGTTTCGCGTTGCACGCCCGAACGTTGCTGGACCCACGCCAACCACTGCGGCCACCAACTGCCTTCGACGTGATGGGCGTCGTAGTACCAGGCACGCGGGTCGCTGCTCAGCTTGGGGTTCTCGACGTAATTGGCCTTGGGGTTGCCGGGCGGGTTAAGGATGCTCTGGATATGTCCGCTGTTGGACAGCACGAAACGCCGCTCACCGCCCAGCAGTTGGGTGGAGCGATACACGGCGTCCCATGGCGTGATGTGATCGTTGATGCCGGCCACGCTGAAGCTGTCTACCGTGACCTTGCGCAGGTCGACGGGGGTTCCGCACACCTCCAGGCCCCCGGGATGGCTCAGCGGGTTGTGCTTGAAGAAATCCAGCAGGTCGCCATGCAACGCGGCGGGCAGGCGCGTGTTGTCGTTGTTCCAGTACAGGATGTCGAAGGCCGGCGGTTCCTTGCCCAGCAGGTAGTTGTTGACCCAGTAGTTCCAGATCAGGTCATTGGGGCGCATCCAGGCGAACACCTTGGCCATGTCGCGGCCGTCCAGCACGCCTTTCTGGTAGGAGCGACGCTTGGCGGCTTCAAGGGTTTGCTCATCGGCGAACAACACGGCCGGGCTGTCGATCTGACTGTCCAGCAAACTCACCAGATAACTGGCGCTGGCGACGCGCCGCAGCTGGCGCTTGGCTTGCAGGTGGCCTTGCAGAGCCGCAATGGTTAGGCCACCCGCGCAGGCGCCCATCAGGTTGACCTCGCGCGCGCCGGTGATCGCGCGGCAGACGTTGAGCGCTTCCTCCAGCGCGGCAACATAGGTGGACAGGCCCCACTCGCGATGGCGCACATCCGGGTTACGCCAACTGACCATGAAGGTCTGCAGGCCGTTTTTCAGGGCGTATTGCACGAAGCTGTTGGCCGGGCTGAGGTCGAAGATGTAGTACTTGTTGATTTGCGGCGGCACCACGAGCAAGGGCTTGGCGTATTGTTTTTCGCTCATGGGCTTGTACTGGATAAGTTCCAGCAGTTCGTTGCGAAACACCACTGAGCCCGGGGTGGTGGCAACGGTCTTGCCCACTTCGAAGGCGTGCTTGCTGACCTGGCGCGGCAGGCCGTTGTTGTGCAGCAGGTCTTCGAACAAGTGGCTCACGCCGCGCACCACACTGTTGCCGCCGGAATTGAGCAGTTCCTTGATCGCCAGCGGGTTGAGCAGGGTGTTGGACGGGGAGACGGCATCGTTGAGCAGAGTGAAGGCGAACTGTGCGCGAATGCGGTCATCCGCGCTGAGGGCGCTGTCATCGATCCAGTTGCGCGTCTGCTTTTGCCAGCTCAAGTAGGCCTGCAGGCTGCGCCGGTACAGGGGGTTGAGCTTCCAGGTGGGGTCGCTGAAGCGGTTGTCGTTGGGGTTGGGTTCATGCACCGTTTCACCCAGCAACACGCGGCCCAGTTGGCTGCCCAGGGCCAGAGCGTGGCGTGCGGTGTGCATCGGGTTGCGCATGCCATGTGCCGCGACGGTGCGCAGGGTCGACAGCAGATCCTGGCCGCGCAGCCCAGTGATCGCGTTTTGCGCGTTGATGAACGCAGCAGGGGTGGGCGCCGGGTTCGTCACGGGTCTTTCTCGCATGAGCCAACACTCCTTCGTCAAGCCATCAAGAGGCACGCCAATTCAGAACCATAGTCGGTTCCTGGCAAGTTGCGCGGTGGTGCGATCCTTCACACCGCCGGGCGCGGATGTATCACGGCGCGCAGGCGCTCCTCCTCGAGAAACTTCATGATGATCGGCGCCACGGCTTCCGCCCGGGTGATCAGGAATAAATGGCCGTCATCGATGATGTGCAGCTGTGCATTGGGGATGCGCCAGGCGAGCAGGCGCATGTTGATCAGCGGGATCAGCGGGTCGTCGTCCCCGGCCAATACCAGGGTGGGCTGACGGATCTTGTGCAACCAGTGAATGCTGGTCCAGCCCAGCCCCGCGAACAGTTGCCAGTAGTAGCCCAGCTTACCGGCCGAGCGCACTTTGCTGGCATGTTCGGCGGCCAGCTTGGCGTCGCGGCGAAACGAGCCGCCATAAATCATCGGCGCAATACGCACCACGTGGGACGGCTGGATATAACGCCTGGGGCTGGCCATCAGCCACAACACTTTCGGCTTGCCCGGCACCATCACCGCACCCGCCGCCGTGGCCGCCAAGATCAGTTTTTTGCACCGTTCCGGGTAGTCATAGGCAAACTGCTGCGCCAGCGCTCCGCCCCACGACACGCCCACCGCGTTCACCTGGCCATAGTCCAGGTAATCGAGCATGCGCGCCGTCAGCTTGGCCAAGCCGGGGAAGCGATAGGGCCGGTTGGGCGTGGAGGAACCGCCCACGCCCGGCACGTCGAAGGCGATCACCTCCACGTCCGGGTCCAGGGCCTGCACGAACGGAAACACCAACTCCAAGTTGGCGCCGATGCCGTTGAAGATCAGCAGCGGCGTCAAGTGCGGCTTGCCCGGTCGTACCGCCGTGCGGATGGCTTGGCCATCCAGGTCGATAGTGCGGAAGATGAACGGTTGCGGCATGCTCAAGCCCTGTGAAGTATTACAGGAGAAATGGGGTCAAAATGTGGGAGGGGGCTTGCTCCCGATGGCGGTGTGTCAGTCAGCACACCTGACACTGATCCATCTCTATCGGGAGCAAGCCCCCTCCCACATTTGGATCTCATTCCAATCTACCGCTCATGTACATAGGTGCCTGGCGCCGCTTCGGCGGCAGCATAGGTCTTACTGCCTAATGTCGTAGGCGCTTTTTTCAACTTACCCGCCCGCTCCGCCTGCCACACCTGCCAGTGCAGCCACCACGAATCCGTATGCTTGGTCGCGTTTTCCTGCCACTCCAGCGCAGTGCCCGCCAGCCCCTCGCTGGTCTGGTAGCGGGACTTGGGGTTGCCCGGCGGGTTGAGGATGCTCTGGATATGCCCGCTGCTCGACAGCACGAACTCCACCTTGCCGCCAAACAATTGCGCCGACTTGTAGCAGGACTGCCAGGGTGTGATGTGGTCGTTGGTGCCGGCCAGTGAATAGATATCGGCCGTGACTTGCTTGAGGTCGATGGGCGTACCGCACACTTCCAGCGCGTTGGCGCGCACCAGCGGGTTGTTCTTGAACAGCTCGATCAGGTCGCCATGGAACGCGGCCGGCAGGCGCGTGGTGTCATTGTTCCAGAACAGAATGTCGAACACCGGCGGCTCGTTGCCGAGCAGGTAGTTGTTGACCCAGTAATTCCAGATCAAGTCGTTGGGCCGCATCCACGCGAATACCTTGGCCATGTCGCGGCCTTCGAGCACGCCGGCCTGATAGGAATGGCGCTTCGCCGCTTCCAGCGTCTGTTCATCGACGAACAGCGCCACCTGGGTGTCCAGCGTGGTGTCCAGCACACTCACCAGCAGGGTCAGGGCGTTGACCTTCTTCTCGCCCAGCGCCGCGTAGTGGCCCAGTAGCGCGGTGCAGGTGATGCCGCCGGAGCAGGCGCCCAGCATGTTCACGTCCTTGCTGCCGGTAATCGCCCTGATTACATCGACCGCTTCCTTGAGCGCCTCGATATAGGTCGACAGGCCCCATTCGCGCTGGGCCTTGGTCGGGTTGCGCCAACTGACGATAAAGGTCTGCTGCCCATTGCGCAGGCAGAAACGCGCCAGGCTCTTCTCCGGGCTCAGGTCGAATACATAGAATTTGTTGATTTGCGGCGGCACCACCAGCAGCGGGCGCTCGTGCACCTGCTCGGTGATCGGCTTGTACTGGATCAGCTCCAGCACATCATTGCGAAACACCACGGCGCCGTCGGTGATGCCCAGGGTCTTGCCCACTTCGAAGGCGCCCATGTTGACCTGGCTCGGCATGCCGCCGTTGTGCACCATGTCCTTTGCCAGGTGGGACAGGCCGTCGAGCAGGCTTTTGCCACCGGTTTCAAAGAAGCGTTTGACCGCCGCCGGGTTGGCTGCGCTGTTGGTGGGGGCCATGGCTTCGGTCATCAGGTTGATCACGAAGTGGCCACGGCTGATGTCCTGTTCCGACAGATTGCTGTCGCCGATCCAGTCGTGCAGTTCCTTGCGCCACGCCAGGTAAGTCTGCAGGTAGCGCTTGTAGAGCGGGTTCTGGCTCCAGGCCGGGTCGTGGAAGCGGCGGTCGTCGCTTTCCGGCACCAGCGCCGATTTGCCGAACATCACGTTCTTGAGCTCCACCCCAAAATGGGCGACGTGTTTGACGCTGTGTAACGGTTGCTTGATGGCTTGGGTCAGCACCATCTTCGCCGAGGCCAATAGATCCTTTTTGCGTAACGCGATGATCGGGTTCAACCCCAGGGTGTTTTCAGAGGCCTGGCGTTTCAAGTCATCGTTATTCTTGTTACTCATCTACGACGCTCCATTGTCCGAAAGACGAGTACCGGCGATTGCTGCGCACCCATTTCGATACACGACACCAGCCTGGTACTGCGACTCGGGTGACCGTTGATACCGCATCGTCAAATGCAGGGAACTTGCCAGTTCCATTGGTTACCCGAGTTTAATTTTTTTCGCAAGCGGGCCAATCGTTGGCCACCAGACAGGGCATTCAAGCAGATGAAATTAGAAAATGCCCTCTAAAGAGCAAGAAGCCTGGGCTAGAGCATCAGACGCACGACCGACTGACTCGGGTCGCGGGTTTTTCCGGCAGCTTTCAGTTCGGCCAGGTAATCCGCCCACAGCGCGTCCTGACGCACGGCCAGTTGATACAGGTAGTCCCAGGTGAACAGCCCGCTGTCATGGCCGTCGTCGAAGGTCAATTTCAGTGCGTACTGGCCGGCCGGTTCCAGCTTGATCAACTTAACGTTGAGCTTGCCGAATTGCAGGATGGGTTTGCCGTGGCCCTGGACCTCGGCGGAGGGTGAGTGCACGCGCAGGAATTCGGCGGGCAGTTGGTAAACCTCGTCGGGGCCGTAGGTGAGGCCGAGGGTGTTGGAGGTTTTGTGCAGGTTTACAGCAGTAGGAAATTTCGACATTGGAGATAATCCTGAATAAACCGGCTTGAAAATGTGGGAGGGGGCTTGCTCCCGATAGCGGTGGATCAGTCAGCTTATCTGTAGCTGACCCACTGCAATCGGGGGCAAGCCCCCTCCCACATTTGAAGCAAAGCAGTTCTGTGTGAGGCTTACAGGATATACCGCGACAAGTCTTCGTTCTGCGCCAATTCACCCAGGTGGCTGTTGACGTAATCCGCATCGATCTTGATCGCCACGCCATTCTGCAAACCTGCCATGTCCCCGGCGCTGAACGACACTTCTTCAAGCAGGCGCTCAAGCAACGTGTGCAGACGCCGCGCACCGATATTCTCGGTCTTCTCGTTGACCTGCCAGGCAATCTCCGCCAGGCGCTTGATACCGTCTGCCTGGAATTCGATCCCCAGGCCCTCGGTTTTCAGCAGCTCACGGTACTGCTCGGTCAACGACGCATGCGGCTCGCTGAGGATGCGCTCGAAGTCGCCCGGAGTGAGCGCCTTGAGTTCCACGCGGATCGGCAGGCGACCTTGCAGCTCCGGCACCAGGTCGCTTGGCTTGCTAAGGTGGAACGCACCGGAAGCGATAAACAGGATGTGGTCGGTCTTGACCATGCCCAGCTTGGTGTTCACCGTGCAGCCCTCGATCAGCGGCAGCAGGTCGCGCTGTACGCCTTCGCGAGACACATCGACACCACCGGAGTTGCCGCGTTTGGCGACTTTGTCGATCTCATCGATAAACACAATGCCGTGTTGCTCGACCGCTTCCAGGGCCTTCGCCTTGAGTTCTTCCTCATTCACCAGGCGCCCGGCTTCTTCGTCGCGCACCAGTTTCAGCGCTTCCTTCACCTTGAGCTTGCGGCTTTTCTTCTTGCCCTTGCCCATATTGGCGAACAGGTTCTGCAACTGGCTGGTCATTTCTTCCATGCCCGGTGGCGCGGAAATATCGACGCCGGACACCTCGGCCACTTCAATCTCGATTTCCTTGTCGTCCAACTGGCCTTCACGCAGGCGCTTGCGAAACAGCTGACGGGTGTTGGAGTCTGACGACGGCGCGGCATCTTCGTTGAAGCCCATGCGTGCCGGTGGCAGCAAGGCATCGAGGATGCGTTCTTCGGCGGCGTCTTCGGCGCGGTGGCTGACCTTGGTCACTTCCTGCTCGCGCAGCATTTTCAAGGCGGCGTCGGCCAGGTCGCGAATGATCGATTCGACGTCGCGGCCCACATAGCCCACTTCGGTGAACTTGGTGGCTTCGACCTTGATGAACGGTGCATTGGCCAACTTGGCCAGACGCCGGGCGATCTCGGTTTTACCAACACCGGTCGGGCCGATCATCAGGATGTTCTTTGGCGTTACTTCAACGCGCAATTCTTCGGGCAGTTGCATCCGGCGCCAGCGGTTACGCAGCGCAATGGCAACGGCGCGCTTGGCATCGTCCTGGCCGATGATATGGCGATTGAGTTCATGGACGATTTCGCGGGGAGTCATGGACATAGTGTTTGGCGGCCTCAAGCGGAATAAGCCTACGCTTACTCGGCGAGGTCCTGCTCCTCAATGGTCTGGTTGTGGTTGGTGAACACGCAGATATCACCGGCGATACCCAGCGCGGTCTCGACGATTTCACGCGCCGACAGATCGGTTTTCTTCAACAGCGCGCTGGCCGCGGCCTGTGCATAGCCGCCACCGGAACCCATGGCGATCAGGCCGTGTTCAGGTTCAACCACATCGCCGTTGCCGGTGATGATCAAGGACGCGTCTTTGTTGGCGACCGCCAGCATGGCTTCAAGACGGCTGAGGGAGCGGTCGGTGCGCCACTCCTTGGCGAGTTCGACGGCGGCGCGCACCAGGTGGCCCTGGTGCTTTTCAAGCTGGCCTTCGAAACGCTCGAACAGGGTGAAGGCGTCGGCGGTCGCGCCTGCGAACCCGGCGAGCACCTGGCCGTGGTACAGGCGACGCACTTTCTTGGCGTTGCCTTTCATCACGGTATTACCCAGGGAAACCTGGCCGTCGCCGCCCATGACGACTTTGCCGTGGCGACGTACTGAAACGATGGTGGTCAAGGGGAGAGTCTCCACGCAGCGGGGCGAAAATGCCCTGATGGAAACTGATATGGGGGTGGCGGAGGGGATTTCAACCGTAGGACGGTCGCAGGGATGAGTGGTGGACTGATCGTTCCCACGCTCTGCGTGGTAATGCCGCAATTGACGCTCTGCGTCTTCTCTTGTGACGCGGAGCGTCACGGCTGCATTCCCACGCGGAGCGTGGGAACGATCATGAGGGATGATCAGCGGCTCTGGCGCTGTTGTAACAACAGGTTGCTAAACCCTGCGCCGGCCAATTGTTTCTGCGCCACGGTCAGCTGCTCGCGGTTGCTGAACGGGCCTACCAGCACGCGATACCAAGTCGCTTCCTTCACCGTGCCGGATTCCACCGTCACCGCCTGACCCAACAGAATGATCTGCGCCCGCACGCGATCGGCATCCGCCTGTTTCGGGAACGAGCCCGCCTGCAGGAAGAACTTGGTCACCGGGGCGGCCTTGGTCTCTGCCACTGGAGGTGCCGGCGGCGGGGTGATACCTGCCAATGCCGCCTGGGCGCGCGCCGTGTCGATTTTCGCCGCTTCCGCAGGCGTCACCGGCGTGGTCGGCACTTGCGGCGTCGGCAGGGTTTTCTCCGGCACGGCGTCGGGCGGCACGATCACTTCCGATTCCGGCAGCAGTGTGTAGAAGTCGTACTTGGGCTTCACCGGCGCCGTCGGGCTTGGTGCGGTCTTGTTGGCCTCGGCGATCTTCGTGGCTTTCTGCTGCTCCTGTTTGACGCGCTTGACGTCATCGCCCTGGCCGGGCTCCAGCTTCATCAGAAATACCACGAATGCGCCGACCGTGAGGCCGATGGCCATCCACAGCCAACCCGGAATCGGCTGCTTGGCCGGGGCCTGATAGCGGCTGGCGCCGCGCTTGGGTGCAGGTTTTTTCTTGGCGGCCAACTTACATGCGCTCCAGAGTTTCCAGGCCCAACAGCTCCAGGCCTTGCTTGAGGGTCCGTCCAGCCAGTGCGGCGAGGCGCAGGCGACTGTGCTTCTGGGCTTCATCCTCGGCGCTGAGGATCGGGCAGTTCTCGTAGAAGCTGGAGAACAGGCCGGCCACTTCGTACAGGTAGGTGCAGAGGATATGCGGCGTGCCTTTCTCGCCGACGCTGTTGAGCACTTCGCCGAACTGCGCGAGCTTGGCGGCCAGTTCCTGCTCCTGGGGTGCGTCCAGCACGATCTGGCCTTCGACTTCGCTGAAGTCCTTGCCCAGTTTGCGGAATACACCGGCCACGCGGGTGTAGGCGTACAGCAGGTACGGTGCGGTATTGCCTTCGAAGTTGAGCATCAGGTCGAAGTTGAAGCTGTAGTCGCTGGTGCGATGCTTGGACAGGTCGGCGTATTTCACCGCGCCAATGCCTACCACGCGGGCGATGTTGCGCAGGTCGGCCTCGGCCAGCTCAGGGTTCTTTTCCTTCACCAGGCTGTAGGCGCGTTCCTGGGCTTCGGTCAGCAGGTCGATCAGCTTCACGGTGCCGCCGTCACGGGTCTTGAACGGGCGGCCATCGGCGCCGTTCATAGTGCCGAAGCCCATGTGTTCCATGTGCATCGGGTGAGTGACGAAGCCGGCGCGGCGCGCCACTTCGAACACCTGCTGGAAATGCAGGGCCTGGCGCTGGTCGACGAAATACAGCGCGCGGTCGGCCTTGAGCACGCCGCTGCGGTAGCGCACGGCGGCCAGGTCGGTGGTGGCGTAGAGATAGCCACCATCGGCCTTGACGATGATCACCGGCAGCGGTTCGCCCTCGGCGGTCTTGAATTCTTCAAGGAACACGCACTGCGCGCCGTTGCTCTCGACCAGCAGGCCTGCGGCCTTGAGGTCGTTGACCACGTTGATCAGGTCATCGTTGTAGGCGCTTTCGCCCATCACGTCGGCCATGGTCAGCTTGACGTTGAGCAGTTCGTAGATTTCCTGGCAGTGGGACAGCGAGATATCGCGGAAACGACCCCACAGTTCCAGGCATTCCTTGTCGCCCGCTTGCAGCTTGACCACAAGGCTGCGCGCGCGGTCGGCGAACTCGGCGGATTCGTCGAAGCGCTTCTTGGCGGCGCGGTAGAAGTTTTCCAGGTCGGCCAGTTCGTTGCTGGTGATCGGGTTTTCCTGCAGGTACGCCATCAGCATGCCGAACTGGGTGCCCCAGTCGCCCACGTGATTCTGGCGGATCACGGTGTCGCCGAGAAATTCCAGTACCCGCGCCACGCCGTCGCCAATGATGGTCGAGCGCAGGTGGCCAACGTGCATTTCCTTGGCCAGGTTCGGTGCCGACAGGTCGATGACCACGCGCTGGCTGTCGCCGGCTTTGCGTGCGCCGATGCTGGCATCGGCCAGGGCGGCATCCAGGCGCGACGCCAGGGCCTGGGTGTTCTGGAAGAAGTTGATAAAGCCTGGGCCGGCGATTTCGGCCTTGGTGACACTGGCGTCGGCCGGCAGCGCCGCGATGATTTTTTCCGCCAGGTCGCGGGGTTTCATGCCCGCGGGCTTGGACAGCATCATCGCGATGTTGCTGGCGAAGTCGCCGTGGGTCTTGTCGCGAGTGTTCTCCACTTGGATCGCCGGCGACAGGCCTTCAGGCAACACACCTTCGTTGACGAGTTGGGTGAGGGCTTGCTGGATCAGCTGGCGAATGGTGTCTTTCATGGTGTTCTCTTTCGACCGCAAGCGGCGGCGCGCGATGCGCAGGTGGAAAAACTGGGCATTATCCGTGGCGAGGGCGGGCTTGCCAACCGTTCCAGACCTGTGGAGCTGTTTAAGGGCGTTGTGCCCCCTGTAGGAGCGAGCTTGCTCGCGAAAAACCCGAGGGCGCCGCGTGAAATCAGGATACCGCGTTATCGTTAACGTTTTTCGCGAGCAAGCTCGTTCCTACAGGGAACGGCTTAATACAAATCTACCGGGTCTACATCCAGCGACCATCGCACTTGCCGGCCGCTGGGCATTTGCTCCAGGGCAAGCAACCAGCTACTTAATAGCCGATGCAGCGGTGCGCGGGACGTTGCCTGCAAGAGTAACTGCGCGCGATAGCGCCCGGCGCGGCGCTCCATCGGTGCGGGCACCGGGCCGAGCAGTTCGATGCCGCTCAGACCCAGTTCGGCGAGCAAACGTTCGGCGGCGCTGCAGGCTTCGTCGAGAAAGGCTTCGGCCTGGCCCGGTTTATGCGCCTCGGCGCGCAGCAGTGCCAGGTGCGAAAACGGCGGCAGCCCGGCGGCGCGGCGTTCGCTCAATGCCTGCTCGGCGAAGGCAAAGTAACCTTGCTCGGTCAGTTGAATCAGCAGTGGGTGGTCGGCCAAGTGTGTCTGGATAATCACCCGGCCCGGCTCTTCGGCGCGCCCGGCACGGCCGGCAACCTGCACGATCAACTGCGCCATGCGCTCGCTGGCGCGGAAGTCGCCGGAGAATAAACCACCGTCGGCATCCAGGATCGACACCAGGGTCACCCGTGGGAAGTGATGCCCTTTGGCGAGCATTTGCGTGCCAACCAGAATGCACGGCTGGCCTTTCTGGATGGTGGCGAACAATTGGTTCATCGCGTCTTTGCGCGAGGTGCTGTCGCGGTCCACCCGCAGTACCGGGTAATCCGGGAACAGAATGCCCAGGCGCTCTTCGGCGCGTTCGGTGCCCGCGCCGACCGGGCGCAGGTCGACCTTGCCGCATTGCGGGCAGTGGCGCGGCACCGGCTCGACATGGCCGCAGTGATGGCAGCGCAGTTCGCCGTAGCGCTGGTGCACGGTCATGCGGGCATCGCAGCGTTCGCATTCGGACATCCAGCCACAGTCATGGCACAACAGCGTCGGCGCAAAGCCACGGCGATTGAGGAACACCAACACTTGCTGGCCGGCGGCGAGAGTCTGGCCGATGGCTTGCTGCATCGGGCCGGAAATACCGCTGTCCAGCGGACGGCTTTTTACATCCAGGCGCAGGAAACGCGGCTGTTTGGCGCCACCTGCGCGCTCATTCAGGCGTAGCAGGCCATACCGGCCGGTGTAGGCGTTATGCAGGCTTTCCAGGGAAGGCGTGGCCGAGCCGAGCACAATCGGGATGTCTTCCTGGCGTGCGCGTACCAGCGCCAGGTCGCGGGCGTGGTAACGCAGGCCTTCCTGCTGTTTATAGGAGCCGTCGTGTTCTTCGTCGATGATGATCAGCCCCGGATTTTTCATCGGGGTAAACAGCGCCGAGCGGGTGCCGATGATGATGTCGGCTTCGCCGTCCCGCGCCGCCAGCCACGACTCCAGACGCTCACGGTCGTTGACCGCCGAGTGCACCAGGGCGATGCGGGCGTTGAAACGCTGTTCGAAACGCGCCAGGGTCTGCGGGCCTAGGTTGATCTCGGGGATCAGCACCAGCGCCTGTTTACCGGCTTGCAGGGTTTCGCGGATCAACTGCAAATAGACCTCGGTCTTGCCGCTGCCGGTAACGCCGGCCAGCAGGAACGCGTGGAAGCTGTCGAACCCGGCGCGGATCGCTTCATAGGCGGCGCGCTGTTCGGGGTTCAACGGCAGCTCCGGTTGCGCCAGCCAGTGTTCGTGGCGCGGGTCGGGGGCATGCTTGCGGATTTCCACCTGCACCAGGCCTTTGGCGAGCAACAGGTCGAGGCTGTCTTTGCTCAGCATCAGCTTGCTCAAGAGCTGATGGGCGACGCCATGCGGGTGCTGGGCCAGGGTGGCCAGGGCTTCACGCTGGCGCGGGGCGCGGGCGATACGCGGGTCATCCAGGCGGGCGCCGGGCGTCATCAACCAGAATCGCTCCTGGCGCGCTTCGGCCAGTTCGCCCTGGCGCAGCAGCACCGGCAGCGCCCAACTCAAGGTGTCGCCCAGGCTGTGCTGGTAATACTGCGCGGTCCACAGGCACAACTTGAACAGCGCGGGCGGCAGCGGCGGTGTGGCGTCGAGGATGGCGATGGCCGGCTTGAGTTTTTCGGCGGGCACTTCGCTGTGGTCGGTGACTTCCACCAGGATGCCGATCATTTCCCGGCGCCCGAACGGCACGCGCACGCGCATGCCTGGCTCCAGCTGCGCACGCGGCACACCGGGCGGGGCCCGGTAATCGAACAGGCGGCGCAGGGGCGAGGGCAGGGCTAGGCGCAAAATGGCGTCGGGCACGTGAGAAGTCTCATCTATAAAGGCAGGCGGTGGCGCAGGGGCGGGAGCCTAGCAGACCGGCGGTGGAGGTGTCCCGTCTCTGCTGCAGGAAGGAGAGACTTGCGCAGGCACCGGGATTTTCTGATGAAAGGGCGTACTCGGCCGTCACCGCCGCTTGCGCGATTGAAAAGGTCTGTTAGAATTCGCGGCCTAATTACGTGCGGTATTCGACAATAGTGTCGAGTGGCGGCACGCTAGCCCGAGGAAGTGCCATGAAAGCCGATATCCATCCAGCGTACGAAACCATCGAAGTCACCTGCAGCTGCGGCAACAAGTTCGAGACTCGTTCGAACCTGTGCAAGCCACTGGGTACTGACGTATGCAACGAGTGCCACCCGTTCTACACCGGTAAGCAGAAAACTCTGGACACCGGCGGCCGTGTACAGCGCTTCGCAGATCGCTTTGGTGCTTTCGGCAAGAAGCCTGCTGCTGCTACTCCAGCAGAGTAAGGCTCAAAGGCCTTATGGGCTTTTGCCAGCTGTTGAAAAAGGCGTCCCTTGTGGGCGCCTTTTTTGTGCCTGGGATTTGGTTCGGCGCGGCCCAGGCCCAGGTGTTTTGCCCAGCGCCGGCCTCCGTGGCGCGTGTAGAAGTACAGCGCGTGGTGGACGGCGACACCGTGCGCCTCAAGGATGGCCGCAGCGTGCGGCTGATCGGCCTCAACGCCCCGGAAACCGGCAAGAAGGGCCGCGCTGACGAGCCCTTTGCCATCGCCGCGCGCCAGCGCTTGCAAGCCTTGGTGAGCGCCAGTGGAGGAGGCGTCGGGCTGGTGCCGGGTCGCGAGGCCAAGGATCGCTATGGGCGAACCCTGGCGCACCTTTACGGCGCCGACGGCAAGAACCTGGAAGCCCAATTACTGGCCGAGGGCCTGGGTTTTCAGGTGGGTGTCGCGCCCAACGTCGACCTCGTTGCCTGTCAGCAGGCGGCTGAGCACACGGCGCGCCAGGCAGGGCTGGGCCTGTGGCGGCAATCGCCGGTGCAAGGTGTGGCCCGGCTCAAGCAGTCCGGCTTCGCCCTGGTCAGCGGCCGTGTCAGCAAGATCGAACGCAATCGCGGCGGAACCTGGATCGAATTGCAGGGTTCACTGGTATTACGCGTTGCGCCCGATCTGGCCCATCAATTCGACACTGCCATGCTCGGTGGTCTGCAAGGCAAGACAATCGAGGCGCGTGGCTGGGTGCAGGATCGCTCTCGGCGTAGTGGGCACAAAAGCGGCCAGGCACGTTGGCTGCTGCCGATCACCGATCCCGGCATGCTCAAATTGGTGCAATGATAAAAAATTGTAGACATTTTTTCAGTCGATTGTGAACAGTCAAGCCCTTGTATCCCGTGGCTTTAGACTAAAGTACGCTGTTGCAGGGCCTTGACACCTGTGACCGACCAGTCTTGTAGGGGCTTTACGACACGCGTATCCTCGGCGGTCCGTCGACCAACAGTAAAAGCGGAATGCCGATATGTCTGATTTGAAAACTGCCGCTCTCGAATATCATGCCAATCCTCGTCCAGGAAAGCTGAGTGTAGAGCTCACCAAAGCCACTGCCACCGCCCGCGACCTGTCGCTGGCCTACAGCCCTGGCGTTGCCGAGCCCGTACGTGAAATCGCCCGCGACCCCGAGCTGGCGTACAAGTACACCGGCAAGGGCAACCTGGTTGCAGTGATTTCTGATGGCACCGCGATCCTGGGTCTGGGTAACCTCGGCCCACTGGCTTCCAAGCCGGTCATGGAAGGTAAGGGCGTGCTGTTCAAGCGCTTTGCCGGCATCGACGTTTTCGACATCGAGGTCGACTCCGAAAGCCCGCAGGCCTTCATCGACACCGTCAAGCGCATCTCCATCACCTTCGGTGGCATCAACCTGGAAGACATCAAGGCACCTGAGTGCTTCGAGATCGAAAAGGCCCTGATCGAACAGTGCGACATCCCGGTATTCCACGATGACCAGCACGGCACCGCGATCGTTACTGCGGCCGGCATGATCAACGCCCTGGAAATCGCCGGCAAAACCCTGAGCGAGGCGAAAATCGTCTGCCTGGGCGCCGGTGCTGCGGCCATTTCCTGCATGAAGCTGATCATCAGCATGGGCGCCAAGCTGGAAAACATCTACATGGTCGACAGCAAGGGCGTGATCCAGTCCGAGCGTACCGACCTGAACCAGTACAAGGCAATGTTCGCCCACCCGTCCTCCAAGCGCACCCTGGCGGATGCCCTCGACGGTGCCGACGTGTTCGTCGGCCTGTCCGGCCCGAACCTGCTGAGCGCCGAAGGCCTGAAGTCGATGGCGCCGAACCCGATCGTGTTCGCCTGCTCCAACCCAGACCCGGAAATCTCCCCGGAACTGGCGCACGCCACCCGCAGCGACGTGATCATGGCCACCGGCCGTTCGGACTACCCGAACCAGGTCAATAACGTGTTGGGCTTCCCGTTCATCTTCCGTGGTGCCCTGGACGTTCGCGCCAAGCGCATCAACGAAGAGATGAAAGTAGCGGCCGCCAACGCCCTGCGTGAACTGGCCAAACTGCCGGTGCCGCAGGATGTATGCGACGCCTACGGTGGCGCCAAGCTGGAATTCGGGCGTGAGTACATCATTCCCAAACCAATGGATAAGCGCCTGATCACCCTGATCTCCGATGCCGTGGCCAAGGCTGCAATCGAGACCGGTGTGGCAACCCTGCCGTATCCGAAGAACTACCCGCTCAAAAGCGTGGATGATGTGTTCAACGGCTAAGCCGTTGTAGCGCACCCACAAAAAAGCCCCGGCTCTCGCGAGTCGGGGCTTTTTTGTGGCTGAGCGTTCCCACGCTCCGCGTGGGAATGCACCCCGTGACGCTCCGCGTCACATGTGCTTGACCACAAAGCCGTGCGCGCACCCTGGACGCAGAGCGTCCAAAGCGGCGTTCCCACGCGGAGCGTGGGAACGAGCGTCATCAGAACAGATCGATCGGCGCACCTTCATCTGCTGGCAGCGGGCTGCCCGGTGCAACCCCGTTGCCCAGTTCGTTGACCGACGGCGGTGTGTCTTCGCTCTTGAACAGTTCGAAGTAGGCGTTCGGCGTGCTCGGCGAGGCTGCGCGGCCGCTTACCGGGTCGATGCGCAGGCTGAGGATGCCTTCCGGTTCCGGCTGGGTGTGCAGTGGCTTGTCTTTCAGCGCCGCGCCCATGTAACTCATCCAGATCGGCAGCGCGACGGTGCCCCCGAATTCGCGACGGCCCAGGCTTTCCGGCTGGTCGTAACCGGTCCACACGGTGGTCACATAGTCGCCGTTGTAGCCGGAGAACCAGGCATCCTTGGATTCATTGGTGGTACCGGTCTTGCCAGCGATGTCCGCGCGGCCGAGGGCCAATGCGCGCCGGCCGGTACCCTTCTTGATCACGTCTTGCAGGATGCTGTTGAGGATATAGGTGGTGCGGCCATCCACGATGCGCTCGGCCACTGCCGGCGCCTGCGGCTCGGCCGGCGCGGGGGTATTTGCGGCAGGCGTCGTGCCTGGGGTCGGCTCGATGGTGATGCCGCCGTTGCTGGGTGCGGCGAGACCATCGGTCGCCGCCACGCCATTGACCACATCGCCGGGCACCCGTGGCGGGTTGGCGGTGAACAGGGTGTCGCCATTGCGGCTTTCGATCTTGTCGATCAGGTATGGCGAGATTTTGTAACCACCGTTGGCAAAGGTGCTCCAGCCGGTGGCGATTTCCATCGGCGTGAGAGTGGCGGTACCCAGGGCCAGGGACAGGTTCGGCGGCAGGTCAGACTTGGCGAAGCCAAAGCGAGTCATGTAGTCGATGGTCTTGCCCACGCCCATTGCCTGCAGCAGGCGGATCGACACCAGGTTGCGCGACTTGTACAACGCTTCGCGAATGCGGATCGGGCCGAGGAAGGTGTTGGTGTCGTTTTTCGGGCGCCAGACTTTGTCCAGGTACTCATCGACAAACACGATCGGTGCATCGTTGACCAGGCTGGCGGCGGTATAGCCGTTATCCAGCGCGGCACTGTAGACGAATGGCTTGAAGCTCGAGCCCGGCTGGCGCTTGGCCTGGGTGGCGCGGTTGTAGTTGCTCTGCTCGAAGGCGAAGCCGCCGACCAGGGAGCGGATCGCACCGTTCTGCGGGTCGAGGGACACCAGGGCGCCTTGGGCGACCGGGACCTGGCTGAATTTCAGGCTGTCATCCGCCTGGCGCTGCACGCGGATCAAATCACCCACCTGCGCCACGTCGGACGGCTGCTTGGGCATCGGGCCCATGCTGTTGGTATTCAGGAACGGGCGCGCCCATTTCATGCTGTCCCACGCCACATGCGCTTCGCCGGTGCGGGTCAGCACTTGCACGCCGTCTTTCTTCACCTGGGTGACGATGGCTGGCTCCAGGCCACTGATGGAGCGCTGTTTGCCCAGCTCGGTGGTCCAGGCGCTCAGGGTCTTGCCCGGCAGGCGCGATTCAGGGCCGCGATAGCCATGGCGCTGGTCATAGGTGATCAGGCCTTCGTGCAGCGAATGGTTGGCAATTTCCTGCAAGTTGCTTGGAACGGTGGTAGTAACACGGAAACCTTCGGTGTAGGCCTCGCTGCCATACCGGCCGACCATCTCGGCACGCGCCATTTCGGCGATATACGGCGCATTCACTTCCGGCGTCGGCACGTGATAGCTGGCGTTCAACGGTTCGGCCACCGCGCTTTCGTAGGCGGCTTGGTCGATCTTGCCGAGTTTGTACATGCGCCCCAGGATCCAGTCGCGACGCTCCTTGCTGCGCGCCGGGTTGGCCAAGGGGTTGAAGCGCGACGGCGCCTTGGGCAGGCCGGCAATCATCGCCATCTGCGCCAGGCTGGCATCACGAATCGACTTGCCGTAGTACACCTGGGAAGCCGCCTCGATGCCGTAGGCGCGGTTGCCCAGGTAAATCTTGTTGACGTACAGCTCGAGAATTTCATCCTTGGTCAGCTGACGTTCAATCTGCAGCGCCAGCAGGATCTCGGTGGCCTTGCGCGAAAAACTGCGCTCGCTGGTGAGGAAGAAGTTCTTCGCCACCTGCATGGTGATGGTGCTGCCGCCCGATTGAATGTGTCCGCTTTTTACCAACTGCGTGGCTGCGCGTACCAGGCTACTGGGGTCGACGCCGTAGTGGTTGGCGAAATTATCGTCTTCAGCCGACAGCAACGCGCTGATGAAATTGGGTGGAATGTCGGCGAAACGGATCGGGGTGCGGCGCATTTCGCCGAACTCCGCGATCAGTTTTTCATCGCTGCTGTAGACCCGCAAAGGAATCTGCAACTGGATACTTCTGAGAGCCTCTACGGACGGCAAACCCGGACTAAGGTAGAGGTAGGCCCCGCTGAGTACGAGCAGCAGCCCGCAGACGATCGCGACAATGGAGTACCCGAAAAACTTCAGCAGACGAATCAAGGCTTTTGGATTTCCAGAGAAATGAAAGAGTTATGCGTCGGGGCATGCATGGCAAACGATGGATCGACCCGGGCAGCAGATAAAAAGCGGGAAAAAACGCTGGGCATTAAAGCATTTTCGCCTTCGGGCGTCATTCGCGCGGCTCAAACAAGTCGACCGAATGCACGCTGCCCGGCGGCAATCAGGCGGTAAGACAGGCAAAGCTTTAGGGAGTTTTATGGGAAAGGGATTTTTCAGGCGAAAACTCGACGTCGTCCTCGGCGTTGACATCAATGACCAGGGTATCAAGCTGGTCGAGCTGGGCCGTTCGGCGCAAGGTTTCAGCATTCAGCGGTATGTCACGCAGGTATTGCCGGCACATGCGGTGGTCGATGGCACATTGCTTGACCTCGACGGCGTAGGGCGGGCGCTGCACCAGGCATTATCCCGCTTGCACAGTGGCACCAGGCACGCGGCCGTCGCGGTGGCGGGCCCTTCGGTCATTACGCGGGTGATCGAAATGGACACGGACCTGGGCGACGAAGAGATGGCCTGGCAGATACAGATGGAGGCCGACCAGTACATTCCTTATCCTCTGGACGAGGTCGCCATCGATTTTCAGGTGCGCGGGCCATCGCCCCAGGAAGCGGGGCGGGTCGAGGTGTTGCTGGTGGCGTGCCTGCGTGAGCAGGTCGAGGCCCGCGAGGCGGCGCTGGCCCTGGCCGGGCTGGTGACGCAGGTAGTGGATGTCGAAGCGTTTGCATTGGAGCGCGCTTGCCGTCAGGATTTTGCCAGCTTCATGCCGGGTCATCGAGTCGATGGCGCACAATGGGCCGTCGATGCCCAGGGGATGGGAGTGGCTTGCGGGTTAGCCCTGAGGAGTTTCGCTGGATGACACGAATCAATCTTTTGCCCTGGCGCCGAGTGCTGGCGGAGCGGCGCCGCAAATATTTCCTGGCACTGTTGCTGGTATTTGCCTGCCTGGCGCTCGCGGCGGTGTGGCTGGCTGACCAGGTGATCGACCAGGCGATCGACCGGCAGGTTACCCGCAATGTGCGCCTGAACGGGGATGTCGCCGTGCAGGACTCACGCATCAAGACCATCGACGACCTGCAGGAGCGAAGCCAGCAATTGGCACAGCGCATGAAGGTCGTGCAGGACCTGCACGATGCGCGATCTTCCGGTGCTCGGCTGTTCGATCAGTTGGCTCGTGCAATGCCCGATGGCGTTCATCTGCATGAAGTGGTCGCGAGTGGCGATACGATCAGCATCCGTGGCAGTGCCGACAGCAATCAGGATATCGCCCAGTTGATGCGTCGGTTGGAGGCGTCACAGGGTGGCCACTCCGCGCGGCTCGAGCGGGTGCGCGCAGAGGGCGAGCGCGGCGATCACGAGTTTCAGTTGATGGTGCGTCAGGGGGAAACCATCGAGGCGCAACCATGAGCCTGCCCAGGCTCGATTTTTCCACACTCTCCTACAACGCTGCAAAATGGCCCTGGCCTGGAAAGGCCCTGCTTGGCTGTGCGCTGGCCGGCCTGGTGCTGTTGCTTGGAGAGGGGGTTTACCTGGGGGCTTCGCGGGAGCGACTGCACGGCCTAGAGGCTCGGGAGCAGGCGCTGCAAGCGCAGCTCGAAGAAAAAACCGGCTTGGCCGCCGAGCTTGAGGCGTACACCGAACAAGTCAGGGGGATGGAAGAGACTGTCGCGGGCCTTCAAGGGCAGTTGTCCGGTGAGTCCTCCGTGCCGGGCTTGCTGGAGGACATCGCCCGGCTGGCGGTTGCCAAAGGCGTCTGGATCGAAGGCGTCGCGGTGCTGGATGAGGCGTCGCTGCCGTTCCATGTCGAGCAGCCCTTGAAGATTGCCGCTACGGGGGCCTATCACGACTTGGCGGCGTTCGTCAGCGCCCTGGGCGGGTTGCAGCGCATCGTCACGGTGCATGACGTGGCGGTGCGGCCTGAAGGGGCATTGTTACGTCTTGACCTGCTGGCCAAGGCCTATCGAAGTGCGTCGCCAGGCGGCAGCGCGTCCCAGGCGGTCGTCCCGGCTCCGCGCTTTGTTTATGACTCATCATCCCTGCGCGACCCGTTTCAACGCCCCGCCTTGCAGGCGGAGCACACGCCTGGGCGAGCGGCCCTTGCTCCGGATCTCACTCGGCCTCGCGGGCTGCTGGAGGGCATCGCAATCGAGCAGTTCGCCATGGTCGGTACGCTGTCGGGCGGTGGACAGACCTTCGCGCTATTGCGTGCCGGACCGACAGTGCATCGGCTGGCGGTCGGTGACTACCTCGGGCCCGATCATGGCCAGGTCATGTCCATCCAGGACAGTCATGTCGAGCTGATCGAGCGCTTTCCCGATGAACAGGGCCTCTGGCTGGAGCGCCCGCGAACCCTGGTAATGAACGTCAACTCATAACGGAATCAAACCATGAAAAGGATTTTCTCGTGCTTCGGTGTGGCGCTATGGATAGCGTTCACGGCGCCGACGGCTGCTGCTGTAGCCAATCGCCTCGACCTGATCCAATTGCCGCCGCCCGAAAGCACATCTTCGGTCGGCTACACGGGCGACAAGCTGAATCTCAATTTCCAGAACATCGATTTGCGCGCAGCGCTGCAGCAAATCGCCGATGTCGCAGGCCTCAACCTGGTGGCCGGTGACGAGGTGCAAGGTTCGATCACTCTGCGGCTCAAGGAGGTGCCTTGGGACCAGGCGCTGGACCTGGTGCTGCAAGCCAAGGGGTTGGACAAACGGGTGAAGGCCGGCGTATTGCTGGTGGCGCCGGCTGACGAATTGGCCGCTCGCGAACTGCTGACGCTGGAGGCGCGCAAGCAGATGGCTGAGCTGGCACCGTTACGCCGGGAGTTGCTGCAGGTCAATTATGCCAAGGCAGCGGACCTGGCCAAGCTGTTCCAGTCGGTGACCGGCTTTGAAGGCGCGACCGACGAGCGCGGCTCGGTGGCGGTCGACGACCGCACCAACAATATCATCGCCTACCAGACTGGAGAGCGGCTGGAAGAACTGCGGCGGATCGTGGCGCAGTTGGATGTGCCGGTGCGCCAGGTGATGATCGAGGCGCGCATCGTCGAGGCCAATGTCGATTACGACAAAGGCCTGGGCGCACGCTGGGGTGGGCGGCTCAATCGCGGCAATTGGAGCGCCGGCGGTATCCCCAAGCCCCAGGCGGACGGCGCGCAGCCACCAGAGAACCCGCCCAGCTCACCCTTCGTCGACCTGGGTTCGCTGACCGCCACCTCGGGCTTGGGACTGGCCTTTATCACCGACAACCTGCTGCTGGACCTTGAGCTGACCGCCATGGAAAAGTCCGGCAACGGCGAAATCGTCTCACAGCCCAAGGTGGTCACCTCGGACAAGGAAACCGCGCGCATCCTCAAGGGCACCGAGATCCCCTACCAGGAATCCACGTCCCAGGGCGCAACCTCGGTGTCGTTCAAGGAAGCCTCGCTGTCATTGGAGGTCACGCCGCAAATCACCCCCGACGATCATGTGATCATGGTGGTCAAAGTCACCAAGGACGAGCCCGACTATCTGAACAAACTCAACGACGTTCCACCGATCAAGAAAAACGAGGTCAATGCCAAGGTCCTGGTCAAGGATGGCGAGACCATTGTCATCGGCGGGGTTTTCTCCAATACCCAAAGCAAAGTGGTAGATAAAGTGCCATTTTTAGGCGATGTGCCGTATCTTGGCCGCCTTTTCCGGCGCGATGTGCGGGCGGAGAAAAAATCCGAGCTGCTGGTATTCCTGACTCCGCGTATCATGAATAACCAGGCGATTGCTGTGAGTCGTTGATTCTGTGCGAAATTTGATTCTTGTAGGGCCGATGGGGGCTGGAAAAAGCACCATCGGCCGTTTGCTGGCCAAAGAGCTGCGCCTGCCATTCAAAGATTCCGATAAGGAAATTGAATTGCGCACGGGTGCCAATATCCCATGGATCTTCGATAAGGAAGGCGAGCTGGGCTTTCGCGACCGCGAACAGGCAATGATTGCCGAACTGTGCGGCTGCGATGGCGTGGTATTGGCCACCGGCGGTGGCGCGGTGATGCGCGATGAAAATCGCCGCGCCCTGCACGCCGGGGGGCGAGTGGTGTACCTGCATGCCTCGGTGGAGCAGCAGGTGGGCCGCACCGCCCGTGATCGCAATCGCCCGTTGCTGCGCACGGCCAACCCGGAAAAAACCCTGCGAGACCTGCTGGCGCTACGCGATCCGCTGTATCGGGAAATCGCCGATCTGGTGGTGGAAACCGATGAACGGCCGCCGCGAATGGTGGTACTCGACATTCTTGAGCGCCTGCAACGGCTACCACCCCGTTAAAGCCTGGCCGCAAATGCGCTATTCTCGGCGGCGCGCCATGACCTCGCGGGGTGTGGCGTAGAGCCATCAGGCAGCGTCTGATCCAGGCGTTACCGGTCGTCAAAATATCTTCAACGCGGGGACACATGCAGACACTTAAGGTCGATCTAGGCGAGCGCAGCTACCCGATCCATATTGGCGAAGGTCTGCTGGACCAGCCCGAGCTGCTCGCACCGCATATTGCCGGTCGGCAAGTGGCGATCATCTCCAACGAAACGGTGGCGCCGCTGTATCTTGAGCGTCTGAGCCGCAGCCTGGCGGCGTACTCGGTGATCTCGGTGATCCTGCCCGACGGCGAAGCCCACAAGAACTGGGAAACCCTGCAACTGATTTTCGATGGCCTGCTGAGCGCACGGCACGACCGCCGTACCACCGTGGTCGCCCTGGGCGGCGGTGTGATCGGTGACATGGCCGGCTTCGCGGCCGCCTGCTACCAGCGTGGCGTGGACTTTATCCAGGTGCCGACCACGCTGCTGTCCCAGGTCGATTCGTCGGTGGGCGGCAAGACCGGTATCAACCACCCGCTGGGCAAGAACATGGTCGGCGCGTTCTATCAGCCGCAGGCCGTGCTGATTGACACCGCAACCCTCAACACCCTGCCCCCCCGCGAGCTGTCGGCGGGCTTGGCGGAAGTCATCAAGTACGGGCTGATCTGCGACGAGCCCTTCCTGACCTGGCTGGAAGAACACATGGACGCCTTGCGCGCCCTCGACCAGGTGGCACTCACCGAAGCGATTTCCCGCTCCTGTGCGGCCAAGGCGTTGGTGGTGAATGCCGACGAACGGGAGTCCGGTGTGCGGGCTACCCTGAACCTGGGCCACACCTTCGGCCATGCGATCGAAACCCACATGGGCTATGGTGTGTGGCTGCATGGGGAAGCCGTAGCGGCTGGCACCGTGATGGCATTGGAAATGTCGCAGCGCCTGGGCTGGATCAGCGTCCAGGAGCGTGATCGCGGTATCTGTCTGTTCCAGCGCGCCGGTTTGCCGGTGATTCCGCCGTCTGAAATGACCGAGGCGGATTTCCTGGAACACATGGCGATAGACAAGAAAGTGATCGACGGTCGACTGCGACTGGTGCTGTTGCGCCACATGGGCGAAGCGGTGGTGACCGACGATTATCCGAAAGAGATTTTACAGGCCACGCTGGGAGCGGATTACCGCGCCCTGGCCCAGCTTAAAGGTTAATAAGATCCCGATGACTAGTTTGCATGCCGACGAGGCGTTCCTCGGCCACTACCACCTGAGCCACGACCCTTTCGCGCCTCGGGTGCCTGGTTTCAAATTCTTCCCTGCCCAGCGCAAGCCGGTACTGGGGCAATTGCACCATCTCGCGCGCTACAGCCAGTTGCTGCTGGTGGTGACGGGGCCGTTGGGTAGCGGCAAGACCTTGCTGCGCCAGGCGCTGGTTGCCAGCACCAACAAGCAATCGGTGCAGAGCGTCGTCGTCTCGGCCCGTGGTGCCGGTGACGCGGCCGGCGTGTTGCGCCAGGTGGCGCAGGCGTTGGACGTGGCCAACCCTGAGCCGAACGCGATTCTCAAACAGGTGGTGCAACTGGGCCTGACCGGCCAGGAAGTCTATCTGTTGGTGGATGACGCCGAGCAGCTCGACGAATCTGCCCTGGAAGCCCTGTTGGCGCTGGCGGCGGGTACCCCGGAAGGGCGTCCCCATGTGTTCTTGTTTGGCGAGTCGTCACTGATCGCCGATCTGGAGCAGATCAGCGGCGAACAAGAGCTGTTCCACGTCATCGAATTGCAGCCGTACGAAGAAGAAGAGACCCGCGAATACCTGGCTCAACGCCTCGAGGGCGCGGGGGCGGGTATCGAACTTTTCTCCGCTGCGCAGATCTCTGATATTCACGAAAGCTCCGATGGCTGGCCTGGCAACATCAATCAGGTTGCCCGCGATGCAATGATCGAAGCCATGATTGCCAGCCGCTCTGCGGTCAAGCGTCCAAAGATGGGGTTCACTATGCCTAAGAAGCACGTATTGGCTATTTCTGCCGTTGTCGTGGTCGCTGTTGCCGCCGCCTGGTTGATCCCAGGGCGCAGCAAGGCACCGGCAACCGCTGGCGCGCCAACCGAACAGGCGCAGTTGCCACTGGGCAAGCCCACGCCGAACGTCGAATTCGCCAATTCCGGCCAACCGACCAACCTGCCGATGGTCGGCCAACCTGTGATGCGCGGCCCGTTGGCCGAAGAAGCCGGGGGCATCTCCGAAGGCGACGACGGCGTGCCGGTGGAAGGCTCCAGCGCGACACCGCCAACCGTGACCACCACCGCGCCACCTGCGGGCGTGCCTGCCGGTACGCCAGCGACTCCCGTTGCACCGGTTGCGCCAGCTGCCAAGCCGACCCCGGCGCCGACGGTTGCCACAGCCAAGCCTGCGCCTGCGCCGGTGACCAAGCCCGCGCCAACGCCTGCTCCAGCGGCCAAGCCGGCGGAAAAACCGGCGGCCACCGTTGCCAAGGCCGGCGCTGCCGGTAGCAGCTGGTACAGCAGCCAGCCCACCGGCAACTTCGTGGTGCAGATACTCGGCACCAGCTCCGAGGCCAACGCGCAGGCGTTCGTCAAAGAGCAGGGCGGCCAGTACCGTTATTTCAAGAAAGTGCTCAACGGCAAGCCGCTGTATGTGATCACCTACGGCAGCTTCCCAAGCCGCGCCGCAGCCGATTCCGCCATCAAGGCCTTGCCAGCGAAGGTTCAGGCTGGTAAACCTTGGCCTCGCACTGTTGCCAGCGTTCAACAAGAACTGGCAACAACTCGCTGAAGATCCGGCGGCCTTACCCAGGCCGCCCTCCCGGCACCTCAAAAAACTACAACAGCGTGCAGCCCTGAAGGCCGCGCGCTTTGTGGTGTCTGCGTCACGGTAGCTTTTGAGTCGTAGCGGTCAGAATTAAAAAAGTTTTGACTAGCACAGCATATCGCTTTAAACCTTTCATAAATGCGACATAGATTTGCGACATTTCGTCGCTAAATTTGTGAGCGTCTGTGGCGGTGTGTACAATGACCTCCCTTTTGCCCCCGCTAAGCCGGCGCACGTTCGGCGTGGAAGGTAACCGGTTGAATTGAAAAGAAATTTGCCTCGATATAAGAGGCAGCCTGGTGAGAAAGTGTCTATGAAAGCAGGTCTGTACCAACCCGATGAATTCAAGGATAACTGCGGTTTCGGCCTGATAGCCCACATGCAGGGCGAGCCCAGTCATACCCTTTTGCAAACGGCCATCGAGGCCCTGACCTGCATGACCCACCGCGGTGGGATCAACGCCGACGGCAAGACCGGTGACGGTTGCGGCTTGCTGATTCAAAAGCCCGACCAGTTCCTGCGCGCGGTCGCCAAAGAGCACTTCGCCGTCGAGCTGCCCAAGCAGTACGCCGTGGGCATGGTGTTTTTCAACCAGGACCCGGTTAAAGCCGAAGCTGCTCGCGAGAACATGAACCGCGAGATCGTTGCTGCCGGCCTGCAGCTAGTCGGCTGGCGCAAAGTGCCGATCGACACCAGCGTACTCGGCCGCCTGGCCCTGGAGCGCCTGCCGCAGATCGAACAAGTGTTCATCGCAGGCGACGGCCTGAGCGACCAGGACATGGCGATCAAACTGTTCACGTCCCGCCGTCGTTCGTCGGTGGCCAACGCCGCCGATACCGACCACTACATCTGCAGCTTTTCCCACAAAACCATCATTTATAAAGGCCTGATGATGCCGGCGGACCTCACCGCCTTTTATCCGGACCTGAGCGATGAGCGCCTGCAAACCGCAATCTGCGTGTTTCACCAGCGCTTCTCCACCAACACCCTGCCGAAATGGCCGCTGGCCCAGCCATTCCGCTTCCTCGCCCACAACGGCGAGATCAATACCATTACCGGCAACCGCAACTGGGCCGTGGCCCGTCGCACCAAGTTCGCCAATGATTTGATGGACCTGGAAGAGCTCGGCCCGCTGGTCAATCGCGTCGGTTCCGACTCCTCCAGCATGGACAACATGCTCGAGCTGATGGTCACCGGCGGCATCGACCTGTTCCGTGGCGTGCGCATGATCATTCCGCCAGCGTGGCAGAACGTCGAGACCATGGACCCCGACCTGCGGGCGTTCTATGAGTACAACTCGATGCACATGGAACCGTGGGACGGCCCGGCCGGCGTGGTCATGACCGATGGTCGCTATGCGGTGTGCCTGCTCGACC
Source organism: Pseudomonas sp. R3-52-08 (assembly GCF_003851745.1). Classification (NCBI taxonomy): domain Bacteria; kingdom Pseudomonadati; phylum Pseudomonadota; class Gammaproteobacteria; order Pseudomonadales; family Pseudomonadaceae; genus Pseudomonas; species Pseudomonas sp. R3-52-08. The sequence goes on along the minus strand of NZ_CP027730.1, from coordinate 5,469,393 downwards.
GCAACGGCCTGCGCCCGGCGCGTTGGGTCACCACCACCAACGGCTTTATCACCCTGGCGTCGGAAATCGGCGTGTGGGACTACAAGCCTGAAGATGTGATCGCCAAAGGCCGCGTAGGCCCTGGCCAGATCCTCGCCGTGGACACCGAAACCGGGCAGATCCTCGATACCGACGCCATCGACAACCGTTTGAAGTCCCGTCACCCGTACAAGCAATGGCTGCGCAAGAACGCCCTGCGCATCCAGGCGACCATGGAAGACAACGACCACGGTTCGGCTTTCTACGACGTCGACCAGCTCAAGCAATACATGAAGATGTACCAGGTTACGTTCGAAGAGCGCGACCAGGTGCTGCGTCCGCTCGGCGAGCAAGGCTACGAGGCGGTCGGCTCCATGGGCGATGACACGCCGATGGCCGTGCTGTCCCAGCGTGTGCGCACGCCGTACGACTACTTCCGCCAGCAATTCGCCCAGGTGACCAACCCACCGATCGATCCGCTGCGCGAAGCCATCGTGATGTCCCTGGAAGTGTGTCTGGGTGCCGAGCGCAACATTTTCCAGGAGTCGCCGGAGCACGCGTCCCGCGTGATCCTCAGCTCGCCGGTCGTTTCCCCGGCCAAGTGGCGCTCCTTGATGACCCTGGAGCGTCCGGGCTTCGATCGCCAGATCATTGACCTGAACTACGACGAGAGCCTGGGCCTTGAAGCCGCTGTGCGCAACGTCGCCGACCAGGCCGAAGAAGCCGTGCGCGCCGGTCGTACCCAGATCGTGCTGACCGACCGTCATATCGCCCCAGGCAAGCTGCCGATCCATGCCGCCCTGGCGACGGGCGCGGTACATCACCGCCTGACTGAAAAAGGCCTGCGCTGCGACTCCAACATCCTTGTGGAAACCGCCACCGCCCGTGACCCGCATCACTTCGCCGTGTTGATCGGTTTCGGCGCCTCGGCTGTGTATCCGTTCCTTGCGTACGAAGTGCTCGGCGATCTGATTCGTACCGGTGAGGTGCTGGGCGACCTCTACGAAGTGTTCAAGAACTACCGTAAGGGCATCACCAAAGGCCTGCTGAAGATCCTGTCGAAGATGGGCATCTCCACCGTCACCTCCTACCGTGGCGCGCAACTGTTCGAGGCCATCGGCCTGTCCGAAGAAGTCTGCGAGCTGAGCTTCCGTGGTGTGCCGAGCCGCATCAAGGGTGCGCGTTTCGTCGACATCGAAGCCGAGCAAAAAGCCCTGGCGGCCGAAGCCTGGAGCGCGCGCAAGCCAATCCAGCAAGGCGGCCTGCTCAAGTTTGTGCACGGTGGCGAATACCATGCCTACAACCCGGACGTGGTCAGCACCCTGCAAGCCGCCGTGCAGCAGGGCGACTACGCCAAGTTCAAGCTGTACACGAGCCTGGTGGATAACCGCCCGGTGTCGATGATCCGCGACCTGTTCAAGGTCAAGACCTTGGACACGCCGCTGGCCATCAGCGAAATCGAACCGCTGGAATCGATCCTCAAGCGCTTCGACTCCGCCGGTATTTCCCTGGGCGCGTTGTCGCCCGAGGCTCACGAAGCCCTGGCCGAAGCCATGAACCGCCTGGGCGCGCGTTCCAACTCCGGCGAAGGCGGTGAGGACCCGGCGCGTTACGGCACTATCAAGAGCTCGAAAATCAAGCAGGTTGCCACCGGCCGCTTCGGGGTGACCCCGGAATACCTGGTCAACGCCGAAGTGCTGCAGATCAAGGTGGCCCAGGGCGCCAAGCCCGGTGAAGGCGGCCAACTGCCTGGCGGCAAGGTCAACGGCCTGATCGCCAAGTTGCGCTATGCGGTACCCGGCGTGACCCTGATTTCGCCGCCGCCGCATCACGACATCTATTCGATTGAAGATTTGTCGCAGCTGATTTTCGACCTCAAACAAGTCAATCCGCAGGCGCTGGTCTCGGTGAAGCTGGTAGCAGAAGCGGGCGTGGGCACCATCGCCGCTGGCGTGGCCAAGGCCTATGCCGACCTGATCACCATCTCCGGCTACGACGGCGGTACCGGTGCTTCGCCGCTGACCTCAATCAAATACGCCGGTGCGCCGTGGGAACTGGGCCTGGCCGAAACCCACCAGACCCTGCGCGGCAACGACCTGCGCGGCAAAGTCCGGGTACAGACCGACGGTGGCCTGAAAACCGGTCTTGACGTGATCAAGGCCGCAATCCTCGGCGCCGAGAGCTTCGGCTTCGGCACCGCGCCAATGATCGCCCTGGGCTGCAAATACCTGCGCATCTGCCACCTGAACAACTGCGCCACCGGCGTCGCCACTCAGAACGAAAAGCTGCGCAAGGATCACTACATCGGCACCGTCGACATGGTGGTGAACTTCTTCACCTACGTCGCCGAAGAGACCCGTGAGTGGCTGGCCAAGCTGGGCGTGCGCTCGCTGGAAGAGCTGATCGGTCGTACCGATTTGCTGGATATCCTCGAAGGCCAGACCGCCAAGCAACAGCACCTGGACCTGACGCCGCTGCTGGGCAGCGATCACATCCCGGCAGACAAGCCACAATTCTGCCAGGTGGACCGCAACCCACCGTTCGACAAGGGCCTGTTGGCCGAGAAGATGGTCGACCTGGCCGGTTCCTCGATCAACGATGCCAGCGGTGGCGAGTTTGCCCTGGATATCTGCAACTGCGACCGTTCCATCGGCGCTCGTGTTTCCGGCGAAATCGCACGCAAGCACGGCAACCAGGGCATGGCGAAAGCGCCGATCACCTTCCGCTTCAAGGGCACTGCGGGCCAGAGCTTCGGCGTGTGGAACGCCGGTGGCCTGCATATGTACCTGGAAGGCGACGCCAACGACTACGTGGGCAAGGGCATGACCGGCGGCAAGCTGGTGATCGTTCCGCCACTCGGCAGCGTCTACAAGTCGCAGGACAGCGCCATCATCGGCAACACCTGCTTGTACGGCGCCACCGGTGGCAAGCTGTTCGCCGCCGGTACCGCCGGTGAGCGTTTCGCCGTGCGTAACTCCGGTGCCCACACCGTGGTGGAAGGCACCGGCGATCACTGCTGCGAGTACATGACCGGGGGCTTTGTCGCGGTACTGGGCAAGACCGGTTACAACTTTGGTTCGGGCATGACCGGCGGTTTCGCCTACGTGCTCGACCAGGACAACACCTTCGTCGACAAGGTCAACCACGAGTTGGTCGAGATCCAGCGGATCAGCGGCGAAGCCATGGAGTCCTACCGCAACCACTTGCAGCACGTGCTGGACGAGTACGTCGAGGAAACCGGCAGCGAATGGGGGCGTAACCTCGCCGAAAACCTCGATGATTACCTGCGTCGTTTCTGGCTGGTCAAGCCTAAGGCGGCGAGTTTGAAGTCTTTGCTGTCGAGCACACTTGCGAGTCCGCAATGACGACGCAGCGGCAAGTAGCAAGCTTCAAGCCGCAAGCTAAGGGCAGTGCGCGGTGTACCGGTTTATTTGATTTCTTGCAGCTTGAAGCTTGTAGCTTAAAGCTGTCGTGTACGAGGTTTTAAAGATGGCCGAACGTCTCAGCAACGACTTCCAATTCCTCGATGTCGGGCGCAAAGATCCGAAGAAGAAACTGTTGCGTCAACGCAAGAAAGAGTTCGTGGAGATCTACGAACCCTTCAAACCCCAGCACTCGGCCGACCAGGCCCACCGCTGCCTGGGTTGCGGTAACCCGTATTGCGAATGGAAGTGCCCGGTGCACAACTTCATTCCCAACTGGCTCAAGTTGGTGGCCGAGGGCAACATCCTCGCCGCCGCTGAACTGTCGCACCAGACCAACACCCTGCCGGAAGTCTGCGGCCGGGTGTGCCCGCAGGACCGTCTCTGCGAGGGCGCGTGCACCCTCAACGACGGTTTTGGCGCGGTGACCATCGGTTCGGTGGAGAAGTACATCACCGACACCGCGTTCGCCATGGGCTGGCGCCCGGACATGTCCAAGGTCAAGCCGACCGGCAAGCGCGTCGCGATCATCGGCGCGGGCCCTGCGGGCCTGGGCTGTGCCGACGTGCTGGTGCGTGGCGGCGTGACCCCGGTGGTGTTCGACAAGAACCCGGAAATCGGCGGCCTGCTGACCTTCGGCATCCCCGAGTTCAAGCTGGAGAAGACCGTACTGAGCAACCGTCGCGAAGTGTTCACCGGCATGGGCATCGAGTTCCGCCTGAACACCGAGATCGGCAAAGACATCACCATGGAGCAACTGCTCGCCGAATATGATGCGGTATTCATGGGCATGGGCACCTACACCTACATGAAGGGCGGCTTTGCCGGTGAGGACCTGCCGGGCGTGTACGACGCGCTCGACTTCCTGATCGCCAACGTCAACCGCAACCTGGGCTTTGAAAAGTCGCCGGAAGATTTCGTCGACATGAAAGGCAAGAAGGTCGTGGTGCTTGGCGGTGGCGACACCGCGATGGACTGCAATCGCACCTCGATCCGCCAGGGCGCCAAGTCGGTGACCTGTGCGTATCGCCGTGACGAAGCCAACATGCCCGGTTCGCGCAAAGAGGTGAAGAACGCCAAGGAAGAAGGCGTGAAATTCCTCTACAACCGCCAACCGATCGCGATTGTTGGTGAAGACCGCGTCGAAGGCGTGAAGGTGGTCGAGACCCGTCTTGGCGAACCGGACGCCCGTGGCCGTCGCAGCCCCGAGCCGATCCCGGGTTCCGAAGAAATCATCCCGGCCGACGCCGTGGTCATTGCCTTCGGTTTCCGCCCAAGCCCGGCGCCGTGGTTCGAGCAGTTCGAGATCCAGACCGACAGCCAGGGCCGTGTTGTGGCCCCGGAGCAAGGCCAGTACAAGCACCAGACCAGCAACCCGAAAATCTTCGCCGGTGGCGATATGGTGCGCGGCTCTGACTTGGTAGTAACGGCGATCTTCGAAGGGCGCAATGCCGCTGAAGGCATCCTGGACTACCTGCAAGTCTGGCCCTGATCCCCGCTTGAAATGAGATCAAAATGTGGGAGGGGGCTTGCTCCCGATAGCGGTGTGTCAGTTTCAGTATCTATAACTGAACCACCGCAATCGGGAGCAAGCCCCCTCCCACATTGGTTTTGCAGCGTTTCCATGTCCGCGACAAATTGACCCGATAGACAAAAGGCACGGCGCATTCCGTGCCTTTTGCGTCGCGCTCTGAGAAAATGCCCGCACTTTTTTTGCGGATGCCGACATGACTGCCCTCAAGAACGACCGTTTCCTTCGTGCCCTGCTCAAGCAGCCCGTAGACGTCACGCCCGTGTGGATGATGCGTCAAGCCGGTCGCTACCTGCCGGAATACCGCGCCAGTCGCGCCAATGCCGGCGACTTCATGAGCCTGTGCATGAACCCTACGTTCGCCTGCGAAGTCACGATGCAGCCGCTGGACCGCTACCCGCAGCTGGATGCGGCCATCCTCTTCTCCGATATCCTCACTATCCCGGACGCCATGGGCCAAGGCCTGTACTTCGAGACCGGCGAAGGTCCGCGTTTCAGGAAAGTCGTCAGTACTCTGGCTGATATCGAAGCCTTGCCGATCCCTGATCCGCACAAAGACCTCGGCTACGTGATGGATGCCGTCAGCACCATCCGCCGCGAGCTCAATGGCCGCGTGCCACTGATTGGTTTCTCCGGCAGCCCATGGACCCTGGCCACTTATATGGTCGAAGGCGGCTCGTCGAAAGACTTCCGCAAGACCAAGGCCATGCTCTACGACAACCCGCACGCTATGCACCTGTTGCTGGACAAGCTGGCGCAGTCGGTCATCTCGTACCTCAATGGCCAGATCATGGCCGGCGCGCAAGCGGTGCAGATTTTCGATACCTGGGGCGGCAACCTGTCGGCGGCGGCGTACCAGGAGTTCTCCCTGGCTTACATGCGCAAGATCGTCAGCGGCCTGATCCGCGAACACGAAGGCCGCAAGGTGCCGGTAATCCTGTTCACCAAGGGTGGTGGCCTGTGGCTGGAAAGCATCGCCGACGCCGGCGCCGATGCCCTGGGCCTGGACTGGACCTGCGACATTGGCGAAGCCCGCCGTCGCGTCGGCAACCAGGTTGCGCTGCAAGGCAACATGGACCCGACCGTGCTGTACGCCAAGCCGGAAGCGATCCGCACCGAAGTCGGGCGCATCCTCGCCAGCTACGGCAAAGGCACCGGGCACGTGTTCAACCTGGGTCATGGCATCACCCCGGAGGTGAACCCGGAACATGCCGGCGCCTTCCTGCGCGCGGTGCACGAGCTGTCAGCGCAATATCACGAGTAACACGCAAGACCAATGTGGGAAGGGGTTGCCCCCTCCCACATTTTGACCTGTGAATACATTTCAACGCTGGGTGGGGACTTGCCCCCGATAGCGCCAGGGCAGCCAGCACTGCTCATAAAGTGAACACCCGAGCCTAAAGCGCCACCTTTTAGCGCGTCGCAAATAGATAAGTAGCTCGCGAACGATTTCTCCCTCGACCACCCGTCTCCCGTGCGTTGGGTGACAGACTTCTCCTACGCCCGCAAAGCGCCTTCCCACAAGTGCTACCGATCTGCTCACGGCCCTCTGGGCCCCGGCCTCGTGCGTCATATCTCGCGTTTAATCGGCGGGCTTATATAGACGCATCAACAGGTCGTTTTCAGGATTTGTTGAATGGCTATTCAATTTCAGGCATGGCATTTGCTCTATCAATTCAAAGCCTCTCTCCCTCTCAGGAGATGAGCGCAATAACAAGAGCCTCGCCTGAGGCCATCACCCGCTTTGTGTGAGGAGATACTGCGATGACGTCGTTCAACTCCGGGGCTCAACCCCAGAACCGTGCGCCTCAATCCATCGGCTTTTTGCTGCTGGACAATTTCACGCTGATTTCCCTGGCGTCGGCCGTGGAACCGCTGCGCATGGCCAACCAGCTGTCCGGCCGCGAGTTGTATCGCTGGACAACCCTGAGTGTCGACGGCAACCAAGTATGGGCCAGTGACGGCCTGCAGATCACCCCCGATGCCGCCATGCACAAGGCTCCAGCCCTGGACACGGTGATCGTGTGCGGTGGCGTGGGCATCCAGCGCACCGTCACCCGCGAACACGTGTCGTGGCTGCAAAGCCAGGCGCGTCAATCCCGTCGTCTCGGTGCGGTCTGCACCGGCAGTTGGGCCCTGGCCTGTGCGGGCCTGCTCGACGGTTTCGATTGCAGCGTGCATTGGGAATGCCTGGCGTCGATGCAGGAAGCGTTTCCCCGCGTGGCCATGAGCACACGCCTGTTCACCCTCGATCGCAACCGCTTCACCAGCTCCGGCGGCACCGCGCCGTTGGACATGATGCTGCACCTGATCAGCCGCGACCACGGCCGTGAGCTGTCGGCCGCCATCTCCGAGATGTTCGTGTACGAACGCATCCGCAACGAACAGGATCACCAGCGTGTGCCGCTCAAGCACATGCTCGGCACCAACCAGCCGAAGCTGCAGGAAATCGTGGCGCTGATGGAAGCCAACCTGGAAGAGCCCATCGACCTGGACGAACTGGCGGTCTATGTCGCCGTGTCGCGTCGCCAGCTGGAGCGGTTGTTCCAGAAATACCTGCACTGTTCGCCGTCGCGCTACTACCTCAAGTTGCGCCTGATCCGTGCGCGGCAGTTGCTCAAGCAAACGCCGATGTCGATCATCGAAGTGGCGTCGGTGTGCGGGTTTGTGTCCACCCCGCATTTCTCCAAGTGCTACCGCGAATACTTCGGCATTCCGCCGCGCGATGAGCGTGTAGGCTCCAACACCACCCAGCAGGTGGCGATGCTGCCGATTCCGCAGGCGCTGGTGTTGTCACCGTTGTCGGGGCCGATGTCGGCGTTGAGCCAGGCCAGGAATGAGTCGACTTTTGCCAGTGTAAGGCTCTAGACCGGGTTGACTGCATCGGGGGCAAGCCCCCTCCCACATTTGATTTGTGAACACAGTCAAAGGTGGGAGGGGGCTTGCCCCCGATAGCACTCTGTCAGGCGCCGCGGTTCTGCTTGAACTGCATCAAGGCCGGCAACAACTGTTTATCGATCGCCTGACGCACCGCCGGCAGAATCGTCGCGCTGCCGCTGTACATCCGCTCAACCATGCCCTTGAGCGCCTTGGCCCGTGCCTCGCTCAAACCGCGTACCGCGCACTCGCAAGCCTGCTCGGCGCTGGCACCGCTGGACACTTCGAAACCCAACGAGCGCAGTTGGCCCAACAGGTCATCCTGGTCAATCAAATCCGCATGCATCATGACGTTTATCCTGGTGAGGGGAGCGGGGTTCGACCTCGATTCTGGTAGCCGCCCAGGCGGTCGGCAAGGGCAGAATGCGTGAATGCCTCAGATGGCTATGAGGGTGTCGTTTTCGGGCCATGCACCCGGTGCACTTACCGGCACACTGGTCCCAGGCACGCAGCTTGATGGTTTGGTCACCCTCCGGATGCACGGCTCACACAAGGCACTCTGCCCCGATCCAGTCACGGCTGGCTCGGGGCTTTTTTTGCCGGCAAACCAATGACACGGCCAAGCAGGGCGGGCATTGGCAGCTCGGCCTGTGCGGCGCTGATGGCAGCCAGACGTTCCAGCGCGGCCTCGGTGAACGGCGTGGCATGCGGCCCCGCCAGGTCGACATGCAGCAGCATCTGTTCGTTGCCGGCCAGTTCCTTGTCATCCCCCACCGGGTGCAGGCTGTGATAGAGATGCAGGCGCTTGGCGTCGTGGGCGATCAGCTGGGTGCGCACCTCCACTTCGGCTCCCAGCTTCACTTCGTGCAGGTAGTTCAGATGCAACTCCAGGGTGAACAGCGAGTGGCCGCTGGCTTCGCGGTTATCACTGTCCAGGCCCAGCATGTCCATCAGTGCGTCGGTGGCGTAGCTGAAGATCAGCAGGTAGAACGCATCGCGTAGGTGGCCGTTGTAGTCGACCCATTCAGGCAGGATTTGAGTGGTGTAGGTCTTCAATGCGGGCATGGATCCAGACTCGGTCAAGAATGTGAGTTATTCGGCGAAGCTCATGCCGTGTTTGGCTTTAGTCACTTTGACTGCCTCCAATACCGCCAGCAGGCAATCATCACGATAGCGCTCCAGCGCCGCAATGCTGTGTTTGCCTAGCTGGTCGCGGGTGCCATCGACCACATCGTCGATCAGCTTGTCAGTGAGCTCCGGGGCCGGCAAATAGGTCCACGGCAACTGCAATGCCGGGCCGAACTGCGCCATGAAGTGGCGCATACCCGCATCGCCACCGGCCAGGGTGTAGGTGAGGAAGGTGCCCATGAACGACCAGCGCAGCCCGGCGCCAAAGCGAATCGCGTCGTCGATTTCGCCCGTGGTCGCCACGCCATCGTTGACCAGGTGCAGCGCCTCGCGCCACAGCGCTTCCAGCAGGCGATCAGCAATAAACCCCGGCACTTCCTTGCGCACGTGCAGTGGGCGCATGCCGAGGGATTCATAGACCTTGATCGCGGCCTGGATCGCCTCCGGCGCGGTGTGCTTGCCGCCGACCACTTCCACCAACGGCAGCAGGTAAACCGGGTTGAACGGGTGGCCAACCACGCAACGTTCCGGGTGGGTCGAACCCTCATAAAATTCACTTGGCAATAGCCCGGACGTGCTCGAGCCGATCAACGCATTTGGCTTGGCTGCGGCGCTGATCTTGCTGTGCAAATCCAGTTTCAGCTCCAGGCGTTCCGGGGCGCTTTCCTGGATGAAGTCGGCGTCCCTTACACATTCCTCGATGGTGGCGACAAAGCGCAGGCGCGCCTGGGATGCTCCCGGTGCCAGGCCTTGTTGCTCCAGGGCGCCCCAGGCGTTGGCGACACGTTTGCGCAGGGCCGCTTCGGCGCCGGGTGCCGGGTCCCAGGCCACGACGTCCAGGCCGTGGGCGAGGGCGCGGGACACCCAGCCGCTGCCGATAACACCGCTGCCGAGGGCGGCGAAGGTTTTGATTTCGGTGATAAAGCTCATTGGCACATTCCTAAAGCGTTCGGTGATCCCTTGTGGGAGGGGGCTTGCCCCCGATAGCGGTGGCTCAGCACCGAATGCATCGACTGACACACCGTAATCGGGAGCAAGCCCCCTCCCACATTTTTGATTTGGTTTTGGCAGGGACTAGCCGCGTTTGGCCAGGCCCATCTTGATGCGACCTTCCGCCGGGGTCATGACCCGCGCCCCCAGGCGGCTGAGGATTTCACCGGCGCGCTCCACCAACTGCCCATTGGTGGCAAGCACGCCTTTGTCCAGCCACAGGTTGTCTTCCAGGCCGACTCGCACGTTGCCGCCCAGCAGCACCGCCTGCGCCGCCATCGGCATCTGCATGCGGCCGATGCCGAAGCCGGCCCACACGGCGTCGGCGGGCAAGTTGTCGACCATGGCTTTCATGGTGGTGGTGTCGGCCGGCGCGCCCCACGGGATGCCCAGGCACAGTTGAAACAGCGGGTTGTCGAGCAGGCCTTCCTTGATCATCTGCTTGGCGAACCACAGGTGGCCGGTGTCGAAAATCTCCAGCTCGGCTTTAACGCCCAGCGCCTGGATTCGCTTGGCGCCGGCGCGCAATTGCGCCGGAGTGGACACGTAAATGGTGTCGCCATCGCCGAAGTTCAGGGTGCCGCAATCGAGGGTGCAGATTTCCGGCAGCAATTCCTCGACATGGGCCAGGCGCGTCAGTGGGCCGACCAGGTCGGTGTTGGGACCGAACTCCATGGGGTGCTCGCCACTGCCGATCTCCAGGTCGCCGCCCATACCGGCAGTGAGGTTGACGATGATGTCGATGTCGGCCTCGCGGATGCGCTCCATCACTTCGCGGTACAGCGCCACGTCGCGGCTGAACTTGCCGGTGTGCGGGTCACGCACATGGCAGTGCACCACGGTCGCGCCGGCCTTGGCGGCTTCCACGGCGGCGGCCGCGATTTGTTTGGGGGTGACCGGCACGTGCGGGCTTCTGGCGGTCGTGTCGCCAGCACCGGTGAGTGCGCAGGTGATGATGACGTCGTGGTTCATGAGGCGGTTCCTTGCAGGCGTGGGGGTGCCGTTCGCAGCCGGTCGGGGCTGCGAGCGGTGTCTTGAACAGCTTATTTAACGGTCAGTTGAAGGTTGGCCGCCGCCGGCTTGCCATCGAAGGTGGTTACACCTTCCAGCCAGCGCGCCTGGTCTTGCGGGTGATCCTTGAGCCACTGCTTGGCCGACTCAATGGGGTCCTTGTGATCCAGCAAGGGCTGCATCATCCGGCTCTCATCGGCGGCGGTGAAGGTCAGGTTGGTCAACAACTTGTGGACGTTGGGGCACTGCTCGGCATAGGTCGGCGCGGTGACGGTCCACACGGTCGCCCTGCCTTCATTGGGCCCCAGGGCGTCTTCGCTGCCGGTGAGGTAAGTCATCGCCACGTTGACGTTCATCGGGTGCGGCGCCCAGCCGAAGAACACCACGGGTTCCTTGCGCCGTACCGCACGGTCGACCGCAGAGAGCATGGCCGCTTCGCTGGATTCGACCAGTTGGAACTTGCCCAGGCCGAACTGGTTCTTGGCGATCATGGCCTTGATCTGGGTATTGGCGCCCGAACCCGGCTCGATGCCGTAGATCTTGCCGCCCAACTCTTTTTCGAAGCGGGCGATGTCGGCAAAGGTTTTCAGGCCCTTGTCCGCCAGGTAAGTCGGCACGGCGAGGGTGGCGCGGGCGTCTTCCAGGCTCGGTTTGTCGAGCACTTTGACTTGCTTGGCGTCGACGAACGGCGTGATGGTCTGGGTCATCAGCGGGTTCCAGTAGCCCAAGAACAGATCCAGGCGCTGGTCGCGGATGCCGGCGAAGATGATCTGCTGGGACGCGCTGGTCTGTTTGGTCTTGTAGCCGAGGCCGTCGAGCAGCACTTGGGTCATGGCGCTGGTGGCGATCACGTCGGTCCAGTTCACCACGCCCAGGCGCACGTTCTGGCAGGAAGCGGCATCCGCTGCCATGACGGGGGTGCTCAAAATAGCGCTGACGCTGAGTGCAAGCACGCTGCGGCTGATCAGTCGGTTCATGGTGGAGCCCTCGGCAGGTCGTTATTGTGGGGTCGGCGTCTTTGTGCGCCGTGGTGCCACGTTACGCAGCTTGGCTGGTGACAAAACGCACGGCGGCGACCCACTTTTGCACTGCAGCGACCTGCCCCTTGAATCCGCCCAGGAACGGGAGTATCACAGTGCCACGCTGCCGGCCCGACGAGAGCGCCACCATGTCCCAGGATTTCTACTTTTTACTGATGCCGGGGTTCTCGGCCATTGGCTTTATTTCCGCGCTGGAGCCGCTGCGAGTGGCGAATCGCTTCCGTGGCGAGCTGTACCGCTGGCATGTCTTGAGCGCCGATGGCGGTGCGGTATTGGCGAGCAACGGCATGTCGGTCAATGCCGACGCCGCACTGGAACCGCTGAAGAAGGGCGCAACGCTGCTGGTGGTGGCCGGCTTCGAACCGCTGCAGTTCGCCACGCCCGCGCTGGATCACTGGCTGCGCCGTCTCGACCACGACGGCGTGACCCTCGGCGCCATCGACACCGGCGCCTGCGTGCTGGCCGAAGCGGGCCTGCTCGACGGCCACCGCCTGACCTTGCACTGGGAAGCCATCGATGCGTTCAAGGAATCGTATCCTCACCTGAGCGTCACCCAGGAACTGTTCGAGATCGACCGCCGTCGCATCACCTGTGCCGGCGGCACCGCATCCATCGACCTGATGCTCGACCTCATCGCCCAGGCCCACGGCCCTGACCTGGCAATCCAGGTGTCCGAACAGTTCGTACTGGGCCGCATCCGCCCGCGCCAAGACCACCAGCGCATGCAGATCGCCACCCGCTACGGCATCAACAATAAAAAACTGGTGCAGGTGATCGGCGAGATGGAGCAACACACCGAGCCACCGCTGAGCACCCTGGCCCTGGCCGACGCGATCAAGGTTACCCGGCGCCAACTGGAGCGCTTGTTCCGCCTGCATCTGAACGACACACCGAGTAACTTCTACCTGCGCCTGCGCCTGGAAAAAGCCCGGCAACTGCTGCGCCAGAGCGATATGAGCGTGCTGGAAGTGAGTATTGCTTGCGGGTTCGAGTCGCCGTCGTATTTCACCCGCAGCTATCGGGCGAGGTTTGCGAAGTGTCCGAGGGAGGATCGGCGACGGGAGGTGGTTTGATCGTTTTTTAGTCAATTATAGGCGCGACTATAATTTATAGTTGTTTCTATAATTAGGTATAAAAGCGGCCGGCACCGCGGATCAAATGTGGGAGGGGGCTTGCCCCCGATAGCGGTGGGTCAGCAGCACATAAGTGACTGACACACCGCCATCGGGGGCAAGCCCCCTCCCACAGTAGATTTTGGTGTGGCTTATTTTTTCAGCAGGGCCGAACACGCCGCCTTGTAAGCTTCATGCTGATACTTGTTCAGCGTGGCAGGCAGATCAAAGTTGCGCTTCTTGTTCTGCGCATTGATGGTTTGCGGTGACAAAAGCGTCACCTCCACCCCGTCCAGCAACTGAAACACCCCTTCAATCTTGAACGTCGTCGGGCCACCGGCGAATTCGCCTTTCTTGCTGCGTTTCTTGATCGCGATACGGGTGATGGCGTTTGCCTGCACGAATGCCTCCACCTGGGCGGCGAAGGCCTTGACGTTGGCGGCTTCGTCATCGTCTTCAAGGGCGATTTTCTTGGTGGCCAGAGCGACGTGGGTCAGCGCCAGGCCATCCAGGGAGGCGACGGCGATGATGGCTTCGCTGCCTTTGATTTCGATGCCGCAGAGAGTCATGAAAAGCCCTGGTTCAGAAGGAAAGTCGCAGGATTGTCGCTTATTCCTGCCCAATCGACTCCAAAAACTCCGACCGCTCGTCACTCATCCGCGCCAGGCAATCATTCAGCGCAATCGCATACGCCTTGGTCCCGGTCGCCGCCGGGAAGGTGTCCACCGCGCAATCGGCATCGCGTAGTTTTTCCCACTTCTGCTGGGCATCCTTCAGACGAGCGGTAATGTCGGCGAGCTTGGTCTTGTCGCTGCCGTAGGTGGAACCCATGCGCTCCAGCAGGCCCTGATAGTTGTCTTTCAACAATTGCTCGGCGGTGGTTTTGTTGTAGGTGGCGCATTCCAGGGTTTGCTGGTCGTTCTCGATGCCGTCGCACGGCGTGCTGTCGGTGTCTTCGGCGGCGTGGACGCCGGTTGCGATGAGTGCCAAAGCCAGGAAAATCGATTTCATTGCGCCGTCTCATATCAGGTGATGCGGAATTCTGGCTCAAGCGTAAGACAAAGAACAGCCGCCAGTCAGGCATGTCTACACAGGCTTTGTCGCGGATTGACGCTTTCGGCAATTCCCCTGTCGTTTTTGCACCCGGCTCCGTCGGCCCCTGGGCATATGCTGGCCCCAAAGCGCCGGCAGACGATTCGGCGCATGAATTGCCAATAAGGGGACGCCTGATGAGCCCAGCCGAGTTGCACGCCGACAGCATCGTTATCGACGGTCTGATTATTGCCAAGTGGAACCGCGACCTGTTCGAAGACATGCGCAAAGGTGGCCTGACGGCCGCCAACTGCACGGTGTCGGTGTGGGAAGGCTTCCAGGCCACGATCAATAACATCGTCGCCAGCCAGACCCTGATCCGCGAAAACAGCGACCTGGTGATCCCGGTGAAAACCACCGCCGATATCCGTCGCGCCAAGGAGCAGGGCAAGACCGGCATCATCTTCGGCTTCCAGAATGCCCACGCGTTTGAAGACCAGCTCGGCTATGTCGAGATCTTCAAACAGCTCGGCGTCGGTGTGGTGCAGATGTGCTACAACACCCAGAACCTGGTGGGCACCGGCTGCTACGAGCGTGACGGCGGCCTGTCGGGGTTCGGCCGCGAGATCGTCGCCGAGATGAACCGCGTCGGCATCATGTGCGACCTGTCCCACGTCGGTTCCAAGACCAGCGAAGAAGTCATCCTCGAATCGAAAAAGCCGGTGTGCTATTCCCACTGCCTGCCCTCGGGCCTCAAGGAGCACCCGCGCAACAAATCCGATGAAGAACTCAAGTTCATCGCCGACCACGGCGGGTTTGTCGGCGTGACCATGTTCGCGCCGTTCCTGGCCAAGGGCATCGATTCGACCATCGACGATTACGCCGAAGCCATCGAATACACCATGAACATCGTCGGCGAAGACGCCATCGGCATCGGCACCGACTTCACCCAGGGCCATGGCCAGGATTTCTTTGAAATGCTGACCCATGACAAAGGCTACGCCCGCCGCCTGACCAGCTTCGGCAAGATCATCAACCCGCTGGGCATCCGCACCGTGGGCGAGTTTCCCAACCTCACCGAGACCCTGCTCAAGCGCGGCCATCCTGAACGCGTGGTGCGCAAAATCATGGGCGAGAACTGGGTCAATGTCTTGAGAGACGTCTGGGGCGAATAAGCCAGACACCACCGGCAACACCACTACGAATTTTTCTGGAGTTAAGTTTCCATGGCCAAGATCGCCCCGCAATTGCCAATCGAAGTCGACAGCGAAACCGGTGTCTGGACTTCCGACGCCCTGCCGATGCTGTACGTGCCGCGCCATTTCTTCGTCAACAACCACATGGGCATCGAAGAAGTGCTGGGTGCCGACGCCTACGCCGAGATCCTCTACAAGGCCGGCTACAAGTCCGCCTGGCACTGGTGTGAAAAAGAAGCCGAGTGCCACGGCCTGGAAGGCGTCGCGGTGTTCGAGCACTACATGAAGCGCCTGTCGCAACGTGGCTGGGGCCTGTTCAAGATCCAGGACATCGACCTGGATAAAGGCACCGCCAGCGTCAAGCTGGAACATTCGGCCTTCGTCTACGTGTACGGCAAGGTCGGGCGCAAAGTGGACTACATGTTCACCGGCTGGTTTGCCGGCGCGATGGACCAGATCCTTCAAGCGCGTGGCAGCACTATTCGTACTGTGGCCGAACAAGTCTACGGAGGCTCCGAAGAGGGCCACGATGATGGCCTGTTCACCGTCAAGCCGTTGTAAGCCGAGGACCGTGCCATGGCTTTCGAAGCAATGTTCCAACCGATTCAGATCGGCAAACTGACCATCCGCAACCGCGTGCTCAGTACCGCCCACGCCGAGGTGTATGCCACCGACGGCGGCATGACCACCGACCGCTATGTGAAGTACTACGAAGAGAAGGCCAAGGGCGGTATCGGCCTGGCGATCTGCGGCGGCTCCTCGGTGGTGGCCATCGACAGTCCCCAGGAATGGTGGAGTTCGGTGAACCTGTCCACTGACCGCATCATCCCGCACTTCCAGAACCTGGCCGACGCCATGCACAAGCATGGCGCCAAGATCATGATCCAGATTACCCACATGGGCCGTCGCTCGCGTTGGGACGGCTTCAACTGGCCGACCCTGATGTCGCCGTCCGGCGTGCGTGAGCCGGTGCACCGCGCCACCTGCAAGACCATCGAGCCGGAAGAGATCTGGCGCGTGATCGGCAACTATGCCAGCGCCGCCAAGCGCGCCAAGGCCGGTGGCCTGGACGGGGTGGAACTGTCCGCCGTGCACCAGCACATGATCGACCAGTTCTGGAGCCCGCGGGTCAACAAGCGCACCGACGAATGGGGCGGTACCTTCGAAGGCCGCATGAAGTTCGGCCTGGAAGTGTTGAAGGCCGTGCGCGCCGAAGTCGGTGACGATTTCTGTGTGGGCATGCGCCTGTGCGGCGACGAGTTCCACCCGGACGGCCTGTCCCACGAGGACATGAAGCAGATCGCCAAGTATTACGACGACACCGGCATGCTCGACTTCATCGGCGTGGTGGGCTCGGGGTGCGATACGCACAACACCCTGGCCAACGTGATCCCGAACATGAGTTACCCGCCGGAGCCGTTCCTGCACCTGGCGGCCGGTATCAAGGAAGTGGTGAAAGTCCCGGTGCTGCACGCGCAGAACATCAAGGACCCGAACCAGGCCACGCGCATTCTGGAAGGCGGCTACGTGGACATGGTCGGCATGACCCGCGCCCATATTGCCGACCCGCACCTGATCGCCAAGATCAAGATGGGCCAGATCGACCAGATCAAACAGTGCGTCGGCGCCAACTATTGCATCGATCGCCAGTACCAGGGCCTGGATGTGCTGTGCATCCAGAACGCCGCGACCTCCCGTGAATACATGGGCGTGCCGCACATTATCGAGAAGTCCACCGGGCCCAAACGCAAAGTGGTCGTGGTGGGTGCGGGGCCGGCCGGTATGGAGGCTGCACGCGTCGCCGCCGAACGCGGCCACGAGGTGACCCTGTTCGAAAAGAAAGAATTTATCGGCGGGCAGATCACCACCGCATCGAAAGCCCCGCAACGCGACCAGATTGCCGGTATCACCCGCTGGTTCCAGTTGGAGCTGGCACGCTTGAAAGTCGATCTGCGCCTGGGTGTGGCGGCTGATGCCGAAACTATCCTCGACCTGCGCCCGGACGTGGTGGTGCTGGCCGTCGGTGGGCATCCGTTCATTGAACAGAACGAACACTGGGGCGCTGCCGAAGGCCTGGTGGTGAGCAGTTGGGACGTGCTCGACGGCAAAGTCGCACCGGGCAAGAACGTGCTGGTGTACGACACCATCTGCGAATTCACCGGCATGTCGGTGGCGGATTTCCTTGCGGACAAAGGCTGCCAGGTCGAGATCGTCACTGACGATATCAAGCCGGGCGTGGCCATCGGCGGTACGTCGTTCCCGACTTACTACCGCAGCATGTACCCCAAGGAAGTGATCATGACCGGCGACATGATGCTGGAAAAGGTCTACCGCGAAGGCGACAAGCTGGTGGCGGTGCTGGAGAACGAATACACCGGGGCCAAGGAAGAGCGGGTGGTCGACCAGGTGGTGGTGGAGAACGGCGTGCGCCCGGACGAGGCGATTTATTACGGGCTCAAGGAAGGTTCGCGCAACAAGGGCCAGATAGACGTCGAAGCCCTGTTCGCGATCAAGCCGCAGCCCTGCCTGAGCGAACCGGGTGAGGGGTACTTGTTGTTCCGCATCGGTGACTGTGTGGCCCAGCGTAATACCCATGCCGCGATCTATGACGCCCTGCGCTTGTGCAAGGATTTCTAAGCCGACTGGGTTCAAATGTGGGAGGGGGCTTGCCCCCGATGGCGGAGTGTCAGTTGATACAGCTGTAGCTGACCCACCGCTATCGGGGGCAAGCCCCCTCCCACATTAGTTTTGTGTGGTCTGTGGGAGCTTCACCATGTTGAACACCTTGCTGCCTATTCTTTTGTTTGCCGCCCTAGGCCTTGCCGTCCTCGGCGCCCTGCGCCGGGTGAACATGTGGCGCCGTGGCCGCGCCTCCAAGGTCGACCTGCTCGGCGGCCTGTTGGCCATGCCCAAGCGCTACATGGTCGACCTGCACCATGTGGTCGCCCGCGACAAATACATCGCCAATACCCACGTCGCTACTGCGCTGGGCTTTGTGCTGTCGGCGCTGCTGGCGATCCTGGTGCACGGTTTCGGCCTGCACAACCGTATCCTCGGCTATGGGTTGCTGCTGGCCTCGGTGCTGATGTTTGTCGGCGCCACCTTTGTCTACCTGCGTCGGCGCAATCCGCCGGCCCGCCTGTCCAAGGGCCCGTGGATGCGCTTGCCGAAAAGCCTGATGGCGTTCTCGGTCAGCTTTTTCCTGGTGACGCTGCCGGTGGCGGGGATCCTGCCCGCTGATTTCGGTGGCTGGCTGCTGGCCGCGTTGCTCGGCGTGGGCGTGCTGTGGGGCGTGTCCGAAATGTTCTTCGGCATGACCTGGGGCGGCCCGATGAAGCACGCCTTCGCCGGTGCCTTGCACCTGGCCTGGCACCGCCGCTCCGAGCGCTTTGGGGGCGGGCGTTCCACCGGTTTGAAACCGCTGGACCTCAGCGACAAAACCGCGCCGTTGGGCGTGGAAAAACCCAAGGACTTCACCTGGAACCAATTGCTCGGCTTCGACGCCTGCGTGCAGTGCGGCAAGTGCGAAGCCGCCTGCCCGGCGTTCGCCGCCGGCCAGCCGCTGAACCCGAAGAAGCTGATCCAGGACATGGTGGTCGGCCTGGCTGGCGGCACCGATGCCAAGTTCGCCGGCAGTCCGTATCCAGGCAAACCCATCGGCGAGCACGGCGGCAATCCGCACCAGCCGATCGTCAACGGCCTGGTGGACGCCGAGACCCTGTGGTCATGCACCACCTGCCGCGCCTGCGTGGAAGAGTGCCCGATGATGATCGAGCACGTGGACGCCATCGTCGACATGCGCCGCTACCTCACCCTGGAAAAGGGCGCAACGCCGAACAAAGGCGCCGAAGTCCTGGAAAACCTGATCGCCACCGACAACCCCGGCGGCTTCGCACCCGGCGGCCGGCTGAACTGGGCGGCGGATTTGAACCTGCCGCTGCTCAGCGAGAAAGGCAGCTGCGAGGTGCTGTTCTGGGTCGGCGACGGTGCCTTCGACATGCGCAACCAACGCACCCTGCGCGCGTTTGTCAAAGTGCTCAAGGCGGCCAAGGTCGACTTCGCCGTGCTTGGCCTGGAAGAACGCGACAGCGGCGACGTGGCACGGCGCCTGGGCGATGAAGCGACCTTTCAGTTGCTGGCTTCGCGCAATATCCAGACCCTGGCCAAGTACAGCTTCAAGCGCATCGTCACCTGCGATCCGCACAGTTTTCATGTGCTGAAAAACGAATACGGCGCCTTCAACGGCAACTACCTCGTGCAGCACCACAGCACCTTCATGGCCGAGCTGATCGGCGAGGGCGCGCTGAACCTGGGTCAGCACAAAGGCAACAGCGTGACCTATCACGATCCCTGCTACCTGGGCCGCTACAACGGCGAATACGAGGCGCCGCGCCAAGTGCTGCGGGCGCTGGGTATCGAGGTCAAGGAGATGCAGCGCTCGGGCTTTCGTTCACGCTGCTGCGGCGGCGGTGGCGGCGCGCCGATCACCGACATCCCCGGCAAGCAACGCATCCCCGATATGCGCATGGACGACATCCGCGAAACCGGCGCCGAACTAGTAGCTGTGGGTTGCCCGCAGTGCACGGCGATGCTCGAGGGTGTGGTCGAACCGCGTCCGTTGATCAAAGACATTGCCGAATTGGTGGCCGACGCCTTGCTTGAAGATGCGGCACCGGCCAAGGCGCCCAACAAGCGTGAACCTGCGGAGGTGCATTGATGAGCGACATTATCCGCCGCGATCCCCGTGCCGAATGGATCGCCCGTAACCGTCTTCATCCTTTGCACGCGGCGATGCAGCCCGTGCAACAAAGCTGGATGGGGCCCAACGGTGTGATCCGCAAGAACGTGCATGGGATTGGTTTTATCGGCCCCAACGGGATCAAGCGTATCGACCGCAGTGGCGCCCAGCAGGGCGGTGCGGCCAAGCGTACGGCGGCGGTCGAGGTGCTGTTGCCGCTGCACCAGGTGCCAATGCCGGCGTTCTACATCAACGTGGTACCGGATATGGTCGGTGGCCGCTTGAGCAGCCACGACCGTGATTTGCTCGGCCTGGCCCGGCAACTGGCCGGCAACGACGGCGCAGTGCTGGCGGTGGTGTTTGGTGAACACAAGGAAAGCGCGTTTGCTGCAGCGGGTGTAGACCGCCTGCTGGTGCTGGACGGTCATGAGTTCGACGGTTATTCACCGGAGCAGCGCGTCCAGGGCCTGCGGGCTGTGGATAACCAGTTCAACCCGCGTCACTGGTTGCTGCCGGACAGCCGCAGCGGCGGTGGCGAGCTGGGTCGGCGTTTTGCCGCCAGCCTCAAGGAGCGCCCGGCCACGCGGGTGTGGCAGATCAAAGGCCAGGCGTGCATCGGCCGCGCCGGTGCGGGCCAGGAAGATCTGGCCCGGCCATTGCCACGCCTGATCCTTGCGGCCGCCGAATGTGCAGATCCGATCAGCGAGACGCGCCATGAAGTCTTGCCCGTGGAGTTATCCACAACCCTGGCGCGCAGCCTGCCACGTATCGAAGACCTCGGCGCAGTGGCGGTGGACCCGGCGGCGATTCCCATGGCCGAAGCGGAATTCATTTTTTCTGGCGGCAACGGCGTGAAGGACTGGGCGCTGTTCCACCAGACCGCCGCCGCCCTGGGCGCCACCGAGGGCGCGTCGCGGGTGGCGGTGGACGATGGCTATATGGCGCGTGATCGCCAGGTCGGCGCCAGCGGCACCTGGGTCACGGCACGGGTGTACGTGGCCGTGGGCATTTCCGGGGCGATCCAGCACCTGCAAGGCATCGGTGCCTGCGACAAGGTGGTGGCGATCAACCTCGACCCGGGTTGCGACATGATCAAGCGTGCCGACCTGTCGGTGATCGGCGAAAGCGCCGCGATTCTGCAAGCCTTGATCGCTGCGGTCGAGGCCCACCGCAACGGCGCCAAGCGCGATGCAGCCTAGGGGTATGACCATGACAACCAATGTAATCAGCCTGGTATCCGTCGGCGCCCACCCCACTTCCGGGCGCCCGCGCCGAGCCGAACAAGATGCGCGTGCCGTCGAGCTAGGTTTGCAGATGGCTGGGGATAAGTTGCAGGTACTGCACGCGGGCGACATCAGCGAGCCGACCTTGCGCAGCTACCTGGGCATGGGCTTGCCGCAACTGCATGTGCTGGAACAGCCGGCGGGTGCCGATGCATTGCCGGTGTTGAGTGACTATCTACGCGACGCCGGTGCCCAGGTGGTGCTCACCGGCAGCCAGGCGGAAACCGGCGAGGGGTCGGGCATGCTGCCGTTTCTGCTGGCCGAACAACTGGGTTGGCCGCTGATTGTCGGCCTGGCCCAGGTGGAGTCCATCGAAAACGGCGTGGCCCATGTGCTGCAAGCCTTGCCCCGTGGCCAGCGGCGGCGCTTGAAGGTGCGCCTGCCGTTTCTCGCCACTGTGGATAACGCCGCGCCCAAGCCTCGGCAAAGCGCCTATGGGCCAGCGCAACGTGGCGAGCTTGCCGCCCACGAAGTCGAGATCGAACAGGATGAGTTATTCACAGACGCGCTGCTGCAGCCGGCCAAGTCGCGGCCCAAGCGCCTCAAGGTGATCAAGGCCAAGAGCGGCGCCGACCGTATGAAGGCAGCAACGGCCAAGGCCAGTGGCGGCGGCGGGCAGGTGCTCAAGGGCCTGAGCCCGGAGGCGGGCGCTGAAGCCATTCTCAAGCTGTTGATAGAAGAAGGCGTCGTACGCTGAACCCCTGTGGGAGGGGGCTTGCTCCCGATGGCGGAGTATCAGTTGATATAGCTGTAACTGACCCACCGCTATCGGGAGCAAGCCCCCTCCCACATTTGGATCTGAGGTTTACCCACAATGGCTGTTGATCCGCCTGTGGATAAGATGTTCGCTGTCGGTTACAGGCCTTATAAACAAAGGCTATCCTCAATCTGCTCAAAATCTGATCAAAGGTTGTTTTTACAGCCCTGAAAGTGCTGAACCCCCGATATATGCAGGTTTGACGCGGTTTTCCACAGCGTGAGCAAAGTTGCCCCCAAAGTCTGTTGGTGCTTCTGTGGATAAGGTGTTCGCGTTCCTCTGTAGCCCTTGAGTACCGTGGCTTACAGGCTTTAGATCAAAAAATGATCAATGGGAGGTGAAACCCTGGGCTTTGAATAAGTCACGGATTTTCTTGATTTATTTTCAAAGGAAAGCGCAGTTGCCCACAATTGCTGTGGGTGGCTTTGTGGATAAGTTGTTGGGCAATGGCTGGAGGGGCAGGCTTTTAGCGGTCCGCGCGAGAGTTGATCAAATATTGTTCAGCGCGCCTGGTACAAGTGTGGGAGGGGGCTTGCTCCCGATAGGGATGGATCAGCTTGCACATGCATTGGCTGATACTCCGCTATCGGGAGCAAGCCCCCTCCCGCATTTTGATCCACGGCGTGTCGGTTATTCGTGGGCGGCCACGCCTTTGAGGTAGGGCGCGGGCGCGGCACCGAGGTTGTTTAGCATGCGTTCGCTGTACCAATCGATAAAGTTCACCACGCCGAACTCATAGGTCTTGGAGTACGGGCCTGGCTGGTAAGCGGTGGAGTTGATCCCGCGCTGGTTCTCTTCGGCCAGGCGACGGTCCTGGTCGTTGGTGGCGTCCCACACTTGGCGCATGCGCTCCACGTCATAATCAACGCCTTCCACCGCGTCCTTGTGCACGATCCACTTGGTGGTGACCATGGTTTCCTGGGCACTGATCGGCCACACGGTGAACACGATGATGTGATCGCCCATGCAGTGGTTCCACGAGTGGGGCAGGTGCAGGATACGCATCGAGCCCAGGTCGGGGTTCTTGATCCGGCCCATCAGTTTTGCGCAGCCCTGTTTACCGTCCAGGGTCATCGACACGGTGCCCTTGAGCAGTGGCATGCGCACGATACGGTTGCGCAGGCCAAAACTGGCGTGGGCATAAGGAATCTTCTCGGCATCCCAGGCGGCGGCGGAAGCAGCCACGTGGTCCTTGAACGCCTGGTCGGCGCGCGGGTCGGTGACGTCGTCCCATTCCAGCAAGGTTTTCAGCAGTTCCGGGTGCGACGCGTTGCAGTGGTAGCACTCGCGGTTGTTTTCCAGCACCAGCTTCCAGTTGGCTTTTTCAAACAAGGTGGTCTGGATCGCCACCTTGGTGTTCTCCATGTCGTACGGTTCCATGTAATGGTTCAGGGTCGACAGGAAGTCATCGATGGCCGGTGGGTTTTCGGCCAGGCTGATGAAAATGTAGCCGCCGGCGGTCTTCACGTTCACCGGTTTGAGGCCGTACTGCTTCATGTCGAAGTCAGCGCCCATCTCGGTGCCGGCGAACAACAGGCGACCGTCCAGCTCGTAGGTCCACTGGTGGTAATGGCAAACGAGCTTGGCGACCTTGCCCTTCTCGCTGGTGCACAAGCGCGAGCCACGGTGACGGCATACGTTGTGGAAGGCGTGCACCACGCCGTCGGCGCCACGGATCACGATGATTGGGTTCTTGCCCACTTGCAGGGTCAGGTAATTGCCCTTGGTGGGGATTTCGCAGGTCATGCCGGCAATCAACCACTCTTTCTGGAAGATCTCCTGCATGTCGATATCGAACAGTCGCTCATCAGAGTAAAACGGCTGTGGCAGCGAAAAGGTGCGCTCGCGCTCTTGCAGCATCTGCGCGGTGGCCTTGCGTGCGGGTTCCAGCGGATCGCCCAAGCTTAAGGTTGCGGTGACGTCCATCGTGTATGTCCTCATGGCCATTCTGTGTGGCCGGCGAATAGTGGCTACGGTTGGTGCTGTGCAAGGCGTAAAGAAAGTGTCTTTCGTTGGGAGCGAGTGTGGGCCCGGCGTTGCGTCGAACCTTATCCATGGGCGACATGGCCCAATCTGATCCCGACGCGCAACCCCCTGTCGTTGGGGGCTGGTCGCGGTAAGTATGTGAATGTCGCAGATAGGTAAATGGCGGATTCTCGCGTTACGCAGAATCGCCACCATAAGGCCGAGCCTCGGCGGTGGAGAACAGTATGTCCAACAGCTTCCTGAATCCGGTAACCACCCAGACCTGGGCCAATGGTCGGCACATCGTCCGTTGCGTCAAAGTCATCCAGGAAACCTGGGACGTGCGCACCTTCTGCTTCATGGCCGATCAACCGATCCTGTTCTTTTTCAAGCCCGGGCA
Organism: Pseudomonas sp. R3-52-08; assembly: GCF_003851745.1. NCBI lineage: Bacteria > Pseudomonadati > Pseudomonadota > Gammaproteobacteria > Pseudomonadales > Pseudomonadaceae > Pseudomonas > Pseudomonas sp. R3-52-08. The sequence continues at coordinate 5,444,893 of NZ_CP027730.1, read as the reverse complement.
GTTCGTCACCCTGGAGCTGGAAATCGAAGGCCAGCCGATCATGCGCTCCTACACTATTTCCAGTTCGCCCTCGGTGCCCTACAGCTTTTCGGTGACCATCAAGCGCGTACCGGGCGGCAAAGTTTCCAACTGGCTGCACGACACGCTGCATGAAGGCCAGGAGCTGGCGGTGCACGGGCCGGTGGGGCTGTTCAACGCGATCGACTACACCAATCCGAAAGTGTTGTACCTGAGCGGCGGCGTCGGTATCACCCCGGTGATGTCCATGGCGCGCTGGTTTTACGACACCAACGCCAATGTCGACATGGTCTTCGTGCACAGCGCCCGTTCACCCAAAGACATCATCTACCACCGCGAGCTGGAGCACATGGCGTCGCGGATCGATAACTTCAGCCTGCACCTGATCTGTGAGAAGCACGGGCTTGGAGAACCCTGGGCCGGGTACCGCGGCTACCTGAACCACAAGATGCTGGAACTGATGGTGCCGGACTTCCTCGAGCGCGAAGTGTTCTGCTGCGGCCCGACGCCGTACATGAGCGCGGTAAAACGCCTGCTGGAAGCCGCCGGTTTCGACATGACGCGCTATCACGAAGAATCCTTCGGCGCGACGCCGCCAGAAGCGCGGGCCGACGCGGTGGAGCAGGCCGAACAAGCCGCTGATGCCCCTGAAGTCGACCTGGCGGACCTGCATCAGGTGGAATTCATTGCGTCCGGCAAGAGCATCCGCGTTGCGCCGGGCGAAACCGTGCATGCGGCGGCGGCCAAGCTTGGCCTGTTGATCCCGAAAGCATGCGGCATGGGCATCTGCGGCACATGCAAGGTGATGAAGCTGGGCGGCGAGGTGGAGATGGAGCACAACGGCGGGATTACCGAAGAGGACGAAGCCGAGGGTTACATCCTGTCGTGCTGCAGTGTGCCGAAGGGCGATGTGCGCATCGAGTTCTGACCCGAGCGCTGGTGACGCGGCGTCCAGGGGAGGCATTCCCACGCGGAGCGTGGGAATGATCTTGACTAGCGCTGATCGTTCCCACGCTCCGCGTGGTAACGCCTCATGGGACGCTCCGCGTCCCGCTTATCAGAGCCAAGGCTGTATGTCGATCAGCCCTTCCATCCCTGCATAGTTGCGAGCGCTGGAGTACCGCCAGTGTTCTGCGCGGTCCACATAGCCTCGTTTCACGGGGTTGTGATGGATGTAATCAAGCTTCTGACGCATGACAGCCTCGCTGTAGACCAGTTCTGCATGGGAGCCTTCCTGCCAGAGTTGATAAACACGATCTGCCTTGTGCGCACGTTTGCTGAAACGCAGGCGCTGTAACACGCGCTCCGCACCTTTGCTTTGCAGGTCGTCGATGATGGTACGGGCAGTGAAGGATTTGAATTGGCTGACGCATTTTCCCAAGTCGGGCGCTTGGGCAACGAAGTGCAGGTGGTTTTCCAGCACGACGTAGCCAAACAGGTTTAACGCATGGTTACTTTGTTGATATCGCCAGCAATCTAAAAGATGGTCCACCAAGTAACTGCGGGTGAAGAGTGGCAGCCACTCCATGACCGTACAGGTTAGAAAGTGCGGCTTTTCGGGCTCGGTGATGACGTAGCGGCTTCTACCCACGTGCTCATCCTTGAGTTGGGGTGGGACGCGGAGCGTCCAGGGGAGGAGGCATTCCCACGCAGAGCGTGGGAACGATCAACGTGGGGGGTTACTGGGCGTAGATGTGGATGACGAAGTGTTGGCCTGAGGCTGTCATTTCATAGACTTTGTCATAGATCCTGAGCGTTCTGGATGGCTCGCGGATGGTATCGCCGACTTTGGCGTGCTTCCTGAACTCGTCCCAGTCGATGACAGTGGTGCTGTCGGTGCCGTTGCCTTGCAGAGTATTGATGTTGTTTTGATATTCCATGATTGAGCTCTCCATTGGATAGGTATTTCCGGCCGATCATTCGACGGGTAATAGACCCGAAAGGTGGCAGGTATCGCTGCGTTTCCTTTCGGGTTCCAAGAGGCTAGACAACGAAATCACATTGCGCTGCTGTCAGAAATATCAAAAAACAGACTCGGCAACCGGCCAGTACGAGCTGGGCTGATTTCTACTTCAAGCGTTCATCACTTCCCTGATATCGGCCGCCAATTCTCTTACACGCTCTTCCTCGGTATCCCACGCACACATGAAGCGTGCGCCGCCTTTGCCGATAAAGGTGTAGAAACGCCAGCCCTTGGCGGTCAGCGCGGCGATGGCCGGTTCCGAGAGTTGCAGGAACACGCCGTTGGCTTGCACCGGGAACATCAGCTCAACGCCGGGAATATCCGCCACCAGGCTGCTGAGCAGTTGCGCGCAGTGGTTGGCGTGGCGCGCATGCTTGAGCCAGGCGTGGTTTTCCAGCAGGCCCACCCACGGTGCCGACAAAAAGCGCATCTTCGACGCCAGTTGGCCGGCCTGTTTGCAGCGGTAGTCGAAGTCTTCGGCCAGCTTGTGGTTGAAGAACAGGATGGCTTCACCCACCGCCATGCCGTTCTTGGTGCCGCCAAAGCACAGCACGTCTACACCGGCCTTCCAGGTCAGGTCGGCCGGTGAGCAGCCGAGGAAGGCGCAGGCGTTGGAGAAGCGTGCGCCGTCCATGTGCAGGTTCAGGCCCAGTTCCTTGCAGGTAGCGCTGATGGCGCGGATTTCCTCCGGGGTGTAGACGCTGCCGACCTCGGTGGCCTGGGTCAGCGTGACGACGCGCGGTTTCGGGTAGTGGATGTCCTGGCGCTTGAGGGCGATTTCGCGGATCGATTCCGGGGTCAGCTTGCCGTTTTCGGTGCGCGCGGTGAGCAGTTTGGAACCGTTGGAGAAAAACTCCGGCGCGCCGCATTCGTCGGTCTCGACGTGGGCGGTTTCCGAGCAAATCACGCTATGGTAGCTCTGGCACAGCGAAGACAGCGCCAGGGAGTTGGCGGCGGTACCGTTGAAGGCGAAGAACACTTCGCAGTCGGTTTCGAACAGATTGCGGAAACCGTCGGCGGCGCGGTGGGTCCACTCATCATCACCGTAGGCGCGTTGATGGCCCTGGTTGGCTTGTTCCATGGCGGCCCAGGCTTCCGGGCAGATGCCGGAATAGTTGTCGCTGGCGAATTGTTGGCTCTTGTCGGTCATGGCCCATTCCTGTGGTCGATGTTGGTGCGCACTTTAACCAAGATTGGGAGGGGGGCGCACGCACTGTAAATGCAAAGTCGTTGGGGAATTATGCACGGTACTGAAACGATTCCTGTCGGACGTATCCGCGATGGCGCTTTGGATCTGCTCAAGTGGCTGGCGCTGCTGAGCATGGTGCTGGACCACCTGCGCTATGTGGGGTTGAGCCTGGATGGGCTGTACGTGCCGGGGCGCCTGGCGTTCCCGTGGTTTTGCCTGGCGATTGCGGCGAACCTGCATCGTGCGCGCAATGCGCCGATGAGCGGCCAGTGGCGCTACCTTGGCTGGTTGCTGTTGTTCAGTGTGATCAGCGAAGTGCCCTATCGGCTGTTCATCGAGGATGCCGATACGTTGAATGTGCTACCGACCCTGGCGCTGGGCGTGCTGGTTGCCAGGGGATGGCAGCACAAAGCCCTTGTTGATCGAGGATTGGCGCTGCTGGCGCTCGCAATAGGCGCTGTCTTTTCCACGCAACTGATGTTCGGTTTTTTTGGTGTATTGCTGCCGCTGGCGATGCTGCTGGTATTCAGTCGGCCATGGTATTTCAGTGTATTGCCGGGCTTGGTTTGCGTGGCCGCCAACCAATGGCAGATTTTGCTCAACAGCGGCTCGATCGTTGCGCTGACCGGGTTGGCCGCGTGCCTGATCGCGCCATTGGCCGGATTGGTCTTGTTGCGACATGCCAAAAGCGCCTCCCCGCCCGCCATGCGTCGCTGGGCGTACGCTCTGTACCCTGCGCATTTCCTCCTGCTGCTACTCATCCGCCAGATCATCGCTTAACCCTTGTGGGAGGGGGCTGCCCCCGATTGCGGTGTGTCAGCCGCTGCATCTGCAAGCTGATCCACCGCTATCGGGGGCAAGCCCCCTCCCACATTTGTTTCGTGTCGCTCATCTAATGTCGTAAACGCACCTTTGCGTGGCGTGCGCAGGCATTTGACCTGCACGCGCCAGCCCTACCATCGCATCAAAGGGCCCTGCACGGGCCTCAACAATACGAAAGGCTGGGAGAGACGCGATGTTCAGCAAACAAGACCAGATCCAGGGATATGACGACGCACTGCTGGCGGCGATGAATGCCGAGGAGCAGCGTCAGGAAGATCATATCGAGCTGATCGCGTCGGAGAACTACACCAGCAAGCGCGTGATGGAAGCTCAAGGCAGCGGCCTCACCAACAAATACGCCGAAGGCTATCCGGGCAAGCGCTACTACGGTGGCTGCGAGCATGTGGACAAGGTCGAGGCCCTGGCCATCGAGCGCGCCAAGCAGCTGTTCGGCGCCGATTACGCCAACGTGCAGCCGCACTCAGGTTCGTCCGCCAATAGTGCGGTGTACTTGGCGCTGATCAATGCCGGCGACACCATTCTCGGCATGAGCCTGGCCCACGGCGGCCACCTGACCCACGGCGCCAAGGTGTCGTCCTCGGGCAAGCTGTACAACGCGGTGCAGTACGGCATCAACACCGACACCGGCCTGATCGACTACGACGAAGTCGAGCGCCTGGCCGTGGAACACAAGCCGAAAATGGTCGTGGCCGGTTTCTCTGCCTACTCCAAGACCCTGGATTTCCCTCGCTTCCGTGCGATCGCCGACAAGGTAGGTGCGCTGCTGTTCGTCGACATGGCCCACGTCGCCGGCCTGGTGGCCGCCGGTCTGTACCCGAACCCGCTGCCCTACGCGGACGTGGTCACCACCACCACCCACAAGACCCTGCGCGGTCCACGCGGTGGCCTGATCCTGGCCAAGGCCAACGAAGCCATCGAAAAGAAACTCAACGCGGCTGTCTTCCCTGGCGCCCAGGGCGGCCCGCTGATGCATGTGATCGCCGGCAAGGCGGTGTGCTTCAAAGAAGCGCTGGAGCCCGGCTTCAAGGCGTATCAGCAACAGGTGATCGACAACGCCCAGGCCATGGCCGAGGTGTTCATCAAACGCGGCTACGACGTGGTCTCCGGCGGCACCGACAACCATTTGTTCCTGGTCAGCCTGATCCGTCAGGGCCTCACCGGCAAAGACGCGGACGCCGCCCTCGGCCGCGCCCACATCACCGTCAACAAGAACGCTGTGCCGAATGACCCGCAGTCGCCGTTCGTGACCTCGGGCCTGCGCATCGGCACCCCGGCGGTGACCACCCGTGGCTTCAAAGTGCCGCAGTGCATCGAACTGGCCGGCTGGATCTGCGACATCCTCGACAACCTCGGCGACGCCGATGTCGAGGCCAACGTGGCCAAGCACGTGTCTGCCCTGTGCGCTGATTTCCCGGTTTATCGCTGAGCGCGGTTTTGGAGTAATGACTATGCAACGCTACTCAGGCTTCGGCCTCTTCAAGCACTCCCTCAGCCATCACGAAAACTGGCAGAAGATGTGGCGCACGCCGACCCCCAAGAAGGTCTACGACGTGGTCATCGTCGGCGGCGGCGGGCATGGTCTGGCGACCGCTTACTACCTGGCCAAAGAGCACGGCATCACCAACGTGGCCGTGGTCGAGAAAGGCTGGCTGGGCGGCGGCAACACGGCGCGCAACACCACCATCGTGCGTTCCAACTACCTTTGGGATGAGTCGGCGCACCTGTATGAACACGCGATGAAACTCTGGGAAGGTTTGTCCCAGGACCTGAACTACAACGTGATGTTCTCCCAGCGCGGTGTGTACAACCTGTGCCACACCCTGCAGGACATCCGCGATTCCGAGCGTCGCGTCAGCGCCAACCGCCTCAACGGCGTGGACGGCGAACTGCTAAACGCCAAACAGGTAGCGGACGAGATCCCGTACCTCGACTGCTCGAAAAACACCCGTTACCCGGTCCTCGGCGCCACCGTGCAACGTCGCGGCGGCGTGGCTCGCCACGATGCCGTGGCCTGGGGTTTTGCCCGCGCCGCTGACGCTCTCGGTGTGGACTTGATCCAGCAGACCGAGGTGATCGGCTTTCGCAAGGAAAACGGCGTGTGCATCGGCGTGGAAACCAACAAGGGCTTTATCGGCGCCAAGCGCGTCGGCGTGGTCACGGCGGGTAACTCCGGGCACATGGCGTCACTCGCCGGGTTCCGTTTGCCGATCGAATCCCACCCGCTGCAAGCGTTGGTGTCGGAGCCGATCAAGCCGATTATCGACAGCGTGATCATGTCCAACGCCGTGCACGGCTACATCAGCCAGTCCGACAAGGGCGACCTGGTGATCGGCGCCGGTATCGACGGCTACAACGGCTACGGCCAGCGTGGTTCGTACCCGGTGATCGAACACACCATCCAGGCCATCGTCGAGATGTTCCCGGTGCTGTCCCGCGTGCGCATGAACCGCCAGTGGGGCGGCATCGTCGACACCACGCCGGACGCCTGCCCGATCATCTCCAAGACCCCGGTGCCGAACATGTTCTTCAACTGCGGGTGGGGTACCGGTGGCTTCAAGGCTACGCCGGGCTCAGGCAACGTGTTTGCCGCGAGCCTGGCCAAGGGTGAAATGCATCCGTTGGCCGCGCCATTCTCCATCGACCGTTTCCACAACGGTGCGCTGATCGACGAACACGGCGCTGCGGCCGTCGCCCACTAACAGGAGAAATTTCCTATGTTGCATATCTTCTGTCCTCACTGTGGCGAACTGCGCTCCGAAGAGGAATTCCACGCGTCCGGCCAAGCGCACATCCCGCGGCCGCTGGACCCGAATGCCTGCACCGATGCGCAGTGGGGCGACTACATGTTCTTTCGCGACAACCCCCGTGGCCTGCACCACGAACTGTGGATTCACGCCGCCGGTTGCCGTCAGTACTTCAACGCAACGCGCGACACCCTGACTTACGAAATTCTTGAAACCTACAAGATCGGCGAGAAGCCGAAATTCACCGCCAAGGCCGCTGGAGAGAAGGTATGAGCCAGATCAATCGCCTGTCCAACGGTGGCCGGATCGACCGTAACAAAGTCCTGACCTTTACCTTCAACGGGCAGAGCTACAAGGGCTTTGAAGGCGACACCCTGGCCGCTGCACTGCTGGCCAACGGCGTCGACATCATCGGCCGCAGCTTCAAGTACTCGCGCCCTCGCGGCATCTTCGCCGCCGGCGCCGAAGAGCCGAACGCGGTGCTGCAGATCGGCGCCACCGAAGCCACCCAGATTCCCAACGTGCGCGCCACGCAACAAGCGCTGTACCAAGGCCTGGTTGCCACCAGCACCAACGGCTGGCCGAGCGTCAACAACGACATGATGGGCATCCTTGGCAAGGTCGGCGGCAAGCTGATGCCGCCGGGTTTCTACTACAAAACCTTCATGTACCCGCAATCGTTCTGGATGACCTACGAGAAATACATCCGCAAGGCGGCCGGTCTTGGCCGTTCGCCGACCGAGAACGATCCGGACACCTACGACAACTTCAACCGTCACTGCGATGTGCTGGTGGTCGGTGCCGGCCCGGCCGGCCTCGCCGCTGCACTGGCGGCTGCGCGCAGCGGTGCGCGGGTGATCATTGCCGATGAACAGGAAGAGTTCGGTGGTTCGCTGCTGGATTCGCGTGAAAGCCTTGACGGCAAGCCGGCGACCGAATGGGTTGCCAGCGTCATTGCCGAGTTGAAAGCCCTGCCGGACGTGGTGCTGCTGCCCCGCGCCACCGTCAACGGCTACCACGACCATAACTTCCTGACCATTCACGAGCGCCTCACCGACCACCTTGGCGACCGTGCGCCGATTGGCGTGGTGCGCCAGCGTATCCACCGCGTGCGTGCCAAGCGTGTGGTGCTGGCCACCGGTGCGTGTGAGCGTCCGCTGGTGTACGGCAACAACGACGTGCCGGGCAACATGCTCGCCGGAGCCGTCTCTACTTACGTGCGCCGCTACGGCGTGGCACCGGGCAAAAAGCTGGTGCTGTCGACCAACAACGACCACGCCTACCGCGTTGCACTGGACTGGCTCGATGCGGGCCTGCAAGTGGTCGCGGTGGCCGATGTACGCCACAACCCACGCGGCGCGCTGGTTGAAGAAGCCCGCGCCAAAGGTATTCGTATCCTCACCGGCAGCGCCGTAGTCGAAGCGCGTGGCACCAAGCGCGTGAGCGCTGCCCGAGTGGCTGCGATCGATGTGAAAGCACACAAAGTCACCAGCCCCGGCGAGTGGCTGGACTGCGACCTGGTGGCCAGCTCCGGCGGCTACAGCCCGGTGGTCCACTTGGCCTCGCACCTGGGCGGCAAGCCGACCTGGCGTGAAGACATCCTCGGTTTCGTGCCGGGCGAAGCGCCGCAGAAACGCGTGTGCGTCGGCGGTATCAACGGCGTCTACGGCCTGGGCGATTCCCTGGCCGATGGGTTCGAAGGCGGCGTACGTGCGGCCAGCGAAGCCGGGTTCGCCCCGGTTGAAGGCGTGTTGCCGAAAGCCTTGAGCCGTCTGGAAGAGCCGACCCTGGCGCTGTTCCAGGTACCGCACGAAAAAGTTACCGCACGGGCGCCGAAGCAATTCGTCGACCTGCAGAACGACGTGACCGCCGCCGCCATCGAACTGGCTACCCGCGAAGGTTTCGAATCGGTCGAGCACGTCAAGCGCTACACCGCGCTGGGCTTCGGTACCGACCAGGGCAAGCTGGGTAACGTCAACGGCCTGGCCATTGCCGCGCGCTCGCTGAACGTGACCATCCCGCAGATGGGCACCACCATGTTCCGTCCCAACTACACACCCGTGTCATTCGGTGCGATAGCGGGCCGTCACTGTGGGCACATCTTCGAACCGGTGCGCTACACCGCGCTGCAAGCCTGGCACGTGAAGAACGGCGCCGAATTTGAAGACGTCGGCCAGTGGAAACGCCCGTGGTATTTCCCGCGCAACGGCGAAGACCTGCACGCTGCGGTCAAACGCGAATGCCTGGCCGTGCGCGACAGCGTCGGCCTGCTGGATGCGTCCACCCTCGGCAAGATCGATATCCAGGGCCCGGATGCCCGTGAGTTCCTCAACCGTATCTACAGCAACGCCTGGACCAAGCTCGACGTGGGCAAGGCGCGCTACGGCCTGATGTGCAAGGAAGATGGCATGGTCTTCGACGACGGCGTCACCGCCTGTCTGGCCGACAATCACTTTCTGATGACCACCACCACCGGCGGCGCCGCGCGTGTTCTGCAGTGGCTGGAAATCTATCAACAGACCGAATGGCCGGACCTCAAGGTGTACTTCACCTCGGTCACCGACCATTGGGCGACCATGACCCTGTCTGGCCCCAACAGCCGCAAACTGCTGAGCGAAGTCACCGACATCGACCTGGACAAGGACGGCTTCCCGTTCATGACCTGGAAAGAAGGCCTGGTGGGCGGCGTACCGGCGCGGGTGTTCCGTATCTCGTTTACCGGCGAGCTGTCGTATGAAGTCAACGTGCAGGCCGACTACGCCATGGGCGTGCTGGAACAGATCGTCGAGGCCGGCAAAAAGTACAACCTGACGCCGTACGGCACCGAAACCATGCACGTACTGCGCGCCGAGAAGGGCTTCATCATCGTCGGCCAGGACACCGACGGCTCGATGACCCCGGACGACCTGAACATGGGCTGGTGCGTAGGCCGTACCAAACCGTTCTCTTGGATCGGCTGGCGCGGAATGAACCGCGAAGACTGCGTGCGTGAAGAGCGCAAGCAGCTTGTCGGGCTCAAACCGATTGACCCGACGGTATGGCTGCCGGAAGGCGCACAGTTGGTGTTCGATCCGAAGCAGACGATCCCGATGAAGATGGTCGGCCACGTCACCTCAAGCTATGCGCACAACTCCCTGGGCTATTCGTTTGCCATGGGCGTGGTGAAGGGCGGCTTGAAGCGCATCGGCGAACGGGTGTTTTCGCCCCAGGCCGATGGCAGCGTGATCGAGGCGGAGATTGTGTCTTCGGTGTTCTTTGATCCGAAAGGTGAGCGGCAGAACATCTGATACCTGATCGTTCCCACGCTCCGCGTGGGAATGCATCCCCGGGACGCTCCGCGTCCCTTGAGCGGACGCAGAGCGTCCATGGCGGCATTCCCACGCAGAGCGTGGGAACGATCAATACAGAATTCAGACAGGTGCTTTATGACAGCAGCCAACGTATACCAACAACGCCCCACCACCGGCGCCAAGGCGGAGTCCTCGCTGCACCATGCCGACCTCGCCAGCCTGGTCGGCAAGGGCCGCAAGAATGCCGGCGTGACCGTGCGTGAAAAGAAGCTTCTGGGCCACCTGACCCTCCGCGGCGACGGCCACGATGCCGCATTCGCCAGCGGCGTGCACAAGGCCCTGGGCATCGAACTGCCTGGCGCCCTGCAGGTCATCGTCAACGGTGAAACCAGCCTGCAATGGCTCGGCCCGGACGAGTGGCTGTTGATCGTGCCAGGCGGCGAAGAGTTCGCTGCCGAACAAAACCTGCGTGCGGCGTTGGGCGACCTGCATATTCAGATCGTCAACGTCAGCGGCGGCCAGCAAATTCTTGAACTCAGTGGTCCGAACGTGCGCGATGTGCTGATGAAGTCCACCAGCTACGACGTGCACCCCAACAACTTCCCGGTGGGCAAGGCGGTGGGCACGGTGTTCGCCAAGTCGCAACTGGTGATCCGTCATACCGCAGAAGACACCTGGGAACTGCTGATCCGTCGCAGCTTCTCGGACTACTGGTGGTTGTGGTTGCAGGACGCCTGCGCCGAGTTTGGCCTGAGCGTTCAAGCCTGATCGTTCCCACGCTCCGCGTGGGAACGCATCCCGGGACGCTCCGCGTCCCAAGAGCGGACGCAGAGCGTCCATGGCGGCATGCCCACGCAGAGCGTGGGAACGATCAAGGAGTCAACCGTAATGAGCCGCGCACCCGATACATGGATTTTAACCGCCGACTGCCCCAGCGTGCTCGGCACGGTGGACGCGGTCACCCGCTACCTGTTCGAGCAGGGCTGCTACGTCACCGAGCACCACTCGTTCGATGACCGCCTCTCGGGCCGGTTTTTCATCCGCGTGGAATTTCGCCAGCCGGACGGTTTTGACGAGCAAGCCTTTCGCGACGGCCTGGCCACGCGCGGCGAAGCCTTTGGCATGATCTTCGAGCTGACGGCGCCCAACTACCGGCCCAAAGTGGTGATCATGGTCTCCAAGGCCGATCACTGCCTGAATGACTTGCTGTACCGCCAGCGCATCGGCCAATTGTCGATGGACGTGGTCGCGGTGGTGTCCAACCACCCCGATCTGAAACCCTTGGCCGACTGGCACCAGATTCCCTACTTCCATTTCCCGCTGGACCCCAACGACAAGCCGTCCCAGGAGCGCCAGGTGTGGCAAGTGGTGGAAGACACCGGCGCCGAATTGGTGATTCTTGCGCGCTACATGCAGGTGCTGTCGCCGGAACTGTGCCGCAAGCTGGATGGCAAGGCGATCAACATCCACCACTCGTTGCTGCCGGGCTTCAAGGGCGCCAAGCCCTATCACCAGGCGTACAACAAGGGCGTGAAACTGGTCGGCGCCACGGCGCATTACATCAACAACGATCTGGATGAAGGCCCGATCATCGCCCAAGGCGTGGAGGTGGTGGATCACAGCCACTATCCCGAGGATTTGATTGCCAAGGGGCGCGATATCGAAGGGCTCACGTTGGCGCGGGCGGTGGGGTATCACATCGAAAGACGTGTGTTCTTGAACGCTAACAGGACGGTCGTTCTTTAGTAGCTAGCTGCAAGCTTCAAGCCGCAAGTAAAAGCGGTACTGCACACTTCTTGCGGCTTGTAGCTTGCCGCGTGAAGCTCACTCCACTATCTCAACAACGATAAATATAGAGGTGACTGACATGTCTGGTAATCGTGGTGTCGTGTATCTCGGCAACGGCAAGGTCGAAGTACAGAAAATCGACTATCCCAAAATGCAGGACCCCCGTGGCAGGAAGATCGAGCACGGCGTCATCCTGCGCGTGGTCTCTACCAACATCTGCGGCTCCGACCAACACATGGTGCGTGGCCGCACCACCGCCCAGACCGGCCTGGTGCTGGGGCATGAAATCACCGGCGAAGTGATCGAGAAGGGCAGCGACGTCGAGAACCTGAAGATCGGCGACCTGGTGTCGGTGCCCTTCAACGTAGCGTGCGGTCGTTGCCGCTCCTGCAAGGAAATGCACACCGGCGTGTGCTTGAGTGTCAATCCGGCGCGCCCGGGCGGTGCTTACGGCTATGTCGACATGGGCGACTGGACCGGTGGCCAGGCTGAATACGCGCTGGTGCCTTACGCCGACTTCAACCTGTTGAAACTGCCGGACCGCGACAAGGCGATGGAGAAAATCCGCGACTTGACGTGCCTCTCCGACATTCTGCCGACCGGCTACCACGGTGCCGTCACGGCAGGCGTTGGCCCGGGCAGCACGGTCTACATCGCCGGTGCCGGCCCGGTCGGCCTCGCCGCTGCCGCGTCAGCACGTCTGTTGGGCGCTGCGGTCGTGATCATCGGCGACGTCAACCCGATCCGCCTGGCTCACGCCAAGGCTCAGGGCTTTGAAATCGCCGACCTGTCCACCGACACGCCGTTGCACGAACAGATTGCCGCGCTGCTCGGCGAGCCTGAAGTGGACTGCGCCGTCGACGCCGTCGGCTTTGAAGCGCGCGGCCACGGCCACGACGGCGTCAAGGCCGAAGCCCCGGCCACCGTACTCAACTCACTGATGGGCGTGGTGCGCGTGGCGGGCAAGATCGGTATCCCCGGCCTGTACGTCACCGAAGACCCAGGCGCTGTCGATGCCGCCGCGAAAATGGGCAGCCTGAGCATTCGCTTTGGTCTGGGCTGGGCCAAATCCCACAGCTTCCACACCGGGCAAACGCCGGTGATGAAGTACAACCGCCAGCTGATGCAGGCGATCATGTGGGACCGTATCAACATCGCCGAGATCGTCGGCGTGCAGGTGATCAGCCTGGACGACGCGCCACGCGGGTATGGCGAGTTCGATGCGGGCGTGCCGAAGAAGTTTGTGATTGATCCGCATAAGTTGTTCAGCGCGGCGTAAAACCTTGGGCAAATGTCCCAGCCACTGAAAATCAAATGTGGGAGGGGGCTTGCCCCCGATGGTGGTGGTTCAGTCAGTGCCTCTGTGACTGACCTGCCGCTATCGGGAGCAAGCCCCCTCCCACAAGGGATTTAGGGTGTTTTAGGGATTAGCGTATGGCCAGTGCCCCCTGGTAGACGGTCGGGCCGGTTGGCTGCTTGCTCAGCGAGCCACCCTTAGTCTCCGAACTCACCATCAGTTCCACCGGCTTGCTGATGCTTTCCTGTTGGCGTGGATTCAAACCAATGATGCCTTTGCCATCTTCCGGCAAAAGTCCCAGAGACACAGGCGTGCCGTCTTTGGGGATGGCCCACAGCTCCAGGCTCTGGTCGGGCGCAGGCGCCGTGGCGGCAATCGGCTGTACTTCCAGATAATCCTTGTGCGCCATGATTTGCGCGGCCGGCTGCTGGGTCGTCGTCACCAACGTCGCCGCGGATTTGACGCTGTCCTGGGTGTAGAGCGCGCCGCCGATGCCGGCAGCCACTACGGCACAGGCGCCGATGAACAGACGCGGGCGGCTCCAGAAGGCAGGCTTGTGCTCAATCACTTGGGGTTGGATCGCAGTCATAAGTCTCTTCCTGACAAATTTTGTAGTCAGTTCCTAGACCCGCTTATCCCCGATGGGTTCCGGAACAACCGACGGGATACCCAGTCCAACGCCTGCTTTTGCACCTATCTCCTGAGGTTGTCTTGATGAAGATTTCACGCGGTTTTGCCCTTTCCTGCCTGTTGACCGTGGCCGCCAGCCCGGTGTTTGCCGCAGGCTTCAGCCTTGGCGATGCGGCCAACGCCATTTCCGGCATGCAGGGTGGCAACAACAAAGCCGCCGCCGCTGCTCCAACATCGGAGACGGCCGACCTGCTGACAGCCTTGACCTCTCAACTCAATATCACCCCGGAGCAAGCCGTCGGCGGCACGGGCGCGATGCTGGGCCTGGCGAAGAACAAGCTGAGCAGCAATGACTTTTCCCAGCTGGGCGATAGCGTGCCGGGCCTCGATAAACTGTCGGGTAACAATGCCCTGGGCAGCCTGGGTGCCTTGAGCGGGATGCTCGGCCAGGCCGGCGGCAGCAAGACCAGCGGCCTGGACGGCCTGCTGGGCAACGTGAAAAACACTAATGACTTGAACACCGCGTTCAGCGCCCTGGGCATGGACAGCGGCATGATCGGTCAGTTTGCCCCGGTGATCCTGCAATACCTGGGCGGGCAGGGCGCCGATAGCTCGGTGCTGGGCAAGCTGGCCCAGGCCTGGGGCACCGGCAGCTAAGACTGCTGCGCGCGCAGCTGCTCGATGCGCGCATCCTTCTCCCGCCAGAGCTGGTTGACCCAGTTCTGGACGGTCAGGCGAAACGCCGGATCGTTCTCGTAGTCCCCTTGCCACAACGCCGCGTCCAATTCACGGGTGCGGATATCCACGATCACCTTCGGCACCGCGCCGCTGATCAAATCCCAGAATCCTGGAATCTTTGGCTGTGGGTACACCACGGTCACGTCGAGGACGGCATCCAACTGCTCGCCCAGCGCCGCCAACACGAAGGCCACGCCGCCCGCCTTCGGTTTGAGCAGTCGGTTAAACGGCGAATCCTGCTGCTTGCGTTTAGCCTCGCTGAACCGCGTGCCTTCCAGGTAGTTGACCACCGTCACCGGCTGGCGCTTGAACAGCTCGCAGGCCTCTTTGGTGATCTTCAGGTCCTGCCCGGCCAACTCCGGGTGCTTGGCCAGGTACGCTTTGGTGTAGCGCTTCATGAACGGATAATCCAGCGCCCACCAGGCCAGGCCAAGGAAGGGCACCCAGATCAGCTCTTTTTTCAGGAAGAATTTGAAGAACGGTGTGCGCCGGTTCAATGCCTGGATCAGCGCTGGAATATCCACCCAGGACTGGTGGTTGCTGATGACCAGGTAAGAGGTGTCGCCCCGCAGGTCCTCACCGCCGCGAATATCCCACTGGGTGGGAATGCACACCGCGAAGATCAACTTGTCGATCTCGGCCCAGGTCTCGGCGATCCACATTACCGCCGATGACGCATAGTCACGCGAGCGGCCCGGTGCCACCAGCTTGAGCAGGGCAAACACCAGCAAGGGGCCGATCAAAATCAGCGTGTTGAGTAACAGCAGCAGTGTGACCAAACAGCCGGTGAGCAGGCGGCGCATAAGCAACTCTTGAAATTCTGTGGGCGGGCAATGATAAGCAAGGTGAGTCTAGAGGCCAAATCGCAAATGGCTGTACGAATGTTTCACAACGTGCCGGTTATGCTCGGTGATCCAACTAAGTGCCGTGCGTGCGGTCTAGAATCCGTCCACTTCTTTCGAGGAAATCATGCCGTGAAATTGCTCCTTGGCGCGTTCGCCCTAGTTTTTCCCGTTATCACCGCCTTGCCCGTGATGGCCGCCGAACCGACCCTCTACGGTCGCTACGAATACATTCAACTGCCGGAAATCGGCCAGACCTTCAAGGCCAAGATGGACACTGGCGCGCTGACCGCCTCGCTGTCGGCCCGCGATATCGAAACCTTCACCCGTGATGGCGACGACTGGGTGCGCTTCCGCCTCGGCGGCAAGGACGCCGACAACAAAGTCTACGAGCACAAGGTCTCGCGCATCAGCAAGATCAAGAGCCGCGCCGACGAAGATGACGACAAGGACGAAGCCAGTGTGGCCAAGCGCCCGGTGATCGACCTGGAGATGTGCCTGGGTGACGTCAAGCGTACCGTCGAGGTCAACCTTACCGACCGCAGCAGCTTCAATTACCCGCTGCTGATCGGCGCCAAGGCCTTGCGTGAATTCGGTGCAGCAGTAAACCCGGCCCGTCGTTACACTGCCGACAAACCGGACTGCTGACGGACCCACATGCCGCATATCCTGATTGTCGAAGACGAAGCGGCGATTGCCGACACGCTGATCTTCGCCCTGCAAGGCGAAGGCTTCAGCACCACCTGGCTGAGCCTCGGCCAGGCGGCGCTGGAGCATCAGCGCCAAACCCCGGCCGACCTGATCATCCTCGACATCGGCCTGCCCGACATCAGCGGGTTTGAAACCTGCAAGCAATTGCGCCGGTTCAGCGAAGTGCCGGTGATGTTCCTCAGCGCGCGCGATGGCGAGATCGACCGGGTGGTGGGGCTGGAAATCGGCGCCGACGATTACGTGGTCAAGCCCTTCAGCCCGCGTGAAGTGGCGGCCAGGGTGCGGGCGATTCTCAAGCGGGTCGGCCCGACTGTGGCGCCTGCGGTGTTCCAGGTCGACCTGGAACGCATGCAGATCCACTATCGCAGCCAGCCGCTGAGCCTGACGCGTCACGAATTCCGCCTGCTGCAAAGCCTGCTGGAGCAACCCGAGCGTGTGTTCAGCCGCGAGCAACTGTTGGACGCGGTAGGCGTACCCGCCGACGCTGGTTACGAGCGCAACATCGACAGCCATATCAAAAGCCTGCGCGGCAAGTTGCGCAGCGTGGCCGCCGATGCCGAGCCGATCCAGACGCATCGCGGCCTGGGTTACAGCTACAGCCCGAGCCATAGCTGATGCGCCTGGGGCTGCGGATTTTCCTGGTTTACGCGCTGTTTATCGGCCTGACCGGTTACTTTGTGCTCAACACAGTGATGAAGGAAATCCGCCCCGGCGTACGCCAGTCCACCGAAGAAACCCTGGTGGACACCGCCAACCTGCTCGCCGAAATCCTGCGCACCGATGTGAAGAACGGCACCCTCGGCCAGAGCCACTGGCCGCAGGTGCTCAAGGCGTATGGCAATCGTCAGCCGGGTGCGGTCATCTGGGGCCTGCCGAAGAACCAGGTCAACCACCGCATCTATGTCACCGACGCCAAGGGCACGGTATTGCTCGACTCCACGGGCGAGGCGGTGGGCCAGGACTATTCCAGGTGGAACGACGTGTACCTGACCCTGCGCGGTGAGTACGGCGCGCGCTCAACCCGCAGCGAAGCGGATGACCCAACCTCGTCGGTGATGCACGTGGGCGCGCCGATTCGCGACGACGGCCGGATTATCGGCGTGGTGACCGTGGCCAAGCCCAATAGCTCGTTGCAGCCCTACGTCGACCGCACCGAGCGGCGCCTGCTGTGGTACGGCGCCGGGCTGGTGACTCTGGGCCTGCTGCTGGGCGCACTGTTGTCTTGGTGGCTGAGCGTCGCCCTGAAACGCTTGACCGCCTATGCCGAGGCCGTCAGCGAAGGGCGTCGGGCCGAGTTGCCCCATTACCGTGGCGGCGAGCTCAAGCAGCTGTCCACCGCTGTCGAACACATGCGCACGCAGCTGGAGGGCAAAGCCTATGTCGAACATTACGTGCACACCCTGACCCACGAACTGAAAAGCCCGCTGGCGGCCATTCGCGGCGCGGCGGAGTTGCTGCAGGGCGACATGACCCGCGAACAGCAGCAGCGTTTTGTCGGCAATATCGACAGCGAAAGCGCGCGCCTGCAGCAGCTGATCGAACGGTTGTTGAACCTGGCACAGGTAGAGCAACGCCAGGGGCTGGAAGAACAATCGAGTATCGCGCTGGCGGGCCTGGTCGATGACGTACTCAAGGCGCAATGTGCGCGGGTCGAAAGCGCCGGCCTGCAGGTCGAGCAAAGTATCGGCGCCGATGTGAGGGTGTTTGGCGAACCCTTCCTGCTGCGCCAGGCCCTGGGCAACCTGCTGGACAACGCCCTGGACTTCACCCCGCCCGGCGGCGAGCTGCGGTTCAGTGCGCAGGTGCGGCACAACGACGTTCAGGTGAGCCTGTTCAACCAGGCCGCGCCGATTCCGGATTACGCATTGCCGCGCCTGAGCGAGCGTTTCTATTCTCTGCCGCGTCCGGCCAGCGGGCGCAAAAGCACCGGCCTGGGCCTTAACTTTGTCGAAGAAGTGATGAAGCTGCACGGCGGCGCGCTGCAGATCGGCAACGTACCGGGTGGCGTGGAGGTGGTGCTGCATCTCCACACAATCTCCACACTGCCCACATAAATCCCCCACACAGGCTGCCCAGACTCTTCTGACCAAAACAGGGAGAGCCCCATGAACCGCAGCCTGCTTTTCAAACTTGGCGCGATTGCGCTACTGATCCTACTGTTGCTGATTCCGTTGCTGATGATCAACGGCATTATCAGCGACCGCCAGCAACTGCGCGACGGCGTATTGATGGACATCGCCCGCAGTTCCAGCTTCGCGCAGCGCCTCACCGGCCCGGTAATGGTGGTGCCTTATCGCAAGACGGTGCGCGAATGGAAACTCAATGAAAAACTCAACAAACGCTACGAAGAAACCCGCGAGGAGCGCGGCCGTCTGTATTTCCTGCCGGAGCGCTTTGAACTCGACGGCCAGGTGCAGACCGAGCTGCGCGCACGGGGCATCTACCAGGCGCGGTTGTTTCATGCCGACAACCGCATCAGTGGGCGTTTCCAACTGCCAGCACAACTGGGCATCACGGAAAACTTCGCCGATTACCGTTTTGAACCGGCGTTTCTGGCGATGGGCATCAGCGATATTCGCGGCATCGAAAATGCGCTGACGCTGGAGCTGGGCGATCAGCGCCTGGAATTTGCGCCGGGCTCCCTGGTGGACTGGCTGGGGGAGGGCGTGCATGTGCTGCTGCCCGACCAGGACAGCAGAAAACCCGCCGCCGTGGACTTCGCCTTTGACCTGCGCCTGCTGGGCACCGAACAACTGCAGGTGGTGCCCGTGGGCAAGACCAGCCAGGTATCACTTGCCTCCAACTGGCCGCACCCAAGCTTTATCGGCAACTTCCTGCCGGCGCAGCGGGAAGTCACCGACAAGGGCTTTACCGCCCACTGGCAAACCTCGTTCTTCGCAACCAACCTCGAGCAGGCCCTGCAAACGTGCCTGGACCGCCAGGGCTGTGATGACTTCAATAACCGCAGCTTCGGCGTGAACTTCATCGACCCGGTGGACCAGTACCTCAAGAGCGAACGCGCGATCAAATACGCGCTGCTGTTCATCGCCCTGACCTTTGCCGGCTTCTTCCTGTTCGAAGTGCTCAAGAACCTGGCGGTGCACCCCATCCAGTACGCCTTGGTGGGCTTTGCATTGGCGTTCTTCTACCTGCTGCTGTTGTCGCTGTCCGAGCATCTGGGGTTTGCCCTGGCGTACCTGATATCGGCCGGTGCCTGCGTGTTGTTGATCGGCTTCTACGTGTGCCATGTGCTGCGCAGCGTGATCCACGGCCTGGGCTTTTCGGTGGGCTTGGCGGCGTTGTATGGGTTGTTGTACGGGCTGCTGAGTGCCGAGGATTACGCGTTGCTGATGGGCTCGTTGTTGCTGTTCGGCCTGCTGGGCACGGTGATGGTGCTGACGCGCAGGCTGGATTGGTATGGCGTGGGCAAGCGCAAGGTGGAGGCGGTGCAATGATCGGATTGCGCGAAGATCAGCAAATGAAGGCCAGGATGATCGACTTCCTCAATCACACCGCTTTCCAATGTGGGAGGGGGCTTGCCCCCGATAGCGGTGGTTCAGAAACAGATGTGCTCAATGACACACCGCAATCGGGGGCAAGCCCCCTCCCACATTGGGTCTGTGTGAACATCACGCGGGCGGTTGGGTCTGCTGCATCGAAGGCCGCTGGCTGACCTCAGCGTACCAGGCGGCAAGCCTTGGGTTATCCATGCGCCATTGCAGGTCGGGATGGCGGAAGTCGAGGTAGCCCAAGGCGCAGGCCACGCTGATCGCGGCGATGTCGAAGTGGCTGGCCAGTTCGGCAATCGCCTCGGCTTCCAGCTCGGCCAGTGCGCGCCGCATTTTGTTGCGCTGCTCGTCCAGCCACTGGTCCCAATGTTTCTCCACCGGGCGCATCGCAGTCTCGTAGCGCACCAGCACGGCGGCATCCATGATCCCGTCGGCCATCGAGGCCAGGGTCAGGCGGCGCCAGCGGGCCGAACCGTCGCGGGGGATCAGCGGGTTGCCGACGTGCTGGTGGTCGAAGTAATCGAGGATCACCCGGCTGTCATGCAGTACCGAATCGTCGGCCAGGCGCAGGGCCGGGATCTTGCCGACCGGGTTGCCTTGCACCACATGCGCATCCGGGTTGACGGGGGTGGGCATACAGGCATGCAGGGCCACACGGTCCTGCTGGCCGGTCTCGATCAGCAGCACGCGGACTTTGCGCACGAACGGCGACGCGGGGTTGTGGAACAAGGTCATGCTGGGGGCGGACATGGGCATTCCTCGAAATGGGATGTGGCTAGCCTAGAGGCTTGTGCCGTGGCTGGCGAGGGGGATTTTTGGTGGTTTTGAAGGCCTCATCGGGGGCAAGCCCCCTCCCACATTTAACGGCATTCACAATTCAAGTGTGGGAGGGGGCTTGCCCCCGATAGCGCCCTCAGCCGCGCCGCTTGAACAACCCCCATGCACCAATGCCAGCAGGAACGCCCAACCCGACCCAACTCAACACATCCCACCCCCCATCCCCCAGCAACGCCGCAAACAACCCGGCGGCGCTCAACAGGCCAATCCCCAGCGGAATGCCAAACACTTTCCAGAAACTCGACTGCCGGGGCTTCATGCCTTGCCCGCCTTGCGCCGCACGATCCATAAGTAAATCCCGCTGACCAGCACGATGATGGTCAGCACATCCAGCACCGCCCAGAGGATTTTCATCGGCATGCCGCCGTAGTCACCGAAGTGCAGCGGCTGGGACATGCCCATGGCGTCCATGTACCAGGGCCGTGCGGCGATGGCGGTCACGGCCAGGGTGCGGGCGTCGATCAATACCGGGGTGAGCAGATGGGAAGTGAGGTGGGTGCTGCCCTTCATGAACACGGCGTAGTGATGTTCGCTGGAAAAGCGCGTGCCGGGGAAGGCGATGAAGTCTGGCTCCATTCCCGGCGCGGCATTGGCGGCAATGCTCAGCAGCTCAGTGGCCGGTGCGCGCTGAGTCAGTGGCGGGGCGTTTTTATAGGGTTCGATCATGGTGCTGAGGGCGTCCTCGCGCCAGGCGGCGATGATCAGGTCGGCGCAGGCGCTGATCACACCGGTCACGCCCACCACCAGTGCCCACGTCAGGGTGACTACGCCGATCAGGTTGTGCAGGTCGAGCCAGCGCAGGCGAGTTGACTTGTTTTGGCGCACGGTGGCGAACTTCAAGCGGCGCATGAACGGCAGGTACAGCACCGTGCCCGAGATAATCGCCAGCACGAACAGCAGGCCCATGAACGCGAGCAACAGCTTGCCTGGCAGCCCGGCGAACATGTCCACATGCAGGCGCAGCAGGAACAGGGTGAGTCCACCATTGGCGGAGGGCATTTCCACCGCTTCGCCGGTACGCGCATCCAGCATGAAGGTGTGGGACGAATTCGGTTCGGTGCCGGCCGTGGCGGCCATGATCGCGATCACACCGTTCTGGTCGTCCTCGTCCCACGCCAGGTACTGCATGGCCTCGCCGGGTCGATGAGCCTGGGCCTTGGCCACCAGTTGCTCCAGGTTGAGTTGCGGCGTCCCGACGGGCATCTGCTTGAGCTGCGGCTCGTTGCCCAGCAGATGGTCGATCTCATGGTGAAACACCAGCGGCAGGCCGGTGAGGGCGAGCAGCAGCAGGAATACGGTGCAGATCAGGCTGGTCCAGGTGTGGATGAAGGACCAGCGGCGGATGGTTTTGCTTTTCATGTTCTAGCCTTCAGACACACCAAAGCCGCCCCGTTTGGGACGGCCCGGTTGTTAACTCAGCCGATTACCATTGGTAGGTGGCACTGGCGACGACGCTGCGTTGGTCGCCGAAGTAGCAGTAGGAACCGTCACAGGTGGAAATGTAATCTTTGTTGAACAGGTTGGTCGCGTTCACTTTCACCGACGCGCCCTTGAGGCTGTTGTCCAGGCGGCCGAGGTCGTAGTGCACGGCGCCGTCGAATACGGTGTAGGCGTTGGCTTTGCCGGACCAGGTATTGGCCTGGTCGCCATAGGTATTGCCGGTGTAGCGGGCGCCAAAACCGATGCCGAACCCATCCAGTGCGCCGCTATGCCAGGTGTAGTCGGTCCACAGGGAGGCTTGCTGGTTTGGCATCAGTTGCAGGCGGTTGCCTTTGAAGTCACCTTTTTGCACTTCGGATTTGGCCAGGGTATACGCCGCGATTACCTTGAGGTTTTCGGTTACGTCAGAGATAGCCTCCAGCTCCAGGCCCTTGACCTTTACCTCGCCGGTCTGGTCGGTTACCGAGGCGCCGCCGGACTGGAAGCTGGTGACCTGCACGTTTTTCTGGGTCAGGTCGTAGACCGCAGCGCTGAGCAATGTATTGGAGCCCGGTGGCTGGTATTTGATCCCAAGTTCCCACTGTTTGCCTTCCGTCGGTTTAAACGACTGAAGGGGGTCCACACTGGCGTTGCTTGCGGGCTGGAATGACTCGGCGTACGAGAGGTAGGGCACGAAACCCGAGTCAAACACATAACTCAGTGCTGCATTGCCACTGAAGTTTTTGCTGCGGTCGGTATTGGTTGCGTCGCTTTTGTTGAAGTAGGTGGTGCCCTGGTGTACCCAGTCTTCGCGTCCGCCGAGGGTCAGGCGCCAGTTGTCCAGGGCCATCTGGTCCTGCACGTAAAGGCCGGTCTGTACGGTTTTCTGGTTGTAATCGTAGAACGCAGTGGAGCGCGCCGGGCGCACGATCGGCTGGCCGTAGACCGGGTTGAAGATGTTCGTGGTGCCGCCGTCGCCAAAAATCGCCAAGTACGACGTATCGGTACGTTGATGGTCCAGACCGAGCAGAACGGTGTGGTTCACAGCGCCGGTTGAGAAGTCCGCCTGGAAGTTGTTATCGACGGCGAACTGGCTGATGTCTTCGTCCACGTTGGTCGACGAGCGGCTGATGTTGCCATTGGTGTCGGCCGGTGAGAAGGCATACGAACCCACCGTCAGTTGCTGAAACGCCAGCTCGGATTTGGTGTAGCGCAGGTTTTGCTTGAACTGCCAGGTGTCATTGAAGCGGTGCTCGAACGCGTAGCCGAGTGCGTAGTAGGTGCGGTCGTAGAAATCGTAATCGGGGTCACCGAGGTTCTTGTGGTGGGAAACGTCGCCCAGCGGCGATTTGATCTTGGTGCCTTGGATCGGCAGGAACTGGCTGGTGGTGCCTGTATCGTCACGGGTGAACTGCGACAGGAAAGTCAGCTTGGTATCGGTGTCGATATTCCAGGTCAGGCTTGGCGCGATGTTGTAGCGCTTGTTGTCGATGTGATCGACCTGGGTGCCGGCATCGCGCACCACGCCGCCAAGGCCGTAGAGAAACTGGCCTTCATCATCGATCTTGCCAGTGCTTTCGAAATTGATCTGGCGGTAGTTGTCACTGCCGTATTGCACCTGGATAGCGTGGCTCGATTCTGCGCTGGGACGGCGGCTGACCATGTCCAACAGGCCGCCCGGCGGGGTCTGACCATAGACCGACGAAGCCGGGCCGCGCAGCAGGGCGAGGCGATCCAGGTTCCAGGTTTCAGCTTTCGGGTTAGCGTATACGCCACGGGACAGTGGCAGGCCGTCGAGGAACTGGGTGGGTTCGAAACCGCGTACGCGCATCCAGTCGTAGCGGGTGTCGCTGCCGTAGCTGGCGGAGACGATGCCAGGCATGTATTTGACGGCGTCGTCGAGGTTCTGCACGTTGCGATCCTGCATTTGCTCGCGGGTGGCCACGGAGATCGAGCGCGGCGCCTCGACCAGGGCCGTGTCGGTCTTGGTGCCGGCGGCGGTGCGTTTCGCCAGGTAACCTTCGACCGGCCCCCACGCGCTCTCATAACTGCCCTGACCAATAATGCTCGTCTGCGGCAACGCCACGACACCATCTGCAATCGCCATCAACGTAAACGTCCCGGCGCTGCTCTGCTCCAACTGCAACCCCGTGCCCCGCAACGCTTCCCGCAGCGCACCCTGCGCGTCGAACTGGCCCTTGACCGGGGCCGAGGTCTTGCCGGCGGCGAGCGCCGGATTGAGGGTGAGGGCGAGGCCGGTCTGGCTGGCGATCTGGTTCAGGGTGGCGGCCAGTGGTGCGGCCGGCAGGTTGTAGGCGCGCACGCTGGTGGCCTGTTCGGCGGCGATCAGCGGGGCGCTGAGCAGCGGGGCGCCGAGGGCAATCGCCACGGCTAACAGGCTGGGGCGCAACAAAGTGTCTAGCGTGCGGGACATGGGCGGCTCCTGAATGGAAATATTTCTCAATTGCCTAGGTGCCGGACGAGAATTGGAAAGTGATAGGGCGGGGTGAAACTATTTTTTGGGTGGTGTTCTTGAGGGCCTCATCGGGGGCAAGCCCGCTCCCACACTTTGATTTGTGAATACATTCAAAATGTGGGAGGGGGCTTGCCCCCGATAGCAATCGCCCAGGCACTTCAAACCCTAAGGTTTACCCTTGACAGTCACCCACCACGGCGTGTGCTGCTCGATCCGCACCGGCAGCGTTGGCAACAACGCATTGAGCGCCAGGGCGGTGTCATGCAGTGGGAAGCTGCCGGTGATGCGCAGGTCGGCCACGTTGTCATCCACGCCCAGATGGCCGGTGCGATACCGGCCGAGTTCCGCCACCACATCGCCCAGGCGGGCGTTGTCGACGACGAGCATGCCGCGGGTCCAGGCGTCGGTGGCCGGGGGCACGGCAAGCAGAGGGCCAAGGCCATCGCTGCGCATCAGCACTTGCTGGCCTTGCTTGAACACCTGCTCCTGATGCAGTGCCTGGGGCTGGGCGGCCACGGCCGATTGCAGCACGCTCAGGCGCGTGGCGTGATCTTCGCGCCTGACGATAAACCGCGTCCCCAACGCCCGCAGGTTGCCGTCGCGGGTCTGGACAGAGAACGGACGCGCATCGTTGTGGCCGGTTTCGACGAAAATTTCGCCTTCCTGCAACACAATCAAACGGCGTTTAGCGTCGAAATGCACGTCAATTGCGCTGTGGGTATTGAGCGTGATCCGGCTGCCGTCCGCCAGCGTGAGCGTGCGCTGTTCGCCGGTGGCGGTGCGTTGATCGGCCAGCCAATAGTGGATCGGCACATACCGCTCACCGGCAAACAACGCCAGCCCCACTACCAGCGCAATACTCGCCAGGCCACGGCCCAGCTTGCGCATGCGCTGGCGAACGCTTTCGCGCGACTGCAACAACGCGGCCCGCGCGGGCCCGCAGGCTACGCTGAAACGCTGGTCGAGCATGCCCAGCTGGCGCCAGGCGCGGGCGTGTTCTTCATCGCTGGCCAGCCATTTGGCGAATTCTTCCTGTTCCACCTCGCTGCCATCGCCTGCGTCGAGGGACAGTTGCCAGGCAATCGCGGCGTCCAGCACGCGGGCCGACACCGGCTTGGAGCTGATCAGCGTCACGTCGGCTCGCCATACAGCGCGATGTAGCACTGGCGAATGCCCTGGGCCAGGTACTGGCGCACACGCGGCACCGACACACCCAGGCGCTGGGCGATTTCTGCATGGGCCATGCCGTCGAGGCGGTTATAGAGGAACGCGGCGCGGGCTTTGCTCGACAGTGTGCCGAGCAGGCGGTCGATGGCCTTGAGGTCTTCAAGGATCAGGTGCTGTTCTTCGGGCGAAGGGTGTTCGCTTTCCGGGATCAGCATCAATTCGGTGAGGTAGGCCTGTTCCAGGGCGGCGCGGCGGAAGTAGTCGAACAGCAAGCCTTTGGCAATCGCTACCAGAAAGGCGCGTGGCTCGCGGGGTGCGCGCAGCCCGTCTCGGCCCAGCAGGCGCATGAAGGTGTCCTGGCTGAGGTCTTCGGCGCGGCTCGGGCAGGCTACGTTGCGCCGCAGCCAGGCCAGCAGCCAGCCGCGATGGTCGCGATACAACGCGCCAACAAGCTCACTGTGTGGGGGCTGGACCGACGACAAGGCATCACCGAATAAAGTTTAAACTAACGAGAATTATTCGCGATTGTGTCAGAGGCGTGGGATGGGCGCAATTGGCGTCTGTCGGGAGATCGTTCCCACGCTCTGCGTGGGAATGCCGCCCTGGACGCTCCGCGTCCCCTAGAACGACGGAGTGGGAATGCCGCCCTGGACGCTCCGCGTCCCCTAGAACGACGGCGTGGGAATGCCGCCCCGGACGCTCCGCGTCCCCTAGAACGACGGAGCTTGTTTACGCCGCTTCCACTGGGACAAACGCTCTTGCAGCGCCTGGGGCGTGTCGATGTGTTGCTGGCGCGCACGGCTGAACAGAATCAGCATCAGCTCCGCCGTCGCCAATGCGTCGGCGCTGGCGTGATGGCGCTCGCCCACCTGCAATTTGAAATGGCCGATCCAGTCATCCAGCCCCGCCTCACGGATGTTCGCTTCAGGGCATAACAGCGGGGCGATATCGGCCACATCGAGAAACGGGTGGGTCAGGCGATAACTCAGGCTGTCCATCAGCGCCCGGCCCAGCATGTGTTGATCGAACGGCGCATGGAAGGCCAGCAGCGGGCTGTCGCCAACGAACGCCATGAAGTCCAGCAGCGCGTCCACCGGGTCGCTGCCGGCCGCGATGGCGCTGGGGCCGAGGCCGTGGATCAACACGCTGGGGCTGAGTTTGGTGGCGGTGCGTTGCAGGGTGCGTTCGAACATCTGCGAGAAATCCACCGCACCGTCCTCGATCACCACGGCGCCGATGGACAGCACCTGGTCACGGTTGAGGTTCAGGCCGCTGGTTTCCAGGTCGACCACCACCCAGCGCTGGCTGCGCAATGTGCCATGGCCCAGCGCCGAGGGCCCGCGCAACTCGGCCAGGCGCTGCTGCTGCGCCGCGTCGAGCCTGGGTTTTTTCGCGCGCAGCCAACTGAACAGGCTCACAGTTGATAGCGCAAGGTCAGGCTGCTTTGCAGGCGCTGGGCCTGACGCAGGGATTCGCGCAGGATGCGCCGGTCCAGATGGTTGAGGCTGTCCGGATCGACGCGGTTGGAATACGGCTGGTTTTCCCGCGTCTGCACCTGGTGCTGTTGCATGCGGGTTTGTTGGATGAAGTGATAGGCCTCTTCATACGCGGCGCCGTCCAGTGGCTCGATCACGCCTTTGGCGACCAACTGGCGCAGCCGCTCCAGGGTGTTGTTGGCATGCACGCCGTGGGCCAGGGCCAGCAGGCGCGCACCGTCCACAAACGGCGTGAGGCCCTGCACCTTGAGATCAAGGGTGGCCTTTTCACCGTTTTTGCGCGTCAGCACGAACTCGCGAAAGCGCCCCACGGGTGGGCGTTGGCGTAAGGCATTCTCGGCCAGCATGCGCTGGAACAGTCGGTTGTCCGCCACCTGATCCAGAATGCCCTGGCGCAGTTGCTCGCAGCCCTGCTCGTCGCCCCACACTACCCGCAAGTCGAAATAGATGCTCGACCCCAGCAGATTCTCCGGCGTCGCCTCGCGGATGAAAGCACCAAACCGCCGCGCCCACTCGGCCCGCGACAGGCACAGCTCCGGGTTGCCGGCCATGATATTGCCCTTGCACAGGCTGAAGCCGCACAGCGCCAGGCTCTGGTTGATCTGTTGCGCCAGGGGCAGCAGGCGCTCGCGAATGTCGGCGGCCTCCACGGCGTCTTTGGCCTCGAACAAGATGCCGTTGTCCTGGTCGGTGTACAGCGTCTGTTCGCGGCGGCCTTCGCTGCCAAAGCACAACCAACTGAAGGGCACGCCGGGGTCACCTCTTTCCGCCAGGGTCAGCTCGATGACGCGGCACACGGTGTGATCGTTCAGCAAGGTAATGATGTGAGTAATCTGGGTCGACGAAGCGCCGTGGGCCAGCATGCGCTCGACCAGTTGGCCGATTTCGCCGCGGATCGCCACCAGCTGTTCCACCCGGGACGCGTTGCGGATGGTCCGCGCCAGGTGCACCAGGTCGACGCGCTGCAGGGAAAACAGATCGCGCTCCGATACCACGCCACACAGGCGCCGGTCCTGCACCAGGCATACATGGGCGATATGCCGCTCGGTCATGGCGATCGCCGCGTCGAACGCGCTGTGGTCCGGGGACAAGAAAAACGGCGCCTGGGTCATATGGCCGGCGATACCTTGACTGAAATCACCGGTGCCGTCGGCCACTACCTGGCGCAGGTCACGCAAGGTAAAGATGCCCAGCGGCGCCTTGTGCTCATCGACAATCACAATGCTGCCGACCTGCTGCTCGTGCATCAGCCTCACCGCTTCGCGCAGCGCGGTGTCCGGGCTGCAGGTGACGGGATGGCGCATGGCCAGTTCCCCCAGGCGCGTGTTCAGGGAATATTGGGTGCCGAGGGTTTCCACGGCTTTTTGCTGCACCTGCTGGTTGACCTGATCAAGCAGGCTGCTGACACCGCGCAAGGCGAAATCCCGAAACGGGCTGGACAGGGCGAACAGCTTGATGAACGCCATCTTGTTCAGTTGCAGGCAGAAGGTGTCTTCGCAGGCTTTGTGCTCGGTGCGGGTGGCGCGTTCGCCGAGCAAAGCGGCGAGGGGGAAGCACTCGCCGGTGGTGATTTCGAACGTGGTATCTGCCGAGTCCGGGCGCTCGCCGACCACGCGGCCCTGCTTGACGATATAAAAATGCTCGACCGGCCCGCCCGACGGTTTGAGGATGCTGTCGCCGGGGCCATAGAAGCGCAGTTGGCACTGTTCCACCAGAAACGCCAGGTGCGCCTGTTCCATCTGATTGAATGGAGGGAAGCGTTGCAGGAATTGCAAAGTGCCATGGATGTTCTGCAACACGGCGGTTTTACCCGCCTGCGTGAAAGCATCAGCTTTACTCATAACAGTGACCGCAGTTTTTTTGTCGTTATCGTGCTGCATGGTCGACTGCCGCACGGCGGGTGCCCATTGGACGTAAGTCTAGGTTGGTGAAACCCACGCAAAACTAAGGAAAAACCTTACATGACTATCGTCCAAAACCCGTAGAACACCCACTAGGCAAACTTTCCGACGAAGTGCACATTGTTCGCCCTCCCGCAGATGTCTGACGAGTGTGCTGCGAGATTGATGAGAATTGCTGAGAACTGTATGTCCGACCACGATATTTTGAGTGATGCCGAGCGCGAGGCGCTTAGCGCCGTGATGCTGGAGCCCGATTTACCGCCCCAACGTGTATTGATCGTGGACGACGACAAGGATGCGCGTGAATTGCTGGCGGAAATCCTCGGGCTGAACGGCATTCGCTGCATGACGGCTGACAATGGTGAGGCGGCGTGGGATTTGTTGAAATCCACCAGCTCCATCGGTTTACTGATCACCGACCTGCGCATGGCGCCGAGCAACGGTTTGGAACTGATCCGAAAAGTGCGCGAGTCGACTCGTGCGGAGTTGCCGATCATCATCATGTCGGGGGACGCCGAAGCGCGGGATGTGATCGATGCCATGGAGTTGGGAGTGGTGGCTTTTTTGCTCAAGCCGATTGATAGCGCGGAGTTGGCGAAGTTGGTGAAGCAGGAGTTGGGGATGGTTTCCTGAGTTTTGTGATGAAGGTGATGGCCCCATCGGGAGCAAGCCCCCTCCCACCTTCTGAAAGTATTCACAATTCAAAATGTGGGAGGGGGCTTGCTCCCGATGAGGCCAGTTCAATCACCCCAACACCCGAAAAAAAGCCCCGATCTTCCGATCAGGGCTTTTTCATTTACAGGCCGTTTTTAGCCTTGAACTCCCGACGCCTGCGGTGCAGCACCGGCTCGGTATACCCGTTCGGTTGCTTGGTCCCTTCAATCACCAACTCCACCGCTGCCTGGAACGCGATGTTGCTGTCGAAATCCGGCGCCAGCGGGCGGTACAACGCATCCCCGGCATTCTGACGGTCCACCACCGGCGCCATGCGCTTGAGGCTTTCCATCACTTGGGCTTCGTCGACGATGCCGTGGCGCAACCAGTTGGCGATGTGCTGGCTGGAGATACGCAGGGTGGCGCGGTCTTCCATCAGGCCGACATCGTTGATGTCCGGCACTTTCGAACAGCCGACGCCCTGGTCGATCCAACGGACGACATAGCCAAGGATGCCCTGGGCATTGTTATCCAGTTCGTTGCGGATTTCTTCGTCAGACCAATCGGTGTTGCTGGCCAGGGGAATAGTCAGGATATCGTCCACGGATGCGCGCTCGCGCTTGGCCAGTTCGGCCTGGCGCGCGAACACGTCAACCTTGTGATAGTGCAGCGCATGCAGCGCAGCCGCGGTGGGCGAGGGCACCCAGGCGGTGTTGGCGCCAGCCAGTGGGTGCGCGATTTTCTGTTCGAGCATCGCGGCCATCAGATCGGGCATCGCCCACATGCCTTTGCCGATTTGCGCACGCCCTTGCAGGCCGGTGCTCAAGCCGATATCGACGTTCCAGTTCTCATAGGCGCCGATCCATTTTTCCGCTTTCATGGCGGCCTTGCGCACCATCGCGCCGGCTTCCATGGAGGTGTGAATTTCATCGCCGGTGCGGTCGAGGAAGCCGGTGTTGATAAACACCACGCGCTCGCTGGCCGCCTTGATGCAGGCCTTGAGGTTGACGGTGGTACGCCGCTCCTCGTCCATGATCCCGACTTTGAGGGTATTGCGCGGCAGGTTCAGCACGTCTTCGATACGGCCGAACAACTCATTGGTGAACGCCGCTTCTTCGGGGCCGTGCATCTTCGGTTTGACGATGTACACCGAACCGGTGCGGCTGTTCTTGCGCGTACTGTTGCCGTTGAGGCTGTGGATCGCCGCCAGGCTGGTGAGCAGGCCGTCGAGGATGCCTTCGGGCACTTCGTTGCCGTCTTTATCGAGGATCGCGTCGATGGTCATCAAGTGCCCAACGTTGCGCACGAACAGCAGCGAACGGCCATGCAGGGTCACGTCGCTGCCATCCACGCCGGTGTAGACGCGGTCAGGGTTCATGGTGCGGGTGAAGGTCTTGCCGCCCTTGGCCACTTCTTCGGCCAGGTCGCCCTTCATCAGGCCGAGCCAGTTGCGGTAGATCACCACTTTGTCGTCGGCGTCCACAGCGGCGACGGAATCTTCGCAGTCCATGATGGTGGTGAGTGCGGCTTCCATCAGCACGTCTTTGACGCCGGCCGCGTCGGTCTGGCCGACCGGGGTGTTGGCGTCGATCTGGATCTCGAAGTGCAGGCCGTTGTGCTTGAGCAGAATCGCAATCGGCTCGGCCGCGGGGCCCTGGAAACCGATCAACTGCGCGTCGTCACGCAGGCCGCTGTTGCTGCCGCCCTTGAGGCTGACGATCAGCTTGCCGTCGACGATCTTGTAGCCGGTGGAATCAAAGTGGCTGCCCGCACTGAGCGGCGCGGCTTCGTCGAGGAACGCACGGGCGAAGGCAATGACCTTGTCGCCGCGCACTTTGTTATAGCCCTTGCCCTTTTCCGCGCCGTTGGCTTCGCTGATGGCGTCGGTGCCATACAGCGCGTCATACAGCGAACCCCAGCGCGCATTCGAGGCGTTGAGGGCGAAGCGGGCGTTCATCACCGGCACCACCAGCTGAGGGCCGGCCATGCGCGCGATTTCATCGTCGACGTTTTGGGTCGAGGCCTGGAAGTCTGCGGCTTCTGGCAGCAGATATCCGATGTCTTTCAGGAAGGCTTTGTAGGCCACCGGGTCGTGGGGTTGGCCGGCATGGGTCTGGTGCCAGGTATCGATCCGCGCCTGGAAATCGTCGCGTTTGGCGAGTAGGGCTTTGTTCTTCGGGGCCAGGTCGTGGATGACCTTGTCGGCGCCGGCCCAGAACTGGTCGGCAGTGATGCCGGTACCGGGAATGGCTTCGTTGTTCACGAAGTCGAACAGGACTTTGGCGACCTGCAGGCCACCGACTTGAACGTGTTCAGTCATTGCTTGCCTCACTCTGCGGAGCTTATGCGCTTTTTCAGATTTTCATTATGTAGTGCACGGTTGGGCATACTACATGATGACTTGCGGTTGTGAAAATTAGACTAAATACGTCGTTTAGCGACCCACTTTGGTCGTACGGTCACAGCGGAGAATCGGATGTTCTCAAAAAACTATTGGATTGTTCCAGATAAATATAAAGATGGTACACGATTTGTTTTCGAGGGCTCCCGGGTCCACCTTGTAGATTGAATTCCAGAGGGCTTCGCCATGGACCATCTTGTACTCACAATTATCGCCGCCGACAAACCCGGCCTGGTTGAGCGCATCGCGCAAAACATTGCCGCCCACGGTGGCAACTGGCTGGAAAGCCGCATGGCCCATATGGCCGGGCAGTTTGCCGGGATTCTGCGTGTCAGCGTTCCCGCAGAGAGTCGTCAGGCATTGGTGGGGGCGCTGGAGGATTTATCCACACACGGCATTCGCGTGCTGGTGGGTGAGGGCAGTTCCGGGCAGGCGTCGGCTTCAAAACCGATTGTGATGACCCTGGTGGGCAATGACCGCTCGGGCATCGTGCGTGAGATCACTGCGCTGTTGAGTCAACAGGGCGTCAACCTGGAGCGCTTGAGCACCGACGTGCGCCCGGCGCCGATGAGCGGCGATCCGCTGTTCAACGCCGAGGCCTTGCTGCAGGTGCCGTCGACGTTATCCCTGGATACGTTGCAGGCCTCCCTGGAAACCCTGGCGGATGATCTGATGGTGGAACTGCGCGCCGACGAATAATCATGCACAAGGTTATGCATGGAAATCTTGCATGGGCCTGTGGATAACCTGTAGAGACCCGTCGCCAGGCCACGCCGACCGGGCCTCTTTGCCGCCTGAGCAAAAAACGAACAGTTTCAACGGCTTGTGCACAAATGGCGGGGATCAGGTTGTGGATAACCTTGGGGTGAATCGCTGCAAGCCACGAAGGCCGTGGCTTGCGAGGGTTTGTACGTTATTTGATCAGCGTTTGCGCATGGTCAGCCAAGCATCCAGGCTGTAGATAACCAGGCCGGCCCAGATGAAGGCGAAGGCGATCAACGTACTGGGCGCCAGATGTTCGCCGAACAGCAGCACGGCTTCCAGCAGCACCAGCGTGGGCGCGACGTACTGTAGAAAGCCCAGGGCGGTGTAGGGCAAATGCCGTGCGGCGGCGTTGAAACACACCAGCGGGACCAGCGTGACTGGCCCGGCCGCCACCAGCCACCAGGCCTCGGAGGTGCTCCAGAAAGCCAGTTGTGCACTGTGCGCCGTCGGGTTGAACAGCAACCACGCGATGGCAATCGGTACCAGCATCCAGGTTTCCACCACCAGCCCCGGCAGCGCTTTGACCGGCGCCTGCTTGCGGATCAGGCCATAGAAGCCAAACGTCAGCGCCAACACCAATGACACCCACGGCAAGCTGCCGACCTGCCACACCTGTTGCGCCACACCGACCGCCGCCAAACCCACGGCCACCCATTGTAGACGACGCAGGCGTTCGCCGAGCAGGAGCATGCCGAGCAGCACATTCACCAGCGGGTTGATGTAGTAACCCAGGCTCGCTTCAAGCATGCGCCCCGTGTTCACCGACCACACGTAGGTCAGCCAGTTGGCGGCGATCAGCGAGCCACTGAGGGCGAGGATCGCCAGACGCCTGGGGTTGTCACGCAGCTCGCGAAACCAGCCTGGGTGTTTCCACACCATCAACAGCAAACCGCCGAACAGCGCCGACCACAGCACGCGATGCACGATGATCTCGGCGGCGGGCACACTGGCAATGGCTTTGAAATAGAGCGGGAACAGACCCCAGATGACATAGGCACTCAGGCCCAGGATGTACCCCTTGCGAGGGTTGGCGGCGTGCATTGCAGAATCCTTGCTTAGGCAGCTAACAAAGCGCGATTGTAATTGGGTTTTTCGATCGTTCCCACGCTCCGCGTGGGAATGCATCGGGTGACGCTCTGCGTCACACAAAAAGCGGACGCAGAGCGTCCAAATCGGCATTCCCACGCGGAGCGTGGGAACGATCAGCGGTCAGAAGAGTTTGAGGGGTTCTTCATTGAGCGCCGACAACTGCTCACGCAACGCCAGCACCTGGTCGCCCCAATAGCGCTCGCTGCCAAACCACGGGAAGCTGTGGGGAAATGCCGGGTCTTCCCAGCGTCGCGCCAGCCAGGCGCTGTAGTGCATCAGGCGCAGGGCGCGCAAGGGTTCGATCAGGGCCAGTTCCCGTGGGTCGAAGTCGTGGAACTCCTGGTAACCGTCCATCAATTCCGACAGTTGGCCCAGGCATTCCTGGCGGTCACCCGCGAGCATCATCCACAGGTCCTGCACCGCCGGGCCCATGCGGCAGTCATCCAGGTCGACGATGTGGAACATCTCGTCGCGGCACATCATGTTGCCGGGGTGGCAGTCACCGTGCATGCGGATGTTCTTGTGCGGGGTGGCCTTGTAGACCTCTTCCACACGCTTGAGCAGGTCGCGGGCCACGGACTCGTAGGCCGGCAACAGGCTCTTGGGAATGAAGTTGCCTTCGAGCAACGTGGTCAGGGAATCATGACCGAAGTTCTTCACGCCGAGCGCTTCGCGGTGTTCGAACGGGCGGGTGGAACCCACGGCATGCAAACGCCCGAGCAATTGCCCGAGGCGATAGAGCTGATCGAGGTTACCCGGCTCCGGCGCCCGGCCGCCACGGCGTGGAAACAGAGTGAAGCGGAAACCCTGGTGCTCGAACAGGCTTTCGCCGTTGTGGATCAGTGGGGCGACCACCGGTACTTCGCAGTCAGCCAGCTCGAAGGTGAAACGGTGTTCTTCCAGGATCGCTTCGTTGGTCCAGCGTTGGGGCCTGTAGAACTTGGCGATCAGCGGTTCGGAGTCTTCGATGCCCACCTGATACACGCGGTTTTCGTAGCTGTTGAGCGCCAATACACGGGCGTCGCTGAGAAAGCCGATGCTTTCGACGGCGTCGAGCACCAGGTCGGGAGTGAGTGTTTCAAACGGGTGGGCCATGCGAACTCCTGCGCGCAGCAGGGCGCCGCGTCCGGCCGGGTATGGTAACGCACCGGGCTTGAGATAGGTGGGGGCTGTGCTATCGCTATCGGGGGCAAGCCCCCTCCCACACGGAATGTATCCGCAGGTCAAAATTTGGGAGGGGGCTTGCCCCGATAGCGTTTTGTCAGGCGCCGACAACTCCACCATTATCACGCCGAATCGCCACCACCGACGAGCGCGGCTTGCCATTCGGCAGGTGCTCCGGCCAGGTCGACCCCCCGGTTTCACCCGGATGCTGAATGCCCACGAACAGGGTTTTCTGATCCGGCGAAAAGCTGATACCGGTCACTTCACACGCCACCGGCCCGACCATGAACCGGCGGATTTCTCCAGTAGCAGGGTCTGCGCAGAGCATCTGGTTATTGCCCATGCCGGCGAAGTCGCCTGCGTTGCTGTAGTCGCCGTCGGTGAGGATCCACAGGCGGCCGGCCTTGTCGAAACCCAGGCCGTCCGGGCTGTTGAACATATTTTGCGGGTTGATGTTGGACGAGCCGCCCTTCGGCGAGCCCGCGTGTACGCCGGGGTTGCCGGCGACCACGAACAGGTCCCAGGTAAAGTGCGTGGCACCGTGGTTATCGGCGTCGGCTTTCCAACGCAGGATCTGGCCATACACATTCTTTTCACGCGGGTTGGGCCCGCCCACCGGCTGGCCGTCTTCGCCGCGCTTGGCGTTGTTGGTGAGTGTGCAATAGACCTGGCCGTCGGTGGGGCTGACCACGATCCATTCCGGGCGGTCCATGCGCGTGGCTTTCACCACGCTGGCGGCCAAGCGGGCATGGATCAGCACTTCGGCCTGGTTGGCAAAGCCGCTGCTGGCATCGATGCCGTTTTTGCCGTGGGTGAGTTCGACCCATTGGCCTTTGCCCTTGGGATGATCGGCGTCGCCATCGCCCGCGTCGAAGATCGCCACGTACAAAGTGCCGTGATCGAGCAGATCCTTGTTGGCTTTCGGGTTGTTGTGGTCGATCCGATCGCGGCTGACAAACTTGTAGATGAACTCGCCGCGCTCGTCATCGCCCATGTACACCACGGCGCGGCCATCGCGGGTTTCTGCCAGGGCAGCGTTTTCGTGCTTGAAGCGGCCCAGGGCGGTGCGCTTGACCGGTGTGGAGTGCGGGTCGAACGGGTCGATTTCCACTACCCAGCCATGGCGGTTGAGTTCGTTGGGGTTCTTGGCCATGTCGAAGCGCGGGTCGTGGGTGTGCCAGTGGATGTCTTTGCTGGCGGCGACCACGCCATAGCGTTTTTGCCCGGCGTCGAAGCTTTGCTGTGGGTCGCTGCTGCCGAAGCAGTCGGTGAAGTTCTCTTCGCAGGTCAAGTAAGTGCCCCACGGCGTCTTGCCGTTGGCGCAGTTCTGGAAGGTGCCGAGGGCTTTCTTGCCGGTCTTGTCGGCGCGGGTTTTCAACCAGTCGTGGCCGGCGGCGGGCCCGCTCAGGCGGATCGGCGTGTTGCCGTGGATGCGCCGGTTGTAGCGTGAATCCTGGACGAACTGCCAGGTATCGCCCTTGCGCTGTATTTCGATCACCGAAACGCCTTCGCTGGCCAACGCCTTGCGCACGTCTTCGGCCGATTGCGGCGCGCCGCCATGGGCGTAGAGGTAGCGGTAGTTGGTGTATTCGTTGTTGATCGCCATCAGTGCGCGGCGGTCGTCACCGGGGAAGGGAAACAGGCTCATGCCGTCATTGTTGTCGCCGAACTGTTGTTCCTGGGCCTCGGCGGTGCCGTTGCCGCTGGGGTCGAAGGCTGGCGCACGCTTGCTCAAGGGCTGGCCCCAACTGATCAGCACCGAGGCGCTGTAGCCGGGCGGCAGGGTGATGCCGTCGCTGGTAGCCGCGCCGATGCTGGCAAACCCCAGCAACGGGCTGGCAGAAGCGGCGTTCACGGCCAGTGCGCTGCGGCTGAGCAGGTTGCCGCCCAGGAACATCGCAGCGCCGCACAGGGCGCCGGCGCCGATGAAGCGGCGACGTGTGAGGCCGACCATCTGTTCAAGGTCGGTGGCTTGGTTTTCTTCTAATAAGTTCATGTCAGGCTCCCTACGGTTTTTGCAGACACCTTAAGGAGCGCGCGTGACGAAATTGTTGCAGTTTGATGGTGCGTGCCGGCTACACCGGGGTGCCGAGCAATACATTGCCGGGGGCGAACTGCACTTGGATCGGCTGGCCTTGCGCTGCATTGAGCGCGGTAAGTGCGGCGGGCTGCGCCAGGGCACACAGCACCTGACCGTTGGGCAGGCCGATGCGCACTTCGCTGGGGCCGTCTTCGGCGTCCAGAATCGTCTCGATCATACCGCTCAGGCAATTGTGTCCAGGTGTTGCGGCTTGCCCGATGGCCAACAATTCCAACCATCCGGCCTTGATCAGGGCAACCACTTCCACGCCAGCCTCAAGCTCCAGCCGTTGCGTGCTGTCGTGGGTGATCTGTGCGTCCAGCTGCAGGCCGCCAGCCAATTCCAGGCGGACTCGGTCATTACGGCCCTGGCGCTCGATGGCGCTGACCTGACCGTGCAGTTGATTGCGCGCACTGGTGCGCAGCATCAGGCGCCCCAGCAGGTTGAAGTCGCGGGCCGCTTCGTCCGTGGCGAGCACTTCAGCTTGCAGCACTTGCAGGCGCTGATAGAGGCGCAGCACGCGCTCACCTTCGGCGGTCAGCCTGGCGCCGCCACCGCCTTTACCGCCGACGCTGCGCTCCACCAGGGGCTTTTGCGCCAGGTTGTTCAATTCATCGATGGCGTCCCAGGCGGCTTTGTAGCTCAACCCGGCACTTTTGGCGGCGCGGGTGATGGAACCCTGCTCGGCGATATGCCCCAGCAGGGCAATGCGCTGGGGGCGGCGGATGATGTGCTGGCTGAGCGGGGAGGTCAGGGGCATGTGGACACGCTTGGCTGGAATGAGCGGACGTTGCCGCCCAGCGGCACGGGAGTCAAGTCACGCGCCGGGTTTTGGCGTGCGGGCCAGGCAATACACATCGACCTGGCGCGCACCGGCCTGCATCAATAACCGCGCCAGGCTATGGGCGGTGGCGCCGGTGGTCAGTACATCGTCGACCAGCGCCAGGTGACGTCCCTGCACCCAGGCGCCGGGTGCCAGGGCGAAGGCATCGCGCAGGTTGCGCTTGCGCGTCTTGGCGTCGAGGTATTGTTGCGCAACGGTTTCATGGGGACGTAACAGCAGGTGTTCATCGTAGGGGATGTTCAGGTCGCTGCTGAGCCAGCGCGCCAGCATTGCGGCCTGGTTATAACCCCGCTGGCGCAGACGTTTGGGTGGCATCGGCACCGGCAGCAGGCAATCGGGGCGGCTGAGTTCGGTATTCTCGAACCGGTGGTGCAGGAATCGCCCGAGCAGGCGTCCCAGCAAGTGCCCCAAGGGCCAGCGTGCCTGATGCTTGAACCGGCTGATCAGGCTGTCCACCGGAAAACTGTAGGTCCAGGGCGCGATCACCTGTTTATACGCGGGTGGGTGTTTCTGGCATTGGCCGCAAATCAACCCGTCCATCGGCAAGGGCAGGGCGCACACGTCGCACTGCTCCATCAACCATGGCAGCTCGGTTTCGCAGGCATTGCACACACAATCGACGCTATCAGCCCGTTCATCGCAGATTAAACAGGTTTGTACGCTTTTTAACCAGATGTAAACCTGGTGTTTGTGGGTTGGTTGACAGTGCATGAATCTTCCTTAAATATGCCGAGCATCCGTGTCGTACCTGTGGGTATTGCCCTGCCCGCAGCGTTAGCCTAAGCATAATCAAGGAATCACCCATGAGCGCCAGCACCTCTGCCACCCTGCGTCACGATTGGTCTTTGGCCGAAGTCAAAGCACTGTTCGTGCAGCCGTTCAATGACCTGTTGTTCCAGGCGCAGACCGTGCACCGCGCGCATTTCGACGCCAACCGCGTGCAGGTATCCACCCTGCTGTCGATCAAAACTGGCGCGTGCCCGGAAGATTGCAAATATTGTCCACAGTCGGGTCACTACAACACCGGCCTGGAAAAAGAAAAACTGATGGAAGTGCAAAAGGTCCTCGAAGAGGCCGCGCGCGCCAAGGCCATCGGTTCGACGCGTTTCTGCATGGGCGCCGCATGGAAGCATCCTTCGGCCAAAGACATGCCCTACGTGCTGGAGATGGTCAAAGGCGTGAAGGCCATGGGCCTGGAAACCTGCATGACCCTC
Source organism: Pseudomonas sp. R3-52-08 (assembly GCF_003851745.1). Taxonomy (NCBI): domain Bacteria; kingdom Pseudomonadati; phylum Pseudomonadota; class Gammaproteobacteria; order Pseudomonadales; family Pseudomonadaceae; genus Pseudomonas; species Pseudomonas sp. R3-52-08. The sequence continues at coordinate 5,405,824 of NZ_CP027730.1, read as the reverse complement.
GGCCGTCTCGATCAGGACCAGACCGCCGCGCTGGCCCAGGCTGGCCTTGATTACTACAACCACAACCTGGATACCTCGCCGGAATTCTACGGGTCGATCATCACCACGCGCACCTACGGCGAGCGTCTGCAAACCCTGGCCTACGTGCGTGAGTCGGGGATGAAGATCTGCTCGGGCGGCATCCTTGGGATGGGCGAGTCCCTGGATGACCGTGCCAACCTGCTGATCCAACTGGCCAACCTGCCGGAGCATCCGGAGTCGGTGCCGATCAACATGCTGGTCAAGGTGGCCGGCACGCCGCTGGAAAATGCCGACGACATCGACCCGTTCGACTTCATCCGCATGCTGGCGGTGGCGCGCATCCTGATGCCGCAATCCCATGTGCGCCTGTCGGCTGGGCGTGAGGCGATGAACGAGCAGATGCAGGCGCTGGCATTCTTTGCTGGCGCCAACTCGATTTTCTACGGCGACAAGCTGCTGACCACCGCCAACCCGCAGGCGGACAAGGACATGCAATTGTTCTCGCGCCTCGGGATCCTGCCGGAAGCCCGCGAGGAGCACGCCGATGAAGTGCATCAGGCGGCCATTGAGCAGGCGTTGGTGGAGCAGAAGAGCAGCGAACAGTTCTACAACGCCGCTGTTTGACTGAAACCAAATCCCAATGTGGGAGGGAGCAAGCCCCCTCCCACAGTTTTGACCGAGTTGACCCTGCATGTCTTTCGATCTCGCCGCGCGCCTCGCTGCCCGCCGTGCCGAACACCTTTACCGTCAACGCCCCTTGCTGCAGAGCCCTCAGGGCCCGGAAGTGGTGGTGGACGGCAAACCGCTGCTCGCCTTCTGCAATAACGACTACCTGGGCCTGGCCAACCATCCGCAGGTGATCGAGGCCTGGCGCGCCGGTGCGTCCCGCTGGGGTGTGGGCGGTGGTGCGTCGCACTTGGTGGTGGGCCACTCCACGCCGCACCATGCGCTGGAAGAAGCACTGGCCGACCTGACCGGGCGCCCGCGTGCGCTGCTGTTTACCACCGGCTACATGGCCAACCTCGGCGCGGTCACGGCGTTGGTGGGGCAGGGCGATACTGTGCTGGAAGACCGTCTCAACCATGCGTCGTTGCTGGATGCCGGCTTGTTGTCGGGGGCCCGTTTCAACCGCTACCTGCATAACGATGCCGCCAGCCTGGCCAAGCGCCTGGAGAAAGCCTGCGGTAACACGCTGGTGGTGACCGATGGCGTATTCAGCATGGATGGCGACCTGGCCGATCTGCCGGCGCTGGCCCGTGAAGCCAAGGCCAAAGGTGCCTGGTTGATGGTGGATGACGCCCACGGCTTTGGCCCGCTGGGGGCCAATGGCGCGGGCATCGTCGAACATTTCGGCCTGAGTCAGGAGGACGTGCCGGTGCTGGTCGGCACCCTGGGCAAAGCGTTCGGCACCGCCGGGGCCTTTGTGGCGGGCAGTGAAGAGCTGATCGAAAGCCTGATCCAATTCGCCCGCCCGTACATCTACACCACCAGCCAGCCGCCGGCTTTGGCCTGCGCCACCCTGAAAAGCCTCGAGCTGCTGCGCAGCGAGCATTGGCGCCGCGAGCACCTCAACGCGTTGATTCGCCAGTTTCGCCAGGGCGCCGAACAGCTCGGCCTGGCTCTGATGGACAGTTTTACCCCGATCCAGCCGATCCTGATTGGCGACAGCGCGCGCGCCCTGCGCCTGTCGCAGATGCTGCGCGAGCGCGGGTTGATGGTGACCGCGATCCGCCCGCCCACTGTGCCCGCCGGCAGCGCTCGTTTGCGCGTGACATTGACGGCGGCCCACAGCGCGGCGCAGGTGCAGCTATTGTTAAACGCGTTGGAAGCATGTTTCCGATTGTTGAACGCCACGGAGCCCGAGCATGCGTGACCGACTGGTATTGCTGCCCGGCTGGGGCCTGGGGGTGTCGCCGCTGGAGCCGCTGGCTGCGGCGTTGCAGGGCTTGAATGAACACCTGCAGGTGCAGGTCGAGCCCTTGCCGGCACTGGACGGCAGCGAACTGGCCGAATGGCTCGACGAACTGGATGCCACGCTGCCGGACAATGTCTGGCTCGGCGGCTGGTCCCTCGGCGGCATGCTCGCCTCAGAGCTGGCGGCGCGACGCGGCGAGCGTTGCTGCGGTTTGCTCACCCTGGCGAGCAATCCGTGTTTTGTCGCCCACGCTGATTGGCCCCATGCCATGCCCGCTGAAACATTCGACGCGTTCCTCGCCGGCTGCCACGCGGATTCCCAGGTCACCCTCAAGCGCTTTGGCCTGTTGTGCGCCAAAGGCGCCGCCGACCCACGCGGGCTGTCGCGGCTGCTGGTCAGTGGAGCACCGAACACGGCGCCCAGCGTGTTGATGCCCGGCCTGGAGTTGCTCGCCCAACTGGACACCCGCGCCGCCTTGCAGGCCTTTCGCGGGCCACAGCTGCATCTGTTTGCCGGCCTGGACGGGCTGGTGCCGGCCGAAGCCGCCAGTGATTTGCTGGCGCTGCTGCCCGATGTGGAAATCGGCCTGATTGAACAGGCCGGTCACGCTTTTCTTCTGGAAGACCCCCACGGTGTGGCGGGGGCCATCCAGGCTTTTTTGCATGAGTATGCTGATGACTGATCTATCCCATCCTCCTCTGCCGGGCGCCTTGCCGGACAAACGACAGGTGGCCGCTTCGTTCTCCCGGGCCGCCGCCAGTTACGACAGCGTGGCCGAGTTGCAGCGAGCGGTCGGGCACGCACTGCTCGCTCGGCTGCCGATGGGCCTTGCGCCCCAGCGCTGGCTCGACCTGGGCTGCGGCACGGGCTATTTCAGCCGTGCACTGGCTGAGCGCCTGCCGGCCGGCCAGGGCGCCGCGCTGGATATTGCCGAGGGCATGCTCAACCATGCGCGGCCTTTGGGCGGCGCGCAGCACTTCGTCGCGGGGGATGCGGAACGCCTGCCGCTGAAGGCGGACAGCTTCGAGCTGATCTTCTCCAGCCTGGCGGTGCAGTGGTGTGCGAACTTCGATGCGGTCCTCAGTGAAGCGTTTCGCGTGCTGCAACCGGGCGGCGTGCTGGCCTTCGCCAGCCTGTGCGTAGGCACGCTGGATGAGCTGCGCGAAAGCTGGCGCGCGGCGGATGGCCTGGTTCACGTCAACCGCTTCCGCACCTTCGAGGCGTATCAACAGCTGTGCGCCGCCAGTGGTTTTCGGGTGGCGAGCCTGGAGCGGCGGGCCCATGTACTGCATTACCCGGACGTACGCAGCCTGACCCACGAATTGAAAGCCTTGGGCGCGCATAACCTCAACCCAGGGCGCCCGGGAGGGTTGACCGGCCGTGCGCGAATCGCGGCATTGATCCAGGCTTACGAGCAGTTCCGTCAGGCCCAGGGCCTGCCCGCCACCTATCAGGTGGTGTACGCCGTACTGGAGAAACCGCTATGAGCGCCGCTTATTTCATCACCGGTACCGACACCGATGTGGGCAAGACCACCATCGCTGCCGGCCTGCTGCATGCCGCGCGGCAAGCCGGCAAAAGCACGGCGGCGGGAAAGCCCGTGGCCTCGGGCTGCCAGGTAACGCCCAAGGGGTTGCGCAATGCCGATGCCCTGGCGCTGCTCGCCGAATGTTCGTTGCCGTTGACGTATGCCGAGGTCAACCCGGTGGCGTTCGAACCGGCGATTGCACCGCATCTGGCCGCCCGTGAGGCAGGTGTCGCGCTCACGGTGCAATCGCTGCTCAAGCCGATGCAACGGATCCTGGCGCACCAAGCGGACTTCACGTTGATCGAAGGCGCGGGCGGTTGGCGTGTGCCCCTGGCCGACCAGGCCAATCTGTCGGACCTGGCCATTGCGCTCAAGCTGCCGGTGATTCTGGTGGTGGGGGTGCGGCTGGGGTGTATCAGCCACGCGTTGCTCACGGCCGAAGCGATCGCACGAGATGGTCTGTCGCTGGCCGGTTGGGTGGCCAATATCATCGATCCGAAGACCTCTCGTCTGGAAGAGAACCTCGCCACCTTGGCCGAGCGTTTGCCGGCGCCTTGCCTGGGGCGAGTGCCCAAACTCAAGCACGCCGGGGCAGCCGCGGTGGCCGCCTACCTGGAAATGGACCTGCTTGACTGATTTTGGCTATCGCTAAGGCAATATGCCATTAGTGTTTTTAGCGGGCCTTTTGCCAGGATGTCTGGTTCAATTGGTTATCACGATTCTCTAAAGGCAGGCTTGCGCCATGGAAATCTCTGGAAGCAGCGCGTTTTATTCGGGCCTGAGCACCATTCAGGCCGGGCAGAGCCGTGTCGACCAGGCCGCCGGCAACATTGCCAGCGCCGCGACCACCCAGCCATCGGCCGCGCAGAGCGACCGTCTGCAAGCCAACGATCGTGCCCAGGCATCCAATTCGGCGAGCAATATGGTCGAAATGGCCCAGGGCAAGTTTCAAGTGGAGCTGGGGGCAAAAGTTGCCAAGGCTTCGGACGAAATGCTCGGTACGTTGATCGATACTTACGCCTGACCCTTCTGCCTTATGCCATTCAAAATGTGGGAGGGGGCTTGCCCCCGATGGCGATGGGTCAGTCAAAAATATACTGACTGATACTCCGCTATCGGGGGCAAGCCCCCTCCCACATTTTTCCCTGCTTACTCCTGATAAATCCCTGTACTCATTTGTGAAGCGGCAACCCGCCACAGGCTTCGCCGTGCCTGCCATTGACCCGCATCAAGACAAACGGCATCGGGCCGACGCTTGACAACCCCAGGTCGTAAACGTATGTTTCAAACACCTGTTTGACCGCCATCACACATCCACGCGGTTGTTCATCCCAGATACATCAGCAGAGGTTTATCGCTATGCCTGACTACAAGGCCCCCTTGCGTGATATTCGCTTCGTGCGTGACGAACTGCTCGGCTATGAAGCGCACTATCAGAGCCTGCCGGCTTGCCAGGACGCTACGCCGGACATGGTCGACGCCATTCTGGAAGAAGGCGCCAAGTTCTGTGAGCAAGTGCTGGCACCGTTGAACCGCGTGGGTGACATCGAAGGGTGTACCTGGAGCGAGTCAGGCGTTAAAACCCCAGCAGGTTTCAAAGAAGCCTATAAACAGTTCGTCGAAGGCGGCTGGCCGAGCCTGGCTCACGATGTGGCGCACGGCGGCCAAGGTCTGCCGGAGTCCCTGGGCCTGGCGGTGAGTGAAATGGTCGGCGAAGCCAACTGGTCGTGGGGCATGTACCCAGGCCTGTCCCATGGCGCGATGAACACCATTTCCGAGCATGGCACGCCCGAGCAGCAAGACGCCTACCTGACCAAACTGGTCTCGGGCGAGTGGACCGGCACCATGTGCCTGACCGAGCCGCACTGCGGCACCGACCTGGGCATGCTGCGCACCAAGGCCGAACCCCAGGCTGACGGTTCCTACAAAGTCTCCGGCACCAAGATCTTCATCTCGGCCGGTGAACACGACATGGCCGACAACATCGTCCACATCGTATTGGCGCGCCTGCCGGATGCACCGGCTGGCACCAAAGGTATCTCGTTGTTCATCGTGCCCAAGTTCCTGCCCAACGCCGATGGTTCGGTGGGCGAGCGCAACGCGGTGACCTGTGGCTCCCTGGAGCACAAGATGGGTATCCACGGCAACGCCACCTGCGTGATGAACTTCGACGCGGCCACGGGTTACCTGATCGGCCCGGCGAACAAAGGCCTGAACTGTATGTTCACCTTTATGAATACCGCGCGTCTGGGGACTGCGCTGCAAGGCCTGGCCCACGCCGAAATCGGCTTTCAGGGCGGCCTCAAATATGCGCGTGATCGCTTGCAGATGCGCTCCCTGACCGGTCCGAAAGCGCCGGAAAAAGCCGCCGACCCGATCATCGTGCACCCCGACGTGCGCCGCATGCTGCTGACCATGAAAGCCTTCGCCGAAGGCAACCGTGCGATGGTGTACTTCACCGCCAAGCAAGTGGACATCGTCAAGTACGGCACCGATGACGAAGCCAAGAAACAGGCTGATGGCCTGCTGGCCTTCATGACCCCGATCGCCAAGGCGTTCATGACCGAAGTCGGTTTCGAGTCCGCCAACCACGGCGTGCAGATCTACGGCGGCCACGGGTTCATTGCTGAGTGGGGCATGGAGCAGAACGTTCGCGACAGCCGTATTTCGATGCTGTACGAAGGCACCACCGGCATTCAGGCGCTGGACCTGCTCGGTCGTAAAGTGCTGATGACCCAAGGCGAAGCGCTGAAGGGCTTCACCAAGATCGTCCACAAGTTCTGCCAGGCCAACGAAGGCAATGACGCGGTCAAAGAGTTCGTTACACCGCTGGCGGCGCTGAACAAAGAGTGGGGCGAGTTGACCATGAAGGTCGGCATGGCCGCGATGAAAGACCGTGAAGAAGTCGGTGCCGCCTCGGTGGACTACCTGATGTACTCCGGTTACGCGTGCCTGGCTTACTTCTGGGCCGACATGGCCCGCCTGGCCGCTGAAAAACTGGCTGCTGGCACCACCGAAGAGGCGTTCTACACCGCCAAGCTGCAGACCGCGCGCTTCTACTTCCAGCGCATCCTGCCGCGCACCCGCACCCACGTGGCAACCATGCTGTCGGGCGCCAGCAACTTGATGGACATGAAAGAAGAAGACTTCGGCCTGGCTTACTAAGCTGCACCGGGATCTTCCAAAACCGCCGCCCTAAGGGGCGGCGGTTTTTTTTCGCCAGTTGTAATGCCACGAGCCTGAGAGTGTTAATGCGATCCCCTGTGGGAGGGGGCTTGCTCCCGATAGCGGTGTATCAGTCAGCCCCTTTGTAGCTGACCCACCGCTATCGGGAGCAAGCCCCCTCCCACATTCGGTCACTGTCGGTCATAAAAATGCGCTCTGGCATTAAGGGATTACCAGCCGGTGCCGTTACAGTGATGGCAATGTGATACATGCCGGACGAGTTGTGGTTAACTGGTCGCGCAGAGGCACTATGCCATCATTTTTTGCGGGTCGGAGTTTTACCCTTGTCACGCGTGTCTGCTGTACGGTTCAGCCATTTCCTGCCCTCGTTACTGCTGTTGCTGGCCGGGCTCTCTGCTGCGTATCTCAAAGACCTCAACGTCTTCTTCACCTCGCTGTTCAACGTACTGCCAACCTTGGTGCTGTTACTCGGCGGTGCGTACTGCGCGGTGTACCGGCGCCAGCGTGAGCTGTTCCTGATGATCACGGTGTATGTCGCTTATTTCCTGCTCGACACCCAGACCGATTTCTACCGCGATAATGGCCGCGTGCGCGAAGACGCCGCCGTGGTGTTTCACCTGTGCTGCCTGCTGCTGCCCTTGTTGTTCAGCGTGTATGCGCTGTGGCAGGAAAAGACCCACCTGTTCCGCGACTTCGTCGCACGTTGCGCGGTGTTGCTGGCCGTCGGCAGCGTGGCGCTGGCGCTGGAGCAAAGTTATCCCCAGGGCGTGCTGGACTGGTTGGCTGAAATTCGCTGGCCGGTGCTGCATGGCGCCTGGATGAGCCTGATCCAGCTGTCATACCCGATGTTTCTGATCGGCTTTCTCACCCTGGCCGCCCAGTACTGGTATCAGCCGCGCCCGCTGCACGCCGCGCAACTGGTGGGGTTGCTGGGGATGTTCTGGATGCTGCCGCAAACCTTCATCCTGCCGTTTACCCTCAACATCATGTGCAGCCAGGTCATGCTGATGATCGCTGCCGGTGTGGCGCACGAGGCGTATCAAATGGCGTTTCGCGATGAGCTGACCGGCTTGCCGGGGCGCCGCGCCCTTAACGAGCGCATGCAGCGGCTGGGGCGCAACTACGTGCTGGCGATGGGCGACGTCGACCACTTCAAGCGTTTCAACGACACCCATGGCCATGACGTGGGTGACCAGGTGTTGCGCCTGGTGGCGAGCAAGCTGTCCAAGGTCAACGGTGGTGGGCGTGCTTATCGTTACGGCGGGGAAGAGTTTGCCGTGGTGTTCGCCGGTAAGAGCCTGGATGAATGCCTGCCCCACTTGGAGGAAATTCGCGAGATCATCGCCAACTATGCGATCAAATTGCGCAACCCGGACCGCCCCCCTGACGACCATCAAGGCCGCCAGCGTCGGGCCGGCAGCGGCGCCTCGAGTGTGTCGGTGACCGTCAGCATCGGCGTGGCCGAGCGTCAGGCCGAGCAGCGCAGCGCTGAAGAAGTGCTCAAGTGCGCCGACCAGGCGCTGTATGCCGCCAAGGGCGCTGGGCGCAATTGTGTGATTGCGGCCGGGCAGAACCGTCGCGGTGCGGTGCGTATGGAGCGTGCTGCCGGTTGAGTAATGGTGCTGTATTCAGCAGCGCTACAGTGATTGTCCGGGGCGTTGGCCGGCAGTAGGTTGAACTATCTGCCGCCGGAGACATTGCCATGCCTGAATACAAAGCTCCCCTGCGCGACATGCGCTTTCTGATCGACAACGTGTTCGACTTCCACGGCCATTACGCGGCCCTGGGCGCGACGGACGCCAGCCCCGACATGGTCAATGCAATTCTCGAAGAGGGCGCGAAGTTCTGCGAGAACGTACTCGCGCCGCTCAATCGCAGCGGCGATGAAGAGGGCTGTCATTTTGATCAGGGTGTGGTGACCACGCCCAAGGGCTTCAAGGAAGCCTTCGCCCAGTACGTGGACGGCGGCTGGCATGGCCTGGCGGCAGACCCGGCCTACGGCGGCCAAGGCTTGCCGCAGTCACTGGGGCTGGTGCTGAGCGAGATGATTGGCTCCAGCAACACCTCCTGGGGCATGTACCCAGGCCTGACCCACGGTGCAATGTCAGCGATCCACGCCCACGGCACCGACGAACAGAAAGCCACTTACCTGCACAAGCTCACCGCTGGCGAATGGACCGGCACCATGTGCCTGACCGAAGCCCACTGCGGCACCGACCTGGGCTTGATCAAGACCCGCGCCGTACCTGCGGCCGACGGCAGTTATGCGGTCACGGGCAGCAAGATCTTCATCTCGGCCGGCGAGCACGACATGAGTGCCAACATCATCCATCTGGTGCTGGCCAAACTGCCGGATGCACCGGCGGGCACCAAAGGCATCTCGTTGTTTATCGTGCCCAAGTTCCATGCCGACTCCGGTGAACGCAACGCGGTGCACTGCGGCGCCATCGAGCACAAGATGGGCATCAAGGCCTCGGCCACCTGCGTGCTGAACTTCGACGGCGCCAAGGGCTTCCTGATTGGTGAGGCGAACAAAGGCCTCAACTGCATGTTCACCATGATGAACCACGCGCGCCTGGGCACTGGGATGCAGGGCTTGTGCAATGGCGAGGCGAGCTTCCAGGGCGCGATCAAATACGCCAACGACCGCCTGCAAATGCGCTCGTTGACTGGCGCCAAGGCCCCGGAGAAAGCCGCCGACCCGATCATCGTGCATGCCGACGTACGCCGCATGCTGCTGACCATGAAAGCCTTCAACGAAGGTAATCGCGCGCTGACCTACTTCACCGCCCAGTTGCTCGACACGGCGCACCTGAGTGACGACGCCGGCCAGCGCCAAGAGGCCGAGGACCTGTTGGCCTTCCTCACGCCGATCTGCAAAGCCTTTATGACCGAAACCGGGCTGGAGGTGACCAACCACGGTATGCAGGTATTCGGCGGCCATGGCTACATTCGCGAGTGGGGCATGGAGCAATTGGTCCGGGATGCCCGGATTGCGCCGATCTATGAAGGCACCAACGGTATCCAGGCCCTCGACCTGCTGGGGCGCAAGGTGCTGGGCAGCCAGGGCAAGTTGCTGCGCGGCTTTACCAGAATTGTGCATAAGTTCTGCGTCGCCAATGCCGAGCACGCGCAACTCAAGGCCGCTGTAGAGCAGCTCAACCAGTTGAACCAGCAATGGGGTGAGCTGACCCTGAAGGTCGGCACGGCGGCGATGAAAAATCCCGACGAAGTGGGCGCGGCGGCCATGGATTACCTGATGTACAGCGGCTACATAATCCTTGCCTACCTGTGGTTGCGCATGGCGATCGCGGCGCAGGCACACCACGAGCCAGAGTTTGCCCAGGGCAAACTGGCGACCTGCGACTTTTACTTCAAGCGCCTGTTGCTACGCACCGCCATGCACCGGGCTGCGGTGGAGGCGGGCAGCGACTGCCTGATGAGCTTACCGGCGCGCGCGTTTTCCCTATAGGCCGAACGGGTCGTTGTGACTTATAAATACTTATTGGTCACGAACGGACCCTATGTGTCTGAAAAGTTGTTCGGGTACACTCGGAGTCTGTAAAACCGATCCTATCGAATCACTTTTCACCTTCTCACGAGGTTTGCCATGGCTGATTACAAAGCGCCGTTGCGTGATATGCGCTTCGTCCTCAACGAAGTTTTTGAAGTCGCCACGACGTGGGCCCAATTGCCTGCCCTGGCAGATACGGTTGACGCCGAAACCGTTGAAGCGATCCTCGAAGAAGCCGGCAAGGTCACCGCCAAATCCATCGCGCCGTTAAGCCGTGGCGGCGATGAGCAAGGTTGCCATTGGACGGACGGTGCGGTCACTACGCCGGACGGTTTCCCCCAGGCCTACGCGACTTACGCCGAAGGCGGCTGGGTTGGTGTGGGTGGCGACCCGGTGTACGGCGGCATGGGCATGCCCAAGGCGGTGTCGGCACAGGTCGAAGAGATGATCAACTCGTCGAGCCTGGCTTTCGGCCTGTACCCGATGTTGACCTCGGGCGCTTGCGTGTCGATCAATACCCACGCCAGCGAGGAACTCAAGGCCACCTATCTGCCGAAGATGTATTCCGGCGAGTGGGCCGGTTCCATGTGCCTGACCGAAGCCCATGCCGGCACCGACCTGGGCATGATTCGCACCAAGGCGGAGCCGCAAGCGGACGGTTCCTACAAAGTCAGCGGCACCAAGATTTTCATTACCGGCGGCGAACACGACCTGACCGAAAACATCATCCACCTGGTGCTGGCCAAACTGCCGGATGCACCGGCGGGCCCCAAAGGTATCTCGTTGTTCCTGGTACCGAAGTTCATGGTGAACGCCGACGGCAGCCTCGGCGCACGCAACCCGGTGAACTGCGGTTCGATCGAACACAAGATGGGCATCCAGGCCTCCGCGACGTGCGTGATGAACTTCGACGAAGCGGTGGGTTACCTGGTGGGTGAGCCTAACCGTGGCTTGGCGGCGATGTTCACCATGATGAACTACGAGCGCCTGGGGGTGGGCATTCAGGGCCTGGCTTCCGGGGAACGCTCCTACCAGAACGCAATTGAATATGCCCGCGACCGGCTGCAGAGCCGCTCTCCATTGGGCGCACAAGCCAAGGAAAAACCCGCCGACCCGATCATCGTGCACCCGGACGTGCGCCGCATGCTGCTGACCATGAAGGCGGCGAACGAAGGCGGCCGTGCGTTCTCCACCTACGTCGCAACGCAATTGGACATCGCCAAGTTCAGCGAAGACGCCGCCGCCCGCGAGCGCGCCGACAATTTGGTGGCGTTGCTGACGCCGGTCGCCAAGGCATTCCTCACGGACCTGGGCCTGGAAACCACCGTGCTCGGCCAGCAAGTATTTGGTGGCCACGGCTACATTCGCGAGTGGGGCCAGGAGCAGTTGGTGCGTGATGTGCGCATCACCCAGATCTACGAAGGCACCAATGGTATCCAGGCGCTGGATTTGATGGGGCGCAAGATTGTCGGCAGCGGTGGCGCGTTCTACACCTTGTTCGCCGATGAGATCCGCCAGTTCATCGCCACTGCGGGCGAGGCATTGGGCGAGTTCACCCGTCCGCTCGGCGCGGCGGTGGATAACCTGGATGAACTGACCGCCTGGGTGCTGGACCGTGCCAAGACCAACCCGAATGAAATCGGCGCAGCCTCGGTGGAATACCTGCATGCGTTCGGTTACATGGCGTACGCCTATATGTGGGCGCGCATGGCCAAGGCCGCGTTGGGCAAAGAGGCCGAAGAGGATTTCTATGCCAGCAAGCTGGGCACTGCGCGCTTCTACTTTGCACGCCTGTTGCCGCGTATTCACTCGTTGAGCGCGTCGGTAAAAGCCGGTAGCGAATCACTGTTCCTGATGGATGAAGCGCTGTTCTAGGGGGCGAGGCACGTATGTAAGCATTCTCTTACATGACGTGCTGCTAATCGTCCTCTATCGCCATATTGGATCCACGGATAATCTACTTCACATGGACGTCGCGCAGGAAGCGCAAAGCAACAACACGGACACGTAGGATTCTGCCAGGATGGCGGAGTGAAATGGATGTCAGGGAAACAGTCTGCAAAGCCCCGCTTCGGCGGGGTTTTCTTTTGCCCGCGAAAAAGTCAGGCGCCTGCCTGCGGGGCATTCATCACGTCTTCCAGCAACGTGAGCAGCAATGCCACCGTCGCTTGCTGGCGCTGCACGTCACGGCACACCAATCCGACTTTCAACGGCACCCTGGGTTCGCTCAATGGTTTCCACAGCAACGACTGGCTGTTGTGTTCGTCCTGTGAGCGCCCCGGTAGCACAGTGGCCAACTGGGTGTGGGGCAAGCTGTCGAGAATCCCCACCATGGTATTGAGCTCCGCCTGCACCTGCGGGCGCCGGCCCAGGTTGGCCAACTGGGCCTGCCAGATCTGGCGCACCTGAAATTCCTCGCCCAATAGCAACATGGGCAACTCGGCTGCCTGTTTCAGCGAGACCTTCTTGAATTCCCGCAAGGGATGCTGCTCAGGGATGACCACCTTCAATTCATCTTCATACAACAACACGCCATGCAGGCCCGGCTGACGCGGTGGCAGGTAGCTGATACCGATGTCCAGCGAGCCGTTGAGCAGCCGGCGTTCGATTTCCAGCCCGGTCAATTCGTAGATCTGCACCACCAGGTGAGGTTGGGCCTTGCGCACTCGCTCGAGCATCTGCGGCACCAGGCTGGTGTGCACGGTTTGCAGCACGCCGATGGCCAAGGTGCGCATCGCCTGGCCTTTGAAGTTGCGCAACGCCTCCACGGCTTGCTGCATGCCGTCGATCAGGGGCAAGGCATGGTTGTATAACGTGTGTGCTGCCAGCGTAGGGAGCAGGCGTTTGCTGCTGCGCTCGAACAGGCTCACGTCCAGGTTCTGTTCCAGTTGGCGAACCTGCTGCGACAAGGCCGGCTGGGAGATCGACAGACGCTCGGCGGCACGGCCTACATGACCTTCTTCGTAAACCGCGACGAAATAACGCAGTTGCTTGAAATCCATAAGTTTTGCTTATCGAAAAAGCTGAAAAATCGAAATGGCCGTGGGCCCTTGAGACGCCTAGTCTAGCGCCTATTCGCAGGGCTTGCAGGGCCGGATCGAGCAATGAATAACGTTTTTGGTAATGGCGTTTACATAGGCAAGGCAACACACCTCAGCACCGAGCTTGCACCTGGTACCGACCAAGGTCCGCTTGCTGTCAGAGGTGAACTGTGAACCTGTTCCGGCGCGCCGCGCCTAGCCTTGACGACCTGGTGCTTCATGATCCGCATCGTGATTTTTCCAGCCATTGTCTGATGCCGTCTGCCACCCGCCCCGCCGAAGTATTCGTCCAGGGTCAAGGCGCCTGGCTGTCGGACAGCGACGGCCGTGCCTACCTGGATTTCAGCCAAGGCAGCGGCGCCAATAGCCTCGGTCACAGTCCACAAGTCGTGCGCGACGCGATTGCCGAGCAGATGCAAAGCGTGATCAACCCTGGGATGGGCTTGCACAACCGGGCTCAGCTCGACCTGGTTGATCGCCTGTGCCATCACACCGGCAGCGATCAGGCGTACCTGCTCAACAGCGGTGCGGAAGCCTCTGAAGCCGCCATCAAGCTGGCGCGCAAATGGGGCCAGTTGCATCGCGGCGGGGCTTACCACATCATCACGGCAGGCAACGGCTGCCATGGCCGCAGTTTCGCGGCCTTGTCGGCTTCGGCAGGTGCCTGCGAAAACCGTTTCAAACCGCAACTGCCGGGCTTCAGCCATGTGCCGTTCAACGATCTGCCGGCGCTGCACGCCGCCGTCGATGCGCACACCGTCGCCATCATGCTGGAGCCAATCCAGAGCGCCGCGGGTGTCATTCCCGCCACCGAACACTACCTCAAAGGCGTCGAACGCCTGTGCGGCGAGCTGGGGATCCTGCTGATTCTTGACGAAGTGCAAACCGGCATCGGCCGCTGCGCCAGCCTGCTCGCCGAACAGCAATACGGCGTACGCGCCGACATCATTACCCTCGGCAAAGGCCTGGGCGGTGGCGTGCCCCTCGCGGCGTTGCTGGCGCGCGGCACAGCCTGTTGCTTCGAGGCGGGCGAGCTGGACGGCACGCATCACGGCAATGCGCTGATGGCGTCAGCGGGTGGTGCGGTACTCGATGCCGTGTTGGCCAGCGGCTTTTTTGAACAGGTACGCGAATCCGGCACGTACCTGGCAGAAGGCCTTGCGCGCCTGGCTCACCGTTATGAACACGGACAATTGCGCGGCAACGGTCTGCTATGGGGCCTCACGCTGTCGGACGATTCTGCGGCTGCGGTGGTAAAGGCCGCGCTGCACGAAGGCGTGATCCTCACCGCTACGCAGCCTGATTGTCTGCGCTTTACCCCCGCCCTGAATGTCAGCAAAAACCACATCGACGAAATGCTTCTGCGCCTTGCCCGTGCCTTCTCTCGGGTACGCACCGCCCAACTGCAATGCCGCAAGGGCATTGCCGTCTAACCCCATTTCCTGAACCGTCTCGCGGGATACGCGGCGCCTCCAGCCTGATTCTTTTGGCTGGGGGCGTTTTTTTGTCTGTTGATTAAAGGATGGCCCAACGCCAGAACCTACTGAACCCTCACGAAGCGCCAAGGTCGATTAGCTACACGGCTCACACGAGCCGATTTCTGGAGCTGACCCATGGACATCATTCGTATCATCATCGCTATTCTGCTGCCGCCACTGGGTGTGTTCCTGCAAGTAGGCTTCGGCGGCGCGTTCTGGCTGAACATTCTGCTGACCCTGTGCGGTTACTTCCCCGGCATCATTCACGCGGTGTACATCATCGCCAAGCGCTGAGACCCTCAGCCTTTGGCGATGAGGCGCGAATTGCGCTCATTGCGAAACGCCAGTTGCTCGATGGTCTGGGTGGCGTGTTCGGCTTCTTCCCGCGCTTGAAGGATGATGCCGTGCTGCTCGGACTTGCTGCACACCGGGTCGGCGTTGCTCGCATCCCCCGTGAGCATGAAGGCCTGGCAACGGCAGCCGCCGAAGTCCTTTTCCTTCTCATCGCATGAACGGCACGGCTCGGGCATCCAGTCGTAGCCACGAAAACGGTTGAAGCCGAACGAGTCGTACCAGATGTGTTGCATGCTGTGGTCGCGCACATTGGGAAACTGCACCGGCATTTGTCGGGCACCATGACAGGGCAGGGCGGTACCGTCCGGTGTCACTGTCAGAAAAATACTGCCCCAGCCATTCATGCAGGCTTTCGGGCGTTCTTCGTAGTAATCCGGCGTGACGAAAATCAGCTTGCACGGGTGGCCTTCGGCTTCGAGCTTGGCGCGGTATTCGTTGGTGATGCGTTCAGCGCGTACCAGTTGTTCCCTGGTCGGCAATAACCCCACACGATTGAGCTGCGCCCAGCCGTAGAACTGGCAGGTGGCAAGCTCGACAAAATCCGCCTCGAGGGCAATGCACAGCTCGATAATGCGGTCGATCTTGTCGATGTTATGCCGATGGGTGACGAAGTTCAGCACCATCGGATAACCGTGGGCTTTCACCGCCCGAGCCATTTCGAGCTTTTGCGCGAAGGCTTTTTTCGAGCCGGCCAGCAGGTTGTTGACCTGTTCGTCGCTGGCCTGGAAGCTGATCTGGATATGGTCCAGGCCGGCCTTTTTGAAATCACTGATCTTCTGTTCGGTCAGGCCAATGCCTGAGGTGATCAGGTTGGTGTAGAACCCCAGCTTGCGCGCTTCGAAGATCAGTTCGGCCAGGTCCTGGCGCACCAGCGGTTCACCGCCGGAAAACCCGAGCTGGGCGGCGCCCATTTCGCGGGCCTCGCGAAAGACCTTGATCCATTGCTCGGTGCTCAGCTCCTTGCCCTGCTCGGCAAAATCCAGCGGGTTGGAGCAGTACGGGCACTGCAGCGGGCAGCGGTAAGTCAGCTCGGCGAGCAGCCACAGCGGCAGGCCGATGGCGGGTTTTTCAGGCAAGGGTGATCCAGTGCTCGGCACGGGCGACCTCCATGAATTGCTCGATGTCATCACCGAGTTCCGGCACGCCGGGAAATTGCCGGTCCAGCTCGGCGATGATGGCCGCCACGTCGCGCTCACCGTCAATCAAGCCACCAATCAGCGCGGCGCTGTCGTTGAGCTTGATCATGCCTTCCGGGTAAAGCAGCACATGGCCTTTCTGCGCGGGCTCATACTGGAAGCGGTAACCCGGGCGCCAGGTCGGTTTTTTGCTGCGATCAAAGCTCATAGGATGATCCCTTTATGCCACACCCGCTGCTCGGTCACGCTGTGGTATGGCGGGCGGTTCAGTTCGTAGGCCATGCTCATGGCGTCAAGCATGCTCCACAGGATGTCCAGTTTGAACTGGAGAATTTCCAGCATGCGCGCCTGGCCTTCACGGGTGGTGTAGTGCTGCAGGGTGATCGCCAACCCGTGTTCCACGTCGCGACGGGCCTGGCCCAGGCGGGTGCGGAAGTATTCGTAGCCGGCCGGGTCGATCCACGGGTAATGCTGCGGCCAACTGTCGAGGCGCGACTGGTGGATCTGCGGCGCAAACAGTTCGGTCAAGGAGCTGCTGGCGGCTTCTTGCCAACTGGCGCGGCGGGCGAAGTTGACGTAGGCGTCTACCGCAAAGCGTACGCCGGGCAATACCAGTTCCTGGGAGCGCAGTTGGTCCGGGTCGAGACCGACGGCTTGGCCCAGGCGCAGCCAGGCTTCGATGCCGCCGTCTTCGCCGGGCGCGCCATCGTGGTCGAGCAGGCGCTGGATCCATTCGCGACGGATTTCACGGTCCGGGCAGTTGGCCAGGATCGCCGCGTCCTTGAGGGGAATGTTCACCTGATAGTAGAAGCGGTTGGCGACCCAGCCCTGGATCTGCTCGCGGGTGGCGCGGCCTTCGTACATCGCCACGTGATACGGGTGGTGGATGTGATAGAAGGCGCCTTTGGCGCGCAGGGCGTGTTCGAATGCTTCAGGGGTCATCGGTGTATCAGTCATATGAGTCTCCTACAACTCGATGCTCATGCCGTCGTAGGCTACTTCGACATTACGCCGCACCAGCTCGGCTCGCTCGGGGGAATCTTCATCGAGGATCGGGTTGGTGTTGTTGATGTGGATAAGCACTTTGCGCTGCTCGGGCAACTGTTCCAGCACTTCGAGCATGCCGCCAGGGCCATTTTGCGCCAGGTGGCCCATTTCGCGGCCGGTGCGGGTACCGACGCCACGGCGCTGCATTTCGTCGTCGTCCCACATCGTGCCGTCCACCAGCAGGCAGTCGCTGCCGGCCATGATGTCCAGCAGCGGCGCGTCGACCTTGCCCAGGCCTGGGGCATAGAACAGTTTGCCACCAGTGCGCAGGTCTTCGACGATCAGGCCGATGTTGTCGCCTGGGTGCGGGTCGAAGCGGTGCGGAGAATACGGCGGGGCGGCGCTGCGCAGCGGCAGTGGCGTGAAGCGCAGGTTGGGGCAGGCCGGGATGGTGAAACTGGCGTCCAGCTCAATACGGTTCCAGGCCAGGCCGCCGTTCCAGTGAGTAAGCATGGTGAACAGCGGGAAACCGGTGCTCAGGTCTTCATGGACCATGTCGGTGCACCACACCTGGTGCGGGCAACCCTCGCGCAGGCTCAGAAGGCCGGTGGTGTGGTCGATCTGACTGTCCATCAGGATGATCGCGCTGATGCCGGTGTCACGCAGGGCGCGGCCCGGTTGCATCGGCGCAAACCCTTGCAGTTGTGCGCGGATATCCGGCGATGCGTTGCACAGTACCCAATTCACACCATCATCGGAAATCGCGATGGACGACTGGGTCCGCGCCTGGGCCCGCAGGCTACCATCACGAAAACCTGCGCAATTCACGCAGTTGCAGTTCCACTGCGGGAAGCCGCCGCCGGCGGCGGAACCTAGAATCTGGACAAACATGATCGCTCCATCAAGCACAGCTCAAAACAAAAACGCCCCGGGCGAACCGAGGCGTTGTATTACCCAGCGGATTAACGGCTGGCGAAGTACATGGTGACTTCGAAACCGATGCGCAAATCAGTGTAAGCAGGTTTGGACCAGGTCATATTCATACTCCTATCAAGGGACGGGATGTTCACTACCAAGTAGTACATATAGTCCACCTCCCATGGGAGATGTTCAGATATTGCGTGGGAATATTACGCAATTCTTTTCAAGTTAGCGCTGTCCCGAAAGAAAAAGCCTGTTGCACGGTTGGCAATGATCACGCCGCTGGCTGCCAGCGCCCCCCGATGCACGGGCCGTTGGCGATGCAGCGCCAGCCGCCTGTGGCGTCGTTCAGTTGTTGCGCGGCGCGCCGCATATCGTCCCGCGAGCAGCTTTGTATCAATTCTTGTAATTGTTCCAGATAACCCGATGAGTGGCCCGCCAACTGCGCATGCCACAGCAAATCAGCGGCTTGGGCCATCGGCAGGGATTGGGCAGTGAATTGCTGCGCCAAGGCCTTGTTGCCCATGTCTGCGCTGCGCTCGATCAACGACGGCAGTTGTGCCAGGAACGTCTGCACCTGTTCGACGATCTCACCGAGGGATGCGCTGGGAGACTGCACGCCGAACAGCAAGCCGGTCTGCCCATTGACCTGTCGGATGCCACTGAAAACGGCGTAGCCGATTTGTAGTTCGACCCGCAGACGCTGGTAGAACGGGCCCTGAAGCAGATGACCGAGCAAGCGCCAGGCGGCTTCATCGGACAGGGCTTGAGTGGGTGTCGGGCAAAACAACAGCATCGCCGCTTCGCTGGACGCGGTGTTGATCTCGTGCCAGCGGCGCTGACCTTTGAGCGGTTGAGGCTCGCACTGGAAAGGCGCAGGCTGCCCAGGCAAGCGGGCTGCTGCGGTCTTGATCGCCGCTTCACAGGCTGCCGGCAACCCTGAGCCCAGCCCGTGCCAGCGGGCGGTGGCCCACGAGGCTGGCGTCGCTTGGGGCGTCGGCTGAACGCCGGCACAGCAGGCGGGCAATGCCTTGAGCAATTCGCGGATGGCAATCATCGGTGCAGGGGGTGGAGGCGCCAAGTGTTCAGCGGCAGTGCTCAAGCAGCGCGTCATTGCTTCAAGCACGGCTGGCATGGGCTCGTGGAAACCGAGCATTTTTACCTGCCAGTCATTGGCGATGGTTTCGAAAGCCAACTCGACGCCCGCTTGACCGGCACTGTCGCGCAGCGGTTGTAACAGACTGTCCAGGCCAGCAGGCACGGCGCCCTCAAATCGCCAGCGCAGGTACAGGGCGCCTTCACCGGTGTCATTGGCCAATGCCTGGCTGAATGTCAGCGCCGATGTTTCCCGTCGGCCCCGCGAGCGGTCCTGGGCGAATGTGCGCAAGCCCCGGTGGGCGCTGGTCTGGCCGCGAATCAAGCCGGCACGTTCTTCTTGAGCAGCGGGACGAAGAAACGGGTTAGCCGGCGCAAGCTGCCATTCATGCCTGGCGGGCGGCAGATGCAGTGCGTCGAGCATGGCCTTGAGCGCTGCGAGACTTTGGTCCGATACGTCTTCAAGGTCGTTGCGTGCCAGCCCCAGGGCGCTTTGGACTTGTTGTTGGCGAGCAGTCAGCAAGGCGAACTCTTCGCGTAGGGGCGTCCAGTCGCTGTGTGCGAAAAAACTCAGCCAGTCGTGCAGCAGCGCCTCGATCTGTGTAGTCGCATCGCCTTGGATGTCGATATCCAGCACAGCCTGTCCGGCAAAGTGGTACAGCACCGAGGCGTGCAAGGCAGTCGCCAGGCGTCGCGCTTTGAGTTCAGCGAGCAAGCCACCCGGCGCCGGGCTGTTGAGCCAGGTACAGAGAAACGCCAGCGCTTCGCGCGGTGCGTCACAGGTGATGACCTGATGCAGATGATGATCGGCAACATGTTGATAGCCCCTGGCTTGCCCGGCCATCAACGCTGGCGGCGCGGCCTGGGGATGTAACGGGCCGCCGTTCAACTGCGCACTGAATTGCTGCGCCAGCGCTTCCAGGTCTTGCTGCGATTGTGGGCCGGCAAGGCTCAACGTCATCTGCCCGCTTTGATAGAAGCGCTGATGAAATTCGCGCAACGCCTGCTGAAAAGCCTCACATTCCACTGGCAGGCTGTCGCGATTGCCCGCATGGAAGCCGCGCAACGGGTGATCAGCGGCCAAGCCCTCCAGCAAGGCCACCTGTTGCTGCGCCTTGGCATCTTGCGACCAGGCAACGAACTCGGCGTGCAGCACTTCGCGCTCGCGTAGTTGGTCGTCGAGGGCCAGACGAGGGTGCGTCAGCATGTCGGCTAACCGCACGAGCCCATCGGCGAAGGTCGGAACCGGCAGCTCGAAAAAGAATTCGGTAGTGCGCTCGCGGGTGCTGGCATTCACTTGCCCGCCATGGCGCTGCACGTAGGCCATCAACCCTTCGTCTGCCGGAAAGCGCTCGGTTGCCAAAAACAACAAATGCTCAAGGAAGTGCGCCAGCCCCGGCCATGCCAATGGCGCGTCATGGCTGCCGGCAGCCACCCGCAAAACAACCGCGCAGCGCTTCAAGCGCGGTGCATGGCGCAGGCGAATCCGCAGGCCATTAGCCAGAGTGAGGTGCAGGGGTTGAGCGTGAACCGACGCAGGCATGGGCACTTCCGAAGCGGGGGAAGCGCCTATGCTAGCAAACCCGGTGGATCAGGGCTTGTGCAGCGCGCCGTAAAGCTCGGGGCGACGGTCGTGCAAGTAATGATTGGCGGCGCGGGCGTCGAGGATCGATTGCCGGTCCAGCGTGCCGACAATCAACGCTTCATCCAGGCCCGCCTGGGCGATGCGTTGGCCATCGGGCCCGGCAATGCTGCTTTGGCCGCAATATTGAATATCGTCTTCGTGCCCGCAGTAATTGGCATAGGCCACGAAACATTGGTTCTCGAACGCCCGCGCCCGCACGGTGACGTCGGCGACAAAGTCGAACGGCACCATATTGGCAGTGGGCACCAGGATCAGTTCGGCACCGGCCAGGGCCAGGCGCCGGGTGTTTTCCGGAAACTCCAGGTCGTAGCAAATCAGGAAACCCAGCTTCCAGCCGTTCACTTCCACCAGCGGGAAGTCATCCTCACCAGCGCTGAACATCGCGTGATCGAGGTCGCCAAACAGGTGAGTCTTGCGGTAGTTGCACAGGCGTTTGCCGTGGGCGTCGATCAACTGCACGGCGTTGTAGATCTGGCCGTCTTCGGCCCGCTCCGGGTAACCATACAGAATCGCCAGCCCGGCACTTTGCGCGATTTCAGCAATGGTGTGTGCCGACTCGCCATCCCGGGCCTCGGCCAAGGCGCCTGTGGCTTCGGCGCCAATGTTGTAGCCCGTCAGGAACATTTCCGGCAGCACCAGCACATCGGCACCCGACGCTTCATGCGCCAGTTGCTGCAGGCGCTTGAGATTACCGGCCACGTCCAGCGGCAGTGGCGGGCATTGGTACAGGGCGACACGCATGTCAGGCTCCTTATTCGGGCAGGGCGATTGGCCCTATCTCGTCAAACACATCGCCGGGCCCTGGGTTTTCCGGATGGGTGCTGCCGCCGAAGTGGGTCATGATGCCCCACACCGCGTTCAGCGAGGTTTGTACCGCGCCTTCCACCCAGGCTGGGGTCCAGGAAACGTCGTCGCCGGCGATAAAAATCCCACGTTGTTCGGCGGGCATGTCCTTCTGCATGAAGTGCGCATACATCCGCTGGTTATACCGATAGTGGCCGGGCAATGCACCTTTGAAGGCCCCGAGGAAATGTGGGTCGGCTTCCCAGGACACGGTGATCGGGTCGCCGATGATGCGCGCCTTGATGTCGACTTTCGGGTAGATCTTCGTCAGCGCGTCGAGTGCCAGTTTGACCCGCTTATCGATGGGCTGGGGCAGCATTTTCAGCGCGTCGCTCATCCACGAGTAGGACAGGCAGATCACCCCAGGCTTGTCGTCGCCGTTGTCGAAAAGATAAGTGCCGCGCGTCAGGCGGTCGGTGAGGGTCATGCTCATCAGGTCGCGGCCGGTTTCCGGGTCTTTGTCTTTCCAGAACGGGCGGTCGACCATGACAAAAGTTTTCGATGACTGCATGTAGCGCGTGCGGTCCAGGGCCATCCACATTTTTTGCGAGAACAGGGTTTCGTCGCATTCGATCTGGGTGGTCAGCAGCCAGCTTTGGCAGGTGGTCAACACGGCGGCGTATTCGCGGGTGTCACCGTAGTTGTCGGTGACGGCGAAACGGCCGTCGGCGGCGTGAGCAATGCGCTTCACGCCGGCCCGTGGCGCGCCTCGATGCAATGAGCTGAGGCTGGTGCCGGCAGGCCAGTGGGCGCATTGCTCCGGTACGTGACGCCAAATGCCCATGGGCACCTGGGCCACGCCGCCAACGACCAGGTGCTGATGGTCGTCGCAGTTGGTCATCACCACGCGGAAGATTTCCAGCATCGAGTTGGGGAAATCCGAGTCCCAGCCGCCGGTGCCGAAACCGACTTGGCCAAATACTTCGCGATGATGAAACGACAGCTTGGCAAAGGCTTTTGAGGTGGCGACGAAGTCGTAGAAGGTGCGGTCGTCCCACAGCGGCACCAGCTTATTCCACAGCGCTTTGAGGCGCGGCACGTCGCGGTCACGGATCGCCTGTTGGATATCGCCGAACTGCGAACCGGCTTCCAGCGCGTCGGCCCAGGCGTCGGCGACTTCCTGGAACAGCACCGGCAGGTCGGAGAGTTTTTGCGCGTAGTGCGTCTGGCCTTCCAGATCGATGACGGTACTGCCAGACGCCGGCGTCAGCGGGTTGGGAAAGGGTTTGGTTTCCAGGCCCAGCTTGTCCACATAGTGATAGAAGGCGGTGGACGACACCGGAAAGCGCATCCCACCCAGCTCGGCGATAATGCCTTCGGCGCCTTCAAACGCCTGGGAGCGCAGGCGACCGCCCATTTTCGAGGCTTCGTATACCACCGGCTTGAGGCCCAGCTTCATCAGTTCGTAAGCGGCCACCAGGCCCGCGATCCCCGCGCCGACAATCGCCACTTCAGCACCATGGTTGGCGGCAGGAATACTGCCCAGGCCAGCGGGGTGTTCGATCCAGTCATCAAAGGCAAACGGAAAATCCGGGCCGAAGATGGTGATAGGCTTTTTACCATTGGCGGGGTGTCGGTTGGTCTTGCTGATGGTGCTGGACGGAATGCTCATGGCTGACCTTACTGACGACTCGGCGGGACAGGGCCCGTTGAGTATAGGAAAAGATGGCAGCCAGTTTAGGGAGCGTTGCGTTCGTTAATAAGACGCAATGTGTCGTCGGATTGCACCCGTTTTAGTCAATCTGACGAAATCACTGGTCAGATAGGTTGCCCACGGTCCAATTTGTTACTGAGAATGATTGAAGTAGTGGTTTTTTCCACACCCTCGACACTGCCAATCTGATCCAGCAATTGATCAAGCTGCTCCGGCGACTCTGTGCGCAGCCACGCCACGTAATCAAATTCACCGCTCACCGCGCACAACTGCTGCACCTGAGCCATCGCGCTCAGCCGGCGCAGCACTTCCTTGCCCGAACGCGGTTGCACGGTAATCCCCACATACGCCTGCAGCCCGCCATCCGCCACGCGCTGGCCCAGGCGCACGCCATAACCGGTAATCACCTGGGTCTTCTCAAGACGCGCCAAGCGCGAAGTCACCGTGGTCCGCGCAATGCCCAGTTGCCGGGCAAGCATGGCCACGCTTTCGCGGGCGTTGAGTTGCAGCGCGGCGATCAGTTGGCGGTCGATTTCGTCGAGGGCGGGCAAGGATGGAGCTCCAGTGCGGGGGGCAGTGGGTGTGCATGTTACAGGCTTGGTCGGGCTTACAGAACTGCGGCGCCAGACATGCAAAAGCCGCGCAATGCGCGGCTTTTGAAATTGGTGGGCCCAGTAGGACTCGAACCTACGACCAAAGGATTATGAGTCCTCTGCTCTAACCAACTGAGCTATAGGCCCTCAGTAGGTCGCGGATTATAACGATGGTTTGTTCACTGTGCCATCCGAAAAATCCTTCTGCCTCGTGCGAAGGAAGGTTGCGGCAAATTGCTCCGGTGGCAGGGGCAGGCTGACGATGTAGCCTTGCATCTGTTCACAGCCTTCTGCGGCGAGGAAGGCTTGCTGGGCAGGGTTCTCCACGCCTTCGGCGATGATGGTGAATTGCATGCTGTGACCGAGGGCGATGATGGCGCGGACGATGGCGGCGTCGTGAGGGTCGTCGGGCAGGCCGCGGACGAAGGATTGGTCAATCTTGAGGAAGTCCAGCGGCAGGCGCTTGAGGTAGCTGAGGGAGGAATAGCCGGTACCGAAATCATCGATTGCCAGCTGCACGCCCAGGCCTTTGAGTTGGTGCAGCACGTCAAGCGCTTCTTCGGCCTGGCTCATGATGAAGTTTTCGGTGATCTCCAGTTGCAGGCAGCCGGGTTCCAGGCGGTAATCGCGCAGTAGTTGTTCGATGCGTGACAGCAGGTTTGGGTGACGCAATTGCGCGCCGGCGAGGTTGACGGACAGCGGCCCGAAATCATCGAACGCGCCTTGCCAGGCGTGCATCTGTCGGCAGGCCTGTTCCAGTACCCAGTCGCCAATTTGCAGAATCGTGCCGTTCTCTTCGGCCAGGGCGATGAAGTGTTCCGGCGGTACGTCGCCAAAGGTCGGGTGATGCCAGCGTATCAAGGCTTCGGCGCCGATCAGTTGCTGGGTGAGCAGGCTGCGTTTGGGTTGGTAATACAGGCTCATCTCTTCACGTTCGATGGCGCGGCGCAGTTCATGCTCCAGTGCCACACGTTCGTTGGCCTGAGCCGTCAGGTCGCGGGTGTAGCTTTCAACGCGGTTGCGGCCCTTGGCTTTGGAACGGTACATCGCGGCGTCGGCATTTTTGACTAGGGTGGCGACATCGGTGCCGTCCTGCGGGTACAAACTTGTGCCGATACTCGCGCTGATAAAGAACTCGTGCTCGCCGGCCTGGAAGGGCGGTGTGAAGCAATCGAGCAATTTGTTCGCCAGGTATTGGGCATCGCTGGCCTGGTGCAGGCCGGGCAGCAGGATGATGAATTCATCGCCGCCCAGGCGGGCGACGGTGTCGATATCGCGCAGCTGGTCCTTGAGGCGTACGGCGATGTCTTTGAGCAGCAGGTCGCCGACCGGGTGGCCCAGGCTGTCGTTGATGTGTTTGAAGCGGTCCAGGTCGAGAAACAACACCGCGCCTTGACTGCCGCTTTCCTGCTGGCCGTTGAGGGCGGCCTGCAGTCGGCTTTCAAACAGCGTGCGGTTGGGCAGGCCGGTCAATGGGTCGTGATGGGCCTGATAGTCGAGGCGCGCCTGGGCGAGCTTGAGGCTGGAGATGTCGGCAAATACGGCGACAAAATGCGTGACCACCTGCTCGCGATTGCGCACGGCGCTGATGGTCAGCCAGCTCGGGTACAGCTCACCGTTCTTGCGCCGGTTGGAAATTTCGCCCTGCCAGTGACCTTGGGTCGTCAGTTGGTGCCACATCGCGGCATAGAAAGCGCTGTCGTGCATGCCGGAGGCGAGCAGGCGCGGGGTATGGCCCAGCGCTTCGGCCTCGCTGTAGCCGGTGATTTCGCTGAAGGCGCGATTGACCGCACTGATGTTCTGCCGCGTGTCGGTGATCAACACGCCTTCGGCGGTACTTTCGAACACCGTGGCGGCTTGTTGCAGTTTTTCCTGCATCAGCTGGCGCTCGGTGATGTCGCGGGCGATGGTCAGCATGCAGTCTTCGTCGCCAATGGGCAGCGGGCGGCTGGACAGTTCGCAGAGGCGAATCTGGCCGTCAACGCGGCGGATATGGCAGATGAAGTCGCGGACAAAGCCGTCGCGCTGCATCAACTCCAGCATGTGCTTGCGCTCATTGAGGTCGACCCATATGCCAAGGTCCAGGGCCGACTGGTCGAGCGACGTGGCGCTGGTGTAGCCGGTCAGGTGGCTGAAGCCTTCGTTCACTTCGATCAGCAGCCCATCGCTTTGCCGGCTCAGCAACAAGCCATCGGGAGAGGCATGAAACGCCTTGGCAAACTTCTCCTCGGAAGTTTGCAGCTGCTGTTGGGTTTCCTTGAGCTGGGTGATATCTCGCACCACGACCACCAGGGCCTCGGTGGTATCGAGTTGGAACGGCTCGGTCGAAATAAGCCCGGTAAAAGCCTGGCCATTGCTGCGCCAGAAAATCATCTCCAGGTTGCGGATGCTGGTGGTCTGCACGCGTTGCAGCAGATCCGGGCCGACGCCTTCAACACCCCAGATATTCAGCTCGGTGGCGGTTTTGCCCACCACCTCCTGGGCGCTCAGGCCGATCTGGTCTTCAAAGGCCTTGTTGACTTCAAGCAGGCATCCGTCGGACAGGCGGGCGATCACCAGGATGTCCGGGCATTGCTGGAACACTGAGGCAAACTTCTGCTCGGACAGCTGCAGTGCCTCCTCCGTACGCTTGGCTTCGCTGATGTCGATCATCAAGCCGCGCAGCACCGGTTCATGGCCGTATTCGATCAGGCTGACAATGTCGCGTACCCACAGGCAGCGGCCATCGGCGGTGATAACGCGATAGTCGATGCTGTGATCACGGTTAGCGCGGGTTTCACGGTAGCAATACGTTTCGGCGCGGGTCAGGTCGGCAGGATGAATGATGTTGCGCCAGAAACCGGGGATCAGCCAATGTGCGCGGGGGTAGCCGAGCAATTCTTCAGCATGGGGCGACACGTAGCTGTAGGTGAAATCGCTGATGTTGGCTTCCCAGGCGATAGCGGACAGGCTCTCCACCAGGCCGCGATAGTGGTACTCACTGCTGCGCAGTTCTTGCTCAAGGGCGACCCGGCGGGAAATTTCCGAGCTGAGCCGACGATTGATTCGAATCACAACGGCCAGCACGGTGCTCAGCAGCAATACCGCAGGCAGACCGTACATCAGCAAATCCGCCCATAACGTGCGGTGATCGCTGAAGCTGCCGACCCAGCGCTGCTGGATCGCATCGGTTTCGGCTGGGCTGAGATCGGCGAGGACCTTGTCCAGAATGCCCACCAGTATTTTCTCATCCTGCGGAACGCCCATTGCCAGCTGATAGCGGTAGGGCGTTTCGCCGCTCACGTACAAACCATCGAGTTTCAGTTGGCGCAGGCTCCACACGCTGGAAGCCAGGTCGCTGACGACCGCATCGACTTCATCGGTGGCCAGGGCCTGCAGCATAGAGCTGGCGTTCGGCATCGCGACGAGATTGAGGTCCGGGTGGTGGGTGCGCAGTAATTCATGCGGCGCATAGTTTTCCACCACTGCGATTTTCAGTCCGTACAAGTCGTTGAGATTGCGCGGCTTGGCGCCGCCTTCATGGGCCAGTATCACGATGGGAAAGTCGAGATAGGGGCGCGTGAAGGCCAGGAAACTCTGGCGTTCCGGGGTAGACATGACGCCAGGTAGCAGGTCGAGCTGACTGTTGCGTGCCTGCTCAAGCACAGCGGTCCAGTTTGCTGGCTCGATCAGCTTGACCCGGATGCCCAGGCGATCCTGGATCAGGCGCACATAATCGGCGGACAAACCCTGGTAGCGGCTCTCTTCATCGCGGTATTCAAAGGGGGGCCAGGACGTATCCACCCCAAGGCGCAGCTCCTGATGGTCCGTCAGCCAGCTACGCTCATCATCCGTGAGAGTCAACGCGCCAGCCGTTGCGGTCCAGGTCAGCAGCGACAGCAGTATCACGGTCGGCAATCTGGGCATAACGGTCTCGTTATGGCACGGGGAATTTCTCGAGTGTAGACGGGCATTGCGGGGGAGGGGGGTTGCGGGGCAGTTATCTGTGGAAGTAATTGTTAGAAAGCAAAACCCCCGGCCTGGGCCGGGGGTTCTGGTATCACTCGTCGAGGAAGGAGCGCAGATGCTCGCTTCGCGTCGGGTGGCGCAACTTGCGCAGCGCCTTGGCTTCGATCTGACGGATCCGCTCACGGGTCACGTCAAACTGCTTACCGACTTCCTCAAGGGTGTGGTCGGTATTCATGTCGATGCCGAAACGCATGCGCAGTACCTTGGCTTCACGGGCAGTGAGGCCGGAGAGTACGTCGCGAGTCGCTTCCTTAAGGCTCTCAACGGTGGCGACATCGATTGGCGACTGCATGGTCGAGTCTTCGATGAAGTCACCCAGATGGGAGTCTTCGTCATCACCGATCGGGGTTTCCATGGAGATCGGCTCTTTAGCGATCTTCAATACCTTGCGGATTTTATCCTCAGGCATTTCCATGCGTTCGCCCAGCTCTTCCGGGGTCGGTTCGCGACCCATTTCCTGCAACATCTGCCGGGAAATACGGTTGAGCTTGTTGATGGTCTCGATCATGTGCACCGGAATACGGATGGTGCGGGCCTGGTCGGCGATCGAGCGAGTGATCGCCTGACGGATCCACCAGGTGGCATAAGTCGAGAACTTGTAGCCGCGACGGTATTCGAACTTGTCCACCGCTTTCATCAAGCCGATGTTGCCTTCCTGGATCAGGTCGAGGAATTGCAGGCCACGGTTGGTGTACTTCTTGGCGATGGAGATCACCAGACGCAAGTTGGCTTCAACCATCTCTTTCTTCGCGCGGCGGGCCTTGGCCTCACCGATCGACATGCGACGGTTGATGTCCTTGATCTCGGCAATCGTCAGGCCGGTTTCAGCCTCCAGTGCGCTCAGTTTCTGCTGGCAACGGAGGATGTCCGGCTGCAGGCGACCAATGGCTTCGGCGTATTTCGCCTTGCCTTTGGCCAGGGCGTCGCTCCAGCTTTCGTCAACTTCGTGGCCCGGGAACTGGCGCAGGAAGTCGGTACGCGGCATGCGCGCATCACGGACACAGAGCTGCATGATCGCACGCTCTTGTGCACGCAGACGCTCAAGGGCGCTACGAACGCGTTCAACCAGGCCTTCGAATTGCTTCGGTACCAGCTTGATCGGCATGAACAGCTCAGCCAGGGCCAGCAGCTCGGCAATTGCCTGCTTGTTGGCACGACCATGCTTCTTCAGGGCCTTGCGGGTGATTTCCATTTGATCGGAAACCGCACCGAAACGCTGGGCAGCGATGACTGGGTCTGGACCGCTTTCGACTTCTTCTTCGTCGTCGGTGCTGGCTTCAGCCTCGTCTTCGTCGGCGTCGTCGTCCGCTTTCGGCGCCTTCGGATCGACAGGCGGCGGTATTTCGGCGGCAGGCGGCGCAATGCCGTCGTCCGGGTCGATATAACCGCTGAGGACGTCAGACAGGCGGCCGCCTTCGGTAGTGACGCGAGTGTACTCGGAGAGAATGTGGTCAACCGTGCCAGGGAAGTGCGCGATTGCGCCCATCACTTCACGGATGCCCTCTTCGATACGCTTGGCGATTTCGATTTCGCCTTCGCGTGTCAGCAGCTCGACGGTACCCATTTCACGCATATACATGCGCACAGGGTCAGTCGTGCGACCGATGTCGGTCTCCACCGCGGCCAACGCGGCAGCGGCTTCTTCAGCGGCTGCCTCGTCGGTATCGGCGTCGGCCAACATAAGGGCGTCCGCATCCGGAGCACTCTCGTGTACGGGGATCCCCATGTCATTAATCATGCGGATGATGTCTTCCACCTGCTCTGGATCTGAAATATCCTCAGGCAGGTGGTCGTTGACCTCTGCGTAAGTCAGATACTTCTGCTCACGACCAAGGGTGATCAACTCTTTGATACGAGACTGCTGTTGCGCTTTTCCGGACATAACACCCTATCCACTGAAGGTCTTGGCGGGCAAAAAACAAGCCGAGGATTATACCCGAGCTATGACCTCACACGCCAGCTGAGGTCGGGTTTGATGTGCAAACGTTCTGTTTTAAGAGGTCGCGCATCTGTTTTGCTATCTGAATCTGCTCTTCAGCCGACAATCCCGGCTGTCTTGCTCTCTTGATGAGCTCATCGAGGGTCTGTGTATGTTGACCCGCGGATAACCTGTTAATGGTGTCTAAAAACTGTTGTTCAAGGTTATCGCCGTCAATTAGCCACTCCTTTTCCGCGAGTGCCTTCAACAGGCGGCCCTGTTCCGTGCCATGCCAGCGAGCCATCAGCTGAATTGAGTTTAGCTTAGGATTTTTCTGCACGGCCTCGATCAGGGCGATAAGCACCTGAGCGTAGGTGTTGCTTTCGTTGGCGAAATGATCGGCGCTTTCAACCTTGCCCGCCAATTGCGGGTGGTGGATAAGCGTGCGCAACGCAATCAGCGTTGGCGCTTCTACGGCAACCGGCGTGCGCGGGGCATAGGCCTCATCGCGATCGCCGCGCTTGCCATTCTTGCTCCAGGGCTTTTTGTCCCACTTCTTGCCGCCGGCCCCGGGCTTCTTCGGCGTCCACTCCTGCTGGGGCGTAAACGCCTCCTGCGGTTGGTGGAAGTCGGCATAGTCCGGCATGGCGTCGTAATCCATGCCTGGGTCGTAGGCGGGCGGCGCATGCTGAGGAGCGCTGTGCACCAGTTGGCTCACGGCTTCGCCGCTCAATCCGGTGATTTCCAGCAGGCGCTGGCGCATCAAGGTGCGCAAGTTGGCGCCTGGGACCTTGTCGATCAACGGCGCTGCGAGGGTAGCCATATGGGCCTTGCCTTCAAGCGAGCGCGGGTCGGCCTCTTCGGTCAATTGCTGGAAAAAATAATCCGCAAGCGGTTGCGCATGTTGATTGATACGCGCCCGGAACGCGTCGGTGCCTTCGGAGCGCACCAGGGTGTCCGGGTCTTCGCCTTCGGGCAGGAACAAAAAGCGTGCACGACGCCCGTCCTGCAGGCTCGACAGCGTGGCCTCAAGCGCGCGCCAGGCGGCATTGCGGCCGGCCTGGTCGCCGTCGAAACAGAACAGCACGCTGGGCACGACGCGGAACAGGCGCTTCATGTGTTCTTCGCTGGTGGCGGTGCCGAGGGTCGCCACCGCATTGCGCAGGCCCTGCTGAGCCAGGGCGATGACGTCCATATAGCCTTCAACCACGATGATCTCGTCGAGGTTGCGGTTGTTCTTGCGCGCTTCGAACAGGCCGTAGAGTTCCTGGCCTTTATGGAACACCGGGGTTTCCGGGGAGTTCAGGTACTTGGGCTTGTCGTCCCCCAGCACTCGGCCACCGAACGCGATGATGCGGCCGCGACTGTCGCGGATCGGAAACATCACGCGGTCACGGAAGCGGTCATAGCGTTTGCCGGTCTCGGCGTTTTCAATCAGCAGGCCGGCGTCAATCATGGCTTTTTGCTGGAGCGTATCGCTGCTCAGGTGCTTGTACAGGTTGTCCCAGCCGGGCGGTGCAAAACCGAGCCCGAAGTCCCGGGCGATTTCACCGGTGAGGCCTCGGCCCTTGAGGTAATCGACAGCGGCTTTGCGCTGCGGATGGCTTTTAAGTGCTTGCCGGTAGAAATCGGCGGCGGCGGTCAGCAGCGGATACAGCGGCGAGTCGGTGGGTTGTCGCGGTTTGTGCGCGCGGCCACTTTCTTCGCGGGGGATTTCCATGCCCGCGGCTTTCGCCAGGTCCTCGACGGCCTGGGGGAAATCCAGGTTGTCGTGGTCCATCAGGAAGCCGAGGGCGTTGCCGCCGGCGCCGCAACCGAAGCAGTAATAGAACTGCTTGTCCGGGCTGACACTGAACGACGGGGTTTTTTCTTTATGGAACGGGCAGCAGGCGGTGTAGTTCTTGCCGGCTTTTTTCAGTTGCACGCGTGAGCTGACAACATCGACGATGTCGGTGCGGTTCAGAAGGTCGTCAATAAAGCTCTGGGGAATCAGCCCGGCCATGGCGTTCTCGTCATCACTGCGTGTAAATGAGGGCCCGTGAAATGTTCAAGCGCACGTTGGGCGCTCGAGCATTATCGTCTGCATGGGGTGTCAGGGAGTGTATCTGCCGAACATTCGCTGACGTTAGTCTCTATCAGTGTCCGACGAATAAAAGTTGCCCGTGAGTCCGGTCTTGACCTGTGAGCGGTCTCGGAAGCTCATCAATGGGCACAGTCGACACAGTTGATCGCCTGCTTGAAGAATAGGTGTGCTCGTCAGTAGCCTTGTTAGGCTCGTCAGAAGAGACGTGCACCGCTGGCAAAAGAGCCAGTCCTGACGTGTGAAGCAGTGTCTCGGTCGCGTGTGCGGCGTCGACGATGAAGCATCAAGCGATATCCGCAAATGCCAACAGCCCGGCTGAGGGCCGGGCTTGGCAGAAGCTTGCTACGAACGTCTGTGTATTAGTACAGACGAACGGCGCGGCGCTGTTCGCGCTGAACTTTCTTGGCGTGACGCTTAACAGCGGCTGCTGCTTTACGCTTACGCTCAGAAGTTGGCTTCTCATAAAATTCGCGGCTACGAACTTCAGCCAGAACACCGGCTTTTTCGCAGGAGCGCTTGAAACGACGCAGAGCTACGTCGAAGGGTTCGTTCTCTTTTACTTTGACGGCTGGCATCCAGAGCTACCTTCTTTCATTACCGGGATCAACGTTCTCGTCGCAAACAATTCGCGGCTGAGGTCGTCGGTTTTTAAGGGTTGCGGATGTTAACCCCTCATTGGCAGGAATGCAAAGCCTCTGATCGAAAACCGCTAGTCGGGAGGGGGAGTGGCGACTATTATGCGCGCCTTCGAATTCAGCCTCTACAAGGCGCAAACCCATGCTAGTACTGGGACTTGAAACCTCCTGCGACGAAACCGGTGTCGCACTTTACGACAGTGAACGCGGGCTTTTGGCCGATGCGCTGTTCAGTCAGATCGACCTGCACCGCGCCTATGGCGGCGTGGTGCCGGAGCTTGCCAGCCGTGATCACGTCAAACGCATGCTGCCGTTGATTCGCCAGGTGTTGGATGAGGCCGGCTGCGTGCCGACCGAGATCGACGCGATTGCCTATACCGCAGGCCCGGGATTGGTCGGGGCCCTGCTGGTTGGGGCTTCCTGTGCCCAGGCGCTGGCGTTTGCCTGGGGGATTCCGGCCCTCGGTGTGCACCACATGGAAGGGCATTTGCTGGCACCGATGCTGGAAAAAACACCGCCAGCGTTCCCGTTCGTCGCTTTGTTGGTTTCGGGGGGGCATACGCAGCTGGTTCAGGTCGACGGCATCGGCCAATACACGTTGTTGGGCGAGTCGCTGGACGACGCCGCAGGCGAAGCATTCGACAAGACCGCGAAGATGATGGGGCTCAATTACCCCGGTGGTCCGGAAATCGCCCGTCTTGCCGAAAAAGGCGTGGCCGGTCGTTACACGTTCCCACGGCCGATGTGCGATCGCCCGGGGCTGATGTTCAGCTTCAGCGGCTTGAAAACCTCGGCGTTGAATACCTGGCAGCAGAGCGTCAGCGCCGGAGACGACGGCGAGCAAGCCCGTTGCGACATCGCGCTGGCGTTCCAGCAGGCCGTGGTGGAGACTTTGACCATCAAGTGCAAGCGCGCCCTGAAGCAGGCAGGCATGAAGCGCCTGGTGATTGCTGGCGGCGTCAGTGCCAACAAGGCTTTGCGCAGCGCGTTGGAGAAAATGCTCGGTGAGATGAACGGCGACGTGTTCTATGCGCGCCCTGAGTTCTGCACCGACAATGGCGCGATGATCGCCTACGCCGGCTGCCAACGCCTGCAGGCCGGGCAGCATGAGAGCCTGGCGATCAGCGTGCAGGCACGTTGGCCGATGGAGCAGTTGTCGCCGTTGTAAGGGTTAGCCTGGACGCCCGTTAGAAATGCCGTTCGCGCCCGGCAAACAGGTCGCGTAGATTGCCGCGGTGACGCCAGACGATCAGCAGTGTCAGCACGCTCATCGGCAGCAGCGCCGCCGGTGCTTGCCAGGCCAGTAATGGCAGGGTGAGCGGTGTGGCGATCAGCGCAGCCAGCGAGCTGGTGCGGGTCAGGTAGAACGTCAGCAGCCAGGCGAGCACCGCCAGCAAGGCTGCCGGCGGGTAGATCCCCAGCAGCATGCCGGCCGCCGTGGCGACGCCTTTGCCGCCGCGAAAACGGAAGTACAGGGGGAACAGATGGCCCAGGACGGCGCATACGCCCACCCAGGCCTGCTGTTGCAGGGAAAGGCCGACGAGGCTGGCGAGCAGTACGGGCAGCAGGCCCTTGCAGATGTCGCCCAGCAGCGTCAGCACGGCGAGTTTCTTGCCGGCCAGGCGCAACATATTGGTGGCGCCGGCATTGCCTGAGCCACTCATTCGCGGATCGGGATTTCCCGTCAGGCGGCTGAGCAAAATGGCAAAGGACAGCGAGCCGAGCAGGTAGGCGAGAATCGCCAGTGACCAAAACATGCTAACTATTCCGGGCGAGGACGCCCTGATTCTAACGGGGCATCGCGCCCTTGTCGTGCTGCGGAGAAGAGTGCTTGGACAGAGTGTTTATCGAAGGCCTGGAAGTCGACACCGTGATCGGCGCCTACGACTGGGAGCGCGGAATCCGTCAATGCCTGCGCCTGGACCTGAGCTTTGCCTGGGATAACCGTCCGGCCGCCGCTGGCGACGATCTCACCCTGGCGCTGGATTATGCCAGCGTGTCCGCGCGTATCCAGGCCTTTGCCGAGCAGTCCCAGTACCAACTGGTGGAAACCTTCGCCGAGCGCCTGGCCGAAGTGTTGATGAGTGAATTCCAGATTCCCTGGCTGCACCTCAAATTGACCAAGCCAGGTGCCGTCCCAGCGGCCAAAGGCGTGGGCGTGGAGATCGAGCGCGGATGTCGCTGACTCAGGTTTACCTTGGCCTGGGCAGTAATATCGAGCGCGAGCTCAATTTACGTGCGGGACTCGATGCGCTGGCGAGCTTTTTGACGGACATGCGCTGTTCGGCGGTGTTCGAAAGCCAGCCGGTGGGTATCAAGAGCGGGCCGTTCTTCAATCTGGTGGTGTCGGCCTGGACCGACCTGTCATTGATGGAGCTGGACCGTCGGTTGAAATCCATCGAGGCCGACAACGGCCGCTATGCGCCAGATCGTAAAGGGTTGCCCCTGGATATCGACGTGCTGCTGTATGGCGATCTGGTGGGTAATTTCGACGGTTTGATCCTGCCACGGGCTGAGATCCTGAAAAACGCTTTTGTGTTGTGGCCGCTGTCGATGATGGCACCGGATCGGGTGCATCCTGAAGCGGGCAAGACCATGGCTGCCCTGTGGCGCGATGCGCAGATCGATCAGGTGCTCGCGCCTGTGGCGTTTGAGTGGCAGGGCCGGCCACTCACGGCAGATGTGCTTCTGTAGGAGCCGAGCTTGCTCGCGAAAAACCAGAGGGCGCTGCGTTATCGTTGATGTCCTTCGCGAGCAAGCTCGCTCCTACAGAGGCTTGTGTTGTTCTTTGTAGGCTTTTAGTGCGTTGAGCCGTTCACGCTTGAGCGCCTCACCCAGCTCCGGACCTTTGAAGCCTTTTTCCAGCAGTGGCGCCACCGCCACCTCGCGCGCAGCCTTTGCCGCCCCCCGCAAATAATCCGCCTGTGGATAACTGCGCTGTTCAAGACCCTTGCGGCCCCGCGCATCCATCTCGCAGGCGACCACGAATTCCTCGAAGCGTTGCGGTCGACGGTAGACGTCAAAACTTTGCAGCAACTCCAATAGCGTCGACGCCTTCAGCTCCAGGGCGCGATGCCCGTGGGTGTGATATTGGCCCACCAGCAGCGCGAGTTCCTGGCAATCCTTTGGCACTTTGAAGCGTTCATTAACCGTCTTGATCAGCTTCAAGCCCCGGTGTTCGTGGGCAATGTGCTGCGGCAACTTATCCACAGGTGTCAGCCCTTTGCCCAGGTCGTGCAGCAGGCAGGCCCAGCGTACGGTCAACGGTTGTTTGTGCACTGCAGCCTGTTCCAGCACGCTCAGGGTGTGCACGCCGGTGTCGATCTCGGGATGATGGGCTTCGGGCTGCGGTACGCCGAACAGCGCATCCACTTCCGGCATCAGGGTTTTCAGCGCATGGCAGTCGCGCAGCACTTGAATAAACACCTGGGGCTGGTCTTCCATCAATGCCCGGGAAATTTCCTTCCAGCTGCGCTCCGGCGTCAACGCTTCCATTTCGCCGGATTCGCTGAGCTGACGCATCAGTGCCAGGGTTTCGGGAGCCACGCTGAATCCGAGGTGCGCATAGCGAGCGGCAAACCGCGCAACCCGCAGCACTCGCAGGGGATCTTCGGCGAACGCGGGCGAAACGTGACGTAAAACACGTGCTTCCAGGTCGTGTTGGCCGTGATAGGGGTCGGTCAGATTGCCCTCATCATCTTCGGCCATGGCATTGATGGTCAGGTCGCGACGAACCAGGTCTTCTTCCAGCGTGACGTCGGGGCTGGCGTGAAACACGAAGCCGCCGTAGCCCCTGCCACTTTTGCGCTCGGTGCGGGCGAGGGCGTATTCATCGCCGTTTTTCGGGTCCAGGAACACGGGGAAGTCAGCGCCGACCGGCTTGAAGCCTTTGGCCTGCATCTCTTCGATGGTGGCGCCAACGACGACGCGATCGATATCGGTGACCTCGATGCCCAGCAGGCGATCACGCACCGCACCGCCGACTTTGTAGATTTTCATGAAAAAGCCTCCATTAGCGGCACAGGATACCGTCTGTGCCGGGCCAATGGAGGCTTTGCCGTTTCAGAGATGCACGACGGCCAGGTCCAGGCGGCCGTAGTCGGTGTCGTTATGATCGCTGCGCGGGGGAACGTGGTGGGTTTTCACCACCTGGTCGCCCTGCAGGGTTTCCAGGTGGATATCGAAGCCCCACAGCCGGTGCAAGTGCTTGAGTACCTCCTCTGTGGATTCGCCCAAGGGTTTGCGGTCGTGCTGCTGGTGACGCAAGGTCAGCGAGCGGTCACCCCGCACATCGATGCTGTAGATCTGTACGTTGGGCTCGCGGTTGCCCAGGTTGTATTGCGCCGCCAGGGTCTCGCGGATAGTCCGGTAGCCGGGTTCGTCATGAATAGCGGGCACTACCAGGTCGTCCTTGAGATCGTCATCCATGATGCTGAACAGCTTGAGGTCGCGAATCACCTGGGGAGACAGGTACTGCAGGATGAAGCTCTCGTCCTTGAAACTGCTCATGGCGAACTTGATGGTGGAGAGCCAGTCGCTACCGGCGATTTCCGGGAACCAGCGGCGGTCCTCCTCGGTGGGGTGTTCGCACATGCGCCGGATGTCCCGATACATCGCAAAGCCCAGCGCATAGGGATTGATGCCGTTGTAGTACGGGCTATCGAAGCCGGGCTGGAACACCACGCTGGTGTGGGAGGTGAGGAACTCCATCATGAACCCGTCGGTGACCAGGCCTTCGTCGTACAGGTCGTTCATCAGCGTGTAGTGCCAGAACGTCGCCCAGCCCTCGTTCATCACCTGGGTCTGGCGCTGTGGATAAAAGTACTGGGCAATCTTGCGCACGATGCGCACGATTTCGCGTTGCCATGGCTCCAGCAGCGGCGCATGTTTTTCCAGAAAATACAGGATGTTTTCCTGAGGTTCGGCGGGGAAGCGTGCATTGTCCTTGTCGCTGTTCTTGCCGGCGCGCTTTGGAATGGTGCGCCACAGATCGTTGATCTGTTTCTGCAAGTGTTCCTCACGTTCCTTCTGACGCAGGCGTTCTTCTTCGGCCGAAATCGGATAGGGGCGTTTGTAACGGTCAACGCCGTAGTTCATCAACGCGTGGCAGGAGTCGAGCAGGTCTTCCACCGCGTCGATGCCGTGGCGCTCTTCGCATTGCATGATGTACTGCTTGGCGAACACCAGGTAATCGATGATCGAACTGGCATCGGTCCAGGTGCGGAACAGGTAGTTGCCCTTGAAAAAGCTGTTATGCCCGTAGCATGCGTGGGCCACCACCAACGCCTGCATGCAGATGGTGTTTTCTTCCATCAGGTAAGCGATGCACGGGTCGGAGTTGATCACGATCTCGTAGGCCAGGCCCATCTGGCCGCGGGTGTAGGACTTTTCGGTGCTGAGAAAGTGTTTGCCGTAGGACCAATGGTGATAACCCAGCGG
Organism: Pseudomonas sp. R3-52-08; assembly: GCF_003851745.1. Taxonomy (NCBI): domain Bacteria; kingdom Pseudomonadati; phylum Pseudomonadota; class Gammaproteobacteria; order Pseudomonadales; family Pseudomonadaceae; genus Pseudomonas; species Pseudomonas sp. R3-52-08. The sequence goes on along the minus strand of NZ_CP027730.1, from coordinate 5,367,830 downwards.
CATACCGACGGAGGCGTAGGCGTCCATCATCTGTTCGGCGGTGATCACTTCGATCTGATTGGGGTAAGTGTCCAGCGCATAACCCGCGGCGATGCGGCTGATTTCCCGGTCATAGGCCTGGATCAGTTCAAAGGTCCATTCGGACCCGGTGGAAATGGGTTGGCGCTTATGCTCTTTTTTGGCGGTCATGTCACTAACCTGCGCTGGAAGAGTTCACGGAAGACCGGATAGATATCGCCGGCCGAGACCAGTTGCTGTTGGGCGAACGTATCGGCAAAGGCTTCGCCGATGCGCTCGTATTCGAACCATAGCGCCTGGTGCTCACGGGGGGTAATTTCGACGTAGGTGTAGTACTGCACGAAAGGCATGATCTGGTTGATCAGGATGTCGCGGCAGATCGGCGAGTCATCGTTCCAGTTGTCCCCGTCGGACGCCTGGGCCGCGTAGATATTCCACTCATTGACCGGGTAGCGTTCGGCCATGATTTCCTGCATCAGCTTCAGCGCGCTGGAGACGATGGTGCCGCCGGTTTCGCGGGAATAGAAGAATTCTTCTTCGTCCACTTCCCGGGCGCTGGTGTGATGGCGGATGAACACCACCTCGATCTTGTCGTAGTTCCGCTTCAGGAACAGGTACAGCAAGATAAAGAAGCGCTTGGCAATGTCCTTGGTGGCCTGGGTCATGGAACCGGACACGTCCATCAGGCAGAACATCACGGCCTTGGAACTCGGGTTGGGCTGCTTGACCAGCAGGTTGTATTTCAAGTCAAAGGTATCGAGAAACGGCACGCGATGAATGCGCGCGCTGAGTTTCTCGATTTCTGCCTCTATTTCCTGGATATCGCCGAAGTTGTCCGGTTCTTCGCGCCTCAGGCGCTCCAGCTCTTCCTTGGCCTGCTTCAATTTTGCACGGCTGCTGCCCGACAGGGCGATACGCCGGGCGTGGGCTGAGCGCAGGGTGCGGATGATGTTGATACGGGACGGGTTGCCTTCGTTGCTGATACCCGCACGCACGGTTTTGAACGTGTCGGTGCCGGTCAGGTTGCGTTTGACCAAGTTGGGCAACTCCAGGTCCTCGAACATGAATTCAAGAAATTCTTCCTGGGTGATCTGGAACACGAATTCGTCCATGCCCTCGCCGGAGTTACCGGCCTTGCCCGCGCCCTTGCCCCCACCGCCACCTTGCGGGCGCTGAATGTGGTCACCGGTGGTGAACTCCTTGTTGCCCGGATGCACCACGGTTTGCTTACCGCCCCGGCCGTGGTGCAGCACGGGTTCGTCGATGTCCCGTCCGGGAATGCTGATTTGTTCGCCATGTTCCATGTCGGTGATGGAGCGGCGGCTGACGGCCTCTTCAACGGCCTTTTTGATGTGGTCACGGTAACGCCGCAGGAAACGCTGGCGGTTTACCGTGCTCTTGTTCTTGCCATTGAGGCGTCGGTCGATCACATAGCTCATGGGGGCCCCTCCGGGGAGCTTCAAGTCGTAAGCCGCAAGCGACAAGTAAAAGCGGATCGGCTTTTACTTGCAGCTTGTAGCTAAAAGCTTGCAGCTACGTCATTGCGATTTGCGCACCCGCAGATACCACTCGGAGAGCAGCCGTACCTGTTTGTCGGTGTAGCCGCGCTCGACCATCCGTGTGACGAAGTCGTTGTGTTTTTGCTGGTCCTCTTTGCTGGCCTTGGCGTTGAAGCTGATAACCGGCAGCAGATCCTCGGTGTTGGAGAACATTTTCTTCTCGATCACCACCCGCAGCTTCTCGTAGCTGAGCCAGGTTGGGTTCTTGCCGTTGTTGTTGGCGCGGGCGCGCAGCACGAAGTTGACGATTTCGTTGCGGAAATCCTTCGGATTGCTGATGCCGGCGGGTTTCTCGATTTTCTCCAGCTCCTCGTTGAGTGCCACGCGGTTGAGGATTTCGCCAGTTTCCGGGTCGCGGTATTCCTGGTCCTGAATCCAGAAGTCGGCGTACAGCACGTAGCGGTCGAAGATGTTCTGGCCGTACTCGCTGTAGGATTCCAGGTAAGCGGTCTGGATTTCCTTGCCGATGAATTCGATGTAGCGCGGCGCCAGGTATTCCTTGAGGAAGCGCAGATAGCGCTCGCGGGTTTCGGCCTGGAATTGTTCCTGTTCGATCTGCTGCTCCAGCACATACAACAAATGCACCGGGTTGGCGGCGATCTCGTGAGGGTCGAAGTTGAAGACCTTGGAGAGGATCTTGAACGCGAAGCGCGTCGACAGGCCGTTCATGCCTTCATCGACGCCCGCCGTGTCGCGGTATTCCTGGATCGATTTGGCCTTGGGATCAGTGTCCTTGAGGTTTTCCCCATCGTACACGCGCATTTTCGAGTAGATATTCGAGTTCTCCGGCTCCTTGAGGCGCGACAGCACGGTGAACTGGGCGAGCATCTTCAGGGTGTCGGGTGCGCAATGCGCCTTGGCCAGGGAACTGTTGAACAGCAGTTTGTCGTAGATCTTGATTTCATCGCTGACCCGCAGGCAGTAAGGCACCTTGACGATGTAGATACGGTCGATGAAGGCTTCGTTGTTCTTGTTGTTGCGGAAGGTGTGCCACTCCGATTCGTTGGAGTGAGCCAGCAGGATCCCGGTAAACGGAATCGCGCCCAGGCCTTCGGTACTGTTGTAGTTACCTTCCTGGGTGGCCGTGAGCAGTGGGTGCAGCACCTTGATCGGCGCCTTGAACATCTCCACGAATTCCATCAGGCCCTGGTTGGCCCGGCACAGCGCGCCCGAGTAGCTGTAGGCGTCGGCGTCGTTCTGTGGGTATTCTTCCAGTTTGCGGATATCGACCTTACCCACCAGTGCGGAGATGTCCTGGTTGTTCTCGTCGCCCGGTTCAGTCTTGGCGACGCCGATCTGGTTGAGGATCGACGGGTAGAGCTTGACCACGCGGAACTGGCTGATATCGCCGCCGAACTCGGACAGGCGCTTGGTGGCCCAGGGCGACATGATGGTATTGAGGTAGCGCCGAGGGATGCCGAAGTCTTCTTCGAGGATCGCGCCATCTTCGGTGGCGTTGAACAGGCCCAGGGGCGACTCGAACACCGGCGAGCCCTTGATCGCGTAGAAGGGCACCTTTTCGATCAGTTGCTTGAGTTTTTCGGCCAGGGACGACTTGCCACCGCCGACCGGGCCGAGCAGGTAGAGGATCTGTTTCTTCTCCTCCAGGCCCTGGGCAGCATGCCGGAAGTAGGAGACGATCTGGTCGATGCATTCTTCCATGCCGTGGAAGTCTTCAAAGGCCGGATAGCGGCGGATCACCTTGTTGGAGAATATTCGCGACAGCCGCGAGTTGTTGGCGGTTTCCACCAGCTGCGGCTCGCCGATTGCCAGCAGCAGGCGTTCGGCGGCAGACGCATAGGTACTGCGGTCCTGTTTGCACAGTTCGAGGTACTCTTGAAGCGTGAGTTCCTCCTCCTGTGTGGACGCGAAACGTTGTTGGAAGTGGCTAAAGATACTCATGACGTCGTCACCTCGCTCGATACGTGGAGCCGACGCCGGATCAATCAGTCGATGCTGGCAGTCATTGACGTTCGCCAATAGCTGTTTTCCCCCCAGAACACCCTGAAACGCTACCGATGACCCGCACGCCGGTGTACCGGCTCTCCCCTGATTTGGATGGCCTGTGCCTAAGGATAGTTCGGAATCGGGGAGGTCAAGGCGCGATGCGTAATTAGTTTGGCCGCGCCGTTCGTCAGAAACGGCGCAAGCCCAAGCGTCACGCGGGGTAGCGGGGTGTGAAAAAAATTATTGCGAATCGCCTGAAGATATTTCCGCAGGATAGGTCGCACGCCACAGCTCAAAGCCGCCGTCCAGGCTGTAGACGTCGGAGAAACCCTGGCTGACAAGATAGGCCGCTGCGCTCTGGCTGGAGTTGCCGTGGTAGCACGCAACGATCAGCGGCGCGTCGAGGTCGGCGGCGCGGATGAAGTCGGCGATGTTGACGTTGTCCAGATGCTGGGCGCCGGCAATGTGCGCAGCGGCATACGTAGGCTGGTCACGGATATCGACGACCACAGCGCCTTGTTCGCGCAGGGCTTGGGCTTGTTCGGGGGGAATACGTTTGAATTCTGTCATGGCGGGCTCCTAGGGCTTGGCGGCGGCCGTCTGTGTATTGGATACGGGGGATTCACACTGGCAACTGATGCGCTCGCCGGTGTCGATGTTCATCAAGGTCATGGCACCACCCCACACGCAGCCGGTGTCGAGGGCGAACACGCCGGGTTCTTCGCATTTGCCTTCAAGGGCGGCCCAGTGACCGAAGATGATCTTCGTGTCACGGGTTTTGCGTTCCTTGTGCGCAAACCAGGGCTTATAGCCAGGCAGCGCGGTATCGGCGCCTTCCTTGCTCTTGAGGTCCAGCCGGCCCTCGGCCGTGCAGAAGCGCATGCGCGTGAAGTAGTTGGTGATCACCCTCAGGCGGGCAACGCCGCTGAGGTCGCTGTCCCACTTCATCGGCTCGTTGCCATACATGCCGTCGAGGTAGGCGGTGTAGAGGTTGTCATCGCCCAGGGCGCTTTCGACTTCGGCTGCGCATTTCAGGGCTTTTTTCAACGTCCATTGCGGTGGGATGCCGGCATGGACCAAGGCGATGTTGCGGGCCTCGTCGTAATGCATGAGCTTTTGTCGGCGCACCCATTCCAGCAACTCGGCCCGGTCCGGCGCTTCGAGGATTTCCCGCAGCGTGTCGCCTTTTTTCAGGCGCTCGATGTTGTGACCGGCCGCGAGCAGGTGCAGGTCATGGTTGCCCAGCACGCAGACCAGCGAATCACGCAGGTTATAGAGGTAGCGCAAGGTTTCCAGGGACTGCGGACCACGGTTGACCAGATCGCCGACCAGCCACAGGCGATCGGTTGCCGGGTCGAACGTGACGCGTTCGAGCAGGCACTTGAGGGGCTCCAGGCAGCCTTGCAGGTCACCGACCGCATACGTTGCCATCAGTGCAGGGCTCCGGGTACGGCGAGGCGGAACGGCTTGATGATCGCGTCGAACAGCTTGCCGTCGGTCGCTTTCATTTGATAGGTGCCTTGCATGGTGCCGACTTTGGAGGTCATGACCGTGCCGCTGCTGTAGGTATGGCTGGCGCCGATGTCGATCAACGGTTGCTGGCCGACAACACCCGCGCCGCGTACTTCTTCGACCTGACCATCACCGTCGGTGATCACCCAATGGCGCGACAGCAGCTTGGCCGGCACCAGCCCGTTGTTTTTCACCGTGATGGTGTAGGCAAAGGCAAAGCGGTTGTGTTCAGGTTGCGATTGGTCCGCCAGGAAGCGGGTAACGACGCTGACGTCGATCTGGTAGCGAGGATCGGACATGCAAGAGGCCTTAAAAGCAGATGCGCAGGACAGCAGATGCGGGCCAGTCTAGGCCAATAGGTGGGCACTAGGCCAGAGATGGTGTCGGGGGCGCGCAGTTCAAAGGTGGGAGGGGGCTTGCCCCCGATAGCGGTGGGTCAGTTAAACAGTCATTGACTGACGCGCCGCCATCGGGGGCAAGCCCCCTCCCACATTTTTTGCCTGATGCCTTATTCCACTGTCGGCGCAGGCTGGATGGCAAGCTGGTCGGCCAGGCGTACGAACGCGGCCAGGTCCAGTTGCTCGGGGCGCAGGCTGCCGTCGACGCCGGCCGCTTCGATTTCGGCGTTGCTCAACAGCGCCTTGAGCGTGTTGCGCAGGGTCTTGCGGCGTTGGTTGAACGCTTCACGCACGACGCGCTCCAGCAGTTTGTGGTCCTTGGCCGGGTGTGGCAGCACGGCATGCGGCACCAGGCGCACGATGGCCGAGTCGACCTTCGGCGGCGGGTTGAATGCGCCCGGGCCGACGTTGAATAGATGTTCGACGCGGCAATGGTACTGGACCATGATCGACAGCCGGCCCCAATCACCCCCACCCGGCCCGGCGGCCAGGCGCTCCACCACTTCTTTTTGCAGCATGAAGTGCATGTCGCGGATGATTCCGGCGTTGTTCAGCAGGTGGAAAATCAGCGGGGTGGAGATGTTGTACGGCAGGTTACCGACCACACGCAGGCTGCTGGGCGCAGCGTTGAGCGTATTGAAATCGAACTTCAGCGCATCGCCCTGATGCAGATTGAAGTTGGGCTTGTCGGCAAACTGCTGGTTGAGAATCGGGATCAGGTCCTTGTCCAGCTCAACCACGTCCAGTTGGCCGCCACTGGCCAGCAGGCCCTGGGTCAATGCGCCCTGGCCTGGGCCGATCTCCAGCAGGCGGTCTTCAGGCTTGGCGTGAATGGAGCGCAGGATGCGGTCGATTACGCCAGCGTCGTGCAGGAAGTTTTGCCCGAAGCGCTTGCGCGCCCGGTGTTGGTAATGCTCAGTCATATACGGGTCTCGGCCATCTGATAGGCGGTTTCCAGGGCCACGTGCAGGCTGCCGGTATCGATCTTGCCGCTGCCTGCCAGGTCCAGGGCAGTGCCATGGTCGACGGAGGTGCGGATGATCGGCAGGCCCAGTGTCACGTTGACTGCGGCGCCGAAGCCTTTGTATTTCAGCACGGGCAGTCCCTGGTCATGGTACATCGCCAGCACTGCGTCGCAGTGCTCCAGATATTTGGGGGTAAACAGAGTGTCGGCAGGCAATGGGCCACGCAGGTCCATGCCTTCTTGGCGCAGACGCTCTAATGTCGGTTCAATGATGTCGATTTCTTCACGGCCCAAATGCCCGCCTTCACCGGCGTGGGGGTTGAGCCCGCAGACCAGGATACGCGGTTGGGCAATGCCGAACTTGTGTTGCAGGTCGGCGTGCAGGATGCGTGTGACGCGTTCTATGCGCTCGGCGGTGATGGCGTCGGCGATGTCGCGCAGCGGCAGGTGCGTGGTGACCAACGCGACGCGAAGGCCACGGGTGGCCAGCATCATCACGACTTGTTCGGTGTGTGTGAGTTCGGCCAGGAATTCGGTATGGCCGGAAAAGGCGATGCCGGATTCGTTGATCACGCCTTTATGTACGGGCGCGGTGATCATGCCGGCGAAGTCGCCGTCGATGCAGCCTTGGCCGGCGCGGGTCAGGGTTTCCAGCACGAAGGCCGCATTGGCCTTGTCCAGTTGCCCGGCGATGACCTTGGCTTGCAGGGGCGTGTCCCACACATACAGGCTGCCCGCCGGCGCCGGCAGGTCGGGCCAGTTGCCCGGTGCGACGCTCAGCAGGTTGACAGCCACACCCAGCTGCGCGGCCCGCTCAAGGAGCAGGTCGCGGCTGGTAATGGCAATCAGGGGATATGGCTGGGGTTGCGAGGCGAGCAGCAGGCACAGGTCTGGACCAATGCCGGCCGGCTCGCCGGGTGTTACCGCGAAACGCTGGGGTTTCACTGGGTTGCCTGGTCGGTGCCTGTTTGCTCGGCGCCTGGCAGCTTGTTTTCTACGTAGGCTTCGTCACGGATCTGACGCAACCAGGTTTGCAGCTCTTCGTCGTACTTGCGGTTACGCAGTACGGTCAGGGCTTGCTGTTCGCGGGCCTGGTTGGTGTTGTCGGTGGCGCGACGGCCAAGGACTTCCAGCACATGCCAGCCGTATTGGGTCTTGAATGGCTTGGACAGTACGCCTTGCGGAGTATCGGCCATCACCTGCTGGAACTCGGGCACCAGGGCTTTCGGGTCGATCCAGTTCAGGTCGCCGCCGTTGAGGGCAGAACCCGGGTCTTCCGAAAAGCTCTTGGCCAGGGTGGCGAAGTCTTCACCGCTTTCGATGCGGTCATAGATCTTCTGGGCCAGTTCCTTGGTTTGTGCCTCGGTACGGATTTCGCTTGGTTTGACCAGAATGTGACGAACGTGTACTTCGTCTTTCAGCGAGGTCTCGCCGCCGCGCTTGGCCAGCAGCTTGAGGATGATGAAACCGCCTGGGGTACGTGCCGGTTGGGTAATGTCACCCACGTTCATCGCACTCAGCTCGCGGTCGAACGGCGGTGGTAGTTGAGCGGCTTTACGCCAGCCCATGTCACCACCGTCGAGCGCGTTGTCGCTGCCGGACTGGGCAATCGCCATTTGGGCGAAATCAGCGCCGGCCTTGAGGCGATCATAGATAGCCTGGGTTTTGGCTGCGGCCGCATTGAGCTGCTCGGCGTTGGCGCTGTCGGGTGTTGGGATCAGGATATTGGCCAGGTGCAGCTCTTCGGAAAGCTGCATCTTGCCCAGGTCCGAGGCCAGGAAGTTCTTCACTTCCTGCTCCGACACCTGAACCCGCTCCGCGACGCGACGCTGGCGTACACGGCTAATGATCATTTCACGCTTGATCTGGTCACGCGCGTCCTCATAGGACAGGCCATCGTGCGCCAGAGCTGCGCGGAACTGGTCGATGCTCATATTGTTGCGTTGAGCGATGGTACCGACGGCCTGGTTCAGCTCTTCGTCCGAAATACGGATGCCCGAGCGCTCGCCGATCTGCAGTTGCAGGTTTTCCACGATCAGGCGTTCCAGCACCTGGGGTTCCAGGACGCTGGTCGGCGGCACACCACCGCCACGCTTGGCGATGGTTTGCTGAACTTCCTTGACCCGTTGGTCCAGTTGGCTCTGCATGATCACGTCGTTATCGACGATGGCTGCGACCTTATCCAGCTGTTGCACCGCGGCATGCGCCGAGGCTGCACCCAGGAACAGCGCGCCCAGCACGAGCGGGCGCAAACACTCAGAAAGCTTTGTCTTCACGTTCACGATAACCTTCAATGCCTTTGTCGAGGAAGCTCTCTACCTTGGCGCCGGTCAGGCCGCCGAGTCCTTTGAGGACAATCTGGAAGAAGAGCCCGTGGTCACCCTTTTCGTTGAGAGGGGCGATCTGGCTGTATTCGTCGTTGGAAACCCAGTAGCGGTTGATGACGCGCAGTTTCCAGCAGCAGTTGTCGTACTCGAAACCACCAAAGGCTTCAAGGGTACGGTTGCGGGCGTAGTCATACTGCCAGCGGGTGATCAGGTTCCACTGCGGAATGATCGGCCACATCATCGAGAAGTCGTGTTGTTGGATTTTGTAATAATCCTTCACGTAGTTCGGATCGCCTGGCTGACCGTAGTCGCCGCCGAACTGCCATTTGTTGGTCAACTGGTTATATACGATCTGGTCGTTGCGATAACGATAACCGACGTTGATCACCTTGTTCGGGTTGTTTTCCGGCTGGTAGTGGAACATCGCGCTGCCGGACCGTGGGGAATGGCTTTCGGGGTCCCAATTGTAGTCAGCACTGGCACGCCAATCGCGGTTGAAGCGGAATTCATATTCCAAAGCGATAGGCGATACGTCCGTACGGGCGTCATCACGATCAGCGGCCAATACGCCTGGCAGTTGAACCTCACGATCCTTGAAGTACACGGCCTGACCTACCGAAACGCGTTGGCGCTCGAAACCGTTATCTTCGATCCAGCGGCTCGTCACGCCCAGAGACAGCTTGTTCTCGTCACCGATCCGGTCGGAGCCGCTGAAGCGGTTATCGCGGAACAGCGAAGAGTAGCTGAACGAGTATTCACTGGTATCAAAGACCGGAATGTCGCTCTGGTCCTTGTTCGGTACGTAAAGGTAATAGGCCCGTGGTTCCAGGGTCTGATTGAAATCTTTACCGAACAAATTGGTTTTACGGTCGAAGTACAGGCCGCTGTCTACACTGGCGATAGGTATGGCGCGGTCTTGGGAGCTTTTGAACTCATCTCCCGGACCCAGCGAGTTTTTGCCAAGCGTATCAAGGTCAAGATCGTATTTGGTGTAAACGTATTTGAGCTTCGGTGTAATAAAGCCGTAAGCCCAGTTCATCGGGTATTCGACGGCTGGTGCAACGTTAAGGCGTGTGCCGTTTGCACGGGTCAGGCCTCTGACGTTGGTGTCCAGACGAGGCGACACGGCGCCGTTCTCGTCAGTAAAGGTGCCATTTTCCAAGTCACGATCAAAGCGTACAGCTTCAGTTTCATAACTGAAGTTCAATCCGCCCGGGTGGAATGGCAGTTGGCCATTCAACGTGAGCTGCGGTAACCGGTCATACGGCGTGATCTGAGAAATCGTCGCGAGCTGATAGGCCTGGACGTTCAAACGGGCCTGATATGAATCGCCCCGGTACGTCAGGGAGCCCTGCTGATTCAGATAATCCTGGCTCTCAACCCCTTCCTCGAACGACTTCAAATCCTGGAAGTAGTATGGGTCACTGATCCGGGTGTAATCCACCTGAGACGTCAGACGCGAATCCAACCCACCCTTATGCTGCCAATTGAGCATATAGCGGGTTTTTTCGTAATCGCTCTGGTTCTTCCGCTCGTCGTTGTCGTCGTTGAGGTACGCCCCACCAAACTGCCCTTCGCTGGACTTGGTGAGGTAGCGGAATTCGCCTTCCATCAACATGCCGCGCTTGGTCATGTATTGCGGGTACAACGTGGCGTCGTAGTTCGGTGCCAGGTTGAAGTAGTACGGCGTCACCAGCGTAAAGCCAGTTTCACTGCCGGTGCTGAAGCTCGGCGGCAGGAAGCCGGACTGACGACGGTCGTCAATCGGGAAATAGATGTAAGGGGTGTACAGGATCGGGATGTTCTTGACCCGCAACGTCGCGTTGGTAGCCGTACCGAAACCGGTGGCCGGGTTCAACGTGATGTTGTTGCCCTTGAGCTGCCAGGCGTTGCTGTCCGGCTCGCAGGTGGTGTACGTACCGTCCTTGAGACGGATGATCGCGTTCTCGGCACGCTTGGCGTACAGCGCGTTACCGCGAATACGCGACTTGTGCATCACGTATTCGGCGTTGTCGATCTGGGCGGCGCCGGTATCGAGCTGGACCTGGGCATGGTCGCCCACGATCAGGGCGCCGTTGTCGCGCAGGCGCACGTTGCCGTTCAGCTCGCCACGGTTCTCGGCTTGATACAGGCTGGCTTCCTGGGACTCCAGCTGCATGCTGCCCTGGCGCATGACGACGTCACCGGCCAGTGTCGCGACCTGCTGTTCCTGCTCGTAACGAGAGGCCTTGGCACCGATGAAGGTCGGCGCATCGCTCTTGTCCGTCTTGTCGTTCATGCCAGGACGAGTCGGCTCGATGTAGGCACCGCCGCAGTAAGGGCCGGTTTCGGCCAGCTGCGCTGCGGTCAGCTTCTCGCGAGGCACCCAGTCCAGGTGGCTGTAGTCTTTGCTGCGCGAACGCAGCCCACGGCCCTTGGCTTCGGTGACCAGCATGGTCTTGGGCTCGGCGTCGACGCTGCCGCCAGCCTCGCCTTGCGGCGTGCTGTTGGCCGAGCTGACGGCAGAGCCGTCATGCACCGGGCGCGGTGGCAATGGGGCGGCGGCGGTTTTCGGCGCGCAATCCCAGGCACCCGAAGCAGAGACTGAGCAGTCATACTGTTCCGCGGCGACCACGAATGAGGTGGCGAAGGGTTGCAAGGCCAGCAGACTGCCGGTTACCAGCAACGGAAATTTTCTACGAAACGCGGGGGATTTCAATGCCATCTTATTAGTCCGGGCTTCCTGCGTGCCATCTGCCCGCGGTTTGGGCCGCACGCCTCTCGATGGTCTGAAAAAGATGCGTGATAATAAAGCATGCCCCGCTTGACGGCTAGCGCCGTCGGAGACCCTTGTAATGCCCGAGCACGATCTACGTTTACAACAGCTGGAAGTCTGGCTGGATGAGCAGTTGCCGATCCTCTTCAACGCCCAGGACTGGGGCGCCGTACCCCCGGCCACATTGACTGCGGCCAGCAGCGACGCGAGTTTCAGGCGTTACTTCCGCTGGGAGGGTGGGGCGCATACATTCGTCGTGATGGATGCGCCACCGCCCCAGGAAAACTGCAAACCTTTCGTCGATATCGCGCATTTGCTCGCGAAATCGGGAATTAATGTGCCAAAAATTTATGCGGAAGATTTGCCGCGTGGCTTTCTTTTGCTCAATGACCTGGGCCGAAACACCTACCTGGACGTGGTTGACGAACAAAACGCCGATCAATTGTTTGCCGACGCCATCGACGCGTTGCTGGCGTTCCAGCAGTTGCCCATGGACGCGCCGTTGCCCAGCTATGACGTGGCGTTGCTGCGCCGCGAGCTCGAATTGTTTCCTGAATGGTACATACGCCGTCACTTGGGTATCGAGCTGGATACCCAGCAGCAAGCCCTCTGGCAGCGCGCCAGCGAACAGCTGATCGACAGTGCCCTGGCGCAGCCCAAAGTGCTGGTGCACCGCGACTATATGCCGCGCAACCTGATGATCAGCGAGCCCAGCCCCGGCGTGCTGGACTTCCAGGACGCGGTCTACGGCCCGGTAACCTACGACATTACCTGCCTGTTCAAGGACGCCTTCCTCAGTTGGCCCCAGGCTCGCGTGCGGGAGTGGCAGCGTGGCTATTGGGAGCGCGCCGGGCAGTTGGGGATCCCCGTGCAGGCCGAGTTTGAAGACTTCCTGCGCGCCAGCGACCTGATGGGCGTGCAGCGTCACCTCAAGGTCATCGGTATCTTCTCGCGGATTTGCCACCGTGATGGCAAGCCACGCTACCTGGCGGATGTGCCGCGCTTCTTTGCCTATATAGAAGCGGTGCTCGCCGACCGACCGGAGTTGAGTGACCTCGGCGAGCTGCTCGCCAGCCTGCGCCAACCGGCCGAGGCCTGCGTATGAAAGCGATGATCCTGGCGGCCGGCAAGGGTGAGCGCATGCGCCCGCTGACGCTGCATACGCCCAAGCCGCTGGTGCAGGCGGGCGGCAAGCGGCTGATCGAGTATCACCTTGAAGCGCTGGCCAAGGCCGGCTTCACCGAGATCGTGATCAACCATGCCTGGCTCGGCGAACAGATCGAAAGCTACCTGGGCGACGGTGCCCAGTTCGGCGTGCGCATCCGCTATTCAGCTGAAGGCGAGCCGCTGGAAACCGGCGGCGGGATTTTCAAGGCGTTGCCGTTGCTGGGGGATGCGCCGTTTCTGGTGGTCAACGGTGATATCTGGACCGACTACGACTTCAGCCAGTTGAAGCGACCGCTCCAAGGCCTGGCTCACCTGGTGATGGTCGACAACCCGGCGCATCACCCCTCCGGTGGCGACTTCTACTTGAACGACGGGTTGCTTCATGATGCGGCGCCCGGTGCCGATAACCTGACCTTCAGTGGCATTTCCGTGCTCGACCCCCAGTTGTTCGCGGGCTGCAGTGCGGGTGCCTTCAAGCTGGCGCCGCTGTTGCGGGCGGCGATGGACAAAGGTCTGGTAACGGGTGAACACATGAAGGGACGCTGGGTTGATGTCGGAACGCTTGAGCGTCTGGCGCAGGTCGAAACCTTGCTGACAGCGAGGCCGTAGGATGTTGTGGCCAGGGACGCTGATCGGCGCCGGGGCTGGCTTTGCGATTGCCAGTATTCCGGGGGCTTTGTTGGGTGCATTGCTGGGACAGGCGCTGGACCGGCGCCTGCAGTTGCACAGCTGGGCGCAGTTGCGCGAACGCCTTGGCGGGCGCCCCGCGTTGCGCAACGACGAGTTGTTGTTCGTGCTGCTGGGGCGCCTGGCCAAAAGTAACGGCCGGGTCGTGGACGGGCATATCCAGCAGGCGCGCCAGGAAATGCGCGCACTGGAGATGACCGAGTCGGCCCAGCGCCGAGCCATCCTGGCGTTTAATCGTGGCAAGTCCGGCGGTGACCGAGTGCGCAGTTATCTGCGCGTGCTCAAGGCGCAACCCCATGCCGCCGAGGGTGTTTTACGGGCCTGCTGGCGCATGGCCTGGGCGGACGGCCGGGCGGATGATGCCGAGCGCGACCTGATCGAGCTGTGGGGCAAATGGCTGGGCTGGACGCCGCAACAGGTCCGGGCCTTGGCCTCCGATTACACGCCGGCGCGCAAGCCATTGGTCAATCGTAGCGGGGCTTATCAGGACGCGTTGCGGCTTCTGGGGGTGACGGCCACCGCCGAGCCTTCGGTGATCAAGCGGGCCTATCGCCGCCTGCTCAGCCGCCACCACCCGGACAAGATCGCCGGCAGTGGCGCCAGCCCCGCGCAGGTGCGCGAGGCGACCGAGCGAACCCGTGAGCTGCATAACGCCTATGCGTTGATTCGCGAGCGGCGGGACTTTCGCTGAGGCGATTGCCCTAATGTGGGAGGGGGCTTGCTCCCGATAGCGGTGGGTCAGTTTGAATTACTGAGACTGACACACTGCTATCGGGAGCAAGCCCCCTCCCACATTGTTTTTTGGCATTGGCGGACACTGTGTTCAGTCTTTGCTGGCCTGCGGGCTCAACCAGCCGCGAACGCGCCGGTACAGCTGTTCCTGCTCGGCGGCGCTGTTGCCGGGCAAGGCCTTGAGCTGCACCTGCTTGTAGCCCTCATTTTTGCCGCGTTTGGCCGCCTGGGCACGTGCCAATGCATTTTTGCCGTCCTGGGCGCCGTCTTGATAGAACACATCCGCCGTAGGTACTTTCAACGCTGGCGCCAATTGCTGCAGGTCCGGTTGACGCGCGGCGGGTGTCTTTCCGGCCACCATCACCAGCTTCTGCACCTGGGCAGGTTGTTTCTCGCTCAGATAACGCGCGGCCCACCATGCGCCAGTGCCATGACCGAGCAATACCACACTGCGGGCGCCCTGGGTCTGGGCGAACGCGACGGCGGCGTCGATGCGGTCGAAGATGCGTTTGGCATCGGTCTTGTCCTGTTCATCCGCGCCCGGTACCACCGCCGGGTCAGTGCCTTCGGCTTCTGCGCTGGCGGCCTGTTCGACCGGCTGGGCGACCGTGCTGCCGTCTTTGCTGCTGGTGTCGACTGCCGCTTTGGGCGGTTCGATGACGCGTGGCGGCAGGGTGTCCAGATTGACGTCCGGCAATGACAGGCTGAGGGTGCCCCAGGCAGCGTTCGGCAATTTACTGCGCAGCGGGCCGATTGCTTGCGGCCAGTCAGCATTTTCGCCGGCGCCTGGCACGATAATCACCACGCCCTGAGGGTCGGCGCTGTTGGCGGGCTTCCACAGGGCCAGGAACGTATCGCTGCCGGCCTGCAATTGTTGTTGTTCCTGTTGCGCGACCTGGCGTTCGAGCGCGCTGGCTTCTGCCTGGCTGCGCTCGGGCAAAGGCTGGCGCTCGACGGGTGTTTCGGCGGCGGGCGCTGGCGCGTCGGCGGCCTGGACAGAAAAGGCGCTGGTAAATAGCAGCGACAGGCACAATGCTGGCAGTGCCGAACGGTTTCGAGGTGGCATCGTTAAATCCCGGCCAGAAATGATTCCAGCAGCCTAATGGGTTGATCAGTATTTGTCAGTGATGTGAGACGTGGATCATGGGTTTTCGCTTCCTGCTGGTTATCGGCTGTCTGTGGATTGCCTTGATGGCGAACGCCGCCCCGGCACCCGCCGTGCCCCAGGCGCAACTGAATGCGCAGCAGCGTGAGTGGCTGGCGCTGCACCCGCAATTGCGGGTGGGCTTGGTACTGCAGGCGCCCTACGCACAATACGACCGACGCCTGCAGCGCTTGTCCGGAGCCAATGTCGAGTTGATGCAGTGGCTGGCCAAGGCGCTGGGTATCGAGCTGACCTGGCGTAACTTTCCTGATCTGGAGCAGTTGGAAGCTGCCGTGCGTGACGGCGAGGTGGATATCGCACCCGGCCTGCAGCAAACCCCGGCCGGCTTGCGCCTGTGGTTGTTCAGCGACCCGTATATGCGGGTGCCTCAGCATATCGTCGGCATTCGCGAAGGCGGCGGCGCGGTGGAGCTGGAAAAACTCGACACACACTCGCGCATCGCTGTGCGCATGCCCAGCGCGGTGGCCGACTACCTGCGCAGTACGTATCCCAACCTCAACCTGCAAGGCGTGCCCATGGAACGCCAGGCCCTGCAGTTACTGGTGAGCCAGCAGGCGCGCTATGCGGTGGTGGATGAGGCGCAACTGAGCCGGTTGGCCGGCGAGGCGGAGTTTGCCGGGCTGGCGGTGGTCGGCGATATCGGCCTGCCGCAGTTGCTGCGGGTGGCCACGCGGCATGAATGGCCGGAGCTGGCGAGCATCATGCAAAGTGCCTTGCGGGCGATACCCGCCCGCGACCTCGACCAGTTGCACAACCGCTGGCTGCAACCCCAGTACCCGCGTTTTACCGAATCAATGGGCTTGTGGAAAAACCTCAGCGTGTTGCTGGGCCTGTTGCTGCTCGCCAGCCTTGCGGCGGTGCTCTGGCAGCGCCGCCAGCAGCGCAGCCTGGAGCACGCCCTGCTGGCGGCGCGGGAGGAAAGCGCAGCGCGTGCCGCCGGTGCCGAAGCCTTGCGGCTGACGCAGTTTTCCATCGATCAAAGTACGGTCGGCATCCTGTGGGTCAATTGGGACAGCCATGTGCGTTACGCCAACCGCGCCGCCGAAAGCATGCTCGGCTATGGCCCTGGCGCGTTGATCGAACGGCCGCTGATCGATCTTGACCCGGCCTTGAGCATGGACCGCTGGCTCAACCTGTGGAAACGCGCACGTGCCAGCGAGGACGGTGCCCAGACCTTCGCCACCGATTGCCTGCGCGCTGACGGCAGCATCCTGCCCGCCGATGTGTCCTTGAGCTTTCTGCGCTTTGCCGACGGCGAGTACCTGGTGGTGTACCTGACGGACGTCACCGAGCGCCGCCGCTATGTGGCCGCCTTGCTGCAAAGCGAGGCGCAGTTGCGCGAATTGTCAGCCCACCTGGAAACGGTGCGCGAAGAAGAAAAGGCGCGTATCGCCCGCGAGGTTCACGACGAACTGGGGCAGATGCTCACCGTGCTCAAGCTGGAAACCTCAATGTGTGAGTTGGCCTATGCGCAGCTCGACCCGGGCCTCAACGAGCGTTTGAACAGTATGAAACGCCTGATCGCCCAGCTCTTCCAACTGGTGCGGGATGTGGCAACCGCGCTGCGCCCGCCGATTCTCGATGCCGGCATTGCTTCGGCCATCGAATGGCAGGCGCGACGTTTCGAAGCGCGCACGCAGATTCCCTGCCTGGTCAAAGTCCCGGAAAACGTGCCGGTGCTGAGCGATGCCAAGGCCATCGGCCTGTTTCGCATTCTGCAGGAGGCCCTGACCAATGTGATGCGCCATGCCCAGGCGCATACTGTAGAACTCACGCTGGAGGTGGACGGCCCGGACCTGCGGCTGACCATCAGCGATGACGGTATCGGCTTCGTGCAGGCTCAAGGGCGGCCGGTATCGTTCGGCCTGGTCGGCATGCGCGAGCGGGTGCTGATCATGGGCGGGCAGTTGTCCCTGGTCAGTGAGTTGGGGGAGGGCACCACCCTGAGTGTCACGGTGCCGTTGAATGCATGACACTAAAAGGAAATTCCCGTGATCCGCGTACTGGTAGCCGAAGACCACACCATTGTTCGTGAAGGCATCAAGCAATTGATTGGCCTGGCCAAAGACCTGCTGGTCGTGGGCGAAGCGAGCAATGGCGAGCAGTTGCTGGAGACGCTGCGTCATGTGCCCTGCGAGGTGGTGTTGCTGGATATCTCCATGCCCGGTGTGAATGGCCTGGAAGCCATCGCGCGCATTCGTGCGCTGAATAACCCGCCGGCAATCCTGGTGCTGTCCATGCACGATGAAGCGCAAATGGCCGCCCGTGCTCTCAAGGTTGGCGCGGCCGGTTATGCCACCAAGGACAGCGACCCGGCGCTGCTGCTGATGGCGATTCGCAAGGTCGCGGCGGGCGGGCGTTATATCGACCCGGACCTGGCCGACCGCATGGTCTTCGAAGTCGGCCTGACGGACTCACGCCCCTTGCATTCGCTGTTGTCGGAGCGCGAGTTTTCGGTGTTCGAACGCCTGGCCCAGGGCGCCAACGTGAATGACATCGCCGTGCAACTGGCCCTGAGCAGCAAAACCATCAGCACCCACAAGGCGCGCTTGATGCAAAAGCTCCATATCAGCTCCCTGGCCGAGCTGGTGAAATACGCCATGGAACACAAGCTGCTGTAGCGGCGTATCCATTAACGACACCGCGCAAGCGCCGCCCAGCGAAGGCTTGTCGCTGCACTGTCCCATGCCCGCCATGTGTGTAGGGCGATCCCTACCCCGAACCTTCCATCCGGCTGATGCGATTCTCTCCTGGCCCCCGATTTCCGGGGCCTCGCGCCTGGACTACGCTTGTGTCACAGCAGTCCAAAACACAAAGGTGCGGGTATGAGCGAGGTGGATTCAAATGATGTGCTGGTCAGCTTTCGTGGCGTGCAGAAAAGCTACGATGGCGAAAACCTGATCGTCAAAGACCTCAACCTGGAGATTCGCAAGGGCGAGTTCCTCACCTTGCTCGGGCCGTCCGGTTCGGGCAAGACCACCAGCCTGATGATGCTGGCCGGTTTTGAAACGCCCACCGCTGGCGAAATCCAGCTGGCTGGCCGCTCGATCAATAACGTGCCGCCGCACAAGCGCGATATCGGCATGGTGTTCCAGAACTACGCCTTGTTTCCGCACATGACCGTGGCCGAGAACCTGGCATTTCCCCTGTCCGTACGTGGCTTGAGCAAGACCGACATCAGCGAGCGGGTCAAGCGCGTGTTGAGCATGGTGCAGCTCGACGCCTTTGCCCAGCGCTACCCGGCGCAACTGTCCGGGGGCCAGCAACAGCGGGTGGCTCTGGCCCGCGCATTGGTGTTCGAGCCGCAACTGGTGCTGATGGACGAACCCCTCGGCGCCCTCGACAAGCAACTGCGCGAACACATGCAGATGGAAATCAAGCACCTGCACCAGCGCCTTGGCGTCACCGTGGTGTATGTGACCCACGACCAGGGCGAAGCCTTGACCATGTCCGACCGCGTGGCGGTGTTCCACCAGGGCGAAATCCAGCAGATCGCCGCGCCGCGCACCCTCTACGAAGAACCGAAAAACACCTTTGTGGCCAACTTCATCGGCGAAAACAACCGCCTCAATGGCCGTCTGTACAGCCACACCGGCGAGCGCTGCGTGGTGGAACTGGCGCGCGGCGAGAAGGTGGAGGCGCTGGCGGTGAACGTCGGCCAGATCGGCGGCCCGGTGACCCTGTCGGTACGCCCGGAGCGTGTCAGCCTCAATGGCGCAAGTGACAGCTGCATCAACCGTTTTTCCGGGCGGGTGGCGGAGTTCATCTACCTGGGCGACCACGTGCGTTTGCGCCTGGAAGTCTGCGGCAAGACCGATTTTTTCGTGAAACAACCGATCGCCGAGCTGGACCCGGCCCTGGCGGTCGGCGACGTAGTACCGATTGGCTGGCAAGTCGAGCACGTTCGCGCACTCGACCCACTTCTAGAGGCGAACTGATCGCCCCCTGGCTTCACCAACCCTGCACGTGGAGAGCACAACAATGTTGAGATCCCTTAAGTTTTCCGTCCTGGCTATCGGCCTGATGGGCGCGACACAGGCCATGGCAGGCCCGGACCTGACCGTCGTATCGTTTGGCGGCGCCAACAAGGCAGCCCAGGTCAAGGCCTTCTATGCACCGTGGGAAAGCGCGGGCAACGGCAAGATCATCGCCGGTGAATACAACGGTGAGATGGCCAAGGTCAAAGCCATGGTCGACACCAAGAGCGTGTCCTGGGACCTGGTGGAAGTGGAGTCGCCTGAGCTTTCCCGTGGTTGCGACGAAGACATGTTCGAGCCCCTGGACCCGAAACTGTTCGGCAACACGGCGGACTACGTCAAAGGCGCGATCCAGCCCTGCGGCGTAGGTTTCTTCGTATGGTCGACGGTGCTGGCCTATAACGCCGACAAACTGGCGTCCGCACCCGCCGGCTGGGCGGATTTCTGGGACACCAAGAAATTCCCGGGCAAGCGTGGCCTGCGCAAAGGCGCCAAGTACACCCTGGAGTTCGCCTTGATGGCCGACGGCGTCGCGCCTAAGGACGTCTACAAAGTGCTGGCCGGCAAAGATGGCCAGGACCGTGCGTTCAAGAAACTCGACGAACTCAAAGCCTCGATCCAATGGTGGGAGGCCGGTGCGCAACCGCCGCAGTACCTCGCTTCGGGCGACGTGGTGATGAGCTCGGCCTATAACGGCCGCATCGCCGCCGTGCAGAAAGAAAGCAATCTGAAAGTGGTGTGGAACGGCGGCATCTATGACTTCGACGCCTGGGCCATTCCAAAGGGCCTGGCCAAGGACCGCGCCGAAGCGGCGAAGAAATTCATCGCCTTCTCGGTGCAGCCGCAGCAGCAGAAGACCTACTCCGAAAACATTGCCTACGGCCCGGCCAACACCCAGGCCGTCCCGTTGCTGGCCAAGGGCGTGCTCAAGGACATGCCGACCACCCCGGAAAACATCGCCAACCAGGTGCAGATCGATGTGAGCTTCTGGGCCGATAACGGCGAGCAGCTCGAGCAGCGCTTCAATTCCTGGGCAGCCAAGTAATCCATGTGGGAGGGGGCAAACCTTGAGGCTTTTTGTAGGAGCGAGCTTGCTCGCGAAGAACTCAGGGCCCCGCGTTTATTCAGAATGAACGCGTTGCCTGGGCGTTTTTCGCGAGCAAGCTCGCTCCTACACTGGCATTAGGGCAAGCCCCCTCCCACAAGGGATCTGCATTTATCTTCAAGATCCGGAGTTCAGCCATGGCCCTCGCCATTCCCACCCTCAAGCAGCGCCTGGCCCGTGCCGAGCGGCTCAATCGCTGGAAAGCCCAGGCCTTGATTGCGCCATTAGTGCTGTTTTTGCTGCTGGTGTTCCTGGTGCCCATCGTTGCGTTGCTCTACAAGAGCGTCGGCAACCCGGAAGTGGTGGGCGGCTTGCCGCGTACGGTGGTGGCGGTCACGGCTTGGGATGGCCGTGGCTTGCCCGGCGAGCCGGTGTACCAGGCGCTCAGTGAAGACTTGGCCCAAGCGCGCAAAAACCAGACCCTTGGCGATCTGTCCAAGCGCTTGAATATGGAACTGGCCGGCTATCGCAGCCTGCTGACCAAAACCGCGCGGGCGCTGCCGTTTACCGACGCGCCGGCCTCATATAAAGTCGCGCTGGAAACCCTCGACGAGCGTTGGGGTGACCCGGCGTACTGGCAGGCGATCCGGCGCAATACCAGCAGCCTGACGCCTTACTACCTGCTGGCGGCCGTCGATCACCGTATCGACGACTTGGGCGAAATCGCTCCGGCCACCCCCGACCAGGCCATCTACCTGGATATCTTCGCCCGAACGTTCTGGATGGGCCTGGTGATCACGGTCATCTGCCTGCTGCTGGCCTATCCCCTGGCTTACCTGCTGGCCAACCTGCCGGCGCGCAAAAGCAACCTGCTGATGATCCTGGTACTGCTGCCATTCTGGACCTCGATCCTGGTGCGGGTGGCGGCGTGGATCGTACTGCTGCAATCCGGCGGCCTGATCAACAGCGCCCTGATGGGCCTGGGGCTGATCGATACGCCGCTGGAATTGGTCTTCAACCGTACCGGCGTGTACATCTCCATGGTGCATATCCTGCTGCCGTTCATGATTCTGCCGATCTACAGCGTGATGAAAGGTATCTCACCGACTTATATGCGTGCGGCGATTTCCCTGGGCTGCCACCCGTTCGCCAGCTTCTGGCGCGTGTACTTCCCGCAAACCTACGCCGGTGTCGGCGCCGGTTGCCTGTTGGTGTTCATCCTGGCGATTGGTTACTACATCACCCCGGCGTTGCTGGGCAGCCCGAACGACCAGATGGTCAGCTACTTCGTGGCCTTCTACACCAACACCAGCATCAACTGGGGCATGGCCACGGCGTTGGGCGGCTTGCTGCTGCTGGCGACGGTGTTGCTGTACCTGATCTACAACCGGCTGGTGGGCGCCAGTCGCCTGCGCCTGAGCTGAGGAGACCTTGCGATGCTGAGCCCTTATATGTCACCGGTGGAGCGGCTGTGGTTCTACAGCCTGCGGATTCTGTGTGGCCTGATCCTGCTGTTCCTGATCCTGCCGGTGCTGGTGATCATCCCGCTGTCGTTCAACAGCGGCAGTTTCCTGGTGTACCCGTTGCAGGGCTTCTCGCTGCAGTGGTACCAGGACTTCTTCGCGTCGGCCGAATGGATGCGCGCCCTGAAGAACAGCATCATCGTCGCCCCGGCAGCCACGGTGCTGGCGATGGTGTTCGGCACGCTGGCGGCGATTGGCCTGACCCGTGGCAATTTCCCTGGCAAAGCCTTGGTGATGGCCCTGGTGATTTCGCCGATGGTGGTGCCGGTGGTGATTATTGGCGTGGCCAGTTACCTGTTCTTCGCCCCGCTGGGCCTGGGCAACAGCTTCTTCTCGCTGATCGTGGTACATGCGGTACTGGGCGTGCCGTTTGTGATCATCACCGTGTCGGCGACCTTGCAGGGTTTCAACCACAATCTGGTGCGGGCGGCGGCCAGTCTGGGCGCATCACCATTGACCGCGTTTCGCCGGGTGACCTTGCCGCTGATCGCGCCGGGGGTGATTTCCGGGGCGCTGTTTGCCTTCGCCACGTCGTTCGATGAGGTGGTGGTGACGCTGTTCCTCGCCGGGCCGGAGCAAGCCACATTGCCCAGGCAGATGTTCAGCGGCATCCGTGAAAACCTCAGCCCCACCATTGCCGCCGCGGCGACCCTGCTGATCGGCTTCTCGGTGGTGCTGTTGCTGACCCTGGAATGGCTGCGTGGCCGTAGCGAGAAGCTGCGCACCGCCCAGGTCTAAAGCCTGTTGGAGATCAAAATGTGGGAGGGGGCTTGCTCCCGATGGCATTCTGTCAGTTGATTTATTTATCAACTGGCTCACCGCTATCGGGAGCAAGCCCCCTCCCACATTAGTTTGCGTTCATTCAGGAAATTACCATTCAGTCGGTGAATGCTAGGCAACCCAAAATCCCCAGCTATTCTTGTGCCAGCCCATCACCGACAAGAGGCCGCGCACATGAGTACTTCCTCATTCAAGATCGCCCACAAACTGCTGACCGGCGCTGGCGCCATTGAGCAACTCGGCGCCGAGTTGACGCGCCTGGATGTGGATAACCCGCTGATTGTCACCGATGCCGCGCTGGTCAAGTCCGGCACCGTCGCGCTGGCACTCGAACATCTGGGCGGGCGGACTTATGAAATTTTCGACCGCGTGCTGCCCGACCCGGAAGTCGCCATTGTCGAAGACTGCATGCAGGCCTACCGCGACGGCGGGCACGACGGCCTGATCGGCGTGGGCGGCGGCAGTGCCATCGACATCGCCAAGAGCGTGGCCGCGTACGCCGGTTACCACGGCGCCCTGGCGGATTTGTTCGGCGTCGACCAGGTGCCGCGCAAGGGCCCGCCGCTGATCGCGATTCCCACTACCGCCGGCACCGGCTCCGAGGTGACCAATGTGGCGATCCTTTCCGACAAGGTCGCCCAGCTGAAAAAAGGCATCGTCAGCGACTACCTGCTGCCGGATGTCGCGCTGATCAGCCCGCAAATGACCCTGACCTGTCCACGCAGCGTCACGGCCGCCAGTGGCGTCGACGCGCTGGTGCATGCCATTGAATCCTACCTGTCGCTGAACGCCTCGCCGATCACCGATGCCCTGGCGATCGGCGCAATCAAGCTGATTGCTGGCGCCTTGCCCAAGGTTTATGCCAACCCGGCCAACCTTCAGGCCCGTGACGATATGGCCACCGCCAGCCTGATGGCCGGCATGGCCTTTGGCAACGCGGGCGTCGGCGCGGTGCATGCGCTGGCGTATCCGTTGGGCGGCCGGTTCAACATCGCCCACGGCGTGAGCAACGCACTGTTGCTGCCCTATGTGATGCACTGGAACAAGCTGGCCTGTGTCGAGCGGATGCGCGACATCGCCCAGGCCATGGGGGTAAATGTCAGCGGGCTGAGTGTGAATGATGCCGCCGACCAGGCCGTCGAGGCGATGACGCGACTGTGCGCCGCCGTCGAGATTCCATCGGGCCTGCGCAGTTTCGGCGTGCCGGAGGAGGCTATCCCGGCGATGGCCACTGAAGCTGCAGGTATCGAACGCCTGATGCGCAACAATCCGCGCCAGCTCAGTGCCGCCGATATCGAGAAAATCTACCGGGCTGCGTACTAGCCGTTGAGTTAGGTCACGGTGCGCAGGGCAAAGCATGAGGTATACAATGCGCGCCATCGTGATTTAGCTCAAAAAAAGGTGCGTCATGCAGCCCTTCGTCATTGCTCCATCGATTCTCTCCGCCGACTTCGCCCGCCTGGGCGAAGAAGTGGACAAGGTATTGGCCGCGGGTGCCGACTTCGTGCACTTCGACGTCATGGACAACCATTACGTGCCCAACCTGACCATCGGCCCGATGGTGTGCGCTGCGCTGCGCAAATACGGGATTACCGCGCCGATCGACGCGCACCTGATGGTCAGCCCGGTGGACCGCATCGTCGGTGACTTCATCGACGCCGGCGCGACCTACATCACCTTCCACCCGGAAGCCACGCTGCACGTCGACCGCACCCTGCAATTGATCCGCGAAGGCGGTTGCAAGGCCGGCCTGGTGTTCAACCCGGCCACGCCGCTGAGTGTGCTGGAGTACGTGATGGACAAGGTCGACATGGTCCTGCTGATGAGCGTCAACCCAGGCTTTGGCGGGCAGAAGTTCATCCCCGGCACCCTGAACAAACTGCGCGAGGCGCGGGCGCTGATCGATGCGTCGGGCCGGGACATCCGCCTGGAGATCGACGGCGGCGTCAATGTGAATAATATCCGTGAGATCGCGGCGGCGGGCGCCGACACCTTTGTGGCCGGCTCGGCGATCTTCAATGCGCCGGATTACCAGGAAGTGATCGCCAAGATGCATGCCGAACTGGCGCTGGCGCGTCCATGAGCGGCTTTGAGCAGCTGTTCCCCGGCAAATTGCCACGGCTGGTGATGTTCGATCTGGACGGTACCTTGATCGATTCGGTGCCCGACCTGGCGGCGGCGGTGGACCAGATGCTGCTCAAGCTGGGGCGCAAGCCTGTGGGAATCGAAGCGGTGCGTGAATGGGTCGGCAACGGTGCGCCGATGTTGGTGCGACGGGCACTGGCAGGCCATATCGACGCCACCGGTGTGGATGAGGTTGAAGCCGAACATGCCCTGGAACTCTTCAATGCCGCCTACGAAAGCAGCCACGAACGGACGGTGGTGTATCCCGGCGTGCGTGACACGCTCAAGTGGTTGAGCAAGCAGGGCGTGGAAATGGCCCTGATCACCAACAAGCCGGAGCGCTTCGTCGCTCCGCTGTTGGACCAGATGAAGATCGGCCGGTATTTTCGCTGGATCATCGGCGGCGATACCCTGCCGCAGAAAAAGCCTGATCCGGCGGCGCTGTTTTTCGTGATGAAAATGGCGAATATTCCGGCGTCCCAATCGTTGTTCGTCGGCGACTCGCGCAGTGATGTCTTGGCGGCAAAAGCGGCGGGGGTGCAGTGCGTGGCCTTGAGTTACGGCTACAACCATGGCCGGCCGATTGCAGAAGAATCGCCAGCGCTGGTCATCGATGACCTGCGCCTGTTAATCCCCGGTTGCTTGGGCGCGGGCGCTGAGATAACGTTGCCCGACATCGACCCGTCCCCTACTGGAAATGCCATCGTGGTGGTCACTCGCAAACTCTGGATGAAAGTCATCAAGGCCCTGGCCCGCTGGCGTTGGCGCGCCTGACTGATCCTCGCCGCGCTGCGGCCCGTTTGCCTACCTGACCGATTGACCCTCACACCACGAGGCACCTGATGATCCGCGAAGAATTCCTGCGTTTGGCCGCTGCCGGCTATAACCGTATCCCCATGGCCTGTGAAACCCTGGCCGACTTCGACACGCCGCTTTCGATCTACCTGAAACTGGCCGACGAGCCGAACTCTTATCTGCTGGAATCGGTACAGGGCGGTGAGAAGTGGGGCCGTTATTCGATCATCGGCCTGCCGTGCCGCACGGTACTGCGCGTGCATGACCATCATGTGAGCATCACCCATGATAGCCTCGAGATCGAAAGCCATGACGTAGAAGACCCGCTGGCCTTCGTCGAAGCCTTCAAGGCGCGCTACAACGTGCCGACCATTCCCGGCCTGCCGCGTTTCAACGGCGGTTTGGTGGGGTATTTCGGTTATGACTGCGTGCGCTACGTGGAGCAGCGTTTGGGTAAATGCCCGAACCCGGACCCGCTCGGCGTGCCGGACATCTTGCTGATGGTCTCCGACGCGGTGGTGGTGTTCGACAACCTTGCCGGCAAGATGCACGCGATAGTGCTGGCCGACCCTGCCCAGGCGGATGCCTTCGAGCAAGGCCAGGCCAGCCTCGAAGCGCTGCTGGAAAAACTGCGCCAGCCGATCACCCCGCGCCGTGGCCTGGACCTCAGCCGTCCACCCGCCGCCGACCCGGTATTTCGCTCCAGCTTTACCCAGGCGGACTACGAGCGGGCAGTCGATACCATCAAGGAATACATCCTCGCCGGTGACTGCATGCAGGTGGTGCCCTCGCAGCGGATGTCCATCGACTTCAAGGCCGCGCCGATCGACCTGTATCGAGCGCTGCGTTGCTTCAACCCGACGCCGTATATGTATTTCTTCAATTTCGGTGACTTCCACGTGGTGGGCAGCTCGCCGGAAGTGCTGGTGCGCGTCGAAGACAACCTGATCACCGTGCGCCCGATCGCCGGTACGCGCCCGCGTGGCGCCACCGAAGAAGCGGATCTGGCGCTGGAAGAGGACCTGTTGAGCGACGACAAGGAAATCGCCGAGCACCTGATGCTGATCGACCTGGGGCGTAATGACACCGGGCGTGTTTCGGAAATCGGCTCGGTGAAGTTGACCGAGAAGATGGTCATCGAGCGGTATTCCAATGTGATGCATATCGTGTCCAACGTCACCGGTGAGCTGAAGGCCGGCCTGACTGCGATGGACGCACTGCGTGCGATTCTGCCGGCCGGTACCTTGTCGGGCGCACCAAAGATTCGCGCCATGGAAATCATCGACGAACTGGAGCCGGTCAAGCGGGGCGTCTACGGCGGCGCCGTGGGGTATTTCGCCTGGAACGGCAACATGGACACGGCGATTGCGATCCGTACGGCGGTGATCAAGGACGGCGAACTGCATGTGCAGGCCGGTGGCGGCATCGTCGCTGACTCGGTGCCGGCCCTTGAATGGGAAGAAACCCTGAACAAGCGCCGGGCGATGTTCCGTGCGGTGGCGTTGGCTGAGCAAACGCCGCAGGACTAGCGGCTGGCGCCGATCAAAAATGTGGGAGGGGGCTTGCTCCCGATAGCAGTGTGTCAGCCAGCACATTATGGACTGACAGACCGCTATCGGGGGCAAGCCCCCTCCCACATTAAGCCTTCATTGTCCTGCTGTTAGAAATCCAGACTCACCCCGACACTGACCCCTTGCTGGGTCAAACTGTCATCCTTCCTCACGTTATACGCCGCCCGTAACGCCAGGTCCTGCGTCAGTTTGTGGCTGACCCCCAGGCTCAAGCGATCCGAATTGCTGCGCGGCGTATACCCGTCCAGCTTGAAGTCGATCCCCTGCACGCTGTTGAGCGAAATATTCACCTTCTGGGTGTCATTTTCGAACTCGTGCTCGTGGGCCACTTCGCCAAACACCTGGGTGTGCGGGTTAATGCGATAGCTGCCCTGCAGCCCGACGCCCAGGCGCTTGGAGTCGCGCTGCTGGTCATCGAAGGTCAGGGCGGTGGAGCGGCTGTCTTTTTCCGAGTAGCCGTTCACTTCGACCCGCGCGTAATCGGCGCTGATGAAGGGTGACAGGTGCCAGTCACTGCCCGGCGCGGCGATGTCATAACCCACGCGACCGCTCAAGGCCCAAAGCCAGCCATCGGTGTCACCCTTTTCCGAACCTTCGCTGACGCCCAGGGCGAACTTGCGCTTGAGGCTGTCGAAGTCCAGCTTGCCGCCGGTCAAGGCGGCGTCGGCCCACCAGTGATTCTGCTGATACTGGGCGAACGCCGTGCCCATGTAGCTGTTGAGCTTGTAATCCGAATCGCTGGCGCCGGCTTCCAGTGTCTGGCGGTACAGGCCTGCGGCGACGCCCACGCGCCAGGCCTCGTTGAGTCGGTAGCTGCCACCGATGTTGAGGTTATAGCCACTGCCATCGCCGCTGGCCGAGCTGCTCTGGTCATCGAAATCCAGACGCTGACCCCCTCCCGCCACGATCGCTCGCCATTGGCCCACGGCTTGCCAGTGGCCGGTGTCTGCCTGCCATTGGTTGCGCAACTCATCTTGATGGGCGCGCAATGTGCCTTGGGCCATTTCCGGCAGCAAGGTCAGCTCCCAGGGCGCCGCGAGCAGGGAGTAGGCGTAGTCGGCAATCAGCTGTTGCCCGGCGACGGTAGGATGAACCGAGTCGTTATAAATCAGCTTGGTCGGGTCCGGGGCGGTGCCGCCGATGCCGTAGACCGGGTTGGCGGTGCAACTGTTGCCACTGAAACAGGTGCCGGTGAGGTTTTGCCCGGTGGCGAGGCCGAAGCGTGCCGGATCGGCGAAGGCTTCGTTCAATAACAATGGAATGTTCAGCGGGATCACCTGCGCATCGATCTGCGACAGGCGCTGTACCAGGGACTGGTTGAACACAGTGCTCAAGGCCGACGTTGCTGCCTGCTGCGGGGTGCCGTTGACGGCCGGCGTCAAGCCGATGTCGGGCAGCATCCATACCATGATGTAACGCGCGCCGGCTTGTTGCAGGGCCTGGGCACTGTCCGCCAGGCGCCCGCCGGCGGCGACCGCTTGAGCGGGGCTGAGTACGCGACCCTGGAGAAAGTCATTGCCGCCTCCGGACAGAAAGTACAGCGCATTTGGATCGGCCAGCCCGCCGTTTGCCGGCAGGTAACCCTGTCGACTGCGCAGCACCGTGCCGCCCCCGGCATTGCCGGGTGGGATCGCAGCGTTGGAGACCGAGGTAATCGAGTCGAGGATATTGTCGGTACGGTAGCCGCCGACTGCCCAGTTGTTGCCGTCCGGCAAACCCTGGACCGCACGCACCGGTGAGGTGGAGGCATTCAGGTCGCTTGGCGCTACACCCAGCTTTGCGCCGAGCAAGGTCGAAGAAACGAGACCGTAATCCCCTTGGAACGTCGGCCCGGTGCGGTTGGTAAAGCGCAACGTCGATCCGGCGCTGCCGTCGGGGAACTGACCGGCATCGGCCAGGCTGTCGCCGAACACCACCATGGTTGAGTAGGGTGACGGTGCCGCATAGGCCTGCGCGCAAGCCAGGGAAAGCAGG
Organism: Pseudomonas sp. R3-52-08; assembly: GCF_003851745.1. NCBI lineage: Bacteria > Pseudomonadati > Pseudomonadota > Gammaproteobacteria > Pseudomonadales > Pseudomonadaceae > Pseudomonas > Pseudomonas sp. R3-52-08. The sequence goes on along the minus strand of NZ_CP027730.1, from coordinate 5,338,810 downwards.
CCGGCAGCCAGGGGCGCGAACAACGGAGCTCTGAGCATGGAAAATTCCATTGAGTTGTTTTTATGTCGGAATCGAAACACTAGCAAAGTATTGAGCGTTTTCTATAGCGCAAAACCGAATTTTCCTGCACGCATCCCAACGAGCATAAGCCCGTATTTGCTGCTCTATATTGCACCGCTGGCGAGGCTACGTTACTGTGCCTGAACGTATGAATGAGACCCTCCCCGTGTTGATCATCAGCAAACTCTTGATGCGAGTAGTCAAGGCACACGCCCGTTGGCGTTGGCGCGCCTGACATTTTTCCCTGCCGGCCTGGCCGGATCTGTACCGATTTGCCTTCTTTTACCTTTTGTCTGACGCCCCTTGCCGTTCACCCCGGCAACCGGAACGTGCGTCTGGCAGCGGGCCACACGCTTGGAAGGCGGTCATTTGAAATCAGTGAATTCAAGAGGTTTGAACCCACATGTTGCTGATGATTGATAACTACGATTCCTTTACCTACAACGTTGTGCAGTACCTGGGCGAGCTGGGTGCCGAGGTCAAGGTCGTGCGCAACGACGAACTGACCGTCGCCGAGATCGCCGCGCTGAATCCGGAACGTATCGTGGTTTCGCCTGGCCCGTGCACGCCGAACGAAGCGGGCATTTCCCTGGAAGCCATTCAGTATTTTGCTGGCAAACTGCCAATTCTCGGCGTGTGCCTGGGCCATCAGTCCATTGGCCAGGCGTTCGGCGGCGACGTGGTGCGCGCGCGCCAGGTGATGCACGGCAAGACCAGCCCGGTATTCCACAAGGATCTGGGCGTGTTCCACGGCTTGAACCTGCCCGTGACCGTGACCCGTTATCACTCGTTGGTGGTCAAGCGCGACACCCTGCCCGAGTGCCTGGAACTGACGGCCTGGACCCAACTGGAAGACGGCTCGGTCGACGAGATCATGGGCCTGCGCCACAAGACACTGAATATCGAAGGGGTGCAGTTTCACCCTGAATCGATCCTGACCGAGCAGGGCTACGAGCTGTTCGCCAATTTTCTCAAGCAGAGCGGCGGCACGCGCTAAGGACTTTCCATGGATATCAAGACTGCCCTGGGCCGTATCGTCGGTCACCTGGACCTGAGCACCGCTGAAATGAGCGATGTGATGCGCGAGATCATGACCGGCCAGTGCTCCGACGCACAGATCGGCGCGTTTATGATGGCCATGCGCATGAAGAGCGAAAGCATCGACGAAATCGTCGGCGCCGTATCGGTGATGCGCGAGCTGGCGGACAAGGTCGAACTCAAGACCCTCGACGGCGTGGTCGATGTGGTCGGCACCGGCGGCGACGGTGCGAACATCTTCAACGTATCGACGGCGTCCTCGTTCGTGGTCGCGGCAGCGGGTTGCACCGTGGCCAAGCACGGCAACCGCGCGGTGTCCGGCAAAAGTGGCAGCGCGGACCTGCTGGAAGCGGCCGGCATCTACCTGAACCTGACGCCGGTACAGGTGGCACGCTGCATCGACAGCGTCGGCATTGGCTTCATGTTCGCCCAATCCCACCACGGCGCGATGAAACACGCGGCCGGCCCGCGCAAGGACCTCGGCCTGCGTACCCTGTTCAATATGCTCGGCCCGCTTACGAATCCGGCCGGTGTGAAGCATCAAGTCGTCGGTGTCTTCAGCCAGGCGTTGTGCCGGCCACTGGCCGAAGTGCTGCAGCGCCTGGGCAGCAAGCATGTGCTGGTGGTGCATTCCAAAGATGGCCTGGACGAATTCAGCCTGGCGGCGCCAACCTTCGTGGCGGAGTTGAAGAACGACCAAGTTACAGAATATTGGGTCGAACCTGAGGACCTGGGCATGAAGAGCCAGAGCCTGCATGGCCTGGCGGTGGAAAGCCCAGCGGCGTCGCTGGAATTGATTCGTGATGCCTTGGGGCGACGCAAGACCGAAAACGGTCAAAAAGCCGCGGAAATGATTGTGCTCAATGCTGGCGCGGCACTTTACGCAGCCGACCATGCCTATAGTCTTAAGGAAGGTGTCGCCTTGGCCCACGATGCGCTGCACACCGGTCTGGCTCGCGAGAAACTTGAAGAACTCGGAGCATTCACCGCCGTATTCAAGATGGAGAATGAAGCATGAGTGTTCCGACCGTTCTGGAAAAAATCCTGGCGCGCAAGGCTGAAGAAGTCGCCGAGCGCCGTGCCCGTGTGAGCCTGGCCGAGCTGGAAGCCCTGGCAAAAGCTGCTGATGCGCCACGAGGGTTTGCCAGGGCCTTGCTCGAACAGGCCAAGAAGAAGCAGCCGGCGGTGATCGCCGAGATCAAGAAGGCCTCACCGAGCAAAGGCGTGATCCGCGAACACTTCGTGCCACAGGAAATCGCCGTCAGCTATGAAAAGGGCGGGGCGACGTGCCTGTCCGTACTGACCGATGTCGATTTCTTCCAAGGCTCCGACCTGTTCCTGCAGCAGGCGCGCGCCGCGTGCACGTTGCCGGTGATCCGCAAGGACTTCATGGTTGATCCTTACCAGATCGTCGAAGCCCGTGCCTTGGGCGCTGACTGTGTGCTGCTGATCGTTTCCGCACTGGATGACGTGAAGATGGCCGAGCTGGCCGCTGTAGCCAAGAGCGTGGGCCTGGATGTATTGGTCGAGGTGCACGACGGCGACGAGTTGGAGCGTGCGCTGAAGACCCTCGACACACCGCTGGTGGGGGTCAACAACCGTAACCTGCACACCTTCGATGTCAGCCTGGAAACCACCCTCGACCTGCTGCCGCGTATTCCGCGTGACCGCTTGGTGATCACCGAGAGCGGCATCGTCAACCGCGCCGATGTGGAGCTGATGGAGATCAGCGAGGTGTATTCGTTCCTGGTCGGCGAGACGTTCATGCGCGCCGAGAACCCAGGGGCGGAACTGCAGCGTCTGTTCTTCCCGGAGCGGGGTGTGGTGGTGAGCGGTTCCACACTGGATTGATTCCAGCGCAGTCGGTATGTGAAATGCAGTAAAAGTGTGGGAGGGGGCTTGCTCCCGATAGCGGTGGTCGGTTGACTGATTCACAACTGACACACCGCCATCGGGAGCAAGCCCCCTTCCACATTGGTCTTGTGCTTATTCAGGTAGGTCAATGTTGATGACTAAGCTGGTTTCGATGACTGTGCAAGCAGGCCTTGCCGCCGAGCAGGACTTGCTGGCCGCCGTCTGCGCAGGTGAGCGGGAATACGGGCTGTTGTTCTGGCAACCCAACGATCAAGCCTTGGTCATGCCGCGACGTTTGAGCCGATTGCCGGCTTTTGAAGCGGCCAGCCGAGTCTCGGCAGAGGCCGGTTGGCCGGTGCTGTTGCGCGAAACCGGCGGTGAGCCGGTGCCGCAGTCGGCCGCCACGGTCAATATCGCCTTGGTCTATGCGCCGCCGCGCAGTGAGGGGGATCAAGGGCGCATCGAAACCGGCTACCAGCGCCTGTGCCAGCCGATCTGCGATGTGTTGCTTGAATTGGGCGGCGAGGCGTCTATTGGCGAAATCGATGGCGCGTTCTGCGACGGTCGTTACAACGTCAATCTCAATGGCCGGAAAATGGTCGGCACGGCCCAACGCTGGCGGCAGAGCGGTGGTCGCCCAGTGGGGTTGGTACACGGTGCTTTATTGCTGGATAACGATCGCGATGAGTTGGTTGCGGCGGTCAATCGTTTCAATCAAGCCTGTGGCCTGGAACAGCGCGTGCGTGCCGAGAGCCATATCGCGCTGCACGAAGTGTTTCCCGTGCCGGACGCGCTCAGCCGGCTCGACACCTTGTACCGTCAGATGTTGGCAGGCTTGCTGCCAGGCTAACGGGTTCCGAACACCACCATCGTCTTGCCTTTGACGTGCACCAGGTTGCGCTCTTCCAGATCCTTGAGCACACGCCCCACCATTTCCCGCGAACAGCCCACGATGCGCCCGATTTCCTGGCGCGTGACCTTGATCTGCATCCCGTCGGGGTGGGTCATGGCGTCTGGCTGCTTGCACAGCTCCAGCAGGCAGCGAGCGACACGCCCGGTCACGTCGAAGAACGCCAGGTCGCCGACCTTGCGCGTGGTATCGCGCAGACGTTGGGCGATCTGCCCACTCAGGGCATACAGAATGTCGGGATCATGTTGGGCCAGTTCGCGAAATTTCGTATAGCTGATCTCAGCCACTTCGCACTCCACCTTGGTGCGCACCCAAGCGCTGCGCTGTTGCTCCTTGCCGGCCTGCTCGAACAGCCCCAGCTCGCCGAAGAAATCCCCGGTGTTGAGGTAGGCGATGATCATTTCGCGACCGTCTTCGTCCTCAATCAGGATGGTGACCGAGCCCTTGATAATGAAGAACAGTGTTTCGGAGCGCTCGCCCGCGCAGATGATGTTGTGCTTGGCCGGATGACGCCGGCGCTGGCAATGCATCAGCAGCTTGTCGAGGTTCTTGATCTTGGGTGTGGGAGTAAGAGCAACCATGGTTGTATCCCGAAAAACTGCACGATGTGGTTGGATTTGTTTTTATCAGCGCGACCGGCATTGATACACGCTGTACAAACGATGGCAATGCGCCATTGATTTGGCGCCAGCTTACCAGACACATTCTGACTCGATTAGCGTATTTCACCGGCAAACGCTGTTATTGATCGTTTTCCTGCAGGGCGCTGCCGCTGCGAGGCCCTGTGCTAAGCTGGCGACCCTTTTTTAGCAGTGGAGTCTGGGCGATGAAGGCACGCATCCAATGGGCGGGCGAAGCCATGTTCCTCGGTGAATCGGGCAGTGGCCATGTGGTGGTCATGGACGGCCCGCCGGAAGCCGGTGGCCGCAACCTGGGTGTACGCCCGATGGAAATGTTGCTGCTGGGTGTCGGCGGTTGCAGCAATTTCGACGTGGTCAGTATCCTGAAAAAATCCCGTCAGGCCGTGGAAAGCTGCGAAGCCTTTCTGGAAGCCGAACGCGCAACCGAAGATCCCAAGGTGTTTACCAAGATCCATATGCATTTTGTGGTAAAGGGGCGCGCGCTGAAGGAAGCGCAGGTCAAGCGTGCCATCGAGCTGTCGGCAGAGAAGTACTGCTCGGCGTCGATCATGTTGGGCGCGGCCGGTGTGGCCATTACCCATGACTACGAAATCGTCGAGTTGGGTTGATCGTTCCCACGCTCTGCGTGGGAATGCAACTCGTGACGCTCCGCGTCACCCTTGCGCAGGTGCCGGATTTTGCGCTGAAAGCGGGACGCGGGGCGTCCTGGGTGGCATTCCCACGCGGAGCGTGGGAATGATCTCCATGCTTCAGATTCTGTAGGTGCTCTTGGTCATGACTTTGGCCAGCATGCTCATGCCGAATCTCACCGGCGCAGGAAAGCGGAAGCCACCGGCATCCAGTGCGCTTTCAGCGTGATGTTCTTCATCGATGCGCATCTGCTCAAGAATGGCTCGGGATTTTTCGTCCTCGGCCGGCAGTTGTTCAAGGTGTTCGTCCAGGTGCTTGCAGACCTGACGTTCGGTGGCTGCGACAAAACCAAGGCTGACCTTGTCACTGATCAGGCCGGCAGCGGCGCCGATACCGAACGACAAACCGTAGAACAGCGGGTTCAGCACACTGGGATGACTGCCCAGCTGGCGGATGCGTTGTTCGCACCACGCCAGGTGGTCGATCTCTTCCTCGGCCGCGTGCTCCATCGCTGCACGTACCTGCGGTAACTTGGCGGTCAGCGCCTGGCCCTGGTACAACGCCTGAGCACAGACTTCACCGGTATGGTTGATGCGCATCAGGCCGGCCACATGGCGTGTTTCGGTCTCGCTCATCTGTGCGTCCGGCTGCACGATGGCGGGTGACGGGCGGTACGGTTGGCCGCTGAACGGCAGCAGCGTACGCATGGCCGTGTCGGCTTGCAGCAATAGACGGTCAATCGGCGAGTAGTGACGTTGGGTAGTCATGCTGACCTCCGGGAAGAATCTCGGCGGCCAGTTTACCGCAAGAGAGGACGGCGCGTTTGCGCTGAGTCAATTTGCCCCGCGCACTCAGCCCGGTGGCCAGTTCATCTGGCGCTGACCCAGCACATGCATATGAATGTGGTAAACGGTCTGCCCGCCGTCTTCGTTGCAGTTCATCACCACGCGGAAGCCTTTTTCGCAGCCTAGTTCCACCGCCAGGCGCTGGGCGGTGAACAGGATATGGCCGGCCAGGGCTTTGTCGTCTTCGGTCAGGTCATTGAGGGTGCGAATGGGCTTTTTCGGGATGACCAGAAAATGGACCGGCGCCTGTGGGGCGATGTCGTGGAAAGCCAGGACTTGGTCATCTTCATAGATGATGTTCGCGGGTATTTCCCGGTTGATGATCTTGGTGAACAGAGTATCCACAGCTGTTTCTCCAGGGTGAAAGTGAAGGTGAGTGTACTTAAGCGGTCAACGTGGGCAATAGGCCTTGTTGATGGCGCCGGCAATTTTGCGGGTCAGCCAGCGCGGGCTCAGGCGTGGGCTGAATGCCAGCCAGCGGTTGCGCCGTCCGGGGATGATAATGGCCTTGTTCTTCTCCAGCGCACGCACGGTGTAGAGCGCGACTTCTTCGGGGCTCATCAACTGTTGGCTGCGGTCGAGCTTTGCGGTGTCCATTTGCGCGGTACCGAAGAAGGCGGTGCGCGTGGGGCCGGGGCACAGCACCGAGACGTTGATGCCACAGGTCTTCAGTTCCTCGCGCAAGCCTTCGGAGAAGTGCAGCACAAAGGCTTTGCTCGCGTAGTAGCTGCTCATCCACGGGCCTGGCTGGAAGGCGGCGACCGAAGCCACGTTGAGAATCTGCCCGCCGCCGTGCAGCGCCATGGCATTGCCCAACGCATGGCACATGCGGGTCAGGGCGAGGATGTTGACTTCGATCAGGTCTTGCTCGGTCATCCAGTCCTGGGCCAGGAACGGCCCGCTGGTGCCGATACCGGCGCAGTTGACCAGCAGGTCGATCTGCCGCTCACCTTCTTCGAGTTCCAGCAAAAAACCCGACAACCGCAGCGGCTCGCCAAGGTCACAGGCGCGAAATAGCACCTCGACGCCGAAACGCTGAGTCAATTCGATCGCAATGCTTTCCAACTGATCACGCTGGCGGGCCACCAGAATCAAGCTGCGGCCACGTCGGGCCAGGGCTTCGGCCAAAGCCAGGCCGATACCGCTGGAGGCACCGGTGATCAGAGCGTAACGGGTCATGCCTTTCTCCATCGCAACGCCGCCGGCCTGTGACAGAGGCATCACAGGCGGCGGGCGTTTCTTCACTGTTCTGGAGAGTCTACAGGTTCGGCCGCGTCGTCAGCACTTTGCGCGGCGTCTTCATCAACGATGCCGCTCTGGTCGGCGTCTTCATCGGTGCTCAGGGAGCTGCTTTCATAGCTGCTGCCCATGTTGGCTTCGAGTTGATCCAGGTAGCCGTTCATGCCCAGGGTGACCACGACGATGAGCATCAACGGGATAAACGCCAGCCACAACGAAGCCAGGATTTTAACCGCTGTGGAGTTGCGCGGTGGGGGCGCACCGTACTGGTTGGCGCCAGTGTTACCCGGCAGTACCAGCAGCAGCAGAGGGAACACGCTGTTCACCAGCGGAACCAGGTTCAGCAAATACAGCCAGCCAGACCAGCCCAGGTCGTGCAGGCGCTGCACGCCGATTTGCACGCTTACCACGACGAGCGCAACGAACAGTGCAAAGCCCAGCAGCGAGCCGAGAATGATCGCGATCGTTGGCGAGGCAGTGGCCACCGCGAAACCCACGGTACTGATGATGCCTGCAGCCACAAGCATCGCGACGGTCAGTGCCAGCGTCCAGGCGAGATAGCGCAGGCGACCGATACGCCCGTGGATAGTGAAGACCTTGAGCGTGGCGTACTCCGGCAAGTTATCACCGACCGCAGCGCGTGGCGGTGCGTAAGGCGATGCGGCGGCGTGCGAGAAGTCCGAGGCCGATGCGCCTGTCTCGTGGGTTTCGGCAAGGCTGAAAGCCACGGGTTGTTCGGCTTCGATACGTGCCTCGACCCCGGCGTTTTGCAAGGCGGTGAGGTAGGTGTCGGCATCGGCGCGGGACAGATCGCGCTTGAGCGCAACCGGGCGGCCGGTGAAAAGCTTTTCGATCGCCTCGACATCGCTCTTGAACAGCTCGGCGAGGTTCAGTTTGGCGGTGGTGCTTTCGACACCCGGGCGCAAGGCTCCGTCGAACACAATCTTGAAACGGCTGTCGCTCATGCGGGCATCCTTGTCACTTGATCAGGGGAGGGTATGCAGGCTGCCCAATTGGCAGGCCTGGTATTTGGTTCAACGTGGCCAGCGCAATTGTGCCGCGTTTTCGCGTGCCTGGCGGTATTGCGCATCCAGTCGCGCGACGAGTTCATCCACGCTCGGCAAATCATTGATCTCACCGACGCCTTGGCCGGCAGACCATACAGTCTTCCATGCTTTGGCCTCATCGCTCAACGGTTTGAGCTTGGAGCCGAGGTTGACCTCACCTTTGCCTTGAAGAGCAGCGAGATCAAAACCGGCGTTTTCCAGGCTCTGGCGCATAAAGCTTGCAGGTACGCCGGAAACAGCCGGAGTGTGCACGATGTCGGCGGCGCGCGCTGTGAGCAGCATCTCTTTATACGCATCCGGGGCATGGCTTTCGGTGGTGCCGATAAAGCGCGTGCCGAAATACGCCAGGTCCGCGCCAAGCACTTGGGCGGCGAGAATCTCCCGACCGTGGTTGAGACAGCCGGCCAGCAACAGGGTTTTGTCGAAGAACTGGCGTATCTCGGCAATCAGCGCAAACGGGCTCCAGGTGCCGGCGTGACCACCCGCGCCGGCGGCGACCGCGATCAGGCCGTCGACGCCCGCTTCAGCGGCTTTTTCGGCATGGCGACGAGTAGTTACGTCATGAAACACCAGGCCGCCGTAGCTGTGCACGGCATCGACCAGTTCCTTCACCGCACCGAGGCTGGTGATAACGATGGGCACTTTGTGCTCGACGCAGATCGCCAGGTCGGCCGCCAGTCGTGGGTTACTGTTGTGCACGATCAGGTTGACGGCATAGGGCGCCGGGTTATCCAACAGCGCCAGGCCGGCTTCGATTTCCTCCAGCCAGGCCTTGAAACCGCTGCTTTCGCGTTGATTGAGCGCCGGGAAACTGCCGACGACCCCGTTGCGGCAGCAGGCCAGCACCAGTTGCGGGTTGGAAATCAGGAACATCGGCGCAGCCACCACAGGCAGGCGCAAACGTTGTTCAAGCAGGGCGGGCAGCGACATTGGAGGTTCCCCGGATAATTGACGTTAAAACGGTTTGACCACGACCAGAATTACGACCGCCAGCAATATCAGAACGGGCACTTCATTGAACCAGCGATAAAAGACATGGCTGCGGGTGTTTTCGCCACGGGCGAAGCGTTTTACCTGCGCGCCGCACATGTGGTGGTAGCCGATCAGCAGGACGACCAGGGTGAGTTTGGCGTGGATCCACGCGCCCGATTGGAAGATACCGGGGTTGAGCGCCAGCAACCAGATGCCGAAGACCAGCGTGGCAACCATCGCCGGGCCCATGATGCCCCGGTACAGCTTGCGTTCCATGACGCTGAAGCGCTCCTTGCTGACGGTGTCTTCGCTTTGGGCGTGGTAGACAAACAGGCGTGGCAGGTAGAACAGCCCGGCAAACCAGCAGACGATGCTGACGATATGGAAGGCTTTGACCCATAGATAGAGCATTTTCAGTAATTCCCAGGTTCACGGTAGCGAAGATAGTAGTAGCTCATGCGCCCGTACGTCACGTTGGCGGTTGTCGCAGGGCGATACGGCCCCTATTATCGACGGCTTTCCAGTGGGTTCGTTGAGGGCAGGTTTATGGTCAAGGTCGGTATCGTCGGCGGCACGGGTTACACCGGTGTCGAATTGCTGCGTCTGTTGGCTCAGCATCCGCAGGCTGAGGTGGTGGTTATCACTTCACGCTCCGAGGCTGGCCTGGCCGTGGCCGATATGTACCCCAATCTGCGAGGCCACTATGACGGCCTGGCCTTCAGTGTGCCGGACATCAAGACGTTGGGCGCCTGCGATGTGGTGTTCTTCGCCACGCCTCACGGGGTTGCGCACGCGTTGGCTGGCGAGCTATTGGCGGCGGGCACCAAGGTTATCGATCTGTCGGCGGACTTCCGCCTGCAAGATGCCGATGAGTGGGCCAAGTGGTACGGCCAGCCCCACGGCGCGCCAGAGTTACTGGAGGAGGCGGTGTACGGCTTGCCGGAAGTCAATCGTGAACAGATCAAGCAGGCCCGCCTGATCGCGGTGCCGGGTTGCTACCCGACTGCGACCCAGCTGGGTTTCCTGCCGCTGCTGGAAGCCGGCTTGGCGGATGCTTCGCGTCTGATCGCGGACTGCAAGTCGGGCGTCAGCGGAGCCGGTCGTGGGGCCGCAGTAGGCTCGCTGTACTCCGAGACGTCGGAAAGCATGAAGGCCTATGCGGTAAAAGGGCATCGTCACCTGCCTGAAATCCGCCAGGGGTTGCGCCGTGCTGCGGGTAAGGATGTGGGCCTGACCTTCGTACCGCACCTGACGCCGATGATCCGTGGGATCCACTCCACGTTGTATGCGACCGTTGTCGATCGCTCGGTAGACCTGCAGGCATTGTTCGAAAAGCGTTATGCCAACGAACCGTTCGTCGATGTGATGCCGGCGGGTAGCCATCCGGAAACCCGTAGCGTGCGGGGCGCCAACGTGTGCCGGATTGCGGTGCATCGTCCGCAGGATGGCGACCTGGTGGTGGTATTGTCGGTGATCGATAACCTGGTCAAGGGCGCATCGGGCCAGGCGGTGCAGAACATGAACATCCTGTTTGGTCTGGATGAGAAGTTGGGCTTGTCCCATGCGGGCATGTTGCCTTAAAGGCAGCCGCAAGCTTCAAGTTGTCAGCGGCAAGCTCGGACCTCAACGGCTTGAAGCTTGTCGCTGCTCCCATAATAGTTGACCGCTTTTCTAGGAGAAGCGGATAATACCGGCCATTACGCATATGGCGGCGCTACGCCGGGAGATTATCAGCATGAGCGTTGAATCCTTCACCCCCACGGCTTTGCAATTCACCCACGGTGCTGCGCACAAGGTGAAGAGCCTGGTCGATGAAGAGGGTAATGATCGCTTGAAGCTGCGCGTATTCGTTACGGGCGGCGGTTGTTCAGGGTTTCAGTACGGTTTTACCTTCGATGAAGATGTGGCCGATGACGACACCATCGTTGAGCGCGAGGGCGTGAGCCTGGTCGTTGATCCGATGAGCTTCCAGTACCTGGCGGGTGCTGAAGTGGATTACCAGGAAGGGCTCGAGGGGTCGCGTTTCGTGATCAAGAACCCTAACGCTACGACGACCTGTGGTTGTGGGTCTTCGTTCTCGATCTGATCGAAGCCTGATCTGCACGCATAAAAAACGCCGCTTGGCTTTGATCGGCCAAGCGGCGTTTTGCTGCCTGGAGATCAGGCCGGGTAGATCGCGCCCAGTACGCGCAGCCCGCGAGCACCTGTGACGCTAGGTCGGTTCGCGGCGATGCCTTCCAGGCAGCAGTGGGCCAGCCAGGCGAAGGCCATGGCTTCCACCCAGTCGGGGTCTACACCATAGAACGCGGTGCTACTGACCTGTGTGGACGGTAGCAGCGCGGCCAATCGATCCATCAGCGTCCCGTTGTGAGCGCCGCCGCCGCATATCAACAGGGTTTCTGTCTGAGGTTGGGCGCTTTGCAGAGATTCGACGATAGTCAGGCTGGTCAGCTCCAGCAATGTGGCTTGCACGTCCTCGGGAAGAAACGCTGGCAGCCCGTCGAGATGTTGCTGCAGCCAACGCAGGTTAAAAACTTCCCGGCCGGTACTTTTCGGGCCTTTGGTCGCGAAAAAAGGGTCGCTGAGCAGCGTGTTGAGTAACTGCGGCTGAACCTTGCCGCTGGCTGCCCATTGCCCGTCACGATCAAAGTGCTCGCCACGTTGATGATGAATCCACGCGTCCAGCAAGACATTACCCGGGCCGCAGTCGAAGCCCGATACCGGCCTGCCGGTTTCTATCAGGCTCAGGTTGCTGAAACCACCGACATTCAACACCGCACGTTTGCCGGTACTTTCACCGAACAGCGCCTCGTGGAAGGCAGGTACCAAGGGGGCGCCCTGACCGCCTGCGGCAACGTCGCGGCTGCGGAAGTCACTGACCACCGTGATACCAGTCAGCTCGGTGAGCAACGCAGGATTGCCGATCTGTACCGTAAAACCTCGGGCAGGTTCATGGCGGATGGTCTGCCCGTGGCTGCCAATCGCACGGATGTCCTGGGGTGTGAGGTTTTGCTGGTCCAGCAAAGTGTGGATGCCTTGAGCGGCGAGTGTCACCCAGGATTGCTGGGCGATTGCCGAACGGGCGATCTCGTCCGGGCCGCTGGCGCACAGGCTGAGCAGCTCGGCGCGCAGGGGGGCAGGCATGGGGATGTAATGGGTGGCGATCAGACTGATCGCCGAATCTTGTTCGATAAGGGCGATATCCAGGCCATCGAGGCTGGTCCCGGACATCACACCGATATAACGCGGCATGCCTTAACGCTTCGCCGAAGCCAGCAGGGTGGAGCGCTCCTGATCCATACGGGCCATCAGCGGCTGGCTTTGTTGCATGAAGCGCGCGCGTTCTGCTTTGGCGATCGGGTCGGCCATCGGCAGTTTCTGGCCCAATGGATCAACGTGTACTCCGTTGACCTGGAATTCATAATGCAAGTGCGGCCCGGTGGACAGGCCGGTCGTGCCGATGTAACCGATCACTTGCCCTTGCTTCACGTTGCCACCGGTTTTGACGCCCTTGGCAAACCCTTGCATGTGGCCATACAGCGTACGGTAGGTGTTGCCGTGCTGGATGATCACCGTGTTGCCGTAACCACCGCGACGCCCGGCCAACAGAACCTTACCGTCGCCAGCTGCCTTGATTGGCGTGCCACGGGGAGCGGCATAGTCGACACCTTTGTGAGCGCGGATTTTGTTCAGAATTGGATGCTTGCGACCCATGGAGAAACGCGAGCTAATACGAGCGAAGTCCACCGGTGTACGGATGAACGCCTTGCGCATGCTGTTGCCATCTGCGGTGTAGTAACTGCTGTTGCCCTGTTTGTTGGTGTAGCGTACTGCGGTATAGGTTTTGCCGCGGTTGGTGAAGCGCGCAGAAAGGATGTTGCCAGTGCCGACCACCTTGCCGTTGGCAACTTTCTGCTCGTAGATCACATCGAATTCGTCACCCTGGCGAATGTCCTGGGCGAAGTCGATGTCGTAGCCAAATACGCTGGCCATGTCCATGGTCATGCTGTGGGACAGGCCCGCCCGGGCGGCGGATTGCGACAGCGAGCTATTGATCACGCCGTGTACGTAGGCAGAGCGCATGACCGGTTTGGTGGTGATGCGATTGAAGGCAAAACCCTTTGCGCCTTTGCTCAGGCTGATGCTTTCCAGGTCATTGATATTGGTGTGCAGGTTGTTCAATTGGCCATCGGGCGTCAGTTCGAACTCAAGCTTCTGCCCATGTTTGAGCTGGGTGAATTGCTTGGCTTGCTTATCGGTGGCCAGGACGTCATTGACGGTGGCGGCAGGCAATCCGACCTTTTCGAACAGCGTTGACAGTGTGTCGCCTTTACTCACGATCACTTCACGGTGCTGAGGACTCTTGGCTGCAACTGCTGCGGGCTTTTCCTGGGCGGCTTCCTGAGTTTCTTCGGGCGTATTTTCAATCTGTGCGAACGGAGACTCAGCAGGGGTATTTGTGGCTTGTTGCGCGTCGGAAGCGTCTTGATCTTGTGTCAGTTGCTCGACAGGGCTTTCCAGGTCGAGGCTTAGGGATGTTCGTTTGGCTTCTACGTCACTGGAAGGGAATACCAGGAGTGCCAGGCTGAGAAGGGCGGCGATACCACTTGCGGCGAGCAGGTGGGTCTTCGGGTAAAGCGGCGGCGCTTTAGACGGTTCAGTGGTCATAGGTATTTTGACTTTGAAGATGAAATGGAAAAGATGAATGACATGATGAAGATGAAATAACTGTATAAAATATAACCAAATCATCTGTGGCGCAAGCTCGCGAACGCTGGGCTTGCGCAATGGTGTCCGTGCGCAGGGCAAAACTTGTAATTAGTCCCTGATCTTGTATGGTTGGTTCCCTTTTGAATCTGAGCCTTGCGGGTCTGTTATGAAGTCGGTTGAAGAGCAGCTAGCGCTGATAAAACGTGGTGCGGAAGAACTGTTGGTCGAAGCTGAGCTGGTCGAAAAGCTCAAGCGTGGCCAGCCCCTGCGTATTAAGGCCGGCTTTGACCCAACCGCGCCGGATCTGCACCTTGGCCATACCGTGCTTATTAATAAGCTGCGTCAGTTCCAGGAGCTGGGTCATCAAGTCATCTTCCTTATCGGTGACTTCACCGGGATGATCGGCGACCCGAGCGGCAAGAGCGCAACGCGTCCGCCGCTCACTCGCGAGCAAGTGCTCGACAATGCCGAGACCTACAAGACCCAGGTATTCAAAATCCTTGATCCGGCCAAAACCGAGGTGGCATTCAACTCCACCTGGATGGACCAGATGGGGCCGGCGGACTTCATCCGCCTGACGTCGCAATACACCGTCGCGCGCATGCTCGAGCGCGATGACTTCGACAAGCGCTATTCCACCAATCAGCCGATCGCTATCCATGAGTTTCTTTACCCGTTGGTCCAGGGGTATGACTCGGTGGCGTTGCGTGCGGATGTCGAGCTGGGCGGGACGGATCAGAAGTTCAACCTGTTGATGGGGCGTGAGCTGCAGCGTGCCTATGGGCAGGAAGCTCAGTGCATCTTGACCATGCCGTTGCTGGAGGGGTTGGACGGTGTCAAGAAGATGTCCAAGTCGCTGGGCAACTATGTCGGTATCCAGGAGGCCCCGGGCGTGATGTACGGCAAGCTGGTTTCGATTCCGGATTCATTGATGTGGCGTTACTTCGAGTTGCTGAGCTTCCGCTCGATGGATGAGATCAATGCGTTGCGTGCTGATGTGGAGGCAGGTGCCAACCCGCGTGATGTGAAGATCAAGCTGGCCGAAGAGATCGTGGCGCGTTTTCATGGTGAAGAGGCTGCGGCCAACGCTCACCGTGCGGCCGGTAATCGTATGAAGGATGGCGAGTTGCCGGACGATCTGCCGGAGATCGAGTTGACGGCGGCAGAGGCAATGCCGATCGCAGCTGTCCTTAATAAGGCGGGCCTGGTGAAGAACTCAGCGGTTGCCCGTGATCTTCTCGGTTCGGGTGGTGTGCGTATAGATGGCGAGGTGGTTGATCGCACCTTTATATACGAGCTAGGCGCGACTCACGTTTGCCAGGCGGGCAAGAAGGCATTTGCGCGTATCACGCTCAAATCCGAATAAGTCGTTAATTAGGGCTTGACGGCGAATTATATCGCTCTATAATTCGCCCCACTTCCGGCGCAGTCGAAACGGAAAACTTATTGGTAAACAATGAGTTAAGTAGGTTTCGACGGTAAGTTGCTTCAGTTCATCGAAGCCAAAAGGAAGTTGAAAAAGAGGTGTTGACAGCAGCGTGTAACGCTGTAGAATTCGCCTCCCGCTTACGAGAGATCGCAAGCGCAAGTGGTTGAAGTTGTTGAAGAAATCTTCGAAAACTTCTGAAAATAACCGCTTGACAGCAAATGAGGCTGCTGTAGAATGCGCGCCTCGGTTGAGACGAATAGCTCTTAACCAACCGCTCTTTAACAACTGAATCAAGCAATTCGTGTGGGTGCTTGTGGAGTCAGGCTGATAGTCAACAAGATTATCAGCATCACAAGTTACTCCGCGAGAAATCAAAGATGTAACCAACGATTGCTGGGCCAAGTTTAGGGTTTCTTAAAAACCCAAAGATGTTTGAACTGAAGAGTTTGATCATGGCTCAGATTGAACGCTGGCGGCAGGCCTAACACATGCAAGTCGAGCGGTAGAGAGAAGCTTGCTTCTCTTGAGAGCGGCGGACGGGTGAGTAATGCCTAGGAATCTGCCTGGTAGTGGGGGATAACGTTCGGAAACGGACGCTAATACCGCATACGTCCTACGGGAGAAAGCAGGGGACCTTCGGGCCTTGCGCTATCAGATGAGCCTAGGTCGGATTAGCTAGTTGGTGAGGTAATGGCTCACCAAGGCGACGATCCGTAACTGGTCTGAGAGGATGATCAGTCACACTGGAACTGAGACACGGTCCAGACTCCTACGGGAGGCAGCAGTGGGGAATATTGGACAATGGGCGAAAGCCTGATCCAGCCATGCCGCGTGTGTGAAGAAGGTCTTCGGATTGTAAAGCACTTTAAGTTGGGAGGAAGGGCAGTTACCTAATACGTGATTGTTTTGACGTTACCGACAGAATAAGCACCGGCTAACTCTGTGCCAGCAGCCGCGGTAATACAGAGGGTGCAAGCGTTAATCGGAATTACTGGGCGTAAAGCGCGCGTAGGTGGTTTGTTAAGTTGGATGTGAAATCCCCGGGCTCAACCTGGGAACTGCATTCAAAACTGACTGACTAGAGTGTGGTAGAGGGTGGTGGAATTTCCTGTGTAGCGGTGAAATGCGTAGATATAGGAAGGAACACCAGTGGCGAAGGCGACCACCTGGACCAACACTGACACTGAGGTGCGAAAGCGTGGGGAGCAAACAGGATTAGATACCCTGGTAGTCCACGCCGTAAACGATGTCAACTAGCCGTTGGGAGCCTTGAGCTCTTAGTGGCGCAGCTAACGCATTAAGTTGACCGCCTGGGGAGTACGGCCGCAAGGTTAAAACTCAAATGAATTGACGGGGGCCCGCACAAGCGGTGGAGCATGTGGTTTAATTCGAAGCAACGCGAAGAACCTTACCAGGCCTTGACATCCAATGAACTTTCCAGAGATGGATTGGTGCCTTCGGGAACATTGAGACAGGTGCTGCATGGCTGTCGTCAGCTCGTGTCGTGAGATGTTGGGTTAAGTCCCGTAACGAGCGCAACCCTTGTCCTTAGTTACCAGCACGTTATGGTGGGCACTCTAAGGAGACTGCCGGTGACAAACCGGAGGAAGGTGGGGATGACGTCAAGTCATCATGGCCCTTACGGCCTGGGCTACACACGTGCTACAATGGTCGGTACAGAGGGTTGCCAAGCCGCGAGGTGGAGCTAATCCCAGAAAACCGATCGTAGTCCGGATCGCAGTCTGCAACTCGACTGCGTGAAGTCGGAATCGCTAGTAATCGCGAATCAGAATGTCGCGGTGAATACGTTCCCGGGCCTTGTACACACCGCCCGTCACACCATGGGAGTGGGTTGCACCAGAAGTAGCTAGTCTAACCTTCGGGAGGACGGTTACCACGGTGTGATTCATGACTGGGGTGAAGTCGTAACAAGGTAGCCGTAGGGGAACCTGCGGCTGGATCACCTCCTTAATCGACGACATCAGCTGCTTCATGAGCTCCCACACGAATTGCTTGATTCATTGAAGAAGACGATAGAAGCAGCTTTAAGCTCCAAGCTGATAGCTCTTAGCTAATCAGTTGCGCTCGAAATTGGGTCTGTAGCTCAGTTGGTTAGAGCGCACCCCTGATAAGGGTGAGGTCGGCAGTTCGAATCTGCCCAGACCCACCAATTTTGTTATGGGGCCATAGCTCAGCTGGGAGAGCGCCTGCCTTGCACGCAGGAGGTCAACGGTTCGATCCCGTTTGGCTCCACCATTAACTGTTTCTGCTGTTAGAGTTTAGAAATGAGTATTCCGCTGTGAATATTGATTTCTAGTCTTTGATTAGATCGTTCTTTAAAAATTTGGGTATGTGATAGAAAGATAGACTGACCGTTACTTTCACTGGTAACGGCTCAGGCTAAGGTAAAATTTGTGAGTCGCTCTTAATTGAGTATGATCGAATTTTCGGCGAATGTTGTCTTCACAGTATAACCAGATTGCTTGGGGTTATATGGTCAAGTGAAGAAGCGCATACGGTGGATGCCTTGGCAGTCAGAGGCGATGAAAGACGTGGTAGCCTGCGAAAAGCTTCGGGGAGTCGGCAAACAGACTTTGATCCGGAGATGTCTGAATGGGGGAACCCAGCCATCATAAGATGGTTACCTTACACTGAATACATAGGTGTATGGAGCGAACCAGGGGAACTGAAACATCTAAGTACCCTGAGGAAAAGAAATCAACCGAGATTCCCTTAGTAGTGGCGAGCGAACGGGGACTAGCCCTTAAGTGGCTTTGAGATTAGCGGAACGCTCTGGAAAGTGCGGCCATAGTGGGTGATAGCCCTGTACGCGAAAATCTCTTAGTCATGAAATCGAGTAGGACGGAGCACGAGAAACTTTGTCTGAATATGGGGGGACCATCCTCCAAGGCTAAATACTACTGACTGACCGATAGTGAACTAGTACCGTGAGGGAAAGGCGAAAAGAACCCCGGAGAGGGGAGTGAAATAGATCCTGAAACCGTATGCGTACAAGCAGTGGGAGCCTACTTTGTTGGGTGACTGCGTACCTTTTGTATAATGGGTCAGCGACTTATTTTCAGTGGCGAGCTTAACCGAATAGGGGAGGCGTAGCGAAAGCGAGTCTTAATAGGGCGTCTAGTCGCTGGGAATAGACCCGAAACCGGGCGATCTATCCATGGGCAGGTTGAAGGTTGGGTAACACTAACTGGAGGACCGAACCGACTACCGTTGAAAAGTTAGCGGATGACCTGTGGATCGGAGTGAAAGGCTAATCAAGCTCGGAGATAGCTGGTTCTCCTCGAAAGCTATTTAGGTAGCGCCTCATGTATCACTGTAGGGGGTAGAGCACTGTTTCGGCTAGGGGGTCATCCCGACTTACCAAACCGATGCAAACTCCGAATACCTACAAGTGCCGAGCATGGGAGACACACGGCGGGTGCTAACGTCCGTCGTGAAAAGGGAAACAACCCAGACCGTCAGCTAAGGTCCCAAAGTTATGGTTAAGTGGGAAACGATGTGGGAAGGCTTAGACAGCTAGGAGGTTGGCTTAGAAGCAGCCACCCTTTAAAGAAAGCGTAATAGCTCACTAGTCGAGTCGGCCTGCGCGGAAGATGTAACGGGGCTCAAACCATACACCGAAGCTACGGGTATCACGTAAGTGATGCGGTAGAGGAGCGTTCTGTAAGCCTGTGAAGGTGAGTTGAGAAGCTTGCTGGAGGTATCAGAAGTGCGAATGCTGACATGAGTAACGACAATGGGTGTGAAAAACACCCACGCCGAAAGACCAAGGTTTCCTGCGCAACGTTAATCGACGCAGGGTTAGTCGGTCCCTAAGGCGAGGCTGAAAAGCGTAGTCGATGGAAAACAGGTTAATATTCCTGTACTTCTGGTTATTGCGATGGAGGGACGGAGAAGGCTAGGCCAGCTTGGCGTTGGTTGTCCAAGTTTAAGGTGGTAGGCTGGAATCTTAGGTAAATCCGGGATTCTAAGGCCGAGAGCTGATGACGAGTTGTCTTTTAGACGACGAAGTGGTTGATGCCATGCTTCCAAGAAAAGCTTCTAAGCTTCAGGTAACCAGGAACCGTACCCCAAACCGACACAGGTGGTTGGGTAGAGAATACCAAGGCGCTTGAGAGAACTCGGGTGAAGGAACTAGGCAAAATGGCACCGTAACTTCGGGAGAAGGTGCGCCGGTGAGGGTGAAGGACTTGCTCCGTAAGCTCATGCCGGTCGAAGATACCAGGCCGCTGCGACTGTTTATTAAAAACACAGCACTCTGCAAACACGAAAGTGGACGTATAGGGTGTGACGCCTGCCCGGTGCCGGAAGGTTAATTGATGGGGTTAGCTAACGCGAAGCTCTTGATCGAAGCCCCGGTAAACGGCGGCCGTAACTATAACGGTCCTAAGGTAGCGAAATTCCTTGTCGGGTAAGTTCCGACCTGCACGAATGGCGTAACGATGGCGGCGCTGTCTCCACCCGAGACTCAGTGAAATTGAAATCGCTGTGAAGATGCAGTGTATCCGCGGCTAGACGGAAAGACCCCGTGAACCTTTACTATAGCTTTGCACTGGACTTTGAATTTGCTTGTGTAGGATAGGTGGGAGGCTTTGAAGCGTGGACGCCAGTTCGCGTGGAGCCAACCTTGAAATACCACCCTGGCAACTTTGAGGTTCTAACTCAGGTCCGTTATCCGGATCGAGGACAGTGTATGGTGGGTAGTTTGACTGGGGCGGTCTCCTCCTAAAGAGTAACGGAGGAGTACGAAGGTGCGCTCAGACCGGTCGGAAATCGGTCGTAGAGTATAAAGGCAAAAGCGCGCTTGACTGCGAGACAGACACGTCGAGCAGGTACGAAAGTAGGTCTTAGTGATCCGGTGGTTCTGTATGGAAGGGCCATCGCTCAACGGATAAAAGGTACTCCGGGGATAACAGGCTGATACCGCCCAAGAGTTCATATCGACGGCGGTGTTTGGCACCTCGATGTCGGCTCATCACATCCTGGGGCTGAAGCCGGTCCCAAGGGTATGGCTGTTCGCCATTTAAAGTGGTACGCGAGCTGGGTTTAGAACGTCGTGAGACAGTTCGGTCCCTATCTGCCGTGGACGTTTGAGATTTGAGAGGGGCTGCTCCTAGTACGAGAGGACCGGAGTGGACGAACCTCTGGTGTTCCGGTTGTCACGCCAGTGGCATTGCCGGGTAGCTATGTTCGGAATAGATAACCGCTGAAAGCATCTAAGCGGGAAACTAGCCTCAAGATGAGATCTCACTGGGACCTTGAGTCCCCTGAAGGGCCGTCGAAGACTACGACGTTGATAGGTTGGGTGTGTAAGCGCTGTGAGGCGTTGAGCTAACCAATACTAATTGCCCGTGAGGCTTGACCATATAACACCCAAGCAATTTGACTACTCCTGACTTTAAAAAAGCAGAAGCATCAGATTGCGGTGTGTGAAGACGCAATGAACCGAAAGTTCGAGGCTCACAAAACACCGACTTCTATCCCATACCCAATTTGCTGAAGCGAGGCCATCTGGCCACGACTCAGTACCCGAATTTCTTGACGACCATAGAGCATTGGAACCACCTGATCCCATCCCGAACTCAGTAGTGAAACGATGCATCGCCGATGGTAGTGTGGGGTTTCCCCATGTGAGAGTAGGTCATCGTCAAGATTAAATTCCGAAACCCCATTTGCGAAAGCAGATGGGGTTTTGTTTTGGACGGTCGAAAAGTGCCAGGGGTATATATCTCCGGCTGGGGATGTGCGGCCTTTCTATGCAATGCCTCTTCGCATGGCTATTATGCGTGCCTCATTGTGAGGCGATACCTGCATGCTTACGCTGTTAGAACTTCTGAAAGATGGCCGATTCCATTCCGGGGAGGCGCTGGGTGCCGCCCTAGGCGTTAGCCGCAGTGCCGTGTGGAAGCAGCTTCAGCTTCTTGAGGCTGAATTGAATCTACCTATTCATAAGGTGCGTGGTAAGGGATACCAGCTAGCAGCGCCGCTGGTGTTTTTGAATGCAGAAGAGATTGCGCGAAGTGTGCCGTCGGCGCCGTGGCCTATCCACGTTCATGACTCGATTGATTCCACCAATGCTGAGGCGTTGCGCTTGGTGGGTGCTGCGCAAGCCGCGCCGGTTCTGGTATTGGCTGAGCAGCAAACAGCTGGCCGAGGCAGGCGTGGCCGAAAGTGGGTCAGTCCATTCGCCCAAAATATCTATTACAGTCTCGTGCTGCGTATTGAGGATGGCCTCGGGCAATTGGAGGGCTTGAGTCTTGTGGTGGGTTTGGCGGTCATCCAGGCTTTGCGAGAGTCGGGTGTGCAGGGCGCAGCCTTGAAATGGCCAAACGACGTATTGGTCGGGCAGAAGAAGATTGCTGGAATATTGCTGGAGTTAGTGGGGGATCCGGCAGACATCTGTCACGTGGTTGTCGGCATCGGCATCAACGTGAATATGCAGAAGGCCGAGGTTGACCAGCAATGGACGTCGGTACAGCTTGAGACGGGTTCTGCTGCTGATCGTAATGCCTTGGTGGCCCAAGTCAGCTTGCAGCTCCAGCGCTACCTGGATCGGCACAGGGAGTCTGGCTTTTCAGCTCTCCAGGAGGAATGGGAGAGCAATCATGCATGGCAAGGGCGGGCGGTATCGCTTATCGCCGGTGTGAATCGTATTGATGGAGTGGTACTCGGTGTTGACCGTCAAGGTGCGTTGCGCTTGAGCGTTGACGGTGTTGAGAAAACTTACAGCGGTGGTGAGCTAAGCCTGAGGTTGCGTGATGATTCTTGAACTCGACTGTGGGAATAGCTTTATCAAATGGCGAGTGCTGGGTGTCGACAGGGTGGCCGCCGTGGCGGAGGGCGTTGTCGGTTCGAATCTCGCATTGATTGAAAGTCTGAATGCGGTGCCGGACATGTCGCTCACCCGTTGCCGGCTGGTGAGCGTTCGTGCGCTGGAGGAAACAAACAAGCTGGTTGAGACATTGGTCGAGGCTTTTGGCATCACTGTTTCGTGCGCGACATCAGCTGCGCAGATGGCGGGCGTTCGCAATGGCTATGACGATTTCGAGCGGCTTGGTCTTGATCGTTGGCTGGCGATCCTTGGTGGGTACAAGTTGGCGTCAGGCGCTTGCCTGGTGCTGGATTTTGGCACTGCGGCGACTGCCGATTTTATCGATGCAGATGGCGAACACTTGGGAGGTTTCATTTGCCCTGGTCTGCCTCTTATGCGCAACCAGCTGCGCACGCATACGCGCAAGATACGCTACGACGACGCTGCTGCTGAGCGTGCTCTGGAACGTCTATTGCCTGGACGTACAACCGCCGAGGCCGTCGAGCGTGGCTGTACACTGATGCTAAGGGGGTTTGTGTTGACACAGATCGAGCTTGCCAGAGGTTATTGGGGAGACGACTTCACGGTGTTCCTGACGGGTGGAGATGCTGACCTGGTGTTCGACGCTGTGCCGCAGGCGCGGCTTGTTCCTGATCTGGTATTTATTGGTCTGGCAATGGCATGTCCGTTGTTATGAGGTGTTTATGCGTTGGCTGTTCCTGCTTCTACTGATCCTCAACGTCTTTTATTATATATGGCATCAGCAAGAGGCGCCATTGCGCGCCAAGGACGTCACCCCCCTGAGCCTTTATCGTGGCTCCCAGCAGGACATACGATTGCTGAGTGAATCTTCCGAAACGATGGCTCGAAGAGATCGTGCAAAAACGCCCGACACGCAAAATTCCTGCCTGTACATCGGAGGATTTACCGATCAGCGTCAGGCGCAAGCTGTCGAGCAGCGCCTCACCAGCCTGGATATAAAGGTCAAGGTTCAATTGCTGAACATGCCTGAGGCCAGCGGTTACTGGCTTCGAGTGGCCCCTGAAAGCAGGCGCTTGGCGGATGATCTGCCCTTTGAAAACCTTGCTAAGGAATTCAATGAGTTAAAACACAAAATAATGCTGTGCGAAGGCATTGCAACTCTCGAATAGTTTGCATAGAATGGCGCCCGCTTCGCAGTGAAGACCTTCAGAGGCTTTGGTGGGAAGCGACGTCAATGCAGCTAACCTCATAATTTAAATGAGAAAATGCTTGACAGAAGGTCGGCGTGATGTAAAATGCCGGCTCGCTTAGGAGGGGTTCCCGAGCGGCCAAAGGGATCAGACTGTAAATCTGACGTCTACGACTTCGAAGGTTCGAATCCTTCCCCCTCCACCATTTTAGCGTGAGCTGCAAGCTCCGCGGGTATAGTTTAGTGGTAGAACCTCAGCCTTCCAAGCTGATGATGCGGGTTCGATTCCCGCTACCCGCTCCAAGTTTGCAGTTTGTGCACGGTGTTTTGCTCTTGTAGCTCAGTTGGTAGAGCACACCCTTGGTAAGGGTGAGGTCAGCGGTTCAAATCCGCTCAAGAGCTCCATATAACAAGGCAGATATGAAAATATCTGCCTTTGTTTTAACGGCTGCCTCGGCTTGTATCGTGTTGTTTCTGGCGTTGGTTGTCAGTTGATTTCAAGTCTGTTGGGGTTGGTTATTGTAAAGTCTTTTTCAGGCCTGCATAATGGTCGGCCTGATTTTGTTTTAGGTCAGTAGCTCAATTGGCAGAGCGACGGTCTCCAAAACCGTAGGTTGGGGGTTCGATTCCCTCCTGACCTGCCAGATTCACATGGTGTGTCTGGCTTTCTTTTCACAGGATCTTCATAGATGACTCCTAAGGCTGAAGCTCAAAGCTCTCGTTTCGATCTGTTCAAGTGGCTCGCCGTAGTCGCCTTGGTGGTCGTAGGCGTTGTTGGCAATCAGTACTATTCTGCTTCGCCGATCCTGTACCGCGTTCTCGCTTTGCTTGCCCTTGCTGCTGTAGCTGCCTTTGTAGGTCTGCAGACCGTTAAAGGCAAGTCTTTCGCGGTCCTGGTAAAGGAAGCTCGCACCGAAATTCGTAAAGTCGTTTGGCCGACTCGCCAAGAAACCACACAGACCACATTGATTGTCGTGGCTGTTGTTCTGGTTATGGCGTTGCTGTTGTGGGGGCTTGATTCCCTGCTCGGCTGGCTTGTTTCCTTGATTGTTGGCTAAGGGTGTCCCGTGGCTAAGCGTTGGTACGTTGTGCATGCTTACTCGGGTTACGAGAAGCATGTTATGCGCTCTTTGCTGGAGCGCGTAAAGCTGGCAGGCATGGAAGATGGCTTCGGCGAAATTCTGGTTCCCACTGAAGAAGTGGTTGAAATGCGGAATGGTCAGAAGCGCAAGAGTGAACGCAAGTTCTTCCCTGGCTACGTGCTGGTACAGATGGACATGAACGAAGGTACTTGGCACTTGGTCAAGGACACTCCTCGTGTCATGGGTTTCATTGGCGGTACCGCTGATAAGCCTGCGCCGATCACTGACAAAGAAGCGGAAGCAATTCTGCGTCGCGTTGCTGACGGTAGCGACAAACCTAAGCCGAAGACGTTGTTCGAGCCAGGTGAGGTTGTTCGTGTTACAGACGGTCCGTTCGCTGATTTCAACGGCACTGTCGAAGAAGTTAACTACGAAAAGAGCCGGATCCAAGTGGCAGTGCTCATTTTCGGTCGCTCTACTCCGGTAGAGTTGGAGTTCAGTCAGGTCGAGAAGGTCTAGCTGAGCAAGCATCCCAACCCCGCAGCCTAGGCTGTGGGGTTTTGTCGTCACTGGGATAAACGCGCAAGTAACCGGGGAGCCTTTCGAGGCGTTCGAACCCGTAATTGGAGTGCCTCATGGCCAAGAAGATTACCGCTTACATCAAGCTGCAAGTGAAGGCCGCTCAGGCCAACCCTAGCCCACCCGTCGGTCCAGCTCTGGGTCAGCACGGCGTGAACATCATGGAGTTCTGCAAGGCTTTCAACGCCCGTACTCAGGGTCTTGAGCCAGGTCTGCCGACTCCAGTGATCATCACTGTATACAGCGACCGTAGCTTCACTTTCGAAACCAAGTCGACTCCGGCTTCGGTTCTTCTGAAGAAAGCTGCCGGTCTGACTAGCGGTTCCGCTCGTCCGAACACCGTTAAGGTTGGCACCGTAACTCGTGCTCAGCTGGAAGAAATCGCGAAAACCAAAAACGCGGATCTGACTGCAGCTGATATGGATGCAGCCGTGCGTACCATCGCCGGTTCTGCTCGTAGCATGGGCCTTAACGTGGAGGGTGTGTAATGGCTAAGCTGACCAAGCGCCAAAAGGCTATCGCCGGCAAAATCGAAGCGGGCAAGGCCTACAATTTTGTAGACGCTGCTGCTCTGCTGACCGAGCTGTCGACTGTCAAGTTCAGCGAGTCCGTTGACGTTGCTGTGAATCTGGGCGTTGACCCACGTAAATCCGACCAGGTCGTTCGTAGCGCTACTGTGCTGCCACACGGTACTGGCAAGACCGTACGTGTTGCTGTCTTCACCCAAGGTCCGGCCGCTGAAGCTGCTCTGGCCGCTGGCGCCGATCGCGTTGGCATGGACGACCTGGCTGCCGAAATGAAAGGCGGCGACCTGAACTATGACGTCGTTATTGCCTCCCCGGATGCAATGCGCGTTGTAGGTCAGTTGGGTCAGATCCTGGGTCCACGTGGCCTGATGCCTAACCCTAAAGTCGGCACCGTAACGCCAGACGTAGCTACCGCGGTTAAAAACGCCAAGGCTGGTCAGGTTCGTTATCGCACCGACAAAAACGGCATCATTCACACCTCCGTTGGCAAGGTCGGCTTCGATGCCGTCAAGCTGAAGGAAAACGTTGAAGCCCTGATCGCTGATCTGAAGCGTATCAAGCCTGCTTCCTCGAAAGGTATCTACGTCAAGCGCGTTACCCTGAGTACCACTATGGGCCCAGGTCTGGTCATCGACCAAGGCTCGCTGGACGTATAAGACACAGGTTGGCGCAAGTGATTGCGCCAATTGAAAGATTGGGGTCCCTGCCTGGCGGGGGCTATCCAAGACCGTAGGCGACGCAAGTCTTAAACCAACAAGCCTACGCAGATGGTGCTCCCGGTTCCTTACCGAATCAGACACCAAAACGACATCAGGCCTAGGCCGGATGAAACGGTAACAAGCAGGAGTTAAACCCGTGGCAATTAATCTCGAAGACAAGAAGGCCATCGTCGCTGAAGTCAACGAGGCTGCCAAAGCTGCTCTGTCCGCTGTCGTGGCTGATGCCCGTGGTGTGACAGTAGGCGCTATGACCGGACTCCGTAAAGAGGCTCGTGAAGCTGGCGTGTACGTACGTGTTGTACGTAACACCTTGCTCAAGCGCGCCGTTGCTGACACTGAATACAGTGTGCTCAACGACGTGTTCACCGGCCCGACTCTGATCGCGTTCTCCAAAGATCATCCAGGCGCTGCTGCCCGTTTGTTCAAGGAATTCGCCAAGAGTCAGGACAAGTTCGAGATCAAGGCAGCTGCGTTCGAGGGCAAGTTCCTCGCAGCTAACCAAATCGACGTACTGGCAACACTGCCGACCCGCGACGAAGCCATTTCGCAGCTGATGAGCGTGATTCAAGGCGCTACCAGCAAGCTGGCTCGTACTCTGGCTGCAGTTCGCGAGCAAAAAGAAGCTGCCGCAGCCTAAGGCTGAGCAACGTCTCTCGCGTATTTTTGTTTATTTCGATGGCCGCGTAGGCCGTCCCCCAATTCAGGAAATACAGCAATGTCTATCTCCCAAGACGATATCCTCAACGCCGTAGCTGAAATGTCGGTTCTGCAGGTTGTTGAGCTGATCAAAGCTTTCGAAGAAAAATTCGGCGTTTCCGCTGCCGCTGCTTCCGCTGGCCCAGCTGTTGCTGCTGTCGCTGCTGAAGAGCAAACCGAATTCAACGTCATGCTGCTGGAAGCTGGCGAGAAGAAAGTAAACGTGATCAAGGCAGTACGTGAACTGACCGGTCTGGGCCTGAAAGAAGCCAAGGCTGTAGTTGACGGCGCTCCTGCCCAGGTTCTGGAAGCTGTGTCGAAAGACGCTGCTGACAAAGCCAAAGCTACTCTGGAAGAAGCAGGCGCTAAAGTCGAGCTGAAGTAAGCATCGACCTTGCGTCTCCAGCCCACGCTTTAAGCTGAAGGCTGATGGCTGGTGGCTCTTGCCACCGGCCTTTTTCCGTTCTTGGCTGACGACTCGGTCGCCGCCATTAACGCGCTGTAGCCACCCGATGCGGTGGTGCAAACCATGGGGTTTGCAAGATTTTCTGGCTGCTCCCGTCGGGAGGGCCAAACAAGCAGGTGACCAAGCTGGGGAACGCTGATGGCTTACTCATATACTGAGAAAAAACGTATCCGCAAGGACTTTAGCAAGTTGCCGGACGTCATGGATGTCCCGTACCTTCTGGCTATCCAGCTGGATTCGTATCGTGAATTCTTGCAGGCGGGAGCGACCAAAGATCAGTTCCGCGACGTGGGCCTGCATGCGGCCTTCAAATCCGTTTTCCCGATCATCAGCTACTCCGGCAATGCTGCGCTGGAGTACGTCGGTTATCGCCTGGGCGAACCGGCATTTGATGTCAAAGAATGCGTGTTGCGCGGTGTTACGTACGCCGTACCTTTGCGGGTAAAAGTCCGTCTGATCATTTTCGACAAAGAATCGTCGAACAAAGCGATCAAGGACATCAAAGAGCAAGAAGTCTACATGGGCGAAATCCCACTGATGACTGAAAACGGTACCTTCGTTATCAACGGTACCGAGCGCGTAATCGTTTCCCAGCTGCACCGTTCCCCGGGCGTGTTCTTCGACCACGACCGCGGCAAGACGCACAGCTCCGGTAAGCTCCTGTACTCCGCGCGGATCATTCCGTACCGCGGTTCGTGGTTGGACTTCGAGTTCGACCCGAAAGACTGCGTGTTCGTGCGTATCGACCGTCGTCGCAAGCTGCCGGCCTCGGTACTGCTGCGCGCGCTCGGCTATACCACTGAGCAAGTGCTGGACGCCTTCTACACCACCAACGTATTCAGCCTGAAGGATGAAACCCTCAAGCTGGAGCTGATCGCTTCGCGTCTGCGTGGTGAAATTGCCGTCCTGGACATCCAGGATGAAAAAGGCAAGGTCATTGTTGAAGCTGGCCGTCGTATTACCGCGCGCCACATCAACCAGATCGAAAAAGCCGGCCTCAAAGAGTTGGAAGTGCCGCTGGACTACGTCCTGGGCCGCACTACCGCCAAGGTCATCGTTCACCCGGCTACAGGCGAAATCCTGGCTGAGTGCAACACCGAGCTGAACACCGAGATCCTGGCCAAAATTGCCAAGGCCCAGGTCGTTCGCATCGAGACCCTGTACACCAACGACATCGACTGCGGTCCGTTCATCTCCGACACGCTGAAGATCGACTCCACCAGCAACCAATTGGAAGCGCTGGTCGAGATCTATCGCATGATGCGTCCTGGTGAGCCGCCAACCAAAGACGCTGCCGAGACCCTGTTCAACAACCTGTTCTTCAGCCCTGAGCGCTATGACCTGTCTGCGGTCGGCCGGATGAAGTTCAACCGTCGTATCGGTCGTACCGAAATCGAAGGTTCGGGCGTGCTGTGCAAGGAAGACATCGTCGCGGTACTGAAGACCCTGGTCGACATCCGTAACGGCAAAGGCATTGTCGATGACATCGACCACCTGGGTAACCGTCGTGTTCGCTGCGTAGGCGAAATGGCCGAGAACCAGTTCCGCGTTGGCCTGGTACGTGTTGAGCGTGCGGTCAAAGAGCGTCTGTCGATGGCTGAAAGCGAAGGCCTGATGCCGCAAGACCTGATCAACGCCAAGCCAGTGGCTGCAGCGGTGAAAGAGTTCTTCGGCTCCAGCCAGCTCTCGCAGTTCATGGACCAGAACAACCCGCTCTCCGAGATCACCCACAAGCGCCGTGTCTCTGCACTGGGCCCGGGCGGTCTGACTCGTGAGCGCGCTGGCTTTGAAGTCCGTGACGTACACCCGACGCATTACGGTCGTGTATGCCCGATCGAAACGCCGGAAGGTCCGAACATCGGTCTGATCAACTCCCTGGCCGCTTATGCGCGCACCAACCAGTACGGCTTCCTCGAGAGCCCGTACCGTGTGGTGAAAGAGGGTCTGGTCACTGACGAGATCGTGTTCCTGTCCGCCATCGAAGAAGCTGATCACGTGATCGCTCAGGCTTCGGCCACGATGAACGACAAGAAAGTCCTGATCGACGAGCTGGTAGCCGTTCGTCACTTGAACGAGTTCACCGTCAAGGCGCCGGAAGACGTCACCTTGATGGACGTATCGCCCAAGCAGGTAGTTTCGGTTGCAGCGTCGCTGATCCCGTTCCTGGAGCACGATGACGCCAACCG
Organism: Pseudomonas sp. R3-52-08; assembly: GCF_003851745.1. Lineage (NCBI taxonomy): Bacteria > Pseudomonadati > Pseudomonadota > Gammaproteobacteria > Pseudomonadales > Pseudomonadaceae > Pseudomonas > Pseudomonas sp. R3-52-08. Next base: position 5,309,157 of record NZ_CP027730.1, on the reverse strand, counting down.
TGCGTTGATGGGTTCCAACATGCAGCGTCAAGCTGTACCGACCCTGCGCGCCGACAAGCCGCTGGTAGGTACCGGCATGGAGCGTAACGTAGCCCGTGACTCCGGCGTTTGCGTCGTGGCTCGTCGTGGCGGCGTGATCGACTCCGTTGATGCCAGCCGTATCGTGGTTCGTGTTGCAGATGACGAAGTTGAAACCGGTGAAGCCGGCGTCGACATCTACAACCTGACCAAATACACCCGTTCGAACCAGAACACCTGCATTAACCAGCGTCCGCTGGTGCGTAAGGGTGACCGCGTTCAGCGTAGCGACATCATGGCCGATGGCCCGTCCACCGACATGGGTGAGCTGGCACTGGGTCAGAACATGCGCATCGCGTTCATGGCCTGGAACGGTTACAACTTCGAAGACTCCATCTGCCTGTCGGAACGAGTTGTTCAAGAAGATCGCTTTACCACGATCCACATCCAGGAATTGACCTGTGTGGCGCGTGACACCAAGCTTGGGCCAGAGGAAATCACTGCAGACATCCCGAACGTGGGTGAAGCTGCACTGAACAAGCTGGACGAAGCCGGTATCGTTTATGTAGGTGCTGAAGTTGGCGCTGGCGACATCCTGGTCGGTAAGGTCACTCCGAAAGGCGAGACCCAGCTGACTCCGGAAGAGAAGCTGTTGCGTGCCATCTTCGGTGAAAAAGCCAGCGACGTTAAAGACACTTCCCTGCGTGTACCTACCGGTACCAAGGGTACTGTCATCGACGTACAGGTCTTCACCCGTGACGGCGTTGAGCGTGATGCTCGTGCACTGTCCATTGAGAAGACTCAACTCGACGAGATCCGCAAGGACCTCAACGAAGAGTTCCGTATCGTTGAAGGCGCGACCTTCGAACGTCTGCGCTCCGCTCTGGTAGGCCACAAGGCTGAAGGCGGCGCAGGTCTGAAGAAAGGTCAGGACATCACCGACGAAATCCTCGACGGTCTTGAGCACGGCCAGTGGTTCAAACTGCGCATGGCTGAAGATGCTCTGAACGAGCAGCTCGAGAAGGCCCAGGCCTATATCGTTGATCGCCGCCGTCTGCTGGACGACAAGTTCGAAGACAAGAAGCGCAAACTGCAGCAGGGCGATGACCTTGCTCCAGGCGTGCTGAAAATCGTCAAGGTTTACCTGGCAATCCGTCGTCGCATCCAGCCGGGCGACAAGATGGCCGGTCGTCACGGTAACAAGGGTGTGGTCTCCGTGATCATGCCGGTTGAAGACATGCCGCACGATGCCAATGGCACCCCGGTCGACGTTGTCCTCAACCCATTGGGCGTACCTTCGCGTATGAACGTTGGTCAGATCCTCGAAACCCACCTGGGCCTCGCGGCCAAAGGTCTGGGCGAGAAGATCAACCGTATGATCGAAGAGCAGCGCAAGGTCGCAGACCTGCGCAAGTTCCTGCACGAGATCTACAACGAGATCGGCGGTCGCAACGAAGAGCTGGACACCTTCACCGATCAGGAAATCCTGGATCTGGCGAAGAACCTGCGCGGCGGCGTTCCAATGGCTACCCCGGTGTTCGACGGTGCCAAGGAAAGCGAAATCAAGGCCATGCTGAAACTGGCAGACCTGCCGGAAAGCGGCCAGATGCAGCTGTTCGACGGCCGTACCGGCAACAAGTTCGAGCGCCCGGTTACTGTTGGCTACATGTACATGCTGAAGCTGAACCACTTGGTAGACGACAAGATGCACGCTCGTTCTACCGGTTCGTACAGCCTGGTTACCCAGCAGCCGCTGGGTGGTAAGGCTCAGTTCGGTGGTCAGCGTTTCGGGGAGATGGAGGTCTGGGCACTGGAAGCATACGGTGCTGCATACACTCTGCAAGAAATGCTCACAGTGAAGTCGGACGATGTGAACGGTCGTACCAAGATGTACAAAAACATCGTGGACGGCGATCACCGTATGGAGCCGGGCATGCCCGAGTCTTTCAACGTGTTGATCAAAGAAATTCGTTCCCTCGGCATCGATATCGATCTGGAAACCGAATAACACGTGACGCGAATCGAGAGCGGGGCAGTGATGCCCGCTCTCTGCTCCGCCAGGAGGAAAGGCCTTGAAAGACCTACTGAATTTGCTGAAAAACCAGGGTCAAGTCGAAGAGTTCGACGCCATCCGTATTGGACTGGCATCGCCTGAGATGATCCGTTCGTGGTCGTTCGGTGAAGTTAAAAAGCCGGAAACCATCAACTACCGTACGTTCAAACCTGAGCGTGACGGCCTGTTCTGCGCCAAGATCTTTGGCCCGGTAAAGGATTACGAGTGCCTGTGCGGTAAGTACAAGCGCTTGAAGCACCGTGGTGTGATCTGCGAGAAGTGCGGCGTTGAAGTTGCGCTGGCCAAGGTTCGTCGTGAGCGCATGGCGCACATCGAACTGGCTTCGCCGGTTGCCCACATCTGGTTCCTGAAATCGCTGCCGTCCCGTATCGGCTTGCTGATGGACATGACCCTGCGTGATATCGAACGCGTTCTCTACTTCGAGAGCTATGTCGTTATCGACCCAGGCATGACCACCCTTGAAAAAGGTCAGCTGCTGAACGACGAGCAGTACTTCGAAGCGCTGGAAGAGTTCGGTGATGATTTCGATGCCCGCATGGGTGCCGAAGCTGTCCGCGAACTGCTGCACGCTATCGACCTGGAACACGAGATTGGCCGTCTGCGCGAAGAAATTCCGCAAACCAACTCCGAAACCAAGATCAAGAAACTGTCCAAGCGTCTGAAGTTGATGGAAGCCTTCCAGGGTTCCGGCAACTTGCCAGAGTGGATGGTGCTGACCGTTCTGCCGGTTCTGCCGCCAGATCTGCGTCCGCTGGTACCGTTGGACGGTGGTCGTTTCGCGACGTCCGACCTCAACGACCTGTACCGCCGCGTGATCAACCGTAACAACCGCTTGAAGCGCCTGCTTGATCTGTCCGCTCCGGACATCATCGTGCGCAACGAAAAGCGTATGTTGCAAGAAGCGGTCGACGCCTTGCTCGACAACGGTCGTCGTGGCCGCGCTATCACGGGTTCCAACAAGCGTCCTCTGAAATCCCTGGCTGACATGATCAAGGGTAAGCAAGGTCGTTTCCGTCAGAACTTGCTCGGTAAGCGTGTTGACTACTCCGGTCGTTCGGTAATTACCGTAGGCCCGACCCTGCGTCTGCACCAGTGCGGTCTGCCTAAGAAGATGGCGCTCGAGCTGTTCAAGCCGTTCATCTTCGGCAAGCTGGAAATGCGCGGTCTCGCGACCACCATCAAAGCGGCCAAGAAAATGGTCGAGCGCGAGCTGCCAGAGGTTTGGGACGTTCTCGCTGAAGTGATTCGCGAACACCCGGTTCTCCTCAACCGTGCACCGACCCTTCACCGTCTGGGTATCCAGGCGTTTGAACCGGTACTGATCGAAGGCAAGGCTATCCAGCTGCACCCTCTGGTCTGTGCTGCGTACAACGCCGACTTCGACGGCGACCAAATGGCCGTGCACGTTCCGCTGACACTGGAAGCCCAGTTGGAAGCGCGTGCGTTGATGATGTCGACCAACAACATCCTGTCGCCAGCCAACGGTGAGCCAATCATCGTTCCGTCGCAGGACGTTGTATTGGGTCTGTACTACATGACCCGTGAAGCGATCAACGCCAAGGGTGAAGGTCGTGTGTTCGCTGACCTGCAGGAAGTTGACCGTGTGTTCCGTGCCGGCGAAGCCGCACTGCACGCCAAGGTCAAAGTGCGGATTCACGAAACCGTCAACGACCGTGACGGCGGCAGCGTGAGCAATGTTCGTATCGTCGACACGACTGTCGGCCGTGCGCTGTTGTATCAGGTTGTACCAAAAGGTTTGTCGTACGACGTCGTCAACCTGCCAATGAAGAAAAAGGCGATCTCCAGGCTGATCAACCAGTGCTACCGCGTGGTTGGTTTGAAAGAGACCGTGATCTTCGCTGACCAGTTGATGTACACCGGTTTTGCTTATTCGACCATTTCCGGCGTTTCCATCGGTGTTAACGACTTTGTTATCCCAGATGAAAAAGCTCGCATCATCGCGGCTGCAACCGATGAAGTGAAAGAGATCGAGAGCCAGTACGCCTCCGGCCTGGTAACCCAGGGCGAGAAGTACAACAAGGTGATCGACCTTTGGTCCAAGGCCAACGACGAAGTTTCCAAGGCGATGATGGCCAACCTCTCGAAAGAGAAAGTCATCGACCGTCACGGCGACGAAGTTGACCAGGAATCCTTCAACTCGATGTACATGATGGCCGACTCGGGCGCACGGGGTTCTGCTGCGCAGATCCGTCAGCTCGCCGGTATGCGTGGCCTGATGGCCAAGCCGGACGGTTCCATCATCGAAACGCCGATTACAGCGAACTTCCGTGAAGGGTTGAGCGTACTCCAGTACTTCATCTCCACTCACGGCGCTCGTAAAGGTCTGGCGGATACCGCGTTGAAAACCGCTAACTCCGGTTACCTGACACGTCGTCTGGTAGACGTTGCCCAGGATCTGGTTGTAACCGAGATCGATTGCGGCACCGAGCATGGCCTGGTGATGACTCCGCACATTGAAGGCGGTGACGTTGTAGAGCCACTGGGTGAGCGCGTATTGGGTCGTGTTATTGCCCGTGACGTCTTCAAGCCGGGTACCGAGGAAGTTATCGTTCCTGCCGGCACTCTGGTAGACGAGAAGTGGGTCGAGTTCATCGAACTCAACAGCATCGACGAAGTGATCGTTCGTTCGCCGATCAGCTGTGAAACCCGCTATGGCATCTGCGCCAAGTGCTACGGCCGTGACTTGGCTCGTGGTCACCAGGTGAACATCGGTGAAGCGGTCGGCGTTATCGCTGCCCAGTCTATCGGTGAGCCGGGTACCCAGCTGACCATGCGTACGTTCCACATCGGTGGTGCGGCAAGCCGGACCTCCGCAGCCGACAGCGTTCAGGTGAAGAATGGCGGTACTGTCCGTCTGCACAACCTGAAACACGTTGAGCGAGTGGATGGCCACCTGGTTGCTGTGTCCCGTTCCGGTGAGCTGGCGATCGCTGATGACTACGGTCGTGAGCGTGAGCGTTACAAGCTGCCGTACGGTGCTGTGATTTCGGTTAAAGAAGGTGACAAGGTCGACGCTGGCGCAATCGTGGCCAAGTGGGATCCGCACACTCACCCAATCGTTACCGAAATGAAAGGTACCGTGACCTACGTGGGCATGGAAGAAGGCATCACGATCAAGCGTCAGACTGACGAATTGACCGGTATGACCAACATTGAAGTACTCGACGCGAAAGATCGTCCAGCTGCCGGTAAAGACATCCGTCCTGCCGTGAAGATGGTCGATGACAACGGCAAGGACTTGTTGCTGCCAGGCACTGACGTAATCGCTCAGTACTTCCTGCCAGCCAACGCCCTGGTCGGTGTAGCGGATGGTGCGAAGATCGCGATCGGTGATGTTATCGCGCGTATCCCGCAAGAAACTTCGAAGACTCGAGACATCACCGGTGGTCTGCCGCGTGTTGCCGACTTGTTCGAAGCTCGTCGTCCGAAAGAAGCGTCGATTCTGGCTGAAGTCAGCGGCACCATCGCGTTCGGTAAAGAGACCAAGGGCAAGCGTCGTCTGGTCATTACCCCGAACGACGGTAGCGATCCGTACGAAGAGCTGATTCCGAAGTGGCGTCACCTGAACGTCTTCGAAGGCGAACAGGTAAACCGCGGCGAAGTTATCTCCGACGGCCCGAGCGACCCACACGATATCCTGCGTCTGCTGGGTGTGAGTGCGCTGGCCAAGTACATCGTTAACGAGATCCAGGACGTTTATCGTCTGCAAGGCGTGAAGATCAACGATAAGCACATCGAGACCATCCTGCGTCAGATGTTGCGTAAAGTTGAAATCGCTGAATCCGGCGATTCCAGTTTCATCAAGGGCGACCAGATGGAATTGACTCACGTACTCGTAGAGAACGAGCGTCTGGCTGGCGACGAGAAATTCGTTTCCAAGTTCACTCGCGTGCTGCTGGGTATCACCAAGGCGTCGTTGTCCACTGAGTCGTTCATCTCGGCGGCCTCCTTCCAGGAGACCACTCGCGTACTGACCGAAGCAGCGGTAACCGGCAAGCGCGATTACCTGCGCGGCCTGAAAGAAAACGTGGTCGTGGGTCGTCTGATCCCGGCCGGTACCGGTTTGGCCTATCACAGCGAGCGTAAACGTCGCCGTGACGCTGACAAGCCGTTGCGCGTAAGCGCCAGTGAAGTGGAAGCTGCACTGACCGAAGCGCTGAACTCAAGCGGTAACTGAGTTCTGCGATAAATAAGTCCGGGCCCTGGCAGCCCCATTCGTCGGATCGAGGCATTTTTGCCCCGGTTCGACGGGCGGGGAGGTCGGGGCCTTGCCTTGACTGGGGGCAAGATCCTCTTTAGACTCTTGTACCCCTAAATTTGGCGGGAATTCGTTCCTGCCATTTTGCTTTTCTTGCAAGACAATAGCGTCGCAAGACAACAGTGGAGCTAGTAGATGGCAACTATCAACCAGCTGGTACGTCAGCCGCGTAAGCGTATCGTCGAGAAATCCGACGTGCCTGCGCTGCAGAACTGCCCGCAACGTCGTGGCGTATGCACCCGTGTGTATACCACCACGCCGAAAAAACCTAACTCGGCACTGCGTAAAGTATGCCGTGTGCGCCTGACCAACGGTTTCGAGGTTTCCTCGTACATCGGCGGTGAAGGCCACAACCTGCAAGAGCACAGCGTGGTACTGATCCGCGGCGGTCGTGTAAAAGACTTGCCAGGTGTTCGTTATCACACCGTACGCGGCTCCTTGGATACTTCCGGCGTTAAAGGTCGTAACCAGGGTCGTTCGAAGTACGGTACCAAGAAGCCTAAGTAGTAACGGCTTTTTGTAAACCTGAATCATCTTATTTTCTGAGTCGATAAGAGTAAGGTCGGAGGCGTCCCGAAAGGGCACCGATTCCGAGCGAACCTGAAGACCGTTTGAGGGCTTATCCATGCCAAGAAGACGCGTAGCAGCCAAGCGCGAAGTGCTTGACGATCCAAAATACGGAAGCCAAATTCTGGCCAAGTTCATGAACCACGTAATGGAAAGCGGCAAGAAAGCCGTTGCCGAGCGTATCGTTTATGGCGCGCTGGAAAAGGTTAAAGAACGCAAGAACAGCGACCCCCTGGAAATCTTCGAGAAAGCTCTCGACGCCATCGCTCCGCTGGTCGAAGTGAAGTCGCGCCGTGTAGGCGGTGCTACTTACCAGGTTCCGGTTGAAGTTCGTCCGTCCCGTCGTAACGCTCTGGCAATGCGCTGGTTGGTAGACTTCGCCCGTAAGCGCGGCGAGAAGTCTATGGCCCTGCGTTTGGCCGGCGAACTGTTGGACGCTGCTGAAGGTAAAGGTGCTGCTGTTAAGAAGCGTGAAGACGTGCACCGTATGGCTGAAGCTAACAAAGCTTTCTCGCACTACCGCTTCTAATTTTAGCTTCACTAATTTTGCGAGGGCTTTATGGCTCGTACTACTCCGATTAGCCGCTACCGTAATATCGGTATCGTCGCTCACGTGGATGCTGGTAAAACCACCACCACCGAGCGCGTACTGTTTTACACCGGCAAAAGTCACAAGATGGGCGAGGTGCATGACGGCGCCGCGACCACAGACTGGATGGTTCAGGAGCAGGAGCGTGGTATTACCATTACTTCTGCTGCTATTACCGCCTTCTGGAAAGGTTCCGAGAAGCAGTACAAAGACGAGCACCGCTTCAACGTAATCGATACCCCGGGTCACGTAGACTTCACCATTGAAGTTGAACGTTCCCTGCGCGTACTCGACGGCGCTGTCGTTGTGTTCTGTGGTACCTCGGGTGTTGAGCCACAGTCGGAAACCGTATGGCGTCAGGCCAACAAATACGGCGTTCCACGTCTTGTTTACGTAAACAAGATGGACCGTGCTGGTGCCAACTTCCTGCGCGTGATCGGTCAGATCAAGCAGCGTCTGGGTCACACTCCGGTGCCGATCCAGTTGGCTATCGGTTCCGAAGATAATTTCCAGGGCCAGATCGATCTGCTGACCATGGAAGCTGTCTACTGGAACGATGCCGACAAAGGTATGGTTCCTGTTCGCAAGCCTATCCCTGCTGAACTGCAGGAACTGGCTGACGAATGGCGCAACAACATGGTTGAAGCTGCGGCCGAAGCCAACGAAGAGCTGATGAACAAGTACCTCGAAGGTGAAGAGCTCACCAACGTGGAAATCAAGGCTGCTCTGCGTCAGCGTACTATCGCTGGTGAGATCGTCTTGGCTGTTTGTGGCTCCTCGTTCAAGAACAAGGGCGTTCCCCTGGTTCTCGATGCTGTGATCGACTACCTGCCGGCACCGGTTGATATTCCTGCCATCAAGGGTACCGACCCGGATGACGAGACTATCGAGCTGGAGCGTCATGCAGACGACGCAGAACCGTTTTCCGCTCTGGCATTTAAAATTGCCACTGACCCATTCGTGGGTACCTTGACCTTCGTCCGCGTTTACTCGGGCGTGTTGAACTCCGGCGACGGCGTAATCAACTCGGTTAAAGGCAAGAAAGAGCGCGTGGGTCGTATGGTGCAAATGCACGCAAACGCCCGCGAAGAGATCAAGGAAGTACGCGCTGGTGACATCGCGGCCTTGATCGGCATGAAGGACGTCACCACCGGTGAAACCTTGTGCAACGCTGACAAGCCAATCATCCTGGTTCGCATGGACTTCCCGGAGCCGGTTATTTCGGTTGCTGTTGAGCCTAAGACCAAGGATGACCAGGAAAAAATGGGTATCGCTCTGGGCAAGCTTGCTCAGGAAGATCCATCTTTCCGCGTCAAGACTGATGAAGAGACTGGTCAAACGATCATCTCGGGCATGGGCGAGCTTCACCTGGACATCCTGGTTGACCGGATGCGCCGTGAGTTCAACGTCGAAGCCAACATCGGTAAGCCTCAGGTTTCCTATCGTGAGCGCATCACGAAGAGCTGTGAAATCGAAGGCAAGTTCGTTCGTCAGTCCGGCGGTCGTGGTCAGTTCGGTCACTGCTGGATCCGTTTTGCTCCTGCTGACGAAGGTCAGGAAGGTCTGCAATTCGTGAACGAAGTAGTAGGTGGTGTTGTTCCTAAGGAATACATCCCTGCTATCCAGAAGGGTATCGAAGAGCAGATGAAGAACGGTGTTGTTGCCGGCTATCCGCTGATCGGCCTGAAAGCAACCGTTTTTGACGGTTCTTACCACGACGTCGACTCCAACGAGATGGCGTTTAAGGTGGCTGCCTCCATGGCAACCAAGCAACTGGCCCAGAAGGGCGGTGGTGAGTTGCTTGAGCCAATCATGGCGGTAGAAGTTGTTACACCTGAAGACTATATGGGTGATGTCATGGGCGACCTTAACCGTCGTCGCGGCATGATCTTGGGTATGGAAGACACGGTTTCCGGCAAAGTGATTCGCGCCGAGGTTCCGTTGGGTGAGATGTTCGGTTATGCGACCGACGTTCGCTCCATGTCTCAGGGTCGCGCAAGCTACTCTATGGAATTCAAAAAATACAACACAGCTCCGGCGCACATCGCTGAAACTGTATCCAAAAAACAAGGCTGATTCAGTCCTTTAGGCAAGGAGTTAATTGTCGTGGCTAAAGAAAAATTTGATCGTTCCCTACCGCACGTCAACGTTGGCACTATCGGTCACGTTGACCACGGTAAAACCACTCTGACTGCTGCTCTGACTCGCGTTTGCTCCGAAGTATTCGGTTCCGCAATCGTTGATTTCGATAAAATCGACAGCGCACCAGAAGAAAAAGCTCGTGGTATCACCATCAACACCGCGCACGTTGAATACAACTCGCTGATCCGTCACTACGCTCACGTTGACTGCCCAGGTCACGCTGACTATGTGAAGAACATGATCACCGGTGCTGCCCAGATGGACGGCGCAATCCTGGTTTGCTCGGCCGCTGATGGTCCGATGCCACAAACCCGTGAGCACATCCTGCTGTCCCGTCAGGTTGGCGTTCCGTACATCGTGGTTTACCTGAACAAGGCTGACCTGGTAGACGACGCTGAGCTGCTGGAACTGGTTGAGATGGAAGTGCGCGACCTGCTGAGCACTTACGACTTCCCAGGTGACGACACTCCGATCATCATCGGTTCTGCTCGTATGGCTCTGGAAGGCAAAGACGACAACGAAATGGGCACCACGTCCGTTCGTAAGCTCGTTGAGACTCTGGACAGCTACATCCCAGATCCAGTCCGTGTTATCGACAAGCCGTTCCTGATGCCAATCGAAGACGTATTCTCGATCTCCGGTCGCGGTACTGTTGTAACTGGTCGTATCGAGCGCGGTATCGTCAAGGTTCAAGATCCACTGGAAATCGTTGGTCTGCGTGACACTACCGTCACCACCTGCACCGGTGTTGAAATGTTCCGTAAACTGCTCGACGAAGGTCGTGCTGGCGAGAACTGCGGCGTTCTGCTGCGTGGTACCAAGCGTGACGACGTTGAGCGTGGCCAGGTTCTGGTCAAGCCAGGTTCGGTTAAGCCGCACACCAAGTTCGAAGCTGAAGTGTACGTGCTGAGCAAAGAAGAAGGCGGCCGTCACACTCCGTTCTTCAAAGGCTACCGTCCACAGTTCTACTTCCGTACTACTGACGTGACTGGTAACTGCGAACTGCCGGAAGGCGTAGAAATGGTAATGCCAGGCGACAACATCAAAATGGTTGTCACCCTGATCAAAACCATCGCTATGGAAGACGGTCTGCGTTTCGCAATCCGTGAAGGCGGCCGTACCGTTGGTGCTGGCGTTGTAGCTAAAATCATCGAGTAATTATCTCTTCTGAGATAGTTCTGATGTTTTGAAAAGGCCCCCGCTCAGCGGGGGCCTTTTTTATTGGGTTGACACCTATCAGGGCCGTCTATAGAATTGCGCCTCCTTTTAACGGGCGTATTGCGCTCGCTGGGAATAGCAGCCGGAGTCTGAAATCCAATGCAAAATCAGCAAATCCGTATCAGGTTGAAGGCTTTTGACCATCGCCTGATCGACCAATCCACCCAGGAAATCGTGGAAACCGCGAAACGTACTGGTGCACAAGTGCGTGGTCCAATTCCACTGCCTACCCGTAAAGAGCGGTTCACCGTTCTGGTCTCCCCGCACGTCAACAAAGACGCGCGTGACCAGTACGAGATCCGCACTCATAAGCGTGTACTGGACATCGTCCAGCCAACGGATAAAACCGTTGACGCACTTATGAAGCTTGATCTGGCGGCCGGTGTGGAAGTACAGATCAGCCTCGGCTAAGACTTGGGTCTTAGTCGTGTAACGCTCTGAAATGGGCGGCCATAGCGGGTGAAAGCCCCGTACACTCATGAGGTTTACAACATGACTATTGGTGTAGTCGGTCGTAAATGCGGTATGACCCGTATTTTCACCGAAGAAGGTGTCTCCATTCCGGTCACGGTCATTGAGATCGAGCCGAATCGCGTCACCCAGTTCAAAACTGAAGAAACCGATGGCTATCGTGCAGTGCAAGTCACTGTCGGCGAGCGTCGTGCTTCGCGCGTGACTGCTGCTCAAGCAGGTCACTTCGCTAAAGCAAACGTTGCAGCTGGTCGCACCGTCATGGAGTTCCGTCTTGAAGACGGCGACTACAAGGCTGGCGATCTGATCAACGCTGAAATCTTCGCCGCTGGTCAACTGGTTGATGTAACCGGTCAGTCCAAAGGTAAAGGCTTCCAGGGTACGATCAAGCGTTGGAATTTCCGTGGTCAAGACAACACTCACGGTAACTCCGTTTCCCACCGCGTCCCGGGCTCTATTGGCCAGTGCCAGACTCCTGGTCGTGTATTCAAGGGCAAAAAAATGTCCGGTCATATGGGCGCTGAGCGCGTGACCGTGCAGTCCCTCGAAGTAGTGCGCGTCGACGCTGAACGCAATCTGTTGTTGGTCAAGGGTGCTGTTCCTGGCGCTACTGGCGGCAACCTGGTTGTACGTCCAGCGGCCAAGGCTCGCGGTTAAGGGGAAGCTGACATGCAATTAAATGTAAATGACGCTCAAGCGATCGAAGTTTCCGAACTGACATTTGGCGGCGAATTCAACGAGACGCTGGTTCACCAAGCAGTCGTGGCCTACATGGCCGGCGGCCGTCAAGGTAGCAAGCAGCAAAAGACCCGTTCCGACGTACGTGGTGGCGGTAAGCGCCCTTGGCGTCAGAAAGGCACTGGCCGTGCTCGTGCCGGTACTATCCGTAGCCCAATCTGGCGTGGCGGTGGTACCACTTTCGCAGCTCGTCCACAGGATCACTCTCAGAAGCTCAACAAGAAGATGTACCGCGCAGCACTGCGCTCCATCCTTGCTGAACTCGTGCGTACTGATCGTCTGGTCGTGGTTCAGGACTTCGCTGTTGAAAGTCCAAAAACCAAAGAACTGCTGGGCAAACTGACCAACATGAGCCTGACCGATGTTTTGATCGTGTCTGAAGCTGTTGATCAGAACCTGTACCTGGCTGCTCGCAACCTGCCTCACGTTGATGTACGTGACGTGCAAGGTTCCGATCCAGTTAGTCTGATCGCATACGACAAGGTGTTGATCACCGTGTCGGCCGTGAAGAAATTCGAGGAGCTGCTGGGATGAACCAGGAACGCGTATTTAAAGTTCTGCTTGGCCCGCACGTTTCCGAAAAGGCTACGGTTCTGGCTGACAAGAAAGGCCAGTTCGTTTTCAAGGTTGCAACTGACGCAACCAAGCTGGAAATCAAGAAGGCCGTCGAAAGCCTGTTCAGCGTGAAAGTAGAGCGTGTTACTACCCTGAATGTTCTGGGTAAGAGCAAGCGCACTGCTCGCGGTCTGGGCAAGCGTAATGACTGGAAGAAGGCGGTTATCTCCCTTCAGCCAGGCCAAGATCTCGATTTCAGCAGCAGTGCTGAGTAAGGAAGGGGTGCATCATGGCAATCGTTAAATGCAAACCGACTTCCCCTGGCCGCCGTTTTGTGGTCAAGGTGGTCAACCAGGAGCTGCATAAAGGCGCTCCTCACGCACCGCTGCTCGAGAAGAAATCGAAGACTGGTGGTCGTAACAACAATGGTCGTATTACCACTCGTCACATCGGTGGTGGCCATAAGCAGCATTATCGTCTGGTCGATTTCCGTCGCAACGACAAAGATGGCATCTCCGCCACTGTCGAGCGTATTGAATACGATCCAAACCGTACTGCTCACATCGCTCTGCTGCTGTACGCAGATGGCGAGCGTCGCTACATCATCGCCCCTAAAGGCGTGAGTGCTGGTGACCAGCTGATCGCAGGTGCCTTGGCACCGATCAAGCCGGGCAACGCTCTGCAACTGCGCAACATTCCAGTTGGTAGCACCGTACACGGCATCGAATTGAAGCCAGGTAAAGGCGCGCAAATCGCTCGTTCCGCTGGTGCTTCGGCTCAGCTGATCGCTCGTGAAGGTGTCTACGTGACCCTGCGTCTGCGTTCTGGTGAGATGCGTAAAGTACTGGCTGAATGCCGTGCGACCCTGGGCGAAGTCTCGAACTCCGAGCACAGCCTGCGTTCGCTGGGTAAAGCTGGTGCCAAACGCTGGCGTGGCGTTCGCCCAACCGTTCGTGGTGTTGCCATGAACCCGGTTGACCACCCACACGGTGGTGGTGAAGGTCGTACCTCTGGTGGTCGTCATCCGGTATCGCCATGGGGCTTCCCGACTAAGGGCGCGAAGACTCGTGGTAATAAGCGTACCGACAAAATGATCGTCCGTCGTCGCAAGTAAATAGAGGGATACGACAGTGCCACGTTCTCTGAAAAAAGGTCCTTTTATTGATCTTCACCTACTGAAGAAGATCGAAGTGGCGGCGGAAAAGAACGATCGCAAACCAGTTAAAACCTGGTCGCGTCGTTCGATGATCCTGCCACAAATGGTCGGTTTGACCATCGCAGTACACAACGGTCGTCAACACGTCCCAGTTCTCGTTAACGAAGACATGGTCGGCCACAAACTGGGCGAGTTTGCCGGTACCCGCACTTATCGTGGGCACGTGGCAGACAAGAAAGCCAAGCGTTAAGGGGTTAGGAAATGGAAGTAGCCGCTAAGTTGTCGGGCGCTCGAATCTCCGCCCAGAAAGCCCGCTTGGTCGCCGACCAGATCCGCGGGAAGAAGGTGGGCGAAGCGCTCAACCTGTTGGCTTTCAGCAGTAAGAAAGCCGCCGAGATCATGAAGAAAGTGCTGGAGTCGGCCGTAGCCAACGCCGAGCATAACGAAGGCGCAGACGTTGATGACCTGAAGGTCAGCACCGTTTTCGTCAACGAAGGGCGTTCGCTGAAGCGCATCATGCCACGTGCCAAAGGCCGTGCTGATCGCATCGTCAAGCGGTCTTGCCATATCACTGTCAAGGTTGCTGACAAGTAACGGAGTCGAAGAGATGGGTCAGAAAGTACATCCCATTGGCATTCGCCTGGGAATCGTCAAGGAACACACCTCCGTCTGGTATGCAGACGGCCGGACTTATGCGGACTATTTGTTCGCTGATCTGAAGGTGCGTGAGTATCTCCAAGACAAACTAAAAAGCGCGTCCGTAAGCCGTATCGATATCCATCGCCCGGCGCAAACCGCACGTATCACCATCCACACCGCTCGTCCAGGTATCGTTATCGGGAAGAAAGGTGAAGATGTTGAGAAACTGCGTCAGGACCTGACCAAGCAAATGGGTGTGCCTGTGCACATCAATATCGAAGAGATCCGCAAGCCGGAGCTCGACGGTATGCTGGTTGCGCAGAGCGTAGCTCAGCAGCTGGAGCGTCGTGTCATGTTCCGTCGCGCTATGAAGCGCGCTGTACAGAACGCCATGCGCATTGGTGCCAAAGGCATCAAAATCCAAGTGAGCGGTCGTCTCGGCGGTGCTGAAATCGCACGTACTGAATGGTATCGCGAAGGTCGTGTGCCATTGCACACCCTGCGTGCCGACATCGACTATGCCAACTACGAAGCTCACACCACTTACGGTGTGATCGGTGTAAAGGTTTGGATCTTCAAAGGCGAAGTAATTGGTGGTCGCCAAGAAGAACTGAAACCACAAGCACCAGCGCCTCGTAAAAAAGCTGCTAAGTAAGGGGTACGCCAAATGTTGCAACCAAAGCGTACGAAGTTCCGCAAGCAGATGACAGGCCACAACCGTGGTCTGGCTCAGCGCGGTAGCAAAGTCAGCTTCGGCGAGTTCGCGCTGAAGTCTGTAGCTCGTGGTCGTCTCACCGCTCGTCAGATCGAGTCAGCGCGTCGTGCTCTGACCCGTCACGTAAAACGTGGCGGCAAGATCTGGATCCGTGTATTCCCGGACAAGCCGATCTCCAAAAAACCTCTCGAGGTTCGGATGGGTAAAGGTAAGGGTAACGTGGAATACTGGGTCGCCCAGATTCAGCCAGGCAAAGTCCTGTATGAAATCGAGGGTGTAACTGAAGAGCTGGCGCGTGAGGCTTTTGCCCTGGCTGCTGCAAAGCTGCCGCTCGCCACCGCCTTTGTTAAACGGACGGTGATGTGATGAAAGCGAATGAACTTCGTGAAAAATCCGCACAGCAGCTGAACGAGCAACTGCTCGGCCTGCTGCGCGACCAGTTCAATCTGCGTATGCAGAAAGCAACTGGCCAGTTGGGGCAGTCTCATCTGCTCTCGCAAGTTAAGCGCGACATCGCTCGCGTGAAGACTGTGCTCAACCAGCAGGCAGGTAAGTGATCATGGCTGAAGCCGAAAAGACTGTCCGTACGCTGACTGGCCGTGTTGTCAGCGACAAGATGGACAAAACCATCACCGTTTTGATCGAGCGTCGCGTTAAGCACCCGATCTACGGTAAATATGTTAAGCGTTCGACTAAGCTGCACGCGCACGACGAAACCAATCAGTGCCACATCGGCGACAAAGTCACTATTCGTGAAACTCGTCCGCTGGCCAAGACCAAGTCTTGGGCATTGGTTGATGTTCTCGAACGCGCTGTGGAAGTCTAAGGACTAGGGGTCGGAGAAATTATATGATTCAGACTCAATCCATGCTCGATGTGGCCGATAACAGCGGCGCTCGCCGCGTTATGTGCATCAAGGTGCTGGGTGGCTCCCATCGTCGTTACGCTGGTATCGGTGACATCATCAAGGTTACCGTCAAGGAAGCAATTCCTCGCGGTAAAGTGAAAAAAGGCCAAGTGATGACTGCTGTTGTAGTCCGCACTCGTCACGGCGTACGTCGTGCTGATGGCTCCATTATCCGCTTTGATGGCAACGCTGCTGTTCTTCTGAACAACAAGCAAGAGCCTATCGGCACCCGTATCTTTGGGCCAGTGACCCGTGAACTTCGTACTGAGAAGTTCATGAAGATCGTCTCGCTCGCCCCAGAAGTGCTGTAAGGAGATCCGACATGCAAAAGATTCGTCGTGACGACGAGATCATCGTGATCGCCGGCAAAGACAAAGGTAAGCGCGGTAAGGTGCTTAAGGTTCTCGCTAATAACCGTCTGGTTATCGGCGGTCTGAACCTGGTCAAGCGTCATACCAAGCCTAACCCGATGTCGGGCGTGCAGGGCGGTATCGTCGAAAAAGAAGCTCCGCTGGACGCTTCTAACGTCGCCATTTTCAACGGCGAAACCAACAAGGCTGACCGCGTTGGTTTCAAAGTAGAAGATGGCAAGAAAATTCGTGTCTTCAAGTCGACCCAAAAAGCGGTTGATGCTTGAACACTGCTAGGTAGAAGACCATGGCACGACTAAAAGAGATTTACTGGAAAGAAATCGCACCGAAACTTAAGGAAGAACTTAAGCTTTCGAACGTGATGGAAGTTCCACGCGTTACCAAAATCACCCTGAACATGGGTTTGGGCGAAGCGGTCGGTGACAAAAAAGTCATCGAGCACGCTGTTGCTGACCTGGAAAAGATCACCGGTCAAAAAGTCGTTGTGACTTACGCTCGGAAATCCATCGCGGGCTTTAAAGTCCGCGAAGGCTGGCCGATCGGCGTCAAAGTGACTCTGCGCCGTGAGCGTATGTACGAATTCCTGGATCGTCTGCTGTCGATCTCCCTGCCTCGGGTTCGCGACTTCCGCGGCCTGAATGCCAAGTCCTTCGATGGTCGTGGTAACTACAGCATGGGCGTGAAAGAGCAGATCATCTTCCCGGAAATCGACTACGACAAGATCGATGCTCTCCGCGGTCTGGACATCACCCTGACCACCACTGCCAAGAACGATGATGAAGGTCGCGCCCTGTTGCGTGCTTTCAAATTCCCGTTCCGCAACTGATTGGAGTAGGACCATGGCCAAGATGAGCATGAAAAACCGCGAGCTGAAACGTCAGCTCACGGTTGCCAAGTACGCCAAGAAGCGTGCAGCACTGAAAGCAATCATCGTTGATCTGAACGCAAGTCCAGAAGCGCGTTGGGAAGCTACAGTTGCTCTGCAGAAGCAGCCACGTGACGCAAGCGCCTCGCGCATGCGTAACCGCTGCCGCCTGACCGGTCGTCCACACGGCGTTTACCGCAAGTTCGGCCTCGGCCGTAACAAACTGCGTGAAGCGGCAATGCGTGGTGACGTACCAGGTCTGGTTAAAGCCAGCTGGTAAGTACTTTCAGCGTCAAGGTGGTTGGTATCGCAAGATACTGACCGCCGGTGACCTTGAATCTGGAACAAGCCCCTTTTGGGGCTTGTTTCATTTCCGGACTGTGTCTAAAATACGCGGCTCGCCTGAGCCCGTGTTTTTTACGCTCGGAGATTCTCGGCGACATATGTAGCCGCAAGGCTAATTTTTTGTGTATTAGGAGCGTCTAGCCCATGAGTATGCAGGACCCGTTAGCGGACATGCTAACTCGTATCCGTAATGCCCAGATGGCTGAAAAGTCCGTCGTAAGCATGCCATCTTCCAAGTTGAAGGTAGCTGTTGCCAAAGTCCTGAAAGACGAAGGCTACATTGCGGGTTATCAGATCAGCAGCGAAATCAAGCCGTTGCTGTCCATCGAGCTGAAGTACTTCGAAGGCCGTTCGGTCATCGAGGAAGTGAAGCGCGTTAGCCGTCCAGGCCTGCGTCAGTACAAGTCCGCTGAAGATCTGCCGAAAGTTCGTGGCGGTCTGGGCGTGTCTATCGTCTCCACCAACAAAGGTGTGATGACGGATCGTGCTGCGCGCGCTGCCGGTGTCGGCGGCGAAGTTCTTTGCACTGTGTTCTAAGGGGGGATAAGCATGTCTCGCGTCGCTAAGAACCCCGTTAAGCTGCCAGCCGGTGTCGAAGTCAAATTCGCAGGCCAACAGCTTTCGGTGAAGGGTGCCAAGGGCACTCTTGAACTGAACATCCATTCGTCCGTTGAGATCGTTGAAGAAGCTGGTGAGCTGCGTTTCGCTGCTCGCAATGGCGATCAACAAACTCGCGCAATGGCCGGTACCACGCGTGCGTTGGTAAACAATATGGTCCAAGGCGTAAGCCAAGGCTTCGAGCGTAAGCTCCAGCTGGTCGGTGTTGGTTACAAAGCGCAAGCAAAAGGCACGGTTCTGAACCTTGCCCTTGGCTTCTCGCACCCAGTGGATTACGAACTGCCGGAAGGCATCACCGCTGAGACCCCTAGCCAAACCGATATCCTGATCAAGGGCATCGATAAGCAGCTGGTAGGTCAGGTGGCCGCTGAGATCCGCGACTTCCGTCCACCAGAGCCGTACAAAGGCAAAGGTGTGCGCTACGCGGACGAAGTCGTCCGTCGTAAAGAAGCCAAGAAGAAGTAGGGCATAGCAAATGACCGACAAAAAAGTTACTCGACTGCGTCGCGCTCGCAAAGCACGCCTGAAAATGCACGAACTCGAAGTCGTGCGTCTCTGCGTGTACCGCTCGTCGCAGCATATCTACGCCCAGGTCATCTCGGCCGACGGCAACAAAGTCCTGGCAAGCGCCTCGACTTTGGATAAAGAACTGCGTGATGGTGCCACCGGCAACATCGACGCGGCCACAAAGGTTGGCCAGCTGGTCGCTACACGTGCTAAGGCCGTGGGCGTCTCGCAAGTGGCTTTCGACCGCTCTGGCTTCAAGTACCACGGCCGCGTTAAAGCGCTGGCTGATGCTGCTCGTGAAGCTGGGCTGGAGTTCTAAGTTATGTCAAATAACGACCAAAAGCGCGACGAAGGCTACATTGAGAAGCTGGTTCAAGTTAACCGCGTAGCCAAAACCGTTAAAGGCGGCCGTATCTTCACTTTCACCGCGTTGACCGTGGTTGGTGATGGTAAAGGGCGTGTTGGCTTCGGCCGTGGCAAGTCACGTGAAGTGCCTGCCGCGATCCAGAAGGCAATGGAAGCTGCTCGTCGCAACATGATCCAAGTTGATCTGAACGGCACCACTCTGCAGTACGCAATGAAGTCTGCCCATGGCGCCTCGAAGGTGTACATGCAGCCTGCTTCTGAAGGTACCGGTATCATCGCTGGCGGCGCTATGCGTGCTGTCCTCGAAGTTGCTGGTGTTCAGAACGTTCTGGCCAAGTGCTACGGCTCGACTAACCCGGTAAACGTGGTTCACGCCACTTTCAAGGGTTTGAAAGCTATGCAATCTCCTGAGTCCATTGCTGCCAAGCGCGGCTTGACTGTCAAGGAGATCTTCTGATCATGGCTACCGTTAAAGTAACGCTGATCAAAAGCATGACCGGCCGCATCCCTAACCACAAATTGTGCGTTAAAGGTCTGGGTCTGCGTCGCATCGGTCACACTGTAGAAGTCCAGGATACTCCCGAGAATCGCGGGATGATCAACAAGGCTTACTACATGCTGCGTGTAGAGGGTTAATCGATGAAACTCAATGATCTGAGTCCAGCGCCGGGTTCCCGTCGCGAAAAGCATCGTCCGGGCCGTGGTATCGGTAGCGGTTTGGGTAAGACTGGTGGCCGTGGCCACAAAGGTCAAACCTCCCGCTCCGGTGGCACCATTGCTCCAGGCTTTGAAGGTGGTCAACAGCCGCTGCATCGTCGCCTGCCTAAGTTCGGTTTCGTATCCCTGAAAGCCATGGACCGCGCAGAAGTGCGTCTGTCCGAGCTGGCTAAAGTGGAAGGCGACATCGTTACTGTGCAGACCCTGAAAGATGCCAACGTGATCAACGTCAACGTACAGCGTGTGAAAATCATGCTGTCCGGTGAAGTGACTCGCGCTGTCACTATCGGCAAGGGAATCGGCGCCACCAAAGGTGCGCGTTCGGCTATCGAAGCAGCTGGCGGCAAGTTCGAGGAATAAATGGCTAAGCAAGGTGCTCTCTCAGCGCTCGGCAAAGGCGGTATGTCTGAACTTTGGGCTCGTCTGCGTTTTCTGTTCCTGGCGATTATCGTCTACCGAATAGGCGCACACATCCCGGTTCCAGGTATCAACCCGGACCGACTCGCAGACCTGTTTCGACAGAATGAGGGGACCATTCTTAGCTTGTTCAACATGTTTTCCGGCGGCGCGCTGGAACGGATGAGCATCTTTGCACTGGGGATCATGCCGTACATTTCGGCGTCGATCATCATGCAGCTGATGACCGCCGTCAGCCCGCAGTTGGAGCAGTTGAAGAAGGAAGGTGAAGCTGGCCGTCGCAAGATTAGCCAGTACACCCGCTACGGCACTGTCGTCCTCGCTCTGGTTCAAGCTATCGGCATGTCCGTTGGCCTGGCTGGGCAGGGCGTTGCGTTCACTGGTGACTTTGGCTTCCATTTCGTCGCGGTATCCACTTTTGTGGCTGGTGCGATGTTCATGATGTGGCTGGGTGAGCAGATTACTGAGCGTGGTGTTGGCAACGGTATCTCGATGTTGATTTTCGCAGGTATCGTCGCCGGTCTTCCGAGAGCAATCGGGCAGTCTTTCGAGTCTGCGCGTCAGGGTGATATCAATATCTTCGCCTTGGTTGCCATCGGTTTGCTGGCAGTAGCGATTATCGGTTTTGTGGTGTTCATTGAGCGTGGCCAGCGTCGTATTGCTGTTCACTACGCCAAGCGTCAGCAGGGCCGTAAGGTCTTTGCTGCGCAGACTAGCCACTTGCCGCTGAAGGTGAATATGGCCGGCGTTATTCCGGCAATTTTCGCGAGCAGCATCTTGCTGTTTCCGGCTTCGTTGGGTACCTGGTTTGGTCAGTCCGAAAATATGGGCTGGCTGCAGGACCTCTCTCAGTCGATCGCTCCTGGTCAGCCGTTGAATATTCTGCTGTTTAGTGCAGGGATTATTTTCTTCTGCTTCTTCTATACGGCGTTGATGTTCAATCCGAAAGACGTAGCGGAAAACCTGAAGAAGTCCGGTGCCTTTATTCCGGGTATTCGTCCAGGTGAGCAGTCTGCGCGCTACATTGATGGCGTTCTGACTCGTTTGACCCTGTTCGGTGCTCTATATATGACGGCCGTGTGTCTGCTTCCCCAGTTCCTGGTGGTTGCAGCAAACGTTCCGTTCTACCTTGGCGGGACCTCGTTGCTGATCGTGGTCGTGGTTGTGATGGACTTCATGTCCCAAGTACAATCGCACCTCGTTTCGCACCAGTACGAATCCCTGATGAAGAAAGCCAACCTGAAGGGCTACGGCAGCGGCATGTTGCGCTGAGTACCCCATAAGGTTCGAGGAGTTGGTGATGAAAGTTCGTGCATCGGTGAAAAAGCTGTGCCGTAACTGCAAGATTATTCGCCGCGAAGGTGTTGTTCGAGTAATTTGCAGCGCGGAACCGCGTCACAAACAGCGCCAAGGCTGAGTGTGATCCGCTTGAAGCCCGGCAGCTAGTGCGCTGCCGGGTTGATTATTTGTTATTACAGCGATATTATCTCGCGCCCTATTTCTTGGCTTCCGGGGCGTAGGTAGCTGTCAATTGGAGTCCCACTGAATGGCCCGTATTGCAGGCGTTAACATTCCAGATAACAAGCACACTGTTATCTCGCTGACCTACATCTATGGTGTTGGTCGCACTACTGCGCAGAAAATTTGCGCAGATACTGGGGTAAACCCAGCCGCAAAGATCAAAGATCTGAGCGACGAGCAGATTGAGCTGTTGCGTGGCGAAGTGGCGAAGTTCACCACTGAAGGTGACCTGCGTCGCGAAATCAACATGAAAATCAAGCGTTTGATGGACCTCGGTTGCTACCGTGGTCTGCGTCATCGTCGTGGTCTTCCAGTACGCGGTCAGCGTACCAAGACTAACGCGCGTACCCGTAAAGGTCCGCGTAAGCCGATCCGCAAGTAATCGCCCACGCGAATCGACAGGAAAATTATCATGGCAAAACCTGCTGCTCGTCCTCGTAAAAAAGTTAAAAAGACAGTGGTTGATGGCATCGCCCACATCCATGCATCTTTTAACAACACAATCGTGACCATCACCGACCGTCAAGGTAACGCGCTTTCTTGGGCTACCTCCGGTGGTTCGGGTTTCCGCGGTTCCCGCAAGTCCACCCCGTTCGCTGCTCAAGTAGCTGCTGAACGTGCTGGCCAAGCTGCGCTGGAATACGGCCTGAAAAACCTCGACGTTAACGTCAAAGGTCCAGGTCCAGGTCGTGAGTCTGCTGTCCGTGCTTTGAACGGCTGTGGCTATAAGATCGCCAGCATCACCGACGTGACGCCAATCCCGCACAACGGGTGCCGTCCGCCGAAGAAGCGCCGCGTGTAATCCAGGAGATTGTAAAGAATGGCTCGTTACATTGGTCCAAAATGCAAACTCGCTCGTCGCGAAGGCACCGATCTCTTCTTGAAGAGCGGCGTGCGCGCGATCGAATCGAAGTGCAACATTGAAGCAGCACCTGGTATCCACGGCCAACGCCGCGGTCGCCAGTCCGATTACGGCACCCAACTGCGTGAAAAGCAGAAGGTCCGTCGTATTTACGGCGTTCTCGAGCGTCAGTTCAGCGGCTACTACAAAGAAGCTGCTGGCAAAAAAGGTGCAACCGGTGAAAACCTGCTGCAACTGCTCGAATGCCGTCTGGACAACGTTGTATACCGTATGGGCTTTGGTTCGACTCGTGCCGAATCCCGTCAGCTGGTATCGCACAAGTCGATCAGCGTTAACGGTCAGACCGTAAACGTTCCGTCCTACCAGGTTCGTGCTGGTGACGTGGTCGCAGTTCGCGAGAAAGCAAAAAACCAACTTCGCATTGTCCAAGCTCTCGATCTGTGTGCCCAACGTGGCCGCGTAGAATGGGTAGAAGTAGACACTGAGAAGAAGTCGGGCGTTTTCAAGAACGTTCCTGCTCGCAGTGATCTGTCCGCCGACATCAACGAAAGCCTGATTGTCGAGCTCTACTCCAAGTAAGGGCTAGAAAATAGGTGCATCCATGCAGATTTCGGTAAATGAGTTCCTGACACCCCGCCACATTGATGTGCAGGTTGTCAGTCCAACCCGCGCTAAAATTACGCTCGAGCCTCTCGAGCGTGGTTTTGGCCACACCCTGGGCAACGCGCTGCGCCGCATCCTGTTGTCCTCAATGCCCGGCTGTGCAGTAGTCGAGGCCGAGATTGACGGTGTGCTCCACGAGTACAGCGCCATCGAAGGTGTACAGGAAGACGTAATTGAAATCCTGTTGAACCTTAAAGGTCTGGCTATCAAGCTGCACGGCCGTGACGAAGTTACGCTGACCTTGTCGAAGAAGGGTTCGGGGGTGGTTACCGCTGCCGATATTCAGCTGGATCATGATGTCGAGATCGTTAACCCCGATCACGTAATCGCTAACCTGGCGTCTAACGGCGCCCTGAACATGAAGCTCACCGTAGCTCGTGGTCGTGGTTATGAACCGGCCGACTCGCGTCAGAGCGATGAAGACGAAAGCCGCAGCATTGGTCGCTTGCAGCTTGACTCTTCGTTCAGCCCGGTTCGCCGTATCGCATACGTGGTGGAAAACGCCCGTGTCGAGCAGCGTACTAACCTGGACAAGCTGGTTATTGATCTGGAAACCAACGGTACCCTGGATCCTGAAGAGGCTATCCGCCGCGCTGCAACCATTCTGCAACAGCAGTTGGCTGCGTTCGTCGACCTCAAAGGTGACAGCGAACCAGTGGTAATCGAGCAGGAAGACGAGATCGATCCGATCCTGCTTCGCCCGGTTGACGATCTGGAACTGACTGTACGTTCGGCTAACTGCCTTAAGGCGGAAAACATTTACTACATCGGTGATCTGATTCAGCGTACCGAAGTAGAACTGTTGAAGACTCCGAACCTGGGCAAGAAATCCTTGACTGAAATCAAGGACGTTCTGGCCTCCCGCGGTCTGTCCCTCGGCATGCGCCTCGACAACTGGCCGCCTGCAAGTCTTAAGAAGGACGACAAGGCGACTGCCTGATCGTCGTAATCACCGAACGTGAGTTTGGTAAGGAATGAACCATGCGTCATCGTAAAAGTGGTCGTCACCTGAGCCGTACCAGCTCGCACCGCAAGGCCATGTTCCAAAACATGGCGGTGTCGCTGTTCGAGCACGAGCTGATCAAAACTACACTGCCGAAAGCTAAAGAACTGCGTCGCGTTGCTGAGCCGCTGATCACTTTGGCCAAGACAGACAGCCTGGCTAACCGCCGTCTGGCTTTCGACCGTACTCGTTCGAAAGCTATCGTTGGTAAGCTCTTCAACGACCTGGGCAAGCGTTACGCTACCCGTGAGGGTGGCTACCTGCGCATCCTCAAGTGCGGTTTCCGCACTGGCGACAACGCGCCTATGGCGTACGTCGAGTTGGTTGATCGTGCTACTGCCGGCGAAGCTGTAAGCGCCGAGTAAGACGTCAGTCTGTAACGAAGAACCGGGCCTAGCGCCCGGTTTTTTGTGCGCGTAACAAAAGCGCGCTATGTACAAGTTTCTCAGTGGAGCAGCGGGCACCATGTGTGCTGCCTTGGCTGGTAGTAATTTTCTATTGAAGTCCGCAATTTAATAAATTTGTGGGTGTCATGCTGTTGATCAATACTCCTTCCAAGCCGATTAGCCGGCAGTTTCAAGTCCGACCTGAGGAAGATTGCGCATGAGCCAGAATAAAATCCTTACCACCGCCAGCGGTGCTCCCGTTGCGGATAATCAGAATTCCCGTTCCGCTGGCCCCCGTGGCCCACTGCTGCTCGACGACTTTCACCTGATCGAGAAGCTCGCTCACTTCAACCGTGAAAATATTCCGGAGCGCCGTGTACACGCCAAAGGTTCGGGCGCCTACGGTACGTTCACCGTTACCCAAGACATTACTCAATACACCAGCGCCAAGCTGTTCGAGTCAGTAGGTAAGCAAACGCCGACCTTCCTGCGGTTCTCCACTGTGGGTGGCGAGCGCGGTTCGGCTGACACTGAACGCGACCCACGCGGTTTCGCCTTGAAGTTTTACACCGAGGAAGGCAACTGGGACATCGTTGGCAACAACACGCCGGTGTTCTTCATCCGCGACCCGCTGAAATTCCCCGATTTCATCCATACCCAAAAGCGCTTGCCGCAAAGCAACCTGAAAAGCGCGCAGATGATGTGGGATTTCTGGTCGCACTCCCCAGAGGCATTGCACCAGGTCACCATCCTGTTCTCGGATCGTGGCATCCCGGACGGCTACCGCCACATGCACGGCTTCGGCAGTCACACCTACAGCCTTATTAACGCCAAGGGCGAGCGCCACTGGGTGAAGTGGCACTACAAGACTAAGCAAGGCATCAAGAACCTGGCACCGGCTGAAGCTGCGCGCCTGGCGGGTACCGATCCAGACTACGCCCAGCGCGATCTGTTCGGCGCAATCGAGCGCGGTGACTTCCCGAAATGGCGCGTCTGCATCCAGGTCATGACCGAGGCCCAGGCCAATGCTCATTACGAGAACCCGTTCGATGTAACCAAGACCTGGTCGCAGAAGGAGTTCCCCCTGATCGAGGTGGGTGAGCTGGAACTCAACCGCAACCCGCAGAACTATTTCGCTGAAGTGGAACAAGCCGCGTTCGGCCCAAGCAACATGGTTCCGGGCGTTGGCCTGTCGCCAGACCGTATGCTGCAAGGTCGCGTCTTTGCCTATGCAGATGCTCATCGGTACCGCGTTGGCACCAATCACCAGCAGCTGCCGGTGAACGCCCCACGTAACCCCGTCAATAGCTATCAGCGTGACGGCTCGATGGCCTTTGGCAGCAACGGTGGCGCAACGCCCAACTACGAGCCAAACAGCTACGCCGATGCGCCAAAGCAGGCGCCACACTACGCGGAGCCTGCACTGGCCTTGAGCGGCGCAGCAGATCGTTACGATCATCGCGAAGATACCGATTACTACAGCCACGCCGGCGCGCTGTTCCGCTTGATGAGCGACGAGCAGAAAGCGCTGCTTACCAGCAACATCGCCGGTGCGATGGGCGGCGTTTCCAGCGATGTGGTCCAGCGCCAGCTGCAGCATTTCTATAAGGCGGACCCCGCTTATGGAGAAGCAATCGCAAAGGCACTGGGTGTATCGCTTAACTGACTCTAAACGATAAGCAGAACCGCCCTTATTTGGGCGGTTTTTGCGTTATTTCAGCTACTTTTCTCCGGAAATCTTCGCTTTTCTGCCGTTGATCCCGTGACCTTCAAGTCATCATGGTTCAAACTACAGGCTTTCAAGCAGGGAGATGTAGGGCGATGCAAGGTCACCCCGACGTAATCGATTACCTCAACACGTTGCTGACGGGCGAACTGGCAGCTCGTGACCAATATTTCATCCATTCGCGCATGTACGAAGACTGGGGCTTTACCGAGCTCTACGAACGTATCAATCACGAGATGGAAGAAGAGGCGCAGCACGCTGACGCACTGATGCGCCGTATCCTCATGCTCGAAGGTACGCCACGTATGCGCCCCGACGACTTGGATGTGGGCACCACGGTGCCTGACATGCTCGCAGCCGATCTTCGCCTTGAGTACAAGGTGCGTGCCGCGCTCTGCAAGGGCATCGAGCTCTGCGAGCAGCACAACGACTATGTCACTCGTGAAATCCTGCGAGTGCAGTTGAATGACACCGAAGAAGATCACACCTACTGGCTGGAAAAGCAGTTGGGTCTGATCAAGCTGATCGGCCTGGAAAATTACCTGCAATCGCAGTTCTGATTCCGGCTGCAAAAAGCCCCTGCCACCGATGCGGTGATAGGGGCTTTTTATTGGGCCCGATAAATCAGGCCCGGTCACGCTCCAACAACGGCTTCAGGTAGTAGCCAGTATGGGACTGTGACATTTCGGCGACTTGCTCCGGTGTACCGACCGCAATGATCTGGCCGCCCTTGGAACCGCCTTCCGGTCCAAGGTCTACCAGCCAGTCGGCCGTCTTGATCACGTCCAGGTTGTGCTCGATCACTACCACGGTATTGCCGTGATCACGCAAGCGGTGCAGCACGTCCAGCAGTTGCTGAATATCGGCAAAGTGCAGGCCCGTGGTGGGTTCATCAAGGATATACAGGGTTTTGCCCGTATCTCGTTTGGACAACTCACGCGACAACTTCACCCGCTGCGCTTCACCACCCGATAGCGTGGTCGCAGACTGCCCCAGCTTGATATAAGACAGGCCAACATCCATCAACGTCTGCAGCTTGCGCGCCAGCGCCGGAACCGCATCGAAGAACACCCGGGCTTCCTCGATGGTCATCTCCAGGGTTTCGTGGATGTTCTTGCCCTTATATTTGATTTCCAGGGTTTCGCGGTTATAGCGTTTGCTCTTGCACACGTCGCACGGCACGTAGATATCCGGCAGAAAGTGCATCTCTACCTTGATCAAGCCGTCGCCTTGGCAGGCTTCACAGCGACCGCCCTTGACGTTGAACGAGAAGCGGCCCGGCCCATAACCCCGCGAGCGGGATTCCGGAACGCCGGCAAACAGCTCGCGAATCGGCGTGAACAGCCCGGTATACGTCGCTGGGTTGGAGCGCGGCGTACGGCCAATCGGGCTCTGGTCGATATCGACCACTTTGTCCAGATGCTCCAGGCCCTTGATGCTGTCATGGGCCGCCGCTTCCAGGGTAGTGGCGCCGTTCAGGGCGGTGGCACTCAATGGGAACAGCGTGTTGTTGATCAGCGTCGACTTGCCCGAACCGGAAACACCGGTCACACAGGTCAGTAGGCCCAGGGGTATTTCCAGGTCCACATTGCGCAGGTTGTTGCCACGGGCGCCCTTGAGGTGCAAGGCCATCTTCCTGTTGCGCGGGGTACGTTTGGACGGCACTTGAATTTTGACCCGGCCAGACAGGTATTTACCGGTCAGGGAGTCCGGGTGAGCCATCACTTCGGCGGGTGTGCCTTCGGCGACAATATGCCCGCCATGTATGCCAGCCCCCGGGCCGATATCGACGACGTAATCCGCCAGGCGAATAGCGTCCTCATCGTGCTCGACCACAATCACCGTGTTGCCGATATCCCGCAGGTGTTTCAGCGTACCCAGCAGGCGATCATTGTCACGTTGGTGCAAGCCAATCGACGGCTCGTCGAGGATGTACAACACGCCCACCAGCCCCGCGCCGATCTGGCTGGCCAGGCGAATCCGCTGCGCCTCGCCCCCCGATAAGGTATCGGCACTGCGATCCAGCGACAGATAGTCCAGGCCAACGTTGACGAGAAACTGCAGGCGCTCGCGAATTTCCTTGAGGATCTTGTCGGCAATCTCCCCACGGCGGCCGGTCAGCTTGAGCACGCCAAAGTATTCACAGGCATCGCCGATTGGCAGGTTGGTCACCGCCGGCAATGTCTTCTCGCCAACCCACACATGCCGCGCTTCACGGCGCAGGCGAGTGCCGCGGCAATCAGGGCAAGGCTGGGTGCTGAGGAATTTCGCCAGTTCTTCACGTACGCTCGCCGACTCGGTCTCGCGATAGCGACGTTCCAGGTTTGGCACAATGCCTTCGAACGGGTGCGAACGTTTAACGATATCGCCCCGGTCGTTCAGGTATTTGAAGTCGACATTCTGCGAACCACTGCCATTGAGGATGACCTTCTGCTGGTCAGCCGGCAATTGGTTGAACGGCACCTCCAGGCTGAACTTATAGTGGGACGCCAACGACCCCAGCATCTGGAAGTAATAGACGTTGCGCCTGTCCCAGCCGCGTATCGCCCCCTCGGCCAAGGTCAGTTCGCCATTGACCAGGCGCTTGATGTCGAAGAACTGCTTAACGCCCAGGCCATCGCAGGTCGGACAGGCGCCGGCCGGGTTGTTGAAGGAAAACAGCTTGGGTTCCAGCTCGCTGATGGCGTGGCCGCAGATCGGGCAGGCAAAGCGCGCAGAGAAGATGACCTCTTCGCCCGGCTCGTCGTCCATCGGTGCCACCAGGGCAATACCGTCTGCCAGCTTCAATGCGGTCTCGAACGACTCCGCCAGGCGCTGCTGCAGATCGGCACGTACCTTGAAGCGGTCGACTACCACGTCAATGGAGTGCTTCTTCTGCTTGTCGAGCTTCGGCGCTTCATCCAGCTCATAGAGCTTGCCGTTGATGCGGGCGCGCACGAAACCTTGCGCCCGCAGCTCTTCAAAAACCGACAGGTGCTCACCCTTGCGCTCGCGGATGACGGGCGCCAGCAGCATCAGCTTGGCACCTTCCGGCTGGGCCAGCACCAGGTCGACCATCTGGCTGACGGTCTGGGCTTCCAGCGGAATATCGTGGTCCGGGCAGCGGGGAATACCCACCCGTGCATACAGCAGGCGCAGGTAATCGTAGATTTCGGTAATGGTGCCCACGGTGGAGCGCGGGTTATGGGACGTCGACTTCTGTTCGATGGAAATGGCCGGCGACAAACCTTCGATGGTGTCGACGTCGGGCTTTTCCATCATTGACAGGAACTGCCGGGCATAGGCCGACAGCGATTCCACATAGCGCCGCTGGCCTTCGGCGTAAAGCGTGTCGAACGCCAGGGACGATTTGCCCGAGCCGGACAGGCCGGTGATAACGATCAATTTGTCCCGGGGCAGGGTCAGGTCGATGTTCTTCAGGTTGTGGGTTCTAGCCCCACGAATCAGGATCTTGTCCAAGATGGCCTCGCACGGCGGGCGTAAATAATGCCGGAGTATACGGCTAAAGACTGGATGAATATACACTGTCAAAAGGCCGCTTGCAGCCTTACATGAAAGCTGCGCGGCAAAGCGCCGCATATACCCCCTCAATCGATGGGACTGGTAGAATCGCCGCCGGTTCACACGAGGTTTTTCCATGCACGATCCCCATAGCGAACGCATGAGTAGCGGCGAGACCCGAGCGGCAAGCGGTCTGGCCCTGGTGTTCGCCTTCCGTATGCTGGGCATGTTCATGGTGTTGCCGGTGCTGGCGACCTATGGGATGGATCTCGCCGGCGCGACCCCCGCATTGATCGGCCTGGCGATCGGCGCCTATGGCCTGACCCAGGCGATCTTCCAGATTCCGTTCGGCATCATTTCCGACCGTATTGGCCGGCGCCCGGTGATTTACCTGGGGCTGATCGTGTTCGCCCTCGGCAGTGTGCTCGCGGCGCAGTCCGATTCGATCTGGGGCGTGATCGCCGGACGTATCCTGCAGGGCGCCGGGGCGATTTCCGCCGCGGTAATGGCGCTGCTGTCGGACCTGACCCGCGAACAGCATCGCACCAAGGCCATGGCCATGATCGGCATGACCATCGGTTTGTCGTTTGCCGTGGCAATGGTGGTCGGCCCGCTGCTGACGCGCGCGTTCGGCCTGCATGGGTTGTTTCTTGCCACCGGCGGCATGGCGTTGTTCGGTATCGTGATCGTGGCCTTTATGGTGCCGCGCTCTACCGGCACGCTGCAGCACCGTGAATCCGGGGTCGCGCGCCAGGCGCTGTTGCCGACCCTCAAGCATCCGGACCTGCTGCGCCTGGATTTAGGTATCTTCGTGTTGCACGCAATGCTGATGTGCAGCTTCGTCGCCTTGCCCCTGGCCCTGGTGCAAAAAGCCGGGTTGCCCAAGGAGCAGCACTGGTGGGTCTACCTGACCGCGCTGTTGGTTTCGTTCTTCGCCATGATCCCGTTCATCATCTACGGCGAGAAGAAACGCAAAATGAAACGAGTTTTACTCGGCGCCGTCGCGACATTGATGCTCACTGAACTATTCTTCTGGCAGTTCGGCGACAGCCTGCGGGCGCTGGTGATCGGGACGGTGGTGTTCTTCACCGCGTTCAACCTGCTGGAGGCGTCATTGCCGTCGCTGATCAGCAAGGTTTCACCGGCCGGCGGCAAGGGCACGGCGATGGGCGTGTATTCCACCAGCCAGTTCCTCGGTTCGGCGCTGGGTGGGATCATGGGCGGCTGGATGTTCCAGCATGGCGGTTTGTCGGTTGTGTTCCTCGGATGCGCCGGGCTGGCTGCACTTTGGCTGGCCTTTGCTGTTACCATGCGCGAACCTCCGTATGTGACGAGCCTGCGCCTGCCGTTATCGCCTGAAGCGATGCGCGAAGCTGGCCTGGCCGAGCGCCTCAAGGCCGTCGTTGGGGTAACGGATGCAGTAGTGATCGCGGAAGAAGCTGCGATTTACATCAAATTGGACACCGAATTATTGGATCGCGCGACGCTCGAGCAACTGGTCAACCCAGTGCCGACAGCGCGCCCAGCCTAGGAGAACGTTATGGCCCGTGGGGTTAACAAAGTCATATTGGTCGGTACATGCGGCCAGGATCCCGAAGTT
Organism: Pseudomonas sp. R3-52-08; assembly: GCF_003851745.1. Classification (NCBI taxonomy): domain Bacteria; kingdom Pseudomonadati; phylum Pseudomonadota; class Gammaproteobacteria; order Pseudomonadales; family Pseudomonadaceae; genus Pseudomonas; species Pseudomonas sp. R3-52-08. Next base: position 5,277,621 of record NZ_CP027730.1, on the reverse strand, counting down.
CGCTACCTGCCGAACGGTAACGCCGTGACCAACCTGAGTCTGGCGACCAGCGAACAGTGGACCGACAAGCAAACTGGCCAGAAGGTCGAGAAAACCGAATGGCACCGCGTGTCGATGTTCGGCAAGGTTGCCGAGATCGCCGGTGAGTACCTGCGCAAAGGTTCGCAGGTATACATCGAAGGCAAACTGCAGACTCGCGAGTGGGAAAAAGACGGCATCAAGCGTTACACCACCGAAATCGTGGTCGACATGCAAGGCACCATGCAACTGCTGGGCGGCCGTCCACAGGGCGACCAACAGGGCCAGGGCGGCATGTCCAACTCGGCACCGCGTCCACAGCAATCGCGTCCGCAGCCAAGCCAGCAGCCTCAGCGTGAGTCGCGTCCAGCACCACAACAGGCTGCGCCGCAGCCAGCTCCGGATTTCGACAGCTTTGATGACGATATCCCGTTCTGAGGTCTGAGACCCAGAACCCCCAAAACCCCCGATAGCCCCTGGCATCGGGGTTTTTTTATGGGGCATGCTTAACCGCCAACGAAGGAGAACTGTGATGACCTGGTCCGCCAAGCAATACACGATGTTCGAGCAGCAACGCACGCGCCCCGTCCGCGACCTGGTGGCGGCGATTCCCAATACCGACGTGGGCACAGCCGTCGATTTGGGCTGTGGCCCCGGCAATTCCACCCAGGTGCTGGCCGAGCGCTTTCCCCATGCGCACATCACCGGCATGGACAGCTCCGACGACATGTTGATCGACGCGCGCAAACGCTTGCCGACGCTCAGCTTCGAATTGGCGGATATCGGCGCCTGGAGTCCGGCGCAGCAGTTCGACGTGATTCTCGCCAACGCGTCCCTGCAATGGTTGCCTGACCACGCCACGCTGTACCCGCACTTGGTGCATCAACTGGCCCCCGGCGGCACGCTGGCGGTACAGACGCCGGACAACCTCGACGAGCCTGCCCACCGGCTCGCCCGCGAAGTCGCGGCGCAGGGGCCATGGGCTGCGAAGATCGGCGCGGTCAAGCATAACGAGCGGCATTCGGCGAGCTATTACTACGAGCTGCTGAGTCGGTACTGCACTACCGTCGATGTATGGCGCACCACCTACCAACACCCGCTGGCAGACCACGCGGCCGTGGTGGAGTGGTTCAAGGCTTCAGCGCTGCGACCCTTCCTGGCCCCCCTGAACGATGGCGAACAAGCCGCGTTCCTGCAGGAGTACCAGGCGCGGATTAGCCAGGCTTACCCAGCCCTGAGCGACGGCACCGTGTTGCTGCCATTCCCGCGCCTGTTCATCATCGCCACGCGCTAAGGTTACTCAGCGGCGGTCAAGCCACCGCCGCTTGGGCCTTCAGATAGTCATTTGTCGACACCACGCTTGCATAGCCGAAGGCCAGCGACGCCATGTATGCGCCATGCACCTGCGCGGCGGGAATCACCTGCCCATTGAATTCCTGGTCGCGGGTCGCGCACGCGTCGTGGATCACCGTGACCTTGTAGCCCAAGTCCGCTGCTGCCCGCGCCACCGCATCGATGCACATATGGCTCATGCTGCCGACCACAACCACGTCGGTGATGCTGCGCTGTTCCAGCAACTCGCGCAGGTTGGTCTGGCGAAAAGCATTCACAAAATGCTTGAGCACCACCGGCTCATTGCCCTGGTTCAGCACTTTGGCATGCAAATGGGCACCTTCTGAGCCCGGTGTGAAGAACGGCGCGTCATCGCCTTCGAACTCGTGACGAACGTGAATCACGGTATCCCCGGCCTGACGAAAGGCCTGCAGCACTCGCGCAGCATTGTCTGCGGCGGCCTCCACACCATCAAGCGGCCACTTGCCTTGGGGGAAGTAGTCGTTCTGGATATCGATCAGGATGAGTGCTTGCTTGGCCATGTGGATTGCCTCGTGATGGGTTGATAGGCCCAGTATCTTAGCTGGCGCCGTCGCCGGATATCGGGTGCGATTCATGTGAATCGTGCAGAACGCCGCGTACCCGCAGCAGCGTCGTGCAGAATGACGCAGGCTAACTGCTATTGCGTTTTCCCCAAGTGATTGATTTTAAAACGATCCTCCTCAGCCAGATATTGGCCTGATCCCTGCTACGCTTCCCCTACACACATGGCCGAATGCCAAGGGGGATGCATGACCCCAATTTCACCGGAAAAATGGGTAGTCGCTCACTCGACACGCGCTGGCGCACCCCAGCATGAAGTCGATACCAATCGCGCCCTGGCGCGCTGGTTGGCGCAGATACTGGGGCTCAAGTTCGGCGGCAGCTACGATCCACAGAAGCATGCCGGCCGCGACCTGTACCTGCTTCCCACACAAACTCTGGTGGGGGCGGCCCAGGCCCGCGCACTCAATATCAAAGGCCCGCAAGACCTGTGGGGCGGTTATGTCGATCACGGGTTCATCTGCACCAAAGCCATCAGTCATGGACTGTTGAGCCCTGAAGCCAAGGCGCCGGAGGGCTGGTCACCGTTGTTCAGTGAGCGGGTGCGCGACGTGGTGCTCGATGGCTTGAGTGTCTTCGCTATGGAGGATGCACGGCCCGCCGCCACGCGCTTGCTCTACAGCGGGCCGATTCGCTTGAAACCGGTGAACGCCTGCGCTGGGCGCGGCCAGCAAGTCATTCGCAGCCTCGACGAATTCGACGCCCTATTAGCGCGTCCTGAAGCGGCGGGGATATTCGACGACGGCGTGGTGCTGGAACAAGACCTGCACGACGTGGTCACTCACAGTGTAGGCCAGAGCTTTATTGGCGATCAGGTGCTGAGCTACTGCGGCGAGCAATACCTGACCCGGGACGGGCAGGGCGAGGACGTTTATGGCGGCTCCCAACTGCTGGTGGTGCCCGGTGGCTATGATGATTTACTCACGCTGGACCTGCCCGACGATGTGCGTGAAGCCGTCAGGCAAGCGCAGGTCTTCGACAGAGCTGCCGACGAAGCCTACCCAGGCTTCTATGCCTCGCGGCGCAACTACGACATCGCCCAGGGCCTGGACAGCGACGGCCAGCGCCGCAGTGGTGTGCTCGAGCAGTCCTGGCGCATGGGCGGGGCCAGCAGCGCGGAAGTCGCGGCGCTGCAGAGCTTTATCAACAACCCGAGCCTTACGGCCATCCGTGTGGCCTCGGTGGAAACCTACGTGGACCAGGCGCTGCCGGCGGATGCCATCGAGGTGTACCGAGGCCCGGCTGAAAACAGCGACTTTCTACTCAAATACGTGACGGTTGAGGCTTATGACGGCTAGAAGCGAGAGCATTGCGATCGATATAGACGACGAACAGATGAGCGGGACCTTCCTGAGCCCCAAATCCAAAGTGCCGGGGGTGTTGTTCGTGCACGGTTGGGGTGGGAGCCAGGAGCGCGACCTGGAACGGGCCAAAGGCATCGCGGGGCTCGGTTGCGTGTGTCTGACCTTCGACCTTCGCGGCCACGCTGGCACGGGGATTCCGCTGTCCCGCGTGACCCGTGAAGATAACCTGCGCGACCTGCTGGCCGCCTATGACCGCCTGCTGTCCCACCCGGCGATCGACACTTCGGCGGTGGCCGTGGTGGGCACCAGCTACGGCGGCTACCTGGCCGCCATCCTCACCTCATTGCGCCCGGTGCGCTGGCTGGCGTTGCGTGTGCCAGCGCTGTACCGCGACCAGGAATGGCTCAAGCCCAAGCGTGACCTGGACAAAGCCGACCTGATGGACTACCGCAGCACCCTGGTGCGTGCCGAAACCAATCGCGCCTTGCACGCCTGCGCGCAATTTACCGGCGATGTACTGATTGTCGAATCGGAAACCGACGACCACGTGCCCCACGCCACCATCATGAGTTACCGCGCGGCGTGCCAGCAGACCCATTCCCTGACCCACCGCATCATCGACGGCGCCGACCATTCATTGAGCGACCCAGTGTCACAACAGGCCTACACCTCGATCCTGGTGGACTGGATCACCGAGATGGTGGTGGGCGAACGGTTGAGCATCATTCAGTCGCAATAAGCCAGTGACGTAGATCGTTCCCATGCTCTGCGTGGGAATGCCGCCCGGGACGCTCCGCGTCCAGCCAAGCTAATGCGCACGGGTGACGCAGAGCGTCCCGGGCTGCATGCCCACGCGGAGCGTGGGGACGATCAGTCTGTCTGTTTCAACGTCGTATCAAGCTGTCTTCTTGACCCGCAACGCCTTGGCCTTAGCTTCCACACCCAAATACATCACCAATGCGATCAGCAGCGGGCAAATAAAATAGATCGCCCGATAAGCAATCAACCCGGCCAGCAAACTCCCGCGTGACGCTTCATGCTGCAGCAGGCCGATAAAAACCGCTTCGAGCACGCCAAGCCCCGCCGGAATATGCGTAAGCACCCCGGCAATCGCGCTGATCAGCAGCACCCCCAGCACCAGCGGATAGTCCAGTTTCGACGGCAACAGTGTGAAAATCACCGCCGCCATCAGCGCCCAGTTCAACGCGCCCAGCATCAATTGCAAACACGCCATGCGCAGCGACGGCAGGTTGATTTCCATGCCGCGAATCGTCCACGCGCGTTTTTTCGAAAACCGGCAGGCGGCCAGGTAGCCCAGGCTGGCCAGTACCAGCAGTGCGCCGATGCCTTGCAGTGCCGTGGTGCTGACCTTCCAGCCCGGCGGCATGGTGACCAGGCCGCTGCTGAAAATCACCCCCGAGATCGCCATATAGCCGAACCAGTTAGTCGCCAGGCTCAGCCCCAGGATCTTGGCGATATTGCTGGTGCTCACCCCCAGGCGCGAGTACAGGCGATAACGCATCGCGATGCCGCCCACCCACGCGCTCAGGTTGAGGTTGAACGCGTAGCTGATGATCCCCACCGGCAGGATCTGCTTCCAGCGCAACGGCTGGCGAATGTAGGTGCGGCCGATCAGGTCGAAGCAGGCGTAGACGATAAAGCTGCACACTGTCAGCGCGCTGGCGATCAGCAAGGTGCGCACTTTGAATTCGCTCAGGGTCTGCAGCACTTCGCTCCAGTCGATGCGCCGGGCAAGCAGGGTGAACAGCACGATCAGCAGCAGGAAGAACGCAATGGTCAGGGGTTTCTTCCAGCGCTGGAACCGTGAGCCTTTTTTTTCAGACGTCATGGGCCGGACTCTCGATGGGTTTTAAACGCGGCTTGTGCGCTGGCAGCCAGCCGGTCAGGACCGGGAAGTGGCGCATCACATGAAACACCAGGAAACCCACGGTCAGGCGCCATAACCACAGGCGGGGTTTGCGCTTCTCCGGCATGGTCTGGCAATGGTTTCTGGCGAGTGTTTCCAGGCTTTCGTACAACTGCTGATTGAACGCCCGATCCCGAATCAGCACATTGGCTTCCAGGTTCAGTGCCAGGCTCAACGGGTCCAGATTGCTTGAGCCCACGGTGCTCCAGTCATCGTCCACCAACGCCACCTTGCCGTGCAGCGGGCGCTGGCAGTATTCATGAATCACCACGCCGTCCTTGAGCAGGTAGTCATAGAGCATGCGCGCCGCCAGCTTGGCGAGCAGCACATCCGGCTGGCCCTGCATGATCAGTTGGACGTGCACGCCACGGCGCGCGGCGTTGCGGATTTCGCGCAGCAGGCGGTAGCCGGGGAAGAAGTACGCGTTGGCGATCACGGCGCGTGTACGGGCTTTGCTCAAGGCGTGGATATAGGCTTCTTCGATGTCATCGCGATGCTGCACGTTGTCGCGATAAATCAAGCGCACCAGGCCGTCTTCCTCAGACGTGGCCCACGGCGCAGGGCGTTGCGGGCGCCGCCGCCAGCCACGCCGGGTGCGCACCTGACGACCACTTTGCGCCAGGGCGAAGTGGTGCAGGTCGGCCACCGCCGGGCCGACGATCTGCACCGCATAATCCTGCTTGGCTTCAGGGCCGAAGTCGCCCAGGTGGTCGGCGGAAAAGTTGATGCCGCCGATGAAAGCCACAGCGGCATCCACCACCACGATTTTGCGGTGCAGGCGGCGAAACCAGTTGGTGCGAATGCCCAGCGTTTTCGAGGCCGGATCGAACATCTGCACCGCCACCCCGGCCTCGGCCAGCTCGCGCAAAAACGAAACACTCAATTCGCCGCAACCAAAGCCATCAAGGCTGGCCACCACCTTTACCCCGCGCTGCGCCGCCTCGATCAAGATGTCTTTGAGCTCAAAGCCGACCTTGTCTTCGAAGAGGATAAACGTCTCCAGCAGAATCTCGCGCTGTGCCGCGCGCATGGCCTCGAACACCTTGGGGAAGTAGGCCTCGCCATTCTCCAGCAGTTCGATTTGATTGCCACTCTGCCAGTCGTAATCGAGGTCACGCGCCTTGGCGTCATCCGGCGGTTGATCGGTGGCGATATGTTCTACAGCAACGTTCATAGCTCAATCTCCACCGACAGCGGCACATGGTCCGAGAGGTGCGACCAGGGACGCGTGGTCAGCACGCGGGGGTTATGCACCTTCAAATTGCGCACGTAAATGCGGTCCAGCGGCAACAGCGGCAGGCGCGCCGGAAACGTGCGCGCCGGTTTGCCCAGGGTTTCGGCGAAGACCTCCTTGAGGCCGCTTTGGCTGAGGTCGGCGCGCTGGCGCCAGTCGTTGAAATCGCCGGCGACCACCAGCGGCGCGTCAGCCGGAATCTCGCTGATGCGCTGCTCCAGCAAGCGCAATTGCTGCTGGCGATGCACCTCACGCAAGCCCAGGTGGATGCAGATCGCATGCACCTGCTGCCCGCTGCCCGGCAGGCGCAGGACGCAATGCAGCAGGCCACGGTTTTCGTGGCCGCTTTGGGAGATGTCGAGGTTGTCGTGACGGACGATCTGGAATTTCGACAGCAACGCGTTGCCGTGGTCGCCGTGGGGGTAGACCGCGTTGCGCCCGTAGGCGAACTGCGGCCAGATGCTGTCGGCGAGGAACTCGTACTGCGGCATTTTCGGCCAGTCGCTGTAGCGCTGGGGATGGCGCTCGTGGGTGCCGTGGATCTCCTGAAGGAACACTATGTCGGCGCCGACACTGCGCACCGCTTCGCGCAGTTCGGGCAGGATGAAGCGTCGATTCAAGGCGGTGAAGCCCTTGTGAATATTGACCGTCAGCACGGTAAAGCGCGTGATGGCAGTGGTGGGCGTGGTGGGGATCAACTCAGGCTGGGTCATGCCAGCACCCCCGGCTCGGGCAGTCGTCCGGGCTCCGTCAGCAGGTTGGTATCCAGCCCGAAGCGCTGCAGCAATTGGCGGGCATCGTACGGTGCGCGCACCTTGATGTCGTTGTCGAAAAAGCAGAATACGTCGCGCTGTTTGCGGGCGCGTGGCTTGTGTTTCGGGTCGATCAGGTGCGCATCCGTGGGCTGTTTGCCGTGACGCCAGCGCTCGATGCGGTCGCCCCAGCGCTTGAGGGCTTCGTCGGTATAGCCGCTGGCGTACAACTGTTTGTCGCCATGCAAGCGCAGGTACATGAAGTTGGCGGTAACGTCTTCGGCATACGGCCACTTGCCGGCGGTGTCCGCCACCACCAGGGCCACGCCGTACTTATCCAACAGCTGCACGAATTCAGGCACCGCAAAACTTGCGTGACGAATTTCCACGGCATGGCGCATGGGCCGCTTGCCGTAGGCCTTCATGCTCGCCTTGCCATTCAGGCGCGGCTCATGCTGATGGGCGAGGGCGGCCGCCTGCTGGGTGTCGGTGGGCAGTTCGGCGAGGAAGACTTCGAACAGGGGCGGGTCGAACTTGAAGCTGGGCGGGAACTGCCAAAGGATTGGCCCGAGCTTTTCTTTCAACTCCAGCACCCCGGAGGCGAAGAAATTCGCCATGGGCTTGTGCACATCCCGCAGGCGCAGGATGTGCGTGATATAGCGTGGGGCCTTGACGCTGAACAGGAAGCCTTCAGGCGTGTCGGCATACCACTCCGCGTAGCGCTTGGGCGTTTGCAGCGCATAGAACGAACCGTTGATTTCGATGCCGTTGACGGCGCGTGACGCAAACTGCAACTCGCGTTTCTGGGTCAAGCCTTCGGGGTAGAAATCGCCCCGCCAGGGCGTGTAGCGCCAGCCGGAAATGCCGATATGAATCGCCGCCATGCTTACTCCCATTGAGGTAGGGTCGATTGCCCTGCGTGTTGGGATGACTGTGAATTTTGACCGAAAGTTTCCACATTCCTACAAACGGTCGAGCGTCCGAAGGTAGGAAGCAGGTGGTTGAATCAAAGGAACGATCACGGCTCAAACCCGTCAGTTCCTAACAGACCCTCTGAAGGAGCCCGGTGTTTTGCTGAATTTCAAGACTGCATTACTGCTCGGCGCGCTGCTGTTCTGCGGCAATGGCGCACTGTATGCCGCAGCCACCGCGCCTGAGCCCGAAGCCCCGGCCAAGCCGGAATTGCTGGTGGAAGGCGGCCTGCTGGGGGCCATCAGCTCCAGCATCGATGATGTGCAGCAGAAGCTGGACCTCAACCAGAATTTCATCGACGAATGGCGCCTGCGCGCCGACCGCGCCGCCAACGAAGTAGGGCGGCTGGTCAACCAGACGGCCGCGCGCTCGCCGTGGAGCGTGGCCGGGGATTTTCTGTTGCTCTCGGCCGTGTGGATCGGCGCTTTTGCGCTGCTGACCCTGCTGGGGCGCCTGATCGTCCGGCGCTTGAGCCAGCGGGTGTTTTTCCAGCGCCGGGCGCGCCTGCTGGCGGTGCTGGGGTACGTGGTGCCTTACACCATCCCGGCGGTTATCTGCCTGCCGTTGACGCTGTCTGTCAGCCACTTTCTAGTCAACTCCGTGGGCCGGGCGCTGGCGCTGTGTTTTGCCTATGCCACCAGTAGCGGCATCTTTTCCACCTCGATGCTGCTGTGCGTCATTGTCATGTTCAACCTCGGCCACAAGCGCCCGGCGGTGCAGATCATTCGCGACTACTGCCCCAAACCGCTGTTTCTGATCGGCTTCCTCGCCGCCCTCAGCGATGCACTGACCAGCCCGCAGATCGCCCGCCAGTTCGGCGGCAATATCACCAGCAGCATCGCAGTGTTTACCGGCCTGTTCGCCACGCTGATCTTCGGCGTGCTGGTGGTGCGCCTGCGGCGTCCGGTGGCGCATCTGATTCGTAATCGGCCGCTGGCCCAGCGCCTCAAGCACCCGGCGTTGCAACAGTCATTGCGAGTATTTTCCGGGCTTTGGTATTGGCCGATTCTGCTGATGGTGCTGGTATCGGCGATCAACCTGATCGGTGCCGGCGACGACAACCAAAAAGCTCTGCGCTGTGCCTTGTTCACCACGATCCTGCTGATCGGCACCGTGTTCCTCAGCACCGTGCTGCAACACCTGTTCAAGTCGCGCAGCCAAGTGGCGATCCAGCGCAGCAGCGCCTACAAGGAGCGCTTCCTCAGCCTGTTGCACGCGATATTGCGCATTGTCATGGCCATCGCCTTTATCGAAATCCTCGGGCGGATCTGGGGCGTGTCGTTGTTCGAGTTTGCCCAGCGCAACTCGGTGGGCCGGGCGATCAGCGATTCCCTCAGCAGCATCGGCCTGATCCTGCTGATGACCTGGCTGTTCTGGGTGGTGCTCGATACCGCGATTCAGGAAGCGCTCAAACCCCCGGTGAACAAGCGCTCCAGCCGCCAGCCCAGCACCCGCGTGAAAACCATCCTGCCGCTGCTGCGTAACGCGGTGAAGATTATTCTCGTGGTGATTTGTGCGATCACCACCATGGCCAACCTGGGCATCAACGTCGCGCCGCTGCTGGCGGGTGCCGGTGTGGTCGGCCTGGCCATCGGTTTCGGTTCGCAGCAATTGGTGCAGGACGTGATCACCGGCCTGTTCATCATCATCGAAGACACCCTGTCGATCGGCGACTGGGTGGTGCTCGACTCCGGCCATGCCGGCACCGTCGAGGGCCTGACCATCCGCACCCTGCGCCTGCGCGACGGCAAGGGCTTCGTGCACTCGGTGCCGTTCGGGCAGATCAAGGCCGTCACCAACCAGTCGCGGCAGTTCGCTTATGCGTTCTTCTCGGTGCAGTTCACCTACGACACCGACGTGGACAAAGCCGTGGAGCTGATCCGCGAGGCCGGGCAGTCGATCCGCGACGATGTGTTCCTCAAGTACAACCTGCAAGGGCCGCTGGAAGTGTTTGGGGTCGACAAGATGGACCTCAACGGCGTGGTGCTGACGGCGCAGTTCCGTACCGTGTCGGGTGGGCAATATGCGGTGAGCCGTGCGTTTAACCAGCGTCTGAAAAAGCTTGTGGATAACTGCGATGAGGTGCATTTCGCGCAGACTTATCCACAGCAGGTGTTGTTGCCCAAGCGTACTGCCCAAGTGGATGAGGCGCAGGCGGTGATGCTGAGCGAGCAGCCTCGCTCACAGTGATGGTGTGGCTGAGCTGACGCCATCGGGGGCAAGCCCCCTCCCACACTTGATTGGGTTCACAGATCAAAATGTGGGAGGGGGCTTGCCCCCGATGAGGCCCTCAAACTCAATGCCTGACCAACTTCTCCTGCACCGCCTGCTGATCCACCTCCGACAAAATCTGCTGCTTACCGCCCACCATCACCGCCGCCGGCACCCCATCCCGATACACAATCCGATTGCCACTCACCGCCGGCACCTTGCTGCCTGGTAACAGCGTACCCACCAGATTCAACGGATCCGCCCCGCACACGGCAATCAAGCTACCGTCGTGAGGGCGCCGCCTTACTTCGCGCAGCAACGGGATAGCCTCCGGCAATGCAAACTGCTCACCCGCCAACCCGCTGACAAACCGCCCGCCGCGAATTTCGCCCCGTGCCTCCAGCCGATGGAAAGTGCGCAGCAATTCGCGCCAGCTCGGCAGCCAGTCCGCCTCGCGCTCCAGCAAGCGCCAGAACACCACGCCATAGCGGCGCAGCAGGGTCATCGCCACATGTTCCAGCGTCTCGGCCGAATGCGCACCGGCGTCGCTCGGCGCGCGGCGGATCAAGGCCCAGCGCCCGGCGTCGTCCATGCCGCCGATAAAGGCGCCGCGCCCCCGCCGGCTGCTGCGCGCCTGGCGTTTACTGGCGGGCGTGGTCAGGGCGCGCAGCCCGGCGAAGCTGTCGGCATTGACCAAGCCCGCGCCGACCAACTCCTGCAACGCGGTTTCCAGCTCGCTGCGCAGCAGATGGGCTTCATGCACCAGCTCATGGAAAAACAACGCGCCCTGTTCGCGCAGGGCCAAATGGACTTTTTGCGCCTTGGGCGACAGCGTCGTGCTGTCCGTCTGTTCGGTCAGCCCGCTCCACAGCGGCACCTGGCTGCGCGGCAACAGCACGATTGGCGTGCTGCGCAAGGCCATGGCGCTGGCCTTGTGGCTCAGGCGCGTCCACACCAGCTTGCCGCTGCGGCACAAGTCGTCGAGCCAGGTTGACGAGTAGTCCTTGATCCGCGCGCTGAGCAGGTCGCTGTCCCACGCCGAGGTGGCGGCGGCATAGCCTTCGAACTGGCCGACGATTTGCGGCAACACCGCGCTGCCTTGGCCGCGCGTGCTGTCGGACAGGTGCTGCCAGTCGAACAGAAAGCGCATGAAATCCTGCAGCGCCACCGGTTCGATTTCCCGGCGCAGGCGCTTGACCGTGTAGCGATGAATACGCGCCAGCAGGTGCCGTTCGCACCATTGCTCCTCAACGGCGCCGGGGCTGAAGTACCCGCGCAGCACATAGCCTTCCTGCTCCAGCCGCGCCAATGCCTGGGCCACGGTGGCGGCGGGCAACGCCAGCGGCGCGGCAATCTCGGGCAGCGTCAACGGGCCGAAACCGCCCAGGCGGGCGCGCAGCACTTCCACCAACGCCTCATCGAATGTCCACGGTTCATCGAAACCGGGCAGCAGCGCCAGTGTGTGCGGGTAAATCGCCTGCAAACAGCTCAAGCGTTCCACGGCCACCCACAGGCCGTTGGGCAGCGGGTAAGCGCGTCCGGCCTCGGTCAAGGTGTGCAACCACTCGGCCCATTGCGGCGTGACCTCCTGGCTTGCAATGCAGGCCAGGCTCATCAGCGCTTCGTGCATTTCATCCGGCCCCTGGGGCGCCGGCCAGGCCTCTTCGCGTACGCCGGCGATGGCCTCGGCATCCAGTGCGCCGAGGTCGTCGGTACTTTGCGGGTCGCTCCAGCGGCGGTTGAGCACGGCCTGGGTTCGACGCTCTTCCAAGGGCGCGTCATCGAGAAAGGTGTAGGGGCGCGCGCTGAGAATCTCGGCGGCCATCGGCGAAGGCGCGGGCAGGTCGCGGCTGACCATGCGAATGTCGCCCGCTTCCATGCGCCGCAGCAAAGCCAGCCAGCCCTCGCTGTCCATGGCTTCGTGAAGGCAGTCGTCGATGGTTTGTTCCACCAGCGGATGGTCGGGCACTTCGCGTTCGCCGGCGAGGTTTTCCAGGCAGGCAATCTGGTCGGGAAACACACTGGCGATCAGGTCTTCGCTTTTCATGCGCTGGATCTGCGGCGCCACCTTGCGCCCGCCGGTATAGCGCGGCAACGCCAGCGCCACGCCGGCGTTCCAGCGCCAGCGCACACCGAACAGCGGTGCATCCAGCACCGCCTGGATCAGCAGGTGTTCAGCGCTATTGCTGTTGAGGTAACGCCACACTTCATCAAGGGCGAAGCTGTGGCTGGTGGACAGCGACAGCACAATCGCATTTTCGCTGGCCGCCGCTTGCAGCTCGAAGTTGAAGGTGCGGCAGAAACGCTTGCGCAGGGCCAGGCCCCAGGCGCGGTTGATGCGGCTGCCAAAGGGCGTGTGGATGATCAACTGGGTGCCGCCGGACTCGTCGAAAAACCGTTCCATGATCAACGTGTCCTGGGATGGCAACGCGCTGAGGGCCAGGCGTGCGCGGGCCAGGTAATCCAGTATTTGTTCGGCGCTGGCGCGGTTCAAACCCAGCGTCCCAGTGAGCCAGGCCTGCGCCGGGAGCAGGTCGCCGGGGCTGGCGCTGAGCAGCTGATCCAGCTGCCCCTGCAAACGGGCCACCGCCGCCGACAACTCATTGCTGCGCCCCGGTGCTTCACCCAGCCAGAACGGAATGGTCGGCGGCTGGCCGTGGGCGTCCTCGACCCGCACCTTGCCGGCTTCTACCCGCAGGATGCGGTACGACGTATTGCCCAGCTGGAAGATATCGCCAGCGATGCTTTCCACCGCGAAGTCTTCGTTGACGCTGCCGATGTTCAGGCTCTGGGGCTCCAGCAGCACGCTGTAGTCGGCGTTGTCGGGAATGGTGCCGCCGCTGGTCACGGCCGTGAGCCGGGCACCACGGCGGCCGCGCAGGGTATGGGTCACGGCGTCACGGTGCAGATAGGCGCTGCGGATACCCTGGCGCCCGTTGTAGCCATCGGCAAGCATGTGCAACAGCGCCTGGTAGTGGCGCTCATCCAACTCGGCATAGGGCGCGGCGCGGCGGATAAGCGTCAGCAGGAGCGCTTGCGACCATTCGCGGGCGCTGACCTCGGCGATGATTTGCTGGGCCAGCACGTCCAGCGGCGCCACGGGGATGTGCAAGGTGTCGAGTTCGCCACGGCGTACGCAATCGAGGAGGGCGGCGCATTCGATCAGGTCGTCGCGGGTAGTGGCAAACAGGCGGCCCTTGGGCGTGCCGCCGACCTGATGCCCGGAGCGGCCGACCCGTTGCAGAAAACCGTTGATCGAGCCGGGCGAGCCGATCTGGCAGACCAGGTCCACATCGCCGATATCAATCCCCAGTTCCAGGGACGCGGTGGCGATCAGCACCTGCAGCTCACCGGCCTTGAGACGTTGCTCGGCGTCCAGGCGCATTTCCTTGGCCAGGCTGCCATGGTGGGCGGCCACGGCCGTTTTGCCCAGGCGCTCGCTCAGGTGCCGCGCCAGGCGTTCGGCCAGGCGTCGCGTGTTGACGAATATCAGCGTGGTGCGGTGTTCACGGGCCAGTTCGGCGAGGCGGTTATAGACCAGTTCCCACACATCATTAGCCATCACTGCCGAGAGCGGCACCGGTGGCACTTCGATATCCAGGTCGCGCGGGCGGGCGTGGCCGATGTCGACGATGGCGCATTCGCGCCCGGTGCCGACCAAAAACCGCGAGACCGCTTCGATGGGCTTTTGCGTGGCCGACAGGCCGATGCGCGTCAGCGGCTCGGCGCACAACGCTTGCAGGCGCTCCAGGCTCAGCGCCAGGTGACTGCCACGCTTGCCGGCGGCAATCGCATGGATTTCATCAACGATCACCGTGCGCGTGCTGGCGAGCATCTGCCTGCCCGAGTCCGAACCGAGCAGCACGTAGAGCGATTCCGGGGTGGTGACCAGGATATGCGGCGCGCGCTTGCGCATCTGGGCGCGGTCTTTTTGCGGGGTGTCGCCGGTGCGCACTGCGGTGCGGATCACCAACGGCGGCAGGCCTTGTTTCTCGAGGTGCTCGGTGATGCCTGCCAGTGGGTTTTGCAGATTGATCTGAATATCGTTGGAGAGCGCCTTGAGCGGCGAAACGTAGACCACCAGGGTCTCATCGGGCAATTGGCCGTCATTGGCCAGACCCTGGTGGACCAGGTCGTCCAGCACCGCGAGAAAGGCGGTCAGGGTCTTGCCCGAACCGGTCGGCGCGGCGATCAGCGTCGAGCGGCGCTGCCGGATCAGCGGCCACGCCTGGGCCTGCGCGCCGGTCACCGAGGGGAAGGTACTGCGGAACCAGGTACTGACGGCGGGGTGGAAGCCGTCCAAAGCCCTGTCCGTTGATTCGGGAAAGTTCATGTAGTGATTGATGCCACCTGCTCCAACAAGTTGCAAACACCTACTTTGTCCGTGACGGTTGCGCTACAAACCCGCAAAATGCAACGATTCTGGAATAAACCTACGGCAAGGCTCACGCGCCTGCCGACACAACCATCGTTCCAAACAGACCGGGCCTGCTCAATCTATGCGAATGCGCCTTATGTTACTGGGCGGCGGGAATGCCCTCGGGCAGGCGCTGATTCGCCTCGGTGCAGAGGAAGACATCGGTTTCCTCGCCCCCAAACCGCCCCAAGACGGCTGGGATGCCGCAAGCCTCACCCAGTTGCTCGACGACACCCGTCCCGATGCGTTGATCAACCTCGCCTACTATTTCGACTGGTTCCAGGCCGAAGCGGTCAGCGAAACCCGCCTGGCGTCCCAGGAATTCGCCATCGAACGCCTCGCCGAGTTGTGCCAGCACCACAGCATTACCCTGCTGCAACCGTCCAGCTACCGCGTGTTCGACGGTTCCCGCGCCACCGCTTACAGCGAAAAAGACGAGCCGGTGCCCCTGGGCCTGCGTGGCCAGGCGTTGTGGCGTATCGAGCAGAGCGTACGCGCCACCTGCCCGCAACATGTGCTGTTGCGCTTTGGCTGGCTGCTCGATGACAGCGTCGACGGTACCCTCGGACGCTTCCTGGCCCGGGCCGAACAGCCCGATGAATTACTGATGGCGGATGACCGTCGCGGCAACCCGACGCCGGTGGACGATGCGGCGCGGGTGATCATTTCCGTGCTCAAGCAACTCGATTGCGCGGCGCCGCTGTGGGGCACTTACCATTATGCCGGCCACGAGGCGACCACACCGCTGGCGCTGGGCCAGGCGATCCTCACCGAAGCGCGCAACTTCCACCCGCTGGCCATCGAGTCACCGACCGCCCAGGCCCACGCGGCGCGGCCGGATGCGGCCGAAGAACCGCAACACGCGGTGCTGGCCTGCAAGAAAATCCTGCACACCTTTGGCATCAAGCCCCGGGCGTGGCGTGCGGGCTTACCGGCGCTGCTTGACCGCTTCTACCGCCACACCTGAAAACAACCCAAAACCAAATGTGGGAGGGGGCTTGCCCCCGATAGCAGAGTGTCAGTCAACAGATTCATTGACTGATCCACCGCCATCGGGGGCAAGCCCCCTCCCACATTTTGGTTATGCGTGTTGCTTAGAACTTGTAGCCGATACCTACCATGTAAACCATCGGGTCGACGTCCACGTTGACCTTGGCCCGGGTGCCCTGGCCCAACGCATTGTTATCCACCGTCGCCTTGGTGCTGATATCGATATAGCGCGCCTGCGCGTTGATCATCCATTTGTCGTTGATCATGTAGTCGGCGCCGATCTGCGCGGCCCAGCCCCAGGAATTCTCGGCCTTGAAGTTGCTGAACCCGGCCTGTTCGGCACGGCTGCCGACGTGCTCGTCGTAGATCCAGGTGTAGTTGATACCGGCGCCCACATACGGTTGGAACGCCGACTGGTGGTCCAGCGGGTAGTACACGACGCTCAAGGTCGGCGGCAGATGTTTCAGCGTGCCGAGCTTGCCGTTGGCGGCGCCGAGGGCGGTGTTCTTGATTTTTACGTCATGCTCGAACGGCGTGGCGGCCAGCAGTTCGATACCGACGTGATCGGTGAGCATGTAGGCGAAGTTCAAGCCCAGTTGGGTGTCGCTGCTCATGGTCGCCTTGCCGCCCAGGTTGGTGCCCGCCAATGGGCCCTGGTCAACCTTGACGCTGCTGCTGTCGGCCTTCGGATTCACGGTGATTGCACCGGCGCGAATCAGGATGTCGCCCGCTTGGTGAGCGTGAGCGAAAGGGGCGACGAGGGCGAGCGCGAACAGGGACGCGCCGAGCAGGGACTTGTTCATGGGAGCTCCAAAAGGACGTTAAAAGTTGTACGTCCAATGGTAAAGATCGTTCCGCTCGATCTGTTGACTCAGCTCAATGAAAGGGCAACCACACCGTAAAAACTGTGGGAGGGGGCTTGCTCCCGATGGCGGTGGGTCAGCCAATAACTCTGTTGACTGACACTCTGCTATCGGGGGCAAGCCCCCTCCCACATTTTGATTTTCGGTGTGTTCGCAGGTGGGGATTACTCTTCCAGTTCGTACATATAAATCTTCTCGGCATCCATCTGGTAACCGGCGTCGGCCAACTCACTGGACGACGGCTTGACCTGCATCGCACCCTCGATCCAGTACGGCTGGTACAGCTCATCGAGCTTCACGCCGACTTCGCTTTTCACATGCACGATCTGGTTCGACGGCGGCGGCGGAACATGGATGCACGCGCCGAAATACGGCACCAGGAGGAACTCGGTGGTGCGGCCTTCTTCGCTCACCTCCAGCGGCACGATGTACCCCGGCAGGCGAATGTGCTGGCCGTCCAGGCTCTGCACCACCGGCGCGTTGGGCAGGTCCTGCCTGGCAGCCGGCGCGGCCTCGACGGACAAGGCATCGGCCATGTTCGAGAGGTCATGCAGCGGTTTCATATTGGGCACTTCCGGTGGCGCATCCGGCGGGATCATTTCCTGCCACGACAAATCCCTGGGCTGCTCCTCGGCCCAGGCAGGCACGGCCACCAGCAGTAGCAAGGCAAACAGGGCACGACGCATCGACAGCTTCCTCATAAACGGATGGACAGGCCATCGGCCAACGACTGGCGATAGGCACGCCATGCGGGCACGCTGCCCATCAGTAACGCCGCCGCCAGGATACCGGCGAGCAACGTCCATTCATATTCGCTCGGCCACGCCATCGGCAGGTCCAGGCCGTAATTGGCCTGCAAATAACCCCGCGATGCGGCAATGCACAGGTACAACAAACCCAAACCTGCCACCACGCCGGCCAGGGCCAGAGCGAAAGCCTCGAAGATCAGCAGCGTTGCGATATGCCACGGTCGCGCGCCCACCGAGCGCAGGATCGCCATTTCGCGGCGGCGTTCGTTGAGGCTGGTGAGGATCGCCGTGAGCATGCCGATCAAACCGGTCAGCACCACGAACAGCGAAATCACGAACAGGGCTTTTTCGGCCGTGCCCATCATGCTCCACAGCTCTTGCAGCGCCACGCCCGGCAGAATCGCCAGCATCGGCTCGCCACGGAATTCATTGATTTCCCGTTGCAGGGCGAAGGTGGAAATCTTGTTGTTCAAGCCGAGCATGAAGGCGGTGATGGCTTGCGGGGTGAGGTCCATATTGCGCGCCTGATCGGCGCTGATACGGCCTTTGCCCTGGGCCGGCACGCCGTTGTGCCAGTCGATGTGGATCGCCTCCATGCCTCCGAGGCTGATATGCAGCGTGCGGTCCACCGGCGTGCCGGTGCGCTTGAGGATGCCGACCACGGTGAAGGGCTTGTCATCGTGCTTGACCAAGCTGACGACTGCTACACCATGGGCCAGCACCAGCTTGTCGCCAAGTTTGTAGTGCAGTGCATCGGCGACTTCGGCACCGAGCACCACCTCGAACGGATCGGTGGCAAAGGCGCGGCCACTGGCCAGCTCGAGGTTCTGTTTGCGCCCGTACTGGTAATGCTCGAAGTACGACGCGTTGGTGCCCATCACCCGGTAACCGCGATGGGAATCGCCGAGGGAAATCGGGATCGCCCACTTCACCTGCGGGTTGGCGGCGAAGTGCTCATAGCTGTCCCAGCGGATGTTATTGGTGGCGTTGCCGATGCGGAACACCGAGTACAGCAGCAGGTTCACCGAGCCCGAGCGCGCACCGACGATCAGGTCGGTGCCGCTGATGGTGCTGGCGAAGCTGTTGCGCGCCTCCACGCGCACGCGTTCCACCGCGAGCAACAAGCAGACGGAAAGCGCGATGGCGAAGGCGGTGAGGATCGCGGTAAAGCGGCGGTTAGCCAGGCTGGCCATGGCTAGACGAAACAGATACATCTCAAACCTCTGCGGGCGCGGCGGCGCGATTGAGTTCGGCCAGCGACAGGTTGCGGTCGAACAGCGGCGCCAGGCTTTGATCGTGGCTGACAAACAACAGGCTGGCCCCGGCGTCGCGGCATTCGGCGAACAGCAACTGAATGAATGCCTCGCGCGCGTCGTAGTCGAGGGCCGAGGTGGGTTCGTCGGCGATCACCAGTTCCGGTTGGCCGATCAGCGCACGGGCGGCGGCCACCCGTTGTTGCTGGCCGATGGACAGCGAGTCGGCGCGGCGCTCGAGCAGGTCCGGGTCTTTCAGGCCCAGGTGTGCCAGCAAGGTCGCCGCGGCCTGGTCGACACTGCCGTGGCGCTGGATCGCTCGCTGCGCACGCAGTTTGGAGAAGTGGCACGGCAGCTCAACGTTCTCGCGCACCGACAAAAACGGCAGCAGGTTGAACTGCTGGAAGATGTAGCCGGTGTGGTCCACCCGGAACCGGTCACGGGCGCCGGCCGAAAGTTCGGTCAGCTCCTGGCCGAGCAGGCGGATACTGCCCCGGCTGGGTGTCTGCACACCGCCGAGCAGTCCGAGCAAGGTGGTTTTGCCACTGCCGCTGGGACCCTTGAGGAACAGGGTCTCCCCCGGCTCCAGGCGGAACGCGGGGATGTCCAGCAACTGCGGGTGGCCGGGCCAGTTGAAGCCCAGGTCGGACAGTTGGATCAATGCATGGGTCATGTGAACTCAGAACTTCAGGGTGGCTGCAGTGGCGGTCGCGTCAATACCTTGCTGGCCGCTCGGGCCGATCAGTTGTACCTGAATCTTCTGGGTGGCGGGAAAGGTCTTGAACACTTGGCTCAGGTCCAGGTTGCTCAGTGCCTCTGGCGTGGCGCAGGTGAACTGGTAATGGGCGTGGATTTCGCTGTGGTCGTGATGGTGTTCGTGGGCGGCGACGCCTTTGCCGTCGGTGGCGTGGTCATTGTCATCGCCATCGTCGTCATCGTGATCGGCTTCCGGTTTATCGCCGAACAGCGGGCTGTTGAGTTCCTGGGAGCTGACGACGCAACCGGCGGCCTTGGGCAGCTTGAACAACACCAGCGGGCTTTCCAGCTGTTTGCGCGCAGCGGCGACTTTGGCCTTGTCGGCGGCACTGGTCGCGACGTGTTCGAAACCCACCAGGTTCATGGCCGGGCTGTCCAGTTCAAGCTCCAGGGACTGGCCGTCGAGCACCGCATTGAGACGGCCCACGCCATGTTCATGGGCACCGAGGCTGGCGTGCTCATGGTCGTGATCTTCATGAGCATGAGCGACCGCCAGTGGCAGCAGGGCAAACGGCAAAGCAAGCAGCAGACGGCGCATGACAGGACTCCAAAGATGAAAGTTTTGTTATGTGATCTTATAACGCTGGTGCCGAGAGTTTGACCGCCCGCTTGGCGTTGCGCAAGCTGCATGGGAGCATGCCCGTCAGAAAAAATGCAGGAGTAAGGACGATGTTGCGAATTCGTGGAACCGTCGGCGACCTGCCGGTGGACTTGACCCTGGAGTTGGACGACGGCGATTGGGCGCGGTTGGGCGCTCAGTTGCAGGCGGCCCCGGTGCCTACCGAGTCGACTGCGGTACCGCTCAGGCAAAGTGAGGATCTATGGCAGAACGCCCAGGATCTGTTGCGCAACGCCGGGCAGCTCAGCGGCCTGGAGCTGCTCGATCAACTGGAAGGGTTGGCCGGCGATGCCGCCGCGGGCAAACGCCTGCTGGTGCGCCTGCGCCACAGCGCCAAGGTGAAGGTGACCAGCGGCGGGGATACGCCGCTGTACAGCTGGATTGGCGATTAATACAACGCAGCGAACAATTTGCGGCGGTACGCCGTGACCAGCGGGTGATCGTTGCCCAGCAGCTCGAACACCTGCAGCAAGGTCTTGTGCGGCAGGCCTTCGCTGTAGCTGCGATTGCGGATAAACAGCTTGAGCAGGCCTTCCAGCGCGGCGTCGTATTGCTGGCGCGCCAGTTGGTGAATGCTCAACTGATAGGCCGCTTCGTCATCCTGCGGGTTCTGCGCCAGGCGGCTTTTCAGGTCGGCGGCGTCCGGCAGGTCGGCCGCCTGGCGCAGGAAGGTGATTTGCGCCTTGGCCCCGGCGAGGGCAGCTTTGTGGTCATCGCCTTTTACGGCGTCCAGCACGGTTTGTGCTTCATCCAGTTCGCCGCGCTCGGCCAGGCAGCGCGCGTACAGGATCAGCGCGGCGGCGTTGGTGTTGTCTTCGCCCAGCAGCGCCACCAGCACGGCTTCGGCATCGCTGATGCGGCCTTCGGCGAACAATGCTTGTGCCTGCTCCAACGGGTCCGCCGCAGCTGGTGGCGGCATCTGCACATGGGGCTCGAGCATCGCCCGCACCGCCGACTCCGGCTGCGCCCCGGCAAACCCATCCACCGGCTGGCCGTCCTTGAACAGCACCACGGTCGGCAGGCTTTGAATCCCAAAACGCGCAACGATGTCCTGCTCGGCCTCGCAATCGACCTTGGCCAACAGCAATTCGCCGCGATAACTCTCGGCAATCTGCGCCAGCATCGGCATCAGCGCCTTGCACGGCGCGCACCACTCGGCCCAGAAATCCACCAACACAGGTTTTTCAAAAGAGTTCTGAATCACCGCCTGATCGAAGTTGGCGGTGGTGACGTCGAAGATGTACGGCGTGGGCTCACTCATGAGGCGTCTCGAATAAAGCGGGAATGGGGGCAACTATAAGGGCTGGCGCGGTTGGCTGAAAGCGAGCGCGGTCAAATGTGGGAGGGGGCTTGCCCGCGAAGGCCTCAAGTGCGCCGCGAATGGTACAAGCTCACCTTGCGAAACTCCCAAGGCTCGGCCAGGTCCGGCAGGGTCAGTGCGTCCAGCACTTCCAGGCGCTGATAACTTGCGTGCTGGAAGTCGCGCACCCGCGAATCGGCCACCAAGGCTTCGCGGCCACGGGTCAGGAACTGGTCCAGCAGCGGCAGGTTGGCGCGGTCGTAAAGCACGTCGGCCACCAGGATCAGGTCGAAGCGATCGGCTTCGGTGAAGAAGTCCGCCGAATAACTCAGTTTCACCCCGTTGAGTTCGGCATTCGCCCGGCAAGCGGCCAGCGCCAGCGGATCAAGGTCGCAAGCCACCACTTCCAATGCCCCAGCTTTGACCGCTGCAATCGCGGCCACGCCGGAACCCGCGCCGAAATCCAGCACGCGCTTACCCGCCACCCACTCGGGGTACGCCGCCAGATAGCGCGCCAGCGCCAGCCCGCTGGCCCAGCAGAAGCTCCAGTAGGGCGGCTCGTGCAGGATGCGCCGGGTTTCTTCCTGGCTGAAGGCGCGGTCCATGTTGTCGGCGTCGAGCAGCCACAACGACAGTTCAGTGCCCGGCAGCGTGCAGGGCACCAGCTGTGCGTCGCCGATCAACTCGCTCAGAGCGCGTTGCAGGTGCAACGGTGGCGTCATGGTGCCTTGACGAGCTGCAGGGGGCCGGTGGTCTGGGTAATCGCCTGGGTGATGCGCACGGCGGGCAGGTGCAGGATTAACTGGCCGGACTGGCTGGCGCGAGCGCGCAATTCCACCCGCGCACCGGCCGGGAACGCTTCGGGGTTGAAGCGCAGGCGAAAGGCCAGGGGCTTGCCGTTGCCGGTCAACACGCTGCTGGCAAGCAGTTGCTGCGGACGCGAGCGGTCGTCGATCACCAGCAGCGCCATTTCGACTTCGGCGCCGGCCGGCACGTTGGTCAGGTTGCCGCTGATTTCACGCTGGTAGGCGGGCAGGGGGCCGAGGTCTTCAATGCCGGGGACTTTTTTCTCTTGTGCAGGGGTTGGCTGCGGCGCGGCAGGCTTGGGGGCTTCGCTGCTGCAGGCGACCAGAAAACTGAACAGGGTGATCAAAACAAGTGGTCGTAACTGCATGTACGGCTCCAGAAAGGACAAAATCCGTGGCTTAAAAATATGAAACATATAAGCCTGCCTATATACCGTAAAGGCTATGGCTTGTCTTGCTACGGGGATGCGCTACCATGGCCCTCCCATTTTTTGTTGCCTGCCAACCATGCACTGTCCCTTCTGCGGTGCCAACGACACCAAGGTCATCGACTCGCGTCTGGTCGCCGAGGGCGACCAAGTGCGTCGCCGGCGCGAATGCCTGGCCTGCGGTGAGCGTTTCACCACCTTCGAAACCGCCGAACTGGTATTGCCACGTCTGATCAAGTCCGACGGCAGCCGCCAGCCTTTTGACGAAGAAAAACTGCGCGCCGGTATGCAGCGCGCCCTGGAAAAACGCCCGGTGAGTGTCGAGCGGCTGGAAGCGGCGCTGGCGCATATCAAGCACAAGTTGCGCGCGACCGGCGAGCGCGAGGTCAAGAGCCTGGTGGTGGGCGAGCTGGTGATGGGTGAGCTGCAAAAGCTCGATGAAGTCGCCTATATCCGTTTCGCCTCGGTGTATCGACGCTTCCAGGACCTCAATGAGTTCCGCGAAGAAATCGACCGCCTGGCCCGTGAGCCTTCCAAACAATGACCGCTGAACAGGCTGTGCTCGACGCCCATTACATGGCCCGCGCCCTCGAATTGGCGCGCAAGGGCCTGTACACCACCCATCCCAACCCACGGGTGGGCTGCGTGATCGTGCGCGATGGGCAGATTGTCGGCGAAGGCTGGCATGAGCGCACCGGCGAGCCCCACGCCGAACCTAACGCCTTGCGCGCCGCCGGTGACAAGGCGCGTGGCGCTACGGTGTACGTGACCCTCGAGCCGTGCAGCCACCACGGCCGCACGCCGCCCTGCGCCGATGCGCTGGTGAGCGCCGGTGTGGCGCGGGTAGTGGCCGGCATGCAGGACCCCAACCCGGAAGTGGCGGGGCGCGGCATGCAGCGCCTGGCCCAGGCCGGGATCGAGATTCGTAGCGGCGTGCTGGAATCTGAAGCGCGCGCGCTGAACCCTGGCTTTCTCAAGCGCATGGAACACGGCCTGCCGTTTGTGCGGGTCAAACTGGCGATGAGCCTGGACGGGCGCACCGCAATGGCCAGCGGCGAAAGCCAATGGATCACCGGCCCCGCCGCCCGCGCCGCCGTCCAGCGCCTGCGTGCCGAAGCGAGTGTGGTGCTGACCGGCGCCGATACGGTGCTGGCCGACGGCGCGCGCCTGACCGTGCGCGCCGCCGAGCTGGGCCTGGATGCACACACCACCGCCCTGGCCATGTCGCGTCCGCCGCTGCGCGTATTGATCGACGGTCGCCTGCGCGTGCCGCTCAATGCACCTTTCTTCAAGGCGGGCCCGGCGTTGGTCATCACGTGCGTGACCGCGGAAAACCAGTTTCCGCGTGGCCCCGAGTGCCTGGTGGTGCCAGGCGTGGAGGGCCAGGTCGACCTGCGTTCAGCGTTGGTGGCACTGGCCGCCCGTGGCGTCAACGACGTGCTGGTGGAAGCGGGCCCAAGCCTGGCTGGCGCGTTTGCCCAGCAGGGCCTGGTCGACGAATACGTGATTTTCGTCGCCGGCAAGTTCCTCGGCTCCGCTGCCCGGCCCTTGCTGGACTGGCCGCTTGAGAAACTCGTCGACGCCCCCCACCTCAAGATCACTGACATGCGCGCGGTTGGCGACGACTGGCGAATCACCGCCGTCCCGCTGCCGGCAGCGAGCGTATAATTCCCGGCCTGCGCGCAAGCGTCAGCCCCCCGTTTTCAGGAGCACGACATGTTCACCGGCATTATCGAAGCCATCGGCAGCATCCGCGCCATGACCCCCAAGGGCGGCGACATCCGCCTGCTGGTTGAAACCGGCAAGCTCGATCTGGGCGACGTCAAGCTGGGCGACAGCATCGCCGTCAGCGGTGTGTGCCTGACCGTCGTCGATCTGCCGGGCAATGGCTTTGCCGCCGATGTCAGCCGCGAGACCCTGGACTGCACCGCGATGAGCGATCTTGCGGCCGGCAGCCCGGTCAACCTGGAAAAAGCCCTGACGCCGACCACACGCCTGGGCGGCCACCTGGTCAGCGGCCATGTCGATGGCGTCGGCGAAGTCGTGGCGCGCAGCGAAAATGCGCGCGCCGTGGAATTTCGTATCCGCGCGCCGAAGGAGCTGGCCAAGTACATCGCCCACAAAGGCTCGATCACGGTCGACGGCACCAGCCTGACCGTGAACGCCGTCAATGGCGCTGAATTCGAACTGACCATCATTCCCCACACCCTCAGCGAAACCATCATGGCCGCCTATCAGCCAGGTCGCCGGGTGAACCTGGAAGTGGACTTGCTTGCCCGTTACCTGGAGCGCCTGTTGCTCGGCGAAAAGGCCGCAGAGCCTGCATCGGGTAACATCACCGAAAGTTTTCTGGCCGCTAACGGCTACCTGAAATCCTGACCAAGGGGGTGCCGCGTGGCGCTCAATAGCATCGAAGAACTGGTTGAAGACATCCGCCAAGGCAAGATGGTCATCCTGATGGATGACGAAGATCGCGAGAACGAAGGCGACATCATCATGGCCGCCGAGGCCTGCCTGCCTGAGCACATCAACTTCATGGCCAAGCACGCCCGTGGGTTGATCTGCATGCCCATGAGCCGCGAACGCTGTGAACTGCTAAAGCTGCCATTGATGGCGCCGCGCAATGGCTCGGGTTTCGGCACCAAGTTCACCGTATCGATTGAAGCCACCACCGGCGTCACCACCGGCATCTCCGCCGCTGACCGCGCCCGCACCGTGCAGGCCGCCGCCGCCAAGGATGCCAAGGCCGAAGACATCGTCAGCCCGGGCCACATCTTCCCGCTGATGGCCCAACCGGGCGGTACCCTGGCCCGCGCCGGCCATACCGAAGCGGCCTGCGACCTGGCGCGCATGGCCGGGTTCGAGCCGAGCGGCGTCATCTGTGAAGTGATGAACGACGACGGCACCATGGCCCGTCGCAGCGAACTCGAAGCGTTTGCCGCCGAACACAACCTCAAGATCGGCACCATTGCCGACCTGATCCACTACCGCATGATTCACGAACGTACCGTTCAGCGGATTGCCGAGCAGCCGCTGGACAGCGAACTGGGCCAATTCAATTTGGTGACCTACCGTGATTCAGTGGAAGGCGACGTGCACATGGCCCTGACCCTGGGCAATATCTGCGCCGACGAGCCTACCCTGGTGCGCGTGCACAACATGGACCCGCTGCGCGACTTGCTGATGGTCAAGCAGCCCGGCCGCTGGAGCCTGCGCGCCGCCATGGCCGCGGTTTCCGAGGCGGGCAGTGGCGTGGTGCTGTTGCTTGGTCACCCGCTGGATGGCGACGTGTTGCTGGCGCATATCCGCGAAACGGCGGAGCACACGCCGGTGAAAAAACCGACCACCTACAGCATTGTCGGTGCCGGTTCGCAGATCCTGCGCGACCTCGGTGTGCGCAAAATGCGCCTGATGAGCGCACCGATGAAATTTAATGCGATATCCGGTTTCGATCTGGAAGTTGTAGAATACGTGCCCTCCGAATAAAGGCTGGCGATTTTTGCCCCTTGTTCGCGGTTAAATCATCACTGAGGGACGCACTTTTCGCGTCCCGGCTCTTTAAGAGATTTGTCGAATGACCCTGAAGACCATCGAAGGTACCTTCATCGCCCCCCAAGGCCGCTATGCCCTGGTGGTTGGCCGCTTCAACAGCTTCGTGGTTGAAAGCCTGGTAAGCGGTGCCGTTGACGCCCTGGTTCGCCACGGTGTGAGCGAGAGCGACATCACCATTATCCGTGCCCCTGG
This sequence comes from Pseudomonas sp. R3-52-08, assembly GCF_003851745.1. NCBI lineage: Bacteria > Pseudomonadati > Pseudomonadota > Gammaproteobacteria > Pseudomonadales > Pseudomonadaceae > Pseudomonas > Pseudomonas sp. R3-52-08. Next base: position 5,251,343 of record NZ_CP027730.1, on the reverse strand, counting down.
CGCCTTCGAAATTCCACTGGTTGCGCAAAAGGTTGCCCAGCAGGGTGAATACGCGGCGATCATCGCCCTGGGCGCGGTCATTCGTGGCGGTACCCCGCACTTCGAATACGTGGCGGGCGAATGCACCAAGGGCTTGGCCCAGGTGTCCATGGAGTTCGGCGTGCCGGTCGCATTCGGCGTGCTGACCGTGGATTCCATCGAGCAAGCCATCGAGCGTTCCGGCACCAAGGCCGGTAACAAAGGCGCTGAAGCTGCCCTGTCCGCCCTGGAAATGGTCAGCCTGCTGTCGCAGTTGGAGGCCAAGTGATTTCCGACGAGAGCGATCGTTTCAACCCTCGCGACGAGCGTCCAGCCGACGCCGGCAAACCGTCGAAAAGCGAAAAGCGTCGCGCGGCCCGTCAGCTCGCGACCCAGGCCCTGTACCAGCGCCACATGGCCGGTACGTCGCTGAACGAAATCGAAGCGCAATTTCGCGTCGACAACGATTTCACCTTCGCCGACCAGAGCTACTTCCACGACATCCTGCACGGTGTTCCGGCCAACCTGACCGAGATCGACGCCGCGCTGTCGCCATGCCTGGACCTGACCCTCGAAGAGTTGGACCCGGTTGAACTGGCCGTATTGCGCCTTTCCACCTGGGAACTGCTCAAGCGCGTCGACGTACCGTACCGCGTGGTGATCAACGAAGGCATCGAACTGGCGAAAGTCTACGGTTCGACCGACGGCCACAAGTTTGTCAACGGCGTGCTCGACAAGCTGGCTCCGCGCCTGCGTGAAGCCGAAGTGAAGGAACACAAGCGCTGATTTGCGCTTGAGTCCCGTGGGCGAGTTCGAGCTGATCCGCAACTACTTCGCCGCCGCGCCCTGTGCGCAAGGCGGCGAAGGCATTGCCCTGGGGATCGGCGACGACTGCGCCTTGCTCGCGCTCCCTGCCGGGGAGCAACTGGCAGTTTCTACAGACACTTTGGTGGCCGGCGTGCACTTCGCCGACCCGTGTGACCCGTTCCTGCTCGGCCAGCGCTCGCTGGCTGTGGCGGTGAGCGATTTGGCCGCCATGGGCGCCCACCCCCTCGCGTTTACCCTTGCCCTGACCACGCCGACCGTCGATGCCGGCTGGTTGCAACGCTATGCCCAGGGTTTGAACGCCATGGCGCAACGCTGCGGCGTGGGCCTAGTGGGCGGCGATACTACGCGCGGGCCGCTGAGCCTGACCTTGACTGTGTTTGGCCGCGTGCCGGCCGGGCTTGCCTTGACGCGCAGCGGTGCGCGGCCGGGGGACCTGCTGTGCGTCGGTGGGGAGTTGGGCAATGCGGCCGGGGCCTTGCCGCTGGTATTGGGCCAGCGCAGCGCGGCAGCCGCCATCGCCGAACCGCTGCTCGGCCACTATTGGTCGCCGCAGCCGCAACTGGCGTTGGGCCTGGCCCTGCGTGGTAAAGCAACCTCGGCCATGGATATCTCCGACGGGTTATTGGCCGATTGCGGGCATATCGCCAGGGCATCAGCTGTCAGCCTGTTGATCGAGCGCGATGCGGTGCCGTTGTCGGCGGCATTGCTGGCGTTTGTCGGCAACGACGAGGCCCGTGTGGCCGCGTTGAATGGGGGCGACGACTATGTGCTGGTGTTCACGTTACCCCAGGCCGAACTGGCACCGTTGCGGGCCAATGGCTGGCCGATCCATGTGATCGGACGGGCCGAAGCGGGGCAGGGCGTGACGCTGCTCGACAGCCACGGCCAGGACATTACCCCGGCAGTGCACGGCTATCAGCATTTCCGCGAGCTGCCGTAGCCGACGCCCTGGGCTACCCTTCATATGAATATCTCCACGTAGGAAGCCGTCACTATGAGTGTGCGCCGCTGGTTGCTGATCATGCTGTGCGCCTTTACCGCTGTGCTCCAGGCGGATGAAGTCCCGGTGCCTGGCAAGATCATGCTGGCTAGCGAGGAGTGGAACGACTATACCGGCAAGGATGGCAGCGGCCTGGCCTGGGACGTGTTGCGCCGGGTGTTTGAACCGGCAGGCGTCACCCTGCAAATCCACAGCGCGCCCTATACCCGTTCGATTGGCCTGGCCCAGCGTGGCGAGGTGGATGGCTGCGTCGGTGTCTATCGCGACGAAGCTGACCAGGTGCTGTACCCGCACTGGCCTTTCGATTCCGACCCTATCTATGCCCTCGGGCTGGCCACGTTGCCCACGCCCAACCTGGCGACGCTCGGTGATTACCGCCTGGCCTGGGTGCGTGGCTATAAATACGAGAAATATTTGCCGAATGTGCGCCGCTTCAACCAGATTCAGCGCCGCAGCGGCATTTTAGCGATGCTGCAATACGGCCATGCAGACTTCTACATTGAGGCCCTCACCGAGGCCAAGTACGTGCTCAGTCAGGCCGACGACCCGTCCCGGTTCACCCTCACCCACATCATGGAACTGCCGCTCTATATAGCCTTTGCCGATAACGAACGCGGGCGGGCATTGATGAAAGTCTACGACCGGCGCATGACCGCCCTGGTGAAAAACGGCGAGTTGAAGCCGATTTTCGAACGCTGGAAACAGCCGTATCCGTTCTGACCTGCATAGAACCAAGCCGAAGGCCAATCGAACCTATTGATCTTTATCAGCGATCATTCAGCTTAAGCGTCTGTAGGAACAGGCTGTTACAATGCCCGCCTCTGTGAAATCTGAAATCAGGAGCACACGGTGCCCGTCGTTTTCGTCGCCGCTTCCAAGCTGCCTACCCCCTTTGCCACGTTCACCATGCATGGCTTTCTCGAAGAAGCCACCGGGCGCGAGCACGTTGTGCTCAGCCTGGGCGATATCGCTGATGGTGCGCCGGTGCTGGGCCGCGTGCATTCCGAATGCCTGACCGGCGACGCGCTGTTCAGCCAGCGCTGTGACTGCGGTTCGCAATTGGAAGCCGCGATGCAGGCCATCGCCCGTGAAGGCCGTGGCGTTCTGCTGTACTTGCGACAGGAGGGCCGTGGCATCGGCCTGCTGAACAAGATCCGCGCCTATGAATTGCAAGATGGCGGCGCCGACACCGTGGAAGCCAACGAGCGCCTGGGCTTTGCCGCCGACCAGCGTGACTACGCCATCTGCCTGCCGATGCTCGAGCACCTGGGCGTGAAATCCCTGCGTCTGATGACCAACAACCCGCGCAAGGTCAAAGCCTTGACCGAAATGGGCATCACCGTGGCCGAGCGCGTCCCGCTGCACACCGGGCACAACCCGCACAACAAACTCTACTTGGCCACCAAAGCCAGCAAGCTCGACCACATGATGGGCAATGAGCATCAAGGCGAGGTCGACCGCGCGTGACCCGCGGCCAGGTGAAACGGCGATTGTCCTTCAACTGGTGGCAGTACCTGGCCCTGGCATTGCTGCCATTGTTTGTGATCAACCTGGTGTTCGGCCGCGCCGAGTCGCTGCTTCCCGTACTGGCCATGCCGTTGTTTATCGCCGGCGTGGCCTCGATGTTTCTCAGCCTGCGTTATTTTCACGCCTATAAACACGCGCTGATCGCCACCTCCAAGGCCCTCGACACCCCGGAAGAACCCGCCGCTTGGATCGCCCTCGCGGCGCGTCGACGCACGGCCTTGCTGGTGGCGGCATTGCCAGCCTGGATCGGTGCGCTGGCGGTATTCGTCGGCCTGGAAGCGGTGCCGCTGTTCTTGCTGGCGCTGTCGACGATGGTGCTGTTTTACCTCTATCGCATACCGCGTCAGTTGGGATGAAGCGCTACGGGCTGGCGTTGCTGCTGGTATTGAGCTCCCAGGTGGTGGCGGTCGAGCGGGTGGTGAGCCTGGCGCCGTCGCTTTCCGAAATCGTGGTCGAGTTGGGTGCCGCTGACTTATTGGTCGGGGTGCTCGATGGCGGCGATCGTCCGGCGCAATTGGCAAGCGTGCCATCGGTCGGCCGCTACGGCCAGTTGGACATGGAACGCCTGCTCAGCCTCAAGCCCGATCTGATCCTGCTCTGGCCCGGCAGCATCGGCGCGGCCCAGCGCGAGCAGTTGCAGCGCCTGAACCTGCCGGTGTACATCGCCGAGCCCCATAGCCTTGAACAACTGACCGCTCAGGTCCAAGCCATTGCCGAGCAATTGGGGCGCGCAGAGGCCGGCCGAGTACTTGCCGACAAACTGCGCCAACGCCTCGCCGACCTGCGCCAGCGCTATCAGCGCGCCGAGCCGGTGCGGGTGTTTTACCAGGTATGGAACCAGCCGCTGTACACCGTGGGCGGTGGGCAGATCATCAGTGATGCGTTGACGGTGTGCGGGGCGCGTAACGTGTTCGACGACCTCACGCTGCCGGCGCCGCAGGTCAGTATCGAATCAGTGTTGCAGCGTGATCCAGAGCTGATCCTGGTGGGCGACCAGGCGCAACTGGAGGCTTGGAAGGTGTGGCCAGCGATGATGGCGCGCGTGCGCTTGGTGCCGGACAAGGGCCTGGAACGGCCCAGCGGGCAGATGCTGGAAGCGCTGGCGCGGTTGTGTCGGGTGATTGCGCCGAACGTGTGAGGCCGCTATCGGGGGCAAGCCCCCTCCCACATTTTGTGGCGCCTCACATCTGCGGCGTCCACGTTACGCCGAACATCCAGACCCGGCCTTCTTCCCGGTAATCCTGATTGTTCAGGAACGCCGGATCGTTATAGCTGTAGCGCGCACGGGAATAGGCCTTGTCCAACAGGTTATCGACCTTCAACGACAGCGACACCGCGTGGCTCAACGCCCAACTGCTGCGCAGGCCCAGCAAGGCGTACCCGCCCAGGCGATTACGGTTGGCTTCGTCATCGTAGCTGCTGCTGATCGCCTGCCAGCTTGCACCTACGCCGAACTTATCGAACTGCCGGTCCAGATCCAGGTTCACCGTGCGCCGTGCACGGCGTGCCAAAGTATGGCCACTGTCGCGATCACGCGGGTCGATCAGCGAGACGCCCAGGTTGCCCTGCCAGCCAAACAGCTCCTGCTTGAGCGCCGCCTCAAAACCATTGATCCGCGCCGACGCCACGTTCTGCGGCTTGCCGCCGTCGAGGATGATCGCATCGCTCAGGTCGGTGCGGTACAGCGAGGCCTCGAGGCGGGTGCTGTCTGTTAACTGACTGCGCCATTGCAGCTCGTAACTCTTTGAGCGCTCAGGTTGCAGGTTGGGATTGCTGTATTGCGTGTCGGGGTAATACAGGTCGTTGAAGGTGGGCGCACGGAAGCCTTCGCTGTAGCTGAGCAACACATCGTTGTCCGGATTGATCGGCACCGTCAGCGTGCCACTCCAGCTGTTCTGGCCGCCGAACTGCTGGTTCTGGTCGCGGCGCAGGCCCAGCTCGGTGGAAAACCACTCACCCTGGAAACGGTGCTGCACAAAGGCGGCGCGGTTCCAGCGGCTGTCTTCGGTAAAGGTGGTGGAGCCGTGGAAGCGGTCTTCGTACCAGTCGCCACCGACGATCAAGCTGTTGCGGTCGTCCAGCGTCAGGTCGTTCTGCCAGTTGACCGAGTCGCGGTAGGTATCGAACACGCTGAAATCATCGCTGAGGGTATCGCGCTTGGTGTCGCGGTTTTCGCTGTGGCCCAGTTCCAGGCGCGACTGCCAGCCTTCGCTGAGGGTGGCGTCGACGTAGCCGCTGGCACTGCTGACGGTGTAGTCGGTGTAGGGTTTCTGGCCGAGGCTTTGCCCGGTGGCGAAGTCATAGCGCCCGAAGCTGTTGTCGTACTCTGACTTGCCGCGGTTATCCAATAGGTTGAAACCCACCTCCAGCTCGTCGCTGAACGAATGGCTGAGGTTCAGGCTCAGGGACCGGTTGCGGTAGGCATCGTGGTCGCCATCGCTGGGAAACGACTGATGGGTTGAATTGATGCCGGCGGTTTCATCCAGGCTTGCGCCCAGGTTGAAGCGCGTCTGTTCATCGCCGCCCGACAGGCCAAGGCTGCGCTGCCACGTCTGGTTGCTGCCAACGCCCAGATTCAGGCGCGGTTGCAGGCCTTGCGCGGCGTTGCGCCGGGTAAACACCTGGATCACCCCGCCAATCGCATCGCTACCGTAGATCACCGAACGTGAACCGCGCAGCACTTCCACGCGCTCAATCTGGTCGACGTTCAGGTATTGCAGGCCGCTGTCACCGGACGTGGTGTTGGCAATGCGCTGGCCATCCACCAGCACCAGGCTTTGCGCAGACTTCGTGCCGCGAATGTAAATGCCCGGCAAGCTGCCACGGCCGCCGGTGGGCGCAACTTGCACGCCGGGCACGCGGCTGAGCAGATCGGTCAGGCTGGAAGGTTGCAGGCGGTCGATATCGGCGCGGGTGAACACGGTGTTGGCGGCGCTGCTGTCATTGCGCGCCTGCACCTGGCGGTTGGCGCTGATGACCACGTCGGAGAGCTTCAGGGCCTGGTCCCGGGTGTCGGCGAGCAGGTGCGAGGCTGGCAGAAGCAGCAATGCAAGGTACAGGCGTTTCATGGGCCGTCCGTAGCGTTTGAAGGTTGCACACATCAAAAAATGTGGGAGGGGGCTTGCCCCCGATTGCAGTGCTTCAGTCAAAATAGCTACAACTGATACACCGCTATCGGGAGCAAGCCCCCTCCCACATTTGGATCCGGTTACGGATTCAAGAGCGCCAAGCGCTCGCGCACCGAGGCTTCGATACCGGCTTCATCCAACCCGCATTCAGCCAGCATCTGCGCCGGTTTGGCGTGTTCGACGTACATATCCGGCAGGCCCAGGTGCAGCACCGACTTGAGGATATTCGCCCGCGCCAGGAACTCGCTGACCGCCGCGCCGGCACCGCCCATGATGGCGTTTTCTTCGACCGTCACCAGCAACTCATGGCTACCGGCAATCTCGCGCACCAACGCTTCATCCAGCGGTTTGACGAACCGCATGTCGACCACGGTGGCGTCGATCTTCTCGGCGACTTTCAAGGCTTCGGCCAGTTGCACACCGAACACCAGGAAGGCCGTCTTGCTGCCCTGGCGGCGCACGATGCCCTTGCCGATCTCGATAGGCTCCAGGTCTTTCTCGATGAGCGCATTCGGGCCATTCCCGCGCGGATAGCGCACGGCCGCCGGGCCGTTGTACAGGTGACCAGTGCTGAGCATCTTGCGCAGTTCGTTCTCGTCGCTCGGCGTCATCACCAGCATGCCGGGGATGCAGCGCAGGTAAGACAGGTCGAAACTGCCGGCGTGGGTCGGCCCGTCTTCGCCCACCAGGCCGGCGCGGTCGATAGCGAACAAGACGTCGAGGTTCTGCACCGCCACGTCATGCACCAACTGGTCATAACCGCGTTGCAGAAAGGTGGAGTAAATCGCCACCACCGGCTTGGCGCCTTCGCAGGCCATGCCGGCGGCGAAGGTCACCGCGTGCTGCTCGGCAATCGCCACATCGAAGTAACGCAACGGGAAACGCTCGCTGAACGCCACCAGGTCGGAGCCTTCCTTCATCGCCGGGGTAATCCCTACCAGGCGCGGGTCGGCGGCGGCCATGTCGCACAGCCATTCGCCAAAGACACCGGAATACTTCGGCCCGCTGGCCTTTTTCGGCGCAGCGGCGGGAGCGTCCAGTGGTTCCAGCTTGGTGATCGCGTGGTAACCAATCGGGTCGACTTCCGCCGGCGCGAAGCCTTTGCCTTTTTTGGTGACGATATGCAGGAACTGCGGACCCTTGAGGTCACGCATATTGCGCAGCGTGGCGATCAGGGTCGGCAAGTCATGGCCGTCGATAGGGCCGATGTAGTTCCAGCCCAACTCTTCGAACAGCGTGCCGGGCACCAGCATGCCCTTGGCATATTCTTCCGTGCGACGGGCAATTTCCCACGCGCCGGGCAGGCGCGACAGCACTTTCTTGCTGCCTTCGCGCATGCTGGCATAGGTACGGCTGGAGAGGATTTTCGCCAGGTAATTGGATAGGCCGCCGACGTTTCGCGAAATCGACATGTCGTTGTCGTTGAGGATCACCAGCATGTTGGCGTCCACTTCCGGCGCATGGTTCAGCGCTTCGAAGGCCATGCCCGCTGTCAGCGCGCCATCACCGATCACCGCAATCGCCTTGCGATCGCTGTTCTGCAGGCGAGCGGCAATCGCCATGCCCAGCGCTGCACTGATCGAGGTGCTGGAGTGGCCGACGCCAAAGGTGTCGTACTCGCTCTCGGAACGACGCGGGAAGGCGGCGATACCGTCCTTCTGGCGCAGGCTGGCCATACGCTCGCGACGCCCGGTGAGGATTTTATGCGGATACGCCTGATGGCCCACGTCCCACACCAGCCGGTCGTCCGGGGTGTCGAATACGTAGTGCAAGGCGATGGTCAGCTCGATCACGCCCAGTCCGGCGCCGAAATGCCCACCGGTCTGGCCGACCGTGTAGAGCAATTCCAGGCGCAGTTCATCGGCCAGGGTTTCCAGCTCGGCTTCACCCAGTCGACGCAGGCCGTCCGGCGTGGCAGCGCGGTCGAGCAGGGGCGTGGACGGGCGCTTGCGGGGAATCTCTTGGAACGTCGTGGGCATCAGGCGAATCGTTATAGGTATAGAAGAGGCGGCAGTTTACCTCAAGCGTTGCAAACTGCCCACGCAGGGGCGCCAACTTGGCCGATATGCGGCGCTGATCGCCACGGTTATCAGTGGCGGCGTTCGACGATATACCGCGCCAGGTCACGCAACGGCTCAGCCGCCGCGTCGAAAGGTCGCAGGGCGTCCAAGGCCTGGTCGCGCAGTTCCACGGCATACGCCTTGGCGGCCGCAAGCCCGAGCAGCGCAGGATAGGTGGGCTTGTCCCGGGCGATATCCGCGCCTTGGCGTTTGCCGAGGGTTGCGGTGTCACTTTCCACGTCGAGAATGTCGTCCTGCACCTGAAACGCCAAGCCAACAGCCCGTGAATAGGTGTGCAGCGCCGCCAATTGCGCGGCTTCGGCCCGGCCACTGGCCAGGGCGCCGAGTTGCACTGCAGCCTCGATCAACGCGCCGGTCTTGTGGCGATGCATGTGTTCCAGGGCTTTCTGATCCAGCTTGAGGCTGACCGAACCCATGTCGATCGCCTGCCCGCCTACCATACCGGCCGGGCCTGCCGCCAGTGCCAGGGCGGTGACCATGCGCAGGCGGATCTCGGCATTCACGCGGCTCAAACGCGGGTCGAGCAACGCGCTGAACGCCAGGCTCTGCAGGCCATCACCGGCCAGGATCGCATAGGCTTCATCGAAGGCTTTATGGGTGGTCGGCTGGCCGCGACGCAGATCGTCGTCGTCCATCGCCGGCAGATCGTCGTGTACCAGGGAGTAGGCGTGAATCAGTTCTACCGCGCAGGCCGCGCCATTCGCGTCCTCGGCCGGCGCACCCAGCGCTTCACACGCCGCATACGCCAGCAACGGGCGCACGCGCTTGCCGCCATTCATCACGCTGTAGCGCATGGCGTCGTAAAGACGCTTCATTTCCGGGCTTGGCGCAACAAACAAGGGCTCCAGCGCCGCATTCACCCGGGCTTGGCTACTGGCCTGATACGCATCGATCATTCGGGTTGTTCCGCATCGAAAGGTTCTTCGGCCAACTCCCCATCACGCTCAAGCAATACCTGCACTTTCTGCTCAGCCTGCGCCAACGCGCTCTGGCAGTCACGGGTCAGGCCGATGCCTTGCTCAAACGCCGTCAACGAGTCTTCCAGCGACAACTCGCCGTTCTCCAGACGCTCGACCAGGGTTTGCAGGTCGGCGAGGGATTGTTCGAAATCGAGTGCAACTTTTTTGCGGGCCATGGCGGCAATTCCGGTAGACGGTAAACCGGCGCGACACTAGCAGACATGGGGGATTGGGGCAAATGAGTGGGGGTGTCATCCGCCTTCGGTATTGACCTGGTAACGCGTGCTGCGACCGCTTCCGGTCGCGCCAATGAACGTGCGCCACTGGGTGTTCTGCCAGATTCAAGGCGGATGATTCATGGGCGAATGTAGATGTGTGAGCCGAATAAAACGTTTATTCGGCTCATTGTATGAGCTAATTATGCAGATCGACGCTCTGGACTGGTCTTGGCAGATGCCAGCAGGACCGTTCTGTAACGCACGCAGGACACTTCTTTGAGCATTCAAGAGCTCTTGTGACGGCACAGCTGCCTGACTAGCCTACTGGAAACACAAGAGTGGATAGATATGAACGAGGCCTCTATCGGTTTAAACGCGCCGCCTGATGGCTACACCGATTGGCTGACAGGCCTCAAGAGCCGTATCCATAGCGCACAGCAGCGCGCGTCAATCGCAATCAATCGTGAATTGGTGCTGCTCTACTGGCAGATTGGACGAAATTTTGGCCCGTCAGAGCGATCAAGGCTGGGGTAGCAAAGTGATTGACCGCCTTGCGCAGGATCTGCGTGCAGCGTTTCCCGACATTAAGGGTTTTTCGCCGCGCAATCTCAAGTATATGCGCGCTTTTGCCGAGGCGTGGCCGGATTCGGAATTTGTGCAACAGGCTGCTGCACAATTGCCCTGGGGTCACAACGTGGTGTTGCTCGAAAAGCTTCCCGGCCCGGAAACACGTCGCTGGTACATCACCCAGGCAGTTAAACACAGCTGGTCGCGGAACACGCTGTTACTGCACATCGAAAATTGCTTGCTGGAGCGCAGTGGCAAGGCAGTCAGCAACTTCGAAAGCCATTTGCCCAAGGCACAATCCGATCTGGCACGAGAATCTCTCAAGGACCCTTATCGCTTTGACTTCCTAAGCCTGGGCCTGGATGCGAAAGAGCGTGATATCGAAAATGCTTTGATCAAACATGTCACTGAGTTCTTATTAGAGTTGGGCGCGGGCTTTGCCTACGTTGGCCGGCAAGTACTGCTGAATGTTGGCGGTGATGAGTTCTTCGTTGACCTGTTGTTTTACCACTTGAAACTGCGCTGCTACGTAGTGATCGAACTCAAGGCGGGTAAATTCAAGCCCGAGCATCTGGGCAAGTTGAGCTTCTATCTCGCGGCTGTAGATGCCGAACTGAAGCACCCACAGGATGGCCCGACCATTGGCCTGTTGCTGTGCAAGGATAAAAATGAGGTGGTGGCTGAATATGCTCTGCGCGATAACAACCGGCCTATCGGTGTGGCGGAATATCAGTGGGTAGAGTCTTTGTCGGCAGAACTGCAGACCAGTTTGCCCAGCATTGAGCAGATAGAGAGAGAGCTGGCGGGGTAAGCCGGTTCAAGCACCGAAAGCCTGCCTTTTCAGGGCAGGCTTATCGTCACACTGGGCTGACTTATTTCTGCTGAGCTGTCAGCGCCGCATACCCATTCATCAAATTGCGATAGTTAGGAATACGCTGGGACAACAGATTCCCCAGCCCTTCGATATCGTTGCGCCAGTCACGGTGCAACTCACACGCCACCGAAAACCAGTTCATCAATTGCGCACCGGCCTGGGTCATCCGGCTCCATGCCGCCTGCTGCACCGTGGTATTGAATGTGCCCGACGCATCCGTCACCACAAACACCTCAAACCCTTCCGCCAGCGCCGACAAGGTCGGGAACGCCACGCACACATCGGTTACCACGCCAGCGATGATGATCTGCTTGCGCCCGGTAGCCTTGATCGCCTTGACGAAGTCTTCGTTGTCCCACGCATTGATCTGGCCAGGGCGAGCGATATACGGCGCGTCCGGGAACATTTCCTTCAACTCCGGCACCAGCGGGCCGTTGGGGCCTTGCTCGAAACTGGTGGTGAGGATGGTCGGCAGGTTGAAGAACTTGGCCAGGTCGGCCAGGGCCAGCACGTTGTTCTTGAACTCGTTGGGGGAGAAGTCCTGCACCAGGGAGATCAGGCCGGTCTGGTGGTCGACCAGCAGGACAATGGCGTCGTCTTTGTTCAAGCGGCTGTAGGTTGGAGTGCTCATGGTTGAATCCTTTTTTGTTTAGGTTGGTTGGGCGTTGTGTTCAACATGGGCACAGATTAATGGGTGGCTCGTGACGGATAAATCGGGTGGGAGGAGTCTTACTGTCAACTTAAAAAGGACGATGGTTTTTTCTGGCTTGTGCAGCACCTGTTGGGGGATTTGACTTTGAAGGGCCAGCAGGTCCTATCCCTTTCATTCGCAGGACGTTTCCGAGAGAATCCCAACCGCATTGCGCCAGCGGAAATGGGTGACTAGGCTGCGGATTGTCACTGCACATTCAGTGATCGGGTTTAGTCGCCCGAAATCGATTGGCGCATAAGCAATTCATGAGTCAGGCATTTCTCCGCCTGCATCTTATGGTAGCTGTGCGCAGGGCACCTTCGGGTGCGCCGGGTTCCCAATCGACCGGTCGACTAACCTGCGTACAGCTGCCGCCTTTTGTTTAGTCGCAGGAAGTGGCAGCTCCAAATTATCGATTGGAGTTTTGCTATGGATAATGTTTATTCGGATTCGCCGTCATCAGCTGTGACCAATCCGTTTACGGTCAGCGAAGAACTGAGTTTCGAGGACGCCTGGGTTCAGGTGGCTGAGCTGTTGCATTGTGCGGTGGCTACGTCGCATGTGCTCGGCGAACCAGTGGCTGCGCCGCAGAGGGCGGTGATGCATTTGGTGGAGATGGCCAAGATGGTGGCCGATCGGGCTGTGGAATGTTTGCAGGCCTCATGACGTGCAAGGCCAGCAAATCGCTAAGCGGCCTCTTTTGACCATTCAATTGTCTAGCAGCTGTTGGACAATTGATCTGAGATAGACGGGCATTAAAAAGCCGGCTTGTGGCCGGCTTCTCGGGGACTGTTTCAGCTTGTTTTTGACAAACCTCACCAGCCTTCAAATCGCTCAGCCCACGTTGCGTCGGGCTGAATAGTAGGGGCATCCGCGGGAACTCCTCCGCATCGCCTGGCAGGGCAACAGCCTGAAACCATCCCCTGCCAAATGTGCGGCGCATGATACCCACATTCACCTCAGTTGCCCACCTCCGGTTCCGATTCGGAGCCTTCCCAGCCCAGTAGGTGTTCGTCCAGCGGCACCGGTGGGCGGCGGTTGTTGAGGGTGGACCACCAGAATACCCAGCCGGCTATCTGGAAGTTCTGCTCGAAGCGTTCGTCGTAGGTGAGGTACTCGTCCGGGTGTTCGCTGGCGTTGTGGCTGCGCATGCGCAGGCCGCCGCCAGGTCGGTTGTAGAGGTATTTGATGCGCAGCATGCCGTCGTGTTCGACGGCGTAGATTTCGCCGTCGATGATTTGAGTGCGGCCTTTATCGATGGCGAGGGTGGCGCCTTGTTGGATGATGTCGATCATGCTGTTGTCGACCATGTAGGCGCCTACCGCGCGGTCGGGATTTACGTTGAGGGTTTCGAGGGTGTGCTGGGTGACGCGGATGCGTTCGGTTGAGGTGAATGTGGGGTGGAGGGGGATCTCCACGTCGGTATTATCCGGGCGGCAGGCAGGGCCTGTGAGGTATTTGCCGATGTCTTCGCGGGTCGGTGCAATCCTTGCGGTGGGGCCGTCCAACAGGTAGTTGACCGGTGGGTGTTTGGGGCCGCGGCCGTCGCTTAACCAGCGACTGGAAACGCACAGCAGTTCTGCGAACTCGTTGAGTCGGCCCATGGGGACGCCGCGTTTGAACCAGTTGTTCACGTGTTGAGGCGTGACGCCGCGATTCTTGGCGAAGTCGGAGGCGGAAAGATGAACTTCCCGTAATAGCGCTTTTAAACGATCACCTGATGTATTCATAAACGCAGAGTTTACCGGCCAGGAAAACTATTCAAATAAACTATGCGTTGAATTGCGCATGTAGGTTTTTCCTTAGTTGTAGTCTGATTCTTCATCTATTAGTGTTAGTTAAACATAAAAAATTAAACATTGAACTCGGCGTTTAGTATTCATAAAAAAGCCCCGAATAATCGGGGCTTTTTAATTGCCGTGGCAATGAGGCGCAAGTATCAGCCTTTGTAGGCGGCTACCGACTTCATGATTTCGGCGCGGGCAGCGTCTGCATTGCCCCAACCGTCGATCTTCACCCATTTGCCTTTTTCGAGGTCTTTGTAGTTCTCGAAGAAGTGCTTGATCTGTTCCAGCAGCAGTGGCGGCAGGTCGGTGTATTCCTTCACGTCGACGTACAGCTGGGACAGCTTGTCGTGTGGCACTGCGATAACTTTGGCATCGCCGCCGCCGTCGTCGGTCATGTTCAGGATGCCGACCGGGCGTGCGCGGATGACCGAGCCTGGGGTGACCGGGTAAGGGGTCACGACCAGCACGTCGAGGGGGTCACCGTCGTCAGCCAGGGTATTGGGGATGAAACCGTAGTTGGCCGGGTAAAACATCGGGGTGGCCATGAAACGGTCAACGAACAGGCAGTCGCTGTCTTTGTCGATTTCGTATTTGATCGGCGCGTGGTTGGCCGGAATTTCGATGGCGACGTAGATGTCGTTCGGCAGGTCTTTGCCAGCCGGAATCTTGCTGTAGCTCATTGGGCGTTGCCCCCGTAGTTGGCCATATGACATGGCCGGATTGGCCTAAAAGTGGCGGCGATTATAGGCATATTCTGACGCCGATGCCATGCGCCAAGCGTCGTACGGTCATTCGCCCTGTGGCTGGTAGCGCGGGTCGTGGGCTTGCAGTTGGGTCAGGCGGGCCAACGGGTCCTGGCGGTAAAAGCGGCTGAGTTGGGCGTACACCTGTGGGTAATGGCTGGCCAGTAAATCCGGGGCGCTGAAAAAATACTCGCTGGTGACGGCAAAGAATTCCGCCGGGTTTTCCGCTGCGTACGGATCGATCTCGGTGTCGGCGTCCGGGTTGGCGTCGAGTTGGCGATTGAGGTCGTCGAAGGCGCTTTGCATCACGCTGGCCCATTCCTGCACGCGCATGTCGTTGTGCAGTGGGGGCAGGCCGTTGGCGTCGCCGTTGAGCATGTCCAGTTTGTGCGCCAGCTCATGGATGACCAGGTTGTAGCCTGCCCAATGGCCGCTGGCCAGTACGCCGGGCCAGGCGAGGATCACCGGGCCTTGTTGCCAGGCTTCGCCGCTGTGCTCGCCGTCCCACTCATGTTCCACGCCGCTGGCATCGCGATGACGTTGCGGGCTGAGAAAGTCGTCAGGGTACAGCACGATTTCATGGAAGCCCTGATACCAGTCGAGGTCACCCAGGTTCATCAGCGGCAGTTGCGCCTGGGCGGCGAGCAGCAAGCGCTGTTCCTGATGCAGTTCGACGCCGGGCAGAGCGGTGAGGTGTTTTTCGGCGAGGAACAGCACACAGGCTTCGCGCAGCCACTGGTCTTGCTCGGCGGTGATGCCATCGAGGAAGGTCAGGTGGTGACGCACCCGTTGCCAGATGTCATCGGCAATCGGGTGCTTGGCCAGCAGGCGCCGGCGACGCCAGGCGCTGAGGGACCACATGGGCGATCAGTGCGGATTGGCTTCGGAGGAGGTGCGACCAAAGCGGCTGCGCACCACGCCGATGATCATCGGCACCAGGGACAGCAGGATGATGAACACTACCAGCAACGACAGGTTCTTCTTGATAAACGGCACGTTGCCGAAGAAGTAACCCAGGGTCACCAGGCCACCGACCCAGAGAATGGTGCCCAGCACGCTGAAACCGAAGAAGCGCGGGTAGGGCATCCTGGCAATGCCGGCGACGAACGGCGCGAAGGTGCGCAAAATCGGCAGGAAGCGCGCCAGGGTCACGGTCTTGCCGCCGTGCTTGTCGTAAAAGTCGTGGGTTTTCTGCAGGTAGTCGCGGCGGAAGATTTTCGAGTTCGGGTTGCTGAACAAGCGCTCGCCCACGGTTCGTCCTATTACATAGTTGGTGCTGTCGCCGAGGATGGCTGCCAGCATCAGCAGGCCGGCCAGCAGCACCGGGTCCATGCCGCCACCTGCGGCGACGGCGCCGGCAATGAACAGCAACGAATCACCCGGCAGGAACGGCATGACCACCAGGCCGGTCTCGCAAAAAATCACCAGGAACAGAATGGCGTAGATCCACGGACCGTAGTTGGTTACCAGCATGTCGAGGTAAACGTCGAGATGCAGGATAAGGTCAAGCGGGTTGAAATCCATGGATGGCACCTGTGTGAATGGCCCGGCTCAGCAGGCCAGTGCGGGGACGACGGGAAATAAGGCTACACGTGTATGTCGAGATTCTTACAACCCTGAAAGGTCGGCATTATACGGATTGAATGGTGAAAAGCGTGTGGCTTTTGTAGCGGGGAGTGTCGTGAAAGTGTGAAGCAGTGGGACCCGGTTTAAAAATGTGGGAGGGGGCTTGCTCCCGATAGCGGTGGGTCAGTGATATGGATATTGGCTGACCCACCGCTATCGGGAGCAAGCCCCCTCCCACAAGGGATCTGTGGTATTTGCGGGCTATTCTTCGTTGATCGACAGCACGTAGTTTTTGAACTCGGTGTCTTCGCGAAACCCTATCGACTCATAGGTCTTCTGCGCCACGTCATTGTCGCTGCTGGTCGACACCCGCAACCGCACCGCGTGGGTTTCCTTGGCCATCTTCTTCGCCGTGCGCATCAGGTTGTCGGCGACCAATTGTCGACGTGCGTCCTCGGCCACATAGATGTCATTGAGGATCCACACGCGTTTGAGCGACAACGACGAAAAGCTCGGGTACAGCTGGCAGAACCCCAGCAGTCGTTTGTCATCATCATCGGCCAGCGCCAGGTAGATCACCGATTCTTTACGGCGCAGGCGCTTTTCCAGAAAGGCCCGCGAGGAGTCCGGAAACGGCAGGGCACCATAGAATTCGCGGTATTTGACGAACAACGGGGTCAGCAGGTCCAGGTGTTCCAGGGTCGCTTGAGTAATCCGCATGCCAGGCCTCAACATCCAAATGGGTATGACCACGCGCGCGGTGGTGGCTCGATGCTGCCTAATGCCGCGAAAAAGCGCAATCGTGTCGCGATCAATCCACAGGTGGGCTGAGCAGGAAATTGCCTTTCATCAGGTCCGGGTCATCTGATTCGATCGTCTGCAGTTGCGCTTCATCCTTGAGATGGACCCCGGAGAGTTGCCGGCGACAGGCCTCGCGCATCAGGTACAGCAGGCGATGGGCCGCCATGCCGTAACTCAGGCCTTCCAGGCGCACATTGGAGATGCAGTTGCGATAGGCGTCGGTGAGGCCGACCTTGGGGTTGTAGGTGAAATACAAGCCCAGGCTGTCCGGCGAACTCAGCCCCGGCCGTTCGCCGATCAGGATCACCGCCATTTTGGCGCCGAGTAGCTGCCCGATCTCATCGGCCACGGCGACGCGGCCCTGTTCCACCAGGATCACCGGTGACAGGGACCAACCTTCGGCGTGGGTCTGTTCTTCCAGGCGTGTAAGAAAAGGCGCGGTGTGTTTATGCACGGCCAGCGCCGACAGGCCATCGGCCACCACGATCGCCAGGTCCACGCCATCGGGATGCGCCGACGCGTAATCGCGCAAGGTTTGCGCCGATTCATCACTCAGGCGGCGTCCCAGATCCGGCCGTTGCAGGTACATATGCCGGTCGGTGGCGGCGCTGTGCAGCAACAGGCTGTCGCGGCCGCGTTCGGCGAATTGGCGGCTCAGCGCTTCATGGTCGAAGGGCAGATGCACCGCATCCCGCGCCTGGGCGTGGGCTAACTGGAAATCCAGCTGCGCGTTGGTGGGAATGCTGGTGCCGGTGCGGCCCAGGGCAATGCGCGCCGGGGTCAGGCGGCGCAATTGCAGCCATGGATTGTCAGGCAGGTCGAGTTGCACAGGCGGCTCCTTCATCCCAGTTGCGCCAACGCGTGGCGGAACGCCGGTGGCAGGCTGTTGCCGAAGCGTACCTTGCCGTCGGCTTGCGTAAAAATGGCCATTTTCGCCAGCCATTGCTCGAACTCCGGCGCCGGTTTCAACCCCAGTGTCTGGCGCGCGTACAGCGCGTCGTGGAACGAGGTGGTCTGGTAATTAAGCATGATGTCGTCGGAGCCGGGGATGCCCATGATGAAATTGATCCCGGCCACGCCGAGCAGGGTCAGCAGGGTGTCCATGTCGTCCTGGTCGGCTTCGGCGTGGTTGGTGTAGCAGATGTCGCAACCCATCGGCACGCCGAGCAGCTTGCCGCAGAAGTGGTCTTCGAGCCCGGCGCGGATGATCTGTTTGCCGTTGTACAGGTATTCGGGGCCGATAAAGCCGACCACGGTGTTCACCAGAAACGGTTTGAAGTGCCGGGCCACGGCATAGGCGCGGGTTTCACAGGTTTGCTGGTCGACGCCGAAGTGCGCGTTGGCCGACAAGGCGCTGCCCTGGCCGGTTTCGAAATACATCAGGTTCTGCCCCAGGGTGCCGCGGTTGAGGCTCAAGCCCGCGTCATAGCCTTCCTGCAGCAGGCTCAAGCTGATGCCGAAGCTGGCGTTGGCCGCTTCGGTGCCGGCGATCGACTGGAACACCAGGTCCAGCGGCACGCCACGGTTGATCGCTTCGATGGAGGTGGTGACGTGGGTCAGCACGCATGCCTGGGTGGGGATGTCGTAGCGCTGGATGATTGCGTCGAGCATCTCCAGCATGGCGCAGATCGAGGCGATGCTGTCAGTGGCCGGGTTGATGCCGATCATCGCGTCGCCGTTGCCGTAGAGCAGGCCGTCGAGAATGCTGGCGGCGATGCCGGCCGGCTCGTCGGTGGGATGGTTGGGTTGCAGGCGTGTGGACAGGCGCCCGCGCAGGCCCATGGTGCCGCGAAATTGGGTGACCACGCGGATCTTCTGTGCCACCAGTACCAGGTCCTGCACGCGCATGATCTTGGACACGGCGGCGGCCATTTCCGGTGTCAGCCCCGGCGCCAATGCGCGTAGGGATTGTTCATCGGCGGCGTCGCTGAGCAGCCAGTCGCGCAGGCCGCCGACGGTCAGGTGGCTGACCGTGGCGAAGGCCAGTTTGTCGTGGGTGTCGACGATCAGCCGGGTGACTTCGTCGGTTTCATAGGGAATCAACACTTCTTCCAGGAAGTGCTTGAGCGGGGTGTTCGCCAGCGCCATTTGGGCCGCGACCCGTTCGCCATCATTGTGCGCCGCCACGCCCGCCAGGAAGTCGCCGGAACGCGCCGGGCTGGCCTTGGCCATCAGGTCCTTGAGGCTGTCGAAGCGGTAGGTCTGTGCACCTACCGCGTGGGAAAAGCTTGCCATACAGTGTCTCCTTGACGACGCGGGCAAGGCGCCCGCGTCGAGGTTTACGGCAGTTAGTGCAAGGCGGCCTCTGCGGCCTGGATTGCCGCGAATTCTTCTTCCGGCGTGCCTGCTACCAAGTGATGCCGGCTGTAGAAAGCAAAGTAAGCAATTAATACTCCATAGATGATCGCGGCGCCAATGACCACGCGCGGATCCACCAGAAAGCCCGCCACCACGGCCACGCAGGCCAGTACCAGCGCCACGCCCGAGGTGAAGATGCCGCCCGGCGTGCGGTAGGGGCGATCCATTTTGGGGCGACGGATGCGCAGGGTGATGTGGGCGGCCATCATCAGCACATAGGAGATGGTGGCGCCGAACACGGCCACCAGAATCAGCAGGTCGCCCTGGCCGGTCAGCGACAGGCCGAAACCGATGATGCCGGGGATCACCAGCGCCAACACCGGCGCCTTGCTCTTGTTGGTCTCGGACAGTTTGCGCGGCAGGTAGCCAGCGCGGGACAGGGCAAAGATCTGCCGCGAATAGGCGTAGATGATCGAAAAAAAGCTGGCGATCAAGCCGGCCAGGCCTACCAGGTTGACGAAGCTGCCCATCCAGGTCGAGCCGCCGTAGGACAATGCCAACGCTTCCACCAGTGGGTTGCCGGATTTGATCAAGGCGTAAGTGCCCGCGCCGCCCGGTGCGATCACCAGGATCAACAGGGCAAAACTGGTCAGCACCACAATCGCGCCGATCAAGCCGCGTGGCAGGTCGCGTTTGGGGTTCTTGGTTTCTTCAGCGGCCAGGGGCACGCCTTCTACCGCGAGGAAAAACCAGATCGCATAGGGGATTGCCGCCCACACGCCGACGTAGCCGAACGGCAGGAAAGGGCTGGCACCCTTGGCTTCGGTCACCGGGATATCCAGCAGGTTGGCGACATTGAAGTGCGGCACCATCGCTACCAGAAACACGCCCAGGGCGATGGCCGCGATGGCGGTGATCACGAACATCAGCTTCAGCGCTTCACCCACCCCAAAAATGTGGATGCCGATAAAGATGATGTAAAACGCCAGGTAGATCATCCAGCCGCCAATGCCAAACAGCGACTCGCAATATGCGCCGATAAACACCGCGATGGCGGCGGGCGCGATGGCGTATTCGATCAGGATCGCCGTACCCGTGAGAAACCCGCCCCAAGGGCCAAAAGCGCTGCGGGCAAAGCCGTAGCCGCCGCCTGCGGTGGGAATCATGGAAGACAGTTCGGCCAGTGAAAAGCACATGCACAGGTACATGGTGGCCATCAGCAGTGTGGCGAGGAACATGCCGCCCCAACCGCCCTGGGCCAGGCCGAAGTTCCAGCCGGCGTAGTCGCCGGAGATGACGTAGGCGACGCCGAGGCCGACCAGCAGCACCCAGCCGGCGGCGCCTTTTTTGAGTTCGCGTTGTTGGAAGTAATCGGTGCCGACTTTTTCTAAGTCGACGGAAGAACTTGTGGGTTCGCTGGGCATGGGAAGTACCTTCCATTCTTATTGTTTTAACTCGGCCTCTGTGTGCCGAATGCGCATCGCAAGTACTTGTGAAGTTCTAAGTGTGGGAGGGGGCTTGCTCCCGATGGCGGTGTGTCAGTCAGTTGGTTGTTAGCTGATCCACCGCTATCGGGAGCAAGCCCCCTCCCACCTTTGATTGCATTGCAAGTGTGGGAGGGTGTTGTGGGTTAGAAGAAACCCAACGGATTAATGTCGTAGCTCACCAGCAAGTTCTTGGTCTGCTGGTAATGGTCCAACATCATCTTGTGCGTCTCACGCCCCACACCGGATTTCTTGTAACCGCCAAACGCGGCGTGCGCCGGGTACAGGTGGTAGCAGTTGGTCCACACGCGGCCGGCCTTGATCGCACGGCCCATGCGGTAGGCGCGGTTGATGTCGCGGGTCCACAGGCCGGCGCCCAGGCCGAACTCGGTGTCGTTGGCAATGGCCAGGGCTTCGGCTTCGTCCTTGAAGGTGGTGATGCTTACCACTGGGCCGAAGATTTCCTCCTGGAACACGCGCATTTCGTTGGTGCCCTTGAGCAGGGTCGGCTGGATGTAATAGCCGGTGGCCAGGTCGCCGCTGAGCTTCTCCACCTTGCCGCCGGTGAGCAGTTGCGCACCTTCACCCTTGGCGATTTCCAGGTAGGACAGGATCTTGTCGAACTGCTGCTCCGACGCTTGGGCGCCGACCATAGTGTCGGTGTCCAGCGGATCGCCGCGCTTGATCGACTCGACCTTTTTCATCACAACTTTCATGAAGTCTTCATAGATCGACTCTTCCACCAACGCGCGCGATGGGCAGGTGCACACTTCGCCCTGGTTGAAGAACGCCAGCACCAGGCCTTCGGCGGCCTTTTCGATGAATTGCGGTTCGGCTTTCATGATGTCGGCGAAGAAGATGTTCGGCGACTTGCCACCCAGTTCGACGGTGGACGGAATGATGTTCTCGGCCGCCGCATGCATGATGTGCGAACCCACCGGGGTGGAGCCGGTGAAGGCGATCTTGGCGATGCGCTTGCTGGTGGCCAGGGCTTCGCCGGCTTCTTTACCGAAACCGTGCACCACGTTGAGTACGCCGGGCGGCAACAGGTCGCCGATCAGCTCCATCAGTACGTTGATGCCCAGCGGCGTCTGCTCGGCGGGCTTGAGCACCACGCAGTTACCGGCGGCCAGGGCCGGGGCGAGCTTCCAGGCGGCCATCAGCAGGGGGAAGTTCCACGGGATGATCTGGCCGACCACGCCCAGCGGCTCATGGAAATGATAGGCGGCGGTGAGTTCGTTGATTTCGGCGCTGCTGCCTTCCTGGGCGCGGATGCAGCCGGCGAAGTAGCGGAAGTGGTCGGCGGCCAGCGGGATGTCGGCGTTGAGGGTTTCGCGCACGGCCTTGCCGTTGTCCCAGGTTTCGGTGACGGCCAGCAGTTCGAGGTTCTGTTCGATGCGGTCGGCGATTTTCAGCAAGACCAGCGAGCGGTCCTGGGCCGAGGTCTTGCCCCAGGCGTCAGCGGCGGCGTGGGCGGCGTCCAGGGCTTTGTCGATGTCTTTGGCAGTAGAGCGCGGGAATTCGGCGATGGGCTTGCCGTTGACCGGCGACGTATTGGTGAAGTAATTGCCATCGACCGGGGCAACGAATTCTCCACCGATGTAGTTGCCGTACTTGGCCTTGAACGAAACGATGGCGCCTTCAGTACCGGGGTGTGCATAACGCATGGTGGGCATCTCCTGCTTTTATGTTTATTGGAGTACAGCGCGGCAAGCGCGTAGTAAAGCGTAGAGCAAGGGTTGGGCCACTGCGTTGCAGGCCAGGGAAATCAAAGGGTTATTATTTTTACCGGGCGTTGCTGTCACCCCGTCGGTACAGGCGGGGTGACAGTGTGTGCCATAAACGATACGGCCCGTGACCGGCGGGTCGGGTCGGGATTGCAATGGCTGGGTGCCTGGAGGATGCTGGGCGTTCTCACGCAGGGAGAATAATAAGAACATGCACAACGATCAGTTCAGTCGCCATGCCCAGCAAGTCTTGACCGTCACACGAGGGCATGAATGCTCCCAAGGCCCCGGCAGCGATCCGTCCATTGCCCGCTCCTGGCTGCGCTGCCTGGAGGATTACCACCTCGATCCCGCGCAAACTATCGCCCCTACCGTGCTCGAACAGGGTCGCCTGCTGGAAAGTCGCGAACGCCTGCAGCAGGTGCTGCACATCGCCGGCAACGAGATGAACAGCCTGCATCAACAGCTCTCCGGCGCTGGCCACGCGGTGCTGCTCACTGACGCGCGCGGCGTGATCCTCAACTGCGTCACCGCGCCGTCCGAGCGCAAGATTTTCGAGCGCGCCGGGTTGTGGCTGGGCGCCGACTGGAGTGAGGCCCGCGAAGGCACCAATGGCATCGGGACGTGCCTGGTTGAGCGCCAGTCCGTGACGATCCATCGCGACGAACACTTTCGCGGCCGTCACACGGGGTTGACCTGCTCGGCGAGCCCGGTATTCGATCCTCACGGTGAACTGCTGGCGGTGCTGGACGTGTCGTCGGCTCGGGAAGCGGTGTCGCGCCAGAGCCAATTCCACACCATGGCGCTGGTCAATCTCTCGGCGAAGATGATCGAGAGTTGCTATTTCCTGCGCCACTTTGAGCACCATTGGCTACTGCGTTTTCACCTGCAAGCCGAGTCCGTGGGCCTGTTCAGTGAGGGGCTGCTGGCATTCGACGGTGAGGGGCGCATTTGCGCGGCCAACCAGAGCGCGCTCAACCTGCTCGCATGCACGCGTAGCGGTTTGCTGGGGCAGCCGGTGGAGGCATTTTTCGATTGTTCGCTGGACCAACTGCTGAGCCGCGCCAGCGCCAGTGCGACCGCCAGTTGGCCATTGCGTACCCGTGAGGGGCGCAGCCTGTTTGCGGCATTGAGAGGCCAGCCGCGCCGTGTGCCCACGCCGGTTACCCGACCAGCATCGCCACGGCCATCGGGGATTTGCCTGGGCGACCCGGCGCTGCAAGACGAAATGCGCAAGGCGCTGCGGGTGTTCGAGCGCGATGTGCCACTGCTTATCAACGGTGAAACCGGATGCGGGAAAGAAGCGTTCGCCAAGGCGGTGCACCAGGCCAGCCAGCGTTCCGGCAAGGCCTTTGTCGCGCTCAACTGTGCGGCCATCCCGGAAAACCTGATCGAAAGCGAGCTGTTTGGCTATCGCGGTGGCAGTTTCACCGGAGCGCTGAAGGAAGGCATGCGCGGCAAGCTGCAACAAGCCGATGGCGGTACGTTGTTTCTGGATGAAATCGGCGATATGCCTGTGGCGCTGCAAACCCGTTTGTTGAGAGTGTTGGAGGACCGCCTGGTGGTACCTATCGGCGGTGAGCCCCAGGCGGTGAACGTGCGAATTATCAGCGCCACCCACCGAAATCTGCTTGAACGTGTGCAGGACGGCAGCTTTCGCGAGGATTTGTATTACCGCTTGAACGGCCTGGAAGTCGCCCTTCCGGCGTTGCGTGAGCGCAGTGACAAGTCGCAACTGCTGGACTTCCTGCTGGCGCAGGAGGCGGGTAAGCAGGCTGTTGGCCTGACGCCTGCAGCGCGTGAAGTGCTGTTGGCGTACGCGTGGCCGGGCAATATCCGACAGCTGCGTACGGTGTTGCGCACGCTGGTCGCGCTGTGCGACACAAGCCTGATCGGGCTTGAGGATTTACCTGCAAACATCCGCCAGGCTCGCGCGCAATCGAGTGAACAGCGCCCTGCACGTTCGCCCCTGGACGACGCCGAGCGGGCGGCTTTGCTGGCAACGCTGGAGCAGCAACGCTGGCACATGAGCCATACGGCGCAGCAGTTAGGGGTGAGCCGTAATACGCTTTACCGAAAGTTGCGAAAGTATGAAATTTCACGCAGTTTGGTCGTTTAGCCGTGAAAAATGCAGTTCACCTCAAGCCCATGGGGGGCTCCACTGGCCTGCCTACTGCCGGCGCACTTGGCAGAGTGACCTAAAGAGTGCCATTTCCTACTCCCTGCGCTAACCTGCCTCGATGATTTACGAGGTCAACTATGCACATTCATATTCTGGGTATCTGCGGCACGTTCATGGGCTCGATGGCGGTACTTGCCAAAGAGCTGGGCCATCACGTTACCGGCTCCGATGCCAATGTTTATCCGCCCATGAGCACTCAGCTACAAGCTCAGGGCATTGAGCTGACTCAAGGCTACGACCCGGCGCAGTTCGACCCGGTCCCCGATCTGGTGGTGATCGGCAACGCCATGTCCCGGGGTAACCCTGCGGTCGAGTATGTCCTTAATAAAGGCTTGCCATATGTCTCCGGCCCCCAGTGGCTGGCCGACCATGTGCTGCAAGGGCGCTGGGTGCTTGCGGTTGCCGGCACCCACGGCAAAACCACCACCAGCAGTATGTTGGCCTGGGTGCTGGAGCATGCGGGCATGAGCCCGGGTTTTCTGATTGGCGGTGTGCCGCAGAACTTCTCGGTGTCGGCGCGCCTGGGGGAGACGCCGTTCTTCGTGATCGAGGCCGACGAGTACGACAGCGCGTTCTTCGACAAGCGTTCCAAGTTCGTCCACTACCGTCCGCGCACGGCGATCCTGAACAACCTTGAATTCGATCATGCCGACATCTTCCCGGATCTGCCGGCCATCGAGCGGCAGTTCCACCACTTGGTGCGTACCATTCCAAGTGAAGGGCTGGTGATTCACCCGACCACCGAACCGGCGTTGCAGCGCGTGATCGAGATGGGCTGCTGGACTCCGGTGCAAACCACCGGCGCGGGCGGGCAGTGGCAGGTCAGATTGCTCAGTGATGATGGTTCCAGGTTTGAAGTGCTGTTCGAAGGCGAGGCCCAAGGCACCGTCGAGTGGGACATGACCGGCCAGCATAACGTCGCCAACGCCTTGGTCACCCTGGCGGCTGCGCGGCATGTGGGGGTGGTGCCGTCCATGGGTATCGCGGCATTGAGCGCATTCAAGAGCGTGAAACGGCGCATGGAAAAGGTCGCCGATGTGAATGGGATTACCATCTACGATGACTTTGCCCACCACCCCACGGCGATTGCCACCACATTGGACGGCTTGCGCAAGCGCGTCGGTGATGCGCAGATCATTGCTGTCGTCGAGCCGCGCTCCAACTCCATGAAGCTGGGGGCACACCGTGATGGCCTGCCGGAAAGCGTCAATGACGCCGACCAGGCGGTCTGGTATGCACCGGCCAACCTGGGCTGGGACCTGCCGGCGATCGCGGCGCGGTGCAGTGTGCCTTCGACCGTCTGTGACTCGTTGGAAGGCATCATCGAGCACGTCAAGCACCTGGCCAAGCCAGGCACCCATGTGGTGATCATGAGCAACGGCGGCTTCGGCGGCCTGCACGGCAAGCTGGCCGAGGCGCTCAAGTGAGCGGCCCGGAACGCGTTACCCTGGCGATGACCGGCGCCTCCGGTGCGCCTTATGGCCTGCGTTTGCTTGATTGCCTGGTGCGTGAAGACCGTGAGGTGCATTTTCTGATCTCCAAGGCGGCGCAGTTGGTGATGGCGACTGAAACCGATGTCGCATTACCGGCCAAGGTGCAGATGATGCAGGCCTTTCTCACCGAATACACCGGCGCGGCGGCGGGGCAGATCAAGGTCTATGGCAAAGAGGACTGGATGTCGCCGGTCGCTTCCGGCTCCGGTGCGCCGGCGGCGATGGTGGTGGTGCCCTGTTCCACCGGCACGCTGTCGGCGATTGCCACGGGCGCCTGTAATAATTTGATCGAGCGCGCGGCGGACGTGACCTTGAAGGAACGCCGGCAGTTGATCCTGGTGCCGCGTGAAGCGCCTTATTCGAGCATCCATCTGGAGCATATGCTCAAGTTGTCGAACATGGGCGTGACCATATTGCCCGCATCGCCCGGCTTCTATCATCAGCCGCAGACCATCGACGACCTGGTGGATTTTGTGGTGGCGCGCATTCTCAACTTGCTTAATATCCCGCAAGACATGCTGCCACGCTGGGGCGAGCATCACTTGAGCGGCGATGAATAAGGCGCTGCTGGTCGTGCTGGCGCTGCTATTGGCGGGCTGCGCCACCGCGCGCACGCTGGATGCCGCGCAACCTGGCGCGCCGGTGGTGTATGCCGGCACGCGGTTGGACCTGTATGCGATCAATGGAGGCTGTTGTGCCAAGGACCGGTTCGGCGCCGAGGCGCCGAGTTATCCGCATATCGACCTGCCAGCCAGTGCGCTGCTCGACACCTTGCTGTTGCCGTTGTCGTTATTGACCGTGCTGGGTGTCGGCTTCAACGCCACCGGTGGCCTATAACGCAAACCTCAACAACACCACAAAACCAAATGTGGGAGGGGGCTTGCTCCCGATGGCGGTAGCCAGCCAACTCATCAGTGACTGATTGATCGTTCCCACGCTCCCGCGTGGGAATGCCGCCCGTGACGCTCCGCGTCACACATGCGCAGTAGCTGAAACGTACAGCGGTTGGCCGGACGCGGAGCGTCGCGGTGAGGCATTCCCACGCAGAGCGTAGGAACGATCATGTGGTTTCACATTCATTTACCAAGCTTGCGCAGCTCATCCGACTCCACCACGCGCACCCCGTCCTGCTCTTCCAGCGCCAGGCGCCACATGGCGCGGGCCAGTTCGCAGACTTCAATGCCGTGGTACTTGCCCGGAATCAGGCGTGACAGCGGCCCTGCCAGCTGTTCGGCCAGGCGCGGCTCCAGTCTTTCGCCCAACAGCAACGATGGCCGCACGATCGTCAATTGCGGCCAATCCTGTGCTCTCAACGCCTGCTCCATTTCCCCTTTGACCCGGTTGTAGAACACCGAGGATTTCGGGTCGGCGCCAATCGCACTGATCACGATCAGGTGCCGCGCGCCCATTTCCCGTGCGCGCTTGGCGAAGGTCACCACCAGATCCAGGTCGACCGCACGGAACGCCGCTTCCGAACCTGCTTTCTTGATCGTAGTGCCCAGGCAGCAGAAAGCGATATCCACTTGGCCGCTCAGGTGTGGCAGGACCACTGCCGGGTCGCCCACCGGGTTTTCCAGGCGCGGGTGTTCAGCCAGTGGTTTGCGGCTGGGTGCCAGTACGCGGGTCACGGTAGGTTCGTTGAGCAGGCGGTCCAGCAAGTGTTCGCCGGTAAGGCCAGAGGCGCCGGCCAGCAGGATATGCTGCGGTGTCAGGTACATGGTGTTTCCCCCTTGTTACACGTTACAGCTTAGTTGCCTTTGGCTTCCTTGCTATTCATTGAGACGCTTTCGAGCGCCTTTCGTGCCTGCTGTTTGCGTAATAATTGCCAATGGGCGATCACGCCCTTGGGGGCCCAGATCTGCGGTTCGGAGGCTTCGAAATTGTCCGCCTGTTCGCGCTCGGCCACGTGCAGTTGTGCCAGTTTGAACGCCTGTTGCAAATCGTCCGTTTGGCTGAAAGCTTGTGCGAAAAGGGCGTCACCAAAGTAGGTGAAGTCTGCTTCTTCTGAACAACCGAACGACACGCGATCCGCGCGCGAGGCGGTCATGATCAGCGTGCGTTCATCCTTCAATGCCGGGATGAATCCGCCGGAGTAACAGGCGGAAATCACGATGATCTTGTCACGGTTTTTCAGCGGCGCGAGCACAGCGGCCAGCTCGTCGGCCGGCAGGTCGGCCAGCTCCATGCGCGGCTGGTCCAGCACCAGTTCGTGTTCATGAGTGCCGTGGCTGGTCATATAGATGAACACCAGGTCTTCCGGCCCGCTGCGTTCGGCCAGGGTTTGCACGGCACGGCGCAGATTTTCGCGGGTGGCCATGGGGCGGTCGGCGATATGGTCGCGGTGGTTGACCAGGCGAATCTGCCCATGTGCACCGAAGCGGGTGGCGAGCATATTGCTGACGTAATCGGCTTCGCGCAGGAATACGCTTTGCTTGCCGTCACCGGCCAGTGCCAGGGTATACAGCTCGACGGCAGGCGTAGACGCGGGCACGGCGGCGAGGGCGTCAGCCAGCAAGCGACCCTGGGCCAATACGCCGATTTCCAGCGGGTCGGGCAGCAGCTTGCCCTCGGCATCGCGCACGCGCATGCCGTTGACCCAGGTGCCGGCCTGAACCGTGCCATCGGTGAGCACCAGCGTGCCGCGGCCCTGGTAGCTGTCGCTGTCGAAGCCGCCGATATAGAAGCTGCCATCGGTAAGGTTCAGGCGACCTTCGCCGCTGAAGCGCCAATCGATGAACTGGCCAACGTAGTGGCTGCCATCGACGCCGATCAATTCGCCCTTGCCGCTGAGCGCGCCTTCCTTGAACTGGCCGATCCACACGTCGCCGTCGGCATTTTCATAGCGGCCCTTGCCGTTGAGTTGGTTCTGTTTGAACTGGCCGACGTAGATATCGCCATCCGCGCTGTTGAACGTGCCGTTGCCTTCCAGCTGACCATCGACGAAGTGGCCGCTGAACTGATTGCCGCTGTCGTCGTTGCGCTGGCCTTCGCCATTGGGCTTGCCATGAGCGAATTGGCCCTGGTATTGGCTGCCGTCGGCCAACTCCAGGCGTCCGAGGCCGGAGTACTGGTCGTCCTTGAATTCGCCGCGGTAGGTCATCTGCCCCTCTTTGAGGGTGCCTTCGCCGTTGCGTCGACCGTTCTTGAAGCCGCCGACGTAGCTGCTGCCCGCCGTGGTCAGGCGGCCCTGGCCGTCAAACAGGCCCTGCTTGAATTGGCCCTGGTAGACTTCGCCGTTGCTGCCATGCCATTCGCCCTGGCCATGCCACTGGCCCTTATCGAACTCGCCGGCGTACCAACTGCCATTGGGGTAGTCGACACGGCCCTGGCCTTGCAGCAAGCCGTTGACCACATCGCCACGGTAGCGGCCGCCATCGGGCAGGCGCGCGTCGGGCGGCAACAGCGATTCGCCGTCTCCGCACGCGGTGAGCAACAGGGCAAGGGCAAGGGGGGCGAGTGGGCGCATAGCGGGATCCGGATAATTGAGCGCCGAGTATGCCGCAGCCGCGAGGTTCATACATAAATTTACATACACTGTGGCAAGGTTTGTTGCCTCACCACAGGCGGCGTCCTACACGAAGCAGAGTGACAGCGACTCGGCGATGTAGGCAGGTTTCTCCTGGCCTTCGATTTCCAGGGTGGCGGTGGCCTTGAACAGCCATTGGCCGGGTTTTTTCTCGTGGACATCGGTGAGCGTGACGTTCAGGCGCACCTTGGAGTCGACCTTTACCGGCTGGATAAAGCGCACGCTGTCGAGGCCATAATTGACCGCCATCTTCAGGCCTTCGGGCATGATCAGGATGTCTTCCATCAGCTTGGGCATCAGCGACAGCGACAGGAACCCATGGGCGATGGTGCTGCCGAACGGGGTGTGCGCCGCCTTGACCGGGTCGACGTGGATGAATTGATGATCGCCGGTGGCCTCCGCGAACAGGTTGATGCGCGCCTGGTCGATGGTGAGCCACTCGGAACGTCCGAGTTCCTTGCCGATATACTCTTTGAGCTGCGCTACGGGTACCTGGGGCATTGCATCTCTCCTGGTTTCATCGTTTTTATCCCCCGCTGATGAGGGTTTTTTTATGGGATACAGAGAACCAATGTAGATCATCATGGGCAATCAGCCCGGTCAACGACATGCTTTTGGCGAATGCCGGAGCATAGGGCGGGCGTGCTTATAATGCGCGCGGGCTTTAAGGGGGAGAAAGCGGATGCTGTTACGTGGCCTGACCTGGCTGGTGTTGTTTCAACTGATTGGCACTGCGATCAATCATCTGCTGTTGCCGGTATTGCCGGGGCCGATCATCGGCCTGCTGCTGATGCTCGGCTTTCTGATCTGGCGCGGCGAAGTCAGCGAGCCGCTGAGCCTGGCGGCCGGCAGCCTGCTGCGGTATCTGCCGTTGCTGCTGGTGCCGCCGGCCGTGGGCGTGATGGTGTATGCCAAGGACATCGTTGCAGACTTCTGGGCCATTGTCGGCGCGCTGGTGCTGTCGCTGATCATCGCCATGGCGGTCGTCGGCGTGCTGATGCAACAGATGGTCAAGCGCAAGGAGAAGGGCCAATGATGTTCGACTGGCAGGGTGCCTGGACGGCCGTCATTCATCACCCGCTGTTCGGGATCGGCATCACCCTGGGTGCTTATCAACTGGTACTGGCGGCTTTCGAGAAAACCCGCTGGATTTTCCTGCAGCCGGTGCTGGTCTCCATGTTGCTGGTGATTGGTGTGTTGCTCACTTGCGGCCTGAGCTACGTCGAATACCGCGAAAGCACCGAGATCATGGGCATTCTGCTGGGGCCGGCGACGGTAGCCCTGGCGGTGCCGCTGTATCTGAACCTGCGCCGGATTCGCCAATTGTTCTGGCCGATTTTTACTACGCTGGTGATAGGTGGGGTGTTGGCCACCGGCCTGTGCGTGGTGTTGGGCTGGTGGTTCGGCGCTGAACACAGGGTGCTGATGACCATGGCGCCCAAGTCGGTGACGTCGCCGATTGCCATGCTGGTGGCCGAGCAGATCGGTGGCGTGGCGGCATTGGCTGCGGTGTTCGTGTTGATCACCGGGGTGGTCGGCGCCATGATCGGCCCGTCGCTCCTGTCGCGCCTGGGCGTGCACAGCCCCGAAGCACGCGGCATGGCCCTGGGTATGACGGCGCATGCCGTTGGCACCTCGGTGGCCCTGCAGGAAAGTGAAGAATGCGGCGCCTTCGCGGCGCTGGCGATGAGTCTGATGGGCGTGGCCACGGCGGTGTTCCTGCCGCTGGCCGTGTCGGTGATCGTTTGAACCGGGTTTAAGGAAACCTTTATGAGTCTGGCGCTGTTCCCGCTCAACACTGTGCTGTTCCCTGGCTGCACCCTCGATTTGCAACTGTTCGAGGCGCGCTACCTGGACATGATCAGCCGCTGCATGAAAAAGGGCGAAAGCTTCGGCGTGGTGTGCATCCTTGACGGCAAGGAAGTCGGCCTGGCCCCGGACGGCTATGCGCTGATTGGCTGTGAGGCGCTGATTCGCGACTTCAAGCAACAGGACAACGGCCTGCTGGGCATTCGTGTCGAAGGCGGGCGGCGTTTCCGCGTACGTGGCGCCCAGGTGCACAAGGACCAGTTGCTGGTGGCCGAGGTGCAGTGGCTCGAAGAGCTGCCGGACCAGCCGCTGGAAGAAGAGGATGCCGACCTGCTGGCGCTGCTGCAGGCATTGGCGGAGCACCCGATGGTCGCTTCGCTGGATATGGACGCCCATGCCGAGGGCCAGCAGGCCCTGGCTAATCAGCTGGCGTATCTGCTGCCGTTCACCGAGGCCGACAAGCTCGACCTGTTGCAACTCGACGATCCGCAGCAGCGGCTGGATGCGATCCAGATGCTGCTGGATGAGTTGCAAGGTGAGTTGTTCACCTGAAATCCCGGCCGACGCTCAATAGGCGTACCTGAGCAACGCGTGCGAGGTGCCGGTAAGGGCGATAAAACCGAGCACGGCCACCAAGGCGGGCAACACCAGCCACCAGGCTTTTTGCGTCATCGCGGGCAAGGGGCTGCGGTACTGACTGAGGCTGAGGCTGAACGCGCAGACGGTCATCGCCAGCAGCGTGCCGGCCAGGATGTCCGTGGGCCAGTGAGCACCCAGGTACACCCGCGACAAGGCAATGAACGCGGCGGGTATGCAGCCCAGTAGCAGCCAGGTAAGTCGTAACCGCGTGGGTTGGCCGCGCCCGGCCAGTACCGCCAGGGCCAGGAAGAACGCAAACGCGCCGGAGGCATGGCCGCTGGGCATGCTGAAGCTGGTGAGCGGTTCGGTGAGGATTTCCGGGCGGCCACGGGCGAAGAAGAGCTTGGTGCCGGTGTTGATCACGGCGGCTCCCGCCAGTGTGGCGCCAACGAATAGGGCATGACGCCACTGTCGCGCCAGTAACAGCAGGCCGGTGAACACCGCGCTGGCCACGAACATTTTCTTGAACTCGCCCAGCTGGGTGATGCGCACCATCACTTCGTCAAGCCACGGGCTGCGATGTTCCTGCACCAGGGCGCTCAGGCCCTGGTCGAAATGGTTGAGGTGCGGGTAGCCGATGAACAGCGCGACCAGCAAGGTCAGGCTGGCGCAACCAATCCACAGGGTAGCGCGACGATGACCGCGCAGGCTGCTGTTCAAACTCAACCCCAGCAGCACCGCCAGGCAGGCCGCGACAATGGCCGCTTCCGGCCAGAAACCTTCCGGCAGTGGCAGGCGGAACGCAGCGCCAGCGGCCCATCCCGGCAGCAGATAAGCCACCGACCAACCCGCTGCCGCGATAACGCTCACGGCCGCAAAGCGCGGGAACGGCATGTCGCACATGCCGGCCACCATCGGCAGCATGGGGCGCAGCGGGCCGATGAAGCGCCCGACCAGCAGGCTGGCGATGCCGTACTTATGGAAGTAGGTTTCGGCGCCATTCATCCACTCGGGATGCTGACGAAGGCCGGGCAGGCGCCGGATGTTCTGGTGGAAATGCCGGCCCAGGTAGTAGGAAACCCCATCGCCCAATAAGCCGCCGAGGAATCCCAGCAGCAGGGTTTCGCTCAACGACAGCGCGCCGCTGCCGGCCAGTGCGGCAATCGCGAACAGCAGCACCGTACCCGGCACGATCAGTCCGGCGATGGCCAGGCATTCCACGCACGCAACGATAAACACCGCCGCCGCCAGCCATTGTGGGTTCAGGGTCAGCCAGCCGGTAATGCTATCGAGCCAATGGCCCATACACTCCACTCCATACGTAATCTGAAACGCTGATGATCAAACTGTGGGAGGGGGCTTGCTCCCGATGACGGTGGGTCAGTATCAGATGGTCTGACTGACACACCGCTATCGGGAGCAAGCCCCCTCCCACATGGAGCATCAAATCAAAAAATAATCGCGGCCTTCGACCTGTCCCCGCCGCAGCGGGTTCCGTGTGCAATAAGGCGCATAGCCAGCATCGACGAAACGGTACATCAAATGCTCATCGCGCCCGCTGGGGATGCCCAGTCGTGTGGTCTGGATGACCTGCGTCGGTACTTGGCCTACGTCTTCCACATACAACAGTTCCTGATCGAAGCGCTTGGCATCCCACATCGGCACCTTCAGGCCCAGCGCCTTGCACAGCAGCGTCTGGCCTGCACAGAGTTTCTGCGCGGCGCGCGGGCTGCCGTCGGGGTTCGGGTTGTTCAACAGCATTTGCGCCAGGCTCGCCGGGCCGGAAATTTCATCGACCCAGGGATACGCCGATTTGATCAGCACGGCATTGCCCGGGCCATGGGCGCTGAAATTCAGCGAATCACCGCCACGGGCGTAATACATATAGATATGCCCGCCATCCAGAAACAAAGCCTTACGCTTTTCTGTGTAGCCGAGTGAGGCGTGGCTGCCTTTTTCGGCCACGTAATAGGCTTCGGTTTCAATAATTCGGGCTGAAAGCCAAATTCCGCCGACACGATGACGGATGACTTTTCCGAGCAGTTCTTGCGCGAGCAACTGTGCGTCGCGGTCGAAGAAGCTGTCGGGAAGGGCGCTGGCAGGGAGTTCGGGCGTCATTGTGGGCATAACATTCAAGGTAATTACGGCTAAATGTGACGGAATCATAACAACTCCCACCTTAATTACTGCTGAACCCCAGGTTTTTACAGTTCATTTCGACCATCCGCCCCTCACCGCTGTCAGTCGGGCGGCGTCACAGCTATAATCTGCCGCTTTCCTCTTTGCCAAGACTACCTGACCCATGACTGAGTCCGTTCTTGACTACATGACCCGCCTGGGTCGCGCTGCCCGTCAGGCCTCGCGGTTGATCGCCCGTGCGAGCACTGCGCAGAAGAATCGCGCGTTGTTGGCCGCCGCCGACGCTCTGGATGCTTCGCGCCCAGCGCTCGCCGCCGCCAACGAACAGGACCTGGCCAACGGCCGCGCCAATGGCCTGGAGCCGGCCCTGCTGGATCGCCTGGCGCTGACCCCGGCGCGTATCGACGACATGATCGAAGGCTTGCGTCAGGTGGCCAAGCTGCCTGACCCCATCGGTGAAATCCGCGATATGCGTTACCTGCCGTCCGGCATTCAGGTCGGCAAGATGCGCGTGCCCCTGGGCGTGATCGGCATCATCTATGAGTCGCGCCCGAACGTGACCATCGACGCCGCGAGCCTGTGCCTCAAGTCGGGCAATGCCACCATCCTGCGCGGCGGTTCCGAGGCCATCAACTCCAACCGTGCCATCGCTGCCTGCATTCAGCAGGGCCTGGCCGTGGCCGAGTTACCCGCCGAGGTGGTGCAAGTAGTGGAAACCACTGACCGCGCGGCGGTTGGCGCGTTGATCACCATGCCGGAATTCGTCGACGTGATCGTGCCGCGCGGTGGCAAAAGCCTGATCGAGCGCGTCAGCCGCGACGCCAAGGTGCCGGTGATCAAGCACCTGGACGGCGTGTGCCACGTCTACATCGACATCGCCGCCGACCTCGACAAGGCCATCCGCATCGCCGACAACGCCAAGACCCACCGCTACGCGCCGTGCAACACCATGGAAACCCTGTTGGTGCACGCCGGCATCGCCGAGCGCGTGCTGCCGCCGCTGGCCGCCATTTATCGCGACAAGGGCGTGGAACTGCGCGGTTGCGAGCGTACCCGCGCGTTGCTGGGCGCGGACGTGATCGAGGCGACCGAGCAGGACTGGTACACCGAGTACACGGCGCCGATCCTGTCGATCCGCATGGTCGACGACCTGGATCAGGCCATCGAGCACATCAATAAATACGGTTCCAAGCACACCGATGCCATCGTCTCCGAGCATTTCAGCGATGCCCGGCGTTTCCTCAATGAAGTGGACTCCGCTTCGGTGATGGTCAACGCCTCGACGCGCTTTGCCGATGGCTTCGAGTACGGCCTGGGGGCGGAAATCGGCATCTCCACCGATAAGCTCCATGCCCGTGGCCCGGTTGGCCTGGAAGGCCTGACCAGCGAGAAGTACGTGGTGTTCGGCGACGGTCACGTGCGCACTTGATGGCTAAACGCATCGGGCTGCTCGGCGGTACTTTCGACCCCGTGCACATCGGCCATTTACGCAGTGCCCTGGAAGTCGCGGATGCCCTGGCGCTGGATGAATTGCGCCTGATGCCCAATTTCCGGCCGCCCCATCGCGATACGCCGCAGGTGTCAGCGCAGCAGCGCCTGGAAATGGTGCGCGTTGCCGTGGAGGGTATATCGCCGTTGGTGGTGGACGATCGCGAGCTCAAGCGCGATAAACCGTCCTACACTGTCGACACCCTGGAACTGATGCGCGCCGAGTTGGCCGCCGATGACCAGTTGTTTCTGCTTTTGGGCTGGGACGCATTTTGCGGCCTGCCCTCTTGGCATCGCTGGGAGGAGCTCCTCCAGCATTGCCACATCCTGGTTCTGCAACGCCCGGATGCCGACAGCGAACCGCCGGATGCCTTGCGCAACCTGCTGGCTGCGCGGTCGGTAAGTGACCCCTTGGCCCTGACCAGGCCGAACGGGAATATTGCATTCGTCTGGCAGACCCCGCTTGCGGTGTCCGCCACCCAGATCCGTCAACTGCTGGCCAGCGGTAAGTCGGTACGTTTCCTGGTGCCTGACGCGGTCCTGGCCTACATCGATGCGCACGGACTTTACCGTGCGTCGAACTGAAAAGGCGCGCTTGTCGCTACGCACCGTCGTGCAGCGAGCGCCCGAACATACGAGCAAAACGAGTTTTATATGACGAACAAAGACGTAAGCAAAGTTAAGCGCAAAGGTACCTTCAAGAGCGCGCCGCTGCCGGTAGAAGCCCACGTTGGCCCGGAACTGGCTGGCGAAGAGCTGGTAAAAGTTGCCGTGGCTGCCCTGGAAGACGTGAAAGCCCAGGACATCCAGGTGCTCGACGTGCGCGACAAGCAGAGCATCACCGACTTCATGATCATCGCCACCGGTACCTCCAACCGCCAGATCGGCGCGATGCTGGACAAGGTTCGCGAAGCGGTCAAAGCCCAGGGCGTGAAGCCACTGGGTGAAGAAGGCAAGGGCGACAGCGACTGGGTACTGCTGGACATGGACGACGTGATCGTTCACATGATGACCTCCAACGCCCGCCAATTCTATGACCTGGAGCGTCTGTGGAAAGGCGCCGAGCAGAGCCGTGCCGCCGATGGCAAGCACCACAGCCCGGAAGTGGGCCACGCGCACTTCGACAAGCTCAACAAAGACCAGGAATAAGGAACGGCTGTGCGCCTGCGTCTGATCGCTGTCGGTTCACGCATGCCCAAGTGGGTGGAAGAGGGCTGGCACGAGTACGCCAAGCGTCTGCCTGCCGAGCTGTCGCTGGAGCTGGTGGAAATACCGCTCAACACCCGGGGCAAGAATGCCGACGTGGCGCGCTTTATCCGTCAGGAAGGCGAAGCCATGTTGGCCAAGGTCGGGCCCAACGAGCGCATCGTTACGCTCGAAGTGCACGGCAAGCCCTGGAGCACCGAGCAGTTGGCGGTGGAGCTGGACCGCTGGCGCCTGGATTCGCGCACCGTCAACTTCATGGTCGGCGGCCCCGAAGGGCTGGCGCCGGAAGTCTGTGCGCGGGCCGATCAGCGCTGGTCGCTGTCGGCACTCACGCTGCCGCACCCGTTGGTAAGGATTCTGATCGGTGAACAGCTGTATCGCGCCTGGACAGTTCTGTCCGGGCATCCTTATCACAAATAATCTGCGCCATTCCCGATGACCCAGCCGATCCGCATCAAGGACCACGAGAAAGACGCACGTCTGGTACGTGCGCGCGTGGTATTTGGCGCGATCATGGTGGTGGCGCTGATCGGGGTGCTGATCGCGCGCCTGTATTACCTGCAGGTGATCCAGTACGAATATCACTCCACCTTGTCGGAAAACAATCGGGTGCATGTGCAGCCGATCCCGCCGACCCGTGGGCTGATTTTCGACCGCAATGGCGTGGTGGTGGCGGATAACCGGCCCAGCTTCAGCCTGAGCATGACCCGCGAGCGTTCCGGCGACTGGCAACAGGTGCTCGATGTGATCGTCGAAGTGCTGCAGTTGACGCCGGAAGACCGAGTCATCTTCGAGAAGCGCATGAAGCAGGGGCGCCGGCCTTTCGAGCCGGTGCCGATTCTGTTCGAGCTGAACGAAGAGCAGATCGCACGGATCGCGGTGAACCAGTTCCGCTTGCCGGGCGTGGAGGTGGTGGCGCAGTTGGTGCGGCATTACCCCCAGGGGCCGCACTTTGCGCACTCGGTCGGCTATATGGGGCGCATCAACGAGAAAGAGCTGAAAACCCTCGATCCGGTCAATTACAGCGGCACCCATCACATTGGCAAAACCGGCATCGAGCGTTTCTACGAGCCCGAGCTGCACGGCCAGGTGGGTTACGAAGAGGTCGAGACCAACGCCCGCGGCCGCGTGTTGCGCGTGCTCAAGCGCACTGATCCGTTGCCGGGCAAAGACATCGTGCTGAGCCTGGACATCAAGCTGCAGGAAGCCGCCGAAATGGCGCTGGGCGGTCGTCGTGGTGCGGTGGTGGCGCTGGACCCGAAGACCGGCGAAGTGCTGGCCATGGTCAGCCAGCCGAGTTTCGACCCCAACCTGTTCGTGACCGGCATCAGCTTCAGGGCCTACGCCGAGCTGCGCGATTCCATCGACCGGCCGCTGTTCAACCGCGTGTTGCGCGGCCTCTACCCGCCGGGTTCGACCATCAAGCCGGCCGTGGCGATTGCCGGCCTGGATTCGGGCGTGGTCACGGCGTCGAGTCGGGTCTATGACCCCGGCTACTACATGCTGCCCAACTACGATCACAAATACCGTAACTGGAACCGCACCGGTGACGGCTATGTCGACCTGGATACCGCGATCATGCGCTCCAACGACACCTATTTTTATGACCTGGCCCACAAGTTGGGTATCGATCGCTTGTCGACCTACATGGGCAAGTTCGGCCTCGGTCAGAAAGTCTCCCTGGACATGTTCGAAGAATCCCCAGGCCTGATGCCGTCGCGGGAGTGGAAGCGGGCGACGCGCCGCCAGGCGTGGTTCCCCGGCGAAACCCTGATCCTCGGTATTGGCCAGGGTTATATGCAGGCCACCCCGCTGCAACTGGCCCAGGCGACGGCGCTGGTGGCGAACAAGGGCATCTGGAACCGTCCGCACCTGGCCCGGACCATCGAGGGCGAGAAACCGCTGGATGAGAACCCGATCCCCGACATCGTGCTGCGCGACCCTTCTGACTGGAACAAGGTCAATCACGGTATGCAGCAGGTGATGCACGGCGCCCGTGGCACCGCACGCAAGGCGGCGATCGGTGCGCAGTACCGCATCGCCGGCAAGAGTGGTACCGCCCAGGTGGTCGCGATCAAGCAGGGTGAAAAGTACGACCGCTCCAAGGTTCAGGAACGCCACCGCGACCACGCCTTGTTTGTCGGTTTTGCCCCCGCCGATGACCCGAAAATCGTAGTGGCGGTGATGGTGGAGAACGGCGAGTCCGGCTCCGGCGTCGCGGCCCCGGTGGTGCGGCAAGTGATGGACGCCTGGCTGCTGACCGCCGACGGCAAGCTCAAGCCCGAATATGGCGGCCCCCCTTCAAGCCCCGAGGTTACGGCCCGTGAAGAGTAATTTTGACCGCATCCTCTCCAGTGAGGATGTGATGCGTCGCCGTGCGACGTTGCTGCAACGCATGCACATCGATGGCCCGCTGCTGGTGCTGCTGCTGATCTTGGCGGCGGGCAGCCTGTTCGTGCTGTATTCGGCCAGCGGCAAGAACTGGGACCTGCTGATCAAGCAAGCGTCTTCGTTCGGCCTGGGCCTGTTGTCGATGGTGGTGATCGCCCAACTCGAACCGCGCTTCATGGCGCGCTGGGTGCCGCTCGGTTATGTCGCCGGGGTTTTGCTGCTGGTGGTGGTGGACGTGATGGGCCACAACGCCATGGGCGCGACCCGCTGGATCAACATCCCCGGGGTGATTCGCTTCCAGCCGTCGGAATTCATGAAGATCCTCATGCCGGCCACCATTGCTTGGTACCTGTCCAAGCGCACGTTGCCGCCACAGCTCAAGCATGTGGGGATCAGCCTGGTGCTGATCGGCGTGCCGTTCATTCTGATCGTGCGCCAGCCGGATCTCGGCACCTCGTTGCTGATCCTGGCGGGCGGCGCGTTCGTGCTGTTCATGGGTGGCTTGCGCTGGCGCTGGATTCTCAGCGTGCTGGCCGCCGCCGTGCCCGTGGCCGTGGCCATGTGGTTCTTCTTTATGCACGACTACCAGAAGCAACGGATCCTGACGTTCCTCGACCCGGAGAGCGATCCGCTGGGTACCGGCTGGAACATCATCCAGTCCAAGGCAGCGATCGGTTCCGGCGGCGTGTTCGGCAAGGGTTGGTTGCTGGGTACCCAATCGCACCTGGACTTTTTGCCTGAAAGCCACACTGACTTCATTATTGCGGTGATGGGCGAAGAGTTCGGCCTGGTCGGCATTTGCGCGCTGCTGCTGATCTATTTGCTGTTGATCGGTCGCGGGCTGGTGATTACCGCGCAGGCGCAGACGCTGTTCGGCAAGTTGCTGGCCGGCAGCCTGACCATGACTTTTTTTGTTTATGTTTTCGTCAACATCGGTATGGTCAGTGGCCTGCTGCCGGTGGTAGGTGTGCCGTTGCCATTCATTAGCTACGGCGGAACTTCGCTGGTGACATTGCTGTCAGCGTTTGGGGTTTTGATGTCGATTCATACGCATCGCAAATGGATCGCACAGGTTTGAATAAGGTGAAGATGTCAATGCAAGTAATGCGCGGCTGGGCAACTCGGCATGCGTCCTGGATGGGCCTGATTGGGCTGCTGGGCGCAACGCAGGAGGTGCAGGCCGGTGACTACGATGGCTCACCTCAGGTCGCCGAATTTGTCGGTGAGATGACCCGCGACTACGGTTTCGCCGGTGAACAACTGATGGGCGTGTTTCGCGAGGCCCAGAAAAAGCAGGCGATCCTCGACGCCATCTCGCGCCCCGCCGAACGCGTGAAGCAGTGGAAGGAATATCGCCCGATGTTCCTCACCGACGCCCGTGTGGCGCGGGGCGTGGACTTCTGGCGCCAGCATGAGGCGGTACTGGCCCGCGCTGAGCAGGAATACGGTGTGCCGGCCCAGGTCATCGTCGCGATCATCGGCATTGAAACCTTCTACGGGCGCAATACCGGCAGTTACCGGGTGATCGACGCGTTGTCGACCCTGGGCTTCGATTACCCGCCCCGCGCCGAGTTCTTCCGCAAGGAGCTGCGCGAATTCCTGCTGCTGGCCCGCGAAGAACAGGTCGACCCGATGACTCTCAAGGGCTCGTACGCCGGGGCGATGGGCTTGCCGCAGTTCATGCCGAGCAGCTTTCGCGCCTACGCGGTGGACTTTGACGGCGACGGGCATATCAATATCTGGAGCAACCCCGATGATGCCATCGGTAGCGTGGCCAGCTATTTCAAGCGTCACGGCTGGGTCGGCGGTGAACCGGTGGTCGTTCGCGCCGATGTGACGGGCGAGCGTGCCGACGAAGGCCTGACCCAGGGTATCGACCCGGTGAAGACCGTCGGGGAGTTGCGAGCGCTGGGCTGGTCGAGTCAGAATGCGCCACGCGATGACATGCCGGTGACGGCGTTCCGCCTTGAAGGTGAAAATGGCCCGGAATACTGGATGGGCCTGAAGAATTTCTACGCAATCACGCGTTATAACCGCAGTGTGATGTACGCCATGGCCGTGCATCAGCTGTCAGACGAGCTGGTTCAAGCACGGGGCAACAAGTAATGCGGGTATCGCCGTTCAAAAAACCGCTCAAGCTGGTGGCGTTCGCCGCGTTGTCCCTGCTGATCGCCAGTTGCTCCACGACGCCGAACCGAGCGCCGGCCAAGAAGGCCGGTGGCGCTGTGGTTCGCGCCCAGCCGGGCCTGGACATCAACCGTGCGCACAAAGATGGCGCGCCGTGGTGGGATGTGGATGTGTCGAAGATCCCCGATGCCACGCCCACCTTGCACTCCGGCCCCTACAAGGCCAACCCGTATACCGTGCTGGGCAAGAATTACTTCCCGCTGCAGGACTCCAAGACCTACGTGCA
Source organism: Pseudomonas sp. R3-52-08 (assembly GCF_003851745.1). Classification (NCBI taxonomy): domain Bacteria; kingdom Pseudomonadati; phylum Pseudomonadota; class Gammaproteobacteria; order Pseudomonadales; family Pseudomonadaceae; genus Pseudomonas; species Pseudomonas sp. R3-52-08. The sequence goes on along the minus strand of NZ_CP027730.1, from coordinate 5,209,820 downwards.
GTCAGGCACGGCGTCCTGGTACGGCACCAAATTCCATGGCCAGAACACCGCCAACGGCGAAGTGTATGACCTGTACGGCATGAGCGCGGCGCACAAGACCCTGCCGCTGCCCAGCTATGTGCGCGTGACCAACCTGGACAACAACCGCACGGTGATCCTGCGGGTCAATGACCGTGGGCCGTTCTATTCGGACCGGATCATCGACTTGTCCTACGCCGCCGCGAAGAAACTCGGTTACGCCGAAATCGGTACCGCACGGGTCAAGGTCGAAGGCATCGACCCGGCGCAGTACTGGGCCCAGCGTGGCAAGCCGGCGCCGTTAATGCTCAACGAACCGCAAACCCCGCAACCGCAAGTGACGGCGTCGACCGGCAAGATCGAACAATGGACGCCGCCGCCGGCGCAGCATGCGCCGGATACGGTCGTCGTGCCCCGTGCCGCGCCGGGTGCCTCCACCGTGGGCGGGCAGTACCTGCAGGTGGGCGCTTTCGCCAACCCGGATGCGGCAGAACTGTTAAGGTCCAAGCTCAGCGGCATGGTCAGCGCGCCAGTGTTCATCAGCTCCATCGTGCGTAACCAGCAAACCCTGCACCGTGTGCGCATGGGTCCGATCGGCTCGCCGAGCGAGGTGGCGCAAGTGCAGAACAGCGTACGCCTGGCGAACCTGGGGCAACCCAGCGTAGTGACCGCAGAATAAGGCAATAAAGGACTGCAGGTTCAGGCGCATGCCTGGGCCCTGGTTGTTGGCTCGTTGAACAATAAAACCCAGGGGCAAGGGGTGAGCGGGCAACCGAACACGTGACAGTCTGGAAGCGGGCTGTCTGAATAGTTTTGCCCGCGAGGGCAAGTTTCCATAAGCAATTTCGAGAGACGGATGAACATCACCACCTTAGCCAAACGTACGTGCCTGCTTATCTCGCTGATCATCACTCCGGCCGCCTGGGCGGTTGAGATGGTGCCGGCTTCCCCGCAACTGGCCGCCAAGGCCTGGGTCCTCATGGATGCCGCCAGTGGCAACGTGCTGGTCGAAAACGGCGGTGACGTGCGCCTGCCTCCAGCCAGCCTGACCAAGCTGATGACCGCCTACATCGCGACCCTGGAAATCCGTCGCGGCCAGATCGGCGAAAACGACCCGGTGACCGTCAGCGAAAACGCCTGGCGTACCGGTGGTTCGCGGATGTTCATCAAGGTCGGCTCGCAAGTCACCGTCAGCGACCTGTTGCACGGCATCATCATCCAGTCCGGTAACGACGCCAGCGTCGCCTTGGCCGAGCACATCGCCGGCAGCGAAGACGCGTTCGCCGACATGATGAACAAGACGGCCGGCGACCTGGGCATGACCAACAGTCACTTCATGAACCCGACCGGCCTGCCGAATCCTGAGCATTATTCGTCGGCTCACGACATGGCGATCCTGGCCCGCGCGATCATCCGCGTCGACCCGGTGCACTACGCCATCTACTCCCAGAAAGAGTTCTTCTGGAACAACATCAAGCAGCCTAACCGCAACCTGTTGCTGTGGCGCGACAAGACCGTCGATGGCCTGAAAACCGGCCACACCGACGAAGCCGGCTACTGCATGGTGTCGTCCGCTGTACGTGATGGCCAGCGCCTGATCGCCGTGGTATTCGGCACCAACAGCGAGCAGGCCCGTGCGGCCGAGACGCAAAAGCTGCTGACCTACGGCTTCCGCTTCTTCGAAACCCAGACCTTCTACCAGAAGGGTACGGAGCTGGCGACCGCGCCGGTATGGAAGGGCGCAACCTCCCAAGTCAAGGCCGGCCTGGCTGATGACCTGACCCTGACCATGCCTAAAGGCCAGCTGAAAAAGCTCGCTGCCAGCATGACCATGAACCCGCAATTGGTTGCCCCAATCGCCAAGGGCGACGTGATCGGTAAAGTCGAAGTCAAACTGGACGACAAGGTGGTGCACAGCGCCGACCTGATCGCACTGGACGCCGTCGACGAAGGTGGTATCTTCCGCCGCGTGTGGGATAGCATCCGTCTATTCTTCTACGGCTTGTTCAACTGATTGTGTGCACCTGCAAAGCCCCGCGTTGATCCGACGCGGGGCTTTGCCGTCGCCACGGCTTACCGCTTACGAGGCCGTTCTGCCATGACCGATAAAGAAGTAAAGCCGCCAAAAATCGAATTCCCGGTGACGGATTATCCCATCAAGGTGATCAGCGATACCGGTGCAGGCCGTAAAGACACGATTCTTGAGATCGTGCGTAAACACGCGACGATCAACGACAACCGCGTGGACGAGCGCTCCAGCTCCACGGGTAAATACACGACGTTCCAGTTGCACATCGTGGCGACGGATCAAGACCAGCTCTACAACATCAACAGCGAACTGCGGGCCACCGGCTTCGTGCACATGGTGTTGTGATGCCACAGGTCCTGGGCTTTCGCGAGCTCGGCCGGATGGCCTACGAGCCGGTCTGGCACGCCATGCAGCGCTTTACCAATGAGCGCGGCAACTCGGCAGCGGATGAAATCTGGCTGGTCGAACACCCGCCGGTGTTCACCCAGGGCCAGGCCGGCAAGGCCGAGCACCTGCTGCTTCCGGGTGATATTCCGGTGGTGCAGGTCGACCGAGGGGGTCAAGTGACTTACCATGGGCCTGGCCAACTGGTCGCTTATCTGTTGCTGGATGTGCGCAAGCTGGGGTTTGGCGTGCGTGACCTGGTAAGCCGCATGGAAGCTTGCCTGATCGAGCTGTTGGCCAGTTACGGCGTGACCGCTGCGGCCAAGCCTGATGCACCGGGTGTGTATGTGGATGGCGCGAAAATCGCTTCCCTGGGATTGCGCATTCGTCACGGGTGTTCCTTTCATGGCCTGGCCCTGAATGTGGACATGGACCTGGCCCCGTTCCGGCGCATCAACCCCTGCGGCTACGCGGGGCTTGCGATGACCCAGTTGAGCGACCATGCAACACCCATAGAATTTGCCGAGGTAAGTGCCCGGCTGCGCGCGCAGCTCGTCAAACACCTCGACTATGCTGAGCAGACGACCCTGACGGGCGGAATCGATTGATATGACTACTGATGTTGTGCAAACCATGATCCCGACGCTGGACGTTACCGAGCGTCCAGCCCCGGCCCCGCGTGCCAAGGTGGAAGCCGGCGTCAAGCTGCGCGGCGCCGAGAAGGTTGCACGCATCCCGGTCAAGATCATCCCGACCACCGAACTGCCGAAAAAGCCTGACTGGATTCGCGTGCGCATCCCGGTCTCGCCGGAAGTCGACCGCATCAAGGCGCTGCTGCGCAAACACAAGTTGCACAGCGTGTGCGAAGAGGCCTCTTGCCCGAACCTGGGCGAATGCTTCTCCGGCGGCACCGCCACCTTCATGATCATGGGTGACATCTGCACCCGTCGTTGCCCGTTCTGCGACGTCGGCCACGGCCGTCCGAAGCCCCTGGATGTCAACGAGCCGGAAAGCCTGGCTATCGCCATCGCCGACCTGAAACTCAAATATGTGGTGATCACCTCGGTCGACCGTGACGACTTGCGCGACGGCGGTGCCCAGCACTTTGCCGATTGCATCCGCGAAATCCGCAAACTGTCGCCGAACGTCATGCTTGAAACCCTGGTGCCCGACTACCGTGGCCGCATGGATGTGGCGCTGCAAATCACCGCCGCCGAGCCGCCGGATGTGTTCAACCACAACCTGGAAACCGTTCCGCGCCTGTACAAGGCCGCGCGTCCGGGTTCGGATTACCAGTGGTCGCTGACCCTGCTGCAGAAGTTCAAGCAGATGATGCCGCACATTCCGACCAAATCCGGCTTGATGCTGGGCCTGGGCGAAACCGACGAAGAAGTTATCGAAGTCATGAAGCGCATGCGCGAGCACGACATCGATATGCTGACCCTGGGCCAGTACCTGCAACCGTCCCGTAGCCACTTGCCGGTGCAGCGTTTCGTGCACCCGGATACCTTCGCCTGGTTCGCCGAGGAAGGGTACAAGATGGGCTTCAAGAACGTAGCCTCCGGCCCATTGGTGCGCTCTTCGTACCACGCCGACGAGCAGGCCAAGCTGGTCAAGGCGAGCCTGGTGTCGTAACACCGAGCTATGTAACGCCGCAGGTCCAATGTGGGAGGGGGCTTGCCCCCGATTGCGGTGTGACAGTCAATACACGAGTGACTGATACATCGCCATCGGGAGCAAGCCCCCTCCCACATTTCGTTATGCGTCATATTAAGGAGAATTGTGCATGACTAGCGCCGTACCCGCTCTGCGCCCCGAAGGCACCATCGGCCTGATCGCTCCCGCCGGCCCTGCCGCGCTGGACGTCGAAAAAGCCGGGCAATGGATGCGCGCCCGTGGCTACGAACTGCGCATTTTCCCGGGTGTGTATGAGCGCGACGGCTACCTGGCCGGCAGTGATCAAGTGCGTCTCAACGACCTGCATGCTGCCTTCGCCGACCCCGAAATCGACGCTATTTTCTGCCTGCGCGGCGGCTACGGCACGCCACGCTTGCTCGATGCGCTGGACTTCGACCTGTTGCGCGCACATCCCAAGCCTTTCGTCGGCTACAGCGACATCACCGCCTTGCACCTGGCGATCAACCGCTACGCGGGATTCGTCACCTTCCACGGGCCAATGCTCAATGCCGACTTGCTCGGTGGCAAGCAGCCCCCCACCGAGTCATCACTGTTCAGCCTGCTGCGTGGCCAGCTTGGCGCCGGCAGCCTGTTGACGCACCCGGTGGCCTACCCCTTGACCACCATTGAGCCTGGCATCGCCTGCGGGCGTCTGTTGGGCGGCAACCTCTCGATGATCGCGGCGGTGATGGGCACCGCCTACGACATTGACGCTGAAGGCATCATTCTGTTTATCGAGGACATCAACGAACCGCTCTATCGCATCGACCGCTTGCTGACGCACCTGCGCCTGGCGGGCAAACTCGATCAGGTGGCGGGGGTGTTGGTGGGGGATGTGGCCGGTGTGGATCAGGTGGGGCTGGAAAGACTGTTGAAACAGACTTTCGAGCCGCTGTGCATTCCGGTGCTGGCTGGCTGGCGCAGTGGGCATTGCGATCCGAACCTGACGTTGCCGATGGGGGCGTTGGTGCGTTTGGATGCGGGGGAGCAGCGGGTGGTGTTGGAGCAGGATGTCGTGTTTAGCCGCTGAGTTTTCGGCGCCTGCTAAACCGCATCGGGGGCAAGCCCCCTCCCACATTTGGAATGCAGTCAAATGTGGGAGGGGGCTTGCCCCCGATGGCGGTAGTTGCCCTGAGCAGATCTAGCGCTCTTGCAGCGCCTCCAGCAACTTCACCGTCGGATACCCATCCGCCGGCCAGCCCAGCGCTTGCTGCGCCGCTCGAATCGCCTTGCGTGTGTTGGCGCCAATGATCCCGTCGGCATTGCCCGCGTCGTAGCCCTTGGCGCTGAGCGCCGTCTGCAGGTCGATACGTTGCGAGCGGCTCAGGGGCAGCTCATCCTTCGGCCAGCTCCCGCGAATCACACCACCGCCACCAAATCGCTCCGACAGCAGGCCAACGGCCAGCGCATAGGACGACGAGTTGTTGTATTTCAGGATCGCACGGAAGTTATCCAGTACCAGGAACGCCGCCCCACGGTAGCCGGCCGGCAACAGCAGGGCGGCGGACAGTTGGTCGACATTGGCTGGCAGGCTTGCGCCAGGAGGCAGCTGGATGCCCAGTTTCAGCCATTCGGCAACGGTCTTGCGGATGCCACCATCGGCCAGGGAGTAGTCGAAGCCCGTTGGCAGTGGCTGCACCTCAACGCCCCACGGCTGGCCTTTCTGCCAGCCGGAGCTTTGCAGGTAATGAGCGGTGGACGCGAGGGCGTCACCCGGGCTGTTCCAGATATCGCGGCGACCGTCGCCGTCGAAATCCACGGCGTGGGTGTTGTAGGTGGTGGGGATGAATTGGGTCTGGCCCATTGCGCCGGCCCAGGAACCTTTCATCTGGTCGGCCGCAATATCGCCGTGCTGGATGATCTGCAGCGCCGCCAGCAGTTGCGCCTGTGCGAACGCCGGGCGACGGCCCTCATAAGCCAGGGTCGCGAGGGAGCGGATCACCGAGTTATTGCCCTGGAACTGGCCGAAGTTGCTTTCCATGCCCCACACCGAGACCAGTGCCTGGCGATCGACGCCATACCGCTCTTCGATGCGCTGCAGGATATCGGCGTACTTGACCAGTAACGCCTGGCCATTACGCACGCGCAGCGGCGACAGCGCGCCGTCGAGGTATTCCCACACCGGGCGGGAAAACTCCGGCTGGCTGCGGTCGGCGCGAATCACCGCCATGTCCGGGCTGACGCCGGCGAAGGCATTATCGAAGACGTCGGCGGTGATTCCGGCTTGCAGGGCCTGCGCACGGAAACCGGCCTGCCATTCGGCGAAGGTCTGGGTCGGTTGGATGTTCAGGTTGTCTACCGCCAACGGCGCAACGACGGCAGGCGCGACGGCCGGTACGGTCTTGAGCGTGGGCAGGGGTTGAGCATCCGCGGCGGTGGGTTTTTCCGCGCAGGCGACAAGCAGAATGAGGCTGGAGGCAGCGATCAATTGGCGAAGGTGCCAACGACGGGAAAGACTAGAGGGCATGCACAGGTCCAGGGGGTTACAAATCCAGTGCAGACCTTATCATGCCAGAGGGGAGCTTGCCTTCAGGCAGCCAGAAAGTAAGAAGCCTCCCAGCTATTAGACTGGAAGGCTTCGCGGCGGTAGCTGCCTTTGCCCTTGCCGGCGCGTTCCTGACGGCTGCGGAACAGTGGCTGGGCGATGATGGATTTGGCCTTGTTCGGGCCATGCTTGGATGGCTTTTTGCTCATGGTCTTTCTCTCGTTCGGGTGGGTGGAGCGGCGAAAATAATCTGCCTATATTGCGGCGCTGTAAAGCCTGAGAATTGTAAACACAAACAAAATGTGGGAGGGGGCTTGCTCCCGATGGCGGAGTGTCAGTCACTGGATTTTTTGACTGTTACACCGCTATCGGGAGCAAGCCCCCTCCCACATTGGATTTGTGGTGTTCTTGGGGGAGCTATTCAGCAGGCAACGCCAGGCGCTGGCCGGCCATCAACAGCGATAAGCGGCTCAGACTCATCCACGGCGAACCGGCCGCCTGGCCTTTGATCTGTGCATCGATGCGCTGCGCTTCCAGCAACAGTTGCGCCCAGCGTTGCGCCGAGTGTCGTTGCAGGGCCTTGCTCATCAGCGGCTTGCGCTTGTCCCACACCGGCGGTCGGGCTTGGCTGAAGCATTTGTCCAGAGGTGTGCCCTGGCTGTATTGCAAAGCGATGTTAGCCAGCACCCGCAGTTCCCGGGCCAGGGCCCAGAGAATCACCGGCGGTTCCACACCCTCGCCGCGCAGCCCTTCGAGCATGCGCAGGGCGTGGGCCGGCTCACCGTTGAGGATCGCGTCCACCAGCCCGAAGACATCGAACCGCGCACTGTCAGCCACCGCGCCTTGCACGGTTTCGACGGTAATCTGCCCATCTTCCGCCATCAGCTTGAGCTTTTCGATCTCCTGGGCGGCAGCCAGCAGGTTGCCCTCGACCCTGGCGGCGATCAGCTCGACGGCATCTTGCGTGGCCGACAGGCCGGACTGTGACAGGCGTTGGCGGATCCATTGCGGCAGCTGGCTGCTGTCCACCGGCCAGATCTGGATGAACTGGGTCTGTGGACCTTCCACCAGCGCCTTGCCCCATTTGGTTTTCTGCGCACTGCCGTCGAGCTTGGGCAGGCTGACCAGCAACACCGTGTCTTCAGCAGGGCGCGCGCAATATTCCATCAACGCCGCCGCGCCTTTATCGCCCGGCTTGCCCGAGGGCAGGCGCAGTTCCAGCAGGCGTTTTTCGGCAAACAGCGACATGCTCGCGCCTGCCTGCAGCAGCGTGCCCCAGTCGAAACTGGCGTCGGCGCTGAACACCTGGCGTTCATCGAAACCTTGCTGGCGCGCCGCCGTGCGAATGGCGTCGGCCGCTTCCTGGCACAGCAACGGGTCATCGCCGCTGACAATATAGACAGGCGCGAGGCCACCTTGCAGGTGTTTGGCGAGTTGGGCGGGGGCGAGTTTCATAGGCAGGGCGAACGGGGCGCCAGGAGCGCCCCGTTTGGCTTACTCGACAGGGACTTCAACAGGCGACTGTTTCGGCGTGTTGTCTTCATACTCTTGCGCGGCTTTCAGGGCATCGGCGTCAGCCTTGGCCTTGTTGTCGGCGATTTGCTGCAGCTCCGCGAGTTTTTCCGGGGTCAGCAGTTGCAGGCGAGTCATCATGCGCTGGACCAGCTCACGACGCATTTCCTTGCGCACCTGAAGGGTCTCGGAGTCTGAACCCACCAGGTTGTTGCCGTCGTGGCTCACGACTTTCTGCACCTGGATCTTGTCACCCATCAGCGGCAAGTGATCGCGGCCTTGTACTTCGAAGTTGACGGTGGTGGTCAACTCGACATCCGACGCGCGGCCCGCACTGGCGTAGCTGATGTTGCGCTGGGTTTCGCGCTCATCGACCAAGTCCAGTTTGTAGGTGGCCCCGGTATAGACGCGTACACCGCTGTTTTCCAGGGCCTGGCGCAGCTGAGTCACGGTCTCGCCGTAGGCATTGCGTGCGCTGACGTCGAGTTCCTTGAGCGACAATTCGTTGGTGCCGGTGCCGCGCAGCTGGAAGCCGCACGCGCTCAACAGAACGGCCAGGCCCATTACCAGCAGATTGCGTTTGATCATGTTTGTTGCTCCCCTTGAAACCAGGCGGGCCGTATCGAGGCCCTGAAGGTTTAGTTCGGCGCAGGGCTCAAGCCCTGCGCCCGATCCGATTTAGCTGGCGACGATATTGACCAGTTTTCCGGGCACTACGATCACTTTGCGGATCGTCAGGCCTTCGGTAAAGCGCAGCACGTTCTCGTTGCAGCGTGCAGCCGCTTCGACTTCTTCACGACTGGCGCTGGCCGGCATGTCGATCTGGCCGCGCAGTTTGCCGTTGACCTGAATCACCAGTTGCAGCGTGTCCTGTACCAGCGCGCTGTCATCCTGCAGCGGCCAGCGGGCGTCGATAACGGCACCGCTGTGGCCCAGGCGGTTCCACAAATCGTGGCTGATATGTGGGGTGATCGGCGCCAGCAGCAGGGTAACCGTTTCCAGGCCCTCGTGGATCAATGCGCGATCCTGTTCCGTGGCCTGCGGGGCTTTTTCCAGCACGTTCATCAGCGTCATCACCTGGGCGATGGCGGTGTTGAACTTGTGGTTCTGCCCTACGTCCTGGCTGGCCTGGCGGATAGCCAGGTGGGTGCTGCGGCGAATGGCCTTCTGCTCATCGTTCAGGGCGGCGACGTCCAGCTTGCCCGGCAAGCCCTGGCTGACGTGGGCATGGGCCAGGCGCCAGACGCGCTTGAGGAAGCGGTGTGAGCCTTCGACGCCGGAATCGGACCATTCGGCGCTCATGTCGGGCGGCGAGGCGAACATCATGAACAGGCGGCAGGTGTCGGCGCCGAACTGATCGATCATCGATTGTGGGTCGACGCCGTTGTTCTTCGACTTGGCCATCTTCTCGGTGCCGCCGATTTCCACCGGCAGGCCGTCGGACTTGAGCTTGGCGCTGATGACCTTGGCTTTGCTGTCACGTTCGAGTTCGACGTCCGCCGGGTTGAACCAGGTGTAGGCGCCATTGGCTTCGCGGCGATAGTAGGTCTCGGCGATCACCATGCCTTGGGTCAGCAGGTTCTTGAACGGCTCGTCGGAGCTGACCAGGCCTTCGTCACGCATCAGCTTGTGGAAGAAGCGCGCGTACAGCAGATGCAGGATGGCGTGTTCGATCCCACCGATGTACTGGTCCACCGGCAACCAATGGTCGGCTGCGGATTTCTCGACCAGGCCACCTTCATAGTGCGGCGAGGCGTAACGGGCGTAATACCACGAGGACTCGACGAAGGTGTCCATGGTGTCGGTTTCACGCTTGGCCGGCGCGCCGCATTTAGGGCAGCTGCATTCGTAGAACTGCGGCATGCGTGCCAGAGGCGAACCGGCGCCGTCCGGGACGACGTCTTCGGGCAAGACCACCGGCAACTGGTCTTCCGGCACCGGCACGTCACCGCAGCTTTCGCAGTGGATGATCGGGATCGGGCAGCCCCAGTAGCGCTGACGGCTGATGCCCCAGTCGCGCAGGCGGAACTGGGTGCGCGAGGCGCCGAGGTTTTTCTTGATCAGCGCGACTTCGATCGCGTCGAACGCGCCTTGGAAGTCCAGGCCGTCAAATTCGCCGGAATTGATCAAGGTGCCGTGCTCGCCGTAGGCGTCTTGCCACGGGGCCGGGTTGGTCTCGCCCGCGCTGGTGCGCACCACGGATTTGATCGGCAGGTTGTATTTGGTAGCGAACTCGAAATCGCGCTCGTCGTGAGCCGGCACCGCCATGACCGCGCCGTCGCCGTAGTGCATCAGCACGTAGTTGGCGACCCAGACCGGCAGCTTCTCGCCAGTCAGCGGGTGCTCGACGAACAGCCCGGTCGGCAGGCCTTTCTTCTCCTGGGTGGCGACATCGGCTTCAGCCACGCTGCCACCTTTGCATTCGGCGATGAACGCCTGCAGCTCAGGATTGTTCTGTGCGGCCTGCGTGGCCAGCGGGTGTTCGGCGGCCACGGCGACGTAAGTCGCGCCCATCAGGGTGTCGGGGCGGGTGGTGAATACTTTGAGTGCGCCGGCTTCGCCGATCGAGTCGACGTTGTACGGGAACTGCACTTCCATGCCCTTGGATTTGCCGATCCAGTTGCGCTGCATGGTCTTGACCTGTTCGGGCCAGCCCGGCAAGTCGTCGAGGCTCGACAAGAGTTCATCCGCATAGGCGGTGATCTTGAAGTAGTACATCGGGATTTCGCGCTTTTCGATCAGCGCGCCGGAGCGCCAGCCGCGACCGTCGATCACCTGTTCGTTGGCCAGCACGGTCTGGTCGACCGGGTCCCAGTTCACGGTGCCGCTCTTTTTGTAGATCACGCCTTTTTCGAACAGGCGCGTGAACAGCCATTGTTCCCAGCGATAGTAGTCCGGCTTGCAGGTGGTCACTTCGCGGGACCAGTCTACCGCCAGGCCCAGGCTGCGCAGCTGGGTCTTCATGTAGGCGATGTTTTCGTAGGTCCACTTGGCGGGGGCTACGTTGTTTTTCATCGCGGCGTTTTCCGCCGGCATGCCGAAAGCGTCCCAACCCATGGGTTGCAGGACGTTCTTGCCGAGCATGCGCTGGTAGCGGGAAATCACGTCGCCGATGGTGTAGTTACGCACGTGCCCCATGTGTAGCTTGCCGCTGGGGTAAGGGAACATCGATAGGCAATAGAAAGTCTCCTTGCCTGGCTGTTCGCTGACTTCAAAGGACTTTTGCTCGTCCCAGAAGGTTTGTGCGGCATTTTCTATTTCACGGGGCTGATATTGTTCGTGCATGGCTACTTTTGAACTGAATAAGGGTGGCCTAATCCTCTTCGGTGCAGTGTCCGGGTTGTTCGACACCAGAAAGCGGCGCGTCCGTGCCCAAACCCTGCGGGAAGTGGAGTTACAGGAAGCGCCGTAGCATACATGACCCCACTCTATCGAGGGAAACCCTGATTGCGCAGGCAGGGCCGTCTGTCGCGGCATCGGGCAGGCGCAGCCACGGGGGCTACGCTGTTTATTGGGGAGCATGTATTTCTTCAATGAGGTGAGGGGATGGCTGAATCGCAGCGAACTTTAACTAAACCGCAATTATATGAAGGATTGATCGACCGTTTGGGTCGGGCATTGGATGCCGCAAGAACCGCAGGCCGATTGCGTGGTGAACGGCCTCTGGAGCTGGAGTTGCAAGGCTTGAGCCAGGCAGAGCTTGAACTGATCGAGAACTATCTGGCGTTGCACCACCAACGCGCCTCTGATGGGCAGGCCTCCCCGCCAGTCCAGACGCCTTCCCGTTCGGCCAAGGTGATCTGGCTGAAGGATCTGCCGGCCGGCCGCGGCCCGGAACGTTTCCGATCCGTACGGTGTAAGTAACCCGCGTTATCCGCCACTTTGCAAAATGTGATGGTAAGGATTGTTGCCGAACCCCGTTGCATCTAGGCTTCGGGCATCTTTGGAGATGCCCGATGCCTTTTCGTTATTTCATCAAACAATTGTTGCTGCCGCCCGGTATTTTCTTGCTGTTGCTGGCGCTTGCCTGGTGGTTTCGCCGCAGTCGACCGCGCTTGGCGGGGTGTTGCTTTGCCTTGGGATTGGGCGGGATGTGGCTGATCAGCCTGCCGGTAATGGTGCAGTGGGGCGCGCACGCCTTGGAGACAGCGCCGCCTTTGGCCCGCGAAGACTGGGCAAGCCTGGCCCAGCGCGCCGATGCGATTGTGGTGCTGGGTTCCGGGCGCGAGCGCGGTGACATTGCCTGGGGCACCGACCAACCCACCGGCATCGGCCTGGAGCGTGAGCGTTATGCGGCGCGGCTGGCCAAGGCGTCCGGGTTGCCGCTGCTGACCACCGGTGGCCTGCATTACGGCACCCCGCCCAGCGAGGCGCAGTTGATGGCGGTGTCAATGCAGGATGACTTCGGCGTGACGGTGCGTTGGAAAGAAGAGCGTAGCCGCACCACCTGGGAAAACGCCCAGATGAGCGCCGAGATTCTGTTGCCGCAAGGTATCAAGCGCGTGGTGGTGGTGACCCAAGCCTGGCACATGCCGCGTGCGATGTGGAGCTTCGAGAAGGCCGGCTTTACCGTGGTGCCCGCGCCAGTGGGTTTTCTGGGCGTGGACAACGCGCGTCCACTGGGCGGCTGGATGCCGGAGGTCAAGGCGGTATGGCAGAGCGGGCAGTTGATCAATGAGGCGGTGGGGCAGGTGGGGTACCGGTTGTTCTACAAGTAGCACCGCCATTCAAAATGTGGGAGGGGCTTGCTCCCGATTGCGGTGTATCAGTATCAAATGTACTGACTGACACACTGCTATCGGGAGCAAGCCCCCTCCCACATTGGTTTTATGGTGTCTGTCAGACCGTTTTGGCCATTCGACCCGCCAGCAGCGCCCAGCCGAACAACAGCACGCACACAATGATCAGCGGCCACGACCGCCATTGCAGGTAAGGCGTGAGGTTGTGCATTGGCACCACGTCGCCATAGAGAATGCCGCGCTCGAATTGCGGGATCTGTGCGGTGATCTGCCCAAACGGGTTGATCAGGCCGGTCACGCCGTTGTTGGTGGCGCGGATCATCCAGCGGCCGGCTTCCAGCGCGCGCATCTGCGCCATCTGCAGGTGCTGCAGCGGGCCGATGGAGCGGCCGAACCAGGTGTCATTGCTGATGGTCAGCAACAGGTCGCTCTGGGCCGACAGGCCGGCGGCGAACTCCGGGTACACCACTTCATAGCAAATGAACGGTGCGATCTGATAACCCTTGGCCTGGAGCATCGCCTGGTCGGCGGGGCCGCGGGCGAAGTCCGACATGGGCAGGTCGAAGAAGGCGATCAACCCGCGCAACATGTCCTGCAACGGCACGTACTCACCAAAGGGCACCAGCTTTTGCTTGAGGTAGGTGCCATCACCTTCGCCGACCACGGTGATGCCATTGAAGTAGCGCTTCTCATGGCGTACTTCCTGGCGAATCGGTACCCCAGTGATAAGCGCGGTATTACGCTCGGCGGCGAACTTGCCCATCATGCCCAGGTAGCCTTCGACCGACTCCTTAAGCACCGGAACGGCGGTTTCCGGCCATACCAGCAGGTCGACGCGCCTGGAGCTCAAACTCATGTCGCGGTACAGCGCCAGCTGCGCATTGAGCTGCTCGGGGTCCCACTTCATGCTTTGTTCGACGTTGCCCTGGATGGCGGCCACGCTCAAGGGCGGGCCGGAGGGCGAGGTCCAGGCATGGTGCTTGAGCGCCAGGCCAATGGCCCAAGGCGCAACGAGCAGCACCAGGCCGGCAGCGATGAAGCTGTTGCGCTTGCTTGCCAACAGGCGCGGCAGGTTGCACAGCACGGCGGCCGTGAGCGCCAGGGCGAACGAAATCAGCCACATCCCGCCCAAGGGCGCCAGGCCAGTCAGCGGGCCGTCGAGTTGACTGTAGCCGGAGTACAACCACGGAAAGCCGGTGAGGAACCAGCCACGAAAGGCCTCCTGGCCCACCCACAACGCCGCGAAGGTCAGCGCATCGGCCAAGGGCGCTTCATTGCGGCGCAGCCAGCGCGCCCACAGCCAGGCGGGCAGGGCGAAGAACCAGGCGATGGCGGCGGTGAACAGCAGCATCAGGAAACCCGCCAGCAGCACCGAAGCGCCGCCGAAGTGGTGGATGCTGTAGTAGATCCAACTGGTGCCGGCGCCAAACAGGCCGAACCCGAAACACCAGCCGCGCCCCAGGGCCTGGCGGGGTGTCAGCTCGCGCAGGCCGATATAGAACACACCGACCGCCACCAGCGCCAGCGGCCAGATATCGAACGGCGCCAGCGCCAGGGTGGTGATGGCGCCGGCCACCACGGCCAGCAAGTTACCGGGCCAGCCGGGTGCAATCAGACGGCGCATTTCAGTCCTTAACGGGCAATAGGGGTCAAACGGATCAAGTGAATCCGGCGGCTATCGGCATTCAGGATGCGGAACCGGTACGCGCCGATCTCGGTGGTTTCGTTACGCTTGGGCAGGTGCCCGAACGCACTCATCACCAGGCCGCCGACGGTGTCGAACTCGTCGTCGGAGAATTCGCTGTCGAAGAACTCGTTGAAGTTCTCGATGGGCGTCAATGCCTTGATCAGGAAGTCACCGCTGGGCAGTGGCTTGATGTAGCTGTCTTCTTCAACGTCGTGCTCGTCTTCGATGTCGCCGACGATCTGCTCCAGCACGTCCTCGATGGTCACAAGGCCCGCCACGCCACCGTATTCGTCGATCACGATCGCCATGTGATTGTGGTTGGCGCGAAATTCGCGCAGCAGCACATTCAGGCGCTTGGACTCAGGCACGAAGGTGGCCGGGCGCAGCAGGTCCTTGATGTTGAAGTTGTCGCCGTTCTCCTTGAGGATCAGCGGCAACAGGTCCTTGGCCAACAGGACGCCCATGACGTCGTCATGGCTTTCACCGATCACCGGGTAGCGCGAGTGCGCCGAGTCGATCACGGCCGGGAGGAATTCGCGCGGGGTCTGGGTCGCCCTGATGCTGATCATCTGCGAGCGCGGCACCATGATGTCGCGTACTTGCAGGTCAGCCACCTGGATGGCGCCTTCGACGATGGCCAGCGCTTCGCTGTCCAGCAACTTGTTCTGGTGGGCCTCGCGCAGCAGCTCCAGCAGCTCCTGGCGGTTTTTCGGCTCGTGGGCAAAAGCCTGGGTCAGTTTACCCAGCCATGACTTTTGCCCGTTGCTCGATCGGTCTTCGCTCATAGCGATTACTCTAAATCCTTGATTGTTTCAGTTGAGTGTCGATTGGTTTTCGTCGTCGGCATACGGGTCGCGATGACCCAGTTCTGCAAGCAACGTTCGTTCCAGTGCTTCCATTTCCAGGGCTTCGTCATCGTCTATATGGTCGTAACCCAAGAGATGCAGGCAGCCGTGGATGACTAGATGGGCCCAGTGGGCCTCAAGTTCCTTTTCTTGCTCCCGCGCCTCGCGCTCGACCACCGCGACACAAATCACCAGGTCGCCCAGCAGCGGGATATCCAGAAACTCGTCGGGCACGTCGGCGGGGAAAGACAGCACGTTGGTCGCGTAGTCTTTCTGGCGCCAGGTGTGATTCAGCTCACGGCCTTCGGGCTCGTCCACCAGACGAATGGTCAGCTCCGAATCGGCGGTGCGCTGGCGCAGGGCCAGCTCACACCACTGACGGAATTGTGCTTCGCTGGGCGCGGCCGCTTCGGTGGCCAGTTGCAGGTCAAGCTCAAGCATCGCGGCGCACGTCCTTGGACAGGCCGTCGTCGCGGTGTTCGAAGCGCTCGTAGGCCTCGACAATGCGCTGCACCAGCGGGTGGCGCACCACGTCCTTGGGCATGAAATGCGTAAAGCTGATACCCGGCACATCCTTGAGCACTTCGATCACCTGGCCCAGGCCTGACTTGGTGCCCTTGGGCAGGTCGACCTGGGTGATATCACCGGTGATCACGGCCGTGGAGCCGAAACCGATACGGGTGAGGAACATCTTCATCTGCTCGACCGTGGTGTTCTGGCTCTCGTCGAGAATGATGAAGCTGTTGTTCAAGGTGCGACCGCGCATGTAGGCCAGCGGCGCGATTTCGATCACCTGGCGTTCGATCAGCTTGGCCACGTATTCAAAGCCAAGCATCTCGTAGAGCGCGTCGTAGAGCGGGCGCAGGTACGGGTCGATCTTCTGGGCCAGGTCGCCGGGCAGGAAGCCGAGCTTTTCGCCCGCCTCGACGGCCGGGCGCACCAGCAGGATGCGGCGAACCTGTTCGCGCTCCAGGGCATCCACCGCACAGGCCACGGCCAGGTAGGTCTTGCCGGTACCGGCCGGGCCGATGCCGAAGTTGATATCGTTACCGAGGATTTCCTTGACGTACTTCTGCTGATTCAAGCCGCGTGGGCGAATCATGCCTTTTTTGGTACGCAAGGCCACGCTGGCTTCGGCCACCGGGTTGTTGGCCAGGTCTTCCACGGCGGATTCCTGCAGATACAGGTGCACCGTTTCCGGCGACAGCTCACTGCCCTTGGTTTCGCGGTAGAGACGGCGCAGCAGGTTTTCCGCAGACGTGGTGTGTTGAGGTTCACCAATGAGCTCGAATTGATTGCCGCGGTTGCGGATCTCGATGCTCAGGCGTTGTTCGATCAGCCGCAGGTGCTCGTCGAACTGTCCGCACAGGTTGGCGAAACGGCGAGCCTCAAACGGCTCGAGGAGAAAACGATGGGGTTCTACTGTAGGTGCGTTCAAGGTCGCTTTTAGCCGCCCTTTGGCTGTTGAGGTGAAAGAGAGAATAACGCCACGCGCCGGTGTGCGAAAGCACTTACGTTATCGGAATGCTGCACGGTTCCAATGTGGGAGCAAGCCCCCTCCCACATTGGGTATGTGTTGATCGGGGAATTACTGGATCAACGAGCCGCGCAGCGAGTGCGGTTGCGCCGCATCGATGTGCACATCGGCAAACTGGCCGATCAGGGTCGGGTTGTCGCAGCGGAAGTTGACGATGCGATTGTTCTCGGTGCGGCCCTGCAATTCGCCGGGGTCTTTCTTCGAGTAATCGGTTACCAGGATGCGCTGGATCGAACCGACCATTTGTCGGCTGATCTCGAAACCCTGCTGATTCAGGCGATGTTGCAGCGCATTCAAGCGCTCCTTTTTCAACGCTTCCGGGGTTTCGTCCAGCAGGTCGGCCGCTGGGGTGCCGGGGCGTTGGCTGTAGACGAACGAGTAGGAGAAGTCGAAACCCACGTCCTCGATCAGCTTCATGGTCTGCTGGAAGTCCTTCTCGGTCTCGCCAGGGAAGCCGACGATAAAGTCCGAACTGATGCAGATGCCCGGCACGGCGGCGCGCAGTTTGCGCAGCTTGGACTTGTACTCCAGGGCTGTGTGGTTGCGCTTCATTGCCGACAGGATGCGGTCTGAGCCCGATTGCACCGGCAAATGCAGGTGTTTGACCAGTTCCGGCACGTCGGCGTGGGCCTGGATCAGGCTGTCGGAGAACTCCAGCGGGTGCGAGGTGGTGTAGCGAATGCGCTCGATGCCGTCTACTGCGGCGACCACGCGAATCAGCTCGGCCAGGTCGGCCAGGCGTCCGTCGTGGGTCTGGCCGCGATAGCCGTTGACGTTCTGGCCCAGCAGGGTCACTTCGCGCACGCCGTTTTCGGCCAGGTGGATGATTTCCGCCAGCACGTCGTCAAACGGCCGGCTGACTTCTTCGCCACGGGTGTAGGGCACTACACAGAAGGTGCAGTACTTGCTGCAGCCTTCCATCACCGATACATAGGCGCTTGGCCCGTCGATGCGCGGCTCGGGCAGATGGTCGAATTTTTCGATTTCGGGGAACGACACGTCCACTTGCGGCAGCTTGGTGGCGCGTGCGGCATCGATCATTTTCGGCAGGCGGTGCAGGGTCTGCGGGCCGAAGACCACATCGACATAGGGCGCGCGGTCACGAATGGCCGCGCCTTCCTGGCTGGCCACGCAACCGCCGACGGCGATCACCATGTCCGGGTTGGCCAGTTTCAATTCGCGCCAGCGGCCCAGTTGCGAGTAGACCCGGTCTTGGGCCCGTTCGCGGATCGAGCAGGTATTGAGCAGGATCACGTCAGCATCTTCGGCGCGAGCCGTGACTTCCAGGGCCTGATGTTCACCCAGCAGATCGACCATGCGCGAGCTGTCGTACTCGTTCATCTGGCAACCGTGGGTTTCGATGTAAAGCTTCTTGGCCATGGGAATCGTCAACTGGTGGTAAAGAACCGCGCATTATAGGCGGCATGTCCATTGGTTCCTAGCACTGTGCATCGGGTGCCATGCTATAGTTCGCGCCCTCATTTATATCCGCCGATGTGCTGCCCGCCCCCCATGACCAAACGTGAAGCTCCAATCTACAAGGTGATTTTCCTTAACCAGGGCCAGGTGTTCGAAATGTACGCCAAGCAGATCTATCAAAGTGATCTGTGGGGCTTCCTGGAAGTGGAAGAGTTCGTCTTTGGCGAGCGCACGCAGCTGGTCGTCGATCCAGGCGAGGAAAAGCTCAAGGCCCAGTTCGAAGGCGTGGTGCGCAGCTTCGTGCCGATGCATTCGATTGTGCGCATCGACGAAGTCGAGCGCCTGGGCACGCCGAAGATCAGCGAGGCGCGGGGCACCAGCAATGTGATGCCGTTTCCGATGCCAATGCCTGAGAAGTAAGGCAACGCTGAATCAGGGAAGGGGTGAAAAGGGCGAACGCCCATCGGCGCTCTGCAATTCCTGCAGGTAATTGCGGAAAATCTGCCCCAGCACCTGGGTCGCTACTTCCAGTTCATCACGCTGCATGTGCTCGGCCACTTCGTCGGCGGTGTCCAGCGCGTCTTCAGCACCGTTGACCGCCGCCATTTTCAGCACGATGTAGGCCTGGACGTTATTGGCCGGTACACCTTCGCCACGGAAAAACATGTTGCCCAGCTGGAATTGCGCCTGGGCGTGGCCCTGTAGCGAAGCCTTCTCGAAATAGCTCAAGGCTTTGTTGAGGTCGACGGCGGGGTTCTTGCTGTCGTGGTAGTACTCGCCCAACTCGTATTGCGCTTGCGCATCCCCTTCATCAGCCTGTTTCTGGCACGCGCTCAGGGCTTCGGCCTGGGTGTCGGGCTGGGTATTGAGGGTGCAACGACCCATCGCTGGGATTAACAACGAGTTGCCGCCTGCTTGTGCATGCGCCAGCAGCGGCTGAAGGAGCAACAGGCAGCCCAGAACCAGGGTGCGGCCGGTGCGTTTCATGGGAATCGACTTACCTCTGACGGGGCGCGCGGACCCTCGCGGGGTCCAATAAGCGCGCATTATGAAATAAGCAGGCCTCTGCTTACAAAGTCTTTACTCGTTTTTCTGCTGCTTGGGCAAGTTATCTGCCGGATTGCAGGGCAATTCTCGAAAAAAGCGAGAAATGGCTGTAAGCAAAGTAGCAAATCTGACGTTGGCACGGGCAACGTCAGAGGATGCCGTCACTTATTTCAGGGCCGCAAAGGCGCGCTCGGCAGCGTCCAGGGTCAGCTTCAGCTCGGCGTCGCCGTGGGCGATCGAGGTGAAGCCGGCTTCAAACGCACTGGGCGCCAGGTACACACCGCCTTCGAGCATCAGGTGGAAGAAGCGCTTGAACAAGTCGGCGTCGCTGCCCATCACGTCATCGAAGGTAACGATGTCGTCGGCGCCGCTGAAGTACAGGCCAAACATGCCGCCGGCCTGGGTGGTGACAAACGGGATGCCGGCAGCGTCGGCCCGCACTTGCAGGCCGTCCAGCAGGCGGGTGGTGTAGTCGGTCAGCTCGGCGTGGAAGCCAGGGCGGCTGATCAGGCGCAGGGTGGTCAGGCCGGCGGCCATCGCCAGCGGGTTACCGGACAGCGTGCCGGCCTGGTAGACCGGGCCCAGTGGGGCGATGTGCTGCATGATCTCGCGCTTGCCGCCGAAGCAGCCCACTGGCATGCCGCCACCGATGATCTTGCCGAAGGTGCTCAGGTCCGGTGTTACGCCGTAATGCGCCTGGGCGCCACCGAGGGCGACACGGAAGCCGGTCATGACTTCGTCAAAAATCAGCACCACGCCGTGTTTGTCGCACTGCTCGCGCAGGCCTTCGAGGAAGCCTGGGGCCGGTGGTACGCAGTTCATGTTGCCGGCGACCGGCTCGACGATGATGCACGCCACGTCCTGGCCGACTTCACCGAGCATCTGCTCGACGGCGGCGATGTCGTTGAACGGCAGGGTCAGGGTGTGTTTGGCGAACGCTGCCGGTACGCCGGCCGAACTCGGTACGCCCTGGGTCAGCGCGCCGGAACCGGCTTTTACCAGCAGGCTGTCGGAATGGCCGTGGTAGCAACCTTCGAATTTGATGATGCTGTCGCGACCGGTGAAACCGCGGGCCAGACGGATTGCGCTCATGGTGGCCTCGGTGCCGGAGCTGACCATGCGCACCATTTCCATCGACGGCACGATCGAGCAGACCAGGTCGGCCATCTCGGTTTCCATCGCGGTTGGGGCACCGTAGGACAAACCATGCTGCAACTGCTGGCGTACGGCGTCCAGCACGTCCGGGTGGCTGTGACCGAGGATCATCGGGCCCCAAGAGCCGACGTAGTCGACGTAGCGCTTGTCATCTTCGTCGGTGACATAGGCGCCTTCGGCATGCTTGAAGAACAACGGCGTGCCGCCCACGCTCTTGAACGCACGCACGGGGGAGTTCACACCGCCGGGGATGTGTTTCTGGGCATTGGCAAACAGGGTTTCGGAACGGGACATGATCGGGCTCTCTACACTGAAGATTTAAGAAGATCGTTGAACGCACGGGCGCGGCGCGTGACTTCCTGGGTGCTGTCGGCGCCGAACAGGCCGTGCACCACGGCGAGCAAGTCGGCGCCGTGGGCCACCAGCGGCTCGGCGTTTTCCAGGGTGACGCCGCCGATCACGCAGATCGGCAGGTGCAGGCGTTGGCGCGCCTCGGCCAGCATTTCAAGGCTGGCGGCCGGTGCGCCGGGCTTGGTGGTGGAATTGAAGAAGCGGCCAAAGGCGACATAACTGGCGCCCTCCCGGGCGGCCTGTTCGGCCAGCTCGATCTGGCTGTGGCACGTTGCGCCGATGATCGCCTTGGAGCCGAGCAGCGCTCGCGCCGGGGTCAGCGGGCCATCGGTCTGGCCCAGGTGCACGCCCACGCCCAGGCGCGCGGCCAGTTCGGCGTCATCGTTGATGATCAGGTGGGTCTTGTAGCGCGAGCACAGTTCCCGCAGTTTCTCGGCTTCACGCAGGCGGCGCGCTTCGTCGCTGCTTTTGTCGCGGTACTGCAGCAATGTCACGCCGCCGTCCAACGCCGCTTCGACGTAGGCGAGGAATTTGCCGGCCAACAGTTGGCTGTCGGTAATGGCGTAAAGGCCACGTAGTTTCATCGGGCAAGCCCCTTGCTGTGACGAGCGGTAAGTGATGATGAAAGGTGAACTACGAGCAGAAATCCAGTGGCAACCGACGCGGTACGAACTGGCCCTGGCCGAGTCGTTCGGCATCGCGCAGGGTGCGCCAGGTGTAGTTGAGCGCCGACTGTACGGCGCTGGCCAGGCCTTCGCCCTGGGCGAGCCGCCCCGTCAGCGCACTGGCCAGCGTGCACCCCGAGCCGTGATAACTGCCGGGTAAACGCTGGCACGTGTAGGTATGGCGGCTGCCATCGCGGCTGTACAGGCGATTGTGCACTTCGTGCTCGTCGCCGTGGCCGCCGGTGATCAGCAGATGCTTGATGTAGGGCAACAGCTTCTCGGCGCATTCGTCGGCGCTGCCGTCAGGCAATTCGGCCAGGATGCGGGCTTCGGGCAGGTTGGGCGTGGCGATCAGCGCCAGGGGCAGCAGCCGCTCGCGCATCGCATAACCGACTTCATCCTTGCCCAGGCTGCCACCGCCGCCAGCGCGCAGTACCGGGTCGCACACCACCGGCAGGTGCGGGTGCGCCTGCAGTAATTCGACCACGGTGTCGACCATCGCAGTGGAACCGAGCATGCCCAGCTTGACCGCGGCGACTTTGGAATCGCTGAGCACCGCGTTGGCCTGGGCCAGCACCCACTCGCGGTCGAGCACGCGAAAGTCACTGACATTGACGGTGTTTTGCACGGTCAGCGCGGTGACGGCCGCAGCGGCGTGGCAGCCCTGGGCAAGCAGGGCTTCGATATCGGCCTGCAAGCCGGCGCCACCACTGGGATCATGGCCGGAGAGACAGAGAACAACGGGGCGAGAGCTGTAGATATTCATGGTGCGCGAGCTTACCACCAAACGCCTTTTGCGTGGCCGTCCGGCGATGAGGGAATGTTGCCCTGGGGTGACGCTTTCGGGGTGGCTGAACATCCTCTGCAAATACGCTGAAAGCCTCGTCCCAGGGCCATCTGAAAAATAGTTACCATGGTGTCCAATGGCCTTTACCGGCTATGCTAAAGTGGATCCAAACAACTTACTGTATTGCCGGTGTACGTCTTCTCAAAAGGAACGGGGGAGCTTTTTGCCATAACCGGACAGGCCACGCTGGGGCTCTATGCGCTATTTGCTGATTTTATTATTGTGCGGGCTGCCGCTGCTGGCCGGCGCCGCCGAGTTCAATCAGAGCACCCGAAGCCTGCCACTGGGCCGGGTCATGCAAGTGCTCGAAGACCCGACCGGCACCCTCACCATCGCCGACGTCAGTTCCCCTGCCTACGCCGCTCAATTCAAACCCCATGACACACCCACCCTCAATGCCGGTTATTCGCACTCGGTGTTCTGGTTAAAGGTCAACCTGCATTACACCGCCGTTGACCCCCGCTCCCCGCGGACATGGTTTGTGGAGCTCGCTTACCCGCCACTCAATCGCCTCGAGCTTTACCAGAACGACGGCACCGGCAGCTATCGGCTCACCACTCGCACCGGCAGCGCGTTACCGTTTTCCAGCCGTGAAGTGCGCCAGGCCAACTACCTGTTCAAGCTCAATTTCCTGCCCGGCCAGCAGCAGACGATCTACCTGCGCCTGCAGAGCCAAGGCTCGATCCAGGCGCCGTTGACCCTTTGGGCAGGCACGGCCTATATGGAAGAACAGCCGCTGCGCCTTTATGTGCTGGGCGCTATCTACGGCGTGTTGCTGGGTATGCTGGTCTACAACCTGTTCATTTATTTGAGCGTGCGCGACACCAGCTACCTGTATTACATCCTCTACATTGCCTCGTTCGGCCTGTACCAGCTGTCGGTCAATGGCGTGGCCGTGGAGTACTTCTGGCCCAACAACCCGTGGTGGGCGAACGCGGCGGTGCCGTTTCTGATCGGCTCGGCCGCCTTGTTCGGTAGCCTGTTCGCGCGCAGCTTCCTGCACACCGCGCAACACAGCCGCTGGCTCGACCGTATCTTGCTGGCGCTGGCGGCCTGTGGCGGGTTGGTTATGGCGCTGGCGCTGTTGACCAGTTACGCGGTGGCCCTGCGCCTGGCCACCGGCCTGGCCCTGGTGTTTACCGTGACCATCTTCATTGCTGCAATCAAGGCCTGGTATTGCGGCCAGCGCATGGCGCGCTATTTCATCATTGCCTGGTCGGCGTTTTTACTCGGCGGGGTAGTCAACACGCTGATGGTGCTGGGCTACTTGCCCAACGTATTCCTCACGATGTATGCCAGCCAGATCGGCTCGGCCATCGAAGTTGCGCTGCTGTCCCTGGCCCTGGCCGACCGCATCAACGGCATGCGCGAGCAGCAGGCGCAGATCCTGTTCGACGCCAGCCAGAAACTTGAAGTGCTCAACCAGCAATTGGCCCGCAGCAATCGGCTCAAGGATGAATTCCTTGCCACTTTGACCCATGAATTACGCACGCCGATGAACGGCGTGATCGGCTCCCTTGAACTGATGCAAACCGTGTCCCTGGACGATGACCTGGCGCAGTACCAGCAAACCGCCGCCGGTTCGGCGCGGGACATGATGCGCATGGTCAACGGCATTCTCACCCTGACCGAGTTGCAGGCCGGCCGCCTGGCTGCCCGCCCGCAGGTGTTCGGTCTGCGCGGCATGCTGGAAACCGTGCGGCAACAGTTCGCGGCCAGCGCCCAGGCCAAGGGCCTGGCGTTTTCCATTGACGTCGCCGATGCCGTGCCGGACCGCGTGATGGGCGACGCCGACAAACTGATCCAGTGCCTGGATTGCCTGCTGGACAACGCATTCAAATTCACCCACTACGGCGCGGTGCGCTTACGCGTGGTGGGCGTCCCCCAGGCGGATGGCGGATTGCGCCTGAGCTTTATCGTGACCGATACCGGTATCGGCTTCGCCTTTCTCGACGAGGCCACGCTGTACCAGCGCTTCTTCCAGCTCGATGGCTCGATGACCCGCGAATACGGCGGTCTGGGCATTGGCCTGGCAATTTGCCGGCAGTTGATCGAGCTGATGGGCGGTCGCCTCACCCATCATTCGGAGCCGCGCAAGGGCAGTCGCTTCCAGCTGGAAATGGACGTCAAGCCGGTGCCGCCCGAGCCCAAGCCCGCCGCACAGTTGCGGCCCGCACAACGCGCGCCGCAGGATTGCACGGTGTTATTGGTGGATGACAACAGCGTGGCGCAACTGGCGGTGCGCGGCATGCTGCTCAAGCTGGGTTACCGGGTCAAGGCCGTGGATGGCGGCCCGGCGGCATTGGCGGCGTTGCAGGAGCACAGGTTCGACGCGGTGGTGCTGGATGTGCCTGAGGGCGGCTTCTCATTGTGCTGTCAGATCCGTGCCTTGCCGGGCGGCGGTGAGTTACCGGTGATCGGCCTGAGCAGCGCGCTCAATGTCGCGGACCGTGAGCGCTGCCATGGCATCGGCATGAACGATCACTTGGCCAAGCCAGTACGTTTCGAGGCTTTGCAGGCGACGCTGGAGCGGCTCGTGCTGTGTCCACCAGAGGGCGAAAGCGCCGAACATTCGGCGCGTATGCCACTTTTTTAAGGCCTGGGTCGGTGCTTAACTGAAATCAAGGCCTCGATGTCACGTGGCCTTTTTCCAAGAGGCCCGTCATGAACCTGCACCGGTTTGCCGAAACCCACGACGTCACCAACCAGCCACCGTCTTTGGACGGTACCAACCTGTACCGCATCGACCTGCCCCTGCAAGAGTGGGCGCGTCGCTTTGGCGCCGGCTGGGCCGAGTCGCGCATCGATGCCTATGGTGCCCTGGCCGGCGGGCCGTTGATGGAGGCCGGCTTCCTGGCCAACCAGCACAAGCCGGTGTTCAGCAGCCATGACCGGTATGGTCATCGAATTGACTTGGTGGAGTTTCACCCCGCCTACCACGAACTGATGCGCACCGCCGTCGAGCACGGCCTGCCGTCGCTGCCGTGGGCCCATCCGCAATCCGGCGCCCACGTGGCGCGCGCGGCGATGACTTACCTGCACAGCCAGGCCGAAGCGGGCACCGGTTGCCCGCTGACCATGACCTTCGCCTGCGTCCCGGCCCTGCGCTTGCAACCGGAGCTGGCGGACCTCTGGCTGCCGAAGATCCTCACTACCCAATACGACCCGCGCAACGTCGGCATCGCCCACAAGGCCGGTGCCACAATCGGCATGGCCATGACCGAAAAACAGGGCGGCACTGACGTGCGCGCCAACACCACCCGCGCCTACGCGGTGGGCGCGGGTGGGCCGGGGCAGGCCTACGAACTGGTCGGCCACAAGTGGTTCTGCTCCGCGCCCATGTGCGACGCCTTCCTCACCCTGGCCCAGACCGACAAGGGCCTGACCTGTTTTCTGCTGCCCCGGCATCGCCCGGATGACACGCGCAACGAGTTCTACATCCAGCGGTTGAAGAACAAACTCGGCAACTGCTCCAACGCTTCCAGCGAAGTGGAGTTCCGTGGCGCCCTGGCCTGGATGATCGGTGAAGAGGGGCGCGGCGTGCCGACCATCATTGAGATGGTCGCCATGACCCGCTTCGATTGCATGGTCGGTTCCAGCGCGCTGATGCGCCAGGCCTTGACTCAGGCAAGCCACCACTGCGCCCACCGTTCGGTCGGCGGCCGCGTATTGAGCGAACAACCGTTGATGCAGAACGTGCTCGCCGACCTGGCCCTGGAAAGCGAAGCGGCCTTGGCCTTGAGCCTGCGCATGGGGCGGGCGCTGGATCACCTGGGCAATGAACAGGAAGCCAAATTCGCCCGGCTGGTGACGGCGGTGGGCAAGTATTGGATCTGCAAACGCGCACCGGCCATGATCAATGAAGCCGCCGAATGCATGGGCGGCGCCGGGTATGTCGAGGACAGCATCCTGCCGCGTCTGTACCGTGAGGCGCCGGTGAATTCGACGTGGGAAGGTTCCGGCAACGTGCAATGCCTGGATGTGCTGCGGGCATTGTCCAAGGAACCGGGTGTGCTGGAGGCGTTGTTTGTCGAACTGGGCGATGGGCATGGCGACCCCCGGCTGGCGCGGCATATCGAGGGGTTGAAGTCAGCGTTCATGGACACCCAGGATATCCAATACCGCGCACGTCAACTTACCGAGGATATTGCCCTGGCGCTGCAGGCCAAGCTGTTGCTGGAGGCCGGGAATGGGGCGGTCAGCGATGGGTTTGTGGCCAGTCGGTTGGGTGAGTCATCGGGGCGGGTCTACGGCGCCTTGCCGCGCGGGGTGGATGTGGAAGCCATCGTCGCCCGCTCAACACCGCAGTCTCTCTGACACTACACGGTCAAAATGTGGGAGGGGGCTTGCCCCCGATAGCGGTGTGTCAGCCAATACATCTGGTGGCTGATACTCAGCTATCGGGAGCAAGCCCCCTCCCACATTTTAAAGGGCATTCCAACTCTGGTGTTTCAGTGAGGCAGGGATACAGGCAAGATAAAGGCCTGCAAGTCCAGAACACAGGATGCTTACCGTGACCGAAGCTTTTGTTGTCGTTCAAACCGCTGAAGAGGCCGTGGATCGGCTGGCGGCCCTGCATGAGCGTGCGACTGGCGCGCTCAATCAAGCCCTCAAGCAGTACCTCAAGGACCGCGTCGAACCCGACGCCGCACAACGTGCGCTGTTTCGCTATCCGGAACTGCGCCTGACTTACCACTGCCACGGCGAAGTCCCACAGACCACCCGGGCGTATGCCAAGGTGCAGTTGCCAGGTACCTACAGCGTAACCGTCACCCATCCGGCGGCCTTCCGTAAGTACCTGCTGGAGCAACTGGTGCCGCTGATGCACGACTTCACCGTGACGGTGGAAGTGGGCGTCAGCCAGCAGAACATTCCGTACCCGTACGTGGTGGAGCAGGGCGATGAGCTGGCCGGTTCCGGCGTGACCGCCGCGACCCTGGCCCGCGTGTTTCCCAGCACCGACTTGTCGGCCGCCACCGATGGCATCGCCGACGGCCTCTATGACTGGGAAAACACCGACCCGCTGCCCCTGGCCCTGTTCGACGCGGCCCGTGTGGACTTTTCGCTGCGCCGCCTGGTGCACTACACCGGCAGCGACTGGCGCCATGTGCAGCCGTGGATTCTGCTGACCAACTACCATCGCTACGTTGACCAGTTCATCGTGCATGGCCTGGAGCAACTGCGCAGCGACCCGCGTTTTATCCGCATGGTGCTGCCGGGCAACGTGGTGATCGACAAGAGCATGGACCACGGCGAAGCGTCGGCGATTGCCGCAGGCGTGGTCTGGCACCGCTATCAGATGCCGGCCTATCACTTGCAGGCCACTGACGGCCACGGCGTGACCCTGGTGAATATCGGCGTGGGCCCGTCCAACGCCAAGAACATCACCGACCACCTGGCGGTGCTGCGCCCGCATTGCTGGCTGATGATCGGGCACTGCGGCGGCCTGCGCCAATCCCAGACCATCGGCGACTACGTACTGGCCCACGCCTATATGCGTCGCGACGGGATTCTCGACCGCGTGGTACCGCCGAACATCCCGATTCCGGCCCTGGCCGAGGTGCAGCTGGCGCTTCAGCAAGCGGCGGCGAACGTCACCGGCGAAAAAGGCGAAGAGCTGAAAAAACGCCTGCGCACCGGCACCGTGTTGACCTACGACGACCGCAACTGGGAGCTGCGCTGGGCCCAGGAGCGGCCGCTGATCAACCTGTCTCGCGCGGTGGCGGTGGACATGGAAAGCGGCACCATCGCCGCCCAGGGTTACCGGCTGCGCGTGCCGTACGGCACGTTGTTGTGTGTGTCGGACAAACCGCTGCACAGTGAGATCAAGTTGCCGGGTTCGGCCAACGCGTTCTATGAGCGGGCCGTCAGCCAGCACTTGAAGATCGGTATCGAAGCCGTCGACCTGCTGCGTACCGAACTCAACGCGCTGCACTCGCGCAAACTGCGCAGCTTCGACGAGCCGCCGTTCCGCTAAGCGGTGGGGATGGTCATTTAGCGGTCAGGCCACTAGCATTGTCGGTCCTGACCGTTAGATGTTCCTTCGCCATGTCCCGTCCTACCCGTCCCGATTCGCGCCGCCCTGGTGTGAAACCCCCACATACGGGCCCGCGCCGTGTCGCCAAGGCACCGCCGGCCGAGCCGAAGCTGATCCTGTTCAACAAGCCGTTCGATGTGCTGACCCAGTTCAGTGACGAAGGCGGGCGCGCGACCCTCAAGGACTTTATCGACATTCCCGGTATCTACCCGGCAGGCCGCCTGGACCGTGACAGCGAAGGCCTGTTGCTGCTGACCAACGACGGCCAGCTACAAGCGCGTATTGCCGACCCCAGGCATAAGCTGGCGAAAACCTACTGGGTGCAGGTCGAAGGCGAACCCACCGAAGCACAGCTGCAATGTCTGCGCGACGGCGTGGAGCTTAACGACGGCATGACCCTGCCCGCCGAGGCCCGGCGGTTGGAGGAGCCTGATTTATGGCCACGCAACCCGCCCGTGCGCTTTCGCAAAAGCGTGCCCACCCACTGGCTGGAACTGGTGATTCGTGAAGGGCGTAACCGCCAGGTACGGCGCATGACCGCCGCGGTGGGCTTGCCAACGTTGCGCCTGGTGCGCGTACGGATTGGCGACTGGTCTATCGAAGGCCTCGATCAGGGCCAGTGGAAGGCAGTACCGCCGCGTTTATAAGGCACCGGACTCGATCAGGCCGATCACTACGCTCTTAATGATGAACGCGGCCACGCCCAGGCCCAGCACGAAAAACAGAATGAACGAGCCAAAGCGCCCGGCCTTGGATTTTTTCGCCAAGTCCCAGACGATAAAGCCCATGAAGATAATCAGGATCGTGACCAGGCCGGTCATCATCCATTCTTCGAACAGGGCGGGGTCGATGTTGTTCATGGGGCTTCCTACTAAGGCAGGCGGGAAGTATACGGCAGCGTCACAGGCACAACATTGACTTGGATCGAAGTGCAATCAAACTGTGGGAGGGGGCTTGCTCCCGATGGCGGTGTGTCAGTTGGTACATGTACTGACTGACACACCGCCATCGGGAGCAAGCCCCCTCCCACATTTGAACTTCAGTGTTCTCAGGTGCGCAGGTGAGTCAGGGGCAGTTCGGTGCTATTCAAGACTTGGTTGAGCACAAAGCTTGAGCGCACGCTGGTCACGCCTTCAATCCGGGTCAGATGCCCCAGCAGCAGTTTCTGGTAGTGATCCATATCCGGCACCACAACTTTCAACTGATAGTCGGCGTCCATCCCGGTCACCAGGCTGCATTCCAGCACCTGGGGCAAGGTGCGGATGGCCGCTTCGAAGTTTTCGAAACGTTCTGGGGTATGTCGGTCCATGCCGATCAACACGTAGGCGGTCAGGCTCAGGCCGAGCATCTTGCGATCAAGCAATGCGACCTGACGGGCAATGTAGCCGTCGTCTTCCAATTGCTTGACCCGGCGCGAGCAGGGCGAAGGCGACAGGCCGATGCGCTCGGCCAACTCCTGGTTGGAGATCCGTGCGTCACGCTGCAATTCCGCCAAAATACTCAGGTCGTATCGGTCAAGCTTGCTCATTGGGTTGGCCTTTGTCGTAACTATTGCGGTGAATTATCCATGAAGGGTTAAAAATTGCGCAAGCACTGTTTATTGACGCAATCTTCGCAATCATCCGTCGGGCCCGGGCCTGTATCTTTATCAACAGAATCACCGCCTGGACAACAGTCCACTCGCAGCGAGCCCAATCAGGCCCGCTGCGGCCGCCACCCGAGCAGGGTTGAGCCGGCCTCCAGGCTGCACACTGTCCACAAGACGGCGTGAGGTGAGCCAACGTCAAAAGCGTTGAGCCAGGACGAAATTCTCAAGGGGTGGCCGACGGGTCACCCCTTTTCTTTGCGTTCAAGAAAATAGTTCTCGTGACTGATAACCTGTCTCAGAACCGGGCGAGGCTTTTCCAGTCTCATGATCGAGCCCTAATCCGCAGTGAGGAAAAGCATGAAGCGCATCTGGCGTATGGCAGGTGTTGGTTTGCTGGTGGCCAGCGTTGGCGCCCAGGCGGTGGCCGACGAACGCGATAACTCACCGGGCCAGGGGCAGCGCCCACAGGGCGGCGGCGGTCAGCATGAGCGCGGGCCGGAAGGCGGCGGGCGCCCGGAGAATAACCCGCCACGCCCGCAGAATCCGCACATTGATCGCGGCGGCCAGAATGGCGGCGGTCAATGGCAGGGGCGCCCGCAGGCGAATGAACAAGGGCGGCCGCAACCGCAGCCACAGCCGTCGAACAACCTGCCGATCCAGGGGCGGCCCGATACCGTGCGCCAGACCCAGGAGCCGCGCCAGGGCTATTACCGCGATATCCCACGGCGTAACGACGACAACCGACATTGGGAGGCGGGCGGTCCAGGTTCGCGGCCTGGTGACCATGGCCGTCCCGGCGACAACCGCTGGCCGGGGCGTCCCGATGGGCACGGCAACGGTTGGGGGGCAGGCCCGCAATATCGTCCAGGCTATGTCGTCGACCGGTTCCCCGATCGCAATTACCGCGTGCCCTACCGTGGCCAGGATTACTTCTACTCCGGCGGTTACTGGTATCGCCCGCAAGGCCCGCGCTATGTGGTGGTGAGGCCACCGTATGGCATCCGTGTGCAGTATTTGCCGGACTACGCGCGTGAAGTTTGGGTGGGCGGTTCGCTATTGTTCCTGGCGGCTGGCGCCTACTACGCCTACGAACAGAACACCCAGCAATACGTGGTGGTGGAACCGCCGGCGCAGGTGCCGGCGCCTCAGCCTGCGCCGCAAGGCAATGGCTATAACGTAGTGGCCTACCCGGCCAACGGGCAATCCCCGGCTCAGGTGCAGCAGGACGGTTACGATTGTTATCGCTGGGCCGCGCAGCAAAGCGGCTTTGACCCGCAGACCGCCACCTACGCCCCGGACCCGGCGGTGGTGCAAACCTACCGCCAGGCCCAGGGCAACTGCCTGAGCAGTCGCGGCTATCAGGTCCAGTATTAAGCGCTGGCGCCGGTGACCACTTCCTGCGGGTCGGCGTGCACCAGCACCTCGGCCTTCGGGTA
Organism: Pseudomonas sp. R3-52-08; assembly: GCF_003851745.1. Lineage (NCBI taxonomy): Bacteria > Pseudomonadati > Pseudomonadota > Gammaproteobacteria > Pseudomonadales > Pseudomonadaceae > Pseudomonas > Pseudomonas sp. R3-52-08. Next base: position 5,178,362 of record NZ_CP027730.1, on the reverse strand, counting down.
GGCCTGATGAATGGCATCGGCGGCTTGGTCGCTGATGCCGTGGGCCACCGACAGCGTCAATTCACCTGGCAACTCCAGGTGCAACTGCACGAACCAGTGGTTGCCGGAAACCCGCGTGCGCAAGTCATGGGCGCCCAGCACGCCCGGTACGCTGCGGGCCAGGTCGAGCATATGCTGGCTGATATCCGCCGGCAGTTCTTCGTCCATCAATACGGCAAAGCTTTCCCGGGCGATCTGGATGGCGCTCCACAATATGTAGGCGGCGATACCCAGGCCGAACCAGGCGTCCACCTGATGGAAGCCAAAACCGGCGAGCACCAGCGCCACCAGGATGCTGCCGTTGAGCATCAGGTCGGAGCGGTAATGCAGCGAATCGGCGCGCACCGCGTTGGAGCCGGTTTCGCGGATCACCCGGTGTTGCAGCATCAACAACGCCACGGTCAGCGCCAGTGAAAACACGATTACGCCGATGCTCAGCCAGGGCGCGCCTACAGGCTCCGGGTGTTGCAAGCGTTGGTAGGCCTGGAAGGCGATCAATGCTGCGCTGCCGCCGATAAACAGCGCCTGGGCCATGCCCGACAGCGACTCCGCCTTGCCGTGACCGTAACGATGATCGTCATCGGCGGGGCGCAGGGCATAGTGCACCGCCAGCAGATTGAGCAGCGAGGTCACGCCGTCGAGCAGCGAGTCGGTCAACCCGGCGAGCATGGCCACCGAGCCACTGAACCACCAGGCGATGGCCTTGGTGATGATCAACGCACTGGCCACGCCCACCGAGGCGCGGGTAGCCAGGCGCAGGAGCCTGGCGTGTTCGGGACTGCTGGTCATGGCGCTGTCCTTATGCCGCAGGCTGCAGGCCCAGGGACGCCAGTTGTTGCACGCTGCCCTTGAATTGGATCAGGCGTGGGTCATCCAGCGGCAGGGTGCGCCCGGTTTCCTTCTGGATGATGCCTTGCAGCTTGGCGTTGTCGACCGTGCCGTCGGCGCCGATGGCTTCTTGCAGTTTTTCCGGCGCGACCTGGGCGGTCTTGCCCGGTTCGAAGTAGATCGCCCCCGTGGCGAAGTCGACGCCGAACGCGATCAGGCCGGGGATCACATAAAACAGCAAGCCGACCGCATCGAGCACGGCAATCGCCGGGTCGATCTTGCCGTCGATCTGGCCACGGCGATCCGGGTAGAAAATCGAACCGCAGGCTGTGAGTTGGCTCAGCAGGGTGACGGCCAAGACGCCGCCAATGACACGGGAAGCGATACGCATGAAAAAGTCTCCTGAACACAATTGATAAATGACTATATCGCACTGCCTGATCGTTCCCACGCTCTGCGTGGGAATGCATGCCGTGACGCTTTGCGTCAACTTGCGCAGGTATTGGAACGCGGAGCGTTCCGGGCGGTATTCCCACGCAGAGCGTGGGAACGATCTCAGTATGGGAACGATGTTATTCAGACCCGCGCAAGCATCCGGCAGTTCGCCGTTATACTCGCCGCTCTGCTTTGGAGCCAGTATGAATTCGTTGCCGATTGATGATGTTTTACCCGCCCTGCGTGACGCCTTGGCGATTCGCCATGAAGCCGTGCTGGAAGCGCCCCCCGGCGCCGGTAAAACCACCCGCGTGCCCCTGGCCTTGTTGAATGAGCCGTGGCTCGCCGGGCAAACCATCCTGATGCTCGAACCCCGGCGCCTCGCCGCGCGGGCCGCTGCCGAGCGCCTGGCCAGCGAGTTGGGCGAGAAGGTCGGTGAAACGGTCGGCTACCGCATTCGCCTCGACAGCAAGGTCGGCCCCACTACTCGCATAGAAGTGGTCACCGAAGGCATCCTCACCCGGCGCCTGCAGGACGACCCGGCGCTGGACGGCGTGGGCCTGCTGATCTTTGACGAGTTCCACGAGCGCAGCCTCGACGCCGACCTGGCGCTGGCCCTGAGCCTCAACGGCCGCGAGTTGTTTCGCGACGACCAACCGCTGAAAATCCTGCTGATGTCCGCCACCCTTGAAGGCGAGCGCCTGGCCGAGCTGCTGGATAATGCGCCGATCCTGCGCAGCGAAGGGCGCATGTTCCCGGTGCAGATGCGCTGGGGGCGGCCGTATCAGGCGGGGGAATTTATCGAGCCGCGGGTGGTGCAGACAATCCTTGAAGCCCTGCATGACGAGACCGGCAGCGTGCTGGTGTTTTTGCCGGGGCAGGCGGAGATTCGCCGAGTGCATCAACAACTGGCCGACGCCTTGGGGGATCGCCACACCGTTTTGCTGTGCCCGCTGCACGGCGAGCTCGACCTCAATGCCCAACGCGCCGCCATCGACCCCGCGCCCGCCGGTCAACGCAAAGTGGTACTGGCCACCAACATCGCCGAGACCAGCCTGACGATCAACGGCGTGCGCGTGGTCATCGACGCCGGGCTGGCGCGGGTGCCGCGCTTTGACCCCGGCAGCGGCATGACGCGCCTCGACACCCAGCGCATCTCCCGCGCCAGCGCCACCCAGCGTGCCGGCCGGGCAGGGCGGTTGGAACCGGGGGTGTGTTATCGCCTGTGGTCCGAGGACCAGCATGAAGGGCTGGCCGCCTATGGCAGCGCGGAAATTCTCGCCGCCGACCTCGCCGGCCTGGCCTTGCAACTGGCGCGCTGGGGCGTCACGCCCGCGCAGTTGGTGTGGCTGGACCGGCCACCGACCGCCGCCTACGCCCAGGCCCAGGATTTACTCGTGCGCCTCGGCGCCTTGAATGACGACACACTCACCGCCCATGGCCAGAAGATGGCCGAGTTGCCGGCCCACCCGCGTATTGCCCACTTGCTGCTGCGCGGACAGGACCTGGGCCTCGCCGCGATGGCTTGCGATGTCGCGGCGTTGCTGGGTGAGCGCGATATCCTGCGCGGCGCCGGTGCCGACTTGCACAGCCGCCTGGCGCTGTTGTCCGGCGAAGAGCGCGCCCGTGGTACCCAGGGTGGTGTGCAACGGGCCAAGCAGTTGGCCCGCCAATATCGCGGCTATTTAAGAGGCAAGGCCACCCAACCGGTGGCCGATCCCGATCATCCGCGTTGGCTTGGCGCCTTGCTGGCGTTGGCTTACCCGGACCGCGTCGCCCAACAGCGTCGCCCCGGTGGCGCCGAATACCGTTTGGCCAATGGGCGCGCCGCACTGTTTGCCGAAGCTGACAGTTTGATGAAACACGCCTGGCTGGTGATCGCCGACCTGGGCAGTCGCCAGGGCCAGCGTGAAGAGCGCATCTACCTGGCGGCGGCCTTCGACCCGGCGCTGTTCGACACGGTGCTGGCCGAGCAAGTGCGCAACGTCGACCAGCTCGACTGGGACGAGCGCGAAGGCGTGTTGCGCGCCGAACGCCAGCGCAAGGTCGGTGAGCTGGTCCTCAGTCGTGAAGCGCTCACCGGCCTCGACGAGGCCACACGCAGCCAGGCCCTGGTTGATCTGGTCCGGCGCAAGGGCCTGGAGCTGTTGCCCTGGACACCGGAGCTGCGCCAATGGCAGGCACGCGTCCTGCTGCTGCGCCAGCTCGATGCCGGCAAAACCAGCGAATGGCCCGACGTCAGCGACAGCGCTTTGCTCGCGGGCCTGGAACACTGGCTGATGCCCTACCTGGGAAAAGTCTCGCGCTTGAGCCATTTCGCCAACCTGGATATTTCCAGCTACCTGCACAACCTGCTGCCCTGGCCACTGCCCCAGCGCCTCGACGAACTGGCGCCGCAGCATGTGAAAGTGCCGTCTGGCTCATCAGTACGCCTGGACTACAGCGAACACCCGCCGATCCTGGCGGTGCGCCTGCAGGAGCTGTTCGGGCTGGCGGATACGCCACGGATTGCCGGCGGGCGCCAGGTGGTGAAGTTGCACCTGTTGTCGCCCGCGCGGCGGCCGGTGCAAGTGACGCAGGACCTGGCGAACTTCTGGCGCAGTACTTATGCCGAGGTAAAGAAGGATTTGAAAGGGCGATACCCCAAACATTATTGGCCGGATGATCCGCTGGTGGCCGAAGCGACGGCGCGGATCAAACCTAGAAAGCCTTGAGTGTAAGTAACTCCCCAGTCTTTTTGATGACTGGGGTGTTTACCTGAAAGCGTGGAATCACAGCATGGGGTGTCTTGAAGGACTTAAAGCTCTTCAGACGCGCTATCAAATTCCTTGCGCGCGTTTAGCAGCGACTTGCTCGATAGGGCGTGGATGCCGCAGGTGTACTCGATAAAAGAATGTTCGGCGGTTTCAGACTGGGCAATATTGTAGTTCTGAAAGGGCTGCATGGCCCTGCGCACTGGGGACTGATCCAGGATATTTTTGAATGTGGTGCTTGCGTCATCAGCGATCCACAGCCTTCTTGTTTTTCTCTGCTGGTTGCCATCGATGAATTTATGCCGGGCATGCAGGACCCGCAGGTTATCCATTACCAGAATGTCCCATCGGTATGCGGGAAAAAATCGCTCGACAGTTCGCCGTGATAATCATCCTTGAAACGTTGCCAGTCCTGGTTGATTGGCTCTCCACCGCCCACCACACCATGTTTATCGGACTTGGTATGAAACTGAATCAGCCCGAACTTGCCGGCGGTCTCCCTAAAGGCTTCCAGAGAGTGGTCTTGAGGCTTGATGACGTAATATCCATGCTCTTTCAGAAACGTACCATCCCTGTGCGATTCGATACGGATCCGTGTCCGAGCGGCGCGCATGATTGCCTATTGTTGTAATGAAATACAATATAAGGTGAAAAAATTAACTGTTTCGTGATTTTTTTGTATTCTGTTTTGATAGGAAACAATTGTGTTAGGCTGCTTGGCCCGTTATTGGACGGGGTGATGGCGAAGCAACGGCACTGATGGGCAGTCAGTGAAGTGCTCTAGATTTGGCTATCTTCTGGCATGACGCGCTGATCAGTCTTGAGTCGGCCGACTTGATCCAGGTGGCGCCAGAGAAACTGTGCGGCTTCTTCACGCCGATCAGACTCGATGAGGTCGAGCAAATGGATGTGTTCCTGGCATTGCGCCTTCAGACGTGTGCGATCGATGTTGGCCTTGTAGCCCATAAAGCGCCTGAGCTGATTCTGGTGGCGTATGGCGTCGATGAAAAACACATTGCCGGAACATTGCACGATCATTTCGTGAAACTGGGCGCCCACCTGGAACAATTGCGCGCGAGACAACGTCTGGATCTCACCGTCGATCAGGGCTTGTTGCTGTTGCCTGGCCTGGGCAAACGCGGCGTGATTGATCTGGTAACCGGGCTCAAGCAGCGCCGCCGGTTCGATGGCCATTCGGAAACGGTAGCTTTGAATGTGCGCCTGCGTGTTATGCACGAAGTCCTTGAGGCCCCACCCTTGGCCCGGCTTACGCTCCACCATGGCTTCGCTGGCCAGCCTGTTCAGCACCTTGAGCAACTGCCCCCGGGGCACCTCGTAACGCCGCAACAACTGCGCTTCGAAAAAGTGCGCAGGTATTTCCCCGCTCAGGATGTCGTCTACCACACGCAGGTAAAAGTCCTCGAAAGGATCGCTGGCGCAAGGGACTGCGGCTTCCTGAATCTGCCCGGCACCTTGTTTGAGGAAGTAGCCACGATTGGGCTCCTGAATGGCAATGTCCCATTGGGCGAGCAAAGCAAAAACCCGCCGGATCGGCGAGCGCGACACCCCGAGCGCTTGCGCAAATATCTGCTCGCGCAAGGGCTCACCGGCTTTCATCGAACGGGCGCGAACCATGTCGATGACGCGTGGGGCCAACTGCAGGGCGAGGTCTTTCTTGATCACAGGTTTTATTCCGAATGGTTAGCTTCAGTCCGTTCCCGTCGGGGCAGATGCCCCCACCGCACTGGAGTGGGAAAATACCATACGAAGAGCATGAGTATTTGCACTGACCACTTTCGATAGCTTGGCGCTGGAGCCGCGAAGGAGGCTCCAGGCTGATGATTTGTTTATTCCCAGGATGGATATTTACCCATGCTCAAATTCAATGCTCACCTCGGTTTTCAATTTAACGAATTGCCTTTTCTGCAACGCATCGAAGCCGCTGCCGCTGCCGGTTTCAGGGCGGTGGAGTTCCCATCGCCCTATGAATTCGACGCGAGCCTGCTCGCCGACCACCTGGCCCAATACAACCTGCCGTTGATTCAGTTCGCAGCACCGGCTGGTGTTACCAAAGGCATCGCTGCCTTGCAGGGCAAGGAGCAGGAATTTCGCGATGGGCTGCGCGAGGCGGCCCGCTATGCGAAGGCGCTGAACTGCCCGGATGTGCACATCATGTCTGGCGTGACCACGCCCCAGGATGAGAGCGCGCCTGCCTATGCAAGTAACTTGGAATACGCGGTCAAGTACCTCGAAGATCAGGGTTTGCGAACGCTGATTGAAGTGATCAGCCCGCAGGCGATGCCAGGCTATTACATGTCCGACTTCAGCAAGGCCCAACAGGTGCTGGAAACCTTTACGAGTGTCGGACTGATTCTGGATCTTTACCATGCTCAGCTGTTGACCGGCGACGCAGCCGGGGTGCTGGCGCAGTTTTACGACAGGACCGTCCATGTACAAATCGCCGACAACCCGGGGCGTCATGAGCCGGGCACCGGGAACATGGACTTTGCCGCCTTGTTCGCGGCGCTGGAGCAGCGTGGCTACCCAGGGTGGATCGGCTGTGAATACCGCCCATCCGGCACCACTGTTGCCAGCCTTGAGTGGCTTAAGCCGCTGCATGCCTAGGTGTTGAAAAGCTGGGGGTCATTGCGCGGCAGGCAGCAGGAACCGGCCAATCACCGGCAAATGGTTGGAAATACGCAACGTGTCTTCCTGCCTTACCTTGGCCGCCACCCGCTTGATCCGGGCGCTGTAGAACAGGTAATCCAGCGTACGGTCCGGCCCTTCGAGGCTTGGATCGTTGGGGAAGTGCGTCAGCCATTTCTCTCGGTCGATCCCGCTGGATTCACTGTTGCTCGGGATCATCGGGTATTTGTCCCACAGCAGATGCAGCTCACTGTCCGGCGAATATTGGCCGCGTTTTTGCGCATCCAGGCGCAGGAACTGGCCCAGCGGCAGCGCATTGAAATCCCCGCCAATCACCCAGGGCGTGCCACGACCTTCCAGTTTATCCAACAACTTCACGGTGGCCTGCACTTGCTCCCGCACGGCGCTGCGTCCAGGCATGCCGCCGTCCAGGCGCGTATTGAGCACCGCCAGTTGGCCACCGTCGCTCAGCGGCAGGTAAGTCAACAACAGGGCAGGCTTGGGCTGGAATTGGCGGCTGATGAAATTGGCCTGCGGGGTCGGCAATTGCAGGCGCTCGGCGTGTTCGATCTGGTAGCGGCTCAGGGTCGCCAATTTGCGGCCGACGCTGCCGAAGATACGCAAGTTGGGCACAAAATCAGCTTTCCAGTCGAAGGCCTGGGCGCTGCAGGGGTAAAGGTCGACCAGGCGCTCCTGCAACAGGGCCAGCTGATCCTGATAATGGGAGGGCTTTGCGCCTTCGTCGAGTTCCTGCAACAGCAGGATGTCGGGCTGTTCGTCGCGGATCACCCGCGCCACTTCGTCAAGGCTGAAGGCCATGTCTTCAACCGTGGGGCGCTCGTCCGGGCCGCTGCCGTCGGCGGTGTCGTACCAGAACACGTAGTTCTTGCCGGCCAGGTATTGCACATTCCAGGTCATCACTTTGAGTGCCTGCCCCGGCAGCAGGGTCGGCGCACGCGGCGCGACGCAGCTGACGGGCAGGGTTTCCTTGGCGACGGGGCGCCAGGTCAGGCTGTAGACCAGGGCCGTCAGCAGGCCCGCAATCAGCAGCAGGCTCAACAGGGTGATGCGCAATAAACGGGTCATCGGCTCGGCTTATGTGCGTTTCAGGATGGGCACGGAGCATATCACCGCACGTCGGCGTCGCCACCGATCAACATGAATAAACGGAACAGCACCACACTGGTGAACAGCTGCAGGAAACTGTGGGCGCTGTCCATCAACAGCCCCAGCAATGGCGCGGGTTCGGGATAGGCCGCCACGCTCGCGCCCTTGAGCAGCCACAGCGGGGTCATCACGCACAAGAGGCACACCAGGATTCGCCAGAAGTGCCCACGGGTCAGGCGCAGGCTCTCCTTCATCGCTTCAAGCGCCGACATGCCGCGCAAAACCAGCAGGTACTCGGCAAACGCCAGCACCACCATCAGCCACAGGCCCGGCAGGAAATACAGCGACAGCCCGAGCAGAATCAGCAGCGTGCTCATGGCGGTCAGCAGGGCGAAGCGCGGCCACATCGCCAATGCCATGGCCCACACGTCCTTGGTGCGTGGCGACTCGCCACGGGTGCGCGCGTCGAGAAACAGGATCAGCGCGCCGGTGTACAACGGGTACACGAGCAATCCCACCACCACGCTGTAACCGCTGAAGGCATCCGGGCCCAGCGTGTGGTCGAGCACTTGTTGCAGCAGGGCTTCGAGGATTACCAGCGGCAGGCACAGCTGGACGATGGCGCCCAGGTTGCGTTGGGTGAAGCGGAAGGAGTCGCGCAGCACGTCTAGCGGATTCATCAGAGTCATCACAGGCCGAAAAAGCAGAGGCACACTTTAACCGATAGCGGGCCTGGGCAAGCAAACGTAAACCTTGCGTAAAGACCATTGAAACAATTGGTAACAGCCCCATAACTAGGGCGTACCTTGCCTGACGCCAGGCGGGACCCTGATTTTTACCGGCAATCTAACGAGGTCGCCATGAACAGCGAAGAACAAACCCTGATCGACGGACTGTTTTCACGGTTGCAGCAAGCCGAAACGGACTCAGCCCCCCGCGACGCCCAGGCCGAAGCGCGGATCAAGGAACACATGACTCGCCAACCGGCCGCCGGCTACTACATGACCCAGTCGCTGCTGGTGCAGGAACACGCGCTGCAGAGCCTCGATGCGCAAAACAAGCAGCAGGCCCAGCAGATCCAGCAATTGCAGGAAGAGCTGCAGCGCGCCAAGTCCGCGCCAGCGGCTCCGGCGAGCGGTGGCGGGTTTCTCTCGAGCATCTTTGGCGGCGGCGGTTCGCGCGATGCGCAGCCTGCGCCGAGCAACGCGGGCGGCGGTTGGCGTGAACCGGCGCGACCAGCCTTCAACCAGCCGGCACCGCAACAGAACTATCAACAGCCGCAACCAGCGGCCGTCGCCGCGCCTGCGGGCAGCGGGTTCCTGGGTGGCGCGATGAAAACCGCCGCCGGCGTGGCCGGTGGTGTGTTGCTCGCCGAAGGCATCAGCAGCCTGTTCCACCACAACCAGCAGCCGCAGGTGGTGGAAGAGATCATCGAGCAACCGGCGCCTGCCAGTGATCAAGGTGGCTGGGGCAATGATGACCAGAAGTTCGCGGGTAATGACAGCTGGGGCAGCAACAACGCGGACAGCTTCGCCGACAGCGATTATTCCGACGATTCCTCCTCCTTTGGCGATGACGATTCCTTCGTCTGACACGCCCGGCCGGGGCGCTACGGCGCTCCGGTCTGATTTTTTCCCGGAAAGCTTCCCTTGGCTGGCATACTGGCACCCTTTCCGGGCGCTGGCGCCTGGCGGTCATTGAGGAAGTGCGGTGAAGAAAATTGCAGTGTTCGCCGATGTGCAAAACCTCTATTACACCGTTCGCCAGGCCTATGGCTGCCATTTCAACTACGCCGCGCTGTGGGCGGATATCAGTGCCCATGGGCAGATCGTGGAGGCGTACGCCTACGCCATCGACCGTGGCGACAGCAAACAGCAGCAGTTCCAGCAGATCCTGCGCAACCTCGGTTTTACCGTGAAGCTCAAGCCTTACATCCAGCGCAGTGACGGCTCGGCCAAGGGCGACTGGGACGTCGGCATCACCATCGACATCATGGACGCCGCCGCAAACGTCGACGAAGTGGTGCTGGCCTCCGGCGATGGCGATTTCGACATGCTGCTCGACCGCATCATCCACAAGCATGGCGTGCAGGCCGTGGCCTACGGCGTGCCGGGGCTGACGGCCAACTCACTGATACGCGCCGCCAGCCGCTACGTGCCGATCGAAGGCGCGTTGCTGCTTAAATAAGCGCTGTGGCTCACTTAATTGTCAGACGGAGTTGGAACAGGTTTGGAACGTATAGCGGTCATCGACTTTGAAACCACCGGCATCACCCCGAGCAGCCACTGCCGGGCCACGGAAATTGGCGTGGTCATCCTTGAGCGCGGGCAAATCGTCGACCGCTACCAGAGCCTGATGAATGCCGGCGTACGCGTGCCGGGCTTTATCGAACAACTCACCGGCATCAGCAACGCCATGCTGCGCAGCGCGCCGCCGGCCGAGCGCGTGATGAACGAGGTCAACGAGTTCGTCGGCACCACGCCGTTGATGGCGCACAACGCCGCGTTCGACCAGAAGTTCTGGGACTTTGAGCTGAGCCTGATCCGCCGCACCCGCCTGCAGAAATTCGCCTGTTCTTTATTGCTGGCGCGTCGGTTGATGCCTTCGGCGCCGAATCACAAGCTCGGCACCCTCAACACCTACGCCCAACTGCCCCACACCGGCAAGGCTCACCGGGCGCTGGCGGACGCGGAAATGGCCGCCAACCTCACCGCGCACCTGGCCCAGGAACTGCGCCAGACCCATGGCCTGCGTGAGCTGTCACATGACTTGCTGTGCACCTTGCAGAAAGTGCCGGCGGCGAAGATCAATGAGCATTTGAAGAAGCATCGCGGGTTCTGAGCCTGGGCGCGGTTTCAAGAACACTGAAGCTCCAAATGTGGGAGGGGGCTTGCCCCCGATAGCGGTGGGTCAGCCAGCTTATGTGTAGCTGACCCACTGCCATCGGGGGCAAGCCCCCTCCCACATTTGGTGATGCGTCGCCTATGGAGCCTGCGTGCACTCCAACGCCTGATCCACCACGCCCTTCGCCATCTCCACCAAATGCATCACCGCCCGCTGCGGCGCCTTCATCAACTCACTCGACGCGTGCGCCGTCTCCACCGCGCAATGCAACAAATCCGCCGCATGGGCCAGGGCCTCTTCGAAGCTCAGGTTGTCATTCAGGATAAAAGTGGGCGCATCCGGGGCGGACGCTTTGAGGTAGTAGTCGATGGCGCGACGGTGGAGCAGGGCGTCTTCGCTGAGGAAGTCGGCTTTGGACTTCGGTGGATCGGGGGTGACTTTGATCATGGTGGAGCTCCTTGCTGGAAGAAGTCGACACCGTTCGCTTGCACGCGAATAGGGTGGCAACTGTACGTAGGTGTGCAAGACCGGGGCAAGGATCCAAACCCAGCAGGCCCGAAGGCCTCCCACGCACAGCCGCCATAACAGGCATATCAGCTGTAGGTTTATTTATGATCTTGCTTGCCATCGGACTTGCACGTCCGGTCACCGAACATTCGATGACAGGGCGAGACTAGCTACCGAATCCGACGGAAACAAGGCCGTGGGATTCTCTCGGAAACGTCCCGCAAATGAAAGGGATCGGTCTTGCTGGCCATAGAAACGTCGGCTTTTTTCTGGGGGCTTTATCTGCTTTCTGAATGGTCAGTAGGCATAGTCCGCCTGTCTCGTCAGACTTTTCTGGATTGCCATTCTCCCGTCTATAGCCAAGCGCAGCCACTGACGCCATCGGAAGCAACCCCCTCCCACGGTCGTCGGCGTTGCCCGGCCTACACGCGGTCACCTGTGGGCGGTCGGTGTAGGCAGCGATGATGTCAGGGAATAAAGGCCATCACCGAGGCCGGTGACCCCGAGCCATCTTCAAGCGCCAATACCCCGATAACCAGAGTTGCCCCAGTAGCCGGAAGTCGGTCGAGCTGGGTCAGGCACTCCAACACAATCCCGTTTTCGGCCAGTACCGCGTGATTGATTGCAAACGTGCTGCTTTGCCCATAATCCACGCCATGGGTATCAATGCCCACGCCGGCAATCTGGCGGTGCTCCAGCAAAAAGCCAATGGCTGCCTCGCCAATCCCAGGAAAGTGCGAGCCTTGCGCGTCGTGGCCGAAAAAGGCGGTCGGATCGTTCCAGAGGTGTTGCCACCCGGTGTACACCAGCACCACCGAACCCGTATCGATAGGGCCGTGTTGGTGTTCCCAAGCGTGGATATCCTGCGGGCTGACTTGGTAATCCGGATCGGCCATGGCTTTACTGCGCACATCGATCACCACCGCTGGCCGCACCAGCGCTTCTGCCGAGTAACCCTCAATCCCCATTCCATCGGTATAAAAGCTCTTCGGCGCATTCATATGAGTGGCGCTGTGTTCGCCCATGCTGAAGCGGCGCAGGTAATAGCCGTCCCGCTCCAATGAAGCAACGTCCGCGAACGCCACTGGCGGGTCGCCAGGCCACAGCGGGATGCGCGGGTTGATTGGATGGCTGAGACTAATGACCTGCTGAAATTGCAGCTGTTTAACCGCCATGTTTGCCATTCCCTTCCAATTGCCTCAGCGGCACGCGCCGCTCTATGGCGCTGGACAAAATAATCGAAGTCTTGCTGAACCCGAACTTCGCCACCCGATTAATCAGGTCTTCAACTGCGGCATGGTGCCCACTGCTGCTTGCATGATCACGCACGGGTCGCAGGTTACGCGTGGCTTTCGAAAGCACGGTTTATAGCCTCCATAACCATGCTTTGAAAAGTGTATGGGCTCTTTAAACAGGTTTTGTAACTTATGTTTATCCACTTGCCTTTCTAGAATAAGCCTCCCATTTCCTGCCATAGAGCCGCCCAATGCCTGGCACACGTCGCTTTCCCTTACCGTTGATCGCCGCCTTTTTTGCGTTGTATGTGATCTGGGGTTCCACTTACCTGGTGATTCGCATCGGCGTGGAGTACTGGCCGCCGTTGTTACTGGCGGGGATTCGGTTTTGCACGGCGGGCGCGTTGATGTATGGCTACCTCAGGTGGCGTGGCGCACCCGCGCCGACGTGGGCGCAGTGGAAGGCGGCCGGGATGATCGGCATTTTGCTGCTCACCGTGGGCAATGGCGGCGTCAGCGTGGCGGAACATATGGGCGTGTCGTCCGGCGTGGCCGCGTTGGCGGTGGCGACGGTGCCGTTGTTTACCTTGTTGTTCGGTTTTTTCTGGGGCGCGCGTAATACGCGGCTGGAATGGGCCGGGGTGATTCTGGGGATTATCGGCATCGCCATGCTGAATATGGGCAGCACTCTGCAATCGAGCCCGATGGGCGCGGTGTTGCTGTTGATGGCGGCGGCTTCCTGGGCGTTCGGTTCGGTGTGGAGCCGCCACTTGCCGCTGCCCCAGGGCGCGATGGCGAGCGCTGCTGAAATGCTGGTGGCTGGCGTGGCATTGTTGATCGTCAGCGGCGTGTCGGGTGAGCACTTGCAGGCGATGCCGCCATTGGAGGGTTGGCTGGCCCTGGCCTATCTGACGGTGTTTGGCTCGATCATCGCCTTCAACGCCTACATGTACCTGCTCAAGCATGTGCGTCCGGCGGCGGCGACCAGCTATGCGTATGTGAACCCCGCCGTGGCGGTGCTGCTGGGGATTGTGTTCGTTGGCGAGTCCATCGGCCTGGAAGAAGCCCTGGCGATGTTGGTGATCATCAGCGCCGTGCTGCTGATCAGCCTGCCCCAGTGGCGCAAGCCGAAGGCGGAAATAAGGTAAACTGCGGCGCAATTGCGACCTTGCGCTGAATTTTTCCTACGGTAAACACATGACTTTCGCCTCCCTTGGCCTGATCGAACCCTTGCTGCGCGCCCTTGAGACGCTTGGCTACCAGACCCCGACGCCGGTGCAGGCGCAAGCCATTCCGGCGGTGCTGGCCGGTCGTGACCTGATGGCCGCGGCCCAGACCGGCACCGGCAAGACCGCCGGCTTTGCCTTGCCGCTGCTGCAGCTGCTGACGATGGAAGGGCCGAAAGTCGCCGCCAATTCGGCGCGTGCGCTGATCCTGTGCCCCACCCGCGAACTGGCCGAGCAGGTTCACGCCAGCGTCGCCGAATACGCCCAGCACCTGCCGCTGACCACTTACGCGGTGTATGGCGGCGTGAGCATCAACCCGCAGATGATGAAGCTGCGCAAGGGCGTGGACATTCTGGTTGCCACGCCCGGTCGACTGATCGACCTGTTCCGCCAGAACGCGCTGAAACTCAATCAGCTGCAAACCCTGGTGCTGGATGAAGCCGACCGCATGCTCGACCTGGGCTTCTCCGAAGAGCTTGCCAACATCTACCGCATGCTGCCGAAAAAGCGCCAGACCCTGCTGTTCTCCGCCACTTTCTCCGACGACATCCGCCTGCTGGCCGGGCAGATGCTCAATGACCCGCTGAGCATCGAAGTCAGCCCGCGTAACGTTGCCGCCAACACCGTGAAACAGTGGGTGGTGCCGGTGGATAAAAAGCGCAAGGCGGAGTTGTTCGTGCACCTGATGCGCAAGGGCCGCTGGAAGCAGGTGCTGGTGTTTGCCAAAACCCGCAACGGCGTGGATGCGCTGGTGGATAAGTTGCAGGGGCTGGGCATCAACGCCGACGGCATCCATGGCGACAAACCCCAGGCCACCCGCCAGCGTGCGCTGGACCGCTTCAAGGCCAGCGACGTGCAGATCCTGGTCGCCACCGACGTGGCGGCCCGTGGCCTGGACATCGAAGACTTGCCGCTGGTGGTCAATTTCGACCTGCCGATCGTCGCGGAAGACTACATCCACCGCATCGGCCGCACCGGTCGCGCGGGCAACACCGGTGAGGCGATTTCGCTGGTGTGCGCCGATGAAGTGAACATGCTCTCGGCGATCGAGATGCTGACCCGCCAGACCCTGACCCGCAACATGGAACCGGACTTCGAACCGGAACACCGCGTGCCGGATACCGATGCCAGCGGGCAGGTGGTGAAGAAGCCGAAAAAGCCGAAGAAGCCCAAGACGTCGGGTGGCGGTGGTAAGCGCAATTTGGGCAAGTGGGTGGAAAGCGGCGACGTGGCGCCGGCGGAGCCTTCGATCAAGCCGGTGCGCAAGGTGCCGGTTTTTAACACGGGGCCGCGTAAGAAGAAGTGATTTTGCGGTGTGGCTGATGGCCTCATCGGGAGCAAGCCCCCTCCCACACTTGACTGTATTCACAAATCAAAATGTGGGAGGGGGCTTGCCCCCGATGGCGGCTTCGAATCCACCACCCCTCTCAGCGGTTAAGCCACTCCAACAGCCCAAGCCCAGCCGCCCGGCCGCTGGCAAAACACCCCGTCAGCAAATACCCCCCGGTCGGCGCCTCCCAGTCCAGCATCTCCCCGGCACAAAACACGCCCGGCATTTGCTTGAGCATCAGCCGCTCATCCAGCGCTTCGAACGGCACACCGCCGGCCGTGCTGATGGCTTCATCCAGTGGCCGCGTCCTGACCAGTTTCAACGGCAACGCCTTGATATCCACCGCCAACTGCGCCGGGTCATTGAAGTGCTCAGCAGGAGCCAGCTCGCGCAGCAGCGCCGCCTTGACCCCATCCAGGCCCAGTTGACTGTGCAAATGCTTGCTCATCGACCGCGACCCGCGCGGCTTGGCCAGTGCCGCCTGCACCTTGTGCAACGGCTTGCTCGGCAGCAGATCGATATGCACGGTGGCGGCGCCGTCGCGGTTGATCGTTTCCCGAATCGGCGCCGACAGCGCATAGATCAGGCTGCCTTCGATACCGGTGGTCGTCACTACGCATTCGCCCAGGCGAGGTTTATCGTCGCCCAGCCCAATGGCGACGTTTTTCAACGGCGCCCCGGCGAATTTGCTGACCATCAAGTCGCTCCACGCCGACACCTCGAAACCGCAGTTGCTCGGCTGCAGGCGCACATAGGGCACGCCACGCTCTTCGAATAAATTGAGCCAGGCGCCATCGGAGCCCAGGCGCGACCAGCTGCCGCCGCCCAAGGCCAGGAGCACCGCAGCGCTGCGCACGGTTTTCTCGCCCTCCGGGCTGTGGATAAGTAAATCACCTTCGGTATTCCACCCCAGCCAACGATGCCGGGTGTGGATAACCACACCTTGTTCACGCAGGCGCTTGAGCCAGGCACGCAGCAGCGGCGCGGCTTTCATGTCCGTAGGAAATACGCGGCCGGAGGTGCCGATAAAGGTTTCGATGCCCAGGCCATGAATCCACTCGCATAACGCATCGGCACCAAAGCTGCGCAACAACGGCGCCATGTGCGGCGCGCGTTCGGCATAGCGTGAGAGGAACGCCGGGTAGGCCTCGGAGTGGGTGATATTCATGCCGCCCACGCCGGCCAGCAGGAACTTGCGCCCCACTGAAGGCATGCCGTCGTACAGCTCCACGCGCACGCCCGCCCGGCTCAGGACTTCTGCGGCCATCAGCCCGGCAGGGCCGCCGCCGATGATAGAGACAGTGTGGGGAGAGGTCTGAGGCATGGGCAGGGCTACGGTGCTGTGAATAGGCCGAGCATTCTACCCGACGAAGGCGCAGCTGCCTGATCAAAAAACGTACACTTTCCTACAAGCCATACGGCTAACCGCTTTCAGACCGTTACGCTCAAGTTATCCACAGCTGGTTCCACAGGCATTGTGGGTAACGTCCACAGTTCAATGACAACCTGATGACGTCCACACGCGCTGCGCGCTGTGGTGCAGGATGCCGTGGCGGCGGGCCAGGGCAGGGCGGTCCTTGCTGTAGCCGCCACCGATCACGCCCATCAGCGGAATGTCGCGGCCCAGGCAGTGACGCATCACGCTTTCATCGCGAGCGGCGACGCCGGCATCGGTCAGCTTGAGGTAGCCGAGTGCGTCGTCCTTGTGTACGTCCACGCCCGCGTCGTACAGCACCAGGTCCGGCTGGTAGAGCGGCAGCAGGTAGTTGAGCGCGTCATCCACCACCTTGAGGTAGTCGGCATCGCCCATGCCCATCGGTAACGGAATGTCCCAGTCGCTCTGCGCCTTGCGCGCCGGAAAGTTTTTTTCGCAGTGCAGCGATACAGTGATGGCGTCCGGCGTGTCATGCAGGATGCGCGCGGTGCCGTCGCCCTGGTGTACGTCGCAGTCGAAGATCAGCACACGGTTGACCCGGCCGCTGGCCAGCAGGTAATGGCTGATCACTGCCAGGTCATTGAAGATGCAAAAGCCCGCCGGGTAATCGTAGTGGGCGTGATGGGTGCCCCCGGCCAGGTGGCAGGCCAGGCCGTGCTCCAGCGCCTGCTCCGCCGCGAGGATCGAGCCACCCACCGCACGCACGGTGCGGCGCGCCAGGGCTTCGCTCCACGGCAGGCCGAGGCGCCGTTGGTCCTCGCGAGACAACTCGCCGCTCATATAGCGTTCGATATACCCAGGTTCATGGGCCAGGCCCAGAATCTCTGGCGGGCACAGCTGCGGGCGCAGCAAACGGCTGTCCTCGGTCAGGCCGCTATCCACCAAGTGATCGCGCAACAGGCGAAACTTGTCCATGGGGAAGCGGTGGTCCGCCGGGAACTCGGGGCTGTAGTCATCGTGGTAGATCAATGGCAAGGGCATGGGATTTTCTGACTGGAATCTGCGTCGGATCTTACCAGCGCTGTACACTCACGCACATGGCAAGGGAGGGGACCCATGGAGCCGATACTGGAATTGGAAAGCGCACGTCTGATCATGCGCCAATGGCGTGACAGCGACCTGCAGGCCTTTGCGCAGATGTGCGCCGACCCGCAGGTGATGCGTTATTTCCCGGCTAAATTGAGCCACCTGGAAAGCGCTGCACTGATTGGCCGGATCCGCGGCCACTTCGCCGAATATGGTTTTGGCTTTTGGGCCTTGCAGCGCAAGGACACCGGTGAATTCATCGGCCTCACCGGGCTGCAGAACGTCAGTTTTGAAGCGAATTTCACCCCGGCGGTGGAAATCGGCTGGCGTCTGGCTCGCGAGCACTGGGGCCTGGGTTACGCCAGCGAGGCGGCCTGGACCGCATTTCGCTGTGGTTTCGATCGCTTGAGCCTGGATGAGGTCGTCGCCTTCACCACCGAGGCCAATCTGCCATCACAAAAAGTCATGCAGGCCATCGGTATGCATTACGATCCGCAGGCAGATTTCGAACACCCCAAGGTCGCAGCCGATGACCTGCTGCGTCCGCATGTTTTATACCGCATCACCCGCGCCCAATGGTTGGACACGCTGCACGGATAAGCAGCCCGGAATGCCCTATCGAGTTTAGGAGTTGCTCTATGAGCCAAGTATTGGAAGATCTGGTGGACTTGCTGACCCTGGAGCCGATCGAGGAAAACCTCTTTCGCGGCCGCAGCCAGGACCTGGGTTTTCGCCAATTGTTCGGTGGCCAGGTGCTCGGCCAGTCGCTGTCGGCGGCCAGCCAGACCGTCGAAGAAGCGCGCCACGTACATTCGCTGCACGGTTATTTCCTGCGTCCAGGCGACGCCGCGTTGCCGGTGGTGTATTCGGTGGACCGCGTGCGCGACGGCGGCAGTTTCAGCACCCGCCGCGTCACGGCGATCCAGAAGGGCCACCCGATTTTCACCTGCACCACCTCGTTCCAGTACGACGAAGCAGGTTTCGAACACCAGACCACCATGCCCGTGGTGGTCGGCCCGGAGAACCTGCCGTCGGAGCTGGAGCTGACCCAGCAGCGCGCGCACCTGATCCCCGAGCATATGCGCGACAAGCTGCTGTGCCCCAAGCCCATCGAAGTGCGCCCGGTGACCGAAAAAGACCCGTTCAACCCGCAGCCGTCCGACCCGGTCAAGTACGTGTGGTTTCGTGCCGACGGCGCCCTGGCCGATGCGCCGGCGTTGCATAAATACCTGCTGGCCTACGCCTCGGACTTCGGCCTGTTGACCACCTCGCTGCTGCCCCATGGCAAGACCGTGTGGCACAAAGACATGCAGGTCGCCAGCCTCGACCACGCGCTGTGGTTCCACGCTGATCTGCGCGCCGATGACTGGTTGCTGTATGCCATGGACAGCCCATGGGCCGGCAATTCCCGAGGTTTTTCCCGGGGCAGCGTGTACAACCGCGCCGGGCAACTGGTGGCGTCGGTGACCCAGGAAGGCTTGATTCGCCATCGCAAGGACTGGGCATGAGCCTGGCCGACGTCCGGCATTGGGTGTTTGACATGGACGGCACCCTCACGGTGGCCGTGCATGATTTCGCGGCCATCCGCGTGGCGCTGGAGATTCCCGCCGAAGACGATATTCTCACGCACCTTGCCGCGTTGCCGGTGGATATCGCGGCGGCCAAGCACGCCTGGTTGCTGGAACACGAGCGCGAACTGGCGCTGGGTTCGGTCGCCGCCGAGGGCGCGGTGGACCTGGTGCGCGAGCTGGCCGGACGCGGTTATCGCCTGGGCATTTTGACGCGCAACGCGCAGGAACTGGCGCATGTCACCCTGGCAGCGATTGGCCTGGCGGACTGTTTTGCCGCCGAAGACGTGCTAGGGCGTGAGGACGCACCGCCCAAGCCGGATCCGGGCGGCTTGCTGAAGCTGGCGGCGGCCTGGGATGTCGCACCGAGCGAGATGGTGATGGTGGGCGATTACCGCTTTGACCTGGATTGCGGCCGGGCGGCCGGTGCGCGGACGGTGTTGGTGAACCTGCCGGATAACCCGTGGCCCGAGTTGGCGGATTGGCATGCCGAGGATTGCACGGTATTGCGCCAGATGATCCAGCCCAGGCAATGACGATCAAATGTGGGAGGGGGCTTGCCCCCGATAGCGGTCTGTCAGCTAAATATGTGCTGGCTGACACACCGCCATCGGGGGCAAGCCCCCTCCCACATTTTTAATCCGGTTTCTTCAGTCAGTGCGGGAACAACACGTTCTGCCCATGCGGCGAGGTAAACATTTTATCCCCGTCATGCCCAACCCCAGGCACTTCTACCAGCCTATGACCCAACTGCGGATGCCGCTGCTTGAGGGCGTCAAAATAGTTGTGCCCACGAATCAGCCGATACGCACCCTGGGTTTCGGCTTCGCAGCCTTTATCCAGCGCCGGGTGGTTGGGGTCGGTGTCTTGTTGGCCCAGCAGGTAAGTGACATCGCGTGAAACATAAGCCTGCTCCAGTTGCTCGGCGCCCTGGCCCTTGGCGTAATCCGGCAGGCCTTGCATGCCGTACTTCCACTCGTTGAAGCCAGGGCAACTCGCCGTTTCAAACGGCACTGGCCGCTGTGGGCTGAAGTAGGCGTAGGACGATGGGTTGGCCACCACATAACGCAGGCGGATGCCTTCGGTCTGCAGCATCGGGTGCGGGTGGCCGGTGACCGCGAAACGCTGCACCACCTGGCCGCCACCGGAATGCCCAGCGACGACGATTTCCTTGAGCGCCGGGAACAGGGTGCGGTTGCCCAGGTGCTTGATGATCTGGTCGAGAGCGCCAAAAGAGCTGACCCGGCCCGGACCGATGGACGGCGCGCCAGCCATCCAGTCATTGCCCTTCCAGCGCAGCACCTGGTCATCCAGGTGGTGACGTTTAATGTCCGACTGGTTGAGAAACTGCGGCGCGATCACCAGCACATGTGCCCCAACGCCAGCATGGGCGGCGGCATCGATACCGCTTTTCAGATAGGTCTGCGCATTGCGCAGGCGGCCATGCACGATAATCAGCGCCCGCGTGACCTCCGGCAGCGGTTGGCGCCAATCCTGGCTCAGGCCCAGGCTGAGCTCGCCCGCATCCACATGAAAACGCTCAGGGCTGACCAGGTTGACGCCGTGTTCGGCAGCCAACGCTGAACAGGACATCAACCACGCCAGCAGCCAGCCCACGCGTTTATGCATTTAAAGACTCTTGGCCGTAAAGGTGTCGCATTGGGAGATCTGGCCCTGGGCGAAGCCGGTCTTGAACCAGCGCACGCGCTGAGCCGACGTGCCGTGGGTAAACGAGTCCGGCACCACGCGCCCTTGGCCCTGTTGCTGCAGGCGGTCATCGCCGATGGCGTTGGCGGCATTCAGTGCTTCTTCGATATCGCCGGGTTCCAGCCAGTCCAGGCGTTTTTGCGCGCGGTTGGCCCAGACGCCGGCAAAGCAGTCAGCCTGCAGCTCCTGGCGGACCAGCAGGCCACCGTCGCCTTGCATCGGCCGGCCCTGCTGGCGCGCGGCCTGGATCTTGGACGAGATGCCAAGCAGGGTTTGTACGTGATGCCCGACTTCGTGGGCGATCACATACGCCTGGGCGAAATCGCCGGCGGCCTGGAAGCGTTGCGACATTTCACGGAAAAAATCCAGGTCCAGGTACACCTGCTGGTCAGCCGGGCAATAGAACGGGCCGCTGGCCGAGGTGGCGCCCCCGCAGGCGGAGTTCACCCGGCCACGGAACAGGATCAGTTTCGGGTTCTTGTAGGCCAGGCCGTTCTCCTGGAACACGTGGCCCCAGGTGTCTTCGGTATCGCCCAGCACCGCGCGCACGAAGTCGGCCTGCTCGTCGTTGGCCGGCGGAGCCTGACGCGATTGCGTGCTGACCGACGGCGCCTGCTCCATCTGGCCGGTCAATTGGCCGAGGATCTGCATCGGGTCCTGGCCGGTGAGCCAGCCGATGCCGACAATCAACACGATAGCGGTCAGGCTCAGGCCCTTGCCGCCACCGAAGCGCATCCCGCCACCGCCGCCGCCGCTGTCATCGCGGGCATCCACCACGTTGTCGCTGCGTCGGCCTTTTTTCCATAGCATGGGGCAATCCTCTTGTTAACGGTCCGGCAAAAATATGGATGGAGTATGGTCGTAGTTAACGGCAATAGCCTTCGCCGCTGGCGACAATCAGGCAGTCTTTTTTATCGGCCAGCCATTTCAAGCCAGTGGCTGCGCCATCCCCGGCGCGCAGCACCTGCGGGCCGTCCGGGCGGGTGAAGGCGATGCCGTCATCGGTTGCCTGGCCTTTGAACGTGCCCGAAGCGTCGGCATCGAGGCCATACTGCATGGTCAGAAGGTAGTGGCCGCGGCCGATGCTGTCGTCCTTGGCGATGGTGAGGTTCAGGCCTTCGACGCCGATCCACTTGCCGACCCATTTATCGGTGGGTGGGGTTTCCGGTACCAGGGTCGCCTGCACGGACGCGGGGGCGGGCTTGGGGGCTTCTTTCGGCGTTTTATCGCAGGCAGAGAGCAAGGCGAGGGCAGACAGGGCAAACAGGATTTTTTTCATAGCGGCAGGGCCTTGATTAAAAAGTGTGCAACGCCGGGGCGCGCGTGCAGGGTTGGACTCAAATCCACTGATTTAGTGCGCTGTTCGCCCGGTGTTTGGTTATGCTCTTGGGGCAGACGCATGCCCGGCTGCTAGATTACTTCGGTTGAGTGCCACCGTATTCAGCTCGCCACACAAGAGAATTCAATGACTGTCAGTACCCCGCTTTCCGGCGTCAACCATCCCTTCAAAGGCATCCTGCTGATTGTGCTGGCGACGTTCCTGTTCTCCAGCCACGACGCCCTGTCCAAATACCTGGCCGGGTTCTACCCGATCGTGATGGTGGTGTGGGCGCGGTACATGGTGCACACCTTGCTGATGGCCGGGATCTTCCTGCCGCAATCGGGCCTGCGCGTGCTGCGCAGCAAACGGCCGGGGATGCAGGTGGTGCGGGCGTTGTGCTTGTTGGGCACCAGCCTGTTCTTCACCACAGCGCTGCATTACATCCCGTTGGCGGAAGCCACGGCGGTGAACTTCCTTGCGCCGATCCTGGTGACCGCGCTCTCGGTGCCCCTGCTCGGCGAGCACGTCACGCGTGGCCAATGGCTGGCGGTGATCTGCGGGTTTGTCGGCGTGGTGATCATCATCCATCCGGGCGGTGAGCTGTTCACCCCGGCGGTGCTGCTGCCACTGTGCTCGGCGCTGTTCTTCTGCTTCTACCAACTGCTCACGCGCATCCTCAGCCAATACGACAGCCCCACCACCAGCAACTTCTTCGCCGGCCTGTGCAACACCCTGGTGATGAGTGCGATGGTGCCGTTCTTCTGGCAGGTGCCGACCCTGTGGCATGGGGTGATGATGCTGGCGCTGGGCACCTGTGGGATGACCGCGCACTTGATGCTCACCCAGGCGTTCCGCTTCGCGGCGCCGGCCTTGCTGGCGCCGTTCGGCTATTGCCAGATCGTGTTTGCGGGGTTGTTGGGTTGGCTGGTGTTCAGCCATACCCCCGACATGACCACGGTGGTCGGTATCGGGGTGATCTGCATGAGCGGCTTGGCCGCTGCCTGGCAGCAGCGGCGGCGTTGATTACACCTCTACCGTAGGAATCTTGCGCGGCGCCATGAAGTACATCCATACCAGTGCGATGAAATACATCGCCGGAATCAGGGTGAACAACAGCGTGTAGTTGTTGTTGGTTACGGTGAGGATATGGCCGACGATCTGGGTCATGAACATGCCGCCGATGGCCGCGCACATGCCGCCGAAGCCGAACACCGTGCTCATCATGTGCTTGGGCGTGTAGTCCATCACCAGGCTCCAGATGTTGGCGGTCCAGGCCTGGTGCGCGCCGATGGCCAGGGAGATGGCGAACACCGCGACCCACAATTGGCTGGAGCCGGCCGCCATGATCACGCCGACGATGCAGCAGGCGAACAAGAACATCGACAGCAGCCGTGCCTTGATCGAGTTCATCCCGCGACCGATCAGGAACGAGGACAGAATGCCGCCGCCCACGCTGCCGAAGTCGGCGGTGAGGTAGATGATGATCAGCGGAATGCCCATCTGCGTCACGTTGATGCCCAGGTTGTATTGCTGGTTCAGGAATGGCGGCAGCCAGTACAGGTAGAACCAGAACACCGGCGCGGTCAGCGAGTACGCCAGCGCGAAGGCCCAGGTGCCGCGCATGCGCAGGATGCGGCTGAACGGTACGCGGGGTTGTTCCGGCTCGACTTCCTGTTGCACGTAGTCCAATTCGGATTGTTTAACGGTGGGATGCTCTTCCGGGTTGTAGTACTTCAAGCCCCACAACACCAGCCAGATACCCCCGAGCGCCGACATGCACAGGAACGCCGCCTGCCAGCCCCACACGTGCAGGATCAACGGCAGCAGCATGGGCGTCATCATCGCGCCGACGTTGGTGCCGGCGTTGAAGATACCGGTCGCCACCGCGCGCTCGCCGGCCGGAAACCACAGTCGCGTGGTTTTCACGCACGCCGGGTAGTTGGCGGCCTCGGTCAGCCCGAGGATAAACCGGCAGACCATGAAGCCGACGGCCGAGGTGGCCAGGCCGTGGGCGCCGGTGGCCAGGCTCCACAACAGCACCGCGCAGAAAAACACGCGCTTGACGCCTACTCGGTCGATCAAGCGGCCCTGCAGCACAAAGCCGATGGCGTAGCCGACCTGAAACCAGAAGTTGATGTTGGCGTAATCCATCGCCGTCCAGCTCATTTCCTTGGCCAGAATCGGTTGCATCACGCCCAGGGCGGCGCGGTCGATGTAGTTGAGGGTGGTGGCGAAGAACACCAGGGCCAGCATGCCCCAGCGGGTTTTACCCACGGCCAGGGCGCCGCGGATCTTGTCGCCGATGCCGGCGTGCGGGGTGCCGGGGCGCGCGGCCAGGGCGGAATTTTGCAGAGGCATGAGGTCGTACCCGTTTTTGAAATTTTTATGGTGTGATCTGGGTCTTGGTGCAAGGTCGATGGTGCGCAGTGGTTAAAAAGTCGTCAATTCATCAAAGGGGCATAGTGTTCGATAATCGCACCAAAAACTAACCGGTTCGTACATTTTAATTGCCGCGTGTAGGCTGTGGGCGAATAATTTGCCATAAACAACAATTGCCGGGAGTGACCCATGCAACGTTCCATCGCTACCGTGTCGTTGAGCGGCACACTGCCGGAAAAGCTCGAAGCCATTGCCGCCGCCGGGTTTGATGGCGTTGAGATTTTTGAAAACGACCTGTTGTACTACGACGGCAGCCCGCGTGAAGTCAGGCAGATGTGCGCCGACTTGGGCATCGCCATTACCTTGTTCCAGCCGTTTCGAGACTTCGAGGGCTGCCGCCGTGATCGTCTGGCGCGCAACCTCGAGCGCGCCGAGCGCAAATTCGATCTGATGCAGGAGCTGGGCACCGACCTGGTGCTGGTGTGCAGTAATGCCTCGGCCGATTGCGTGGGCGATGAACGCATCCTGCTGGACGACCTCAGCCTGCTGGCCGAACACGCGGGCCGCCGTGGTTTGCGAATCGGCTATGAGGCGCTGGCCTGGGGCAAGCATGTGAACACCTGGCAGCAGGTATGGAACCTGGTACGCCAGGTGGACCATCCCAGCCTGGGTGTGTTGCTCGACAGTTTTCATACCTTGTCGCTCAAGGGCGACCCGAGCGCCATCGCCGAAATCCCAGGCGACAAAATCTTCTTCGTGCAAATGGCCGACGCGCCAATCCTGGCCATGGATGTGCTGGAGTGGAGCCGGCATTTTCGCTGCTTCCCCGGCCAGGGTGAGTTCGACCTGGCTGGGTTTCTCGCGCCGATCATCCAGAGTGGCTACACCGGGCCGTTGTCCCTGGAGATTTTCAACGACGGCTTTCGCGCCGCACCGACTCGGGCCAATGCGGCAGATGGTTTGCGCTCGTTGCTGTACCTGGAAGAGAAAACCCGCCAGCGCCTGGCGGCGGAACAACCCGCCGCGCCCGTGGATATCCTGTTCGAGACCCCGGCGGCCAGCGAGTACGACGGCATCGAATTCCTCGAATTTGCGGTGGATGAAAGCCTCGGCGCGAAGCTGACCCATTGGTTGGAACGCCTGGGCTTCGCCAAGGCCGGCCAGCATCGTTCCAAGAACGTGAGCCTGTTGCGCCAGGGCGATATCAACCTGATCCTCAATTGCGAACCTTATTCCTTTGCCCACAACTTTTTCGAGGCCCATGGGCCGTCGTTGTGTGCCACGGCGATTCGGGTCAAGGACAGCGCCAAGGCGTTGGAACGGGCGGTGGCCTACAAGGGCCAGCCCTATCGCGGCCTGGTCGGGCCCAATGAGCTGGAGTTGGCGGCCGTGCGCGCGCCGGACGGCAGCTTGATTTACCTGGTGGACCAAAGCGAAGGCGGGCTATACGACACCGATTTCAACCTGCAACCCGTCACCGCCAGCGGCGGCTTGCTGCGCATCGACCATATGGCCATGGCCCTGCCGGCCGACAGCCTCGACAGCTGGGTGCTGTTCTACAAAAGCTTGCTGGATTTTGAAGCCGATGACGAAGTGGTGCTGCCCGACCCTTACGGCCTGGTCAAAAGCCGCGCACTGCGCAGCCGCTGCAGTTCGATTCGCCTGCCGCTGAATATTTCCGAGAACCGCAATACCGCCATTTCCCACGCGCTTTCGAGCTATCGCGGCTCGGGCGTGCACCACATTGCCTTCGATTGCGCGGATATTTTCGCCGAGGTGCGCCGGGCCAAGGAGGCCGGGGTGCCGCTGTTGGATATCCCGCTCAACTACTACGACGATTTGGCCGCACGCTTTGATTTCGACGATGAGTTCCTCAGCGAACTGGCGTACTACAACGTGCTGTACGACCGCGACGCCCAGGGCGGTGAGCTGTTTCATGTCTACACCGAAGCCTTCGAGGGCCGGTTTTTCTTCGAGATCATCCAGCGCAAGAACGGCTATGCCGGTTATGGCGCGGCCAACGTGGCGGTGCGTTTGGCGGCGATGGCCAAGTCGCGCAGCGGTGCGGTGCGTCAGGCGCGTTTATAACGGTGGGGAGGTGCTTCCTTCGGGGAGCGCCTCGGCCCATAATCGGGCCTGCATAAAAACGCCGTGAGCGCACCATGACCCTGACTCCCGACCTCTCTGCCGTGTCAGATGCACCGCGCAAGAGTCGCAAGAACAATCCGGAAAAGACCCGCGAGAATATTCTCCAGGAAGCCATTGTCGAGTTCGTTCAGCAGGGCCTGTCCGGCGCCCGCGTGGACGCCATCGCCGAGCGCATCCACACCTCCAAGCGCATGATCTATTACTACTTCGGCAGCAAGGAGCAGCTCTACGTCGAGGTGCTGGAGAAGCTCTACGGCGATATTCGCAACACCGAAACCCGCATGAACCTCACGGCCCTGGAGCCGCGCGAAGCGATCCGCCGGCTGGTGGAGTTCACCTTCGACCACCATGACCAGAACGTGGATTTCGTGCGCATTGTCAGCATCGAAAATATCCACAACGCCGAGTACGTCAAGCGCACCAGTACGATCAAGGACATGAACAGCAAAATCCTCGAGGGGCTCGGTGAGACCCTGCGTCGCGGCGCTGAAATGGGGCTGTTTCGCGAAGGGTTGGAGCCGCTGGATGTGCACCTGTTGATCAACTCGTTCAGTTTTTACCGTGTATCCAACCGGCATACCTTCAGTGAGATTTTTCAGATTGAACTGTCGGATGAGGCGATCAAGCAGCGGCATCGGGAGATGATCTGCGAGTCGGTGTTGCGTTATCTGCAAGCCTGAGAACTGGCTGTACGCGGTCAATGTGGGAGCAAGCCCCCTCCCACATTTGGATTTCGGTTTCTACAGTGGCTTATTCATGCTCTGGAAGTGCGCCAACATCCTGCAAGCATCCGCCGCCTCGCCACTGAATAACTCAAACGCCTTCACCGCCTGAAACACCGCCATATTGCCGCCATCCAACGTGCGGCAACCCAAGGCGCGTGCGTCGCGCAGCAACTCGGTTTCCAATGGGAAATACACGATTTCCGCCACCCACAGCCCTGCATGTAATAACGCGGGGGGCACCGGTGTGCCGGGCAGCTTGGCCATGCCCATCGGTGTGGTGTTGACCAGGCCGTCCGCCTCCGCCATGGCGTTGGTCAAGTCGCTGCCGACCTGGGCGCGACCGTTGCCAAAACGCCGGGCGAGGTTATCCACAAGCTCGCGGGCGCGGAGGCTGTCCAGGTCAAAAATGCTCAGCTGTTCAACGCCCTCGGCCAGCAGCGCATGCGCCACTGCCGCGCCTGCGCCGCCGGCGCCCATCTGCACCACGCGCTGGCGCGGCACGTCATTCAAGTTGCGTCGAAAACCCTCAGCAAACCCCAGGCAATCGGTGTTATGGCCGATGCGCTTGCCGTCTTTGAACACCACGGTGTTGACCGCGCCAATGCCCTTTGCCTCGTCGGACAATTCATCGAGCAACGGCAGGATCGCCTGCTTGCACGGGTAGGTAATGTTCAAGCCGGTGAAATGCATCTGCTCGGCGGCACGTAGCAGCTCGGGCAGGGCGTGGCTGTCCAGGCGTAGCGCTTGCAGGTCGATCAGGCGATACAGGTAGCGCAGGCCCTGGGCGTCACCTTCCTGCTCATGCAGGGCGGGCGTGCGGGAGGCCTGGATGCCGGCGCCGATCAGGCCGGCGAGAACGCGTGGTTTCATCAGGCGCATCCTTTCAACGAGTGGCTGAAATGTTCCAGGGCCAAGTGGTAGCCATGGCTGCCAAACCCGGCCAGCACCGCCTTGGCGATGGGCGAGACAAAGGAGTGATGACGAAACGCCTCACGGGCATGCACGTTGGATAAATGCACCTCGATCACCGGCACTTCGCTGGCCACCAGCGCATCGCGAATCGCCACCGAGGTATGAGTCCAGGCCGCCGGGTTGATCACGATCCCGGCGCAACGGGCGCGGGCGGCGTGAATCCAGTCGAGCAGTTCGCCCTCGTGGTTGGTCTGGCGAAACTCGATGGTCAGCCCGAGCTTTTCCGCGCTGCGCCCACACAGGGCGGCGATGTCGGCCAGGGTTTCGTGGCCATAGGTGGCAGGCTCGCGGGTACCGAGCAGGTTGAGATTGGGGCCGTTGAGCACCAGCACAATGGGTGGCATAGAGGGGTCTCCGCAGTTCTTATTGGTTATGCGGATAAAATGTACTGGTTGGTTAATTTGGTCAATTAAACCTAGCGGATGTGTTCGATTATCGAACTTTTAATCGCTTGTGCGGGGAGGGTCCGCTGGGGAGCGAGCAAACTCGCTCCCCATTTTCTTCAGCGGTGCCCTGCGCTTATCGGCGGGTCAGCAATACACCGGACTCCATATGATGCGTCCACGGAAACTGGTCAAACATTGCACACTGGGTAATGCGGTGCGTGTCGTGCAACTGCGCGATGTTCGCCGCCAACGTCTCCGGGTTGCAGGAGATATACAGGATGTTGTCGAAGCGCCGGGTCAGTTCGCAGGTGTCCGGGTCCATGCCGGCGCGGGGCGGGTCGACGAAGACGCTGCCGAATGCGTAGCTTTTTAAGTCGATGCCGTGCAGGCGGCGGAACGGGCGCACTTCATTCAGGGCCGCGGTGAGTTCTTCGGCGGAGAGGCGCACCAGGGTGACGTTATCCACGGCATTTTCATCGAGGTTGCTCAGGGCCGCATTCACCGAGGTCTTGCTGATTTCGGTGGCCAGCACGTTACGCACGCGGGTCGCCAGCGGCAGGGTGAAGTTGCCGTTGCCGCAGTACAGTTCCAGCAAGTCGTCCGGGCGATCACCCAGGGCGTCGTACGCCCAGTTGAGCATCTTCTGGTTCACCGTGCCGTTGGGCTGGGTGAAGGCGCCTTCGGGTTGGCGGTAGCTGAAGGTGCGGCCACCGACCTCGAGTTTTTCCACCACGTAGTCGCGGCCGATCACATCGCGCTTGCCCTTGGAGCGGCCAATGATGCTCACGTTCAGCTCAGCCGCCAGCTTGTTCGCTGCGGTGTGCCAGTGTTCATCCAGCGGGCGGTGATAGCACAGGGTGATCATCGCGTCGCCGGCCAGGGTGGTGAGGAACTCCACCTGGAACAGTTTGTGGCTCAGGGCGGCACTGGCTTGCCAGGCGGCCTTGAGCTGCGGCATCAACTGGTTGATGCGCTGGCTGGCGATGGGAAACGCTTCGATCAGGATCGGCGTGCGCTTGTCGTCCTGGGCGAACATCGCGTAGTGGCGCTCGCCGCCTTCGCGCCACAGGCGGAACTCCGCGCGCAGGCGGAAGTGCTGCAGCGGCGAGTCGAAAACCTGCGGCTCGGGGGCGTCGAACGGTGCCAGCAGGTCACGCAGGCGCGTGACCTTGTCTTGCAGTTGAGCGGTGTAGTGTGCGGCGTCGAAAGTCATGCGTTGAACCAGCCCAGCTTGATCACGAACAGAATCGACAGAATCACCAGGGCCGGGTTCAGCTCACGGTAGCGGCCCGAAAGCAGCTTGATGGCGGTCCAGGCGATGAAACCGAAGGCGATGCCGTTGGCGATGGAGTAAGTGAAGGGCATCGCCAGGGCGGTGATTACCACCGGCGCGGCCACAGTAATGTCATCCCAGTCGATTTCGGCCAGGCCGGACGTCATCAAGACGGCCACGAACAGCAGCGCCGGCGCGGTGGCGAAGGCCGGTACGCTGGCTGCCAGCGGTGAGAAGAACAGCGCCAGCAGGAACAGGATCGCGACCACGATGGCGGTCAAGCCGGTACGGCCACCGGCGCTCACGCCAGCGGCAGATTCGATGTAGCTGGTGGTGGTCGAAGTACCCAGCAGCGAGCCGGCCATGGCCGCCGTACTGTCGGCGATCAGCGCACGGCCCATTTTCGGCATGTGGCCGTCCTTGCCCATCAGGCCGGCGCGCTTGGCGACGCCGATCAGGGTGCCGGAGTTGTCGAACAGGTCGACGAACAGGAACGCGAAGATCACGCTGACCAGGCCGATGTCCAGCGCGCCCTTGATGTCCAGTTGCAGGAAGGTCGGGGCCAGGGACGGTGGCATCGAGGTCACGCCGCCGAATGGGGTGAAGCCCATCACAATGGACACGATGGTCACCGCCAGGATGCCGATCAGCACCGCACCACGTACGGCCAGGGCTTCCAGCGCCACGATCAGCACAAACCCGAGGGTGGCCAGGATCGGCGCCGGTTGTTTCAGGTCGCCCAGGCCCACCAGGGTGGCCGGATTTGCGACCACGATACCGGCGTTGTGCAAGGCGATCAGCGCCAGGAACAGGCCGATACCGGCGGCAATCGCCGAGCGCAGGGGCAGGGGAATGCTGTTGATGATCCACTCACGGATACGGAAGATCGACAGCAGGAAGAACAGCACCGCCGAAATGAACACCGCGCCCAATGCCACCTGCCAGGTGTGGCCCATGTGCAGGACCACGGTGTAGGTGAAGAAGGCATTGAGGCCCATGCCCGGCGCGAGGGCGATCGGGTAGTTGGCGATCAGGCCCATCACGGTCGAACCGATGGCCGCCGCCAGGCAGGTCGCGACAAACACCGCGCCTTTGTCCATGCCGGTTTCGCCGAGGATGCTCGGGTTCACGAACAGGATGTAGGCCATGGCCAGGAATGTCGTGATACCCGCGAGAATCTCGGTGCGCACGTTGGTGTTGTGGGCTTTGAGTTGAAACAGCTTTTCCAGCATGCCGGCTCCCTGTGACGCTATCTTGCGTCGTGATTTGTTGACCTCTAAGTCAAAGCACAAACTGCGCCAAGCGCTTGTGGCTTCAGAGAGGATCGGAAAAAGCGGCGCATCATACCAGCAGCCGAGGCTGTGTGGCGCATGGCCTTGAGGCATACTGCGCCGACGTTCAACAGCAGGTCATCGACAGCATGAAAAAAGCCAACGCGTGGAGTCTAGCTCTGATCCCTTGTCTGGGCCTGTGGCTCGGCGCGGCACCGGTGTGGGGCGCGGCTGCACCGGCCTTGAGCGAGGTGCGGGTGTTCAAGGTCGAATCGGCGAAGTGCAGCGAGGCCATCCCGGACCGTGTGCAGACCACCCAGATGTGCGAGCATCGTGGGCCCACGAAGGTCTCGGTGATGGAGGTCGGCCTGGGCAACAGCCCGATGGGCCGCTTCAATGGCGCCGAGTTGAACGGGCAGCGCACGGCGGTGTGCCAGGTGGGCAACATCAGTGAGGCCTGTAACGGCGTGGGCACACTGATGGGCTACATCTATGTGTTTGACCTCAACGTGCAAGCCCAGGGTTGGTTCGAGTTCACCAATACCTCGATCAATCCTCCGCAAAACACCCTGAAAGCCCAGCTCAATATCCGCTGATCAATTGGCTTGAACGCTCAAAACCCTGGGAAGTCGTACCCCTGAGACGGCGATTTCCCTGAACGCCGCGGATGTACATCAACCCGTGAGGTGTTTATGAGCGCGACCCCCAATGGCGCGGCGGCCCAGCCGTTCGTCGCCCACCCGATACGCTTGACCTTGAATGGCCAGGATCGCCAATTGAGTGTGTTGCCCTGGACCACCTTGCTGGACCTGCTGCGCGAACAATTGGACCTGATCGGCAGCAAAAAGGGCTGCGACCACGGCCAATGTGGCGCCTGCACCGTCTTGCGTGACGGCAAGCGCGTAAACGCCTGCCTGACCCTGGCCGTAATGTGCGACGGCGCCGAGCTGACCACCATTGAAGGCCTGGCCGACGGCGACCAGCTGCACCCAATGCAGCAAGCCTTCATCAAGCACGACGCCTTCCAATGCGGTTACTGCACTCCCGGCCAGATCTGCTCGGCGGTCGGCCTGGCCAACGAAGGCCGCGCCCACGACAGTGCCCAGGTGCAGGAATTGATGAGCGGCAATCTGTGCCGCTGCGGTGCCTACAGCAATATCCGCGCGGCCATCGAAGAGGCGCTGCCGGCGTGCAGCAACCGGGGAGGTGAGCAATGAACCCCTTCCATTACAGCAAACCGGCCGACGTGCACGAGGCGGTGCACCTGAGCAGCGCGGCATCGCGCTTCATTGCCGGGGGCACCAACCTGCTGGACCTGATGAAAGAGAACATCAGCCGCCCCGAACACCTGATCGATATCACCGGACTGCCGCTCAATGCCATCGAAGAAACCGCCGACGGCGGCCTGCGTATCGGCGCGCTGGTGAGCAATGCCGACCTGGCCTGGCACCCGCTGATTGAGCAGCGTTACCCATTGCTGTCCCAAGCCATTCTTGCCGGAGCCTCGCCGCAACTGCGCAACATGGCCAGTACCGGTGGCAACCTGCTGCAACGCACCCGTTGCTACTATTTCTATGACGCCACGGTGCCGTGCAACAAGCGTGAGCCCGGCAGCGGCTGCCCGGCGCGCACCGGCTTGAACCGCATCCATGCGATCCTCGGCGCCAGCGAGCAGTGCGTCGCCACCCACCCTTCGGACATGTGCGTGGCCCTGGCGGCGCTGGAGGCGCGGGTGCATGTCGAAGGGCGCGGCGGGGCGCGGGTCATCGAGTTCGCCGACTTCCACCGCCTGCCCGGCGATGCACCGCAACGCGACAACCAATTGGCCGACGACGAACTGATCACCGCCATTGAATTGCCTGCCGATAACCTAGCCCGCCACAGCCATTACCTGAAAATTCGCGACCGTGCGTCCTACGCGTTCGCGCTGGTGTCGGTTGCCGCCGCGTTGGAGTTGAACGGCGACGAGATCATCGACGCCCGCCTGGCCCTTGGCGGTGTGGCGCACAAACCCTGGCGCGACCGCGCGGTAGAGGCGTCGCTGATAGGTCGCAGCGTCAGCCGCGAAACCTTCAGTAACGCTGCCGATGCCCTGCTGCAGGATGCCGAGCCGCTGCAACACAACGGCTTCAAGATCAAGCTGGCGCGCCGCGCAATCATTCGTGCACTGAGCGACGCTGCGGTCGCAGGAGAACAGCCATGAGCGCCATCGGCAAACCCCTGGACCGTGTCGACGGTCTGCTCAAGGTCACCGGCAAAGCGCGTTATGCCGGTGAATTTCCCGAGGACGGCCTGCTGCATGGCAGCGTGGTGTCGAGCACCATCGCCAAAGGCCGTGTCCTGCGCATCGATGCCTCCAGGGCTTTGGCACTGCCGGGTGTGGTGGAGGTCATCCATCACCTCAATCGCCCGAAAATCGCCAGCTACGACGATGCGTTCGCCGATGCGGATGCTGCCGACGGTTCGCCATTTCGCCCGCTGTATAACGACCGCGTGCTCTACAGCGGCCAGCCCCTGGCCCTGGTGATCGCCGATAACCTGGAGTTGGCGCGGCATGCTGGCTCGCTGGTCGACATCGAATACGCGGCGGAAGGCTTCGAAACCGACCTGATCGCCCAGCAGCAATCGGCTCACCCTTCACCTCAGACGCCGCCCGGGCCGCGTGGCAACTTCCAGGCCGAATGGGCCGGTGCCGCCATCAGCCTCGATCTGCACTACAGCACGCCCATCGAACACCATAACCCGATGGAACCCCACGCCAGCACCGTGCTGTACCAGCCCGACGGCACCCTGCATATCCACGATAAAACCCAGGGCCCGCAGAACTGCCAGGCGTATGTGCAAAAAGTCTTTGGCCTGGACAAAAGCCAGGTACGCATCTTCGCCGCGTTCGTCGGTGGCGCCTTTGGTTCGGGCCTGCGCCCGCAGTACCAATTGCCGCTGGCGGTGATGGCATCGCTGGCGCTCAAGCGCTCGGTGCGCGTGACCCTGACCCGCCAACAGATGTTCACCTTCGGCTACCGCCCGCGCACCTTGCAGCGCTTGCAGATGGGCGCCGCCGCCAACGGGCGCTTGCTGGCCCTGGGGCATACCGCGATTGGCCAGACTTCGCGCTTCGAGGATTTCAGCGAACACGTGGTGGAATGGAGCGGCATGCTCTACCACTGCGATAACGTGCAATTGACCTACAAATTGGTGCCGCTGGACGTCTTCACCCCACTGGACATGCGCGCTCCCGGCGCCGCCCTGGGCGTGATCGGCCTGGAATGCGCCATGGACGAACTGGCCTGCGCCCTGGCCATCGACCCGGTGCAACTGCGCCTGATCAACTACGCCGAACGTAACCAGAACGAAGACAAGCCCTGGTCGAGCAAAGCCCTGCGCGAGTGTTACAGCGAAGGTGCCGAGCGTTTTGGTTGGAGCCAGCGCAACCCCGAACCGCGCAGCATGCGCGACGGCCGCCAGTTGATCGGCTGGGGCATGGCCGGTGGTGTGTGGGAAGCCATGCAGATGAAAGCCAGCGCCAAGGCGCGCCTCGATACGAGCGGCAAACTCACCGTCAGCAGCGCCACCACCGATATCGGCACGGGCACCTACACCGTGATGACCCAGATCGCGGCGCAGGCCAGCGGTGTGGCGGTGGAGGACGTGGTGTTTTTGCTCGGTGATTCCTCACTGCCTACCGCGCCGCTGCAAGGCGGTTCGTTTACCGTGTCGTCCGTCGGCACCGCCGTGCAGCAAGCCTGCGAGGCCTTGACCGCCAAACTGCTGGCCGTTGCCCGGCAGACTTACCCGGTGTTCAAGGATGCCGAGTCCGTGCGCTTTGAAGACGGCCAACTGCACACCGGCGACGTGAGTGTGTCGTTGGCCCAACTGGTCAAGGACAGCGGCGAGGACGCGCTTGAGGTGCAGATAGACAGCGAGCCCGACAAGAAGCGCGAGGGCTATGCCACGGCCACCCATTCGGCGGTGTTTGTCGAAGTGCGGGTAGATGAAGACTTGGGCACCATCAAGGTCAGCCGCGTGGTCAGCGCGATTGCGGCCGGGCGCGTGGTCAACCCGAAAATGGCGCGCAGCCAGATCCTCGGCGGGGTGGTGTGGGGCATCGGCATGGCGCTGCACGAAGAGACCCAGGTCGACCATCAGCTGGGTCGCTACATGAACCACAGCCTGGCCGAGTACCACATCCCGGTGAATGCCGATATCGGTGAGATTGACGTGGTGTTTGTCCAAGAGCACGACGAGATCGTCAATGCGCTCGGGTCCAAGGGCGTGGGCGAAATCGGCATTGTCGGGGTGGCGGCGGCGGTGGCGAATGCGATCTATCACGCCACTGGTAAACGGGTTCGGGAGTTTCCGATCACCCTGGACAAAGTGCTCTAAAACACACCGCGTAACTCATGTGGGAGGGGGCTTGCTCCCGATGACGGAGTATCAGTCGAGGATGATGTGACTGATCTACCGCTATCGGGGGCAAGCCCCCTCCCACATTTATCCTGTTCAAGGCTCAGGTTATGCGGTGGGCTTCAGCCCGGGCTCTTCTACCGGCACATGCATCCGGTCTCGATTCGCCAGGGTCGGGAACAGCTTGATCCACACCCCGGTCACTACCAGCGTACCAATCCCACCCATGACGACGGCGGGCACGGTGCCGAACCAATGGGCGGTGATCCCTGATTCGAACTCACCCAATTGATTGGAAGCACCGATAAACAGGCCGTTGACTGCGCTGACCCGGCCGCGCATCTCATCCGGCGTTTCCAACTGCACGAACGAAGCCCGGATCACCATGCTGATCATATCCGCCGCGCCCAGCACCACCAGCACCCCCAGGGAAAACCAGAACGAGGTCGACAGCCCGAACGCGATGGTTGCCACGCCGAACACCCCGACTGCGGTGAACATCACGCGGCCGACCTTGCGGTCCACCGAGAAACGCGCCAGCCACAACGACATCAACAGCGCCCCCACCGCTGGTGCCGAGCGCAACAGGCCCAGGCCCCAGGGGCCGGTCAGCAGGATGTCCTTGGCGAACACCGGCAACAACGCGGTGGCGCCGCCCAGCAGCACGGCAAACAGGTCCAGGGAAATGGCGCCGAGGATGTCCGGCCGGCTGCGGATAAAGCGAATCCCGGCCAGCAGCGAATCCAGGGTGGCCTTGCCTTTGTTCAGCGGCGTCTGGCGCGCAGGCAGGTTCAGGGTCAAGCCGCAGGCGATCAGGTACAGCACTACCGTCGGGCCGTACACCCAAACGCTGCCGAACGCATAGAGCAAACCACCGAGGGCCGGGGCGACGATGGTCGCCAATTGCTGAGCCGATTGCGACGAGGCCACGGCCCGGGGGAATAGCGCGCTGGGCACGATACTCGGCAGCAATGCCTGGGTGGTGGGCATTTCGAATGAACGCGCGGCGCCCAGCAGGAAAGCGAGGATGAAGATCATCTCGCGGGTCACGTTGCCGGTCAGGCCGCCAATGGCCAGGGACAGGGCAATCAGCGCCTGTACGGTCTGGCAGATGGCAGCGACTTTGCGTCGCTCATAGCGATCGGCCACATGCCCGGTGTGCAGCATGAACAGCACGCGCGGCACGAACTCCACCAGGCCGACCAGCCCCAGGTCCAGCACATTGCCAGTCAGTTGGTAGAGGTTCCAGCCGATGGCCACGGTCAGCATCTGGAAGCCGCTGGCGGTAAAGATCCGCGCCAGCCAGAACGCGATGAAGGGGCGGTGGTGACGTAACAGCAACGCAGGTTCACTAGGCATTGGGAGTACAGGTCGAGACCGAAAGGAATGGCGAGATTAGCATTGTGTTGTAACAAATAGTTGCAATAACCCTGGTGAGGCAAGCTGTCACGCGGCAAAAGACCACACAACCGGGCAGCGCAAATGGGACTACTCTTTCAACGATGCTTGATCCAGATCAACACCCGCACCGGGATTGTTCTGGCGGCCGAAAGGCCAGATTCCCTACGTGACGGGTAAAAAAAGAAACGAATTGAAATTCGTCACACTCCATATCCGTGGGGGCAGTGGGTGCAGGCTCCGAGCCCGCAGCCGGTATTACCTGACAGAGGAAGACTTATGTTCGGTTTGGAGGCGCTAGATCTCGCCCGAATTCAATTCGCGTTCACCATCTCGTTTCACATCCTGTTCCCGGCGATCACCATCGGCCTGGCCAGTTACCTTGCGGTGCTGGAGGGTTTGTGGCTCAAGACCCGTAACGACACTTACCGCGACCTCTACCATTTCTGGTCGAAGATCTTTGCCGTCAACTTCGGCATGGGCGTGGTCTCGGGCCTGGTCATGGCGTATCAGTTCGGCACCAACTGGAGCCGCTTCTCCGACTTCGCCGGCGCCGTCACCGGGCCGCTGCTGACGTACGAAGTGCTCACCGCCTTCTTCCTCGAGGCGGGTTTCCTTGGCGTGATGCTGTTCGGCTGGAACAAGGTAGGGCGCAACCTGCACTTCTTCTCCACCGTGATGGTGGCTATCGGTACGCTGATCTCGACCTTCTGGATCCTCTCATCCAATAGCTGGATGCAGACGCCCCAAGGCTTTGAAATCGTTGATGGCCGAGTGATCCCCACCGATTGGTTCGCCGTGGTCTTCAACCCATCGTTCCCCTACCGCCTGGCGCACATGGCTACTGCGGCCTTCGTGGCCACGGCGTTCTTCGTCGGCTCGTCGGCGGCCTGGCACCTGCTGCGCGGCAAGGACAATCCGGCGATCCGCAAGATGCTCTCGATGGCGATGTGGATGGCCTTGATCGTCGCGCCCATCCAGGCGGTGATCGGCGACTTCCACGGCCTCAACACCTTGAAGCACCAGCCGGCAAAAATTGCCGCGATTGAAGGCCACTGGGAAAACATCGGCAATGAACCCACACCGCTGATCCTGTTCGGCTGGCCGGACATGAAGGCTGAAAAAACCAAGTACGCGGTGGAAATTCCCTACCTGGGCAGCCTGATCCTGACCCACTCGTTGGATAAACAGGTGCCGGCGCTCAAGGAATTCCCGCCTGAAGACCGTCCTAATTCGACCGTGGTGTTCTGGTCGTTCCGGGTCATGGTCGGCCTGGGCTTGCTGATGATCTTCACCGGGTTGTTCAGCCTGTGGCTGCGCCGGGGCGACAAGATGTATACGTCCAAGCCGTTCCTGTACCTGGCCTTGTGGATGGGCCCCTCCGGCCTGATCGCGATTCTCGCTGGCTGGTTCACCACCGAAATCGGTCGCCAGCCGTGGGTGGTCTACGGGCTGATGCGCACGGCGGATGCGTCCTCCGGGCATAGCCTGGCGCAGATGACCATCACCCTGGTGCTGTTTGTGGTGGTGTACTTCGCGCTGTTCGGTGCGGGCCTGGGTTACATGATGCGTCTGGTGCGCAAAGGGCCTGTGATTCACGAAGTCACTGAGCCGACCCATGGTGGTCCTGGCCAGAAACGCACACCGGCCCGTCCGCTGTCCGCTGCCGATGATGGCACCGACAACGACCACGACGACATCCAGCACAAGGGGAATTGAGATGGGCATTGATCTGCCGCTGATCTGGGCTGTGATCATCATTTTCGGGATCATGATGTACGTGGTCATGGACGGTTTCGACTTGGGGATCGGCATCCTGTTTCCGTTCGTACCGGGCAAGACCGACCGCGACGTCATGATGAACACCGTGGCACCGGTGTGGGACGGCAATGAAACCTGGCTGGTATTGGGTGGCGCGGGACTGTTTGG
This sequence comes from Pseudomonas sp. R3-52-08, assembly GCF_003851745.1. Lineage (NCBI taxonomy): Bacteria > Pseudomonadati > Pseudomonadota > Gammaproteobacteria > Pseudomonadales > Pseudomonadaceae > Pseudomonas > Pseudomonas sp. R3-52-08. The sequence continues at coordinate 5,139,470 of NZ_CP027730.1, read as the reverse complement.
TGCGTTCCCGCTGGCCTATTCCGTGGTGTTGTCGGCGTTGTACCTGCCGCTGATCCTGATGCTGATCGGACTGATTTTTCGTGGCGTGGCCTTTGAGTTCCGCTTCAAGGCCAAGGACCACAAGCGTCACCTGTGGGACAAGGCGTTTATCGGCGGTTCGCTGACGGCCACGTTCTTCCAGGGCGTGGCGCTGGGGGCGTTTATCGATGGGATTCCGGTGGTCAACCGCCAGTTCGCCGGAGGCTCGCTGGACTGGCTCACGCCGTTCACGATGTTCTGTGGCGTGGCATTGATCGTGGCGTATGCGCTGCTCGGCTGCACCTGGCTGATCATGAAGACCGAAGGCAAGTTGCAGGAACAGATGCACAACCTGGCGCGGCCGCTGGCCTTCGTGGTGCTGGCGGTGATCGGTATCGTCAGTATCTGGACACCGCTGACCCACCCGGAAATCGCTTCGCGCTGGTTCACCCTGCCGAACCTGTTCTGGTTCCTGCCGGTGCCGGTGCTGGTACTGGTGACCATGTACGGGCTGATCCGCGCCGTGGCACGCAATGCGCACTACACGCCATTCCTGCTGACGCTGGTACTGATTTTCCTGGGTTATAGCGGCCTGGGGATCAGCCTGTGGCCGAACATCATCCCACCGTCGGTATCGATCTGGGACGCCGCCGCACCGCCGCAAAGCCAGGGCTTCATGCTGGTAGGCACCTTGTTCATCATCCCGTTCATCCTGGGCTACACCTTCTGGAGCTACTACGTGTTCCGCGGCAAGGTCACCCACGAAGACGGTTATCACTAGGAGGGTCGCGACATGGCGGGCAAACCTTCGTTGCACGACATCGAACAGGCCGAGAAACAGCCGCTGTGGCGGCGCCTTGGGTGGTTGGCGATGATCTGGACCGGCAGTGTGCTGGCCCTGTTTATCGTCGCCAGCCTGATGCGCATGTTCATGAATGCGGCGGGCCTTACCACACACTGACATCCCGATCCGGGCCTTGCGGTCCGGCTCTTTCAGCCCTGTTCTTCTATAGAAGGCAGGGCTTTTTTTATTTGCGCGCCTTGAGAATGACGAACTTGGGCGTGGCCGCCACCTGTTCGACGCCACGGTACAGGCGCGCCAATTTGCTGTGATAACCCAGGTGACGGTTGCCCACGATATACAACGCGCCGCCTACCACAAGGGCTTCCCGTGCCTGCTGGAACATGCGCCAGGCGAGGAAATCGCCCACCACCTGCTGCTGGTGGAACGGCGGGTTGCACAGCACCACGTCCAACGACTGCGCTTGCTGGCCGGCCAGGCCGTCGCCAGCACTCACGATCACGTCACGTGCCCCCAGGGCGGCCTGCCAATTCTCGGTGGCTGACTGCACCGCCATGAACGACTCATCCACCAGAGTGTAGTGCGCGTCGGGGTTTTGCAGCGCGCTGGCAATCGCCAATACGCCGTTGCCGCAGCCCAGGTCCGCGACGCGGGCGCTGCCCAGGTTGTTCGGCAAGTGGGGCAGGAAGGCGCGCGTGCCGATGTCCAGGCCTTCGCGGCAGAACACATTGGCATGGTTGAGCAATTCGATGGCCGGTGTATCCAGCGTGTAGCGGGTAGGGTAGGGCGATACTGACGCCGGTCGATCGGCAACGCTGGCGATCAGCAGCCGGGCCTTTTTTACCGCCAGCGTGGCGTGCATCGGCCCGATATAACGTTCCAGCAGCTCGCCAGCGGCGCGTGGCAAGTGTTTGAGCATGGCCCCGGCGATCACTTCGGCGCCCGGCGCCAACTGCCCGTGCAGCCGAATCAACTGTTCTTCCAGCAGCGCCAGGGTTTTTGGCACCCGGAGCAGCACCCGATCGAAAGGCCCGACCGGCACCTGGCTGGCCGGCACGAACGTCACCGCATCAAACGCTTTGCCGTTGCGCACCAGGTTTTTCTCCAGGCCCTGGGCGGCGAGGAACGAGTCCCCGCTGGAGGTCACCTGCACCTGGCCTTCAAGGCTGGCCGCGAGCGCACCGAAGCTGTCATTGAGCACCAGCACACGGGTTGCCGCGTTGGGTTGCTGGCTGGCGAGATGGCTGAGCAGGTACTCATCGGCGGCATCGAAGGCTTGCAGCGGGTCATTGGATTGCTCGGGCTGACGAATCAAATCGAGTTGGGCGAAAGGGCTGTCAAGCAGGGGCATGGCGGGGGAGGCTCTGGGTAATCGACGGAACCGTCTAAGTGAACAGCGAAGCAACCTCTGAAAGGGCAGCATCAACACTCAGAATTGGCCGTAAATGTTACTTTTTTTTGACTGCGATGACATGCGGTGTTTCTTGTCAGGGCTAAAACAGTCCTGCTTTAGAGGCGCTGAGCACGGCCTGGATCTTATTGTGAACCCCCAACTTCTTGAAGGAACTGCTGATATGAAAGCCTATCGTACGCTCGGACAGGCAGAGAATCGCGGCAATCTCGGAAGCGGTCTTGCCCATGGCGGACCACTTGAGCACTTCCGTTTCGCGTGCCGTTAACTTACTGGGCGCGTTGACATGGGTTTTGTCGGCGTATTTTTTTGCCACGACCGCATGCATCGCATGGCAGAGCCACAACACTTGCCCGGCTTTTTCGTAAAGCTCTTCAGGGCTGACCTCGTCTTTGTCACGCGCCAGGGTCAGCATGCTGAACACACCTCGGAAGTCATGGACCGCTTGGGTCCAGCCTAAGTGAACGCCAAACGATCGGGCCAATTCCCACAAATGAGGGGCGTTCCTAAAGGTCTTCTTGTCCCAGACAACGGGCAGCACACTATTTTTACAATGGGCTACAACGGGATCTATATCGAAGAAGTGCGCTTGTTGGTAAAGACTCCTCCATTCAATTGGATGATTACTAAGGTGAACGGGCGTTGTTTGATTGCTTTGGGCTTCGGGACTCATCGTAAATGAGCAATATCGGAATCCCAGTTCGTAGGTGTGGTTGACGACCATTTCAAACACGCTGGTGATTTCATTCTCGTCTTCCAGCTTGGGCAGCCGTGTATTTCGCCATCTGACCATCGGTAACTCTCCATAGGTTTCCATGTGCCTTGGGTACGCCCGGATCCCAATGCTGCTCGAAACCAAGTGTAGGAGAACTCCTACAATTGAGCCTTAAAATGTTTTCATTTGTTGGCTTGTTTTACGCCTTCAACGCTGAACAAGGAGTCAGCTTTTGTAGGCGTTAGTGGGGGAGGGCTTGTTTTTTCAAGAGCTTGTAAATGCTGTCAAAATGACATCTCTTGCAGGCTCGACTTCAACTTGTGGTGTACTGCAAGTGCGTTAATAGCGAAATATTTAGTTCGATGCAGCGCGGCGCTGATTTGCCACTTTTGTCATAACGCTGAAACAGCGTCGCCGTTGGGCTGGCGGTAATGCCAGTACAAATCAACGGTGTTTGCGCGGCCTGCTTTGAGGGACACTAAGGCTCTGTGCAAAACGGAGCCTCCCATGACGGCCAGTGCTGAAAAATTTACCCGCCAGACCTTGCTAGACGTGCAATCGCTGACCCCCAGTCTCTTCACCCTGCGTACCACGCGCGACGCCGGTTTTCGGTTTACCGCCGGCCAGTTCGTGCGCCTGGGCGTCACCAGGGCGGATGGCAGTACCGTATGGCGCGCTTACTCCATCGTGTCTTCGCCGTTTGACGAACACCTCGATTTCTTTTCCATTGTTGTTCCGGGGGGCGAGTTCACCAGTGAGTTAAGCCGTCTTAAGGTGGGCGATACCTTGCTGGTGGAGCGCCAGGCCACCGGTTTCCTGACCTTGAACCGCTTTGTAGACGGGCGTGATCTGTGGCTGTTGGGCACCGGTACCGGTGTGGCGCCGTTCCTGTCGATCCTGCAGGATTTCGAGGTATGGGAGAAATTCGAGCGTATCGTCCTGGTGTACAGCGCCCGAGAGGCCAAGGAGCTGGCGTACCAATCGCTGATCACTGAACTGGGCGAGCGTGAATACCTGGCCGACTATGCCCACAAGCTCACCTACATCCCTATCGTCACCCGTGAACGGCATCCGGGCGCGTTGAATGGGCGCATCACCACGTTGATCGAGAACGGCGAACTGGAGAGCGCAGCCGGCGTCGCGCTGACCCCGGAGCATTCCCGCGTGCTGATTTGCGGCAATCCGCAGATGGTCGACGACACTCGCCAGTTGCTCAAACAGCGCGACATGCAACTGAGCCTGAGCCGACGCCCGGGCCAGGTGGCGGTGGAAAACTATTGGTAAAAAAAGGCGCCTCACGAGGCGCCTTTTACGTTGAGCCGCAGCTCAGAGCGGTTTGTCATTCTGTGCCTTGAGCAGATCGCGGATCTCGCCCAGCAGCACCTCTTCCTTTGTCGGCGTCGGCGGCAAGCTCGGGGCTACGGCCTCTTCGCGCTTGAGGCGGTTGATGGCCTTTACACCCATGAAGATGGCGAAAGCGACGATCAAAAAGTCGACCACGCTCTGGATGAACTTGCCGTACGCCAGCACCACGGCGGGTACATCGCCTTGCGCGGCTTTAAGCGTGATTGCCAGGTCGCCGAAGTCCACGCCACCGATCAACAGGCCGAGCGGAGGCATCACCACGTCCCCTACAAATGAGGAAACAATTTTGCCGAACGCGGCGCCGATGATGATACCGACGGCCATGTCGACCACATTACCTTTGACCGCAAAGGCCTTGAACTCACTGATCACGCCCATAAGTTATTCCTTGTTACAGATGAGAAGGGTGGAGGTCAGTGTAAGTCAGTCGTAGCGGGCTAGCGCGACACAACCGTTAACACTGTTGGTTTTTATCGACACATTAAATCGCAATTAGTTTGCAAAGTGCCACCAATCGCGCGCGAAATACGCCGTATTTCAGCGGGTTACCATATTTTTTTCTCAATCGGCCCTGTGGTGTTTTTCTATTTATCTTCTGACCCGCAGGTCACTAGCCTCTGGCAAGCACAACTGAATGTGCACTAAAAAAACCAGAGGAAACCTTGATGAACATTTCAATCAACCGCAGGCCCGTGTCCGCGCGCCATGCGCTGGCGTTGGTGACCGCCAGCCTGCTGACCCTCTCCGTGCAGGCCGCCAACCTGACCCGCGATAACGGCGCCAACGTTGGGGATAACCAGAATTCGCAGACCGCCGGCGCCAATGGCCCTGTGCTGCTGCAGGATGTCCAACTGATTCAGAAGCTGCAGCGCTTCGACCGCGAACGCATCCCCGAGCGCGTGGTTCACGCTCGTGGTACGGGCGCCCATGGCACGTTCACCGTCACCGACAACCTCAGCGACCTGACCAAGGCCAAGGTGTTCGCCGCCGGTGAAGCCACGCCGGTGTTCGTGCGCTTCTCGGCCGTGGTCCACGGTAATCATTCCCCGGAAACCCTGCGCGACCCACGGGGTTTCGCGACCAAGTTCTACACCGCCGAAGGCAACTGGGACCTGGTCGGCAATAACTTCCCGACTTTCTTCATTCGCGATGCCATCAAGTTCCCGGACATGGTCCACGCATTCAAACCGGACCCGCGCACTAACCTGGACGACGATTCGCGTCGCTTCGACTTCTTCTCCCACGTTCCAGAGTCCACTCGTACGCTGACCGAGCTGTACTCGGACTCCGGCACGCCGGCCAGTTATCGGGAAATGGACGGCAATGGCGTACATGCCTACAAGTTGATCAACGCCAAGGGCGAAGTGCACTACGTCAAGTTCCACTGGAAGAGCCTGCAAGGCATCAAGAATCTTGATCCCAAGCAAGTCACCGAAGTGCAAGGGCGTGACTACAGCCACATGACCAATGACCTGGTCACCCATATCAACAAGGGCGACTTCCCCAAGTGGGACTTGTATGTGCAGGTGTTGAAACCTGAAGACTTGGCCAAGTTCGATTTCGACCCGCTGGACGCCACCAAGATCTGGCCGAATGTGCCGGAGCGCAAAGTCGGGCAAATGGTGCTCAACCGCAACCCGGCCAATGTGTTCCAGGAGACCGAACAAGTCGCGATGGCCCCGGCCAACCTGGTGCCGGGTATCGAACCGTCGGAAGACCGCCTGTTGCAAGGGCGGGTGTTCTCCTACGCCGATACGCAAATGTACCGCCTGGGCGCCAACGCGCTGCAACTGCCGATCAACGCGCCACGGGTGACCGTCAACAACGGTAACCAGGACGGTGCGCTGAATTTCGGCAAGACCACCACCGGCGTGAACTACCAGCCAAGCCGCCTGCTGCCACGGGATGAGCCGCAAACTGCGCGCTACAGCCAATCGCCGCTGTCGGGCAGCACCCAGCAGGCGAAGATCCAGCGTGAGCAGAACTTCAAGCAGGCCGGTGACTTGTATCGCTCCTACAGCAAGAAAGAGCGTCAGGACCTGATCGACAACTTCGGCGGCTCGCTGGCGACCACGGACGATGAGAGCAAGCACATCATCCTCTCGTTCCTCTACAAGGCTGATCCGGAATACGGCACTGGCGTGGCCAAGGTGGCCAAGGGCGACCTGGCTCGTGTGAAAGCACTGGCTGAAAAACTGAGCGACTAACCGCGCCCTCCTGTAGGAGCGAGCTTGCTCGCGAAGAACTCAAAGGCAACGCATTTATCCAGGATGCACGCGTTATCGTTGACGTTTTTCGCGAGCAAGCTCGCTCCTACAAGGGGATATTTCTCAAGGATTTTGATCATGCGTACGTTCATATGGGCACTGCTGGCCTGCTGTTCGTTCAGTGTGCTGGCCGAACAACCCCCATCCAATGACCCTGGTGCGCTCAAGGCGCAGCTTCAGGACTACTATTTCGACGCCGCCCGTCGTGGCGATCTCGACATGCTCAACACTTTCATTGAATCGGGCTACGCCCTGAATACTCAGGACGACAAGGGCTACACTGCCCTGATCCTGGCCGCCTATCACGGCGAAGGTGCCTACGTGGAGCGTTTGCTCGCCGCCGGTGCCGACGCGTGCGTGCAGGACAAACGCGGCAACACTGCGCTCATGGGAGCCATCTTCAAAGGCGAGCTGAGCATCGCCCAGCGCTTGCTGGCAACCGACTGTAACCCTGACCAACGCAATGGCGCGGGGCAGACCGCCGCCATGTACGCCGGGCTGTTCAAGCGGGTCGAACTGCTGGGCGAATTGAAGGCCAAAGGCGCCGATCTTAACGCCGAAGACCCCATCGGTAACACGGCTTCACGCTTGGCCAACGGCGAAATCCGGACCCCGGCGCCGCGCTGAGCTATCATCGCGGTTTTTCGGTTGGAGGTTCTCGAATGGCCAAGGCCAAGCGCATGTACGGCTGCACGGAGTGCGGCGCGACCTTTCCCAAGTGGGCGGGCCAGTGCGGCGAGTGCGGTGCGTGGAACACCCTGACTGAAACCATGATTGAAAGCGGTGGCGCTGCGGCCCCTGCCGGGCGCACCGGCTGGACCGGGCAACAAGCGCAGATCAAGACCTTGGCCGAAGTCAGCGTCGAAGAGGTGCCGCGCTTCTCCACGGCCTCCGGTGAGCTGGACCGGGTATTGGGCGGTGGCCTGGTGGACGGCTCCGTCGTGTTGATCGGCGGCGACCCAGGCATCGGTAAATCCACGATCCTGCTGCAAACGCTGTGCAGCATCGCCAGCCGCATGCCGGCGCTGTACGTCACCGGCGAAGAGTCCCAGCAACAAGTGGCGATGCGTGCTCGTCGCCTGGGCTTGCCCCAGGACCAACTGCGGGTCATGACCGAAACCTGCATCGAAACCATCATCGCCACGGCGCGGATCGAGAAGCCAAAGGTCATGGTGATCGACTCGATCCAGACGATTTTCACCGAGCAACTGCAATCTGCCCCTGGCGGCGTCTCCCAGGTGCGTGAAAGTGCGGCGCTGTTGGTGCGCTACGCCAAGCAGAGCGGTACGGCGATCTTCCTGGTGGGCCACGTGACCAAGGAAGGCGCGCTGGCCGGGCCGCGCGTGCTGGAACACATGGTGGATACCGTGCTGTATTTCGAAGGTGAATCCGATGGCCGCCTTAGGTTGCTGCGGGCGGTGAAAAACCGCTTCGGCGCGGTGAACGAGTTGGGTGTGTTCGCCATGACTGACCGGGGGCTGAAAGAAGTCTCCAATCCATCGGCGATTTTTCTTACCCGCGCCCAGGAAGAAGTCCCCGGCAGCGTGGTGATGGCGACGTGGGAAGGCACCCGGCCGATGCTGGTGGAGGTCCAGGCGCTGGTGGATGACAGCCATCTGGCCAACCCTCGCCGGGTCACACTTGGACTGGATCAAAACCGCCTGGCGATGCTGCTGGCAGTGTTGCACCGCCATGGGGGTATTCCGACCCACGACCAGGACGTGTTCCTCAACGTGGTCGGCGGGGTCAAGGTGTTGGAGACCGCGTCCGACCTGGCGTTGATGGCGGCGGTGATGTCCAGCCTGCGTAACCGGCCCTTGCCCCATGATTTGCTGGTGTTTGGTGAAGTGGGCCTGTCGGGCGAAGTGCGCCCGGTGCCCAGTGGCCAGGAGCGCTTGAAGGAAGCGGCCAAGCACGGCTTCAAACGCGCGATCGTGCCCAAGGGCAATGCGCCAAAGGAAATGCCGTCGGGGTTGCAGGTGATTGGGGTCACGCGCCTGGAGCAGGCCTTGGATGCACTGTTCGAATAATCAACAACACCGCAAAACCAATGTGGGAGGGGGCTTGCCCCCGATAGCAGTGTGTCAGGCACATATAGGTCACTGATACACCGCCATCGGGAGCAAGCCCCCTCCCACATTTTGATCTGTGTTGGCTTCTAGCTTTCCAGCAATGCCGAATAGGCAAATTGTAGCCCTACGCCATCATTCGGCAGTTATTTCTGCTTTTTTTGCGCCGGCAAGGCTCTAGACCAACGTAGGGGGGTGGCCTTTAAGGCCAACAGCGCTAAACTCGGGCTGGCTGTCCTTTCTGTCCACCCTGGCTGGAATATAAAAATGAAAAATAATAATAGCCTGCTACGCCATCTACCCTGGCTGGTGCTGGCAATCGTAGGAGCGTGCGCCCTTGGCGTAGTGGCCTTGCGCCGCGGCGAGGCGATCAACGCCTTGTGGATTGTGGTCGCTGCAGTGGCCATCTACCTGGTTGCGTACCGTTACTACAGTCTGTTCATCGCCAATAACGTGATGCAACTGGACCCACGGCGGGCCACCCCCGCAGTGATCAACAACGATGGTCTGGACTATGTGCCGACCAACAAACACATCCTTTTCGGTCACCACTTTGCGGCGATTGCCGGCGCAGGCCCTCTGGTCGGCCCGGTATTGGCGGCGCAGATGGGTTACCTGCCCGGCACCCTGTGGCTGATCGCCGGCGTGGTGCTGGCCGGTGCGGTGCAGGATTTCATGATCCTGTTCCTGTCCACCCGGCGTAACGGCCGTTCCCTGGGCGACATGGTCCGCGAAGAAATGGGCCGCGTGCCGGGGACCATCGCGCTGTTTGGCTGCTTCCTGATCATGATCATCATCCTCGCGGTGCTGGCGCTGATCGTGGTCAAGGCCCTGGCCGAGAGCCCGTGGGGCATCTTCACGGTGATGGCGACCATCCCGATCGCGATGTTCATGGGCATCTACATGCGCTACATCCGCCCAGGCCGCATTGGTGAAATCTCAATCATCGGCGTGCTGTTGCTGCTCGGTTCGATCTGGCTGGGCGGGCAAATTGCCGCTGACCCGGTGTGGGCCAAGGCCTTCACCTTCACCGGGATCCAGATCACCTGGATGCTGATCGGCTATGGTTTCGTCGCGGCAGTGTTGCCGGTGTGGCTGATCCTGGCACCGCGTGACTACCTGTCGACCTTCCTGAAGATCGGCACCATCATCGCCCTGGCGATTGGCATCCTGGTCACCATGCCTGACCTGAAAATGCCGGCGCTCACCCAGTTCATCGACGGCACGGGCCCTGTGTGGAAGGGCGGCCTGTTCCCATTCCTGTTCATCACGATCGCCTGTGGCGCGGTCTCCGGCTTCCATGCGCTGATCTCCTCGGGCACCACGCCCAAGCTACTGGCCAATGAAGGCCACGCCCGTTACATCGGTTACGGCGGCATGCTGATGGAGTCATTCGTGGCCATCATGGCGATGGTTGCCGCGTCGGTGATCGAGCCTGGCGTGTACTTCGCCATGAACAGCCCGGCGGCGATCGTCGGCAGCGACGTTGTTACCGTGGCGCAGACCGTCAGCAGCTGGGGCTTTGCAATCACCCCCGAGGCGCTGTCGGCCGTGGCCCACGACATCGGTGAAACCACCATCCTGGCGCGTGCCGGCGGTGCGCCGACCCTGGCGGTCGGTATCGCGCAGATCCTGCACAGCGTACTGCCGGGTGAAAACACCATGGCGTTCTGGTACCACTTTGCGATCCTGTTCGAAGCGCTGTTCATCCTGACGGCGGTTGACGCTGGTACCCGTGCCGGTCGCTTCATGCTGCAGGACCTGCTTGGCTCCTTCGTGCCGTCACTCAAACGCACCGAATCCTGGACCGCCAACCTGATCGCCACCGCCGGTTGTGTGGCGATGTGGGGTTACCTGCTTTACCAGGGCGTGATCGACCCACTGGGTGGCATCAACACCTTGTGGCCGCTGTTCGGTATCTCCAACCAGATGCTGGCGGGTATCGCGTTGATGCTGGCCACGGTTGTGCTGATCAAAATGAAGCGCCAGCGCTACATTTGGGTGACCTTGCTGCCGGCGGTCTGGCTGTTGATCTGCACCACCACGGCGGGCTTCATCAAGTTGTTCGACGCCAACCCGGCGATCGGCTTCCTGTCGCTGGCGAAGAAATACAGCGATGCCCTGGCCAATGGCCAGATCCTGGCCCCGGCCAAGAGCATCGATCAGATGCAGCATGTGATCTATAACGCCTATACCAACGCAACGCTGACGGCGCTGTTCCTGTTCGTGGTGTTCAGCATCCTGTTCTATGCGCTCAAGGTCGGCATTGCCGCCTGGGGCAACAAAGAGCGTACGGATAAAGAAGCCCCGTTCCAGGCTGTACCGGACGCATAATCGAGGATTGCACCCATGTTCAATGACATCAGTCGCCTCGGTAAATACCTCGGTCAGGCTGCGCGCCTGATGGTCGGCATGCCCGACTACGACACTTACGTCGAGCATATGCAAACCAAACACCCGGACAAGCCGATGATGGACTACAAGGCGTTCTTCCGGGAACGCCAGGAAGCCCGTTACGGCGGCAAGGGTGGGCCCAAGTGCTGCTGAATTAGTGCAATACCCCTGTGGGAGGGGGCTTGCTCCCGATAGGGTGTATCAGTGCCACATAAGTGCCTGACACACTGCTATCGGGAGCAAGCCCCCTCCCACATTTGTTTCTGTGTTTCTTCAAGGAGAATTTCTTTTGTCCTCTCCCATTCCCGTCACCGTTCTCAGTGGCTTCCTCGGCGCCGGCAAGACTACTTTGCTGCGCCACCTGCTCAAGGCCGAACACGGCTTGAAGATCGCCGTGATCGAAAACGAATTCAGTGACGCCGGCATCGACACCCAACTGCTGGGCGCCGAGCCGGTGCAAGTCATGACCCTGTCCAACGGCTGCGTGTGCTGCACCATCCACACCGACCTGACCAAAGCCCTCTACCTGCTGCTTGAGCGCCTGGACAGCGGCGAGATCGCTTTCGACCGCCTGGTGATCGAATGCACCGGTCTGGCGGACCCTGCGCCCGTGGCGCAGACGTTTTTCATCGACGAGGAACTGCGCGACCGCTACATCCTCGACGGCATCATTACGTTGGTGGACGCCGCCCACGCCGAGCAACACCTGGCCCAGACCATCGCCCAGGCACAGATCGGCTTTGCCGACCGCCTGCTGGTGAGCAAGCGCGACCTGGTCGACGATGCCACCTTCGACGCCCTCAGCGAACGCCTGACCCGCATCAACCGCCGCGCACCGATCCGGGTGGTGGAACATGGCGCCATCGACCTGGCCGAACTGCTCGATGTGCGAGGCTTCAACCTAAACGCTGGCATGAGCTTGCGTCCGGTCAGCGCAGCGCCGTCCATCGACCGTATCTCCAGCCTGGTGCTGCGCACCGACCAGCCGCTGGATATCGACCGCCTCAGTGAGTTCATGAACGAGTTGCTGGAAGACCACGGCAAGCAATTGCTGCGTTACAAGGGCGTGCTGAACATTGCCGGGGAAGAGCGGCGCATGGTGTTTCAGGGCGTGCTGAAGCTCTATGGCTTCGACTGGGACACCGAATGGGCGGAAGGCGAGGCACGGGAGAGTGTGATTGTGTTTATTGCCGATGAGTTGCCGGAGGACAAGATTCGCGAAGGCTTCGCCAAGGTCCATCAACCCTGACCTGAAATGCGATCAAAAAATGTGGGAGGGGGCTTGCTCCCGATGGCAGTGTGTCAGGCACTTATCTATTACTGACCCACCGCTATCGGGAGCAAGCCCCCTCCCACATTTGATCGCATTTCACATTCAAACAGCCATAAAAAAAGCCCGGCTTAAGAGCCGGGCTTCTTGTTCAAACCACTGCTATCAAGCGCCGTACACCGGCAGCTTCTTGCAGATAGCCTTGACCTTCTCACGTACCGCGTCGATCACGGCTTCGTTGTTCAGGTCCGCCAGGATGTCGCAGATCCAGCCGGCCAGCTCCTTGCACTCTGCTTCCTTGAAGCCGCGCGTGGTCACAGCCGGGGTGCCGAAGCGCAGGCCGGAGGTGACGAATGGCGAGCGTGGGTCGTTCGGCACGGAGTTCTTGTTCACGGTGATGAAAGCTTTGCCCAGGGCAGCGTCAGCATCTTTACCGGAAATGTCCTGCTTGATCAGCGACAGCAGGAACAGGTGGTTTTCAGTCCCGCCGGACACCACGTCATAACCGCGTTCGATGAACACGCCGGCCATGGCCTTGGCGTTCTTGACCACTTGTTGCTGGTAGGTCTTGAACTCAGGCTGCAGCGCTTCCTTGAAGCAGATCGCCTTGGCGGCGATCACGTGCTCCAGCGGGCCGCCCTGGGCGCCCGGGAATACCGCAGAGTTCAGCTTCTTCTCGATCTCGGCGTTGGCGCGCGCCAGGATCAGGCCGCCACGTGGACCGCGCAGGGTCTTGTGGGTCGTGGTGGTGACAACGTCAGCGTAAGGCACCGGGTTCGGGTAGACGCCAGCTGCGACCAGACCGGCCACGTGGGCCATGTCGACGAACAGGTAGGCGCCGACCTTGTCCGCGATTTCACGGAAACGTGGGAAATCCAGGATCTGCGAATAGGCGGAGAAACCGGCCACGATCATTTTTGGCTTGTGCTCGACCGCCAGGCGCTCGACTTCGTCATAGTCGATCAGGCCGTTGGCATCGATGCCGTATTGAACGGCGTTGTACAGCTTGCCCGAGGAAGAAACGCTGGCGCCGTGGGTCAGATGACCGCCGTGGGCCAGGCTCATGCCCAAGATGGTGTCGCCACCTTGCAGCAGGGCCAGGTACACCGCGCTGTTGGCTTGGGAACCGGCGTGCGGCTGGACGTTGGCGTAATCGGCGCCGAACAGCTCTTTTGCACGATCGATGGCCAACTGCTCAACCACGTCGACGTACTCGCAACCACCGTAGTAGCGCTTGCCTGGGTAGCCTTCGGCGTACTTGTTGGTCAGAACCGAACCTTGAGCCTCCATCACCGCAGGGCTGGTGTAGTTTTCCGAAGCGATCAGCTCAATGTGCTCTTCCTGGCGCACGGCTTCTTGCTCCATGGCGGCGAAGAGATCGGCGTCGTACTTGGCAATAGTCAAATCACGGCTGAACATGGCGGTCCTCAAGGATCGGGGCAGAAAAGGAGGGCATTCTAACCCAATGGGTTTTAGATGGCATATGAAAGGACATCATGTCGCGGACAAGCGGGGCTCATCTGGGGTAGGCGGTGATTGTGCCGGCCTCATCGGGGGCAAGCCCCCTCCCACATTTGAAGGTATTCGCAAGTCAAAAGGTGGGAGGGGGCTTGCCCCCGATGAGGCCATCAGCCCCACACAAAATCTCAGTCGAACATGAAGAGCGCATCATTACTGAACTGCGCCTCGAACCGGCTCGCCGGCATCGGCCGCCCGAACAGGTAGCCTTGCACCTCATCGCAGCCATGCTCGCGCAGGAAGTCCAACTGCTCGTGGGTCTCCACGCCCTCGGCGATGACCGCCAGGTTGAGGCTGTGGGCCATGGCGATGATGGCGCGGGCGATCTGCGCGTCCTGCTCGCCGGAGGGCAGGCCATCGACGAACGTGCGGTCGATCTTCAACACGTCGATAGGGAATTGCTTGAGGTAGTTGAGCGACGAATAACCGGTGCCAAAATCATCGACTGCAATGCTCAGCCCCAGGTTTTTCAAGCTGGCGAGGATCTGCAGGGCTTCGTTGACTTCGCGCATCAGGATACTTTCGGTCAGCTCCAGCTCCAGGCACGCCGGCGCCAGGCCGGTGTCCTTGAGGATGGTGGCGATGCGCGTGCCCAGTTGCCCGTCGGAGAACTGCCGCGCCGAGATGTTGACCGAGACTTTCGGCACCCGCACTTTGTTCTGGTGCCAGGTTTTGAGCTGGCGACAGGCTTCGCTGATCACCCAGTCGCCCACGTCCACCACCAGCCCCAGTTCCTCCAACACCGGGATGAAATCCCCCGGCGGCACCAGGCCCCGGCGCGGGTGGCGCCAGCGCAGCAGGGCTTCGGCGCCGGTCAGGCGTTTGCCGTCGCCGCTGAACTGCGGTTGGTAATAGAGCACGAATTCGTTCTGTTCCAGGGCGTGGCGCAGGTCGCTTTCCAGCTCCAGGCGCTCCAGGGCGCTGGCGTTCATGTCGGCCTGGTAGAACTGGAAGTTGTTCTTGCCGCGCTCCTTGGCGTGATACATCGCCGTATCGGCGTTTTTCATCAACTGGCTTAGCTCGTTGCCGTCCTGGGGGCTGAGGGCGATGCCGATGCTGGCGGTCACGAAGAACTCGCGGCCCTCCAGCACGAATGGCTTCACCAGGCTGGCCAGAATCTGCTCGGCCACCGTGATCGCGCGGTTCAGCGCCAGTTCACGGCTGACGCGCGGTTGCAACAGCAAGGTGAACTCGTCGCCACCCATCCGCGCCACGGTGTCGTCTTCGGCCACGCAACCGAGCAGGCGCGTGGCCATTTCCTTGAGCATACGGTCGCCGGCGGCGTGGCCCAGGGAGTCGTTGATCGGCTTGAAACGGTCGAGGTCGAGGAACATCAACACCACCCACGACTTTTGCCGCTCCGCTGACTGCAATGCGGTGTGCAGGCGGTCCTGGAACAAGGTGCGGTTGGGCAGGTGGGTCAGGGCGTCGTAATAGGCCAGGCGGTGGATGCGCTGTTCACTGGCCTTGCGCTCGCTGATATCACTGAAGAAACACACGTAGCTGGCCAGGTCGCCTTCATCGTCGAACACCGCCGTGATGCCGACCCAGGCCGGGTAGTGCTCGCCATTGCGGCGCTTGAGCCACACTTCGCCTTCCCAGGTACTGTGCTGGTGCAGTTGCTTGAGCACGTAGCGCAGGTGGGCTTCTTGCTGTTCGTCGACGGTGAGCATATTCGGCAGCTGGTCGAGTACATCGCTCACGGCGTAACCGCTGACCCGGCTGAAGGCCTCGTTGGCCTGCACGATATAGCCGGCCGGGTCGGTGATCAGGATGGCCGAGGTGGAGTGCTCGAATACCGTGGCCGCCATGCGCAGGTCTTTTTCGGCGCGGCGCTGTTGGCTGATATCGCGGCCCACGCCGAGGATGCCTTCAAACGCGCCATGTTCGTCCCACACCAGCACCACGCGCAGCTCGATGGGCACTTTGCGCCCATCGGCGCGCAGGCAGTCGAACAGGAACAGTTGGGTCTGCACCTCGTCGCGCAGGCTGTTCAGCGCTTCGGGGTTGCCCACCGCGCGGCTGACCTGTTCCATCAGCCCATAAATACCGCTGAGCTGTTGCGGGTTGGCGATGATCGACTGCCAGCCATTCTTGAACACCCAGTCCACGTCATACCCCAGTACCGCATTGACCGAGGGGCTGACGTAGTTGAGGGCCAACTGGCTGTCGGTGGAACAGATCACGTCACTGATGCTTTCGGCCAGCATGCGGTAGCGCTGTTCGCTGTCGCGCAGGGATTCGCTGGCCTCGATCTGGTCGGTGATGTCCTTGGCCACGCCGATGATCCGTGTGACCACCGCCGACGTGTCCCTGGCCAGGGCCTGTTCGCGGATGTCGAAGCGTCGCCACTGGTTATTGCGGTGACGAAAGCGCAGTTGGCAGTGCAGTTGGGTGGTGTAGGCCGCCTGGCGTTGCTGTTGACGCAAGTCGTGGTAATGCTCGGCGTCTTCGGGATGCAAGAGGATTTCCCAGAAGTACTCGCCCATCTCGTGCAGTTCGGCCTTGTCGTAGCCGAGGGTATGGCCCAAGTGATGGTTGCTGAAAATCATGCGCTGGCTGATCACGTCCTGCACATACAGGTGGTCGGGCACGGTGCGTACCACATCCGACCAGAAACTCTCGCGCTCGACCAGCGACAGCTCGATCAGCTTGCGACTGGTGATATCGCTGATGCTGAGGATCACCGCCTTGACGTCATCCTGCTGTTCCGGCAAACGCATCACGAGCCACAGGTACTGGTCATTGCCCGCCACATCGTTGAGCAGGATTTCCAGCTCCAGCTGTTTTTGCCGGGTCAGTACGGCTTCGAGCACCTGGTGGCCGATAGACGTGGCATTGCTCGGGCAATCGTCAATCAGGCGCTCCCAGGCCTGCTCGCAGGAAGCCACGTTCAACAGGCGCACCGCCATCTGGTTGACCTCGGTGACGCGCAGCTCTTTGAGCAGTTTGCGCCGCTCAGCGGGGTTGGCCCGCAGCCAGGCGTGCAATTGCTCGCGGCCCTGCACCTGGGTCTTGTCGCAGAACGCCTTCAACCCCGAAAGGTCGAGTACGCACAGGGCCACGCCGGTGCCTTCGAAAATATCCTGATAACGCCGCCGGCCTTCGTGCACCTGGCGCTGACGGCGGCGCATGTTCAGCAGCACGATTACCGGGACCAGCGAAAACGCCAGCCCCAGCAGGCATTTGCCGATAAACGCCGGCAGCAGTTGTTCGAGCACCGCGCTGCGGTCGAACAGCCCGCGCAGTTGCCAGTCGCTCTTGCTCAACGGCGTGACCAGCACGCTTTTATTCAATTCGTCCGGGGTCAACGCACCGGCCCACGGAGCCGGCATACCGTTGTCACGGCTGACCACGCGCTGGTTCAGGCGGTTCTCGATCGCCCACATCGGGCGCTGGCCCTTGGCATCCTGGCGAGTCAGGTTGGCCAGGTAGGTGGGCGCCAGGCGCAGCGCCCAGTACATCTTCGAGCCGCCGCTGGGCTGGTGCAGCAACAGATAAATCACGTTGCCGTCGTTGTCGTTGCTCAGGTAATAGGATTGGGCGTGGCTGCGCTTGACCAGTTCCTGGAGCAGGGCGCTGTCCTGGCTGTCGTTGGCGGTGTCGCTGATCAGGGCACCGCTGGGGGCGAGCAGGGCGACGCTGCGCAGTTCGGGCAATGAGCGCTGCAACGTGAGGATCAGGGCCTGGTGTTGTTCGGCGTTGCGCGGCGGCTCGACGATCGGCAGCAGATTCAGGGCAATCTGTGCGCTCAAGGCCATGTTCTGGCTGATCTGCTCGGCCAGGTCGGCGCTGTAGTCGATAGTGTATTGCTGCTGGTTTTTCTGGTTTTGCTGCAGTTGATCGAGCAGTTGCCAGAACAATAACGCGAGCAACATCAGCACAAGCGTCGCCAATGCGCCCTTGAGGGTGCCATGCAGGGGCGCCCCCGGCGCTATATGAGCGGCGCGCAAGGGAGTAGGCGACGTGACTTTGGACAAGCTGTAATCCTGCGGTTTGGCTGGACTGGCGCGCGACGTGCACTATAAGCCGGACGCCCGGAGGGCGGCTAGCATGCCTTGAGTTGTGGCAAAGTGCCAGTCCCGCCTGGCTGGACTGCCCCAGCGCATTCAGGTAGCTTTGCCGGTTACGCGGGGGCGTTCCAGCCCCAGACATTCAGGCTTTTTCCGCTCGCCGGCATTGATAATAGTCAACGGCCCGCGCGGCGCATGGCCTGGCACGGGCTTCGTCCGCTTAATTCATCCGTCACTGACGCTAGGTTCACCATGGCTCAATACGTCTTCACCATGCATCGGCTGGGAAAAGTTGTTCCGCCGAAGCGGGAAATCCTGAAAAACATTTCACTGTCCTTTTTTCCGGGCGCCAAGATCGGCGTGCTTGGCCTTAACGGTTCGGGTAAGTCCACGCTGCTGAAAATCATGGCC
This sequence comes from Pseudomonas sp. R3-52-08, assembly GCF_003851745.1. Classification (NCBI taxonomy): domain Bacteria; kingdom Pseudomonadati; phylum Pseudomonadota; class Gammaproteobacteria; order Pseudomonadales; family Pseudomonadaceae; genus Pseudomonas; species Pseudomonas sp. R3-52-08. The sequence continues at coordinate 5,121,217 of NZ_CP027730.1, read as the reverse complement.
GGCGTCGACACCGAGTTCGAAGGCGAAGCCCGCCCGATGCCCGAACTGAACATCGGTTACCTGCCCCAGGAGCCGATCCTGGACCCGACTAAGACCGTACGTGAAGTGGTCGAGGAAGCGGTCGCCGTGATCAAGAACGCCCAGGCCCGCCTGGACGAAGTCTACGCCGCTTACGCCGAGGAAGATGCCGACTTCGACAAGCTGGCCGCGGAACAGGCCAAGCTCGAGGCGATCCTGCAGGCCAGCGACGGTCACAACCTGGAGCGCCAGCTGGAAGTCGCCGCCGACGCGCTGCGCCTGCCGGCGTGGGACGCCAAGGTCGAATTCCTCTCCGGCGGTGAAAAACGCCGCGTGGCCCTGTGCCGCCTGCTGCTGTCGCCCCCCGACATGTTGCTGCTCGACGAACCGACCAACCACTTGGACGCCGATTCTGTCGCCTGGCTGGAACATTTCCTTCACGACTTCCCAGGCACCGTGGTTGCGATCACGCACGACCGCTACTTCCTGGACAACGTCGCCGGCTGGATCCTCGAGCTCGACCGTGGCGCCGGTATCCCTTACGAGGGTAACTACTCCGGTTGGCTGGAAGCCAAGTCCGACCGTCTGGCCGCCGAATCCAAGCAGCAATCGGCCCATGAAAAAGCCATGAAGGAAGAACTGGAGTGGGTGCGCAAAGGCGCCAAGGCTCGCCAGTCCAAATCCAAGGCCCGTCTGCAGCGCTTTGAAGAAATGCAGTCGCAGGAATTCCAGAAGCGCAGCGAAACCAACGAGATCTACATCCCGGCCGGCCCGCGCCTGGGTGACAAGGTCATCGAATTCAAGAACGTGAGCAAAGGCTACGGCGACCGTGTGTTGATCGACAACCTGTCGTTCTCCATGCCAAAAGGCGCAATCGTCGGCGTTATCGGCGGTAACGGTGCGGGTAAATCCACGCTGTTCCGCATGCTGATGGGCAAGGAAACCCCGGACTCCGGCAGCATCGAGATCGGCGAAACCGTGCAACTGGCCTGTGTGGACCAAAGCCGCGACGACCTCGACGGCAGCAAGACGGTGTTCCAGCAGATTTCCGACGGATCCGACCAGATCCGTATCGGCAACTACGAAATCCCGTCGCGCACCTATGTCGGCCGCTTCAACTTCAAGGGCGGCGACCAGCAGAAGTTCGTCAAGGACCTGTCCGGTGGTGAGCGTGGTCGCTTGCACCTGGCCCTGACCTTGAAAGAAGGCGGCAACGTCTTGCTGCTCGACGAACCGTCCAACGACCTCGACGTTGAAACCCTGCGCTCCCTGGAAGAAGCCCTGCTGGACTTCCCGGGCGCCGCCATTGTGATCTCTCACGATCGGTGGTTCCTTGACCGTGTTGCCACCCATATCCTGGCTTACGAGGATGATTCGCAAGCGGTGTTCTTCGAAGGCAACTACACCGAGTATGAAGCCGACCGCAAGAAGCGTTTGGGCGACGCGGCGGCCCAGCCGCACCGGGTACGCCACAAGAAACTGGCCTGATTCGGCAACAGGCGCCGCCTCGGCAGCGCCTGTACGGAGCAGCCTGTAGAAAAATACCCCTCGCGCAGGGGTATTTTTTTGCCCGGATTATGCCAGCGGCGCCAGCGCCGGCCGGCCTTGCAGCAATTCACCGACCACCCCCATGAACGCCTCGACCAACAGCGAGCGTGACTGTGAGCGAGTGAGGATCAGCAGGTGCACCCAGGCTTCGGGGTCTGCCAACGGTCGGTAGACCACGCCTTGCCTGGCCAGGGTGCGGGTGCACTGGGGCACCAGCGAGACACCCTGGCCTGCCGCCACCAGAGCGATGATCGAGGTGATCTGGCGCCCCGCAGGGCCCGGGCGCAGCGCCAGGCCGTGGCGTTGATACAGGTGCTCGATGGAACCGTTGAGGCCTGAACCGTAATCGCTGGGGAACAGAATCAACGGGAACTCGCTGAGCTGGGCGAGGGTGACTTCGGCCTGGCCAGCCAATGGGTTGTCGCTGCAAAGCGCCGCCACCAGGGGTTCTTGCCCCAACGACAACACCTCGACGTCGGCTTGCCCGGGCTCCGGCAGCAGGCGGCTCATGCCGATGTCGATGCGGCCGTCCAGCACATGCGCGTGCAGGCTGCCGGAAGCGCTTTCCACCAGGGTCAGTTGCACCTCGGGAAAACGCTGGGCGAAGGCTTGCAGGGTTTGGCTGAACAGCTCCGACAGCGCGATCGAGCTGGCATACCCCACGACCAGTTGGCCGGTCGAGCCGGCGGCCAGCTTGGCGGCAATGTCCTGCGCAAGCCGGGCGTGCTCCAGCGCCGCGCGAGCGTAGGGTAGAAAGTGCCGGCCCTGGGCGGTCAGCGTGACCGTGCGGCTGGTGCGGTCAAACAGGCGAAAGCCGAGCTCGGTTTCCAGGGCCGAGATCTGCCGGGTCAGGGGCGGCTGGGCAAGGTGCAGGCGCTGGGCCGCGCGACCGAAGTGCAGCTCTTCGGCGACCGTCAGGAAGTAACGTAACTTGCGTAGATCAAGCATTCTGTTTCCTGGGTATTGATCGGTCCGAATTCGGTATTGGTATTCGCCACGCTGCGCATTCTATAAAGATCCTCGACAATAAGACGAGAGGTCCCATGAACCCGCGCCTGCATCATGCCCGCTTTGCCGTGTTTCTGTGTGGCTGTGCGGCGTTTCTCAATCTCTACGCGACCCAGAGCATCCTGCCTGTGTTTGCCGAAAGCTTCCAGGTGAGCGCCCGGCAGGCCGGGTGGAGCATTACGGTGACCACCCTGGCAGTGGCTTTGGCTGCGCCTTTTGTCGGGCGCCTGACCGGGCGTTTCGAGCAACGCAACGTGATTGTCGTGGCCGCGTTGCTGTTGGCGCTGCCGGCGCTGCTGACGGCCTATGTGGACAGTTTTGCCGAGCTGCTGGTGTGGCGGTTTATCGAGGGTATGTTGATCCCGGTGGTGTTCGCCACCAGCGTGGCCTATATCGGCGACCGCTGGCGCGCAGCGAGCGTCACCGAGATCACCAGCCTCTACGTCGCGGGTACGGTACTCGGCGGGTTTGCCGGGCGCTTTGTCTCGGGGGTCATGACCCAGTATGTCGGTTGGCGGGAAGCCTTCGAGCTGCTGGCGGTGATCAGCCTGGCGGTCGGCCTGCTGATCCTGTTGCTGCTGCCGGTCAATCCAGTGGCGCGTCCCGGCGTCGGGGACGTGGGCGCGCGCGGGGTACTCTGGTTGCTGCGCAAACCCTTGATGGCGGCCTATGGTGTCGGTTTCTGCGTGCTGTTCTCACAAGTCGCGACCTTTACCTATGCCGGGCTGTATCTCAGCCAGGCACCGTTCAACCTGGGCGCCGCAGCCTTGGGGACACTGTATGCCGTGTTCCTGCTGGCGCTGGTGGTCATTCCCATTGCGGGGCGCTTGAGCAAGTCGCGACCGCAATCGCAGCTACTGAGCGGCGCCGTGGCGCTCGGCCTCTGCGGTTCGGCCCTGACCTTGTTGCCGTCCCTGTGGTTGATCGTGCTGGGCCTGGCCCTGAGTTCGACCGGCGTATTCCTGGCCCAGGCCTGTGCCAATGCGTACATCGCCACCACGGCCGGGCAGGACAAGTCCGGCGCCGTGGGCCTGTACCTGACCGGCTATTACCTGGGCGGCAGCGCCGGTGCAGTGGCCCCGGCGCTGCTCTGGGAGCAGTGGGGCTGGCCGGGCTGCGTGGCATTGATCGCAGGCTTTCAACTGTTGTCGCTGGCAATCGCCCTGCTGGGCTGGAAACCGGTAGACACCCAGGCGCTGATCGCCGGCCAACGCGGCAAACCGGCCTGATGTTTCATCCAATAATGGACTATGAGAGGTGAATATGACTGACACCGTGATCAAGCGCAGCCAGTTGCTGAAGATCGTCGAACCGGTATTGAATGACATGCCGGCCAGTACCTTGCGGCATGCCCTGTTCGAAGCCTTTTGGGCTCAGGAAGAGGCGCTGATGGATATCGAAGAGGCTTTTGCGCGACTCACCTCGCGTCGGCATTCGCCGGCGGTGCTGCGCAAGTTCTTCGCCAGCTGGTCCAAGACCAATAATTCGGCGGCCAGTGTGTCCGGCCTGGCCAACCGGATTACCTTGCTGGCGCGTTCCGACGCCGGCTCCACCGCTGCGGCGCAGCTGTACCGTGCCTGCGGCAGCCTGCAGCGCATTACCGATGAAGACTTGGGCGCGTTGGGCAACACCGTGCACGCGGACCTTTTCTACACCATGGCGACCGCGCTGTGCGGCGATGACCAGTGGATGTTGAAGGACAACTGCCTGCCCTCGGCGCAGGCGTTCAAGGATTGGACCGACAGCCGTCGCCTGCGTGATCGCGACCTGCTGCAGGGGCTGCTGACCACGCTGATCCACGAGGTGTACACCCACGGCGAAGTGGAGTTCATCCATCCGTTGTACTCGCAGTGGTTTGTGCGCGACATGGGCGTGCCGCCGGAAAGATCGCGTGCGACGGTGGCCTGGGTCACCGTGCACACCGGCGGCACTGAGAGCGACCATTTCGCCCATGCGGTGGCGGCGGTGAACGAGTTCACCACCGCTCTGCAGATTGAAGCGGACCCCGCCACGGCGCGCGGTATTTTTGCCGAATACCTGCAGCGTAAAGCCAGCGTGATGAACGATTGCGCGCAATTGCTGGGTTGACCCGGCGTTTTACCTGAGAGCCACTGACCCGGATGAACACCCTGAAGCAAACCGCAGCCCCGTCGTTGTCACCGCCTGACCAGGCAACTGTGCGCCGCCGCTCCCTGGTGGCCGGTTGTGGCGCGCATGCCGTGCACGACGGCCTGACCGATGTAATTTATGTGCTGTTGCCAATCTGGCAGGCGCAGTTCGGCCTCAGCTACGCCCAGGTCGGCCTGTTGCGCGGGGCCTATGCGGGCATGATGGCCGGCTTCCAGTTACTGGCCAGTCGCGCTGCGGCACGCTGGGGGCGCCAGCGCTTGCTGGTGGGCGGCACTGCGCTGGCGGGCTTGGCCTATCTGCTGGCGGGCCAGGCCGGTGGGCTGGCGGTGCTGCTGGTGGCGCTGCTGCTGGGCGGGCTGGGCGCAAGTACGCAGCACCCGCTGGCCTCGTCGTTGATCACCGATGCCTACGAGGCGGGCGGGGAGGCGGGCGGGGGCGTCAAGCAAGCGCTGTCGCAGTACAACTTCAGTGGAGATATCGGCAAAACTCTGATCCCCGGGTTGATCGGCCTGTTGCTGGCGGTCATCAGTTGGCGCGCCAGTGTCACCCTGCTGGGTGTACTCGGGCTGCTGGCGGCAGGCTTGTTGTGGTGGCTGATTCCGGCGCGCACCGAGGGTTTGGCGGCGCCGCCCAAAGCCACCCGTGCGGGCGGCGGCACCGGCTCCGTGAGCGGCCTGCGTGCGCTGATCCTGACCGGCACGCTGGACAGCGCGGTGCGCATGGGATTTCTCACGTTCCTGCCGTTTTTGCTCAAGGCCAAGGGGGCCGGGCCTGCGGGGATCGGTCTGGCGCTGACGATGCTGTTCGTGGGAGGCGCCTTCGGCAAACTGTTGTGCGGTTACCTCGGTGCGCGCATCGGCATGATGAAGACGGTGTGGGTCACGGAGTTCACCACGGCGCTGCTGATCGTCATGGCGGTATACCTGCCCTACGCCGGTTTGATGGTGATGTTGCCGCTGCTGGGGCTGGTGCTCAATGGCACGTCGTCGGTGCTCTACGGCGCGGTCCCGGACCTGGCGGGGCCGGGCAGGCGCGACCAGGCTTTTGCAGTGTTCTACACCGGCACCATCGGCGGCGGCGCCTTGGCGCCGGTGCTGTTCGGCAGCCTGGGGGATGCCACCGGCGTGCCCCTGGCCGTTTTGCTGCTGGCCGCCACCTTGTTGCTCACCCTGCCGCTGTCCTGGCGGGTTCAACGAGGGCTGGAGGCTCAGGCCCGGTAGGGCGAACGAATTTTTCAGCGTGTTCTGGCAGGTATAACAATGAACAACAGTGAACCGTCTGCCGTGTCATTGCCGTTGTCCCGGCGTGCGCAACGTCTGCGCGCACCGGGCACGTCCAGCATGCGCAGCAAAGCCAATGCCTTGAAAGAAGCCGGCGTCAACGTGATCAATTTTGCCGCCGGGGAATTGTCCTTCGATGCCTGCCCGGCGATGAAAGCCGCCGTGAGCGATGCGCTGGCCAATGCCCGCAACCGCTATACGCCGCCCATCGGCCTGCCCCAACTGCGCCAGGCGCTGGCGCAGCAGGTCACTCAGCGCTGCGGGGTGAATTACGCCGCCGATGAAGTGGCGGTGACCGCCGGTGCCAAGCAGGCGCTGTATAACGCCGCGATGGTGCTGCTCGATCCGGGGGATGAAGTCATCGTTGCGGTGCCGTACTGGGAAACCTTCCCCACCCAGATCCAGCTGGCCGGTGGCGTTCCGGTCTATGTCGATACCGCAGCGGATGACTACCGCCTCACCTGCGCGGCGGTAGAAAACGCCCTGACCCCACGCACCCGCATGATTGTGATCAATACCCCGAACAATCCGACGGGCACGGTTTATCAGCGTGAACAACTGTTGGGGATTGCCCGGCTCGCGTTCAAACACCGGCTCTGGGTGGTGTTCGACGAGTGCTACCGCAAGCTGGTACGCGCGCCCCATGAACATCACAACATCGTGTCGCTGTTTGCGCCGCTCAAGCACCAGACGGTGCTGGTCGATTCGTTTTCCAAAAGCCACGCGGTCACTGGCTGGCGGGTAGGGTATGCGTGCGCACCCGCCCCGGTCATTGCCGCCATGCACAACCTGCAAGGGCACACGACGTCCAACCCCAGCAGCCTGTCCCAATACGCCGCACTCGGCAGCCTGATGGCTGACGCGCCGCACTTTACCCAGCAGATCAATGCCTTCCTCGACCAGCAGTTGCTCGCAGCCTGCACTTGCCTGGGGCATGTGGATGACATCACCTGCGCCCCGCCGGAGGGCGCGTTCTATCTGTTTATCGATGTGTCGCGCAAATTGGGTGGCCGCTACCTGGGCACCGTTATCCGTGACGTCGACCACCTGGCCGATCTGTTATTGACCGAGGCCCATATCGCGGTGGTGCCCGGCTCCGGCTGTGGCGACCGCAACAGCATCCGCATTTCCTACGCCGTTGAGCATGAAGCGTTGATCGAAGGCCTCACGCGCTTTGCCCGCTTCATGTCAGAAGTCGTTGCGCATTAACCCCACCCAAAAGGATATGAGCCGTGGAAAATCTGAGCCGCCAATTTATCGGGTACGTGAACCAGGCACTGGTGGATGTCGAGGACCGACATCTGGCCCAGGCCCTGCTCAGCGGTTTCAACAGCCAGCCCGCCGAGCTGGACAGGTACTGCGAGACTTATGTCGACATGACCTCCAGTAACTGGAGCGAGTCGTCGCTGTGTACGTTCTTCTGTGGCTGGCGCAGCCCGGACGGCGCCGCCCATGCCGTCTCGAGCATCATCGTGCGCATCCTTCAGGAGTCGGCATCCCTGGCCGATGACGCTCGGCTGAAGATGCTCGAAGCGGCGGCCCACTGTGGGGAGATCATCGTCGAGGACATCGGACTGGGCGAAATGCACGGGCATCCGCACCACTCCAAGCTGTATTACCGCATGGCTTCGGCGATCTGCGGCTCGGATGAATGGCGCCTGCAGGACAAGTTCCTGGACCCGATCACCAAGGAGTTTTCCGGTTGGGTCGGGGAAAAACGCCCGTTGGCGCCGCAGCTCATCGAAGCGCTGGAAATGATGGCCATGACGGAGTTGTTCAACACCGGCGAGTACAACCTGATGACGCCGTTATGGAAACAATGGTTGCGCGATGTGCGCGGGTACAGCGCCGGTGAGGCCAGCCGCGTGGCGAGCTTTCTCAGCGTGCACTGCGGCAGCGTGGAAGCGCGCCATTTCAGGCACGCGGCAGAGGCGTTACGGCTTTACGCCAGCGCCACCGGGCAGGCCGTGGATTACAGCCGTATCGCGCAGCTATCCAGGGAGTACGTGGCCAGGGCCTGTGAACATCTGCAGAAAATGGCATCGGTACTCAAATGTGAACAGCCCGCCTGGGATTGAGCTGTCCGATAACTCCCGTTGTGCCGCTGACATGGAGCCTGAACCTATGATGGATACCGACGCGCGCCGACGCCCTCTGTCGGCGCTACTGGATAGCAATCGTTGCCTGCGCGTACTCGAAGCCCATAGCCCGATATCGGCATTGCTCGCGCAGCGCGCCCGGCTGGAAATCAGCCCAGGGCATACGGTGGGGTATGACGCCATCTGGTCGAGTTCGCTGACCGACTCGACCCAGCGGGGGTTACCCGATATCGAGATTCTTTCGCCCAGCAACCGCTTGCCCGGGATCCGCGAAATATTTGATGTGTGTTCGCTGCCGCTGATATTCGATGCCGATACCGGCGGCAAGGCCGAGCATCTCGCGATTCATATCAAGATGCTGGAGCGCGCGGGCGTCTCGGCGGTGGTGATCGAAGACAAGTGCGGCTTGAAGAAAAACTCATTGTTCGGCACCGAGGTCGACCAGGCGCAGGAGTCCATCGAGGTATTTTGCGCCAAGCTCCAGGCCGGCTGCGCCAGTCGCACTGGCTCAGGGCTGATGCTGATTGCGCGGTGTGAAAGCCTGATCCTGGATCGCGGCATGGAGGAAGCGATGGCGCGGTGCCTGGCGTATGTCGAGGCGGGGGCGGATGGCATCATGATCCACAGTCGCAGGCAGGATGGCCTGGAAATCCTTGAGTTCGCCAGGCAGTTTCGTCTGCAACGGCCCAAGGTTCCGCTGATTTGCGTGCCGACCAGTTATGTTCACCTGAAATTCGAGGTGCTGGAGCAGGCAGGTTTCAACGCGGTGATTTATGCCAACCATATGTTGCGCAGTGCCTACCTGGCCATGCGCGATACCGCTTTGGGCATACTCGCCCATGGCAGGACGCTGGAGCTGGAGCCGCGCTGTCTGGGCATCAACGAGATACTCGATCTGGTGCCCGGGACGCGGTAATGCGATGCGCGGGGCTGTCGTCCAACCTTTCACTCATTGGTGCATGTGTCGGGTTGGAGTCCCTGTTTCAGGGCGAAATACGCCAGTTATTTATAGAAATGCACCATTTAAATTCATAAAGGCGACATTTTGCCCTGTCACGGTGCGAAATGAATTGATAAAGTCCGGCTCAATCTCTGTTTAACAACAATCATTTTGCCGAGACTTTTCATGCACGAATCCGTCGAATCCTTCCTTGCCCGCCTCAAGAAACGCGACCCCGACCAACCGGAATTCCATCAGGCCGTAGAAGAAGTCCTGCGCAGTCTGTGGCCGTTTCTTGAAACCAACCCCCATTACCTGACCTCGGGAATTCTGGAGCGCATCTGCGAGCCGGAACGTGCGATTAGCTTTCGGGTTTCGTGGGTGGACGATCAGGGCAAGGTCCAGGTCAATCGCGGTTTCCGTATCCAGATGAACAGTGCCATTGGCCCTTACAAAGGCGGTTTGCGCTTTCATCCTTCGGTGAACCTGGGCGTACTGAAATTCCTCGCCTTCGAGCAAACCTTCAAGAACTCTCTTACCTCGCTGCCCATGGGCGGTGGCAAAGGCGGCTCGGACTTCGACCCCAAGGGCAAGAGCGACGCCGAAGTCATGCGTTTCTGCCAGGCGTTCATGAGCGAGCTGTACCGCCATATCGGCGCCGACGTGGACGTACCGGCCGGTGATATCGGCGTGGGCGCCCGTGAAATCGGTTTCCTGTTCGGCCAGTACAAGCGCCTGAGCAACCAGTTCACCTCGGTGTTGACCGGCAAGGGCATGACCTACGGCGGCAGCCTGATCCGCCCGGAAGCCACGGGTTTTGGCTGTGTGTACTTCGCTGAAGAAATGCTCAAGCGCGACGGCCAACGGGTCGAAGGCAAGCGCGTGGCCATCTCCGGTTCGGGCAATGTGGCGCAATACGCGGCGCGCAAAGTGATGGACCTGGGAGGCAAGGTGATTTCCCTGTCGGACTCCGAAGGCACGCTGTACGCCGAGAGCGGGTTGACCGAAGAGCAATGGTCAGCCCTGCTCGCGCTGAAAAACGTGCAGCGCGGCCGCATCAGTGAACTGGCCGAGCGTTTCGGCCTGGAATTTCGCCAAGGCCAAAGCCCCTGGGCGCTGGCGTGCGATATCGCGCTGCCCTGCGCCACCCAGAACGAACTCGACGCCGACGCTGCCCGCGCCCTGTTGCGCAACGGCTGCATCTGCGTCGCCGAAGGCGCCAACATGCCGACCACCCTTGAAGCGGTGGATATCTTTATCGAGGCAGGCATTCTGTTCGCGCCGGGCAAGGCGTCGAATGCCGGAGGCGTGGCCGTGAGTGGCCTGGAGATGTCGCAGAATGCCATGCGCCTGCTATGGACCGCCGGCGAGGTGGACAGCAAGCTGCACAGCATCATGCAGTCGATCCACCATGCCTGCGTGCATTACGGCGAAGAAAATGGCCGGGTCAACTATGTGAAGGGCGCAAACATCGCAGGCTTCGTCAAAGTCGCCGAAGCGATGCTGGCCCAGGGCATCGTCTATACCCCGGGCTCGATACGCAACACTTCGATCAACTGATCGCCAACGGGGCGCTGCCACAGCACCTCGTCCCCCACCTGGGCGCCGAGCAACGCGCGCCCGAGGGGCGAACCCCAGTTGATCAAGCCTGCGTTGGCATCGGCCTGATCTTCGCCGACCAACTGGATGCGCTGCTGCTCGTCCTGCTCGTTGGCGAAGGTCACCCAGCTGCCGATCTGTACTTTGTCCGTAGAAATGGCTGGCGCGACGACCTGGGCGCTTTGTACCCGCTGGTTGAAGTAGCGCAAATCCCGCTCAAGGTCGGCCTGGCGTTGCTTGTCAGCCTTTTCGCCCTTGGCGGATTCGGTGCTGTATTCCTGCTGCAACTGCGCAACCTTGGCCTGCAACTGCTCCAATCCCTGCGCGGTCAAGCGATTGGGTTGGGCACTGACCTGGCGCTCCACCGGCTGATCAGCCTGGGCGGCGGCATTGTCTTCATTTACAAAAGCTCGGCTCATGATGTTCTCCCTCAATGGAGCTTGGGCCATGTTCGCCGCTCGATCGTTCCCACGCTCTGCGCGGGAATGGCGCCCAGGACGCTCCGCGTTCGCTTCTAACGCGGCGCGCTATTGCGAGCGATAAGCCTTGGCCGCATCGCGATCCTTCTCCTGCTGCCATTCGTGCTCGCGGTCATCCCTGCGGTTGTCCTGGTAGTCCCGTAGCTCCTCGTTCTCGCGCATGGCCTTGCACTGGCGGAAACCATCTTCCCAGCCTTCGGCGTACTGCCGGTCTTTCAGATAGCGGGGCACGTTCTTGCGAAACTCCCCGATAATCACCCCAGCGGCCTGGCGACCGCTGCTGCAACCGTCGTCGAAGCCATCGGCAAAGGCGGGCGGATAACCTTTGGCCAATAAGTCTTGGTGGGTCGATTGGCAGCCTGACAACCCCACCACCACACACAGCATTAGCGCAGACCGCCACATGGCGTACTCCCTGGCCGATTTACGGCTGATAGGGGGAAGTCTAGTCAGGGATTTGTCAGATGTGTGTGAAAGGGGAGTCGGCGGGATGTGGGTTGTGCAAAATGATCATTCCCACGCTCTGCGTGGGAATGCCTCCTGGGTCGCTCCGCGTCCCGCCAACCGCTGCACGTTTGGATTACTGCGCACAGGTGACGCGGAGCGTCACGGGCTGCATTCCCACGCGGGAGCGTGGGAACGATCTTCTCCGGCAAATTTTGTTCATGCACAAATAAGTGTGGGAGGGGGTATGAATCAGTAGTGGTACCACTTCACTTCGAGCATCACTTCATTCACCGGTGTCGACAAGTGGCTGTACTCGCGCTGGGCGCTCAGGCGCAGGCCCAGGTTGCGCGACAATTCCCACTGTTGGTTGAGGCTGATGCTGCGGCGTACTTCGCCATTGGTGAAGAAATCCCCTTTGGCTTCCAGGCTCAGGTTGCCCAGCGGGTTCTTCCACAATAGGCCGGTGTTGAACCCGGCTGCCGGGGAGATGGCTTCGCTGAAGTCATTGTTGTGTTCCACGCGCACCGTGCCGAGGGCGAAGCCGAGCATGTCGTCGCTCAACTGCCAGGTGCCGCCCGCGCCGCCGTTGACGTGGGCGACCAGGGTTTCGTCGTCGTGTTTACCCGGTACGCGCTCCAGGCCGCCGGTGACTTGCCATGACCAGGGTTGCAGCAGGGCGTTGCGTGGGGTCAGGGAGCGGATGGTGGCCAGGTCCAGTTGCTGCAATTGCCAGTGATTGCCTTCGTACTGGCGCAGTTTCATCTGCAGGATTTCGATTTGTGCGCCCAGGGGGAAGCCTTCGGCGTTGTCGTTTAGGTCGTGATAGGCCATGCGCAGGCCGTATTCACCGAAGGCTTTGTCGCCGCGGGTGCCGATGCCGGCCTGCCAGGTGCGCGATTCGTGGCCGTTCTCGGGCAGGCCGGGTGGGGTGATCTTCAGGTCGGGCGCAGGGTTCTGGTTGATCGCGCGCAGCAGTTCGAAGCTGCGCTGGGAGCGCGCAGTGTCGCGCTCCAGGCCGTTGGCGCGGTAGCGACCGAGGCGATAGGCGGCATCGATGATCAGCGCCTGGCGCTCGCGGGGCAGGGCTTTGAAGGCCGGCGCCTGCAATTGCTGCTGGTCATCGCTGATGTTGAGCACCCATTGTTGCTCATCGCCGTCCAGCGGTTTGGCGCGTTCGAGCAGTTCGCGTTCACGGGACGGGCGATAGTCGATCTTTTCCACCAGGCCCGCTTCCTTGACCGCCTTGACAGTGTCGGTGGGGATCGCCGTCAGCGGGAACTGCTCGGTCAGGCGCAGGCCGGGACGCGCCACTTGCAGCAATTCCAGCAAGCGGTAGGAGCAGTTTTCGTCGAAAAAGAAATAGTCGAACTGGATCTGCTTGAGTTCCCACACATGCTCGACCATGCGCTTGGTCTCGACTTCGGTGAGGTTCAGGCGGTATTCCCACAGGTCACGGTTTTCCAGGCTGCGGTATTCGGAGAGTTTTTCCTGGTAGGGCACCAGCGCGAACAGGCCGGGGTAGCCGCCCATCAGGCCCTTCCAGGCGTACAGAATGCTGTTGTCCGAGCCTTCGATATAGGCGCCGAAGTTGATCGCGTAGCTGAGCAGGGCGGTGTTGTTACTTTGCACGTCCGCCTGGTCGATGCGCAGCAGGGTGTGGCCGAACATCGACGACGGGCTGTTGAGGTACGCCGCCGGGAAAATCATCACCGCGCTGTGGGGCGCGACGTCCGTGAACCATTGTTTGAATTCCTTGCAGTCCACGGCGGGCAGGTCGGTCAGTTGCAACTGGTCCTTGAGCCAGCGGGTGCGGGCGGGGTAGACGCATTGGACGTGCTTTTCACCCAGGCTGGCCGGTGCATAGAGCGCATCCACAGTGGCCTTGAGTTCGGCGTCCGGATGATGCGCCCCGTCGGCGGCGAGAAAGAATTTCTTGTCGCTGACATAGCTGCGCCAGCCACTGATCTTGCCGGCTTCGTAATGGCCCAGCGACAGCCAGAACGGGTCATTGGCCAGTTGCTGCAAACGTTGATCGTCGAGGTGCGGTGCCGCATGCAGCGGGGCGCAGGCGAAGAAAGCCAGGCAAGCGAGGCGTTTGAGCATGGGGGCTACTTAAGTCGGACTGAAAAAAAGACCCAAGGGGGGCAGGTCGAAAAAACAAAACCCGCGCCTCGAAAGGCGCGGGTGGGTCGAGCTTAAGCCTGGGTAGCGTATTTCGCCAGACGGGCATCACTTTTCAGTACGGCAATGGTGTTGTTGTGCACGTCGTCAGCGGTCACGTCAGCCTTGCTGAAGATCTGCTGGAAGTGCTCGTGGGTCACGGCCGCGAAGTGCTCGCGATCTTCCGGCGCCACGCCCAGTACCACGGCGTAGGTAGTCAGCGCTTCGCCGTTACCCTTGGCCATGTCTTCGGACAGCTCGTTCATCATGCCATTCATGGCAATCCAGGACTTGCCGCCGTAGGTCAGGGAACTGTTGGTGCTGCAACCGTTGGTGCCCGAGGTCATGCCGAAGGTGGCGTTACCTGAAGTGCCGTTGGTGGTGGAGGCCAGGAAGTGGGCCGGAGTACCGCGCTGGCCTTCGAACAACATGTTGCCCCAACCGCAGTTCGGGCCACCTGGTGCTTCTGCCATTGCATTGAGGGAGACGACGGTGAAGAGAGTACCAAGAAGGATCCGTTTCATAGCTTTGTTCTCTTTGTGTGCAAACCAATGGACAAGGGTTCAGGCGCTTCGCAGCACCCTAGGGGCCAGTTATTAGTCCAACCCGCGCAGTTTGGAGTTTAGGCACGTTCCTGGGGTTCCGTGATTTTTTATAAAACATTCAGTCTCGAACGATTTTTTTGTACGCCGTGCGGGCTGTCTATGCTTTCCCGAAAGCGCGCCTTGCCAGAGCGCGCAACCGAGAGCCAGAATGCCCCCATCTGCCCCGCCTGATGTAAGGAAGCCCGATGCCTGATCCTGTTGCTGCCAGCTTGCGTCTAGCGCCCGAAGCGCTGACTCGCCCTTTTTCCGCTGAACAGTTCAGCTTCTCGACCACCAATGATCTGGAGCCCTTTCGCGGTGTGCTTGGCCAGGAACGTGCAGTTGAAGCATTGCAGTTCGGCGTGGCAATGCCACGTCCCGGTTACAACGTGTTTGTCATGGGCGAACCCGGTACCGGTCGCTTTTCATTCGTCAAACGTTACCTGAGGGCCGAAGGCAAGCGCCTGCAAACCCCGTCGGACTGGGTGTACGTGAATAATTTCGATGAGCCGCGCGAACCGCGTGCCCTGGAATTGCCAGGCGGCGCTGCGGCGGCGTTCATTGCCGATATCAACGGGTTGGTCGACAACCTGGTGGCGACCTTCCCGGCCGTCTTCGAACACCCGACGTATCAACAGCGCAAAAGCGCCATCGACCGGGCATTCAACCAGCGTTACGACAAGGCCCTGGACGTGATCGAACGCCTGGCCCTGGAAAAAGACGTGGCGCTGTACCGCGACAGCTCCAACATCGCGTTTACCCCGATGCTCGATGGCAAGGCTCTGGACGAGGCCGAGTTCTCGCAGCTGCCGGAAATCGACCGCGAGCGTTTCCACACGGATATTTCCGAGCTGGAAGAGCGCCTCAACGAAGAGTTGGCGAGCCTGCCGCAATGGAAGCGTGAGTCGAACAACCAACTGCGCCAGTTCAACGAAGAAACCATCACCCTGGCCCTGCAGCCTTTGCTCGCACCGTTGTCGGAAAAGTACGCGGAAAACGCCGCCGTCTGCGGTTATCTGCAGGCCATGCAGGTGTATCTGCTGAAAACCGTGGTCGAGCAATTGGTCGACGACGCCAAGACCGACGCCCAGGCCCGCAAGCTGCTGGAAGAGCATTACTGCCCGAGCCTGGTGGTGGGCCATCCGGTCAACGGTGGTGCGCCGGTGGTCTTCGAGCCACACCCGACCTACGACAACCTGTTCGGCCGTATCGAATACAGCACCGACCAGGGCGCGCTTTACACCACGTATCGTCAGCTGCGCCCAGGCGCGCTGCACCGTGCCAATGGTGGCTTCCTGATCCTGGAAGCGGAAAAAATGCTCAGCGAGCCGTTTGTGTGGGATGCGCTCAAGCGTTCCTTGCAATCGCGCAAATTGAAGATGGAGTCGCCGCTTGGCGAGCTCGGTCGCCTGGCCACCGTCACGCTCAACCCGCAAATGATCCCGTTGCAGGTCAAGGTGATCATCATCGGCTCGCGTCAGCTGTACTACGCGTTGCAGGATGCCGATCCGGACTTCCAGGAAATGTTCCGGGTGCTGGTGGACTTCGACGAAGACATCCCGATGGTCGACGAAAGCCTGGAGCAGTTCGCCCAGTTGCTCAAAACCCGCACCTCGGAAGAAGGCATGGCGCCGCTGACGTCGGATGCGGTGGCGCGGCTGGCGACTTACAGCGCACGCCTGGCGGAACATCAGGGCCGATTGTCGGCGCGTATCGGCGATTTGTTCCAATTGGTCAGCGAGGCGGACTTCATTCGACACCTGGCAGGCGACGAAATGACTGATGCCGGGCATATCGAGCGCGCGCTCAAGGCCAAGGCCACGCGCACCGGGCGCGTGTCGGCGCGGATTCTCGACGACATGCTCGCCGGGGTGATCCTGATCGACACCGCCGGCGCCGCCGTCGGCAAGTGCAACGGGCTGACGGTGCTGGAGGTAGGGGATTCGGCGTTTGGCGTACCGGCGCGGATTTCCGCCACGGTGTACCCCGGCGGCAGTGGTATCGTCGATATCGAACGTGAGGTCAACCTCGGCCAGCCGATTCACTCCAAGGGCGTGATGATCCTCACCGGTTACCTGGGCAGCCGTTATGCGCAGGAATTCCCGCTGGCGATCTCGGCGAGCATTGCGCTGGAACAGTCCTACGGTTACGTGGACGGCGACAGCGCGTCCCTGGGCGAAGCCTGCACCCTGATCTCAGCCTTGTCGAAAACGCCGCTCAAGCAGTGCTTTGCCATCACCGGCTCGATCAACCAGTTTGGTGAAGTGCAGGCCGTGGGTGGGGTTAACGAGAAGATCGAAGGCTTCTTCCGCCTGTGCGAAGCGCGGGGTTTGACCGGTGAACAGGGCGCGATCATTCCCAAGGCCAACGTGGCCACGCTGATGCTCGACGAAAAGGTCTTGCAAGCCGTGCGCGACGGGCAATTCCATATTTATGCGGTACGCCAGGCGGATGAAGCGTTGAGCCTGCTGGTGGGCGAGGATGCCGGTGAACCGGACGCCGAGGGGCAGTTCCCGGAAGGTACGGTCAATGCCCGCGTGGTGGAACGTTTGCGCGCGATTGCGGAAATGATCAGCGAGGAAGACCTCAAGGAGGCGGAAAAGGAGCTGGCGCAGCAGGCACTGGCGGAAGCCAAACCTACCTGATCCCTGAAGCTTGATGGGATCAAAAATGTACGATCATTCCCACGCTCCCGCGTGGGAATGTACCCCGTGACGCTCTGCGTCACTTGTGCGCAATTACCGAAACTTGCAGCGGTGGCGGGACGCGGAGCGTCCCAAGAGGCATTTCCACGCAGAGCGTGGGAACGATCAAACGCAGAGCGTGGGAACGATCAATTCTGAGGCTGACACACTGCCATCGGGAGCAAGCTCCCTCCCACATTTAGTTTTGTGGATGCCATTAAATTGACGACCATCCGCAATCCAATGCCGTTGGTCCCTACCACCTTGGTCTGTCGCGTTTTTATTCTATTCTGAGAATCAGGGATATCCACAGGAGTCGCAGGATAGAAACAGCCTCGCCTTTGCGCTGGGGCTGAACGCCGATCTACCGAGGGTCGCCGCCATGCCGCGCAACCTTTGCCTTACCC
Organism: Pseudomonas sp. R3-52-08; assembly: GCF_003851745.1. Lineage (NCBI taxonomy): Bacteria > Pseudomonadati > Pseudomonadota > Gammaproteobacteria > Pseudomonadales > Pseudomonadaceae > Pseudomonas > Pseudomonas sp. R3-52-08. The sequence goes on along the minus strand of NZ_CP027730.1, from coordinate 5,103,834 downwards.
GCCAGTGCCTGGGCCTGGAAACCCGTATCGAATGCTCCATTCGCCCCCTCGCCGGGGAAAACGGGTTGTGGACATTATTGTTCGCCGCCGGCATGTCGGGCGAACAGCCTTCCACGGTCAAGTCCCAAGGCCCGTTTCACGGGCCATTCGTGGCAGAAACCATGTTGGGTTCCATCGTCGACAACCTGACCCTGCATGGCTACGAGCAATTGGACGAGCCGCAGATCTGGTGCCTGCACCTGCAGGCCCATCTGCGCCAACTCAACGGCGGCCACGAGCAACTGGCCCTGTAATCGGGCTATTTGCTTTCCGGTTTGTCCAGCTTGACCTCGAAACCATATTGCACGGTGTCGAGGTCGGTGCGCTGGTAGCTTTCCAGGGTGGTCGGCTGGCCGTAGAAATAATGCACGTCAAACAGCGCCGTGCCGTACTCCTCGGCGCGGTGGCTCACGCCGAGAATTTCCTTGAGGTAGTTGCCGCTGCCGTCCTTGGCGTAGAAGCGCCAGCTGTCGGCGGGAAACGCGCGCTGGTCGACGATCAACGCGTTGTCCTTGAGCACCAGGCCTTTGGGCAGTTTGCTGGTGTCAATCGAGGCCTTCTCGATGGTGGCGAGGAACAAGGGCACCGAGCCGACCACAAACGCCGGGGTTTCCGGGAACAGGTTGAGGTCGTAGGTCAGCGTGCCGCTGGCCGCATTCATCTCGAAGGCCTCGGTGGGCAACTCGATGGGTTCGCCGCGCTCGCCTTTATCGTCGGCCGTGAAAAACGTGATCGGCGCGTCGCTGTTGTTGCGCTCGGCGCCGACCAGGTCGTCATTGAAGGTGAAAGGGTGGTCGAACACGATTTTCGCGGCACTGGCGTCGTCGGTGGACTGGCTGATGGTGACGCTGCCTTTCAATTGTTCTTCCGTCAGCGAGGCGTCTTTGAGCCAGCTGGCCGCAGCGTCGTCATACACCGTGACCGGCATCGGCAAGGGTTGCACGGAGTGTTGCAGGCTGTTTTTGTCGAAGCGCATCACGGGCAGGTCCAGCTCCTTGCGGGTCACCGTGGTCTTGGAAAAATCCAGTACATTGACCTGCAGGGTGTCGATCAATCCGTTGAAGTACACCTTGGCGTAGTGGCTCTTCTGTGTGTGTTCGAAGGCTTTTTGCGCGTCTGTGAGGTGTTTTTCGAACGCTTCGGACCAGGTCGTTTGTTTTTGCATCTCGGCCAGTTGCTTCTCATAGAACGCCACTTGCGCGGCATTTTCGTTGATCGAGCCTGAGCGCGTGAGAAATTGGCCGGTACCGTCCCGGGCCTGTACCAGCAGCGGGTTGGGCGAGTCGTCGCCCAGTTCTGCGGCCAGGGGCGCGCTGTTGGTCAGTTCAAGCTCGGCGTAATTCTTGTCCAGCGACACCAGGTTGAGGGTGATATTGCCCTCGGTGCGCGGGTGGCCGAGGTCTTTTTTCGACAGGTCGAAGGTCAGCACCTTGCCTGGCGCAGCAACCTCAATCGCACCTTTGAGGCTGACGGGCTGCGGCTGGCTCTTGTTTTCCGTCTCGATGCCTTCGATGAACGGGTAGGTCACCGTCAGGTCGTCGGGGTTGGTCAGGTTGGAGCTGCTGGGGCTGAGCTGGATGCCGGGGTCGGTTTCCGACCATTCGGGCTGGAAGGGAATGACTTTGTTGTTGCTCAAGGTCACCGACTGCCATTCCAGGCCATGGGGGAAGGGGAACTGGTCAGGGGCGTTGAAGGTGAACGGGAAGACCGGCTGCAGATCCGTCAAGTAGTCGGAATGGGAGGCTCTGCGCAGTACGAACAGGCCGTTGATATAGGTGTCCACCAAGGCCTGAGGTGTGGGGTAATGCTTGAGCAGGGCCAGCGTGTCTTCGCCGTATTCGGCTTCGATGGGCTTGGCGGCGAGCTTGAGGCGTGCACGTTCGAGCAACAGCAGCGAGCCGCCGAGGTCGGCGATGGCGTCGCGCAGCTTGGGGTCCTGGATGTTGTCCAGGGACTGTTCGAACTGGCTGGTTTTCTCTTCGAGGGTGGCCTGCTTCTGCTCTTCTTTGGGGGAGCAGCCGCTGGTCATCAGCAACGCCGCGCACAGGCCGAGAGTGGCCAAAGGGGATCGCACATCCATCATCAGAGTCTTCCTGTCCGACAGCATCGAGCCGAGTTGAGGGGCTCGACACTAGCAGAAAAACGCCCTTACAGATGCCACTTCAAGTCAGTTTTCTCGCGGTGACAGGTGCCCGGTAGCGGCTGGTATACTCGGCTCCATTTTTAGCCAAGCTGTGTGAGATTCAATGGAACGCTTTATCGAAAACACGATGTATGCCGCGCGCTGGCTGCTGGCGCCGATCTATCTGGGTTTATCCCTGGGGTTGCTGATCCTGGCGATCAAGTTTTTCCAGGAAATCATTCATGTGATCCCCAATATTTTCACCTTGCTGGAGTCGGAGGTGATCCTGCTGTTGCTGTCGTTGATCGACATGGCCCTGGTCGGTGGCCTGCTGGTGATGGTGATGATTTCCGGCTACGAGAACTTCGTCTCGCAGTTGGATATTGATGAAAACAAGGAAAAGCTCAACTGGCTGGGCACCATGGACTCTTCGTCGCTGAAGATGAAAGTGGCGGCCTCCATCGTGGCGATTTCCTCCATCCACCTGCTGCGCATCTTCATGGACGCCAAGAACGTCGATCCGCAGCACCTGATGTGGTACGTGATCATCCATATGACCTTCGTGGTCTCGGCGTTTGCCATGGGTTACCTGGACAAACTGACCAAGCACTGATGGCGCGCGCTCGCCTTACTGCTCGACGAAGTAGTAAGGCTGGCGATTGATCGCCATTTCCTTGATCACTGTCACTTTCTCATTCAGTCGGTCCGTGTGGTCCAGCAGCGCAACGTTGCCGGGTTTGGCGCCGAGAAATGCACGTAATTGCGGCTCGGTTTGCAAAATCGGCAAATAGGCCTGCAGATAGAACACGCTGGCGCCGGCGATCCGCTCATTGGGTTGGAACAGCGCCACCTCCCTACCTTCGTCTTGCAATGCCTGGACTTGACTGATCACGGGCACGAATGACTGACGCACATCGGCTTTGGGCGCGAACCAGAAGGCTGCGCTGAGGTAGCAGGCGATGGCCAGGGTGAATACGCCGAAAATAATGCGCCGGTGGTAGCGGTACAGCGCCGGTTTGTGGGCTTTCACCCATTCCAGCAGCACCCGCGCATATTCTGCGGCCAGCACGGCGGCGGCCGGGGTCAGTGCCATCAAATAGACCGTGCGTTTGCTCGAGGCCAGTGTCAGCAGAGTGAACTGCGCCACCAGCCATACGCTGAAAAACAGGCGGTAGCGGTTGCGCACCAGGCTTTTACGAAAGTGCCACAGGCCCAGGTACACCAGAATGTTCCACGGCAGGAAGGCCTCGGGCAGTTTGGCGAGGTAATAGTAGAACGGCTCGTAATGCCCGGCTTCGACAAACGAGCCGCTGAAGCGCCCGACGCTGTTGGTCCACAGCACCTCACCGACGGCCTGCATGCCGCCGCGCTGAAACAGAAACCCCAGCCAGATCAGCAACGGCACCAAGGCCAGCAGCGTGAACAACGCGGGCTTGAGCCAGTCGCCAAGGCGCAGGCGTTTATCCATCAGGCTGGTGCAGGCCAGGTAAACGAAGATCACACTCCCCGGCATCGCCAGGCCCAGCACGCCCTTGCTCAACGTCGCGATGACCATCCCCGCCGTAAACAATGCCCAGGCCCAGGCAGCGGAGCCGTGGCGTTCGGACGCGGGGCGCATCGCCTGGTAGAACCCGAGCAACGCAGCGGTCACGCCCAGGCTGAGCAATGAATCCTCACCCACCCCGCGCACATTGCCCCAATAACTGGCCATGGTCGCCAGGATCAACGCGGCGCTGAACGCCAGCGTGGTTGGCCGCCCGAACCGGCGCAGCATGCCGTAGAGCAGCATCACGCTGAACAATCCGGCAAAGGCCGATGCCAGGCGCACAGCCCCGGTGCTCGCGCCAAACACGCGAATCGCCCCGGCATCCAGCCACAGGCTCAGCGGCGGTTTTTCCAGGAAAGGCTCGCGAAACAAACGCGGCACCACCCAGTCATCGTCCAGGTGCATGGCCATGGCGATCCCGGAAACGCGGGCTTCGGTGGAGCCTTGCAGTTCATGGTTGCCCAGGGCGAAGAAGAACAACAGCGCAGCGAGCAGGAGCAGCAGGGGAACGGGACGCGTCATGGGGTGGCTACCGGGCAGGAGACCGCTCGGGAGAGCGAGCGTGGCTGCCCGCCAGTATAGGGATGGGTTTCTTAACGATTCGTGAACGAGTGTGGGGTTTTGTGCGGTCGGGTACGAGGCTTACAGTTTGATCTGATCGAATTTACCCGGAGCAGAGAAACGCCAGGGAACACTGAAAGCCGCCCCTCCACGTATCAACTCAGCTTGTTTCAAGATGGCTGGCCACCAGCGCACGAGATTGTGCGCTTTGCTCCAGTAGCTTTCACCACTCCAGTGTTTTGCCAGGCAGAAAATGGGCAGTGCGCAATCTCGAAAGGCTTTCTTCTCCGCATGCCCTTTCATAAATCGATCCTGAGAGATCACGACCCAGCCTCCCTCTTCACGCAGCGCTGATATCCAAGCAATGTCGCTGGTATTTTGGGGGAATTTATCCCGGAGCGGGAACACGCCATGTTCATGAACTTTTGATAGTTCGTTCAAGGCGCGTGCCAGCGCGGGAGGAAGGTTATGATCCAGGAGAAAGTTCAAGCAGCATGCCTTTGCTCGAACTCGACAGCTGCTTTTACTGCAGCCGCTGGAACCTCGTAGAGCATGGCTACGCGCCTGGCATCACGTCCTTCTGCTTCATACGCATTAAAAATGGCGGCGGTATCAATGCCGGCCCCGGTCAGCACGGGCTTACCAAAATTTCTGGCAGGGTCCAGCACTACCGCTTTGCTACGTTTGACCGGATACCAGCGTTGCGCCGACCCCTTGCCGGTGTAATCGATCCCTTCGTACAACGAGGGCTTGATGACTTGTTTGAACGCATATTGTTTTTTGATCAGGTCCAGCAGTGTCTCGTCACCCGTCTCATCCAGCACAGTGGCAAAAATACTACGGCCATCTGTTTGGAACCGCTTGCAGGTGAACGGATAGGGCTGGCCGAACAGCTCACTAGCCTGGCGTGAAGCGTTGCGTATGGCCTGCAAGCTCAGCCCATGCTGGCGAAATGCATGCACGAAGCGGATTTCGAGCAGGTCATGAAAACCTAGAATGCAATCATTGATGCCTGTCAGTTCCGATTGCCAGAGCCCGGCATGCTGAACGCCATTGGCACTGTAGCCGAATAGCCAACGGCGTATGTCTGCGGCGGGGATGCCGGTATATAACGATGCCTCGCCAGGGGTATAGAGACCCACCCCGACAAGAGGGCTGGGCGAAGTCGTTTGCATGGATGGCCTCCTTGTCGTTGAGTCGGGCGATGAAGTCTGGTGGCTTATGTGATCTCGTTCAACCTTGGGGAGACGAGCTGTAGTCCAAAGCGTATCCGTACAATTCATTCCACGCCAGTTCACCTGATGCACGCCAACTTGTAGGAGCTTTCCGGTGATTTACTTAAAGGTATATCGCCTTATTGGGTACTGTGCTCCGACACGTTAAACCGCGTCTTTGGCAGCAAACAATCTCTTAGCCTCAGCAAAACACTTCTCAGCAATCGCCGAGCGCGGTTCGGTCTTGCGCATCACCATGCCCAGTGGTGCGAGCACGCTGGCGTCCGGCAGGTTGATAAACGCGAGGTTTTCGATCGGGCTTTCCAGGGCGCTGTCCAGCGGCATGATTGCGCAGCAAAAGCCTTCGTGGATTGCCTGGAACAGCTGATAGGTTGAATCGCTTTCGAGCATGGGCTGGGGGGCGAGGCCGCGGCTGCGGAAGCTCAGGTCAATGGACTTTCGATAGTGCATGCCCGTGCTGATCATTCCCAGGGGCAATTGGGCGGCGTCTTCCCAGCTCATTTCGGTGCCTTCGAAGTGGAAGTGGCGCGTGTCGTACAGCAGGCCGACGCGGGTTTCGCCCAGTTCGAAAAAATCCAGGTAGCTGGAGTTTACGTGGTCCAGGTAACACACCCCCAGGTCCAGCTGATTGGTGCCCAGCGCTTCGATGATCTTGTCCGAACTCATGGAGGTCAGGCTGAACTTGAGTTCCGGGAAGGTGTGGGACAGGCCCTGGATGTAGCTGATGGGGTTGAAACCGCTGAGCGGCACCAGGCCCAGGCGCAAGTTACCCACCAACTGGCCGCGACACGCCGCCGCTTCGGCGAACAACCCGTCATGGGCGGCGAGCAGGGTTCTGGCCCAGGCCAGCACACGCTCACCGGCCTCGGTGAACCCTTCGAAGCGCTGGCCCCGGGTGACCAACTCCAGGCCCAGTTCATCCTCCAGATTGCGCAGGCGCATCGACAGCGTCGGCTGGGTGATATGGCAGCGCGCAGCCGCCTGGCCGAAGTGACGGGTCTGCTCCAGCGCGATCAGGAATTTGAGTTGCTTTATGTCCATCAACACACCTGCCAGTCAGCCGTAACAATTAGGCAGCCATTGTTTAGGCGCTTTAGCCTCATGGCAATCGATTGATGGCGGCCTGCTGGAGAAAGACATGAGCGTAACGTCGGATGCGTTGTGTGTACGGCTTCAATTGAGTACACAGTCAATGGGTTCAAGGACAGGCGGCAGTTCTGTCGCGCCGTTGGCGTGCAGCACTTCGCGTTCGATGGTGCGCACGATGGCGTTGGTCGGCAGGTCGTTTTCGTCGTAGCCGAAGGGGTCTTCCAACTCATCGCCAATCGCGTCCAGGCCAAAAAACGTGTAGCTCACGATGGCAGTGAATACCGGCGTCAGCCAACCCAAGGGTTCGGCCATGGCGAAGGGCAGCAAGATGCAGAACATGTAGCTGGTGCGGTGCAACAGGAGCGTGTAGGGGAAGGGCAGCGGGGTACTTTTGATGCGCTCGCAAATGGTTTGCGTGCGGGTCAGGCTGCTCAAGTGGCCGGCCATCAGCTGATAGCGCCACTCGCTGAGACGCCCGGACTCGACCAGCGCCGAACATTGTTGGGTGACGCGACCGACGATGCTTTCCGGGATATTCGGCGTATTGGCCGACGGCGGCGTGTCGAGCCAGGGGGCTGCCGCGCTGGGCTCGTCTTCATGGCGCAGCCGGGCGTTCAAGGCATGGGCGAACCCGCACAGGTTACGCAGGATCTCGCTGCGCTGGCGGGCGTCCTGGATCACCTGGGTTTCCCGGATCATGGCGCGCACATCCATCAGCATGGCGCCGAGCGCTTTGCGCCCTTCGTACCAGCGGTCATAGCAGGCATTGTTGCGAAAGCTCATGAAGATCGAAAGTGACAAGCCCAACAGCGTGAACGGCGTGGCGTTGACCTTGGAGAAGTAGGCTGGATGAAGGGTTTCCACCAGCACAATCACCGAGGCCAGCAGTGTCACCAGCAGGCTGCGCAGTGCGATGCGCCGGGCCACGGAGCCCTTGAGCGACGTCAATACACCGATCAGGTTGGGTTTGGCTCTGACGATCATGGAAATAGCCTAGTGCAATGGGTTGAAACCGGGTCGGTCAGCCGCCCGTCATGTTCATGAAGCGCACCACCTGCACCTCATCGTCGAGGGTGAAATTGTGCCGATAGGGCTTGAGTTTCATCGACTCCACAATCGCGCGCTCCAAACGTTGCGGTTCGCCCGGATAGCGCCGCAGTACCGCCTTGAGGTCGACCGAATGCTCGTTGCCCAGGCACAGCAACAGCCGGCCTTCGACGGTTAGGCGCACACGGTTGCAGGTGCCGCAAAAGTTGTGGCTGTGGGGCGAAATAAAGCCCAGGCGAATATGCGGCGCTTCGGCCAGGCGCCAATAGCGCGACGGCCCCTGGGTGGATTCTGCGGAGTCGATCAGCGTGTAGCGTTCGGCGATACGCTCGCGTACCTGCGCACTGGAATAAAACGCCTCGGCACGGCTGTGCTCGCTGATCACGCCCAATGGCATTTCTTCGATAAATGAAATATCCAGGCTGCGATCAATGGCGAAGGCCACGAGGTTGTTGATCTCGTGGTCGTTGCGACCTTTCATCACCACGCAATTGAGCTTGGTGCGCTGAAAACCCGCGGCATTCGCCGCATCGATACCCTCGATCACCTTGGCCAAGTCACCGGTGCGCGTCAGTTCACGAAAGCGCTTGGGGTCCAGACTGTCGAGGCTGATGTTCAAGCGCTTGAGCCCGGCATCGAACAACGGCGCGGCAAGTTTGCCCAGTTGCGAACCGTTGGTGGTCATGCACAACTCGCGCAGACCGGGCAGCGCGGCAATGCGCTTGCACAGCTCCACCACGCCCTGCCGAACCAAGGGTTCACCGCCGGTCAGACGGATCTTGCGCGTGCCCAGCGCGACAAAACTCTGCGCCAGTTGGTACAGCTCTTCCAGCGACAGAATCTGCTGGCGCGGCAGGAACTCCATGTCTTCGGCCATGCAATACACACAACGGAAATCGCAACGGTCGGTTACAGACATCCGGAGGTAGTCGACCCGGCGGGAAAAACTATCCATCAGGATTTGATCGGTCACTAAAAACCTCCGCGGCGACGTTGGGTATATACCCTGGCGCTTATATAGGCGGGTGATTCAGGCGAGGCTAACGGTGTTTTCTGCGGGCGTCTAATCACTCTTAGCGACTGGTTGATCGATGGGGTCTATGAGCGGTTGGTTGACGGGGCACAGGAGGCGGCGGAGCGGCGGGGTTCAATAGCGTACCTGTGGCGAGGGGGCTCGCTCGCCACAGGTACGGGTTGGTCGTTCAACTGACAGGGATGTTTTATGGATTTGCGCCAGGGGGCTGCATCGTGAATAACTGAGCGTCCAGCATCCGCTCCAGCAGCAACTCACCCAGCACGATCAGTTGCTGAGCACCCAGCAGCTTTTGGCGCTGCGAGCCTTCCAGTTCAAAGGCCAGATCGGTGGTCATGGCGTTCAGCGAGGCGAGGGTTTCACTGGCTTGGATAAGGAGGGTTTCGGCGGGGATGTCTGGGGCGAGGGTGAAGAGGGTTGTTGGGGGATTGGGGGTGATCTTTTTCATGATGAAACTCCCACACTGTTTAAGGAGCTACCGCCCCCTGCTGTCAAACAGGATTGGGTGGCAGCTGTACGCGGGTTGACAGACCGGAAGTGTAGGAACCCGGCGCACCCGAAGATGCCCCACGCACAGCCACCATGAACGAGGCGGAATGCGTAGAGCATGCCGTCTTACCAAGGGGTGTGAAAGGTTACACTTTTCGGCCTGTCAAAGCCGGTCGCTGATGAGCAGCGACGTGGGAAAGGTAGCGTGATGGAGCAGGGTGTGCCAGTTCATCGAGGGCGTGGTATGTTGAAGGAAAATTCTGAAGGCCCGTCTGCTGGGATTTTTAAAGCCCAGAAATAGCAAAACCCGTACAAGGCGAGTTTTGTCGATGCTTCGAATGGTGGGCCGGGGTAATCTGAAGCGGTAACTTATCCTATTGATTATTATAGTTAATGTTGTTTTTGTGCTTTGATTGGAATACCAAATGGAATACCTCATGAGATAGCACTCCGTTATCCCCGCCTGTATTCGATCTGAAAACCTTGCTTCGCATCCATGATAAGCAGTGATCTTCTCGCAGCAGTCGGGACAACGGGTAGCAATCGATCCGAGTCGGAAGGTGGCAACAGGCAGAAACCGGCCAAAAGCAGACGGTTGCCCTTTAAATAAAGCTGAGAATCATCTGGCCGGCCTCCACACACACGGATGCTGGCATCGCCGACCGCGACGAAGCCGTGCTCAACCAATGCCTGGGTCGCGACATTCAGGTGGCCGGACTGATCGGTAGCGGCTACGACAAGAACAGCATGGTCCTGGCCAAGCGCCATGGATTCTGCATCTCCGCGCAGCTCAACTGCAGGCCCTTTTCCGGTTGGCACGTGGAGATTCACAATAGTCATGTTTTACTACTGGCCATATGAAGATTGCAGAGCACCATCAATGAGTGAGCAAAAAATCGAACAAAGCTTTATCGACAAGCTAGTTGAGCTCAAATATACCTACCGCCCAGATATCACAGACCGCGCCTCACTGGAGCGCAACTTCCGCGAAAAATTCGAAGCGCTCAATCGCGTTCACCTCAGCGATGGCGAATTCGCGCGCCTGCTCGACGAGATCGTCACTCCCGATGTTTTCGCCGCAGCCCGCACCGTTCGCGAGCGTAATGCCTTCACCCGCGAAGACGGCACCCCGCTAAACTACACGCTGGTAAATATCAAGGACTGGTGCAAAAACACCTTCGAGGTCGTCAACCAGCTGCGCATTAACACCGACAACAGCCACCACCGCTTCGACGTTCTCATCCTCATCAACGGTGTTCCGTGCGTACAAGTGGAGCTGAAGACGCTTGGTATCAGCCCACGGCGAGCCATGGAGCAGATCGTCGAATACAAAAACGACCCCGGCAACGGCTATACCAAAACCCTGCTGTGCTTTCTCCAGCTGTTCATCGTCAGCAACCGCACTGACACCTGGTACTTCGCCAACAATAACGCCCGCCATTTCGGGTTCAACGCCGACGAGCGTTTTCTACCCATCTACCAGTTTGCCGACGAGGTGAACAAGAAAATCACTCACATCGACAGCTTCGCCGAGACCTTCCTCGTCAAATGCACACTCGGCCAAATACTCAGCCGCTACATGGTGCTAATTGCCAGCGAGCAAAAGCTCATGATGATGCGCCCGTATCAGGTCTATGCCGTCAAGGCCATCGTGGACTGCATCCATCAAAATTGCGGCAACGGCTACATCTGGCACACCACCGGCAGCGGCAAAACGCTCACATCTTTCAAAGCCTCAACCCTGCTCAAGGACAACCCTGACATCGAGAAATGCCTCTTTGTGGTGGACCGCAAAGACCTCGATCGCCAGACGCGCGAGGAGTTCAACAAGTTCCAAGAGGGCTGCGTCGAGGAAAACACCAACACCGGAGCACTCGTGCGTCGCCTGCTTTCCGAGGACTACGCCGACAAAGTCATCGTCACCACCATCCAGAAGCTCGGCCTCGCCCTGGATGAAAACAGCAAGCGCAATAAGCAGCGCAAAAGGAACGATCAGCTCACCTACAAAGAGCAGCTGGCCCCGCTGCGCGACAAACGCATTGTCTTCATCTTTGACGAATGCCACCGCTCCCAGTTTGGCGAGAACCACAAGGCCATCAAAGCCTTCTTCCCCAAGGCCCAACTATTCGGCTTCACCGGCACGCCCATCTTTGAAGACAATGCCTCCCGCGTTAAGGTGGAAGACCAGCAGGCCTGGTACCAAACAACAGAGGAACTCTTCCAGAAGCAACTGCACGCTTACACCATCACCCACGCCATTGAAGACGCAAATGTCCTGCGCTTCCATATCGATTACTTCAAGCCAGAAGGCAAAAAGATACCCAAGCCCGGCGAGGGCCTGGCCAAGCGAGCGGTCATCGAAGCTATCCTGGCCAAGCACGACATGGCCACCGGCCAGCGCCGTTTCAATGCCATCCTCGCCACCGCCAGCATTAACGATGCCATCGAATACCACGGACTGTTTGCCGATTTGCAAAGAGCCAAGCAGCTTGCCGACCCCGACTTTCGGCCGCTTAACATCGCCTGCGTGTTTTCGCCGCCCGCCGAGGGCGATGCTGATGTGAAGCAGATTCAGGAAGACCTACCGCAGGAAAAGCAAGACAACGAGGTAGACCCTGAGAGCAAAAAGGCTGCGCTGAAGGCCATCCTTGCCGACTACAACAACCGCTTCGGAACCAACCACAGCGTCAGTAACTTCGACCTCTACTACCAGGACGTGCAAAAGCGCATCAAAGACCAACAGTGGCCCAATACCGACCACCCGCACGCGCAGAAAATCGACATCACCATCGTGGTGGATATGCTCCTCACCGGCTTCGATTCCAAATACCTGAACACGCTCTACGTGGACAAACCCCTCAAGTACCACGGCTTGATCCAGGCCTTTTCGCGCACCAACCGCGTACTCAACAGCACCAAGCCCTACGGCAACATCCTCGACTTCCGCCAGCAGCAAGAGGCTGTGGATACCGCTATCACTCGGTTCTCTGGCGAAAAATCTGGCCCGCAGGCACGAGAAATCTGGCTGGTGGACAAGGCCCCCGTAGTTATTGAAAAACTGCAAGCTGCCGTGCAAAAGTTGGACGATTTCATGCAATCGCAGGGCCTCAGCTGCGCCCCCGAGGCTGTACCCAACCTCAAGGGCGACGAAGCCCGCGCAGCCTTCATCAGCCGCTTCAAGGAAGTGCAGCGAATCAAGACTCAGCTTGACCAATACACCGACCTCACTGAGGACAACGCAGTCGCTATTGAGCACATCCTGCCCAAGGAAAATCTGCTCGGCTTTCGCGGCGCTTATCTGGAAACGGCCCAGCGAATCAAGGCCCAGCAGGGCAAGGGCGGTAAAGACGCAGATGGCACAGCAGACGAGGTGGACCAGCTCGATTTCGAGTTCGTCCTCTTCGCCTCCGCTGTCATTGACTACGACTACATTGTGGGGCTCATGTCCCGCTTCTCGCAACAGGGTCCGGGCAAGCAGAAGATGAGCCGCGAGCAGCTTATCGGCCTGATCCAGGCCGATGCCAAGTTTATGAACGAACGCGAGGACATTGCTGCCTACATCGCAACGCTCAAAGCCGGAGAAGGTCTGAGTGAAACCGCCATCCGCGACGGCTATGCCCGGTTCAAAAAAGAAAAAGACTCCGTCGAACTCGCCGCCATCGCGAGCAAACACCACCTGCCCCCCGCAGCCCTACAAAGCTTTGTAGACAGCATCCTGCAACGCATGATCTTCGATGGGGAACAGCTTAGCGACCTTATGGCCCCGCTGGAGCTTGGCTGGAAAGCCCGCACCAAGGCCGAACTGGCCCTCATGGAAGATTTACACCCCCTACTCAGCAAACGTGCCCAAGGCCGCGATATATCAGGACTCAGCGCGTATGAGCAGTAAGACAAAAAGCACGAGCCAAAGCGAAAACGGCCAATCCACGCTGATGCCAAAACTGCGTTTTCCGCAGTTTCGAAACGCGGAGGGTTGGCGTGTTAGGAAACTCAACGAATTGTTATTTGAGGCGAAACATCGAAATAGGACACTCGAACTTGGCCCAAGCGATGTGCTGTCGGTGTCTGGAGAGCATGGCTGCGTCAATCAAATCGAATTTATGGGACGCTCATATGCGGGAGTGAGCGTGAAGGACTATCACGTTGTTGAGCACGGTGACATTGTTTACACAAAGAGCCCGCTGAAAAGGAACCCTTTCGGCATAATCAAAGAAAACAAAGGGAAGCGAGGTATCGTTTCGACCCTATATGCCGTCTATCGGCCTTTCCAAAGTTGCTCTGCAACGTACTTGGATCACTTCTTCTCCGGAGATTTCAACCTAAATTCGTATTTGCAGCCCATTGTAAAAAAGGGCGCCAAGAATGACATGAAAGTAAATAATGCAGATGTTCTCAAAGGAGATATCTGTGTTCCCGAACTGAAAGAGCAACAAAAAATCGCTGATTGCCTTGATTCGGTAGACGAGCTGCTTGCCTTGCAAGCCAGGAAAGTTGACGCACTCAGGAACCATAAAAAAGGGCTGATGCAGCAACTTTTTCCCCGTGAGGGAGAAACTCAACCTAGTCTGCGCTTCTCCGAATTCCGAGAACCATGGGCCGAGAGCCAACTAAACTATCTTTGCAGCAGTATTTCATCGGGCCGAGATCAGCTTGACCCTGATGGAGCCTTTGATCTTTACGGTTCGACTAGTGTAATTGGCAAAACGAAAAACCCGAGCTTTAGCGGTGAGCGAATATTAGTCGCCAGGGTAGGCGCGAACGCCGGGCTATTGACTAAAGCGGAAGGTGCGTTTGGTGTAACTGACAACACTCTTGTGCTCAGCCTCAAGCCCTCAACCAATATTGATTTCCTCTTTCAGTATCTAGGAAAAATAAATATAAATAGGCTGATTTTCGGTTCAGGACAACCATTGATAACAGGAAGTATTTTGAAAAACCTGCCAATTCTGGTGCCATCCGATTTGGAACAACAAAAAATTTCCGCCTGCCTCTCGTCGCTTGATGATCTGATCGTTGCCCAAAGCTGCAAGCTCGATACCATAAAGAGCCATAAAAAGGGGTTGATGCAGAAAATTTTTCCATTGCCAGAAGAGGTCGAAGCGTAATGCCACGGTCTTTTGCCAATTTAAAGGATTTAGCATCCCATCTGCGCCAAGAGCTGACGAGCAAAAAATTTGTCATTCTCTACGCTTATAACGGCACTGGAAAAACACGCCTCTCTACAACTTTTAAGGACTCAGGCAAGGTCGACGATCAGCCTGACACCCTTTATTTCAATGCGTTCACCGAAGATCTTTTTTATTGGGACAACGACCTCGAAGAAGATCGTGAGCGGAAGCTTAAAATAAACCGAAACTCGCGTTTCATCACCGCACTGTGGGAACTGGAGATGGAAACCCGTATCCGTCCCTTCCTCGATCGCTATGCGGACTTTGATTTTCGAATCGATACCGACAATTGGGAGGTGATCTTTTCTCGAAAGGTGACGAATCCAAATTTTGACGAGAATGTAGCGAATCCCCTCGAAGAACGGACCCAGATGGAAACACACATTAAGGTTTCCCGCGGCGAGGAGAATATTTTCATCTGGTGCTTCTTTCTTGCTGTCGTTCAGCTCGTCCTGGACGGAGCGGATACCTATAGCTGGGTAAAATACATTTATATCGACGACCCGATTTCCTCCCTCGACGAGCACAACGCAATCACGGTAGCGAATCATCTAGCACAGTTGTTAACGAGGACAGACAAGGGGCCGAGGACGGTTGTTTCGTCGCATCACGTTCTGTTCTTTAACGTCTTAAGCAATGAGTTGAAAAACAAGGCTCATCGGCACTTCCTCAAAAAGGGAGCAACGTCAGATAACTATATACTTGAAGATACGACCAGTAAGCCATTTCTGCACCATCTTGCAACGTTGGTAGAGCTGAACGAATTACTGTCGTCAGGTGCCCTGTACACACACCATTTCAATATGCTGCGCCGCGTCATGGAGCAAACAGCTAACTTTTTCGGTTTGAATAGCTGGAATGAATGCATCAGGGTTGAAGAAGATGATCCCGACAGGACACTACATAAGCGAATCATCGACTTAATGAGTCACGGCGATTATTCGTTGTACGAGCCGAGGGAAATGATGGACGAGAACAAAGATCACTTTCGGAGGATCTTCCGAACATTTATTGCTACCCATCCCTTTAACGAGATGCTGTTTTCCAGCGAAGCGAATTAATTACCATGTCCGAACAAAACCAAATACAACTGGGCAAGACCCTCTGGGCCATTGCCGACCAATTGCGCGGGGCCATGGATGCGGATGATTTCCGCGACTACATGCTGTCCTTTCTCTTCTTGCGCTACCTGTCAGACAACTATGAAGCGGCGGCAAAGAAGGAGCTAGGCAGCGATTACCCCAAGGTTGAAGGTGACGATCGACGTGTACCACTGGCCCTTTGGTACGCCAATAGCCCGGACGACATCATCGAATTTGAAAAGCAGATGCGCCGCAAGGTGCATTACGTCATCGAGCCGCTGCATCTGTGGAACAGCATTGCCAATATGGCCCGCACTCAGAACGGTGAACTGCTCAACACACTGCAGGAGGGTTTCAAATACATCGAAACCGAGTCTTTCGAGAGCACCTTTCAGGGTCTGTTCTCGGAAATTGACTTGAGCTCCCCAAAGCTGGGCAAAAACTACACGGATCGCAACTCCAAGCTCTGCAGCATCATTCAAAAAATCGCTGAGGGTCTGGCGGACTTCTCCACGAACATTGATGCGCTGGGCGATGCCTATGAATACCTAATCGGTCAGTTTGCCGCTGGCTCAGGCAAGAAGGCGGGAGAGTTCTACACGCCCCAGCAAATTTCCGACATCCTTTCCACCATCGTGACCCTCGACAGCCAGGATCCGAAAACTGGTCGTAAGCAGCGCCTGGAAAGCGTGATGGACTTCGCCTGCGGCTCCGGTTCGTTGCTGCTTAATGTCCGCAAGCGCATGGGATCGCATGGAATTGGCAAGATTTACGGTCAGGAAAAGAACATCACCACCTACAACCTGGCCCGCATGAACATGCTGCTGCACGGGGTTAAGGACACCGAGTTCGAGATCTATCATGGCGACACCCTGACCAACGACTGGGACATCCTGCGCGAGTTGAATCCCGCCAAAAAACCCGCGTTCGACGCCATCGTGGCCAACCCACCCTTCAGCTACCGCTGGGAGCCCACCGATGCCCTGGCCGACGACGTGCGCTTCAAAAACCACGGCCTGGCCCCCAAATCGGCTGCCGACTTTGCCTTTCTGCTGCATGGCTTTCACTTCCTGAAAGACGAGGGCGTGATGGCCATCATCCTGCCCCACGGCGTGCTATTCCGTGGCGGAGTTGAGGAACGCATCCGCACCAAGCTGCTAAAGGACGGCCACATCGACACCGTGATCGGCTTGCCATCCAACCTTTTTTACTCCACCGGTATCCCGGTTTGCATTCTCGTGCTAAAAAAATGCAAGCAACCGGACGACGTGCTGTTCATCAACGCGGCTGAGCACTTCGTTAAAGGCAAGCGCCAGAACCAGCTGACGGATGAGAACATCGCCAAGATCATCGAGACTTACCAGTTTCGCAAGGAAGAGCCCCGCTACGCCCGCCGGGTGACGATGGAGGAGATCGAGAAGCACGACTACAACCTGAATATCTCTCGCTACATCAGCACGGCCAGCGCAGAGGTAGAGATTGACTTACAAATCGTGAATGCCGAACTGGTCACACTGGAAAAAACCATTCAGGAGGCACGGGAAAAACACAATGCGTTCCTAAAAGAGCTAGGCCTGCCAGCCTTAGTGTGAACCGCAAAGTGATTCAATCAGACCGCATAACAAGGCACTGCACGTACTGCACTGCTTTGTTGTGCGCTTACAAATCACAACTACCCCGCCAACCTCTTACTAGTGCCTGTTCCAGCCTAGCCATAGTACGCTCGATATTCCCCAGTTTATCCAGCCCGAACAGTTGGATTGTAAGTTTGCTCATTCGCTCTGTACCCAGAGGTGAGGCACGACCCCCTCGGTCTGCGCAGCGAGCACCAGTTGGATGTTTTGGAAAGATGTCGTGCCAGAAAACGCCTAGCATCACATTGCGGTACGAGATGGTCAGCCGACCAATGGCGACTTCAATGGCGCGCTAACCGACCCTGATTTACGTTGAATGGGCGTCGGTACAAGATCGGATGCTCCCCGCTTCATGGGCCCTCCTATATCTCCATCGTTGACCAGTAGTCGATTGTCTTGCAGTCAATCTTCTTGATCAGCCGGTTGTAGATATCAGTCCTGATTCCGCCCTTCTCGCCCATTGTCTTAACGTTCGATGCATACGATTGCAGCGCGATTTTCATGAAACCGTTGGAGCTAAGAGACTTTAGGTGCAGCAAAGTTTTTTGATCAGCAAAAACCTCAGCGCCCACAAGGTCCATCGTCCTATTGGATGTGTTGAAATTCTTCTGTTTTTTGAAGTCCAGCGCATGCATCAGCTCGTGGTGGAGAGAGTTGTATCTCCAGAGCCAAACGAGGTCTTCTCGAGTCCCTTCAGGCATGCAGTTTTCGTTGACGAACACGGCACTATGACCCCTACCAGCCAACAGAAAATTTATCGTGATCCCTCCCGCCCCTTCTATGCCGTACTTTTCTAAGTCAGCTGCGTCATCGTTGAAGTAGAGTTTTTCATCGTATCTAACCTTACAGATGTCCAAAAGGTCGGTGTGCTCACTCATCTGCTTGGAGGGAACGAGATATACATCCGATGTTAGGCCAGCATACCGACTGGCTAGTTTTCTGTACGCATCCTCAAAGACTTCAACACCGAGCATCATTCAGATCCTTGCGCTTGAGCGACTTATCGTTGCGAATTTTGTTCGCCTGGGAAGCCTCGTACGAAATCGGTCGAGGCTATCATTAAGCTGGCATAACCGAGCCAAAACCAACCATTCAGGCACAAAAAAGGCACTCGCGATAAACGCTAAGTGCCTGATTTGTATAGCTTATTTGGTGGAGCCGGGGGGATTTGAACCCCCGTCCGCCAGTACTCCGCTGTCGGTACTACATGCGTAGCCGTTTCTATTAAGTTAACCCTCAGCGACCCGAAGGGCAGGGTGCTTTGGGCGAGTTGTGTAAGTTTTAGCCGCTTCGTCCACAACGTACTGCACGGCGATTCTGTTCTATATGACAATCACTTTGGGTTTACAGACATCCCCTGGTGATTGCTGGACCCGAAGGTACCAGAAGCTCAGGGCTAAGGCTGCTTACGCAGCGAGAGCGAATTCCTGGCCGTAGTTTTCGTCATTGGCAACTATAAGAAGTTGCAACAGTGGATTTACGAGTTCTGTTACCAACTCGGCATGCACCTAAAGTTTCGCGACCGGCGTCGAATCCTAAACGGCCCCGTGCTTGTAACTCGTTGTTTCTAGTGAGTGACAAGCTTGTGTAGTGTACGCCAAACCTTCACGAAAGGCCAACCCGAAGGTCGGCCCTATCGCTTACTGACCGCCTTTGTCGCCGTTCTGCAGGTCTTGTAGGGCCTTGGAGGTGATTTCGATGCACTTCTTGTCATCACCAGCAGCGTGCGCCGCTTTGGCTTGGGAGACCGCAGTGTCTATCTCGCCGCTTTTGCCACTGGTGTCGGTGGCGAGCAGCGCTTTACCGTTGTTGATTTTGTCCAGGTTGATTTTGCACAGGTCAGGCTCACCGGCCGCAAAAACAGGGGATGCCAGCATCGCAGCGGTAATGAACAAGCCAGCAAGAGCGGAACGCTTCATAGGGTATCTCCTTGCACGATTGGGCTCGACGCTGCTGGCGTTGGGGGCCTGCCAGCGACATCACGGATGAGCCTCGTTTGTCGAGGCCTATGCAAATGACTACGCCGGCGCGCAGGGGTTCTGTTTTTTTGCAGGCTTAATGGGCGCGGGCCTGGGTTACGCGGTCTACGAGGTACACCAAACCGTGATAATCGATGCCGCCGTGCTGGCTCAGGCCGATCTCGCAGGTGCGGCTGGTGGAGATGCCTTCGCTGCACTGTTGCACCGCCTCCTTGAGGGTGCGCAGTGCGTGGGCGTTGAGTTCTGGCGTGGTAAAGCCTTTGTCGCCGGCAAAACCGCAGCAGTGGATGCCTTCGGGGATGACCACGGTTTTGGCGCAGCGCCGGGCGAGGTCAATCAGCGCTTGGCTTTCACCCAGGTGTTGGGTGCTGCAGGTCACATGGACGGCAATCGGCGCCTCTTGCGGCGTGAAGTCGAGGCGGTCCATCAGGTGGGTGCGGATAAAGCGTACCGGGTCGTAGAGGTCCAGGCGTGTCTCGCCCAGGTCTTGCATCAGGCGCAGGGTGCACGGGCTGGTGTCGCAATAGATCGGGTCGAGGCCGCCACGGCTGGCGTGGAGCAGGGCGCCGAGCAGTTCCTGGCGCTTGTGCTCTGCCTGTTCGGCATAGCCTTTGGAGGCGAAGGGTTGGCCGCAGCACAGGTTGTCTTGATGGTCGGGAAAGACTACCTGGTAACCGGCTTTTTCCAGCAGGCCACGGGTTTTGTCGTACAGCGACATTTGCTCTTTATCCCCCGCCGACGGGCCCATGGCGCGTGAGACACAGGCCGCCAGGTAGACTACTCGTGGTCGCTCGTCGGTGACGGCCGGGCTGAAGCGAATGGCTTTTTCCGGTTGCGGCATGGCGTTGGTCCATTGTGGGACCTGGCCCTTGGACAGCCGGGTGACGGTGGCCGATAACTTTGCCAGGCGCGGCGCTCCCAGCAGCATGCGCGCGCCGTTGGCGACATGCAGGGTGAAGCGCGCACCTTGCAGCGCAGTGGCGAAATGGGTGGCGAGCCATTCGGCGGTTTTCGTACGGTCGGCGTCGCGGCTGCGCAGCTTTTTCACCAGGTCGCCGGTATTGATGCCGACAGGGCAGCGTTGGGCGCACAGCCCGGTGGCGGCGCAGGTGTCGATGCCTTGGTAGTGGTAGGCGGTTTCCAATTCGGTAGTGTCGACGCCGGCGCGTTGTTTGGCCTGGATATCGCGCCAGATCACAATGCGTTGGCGCGGGCTCAAGGTCAGGCCTTTGGACGGGCACACCGGCTCGCAGAAGCCGCATTCGATGCACTTATCCACAAGCTCGTCGGCGGCGGGCAGGGGCTTGAGGTGCTTGAGATGAATCTGCGGGTCATCGCTGAGCACCACATCCGGGTTGAGGATGCCGTTGGGGTCGAGCAGGCGCTTGAGCTGCCACATCAGCTGATAGGCATCGCTGCCCCATTCCAGCTCGACAAACGGCGCCATGTTGCGGCCAGTGCCGTGTTCGGCTTTCAGCGAGCCGCCGAATTCAACCGCCACCAGCTGTGCAACGTCGTCCATGAACGCCTGATAGCGTGCGATTTCTTCCGCGCTGTTGAAGCCTTGAGTGAAGACGAAATGCAGATTGCCTTCCAGCGCGTGTCCGAAAAGGATGGCTTCGTCGTAGTGGTGTTTGTCGAACAGTTCGATCAAACGATTAACGCCAATCGCCAGTTGTTCAACCGGGAAGGTGACGTCTTCGATGATGACGGTCGTGCCGGTTTTGCGCACGGCGCCCACGGCGGGAAAAGTGTCTTTGCGGATTGCCCAGAGCCGGGCGTTTTCCAGCGGGTCCTCGGTGAAGTCGACCTGTTTCTCCACCGGAAACGCTGCCAGGGAGGCCATGATCAGCGCCATGTGTTCATGCAGTAATGAAGGGGAGGCGGCGCGGGATTCGATCAACAGCGCGCAGGCATTATCCGACAGGTGCTGTACGAACGCCGGCATACCCGGTTTGTCCTGTACCGAGCGCAGGCTGCGCCGGTCCAGCAGCTCAACCGCCGAGACCGGTTGGGTTTTCAGCACAGTTACCGCGTTGCAGCAGGTCTCGACATCCGGGAACACGATCAGCGCCGAGGCTTTGTTCGGGTGATCGATCACCGTGTTGTAGGTCACCGCGCTGATAAACCCTAGCGTGCCCTCGGAGCCCACCAGCAGATGGCTGAGGATGTCCAGCGGGTCATCAAAATCCACCAGGGCATTGAGCGACAGGCCAGTGGTATTTTTCAGACGGTATTTGTGGCGAATCTTTGCGCAAAGTTCGGCATTTGCCCGCGTTTCGCGGCCCAGTGTTGCCAGGCGTTCGAGCAGCGCGCCGTGGGTCTGGCGGAAGGCTTGGACGCTGGCAGAGTCTTCGGTGTCCAGGCGGCTGCCGTCGGCCAGAACCAGACGCATACCGGCCAGGGTGTGGTAGGTATTTTGTGCCGTACCGCAGCACATGCCACTGGCGTTGTTAGCGACGATGCCGCCGATTTTGCAGGCATTGATCGACGCCGGGTCCGGCCCGATCTTGCGCCCGAATGGCGCAAGCCAGGCATTGGCCTGGGCGCCGATGACGCCCGGTTGCAGGCGGATCTGCGTGCCATGCCCGCGTATTTCGCGGCCATTCCACTGCTCCCCCAGCACGATCAGCACCGAGTCGCTGATGGCCTGGCCGGACAAGCTGGTGCCCGCCGCGCGGAAGGTCACGGGGACGCGGTCGCGCTGGGCCAGTTGCAGCAGCGTGACGACTTCGTCTTCCGACTCAACCCGAATCACCAACTGTGGGATCAATCGGTAAAAGCTGGCATCGGTGCCGAAGGCGAGGGTGGAAAGTGGATCGTCGAATCGCCGATCCTTCGGAATCAGCTGTGCGACGTCGCTCAGGAATGCTGCAGGCAGGCTCATCGGTCCTCCAGAAATAGCTGACGCCGGAACCGTTGTCCGGCGTCGGTTTTTACCCTATTGCGTGCAGGTCTCAGTGCACCAGCATACCGGTGAACCAATATGCCTGCGCCAAGGTGATCAACCCGACGAGGGTGGCAAAAAACAGGCTGTGCTTGAGGGTGAAGCGGAACAGGTCGGATTCCTTGCCCACCAGGCCGGTCGCCGCACAGGCCACGGCGATCGATTGCGGCGAAATCATTTTACCGGTCACGCCACCACTGGTATTGGCCGCTACCAGTAAAGTGTCGTTAACGCCGATCTGGTGCGCGGTGGTGGCTTGCAACGAGCTGAACAGTGCGTTGGACGAGGTGTCCGAGCCTGTCAGGAAAACCCCAAGCCAACCGAGGAAAGGCGAGAAGAACGGGAAGGCAGCGCCTGTGCCGGCCAGGACTAAGGCCATGGTGGAGGACATGCCCGAGTAGTTGGTGACAAAGGCGAAGGCCAGCACCATACCGATGGACAGGATTGGCCAGCGCAGCTCATAGAAGGTTTCTTTTAAAGTGGTAAGACCAGTTTTGAAGTCTATTTTCAGGACTGCCATCGAGATCAGCGCCGAAAAGAAAATCGCGGTACCGGTTGCTGAGATCGGGTCCAGCTTGAATACGGCCGGGATGGCGGTGGGGTTCGTTACGATTGGTGCGACTTTGATCACCAGTTGGTCCAGGTGCGGGATCGCCACGTTGAATACCCAGCTGTACATCGAGCCGCCTGCGGCGAACATCGCTTTGAAGGGTTTGAGTGTCCAGATGGTGACCAGCACGGTGAGGATCAGGAACGGCGACCATGCCTTGAAAATCTGCCCCAGGCTGTACGGCGAAACAACGGTGTTGCGCGGCAGGCCGAAGCCGCCAGCGCTGGCGGTAACCGCCGTGCTCGAGGTGGCACCGGCGATCTGCGCGCCGGCGCTGCGCTTGGGCTGCCAGACTTTCAGGAATAGGGTCAGGGCGATCAGGCTGGCCAATGCCGAGGTGATGTCCGGCAGTTCCGGGCCGATGAAGTTGGATGTGAAATATTGCGTGACGGCGAAGCTCAGGCCCGCCACCAGGGCAGCGGGCCAGGTTTCGCGAACGCCGCGCAGGCCGTCCATCATGAACACCAGCCAGAAGGGCACGAACAGCGACAGCAGCGGCAGTTGGCGGCCGGTCATGGCACCGATCTTGAAGGCGTCGATGCCGGTGACTTGGCCTGCAACGATGATCGGGATGCCCAGCGCGCCAAAAGCGACTGGGGCGGTGTTGGCAATCAGGCACAGGCCGGCGGCGTAGAGCGGGTTGAAACCCAGGCCGACCAGTAAGGCGGCGGTGATTGCCACGGGCGCACCGAAACCGGCCGCACCTTCGAGGAACGCGCCGAAGCAGAAACCGATCAGCAGTACCTGCAAACGTTGATCGTCGGTAATCGACAGGACCGAGCTGCGGATCACTTCGAACTGACCGCTCTTGACCGTCAACTTGTAGAGAAATACCGCCGCCACGATGATCCACGCAATCGGCCACAAACCATAGGCAAAGCCGTAGCCGGCGGCAGCCAGGGCCATGTCTACCGGCATCTGGAAGGCAAAGATGGCGACCAGGATCGACAGCGCGAGGGTGATGCTGCCAGCCACGTGCCCCTTGAGACGGAACACGGCCAGGGCCAGGAAGAAAAATACGATGGGAATAACGGCGGCCAGTGCGGATACACCGAGACTGCCGAGAGGGCTGTAGAGCTGTTGCCAGGTTTGCATATGGGGTGGCCCCTGATTGTTGTTGTTTGTATGGCTTGGGTAATTGGTAATACCAATTTACAACCGCTGTTGGCTAGATTAAGAGGCTTGTTGGGGGTGTGTCAATTTGCCGCCCGCGAAACTTTGGTCGTACAGCCGGGCGTGGTTGTTCTGATGGGGTGAATCGAAGGCGTTCTGATAGGTGCCGCGAGCGCGGCGATAGGCCAGAATAGAAGCCCCGGCGAGTGGTCGGGATGGTGGAGAGTGGGTTATGGGGTTTGATCAGGTGCGTCAGCGCCGTTTGTCTGACGATATCGTCGAGCAACTTGAGGGCATGATCCTTGAGGGCACGTTGAAGTCGGGCGAGCGCT
Organism: Pseudomonas sp. R3-52-08; assembly: GCF_003851745.1. Taxonomy (NCBI): domain Bacteria; kingdom Pseudomonadati; phylum Pseudomonadota; class Gammaproteobacteria; order Pseudomonadales; family Pseudomonadaceae; genus Pseudomonas; species Pseudomonas sp. R3-52-08. Next base: position 5,079,808 of record NZ_CP027730.1, on the reverse strand, counting down.
TGCCGGCCGAACGTGCTTTGGCTGAGCAATTTGGCGTGTCACGGCCATCGCTGCGAGAAGCGATCCAGAAGCTGGCGGCCAAAGGGTTGTTGGTCAGTCGTCAAGGCGGTGGCAACTATGTCGTGGAATCCCTGGGGTCGACCTTTAGTGATCCTCTGTTGAATCTGTTGGAAAACAACCCTGAAGCTCAACGGGACCTGTTGGAGTTTCGCCAGACACTGGAAGCTTCTTGCGCGTATTACGCGGCATTACGAGCAACGGAAGTTGACCGTGAGCGGCTGACGGCGGCTTTCGAAGCGTTGCAGGATTGTTATGCCCGGGCCGATGAGGTGAGTCGAGTGGAGGAGGGCGCCGCAGATGCGCGGTTTCATCTGGCCATTGCGGAAGCGAGCCATAACGCTGTGTTGCTGCATACCATTCGTGGGCTGTTCGATTTGCTCAAGCGTAACGTGGTGACCAACATTGGCGGCATGTATCAGCAGCGCACCGAGACCCGCGACATGCTGATCAGTCAGCATCGCGACCTGTATTTGGCAATTATCGAAGGGCGGGCCGAGCAGGCGCGCGAAATTTCAACACGTCACCTGCTGTATGTGCAGGAAGTGCTGGAGGAGGTGCGTCAGGAGGTTCAGCGCGTGGCCCGGGCGGAGCGACGTAAAGGCATGTAGCCTCGGGCGAGTTGCCCGAGGCTACAGGGTCACAAGGTTATTCTTCCTTGCCCTTGTTGCGCACCGCGCGATGCAATTCGCGATTGGAGTCGCGCTCGCGTTCGGTATCGCGTTTGTCGTATTCCTTCTTGCCCTTGCCCAGCGCAATCTCGCACTTGACCAGGTGCTTGCTCCAGTACCAGGACAAGCAGATGCAGGCGTAGCCTTTCTGTTGCACTGCCGCAGCGAGTTTTTCCAGCTCGCGGGCGTTGAGCAGCAGCTTGCGCGTGCGCACCGGGTCGGCAATTACATGGGTGCTCGCGGTGGTCAGCGGGGTGATATGACTGCCAAGCAGCCATGCCTCGCCATCCTTGAGCAGCACATAGCTGTCGACCAGCTGCAGCTTGCTGGCACGCAGACTCTTTACTTCCCAGCCGGCCAGGACCAGACCAGCCTCGAACCGATGTTCGATGAAGTAATCGTGTCGCGCTTTTTTATTTTGCGCGATGGTCCCTGTGGGGTGTTTCTTTTGTTTAGCCATAGGGGCGGCATTATAGGGAGTTGCGAGCGAGTCGGCTACGGTCAACCTGCGTGCTTGAGCGTGTTCGATGAATCCCGGACAATGCCGGCAGTTCTTTGGTTTTTTTCTCTCGCGGATCTGGCTGTTCTTTCGCGATGTTTGCCCGCTCAGCTGTGGAAATAACGCTCACATGACGACGCATATTCAACGTTCGGCCCTGTTGCCCTATCCCGCGCAGGCGCTCTATGACCTGGTCAACGACGTGGCGCGTTACCCGGAATTCCTGCCATGGTGCTCGACTGCCGAGGTGTTGGAGGGCGGTGATGAGTACATGGTGGCCAGCGTCGGCGTAGCCAAGGGTGGGCTTAGTCAGCATTTTGTTACGCGCAATGTGCTGGTACCTGGAAAATCCATCGAGATGAATCTGCAGGAGGGGCCGTTCACTCAGTTGCATGGGGTATGGGTATTCAAGGCGCTGACGGACAAGGCCTGCAAGATCAGCCTGGATCTGTCGTTCGATTACGCCGGGCCTATTGTCCGGGCGACGTTGGGACCTTTATTCAACCAAGCGGCGAATACGCTGGTGGATGCATTCTGCCAGCGAGCCAAGCAGCTGCATGATTGACATTGAAGTGGTGCATGCCGCCATTGAGCGCCAAGTGTTACTGGCGGTGGCGGTGCCGGAGGGCACAAGCCTGAGGGCGGCGGTGCACGTGTCGAGGATTGCTGAGCAATTCCCGCAGTTGGAACTGGCTGAATGCCCGTTGGGAATCTTCGGTAAGGTGGTTGCCGACGCTGATACGCGTGTGGTGCAGCCAGGTGATCGAATTGAGATCTACCGGCCGTTGCTGGCAGATCCCAAGGAAGTGCGCAGGCAGCGTGCGGCCAAAGCGGCGAAGGCCAGGCAGCAAAGCTCATAAATCAGCAAGCAACAAAAAGCCCGGCATGCCGGGCTTTTTGTTGAGTGTCGCCTTGTTACTGCGGGCTGGTGTCCAGAGGCTGTGGCGTCGGGACTGGCACGGTTTCCACGCCATCGACGTCTTTCTGGATCTGGTCCAGCAAGGAGCCTGGCTTGGCCGGCACCTCGGATTTCGGCTTCTCGGCTTCCTGTGCAGGGGCGGTCACGCTGGTACCGCTGTCCTTGCCCATCAGCGCTTCATCGCGGCTTACGCCGGGCATGAAGTCACCGGACAGGCTGACAAGCTGGTCATTGCCATTGAAGATGACACTGACACGCTCCTGCTGGCGCTCACCGCCGCCAGGCTGGAGGCTGTAGAGATAATCCCAGCGATCGGCATGGAAAGTGTCGGTCAGCAGGGGATTGCCCATGATAAACCGTACTTGCCGTCGGGTCATTCCCGGGCGTAACTGGTCTATCATGTCCTGCGTGACGACATTGCCCTGCTGGATGTCGATTTTGTAAACCCCGGGGAATGAACAACCGGCGAGTGCGAGCAGTCCCACAAAGGTGAAACTGGTTAGCAAGAGCTTGGTGTTTTGCATCGGTGGGCGACTTCCACTATCTTGGCTGGGACAACGTAAACGCCGATCATACCCGTATTAAGAGAAGCTGCGAAGCAGCATCCGCGAGAAAGCTAACCATGGTTGAAAATAGCGAACTACGCAAAGCCGGTCTCAAAGTGACTCTGCCCCGAGTCAAGATTCTACAAATGCTCGATTCTGCTGAGCAGCGCCACATGAGTGCCGAGGACGTTTACAAGGCGCTGATGGAGTCTAATGAAGACGTCGGCCTGGCCACGGTCTACCGTGTCCTGACCCAGTTTGAAGCCGCAGGGCTGGTGGTTCGTCATAATTTCGACGGCGGTCATGCAGTGTTTGAATTGGCCGATGGCGGGCACCACGACCACATGGTTGACCTGGATACCAATGAGGTAATCGAGTTCACCAGCCCTGAGATCGAAGCGCTGCAGCATAAGATCGCTGAGGAGCATGGCTTCGATTTGGTCGACCATAATCTGGTGCTGTACATCCGTAAGAAAAAGTAAAAATCGACGCAGAGTTGCTCTGCGAAACGATTGAAGGCGACCCTAGGGTCGCCTTCGTGCTTTATATAAGAAGCAAAATGCTCGCCTCAAGCCTTCGCGGCGACGACCATTTTCTTCGCATGAGCCAGAGACTCCTTGGTCAAATCAATACCGCCAAGCATCCGCGCCACTTCTTCCACGCGCTCCGACTTGTTCAGTTTGGACACGGCCGTGCGCGTCGCGTCGCTGCCTCGCACCTTATGCACGAACAAATGCTGATGCCCTTGGGCTGCCACTTGCGGTAAGTGGGTCACCGTAAGCACCTGGCCTCGATCCCCCAGGCGTCGCAACAACTGGCCAACAATCTCCGCAGTCGGCCCGCCAATGCCTACGTCCACTTCATCGAACACCAGTGTCGGTACGCGCGAGGTTTGCGCGGTGATGACCTGGATGGCCAGGCTGATCCGTGAAAGCTCGCCGCCGGAGGCGACCTTTGCCAGGGCTTTGAGCGGTTGCCCCGGGTTGGCGCTGACCAGCAGCTCCACCTGCTCCAGGCCATGGGGTTGCAGCTCATGGCTGGTGTTGGCGTTCAACTGGATGGTGAAGCGACCACCGGGCATGCCCAGGCGCTGGATTTCCTGTTCCACGGCACCGGCCAGGCGGGTGGCGGCCTGCTGGCGAAGGTCGCTCAACTCGCGAGCCTTTTCCTGATAATGCCGAGCGAAGGAGGCGAGTTCTTCGCCGAGGCGTTCAATGGACTCGTCGTTCGCGTTCAGGGTTTCGATTTCATCCAGCAGTTTTTGCTGCATCGCCGCCACTTCGGTTGGCTGGATTCGATGCTTGCGCGCCAGGGTGTAGATGGTGTCCAGGCGCTCTTCTATTTCCTGCAGGCGCGCCGGGTCGGCATCGAAATGATCCAGAAAGCGATTCAGCTCGCCGACCGCCTCCTCCACCTGGATCTGCGCGCTGGTCAGCAATGTGGTGGCTTCACTCAGTGAGCCGGATGCGTTATTCACGCTGGACAGCCGATTGAGGCTCGCCGTCAGTGCGTTAAGCACATTGCCGGAATCGCTTTCGCTGCATTGCTCGATCACCTGGCGACAGATACCCAGCAGTGTTTCGGCGTTGGTCAGGTTCTTGTGTTCCTGCTCAAGCTGCTCCAGTTCGGTCTCGCCCAGGCCCAGGCTTTCCAGCTCTTCGAGTTGATAGCTGAGCAGTTGGTGACGAGCGCGTTGCTCGTCGCCGGAATTGGAAAGGCGTTCCAGTTCCTGGCGCGTCTGCCGCCAGCGTTGAGCGGCCAGGTGAACCTGGCGGGCAAGTTCGGTGGCGCCGGCGTACTCATCGAGCAAGCGGCGATGGGTGTCGGTTTTAAGCAGGGATTGGTGTTCATGCTGGCTGTGAATATCGATCAGCAATTCGCCCAGGGCTTTGAGGTCGCCAAGGGGGCAGGGCGTACCATTGATGTAGCCGCGTGAGCGTCCTTCGGCGGTGATCACCCGGCGCAGAATGCACGGCCCTTCATTATTGAGGTCGCGCTCGGCCAGCCAGGCCTCGGCTTCGGGAATGTCCACCAGGTCGAAGGTGGCCAGGATATCGGCCTTGTCGGCACCGGGGCGCACCACGCCACTGTCGGCACGGTCGCCGAGTGTCAGGCCCAGGGCGTCGAGCATGATCGACTTGCCGGCGCCGGTCTCGCCTGTGATTACACTCATGCCGCGATCCAGTTCGAGATCCAGATGTTCAACGATGGCGTAGTTATGTACGGACAGGTGCACGAGCATGAAGGTCGCTCCCAGGCTTTAGGTCTGGTTATTTATACAGTGTTTTGTTCTGGGCTGACAATCCTGACGCTTAGCTCGATTTGCTTGATCGATGTGATTTTTTAGCGCGATTAGGAATGTAGAGGCAGGAAATGATCCAAGTCATGCGAAAGACTTTTGGTAACGCCTGCGCCCTTGAACCTGAAAATTGTGGCCCCATATACCGGAACAGAAGCGCGAGTTGAGTTCGCGCATGATTTTGAAAGGAGAAATCTATGGCTGACGAACAGACGCAGGATACGCAAACGCCAGACGCCAATTCGGCTGCCGGTGATGAACTGGGAACTCGTGTGCAAGTGCTCGAAGAGCAGCTGGCCGCAGCGCAGGATCAGTCGTTGCGTGTTGCCGCCGATCTGCAGAACGTCCGCCGTCGTGCCGAGCAGGACGTAGAAAAAGCGCATAAATTCGCGTTGGAAAAATTCGCCAACGACCTGCTGCCGATTATTGACAGCCTGGAGCGTGGCCTTGAATTGTCCAACCCGGACGACGAAAACATCCGCCCTATGCGCGAAGGGATCGAACTGACCCTGAAAATGTTCCAGGACACCCTGAAGCGTTATCAGCTGGAAGCCATCGATCCGCAAGGCGGTGAGCCGTTCAACGCGGAGCACCACCAGGCAATGGCGATGCAGGAAAGTCATGACCTCGAGCCTAACAGCGTATTGAAAGTGTTCCAGAAGGGCTACTTGCTCAATGGCCGCTTGTTGCGCCCGGCGATGGTCGTGGTGAGCAAGGCGCCGGCACCCGTTTCGCCTTCTATTGATGAGCAGGCTTGAAATCCGCCGCAAGGCCCCCATTTATAAGTCAAGCGTTTAAGTGCTACCGCAGTTAGCCACAACTGCTGCGGCATCCAAATTCAAGTTTCGGGAGAGTGAATCATGGGCAAAATTATCGGTATCGACCTGGGGACCACCAACTCGTGCGTCTCGGTCATGGAAAACGGCAAAGCCAAGGTTATCGAAAACGCTGAAGGCGCGCGTACCACGCCGTCGATCATCGCTTACGCCAACGACGGCGAGATCCTGGTCGGTCAGTCGGCCAAGCGTCAGGCTGTTACCAACCCGCACAACACTCTGTACGCGGTAAAACGTCTGATCGGTCGTAAATTCGACGAAGAAGTCGTACAGAAAGATATCAAGATGGTGCCTTACAAAATCGCCAAGGCTGACAACGGTGACGCCTGGGTTGAAGTAAATGGCAACAAGATGTCTGCGCCGCAGATCTCGGCTGAAGTCTTGAAAAAGATGAAGAAGACTGCCGAAGACTACCTGGGTGAAACCGTGACCGAAGCGGTGATCACCGTTCCGGCCTACTTCAACGACAGCCAGCGCCAGGCGACCAAAGACGCCGGCCGCATCGCGGGCCTGGACGTAAAACGTATCATCAACGAACCTACCGCAGCTGCCCTGGCTTACGGTATGGACAAGGCCAAAGGCGACCACACTGTGATCGTTTATGACCTGGGTGGCGGTACGTTCGACGTTTCGGTCATCGAAATCGCTGAAGTTGACGGCGAGCACCAGTTCGAAGTGTTGGCCACCAACGGCGACACCTTCCTGGGTGGTGAAGACTTCGACATCCGTCTGATCGACTACCTCGTTGACGAATTCAAGAAAGAAAGCGGCATGAACCTCAAGGGTGACCCGCTGGCGATGCAGCGCCTGAAAGAGGCTGCTGAGAAAGCCAAGATCGAACTGTCGTCGAGCATGTCCACCGACGTGAACCTGCCGTACATCACTGCCGACGCAACCGGCCCTAAACACTTGAACGTGAAGATATCTCGCGCCAAGTTGGAAGCGCTGGTTGAAGACCTGGTTCAGCGCACCATCGAACCTTGCCGCATTGCGCTGAAAGACGCCGGTATCGACGTTGGTTCCATCAACGACGTGATCCTGGTCGGCGGCCAGACCCGTATGCCGCTGGTACAGCAGAAAGTCACCGAGTTCTTCGGTAAAGAAGCACGTAAAGACGTGAACCCGGACGAAGCGGTTGCCATGGGTGCTGCCATCCAGGGCGCGGTATTGGCCGGTGACGTGAAAGACGTGCTGCTGCTGGACGTCAGCCCGCTGACCCTGGGTATCGAAACCATGGGTGGCGTGATGACTGCGCTGATCGAGAAAAACACCACGATTCCTACCAAGAAATCCCAGGTGTTCTCGACTGCCGATGACAACCAGGGCGCCGTGACCATTCACGTGCTGCAAGGCGAGCGTAAGCAAGCTGCGCAGAACAAATCCCTGGGTAAATTCGACCTGGCCGAGATTCCACCAGCTCCACGTGGTGTGCCGCAGATCGAAGTGACCTTCGACATCGACGCCAACGGTATCCTGCACGTTGGTGCGAAAGACAAGGCTACCGGCAAAGAGCAGAAGATCACCATCAAGGCCAACTCCGGCCTGTCTGATGAAGAAATTCAACAGATGATTCGTGATGCTGAAGCCAACGCTGATGCGGATGCCAAGTTTGCCGAGCTGGCTGGCGCCCGTAACCAGGGTGATGCGCTGGTTCACTCGACGCGCAAAATGGTCGCTGACGCTGGCGACAAAGTGACTGCCGAAGAGAAAACTGCAATCGAAGCTGCCGTGGTTGCCCTGGAAGCCGCTATCAAAGGCGACGACAAGGCCGCTATCGAAGCCAAGGTTGAGGAGCTGTCGAAGGTGTCCGCGCCAGTGGCTCAGAAAATGTACGCCGAGCAAGGCCAGCCGGCCGAGGGTGCTGCACAACAAGCAGAGCCTGAAGCCAAGCACGACGATGTGGTCGATGCCGAGTTCGAAGAAGTCAAAGACCAGAAGTAACTTGGTCGCCCGGTTGACCGCTCACAAGCGGTGACTGGTAGGATGTCGCCGCGCGGGAGCTTGCTCCCGCGTTGGCGTGTCTGGGGTATGCGAATTTTTACAGTATGCGACAGCGTTCGGATGCTGGCGGTGTGATCGGGAATGCTCCTGCTTTCCGAGCAGTAAATGCCGCGTTTTTAGTCGGGTGGCCGGCTAAAGAGTAGTAATGACCAGGATCGTTGAATTGACGTGAGTTGGGTCCGGGCCTGCATTGGGGCTCAACGAGTTTGGCGAGGCTCAGGAGGGTCTGGCTGAACGTCCTTAAGAGTGCAAAGACTTATGGCAAAGCGTGACTATTACGAAGTATTGGGTGTGGAGCGTGGCTGCGCCGACGCGGACCTGAAAAAGGCTTACCGCCGCCTGGCAATGAAGCACCACCCGGACCGTAATCCGGATAGCAAAGAATCCGAAGAAATGTTCAAAGAGGCCAATGAGGCCTACGAATGTCTGTCTGATCCGAACAAGCGTGCAGCCTACGACCAGTATGGGCATGCCGGTGTCGACCCAAGCATGGGCGGCGGCGGTGCCGGTTTTGGTGGGCAGAACTTCTCCGATATTTTCGGCGATGTGTTCAGTGATTTCTTCGGCGGTGGCCGTGGCGGTCAGCGTGGCGGTGCCCAGCGTGGCAGCGACTTGCGTTACACCTTGGAGCTGAACCTGGAAGAAGCCGTGCGCGGCACCAGCGTCAATATCCGTGTACCGACGCTGGTCAACTGCAAGCCGTGCGACGGTTCGGGTGCAAAGAAAGGCTCTTCGCCAATCACATGCCCGACCTGTGGCGGTATCGGTCAGGTTCGTATGCAGCAGGGCTTCTTCTCGGTGCAGCAAACCTGCCCGCGCTGCCATGGCCAGGGCAAGATCATCTCCGATCCGTGCGACTCCTGCCATGGCGAAGGCCGTGTCGAAGAGTACAAGACGCTGTCGGTGAAAGTGCCGGCGGGCGTGGATACCGGCGACCGCATTCGTCTGTCGGGCGAGGGCGAGGCGGGTGCTCAAGGTGGTCCTACCGGCGATCTGTACGTGGTCATCAATGTACGCGAGCACTCGATCTTCCAGCGCGATGGCAAGCATCTGTTCTGTGAAGTGCCGATCAGCTTTGTCGATGCGGCACTGGGCGGCGAGTTGGAGATTCCGACCCTCGACGGGCGGGTCAAGCTCAAGATCCCTGAAGGCACGCAAACCGGCAAGCAGTTCCGCATCCGTGGCAAAGGCGTTGCGCCAGTGCGCGGTGGTGGGGCGGGCGACTTGATGTGTCGTGTGGCGGTAGAAACGCCCGTCAATTTGAATCGCCGTCAGCGCGAGCTGCTTGAAGAGTTCCGCAGTTCGTTAGCGGGTGATGACTCCCACTCGCCAAAAACCACGGGCTTTTTCGATGGCGTGAAGCGCTTCTTCGGCGACCTGTAAGGAATTGAGTATGCGACGTATAGCCGTAATGGGCGCTGCCGGGCGCATGGGCAAGACGCTGGTCGAAGCGGTGCAGCAGCGCTCGCCGGCGTCCGGGCTGACCGCGGCGATCGTTCGCCCGGGCAGCACGTTGATCGGTGCGGATGCCGGTGAGTTGGCCTCGCTGGGCCGTATCGGCGTTTCGTTGTCCGGCAACCTGGAGCAGGTGGCTGACGAGTTCGACGTATTGATCGATTTCACGCTGCCGGAGGTGATGCTGAAAAACCTCGCGTTCTGCCGTAAGGCGGGAAAGGCGATGGTCATCGGTACCACCGGTTTGACGGCTGAGCAGAAGCACTTGCTGGTAGAGGCGGGCAAGGATATCCCGGTGGTCTTCGCTGCTAACTTCAGCGTGGGCGTGAACCTTTCTCTCAAGTTGCTGGACATGGCCGCTCGCGTATTGGGTGATGAGGCGGATATCGAGATTATCGAAACCCATCATCGTCACAAGATCGATGCGCCGTCCGGAACTGCTTTGCGCATGGGCGAGGCCATCGCCGATGCATTGGGGCGTGACCTGTCGAAAGTGGCGGTGTATGGCCGCGAGGGGCATACCGGTGCACGCGCGCGCGACACCATCGGGTTTGCGACAGTGCGCGGTGGTGATGTGGTGGGTGATCACACTGTGCTGTTCGCCACTGAAGGCGAGCGCCTTGAGATCACGCACAAGGCTTCCAGCCGCATGACGTTCGCCAAGGGTGCGGTACGTGCTGCGCTTTGGCTGGAGGGGCGCGAGCCTGGACTGTACGACATGCGCGACGTGCTCGACCTGCACTAATCAGTAGCTTAAACAGGGCTTCAAGCTTATGCTTAGGCCCCGTTTTTACCCGCTAGGCGACGCCCTGTCGCATTCTCCTGCCTTTAAGGCTCATTAGCGGTGGACCCAAAAAGCCTTTTTCTGTAAGCTACAGCTTTAGTGTGTCCACTAAAAGCGCGCAGAATTATTCGGTGAAGAAGCGGGGTGACGTGTCCATACGTCACTCCGCTTTTTTACAACCTGCGATCGCCCTTTCAGGCTTTATTTACGGGAGGTCTTCTTGACTAAGCCAGCCATACTCGCCCTTGCTGATGGCAGCATTTTTCGCGGCGAAGCCATTGGAGCCGACGGTCAAACCGTTGGAGAGGTGGTGTTTAACACTGCCATGACCGGCTATCAGGAAATCCTTACCGATCCTTCCTACGCCCAACAGATCGTCACCCTGACCTATCCGCACATCGGCAACACCGGTACTACACCGGAAGACGTCGAGTCTGATCGTGTCTGGTCGGCAGGTCTGGTGATTCGTGACCTGCCTCTGGTGGCGAGCAACTGGCGTAACACGATGTCGCTGTCCGATTACCTGAAAGCCAACAACGTGGTGGCGATCGCCGGTATCGATACGCGCCGCCTCACGCGCATCCTGCGTGAAAAAGGCTCGCAGAATGGCTGCATCATGGTCGGTGACAATATCTCCGAAGAGGCGGCGATTGCCGCGGCGCAAGGGTTCCCTGGCCTGAAGGGCATGGACTTGGCGAAAGTCGTCAGCGTCAAAGAGCAGTACGAATGGCGCTCCACTGTCTGGGACCTGAAGACCGACAGTCACGCGACCATCGACGCGGCCGAGCTGCCATACCATGTGGTTGCCTACGACTACGGCGTCAAATACAACATCCTGCGCATGCTGGTTGCGCGGGGCTGCCGCGTAACGGTGGTGCCTGCACAAACCCCGGCCAGCGACGTGCTTGCCCTGCAGCCGGACGGTGTGTTCCTGTCCAACGGCCCAGGCGACCCCGAGCCATGCGACTACGCCATCCAGGCGATCAAGGAAGTGCTGGAAACCGAGATCCCGGTATTCGGCATCTGCCTGGGCCACCAGTTGCTGGCCCTGGCTTCCGGCGCCAAGACCCTGAAAATGGGGCACGGCCACCACGGCGCCAACCACCCGGTGCAAGACCTGGATACTGGCGTTGTAATGATCACCAGCCAGAACCACGGTTTTGCGGTGGATGAAGCGACCTTGCCGGCTAACGTGCGCGCCATTCACAAGTCGCTGTTCGACGGCTCCCTGCAAGGCATCGAGCGCACCGACAAGAGCGCGTTCAGCTTCCAGGGCCACCCTGAAGCCAGCCCGGGCCCGAACGACGTAGCGCCGCTGTTCGACCGTTTCATCAATGAGATGGCCAAGCGACGCTGACTGAGCGGCGTGCGGGCGGCCCCTGATTTCGGTGGCCCCCGCAGGCTCTTCAAGGATTGTTCAAGACGGCTTGCCGACTGACCTGCGGATTTGAGTGACAAACCCATGCCAAAACGTACAGACATAAAAAGCATCCTGATTCTCGGCGCTGGCCCGATCGTGATCGGCCAGGCCTGCGAATTCGACTACTCCGGCGCCCAGGCCTGTAAAGCCCTGCGCGAGGAGGGCTACCGCGTCATCCTGGTGAACTCCAACCCGGCCACCATCATGACCGACCCGGCCATGGCCGACGCCACCTACATCGAACCGATCAAATGGCAGACCGTTGCCAAGATCATCGAGAAAGAGCGTCCGGACGCGCTGTTGCCGACCATGGGCGGCCAGACCGCGCTGAACTGCGCCCTGGACCTGGAGCGCGAAGGCGTCCTGGAAAAGTTCGGCGTAGAGATGATCGGTGCCAACGCCGACACCATCGACAAGGCTGAAGACCGTTCGCGTTTCGACAAGGCGATGAAGTCCATCGGCCTTGATTGCCCGCGCTCCGGTATCGCCCACAGCATGGAAGAGGCCAACGCTGTTCTCGAAAAGCTCGGCTTTCCGTGCATTATCCGTCCGTCCTTCACCATGGGCGGCACCGGTGGCGGCATTGCCTACAACCGTGAAGAGTTCGAAGAAATCTGCGCCCGTGGCCTGGACCTGTCGCCGACCAAAGAGCTGCTGATCGACGAATCCCTGATCGGCTGGAAAGAATACGAGATGGAGGTTGTCCGCGATAAGAAGGACAACTGCATCATCGTCTGCTCCATCGAAAACTTCGACCCGATGGGCGTGCATACCGGTGACTCGATCACCGTGGCTCCAGCGCAGACCCTGACGGACAAGGAATACCAGATCATGCGTAACGCCTCGTTGGCGGTATTGCGTGAGATCGGCGTTGAAACCGGTGGTTCCAACGTTCAGTTCGGCATCTGCCCGGACACAGGCCGCATGGTCGTGATCGAGATGAACCCGCGTGTATCACGCTCGTCGGCGCTGGCCTCAAAAGCCACCGGTTTCCCGATTGCGCGTATCGCTGCCAAGCTGGCGATCGGTTACACCCTGGACGAGCTGCAAAACGAAATCACCGGCGGCGCCATGCCGGCCTCTTTCGAGCCGTCTATCGACTACGTTGTGACCAAGCTGCCGCGCTTTGCCTTCGAAAAATTCCCCAAGGCTGATGCGCGCCTGACCACCCAGATGAAGTCTGTCGGTGAAGTCATGGCAATCGGCCGCACGTTCCAGGAATCCCTGCAGAAAGCCCTGCGCGGCCTGGAAGTCGGTGTTTGCGGCCTGGACGAAAAGCTCGACCTGAGCAACCCGGAAAGCATGAGCATCCTCAAGCGCGAGCTGACCGTGCCGGGCGCCGAGCGTATCTGGTACGTGGCTGACGCTTTCCGCGCCGGCCTGAGCGTCGAAGATATCTTCGGCATGAACATGATCGACCCGTGGTTCCTGGTGCAGATCGAAGACCTGATCAAGGAAGAAGAGAAGGTCAAGACCCTCGGTCTTTCGTCGATCGACCGCGACCTGATGTTCCGCCTCAAGCGCAAAGGCTTCTCCGACCAACGCCTGGCCAAGCTGCTGGGTGTGACCGAGAAGAACCTGCGTACCCATCGCCACAAGCTGGATATCTTCCCGGTCTACAAGCGCGTTGACACCTGCGCAGCCGAGTTCGCCACCGACACGGCGTACATGTACTCCACCTATGAGGAAGAGTGCGAAGCCGCGCCGTCGGACCGCGACAAGATCATCATCCTCGGTGGTGGTCCGAACCGTATCGGCCAGGGCATCGAGTTCGACTACTGCTGCGTACACGCCGCCCTTGCACTGCGCGAAGACGGGTACGAGACCATCATGGTCAACTGCAACCCGGAAACGGTTTCCACTGACTACGACACTTCCGACCGCCTGTATTTCGAGCCGGTAACGCTGGAAGACGTATTGGAAATCTGCCGCGTCGAGAAGCCAAAAGGCGTGATCGTCCAGTACGGCGGGCAAACCCCGTTGAAACTGGCGCGTGCCCTGGAAGCGGCTGGCGTGCCGATCATCGGTACCAGCCCGGACGCCATCGACCGAGCTGAAGACCGCGAGCGCTTCCAGCAAATGGTCGAGCGCCTGAACCTGCGCCAGCCGCCGAACGCCACCGTGCGCAGCGAAGACGAAGCCATCCGCGCAGCCAGCAAGATCGGCTACCCGCTGGTGGTGCGTCCGTCCTACGTACTGGGCGGCCGTGCGATGGAGATCGTCTACGAAGAAGACGAACTCAAGCGCTACCTGCGTGACGCGGTGAAAGTGTCCAATGACAGCCCTGTGCTGCTCGACCACTTCCTCAACTGCGCCATCGAAATGGACGTAGATGCGGTTTGTGACGGTACTGACGTAGTGATCGGCGCGATCATGCAGCACATTGAACAGGCTGGCGTTCACTCCGGTGACTCCGCCTGCTCGCTGCCGCCGTACTCGTTGCCTGCGCATATCCAGGACGAGATGCGCGAACAGGTCAAGAAAATGGCCCTGGAACTGGGTGTGGTCGGCCTGATGAACGTACAGTTGGCGCTGCAAGGCGAAGACATCTACGTCATTGAAGTCAACCCGCGCGCTTCGCGTACCGTGCCGTTCGTTTCCAAGTGTATCGGTGTTTCCCTGGCTATGATCGCTGCCCGCGTAATGGCCGGTAAGACATTGAAGGAAATCGGCTTCACCAAGGAAATCATTCCGAACTTCTACAGCGTGAAAGAGGCGGTGTTCCCATTCGCCAAGTTCCCTGGCGTGGACCCGATCCTCGGCCCGGAGATGAAGTCCACCGGTGAAGTGATGGGCGTGGGTGACACCTTCGGCGAAGCGTTCGCCAAGGCTCAGATGGGCGCCAGCGAAGTGCTGCCGACCGGCGGTACTGCGTTCATCAGCGTGCGTGATGACGACAAGCCACTGGTTGCGGGTGTAGCCCGTGATCTGATCAACTTGGGCTTTGAAGTCGTGGCTACCGCCGGGACCGCCAAGCTGATCGAGGCTGCCGGCCTGAAAGTGCGCCGCGTGAACAAGGTGACCGAAGGCCGTCCGCACGTGGTCGACATGATCAAGAATGACGAAGTCACGCTGATCATCAACACCACCGAAGGTCGCCAGTCGATCGCCGACTCCTACTCCATTCGCCGTAATGCCTTGCAGCACAAGATCTACTGCACCACCACCATTGCTGCAGGCGAAGCCATCTGCGAAGCGCTCAAGTTCGGTCCGGAAAAGACCGTGCGTCGCTTGCAGGATCTACACGCAGGATTGAAGGCATGATCAAATATCCAATGACCGTCCAGGGCGCCAAGGCCCTGGAAGAGGAGCACGCCCATCTGACCAAGGTCGTACGTCCAAAGCTGAGCCAGGACATCGGTACGGCCCGCGAACTGGGTGACTTGAAGGAAAACGCCGAATATCACGCTGCTCGCGAGCAGCAGGGTATGGTCGAGGCGCGGATCCGTGACATCGAAGGCCGTATGCAGAATGCGGTGATCATCGACGTCACGACCATCCCGCATACCGGCAAGGTGATTTTCGGCACCACGGTGGAAATCGCCAACGTCGAGACGGATGAGCGTGTTGTCTACCAAATCGTGGGCGAAGACGAGGCTGACTTCAAACTCGGCAAGATCTCTGTTGGTTCGCCGCTGGCCCGCGCCCTGATCGCCAAGGAAGAAGGCGACGTGGTTGCCGTAAAAACGCCGAGCGGCGTGATCGAGTACGAGATTGTCGAAGTTCGTCACATCTGAAGGACGGCGCCCGCTTCGTGCGGGCGCCATGCTGTGGCAACTTTCCCAGATGCTTTGGGTGGGTGGCCTATGGTTGTTGCATATTGGCGTGTTGCCGGCGCTGGGTTTAATAGGCCTGGCACCCTTGCTGATCGATGAGATCGACGGCTTGCTGACTACGTTGCTGGTGAGTTTTGCCGCAGCATGCGTGACGCTCCAGGCGTTGGTGCTGGTCAAGGCTGAAGGCTTGGGGAGTTTGTGGCGGGATATTCGCGGCCAACTGCTGTTGATGGCGCTGTATGCGTGCGCAATGTATTGCATTGTGCATGTGTGGCTGCCGCAAGCGTTGCGCTGGCAGTTGTTCAGCTATCTTGTGCTAGGGTTTTCTGGCTTGGTGCTGGCGATACAGCCTGCGCCGGGATGGAGTGGCGGGGCGCGCGAAGCACGCCCTTGACCCTTGTCATCATTTGAAGCGATGAACGTTCGACAATTGCTTGTTAACGTTGAAGTTCTTGCGATGCAGCAGCGCCATCTTGCCGATAACCTGAACCAGGTCCGCTTTGCCAACCTTGCACAGTTCTGCAATGGCGGCCAGGCGCGCTTCGCGATCAAGGATGTTGACCTTGATCTTGATCAGTTCATGATCATTGAGTGCGCGTTCGAACTCGGCTAACACACCTTCAGTCAAACCGTTGTCTGCCACAATCAGAACTGGTTTCAAATGGTGGCCAATGGATTTGTACTGTTTCTTCTGCTCTTGAGTGAGCGGCATAATCTGACCCCTGCGTCTGATCTTGTAAAAAGCGGCGGCCAGTTTACCCGAGCGAGTCCGGGACCGCCCAGTTAATCACGACCCGTTTTATTTTCGAGGTGGCCCGTGGCCCGTTCCAAAACCAGCCTTAAGTGGCTACAAGAACATTTCAACGATCCTTACGTCAAAAAGGCGCAGAAGGACGGCTACCGTTCCCGGGCCAGTTACAAGCTGCTGGAGATCCAGGACAAGGACAAACTGATCCGGCCTGGCATGAGCGTTATCGACCTGGGTGCTGCTCCCGGTGGCTGGTCCCAGGTGACCAGTCGTCTGATTGGTGGGCAGGGCCGCTTGATCGCTTCCGATATCCTGGAAATGGACAGCATCCCCGATGTGACCTTTGTTCATGGGGACTTCACTCAGGACGCCGTGCTCGCGCAGATCCTCGAGGCCGTCGGAAATTCGCAGGTAGACCTTGTGATTTCCGACATGGCCCCCAATATGAGTGGATTACCGGCTGTTGATATGCCGCGCGCCATGTTCCTGTGCGAATTGGCACTGGATCTGGCTGGACGGGTGTTGCGTCCGGGTGGTGATTTTCTGGTCAAGGTCTTCCAGGGTGAAGGGTTTGACGAGTACCACAAGAACATCCGCAAGCTGTTTGACAAGGTTCAAACGCGTAAACCTGACTCTTCCCGGGACAGGTCCCGTGAGCAATACCTGCTCTGCCGCGGCTTTCGCGGTGTGGAAGGCGCGGCGAGCGAAGAGCGTTTTTGAGGAATTCGAGGAGGGCGATAGGTTTTTTTATGTCGCTTTCGTCACGAAGCTTTACGAATATTGTGTAGTTAAAGTTTCACAAAGGGTTACAGACGGCGCCTGCCAGTGGTGTAGGTAATGTAGTAAGTTAGGCCGGTGAATATCATGCGAAGCGCGCGCCAGTAGCGGAGCTTGCTTCAGAGGGTAGTTAATTGAACGATATGGCAAAGAATCTGATCCTGTGGTTGATCATCGCGGCTGTCCTGGTGACAGTGATGAACAACTTCTCCAGCCCTAACGAGCCGCAGACCCTCAACTATTCCGACTTCATCCAGCAAGTTAAGGATGGCAAGGTCGAGCGCGTAGCGGTTGATGGCTATGTGATTACCGGCAAGCGTGTCGATGGCGACAGCTTCAAGACCATTCGTCCGGCCATTCAGGACAACGGTCTGATCGGCGACCTGGTAGACAACAAGGTCGTCGTGGAAGGCAAGCAGCCTGAGCAGCAGAGCATCTGGACCCAGCTCCTGGTAGCCAGCTTCCCGATCCTGGTGATTATCGCCGTGTTCATGTTCTTCATGCGCCAGATGCAAGGTGGTGCGGGAGGCAAGGGCGGGCCGATGAGCTTCGGCAAGAGCAAGGCACGGCTGCTCTCGGAGGACCAGGTGAAAACGACCCTGGCGGATGTCGCCGGTTGCGACGAAGCCAAGGAAGAAGTGGGTGAACTGGTCGAGTTCCTGCGCGATCCGGGCAAGTTCCAGCGCCTGGGCGGGCGTATTCCTCGCGGCGTGCTGATGGTCGGCCCGCCGGGTACCGGTAAAACCTTGCTGGCCAAGGCGATTGCCGGCGAAGCCAAGGTGCCGTTCTTCACCATTTCCGGTTCTGACTTTGTCGAGATGTTCGTCGGCGTCGGTGCCAGCCGTGTTCGCGATATGTTCGAACAGGCCAAGAAGCACGCGCCATGCATCATCTTCATTGACGAAATCGACGCTGTTGGTCGCCACCGTGGCGCCGGCATGGGCGGCGGTCATGACGAACGTGAGCAGACCCTCAACCAGTTGCTGGTGGAGATGGATGGTTTCGAGATGAATGACGGCATTATCGTCATCGCCGCAACCAACCGTCCGGACGTATTGGACCCTGCGCTGCTGCGTCCAGGCCGTTTCGACCGTCAGGTGGTCGTGGGCTTGCCGGATATCCGTGGTCGCGAGCAGATCCTTAAAGTCCACATGCGCAAAGTGCCGATGGGCGACGACGTGGCTCCGGGCGTGATTGCCCGTGGTACGCCAGGCTTCTCCGGTGCCGACCTTGCCAACCTGGTGAACGAGGCTTCGTTGTTCGCGGCCCGCACCGGCAAGCGCATCGTTGAAATGAAAGAGTTCGAGTTGGCCAAGGACAAGATCATGATGGGCGCTGAGCGCAAATCCATGGTCATGTCCGAGAAAGAAAAACAGAACACCGCCTATCACGAGGCAGGTCACGCCATTGTTGGCCGCGTTGTGCCTGAGCATGACCCGGTCTACAAGGTGTCGATCATTCCACGCGGTCGTGCGTTGGGTGTGACGATGTTCCTGCCGGAAGAGGATCGCTACAGCCTCTCCAAGCGCGCCCTGATCAGCCAGATCTGCTCGCTGTACGGCGGTCGAATTGCGGAAGAAATGACCCTGGGCTTCGACGGGGTGACTACCGGCGCTTCCAACGACATCATGCGTGCCAGCCAGATCGCACGGAACATGGTGACCAAGTGGGGCTTGTCGGAAAAACTCGGTCCATTGATGTATGCCGAGGAAGAAGGCGAGGTATTCCTGGGACGTGGCGGTGGCGGTCAAAGCGCCAGTTTCTCGGGTGAGACAGCCAAGCTGATCGACTCCGAGGTGCGCAGCATCATTGACCAGTGCTACGGCACGGCCAGGCAGATCCTCACCGACAATCGCGACAAGCTGGACGCGATGGCAGATGCGCTGATGAAGTACGAGACCATTGATGCCGATCAGATCGACGACATCATGGCCGGTCGTACACCTCGGGAGCCGCGCGATTGGGAAGGTGGTTCGGGTACCTCGGGCACTCCGCCAGTGGTGCAGAATGAGCGTCCTGAAGCCCCGATCGGCGGCCCTGCAGCTGACCACTAAGGTTTGAAATGATTTTCGCGTCGTCCTCCACCCGGTTGCCTTGCGGCAACCGGGTTCTTGATTTGGCCCATACACATGTCATGGGCATTCTTAACGTCACTCCAGACTCGTTTTCCGATGGTGGCCGCTTCAGCCAGCAGGATGCCGCGCTGCGTCATGCCGAGGCGATGGTGGCTGCCGGTGCAACGTTGATCGATGTCGGCGGCGAGTCGACTCGGCCTGGGGCTCGCGCTGTTTCTCCTGTGGAGGAACTGGAACGGGTGGCGCCGATTGTCGAGCGCATCGCCCGTGAGCTGGATGTGATCATCTCCGTGGATACGTCAACGCCGGCAGTGATGCGTGAGACTGCGCGCCTGGGGGCGGGGCTCATCAATGATGTGCGTGCGTTGCGGCGTGACGGTGCTCTCGACGCCGCTGCGGCGACTGGACTGCCTGTGTGTCTGATGCATATGCTGGGCGAGCCCGGCAATATGCAGGATAATCCGCACTACGAGGATCTGGTGGGCGAAGTCAGTGGTTTTCTTGCCGACAGGGTCGCTCAATGTGCCCGCGTGGGCATTGGTCCTGAAAAGATCATCCTTGATCCGGGGTTTGGCTTCGCCAAGACCCTGCAACATAATTTAAGCCTGTTCAAACATATGGAAGCCCTGCATGCCCTCGGTCGGCCCCTGTTGGTCGGCGTTTCGCGCAAGAGCATGATAGGGCAGGCCTTGAATCGCCCGGTGGGTGAGCGCTTGTTTGGCGGTCTCGCGCTGGCTGCGCTTGCCGTGACCAAGGGCGCTCGTATTTTGCGTGTGCATGACGTTGCCGAGACGGTGGACGTGGTGCGCATGATTGCCGCTGTAGAATCAGCCGAATAAGAATGATGGAGCACTCATGACTAAAAAATATTTTGGCACCGACGGTATCCGTGGTCGGGTCGGTGAATACCCGATTACGCCGGATTTCATGCTCAAGCTGGGTTGGGCGGCAGGTATGGCGTTTCGCAGCATGGGCGCGTGCCGCATCCTGGTTGGCAAGGACACGCGTATTTCGGGCTACATGTTTGAATCCGCGCTGGAGGCCGGGTTGTCCGCTGCCGGCGCCGATGTAATGCTGCTGGGCCCTATGCCGACGCCGGCGATCGCCTACCTGACGCGTACCTTTCACGCTGAAGCCGGTATCGTGATCAGTGCTTCGCACAACCCCCATGATGACAATGGCATCAAGTTTTTCTCGGGGCAGGGCACTAAACTGCCGGACGAGATCGAGCTGATGATCGAAGAGCTGCTGGATGCTCCGATGACGGTGGTGGAGTCCAGCAAGCTGGGCAAAGTGTCTCGCATCAATGATGCCTCCGGCCGCTACATCGAGTTCTGTAAGAGCAGCGTTCCGAGCAGCACCAGTTTTGCCGGGCTTAAGATTGTCGTCGATTGCGCCCATGGCGCGACCTACAAAGTGGCGCCGAGCGTATTCAAGGAACTCGGTGCGCAGGTCACCGTGCTGTCGGCCCAGCCTAACGGGTTGAACATCAACGACAACTGCGGCTCCACGCACATGGAGCAGTTGCAGGCGGCCGTTCTGGCTGAGCACGCGGACCTGGGCATTGCATTCGATGGCGATGGCGACCGCGTGCTGATGGTGGATCACACCGGCATGATCGTGGATGGCGATGATCTGCTGTTCATCATTGCCCGAGACTTGCATGAGCGGAACAAGCTGCAGGGCGGTGTCGTTGGCACCCTGATGAGTAATCTCGGGCTTGAGTTGGCATTGGCGGAGCTGGGCATTCCGTTCATTCGGGCCAATGTCGGTGATCGTTATGTGATCGCCGAGCTGCTGGAGCGCAACTGGCTGGTGGGCGGCGAGAATTCGGGGCACGTGGTGTGCTTCCAGCACACCACGACGGGCGACGCTATTATCGCTGCGCTGCAGGTGCTTCTGGCCTTGCGTCGCCGTCAGGAAAGCCTGGCCCAGGCGCGGCAAGCACTGCGCAAGTGTCCGCAGGTACTGCTCAACGTGCGTTTCGCCGGTGGCGAAAACCCGATCGAGCACCCTTCTGTCAAGGAAGCGTGCGAGCGCGTGACCCAGGCGATGGCTGGGCGTGGGCGTGTGTTATTGCGCAAGTCCGGCACAGAGCCTCTGGTGCGGGTGATGGTCGAGGGCGAGGACGAAACACAGGTTCGCGGCCATGCCGAAGACCTGGCAAAACTGGTAACTGAAGTTTGCGCCTGAATTCGGCTTGCCAGTGGTGATGTGGTTGGGTAACATCTGCGCCCACTTTGACCGACGGGGTACAGCATGCGTCGCACTATGGTAGCTGGTAACTGGAAGATGCACGGTACCCGCGCCAGTGTCGCTGAGCTGATCAATGGCCTTCGTCACTTGGCCTTGCCTGGCGGTGTTGATGTCGCGGTGTTCCCGCCTTGCTTGCATATCAACCAAGTGGTTGATGGCTTGAAGGGTAAGTCGATTCAGGTCGGCGCGCAGAATTCTGCGGTGGAGCCCATGCAAGGTGCGTTGACCGGCGAGATTTCGCCGAGTCAGCTGGTTGATGCGGGTTGTTCCTATGTGCTTGTCGGGCACTCCGAGCGTCGTCAGATGATGGGCGAGCGTGATGGGACCCTCAATCGCAAGTTCGCAGCGGCACAGGCTTGTGGCTTGATTCCAGTGTTGTGCATTGGGGAAACCCTTGAGCAGCGTGAGTCGGGCAAGACACTTGAAGTTGTCTCGCGTCAGCTGGGCAGCATCATCGAAGAGCTGGGTGTCGGTGCGTTTGCAAAAGCGGTCATTGCTTACGAGCCGGTCTGGGCCATTGGCACCGGGCTGACTGCTACACCGCAACAGGCGCAGGATGTGCACGCAGCCATCCGCGCGCAGTTGGCGGCAGAGAATTCTGAAGTCGCACAAGGTGTGCGTCTTCTATACGGCGGCAGCGTGAAGGCGGCCAATGCGGTCGAACTGTTCGGCATGCCGGATATCGATGGGGGGCTCATTGGTGGAGCTTCCCTGAATGCAGATGAGTTCGGTGCGATCTGTCGCGCCGCGGGAAACTGAAAAAATGCTGGAAACAGTCGTAGTCGTTTTTCATCTGTTGGCTGCCCTGGGCGTAGTTGCCCTGGTTTTGTTGCAACAGGGCAAAGGTGCGGATGCTGGTGCGTCTTTCGGTGCAGGTGCTTCAAATACTGTATTCGGAAGCCAAGGTTCCTCTACCTTTCTTAGTAAGTTTACTGCTATACTTGCCGCCGGTTTCTTCATAACCAGCTTAGGGTTAGGTTACTTTGCTAAAGAGAAAGCTCATGTGCTGACTCAAGTAGGTTTGCCAAACCCAGCAGTGTTGGAAGTACCAAAAGCAAAACCGGCTTCTGATGATGTCCCGGTGCTTCAAGAGCAAAAGTCGGCTACTCCAGCGACTGACGTGCCTCCAGCTCAAGAGCAGAAGTAAGAAGGTTGTAAACGCTGTATTGCCGAGGTGGTGGAATTGGTAGACACGCAACCTTGAGGTGGTTGTGCCCATAGGGTGTAGGGGTTCGAGTCCCCTTCTCGGTACCAATTATCAGGAGAGCCCGCTGTTGCGGGCTTTCTTGTAGGTGGAAGGTTACATTGACCCTGTAAGGGATCGGTCGTATACTTCCGCCCCAGCTTTGTCGCGGGGTGGAGCAGTCTGGTAGCTCGTCGGGCTCATAACCCGAAGGTCGTCGGTTCAAATCCGGCCCCCGCAACCAGTTTTAGCGGAGCCCCTTTTAAGGGGCTTTTTGTTAGCTGGACACTTTCAACGCCGCTGTTCGACGGCGTTTCAAGGATGGGCGTTTCGCCCATTTTTTTATTTTGCACAGCATGCACATACATGCACGAGGGGGTTCAGGTGTCGAGCAAGCTAGAAGAGTTGCAGGCCTTGCTGGCCCCGGTGGTCGTGGCCCTAGGCTATGAATGCTGGGGTATTGAGTTTTCGGCTCAAGGTCGCCACTCAATGTTGCGCGTTTATATCGATAAAGAGGGCGGCGTGCTGGTGGACGATTGTGCCATTGTCAGCCGTCAGATCAGCGGTGTCCTGGATGTTGAAGATCCAATCGCCGTTGAATACACCCTTGAAGTTTCCTCGCCAGGCATGGAACGCCCACTGTTCACTATTGAGCAGTTTGCAAAATTTGCCGGTGAACAAGTGAAGATCAAGCTGCGCTCCCCCTTCGAAGGGCGACGCAACTTTCAGGGCCTTCTGCGCGGTGTAGAAGAGCAGGATGTCGTGGTGCAGGTAGAAGACCATGAGTTCCTGTTGCCGATCGATATGATCGACAAGGCCAACATTATTCCCAGTTTTGGCTGAGACGCGGATCCCGCGGATCCAATGGCTTGCGAAAGGCGAGGCGTACGATGAGCAAAGAAGTACTGCTGGTTGTTGAGTCGGTATCCAATGAAAAGGGCGTACCGGCAAACGTGATTTTTGAAGCGCTGGAGTTGGCCCTGGCCACTGCTACCAAAAAGCGTTTTGAAGATGAAGTTGATCTGCGTGTGGAAATCAACCGCCACACCGGTGCCTATGAGACTTTCCGTCGCTGGACGGTCGTCGAAGAAGCCGATCTTGATGATCCGGCGATTGAAACCTGGCCGAGCAAGGTTGCGCAAACGCACCCTGGCGCCAACGTCGGTGATGTCGTCGAAGAGAAGATCGAATCGATCGAGTTCGGCCGTATCGCTGCACAGACCGCCAAGCAGGTCATCGTGCAGAAGGTTCGCGAAGCCGAGCGTGCTCAAGTCGTCGACGCCTATCGCGAGCGCCTGGGTGAAATCATCTCCGGCACCGTGAAAAAAGTCACCCGCGACAACGTGATCGTCGACCTGGGCAACAATGCTGAAGCGTTGCTGGCCCGTGAAGACATCATCTCTCGCGAAACCTTCCGTGTCGGCGTGCGCCTGCGTGCGCTGCTCAAGGAAATCCGCACCGAGAACCGCGGCCCTCAGTTGATCCTGTCGCGTACCGCGCCGGAAATGCTGATCGAGCTGTTCCGTATCGAAGTGCCGGAAATTGCCGAAGGCCTGATCGAAGTCATGGCTGCGTCCCGCGACCCGGGTTCGCGCGCCAAGATCGCGGTCCGCTCCAAGGACAAACGTATCGACCCGCAGGGCGCTTGCATTGGTATGCGCGGTTCGCGCGTCCAGGCAGTGTCGGGTGAGTTGGGCGGTGAGCGTGTGGACATCGTCCTGTGGGACGATAACCCGGCGCAGTTCGTGATCAACGCCATGTCGCCAGCTGAAGTGGCGGCAATTATCGTTGACGAAGATGCCCATGCAATGGACATCGCCGTTGGCGCAGACAATCTGGCTCAGGCCATTGGTCGTGGTGGTCAGAACGTGCGTCTGGCCAGCCAACTGACCGGTTGGACCCTGAACGTGATGACCGAATCGGACATCCAGGCTAAGCAGCAAGCTGAAACCGGCGACATCCTGCGCAACTTTATCGAAGAGTTGGAAGTCGATGAAGACCTGGCTCAGGTGCTGGTAGATGAAGGCTTCACCAGCCTGGAAGAGATTGCCTACGTACCGTTGGAAGAAATGCTCAACATCGACGGCTTTGACGAAGACACCGTCAACGAGCTTCGCGCTCGGGCCAAGGATCGTTTGTTGACTAAAGCCATCGCTACTGAGGAAAAGCTGGCAGACGCCCATCCGGCCGAAGACCTGCTCTCGCTTGAGGGTATGGACAAGGATTTGGCGATGGAACTGGCGGTGCGCGGCGTAATTACCCGCGAAGACCTGGCCGAGCAGTCTATTGACGATCTGCTCGACATCGACGGCATTGACGAAGATCGTGCCGGCAAGTTGATCATGGCCGCCCGAGCCCATTGGTTCGAGTAATTAGGCGCGGCCTGAGGAGAGAAGTGCATGACGCAAGTCACGGTGAAACAACTGGCCGATGAGGTCAAAACACCGGTAGAGCGCCTGTTGCAGCAGATGCGTGAGGCAGGTCTGCCGCACACCGCCGCCGATGAAGGTGTGAGCGATAGTGAGAAGCAGTCTTTGCTGACTCACTTGAAGAGCAGCCACAAGGCGAAAGTGGAAGAACCGCGCAAGATTACATTGCAGCGCAAAACCACCAGCACCCTGCGTGTAGCGGGTAGCAAGAGCATCAGCGTTGAAGTACGCAAGAAGAAAGTCTTCGTACAGCGCAGCCCGGAAGAAATCGAAGCCGAGCGCAAACGCGAACTTGAAGAGCGTCGCGCAGTAGAAAATGCTGCTCGTCAGAAGGCTGAAGAAGAAGCCAAGCGTCGCGCCGAAGAAGAAGCGCGTCGCCAGCCTACTGCTGCGCAACCTGCTAACACTGACGCGGTTGCCGCGCCTGTTGAAGCTGTGCGTGAGGCCGCTCCGGTGGCTGCCGCACCTGCTCCTGCAGCAGACGCCCGCAAGCGCGACGAACCTCGTCGTCCGGACAAACCACGTGCCGACGATAACAATCGTCGCGGTGGTGGTGGCGATGGCGAGCGTAAAAACGCTCCACATCGTGCCTCGGTCAAAGAGAAAGCGCCTGCTCCGCGCGTTGCCCCACGTACTACCGACGAAGAGAGCGATAGCTTCCGTCGCGGTGGTCGCGGCAAGGCCAAGCTGAAAAAACGCAACGCCCACGGTTTCCAGAGCCCAACCGGCCCTGTCGTGCGTGATGTGCAGATCGGCGAGACCATCACCGTTGGCGATCTCGCCAATCAGATGTCGGTCAAGGCTGCTGAAATCATCAAGTTCATGTTCAAACTGGGTACTCCAGCGACCATCAACCAGGTGCTTGATCAGGAAACTGCTCAGCTGGTAGCCGAAGAACTGGGCCACAAAGTGACCCTGGTCAGCGACACCGCCCTGGAAGATTCCCTGGCCGAGTCCCTGAAGTTTGAAGGTGAGACGTTCTCCCGTGCGCCAGTTGTGACCGTAATGGGCCACGTTGACCACGGTAAGACATCCCTGCTCGACTACATCCGTCGTGCCAAGGTAGCTGCTGGCGAAGCCGGTGGTATCACCCAGCACATCGGTGCGTACCACGTTGAAACCGAGCGCGGCATGGTCACCTTCCTCGACACCCCAGGTCACGCCGCGTTTACCGCAATGCGTGCCCGTGGTGCCAAGGCGACTGACATCGTGATCCTGGTCGTTGCAGCGGACGACGGCGTGATGCCGCAGACCATTGAAGCTGTCCAGCATGCCAAGGCCGCTGGTGTTCCACTGGTTGTTGCAGTGAACAAGATCGACAAGCCGGGCGCCGATCTCGATCGCATCCGTAGCGAACTGTCGGTTCACGGCGTGACGTCCGAAGAGTGGGGCGGTGATACGCCGTTCGTTTCGGTCTCGGCCAAAGTCGGTACTGGCGTGGACGAACTGCTCGAAGCAGTCCTGCTGCAGGCTGAAGTACTCGAACTGAAAGCAACTCCATCGGCTCCAGGCCGTGGTGTTGTGGTTGAATCGCGTCTCGACAAAGGTCGCGGCCCGGTTGCAACCGTCTTGGTTCAAGACGGTACCCTGCGCCAAGGCGACATGGTGCTGGTCGGTTCGAACTATGGCCGCGTGCGTGCCATGCTCGACGAGAACGGCAAGCCAATCAAGGAAGCCGGTCCTTCCATCCCTGTCGAGATCCTCGGCCTGGACGGTACCCCGGACGCTGGCGACGAGATGAGCGTGGTTGCCGACGAGAAGAAAGCCCGTGAAGTGGCTCT
Source organism: Pseudomonas sp. R3-52-08 (assembly GCF_003851745.1). NCBI lineage: Bacteria > Pseudomonadati > Pseudomonadota > Gammaproteobacteria > Pseudomonadales > Pseudomonadaceae > Pseudomonas > Pseudomonas sp. R3-52-08. Next base: position 5,053,297 of record NZ_CP027730.1, on the reverse strand, counting down.
GTTCCGTCAAGGCAAGTTCCGCGAAGTCAAACTGGCTCGTGCTCACGCCGGCAAGCTGGAAAACATCTTCGAGAACATGGGCCAGGCAGAGAAGAAGACGCTTAACATCGTTCTCAAATCTGACGTACGCGGCTCCCTTGAAGCGTTGAACGGCGCCTTGAACGGCCTGGGTAACGACGAAGTGCAAGTGCGCGTTGTCGGTGGCGGTGTCGGTGGTATCACCGAATCCGACGCCAACCTGGCACTGGCTTCCAACGCTGTACTGTTCGGCTTCAACGTGCGTGCCGATGCTGGCGCTCGCAAGATCGTCGAGCAGGAAGGCCTGGACATGCGTTACTACAACGTCATCTACGACATCATCGAAGACGTCAAGAAAGCCCTTACCGGCATGCTTGGCAGCGACGTTCGGGAGAATATCCTGGGTGTTGCCGAGGTGCGTGACGTGTTCCGCTCGCCGAAATTCGGCGCGATCGCCGGTTGCATGGTTATTGAAGGTGTTGTGCACCGTAACCGTCCAATCCGTGTACTGCGTGAAGACATCGTTATCTTCGAAGGCGAGCTGGAATCCCTGCGCCGCTTCAAGGATGACGCTTCCGAAGTACGTGCCGGCATGGAATGCGGTATCGGCGTCAAGAGCTACAACGACGTCAAGCCTGGCGACAAGATCGAAGTCTACGAGAAGGTCCAGGTTGCTCGCAGCCTCTAACTCGCGCACTTCCGGAGCCACGCCGCGTGTGGGCATGCAAATGCCCCGCGCAGCGTACGGACTCTAAACGCAACGCCCGGTCTGGCTTTTGTCAGGCCGGGCGTTTGCCGCTTTCAGACCCCACGGGTTTCACCGTGTGGCAGCAACAGGTAACAAGACATGGCAAAAGAATACAGCCGTACCCAACGTATCGGCGATCAGATGCAGCGTGAGCTGGCTCAACTGATCCGTCGCGAAGTCAAAGACCCGCGCGTTGGCCTGGTCACCATCACCGCCGTTGAAGTGAGCCGTGACGTGGGTCACGCCAAAATCTTCATTACCGTGATGGGCCAGGACAACAGCGAAGAAATCGCGCAAAGCATCAAGGTGCTCAACTCGGCCGCAGGTTTCCTGCGCATGCAGTTGGCCCGTGAAATGAAATTGCGCAGCGTTCCACAGTTGCACTTCCACTACGACGAAAGCGTCGTACGTGGCGCACATTTGTCGGCACTGATCGAGCGCGCCGTGGCTGAAGACAGCCAGCACCCGTCCACACCTGAAGACGCCAAGGAGTAAGCGGTGGCTCAGGTCAAACGTATCCGCCGTAACGTCAGTGGCATCATTCTGCTCGACAAGCCCATTGGCTTTACCTCCAATGCCGCGTTGCAGAAGGTTCGCTGGCTGCTCAATGCCGAAAAGGCCGGGCACACCGGTAGCCTCGACCCGCTGGCCACTGGCGTGCTGCCGTTGTGCTTTGGCGAGGCGACCAAGTTCTCGCAATACCTGCTCGATTCCGACAAGGGTTATGAAACCCTGATGCAACTGGGCAAGACCACCACCACGGCCGACGCCGAAGGTGATGTGTTGCAGGTTCGCGATGTGACCGTTGGTCGTGCCGATATTGAAGCCGCCTTACCCGCTTTCCGTGGGCAAATCAGCCAGATACCGCCGATGTACTCGGCTCTCAAGCGTGACGGGCAACCTCTTTACAAGCTGGCACGTGCGGGTGAAGTGGTGGAGCGTGAACCGCGTTCTGTTACTATTGCCCGGCTGGAATTGCTCGCCTGTGAAGGTGACACCGCCCGATTGGCAGTGGACTGCAGCAAAGGCACCTATATCCGTACCCTGGTGGAAGATATTGGTGAGCAACTGGGCTGTGGCGCATACGTTGCCGAACTGCGACGTACACAGGCCGGCCCTTTCACCCTGGCCCAGACGGTCACGCTGGAAGAGCTCGAAGCGGTACACGCCGAAGGCGGCAACGAAGCGGTAGATCGCTTCCTGATGCCCTCGGACAGCGGTTTGCTGGATTGGCCATTGCTGCACTTCTCGGAACACAGCGCGTTCTACTGGCTCAACGGCCAGCCGGTACGCGCCCCGGATGCCCCGAAGTTCGGCATGGTGCGAGTACAGGATCATAACGGTCGCTTTATCGGTATCGGTGAAGTGAGCGAAGACGGGCGCATCGCGCCGCGTCGACTGATTCGGTCAGAATGACCGAACGAGGGTGGCTGTTAATAGGCATGGTCACTTCTCATTTATAGATACGAGGGTATGCCCTCGGCCTATTGAGATCATCCTTTGGATGGTTTCCTGAAAAAAAGGATTGCCTCATGGCTCTCGACGTTCAAGAAAAAGCACAAATCGTAGCTGACTATCAGCAAGCTGTTGGTGACACTGGTTCGCCAGAAGTGCAAGTTGCACTGCTGACCCACAACATCAACAAACTGCAAGGTCACTTCAAGGCCAACGGTAAAGATCACCACTCCCGTCGTGGTCTGATCCGCATGGTAAACCAGCGCCGTAAGCTGCTGGACTACCTGAAAGGCAAGGATCTGGGTCGTTATCAGGCTCTGATCGGTCGCCTGGGTCTGCGTCGCTAATCAGCGATTGCGCTAGAGGTTGGTTGTCTGCCGTGTGTCAGTGGGATTCCCGCTGGCCCATGGCAGGCTCCCAGCCTCAAGTTTTATCTGGATACACGTTTTACCCTGGACAAGGGTTGGGCCGATTCCCGACATTGCCCAAGAATTTCGCAAGAAAACAAGTTCCCCAAGAGCCACAAAGAAGGTAGGACACCGTGAACCCGGTTATCAAAAAATTCCAGTTCGGTCAGTCGACCGTTACCCTCGAGACAGGCCGTATCGCCCGTCAAGCCTCCGGCGCAGTGCTGGTTACCGTTGACGACGACGTTACCGTACTGGTGACCGTGGTTGGCGCCAAGACCGCTGACCCGAGCAAAGGCTTTTTCCCTCTGTCCGTTCATTACCAGGAAAAGACTTACGCTGCCGGTAAGATCCCTGGCGGTTTCTTCAAGCGCGAAGGCCGTCCTTCCGAGAAAGAAACCCTGACTTCCCGACTGATCGACCGTCCGATCCGTCCGCTGTTCCCAGAAGGCTTCATGAACGAAGTGCAGGTTGTCTGCACCGTCGTTTCCACCAGCAAGAAAACCGATCCGGACATCGCTGCGATGATCGGTACTTCGGCTGCACTGGCCATCTCCGGCATTCCTTTCGATGGCCCGATCGGCGCCGCCCGCGTTGCGTTCCACGAAAGCACCGGCTACCTGCTGAACCCGACTTACGAGCAACAGAAAGCCTCGAGCCTGGACATGGTCGTTGCCGGTACCTCGGAAGCGGTATTGATGGTTGAATCGGAAGCCAAAGAGCTGACCGAAGACCAGATGCTGGGCGCCGTACTGTTTGCTCACGACGAGTTCCAGGTTGTGATCAACGCCGTTAAAGAACTGGCTGCCGAAGCTGCCAAGCCAACCTGGGCCTGGGCTCCACAGCCTGAAGCCACCGCACTGCTGGGCGCTATCCGCGCAGAGTTCGGCGCTGCCATCTCCGATGCCTACACCATCACCGTCAAGGCCGACCGTTATGCTCGCCTGGGCGAGTTGAAGGACCAGGTCGTGGCCAAGCTCTCCGGTGAAGAAGGCCAGCCTTCCGCCAGCGAAGTCAAAGCAGCCTTCGGCGAAATCGAATACCGCACCGTTCGCGAAAACATCGTCAACGGCAAGCCGCGTATCGACGGTCGCGACACCCGCACCGTACGCCCGTTGAACATTGAAGTCGGCGTTTTGCCGAAGACTCACGGTTCGGCGCTGTTCACCCGTGGTGAAACCCAGGCCCTGGTAGTCGCGACGCTGGGCACCGCCCGTGACGCACAACTGCTGGACACCCTGGAAGGCGAGAAAAAAGACCCGTTCATGCTGCACTACAACTTCCCTCCGTTCTCGGTGGGCGAGTGTGGTCGCATGGGTGGTGCTGGCCGTCGCGAAATCGGTCACGGCCGTCTGGCCCGTCGTTCGGTCCAGGCCATGCTGCCGGCTGCTGACGTGTTCCCGTACACCATTCGTGTTGTATCGGAAATCACCGAGTCCAACGGTTCCAGCTCCATGGCTTCCGTTTGCGGTGCTTCGCTGGCATTGATGGACGCCGGTGTGCCGATGAAGGCGCCGGTTGCCGGTATCGCCATGGGCCTGGTTAAAGAAGGCGAGAAGTTCGCCATCCTGACCGACATCCTGGGCGACGAAGACCACCTGGGCGACATGGACTTCAAGGTAGCGGGTACCGCCAAAGGCGTGACCGCGCTGCAGATGGACATCAAGATCAAGGGCATCACCGAAGAGATCATGGAAATCGCTCTGGGCCAGGCCCTGGAAGCGCGCCTGAACATCCTCGGCCAGATGAACCAGATCATTGGCCAGTCGCGTACCGAGCTGTCGGAAAATGCTCCGACCATGATCGCGATGAAAATCGACACCGACAAAATCCGTGATGTCATCGGTAAAGGCGGCGCGACGATCCGTGCGATCTGTGAAGAAACCAAGGCCTCGATCGATATCGAAGACGACGGTTCGATCAAGATCTTCGGCGAAACCAAGGAAGCGGCTGAAGCTGCACGTCAGCGCGTCCTAGGTATCACCGCTGAAGCCGAAATCGGCAAGATCTACGTCGGTAAGGTTGAGCGCATCGTCGACTTCGGTGCATTCGTCAACATCCTGCCGGGCAAAGACGGTCTGGTTCACATCTCCATGCTGAGCGACGCTCGCGTTGAGAAAGTGACCGACATTCTGAAAGAAGGCCAGGAAGTGGAAGTGTTGGTGCTGGACGTGGACAACCGCGGCCGTATCAAACTGTCCATCAAGGACGTAGCAGCAGCCAAGGCTTCGGGCGTTTAATTACCCGCAAGCTTCACGCTGAAAGAAAGGACTCTACGGAGTCCTTTTTTTATGCGTGCGAGAAAGTGAAGCGGAATCAGCTGTTTAGCCCCTCCCAAAAGCCGCAACTTGCATGCAGGCACGATGACCTTCATGCAAGTTGCACGATTACGAAAATCAGATGTTTTTTTAACTTGTTGTTTTATAAGGAGTTTTAGCTGTGTGGCGACTTGGCACACTGCCTGCACTAACCCTAGTAGCGCTGCAGCACCAAGATTTATGTACTGCAGTCTTTTAATAAAACAGGAGTTACTCGTATGAAGAAGTTCGCTCTCGCTACTGCTACCGCTCTGACTCTGGCCATGGGTGCTAACGTAGCCTTTGCTCAGACTTCCCAAGCCCCGATGACCTTGGCGGCAGGTGAAGTGACCAAAGCCAAAGAGTCTACCTCGGACACTTGGATCACCACTAAAGTCAAAGCTGACCTGCTGACTGAGAAAGGCATCCCAGGTTCGGACATCAAGGTTGAAACCAACAAAGGCGTGGTTTCCCTGTCCTCCGACGTAGCTATCTCTGACTCGCAGAAAGCGACTGCTGTAGCGATCACCAAGAAAATCAAAGGTGTGACCGCTGTTTCTGCTGATGGCCTGCTGGCTGGCGGCGCTACCAAGGCTGACGGCATCGACAAAACCAAAGGTGCAGCGGCTGACGCCAAAGGCGCCACCAGCGACACTTGGATCACCACCAAAGTGAAAGCTGACCTGGTTACCGAGAAAGGTATTCCTGGCACCGACATCAAGGTTGAAACCAACAAAGGCGTTGTGTCCCTGTCTTCCCCTACCGCAGTGACCGCCGCGCAGAAAGAAACGGCTGTTGCGATCACCAAGAAAATCAAAGGCGTTAAAGCTGTATCGGCCGATGGCCTGAAAGCAGAGTAACGCTGCAGGTTTCGTCTGAACTGGATGGCGGCGGCGTAGGGTGAGTCAGATATCCACCCCATGCACCTCTGGAGTTCATGCGACCGACCACACGGATGTGGTCATTACAGGCCCCGGCACTTGTGTCGGGGCCTGTTCTATTTGGTGCGCAATAATTTGCTGGCCAGGCGAGGCTAGAAATGTGGGAGGGGGCCTTGCCCCCGATAGCGGTGTAGCAGTCGACGTATCATTGACTGAACTACCGCCATCGGGGGCAAGCCCCCTCCCACATTGGTTACTCAGCATCCAGGTGCATCGGCGTAACGACCCGGCCATCCTTCTCGGCCTGCCCCAACTGCGCATCAATGAAGTACACGCGGTCGTCTTCCAGCTGCGCCTTATCCACCAGATAATCCTTGATGGTACTGGCGCGGTCCTGGCCCAGCTGGCGCAGCAGCACGTCACTGCCACTCCAGAACTTGATCACGCCGTCCTTGAGCCTGGCTGTGCGCTCATCGTTACCCAGGTCTTTCCATTCGGCCGGCGGTTGCTGTTTCAGGCGGGTACGGTAAATGCCTTCCAGCAAAGGCGGCTTTTCCTTCTCCGGCACGACAAGCAATGACGCCTGGGCCGGGACTTTATCGCCGCGACGCTGCAGGATTTTGTAGTAGTTGTACTGGTACTCACGCTCCAGCCGTTGTGCGGCCAGCAACGGGCCGTCACTGCTGGCCGCTGCGGTCCCTTCGATTTCCAGGCGCAGGGCAGGGCGTTCCTTGAGGGCCTTGGCCAGCGTGTTGAGGGCGCCTTCGGCGTCTTTATTCAATTCACTGGAGCCTGCGGCGAACGACACATTACCCAGGTCTTCCGAGCCCCCGCCGGTAACCAGCCCGCCAATGAACTTGAAGGGTGCCGTCGCTGCGCGCACCACGAGGTTACGCAGGGTCTGCCACACAATCGGCATCACGCTGAATTGTGGATTGTTCAAGTCACCGGTGACCGGCAATTCGATGGAGATCTTGCCGTCGCTGTCCTTGAGCAGGGCAATTGCCAGGCGAATCGGCAAGTCCACGGCATCGGCGCTGTCGACCTTCTCACCCAGTTGCAGTTGCTCGACCACCACCTTGTTCTCGGCCTTCAGCTGGCCTTTGGTGATCATGTAATGCAAGTCCAGGTTCAGGCGACCCTTGCGGATTCGAAAGCCCGCGAATTTGCCCGAGTACGGGGTCAGGGTGGTCAACTCGACGCGTTTGAAGCTGGTTGCGATGTCCAGCGCCGCCATCGGGTCAAACGGGTTTACGCTGCCCTTGATGGTCACTGGCGCATAACGGTCTACCTTGCCCTTGATGTCGACGCTGGCCGGCTTGGCCTGGCGACTGTCAATGGTGCCGATCTGGCCGTTGAGTTGTTGAATCGCGGTGGCGAAGTTGGGCGTGAGGCTGAAGTCGGCGAAATTGGCCGAGCCGTCGTTGATCGCAATCTGGCCGATGCGGATGCCCAGCGGCTTGTCTTTGCTTGATGCCGACTTGGCCGCTAGCTTGGTACCGCTGTCGGCCGGCTGTGGAATCAGCAGGTCGTCAATGTTGGTGGTGCGGTCATCGTTGATCATGAAGCGCGCATAGGGCTGCAGCAGGTTGACCTTGTCGATCGTCAGGCTGTCGCCATGCTGGTAATTGACGCCCTCCAGCATCAGCCGCTGCCATTTGAGGAAGTCGCGGGACTTGAGGGTGTCGAGGGTGTGCAACTGATCTATCTGCGCCCGGCCGGTGACCTGGAGGGCCAGCGGCTCGGTGCTTTTCAGGTTCACGTCCAGGTTGCTGCCGAGCATGCCGCTGCGCAGCTCCAGGCGGATGAACGGGCTGATGTAGGCTTGGGCGACACGCAGGTCAATGTCTTGGGTGTTCACCTTCAGCTTGGCGCTGACCGGGTTCAGGTTGACCTCGCCGGTTGCCTGAATCTTGCCCTGCTTGCCAAGGCCGGTGTCGACTTTCAAGCTAAAAGGGCTCTGGTTGAGGCTGTCGAAGTTCTGCACGTCGACGTTCAACGGGCCCAGCTCCAGGGCTACCGCAGGGTTGGCCTGACGGTCAGCCAAGTGCACCTGGTAATTGCGCAGTTGCACATCCTTGAGCAGCACTTGCCAGGGTTTATTCGGCGCCGCCGGTGGCGCTTCAGGCGAATCGGCCGTGGCTGGCGCGGAGGCGGGCTCCGGGGGTTTGGCCGGTTTGCCGGGTTGGCTGGCGAACAGTTTTTGCCAATCCAGTTGCCCATCGGCTTCGCGGGCAGCCCAGGTTTCCAGCTTGTTGCTGCGGATCTTGCCGATCACCACCTTCTGTTTGGCCAGGTCTACCGTGGTCTCGCTGACGTCCAGGCGTTCCAGGCGTGCCAAGGGCCGGCCATCCGGCGCCTTGATCGCAAAGGGCGCGATGCTGGCGGCGGTGTTGGTCAGGTTCAGTTCGGTCTCTTTGGCCAGGCTGAATTTATAGTCGGTGCTGAAATTGAGCACACCGTCCTCGAGCACCAGCGGCAACGCATCGCGCACGTACGGCCACCAGGCTTTCATCTTGCCGTCGGTGACTTTCAGCGAGCCTTCGGAGGTGATCGGTACCAGGCTGAAGTTGCCTTTCCAGTCGATCTGCCCACCCTCGGGGCCGGCGGCCACCAGGGTCATGTCGGCGTTATCTTCCGGCAAGGTGCTGAGGTTTTTCAGCTCGAAGTCGAGTGTGTCGTAGAGAAATTCGATGGGTTCGCTGGGGCGCAGATCCTGGAAGTGCACATAACCGCGCGCCAGCTTGATGCTGTCGATACGCAGCGGGAAAGGCTTGGCATCGGGGTCGGCGGGGGTTGGTTCGCTCGGCGGCAACTTGAACAACTGCGCCAGGTTCAGTTGACCGGACTTGTCGAAGAGCAGTTCGGTCTTGGGCTGATCGAGTTGCACATCGGCCAGGTGCAGGGCGCGGGTCCAGAGGCTGTCGATCTGCAGGTTGGCGTAGAGGCGCTCGAAACCCAGCTGTTCCTTGCCCGGTTCACCGATCTTCAGGCCCCATAGCGTCAGCTCCAGGCTGAAGGGGTTGAGCTCGATACGCTCGATACGCGCCGGTACCGTCGCGTAATCGGCCAACTGTTGGTTGGCAATGCGAAGGGCAATGCCGGGCAGAATCAGGAAGCCCAGCAAGCTGTACAACGCAAGGGCGGTCAACAAGGCGCCTAGGGCGCGGATCAATCCTTTGGGCATGGGTGACGCCATCTATGTCGAACGAGAGTGCCTTGGAGTATGGCACGGGATTTCGGTTCCGAAGAACCGCAGGGCTTGGGAAACTTCCTACAATTGCAGGATCAGGGTCTTCAGCGGAGGTTGCTGATCTTTCGACGGAAAGTCGGCTCCCGGCGCCATAGCCTGCCAATCGCGTACAGGGCGTCCGGCTTTTTCCGCGCAACGCAGCACCTGTTCGCGCCAGTCCTCCATGCTCACTTTCGCCAGGTTGTTGCAGCAAATGAGCACACCATTATCGGCGGTGGCTAACAATGCCGGCTTGAGCAGGCTTTGGTAGTCGCGCAACAGGTCGACGGTGCCGAACGCGCTTTTGGCCCAGGCGGGGGGATCGAGTAGCACCAGGTCATACTGGCGCTGTTCCAGGCGCGGATAGCTCGGCAGTTTCTGGCCACGGCGCTGGGTGATCGCAAGGCCGGCCAGTTGGCGAATGGCCGGGAAATAATCGGACTGCACGAATTCCATCGTCGGCACATGCGGGTTAAGCAGGCCGTTCTCGCGCCCTACGGCCAGGTTGCCCTCGGCAAAGTCCAGGTTGCAGACCTCGCGTGCGCCACCGGCAGCGGCGCTCAAGCCGACGCCGCAGGTGTAGGCGAACAGGTTGAGCACGCTTTTACCGGCGCTGTGGTCCTTGACCCAGCCGCGAGTGTTGCGCAGGTCGAGAAACAGCAGCGGGTCCTGCCCGGCATGCCGTCCACGCACACGGTAATTAAGGCCCCATTCGTGACCGACCAGGTCTTCCAGTGCGGCAGGTTCGGCGCGGTATACCGCGTCTTCACGGTCGATGCGCGAATTGCCCCGGGAGCGGTCGTTGTATACCAGCAGCAACTCCAGGCCCATGTAGTGGTTGATCAGTTGGTGCAGGTCCAACAGATCAGCGCTTTGCAGGGATTGGTGGAAGCTTTGCACCAACAATTGCGGACCGTAGCGGTCGATTGTCAGGCCGCCGGCGCCTTCCTGGCTGCCGTGGAACAAGCGGTAGCAATCGGTACTTTGGGCATGCAGTTCACTGATCAGGTCTTGGCGATGATCGAGAGCGGCGCGCAGCGCCTGGTTCAAGGGAGTCATGGAGCGCGCCTTGCTTGCGGGTAAGTGAGTACAAAGGGGGCGCGCAGTTTAACAGCCCCGGCCTGAACAGGCCGGGGGTTATTTCGAGGCTATCGGTTCAGGTGTTGCTATCCGTTCAAGCGTTGCTATCGGTTCAGGCGTGCATTGATCAGGCCATCCACCACGCTCGGGTCGGCCAGCGTCGAGGTATCGCCCAGGCTGCCCAGCTCGTTGCAGGCAATCTTGCGCAAAATCCTGCGCATGATCTTGCCGGAGCGGGTTTTTGGCAGGGCGGGCGCCCATTGGATCAGTTCCGGCTTGGCGAAGCTGCCGATTTCCTTGCTGACCAACTCCAGCAGGTGCTTTTTCAGCGCGTCGCTGGGTTCGACGCCATTCATTGGGGTGACGAACGCATAAATGCCCTGGCCTTTGACGTCGTGGGGGTAGCCGACCACCGCGGCCTCGGCGACCAGGTCATGCAGCACCAGGGCGCTTTCGACTTCGGCCGTCCCGATGCGATGGCCTGATACGTTGATAACATCGTCGATTCGCCCGGTGATCCAGTAATCGCCCTGATCATCGCGCCGCGCGCCGTCGCCGGTGAAGTAGTAACCGGGGTAGGGTTTGAAGTAGGTGTCGAGCATGCGCTGCGGATCGCCATAGACGCTGCGAATCTGCCCCGGCCAGCTGGCTTTGATCGCGAGCACGCCACTGCCGGCACCGCTGATTTCCTTGCCTTGTTCATCCAGCAGCACCGGTTGCACGCCGAACATCGGCTGGGTGGCACACCCTGGCTTGATAAGCTGGGCGCTGGCCAGCGGGCTGAGCATGATGCCGCCGGTTTCGGTTTGCCACCAGGTATCGACAATCGGGCAGCGCTGTTCGCCGACGGCGTTGAAGTACCAGTCCCAGGCTTCCGGGTTGATCGGCTCACCGACGCTGCCCAGCAGGCGCAAGCTGGCGCGGGAAGTGCTTTGCAGCGGGCCGTGGCCTTCACGCATCAGGGCGCGCAATGCGGTCGGCGCGGTGTAGAAAATATTCACCTGGTGTTTGTCGATGACCTGCCAGAAGCGCGAGCTGTCCGGGTAGCTTGGCACACCTTCGAACATCAACGACGTAGCGCCATTGGCCAGGGGACCATAGACGATGTAGCTGTGGCCGGTAACCCAGCCCACGTCGGCGGTGCACCAGAACACTTCGCCCTCGCGGTAGTCCAGTACGTACTTGAAGGTCATCGCCACTTGCAGCAGATAGCCGCCGGTGCTGTGCGAGACGCCCTTGGGTTTGCCTGTACTGCCGGAGGTATAAAGAATGAACAGCGGGGCCTCGGCATCCATCGGTTCGGGCGGGCAATCATTGCTCGCGGCCTCCAGGGCCTGTTGATACTTGAGGTCGCGGCCTTCGTTCCAGTTCACGTTTGCGCCGGTGCGCTGGACCACCAAGACGGTGCTGACGTTCGGGCAACTGGCCAGCGCTTTATCCACGTTGTGTTTCAGCGCGACCGGTTTGCCGCCGCGTACGCCTTCATCGGCGGTGATGACCGTGCGACAGTCAGCATCCAGTATGCGGTCGCGCAGGGCGTCCGGTGAGAATCCGCCAAATACCACCGAGTGCACCGCGCCAATGCGTGTGCAGGCCAACATGGCGTAGGCCGCTTCCGGGATCATTGGCATATAAATGCACACCCGGTCGCCTTTGCTTACGCCACGGCTCTTCAGCACGTTGGCCAGGCGGCTGACGTTTTGATGAAGTTGGCGGTAAGTGATGATGGAAGATTGTGTCGGATCATCGCCTTCCCAGATGAAGGCCGGCTGATCGGCACGCAGGGGCAAGTGACGGTCGATGCAGTTGTAGCTGACGTTCAGTTGGCCGCCGGCAAACCATTGCGCAGCGCCGGTGTTGATGTCGGCGCTATGGACGGTGTGCCATGGTGTTATCCAATCGAGAAAGCTCTTGGCCTGGTCGGCCCAGAAGGTGTCCGGCTGTTCGATGGATTGGCGATAGAGACGCTGATACTCATCTTGACTGAGTTGCGCAGCCCGGCGGACGGCATCGGCGCGGGGGAATTGGCTGATATCGAACATGAGCGCTCCTTATTCTTGTTTTGCGACAAGTCATAAAGATGCACCCTGAGGAGACAGGGTTCAAGGCCAACGTCCAAACGGACATTGGCCTTGAAGTCGCCGGATCAGCCGCGGTGACGGCCGCGGAAGTAGTTGATCAGGCCCTGGGTCGAAGCATCTTCGGCCGAGGTTTCTTCGGCGCCGGTCAGGCGGTTGTAAACGCCTTTGCCCAGCTCTTTACCCAACTCGACACCCCACTGGTCGAAAGCGTTGATGCCCCAGATCACGCTCTGGACAAACACCTTGTGCTCGTACATGGCAACCAGCGCGCCGAGGCGACGGGGGCTGATGCGTTCAACCACGATGGTGTTGCTCGGGCGGTTGCCCGGGATCACCTTGTGCGGCGCCAGTTTCTGCACTTCAGCTTCGGGGATGCCTTTTTCGCGCAGCTCGGCTTCGGCTTCGGCGCGGGTCTTGCCAAGCATCAATGCCTGGCTCTGGGACAGGCAGTTGGCGTAGAGCCACTGATGGTGGTCGGACACCGGATTGAAACTCACGATCGGCACGATGAAGTCAGCCGGGATCAGTTGGGTGCCTTGGTGCAGCAACTGGTGATAAGCGTGTTGCCCGTTGCAGCCCACGCCGCCCCAGATGACCGGGCCAGTATCGGTGGCGACCGGCGTGCCGTCCTGGCGCACGCTCTTGCCATTGGATTCCATATCCAACTGCTGCAAATGCTTGGTGATGTTACGCAGGTAGTGGTCGTACGGCAGGATCGCATGGCTCTGCGAACCCCAGAAATTGCCGTACCACACGCCCAGCAAGCCCAGCAGCACCGGCATGTTGGCTTCGAACGGCGCGTTCTGGAAATGCTGGTCCATGGTGTAGGCACCGGACAGCAGTTCCTTGAAGTTGGACATGCCGATCGCCAAGGCAATGGGCAAGCCGATCGCGGACCACAGCGAGTAACGACCGCCGACCCAGTCCCACATCGGGAAGATGTTTTCTTCGCGGATACCGAACGCCACGGCCGCTGCGTTGTTGCTCGACACGGCGATGAAGTGGCGGTACAGCTCGGCTTCCGAGCCGCCCTGCGCCAAGTACCAGGCGCGGGCGGCCTGGGCATTCTTCAGGGTTTCGAGGGTGTTGAAGGACTTGGACGAGACGATAAACAGCGTGGTCTCGGCGCGCAGCTTCATGGTCAGCTCGTGAAACTCGCTGCCGTCGATGTTCGCCAGGTAATGACAGCGCACGCCTTTGTGGGCGTAGGACAGCAGCGCTTCGGAGACCAGCTCCGGGCCGAGGAACGAACCACCGATGCCGATGTTCACCACGTCGGTGATCGGCTTCTCGGTGTAGCCACGCCACAGGCCGTCGTGGATGCGGCCAACCAGGTCAGTGATCTGGTTCAGCACTTTGTGCACGTCCGGCATGATGTTCACGCCGTTGACCGACAACTTGTCGCCTACCGGACGGCGCAGGGCGGTGTGCAACGCCGGGCGGCCTTCGGAGGAGTTGACCGGCTCGCCGGCATACAGCGAGTTGATCGCGTCTTTAAGGCCGACTTCGTTGGCCAGGCCCACCAGCAGGTCGCGGGTTTCGCCGGTGATCAGGTTTTTCGAGTAATCGAGGAAAAGCCCGCAGCTGCTCAGGGTGAATTCTGAAAAACGCTGGGGGTCGGCATTGAAGGCCTCGCGCATGCTGAAATCCTGCATGGCTTGGCGATGTTGATTGAGCGCTTGCCAGGCGGGCAGCGCGGTAACGTCATGAGGGGTGCGGTAGTACGCCATCGCTGCGGGTTTCCTTTTTATTACAGGGACTGCCTTTTAGGACACTTCAAAATCCGGAACATCCAGTCTTTTAACTGGCCACGGGTTCCGGACAGCGCTAACCATACGCGCAGGGCGATTACATTAAACCTAGCGTGTCGATATGTCTTGGCTTTGTCTGCGCTGTAGCCGGTACTTTTTTATACCGGCACAGCGATCAGGGCAATCGGCGGGCTGTTGGCAGGGGTCAGTCGAGGGTCAGATGCAGGTTGTCGATCAGGCGAGTCGCGCCCAGATAGGCCGCAACCAGAATCACAATGTCCCGATCCTCAGGCGTGGCTGGCCGCAGGTGTACGCCTTGGCGCACCTCCAGGTAGTCCATGCGCAAACCAGCGGCTTCGATCTGCTGGATGTGCTCGGCGCGCAGCCTGGCGAAATCACGCTCACCGCTTTTGATGGCGGCGGCAATCTGGCTGAGGCTGCGGTACAGCACCGGTGCAATCGCGCGTTGCTCTTCGGTGAGGTAGCCATTGCGCGATGACAGCGCCAGGCCATCGGCTGCGCGGACGGTCGGCTCTCCGATGATCTGGATCGGCATGTTCAGGTCATGCACCATGGCACGGATCACCGCCAGTTGCTGATAGTCCTTCTGGCCAAATACGGCCATGTCCGGCTGGACCATATTGAACAGCTTGCTGACCACCGTGGCGACACCTTCGAAATGGCCTGGACGGCTGGCCCCACACAGTCCTTCGGACAGCAGCGGCACGCTGACGCGGGTCTGGCCGGTCATGCCGCCGGGGTACATTTCCTCCACCGTTGGCGCGAACAGCAGGTTGCAACCGGCTTGCAGCAGCCGTTCCTGATCGGCGGCGAGGGTGCGCGGGTATTTGTCCAGGTCTTCGCCGGCGCCGAATTGCAGCGGGTTGACGAAAATGCTCGTCACCACGAAATCCGATTGCTGCGCAGCCTTGCTCACCAGGGTCGCGTGGCCACTGTGCAGGTTGCCCATGGTCGGCACGAAGCCGATGCGCTTGCCGGCGTTGCGCGCGTGGGTCACGGCGGCGCGCAGTTCGCGCAGGGTTTTAACGGTGTTCATGCAGAGAATCCGTGTTCGGCGCCAGGGAAGGTCACGGCCTTGACTTCGCTGACATAAGCGCTCAGTGCGGCGTGAATGCTGGGCTGGCCGGCCATGAAGTTTTTCACGAACTTGGGCACGTGGCCGCTGATCGACAGGCCGAGCATGTCGTGCAGCACCAGCACCTGGCCATCGGTGGCGGAGCCAGCACCTATGCCTATCACCGGTACTTTGACAGCCTGGGTGATTTCGGCGGCCAGTTCACTGGGCACGCACTCCAGCAGAATCATCGCGACGCCGGCTTGTTCCAGGGCGATGGCATCGGCGCGCATCTGGCGTGCCTGGGCTTCATTGCGGCCCTGGACCTTGTAGCCGCCCAGGAGGTTGACCGACTGGGGCGTCAGGCCCATGTGCGCGCAGACCGGTACGCCGCGCTCAGCCAGCAGCCGGATCGACTCGGCGAGCCATACGGCACCTTCGACCTTGATCATGTGCGCACCCGCCTGCATCAGTTTGCCGGCGTTCTGGAAGGTCTGTTCGAGCGTGGCATACCCCATGAATGGCAGGTCGGCGATGATGAACGCACCGTCATTGCCACGCTTGACGCTGGCGGTGTGGTACGCGAGTTCATCGGTGGTGACGGGGAGCGTGCTGTCATGCCCTTGCAGAACCATGCCCAGGGAGTCGCCTACCAGCAACACCTCGACCCCGGCCTGGCAACAGGCGTGGGCGAAGGTCGCGTCGTAGCAGGTCAGCATGGTGATTTTTTCACCCTTGAGCTTGAGGCTCTGCAAGGTGGTCAGGGTAATGTCTGGCATGAAAAGGGTCCTCGTTCAGGCGCTTGGAAACAGCGAGTAACGCGCGTGAGTCTTCGTTTATACAGGCGCACCGTCTTGATAGCAGTGCTTATATGGCCTGGATTGCGCCCTTCAGCGCCGGGTTGGCGGCGGCGGGACGCCTATAGTCGTGAGGAGGACACGGGAAGTCAATTGGATGTGTTACCGCCTTGTTACGATGGCGGTGTTACCCCTGTTACGGACGCGATTGCAGGAGCGAGCTTGCTCGCGAAGAATCCAAGGGCACCGCGTTCAATCAGGCTGAGCGCGTGATCGTTGACGATTTTTGCGAGCAAGCTCGCTCCTACAGAGGCAAGCGTTCCAGGCCGACGAATGGGCAAGCTGTCAGCAGTTCACCCAGCGTTTGGCCCTCGGGCAACTGAAAGTCGGCAGGCACCAGTTCAGCCAATGGATAAAGCACGAACGCCCGCAGGTGCATCTGGTAATGCGGCACTTTGAGGCGCGGCTCATCAATCAGGCGATTACCGAATAGCAGGATATCCAGGTCCAGCGTACGTGGCCCCCAACGCTCAGTGCGCTCGCGGCCCTGATCGTTTTCGATGGCGTGCAGTGCGTCGAGCAGGCCCAGCGGCGTGAGGTTGCTGTCCACGGCCGCCACCGCGTTGGTGTAGCGCGGTTGGCCTGGCAGCAGGGAGTCGCTTTGATAGAAGGCGGATACATCGACGAGGGCCGTGTCGGGCAAGTGCGCCAGGGCTTCGATAGCGTTGCGCAGTTGCTGCTGCGGGGCAGCCAGGTTGCTGCCCATGCCGATGTAGATACGTTCCACGATTATTCGCCTGTTGCGCCCGAGGCATCGGCGGCGCTGCGTTTGCGCTTGCTGGAGCTGCGGCGGCGCTTTTTCGGCCCTTCGCCTAGGCTATCGCCTTTGCTGCCGAGCTCACGAATCATCTCGCGGCGTTGGCTGTCATTGGCATCCTGATAGTCGGTCCACCACTCACCCAGGCCGTCGGTCTGCTCGCCGGCGCTTTCGCGCAGCAACAGGAAGTCGTAGCCGGCGCGGAAGCGCGGGTTGTCCAGCAGCAGGTCGGCGCGTTTGCCACTGCGGCGCGGCAGGCGCTCCTGCATGTCCCAGATTTCGCGGATCGGCAGGGTGAAGCGTTTCGGAATGGCGATGCGCTGGCACTGTTCGGTGATCAGCTCGTGGGCGGCTTCCTGCATGGCGGGAATCGGCGGCATGCCACGGTCCTGCAAGCGCAGTACGCGTTTGGGCAGGGCCGGCCACAACAGCGCGGCAAACAGGAACGCCGGGGTCACTGGCTTGTTCTGCTTGATGCGCAAGTCAGTGTTGATCAACGCTTCGCTGATCAGCGTGTGGGTGTACGTCGGGTTGTGTTCCAATGCCTCGGCGCTGGCCGGGAACAGTGGATCGAACAACTGCAGGTCGACGAGCATTTCAAAGGTGTCGGCGGCGTAGCCCGAAAGGAACAGTTTGAGCACTTCTTCAAACAGGCGTGCCGACGGGATTTCCCGCAGCATCGGTGCCAGTTCGCGAATCGGTGCGGCTGTGTGTTTCTCGATACCGAAGTTGAGCTTGGCGGCGAACCGCACAGCGCGCAGCATGCGCACCGGGTCTTCCTGGTAGCGCTGCGTCGGGTCGCCGATCAGGCGGATCAGGTTGTTGCGGATATCGTGTACGCCATTGGCGTAATCGAGGATCCGCTCGCTGACTGGATCGTAATACAGGGCATTGATGGTGAAGTCGCGGCGTTGCGCGTCTTCTTCCAGCGTGCCGTAGACATTGTCGCGCAGGATGCGCCCGCTCTCGTTGCGAGAAGACTGATTGGTGTCTTCCTCTTCATCGTTTTGCGGGTGGCCGGCGCGGAACGTCGCGACCTCGATGATTTCGCGACCGAAGTGGATATGCACCAGCTTGAAGCGGCGCCCGATGATCCGCGCATTGCGGAATTCGGCACGCACCTGTTCAGGCGTGGCGCTAGTGGCGACGTCGAAATCCTTCGGCGTGATATTGAGCAGCATGTCACGTACGCAGCCGCCCACCAGGTAGGCCTGGTAACCGGCGTTCTGCAAACGTTCGACGATGTTCACCGCATAACGGCTGAATTGAGCGCGCTGCAATGAATGCTGATTGCTGTTAAGCACTTCAGGCGTGCTGCGAATGTGTTGCGTACGACGCAAGGGAGAACGGAATGACTGGAACAACTTCTTCAGCATGGGATGCACTGTTTGAAGGAATGTTCGGCCATAACGAAGAATGACCGCATGATGGGCCGGGATTCTAGCATTTAGTCAGGGGATGGTGTAGGAACAAGCTGCAGGCGTTGCGCCATAAGCGTTTAAAAGGCAAATCCAGGGGCTAACTGTCGGAAACTACAAGGGGAGCCGAAGCTCCCCCAGAAGTAGTTGCGTACTCTATTTTTATTATGG
Organism: Pseudomonas sp. R3-52-08; assembly: GCF_003851745.1. Classification (NCBI taxonomy): domain Bacteria; kingdom Pseudomonadati; phylum Pseudomonadota; class Gammaproteobacteria; order Pseudomonadales; family Pseudomonadaceae; genus Pseudomonas; species Pseudomonas sp. R3-52-08. Next base: position 5,035,069 of record NZ_CP027730.1, on the reverse strand, counting down.
TGTCGGGCTTCTTGTTTTTGTTGATCGCCCTCGCCAGGAAGCTTCACCTTCATGGCACTCCCAATCGGGAGCCAAGAGCAAACGGATTGCTTTGGTCGCTGTGTTGCTGATCTACGATCCAACCAGTTCAGGCTCTGCCTTAGGGCAGTTTTTGTTGTTCTCGGCCTGGTTGCGGGGCAAGCCCCAATGCAACGCCTCTCCAAAAGAATCAGTTAGCTGCGCCTCCGCCGTGTTGTTTTTGTTATGCGTGAGTCGATTCGTCTTATTTTTATTGTCTGGTACAAAGCTTGTTATTGTTTTTGTACTAAGCATATAGCAGGGTGCGTGCCAACTTTTGCGCCGCCCAGCAAACGCAGGGGTTTGAGGTGATTTGCGGGGTTTGGCGGGCGAAAAAAAACCGGGGCTTCGTTACCGTAAGCCCCGGTTTTTGTTACGTGAAATATCTGCGGTAACAGTTTTTTCACATTAGCAGGTGTTACCTCAGCTCTCGCTGGGAACACCGGTCTTGCGCCGTGGAATGCCCAGGCGTTGGCGACGTTCCCACAGGCACTTGCGGCTTACGCCAAGCTTGCGGGCCAGTTCGGTTTCGGTCATGTGGTCCTGGTGCTCGAGGACGAAATGCTGGAAGTAGTCTTCCAGGGACAAATCTTCCGTCGGCTCATGGCTGGTCGCGCTACCTGCGCCCTGTTGTGGCGCCAGACCGATGAAGTCGTCGTCGTCCAGATCGCTGAGCTCGATATCGATGCCCAACAGCTCGGCGGATATTTCCGGGCTTTCCGACAGGATGACCGCGCGCTCGACGGCGTTCTCCAGTTCGCGCACGTTGCCCGGCCAGGCGTAATGGCGGATCGCCTGCTCTGCGTCCGGCGCAAACTTCAGATCGGTACGGTTGATGCGCGCGCTCTGGCGCAGCAGGAACGCGCTGGCGATCTCGTTGACATCGGCGCCACGCTCGCGCAGTGGCGGCAGCTTGAGCGCAATCACATGCAGGCGATAATACAGGTCTTCACGGAACTGGCCGATCTTGGCCAGGCTCTTGAGGTCACGGTGCGTCGCGGCGATCAGGCGTACATCGACCTTCTGCGATTGCACCGAACCGACCCGGCGAATCTCGCCTTCCTGCAGCACCCGCAACAAGCGCGCCTGGGCTTCCAGGGGCAACTCGCCGATTTCGTCGAGGAACAGCGTGCCGCCGTCGGCGGCTTCGACCAGGCCCGCACGCCCGGCGCTGGCACCGGTGAACGCGCCTTTTTCGTGGCCAAACAATTCCGACTCGATCAGGGATTCGGGGATCGCCGCGCAGTTCACCGAGATCATCGGGGCCTTGGCGCGCCTGGACAGGTTATGCAGCGCGCGGGCCACCAGTTCCTTGCCGGTGCCCGACTCACCCTGGATCAATACATTGGAGTCGGTCGGCGCCACTTTGCGGATCTTGCTGTAAAGGTCCTGCATCGGCGGGCAGGAGCCAATGATGCCGATCTCGCCGTTACTGTTATCGACGCCCGGTTTGTCGGCTGCTTTTCCTGCCGGACGCGGTTCGGCTGGCGCGCTGCTGGCCGACTGGCGGTCACGCAGGATGCGCGCCACAGCCTGCAGCATCTCGTCATGGTCGAAAGGCTTGGCGATGTAGTCCACCGCGCCCATCTTCATCGAGTCCACCGCCGAGCGCAGGCTGGCGTAGCTGGTCATGATCAGCACCGGAGTGCCCTGGCCCAGCTTGATCAATTCGGTACCCGGAGCGCCCGGCAAGCGCAGGTCGCTGACGATCAGGTCGAACGTGGGAATGCTGAACCGCTCCTGGGCTTCCTGCACCGAGCCGGCTTCGCTGACCTGGTACTGATTACGTTCAAGCAGGCGACGCAAGGCAGAGCGGATAATGGTTTCGTCTTCGACGATCAAAATGTGCGGCATTGATTCAATTCTCTCGACGGTCTCAGTTCACAGCGGACGTCGCTTCGACATGACGCGGCAAGGTCACCCGGATACGGGTGCCGCGTTGGCTTTCGGTGTCAGCCGGGCTGTCGATGGTGATTTGTCCATAATGCTCTTCAACGATGGAATAGACCAGTGCAAGGCCCAGACCGGTACCTTCACCTGGGTCCTTGGTGGTGAAGAAGGGTTCGAACAATCGGTCCATGATGTTCTGTGGAATGCCGCTGCCTTCATCTTCCACGATCAGGTCGACCGTGTGCTCGAAAGCCTCGCTCTTGACGCGTACCGCACTGTGCGGCGGGGACGCATCGCGGGCGTTGGACAGCAAGTTGATCAGGACCTGGGCCAGGCGTTGTGAGTCGCCATCGACCCAGTGGTCCGGATCGCACAGGTTAAAGAACTGTACTTCGAAATTGCGCCGGTTCAAGGCCAGCAGCCCAATGGCGTCCTGCGCCACTTTGGCCAGGCACACCGCTTCGTCCTGATTCTGATGGGCGCCGGAGTGGGCGAAGCTCATCAGCGACTGCACGATGCGCGACACGCGCTTGGTCTGCTCGAGGATCTGCCCGCTGATCTCGGTGATTTCACCGTCCTCCTCGCGCTCTTCCCGCAGGTTCTGCGCCAGGCAGGCGATGCCGGTGATCGGGTTGCCGATCTCATGCGCCACACCGGCGGCCAGGCGACCAATACTGGCCAGGCGCTCGGAGTGCACCAGCTTGTCTTCGAGCATCTGGGTGTCGGTGAGGTCTTCCACCAGCAACACCAGGCCGCTGTTGCCTGGGGCCAGGGGCTCGTCAATGGCGGCCTTGTGCAGGTTGAGCCAACGGGTCTGGCCGTCGAGGGCCAGGTGCTGCTTGTGCAAATGCTCGTCGGGCAGGTTGATAAAACCTTGCAACAATTCTTTCCAGGGGTCGCCGAGTGTATTGAGGCGAGAGCCGACCACGCGTTGCGCGGCAATGCCGGTAAGCTCTTCCATAGCCTTGTTCCACATCAGGATTTCCTGGTCCTTGGCCAGGGAACACACGCCCATCGGCAGTTCCTGCAGGGTCTGGCGGTGGTAACGGCGCAGGGCATCGAGTTCGGCGGCGAGGCCGGTGAGGCGGGAGTGATAGTCCTCCAACCGGCTTTCGATGAAATGGATGTCTTCGGTCACGTAGTTTTCGCCGCCGGCCTTGTAGGGCAGGAAGGTTTCCACCATGTCCTGGGACACGCTGGGGCCCATCAGCCCGGACAAGTTGGCTTCGATACGGTCCCGCAAGCGCCGCAGCGCATAGGGACGGCGCTCGTCGAACGGCAGGTACAGATCGCGCAAGGCTTGTTCGACTTCCTTTTGCGCGGCCTTGGCGCCGAGCGGCTTGGCCAGTTGCGTGGCGAATTCCTGGGGCGAGGCCGCATGCAGTTCGCGGCGTTGCGGGCGACGCACGTTGTCTACCGCGCAGGCCTCGGCGGCGCTGGTTTCTTCGGGGCTGGCGTTGGTGAACAGCGAGATCAGGGTGAACATCAGGACGTTGGCGGCCAGCGAAGCGATTGCGGCCATGTGCCAGCTGGTGTCATCCAGCACGTAAATCATGTTCAGCAACGGTATGTAGAAACCCTGCAGGTTGCCGACCAGCGGTAGCAGCATGGTCACCAGCCACACCAGGATGCCCGCCAGCAACCCGGCGATAAAGCCACGGCGATTGGCGGTCGGCCAGTACAGCACCGAGAGCACGCCCGGCAGGAACTGCAAGGTGGCGACAAACGCCACGATGCCGAGGTTGGCCAGGTCTTGCCCGGCGCCCAGCAGCAGGTAAAAGGCATAGCCGGCCATGATGATCGCGACGATCAGCGCGCGGCGCGTCCATTTCAACCAGCGGTAGATGTTGCCTTCGGCCGGTGGTTGGTACAGCGGCAGCACCAGGTGGTTGAGCGCCATCCCGGAGAGTGCCAGCGTGGTGACAATGATCAAGCCACTGGCCGCCGACAAACCGCCGACATACGCCAACAGCGCCAGGGCCGGGCTGTTGGCGGCAATGCCGATGCCGAGGGTGAAATACTCAGGGTTGGTGGTGGCCCCCAGTTTCAGGCCGGCCCACAGAATCAGCGGCACCGCCAGGCTCATCAACAGCAGGAACAGTGGCAAACCCCAGCTGGCGCTGACCAATGAGCGTGGGTTGAGGTTTTCGGTGAAGGTCATGTGGTACATGTGCGGCATCACGATGGCCGAGGCGAAGAACACCAGCAGCAGCGTGCGCCAGGGGCCTTCCTGCAGGGGCGTGTGCAAGGCGGCGAGGGCGGTCTGGTTTTGCAGCAGCCACAATTCCAGCTGTTGCGGGCCGTCGAACACGCCGTAGAGCGCATAAAGGCCGACACCGCCGATGGCGACCAGCTTGATGACCGACTCAAAGGCAATCGCAAACACCAGGCCCTGGTGTTTTTCGCGGGTGGCGATATGGCGTGAGCCAAAGAAAATGGTGAACAGGCTGATCAAGGCGCAGAAGGCCAGGGCAACGCGATGTTGCACCGGCTCGCGGGTGAGGATGCTGATCGAGTCGGCCACTGCCTGGATCTGCAGGGCGAGCAACGGCAGCACGCCGATCAACATGAAAATCGTGGTGAGTGCGCCGGCCCAGGTGCTGCGAAAACGAAAGGCAAACAGGTCCGCCAGGGAGGACAACTGATAGGTGCGGGTGATTTTCAAAATCGGGTACAGCAGCACCGGCGCCAGCAGGAACGCACCGGACACCCCCAGGTAGCTGGAGAGGAAACCGTAGCCGTATTGATAGGCCAGGCCCACCGTACCGTAGAACGCCCAAGCGCTGGCGTATACGCCCAGGGACAAGGTGTAGGTCAAGGGATGGCGAATGATCGCCCGCGGAATCATTCCACGCTCACTGATCCAGGCGACGCCGAACAACGCCGCCAGGTAGGCGGCGCTGATCAGCAGCATCTGGGTGAGGCTAAAGCTCATCGGCATCTTTTTGGCTCTGCAGGATGAAGGTCACGACGATCAGGATCAGCCAGAGCAGATAAGGACGGTACCAGGCGCCCGTGGCATCAATCCACCAGTCCATGATGGCGGGGGAAAACAGGTAGATCCCGACGACCAGCAGCAGGACCAATCGATAGATGTACATGTTGGCCTCTGATTGAAGAATTGCGGCGATGGTAACGGATGGCTGGCAAGCTGCAAGCGCCTTCAGTTCAATTGCGCTTCGGCCAGGGTGAGTGTGCGCGGGATCCGTGTGGCATCCCACTGCCGAATGCCCCAATCCAGCAGTTCCCTGGGGCTGGCGTAAAGCAGCTCGTCACCGGCCGGCTGACCGAGGGCGCGCAGCGCTCTGAGTAGCAACGGCGTGGCCTGGTCTGCGGTCAGCGGTGGCGAACGGTACGACTTGCCCAGTTTGTGACCGTCGGGCTGGACGATCAGCGGCACATGCAGATAACGCGGCTGCCTTAGTCCGAGTAACTCCTGGAGGTAAAGCTGGCGTGGCGTGGAATCGAGCAGGTCGGCGCCGCGCACGATGTCGGTAACGCCTTGCCAAGCGTCATCCAGGACGACGGCCAATTGATAGGCGTACAGGCCGTCGCGGCGGCGGATGATGAAGTCGCCTGCATCGCGCCCCAGGTGCTGTCGGAACTCGCCCTGTACGCGGTCGGTAAAATGGTATTCAAGCTCGGGCACGCGCAAACGGATAGCCGCATCTTGCTGATCGTGGCCAGCATTGCGGCAAAGCCCGGGGTAAATCCCGTTGTAGGGTTCCAGCTGTCTGCGCGAGCAGGTGCAGGCGTAGGCCAGGCCGTGGTTGAACAAGTCGTTCAGCACCTTGGCGTAGGCGTCGTGCCGCTCGCTCTGGCGGACCAGTTCGCCATCCCACTCAAAGCCGTAGCTTTCCAGGGCATGCAGGATTGCCGTCTGGGCGCCGGGTTCTTCACGAGGTGGGTCGAGGTCTTCCATGCGCATCAGCCAGCGGCCTTGATTGGCGCGGGCATCGAGGTAGGAGGCGAGGGCGGCGACCAGGGAGCCGAAGTGCAGATGGCCGCTGGGCGTGGGGGCGAAGCGCCCGATATAGGTAGAGGCAGTCATGGGCCGGATACTACTGGAAAATCGGTAAACGCCAGCAACAAAAATGGGGCGTTCGCACGCCCCATTCGTTCAGCTCGACAAGCATTACTTGCCGACCTGTTTTTCCTTGATTTCGGCCAAGGTCTTGCAGTCTACACAGAGGTCCGCGGTCGGGCGGGCTTCCAGGCGACGAATACCGATCTCGACGCCGCAGGATTCGCACCAGCCGTATTCTTCGTCTTTGATCAGTTGCAGGGTCTTGTCGATCTTCTTGATCAACTTGCGCTCGCGGTCGCGGGCGCGCAGTTCGAGGGCGAACTCCTCTTCCTGGCTGGCACGGTCGGCCGGGTCAGGGAAGTTGGCTGCTTCGTCCTTCATATGGTCAACCGTGCGGTCGACTTCCTGCATCAAATCCTGTTTCCACTTGTTCAGGATTTTGGTGAAGTGCTCGCGCATGGGCTCGCCCATGTACTCCTCGCCCTTTTTTTCCACATAGGGTTCGAAGCCGCCGAGGCCTTGAGTCTGCTGTTGCTTTGCTTGGGTGGACATGAATAGACCGCCTCTCACTCTTCTAATCCATTGCGCAGGATTGCAACGTCACCGACACCTGCCGGCCCTGCGGCTGCAAGCGGGCGAACTTACCAGATAGATTCGGGGTGCGCCACTCCCGGTTGTCGAGCCTGTCGCGTCGGGGGTTGCAAACTGCAGCGGCCCGTCGTGGCTGGGTATGTCTCGTCTCGAATGTTGATTTTAGTCGTTTTGCCGGCGCTTGCCTGGCCGTGAAGTCGGCCGGGCAGGCAATAGAACATGTTTTATCGCGAGGGTTCGGTAGAATCCTGATTTTGTCCTCACCGTCTAGGAAGGCTAATGGCTCAGCCCTACAGTGCGCGCAGTCGCGCCATCGAACCTTTTCATGTCATGGCATTGCTGGCGCGCGCCAATGAGCTGCAGTCAGCCGGCCACGACGTGATCCATCTGGAAATCGGCGAGCCGGATTTCACCACCGCCGAACCGATTATCCAGGCAGGCCAGGCCGCCTTGGCCAATGGCAAAACCCGTTACACCGCCGCCCGTGGGCTGCCCGAATTGCGCGAGGCGATCAGCGGTTTCTATCAGCAGCGCTACGGGTTGAGCATCGATCCGCAGCGCATTCTGATCACGCCCGGCGGCTCCGGTGCGTTGTTATTGGCCACCAGCCTGCTGGTGGATCCGGGCAAGCACTGGCTGCTGGCGGATCCGGGCTACCCCTGCAACCGGCATTTCCTGCGCTTGATCGAGGGCGCGGCGCAGCTGGTGCCGGTCGGCCCGCAAGTACGCTACCAATTGACCGCCGACCTGGTGGCGCAACACTGGAACCAGGACAGCGTCGGCGCACTGGTTGCCTCGCCGGCCAACCCGACCGGGACGCTTCTGACGCGGGACGAGTTGGCCGACCTGTCCAACGCCATCAAGGCGCGCGACGGCCATCTGGTGGTGGATGAGATCTATCACGGGCTCACCTACGGCACCGACGCCGCGAGCGTGCTGGAAGTCGACGACGATGCCTTCGTCCTGAATAGTTTTTCCAAGTATTTCGGCATGACCGGCTGGCGCCTGGGCTGGCTGGTGGCGCCACCTGCAGCGGTCGCTGAGTTGGAGAAGTTGGCGCAGAACCTCTACATCAGCGCGCCGAGCATGGCCCAGCACGCGGCCCTGGCCTGTTTCACCCCGCAAACCCTGAGCATTCTGGAAGAGCGCCGGGCCGAGTTTGGCCGGCGCCGCGACTTCCTGCTGCCGGCCCTGCGTGAGTTGGGGTTTGGTATCGCCGTAGAGCCCGAAGGCGCGTTCTATCTGTATGCCGATATCAGCGCGTTTGGTGGAGATGCCTTCGCGTTCTGCCGCCATTTCCTGGAAACCGAACATGTGGCCTTTACCCCCGGGCTGGATTTCGGCCGTTATCAGGCGGGTCATCATGTGCGTTTTGCCTACACGCAAAACCTCGACCGGCTACAAGAGGCGGTGGAGCGAATTGCCCGTGGCTTGCGGAGTTGGCAAGGCTGATGCGTTTTCATCCTCCCCTCGAAGAAGGGCGGCTGATCCGCCGCTACAAGCGTTTTCTCACCGATATCGAAACCGTTACCGGCGAGTTGCTCACCATTCACTGCCCGAACACCGGTTCGATGCTCAACTGCATGGTCGAAGGCGGCCAGGTCTGGTTCAGCCGTTCCGCCGACCCCAAGCGCAAATTGCCAGGCACCTGGGAAATCGCCGAAACGCCCCAGGGCCGGCTGGCCTGCGTCAACACCGCACGCGCCAATCAGTTGGTCGAAGAGGCACTGCGCGCCGGGCTGATCACTGAACTCAACGGCTTTACCGCGTTGAAACGCGAAGTGCCTTACGGGCAGGAACGAAGCCGGATCGATTTTCGCCTGGACTACCCGCACGGTCCGGCGTTTGTCGAAGTCAAAAGTGTCACCTTGGGCTTTGATGGCACCTCTGTGGCGGCGTTCCCCGATGCGGTGACTCAGCGCGGTGCCAAGCACTTGCGTGAGTTGGCCCACCTGGCGCGCGAAGGCGTGCGGGCGGTGCAGTTGTACTGCGTTAATTTGTCGGGGATCGATGCGGTGCGCCCAGCGGTGGAAATTGACGCGGGCTACGCCGCCGCGTTGCGTGAGGCCAAGGCAGCGGGTGTGGAGGTGCTGGCGTACGGCGTGCGGGTCACGCCTGAAGAAATCTGTATCGAACGGCCGTTGAAGGTGCTGCTGGGCAACTAGAGTTGCACCCACAGGCCTTGTGCGTCTTCGCGGCCGGGCAGGGCGGTGAGGCTTTGGCCTGCGCACGGGCCGGCAATGCATTCGCCGCTTTCGATCAGGAACAGCGCGCCATGGGTGGCGCATTGAATCAGGCTGGCGCTTGAGTCGAGGAAGCTGTCCGGCTGCCATTCCAGTGGGATGCCGCGATGGGGACAGCGGTTGACATAGAAGTAGGCAACGCCAGCGCGCCGCACGGCCAACAGTTTGCAACCGTCGATATCAAAACCGAGGCTGCTGTCGGGCGCCAAGGCCTCGGAGGGGCAGAGAAACTTCATTTCAATCCTTAAGTGCCTTGACGTTCAAATGCAAACAATTATCAAATGCCCGCTTCGCCCGTCAGCTGATCGGGTGCTCACTACGATGCCGGGCAGGGTTTATCTGTCACATCAATGAGTGCTTGAGCGGCCCTGCCTTGGAAGGAAACCCTGTTATGCGCCTGAGTGCCAGCGTTATTGCGCTAGTTGCCGGACTGCTGGTCAGCCACGCGGCCCAAGCCTTGGACCTGCCGCAACGCTGGGTCAGCGCCGGCGGCGCGTTATCGGAATGGGTGACGGCATTGGGGGGCGAGCCGAAGCTGGTCGGCGTGGACACCACCAGCCAGCATCCAGCGTCGCTCAAGGCATTGCCCAGTATTGGTTATCAGCGCCAATTGTCGGCCGAGGGCATTCTCAGCCTGCGCCCGCAGGTGCTGGTGGGGACCGAAGAGATGGGGCCACCACCGGTGCTGGCGCAGATCCGCAACGCGGGCGTACAGGTAGAGATGTTCTCGGCACAACCGGATTTACCCAGCCTGAAAGCCAACCTGGCGCACCTGGGCAAGCTGCTGCGCAGCGAGGCCAAGGCCAACGAATTGTTTGCCGGATATGAGCAGGCGCTGGATCAGCAGAAAGCCTGGGTGACCAAGGCCCGGTTGACGCAGAAAGCGCCCGGTGTGTTGCTGTTGCTCGGGCATGCCGGCGGCAAGCCGTTGATCGCCGGTAAAGACACCGCCGCTGACTGGATGCTGGAGCAGGCCGGCGGCCGTAATCTGGCGACTCACAGTGGTTACAAACCGTTCTCGGCGGAGTCGCTGGCCGGGTTGAGCCCGGATGTGCTAGTAGTTGCTGATCGGGCGCTCAGTGGTGAAGCGGCCCGTGTGGCGTTGTTCAAGGAAAACCCCATCCTCGCTTCCACGCCAGCGGCCAGGAACGGCCGGGTGCTGGAGTTGGACCCGACGCTGCTGGTGGGCGGGCTTGGGCCACGCCTGCCGCAGAGCCTGGCGCAGTTGTCCGCAGGCTTTTACCCGTCCCAGGCTGAACCCGCCCCATGACCCGGTTGGTTAAACCGAAAACGCTGTTTATCGGGCTTGCGCTGTTATGTCTGCTGGCGATCTGGCTTTCATTGGCCCTGGGACCGGTCAGCCTGCCGCTGTTCGACACGCTCAGGGCTGCGCTGCGAATGATCGGAGTGCCGATTGAGGCCCAGGGGCTCGAACAGGCAGAGTTGATCCTGGGGCAGATTCGCTTGCCGCGCACGTTACTGGGCCTGGCCGTGGGCGGTGTGCTCGCTTTGTCGGGCGTGGCGATGCAGGGCTTGTTTCGCAACCCGCTGGCCGATCCTGGCCTGGTGGGCGTGTCCAGTGGCGCGGCGCTGGGGGCTGCGGTGGCAATTGTCGGCGGATCTTTTTTTGGCGGGCTGCCGGAGGCGCTCGGGCCGTATCTTTTGTCGATTTGCGCGTTTCTGGGCGGCCTGGGCGTCACGGCGCTGGTGTATCGACTGGGCCGACGCAATGGCCAGACCAACGTTGCAACAATGTTGCTCGCCGGCATCGCGCTGACTGCACTGGCCGGTTCTGCTGTAGGTCTGTTTACCTACCTGGCGGACGACGCCACCTTGCGTACCCTCACATTCTGGAACCTGGGCAGCCTCAACGGTGCCAGCTATTCACGTTTATGGCCGTTGCTGCTGGTGAGTGCGGGCGTGGCGCTGTGGTTGCCGCGCCGAGCGAAGGCCTTGAATGCGCTGTTGCTGGGTGAGTCCGAGGCCAGCCACCTGGGCATCGATGTGGAAAAGCTCAAGCGTGAGCTGGTGTTCTGTACGGCGCTGGGCGTTGGTGCGGCGGTGGCAGCGGCGGGCATGATCGGCTTTGTAGGGTTGGTGGTGCCGCACTTGGTGCGGTTGCTGGCCGGACCGGACCATCGGGTGTTATTGCCGGCTTCGGTGCTGGCGGGCGCGAGTTTGTTGCTGTTGGCGGATTTGGTGGCGCGTTTGGCGATGGCGCCGGCGGAACTGCCGATCGGTATCGTCACTGCGTTTATTGGCGCGCCATTTTTTCTCTATTTATTGCTGCGAGGGCGCGCCTGATGCTACGGGTGGAAGCGTTGCAGATCCGTCGCGGGCGTAAAACCGTATTGGCAGATGTCACCCTGGAGCTGCTGCCGGGCGAAGTGCTCGGCGTATTGGGCCCCAATGGTGCAGGCAAAAGTACCTTGCTCAGCGCGCTGTGCGGCGAGTTGACCCCTGATCAGGGCAAGGTTTGGCTGGATCAGCAAGAGTTAAAGCAATGGAGCGGCGCGCAACGAGCCCAGCGCCTGGCGGTACTGCCCCAGAGCTCGACCCTGGACTTCGCGTTCCGTGTCGAAGAGGTTGTAGGACTGGGGCGTTTGCCGCATCAGACCGGGCGAGTACGCGATGAGGAAATCATCAGCGCGGCACTGCAGGCGGCGGATGTAGAGCACTTGAGTGGTCGCAGTTACCTGGCCTTGTCGGGCGGGGAGCGTCAACGGGTACACCTGGCCCGTGTGTTGGCGCAATTATGGCCGGGGGAAGCGGGCCAGACGCTATTGCTGGATGAGCCGACATCGATGCTCGATCCGTTGCATCAGCACACGACCTTGCAGGCGATCCGGCGCTTTGCCGATCGTGGCGCAGCGGTATTGGTGATCCTGCATGACCTGAACCTGGCCGCACGTTACTGTGATCGAATTCTGTTGCTGGAGAACGGATGCCCGCGCGCCCTGGACACGCCCGCACAGGTGCTGCGCCCCGAGCCGCTCAAGGCGGTGTTTGGTCTGGATGTGTTGGTGCAGTTGCATCCGGAGCGTGGTCATCCGTTGATCATCGCGCGTTGAACCGGCGTTTCGCAGGCAAAAAAAGACCCGGCAAGAGCCGGGTCAAATAACCGTGATTAGCCTGATGAGGAGATAATCTGAGAGTCCGAACCAATGGTCTTTCAGTTATCGGCTGATCTCGCGACCAGTTGTGATAATCATAACGATTCTCATTTGAGAGTCAACAACATTCCCTTACTTTTCTCAAAAATCCTGAAAATACTGGATTGATTGGTGGATCTACATCTTCTGGCGGGTTGAGAGCGCCTCCAACTGACGGTTCAACGCTTCCTTGCGCTCCGTGGGAATGTCGTTCCAATGCACGTCCATCAACGCGCCTTCAATCGCATACAGCAACACTTTTGATGCCCGGAACCCGCGAGTTCGCACGGCTCGGTAAGCATCGACCGCGCCCAGGCGGCGCAGGTCGGACGCGCTGTGGATGCCCGCCGCATGCAGCCACTGCGCCGACGTCTTGCCAAGATTCTTCAGGTGTTGCAGCTCATCGTTCATCAAGCCTCCTTGCGACGGCCGAATGGTGCGGTGGGTATCGTGACCAGGCAAGCCTGAAAATGAGTGTAGCGCTCAGTAGGAAAAGCGTGATTCTTTGCTCGAGAACGGCTGAAAAGCTTATAAGAATGACCCTACGTGTCAGGCACGGGAAAACGCCCGGCAAGCTGAAGCGCAGCCGGGAGCCGGAGTTTTGAGGTTATTTGGTGCGGTAACGCAGGCGGGTACCGAAATTCACCGACATCAGAATCTCGTCTGCCGTCAGGTCGGGTGAGAAGTAAGTACCGGAAATCTGCGCATGGGCCAGGCTGGCACCTTCCAATGAGCATTCGCGTAAATCCAGCCCGCGCAGGTCGGCGGAGCGGAAATAGGCGTCGGTAAAGTCGATCCCCGCAGCGTTCAGTTCGCGCAGGTCCAACCCTCGGAAGTCGCCGCCGCGCATGTCGATAACGCCGCCTTCGGGGCGCTCTTGATTGAAGCCCCGAATGTCGTCCTTATGCAGGAGCGCGTAGAGCGGGGTATCAAGAAGCTTGGGCTGACTCATGACGGCGACTCCTGTTGGAATTATGGCGCCATTATAGTGCCACTATTGCAGGGTCGTGCGCCAACGTAGACGACACGACCAAGAAATATTTCTTACAGACCGGGCAAGCGTTGACGAATATGCCCGACCAATGCATCGAGCGTCCCGCTTTCATTGGTCTCGACGCGTTTACTCAACAGCAGCTCTTGAGCGGTCAGCGGGTCACGACTGGCGTTTTGTTCTTCAATAACCAGCAACGTTGCGTCGGACGGATCGTTTTTATCTGCCTGACGTTGTGCCAGCCAACTGCCGATGACGGCCTGGGGCGCGTTGCAATCCAGAATCAGGAACGGGGCGCCGGTGGCTTCGGCAACCCGGGCCGCCGAGTCACGTTGTGCGCGTTTGAGGAAGGTGGCATCCAGCACCACCGGGAAACCGGCGCGCAGCACGGTGTCGGCTATTTCATTCAGGCGCGTGTACGTCGCAGCACTGGCGTCATCGCTGTAGATGCCGGCTTGCGGGGTGTTTTCAACCTGCTGCTCGCCAAACAGGCGCTTGCGCTCCACATCCGAACGCACGCGAACAGCGCCTAAGGCCTCGACCAGGCGCATGGCCACATGGCTTTTGCCCACAGCCGAAACCCCGTGGGTGATGGCCAGGAAGCGCGACGGAATCGTGCTGTAGCTTTCCGCCAGATTGGCATAATTACGGTACTGGCGCAGGGTGGTGGCGCGTTGCACCGGGTCGGCTTCGCTCGGCATGCTGAACAGGGCGACTTTCGCCCGCACCAGTGCGCGATAAGCCTTGTAGAAATTCAGCAGCTCCAGCCCCTGATAATCGCCGGTCAGTTCCAGGTACTGGCTGATAAATCGGCGTGCCAGGCATTTGAGGCCACGGTCTTCCAGGTCCATCGCCAGGAACGCGGTGTCGGCATACACGTCGGTAAAGCGGAACGGCTCGTTGAATTCGATGCAGTCGAAGATCACTACATGGCCATCGATCAACGTGGCGTTACCCAGGTGGATATCACCATGGCATTCACGGGTGAAACCGTTGAGCTTGCGCTGCTCCAGCAATGGCTTGAGGCGTTCGAAGCTGCTTTGCGCCCAGGCTTGCAGGGCTTCCAGTTGAATGAGGTCGGCCTTGTCACTCAGGAAAGGGCGGATCTGTTCGAAGTTCTGGCGGACCGGTGCCATCACTTCTTCCGGAGTACCGGCCGGGTGCTCCTGCGGGACCTTGGGCGCGTTGAGGTGAAAGTGCGCAATCTGCCTGGCCATTTCGTCTATGTGCGCGCTGGTGAGTTCACCGTTGGCTTGCAAGGTGCTCAGCATCTGGCTTTGCGGGAACTGACGCATTTTCAGCGCGTACTCGATCACCGGGCCGTCGCCCGCCAATTGCGGTGCGTCGGCAGTGCCGGTAATTGGCAAAACTTCAAGATACAAATCTTCGGTCAGGCGCTGGTTGAGGCGCAGCTCTTCGTTGCAGAAGTGACCGCGTTTTTCCAGGTCGGTGAAATCGAGGAAGCCGAAGTTCATCGGTTTCTTCAGTTTATAAGCATAGGGACCGGTCAGGATCACCCAGGAAATATGGGTTTCAATGACTTGAAACGCTTCCACCGGATGCGGGTACAACGCCGGGTTTTGCAGGGCGGCAATCAGGGACTGGCTCACGGGCGATCCTTTAAAGTCTGGGAGAAATCATGGCAAGCATTATGGCCGCTACGGGCGGTCGTGCAAACCGCTGTCCGGCTCATGTTGATCATCAATAAAGTGCGTATAATCCGCCGCCATGACTCGAACCCGATCTCCCCGTTCCCGTAAAAAACCTCCTTCGCGCAGCCTGCGCCCGTGGCTGGGCTGGGCGCTCAAGCTAGGCCTGGTTGGCCTTGTGGCGCTCGCCGGCGTGGCGGTGTATCTCGACGCCGTGGTCCAGGAGAAATTCTCCGGCAAGCGCTGGACCATCCCGGCCAAGGTGTACGCACGCCCGCTGGAATTGTTCGCCGGCCAGAAGTTGAGCAAGGAGGACTTCCTCACCGAACTCGATGCGCTGGGCTATCGCCGCGAACCCGTGAGCAACGGCCCAGGCGCGGCGGCCGTCAGCGGCAATACCGTCGACCTGAACACCCGCGGCTTCCAGTTCTACGAAGGCCTGGAAAAAGCCCAGCCGGTACGCGTGCGTTTTTCCGGCGATTACGTGGCTGAGTTGTCGTCGCTCAACGGCGCCAAGCTGCCGGTGGTACGCCTCGAGCCGCTGATGATCGGCGGTATCTACCCGAAGAATCTTGAAGACCGGATCCTGATCAAGCTCGATCAGGCGCCGCCGTACTTGTTGGAAACCCTGGTAGCAGTAGAAGACCGCGACTTCTACAGCCACTGGGGCGTCTCGCCCAAATCGATTGCCCGCGCAGTGTGGGTCAATACTTCCGGCGGCAAGATGACCCAGGGTGGCAGCACGCTCACCCAGCAATTGGTGAAGAACTTCTACCTGACCAATGAGCGCAGCCTCACCCGCAAGCTCACCGAAGCCATGATGGCAATGCTGCTGGAGTTGCATTACAGCAAGCAGGAAATCCTCGAGGCGTACCTCAACGAAGTCTTCGTCGGCCAGGATGGTCAGCGTGCGGTGCACGGTTTCGGCCTGGCCAGCCAGTTCTTCTTCGGGCAGCCGTTGTCGGAATTGAAACTGCATCAGGTTGCGTTGCTGGTGGGGATGGTCAAGGGGCCGTCCTATTACAACCCGCGTCGCAACCCTGAGCGTGCGCTCGAGCGCCGCAACCTGGTACTCGATGTATTGGAACAGCAGGGCGTCGCCACGGCCGAGCAGGTCGCGGCCGCGAAGAAAATGCCGCTGGGTGTCACCACCCGCGGCAAGCTGGCAGATAGCTCATTCCCTGGCTTTATCGACCTGGTCAAACGCCAACTGCGCGAAGACTATCGCGACGAAGACTTGACCGAGGAAGGCCTGCGAATCTTCACTAGCTTCGACCCCATCCTGCAGATGAAAGCCGAAGCGTCGGTCAATGACACCTTCAAGCGCCTGACAGGCCGCAAAGGCTCCGATGAAGTAGAAGCCGCGATGGTGGTGACCAACCCGGAAACCGGCGAGGTCCAAGCCATGATCGGTAGCCGTCAGGCCAGCTTCGCCGGGTTCAACCGCGCGCTGGATGCCGTGCGCCCGATTGGCTCGCTGGTCAAGCCGGCGGTCTACCTGACCGCCCTGGAAAAACCGAGCAAGTACACACTGACCAGTTGGCTGTCGGATGACCCGCTGTCGATCAAAGGCGCCGATGGCCAGGTGTGGACGCCAAAGAACTTCGACCGCCGCTCGCACGGCACCGTGTTCCTGTATCAGGGGCTGGCGCATTCCTACAATATCTCGACATCGCGCCTGGGGCTGGAAGTCGGTGTGCCGAATGTGCTGAAAACCCTGGCGCGACTGGGTATCGAGCGCGAGTTCCCGGCGTTCCCCTCGATGCTCCTGGGCGCGGCGGCCATGAGCCCGATGGAAGTGGCCACCATGTACCAGACCTTGGCCAACGGTGGCTTCAATACGCCGATGCGCGGTATTCGCAGCGTGCTGACCGCCGAGGGCGAACCGCTCAAGCGCTACCCGTTCCAGATCCAGCAACGCTTCGACGCGGGCTCCATCTACCTGATCCAGAACGCCATGCAGCGCGTGATGCGTGAAGGTACCGGGCGCTCGGTCTACAGCGTGCTGCCGTCGAACCTGACGCTGGCGGGCAAGACCGGCACCAGTAACGATTCGCGCGACAGTTGGTTCGCAGGTTTTGGCCAGGACGTATTGGCCGTGGTGTGGTTGGGCCGTGACGACAATGGCAAGACGCCATTCACCGGAGCGACCGGTGCGCTGCAGGTCTGGACCAGCTTCATGCGCAAGGCAGACCCGTTACCACTCAACATGCCGCAGCCGGACAATATCGTGCAGGCCTGGATTGATCCGCACACCGGCCAAGGTTCGGATGCCAACTGCCCGGGAGCGGTGCAGATGCCGTATATTCGCGGCAGCGAGCCACCACCCGGTGCCGCATGCGGGGGCAGCGCCCCTGCTGACGCGGACTCGGTGATGGATTGGGTCAAGGGCTGGATGAATTAAGCAAAGAGGGTTTCAAGTGAACAAGTTGTGGATTCCAGCGATTACCGTTCTGGCTTTGCTCGGCGGTTGCTCCAGCGTGCAACGCGGCTCGATTCCGGTGGTGGATTCGAGTACTAACGTCTCCAATAACGACCGGATTTCGGCCAATGGCGGGTTTCGTCAAACCGTGACCAACCGCCCGGCACAGGCCAAGCCTCAGGCAATGCCACAGGATTCGGGCGTGGTGGTGATGGTGCCTGGCAGTGGCGCTGCAACCGCAGCCCCGATCAGCGCCGAACCCTGGACACCAGGCCCAGGCACTTCGGCGCCGATCGATTCCACGCCGATCCAGACGGCGCCGGTCAACCAGGGCACTTACACCATGCCATCGACGCCGAGCGGTATTCCTTCGTCGTCCAGCGCCGGCGGCCTGTCGGCTGACGAACAACTGGATGGCCCGGTACTGGCGCTGCTTACCACCGCCCAGCAACAGCAGGCCGGCGGTGATCTCAATGGCGCTTCGTCGAGCCTCGAGCGTGCTCAACGCGTTGCTCCTCGCGAACCACAAGTGTTGTATCGCCTGGCCCAGGTACGCCTGGCCCAGGGTGATGCGCCGCAAGCCGAGCAGTTCGCTCGCCGTGGTTTGACCCTGGCCAACGGTCGCCCCGACCTGCAAGCCAGCCTGTGGGGGTTGATCGGTGACGCGCGTGCCGCCCAAGGCGACGCTGCCGGCGCTGCCCAGGCTCGGGCAAAAGCCAAGGTCAGCCTCTGATGGATGGGCGGTTCCCGGCGATTGCCGAGCAGTTGTTATTGATCGAGCGAGAATTGCGCGTGCAGGGCTGGTGGGATGAAGTGCCCCCCAGCGCCGAAGCGCTCAGCAGCGTCGAGCCTTTTTCGGTCGACACATTGGATTTTCACCAATGGCTGCAATGGATATTCCTGGTACGCATGAAGCAGATCCTCGAACAGGACCTGCCTCTGCCCAACGCTTCTGGAATTCTGGAAATGGCCGAGATGGTCTATGCCGACCGTCCGCGAGAGAGCCTTGGCTTGCGTAATGCGCTGAAAAAGTTCGACCAACTGATCGCTGACGCTGGTTAATTGCCTGACTGTCGGTTTTTCCGGCAGTCTTGCGCATATTTCTACCGCTTGACGACATTCAGGCGAGTTTTATCCCTCCTCACAGGCCTTTCTCCTGCGTTCTCATGCGCTTAGTTGGAAAAAAGCGCAATTATTGCTTGACTTGAAGGGCCTGAAACAGAAGAATCCAAAGTCCGCTGTATCGGGACTGCCAGAAGCAGGCCCGCTCGGCAGATCATGAGGCGCACACCCGCGCCGACCTGTAACACCCGCAACGCGTTACCTCGCGCTGGGTGGGAAAAGCCCGCAACACTTGGGACGATCCCAATACTTGCTCAGTCAGTGCTGACGTAGTCGGCGACCACCGTCGCTCATGCTCTGTTGAGAAGTAAACCTATTAAGACCCGTCGGTTTTTAACGGACGGTATTCTGGCGTTTTAGAGGTGAACAACGTGGAGCTTTTATCTGGCGGTGAGATGCTCGTCCGCTTTTTGCGTGACGAAGGCGTCGACTATATCTACGGGTACCCAGGTGGTGCTCTGCTGCATGTCTACGACGCGCTGTTCAAGGAACCGGCTGTTACCCACATCCTGGTTCGCCACGAACAGGCCGCAACCCATATGGCTGACGGTTATGCCCGTGCCACCGGTAAAGCCGGCGTGGTACTGGTAACGTCCGGCCCAGGCGCAACCAATGCCATCACTGGCATCGCGACTGCTTATATGGACTCCATTCCCATGGTGATCATTTCCGGCCAGGTCGCCAGCACCATGGTCGGTACCGACGCGTTCCAGGAAACCGACATGATCGGTATCTCCCGCCCGATCGTGAAACACAGCTTCATGATCAAGCACGCGTCGGAAATTCCGGAAATCATGAAAAAGGCGTTCTACCTCGCACAATCCGGTCGCCCGGGCCCTGTCGTGGTGGATATTCCCAAGGACATGACCAACCCGGCCGAGAAATTCGAATACATTTTCCCGAAGAAAGCCAAGCTGCGCTCCTACAGCCCGGCCGTGCGTGGGCACTCGGGGCAAATCCGCAAGGCGGCGGAAATGCTTCTCGCGGCCAAGCGCCCGGTGCTGTACTCCGGCGGCGGCGTGATTCTGGGGGGCGGCTCCGCACCGCTCACAGAATTGGCCAAGCTGCTCAACCTGCCGGTCACCAATACCTTGATGGGTCTTGGCGCATTCCCAGGTTCGGACCGTCAATTCGTCGGCATGCTCGGTATGCACGGCAGCTATACCGCCAACCTCGCCATGCACCACGCCGATGTGATTCTGGCGGTCGGCGCACGGTTCGATGACCGCGTGATCAACGGCGCGAGCAAGTTCTGCCCGAATGCCAAGATCATCCATATCGACATCGACCCGGCGTCCATTTCCAAGACCATCAAGGCCGACGTGCCAATCGTAGGCCCGGTGGAAAGCGTGCTGACTGAAATGGTCGCCGCGCTCAAGGACATCGGCGAAACGCCGAACAAGGAATCCGTTGCCAGCTGGTGGAAGCAGATCGACGAATGGCGCGGTGACCGCGGCCTGTTCCCGTACGACAAGGGCGACGGCAGCATCATCAAGCCACAAACCGTGATCGAAACCCTCTGCGAAGTGACCAAGGGCGACGCCTTTGTGACCTCCGACGTGGGCCAGCACCAGATGTTCGCCGCGCAGTACTACAAATTCGACAAGCCTAACCGCTGGATCAACTCCGGTGGCCTGGGCACGATGGGCTTTGGTTTTCCGGCGGCCATGGGCGTGAAGCTGAGCTTTCCGGATGCCGACGTTGCCTGTGTCACCGGTGAAGGCAGCATCCAGATGAACATCCAGGAACTGTCAACGTGCCTGCAGTACGGCCTTCCGGTGAAGATCGTCTGCCTGAACAATGGCGTGCTGGGCATGGTTCGCCAGTGGCAGGACATGAGCTACGGTAGCCGTCACTCCCATTCCTACATGGAATCGTTGCCGGATTTCGTCAAATTGGTTGAAGCCTATGGCCACGTCGGCATGCGCATCACCGATCTGAAAGATCTGAAGCCGAAGATGGAAGAGGCGTTCGCCATGAAGGACCGCCTGGTGTTCATCGATATTCAGGTGGATACCAGCGAGCACGTCTACCCGATGCAGATCAAAGACGGCTCTATGCGCGACATGTGGCTGAACAAGACGGAGCGTACTTAATCATGCGGCACATTATCTCCCTGCTTCTGGAGAACGAACCCGGCGCTCTGTCTCGTGTTGTCGGCCTGTTTTCGCAACGCAACTACAACATCGAAAGCCTGACCGTGGCCCCGACCGAAGACCCGACCTTGTCGCGCCTGACGTTGACCACCGTGGGCCACGATGAGGTGATCGAGCAGATCACCAAGAACCTCAACAAGCTGATCGAAGTGGTCAAGCTGGTCGACCTGTCGGAAAGTGCCCACATCGAGCGTGAGCTGATGCTGGTCAAGGTCAAGGCCACAGGTGCCCAGCGTGCCGAGATCAAGCGCACTACCGATATTTATCGCGGGCAGATCGTCGATGTGAGCGCCAGCGTTTATACCGTTCAACTGACCGGTACGAGCGACAAGCTGGACAGCTTCATCCAGTCGATCGGGACGGCCTCGATTCTGGAAACCGTACGCAGTGGTGTCACCGGGATTGCCCGTGGCGACAAAGTACTCAGCATCTAACCCAATTAGCGAATGGCCTTACGGCCTGGATATATAGAGGAACCTCATGAAAGTTTATTACGATAAAGATTGTGACCTGTCGATCATCCAGGGCAAGAAAGTCGCCATCATCGGTTATGGCTCCCAGGGCCACGCTCAAGCGTGCAACCTGAAAGATTCCGGCGTTGACGTCACCGTTGGCCTGCGCAAAGGCTCGGCGACCGTTGCCAAGGCTGAAGCCCATGGCCTGAAAGTGACCGACGTGGCTTCCGCTGTGGCGGCCGCCGACCTGGTCATGATCCTGACCCCGGACGAATTCCAATCCGCGCTGTACAAGAACGAAATCGAGCCGAACATCAAGAAGGGCGCCACCCTGGCCTTCTCCCACGGTTTCGCGATCCACTACAACCAGGTTGTGCCGCGCGCTGACCTCGACGTGATCATGATCGCGCCGAAGGCTCCGGGCCACACCGTACGTTCCGAGTTCGTCAAGGGTGGCGGTATCCCTGACCTGATCGCGATCTACCAGGACGCTTCGGGCAACGCCAAGAACGTTGCACTGTCCTACGCTGCCGGTGTCGGCGGTGGTCGTACTGGCATCATCGAAACCACCTTCAAGGACGAGACTGAAACCGACCTGTTCGGCGAACAAGCCGTACTGTGCGGTGGTACCGTTGAACTGGTGAAAGCCGGTTTCGAAACCCTGGTTGAAGCTGGCTACGCGCCGGAAATGGCCTACTTCGAATGCCTGCACGAACTGAAGCTGATCGTTGACCTCATGTACGAAGGCGGTATCGCCAACATGAACTACTCGATCTCCAACAACGCCGAATACGGCGAGTACGTGACCGGCCCGGAAGTGATCAACGCCGAGTCCCGTCAGGCGATGCGCAACGCCCTGAAACGTATTCAGGACGGCGAATACGCCAAGATGTTCATCAGCGAAGGCGCTACCGGCTACCCTTCGATGACCGCCAAGCGTCGTAACAACGCCGCCCACGGTATCGAAATCATCGGCGAGCAACTGCGTTCCATGATGCCGTGGATCGGTGCCAACAAGATCGTCGACAAAGCCAAGAACTAAGTCGCACGTATCAAGGGAAAACGCGGCTTCGGCCGCGTTTTTTCGTTTGGGTAAGCGGGTTCTGGTATAAAGCTGCATCGTTTGCGGGCGAACACTCGCCGCAAGTATCTGTCGAATTTTTTTCACACCGTTGCAAGGTAAAGTCCATGAGCGAACGTCCCGAAGAGCCAAGCCAGGCTTCTGACGCCGAAAGCCTGCTGCCGATCGATGAACATGTCGAAGAAGGGCATGACGCGGAAGGCCGCAAAGTCCGGCATCGTGGCATCTATCTGCTGCCCAACCTGTTCACCACGGCGAACCTGTTTGCCGGCTTCTATTCCATCATCAACTCGATGAGTGCCCAGAGCGCATTGGCGGCGGGTGATGCCGTAAGTGCCAGCAAGTACTTCGGTTTTGCTGCCATCGCCATCTTCGTCGCCATGGTGCTTGATGGCCTGGATGGTCGTGTCGCGCGCATGACCAATACTCAAAGCGCCTTCGGTGCCGAGTACGACTCGTTGTCGGACATGGTTGCCTTTGGTGTCGCCCCGGCGCTGCTGGCGTTTGCCTGGGCGCTGGGTGACATGGGTAAGGTCGGCTGGATGGTGGCCTTTATCTATGTGGCGGGCGCGGCGTTGCGTCTGGCGCGCTTCAACACTCAGGTCGGTACTGCCGACAAGCGGTACTTCATTGGCCTGGCCAGCCCAGCGGCGGCGGGTGTGGTGGCGGGTATCGTCTGGGCGTTCAGTGACTACGGCATCCAGGGTTCGAAGATGTCGTTCCTGGTCGCCTTGATGGTCGCGGCAGCCGGCATGCTGATGGTCAGCAACATCAAGTACAACAGCTTCAAGGAGTTCGACCTCAAGGGGCGTGTGCCTTTCGTGGCTATTCTTGTGGTGGTGCTGGTGTTTGCGGTGGTGTTCAGCGACCCGCCGAGAATTCTATTGTTAGCTTTCCTGGTCTACGCCGCTTCCGGGCCGGTGCAGTACCTGCTGCATCTTCGCCGGGACAAAACATTGCCTTAATGTAATTTCCCCCATACTCCGCAGTCTATTGGTGCACCTGTCCTCCAATGCTGCGGAGTTGCCATGTTAATCAAGATCCCCAAAGCGTCCGATTGCCACGAATCGGATGTCACGCCTGAATCGTTCTACCTCTCTCGCCGCAGCTTGCTCGGTGGTGCGCTTGCCGGTATTGCCGCGAGCAGCTTGCCACGTTGGGCCAGTGCCGAAGAGGCGGCACGTTATGCCGATGTCGAGCCGGGCAGGGCGCCTGACTGGTTTACGCAAAAGCTTCCAGGCACCAAGTGGCAGGCTGTGACGGTCAAGGGCGAGGCCATCACGCCGTTCAAGGATGCAACCCACTACAACAACTTCTACGAGTTCGGCACAGACAAGGGCGATCCGGCGGCAAATGCGGGTTCGCTCAAGACTGAGCCCTGGAGTGTTGTGATTGATGGTGAAGTTGCGAAGCCGGGTCGCTACGCCTTGGAAGACTTCATGAAACCTTACGAATTGGAAGAGCGCGTCTACCGGCTGCGTTGCGTCGAAGCGTGGTCGATGGTGATTCCGTGGGTCGGCTTTCCTGTTTCCGCCTTGCTCAAGCAGGTTGAGCCTACTTCAAAGGCGAAATTCATCCGCTTCGAAACCCTACAGGATCCAAAGAGCATGCCGGGGCAGCGCTCCAGTTTCGGCTTGATCGACTGGCCTTATATAGAAGGGCTGCGTCTGGACGAGGCGATGAATCCATTGGCGATCCTTGCCGTGGGCATGTACGGGCGGGAGTTGCCTAACCAGAACGGGGCGCCCCTGCGTTTGGTCGTGCCCTGGAAGTATGGCTTCAAGAGTGTGAAGTCGATTGTGCGGATCAGTCTTGTCAGCGAGCAGCCTAAAACGACCTGGCAGAGTATTGCAGCCGATGAGTATGGGTTTTATGCGAATGTGAACCCTACGGTTGACCATCCGCGCTGGACCCAGGCACGGGAGCGTCGTCTACCGAGCGGCCTTTTCAGCCCGAACGTGCGTGAGACGCAGATGTTCAATGGCTACGCGGATGAGGTCGCTGCTCTCTATACAGGTCTCGACCTGAAGAAGAACTACTGATGCGCTATCCGATCTGGCGCATCGGCGTCTTTATAGCCGCCGCTGTCTGGCCGTTGTTCTGGCTCTATGAAGCCTGGAGTTTTGCCCTGGGGCCCGACCCGGGCAAGGTGCTGGTGGATCGCCTGGGTCTGGGCACCTTGATCCTGTTGTTGATCACGCTCGCGATGACGCCGTTGCAGAAGCTGAGCGGTTGGGCGGGGTGGATCGCAGTGCGCCGGCAGCTGGGTTTGTGGTGCTTTGCCTATGTGGTGCTGCACCTGGCGGCTTATTGCGTATTTGTCCTCGGGCTTGACTGGTCGCAACTGGGCGTGGAGTTGCGTAAGCGTCCGTACATAATTGTCGGCGCCTTGGGGTTTTTGTCTCTACTGGTTTTGGCTCTGACCTCCAATCGTTACAGTCAGCGCTGGCTGGGCAGTCGCTGGAAGAAATTGCATCGCTTGGTGTACGTGATTCTAGGGCTCGGTTTGCTGCACATGCTGTGGATAGTGCGGGCTGATCTTAAGGAGTGGGCTATCTATGCTTCCATAGGTGCACTGCTTCTGTTGCTGCGCTTACCTCCAGTGATGCGTCGGATCCCGCGTCTTATTACTAAAAAAGCATCGCCAGCAACAAAAGCGTAATTAACCCTTGACGGCAGATTCTGTGCGCCTATAATTCGCCCCACTTCCGGCGCAGTCGAAACGGAAAACTTATTTGTAAACAATGAGTTAAGTAGTTTTCGGCAGCAAGTTGCTTCAGTCCATCGAAGCCAAAAAGAAGTTGAAAAAGAGGTGTTGACAGCAGCGTGTAACGCTGTAGAATTCGCCTCCCGCTTACGAGAGATCGCAAGCGCAAGTGGTTGAAGTTGTTGAAGAAATCTTCGAAAGCTTCTGAAAATAACCACTTGACAGCAAATGAGGCTGCTGTAGAATGCGCGCCTCGGTTGAGACGAATAGCTCTTAACCAACCGCTCTTTAACAACTGAATCAAGCAATTCGTGTGGGTGCTTGTGGAGTCAGACTGATAGTCAACAAGATTATCAGCATCACAAGTTACTCCGCGAGAAATCAAAGATGTAACCAACGATTGCTGAGCCAAGTTTAGGGTTTCTTAAAAACCCAAAGATGTTTGAACTGAAGAGTTTGATCATGGCTCAGATTGAACGCTGGCGGCAGGCCTAACACATGCAAGTCGAGCGGTAGAGAGAAGCTTGCTTCTCTTGAGAGCGGCGGACGGGTGAGTAATGCCTAGGAATCTGCCTGGTAGTGGGGGATAACGTTCGGAAACGGACGCTAATACCGCATACGTCCTACGGGAGAAAGCAGGGGACCTTCGGGCCTTGCGCTATCAGATGAGCCTAGGTCGGATTAGCTAGTTGGTGAGGTAATGGCTCACCAAGGCGACGATCCGTAACTGGTCTGAGAGGATGATCAGTCACACTGGAACTGAGACACGGTCCAGACTCCTACGGGAGGCAGCAGTGGGGAATATTGGACAATGGGCGAAAGCCTGATCCAGCCATGCCGCGTGTGT
The DNA here is from genome assembly GCF_003851745.1 of Pseudomonas sp. R3-52-08. NCBI lineage: Bacteria > Pseudomonadati > Pseudomonadota > Gammaproteobacteria > Pseudomonadales > Pseudomonadaceae > Pseudomonas > Pseudomonas sp. R3-52-08. The sequence goes on along the minus strand of NZ_CP027730.1, from coordinate 5,009,679 downwards.
GAAGAAGGTCTTCGGATTGTAAAGCACTTTAAGTTGGGAGGAAGGGCAGTTACCTAATACGTGATTGTTTTGACGTTACCGACAGAATAAGCACCGGCTAACTCTGTGCCAGCAGCCGCGGTAATACAGAGGGTGCAAGCGTTAATCGGAATTACTGGGCGTAAAGCGCGCGTAGGTGGTTTGTTAAGTTGGATGTGAAATCCCCGGGCTCAACCTGGGAACTGCATTCAAAACTGACTGACTAGAGTGTGGTAGAGGGTGGTGGAATTTCCTGTGTAGCGGTGAAATGCGTAGATATAGGAAGGAACACCAGTGGCGAAGGCGACCACCTGGACCAACACTGACACTGAGGTGCGAAAGCGTGGGGAGCAAACAGGATTAGATACCCTGGTAGTCCACGCCGTAAACGATGTCAACTAGCCGTTGGGAGCCTTGAGCTCTTAGTGGCGCAGCTAACGCATTAAGTTGACCGCCTGGGGAGTACGGCCGCAAGGTTAAAACTCAAATGAATTGACGGGGGCCCGCACAAGCGGTGGAGCATGTGGTTTAATTCGAAGCAACGCGAAGAACCTTACCAGGCCTTGACATCCAATGAACTTTCCAGAGATGGATTGGTGCCTTCGGGAACATTGAGACAGGTGCTGCATGGCTGTCGTCAGCTCGTGTCGTGAGATGTTGGGTTAAGTCCCGTAACGAGCGCAACCCTTGTCCTTAGTTACCAGCACGTAATGGTGGGCACTCTAAGGAGACTGCCGGTGACAAACCGGAGGAAGGTGGGGATGACGTCAAGTCATCATGGCCCTTACGGCCTGGGCTACACACGTGCTACAATGGTCGGTACAGAGGGTTGCCAAGCCGCGAGGTGGAGCTAATCCCAGAAAACCGATCGTAGTCCGGATCGCAGTCTGCAACTCGACTGCGTGAAGTCGGAATCGCTAGTAATCGCGAATCAGAATGTCGCGGTGAATACGTTCCCGGGCCTTGTACACACCGCCCGTCACACCATGGGAGTGGGTTGCACCAGAAGTAGCTAGTCTAACCTTCGGGAGGACGGTTACCACGGTGTGATTCATGACTGGGGTGAAGTCGTAACAAGGTAGCCGTAGGGGAACCTGCGGCTGGATCACCTCCTTAATCGACGACATCAGCTGCTCCATAAGTTCCCACACGAATTGCTTGATTCATTGAAGAAGACGAAAAGAAGCAGCCCGAAATTGGGTCTGTAGCTCAGTTGGTTAGAGCGCACCCCTGATAAGGGTGAGGTCGGCAGTTCGAATCTGCCCAGACCCACCAATTTTGTGTGGGAAACGCCTGTAGAAATACGGGGCCATAGCTCAGCTGGGAGAGCGCCTGCCTTGCACGCAGGAGGTCAACGGTTCGATCCCGTTTGGCTCCACCACTACTGCTTCTGTTTGTAGAAAGCTTAGAAATGAGCATTCCATCGTTGTGATGATGAATGTTGATTTCTAGTCTTTGACTAGTTCGTTCTTTAAAAATTTGGGTATGTGATAGAAAGATAGACTGAACGTTACTTTCACTGGTAACGGCTCAGGCTAAGGTAAAATTTGTGAGTCGCTCTTAATTGAGTATGATCGAATTTTCGGCGAATGTTGTCTTCACAGTATAACCAGATTGCTTGGGGTTATATGGTCAAGTGAAGAAGCGCATACGGTGGATGCCTTGGCAGTCAGAGGCGATGAAAGACGTGGTAGCCTGCGAAAAGCTTCGGGGAGTCGGCAAACAGACTTTGATCCGGAGATGTCTGAATGGGGGAACCCAGCCATCATAAGATGGTTACCTTACACTGAATACATAGGTGTATGGAGCGAACCAGGGGAACTGAAACATCTAAGTACCCTGAGGAAAAGAAATCAACCGAGATTCCCTTAGTAGTGGCGAGCGAACGGGGACTAGCCCTTAAGTGGCTTTGAGATTAGCGGAACGCTCTGGAAAGTGCGGCCATAGTGGGTGATAGCCCTGTACGCGAAAATCTCTTAGTCATGAAATCGAGTAGGACGGAGCACGAGAAACTTTGTCTGAATATGGGGGGACCATCCTCCAAGGCTAAATACTACTGACTGACCGATAGTGAACTAGTACCGTGAGGGAAAGGCGAAAAGAACCCCGGAGAGGGGAGTGAAATAGATCCTGAAACCGTATGCGTACAAGCAGTGGGAGCCCACTTTGTTGGGTGACTGCGTACCTTTTGTATAATGGGTCAGCGACTTATTTTCAGTGGCGAGCTTAACCGAATAGGGGAGGCGTAGCGAAAGCGAGTCTTAATAGGGCGTCTAGTCGCTGGGAATAGACCCGAAACCGGGCGATCTATCCATGGGCAGGTTGAAGGTTGGGTAACACTAACTGGAGGACCGAACCGACTACCGTTGAAAAGTTAGCGGATGACCTGTGGATCGGAGTGAAAGGCTAATCAAGCTCGGAGATAGCTGGTTCTCCTCGAAAGCTATTTAGGTAGCGCCTCATGTATCACTGTAGGGGGTAGAGCACTGTTTCGGCTAGGGGGTCATCCCGACTTACCAAACCGATGCAAACTCCGAATACCTACAAGTGCCGAGCATGGGAGACACACGGCGGGTGCTAACGTCCGTCGTGAAAAGGGAAACAACCCAGACCGTCAGCTAAGGTCCCAAAGTTATGGTTAAGTGGGAAACGATGTGGGAAGGCTTAGACAGCTAGGAGGTTGGCTTAGAAGCAGCCACCCTTTAAAGAAAGCGTAATAGCTCACTAGTCGAGTCGGCCTGCGCGGAAGATGTAACGGGGCTCAAACCATACACCGAAGCTACGGGTATCACGTAAGTGATGCGGTAGAGGAGCGTTCTGTAAGCCTGTGAAGGTGAGTTGAGAAGCTTGCTGGAGGTATCAGAAGTGCGAATGCTGACATGAGTAACGACAATGGGTGTGAAAAACACCCACGCCGAAAGACCAAGGTTTCCTGCGCAACGTTAATCGACGCAGGGTTAGTCGGTCCCTAAGGCGAGGCTGAAAAGCGTAGTCGATGGAAAACAGGTTAATATTCCTGTACTTCTGGTTATTGCGATGGAGGGACGGAGAAGGCTAGGCCAGCTTGGCGTTGGTTGTCCAAGTTTAAGGTGGTAGGCTGGAATCTTAGGTAAATCCGGGATTCTAAGGCCGAGAGCTGATGACGAGTTGTCTTTTAGACGACGAAGTGGTTGATGCCATGCTTCCAAGAAAAGCTTCTAAGCTTCAGGTAACCAGGAACCGTACCCCAAACCGACACAGGTGGTTGGGTAGAGAATACCAAGGCGCTTGAGAGAACTCGGGTGAAGGAACTAGGCAAAATGGCACCGTAACTTCGGGAGAAGGTGCGCCGGTGAGGGTGAAGGACTTGCTCCGTAAGCTCATGCCGGTCGAAGATACCAGGCCGCTGCGACTGTTTATTAAAAACACAGCACTCTGCAAACACGAAAGTGGACGTATAGGGTGTGACGCCTGCCCGGTGCCGGAAGGTTAATTGATGGGGTTAGCTAACGCGAAGCTCTTGATCGAAGCCCCGGTAAACGGCGGCCGTAACTATAACGGTCCTAAGGTAGCGAAATTCCTTGTCGGGTAAGTTCCGACCTGCACGAATGGCGTAACGATGGCGGCGCTGTCTCCACCCGAGACTCAGTGAAATTGAAATCGCTGTGAAGATGCAGTGTATCCGCGGCTAGACGGAAAGACCCCGTGAACCTTTACTATAGCTTTGCACTGGACTTTGAATTTGCTTGTGTAGGATAGGTGGGAGGCTTTGAAGCGTGGACGCCAGTTCGCGTGGAGCCAACCTTGAAATACCACCCTGGCAACTTTGAGGTTCTAACTCAGGTCCGTTATCCGGATCGAGGACAGTGTATGGTGGGTAGTTTGACTGGGGCGGTCTCCTCCTAAAGAGTAACGGAGGAGTACGAAGGTGCGCTCAGACCGGTCGGAAATCGGTCGTAGAGTATAAAGGCAAAAGCGCGCTTGACTGCGAGACAGACACGTCGAGCAGGTACGAAAGTAGGTCTTAGTGATCCGGTGGTTCTGTATGGAAGGGCCATCGCTCAACGGATAAAAGGTACTCCGGGGATAACAGGCTGATACCGCCCAAGAGTTCATATCGACGGCGGTGTTTGGCACCTCGATGTCGGCTCATCACATCCTGGGGCTGAAGCCGGTCCCAAGGGTATGGCTGTTCGCCATTTAAAGTGGTACGCGAGCTGGGTTTAGAACGTCGTGAGACAGTTCGGTCCCTATCTGCCGTGGACGTTTGAGATTTGAGAGGGGCTGCTCCTAGTACGAGAGGACCGGAGTGGACGAACCTCTGGTGTTCCGGTTGTCACGCCAGTGGCATTGCCGGGTAGCTATGTTCGGAATAGATAACCGCTGAAAGCATCTAAGCGGGAAACTAGCCTCAAGATGAGATCTCACTGGGACCTTGAGTCCCCTGAAGGGCCGTCGAAGACTACGACGTTGATAGGTTGGGTGTGTAAGCGCTGTGAGGCGTTGAGCTAACCAATACTAATTGCCCGTGAGGCTTGACCATATAACACCCAAGCAATTTGACTACTCCTGACTTTAAAAAAGCAGAAGCAACAGATTGCGGTGTGTGAAGACGCAATGAACCGAAAGTTCGAGGCTCACAAAACACCGACTTCTATCCCATACCCAATTTGCTGAAGCGAGGCCATCTGGCCACGATTCAGTACCCGAATTTCTTGACGACCATAGAGCATTGGAACCACCTGATCCCATCCCGAACTCAGTAGTGAAACGATGCATCGCCGATGGTAGTGTGGGGTTTCCCCATGTGAGAGTAGGTCATCGTCAAGATTAAATTCCAGAACCCCATTTGCGAAAGCAGATGGGGTTTTGTTTTGGGCGGTCGAAAAGTGCCAACACGCTCATTGCAGTGGCCTTCAGTGCTAAAGTCCACGCCTCGATTCTTGCTTTCCCAAGGAAACCGTTATGCCGGGTGCGACGTCCCTCAGCGCTGGATTCATGGTGGTTCACGGTAACCGCCTGGACGAGTTGCGCAGCCTGGTAGTCAGCTGGATGCGTCGTTATCCCCTGGCGCCCTTGGAAAACGAAATCGCTCTGGTCCAAAGCAACGGCATCGCCCAATGGCTCAAGCTCGCCTTGGCCGAAGATCCGCAAGAGGACGATATGGGCGGCTGTGGTATTGCAGCGGCAATCGATGTGCAACTGCCCGGCAGCTTCATGTGGCAGCTCTATCGCATGGTCCTGGGTCGTGACGAAATTCCCTCTAAGTCTTTGCTTGATAAGGCACCGCTGACGTGGCGACTCATGCGCCTGCTCCCGCAGCTTATCGACCAACCCCATTTCGAGCCGCTGCAACGCTTCCTGACCCACGACACCGACCTACGCAAGCGCTACCAGCTCGCCGAGCGCCTGGCCGACCTCTTCGACCAATACCAGGTGTATCGTGCCGATTGGCTGGAAGACTGGGCCGCAGGGCGCCATCAGTTACGCAATGGACGCGGCGAATCCAAACCCCTTAACACTGCGAACTGTTGGCAGGCCGAGTTATGGCGCGCGTTGCTGCTCGACGTAGGCGCGCAGGGCATGGCCGAGAGTCGTGCCGGCGTTCATCAGCGTTTTATCGAGCGCATCAACACGCTCGAGCAAGCGCCGCCTGGCCTGCCTTCCCGCGTGATCGTCTTCGGCATTTCATCACTGCCCGCCCAAGCGCTTGAAGCCCTGGCGGGCCTGGCCCGTTTCAGCCAAGTGCTGCTATGCGTGCACAATCCTTGCCGCCATCATTGGTCAGACATCGTGGCCGACAAGGACCTGCTGCGTAACGAATACAAGCGCCAAGCGCGCAAAGCGGGCATGCCAGTCACCATCGACCCACAAACCCTGCACCAACATGCCCATCCGCTGCTCGCCGCCTGGGGCAAGCAGGGCCGTGACTACATCAGCCTGTTGGACAGTTACGACGACCCCAACAGCTACCGCGCCGCCTTCCGTGATGGGCGTATCGACCTGTTCAGCGACAGCCAGCCTACCACGCTGCTCAACCAGCTTCAGGACGATATCCTTGAACTGCGCCCACTCGACGAAACCCGTGAATGCTGGCCTGCAGTCGACCTGAAGCGCGACTCATCCATTCGCTTTCACATTGCCCACAGCGCCCAACGCGAAGTGGAAATTCTCCACGACCAATTGCTTCAACGCTTCAGCGCCGATCCCACCTTGCGCCCTCGGGACATCATCGTCATGGTCCCCGATGTCGACAGCTATGCGCCGCACATTCGCGCGGTTTTCGGCCAACTGGAAAGAAACGACCCACGCTTCATTCCGTTCACCCTGACAGACCAAGGCCAACGCGGTCGTGACCCGCTGCTGATTGCCGTCGAGCACCTGCTCAAGCTCCCCGACAGCCGCTTCCCCGTCAGCGAGATTCTCGACCTGTTGGATGTTCCCGCCCTGCGCGAACGTTTCGCCATCAATGAACGCGACCTGCCGACGCTGCACCGCTGGATTGAAGGCGCGGGTATCCGCTGGGGTCTCAACGCCGAGCAGCGTGCCGGCCTGGGGCTGCCCGAGGCGCTGGAGCAGAACAGTTGGCGATTCGGCCTGCGACGGATGCTGCTGGGTTACGCCGTCGGCACCGGTGTCGCGTGCGATGGCATCGAGCCCTACGACGAGATCGGTGGGCTCGATGCGGCGCTGATCGGCCCACTGGTCGCCTTGCTCGACGCATTAAAAGACGCCCATCAAGCGCTGTCACAACCAGCCCCTCCCCACGAATGGGGCGAGCGTCTGCAACGCTTGATGCAGCAGTTTTTCATGCCCAGCAGCGAGCACGATGACTACCTGTTGGGTCAACTCGAACAGTTAAGAGAAACCTGGCTGGAAACCTGCGAGTCTGTTGGCCTGCAGGACGAGTTACCGCTCACTGTAGTTCGCGAGGCGTGGTTAGCCGGGCTTGACCAAGGCCGCCTGTCCCAGCGCTTCCTCGCGGGTGCGGTCAATTTTTGTACCCTGATGCCCATGCGCGCAATCCCGTTCAAGCTGGTCTGCCTGCTCGGCATGAACGACGGCGACTACCCGCGTGCCCAGCCCCCGCTGGACTTTGACCTGATGGGCAGCGACTACCGGCCCGGCGATCGTTCCCGCCGCGAGGACGACCGCTACCTGCTGCTCGAAGCCCTGCTTTCCGCGCGCGACCAGCTCTATATCAGCTGGGTCGGCCGCAGCATTCGCGACAACAGTGAGCGCCCGGCCTCGGTGCTGATCGGCCAACTGCGCGACCATCTCGCCAGCGGCTGGCATAACGCCGATAGCCAAGAACCCCTGATCGAAGCGATGACCCAGGAACACCCGCTCCAACCGTTCAGCGCCCGCTACTTCCATGAAGGCGACCCGCTGTTCAGTTACGCCCGCGAATGGCAGTTGCTGCACGAAGCGCCGGCCGCAATGGCCCACGACCACGCGCTGGCACCGCACGATCAGGAAGAGCCCCTGAGCCTCGGCCAGTTGCAGGATTTCCTGCGCAATCCGGTAAAGCATTTCTTCAGCCAACGCCTGAAAGTGTTCTTCGAAGCTGCCGAAGTACCACTGGCCGACGAAGAGCCCTTCGTCCTCGACGCGCTGCAACGCTACAGCCTCAGCGACAGTCTGCTGAGCGCCGCACTGGCCCGGCCCGACCAGCTTGATCAGGCCCTCAACGCCCAAGCTTTACGCCTGCAAGGCAGTGGCCTGCTGCCTATGGTCGGTTTCGGCGAATGCCTGCGCAATGAGCTGATCGAGCCGTTGCCGGATCTGTTGCAGCGCTACCAACACCTCCTGGCGCTTTGGCCAACCCCGCACGCTGGCGCGGAACCGATCAGTTTCGAGTACCAAGGCATTCAGCTTGAAGGCTGGATCAGCGGCCTGCATCGACGCAGTGATGGCGGATTGTTAAGCGTGACCACCATTCCCAACAGCATCGGTTCGATCAAGACGCGCAAGTGGCACCGGCTGATTCGACCTTGGGTCAATCACGTGGTCGCCTGTGCGTGTGGCGTGCCGTTGAGCACCGGGCTGGTGGCCAGTGACGACACCTTGCTCCTCGCCCCACTGGACACCGCCACCGCGCAGCACATCCTCGCCGACCTGCTGCTCGCCTGGCACACCGGCATGAGCAAACCGCTGCCCGTCGCGGTAAAAACCGCCTTTGCCTGGCTCGGCCAGACCGATCCCGCCAAGGCCCACGCTGCTGCCAGCAAAGCCTATGAGGGCGACGGCATCACCACCGACGGTGAGCGCCGTGAAACGCCCGCGCTCACTCGTCAGTTCCCCGACTACGCGACGCTGGTCGCCAGCGAAGAATTCGAAGGTTGGTGCGAAACCCTGTATCGCCCCCTGATCAGCGCCCCCTGGCGTTCACTGTCCAGCGCGGAGGCCGGCGCATGAGTAACAAGCCCTTGGCCCTGGCCTTCCCGCTCAAAGGCAGCCAACTGATCGAAGCCAGCGCCGGTACCGGCAAAACTTTCACGATTTCGGCCTTGTACCTGCGCCTGGTCCTCGGCAACGGTGGTGAGGAGTCCGGCTTCGGCCGCGAACTGCTGCCGCCGCAGATCCTGGTGGTGACCTTCACCGACGCCGCCACCAAGGAGTTGCGTGAACGTATCCGTATCCGCCTGGCCGAAGCCGCGCGGTTCTTCCGTGGCGAAATCGAGCCGCCTGACGCCTTGATCGCCGACCTGCGTAATCAATACCCCGAGGAGCAGTGGCCCGCCTGCGCCAATCGGTTGGACATCGCCGCGCAATGGATGGACGAAGCGGCTGTCTCGACGATCCACAGTTGGTGCCAGCGTATGCTGCGCGAGCACGCCTTCGACAGCGGCAGCCTGTTTACCCAGACCCTGGAGACCGATCACAGCGACCTGCTCGGTGAAGTGCTGCGCGACTACTGGCGCTTGTTCTGCTACCCGATGCACGACGACGCACTCAACTGGGTGCGCAACAACTGGGGTGGCCCGGCCGCGTTGATGCCACGGGTACGCGCGCTGTTCGGCAGTGAGCGGCCCGCCGAGGACAGCCGCGAGCCGGCCGACATGATCACCGCCTGCCTGCAGGAGCGCCGCGAGGCGTTGACCCGCATCAAGGCGCCTTGGCTGCAATGGGCCGCCGAGCTGCGCGAGCTGTGCCTGCAAGCCGTTGCTGCCAAGGCGGTCGATGGGCGCAAAATGCAGGCGCGTTACTTCGAGCCCTGGTTCGAAAAAATCAGCGCCTGGGCCGCCGACGAAACCCTGGAACAACTGGATATCGGCACCGGCTTTACCCGGCTGACCCCCGACGGCATGGCCGAAGCCTGGAAAGGCGAGCCGCCACGGCATCCCGGCATCGACGCCATGGCCGGCCTTAAAGCCGCCCTTGACGCACTGCCCACCCCGGACGCCGCTGTGTTGCAACACGCCGCCGCCTGGGTGGGCAAGCGCTTCGAAGAAGAGAAGCGGCGCCGCGCCGAAATGGGCTTCGACGACATGCTGATCCGCCTCAACGCCGCGCTCCAGGCCGACGGTGGCGAGCGCCTCGCCAGTGTGATCCGCGAGCAATTCCCGGTGGCCTTGATCGATGAATTCCAAGACACCGACCCCGTGCAATACAGCATCTTCGACAGCATTTACCGCATCGAAGAAAACCACCTGGACAGCGGCCTGTTCCTGATCGGCGACCCCAAACAGGCGATCTACGCCTTCCGCGGCGCGGATATTTACACCTACCTGCGTGCCCGGCAGTCCACCACCGGGCGCCACCACACCCTGGGCACCAACTTCCGCTCCGGCCATGCGATGGTCGAGGCGGTGAACCATGTGTTCCAGCGTGCAGAAACCGGCCGGGGCGCCTTCCTGTTTCGTGAGCCCGACGGCCATAACCCGGTGCCGTTTCACCCGGTGCTGTCCCAGGGCCGCAAGGAACAGTTGCAGGTCGACGGCCAAACGCTGCCGGCGATGAACCTTTGGCACCTGCCCACCGACCAGCCGATTTCCAATGTGCTGTATCGCCAGCAACTGGCCGCCGCCTGCGCCACGCACATCGTCGCGTTGCTCAATGGCGGGCAGCAAGGCAGCGCGGGTTTTGTCAAAGACAACACCTTCAACGGCGTGCTGCCGTCAGACATCGCCATCCTCGTGCGAGACGGCAAGGAAGCCCAGGCCGTGCGCGCCGAGTTGGCGGCGCGGGGCGTGCGCAGCGTGTACCTGTCGGATAAAGACTCGGTCTTCGCCGCCCAGGAAGCCCACGACCTGCTGGCCTGGCTCAAGGCCTGCGCCGAACCGGACGTCGAACGCCCGCTGCGCGCGGCCCTTGCCTGTGTCACCTTGAACTTGTCATTGGCGGAGCTGGAGCGTCTGAACCAGGACGAACTGGCGTGGGAAAGCCGCGTGATGCAGTTCCGTGGCTACCGCACGATCTGGCGCACCCAAGGCGTGCTGCCGATGCTGCGCCGCCTGCTGCATGACTTCAAGCTGCCGCAAACCCTGATCGCCCGCAGCGATGGCGAGCGAGTGCTGACCAACCTGTTGCACCTCAGCGAACTGCTGCAACAGGCGGCGTCGGAACTGGACGGCGAGCAGGCGTTGATTCGCCATCTTGCCGAGCACCTGGCGCTGTCGGGTCAGGCCGGTGAAGAGCAGATCCTGCGCCTGGAAAGCGATGAGCAACTGGTCAAGGTGGTGACGATCCACAAATCCAAGGGCCTGGAATACGACCTGGTGTTCCTGCCCTTCATCTGTTCGGCCAAACCGGTGGACGGCACGCGTTTGCCGCTGCATTACCACGACGAGCAGGGTAAATCCCACGTCAGCCTGCGGCCCACTGCAGAGTTGATCGCCCAGGCCGACGATGAGCGCCTGGCCGAAGACCTGCGCTTGCTGTATGTCGCCCTGACCCGCGCCAAACACGCCTGCTGGCTGGGTATCGCCGACCTCAAGCGCGGCAACAGCAGCAGCTCCGTGCTGCACCTTTCGGCGCTGGGCTATTTGCTCGGCGCCGGTGCACCGCTGGGGGAGTCCGCCGACCTGGCGCGCTGGTTGATGGCGCTGCAGGAAGGCTGCCCGACCATCAGCTATGCCCATGTGCCGCAAGCGCAAGACACTGTGTTTCATCCACCGCGCAACGAAGCCACCTTGCTGGCCCCGCTGCTGCCTAAACGCAAGGCCGCAGAAAACTGGTGGATTGCCTCCTACAGCGCCTTGCGCATTGGCGATAGCATGAGCGCCGCCAATCTCGAAGCGCCTGAAAGCCCACAGGCCCAGAAACTCTTCGATGACGAACGCCTTGATCCCGATGCACCACGGGAAGTGGCGGCGTCCGGCGGCGATATTCATCGTTTCCCACGCGGTCCCAATCCAGGCACCTTCCTTCACGGCTTGTTGGAATGGGCCGGTGAAGAAGGCTTCAACCTGAGCCCCGAGGCCATCGAAAAGGCCGTCGGCGCCCGCTGTAACCGCCGCCATTGGGAAGGCTGGATCATCACCCTCAGCGCCTGGCTTGGCCACGTGTTGCAAACGCCGCTGCCTGTGTACGACGCCCGCGTCAGCCTCAGCGCCCTGCAGCAGTACCAGATCGAAATGGAGTTCTGGTTCGCCAGCCATAAAGTCGACGTGCTCGCCCTCGACAAGCTGGTGTGCCAGTACACCCACCACGGCGTCTCCCGCGTGGCGGCCGAACCGGTGTTGCTCAACGGTATGTTCAAGGGCTTTATCGACCTGACCTTCGAGCACGACGGTCGTTATTACGTGGCTGACTACAAATCCAACTGGCTCGGCCCTGACGATTCGGCCTACACCCTGGAAGCCATGGAACAGTCGATCCTCGAGCATCGGTACGACCTGCAATACGTACTTTACCTGCTGGCCCTGCATCGCCAACTCAAGGCGCGCCTGCCCGATTACGACTACGAACGCCACATCGGCGGCGCCCTGTACCTGTTCCTGCGCGGTACGCAATCGGTGAGCCAGGGCGCGTATTTCACCCGGCCACCGCGAGAACTGATCGAAGGGCTGGACCTGTTGTTCCAAGGCAAGCCGATCCCGCCCAAAGCCGAGCCCGCCTGGGAACAAGGAGTGCTGCTATGAGCCTGTCGCCGTTACTGCCGGACGAGCTGACACCTCTCAGCCGCGCCGCCGACCTGGTGCAATTGCTCGAGCGTTGGGTCGAGCGTGGTTGGCTACGGGCCCTGGACAAAGCCTTCGTCGGCTTCCTGCATGAGCTTGACCCACAAGCCGATCCCTTGGTGTTGCTGGCGGCGGCGTTGACCAGCCACCAATTGGGTCACGGCCATGTGTGCCTCGACCTGTTCGAAACCCTCAAGGCGCCGGACTTTGCCTTGTCGCTGCCGCCTGAAGGCGACCTGCAAACCGGCGCGATGCTGTTGCCGTCGCAATTGCTCGAAGGTTTGGACGGCGCCCACTGGTGTCATGCCCTGGCTGCCAGCCCCTTGGTCGCGCTGGCCGTCGATGGCAGTGAGTCGGCCCGAAGCCGTCCGTTGGTGCTGTCCGGAAAACGCCTCTATCTGCGCCGCTATTGGGCGTATGAGCGGCGCATCGACAGCGCCTTGCGCCTGCGGCTGGCCAGCCACGAAAGCGTCGCCACCGATTTGCCGCAGCGGCTCAATGGTTTGTTCGATCAACCGGCGCCCGATGGCGTGATCGACTGGCAAAAACTGGCCTGTGCCCTGGCCACCCGTGGCGCGTTCAGCATCGTCACGGGCGGCCCCGGCACCGGCAAGACCACCACCGTGGTGCGCCTGCTCGCGCTGTTGCAGGCGCCGGCCGTGGAAAGCGGCAATCCCTTGCGTATCCGCCTGGCCGCGCCCACCGGTAAAGCCGCTGCCCGTCTCACCGAGTCCATCAGCCAGCAAGTGCTGTCGCTGAAAGTGCCCGACACTGTGCGTGAAAAAATCCCGACCCAGGTCACCACGGTTCACCGCTTGCTGGGCAGTCGCCCGGGTACTCGGCATTTTCGTCATCACGTCGGCAACCCATTGCCGCTGGATGTGCTGGTGGTGGACGAAGCGTCGATGATCGACCTGGAAATGATGGCCAACCTGCTCGACGCCTTGCCACCCCATGCTCGCCTGGTGCTGCTGGGTGACAAGGACCAGCTCGCTTCGGTAGAGGCGGGCGCGGTGCTCGGCGATTTGTGCCGCGACGCCGAGGCCGGTTGGTACAGCCCGGCCACGCGCCAATGGCTGCAAGCGGTCAGCGCTGAAAATCTCGCCGACAGCGGTTTGCAGGAGGACCTCGACGGCACTCATCCCCTGGCCCAGCAGGTGGTGATGCTGCGCTACTCGCGGCGTTTCGGCGAGGGCAGCGGCATCGGCCAACTGGCGCGCTGGGTGAACCAGCAGAACGCTGAGCAAGCGCGCAAGCTGCTGGCCGCGCGCAGTCATGACGACCTGTTCTGCCTCAGCCTCAAGGGCGAGCATGATCATGCCCTTGAGCGCCTGGTACTGGACGGGCAGGGCGCCGGCGCCCAGGGCTATCGCTATTACCTGAATCTGCTGCAGTCGGCGCGGCCTGCACTGGACACCCCGCGTGACGATCACGCCTGGACCCACTGGGCGCAACATCTGCTGCAAGCCTTCGACGCATTCCAGCTGCTCTGCGCGGTGCGCAAAGGCCCGTGGGGCGTCGAAGGCTTGAACCTGCGCATCACCGCCGCCTTGCGCAAGGTGCGGCTGATCGAAGGCGACGAGCAGTGGTATGAAGGCCGTCCGGTGTTGATGACTCGTAACGACTACGGCCTGGGCCTGATGAACGGTGATATCGGCATCGCCTTGAAATTGCCCGAAAGCGACGGCGGGCCCCAGGTGCTGCGCGTGGCTTTCCCGCGCAATGACGGCCAGGGGGGCGTGCGCTTCGTGCTGCCCAGCCGGCTCAACGACGTGGAAACCGTGTATGCCATGACCGTGCACAAATCCCAGGGGTCAGAGTTCACTCACACCGCGCTGATCCTGCCGGACGCGTTGAACCCGGTGCTGACCAAAGAACTCATCTACACCGGTATCACGCGTGCCAAGCGCTGGTTCAGCCTGATCGAACCCCGTGCCGGAGTCTTTGAGGAAACCGTACGGCGCAGGGTCAAACGCTTGAGCGGGCTGATGCTGGAGTTGGACGCCACGCCCGCAGAAGCTGACTGAGTGGTCATGTAAGATTTCTGATTCAGATGACTGATTTTTCTGAAAAAATAGTCAGCCCCGCGAAAACCCGTGCGTCGTGGGATTTTCCGCCGCTGTGCTATCGTTGCGGCATTACCTTGAAATTTCTTGAGAGAATTGCTGCATGAACGTGGCTGTCTCGCTCACCGAGCGTAGTTTGAGCTGGAGACGCCTGTTGCGGGTGGCGGTGCTATGCCTGCTCGCCCCGCAGGCATGGGCTCAAACATCCAGCCTGGCTGAACAGCGCGCCCAAGCGGTGACCCAAGTCGTGCTAGGTATCCTCAGTTACGCCCGCTGGCCGGTGGAGCCTGCGCAACTGCGCTTGTGCATCGTCGGGCCGACCCAATACACCGACGACCTGATCAAAGGCACCACCCAGGCGACCGGCCGTCCGGTGACGGTGCGCCGCCTGCTGGCGAGCCATCCCGATATTGTCAGTGCCTGCGACGCCGTTTACATCGGCAAACTCAGCGCTGACGAACGCAGCGCATTGTTTACCTCATTGATAGGCCACCCGGTGCTCAGCATCAGCGAAGGCGGTGACCAATGCACCGTGGGTAGCCTGTTCTGCCTGCGGGTGAGCGATGCGCAAGTGTCGTTCGAGGTGAACCTGGACTCCGTCGCCCGCAGCGGCGTACGCATTCATCCCAGCGTGCTGCAACTGTCGCGCCGTCGAGCGCCGGCTCCATGAAGCCTGCTAAGGCGCGGCCGACCCTGGGTTCGGTCATCGGCCGGGGGCACCTGATTCTGGCGTTGGTGGCGGTGACCCTGGCCAGTGTGTCCCTGACCCTGCTCGGCGTGCTGGCGCTACGCGTGTACGCCGAACATAACCTGCACTTGATCGCCCGCTCGATCAATTACACCGTGGAAGCGGCGGTGGTGTTCGACGACAGTGCCGCAGCCACCGAAGCCCTCAGCCTGATTGCCCAGGCCGAAGAAGTGGCCCAGGCCGAAGTCTTCGATGCAAATGGCAAGCTACTGGCGCAGTGGGTCCGGCCGAACACCGGCATGTTGTCACGGGTTGAGCTGGAGCTGGCGCATGCCTTGCTCGAACAGCCCATCAGCCAACCGATCCTCCATCAAGGGCAAACGGTCGGCAGCATCCACCTGACCGGGCATGGCGGCAGCCTGCTGCGCTTCCTGCTTAGCGGCCTGGCGGGCATTGTGATCTGCACCGCGCTCAGCGCCTGGGTCGCGTTGCACCTGGCGCGGCGCCTGTTGAACGGTATCACCGGGCCGCTTAAAAGCCTCGCCGCCGTGGCCCACGCTGCGCGCAGCGAACGTGACTTCGACCGCCGCGTGCCGCCGGCGCAGATCGCTGAACTCGACAGTCTGGGCAGCGACTTCAACGCCCTGCTTGGTGAGATGGAAGCCTGGCAGAACCACCTGCAAAGCGAAAACGAAACCCTTGCCCACCAGGCCAGCCACGACAGCCTCACCGGCCTGCCCAACCGTGCGTTCTTCGAAGGCCGGTTGATTCGTGCCTTGCGCAGCGCCGCCAAGACCAATGAGCGGGTGGCGGTGCTGTTTCTCGACAGCGATCGTTTCAAAGACATCAACGATAACTTCGGCCACGCCGCCGGCGATGCGGTGCTGATGGCCGTCGCCGAGCGCGTGCGTGCACAACTGCGCGAAGACGACTTGGTGGCCCGGCTGGGCGGCGATGAGTTCGCCGTGCTGCTCGCGCCGCTGCACAAAGCCGAAGATGCACAGCGCATCGCCGACAAGATCATTGCCAGCATGGACGCGCCGATCCCACTGCCCGGCAACACTCAGGTGGTGACCTCCCTCAGTATCGGCATCGCCATTTATCCCGAGCATGGCGCCACGCCCGGCACCCTGCTCAATGCCGCCGACGCGGCGATGTACCAGGCCAAACGGCTGTCCTCGGGCAGCCGGCAAACGGCGGAGTCGGAGCATTCCGTCGTTAATGTCCAACACAGGAGCTGATCCCTTGTTTTCTAACCTACGCGTTCTATTCATCACCTTGCTCGTCGCCTGCCTGGCCCTCGGCGGCTGCCAGACCCCACCGGCCAAAGGCCTGACCCCGGCGCAAGTCACCGTGCTCAAACAGCAGGGTTTCGAGCTGACTGACGAAGGCTGGGCCTTCGGCCTGTCTGGCAAGGTGCTGTTTGGCAGCGACGTCGAAAGCCTCAACAAGGCCAGCACCGACATCGTCGAGCGCATCGGCAAGGCCCTGGTGGGCGCAGGCATCGAACGCGTACGCGTCGACGGCCACACCGACGCGTCGGGCAAAGAGATCTACAACCAGACCTTGTCCCTGCGCCGCGCCAAAAGCGTGGGCGAGGTGCTGACCCGGGTGGGCATGAAAGAACAAAACATCCAACTGCGCGGCCTGGGCAGCAGCGAGCCGGTGGCGGCAAATACAACCACGGCGGGGCGCACCGAGAACCGTCGCGTGTCGATCGTAGTCATCGCGGACTAAAGCATTTCCCCCACCTCAACCTGAAATGCACTCCAAATGTGGGAGGGGGCTTGCCCCCGATTGCGGCATGTCAGCCACTACATCGGGTGACTGACACTCCGCCATCGGGAGCAAGCCCCCTCCCACATTTGCGCTTGTGCGGTGCTATCAATCGGCAAACCGCATCTGCCGCGTTTCCCCCATCAACAACCCCCGATTCTGCTCCGTCACCTCGCGGATGTAGTCCCACAACAACGTAATCCGCTTCAACTTGCGCAAATCTTCCCGGCAATACATCCAGAACTGCCGCGTAATCGCGATCTGCTCCCCCAGCACCGGCAGCAACCGTGGGTCCTGCGCCGCCAGAAAGCACGGCAATATCGCCATCGACCGCCCCTGCTGCGCCGCCACGTACTGGGCAATCACACTGGTGCTGCGCAGGCTGGCGCTGGCGCCGGGCACTACATTTGCCAGGTACAGCAGCTCCGAGCTGAACGCCAAATCATCCACATAGCTGATAAACGGATGCTCGGCCAGATCCGCCGGGCGTTGGATCGGCGGGTGTTGGTCGAGGTAGTCCTGGGTTGCGTACAACTGCAGTTTGTAGTCGCACAGTTTGCAGCACACATAGGGCCCGTGTTCCGGGCGCTCCAGGGCGATGACGATGTCGGCTTCGCGCTTGGACAGGCTGATGAAGTGCGGCAGGGGGAGGATGTCGACCGAGATCGCCGGGTAGGTATCGACGAAATGACTCAGTTGCGGGGTGATGAAAAAACTGCCGAAGCCCTCGGTGCAGCCCATGCGCACATGCCCGGACAGCGCCACGCCAGAGCCGGAGACTTGCTCGCAAGCCATGTGCAAGGTGCTTTCGATGGATTCGGCGTAGCCCAGCAAGCGCTGGCCTTCGGCGGTGAGCACAAAACCGTTGGTCCGGGATTTTTCGAACAGCAGGGTGCCGAGTGACACTTCCAATGAACTGATGCGCCGCGACACGGTGGTGTAGTCCACCGCCAGGCGCTTGGCGGCCACGCTGGCCTTGCGGGTGCGGGCCACTTCGAGGAAAAACTTCAGGTCATCCCAGTTCAGGGAGCCCAATGATGTGATGTTTTTTTGCATATTGGACCGGCTTTTATGTGCGTTCTTATTAGAGATTTGCACATCTATACTCCAAAAACAGTCCGAACGCCTCCTTCTTCAAGGCGATTCACTCTCTGCATAACAACAAGACTCCGGAGACCCTCATGAACGCATCTGCCGATATTTCCGTCCAACAGGTCAAGTTGCTGATCAACGGCGAGTGGGTCGAGTCCAAGACCACCGAATGGCAAGACATCGTCAACCCGGCTACCCAGCAGGTGCTGGCCAAAGTCCCGTTCGCCACGGCCGATGAGGTCAACGCTGCCATCGACGCTGCTCATCGCGCCTTCCAGACCTGGAAGCTGACCCCGATCGGCGCGCGCATGCGCATCATGCTCAAGCTGCAAGCCTTGATCCGCGAACACTCCAAGCGCATCGCCGGGGTGCTCAGCGCCGAGCAGGGCAAGACCATTGCCGACGCCGAGGGCGATATTTTCCGTGGGCTTGAAGTGGTGGAACACGCCTGTTCCATCGGCACCCTGCAAATGGGTGAATTCGCCGAGAACGTCGCCGGTGGCGTCGACACCTACACCCTGCGCCAGCCCATCGGCGTCTGCGCCGGCATCACGCCGTTCAACTTCCCGGCGATGATTCCGCTGTGGATGTTCCCGATGGCCATCGCCTGCGGCAACACCTTTGTACTCAAGCCTTCCGAGCAGGATCCACTGTCGACTATGCTGCTGGTGGAGCTGGCGTTGGAGGCCGGTGTGCCGGCCGGCGTGCTTAATGTGGTACACGGCGGCAAGGACGTGGTGGATGCGCTGTGCACCCACAAGGATATCAAGGCGGTTTCGTTCGTTGGCTCCACCGCCGTGGGCACGCATGTCTACGACCTGGCCGGTAAACACGGCAAGCGTGTGCAATCGATGATGGGCGCCAAGAACCATGCGGTGGTGCTGCCGGATGCCAATCGCGAGCACACCCTCAATGCCCTGGTCGGCGCCGGTTTCGGCGCTGCGGGCCAGCGTTGCATGGCCACCTCGGTGGTGGTGCTGGTGGGCGCGGCCAGGCAATGGTTGCCGGACCTCAAGGCGCTGGCGCAGAAACTCAAGGTCAACGCGGGCAGCGAAGCGGGCACCGATGTCGGCCCGGTGATTTCCAAGCGTGCCAAGGCGCGCATCCTGGAGCTGATCGAAAGCGGCGTGAAACAAGGGGCGAAGCTGGAGCTGGACGGCCGTGACATCAAGGTGCCGGGTTTTGAGCACGGCAATTTTGTCGGCCCGACGCTGTTCTCGGGCGTGACCACCGACATGCGCATCTACACTGAGGAAATCTTCGGCCCGGTTCTGGTGGTGCTGGAGGTCGATACCCTCGATGAGGCCATTGCGCTGGTCAACGCCAACCCGTTCGGCAATGGCACCGGCTTGTTTACCCAGAGCGGGGCTGCGGCGCGCAAGTTCCAGAGCGAAATCGATGTGGGCCAAGTGGGCATCAATATTCCGATTCCGGTGCCGGTACCGTTCTTCAGCTTCACCGGCTCCCGCGGTTCCAAGCTCGGTGACCTCGGCCCGTACGGCAAGCAAGTGGTGCAGTTCTACACCCAGACCAAAACCGTCACCAGCCGCTGGTTCGACGACGACACGGTCAACGACGGCGTCAACACCACCATCAACCTGCGCTGACTCCGGGAGACGACCATGAAGATTGCATTTATCGGCCTGGGCAACATGGGCGCACCCATGGCCCGCAACCTGATCAAGGCCGGGCACGCGCTGAACCTGTTCGACCTGAACCAGACCGTACTCAAGGAGTTGGCCGAATTGGGCGGCCGCATCAGCGACTCACCGCGTGACGCGGCACAGGGCGCTGAACTGGTGATCACCATGCTGCCGGCCGCCGCGCATGTACGCAGCGTGTGGCTGAATGAAGACGGTGTGCTCGCGGGCATCGGCGAAGGTATTCCCGCGGTGGACTGCAGCACCATCGACCCGCAAACCGCCCGCGATGTGGCCGCCGCCGCCGCCAGGCAAGGTGTGGTGATGGCCGACGCCCCGGTCTCCGGCGGCACCGGCGGGGCGCAAGCCGGCACGCTGACCTTCATGGTCGGCGCCACCCCCGACCTGTTCGCCACCCTGCAACCGGTGCTGGCGCAAATGGGCCGCAACATTGTGCACTGCGGCGAAGTCGGCACCGGGCAAATCGCCAAGATCTGCAACAACCTGCTGCTGGGCATCAGCATGATCGGCGTCAGTGAAGCCATGGCCCTGGGAGACGCGCTCGGCATCGATACCCAGGTGCTGGCCGGCATCATCAACAGCTCCACCGGGCGCTGCTGGAGTTCGGACACCTACAACCCGTGGCCAGGCGTGATTGAAACGGCGCCGTCGTCGCGCGGCTATACCGGCGGTTTTGGCGCCGACCTGATGCTCAAGGACCTGGGCCTGGCCACTGAAGCCGCGCGGCAGGCCAAGCAACCCGTGATCCTGGGAGCCGTGGCCCAGCAGTTGTACCAGTCGATGAGCCAGCGTGGGGAAGGGGGCAAGGACTTCTCGGCGATTATCAACAGCTATCGCAAGCCGCAATAGAGCGTTCTCCGGGGGCCTGCTATGCGTGGGCTCCCGGTTTTTTCGGCTCAGCGAGCCTTCTGGTTTTCCTGCCAGCATCCCACCACGTAAGCATCAGGATTGATGCCTTTCCTTGCATGAATTCATCGCCGTCTATCGAAGTCAGCCGTCATGGAGTGGCTCCGTTGTGCGTGGCGAATCGGCTGAAAAATCTTGAATTCATCATTGGCCCAAGGCTACCCCCGTCCTTGCTACCGTTTGCGCCCATTCGCTGCAAGCGCGGCTTTCTGATGTTTCCACAGCACGGGTAAGACTTTAATCGTTATGGCACGTCGATACTTGCGTTCCCTCAAGTACCTGATCTTCCAATCTCAATCGAGAAAGAAGGCGCTGGCGTCATTCGTCGATCAGTGGACTGCCTTGGACTACCAATGGCTAGACGCAACAAAAGTCCGTTTCGACGTGATTGATAACCGTGCCCTTGAGGCGTGTCATCGCTGGGGAGGTGACGCGCAATTTCCATGGGAGGATGTTGCTGCCTGGAAGACGCTGGATGCCAAAGGTTTTGATTTGTCGATTTGGCATGATGAACAACTATGCGGCCTTTGTTATGCGACGCCTCGTGACAGTAAAGTCACGATTAAGATCGTGCTCCTCGAGGGCTGCTCGGATAGTAAACATCCCTTGAAAGGCTTGATAGCCGCACTTGCCTTGGGCGCTATCGATGCATACGCACGTGCCATCGGGTGCTCTCGCATCGAAATTCAAGAGCCGCGACCTGATGCCGTGCCCACTTATGAGCGACTCGGCTTCAATTATGATGAACAGCGGCGCCTTGTGATTTCAGTGGAGGCCACCTAGTATGAGGCGCATCTACAAGGCTTACGGAGGCTTGAACTTATGAAAACAGCTACCCGCAAAGCAAGAGCACAGTTGGTCGAGATATTTTGTGCCGAGGCTAATAAAAAACTTGGTGAGTCGGCATCTGCCAATCAAAAAAGATTTTTCAGCGTAGCTATTCAGCACGGCAGGGACATGGAGCCAGCAGGTCCCTTAGCTGGTCAAGTTCGCTGATTCGCACAAAAGAAAACCGCCTTTAAGGGCGGTTTTTTCGTTATGAACCCAGTTTTCGTGGCTCAAGCAAACACAAAGTACTTACGCACTGTCTCGACCACCTCCCACGTGCCCTTCATTCCCGGCTCCACCACAAAGATATCCCCAGCCCGCAGATGAATCGGCGCCATGCCTTCAGGCGTGATCACGCAGTAGCCTTCCTGGAAATGGCAGTACTCCCACTTCACGTATTCCACATACCACTTGCCCGGCGTGCAGATCCAGGTGCCCATGATCTTGCTGCCGTCTTCACTGGTGTAGGCGTTGAGGTTGACGGTGTGCGGGTCGCCTTCGAGTTTTTCCCATTTGCAGGCGTCCAGGACCGGCAGGGGATGGGTGTCGCGCAGAACAGTGATCGGCTGGGGCATGGTGACTCCGAGGCAGGGAAACAGAAGTTGAACCCTATAGCGCCGAGCTGTTTGCCAGTGGTCTGAACTCGACATCGGGATGTCCAGAACCGCAGCACAAGGCGATCCAGCAGGCACACTGCAGTCAACTGTGGGAGGGGGCTTGCTCCCGATAGCGGTGTGTCAGTCAGTGGTTTATTACCTGAACTACCGTCATCGGGAGCAAGCCCCTCCCACATAGGTCATCTTGCGAATTTCCGAGCCTGAATTGACCGTTTCTTCGCAGTAAGTGCGAAAGATTTCCCGCTTTGCGCCAGAATTCGCAAGAAAATTCACAGCTGGCCCTCGTATCATTCACCTTAGTGACAGCCGAGAGCCTTGAAATGAACCCAATAAAAACGTGGTGGGATATCAGCCCGCCCTTGAGCGCGGCGACCCCGACCTGGCCGGGCGATACGCCGTTCCAAGAAGAGCGCGTGTGGCAGTTCGGTCCGGAGTGCCCGGTGAATGTGGGACGCGTGACCTTCTCGCCGCACACCGGCGCCCATGTGGACGCGCCGCTGCATTACAGCGCCGACGGCGCGCCGATTGGCGAGGTGTCGCTGGATGTGTACATGGGCCCGTGCCGGGTATTGCACTGCCTGGGTAGCGGTGCTCTGGTGCAGCCCCATCAACTGCAAGGGCGTGTGGATAACCTGCCGGAACGGGTCCTGCTGCGCACTTATCCACAAGCGCCAGTGACGCACTGGGATTCAAATTTCACCGCCATCGCCCCGCAAACCATCGAGCTGCTCGCCAGCCTTGGCGTGCGCCTGATCGGTATAGACACCCCGTCCCTGGACCCGCAACAGTCCAAGACCATGGATTCGCACAACGCCGTGGCGCGCCATGGCATGGCGATCCTTGAAGGCATCGTGCTCGATGACGTGCCGGAAGGCGACTATGAACTGATCGCGCTGCCGCTGCGCTTTGCCCACCTGGATGCCAGCCCGGTCCGCGCAATCCTGCGCCCGCTTTTGGAGCCCACGCGATGAGCCAATGTCCCTTTTCGCCAGACTATAAGCCTGCCGGCGACCAACCCCCGCAGGATTGGCACAACGCTGAGCTGAATTTTTCCGAGTCCATGAGCTACGGCGACTACCTGGACCTGGGCAAAGTCCTCAGCGCCCAACACCCGCTGTCGCCGGATCACAACGAAATGCTGTTCATCATCCAGCACCAGACCTCGGAGCTGTGGATGAAGCTGATGCTGCACGAACTCAAGGCGGCCCGCGAACACTTGCGCCTGGGCGAGTTGCCACCGGCATTCAAGATGCTGGCGCGGGTCTCGCGGATCTTCGACCAACTGGTGCACGCCTGGGCGGTGCTGGCGACCATGACTCCGTCGGAATACAAGGCGATCCGCCCGTTCCTCGGGCAGTCGTCGGGGTTCCAGTCGTTCCAGTACCGTGAGATCGAATTCATCCTCGGCAACAAAAGCCCGGCGCTGTTGCGGCCCCATGCCCATCGTCCGGAGTTGTTGCTGCAATTGCAGGTGGCGATCGCCACGCCGTCGCTGTATGACGAGGCGATCAACCTGATGCTCAAGGCGGGCCTGGCGATTGACCCCAAGCGCGCCGAACGCGACCCGACGGCCGCTACCGTGCACGATGAATCCGTGGAAGCCGCGTGGCGTGAGGTGTACCGCGACCCGAGTCGGTACTGGGATTTGTATCAATTGGCCGAGAAGTTTATCGACCTGGAGGATTCGTTCCGCCAGTGGCGCTTCCGGCATGTGACCACGGTCGAGCGGATTATCGGCTTCCAGCCGGGCACTGGTGGCACCGAAGGTGTGGGGTATTTGCGCAAGATGCTCGATACGGTGCTGTTTCCCGAGTTGTGGCGAGTGCGCTCTACGCTCTAAACGCAATCCAAATGTGGGAGGGGGCTTGCCCCCGATAGCTGTGGGTCAGTAAACATATCAATGACTGACACACCGCTATCGGGAGCAAGCCCCCTCCCACATGGGTTACTGCGCTGTCACGAGTTTCGTGTTTCGGACCCGCAAGCGGTAGGCCACATAGATAATCGCTACCCACACCGGCATCGCATACACCGACTCACGTATCCCCGGAATGGCCAGCATCACGCTGATGATCATCAGCATGAACGCCAGGCACAGGTAATTGCTGAACGGGAACCAGAAGGTCTTGAACGACGGCGTCACGCCTTGCTCGCCCATGGCCTTGCGGAACTTGATGTGGGTGATGCTGATCAGCGCCCAGTTGATCATCAGCGAGGCAACCACCAGCGCAAACAGCAGCTCCAGGGCACTTTGCGGCGCGACGTAGTTGACCACCACGCACAGCAGGGTCACCGCCGCCGAAATTGCCAGCGCGCGCAACGGCACGCCTTGCTTGTTGAGCTTCATCAGCGCCTTGGGCGCGTCGCCTTGCTCGGCCAGGCCGAACAGCATGCGGCTGTTGCAGTACACGCCGCTGTTGTACACCGACAGCGCCGCGGTCAGCACCACGAAGTTGAGGATGTGCGCCGCGGTGTCGTTGCCGATCAGCGAGAAGATCTGCACGAACGGGCTGCCGCTGTAGGCATCGCCCGAGGCGCCGAGGGTTTGCAGCAGTTGGTCCCACGGGTACAGCGACAGCAGCACGGTGAGGGCGCCGACGTAGAAAATCAGGATCCGATACACCACCTGGTTGATCGCCTTCGGGATCACCTTGCGTGGCTCGCTGGCCTCGGCGGCGGTGATGCCCACCAGCTCCAGGCCACCGAACGAGAACATGATGAACGCCATGGACATCAACAACCCCATGCCGCCGTTCGGGAAGAACCCGCCGTGGCTCCACAGGTTGCTGACCGACGCCTGCGGGCCGCCGGTACCGCTGAACAGCAGGTAGCAGCCGAGCACGATCATGCCGACAATCGCCACCACCTTGATGATCGCGAACCAGAACTCGGCTTCGCCGAAGAACTTCACGTTCAGGGTATTGATCAGGTTCACCGCGACGAAGAACACCAGCGCGCTGACCCAGGTCGGGATTTCCGGCCACCAGAACTGGATGTACTTGCCCACGGCCGTCAGTTCGGCCATGCCCACCAGCACGTAGAGCACCCAGTAGTTCCAGCCCGCCAGAAAGCCCGCGTAGCCGCCCCAGTATTTATGCGCAAAGTGGCTGAAGGAACCGGCCACCGGCTCTTCGACGATCATCTCGCCGAGCTGGCGCATGATCAGGAAGGCGATAAAACCGGCGATCGCGTAACCCAGGATCATCGACGGCCCCGCCGACTTGAGCACCCCGGCCGAGCCGAGGAACAACCCCGTACCGATCGCCCCTCCCAAGGCGATCAGTTGAATATGCCGGTTTTTCAGGCCGCGCTTGAGGCCCACCGGGTTAACCATGTCATCCGCCATTAACGTTCCCTTCTACTTGTTTTTCTTAAGGGTGAGCGCAGGCCGCATCAGCCCCTCAGAAGTGCTGAGGGTCAGATATTACTCTGCGTAAACTTTTCGTAATACAGCTGAACGCCATCAAGTGCCTGATCCGCCAGCCATTGTTGGATCGATTCGACCATTGGCGGCGGGCCACACACATACATATCCGCCGATCTGTCCCGTAATTCGGCCAGGTCGAAATGTTCGGTGAGGTAGCCGCGCTTGCCGGTCCACTGCGCTGAGGCGTCGCTGAGCACCTCGGTGTAGCGAAAATTCGCGATCTTCGACGCATAGCCATTGATGCGCGCGGCTTCGCACAGGTCCTGCTCAGTGCGCACGCCATAGTAAAGGTGCACCGGTTGATCGCAGCCGCGGGCCACCAGCTCATCGAGCATGCCCAGAAACGCCGACAACCCGGTGCCGCCAGCGATCAGCACCAGCGGTTGGGTGACGTGCCGCAGGTAGAACGCCCCCAGCGGCGCTTCCATCAACACCTCATCGCCCACCTGGCACCATTCGCGCACATAGTTGCTCATCACCCCATCGGGCAGCAGGCGCACGAGAAACTGCACTTGATCGCCCGGTAGGTTGGCGAAGGAATAGGAGCGCCAGCTGTCGGTACCGGGCACCGCCAGCCGCGCATATTGGCCCGGCAGAAAATCCAGCGCAGCGTCCACTTGCAGGCGCAGGATTGCCGTACCGGCCGACACCAACTGCACCTCGCTGACCGTGCCGCGCACGTGCACCGGCCCCGGCGCGTTGCACAGGCTCGAATCGAAGTCGAAGTAAAAGGTGGCGTCGGACTGCACCCGCGTCTGGCAACTGAGCATTTTGCGCTGTTGCACGTCGAGGCTCGACAGCGCTTCTTCGTCGACATAATCCTGGGTGTAATCGCCGGATTCGCAGCGCCCCTGACAGGTGCCGCACACGCCTTCGCGGCAGTCCAGCGGGATCTTGATGCCGTTGCGCAAGGCAGCGTCCAGCAGGAGTTCATGGGCGCCCACCGGGAAGAACAAGGTCTTGCCGTCGGCGAAACTGAAGGCCACTTTGTGATTCATCCACAGTGCTCCGTGGGTTAAGTGTGATTTCCTGTAGGAGCGAGCTTGCTCGCGAAGAACGTCAACGATGACGCCGGGCAGCCTGGATGCACACGGTGTACTTGAGTTTTTCGCGAGCAAGCTCGCTCCTACAGGGGAAGGCGTCACCGTCAAAGGTGATAGAAATCCAGCACCGAGTTGATGGTGTCGTTCAGCAATAACGCATGCTTGCGGGTGATCAGCCAGCTGTCGCCGTGTGGCTTGAGGCGGTAAGTGGCCTGCCCGTAGAACTGCTCCGAAGTCGCCAGCCGGTAGAACAGCGTGTGCCAATTCAACTTCACGTCCAGCTCGCCGCCCGCCAAATCGGCAATGCGCACGTTGTTGATCAGGTGCAAGGTGCGCGGCATCGGCGTGGCCGAGGCTGCCTTGCCGGTTCGCAGGCGGAATACCCGGTCCTCCAGCCCTGAGCGGTTGGCGTAATAGATCAACGACATCTCGCGCTTGGGGTCCTGGGTGTAGACATGTTCGGAGTCCCATTGCGGCAGGTGGAATTCGCTCTGTGGGTCGAACAGCTGCACATAGGCATCCCAGTCCTGGGCGTCACACAGTGCGGATTTGCGGTAGAAGAATTGCTCGATCTGGTACTGCAACTGCGCATTCATCACTTCACCTCCCACAGTTTCAGCGCTTGCTGGTCCAGGCCGTTGAGCAGGAATTGCTGCCAGTTGCGGTGCTGGTTGACGTACAGGCCTTCGTGGGTGAATTCGGTGCCGGTCATGGCCGGCTGGATACCGATGGCTTCGCTGTTGGGTGTTGGCCCGGTCTGCCAGCGATGGCTGCCGCGCGAAATATCGCTCCAGCGCTCCAGGCGGCCCTGGAAACCGCGCTGGGCTTCGCGAAACTCCACCAGGTCATCCGGCGTGCCCATGCCCGACACATTGAAAAAGTCCTCGAACTGGCGAATGCGGTTTTCGCGGTCGGCGTCGGACTCGTGCTTCACCCCCAGGCACTGGCTGATAATCTCGGTCTTGTTCCATGCCAGCGGGCGGATGATGCGCAGTTGGGAGCTGATCTGGTCGAGAAAGAACAGGCTCGGGTAGATATTCAGGTTGCGCAGGCGGTGCATCATCCATTCGGCTTTCTGCTGGCCGTGTTCGGCCACCAGGCGCGGCATGATGGTGGCGTAGCCGGAGCGCACGCTGGGGTTGGGCATGTCGCTGAACAACAGGCTGTGGCCGTTGTTGAAGGCGAACCAGCCGTCATCGGTATTGGCGTCGCCGGCGCCGAGCTTGCTGTAGTCCAGGGTAGTGCCGGCACTGGCGCCGTTTTCGCTGTTCACCTGCTGGCGATGCTGCACCGTGGCCACGTAGTTGTAGTGCACGGTGCTGACGTGATACCCGTCCAGGCCGTTTTCATTCTGCAGCTTCCAGTTGCCGTCGTAGGTGTAGGCGGACTTGCCCGGCAGCACCTCCAACTCACCCGTGGCAGACTGCGCCACCATCATGTCGAAGAACACTTTGGCATCGCCGAGGAAGTCCTCCAGGCTGTCGGTTCCATTCACGTCGAGGCTGATAAATACAAAGCCCTTGTAGCTGTCGATGCGCGCCTTTTTCAGGCCACGGGTGGCTTTGTCGAAACCCTCCGGGTATTCCCCCGGCGCCTTGACCTTCACCAAGCGGCCATCGCTTTTGTAGCACCATGCGTGGAACGGGCAGGTGAACGTAGACTGGTTACCCTTGCCCACGCGGGTGAGGGTGGTGCCGCGATGCTGGCAGGCATTGATCAGCGCATTGAGCCGGCCTTCGCCGTCGCGGGTGATGATCATCGGCTGGCGCCCGGCGCGCATTGTCACGAAATCGTGGTTATTGGCCAGTTCGCTTTCGTGGCAAGCGTAGATCCAGTTCTTCTCGAAGATCAGTTCCATTTCCAGGTCGAACAGTTCGGGCTCGGTGAACATGTCGCGGGCGATGCGGAACACTTCATCGGCCGGGCGAAAGTCCAGGCAACTTTCGATAAAGGTTTTCCACTGCTCGACGTTTCTTGCACCACTCATGGGAGGCACCTTTTTGATCGGGGCTAATCGGTGATTCATTAGAGGCAGCGGTGCAGGGTGCGGGCTATCCGCTTAATCGGGGAAGATGGGCCGCAAAGTTGGGCGGCAAATACCCAACTCGGTGCGCAGCGGTGACGTGATGCGCTACTGTCAGTGCGGGTAAGAGCCGAAAACCGCCGGGCGTTATCCACTTAGTCGACCTTTGCTATCCACCCAGTGAGCATCGCGCTGGCGTGGCCTGGAACTTGCTGTCGACCCCTGACGACGCGCCGCCAGAGCGCGCAAACGCCTGACCGCCGTGGGTGCACCTGATGAATAGCCAGACACGCGATATCCGTATTCAACGCTTCGACCTGGAGGGTGCCTGCAGCTGGATGTGCGGCATCTGCGGGCCCCATCGCTTGGCGACGGCCACGCCGGAGCGCCTGCGCTTTCACCACAGCGCCAATGTGTTCAAGTCCCGCGCCACCACCCTGGGCGTGATCGAATACGGCACCGACGTGACCATCGACATCGAAGACGCCGAGCACTTCAGCAGCTACAGCCTGAGCCTGCCGTTGATCGGCGAACAGGAGCTGAGCAAGAACGGTGAGCGCCTGAGCTCCAACCGCGACCAGGGGGTGATCATTGCACCCAACGAGCATCAGGTGCTGGCGATTTCCGGTGACTGCCGCAAGCTGCAGGTGGTGATCACGCGCGCGGCCATGAGCGAGTCGCTGGAAGGTTTGCTGCAACGGCCGATCGAGGCGCCGCTGCGCTTCGAACCGGTGATGGACGCGGTGGACGGCGCCCCGGCCTCGTGGTGGCGCATGGCACGCTACTTCATTGCCGAGTTTGAGCACCGTAGCGAGTTGTACGAGCAAGCGGCGTTTACCCGGGACCTGGAAAGCTCGCTGATCAAGGGCTTGATCCTGGCCCAGCCGAACAACTACTCCGAAGAACTGCGCGACGTGTTGGGCGTGAAGTTGCCGCACTACCTGATCCGGGCGCGCCAGTACCTGCACGACAATGCGCGCGAGGCGGTGCACCTGGAAGACCTGGAGGCGGTGGCCGGCGTGTCGCGCTTCAAGCTGTTCGATGCGTTTCGCAAATACTTCGCGCTGTCGCCCATGGCGTATTTGAAGAAGCACCGGCTGGTGGCGGTGCGTCAGGAAATTCTCGAACAGGGTGCCACGCGTACCATCTCCGAAATCGCCCTGGGCTGGGGCTTTACCCACTTGGGACGGTTCTCGGCGGAGTACCGCAAACTGTTCGATGAGGCCCCTAGCCAAACCCTGCAACGCAAGCGCCTGCGCAGTCTCTAAAAAACCATGCGGATCAAAGGTGGGAGGGGGCTTGCCCCCGATTGCGGTGTATCAGTGACAGATGTACTGACTGACACTCCGCTATCGGGGGCAAGCCCCCTCCCACATTTGAATTGCAGCGACTGGGATAATTCAGAGCAGCTCTTCAACCAGTTGCAGGCAATGACTGAGCCCCGGCGATTGATCATTCACCCGTCGGCTGAGAATGATCGGCGAGGTCGCGGTCGCTTCCACAATCGGCGCGTAGCCGATATCCGCCCGGTGCAGCACCTGCACCGACGCCGGTACCAGCGTCACACCCATGCCGGCGCCCACCAGGCCGATAGCGGTTTGCAGCTCGTTGGTCCACTGCGCGACGTTAAGGCTCAGGCCATGGGCGTCGAACAGCGCGATCACGTGGTCGGCGTAGCTGGGTCGCGGGTTGCCGGGGTACAGCACAAAGGGTTCGGCGGCCAATTGCGCAAGGCTCGCGGGCGCGCCGAGCAATGGGTGATCACTGGGCAACACCGCCACCAGTCGGTCTTGCACCAATACACGCTGGACGATGGCCGGGTCGTCGATGCGGATCCGCCCGAAGCCCACATCGATGCGCCCGGCCTTGAGGGCTTCGACCTGCTGCACGGTGGTCATCTCCGACAAGCCCAATTCCAACGCCAGCGACTCATGGGTGCGCAGCCGCCGAATCAGTTCTGGCAGCACGCCGTACAAGGTCGACGGCGCAAACCCGATGCCCAGCCAGGTCTTCTCGCCCAGGCCGATGCGCCGGGTGTTGTCGCACACCGTGCCCAATTGCTCGAGCAGCACATTGGCGTGCTCATAGAAAAACCGCCCGGCCTCGGTCAGCCGCAGCGGTCGACCGCGCTCGAGCAGCACCACGCCCAATTCGTCTTCCAATTGCTGGATCTGCCGACTCAACGGCGGCTGGGCGATGTGCAGGCGTTCGGCGGCACGGGTGAAGTTGAGGGTCTGCCCCAGCATCTGGAAATAGCGCAGGTGACGCAGTTCCATGTTGGCTCCTTTAATACCTTCAAGGTATTGAATCAGACCAATTCTATATTGGAACCCTTCAACCACGCAGCACAGAATCGGCGCAAACCTATAAAGAACCCAACGGGTATTGCCATGCCGATTTGCCCCATCGAGTCGATCGAAACGATCATCGTCGATCTGCCCACCATTCGCCCGCACACGCTGGCGATGCACACCATGCAAAACCAGACTTTGGTGATCATCCGCCTGCGTTGCGCCGATGGCATCGAGGGTATCGGTGAGTCCACCACCATCGGCGGCCTGAGCTATGGCAACGAGAGCCCCGAGAGCATCAAGGTCAACATCGACCAGCACTTCGCGCCGCTGCTGATCGGCCAGGACGCGAGCAATATCAACGCCGCCATGCTGCGCCTGGAGCGCAGCATCCGCGGCAACACCTTCGCCAAGTCGGGGATCGAAAGCGCGTTGCTCGATGCCCTCGGCAAGCGCCTGAACCTGCCGGTCAGCGCACTGCTCGGCGGGCGTGTGCGCGATGCCTTGCCGGTGGCCTGGACCCTGGCCAGCGGCAACACCGCCCAGGACATTGCCGAGGCCGAGAAGATGCTCGACCTGCGCCGCCATCGCGTCTTCAAGTTGAAGATTGGCGCCGGTGCAGTCGAGCGTGACCTGGCCCACGTACTCGCGATCAAGCGCGCGCTGGGTGAGCGCGCCAGCGTGCGCATCGATGTCAACCAGGCCTGGGACGAGGCCGTGGCCCTGCGCGCCTGCCAGGTGCTGGGAGACAGCGGTATCGACCTGATCGAACAGCCGATCTCGCGCAACAACCGCGGCGGCATGGCGCGGCTGAACCTGTCGAGCCCGGCGCCGATCATGGCCGATGAATCCATTGAATGCGTCGAGGATGCCTTCAACCTGGCCCGCGAAGGCGCGGCCTCGGTGTTCGCTCTCAAGATCGCCAAGAACGGCGGCCCGCGTGCGGTATTGCGCACGGCGGCGATTGCCGAAGCGGCGGGCATCGGCCTCTACGGCGGCACCATGCTCGAAGGCGGCATCGGCACGCTGGCCTCGGCACACGCGTTCCTCACGCTGGGCACGCTGGCATGGGGCACCGAACTGTTCGGCCCGTTGCTGCTCACCGAAGACATCCTCACCGAGCCGCTGCTGTATCGCGACTTCGAGCTGCATGTCTCCACCGCGCCGGGCCTGGGCCTGGCGATCGATGAAGAGCGCCTGGCGTTCTTCCGTCGGGATAAACACTAAGAGGCGCCTGCCATGTTGTTCCACGTAAAAATGACCGTGAACCTGCCGCTCGACATGCCCCCCGAGCGCGCCGCTGGGCTCAAGGCCGAGGAAAAAGCGCTCGCGCAGCGCCTGCAACACGAAGGCAAATGGCGCCACCTGTGGCGCATCGCCGGGCACTACGCCAACTACAGCGTGTTCGATGTGGAGAGCGTGCAAGACCTGCATGACACGCTGATGCAACTGCCGTTGTTTCCCTATATGACCATCGAAGTGAATGCGCTGTGTCGGCACCCGTCGTCGATCCATGACGACGACCGCTGAGCCTTTTTTGCACCCGATAATTACAAGATGAGGATTGCACCATGTCCATCCGACTGTCCCAGACGGCCCACGCCCAGCAGTTTCTCGAACAAGCCAGCGGCAATCTCAATGATGGCGGCAACCCGCGCACCAAGGCGCTGATCTACCGGATCCTGCGCGACACCGTGAACATCATCGAAGACCTGGAAGTGACCCCGCAAGAGTTCTGGAAGGCGGTCAATTACCTCAACGAACTGGGCAAACACCAGGAAGCCGGCTTGCTCGCCGCCGGGCTGGGCCTGGAGCATTACTTGGACCTGTTGATGGACGCCGCCGACATCGAAGCCGGCAAATCCGGTGGCACGCCACGCACCATCGAAGGCCCGCTGTACGTGGCCGGTGCGCCGTTGTCCAAATACGAAGCGCGCCTGGATGATGGCACGGACGATGCCGTACCGCTGTTCATGCGCGGGCAGGTGCGTGACACGGACGGCAAGCCGTTGGCGGGGGCGATTGTCGATGTGTGGCAGGCCAATACCGGCGGCACGTATTCGTGGTTCGACCCGACGCAATCGGAGTTCAACCTGCGCCGACGCATCGAGACCGACGCCCAGGGCAACTACCGTTTTCGCAGCATCGTGCCGTCTGGCTATGGCTGCCCGCCGACCGGGCCGACCCAGCAGCTCCTCGACCAATTGGGCCGTCACGGGCAGCGGCCGGCGCACATTCACTTCTTCATTTCGGCGCCGGGGCATCGGCACCTGACCACCCAGATAAACCTGTCGGACGACCCGTACCTGCATGATGACTTTGCCTACGCCACGCGCGATGAATTGATCGCCGAAATTCGCTTCAGTGACGACCCGCAACTGGCGCGGGAGTTTGGCGTGGAGGGTCGGTTTGCGCAGATTGATTTTGACTTTGAATTGCAGCCCGCCACGGCGCCGATGGAGCAACAGCGCCTGCAGCGAGTCCGAGCCCTCGAGGACTGAACGCGGTCAAAAAAATGTGGGAGGGGGCTTGCTCCCGATAGCGGTGTGTCAGTCACTAATAGGTCAACTGACACGCCGCTATCGGGAGCAAGCCCCCTCCCACATTTGAACTTTGTTGCAGGTGCTATTTGCGAATAACCAGATCCAGCACCTCATCCCGATCCTTGATCTTCTGCAGCACAATCTCCGAACGGATATCCATCACCCCCGCCGTGCGGTTCAGGTGGTTCACGATAAAGTCCGAAAAATGCTTGAGGTTGCGCGCCTGTACCCGCAGCACATAGTTGCTGGCGCCAGTGATCACATAGGCACTGGCCACCTCCGGCCAGCCCTGCACTTTCTGGATGAACGTCTCATGCCAGTCTTCCACATCCTGGCGCAACGACAGGTGCACGATGGCCTCAAGCTCAATGCCCAACTGCTCGGCATTGAGTACCGCGCGGTAGCCGCTGATCACGCCTTCGCTCTCCAGCAGGCGCAAACGGCGCAGGCAGGCGGAGGGCGACAGCGCGACTTTTTCCGCCAGTTCCTGGTTGCTGATACGGCCATCCTGTTGCAGGAAATGCAGGAGGCGCAGGTCGGTGGCGTCAAGAATCATGGTTGGCATAAATCCGCGTGTTTGCAGGTTAAATTCGAATTTCCTACAGCTTAAATAGCCCTTCGCCCACCACTTTGCACGAAAATTCTCTAAAAGTTCGTTCATTATTTGCTGCATATTCCCGATAAAAACCAGGACCACCCATGACCACCCGAAGCCATTGCCAAGCCCTCGATGCCCAGGACGTGCTGGCGCCATTGCGCCGCGAATTTGCCTTGCCCGAGGGCGTGATCTACCTCGACGGCAACTCCCTGGGCGCGCGCCCGGTGGCGGCGTTGGCGCGGGCGCAACAGGTGATCGCGCAGGAGTGGGGCGATGGCTTGATTCGCAGCTGGAACAGCGCGGGCTGGGCGGACTTGTCCCAGCGCCTGGGCAATCGCCTGGCGCCGCTGATCGGTGCGCGGGAGGGCGAAGTGGTGATCACCGATACCACCTCCATCAACCTGTTCAAAGTCCTCAGCGCCGCGCTGACCGTGCAGCGCCAGCGCCAACCGGCGCGCAAGGTGATCGTCAGTGAAGCGAGCAACTTTCCCACCGACCTGTACATCGCCGAAGGCCTCGCCGAGTTGCTGCAACAGGGTTACTCGTTGCGCCTGGTCAACAGCCCGGACGAACTGCCCCAGGCCATCGATGAGGACGTGGCGGTGGTGATGCTTACCCACGTCAACTACAAGACCGGTTACATGTACGACATGCGTGCGCTCACTGCCTTGAGCCATGAATGCGGCGCGCTGAGCATCTGGGACCTGGCCCATTCGGCGGGCGCGGTGCCCATCGACCTGCACGCGGCCGGCGCCGATTATGCGATTGGCTGCACCTACAAATACCTCAATGGCGGCCCCGGCTCCCAGGCGTTCGTGTGGGTCAACCCGACGTTGGTGGACCTGGTGCGCCAGCCGCTGTCGGGCTGGTTCGGGCATACCCGCCAGTTCGCGATGGAATCCAACTATGCGCCGAGTGCCGGCATCGCCCGCTACCTGTGCGGTACCCAGCCGATTACCTCGCTGGCCATGGTCGAGTGCGGCCTGGAGATTTTCGAGCGCACCGATATGAGCAGCCTGCGCAGCAAATCCCTGGCCCTGACCGACCTGTTTATCGCCCTGGTCGAAACCCGCTGTGCGGCCCATCACCTGGTGCTGATCACACCCCGTGAACATGCCCGGCGCGGCAGCCATGTCAGCTTCGAACACCCGCAAGGCTATGCAGTGATCCAGGCCCTGATCGCCAGAGGTGTGATTGGCGACTACCGCGAGCCGCGCATCATGCGCTTCGGTTTTACCCCGCTGTACACACGCTTTACCGACGTGTGGGACGCCGTGGAAATCCTCGCTGACATTCTCGACAACACCACCTGGGACCAGCCGCAGTTCAAGGTTCGCCATAGCGTCACCTGAATACACCCAGATCCAAATGTGGGAGGGGGCTTGCTCCCGATAGCAGTGTGTCAGTAGGCATATCAGTGACTGACACACCGCTATCGGGAGCAAGCCCCCTCCCACAGGGGATCTGTGGCAACAGCAGCAATCACAATAATAAAGGGGCACGCCACGTGACCAGGCCAGAAAGCAACGGCTTTGCAGACATTACCCACCGCGAACTGGGCCTGAGGCGCCAGCTCACTTCCGGCCAGATGAGCA
This sequence comes from Pseudomonas sp. R3-52-08, assembly GCF_003851745.1. Lineage (NCBI taxonomy): Bacteria > Pseudomonadati > Pseudomonadota > Gammaproteobacteria > Pseudomonadales > Pseudomonadaceae > Pseudomonas > Pseudomonas sp. R3-52-08. Next base: position 4,974,403 of record NZ_CP027730.1, on the reverse strand, counting down.
TGATCGCCATCGGCGGCGCTATCGGTACCGGGCTGTTCATGGGCAGCGCCTACGCCATCGGCTATGCCGGTCCTAGCGTGTTGCTGAGCTACGCCATCGGGGCGTTGATTACCTTGATCTTGATGGGGTGCCTGGCGGAGATGACGGTGGCCCATTCCACCTCCGGCTCCTTTGGTGCCTACGCCGAGTTCTACATCAGCCCGCTGGCCGGGTTCCTGGTGCGGTATGCCTACTGGGCGGCAATTGTGTTGGCGGTGGGGGCGGAGGTCACGGCGGTGGCGATGTACATGAAGTACTGGTTCGCCAACGTGCCGGAGTGGGTGTGGATCGTGTCGTTTTCCAGCGTGCTGATCCTGCTCAATGCGATCAGCGTGAAGACGTTCGGCACCTTCGAATACTGGTTCTCCACCATCAAAATCAGCGCCATTGTCGGCTTCATCATCTTGGCGGTGTACGTGGTGTTCGGCTCCGGCAATCCGGATTACGGCGTGCAGAACTACACGGCCCACGGCGGGTTTTTCCCCCATGGGTTAAGCGGTATGTGGATGGCGGTGATCGTGTCGATCTTCAGCTACTTGAGCGTGGAAATGATCGCGGTGGCGGCCGGCGAAGCGGCCGACCCGGAGCGGGCGGTGAAGAAAGCCTTTCGCGCGACCATCGTGCGCCTGGTGGTGTTCTACCTGCTGACCCTGGCGCTGATGCTCGCCATCGTGCCGTGGAACCAGGCCGGCCAAGCCCAGAGCCCGTTCGTCACGGTGATGCAGACCATCGGCATTCCCGGTGCCACCGGGGTGATGAATTTCGTGATCCTGATCGCGGCGTTGTCGGCGATGAACAGCCAGCTCTACATCACCACGCGCATGATGTTCAGCCTGTCCCGCGCGGGTTTTGCGCCCAAGTCCATGGGCGCGTTGAGCAAGAGCGGCATCCCGCTCAATGCCCTGCTGCTGTCCAGCTCCGGTATCGCCTTGGCGACCTTGCTCAACCTGGTGTACCCGGAAAGCTCGTTCACGCTGATGATGGCGATCTCGATGTTCGGCGCGATCTTCACCTGGTTCATGATCTTCCTCACGCACCTGTTTTTTCGGCGCTACCGCAAGCGCCACGGTGGGGCGAAATTGTCTTTCGAGCTGCGCCTGTTTCCCTACAGCACACTGTTGGGCCTGGTGCTGATGGGCGCGGTGATGATCACCACGTATTTTACCGAGGCGTTCAAGATGACCCTGGTGTTTGGCGTGCCGTTTTTGCTGATCCTGAGCGCTGTGTACTACGGGTTGTTCCGCAAGGGCAGGGCCAATGCATCGAACAAGGCCCTGGCATAACTCGGCAGGTGGTCGAACGAGCGTGCGCAGAGCACCAAGTGGCGACAGGCCCAGTCCTCCTTGAGCGGCTGGGCCTTGATGCGAACGTCCGGCGGCCAGCGGTCCAGGGCGGCCTTGGGCACGATGCCCAGGCCCGCGCCCCGGGCGACCATGCGAATCACCCCATCGAAACCCTCGGCGCGGATCCGCGTTTGCAGGCGATACCCCGCATGCAGCGCCTGTTCCTCCAGGTACACCGCCAACGCACTGCTGGCGGCGAGGCCGACGTAGTCGTGTTGCAGGCTGTCGATGAAACTCGCTGTGCCGGCTGCCAGCGGATGCTCCACGGGCATGATCAGCACCAGCGGATCGTCATGAAAGGGCAGGGTCTGCAGCCCGGAGCTGTCCACCGCATCGGAGATGATCCCCAGGTCGGCCGTGCCTTGGCGCAGGGCTTGGGTGATCCGCAGGCTGGGCAGCTCCTGCAGGTCGATATCGAGGTTGGGATGCGCGCACAGAAAGTCCGCCAATCGCTCCGGCAGATATTCGCTCAGGGCCGTGGTATTGCACAGCAGGCGCACCTGGCCTTTGACGCCGTTGGCGTATTCAGCCAGGTCTTGTTGCAGATGCTCGGCCTGTTGCAGCAGCAGGCGGGCGTGGCGGCCCAGGGCTTTGCCGGCGGGTGTCGGGGTGACGCCACGGCGGCCGCGCTCCAGGCATTCGACGCCCAGTGAAGCCTCCATCGCCCGAATGCGCGCGCTGGCGGCGGCCAGGGATAAATGGCTGCGGGCGGCGCCGGCGGTGATGTTGCCGGCGTCCAGTATGTGCAGGTAGAGGCGCAGGTCGATCAGGTCAAAGTGCATGGCTCAAGATTTCCTCTGCCTCACACAAAACAAGAGGCTGCCTCAGTATATGGCGAATTTCCAACCGCTCATCAAAACCGCACAATTCTGCTTATGACGACTTTACTGGCTTTCTACCAAACCCTCGGCCCGGCCCTGACCATGCTGGTGATCGGCACTTTCCTGCTGGCCGGCACGGTGAAGGGCGTGATCGGCCTGGGCCTGCCCACCGTGGCCATGGGCATGCTCGGCCTGGCTATGTTGCCGGCACAGGCTGCGGCGTTGCTGATCATTCCTTCGACGGTCACCAACCTCTGGCAGCTGGCGCTGGGCGGTCACTTGGGCACTTTGCTCAAGCGCCTGTGGCCGATGCTGTTGCTGATTTTTTTCGGTGCCGGCCTGGGCACGCTGTGGCTGGGCATGGACGCCGGGGCGTGGGTGGTGCGCGCGTTGGGCGGGGCGTTGTTGCTGTATGCGGTGAGTGGATTATGCCTGCCCACTTTCCAGGTCGGGCCGCGAACCGAGCGCTGGTTGGGCCCGTTGTGTGGGCTGATCACGGGCTTCATTACCTCGGTCACCGGCGTGTTTGTGATTCCTGCGGTGCCGTATCTGCAAGCATTAGGTTTGGGCCGTGATCAGTTGGTGCAGGCGCTGGGGCTGTCGTTCAGCGTGTCGACCCTGGCGTTGGCCGCCGGGCTGGCGTGGCGCGGTGCACTCGGCGGCGGCGAAGTCGGTGCATCGTTGTTGGCGCTGGTGCCGGCCTTGCTGGGAATGTGGCTGGGCCAGGCGTTGCGCCAGCGCATCAGTGCGCTGAGGTTCAAGCGGGTTTTTTTCACCGGCATGGCGCTGTTGGGAGGCCATTTGTTGCTGAGTGGTCAATAATGAGCCCGAGCCGATAACCAGGACCGCCCGTGAAAGCCCGATCCGATGAACTACAGATATTTGTCAGCGTGATTGAATGCGGCTCGATTTCCGCCGCCGCCGAGCAGGTCGGGCAGACGCCGTCGGCGGTCAGCCGCACCTTGTCGCGCCTGGAAGCCAAGCTCGACACCACCCTGATCAACCGCACCACGCGGCGCATGGACCTGACCGAGGAGGGCCGGTATTTCTTCGAGCAGGCCAAGGTGATCCTGGCGCAGATGCAGGCGCTGGAAGAACGCCTGTCGTCACGCCAGAAAAAACCGGCCGGGCGGCTGCGCATCAATGCGGCGGTGCCGTTCATGCTGCACGGGATCCTGCCGTACGTCGGCGAGTTTCGTGACCTGTACCCAGACATCCAGTTGGAGCTCAACAGCGACGACGTGATCATCGACCTGCTGGAGCAAAGCACCGACATCGCCATTCGTATCGGCGCCCTGGCCGACTCGACCCTGCATGCCCGCGCGCTGGGCAGCACGCCGCTGCACATCCTGGCCAGCGCCGACTATCTCAAGCAACATGGCACACCGAGCACCGTCGCCGACTTGGCCGAGCATACCTTGCTGGGCTTCACCCAGACCGACACTCTCAACCATTGGCCGCTGCGCCATGGCGAGGGCGATAGCTGGCTGATCCAGCCGGGCATTGCCGCGTCCAGCGGTGAAACCGTGCGCCATCTGGCTTTGCAGGGGCAGGGCATTTGTTGCCTGTCCAACTTCATGACCCACGAAGACATCGAGGCCGGGCGCCTGGTACCGCTGCTGGAAGCATTCAACAGCGGCTATCGCCAGCCGATCCATGCGGTGTATTACCGCAATTCGCAACTGGCGTTGCGTATCCAGTGTTTCCTGGATTTTATCCAGGCCAAGCTGGCACGTTATGCGGTGTGATTCGTGACTGGCGCGCAAGAGTGAATTGGCCTGTACGGGGTTATTCGACGCCAGGGCGTGCTTGATACTTGGGTCATCACTTACCCAGTCAGGAGCACTCTCCATGAATGTATTCGTTACCGGCGCAGCCGGTTTTATCGGCGGCTCCATCGCCACCGGCCTGGTCAAGGCCGGCCACGCCGTCACCGGCCTGGTGCGCAGCGCCGAGCAAGCCGCGCAAATGACGGCACTGGGCATCACTCCAGTGATCGGCACCCTGGATGACGCCGCTGTATTGACCGAGCAGGCGCAGCACGCCGATGCGGTGATCAATGCCGCCAGCAGCGACCACCATGCGGCCGTCGAAACCCTGCTGGCTGCCTTGAAAGGTTCCAACAAGGTATTCCTGCACACCAGCGGTTCGAGCATCGTTGGCGATGCGTCGGGCGGCAAGGCCAGTGAGGTCATTTACGTTGAGGACAACCTGCCGGAGCCGACCGTCGACAAGGCCGCTCGCGTGGCGATCGATAACCTGATCCTGGCCGCTGCCCAGGAAGGTGTGAATTCGGCGGTGATCTGTAACACCCTGATCTATGGTCACAGCCTGGGCGTGAAGCGTGACAGCGTGCAATTGCCACGCTTGCTCAAGCAGGCCCGCAAGAGTGGCGTAGTACGCCACGTGGGACCAGGACAGAACATCTGGTCCAACGTGCATATCGAAGACGTGGTCGCGCTGTACCTGCTGGCATTGACGAAGAACGTGCCGGGCACGTTCTACTTCGTCGAAAGCGGCGAAGCCTCGTTTATCGACATGACCACGGCCATCGCGCAAGCGCTTGAACTGGGCGAACCGCAGGACTGGCCGCTGGCCGAGGCTGAGGCCGAGTGGGGTTATGAAATGGCCAACTACGGCCTGGGCTCCAACAGCCGGGTGCGCGGCAAGCATGCCCGTGAGCTGCTGGGCTGGGCGCCGAAGCGTACGTCGGTGGTGGAGTGGATTCGCCACGAGATGGTGTGATGTTCGCTTGATATCGAGGTGAGGCTAATCGGGGGCAAGCCCCCTCCCACACTAGACCGCGTCGCACCGGCTGTACTCGGTCAAATGTGGGAGGGGGCTTGCTCCCGATTGGCCGCGCCTCGGTCCCGAAGGCTAGCTCCGCGCCGCTCAATTCCGTACCATTCCTCGCCTTATCCCCCGCAACTCCCTGGTATTCCATGAAGCTCACCCGTCTGCGCGCCGATGCCCTGGCCGGCCTCACCACGTCATTTGCCTTGCTGCCCGAATGCATCGCCTTTGCCTTGGTGGCCCATCTCAATCCGTTGATGGGGCTTTACGGCGCTTTCATCATTTGCACCCTCACCGCATTGTTCGGTGGTCGCCCCGGTATGGTGTCGGGGGCAGCCGGTTCGATGGCGGTGGTGATCGTGGCGCTGGTGGTGCAACACGGCGTGGAATATTTGCTGGCGACGGTGCTGCTGGGCGGGCTGATCATGGTCGCTTTCGGCCTGTTGCGCCTGGGCAAATTGGTGCGCATGGTGCCGCACCCGGTGATGCTGGGGTTCGTCAACGGCCTGGCGATTATCATTGCGCTGGCGCAGTTGGAGCACTTCAAGAACGGTGAAACCTGGCTCAGCGGTACGCCGTTGTACGTGATGGCCGGGCTGGTCGTGGTGACCATGGCCATCGTCTACCTGCTGCCACGCCTGACCCGCGCCGTGCCACCGGCCCTGGTGGCGATCCTCGGCGTGGGCCTGGCGGTGTACCTGCTCGGCCTGCCCACCCGCACCCTGGGCGATATGGCGCACATCGCGGGCGGCCTGCCGACCTTCGCCCTACCGCAGATTCCCTTGACCTTCGAAACCCTCGGCATCATCGCGCCGTATGCGTTCCTGATGGCCATGGTCGGTCTGCTGGAAACCCTGCTGACCCTCAACCTCACCGACGAGATCACCGAAACCCGTGGCTACCCCGACCGCGAAAGCGTGGCCCTGGGCGCGGCGAATATGGTCTCGGGCCTGTTCGGCGGCATGGGCGGTTGCGCGATGATCGGGCAAACCGTGATCAACCTCAGTTCCGGCGGGCGTGGACGTTTTTCCGGGGTGTTCGCCGGGGTGATGATCCTGCTGTTCATTCTGTTTCTTTCGCCGCTGATCGAGCGGATTCCGCTGGCGGCGCTGGTGGGGGTGATGTTCGTGGTGTCCCAGCAGACCTTTGCCTGGGCGTCGTTGCGGGTGATCAACAAGGTGCCGCTCAATGACGTACTGGTGATCATGGCGGTGACGGTCATCACCGTGTTCACTGACCTGGCGACCGCAGTGCTGTGCGGCATCGTGATCGCGGCGCTGAACTTCGCCTGGCAACAGGCCCGCGAGCTGTATGCCGATGAACACCTGGAAGCCGACGGCAGCAAACTTTACCGTCTGCACGGCACGTTGTTCTTTGCCTCGACCACGCCGTTCCTGAACCAATTCGACCCGGCCAACGACCCGGCCCAGGTGACGCTCGATTGCCGGCACCTGAGCTTCGTCGATTATTCAGCGATTGCCGCGCTGATGACCTTGCGCGAGCGCTACCGCAAGGCGGGCAAGCAGGTGCGCGTGCTGCATTTGTCGGAGCGCTGCAAGAAGCTGCTCAAGCGGGCGAAGGTTCATCACGACTAGGGTTACGGCCCGACCAGGTCTTCCAGTTCCTGGGCGCGGGTCTGGGTCATGTCCAGTACGCAGCCGGAGCCGTTGACCTGGTCGATGGTGCCGCCGGTGGCACTGCCGGCAAAGGCGCAATTGGCGTCACGGTATTTGATCCACAGGCGCTGCAGGTCTTGCAACTGGTCCTTGCGGTTGCCTTCCTGAGCGGCCAGCGCGGTCTTGTAAGCCTTGTTCAGCCGGGCATCCTGCACCTTGGCCTCCTTGACGTTGCAACCGACCATCTCGGCGGTGGTGTTGGCGCCGTCCATGCATTTTTTCAGTGCCGGGTTATCGGCGGCGGCGGCGCTGCCGCACAGGGTAATCAGCAGGGCGGCAAGTGTGAAACGCATCATGTTCGGTTCCTGGCAGCAGTGGATGTGCATTCTATGACTCAACCGCGTGGGTTGAGTTTCCAGCCTTTTCTGATCCTCATGTAAGAACACTCCTCGAATTTTCATACGACAGTGTCGGGCATATCCCACCGCGACAGCGCTTATCCCTGGGCGAAAATTACTTTCATATAATTTGAAAATCCTCCTCGGTAATGATTTATGAGTTTCACAACCTATTCGACGTGACCCTTTCCGAGGAGTACCGCATGGCCGCATCACCGGGCTTCGGGCTATTGGCATACGCTGCCATCGCCATCATTGCTTTGATCGTGCTGATTGCACGTTACCGACTCAACCCGTTTATCGTTATCACGCTGGTCTCCATTGGCCTGGCGCTGATGGCCGGGATGCCGGCGGACACCATCATGGGCTCGTACGAAGCGGGGGTCGGCAAGACCCTGGGGCATATCGCTTTGGTGGTGGCGCTGGGCACCATGCTCGGCAAGATGATGGCCGAGTCCGGTGGCGCCGAGCAGGTGGCGCGCACGTTGATCAACCGTTTCGGCGAACGCAATGCCCACTGGGCCATGGTCTGCATCGCGTTTCTGGTGGGGCTGCCGCTGTTTTTCGAGGTGGGCTTCGTGTTGCTGGTGCCGATCGCCTTTACCGTGGCGCGGCGCGTGGGCGTGTCGATCCTGATGGTCGGCCTGCCGATGGTCGCCAGCCTGTCGGTGGTGCATGCGCTGGTGCCGCCGCACCCGGCGGCGATGATGGCGGTGCTGGCGTATAACGCCTCGGTTGGGCAGACCGTGCTGTATGCGATCCTGGTCGGTGTTCCTACGGCGATCATCGCCGGCCCGGTCTATGCCAAGTTCATCGTGCCGCACATTCACCTGCCGGCGGAAAACCCGCTGGAACGCCAGTTCATCGAGCGCGAACCGCGTACCCGTCTGCCGAGCTTCGCGCTGACCATGGGCACCATCCTGTTGCCGGTGGTGCTGATGATGATTGGCGGCTGGGCCAATGTGATTTCCACGCCGGGCACCGGCTTCAACCAGTTCCTTTTATTCATCGGCAACTCGGTGATTGCGCTGCTCGTGGCGACCCTGGTGAGTTTCTGGACCCTGGGGCTGGCCCAGGGCTTCAACCGTGAGTCGATCCTCAAGTTCACCAATGAATGCCTGGCGCCGACGGCGAGCATCACGCTGCTGGTGGGCGCGGGCGGTGGCTTGAATCGCATCCTGGTGGACGCCGGTGTCACCCACGAAATCCTTGGCCTGGCCAATGCGTTCCAGCTGTCGCCGCTGGTGATGGGCTGGTTGTTCGCCGCGCTGATGCGGATCGCCACGGGCTCGGCCACGGTGGCGATGACCACGGCCTCCGGCGTGGTCGCGCCGGTCGCCCTGGGCCTGGGTTATCCACACCCGGAATTGCTGGTACTGGCGACTGGTGCGGGTTCGGTGATTTTCTCCCACGTCAACGACGGCGGCTTCTGGCTGATCAAGGAATACTTCAATATGACGGTGATCCAGACCTTCAAGACCTGGACCGTGCTGGAGACGTTGATTTCGGTGGTTGCCTTCGCTCTCACCTACGGCCTGTCTCTGGTTTTATAAGCCGCATCCTGTCACTCGGAGCCCCATGGACATCCTCTACCAGATCCGCGCCCGCCAGGCGTCCTTCAGCGCCGGCGAAGGGCGTATCGCCAAGCTGCTGCTCGATGACGTGGGCTTTGCCGCGTCGGCCAGCCTGGAAGCGTTGTCGCAACGGGCCGAGGTCAGTACGGCGACCCTGTCGCGCTTTGCCCGCAGTGTCGGTTGCCGCGACTTGCGTGACCTGCGCCTGCAACTGGCCCAGGCCAGCGGCGTGGGCAGCCGCTTTCTCGACCCGGCGGGGTTGCCGGAACAGTCGGCGTTTCATCGGCAGATTCTCGGGGATATCGAAGCGACGCTGCGCCAGCACCTGTCGGGGTTCAATCAAGACAGCTTTGTCGATGCGGTGAGCCTGTTGGGCAAGGCGCGGATGATCCACGCGTTCGGCATGGGCGGCCCATCGAGCCTGTGCAGCGATGAGTTACAGGTGCGCCTGGTACGCCTGGGCTATCCGATTGCAGCCTGCCATGACCCGGTGATGATGCGCGTGACCGCCGCGACCCTGGGGCCGGAACACGCGCTGATTGTGTGCTCGCTGACCGGCCTTACGCCTGAGCTGTTGGATGTGGTGACGCTGGCGCGCAACTACGACGCACGCGTTGTCGCCATCACCCTGGCCGATTCCCCACTGGCCGAATTGGCGGATGTGCTGTTGCCGCTGCAACCGGCTGAAACCAGTTTTATCTACAAGCCCACCGCCGCACGCTATGGAATGCTGCTGGCTATCGACCTGCTTGCCACCGAACTGGCGCTGGCCATGCCTGACGCCAACCAGGAGCGCCTGCGCCGGATCAAGCTGGCCCTGGACGACTATCGCGGCGGCCCCGACAGCCTGCCGCTTGGAGACTGATATGAAGTACGACACGCTGATTCGCCAGGCGCAGATCATTGATGGCAGCAACCGTGCAGGTTATGTCGCTGACGTGGGCGTACGTGATGGGCGCATCGAGGCGATCGGCGACTTGTCCACAGCGATGGCCGAGTATGAAATCGACGCGACAGGCCGCGTATTGGCGCCGGGGTTTATCGACGTGCACACCCACGATGACACGGTGGTTATCCGCCATCCGCAGATGCTGCCCAAACTCAGCCAGGGCGTGACCACGGTGATTGTCGGTAACTGCGGCATCAGCGCCTCACCGGTCAGCCTGCGCTGTAATCCGCCCGACCCGATGAACCTGCTGGGCAATGCCGACGCCTTTGCTTACCCGCGCTTTGTCGATTACCGCGCCGCGGTGGAACGCGCCCACCCTGCGGTCAATGTCGCCGCCCTGATCGGCCATACGGCACTGCGCAGCAATCATATGGACGACCTGCACCGCACGGCCACGGCCCACGAAATCACGGGCATGCGCATGCAGTTGCAGGCGAGTCTGGAGGCCGGAGCCCTGGGTTTATCCACCGGCCTTGCCTACGCCAGCGCCTTCAATGCAGACACCGACGAGGTGCTGCAACTGAGCGAAGAGCTGACGGCTTATGGCGCGGTGTACACCACTCACTTGCGCAGTGAATTCGAGCCGGTACTGGAGGCAATGGACGAAGCGTTCCTGATCGGCCGGCACGCCAGGGCCCCGGTGATTATTTCCCACCTCAAGTGTGCTGGTGCGGGAAACTGGGGACGTAGCCCGCAACTGCTGGCGGCACTTGAAGCGGCGGCGAAAACCCATCCGGTAGGGTGTGATTGTTATCCCTATGCGGCCAGCTCTTCGACTCTGGACCTCAAGCAAGTCACCGATGCGTTCCGTATCACCATCACCTGGTCTACACCGCATCCTGAAATGGGCGGGCGTGACCTGCAGGACATTGCCGCCGAGTGGGATGTTCCGTTAATGGACGCAGCCCGGCGCCTGCAACCGGCGGGGGCGGTGTACTACGGGATGGACGAGGCGGATGTACGGCGCATTTTGGCGCACCCTTTGTCGATGGTCGGCTCGGATGGGTTGCCTGAAGACCCGTTTCCCCATCCGCGTTTGTGGGGTGCGTTTCCACGGGTGCTGGGGCATTTCAGCCGGGATGTCGGGTTGTTCCCGTTGCACACAGCGGTGCATAAGATGACCGGGCTGTCGGCGGCGCGTTTTGGCCTGGCTGAGCGAGGCGAAATTCGTGAAGGGCACTGGGCTGACCTGGTGTTGTTCGACCCGTTACGCGTGCGGGATGTAGCGGACTTCAAAGAACCACAGCGGGCAGCCGAGGGCATTGATGGCGTGTGGGTCAACGGTGTGTTGAGCTACAGCGAAGGGCAGGCGACTGGGCAGCGGTCGGGTCGATTCCTGGCGCGCAACGGGGATTTGCGTCGGGGTTTTTCGCCTCTATAGTGGGTGCTTTCAAACAGGGAGCCATCGCGATGCACTTAGGAAAAGTCACCCCCATCCTGCGGATTTTCGACGAGGCCAAGGCGCTGGAATTCTATGTCGACTTCCTCGGGTTCAAGGTCGATTGGCAGCATCGTTTCGAGGCAGATTTTCCGTTGTACCTGCAGGTGTCGCTGGGCGAGTGCGTGCTGCATTTGTCCGAGCATCATGGCGATGCGTCGCCGGGCGCAGCGGTGCGTATCCAGGCGCAGGGGATAGACGCGTACCAGCAGCAATTGCAGGCCAAGGGCTACCGTTATGCCAAGCCGGGCGTGGAGGAAACACCTTGGGGCTCGCGGGAGATGAGTATCAAGGACCCGTTTGGGAATCGGCTGGTATTTGTCGAGGAGGGGGAGAGCTGAGAGGTAAATTGCAGACAATAAAAAACCGCCTTAGTAGGGCGGTTTTTTTTGCAATCCAGTGAGTGGCTGGATCGCGATCTCAAAGATGCATTGACCTGCAGGCGGATATTAACCTTGGTCTTATCATCACGCAAGATTGACCGGTGGCCAGTGCCCATCGATTATCAAACTTCTCTCTCAGTCGAAAAATTCTGCAATAGATCCCACGAACAATACTGGATATTTGGCCACTGCTTGTCACACCTTCACGTGGAGTTTTGGGTAGTCTCTCCTTCGTTCCGCATTTGTCGCTTTTGGGTGCGCCGGGTATGCGCGCGATTTTCGGACCGACCGCCACGGGCTAGTAATCCGTGCCGGATTCAAGCGGAAGGCCCATCAACCCGGCCGCCTCAAAGATGCATTGACCTGCATCCAAAGGCCCACATGTTCCGGTAAGTGCGCTGGAGGTAAGGCCCAACTCACGGAGGGCCGAGTATGTCTAAGTTTGCACGACGTACATGGAACCTCGTAGTGAACTGCCTGCGTGCTTATCACGTATGGAAGTTTCTGCGGGACAGCTTCGACGACCATTAAGGTTTGAGAAGTGGAGTCGCCTCGGTTAATCCCGAGGCGGCTTTTTTTGATTTCTTACACCCGGAAATGACTGACCATCTGCTGCAACTGGCTGCCCAAACGCGCCAATTCCACGCTCGACTTGGCCGTCTCGTCGCTCGCCGTAGCGGTCTGCTCCGACACATCGCGTACGTTCACAATGCTGCGGCTGATCTCTTCGGCCACGGCGCTCTGCTCTTCGGCGGCGGCGGCGATCTGCTGGTTCATCGACTGGATATTCGACACGGTACGGGTGATGTTTTCCAGCGACACGCCAGCCTTGCGCGTCAGCTCGACGCTGCTGTCGGTGAGGCTGCGGCTGTTGTTCATCACGTTGGCCACTTGTTGGGTGCCGTTCTGCAAGCCGGCCACCAGGCCTTCGATTTCCTCGGTGGATTTCTGCGTGCGCTGGGCCAGGCCACGTACTTCGTCGGCGACCACGGCGAACCCACGACCGGCTTCACCGGCGCGCGCAGCTTCAATCGCTGCGTTGAGGGCCAGCAGGTTGGTCTGTTCGGCCACGGCCTTGATCACATCCATCACGCTGCCGATCTTGTTGCTCTCTTGTTGCAGGTGGGCCATGGCGTCGGTGGAGCGCGCCACTTCAGCCGCCAGGCGTTCGATCTGGGCGATGGCCTCGGCCACTACTTTGTCGCCCGCGCGCGCTTGACCGTCGGCATCGGCGGCGGCCAGGGAGGCCTGTTCGGCGTTGCGTGCCACTTCCTGCACGGTGGCGGTCATTTCATGCATCGCCGTGGCGACCTGGTCGGTCTCGATCTTCTGGCTGTTGACGCCAGCGCTGGTCTGCTCGGTCACGGCCGACAACTCTTCGGCGGCGCTGGCGATCTGGGTCACGCCATCACGAATCCCGCTGATCAATTCGCGCAAGGTGGTGCCCATGCGCTGGATGCCTTGTTGCAGCACGCCCAGTTCGTCACGGCGAGTCACCTGGATGTTGTGGCTCAGATCGCCGGAAGCGATGCGTTCGACCACCGCCAGGGTGTCTTGCAGCGGACGGGTGATCTGGCGAGTGATCACCAGCGCCGCGATGATGCCCACCAGCAGGGCCAGCAAGGTGCTGATCAATTGCAGGCTACGGGCCTGGGCGCTTTCGGCGTCACGACGTTCCAGTTGGATGTCGTACAGCTTGTCGCTGATCGTGACGATATCGGTGCCTTGGGTGGTCATCTCGGCACGGGCGGTGACGATGTTGGTGTTGGCGGCCTTGTAGCTCTGCACGGCGCTGCGATAGGCACCGAGTGCGGTGTCCAGCGATGCCAGCGCGGTTTGCTGGCTGGTGCCGAAGACGGCGTTGAGGCTTTTCAAACTCGCGATGGCTTTGTCGATTTGTGCAGCGGCGCGGGCTTCGTTTTCTGCGTTGACGTTGTTGGTGTAGCCACGCACTTCGTAGCGCGCCAGCAGGAACTCTTCTTTGGCATTGGTCACGGCCTGGAACTGTGCGAAACGCTCCGGACTGTCGGGCATCTGCTGCACGCTGGTGTCCAGGGCGTTGATTTGTGCGTTGGCGATGTCGGCTTTGTCGCCCATGACCTGGCGCGCAGCGTTGCCGTTGCGATAGGCCTCGCGCATTTTGTTCAAGGACTGCTGATAGGCCGTGATGACGGCTTTCTGTTCATTGAGCAGCTTGAGGTTTTCCGGGCTCTTGAAGCTGTCCAGCAGTTTTTGTTGCTGGCCGACGAAGGCGTCGAGGCTGGTCTGTACGTTCTGCGCCACGGCCTCGTCACCGTTGGCCAGCATGTATTGCAGGCGCACGATGCGCAGCTTGGTCAGCGAGGCGTTGAGCTGGGTGATGTCGCTCATCCAGTTGCTGCGGTCGATCAAGCCGCCCAGGCTGGTCCAGCCGGTGAGTGCCAGGATCGAGGTGAGGACCAGTACCAGGCCAAAGCCCAGGCCGAGTTTGAGGTTGACGCTGATGTTACCGAACCAGCTGTTCATCGAAAGCTCCTTGAGAGTGATGTCTGTCTGCTGGACGGGGTGTTGTTGTTTGAGCCAGCCAAGATGTGTAGGGCTGTATCGGCGGCAAAGGGCAATTCTGAAATACTTTTCTCGCTGGCCGTCGAAAGGGCGCTCGATCCATGCCAGGACGGGGACAATGATCGGATGCCAAAGCTACGCCCCGGCGCTCTGGGAGCCGGAGAGGGGGCTGATCATGGGCCGGTCTTGTGTGCTAGTCTGCGGGCCCTTTTAGTTTTGGATGGCACGGGAAACCGTGTTGTCCTACAGCGGAGCCTCTTCATGTCCGAAGTTAATCTGTCCACCGACGAAACCCGCGTCAGCTACGGTATCGGCCGTCAGTTGGGCGACCAACTGCGCGACAACCCGCCACCAGGCGTCAACCTCGATGCAATCCTGGCCGGCCTGACCGACGCGTTCGGCGGCAAGCCAAGCCGTGTTGACCAAGAGCAAATGGCGGCCAGCTTCAAGGTGATCCGCGAAATCATGCAAGCTGAAGCCGCGGCCAAAGCTGAAGCCGCTGCAGGCGCCGGCCTGGCATTCCTGGCTGAAAACGCCAAGCGTGACGGCATTACCACCCTGGCTTCGGGCCTGCAATTTGAAGTGCTGACTGCCGGTGATGGCGCTAAGCCGACCCGTGAAGACCAGGTGCGCACTCACTACCACGGCACCCTGATCGACGGCACTGTATTCGACAGCTCCTACGAGCGTGGCCAGCCGGCAGAATTCCCGGTAGGCGGCGTGATTGCCGGCTGGACCGAAGCCCTGCAGTTGATGAATGCCGGCAGCAAATGGCGCCTGTACGTGCCGAGCGAATTGGCTTACGGCGCTCAAGGCGTTGGCAGCATCCCGCCGCACAGCGTTCTGGTGTTCGACGTCGAGCTGCTCGACGTTCTGTAAGACCTGCTGTTGATCACCTGTAGGAGCTAGCTTGCTCGCGAAAAACGTCAACGATGACTTCGCGAGCAAGCTCGCTCCTACAGCGTTCTGCGGGGTGGTTCATGGGTGGAACTTGCCATTGAGCTCCGTCGCCGGGCGCAACGCTCGGGCATAGCAGAACAAAAACAGATTCCTCACCACTTCCTTCAGCACCCCAGGCTCACTGGAGCTCAGGCCATTCACGTCCAGGTCGCCCTGGTCCTGCAGCTCATTCAGCGCTTCTTCTTCCAGCACAGCACAGACTTCGCCGGTTTCCCGATGCAGGATCCGCAGGTAGGGGTGTGGACGGTCCAGCCAGGCGTCTATCAAATAAGTCATGGTCGTTCTCCTTGATGGGTTTCAATGAGAATAATTCTTATTCGTAGAATAGCAAGTGCCTATTGGCGGTTTGCGCTTTTTTCTGTGTGGAGATTGAGGTGGGTCAAGCAAGAGGGCGAAACGCCATCCCACGGCGGGCGTGGGATGGTTGCAGCATGATCAGACTTTACGCACGAACTCGGACTTGAGTTTCATCGGGCCGATGCCGTCAATCTTGCAATCGATATCGTGGTCGCCGTCGCATAGGCGGATGTTCTTGACCTTGGTGCCGACTTTCACCACCAGGGAAGTGCCCTTGACCTTGAGGTCCTTGATCACGGTGATGGTGTCGCCGTCCTGCAGGACATTGCCCACAGAGTCCTTCTTCACGGTTTCATCGCCGGCGGCTTCGGCCTCGCCATTGGCGGACCACTCATGGGCGCATTCCGGGCAGATCAGCTGGGCGCCGTCTTCGTAGGTGTATTCGGAATTGCATTTCGGGCAGGGTGGCAACGTGCTCACTAAAGCTCCTTGAGAGTCAGGATGGCTAAAAGTCGCACATTATATAGGGGATTGTGGTCTTGCAGGTTGTATGAAATTCAAATGTGGGAGGGGGCTTGCTCCCGATGGCTGTTTGCCAGTCGATATATTCGGCGACTGACACTCCGCTATCGGGGGCAAGCCCCCTCCCACATTGGCCCGGGTGTATTTTAGTGCGTACGCGCCACCGCAAATTCGCTCAGCTCAACCAAGGCATCCCGGTATTCGCTGGCGGGCAGGGCTTGCAGGCACTGGATCGCACGGGCCACGTAGTCACGCGCCAGTTGTGCGGTGTACTCCAGCGAGCCGGACGCTTCGACGGCGGCACGGATGGCTTCCAGGTCTTCGATCCCGCCTTTCTGGATCGCCTTGCGCACCAGGGCGGCCTGTTCCGGCGTGCCTTCGCGCATGGTGTAGATCAGCGGCAGGGTCGGTTTGCCTTCGGCCAGGTCGTCACCGACGTTCTTGCCCAGGGTCTCGGCGTCGCCACGGTAGTCGAGCAGGTCGTCCACCAGTTGGAACGCTACGCCCAGGTGATCGCCAAAGGTGCGCAGCGCTTCGGCTTGTTCGGCGGTCGCGCCACACAGCGCGGCGGCGCTGTGGGTGGAGGCTTCGAAGAGCATCGCGGTCTTGCCGCGAATCACTTCCATGTAGGTTTCTTCGGTGGTGCTGGCGTCGCGTACCTTCGACAGTTGCAACACTTCGCCTTCGGCGATGATGCGCGTGGCCTGTGAAAGAATTTTCATCACTGGCATCGAGCCCAGTTCGACCATCATTTCGAACGAGCGCGAGTACAGGAAGTCGCCCACCAGCACGCTCGGGGCGTTGCCCCACATGGCGTTGGCGGTCTCGCGACCACGGCGCATACCGGACATGTCGACCACGTCGTCGTGCAGCAGGGTGGCGGTGTGCAGGAATTCGATGGTGGCCGCCAGCAGGCGCAGGTCATCGCCTTCGCGGCCCAGGGCCTTGCCGCACAGCAACACTAATAAAGGACGCAGGCGCTTACCGCCCGCCGACGTAATGTAGTCGCCAATTTTGGCGACCAGCGGCACTTTAGACGTCAGCTGCTGCTTGATGATGCCGTCGACGGCGCTAAAATCGTCCGCGACCGCGCGGTAGAAAGCTTGGGGTTGCATCAGCGACAGTCGCTCCAGAAGGGTTGCGCGGCATGCTAGGACCCATGCCCCTGGGTGTCAAGGCGCGATGGACGGCCTCTTGCAACGCGTCTATTGCTTGCGTACAATCGCGCACCCTGAACTTCCTGGGCAGCACCTGCCTTACGCAATTGCATTCGGGACGTCCATCCCATGCAGCCATGCCAGCCAATACCTCTTCTTATAAAGCGCTGGGTGAGCAGGATTATCGGAGAAATACCATGTCGTACGCAGTAATTGTTACTGGTGGCAAGCAATACAAGGTCGCCCCAGGTGAATACCTGAAGATCGAAAAACTGGAAATCGCTACTGGCGAATCCGTTACTTTTGATCGCGTTCTGTTGGTCGCCAATGGCGATGACGTGAACATCGGCGCTCCAGTTGTTGCTGGCGCTACCGTTGTGGCTGAAGTGATCTCCCAAGGTCGTCACGATAAAGTCCGCATCATCAAGTTCCGTCGTCGTAAGCACCACATGAAGCGTATGGGCCACCGCCAGTGGTACACCGAGATCAAAATCACCGGTATTCAGGCTTAATTTCAGCCTAATTCCTCACTAGGAGAATTGACTCATGGCACACAAAAAAGCTGGTGGTAGTACCCGTAACGGTCGCGACTCAGAAGCCAAACGCCTTGGCGTGAAGATGTATGGCGGCCAGAAAATCATTCCGGGCAACATCATCGTGCGTCAGCGCGGCACCCAATTCCACGCCGGTTACGGTGTTGGCATGGGTAAAGATCACACCCTCTTCGCGAAAATCGAAGGCGTGATCAAGTTCGAAGTAAAGGGCGCGTTCAACCGCCGTTACGTGAGCGTTGTCGCAGCTTAATTGCGAGATCGCTGGAAAAGCCCTGTCTTGCGACGGGGCTTTTTCGTTTGTGGAGTGAGTCTCTTGCAAAGCTGTTTGTAATGGCGAGGGCAGCAGGTTTTGCAGTCGTTGCTTGAGGTCGCTGCGCTCATTTTTGCAAGAGTCTTATGTCTTGGTTTCTTAAGCTCGTCCGTGCGGCGAGAGGCGTTTTGTTATGAAGTTCGTTGATGAAGTTTCCATCCGAGTAAAAGCAGGCGACGGCGGTAACGGTTGCATGAGTTTCCGTCGCGAAAAGTTCATTGAAAACGGTGGCCCAAACGGCGGTGACGGCGGCGACGGCGGTTCCATCTATATGATGGCCGACGAAAACCTCAACACCCTGGTCGACTACCGTTACACCCGGCACTTCGATGCCGAGCGTGGCTCCAACGGCGGCAGCACCGACTGCACCGGCAAAAAAGGTGAAGACCTGGTACTGCGCGTACCGGTCGGCACCACGATCATCGACTCGGCCACCCAGGAAGTGATCGGCGACCTGACCAAGGCCGGCCAGAAGTTGATGGTTGTGCAGGGCGGCTGGCACGGGCTGGGTAACACCCGGTTCAAGTCCAGTACCAACCGTGCACCGCGCCAGACCACACCGGGCAAACCGGGCGAGCAGCGCGACCTCAAGCTGGAAATGAAAGTACTCGCTGACGTAGGCCTGCTGGGCCTGCCGAACGCCGGCAAAAGTACCTTCATCCGCTCGGTGTCGGCCGCCAAGCCGAAAGTCGCCGACTACCCGTTCACCACCCTGGTGCCAAACCTGGGGGTGGTCAGCGTCGACCGTTGGAAAAGCTTCGTGGTCGCCGACATTCCTGGCCTGATCGAAGGCGCTTCCGATGGTGCAGGCCTGGGGATTCGCTTCCTCAAGCACTTGTCGCGCACCCGTTTGCTGCTGCACCTCGTCGACATGGCGCCGCTGGACGAAACCAATGCTGCCGATGCCGCCGAAGTGATCGTCAGCGAACTGACCAAGTTCAGCCCGGCCCTGGCCGAGCGTGATCGTTGGCTGGTGCTGAACAAGTGTGACCAGATCCTTGAAGAAGAGCACGAAGAGCGCGTCAAGGAAATCGTCGACCGCCTGGAGTGGGAAGGTCCGGTCTACGTGATCTCGGCCATCGCCAAAGAAGGCACCGAGCGCCTTTGCCGCGACATCATGCGTTATCTGGAAGACCGCGCCGACCGCCTGGCGGCCGACCCGGTATTCAAGGCAGAACTGGCCGAGCTCGACCAGCAGATCGAAGACGAAGCCCGTGCCCAGCTGCAAGCGCTGGACGACCAGCGTGCCCTGCGCCGCAGCGGCGTGAAGTCGGTGCATGACATCGGCGACGATGATTGGGACGAGGAAGACGTGGATGATGAAGACGGTCCGGAAATCATTTACGTGCGCGACTGATTCGTTGCGATAAACTTGAACGCCGCTCCTTTGGAGCGGCGTTTTGGTATCCGGGTATAACGTTATGGGCGGCGCTGGGTCGCGCGGCCCTCACTCTAAGGTTGAAGATGATGCGGAGCAAAGTGACAGGTGCGCAGCGCTGGGTCGTAAAGATCGGCAGCGCGTTGCTGACGGCCGATGGCAAGGGACTCGATCGCGCAGCCATGAGCGTCTGGGTCGAGCAGATGGTGGCCTTGCATGAGGCCGGTGTGGAGTTGGTGCTGGTCTCGTCCGGGGCGGTTGCCGCCGGGATGAGCCGCCTCGGCTGGACCGCGCGACCCAGCGCGATGCACGAACTGCAAGCCGCCGCCGCCATCGGCCAGATGGGCCTGGTGCAAGCCTGGGAATCGAGCTTTGCCGAGCACGGCCGCCACACGGCGCAGATCCTGCTGACCCACGACGACCTGTCCGACCGCAAGCGCTACCTCAACGCCCGCAGCACCTTGCGTGCGCTGGTGGAGCTCAAGGTCATCCCGGTGATCAACGAGAACGACACCGTGGTCACCGACGAAATCCGCTTCGGCGACAACGACACCCTGGCTGCCCTGGTAGCCAACCTGGTGGAAGCCGACCTGCTGGTGATTCTCACCGACCGCGACGGCATGTTCGACGCCGACCCGCGCAACAACCCTGATGCCCAGCTTATCCATGAAGCGCGCGCTGATGACCCGGCGCTGGACGCCGTGGCCGGCAGTGTCGGCGGCGCCTTGGGCCGTGGCGGCATGCAGACCAAGCTGCGCGCCGCCCGCCTGGCCGCGCGCTCCGGTGCCCACACCATCATCGTCGGCGGGCGCCTGGAGCGCGTGCTGGACCGTCTCAAGGCCGGGGAGCGCATCGGTACGCTGCTGTCGCCCGAGCGCGGCATGCTGGCGGCGCGCAAGCAGTGGCTGGCCGGGCACCTGCAAACCCGTGGCACCCTGGTGCTCGACGCGGGAGCGGTGTCGGCGTTGTCCCAGGGCAACAAGAGCCTGCTGCCGGTGGGTGTCAAGTTAGTGCAAGGCAGCTTCCGCCGCGGCGAGATGGTGGTGTGCGTGGCGCCGGATGGTCGTGAGATCGCCCGCGGCCTGGCCAACTACAGTGCCCTGGAGGCGCAGAAGATTATTGGACAATCGTCTGAAGCGATTGTCGGACTCTTGGGCTACATGGCGGAACCGGAACTGGTGCACCGCGATAACCTCATTCTGGTTTAAACGAAGGAATACCCGATGCGCGTAATGAAGGGATTGCTTGGCCTGTTGCTCGCCATGCCACTGCTGGCCTCGGCCGAAGAGATTGCCCAGGTGTCGACGGTGTTCAAGTTTGTCGGCCCCAACGACCGGATTGTGGTCGAAGCGTTTGACGACCCCAAGGTCGATGGTGTGACTTGCTATCTGTCCCGTGCCAAGACCGGTGGCGTCAAAGGCGGCCTGGGCCTGGCCGAAGACCGCGCCGAAGCCTCGATTGCCTGCCGCCAGGTCGGCCCGATCCACTTCAAGGGTGAGCTCAAGGACGGTGACGAAGTGTTCAAGGAGCGCACCTCGCTGGTGTTCAAGACCATGCAGGTGGTGCGTTTCCTCGACAAGAAGCGCAACACGTTGGTGTACTTGGTCTACAGCGACCGCCTGATCGAAGGCAGCCCGCAGAACGCGGTGACGGCGATCCCGATCCTGCCGTGGCCGACCGCTCAGTAACCTGCAGGCGGGTTTTGTTACGGGCGTCTATAATTGCGGGCTTGCGGGTTGTAAGCTCAAGGCGTCGCGAGGCGTAGAAAAATAGGATATCTGGAGTTCGTCATGAGTGCTTTCCACGACCTGAAACTCAAAGCGTTGGATGGGCAAGAGCTGCCGCTGGCGCCTTACAAGGGGCGAGTTGTGCTGGTGGTCAACGTGGCCTCCAAATGCGGCCTGACCCCGCAATATGCGGCGTTGGAAAACCTCTATCAGCAGTACAAGGACCAGGGTTTTACCGTGCTCGGCCTGCCGTGCAACCAGTTTGCGGGCCAGGAACCGGGCACCGAGGAAGAGATCCAGCAATTCTGCAGCCTCAACTATGGCGTGACCTTTCCCTTGGGCAGCAAACTCGAGGTGAACGGGCCGGAGCGTCACCAGCTCTACCGCCTGCTGGCGGGCGAGGGCGCTGAATTTCCTGGGGATATCACCTGGAACTTCGAAAAATTCCTGCTCGGCAAAGATGGCCGCGTGCTGGCGCGTTTTTCGCCACGTACGCCACCGGAAGATCCATCGATTGTCCAGGCCATCGAAAAAGCCCTAGGCTAACCCTGCCCCTGTAGGAGCGAGCTTGCTCGCGAAAATCGCCAACGATAACGCGTGTGCTCTGGATATGCGCGGCGTCCTCGGGTCTTTCGCCAGCAAGCTCGCTCCTACTGGTATTCGGTTGCTTTTATCGCCTTAATCACCCAGATCAATAGTGCTATCCAGCAAGTAGCGGCGCCCATATTATCCACATCATAAATCCGTCTTATGTGGAGTGCTCCATGCCCGTCCAAGCCTTGTTCAAACCGTTCCAGCTCGGTGCACTGCAACTGTCGACCCGCGTGGTCATGGCGCCAATGACCCGCTCGTTCTCCCCGGGTGGCGTGCCCAATGCCCAAGTGATCGAGTACTACCGCCGTCGCGCCGCCGCCGGTGTAGGGCTGATCATTACCGAAGGCACCGTGGTCGGCCATCAAGCCTCCAACGGCTACCCCAACGTTCCGCACTTTTACGGCGAAGCGGCGTTGGCCGGCTGGAAGAAAGTGGTCGATGCGGTCCACGCCGAGGGCGGCAAGATTGTTCCGCAGTTGTGGCATGTGGGCGCCGTGCGCCGTATCGGTACCGAACCTGACGGCAGCGTGCCAGCCTACGGCCCGATGGAGAAGCTCAAGGATGGCAAGGTAGTCGTCCACGGCATGACCAGCCAGGACATCAAGGACGTGATCGAGGCGTTCGCTCAGGCAGCCAAAGATGCTCAACGCATCGGCATGGACGGTGTGGAAATCCATGGCGCCCACGGCTATCTGGTCGATCAGTTCTTCTGGGAAGGCAGCAACCAGCGTACCGATGAGTACGGCGGCAGCCTGGCCAACCGTTCACGTTTCGCTATCGAATTGATCCAGGCCACCCGTGCTGCGGTCGGCCCGGATTTTCCGATCATCCTGCGTTTTTCCCAGTGGAAGCAGCAGGACTACACCGCGCGCCTGGTGCAAACCCCCGAGGCGTTGGGCGAATTCCTCAAGCCGTTGTCCGACGCTGGCGTGGATATTTTCCACTGTTCAACGCGCCGGTTCTGGGAGCCGGAATTCGAAGGTTCCGACCTCAATCTGGCCGGCTGGACCCGCCAGCTGACGGGGAAACCGACGATCACCGTGGGCAGTGTCGGCCTGGATGGTGAGTTCCTGCAGTTCATGGTCAACACCGATAAGGTCGCGCAGCCGGCCAGCCTGGAGAACCTGCTGGAGCGTTTGAATAACGACGAGTTCGATCTGGTCGCCGTGGGCCGTGCGCTGCTGGTGGATCCGGATTGGGCCGTGAAGGTGCGCGAAGGTCGCGAGGCCGACATTCTGCCGTTCAGTCGTGAGGCGTTGACGAGCCTGGTGTAAGCGACGCCAGGGCGGGCACCGGAGGCCCGTCCTTGCATACATCGCGCAACTGACGCTCGAATTGCTCGATGATCGCCGGCCACCCTTGGCGACTGGCGTGTTGCCGGGCATTGAGCCGCGCTCGGCGCAGCGTCTCGCGCTCTTCCAGCAGCCACACGGCCGCATCGCAAAACGCGTTCTCATCCCCCGGCATCGCCAGCACACCGTTGTAACCGTGGCGAATATGCTGGGTCGCGGCTGCCTGGTCGTAGGCCACCACACCCAGCCCGGACGCCATGGCTTCCAGCACCACATTGCCGAATGTTTCGGTCAGGCTGGGAAACAGGAACAGATCGCCCGAAGCATAATGCCGCGCCAGTGCTTCACCGCGCTGGGCGCCGCAGAACACCGCGTCGGGCAAATCGCGCTGCAACAGGCTGCGCTGCGGGCCATCGCCGACAATCACCAGCTTGAGCCGCCGCGATGGATAGGTGGTCTGCAACGTGTCGAAACAGCGTTTGAGCAGCCCGAGGTTTTTCTCTTGGGCGAGGCGTCCTACGTGCAGCACCACAATGTCGTCGTTCTCCAACCCCCAGCTTGCGCGTAAAGCATCATCGCGTTTGGCTGGGTGGAACAGTTGGCTATCGACCCCCCGCGACAGCATCCCAAGACGCTCGAAGTGCCGGCGCTCCAGCTCCAGGCGCTGACTCGCGCTGGGAACCAGGGTCAACGTCGACCGGTTATGAAACCAGCGCAGGTAATGGGTGACCAGGCGACTCAACAGGCTCAAGCCGTACTGGTTCGAATACTGTTGGAAGTTGGTGTGAAAGCCGCTGACCACGCTGATGCCCAAGCGCCGCGCCGCGCGTAACGCCGACAAGCCCAACGGCCCCTCGGTGGCGATGTACAACACATCCGGACGCTGGCGGGTCCAGCGGCGCAGGAGTTTGTGCATCGACGATTGGCCCCACTGCAGCCCTGGATACCCCGGCAACGGCCAGCCGCGGCACAGCAGCAACTCATCGTCACTCGGCCGGCTCTGGTCGACGCCTTGGCGGGGGCGCACCAGTTCGATTTGATGGCCGCGCGCGCGCAAACCGTCGCACAGGCGGCCAAGGGTATTGGCCACCCCGTTGATTTCCGGCGGGAAGGTTTCGGTGATCAGGGTGATGTGGAGCGAAGCTGTCGTCATGACCCACAGTGTCGCTGCGGGCCATGTCTTCATTGTGTCACTGGGATGATGGATTTATGACCGAGCCACCTGTTGCGCCGCCATCGCTTCGGCACCTTGCTCGCGCACCCAGAACAACGTGGCCCCGGCGACTGCTGCCGGCATCATCAGCAAGTTGACTACTGGCACCAGCAGCACCAGGTAGACGATCCCGCCAAAACTCATGCTCTGCCAGCGCTTCTGGCGCAGCCAGGCGAGCATTTCGTTCCAGCCCAGCTTGTGGTTGTCGGCCGGGTAGTCGATGTATTGGATCGCCATCATCCACACGCCGAACAGCAGCCACAATGGCGCGGCGATCAGGTTGACCACGGGAATGAACGACAGGATGAACAGGCCGATGGCCCGTGGCAGAAAGTAGCCCAGCTTGCGCATTTCCCGGGCCAGGGTGCGCGGGATCATCGCTATCAGCTCGGCCCAGCTGAACGGCGGGAAGTCGTCGGTGCCACGCACCACGATCTCGACTTTCTCCGCGAGAAAACCATTGAACGGCGCCGCGATGATATTAGCGAGCATGGTAAAGGTGAAAAACACCATCAACACCACCAGCACCACGAACAGCGGCCACAGCAGGTAATTCAAAAAGCTCAGCCAGCCGGGCAGCGTGGGCATCAGGTGGTCGACCCACAGGCTGAATTGGTGGCCTGCAAAGTAGATCAGGCCGACGAACAGCACCAGGTTGATCGCCAGCGGCAGCAGTACGAACAGGCGCAGGCCGGGGCTCAACACCAGTTTGAGGCCTTCGCGCAGGTATTGCGGGCCGGAAAGAGCGGGGGCAGGCATGGAAGACTCCGAGCAGAAGGGCGAACGCGCCGACCTTACCGGCTTTGCCGTGGCGGTGAAAGTGGCGACATCAGCGGTTACACCTGAGTGGACAAGAGGTTCGATCAAAACCGGGCGACTGCATAGAGACCACCTATGAGCTGGATTGTTATTCCGTATTTCCTTAATCTTGCCCCCCTCTATACGCTGCACCCATTATTTTCAGGATCTGCGAGTTCAAGCCTTCCCCAAGTGCTTCGCGGTCCTTTTTTATTCCAGCCGTCTTGTTGTCCGGGCGGTCGATAGGAGTGAGTCATGTCTGATACCCGTCATTCGCGAGTGATTATTCTCGGTTCCGGCCCTGCCGGTTACAGCGCTGCGGTCTACGCTGCCCGCGCCAACCTCAAGCCGCTGCTGATCACCGGCATGCAGGCGGGCGGTCAGTTGACCACCACCACCGAAGTCGACAACTGGCCGGGCGACGTCCACGGCCTGACCGGCCCGGTGCTGATGGAGCGTATGAAAGAACACGCCGAGCGCTTTGAAACCGAGATCGTGTTCGACCACATCAACAAGGTCGACTTCTCCAAGAAGCCCTACAGCCTGACGGGCGACAGCGGCGTGTACACCTGTGACGCGTTGATCATCGCCACCGGCGCCAGCGCCCGTTACCTGGGCCTGCCGTCGGAAGAAGCGTTCATGGGCAAAGGTGTTTCCGCCTGTGCGACCTGCGACGGCTTCTTCTATCGCAACAAGCCAGTGGCTGTGGTCGGTGGTGGCAACACCGCCGTGGAAGAGGCGCTGTACCTGGCCAATATCGCCAGCACCGTGACCCTGGTGCACCGCCGCGAAACCTTCCGCGCCGAGAAGATCCTGATCGACAAGCTGCACGCCCGCGTCGCTGAAGGCAAGATCATCCTCAAGCTCAACGCCACGCTGGACGAAGTCCTGGGTGACAACATGGGCGTGACCGGTGCGCGCCTGAAGAACAATGACGGCAGCTTCGACGAGCTGAAAGTCGACGGCGTATTCATCGCCATCGGCCACACCCCGAACACCTCGTTGTTCGAAGGTGTGCTGGAAGCCAAAGACGGTTACCTGGTGGTGCAGGGCGGCCGTGAAGGCAATGCCACCGCCACCAACATCGACGGCATCTTTGCGGCCGGCGACGTGGCTGACCACGTCTACCGCCAAGCTATCACCTCGGCCGGCGCCGGTTGCATGGCGGCCCTGGACGCCGAGCGTTACCTTGACGGTCTGAAAGACGCCTCGTTCTAAGCAGCACTGCAAAACAAATGTGGGAGGGGGCTTGCCCCCGATTGCGGTGGTCCAGTACCCAATGTACTGACTGACACACCGCTATCGGGGGCAAGCCCCCTCCCACATTTTGATCTGTGTTTGGCTCAGGATTTGCGGGTCAGGGGTTGTGCTGCAAATTTCACTCCGGCCAGGCCGTGTTTGATCAATGCACGGATATTGCCATGGTCACTGCCGTCAGGCGTAGCCACCACTGAGCGGTAATGCTCGCCAAACGCCAGCAACGCTTCCTGATCGCTCAACCCTTCCAGCAACGCCAATCCAAGTGTCTTGCACGAACCTTCGTTCTGGCCGGCGGCATTTTCCACCTCGCCGTTGGTGAAGGCTTGTGGCTGGTAGTCGTAACCTGCGGCAACAAAGGCCAGGGTGTCGGCAAACGCGTGTTCGCCGCTGTTAAGGCTGGCGCGCAGGGTGTTCAGGTCAGTCATGGGCTTTTCCTTTGGCAAACGCCGCATGTTGGTCGGCGCTGGCTTCTTTCTGGTATTGGGCTTTCCACTCGGCGTACGGCATGCCGTACACCACTTCACGGGCGTCATCGAGGCTCAGCTCGATCTGGCGCTCGTCGGCCTCGGCCTTGTACCACTTGGACAGGCAGTTACGGCAGAAGCCGGCCAGGTTCATCAGGTCGATGTTCTGTACATCCTTGCGGCTGTCCAGGTGTGACACCAGCCGGCGAAAGGCGGCGGCTTCGAGTTCGAGGCGTTGTTGGTCGTTCATGGAATCTCTCCGAGATAGCTTCAAGCGGGTAAGCTTCAAGCTGCAAGTTGGAATGCGTGTGGCTTTTAGCTTGAAGCTTGCAGCTAACGGCTTGCAGCTAACGTAATCGAAACCGACTCGGCAAAGCGCAGCGCATGGGGTTTGTCGACTTCGACTTCGGCGTACAGCACCGACTCGTTGCTCATCACCAGGTCGAGCAGCTCCTGGGTCAGGCGTTCGAGCAAGGCGAAGCGGTTGCCTTCGACGTGGGCAATGATGGCCTTGGTGATGGTGCGGTAGTTCAGCGCGTGGTCGATGTCATTATCGCGCACGGCTTCCTGGGCGGCATACAGGATGGTCAGGTTGATCAGCACATCCTGCTTGTTGAGGATTTCGTCCTCGTTGATGCCGATAAAGGTGCGCAGGCACAGGTCCTTGACCCGAATGCGCGCCATGCCTGGTTGAAGTTGTGGCATTGCTACTTGCTCCGTCCAATCAGTTGCAGGAACTCCATGCGCGTGGTGTTCGACTCGCGGAACGCGCCGAGCATCACCGAAGTGTTCATGGTTGAATTCTGTTTTTCCACGCCGCGCATCATCATGCACATGTGCCTGGCTTCGATCACCACCGCCACGCCGGCGGCCTGGGTCACGTCCTGGATGGCGTCGGCAATTTGCCGCGTGAGGTTTTCCTGGATCTGCAGGCGCCTGGCATACATGTCGACGATGCGCGCCAGTTTCGACAGGCCCAGCACCTTGCCGGTCGGAATGTAGGCCACATGGGCCTTGCCGATAAAGGGCAACAGGTGGTGCTCACACAGCGAGTACAGCTCGATGTCCTGGAGGATCACCATCTCGTCGTTATCGGAGGCGAAGAGCGCGCCGTTGACGATTTCTTCCAGGTTCTGCTCGTAGCCATGACACAAGTATTGCATCGCCTTGGCAGCGCGCTTGGGGGTGTCGAGCAAACCTTCGCGTTCCGGGTCTTCGCCCAGGCCTTTGAGGATTTCGCGGTAATGGTGGGGCAGGGACAAGGTCATACAACATCCTCAAAACGGCTTACTTGATATGCCGCCCGCCGTTGACGGTCAGGGTGGTCCCGGTGACATAGGGGTTGTCCAGCAGGTAACGCACGCTCTGGTAGATCACCTCAGGCCCGGGCTCGATGCCCAGTGCCGACTTGGCCAGGACCTTGGCACGGTAGGCCGCGTCGTCGCCTTCATTGAACATCACCATGGCCGGCGCGATGCCGTTGACCTTGATCAGCGGCGCGAACTCTGCGGCAAACGACAAGGTAAGGCTGTCGAGCCCGGCCTTTGTGGCGCAATACGCGATGTGCTGGCGGCTGCCCTTGCGTACCACGTCATCGCTGATATGCACGATATCGGCCGGTGTTGAACGTTGCAGCAGAGGTGAACAATGCCGGTTGATCAGGTACGGCGCAAGCATGTGCACGCTGAACATGTCGGTAAAGGCGTGGCTTTCGTCGTCAGGCGTTTCCGCGATCCAGGCCGAGGCGTTGTGGATGATCGCGCGCAGCGAGTCGGTATGTGCCTTCAGCTCAGTGATGAACGCCACAATCCCCGCTTCGCTGGAAAAATCGGCAAACAGGCCGACCGCACCGCGTTCGCGCAGCAGCTGCACCCCTGGGCGTTCGCTGCGGTAGCTGAAGATGACCGATTGCCCTGCGTCCAACAGGCGTTCGGCGCAATACAGGCCGACGCGCTGGCCGGCACCGGTGATCAGGATCGGGGCGTTGGTTGCAGTCATGGGAAGCTCTAGTCGCTGGCAGGTGGAAACTATACCAGCGACCTGTCTGCCCTGTACTCAGGCAGCGGCTTCGCTGGCCTTGCGTGGTGGCATGGGATGCAGCCAGTTCGCCAGCAGGTGCGTCGACAACGGAATAAAGAAGTACACCATCAGCGGTGTGAGCGCCAAGGTGCTGACCAGCACCCGGCTGAACAGGTCCAGTTCGCCGAGCAAGGGTGCCAGGCCAAAATTGAACAGCAGCGACACCGGGAAAAACGCCAGCCAGATCGCCACCGCCTGTTTCCAGCGGGGTGGGCGGGCTCCCACGGCGCCAAACCAGCCATCGATGCCGCTCACGCGGTGCTCGGAAGGGTCGGCAAACAGTTCGCTGCCACGGCTCAGCCAGGCACTGCGCGAAGCGGAAAACTCCCAGGCATGCAGGGTTTTTTCGTCGGCGAAGCGGAAGATGATCTGGAATTCATCGTCATTGGGCGGCGGGGCCAGCACGCCGGAACCCAGGTAACCGGGGAAGTCGGTGGCCAGTTGTTCGCCTTCGCGCAGCCAGGCCATCAGCTCTTCATAGCGTCCTTTGGCCACGCGGCGCGCGACCATCAAGGTGACGGGTGAGGTAGACATGGTATATCTCCAAATGTACGGGTGCGCTGAACCGGGTAGGTGGCGCACAAAGAGGCGGCCGGGTGAGGCCGCTCTCTTAAAAAACAGGCAAGGATTATTCCTCTTTTGCCGAAATACACCAGAGACGTTGGTCCGATAAGTACGGCCTTGAAAAAGACAGGTCGATAAGCGTTAAATACCCTTCAGCCAGCATTGCCACATTTGGTCACCAATGCCCTTGATTACCGCTCCGATTGATAGCATTTCGCGTCTGATTTCGACAGATTCAGATCAGCTTTTTCCGATTCGGGAAGTCTCGAGATTGACAGGCGTAAACCCGGTCACCCTGCGAGCGTGGGAGCGGCGCTACGGGCTGATCCAGCCCATGCGCACCGAAAGCGGGCACCGTCTCTACTCCACGGCCGATATTGAGACGGTCAAGCGTATTCTTGATTGGACTGAACGCGGCGTAGCGGTGAGCAAGGTTGGCAAGATTCTGGCGCGTGACGATCAACAGATCGAAGCAATTCGTGCCGAGCGCGACGCGGCCGAAGACAGCGAATGGCCGCAGTGGCGAGCCCGGCTGATGCATGCCATCAGTGCGTTCGACGATCGTCAGTTGGAGAGCGTGTACGGCCAGGTGTTCTCGACCTATCCCCTGAGCATTGCGTTTCAGGACATTCTGATGCCGTTGTGGCGCGACTTGCTGCGCTACCAGGGCCGTTTCGGCCAGGCCAGTGAATGGCTGTTTTTCGATTCTTTTCTGTGCATGCAGACGTTGCTGCGCCTGCAGGTGGCAAGCGCATCGCCCGCCCCCCAGGTATTGCTGAGCGCCCTGCCGGGCGAGTGCCGCAAACTGGAGCTACTGGTGGCGGCGCTGTTGATGAGCCGGGAGGATTCGCCCGTGAAAGTGCTGGGCTTGGACCAGCCGGTCGATGAGTTGACCCTGGTCTGTGAAAAGATCCGCCCCCAGGCGCTGGTCATGTTCTCCAATCACTTGCATAAGCATGACCTGGCTGCACGGCTGAGCCGCTTGGCGTTGACCCTGGACTGCCCGCTGTTTCTCGCAGGCGCTGCATCGGACCTGTTGCAGGCCGATCTGGCCGGCACGTCCATCGGCTGCCTCGGCAGCGAAGGGCGCCAGATGCAGCGCCGTTTGCAGCAGTTTCTCAGTGGCGGTCTGGATACCTGATCTCAGGCATGTACATGGGGATGCACCAGACGATGCTGGTGCAGGATGAATTGGCGCAGGCGCTCGATTTCACCTGCGTCACTCTGATTCAGACGGTAGGCAAACAGGCCCCGTGCGGTTTCCCGTTCCAGCGTGCCACGCAACGCAATGCGTTCGTAACCGGACGGACTGAACCACAAAGAAAAGGTTTTCGGCGGTTTGGCTCGGCCACGCCCTTCCACCAGCACACCCTTGAATGACACTTCGTGCACCCACAGCGCACTGGCGTAGCCCTTGATGTTCTCCAGGGCCACCGGTGTTTCAAGGGCCAGGCGCCACGGGCGGATCATCGGCCCGTCTTCAAAGATACTCGGCACGCCCAGGCGAAGATGCACCGCATGAAACTCATCTTCCACCAGGTGCAGGGGAAAGGTCAGTTGCTGGTTATCGAACTGCGCCTGGATGGTGACTTGGTCGTGAGCGGCCAATCGCGTGAGCAAATCGCGAATCTGCGCACCGCCATTCACCGTCAGGCTCGACCATGCATCCCGCAGGTTGAGCTGCGGGTTGTGCTGCATGTCCTGGATAAACGCCAGTTCGTCCTGCGTCAAAAGAGCATCGCGGTGCATGGATATAGCTCAAAGTTGGGTGTTAAAAGGCCATTATCACTCTAAAGAGCGCCATTTTTACAGCTTGTTAATTCCACTCGTCACCTTGAGCGCCGCCAGCTCAGCTTTAAGCTCGGCTACCTGGGCTTCCAGCTGGGCGACGCGTTGCTGCGCTTTTACCTGGACGGTGACGTCTTTTTGCACGCCGACGAAATACGTCTGCTGGTCGGCCGCGTTGTACACCGTTGACAGTGATAACTCGTTCCAGAAATGCGTGCCGTCCTTACGGTAGTTGCGCAGGATTTCCCGACACGCGCCACCGCTGTCGAGCGCCTCGCGAATCGCCATCAGGCCTGGCTGGTCACGGTCGCCCGCCTGCAGGAAACGGCAATCCTGATAAAGGATGTCGTCCAGAGTGTAGCCGGTCAGGCGTTCGAAGGCCGGGTTGACGTAGATCAGTGGCTTGTCTTCGCCTTCTCGTTCGGCGACGACAATCCCGTCGTTGGAGGCGTTGATGACCATTTGCATCAGCTTGGCGTTGATCATTGAGCGGTCCATGGCTTGTTGTTGAGGTCTGAAGTTTATGACACGTCTTGAATGTTGCACGGCGCGCGCTGAGAAATCTGCGCCAGCTGCTAATATCCTACGCTTTCGCTCAATTACAGGATCAGATTGATGAAAGTCGCCATCCTTTCCGGCTCGGTCTACGGCACAGCTGAAGAAGTCGCTCGCCACGCCGAAAAAATCCTCAAAGCAGCGGGTTTTGAAGCCTGGCACAACCCGCGTGCCACGCTGGCCGACGTGCAGGCCTTCGCGCCCGAGGCGTTCCTGGCGGTCACATCGACCACCGGCATGGGCGAGCTGCCCGACAATCTGCAACCGCTGTACTCAAGCATTCGCGACCAGTTGCCCGCCGCCTGGCGCGGCCTGCCCGGTGCGGTCATTGGCCTGGGCGACGCCAGCTACGGCGATACCTTCTGCGGCGGCGGCGAGCAAATGCGCGAAGTATTCAGTGAGTTGGGCTTGCACGAAGTGCTGCCGATGCTGCGCCTGGACGCCAGCGAAAGCGTGACCCCGGAGACCGACGCCGAGCCGTGGCTGGCCGAGTTGATTACTGCACTGCAGCGCTGACCGACCCCGTGAGGCGCTGTCCGCGTGTTTTTATTGACGGCGCTTCTCTGACAGCGTTTGTACTATTCTCCAGGCTGACTCGCTCAGTCATCAAGCTGGCTGCGAAGGCAACTCCGCAAGCCAGGGCGTCTGACTAGACTGGCTCATCACTTAAAAAATAATAATAAATGCGCCAAGGAGGTCATTATTGTGAGCCTAGCCCCCGTTCTATCGTCACAGAATGTCAAAGATCAGGTCAGCGCGGCCGAATGGCAAGCCCGTGTCGACCTGGCGGCCTGCTATCGCCTGGTGGCGATGCACGGTTGGGATGATCTGATCTTCACGCATATTTCCGCCAAGGTGCCGGGCACCGATGATTTCCTGATCAACCCCTATGGGCTGATGTTCCACGAAATCACCGCCTCAAGCCTGGTCAAGGTGGACCAGGCCGGCAACAAGCGCATGGACAGCCCCTACGAGATCAACCCCGCGGGCTACACCATCCACAGCGCCATCCACGAAGTGCGCCACGACGTGACCTGCGTGCTGCACACCCATACTGCCGCCGGCGTCGCCGTGTCTGCGCAAAAGCAGGGCGTGTTGCCGATCAGCCAGCAATCGCTGTTTGTGCTGTCGAGCCTGGGCTATCACGCCTATGAAGGCGTCGCACTGAATCACGAAGAAAAGGCGCGCTTGCAGGCGGACCTGGGCGAACACAACTTTCTGATGCTGCACAACCATGGCCTGCTGACGTGCGGCGCGACCATCGCCGACACCTTTCTGATGATGTTCACTTTCCAGCGCGCCTGTGACATCCAGGTACTGGCGCAGAACGGCGCTGTCGAGTTGATTGCCATCGAGCCGCAGATTCTGGCCGGTGCCAAGGCGATGGTGGCGGCTGTCACAAAAAGCGCCCAAGGTATGGGCGGTGCGCTGGCCTGGCCGGCGCTGCTGCGCACATTGGATAACCAGGACCCCGGGTATAAAAGCTGATGCCACTTGCCGAAATACCGCTCAGCGCCTGGCGCAAACGCGGCCAGGATTTCGTCTTTCGCGGCCGCTCCATTCGTTATTGGGTGGCCGGGCAGGGCGAGCCGCTGCTGCTGATCCATGGCTTTCCCACGGCCAGTTGGGATTGGCATTACCTGTGGCAGCCCCTGGCCCAGCGCAACCTGGTGATCGCCTGCGACATGCTCGGCTTCGGCGAATCGGCCAAACCGCTGGATCACGAGTATTGCCTGCTGGAGCAAGCCGACCTGCAACAGGCGTTGCTTGAACACCTGGGGGTGGCAGAGCCGGTGCACATATTGGCCCATGACTATGGCGACAGTGTTGCCCAGGAACTCCTGGCCCGGCATTACGAAGGGCGGTTCCAGATGGCCAGTTGTGCGTTTCTCAACGGTGGGCTGTTCCCCGAAACCCATCGCGCAACCTTGGTGCAGAAGTTATTGCTCAGCCCCCTGGGCTGGATGATCGGACGAGCCTCTGGACGAAGTAGCCTGGCCAACAGTTTTAACCAGATTTTTGGTCCCCGGACGCTACCGAGCGAAAGCGCCCTGGATGATTTCTGGAGTTTGATTGAACACAACGACGGCCCGCGCATCCTGCACAAGCTGATCAACTACATTCCCCAGCGCCGTCGCCTGCGTGACCGCTGGGTGGCGGCAATGCAGCGCGGCGACGTGCCGTTGCGGGTCATCGACGGTGAGGTCGACCCCATTTCCGGCGCGCATATGGTGGAGCGCTATCAACAGCTAGTGCCGAATGCTGATGCGATCTTGCTGGCCGATATCGGCCATTACCCACAACTCGAGGCGCCGGTCCAGGTGCTCAGGCATTACCAGGCGTTTCGCGAGCGTATTGGCCTGCGGTCAGCGCGTGCGGCCTATTCCTGAGCCTTGCGCCCCCAGGCGGCATCATCCCGCTGCCTTATCGAGCACCATTCAGCGTCGGCCGTATTTATTGTGACCCAAGGCCCGGTGCCGGACACTCTGCCCATTGCCATTGTCGCCCAAGGAGTTCGGTATGAGTCAGTCAGTGCAGTTGCAGGATAAGGTCGTGATCGTCACCGGCGCCGGCGGCGGATTGGGCCGCGCCCACGCGCTGCTGTTCGCCCGGCACGGGGCCAAGGTGCTGGTCAATGACCTCGGTGGCTCGACCCAGGGCGAAGGCGCCAATGCCTCGGCGGCCGATCGGGTGGTGGCCGAAATCCGCGCAGCGGGTGGCGTTGCGCACGCCAACCATGATTCCGTCACCGACGGCGATAAAATCGTACAGAACGCACTGGATGCCTTCGGCCGTATCGATGTGGTGGTGAACAACGCCGGTATCTTGCGCGACAAGACCTTCCACAAGATGGATGACAGCGACTGGGACCTGGTTTACCGGGTGCATGTCGAAGGCGCCTACAAAGTCACCCGCGCCGCCTGGCCGCATCTGCGCGAGCAGGGCTATGGCCGGGTGATCTTCACCGCGTCCACCTCGGGCATCTACGGCAACTTTGGCCAGTCCAACTACGGCATGGCCAAGCTTGGCCTGTATGGCTTGACCCGCACCCTGGCGCTGGAAGGGCGCAAGAACAACATCCTGGTCAACGCGATTGCGCCCACCGGCGCCACGCGCATGACCGAAGGGCTGATCCCGCCGCAAGTGTTCGAGCGTCTCAAGCCGGAACTGGTCAGCCCGTTGGTGGTGTACCTGGGCAGCGAAGCCTGCCAGGAAACCTCAGGTTTGTTCGAAGTGGGCGGCGGCTGGATCGGCAAAACCCGCTGGGAGCGCAGCCTGGGCGTAGGCTTTGACCCCGAAGCGGGCTTTTCGCCGGATGACGTGGCGGCGCACTGGCAGCAGATCTGCGACTTCGAAGGGGCGGCGCACCCCAAAGACACGATCGAGGCATTGAAGGAGATGATGGCCAACTTGCAGAAGTTCAGCCTCTGATCGTTGCCGTAAAAACAGTGAATCCAACGGGGCGTCAATGGCGCCCCGTTTTTATTCCAGGCATAAAAAAGGCCGCTGCACAGGCAGCGGCCGAAGTAAGACGTTGGATCAAGGAGCGATAAATCAACGTCAGTGAACACTGGTAACAGATTGAATGTCTTGGCAATCCGTTGAATTCAAGCTTTTCTCCAGAGCCTCGGAGCGGGCTGTTTGCTCTGAAAGCGAAATAAGCATAGTCGGTTGTAACAGAATGAGTAATAGCAGTTCAGGACAAGGACTGTTACCAAAACGACAATAATTGAGCGCATGCCATCGATGCTTCTGATAGGCCACCATCCATCCAATCCATGACGCGCGCCGCACCCATGGCCCGCGCGGCCCGTCATCCTTTCGAGCGACAACACGAATACCTCCTTGGTGCGCTTATCGCTCCTCCTGGGCGGCAGTAGGGTGGGGCCTTCTGTCACTCACCGGGGAAGACGCATGACAAAAACAACAATGCGCGCCATCTTCACGCCACAGGCGCTGGCCGCTGCGGTTGCCTTGGGTTGCTGTGCCCAGGCCCACGCTGTTTCGTTCAATATTGGCGAGATCGAAGGGCAATTCGATTCCTCGCTATCGGTCGGTGCGAGTTGGGGCACGCGGGATGCCGACAAAAGCCTGGTCGGCACCGTCAACGGCGGCACGGGCCAGGCGTCCACCGGGGATGACGGGCGCCTGAACTTCAAGAAGGGCGAAACCTTCTCGAAAATCTTCAAGGGCCTGCATGATCTTGAACTGAAATACGGCGACACCGGTGTGTTCGTGCGCGGCAAGTACTGGTACGACTTCGAGCTCAAGGACGAAGACCGCGAGTTCAAGCAGATCAGCGACCACAACCGCAAGGAAGGCGCCAAATCCAGCGGTGCGCAGATTCTCGATGCCTTCGTCTACCACAACTATTCCCTGGGCGACCTGCCCGGCACCGTGCGCGCCGGTAAGCAAGTGGTCAGTTGGGGTGAAAGTACCTTCATCGGTAACTCCATCAACAGCATCAACCCGATCGACGTGTCGGCGTTCCGTCGTCCGGGGGCCGAGATCAAGGAAGGGTTGATCCCGGTGAACATGCTGTTCGCCTCCCAGAGCCTGACCAATCAGCTCACCGTAGAAGGTTTCTACCAACTGGAATGGGACCAGACCGTACTGGACAACTGCGGCACCTTCTTCGGCGGTGACGTGGCGGCGGATGGCTGCACCGGTAACTACACGGTGGGCAGCCCGGGGATTGCACCGCTGCAACCGATTGCAGCGGCACGCGGCCAAGGCTTTGTGGTCACCCGCGAGGGTGTGGTGGTGCAGCGCGCTGCGGACCGTGATGCGCGTGACTCCGGCCAGTTCGGCGCCGCGTTGCGCTGGCTGGGTGACGACACCGAATACGGTCTGTACTTCATGAACTACCACAGCCGCACCCCGACCGTGGGCACGATTACCGCCAATACCAACCTGGCAACCATCGGCGCCATTGGCGCCGCCGCTCCGCCGGGCTTTGGTGGGGCCCTGGCCCAGAGCACCATGCTCGGGCGTGGCCAGTACTACCTGGATTACCCGGAAGATATCCGTCTGTTCGGTGCCAGCTTCTCCACCACCTTGCCCACCGGTACGGCGTGGACCGGCGAAATCAGCTATCGGCCAAATGCGCCCGTGCAACTCAACACCACCGACCTGACCCTGGCGCTGGTCAACCCGATTGCCGGCAACACCGCGTCGCCGATCCGCAGTTCGTTTGGGGCCGACAACAAAGGCTACCGTCGCAAGGAAATCACCCAGATCCAAAGCACCATGACCCAGTTCTTCGACCAGGTGCTGGGCGCCGAGCGCCTGACCCTGGTGGGCGAAGCGGCCGTCGTGCACGTCGCTGGCCTGGAAGACAAAACCAGACTGCGTTACGGCCGTGACTCGGTGTATGGCGCCTATGGTTTCCAGGGTGACACCGACGGGTTCGTCACCTCCACCTCCTGGGGCTACCGCGCGCGGGCGATCCTTGACTACAACAACGCGATTGCCGGGGTGAACCTCAAGCCCAACCTGTCCTGGTCCCATGATGTCGCCGGCTACGGCCCCAACGGCCTGTTCAACAAAGGCGCCAAGGCCATCAGCGTCGGCGTGGATGCGGACTACCGCAGCACCTACACCGCCAGTCTCAGCTACACCGACTTCTTTGGCGGCGACTACAACACCCTGACCGACCGTGACTTCCTCGCCCTCAGCTTCGGCGTGAACTTCTGACTTGGCTTAAAGAAGGACAAGAACTATGCGTAAGACAATTGCAGCGTTGGCCCTGAGTCTGCTGGCCGCCCACGTGATGGCCGCGGTATCGCCGGAAGAAGCCGCCAAGCTCGGCACCAGCCTGACCCCGGTGGGCGCCGAAAAAGCCGGCAACGCCGATGGCTCGATCCCGGCCTGGACCGGCGGCATTCCGAAAAACGCCGGCGCGGTGGACAGCAAGGGCTTTCTCGCCGATCCGTTCGCCAGTGAAAAACCGCTGTTCGTGATCACCGCCGCCACCGTCGACAAGTACAAGGACAAACTCTCCGACGGCCAGGTGGCGATGTTCAAGCGCTACCCCGAGACCTACAAGATCCCGGTGTACCCGAGCCACCGTACGGTCAACCTGCCGGCGGATATCTACGAGTCGATCAAGCGCAGCGCACTGAACGTCAAGGCGATCAACGACGGCAACGGCTTGGAGAACTTCACAGGTAACCGTTACTACGCGTTCCCGATTCCCAAAAACGGTGTGGAGGTGTTGTGGAATCACATCACCCGTTACCACGGCGGCAACCTGCGCCGCATCATCACCCAGGCCACGCCACAGACCAACGGCAGCTACACGCCGATCCGCTTCGAAGAGGAAGTGGCGGTGCCGCAGGCCATCCCCGATATCGACCAGGCCAAGGCGGCCAACGTGCTGAGCTATTTCAAGCAATCGGTCACGGCGCCAGCGCGGCTGGCCGGCAACGTGCTGCTGGTGCACGAAACCCTCGACCAGGTGAAGGAGCCACGCCTGGCCTGGATCTACAACGCCGGCCAGCGCCGTGTGCGGCGGGCGCCGCAGGTCTCGTATGACGGGCCGGGCACCGCCTCCGACGGCCTGCGCACCACCGACAACTTCGACATGTTCTCCGGCGCGCCCGACCGCTATGACTGGAAACTGGTGGGCAAGAAGGAACTGTACATCCCTTACAACAGCTACAAGCTCGATTCGCCGACCCTCAAATACGACGACATCATCAAGGCCGGGCATATCAACCAGGACCTGACCCGCTATGAGCTGCATCGCGTCTGGGAAGTGGTCGGCACCGTCAAGCCGAGCGAGCGCCACATCTACGCCAAGCGCCACATGTACATTGACGAAGACAGCTGGCAAGTCGCCCTGGTGGACCACTACGACGGTCGCGGCCAACTGTGGCGCGTCGCCGAAGGCCATGCGCAGTTCTATTACGACCACCAGGTACCGGCCTACACCGTGGAAACCCTGTACGACCTGATCGCCGGGCGTTATCTCGCGTTGGGTATGAAGAACGAGGAGAAGAGCAGCTTCGTCTTCGGCTTCGCGGCCAAGGCAGCGGATTACACCCCCGCGGCGCTCAGGTCCGAAGGCGTGCGCTAAAGATCATTCCCACGCTCCCGCGT
The DNA here is from genome assembly GCF_003851745.1 of Pseudomonas sp. R3-52-08. Classification (NCBI taxonomy): domain Bacteria; kingdom Pseudomonadati; phylum Pseudomonadota; class Gammaproteobacteria; order Pseudomonadales; family Pseudomonadaceae; genus Pseudomonas; species Pseudomonas sp. R3-52-08. The sequence continues at coordinate 4,935,889 of NZ_CP027730.1, read as the reverse complement.
GGGAATGCAGCCCGTGACGCTCTGCGTCACCTGTGCGCGACGGTTGGCGGGACGCGGAGCGTCCCAGGAGGCATTCCCACGCAGAGCGTGGGAATGATCATTCGGGGGCCCCCTCCCACATTGGGTTTTGCGCATGTCTTTCAATCACCCCGCTGAATACTTCTTCAACAACCGCCCGCCACAGGACTAGGGTTGCATCACAATAAAAAAGCAGGATGCAGCAATGACCGCCATGACACGCTGCCTGGACCGTCCTGGATTCATGCCCCGGCTGTCCGCTCACCATCTGCTGCGCCCGCGCCTGGCCGCGCCTTTGCTCGCGGCACCGGCGCGGGTGAAGCTGCTGTGCGCGCCGGGCGGCAGTGGCAAGAGCGCGCTGCTTGCCGAGTGCGCGTTGCAGGCGCCGCCTGGGTGCCAGGTTCACTGGTTGGCGCTCAATGGCGTAGTTGCATGCCCGGTGGATTTCTCCCGGCGCCTGGCCCACAGCCTTGGGCTGTCTTACACCGATGAAGCGACGTTATTGCTGGACCTGGGGCGTTGGCAACACTCGGCGTGGCTGTTCCTCGACGATTTTTGCCGGCTGCCCGCGCCTGCATTGGACGCCTTGCTGGACCGGTTGCTCACCGCCAGCAGCCCGGCGCTGACCTGGTGGCTGGGCGCGCGGCGGCGGCCGGCGTGCAATTGGCCGCGCCTGTTGCTCGATGACGAATTGCTGGAGTGCGGCAGTACGGAACTTTCGTTCAGCGCGACGGAAATCCAGGCGTTGCTCGGCCCAGGGCAGAGCGTCGACAACATCATGCAATTCAGCGCCGGATGGTGCGCCGGGGTGCGTATTGCGCTGCTCGGTGACGGCCATCCCGATAAAACCCTGCTCGATTATCTGCAACACGAAGTGTTCAGCAGCTTGCCAGCGGAATTGGCCGAAGCCTGGCGGGTGCTGGCCAACCTGCCGCGCTTCAATACCGGCCTGTGTGAACACCTGTTCGGCTCGGGTGACGGCGCCCAGTACCTGCGCGAGCTGCAAGCGCTCGGTGCGTTTATCCAACCCTGGGAAGGCACCACCGATTGGCTGCACATTTTTGCGCCCCTGGCGCGTTTGCTGCGTGAAGAACCCTGGCCGGCCAAGCGCGCCTGGCACCGGCGCGCGTGCCAGTGGTTCAGCGCCGAGCAGGACTGGCAGGCGGCCTTTGAACAGGCGCTGCTGGCGCAGGAATATGAGGGCGCAGTGAGCCTGTTGCAGCACTTCAGTTTCGAAGACTTGTTCCGCGGACAAAATGCGGTGCTGCTGTTGCGCCTGCATGAGCAGCATGGCGATGAACTGATGCTCGGCTCGGCACCGCTGGTGGGTCTGGTCACGGCGGCATTGCTGTTTGCCGGGCGGTTCGAGCAGGCGGCGGTGTGCATCGACCAGTTGGCTCGATTCGCGCCGCGACCGACGGCGGCGGCGCAGCGTCATCTGGTGGCGCGCTGGCAGGCGCAAGTCGGCTGGTTACTGCACCTGAGCGGCGATGCCGAGGGTTCCCGCGAGCATTTCCTCGAGGCCCTGCAAGCCTTGCCCGAGAGCGCCTGGACATCGCGCTTGATGTGCCTGTCGGGCCTGACCCAGCAAGCCATGCTGCGCGGTGAGCTGGACGTGGCCCAAGCGCTGAATCGCGAAGCGCTGTGCCTGGCCCGCGCCCACGGTTCGCTGGTGCTGGAGGCCTTGCTTGAGTTGGATCACGCCCAATTGCTGGAACAACGCGGCGCGCCTTACCGGGCGCAGAGCCTGTTGGAAAGCCTGCAGGCGATGCTGGTCGAGCAGCGCTTGCAGGCTGGGCCGCTGATGGGGCGTATCGCCCTGCGACGCGGGCATCTCGCCTTGCGCCAAGGTCAGGACGCATTGGCAAGCGAGTGTTTCGAGGCCGGTTTGAACATCTGCCTGCACAGCCAGGACAAGCGGGTGCTCTACGGGTTTCTCGGGCTGGCGCTGCTGGCGGCGAATCGCGGTGATTACGCCCAGGCGTTTATCCAGTTGCGCGATGCCGAGCGGCTGATGCAGCAGCGCCATGTCCCCGACCTGGTGTATCGCGCGGTCCTGTTGTTGGTCAGCGCGCATTTTTGGTTGCAGCAAGGGCGCGCGGAGTTGACGGTGCAAGCGATGCGCCGCGTGTTGCGTCACTTCCATGGGCCCTGCGCCAAGCAGGCGCCGCCGGCCACGCTGGAATTGATCCCGCGTCTTGAGTACCTGTTGGTGCTGGCCGAGGTCAGGCTGGGCTGCGCCGAACACCCGCTCGAGCGGCTTGGCGCTTTGCTCGACAGCACCCGCCAACGCGGCATGCTTTGCCTGGAAACCGAACTGCAGCTGGTGCTGGGGGAGGTGGCCTGGCGGCTGGGCGAGCCGGCGCGGGCGCGACTGGCCCTGCAAGCCGGCCTGGAACTGGCGGCGCGTTGCCAGGTGCAGCAGGCGGTGCGCGAGTTGCGTTTACGTGCGCCGGGGTTGCTCAGTGAGTTGGGGCTGGAACCGCAGGCCGCGCCAGTCGGCGCCACGCAAAACCCGCTGAGCCTGCGCGAACTGGAAGTGCTGCAGTTGATCGCCCTGGGCAACTCCAATCTGGAAATTGCCGAGCGCCTGTATATCTCCCTGCACACCGTTAAGACCCATGCACGGCGTATCCACAGCAAACTCGGGGTAGAGCGGCGCACCCAGGCAGTGGCCAAGGCCAAGACGCTGGGCTTGATGGGCTAAGTGCGAAAGGCCTGGCGATAGTCCCCAGGCGTCGCCCCCATGGCTTGGCGGAAGCGCTGGTTGAAATGACTGGCGCTGGAAAACCCGCACCGCCAGGCAATCTCACCCACGGCCAGGGCGCTGTCGCGCAACAGCGCCCTGGCACGGGCCAGCCGGCGCGCCAGCAGGTATTGGTGGGGCGGCAGACCGAAGCTTTGCCGGAACATGCGGGCGAAATGATATTCCGACAGCGCGCACAGGCCGGCCAGTTGGCCGAGGCTGATGGCGTCCTGCAGGTGATGGTCGATGTACTCCACCAAGCGCCGTCGCTGGTGCGCGGCCAGCCCACCTTTGACGCGCAGGCCTTCGCGGGCGCCGACCTGGCTGAGCAGGGTATGACTGAGCATTTCATGGGCCAGGCTGCTGGTCAGCAGGCGCTCACCGGGCTCCTGCCAGTTGAGGGCGATCAACTGGTGAAAGCGTGCGGCCAGGCTGGCGTCCTCGAGGAAGGTGCTTTCGCGCAGCTGCAGCTCACGGGGCTCGCGGTCGAGCAGGGTGACGCAGCCGAGGGCGAATTGTTCGGGGCTGAAATAGACATGGGCCAGGCGAATCTGGCCATTGATCACCCAGGCCGATTGGTGCTCGGCCGGCAGGATGCACAGTTTGTCGGGGCCGCCCTTGGTGCCCGGTTGGTCACGGCGAAAAGTGCCGGTGCCGCCGCCGATGTAGCACGACAAGGTGTGATGGCTGGGCGCCTGGTAATCCTGGGCATCGTGGTGGTTGCTCCACAACGCCGCAGACAGTCCGTCACCGAGCTCGGCGCAGGCTTCCAGGCGTGCGTTGGGCGAGCGGTTAAGGGCTTGAAAGACGTGCAGCGATTGCAGCTCTGGCATGGTGTGTTCTCCGACGTTTTGCATCCTACTCCGCCGTCATGGCGCTGTGATCCCCGCCCCCGACAAAAGCGCAAGAATGTGCAAGAGCGTCGCACGGGGAAAACGCGACACTGTGGCTCACTCACCGGAGCCCGCTATGAACCTTTTCCTGTATGTACTCACTGTGCTGATCTGGGGCACGACCTGGATCGCGCTCAAATGGCAGTTGGGCGTGGTGGCGATTCCCGTGTCGATCGTTTACCGCTTCGCCTTGGCGGCCCTGGTGCTGTTCGTGCTGTTGCTGCTCAGCCGCCGGCTGCAGGTGATGAACCGGCGCGGGCACCTGATTTGCCTGGCCCAGGGCCTGTGCCTGTTCTGCGTCAACTTCATGTGTTTTCTGACCGCCAGCCAATGGATTCCCAGCGGCTTGGTAGCGGTGGTGTTTTCCACGGCGACCTTGTGGAACGCGCTCAATGCCCGGGTGTTTTTCGGCCAGCGGGTCGCGCGCAATGTGTTAATGGGCGGCGGCCTTGGCTTGCTCGGCCTGGGCTGTTTGTTCTGGCCCGAATTGGCAGGGCACGCCGCCAGCCCACAGACCCTGCTCGGCCTGGGCCTGGCCTTGCTGGGCACGCTGTGTTTTTCGGCGGGCAATATGCTCTCAAGCCTGCAACAGAAAGCCGGGCTGCGGCCCTTGATCACCAACGCCTGGGGCATGGCCTATGGTGCGGCGATGCTGGCGGCGTATTGCGCAGTGCGCGGTATTCCGTTCGAGATGGACTGGAGCACGCGCTACATCGGCGCCTTGTGGTACTTGGTGATTCCAGGCTCGGTGATTGGCTTTACCGCCTACCTGACGCTGGTCGGCCGCATGGGGCCGGAGCGGGCGGCGTATTGCACTGTGTTGTTTCCGGTGGTGGCGCTGAACGTATCGGCCTTTGCCGAGGGTTATCAATGGACGGCACCGGCCCTGGCGGGGTTGGTGCTGGTGATGTTGGGTAATGTGTTGGTGTTTCGCAAGCCGAAGGGTGTGAGCCCGGTCTTCAAAGTGAAGACAGTCTAAATGTGGGAGGGGGCTTGCCCCCGATAGCGGTGGGTCAGGTGTAAATGTGCTGGCTGACACACTGCCATCGGGGGCAAGCCCCCTCCCACATTGGCTATTTTATGCCAAGGCGCTTGGCCATACGGCCAAGGTTGGCGCGGTCCAGGCCCAGTTCTCGGGCGGCGCCGGCCCAGTTGTGTTGATGGCGTTCCAGGCAGGCGTTGATGATCTGGCGCTGGTAATGCTCGGTGGCTTGGCGCAGGTCGCCGGTGACGTCGCGGGCGACAGCGGCCGGTGGTTCGATGGCGGCTGCGCTGACATCAGGCAGGTCCAGATCCGCCGCGCTCAGGCTGAGAATCTTCGGACGTTCGCGGCAATGCCCCAGGGCTTTGAGCGCACTGCGTCCGATCAAATGTTCCAGCTCGCGCACATTGCCCGGCCAGTCGTAGGCCAGCAGCGCCGCCTGGGCATCGCTGGTCAGGCGCAGGCTGCCCAGGCCCATGCGTGAGCGGTTGTGTTCCAGAAAAAAACCGGCCAGCAGCAACACATCGCGCCCGCGTTCACGCAGCGCAGGCACTTGCAGCGGGTAGACGCTCAAGCGGTGGTAGAAGTCGGCGCGGTAGCGGCCATGGCGCACTTCTTCAGCCAGGTCGCGGTTGGTGGCGGCAATCAGGCGCACATCCACCTGATGCTCTTTGTCCGACCCCAGGCGCTGCAACTGGCCGCTTTGCAGCACCCGCAGCAGCTTGGCCTGCACGCTCAGCGACAGCTCGCCCACTTCATCCAGAAACAGCGTGCCGCCATTGGCCAGTTCGAATTTGCCCCGGCGCTCATTCAGTGCGCCGGTGAAGGCGCCGCGCACATGGCCGAACAGCTCGCTTTCCACCAGGGTTTCGGGCAGCGCGGCGCAGTTGAGGCTGATCAGCGGTTTGTCGGCACGGGAAGACGCGGCGTGGATCGCCTGGGCGACCAACTCCTTGCCGACCCCGGTTTCACCGGTTATCAGCACGGTCAGGTCACTGCCGCCCACCAGGTTGACTTCTTCGACCAGGCGCTTGTGCGCCTTGCTCTGGCCGATCATTTCCTTGTGCTGCTGGCCGCTGGCCTGGCGGTAGATCTCGGCGCGCTGGTGTTCGTCTTCGGCGCGCAATGCCAGGCGCTCAATGCGCTCGGCGACGTTGACCGTGGCGGCGGCGAGGCTGGCGAAGGCTTGCAGGGCGTCGAGTTCGACCCGTTCGAAGCGCTCGGTGTCGAGGGCGTCCAGGGTCAGCAGGCCCCACGGCTGGTCGTCGATAAATAACGGGCAGCCCATGCAGTCGTGCACTTCCAGCTGCCCGTGCAGGCCCTCCACCAGGCCGTCGTAGGGGTCGGGCAATTCGCTGTCGCTGTCAAAGCGGGTAGGGCCGGGGCTGCTCAGCAGCAGCGCAAAACGCGGGTGTTCGCTGATCTTGAAGCGTCGGCCCAAGGTATCGGCGCTCAAGCCATCCACGGCCAACGGCACCAGCCATTCGCCCTCCAGACGCAGCAAGGCGGCGGCATCACACGGCAACAGGGCGCGCATGGCATGCAGCAGGCGTCGATAGCGCTCGCCTTCGGGCAAGTCCCGTGACAGGTCGGCTACGAGGGGCAGCAGGGTGGTGAGCAGCGATTGTGCAGTCATAATGACTCCTTGTAGTCCTTATGACTATAAGCTGCAGGAGGTCATTCTGACTATGCGGTATTTAAGTTGCTGAAAAAACTGGATTTATTAGTTGGCACGATTACTGAGTACTTGAGGGCAACGAATGAAAAGACCCAGGAGTCTCCCATGCTGAGCGCCCAAGACCGTGCCATCGTCAAATCCACTGTGCCGCTGCTGGAAAGCGGTGGCGAAGCGTTGATCACCCATTTCTACCGCATGATGCTGTCCGAATACCCCGAAGTTCGCCCGCTGTTCAATCAGGCCCACCAGGCCAGCGGCGAGCAGCCGCGCGCCTTGGCCAATGGCGTGCTGATGTACGCGCGGCATATCGACCAGTTGGACCAGTTGGGCGATCTGGTGGCCAAAATCATCAACAAGCACGTGGCCTTGCAGATCCTGCCGGAACACTACCCGATCGTGGGGGCCTGCCTGCTGCGGGCGATCTCCGAAGTGCTCGGCAGCGAGATTGCCACCCCTGAGGTGATGAGCGCCTGGGGCGCGGCGTATGGGCAGTTGGCGGATATCCTGATCGGTGCCGAAGCGGCTATCTACGACGAGAAAGCCCAGGCGCCCGGTGGCTGGCGCGGTGCGCGGCCGTTCCGGTTGGTCAAGCGCGTGGAGGAGAGCGACGAGATCACCTCGTTCTACTTCGCCCCGGTGGACAACGGCCCGATCCTCAGCGCTGCTCCCGGCCAATACATCGGCATGAAGTTGGTGCTCGACGGCGAGGAAGTACGGCGCAACTATTCCCTGTCGGCCCTGAGCAATGACGGCCTGTACCGCATCAGCGTCAAGCGCGAAGCCGGTGGGCGAGTGTCCAACTACCTGCATGACCAGTTGCACGTCGGCGCGAGTATTGACCTGTTCCCGCCCTCGGGCGAGTTCACCCTGGCCGCCAGCGACAAGCCGCTGGTGCTGATCAGCGGCGGGGTGGGCATTACCCCAACCCTGCCGATGCTCGAAGCGGCCCTGGCCACCGAGCGCCCCGTGCATTTCATCCACTGCGCGCGTAACGGCGGGGTGCATGCGTTCCGTGACTGGGTAGACGCGCTGGCCGCCAGGCACCCGCAGCTCAAGCGCTTCTACTGCTATGCCGAGGATGACGGCGTAAGCCCGGCGGCGGACAAGGTCGGCCTGTTGAATCAGGAACAACTGGCGGCGTGGCTGCCCGAGGGGCGCGACATCGATGCGTACTTCCTGGGGCCTAAAGGCTTCATGGCGGCGATCAAGCGCCACCTCAAGGCCCTGGGTGTGCCCGAGAAACAAAGCCGCTACGAATTCTTCGGCCCGGCTGCGTCGCTGGAGTAAGTTCTTCACAGCAACAGTGAACCAATGTGGGAGGGGGCTTGCTCCCGATAGCGGTATGTCAGTGACAGATAAGCTGACTGATCCACCGCTATCGGGAGCAAGCCCCCTCCCACATTTAGCTCTTCATTTTTCCTGATTAATCCGTTGTTAACCCCTCTCTGTTTTAACGGGTGCCTGTGTGTAAACTTGTTGCCATTGGGCAAACAGACAAAGGAAACCAGAGATGAGTGACGAATTGCGTTTGGGCAGGGAGCGGCGCTTTCTGGTGTTGCTGGGCATCATCTGCCTGGCGCTGATCGGCGGAGCGCTGTACATGCAAGTGGTGCTGGGCGAAGCGCCGTGCCCGCTGTGCATCCTGCAACGCTATGCCTTGCTGTTGATCGCGATCTTCGCCTTCCTCGGCGCTGCCATGCGCAGCAAGGGTGCGGTCACGTTCTTTGAAGGGCTGGTGGTCCTCAGCGCCCTGGGCGGTGTGGCCGCTGCCGGTCATCATGTGTACACCCAGTTCTTCCCTCAGGTCAGCTGCGGCATCGATGTGCTGCAGCCGATCGTCGATGACCTGCCCCTGGCCAAAGTGTTTCCCCTGGGCTTTCAGGTCGATGGTTTCTGCAGCACGCCCTATCCGCCGATCCTCGGCCTGTCCCTGGCGCAATGGGCGTTGGTCGCGTTCGTGCTGACGGCAATCCTGGTGCCCCTGTGCATCTATCGTAATCGTCACCCCAAAGCCTGAACCCGTTCACTAAAACGCCCCGGTCTCCTTGAGTGAAGGCTGGGGCGTTTTTGTGTGTAGGGATTTGTGAAAGAGCCGTGACGAGCGGCAATGAATAGTGCGCGCAGCGTGCGACATGTTGTCACACGGAGGCTGTCGCAGGGCATTTCTGAATGGCCGAACCGGCCGCTGAATTTGCATCCGGGGCACAAAACGTGCTGTCAATTCGTGGTTTGAAAGACACCGCCGGGCGCGTGAGGTTTGAGCCCATGAGCGCTCTGCAAATGCCTTGTTTTATGGGGACTTTGCCACGTTTGCCATGCCCTTACACAGCGTAAGGGGAGTGGCAATCTGCCCAATAACAGCGCAATTTTTGTGGTTTTTGTTGAGAATTGAACGCGATAACATCGCGAACCCTTGCAGGAATGGTGAAGTATTATTGCTGTAATCGATAAAAATTATTTCTTTATCAGACATGGTTTATACATCGCTAGCTAACTACAATCGCCCGCACTGAATGTCCGGTGCTGTTCAATATTTGAGCATTGGAGCGGTCGAGGAGCAGATGGAAGGCTCTGTGCGATCCCAGGTTCCGGCAGCCTTTCAACTTTCCGCACCAAATGGAATTGGTCTGTAACAAGGCCTTTAGCCACGAAATCGAATAAGAACTCACCGCAGGTCCGTGCGACGTACAGCTATGACGTAACGGGCAGGCTCTTATTCAATCGAAGAGAAATGCCAACCCTTGGCAGGGTGAAGTGTTGGCGATCAAAACCCAACTGCATTGCGCAAGCTGCTTTAGAGGTCGTGAGATGAGTAAAAACAGGTACCCCCGATTACTAGGCTTTTTGCCGCTGCTTGGCATGATGTTAATGCTGGGAGGCTGCAAGTGGACCTTGCTCGACCCAAAAGGACAGGTCGGTCTGGATGAACGAAACCTGATCATCACCGCCACCCTGCTGATGCTGCTGGTCGTGATCCCTGTGATCATCATGACCTTCGCCTTCGCCTGGAAATACCGCGCGTCCAACACCAGCGCTACCTACGCGCCGAAGTGGTCGCACTCCACCAAGATCGAAATCGCGGTGTGGCTGGTCCCGATCCTCATCATCATTGCCCTGGGTTATGTGACCTACAAGTCCACCCATGCACTGGACCCGTACCGTCCGCTGGAATCCGACGTCAAGCCGATCAACATCGAAGTGGTCGCGCTGGACTGGAAGTGGCTGTTCATCTACCCGGACCTGGGTATCGCCACTGTGAACCAGATCCGGTTCCCGGAGCACACTCCGCTTAACTTCAAGATCACCTCCGACGCCGTGATGAACTCGTTTTTCATCCCAGCCCTGGGCGGCCAGATCTACGCGATGGCAGGCATGCAGACCAAGCTGCACCTGATCGCCAACCAGAAAGCTGAAATGGAAGGCATCTCCGCCAACTACAGCGGCGCTGGCTTCACCGGCATGAAATTCAAAGCGATCTCGACGAGCCAGGAAGAATTTGACGCCTGGGTAGCCGAAGTCAAGGCCGCACCTAAACAGCTTGATCAAGCTGAATACGACGCCCTGACCAAACCAAGCCAGAACAACCCTGTCGCCCTGTACTCCGCGTTTGAGCCGAACCTGTTTCAGAAAATCGTCGACAAGTACGAAGGTATGAAGCCAGGCAAGCCGGTCAAGCACGAGAAGAAAGAAGTGGCCGTGGTTGAAGGTTCTGACACAGGCGCGCATTCAACTGCTGGGGCAGAGGAGTAAACGATGTTTGGTAAATTAAGTTGGGACGCGGTCCCATTCCACGAGCCGATTGTGATGATTACCATCGCCATGATCGCGCTGGGTGGTCTGGCACTGTTTGCGGGTATCACGTACTTCAAGAAGTGGACCTACCTGTGGACCGAGTGGCTGACCTCGGTTGACCACAAGAAAATCGGCGTCATGTACGTCATCGTTGCCATGGTCATGCTGCTGCGTGGTTTTGCCGACGCCATCATGATGCGTACCCAGTTGGCCATGGCCACCGAGGGTTCGCCTGGCTACCTGCCACCTGAACACTATGACCAGATCTTCACCGCCCACGGTGTGATCATGATCATCTTCATGGCGATGCCATTCTTCACCGGCTTGATGAACCTGGCCTTGCCGCTGCAGATCGGTGCGCGTGACGTTGCCTACCCGTTCCTGAACTCCCTGAGCTTCTGGCTGCTGGTATCCGGCGTTGTGCTGATCAACGTGTCCCTGGGCGTCGGCGAATTCGCCAAGACCGGTTGGGTTGCGTATCCGCCATTGTCGGGCCTGCAATACAGTCCGGGCGTGGGTGTGGACTACTACATCTGGGCGCTACAGTTATCAGGACTCGGGACGACATTGACGGGGGTCAACTTTCTGGCCACCGTGCTGAAAATGCGCGCCCCTGGCATGAAACTGATGGACATGCCGATCTTCACCTGGACCTGCACCTGGGCAAACGTGCTGATCGTGGCTTCGTTCCCGATCCTGGCCGCTACCATGGCGCTGCTGTCGCTTGACCGTTACCTGGATTTCCACATTTTCACCAATGAACTTGGTGGCAATCCAATGATGTACGTGAACCTGTTCTGGGCATGGGGGCACCCTGAGGTGTACATCCTGATCCTGCCAGCGTTCGGTATCTTCTCCGAAGTGATCTCGACCTTTACCGGCAAGCGCCTGTTCGGTCACCACTCGATGGTTTATGCATCGGGCGCGATTTCGGTACTGGGCTTCATGGTGTGGCTGCACCACTTCTTCACCATGGGTTCGGGGGCCAGCGTCAACGCCTTCTTCGGCCTGGCGACGATGCTGATTTCCATCCCGACGGGGGTGAAGCTATTCAACTGGCTGTTCACCATCTACCACGGTCGTCTGCGCATGACCAGCCAGGTCCTGTGGACCCTGGGCTTCATGGTCACCTTCGCCATCGGCGGCATGACCGGCGTACTGCTGGCCATCCCGGGTGCTGACTTCGTGCTGCACAACAGCCTGTTCGTGATCGCTCACTTCCACAACGTGATCATCGGTGGTGCGGTATTCGGCTACATCGCTGGTTTCAGCTTCTACTTCCCGAAAGCGTTCGGCTTCAAGCTGCACGAAGGTTGGGGCAAGGCTGCATTCTGGTTCTGGATCTCGGGCTTCTTCGTCGCGTTCATGCCGCTCTATGCACTGGGCTTCATGGGCATGACCCGTCGTCTGAACGCTACCACCAACCCTGAGTGGGTGCCGTACCTGTACGTCGCCATGTTCGGTGCGGTGATGATCGCTGTGGGCATCGCCTGCCAGCTGATCCAGCTGTATGTCAGCGTGCGTGATCGCAAGCAGAACCTGTGCGAATCGGGCGACCCATGGAATGGCCACACCCTGGAATGGTCGACCTCGTCGCCACCGCCGTTCTACAACTTCGCCGTGATTCCTACCGCGAACACCATCGATGCGTTCACCGAAGCCAAGGAAGACGGTACTGCGTACCAGCAACCCAAGCACTACGAGCCGATCCACATGCCAAACAACACCGCCACTGGCGTGGTGATGGGTGCGCTGTTGACCGTGTTCGGTTTCGCGATGATCTGGCACATCTGGTGGCTGGCAATCGCGAGCCTGGTGGGCACTATCGGTTACTTCATCATTCACGCTGCCCGTGATGATCAAGGCTACATGGTGCCGGTCGAAACGATCGAACGCATCGAAGCCGAGCAGCACGCTCGCCTGGTAGCCGAGAAGAAGATCCCGGCCAACCGTGTAGAAACCTCGTTGGAACAGGCTTAAACCATGTCGAACTTAGTGACCAATGCTGGACACGCCCATGTCGATGACCATGGGCACGATGACCATCACCACGACTCGGGGCCAATAACCGTCTTCGGTTTCTGGCTCTACCTGATGACCGACTGCATCTTGTTTGCGTCGATCTTCGCGGTGTACGCGGTACTGGTAAACAACGTAGCGGGTGGCCCGTCGGGCCACGACATCTTCGAACTGCCTTACGTGCTCGGCGAAACCGCCTTGCTGTTGTTCAGTTCGATCACCTACGGCTTCGCCATGTTGGCCTTCTACAAGGGCAACAAGAAAGGCGTGCTGAGCTGGTTGGCGCTGACCTTCCTGTTCGGCCTGGGCTTCATCGGCATGGAGATCAACGAGTTCCACCTGCTGATCTCCGAAGGCTACGGCCCGCACCGTTCCGGTTTCCTGTCGGCGTTCTTCACGCTGGTCGGTACCCACGGTCTGCACGTATCCGCCGGCCTGCTGTGGATGGCGGTGATGATGTATCAGGTCAATAAACACGGCCTGACCAACACCAACAAGACCCGCCTGAGCTGCCTGAGCCTGTTCTGGCACTTCCTGGACGTGGTCTGGATCTGCGTATTCACCGTCGTTTACTTGATGGGGACTCTGTAATGGCTAATGCACACTCCCATGACAGCCACGATTCAAGCCACGGCAGCGTAAAGTCTTACGCCATCGGCTTTATCCTGTCGGTCATCCTGACCCTGATCCCGTTCGGCCTGGTGATGTACCCAACCCTGCCGAAGTCGATCACCTTGATGATCGTGTTGGCGTTCGCGGTGATTCAGGTCCTGGTTCACCTAGTGTACTTCCTGCACCTGGATCGTTCCAAAGAGCAGCGCGAGAACGTGATTGCGTTCGTGTTCGCAGGCCTGGTGATCGTTCTGCTGGTTGGTCTGTCGCTGTGGATCATGTTCAGCATCCACACCTACATGATGGCGAAGTGAGGTAAAACCCGATGTCGCTTAAGCACTTTATCCAAATCACCAAACCGGGGATCATTTTCGGTAACGTGCTTTCTGTGGCGGGCGGTTTCTTCCTGGCCTCCAAGGGACATGTCGATCTGGCCATCTTCCTGGCTGCAATGATCGGCACGTCCCTGGTGGTAGCTTCCGGATGCGTGTTCAACAACTGCATCGACCGTGACATCGACGTCAAGATGGAGCGCACCAAGAATCGCGTGCTGGTCCAGGGCCTTATCTCCCTGAAGCTGGCACTGATTTTCGCGACCGTCCTGGGTGTTGCGGGCGTGGTGTTGTTGTACAAGGTGGCCAACCCGCTGGCGGCGCTGTTTGCCGTGATCGGTTTTGTCATCTACGTCGGCCTCTACAGCCTCTACCTCAAGCGCAAGTCGGTACACGGCACGCTCGTGGGCAGTCTGTCGGGGGCGATGCCGCCGGTGATTGGTTATGTGGCTGTAACCAATAGCTTCGACATGGCCGCGCTGGTGCTGCTGGTGATGTTCAGCCTGTGGCAGATGCCGCATTCCTACGCCATCGCGATTTTCCGCTTCAATGACTACCTGGCTGCGTCGATTCCGGTTCTGCCGGTCAAGCGTGGCATCCAGGTGGCCAAGAAACACATTCTGCTCTACATCCTGGCCTTCCTCGTGGCGACCCTGATGTTGACCTTCAGTGGCTACGCCGGCATGAGCTACCTCGCCGTCGCCGCGGCCATGGGCATGTACTGGTTGTACATGGCCTGGACCGGCTACAAGGCGGTGGATGACACCGTCTGGGCGCGCAAGCTGTTCGTGTTCTCGATCTTCACCATCACCGCGCTCAGCGTGATGATGTCCCTGGATTTCCAAGTGCCGAAAGAGCTGTTGCTGACGTACGCGCCCTGAGTGGTCTGGCAGTGAAAAGCCCCGCCTTCGAAAGAGCGCGGGGTTTTTTATTGAGTGGCCTTTAAACTATTCCCCATTCTTCGAAGGCAGGAAGCAAAGCAATGATTAAAAAAGCCGTGATGGTGTTCAGTGGCGGGCAGGATTCGACCACCTGCCTGATCCAGGCGCTGAAGCTGTATGACGAAGTGCACTGCATCACCTTCGATTATGGTCAGCGCCATGTGGCGGAAATCGAAGTGGCCCAGAAGTTGGCCAAGCAATTGGGCGCCACCGTGCACAAAGTGATGGACGTGTCGCTGCTCAATGAACTGGCGATCAGCAGCCTCACCCGTGACAACATTCCGGTGCCGACCGTGAACAGCTCAGGCGAAAGCCTGCCGAGCACCTTCGTGCCGGGCCGCAATATCCTGTTCCTGACCCTGGCCGCGATCTACGCCTATCAAGTGAAGGCTGAGACCGTCATCACCGGCGTATGCGAAACCGACTTCTCGGGATATCCGGATTGCCGTGACGAGTTCGTCAAGGCACTGAACCAGGCCCTCAAGCTGGGCATGGAATACGACGTGCGTCTCGACACCCCGTTGATGTGGCTGAACAAGGCCGAGACCTGGGCCCTGGCCGATTACCACGGGCAACTGGAGCTGGTGCGCGAGCAGACACTGACCTGCTACAACGGCGTCATTGGCACCGGCTGTGGCGAGTGTGATGCGTGCAACCTGCGCGCCCGGGGCCTGAATGAATATCTGCAAAACAAGGCGGATGTGATGCAGAGCCTGAAGCACAAGTTACAGTTGAAGTAATTCGATCCAGGGCCAGGTGAGGTCTACCTGATAGAGGACGATCAAAATGTGGGAGGGGGCAAGCCCCGATGAGGCAGTGTCAGTGAATGCCTGTGTAACTGACACACCGCCATCGGGAGCAAGTCGAATCGTCGCACCGCCCCTCCCACATAAGTTTCGCGGTAGGGCCCTGAACCTGTGGCGGCTCAGGAGTCGAAGCCTCGCTAACTGACACCCCGCGTTCCAAATGTGGGAGGGGGCTTGCTCCCGATGGCGGCCTGACAGCCGACCAGGATGCTGAATCAGAGCGAGTACATATCCGTTGCTGCGGTAACGGCGGCTAACCCGGTGGTGCTAAATCGGGCGACATTTTCCTCGTCATACTCTTTGTATGACCCGTACGAATCCCCCGTCCGCCTACAAGGAGTAGTCACCATGGTCAGCGTCAGTCGTCGATCCCTTCTCGCCCTGGGCGCGGCCTTGCCTGTGCTCGGGCATCTCGATTGGGCAGTCGCAAGCCCTGCGCCGGCGGCCTCTGACGATGTATTGCTCAACTACAACGAAAGCCCTTATGGGCCGTCGAAAGCGGCGCTTGAGGCGATGCAGCGTGGTATTGCGGCAGCCGGGCGTTATCCCTACCCGCACATGTACGCGCTGGCTGCGCTGTTTGCCCAACAGCAAGGCATCAGCGAAGACAACGTGGCGGTGTTTGCCGGCTCCATGGCCGCGTTGCGCTATGCCGTGTTGGCATTCACCCACCCAACCCGTGGCCTGGTGATGGCCGCGCCGTCCTATGAAGTTCCGCGCCAGGCGGCCGAATCAAACAAGGCGCCGGTACACGAAGTCAGCCTCGATGCCCAGCATGCCCATGATGTACCGGCGATGCTCGCGGCTGATCCCCAGGCCGGCATGCTGTACCTGTGCAACCCCAATAACCCGACCGGCACCCTGACGCCGACCGAGGCTATCCGCCAGGCGCTGGAGAACAAACCCAAAGGCAGCGTGCTGGTGGTGGACGAAGCCTATATCGACTTCTGCGACGCCCCCAGTTGCGTGAGTTGGATCAAGGACCATGACGATCTGCTGGTACTGCGCACCTTCTCGAAAATTTACGGCATGGCCGGTGCGCGCCTCGGTTTGGCGATCGGCCATCCCTCGCTGCTGGAGCGCCTCGCGGTGTTTGGCGGCGACAATGTCCCGGGCGGTGCCAGCCTGCTGGGTGCCCATGCCAGCCTGGAAGACGTCAAGCTACTGGGCCAGCGCAAGGCGCTCAATGCCGATGTGCGTGAGGAGACCATCGCTTGGCTGAAGGGCCGGGGCTATAGCTGCACGGCTTCCCAGAGCAATTGCTTCATGATCGACGTGAAGCAGCCGGCAGAGCAGGTGGTTGCCCGCCTGGCTGCACAGAATGTGCTGGTAGGACGCGTCTGGAAGGATTGGCCGCAGTGGGTGCGGGTGACGGTAGGCAATAAGCAGCAAATGCAGCGGTTTCGCGAGGTGTTTGCGACACAGATAGCCTGACCAGACACTGCTGCGCCTGCTCGCGGTCGGCTCAGCGCTGGAAGCACTGGACAAGGTTGGTAGGCATGTTTCATTCTTTCCCTGATATAGAGGAATTTTCCTACGGTGTAGGTCGATTTTGATCGGAAGCTTACGGATTGAAGCACTCCGGTCAGGTCGCTAACCTCACCCGTTGTCACTCATCAGGGACGATAGTCATGCGAAGCGATGGTCAAGCCAATAACAATACGCTCATGCAGCCCGCCGATGTGCGCCAATTGCTCGATGTTGAGCTGAGCCGACGCGGCCTCGGGCATTTCGAGGTCTATCAGTGTGGGCCGACGCTGGATGAAGCGGAAATCATCACTAACTACCCCGACGCGCTGGACCGTGGTGACGCTGCAGATGACTTTTACCAACGCGGTCAATTGCTGTCCTTATCCAAACGCCGCATAAAACCGTTTTTCTGGAGCGATGAAAACATCCTTGCGCCCGCTGCAGACGCGGTCCCGGTGCCAGGGCCCTGTGCCCCCGTCGGCGAGGGCGCCAGTTTTATCGTGCATGGTAACCGGGGCTTCTATTCCATCCTCAACCTCTGCAGCTTTGGCGAACATCAACAGTTTCGCGAGCGAGTGCTGGCCAACAAAAGTGAACTGCAGATGCTGCTGGTCTCGGTTTACGACGAGGCGTTGGAAAGCACCACCGTGCTCCCGCCGGTTGTACCGGAAACCGTGCTGACACCTCGGGAAACGCAGGTGTTGTCCTGGACCAGTCAGGGCAAGACCTATAACGAAATAGCGCTTCTGGTCTCAATGAGCCCGCGTACGGTCAAGTTCCATATGAAGAATATCTTCAGCAAGCTGAATGTGCCCAACGGCAAGTCCGCCATTCGCAAAGCCTTGCAGCTGGGCTATATCCGCGAACAGGCCTGATTCGCCGGTACTTCTTTTTCCATTGCCACGCCCGCCGATGATTTATTACCGGCGGGCGTGCGCGTGCGCGTGTGATTTGGCGCTACCTGTCTAAAAGGGCAGCTTGTTCACTTTCAAGCGGTGCTTTAGTTTTTTTGCAGCCAATGAGTTTAGCTCAGGCAAAAAAAAACAAGAGCCGCAACATCCCAAAAAATCATCGTCGCTCTAGGCGATAGGCGTGTTGCAGCGTGCCGCTTAATTATGGAGTGATTATGCTGGTCGATAAAAACAAAGAGCCAGGTGGCCAAAACGCTGCGGGTATTTCCCGTGAAACCTTCGGGATGCTCAAGCACCTGTGCAAGAAAGATAACTACCATTGGGCCATCGCACTGGGTAAGGATTATTCAATCATCGCCTTTGCCATTTATCTGTCCGTGGGCGTCAGCTATTGGTTTTATCCCGTTTCGCTGTTTCTCATCGGCACCACTCAACGTGCCCTGGCGAACGTGTTGCACGAGTCAAGTCACAAACTGTTGGCGAAAAACCGGGCGATCAACTGGTTTGCCGGTACCTTTCTCTCGGGGTACCTGATCTTCCATCTTTACCAGTCCTACAGCACCTCGCACGTCAAAAACCACCATGTGCACCTGGGGCACCCGGAAAAAGACCCGGACTACAATTTCCATCTCAAGTGCGGCCTGTACGACCTCCAGCAAAGCGAGCGCGAGTTCTTCCTGAAGAACGTGGTGATGGCGTTATCGGGTTACCGCACCCTTCAATACATCAAGTACATCGTCAAGGACCGGCTCCAGGGCCAGGACGCACGCATCCGCAAGGAACGCGTGCTGATGTGGGCCTACTGGGCAGTGATTTTTGCAGTGGTTGCCTGGTTTGGCCTTGCGGTTGAACTGGTGCTGTTCTGGTTCGTGCCGCTGTTCACGGCCGCCGTGGCTGTGGGCTGGATCATCGAGCTGGCCGAGCACTATCCGTTGCCCGCCGTTGAAAGCGAAAAGCTGCTGCTGACCCGTAACCGTAAAGGCAACGCGCTGGAAAACTTCTTTTTCGGCCGCCACGACGATAACTACCACCTTGTGCACCACCTGCACCCGTCGATTCCCCACTGGAACATGCGCAAGGCCCATAAACTGCTGATGTCGCACCCCGAGTACGCACGCTGGGACAACCTGTGGGCGGGGATTTTTACCCGTGACCGACATAGCCGCCACAAGGAAACCCTGCTCAGTTACGCGGCCAAATTCCGCGCCCACAAGATCGCCAACCACACCGACGATTCGAGTTTCGCACGTCGCATGCTCAACCAGTCCTACGGGGTTTAATGCCATGAACACGACAGATAACAGCCTGCTGGCAACCCTGGCCCTGAAGAAACTGGCGGCGAACAAGACCTACCGTGACTTGTTCCTGGAGAGCGAGACGCTGCGTGATTTCCTGCGACCTGCGGCGCTTCGCTACATCATTTCCGAAGATCGCCTGGAGATGCTCGACAAGCTTGGGGCCCTGTTGGCCAAAGGCTATCGCACCGGTGTCGAGTTCGTCGGCGAGGAAGCGACGACGCTGGCCGAGGTGACCACGGCAACCGATGAATACCTGCAGCTGATCGACTTGATCGCCCAGCATCCCAAGCTCGGTGAACCTCCTCAGTTGGGGTTCGATTTGTCGAACGTCGGTACCATCATTTCCCGCGAGCTGGCAGTCGAGAACTGCTCGAAGATCCTGGCCCATGCAGCCGATAAGGATGTCGGCGTGATCATCAGCATGGAGCGCTCCCAATGGACGGATTCGATCCTCGAGATCTTCCTGCACCTGAGCGGGCGTTTTCCCAACGTGGGCATCACCCTTCAGGCGCAGTTGAACCGAACCCCGGATGACCTGGGAGCGGTGCTGGAAACCGGCTGCAAAGTGCGCCTGGTCAAAGGCGTCTATGCTGAGCCTGCCGCCATTGCTTTGCCCCGTGGCGAGGCGCTCAACGAGCGTTACCTGGGGCTGCTGGACCGGATCAATGGTGGCCGCGGGCAGTTTGCTTTCGCCACCCAGGACCCGCTGCTGATTGAAGAAATCCTCACCAGCCACATCGCTGACCGAGGTGAGCTGGAGATGCTCCACGGCGTGCGCCCTGAGCTGATCAAGGCGGTAAAAGACCAGGGCCAGGTCAAGGCCCGGGTGTCGGCGGTTTACGGCACCAACTGGTACTTGCACCTGTTGCACCGTGTGGCTGAGTTCCCGCAGAACATTTTCCTGGCGCTGGATGACGTGGCTTCGCCACGGGCCTCTGAAACCGCCACTCATTACTGAAAAGGACATTCTTATGAAGCAGTACGTCGCATTGGTGGATGTCTACTCGAGCGGTAATTTCCTGCCGCAGTATTTCCGGGATGCCGGTTTCAGCCTGATCCATGTACAGAGTACTCCCGAGCTGATGCCAAGCATGCTCGGGCCGAACCTGTCTGAGTTCGAGCACAACCTGGCACTCAACGACAACGCCGAGGATATAGTGCGACGCTTGCGTGAGTTCAACGTAGTCGCCGTCATTGCCGGCCAGGAGCCGGGCGTGCCATTCGCCGATTACTTGAGTGAACAGTTGCAACTGTCCACCTCCAACGGCAGTGCAGGCTCACGCGCTCGCCGCGACAAGTTTGAAATGATCAACAAAGTCGCCGCCGCAGGCCTGTTGACCGCACGCCAGATCAAATCCTCGGACCCCGCCGAGCTGTTGGCCTGGGTCGAGGCCGGTCAGGTGTTTCCCTGCGTGATCAAACCGCTGAGTTCGGCATCTACCGACGGGGTTTCGATCTGCCACAACCTCGAGGACGTCAAGCGCGCCTGTGAAGAGGTGGTGTCCAACCCGGATATCTTCGGCCTGCCCAACACGGAAATTCTCTGCCAGTCCTACCTCAAGGGCCCGGAGTACATCGTCGATACCGTCAGCCGGGATGGGCAGACTTACGTGTGCGGGATCTGGCGCTATGTGAAGCGTGAAATCAGCGGCGGCAAGAACATCTACGACCGTGACGTGCTGATTGCCCCGGACAGCGCCGAGGCCAACGTGCTGGTGGACTACATCGTGAAGGCGCTCAAGGCGCTGGGTATCGATAACGGCCCGGCTCATTCGGAAGTGATCCTCACCGAAGCCGGCCCCGCGCTGGTGGAAGTCGGTGCTCGCCTGAACGGCAACATGGAACCAAGGTTCCATGACATCAGCCTGGGCGGCAACCAGGCGCAGCTCACCTACCTGGCGTACTGCGACGGTGAGGCGTTCAAGGCCAACTACGCCGGCAAGCGCTACCACAAGCTCAAGGAGGCCTGTGTCATCAACACCGACACCACGCTGCAAGGCGAGGTCACCGGCTTCAATGAATCGGCCATTCACCGGATCGAGGCGTTGCCTTCGGTGCATAAGCTAAGCGTCAAATACAAGGCCGGCAAGCTGATGAAAAAGACCGTGGACCTGCTCAGCAGCCCGCTGCGGGTGTTTCTGGTATCGGATAGCCAGGGCACTATCGACCAGGATTACGAGCAGATCCGCCAGTACAAAGACAACGTCTATGTGATTCGCTGATGATAGGCACTTATCGCGCGTTGCGCGGGCTCAACGCTCGCTTGCAGTTGCTGTTCCTGATCACCCTGGTGTTCCGCATGGGCACCATGGCGTTCCCTTTCTATGCGGCGTACCTGATTCATCAGCACGCCGTGTCGGCGGCAACCGCAGGGTTGCTGGTGGGCGTTTATGGCGCGGGCGCACTGTTTGTGGACTTGATCATCGGCGGGGTGATCAAGCGGTTTTCCGCCAATCGGGTGATCCTCGGCTCGTTGCTGCTTAACGCGCTGCTGCTGCTGATCATTCCGTCGGTGGATAACACGGCGCTGCTGTTTGTGCTGTCGTTTCTGTGGGGGGCCTGCTACGAGGCATTCACGCCGGCGACGTTCTCCGAAACGGTCACCCACAGCAGCAGCGAATCGCGCAAAGTGGCGTTCTCTTGCAACCGTTTGGCGATCAACATCGGCATGGCGATCGGGCCGCTGTTGGGCAGCCTGATTTTCTTGAGTAACGCCGACGCGGTGTTCTACCTCAACGCGGCGTTGTCCCTGGTGGCCTTCGTTGCCTGCCTGCGGTTCGGGCGAGCGGTGCCGGTGGTGCAAGGGGCTGCCGTCGTCAGCAAGGGCAACGGCTTGCCGGAGAGCGCAGTGCACGAGCGCTCGCGCTTGCTGGTGATTTTGCTGGCGGCATTGCCGGTGCACGTGGCCTATGCGCTGCCGCCGACGTTTCTGTCGGCCTACATCATCAATTACACCGAGTTGCCGGCGTACTACGTCGGGATCATCTTTTTCATCAACGCACTGCTGGTGATTCTGTTCGAAGTGCCGATCAACCAACGTATGTCGCACCTGTCGAGCAGCCGCTCGCTGGTGGCCGGGTTTCTGGTAGCCGGCGTGGGGTTTTTCCTGATGGGCTTCAGCCAGGTCGGCGCGTTGTTGCTGGTGGCTACGGTGCTCTGGAGCCTGGGCGAGATGATCATCTTTCCCGGCATCACCCATTACGTCAGCAGTATCTCCAGCCGTCACACCGTGGACCGCAACCTCGGCTATTACTCGGCGGGGGTGAACATTGGCGTAATGATCACGCCTTCGCTGGCGTTCATGCTGGTGTCACAGCCCTCGCTGCCTTCGCCGTGGCTGCTGGCGGGCACGATATTGCTGCTGTTCGCGGTGGCGGTAGGCGTGATGAAAGGCTCGGCTGTCTTGTGGAACAAGGAAGCATGAAATGAACAGGATTCATTTGAACACCGCCGGTGCGGGCCTGATGTCACCGGCCACGCTGAATGCGATCCAGGGTTTTACCGCCACTGAAGCGCAAATGGGCAGCTATGAAACCGAGCTGGCCTACGAGGCGTTGCTCAACGTCGACCTGTACCACCTGGTGGCCAAGCTGTTGAATGCAGAGCCTGCGCAGATTGGCTTTTTCAGCAGCGCCACCGAGGCCTGGACCAGCATTCTCGGCAAGCTACAATTTCCCCGAGGTAAGCGGGTGTGGGTGTCGACCTCGGAATACGCCGCGAACCTGATCTTTTTCAACTACCTCAAGCTCTCGCGTGAGATTCGCGTTGAAGTGATTCCAACCACGGCCACCAGCCCGCTGGACCTGGATTGGGTGCGGCGTCATCTGGACGACGATGTGTTTCTTGTCAGCGTGTCGCACCTGCCGTCGTGCTGCGGGGTGATCAATCCGGTGGAAGCGCTGGGTGCGCTGCTCAAGGGTTCGAACGCACTGTATGTGGTGGATGCGTGCCAATCGCTGGGGCAGTTGCCGCTGGATGTGCGTGATATGCACTGTGATTTATTGACAGGCGCGGGGCGCAAGTTTCTCTGCGGGCCCCGTGGCAGCGGGATTGCTTATGTGTCGCCACGCCTGCTGAGCCAATTGCAGCTGAATTTTGCAGACCTGCACGCCGCCAGCACCGATGGTCAGGTCAACCAGGTGGATGCGTCCGGCGCTCGGGTGCTGGAGATCGCAGAAAAGAGCCTTTCGGCCCTGGTGGGTTTGCACACGGCGGTGCAGGAATACCTGCAAGTAGGCGGCGGGCAGGTGAGCACGGAGCCCTATGCGCTGCTGGCGCAGGCGTTGCGGCGCCTGCCGCAGTTAACGCTGATGTGTGACCAGTTCGAACAGACCGGGATTGTCTCGTTCGTGCCACACAACGTGCCGGCCAAGGCATTTGTCGACCAAGCCCGCGCGTTGGGGCTCAACCTCTGGGCAGGCACTGCCGCCCATACCCCGTTGCTGCTCAAGGACCTGGGCGTCAGCCACTTCGTGCGTGCCTCGGTGGGCCGGCATATCACCCTCGCCCAAGTCGAGCAGGCGCTGGTCATCCTGCGCAGCCTATAGCTTCGGCGCTTACTGGGCGGCGATGGAGTAACCGTCAAAAGCGCTTTGCTGTTGCAGTGCGGTCACAATGCTCTTGCGCGTGACCGGCTGCTCCACGCCGCTGTTATCAACGAAGGTGTCACTTTCCAGCTCCGCCTCGTTGCCTTCACCTACAAAGGTAAGGCCCAGGAACTCCAGCGCTTCGCGGTCCACATTGAGCTTGGAACGCGGTGTGCGCAGCGGCAGAGTGACGCTGATGCCATCCTTGCTGATCACAAACACCTCGGCGTCCTTCTTGGCGCGTGCAGCCTTGCCCTTGCCGGCGCTCGGGTTGCTGATGGCCTGGTGCGACTGGTTCAGCACCTTGAGGGCCAGGCCGTAGACCAGCTCTTGGAATTCGGGGTCGTCCTTGAAGCTGGACAGCAGGCGGCTGATGGAGAACTTGCTGCTCAGGTCTTCCAGGGCAGCGTTGTCGGCGGCTTCGGCGTCCTTCAATTGCTTGAGCTGGCCCATGAGGTCGTAGGCTTTGTCATCGTCGAAGGCGTCATGGGCCTGACGAATGGCCACGCGCAACTCGCGGATCTGGTCGCTTTCCTTGGAAGTGTGAAACGCGTCCAGCACCATTTCGCTGATGATCTTGGCCGCTGGCACATGCTGTGAAAGATTGATGGCGTTTTCATACTCGGCTTTGGCGTGCGAGACGACGACGGAGGCTTCGGCGGATTCAGCGGTGTACGCATCGGACATTGAAATTTCACTACTTCAGTAAACGGAGAGACAAAAAAGCGTCGGGCATTTTCAGGGGGCCGGGGAGTCAGGTCAAGGCGCCTGCGTCAGACGGCTCAGCGAACGTATGCAATCAGTCCAGCTGCTTGAGGCACGCTTCGAGCTTATCCAGGCCTTCCTCGAGCACGGCCGGCTCGATGGTCAGCGGTGCCAGCAAGCGGATGATATGCCGTGACTTGCCGCTGGGCATCAGCAGCAGGCCGGCAGCCCGCGCCAGGCTCAGCAATTGGGTCAGTTGCTTGGCGGCGGGCGTGCCGTCGGCATGCGCCAGTTCAATGCCGCGCATCGCGCCGACACCGGTGAGGCGGCCCAGATACGGCGACAGGTGCTGTGCGCGCCACGCTTGGTAACGTCGCACGATCGCCTCCTCCTGGCGGGAGCCCCATACCTGCAGGTGTTCATCGGTCATCACATCGAGGGTTGCCAACGCGGCGGCGCAGGCGATGGGATTGCCGGAATAGGTACCCCCCAGACCGCCCTTGGGCAGGTTGTCCATCAATGCCTTGCGTCCCACCACCGCCCCCAGCGGCACACCGCCAGCGATGCTTTTGCCGAGCAGGATCAGGTCAGGTTCAATGCCCAGGCTCGAGAAGGCGAATCGCTGCCCGGTGCGACCGAAACCGGACTGGATTTCGTCGGCGATCAACAGGATGTTGTTCTCGTCACAAAAACGGCGCAGGGCCTGGGCGAATTCGGTATCCAGGGCGAGGAAACCGCCTTCGCCTTGTACCGGTTCAATGATGAAACAGGCTACATCGTTGACGTCGATTTCCACACTGAACAGACGGTCCATGGCCTTCAGCGCTTCGGCACAGGTGACGCCGTTGTCGGCGCTGGGGTAGGGCAGGTGATACACCGGGCCGGGCAGTACGCCGACTTTTTGCTTGTACGGCGCGACCTTGCCATTGAGGTTGAGGGTGGCCAGGGTGCGCCCATGAAACGCGCCGTCAAAAGCAATCACCGCCGTGCGGCCAGTGGCGCCGCGCACAATCTTCAAGGCATTTTCCGCGGCCTCAGCGCCGCTGTTGGTGAGCATGCCGCTGACTGGATAGCTCACCGGAATAAACGCGGTCAGGCGCTCCATCAAATCGATGTAGGGCATGTGCGGCGCGGCGTTGAACGCGTAGTGGGTGAGTCTGGTCGCCTGCTCACGAATCGCGTCCACCACGGCCGGGTGACAATGGCCTAGGTTGAGTACGCCGATGCCGCCGATAAAATCGATATAGCGCTTACCTGCGGTGTCCCAGACCTCAGCGTTTTTTCCATGGCTGAGGTTGATGGGGTGGACGATGGAAATCGATTGGCTGATCGTTTCGCGGCTCATGAATCGTTGACTCGGCAGTAATGGGCTCGGTTTATCTAAGCTGCGTGAGCGCCTCTGCCGCAAACGAAATAAAGTCGCCGGGTCATTATTAAAAGTCGGGATCATTCATTCCGAGACTCCATTCTTCCCCGCCGCCTTGGATCGATATAACGCCTGATCGGCGCGCGCCATCAGGGCTGCCGGTGACTCCCCCACCCGCCGTTCCACCACGCCCAGGCTCAGGGTTATCTTGGGATCAGCGGCGGCGAACAGGTTCTGGATTGTGTGGCGCACACGTTCGGCCTGTTCCTTCGCCGTCTGCAGAGAGCTGTTGGGCAAGACCAGCATAAATTCATCGCCGCCCCAGCGGGCCAGCAAATTACCGGCACGTACGCAGGTTTCCAGGCCTTCCACTACCTGGATCAGCGTCTGGTCGCCTACGCCATGGCCGTATCGGTCATTGATCGGCTTGAAGTCATCGATATCCATAGCCACCAGCGCCAATGGCAAGCGAAAGCGCTCGGCGCGGTCGCATTCCTGGAGCATCACTTTTTCCAGGCGATAACGGTTGGCGATGCGCGTCAGGGCATCCCGTTCGGCCAGGGAGCGGTTTTCGACCAGTTGCAATTGCAACTGCTGATTGACGCGCGACAATTCAAGGGTGCGCTCGAGCACCAAGGTCTCAAGGGAGCGGTTACGCTTTTGAAGACGTTCAATCGAGCATTTGCGTGCATGTATATCGCGGTGTGCGCCCACCATGCGCGCTACCGAAGTGTCGGGATTGCGCGCAATGATGTAGCCACGGTCCTCGATCCAGAGGAACGTGCCGTCGTGTTTTCGACAGCGGTATTCGGCTCGGTACTGGGGCGCGCGTTGGCAGACATAGTCATCAAATCCGGCCATCACATGGGGATAATCCTCGGGATGGATCACGCTTTCCCAGGTGAATACGCTGTTTTCCAGGGAGTGACGCGGATAGCCAAGCATTTCGTACCAGCCGGGATTGCGGTAGACGAACCCGGTATTGGCATTCCAATCCCATATCCCGTCGCTGACCAGTTCCATGATGGCATGCAACATGTCGGTGCTGATATCGGCAAGGTCATTACGCAGCGGTTCGGTGTCGGCTGTATCGTCCATTACACGCTTCCTGCATGAGCGGGCTTTCAAGGCCAGCTGTCGTTGACGCCGATACTCCGTGGCTGACGCTACTGTACAGCGTGGTTGGCGGGCTTTGAATAGGGCAGGCGGACTGTTTCAGGGGCGTGGCGCAATCATTTCCGTCCGAGGTTTGCCATCCGCGTTGTGCTGGTAAATCGCCTCGGGCTGGCCCTGCCCATTGAAAAACACTTGGCCGATCCCGGCTGAATTCCATAGCCGCTCGCCGGCTTCGGCATGTTCCGGAATGTGCGGTACCACCTGCATGGTGCGGCGCCGGGTAAACCAGTTCAGCGGCGAGCGTGGGGAGTAGAGCCAGCGGTTGAGACGGTCGAACCATTCGAGCAGGCGTGGTGGGAATTCGTTCTTGATGCCGCTGCTGGTGATTTGCCAGATCCTGGGGCCACCGTTTCGGTGGCGGATCAACACTTCGTAGACGAACGAATAATGCACGTCGCCCGACAGAATCACGTAGTTACCCGGTGTGCGGGAATGGCGGAAGATGTTGAGAATCACCTGGGCGGCGCCGCGATGGGCCATCCAGTTTTCAGCGTCTACCAGCAGCGGGTAACCGCACCAGCTGAATACCTTTTGCACGGTCTCGATCAGCTTCACGCCGAAAACCGGTGCAGGCGAGACGATGATGGCCGAAGGGTGGTCGAGCAGCTCCTGCTGCAATTCGCTCAGGGCTTCCCAATCCAGCAGGCCGGAAGGTTGCTTGAGGGTGAACTCGCTGCGCCAGCGTCGGGTGCGGGTGTCGAGCACCACCAACGCGGGGGTGGTAGGCAGTACGTAGTGCCAGTGTTGGAATTTACGCAGCGCCTCGAGTAATTCGTCCTGCGCGGCTGCGTCCAGGTGGTTGGCCTGGACCTGGGTGATCAACGCTTGGGTCTGGCTCACCAGTTCGACAAACGCATCCGGCTGGTTGCCCCAGCCCTGGCATAACAGGTAGGCCAGCAGGGCGTTGCCGATGATGCGTTTGGAGAAGGGGTGGCCGTAGGCGGTTTCTTCCCATTGGGCGCTGAGGTTCCAGTCGTCGGTGATGTCATGGTCGTCAAAGATCATCAAGGTCGACAGGTGGGCAAATACCCGCGCGGCACCGGGCAGGCTGTCGCGGAATCGCTCGATCTGGACCTTTTCGCGGGCGTAGCGCTGCTGTCGTTCCAGGCTCAGTGGTGGGCCCTGAAGCGTGGTCAGCGCCCAGGGCGTGGGCGACCACACCAGCAGGTACATCGCGATGACTTCGGCAAAGGTCACCAGATGGTTGTCGGCGGTGCTGCTGGTGAAAATCGGCTTTTTCACGCCGCCAAAGAAGCGCTCGCGCAAGGTCTCGTTGCTGTCCAAGGCCGGCAGTAAATCGGCACGGTGATAATAACTGGCCGGATGCCCATAGAGGCTGGCGCTGTCATCGACCACAGCGCCTTCGAGGTATTCATCGAACAGGCCCAGCCGTGCTATCAACCCATGAATCGCCCGCAGCATCGGCCCGGCGACATCGTCGGCATAGACCTGATCGCCGCTCATCATCAACAGGGCCGGACGTTCGGCCGGGGTTTTGGCCTCGGCCAGCAGACGGTCGACGCACAGCAATCCTTCGTCGGCACTGTGATGGGGTTTGCGGCATGAGCCGTGCACCAACTGATGGATACGGCTATGCAACACGAAACTGGGGTATTGAGCATTCGCGTACAGCAGGTGCGGTGCCCAGTCGGCGATGCCGGTGTCGTCAAACAGCAGGTCGTAGCTGATCTCCACGTCCAAAGGCAGCGCTTCGTCCAGCGCCACATCGATCAAATGAATAAACGCTTGGCGCCCCACGGGTACCACCTGGCACTGGTCCAGGGCGATTTCCAGTGTTTGCGCCGGCAGGTGCAGCTTCAGCGTCAGTGCCAGTGCTCGACTTCCTACCAGCCACAACACCAGGCGCCGAGCTTCGAGACGTCGCAGCAGTGGGCCGGCTAATACGGCGGGCAGTGTGTCGGAGTGCGGCATGCAGGCAGTGGCCCCAGGCTGGATTGAACCGGCGAGTTTAAGCGAGTGAATGTGATGGTTTTGTTAAGGAGGGATGTACGAAGGGCCGTGCACTGCCCTTCGTACACGGCTAGTTAAAGGAGGTTGCCTCGACCCAGGCTGTCGAGCCCGCCGCCTCTGTTTTTGCTTCGGTCATTGTTCGCCATGCCTTCAGGCTCGGCGG
This sequence comes from Pseudomonas sp. R3-52-08, assembly GCF_003851745.1. Taxonomy (NCBI): domain Bacteria; kingdom Pseudomonadati; phylum Pseudomonadota; class Gammaproteobacteria; order Pseudomonadales; family Pseudomonadaceae; genus Pseudomonas; species Pseudomonas sp. R3-52-08. The sequence continues at coordinate 4,907,424 of NZ_CP027730.1, read as the reverse complement.
CATTGAGCTGCATGTGTGTGGTGTCGGTGCTGCGTTTCCTACGCTGGGGCTCTGCATCATCCTGTTGCAGAGGTGGGTATTGAAAGCTGCCCAGTGAGGGGTTGATTCCGCTGACCATGGATGTTTCCTTCTATCAGGAGAGGATGACTTCGCCCATCGGAGCGAAGTAGGCCAACCTTAATCGCGGCAGAAGCGAGGCTGCTATAAACGCACTGCTGCAAGATATGACTGTGGCTGAAGAGCGTCTTCAGAAGTCATCCGCAGGGCGGTTAGCGCAGTTGTCCATTCCCGCAGATGTCGCGCCTTCCTCGCCCTCCCGCACAAAGGCCGCGCGATGTTCCGCCACCACATTACGCAACGCGCTGTAGTAGTCCGGGAGTTTTTGCAGGCTGTCGGTGAGCGGCAACAGCGATGCGCGGGTGTCGACAGTACCGCCGACCAGGCTGATGGTGCCCAGGGTCTGCACCGTATCGCTGTCGCCCAATGGCGAAACCAGGAAGCTCAAGACTTTGCCCGCCGCATCCCGGCTGTTGTGGGTGCCCAGCAGTGGCAGTTCGACAATGGGGCCATTGCCCACGCCCCATACGCCGAATGTCTGGCCGAAGTCGGCTGTATGGCGTGGGATGCCCAGGCGATCCGACACATCGAACAGCCCCACCACGCCCACCGTGGTGTTCACGGCGAAGCGCCCCAGGGTGTTGACCGAACGCCGCGGGTTGCCTTGCAGCAGGTCGTTGATAAATACCTGCGGCTCACTGAAGTTGCTCGCGAAGTTATGCACACCCGCCTGGAAAAATTCCGGCAGGTAACGGTAACCGCGCGCCACAGGCGCCAGGGCGTAGTTATCCACAGCACGGTTGAACGCAAATACCCCGCGGTTGACCGGTTCGGCAGGGTCATACACCGGATTGTTCACCTGCGCGCAGCGGGTGGTGGGTGTCACGGGTGGAGGGCTCGCACAGCCCGCCAGGTAAGACACAGTCAGTAACAGCACGGCGTGGCGGGCCAGGTGCCGTGGGTTGGTCAACGCGTGCATGGGCACAGTCTCCGCAAAAGGGAGGCCGATGCTGGCATTGCCGCCTTGCGCAAAGATGTCTGCTTTATTGCGTTGCTGACGCTTTATTGCACGATTGAAATATATGACGGAGCGCGTCGAATAGTTTTAGATGGCGCCTTGACCCAGTCCAGTGAAGCCTGCCGGTGAGCAACCTGTTAATCGTCGACGATGACCTTGAAGTCCTCGCCCTGCTGAAGAAATTTTTCCTGCGCCATGGCTATTCGGTAGAGACCGCGGCCAGTGGCGCTGAGCTGTGGGCCGCCATGGAGCGCCAGCCTGCCGACCTGATTATCCTCGACCTGATGCTCCCCGGCGACAACGGCCTGCTGCTGTGCCAGCGCCTGCGCCAGCAATACGCTACGCCGGTGATCATGCTCACGGCCATGGGTGAACTCAGCGACCGCGTGGTGGGCCTGGAAATGGGCGCCGACGATTACCTGAGCAAACCCTTCGATGCCCGCGAACTGCTCGCCAGGGTGCGTGCGGTATTGCGCCGGGCGGGTGAAAGCCGGCCGCCGATGGGGGAGGCCGCGCGCCCGCTGATCCGTTTTGCCGGCTGGCAACTGGACGTTATGCGCCGCGAGTTGCGCTCGCCCGACCAGGTGATGATTCCGCTGTCGTCCGGCGAGTTCGATCTGCTGCTGGTGTTTCTCGAACACCCGCAACGCGTGCTCACCCGTGAACAGTTGTTGAACCTGGCGCGCGGCCATAGCCATGATGCCTTTGACCGCAGCATCGACGTGCAGGTGAGCCGCCTGCGCCGCAAGCTGGAATTCGATACCAAGCGCCCGGCGATGATCCGCACCGTGCGCAATGGCGGCTATCAATTCACCGCCAGCGTGACCCGTTCATGATCCAGCGTCCGCGCGACACGGTGGCGCGCTGGATCGCGCTGACCGTGCTGGTCGCAATGATCACCGCGCTGGGATTCAATGCCTTGTTCGTGCAACTGGCGGGGGTATGGGCCAGGCCGCCGTTGGCTGAAACCGGCCTGCTGGAAAAAGTGGCGGTGGTGGTGCGCGTGATCGAGGCGTCCGAACCGGCGCAGCGAGCGCGACTTGCCCAGGTGATAGGGGATGGGTCCTTCAGGGTGACGTGGGCGGCGCAGCGGGCGGCGTTTAATCTGCCGGTGCTGGCTGACCCGGATTTCAACACGGGCGAGCAGGTGTTCAAGCACCTGCTTGAAGGCCCGACGCGCCCCATGGAGGCCTATGAACCTGCCGACTGGCCCGACGGCAACGGCCAGTACGTACTGTTGATGCAACTGACCGACCGATCCTGGCTGATGTTCAGCACCGGTACACGCAGCTGGGGCCTGGACGATGGTGTGCGCAGCCTGATTGTGGCGCTGCTGGTGCTGGTCTCCACCGCCTTGGTCACCCTGGTCGCGACCCGACGCCTGGCCCACCCGCTGCAACACTTCGCCCGAGGTGCGCGGCGTTTTGGCAGCGACTTTCGCGCGCCGCCGATCGAGCCGGTGGGGCCTCACGAAATCCGCCAGGCGATTCTTGCCTTCAACAGCATGCAGGCGCAGTTGCGCCACTTCATCCAGGACCGTACCCAAATGCTTGCCGCCATCTCCCACGACCTGCGCGCGCCGCTGACCCGCCTGCGCCTGCGCGGTGAGTTCATCGAGGATAGCGACCAGCAACAGCGACTGTTTCGCGACGTGGACGAAATGCAGGCCATGATCAACACCGCCCTGGAATTTTTCCGCGATGACGCGCGCCTGGAACAGGCCACACAACTGGACCTGGCGGAGTTGCTGCAGACGTTGATCGACGATTATCGCGACCAGGCCATCGACTTCACGTTTAACGGGCCGCCACGTCTGGTGTATTTCGGCCGGCCCCTGGGCCTCAAACGCGTGATGACCAACCTGATGGACAATGCGATCCACTACGGTGCGGCGCCGGAAATCGAGTTGCAGCACAAGCAGGATACGGTGGTGATTCGCGTGCTGGACCGTGGCCCGGGCATTCCCGCAGCGCATCGGGAGGAAGTATTCCTGCCGTTCTATCGCCTGGAGGGGTCACGCAACAAAAGCACCGGCGGCGTAGGGCTTGGGCTCTCTACCGCACGAGCAATCGTGTTGGAACATGGCGGTACCCTGACCCTGGCCGAGCGCCAGGGGGGTGGGTTGGAAGCCGTGGTGATATTGCCGGTATGACATTCACAAGACGTATCAGGTAGGCGAGACTTCAATCACCCTGGGCAGGGTAAACCGGAACTCACTGCCCCGGCCCACCTCACTTTCGGCAACAATTTCGCCGCCATGGGCCTGGACGATGCCTTGGGTGATGTACAACCCCAAACCGCTGCCGGTGGGGTTGTTTTCGGTATTTGTCCAGTAGCGCTCGAACACGTGAGGCAACTGCTCCGGTGCAATGCCTTCACCGGAGTCGCGCACCGAGAACACGATTTCTGCACCGTTGCTCATGGCGCTGACGCCGATATTGCCCAGGCGCGGGGTGAACTTGATGGCGTTGCCGATCAGGTTCGACAACACCTGGAACAAGCGCTCCGGGTCGGCGTTGATCAGCAGGCCGGGCTCGGCGTTGAACGACAGGTCGATGCCTTTTTCCAGCGCCAACGGTGCGAGCAGCGAATAAGCCTCATCGAACATATGGCTTACCTCCAGCGCCACAGGTTTGACGACATAGCGTCCGGCCTCGATTTTCGAGGTGTCGAGCAGATCCTCCAGCAGTGTGTTCATGCGCCCGGCCGCCTGTTGCATGGTGTCGATAGCCGAGGAGATGCGTCGCGAGGTGTGTGGGCCCTCGGAGCTGAACGCTTTTCGCATCATGCCGCAGAGCATGGAGATGACGGTCATCGGGTTACGCAGGTCGTGAGATACCACGGCCACCAGGTCATCACGCGCCCGCACGGCCTGCTGCTCGCGTTTTACCTGGCGTGCCAGGTCGTTTTCCAGGGCCGAGCGGCGCAGGTCGTTGGCGGCGAACAGGTCGCCATGGCTCCACTTGGTGGAAATGCCCGCCATGACCACTTTCCACACTTCAAACGAGGTGCGTGGGCGAAGGCGCAGGCCCGCGTGGGAGTTTTCCAGGTCCAGCGGCTTTTGCGGGTCACCGCTCCAGTGGATGTTTTCCTTCACCTCCGGGCGGAACCACAGCACACCGTTATCCACAGGCTTGGGCAGATGCATAGCCAGGACGCCGCTGGCCAACTGCTGGAACTCGGCGGCCGGCGGGTAGACCGAGGCCAGGTTGTGGCTGGCGAATACCGGTTCGTCGCGTTCTTGCAGCCACTTGTGCAGTGCGCGGATTTGCGCCGGTTCCGGGCAGTAACCGTAGCAGTGCAATTGCTTGCCCTCGATGATCGCCACGCCGCCTGCCTCTGTCAGGTCCATCAACAACTGGCTTTGTTGGGCAAGGCCGTCGAACACACTGTCCTGGGAGGCCTTCAGCGCTTGATCGAGAAGTGCCAGCGCCTGAACTTTTTCCTCGCGTTGACGGCTCAGTTCCAGGGTCTCCATGGCGCTGATCTGCAACGACAGCACTTGGCCGATGGTCTGGCAGGCGGTGCGCAACTCATTCGGCACCAGCAGCGGCTCGCGGTTGCCGCAGCTGATCAGGCCCCATAGCGTGTCGCCCTTCATCAACGAGATGCTCATGGACGACAGTACGCCCATATTCTTCATGTATTGGCAGTGAATCGGCGACACGCTGCGCAGGGTGGCGAAGCTCAAATCCAGCGGCTCGCCGGTGTCTGGGCGCAGCTTGGGCAGCAACGGCACTGGCTCGTAGGCCGCGTTGGGGATGATGCGCAGCCAGTTGGTGCGATACAGCTCGCGGGCCTGTTCCGGGATGTCGGAGGCAGGGAAAAACAACCCGTTGAACAGCTCCATGGACGGCGCTGACGCTTCGGCAATTACCTGGCCGTGGCCTTCGTCTTCGAAGCGGTAAATGAGCACGCGGTCATAACCGGTCATGGCCTGGATTTCATTCACGCTGATTTCGTACAGCGCTTGCAGGGTTTTCGCCGCCTGCAAGCGTTGCAACATCTTGCCCAGGTTACTGGTGCGACCGTTCAGCGCGCGTGGGCGGAAATCCTTGAGCCGCGGTTCGAACTCCAGCACCAGCACATTCTGGTGGCGGTGCAGCAAGCCTTCGAACGCTGCGCCATTGAGCGTGACGTGCAACGGTGGCATGTCGAAGAACGTGTCGGTTTGTGCCATGACCTGCACCGCCTGGGCGTGCTCTGCGCCGATCAAGCTGTGCAGCGGCTGGCCGAGCAGCGCTTTGGGCGCATGGCCGAACAAGCTGGCGACGTTGGTGCTGACCTGGATGATATCCAGGCCGGGTTCCGACAATGTCAGCAGCACACCGTGAGGCTGGATCGCTCCGGGAAAGCGAATGGGCTCGTCGGCGCAGTTGGCAAGCAGCTCTTCAAAATCTTCAGGTTTCATAGCAGTACCTCCTGGCTGTCGAGCCATTGCTCAAAGCCGCTGAATGTGGAGCGGGCGGCCATTACTGCGCGAGCCCTGGCTGTTGTGTCCAGCGGCAGGCGACCCAGGTAGTCGAGAAACTCTTTCCAGCGTCGGCCGGTCTCGGCGCCATAAATATCGAGAAACGCACCGCCGTTGTCGGCATCGATCCCCAGGCGCAGGGCTATTTCGCGGCGCAACACTTGCCCACCGAGGGTCGCGCCTTCCAGCACATACAAGGCGCCAAGGCAGGCAGCGGGTGTGTCCAGGGGCGGGAGTCGGGTGCAACGGGGCAGGGTGCTGATGGTGTGCTCATTCAGGCCGAGGGCGCGGAGATCACTGAACAGCGTCGGCGTTTTCGTACGCAATGCGGCGTCATATCCATGGGGAATCAGGCGGCCGTCATACAGCGCCGCTTCCATCGGCTGATAGAAACCGTAGTAGGCCTGGAGCAAGCGCCGGTACCAGTCTGTATCCAGGCGCTCGGAAAAAAACGGCAGGCGCTTTTCCAGCGCGACATGCAACAGCCCGGTGCCTGTGCGCAACGTTTCCAACAAGGATGGCGCACCAACGTCATGGGCTTCTGAGTGCATTAATGAGCTCGAACTGTGGGCCTCTCGGCCATGAATGACGCATGAAAATGGGCGACGATTCTACACAATTCATTGTCGTCAGCTTACGCAACAAGCGAAAAGGCTGACCATCAGATCAGAAAAGTCACTCCTTGTAGGTAAAACGACCACAGGCCTTGGCACGAAGTTCGGGTTGAATGATATCGCCGCGCTATTAATGCACAGACGAACCTTGCTGGGTCAATGCTTTTTGCACGCACTCAAGCAAGTGGTCGGTACTCCAGGGTTTGGGCAAAAACCGCACAGAGCCACCCAGTTGCGACGCTATCGTGGTGTTGCCGGACGTCAGCACCACCTGAACCTCTGGCCAACGATGCGCCACCACTCGGCTCAAGTCATAACCATTGAGCAAGCCGGGCATCTGAATATCACTGACAATCAGGTCCACGGGGTCATCGCCCCGCTCCAGATAAATCATCCCTTCATCCGCCGAAGGGAACGACTTTACCAATGCGCCGAAGTCCTCCAGCACATCCACCATCAACGCCCGAATGATCTCGTCGTCTTCCAATACTAAAATCGATGGCTGAGCCATGATCCTTACTCCACCATCAGGGTTCAGTAGGGTGGAGTGGAGGCGGGGCATATAGGTTCGATTGGATGTTTTTTAAACGATGGGTGGTCGTTTGGTGGTCTGCAGGAACGTGGCTGGGGGGCGCCAGTTCATAGCACAGGCCCGCACGGTTATCGTAAAGCGGCTGGGGAAACGGCCATTTAAACGGGCATAATTGTCGGCAACACTCGATGCGGAGCCCTCTGATGAAGTACGCCTGGTTGACCCTTGCCCTGATCTTCAACACACACGGGGCCTTTGCTGCCGGCGATGCCGAGGCGGGCGGCAAGCTCTTCACCAAGACTTGCGGTGGCTGCCACAGTGTGGGCGAAGGCGCACGCGGCGGGTTCGGACCGCAGCTCAACGGCATCATCGGCCGGCCTGCGGGCACTACTACGGATTATCAGTATTCCGACGCGATGAAAAACTCAGGCGTGGTCTGGACCCGCGACAAACTTGCCGCCTACATCGAAGCGCCGAAGAAAGTGGTGAGCGGCACGCGGATGATTTTTTGGGGGATCAGTGATCAGGAGAAGATTGAGAATATATTGGCGTATTTGGAGACGTTTCAGTCCAAGTGATCGCTGAGGCAAGGCGGAACACCTTTGGAAGCTGTCGTGCCCGACTGCCTACCGTTCGCGCGGTGAAGCCTGTGCGAACACCACGCCGTTGAACGTTTGGGTGCAGCAGTCGCAGAAGGGTTTCATGTGCTCGGGCGTCAGCTGTGGGTTGACCTTTTGCAGCAGGCCAGCCTCGTCCACCCACAAGCCGCTGTAGTAGCTATTCTCGCCCGTACTCACGTATTCCTGCTTGTCGCTTTCATGCAGCGCAACCATCCAGAACACCGGCTCCGGACGATCCAGGCGGGCGTTGGCTTCGCTGAAAACCTTGCTCCAGGGGTGGCCGACTTTGGACATGAGGAACCGGAATAGGGGGGTGTAATCAAAACCATGTCGTAGGTGACTGTGCATGGAGCCTCGATTTGCCAGGGTGTTCCTTTCACTTTTTGTGTTCCGTTCATACCGATAAGCGCGAGAACTGCCGTGACGCACACCGTGGGTTCGACTGTTGACTGAGCGGTAGAGGAGGGGCTTTTTCATGGTTGGCCTCATGGTTTCTTGCGCTGCTCTGGAGGTGGCGGCCAAGCGCCCTGGTATCGAAAGGATATCTGGTAGTCGAAAAGTAAAGGCTCTATCACGTGCTGGAAATATGGTTGGAGAATCGCTATCCAAGTTGGAAGAACGTCGAATCCTCCCGCGTAAATTTGAGGTTCCTCGTGTAAGCCAAGTGCGTTAACAATACTGTCATCCTCATCAAGATTTGCTGAGTACTCGTCTGCCTCCAGACTTTCTGTTCGTTTGTTGAACCATTCCAGCCGTACTTTCATTGCCACAGAATTCTCCACTTACTTATCTATATGCCGTTCATCTTTTGCTGGACCCCGCCGCTCGGCGGTATAAGGGTCAAATGCACCTAGATGTTTCACATCACTGTATCGGTAGACCTCCAGTTCACCTTTTTCTGAATCCCACTCAAAAAGTCTTTTACCTTTCGAGTCTTTCCAGCGCTCTCTAAGGCCGCCACCGTTGCGTTTTCGGGTCTTCCTTTTTTGCTCTATCAAACCTGGAAAGCCTGTTATGTCCTCAGTTCTGGGCGCTGGAAAGTAATCATGATCTGGGTTTCTTAGCCCCTTCCTTGGCTCATTAACCACCACATACAACGGCCGAACCCCCGACTCCACCGGGAACACCAGAATAAAATCTCGATACTCTGGCGGATAAACTGGGTTCACCAGAATCTGCGCCGCCTTCTCCGTCGGCGGGTAAATCCAGATCACTGGCGCTTGCGGCGCCGCTTCCAATGCAGGAATACCCAGCGTGTCCCCCGGATCCACCGCAGGCGTCCAGATCAGCTCAACGCCCTCGCCCAAATCCGCCACGAACTGATCGCCATAGCTTTGGAACTGCACGACATCGATCATCTGCCAGTTCGGATGGTTGCCGGTGTAAAACCCATACCCCTTGAGCGTACCGTCCTCGCGTTGCTCGATATGCAAACGCATCTGCGACCGCGCCTGCGCCATCGAGCGCAGCTGTTCTTCGCTGTAGAGCGCGCTATCACCCAGTTCAGAAGGCCAAGCCAGCGCCACCAACCCCGTCAACAGGCCACCAGCGACAGAGCCGGCGGCAGTCACCGCCGACTCCCAAGCCGCCGAACGCAACGCCAACTGCCCCAAACCAGTGGGCAATGCGCTCCCGCCGATCTTGCGCAAGGCCACCGCTCCTCGCCCGTCCACCTCGCGCCCGCCCAACAGGCTTAAATGCGCGTACTCCTTGACCAACTCCAGCGGGACATAACCGGTGGAGTCAGCGTAACGGGTGAAGCCGTCAGGCAATTGGCAGGGCTTGATGAAGACGCAGCCGGGAGGTGTGACTGGCGTAGGGGCAGGAGATGGCTCGAATGGAATAATCGCTGGCGAATAGGGCACGCGTGACGGTTGCGGGGTCAGGATTCGTTGCCTGCGTAGCTGTTCTTCAGTCGGTGGATAAAAACGTTCTGACATGACCGGCTCACTTCCTTGTGCGAGGGAGTGAGCCTACGGGGGAGAATCTGCCGCTGATATTGGCTTTGTTCGATGGCCTACGTGGGAAAAGTCAGTTGAGTGAAGCCATTCCTGGCGCGAACTGCTGAGGCGTAAAGTGGGGAGTCTGGCGGCGTTTGGGCTGGCGCCTCGCAGCATAGGTATCTACACAAATTGGCACGGCTCTGAACCTGTGACGGTTCTGCAGCCGACGACTACCTAACTGATGCCCCGCGAGCTAAATGTGGGAGGGGGCTTGCTCCCGATGGCGGCCTGACAGCCGACCTGAATGCTGGATCAGGGCGAAAACATATCCGTTGCTGCGGTAACGGCGGCTTAGGATTGCGCCCTGACGGCGCTCCCCCAAATCACTGCCGGTTTGCCCCCCCAAAAAAAAACACTGTTGAATTCCGGCCAGCGTGGTTTAACGGGGCGCCTAAGATCAAGAGCGGCTCGCTTCGCATCGTGGGTAGATACCTATGCCCCGACGAGGGAGTCTCAGTAAATGCATCTGCTAATGACTTATCGCCATCGGGGGCAAGCCCCCTCCCACACTTAGGTCTCGGGCACCAGAAGAATAGTCTTTGGCTCCCGAGCCGTCACGGGAGCAAGCTCCCTCGCCACAGGTTCAAGCTACGCCAAAGTTGTGTAGATACCCATGGCCTTCGCAGGCAAGCCAGCTCTTACAGGTTGAGCGGTGTACATGGGTTGAATCGCGCCAGTGGTTTAGCCCAGCAGATGTTTGGAAATCAACCGTGAAATTTCCACAATCGACGTCTTGCCGGTGAACTCGAATTTCACCTTTCCCAGCGACGAAAAGTAAATCTCCAACTCCGAATCCAGATCAAACGTCCCCGACGTTTCCACCGAATACGCCACGATGTTCTTATAGGGCAGCGACGTGAAATCCTTCTTGCTGCCGGTAATCCCCTGCACGTTCACCGCAATGATGCGCTTGGTGGTGAACACCACGCCGTCGCGCATGGCCTTGTACGCGTCCACTACCTCTTCGCCATCCAGCAGCAATGAAGCCACGCGTTCGGCGTACTCGTTGTTTTGTTTGAGCTTGAAGAAGCCTTTGTTATTGAAGTCAATCATGTGCCTGCCCCTGGGTGAATGGTGTGGTCGGTGTATGACGTTTTGATCACGTATCTGTATCTAACGCGCGCATTTTGAACGCCCTACCATGGCGTCCAACCCTACAACGTTGACCACATATTTCGGGAGCCCGACCATGCCTGAACTGTCCAGTTGGCTTGCCTATGCGCTGATATCACTCGGCATGGTGCTGACGCCCGGCCCGAACATGATTTACCTCATTTCGCGCTCGATTTGCCAGGGGCGCACCGCCGGATTTATTTCCCTGGGCGGCGTTGCGTTGGGGTTTTTGGTTTATATGCTCTGCGCGGCCTTGGGCATTACGGCGTTGGTGATGGCGGTGCCCTTTGCGTACGACGCCCTGCGCTTTGGCGGGGCGCTGTACCTGGCTTATCTGGCCTGGCAGGCGATCAAACCGGGTGCCCGCTCGCCGTTCCAGGTGCAGCGCCTGCCCCAGGACAGCCCGCGCAAACTATTCACCATGGGCATGGTGACCAACCTGCTGAACCCCAAGGTGGCGGTGATGTACCTGTCGTTACTGCCGCAATTCATCGACCCGAACGGCCACGGCAGCGTGCTGATGCAATCCCTGGTGCTGGGCTTAACGCAGATTCTCATCAGCGTGAGCGTGAATGCGGTGATTGCCACGCTGGCGGGGTCCATCGCAGTGTTTTTCGTCACCCGGCCGGGGTGGCAGGTGGTGCAGCGCTTGCTGATGGGGTCGGTGTTGATGGGGTTGGCGGTGCGGATGGCAGTGGAAGGGCGGCGGTAGGCTATGGGGCGCCGCGTAACTTTATGACGAGTTTCAAGTATACGTTTTGACGGTGGGGTAGGTGGCTTTGAATGGTAGAAGCAGCGTACGAGAAACGGAAAAAATCTTAGTTCAAAACCGAACCGGCCAGGCGACCAATAAGCGTTGAGGCAAAACAAAAGAGGGTGACAGACGTGACCCGGTTGATCTTCAGAGTGGTAAACCGCGTTTGATGGAAGCCTTTAAATCGAGCACCAAAAAATATCCAGGCAGATCCCACTGAAATAGTCACCAACAAGAGAGCCGCCATGAATTCTACGTAGCTCTCCAACTCAGTGAAGGTATGAATTGGAGCAATAAATGAAACGGTCAGAAGGCCTTTAGGATTCATCAATGTCAGCAGGAAAAAATAAGGCCCGGAGAACCGATCCTTGGCTGTGTTGGTTATGCTGTTTTCGCGTTGCCACAGCTTATAAGAAATATAAAGGAGATAGCATGCTGCGCTAAATTGGACGATTTTCACGGTCAAAGGAGAGTATGCCGATAGGTAGAGTAATGTGAATCCCCACAGCGATACCTGAATCAGATAAGCAAGAGATTCGATAAAGGCAAGGCGCTGCGACACGCTGAACCCATACAGCACCCCTGCACGGAACAATAGCGTGTTAGTGGGGCCGGGTATTATTAATAGTAGTAAAAGGGCGGAAAGGGTAGCTAGCATGCGGAAATCCTCCTTAGAAAACGATCATACTGTATTTTTCTGGTTTATCTATAGAGTTAATCCGTCAGCATAAATGACCACGCTACCGTCGCGACCATTAGCACCGCGAAGCTGACGTTAAGTATTCGGCTCCAAGTGGGGTGAATGAATAATTTACGGAGCTTGCTCCCCGCAAAAAGCCAGAAAAAATCGAATATCACGCAAACCAATAGACAGATAGACGCCTTGGTAAACAGCTCCCATGTTGGCGTAACACCTAACGTAAAACTGCCTAGTAACGCAGCAAAGGCAGCGTACGCTTTAATGTTTGCTACACCCAGCACAAAACCCGCACCCAGCCCTGGACTTACCGCTGTTTGCTCATCGTTAATCGGGGGGCCGCAGCAATGGTATAAGCCAGATAAAGAATGTAAAGAATGGATACTCCAGCGAGACCAACGCCCAATAAGGGAAAACTGTGCACAAAGACATACAGCCCCGTGGAGACTACTGCCATGGCGATGACCAATCCCACGGTAATACCCACGAAAAATTGAATAGAGCGCTTCATGCCATAGGCGGCGCCACTCGCAGCCAGGGCCAGGGTGGCCGGACCGGGACTGGCGAGAAGCGCGATGGCGGCAATGGCGAATGTCAGCGTCGCCTGATAAATAGAAAATAGAGTTTCGGGCATTTACGTTTCCTGAGTACGCGAATAACAGCGGCTAGTGGGGTAATCCATGTTCGTGACAGTAGTACACCGTTCTATAATTCTTCATGAAATCGATTACACTATTTGCCACCGCCATCGGGTCTTCCCGGTGTAGTAAAATCTTTGCAATCTTCTCGGCGATCCACTCCATTTCTATCTCTTTCATTCCCAGGCGAGTCACTTCAACGGTGCCTAATCGAATACCTGTTTCTTTGTAAGGGTCGATATCCCAGGGTAGGGGCATTTCATTGGCAATGATATTGGCTGCCTCTAGGCGTTGGACAGCATCGCGACCGCAATCAAAAGGTTTTGAATCAATAACAATCTGATGAGTTTGGGTATAGCCTTGCTCCCGATAAAACGCCGTTACCCCTAGCTTATCAAGAGAGCTTGCAAGTGCTTGGGCGTTGCGAACCACCTGCGCCATGTAGACGGTCCCGTACTCCAGCAATTCGGTTGCCGCCACGGCGAGCGCGGCCACGCGATTGATTTGGTGGCTGCCAGTCAGAGTAGGGAAAATCGCCGTGTTGATGGGCGCTGTCAATTCGGGATCGTTCCAGGCAATAATCCCTCCTTGTGGGCCACTGAATGTTTTTCCGGAAGATCCAGTCATCAAGTCCGCTCCTTCTTCGAGGGGATTTTGAAATAGACCAGAACTGATCAGGCCGAGTTGATGGGCAGCGTCGAAATACACTTTCCCACCCCAGGGCGAAACGATACCTTTTATGTCCTTGATAGGAAGCGCAAACAGCGTGAGCGTCATTCCTAGTCCGATTACAGCTGGTTTCAGATCATGGGCAATCTCACTAAACCGATTAAGGTCGATCTCGCCGGTTTTGTGGATAAACGGAATATCCCAGACTTTCAGCCCTCTGACGCCCGGAGGACCATTTGTCCTGTTGCTAGTATCTCCACCCCTTATCACTGGCACCGTCATGACGTTGTCTTCGGGTCGAGTCAGTGCAGTGTAAGCAGCAAGTACCGCTGCCATCCCACCCATCAGTCTATGGTCGGCGTACTTGGCATCAAATGTCATCTTCAGGAGTTCCACGCACAACGATTCCAGTTCATCGATATTCTTCATCCCTGAAAAAAAACGATTGTCCCGGCCGATATGCCCGCCCGATGCGCGTGTTCCCACTTCACTGGAAAGGAGTGCGCGCACGGACGGGCTGGTCGGTGACTCAGCTGCCACAAGGTTGATGCACTGTTGCCCACGCCACTGCTCATTTCGTGTAACGGCGGCTCTTACCAGGTCGGCCATGGCGGAGTGTGACTGAGCTTGTTTTAATAACACGCTGGCGTTCTGAAGGCATTGGGCATCGTGCATATCTTAATCCTGTGGGGCTTATGGATAATCAGAAGGCTATGTTTCAAGTCAGGCTTTTAGCAGCCTCAGCATGTTGGTTCTCCCACCACCGATCATTACCGTGCAGGTTTCTGTCGAGGTATTTTTCATCTGCCCATGTCATGTTAAGAATGATTCGAATGGCATCTTCATTGAGTGGAATAGTGCGATGGAGGGTCGTGTCAGTACGCAGAAAATAAATATCGCCAGTTGTAAAGCCATAAGTGGCAATCGGATTATTGCACAGGATTTCGTGAATCCTGGGATTGGATTTATCCCACGTGGTGTGAGGAACGCACTGAAGCATCCCGCCTTTGGAAATGGGTGGCGTCTCGATAATCCAGATCAGTGCAAAACTGTAATCGCCCCAATGCCAGCCATGAGTGTCACCTTTACGCTCCTGTCTGGTGATCAGGTATTCTTCATCCTTGGAGACTGAAGCGACAATATTGGTATCTGCAATCAAGGACAGTGTGTTGAGTAATACTTCACTTTTGGATAGAGTGCTTATAATTGCGCTGTTTTCCGATATAAACTCGCTGCGAACGACACTCATGTATCGCGGTGTATTATCGGTAGTCGCCAGGTGTAAGTCCCTCCTTTCAATCTGACGGTCGATAAGTCCATGGACTTCATTGGTGATGCGCTGACGCAAGGTGTCGTCTACGATATCCCGCAATTTTATAAATCCATTTCGGGCAAACTCATTGCGCAGTAAGAATATCCGCTCTTCAGGGAAATTGTCGTCGTGGTGTTTTTGCAGAGTAGTAGCATCGAGTGCATGATTCATTTCAATTCCTCTAAAAGTTTAAACTGAAATATAGGCAATGTATGCCTTGCTGCCTGGCGGTACTGCGGGTGACCGTTTGAAAAAACAATAGGAGCCAATTTACAAAAAATCTATTCTTTTTTTATGAATCCATGGTATGTAAGGTTTTCATATGATTTCTTTAATTTTCGTAAGGCCTATCGTATGAAAAAGCTTACAAAAAGCGCTCAAAAATTGGACCCCATTGATCGCGCCCTTATTTTGGCTCTCTACGAAAACTCTAGGACCTCCATCCGAGCGCTCAGTCGTCAAGTGGGTCTGTCTGCTCCCGGCTGCAGCGAGCGTCTCAAACGTCTGGAGGTCGCGGGGGTCATTTCCGGGTTCAGTGTCGAACTGGATGCGCAGGCTTTAGGATATGCGCTACAGGCACTGGTTCGGGTAAAACCATTGCCGGGAAAGTTTCAAGAGATTGAGGAGTTGATCAAGAACCTTGAGGAGTGTGTCCTCTGTTACAAAATCACGGGTGATGACAGTTTTGTCTGTCATCTTTATGTTGATTCTGTACAGCACCTGGATCAAACCCTCCAGCAGATGACGCGATTAGCCGATACCAATACTTCAATAATAAAAACTGTTGAGCGGAAACTGCCTGCACTCTGAATAACTTCGCAGATGTGCAAAAAAGATATTTTTGATGTGAGTATGTTTCATGGGTTTAAGGTCTTTTAAACTTTTTGTTGCTTTGCTAGAGATGTTTAAAAAGTCAAATGCTTGTTGTGACGCGCATAAATTGATAATCGTAGTTCCGCGCGCCATCACGTTTACGATCACATGCAAAATGAACTCAGGCGCGTAGCACGGTTGCCCGTGTTCATCCTCGATCCGCCAGATGAAAGTGACTGCGCAGGTTTCCTTGGACGCGGCGAATTCCACAGTGATATGCACCGGTTGCCCAGGCAGTGTTTCTGCGATGAGGGTTTCGTTGTTAAGGCTGCGCAGGTACGTGTCCATCACGACTTCCAATGGCGCGCCCGTGGCGGTGCGTCGGGCTATGACATATTCACCGTCAACGCGTACCAGTTTTCGACCCCGCCACGGGCGTGTGCCGAGGTTCTGGATCTCCCATGTTTTCTGAAAAATTTCGCCAGGCAGCACGACGGTCTGGTCGGGCGTGGTGACGTCTGCGTTGAAGACGGCGATGTCGCTTGAATCACGCAGGCCTACAGCCCGGTTGGTGGTCGCCATTGAGTTGGAGTCAGCCGGAGCGCCCGCCAAGTCGGCGAAGTAACGGAACAGCAGCAGCGGGGAAACCTGCAGCACTTTGGCCAGTTTGATCAATGTGCGTACCGAGGGATCTTGTGGGGCGCCGCCTGCCAGCCCGTATAGGTAGGTCCGCGAAATGCCGGCCTCCTTGGCCAGGGTTGTCATGGACTTACCCAGTTCCCGGCTGCGCCGTACGACCAGGGCTCGGAGGGTGTCGCGTGTCTTGATACTCATATTCGGTTGTGATCCCCAGTCCCCGGCGAGGCTGCTCACCTTGTTCGTCAAAAAGAACAACCTGCTCGCCGCTACGTGTAATGAGCAAGGCACACTTACTCCCAACTGGCGACGTTATGAAGGACATGGATAGGTCCCTATTTTTGGTTGGCTATATCCAGTGTCGCGGTTTCTCACATGCTTGCGAACCCAGTGTGTGTTGCATTCCTTTACATCTGCCGGAACAGCCACTGACGAGCTTTTCCCGTCGGGAGTCGAACATCCCATGTTTCATTACTTCAACGCGCTCTACCTCGAAGGCCTGCTCCTGGGCATCGGTCTGTTCGCAGCCCCAGGCCCGAAAGACACCTTGGTCATCCGCCAAGGTGTCAGCCGTGGTCCCATCTGGGGAGTGGTCGCCGTCTGCGTCGTCTCCGATATGCTGTTGATCGCCGTAGGCATCACAGGTTTGGGTTCGCTATTGGACAGCCGTCCCAATCTGGTAGCGCTCTTGCTACTTTCCGGTGCGGCCTATTTGCTGTGGTTCGGTGGACAGCGCCTGCTGGCTTGCCTGCGTGACCAGTCCATGCCGAACACCCAAGTCGGCCATTCGCAACAAGGGCTGTTGCGTGCGGCAATGGTGCTGGGTTTTGCCAACCCCTATGCGTGGCTCGATACCGTCGTGCTGATCGGCTCGATCGGCGCCGCTAAACCGGCAGGCCAGCAAGCACTCTTTGCGACGGGGGCGATGACCGCGTCGCTACTGTGGTTTGTAGTGTTGGCGCTTGGCTGTCAACGCTTGACGGGGTTGTTTCGGACGCCGGTGGTGTGGCGCTGGCTGGATGCGGGCGTGGCGGTATTGATGGCGTATCTCGCCGGAATGCTGATCACCGATTCACTGGATGTCTTTCAGGTAGTCCTTGAGGGTGGTTAGCGGTGCGACCAGTGCGTCGAGCTGGTCCGTAATGTGTACGGCGGTTGCCAGTCGTTGCAGTTCGCGCCCCATTACCGTATCGGTTCCACCCAGTGCAGTCAGCGCCTGCCTGATGCACTCATTGATTTTGAGCTGAATCGTCTCTACATCCCCCTGGCGCACCAACAACCCAAACACCTCGCGGTCATACGCTTGCATCACCGGATCATCTCGCAAAACCGGACTGCCGCCGTCTGTCTCATGCACCAGCTTCAGTGCAAAAAGCGCAACCGCTTCCAGCGTCAATTCCATGGTCTCTGTTCCTGGGGCTTTAGGGGAGGGCGATGATCACTGTTCTGCGCGTGAAAAAAAAGACCCCATGTTGTGAAGCGTTTGGCAGTTGTTAGAGGCTTATGCGATACGTGGAGTAAGTGTCGCCATCCCTGAAGTATTTGCGGCTCAGTCATCGTTGCACCGGGTAATGGTCAGCCGTTATTGGGCTCAGCGTGGGCACTTCAAATAAATGCCGGCCTTCATATCCACTGATCATTCACTGCGGTACGGTCACCGCCTTCATGGCCTGTGTTCAAAATGCCGCGTGGCTCAATCATCATCAACTTGGCTTCGCCTTCGGCGGCCGTTCGGTGCTCTACGCCACGGGGGACCACATAGAGTTCACCTGGCTCTACATAAACTGGGCCACCTGGAAGGTCGATACGCAACGTTCCTTCCAGTACCAGGAAGGCCTCGTCGGTTTCGGGGTGGGAGTGCCAGATGAACTCGCCCTCGATGCGTACTACCTTGAATTGGTAGTCGTTCATTTCGGCGACGACGCGTGGGCTCCATTGTTGGTCGATGAGTGAGGCTTTCTGCTTGAGGTTTACCGGTTTTTTTTGGAGCTCTGGCAGAACCATAACGGATACTCGGTGTGGGTGAGAATCGTCAGGTTAGCGAGGGAAGGGTGGGAGGGCTTGTACGATCTTGCAAGAGGATGGCGGCACGGCAGGCCTCGTCGACATCAGAAACAAGAGGGCTTTATGGATTGATGTAGGCCTGCCGCAATCTGCCGGCGAGCCAAGATAGTGTTATCGCCGGAATTGAGAGAAAAGCCGCATACAGGATACCGACACCCAGCAAGGGGGAAGCACCAGAAGTGACCAAAATCACCGGGATCTGAGCAAGCATTACGACGGCGCCTGCGGACCACTGGGCGCTTTTTAGCATTGCTCCAAGCATCACTGACAACGCAAGCGCGGCGGGATAGATGATGGTCCAATAAATGGCCAGGTCCCAAGGCTCCTTAGCTGCTGTGATTAATGAAACAACAGTCCAAAAAAGCAGGGACACAACGCAGGTAGCAGTGAATGCCATGATTTCCTATTTCACTTCGTCGAAAGATCGTTGGACGCAATCGAAAACCTGAAAAAGGGGGCGGATTAATTTCCCTTGAAATAAATCCGTCCTCTTTTAATGCCCGGTGCAACAGAATGCAGGCAATCAAAACCTTAATAGGGAAAGCGGGTCAACCATGAAAACAACACGGGCGGCAATTCTTCTGGTACTCACCGCCGTCGCAGGCCTGAACGGTTGCTATGACTACCGCAGTGGCAAGCATTGGAGCGTCACAAACGACCGCGATTGGAAGCGGGTGACCCCCGTGGAGTGGGTCAATCAGTCCTGCCACTCACCCGTCACGGTCTCGACTGTAAGGGCCGGCGGAAGCTACGTTCATTCGCTGTTCCTTATTCCGCTAGGGTTTGGGGGGGGAACTGGTAACCTGCCAACCACCTCTTTTTTTGTCACGGGAGAAGGTTTGACCGGCCACTGTGACAGCACGGCGTTGGCCGTATCTGTGAATGGGCGCACGCGCAATGACACGACCGTTTCAGCCTGTTCAAAAACCCCGGACTGCTGCGCAATATCCGTCCCTGTCAGTCGCGGTGACATGGAGTCGGTGCAAGTCGCGATCAATAAAACCGGTGCGTCTTGCAGCTATGCCCCACTGTTGCTCAATAGCTGGCGGCATGTTTGCCTGCGGGAGACCCGATTTGGTGGATCGAGCGGATGCGACTACTGAATAGCCCGAAAAGGGGACAGTGTGATCGTTCCCTCGCTCCGCGTGGGAATGCATCCCGTGACGCTCCGCGTCACCATTGCGCAAGTGCCGGATGTTGCGCTGAAAGCAGGACGCGGAGCGTCCGGGGTGGGGTCGCAATCTGTACCACGAGGCCTAACTAGCCGCCGCAATCAATCCGCGTCGTTCCAAAGCCACTTGCGTCCCCTTTGCTCTTATGGACGCTGTTTTCGCTTTGGCCGGCTTACTGCCCGCTCGTTATATCCGCCATCAGTCCTTCAAGCCCTTCCGGAGTTGAATAGAGGTTTTCCAGCGCCGAAACCCCGTCCAACTGGCTTGGCGATAGAGATTTTTCTTCGTGCCCAAGCTGGCCGCGCATTTCATCTTCATTTTTAGGCAGCTTACGTCTCAACGCTACGCGTAAAAGCGCGCACGCCTTGAGCTTGTTAGGTTCGAAACCTCGGCCGGTGTCCATCTGCACCGCGAGGATCGCGGTTGCAAATGCGTGTCCCTGCGCCGCAGCCTTGAGCAGCCACCGATTACCTGTCGGGTAGTCGACCGGTATTTCATCACCCTTGCTATAGAGAAAGCCGAGAATGAACTGCGCATCGGTCCGGCCTTGTTCGGCGGCACGGGTAAACCACTGCACTGCGGCGGGCACATCCTTGGGCGTGCCGCTGCCACTGAGCGTCGCGGCGCCCATCATTTCGTAAGCCTTGGCATTGCCGGTGCCGGCTGCTTGGGCAAGTAGCTTGACCGAGCGCTCAAGATCAACGGGTGCGCCTCTGCCCTGCGCGTAAAGCGTTGCCAGTTGTATGAGTGACTCGGCATCCCCTTGAGCACTGCCCTTACTTGCCCATGCGAACGCCTGCTGATCGCTGACCTCAACGCCATCACCTCGGTAGTAACGCCTGGAGAGGTCTCCTTGCGCTCTGGCATGTCCTTGTTCGGCGGCTTTCTGAAACCACATGGCTGCTTGGGCAAAACTCCTGGGTTGATCCTGGCCTGCAATATTGGAAATACCCAGGAAATACTGTGCATCAGGATTTCCATGCTCGGCCGCCCGAGTGATCCACTCCAGGCCCTTGGAATGATTCACCGCTACGCCACGCCCGTAGTAAGTGAAAATGCCGGTTTTATACTCAGCGACAGCTTCGCCGTTTTCAGCGGCGCGCAAATACCACTCTGCAGCCTTGACCGGGTTTTTATCGACCACGATGCCTTCGTCGTAGAAAGCACCAATCAACAGCGTGACGCTTTGCGGACTGCGCCATACGGTGATAGCGAATGTGATTAAAAGATAGGCCAGTAAGCCCAGGAGCAAAGCAACCAAAGGAAGGGCAAGCCGGCGCAATTTCGAATCCATTCGTGAGGTGTGGAGGGGCAGTGTAGCGATGGT
The DNA here is from genome assembly GCF_003851745.1 of Pseudomonas sp. R3-52-08. NCBI lineage: Bacteria > Pseudomonadati > Pseudomonadota > Gammaproteobacteria > Pseudomonadales > Pseudomonadaceae > Pseudomonas > Pseudomonas sp. R3-52-08. The sequence continues at coordinate 4,886,914 of NZ_CP027730.1, read as the reverse complement.
GGTGTGCAGGGGCGTAGCGTTGCACAAAAATATGAACGGAAGGGGAAGGACTTATTTTTCTCTAGAATTCAGTTTCCGTTCAACCCGCTATCGCGAGTCAGCAGGCGGCGTTTCCAGTGGATCTCCTTCAGCATCATTTCTTCTTTGCCGGTGTGCTTGTCTGCGATCTCAAGGATGCTGAACCTGAAATTGTCCGCGAAATCCTTGCCACGCTTCGTATGCAGATCTCTGATTCGTACGTTTCCACCATGCCCGCTATTGGCGTAGTTCGACCATCGATCCCATAGACCGCCCGTACCGGTCGCTGAGCCGACATACAGCTGTTCCTCACCCTTCGAGCGGTCAGAAATCAAGTAAACGCCCGCCACGGTGGACAGGGCTGTCTGCCAGGATTCCAAGGCTTGGTTGACGATGATTTTCAACTCAGCGTGGGACACGTCCACTCTTGAAACCGGGGAACCTGCCAACCGTCATTGGTTTTTCCAGAATGGAGGACACGACCACTTCTGAGGCAGGTTTCCAGCCAAGATAATCGGGGCTTTATGTAGTCGAGGATCAAGCGTCCTTCCAGTTCGGCAAATCCAGGCACACGGAGATAGTCGTAAACGAAGTCCCGGTTCTCCTTCTTGCCCTTCGTATCATTCAGCTTCAAAGAGTCGTACACGCCTGCCAGGAGCCATTTTTTCGTGCCTAGTAGTTCGACCAGACCGATCACATATTCACACTAAAAATTGCGTCGGGACCGCCACGATTGCCACTCGTCAAAATCTCCCGCCAAGTACACGTCCACTGGATGTTCGTCCATTGTGCTGGGCGAGATGCACCTTCGTGTTTGGGATCGTGAGAGAGGGGAGGAGGCTCGTTAGAAGTTGAATCAGCATGGGATGGCTCTGGTGAGTAGTAGAGGGTAATCGCCAAGGATTTGCTTGAGTCGCGTAGGACTTCATCTAAAAGGGGGAACCTCATTTTTCACATTTACCTAAGTTGAGGTAGTGGTCAGCTGAATGTAGCAGACTTGTTTTTTAAATTGACACGTTCAACTCTATTGCCGGAACGTATAAATTTATAATTTATGTAGCTCGACGTGTTGGCGTCGTGAGTGGAAAGAATAAATTGGTGACTGTGGAATTCATATCTAAGTAGTTGCGTCAAAGATGCCATATTTATCTCGTCCATAGATTGCATAGGGTCATCAATTAATACGCAGTTTAAGTGTGAAGGGTAAAGCTTGTTCATAGCGAGAGCGAAAGAAATAATTAACCCCGAAAGTTGCCCTGAACTCATTGTATACCATGCGTCGTGGTCGTCATCTCGCTCAGAGCAGAATCTTATATATGGTATAGATCCTTTAGTGTCGGAATCTAAAGTCTTTAAGAAAATCCCAGTTCCTTCTGGGCGAGTTTGCAATACTTTGGAACTGTACACATAGAAAGGAATTGCTATTTTTGCTGCGACATTTGTCTCGTAACTTTGAATTTCCTTTTTGTAAATGTTGAAAATCTCTGAAATGGACGCCCTTCTTTGTGAGATTTTACTCAGTCTATCACGAGCTTTTATTTGCTGAGATGAATTGTCGCTAATGTTGGCGCTTGTATTGGTGAAGTCTATAAAGGAAAGGTAGTTGTAATCGGATTTTATGTCGTGCCCAGTTAACTTCTCTAGGCTAACCTTGTTGATTTGCAAATTTTTTGCTGCGGATACGATCTCTTTGTAGTTTGGGACGTCATCACCAATGTAAAGCTTTAGTTTATTGATCTCAGTTCTTAGCGCTATTAGTTGCGATTCATAGTTTTCATTAAAAAGCATAATGTTTTGATCGATAATGGAGCTTAAGTCGATTTTTTTTTCGATAATCCAAGATTGTACTTTTTTAAATTTCTCAAATCTTTCTTCATTGATTAGTTTTTGGTCGAAAAAGTTTTTTTGGTGCGTAGTGCAGTACTTCGAGTATTTGGAGATTAAGCGCTGGCACTTTTTAATGGTTTTAAGTATCAATAGCGGGAGAAGTTGTTCAATGATTTCATTGATTCGAAGTGTGCTGTTGGAGGCGCTTCTCATGAGGGTCAGATGATGTTGGTCTATTTCTGAAATAAGTTGAGATAATCCTCCTTCCTTTAGATCGCCACACAGTGGGCAATGTGTTTGGTATTCTGCGATTGAAGGCAATACTGCCTTATAGGCCTCTATAAGAGAGCTTCGACTTGAATTCAATTTATCTAAAGCATTGTAAAGACCGCCGCTTTTCGAACGTTCGCTCTTGAGTTCGCTCAGAAGTTGGAATGTGCTTTGGTCAGGTGGGAAATTTGACGTAATTGTTATTAATAGCTTTTCGCTTACGGTGTTTTGATCTTCATCATAAGATGCTATGATTTTTTTTGCGGTGTCGATTTTTTTTTGTAAAGTTAGCCATTTGCTATGAGCTTTATAAATTTTTTGTAAGTCGGCATATGATGCGGCAGCTCCCAGGCGTATCAGATCGTTTAGTTGCTGTTCACGCTCTGAGAGTAGGACGTCAACAGTATTGTTTGATATTATTGCGGAATACTTATCTGGAGCGTCAGCTATTGATCTTAGTGTGTCTAGCTCAGTCTTTAAATATTTAATTTGATCAGTGTTCAATGAAAGTATACTTGGCTGCAGTATTAGTTCGCAGACTCCAGAAGGTTCTGCTTTCGTTTGTTCAGGTTCAGATTTGGCTGAGAGTTTTAGGGCTTGTTTTTCAAGCTCTTCGAGATCCGCTTTTGATCTTTTGTATAAAACATCTAAGCTTTTTTTAAGGTTTTCTAGCTTTTCAGAATCTTGAGCTTGTGACTCGGTCCCAAACAACTGGCTTAGTTGTTTGTGCCTGTTGCCCTCATTGTTGTTTTTTAAGAAGCCTGCAGTCTCTTCTTGTTGGATATAATGCTGGATGTGAAATAGTGAGTCCATAGATTTTAGGTTTATTATATTTCCGAGAATCTCCGAAGTCAGAGGTAACCATTGGGCTTGTGATTCCCAATCCGATCTATATTCTCTAGAAATACTTAACTTATAATCTCGGATAGACGCCTTTACGCCTTTAATGTCAGCAGGTATGCAGGTTTGTATTACGATGGTGTTTCTTGTTTTTGTATTGATTAGTTCTAACAGTATTGTTGTTTTGTTGGCGTTATTAAATTTTAATATATGCGAGTTTTTCGCTTTTGGATCATTTGATCCTGTCGAAGATTCAAATCTCGATATTTTTCCCGTAAAACATAACTCGATAGCATCAAATAAAGTGGTTTTTCCAAAGCCATTAGGACCATCCAGAATTATGGTGTCAACCTCCGAAAAATCTAAGAAAAATCTTTTACTTATTGATTTGAAGTTTTCTATTTCAAAACGGCCTATTTTATACATCCTCCTCAATCTCCTGTTTTGCGATCCATGCTTCTAAGGCATCTAAGTCATTTACGTCAAGGCTAAGTGCTTCTTTGCAAACTTTGGTTAAATCTCGTAGTTGCAGTTTAAAGTCGATATCCGCGCTCAAATCTATTTGATCTTCAGGCTTCAAGTTGTACGTTAAGAAGGGGAGCTTTGTGTAGATTTTTATGGCAATACTAAAGAGGGATGTCGTACCGTTGTCTCTGAAATTTATGAAGTGCTCATTGCTATGCACTATTTGTTCGAGAGTCGCTTTTAGTGTGCTATTGGCGTTGGCATTATGAGCGTCTGCTAGAAACGCGATCTCCTCCTCGGTATAGGCTAAAACACTCTTTTTAAAATAATAGGGGTTCTCTTCTATTTCAGATATTTTTCTATTTAAAGAAATTGCCTGTGAAGGTGTAGGTTTTTGATGGCGTTTTATCAATATCAAATTAGTGTTTTTTTCGGCACCTTCTACAGATGAGAAGAAACTGCCTAATGATGAGTGTATTTCAGATTGTAATTCATCTATTTTTTCACTGCTTTCGCTCGTGAAGTCTTTTATGATGAAGAATTCATCTTGGAGTGTGCCGGATCTACGATAAAGCCTTGCGTCAGAAATGTCTATCTGCTCGACCCGGGTATACCCTGAGTCATTAAATAGTAATTCAATTAAGTTTATCATTTGACACCGTTAATGCTATTTGCTGCGTCTAGTATGGATATTAAGCGAGTTGAGAGTTTATCTCCGAATTTTGGGAGTCTTTTGGCCTCTTCATCCTCATAATCGTTCCCTACTTTTGGTGGCTCGACTAATGTATTTGTCGACTCACCTTGTTTTGTTCTGATTGCGATGAAATGGTAATTGTAGATCAACGAGTCTACGATACTATCGTTCGTGCAGGCATCTGTTATGCGTTGTGATATTTTGCTATACGTTCTATCTGATGACCCGATTTCGTGTTCGACATTTATACAGCTAGGAGAGTATCTAAGGCTGTTAGAGCAAGTTGGGTGAAACTCTTTTGGCACCTCTAAAAGAGACATGATGAAATTTAGAAATACATTCTTAAAGTCAGATGTCTGTAATATTTCACCATAGTATAGATCTATAGGAGCAGTTCTTTTTATGTGCGGCGATGATTGTTGTATTTTTGTTAAAAGCTCTGTAGGTGTCATTTTTTTTATTATATTGTTTTCATACTCTAGCAAGTTGTGCAGTTTTTTTGAGAGAATTGATCTCTCCTCGTCTAGTGCTGGAATGCTTTGTATTTCTTCCTCTATTGTCTCTTTTATGGTAAGTACTGTTTTTGCTATGGTTTGTTCCGCCCTAATTGCGTAATAGGCCGTATCTTGATCTCGAAGCTCGCGTAGTAAAGTATCTATGATTGCGGCGAACTGAAAAGGGGTCACCGTTCTCCTGAACTTGCCAACGCTATAACCGTCTTTAATATTGGTGTGTCTAATGCGGACATGTTCGTCAATAGATTCCAGTAGAGCTCCCATGTAGCAAATGAAACTTTTTTCATTTATTATCGTTATTTCCTCAGGGGAGATTATTTCTTTTATAGCTTTTATTTTTTGTAAAATCGATTCGTTTAGCTCTGTGTCATTCAATGCCAATCTATAAGGGCAGTTTGGACTTTGTCTGAAAAAGATGTTGTAACCGTCCAGCGTCCTGTCTGTAGAATTTGGAGCGATTTCTTTTGAGGACCATGTGTAGTCTTGTAGGTTTTTACTAGGTTCTGAAATGGCATTAGCTGAATGTATATAGTTAGGAACTTTGTCGCTGTAAGCGTTTTTCAGTAGTTGGGCATAATCATTGAGACAGCTTTTGACCACCTCTTGTAGAGCGGGAGCGATGTTGCAAAGATTTTTCTCCCAGTTAGGCAATGGGCAGTTACTGGAGGATATGATCTTCTGCTTGACAAGATCGTTTATTAATTGCTCTGAGGTTTTTTCCGGGTCGTCTATTTCATAAATAGTTAAGTAGTTGAGCAGATCACTTTTGGAAATCGCACCCTGTCGGCGAGTAAGAATCGTATCTATGGCATCCCTGTAAGAACCGAAGTTGGATTCCTTAAAGTTTTTTACCTGATGTAGCGATTCGTAATTTAACCCGTTTTTTATAGAAAAGTCTTCGAGCCATTCATACTCAAGCGAAATGTTTTCGAAGTCTTTTGTGAAGGCATATTTGTCATAAGGTTTTATGACAAGATAGCTTAGTATTTTCGTAAGTGCGGTATTTAAACCGACCTTGCCTTGATAGTTAAAGCCATTCCAGGAAGGGCTAGCGTCATGAAGTGATGATTTAATTCCATTTTGAGTCATCTGAATGATGCCGTAGATTCTGTTCGGGGATTGTTTATTAAAACATTACTCTATCTGTTGCTTTGATGTCAAACTGATATCTCGGTCGACGTTTTGTGCGGAGTTGAAAGTGGATTTGATTATTTTTTGAAAAAAATCAGCATGAAAAATCAAAGCTGGTTTGCGAAATTTCTATTGTTTTTTATAGATTATTTATCAGCAGAGCTGGCACGAAAAATTTTGTGACATAGACAGCTTTTCAACTGAATCAACGATGGGATACTTTTCATCGTCGCTAAAAATTAGCGACCGGGTCTGGAAACCCGTGGGTATGGGCGTGCAGGCGCCATCATTTTTCACGACCACTGGCACTCTTTTTGTGCCAGCATATGCGTGTTATGGCGGCTGTGCGTGGGAGACTTTCGAGTCTGCCGGGTTTGCCTATTACCCCCGGTTTCCAGCCTGCGCACGGCTGTCACCATTCGCCTGGAAACGAATGATGCAGCTCTCTCGAAAAATGGGAGCTATACCAATGAATCGTTGTGATAAATCTTACGCTCACTGCACCATCGTCAGCACCTTCACGCCGTTTGGAGGTGCCCAATGATCAACCCACCCCTCAACAAAACCCTGGGCGTCATCACCTTTTCCACCTGCGGCAAACAGCCCAACCTCCACCGTCTATTTCGCGTCAATTCCGGCGTGCCCATCCGCGATGCCTTGGAGCACGCCTCCGAGCTTCTCCACTGTTCAAAAATGCTGGCATTGGATGCAGCAATGGACAAAAGCGCAGATCGCTATGCCTGGGCAGCGCATTATTTGGGTGAGATGGCGAAGGCGGTGGTGGATGATTTGGCGAATGGAATGTTGCCGAATGGGGTGACGGAGGAGGGTGATTCGGTTGGTGTGTAGGCAGGTGGTTTGAGGGTGTGTGGGCTGGCGTCTTCGCAGGCAAGCCAGCTCCTACAGTGGATCGTGTTTCAGGTCGGTAATGGGCGGTGAGCGATGAATCAGCCGACCACCCACTTTTCTACAGACGAAAAAAAAGACCTTGAATTTCAAGGTCTTTTTTTAAGATGGTGCCCCGAGGGAGACTCGAACTCCCACTCCTTTCGAAAACGGATTTTGAATCCGCCGCGTCTACCAATTCCGCCATCAGGGCTCAATGGCGGCGAAGTATAGAGATGAGATTACCGTTGGTCAATCACGTTTCATGGTCAATTTTGACTATTTCCGCTAGACTTCCCGGCCCTGCTAGACGAACCCCATCATGCGCGTTGCTGACTTTACTTTTGAGCTCCCTGATTCGCTGATCGCTCGCCACCCGTTGGCCGAGCGTCGCGCCAGTCGACTGCTGACCCTGGACGGGCCGAGCGGTGCCCTCGCACACCGTCAATTCACTGATTTGCTTGAGCATTTGCGCCCGGGCGATTTGATGGTGTTCAACAATACCCGGGTGATTCCGGCGCGGCTGTTTGGCCAGAAAGCCTCCGGCGGCAAGCTGGAAATTCTGGTGGAGCGGGTGCTGGACAGCCATCGCGTGCTGGCCCATGTGCGCTCCAGCAAGTCGCCGAAACCGGGGTCGAGTATCTTGATCGATGGCGGTGGCGAGGCCGAGATGGTCGCGCGTCATGACGCCTTGTTCGAGCTCAAGTTTGCCGAAGAGGTGTTGCCGCTGCTGGAACGCGTCGGCCATATGCCGTTGCCTCCTTATATAGACCGTCCCGATGAAGACTCGGATCGCGAGCGCTATCAGACGGTGTACTCCCAGCGCCTCGGTGCGGTGGCGGCGCCGACGGCCGGGTTGCATTTCGATCAGCCGCTGCTGGATGCCATCGCCGCCAAGGGCGTCGAAAGCGCCTATGTGACCCTGCACGTGGGGGCCGGTACGTTTCAGCCGGTGCGTGTGGAGAACATCGAAGACCACCACATGCACAACGAATGGCTGGAAGTCAGCCAGGACGTTGTGGATGCGGTCAATGCGTGCAAGGCGCGCGGTGGCCGTGTGGTGGCCGTGGGCACCACTAGCGTGCGCTCGCTGGAGAGCGCGGCGCGTGATGGCGTGCTCAAGCCGTTCAGCGGCGACACCGATATCTTCATTTATCCAGGCCGGCCGTTCCATGTGGTCGATTGCCTGGTGACCAACTTCCATTTGCCGGAATCCACGCTGTTGATGCTGGTGTCGGCATTTGCCGGTTACCCGGAAACCATGGCTGCTTATCAAGCGGCCATCGCCAACGAGTACCGCTTTTTCAGCTACGGTGATGCGATGTTTATCACCCGCAACCCGGCGCCGCGCGGCCCTGAGGACAACTTATGAGTCGTATGTCGTTTGAATTATTGGCCACCGACGGCAAGGCCCGTCGTGGTCGCCTGACTTTCCCGCGCGGCACCGTGGAGACCCCGGCGTTCATGCCGGTCGGCACCTATGGCACCGTCAAGGGCATGCTGCCCCGTGACATCGTCGCCACTGGCGCCGAGATCATCCTCGGCAACACCTTCCATCTGTGGCTGCGCCCGGGCACGGAAGTGATCAAGAAGCACGGCGACCTGCATGACTTCATGAAGTGGCAGGGCCCGATCCTCACCGACTCCGGTGGTTTCCAGGTGTTCAGCCTGGGCGCCATGCGCAAGATCAAGGAAGAGGGCGTGACCTTCGCCTCGCCGGTAGACGGTTCCAAGGTGTTCATGGGCCCGGAAGAATCGATGCAGGTGCAGCGCGACCTGGGCTCCGACATCGTGATGATTTTTGACGAGTGCACGCCGTACCCGGCTGACGAAGACGTCGCGCGTATTTCCATGGAGCTGTCGTTGCGTTGGGCGCAGCGTTCGAAGAATGCCCATGGCGATAACACCGCGGCGTTGTTCGGTATCGTCCAGGGCGGCATGCACGAAAGCCTGCGCAAGCGCTCGCTGGAAGGCCTCGACAAGATCGGCTTTGACGGCCTGGCCATCGGCGGTTTGTCGGTGGGCGAGCCCAAGCACGAAATGATCAAGGTGCTGGATTACCTGCCGGGCCTGATGCCGTCTGACAAACCTCGTTACCTTATGGGCGTTGGCAAACCGGAAGATCTCGTAGAGGGTGTGCGCCGCGGTGTGGACATGTTCGATTGCGTGATGCCAACCCGTAATGCCCGCAATGGGCATCTGTTCATCGATACAGGCGTGCTGAAGATCCGTAACGCGTTCCATCGCCATGATGATTCGCCGCTGGATCCCACCTGTGACTGCTACACCTGCCAGAACTTCTCCCGTGCTTATCTGCACCATCTGGACAAGTGCGGGGAAATGCTGGGTAGCATGTTGAATACCATCCACAATTTGCGTCATTACCAAGTCCTGATGGCTGGTTTGCGCGAGGCTATTCAACAGGGTACATTGGCCGCCTTCGTCGATGCCTTCTATGCCAAGCGCGGGCTCCCTGTGCCGCCCTTGGACTGAGTTTCCCGACCCTAAGATTCACTATTTGCAACTGGAGTGCTAAATGAGCTTTTTTATCTCTAACGCCATGGCTGACGCCGCTGCGCCTGCCGCTGCCGGCCCGATGGGCGGTGGTTTCGAGTGGATTTTCCTGGTCGGCTTCCTGGTCATCTTCTACCTGATGATCTGGCGTCCACAGGCCAAGCGCGCCAAAGAGCAGAAAAACCTGCTGGGCAGCCTGCAGAAAGGCGACGAAGTCGTGACCACTGGCGGTATCGCCGGCAAGATCACCAAGGTTTCCGATGCTTTCGTGGTACTGGAAGTCTCCGACACCGTGGAAATGAAGTTCCAGAAGGGCGCCATCGCCGCCACGCTGCCTAAAGGCACGCTCAAAGCGATCTAAGTAACAACCTTTACCAATCGACGGGGCGCGCAAGGCGCCCCGCGTTATAAGCGGGCGGCGTGATGCTGAACAAATACCCTCTGTGGAAATACGTACTGATCCTGGCGGTGCTGGCGGTCGGTTTTATTTATTCCGCTCCCAATCTCTATCCTGATGACCCGGCGATCCAGATCTCTGGCGCCAGCACTTCGCTGCAGGTCAACCAGGCTGATCTGGAACGCGCGAGCAAAGCGCTCAACGACGCGGGCATCCAGGTTAAAGCGGCAACATTGGCGGCTGGTGCGAAGGGCGGCTTGTTGCGCCTGACCAAGCAAGAAGACCAATTGCCGGCCAAGGACGTCGTGCGCAAGGCCATGGGTGATGACTATGTTGTCGCACTCAACCTGGCACAGACCACGCCACAATGGTTGCGCAGCATTGGCGCGCACCCGATGAAGCTGGGTCTGGACTTGTCCGGCGGTGTGCACTTCCTGCTGGAAGTTGACATGGACAAAGCCCTCGACGCACGCCTGAAAGTCTATGAAGGCGACGTGAAGAGCCTGCTGCGCAAAGAGAAGCTGCGTTATCGCAGCCTGCCGCAGCTCAATGGCGCCATTCAGTTGGGCTTTGCTGACGAAGCATCCCGCGAACAGGCCCGTGCGCTGATCCGCAAGAACTTCAACGATTTCGACATCGTGCCAGCCGACTTGAATGGTCAGGCGGTGCTGCGTCTGGCGATGAGCCCGGCCAAGATCGCGGAAATCCGCGAATACTCCATCAAGCAGAACTTGACCACGGTGCGTAACCGCGTCAACGAGCTGGGTGTGGCCGAGCCGATCGTGCAGCGCCAGGGCGCCAACCGCATCGTGGTTGAATTGCCGGGCGTTCAGGACACCGCTGAAGCCAAGCGTATTCTGGGTAAAACTGCCAACCTGGAGTTCCGCCTCGCGGCTGAGCCGGGTGCTTCCCGTGCGACTTCCGAAGAGTTTGAGTTCCGTGAAGGCAACCGTCCTCCAGCGCTGATCGAGCGTGGCTTGATCATCACCGGTGACCAGGTCACTGACGCCAAGGCTGGTTTCGACTCGCAGCACGGCACCCCTGAAGTGAACATCCGCCTGGATGGTCACGGCGGCGAACTGATGAGTCGCGCCACGCGCAGCAACGTCGGTCGCAGCATGGCGGTGATCTTCATCGAGCAGCGCCCGATCACCACCTACACCAAGCAGATGGTCAACGGCGTCGAGAAAGACGTGCCGGTGCAGACCTTCAAGGAAGAGAAGAAGATCATCAGCCTGGCGACCATCCAATCGCCGCTGGGGGCGCAATTCCGCATCACTGGCCTGAACGGCCAGGGCGAGTCCTCCGAACTGGCGCTGCTGCTGCGTGCCGGTGGCCTGGCCGCGCCGATGTACTTCGCTGAAGAACGCACCATCGGCCCGAGCCTGGGTGCCGATAACATCACCAAGGGTGTCGATGCGGCGCTGTGGGGCATGCTGTTCGTGTCCTTGTTCATCATCGCCATCTATCGCTTTTTCGGCATCATCGCCACCGTGGCCCTGGCGGGCAACATGGTGATGCTGCTGGCGCTGATGTCGCTGCTGGGCGCTACGCTGACCCTGCCGGGTATCGCCGGTATCGTGCTGACCATGGGGATGGCGGTCGACGCCAACGTGCTGATCTTCTCGCGGATCCGTGAAGAGATCGCGGCGGGCATGACCGTACAGCGTGCAATCAACGAAGGCTTCGGCCGGGCATTCACCGCGATTCTCGACTCCAACCTGACCACTTTGCTGGTCGGCGGGATTCTCTTTGCCATGGGCACCGGCCCGGTCAAAGGTTTTGCGGTGACCATGTCCCTCGGTATCTTTACCTCGATGTTCACGGCCATCATGGTGACCCGCGCAATGGTCAACCTGATCTTTGGCGGACGTGACTTCAAGAAGTTGTGGATTTAAGGGGCTGCCATGTTACGTACAATCAACTTCATGGGCGTTCGCAACATTGCGTTCGGCGTCACCGTGCTCCTTACCGTTCTGGCGTTGTTCAGCTGGTTCCATAAGGGCCTGAACTACGGTCTGGACTTTACCGGCGGTACGCTCATCGAGCTGACCTACGAGAAGCCGGCCGACGTCACCCTGGTGCGCAACGAGCTGGTCAAGGCCGGCTATCACGAGGCGGTGGTGCAGAGCTTCGGCGCTACTACCGACCTGCTGGTGCGCATGCCTGGCGAAGACCCGCAACTGGGTCACCAGGTAGCCGAGGCCTTGCAGAAGGTCGGTGGCGACAACCCGGCGTCGGTCAAGCGCGTCGAGTTCGTCGGCCCGCAAGTGGGTGAAGAACTGCGCGACCAGGGCGGCCTCGGCATGCTGATGGCGCTGGTCGGCATCATGATCTACCTGGCGTTCCGCTTTCAGTGGAAGTTCGGTGTCGGCGCCATTGTGTCGCTGATCCACGACGTGATCGTGACCGTGGGTATCCTGGCCTACTTCCAGATCACCTTCGACCTGACGGTGCTGGCGGCGGTGCTGGCGATCATTGGTTACTCGCTCAACGACACCATCGTGGTATTCGACCGGGTTCGTGAGAACTTTCGCGTACTGCGCAAGGCGACGCTGATCGAGAACATCAACATCTCCACCACCCAGACGCTGCTGCGGACCATGGCCACGTCGATCTCCACATTGCTGGCGATCGCAGCACTGATGATTTTCGGTGGCGACAACCTGTGGGGCTTCTCCCTGGCACTGTTCATTGGTGTCCTGGCGGGTACCTACTCGTCGATCTACATCGCCAACGTGGTGCTGATCTGGCTGAACCTGAACAGCGAAGACCTGATCCCTCCGGCCAGCACTGGCAAGGAGGTCGACGACCGTCCTTGATGGGCGTTTGTTGATCAGCGGTTACAAGAAAGGCGCGAGATTGAACTCGCGCCTTTTTTTTGGCTCCAAGGCTGGGTATAGCGCGGATCTTTCGATCCGTTTGTGATGGTCAGGAGGTTCAACGTGAACAAGTCGTTGCTGGTTGGTGCGGTATTGGGTGCTGTCGGTGTGACTGCCGGGGGTGCTGTTGCCACCTACAGCCTGGTAAAAAGCGGCCCTGAGTATGCGCAAGTGCTGGCGGTGCAGCCGGTAAAAACCCAGATTAAAACCCCGCGTGAGGTCTGCAAGGACGTCACAGTGACCCGGCAGCGTCCGGTGCAGGATCAGCATCAAATCGCCGGTACCGTGGTCGGCGCCCTTGCCGGTGGCCTGCTGGGTAACCAGATCGGCGGCGGTAACGGCAAGAAGCTCGCTACCGTAGCGGGTGCGGTCGGTGGTGGTTATGCCGGTAACAAGGTTCAGGAAGGCATGCAGAACCGCGATACCTACACGACGACCCAGACGCGTTGTAACACCGTGAATGACATCAGTGACAAGGTGGTTGGCTACGACGTGCGTTACAACCTGGACGGCAAGGAAGGTACGGTGCGTATGGAGCGTGATCCGGGTGGTCAGATTCCGGTGGACAAGGAAGGGCGTCTGATCCTTGGTCAGAATCAGCAGTAATCTGAGTCTGGCGCAGGTTCAAAAACCTGTGCAATTCAAAAATGTGGGAGGGGGCTTGCCCCCGATAGTGGTGGGTCAGTCAGCTAATCATTTGCTGACACACTGCAATCGGGGGCAAGCCCCCTCCCACATTTGGTTGATGGTGTGGCTGGCATTTCAGTGCGCAGCAAATCCCAGGCATAAAAAAGCACCCCGCGGGGTGCTTTTTTGTGCTCGCTCGCTTAACGCTTCAGCGAAGCCGGCAGGTGCGGCTGGATCGCCGTCAGCACTGCCTTGAAGCATTTGGTGTTGCCGGCAACCACATGGCCTTTCTCAAGGAAGTCATGACCGCCGGTGAAGTCGCTCACCAAGCCGCCCGCTTCCTGGATCAACAGGGCGCCCGCCGCCATGTCCCACTCCGACAGGCCCGACTCCCAGAACGCATCAAAACGACCGGCGGCAACGTAAGCCAAGTCCAGGCTCGCTGCGCCAGCGCGACGGATACCCGCAGTCTGGCCAACCAAGGCGCGGAACATGCCCAGGTAGTTTTCCAGGTTGTCCATTTGATCGTCACGGAACGGGAAGCCAGTACCCAGCAAGGCGCCATCCAGGCTGGTGCGCCCGCTCACGCGCAGGCGACGACCATTGAGCTGGGCGCCACGGCCACGGCTGGCGGTGAATTCTTCCTGGCGAACCGGGTCGAGAACGACGGCGTGTTCCAGGCGGCCACGGTATTTGCAGGCAATGCTCACAGCAAAGTGTGGGATGCCGCGCAGGAAGTTGGTGGTGCCATCCAGTGGGTCGATGATCCACAGGTAGTCTTCGCCTTCACCGCTGCCTTTGTGCAGGCCGGTTTCTTCACCGAGGATGCCGTGGGTAGGGTAGGCCTTGCGCAGGGCGTCGATGATTTTCTGTTCGGCGGCGCGATCCACCTCGGATACATAATCCTTGGCGTCTTTTTCGTCGACCTTGATGGTATCCAGGCGCTCGATAGAGCGGAAGATCAATTCACTGGCGCTGCGGGCGGCGCGCAGCGCGATATTCAGCATGGGCTGCATGGATGTGTCACCTAAGGTTGTTAAAGAAAGCCGGGCATTCTAGCAGAAACTTTCTGCAGGTGAAGGACGACGTTAGCTTTCATGGCATAACCTTGGGCGGTTCTGTAAGATTTGCTCCCCTTTCCCGTGTCCGAGAGCGCCTCCCTTGCTGCAAAACATTCGTGTCGTCCTGGTCAATACCAGTCATCCCGGCAACATCGGCGGGGTGGCGCGAGCCATGAAAAACATGGGGCTGACGCGCCTGGTGCTGGTCGAGCCGCGTGTGTTTCCGCACCACGAGGCCGATGCCCGCGCATCCGGCGCCAATGACATCCTGGAAAACGCCCAGGTTGTCGCCACGCTGGAAGATGCCCTGGTCGGCTGCAACCTGGTGCTCGGCACCAGCGCCCGTGACCGTCGCATTCCCTGGCCGCTGCTGGATCCGCGTGAGTGCGGCACCAAAGTGGTGGAAGAGGCGGCCGGTGGCGCAGAAATCGCCTTGGTATTTGGCCGTGAAGACTCCGGTCTGACCAATGAAGAGCTGCAGCGATGTCATTACCACGTGCACATTCCATCAGACCCTGAGTTCAGTTCGCTGAACCTCGGCGCGGCGGTGCAGGTGCTGACTTATGAGGTGCGCATGGCCTGGCTGGCGGCTGCCGGTCAGCCAAGCAAGATGGAAAAGGACGAGGTTGCATCGACCAAAAGTGGCGAGCTCGCCACCATGGACGAGCTGGAGCGCTTCTATGAGCACCTGGAGCAAACCCTGGTGGCCATCGAGTTCCTCGATCCTGAAAAACCACGGCACTTGATGGCGCGCCTGCGTCGCCTTTACGGGCGCAGCTCGGTCAGCCGGGCGGAAATGAATATATTGCGTGGCATCCTCACGGAGACCCAGAAAGCGGCCCGTGGCGAGCTCCTTAAGCGGAAGGATTAAAAATGTTCGAGCGTTTGCGAGAAGATATCCAGAGTGTTTTCCACCGTGACCCGGCGGCGCGCAACGCCTTTGAAGTGCTGACCTGCTACCCGGGCATGCACGCGATCTGGATTCATCGTTTGTCCGGCGCCTTGTGGGGCATGGGCTGGAAATGGCTGGCGCGGCTGGTGTCGAACTTCGGGCGCTGGTTGACCGGGATCGAGATTCATCCGGGCGCCAAGGTCGGCCGCCGTTTCTTTATCGACCACGGCATGGGTATCGTGATTGGCGAGACGGCTGAGATTGGCGATGACGTGACCCTCTATCAGGGTGTCACCCTGGGCGGAACCACCTGGAATAAAGGCAAGCGCCACCCCACGCTGGGCGACGGTGTGGTGGTGGGCGCGGGCGCCAAGGTGCTCGGCCCGTTCACCGTAGGCGCCGGTGCCAAGGTGGGCTCCAATGCGGTGGTGACCAAGGCAGTGCCGCCCGGTGCCACGGTTGTGGGCATTCCTGGACGGATCATCGTCAAGCCGGAAGTGGGCGACGAGCAGGAGGCCAAGCGTAAGGCCATGGCCGAAAAAATCGGCTTCGATGCCTACGGCGTGAGCGAAGACATGCCCGACCCGGTGGCGCGTGCCATCGGCCAGTTGCTTGACCACCTGCAAGCGGTGGATGGCAAGCTGGACGGGATGTGCGGCGCGCTGAAGGAATTGGGCAGCAGCTACTGCGCAAAAGACCTGCCTGAGCTGCGCGAAGAAGACTTCGCCGAGATCAAGAGCGAAACCGCTACCAAGGCTGGCTAAGCTCTCACCACCATAAAACCAATGTGGGAGGGGGCTTGCCCCCGATGGCGGTGGGTCAGTCAGTGAAATATTGGCTGGCACACCGCTATCGGGGGCAAGCCCTCTCCCACATTTGGTCTTCATAGTGTCTGGAATTGCTGACCGCCCGCTGCCGCTGTTCCTCCCCACCCCATCCTGCTATGATTCGCGCGCCCTTTTTACGGGTAATCCTGACTAAAGTACTAGGTCTTATAGTTGACTTAAATACTCGGGAATCGCATACTTGCTCCCATTCTGAAACACCTTGGTACTTGTCCATGAGACTGACTACAAAAGGCCGATACGCGGTGACTGCCATGCTCGACCTGGCTTTGCACGCGCAAACTGGGCCGGTGTCCCTGGCCGATATCTCCGAGCGCCAAGGCATTTCCCTGTCCTACCTCGAGCAGCTGTTCGCCAAATTGCGCCGTAGCAACTTGGTTTCCAGCGTGCGGGGGCCAGGTGGTGGCTATCAGTTGTCCCGCGACATGCAGGGCATTCAGGTGGCCCAGGTGATCGACGCGGTCAACGAATCCGTCGATGCCACCAAATGCCAGGGCCTGGGTGACTGCCACGCCGGCGACACCTGCCTCACGCACCACTTGTGGTGTGACTTGAGCCTGCAGATCCATGAGTTTTTGAGTGGTATCAGCTTGGCTGATCTTGTGACTCGCCGTGAGGTGCAAGAAGTAGCCCAGCGTCAGGACCAGCGCCGTTGCAACACCAAGGCGCCGCGTCTGGATAAGATCGAAGCGTCCGCCGTCGAGTGACAGCCGCAGAGCTAACGGCACGCCAGCCAGCCTGATTTAGGAGAAAGTCCATGAAATTGCCGATTTACCTTGATTACTCAGCGACCACCCCGGTTGATCCGCGTGTCGCGCAAAAAATGAGCGAATGCCTGCTGGTGGACGGAAACTTCGGCAACCCGGCCTCCCGTTCCCACGTATTCGGCTGGAAAGCCGAGGAAGCGGTCGAGAACGCTCGTCGCCAGGTCGCCGACCTGGTTGGCGCAGACCCGCGCGAAATCGTCTGGACCTCCGGTGCCACCGAGTCCGACAACCTGGCAATCAAGGGCGCGGCGCATTTCTATGCGACCAAGGGCAAGCACTTGATCACCACCAAGATTGAGCACAAGGCTGTCCTCGACACCATGCGCCAACTGGAGCGTGAAGGTTTTGAGGTCACCTACCTTGAGCCGACCACCGACGGTATCGTCACCCCGGCCATGATCGAAGCCGCGCTGCGTGAAGACACCATCCTGGTTTCGGTGATTCACGTGAACAACGAAATCGGCACCATCAACGACATCGAAGCGATTGGCGAACTGACCCGCTCCAAGGGCATTCTGCTGCACGTCGACGCCGCTCAGTCCACCGGCAAGGTCGACATCGACCTGTCCAAGCTGAAAGTCGACCTGATGTCGTTCTCGGCCCACAAAACCTACGGCCCTAAAGGCATCGGCGCGCTGTACGTGAGCCGCAAGCCACGGGTGCGTATCGAAGCGACCATGCATGGCGGCGGTCACGAGCGCGGCATGCGTTCCGGCACCCTGGCGACCCACCAGATCGTCGGCATGGGCGAAGCCTTTCGCGTCGCCAAGGAAGACATGGCGGCCGAAAACGTGCGCATCAAGGCCCTGAGCGATCGCTTCTACAAGCAGGTCGAGAACCTTGAAGAGCTGTACATCAACGGCAGCATGACTGCCCGCGTACCGCATAACTTGAATTTGAGCTTCAACTACGTCGAAGGCGAGTCGCTGATCATGGCGCTCAAGGATCTGGCGGTATCGTCCGGTTCGGCCTGCACCTCGGCGTCCCTTGAGCCTTCGTATGTATTGCGCGCCCTGGGCCGCAACGACGAACTGGCACACAGCTCGATCCGCTTTACCTTCGGCCGCTTCACCACTGAAGAGCAAGTCGACTACGCCGCGCAGAAAGTCTGCGAAGCCGTCAACAAGCTGCGCGTTCTGTCGCCGCTGTGGGACATGTACAAAGACGGTGTCGACATTTCCAAGATCGAGTGGGCGGCACACTAAATATAGAAGCCGCCACCCAAGCTCTGTAGGAACGTGGCGGAAAACGCAGGCGTTTCTACAGGGTTCCAGAGCGGCCCTGATGAGTGAGGATTCAGTACCATGGCTTACAGCGAAAAGGTCATCGACCACTACGAAAACCCGCGCAACGTCGGCAAGATGAACGCGGAAGATCCTGATGTCGGCACTGGCATGGTTGGCGCTCCGGCGTGCGGCGATGTGATGCGCCTGCAGATCAAGGTCAACGACGCTGGCGTTATCGAAGACGCCAAGTTCAAGACCTACGGCTGCGGTTCGGCCATCGCCTCCAGCTCCCTGGCGACCGAATGGATGAAAGGCAAGACCCTGGATGAGGCTGTCACTATCAGCAACACCCAGCTGGCCGAAGAACTGGCCCTGCCGCCGGTGAAAATTCACTGCTCGGTACTCGCCGAAGACGCCATCAAGGCGGCCGTTCGCGACTACAAGCAGAAGAAAGGCTTGATTTAAGTATTTGGCGACGAGTAAGGAGTCAACGATGGCTATCAGCATGACAGAAGCGGCTGCGCAGCACATTCGCCGCTCCCTGAATGGGCGCGGTAAAGGTGAGGGGATTCGTCTGGGGGTTCGCACCACGGGCTGTTCCGGCCTTGCCTACGTGCTGGAGTTTGTCGACGAGGTGGTTGAAGAGGATCAGGTGTTCGAAAGTCACGGCGAGAAAGTGATCATCGACCCAAAGAGCCTGACCTACCTAGACGGCACCGAGCTCGATTTCGTCAAGGAAGGGTTGAACGAAGGCTTCAAGTTCAACAACCCCAACGTACGCGGTGAATGTGGCTGCGGCGAAAGCTTCAACATCTGAGGCTTCTTGTGGGTACTCCTTGTCATTTCGCTTTATTCGAGTTGCAACCGAGCTTTCGGCTGGACCTCGAGCAGCTTGCCACGCGCTACCGAGAATTGGCGCGTGGCGTGCATCCGGACCGTTTCGCTGACGCTTCCGAGCGTGAGCAACGCCTGGCGCTGGAGCAATCGGCCAGCCTCAACGAAGCCTATCAGACGCTGAAAAGCCCCCCCAAGCGCGCGCGTTATTTGCTTGCGATGAAGGGCGGTGAGTTGCCGATGGAAGTCACCGTGCATGACCCGGACTTCCTGATGCAACAGATGCAGTGGCGCGAAGAACTTGAAGAGTTGCAGGACGAAGCCGATGTGGCTGGAGTCGCGGTCTTCAAGCGGCGTCTGAAAACCGCCCAGGATGAGCTCAACGAAAGCTTCGCAGCCTGTTGGGATGATGCGGCGCAACGCGAGCAGGCCGAGCGCCTGATGCGGCGCATGCAGTTTCTCGACAAGCTCACCTACGAAGTGCGCCAGCTAGAAGAGCGCCTCGACGATTAACCCAGTGCTGCCCGTGATGCACGCCTGATAGACAGATAAGACCTGATTACCATGGCTCTACTGCAAATCGCCGAACCCGGCCAAAGCCCTCAACCGCACCAGCGTCGCCTGGCGGTCGGGATTGACCTGGGCACCACCAATTCCCTGGTCGCTGCCTTGCGCAGCGGCCTTTCCGAGCCACTGCCCGATGCCGATGGCCAGGTGATCCTGCCATCCGCCGTGCGTTATCACGCCGACCGCATCGAAGTGGGCGAGTCGGCCAAGCTGGCAGCGTCTACCGACCCCTTGAACACCGTGCTGTCGGTCAAGCGCTTGATGGGCCGTGGGTTGTCCGACGTCAAGCAATTGGGCGACCAGCTGCCGTACCGCTTTGTCGGCGGCGAATCCCATATGCCGTTCATCGACACCGTCCAAGGCCCGAAAAGCCCGGTGGAAGTGTCAGCCGATATCCTCAAGGTGCTGCGCCAACGTGCGGAAACCACCTTGGGCGGCGAACTGGTCGGTGCGGTGATCACCGTTCCGGCGTATTTCGATGACGCGCAGCGCCAAGCCACCAAGGACGCGGCGAAACTCGCCGGTCTGAACGTGCTGCGCCTACTCAACGAGCCGACTGCGGCTGCTGTGGCTTACGGCCTGGATCAGCATGCTGAAGGCCTGGTCGCGATTTACGACCTGGGCGGCGGCACCTTTGATATTTCAATCCTGCGCCTGACCGGCGGCGTCTTTGAAGTGCTGGCCACCGGCGGCGACAGCGCCCTCGGCGGTGACGACTTTGATCACGCCATCGCGAGCTGGATTATCAGCAGTGCGGGCTTGTCTGCCGACCTGGACCCAGGTGCACAGCGCAGCCTGCTGCAAACCGCCTGCGCCGCCAAGGAAGCGCTGACGGATGCTGCAACTGTTGAAGTTTCCTACGGCACCTGGTCGGCCCAACTGACGCGCGAAGCCTTCGATGCGTTGATCGAGCCCATGGTCGCCCGCAGTCTGAAAGCCTGCCGCCGCGCGGTGCGAGATTCCGGTATCGAACTGGAAGACGTCGGTGCCGTGGTCATGGTGGGCGGTTCCACCCGTGTTCCGCGCGTGCGTGAAGCCGTCGCCCAAGCCTTTGGCCGCCAGCCGTTGACTGAAATCGACCCGGACCAAGTCGTCGCAATTGGTGCTGCGATCCAGGCCGATACCCTGGCCGGCAACAAGCGCGATGGTGGCGAATTGCTGCTGCTTGATGTGATTCCGTTGTCCCTGGGCCTGGAAACCATGGGCGGCCTGATGGAAAAGGTGATTCCACGCAACACCACCATTCCCGTCGCCCGCGCCCAGGACTTCACCACCTACAAAGATGGCCAGACGGCCATGATGATCCATGTGCTGCAAGGCGAGCGCGAGCTGATCAGCGACTGCCGCTCCCTGGCGCGCTTTGAATTGCGCGGTATCCCGGCCATGGTTGCGGGCGCGGCGAAGATTCGCGTGACCTACCAGGTGGACGCCGACGGCCTGCTCAGCGTGGCTGCGCGCGAGTTGGCCTCAGGCGTTGAAGCCAGCATCCAGGTCAAGCCGTCCTACGGGCTGACTGACGGCGAAATCGCCAAGATGCTCAAGGACTCGTTCCAATATGCCAGCGACGACAAGGTCGCCCGTGTGTTGCGTGAGCAGCAAGTCGACGCCCAGCGCCTGCTCGAAGCGGTGCAGGGCGCCCTTGAGGCTGACGGCGAGCGCCTGTTGGATGCCGAAGAGCGCATGGTCATCGACCTGCAGATGCAGGAGCTGGCCGAACTCATGAAAGGCACCGATGGTTACGCCATCGAGCAGCAGACCAAGCGTCTGTCGCAAGTGACCGATGCCTTTGCCGCCCGTCGTATGGACCAGTCGGTAAAAGCCGCCCTGGCGGGCCGCAACCTGAATGAACTTGAGGATTAACTGATGCCGCAGATCATTTTTCTGCCACACGCCGAGCATTGCCCGGACGGTATGGTCGTGGAGGCTGAGACCGGCAAGTCCATTCTTGAAGTCGCCCACGACAATCATATCGAGATCGAAAGCGCCTGCGGCGGTGTGTGTGCCTGCACCACCTGCCACTGCATCATCCGCGAAGGCTTCAACGGCCTGGAAGAGGCCGATGAGCTGGAAGAGGACTTTCTTGACCGCGCCTGGGGCCTGGAAGCGACTTCTCGCCTGAGCTGTCAGGCCAAGGTCGGCACTGAAGACATTACGGTCGAAATCCCGAAATATTCGCTCAACCATGCGGCCGAAGCGCCGCATTGATTCAAGGAAATGTCATGAGCCTGAAATGGGTTGATGTACAAGAAATCGCTATACAACTTGCTGAAGCTCATCCTGAGGTCAATCCTCTGACAGTGAACTTCGTCAAGCTGCGCAACCTCGTGATGGCGCTGCCGGAATTCGATGACATCCCGGACCGGGGTGGCGAAAAGGTTCTGGAGGCGATTCAAGGTCTGTGGATCGAAGAAGCAGACGACTGAGCCGCCTTTTTACGCAGTTAGGCAATACCCAATAACCCGCGTATAATTCGCGGGTTTAATTTTTCGTAAATTACCGTTTCTGGAGTTACACCATGGCTGTTCAACGTACTTTCTCCATCATCAAGCCTGACGCTGTTGCAAAAAACGTCATCGGCGAGATCACCACTCGTTTCGAAAAAGCCGGCCTGAAGGTTGTAGCTTCGAAACTCAAGCAACTGTCCAAGGCTGAAGCTGAAGGCTTCTACGCTGAGCACAGCGCTCGTGGCTTTTTCGGCGACCTGGTTGCCTTCATGATCTCCGGTCCTGTTGTTGTTCAGGTTCTGGAAGGCGAAAACGCTATCGCTCTGAACCGTGAGCTGATGGGCGCTACCAACCCTAAAGAAGCTGCTGCCGGCACCATCCGTGCTGACTTCGCTGAATCCATCGACGCCAACGCTGTACACGGTTCGGACTCCGAAGCCGCTGCTGCTCGCGAAATCTCGTACTTCTTCGCAGCTACCGAAGTAACCGCTCGCTAAGCATCGGCTTAAAGAGTGAGGGTGAATCCATGACAACATCGACTGTTAAAACCAACCTGCTGGGTCTGACTCAGCCGGAAATGGAGAAATTCTTCGACTCAATCGGGGAGAAGCGTTTCCGTGCCGGTCAGGTAATGAAGTGGATTCACCACTTTGGCGTCGACGATTTCGACGCCATGACGAACGTCAGCAAGGCCTTGCGCGACAAGCTCAAGGCCATTGCTGAGGTGCGTGGTCCTGAAGTAGTCAGCGAAGACATCTCCACCGATGGCACCAGTAAGTGGGTGGTGCGCGTGGCGTCCGGCAGCTGCGTCGAGACCGTGTACATTCCCCAGGGCAAGCGCGGCACCTTATGCGTTTCGTCCCAGGCAGGCTGTGCCCTGGACTGCAGTTTCTGCTCCACCGGCAAGCAAGGCTTCAATAGCAACCTCACCGCCGCCGAAGTCATCGGCCAGGTGTGGATTGCCAACAAATCCTTTGGCAGCGTCCCGGCGACCGTCGACCGTGCCATCACCAACGTGGTGATGATGGGCATGGGTGAACCGCTGCTGAACTTCGACAACGTGATTGCGGCCATGCACCTGATGATGGACGACCTGGGCTACGGCATTTCCAAGCGCCGTGTGACCCTGTCGACCTCCGGCGTGGTCCCGATGATCGATGAGCTGGCCAAGCACATCGACGTTTCCCTGGCGTTGTCGCTGCACGCACCGAATGACGCATTGCGTAACCAATTGGTGCCGATCAACAAGAAGTATCCGCTTAAGATGCTGCTCGAATCTTGCCAGCGCTACATGGCGACTTTGGGCGAGAAGCGTGTGCTGACCATTGAGTACACCATGCTCAAGGACATCAACGACAAGGTCGAGCACGCGGTCGAGATGATCGAGCTGCTCAAGAACACCCCGTGCAAGATCAACCTGATTCCGTTCAACCCGTTTCCCCATTCTGGCTACGAGCGGCCGAGCAACAACGCCATCCGCCGTTTCCAGGATCAACTGCACCAGGCCGGCTACAACGTCACCGTCCGCACCACCCGCGGTGAAGACATCGACGCCGCCTGTGGCCAATTGGTAGGGCAGGTGCTGGATCGCACCCGTCGCAGTGAGCGTTACATCGCCGTGCGTGAGTTGAGCGCCGCCGACGATGCACCGCAAAGCGCTGCAAATCGAAACTGAGAGAGGACCTCTATGCCCTTGCGCCTTGCGCTGCTGTTGCTTGTTACCGGTCTTGCGACCGGTTGTGTTTCATCGGGCCATGACAGCCCTTTGCAAACCGGCAAGGGTCGTGACGCGGCGCGAGCGGCCTATGTGCAACTGGGCTTGGGCTATGTGCAACAAGGCATGAACGAGCAGGCCAAGGTGCCCTTGAAAAAGGCCCTCGAGCTGGAGGCCGATGATGCTGATGCCAATGCCGCGCTGGCGCTGGTGTTCAAGGCGCAGGCCGAGCCCGAGTTGGCAGATCAGTATTTCACCAAGGCGCTGGCTTCCCGTCCTGGCGACGCCCGGTTGCTGAACAACTACGGCAGCTTCCTGTTCGAGCAGAAGCGTTATGAGCAGGCCGCCGTTTATTTCCGGCAGGCCAGTACCGATACCCTTTATCCTGAGCGTTCGCGCGTCTTCGAGAACCTTGGGGTGACGTCGGTACACCTCGGCCAGCGCGAGCTTGCGCGCCAGCAACTGGAAAAAGCCCTGCTCCTGAACGCTCGCCAGCCACGCGCTTTGCTTGAAATGGCTGAGTTGTCTTACGAAGACAGGCATTATGTGCCGGCACGCGACTATTACGAGCGTTTCAGCCGGCTCAGCGGGCACAATGCACGTAGTCTGTTGCTCGGTGTGCGCCTGGCGACGGTTCATGAAGAACGCGACACGGCCGCACGTTTTGGCCAGCAACTCGAACGACTCTATCCCGGTACGCCGGAATATCAGCAATACCTGTCGGAGCAATGATGAAAGCCGCGCACCCGGAAGTTGTAGCAGCTAATCGCGTCAACCCAGGCGAGACCTTGCGTCAGGCCCGCGAAAGCAATGGTTGGTCGCTGGCGGAAGTGGCCCTCAAGCTCAATTTGACCAGCACCTCCCTGGCCAACCTCGAGGCTGGCGCGTTCGACAAACTGCCTGGGCACACGTTTGCCCGCGGCTATATCCGCGCCTATGCCAAATTGCTGGGCATCGACCAGACCGCGTTGGTCCAGGCGTTCGACCAGTACACCGGCACCGACTCCCAGGGCAGTAATGTCCATGGCCTCGGGCGTATCGAAGAGCCCACTCGGGTTTCCCACACGATTTTGCGCATCGTCAGCCTGTTGCTGTTGGTTGCGGTGATCGGCGGTGGTTTCGTCTGGTGGCAAGACCAGGCCTCCCAGCGCAATAAAGACCTGACCAGCAACGCCCTGGAACACGTCGAAGTCGAAAGCGCCGACGGCACCACCCAGATTCATCCGCTGGATGAGCCGGAAGACCAGGCGGTTGCCGAATCACAAGCTGCGCCGCAAGCGTCTGCCCCCGTCGAACAGCCGGCTCCAGACGCCGGCAGCGCACCTGCTGCGACTGCGGCCGTACCCGCTCCGGCTCCAGCAGCGCCGGTTACCCAGGCCCCTGCAGCAGCCGCTCCGGCACAGGCGCCAGCGCCGGCCGCACCGGCTGCGCCCGCCATTTCGCCGCCCACCACGCCCGCATTGATCGCCGGTGACGGGCGTGTACAGATCACCTTCGTTGCCGACTGCTGGACGCAAGTCACCGATGGCAACGGCAAAGTGCTGTTCAGCGGTCTCAAGCGTAAGGGAGATACGCTTGACCAGGGCGGCAAGCCTCCTTTGACGCTGCGTCTGGGCTTCGCCCGTGGCGCGCAAGTGGCCTACAACGGCCAGCCTGTGGACGTGGCGCCGTTCACCAGTGGCGAGACAGCTCGCCTCAAGTTGGGACAATAGTCATGCACGGCGAATCTCCAATCAAACGTCGCGTATCGCGCAAGATCTGGGTCGGCTCGGTGCCGGTGGGCGGCGATGCCCCCATCGCGGTGCAGAGCATGACCAACAGCGACACCAATGACGTGGCCGCCACCGTCGCCCAGATCAATCGTCTGGAAGCGGCTGGCGTGGACATCGTGCGGGTTTCCGTACCGGACATGGACGCTGCTGAAGCGTTCGGCCGCATCAAGCAATTGGTCAAGGTGCCACTGGTTGCCGACATTCACTTCGACTACAAGATTGCATTGCGCGTCGCCGAACTGGGCGTGGACTGCCTGCGCATCAACCCGGGCAACATCGGTCGTGAAGACCGTGTGCGCGCTGTGGTCGATGCGGCCCGTGATCGCGGCATCCCCATCCGCATCGGCGTTAACGCCGGGTCGCTGGAAAAAGACCTGCAAAAGAAATACGGCGAGCCGACCCCTGCGGCGCTGGTCGAGTCGGCCCTGCGTCACGTTGAACACCTCGAACGCCTGAATTTCCAGGACTTCAAGGTCAGCGTAAAGGCTTCCGACGTGTTCATGGCCGTAGAAGCCTACCGCCTGCTGGCCAAGGAAATCGTACAGCCACTGCACCTGGGCATCACTGAAGCGGGCGGTTTACGCTCAGGCACAGTGAAATCTGCGGTGGGTCTCGGTATGCTGCTCGCCGAAGGGATTGGCGATACTATCCGCATCTCCCTGGCGGCAGACCCCGTAGAGGAAGTGAAGGTCGGTTACGACATTCTCAAATCCCTGCGTTTGCGTTCCCGTGGCATCAACTTCATTGCCTGTCCGAGCTGCTCGCGGCAGAACTTCGACGTGGTGAAAACCATGAACGACCTGGAGTTGCGTCTCGAAGACCTGCTGGTGCCGCTGGATGTGGCGGTGATCGGTTGCGTGGTCAACGGACCGGGCGAGGCCAAAGAGGCGCATGTGGGCTTGACCGGCGGTACACCGAACCTGATTTACATCGACGGCAAGCCGTCGCAGAAATTGACGAATGACAATCTGGTGGATGAGCTGGAAAAGCTGATCCGCCAGAAAGCGGCCGAAAAGGTCGCCGCTGATGCAGCGCTGATCGCTCGCGGCTGATTGAACGAATTTAAGGATTTGATGTGAGCAAGTCTCTGCAAGCCATTCGTGGCATGAACGACATCCTGCCGGAGCAGACGCCACTGTGGCGCTATTTCGAGAGCACGGTCGCGCGCCTGCTGGATAACTACGGTTACAAGCAGATTCGTATGCCGATCGTTGAATTCACCGAGCTGTTCAAGCGCTCCATCGGTGAAGTGACCGACATCGTCGAAAAAGAGATGTACACCTTTGAAGACCGTAACGGCGACTCCCTGACCCTGCGTCCGGAAGGCACCGCCGCGTGCGTTCGCGCTGTGCTGGAGCATGGCATCACCGGTGGCGGCCAGACCCAGAAACTGTGGTACATCGGCCCGATGTTCCGCCACGAGCGTCCGCAGAAAGGCCGTTATCGCCAGTTCCACCAGATCGGTTGTGAAGTCTTCAACCTGGACGGTCCGGACATTGACGCCGAACTGATCGTTCTGACCTGGCGCCTGTGGGGCCAGTTGGGCATCCGCGACGCGGTCAAGCTCGAACTCAACAGCCTGGGCACCAGTGAGTCCCGTGGCCGCTACCGGGTCGCCCTGGTGGAGTACCTGTCTGCCCACCTGGATAAATTGGACGAAGACAGCCAGCGCCGCCTGAAGACCAACCCGTTGCGCGTGCTTGATACCAAGAACGCCGACACCCAGGCCGTGCTGGTCGATGCGCCGAAAATGGCCGATTACCTGGACGAAGAATCCCGCACGCACTTCGAGGGCCTCAAGGCTCGCCTGGATGCGGCGGGTATCCCGTATGTGATCAACCCGAAGCTGGTGCGCGGCCTCGATTACTACAGCAAGACCGTGTTCGAATGGGTCACCGACAAACTCGGCGCCCAAGGCACCGTGTGTGCCGGTGGTCGTTACGACGGCCTGGTCGAGCAAATGGGCGGCAAGCCGACCGCAGGCGTGGGTTTCGCTATGGGCATCGAGCGGCTGATCCTGCTGCTGGAGACCCTGGAGCAAGTGCCCGAAGAGATTTCCCGTCAGGTGGACGTGTATCTTTGTGCTTTTGGCGAGGCCGCCGAACTGGCTGCGTTGGCCCTGAGCGAAAAAGTGCGCGACCAGCTGCCGAACCTGCGTCTGCAGATCAATGCCGGTGCGGGTAGCTTCAAGAGCCAGTTCAAGAAAGCCGACAAGAGCGGCGCGTTGTATGCGCTGATCCTCGGCGATGACGAATTGGCCCAGCAAGTGATAGGTTTCAAACCCCTGCGTGGTCAGGGCGAACAACAGAACATTGCCTTTGATGCGCTCGCTGCGCACCTGGCCACCTGCGTCGTGCAGGGTTGAAGCTGTCGAACAGCCGAATTTAGCGATTAAGGAGTATTGGGGTGTCGAGTACTGATGATGAGCAACTGGCCGAGTTCAAGGACTGGTGGCAGCGTAACGGCAAGCCCCTGGTTACTGGCGGTCTGCTGGCTTTAGTGGTGGTGTTCGGCTGGCAGGCCTGGACCAAGTATCAGGCCAACCAGTCCCAGGGCGCCTCGATCGTTTATCAGCAGTTGCTGGAAACTACCCTGACGCCGGACGGCAAGCCCGACCCTGCCCAAGTGGCAGACCTGGCCGGCAAGCTGAAGAACGAATTTGGCGGTACTGCCTACGCGCAGTACGGCAGCCTGTTCGTCGCGAAAGTCGCGGTCGACACCGGCAAGCTCGATGATGCAGCCACTGAGCTCAAGGCCATCGCCGACAAACCGACCAACCCGACCCTGGGTGAAATCGCACGTCAGCGCCTGGCACAGGTGTTGGCGGCACAGAACAAGGCTGACGAAGCACTCAAACTGCTCGACGGCGATGCTGACAAGGCATTTGTAGCCACTCGCGAAGAGCTCAAGGGCGACCTGTTGGTCCAATTGGGCCGTACCGACGAAGCCAATGCTGCGTACCAAAAAGCCAAGGCGGCGCTGTCTGATGAAGCGGCGGTCGGTGGCTTACAAATCAAGCTGGACGACTTGGCCAAAGGGGATGCGTGACGTGATCCGTTGGAAACATGCAGCATTGCTGGCTCTGGCCGTTCTGGCCGCGGGTTGCAGCAGCAACAGTAAAAAAGAACTGCCGCCTGCGGAGCTGACCAGCTTCAAGGAAGAAGTGGTCCTGCAAAAGCAGTGGAGCCGCTCCATCGGTGACGGTCAGGGTGAAACCTACAACATGCTGGTACCGGCAATTGACGGTGACAACATTGTGGCCGCTGACGTCACTGGCATCGTGACCTCCATGGACCGCATGACCGGTGACGTGAAGTGGAAGAAAGACCTTGAGTTGCCTGTTTCCGGCGCCGTAGGCGTGGGTTACGGCATGGTCATGCTCGGCACGCTCAAGGGTGAGGTCGTGGCCCTGGATTCCAGCACCGGTGAAGAGAAATGGCGCGCTCGCGTGACCAGTGAAGTCCTCGCACCGCCTGCCACCAACGGCGATGTCGTCGTGGTGCAAACCCAGGATGACCGCGTGATCGGTCTGGATGCGACTACCGGCAACCAGCGCTGGTTGTACGACAGCACCCCGGCGGTGTTGACTTTGCGCGGTACCAGCGGTCCGATTGTGACCAACAATCTGGCCGTTGCGGGCCTGTCGACCGGTAAAGTGGTCGCCCTGAATACCCAGAACGGCGTGCCTGCCTGGGAAACCCGCGTAGCTATCCCGCAAGGTCGTTCCGAGTTGGATCGCGTGGTGGACATCGACGGCGGCCTGTTGCTGTCCGGCGAGACCCTCTACGTCGCCACTTATCAGGGCCGTGTCGCGGCACTGGACCTGCAGAGCGGGCGGGTCAACTGGCAGCGTGATGCTTCCAGCTACGCCGGTGTCGCCCAAGGGTTCGGCAGCGTCTATGTGAGCCTGGCGTCCGGCACCGTTGAAAGTGTCGACGAGCGTTCTACCACTGCACTGTGGAGCAACGACTCCCTGGCTCGCCGTCAACTGTCGGCCCCGGAAGTCTTTTCCAGCTACGTAGCGGTCGGTGACTTCGAAGGCTACCTGCATCTGCTGAGCCAGGTGGACGGTCGCTTTGTAGGTCGCGAGCGTATCGACAGCGACGGCTTGCGTGCGCGTCCGCTGGTGGTGGGTAACATGCTTTATGTGTATGGCAACAGCGGCAAGCTGGAAGCCCTGACCATAAAGTAAGAACTATGCTTGGGGGCTTAGCCCTCTGGCAGCTTCACCTGTAGGAGCGAGCTTGCTCGCGAAAAATCGTCAACGATGACGCGTGCTGTCTGAACAAACGCGGAGCCTTTGCGTTTTTCGCGAGCAAGCTCGCTCCTACAGTCGAGCACCAGCCGCTGCCCTGCAGCGGCTTTTGTATTTTCTGAAATAACGAAGTGGAGAGCCGCATGGTTCCCGTAATTGCCCTGGTGGGCCGACCTAACGTCGGCAAGTCCACCTTGTTCAACCGCCTGACCAGGACTCGCGACGCCATCGTCGGCGACTTGTCCGGTCTTACCCGTGATCGCCAATACGGTGAGGCAAAGTGGCAAGGGCGCTCCTACATTATTGTCGACACCGGTGGTATCTCCGGTGACGAACATGGCATGGATGAAAAAATGGCCGAGCAGTCGCTGCTGGCCATTGAAGAAGCCGATGTCGTGTTGTTCCTGGTGGACGCCCGTGCGGGCTACACCGCTGCCGACCAGATGATTGGCGAGCACCTGCGCAAGCGCAACAAGCGTTCCTACTTGGTCGCGAACAAGATCGATAACATCGATCCTGAGGCGGCCCGTGCCGAATTCAGCCCGATGGGCCTGGGCGATGCGATCCCGGTTGCCGGTGCCCACGGTCGCGGCATCACGCAGATGCTGGAAATTGCCCTCAGCACCTTTCCCAAGGATGACGATGAGGAAGAGGAGGGTGAGGAGGAGATCGTCGCCGAAGGCGAGGAAGCCAAGCGCATTCCTGGCCCGAGCGAAAAAGACGGTATCAAGATCGCCATCATCGGCCGCCCTAACGTCGGCAAGTCGACCCTGGTCAATCGTATGCTCGGTGAAGACCGGGTAATCGTATATGACGAACCCGGCACCACCCGCGACAGCATCTACATCCCGTTTGAGCGTAACGACGAGAAGTACACGCTGATCGACACCGCCGGTGTGCGCAAGCGCGGCAAGATCCACGAAGAAGTTGAAAAATTCTCCGTGGTCAAAACCCTGCAGGCGATCAAAGACGCCAACGTGGTGATCTTCGTGATGGACGCCCGCGAAGGCGTAGTGGACCACGACCTGAACCTGCTGGGCTTCGCCCTGGAAGCCGGTCGTGCGCTGGTGATCGCGATCAACAAGTGGGACGGCATGACGCCGAGCGAGCGCGATTTCGTCAAGATCGAGCTGCAGCGTCGCCTGTTCTTCGTTGAGTTCGCCGATATCCACTTCATCTCGGCACTGCACGGCACTGGCGTGGGCAACCTCTACGCGTCCGTACAGAACTCGTTCAAGTCCGCGGTCACCCGCTGGCCGACCAACCGCCTCACCCAGATCCTGGAAGACGCGGTGGGCGAGCACGCGCCGCCGATGGTCAACAACCGCCGCATCAAACTGCGTTACGCCCACTTGGGTGGTGCCAACCCGCCGATTATCGTGATCCACGGTAACCAGATCGAGAAGGTGCCCAAGTCCTATGTGCGTTACCTGGAAAACACCTACCGCCGTGTCTTGAAACTGGTCGGTACGCCGATCCGTATCGAGTTCAAGGGCGGCGAGAACCCATACGAAGGCAACAAGAACAGCCTTACCGACCGCCAGGTCAACAAGAAGCGTCGGATGATGACGCATCACAAGAAAGCCGATAAAAAGCGCCGTGATAAGAAATAGCGGCAGCGCCAAGTTGTAAGCTACAAGCTGCAAGAAAGGGCTCCGTTCGAGCCCTTTTTTGTGCGCGACGGTTGACCAGCTTGTAGCTTGAAGCTTAAAACTTGCAGCTCACCCGAGGGGCGCTCCCATGATCACCAGCAAGCTGCCGAATGTCGGCACGACCATTTTCACCAGCATGTCGCAGTTGGCGGCCGAAACCGGCGCAATCAACCTGTCCCAGGGTTTTCCTGACTTCAATGGCCCTCAAGACTTGCTCGACGCCGTGGGTCGGCACGTCGCCAACGGCCATAACCAATACGCACCGATGAGCGGTTTGCCCGCGCTGCGCCAGCAGGTGGTGGCGAAGATTGCCCGCAGCTACGGTGTCAGCGTCGATGCCGACCGTGAAGTAACCATTACGCCGGGCGCCACCCAAGGCATTTTCTGCGCTATCCAGGCGGTTATTCGCAACGGTGACGAAGTGATCATCTTCGACCCTTGCTACGACAGCTACGCGCCCTCGGTAGAGCTGGCCGGCGGGCGCTGCGTGCATGTGCAGCTGGGCCTGCAGGATTTCAGCCTGGACTTGGAGCGCATCAAGGCCGCGCTGTCGCCGCGCACGCGCATGATTGTGCTCAATACCCCGCACAATCCCAGCGGCGCGCTGGTCAGCCGTGAGGAACTGGACCAACTGGCCGAGCTGATTCGCGGGCGCGATATCTATCTGCTCAGCGATGAAGTGTATGAACACCTGGTGTTCGACGACGTGCCCCACGTCAGCGTGCTCGCCCACGAGGAGCTGTACCCGCGTGCGTTCGTGGTCAGCTCGTTCGGCAAGACCTATCACGTCACGGGCTGGAAAACCGGCTATGTGGTTGCACCGCCGGCCCTCACTGCCGAACTGCGCAAGGTGCATCAATACGTCAGTTTCTGTGGCGTGACGCCGTTGCAGTACGCCCTGGCCGACTTTATGGCCGAGCACCCGGAGCACGTGGCTGCGCTGCCGGCGTTCTACCAAGCCAAGCGCGACCTGTTCTGCCGGTTGCTGGCGCCGTCGCGGTTCAGCTTCAGCCCATCGGCAGGGACTTACTTTCAACTGGTGGATTATTCCCGGATTCGCCCGGACCTGGATGATGTCGCCATGTCCGAATGGATGACCCGCGAACACGGCGTGGCGTCGATTCCTATCTCTGTGTTCTACCGCAACCCACCCCAAGGCCAGCGCCTGGTGCGCCTGTGCTTTGCCAAACGCGAGGAAACGCTGCAACAGGCGGCGGAAAAACTATGCGTGATTTGAGCGCCTTGCCAGACCTGAACATTGCCCTGATCCAAACCACCCTGGCGTGGCACGACCGCCAGGCCAATCTTGAGCATTTCGAGCTGTTGCTGGAGCAGGCCAGCGGCGTCGACCTGATTGTATTGCCGGAAATGTTCACCACCGGTTTCTCCATGGAATCGGCTTCCCTGGCCGAACCGGAAAACGGCCCGACGCACCGTTGGCTTCAGGCCCAGGCCGCGAAATACAACGCCGTGATCACGGGCAGTGTGATCATTCAGGCGGCGGACGGCAGCCACCGTAACCGCCTGCTCTGGGCGCGTCCTGACGGTGAGGTGCTGCATTACGACAAGCGCCACCTGTTTCGCATGGCCGGCGAGCACGATCACTACACCCCCGGCGAACGTCAGGTGCAGTTCGAGTTGAAGGGCTGGCGTATTCGGCCGTTGATTTGCTACGACCTGCGCTTCCCGGTGTGGAGTCGCGATGCCCAGGACACCGACTTGTTGCTTTACACCGCCAATTGGCCGGGGGCGCGGCGTCAGCATTGGAATCGACTGTTGCCGGCGAGGGCTATTGAAAACCTGTGCTATGTGGCTGCGGTAAATCGGGTGGGTACCGACGGCAAGGGTTTTGCCTACACCGGCGATAGCCAGGTGCTGGACTTCCAGGGCGAGACGTTGCTGAGTGCGGGGGAGGCGGATGGGGTGTTTCAGGTGAAGCTGGATGCGGCTGAGTTGGCGGCGTATCGCACGCGCTTTCCGGCGAACCTGGATGCCGATAGCTTTCAGTTTGTCTGACGAACCGCCATCGGGGACTAGATCGTCCCCACGCTCTGCGTGGGAACGCCTCCTGTGACGCTCCGCGTCACGACTTTAAGGGCAGACGCAGAGCGTCCAGGGCTGCATTCCCACGCGGAGCGTGGGAATGATCAGGGCTGGTGCTTACGCAGCTTTCGCTTCCTGCTGGCTCAGCGAGCGGTTCAGCGCACTGAACAGCGCCTTGAAGCTCGCGGTGGTGATGTTTTCATCAATCCCCACGCCATGCACCGGACGCTCGCCATTTACGCGCAGTTCGATGTACGCCGCCGCTTTGGCGTTGGTACCCGCCCCAATCGCGTGCTCGTTGTAGTCCATGATCTCCACACCAATCGGCAAGCCCGCCACCAGCGCTTCCAGCGCGCCGTTGCCTTTGCCTTTCCAGTGCAGGTTGGTTTCGCCTTGGCCCTTGCCGGAGACCTCCACTTCGACGTAGCTGTTGCCGTTTTCTTCCTGCAGGCGATGGCTGACCAGCGCGTACGGGGTGTTGGCCTGCAAGTATTCGCGTTGCAGCAAGGCGTAGATCTGCGGTGCGGTCATTTCAAGGCCGACGCGGTCGGTTTCAGCCTGCACCACCTGGCTGAATTCTATTTGCATGCGGCGTGGCAGGCTGATGTCGTATTCCTGCTCCAGCAGGTAGGCAATACCGCCCTTGCCCGACTGGCTGTTCACACGGATCACCGCCTCGTAGCTGCGGCCGATGTCTGCCGGGTCGATCGGCAAGTACGGCACTTCCCACAGCGCATCGTCTTTCTGCTGGGAGAAGCCCTTGCGGATCGCATCCTGGTGCGAGCCGGAGAACGCGGTGTGCACCAGGTCGCCAACGTAGGGGTGACGTGGGTGCACCTGGATCTGGTTGCACTCCTCGACGACTTTGCGCACGCCGTCGATATCGGAGAAATCCAGCTGCGGGTCGAGGCCCTGGGTGTACATGTTCAGCGCCACGGTGACCAGGTCGACGTTACCGGTACGCTCGCCGTTGCCGAACAGGCAGCCTTCGACACGATCGGCGCCGGCCATCAGGCCCAGCTCGGTGGCGGCGACGCCGGTGCCACGGTCGTTGTGGGTGTGCAGGCTGATGATCACGCTGTCACGGCGGTTGATATGGCGACCGAACCACTCGATCTGGTCGGCATAGATGTTCGGCGTAGCGCACTCAACAGTGGCCGGCAGGTTGAGGATCATCTTGTGCTCGGGCGTCGGGTTCCACACCTCGATCACCGCGTCACAGACTTCCTTGGCAAACTCCAGCTCAGTGGCGCTGAAGGTCTCCGGCGAGTATTCGAAGGTCCACTGGGTTTGCGGCTGCTGCGCGGCGTATTTGACGAACAGTTTGGCGGCGTTGACTGCAATGGCCTTGACGCCGTCCTTGTCCTGGTTGAACACGATGCGGCGGAACGACGGCGAAGTGGCGTTGTACAAGTGCACGATGGCTTTCTTGGCCCCGCGCAGGGATTCGAAGGTTCGTGCGATCAAGTCTTCACGGCCCTGGGTCAGCACCTGGATGGTGGTGTCCTCGGGGATGTGGTTGTCTTCGATCAGGGTGCGTACGAAATCGAAATCGGTTTGCGACGCGGCCGGGAAGGACGCTTCGATTTCCTTCACGCCGACGGCGACCAGGGTCTTCCAGAAGCGCAGCTTCTTCGCGGCGTCCATCGGTTCGATCAGCGACTGGTTGCCATCACGCAAGTCCGAGCTACACCAGATCGGCGCGGTGGTGATGGTTTTGGACGGCCAGGTGCGGTCCGGGATATCGATGATCGGAAACGCACGGTATTTCGAAGAAGGGTCTTTGAGCATGCTCATCGGGAAATCCTTTGTTGTAGGGGCCGAGAAAAGGCGGCCTGCCGTAGAACTGTTATTGGGGATAAAGCTTAAGACGAGGCAGATCGATTCAGCTTGGCAGTCGTGCGCTGACCAGGCACAGGCTGCGGTGCTGACGAAGCTGAATGAGGGTGTGAGAGGTTTTCATAAGCCCAACCCTAACCGTCGGGGTGAAAGATGGCAAGCAGTCGCGAAAAATTGAGATAAGTTCTGCTATTCGCGTAGGAATAGAGATTTTATGGCTAAAAACTCGGCGGTGACTGACTTTAATTGCGCAGCCTTTATTGGCTGCGCAATCGGGCCATTCAGGGCTGGAAAGCGCCGATGAAGATCGCTGGGTCGACCCGTGCGTCGTTAAGGCTGACGTTCCAATGCATATGCGGCCCGGTTGCCCGACCTGTCGAGCCGACCTTGCCCACCACCGCGCCGCGCGTCAGTTGGTCGCCGACTTTCACATCGATCTTCGACATGTGGCAGAACATGCTGATAAAGCCCTGCCCATGGTCGACGAACACGGTGTTGCCGTTGAAGAAGTAGTTGCCGGTCAGGATCACCTTGCCAGCCGCCGGGGTCTTGATCGGCGTACCTGCGCCAACGGCAAAATCCAGACCCGAATGCGGATTGCGCTCCTCGCCATTAAAGAAACGTCTTACCCCGAACTTGCTCGACAGCGGCCCGTTGACCGGCTTGTCCAGCAGCAGGTTGCTCGGCGTAGTCGGGCTGAAACTGCGATAGGCCTTGAGCTGCACGGCCAGTTCGGCCTCGATTCGTTTGAGTTGCGCCGGTTGCGGGTTGACCTGGCTTTTGTTTTTCAAGGTGATGCGTTGCTCGGGGTATTTCTTGAATCCCACCACGAACGGCAGTTGCTGCCCGCCGTAGACGATGCGTTCGGTGCCGGGCTTGACCGTCAGTGGGATCCCTACAATCGCCAGCCAGTTGTTTTGCTCTTTTACCACCAGCACCGGTCTGTTCAGGTAGGTGGCCTTGGGCGCGGTTGCCGCAGGCCCCAGGTCCACCACCGCTACGCCACCGGGCACCGGCTTGTTCAACAGGCGCGTGATGTAGCTGTCGGCGTGGGCATTGAAGGTCAGGCAAACGAGCATCAACAGGCTGAGGAAACGTGGCATCGGTCAATCCAGTAACGAAAGGGTGACGGGTGTCAGGTGGTTGTCTTCCACCCGCACTTGCAGTTGGCCCTCACCGAGACGCGCGGTCAGGCGCTGGCCGGTGTGGGTTTGCGCGGCGTTGCGGATCGCCTGGCCGCGCTCGTCGAGCAGGATGCTGTAGCCACGGCCGAGGGTCGCCAGCGGGCTGACCACCTGCAGTGTCTGCACCTGGCTTTGCAGCTGCAGGCGCCGCGCCTTGAGGCCCTCGCGCATGGCCCGGGGCAGGCGTTCGGCGAGGCTGTCCAGGCGCTGGCGCAGCAGGGCCAGCTGGCGGCCTGGGTGCTGGCCGGCGAGGCGGGTTTCCAGGCGGATCAAGCGTTCGCGACGGGTATTGAGGCTGCGCTCGAAGGCGCGGCGCAGGCGCATGTCCAGGTCGTCCAGGCGCTGGGCCTGCTGGCGCAGACGTTCGCCCGGGTGACGCAGGCGGCGGGCCATGCCTTCCAGGCGCAGGCGGCTGTGGCTCAGGCGGTTGCGCATCAACATCACCAGGCGGCGATGCAGGTTCTCCACTTGGCGCACCAGGTGGCTGGCGTCCGGGGCCAGCAGTTCAGCGGCGGCAGACGGGGTAGGCGCGCGCACGTCTGCCACGAAATCGCTGATCGACACATCGGTTTCATGCCCGACGGCACTCACGATGGGCGTGACGCAGGCGTCTATCGCGCGGGCCACGGCTTCTTCGTTGAAGCACCAGAGGTCTTCCAGCGAGCCGCCGCCACGGGCCAGGATCAGCGCGTCGAAGCCGCGGGCGTCGGCGAGTTTCAGCGCACGCACAATCTGCGCGATCGCCTCGCGGCCCTGTACGGCGGTCGGAATCAACGTCAGTTCAATGTTCGGCGCGCGTCGGCGGAATACGCTGATGATGTCGCGAATCACCGCGCCGGTCGGCGAACTGATAATGCCGATGCGCCGAGGGTGCGCCGGCAATGGCACCTTGCGCTCGGCACTGAACAGGCCTTCTGCGCTGAGCTTTTCCTTCAGGGCATCGAAGGCCAGGCGCAGCGCGCCGTCGCCCGCCGGCTCCACGGTGTCGAGGATCAACTGGTAGTCGCCACGCCCCTCGAACAACGAGACCTTGCCGCGCACCTTCACCGCCAGGCCATCCTTCAGCGCCTGACGCACACGCGCCGCGTTGTTTCGAAACAGCGCGCAACGTACCTGG
Source organism: Pseudomonas sp. R3-52-08 (assembly GCF_003851745.1). NCBI lineage: Bacteria > Pseudomonadati > Pseudomonadota > Gammaproteobacteria > Pseudomonadales > Pseudomonadaceae > Pseudomonas > Pseudomonas sp. R3-52-08. The sequence goes on along the minus strand of NZ_CP027730.1, from coordinate 4,849,637 downwards.
GCGCCGCTGTCCTTAAGGGTGAAATACACATGGCCGGAGGCCGGGCGGGCGAGGTTGGAGATTTCGCCTTCAACCCAGATATTGGTGAACACGTCTTCGAGCAACACCCGCGCGCGGCCGTTGAGCTGGCTGACAGTCAGGACTTCGCGGTCCAGGCCCAGTCGGGCAAAAGGATCTTTAATCATGGGCCGCAGTTTATAGGCATTCGCGCAAGGTTTGGCAGAATTGCTCTACCAGCGCACCCCTTCGTACTGGCGCAATGCTCACGGATGACTAAAGTGTCGGCATTCTCTTTCAAGGAATTGCCCATGAATGTGGTTGAGCTGATGGGCCAGTGGTCGTTCGGCGCGGTTGAGTGGCTGGTGATCGGCCTCGGTATCGTCGTGGCCTATATCGTTTTCGGTATCGCCGGATTTGGTACGGCGCTGGTGGCAGGGCCTGTGCTGATTCTGTTCATGCCGTTGTCGAAGATCATCCCACTGTTGGTCTTGTTGGATTTTGTCGCAGCCTTTGGTGGCTTGCTGCAAACACGTCGGGACGTGAGCAAACCGGAGTTGCTGCGACTGCTGCCGTGTATGGCGATTGGTTGCACATTGGGTGTGGTGTTTCTGCTCAACCTGCATTCGGACTTGCTGCTGTTGTTGATGGGCCTGTTTATCAGCGCATACGCGATCTACAGCCTGGCGGTGAAGGCGCGGCCCACGCAGTTGGCGGCGGGCTGGTCGATTCCCATGGGGACGGTCGGCGGCTTGTTCGGGGCGTTGTTCGGCAGCGGCGGCTTTTTATATGCGATCTACCTGAACAGCCGTTTGCCCAAGGACGCGGCGCGGGCCACGCAAAGCGCGTTGATCAGTTGCAGCACGGTGGTGCGCCTGAGCCTGTTCCTGATCGCCGGCGTGTATGCCGATTTGCCCTTGCTGATGTTGGCGGTGTGCCTGTTGCCGGCGATGGCCCTGGGGCTGTGGTGCGGGCGCCGGTTGACGATGCGCATGTCCCGTGAGGCGTTTGTGCGGTTGGTGACGTGGTTGGTGCTGGCCAGTGGGATTGCGTTGATTGGGCGGTATTTGAGTACTTGACCTGGGTGGATCAGGGATTAAGCTGCCAGCCTTCAGGACGCCATCGGGGGCCCCTCCCACAGTTAGCTGTGTTCCCAATTCAAATGTGGGAGGGGGCTTGCCCCCGATAGCGTCAGCAGCCACACCGCAGGACTCCCATGAACTCCCAAAGCATCCTTGTCCCGAAAATCTCCACCTTGCCCGTCCACGAGCCCCGCGCGCGGGCAATCGTGCGCTGGCTGGTGCGCAAGAACATCATCAAGGAAGAACTGACCACCTGCGGCCGTACCGGCAATCGCATGGCCTACGCCCTGGCCGATGGCGCCCGCGCAGTGGTGCTGCACCCGCAGGCGCTGCCGTTCAACGAACCGGTTAATGGCCTGGAAATCATCTACAAACGCTGCATCTATACGCCGGCCAAGGGGTTTCTTGAAGAAGCCGGCTGCCCGGAGTGCCGCAAGGAAGTCGGTGAAGCCCTGTTCGACAGCCTGGAAGACTGGATGCCCGGCCACACCGACAACTTTACCTGCCCGCTGTGTGGGCACGAAGACGACATCAACGGCTTCCTGTTCCTGCAGGAATGCGGGTTTTCCAACCTGGGCTTTATCTTCAACAATTGGGCAGAGGCGGGGTTCAAGCAAAGCTTTATCGACGAATTTGCCGATTGGCTGGACCAGAAGATCGCTTGGGTCAAGGTCGAGCTGTAGGTTTGCCCCCGATGATCGTTCCCACGCTCCGCGTGGAAATGCATCCTGTGACGCTCCGCGTCACCTCAACGGTGGGACGCAGAGCGTCCAAGGCGGCATTCCCACGCAGAGCGCGGGAACGATCAGGCGAAGCCAGATTTCTCCATCTATCACTATTCCCAAATATGTCAGAGTTTTACGTTGAGACCTGAGGGGTGTCTGAGTATAATGGCGCGCTTCCATTTTCCCGCTCGGGAGCCCCCGCGATGCTGCGTATCAGCCAAGAAGCTCTGACATTCGACGACATTCTCCTAGTGCCCGGTTATTCCGAGGTGCTTCCTAACGAAGTCAGTCTCAAGACCCGCCTAACCCGTGGCATCGAGCTGAATATTCCCCTGGTTTCCGCTGCCATGGACACCGTCACCGAAGCCCGTCTGGCCATCGCCATGGCTCAGGAAGGCGGCATCGGCATCATCCACAAGAACATGACCATCGAGCAGCAAGCTGCCGAAGTGCGCAAGGTCAAGCGTTACGAAGCCGGTGTGGTGAAAGATCCCATCACCATCGAAGCTGACGCCACCGTACGCGATCTGTTCGAACTGACCCGCCTGCACAACATCTCCGGCGTTCCGGTACTGCACGATGGCGACCTGGTCGGCATCGTTACGTCCCGTGACGTGCGTTTCGAGAACCGTCTTGAAGTCACCGTCCGCGAAGTGATGACGCCTAAAGAGCGTCTGGTCACGGTCAAGGAAGGCGCCGACAAGAACGACGTGCGTGAACTGCTGCACAAGCACCGCATCGAGCGCGTGCTGATCGTCGATGACAAATTCGCCCTCAAGGGCATGATGACCGTCAACGACATCGAAAAAGCCAAGGCTTACCCGCTGGCCAGCAAGGATGACCAAGGTCGTCTGCGCGTTGGCGCTGCCGTTGGTACCGGTAAAGACACCGGCGACCGCGTGTCGGCCCTCGTCGCCGCCGGCGTTGACGTGGTGGTGGTCGACACGGCTCACGGTCACTCCAAGGGCGTGATCGATCGCGTGCGCTGGGTCAAGCAGAACTTCCCTGACGTGCAGGTGATCGGCGGCAACATCGCCACTGGCGCTGCCGCCAAGGCGCTGGCCGAAGCGGGTGCTGACGCGGTCAAGGTCGGTATCGGCCCTGGCTCGATCTGCACCACGCGTATCGTCGCTGGTGTCGGCGTGCCGCAAATCAGCGCCATCGCCAACGTCGCCGCGGCCCTTGAAGGCACCGGCGTGCCGTTGATCGCCGACGGCGGCATCCGTTTCTCCGGTGACCTGTCCAAGGCCATCGTTGCCGGTGCTTCCTGCGTGATGATGGGCTCGATGTTCGCCGGTACCGAAGAAGCGCCGGGCGAGATCGAACTGTTCCAGGGCCGGTCGTACAAGGCTTACCGTGGCATGGGTTCGCTGGGCGCCATGTCCCAGGCGCAAGGTTCGTCCGATCGCTACTTCCAGGATTCCTCGGCAGGCGCCGAGAAGCTCGTCCCGGAAGGTATCGAAGGCCGTGTGCCGTACAAAGGCACCCTGAGCGCGATCATCCATCAACTGATGGGCGGCCTGCGTTCCTCGATGGGCTACACCGGCAGCGCCGACATCGAAGAAATGCGCACCAAGCCAGAGTTCGTGCGGATCACCGGCGCCGGCATGGCTGAATCCCATGTCCACGACGTGCAGATCACCAAGGAAGCGCCAAACTATCGGGTCGGCTGATGCCGACAGCTATAAGCCACAAGTTATAAGCTGCAAGCGGGGCTGCATTAGTGCAGCTACCGTGCAGCTTCCGATTACTTGCAGCTTGCAGCTTGAAGCTTGCAACTGCTTTTCAGAGTTTCTTTCATGGCCCTCGACATTCACGCCCACCGCATCCTGATCCTCGACTTCGGTTCCCAGTACACCCAACTGATCGCCCGCCGCGTGCGTGAAATCGGCGTGTACTGCGAACTGCACCCGTTCGACATGGATGACGAAGCGATCCGCGAATTCGCACCCAAAGGCGTCATCCTCGCCGGTGGCCCCGAGTCCGTGCACGAAGCCAACAGCCCGCGCTGCCCGCAGGCGGTGTTCGACCTGGGCGTACCGGTCTTCGGCATTTGCTACGGCATGCAGACCATGGCCGAACAACTGGGCGGCAAGGTTGAAGGCTCCGAGCTGCGTGAATTCGGTTATGCGCGGGTTGACGTGGTCGGCAAGAGCCGCCTGTTGGACGGTATCGAAGACCACATCGACGCCGACGGCCTGTTCGGCCTCGACGTGTGGATGAGCCACGGTGACAAGGTCACCAAGATGCCGGAAGACTTCCACATCCTGGCCAGCACCCCGAGCTGCCCGATCGCCGGCATGTTCAGCGATGAGCGTCGCTACTACGGCGTGCAGTTCCACCCTGAAGTGACCCACACCAAACAAGGCGGGCGCATCCTGTCGCGCTTCATCCTCGACATCTGTGAGTGTGAAGCCCTGTGGACGCCGTCGAAAATCGCTGAAGACGCCATCGCCCAGGTGCGTGCCCAGGTCGGTACCGACAACGTGCTGCTCGGCCTGTCCGGCGGTGTTGACTCCTCCGTGGTTGCTGCACTGCTGCACAAAGCCATCGGCGACCAACTGACCTGCGTGTTCGTCGACAACGGCCTGCTGCGCTTGCACGAAGGCGAGCAAGTAATGGCCATGTTCGCCGAGAACATGGGCGTCAAGGTGATCCGCGCCAACGCCGAAGAGCAGTTCCTCACCAACCTGGCCGGCGAGTCCGACCCGGAGAAGAAGCGCAAGATCATCGGCCGCACCTTCATCGACGTCTTCGATGCCCAGGCCAAACACCTGGACAACATCAAGTACCTCGCCCAAGGCACCATCTACCCCGACGTCATCGAGTCGGCCGGCGCCAAGAGCGGCAAGGCCCATGTGATCAAGTCCCACCACAACGTCGGTGGCCTGCCTGAGGAAATGAACCTCAAGCTGGTAGAGCCGCTGCGCGAACTGTTCAAGGACGAAGTCCGCCGTCTGGGCCTGGAACTGGGCCTGCCGTACGACATGGTCTATCGCCACCCATTCCCAGGTCCGGGCCTGGGCGTGCGCATCCTGGGTGAAGTGAAGAAGGAATACGCCGACCTGCTGCGTCGCGCCGACCACATCTTCATCGAAGAACTGCGCAAGGCCGACTGGTACCACAAGGTCAGCCAGGCGTTCGTGGTGTTCCAGCCGGTGAAATCCGTAGGCGTTGTAGGCGATGGCCGTCGTTACGCATGGGTCGTGGCCCTGCGTGCGGTGGAAACCATCGACTTCATGACCGCCCGTTGGGCACACCTGCCGTACGAACTGCTGGAAACCGTCAGCGGCCGTATCATCAATGAAATCGAAGGCATTTCGCGCGTGACGTACGACGTGTCGAGCAAGCCGCCGGCGACGATTGAGTGGGAATGATTGGACGTCCGGCATTGTCCGGCACGATCTAGCAAGAAATGCCCTGGAGCCCGCGTAATTGCGGGCTTTTGGCTTTTTGGGTCTGGCAGATTCTGGAAGCATTGCTGAAACTGCCGGGTGGGCTGTCGGCAGATGTGCTGAGTGCGCTGGGCGCCACGGCACAGCCTGGCGTAGGTATTAGAGAAACTGTGATCGAATCAAATCCGTATCGAACGGTGTTATCCCTTGATCAGGCGCAAATACCGCCTGTGCCTGCTGCGGTGAAGCCACTCGTTCCCCTCGTGCTCGGACATGTAAATCGAACAGGGTCTCCAAATCCGGCCTTGGTGTATGTACCAAAGCTCGCAGCATCAACGATACCCCACTGAGATTGTTCTGGACGTTGTTCCACCGCGCAGATGCAGTGAGTCCCAGATCGGCCCAAATCATGCGTCGTTCCTGCAAGTCCATTACGAATGGCAGACAGATCCCTGTGTTGGATGCGATATCGATACGGTCGAACACGGAGCGTGGTTCGAATATTTCACCCGATGCCACGTCGACACGGGCCATCCAGCCGGCGAAGCATTCTGGAAGATCGCAGTATGGTTGCTCGGTGTATGAGTTGATAGACGTGACGACATAGCGAATACCCTTTTCGACGAGGACATCGAGGTCGAGGTCGATGAACTCCGAAGCCCCTTTGGGCGCATCGACTATATCGCCGCTGTGGTAGCCGCCGAAATCCTTCAGGTTGTAGTACGCGACCGTTTGTTTGAACGCGAAGTTGGCGTCGAAAAAGGCGGCAGACAAGTCGATGTCTGTGCGTCCACGACCGTTCTTCCACCATAGGAACAGGCGAATGAAACGTGTGTCAGGCATAGGCAATCGACTGCCCCGCACCAGCGTACGTAGCGATTTCGATGAGGCACGCTGTGCCAGCGGCACTCTGTATTCGCGTAATGCTGGATCGATGAAACAGCGGCCTAGTGGCGGTAGCGACGCAAAACGCATTATGAGTGCGCCCTCGCAGATTCTGGCTGCACGATCCAATACGGCGGGAGCGAGAGGTTCGCGTTGATCCTTGATGCCATAAACTTTGGCAAATGCACCTTTGGGCGTGAAGGCTCGCAGGGGGAGGGGGCGCGGCGCACGTACCTGGGCCAGTAACTGCAGCAGCACAGGTGAGGACACTTGTGTCGCAACCGACTCGAACGCGTCGAGAACCGATTCTGGGTCCGTCGCGCGCCGCAGGGTCGCGTCCAGCCTTCGTGCGAACTCACCAGGACGACTCTGTAGTAGGGGCGTAAGCGTGGAAATGTGACGCAAGGCAAGCAATGTTTCGACACGTGATCCAAATGAGGCTGGCGCTTCGTTGCGGCGTGCTGCCGTGATGGCGGCTAGCGCTCGTGGGTGTTTATCCGCGTAGTCGCCCGGATGCAGTACTTCAGCCAGGCGTTTCCAGTGCTCAGCATGGCGCATCACGTCTTCTACAGCGTTGGGTATTTGGTCGAGTAGGCGCAAAAGCAGACGGCGTATCGAGCGCTTCATCGCTGTGAAACGCGTCGAAGCTGTCGCCAGTGACACGTCTCCACCACTCAGAGCGACCGCGAGTCGTAGCACGTCAGTCGCCGTTTCGACGTTTTTCTCAAGGAATGCGTCCACCCTTGCATCGCCGGCTACCTGCAGGATAAGTGCGCCGCCAACCTGTGCACGGATCTCCCGGAACGGAATGGCTTCAGGCAGCAGGCGGAACACATCGTTTTTGTACGTTCGGATAAACCAGGCGACATCGGCAGCGTCCTCCTCGGAGAGTGAGGTGCGCGATGACACGAGTGGTTCGAGCAGTGACTCGAACTCAGAGATGCTTCCCGGTTCGATCACGCGGGATATGAAGTTGCCCTCAAGCATCGCAGGTCGAGAGTGTTCAGACGGCGGTAAACGCCAAAGCGTGAGGTAGTGGATGACGGCGTTAAGGTACAACTCCGCCTCTGAGGCCGTCAGAACCTGCTCTGGAAAGTCAGGATAAAATGGCTTGTGGTGTACATGAGCGCCAGTTTGCCGCCGCAGGACTCCGACAATTTCGCGCAACCAGTGCTTGAGCTCTGTCGCTGACAACATGCCGATTTGCTCAATCAGAGGTTCTGATAGTACGCATCGGAATGCCGCGACTTCCCGGACAGCCGACGCGACCTGAGCGCGCGTGGCACCGCCAGTTCCCATCGGGACGTGAACTTTGCTACGGCGACGCAGAAAAAGACCCTGATTCATGCTTGTTTTTCTCCCTTGGCCGCCGTCGTGGACGAGTTGCAGTATGGTTTTACAGCTGATGTAAAAACGCCTGCAAGAAGCAGGCGCAGTGTGGAGAGCGAAACCCCTAGGTCATCGGAGGTTAGAAGGAAGGTGTTCCATAGCCACGAACGCATCCTACGGAAGGTTGTATTTGTTTGCCAAGTAGCGGCATATCTCAACGGTAACAAGCTGCTTCACAGGCTACGTTTTTGCACAGTCTGCTTGGCGGGAGGTTTGTGTTTCTGGTGTGTAAACACTCAACTAAGAGCCATAAGTGTATAAAAGGGCTGTTCAAGATTAAATGCATCGTATAGCGTGCATTTAGGCAGTATTATTTATTTTTGCATTGTATTGGATGCATTTTGGTATGGGCGATCTAGGAATACTGATCAAGAACCTCCGCAAGGCGGCTGGCCTTTCACAAAGCCAGCTTGCGCAGCGGCATGGCATGAGTCGCGCCACCATCTCGGGGATTGAGAACAATACCATCCCGGAAATCGGGATTCGCAAGGTTGCAGCCATTCTTGAAGGCTTGGGATATGAGTTGACCGCCATCCCCAAGCGTCGGCGCATGACCCTTGATGAGCTGAAATCGGGAAACATCCATGACGAGTCAAAGTGAACGGCTATATATCGGCGTAGGCGGTGTGCCTGCTGGAACGCTCGGGCGGGGTGCAGAGACCGGCGCGATACGATTTTCTCGTATAACGACACTGTCAGCGAAGAGAATGCCGTATCCCTGACGATGCCGGTGCGCCTGGAGAGTTACAACTGGGAGTATGGGATCCATCCTCTGTTCGAGATGCACATTCCCGAGGGGCATCTCAAGGATGAGCTTGTGCGGCGTTTCAGCAAGTCAGTGCGCGGCTTTGACGATTTCGCTTTGCTGGGTATCGTGGGCCCATACCAGTTGGGTCGCATCAGGGTTGCCCATGATGCGGGTGGTGAGCCACTGCCTGGGGTCAAACTGTCCGAGCTATTGGTTTATGACGGGGCGAAAGACCTGTTTGATGATCTTCTGAAAACCTACGCAGCCTACTCGGGGGTGTCGGGTGTTCAACCCAAAGTGTTGGTACGCGACGTTGACGACATGGCCCCCGGTATTGAACGTCTCACCCATCGGGGCGCGACGCATTTGGTGAAGGCGTTCAACGAGTCTGACTTTCCTCATTTGGCAGCCAATGAATTTTTCTGCATGCGGGCTGCATTCCATTGCGGCCTGGAGGTGCCTGAATTCCAGCTCAGCGAGCACGGCAAGCTCCTTGTGGTGAAACGGTTCGACATCAGTGAAAGCGCCTACCTCGGTTTCGAGGACATGTGCGTTTTATCGGGATGGGGAACCGCGAAGAAGTACGATGGAAGCTACCAGGGAGCACTCACCCAGAGTTCGCGGCGGTAGGAGAGAAGATGACTGCTGCATGGACGGCAGGGCTGGCAAAAAGCATCGCAGTGCAATGATCTTCCCGACCTATACTCAGTCCCGCGCAATATCCGAAAAGTAAACTTATCCAGCGTATGCCGCGACTCGGTGTACTCGTACTGCCGCCCATCCTGCAAAAACGTCTGGTTGCTCACCACGATCACATGGCTTTGGCCCTCGAGGTCGAGGTGTGCAGGTCGAATACTGGTGGAAATAACTAGACGGGTGTACGCGGACTAAAAATGTGGGAGCGGTGTTTGGATAATCGTGTTTACAACTGCGGGTTATCTTCCGGCGGCTTGGTCTTATCCACACCCGGCACATGCAAATTGCCTTCGACCACCTGGTTACCCTCCAACTGCGGCTGGGTCACCCAGGTCAGGATGTCGTAGTAGCGCCGGATGTTCGCCACAAAATGCACCGGCTCGCCGCCCCTGGCATAACCGTAGCGCGTCTTGCTGTACCACTGCTTCTGCGACAGGCGCGGCAGCATTTTCTTCACGTCCAGCCACTTGTTCGGGTTCAGGCCTTCCTTTTTCGCCAGCAGGCGCGCGTCGTCCAGGTGGCCGGTGCCGACGTTGTAGGCGGCGAGGGCAAACCAGGTGCGGTCGGGCTCGGCGATCTTGTCGTCCAGCTCGTCCTTGATCTTGGCCAGGTACTTGGCGCCGCCCATGATGCTTTGCCTGGCATCCAGGCGGTTGGACACGCCCATCGCCTGGGCGGTGTTCTGGGTCAGCATCATCAAGCCGCGCACGCCGGTCTTGGAGGTGACTGCCGGTTGCCACAGCGATTCCTGATAGCCGATGGCCGCCAATAGTCGCCAGTCGACCTTTTCTTCCTTGGCGTAGGCGCGAAAGTGCTTCTCGTACTTGGGCAGGCGCTGCTGCAGATGCTGAGCGAAGGTATAGGCGCCGACGTAGCCGAGTACATCGACGTGCCCGTAATAGCGATCTTTCAGACGCTGGAGGGTGCCGTTCTTCTCGACCTTGTCCAGGTAACTATTGATTTCGTTGAGCAGGCTGTTGTCTTCACCGGCGGCCACCGCCCAGCTTTGGTTGCTGGCGTTGCCCAGGTCGAACGCCACGCGCACGTTGGGGAAGTACACCTGGTTCATGGCGACTTCGTTGGAGTCCACCAGGGTCAGGTCGATTTGCCCTTCGTCGACCATGCGCAGCAGATCGACCACCTCAACGGCGTCGGACTCTTCGTATTCGATGGCAGGATTCTGCTTTTTCAGCGCCGCCAACTGCTCGGCGTGGGTGCTGCCCTTGAGCACCATGATCTTCTTGCCGACGAGGTCCGCCGCGTTGGTCGGTCGTGACTGGCCGTTGCGGTAGATGATCTGCGGCGTGACTTCAAGGTACGGGTGGGAGAAGCGCACCTGCTGCTGGCGCTGTTCGCTGCTGACCAGGCCGGCGGCGGCCAGCACCGGGCCGTTGGGTTTGCCCAACTGACCGAACAGGTCATCCAGATTGTCAGCGGTTTCGATTTTAAGCGTAACGCCCAGGTCATCGGCGAAGCGCTTTACCAGCTCGTATTCGAAACCGGTTTCACCGTTGCGGTCCTGGAAATACGTCGCCGGGCTGTTCCGGGTAACCACCCGCAATACGCCATCCTCCTTGATTCGCTCGAGCGTGCTGGGTTTATCAACACAGGCGCTGAGCATCAGGAAGAGTCCGGTGGCGATGAGCCATTTGGCGCATCGCGGGCGCAAAACAGTTGGGGAGAACATCTGCGCAGTATACGCAAACGGCCCACGGCGCCATATCTCGACAGCGGTGGACTTGTCTGCTAGCGCCGCCAAAACTGTGCTGCAGCCCGCAGAAACGTGGCTTGGCGCCCGATTGTGACGGTTAAAATATCTGCGCCCGCTGCCGGGGAACACCCCAGGGCCCCATGCAAACCGTGCCAACTGACGTTCGGCAGCGGCCAACGGTAGCGTTTCGGGTGCCGTTGGCGAAGGTTTACGCTAGAATGCACGGCCTCAAAGCACACCCCTTCCCGAGGCTGTCCCGAAGATGTTGATCCTGCGCGGCGCTCCTGCCCTTTCTGCCTTTCGCCACAGCAAACTCCTCAAGCAACTGAGCCAGAAGGTTCCAGCTGTTACAGGCCTGTATGCTGAATTTGCTCACTTCGCCGACGTAGCCGGCGTCTTGACCGCCGACGAACAGCAAGTGCTCGCACGCCTTCTGAAGTACGGCCCCAGCGTTCCCGTTCAAGAGCCGACCGGCCGCTTGTTCCTGGTTCTGCCACGGTTCGGTACCATCTCGCCCTGGTCGAGCAAGGCCAGCGACATCGCCCGTAACTGCGGCCTTTCGAGCATCCAGCGCCTGGAGCGTGGTATCGCGTTCTACGTTGCCGGCCAGTTCAGCGACGCCGAGGCCGAGCTGATCGCCAGCAGCCTGCACGACCGCATGACCCAGATCATCGTCAGCCAGCTGGAACAGGCTGCCGGCCTGTTCAGCCACGCCGAACCCAAGCCGCTGACCGCAATTGACGTGCTGGGCGGTGGCCGCGCCGCCCTCGAGAAGGCCAACACCGAATTGGGCCTGGCCCTGGCCGAAGACGAAATCGACTATCTGGTCAACGCTTTCATCGGCTTGAAGCGCAACCCGCACGACATCGAGCTGATGATGTTTGCGCAGGCCAACTCCGAGCATTGCCGTCACAAGATCTTCAACGCCAGTTGGGACATCGACGGCGAAAGCCAGGAAAAAAGCCTGTTCGGCATGATCAAGAACACCTACGTGATGCACAGCGAAGGGGTTCTGTCGGCTTATAAGGACAACGCCTCGGTGATCGTCGGCTCCGTCGCCGGCCGCTTCTTCCCGGACCCTGAAACCCGCCAGTACGGCGCGGTGCAGGAACCGGTGCACATCCTGATGAAGGTCGAGACCCACAACCACCCGACTGCGATTGCCCCGTTCCCCGGCGCAGCCACCGGTTCCGGCGGCGAAATCCGTGATGAAGGCGCGACCGGCCGTGGCGCCAAGCCCAAGGCGGGGCTCACCGGTTTCACCGTGTCCAACCTGCAGATTCCGGGCTTCGAACAGCCGTGGGAAGTGCCGTACGGCAAACCCGAGCGCATCGTCACCGCGCTGGACATCATGATCGAAGGCCCGCTCGGCGGCGCCGCGTTCAACAACGAATTCGGGCGCCCGGCATTGACCGGTTATTTCCGTACCTTCGAACAATCCATCACCACTCCGCGTGGCGATGAAGTGCGCGGTTACCACAAGCCGATCATGTTGGCCGGCGGCATGGGCAACATCCGTGAAGAACACGTTCAGAAAGGCGAGATCCTGGTCGGCTCCAAGCTGATCGTCCTCGGCGGCCCGGCGATGCTGATCGGCCTGGGCGGCGGCGCGGCTTCCTCCATGGCCACCGGCACCAGCTCGGCCGACCTCGACTTCGCCTCGGTACAGCGAGAAAACCCGGAGATGGAGCGGCGCTGCCAGGAAGTCATCGACCGTTGCTGGCAATTGGGTGACAAGAACCCGATCAGCTTCATCCACGACGTCGGTGCCGGTGGCTTGTCCAACGCGTTCCCGGAACTGGTCAACGATGGCGACCGCGGTGGCCGTTTCGAACTGCGCAACATTCCAAACGACGAGCCGGGCATGGCCCCGCACGAAATCTGGAGCAACGAATCCCAGGAACGTTACGTGCTGGCGGTCGGCCCTGAAGACTTTGCGCGCTTCCAGGCCATCTGCGAGCGCGAGCGCTGCCCGTTTGCCGTGGTCGGCGAAGCCACTGCCGAGCCGCAGCTGACCGTCACCGACAGCCACTTCGGCAATAGCCCGGTGGACATGCCGCTGGAAGTGCTGCTGGGCAAAGCCCCGCGCATGCACCGTTCGGCGGTACGTGAAGCCGAGCTGGGCGATGATTTCGACCCAAGCACCCTGGAACTGGTCGACAGCATCGAACGCGTGCTGCACCACCCGGCCGTGGCGAGCAAAAGCTTCCTGATCACCATCGGCGACCGCACCATCACCGGCCTGGTGGCCCGTGACCAAATGGTCGGCCCGTGGCAGGTACCGGTGGCCGACGTTGCCGTCACCGCCACCAGCTTCGACGTCTACACCGGTGAAGCCATGGCTATGGGCGAGCGTACGCCGCTGGCCTTGCTGGACGCGCCGGCGTCGGGCCGCATGGCCATCGGCGAAACCCTTACCAACATCGCGGCCTCGCGCATCGGCAAGCTGTCCGACATCAAGCTGTCGGCCAACTGGATGTCCGCAGCCGGCCACCCCGGCGAAGACGCGCGCCTGTACGACACCGTCAAGGCTGTCGGCATGGAGCTGTGCCCTGAGCTGGGGATCACCATTCCGGTGGGCAAGGACTCCATGTCCATGGCCACCCGCTGGAATGAAGACGGCACCGACAAGAGCGTCACCTCGCCGCTGTCGCTGATCGTTACCGGGTTCGCACCGGTCACCGATATTCGCCAGACCCTGACCCCGCAACTGCGCATGGACAAGGGCACCACCGACTTGATCCTGATCGACCTGGGCCGTGGCCAGAACCGCATGGGCGCCTCGATCCTGGCGCAGACCCACGGCAAGCTCGGCAAGCACGCGCCGGACGTCGACGACGCTGAGGACCTGAAAGCCTTCTTCGCCGTGATCCAGGGCCTCAATGCCGACGGCCACCTGCTGGCTTACCACGACCGTTCCGACGGCGGCTTGCTGACCAGCGTGGTCGAGATGGCCTTTGCCGGTCACTGCGGCCTGAACATCGTGCTCGACAGCGTTGCCGAGGACGCGGCGGAAATCAACGGCATCCTGTTCAACGAAGAGCTGGGTGCGGTGATCCAGGTGCGTCAGGACGCGACTCCAGACGTGCTGGCACAGTTCAGCGCCGCTGGCCTGGCTGAGTGCGTGGCGGTGATCGGTCAGCCGATCAACAACGGCGAAGTGAATATCTCGTTCAACGGTGACACGGTCTTTACCGGCCAGCGCCGCCTGCTGCAACGCCAGTGGTCCGAGACCAGCTACCAGATCCAGCGCCTGCGCGACAACGCCGACTGCGCCGAGCAGGAATTCGACGTGATCCTGGAAGAAGACAACCCGGGCCTGAGCACCATGCTCAGCTTCGACGTCAACCAGGACATCGCTGCGCCCTACATCAAGAAAGGCATTCGCCCACAGGTTGCCGTACTGCGTGAGCAGGGCGTCAACGGCCAGGTGGAAATGGCGGCGGCGTTCGACCGTGCCGGCTTCAATGCGATCGACGTGCACATGAGCGACATCCTCGCCGGTCGCGTTGACCTCAATGAGTTCAAAGGTCTGGTGGCCTGCGGTGGTTTCTCCTACGGCGACGTGCTGGGTGCCGGTGAAGGCTGGGCCAAGTCGGCCCTGTTCAACAGCCGTGCCCGCGATGCGTTCCAGGGCTTCTTCGAGCGCAACGACAGCTTCACCCTGGGTGTGTGCAACGGTTGCCAGATGATGTCCAACCTCAGCGAACTGATCCCGGGCAGCGAGTTCTGGCCGCACTTTGTGCGTAACCGTTCCGAGCAGTTCGAAGCCCGTGTCGCCATGGTGCAGGTGCAGGAGTCCAACTCGATCTTCCTGCAAGGCATGGCCGGTTCGCGCATGCCGATCGCCATCGCCCACGGTGAAGGCCATGCCGAGTTCGCCAGCGAAGAAGCCCTGCTCGAAGCCGACCTGTCCGGCACCGTGGCCCTGCGTTTCGTCGACAACCACGGCAAGGTCACCGAGAACTACCCGGCCAACCCGAACGGCTCGCCGCGCGGCATCACCGGCCTCACCAGCCGCGACGGCCGCGTGACCATCATGATGCCGCACCCGGAGCGCGTATTCCGCGCCGTGCAGAACTCGTGGCGCCCGGAAGAGTGGGATGAAGACGGTGCGTGGATGCGCATGTTCCGCAACGCCCGCGTTTGGGTGAACTAAGGCCATGTACAAGCTCGCCTTCTTCGTACCTGACAGCCACCTGGAGACGGTGAAAACCGCCGTCTTCACAGCCGGCGGCGGGCGCATCGGCGACTACGACAACTGCGCCTGGCAAGTGCTGGGGCAGGGCCAATTTCGCGCGTTGGACGGCAGCCAGCCGTTTATCGGGCAGGTGGGCCAAGTTGAAGTGGTGGAAGAATGGAAGGTTGAGCTGGTGGTGGCGGATGAGTGGATCGTGGCTGTTGTGGCTGCGCTCAAACTGAGTCACCCGTACGAAACGCCAGCGTATGAAGTGTGGCAGTTGGCGGATTTCTGATCTGTTGGCTGCATAAACAAGAAACCCGCTGGGCCCGTTTGGTCAGCGGGTTTTTTGTTGGCTGCGAGGGCCTCATCGGGAGCAAGCCCCCTCCCACATTCTGATCGGTGCCAGACATGGCAATGCGGTCATATGTGGGAGGGAGCTTGCCCCCGATGAGACCAAAACAGCCACTACCTCTCTAAACCCTGGCGCTGACGCCACCGCTTCCAGCTGGCGCACATTCGCTCGGCCACCCAGCGCATTCAGCCAGTTCTCGGCCTCCTGCACATTCACCGCCATGGCGCCCAGGGCTTTCAACTCAGTACGGCGCTGGGATCAGTTTCACCTGGTCACGAATGGCATCGATCAAGGCTGTCTGGTAGACAAAGCGCTGCTGCGCCATGTCCCAGCGATCAATGTAGAACATCCCCTGATCGTCCACCTGGATTGGGGTCGAGACGATTTCGCCGCTTCTGGATTTGTGCAGCAGGTTGGTTTCTGCCATCGACGGGTGCTCGACCAGAAAGTGCCCGGTAGCTTTCAGCCGTGTTCTGTCCAGCGGCACGAAGGCGGCCGGTTCATGCTTGCCGGGCACGCCGACGTTCAACGTAAAGTCACTGCGTAACGCCGTCCAGCGGGTTTCCAGGTTTGTCTCCCAACGGCCGGGGCGGATGTTGCTTGACAGGCTGGGCGCGACATCGCGGATATGCAGGCTTACAGCACCTTGCAGTTGGGCCAGGCCAGGCACTTGCTGGAAGGTGTTGGTGTGGCCGCTGCCGATGAACGCCACCCATTTGTGCGGACCATTTGCCGCCTGGTCAGCGTTGATGACGCGTGAGGCAAAGTAATTGAACATCTCGTTGCGGGCGTCGGAACCCGCGCCTTTTACGTGGTAGCTGGCGCTGCAGTCGAGCGCACGCACCCGAATGCCGTATTTATTGGCGGCCTGGATGACCTGTGAATAGGTATTGGGCCCGCTGTAGAGCGGCATGTGACCGACGTCCTGAGATCTTAGATAGCTTTGCAGGTTGCGCGGCATGTGCGCTGTTCGAAAGAACGTATCCAGGTCTGCCTGGTGCAGGTCGGTGAGCAGGTGCTCAACGTAGAGAGTTTTGACCTCCAGTGCCTTGAGTTTTTTCATGTGTTTTATAAGGAACGCCTTGCTGGACTGTGCCTCGTGGGCTTCACCAATGACCAGTCCGGGCAGCGTGCTCTTGTTGAGCGTTTCAAGGAAAGGCTCGGCCTGTGTTTTCGTACCCAGCGCGGAAAGATCCGGGCGGGCCGGTAGTTCATGGCTGCTCAGAAATTGTTTGGCATCCTTGTGCAGGCGTTCCCGGATGCTCTTGAAGGCAAAGAACGCCTCGCGCTGGCTTGGGCTTGGCACATAGTGTGTATCCAGGCCATAGGGCTGTTGCGACTGGGTGCGGATGCTGTCACGCAGGGAGGGGGCGATATCGTATTCGCTGTAATGCCCAACGGCGGGGAGTGCCGCCGCAGCGGATGGGCCTGGCTGCTCGACAGCCTTGTAGGGAGTTTGCAGAGTCAGGCGGTAATCGCCTTTGGCGAGGGCATCACCGGCGATGTTTCCCGGACTGTCGACCCAGATGCCCACGGGCTGGTCGAGGCCCACATCTTCAACCCGCATAGCTACCGCCTTGTGCAGGTCGGCGAGCCCTGGCTTCTGATTGAAGGTGGTCATGCGCGCAGGATCGACCAAGGCAATCCAGCGCTCGTCCGGCAGGTCCTCGATATCGGCTTCCAGGACTTTGTGCGAGTAGAAGTTTCTCAGGGCGCTGTCTCGCGGTGTGGTGGGTGGGGTATCCCCCAGGCTCAGCATATCGTCCAGCTGGTAGGAGGTTGAGGCGTCCAGCGCCCGTACCTTCAAGCCTTTTTTCTGCGCCTCGTGAACCAGGCCCACGTAAGAGAACCTGGCGTCTTCGGCGAAGCCCAAGGCTTTGTCGATGGCTTTCAAGTGCTGTTTGATATTCCTCCAAGAGCCTCCACGGTTGAGCTTTTTCAGTTTTTCGCGGAAGACATCGTTGGGCAGGTACTCCACATACAAGCGTCTGAAGCCTTTTTTAATCAGGGCGTCCATGTTTTCGATCAACAGCTGTTTGCTGGCGATGGAACCCGGGACGGCGCCAATGACCAGATTGGGGTTGGCAGTGAACAGGGCGCTGTCGGTCAGCGCGGACACATCAGTCGTCACTTCGACGGCTGGAACCTCCACGCGAGGAGCTCCGAGCGGACGAGCGTTGAAGAAATCCTGTGCATCGTTGGTCAAGTGGTTCACTTGCTGTTGGTAAACCGTATGGGCTTTTTTCAGGTCCATGGCGGCGAGGTCCCGCATGAGCCCCGGATCATCCAACCAATCATCGGCAGCCGTGAGCATCTCCCTCGAGTTGGGGTTCACAACCGCCTGCATCTTGCCCTGGTACTTGGCCGGTATCTCATAGTTTTTCAGCCTGTCGGGAGACTCCGCGACTTTTTCATACTTCGGTGCACCACCTGTCACGCCGGTGCGTTTCCATACGCCTTGGGCATCGGGTGCGGCCAGGCGAGTGGTCGACACCAGTTTGCCGGTGGCCGGGTCCAGGCGATACAGCAAGTAGCGACCAATCGGATCAGGAGTCTTGGGGGCCCAGAGCAGCTCTCCGTTAAACCAGGCGGACTGCATACCGGCAGGAGCGAGCGGGGCGGGTTCGAGCGGGCTGATCAGTTTTAACGACGGTGTGTTTGCGTTTGCAAGGCGTTTGGGAGCCTGGCTCAGGCGTTTCACTGAATCCAGTGCCGGTCGCAGGTCGGTGAATACCGCGCCGGCACTGTTGAATAGATAACCCATGAGATGTTCCAGCGCTTTGGCGTTATCACCTTGATGATAAGCGTGTAGTGCCAGCATGCCATCCTTGAACGCCAGCAACAGGCCGGCACTCAGGCTCAGGATGGGGAATGGCGCGGTGGCGATGGCCGTAACCCATTCCACGCAGGTCCATAAGATGTCGGTGATCATGTGTGTGCGGTTGACGGTGGTGGCTGCCACATCGTCGATGATGCGTTGCAGCTTCATGTTGTACAGGTCTTTGCGTAGATCGAGCAGCGGCGCCTGTGCGTGAGTCGAGTCATACCGTGCGGGGCTGACAGTGGTTCTGTCCAGATGCTCGGGCAGTTGCTCCTTGGCCTTTTCCAGAAAGGCCTGGACCCTGATCCTGGATTGGGTGGGGACGCGCGCGATGAGGTACTGGATCATCCCCGGCGTTTTTATCAGCAGGTAGTTGAACAACTTGGCTTCGCGCCAGCGGATACCGTCCGGTGCATTGGGGGTATAGAGCAGCGTGGGATTGTCGCCATGGCTGAACAGGTAGGTGCCTATCACCCAATCGCCGTCGATCATCAGGCGGTGAATGGCATAGTCGAGACGGGTTTGCGCCGATGTACTGCCCATCGTTGCGATGCTGCGTTCCAGCCAGGGCAAGTCGACGCTGGCGATATGGCCCTGCAATTGACATTCAAGGGCTGCGTTCTGCATTTGCGTTTGGGCCAGGACCAGCGTGGCATTGCGCCGCAGGTCATAGTCCGGGCTGCCAGCGTTCAATAGCCTGGCCTTGATCTCGTTGGTATAGCGTTGACCGATCCAGACACCCGTGACCGAACGCGCGACATTTTCCGCCGTCAGCAGGCTGAGGTCCACCTTGTCCGGACCTTTGAAGCGTGCGGAGCGAGAAAATTTCTCGTCGAGGAAGCCGATGCCATCCGCATACCCATCGCGGTAGAGCTGGGTGTAGGAGATAGGCGCGGGTGTGGACGTGCCTTTCAACGAAGGCGGCGAGTAGGCCCACACAGTGTCAGGGTCGACCGCGTTGCGAGGGTGACCGAGCAGTGTGTTCAGACGTATCGTGGCCTGTTCATGCAAATAGTCGGTAAAGGTTGGGACGCTCGCTTCGGACAGCGGAAAGTCGTTATAGGTACGCAGCCCACCTTCGGCGTCCTCCGCCAGTTTCAGCAGTTTACGACGAGTGTCGGCAGGCGCGGAGCGATACCAGCCTGGCGTACTGAACTCGTAGTCATCGACACGGGTGGCCAGTACATGGGCCGCCATGTCCTTGAGGCAATCGGCGTGACTGCGACTCGGACTGAAGGTGACTTCCTCGTGCTCAAGGTCCTGAGGCTTGAAGCTCAAGCCTCTGAGTACCTGCGTCATCGTGTTGCGAAAACGCAGGGCAACGCGGTTGATCAGGTAATCGGTCAGGGTGCCGGGGGGCGTTTTGATGCCGTTGTCCAGAGCCCAGCCGAGGATATGGCTCTGGCAGGCCGCATCACTGTTGAATGCCTGGAATTGTTGCTCACGCGCACCTTCTGGCGTGCATAGCAGCACACGTATGACCACATCCTCGGCGTTGCGCTGACGCAGCACCCACAGGTCCTGCAACTGGGCTTCATGCAGTGACACGGTCGAGGCGCTCAGGCCGGTACCGGTGCCTTGGCGCAGGCTTTGGATCAGGCTGTAGTCGTTCTCGCTGAGGTGACCTTGCAACAGCGCCGCATAGGCCAATGCGTTGATTCTGAGATCAAGCATCGCTTCGATGGCTCGGCTGACTTCAGGCTTGGAATGCATCTGTTTTTGCAGGTCGCCAAAGTCGATACGTGGTTGCAGCGTACCCAACTGTTCCAGCAGCCAGGCGGGCGTCAGGTGGTTGTACTCCTGCTCCAGCGCTGCGCCGTTGTAGGTCAGCGTGGTCTTTTTCAGGAAGTCGGAGTCGACGTTCTCATCGCCGATATGCGGGCCGCGCAGGGCCAATTCGACCAGGCTTCGGTCGTGCTCATATTCGCCGATGGGGTCGAGCACACGGCGAGTGTTGACCTCTATCCGCTGCGGGTCGAGGTCGTGGATTTCCAGGTCGTCGCTCAAGCGTTCCAGCCATTGGTAACGAGCCAGGGCGTGGGGCGTGGTGACCGGCCCCAGCAAGTCCAGCAGGTGCTGTCGGGCTTCGTTATAGCGGCGCAAATGGTCGGCCAGCGTCGTCCGGCGCGCCTCGTTGGCGCTGCGGTACCAGTCCGGCGCGCTGTGGCGCAGCCATCTGTCCAAAAGCACCTGGGCACGCCATTCAAAGCGGGCAGTAAGGTCGGGCAGGGCATCGGTAATGGCACGGTCCAGCGCGTCCATCAGCAGGCCCGCGTCGTTGTGAGGATTGTTGACCAGGCTCAAGGCCCGGTCGATGTCCTCGCCTCGTTTGGTGATCAGGGCGTTGTAGGTATGTTCGAACAGCGGCGCGTCGTCGATGGGGGCCAGGGTCAGTGGCCAGATCGCCTCTGGGGTGATGGCGTGGTAACGCACCGCAAGCAGGCTCAAAACTTCATGGCGTTCACCGGCGTTATCCAGGCGTGATCGCAACCGGGTATTCAAGTCGGTCAATGAGTCGAAGGTTTCGATGCCGCGTGACGGTGTGAACAACAGCACCCTGCCCACTGCCGCGTTGGCCGTCATTTCGCTCACCACGGGGCTGGATTTTTCGGTGAGGACAAAGGCCCCGGCCAGTTCGACGGTTTGGTCCTGGTATTCCATGGTCAGTGCGTACTGGCCGGGACGTTGCGTCGGGCCCAATGGGAGGCGATCGAGCATTGCTCGCTCTTGCGGGTGCAGCAGGCGGTCCATCTCTCCCAGGGCGGCCTCGTGGGTCAGGGCCGTGTAACCCGCTTCATACGTCATGAAGGATTTTTGGCTCTTGCCATCGATTTGCTCACGAAGATCAAGCGCCTGCAACCGGGTGTTCAGTGTGGTCTTGAGAACGCTCAGCAGCGTCTGCCCTTCAGGGCTGGCCAGGTTGCTGCGGGCCAGTGCCTGGTAAAGCGCACGGCCTTTGCGCAGGTACTGTTCGCGGTGCTGGTTCAACTGAACATTCAAGCGCTCCAGATAAGCCAACTCGGTGGATGCTTTCTGGTCCGGCAGCAACGGTGTATCGACCTTGAGCAGGTGATGGCCGATCAGGTTGAGCGAGCCTTTGATTTCATCAAAGGACGGGGGGGGAGTGGAAGTGCTCACGGGTACGGGCTCCATGCCGAGGGTAAGAACCCTCAGCATGGAGAACCGTGGTTGGGAGCAGGCCGTAAATAAGTAGCGGGATCAGGCGATGAAGCGTTAAGCGCCCGCGCCGATCTGCCGAGCACCGACCAACCGCTCCAACGCATCACCCAATCCCGGCGCCTTGTCACCAATTAACAGGTGCCAAACGCCGCTGTCCAGCCGACTGACGCCCTGGCAACCCAGTGCAGTGAGATCAGCCTCTGACAACACCGAATCATCCCCCAACTCCACCCGCAATCGCGTCATTGCCACGGTTTCCAACTGCCGCACATTCTCTCGGCCACCCAAGGCGCTCAGCCACTTTTCGGCTTCCTGCACATCCACCGCCACCGGCTTATCCACAGGCGCAACCGTCACCGACGCACTGGCAACAAAAGACGGCATCGCCAACCGAATCTCATCGGCAATGCTATCCGCCATCGGGCCGACCACTACCTGCAAACTCCCACCATTGCCCGGCCGCACCACGGCCATGGCGCCCAGCGCTTTGAGTTCGGCATCCATCGCCTTGTTGCGGTCGAGCATGTCCAGGCGCAGCCGCGTGGTGCAGGCGCCGACGCTGAGCAGGTTGTCCGCACCTCCCAATGCGCGGATGTAAGCCGTGGCGCGTTGGTTATCGCTCATCGTTTCAGCCGGTGCCACCTGGATATCTTCACGGCCCGGTGTCTTCAGGTTGAAGCGGCGGATGCAGTAACTGAACACCGTGTAGTAGATCGCCGCATACGCCAGCCCCACCGGCACCACCAGCCAGCCGTTGGTGGATTTACCCCAGCCGAGCACCATGTCGATAAACCCACCGGAGAAGGTGAAGCCCAGGTGGATGTTCAGCATATTGGTGATGGCCATCGACAGGCCAGTGAGCACGGCGTGGATCAGATACAGGAACGGCGCCAGGAACATAAAGGCAAATTCAATCGGCTCGGTCACCCCGGTCAAAAACGAGGTCAGCGCCATCGACAGGAAGATCCCGCCCATCACCTTGCGGCGCTCCGGCAGGGCGTTGCGGTACATCGCCAGGCACGCGGCGGGCAAGCCGAACAGCATCACCGGGAACATGCCGGTCATGAACTGGCCGCCCTTCGGATCGCCGGCAAAATATCGAGTCAGATCGCCCGTCACCACCGCGCCCGTCACCGGGTCGGTAAAGCTGCCGAACACGAACCACGCCATGTTGTTGAGGATGTGGTGCAGGCCGGTGACGATCAACAGGCGGTTGAACACGCCAAACACGAACGCGCCGAGGCTGCCGCTTTCCATCAGCAACACGCCGAAGCTGTTGATGCCGTGCTGGATCGGCGGCCAGATCAGGCCAAAAATCACGCCCAGTCCCACCGCCGAAAAGCCTGTGACAATCGGCACGAATCGCCGCCCGCCGAAGAACGCCAGGTACTCCGGCAGCTTGATGTCCTTGAAGCGGTTATACAGCCCACCGGCCATCAGGCCACTGGCGATACCGGCGAGCATGCCCATGTTGATGGAGGTGTCCATCACCTTGAGCGTGGAGATCATCACCAGATAGCCAATCGCCCCTGCCAGGCCGGCCGTGCCGTTATTGTCGCGGGCAAAGCCGACGGCGATGCCGATGGCGAAGATCAATGCCAGATTGGCGAAGATGGCCTGCCCGGCGTCGTGCATCACTGCGATGTTGAGCAAGTCGGTGTCGCCCAGGCGCAGCAAGAGACCGGCGATCGGCAGGATCGCAATCGGCAGCATCAGTGCGCGGCCCAGGCGTTGCAGGCCTTCGATGAAATGTTGATACATGGCGTGTCTCCCTATTCTTGTTGTTTTCAGCTCAGCGGCCAGTGGTGTTGACAGGCATGGCGAACGGCCTTGGCGCTGCTCAGGTCGAGCAGCTCACGGCTCAGTTGCCGGCAGTGCGCCGAGTCCAGGTGGCGGACGCGGTCCTTGATTTCGCCGATCTGCGGTGGGCTCACCGACAGCTCGCTGACGCCCAGGCCGATCAGCACCGGCGTAGCCAGTGGGTCAGAGGCGAGGGCGCCGCATACGCCGACCCAGCGCCCATGTTTCGCCGCACCGGCGCAGGTCTGGGCGATCAGCCGCAGCAAGGCCGGGTGCAGCGCATCAACGCGGGCGGCGAGGCCCGCGTGGTCGCGGTCCATGGCCAGGGTGTACTGGGACAGGTCATTGGTGCCGATGGACAAGAAGTCCGCATGCTCGGCCAATTGCTCGGCCATCAGCGCAGCGGCGGGCACTTCGATCATCACCCCCAGTTCGGGGCGCTGGGTCAGTGCCAGCTCTTCGCACAATTGATCCAGGCGCTGGCGGATCTGCAGCAGCTCATCCACTTCGCTGACCATCGGCAGCAGGATGCGGCAGCGCTGCAGCGGGCTGACTTGCAGCAGCGCGCGCAGTTGCAGGTCGAGCAGTTCCGGGCGTACCTGGGCCAGGCGAATGCCGCGCAGGCCCAGCACCGGGTTGGCTTCGACAGGCAGCGGCAGGTAATCGAGTTGCTTGTCGCCGCCCACGTCGATGGTGCGGATGATCACCGACTTGTCGCCCATGGCATCCAGCACGGCTTGATAGGCCTGGCGCTGCTCCTGTTCATCCGGCGCGGTGCGGCGGTCGACGAAGAGGAATTCGGTGCGCAGCAGGCCGACGCCATCGGCGCCGTTTTCAAACGCCAGCCGGGCTTCGGCGCTGGAGGCGACGTTGGCGGCGATTTCAATGCTCACGCCATCGAGGGTGCGCGCGGGCAATCGGGCCTGAGCCTGTTGCTGCTGGCGGCGGACTTTCTGCGCGTCACGAATCTGGTGGACTTCAGCATGGCGAGCATCGCTGGGCGCCAGTTCCAGGCGGCCATTGGCGGCGTCCAGCACCACGCGCTGGCCCTGAGGCACCTCAAGCAGCTCAGCACCCAGCGCCACCACGCAAGGCAAGCCTTTGCCCCGCGCCAGAATCGCGACGTGGGACGTGGCGCCGCCCTCGGCCATGCAGATCCCCACGGCGTGCTGTTCGCTCAGTTGCAGCAAGTCCGAGGGGGTGAGTTCATGGGCGCTGACAATCGCTCCAGCGGGCAATTCGAAGTGCCAGGCTTCACCCAGTAGCGCGCGCAATACGCGTTGTTGCAGGTCGCGCAGGTCGTTGGCGCGTTCGGCAAACAAGGGCTTGCCCAGTGCCAGCAATACCGCGCACTGGGCCTGGATCGCATCGCGCCAGGCATGGGTGGCGGCGCTGCCCTGGGCAATGGCGTCGGCAGCGGCTTGCAGCAATGCCGGGTCTTCCAGCAGCGCGAGGTGCGCGGCGAAGATCTCTTCTTCGTCGACGTTCTTGCGTTGGCGGGCGTGATCCAGGGTGCTGCGGATTTCGCCGCGCACCTGCTCCAGTGCCGTGTCGAAACGCTGCTTTTGTTCGTCGGCCGAATGGTTACCGGTGTCTTCCGGCAGCTCAATGCCGGTCAGGCGAAACAGCGGGCCGCACACCAGGCCGGGGGCTGCGCACACGCCTTGCAACACATCGGCTTCCACACTAGCGCGACGTGGTACGGCCGCCACTGCAGGAGCGTGGTGATCTTCGCGGATCGCCACGGACAACGCCGCGATCAACCCTTGCAGCGCCGCTTCGGCATCGTTGCCACGGCAGGTCACGCGTACTTCGTCACCTTCGCCAATGCCCAATCCCATCAAGCCAATCAGGCTGTCGCACGACGCCGACTTGTCAGCGAAGTGCAGGTGCGCCTGGCTGCTGAAACCCTGGGCGGTCTTGCGGATCAGCGCAGCAGGGCGCGCATGCAAACCGCCACGATGGGTGATGCGCACGCTGGCGCTGGCTTCGGCGCTGGAGTTATCCACAGCCGCTTGAGCGGGGGCGCTCGAGCGCAGCGTCACCTGCATCAATGGCTCCCCGACCTTGACCGTGCTGAGCGGGCAGGGCGTCAGTTCGAAGCGGTCGCTGTTGGTCAGGATGATCAAGCTCACCAGGCTCTTGCACTGGCGCGCAATGCGGTCCAGATCAAATTGCACCAGCGCCTGGCCCTGGCTCACCCGCGCGCCTTCCTTTACCAGCAAGGCAAAACCTTCACCATTGAGTTCCACGGTGTCGATGCCGACATGCATCAGCACTTCGGCACCGTTGTCGGCGCGCAGGGTCAGCGCATGTCCGGTGCGGGCGACGTGGATAATCACCCCGTCACACGGCGCGTGCAGGCAGTCATTCAACGGATCGATGGCAATACCGTCGCCCATGGCGCCGCTGGCGAACACTTCGTCGGGGACACTGCCCAGGGCCAGCACCGGCCCACTCAAGGGGGCGCTAAGGGTCAGTCGGTTATTGTTGTTGGACATGGGCACGGTACTCATCAGGAAAACACGGCAATCGACTTAGTGAGTGCGAGTGACTTTGCTCAGGTGACGGGGCTGGTCGGGGTTCATGCCCCGGGCCTGGGCCAGGCCTGCCGCCATCACGTAGAAACTCTGGATGGCCAGGATCGGGTCCAGGCTCGGGTGTTCGGCGCGGCTCAGGGTCAGGTCGCGTTCGGCGACATCGTCCGGCGCCGCCAGCAACACACGGGCGCCGCGCTGGCGCATATCGGCGGCCAGGGTCAGCAGGCCGGCCTGCTCGGCGCCGCGTGGGGCGAACACCAGCAAGGGGTAGTCTGCGTCGATCAAGGCCATCGGCCCGTGGCGCACTTCGGCGCTGCTGAAGGCTTCGGCCTGGATCGCCGAGGTTTCCTTGAGCTTGAGCGCGGCTTCCTGGGCGACGGCAAAACCGGCGCCACGGCCGATCACCATCAAGCGCTGGCTGCCTTTGAGCGCCTCGATGGCCGCGCGCCAATCCTGTTTGGCCGCGTCACGCAGGCCGTCGGGCAGCGCCTTGCAGGCTTGCAGCAGGTCGGCTTCCTGGTTCCAGTGGCCGACCAGCATCGCGCTGGCGCTGAGCGTGGCGATAAAGCTCTTGGTGGCGGCCACGCTGAGTTCCGGCCCGGCACACAGCGGCACATGGAACTCACAGGCGGCTTGCAGCGGCGAGTCTTCGGCGTTGACCATCGAGATGCTCAAGGCTCCACGTTTGCGCAGCAGGCGCAGGCTGTTGACCAGGTCCGGGCTTTGCCCCGATTGCGAGAAACCAAATGCCACCTGGCCGCTGACTTTCATCGGCGCCTGCAACAAGGTCACCACCGACATCGGCAGCGACGCCACCGGAATGCCCACATGCTGCATGGCCAGGTAGGCGAAGTAGCTGGCGGCATGGTCCGAACTGCCACGCGCAACGGTCATCGCCACTTGCGGCGGCTGGCGGCGCAGGCGACCGGCGACGTCTTCGAGTATCGGCTCCAAGCGTTGCAGTTGCGCCGCGACGGCGTCACAGGAGGCCAGCGCCTCTTCAAGCATTTTTGAAGTCAATGGCTTCTCCTTCGACCATTACGTCGGTGAGTGTCAGGGAGCGGTCCAGGCGCACGCAGTCGGCAAAGCTGCCGGGTTGCAGGCGACCGCGTTCTTCCAGGCCCAGGTAGTCCGCAGGAAATTGCGACAGGCGTTGTGAGGCTTCGCTGATTGGCAGGCCGATCTTCACCAGGTTGCGCAGCGCCTGGTCCATGGTCAGGGTGCTGCCGGCCAGGGTGCCGTCCGCCAGGCGTACGCCGCCCAGGCACTTGGTCACGGTGTGGCTGCCCAGCTTGTATTCGCCATCGGGCATGCCGGCGGCGGCGGTGGAGTCGGTGACGCAATACAGGCAGGGGATCGAGCGCAGCGCCACGCGCATGGCGCCGGGGTGTACGTGCAGCAGGTCGGGAATCAACTCGGCGTAGGTGGCGTGGGCCAGTGCGGCGCCGACGATGCCCGGCTCGCGGTGATGCAGCGGGCTCATGGCGTTGTACAAATGGGTAAAGCTGGTGGCGCCGGCGGCGAGGGCGGCGACGCCTTCTTCATAGCTGCCCAGGGTGTGGCCGATCTGCATGCGCACGCCGCGTTGGCTGAGGGCGCGGATCAGGCTGTCGTGGCCGGCGATTTCCGGCGCAATGGTGATCACGCGGATCGGCGCCAGGCGCAGGTAGGCTTCGACTTCGGCCATCAAGGCGGTGTGGGCGAAGTTGGGTTGGGCGCCAAGTTTTCCCGGATTGATGTAGGGGCCTTCCAGGTGTACCCCGAGCACGCGAGCGCTGCCGGTAGGACGCTGCGCGCAGAAGGTGCCGAGCTGGCCGAGCACGCGGGAGATTTCGTCGACCGGCGCGGTCATGGTCGTGGCCAGCAGCGAGGTGGTACCAAATCGCACATGGGTGCGGGTGATGGTCTCGAAGGCCTCGACGCCTTCCATGATGTCTTTGCCGCCGCCGCCGTGCACATGCAGGTCGATAAAGCCGGGCAGCAGATAGGGCAGGTCGTTGTCGGCCGGATTGCAAGGCGTGCCTTCGATGGCGACGACCTTGCCGTGCTCGTGCACCAGGCGGCCGCAGATCCAGCCGCTGGGCGTAAGGATGTTGTCTTCGGACATGGGCAGTTCTCTAAAGCCGCGACGCGGCGGCAAGTCTTACCTACGCAGCTCTGCGACAAAGTCGTAGTAGTCGTTGCGGCAATAGGTGTCGGTGATTTCTATGGGGGTGTTATCCAGCGTGTAGCCGACCCGGGTCATCAGCAGCATGGCGGTGCCGGGGGCGATGCCCACCAGCTTGGCGAATTCATCCGATGCGTTGATCGCCTGTACATGCTGCAGGGCACGGACGATGGGCTTGCCGATACTGTCGAAGTATTCGTACAGCGAGCTGCCCAAAGCCTGCGGCTGTGGCAGCACCGAAGCGGGGACAGCGGTCATTTCAATGGCCATGACTGTGTCGTCGGCTTTGCGCAGGCGCTTGAGGCGCGCCACTTTGTCATTGGTCGACAGGCACAGGCGGATCAGTTCTTCATGGGTCGGCGGGGTGATGTCGCGTTCAAGCCATTGGGAGCCGGGCACAAAGCCCTTGAGGCGCAGCATCTCGCTGAACCCCGACAGGCGCGACAGCGGCTGTTCCAGGCGTGGCGTGATAAAGGTGCCGGAGCCCTGACTGCGGCGGATCAGGCCCTGCTCAAACAGCACTTCCAGCGCTTTACGGGCGGTGACCCGAGAAATGCTCAACTGCTCGCTGAGCGCGCGTTCCGACGGCAGGGCTTGCTCGGAGGTCCACTGGCCGGCATGGATCGCCGCTTCGAGCTTGCGCGCCAATTGCAGGTACAGCGGCGTGGATTGTTTGTCGTCAGGGCGCAAGGCCAGAATGGGATTCATCTGTCAGGTTTCCGATGCGGTTATTGGAGTGTTGTCGCCCGGTATGGGTCGGAAATTAATACCACTTAAATACCATGTCAATGCAGCCACAACGGTGCATTCAATGGATTAAGGCACCGCAACGGTGCCTGGTATCAAGTGGTATTAGAAAGGTCTTTATGCCGCGCGCAACGGCGCAGCCCGCACGGTGAATTGGTATTCACCGGCAGGTGCTGCTCGGGGCAGGAAATATTTTCGAATTATTTTACGAGTGGTCGCAGATCAGGGCCGAATCTCGATCAGGGTGCCGTCCTTGACCAGGCTCCAGACCTCACGCATATCCACATTGCGCATGCCGATGCAGCCGTCGGTCCAGTCCAGGGTGTGGAACCACTGTTCCGGGTAATCCTCGGTGTCCGGGGTGCCGTGGATCATGATCATGCTGCCCGGTTTGACCCCTTCGCGGCGGGCGCGGGCGGCGTCGCTGATGTTGGGGTAGGAGATGTGCATGGCCAGGTTGAAGCGCTCGCTGGTCTTGCGCCAGTCGATCCAGTAGAGGCCTTCGGGCGTGCGGCGGTCGCCCTCGAACAGCTTGTGGCCTTTAGGGTTTTTACCCAGGGAAATGCGATAGGTCTTGAGGGGCTTGCCGTCGTTGATCAGCTGCAACTGGTGAGCGGATTTGAGCACCAGGACTTTTTCGACGGGTTTGCCGCCGAGTGTTTCCACCGTGGAGGCCGAGGACAGGGTAGCGAACGACAGGCAGAGAAGAGCAAGCAACCAACGCATTGAAACGGTTTCCCTTTGGCGATGAGTGGCCGGCTTGTTATTGGGCGGGCATGGACAGGGGGGGCACCGACTCGCTGCGCACCGGGAACAGCTGTTGCCGACGGTCAGCGAAGAAGCATTCTAAGGTACGCCCGACCGTGCGGAAAGCCAGCTCGGACCAAGGGATATCGGCTTCAGCGAACAGCTTCACTTCCAGGCTTTCCTGGCCTGCGGCGAAGTCCAGGTCGACCAGCTCGGCGCGATAGAAAATATGCACCTGGCTGATGTGCGGCACGTCGATCAGCGTATAGAGGCTCAGGTTGCGCACCCGTGCGCAGGCTTCTTCCAGCGTCTCGCGCATGGCCGCCTGGGCCACGGTTTCACCGTTTTCCATAAAGCCTGCGGGCAGGGTCCAGTAACCCAGGCGCGGCTCGATGGCGCGACGGCACAGCAGCACTTTGTCGCCCCATACCGGCAGGGTACCGGCGACGATATTGGGATTCTGGTAATGAATGGTCGCGCAGTGATCGCAGACATAGCGCAGGCGTGCGTCGCCTTCGGGGATGCGTTGGATAACCGGTTTACCGCACTGGCTGCAGAAGTTCATGCTGGGGTTCCTGGAGAGTGGGCCTATCTTGGCTTGGCAGGCAGAGCGCTGCAAGTTGTCGTTTAGCGACATGCCGCTGGTTTTGGGCTTGGGCGCCCGCCCGCTTTGGTGCATGATGCAAGGTAGCCAACAGACCGAGATGACTCATGCTGGACGAGCTACTTCGCCGGGTAAGCAATCACACTCCCCACACCCTGGAGACTGACGGGCGTTTCCCCGAGGCCGCGGTGCTGGTACCGATTACCCGCAGTGACGAACCCGAGCTGATCCTGACCCTGCGCGCCAGCGGCCTGTCGACCCACGGTGGCGAAGTGGCCTTTCCCGGCGGGCGCCGCGACCCCGAAGACCCGGACCTGATCTTTACCGCCCTGCGCGAAGCCGAAGAAGAAATCGGCCTGCCGCCGGGGCTGGTCGAAGTCATCGGGCCATTGAGCCCATTGATCTCCCTGCACGGCATCCGCGTAACGCCGTACGTGGGCGTCATCCCCGACTACGTCGAATACCTGGCCAACGACGCCGAGATCGCAGCGGTCTTCAGCGTGCCCCTGGATTTTTTCCGCCAGGACCCGCGCGAGCACACCCACCGCATCGATTACCAAGGCCGCAGTTGGTATGTGCCGAGCTATCGGTTCGGCGAATACAAAATCTGGGGCCTGACGGCAATCATGATCGTCGAGCTGATCAACCTGCTCTATGACGATGCCAAGATCAGCCTGCACCAGCCACCCAAGAGCTTCATCAATATCTAAGCCGTCGTTTGAATGGCAAAGCCGTGAGGGAAAACCATGAAATACCGCCTGGGCGATGCCTGCGTCGAGCCCCATCCACAGAGCTGGGTGGCGCCCAATGCCACACTGGTGGGCAAGGTCAGGCTGGAGGAGGGCGCCAGCGTGTGGTTCAACGCGGTATTGCGTGGCGACAACGAACTGATCCTGATCGGCAAGAACAGCAACGTGCAGGACGGCAGCGTGATGCACACCGACATGGGCTACCCACTGACCCTCGGCACCGGCGTGACCATCGGCCATAACGCCATGCTGCACGGCTGCATGGTGGGCGACTACAGCCTGATCGGCATCAACGCGGTGATCCTCAACGGCGCAAAGATCGGCAAACACTGCATCATCGGCGCCAATTCGCTGATCGGCGAAGGCAAGGAAATTCCCGATGGCTCGCTGGTGATGGGCTCGCCGGGCAAGGTGGTGCGTGAGCTGACCGAGGCGCAGAAGCGCATGCTTGAAGCCAGTGCCGCGCACTATGTGCATAACGCGCAGCGGTATGCGCGTGACTTGGTTGAGCAGGCAGAATGAGTTCGGTTGAACGCCCGGTCGCCTCGCCGTGCGTGAGCATTTGCGCGCTGGATGATGACGATATTTGCATCGGTTGCCAGCGCAACGTGGATGAGATTACGCGGTGGAGCCGCATGGACAATGCCGAACGCCGGGCGGTGCTGGGGTTGTGCCATGAGCGGGCGGTGGCGAGTGGTGTGGTGTGGATGATGCCTCTGTAGGAGCGAGCTTGCTCGCGAAAAACGCAAGAACACCGCGTATAGTCAGGCTTCCCGCGTAATCGTTGACGTTTTTCGCGAGCAAGCTCGCTCCTACAGGTTCTATCGCCTCATGCTCTTCCTGGTCGCCTACATCAGCAGCGTCGTGCTGATCAACTTCGCCTTTTCCACCGCGCCGCACCTGGACGTCATCTGGTCCGCCTGGGGCGGCCTGGTGTTTATCCTGCGTGACATGGTGCAAACCCGCTTCGGCCACGGCGCGATCATCGCCATGCTGGCGGCGCTGGTGCTGTCGTATATCACCTCCGACCCGTCCATCGCCCTGGCCAGCGCCACGGCCTTTGCGGTGTCCGAGTGCATCGACTGGCTGGTGTTCAGCATCACCCGGCGCCCGCTGCACGACCGCCTGTGGATAAGTTCGGCGCTGAGCATTCCCCTTGATACGTTTATCTTCTTCGGCTTGATCGGTGCGCTGACGCCGGCCGTGGCGGGCACGGCGCTGGTGTCGAAATTCGCCGGTGTCACCGTGGTGTGGCTGATCATGGCCTGGCGCATCCGCCGGCGCGCCGTCGCTGACTGAGGCCAAGGTGTGCAGTTCATGTAAAATGCCGGCCTTTCTCCCCCTGATCCGCTCCCCTGAGGACCTGAGATGACCCGAATCGGAACTCCATTGTCGCCAACCGCGACCCGCGTTTTGCTGTGTGGCTGCGGTGAGCTGGGCAAGGAAGTGGTAATCGAACTGCAACGCCTGGGCGTTGAAGTGATTGCCGTGGATCGCTACGCCAATGCGCCGGCCATGCAGGTTGCGCACCGTAGCCATGTGATCAACATGCTCGATGGCGCCGCATTGCGCGCCGTGATCGAGGCGGAGAAGCCGCACTTTATCGTGCCGGAAATCGAAGCCATCGCCACCGCTACCCTGGTCGAGCTGGAAGCCGAAGGCTTCACCGTGATCCCGACCGCGCGTGCCACATCGCTGACCATGAACCGCGAAGGCATCCGTCGCCTGGCCGCCGAAGAGCTGGACCTGCCGACCTCGCCGTACCACTTCGCCGACACCTTCGAGGACTACAGCAAGGCCGTGCAAGACCTGGGCTTTCCCTGCGTGGTCAAGCCGGTGATGAGTTCCTCGGGCAAGGGCCAGAGCCTGCTGCGCAGCGCGGACGATGTACAGAAAGCCTGGGATTACGCCCAGGAAGGCGGGCGGGCCGGCAAGGGCCGAGTGATCATCGAAGGCTTTATCGACTTCGACTACGAAATCACCCTGCTGACCGTGCGCCACATCGGTGGCACCACTTTCTGTGCGCCCGTCGGCCACCGGCAAGAGAAGGGCGACTACCAGGAATCCTGGCAGCCCCAAGCCATGAGCCCGATTGCCCTGGCCGAATCCGAGCGGGTTGCCAAAGCGGTGACCGAAGCCCTGGGTGGCCGTGGTTTGTTTGGCGTTGAGCTGTTCATCAAGGGTGATCAGGTGTGGTTCAGCGAAGTGTCGCCGCGCCCACATGACACCGGCCTTGTGACCCTGATTTCTCAGGACCTGTCGCAATTTGCGCTGCACGCTCGCGCCATCCTGGGCCTGCCGATCCCGTTGATCCGTCAGTTCGGGCCTTCGGCGTCGGCGGTGATCCTGGTGGAAGGGCAGTCGAAGCAGACGGCGTTCGCCAGCCTGGGCGCGGCCTTGAGCGAGCCGGATACGGCGTTGCGTCTGTTTGGCAAGCCTGAGGTGAATGGTCAGCGCCGCATGGGCGTGGCGTTGGCGCGGGATGAGTCGATTGAAGCGGCTCGGGCCAAGGCGACCCGGGCTTCCAAGGCGGTTGTAGTAGAGCTGTAACCTCAGCTTGATCGTTCCCACGCTCCGCGTGGGAATGCCTCTTGTGACGCTCTGCGTCATGCTTTGGGACGCAGAGCGTCCTGGGCTGCATTCCCACGCAGAGCGTGGGAATGATCATCAGGCGACGCGATTCAAATCATTATCCCGCGTCTCTTTCAGGCACAGCACCGCAATCAGACTGAGCAAC
Source organism: Pseudomonas sp. R3-52-08 (assembly GCF_003851745.1). NCBI lineage: Bacteria > Pseudomonadati > Pseudomonadota > Gammaproteobacteria > Pseudomonadales > Pseudomonadaceae > Pseudomonas > Pseudomonas sp. R3-52-08. The sequence continues at coordinate 4,816,382 of NZ_CP027730.1, read as the reverse complement.
GCTGCCGCCGACACATACCCACCGACATAACTCAGCCCGCCCATCGCCACCAGCTTGGTCGCAAAGAACGGTGCGGCCGACGCCCCCACGATCCCACCCAGGTTATACGCCGCCGACGCGCCGGTATAACGCACCCGGGTCGGGAACAGTTCCGGCAGCAGCGCGCCCATCGGCGCGAAAGTCACGCCCATCAGGAACAGCTCCAGCGCCAGGAACAGCGCCACGGCCCAGGTTGAGCCGTGGGTCAGCAGCGGCTCCATGGTAAAGCCCGACAGGATTGCCAGGACCGCGCCGACAATCAGCACCGGCTTGCGCCCATAGCGGTCGCTGGCCAGCGCTGCCAGCGGCGTCGCCAGGCCCATGAACAGCACTGCGAAGCACAACAGGCCGAGGAAGGTTTCACGGCTGTAGCCGAGGGTCGACACCCCGTAGCTCAGGGAAAACGCCGTGGTGATATAGAACAGCGCGTAGCACACCACCATCGACGCAGCGCCCAGCAGCACCGGCAGCCAATGTTGGCTGAACAGTTCCACCAGCGGCACTTTCACTGGTTTTTCCTTGGCCACGGCATTGGCGAACACCGGCGTCTCGTGCAGCTTGAGCCGCGCGTACAGGCCCACCATCACCAGCGCTGCGCTGAGGATGAACGGAATGCGCCAGCCCCAGCTGCGGAACTGCTCGTCGTTGAGGCTCATGGCCAGGATCAGGAACAAGCCGTTGGCCGCCAGAAACCCGATCGACGGGCCCAGTTGCGGGAACATGCCGAACCAGGCGCGCTTGCCCTTGGGGGCGTTCTCGGTGGCCAGCAATGCCGCACCGCCCCATTCGCCACCCAGGCCCAGGCCTTGGCCGAAGCGCAATACACACAACAGAATCGGTGCCCAGGCGCCAATGCTGTCGTAGCCCGGCAGCAAGCCGATCAGGGTGGTGCACACGCCCATCAGCAGCAGGGAGGCCACCAACGTCGACTTGCGGCCGATACGGTCGCCAAAGTGACCGAACAGCGCCGAACCCAGTGGGCGCGCTATGAACGCGATACCGAATGTCAGGAACGACGCGAGCATCTGCGCGGTGCCGGACGTCTGCGGGAAGAACACCGGGCCGATGACCAGTGCCGCAGCCGTGGCGTAGATATAGAAGTCGTAGAACTCAATGGCGGTGCCGACGATGCTCGCGGTGGCCACGCGGGCCGTCGAGTTGGTCGGGGCGGCGGTTGCGGCCTCGTTATACGTGGTGCTCATGGCAGTATCCCGGATTGGTCATTGCGCGTTTGGACGCGGATTATTATTGGTCGAACACCCATGGATCAGGGTTGTACGCGGGGTGGCTCGGGATGGGAGCAAACACCGCTCGGACAGGGTAAAGCGCTGCCTGGACGCGCTGAGTGCGGGTAGCACGCGGTCGGGCGGGGGCTTGGGTAAGCCGCAGGGATTATAGGAAGGGGTTTGAACATACAACAAGGGGGCTGACACGCTGAAAATCTAAATGTGGGAGGGGGCTTGCCCCCGATGCAGTGTGTCAGTCAGCTCATCTATAACTGATCCACCGCTATCGGGGGCAAGCCCCCTCCCACATTGGATTTTTGTGTGTCAGGAGGTTATGCGGCGACGGGCATATGGCTGGTATGCCAGATCAGCACCTTGCTTACCCGGTTGTCCTCGGTCTCGAGGATTTCCAGGCGGTAGCGGCCAATTTTCAGGCACACCGCGCAGTCCGGAATGGTCTCCAGCGCTTCGGTCACCAGGCCGTTGAGGGTCTTGGGGCCGTCGCTGGGCAGGTGCCAGCCCAGGCTTTTGTTCAGTTCGCGGATCGAGGCAGCGCCGTCGATGATGTAGCGGCCATCGGGTTGGGCTTCGACATGGGGGTTATCCACCGCCTGGTCGCTTTCGAATTCGCCGACGATTTCTTCGAGTATATCTTCCAGGGTCACGATGCCCAGCACTTCGCCGTACTCGTCCACCACCATGCCCAGGCGCCGCTGCTGCTTGTGGAAATTCAGCAGTTGCAGCTGCAGAGGCGTGCTCTCCGGCACGAAGTAGGGTTCGTGACAGGCGGCCAGCAGTGCTGCCTTGGTCAGGCTGGCATCGGGCAGCAGATGCTGGACCTGCCGGGTGTTGAGCACCGCTTCGACCTGGTTGATATCGCTGTGGAACACCGGCAGCCGCGTGCGCTGGGAGGTGCGTAGTTGCTCGATGATGTCTTCGATCGGGTCATCCAGGTTGATGCCGTCCACTTCGCTGCGTGGCACCAGGATGTCGTTAACGGTGATGTTGTCCAGGGCATGGATGCCCGGCATGCTGGGCATGCGCTCTTGGTCGACGTCGTGCTGCGGCTCGTCGTCGTGGTCGGACGAAGGTTCGTCGCTCTTTTTCACTATGCCCGGCTTGCGCGCGAACGGGCGCAGCAACAGCAGGCTGATGCCATTGAGCAGCCAGGCAGCGGGATAGAGGATTTTCAGCGGCACGCCCAGCAGGGCGTTACCGAAGCCCAGTATGGCCTGTGGATAACGGGTAGCCAGGGCGCGGGGCAGGTAGTCGGCGAGGATCAGCAGCAACGCGCACGAGATCAACCAGCCGAGCCACGGCCCGTTCTGGGCCCAGGCATAGATCGCCAGCAGCGTGCAGAGAATCACGACGGCTGCACGACACAGGCTGTTGCACAGGATCAGGCTGTGGCGCGGGAAGCTCAGGCGCGCGGCGGCCTTGTCGCCCTGGCGTGTGCCGGGGCGCAGGGCCAGCAGGTGTTGTTGCGCGGCTTCGATGGCGGTAAACAGTGCCGCCCATAAAATCAGCAGGGCAATTACGGCGAGCATCGGCCCAAGGGGCAAGTTGTCCATGATCGCCGCCCGTCAGATATGCAGGATGTATTCGCGAACCAGCTTGCTGCCGAAATAGGCCAGCATCAGCAGGCAGAAACCGGCCAGGGTCCAGCGGATGGCCTTGTGCCCGCGCCAGCCGAGGCGGTTGCGGCCCCACAGCAATACGCTGAACACCACCCAGGCCAGGCAGGCCAGCAAGGTTTTGTGCACCAGATGCTGGGCGAACAGGTTTTCGACGAACAGCCAGCCGGAAATCAGCGATAGCGACAACAAGGTCCAGCCGGCCCACAGAAAACCGAACAGCAGGCTTTCCATGGTTTGCAGCGGCGGGAAGTTTTTGATCAGCCCGGACGGGTGCTTGTGCTTGAGCTGGTGGTCTTGCAACAGCACCAGCAGCGACTGGAACACCGCGATGGTGAACATGCCGTAGGCCAGGATCGACAACAGGATATGCGCGAGGATGCCCGGCTCTTCATCGATCACCTGGACGGTGCCGGTGGGCGCGAACTGCGCCAGCAGCACCGTGAGCATGCCCAGCGGGAATAGAAGAACGAGCAGGTTTTCGACCGGAATCCGGTAGCACGCCAACAGCGTCAGTGCGATCACGGCGGCGGCGATCAGGCTGGCGGCGCTGAAAAAATCCAGGCCCAGGCCAACCGGGGTCAGCAGGTGGGTAAACAGACTGGCCGCATGGGCCAGCAGGGCCAGCACGCCAAGGCCGACCAGCAGACGTTTATCCGCTTTGGTGCCTTGGGCCAGACGAGAGCCCTGATAGAGAGTCGCAGCGGCATACACGATGGCGGCGGCGAGGCTGGGTAGCAAACTGGGTGACAAGGGGAGCATAAATCCTGATAGGCAAGCCCGAAAGGCGCTGAGTTTGGCACACACCTGCGCTGCACGAAAGACTCCCGGGCCAGACAGCGGGTGTGCATGGACGCAGTCTTCGCTATAATCCGCGACCTGCCCACGCCGCAGGCTCGCCGAGCGCTGTTTTTAATAGCGATTTACCACAGCCTGGGCCGCCATTACCTCGGTCTACCAATGCATTTCGATGAATAGGGCCTGAAAGGATCGCGCATGTTTGAAAACTTGACTGACCGTCTCTCGCAGACGCTGCGCCACGTAACCGGCAAGGCCAAGCTGACCGAGGACAATATTAAAGACACCCTGCGTGAAGTGCGCATGGCGTTGCTGGAGGCCGACGTGGCCTTGCCGGTGGTGAAGGACTTCGTCAACTCGGTCAAGGAGCGTGCGGTCGGCACTGAAGTGTCGCGCAGCCTGACCCCGGGCCAGGCGTTCGTGAAGATCGTCCAGGCCGAACTCGAAAGCCTGATGGGCGCGGCCAACGAAGATTTGAACCTCAGCGCCGTGCCACCGGCCGTCGTGCTGATGGCCGGCCTGCAAGGCGCGGGTAAGACCACCACCGCCGGCAAGCTGGCGCGCTTCCTTAAAGAGCGCAAGAAGAAGTCGGTGATGGTGGTATCGGCCGACGTCTACCGTCCGGCCGCGATCAAGCAGCTGGAAATGCTCGCGGGCGAAGTGGGCGTGACCTTCTTCCCGTCGGACCTGAGCCAGAAGCCGGTTGATATCGCCACTGCGGCTATTAAAGAAGCCAAGCTGAAATTCATCGACGTGGTCATCGTCGATACCGCCGGTCGCCTGCACATCGATGAAGAGATGATGGGCGAGATCAAGGCGCTGCATGCCGCGATCAACCCGGTCGAGACGCTGTTCGTGGTCGACGCCATGACCGGCCAGGATGCCGCCAACACCGCCAAGGCCTTCGGTGACGCACTGCCGCTGACCGGCGTGATCCTGACCAAGGTCGACGGCGACGCCCGTGGCGGTGCCGCGCTGTCGGTACGCGCCATTACCGGCAAGCCGATCAAGTTCATCGGTATGGGCGAGAAGAGCGAAGCGCTCGAACCGTTCCACCCGGAGCGTATCGCCTCGCGTATCCTCGGCATGGGCGACGTGCTCAGCCTGATCGAACAGGCCGAAGCCACGCTCGATAAAGACAAGGCCGACAAACTGGCCAAAAAGCTGAAGAAGGGCAAGGGCTTCGATCTCGAAGACTTCCGCGACCAGCTGCAGCAAATGAAGAACATGGGCGGCCTCGGCGGCCTGATGGACAAGCTGCCGAACATCGGCGGCGTGAACCTGGCGCAAATGGGCAACGCCCAGGGCGCGGCAGAGAAGCAGTTCAAACAGATGGAAGCCATCATCAACTCCATGACCCCGGCCGAGCGCCGCGACCCTGAGCTGATCAGCGGTTCGCGCAAGCGTCGGATCGCCATGGGTTCCGGCACCCAGGTGCAGGACATCGGCCGCTTGATCAAGCAGCACAAGCAGATGCAGAAGATGATGAAGAAGTTCTCCGCCAAGGGCGGTATGGCCAAGATGATGCGCGGCATGGGCGGAATGTTGCCCGGCGGCGGTATGCCGAAAATGTAAAGTATTCGAGCGCAAGCCTTCGCTTGCGCTCCGACCCACAGGGATGTGGGATCTCCAGCAAACCCGCCGTTGGCGGGCGCTGACTTGCCGTTTTAACCGACGGCTCTATAGCAGATCTGAATGGCACGCTGATAGGCGCCAGAAAAAGACATTTGCAAAAGTCCGGATATTCCTTAGAATATGCGGCCTTTCGGGCACCTATGCCCGCTGTGCATTTAGATTTGCAGCACCGACTACAGGAACGATGTTCACATGCTAACAATCCGTCTTGCCCTTGGCGGCTCCAAAAAGCGCCCGTTTTACCACTTGACCGTAACCGACAGCCGCAACCCGCGCGACGGTTCGCACAAGGAACAGGTTGGTTTCTTCAACCCTGTTGCTCGTGGTCAAGAAGTTCGTCTGTCCGTGAACCAAGAGCGCGTAGCCTACTGGCTGAGCGTGGGTGCACAGCCATCCGAGCGCGTTGCAAAGTTGTTGAAGGACTCGGCTAAGGCCGCAGCCTGAGCAATATGAACGCGACGCCAGCTGTTGCTGATGATTTGATCGTTATCGGCAAGATTTACTCTGTTCATGGCGTTCGCGGCGAAGTGAAGGTGTATTCCTTTACTGATCCGACTGAAAACCTGTTGCAGTACAAAACCTGGACGCTCAAGCGCGAAGGTAGTGTGAAACAGGTCGAGCTGGTCAGTGGACGCGGGAACGACAAGTTCCTGGTCGCAAAGCTCAAGGGTCTTGATGATCGTGAAGAAGCTCGTCTTCTGGCCGGTTATGAGATCTGCGTGCCGCGCAACCTGTTCCCTGAATTGACCGACGGCGAGTACTACTGGTACCAGCTGGAAGGTCTGAAGGTTATTGATCAACTCGGGCAATTGCTGGGGAAAATCGATCATCTTCTGGAAACCGGCGCCAATGATGTAATGGTGGTCAAGCCTTGCGCTGGCAGCCTGGATGATCGCGAACGCCTGTTGCCCTATACCGGGCAGTGCGTGTTGGCCGTCGACCTGGCAGCGGGCGAGATGAAGGTGGAATGGGACGCGGACTTCTAAGCGTGGCTAATTTGCGCATTGAAGTGATCAGTTTGTTTCCCGAGATGTTTTCCGCCATCAGCGAGTACGGCATCACCAGTCGGGCGGTGGAACAGGGGCTGTTGCAGCTTACCTGTTGGAACCCGCGAGACTACACGACGGATCGGCATCACACTGTGGACGATCGCCCATTTGGCGGTGGTCCGGGCATGGTGATGAAGATCAAGCCCCTGGAAGACGCGTTGGTTGAGGCCAAGGCCGCCGCCGGGGAGAAGGCGAAGGTAATTTACCTGTCCCCTCAAGGCCGTCAGCTGAAACAGGCTGCGGTACGCGAACTGGCAAATGAGGAAGCACTGATCCTGATTGCCGGCCGCTATGAAGGCATTGACGAGCGGTTTATTGAAGCTCATGTCGATGAAGAGTGGTCGATTGGGGACTATGTCCTGTCTGGCGGTGAGCTGCCGGCGATGGTCCTGATAGATGCGGTTACACGACTGCTGCCTGGAGCTTTAGGGCATGCGGACTCTGCGGAGGAGGATTCCTTCACGGATGGTTTGCTGGATTGCCCGCACTACACCCGTCCGGAGGTGTATGCGGATCAGCGTGTTCCCGACGTATTGCTAAGTGGCAATCACGCACACATCCGGCGTTGGCGTTTACAGCAGTCCCTTGGTCGGACCTATGAACGACGCGCCGATCTTCTGGAAAGCCGCTCGCTTTCTGGAGAAGAGAAGAAGCTGCTCGAGGAATACATCCTCGCGCGGGACGATAGTTAACAACGTATCGATGGTAGGTCCATTGACTTACCTTAGGAGCACAGCATGACTAACAAAATCATCCTTGCACTCGAAGCAGAGCAGATGACCAAAGAGATCCCTACCTTTGCCCCGGGCGACACCATTGTCGTTCAGGTGAAAGTGAAGGAAGGCGACCGTTCGCGTCTGCAAGCGTTCGAAGGCGTGGTAATCGCCAAGCGTAACCGTGGTGTGAACAGTGCTTTCACTGTTCGTAAAATCTCCAACGGTGTTGGCGTAGAGCGTACTTTCCAGACCTACAGCCCGCAAATCGACAGCATGGCTGTGAAACGTCGCGGTGACGTACGCAAAGCCAAGCTGTACTACCTGCGTGACCTGTCCGGTAAAGCAGCTCGCATCAAGGAAAAACTGGCTTAAGTCCAGCTTCCCGATGCAGAAAGAAGCAGCCTACGGGCTGCTTTTTTGTGCCTGCAATTCAAGGTCTGCGATAGGATCTGTCCGACCAGTCCCTTGCTTGAGTTCCCATGCCCGCCATTGACCACCCTTTGATTGATCGCTTTCTTGATGCGCTCTGGCTGGAGAAAGGCCTGTCGGACAATACCCGCCAGGCTTACCGCAGTGACCTGGCCCTGTTCAACGGTTGGTTGCAGGAGAAAAACCTGGAGCTGGCCAATGCCGGGCGTGAGTTGATCCTCGACCACCTGGCCTGGCGCCTCGAACAGCATTACAAGCCCCGTTCGACTGCGAGATTTCTCTCCGGAGTGCGCGGCTTTTATCGCTATTTGTTGCGCGAAAAGCTCATCGCAACCGATCCAACGCTACAGGTCGATATGCCGCAATTGGGCAGGCCTCTTCCCAAGTCTTTGTCGGAAGCTGACGTAGAAGCGCTGTTGGCCGCTCCCGATCTCAGTGAAGCCATCGGCCAGCGCGATCGCGCCATGCTGGAAGTGCTTTACGCCTGCGGACTGCGGGTGACCGAGTTGATCAGCCTGACCCTGGAGCAGGTCAATTTGCGCCAGGGTGTGTTGCGGGTGATGGGCAAGGGCAGCAAGGAGCGCCTGGTGCCGATGGGTGAGGAAGCGATTGTGTGGGTCGAGCGTTACATGCGCGATGCGCGCAACGAATTGCTCGGCGGCCGCCCCAGTGATGTGCTGTTTCCCAGCCTGCGCGGCGAGCAGATGACCCGCCAGACCTTCTGGCACCGCATCAAGCATCAGGCCAAGGTTGCCGGGATCGGCAAGACGCTGTCGCCGCACACTCTGCGCCATGCATTCGCCACGCACTTGCTCAACCATGGTGCGGATTTGCGTGTCGTGCAGATGCTGCTCGGGCACAGTGACCTGTCCACCACGCAGATTTACACCCATGTCGCGCGGGCGCGCTTGCAGGATATGCACGCCAAGCACCATCCGCGCGGCTGAAAAATCCCAATTTACCCTGCCACGGGCTGCCCTGCGGCCCAACTGTGGTAGGCTTTGTCGGTTCGCAAAGGCGACGGTCACACCCCCAGTTTCCAATCGGCGTACCTGCACCGTCCCTGCATCTGCCTTCAGGAGTTCCCATGCGCTTGACCCAGATTATTGCCGCCGCAGCCATTGCGTTGGTTTCCACCTTTGCTGTCGCCGATGATGCGGCCGAGCAGGCCATTCGCAAGAGTCTGGTCAACCTGCAGCTCGACACCCCCATCGAAAGCATCAGCGCCAGCCCGATGGCCGGCCTGTATGAAGTCAAGCTCAAGGGCAGCCGCGTGCTGTACGCCAGTGCCGACGGCCAGTACATCGTTCAGGGCTACCTGTTCCAGCTCAAGGACGGCAAGCCGGTCAACCTGACCGAGAAAGCCGAGCGCCTTGGCGTGTCCAAGCTGATCAACGGTATTCCGGTGGCTGAAACCGTGGTGTACCCGGCCATCGGTGAAACCAAGACCCACATCACGGTGTTCACCGACACCACCTGCCCGTACTGCCACAAGCTGCACGCCGAAGTGCCTGCGCTGAACAAGCTGGGGGTGGAAGTGCGCTACGTCGCGTTCCCGCGCCAGGGCCTGGGTTCGCCGGGTGATGAGCAGTTGCAAGCGGTCTGGTGCTCGGCCGACAAGAAGGCGGCCATGGACAAGATGGTCGACGGCAAGGAAATCAAGGCGGCCAAATGCGCCAACCCGGTTTCCAAGCAGTTCGCCCTGGGCCAGTCCATCGGCGTGAACGGCACGCCGGCCATCGTTTTGGCCGACGGCCAGGTGATTCCGGGCTACCAGCCGGCACCACAAGTTGCCAAACTGGCACTGGGTGCCAAGTAAGCATTTATCGTCGAGCCTTTGACGAGCATGGCCCGCCGAACCGTCGGCGGGCCATTAATTGAGAGCCGCAGTTGTGCGGCTGTGTTCCACGGCCGACCTTGAGTCGGCCGTTTCATGGGGAGTTCTTCAGTGAAACCGGTCAAAGTAGGCATCTGTGGGTTAGGGACCGTCGGTGGCGGCACCTTCAACGTACTTCAGCGTAACGCTGAAGAAATTTCCCGCCGTGCAGGGCGCGAGATTGAAGTGGCTCAGATTGCCACGCGTTCGCCAAAGCCTCAGTTCGAAACGACCGGTATTGCGATTACCCACGATGTGTTCGCCGTGGCCACCAACCCTGAAATCGATATCGTCATCGAACTGGTGGGCGGCTACACCGTGGCCCGCGAGCTGGTGCTCATGGCCATCGACAACGGCAAGCACGTGGTCACCGCCAATAAGGCGCTGATCGCCGTGCATGGCAACGAGATCTTCGCCAGGGCGCGTGAAAAGGGCGTGATCGTGGCGTTCGAAGCAGCGGTGGCCGGTGGCATCCCGGTGATCAAGGCGATCCGTGAAGGCCTGTCTGCCAACCGCATCAACTGGGTGGCCGGCATCATCAACGGCACCGGTAACTTCATCCTCACCGAAATGCGCGAGAAGGGCCGTACCTTCGAAGACGTGTTGGCCGAAGCCCAGGCCCTGGGTTACGCCGAAGCCGACCCGACCTTTGACGTGGAAGGCATCGATGCGGCCCACAAGCTGACCATCCTGGCGTCCATCGCCTTTGGTATCCCGCTGCAGTTTGACAAAGCCTACACCGAAGGCATCACCAAGCTGACCACCGCCGACGTGAACTACGCCGAAGCCCTGGGCTACCGCATCAAGCACCTCGGTGTGGCGCGCAGCACCCCGGCCGGTATCGAATTGCGTGTGCACCCGACGCTGATCCCGGCCGACCGCCTGATCGCCAACGTCAATGGCGTGATGAACGCGGTGATGGTCAACGGTGACGCCGCCGGCTCCACCCTGTTCTACGGCGCCGGCGCCGGCATGGAGCCGACCGCTTCATCGGTGATCGCCGACCTGGTGGACGTGGTTCGCGCCATGACCAGCGACCCGGAAAACCGCGTACCGCACCTGGCCTTCCAGCCGGACTCGCTGTCGGCCCACCCGATCCTGCCGATCGAAGCCTGCGAAAGTGCCTACTACCTGCGCATCCAGGCCCAGGATCATCCGGGCGTGTTGGCCCAGGTGGCCAGCATCCTGTCGGAGCGCGGAATCAACATCGAATCGATCATGCAGAAGGAAGTCGAGGAGCAGAACGGGCAGGTGCCGATGATCCTGCTGACCCACCGCGTGCTCGAACAGCATATCAACGATGCCATCCGAGCCCTCGAAGCTCTCCAAGGCGTGGTTGGGCCGGTCGTCCGTATCCGCGTCGAACATTTGAATTAATTCAGCTGCAAGCTATTAGCTGCAAGCTGCAAGTAAGAGCCTATTCGCTCTTGACTTGCAGCTTGCAGCTTGAAGCTTGAAGCCCAAACCGAAGGTTTGCCTCCTATGCGTTACATCAGCACCCGCGGCCAGGCACCGGCCCTGAATTTCGAAGACGTTCTGCTGGCAGGCCTTGCCACCGACGGCGGCCTGTACGTGCCGGAAAACCTGCCGCGCTTCACCCAGGAAGAAATCGCTTCCTGGGCCGGCCTGCCGTACCACGAACTGGCGTTCCGTGTAATGCGCCCGTTCGTCACCGGCAGCATTCCGGATGCGGACTTCAAAAAGATCCTGGAAGAAACCTACGGCGTATTTTCCCACAGCGCCATCGCGCCCCTGCGCCAGCTGAACGGCAACGAGTGGGTGCTTGAGCTGTTCCACGGCCCCACCCTGGCGTTCAAGGACTTCGCCCTGCAATTGCTCGGTCGCCTGCTGGACTACGTGCTGGAGAAACGCGGCGAGCGCGTGGTGATCATCGGCGCCACCTCGGGTGACACCGGCTCGGCGGCCATCGAAGGCTGCAAGCACTGCGAAAACGTCGACATCTTCATCCTGCACCCGCACAAGCGCGTGTCGGAGGTGCAGCGTCGCCAGATGACCACCCTGTTTGGTGAGAACATCCACAACATCGCCATCGACGGCAACTTCGATGACTGCCAGGAAATGGTCAAGAACAGCTTCGCCGACCAGAGCTTCCTCAAAGGTACACGCCTGGTGGCGGTGAATTCGATCAACTGGGCGCGGATCATGGCCCAGATCGTCTACTACTTCCACGCGTCCCTGCAGCTGGGCGGCCCGGCGCGTTCGGTGTCGTTCTCGGTGCCGACCGGCAACTTCGGCGACATCTTCGCCGGCTACCTGGCACGCAACATGGGCCTGCCGATCAATCAATTGATCGTCGCAACCAACCGCAACGACATCCTGCACCGCTTCATGAGCGGCAACCAGTACGTCAAGGAAACCCTGCACGCCACGCTGTCGCCGTCGATGGACATCATGGTCTCGTCGAACTTCGAACGCCTGCTGTTCGACATGCACGGTCGCAATGGCGCGGCGCTGGCCGAGCTGATGAACAGCTTCAAGCAAGGTGGCGGTTTCAGCGTCGAGCAAGAGCGCTGGACCGAAACCCGCAAGCTGTTCGACTCCTTGGCAGTGGACGACGCGCAGACGTGCGAAACCATCGCTGAAGTCTATGCCCAGACCGGCGAGCTGCTCGACCCGCACACCGCCATCGGAGTGAAAGCCGCCCGCGAGTGCCGTCGCAGCCTGGATATCCCGATGGTGATCCTGGGCACCGCGCATCCGGTCAAATTCCCGGAAGCGGTGGAGCAGGCCGGTGTTGGAAAGGCCTTGGAGCTGCCCAAGCACCTGACTGATCTGTTTGAGCGCGAAGAGCGTTACACGGTGTTGGCTAACGACCTGAAGACGGTGCAGGCGTTTGTCAGCCAGCATGGCAATCGAGGTAAGCCGCTGTAAGGCGCACCACATAGACAAAAACGCCGCTTCCCTTCCCAGGGTCAGCGGCGTTTTTTTGTTTCTGGCAGGCCCGCCAGTCATATCGTCTACGTGAGTAGCTTGTGGGCCAGCGCCATTACCGTGCCAACAGCCGTAAAGAAGCCTATTGCGATGCCCACGGGGTACCAGAAGATCTCACGGGTTATCTTGTGGACTTCAGCATTGAACTTGCGTTGTTCGGCATAGATGCGTGATATGTCCGCGTGAATTTTCTCGATCGAAGCTTGTTGTTCATTGTGTTCCAGCATCCTCTTCATCCTTTGTGATAAGGGCCTTATGACATGCACTCTGCCCGCACGGCAGGGTGATCAGCGCTCACCGAGTATAGGATTCACTCCTGGCCTGCGCGCTCGGCGTACCCCAGAACCGCAACCCATTGCGTAAGCAGTTATGTGCTGCCGTTTTTTACCTGTCATGTTGCAAGCGCATGCTGGATACGTCATCCCCGCACAACCCTTGAAAGACGAAAAAGCGAACTTTCCTACGTTACGACCGGTCACTTAGGAGAGATGCAGCACCCGTTGAAACGATTGTTCCCGAACTATTGAGTGGTGATCGAGATGGAAAGTATCAGCCTGTTGCTCGAAGAAGCACTGAGCCCTTATCTGGTTACGCTGACCACCTCTGGTGTGCAGGGCGAATGCCTGGTGACCGTGAAGAACCCCGGTGGCGCCATCATGGTCGAGCGCGAAGTCAACCGCGCACAGCTGACCGACAAGCGCGCGCTGGTGGATGTGGTGGATTGTCTGCTGCGCGATTTGAAAATCGCTGAAGGTCGACTCGAGCCCTCGGTCATCGCAGCCTTGCGAAATGCCGCCATGACACGAAACCCGGTCTGCGCATGAAGAATTATTTATCCTTCGAAACTTCCTACAACACGGCCGGTCAGAGTTTGTAACAGCAAGAGCAAACATTGTGCTCCGGTGTTTGTGGCTTGTTGTACTGGTCTTTGTAGATCACGTTTAACCCCGAGTTGTCTCCCCACTCCTCGGGGTTTCTTTTTGCCTGGGATTTGGCACAGCGCGCCCTGCGAACGCAAACGGGTCATGGCTGGCGCGCAGTATTCGTTGAATGCCCTCGCCATCGGTTAGACTGGTCGCCTTTCCTTGTCCTAGAAGCCCGTTCATGGCCCAGCCGTCCACGACCTACAAATTCGAACTCAATCTCACCGACCTCGACCGTTCGGTGTACGAGAGCGTCAAACAGACCATCGCCCGCCACCCTTCGGAAACCGAAGAACGCATGACCGTGCGCCTGCTGGCCTACGCCCTCTGGTACAACGAGCAATTGGCGTTCGGCCGTGGTTTGTCGGACGTCGACGAGCCGGCCCTGTGGGAAAAGAGCCTGGATGACCGGGTGTTGCACTGGATCGAAGTCGGCCAGCCGGATGCCGACCGTCTGACCTGGTGCTCGCGCCGTACCGAACGTACCAGCCTGCTGGCGTATGGCAGCCTTCGCGTGTGGGAAGGCAAGGTCGTGCCGGTGGCGAAAAACCTGAAAAACGTGCACATCGCCGTAGTGCCCCAGGAAATCCTCGAGGTGCTGGCCAAGGACATGCCTCGCGTGATCAAGTGGGATGTGATGATCAGCGAAGGCACGATCTTCGTCACCGACGACCGTGGCCAGCATGAAGTGCAGCTGGAATGGCTGGTTGGCGGACGTGATTGAACATGTGGGAGGGGGCTTGCTCCCGATAGCGGTGGATCAGTCACACCATCATTGACTGACCCTCAGCTATCGGGAGCAAGCCCCCTCCCACATTTGATCTTTGTTGAAGCTTGAATTGTCGTTTTAACCCTTGTATCAGTAGAGAAGTTATCCCCACCGTATGCGTATCGAACCCCGTCCCTTGCCCGCCGTCCTGCCTTTCCTCGGTGAATTGCCACCGCTGCTGACCCGTCTCTACGCCGCGCGCGGGGTGCAATCGGAAGCCGAGCTGGACAAGAGCCTGGCGCGGTTGATTCCCTATCAGCAGCTCAAGGGCATCGATGCCGCCGTCGACCTGCTGGTGACGGCGCTGGAGCAGCGCCAGCGCATCCTGATCGTCGGTGACTTCGACGCCGACGGCGCCACCGCCAGTACCGTCGGCACACTGGGCCTGCGTTTGCTCGGTGCGGCCCACGTCGATTACCTGGTGCCCAACCGTTTCGAATATGGCTACGGCCTGACGCCGGAGATCGTGGCGGTGGCGCTGCAGCGCGAGCCGCAGTTGCTGATCACCGTGGATAACGGCATCTCCAGCGTCGAGGGCGTGGCGGCGGCGAAGGCGGCGGGGTTGAAGGTGCTGGTGACGGATCACCACTTGCCGGGCGATGAACTGCCGGCGGCGGACGCGATCGTCAATCCGAACCAGCCGGGCTGTACCTTCCCCAGCAAGGCGCTGGCCGGTGTCGGCGTGATCTTCTACGTGTTGATGGCCCTGCGTGCGCGCTTGCGCAACCTGGGCTGGTACGACAACAGCCCGCAGCCGAACATTGGTGAGTTGCTCGACCTGGTGGCCCTTGGCAGCGTTGCCGACGTGGTGCCGCTGGACGCCAACAACCGCATCCTCGTCCATCAGGGCCTGGAACGTATTCGTGCCGGTCGAGCGCGGCCTGGGATCAAGGCAATCCTTGAAGTGGCCAAGCGCGACCATGCCCGTATCACCTCCACTGACCTCGGTTTTATCCTTGGCCCGCGCTTGAATGCGGCCGGGCGCCTGGATGACATGAGCCTGGGCATCGAATGCCTGCTCACCACGGACATTGCCGCCGCACGGGAAATGGCCGCTCAACTGGACGGCATGAACCAGGATCGCAAATCCATCGAGCAAGGCATGCAGCGCGAAGCCCTGGCCCAGCTCAAGGATTTGCCGGTCGAATCGATGCCGTACGGCTTGTGCCTGTTCGACCCGGAGTGGCACCAAGGGGTGATCGGGATCCTGGCGTCGCGCATGAAAGAGCGCTATTTCCGTCCCACCATCGCCTTTGCCGATGCCGGTGATGGCCTGCTCAAGGGCTCCGGGCGTTCCGTACAGGGCTTTCATATCCGTGACGCGCTGGCGGTGGTTGCCAGCCAGCATCCCAACCTGATTGCCAAATATGGCGGTCATGCGATGGCGGCTGGCCTGACCCTGCCCGAAGCGAATTTCCCGTTATTTGCCCAAGCCTTCGATGCCGAGGTGCGTCGGCAACTGCGCGAAGAAGACCTCACCGGTCGGCTGCTCTCCGACGGCACCCTGGCGGTGGAAGAGTTTCACCTGGAGTTGGCCCGCGCACTGCGCCATGCCGGCCCGTGGGGGCAGCACTTTCCCGAGCCATTGTTTCACGGCGTGTTCCAGTTGGTGGAGCAGCGAGTGGTCGGCGAGCGGCACTTGAAGGTGGTGCTCAAGAGCGAATGCGGCTCGGTGAAGCTCGATGGCATTGCGTTTGGAGTCGACCGTGAAGTCTGGCCGAACCCGACGGTGCGTTGGGTGGAGTTGGCCTACAAGCTGGACGTGAACGAGTATCGCGGGAATGAAACGGTGCAGTTGATGATTGCGCATATCGAACCGCGTTAGATCCAACTGACACCGGGATATAAATGTGGGAGGGGGCTTGCTCCCGATAGCGGTGGATCAGTCACAGCATCATTGGCTGACAGTCAGCTATCGGGGGCAAGCCCCCTCCCACATTTGGTTTATGTGAAGCCTGGAATTACTCGGCTTTGGCCTGATGCTTGACGATGATATCCACCAGCCGCTTGGCCAGCGCCGGATAGTTTTCATCGAAGTGATGCCCGCCGGGCAGCTTGATGGCTTCGCCCACGGCGGTCTTGTCGGTGCAGCCGCTCTCGTCGACTTCCTCGGCGCCGTAGATGCACACCACCTTGTCTGCTGGCAGCTTGGCCATTTCCGGGCCGGTCGCGGCTTCTTTGCCGGCGTTGCCCAGCCAGCCTTCCACTTCGATCTCAAAGCTGCCGGTGCGGGCGAAGGCCAGCAGGATGATTGCGTCGACCCGTTGCTGCTCGTTTGCCGGCATGCGGTTGTAGATGGCCGGCAGCACGTCGGCGCCAAACGAATAACCGGTCAGCACGAAGCGCTTGGTGCCCCATTTCTGCCGGTAGTGCTGCATCAGCTCAGTGAGGTCCTTGGCGCTTTGTTCCGGGGTCTTGTGCTGCCAGTAGTAGCGCAGGGTGTCGATGCCGACCACCGGGTAGCCGATCTTCGCCATCTCGCCGGCCACGTCGCGGTCCAGGTCACGCCAGCCGCCGTCACCGGAGAGAAACAGGGTCACGGTGTCCTTGGCCTGGCCTGCCGGCACTTCCACCACCGGAATCGCCAGGCCGCCGTTGTCCGAACCCACCAGTTGCTTGCGCAGCTCGTTGTTCAGCACTTGCGGGTAATGAATGTCGTAGTCGCTGATGCTGGTGGTGGCACGCGGTGTGTCGCGTACGAAACTGGCGCTTTCATCGTCAGGGTTGTCGTTCCACGCCACCAGCCAGTTGCCATGGGCGGCGGTTTTGGGCAGCGGGTCGTTGCAGCCTTCCTGTTTTAGGGCGAAGCCCACGGAGATGGCGTTGGCCTTGTCGTCGCTCTGTGTGGCCAGCCAGCGCCAGGCGAGCGCGGCGCCAGGGCCGATGCCGCTGACCAGGGTCGCCGGGCCTTTAAGCTGCGCCAGAGCGCTTTGCAGCGCCTTCTCCTGCAGGGCGCAGTCATCTTTAGGCAGCACCACTTGCACGATCTGCGCCGAGCCGCCCTGGCTCAGGGCGACCAATTGGCTGTCGGTGAGGGTTTCGTCGGCCATCACGGCTACCGCCACGCGGGCTTTGGCGGTGCCGGCCGGGGTCACGCGGGTCATCGTCGAACCGTCGGCCTGGGGCAATTGCTCCAGGGTCGGCTGTGGGGCAGGGCGGTTCCAGTACCAATAGCCGCCGCCCAGGATCAGCGCGAGCAGCACAACAAAGGCCAATACATACCGCCAGGAGCGTCGAATCATCAGCGTTTCACCAATCCAGTCAAGCCGCCCGCGATCAGGGCGGCGGTATCGGCCAGTGCCACCAGCGGATCAAGTCCTGCGGGCACGGCCATGTAACGGGGTTCCCAGTCAGGCTGGAACTTGTCTTTAAAACGGCGCAAACCTTGAAAGTTATACAGTTGCTCGCCACGGCGGAACACCATCGAGCCCAAGCGTTGGGTCAGTGGCGCGCCACGCCTTGGTTGCAGGCCCGACAACGGCACCATGCCGAGGCTGAAGCGGGCGTAGCCGTGGTTTTTATAATGTTGAATCAGGCCGACCATCATGAACTCCATGGTCAGCTTCGGCGCGTCCGGGTGGGCGCGCATCAGGTCGAGACTGGCCAGGTCATGGTTGTACGTCTCGAGCAGGTTGGCAAAGGCCACCGGGCGCCCTTCGAAGCGGATGATCGCAATCCGAAAGTGCTTGAGGTAGTCGTCGCTGAAGCGGCCCAGAGAGAAGCCTTTTTCACGCACATTCTTACCGGTAAGCCAGGCGTCCGAGATAACTTTTAATTCATCCATCGGCGCCGTGCCCGGCTCGCAGATCTCCAGGGACAAGCCGTCCCGGGTGCCACGGTTCCAGGTGTAGCGCAAATCCTTCATCTCTTTGCCCTTGGCTTCCAGGTCAAAGCGTTTCAGGTCGACGCGGGCTTCTTCGCCCAGCTTGATCGCGGTGAGGCCGATATCCATGTAGTACGGCAGGTTCTCGGCGCGCACCTGATAGAACACCGGCCGTGCGTGGTGAATGTCGCACAGGTCGCGGAACTGCCAGATCATCTCGGCGCGCGGTTGAGTCGGGCCGATCGGATCATACAGCGCCACCAGGCTGCGCCCGCGACGGGCGTACATCAGGAAGGCTTCATCGTTGGGGTGGAACAGCAACGCCTTGTCGCCGGTCAGCGCCAGGCCGCCGTCGGGTTGGGAAGAGGCCATCAGGATCTTGCTGGCGCGTTCCAGCTCATCCGGGGTCGGCAGGTGGATCACCGGGCGCGCGGTACGCAGCAGCCAGGTCAGCGACACGATCACCAACAATACGGCGGCACCCAACAAGGAACGCAAGCCGCGCGGGGCGTTGGCATCGAGGGTAAACTGCCACCAGAGTTGATGGCTGTAAGGCACATCTTGATAGGCAAACAGCAACAGCCAGATCGACGCGCCCAATACGCAGACGCTCGCCACCAGGTACAGCGGCGAGAAGGGCAGTTCAGTCAGGCGGCTGGCGCGGTAGAACGAGCGCCGGAAGATCGCCAGCAGCACGGCGGTCATGGTCATCAGGCTGGCTTCTTCCCAGTCGAACCCCTTGAGCAGTGAGAGCAGGGCGCCGACCAGCAGCAGCACCATGGTCAGCATCCAGGCGGCTGACAAACGTCGACGCAGGCCTTGGGCCAGCAATAGGCACAGCACACCGATCAGGCTGGCACCGAAGTGCGACGCGTCAATCAGGCGGTGGGGAATCAGGAAGCCGATGTTTTCCAGGCGTGAATCGATCTCCGGCGTGGCGCCGGAAAACAGCAGGACCACGCCGGACAAAAAAACCAGTACGGCCAGCACCGGTGCCGCAAGGCCGGACGCGACGCGCAGGCTCTGCTGAGTCTGGAACAGGCGCTGGGCCTCGTTGATCAGCAGGAAGATACAGGCGATCAGCAGCGGCAACACCACGTAGATCATCCGGTATAAGAGCAGGGCAGCAGCCAGTGGCGCAGCGCCGAGTGTGTCGGCGAAGGCTGCCAGCAGGATCGCTTCGAAAACCCCCACGCCTCCCGGTACATGGCTGAGCACGCCGGCGGCCAGGGCCAGCAGGTACACCAACAGGAACGGGCCGAAAGGCGGTGCTTCGGGCAGCAGCAGATAAAGGACAGCGGCGGCGGCGGCGACGTCCAGCGCGGTGATGACCAGTTGCAGGAACGTCAGGCGACGGCCAGGCAGGCGCAGGGTGCGGCGCCCGGCCTTGACCAGCAGGTTATCCGGGTAGGGTTGTTCCGGCAGGCGACGGCGATAGATACCGATGCACAGCATGGCCGACAACAGCAGCACCGCACCGGCGACACCGCCCAACAGGCTCTGCGGTAAATGCAGGTAGGTCGATGCCGCCGGCAGGTTGCTCAGCGTGGCCAACGCGGCCAGTGGCGGCAGCGCGCAGCCCAGCGCCAGGCTGGCGAACACGGTCATGTGGGCGACTTCCGACGCACCAATGCCGTGGCGTGCATATAAACGATAGCGCACCGAGCCGCCCGAGAGCATTGACAGGCCAATGGCGTTGCCGATGGCAAAGGCAGTGAAGCCGCCCAGGGCCAGGGTCTTGGCCGGCAGTTTCACGCCGGCGTAACGTGCGCCGGAAAATTCATAGCCCAACAGAATGATGAAGCCGGCCACCGCTGCCGCGAACGCGCCGAGCAAGGCCGGTTTAGGCACCTCCAGGATCGAGTCGTGGAGCGCGTAGAGGTCGAGTTCCAACAACAGGTGTCGGCAGGCGATCAGGGCAATTGCAAACAGCAGCAACGTAACGGCCAGGCCGATGGGCTGACGGTATTTGCTCAACAGATCCAGCCAACGCAAACGAGTGGGAGCGATCGGTTGTTCAGCTGTGACAGTGTCGTGTGGTTCAGACGAGTTGGCGCGCATCAATCACCTCGTGGATTGTGCGCGACAGGATGGAGGTATCCAGCCAAGTTACCAATCCCTATGGACAAAATAATTACAAATATTAACGCGGATCACCGAGTGGGGCGACTGCGGCCATTGGTCGTAGAGGGTAGCGCTTGAGTATCGAGCATAGCGTGCAATGGGATGGACTCTACAAACCGTCTACGGTTTCATGAAAGATGCCATACCATTGTTTCAGAAGAACTTTTTCACCGGATACAAAAAAGGCCACTCTTTCGAGTAGCCTTTTTTGATGTTTGGTTGCGGGAGCCGGATTTGAACCGACGACCTTCGGGTTATGAGCCCGACGAGCTACCAGACTGCTCCATCCCGCGTCTGTGGGCGGCATTCTACAGTCCAGCGACGAGGTGTCAACCGTTAATGAGTCGATGGCTCAAATTAACGCTGATTTATTCAAAATCAAGGCCTTGGCACCTCCGTTGTAGGAGCGAGCTTGCTCGCGAAAGGCGTCAAGGATAACGCAGCGCTTCAGGTAGCCAGCGGTGTGTTGAAGTTTTTCGCGAGCAAGCTCGCTCCTACAGGGGAGGGAGGTAAAACAGGCGCGCACAAAAAAGGCCACTCTTTCGAGTAGCCTTTTTTGATGTTTGGTTGCGGGAGCCGGATTTGAACCGACGACCTTCGGGTTATGAGCCCGACGAGCTACCAGACTGCTCCATCCCGCGTCTGTGTGTCGGCATTCTACAGAGGAACGCGAGCGTGTCAACCCGAAAATAGAAGAAAAGCGCTTGTGGTTCAATCGGTTAGCTCTCCAAGGCGAGCGTGGTAGGGGCGCGGAGCCAGTCGGGCCGAGGCTTTCAGCTCTATTGGAGGGCCGAATTCGATTGAGAAAACAAATTCATCTGCGATATTTCGTACCGCTCAGGCAGAAGATTCAAACTACTGGTGCTATATACAGGGGTGAATGCGATACTGGCCACCCGTTGGTTCACACCCCGTTTATATGACGCAGCGCAAAATCATCCACGTCGACTGTGATTGCTTCTACGCCGCCATCGAGATGCGCGACGACCCGAGCCTGGCGCAAAAACCCTTGGCTGTCGGCGGCTCGGCAGACCGGCGGGGGGTGATCGCTACGTGCAATTATGAAGCGCGGACGTATGGGGTGCGCTCGGCGATGTCATCCCGTCACGCGTTGAAGTTGTGCCCGGACCTGACGATCGTCAAGCCGCGGATGGATGCCTATAAAGAAGCATCGAAGGAAATCCAGACGATCTTTCGCGACTACACCGACTTGATCGAGCCGTTGTCGCTGGATGAAGCCTACCTCGACGTGTCCGACAGCCCGCACTTTGGCGGCAGTGCCACGCGCATCGCCCAGGACATTCGCCGGCGTGTCTCCAATCAATTGCACATCACCGTGTCTGCGGGCGTGGCGCCCAACAAGTTTCTGGCCAAGATCGCCAGCGACTGGAAAAAACCCAACGGCCTGTTTGTGATTACCCCGGACCAGGTCGAAGATTTCGTCTCCCAGTTGCGGGTGAGTAAGTTGCATGGGGTCGGCAAGGTCACTGCCGACAAGCTGGCGCGCCTGGGCATTGAAGATTGCCTGCAATTGCGGGAGTGGAACAAGCTGGCGCTGGTGCGCGAATTCGGCAGTTTTGGTGAGCGCCTCTGGAGCCTCGCCCGTGGGATCGATGACCGCGTGGTGCAGAACGACAGCCGGCGGCAATCGATCAGCGTGGAAAATACCTACGATGTGGACTTGCCGGATCTTTCAAGCTGCCTGGCAAAGCTGCCCGAACTCATGGACACCCTGGCCGGGCGCATGGCGCGTATCGATAGCAGCTACCGGGCGGGCAAGCCGTTCGTGAAGGTCAAGTTTCATGACTTTACCCAGACCACTCTGGAGCAGGCCGGGGCAGGGCGGGATCTGGAGAGTTATCAACAGCTGATGACCCAGGCGTTCAACCGTGGTGGGAAGCCGGTGCGGTTGTTGGGGATTGGGGTGAGGTTGCTGGATTTGAGCGGCGGTAACGAACAGCTCGAGTTTTCCTGGTAAAAAACCGGGTGCCCCCTGTAGGAGCGAGCTTGCTCGCGAAAAACGTCAACGATAACGCGTGTTTCCTGGAAGAACGCGGTGCCTGTGAGTTTTTCGCGAGCAAGCTCGCTCCTACAAAAAACCTGGGATCAGCGTGCGCCAGGGTCTGCGACTAACCGTCCGGCATCCTTGGCCAGCGCCTGCAAAAACTCCTGCTGCAACTCCGGGTCATTGCGCGTCAGTTCAATCAGGCTTTGCTCCAGTTCGCTGGCTTCTTCTTCCAGGCCCAGCTCCGAGAGGCGCTTGACCCGGTGTACCCACTGGTTGACTTCGTCGTCTTCCAAATCGTCGTAGATCAGGCCATGGGCTTCCAGCAATTTTCCGCGCAGGGTGCTGCTGATCGCCAGGGTCGAATCCGTGTGCACGTCGTCCTGGCCGTCTTCCACGCTGATCTTCAAAGTGGTGATGCGGTTCAGGTCCTGCTCGGCAAACGGACTGTCCAGCAGGTTCAGGCGCAGGACGCCGTCGCGGTCGGTGGTCAGTTCATGGGTCTGCTTGCCGGCGGTAACCTGTACCGGGCGTTCGCTCCAGGGCAGGCTCGAATACTCCAGGCGCTTGTCACGCTGGACTTCATCGATGCCCGCGAGGTTCTGCTGGGCACGGCCGTGGGATTGCACGTTCATGAACGGGTTAATGCCGTCCACGCCGTAGCTCAGCCAATCGCGGGTCATGCTGGCGGGCAGGTTGCCGAGGGCGAAGATGTTCACCACATTGGCCCCCGCACCAGCCACCAGCGCCACGGCACCCAGGGGCATCTCGTAGAGTTTGCGCCAGGGCTGATAGGGCGTGTAGCGGTCGTAACGCCGAGTGACTTCGAATTCGGTGACTTCAAAGGTCTTTTGCTCGTGAATCCGAACCCGACGTTGCGGCAGCTCCAGCACTTTGGGCTCACCTACATCGATCTGCAGGCTGTGGTCGAGCAACTTACGCTCGACCCGCTCCTCGTGCTCGCTGCGTTGCGACATCTGGTTGGCGCAGCCGCTGACCAGCAGGGCGCCGCACAAGGCGGCGCCCCCCAGGGCTCTGGTGTTTCGCTTGAACATGACTTCTCTTGATCTGGTTTTCAGCGACGAATACGCGCCTGAAGGAAAGACAGCACGTCAGCCACCGGCAACGGTTGGGCCTCGGCTTCGGTCCGGCTCTTGTATTCCAGATTGCCATCGGCCAGGCCGCGGTCACTGACCACGATCCGGTGGGGGATGCCAATCAGTTCCATGTCGGCGAACTTGATGCCCGGGCTGGTTTTCTTGTCCCGGTCATCGAGCAGCACTTCAAAACCGGCGGCCGTCAGTTCGGCATACAGTTTGTCGGTGGCTTCGCGCACTTGCTCGGTTTCATAGCGCAACGGCACCAGCGCAACCTGGAACGGCGCCAGGGCGTCGCTCCAGATGATGCCTTTCTCGTCGTTGTTCTGCTCGATGGCAGCGGCGACCACACGGGACACACCAATGCCGTAACAGCCCATGTCCAGGGTGATCGGCTTGCCGTTCTCGCCCAGCACTTCGCACTTCATCGCCTTGCTGTACTTGTTGCCCAGCTGGAAGATGTGCCCAACTTCGATGCCGCGCTTGATCTCCAGGGTGCCCTTGCCATCCGGGCTTGGGTCGCCGGCCACGACGTTGCGCAGGTCGGCCACGGTCGGAACCGGCAGGTCACGCTCCCAGTTCACGCCGAAGTAGTGCTTGTCGTCGATGTTCGCACCGATCCCGAAGTCGCTCATCAGCTCGACCGAACGGTCGATGATGATCGGCAGAGGCAGGTTCAGCGGGCCGAGGGAACCGGCGCCGGCGCCAATGGCGTCGCGCAGTTCGGCATCGGTGGCCATGACCAGCGGGCTGGCCACGCCAGGCTGCTGGGCCGCCTTGATTTCGTTGAGCTCGTGGTCGCCACGGATCACCAGGGCGATCAGCTTGCCTTCTTCTTCGGCGCGCACGATCAGGGTCTTGATGGTCTTTTCAATCGGCAGATTGAATTTTTCCACCAGGGCCGCGATGGTCTTGGTGTCCGGGGTATCGACCAGGCGCAATTCTTCGGCTGGCGCTGGGCGCGAGGTTTCCCGTGGGATGGCTTCGGCTTTCTCGATATTCGCCGCGTAGTCGGAACCGTTGCTGAACGCGATGTCGTCTTCGCCGGATTCGGCCAGCACGTGGAATTCGTGAGAGCCGGCGCCGCCGATGGAGCCGTTGTCCGCTTCAACCGGGCGGAATTTCAGGCCCAGGCGCGTGAAGATGTTGCAGTAGGCCTGGTGCATGCGGTCGTAGGTCGCCTGCAGGGACGCCTGGTCGGCATGGAACGAATAGGCGTCCTTCATGATGAATTCACGGCCGCGCATCAAGCCGAAGCGTGGGCGGATTTCATCACGGAATTTGGTCTGGATCTGATACAGGTTCAGAGGCAGCTGTTTATAGCTGCTCAACTCGTTGCGCATCAGGTCGGTGATGACTTCTTCATGGGTCGGGCCGGCGCAGAAATCGCGGCCATGACGGTCCTTGAAGCGCAGCAGCTCGGGGCCGTACTCTTCCCAACGTCCGGATTCCTGCCACAGTTCAGCCGGTTGGGTGCTCGGCATCAACACTTCCAGAGAGCCGGCAGCGTTCATTTCTTCACGAACGATGGCTTCGACCTTGCGCATCACCTTCAAGCCCATGGGCAGCCAGGTGTACAGGCCCGACGCCAGTTTGCGGATCATGCCGGCGCGCAGCATCAGCTGATGGCTGATCACAACCGCGTCGGAAGGCGTTTCTTTCTGTGTGGCGAGCAAATATTGACTGGTACGCATGGTAGGCCGTTGTCGGTTGCTTGGACTTGAAATGACTTGGGATTGTACGGGCGCTTGCTGCTGGAGTACAGGCGTGACATTGCGGGGGACCTGACTGACTGTGGAAGATCCAATGTGGGAGGGGGCTTGCTCCCGATGGCAGTGTGTCAGTCAGTACATCTGACACTGACACACCGCTATCGGGAGCAAGCCCCCTCCCACATTGTCAGTCTTCCTGCGGGGGATTCAACCGAATCCGCCGATTCTCCTGGAACCAGTGCAGGGCAATCAGGAACAGCGTCGGCACCCCCAGCAGGCAGGTGATCATAAAGAAGCTGTGATAGCCGAACTTCTCCACCATCACCCCCGAGTACCCGCCGATCAGGCGCGGCAGCAACAGCATGATCGAGCTGAGCAGCGCGTATTGGGTGGCGGAGAACTTGAGGTTGGTCAGGCTCGACAGGTAGGCGACAAAGGCAGAGGTGGCCAGGCCGGAGCTGAAGTTATCCAGGGAAATGGTGACGATCAGCATCTGCAGGTCGGGGCCCATGTCGGCGAGCATCACGAACAAAAGGTTGGTGCCGGCCGAGGCCACGCCACCGATGAACAGGATCGGCAGAATCCCGAACCGCACGATCAACAGGCCGCCCATGCCGGCGCCGAGCAGGGTCATGATCAGGCCGAAGATCTTGCTGACCCCGGCAATCTGGTCCTTGGTAAAACCCTGGTCGATATAGAAAACGTTGGCCATCACGCCCATGACGGTATCGGACATGCGATAGGTGGCGATCAACCCGAGCAGCAGCAACGCCTGCCAGCGGTAGCGCAGGATAAAGTCGTTAACCGGCGTCAGTACCGGCGCCAGGCCACGGCGGCCCATGGCCGAGAGGCACAGGGCGGTGAGCAGGATATAGAGGATAGCGCGCAGGAAGGCACGGTCTTCCATCAGCAGTTCCCACAGGCTCACGCCCTGGAACAGCACGCTGGCGAAATCCGTGTTGTACAGCTGGGTAAACATGGCAGGCACCGACACCAGCAGCACAATCAGCACGAACACTGACGCCAACTGATGCACGAAGCTATAGCGCCCGGCCTGCAACTGGGTGCGCAGCGGCACGTTGGGTTCGCGCATCAACAGGGTGGTGAGCAGGGCCGGAACCATCAACACGCCGAACAGCACATAGGTGCCGGTCCAGGCCGAGTGCTTATAGTTGAAACCGGTGGAGCCGAAGCCTTCGGCAAAGAACAGCGCACCGGCCGTGGCCAGCAGGGCGGCGATGCGATAACCGGACATATAGCTGGCGGCCAGGGCGGCCTGGCGGCTGTCGTCGGCGATTTCCAGGCGGTAGGCATCGACGGCGATGTCCTGGGTGGCCGAGGCGAAGGCCACGACGACGGCAATGGCAATCAGCCAGGACAAGTGTTTTTGTGGGTCACAAAAGCCCATGCCGATCAATCCGAGGATCACCAGCGACTGGGAGAGCACCAGCCAGGAACGCCGGCGCCCGAGTTTCCCGAGCAATGGCAGGCGCCATTGGTCGAGCAGCGGCGACCAGACCCATTTGAAGGCGTAGGCCAGCCCGATCAGGCTTGCATAACCGATGGTCTCGCGGGCCACACCCGCTTCACGCAGCCACACGGAAAGCGTCGAGAACACCAACATATAAGGCATGCCGGCAGCGAAACCGAGCAACAACAGCACTAACGTCGAGGGGCTGGCATAGGCGGCGAGCGCGGCGCGCCAGGTTTTACGGGGCATGGGCTGGAGTCTGCCTCAGATTTGCGGAAACAAAGCGCGCACTCTAACCGCTGTGCTCTACCGGGCGCCAGCCATGGCGCTGAATATCAACGCGATTGTTCAGGATGCTGACACCTTCGCTGCGTAAACGCGCACGTTGCTCGTCACCTGAGGCGCTGCCCACCGGCAGACTTATCCGACCACCGGCACCCAGCACCCGATGCCAGGGCAGTCGGGTGTCTGCGGGAAGCTGGCTCAGGGTACGTCCGACCCAGCGTGCGGCGCGCCCCAACCCTGCCAGGTGCGCCAACTCGCCGTAGCTTACGACGCAACCTGCCGGCACTTGCGCCAAGGTCAGGTACAGCGCGGTGCGGCGCATGTCGGCGGGGCTTTGCGGGGTGTCGGCAGGTTCATTCACTGTGGGTCTATCCGTTGAGAACGTCGGTGTTTTTGTAAGAAACGTCTGTAAACTTGGTGTCGCGTATTGAACTCAATATAAATAGTTGAGTCAGTTCAGGCTATCTCACACGATAGCGTCTTCCTTTCGCCAACCCCGAGCCCCGTATCTGCTTATGTTGTCCAGAACCCTGCTGTGCCTCGCTGTTCTCAGTGCTTCCACGCCCTTGCTCGCCGATACCGTCTGGTTGAAGAACGGTGACCGCCTGACCGGCAAGATCAAAGTCTTCGACGGCGGCAAGTTGCTGATCCAAACCAGCTACGGGGGCGCCATCCCGGTGGATTGGAAGCAGGTGAAAACCCTGGAGAGCGACCAGGAGTTGCTGGTCAAGCAGGACGCCTATGCCGGTGAAAAGGCCAAGTCCCTCAAGCCGGCGGAGGATGGCAAAGTCGTGCTGGCCAATGGCGAAGCGCCCAAGACCGTGGACCTGGCCAGTATCCAGCAGATCCTCAAGCCCAAGCCTGTGATCGAAGACCTGGTGTGGAAGGGCAACATCGACCTGGCGCTGGACTACAAGCGCGCCGACAAAGACACCAACGACTACGACGTCGACTTCAAGACCTCGGCCCGTCACGGCCAGTGGCGCCACACCGGCAAGGGCGAATACAACCGCGAATTCCAGGACGACGTCACCACCACCGACAACTGGGCGCTGGAATACGATCTGGACCGCTTCATCACCGAGCACTGGTTCTGGCAAGGCCGCCTGACCTACAAGCGCGACAAGGTTGAAGACCTGGCGCGCCAACGCACCGTCGGTACCGGCCCGGGCTATCAGTTCTGGGACGATGAACTGGGCGCGTTCTCCCTCGGCTCGCTGATCAACCGCACCGATTACGAATACGCCGATGGCGGCAAGGACAACTTCTATTCCCTGGCCATGAAGTGGAACTACAACCGCTACCTGGTAGGCAAGACCGTGGAATTCTTCACCAACGGCGAGCTGGGCAAGCCGATCGACGGTCCGGCCGAGTATTCCCTGGATGCCGAGATGGGCCTGCGCTACAAGGTCACCGAATGGGCCTCGCTCAATCTCAAGGCCGAGCGCGACGTCATCAGCGGCGATTCCGACAGCAGCTTGAGCAAGACCCGCTACACCGCAGGGTTTGGCGTGTCCTGGTAACGCGGCATCGAGCACCCTGGCAACCTGCGCGGATATTGATTACCTTGTGTTGAGATCCATTCCCATATGCCATGGGCGGCGAAACAACCCAGGAGTCATACATTGAGCGCGCACGTTGCCAGGAACGCCCGAGAGCTGTTGCTCAAGGAATACCGTGGGGCCTTGGCCACACAATCCAAAGCCATGCCCGGTTTTCCCTTCGGTTCGGTCGTGCCGTACTGCCTCGACGAGCAGGGCCGCCCGCTGATCCTGATCAGCCGCATCGCCCAACACACCCACAACCTGCAGAACGACCCCAAGTGTTCGTTGCTGGTGGGTGAGCGCGAAGCGGCCGATGTGCAGGCCGTCGGACGCCTGACCTACCTGGCGCAAGCCCGGAAGCTGGAAGACGAAGCCGCCATCGACGCCGCTGCCGAGCGCTACTACCGCTACTTCCCGGACTCGGCCAACTACCACAAGGCCCACGATTTCGATTTCTGGGTGCTCCAGCCGGTGCGCCACCGGTATATCGGCGGGTTCGGCGCGATCCACTGGGTCGACCACCTGACCTTGGCCAATCCGTTCGCGGGCAACGCCGAACGCAGCATGATCGAACACATGAACAGCGATCACGCCAAGGCCATCGCCCATTACGTCAACCTTGCTGGTTTACCGACGACTGAGCCTGCGCAACTGGCCGGCATCGACAGCGAAGGCATGCACCTGCGTGTCGGCCAGTCCCTGCACTGGCTGCCGTTTGGCGAACCTTGCAACACGCCGACACAAGTACGCGAAGCCTTGGTTTCATTGGCTCACGCCGAATCCTGGCCGAAAAAATCAGACGTTAGTGCTTGAATTCACGAAAAGGCGACGTCATCTAAGGTGAACTAGCAAGGCATTCTTGCGTTGAGGAACCATTTGATGCGCCCTTTTTTGTTGCTTTTTCTCTTGTTCCCGGTGCTGGAGCTGTTCGTATTCGTTCAAGTCAGCGGTGCGATCGGATTTTTCCCGGCTCTGCTGCTGATCATTCTCGGCTCGATGCTCGGCGTGCTGGTGCTGCGCGTCGCCGGGCTGGCGACGGCACTGCGTGCCCGTGAAAGCCTGAACCGCGGTGAGCTGCCCGCCCAGACCATGCTCGAAGGCCTGATGATGGCCCTGGCCGGTGGCCTGTTGATCCTGCCGGGTTTCATCAGCGACGTGGTGGGCCTGGTCATGCTGCTGCCGGTCACGCGCAAATTGCTGGCCGGCAAGATGCGCCAGCGTGCCGAAGAAGCGGCCCTTCGCCAGCGTGCTTTTGCCGACGACCTGCAACCCCGTGGCGGCCCGGCCCCGCGCCAGCCCTTGGGGCGTGAAGGCGATGTGATCGAAGGCGAATTCGAACACCGCGACAACAAATAACCGCTTCACCGGCACGGCACCTTCGGGTGCCGTGTTGCATTCATCCTTGAGTCAATCCAAAAAAATTTCCGGCGCTGGCCCTTGTAATAAGCCTGGGCGCCCTTATGTAACGGTCACCGCAAGGTTTCTGGTGGTGACACTAGACAGACTTCCGCGGTTCGCCCAGCGAGCCGCGACCGGCACCGCCGGAATTTAACCCGCCGGAATTGATACCGGCCGATGAAAAACACAATTAGGAGAGATCGACAATGAAGCTTCGTCCTCTGCATGACCGCGTCGTCATCCGTCGCAGTGAAGAAGAAAAGAAAACCGCCGGCGGGATCGTCCTGCCAGGTTCGGCTGCTGAAAAAGCCAACCACGGTGTGATTCTTGCTGCGGGTCCAGGCAAGGCTCTGGAAAACGGTGAAGTACGTGCGCTGGCCGTGAAAGTGGGTGACAAGGTTGTTTTCGGCCCTTACTCCGGCAGCAACACTGTGAAAATCGACGGCGAAGACCTGCTGGTAATGGCTGAGAACGAAATTCTCGCCGTACTGGAAGACTGATTTCCCCGCTCATTTTCCGTTTACTCCAAAGTATTTAAGGAATATCGATCATGGCTGCTAAAGAAGTTAAATTCGGCGACTCCGCCCGCAAAAAAATGCTCACCGGTGTCAACGTCCTGGCTGACGCAGTAAAAGCGACCCTGGGCCCGAAAGGCCGTAACGTGATCATCGAGAAGAGCTTCGGCGCTCCGACCATCACCAAGGACGGCGTTTCCGTCGCCAAAGAAATCGAACTGGAAGACCGTTTCGAAAACATGGGCGCGCAGCTGGTCAAAGACGTTGCCTCCCGTGCCAACGATGACGCCGGTGACGGCACCACCACCGCGACCGTACTGGCTCAGGCCATCGTCAACGAAGGCTACAAGGCCGTCGCTGCCGGCATGAACCCAATGGACCTCAAGCGCGGTATCGACAAGGCGACCATCGCCATCGTTGCCGAGCTGAAAAACCTGTCCAAGCCATGCGCTGACACCAAGGCTATCGCTCAGGTAGGTACCATCTCCGCCAACTCCGACAGCTCCATCGGCGACATCATTGCCGAAGCCATGGAAAAAGTCGGCAAAGAAGGCGTGATCACCGTTGAAGAAGGCTCGGGCCTGGAAAACGAACTGTCGGTTGTAGAAGGCATGCAGTTCGACCGTGGCTACCTGTCCCCGTACTTCGTCAACAAGCCAGACACCATGGTTGCCGAGCTGGACAGCCCGCTGATCCTGCTGGTCGACAAAAAGATCTCCAACATCCGCGAAATGCTGCCAGTGCTGGAAGCCGTTGCCAAAGCCGGCCGCCCATTGCTGATCGTTTCCGAAGACGTTGAAGGCGAAGCCCTGGCGACTCTGGTTGTGAACAACATGCGTGGCATCGTCAAGGTTGCAGCCGTCAAGGCTCCAGGCTTCGGCGACCGTCGCAAGGCCATGCTGCAGGACATCGCCGTATTGACCGGCGGTACCGTTATCTCCGAAGAGATCGGCCTGAGCCTGGAAAGCGCCACCCTGGAAAACCTGGGTAGCGCCAAGCGTGTGACCATCTCCAAGGAAAACACCATCATCGTTGACGGTGCTGGCGTTGAAGGTGACATCGAGTCGCGTATCGCTCAGATCCGCGCTCAAGTAGCCGAGACTTCCTCGGACTACGACCGGGAAAAACTGCAAGAGCGTCTGGCCAAGCTGTCCGGCGGCGTTGCAGTGATCAAGGTTGGCGCCGGTTCCGAAGTCGAAATGAAAGAGAAGAAGGCCCGCGTTGAAGACGCCCTGCACGCAACCCGTGCAGCCGTTGAAGAAGGCGTGGTACCTGGCGGTGGCGTTGCGCTGATCCGTGCTCTGGAAGCCCTGACCAACCTGACCGGCGACAACGCTGACCAGAACGTTGGTATCGCTGTACTGCGTCGTGCCGTTGAAGCACCGCTGCGCCAGATCGCTGCCAACTCCGGCGACGAGCCAAGCGTTGTGGTCAACGAAGTCAAGAACGGCAAAGGTAACTACGGTTACAACGCTGCGACTGGCGTCTACGGCGACATGATCGAAATGGGCATCCTGGACCCAACCAAGGTGACGCGTTCCGCGCTGCAAGCGGCAGCTTCCATCGGCGGCCTGATCCTGACCACCGAAGCTGCAATCGCCGACAAGCCTAAGGCTGAAGGCGCTGGCGGCGGCGGTATGCCAGACATGGGCGGCATGGGTGGTATGGGCGGCATGATGTAAGCCAGCCTTACCCAGCTACTGAAAAACCCCGCCTGCAGTGATGCAGGCGGGGTTTTTTTATGGATGTTGCGCAAGCCGTCAACGGGACGTGGCGGGCTTCGATGGCCGGTACAACAGTAGGCAATACATGCCCAGGCAGATCAGCCAGCAAAATATCGCCGTCCAGACGTTGTGGGAAAAAAAGTGCGCCCCTTGCAACATGCGGCTGACGGAAAAGACGCTGCCCAAGCCCACCGCGAAGATAAACGCGTTGCGCGCCATGCGTGGCCGGCGATCGCGCAGGGCAAAAAACCAAGCGAACAAGGCAAACCCGGTTGCCGCATGTCCGCCGGGCCAGCAGCGACCGGGTTTATCGGTCGGCGGGCGAGGGCTAAGCAGTTCGCTGTAAATTTCCTGGCCACCGAATTCTTTGAGGCTCCAGGGGCATTGCACTGCGGTAATGGTCTTCAACGGCGCCACGAAAGCCGTCGCCATTGCCAGGGACAGCACCAGGCAGACCAGTTCGCGGCGGTAGGGCTTGAGTCGCTGCAGGATGAAACTGCCCACCAGCCCGAGAATCGCCAGTACCGAAAACAGGATCACCAGTTGCTTGGCGCGATCATGCAGGATGTCTTCGAGAAAGAAGCTATAGCGGCCGATGAAGCCGCCTTGCTCGGCATCGTAGAAGCGTTTGGCCAGGTCCATGTCCAGCGAGGTCAGCTGCAGAAGCAGCAAGACCAATGCGGCGCCGACGGGGAGGCCCAGACACAGCCAAAAATTAAGCGGTTTAGAAACGGGTAGGAAGGCGGGGGGCTTCATGACGAACCTTGGTAAAAAACGTCCCGTACTCACCCGCACGGGACGTTTTGATTAGCGTGTGCTCAGGGCTGGGGCCTCTTCCTTGGGGGCTCTCCAACTCAGCAGTTGTTGCTTGTAGTCGTAGCTGGCGGCTTGGTAATAGGTGATCGCCCGCTGGATCAACGGGTCGTCGCTGCCGACGCGCAGTTCCTGGCTGTCCCCCAGCGCCTGGTCATGACGACGCAGGCCTTTGCGCGGGCTGAGAATCGCCAGGTTCGTGCCGTCAAACAGGCCAAGGTGCTGGTAGTTGCCGACCACCACGCGCGGTGGCAGCGGGTTGTCTTGCAACAGGTTGCGGCCGAAGAACGTCGACTCGTAGCTCAGGTTGATCAAGCCCAGCAGCGTCGGCGCCAGGTCGATCTGGCTGGCCAGTTGCGCGGTTTCGCGGGCGTCGATCAGCTTCGGTGCATAGATGAACAGGGGGATCTGGTAGTTGGTGATCGGCAGATCTTCCTTGCCTGCGCTGCCGGCGGTGTGGTCGGCGACGAACACAAAGATCGTGTTATCGAACCAGGGCTTCTGGCGCGCCGCGTCGAGGAACTGGCCGATGGCGTAGTCGGTATATTTCACTGCGCCGTCACGGCCCTTGCCGGATTTGATATCGATACGCCCGTCCGGGTAGGTGTAGGGACGGTGGTTGGAGGTGGTCATCAACTGCAGCAAAAACGGCTGCTGCTTGGCGTAGTCGGCATCGGCCAGATTC
Source organism: Pseudomonas sp. R3-52-08 (assembly GCF_003851745.1). NCBI lineage: Bacteria > Pseudomonadati > Pseudomonadota > Gammaproteobacteria > Pseudomonadales > Pseudomonadaceae > Pseudomonas > Pseudomonas sp. R3-52-08. The sequence continues at coordinate 4,783,140 of NZ_CP027730.1, read as the reverse complement.
AGGGTTTGTTTGTACAGGTCCTCGTCGGCCATGCCCCAGGCGTTTTTAAACGAGATTTGCGCTTCGGGCACGCTGCTCTGGTCGACGACGCGATAGCCATTGCCGCTGAAAAACGCATTCATGTTGTCGAAGTAACCGCGCCCGCCGTAGACGAACACGCTGTCGTAGCCAATGGCGGAAAGCTGCTGCCCCAGGCTGGCGAAACCGCTTTCGCGGCCGATGCGCTTGACGATAGAGCGCCCAGGCGTAGGAGGAACCGCCAGGGTGATGGCTTCCAGGCCACGGTCGGTACGCGTACCGGTGGCATAGAAGTTATTGAAGTACAGGCTCTGTTGGCGCAGCGCATCGAGGTTGGGCGTGAGGTGGCGCTCGTCGCCGTTGCTGCCCATGTATTTGGCGCTGAAGCTCTCGATGGTGACCAGCACGATATTGGGCTTGCGCAGGGTTCCGGGGTTGGTGATGGCGCGGCGGATATCCAGGGGGTCCTGGTCGATGAAACGGGCGTTGGGCTCACTGAGCTCGGCGCGCAGTTGCTTGGCGACCACGTCGGTTGGCAGGCTTTTATAGAACTGCATGTAGTCCAGTTCGTTATTACGGAACGCGGCAAAGAACTGATAGGGGCCATTGCTGGCCAGTTCGTTTTTATAAGCGTTGCCGCCTTGCGTGCGCGGGCTGTCCTGGCTGATCAGTTGCAGGCTGAGGCCGGCGACCACCAGCAAGGCCACGGCATTCACCAACCGGCCACGCAGCGCCGGCAGGGGCGCGGCCATCGCGGCGTTGAAGGGCTTGCGCAGGGCCACGCTGAGGATCAGCGCGAGCATCGCCAAAAGGCTGAGCAGCTTGCCGATCGGGTAGGACTCCAGCAGGTTGTTCAACACCTCATCGGAGTACACCAGGTAATCAACGGCGATAAAGTTGAAGCGCACGCCGAATTCATCCCAGAACAGCCATTCGGCCACCGACGTGAACAGCATCGCGAACAGGCTCACCGTGAGCAGCGCTTGCAGGAACCAGCGATGACCGCGACGGCGCCACAGTGCAGGCGGGCACAGCAACAGGTACAGCCCCAGCGGCAACGCCGCATAGGCCATGAAGCCGAGGTCGTAGAGCAAGCCCACGCCGAACACCGGCAGCAGGTTACCGCCGACTTCATCCAGGTGAGTGATGAGCAGCACGCTGCGGGTGAGCAGGAAAACAACCAGCCAGGCGCCGGTTATCAACAGCAAATAGCGCACAGGCGCAGTTTTGGGGAGCCCCATGTCAAATTTCCTTTTTCAGTGGCGGCGATCTTCGCGCTGACGCTGTAGTCAGTTTGTGAAGCTATAGTGAAAAACTCGTTTGGCTGTGCAACCCGTTGAAAACCTCTATCGACAGGCCTCGCCGCTCTATCCCTGAGCGGCACTTGGCCTTAAGCTGCGCGAGCCAACACGGCCGTTACCGCGTACGGAGACACTGCCCATGCGAATTTTATTGGTTGAAGACAACCGCGATATTCTGGCCAACCTGGCCGATTACTTGGGGCTCAAAGGCTACACAGTGGACTGTGCGCAGGACGGTTTGTCGGGCCTGCACCTGGCCGCCACCGAGCATTACGACTTGATCGTGCTCGACATCATGCTGCCCGGCATCGATGGCTACACCCTGTGCAAACGCCTGCGTGAAGATGCACGCCGCGACACGCCAGTGATCATGCTCACCGCCCGCGACCAGTTGGATGACCGGCTGCAGGGCTTCAAGTCCGGGGCCGATGACTACCTGCTCAAGCCGTTCGCCTTGTCCGAACTGGCCGCGCGCATCGAAGCGGTGCTGCGCCGGGCCCAGGGTGGCGGGCGGCGTGTGTTGCAAGTGGGCGACCTGCATTACGACCTCGACACCCTGGAGGTCACGCGCGAAGGGCGCATGCTCAAGCTCAACCCGGTCGGCCTGAAGCTGCTGGCAGTGTTGATGCAGAAAAGCCCGCACGTATTGCGTCGGGAAATTCTCGAAGAAGCCTTGTGGGGCGATGATTGCCCGGACAGCGACAGCCTGCGCAGCCACGTCCACCAATTGCGCCAAGTGATCGACAAACCTTTCGCCAAGCCGCTGCTGCAAACGGTGCACGGTGTGGGTTATCGCCTCGCCGAGGGACGTGATGGAGTTTAAGCAAAGCCTTGCCCAGCGGATCATCATCGCTTTTGCCTTGATGAGCGCGTTGGTAGCGGGGGCTTTCGCCATGGGCATCGTCGCGACGGTACACCTGGTGGAAGAGAAGTTGATTTCGGCGGGCCTGGGCGGCGATCTGCAACGGCTGCTGTTGATGGACAGCATGGAAGACTGGCGACACCGGCCGGAGCCTGACCAGTTGTTTTATTTCAGCGGCGGCCCCGGCGATTTCGAGCTGCCCAAGGATCTGCGGCATCTGGACCCAGGCTTTCATGAAGTGTTTCGCGAGTCGCTGTCATACCACGCCATGGTCGAGGTGATCGATGGCCGGCGTTATGTGCTGCTGCAGGACCAAAGTGATTTCGAAGAGCGCGAGCGCGTTCTGTTTGCCGTGGTGCTGGTGGGCTTTGTGCTCAGCCTGGCGTTGGCGGTGTTTCTTGGCTGGGTGTTGGCGCGCAAGGTGATGGCGCCGGTGGTACGGCTGGCGCGCCAGGTGCGCCATCGCGACCAGTTGCTCGGGCTTGCCCCGCCTCTGGCGCCGGATTATGCCGCCGACGAAGTCGGCGAGTTGGCGGTGGCGTTCGATGCCACCCTGGGTCGCTTGCGCCAGGCGCTGTCTCGCGAGCAATTGTTTACCAGCGATGTGAGCCATGAGTTGCGCACACCCTTGATGGTGCTGGCCAGTTCCTGCGAGCTGTTGCTGGAGAACCCGGCAATCGATCAACGGGGGCGTAACCAGGTCCAGCGAATCGCCCGGGCCTGTGAAGAAATGCGCGAGCTGGTGCAGACCTTCCTGATGCTGGCCCGTGCCCAGCATGACGATGCCGCCATGTCGGCCCAGGTCAACCTGACACAGGTGGCTGAGGATCTGATCGGGATCTGGCGCGGGCCCATCGAGCAAAAAGGTCTTGAGTTGATCTACTGCCCAGGCAATCCGCTGGATACACGCTACAACACCACCTTCCTGCATGCGGTGATGGGCAACCTGTTGCGCAATGCACTGCATTACACCGAGCAAGGGTTTATCCGCCTCACCCTGGAGCCCAGCGGTTTTGTGGTGGAGGATACCGGTGTGGGCATTCCTGAAGACAAGCGTGAGGCGATGTTCGAGCCGTTTGTGCGGGGCAGCGAGAAGCGCGGCGAGGGGCTAGGGTTGGGCTTGTCGCTGGTGCAGCGCATCTGTGAGAACCAAGGCTGGAGCGTGACCCTGAGCACCATGGAGCCCAATGGTTGCCGTTTTCATGTCGAATTGGATCAAGTCAAAACCTGACCGCTCAGTCTGACAATTTGCTGCTGCACGACGCCGGTTTTTCAGCGAAGATGGCCCGATGCTACTGAATGTTTCTGTAAAGTCTTGAAATGTATGCAATTGGACAGGACAAGTTTTTCACAACGAGTTGACTTGTTGATCACAGTTCGCTGCTTAGGGTTGTAGGCATCAGTAATTGGAGATGTAAGATGCCTTCGCCGATCAAGTTAGAGTTTTCTGAAAAGTACGACGATAACCACGCTCACCGCTATTTGCTCAAGCATCAGGACAATCTGGCCCGCCGGTGGTCCCACAAACGCGACGAGCAGCTGGCGCGCGCTGCGCTGGCCATGGCCGGTGAGCCAAGCCTGGTATTAGACTTGCCGTGTGGTGCCGGTCGGTTTTGGCCGTTGCTGGCCGAGAAACCCAACCGCGTGATTATCGGGGCCGACAATTCGGCGTCGATGTTGAAGGTCGCCACGGTGGCCCAACCCCCGGAAGTGGTGAAACGGGTACGTCCTTTGCAGACATCTGCCTTTGATATCGATTTGCCAGATAATTCGGTCGACAGTATTTTCTGCATGCGCCTGATGCACCACATCGGTGACCCAGCGCACAGGATGACAATACTGCGGGAGTTTCAACGTGTTACCCGTGACAGCGTGATTATCTCGCTGTGGGTGGATGGCAATTTCAAGGCGTGGAAGCGTAAGCGCGCCGAAGTGCGTCGTCGTAAGAAAGGTGAGCAGGAAGGTTACCAAAACCGGTTTGTGTTACCGGCTGCTACTGTCGAGGCAGAATTCGAGCAGGCCGGTTTCCGGGTTCAGGAATCCCTGGACTTCATGCCGCTCTACGCCATGTGGCGAGTCTATGTATTGCGTAAGAGGTAACAGGATGGCAGTTGAGTGCGTAGTCGGCAGTCATGTAGCTCCCGAAGAACGATTTGATTTTTTCTGGCGCCAGCAGGGCGAATGGGTAGAAGAGCCCAATCGTCGGCGTGGCGGCGAAAGTGGCGTACAGCGGGTGGTCAGTTCCAATGGCCGTTTGCTCTACTGCAAGCGCCAGACCGGCCACATCTACCGCAGTTGGCTGCATCCGTTTGGACGTCCGACCGTGTTGCGTGAACGTGATGCCCTCAGGGGCCTGCGCTTGCTCGATGTACGGGTGCCGGAGATGGTGTTTTGCGAGGCGCGACGCGACCCTGAGCATCAATGGAAAGCCTTGCTGGTGACCGCTTCGCTGGACGGTTTCGACGAGATCGAAAACTGGTACGCCGCCGGTGGCCGTGAGCAATACGGTGAGGAGGTGCATGAACGCCTGCTCAAGGAGCTGGCCGGGACCCTGGCGCGCATGCACAAAGGGCGCTGGCAGCATGGTTGCCTGTATATCAAGCACATCTTCGTACGGGTCACCGGCGAGGGCGATGCGGTGACCGTGGAAGTGGCGTTGTTGGACTTTGAAAAATGTCGCCAGCGTCTGACCGCTTATCGGGCCGCCTCCCATGACATGCTGCAATTGCGCCGCCATTCGTCGTGGAACGATACCGACTGGAAAAAACTCAGCTACTTTTATGAGACGGCGTTTGGCAGCGCTATCAAGGGTTTAACCAGATGAAGCTAGAAATAGCACGAGGTGTGTTCCTGGTCGGGGCGTTGGGCATTGCAGCCCTCGCCCTGGCTGCGTGGGAACAGCCTCGCACACAGGTACTCAGTGCGGCGCAAGGCGGTGGGCTATGCCTGCAGCCACGTGTCGCCAAGGTCAGTGTGGCGGCCAAGCCCGATCATGAATTGCTGTTATTCATGTTCGGGATGTCTCAAGCGATGAGGCCGCAGAGTTGAAGCGATTGAACCCCCCGGAAAGGGCCTTGCGATGCGAGGCCCTTTTTTTGCCTGGGTGAGCGTGAATCAGATCAGGTGCAGGTGGTTATCCCAAAACCCCGCCGGCAATTCCAACGGTTTGGCCAGTAACTGTTTCTGGCGGCAATCATAGAAGCGGCAACGCCCCTGGCCTGACGTGACAACGAAGCCGTCCGCCACCGCACCCACACCGGCACAGTCGGGCAATGGCCCATCCAGGCGCAACTCGCCGCTGTCCATGTCCCAGATAAAGAAGCGGTTGCCACGCGGCGCCGTCAACGCCACCAGCCGCAGCTCACTGTGCACCGCGACGCTGGCGGTGTAGTGCCCCATCGCCTGCAACTGCGCATCGGCCACCGCAAAGGCCACGAATGGCTGGCCCGGACGCTTGATCGCGAGCAGCTCGGACCGCTCCTGGGACGGCCCCATGAACTGCTGCCCTGTGAGGATGGTGCCATCGCTGGCGATTCCCATATGGCGCACGCTGTTCATCTGCTGGCCCAAGGTTTCCTTGCTGATTAGGCGGCCGTCGCGGTGCATCAGCACCAGGCTCGGTTCCATGGCGTTGAGGTTCATCTCCACACGGCTTTCGGCTTCGGTGCGAATGCCGCCGTTGGCCACCACCAGGGTTTCGCCATCGGGCATCCAAGAGACCTGGTGCGGGCCGATGCCATGGGTGGAGATTTCTGCGCTGTGCACCAACCGCTCGCCTTCGAACCGATACACGCCGAGCAAGCCACGGCCGGGATCGGACGTGTCGTTCTCGGTGGCGTACAGCCAGTCACCGCTCTTGTGGATCACCGCGTGCCCATAGAAGTGGCGATTGGCGTTCGAGGTGATGGTCTGCAGGAGCGTGCCATCACGCAGGTCGACCAGATAACTCTCAGTGCCCGGGCGGCGGGCGACGAACAGCGCGATCGGCAGCGTCGGGTGGTTGACGATGTCGTGGCAGCGCTGGCCGACCTGGGTGGCAAACACCTGCGTGCCGTCCAGGCGATAACCGACGGCGTAGTGCCTGCCGTCGGCGTCATCGCGCGCCGACAGCAGCAGGGGGCCCTTGTCTTTTTGCTTGAACAGCGTCCAGCCGCCCAACGTCAGTGCACTGAGCAGCACGCTGCCAACCGCCAAAGCCTGTCGCCTGAGCATCATCAGTCACCGTCGTTGGCGTTGAAGCCCAATTGGATGCCCAGCGCCTTGGCCAACTCGCCTTCATGCAGGCGATGGACCACGTTGAGGCTGTCATAGAGATCGTTGAGCTGCTGGCGCCCGGCGTCATCGTTCAACAGTTCGTTGAGGGAGCGCTGGTTGCTGGCGAACAGTTTCAGTGACGCGGCATACGCAGCGTCGATCTTGTCGGCCAGGGCTTTCTGATCGGCCGGCAACAGGCCGCGCAGGCCTTTGTTGTCGACGCCCACCCACACGGTCTGGGCTGCCGCGAGGCTGGCTTCCAGGCTTTGCAGGGACGACTGGCTGCGCCAGGCATCGGCCTGGAACGGTTGCGGGATGCCCTTGGTCTGGCGGCCCATCGGCGTGCCGAGTTTTTTCTTCAGGGTATCCAGGGCGGTCACTTGCACACGCAGCAGGTCGGCAATCGCTTCGTGGGAATCGGCGTAGCGCTGGTTCGGAAACTTGCTCATCTGCGCCAGCATGCCGTCGGTGCTGTTCCAGCTGGCCAGGATCTCTTCGGCCAGGGCTTTCTGGCGTTCGCCGATGGCCATCAGCAGCGGGCAGTAACGGGCTTTCTGGGCTTCGTCGGCGACGTCAGGCTTGGCGTCGTAGAGGATATATTCGTAGGCGGACAGGCCTTGCACCACCACGCTGGATTTGGCGAGGGCGGCGCCGTCGATCTGTGGCTGGCTGGCGACCAACTGTTCGACCTGGCGACCCACCAGGTTTTTCTTGTCCGGCCAGAACTGCACTTGCCATGCGCGGTTGCCTTCGGCCAGCGGGCCGATCAGCAGCGGTTGCAGCTCGGCCCAGGCTTTTTGCGCGTGGAGGAAGTCGGCGCGGGCGGTGTCCAGGCTTTCCTTGCCCTGGCAGTAGGCGAGGGCGCTGACGGCCAGTTGGCGGTCGGCTTCAACCCAGCGGCTATACGTGGGCAGGATGACTTGCTTGGCGATGGCCGCCGAGGTCACCGCTTGCGGGTCCTGGGGCGAGCAGGCGCCGAGGGCAAGGGCGGCCAGGCTGGTGAACAACAACTTGGGACGGAACATGTCGAGCTCCCTTCTGTAATTGGGGCAAAGCTTATAGAGAATTCAGGAACGCCAGCAACGCGGCGCGCTGCTCGGCGTTAAACGACAACACATGCTGCTGCGCCGCTTGCGCTTGCCCGCCATGCCAGAGCACGGCTTCGAGCAGGTTGCGGGCGCGGCCGTCATGCAGGAACTGGGTGTGACCACTCACGGTTTGCGTCAGGCCGATGCCCCACAACGGCGGGGTACGCCAGTCGCGGCCACCGGCCTTGAATTCGGTACGGTTGTCGGCAAGCCCTTCGCCCATGTCGTGCAGCAGCAAGTCGCTGTAGGGGCGGATCACTTGGTTGGCCAGCTCAGGTTCGGCGGCGTTGGCGGCCGTGGTGAACGTCGGCTTATGACAGCCCTGGCAGCCGGCCTGGTAGAACAGGTTTTTACCGGCCAGCACCTGCGGCGCATCGACGTCGCGGCGCACCGGCACGGCGAGGTTACGCGTATAGAACAGCACCAGGCGCAGGATGTTGTCGCTGACTTCCGGCTCGCCTTCGGGGCCGTTGCCGTTGGGTGCCTGTTTGCAGGCGACTTGGGCGTCGGTGCAGTCATCGAAGGGTCTCAGGGAGGTGGTGAGGCCCATATCACCAGAAAACGCGTGAACATTTTGTTGATTGAGGTTGGGTTGCCCGGCTTTCCAGCCAAATCGCCCCAGCACGGTTTTTTGCGCGGCGTCATCCCACACCTGATTCGCCCGGCCGATGATGGCCTCACGGTCAGCGGTTTTCGGATCGGTGTTGCGCAGGATATCGGCGTCGCTGATGGCTTCGAGCAGCCCCAGGCCGATCATTGGCGGGGCGATGCGCGCAGAGAAACGCGTGTCGGGGTGCATCGGGCCGTAGCCGAGCTGGGTGATCTGCAGGTCAGGCTTGCGCAACTCGACCACCGTGCCGTCCTTGAACTGGACGTTGACCGGTGTGTAATCGACCCGCACCTTGCCTTCCGGCGCCACGCCGGGCACGGCCATGTCCTGCAGTTGCCCACCATAGACCGGCTCGGGCACCACGCCGAGCTGTTCGATGAGTTTGGCGTAAGGTGCTGCATCCGGGATAGATAAGCGGACCAGCATCGACACGGCATTGGGCGCATCGGCCAGCGGCGGGTGGCCCCGGCCGTCCTTGATATGGCAGTTCTGGCAGGCGTTGGTATTGAACAGCGGACCCAGGCCGTCACGCGCGGTGGTGGTCGAGGGCGCGATCACCCAGGGGCTGCGAAAGAAACTGTTGCCGACGCTGAAGTCCAGGCGGCGAGTGGGCGCCAGGTTGGCCGAGGGCAGGGAAAACGCGTTCTGGTCGCGCTTGTTCACCGTGGTGGCACCGCCGGCGCGCGCTTCACCCGGTTCGGCCTGGGTAAACTGCGGGGCGTCGTCGCAGGCGGTCAGGCCCAGGGCCATCAACGCTGCGCACAGGTGAAGTAGCGAACGGAACATCGAGTTTCCTGAACGAAGGCGGAAAATGTGGGGGCAAAGTCTAACAGGGCGGGGCAGTTTGAATAAGAGCAATTATCGTTTGGTGGCATCCCGATTCATTCCGCTAGAATGAGCGCACATTTTTTTCTGGAGGTGGCCAATGCAGGCTCTCGACGCTTTGCTCAACCGTGTTTCCGTGCCGCGTCTGCTGGAACCGGCACCGACCCAGGAGCAGCGCGACGTGCTGTTCGCTGCCGCCATGCGCGCGCCCGACCACGGCCAACTGCGCCCGTGGCGCTTCCTCACCGTGGAAGGCACGGCCCGTGAGCGGATGGGCACGCTGCTCGCCGAAGCTGCGCGCCTGCAGGATGCCGACGCCCCGCAAGCCGCCATCGACAAAGCCCAGAACGGCCCGTTGCGCGCGCCGCTGGTGGTGGTGGTGATTGCGCGTTTGCAGGAGCACTTCAAGGTGCCCAAATCCGAACAATTGCTGGCCGCTGCCTGCGCGGCGCATGGCATCCTGCTGGCGGCGTATGCCCAGGGGATTGGTGCCGTGTGGCGCACGGGTGAGTTGTCCTACTCGGCCCACGTCGCCAAGGGCCTGGGGCTGGTACCCGGCGAGGAAGTGATTGGCTTTCTCTACCTGGGTACCCCCCAGAACCCGCCGCGCACCGCGCCGAAGGAAGATCTGACACCGTTCGTCCAAGGCTGGACCGGTCTCTAAGACAAAAGTGATCCCAATGTGGGAGGGGGCTTGCTCCCGATGGCGTTGTGTCAGTGACAGATAAGTTGGCTGACACTCCGTCATCGGGAGCAAGCCCCCTCCCACAGTGGGTCTGTGGTGTTGTCTGGATCTTAGGCTGATCCATCAACCTCATTTGCTGGCTGACCGGATGCCCCAAGCGGTACTCGGTCCAAATGTGGGAGGGGGCTTGCTCCCGATGGCGGGGTGTCAGTTACAAACAATTTGACTGACACTCTGTCATCGTGGGCAAGCCCCCTCCCACATTGAGGTGTGGTGTTATTTAAACCTTGAACTGATCCATCAACTTCATTTGCTGGCTGGCCAAAGCATTGAGCTGGCTGCTGATGGCTGCCGATTCGGTGGCCTGGCCGGTGAGGGTTTCGGTGACGGTTCGGATCGCGGAGACGTTGCGATTGACCTCTTCTGCTACCGCGCTTTGCTGTTCGGCGGCGCTGGCGATTTGCAGGTTCATGTCGCTGATCACCGTCACCGCGTCGCTGATTTTGCCCAGGGCCTGCACGGCCTGATGGATCTGCCCGGCATTGCTTTGGGCCTGATGCTGGCTCGAATGCATGGTCGCCACCACGCCACGGGTGCCGCTCTGGATACGTTCGATCACCACGCGAATTTCCTCGACCGAATCCTGGGTGCGCTTGGCCAGGTTACGCACCTCATCGGCCACCACCGCAAAACCACGTCCGCTTTCCCCGGCGCGCGCCGCTTCGATCGCCGCGTTCAACGCCAGCAGGTTGGTCTGTTCGGCAATGCTGCGGATCACTTCCAGGACTGAACCGATCTGTTCGCTGTTGACGGCCAACGCCTCGACTTCGCCGACGGCCTTGCTGACTTCTTCGGCAAGCGTGGTGATATCGCGGGTGCTTTGTTCGATGATCGACATGCCTTCGCGTGCCGACTGATCCGCGCCGCGTGCCGCGCTGGCGGCATTGGAGGCGCTGTTGGCGACGTCATGGGCGGTGGCGCTCATCTCATTGGACGCGGTGGCCACCTGGTCGATTTCGCGAAATTGCACCTGCATGCCTTCGCTGGTCTGGCGCGCAATGGCCGAGGACTGATCGGCAGTGCCGCGCGCTTCGGTGATGCTTTGTTTGATCTGCGCGATAGTTGGTTGCAGCTTGTCGAGGAAGCGGTTGAACCAGTTCACCAGCTCGCCCAGTTCGTCTTTTTTGCTGTAGGCCAGGCGCTGGGTGAGGTCGCCGTCGCCGCTGGCGATGTCTTTGAGCATGGCCGCCACGCTGTTGATCGGGCGGGTCACGCCAGTGGCCGTCAGCCAGATCAGCAGCAGGCCTACCAGGCCGGCCGCAGCCGCTACCAGCAAGGCCTTGAGGGTGCCTGTGGCTTGTGCGTCATCAAGCACACCTTGCAGCTTCACGTTATCGGCCAGCATCACCGCTTTGGGCAGTTTGATCACCACGCCCCAGGATTTGGCGTCGGGTATCGGCTTGACGGGGTACACGGCGCGAATGGTCTCGTCCTGCTCGCGGATCATGGGGCGGTCGCTGGCGAGCAGCTGTACGATCTCCTTGCCTTCGGCGCCGAGCGTGTCGATCAGGTTCTTGCCCACTCTGGCCGGTTCACCGCTGTAGGCCGCGATCAGGCCGGTGCTGGACAGCACCTCCAAGTGCGCCGCGCCGTTGAACAGGTCTTTCTGCGCCGCGTCGGTGACCGCTTGCAGGGCGTTGAGGGCGATATCGACACCAACGACGCCGATAACCTTGCCCTCAACGATCAAGGGCAGGGAGATGGTGGTCATCAGCACGGGTTTGCCGGCCACCGTGTCTTCGTAGGGGTCCAACAGGCACGTAGTACGAGTGTCTCGTGGGCAGGTGTACCAAATGTTGTAGGGCGTGCCGCTGAGGTTGAGGCTGGTTTTCGTCAGGTCATCTTCAACCATGATCGTGTTCAGGCTGGCGCCGCCGGCCCGGCTCCAGTAGCTGGAGAAGCGGCCTTTTTCGTTGGAGACGCGTGCTTTGTCGTCGACGAACTCGCTGTCCTTGCCATCCAGTCCGTTGGGTTCGAACGACAGCCAGATGCCCAGCACCTTGGTGTTACGCTCAAAAGCGGTTTTTACGCTCTGGTTGATGTCTTCGCGCAAGGCACCCGCGTCCAGCGAGCGCTTGGCCCCCAGGGTGCGCAGGTCTTTGACTTGATCGGCGAGAGCGGTGACCACCAGCAGGTTTTCGTTGAAGGTTTTCTGCAACTGCACGGCCTGTTCGGCCGCCTTGGCTTGCAACAGCTGTTCTACGCTGGCAGTCAGCATTCGTGAGCTTGAGTCACTGACCAATTGATCGTTCTGGTTGGTGTTGTAGATGTTGATGCCGACCACCAGTGCGATCACCCCTAACAGGCAGAGGCCGGACAGCAGCACGATTTTCAAGCGGATAGAGAGGGTGTCGAACATAGGTTCACTCACGAATGGACTTGTTGAGATGCGCAGAGCCAAGTCCATTCGGCGCCATGTCTGAAACATCGGCGTAACAAATCAATTCATGAGTGACAGGCGATAAGCGGTAGGAAAACCCCTACACACACGTTATACGGGCCGTGCAAGCTGCTCGGGGCGCGACCAGATCCACAGGTTGCCCAGGCTCATGCCGGCGATTGCCAGGTAGATCGGCCAGCCATGATCAAGCATTACCAGCATCAGGGCGGCGCACAGCAACATGCTGACGGTGGCGCTGACTTTGGCCCGGCGCGCGATGATCTTGCCATTGCGCCAGTTGAACAGAATCGGCCCGAACAGGCGGTGGTTTTCCAGCCAGGCGCTGAGGCGGGGTGAGCTTTTGGTCGCGGCCCAGGCGGCAAGCAGGATGAATTCGGTGGTGGGCAAACCCGGTATGACAATCGCCACCAAGCCGATCCCCAGGCTGACGTAGGCCAGCAGGCCGTAGAGGATCTGCGCGATTTTCGAGGTGGATTGGGGTTTGCCGGTCATGGTGTGTGCAATCAGGAGGTCACAAGAAATCAGCTTGAAATAGGGTCAAAGTGTGGGAGGGGGCTTGCTCCCGATGACGGTGGGTCAGTTATGGAATTCGTTGCTGGTACACCGCTATCGGGAGCAAGCCCCCTCCCACAGTTGATTGCATTTCAATTCAGGATCAAGTCGCAATCAGGCCAGTTCAGGGGCGCTAGCGTACGCCTGTTCCAGCAAGACGGTGAAGCGTACAAACGCATCGATTGCGCCTTTATCCATGGCGGCTTCTTCCTCGGCGCTCAATTGCATTGCATCGAGGGTGCGGGTGAAGCTTTTCCAGCCTTCGGCACGGCCGCCCGCCGGCTCGCCCAGGTGACGGGCGCCGAAGGTTTCGCTCAGGCCCAGGCCCACGGCACGTTTGATCAGGAAGGCAGCGCCCAGTTTGGAGCCTTCGGAGACGAACAGCCAGCCCAGGGCTTGGGCCACACTCGGGTTGTTCACGGCCCCGGCAACCGGGGCCGGCACCTCGGTGTCGAGGTCGCCCAGGTCGAGTCTGGCGGCGTCTGCGCGGCAGCGTTCGGCCAGGTTGGGGATGATCCGGTTCAGTTCGGCATCGTTGTACAGCGCCACCAACTCCGATTGGAACAGGTATTGCGCCACCACGAAGCGGGCAAAGTTGGCCTGGGTTGCAAACGGCGCGTGGGCCTTCACCAACGCGTCGAGCCTGGTGTGTGGCGCGTGGGTGATCTGGTTCAGGCGCTGGGAGCGCAGGCTTGGACGTTCTGCGGTAGGAGAAGCGGTCATGAAAAAGTCCTTGAGAGGGGGAGCGCCTTTCTGGCTCTGAAGAGAGCGGTTATCAACTAGACGAACAGGAAGACGCAGCACAGTAAAAATTCCGCATCTCGCCGCTCGAACATCGCGGCGAGATGCAGCGGTTGGCGTCAGATGTCCCAGATCACATTGATCGCGAAGTTGCGACCCGGCTGGGTCAGGCGATCGAGGTTGGCCGGGCCGGTCACCGCGGCTTCGCCGACGCTGTCGTAGCTGCGCACGTCATCCCAGTTCCAGTACTTCTTGTCGGTGAGGTTGTAGACGCCGCCGTTGATGGTCACGTCGTGGGTGACCTTGTAATAGGCGCTCAGGTCGAGAATGCCAAACCCCGGCGTCTTGAACGGCCCGCTGGTGTCTCCATCCGGGGCGTGGAAGGTGCTGCTGTCGACGCGATTCTGTTTTTTCACCAGGGTCCAGCTCAGCAGGCCGCCGTAGCTGTCCTGATCGTAGCCCAGGCCGAAGACGCCCTTGAGCGGGTTGACGCTGTTGAGCGGCTGGCCGTTGTCGTCGTTTCGGCCATGGGCGTAGGACACCGCTCCCTGGGTATACAGGCCTTGCGGCGCACCGAAGGCGTCCAGGTTCAGGCGGCCCTTGGCTTCGGCGCCCTTGATGGTGGCGCGCTTGATATTCACCGCCTGGAACTGCTCGACGGTGCCACCGACCACCGCGTTGTCCTCATCGATGAAGTCGCGGTATTTGTTGTAGAACACGGCGATTTCAAACGAGCCCGCGTCGAACTTGCCGCGAAGCCCGGTTTCGATGCCCTTGCTGGTTTCCGGCTTGAGGTCGGGGTTGGGCTCCACGGTGTAGCCCAGGTTGAGGTTTTCGAAGCGGCCGTACAGCGCCTTGGCGGACGGTGTGCGGAAACCTTCGGCGTATTGGCCGAACCAGGTGTATTGATCGGTCAGGGCGTAGGTCAGGCCGAACTTGGGCGTGACGCGGTGCCAGGTTTTGTCCTTGCCATCGACTGCATATTCACCGGTGGGGTTTACGGTGCTGAGGAATTCCTCGGTCAGCTTGGGCTTGAGCCGGGTGTAGTCGTAGCGTACGGCGGGCAGAAAGGTCCATTTATTCCAGCTGATCTGGTCCTGGGCGAACAGCGAGTAGGTGTTGATGGTCGGGTCGGGGAAATCGCTGGATTTCTTCACGCTGTCGCCGGCCGACGGGCTGGGCGCGCCGATGGCGGTGCAGCCGCTGCCGACCGCCAGGCAGGTGGCGCTGCCTTCACGCGAACCGGTGACTTTCTGCTGCTTGAGGGTGGTGCCGTAGGTCACCTGGTGCTCGGTGTCGCCCAGGCTGAAGGCCTTGTCCAGCTGTGCATCGAAGACCCACTGCTTTTCTTCGTACAGGGTGTCGCGGGTGCGCAGTACGCGACGGCCCGACTGATAGATTTCAGCGGTGGTCTGGTCGGTCTTGGCGATCTGGTAGTTGAGGCTGGTCTTGATGCGGTCGGCCATCGGCGACGCGAGGGCAACGCTGTTTTCCAGGCCGAAACGTTCACGGGTAATGGTGTCGTTGCCGCGACGGTCACGGTACAGGTTGAAACCACGGCCACCGATGAACGGGCCGCCCACCGCATTCTTCAGGTTGACGTCGCGATCATCCTTGTACTTCTCGTACGTCAGGCCCAGGCGGTTATCGTCGCCATAATTCCAGCCCAGTTTGGCCAGTACGTTGGTGGTGCGTGCGTCCTCCGGGTTGGCGCCGGTGCGGGCCAGGCCGGTGGCGTTGTTGCCATCATAGGACTCGGTTTCGTGGCCGTTGCGCTGGCTCAGGTGCAGCAAACCGTCGACGTCCTGCACACGGCCGGCTACGGTGGCGGACGTCAGCCAGCTTTCGTCGGCGGAGCTGTAGCCGGTCTTCAGGCGGGCGCCGACGTCCTGCCCGGGCTGGATGATGTCATCCGGGTCGAGGGTGAAATAGCTCACCGCGCCGCCAATGGCGCTGCTGCCGTACAGGGCCGAGGCCGGCCCGCGCAGGATCTCCACGCGCTTGACGATTTCCGGGTCGACGTAGTTGCGCCGGGTCTTGGCGTAGGGGCCATTGAAGAAGTTGTCGGGCACTTCCACGCCGTCGACCTGGGTCAGAATGCGGTCGCCGTCGATACCGCGAATGTTATAGCCGGCATTGCCCGAGCGCGTACCGGCGCCGCCCACCGACACGCCCGGTTCGTAGCGCACCAGCTCACGGGTGGTGTTGACGTTCTGGCGGTCCAGTTCCTGGCGGTCGTGCACGCTGACCATGCTCGGTACGCTGTTCACATCCTGCTCGGTACGGGTGGCACTGATGGTTACCTGCTGCAGGTTGAGGGCGCCGCCGGCGGCACGTTTCTCCAGGACGATGTTGCTGTTGCCCAGCTTGCGATAGCTCAGGTTGGTCCCCACCAACAGCCGTTCCAGCGCCTTCTCCGGCGACAAGGCACCCCGCACGCCAGGGGACGACACACCCTGGCCCAACTCAGCCGGCAGCCCGACTTGCCAGCCGGTCACACCGGTGAAAGCGTTCAACGCCGACACCAGGGGTTGCTGTTCGATGCTGAAGGTGTAGGTGCCTTGGCTGCGCGGTGCGGGTTCGGCGGCAGTGGCGGCCATTGCCGGCACGCCGGCCATCAGTATGGCGGCGGTCAGCAGAGACAGGGCGGGCGAACAAGACCGGCGGTTGAAACGAGAGGACATCGAGAGCGCTCCGGAGATACGAATCTTATAGTTGCGAACCGAACCAAATAGGAATCAGTTGCATTGGCTATAACGAGACGTATCGCCGTTCAGCATCGAGTAAAAATAATTCTCATTTAGTTCAAGATCACCAGCGCCGGGTATTCCGACAGCTTGGCCGAGGTGATGTGGGCCAGGGAACGCACCACGTCCAGCGGTTGGTCGAGGCGATAGTTACCGGTGACGGCGACACTGGCGAGCCTGTCGTTGGTGTTGACGATCCAGCCCGGGTAATAGCGACGCAGCTCCGCCAGCACTTCGCCCATCGGGCAGTTTTCGAACACCAGTCGGCCCTGGACCCAGGCCAGGTCCTTGCCGGCGTCCAGCTTGGCCGGCTGACCAAAGCCTTTGGGGCCGATGCGGATACTTTCACCGGCACTCAGGCGCACCCGGGCGTCGTCGACGGTATTACTCAGGTCGACATCGCCGCGCTGCACTTGCACCTGGGCTTCGCCGTCGAGATAGCGCACGGCGAACGCGGTGTCGCGCACGCTGGCGCGCACCGGGCCGGCGTCGATTTCCAGCGGCAGGCCACGGCTGGGGGCGATGTCGAAAAACGCTTCGCCCTGGTAGAGGCGGGCGATGCGCTGGTGGTCCTTGATGCGGCTGGAAAACGCCGAATTGGTGTTCAGCAATACGTTGGCGCCCTCGTCCAGTTGCAGGCGCTGGCGTTCACCGACCACGGTGAGGTGGTCGGCCTGCAGGCGTACCGGCAAGTTGCTGAAGCTGAACAGGCCGAGCAGCAGCACGGCGGCGGTGGCCAGGGGTTTCCAATGCGGTTTGATCCGGCGCCAGGCGCTCGGCCTGCGTGGCGCGGCCAGGGCCACGGCGGCGCTGTGTACGGGCGCGCCACCCCAGGCGGCCTGGGCTTTGCTGAAGGCGTGGGCGTGCGCGGGGTCCTCGGCCAGCCAGGCTTGGAACGCAGCTTGTTGGCCGGGTTGCGGGCACTGCAAGGCGATCAGCCAATCGAGGGCTTGGTCCATGGCCGTGTCTTGCAGCACCTCATGAGCCAGCGCATGGGGGCGCAGTTTAGTCGGGTCGGTCACGGTGTTCCTCGGGTCTTCGCCACGTTCTGTTCATTTTTCCTACAGCCTGGATCGACACTTCTGTCGGCGTGAAGCTTAAGGCTGATCCAGCCGTTCGGCCACACCTACACAGATGGCCATGATCAACTTCAGTTCCTTTTGTACGGTGCTCAAGGACACCTGCAGCTGATCGGCGATCTCTTGGTAGCTGCAACCGTGCAGGCGGCTGAGGATGAAGATCCGCTGCTGGCGAGCGCTCAACTGGCCCAGGCTGACGCTCAGGTGCTCGAGCAATTGCTCGGCCTGGGTCGCGTCTTCGGGTGTGCTGATCGGGGCGGCAACGCTTTGCAGGATATCCAGCGGGACATCTTCCTGCAGGGTGCGGGCCTGGATCCTGCGCGCACGCAAATGATCCAGCGCCAGGTTGCGCGCGGTCTGGTAGACGAAGGGTTCAAGGTGGTCGATCGGCCGCTCGCTCAGGGCCCGGGTCACGCGCAGGTAGGTTTCCTGCAACAGGTCCTCGGCGGTGCTGTGGTTATTCACCATGCGTTGCAGCGTGCGCAGCAGAATCACCCGTTGGGTGAGAAAGACGTGATTGAAGCGAGATTGGCTCACAGTGATACCAGACCGATTTGCAGTTAATGATAATGCTTATCATCAACTGAAATGGCAAGTGGCTTGATCGTTCCCACGCTTTGCGTGGGAATTCATCCTGTGACGCTCCGCGTCACAACCTCCGGAGCGGGACGCAGAGCGTCCGGCGCTGCATTCCCACGCAGAGCGTGGGAACAAGCAGGTCGTGTTATTCAGCGTTACACAGCGCTAGGCAGTTATCCAGCATCCGGTTCGAGAAGCCCCACTCGTTGTCATACCAAGCCAGCACTTTAAGCAACTTGCCGCTCACCTTGGTGTGATTGGCATCGAAGATCGAAGACAGCGGGTTATGGTTGAAGTCACTGGAAACCAGCGGCAGGGTGTTGTAGCCGAGGATTTTCGAATGCTGGCTGGCGTGCTTCAACAGCGCGTTGACTTCATCGGCCGTGGCTTCTTTTTTCAACTGCACGGTAAGGTCCACCAGCGACACGTTGATCACCGGCACGCGCACGGCCATGCCGGTCAGCTTGCCCGCCAGTTCCGGCAATACCAGGCCGACGGCTTCAGCGGCGCCGGTCTTGCTCGGGATCATGTTCTGGGTGGCCGAACGTGCGCGGTACGGGTCGGTGTGGTAGACGTCGGTGAGGTTCTGGTCGTTGGTGTAGGCGTGAATCGTGGTCATCAGGCCGCTTTCGATGCCCAGTTCGCGGTGCAGCACTTGGGCCACCGGCGCCAGGCAGTTGGTGGTGCACGACGCGTTGGAAATGATCTGGTGCGATTGACGCAAAATGTCATGGTTAACGCCATAGACCACGGTCGCATCCGCGCCCTTGGCCGGGGCAGAGATGATCACCTTGCGCGCACCGGCGCTAATATGGGCGGCGGCCTTGTCACGATCGGTGAACAGGCCGGTGCATTCGAACACCACGTCGATCTTGTGCGCGGCCCACGGCAGGTCGGCCGGGTTGCGAATGGCACTCACGGCGATCCGGTCGCCATTGACGGTCAGGCTTTCCTGATCGTGGGCTACCTCTGCTTCGAATGTGCCATGCACGGTGTCATATTTGAGCAGGTGGGCATTGATCGAGCTGTCGCCCAGATCATTGATGGCGACGATCTGCAAATCCTGGCGATAGCCTTGGGTATACAGTGCGCGCAGAACATTACGGCCGATACGGCCAAAACCGTTGATTGCGATACGTAGAGTCATTGGAAAGTGCCTATCGTCGATTTGTTGTAAGAATTACAAGATTATTCGCATAAAAATAGAAAACAAGCCTTTTTAGTGGCAATATTTTGTTCAATCTACAACGAGTGACCTGAATCAACTGGTCCGATGATCCAAACGACTGCCTGCCATCCATGCGCTGCGGGCGTTTGATCAGCATAGACACTCAGGTCGCCACATCCGTTAGCCTGGAGTTCTATACATGCATCCCCGCGTCCTTGAGGTCACCGAACGGCTTATCGCCCGCAGCCGCGCCACCCGCGAGGCTTACCTTGCGCTCATTCGCGGCGCAGCCAGCGACGGTCCGATGCGCGGCAAGCTGCAGTGCGCCAACTTCGCCCACGGCGTGGCCGGTTGCGGCACCGAAGACAAAAACAGTCTGCGCATGATGAATGCCGCCAACGTGGCAATTGTTTCTTCATATAACGACATGCTCTCGGCGCATCAGCCGTACGAACACTTCCCTGAACAAATCAAGAAAGCCCTGCGCGAAGTCGGCTCGGTCGGCCAGTTCGCCGGCGGCACGCCCGCCATGTGCGATGGCGTGACCCAGGGCGAGCCGGGTATGGAGCTGAGCCTGCTCAGCCGTGAAGTGATCGCCATGTCCACGGCGGTCGCGCTGTCCCATAACATGTTCGACGCCGCGTTGATGCTGGGCATCTGCGACAAGATCGTCCCCGGCCTGATGATGGGCGCGCTGCGCTACGGCCACCTGCCGATGATCTTCGTGCCCGGCGGGCCGATGCCGTCGGGCATCTCCAACAAGCAGAAAGCCGATGTGCGCCAGCGCTACGCCGAAGGCAAGGCCACCCGCGAAGAGCTGTTGGAATCGGAAATGAAGTCCTACCACAGCCCCGGCACCTGCACCTTCTACGGCACCGCCAATACCAACCAGCTGTTGATGGAAGTGATGGGCCTGCACCTGCCGGGCGCCTCGTTCGTCAATCCGTATACGCCGCTGCGCGATGCACTCACCCGCGAGGCCGCGCACCAGGTCACACGCCTGACCAAGGCCAACGGCAACTTCACGCCGATCGGCGAGATCGTCGACGAGAAGTCACTCGTCAACTCCATCGTCGCCCTCAACGCCACGGGCGGGTCCACCAACCACACCCTGCACATGCCGGCCATCGCCATGTCGGCGGGCATTATCCTGACCTGGCAGGACATGGCCGACCTCTCCGAAGTGGTGCCGACCCTGTCGCACGTGTACCCGAACGGCAAGGCTGACATCAACCACTTCCAGGCGGCGGGCGGTATGTCGTTCCTGATCCGCGAACTGCTCGAAGCCGGCCTGCTGCACGAAGACGTCAACACCGTGGCGGGCAAGGGCTTGAGCCGTTACACCCAGGAACCGTTCCTGGTCGACGGCGAACTGATCTGGCGCGACGGCCCCATCGAAAGCCTCGATGAAACCATCCTGCGCCCCGTGGCCCGTGCGTTTTCGCCCGAAGGCGGCCTGCGAGTGATGGAAGGCAACCTCGGCCGTGGCGTGATGAAAGTCTCGGCAGTAGCGCCCGAGCACCAAGTGGTCGAAGCGCCGGCGGTGGTGTTCCAGGATCAGCAGGACCTGGCCGACGCCTTCAAGGCGGGCCAGCTGGAAAAAGACTTTGTCGCGGTGATGCGCTTCCAGGGCCCGCGCTCCAACGGCATGCCCGAATTGCACAAGATGACGCCGTTCCTTGGCGTGTTGCAGGACCGTGGGTTCAAAGTCGCCCTGGTGACAGACGGGCGTATGTCCGGCGCCTCGGGTAAGATTCCCGCCGCGATCCACGTCAATCCCGAAGCCCAGAGCGGCGGGCCGCTGGCGCGGGTCCAGGATGGCGATATCATTCGCGTCGATGGCGTTACCGGCACCCTGGAGCTTAAGGTGGACGCCGAAGAATTTGCCGCGCGCACGCCGGCCACGGGCCTGCTGGGCAATAACGTGGGCGCCGGTCGCGAGTTGTTTGCATTCATGCGCTTGGCCGCAAGCTCCGCAGAGCAAGGCGCCAGCGCCTTTACCTGTGCCTTGGAGACGCTTAAGTGAAGTTAGCGCTGGTCGGTGACATCGGGGGTACCAACGCCCGTTTTGCGTTGTGGCGGGATCAGGCACTGCATTCGATCCGCGTGCAGGCCACGGTGGATCACGCAAGCCCTGAGGAGGCCATCAAGGTCTATCTCAAGGAGGTAGGCCTGGTGCTGGGTGACATTGGTGCGGTGTGCCTGTCGGTGGCCGGCCCGGTGAGCGGCGATGAATTCAAGTTCACCAACAATCACTGGCGCCTGAGCAAGACGGCTTTCTGCCAGGCGTTGCAGGTGGACGAATTGCTGCTGGTCAACGATTTCTCGGCCATGGCCCTGGGCATGACTCGCCTGCAGCCCGATGAATTTCGCGTGGTGTGCGAAGGTACCCCGGAGCCGTTGCGCCCGGCCGTGGTGATCGGGCCGGGCACCGGCCTGGGGGTCGGTACCTTGCTGGACCTCGGCGCAGGCCGTTGGGCGGCGTTGCCGGGGGAGGGCGGCCATGTCGACCTGCCCCTGAGCAGCCCGCGTGAAACCCAGTTGTGGCAACACATCTACAGCGAGATCGGCCATGTCAGCGCTGAAACCGCGTTGAGCGGGGGCGGTTTGCCGCGTCTGTACCGGGCGATCTGTGCGGTGGACGGGCACACACCGGTACTGCACACGCCCGAGGCCATCACGGCGGCGGGGTTGGCGGGCGATCCGGTGGCGCTGGAAGTGCTCGACCAGTTCTGCATCTGGCTGGGCCGAGTGGCCGGCAACAATGTGCTGACCACGGGCGGGCGTGGCGGTGTGTATATCGTGGGCGGGGTGATACCGAGGTTTGCCGACTTCTTTATCCGCAGCGGTTTTGCCAGGAGTTTTGCCGACAAAGGCTGTATGAGTGATTACTTCAAGGGCATCCCGGTGTGGCTGGTGACCGCGCCGTATTCCGGGTTGACCGGCGCGGGTGTGGCGCTTGAGCAGGCATTTGCTTAGGCTGTGACGGCTTCATCGGGGGCAAGCCCCCTCCCACATTGGATTGCATTCCAATGTGGGAGGGGGCTTGCCCCCGATGAGGCCATCAAGAGCACCTCATAACAACAAGGAGGACCCCGTGAGCGTAATCAGTAAATCGATTCTCCTCGTCGACGACGACCAGGAAATCCGCGAATTGCTGCAAACCTACCTCAGTCGCGCCGGCTTCCAGGTCCGTGGCGTGGCCGATGGCGCGGGGTTCCGCCAGGCGATGAACGAGGCGCCGTGCGACCTGGTCATCCTGGATGTGATGTTGCCCGATGAAGACGGTTTCAGCCTCTGCCGCTGGATCCGCCAGCATCCGCGCCAGGCGCAGGTGCCGATCATCATGCTCACCGCCAGTTCCGACGAAGCCGACCGCGTGATCGGCCTGGAACTGGGCGCCGATGACTATATCGGCAAGCCGTTCAGCCCCCGCGAGCTGCAGGCGCGGATCAAGGCGCTGCTGCGACGCTGCCAGTTCGGCCAGGAGCGCAGCAGTGGCGGCGAGGTGTTGGTGTTCGATGAATGGCGCCTGGATATGATCAGCCATCGCCTGTTTCACGTGGACGGCGAAGAGGTGATCCTCTCTGGCGCCGACTTTGCCTTGCTCAAGTTGTTTCTCGACCATCCGCAACAGATCCTCGACCGCGACACCATCGGCAACGCTACCCGGGGCCGCGACCTGATGCCGCTGGACCGCATTGTCGACATGGCTGTCAGCCGCCTGCGCCAGCGCCTGCGCGATACCGAAAAACCACCCCGGCTGATCCGCACCGTGCGCGGCAGCGGCTATCAACTGGCAGCCAGCGTGGTTGCCGGCAATGCCCACTGAACGCCTGCGTGAACTACGCCGGCGGATCCCGGTACCACGTTCGCTGCTGGGGCGGATGTTACTGCTGACCCTGTTGGCGGTGCTGTTTGCCCAGGCGTTATCCAGCGTGATTTGGGTGTCGCAACTGCGCGCTACCCAGCTCGAAGGCCTGGTGACGGCTGCCCGTAGCCTGGCGCATTCGATGACCGCCAGCGTGAGTTATTTTCGTTCATTACCGGTGGCCTATCGCCCGCTGGTGCTCGACCAGTTGCGCAGCATGGGCGGCACGCGTTTTGTGGTGACCCTCAATGATCGCCCGCTGGATATGCAGGTCTTGCCCGAAACCCCGCGCAAGCAGGCGGTGCTGGTGGCCGTGGACGACGTGCTGCGCCAGACCCTTGGCGCCGATGTACATATTTCGGTGGAATTCGTCAGCGCCGAAGACCTGCGCATTTTCAATGCCGGGCTCAAGCTCGACGAACTGCCGCGCTCCTGGGCTCACTACGCGCTGACCCTGGAGCCGGTCAACCCGCCGGTGCTCGTCACCCAGATCCAGCTCGCTCCCGGTGAATGGTTGTACATCGCCTCGCTGCTGCCAGAACCCTACACCAGCCTTGAAGAACAAGGCCTGCCGGCCCAGCAGGTGTGGTTTATCGTGTTGACCAGCGGTTTCCTGCTGCTGTTCATCGGCCTGCTGGTGCATTGGCAGAGCCGCCCGCTCAAGCGCCTGGCGCGGGCGGCGCGGGACATGTCCCTGGGAGCGGATGTGGAGCCTGTGGCCGAAGGCGGCGGCAGTGAAGTGGTGGAAGTCGGCCGTGCGTTCAATGCCATGCGTGAGCGCATCAGCCGTTACCTGACTGAGCGCAGCCAGTTGTTCAGCGCGATTTCCCATGACTTGCGCACACCCATCACACGCCTGCGCCTGCGCGTGGAATTGCTCGAAGACGAAAACCTGCAAGCCAAATTCGGCCGCGACCTGGATGAGCTGGAATTGCTGGTCAAGGGCGCGTTGCAATGCGTGAAAGACACCGATATCCACGAGAACATCCAGCCGGTGGACCTCAACCACGTACTCGAATGCCTGGTGGAGCCTTACCTCGCGCCCAACGGCAATGGGCGGGTGACCCAGCATGGGCAGGCCCTGACCACCTATCCGGGCAAGCCGCTGGCGCTCAAGCGCTGCATCGGCAACCTGATCGACAATGCGCTGAAATACGGACAGAACGCCCATCTGCACATCGAGGACGATGGCGCCGAATTCATCCTGCATGTGGACGACGAAGGCCCCGGCGTGCCGGAACAGCGGTTGGAGCAGGTGTTCGAACCGCACTTTCGCCTGGCCGGGCAGCAGCAGGGCTATGGGCTGGGGTTGGGAATTGCGCGCAATATCGCCCATAGCCATGGCGGTGAGGTGAGTTTGCAGAATTTGCGCGAGGGTGGGTTGCGGGTGACCCTCCAGCTACCGCGCGGATTAGACTGAATACACGCAGGACCCAATGTGGGAGGGGGCTTGCTCCCGATGGCGGTCTATCAGCTACACATCAGCTGACTGACCCACCGCTATCGGGAGCAAGCCCCCTCCCACATTTTGTCTGTGTCAGGTCAGATGCTTTGACGCAGTCTGGCCAAGTCTCTTAACGGCGGCGCGCCAAACAACCGGCTGTACTCCCGGCTGAACTGCGACGGGCTTTCATACCCCACCCGATACCCCGCCGCCGAGGCCTCCAGCCCTTCGGCAATCATCAGCCGCCGAGCTTCCTGCAAGCGCAGTTGTTTCTGGTATTGCAGCGGGCTCATGGCGGTGATCGCCTTGAAACGATGGTGCAGGGTCGAGACGCTCAGGTTCACTTCCCTGGCCAGGTCATCGATGCGCAGCGGCTGTTCGTAGTTGCCGTTCAACCACTTGATCGCCTGGCTCACCCGGTGGCTCTGGCTGTTGGCCACGGCAATTTCATACAGGCGATAGCCTTGGGGCCCGCGCAACAAGCGGTAGAGAATTTCGCGGTTGATCAGCGGGGCGAGCATCGCGATATCTTTGGGCGTATCCAGCAGGCGGGTCAGGCGTAGCACTGCATCAAGCAACTGATGGTCGATGCGGTCGACGTACATGCCTCGGGAAGTTGGACGCGACGGCACACCCATCGGGCCGGCTTCGGCGATCAGTGCGGTGAGCTGGGCCGGGTCGATATTGATGCGCACCGACAGGTTGGGGTCTTCGGGGGTGGCGTCGATAATTCGCCCGGCCACCGGCATGGCGACCGAGAACACCAAATAATTGAGCGGGTCGTAGGCAAAGATTTCGTCGGCCAGGCGCACTTCCTTGCTGCCACTGGCGAGGATGCACAGTGCCGGCTCCACCAGCACCGGCATGAAGTCACGCGGCGTGTTGTGGCGGTTCAGGTACAGCGAAGTGATCGCCGTGCCGTAGGAGCCATCTTCCCAGGTATGGCGGTGCACAATGCTGGCCAGTTCGGCACGCTGCTTTTCCATCTCGGCATCGAGGGGCATGGGCTTGAGGTCGGGCGACGACATGGGGCGTCCTCTACACACTGGTTGAATGGTGCTCAGCTTAGTGGTGGGTATTCAAAAAGTGTTACGTCGATTCTGCACAATCCTTGCCTGATCCTGCGGCATATCGTGAATCAGGCAAGCAAGGCGGCTGTCATCTCCCTGAAACATGCCGTTCGGGCCTGGAATAAATCCAGCGCTGGAACGTCATGCCTACGCTTCTCGCAGGATTGTGCAATAAGCCGGCAGGAATTGACTAACCGTGCCCACACCGGCGCCGCTATCTTTGATCCTGTGGCAACACGCCCTCACAGTGCTTGCCGAGCATCACTTCTCAACGGGAGAGTCGAACATGTCCACCCCCATTCCCGCGAGCCATATGGCCTTTGTCCGCGCCCGTACCGGGTGCAGCACCGAACTCGGTGCACGCTTGAGCAGCTTGATCGAACCGGGCCGACAGGCTCAGGGTTGCCTGCAATTTACCGTGCAGCATTCCCAGACCGATCCCGATGTATGGCTGATTTCGGGCTTCTGGAGCAGCGAGCAGGCGATGAGCGCCTACTTCAATTCTCCGGCCCTGATGATCTTCACCGAGTTGCTGAACGACATGGTCGTGCGCAGCATGGACTTCCAGACCTTCACCGATGCATCCGCCGTCAAAGCCTACGGCGAGTACCTGCAACTGGCCGGCTAGAGCGTTAGAATGGCCGACTTTTCATTGGCCAGGACGTTCAAACATGGCACGTAAACAATTTGCCCACCACGAAGCCGTTTCCGCCGTAGTACCGGGAGAGGGCGGCTACAGTGCCGCCATCGCCGTCAAGGCACTGGATGGCATGGGTGCACCGCGCTTTCACAAGATTCTCGATGGGCAGACGTTCAAGACGGCTTCCGACGCCGATGAAGCGGCGGCGGCGCGGCTTGAGTATCTGGTCGATGTGGACGCGGAAGGCCAGCTGATTTGGGACTAAATGTGGGAGGGGGCTTGCCCCCGATGGCGATGTGTCAGTCAACTGAGTTGTAGCTGATACACCGCCATCGGGAGCAAGCCCCCTCCCACATGTTTATTGCATTTCAGTCAGGGCTTTGTGGCGCCTGGGCGGTACATCTTGAACAGCGCCTCCGGCCCTAGCTGGAAATAATCCGCCGGGCCGCCACCGCGTAAAATCGGCTCGGCGGCGGCGGTGTCGTAGATCCCGTCCTTGAGCAGCCATTTGGCGATGTGCACCGCGACCACTTCGCCCAGCACCAGCCAGCTGGGTACCAGCTGCTGGTCGGCGCGTTGCAGCTGGATAATCTGCGTCACCTTGCATTCGAACGACACCGGGCTCTCGCCCACTCGCGGTACGCCGACGACTTTCGACGCCACCGGCGTCAGGCCGGACAACTCGAATTCATTCACCTCTGGCGAAACGGCTGCGCAACTCTGGTTCATCTGCTCGGCCAGTGGGCGGGTCGCCAGGTTCCACACAAACTCGCCGGTCTGCTCGATATTGTTCAGGCTGTCTTTGCGCCCCACGCTGGAAAATCCAATGATCGGCGGAATGTAGTTGAACGCATTGAAGAAACTGTAGGGCGCCAGGTTCAGGCGGCCCTCGCGGTCGTGGGATGAGATCCAGCCGATCGGGCGTGGGCCGACGATGGCATTGAACGGGTCATGGGGCAGGCCGTGGCCGTTGGCGGGTTCGTAGAAATGGATATCGTCGGACATGGGCCAGTTCTGCTCTCGGTTTCGGGGCAAACATCATACCCAATGTGGGAGGGGGCTTGCCCCCGATAGCAGGGTGTCAGTCAGTAATATATTGATTGACACACCGCTATCGGGAGCAAGCCCCCTCCCACAGGTTTTATCTCATCATCCAGTTAGTCGGTGGTGATGCGCGAGTGTTTGCGCGTGTCCTTCATGGTCACATAGACCACCAACGACACCGCGATACACGCGGTCACGTACCAGTAATAGCCGGTTTCCATGCCGATGCTCTTGAACCACAGCGCGATGTATTCAGCGGTGCCGCCGAAGATCGACACGGTCAGGGCATACGGCAGGCCTACGCCCAAGGCGCGGATTTCGGTCGGGAACAGCTCGGCTTTCACCACTGCGTTGATCGAGGTATAGCCGCTGACGATGATCAGCGCCGCCATGATCAGGAAGAACGCGCCCCACCAGCTCTGGATGGTGTGCAGGGTAGTGAGGATCGGCACCGTGAACAGAGTGCCGAGGATGCCGAAGGCGATCAGGATCGGCCGACGGCCAATCTTGTCCGACAGGCCGCCGACCAAGGGTTGCAGGCACATGAACAGGAACAGCGTCGCCGCCGAGATGGTGGTGGAGTCGGAGATGCTCATGCCGACGGTGTTCACCAGGTATTTCTGCATGTAGGTGGTGTAGGTGTAGAACGCCAGGGTGCCGCCCATGGTCAGGCCGACCACGGTGAGCAGTTCCTTGGGGTGGCGCATCAAGGTGCGCATCGCGCTTTCCTTGGCTTTTTCTTTCTTGGTGAATGACTCGGTTTCTTCCATGCCGCGCCGCAGGTACAGCGCAACCACTGCGCACAGCGCGCCGATGGCGAACGGAATGCGCCAGCCCCAGGCATACAGTTGCTCGGTGGTCAGCACTTGCTGCAGCACGATCAGCACCGCGAGGGCGATGAGCTGGCCCGAGATCAGGGTGACGTACTGGAAGCTGGAATAGAAACCACGACGCTCCTTGGTCGCCATCTCGCTGAGGTAAGTGGCGGAGGTGCCGTATTCGCCACCGACCGACAGCCCCTGCAGCAGGCGGGCAAACACCAGCAGGATGGGCGCACCGATACCGATGATTTCATAGCCTGGGCTCAGGGCAATCAACAGTGAGCCGAAGCACATCAGGTAGACCGAGGCCATCAGGGCTTTCTTGCGCCCGACCTTGTCGGCGTACAGGCCCATCAACCAGCCGCCGATCGGGCGCATCAAAAAGCCCACGGCGAAGATGGCGGCGGTATTGAGCAATTGGGCGGTGGTGTCGCCTTTGGGGAAGAAGGCTTTGGCGAAGTACAGCGAGAAAGCGGCGTAGACGTACCAGTCGTACCACTCGACCATGTTGCCGACGGAGCCGCTGAAGATCGATCTGATCCGGCTGGAGGTTGTGCGTTCTTTTGCCGGCGCGGCCGCCGACCCCAGAGGCAGGGTGTTGGTGTTATCCATTGAAGGATCCTTCATCTAGTTGTTTTTATGGAGCGGCGCGTGCGCAGCCTGGTTCGGGCTGTAGCAGGAGCTGTGCCAGGTGGTTGAAGGCCCGGTTTAGAAGGGTTGCAGAATTTTTTTGAGCGGAATGTCGCTGATGGTTTTGGACTGATGAGCGGAAATCCGCTTATGGCTGCTGGCCTCATCGGGGGCAAGCCCCCTCCCACAGTGGACCGCGTTTATTCAGGAACAATGAGGTCAAAATGTGGGAGGGGCGGTGCGACGATTCGACTTGCCCCCGATGGCGATCTGAAGACCGCTAGAGAAACATCTCCCTTACCAACCCATGCCGCTGCATCTTTTCATTGAGGGTCCGGCGCGGCAGTTGCAGTTCGGCCAGCACCGCCTTGATATCGCCTTTATGCCGGGTCAGCGCAGCTTTCAGGCAATGCGCCTCGAAGGCTTCCTGCTGCGCCGCCAAGGATTGCCCGGCCTCGATGCCCTCCGGT
The DNA here is from genome assembly GCF_003851745.1 of Pseudomonas sp. R3-52-08. NCBI lineage: Bacteria > Pseudomonadati > Pseudomonadota > Gammaproteobacteria > Pseudomonadales > Pseudomonadaceae > Pseudomonas > Pseudomonas sp. R3-52-08. The sequence goes on along the minus strand of NZ_CP027730.1, from coordinate 4,754,180 downwards.
TCCGGCTCGCCAAGCCCCAGCACTTGGCGCTCGGCAGCGTTGGCCAGTTCGCGCACGTTGCCTGGCCAGTCATGGCTGAGCAGGCGTCCCAGCGCCGGACCGCTTAGCGGCTCGGCGCTGCGTCCCAGGCGCTGGGCAGCGTCCTGGGCAAAATGTTCATACAGCAGCGGGATGTCTTCGCGCCGCTCGCGCAACGGCGGCAGGCGCAGTTGCGCGACGTTGAGACGATACGCCAGGTCTTCGCGAAAGCGCCCGGCGCGGGCCTCTTCCAACAAGTCCGGCTTGGTGGCCGCGATGATGCGTAAATCCACATGAATGCTCTGATTGGAACCCAGGCGCTCCAGCTTCTGCTCTTGCAACACGCGCAGCAGTTTTACCTGCTGGGCCAAGGGCATGCTTTCGATTTCATCGAGGAACAGCGTGCCGCCATGGGCGTATTCCAACTTGCCGATCCGCTTGCCCTGGGCCCCCGTGAATGCGCCGCTTTCATGGCCGAACAGCTCGGCTTCGAACAGCTGCTCGGGGATCGCGGCGCAGTTGAGCGCGACAAACGGCTTTTTCGCTCGCGGGCCGAAATCATGCAGGCAGCGCGCAACCAGCTCTTTGCCGCTGCCGGTCTCGCCGCGGATCAACACGTTGACCGGCAGCGACGCCAGGTCCAGCACCTGGCGTCGCAGGGTTTGCAGGCTCTTGGATACCCCGAGCAGACTGGATTCCAGCTGGGCGCGATGATCGGCTTGGCGATGCAGGCGGCGGTTTTCCAGGATCAGCCCGCGTTTATCCAACGCGCGGCGCAGGCTATTGAGCAACGCATCCGGGCTGAAGGGTTTTTCCAGGAAGTCGTAGGCGCCGTCGCGCATGGCTTCGACGGCCATCGGCACGTCGCCATGGCCAGTGAGCAGGATGACCGGCAAGTCGGCATCGCGCCGCTGCACTTCGGCCAGCAGCTCCAGGCCGCTGAGGCCGGGCATGCGCACGTCGCTGAGGATCACGCCGGGAAAGTCCCTGGGCAACTGCGCCAGGCATTCCTCGGCACGGCTGAACAACTGCACCGCAAACCCGGACAGGCTCAACCATTGTTCGACGGCCGTACGAATGCTGGCTTCGTCATCCACCACAATCACCGCGTTCAACATAGGTCGGGCGTCTCCAGCGCGACAGGCAAGGTCAGGGTAAATATCGCGCCGTCGCCCCGGTTGCCGGCGATCAGACGTCCGCCCAGTTCATGCACGATAGCGTAGGACACGGCCAGCCCCAAGCCGAGCCCGTCACCCACCGGCTTGGTGGTGAAGAAGGGGTCGAATACGTTGTTCAAGTGTTCTTCGGCAATCCCACCGCCGCTGTCGCTGACGCTCAACTGCCAGAGCTGCTGGTCGGCGTGCAGGCGGATTTCCAGGCGTTTGCGCGGCTTGTCGGCCATGGCATCCAGGGCGTTGCGCAGCAGGTTGATCAGCACTTGTTCCAGGCGGATCGCGTCGCCGCGTACCCAGGCCGGGCGGGTCAGGTCCAGCACTACGCCGATGGCTTCATCGCGCAAGCGTGCGTCGAGCAGGTGCAGGGATTGATCGACCACGGTGGCCAGATCCAGGCGTTCGCGCAGGCCGCTGGGGCTTTTACGCGCGAAGGTCTTGAGATGGCCCGTCAGCGCGGCCATGCGGGTGAGCATGTCATCCAGTGGTGTGAGTGCCTTGTAGGCATCGTCCACGCGGCCGTGGTCGAGCAACAGCCGCAGGGTCGCCAATTGCATGCGCTGGGCGGTCAGCGGTTGGTTGATTTCATGGGCGAGGGCAGCGGACATCTGCCCCAGTGCCGCCAGCTTGGCCGACTGCACCAGGCCATCCTGGGCGGTGCGCAGGGCCCGGGTGCGTTCCTCGACCAATTGCTCGAGCTCTTCACGGCTGCGTTGACGCAGACGCGCCAGGCGCCAGCGTTGGCTCAAAAACAGCACGAGGAACACCAATGCCAGCCAGGACCCGGCGGCAGCCAGGCCGGCGTTGCGTTGGTCTTCAAACGGGAACTGGGGTTTGCGCAGCAGGTGCAGGGTCCAGCCTTCGGCTTTGAGCGGCAGCGATTCCCAGATGTAGTTGGCGTTGCCGTCGGGGCCGTTGACGCGCATCAGGTGACTGTTGTCGCCGAAGCGCTGCAAGGTGCTGGTCTCCAGCGGCTGCAATTGCTTTTTGTCGTATTGGCGGGTGGCCTTGAGTTCGGCCAGGTCGCTGGCCGACAGCGCACGCAGGTTGCGGTAGCGCCAGCCCGGCTGGTTGGCGATGAACACGATCCCGCGCGCGTCGCTGACCAGGAGCAGGTCGTTACCCTGGGCCCATTCACGCTCAAGCTCAGGGAATTCGAGCTTGACCACCATGGCGCCGAGAAACTGCTCGTGTTCGTCGACAACGGCGCTGGAAAGAAAGTAACCCGGTATGCCGGTGGTCACCCCCACCGCGTAAAAGCGCCCGGTGCCCTGGCTCAGGGTCTGGCTGAAATACGGCCGAAACGCGTAGTTGTGCCCCACATAGCTGCTGGGCAGGTTCCAGTTGCTGGCGGCCACGGCCAGGCCGGTGCGGTCCATTAATTCGAGGGTGGAAGACTGGGCGGCGCCGTTGATGCGTTCCAGCTTGCGGTTGAGCAGGTCCTGGGTGGTGGCGTCCAGCGGGCCTTTCAAGGCGTTGATCATCTCCGAGTCCAGCGCCAGCACGGCGGGCAGGGCACGGTAGCGTTCGATCAGGGTGTGCAGCGAGTTGGCATACAGCGCCAGCTGTTGATTGGCACGGGCGGCGTCGTCCACCAAGGCCTGGCGTTCGGCATGGCGCGTGGCCACAGCTGCCGCCAGCACCGCACCGGCGACGATCAGCAGGGAATAGAAGGTCAGGCGCAGGGGGCGAGGGATTGCGATCATACGAGGATGAACAGGCGCAGTGGGGGCGAGCACCATAGCATGGGCTGCCCGAAACTTGTGTGGGAGGGAGCAAGGCCCCCTCCCACCTTTACTTACTGAACTTCCACCGCCAGGCTCTCACTGATCTTCTTCTGCCAGATCGCAGGACCGGTGATGTGTACGGATTCGCCCTTGCTGTCCACCGCAACGGTGACCGGCATGTCCTTCACGTCGAACTCGTAGATCGCTTCCATGCCCAGTTCGGCGAAAGCGACAACGCGCGACTTCTTGATGGCCTGCGCCACCAGGTAAGCGGCGCCGCCCACGGCCATCAGGTACACGGCCTTGTGGTCCTTGATCGCTTCGATGGCGGTCGGGCCGCGCTCGGATTTGCCAATCATGCCCAGCAGGCCGGTTTGCTCGAGGATCTGACGGGTGAACTTGTCCATCCGCGTCGCGGTGGTCGGGCCCGCCGGGCCAACCACTTCTTCGCGCACCGGATCAACCGGGCCGACGTAGTAGATGAAACGGCCCTTGAGGTCCACCGGCAGGGTTTCGCCCTTGTTCAGCATCTCGACCATGCGCTTGTGCGCCGCGTCGCGACCCGTGAGCATCTTGCCGTTGAGCAACACGGTTTCGCCCGGTTTCCAGCTTTGCACTTCTTCGGGCGTCAGGGTATCGAGGTTGACGCGACGGGCCGATGGGCCGGCTTCCCAGACGATTTCCGGGTAGGCGTCCAGCGGTGGCGCTTCCAGCGACGCCGGGCCCGAACCGTCAAGCACGAAGTGCGCATGGCGGGTGGCGGCGCAGTTCGGGATCATGCACACCGGCAGGGACGCGGCGTGGGTCGGGTAGTCCATGATCTTCACGTCGAGCACGGTGGTCAGGCCGCCCAGGCCCTGGGCGCCGATGCCCAGTTGGTTGACCTTTTCGAACAGCTCCAGGCGCATCTCTTCGATGCGGTTCTGCGGGCCGCGCTTCTTCAGCTCGTGGATGTCGATGGATTCCATCAACACTTCCTTGGCCATCACCGCGGCTTTCTCGGCGGTGCCGCCGATGCCGATGCCGAGCATGCCCGGTGGGCACCAGCCGGCGCCCATGGTCGGCACGGTCTTGAGCACCCAGTCGACGATCGAGTCGGACGGGTTGAGCATGGCCATTTTCGACTTGTTCTCGGAACCACCGCCCTTGGCGGCCACGTCCACTTCCACGGTGTTACCCGGGACGATGGAGTAGTGGATCACCGCCGGGGTGTTGTCCTTGGTGTTCTTGCGCGCGCCTGCCGGGTCGGCAAGGATGGAAGCGCGCAGGACGTTTTCCGGCAGGTTGTAGGCGCGACGCACGCCTTCGTTGATCATGTCGTCCAGGCCCATGGTGGCGCCATCCCAACGTACATCCATGCCCACGCGCACGAACACGGTCACGATACCGGTGTCCTGGCAGATTGGCCGATGGCCGGTGGCACACATGCGCGAGTTGATCAGGATCTGGGCGATGGAGTCACGGGCGGCCGGCGATTCTTCGCGCAGATAGGCCTCGTGCATCGCCTGGATGAAATCAACGGGGTGGTAGTAGGAAATGAATTGCAGGGCGTCGGCAACGCTCTGAATCAGGTCGTCTTGCTTGATCACGGTCATGAGTCGCGCTCCTCTATAAGGGAACATTCAATAAGGTGGCTTCAGCAAGGGTGCATCGGTCGGCTGAAACCACCTTTCCAAGGCACGCCACTGGTGCAGGCGCGACGCTAAAAAGGCGCGGCAGTATAACCCGGCACGGTGGCTGATACACCCGACTATGGTCAAACTGTCGCAGGCATGATTCCCTGTGCGCGCCCCTTGTGATTGAGTCCGTTTATGCCTGAACTGTACGTCGGCGAACGCCATTGGCCGGTGACTACCGGCAGCAACCTGCTGGACGCCTTGACTCAGGCGGGGGTGGCCGTGCCCTCCAGTTGCCGCGCCGGAAGTTGCCATGCCTGCCTGGTGCGTTGCCAGGGCGAGGTTGAAGACAAGCAACCTCAGGCGTTGAGCCCGGCGCAACGCCAGGACGGCTGGCGCCTGGCGTGTCAGTGTCGGGTCAGCGGCGATCTGCGGGTCGAAGCCTTTGACCCGCTGCGCGACGGCATGGCGGCGCAGGTGGTGGGTGCGGATTGGCTGAGTCCGACGGTGCTGCGCCTGCGCCTTCAACCCGAGCGTGGCCTGCGATACCGCGCCGGGCAGCATCTGGTGTTGTGGGCAGGGCAGGTGGCACGTCCGTATTCCCTGGCGAGCTTGCCCCAGCAGGACCCGTACCTGGAGTTTCATATCGATTGCCGTCAACCCGGGGCATTCAGCGATGCCGCTCGCCACTTCAAGATCGGTGATGCTTTAAACCTGGGTGAGTTGCGGGGTGGGGCGCTGCAGTATGATCCCGACTGGCAAGCCCGGCCGCTGTGGCTGCTGGCCTCCGGCGCTGGGCTGGGTCCGTTGTGGGGGGTGTTGCGTGAAGCGTTGCGCCAGGATCACCAAGGTGCCATCCGCGTCATTCACCTGGCTCATGATGCCCAGGCTCACTACTTGGCCGAACCCCTGACGGCGCTGGCCGCGCAGCATCAGAACCTTACGGTGGAGTTGTGGACCGCAGATGAGTTGGCCCAGGCATTGGGGCAGCTGCGGCTTATTTCGCGGCAAACGCTGGCCTTAGTCTGCGGGCATCCGGACAGCGTCGAAGCCTTTTCCAAGCGCTTGTTTCTGGCGGGGCTGCCGCGTAATCAACTGCTGGCCGATGTGTTCCTGCCTCGTGGTTGAGCGCTGACTGTTGAGCACATGCTTTGCGGGTGTACGCGATTAACTGTGGGAGGGGGCTTGCCCCCGATGAGGCCTGAGGGTTCAACACCTCAACCGGCATTTGAAATGCAAAAAAGCCCCGCCATTCTCATGGCAGGGCTTTTGTTTTTTCAGCGTGTCACTCAGAACTGCGGGTCGCCCACGTGCAGGATCTTCATGCCATTGGTGCCGCCGGTGGTGTGATAGCTGTCGCCCTTGGTCAGGATGACCCAGTCACCTTTCTCGACGACGCCGCGTTTGACCAGCTCGTCGATAGCTTTCTGGCTGACTTCGTTCGGGGCCAGCGAAGCCGGATCGAACGGAATGGTGTACACGCCACGGAACAGCGCCGCACGGGCCTGGGCTTCGCGGTGGGGGTGAACGCGTAGATCGGCACCGACGAGCGGATGCGCGACATGATCAGCGGCGTATAACCACTTTCAGTCAAGGCGATGATCGCTTTAACGCCCGGGAAGTGGTTGGCGGTGTACATGGCGGCCAACGCGATGCTCTGGTCGCAGCTTTCGAAGACCTTGCCGATGCGGTGGCTGGAGGTCTTGCTGGTGGGGTGCTTCTCGGCACCGACGCAGATACGCGCCATGGCCTGGACGGCCTCCAGCGGGTACGGGCCAGCGGCACTTTCAGCCGAGAGCATCACGGCGTCGGTGTAGTCGAGCACGGCGTTGGCCACGTCGGACACTTCGGCGCGGGTCGGCATCGGGTTCTGGATCATCGACTCCATCATCTGGGTCGCAACGATCACCGCTTTGTTGTGGCGGCGTGCGTGCAGGATGATCTTCTTCTGGATACCGATCAGCTCGGCATCGCCGATTTCCACGCCCAGGTCGCCACGGGCAACCATGACGGCGTCGGAAGCCTTGATCAGGCCATCCAGGGTTTCGTCATCAGCCACGGCTTCGGCACGTTCGATCTTGGCCACCAGCCAGGCGGTACCACCGGCTTCGTCGCGCAGTTTACGTGCGTATTCCATGTCGGCGGCGTCGCGCGGGAAGGACACGGCGAGGTAGTCCACTTCCATTTCGGCGGCGAGCTTGATGTCGGCCTTGTCTTTTTCAGTCAGGGCCGGTGCCGTCAGGCCACCGCCGCGACGGTTGATGCCTTTGTGGTCGGACAGCGGGCCGCCGATGATCACGGTGCAATGCAGTTCGGTCGGGGTAGCGGTGTCGACGCGCATCACCACGCGACCGTCGTCCAGCAGCAGTTCGTCGCCGACGCCGCAGTCCTTGACCAGATCCGGATAGTCGATGCCTACGACGTCCTGGGTGCCTTCGGTCAACGGATGGCTGGTGGAGAAGGTGAATTTGTCACCGATCTTCAGCTCGATCCGCTTGTTGGCGAATTTGGCGATACGGATCTTCGGGCCTTGCAGGTCACCCAGCAACGCCACGAAGCGGCCGTGTTTGGCAGCCAGGTCCCGCACCAGCTTGGCGCGAGCCTTGTGCTCGTCCGGGGTGCCGTGGGAGAAGTTCAGACGGGCAACGTCCAAACCAGCCAGAATCAGCTGTTCGAGGACTTCCGGCGAGTTGCTGGCCGGGCCAAGGGTGGCGACGATTTTGGTACGACGGACGGACATGCACAGACTCCTGAGTTCAAGCGCTGGGGAAGGCTACTATGCTCTTTCGTTGTAGTCATTGTTCGTTTGCACTACTTATCGACGATCGGCTTGTTTTTGCTGCGGTGCAAAGGTGAACGCCCTTGAAGATTTTGGACGATAGGTCGATACACTGCACAAGACAGGAGAACCCCCATGCGAATTTTGCTCGTTGCTGCCCTGGCCGTCAGTGTTGTCGGCTGCACCCGCTGGTCGATGGACCATCATTTGAACAACGCTTACCGCGCCTATGGGGTGGGTGACTGCGCACGGGTTACCCTGGAATTGTCCCAGGTAGACCGTGAAAGCCGCACCCGCCGCTATGTGCAGCCCGAGGTTTCGATGTTGCGCGGGCAGTGCCTGGAGCGCCAGAAACTGTTCGTCGATGCTGCGCAAACCTACCAATTCATCATCAGCCAATACCCATCAAGCGAGTACGCTTACCGAGCCCAAGCCCGGCTCGATACCCTGCGCCAGCTGGGGCATTTCTCTGGCGTGACCGCAGCGCAACCACGGCCGGCGTCTTTATGAGGGTATTCGTCGCTTCATAACTGGCCTCTTTCCAGTCTTGGGTTATTCTTTGAATAGATGTTTGTACAACTTTCTGTTCAAAAGAATGTAATGCCCGGATTCGGCAGCTGTCTCGTGGCAACGATTTCTTGTCACACCGATATCCAGGGAGAGCGAGCGATGGGCTTGTTCCGAATCACTGGCTTTATTGGATGGCGACCTCACCATGTTTATCGAACGACGGATCGAACGGCATCAGCTACCTTATTTCCTGCAGGTGTTCAATCGGCTTACGGACAAGCCAATCGGCTATCTGGGCGACGTTTCTGAAGAAGGGCTGATGCTGATCAGCCAGCTACCAATGATGATCGGCGCAGATTTTGAGCTGCGCCTGAAGATTCCAGGGCCGGACGGCGAGTTCCAGGCTGTTGACCTCACCGCAACCTGTTTGTGGAGCCGTGAAGATGTCAACCCGCAGCATTACGACTCGGGGTTCCGCGTGCGTCAGGCGTGCGAAGAATACGCGCAGCTGATCAGCGCCTTGTTGCATTACTTCAGTTTCGATCCTTTACAGGCACCCGTTTGACTATCATGTGCAGTCGGCCATGGGGACCTGTGCCTACCGTGGCCGTGCGCTTGCCGTCAGAACACCCCGGCTTTTTTCCAGTGCAGGTAACGTGTCACCAACGCGGCGCCCAACTCCGATGGCAGGCTATCCAACACCGACAACCCATGAGCGCCCAGGCGATCATGCAGCTGGTTGCGCATGTTGAGGTAGTCAACCGCGCCGCTGTAAGCCAGTGCTTCGGGTAGGGTTTGTACCGGGGCCTGGCGCAGTTGGTCGAGTACTTCCTCTCGCAGACTGGCGACCAGTACCCGATGGTGTCGACCGATCCGCTTGATGGCACTCATCAGTGCTGCATCGTCTTCATCGCGCAGGTTGGTCACCACGATCACCAAGGCGCGGCGCTTTTGCCGAGCCAGCAATTGGCTGGCGGCGGCCTCATAGTCAGCGGTCTGGCGTGTGCTTTCCAGGTCATAGACTGTATTGAGCAAGACGTTCAATTGGCCGCTGCCCTTGACCGGCGCCAGGTAACGCGGCTGGTCGCTGGCAAAGGTACAGAGCCCGACTGCATCGCCTTGGCGCAAGGCGACATAACTCAGCAACAGGCAGGCGTCCAGCGCGTGGTCGAAGTGGGACAACTCGTCGTCCTGGCTGCGCATGCGTCGGCCGCAATCGAGCATGAATACAATCTGCTGGTCGCGCTCATCCTCATACTCGCGGGCAATCGGCGTGCGCTGGCGTGCCGTGGCTTTCCAGTCGATCTGACGCAGGCTGTCACCGTCGCGAAATTCGCGTAATTGATGAAATTCCAGGCCTGGTCCGCGCCGCTGGTGCTGACGTACACCCAGTTGGCTCAGCCAGTTATCCACACCCTGCAACCGGGCACCGGATAAACGCGCGAAATCCGGGTACACGCGGGTGGCATCCGAGGCTTCGATCCAGCGCCGCGCCGACCACAGCCCCAAGGGGCTGGGCAAGTGGATTTCGCAGCGGCTGAAACTGAAATGCCCACGTCGCAGGGGGCGCACGCGATAGCCCAACTCGCCGCGCTCACCGGGGCGCAGTGAGATGGATTGCGGCAGGTTATCCACTACCAGTCCTTCGGGCACGTGATCGAACACCAGCACGGTCAGCGGCTGTGGATAATCGTGTTCCAGTGACAGGCGCACTTCTCCCCAGCGCCCCAGCGCCAGGCTACCGGGCAACATCCGCTGTATACGGGCCGAAGGGCGGCGGCGCAAGCGCATGGCATCCAGTATCGCCAGTAACAGCAGGGCCAACAGCAGGCCCCAGGCGATTGCGTGCAAGGTATCGGGCACCTTGAACTGCAACGCCGCCGACGCGCCCAGCAGAATATTGAGAGTCAGCAGAACACCCAGCCAGGTCAGGAGCAGACGGGTCGGTTTCATGCCGGCGTTACTGCCTGGGGGCCGCGATCTGGTCGAGCAACTGCTTGATCACCTGGTCCACCTCCAAACCATCGATATCCAGCTCCGGCGACAGACGCACTCGGTGACGCAGTACCGCCAGGGCGCAACTCTTGACGTCATCCGGGATCACGAATTCGCCGCCGCGCAACAGCGCCCGCGCACGGGCGCCGCGAACCAGGGCGATAGACGCTCGTGGACCGGCACCGATGGTCAAGCCTGGCCAACTGCGCGTCGCCCGCGCCAGGCGCACGGCATAGTCGAGGACCTGTTCATCCAGAGGCATGCCGCTGGCAATCTGCTGCATCTGCACCACGTCCTCGGCTTGCAGCACGGTGCGCAAAGGCTGCACATCGAGCATGTCGGCCCTGGACGAGCGGGTCACTTCGCGCACCATATCCACTTCCTGTTGCGCCTCGGGATAGTCCATGCGCACCTTGAGCATGAAGCGGTCCAGCTCGGCTTCGGGCAATGGGTAGGTGCCTTCCTGCTCGATGGGGTTCTGGGTGGCCAGCACCATGAACGGCTCGCCGATGGGCAATGCCTCGCCCTCCAGCGTGACCTGGCGCTCCTGCATGGCTTCGAGCAGTGCCGCCTGGGTTTTGGCCGGGGCGCGGTTGATTTCGTCGGCGAGCAGCAGGTGAGTGAATAACGGCCCCTTGCGCAGCTTGAACTGTTCGGTCTGCAGGTCGTACACCGCGTGGCCGGTGACATCGCTGGGCATCAGGTCCGGGGTGAACTGGATGCGTGCGAAATCACCGCCAAAACAACGGGCCAACGCACGCACCAGCAACGTTTTGCCAAGGCCGGGTACGCCCTCGAGCAAAACATGGCCACCGGCAATCAATGCGGTGAGTACGTCATCGATCACCGCGTCCTGGCCAATGACTGCCTTGCGCAATTCAACGCGCAGGGCCTGGGCCTGTTGGCTGGCGTATTCAAAGGTTTTTTCTGCGGTCAGGGCAGTGGCCAGTGGAGAATCGCTCATAGGGCATTCCTGAGGGTTTGCAGGCACGCCACCTGTCGGCTGAAGTCGGCGCTGGACAGCCGTTTCAGCGCAGGTGCGCCGAGTGCCTGGCTGATGATAGGGGAAGGCTGTCGCGTCAGAAGTGCCAGAACCTGGCATTGTTCCGCCGTGTCGAGGTGTTCAAAGCCGGGGTGGCGTCGCCGGGCGGTGCGCAGGAGGTCGTGCTGCAAGGCCTGCAGCAATGCGCCCTGGCCGTTGCGGCGTAGCAGGAAGTCGGCGCTGGCGCGCAAATGCTCCTGCAGCTGTCGACGCGCCTTGGGCGCGGGCGCCCGGATCGGGCCCTGGCGCATACCGGCGTGCCAGAGTGCCAGGGCAACCAGTGCAACAAGCGCGACGAGGGCCTGGGGGAAGTAACGGATCAGCAGGGTAAGCAGGTTGTCCACGTCGCTGTTGAACAGCAAAGTGACGTCGGTACCCTGGTTCAAGTACCACAGCAGCCAGGCGTTGTCGTGTTTGCCGATGCTCGGGGTTTTCCACAGGTCGCTGTCGGTGATCACCGTGACGCGGCCCAGCCCCAGGTCCAGTTGCATCAGGTGGCTGGACTTGGCGCTGTTGGCTGAAAACTGCGCAAGGTGCCTGGGGTCGGTAAGGTTGAAGTCGGTGTCGAAACTGAAATACGCAGGTTTGGTTTCATTGTCGACATACAGTTTGGTGAGGTCTGGCGCGCGCTTTTTGCGCGGTGGCGCCGGCTCGTCGAAGTCATCACTCAAGGCCTGGCGAAGCTCGAGACGATCAAGCAGCAGGTCGCCGCTTTTGCCGGTTTCTTCATCCCATAACGCCTCGGCCACCAGTAGCAGGTGGCCCCCGGCTTCGGCCCAGGCCAGCAACTGTTCGACCTGGCGTGGGGTCATGTTGCCGCGTTCTCCCAGCAACAGCAGGCTATGGCCTGGTGCAGGCAGGTCGGCAAGCCGCTCAAGGCCGTTGGCATGCGCTACCGTCAAACCTTGCTGGCCCAGGAAATGCTCGGCCGCGAGGTAAGGATTAGCCAGCGCGTCCGGCGCCGGGCCGTGATCTACAACCTCCTCATAGGGAATTGCCTTGTGCCAGGCATACAGACCGCCCATTCCCAATAGGCAAGCCAGCAGCAGGGCCATCCACAGTAAGGGTCGCTTCATTGGCTGGCCCCGCCACTGAAGAGTGCGCGCCAGTCGCTGCAGAGCTTTTGCTGGGCTGCGCCGGGAGGCAGCCGGTGGCCATAGGCGAGGTTTTGCCAGTGCCGGGTCAATTCGTGACTGAATGCCAGCAACTGCGGTTGCTGCAACTGATGGACGCGCTCCAGTACCTGGCCCTCGGTGTCGGCACTTTTGAGCGGCAGGTTGAACTCATGCAGCAGCCGGCTGAGCAGGCCGCGATACAGCAGGCCAAGGGCTTCCCTCGGTTGGGTGGGCCACAACTGTTCGGCGGTGCTGGCGATGTCGTCGGGCAGCGTCTCGACCCCCAGCTCCAACCCGAACAACTGGGCAGGCGCAGGTTTTGCGGCGTTGGGGCGATGTCGCCGCCTGCGGCTGACAAACGTGCGCAGCCATTCACGGTAGCGCCACACCACCCAGGCCAACCCGCCGATCAGCAAGCCCCATAGCAGTATCTCCAGGCCTTGGGCCACGTGCTTGAAGGTGTTGCTGTTGAGGTTGTCGAGCAAGTGCTGGAGCCAGCCAGGTAGCTTACCGTCGCCGCCCTGGGCTTTGGGGTCAGTGGCGGGTTTTTCTTCGCCAAAACGATAGCGGGTGACGGTTTGCGGATTCTTGAACGGCGGTTTTTCCAGTAATGCCTTGATCGATTGGCTGGCCGCCTGGGTGCTGAGCGGCTTTGGATCAGCCGGTTCATCCGCCATCGCCGTTGGGCTCAGTTGCGCCAGCGTCAGCCCGACGACCAGCAGCAACAGCGGTGCGACACTGCTCAGGCGTTGGCGCAATCGGCGAAACACCAGCTCCAGGTCCCAAGCCTCCAGGACGGTGCGACGGTTGAGATACAGACTGAAACCGCAGGCGACGTAGATGGGTTCCCAGAACACCAGGATCAGCGCATAGAAGGCATTACTCAGGTGCTCCAGCCATAGCCCCTGCGGGCCGGTCGCCAATGCCAGCCGCTGCCAGTCCCAATCCAGTTCGACCTGCTCCGGGATGAATAGATAGAACAGCGCCATGCAACCGAACCACAGGCCGATTTCCAGGTGCACCCCGATGATCGTCAGCCAGCGCGCGCCACCCGCGTTGCGCTGTTGCAGTACGCCCAGGCGCTGTTGACGCGCTTGACCCTCCAGGCCTTCAAGCTGGCTCACGGGCATCACGAAGCTGCGGCTCAGGCTCAGCCGGCGCCAGGTGAGGCTGGCGAGCAGTTGCCCCTTGAGCAGGCGCGGCCACTGGCGAACGGACTGTTTCAGACTGGGCGTCTCACCAAACAGCGTTTTGGAAAGAATGTACAGCGGCAAGCGCTCGAAGGCCGGCTTCAGCCACCAGAACAAGAAGATGGCGTAGGACGGGTACTGCCACAGCAGCGCACTGAGCAGCACGAACACCGGCAGGCTGACCAGCGCCCAGCTGCTCATCAGCAATACACGATGTTCCCGGGCCATCAGTACGCCGAGGTCCAAGGCTTCCCAGGAGGTGCGGGGGCGGATGACCACGCTGGAGTCAGTCAGGCGCATGGCGAGTCCTGCCGGCGAAGATCAGGTAGGCGGCCACGAACAGCCAAAGTGCGCTGCCCACGAGGTATTTGATCCAGGGCGCAATGCTCGTGGTGGATGACCAGTAGGCTTCGATGAATGCTGCGATCAGCAGCAATAGCATGACCCCGCACAGCATCTGCACGCTTTTGCGGGCCGCCAGGCGCAGGGATTCGCTACGTGCCAGGGGCCCAGGCGCGATCAGCGACCAGCCCAGTTGCAGGCCTGCCGCACCGGCCAGTGCGATGGCGCTGAGTTCGAAGGCGCCATGACCGATCACGAAAGACCAGAACGTCTGGCCGTAGCCGATTTCACTGAGATGCCCGCAGACCGCGCCGATGATCAAGCCGTTGAATACCAGGAAGAACACGCTGCCCAGGCCGAACAGCAAGCCGGCGGCGAAGGTCTGGAAGGCGATGCCGATGTTGTGCATCACGTAATAGCCAAACATCATCCAATCTTCGCTGGAGGCCCGTTCGGCCGCACGCCCCAGACGGCTGGCGGCAGGGTCGTACATGCTTTGCATCTCGGCCACTTGTTGCGGGCTGACGATGCTGTAGATCAGGTTGGGGAACAGGTACACCAATAACGCTATGCCGAGCAGGCTACCGAAGAACAGCAAACTGGAAATCAGTACGAAGCGCCATTGTTCGCGCACCAGGCGCGGGAAACCGGCGAGGATGAACGCCAGTACGTTGGCTGTCGTTTGACTGCGATGGCGATACAGTTGTTGGTGACCGCGCAGCGCCAGTTGTTGCAGGTGGTCTACCAGGTAGCTGCTATAGCCGCGTGCCTGGGCCAGGGCCAGATGTTGGCAGAGGCGGCGGTATTGATAAGGGAAGTCGGTTGCCTCGCAGGCTTTGCCTTGCTCTACCTGTTTGAGCAGTTCGGCGAAGGTTTGCCATTGCTGCTGGTGGCGGCTTTCAAAAAGGCTCTGCTTCATGTCGGCCCCAACAAACCGTGGGCCACACCGTTGAGTTGCTCCACGGCGCGAGCCGGAGACACCTGCAAGGGCGCGGCGAGGATGGCAGCCAGTTCATGGACCCGCTCGGCAGACAATTCAGCCTGGCGTTCGGCGAAACCGAGTATGGCCCGCTGTTCGCTCAGCTCCAGTGCGAAGGGCAGGCGCAGGGCGGCTGCCTGGGGGATGCGCGGGCGGGCCGACGCCTGATCACGGTAGACCACCAGCGTACCCGCTGCCAGGTCGCCGAGCCGCTTGAAGTGTGGATGTTGCAGGCAACTGATGGCGCCGAAGAAGTAGCCGAAGGGCAGCATGTCGACAAAGCGCAGCAGGTTGCGGATCAGCGACGCCGACCAGCCAATGGGGGTGCCGTCGTCCTGTACCACCCGCAAGCCCATGACCTGCTTGCCGGGAGAGCAGCCCTGATTGAACACTTCGAACAGCACCATGTACCACCAGCTGACCAGGAACAGCAGCAGGGAGCCCAAGCCGAGCCCGAGGTTGCCAAGCAGCGCCAGGGGCACCAGCAGAACGCTCATGATCACGCCGCGCACGAGCAGGTCGAAGGCAAAGGCCACGGCCCTTGGCAGCAGGCCGGCAGGGCGCAAGGGCAGGTCGATACCCTCGGGGGTCTCGATCTGGTAGCAGGTATCCAGAGGAGCTGTTGGCATTGCGATCCTTGGCAGTGCGAAGCGACTGAGAGAGACGGATGCTAGCAGTGTCGAGGCTGGAAGCAACCCTTCAAGCTTTTGCTGGATGTTTGTCCAGTAAGGTATCGCTGGCCCCTGACACCTCGCAGCGCCTAGACTTTGCCGGTCTTCAGCACAGGAACAGCCCGTGACCTCCATTTTCTGGTACGACTACGAAACCACCGGGATCAACCCACGCAGCGATCGCCCGCTGCAGGTGGCCGGCATTCGTACCGACCTCGAGCTCAACGAGGTCGGTTCGCCGATCAATCTTTATTGCCAGCCCGGCGACGATATCCTGCCTCACCCGGCGGCGTGTGCGATCACCGGTATCACGCCGCAGGTCCTGGCGCAGAAGGGCCTTGCCGAAGCGGATTTCATGACGCGGGTGCATGCCGAACTGTCTGCTCCCGGTACGTGCGGCGCGGGTTATAACACCCTGCGATTTGACGATGAAATGACGCGCTACAGTCTGTATCGCAACTTTTTCGACCCTTACGCGCGCGAATGGCAAGGCGGCAACAGCCGCTGGGATCTGATCGATGTGATGCGTACCGCCTATGCCCTGCGCCCGGAAGGGATTGTGTGGCCCGAGCAGGACGGGCGCGTGACGCTCAAGCTTGAGCGCTTGACCCAAGCCAATGGCATCGACCACGGCCAGGCCCACGATGCATTGTCTGATGTGCGTGCAACTATTGCCCTGGCACGATTGGTCCGGGAAAAACAACCCAGGCTGTATGAATGGCTGTTCCAGCTGCGCAGCAAGCAACGGGTGATGGACCAGGTGCGATTGTTGCAGCCGCTGGTGCACATTTCCGGACGCTTCAGCGCCGAGCGCCATTACCTCGGTGTGGTGTTGCCTCTGGCTTGGCATCCGCGCAATCGCAATGCATTGATTGTCTGTGACCTGGGGCTCGACCCGCAGGGCCTGCTCGAACTGGATGCCGACACGTTGCGCAAGCGCCTCTATACGCGGCGTGATGAACTGGCGGAAGGCGAGCTGCCGGTACCCCTGAAGTTGCTGCACATCAACCGCTGCCCGGTCGTCGCGCCCTTGAAGGTGCTGCGCGCGCAAGATCGCGAGCGGTTGCAACTGGATATGGACGTTTATCAGGCGCGAGCGCTGCGACTAACTGACGCACAGGAAGTTTGGCGTGACAAGTTGGCGAGCGTTTACGCCGAGGAGGAATTTGCGCCGAATGCCGATCCGGAGCAGCAGCTCTACGAGGGTTTTATCGGCGACCGTGACCGACGCTTATGTGAACAAGTTCGCCTGGCAGAGCCGCTGCAACTAGGGCGTCAGCAATGGCCTTTCGATGATCATCGGTTGCCGGAATTATTATTTCGCTACCGCGCGCGTAACTTTCCTGAAACCTTGAACAATGAGGAACAACAGCGCTGGAGACTTTTCTGTCAGCAACGTTTGTCAGACCCGGTGTGGGGCGCACCCAATACCCTGTCGGCATTTAAGGCGGCGCGCCAGGAGTTGCAAAACAATGCGACAGCGTTTCAGTGCCAGGTACTGGGTGAATGGCAAGACTATGCCGACTCTTTAGCGGCTCGCCTGAGTCTGTAGCTGCATAACTGCAAAACATCCAGACAATAAAAAACGCCAGCAAGCTGGCGTTTTTAATGTATCGCGTATCGGGTGTGACGCCGACCAGGCTTAGCCCAGCAGGGTCGCCCAACCTTCAACCACGTCACCGCCCCACTTGGCTTTCCACTCTTTCAGAGTCTTGTGGTTGCCACCTTTGGTTTCAATCACTTCACCGTTGTGCGGGTTTTTGTATTGCTTGACCTTGCGAGCACGTTTGGTGCCGGTAGTTTTCACAGCGCCGCGAGGTGCTTTAACTTTCGATTCCGGATCCAGCAGTGCGATGATGTCACGCAGGGATTTTGAGTATTCGCCCATCAGGGTGCGCAGTTTGCCTTCGAATTCCAGCTCGGTTTTCAGCTTGTCGTCTTGCGACAGGTTCTTCAAACGGGCTTGCAGCTCTTTGATAGCTTCTTCGGTGGCGCGGTATTCGTTGATCAGGGACATGTGGACTACCTTATGTAGAACGCTGATTGACAGGGTGAGTGGCCCAATAATAGTCAGGCAATTTCACCAAGTAAACATTTAAGCAGCTATTTATGTGAATTACATTGAATGTTTGTGGCAATGCGCTGCAGTCGAGTTAATTATCAGGTGAGTGGCTGAGAATAATCAGCTTAATGCGGCTAAGTGCTGAGCTTAGCCGTGCACGTACATATAGCGGTGGTAAAACCTTACGCTATTAAGGGCTGTTGCCACGGCCGGGGCTCAGAATAAGCCGCAAGGAGTACTGCAGTTTTTCTGCGCAATCGCTAGAATGGCGGCCTTTGCGAAGTTCTGGAGTTTCCCCCTAATGCGCACTTTTCGGCTGGTGATTGCTTGCCCGGACCGGGTTGGCATCGTTGCCAAGGTCAGTAACTTTCTGGCTTCTCATAACGGTTGGATCACCGAGGCGAGCCATCACTCGGATGATCTCAGCGGTTGGTTCTTCATGCGTCACGAAATTCGTGCCGATACACTGCCTTTTGGTCTGGAAGCCTTTCGTGAGGCGTTTGCGCCGATCGCCGAAGAGTTTTCGATGACCTGGCACATCACCGACACGGAGCAGAAAAAACGTGTCGTCCTGATGGCCAGCCGTGAATCCCACTGCCTGGCGGACCTTCTGCACCGCTGGCACAGCGATGAGCTCGATTGCGAGATCGCCTGTGTGATCTCCAACCATGATGACCTGCGCAGCATGGTCGAATGGCATGGCATCCCGTATTACCACGTGCCGGTCAACCCGCAGGACAAGGAGCCCGCGTTCGCCGAGGTATCACGCCTGGTCAAGCAGCACGACGCCGATGTGGTGGTGCTGGCGCGCTACATGCAGATCCTGCCGCCGGAACTGTGCCGCGAATACGCCGGCAAGGTGATCAACATTCACCACAGCTTCCTGCCTTCGTTCGTGGGGGCCAAGCCTTATCACCAGGCGTCCCTGCGCGGCGTGAAACTGATCGGAGCGACCTGCCACTACGTTACCGAGGAGCTGGACGCCGGTCCGATCATCGAGCAGGACGTAGTACGCGTCAGCCACAGCGACAGCATCGAAGACATGGTGCGTTTCGGGCGTGACGTCGAGAAGATGGTGCTGGCGCGCGGCCTGCGTTATCACCTGGAAGATCGCGTGTTGGTGCACGGCAACAAGACCGTGGTGTTCTGATCGACGCGTGTTGATTGAATAAGCGGGGGCCCGGGAGTAAAACTCTCCGGGCCCTTTTTATTTCAGGACGCGACCATGACCGACCCACTCGATAAGGCGACTTCCAGGCCACCGGCTACCCTGGGCGAGGGGTGTCTGAGTCGCTACGACCCGGACGCGCTGGGTGCCGATGATGGTACTGACTTTCCTGGCGCTGCCCAGTTGTGGGAGCAGTTACAGGCGCCTGAGAAGCCGCCCGAGGTCCCTGAAAAAGACGTTTGAGCAGCGGTTTGCCCACCATCAGCAAAAACACTGGCGCACCGGCCAGCAGATAGAAGTAGTAGGTCACTGCCCGCCAGATCAGAATCGCCGCCGCCGCCGTGGATTTGCCCACCATGGGCGCCAGCAATGCCACCGACGTCAACTCCGCCGCCCCGGCCCCGCCTGGCAACAGGCTGAATTGCCCTGCGGTCAACGACAGCATCTGGATCAGGAAACTCCAGGCCCACTGCACATCACCCCCCAGGCCGCGCAGCGCCAGGTACAACACGCTATAGCGTAATAGCCAATGCAGGCTGGTCAGCGCAAACACCTCGAGCAGCGTGTGCCAGGGCAATTTCAGGGTTTGGCTGAATGCCGCGAGGAAGCGCAGCAGCCGGCGAGCCCAGCGTCGACGGGTGCTGACACGCACGTGCAAGGCCTTGAGTGCCAACCCGGCCAGGCGAATCAGCCGACGATGAAAGCGCACCACCAGCAGGCCAACAACGACGCCACCCACCATCGACACGGCACTGAGCCCCAGCAGCCATTCCAGGCGCGGGCTGAGGCTGTGGAACAGCGCATACAGCACGATGCCCACCAGCGCGCAGAGAAAAAACAGCAAGTCGCTCAGTTGGTCCATGGCGAACACCGCGCTGCCGTGGGCGGGTCGTATGCCATTGCGTGCCAGCAGGCCCATCAACGTCAGCGGCCCGCCGCTGCCCCCAGGCGTTGCGCACAGGGCGAACTCGGTCGATATCACCACGCCCAGGCTTTTACGCCATCCCAACCGGCCGCGCTGTTCGCCAAGCAACAAGCGCAAACGCAGACTGTTGATCAACCAGCAGCCGATGATCATGGCAAACATCGCCAGTAACTGGGGCAGGGGGAACTGCCGCAGGCGCGCAACGGTTTCGCCGCCCCCCAGCCACACGGGAATCACCAGCGCGACTATCAGCGCCAGCACCAGCCAGATCAGTCGGCGCATGGCAGCGTCGACAGCCAGGCGGCCTTGGTCCGTGGCGTGCGTCCGTCGTCGAGCAGGCGCTGCAGGGTTTGTAGCCAGTAATGGCGGGAAAACTCGTGGCGCATGTCCACGGGGTGCAAGCCGAGCCGAATCACCGGGGCCGTCTGCCAGCGCTGTTCGCGGCGGTCGCTGAGCACTTTGGACAGGCCCCGGCGCCACGCACTGCGCGCGCTCCACACCAGGCCCGGGGCATGAATGCGCGTGAAGTCAGGCAGCCGATACAAATGCTGCGGGTCGCTGGTATAGCCGAGCGGTAACTGGCGCAGCGCCAGCCGGGTGCCTTCGCTCATCAACCAGGCGGGTGCGACAAACCCTTGCAGCGGCCAATCATTGCGCTGGAATACCTCAATGCCGTCACTCAGGCGCTGCAACGCCTCGGCCTCGGACAACTGGTAGAACTCGCCCTCATGGGTATAGATGCGTCGCATGAACCATTCTTTTGGCGTGCGCGGCCGGGGTTGTTCGTCGCAGTGGTAGTAACCGTGCAAGGTGAGTTCATCGCCCTTTGCCACGCGGTTATCGAGCAGGCGCCGGAAGTCACCGTGGGCGCCCAGGGCGTTACGGTGATGGAAGTCCGGGACGACCAGCCAGGTGATAGGGACATTGCCGATGGCATCGACGGCCTCGACAAAAGGCCGGTAATCGGCCCAGGTGTTCGGCGCCACATCGTGCAGCACCAGCATGACCGAACGTTCAGCCATGGGCGAGCATCGGTTTGTGCGTGCCCAGCACGGCGTGGTAATGCCCCAGCAGGCTGTCCACTACTGCATCCCACGCATACTGCTGTTCGACATGGCGCCGAGCCTGTTCCCCGAGGCGGCGACTGTCTGCGCCAAACAGTTCGCGTACCGCATCGGCCATCGCCTTGGGGTTGTTGGGCGCGCAGAGCAGGCCACAGCGCTCGTCGACGATCTCAGTGAAGGCGCCCGCCGCAACGGCGACCACCGGGATACCACAGGCCATGGCTTCCAGAATCACCAGGCCGAAGGTTTCCTGGTCGCCAGCGTGCAACAACGCGTCGGCGCTGGCCATCAAGCGGGCAACATGATTGGCCGGTACGAAGCCATCGACCACGGTGACGTTGTCCGGCACGCTGGCCGGCATGCCGGAGCCGACCAGCAACAAGTGGTAACCCTCGCCCAGGCGTTTCATGCAATTGAGCAGCACCGGCAGGTTTTTCTCCTTGGAACCACGCCCGGCGAAAATCAGCAGCCGGGTGTCTTCAGCAATCCCCAGTTCGGCGCGCAGGCCGGGGTCGCGCACGGCGGGGGTGAAGGTTTGCAGGTCGACGCCCAGAGGTTGTACGAAGACGTTTTTCACCCCAAGCCCGGTGAGTTTGTCGGCCATCACCTGGCTGGGGGCCAGTACTCGGTCAAAATTCCCATAGAGTTTGCTGACATAGGCTTCGACGTTGGGGGTAAACCAGGCGCCCATGCGGTTACGCACCAGCAGCGGTAGATCGGAGTGGTAAAAACCGATGACCGGCACATCCAGCTGGCGCCGTGCGTCGAGGGCGGCCCAGGCGGTCAGGTATGGATCGCCGACTTCGATCAGATCCGGCTGTAAATCGTGCAGGACATTTCGCCAAGGAGCCAAGCGTAGGGGGAAGCGGTAACCCTTGCCGAAGGGCAGCGGTGGCGCCGGCACCTCGAAAATCCCGTCCCGCTCGCTCAAATGGGCGCCAGGCACCAACAGGCTGTGGCGAATCCCGGGCTTGAGCGCCAGGCGCCGGTGCTTGGCGTCCAGATAAGTGCGTACGCCACCGCTGGCCGGGGCGTAGAACATGGTTATGTCAGCGATATGCACGATGAACATCCCTCCGATCCATTGCTCTCCTTTACGTGGACCTGAGCAAGGGATAGATGTTCGATCGAGATTGGCTGTGGGAGGGCGCAAGCCCCCTCCCACATTCGCCTCAGATGCGGAAGCTGCCCACCATTTGCTTCAAGCGTGCGGCTTGCCGTTCAAGGTCCGAGCAGGCGCGCAGAGTCGATTGCAGGTTTTCCACGCCTTCCTGGTTGAGGGTGTTGATTTCAGTGATGTCCATATTGATCGACTCCACCACCGAGGTCTGCTCCTCGGTGGCGGTGGCCACGGACTGGTTCATGCCGTCGATCTCGCCAATGCGCTGAGTCACACTGTTCAAGCGCTCGCCGGCCAGGTTGGCGATCTCCAGGCTGTCCTGGCTGTGGCGCTGGCTTTCACTCATGGTGCTCACCGAATCCCGGGCGCCGACTTGCAACTCCTCGATCATCTTCTGCACCTGTTGCGCCGATTCCTGGGTGCGATGCGCCAGGTTGCGCACCTCATCGGCCACCACCGCGAAGCCGCGGCCGGCCTCACCGGCACGCGCGGCTTCGATGGCAGCGTTGAGCGCGAGCAAGTTGGTTTGCTGGGAAATACTGGTGATCACTTCAAGAATCTGGCCGATATTCACCGTCTTGCTGTTCAGCGCCTCGATATTGGTGCTGGAGGCGCTGATCATGGTCGACAGCTGGGTCATTGCCTTGATATTGCGCTCGACCACCTGCTGGCCGTCTTCGGCCAAATGCCGCGCATCACTGGCCTGATTGGAGGCTTGCGCCGCGTTGCGGGCGATTTCCTGGGCGGCAGCGCCCAGTTGGTTGATGGCAGCGGCGACGCTGTTGGTGCGGTTGGCCTGTTCGTCTGAATTGACCATCGACGAGTTGGACGCGCTGACCACCCGCAGTGCCACTTCATTGACTTGCTCGGTAGCCGACGACACTTCGCGGATCGAGGTATGAATGCGCTCCACGAAACGGTTGAACGCAGTACCCAGGGTGCCGAACTCGTCGTTGTTCTGGATGGTCAGGCGTCGGGTCAGATCGCCTTCGCCGTCGGCGATGTCCTGCATGGCCCGGGTCATCACGTGCAGCGGTTGCAGCAACACACGGATCAACATCCCCAGCAAGGCGATGATGATCACCACGGCGATGATGGTAGCGATGACCGCCGAGGTGCGGAATTCACTGAGCATGGCGAACGACTTGGCTTTATCCACCGAAATACCCAGGTACCAGTTCACCGAAGGCAGGCCCTTGATCGGGGTGAAGGTGACGATATTGGTCTTGCCATTGGCCTGCACTTCGCTGAAGTCAGCGCTGATCTTCGGTGTGTCTTTCGGGTACACGTCAGCCAGGGTCTTCATCACCAGGGCCTTGTCCGGGTGCACCAGCACTTTGCCGTCGGCACTGACCAGAAATGCGTAACCCATACCGCCGAAATCCAGCGCGCCAATGTTGTCCACCAGGGTTTGCAGGCTCAGGTCGCCGCCCACCACGCCGATGCTCTGGCCGGCCTTGGCACTCGGGGTGGCGATGGAAATAATCAGTTGCCCCGTTGCCGCGTCAATATAGGGTTCGGTCAAGGTCGAGCCGTTGCTGGTCTGGGCGCCTTTGTACCAAGGGCGAACGCGCGGGTCGAAACCGTCGGGCATCTTGGTGTCAGGACGGATGGTGAAGGTGCCCTGGCTGTCGCCGACGTAGGTTGCCATGAATGACGATGTCAGCGCTTTCTGTTCCAGCAGGCTGGCAACCACCGACGGTTCGGGGTTGAGGGCAATATTCTGCGCGGCATTTTCTACCAAGGCGATGCGCCCGGTGAGCCAGGTCTGAATACTGCCGGCGGTGACGTCGCCCATTTCATGCAGGTAGTTATCGAGGTCGTCACGGATCGCGTTGCGTTGGAGGTAGTCGTTATAGAGGGTAAATAACGCGAAGGCGGCGATGACGATAAGGGAGGCTGCAAGCAAAATTTTATGGCTGAAGCGCAGGTTTTTATTCATGGCTTGTAGGGTCCGCTAAGGTCTTGATATCCGAGGCGCGTCTTTAGGGGATGCGCAAAAATGGCAGCGTCAAAAAAAGGTGTGATACTTCGAGTGCTAGCGCCAGGGGGCTCTGTGGGAAATATCTGTCCTGTTTTTAGATTTTGTGGGTCTCACAGTGTCTGTATCGACCTGGCTGCATTAAAGATTAACCAAAGGTGACGAAATGCCTGACTCCACACAACTGCTTATCGGTGCCGGCCCAGACGGCCAGCCCATCGCCCAGCCCATGCGCCTGGCCAACCGGCATGGGTTGATCGCCGGCGCCACGGGCACCGGCAAAACCGTCACTTTGCAGCGCCTGGCGGAAGCCTTCAGTGATGCCGGCGTGGCAGTATTCGCCGCCGACATCAAGGGTGACCTGTGCGGCCTGGGCGCAGCGGCCAATCCCCAGGGCAAAGTCGCCGAACGCATTGCCGGGATGCCCTTCCTGAATTACACGCCCAAGGCTTATCCGGTTACGTTGTGGGATATCCACGGGCAGTCCGGTCATCCATTGCGCACGACCATCAGCGAAATGGGCCCGTTGTTGCTCGGCAGCCTGCTGGAACTCACCGACAGCCAACAATCGGCGCTGTACGCGACCTTCAAAGTGGCCGACCGTGAAGGCTTGTTACTGCTGGACCTGAAAGACCTCAAGGCACTGCTCAACCACCTGCGTTATCACCCTGAACTGTTGGGCGACGACGCGGCGTTGATGACCACCGGTTCCAGCCAGGCGTTGTTGCGGCGCCTGGCGGTGCTGGAGCAGCAGGGTGCCGAAGCCCTGTTTGGCGAGCCGGCCCTGCAGCTCGAGGACATTCTGCAGCCCGCCAGCGACGGGCGCGGCCGTATCCACTTGCTGGACGCCAGCCGCCTGGTGCATGACGCACCGAAGGTCTATGCCACGTTCCTGCTGTGGCTGTTGGCGGAACTGTTCGAGCAGTTGCCGGAGCGCGGTGATGCCGAAAAGCCGCTGCTGGCGCTGTTTTTCGACGAGGCGCACCTATTGTTCGCCGATACGCCCAAGGCGTTGCAGGACCGTCTGGAGCAGGTGGTGCGGTTGATTCGCTCCAAAGGGGTGGGGGTGTACTTCGTCACTCAGTCTCCGGGGGATTTGCCTGACACGGTGCTGGCGCAGCTGGGGCTGCGTATTCAGCATGGCCTGCGCGCATTCACCACCAAAGAGCAAAAATCCCTGCGGGCGGTGGCGGACGGTTTCCGTCCCAACCCAGAATTCGATGCCTTGGCGGTGCTGACCGAGTTGGGCACCGGTGAGGCGTTGGTGGGTACCTTGCAGGAAAAAGGCACGCCGGAGGTAGTCCAGCGCGTATTGGTTGCACCGCCGCAGTCGCGGATCGGGCCGCTCACCGAGGCCGAGCGTGCGGCGTTGATCGCCAGTTCGCCGCTGCAGGGCCGCTATGACAAGCCGATTGACCGCGAGTCAGCCTACGAAGTGCTGATGGCGCGTAAAGACTTGGGGCCGACCGAGGAGGCCAAGCCGGCGACCGAAGAACCCAGCTTCACCGACAAAGCCGGTGCATTCCTGGGCACCACGGCAGGCAAGGCGCTGAAATCCGCCATGCAGCAGGCCGCCAATCAGATGGGGCGGCAGTTGGTGCGTGGCTTGTTGGGCTCGCTGCTGGGTGGCAGCAAGCGCAAGTAAGGCTCAGGGTTTGGGCCTGGCATGGGCGGCCAGCCGTTCCAGCGCCGCGCGCAAACCCGGATCGCTGATCCCTTCGGCGGTGGCCTGGAGGGTTTCGGCTGCCTGTTCCGACAGGTCCATCGTATGTCCGGCCGGGCTTCGCAGCACGGCAGGCGGCTGCACTTTGAACTGGATGCGCGTCAGGCCGGCAAACTCATCAAACACCATCAATTGGCGCTGCAAGCGTTTTTGCTGATAACGCAAGCGGGTGGCCCAATGCCCGTCAGTGACAATTAATAGCAAGTTGCCTTCACGCCAGGACGCCACATGACAATGTTCGCGTGCGGCCGGTTGCAGCTGGCTTTCGAGCAGGCGTTGCAAATGCGCCAGGCGTTGCGCGTGGCCAAAGATGGCTTTCAGCGGCTTGGCTTCGCGAAGCAACACGCCGGGAGCGCGGGCTGTAAGAGGGCGAAATGCCATGTCTAGACACCTTAAGTAACAGAGCCGTCATCTTAGCAGAAAGCGCCGGTGAGCCCCGAGACCCTGCAAGGGCAGGGCTTTTCTCATGAAATCAATAAGTAACTTCTGCCTTTGATGGGTTGAAGTTCCGCCAAAAGCCCTTATTTTAAACAAGCCCTCTCACAGCGCCGTGCCCGCATCGGGGAACAACGCCACTTTCCTCACCCACGATTCCGGGTAGAATGCGCGTTCGCATGCGGCCGTGAGGGCTGCTCGGGCCACTCACGGTGCGCCCTCCATCCCTATGTGTGGAAGAACCTGCCGATATGTTTGCGCCTTTGTTAAAGAAACTTTTTGGAAGCAAGAATGAGCGCGAAGTCAAACGCATGCTCAAGACGGTGCAGCTGGTCAATGCCTTCGAAGAGCAGATGGTTGCCCTGTCGGATGAGCAATTGCGCGCCAAGACCGAAGAGTTCAAGGCCCGCATAGCCAAAGGTGAAACCCTCGACAAGCTGCTCCCCGAAGCCTTTGCGGTCGCCCGTGAAGCCGGTAAGCGCGTCATGGGCATGCGCCACTTCGACGTCCAGTTGATCGGCGGCATGACCTTGCATGAAGGCATGATTGCCGAAATGCGTACCGGTGAAGGCAAGACCCTGGTGGCAACCCTGGGTGTTTACCTCAACGCACTGTCCGGCAAGGGCGTGCACGTTGTGACGGTGAACGACTACCTGGCTCGCCGGGACGCCAACTGGATGCGCCCGCTGTATGAATTCCTCGGCCTGACCGTCGGCGTAGTGACGCCGTTCCAGCCGCCCGAAGAAAAGCGCGCCGCCTACGCTTGCGACATTACCTACGGTACCAACAACGAATTCGGTTTCGACTACCTGCGCGACAACATGGCGTTCAGCATGGATGAAAAATTCCAGCGCGAACTCAACTTTGCCGTGATCGACGAAGTCGACTCCATCCTCATCGACGAAGCCCGTACCCCGCTGATCATCTCCGGCCAGGCCGAAGACAGCTCGCGCCTGTATACCGAGATCAACAAGTTGATCCCGCGCCTTGAGCAGCACATCGAGGAAGTCGAAGGCGTGGTGACCAAAGACGGCCACTTCACCATCGACGAGAAGACCCGCCAGGTCGAACTCAACGAGGCCGGCCACCAGTTCGTTGAAGAAATGCTGACCCAGATCGGTGAGCTGGCCGAAGGCGAAAGCCTGTACTCGGCGCATAACCTGGGCCTGCTGACCCACGTATATGCCGGCCTGCGCGCCCACAAGCTGTTCCATCGCAACGTCGAATACATCGTCCAGGACGGCCAGGTCGTCCTGGTTGACGAGCACACCGGCCGTACCATGCCCGGTCGTCGCTTGTCCGAAGGCCTGCACCAGGCCATCGAAGCCAAGGAAATGCTCAACATCCAGGCCGAAAGCCAGACGTTGGCGTCCACCACGTTCCAGAACTACTTCCGTCTGTACAACAAACTGTCCGGCATGACCGGTACGGCCGACACCGAAGCGTTCGAATTCCATCAGATCTATGGCCTGTCGGTGGTGGTCATCCCGCCGAACAAGCCCCTGGCGCGTAAAGACTACAACGACCTGGTGTTCCTGACCGCCGAAGAGAAATACGCGGCGATCATCAATGACATCAAGGACGGCCTGGCCAAGGGTCGCCCGATCCTGGTGGGTACCGCGACCATCGAGACGTCCGAGCACGTGTCCAGCCTGCTCAACAAGGAAGGCATCGAGCACAAGGTGCTCAACGCCAAGTTCCACGAAAAAGAAGCCGAGATCATCGCCCAGGCCGGTCGCCCCGGCGCGCTGACCATCGCCACCAACATGGCCGGTCGTGGTACCGACATCCTGTTGGGCGGTAACTGGGAAGTGGAAGTGGCCTCGCTCGACAACCCGACCCCTGAGCAGATCGCCCAGATCAAGGCTGACTGGCAGAAACGCCACCAGGCCGTGCTCGAATCCGGTGGTTTGCAGGTGATCGCGTCCGAGCGTCACGAATCGCGCCGTATCGACAACCAGTTGCGCGGTCGTGCCGGTCGCCAGGGTGATGCGGGTTCCAGCCGTTTCTACCTGTCCCTGGAAGACAGCCTGATGCGTATCTTCGCCTCGGATCGGGTGAAGAACTTCATGAAGGCCCTGGGCATGCAGTCCGGCGAAGCGATCGAGCACCGCATGGTGACCAACGCCATCGAGAAGGCCCAGCGCAAGGTAGAAGGGCGTAACTTCGACATTCGTAAACAACTGCTCGAGTTCGATGACGTCAACAACGAACAGCGTAAAGTGATCTATCACATGCGTAATACGTTGCTGGCCGCCGACAACATTGGCGAGACCATCGCTGACTTCCGTCAGGACGTGCTCAATGCCACCGTCAGCGCGCATATCCCGCCACAGTCGCTGCCTGAGCAGTGGGATGTGGCCGGTCTGGAAGCCGCGTTGAAGAGCGATTTTGGCGTCGACTTGCCGGTTCAGCAGTGGCTGGACGAAGACGATCACCTGTACGAAGAAACCCTGCGCGAAAAACTGATGGCCGAATTGCTGGCCGCGTACAACGAGAAAGAAGAGCAGGCGAGTGCCGAAGCCCTGCGCACCTTCGAGAAGCAAATCGTGCTGCGCGTGCTGGACGACCTGTGGAAAGACCACCTGTCGACCATGGACCATCTGCGCCACGGTATCCATTTGCGTGGCTACGCCCAGAAAAACCCGAAGCAGGAGTACAAGCGCGAGTCGTTCACGTTGTTCTCCGAGCTGCTGGATTCGATCAAGCGCGATTCGATCCGCGTGCTGTCCCACGTTCAGGTGCGTCGCGAAGACCCGATCGAGGAAGAAGCGCGCCTGCGCCAGGAAGCCGAGGCACTGGCTGCGCGCATGCAGTTCCAGCACGACGAAGCGCCTGGCCTGGAAGCACCTGAGGTGTTGGGCGAAGAGGTCGATGTGGCCCTGGCTCAGACCCCGGTGCGCAATGATCAGAAGCTGGGCCGCAACGAGCTGTGCTACTGCGGTTCGGGTAAGAAATTCAAACACTGCCACGGCCAGATCGAATAAGATTTTCGCCTGACGCTGCAACACCCCACGCCGCGACCGGCATCAGCCGTCGCGGCGTTTTGCCATTAATTCCCACCGTCGATAGCGACGGCACACACATCATCTATTTCAAGGAGCGCATACATGGCTGTTGGTCTTGGTCCTTTGCCCACATTGCACCCGGTCGCCGGTTTTGAACTCGGTATCGCTTCGGCCGGCATCAAGCGCCCGGGGCGCAAGGATGTGGTAGTGATGCGCTGCGCCGAAGGCTCGACCGTCGCCGGTGTATTCACCCTCAACGCCTTTTGCGCTGCGCCGGTGATCCTGGCCAAGCAACGTGTGGCCGGGTCGATTCGTTACCTGCTGACCAACACCGGCAATGCCAACGCCGGTACCGGCGAGCCTGGCCTGGTGGCTGCTGCGCGCACGTGCGCCAAGCTGGCCCAGCTGACCGGCGTGGACGCGAGCCAGGTGCTGCCGTATTCCACCGGCGTGATCGGTGAGCCGCTGCCGGTGGAGAAAATCGAAGGCGCCCTGCAAGCCGCGCTGGATGACCTGTCTGTGGATAACTGGGCGGCTGCGGCTACCGGCATCATGACCACCGACACCTTGCCCAAAGGCGCGAGCCGGCAGTTCGTGCACGATGGCGTGACGGTCACCGTGACCGGTATCAGCAAGGGCGCAGGCATGATCCGTCCGAACATGGCCACCATGCTCGGCTATATCGCCACCGACGCCAAAGTCTCCCGTGATGTATTGCAACGCCTGATGCTGGACGGCGCCAACAAGTCGTTCAACCGCATCACCATCGACGGTGATACGTCCACCAACGATTGCTGCATGCTGATCGCCACCGGCCAGGCCAACCTGCCGGAGATCACCTCCACCGAAGGCCCGCTGTTCGCGGCGCTGAAGCAGGCGGTATTCGAAGTGTGCATGGATGTGGCCCAGGCCATCGTGCGTGACGGTGAGGGCGCGACCAAGTTTGTCACCGTTGAAGTCAACGGCGGCGGCAACCACCAGGAGTGCCTGGACGTGGGTTATACCGTGGCGCACTCGCCGCTGATCAAGACCGCCTTGTTCGCTTCCGACCCGAACTGGGGCCGTATCCTCGCGGCCGTTGGTCGTGCCGGCGTGCCTGACCTGGATGTGAGGAAGATCGACGTCTTCCTCGGCGACGTGTGCATTGCCAGCCGTGGCGCCCGCGCCGACACCTACACCGAAGCCCAGGGTTCGGCGGTGATGCAGCAGGAAGAAATCACCATCCGCATCGAGTTGGGGCGCGGCGACTGCAGCGAAACCATCTGGACCACGGACCTGTCCCACGAATACGTGAAGATCAACGCGGAATATCGCACCTGAATGTAGGAGCGAGCTTGCTCGCGAAAAACTCAATGCCACCGCGTTTATCCAGGATGTACGCGCTATCGTTGACGTTCTTCGCGAGCAAGCTCGCTCCTACAAGGGCTATAACGAGAGGAAACAGTGGCGGTGAAACGAGTGCATGTAGCAGCAGCGGTGATCCGCGGTGTCGACGGCAGGATCCTGCTGGCACGCCGCGCCGATACCCAGCATCAAGGTGGCCTCTGGGAATTTCCCGGCGGCAAGGTGGAGGCTGATGAGTCAGTCGCCACGGCCTTGTCCCGCGAGTTGCAGGAAGAGCTGGGCATCCAGGTCACCACGGCGCGGCCGTTGATCCAGGTGCAGCATGACTACCCGGACAAGCAGGTGTTGCTGGATGTCTGGGAGGTCTCGGCGTTTACCGGCGAGCCCCATGGGGTCGAAGGGCAGCCCCTGGAGTGGGTGACCCCGCGGGATCTGGTCAACTATGAGTTTCCAGCGGCTAACGCGCCCATTGTCGCGGCAGCCCGTCTGCCGGCCGACTACCTGATCACGCCCGGTGAACTGGAAACCGCGCCCTTGCTGCGTGGCCTTCAAACAGCCATCGCCGGTGGCATCAAACTGGTTCAACTGCGCGCGCCCAACGGTTACGACCCTAAATACCGCGACCTCGCCGTGGACGCCGTGGGGCTGTGTGCGGGCAAGGCGCAGTTGATGCTCAAGGGGCCGTTCGAATGGCTGGGGGATTTTCCAGCGGCAGGCTGGCACATGACCTCGGCGCAATTGCGTAAATACGCGAGCAAGGGCCGACCGCTGCCGAAGGACCGTTGGTTGGCGGCCTCGTGTCACAACGCTGAAGAACTGGCGCTGGCGCAGTTGATGGATGTGGACTTCGTCACGCTGTCGCCGGTTCAGCCGACCGAGACTCATCCCGAGGCTCAGCCGTTGGGTTGGGAACAGGCGGCCGAGCTGATCCGTGGGTTCAGCAAGCCGGTGTTTCTGTTGGGCGGGGTAGGGCCTGCGCAGCGGGAGCAGGCTTGGGCGGCTGGAGCGCAAGGTGTTGCGGGGATTCGGGCATTTTGGCCCGGAGATTGATGTTGATCGTTCCCACGCTCCGCGTGGTAACGCATGCTGTGACGCTCTGCGTCATGACTTTAAAGGCGGACGCGGAGCGTCCCGGGCGGCATTCCCACGCAGAGCGTGGGAACGATCAATAGGCACATGAAAACGATCAATGGGGCTTGGCGGCCGCCTGCCACAACACCTCGGCAACCCCCTGGCGCTTGGCAATCACCCTGGCGGCTACAAACAGCAAATCCGACAATCGATTGATATACGCCAACCCAACCCCCTCCAACGGTTCCAGAGCATTCAGCTGCTGACAGCGGCGTTCGGCACTGCGCGCCAGGCTGCGGCACACATGGGCCTGGGCGATCAGCGCTGAGCCGCCGGGCAGGATGAAATTTTCCAGTGGCCCCACCTCTTCATTCCAGCGATCGATCGCCGCTTCCAGCCGATCCACTTCCGCTGCATTCAACGCCTTGTACACCGGCATGGCCAGCTCGCCGCCCAGATCGAACAAGCGATGCTGGCAGGGTGTGAGCACTTCCACCACATCGTCCAGTTCGGGTTGCTTGCCGCTCTGCTCCTCCAGGTTGGCCAATAACAACCCCAACTGGCTGTTCAGCGTATCCACCTCGCCAATGGCCTCCACCCGTGGGTGATCCTTGGGCACGCGGCGACCGTCGCCGAGGCCGGTTTCGCCCTGGTCACCGGTGCGGGTGTAGATCTTCGACAGGCGAAAGCCCATGGTCATTGCTCCAGTTGGGTGAGTTCTGCGGGGGACAATTGGCTGC
This sequence comes from Pseudomonas sp. R3-52-08, assembly GCF_003851745.1. Taxonomy (NCBI): domain Bacteria; kingdom Pseudomonadati; phylum Pseudomonadota; class Gammaproteobacteria; order Pseudomonadales; family Pseudomonadaceae; genus Pseudomonas; species Pseudomonas sp. R3-52-08. Next base: position 4,722,383 of record NZ_CP027730.1, on the reverse strand, counting down.
CGGCCAGGGGCAGGCGCAAGGTGAAACAGGTGCCTTGGCCCAGAGTGGAATGCACTTCCATCTGGCCCTTGTGGTTATTGGTGATGATGAAATACGACACCGACAGCCCAAGCCCGGTGCCCTGGCCGATCTCTTTGGTGGTGAAGAACGGCTCGAAGGTGCGTTTGCGCACGTTTTCGCTCATGCCGATGCCGTTGTCTTCCACCTGGATCTCGGCCCAGGGCGGGTTGAGGCGGGTACGCAGGGTGATGCGCCCAGGTTCGCTGCCGTCTTCACGCAGGTGAATCGCCTGGGCGGCATTTTTCAGCAGGTTGAGCAGCACCTGCTCCAGTTCGTTGGCCGTGCCGGGTACCGGCCCCAGTTGCGGGTCGAACTGGCGGATGATCGCCTGGCCCTTGAAATCGAAACCGATGGCCAGGTCGAAATCGTTACCGGCGATCTCCACGGCCTGGTCGATCAGGGCTGGCAAGTCGCAGGGGGCCATTTGCCGGTTGCTACGCCGGCTGAAGCTGAGCATGTGTGTGACGATTTTCGCTGCACGCGCGCCGGCCTGTTGAATCCCATCCAGCAACTGCGGGACTTCGCGCGCTTGCAGGTATTGATTGACCAGCGCCAGCTCGATGCCCGCCTGTTCGGCGTGTTCCAGGTTCTTGGGCAGCTCGGGTGACAGGCGGCGCCGGATGTTCTGCACGTTGTGCAGGATCGCCCCCAGCGGGTTGTTGATTTCGTGGGCCATGCCGGCAGCCAGGCCGCCGACCGAGAGCATTTTTTCCGATTGCACCATCATTTCTTCCAGGGACAGGCGCTGGGTGATGTCATCGATACGGATCACCACGCCGCGCCCGGCACCGCCCATCAAGGGGTAGAACGTCAGGGCGTAATGCTTTGGCTCGTCGTCCTTGACCCAAGTGACCCGCTCGATCCGCTCCACCGTGTGCTGTTCCACCGTGGCCTTGATTTGCGGCAGGTACGGCTTGAGCGGTTGGAATGCGAGGAAGATCGGCTGGTTGAGGGCTTCATCCAGGCGCGTGCCCGAAAGCGCGGTGGCTTCCTGGTTCCACTGGGTGACGTAGAGCTGTTCATCCAGGGCGATCAGCGCCGAGGGCATCGAGTCGATAATGCTGTTGAGGTAGTTCTGAAAGCCGGTGAGCTTTTTCTCGATCTTGCTGCGCACCTGCACTTCCAGTTCCAGCTTGCGGTTGGTATGGCGGGTTTCTTCGGCCAGGCCCTGAGCCTGGTCGTAGGCGGCCTGGGAATCATCCCGCGCGCGTTTGAGCTGCTGCTCACGGGCTTCGATGCGCGACAGCATGGTGTTGAACGCTTCCGCCAGGCTGCCGATTTCATCGTGGTTGCCGGGGCCTGCGCGCAGGGCGTAGTTCTCTTCGCGAGTCACCTGGCGCGACAGTTCTTCGAGTTCATGGATCGGCCGCGTGATCAGGCGTTTGATCTGCCGGGCGATGACCAGCCACAGCAACACACTGAAAATCAGGATGCCCAGGCTTGCGGTGAGGGTGCCGGTATAGAACGCCACCGGGAGCTCGCTGCTGGCCACCAGCAGCAAATGCCCCGAAGGCTGGTCGGTGCGGGGCAGGGTGATGACTTGGTTGCTGCGAAACTCGGTGAGGCGCCAGGCCTCGATATGCCGGTAGTTGTCGGGCAGGTGCAGGCGGTCACCGTGTTGCATCTGCGCCAAGCGATTGCCTTCGCCGTCGTACAGGGCGGCGGCGCGCAGCGGTGAATAGCTGGTCAGCTCATTGAGCAGCGCGTTGGCCTTGGCCGGGGACTGCAGGGCTTCAGCGGCGAGTGCCGGGTTGGACACCAGCCGACCGATGGCCTGCAAGGCCTGGGGCGCCATGCTTTCCTGGGAGATCCAGTAGGCGGCGCTGATAAAGGTCAGGTTGGCCACCAGCAACACGGTGGTCAGCAGTACCAGCAGGGCGGCCAGCAGTTTCTGCCCTACCGGTAGGTTTTCAAGACGCTGGCGCAGTGGCATCAGGTTTTTCGCAGGCAATAGACATACGGCAGGGTAGCGCGTGCCTTAGTCGCTGGGCAATCCGCGTGCAACCAACTGCTCGACCAAGCGCGCTTGCAGCAGTTGCAGATGCGGCAGTACCCGTTGATGGCGGGCGGCCGCCTGGCAGGCGTAGCCCAGCAGGTAGCTGATTTCGGTACGCCGTGCGTTGGCCACGTCCTGGTACATGGAGGAATAGTTGGCCGCAGTGGCCTGGATCACCCGTTGCACTTCACTGTGCAAATCTTGCGCAGCTGCAGGCTGGCCGCAGCACTCCAGCAATTCGCTCAATTCCGCGCACAGGGTGGCTACTTCACATTGGTGGGCCTGCAGGCCGCCGTTGCGGCACTGGTAGAGCACGGTCAACGGATTGATCGCGCAATTGAGCGCCAGCTTGCGCCACAGGCGCGTGAGGATATCGATGCTCCATTCATGGGGGATGGCGGCGGCCTGCAAGTCCTCCAGCCACAGCGGCGCGGTAGGATGAGCCGCATCCCCCAGCCAGGTGTAGCCATGGCCGGCAAACACCACACGCCATTCGTCCTCGCGAAACGCGCCTTCGGTGCTGGAGGCAAAGATGCAACGCGCCTGTGGCAACTGGGCGGCTACCGCATCCTGGCTGCCGAGGCCGTTTTGCAGCAGGATCAGTTCCGCGTTCGGCGCCAGGCGATGCTGTAACTGTGCGACGGCACTTTGGGCATCGTAGGCTTTGCACGCCACTAACAGGCGCTGGATCGGCTCCGGGCTGTCGGGTGTTTCGCCGATTACCGGGTAGGTGTGCGCAACGCCTTGCTCAACCAGGGTCAGGCCGTTGCTCGACGCATAGCTGGTCAGGCGCGCCTGATCGCGCAGGATCAGCCGCACCGGCACGCCTGCGCGCGCCAGTCGCGTGGCCCAGAGGGTACCCAGGCTACCGGCGCCGAGAATATGCCAGGTGGTCGACATCAGTGTGTGCTCCGTAAGGTCGCCAGCGGTGAACGCGGCGAAAGAACCGCTATAATGCCCCGGCATTTTAGCTCGGGCGCGCTCCATCTCTACTGAGCCCGCCCCTTATATTGGAGAAATGACATGCCTTCGTTCGACGTGGTATCCGAACTGGACAAACACGAAGTCACCAACGCCGTCGAGAACGCCGTCAAGGAACTGGACCGTCGCTATGACTTGAAAGGCAAGGGCAGCTTCGAATTCAAGGAAAAGGAACTGACTGTCAACCTGACCGCTGAAGCCGATTTCCAGCTGGAAGCGATGATCGAGATCCTCAAGCTGGCCCTGGTCAAGCGCAAGATCGACGTGCAGTGCCTTGAAGTCAAGGACGCCTACGCTTCCGGCAAACTGATGAAGCAGGAAGCCGTGCTCAAGGAAGGCATCGACAAGGAACTGGCGAAGAAGATCGTCGCGCACATCAAGGATGCCAAGCTGAAAGTCCAGGCGGCCATCCAGGGTGAACAGGTGCGTGTTACCGGCAAGAAGCGTGATGACCTGCAAGAGGCCATTGCGGCCCTGCGCGCCAAGACCTTCGACATGCCGCTGCAGTTCAACAACTTCCGCGACTGATGGCACCTTGCGGAACCTGTGGCCGTTTTCGACGTCCCACGCCGCAGCAACAATGCCTACAATTGAGCCCTACGGGGCTCATTTGCGTTTTCAGGCAGTCAATGAAGCCGCATATCCGCACAACAGGAGAAGATAGATGGATTTGAACGCTGAAGTGGATCACTTGATCAAGACCTCGCAGTCCTGGATCCCGATGATCATGGAATACGGCAGCCGGGTACTGCTGGCCGTTATCACCCTGGCCATTGGTTGGTGGCTGATCAACGTCTTTACCCACCGAGTGGGGCGCTTGCTGGCCGTGCGTAACGCCGACCTGGCGCTGCAGCACTTCATCACCAGCCTTGCGAACATTGCGCTGAAAGTCATGTTGATCGTCAGCGTGGCCTCGATGATCGGCGTGGCAACCACCTCGTTCGTCGCAGCCATTGGTGCCGCTACCCTGGCGATCGGCCTGGCCTTGCAAGGCAGCCTGGCCAATTTCGCCGGCGGCGTGCTGATCCTGTTGTTCCGTCCGTTTCGCATCGGTGACTGGATCGAAGCCCAAGGCACCTCGGGTACCGTCGACAGTATCCAGATTTTTCACACGGTGCTGCGTACCGGCGACAACAAGACGGTGATTGTACCGAACGGCATCCTGTCCAACGGCATCATCACCAACACCAACCGCCAACCGACGCGCAAGGTGGTGTTTGATGTGGGCGTGGACTACGAGGCTGACCTGCAGAAAGCCCGTGAAGTGTTGCTGGAACTGGCCAAAGACCCGCGCGTGCTGGCCGACCCGGCGCCCGTCGCAGTGGTATCGACCCTGGGCGACAGCTCCATCACCGTGTCCCTGCGTTGCTGGACCAATACGGCGGATTATTGGGATGTGGTATTCATGCTCAATGAACTGGCGCGCGACCGTTTGAAAGGGGCGGGGATTGATATTCCGTTCCCGCAGCGCGTTATTCGCGTGATGCAGGAAGCTCCGGCGAAGGCATGAAACAGTGTCGCATTCAAGTTGGCCGAAAGGTCAGGTTAAATGCGACAGTTGTATATAGTTACTTAGCTTGCTAGTTATATTGCTTTTGAAATGTAACTGAAATAAAAAAGCCGCTCCCTTGCAAACAGGGGAGCGGCTTTTTATTCAAGGTCGAAACCTTAAGTCATCGTTGTAATTACTCGCGTAATTACAAGATGTTCAGCGGGTAGTTCGCGATCAGACGCAGTTCGTCGATCGAAGGCGAACCGTAGTAAACGCCATCACCGGAACGATAAGTCGCTTGACGCAGACGCAGGCTGAGGTTTTTAGCCGGGCCGCTCTGAACCACGTACTTGGCTTCGATGTCGCGTTCCCACTCTTTACCGTTGCTGGTGGTGCCCGTGTTGGCGCCGCTACCGGTCACGTAACGCGTCATGAAGCTCAGGCCAGGAACGCCGAAGGTCGCCATGTTGATGTCGTAGCGCGCCTGGTACGACTTCTCGCCTTCGGCGTTGAAGTCGGAACGGGCGATGGAGTTGGCCAGGAACACAGTGCCGCCGCCATCTACGCCGTAGCCGTAGTCGCCGTCACCGGTAACCTTTTGGGCAGCCAGGGTGAAGGTGTGAGCGCCGACGGTGTACGCGCCCTGCAAGCTGAATGCGCGGTTGTCGAGCTTGGTCACGCCATCTTTCTCAGCGCGCTGCAGGCCGGCGCCTTCGCTCTTGGTGTCGTAGATGTTGAAGTCCAGCGCGAAGGACTGGTCATCGCTCAAAGCGTGGGTCCAGTTCAGGTTGCTGTAGTACTTGCGGAAGTAGTCTTCGGTTTTCGCGTAGTACAGGCTGCCGGTGACTTCCGGGGTGAAGGCATAGACGCCGCCGACGAAGTCGGTCTTCGTCAGGCCCAGGCTGTCATGGTAGGTCTGGTTCTGCGCGACGCTGGAAGTGAAGTGACCGCCTTCGAGCTTCAGGCCCTTGATCTCGTTGCTGGTGATCGAGATACCTTGTGGCAGTTCTGGGAGCAAACGGCTGTCATCGGAGGCGAATACAGGCGCTGTGGTGTATTGGTCACCGACTTTCAGCACAGTATTGGAAATGCGGAACTTAACCGCGCCGCCGCCTTTTGAGTACTCGTCTTGCGAACGACCGTCGGAACCGGTAGGGAACAGACCGGTGCCGGCACGGCCCTTGCCGCTGTCGAGCTTGAGGCCCATCAGGCCGATCACGTCAACGCCGACACCGATGGTGCCTTGGGTGAAGCCCGACTCGTACAAGGCGTTGAAGCCCAGGCCGCTTTCTTCCGCACGGCTCTTGGAGCCCGGGCCCGACGGGTTGTTGCGGAAGTCGCGGCTGAAGTACAAAGCGCGAGTGTTGATGCTGAAAGTGCTGTCTTCAACAAAGCCCTTGGAATCGTCCTGGGCGGACGCCATTGCGAACTGCGAGGTGCCTGCTGAAACAGCCAGGGCGATCATGCTCCACTTCATCACGCGCATCGTGATTTGCTCCTTTGGTTTAGAAGAGTACTGCCGTCCCACCTGTATTTTTATCTGGGCGGCTCTTTCTTTATGTGTGTCGGCGCAAAGTTATCTCACACCGGCGCTATTGACGATACTTGCCCAACTATCCTTTCAGCTTCTTTACGAGGCTGTCGTAAATTGCTAGCTCCGTGTCGCAAATCACAGCCCGATGGTAATTAGGCTGACAACTTCAATGTTCTTTTCAAACGCCTTCAAAGTTTGAAATCGTCCTTGGTACCCATTGAAACGCTATTGTTTCTTATCGCGAAACCCTGGCATCCACCCAGGTGTCGTTGCCGACGATAGCGAGGTGAATGCAACAAGCGTGCACAAAGCGCCAACCGAATGTCATTTTTTCGTGAAAAACGTTACGGCAGTGTAAAAACCGCATAAACACGGGCCTCTCGGGCAGTTTGGTTCAGGCGCGACATTCGGGTGTTACCTTCATGTGGTAGCCCGAAAAACCTGCGCCTTGGCAAAACGTTACCGATTGACCCTCATAAGTGGGTAGCGGCCGACTCCCTTTGAAGCACAAGTGGGTCATTTTGGTGCATCCCGTTGAAGCCCGAGTTAGCGTGGTTCACACGTCCGACTGCCTCGAAAGGGTGCATCCATGGAATTGGCTTGCCTCAGGCTGCTCGCGCATTCGCCGTGAAGCCTCGCGCATTCGGCGGTATGCTGGGCGCCTGTAATTGACCTGCCGAACGGAGTGCCCACGTGTTCGCTTTAGATCAACGCCTGCAACAAGACACATTGGCCATTGGGGACTTCCCGCTCTGTCGCCTGCTGCTGTCCAATGATTCGAATTATCCCTGGTTCATCCTGGTACCGCGCATTGACGGTATCAGCGAAGTGTTTCAACTGGATGTCGCTGAGCAACAGACGCTGTGGCAAGAAACGACTGCACTCGCACAGTTGCTGAACGAAGGCCTGGCCGCCGATAAGATGAACATCGGCGCGCTGGGCAACGTCGTCAGCCAGTTGCACGTGCATGTCATCGTGCGCAAGCGCGATGACGTGGCATGGCCGGCGCCGGTGTGGGGCAAGCATCCGGCCCGTCCATACAGCGCAGAGCAGGTGGCGGCGATCCGTAGCCGATTGCGTGAATTATTGCCTGCCGACTTCATTTTTACCCAGGACTGAACCATGGACCTGCAAGATCGCGTCACCGACCTGGAAAGCCGCCTGGCGTTCCAGGACGACACCATCGAAACCCTCAATGACATTCTGGTCGCCCAGCAGCAAGCGGTGGAGCGCCTGCAATTGCAGATGATCGCCTTGCTCAAGCGCCAGGAAGAAATGGGCGGCCAGTTCGAAACCTCGGAAGAAGAAGCCCCGCCGCCGCATTATTAAATGAGCGTGCAATAAAAAACCGCGATCCAGCCTACGCCGGATCGCGGTTTTTTTTGCAGCGCAGGCTGGAATCAGCGACGCGGCAGGGCAGCGATGACATCTTCAGCTTGCAGGCCTTTGTCGCGGTTCATCACCGAGAACTCCACGCGCTGGCCTTCGACCAGGACGCGGTGGCCTTCACCGCGGATAGCTCGGAAGTGGACGAAGATATCGTCACCCGAGTCGCGCGAAATAAAGCCGAAGCCTTTGGAGGTGTTGAACCACTTGACGGTCCCGGTATCCCGGTTGGTCATGTCGTAGTTTTGCGACGCGGCCGCTGGGGACGAACGATAGAAGCTGATGGCCAGGTGAAGAACGATGGCGACCACAGCGATCACCAGGCTGAGCAGGATGGCCGGGTGGCCGCCCACTTCAGGCATGGGTGCCAGCAGGGTAAGGGTTTGAACAACGACGGTCAGTACCAGCAGCGCGCTGACCAGGTTTTGCAGTTGATGACGCGTGCCTTTGTTCCAGTAGGGGATTACCGGTGCCAGGGTCAGGTTGAGAAGGCCGAACAAGGCCAGGTATAGAGCGTCGTGTTGTTGCAGGTAGGGCAGGCTTTCAGGCTGCAGGCTCGGGATAAAGGACAGCAGCAAAGCTGCAACGCCCGTTAGCAGGTGGACGATTTTCAACATTTTGATTAACTCACGTTAAGACGGATCACAAGGAAGAGCTGACTGGCACGGTTCGCTTCTGAACAATGGGAGGCGTTGGGCACGTGCGCGGGTAGCAGCCTATGTGACGTGCCGCAGAAATGAACGGCAGCCACACGCCGCCTATTTAACAGCAAAGGCTGTGCCTACTCAAATCAAGCATTTCGGGGTGTTGCAATCGAGGTGGCATTTTTGCGTCTAAGGCTTGTCCTAGACAGGTGCAGGTAATTTGAGCGGCCTTTCGAGCGTTTTTTCTTACAGGATGACCGGCTCTTCCGCCGCTGCCCTCGCAAGCGGTGCGGGGCAATTTGCCGCACATTGCCTGGGTGCGTTGGGCTGCACGCGGCCAGCACTCTTGCTAGAGTGATCCTGCACCTGATCAATGAATGCTCGTCAATTGAAGGGGAAAAACATGGCAATCGATATTGGTATCAGTGAAGAAGATCGTAAATCCATCGTCGACGGACTTTCACGGCTGCTGTCCGATACCTATGTGCTGTACCTGAAGACCCACAACTTCCACTGGAACGTCACGGGCCCCATGTTTCGTACGCTGCACTTGATGTTCGAAGAGCAGTACAACGAGCTGGCGCTGGCGGTGGATTCCATTGCCGAGCGTATCCGTGCCCTGGGCTTCCCGGCACCGGGTGCCTATTCGATCTACGCCCGCCTGTCTTCGATCAAGGAAGAAGAGGGTGTGCCGAGCGCCGAAGAGATGATCAAGCAGCTGGTGGCGGGCCAGGAGGCTGTCACCCGTACCGCGCGTGGCATTTTCCCGTTGCTCGACAAGGTCAGCGATGAGCCGACGGCGGACTTGTTGACGCAACGGATGCAAGTCCACGAAAAAACCGCGTGGATGCTGCGTTCGCTGCTCGAAAACCAATAACCGTCGAACCCGTGCGGCGTCTTCGGGGCGCCGCTCACTGGTTTCTCTGCGCTTGCTGGCGTTGTCCTACGACGCCCGGCGCCCGCGTCTTCTGGCTGCTCGTCGCTTCCTGCGGTTTTATAGGCTGACCGTCCAATGGGAAAAACCCATGGACTGCTGTTTTGGCAAGGGAGTGTCAGGTGTATGTCATGTGGTAAGGGCGTGGAAACCGGTGGTTTTCACAAGATAAAGGTCGATCCCTTCGCGAAAGGGTTCGACATGGGGCTCGCCAAGCCATTATCGCGGTCGGTGCGGCTCAACGGGTTTTCCACCTGCCTGCGGCTGGAGCAGATCTACTGGAATATCCTGACGGAAATGGCCAGGATCAACACCTGCTCGGTCAGTGCGTTGTTGTCCTATGTCGATCGGGAAGTGCATTTGCGCTATGGCGGTGTGAAGAACTTCAGCGGGCTGGTGCGGGTGGTGTGTGTCGTTCACCTGTTGAAAGACCGCCTTAGCGCCTCTGGCCCCGTCTGATCGGAGGCTGCAGGGCGCGGCCCTTCCTTCCGGCGGGCCGCGCCTCGGGCAGAAAGCCGGCTGCGCTGCCTCGATTTACCAGATATAATCCCGCGCTTTGCTGCGCATGCTGGGCTTTATGCACATCGGCAGGGCGTAGCGCAGTAACGATCTGATCGCCGAGACAACTCCATGCCCATGTACGACTATCAATGTGCTTCCTGTGGTCATCAGTTGGAAGCCATTCAGAAGATCAGCGCCGCGCCGCTGGTCGATTGCCCAGCCTGCCAGGCACCTGAGTTGAAAAAGATGTTGTCCATGCCGGGCTTCCGCCTGAGCGGCAGCGGCTGGTACGAGACCGATTTCAAGACCGGCGCCAAGAAGAACCTGGCGGGCGGCGACAAAGCAGACTGAGTTGAACTCTACGCGCAGGCTCCTGCATTATCCGTCCCCTGCTTTAATGTACGGTGACGAGGCACGCCTGCCACCGAATTTCGAATTACGAGAAGTGAAACCACGACCATGATGCGCAGCCACTATTGCGGCCAACTGAACGAGACCCTGGAAGGTCAGGAAATCACCCTTTGCGGATGGGTTCACCGTCGCCGCGACCACGGCGGGGTGATCTTCCTCGATATCCGTGATCGTGATGGTCTGGCCCAGGTAGTGTTCGACCCGGATCGCGCCGAGAGCTTCGCCGCCGCCGACCGCGTGCGCAGCGAATACGTCGTGAAGATCACCGGCAAGGTGCGCCTGCGCCCGGCCGGTGCCGTGAACAAGAACATGGCGTCCGGCGGCATTGAAGTGCTGGGCTACGAGCTGGAAGTGCTGAACGAGTCGGAAACCCCGCCGTTCCCACTGAACGAATATTCCGACGTTGGCGAGGAAACTCGCCTGCGCTATCGCTTCCTGGACCTGCGTCGTCCGGAAATGGCCGAGAAGCTGCGTCTGCGTTCGCGCATGACCACCAGCATCCGCCGCTTCCTCGACGAGAACGGCTTCCTCGACGTGGAAACGCCGATTCTCACCCGTGCCACGCCGGAAGGCGCACGCGACTACCTGGTGCCGAGCCGTACCCACCCGGGTAGCTTCTTCGCCTTGCCGCAATCGCCGCAGCTGTTCAAGCAACTGCTGATGGTGGCCGGCTTCGACCGTTACTACCAGATCGCCAAGTGCTTCCGTGACGAAGACCTGCGCGCCGACCGCCAGCCGGAATTCACCCAGATCGACATCGAGACCAGCTTCCTCGATGAAAAAGAGATCATGGGCCTCACCGAACAAATGATCCGCAACCTGTTCAAGGAAGTGCTGGACCTGGAGTTCGGCGAATTCCCGCACATGACCTTCGAAGAGGCCATGCGTCGCTACGGTTCCGACAAGCCAGACCTGCGTAACCCGCTGGAACTGGTCGACGTGGCCGACCAGCTCAAGGACGTTGACTTCAAGGTGTTCAGCGGCCCGGCCAACGACCCGAAATGCCGCATCGCCGCCCTGCGCGTGCCTGGCGGCGCGAGCATGCCGCGCAAGCAGATTGACGACTACACCAAGTTCGTCGGCATCTACGGTGCCAAGGGCCTGGCGTACATCAAGGTCAACGAGCGCGCCAATGGCGTTGACGGCCTGCAGTCGCCGATCGTGAAGAACATCCCCGAAGCCAACCTGAACACGATCCTCGATCGCGTCGGGGCGGTCGATGGCGATATCGTGTTCTTCGGTGCCGACAAAGCCAAGATCGTCAGCGAAGCCCTGGGCGCACTGCGTATCAAGCTGGGTCACGACCTGAACCTGCTGACCTGCGAGTGGGCCCCGATGTGGGTTGTCGACTTCCCGATGTTCGAAGAGAACGACGACGGCAGCTTCAGCGCCTTGCACCACCCGTTCACCGCGCCGAAGTGCTCCCCGGCCGAGCTGGAAGCCAACCCGGCCGGCGCGTTGTCCCGTGCCTACGACATGGTGCTCAACGGCACTGAGTTGGGTGGCGGTTCGATCCGTATTCACCGCAAAGAGATGCAGCAAGCAGTGTTCCGTCTGCTGGGCATCAACGAAGCGGAACAGGAAGAGAAGTTCGGCTTTCTGCTCGACGCGCTCAAGTACGGTGCGCCGCCGCACGGTGGCCTGGCCTTCGGCCTGGACCGTCTGGTGATGCTGATGACCGGCGCCCAGTCGATCCGTGAAGTGATTGCGTTCCCGAAAACCCAGAGTGCTGCGGACGTCATGACCCAGGCGCCGGGCGTCGTGGATGCCAAGGCATTGCGCGAATTGCACATCCGTCTGCGCGAGACGCCGAAGGCTGAGTAAGGCTGCTGCGTGAAAGCGCGATAAGGTGGTACGCAGTCAAAAAGGCGCATCTTCGGATGCGCCTTTGCGTTTAAAAGAGGGAAATCCTGCCCGGCGGGATTGATACGGTTTCTATAGAATTTCGGAGTTGTGTTATGGCTGGCCATTCCAAGTGGGCGAACATCAAGCACCGCAAAGAGCGTCAGGATGCCAAGAAAGGCAAGATATTCACCAAGTGGATCCGCGAGCTGACCGTCGCCGCCCGCCAGGGTGGCGGTGACCCGGGCTCCAACCCGCGTCTGCGTCTGGCGCTGGACAAGGCGCTCGGCGCCAACATGAGCCGTGACATCATCGACCGCGCCGTGGCCCGTGGCGCCGGCGCCGCCGACACCGACGACATGGTCGAGTTGACCTACGAAGGCTATGGGCCAGGCGGCGTGGCGGTGATGGTCGAATGCATGACCGATAACCGCAACCGTACCGCAGCTGCGGTGCGCCATGCGTTCAGCAAGTGCGGCGGCAACCTGGGTACCGACGGTTCGGTGGCCTACCTGTTCGAGCGCAAGGGGCAGATTACCTTTGCGGCCGGTACGGATGAAGACGCGCTGATGGAAGCCGCGATGGAGGCGGATGCCGACGATGTGGTCACAAACGAAGACGGCTCCATCGACGTGTTCACCTCGTTCGCCAGCTTCTACGCGGTGCGCAATGCCTTGGAGGCGGCTGGTTTCAAAGGTACCGACGCGGAAATCGTGATGCTGCCGACCACCAGCGCCGAACTGGACCTGGACGGTGCGCAAAAAGTGTTGAAGCTGCTGGATATGCTCGAAGACCTGGACGACGTGCAAAACGTGTATTCGAACGCCGACATTCCGGAATCCGTGGCCGAACAGCTAAGCTGAAGAACTACATAGATCCAAATGTGGGAGGGGGCTTGCCCCCGATAGCGGTGGGTCAGCCAAACATATTCTGACTGATCCACTGCCATCGGGGGCAAGCCCCCTCCCACATTTGAACTTCGGCGTATCACAAAATGTGTTTATCCAACCTGCAGGCGTTATGACTTTAATCCTAGGTATCGACCCCGGTTCGCGCATTACCGGTTTTGGCGTGGTGCAACACACTCCGCGTGGCTGCGTTTATGTGGCCTCGGGCTGTATTCGCACCGGCGCGGGGGAGTTGGCCGAGCGCCTGCAGATCGTCTATCGCGGCGTGCGTGAAGTCATCCAGACCTACGGCCCGGTGACCATGGGCATCGAAAAAGTCTTCATGGCCAAGAATGCCGACTCGGCGTTGAAGCTCGGCCAGGCCCGTGGCGCGGCCATTGTGGCGGGAGCCGAGGAGGGCATGGAAATCGCCGAATACACCGCGACCCAGGTCAAGCAGGCCGTCGTCGGTACGGGTGGGGCGAATAAAGAACAGGTGCAGATGATGGTCATGCACATGCTCAAGCTCACCTCAAAACCCCAGATCGACGCCTCCGACGCCCTGGCCATTGCCATTTGCCACGCCCACACCCGCTCCAGCCTGCTGCCCCATGGTCTGGGCGCGGCACGCAGTCGTGGCGGACGCCTGCGTCTCTGATAGCATCAGCGCAATCGTTATTTCCGGTCAGGCCTGTTCTGACCCCAAGCTTTAAGGATCTGAACCGTGATTGGACGCTTGCGCGGCACCCTGGCTGAGAAACAGCCGCCGCACCTGATTCTGGATGTGAATGGATTGGGGTATGAGCTTGAAGTGCCCATGACTACCCTGTATCGCCTGCCGTCGGTCGGCGAGCCGATAACTTTGCACACGCATTTAGTCGTGCGAGAGGACGCGCAACTGCTCTATGGTTTCATTGGCAAGCGCGACCGTGACTTCTTTCGCGAACTGATTCGCCTCAACGGCGTAGGGCCCAAGCTGGCCCTGGCGTTGATGTCGAGCCTGGAAGTGGATGAGCTGGTGCGTGCCGTTTCGGCCCAGGACACCTCGGCGCTGACCAAGGTGCCCGGTGTCGGCAAGAAAACCGCCGAGCGCCTGCTGGTGGAGCTCAAGGACCGTTTCAAGGCCTGGGAAGTGGTGCCGAGCATGTTCGCCCTGGTGCCCAATCAACCGGATATGCCGGCGACTCAGGTTGCCAGTGCCGAAAGCGATGCTGTCAGTGCGTTGATCTCCCTGGGCTACAAGCCGCAGGAGGCCAGCAAAGCGGTGTCGGCCATCAAGGACAAGAACCTGAGCAGCGAAGACATGATCCGCCGAGCCCTGAAGGGAATGATTTAAGTGATTGAAGCTGATCGTCTGATCGCGGCCACCGGCCCGCGCGACCGTGAAGAAGTCCAGGACCGCGCCATCCGCCCCTTGAGCCTGGCCGACTACATCGGCCAGCCCACCGTGCGCGAGCAGATGGAACTGTTCATCCAGGCCGCGCGCGGGCGCAGCGAGTCGCTGGATCACACACTGATCTTCGGCCCGCCGGGCCTGGGTAAAACCACCCTGGCCAATATCATCGCCCAGGAAATGGGCGTGTCGATCAAGTCCACGTCCGGCCCGGTGCTGGAGCGCCCCGGCGACCTCGCCGCGCTGCTGACCAATCTCGAGCCTCACGACGTGCTGTTTATCGACGAGATCCACCGGCTGTCGCCCATCGTCGAGGAAGTGCTGTACCCGGCGATGGAGGACTTCCAGCTCGACATCATGATCGGCGAAGGCCCGGCGGCCCGTTCGATCAAACTCGACCTGCCACCGTTCACCCTGGTCGGCGCGACCACCCGTGCCGGCATGCTGACCAACCCGCTGCGAGACCGTTTCGGTATCGTTCAACGTCTTGAGTTCTATAGCACCGCCGACCTTGCGACTATCGTCAGCCGTTCGGCGAGTATCCTCGGCTTGCCGCTGGACCCTGAAGGCGCGTTCGAAATCGCCCGACGCGCGCGCGGTACACCACGGATCGCCAATCGTTTGCTGCGCCGCGTACGCGATTTTGCCGAGGTGCGGGCCAAGGGGCATATCACCAAGGCGGTCGCGGACCTGGCGTTGAACCTGCTGGATGTGGACGAACATGGCTTCGATCATCAGGACCGGCGCCTGCTGCTGACCATGATCGAGAAATTCGACGGTGGCCCGGTGGGCGTAGACAGCCTGGCCGCCGCCATCAGTGAAGAGCGGCATACCATTGAGGATGTGCTGGAACCCTACCTGATCCAGCAGGGCTACATCATGCGCACGCCACGGGGCAGGGTGGTGACGCGCCACGCCTACCTGCACTTCGGGCTAAATATTCCGTCACGATTGGGAGAGATGCCTGTGGTAGACGAATTCCTCGATGCAGTGGACGATTAAAAAACTGTAGGAGCGAGCTTGCTCGCGAAAACGTCAACGATAACGCGGTATGTCTGGTTATACGCGGCGTGCTCAGGTTTTTCGCGAGCAAGCTCGCTCCTGCAGGGTATTTGTCATGTGGGGTGATTTATCTGAAGTTTGTGCTGTCCCAGTGTCTGGCGTCGTCATTCAGGCAATGGAAATGTGTTCCGGTATTGAAAAAACAGTTGTCCAGCCGGATTGGCAACCTGAGGAGTAAGCACTAGAGTATGCGCGCGCAAAACGGGGATCAGTCGTTCGCACATCGCTGTCGCGTTTATTACGAGGACACTGATGCCGGCGGCATCGTTTATTACGTCAATTACCTGAAATTCATGGAGCGGGCTCGAACCGAGCGGCTACGGGAGCTGGGCTTTGCCCAATCCTTGCTGGCAGGGGAGGACCTGTTATTCGTCGTGCATTCCAGCGAGGCGCGTTACCACGCACCGGCGCGACTGGACGATGAACTGCTGGTCAGCGCTGAAGTCATCGAATTGAACCGTGCCAGCCTGCGATTCAAACAGCAGGTCAGGCGGGCTACGGATGCAACGCTGCTCTGTGAGGGGCAGTTCCTGGTGGCGTGTGTACGCACCAACAGTTTGAAACCTCGGGCCATTCCCGAAACTCTACGTGCGGCCTTTGCCGCCGTGAGCGGCGCGGGTAAACAATCAAAGCAGGAGATTTAGCGTGGAACCTACCGTCGTCGACCATTCCTCCATGTGGAGCCTGGTCAGCAATGCCAGTGTCGTGGTGCAACTGGTCATGCTGACCCTGGTAGCCGCATCGGTTACCTCTTGGGTCATGATTTTTCAGCGCAGCAACCTGCTGCGTGCCGGTCGACGTGCCCTGGAGAGCTTTGAAGAGCGCTTCTGGTCGGGTATCGACCTGTCCAAGCTGTATCGCCAGGCTGGCAGCAATCCGGACCCGGATTCGGGCGTCGAGCAAATCTTCCGCGCCGGCTTCAAGGAGTTCTCGCGCCTGCGCCAGCAACCGGGCGTTGACCCGGAAGCGGTGATGGAAGGTGTGGCCCGGGCCATGCGCGTCGCCATCTCCCGCGAAGAAGAGAAACTGGAGCAGAGCCTGCCGTTCCTGGCGACTGTGGGCTCCGTCAGCCCGTACATCGGCCTGTTCGGTACCGTATGGGGCATCATGAACTCCTTCCGTGGCCTGGCCCAGGCCCAGCAAGCGACCCTGGCCACTGTGGCCCCGGGCATCGCCGAAGCCCTGATCGCCACCGCGATCGGCCTGTTCGCCGCTATCCCCGCAGTAATTGCCTACAACCGTTTTGCCGCTACCAGCGAAACGTTGATCAGCCGTTACTACACCTTCGCCGATGAATTCCAGGCGATCCTGCACCGTAAAGTGCACACCAGCGAAGAATAAGCAGGTAATTCCCAATGGCTTTAATCGCTCGAGCTCGCAAAAAGCGCAAGCCGGTCGCCGAGATGAACGTAGTGCCCTACATCGACGTGATGCTGGTGCTGCTGGTGATCTTCATGGTGACCGCGCCGATGCTCAACCAGGGCGTGAAGGTTGATCTGCCCAAGGTTTCCAGTGAAGCCCTGCCGCAAGACAACAACACTCAGGTCCTGACCATTTCGATCAAGGCTGACAAGACCTACTACTGGAACCTTGGCAGCGAAGTCGACACGCAGAAGCAGCAGGACAAGGCCCTGACCTTGCCGGCAATGACTGACGCCGTGACCAAGATCATTCGCTCCGGCAACGAAGGCGGCAAGCACACCCAGGTGTTCATTCGCGGTGACAAGTCGGTCGACTATGGCTCCGTCATGGGCGCCATGGGCGGGCTGCAGAAGGCCGGCGTCGGTAACGTTGGCTTGATTACCGAGGCGCCCTGATGCAGCAACAGCGAGAGCCGTCCGCCTCGGAAAGCTACTTCTGGCCTGGCGTGTGGGCAATTGCCCTGCACATCCTGGTGTTCGGCATGCTGTTCGTCAGCTTTGCCATGACCCCGGACCTGCCGCCAGCCAAGCCGATCGTGCAGGCGACCCTGTATCAGCTGAAATCGAAAAGTCAGGCCACCACCCAGACCAATCAGAAGATTGCGGGTGAGGCCCAGAAGTCGGCTGCGCGCCAGACCGAAGTCGAGCAGATGGAACAGAAGAAGGTCGAGCAGGAAGCGGTGAAGGCGGCTGCGGAACAAAAGAAAGAAGAGGCGGCTCAAAAGGCCGAGGAATCGAAAAAGGCTGACGAAGCGAAGAAAGCTGACGAGGCGAAAAAGGCTGATGAAGCCAAGAAGTCCGAGAAAGCTGCCGAAGCCAAAAAGGCCGAAGAGAAACAATTGGCTGATATAGCCAAGAAGAAATCCGAAGAAGAAGCCAAGAAAGCTGCCGAGGAAGAGGCCAAGAAAAAGGCCGCTGAAGAAGCCAAGAAAAAGATCGTCGAAGACGCGAAGAAGAAAGCCGCCGAAGACGCCAAGAAAAAAGCTGAAGCAGACGAGGCGAAAAAGAAAGTCGCCGACGAAGCGAAGAAGAAAGCTGCCGCCGACGCCTCCAAGAAAAAGGCCCAGGAAGCAGCCCGTAAATCCGCCGAAGAGAAAAAGGCCCAGGCCCTGGCAGATTTGCTTTCCGACACGCCGCAGCGTCAGCAAGCCTTGGCCGATGAGCGTGGCGATGAAGTCGCGGGCAGTTTCGACGACCTGATCCGGGCGCGGGCAGCGGAAGGCTGGACACGTCCACCTTCGGCACGTAAAGGCATGACAGTAGTGCTGCAGATCGGCATGTTGCCGGACGGTACGGTGACTTCGGTCAGCGTGGCCAAGTCCAGTGGTGACGGTTCGTTCGACAGTTCGGCGGTTGCCGCAGTCAAGAATATTGGCCGGTTGACCGAGATGCAGGGAATGAAACCAAGCGACTTCGCTCCCTATCGTTCATTCAAGATGACATTCACACCTGAGGATCTAGCCTTGTGAGAAACCTTCTTCGAGGAATGCTTGTCGTTATTTGCTGCATGGCAGGGATAGCGGCGGCGGATGAAAAGAACATTCTGGTTACCAGCGGCAGCGATCGGGCTACCCCGATCGCGGTAGTGCCGTTCGGCTGGCAGGGCGGCAGCGTGCTGCCGGACGACATGGCCCAGATCGTCAGCGACGACCTGCGCAACTCCGGCTATTACGCGCCGATTCCGAAAGGCAACATGATCAGCCAGCCGACCCAGGCCAGCGAAGTCATCTTCCGCGACTGGAAGGCCGTGGGCGCGCAGTACCTGATGGTCGGCAGCATCACACCGGCCGGTGGTCGCCTGCAGATCCAGTACACGTTGTTCAACGTGGCCACCGAACAGCAGGTCCTGACCGGCAACGTTTCGGGCACCGCCGAGCAACTGCGTGACATGGCCCACTATATTTCGGACCAGTCGTTTGAAAAGCTCACCGGTATCAAGGGTGCGTTCTCCACACGCATGCTGTACGTCACCGCTGAGCGTTTCTCCGTAGACAACACGCGTTACACCCTGCAGCGCTCCGACTATGACGGCGCACGCGCCGTGACCCTGCTGCAATCGCGCGAGCCAATCCTGTCGCCGCGTTTTGCGCCGGACGGCAAGCGTATTGCCTATGTGTCGTTCGAACAGAAGCGTCCGCGTATCTTCGTCCAGCACATCGATACTGGCCGTCGTGAGCAGATCACCAACTTCGAAGGCCTCAACGGTGCGCCAGCCTGGTCGCCGGATGGTTCGCGCCTGGCATTCGTGCTGTCCAAGGACGGTAACCCGGACATCTACGTGATGAACATGGCTTCGCGCCAAATCACTCGTGTGACCAGCGGCCCGGGCATCAATACCGAACCGTTCTGGGGTAAGGATGGCTCGACCATCTACTTCACCTCCGACCGTGGCGGCAAGCCTCAAATCTACAAAGCCAGCGTGGGTGGTGGTGGCGCGGAACGCGTGACCTTTATCGGTAACTACAACGCCAACCCCAAGCTTTCGGCCGATGAAAAGACGTTAGTAATGATTCACCGTCAGGATGGTTTCACTAATTTCCGGGTTGCGGCCCAGGATTTGCAGCGCGGAACCGTAAAAATCCTTACAGATACCAACCTTGATGAGTCAGCCACTGTTGCGCCCAACGGCACCATGGTAATCTACGCCACCCGCCAGCAGGGCCGGGGAGTCTTGATGCTCGTGTCCATTAATGGACGCGTAAGGCTCCCGCTTCCTACCGCACAAGGCGAAGTCAGAGAACCATCCTGGTCCCCTTACCTGAACTGACGCGGCGCTACAAAAAGAAGTACTTAACACACTGGGGTTCATTAGGAGTTTCACGATGGAAATGCTGAAGTTTGGTAAGTTTGCTGCTCTGGCTCTGGCTCTGTCCGTAGCCGTTGGTTGCTCCTCTAAAGGCGGCGACAATGCCGGTGAAGGCGCAGCTGTTGATCCAAACGCTGGTTACGGCGCTAACACTGGTGCAGTCGACGGCTCCCTGAGCGAAGAAGCTGCTCTGCGCGCGATCACCACTTTCTACTTCGAATACGACAGTTCGGACCTGAAGCCAGAAGCCATGCGCGCTCTGGACGTTCACGCCAAGGACCTGAAAGCTAACGGCGCTCGCGTTGTTCTGGAAGGTAACACTGACGCCCGTGGTACTCGTGAGTACAACATGGCACTGGGCGAGCGTCGTGCGAAAGCCGTTCAGCGCTACCTGGTACTGCAAGGTGTTGCTCCAGGCCAACTGGAACTGGTTTCCTACGGTAAAGAGCGTCCAGTTGCAACTGGCAACGACGAACAGTCGTGGGCTCAGAACCGTCGCGTCGAACTGCGTAAGTAATTCGTCATGCGAACGTGCCGTCGTGCTCTAACTGTATTGGCTTTCAGCCTCACACCGCTTGCGGTGTGGGCTGCGGTTCCTGTAACGGATAGCAACTCTGGCTATAACAATAGCGGCAGCAGTTATCCGCCAGCGGGTTATGGCACGAACGGCGCCTATGCTGGGGGGGCGGCTACGGCCGCGCCTTCGGCACAGGGCGAACTGTTCAACCAGCTGCAACGCATGCAGGATCAATTGGCCCAGCAACAAGGCGCCATCGAAGTTCTGCAGAATCAAGTGAACCAGCTTAAGCAAGAAGGCCTGGAGCGTTACCAGGATCTTGATCGACGTATTGGAGCCGGTGTTGCACCTGCCGCTACTCCTGATAATTCTTCTGCCGGTGGCACGCCCAGTGCTGCCGCCGGTGGCGCAGCAGCGGGAGCCGCGGCAGCCAGCCAGGCCCCGGCTGCCAGCAGTGAACCGGGTGATCCGGCGAAGGAAAAACTGTATTACGATGCAGCCTTCGACCTGATCAAGGCCAAGGATTTCGATAAGGCCAGCCAGGCGTTTACCGCATTCCTGCGCAAGTACCCCAACAGCCAATACGCGGGCAATGCCCAGTACTGGTTGGGTGAGGTCAACCTGGCAAAGGGTGATTTGCAGGGGGCAGGCCAGGCGTTTGCCAAGGTCAGCCAGCTGTACCCCAAGCACGCCAAGGTGCCGGACTCGCTGTACAAACTCGCTGACGTGGAACGCCGCCTTGGCCATGCCGACAAGGTCAAAGGCATTTTGCAGCAGGTCGTCGCCCAGTATCCGGGTACTTCCGCTGCGCAGTTGGCCCAACGGGATTTGCAACGCTTGTAAGCAATGCGCTCCGTTTAGAAGAAACCCGCGCCTGGCGCGGGTTTTTTCGTTAGAATCCACGCCCTTTTATGACACACGCTTCCTGGGATTGACGCGTTGGCGCAATCCCCTGAAGTGCCTGACGGAGGCGGACAGCCTGTTTAGCTGTTACGCCCGTGGCGACTATGCAAGACACATTACGTATTACCGAAGTTTTTTACTCGTTACAGGGTGAAACGCGCACCGCAGGGCTGCCCACCGTATTCGTACGGCTCACCGGCTGCCCCTTGCGTTGCCAATACTGTGACAGTGCTTATGCCTTCAGCGGCGGCACTGTGCGCACCCTGGACGACATCCTGGAGCAGGTTGCCAGCTACCGACCGCGCTACGTCTGTGTGACAGGCGGCGAGCCGTTGGCGCAACCCAATGCCATCCCCTTGCTCAAGCAGCTGTGTGACGCCGGATACGAGGTTTCGCTGGAAACCAGCGGCGCCTTGGACATCTCTGCGGTAGACCCGCGTGTGAGCCGAGTGGTCGACCTCAAGACCCCCGATTCCAAAGAAGCTCACCGCAACCGCTACGAGAACATCGACTTGCTGACGGCCAACGATCAGGTCAAGTTCGTCATCTGTTCGCGAGACGATTATGACTGGGCGACGTCCAAGCTGATCCAGTATGGCCTTGAGCGTCGTGCAGGCGAGGTGCTGTTCTCCCCAAGCCATCACGACCTGAATGCCCGTGAGCTGGCGGATTGGGTGGTCGCGGACAACCTGCCGGTGCGCCTGCAATTGCAGTTGCACAAATACCTTTGGAACGACGAGCCGGGGCGTTGATATGCCTGATCAGGCTGTGATGCGAGGCGTTCAACCGACTGAATTATGGCCCCTGCGTATAATTTTGAATTATTTTCAAATAAGGTGTTGAATAATCCTTAGAAATCAGTATTATACGCGCCACCACACAGCGGGTCGTTAGCTCAGTTGGTAGAGCAGTTGGCTTTTAACCAATTGGTCGTAGGTTCGAATCCCACACGACCCACCATTTTTGGCGGTTTAGAAAATCCGGAAGGCCCACGCAAGTGAGGATTTCCGGGTTTTTTTTTGCCTGAAATATGCTGAACATGCGCTCTATGCGCCACGTACATAGTCGCTACCTCTCAGCGAACGACTCAACCGCCATCACCTATCCCCCTCAGTAGCCTTTTTGCTATTTTCCACGCCCCGTCGCGCTCAATTTCGATCATCGTCTAAACCCTGCTCTTAAAGGGTTTATTGCCCTATAAATTCGTATATTGAAAGAAATCACCACTATTTTTTCAATTTATGATTTTTTCTGTAATTTCTTTCATGTTGTCGCGCCAAATACGCAATTCATGTCAAGCTCTCTGTGTTTAGTATTGGATCCAATGTCGGATGCGTTCAGCAAGGCTGTCTACGCTACCGCCGATCAGTTCTAAAAAGGAGAAGCGACATGATGCTCAAGGACCCTTCTAGCAAATACCGCCATTTTACTACCGTGGACCTCCCGGACCGCCAATGGCCAAGTGTCGTGCAGGCTGCAGCGCCAACCTGGTGCAGTGTCGACATGCGTGACGGCAACCAGGCATTGATCGAACCCATGAATGCCGAGCGCAAGCGCCGTTTCTTCGAGCTGCTGGTCAAGGTGGGGTTCAAGGAGATCGAGGTAGGCTTTCCTGCCGCTTCCCAGACCGATTTCGATTACGTGCGTGAATTGATCGACAGTGGTGCGATTCCCGACGATGTGACTATCCAAGTGATGACGCAGGCGCGCAGCCATTTGATCGAGCGTACGTTTGAAGCCTTGAAAGGCGCTCCGCGCGCGATCGTGCATGTGTACAACGCCACCGCGCCAGTGTTCCGGGAGGTGGTGTTCGGCGTGGACCGGGCCGGCTGCATCGACATTGCCACCCAGGCAACGCGTGAGATCAAGCGCCACATGGACAACAATCCAGATACGCAGTGGACGTTCCAGTATTCCCCTGAAACCTTCTGCTTCACCGAACTGGACTTTGCGTTGGAGGTCTGCGAAGCGGTGACCGATGCTTTCGGCCCGACCCCGTCGAACAAAATGATCCTGAATCTGCCCACCACTGTGGAGGTCTCCACGGCCAATGTCTTCGCCGATCAGATCGAGTGGTTCTGCCGCCATTTCAGCCGGCGTGACAGCGTAGTCATCAGTGTCCACCCGCATAATGATCGCGGTACCGGGGTCGCTACCGCCGAACAGGCTTGCCTGGCCGGAGCCGAGCGGGTCGAGGGCACGTTGTTCGGCAACGGTGAGCGAACCGGCAATGTGGATATCCTGACGCTGGCAATGAACCTCTACACCAGCGGTATCGACCCGCAACTGGATTTCTCGGACATCATCCACGTGCAGCGTGAAGTCGAGTTCTGCAACCAACTGCCCACGCACCCGCGCCATCCCTACGCCGGGGAGCTGGTGTTCACGGCGTTTTCGGGCTCGCACCAGGATGCGATCAAAAAAGGCTTCGCGGCCCGCCAGGCCAATCCCGATGGGCTGTGGGAAGTGCCGTACTTGCCGATCGATCCCGCCGACATGGGACGCAGCTATGAAGCGGTGATTCGCGTCAACAGCCAGTCGGGCAAAGGTGGCGTGGCGTATCTGCTGGAACAACATGGCATCGTGATGCCGCGGCGCCTGCAGATGGAATTCAGCAGTCTGGTGCAGCAGGAAGCCGATGCCTCCGGTCAGGAAGTCAGTGGCGAGATGATCCTGGCCTGCTTTACCCGGCACTACCTCGACCAAGGCAAGCCTTACACTTTGTTGCAGCCCAAACTGGTCAGCGAGGGCAACGTGACTTACTTGGAAGGCACGCTGATCGGCGGCGCGAGCCCCCTTGAACTGAGCGGTGAAGGTAACGGCCCGCTGGCGGCGCTGGTCGACGCATTCGCGCAACGTGGCATCCACTTCGATATCGCCGATTACCACGAACATGCCACCCGTGACGGTGCCCAGGCTGAAGCACTGGCTTATGTGGAGATCCGCGTGAACAACCAGTTGCTGTTCGGTGCCGCCCGCGATGGCAGCATCTTGCTGGCGTCCCTCAAGGCGGTGACGAGTGCCGTCAATCGCGCATCGCGTCTGGGCCTGCTCAGCGTGGCGAGTGCTGCGGTGCCTTCCTGAGATGAATGCGCATACCGCATTGGCGGCGCTTACCGGTAACTATGGTCACGGCGATATCGTTGCCTCGCATCGACACGACGAAGGCCAGTTGGTCTACGCCATCAACGGCGTCATGCTGGTATCGGTTGTCGGCACCACTTGGGTGGTGCCTTCCGGGCACGCGCTGTGGGTCCCCTCCGGGCAGGAGCACCAGATCCGCATGACGGGCGAGGTGCGCATGCGCACGTTGCTGATCAGCCCCGGCGCCCACCGCGCCTTGACGGAGGAGTGCCACGTCATCCGTGTGTCGCCACTGCTGCGTGAGTTGATCATCGCCGCCGCCGAAACACCTGACAGCGAGCCGGCGGTGGTGCGTCACAGGCAGATTGTCGACCTGATCTTCTCTGAACTCGACAGGGCACAGAAAGTATTGGCGCATGTGCCGATTCCAGACGAGCCGCGGCTCAAGTCGCTGTGTGCCGACTTTATCGACAACCCTTCCCAGGAATCGAAACTGGAGAGCTGGGCGGTGCAACTCAATATGAGTTCGCGCACCCTGGCTCGGCTGTTCCAGAAAGAGTTGGGCATGAGTTATGGCGAGTGGCGCAAGCGCACGCGACTGCTGCTGAGCATGCAGCGCCTGGCCTGCGGCGTGTCCATTCTGGAAGTGGCGCTTGAGCATGGCTACCAAAGCCCCAGCGCTTTCACGGCAATGTTCAAACGCACCATGGGCTACACACCCAGCAACTGCCGTTTGGTCTGATCGACCCCGCGCTACCCCCACCTACTGGACATGGCCCGCCTTTGCGCAGGGCCATGCGTACGTGCGCCTGGACGGCGGGCGCTCTGGATCCGGCTGCGCAGCCAAGTTGTCCCAATCGAAACGATGGTTGTCTGGAACTCGGGAGATGCGCAGCACGGTGCTCTCTTAACCTGCGTCTCTACTCAGCACTCTGGATTTCTGCGATGGGTTCGCCTTCATTTTCCACGCGGCACTGCCGTCTTTCGCTCCTGGGCGTGGCTGTCGTCTGGTTGGCAGGATGTTCTTCCTGGGTCACCCATGTGCCGGCGCAACCGCACCCTTCGCGCATCGATGCCTTGAGCCGCCTGCCGCAGGGTGTGTCGGCCCAGGCCTTGCCCGACCGTTGGTGGCAGTTGTACAACGATCCCAAGCTCGACGCGCTGGTGCAGCAAGCGCTGGAACATAACCGCGACCTGGCGGCGGCGCAGGCCCATGTGCAGTCGATGCTGGCCGGCATCATGCAGGCCGACGCCGAGCGTTGGCCGTCAACCCATGCGTCACTGGGCGCCGTCTACGGCAAGACTGCCGACGATCAGACCCTGGCCAAGGCCACCGACAGCCACGCACCGTCGCAGTGGGCCTTCAACCCTGGTTTCGAATTGGCTTACCAAGTGGATGTGTGGGGCCAGGTCCAGCGCAGCATCGAACGGGCGCAGGTTCAGGCGGCGGCGGCTCAGGATGCCGAAGACTTGCTGCGCATCACCGTCGCCGCGCAAACCACTCGCGCCTACGTGAATGCCTGCGCCCTGGGCGCGCGCGCCAAAGTGCAGCGCCATTCACTGGAAGTGGTCGGGCGCAGCCTGGCGCTGACCGATCGCCAGCGTCAGGCCGGCGTGGTGACAGACCTTGAATACAGCCGCATGCAGGCCCTGCAGGGCGAAACCCTGGCCCTGTTGCCGATGCTGGAGGCGCGCCGCGAGTCGGCGTTGTACGAGCTGGCGATGCTGACCGGCGTGGCTGACCTGGAGCAGGGTTCAGGCGCGGCGACGTGCGAAGTGGTACCGCAACTCAGTGCCGCGCTGCCGGTGGGCGATGGCTGGCAATTACTGGCGCGCCGACCTGATATCCGTCA
This sequence comes from Pseudomonas sp. R3-52-08, assembly GCF_003851745.1. NCBI lineage: Bacteria > Pseudomonadati > Pseudomonadota > Gammaproteobacteria > Pseudomonadales > Pseudomonadaceae > Pseudomonas > Pseudomonas sp. R3-52-08. The sequence continues at coordinate 4,696,676 of NZ_CP027730.1, read as the reverse complement.
GGCCGAGCGAGCATTGCGAGCCGCCACCTTGCAAGTGGATATCGTCCAGGCCGACCTGTATCCGAAGGTGACTTTTGGCGCCTCCGTGTCTTCCTCGGCCAGCAAGCCCCATGAACTGGGGGACAGCAGCGCGGTGATGTTTGGCATCGGTCCGCTGATTACCTGGCAGTTCCCCAACTGGCGTGCCAACCGTGCGCGGGTCAACCAGGCGCGCGCGCTCGAGCAGGTGGAAGTCGCGCAATTCGAAAACAGCGTGCTCAGGGCCCTCAAGGACGTACGCCAGGCCCTGGCGCTGTACGACGGCGAGCGCCAGCGCCACGCCGCCTTGAGTCAGGCACTCGATAGCAGTCGGCATGCCTACAAGCTGGCGCAGTTCAACTACAACGCCGGCTCCATCGACTTTCTCGATGTGCTCGACAGCGAGCGTGAGCTGATCCGCCTGCAAGCCACGCGCGCCGATGCCGATGGCCAATTGCTGCAGCGCCAGATCAGCCTGTTTCGCGCCCTGGGGGGCGGATGGCAATCCGCTTCCGCCCAGGCTCCGGCCGCTGCACTTACCCACGCTTCCGCCCATTTTTCCGGTACCCAGCCATGAATATCGCTGTTGATGAAAAAACCGCTGTGCAGGATGAGCAGGAGCATGTGCTCGAGCAGCTCATGCACGCCCGCAAGCAACGCCGCAAACGCAATCTGATCCTGCTCGGTGGTGCTGCGTTGTTGATCGCAGCGGTGGCGTTCGGCGTGTATTGGATGACCGTCGGGCGTTACCTGGAACAGACTGACGACGCCTACGTGCGTGCCGACTGGATTCCCATCAGCCCAAGGGTGTCCGGGTACGTAGCCCAGGTGTTGGTGGAGGATGACCAGCCCGTCAAGGCCGGGGATGTGCTGGTGCGCATCGAGGACCGTGACTACCAGGCGCGCTTGGCCCAAGCCCGTGCGGAGTTGGCGCAAGCACAAGCCTCGATTGCCGCCGAGCAGGCCAACCTGCACGTTACCGACAGCCTGATCGCACAGCAAAAGGCCGGTGTCGCCCAGGCCGAGGCGCATACCCGCAGCGTGGGGGCGGAGTTGCGCCGCGCCAGTCTGGATCAACATCGCTATGAAGGCCTGGTCCGCGAGCATGCCGCCAGCGCCCAGCGCCTGGAAAGCGCCGCGGCCAGTTACACCCAGGCCAGCGCCGCGGTGGACATTGCCCGGGCGATGCAGCGCCAGCAGGAAACCCGGCTGAATGTCGCCACTACCCGCCGCCAATTGGCCGATGCCTCGCTGCAGCAACAGATAGCCCGGCGCGACCAGGCCGAGGCCCAGTTGAAACTGGCGACCCATGCGCTCGAAGACACCTTGATCCGCTCGCCGATCGACGGGGTAGTGGGGCAGCGCAAGGTGCGCACCCGCCAATATGTCGCGCCGGGCCTGCCGCTGCTGGCCGTGGTGCCCTTGCAGCAGGCCTACGTGGTGGCCAACTACAAGGAAACCCAATTGCGTGACATGCGCGCCGGGCAAACGGTGGATATCAGCGTCGACAGCTATTCAGGGCGCAAGCTCAAGGGCCATGTGGTGAGTTTTTCGCCCGGTTCGGGTGCGGTATTTGCGCTGCTGCCGTCGGACAACGCCACCGGCAACTTCACCAAGATCGTGCAGCGTTTTCCGGTGAAGATCGTGATCGATCAGCACGATGACGGCGGCCCCATCCTGCCGGGCATGTCGGTGATCACGACGGTGGATACCCGTCCTACTGCCCAGGGCGCCGCGCATGACTGAGATTGGCGAGAAAACCGTCTCCTTTCGCGCCTGGGTGGCCGTGATCGGCGGGCTGTTCGGCTGTTTCATGGCCGGCATGAACGTGCACGTGACCAGCGCCGCGCTGCCGGAAATCGAAGGCTCGCTGGGGGCGACCTTTGAAGAAGGCTCGTGGATTTCCACGGCGTATCTGGTTGCGGAAATCGTCATGATCCCGCTGACCGCCTGGCTGGTGCAGGTGTTCTCCCTGCGCCGGGTGATGCTGGTGGGCTCGTTTGTATTTCTAGTGGCTTCCATTGCCTGCTCCTGGGCACCCAACCTGGAAGTGATGATCATCATTCGGGTGATCCAGGGCGCCGCCGGCGCGGTGCTGATCCCGTTGTCGTTCCAACTGATCATCACGGAACTGCCGCCCAGCAAGATCGCCATGGGCATGGCCCTGTTCGCCCTGTCCAACAGCGTGGCCCAGGCCGCCGGGCCGTCCATCGGCGGCTGGCTGACCGATGCGTATTCCTGGCGCTGGATTTTTTACCTGCAACTGGCCCCCGGCATTCTCCTGCTGCTGGCGGTGGCATGGTCCATCGATGCCAAACCCATGCAATTGAGCCTGCTCAAGCGCGGCGACTGGGGCGGCATCCTGGCCATGATTGTCGGCCTCGGCGGGTTGCAGATCGTGCTTGAAGAAGGCGGACGCAAGGACTGGTTCGGCTCCGATTTCATCGTATGGATGTCGCTCACCGCCGGCGTCGCCCTGGTGTATTTCGTGCTGTCACAGCTCTACGGCAGCCGCTCATTCATCAACCTGCGCCTGCTCAAGAGCTACAACTTCGGCGTGGCGAGCGCAGCGATGTTCATTTTTGGCGGGGCCACGTTCGGCCTGGTCTTTCTGGTGCCCAATTACCTGTCCCAACTGCAGGGCTACAACGCCCGGGAAATCGGGATCAGCCTGATTGCCTACGGCATGGTGCAACTGGTGCTGGCGCCGTTCATGCCGCGCCTGATGAAGTGGCTCAACCCAAAACTGATGGTTGCCAGCGGCTTTTTCATCATGGCCCTGGGCTGCTATCTCGGCGCGCATCTGGACATGGACAGCGCCGCCAACGTGATCATCCCGTCCACTGTGGTACGGGGCATCGGGCAACCGTTGATCATGGTGGCGCTTTCGGTGCTGGCCGTGTCCGGGTTGGCCAAGGATGAAGCCGGTTCTGCCTCTGCCCTGTTTTCCATGCTGCGCAACCTGGGCGGAGCCGTGGGCACTGCCGGGTTGACGCAGATTGTCGCCATGCGCGAGCGCTTTCATTCAGAGCGAGTCGGCGAGTCGATCACCTTGTTTTCCCCGTCATTCCAGGAGCGCCTGCGCGCCGGCATGGCAGACAGCGAAGCCTTCGTCTTCAACCAACTGCTGCCCGCCCAGCAGCAAGTCCTCGAGGGCTTGATGCGTACCGTGCGCCGCGAGGCCTACCTGATGGCCTACAGCGATGCGTTCTACGTGTCCTGTATCGCCTTGGTCCTGTGTGGTGTGGCGGCATTGGCATTACGTCAGCAAGCAAAGAATTGAATGCACTTGGCCGGCAACTGATGCGCGGCGCTTCTCAGCAAACAAGAGGGAACTTGAATGGAAAAAAGGCGACAGGCCTGTTGACGGTTTAGTGGATTGCTAACTTAGCAATGACATGCAGTTTGCTAATGCTCGCGAAAAGCGAGTAGGTAAACTATCGCCCGACAAAGTTGATATTTAAAACTTTGCTCGGGCTTCTGTTGTTGTGTGTTTTGTAGTTTGGAAATATTTAGTATTATTTTTCCAGAAAACACTTGCCGATCGTTATGAACTTCCTCTAAGTTTCGTCTTGCTTCGGCGGGTGACCGCTCGGTCTGCCGAAGATTCACCGTGTAACTTAATTAACATATATACCGTGCTGGCCGGTAATGGCGAGATAAGCCTGCTCATGCCTGAAAAAGGCAGGTCGGTATATGTCGCGTGGCCTGAACGCAACTAAGCCTGATAAGGAAAGCACCATGGAAGATAAAAAGTCGCTATTGAACGCAAAGAAAACGGAACTGGGCAATCATCGGATTTTTGCTGAAATCAATTCATTGCCTGTCCTGCGCGCCTTTATGGAAACCCATGTCTTTGCCGTGTGGGATTTCATGTCCCTGGCCAAGCGCCTGCAACAGGACCTGACGTGTACTCGCCTGCCTTGGCTCCCACCACTGGACCCGGCGGCAGCTCACCTGATCAACGAAATCATCCTCGGCGAAGAGTCCGACCAGAACCTGCAGGGCGGTCACTACAGTCATTTCGAACTCTACCTGCATGCCATGCGTGAAGTTGGCGCCAGCACCGACAAGATCGAATTCTTCGTCAAGCTGATGCGTGAAGGCGTCGATCTGCAGACCGCGTTGGACCGTTGTGGAGCAGGCCTGGCGGCTTCCGCGTTCGTGACCGATACCATCGAAACCGCAATCAATGCGTCGACGCACAGTGTCGCCGCCGCGTTCCTGCATGGCCGCGAGAGCGTGATTCCAGAGATGTTCCAGCGCATTCTCGATGACTGGGAAATCACTGCCGACGATGCCCCGACGTTCCGCTACTACCTGCAACGCCATATTGAAGTTGACTCCGAAGATCACGGCCCGGCGGCGGAAAGCCTGCTCGCACGCCTGGTCAACGGTGATGCGCAACGCCAGGAAGAAGTGTATGAGTCGGCCATCGCCGCCGTGCAAAGTCGTCTGGCCTTGTGGGACAACTTGCGTGTCGCCATGCGTGAAAATGTCAGTGAGTGCGTGGCATGAACGTAGCAGTCATCGAAGCTGACCAGGCCCAATGGGTCGAGGTGACATCTGAGCGCGGTATTACCCTGACGGTATTCAAGGACACCTTAGATTCTATCAATAAAACCGGTATTCGCACGCGATTGGTGCGCTTTCATCCGGGCGGTGGTACCCGTGAGATTTACACGCACGATTATCACGAAGAAGTGTATTTGATTGAAGGCGACCAGACAGAGTCAGCCAGTAAAGATCGCCCTGAAAAAACCTATCGGGATGGCGGTTACTTCTTCAGGGCGGCGCACACCGAGCACGGGCCGTTCCATTCCGAAGACGGCTGTTTGTTGTTTGAAGTGCACTACTACTGATCATCATGAACAAAGGGAACGCTTCATGAGAGCTGAAGAATATCAATCATTTTCCGAAGCGTGGGAGGAGCGGGCGACGATTCGCACGCGACCGAGGCGTCGTTTGGAAGATGATGAAAAGTTAATATTCCCGATCAGTCGCCAACCGCTGGTAATGGGGGCAACGTTTATTCGTGAGTGTGCTCACTTGCAGCACTTCGTACTTGTTCAAAGCTTGTACAAGTTCATTAACGATGTAGTGATTTTCGAAACGGAAATTGTCGACAGAACGGCCAGAAGCATTGCGAAAGATAACTTCGCCATCCGCTTTCCGTTTGCGTGTCGGTATGACGCGATGACGGTGGTAGTCGATGAGGACTACCACGCATTGGTGGCGATGGACTACATGCAACAAACCATCGAACTGACCGGGATCGAGCCCATCACCTTGCCTGCGGAAATCGAACTCAGCCGTTCGATTCCCAAGGCCCTGGCAATGGCGCCCGAGCACCTCAAGGCAGCGGTTGAGCTGATCTGCGTTGCGGTTGCCGAAAATACCCTGACCAATGATGTCGCGGCATTTGCCCGGGACGATTCGGTCAAGGCATCGGTCAAGGGGCTGATGGCAGACCATCTGGCGGACGAGGGGCGGCACTCCGGCTTCTGGGCCAAGTTGACGCGCATTTACTGGAGCACAGCGAGCGAGGAGGACAAGCGCGCGCTGGCCGCGATCATGCCGGTGTTCCTCGCCGAGTACCTGACCAACGACATCCAGCAGGGGTTCGATTTCGCCTTGATCGAGCAGTTGCCGGTGAGCCCTACGGTCAAGGCGGCGTTGCGTGAGGAGGTCGAAGGCATGAGTTTTCCGATCACCCCGACGCATCCGCTGGTGGGCAACATCGTCCGATTCTTCAAACACAGCGCCATGCTCGACGCTCCCTGCATGCAGGAAGCGCTCGCCGATTATCTGCGCTAGAGGAGAACTGCCATGAGACACCTTGATATCGTTCTGTGCGGGCGCAGCCATGCGCTCGCCCGCCTTGCGCAAGAGCTGGAGCAGATGGGCCATACGACGCATCTGCTGCGCACTGATAATGCTAATGAGCACTGCCGGTTACCGTCGCCGGACTTGCTGATCGATGATGCCAGCACGACAGGGTTCCCTCACTATCCGGCGTGTCACCATCTATCGTTACGGATGCAGTCCGACGATGCCGGCGATGTGTCCGCGCCGTTGCACCTCGAATGCCTGTGGCGCGCGGGGGAGGGCGATTGGATGACGCTGGGGCGCCGTGAAGTTGGCGCCGATACGGCCGGCAATGGTGCGGACCAGGCGCAGGAAGCCATCGTGCAAATGGTGGAACTGGCCAGCATGCACATTGGCCGCTACTCGCGCAGTGCCGACTACCTCGAGGCGCCGCGCGAACCAGTGAAGGCGCTCGACCGCCTGCTGAGCCTGACCCGGCTTGATCAATTGGCCTGGCAGCATCGCCACAATGCCACTGCCGCCATCGGGGTGCTGCAGGAAGCCCGGCAACCCTTCGTACAGCGGCTGGCCGACAGTCTGCTGGCCAATGCCGAGCGCACTGCCTTGAAAGTCGATGGGCAAGGCATGTCATATGCGCAACTGCACGCCTACAGCGTGGCCATCCAGGAGCGCCTGCAGCCTTTGCTTCAATCCCGGGCCGGGGAGTTGACCGTGATCGGCATCTCCTTGCCCAAAGGAACGGCGCTGTATGCCGCGATTCTCGCAGTGATTGGCTGTGGGGCCGTGTACCTGCCGCTGGACCCGAACCATCCCGAAGAGCGCCGCGGGGCGATCCTCAAGCATGCCAAAGCCAGCTTGCTGATCCAGGACACCGACGCTGGCAACCCGCTCCCGGGCCTGGCGATCCTGGACATCAGCCACCTGGATTTCTTCCACCATGGCGCCAAAGGTTACAGCCGCGTGGCCCTGGCTCCGCATCAAAGCCTGCTGCGCGTGCCGCTGGCAGGGGCGGCGCCTTGTGTGGCGATCTACACCTCAGGCACCACCGGGCAACCCAAGGGCGTATTACTGACGGTCGACAACCTGAGCCACTTTTGCGCATGGTATGCCCGTTATGTGGAACTGGATCGCCACAGCCGCGCCTTGCAGTTTTCCACGATCAATTTCGATGCCTCGTTGCTGGATATCTTCCCCACGCTGATCCAGGGCGCGGAGCTGATCGTACCCACCGAGGATCAGCGCCGTGATCCTGTGGCGCTGGCCGAATTGATTCAGCAGGAGCACGTGACGCATGCCTTCCTGCCACCGGCCTTGCTCAGCATCCTTGCGCTCGAATCGCTGTACGGCATGCAGCATCTGGTGACGGGCGGCGATGTGTGCGAGCCCCATGTCATCGAGCAACTGGCGGGGCAGTGCCAATTGCATAACATCTACGGGCCCACCGAGACGACCGTGCTTGCCACATGCCGCACTTTCCTGCCCGGCGACAACAATCGCAACCTTGGCGTGCCGATCGCCAATACCGCGATTTACCTGCTCGATGAGCAGGGGCAGCCGGTAGGGCAAAGTGGCAGCGGCGAGATCCACATCGCCGGGCCAGGGGTGGGCCTGGGTTATCTGGACGCCGTGCAAATGACTGCCGAGCGTTACCGCCTGCACGAATTGCCCGATGGTCAGCTGTTGCGTTTGTACCGCACCGGCGACCTGGCGCGCTGGACGTCAGACGGCATCCAGATCATCGGACGCCTGGATAACCAGGTGAAGATTCGCGGTTTTCGCGTCGAACCGGAAGAAATCGAGCACTTGCTGCAATCGAGCCAGTTGTTTCGCCAATTGGCGGTGGTGATCGATCAGCAGCGGCGCATCCTGGCGTTTTTCTCCCAACCCCACGGCGGTGACGGACACGCGGCCAGCGAACAGTTGCAGGCTTACGCACTCAAGCACTTGCCCGATTACATGCGCCCCAGCGCCTACTGCCTGCTGGACCGCCTGCCGGCCACGGCCAACGGCAAAGTCGACCGCAAGGCCTTGAAGAATCTTCCCGTCAATTACAAAACCCAAGGGCCACGCCAGGCGCCGCAGAACCTTACCCAGGAAACGTTGCTCGGGTTGTGGGCCACACTGCTCGACATGCCCGGTGCCGACATCTCGGTGGATGACAGCTTCTTCAACCTCGGCGGCCACTCGATCCTGTTGTCGCAAATGCTCATGGGCATTCGCGAGAAGTTCGGCAAGGGCGTTTCGATCAACCGTTTTATCGAACAGCCGACCCTGATCAACCTCGCCAAGCTCATCGACCAGGACGTGGAGGCCACGGCCACGGTCAGCCCTCAGGCCTTGCGTGACGCGATGCTGCGACCCGAGCTGGACGTGTTGCCGATCAGCCGCCTGGGCAACCTGCACAAGGTCATCGTCACCGGTTCCAATGGGTTTCTGGGGGTGCATATCGTCGAAGCGCTGCTGGAGCTGGGCAGCACCGAAGTGGCGTGCCTGGTGCGCGAATCAGCAGGAATGAGCGCCCAGCAGCGTTTCGAGCAGGCCTTGATTCAGAACCGTCTGGAGCACCTGGACTTGAGCCGCGTAAGGGTGCTGGCGGCGGATATCAGCCAGCCTCGACTGGGGCTGTCGCAGGCTGATTATGAGTGGCTGGACCGTGAATACGGCGTGTTGATCTATAACGCGGCCAACGTCAACCATGTGCTCGACTATGAGTCGCTGGTCAAGGACAACGTCACCCCCGTGCTGGAATGCCTGCAGCTGTGTGAAGGGCGCAGCAAGAAGGTGTTCAATTTCATTTCCACCTTGTCGGCTTCCAGCACGGTGGATGCGCAGGGGCGCGTGTTGGAAGAACCGCCGGCGTTCACGCCGCCGATCTACATTCGCAATGGCTACAACCTTTCCAAGTGGGTGGCTGAGCGCATCTTGTGGAATGCCAGTGAGTCGGGAGTGTGGGTCAACCTCTATCGTCCCGGCAACATTGCCTTCAATACGCGGACCGGTGTGTGCCAGCCCCATCAGAACCGGTTGATGCTGATGCTCAAAGGCTCATTGCAGCTTAAGGAAGTGCCTGAGCTGGCGCTGAACTTCGACCTGATGCCAGTGGACTTTCTCGCTCGGTTCATTGCGTTTCATGCCAGCCGGCACAACCGCTCCAAGGCGGTCTTCAACTTGCACAACCCGTTGCCCCTGAGCTGGGCGCACTACCTGGAGGCGTTTCGCGCCGCTGGTCACGATTTCCAGATGGTCCCGGTGACACAATGGCAGCAGCGCCTGTCGGCGATCGACAGTGACAACGCGTTATTCGGTGTAGTCGGCTTTTACCTCAATGGGTTTGAGGAAGACATCGGCGATATCTCGATGATCGAATACCGCAATGCGCTCTCAGGCATCCGTAGCATGGGTGAAGACTACCCGGCCAAGAACAGTGCGCTGCTGCAAAAAGGCTGCGACTACCTCAAGCAAATCGATTTCATCTAAAGCACAAACAAGGAGCTGTCTCATGCAACATTTTGAACCCGATACCCTGGTGCGCAACCCCGTGGGCAACCCTGTGGTCGCCAGCGTCAGCGTCAATGGCGACGCGCGCAGCGTGTGGAATATCGTCGGTGACTTTTCCGGTTTCGCAAAATTCATTCCGGCGCTGTCCCACATTGAAATGACCGGGGAGGGCGTGCGCTCGGTACGCAAGAAGCTGTTCAAGGACGGCAACGTGGTGATCGAGCAACTCAACAGTCATGACAACGACGGCATGACCATGACCTGGTCGCTGATTTACACCTCACTGAACATCGGCAACCTGTGGGCCGTCATGCAAGTGGAGCCGCAAGGCGCGAACCAAAGCCTGGCGACCTGGACCATCATCGGTGAGCCCTACACCGGTGGCCCGGAGGACGTGCCGGCGTTCGAGGCGTTCCTGCAAGGGTTCGCCGATGATGCGATGAGCAATGTCCAGAAGCTGTTTGCCTGACCACTTGCACCACCCCGCGAATACCTGTGTATTCGCGGGGCACCAATCCCGCCGTCATCCCCCCGCAAAATGCCCCGTGCAAGGCCAGATTAGGCTTTTGAATCCATTCGATATTCTGTAGCCTTGCGCAGCTTCAGCTTTACCCGTGCTTGATGACTACACACTTCGTCCGGCGGCGCCCGAAGGGCTCCTGAGCCGGTGGTACACTCGACTTTCGCGCTACTGCGCCTGCAGGTCTTGCGAACATGACGCACATTTCCGAACGCCTACTGGTTCAAGCCCACCTCGACGCCAAGCAGCCCAAGGCCCTCAGCGCCGATGAAGAGGCGAGCCTGCGGGCCGCCATCGCCGCCGAGCTTAAAGCGCAGGACGCGGTGCTGGTCGCCCACTTCTACTGTGACCCGGTGATTCAGGCCTTGGCCGAACAAACCGGTGGCTGCGTTTCCGACTCCCTGGAAATGGCGCGCTTCGGCGCTGCTCACCCGGCCAAGACCGTGCTGGTGGCGGGGGTGCGGTTCATGGGCGAAACCGCGAAAATTCTGACCCCTGAAAAACGTATCCTGATGCCGACCCTGGAAGCCACCTGCTCCCTGGACCTTGGGTGCCCGGTGGAGGAGTTTTCCGCCTTCTGCGATCAACACCCCGAGCGCACGGTGGTGGTCTACGCCAACACCTCGGCGGCGGTCAAAGCCCGCGCCGATTGGGTGGTGACCTCCAGTTGCGCGCTGGAGATCGTCGAAAGCCTGATGGATAACGGCGAGACGATTATCTGGGGCCCGGACAAACACCTGGGCACCTACATCCAGCGCCAGACCGGTGCCGACATGCTGCTGTGGGACGGTGCGTGCATCGTGCACGAAGAGTTCAAGTCCAAGCAGCTGGAAGACATGAAGGCGCTGTATCCGGATGCCGCGATCCTGGTGCACCCGGAGTCGCCGACAGCGGTCATCGAATTGGCGGACGCCGTCGGTTCCACCAGCCAGCTGATTGCCGCGGCACAACGGTTGCCGAACAAGACGTTCATCGTCGCCACTGACCGTGGCATCTTCTACAAGATGCAGCAGCTGTGCCCGGACAAGGTCTTCGTCGAAGCGCCTACCGCCGGTAACGGCGCCGCGTGCCGCAGTTGCGCGCACTGCCCATGGATGGCAATGAATACCCTGGAACGCACGCTGCAATGTCTGCGCGAGGGCAGTAATGAGATATTCGTCGAGCCGTCAGTGATTCCCCATGCCGTGAGGCCGCTCAAGCGCATGCTCGATTTCACCCAGGCTGCGCGCCTGAGGCTGGCCGGCAACGCCTGATCTGAGACTGGCTCGGTCAAAAATGTGGGAGGGGGCTTGCCCCCGATGGCGGTATATCAGTGACATATAAAGTCCTGACACACTGCTATCGGGAGCAAGCCCCCTCCCACATTTGATCTGCACCAGGCAGGGAGTTATTTCTTCTGCTTCGGGATCCGCACCAGCTGCGTGTCCGAATAGATGTCATGCCAGCTACGCTTGTGCTTATCGAATAGCGACCAGATAAATCCCAGCCCTACGCACAGCCACGAGGCGATCGACACCACAAAGCGCAACAGCGCCTGCCACAGACTGATGCACGAGCCATCGGCGTTCTGCACGCGCACGCCCCACACCTGCATGCCCAGGGTCTGCCCCGAATGGGTCCAGAATTTGGCGAAGAAACCGAACAACACAAACAACAGAAGGGTCGATAGCAGCGGGTCACCGTCCAGGGCGCCGGATTCGGTAAGGCTGCGCATCTTCGCTTCGCCGACGAAGGCGATCCATACCAGCTTGTAGATAAACGCGGTGACGATCAGCAGCGCGGTGCATAAAAGAAAATCATAGAACATCGCTGCCAGGCGACGGCCCAGGCCAACTGCGGGAAACTCGCCTTGGGGGCTCAACAGGGCTTTGGGCATGGCAGGGCTCTCTGGGGAAAACTGCAGTTTACGCAATGGCGCCCATAAAAAAGCCCCTGATGTCATATCAGGGGCTTTTTGTCGCAGGAAGGATCAGCCTTCTGCTTGTACTTCGTCAGCTTGCATGCCTTTCTGGCCTTGCACGGCCTTGAAGGTGACCTTCTGGCCTTCTTTCAGGCTCTTGAAGCCGTTGCCCTGGATAGCGCGGAAATGCACGAACAGATCCGGACCGCTTTCTGGTGTGATAAAACCAAACCCTTTTTCGTCGTTAAACCACTTGACGGTACCGCTCTGACGATCAGACATTTTCTTCTTTCCTTTGACGCTAAAAATTAATGACAGCCCCTTTCACATGAAAGAGTACTGGGCTGGGTTGCAGGAAAGTAAGAGACGTCGAACGGGTTGTAGCACTACTACTTCAGCTACTGCCCAGGTCCAGGTTCCAAGCGACCCATGCAAACACAGTGGAGAAACTCTACGCCAACTAATATGAAAAAAACAAGCCCTGCCAAACAGCCCGAGATTGCTCGGACTGATGACAGTTTTGTTGAAGTTGCGCAGCTGTCTTATTCGATAGATTCAATCACTTGTTATAGGGAAAAAACCCTAACAATTACTATCACGCGTGCACTGTTATATGGCGCTTGCGTTACAGTTTAGTGCACGGCACGCAAGCGCGTTACTTATTGAAACAGACATTCAGCCGCGGAAGTAACGCTGCGGCACGAATGGCATTTTACTTACACGCAATGGCACCTTTTTCCCACGCACCAACGCAGAGACTTCGGTATCCAGTGTGACAAATGCGCTGTCCAGGTACCCCATCGCCAGCGGGCCGCCCAAGCTTGGGCCAAAGCCTCCGCTGCACACGCTGCCGATCACCGTGCCCTGTTCATCAACGATTTGCGCCCCTTCACGCACCGGGATGCGTTCCTGGGGCAACAAGCCTACGCGTTTGCGGGTCACGCCCGTTTGCTGCTGGGTGAAGATTCGGTCTGCACCCGGGAAGCCGCCGGCACGCGCGCCATCGGCACGGCGGGCCTTGGAGACGGCCCACAACAGGCTGGCTTCAATCGGGGTGGTGTCGGTGTTCATGTCATGGCCGTACAGGCACAAGCCCGCTTCCAGGCGCAGGGAGTCACGAGCGCCCAGGCCGATCGCCTGTACTTCGGCCTCGGCCAGCAGGCTGCGGGCCAGGCTTTCGGCGTTTTCAGCCGGCACGGAGATTTCAAAACCGTCTTCCCCGGTGTAGCCCGAACGGCTGACGTAGCAGTCCACGCCCAGCAGCCGCAGGGAGGCGAACTGCATGAATGTCATCTTGGTGACTTGCGGTGCCAGGCGCGCCAGCACCTTCACCGCCGCCGGGCCTTGCAGGGCCAGCAGCGCGCGCTCTTCGAACAGCGGTTCGATGCTGCATTGGTCGCCGATGTGCGCGCGCAGGTGTGCCAGGTCCTGATCCTTGCAGGCGGCGTTGACCACCAGGAACAGTTCGTCGTTGCCAAGGTTTGCCACCATCAGGTCGTCGAGAATGCCGCCCTGGTCATTGGTGAACATCGCGTAGCGCTGCATGCCCACCGGCAGGTCGATGATGTCGACCGGCACCAGGGTTTCCAGGGCCTTGGCGGCGTTGGCGCCGGTCAGGCGGATCTGGCCCATGTGCGACACATCGAACAACCCGGCCTGTTCACGGGTGTGCAAGTGTTCCTTCATTACGCCCAACGGGTACTGCACCGGCATGTCGTAGCCGGCGAAGGGCACCATGCGCGCGCCCAGCTCGATGTGCAGGGCGTGCAATGGGGTTTTCAACAGGGTTTCGGTGGACATGTTCAGCTCCTGAAAAACGTGCCGGCGCGGTCAGGCGTCAGCACTCGATAATGTTGACCGCCAAACCGCCACGGGCGGTTTCCTTGTATTTACTCTTCATATCGGCGCCGGTCTGGCGCATGGTGCGGATCACTTTGTCGAGGGACACAAAGTGTTGCCCATCGCCGCGCAAGGCCATGCGCACGGCGTTGATCGCCTTGACCGAGCCCATGGCATTGCGCTCGATGCAGGGCACCTGCACCAGCCCGCCAATCGGGTCGCAGGTCAGGCCGAGGTTGTGTTCCATGCCGATCTCGGCGGCGTTTTCCACCTGTGACACGCTGCCGCCCAGCACTTCGCAGAGTGCCCCGGCGGCCATGGAACAGGCCACGCCGACCTCGCCCTGGCAACCGACTTCGGCGCCGGAGATCGAGGCGTTTTCCTTGTACAGAATGCCGATAGCGGCGGCGGTGAGCAGAAAGCGCACCACGCCGTCTTCGTTCGCGCCGGGGATAAAGCGCATGTAGTAATGCAGCACGGCGGGGATGATCCCGGCCGCACCGTTGGTGGGCGCGGTAACGACGCGCCCGCCGTTGGCGTTTTCTTCGTTGACCGCCAGCGCATAGAGGTTGACCCAGTCGAGCACCGACAACGGATCGCGCAGGGCCGACTCGGGGTTCTTGCACAATTGCCGGTGCAGCGCGGCGGCTCGGCGCTTGACCTTCAGCCCACCGGGCAGGATGCCTTCATTGCGACAGCCGGCGTCCACGCAATCCTGCATGACCTGCCAGATCTTCAACAGGCCGGCACGGGTTTGCGCTTCCGGACGCCAGGCGCTTTCGTTGGTCAGCATCACCTGGCTGATGGACAGCCCGTAGGTGGCGCAATGGCCGAGCAAGTCCTTGGCGTGCTTGAACGCAAAGGTCAGTGGGGTGGCGTCCTCGACAATCCGGTCGGCGCCGGCCGCGTCTTCATCCACCACGAAACCACCGCCGACCGAGTAATACTCGCGGCTGCGCACCTGGATGCCGGCGGCATCGAAGGCGCGAAAAATCATGCCGTTGGGATGGTAGGCGAGGGGTTTGCGAATCATCGCCAGGTGGGCTTTCTCGTTGAACGCAATGCTGTGTTCGCCGAGCAGGTTGAGGCGCCCATCACCACGCATCTGCGCCAGGCGTGCGGCCACGGTCTCGGTATTCACGGTGTCCGGGTGTTCGCCTTCCAGGCCGAGCAACACGGCTTTGTCGCTGCCGTGGCCTTTGCCGGTGGCGCCGAGCGAGCCATAGAGCTCCACCTTGATGCTGTGGGTGGCGCTGAGCAGGTTGTCACGCTTGAGCCCTTCGACGAAACGAGCGGCGGCGCGCATCGGGCCGACGGTGTGGGAGCTGGAAGGGCCGATGCCAATCTTGAACAGGTCGAACACGCTTAAAGACATGAGTTGTTCTCCGGTTTCTTATTATGTATCGGGTGTACTCGGTCAGTGTGGGAGGGGGCTTGCTCCCGATGGCGGTTGTACATTCAACCTATCTGTTGACTGACACTCCGTCATCGGGAGCAAGCCCCCTCCCACCTTTTAAGCGAGTACACCCCCGAAGTTACGCGTAGCTTTCAATCGATGGACATGCGCAAACGAGGTTGCGGTCGCCAAACACGTTGTCGACCCGGCCCACCGGCGGCCAGTATTTGCCTTCGATCAGCGACGCAACCGGGTACACCGCCTGCTCGCGGCTGTACGGGTGGCTCCACTCGCCCACCAGTTCCGCCGCAGTGTGCGGAGCGTTCTTGAGCGGGTTGTCGTCCTTGTCCAGGGTGCCGTTTTCCACTGCGCGGATTTCTTCGCGAATGGCGATCATGGCATCGCAGAAGCGGTCCAGTTCTTCCTTGGATTCACTTTCGGTCGGCTCGATCATCAAGGTGCCGGCCACCGGGAACGACATGGTCGGCGCATGGAAGCCGAAGTCGATCAGGCGCTTGGCCACGTCATCCACGCTGATGCCGCTGCTGTCTTTCAAGGGGCGCAGGTCGAGGATGCATTCATGCGCCACCAGGCCATTGCTGCCGGTGTACAGCACGGGATAGTGCTCTTCCAGGCGACGGGAAATGTAGTTGGCATTCAGGATCGCCAACTGCGAGGCGCGCTTGAGGCCTGCACCGCCCATCATGCTGATGTACATCCAGGTGATCGGCAGGATGCTTGCACTGCCGAAAGGCGCTGCGCACACGGCGCCTTCCTTGCGTTCCATGGCCGCGTGGCCAGGCAGGAACGGCGTGAGATGCGACTTGACGCCAATCGGGCCAACGCCCGGGCCGCCACCGCCGTGGGGGATGCAGAAGGTTTTGTGCAGGTTCAGGTGGGACACATCGCCGCCGAACTTGCCCGGCGCGCAGAGGCCGACCATCGCGTTCATGTTGGCGCCGTCGATATACACCTGGCCGCCGTTGTCGTGAATGATCGCGCAGATGTCGCGGATGCCTTCTTCGAACACGCCGTGGGTGGACGGGTAGGTGATCATCAGCGCGGCGAGGTGCTCGCGGTGCTCGATGGCCTTGGCGCGCAGGTCGTCGATGTCCACGTTGCCCCGTGCGTCACAGGCGGTGACCACCACGCGCATGCCAGCCATGTTGGCGGTCGCCGGGTTGGTGCCATGGGCCGACGAGGGGATCAGGCAGATGTCGCGACGCGCTTCGCCACGGCTCTGGTGATAGGCGCGGATGGCCAGCAGGCCGGCGTATTCACCCTGGGAGCCGGCGTTCGGCTGCAGGGAAATCGCGTCGTAGCCGGTGGCCGCGCAGAGCATGGCTTCCAGGTCCGAGGTCAGTTGCAGGTAGCCGGCGCTTTGTTCGGCCGGGGCGAACGGGTGCAGGGCGCCGAATTCGGCCCAGGTCACCGGGATCATTTCGCTGGCGGCGTTGAGCTTCATGGTGCACGAGCCCAGTGGGATCATGGTGCGGTCCAGCGCCAGGTCCTTGTCGGCCAGCTTGCGCAGGTAGCGCATCAGCTCGGTTTCCGAATGGTAGCGGTTGAACACCGGGTGGCTGAGGATCGGCGACTGGCGCAGCAAGGCGCTTGGCAAGGTGCTTTCAGTGGCGGCGAAGGCAGGCAGCGCCTTGCCATCGGCGAAGATCGCCCACAAGGCTTGGATATCCGCCTGGGTCGTGGTTTCGTCGACCGACAGGCCGACACGCTCGGTGTCCACCACGCGCAGGTTGATGCGCTGGGCACGGGCCTTGTCGTGCAGGACGGCAGTGTTGGCGCCGGTGTTGAGGGTGAGCGTGTCGAAGAAGTGTTGCTGCTCGACCTTCAAGCCCAGGGCGGTCAGGCCCTTGGCCAGGATCGCGGTCAGCTGGTGAATGCGCTGGGCGATCTGGGTCAGGCCCTTGGGGCCGTGGTACACGGCGTACATGCTGGCGATGTTGGCCAGCAGCACTTGGGCGGTGCAGATGTTGCTGGTGGCTTTCTCGCGACGGATGTGTTGCTCGCGGGTCTGCATGGCCAGGCGCAGGGCCGGCTTGCCGAAGCGGTCTACCGAGACACCGACCAGACGGCCCGGCATGTCGCGCTTGAACGCGTCCTTGGTGGAGAAGTACGCCGCGTGCGGGCCGCCAAAGCCCAGCGGCACGCCGAAGCGTTGCGCACTGCCGATGGCCACGTCGGCGCCGAACTCGCCCGGTGGGGTCAGCAAGGTCAGGGCCAGCAGGTCGGCGGCCACGGCGACCAGGGCGTTGGCCGCGTGAAAGCGCTCGGTCAGCTCGCGATAATCGAACACATCGCCGTTGCTGGCCGGGTACTGCAGCAGGGCGCCGAAGAACGGGCTGACGTCGCTCAGTTCGCGCTCATCGCCCACTACCACGTCGATGCCCAATGGCTCGGCACGGGTGCGCAGTACGTCGAGGGTTTGCGGGTGGCTATGGATCGAGGCGAAGAAGGCGTTGCTGCCCTTGTTCTTGCTCAGGCGCTTGCAGAAGGTCATGGCTTCGGCGGCGGCGGTGGCTTCGTCGAGCAGGGAGGCGTTGGCGATCGGCAGGCCGGTGAGGTCGCTGATCAGGGTCTGGAAATTCAGCAGCGCTTCCAGGCGGCCTTGGGAAATCTCTGGCTGGTACGGGGTGTAGGCGGTGTACCAGGCCGGGTTTTCCAGCAGGTTGCGCAGGATCGGCGACGGCGTATGGCAGTTGTAGTAGCCCTGGCCGATGTAGGTTTTGAACAGTTGGTTCTGGTTGGCGATGGCCTTGATCTTGGCCAGGGCCTCGGCTTCGCTCAGGCCGTCTTCCAGGCCGAGCACGCTGGTGCCCTTGATGCTTTCCGGGATCACGCTGGCGCTCAGGGCTTCCAGGGAATCGAAGCCCAGGCTCGCGAGCATCTGCTGCTCATCTTCCTGGCGCGGGCCGATGTGACGGGCGATGAATTCGTTGGCGGTGCTCAAGTTGATCGTCATGGCGCGCTCCTCAGGCTTCGGCGTTGGCTTTGATCAGGCGGTCGTACGCATCCTGATCCAGCAGTTTAGCGACCGCCTCGGCATCAGCCGGTTTAAAGCGGAAGAACCAACCTTCGCCCATCGGGTCTTCGTTGACCAGCTCCGGGCTGCCATCGAGTTTGTCGTTCACCTCCAGCACTTCACCGTCCAACGGCATGTACACGCCGCTGGCGGCCTTGACCGACTCCACGGTGGAGGCTTCAGCGCCCTTGTCGTAGGCCTGCAACTCCGGCAGTTGCACGAAAACCACATCACCCAGCGCGTTCTGCGCGAAAGCGGTGATACCCACGGTGACGCTGCCATCGGCTTCGGCGCGCAGCCATTCGTGATCTTCAGTGAAACGCAACTCGCTCATGGAAACTCCTCAGGGCCAGATTCGTCTGGTGGACGGGATTGGAATAATGAGGAGTTGCTTAGCAATATTGCGGCCAATTCCATTAATTCTTTATAAATCAGTTGGTTACTAAGTCGGATTAGAGGGTGGCGTGTTTCGGCTGTAGCGATTTCGCTACAGCCAGACCTGCGAAAAAAAGCCTATGTGGATCAAAGCCTTGCATGGCGCGCAAAAAACAGGGTTGTAGCGAAATCGTTACGCTGTAGCGCTTTCAGTACGGATAGACGTCGCTTTTAGCGTCTGCCTGCGCGATCTATCTACCGTAACGGATGCCCCACCGCGCTTTAACGTGCGCCATCCCGTTATCAGGATGCGTCCCATGTGTGCTTCAACTGCAAATTCCCCGGAACTCACCCAGGCCCGGAAGTCCCGCGATTACTTGGCCAAAGTGTTTGCCCACCGCCTGAGCCTGACCGAGGTGGCCCAATCGATGATCCAGGCGTGGATAAGCGAATGGTTTGCCGGTTCCCGCCTCCAGGCGAGCAATACCTGGATCGGCGTGACACAGCCGGGCGGTCACTACACGCAACTCATCGCCTTGAGCGATGCGCTGATTAAACGCTGCATGAGTGGCGAAGCGTTGAACTACACGCCAGGGCATCATCAATTGTTGATCCGGTCGGGAGCGGAGGTTTTCCAACCGGTGACCGAAGCCATCAGCGTGGATGACATTGAATTGATGCTCAACACCCTGGCACTCGGCGTGCTCGCGGGGTTTTGCGAGCGGTTGGTGGAGTACTGGAATGCTGACGTGCCCGGTGTGGCCAGAAGTCGCTGGTATGCAGTCCGCGAGCAATTAAGAGCATGCCTGCTCACGGCGCGGCAGAATCCGCCGTTGACACCGGAGCAAGCGGGATGGCTGCTGGGGCTGGGCAATGATTACCAGGAACTTTGGGCGTACCAAGCGGACCGAGAGGCGCTGGACAAACCTCATGTGCTGCGCATCTATCAAGTCTATGCCGCCCAGGATGGTCACGGTGGCGAATGGCTGCCGCTGTTGGTCCTGCAGCGGCAGGTCCAGGGCCAGCAAATCACTCTGGTCTACGTTCCGGCGATGAACCTGCTTAAGCTCGATACCCCGGACGCGTTGGGTAACCTGTTACCTCGCTACATGAACCACTACCTGCCCGGAGTGCCCGTCAACTGGGTGCTTCGTGAGCCGATGTGCGATGTGTTCGAGGCTTTGGCCCAGACCTTGCTCGAGCGTCAGCTTCGCACCCTGTATCGGCTCGACTGGTCAGCACTTCCCGACATTGGCAGCTATGAAAACCTGTTCATCACCCTCACGTCGCCCTTGGCCTGGTTCGACCCGGATTACCTCCAGCAACCTCACGAAGAGCAGCTGCCTGTCTGGCTGCAACAGGCCAACAGGGCCGATCGCCTGGTGTATGGTCAGTGGCTCGAACGCCTGGAGCGCTCGCAGCGAGTCACCGGTGGTGCGTCATTCCTGGATGGCCTTGACCCTATCGATGTGTATGCACACAAAGCCCTGCAACGGCAAATGCGCCTGGACCACCCCACGCAAGCGCTTATCAACCCGGACGATTACCTTCTAACCTTCGAACACACCCAGGGCGCAACCGTCGGCTGGACGCAACGCACCTCCAGGACCTTGACCCAATGGTCGCTGGAAAACCCCTTCGCCACGGCCTATGCCCGCGTGCAGATCAGCAATCAGACCTCGCCGGGTCAGGTGCCCGGATGGATCACGCCGGCGTACCTCAAGCAACTGATCGAACGCGTGGATGTGGGCAAGCACTACCCCGCACTGCTTGAACATGCGCTGATAGCCGACCCGGCGGAGTCCGCACGGCGGCGTCGATTGTTCGTTGATCAGATGGCGATCCAACTGCCGATGCGCGCCCTTGAAAACAGCCTGCGCCGGCGCTATGGCTTTACTCGGGCCGGCGCATTGGTGGTGCGAGCGATGCTGCAGGACGATCCGCAAAAGCGTTTGATCGACGGTGAAGTGATAGCGGCCCGGCCTCTGGCATTTCTGATCCATGCCGGGGGGGTTGCCCATCGAGCGGATAACCTGTTTGTCATCGGCCCGCGTGACAACAGCCAATTGCCCCATATTCTTTATCGGCCGGATCAAACCGAAGCCGTGTTGCAACAATTCCCCAGCCGCCAGGCGTTGCTCGACGAGATCGCGCGAATGGGCAGCGACCTGCAAAGCGTGGTGCTGCAGCGCCTGCCGGAGGACAGCCGGGCCGTGTTTGGCAATGGCGGCTTTTTGCGTCCTCACGTTCAGCGTTTTCTTCAAGGCGATGAATACGACGTGCAGCCCAGCTCAAGCCCGGCGCTGCTCAGCGATGAGCCGGTGCAGGGCGATTTTCTGGCGGCCGTCTTCGATGACAACGCCCAAAGCCTGTGGCAGCTCGCGGTGAAGCAGTCTGCGTCGAACCAGGCATTGCGCTGGACCTTGTTCAAGAATGATCTCTGGCAATTGTTCAATGCGTTGTTGCCCATGATCAGAGGGCCCGTGGCGGTCGCGGGCTGGCTGTTCCAAACCTTCAGGACCTTTCGGACAGTCCTGGCTTTACCGGCCCAGGCCAGTCGTGAAGACACGGCCAATGCCCTCGCCGAATTGATGGGCAGTGTGGCCGGCCTGCTGCTGAGCCCGGTGGTCACGCTGGATCAGCGTTTACGCCTGCGCGCGATCAAAACCGTTACGACAGGCGTGGTGTCAGCTCCGGAGGTGATCCCGCCCAACCACGTTCGCCAGTCGGCGTCGACGTTTGCCTGGCAGCGTTCACTCGCCGATATAACCGCCATGGATTATTCCTGGGCCAACTCACGGTTCAGGCTTACCCCGCAGCAGCAGGCGCAGTTGGAGACGTTCCAATGGTCACCCCAGCGTGGAGAACGTTGGCCTGAGCGCCCCACGATTGTCTCGGCCGACAGCCCTGTGCGCGGTGGGGTTCAGGTGCTGAGTGACAGTGCCGTCGCCAGCGTTGAAAACTACACGCTGATAGACGGCAAGCTGTATGGCGTGAGGGCTGTTGAGGCGGGCTGGCGTCTATTTGACCTCAGGAACTCCCAGCGCCTTGGCCCCTGGCTCAGGAAGAATGCGCGCGGTGCCTGGAAAGTCGACCTGGGCCTGCGCTTGATCGGTGGTCAACTCAAGAACACCGCCATCGGGCAGCGTGCGCAAATCGAACAGAAAAACCTCGCGCTGCAGCAGGCGTACAACGAAGTGAGCGCCGAGTTGACGAACGCTGAACGCGTGGTCATTGCCGCCGAAAACCTGTGCGAAAAGGCGCATTTAAGCGCTGAAGGTCTATTCACCGACTCACTGCGGCAAAACGCCAGGGCGCGCTTTTTGAAGGAACTGGAGAAAAAAGAGGAGGTGCAACTAAAAAAACTTAATGTGCTGGTGCAAAAAAACGCCAATAGGCCCGTGGATGGTTTTGAAAGAGAGCACAGTTTGCAATTGGAGGACATGCTTAAAACCATGCGCCGGCGAATGTACGTATTGAAGTTCAATCGCATGCAAGAGCAGTTTTCCAAAGTGAGTCTGGATCAATTGACGGCGCAGTTGGAACACGAGGACGTGGCCGCCGTCCAGGCGGCTTACGGTGCGCTGACCGAGGAAGCGCGAAAGATCGGCGAATTCCAGGACAAGATGGTCAACTTGAGCTTTTGGGAGCGCGTCTTTTACGAGCGGTTGCTGAGCATTCCTGGATATAAATCGTACATCGGCGAACTGGCGCCTTCTTCCCATGGCTTGCCACTGGACTGGAGGACCTTGCAGCTGCAGACGCTGAAACAGCTGATATGGCGCCGGCAGCCCCTGCCTGAAGAGCGCGACGATGTCAGTCGGGTCAAGGTGGCGATTGACGAGGCGATTCAATCGGCCCAATCCCAGAAGACTATTGACGAAGCCGGCGTGCTGAGCGTGCAGCAGCGCATCGATGGGATCCAGGCCATTCTGCATGAGTACGCCGGGTCGCGGGCGATACTGGATGAATACCGTGCAGCCGCGCCGGACTTGATTCATGGGGACATCGAGGTGCCGGTGGAAGAGGCGATCCTCAGCCTGGAACAGGAATCGAGAATAGCGTTGGCCAAACTGCTCCGCGAGCAAGAGCGTAACCCCCAACCCACCACCGTGCGCACGCCCGGTGCAGGTCAACGGCTGGTACGTGACTCAAAGAGACGCTATCAGTTGGGGCGGGTTCGTGCGCGCACGCCGCAGGCGAGCGAAGACATCGTGGATCTCATCAGCCCTGTCGACCAGACGGTGGTTGTCAGCTTGCATCAGCGGGTGGGTTCGGCGGAGTTCGAAGCGATTCCCGAGGCGGTCGCCGTGGTGCCACGCCCGATACGCTCCCTGGAAAACCTCAAGCGCGATGCCCGTCGGCTGCTGGACAGAGAACCCATTGTGCAGCAGCAGGCCCGTGCCGAAGCGCTTGCCTCCAACGTGGCGGACAACGTCCAGGCCCGGTTGACGCGGCAGTCCGAAGCGATCAGGGCCGTTGCCGAGAAGATTCGCAAGGCGCTGCCTGAAGCGCCCGATGCCGTATCGCAGGCCCTGCTCGATGAATTGGAGCAGGTCTCCCGCCGTTACCTGGAACAGGGGCGACTGTTGCGTATCGACATGCTCAAGCGTTTGCCTCCCGATGAGGACGGGATTGCCTGGCTCCATGCCCAGGATCAGGTGCTGATACTACGCATCGAGGGGCGTATCGCACTCAAGCGCGTCGATGATTTTTTGCAGGAGTATGTGGTCAAGGACAAGCAGGGCAAGGTCCTGGCGTATGCACACTTTCATTACACGACGCTCACCACACCCGACAGCGCTTACAACGCCGGCCATTTGAAGCGGCCGGAGCAGCGCTTCATGAGTTTCCGCAGCCTCGCTGACAAGACCGACCGGGATGTCATCGCGATCTACTATTCGCGCATCAGCGCACCCATGGCCGAGCAACTGTTTTTCAGCGCTAAAGGTTCAGTCAAGCACCGCGGACGGCGCTCATTCTGGTGAAGGGTGGGTTCAGGGTTTGCCGGGAATGCCGTACTTGCGCAAGCGATGGGCGATGGCGGTATGGGAGGTCTGCAAGCGGCTGGCCAACTGCCGCGTGGAGGGATAGCTGACGTAGAGTTTCTCCAGCAGGCTGCGTTCGAAATCCTCGACGGCCTGTTCGAGGCTGTCGATTTCACCGTCGCTCTGGCGGGCCACCGAGGTGCCGGCGATGTCCAGGTCGCCGATGTCCACCAGGCTGCTTTCGCAGATGGCGGCGGCGCGGAAGATCACGTTCTGCAGCTGGCGCACATTGCCCGGCCAACGGTTGCCCAGCAGCGCCGGATAGGTGCCTGGCGCCAGGCGACACACCGGGCGCTGGATCTGCGCGCAGGCCTGCTGCATGAAGTAGCGGGCCAGCAACAGGATGTCCTGGCCACGTTCGCGCAGGGGCGGCACTTCGACGTTGAGCACGTTGAGACGGTAGAACAGGTCTTCCCGAAAGGTGCCTTCGCTGACCATTTTTTCCAGGTTGCGGTGGGTGGCGCTGAGGATGCGCACATTGACCTTCACTTCGCGGTCGCCGCCTACCCGACGGAAGCTGCCGTCGTTGAGAAAACGCAGCAGTTTGGCTTGCAGATACGGCGACATTTCGCCGATCTCGTCGAGAAATACCGTGCCTTGGTTGGCCAGCTCCATCAGCCCCGGCTTGCCACCCCGTTGTGCGCCGGTAAAGGCACCGGGGGCGTAGCCGAACAATTCACTTTCGGCGAGATTTTCCGGCAGTGCGGCGCAGTTCAAGGCCAGAAAGGGTGCACTGTGACGCGCGCTGATCGCATGACAGGCGCGTGCCACCAACTCTTTGCCGGTGCCCGTTTCACCCTGGATCAACAGCGGCGCATCCAGCGCGGCCACGCGCTGCGCACGCGCCTTCAAGGTGCGGATCGCCGGGGATTCGCCCAACAGCGCGTCGAACCCTTCGGCATGGTCGTGGTGCAGCGCCGACAATTGCTCGCCGATGCGGTTGGGCGGGTAGAGGGTGAGCAGGGCGCCGGCATCGGTGATCGGTGTGGCGTCCAGCAGCAGGGTCTGGCCGTTCACGCTGATCTCGCGTAGCGGCAGGCGGAAGCCGTGCTCCAGCAAGGTGTTGAGTAGCCCTGGATCGTTGAACAGCTCGGCGATGCTTTCCCCGGCCGGTTCGCGCCCGTAAAGCGCGATCAGCGCCGGGTTGGCCAGCAGGATCTTGCCCGCGCTGTCCAGGGCCAGTACCGGGTCGGTCATGGCCGCCAACAGCGCGTCGAGTTGCAGGTGGCGGCGTTGGCCGGGGAGGATGTCGACCACGGTCACCGCCTGCACGCCCTGCACGCTGAACAACGCATCGCGCAGTTCCTCGAGCACCTCGGCGCTCAAGGTCGGCGCGTCGATATAGACGTTGGGCGGCACCATTTCCACCGCATCCAGGTTGAGATTGCGCCCACCGAGCAAGGCCAGGACTTCCTGGGTGATGCCGACGCGATCGATGAAGCTGACGTGGATACGCATGGGGCGGATCTTGATTCTGGAGTGCGGAGGGGAGCCAGTATGCCTTGGAGCTGGAGGAGATCAAAATGTGGGAGGGGGCTTGCTCCCGATAGCGGTGTGTCAGCCAAAGATTTATCAGCTGATCCACCGCCATCTGGAGCAAGTCGAATCGTCGCACCGCCCCTCCCACATTTGAACAGTGTTGTGTCAATGCAGGCGCGTTATGCCAGGTGTTCAGGCTTGATCGGGTCGCCCGATTTCACATCCAGCTGGTGCCGCACATCTTCGAACATCAAGTCGTACTGCTTGTGCATCGAGCCATTCAACACGGCCACTTTCGGCATGCCGTATTTCTGCGCGATATTCATCGCGTGCCGCGCAAAGTCGAAGGCCTGGTCCTTGGGCAGGAAAAACTCCTCCTTGAGGTCCTTGCCCTGCACCGAACCGTGCAGTTTGAACAACATGCCCTTGCCTTCCTTGGGGTCCTGGCTGACCTCATAGTCGATGCACAGGTTGTAGCTGTAGTCGTCTTTGTTCAGCGCGTGACGCTCGACGTGCAAGTGTCCCGGTTCAAAGGTAGCCATAGGCAAATCTCCTCTACTTCACAGATAGCTGATGCCAGCGGTTGCCGTGCTGATGCGTGTGCCGGCGCTGCCCTGGACGATGGCTTCGATGTCCGAGAGTGAACCGATCACCGCGGTTTTGCCAGTCTGGCGGGCGAACTCGCAGGCCGCTTGCACCTTGGGGCCCATGGAACCGGCGGCGAAGCCGAGTTGTTCCATGGCGTCGGGGTGAGCCTGGCCGATGGCCTTCTGGGTGGGCTTGCCGAAGTCAATGAACGCCGCGTTGACGTCGGTGGCGATCACCAGCAAATCGGCGTCCAGTTGCGCGGCCAGCAGCGATGAGCAGAGGTCTTTATCGATCACCGCTTCAATGCCTTTGAGCTTGCCGTCTTCGCCATACATCGTGGGGATACCGCCGCCGCCAGCGCAGATCACAATGGCTTTCTTCTCCAACAGCCATTTGATCGGGCGGATTTCGAAGATGCGTTTCGGGCGCGGGCTGGCAACCACGCGGCGGTATTTGTCGCCGTCGGGGGCGATGGCCCAGCCTTTTTCGGCAGCAAGTTTTTCCGCTTCGGCCTTGGCGTACACCGGGCCGATTGGCTTGGTCGGGTTCTGGAACGCGGGGTCGTTGGCGTCGACTTCCACTTGTGTGAGCAGGGTGGCGAAGGGCACTTCGAAATCCAGCAGGTTGCCCAGTTCCTGTTCGATGATGTAGCCGATCATGCCTTCGGTCTCGGCCCCGAGTACGTCCAGCGGGTACGGCGAAACGCTGGTGTAGGCCGCGGCCTGCAACGACAGCAGGCCGACCTGCGGGCCGTTGCCGTGGGCGATCACCAGCTCGTTGCCGGGATGGATCTTGGCAATCTGTTCGGTGGCGATACGGATATTGGCGCGTTGGTTGTCTGCGGTCATGGGTTCACCACGGCGCAGGAGGGCGTTGCCGCCCAAGGCTACGACGATGCGCATAAAGAATGTCCTTCTGAAATGATCGTTCCCACGCTCTGCGTGGGAATGCAGCCAGTGGCGCTCTGCGCCACAAAAGCGGACGCAGAGCGTCCAGTGAGGCATTCCCACGCAGAGCGTGGGAACGATCAGTTAGATATCCGCCAACGCCGACACCAGGATCGCCTTGATGGTATGCATGCGGTTCTCCGCCTGCTCGAAGGCAATGTTGGCCGGCGACTCAAAGACTTCCTCGGTGACTTCCACGCCACCGGCCAGGTGCGGATAGCGCGCGGCGATGTCTTTGCCGACCTTGGTTTCGCTGTTATGAAACGCCGGCAGGCAGTGCATGAACTTCACGCGCGGGTTGCCCGAGGCTTTCATCATCTTGCTGTTGACCTGGTACGGCAGCAGTTGCTCGATACGCTCGTCCCACGCTTCCACTGGCTCGCCCATCGACACCCAGATATCGGTGTGAATGAAATCCACACCCTTGACCGCCTCGGCTGGGTCTTCGGTGATGGTGATGCGTGCGCCGCTTTCTTGCGCGAACGCCTGGCACTGCTTGATGAAATCGTCATGGGGCCACAGGGCTTTCGGCGCGCCGATGCGTACGTCCATGCCGAGCTTGGCGCCGATCATCAGCAGCGAGTTGCCCATGTTGTAGCGCGCATCGCCCAGGTAGGCGTAGCTGATGTCATGCAGCGGCTTGTCGCTGTGTTCGCGCATGGTCAGGGTGTCGGCGATCATTTGCGTCGGGTGGAATTCGGCGGTGAGGCCGTTGAACACCGGCACGCCGGCGAACTTGGCCAGCTCTTCGACGATTTCCTGTTCAAAGCCCCGGTACTCGATGGCGTCGAACATGCGCCCAAGCACGCGGGCGGTGTCCTTCATGCTTTCCTTGTGGCCGATCTGCGACGACACCGGGTCGATGTAGGTGACGTGCGCGCCCTGGTCGTGGGCCGCCACTTCGAACGCGCAGCGGGTGCGGGTCGAGGTCTTTTCGAAGATCAGCGCGATGTTCTTGCCTTTGAGGTGCGGACGCTCGGTGCCGGTGTATTTGGCGCGCTTGAGGTCGCGGGACAGGTCCAGCAGGTAATGCAGCTCGCGGGTGGTGTGGTGCATCAGCGACAGCAGGCTGCGGTTGCGCATATTGAAAGCCATGATGGAGTCTCCTTAATAGTCGATAGGGTCGCGGATGATCGGGCAGGTCATGCAGTGGCCGCCGCCACGGCCCCGACCGAGTTCACCGGCGCTGATGGTGATGACTTCCACCCCGGCCTTGCGCAGCAAGGTATTGGTGTAGGTGTTGCGGTCGTAGCCGATCACCACGCCCGGCTCCACGGCCACCACGTTGTTGCCGTCATCCCATTGTTCGCGTTCGGCGGCGAAGCTGTTGCCGCCGGTCTCGACCACGCGCAGCGCCTTGAGGTTGAGCGCTGCGGCAACGGTGTCGAGGAAATTGGTAGTCTCCCGTTGGATATCGATACCGTGGGGTTTGCTGTCGTCCGGGCGCAGGGTGAAGGGCACGATCTGGTTGACCACTTCGGGGAAGATGGTGACCAGATCGCGGTCGCAGAAACTGAACACCGTGTCCAGGTGCATTGCCGCGCGGGACTTGGGCAGGCCGGCCACGATCACGCGTTCCACGGCGTTGTTCTTGAACAGGTTGCGCGCCAGTTGGCCGATGGCCTGGTGCGACGAGCGCTCGCCCATGCCAATCAAAACCACGCCGTTGCCGATCGGCATCACGTCGCCGCCTTCCAGCGTGGCGGCGCCGTGCTCCTGGTCGGGGTCGCCGTACCAGATCTGGAAGTCGGCGTTGGTGAACTCAGGGTGGAATTTATAGATGGCGCTGGTCAGCAGGGTTTCCTGGCGTCGCGCCGGCCAGTACATCGGGTTGAGCGTCACGCCGCCGTAGATCCAGCAGGTAGTGTCGCGGGTGAACTGGGTATTGGGCAGCGGCGGCAGGATGAAACTGGCGTGGCCGAGGAAGTCGCGGAACATCTCGATGGTCCGGCCGCCGAAGCTGCTCGGCAAGTCATCGGCCGACACGCCGCCGATCAGGAACTCGGTGATCTTGCGCGGCTCCAGGCTGCGCAGCCAGGAACCGACTTCGTCAACCAGGCCCAGGCCGACGGTATTGGCGGTGATCTTGCGCTGCAGAATCCAGTCCAGCGCTTCGGGGATAGCGACGATGTCGGTCAGCAGGTTGTGCATTTCCAGCACATCAATGTCCCGCTCGCGCATCTTGGTCACGAAGTCGAAATGGTCGCGCTTGGCCTGGGCGACCCACAGCACATCATCGAACAGCAGCTCGTCGCAGTTGTTGGGGGTCAGCCGCTGGTGGGCCAAGCCTGGGGAGCACACCATGACTTTGCGCAGTTTGCCGGCTTCGGAATGAACGCCGTACTTCACTTTTTCCGTGGTCATTTCAGATCCTCCAGTGGACATGCAATTACAGCGTCAGGAAGCCGTCGTAGAGGCCATAGGCAGCCACCAGGGCGCCAACGATCACTGCGGCGAAAATCAGCTTCTCGACGTTGGTGAATATCGGTTTGCCCAGTTCACGCTTGGCCTTGGCGAACAGGATCGCGCCGGGGGCGTAGAGCAGGGCGGACAGCAGCAGGTATTTAGTGCCGCCGGCGTAGAGCAGCCAGATCGCGTAGATCAGGGCGACGGCGCCGATGAACAGGTCTTTCTTGCGTTCTTTGAGGGCGTTTTCGTAAGTCTCGCCGCGCACCGCCAGCAACAGCGCATACGCCGCCGACCATAGGTACGGCACCAGAATCATCGAGGTAGCGAGGTAGATCAGCGACAGGTAGGTGCTGGCGGAAAACAGCGTGATCACCAGGAACACTTGCACCATTGCGTTGGTCAGCCACAGGGCGTTGACCGGCACGTGGTTGGCGTTTTCCTTGCGCAGGAAGGCCGGCATGGTGTGGTCCTTGGCGGCGGCGAACATGATCTCCGCGCACAGCAACACCCACGACAGCAGTGCCCCCAGCAGCGAAATGATCAAGCCGACACTGATCAGCACCGCGCCCCAGTGACCCACCACATGCTCCAGCACGGCGGCCATCGACGGGTTCTGCAGCTTGGCCAGTTCCGGCTGGGTCATGATCCCCAGGGACAGCACGTTCACCAGCATCAAAAACAGCAGCACGGTAATAAAGCCAATCACCGTGGCCTTGCCCACATCGGAGCGTTTCTCCGCCCGGGACGAAAAGATGCTCGCGCCTTCGATACCGATGAACACCCACACGGTGACCAGCATCATGTTGCGCACCTGGTTCATCACGCTGCCCAGGTCCGGATTTTTCACGCCCCAGATGTCAGCGGTGAAGATGTCCAGCTTGAACGCGAACAGCGCGATCAATACGAACAGCACCAGTGGCACTACTTTGGCGACGGTGGTCACCAAGTTGATGAACGCCGCCTCCTTGATTCCGCGTAGCACCAGAAAATGCACGGCCCACAGCAACACCGAGGCGCCAATCACAGCGGCCGGGGTGTTGCCTTCGCCAAAGATCGGGAAAAAATAGCCCAGGGTGCTGAACAGCAGCACGAAATAACCGACGTTGCCCAGCCAGGCACTGATCCAGTAACCCCAGGCCGACGAGAAACCCATGTAGTCGCCGAAACCGGCCTTGGCGTAGGCGTAGACACCGCCGTCGAGGTCCGGCTTGCGGTTGGCGAGGGTCTGGAACACGAACGCGAGGGTCAGCATGCCGACGGCGGTAATCACCCAGCCAATCAACACCGCGCCCACATCGGCACTGGCGGCCATGTTTTGCGGCAGTGAGAAGATCCCGCCGCCAATCATCGAGCCCACGACCAGCGCCACCAACGCGCCAAGCCTAAGTTTTCCGGGTGAATCAGACATTGTGTGACTCCAATGCAGGAGAGAGAGATCACAGAATAATTCCGTGGGCTAATCAAACAGCTGACTTAGATCACATCATCGGCACATTTCATTATGAATTAATGACTTGGGGGTGAAGGTTCGCGGGCGATGAGAAGCCCGAAGAGGCGCTTTGCAGAGCGCTTCCTCCCTCCTGATTAATCATTTGGTGGTGCATGGATGTATGACGCTAGTTGGTATTTACCAATGTGCAAACTTTTTGAGTAAGGTTTGACGAGTGGTTTATGCTGCACTTATTTAAATTCTAAATACGCCTAAACTTCCTGTTATTACATGCCCTTATGTTATGAAGGCTATGTTCATTAAACTGAATTAGTTGAATGCGCAGCTGTCCGCTGAAAAATTTAATTCGAGGAATCGTCATGTCCCACCCCGCACAGAAACTTCGGCTCAGTGCCCTGATCGCCTTGGTGGTGGGTTCGATGATTGGCGGTGGGATTTTTTCCCTGCCCCAGAACATGGCCGCACGCGCTGGTGCGGGCGCGGTGCTGATCGGCTGGGGAATCACGGCGGTGGGCATGCTGACCCTGGCCTTCGTGTTCCAGACCCTGGCCAACCGCAAGCCGGAACTGGACTCTGGCGTGTATGCCTACGCCAAGGCCGGGTTTGGCGACTACATGGGGTTCTCCTCGGCCTGGGGTTACTGGATCAGTGCGTGGATGGGCAATGTGGGTTACTTCGTGCTGCTGTTCAGCACCCTCGGTTACTTTTTTCCGGCGTTTGGCGAGGGCAACACGCCGCTGGCCATCGGCTGTGCGTCGCTGTTGCTGTGGGCTGTGCATTTTCTGGTGATGCGCGGGATCAAGGAAGCGGCGTTCATCAACCTGGTGACCACCGTGGCGAAGATCGTGCCGCTGCTGATGTTTATCGTGATTGCCGCCGTGGCGTTCAAGGCGGATATCTTCAGCCGCGATATCTGGGGCCTGGGCAACCCGCAAATGGGCAGTGTGACGGACCAGGTGCGCCACATGATGCTGGTCACGGTGTTTGTGTTTATCGGCATCGAAGGTGCCAGCGTTTACTCGGCGCGGGCCGAGAAGCGCGCGGACGTGGGCCGGGCCACCGTGATCGGTTTTCTCGGCGTACTCGCGCTGCTGGTGCTGGTGAATGTGCTGTCCCTGGGGATCATGAGCCAGCCGGAACTGGCGCAATTGCAAAACCCGTCCCTGGCCGGGGTGCTGGAACATATCGTCGGGCG
Source organism: Pseudomonas sp. R3-52-08 (assembly GCF_003851745.1). Lineage (NCBI taxonomy): Bacteria > Pseudomonadati > Pseudomonadota > Gammaproteobacteria > Pseudomonadales > Pseudomonadaceae > Pseudomonas > Pseudomonas sp. R3-52-08. The sequence goes on along the minus strand of NZ_CP027730.1, from coordinate 4,665,148 downwards.
CTGGGGCGCGATATTGATCAGCCTCGGCCTGGCGGTGTCGCTGCTGGGCGCGCTGTTGTCCTGGGCGTTGCTGTGTGCGGAAATCCTCTACGCCACCGCCCAGGACAAGACCATGCCGGCATTCCTGAAGAAAGAAAACGCCAACCAGGTGCCGGTCAACGCCCTGTGGCTGACCAACGTGATGATCCAGGCGTTCCTGGTGATCACGCTGTTTTCCGCCAGCACCTACACCACCCTGATTTACCTCGCCTCGTCGATGATTCTGGTGCCCTACCTGTGGTCGGCGGCCTATGCGGTGCTGTTGAGCGGACGTGGCGAAACCTACGAAGGCGCCCCGCGTCGGCGCATGAAGGACTTGCTGGTGGGCCTGATTGCCCTGGTTTACGCCGTATGGCTGCTGTATGCAGGCGGCCTGAAATACCTGCTGCTCTCGGCGCTGTTGTATGCGCCCGGGGTGATCCTGTTCGCCCAGGCCAAGCGCGAACAGGGCCAGCCGTTGTTCACCGTTGTGGAAAAAGGCATTTTCGGCTGCGTGGTTGCAGGGGCCGGCTTGGCGGCCTATGGGCTGTATAGCGGGGTGTTGTCGTTGTGAGGGCCTAATCGGGGGCAAGTCACCACTGAGGCCGGTGCGCCCCCAGTTCGCCAGCGGGCAAATCCCACTGCAGTGGCGCGCCGCTGATACTCAGCGGCGCCAACAAGCGATGCGCCTGGCCCCAGGCAGTCTGCTCAACCACCAGGCCTTGATCACGCGTATCTTCGGCCCGCAGCGGCGGTTGCTCCGGCACTTGCCCTGCCTCCACCAGCAGTTTCGCCGTGCGTGCCAATGACAAGCGCGCCGACCCGCCCCGGCCGCAGGCCAGGCGCTCGGTCAAGGCCCGGATTGCGCTGGCGGCCATCAGGTACCCGGTGGCGTGATCCAGCGCCTGCACCGGCAACGGCAGCGGTTTATCCGCGTGCTTCCAGGCCATGCCCGCATCGGCAATGCCGCTGCTCATCTGCACCAGGCTGTCGAAGCCGCGACGGTTACGCCACGGGCCACTCCAGCCATAGGCGTTGAGGCTGACGTCGATAAGGCCCGGCGCGATGCGTTGCAGTGCGTCGACCGAATAGCCCAACTGCTCTAACGCATCGGCGCGGTAACCGTGGAACACTATATCGGCGTCCTTGAGCAACGCTTCGAAGACCTGTCGGCCTTCGGCGCTTTTCAGATCCAGCCGCGCGCAGCGCTTGCCCAGGGTCATTTCCGGCACCACGCCGGGCTCGTCCCAGGTCGGCGAGTCGATGCGCAATACATCCGCACCCAAACCCGCGAGAAAACGACTGGCGACGGGGCCGGCCAATACGCGGGTCAAGTCCAGCACCTTGATGCCGGCCAGTGGGCGGGCCGCTGTGCCGAGCCAAGGTGTGTCACGACTGGTTTCGCAGGCCTGACGCTGTACCAGTGGCTCGGCATTCACTGCCAAGCCTTGAGGGTGACTTTGCCAGGCGTGCCACGAACGCATCTGCGCCGCGCAACCGCCCGCGTCGACAATCGCCTGTTCCAGTTCGGCGGCGTTCCATTTGGCGACGTGACGCGCCATTTGCGCACGCTCAGTAACCTTGCCCAGCACCCGTTCGACCGCTGCGCGGTGATGGGGCGCATTGGTGTGCAAGCGAATCCAGCCGTCGGTGCTGGCGTAGTCACCGGCTATCGGGTCCCACAGCGGGGGCACCTGCCAACCCAGCGGGCGAATCGATGAGGCAAACCAGAATGAGGCGAGGCGACGGTCCACGCTGACGCTGGGCAAGCGTGCGGTCTGTTGCCGGATAAGCTCGGCGACGGCCTGGCCGGCGGCGCCGATGCTGGCGGCGGCCAGGTCAGTCACGGCGAAGGCCGAGGGCAGGGCGCCGGGCTCGTTCAGGGGCAGCGGGGTGTGCGGTAGATCGAGTGCCGCTTGGATGGATGTCAGCAGGTCAGTCATCTAAGGCCCTCCGTGAGAGAAGGGCCACTATAGAAGATCGTCAGGCCGGTGTGACAACCCCCGGCACCAACGGCAGTTCGATACTGGCGACAAAGCCGCCGTCGGCATGATTGGCCAGGATCAGGTTGCCGCCATGGCGTTCGGCGGCGCGACGGGCGATCGCCAGGCCCAGGCCGTGACCTTGCGCTGTCTGGCCCGGGGCGCGGTAGAACGGCTCGCCCAGTTGGCTCAGGTGCTCGGCTTCAACGCCGGGGCCATGGTCGCGCACGCTGATCAAAATGCGCTCGCCGCGCTGCTGTGCCTGCAGCTCGATGGGTTGGCCGGCCGGGTTGAAACGCTGGGCATTGCGCAGCAGGTTATCCACGGCGCGTTCGATCATGGTCGGCCAGCCTTTGAGGCGCAGGTCGGGTTCAGTGGTCAGTTGCACGGCTTGCTCGGGCGCGCTGAGCTGGGCGTCCTTTTGCAGCGTCTGGAGCAACAGGTTGAGGTCGACCTCTTCGGCGCTGGCGTTGTCGGCATCCACCCGGGCCAGTACCAGGATCTCGCTGATCAGGGCTTCCAGGCGGTCACACTCGCGGGTCAGGCGCGGCCACAGTTTTTCCCGTTCTTCGGGGCTGGCGCGCTCGGCCAGGGCCAGGGCGATACGCAAGCGGGCCAGGGGCGAACGCAGTTCGTGGGAGACGTCGCGCAGCAGTTGGCGCTGGCTGGCGATCAGGCTTTGCAGGCGTGCGCCCATGCGGTTGAAATCGGTGGCCAGCACGCCGAATTCATCGCGGCGGTTGGCCAATTGCGCCAGGCTGTTCTGCTGGTACGTGGCTTGGCCCAGGTCATGCACCGCGCCGCGCAGGCGGCTCAGCGGACGGGTGATGGACAATGTCACCAACAGGCTGAACAGGGTCAGCACCACCAGGGCAATGGCCAGGGCGCTGAACGGCCACAGCAGGCTGCTGCGGTGCCAGGCGTCGAGTTCCGGATGCGGAATGCGGTAGATCAGCAGGTAGGTGTCGCCGGTTTTTTCGCTGGTGTACTCGGCGGTCAGGCGCCGCCAGGGCAGGTGGCCGTCCTGGCTGTCATTCTGCCGTGCTTCGAAGGCCGCGGCGCGGCGTGGGAACGTGCCGCGTACCACCGGCTCGCCGCCTTCGTTCAGCACTTGCACGTCAATGTGATACTGGCGCTTGCGTTGCTGCAGCAACTCCTGGGCAGCGTCTTCGCCTTGGGCTTCGTAGAGTTGCGTCCACTCTTGCGCCAGGTTGTTGAGGCCGGGATGACGGCTGAGAATCCAGGCGTCCTGGTTCAGCATATGCCCAAGCAGGATCGACAATCCGGCAACCAGGGCGATGGCCAGCCAGAAACTCGCCAGGATGCGCCAGAACAATGAACGCACGGGAAACCCTCAAATAGGAAAAGCCCAGTGGCGGGGCCACTGGGCTGGGAGCATTAACGCGAGGGCATTATTGCGCTTTTTGCGGTTGTTGCGCTTTCCAGGCCTGGAATTCTTTCCATTCGGCACGACGCTGCTCTTGCTGCTTGACGATCTCGTCGAACCTCTTCTGCTGGTCGGGTTTGAGCACGGCGCGGATGTCGGCCTGGGTTTTCTGCTTGCCGGCGGCGATCTCGTCCTGCATGGCTTTCTGGTCAGCGGCCGGCAGTTTGGCCAGGTACTTTTGGGTCAGGTCTTTGCGAGCGTGCCATTGGTCACCCATCAGCTTGCGAATCTGCTCGCGTTGTTCCTTGCTCAAATCCAACTGGCTGAACGGGCCACCTTTACCACGCGGGCCATGTTCACCGTGGCCTGGGCCACCCATCATGTGGCCTTCCGGGCCGCCCATCGGGCCTGGGCCTTCAGGCATGGCGGCCATGGCGACGGTAGGCAGTGCGGCGGCGAACATCAAAGCGATAAGGGTCTTGCGCATGGGGATTCTCCTGTCTCTATTCCGGTGAGTCCGGATGTGAGTAGGTTACGCAGGACAAGGTCAGCGGCGGTCAGGGGAGGGTAAAGGTTTGGTAAGGGTGAGGCGGCGGCCCTGATCGTTCCCACGCTCTGCGTGGGAATGCATCCCGTGACGCTGCGCGTCACCCAAGCGCAAGGCGGGACGCGGAGCGTCCAGGCGGCATTCCCACGCGGAGCATGGGAACGATCGCTCAAGGCGCGTAATAGTAACCACGGCTGCGCAGCGCCACGATCCGCGGACGGCCGTCCGGGTGTGGGCCAATTTTCTTGCGCAGGTTGCTGACGTGCATGTCCAGGCTGCGATCGTACAGGGTCAACTTGCGGCCGAGGGCGATTTGCGCCAGCTCCTGTTTATCCAGCGGTTCGCCGGGCTGGCGCAGCAAGGCTTCGAGCAGGCGGCTTTCGGAGACGGTCAGGGTAAATTCCTGTGCGTCGATGCTGACCACGCCGCGCACCGGGCTGAAGCACAAGTCGCCCAGTTCCAGTTGGGTCGACACGGCTGCCGGATGACTGCGGCGCAGCACGGCACGCAAGCGAGCGGTGAGTTCGCGCGGATCGCAAGGCTTGGCCAGGTAATCGTCGGCGCCCAGCTCCAGGCCGAGGATGCGGTCCAGGGGTTCGCCCCGGGCCGAGAGCATCAGCACCGGCAATTCAGGGTGGTCGTTGCGCAATTGCTTGAGCAACTCCAGGCCGCTGCCATCGGGCAGCATCACGTCGAGCACCACTGCCGCCGGGGCGGTTTCGGCCAGGGCCTTGCGGGCACTGGAGCCGTCGTGGCAGGCGCGTACCTGGAAACCTTCCTGGCTCAGCCAACTGGTCAGCAGCTCACAGAGCTCCTGGTCATCATCTATCAGTAACAGCTCGCTCATGACTCACTCAATTTAGCCATTGTCGACGACGACGGTGCCCACCGCTGGCAAAGATGCCGCACAGCAAGGCGATCAGGGCGACGCCCGCGCCGGTGACAAACCATTGCTGCTGCTCGGTCAGCCATCGGGTCAAGGCACCGCCTTGTGTCTCTTTGAGTTGCTGGGCCAGGCGTTGGTTCTCCTGGCGCAAACGACTCAGTTGCGCGCTTTCGCGGGTAGCCTGCGTGCTTTGCAGTTGCTTGCTCAGCGCTTCGCGTAGCCCTTCGCTTTCTTTCAAGCGTTGCTGCAATTCGGTGATCTGGCTGCCGGCACTCAAGGACAGCGGCGTGGAGCTGCCGCTGCTCGAGGTCTCTTCAGCGTGGGCCGTCGCCCCGATCGTAAACACTGCCAACAGACACAACTGACGTAAGCGCATCGGAACTCCTGATTCCACACGGATATTCAGAACGTTGTCGGCAGGTTACCGGGAATGATGAGCCGGTGGGGCGGAGCCGAACCGTTTGGGTTCGGCGCCACCGGGGTCACGGCAGGACTTGCTTGAACGGCTTGATCACGACATCGGCGTAGACGCCCGCCGCCACATAAGGATCAGCCTTGGCCCACGCCTGGGCATCGGCCAGGGAGGCGAACTCGGCAACGATCAGGCTGCCAGTGAAACCCGCTTCGCCCGGCTCGTTACTGTCGGTGGCCGGGTGCGGGCCGGCCAGTACGATGCGGCCTTCGGTTTGCAGCTGCTTGAGGCGCTCGACGTGGGCCGGGCGCACGCTCAGGCGTTTTTCCAGCGAGTTGGCAACATCGGTTGCAATGATGGCGTAGAGCATGTCAGTCCTCGGTTTTCGGCGTGGTGGCGGCAGTGTCATGCAGGTGGCGCGACAGGTAGATACCTTGGCCGACCAGGAACAGCAGGGTCATGGCCAGGCTGCCGAACACCTTGAAGTCGACCCAGTATTCCTGAAAGGTAAAGGCCACGAACAGGTTGGCGGCACCGCAGAAGATGAAAAACACGATCCAGGCCACGTTCAGACGCACCCAGATCGGGTCCGGCAGGCTCAGCGCGTGGCCCATGATCCGCTTGATCAGCAGGCGATCACCAATGAAGTGGCTGCCGATGAAGACCAGGGCGAACAGCCAGTTGACCACCGGGGCTTTCCATTTGAGGAAGGTTTCGCTGTGGAAGGCGAGGGTCAGGCCGCCGAACACCAGGCAGGCGATGAGGGTCAGCCATTGGCTTTTTTCCAGCTTGCGCTGGGAGATGAAGATGGCGCCGTACACCACGATGGAGCTGATGATCAGCACGGCGGTGGCGCTGTAGATGCCGCCGAACGAGAGCTCGTGACCGGCGATGTCGATGACCCTGGGGTCGAGTTTGGTAACGATGAAAAACAGCAACAGCGGGATGAAGTCGATGAATTGTTTCACAGTAAGAGCCAGAAGCTGGATGTGGCGGCATAATAACAAACATCCTTGGTTGCGATAGCGCCAGCTGACTTGAGGTTACACACTCCCGTGAATGTTGATTTGCACTGCCACAGCACGGCCTCCGACGGCGCCTTGGCGCCCGCGGTACTGGTTGCGCGTGCGTTTGAAAAAGGCGTGCGAGTCCTCGCGTTGACCGACCACGACACCCTCGAAGGCCTCGATGAGGCCCGCACGGCGGCCCAGGCCTTGGGCATGCAGCTGGTCAACGGCGTGGAATTGTCCTGTACCTGGGGCGGCGCCACCATTCATGTGCTCGGCTACGGTTTCGAGCAAAACGCCCCGGCCCTGGTGGCGGCCATCGCCCGATTGCACGATGGCCGTTGGCTGCGGTCCGAAGAAATAAGCCGCAAGCTCAGCCTCAAAGGCATGCCTGGCGCCCTCGACGGCGCTCGGGCTATCCAGCAGGCGTTGGGCGACAGCGGTAATGCACCGGCCCGTCCGCACTTCGCCGACTGGATGGTGCAGGCGGGTTTCGTCAAGGACCGCGCCGAAGCCTTCCGTAAATGGTTGGGCGCGGGCAAGTTGGGCGATGTGAAGCAACATTGGCCGACCCTGGAGGACACCGTGCAGACCCTGCGGGCTGCCGGGGCCTGGGTCAGCCTGGCGCATCCCTGGCATTACGATTTCACCCGCAGCAAGCGCCGCAAGCTGATCAGTGACTATATTGGAGCGGGCGGCCACGCGATCGAAGTGGTCAACGGGCATCAACCCGCCGATCAGGTCGGCAGCCTGGCGATCCTTGCCCGCGAATTTGGTCTGCTGGTCAGTGCCGGCAGTGATTTTCATGGCCCAGGCGGCTGGTCCGAGATCGGCGAGTATCGCCAGATTCCGCAAGACCTGCCGCTGTTGTGGGGGCGATTCAAGCATGACCCCATTATTGCCACCGTCTGAACAGGTAGAGCTCGTGAGTCAATTCTTCCAGATTCATCCGGAAAACCCCCAGGCGCGCCTGATCAAACAGGCCGTGGAAATCATTCGCGCCGGCGGCGTGGTGATCTATCCAACGGATTCGTCCTATGCCATCGGTTGCCAGATCGGCGACAAGGGCGCGGTCGAGCGCGTAAGACGCCTGCGCCAACTGGATGACAAGCACAACTTTGCGCTGATCTGCAGCGACTTGTCCCAGCTTGGGCTGTTCGCCAAGGTCGACACCGGCACCTTCCGCTTGCTCAAGGCCCATACGCCTGGGCCGTACACCTTCATTCTCAACGCCACCCGCGAGGTGCCGCGCCTGTTGCTGCACCCGAAAAAACGCACCATCGGCCTGCGTGTGCCGGAACACCCGATCGCCCTGGCGCTGCTGGCCGAACTGGGCGAGCCGCTGATGAGCGTGTCGCTGATCCTGCCCGGCGAAACCGAGCCGCTGTATGACCCTTACGAAATGCGCCGCCTGTTGGAGAAACATGTCGACTTGATCATCGACGGTGGCTACGGCGGCAACAAAGCCTCCACCGTGATCAACCTGGCCGATGGCGAGCCGCAAGTGGTGCGTGTAGGGTGCGGCGACCCGACGCCGTTCATGGTCGAGGCCTGAATGTCGGTCGTGGAAACCGTCGATTCCCAGGCGGGGGCCCAGCAGGAACTGCCCTTCGCGATGGTCTATGGCCAGGCGGTCCTGGAAATGCCCCTGGACCTGTACATCCCGCCGGACGCCCTGGAAGTCTTCCTTGAAGCTTTCGAAGGCCCGCTGGACCTGCTGCTGTACCTGATCCGCAAACAGAACATCAACATCCTCGATATTCCCGTGGCGGAAATCACCCGGCAGTACATGGGCTATGTCGAATTGATGCAGTCGGTGCGCCTGGAGCTGGCCGCCGAATACCTGGTGATGGCCGCCATGCTCGCCGAGATCAAGTCGCGCATGCTGCTGCCGCGCGCGGAGACGGTCGAGGCCGAAGAAGATGACCCGCGCGCCGAACTGATCCGGCGCCTGCAGGAATACGAGCGCTTCAAGGCGGCCGCCGAAGGGATCGACGGTTTGAGCCGCGTAGGCCGCGATGTGGTGGTGCCCAAGCTGGATGCCCCGGAAGCCCGCGCGCGCAAACTGTTGCCCGATGTGAGCCTGGAAGAGTTGCTGATGTCCATGGCCGAGGTGCTGCGCCGTGGCGATATGTTTGAAAGCCACCAGGTCAGCCGCGAAGCCCTGTCCACCCGCGAGCGTATGAGCGATGTGCTGGAGCGTCTCAAGGGCGGCGGGTTTGTGCCGTTTGTCGAGCTGTTCACCGCAGAGGAAGGGCGCCTGGGCGTGGTGGTGACTTTCATGGCGATCCTGGAGCTGGTCAAGGAGTCCTTGGTCGAGCTGGTCCAGAATGAGCCGTTTGCGGCTATCCATGTGCGGGCGCGAGCCGAATAACGAGCTGAATCGATGAATCTGACTGAACCCCGCGAACTGGCACCCTTGCTGGAAGCTTTTCTCCTGGCCTCGGGCAAGCCGCAATCTTTGGAGCGCCTGTTCGAACTCTTTGAAGAGGCCGAACGTCCCGAACCTGCGGTGTTCAAGAAGGCGCTGGAGATCCTGCGCAAGTCCTGTGACGGTCGCGCCTTTGAACTGCGTGAAGTGGCGTCGGGTTATCGCCTGCAGATCCGCGAGAAGTTTTCCCCTTGGGTGGGGCGCTTGTGGGAAGAACGCCCGCAGCGTTATTCACGGGCGATGCTGGAGACCATGGCGTTGATCGCCTATCGCCAGCCGATCACTCGGGGCGAGATCGAAGATGTGCGGGGCGTGGCGGTCAACAGCCATATCGTCAAGACGTTGCTGGAGCGCGAGTGGATCCGCATCGTCGGCTACCGTGACGTGCCGGGCAAACCGGCGATGTTCGCCACCACCAAGGTGTTCCTCGACCACTTCAACCTGAAAAACCTCGACGACCTGCCGCCCTTGGCCGAACTGCGCGAGATGGAAGCCGAACCGGTGCTCGACTTCGACGACGCGCCGGTACCGGCCAGCTTGCAGGAACTGGCCGACGCCAGCGCCGAGCCGGAAGAGCCGAAAGACGAAACCAGTTTCCATACGTTGCTGTTGGAACTGGACGACATGGAGCAGGGCATCAAGACCGATTTTGATGATGTGCTGCGCGATGGCGCCGTAGAGCCTGAGATTCAGGTGAACGTTGAGCCCGAGCCTGACGTCGAAGAAGACATCCTCGGTGTTGCCGATGCCCGGGAAAAACTGCTGGCCGCCGTCGCGGCCCTTGAGCAGCCGCCGTTGAGCGATGAGGAAGACGAAGCCCGGGCGCTGGCCGAGGCCATCGAAAACGAACGCCGCCAATTCGAAGACTGACGCAATGATCGTTCCCGCGCTCCGCGTGGGAATGTCGCCTTGGACGCTCCGCGTCCGCTGTGACGCGGAGCGTCACGGGATGCATTACCACGCGAAGCGTGGAAACGAGAGCCTTAGCGATGACTTCCACCAAAGACCCCTGCATCAGCATCTGCAAGTTCAAACACGACATCTGCGTCGGCTGTGGCCGCAGCAAGCGCGAAATCCGTGCCTGGAAGAAACTCGACAAAGTCGACAAGCGCACGGTGCTGGCCGAAGCCGAGCTGCGCCTGCTGGCCCTGGGCGCCACCGGCCGGCGGAAAAGCAAATGATTGTGCCTGGATCGGCTAGTCTCTGATGCGCAACGCGCAGCATGCGCGTATGATTCGCGACCCTTTGCCGAGCTATTCGGCCAAAGCCCCGCTTTCAACACTCTTCAGGCCACGCCTGAATCGACCCACCGGGAGGTGCTTAAGATGAACGACAAAGACCAGAACGACAGCCAGGAAATCGGCCCAGCAGGCGAAAAACTGCAAAAGGTGCTGGCGCGTATCGGCGTGGGCTCGCGCCGCGACGTCGAAGCCTGGATCACCCAGAAGCGCATCAAGGTCAACGGCGTCGAGGCCACCCTTGGCCAGCGCGTCGACCTGCACGATGCAATCACCATCGATGGCAAAGTCATCAAGCGTGAAGAGGCGGCCGAATCGGTACGCCGCGTGATCATGTACAACAAGCCCGATGGCGAGATCTGCACCCGTGACGACCCGGAAGGCCGTCCGACCGTGTTCGACAAGATGCCCAAGCCCAAAGAGGGCCGCTGGATCAACATCGGTCGCCTCGACATCAACACCACGGGCCTGCTGATGTTCACCACCGACGGTGAGTTGGCCAACCGCCTGATGCACCCGTCCTACGAGATGGACCGTGAATACGCCGTGCGTGTACGCGGTGAAGTCGATGACGAGATGATCGAACGCCTCAAGGCCGGCGTGGTGCTGGAAGACGGCCCGGCCAAGTTCACCGACATCAAGCAGGCGCCAGGTGGCGAAGGGTTCAACCACTGGTACCACTGCGTGGTGATGGAAGGCCGTAACCGCGAAGTGCGTCGCCTCTGGGAATCCCAGGGCCTGGTGGTCAGCCGCCTCAAGCGCGTGCGTTTCGGCCCGGTGTTCCTGAACTCCGACCTGCCGATGGGCCGCTGGCGCGAAATGAGCCAGTACGAAGTCGACATTCTCAGTGCCGAAGTTGGCCTGACGCCGGTGGCCATGCCGCAGATGAACGCCAAGAGCAAAGACAAGCTCGAGCGTATGCAGCGTAAGTCGTCGCGCCCGGTGGCCCGTACCGAACGTGTTGCGCGCACCGTGCGCCCGGCGTTGAACGCCCCGGCCACTGGTGGTCGCATCTCGCGTGAGCCGCAGATCGAAGGTGAGCGTCGTCCAACCGCGCCATCGCGTCAGGAAGGTGACCGCACGCCACGTACGCCGCGCCCAGCCCCAACCGGTGGTCGCAGCAACCGTGGTGAAGCGGAGCGCCCCGCCGACAACGCCAGCACCAAGCGTCCAGCCAAGCCAGCGGCTAACAAGCGCCCTGGGCCGAAACTGGTGGCGGACGAGCCATCGGGCAAGCGCCGTGGCGCGCCGGCCGGTTCCGGCCAGCGTCCTGGGTTTGGTCGCAAGAAGCCGCAGTGATGTCTTAAGCGCTGCACAAAAAACGCCAACCTTCGGGTTGGCGTTTTTTTTGCGATCTGGAATTGAAATGCACTCAACTGTGGGAGGGGGCTTGCCCCCGATAACGGTCTGTCAGTTAAAAAATGGCTGGCTGGCATACCGCAATCGGGGGCAAGCCCCCTCCCACAATTGGGTCTCCAGTGTTTTCGAGTCCTTTGCTCAAAAGGCAAACGTCCCATCAAACACCGGCTTGTCATCCAGCGCCAACACGCCGCTGGCAAAGATCAAATCCAGGTGATGGCTGCCTTTCTGCCCGCCACCCAACCCCAGGTGCAAGCCGCAATGGCGCTCTTCAAAGCCTGCGTTGCGCGCATACAAATCCTTCACGCCTTCATTGGTGCCAATCCCCAATTCCTCCACACGGCGGTTGGACGGGTTGGCGTTGAGGTACTTGTTGAAGTCATCCGCCAGCCCCGGCACCTCGCTGGCCACGCTGCAGATGGTGGAGTTCTCGATCCACAGTTCCAGGGGGGACTCCAGCACGCCGTATTTGCGCGCAAAGGGGATGGTGCTGAGAAAGGTGCCGACAAACCGCACTTGCCCGTTGATGGCTTCGCTGTGGGTGGCGATCTCGCCAGGGGCCAGGTCGTGGTTGCCGACGCCGTTGATATTGGTCCACTTCTTGATGCTGCTCATAGGTGCTTCAAGGCGTGAGCCGTGCTTGTCGGTGAAGCTCAGCACGCTGGCCTCGGACATGCGCCGGATCAACGTGGCGTTGAGGTCGGCGATGCGCTGCGGTTCGACGCTGAAAGTGTCGTAGAAATAGTCGCCGTAGTCCTTGAACAGCAGCGACTTTTTCCAATGTTCGGCCATGACGCCGTGCAACGCGCGGATGAAGTCCGGGCCTTCGGCACGCGGGTTGGGCAGGGTCGAGGAATCGTAGAGAAACAGGTACAGGTCGCAGGCTTCGATGGCCTGGGCCAGGGATTCGCTGGCGCTCAGGTCCAGGCGCTGCACCTGGAAATTGAAACGGGCGGCGCTGCCTTGGGTGATTGCCTGGGCGATGGCATCGTAGCGTTCGGTATGGCCCAGCAGCACGGTAGGGCGGCTCAGGCCCTGAAGAGCCGGATGGTGAGCGAGGTAATAGAGAAAATGTTCGACAGCGCGGGCCTTGTCCATGACGAGTGTCCTTCTGTGCCTTGGGTAAGGGGGCAGGTGCCGTGCACGACACCTGCCGGATGCCTGCCGGGTGTTAGAAAGGCCACATCGCGGTGCCAAATGGCACAACGGCATCAGCTTGCATCATTTCAACGGCGGCCTCATGGGTCGGCGCTTCAAACCAATCGTCGAGTTGCAGTTCAGTTTCCAGGTCTTTTTCCAGTGCTTGCATGGTGTATCTCCTAGAGGACGTTGTTTGAGAACGGCTTGCCAGCGGCTCGCAGGCAAGTGAAGAGAACCTAGGAGAGAGTGTTTCAAAATGCAAAATATTTATTGACACGGTTTCATTTGGATTTTTTCTTCCGTTTTTTTGACGTTATTTTTTATCCAGGTAAAACAGCGGATTGGCTGAACCGATTCTTCAGATGAGTCCGACTGACAATTTTCCGTAAACCGTCATTTGAGCCTGACCGTAAAGCCAATTTTCCGCTGCGTAACGTTAAGTTTACGTTGTCGGCCTGCGCGCTTTGGGTGGAAATCCCCTGTAAGGAATACCTGACAGATTGTCGGGTGCACGTTCCTGGTGCGTGCCGAAGCTGTCGAGCGGTGTACAATGCGCCGCGTTTTACTGTGACCTCCTCTTGCGTATCCACGCAAAGGCCAAGACCCAGGGTGTATCCGCCCTGATCACTCCGTCCGGCCACGAGCCAGACGGGTTCGATTTCGTCACAGATAAAAACAAACAGGTGACGCATGACCGCTAGAAAGACGCTGTACTCCTGGTGCCTGCGCTGGGGTTTGAGCGGCGCTGCTTGAGTCGGTAATTCAAGGCAGCAACCTGCATTCAACCTCTTCAAACCTTGCGTGAGACCTTTTTCATGAGTGGACCCCATTCCTCTTCAGGCGAGCTGAAACGCGGCCTGAAAAATCGGCATATCCAGTTGATCGCCCTCGGTGGCGCCATCGGCACCGGCCTGTTCCTCGGCTCGGCCGGGGTACTCAAGTCTGCCGGCCCGTCGATGATCCTGGGCTATGCCATCTGTGGCTTTATCGCCTTCATGATCATGCGCCAGCTCGGCGAAATGATCGTCGAAGAGCCGGTCGCCGGTTCCTTCAGCCATTTTGCCCACAAGTATTGGGGCGGTTTCGCCGGTTTCCTGTCGGGCTGGAACTGCTGGATCCTGTACATCCTGGTGGGGATGTCGGAGCTGACCGCAGTCGGCAAATACGTGCACTACTGGTGGCCGGAGATTCCGACCTGGGTCTCGGCGGCGGCGTTCTTCGTGCTGATCAACCTGATCAACCTGGCCAACGTCAAAGTCTTCGGTGAAGCCGAGTTCTGGTTCGCGATCATCAAGGTAGTGGCCATCGTCGGCATGATTGCCCTGGGCAGCTACCTGCTGGTCAGTGGCAGCGGTGGTCCGCAAGCTTCGGTGAGCAACCTGTGGGACCACGGCGGCTTCTTCCCCCATGGCGTGGGCGGATTAGTGATGGCCATGGCGATCATCATGTTTTCCTTCGGTGGCCTGGAAATGCTCGGGTTTACCGCCGCCGAAGCGGACCAGCCACGCACCGTGATCCCCAAGGCGATCAATCAGGTGATCTACCGCATCCTGATTTTCTACATCGGCGCGCTGGTGGTGCTGTTGTCGCTGACGCCGTGGGACAGCCTGCTGGCCACCCTTAATGCATCGGGCGATGCCTACAGCGGCAGCCCTTTCGTGCAAGTGTTCTCGATGCTGGGCAGCAACACCGCCGCGCATATTCTCAACTTCGTGGTATTGACGGCGGCGCTGTCGGTTTACAACAGCGGCACCTACTGCAACAGCCGCATGCTGTTGGGCATGGCCGAGCAGGGTGACGCGCCGAAAGCGCTGGCCAAGATCGACAAGCGTGGGGTGCCGGTGCGTTCGATCCTGGCGTCGGCGGCCGTTACGCTGGTAGCGGTGTTGATGAACTACTTCATCCCGCAACACGCGCTGGAGTTGCTGATGTCGCTGGTAGTGGCCACGTTGGTGATCAACTGGGCGATGATCAGCTTCTCCCACTTCAAATTCCGTCAGCACATGGACCGCACCGGCCAGGTGCCGCTGTTCAAGGCGCTGTGGTACCCATATGGCAACTGCGTCTGCCTGGCGTTCGTGGTGTTTATCCTGGTGATCATGCTGATGATTCCGGGTATCCAGGTGTCGGTGTATGCGATTCCGGTGTGGGTAGCGTTTATGGCTCTGTGCTATTGGTTGAAAAACAAGCGTAAGGCACTGGCCGCCTTGGGCACATCACAGACCGTACTGGAGTAGGGCGGCAACCCTTGAATAAAAGAACCCGGCGCATCGCCGGGTTTTTTATGGCGGCCGCCAAGGCCAAGTGATGTTGATGTTTGTTACAGCGCGGGGGGCAGGCCGAGGAACCTGGTGCGGGTAGGTGACCAATAGAGTCGTGGAGCCTTTACGATCTTTAATCTTCTGGAGTATCAAATGCCGGAATTATCCGCTGTTCCCGCCCACCCATTCATAGCCGTCTCTGCGTATGAACAAGCGGCTGATACCGCTAAGAAAGTGGTTTCGAAACCCCATACGGGTGTTTCTGTCGCTGGGGAAAATTACACACCGGCAGACAAGCATTCGCTGGTCAGCGCTTTTATCAACGATACGTTGCAGAACGTAAACTATGAAAGCAAAGAAAATCTCGAGCGCCGTGCGAAGAATTTCTTCAAAAATATAGAGGCCGAAATGGCCGTTGATTTGGGCGTTGAAAAGGACCTGCTGCGTGAAGACTCGCCAGCAACGCGCTTGTCTTCTCACATGGTGCATCTGATTCGCGGGTTGTGGGCCGAGTCGACGACCAATCCTGCTTTTCGCGAGCAATTACATAAAGAGCTGCTCGCGCCGGACAATGATCCCGATAACGTTTTTCTGGCTGGCAAGGATCATCCGGGGACGCTGATGAGGATGAAAAGCCTGCATGCGATGCTGGTCAACGCAGAGCAGGGACCGCTGACCCATGAGCAAGCGCGCGAGGGTGCGGAGGTAACGTTCGGCATCAAGATACTTGGCGAGACGCTGAAAAAACATGACCCGCTGCTTGCGAATATCGACGCAAACGCCTCCCAGGGACGTGTTTCTGCCAATCGATTGGTAGACGGTAAAAAGACCAATCACTTCGATGATCTTCACGGCACCGATTTGCGCAACGACTTGGGCACCCAAGTGCGGGACGCTTTGGGCGCCTCGGTCATGTTGGGGACGTCGGGTAGCGCATCAGATGTCGCCTCTACCCTTCGTTACGCTGCCCGTTCGCAGGGCCAGTCAATGTGGCCGCAGGGGATGACTGAAACCCAGGGGCGCGAAGGCTTGACCGGACTGATGTTTAATCTGATGCGCAACAAAATCGCGGATACCGCTCAAGGGTTCTACGACGAGATGCGTCATGATCTACACGGTTTGCCGCCCAAGCATGTTGAGCCTTCGATGATCTTTTCTCATTCCTACCCGGAAGTGGTATCTGGGGTTGAAATGACGCTCAACAATGAAAAACCTACAGACCGTGGCGCCATGATCAGGTCGACACAGCTGGCACAGGCACAGTTGGAGACGGCGTTCACCAACCGTCAGTAACCCGCGTCTGTATGGCGATGTATAGGTGATGCCGATGCCGTGAAGGGGCGTGTTCGCGTATGCTGGTCGGCCTGAATCACGGACCTGTTCCAATGCTGGTAATTTCCGACAACGTGCACTTGCCCGACGCCGAAATCGAGCTGACCGCCATTCGCGCCCAGGGCGCCGGGGGGCAGAACGTCAACAAGGTTTCCAGCGCGGTGCACCTGCGTTTTGATATTCCCGCATCGTCGCTGCCGGAATTCTACAAGGAGCGGCTGTTGGCATTACGCGACAGCCGTATCACCAGTGATGGCGTGCTGGTGCTCAAGGCCCAGCAATATCGCACCCAGGAACAGAACCGCGCCGATGCGCTGGAGCGCCTGGTGGAGTTGATCCTCAGCGCCACCAAGGTCGAGAAGAAACGCCGCCCGACCAAGCCGACCCTGGGCTCGAAAAAGCGTCGCCTCGAATCCAAGACCAAGCGTGGCAGCATCAAGGCCGGGCGCGGCAAGGTCGACTTCTAGGCCTCGCGTGCTTCGCGGGCCTTGGGCGCCTGGCGGTACAGGTACACACTCAGCAGCAAGCCACCCAGGGCGGCGAGGGCGGCGAACAGGAAGATCGACGCAAAGCCGAAGCCTGCCGCCACAGCCCCGGCCAATGGCCCGGTGATACCCAGCGATAAGTCGATGAACAACGAATAAGCCCCCACCGCCGAACCGCGACTTGAGGCGGGCACCAGGTTGACCGCTTCCACCCCCAGCGCCGGAAATACCAGGGAAAAGCCAAACCCGCTCAACGCCGCGCCCGCCAGGGCCAGGTTGGCGTCCGGCGCCAGCCACAGCAACAACAGCCCAAGGATCTCCACCGACAGGCAGGCAATCGCCACGCGAAACCCGCCGATACGGTTGATCAGGTTGCCGAACAGCAGGCGCGCACCGATAAAGCTGGCGCCAAACAAGCTCAAGGCCCACACCGCGTTATCCCAATGCTGGGTGGTGTAATACAAAGTGATAAAGGTTGCGATGGTGCCAAAGCCGATAGAACCCAACGCCAGCGCGCAGCCGTGCGGCAATACGCGGCCCAGCACGTTCATGAACGGCAGGCGCACGCCGGTCACGATGGGCGCGGCAACCTTGTTCCAGGCCAGCAATAGGCCGATTGCCGCCAGCAGGAGGATGCTGACGCCCATGCTCCACAGTCCGAAATTTCTTACCAGTAATACGCCCAACGGCGCACCGACCGCCAAGGCGCCATAACTGGCGATGCCATTCCAGGAGATGACCTTGGCGGTGTTCGCCGCGCCGACCCGGCCGATGCCCCACCCGATGGCGCCCGAGCCCACCAGGCTTTCAGCACTGCCCAACACCAGGCGGCCGATCAGCAGGCTGGCGAGGCTCAAGGCCGGCAGGCTTGAAAACCATGCCGCGAGCAGCATGAACACACCGCTCAAGCCACACCCCGCAAGGCCGATCAGCACCGCGCGCTTGCTGCCCAGGTTGTCGATGATTTTGCCCGCATACGGGCGGCTCAGCAGGGTGGCCAGGTACTGCACGCTGATCACCAGGCCGGCAATCACCGCGCCATAGCCCAGTTCGCTATGCACATAGCCCGGCAAAACGGCCAGGGGGATGCCGATGTTCAGGTAACCGATAAAGGTGAACAGCACGATGGAAACGACTTGCAGCGTGACCGCCATGGGGCGCTGGGTATCTGGCATGGGAGAGGTCCACTGTCGCAGCAGGTAAAGATAGGCTGCTAATGATACCGGTGGTTTGGCTCGCGTAGGGCGCTAAAGCGCAAAAACCTCAGACCGGGAAGACCTCAGGTTTTCGCAGGGGCCAGCAATTGGGTGGTGACCAGGGCGGCCAAGGCGTTTTCCTGGGTGCCGAAGCGCTTGAGCAATGTGGCTTGTTTGTCCGCGCTGAGGCGGTTCCACACCTCGACCATGTGCAAGGCAGCGTCGAGGACGGCGGTGTCCGGGGAATCGGGAAGGGTGTCGGTCATGGCGGGTATCCCAGGGTTCAGGCAGTGTGGAAAACGCTTGAAATGGCGCTTTCCACACGGTCTGGTACGGCGTCAGCCCTGGCGTTTGCTGTCGACTGGTTTGGCTTGTTTGGCCTCAGGCTGCTTTGGGCTGGCCTGCTGCGGTGTTGGCTGCTCTGTTGGGTGCAGGCTTGGGAAGGGGAGATTAGGTATCTCGTGCATCGTCGTCGCTCCTCGCAAGGTCTGTTTTAAATCGCGGGTGATTGCGCGCTCTCAAAAAGCCTTGGCAGGATACAGCACTGTAAATGACAAATAGACTTTTATATCCACGAAAACTAGAACGGCACCTTGCCCAGGATCATGTCGCGATACATCACAAAATCACCCAGCAGGCTGTAAAACGGGTGCTGCAAGGTAGCCGGGCGGTTTTTTTCAAAGAAGAAGTGGCCGATCCAGGCAAAGCTGTAGCCGGCAATCGGCACGGCCAGCAGCAGGCCCAGCGAGCCGCGACCCAGGGCGTACGCCAGAATGCCGATCACGAGGGTGGTGCCGATAAAATGCAGGCGTCGGCAGGTGCTGTTGCCGTGCTCCGTCAGGTAATACGGGTAAAACTCGGCGAAGCTATTGAATCGCTTGAGGTTTTCCACTGTGGCCGGCCCTTTGATTGTTATGCCGCCCAACAGATGTTCGGCGGGGAGCTTATTGGAGTCTAGAGTGATCGATGGTTACAGCCAGTGACAATAGATGCCACTTTAGTATCCTTGCCTTCCTGGCCTGCCATTCAGGCCCGCTTTTTTCAAGAAGACGCCATGAGCGAACGAACAACTTCTGCAAGCTGGGCGATGGGGATAGTCAAGGCCTTGGAAATGGACGGCCTGGATTGCCGGGCCCTGTTCCAGCAACTGGGGCTGGACTACGCCGCCCTCAGTGATCCCGACGCACGGTTTGCGCAAGACGCCATGACCCGTTTGTGGCAGCGCGCGGTGGAGGTGTCGGGCAACCCGGCAATTGGCCTGAACATGGGGAAAGTGGTGCGCCCGGCATCGTTTCATGTGGCCGGTTATGCCTTGATGTCCAGCAACACCCTGGCCGAAGGCTTCGGGCGCCTGGTGCGTTACCAGCGCATCATCGCCGAAAGCGCCGACTTGAGCTTCCGCTTGTTACCCGAGGGGTATGCGCTGATTCTGACAGTGCACGGCGACCATCTGCCGCCCACCCGGCAAAGCGCCGAAGCCTCGCTGGCCAGCGCGTTGGCGCTGTGCGGCTGGCTCACCGGGCGAACCCTGCAACCGCGTAAAGTACTGTTGCAAGGCGCTCAGCCGGTCGACCTGGCGCCCTATAAACAGGTGTTCCATGCGCCGCTGGAATTCAATGCGCCCTATGACGCGCTGATTTTCGAACAGGCTGACATGGATGCCCCGCTGCCCACGGCCAACGAGGCCATGGCGCTGCTGCATGATCGTTTTGCCGGAGAATACCTGGCGCGCTTTTCCGAAAGCCGCGTGACTCACAAGGCACGGCAAGTGCTGTGCCGCCTGCTGCCCCAGGGCGAACCCAAGCGCGAAGTGGTGGCGCAGACGTTGCACCTGTCCCAGCGTACCTTGCAGCGGCGTTTGCAGGAGGAGGGCACCAGCTTCCAGACCCTGCTCGATGACACCCGCCGCGAGCTGGCCGAGCAATACCTGGCGCAGCCGAGCATGACCTTGCTGGAAATTGCCTACCTGTTGGGGTTCGCCGACCCGAGCAACTTCTTTCGCGCGTTTCGCCGCTGGTTTGACGCCACGCCCGGCGAATACCGGGCGCGGTTGCTGCAAGCGTCGAGCGTCAGTGACGCCAGAACGCCGGAATACAAAGCACAAACACCGTAATAATTTCCAGCCGCCCCAGCAGCATGCCCAGCGACAGAATCCACTTGGCCGCATCCGGCAGGCTGGCGAAGTTGCCGGCCGGGCCGATGGTTTCACCCAGGCCGGGGCCGACGCCGGATACAGTGCTGGCCGCGCCGGTCAACGCGGTCATCCAGTCCAGCCCCAGCAGTGACAGGGCCAGCGCGATGGCGCAGATGGTGATGGCGAAGAAAAACGAAAAGGTCAGGATCGAGCGTACGATTTCTTCATCGAGACGATGGCCGTTGTACTTCTGTTTGATCACCGCGCGTGGGTGAATCAGCTGGTTAAGGTTGGCCTTGAGCAGGATATAGGCAACCTGGAAGCGGAAGATCTTGATCCCGCCGGCGGTCGAGCCCGAACAGCCGCCGATAAAGCCCAGGTAGAAGAACAGCATCAGTGAGAAATTGCCCCAGAGGCTGTAGTCCCCCAGCGCGAAACCGGTGGTGGTTACCACCGAGGTAACGTTCAACGCCACATGGCGCAGGGCGTCCAGCCAGTGCAGGTTGGTGGTCCACCAATACCAGGTGCCGAGCACCAGCCAGGTCACCAGCAGCAGGCCGAGCAAACCCTGCACCTGCTGGTCCTTGATCAGCGCCTGGCGGTTGCCGCGCAATGTCGCCACATACAGGGTGAACGGCAAGCTGCCGAGGATCATCACCACTACCGCTACCCAGTGCACCGCCGGTTGCTTCCAGTGCGCCAGGGATTCATCGGAGGTGGAAAACCCACCAGTGGAAATCGCCGACATGGCGTGGTTGATCGCATCGAACAACCCCATCCCGGCCCACCAGAACGCCAGGCTGCCGAGGATGGTGATGCCCACATACGCCGCAACGATCAGCCGCGCCACCATATGGGAGCGTGGCATGACCTTTTCCGAACGGTCCGAAGATTCGGTCTGGAACAGGCGCATGCCGCCGATGCGCAGCAGTGGCAGGATCGCCACCGCCATGCCGATAAAGCCGATACCGCCGAGCCAGTGCAACAGCGAGCGCCACATCAGGATGCCCGGCGACATGCTGTCCAGCCCACTCAATACCGTGGACCCGGTGGCCGTGATGCCGGACATGCTTTCAAAAAACGAGTCGGTGTAGCTGATGTGCTGGGTCAGCAAAAACGGCAGCGCCGCGAACACGCACACCACCACCCAGCTTGTCACCGTCAGCAGGTACATGTCCCGCGGGCGCAGGTGCACATGCTCGGGGCGACCGGGAATGACCAGGGCCAGGCCGGCGATAAAGGTGATCATGCTGGCCCACAGGAAAGACGGCAGGTCGCCGGTGCGTTCGAAGATCACCAGGGTGGCCATGGGCACGACCATGGCGATCGCAAGCGTGATCAGGAAGATGCCGATGATGAAACCGATGATGCGCAGGGTCGGCAACGCCATGAAGTTCGCTCAGGTGTGGGGGTGGCGCCATTCTACCTGCGGTGCCGGTCTTGTAAACCGAGGGTTTGGACGCGACATAGCGCAAATTGTGGGAGGGGGCTTGCTCCCGATGACGCCGGGTCAGCAAATACATTTGTCACTGACACACCGCTATCGGGATGTAGAACCGTAGACATCGTTTACATCTGAAACCGGGGACATCGTTTACACATTTGAGGCTTGGACGCGGGTCATACCTCGCCCAAGCCTTCCCAGGGGATAATCACACAAGTACAAATCCCAAACATCATCCTCAGCCTCTTTAAGCCCTATCTGCTCCCCTGACAGCGCCTCGCTGATAAATACCAACTTGCCGTTCCACTTGATCGATCCGTCCTGTCTGACGCTTCGAACTTTCATTTCGGACGGATACTCCACATCCGGCAAGCATCCTGGGTAAATCCGCGTAGACGGCACATACACGTCCCCTGGACGCTTCATACCGAGCGCTTCATGAGGGCGCACGTAATTGAACTCATGCCTGAAATGCTCCAGCAAAAGCTGCTGCTCGATTAAGTTTTCTCCTAAGGGCAGCTCCAGTTTCAAGCTACGGTGCATCCGCTCATGGCGACCATTTTGGGCCGGTCTTCCTGGCATGGTGCGCTCCGGATAGATGCCCAGACGTATCCACCAAACTGCCAGCGTGGATATTCTTGCCAGGCCAGGAGAGGCAAACGGAACACCGTTGTCCGACCGAATAACTTCGGGCATGCCGTACTCCTGAAACAGTCTCTCAAAGGCTTGTTTAACAGGTTCAGTCTTGATCTTTGAATGAGCCCTGCACGCCAAAATCATCCGGGAAGCGTGGTCTGTGATGGTCAAAGGGAAGCACATCTGCGCGTTATGCATTTTGAATTGCCCTTTGTAGTCGGCGCACCACGTCTGGTTAGGTTCGTTGGCCTCGCGCATTACTACAGGGGAAGTACCGTGTCTGCGCTTGAAGCGCCGCTTTTGGACGAGCCCAAGTCGATCAAGCCATTGGCCTGCTGTACTTGGGGAAGGCCAGGCGATGGAGGGATCTTCAAGTCGCAATAGCTCGAGAAGCTTCTTCGGACCCCATTTATCGTGCGCCTCCTTCATCGCCACCACACGGGCCAGGATTTCATCGTCGGTTTTATTGGGGCTGTTGTGAGGGCGTCGGGACAGTTCGGCTAACGACTTTAAATCGCCATTGTGCCGGCCGATCCATTTGTCGACGGTAGGCCGACTTACGTTAAAGCGGCGCGCCAGCTGGCTTTTGGTGTAGTTACCAGAAAGCCAGTCAGCGACCAGTTTGATTCGTTGATTCATCGGAGACTCTTGGTTCCAGGGCATGATCAGTTACCTCCTGATCATGCGTATTAACCTGTAAACCATGTCCCCGGTTAGAAATGTAAACGATGTCCCCGGTTTGTACCGGAGCAAGCCCCCTCCCACATAGGTTTTGTGGTGAAGATGGCGCAAAAAAGGCGACCCAAAGGTCGCCTCATTCAACTGCGCCTTGATCAGAACTCGTGATCAGCGCTGTCCGGGTTCAGGTCGCTGATGCCCAGTTTGCCCGCAGCGGCTTCGATTGAACCGGTCTGCTTGACCAGCGCAGCGATTGCGTCACGCACGATCTGGTTACCCGCATCGTTACCGGCTGCGATCAACTGGTCGTAGTGCTCGCCCTTGGCGGCGTGGTCAACCATCACCTGGATCTTCGCTTCGGTCGCCGCCAGGTCAGCCTTGAGGGCTGCATCGGCCGCCGGGTCGGCTTTCGCGACCAGGGACGACAGGCTCGGGCCGGTCAGCTTGTTGCCGTCGACGCGGGTGTACTCGCCCAGGTAGACGTTGCGGATGCCCTTGGCGTCATAGAAGTGCGAGTTATGCGTGTTGTCGCTGAAGCAGTCCTGTTCGTCTTCCGGCGAGTTGGCCTCCAGGGACACCTTCATGCGTTCGCCTGCCAGCTCGCCGAGGGACAGGCTGCCCATGCCGAACAACATTTTGCGCAGGCCGTCGGTAGCCGGTTCCGACTCCAGGGTGGCGCGGTAGTTGTCTTCGACGTTGGGCTTCCAGTTGCCGACCATTTCCTGCAGGTCGCTGACCAGCAGCTGGGTTACGGCGCGCAGGTAGGTACGACGACGCTCGTTGTGGCCGCCGGTGGCACCGTCACCGGTCATGTAATCCGAGGCCGGGCGGTTCCCGGCGCCTGGACCGGTACCGTTGAGGTCCTGGCCCCAGAGCAGGAATTCGATGGCGTGATAGCCGGTGGCGACGTTGGCTTCGGAACCGCCCAGCTCATTGAGGCTCGCGAGTTTTTCCGGGGTGATCTCCTTGACGTCGACCTTGTCTTCGCCGACCTGGACCTCGGTGTTGGCGATGATGTTGGCGTTGGCGCCTGGATTGCCCAGTGCGTGTTCGTAGGATTTGTCGACATAGTCGATCAGCCCCTCGTCCAGGGGCCAGGCGTTCACCTGGCCTTCCCAGTCGTCGATGATGGTGTTGCCGAAGCGGAACACTTCACTCTGCAGGTAAGGTACGCGCGCAGCGATCCAGGCGGTACGGGCCGCTTTGAGCGTGTCGTCGTTCGGGTTGGCCAGGAAGGTGTCGATGGCGGTCTGCAGGGTTTTCGCGGTGGACTCGGCGTCGCTGTACACCGCAAACACCATGTCTGCGTAATGCGCGACCACGGCCTTGGCGGCAGCCTCGTCGACCTGGCCCGCAGGCGCGGCGGGCGCTGGGGCGGTAGTGCTGGCAGCGGCAGGCGCCTGAGGCGCGGCGGCCTTGTCTTTACCTTCGCCACAACCGGCGAGAGAAATGGCGATAGCCAGCAGACTGGCGGTGGCCAGGGGCATACGAATCATGGCGAACATCCTGCTTCGGTTGTTGATAGGGCGCGCGCGCGGGCGCAAAAGCTGCGACATAATGCGAAAGATTTGCATTTTGTGTAAAGGCTTATACGCGTGAAATATTTGGAATCGTTCGGCCCGCTCAAAGAATCGCCGCGTTATTGCGTTCCGATTGCTTCAAGTAAGCCGCCAACTCCCGGGCCGGCAGCGGTTTGCTGTAGTAGTAACCCTGGCCTTCATGGCAGCCCTCGGAAATGATGTAGGCCTCCTGTTCGGCGGTCTCCACGCCTTCGGCAATCACCTGCATGCCCAGGCTTTTGCCCAGTTGGATGATCGCCCGCACGATGGTCGCATCGTCGTCTACGTCCAGCAGGTCCTGGACGAAGCTCTTGTCGATCTTGATCTTGTCCAGCGGCAGGCTTTTGAGGTAACTGAGGGATGAATAACCGGTGCCGAAGTCATCGATGGCGATCAGCGCCCCCGAACGACGCAGGCTCAGCAGGTGTTGGGCCGCGGTGCTGATGTCTTCCATCAGGCCCGTTTCGGTGACTTCCAGCTCCAGGCTGCGCGGCGGCAGGCGGTAAATCTGCATCAGGTTGTTGACCACCCGCGGCAACTCGGTGTGGTGCAACTGCACGGTGGACAGGTTGACCGCCATGCGCAGCTCGGTGAAACCCTGATCATGCCATTCGCGCAGTTGGCGGCACGCCTGGTCAAGCACCCATTCGCCGATGGGAATGATGGTGCCATTCTGCTCCGCCAGCGGGATGAACAGGTCTGGCGGAACCAGGCCGTGTTCCGGGTGCTGCCAGCGAATCAACGCCTCTACACCGACCACGCGCAGGTCGCGATAGCTGATCTGCGGTTGGTACACCAAGTGGAACTGGTCGCGGCTCAAGGCATCGCGCAGGTCTTTTTCCAGCTCACGGCGCCGACGCATTTCGCTGTCGACGCTGGCGATATAGAACTGATAACGGTTGCGCGAGCGGCTTTTGGCCAGGGTCATGGTCTGTTCGGCTTTCTGCAGCAATTTCTCCGTGCTGTCGCCGTCTTCCGGGAACAAGGTGATGCCGATGGTGGCGCGCAAACGAATCTGGTCCTGGTCGAGGGCGAATTCCGCTTCCAGGTCATCCAGAATGCTTTGCGCCAGTTCGGCGGCTTCGTAGGGCTGGTCGATATCGGCTTGCACCAGGGCGAACTGGTCGCCCCCCAGGCGCGCGAGCGCGCCGAGGCGACCGCTATGGGCGCGCAAACGATCGGCCAGCGCCAGCAGCAGTTTGTCACCGTTCTGATAGGTGAATTGTTCGTTGACGCTCTTGAAGTCATCCAACCCCACGCACAACACCGCCACCCGTCGCTGGCGACGGCCGGCATCGGTCAGGATCCTGTCCAGTTGCTCCTGCAACTTCTGGCGGTTCGGCAGGCCGGTGAGAAAGTCATACTGGGCCATGCGCAACAGGCTGGACTCGGCCGCGTGGCGCAGGTGGGTGTTGCGTTCGATGGATTCAAGCAACTGGTTGGCGGTGTTTATCCACAGGCCCAGCTCATTACGTTCATGCCCCTTGAGCTGCGGGATCTTGTGCTCGCTGGGCCGGTCCGGGTTGATCGACGTCAGGTGTTCGATAATCCGCGACAGCGGTTTGGTCAGCAGCCAGTGATACACCAGGTACAGCACCAGGCCCATGGCCAGGGCGCGCAGCACGCCGGAAATAAAGATGATCACTGAGCTGACAATAAAACCTTCGCCGTAGGTGGCGGTGTCGAGGGTAATGCTCAGGTCGCCGTAATACTCGCTGTAGGGGCCCTTGCCGACCAGTGCGGTGGTGAAAGTGCGCTCCTGCCCGAGAATCAGGTCGGTCAACCAGCGGCTCGAAGAGTGCTGCAAGGCGCGGCTTTTTTCCGCGAGCATGGTTTCGTTGGGGTGACCGATGGACGCGACGCGCACGGCGTCATCCTGGAACAATCCTTCGATCACCTGCATGCCCATTTCGCGGTCCAGGCTATACACCGCCTGGGTCGAGGGGTCGCGAAACATGTCGAGAATACGTTGGGCATCACCGGCCACGGCCTGGCGCGTCTTGTAGGCATCGAACACGATCTGCGCCACGCTCAGCGCTACGCCCACGATCAATGCCGAGAGCAAGACAACCCGTAGCAACTTCACCGACAAGCTGTTTTTGAGTTCCAGCTTCAAAGGGGCATTCCTTGTCTCATGCGGGTGGCCTTCAATATGCCATGAGTATTGGCAATCGGGCGATGGCAGTCAAAGGAACATTGGCGCGCAAGGTGACTTCACGCCTGACAGGAAGGAAAAAACCAGAAAAACGGCGGATTCGTTCCGCCGTCTGACTGTTTGACTAACGCGCTGCATGCCAACGGTAGCTTGGCATTTCAAACGCATTGATTAACTGACTGAAAAATCAATCTTCGGCGGTGGCGGTGGCATGTTGTCCTCACCGGGGCGCTCTGGTGCTTTCGCGCCACCTTCATCGCCGCCGCCACCTGCACCACCGGCAAGACCTTTCATCAGGCCGCTGATGAGTTGCATCGCCATCTGCCCGCCTGCTTTTCCGATTTCTTCCATCTTTTTTCTCCAGAAGAGCGCGAGAGGGTTATTCCTCTCACTCAGTGCGTGGCAAATTCCCTTCGGCGAGTTCCACGATTCCAACCAACTCGCTACTTTCCAGCGCCCATGAAAAAGCCCGGCAATCGCCGGGCTCTTTCTACTGCAAGCGTTGCTTAGGCAGTGAAGGTCTTGCCTTCGAACTGCTCAGCCACGAACTTCCAGTTGACCAGGTTCCAGAACGCTTCTACATACTTCGGACGCACGTTGCGGTAGTCGATGTAGTAGGCGTGTTCCCAGACATCGCAGGTCAGCAGCGGGGTGTCGCCGTTGGTCAGCGGGTTGCCTGCGCCGATGGTGCTGGCCAGGGCCAGGGAACCGTCAGCCTTCTTCACCAGCCAGCCCCAACCGGAACCGAAGGTGCCGATGGACGTCTTGCTGAACTCTTCCTTGAACTTGTCGAACGAACCGAACGCAGCGTTGATGGCTTCCGCCAGTGCGCCGGTAGGTTGGCCACCGGCGTTTGGCGCCAGGCAGTTCCAGTAGAACGTGTGATTCCAGACCTGAGCGGCGTTGTTGAAGATACCGCCCGAGGAAGACTTGACGATTTCTTCCAGGGTCTTGCCTTCGAACTCGGTGCCTGGCACCAGGTTGTTCAGGTTCACGACATAGGTGTTGTGGTGCTTGTCGTGGTGATACTCCAGGGTTTCCTTGGAGATGTGCGGCTGCAGGGCATCGTGTGCGTAGGGCAGCGGCGGCAATTCGAAAGCCATGATGATTCTCCTAATCAGGTCAGTTGCGGTGAGCGCAAGGCCGATCACGGGCGGCCAAACAAGCGCCGGCGAGTCTGTACTCTTTGCGGCGCAAGTTCGGGATCATAGCACCGGGGGTGCGGCAAAACCACGCAACAACTGTGTGGGATAGAGGTTCCAGAGCCTTTTGGAATAAGT
This sequence comes from Pseudomonas sp. R3-52-08, assembly GCF_003851745.1. Lineage (NCBI taxonomy): Bacteria > Pseudomonadati > Pseudomonadota > Gammaproteobacteria > Pseudomonadales > Pseudomonadaceae > Pseudomonas > Pseudomonas sp. R3-52-08. The sequence continues at coordinate 4,637,581 of NZ_CP027730.1, read as the reverse complement.
TCATGGCGCACTGATTAATTGGTAGGCCACGCTGAACATCATCACGGCCACCAGCAGGTCCAGCAGGCGCCAGGTGGCCGGGCGCGCCAGCCAGGGCGCCAACCACGCCGCGCCGAGGGCCAGCGTGGCGAACCACAGCAACGAAGCGCTGGCGGCGCCCGCTACATACGCACCCGGTTCGGTTTGCTGCGCGCCCAGTGAGCCGATCAACAGCACGGTGTCCAGGTACACGTGGGGGTTGAGCAGGGTCACCGCCAGGGCGCTGAGCAACACCGCGCGCAATGAGCGCACTTTGAGGTGTGCGCCTTGCTCCAGGCTCTGTTTCGAAAACGCTCGACGCAATGCCAGGGTGCCGTACCACAGCAGGAACGCCGCGCCGCCCCAACGGGCAATGCCCAGCAGCAGCGGGCTTTGCGCCAGCACCGTCGCCAGGCCGAATACGCCGGCTGCCACCAGCAAGGCATCACACACCACGCACAACGCGGCCACCGGCAGGTGATGTTCACGGCGCAGGCTTTGCGCCAAGACAAAGGCGTTTTGGCTGCCGATCGCCATGATCAGGCCGAGGGACACCAACAGCCCATTCAGATAGCTTTGCCACATAAGGTTTACTCCGCGTCCGCCGCCAACTGGTGCAACACATGCATGGCGCGCTCGGCATCCGCGCGACCGACAAACAGGTGGTCGTGGTAATAACCGGCGATCACGTTGCAACTGATACCGGCCTTTCCCAGCGCGCTGGCGAACGTAGCGGTCAGGCCCACCGCTTCGAGGGCTGAATGCACATTCAAGGTGATCCATGCCGCCACATAGTCGAAGGCCAGGCCAGCCTGCTCGGCGTGCCGGCGCTCCAGGATCAACGTCAGGCCTTCTGGCTCGCGAAAGCTGCCGATCACCTCGCAACCGGCCGGAATGCGGTGATCGGGCAGGGTGCAGAATACGTAGTCACCGTCATTGAGCTGAGGGCTCATGCTGCGCAACAGGGTTGCCAGGGAAGTTTCGCCAACCATGGAAGGTTCCTTATAAAGAGAAGCGATGCTGGCTATTCTCTGGGTACAGGCTGTATAAGAAAAATCAATATTGCTGATCGCTCATTAGAGAAACTGATGTTCGACTATAAATTGCTTTCCGCGTTGGCGGCCGTAGTGGAACAGGCGGGCTTCGAGCGCGGCGCGCAGGTGCTGGGGCTGTCGCAGTCGGCCGTGTCCCAGCGCATCAAGCTGCTGGAAGCGCGCGTCGGCCAACCGGTACTGGTACGGGCAACGCCGCCGACCCCCACCGATATCGGCCGGCGCTTGCTCAACCATGTGCAACAGGTGCGGCTGCTGGAGCGCGACCTGCAAAGCCAGGTGCCCGCGTTGGACGAAGAAGGCATGCCCGAGCGCTTGCGCATCGCGCTGAACGCCGACAGCCTCGCCACCTGGTGGGCGCTGGCGGTGAGTGATTTCTGCGCCGAACAGCACTTGCTGCTGGATTTGGTGGTAGAGGACCAGACTGTCGGCCTCAAACGCATGCGCGCCGGTGAAGTGGCGGCCTGCATCTGCGCCAGCGAGCGCCCGGTGGCCGGCGCCCGCAGCCTGGTGCTTGGCGCCATGCGTTATCGCGCATTGGCCAGCCCCGCGTTTATCGCGCGGCACTTCCCCGCTGGCGTGCAGGCCGACCAACTGGCCAGTACCCCGGCCCTGGTGTTCGGGCCGGATGATTTCCTGCAACACCGTTACCTGGCTTCGCTCGGGGTGAACGGTGGTTTCGAGCACCATTTATGCCCGTCGTCCGAAGGCTTTATCCGCCTGACGGAAGCCGGCCTGGGCTGGGGCCTGGTACCCGAACTGCAGGTACGCGACCAACTGCAAAACGGCCTGTTGGTCGAATTGCTGCCAGATAAGCCCATCGACGTGCCGCTGTACTGGCATCATTGGCGCAGCGGCGGGCAACTGTTGGGCCTGTTGACCGAGCATCTGGCACAGGTCTGTGGGCAATGGTTGGTGCCCTATCAGCAGTGACGAGCGTCAAGCTGCAAGCGGCAAGAGAAGAGCTTGCGGACCGTATTTAACTTACAGCTGACAGCTTGAGGCTTGCAGCTGTATCCGTAGGAGACACCATGAAGATTCTGGTCACCGGCGCAAGCGGCTTCATCGGCGGGCGCTTTGCGCGTTTCGCCCTGGAGCAGGGCTTGGACGTGCGGGTCAACGGGCGACGTGCCGAGGGTGTGGAACATCTGGTGCGGCGCGGGGCTGAGTTTATCCAGGGTGATCTTAACGATGCCGACCTGGTGCGCGCGCTGTGCCGTGATGTCGAGGCCGTGGTGCATTGCGCCGGTGCCGTCGGGCTGTGGGGCAAGTATCAGGATTTCCATCAGGGCAATGTGCTGGTCACCGAGAACGTCGTCGAAGCGTGCCTCAAGCAGCGGGTCGGGCGGTTGGTGCATCTGTCCTCGCCCTCCATCTATTTCGATGGGCGCGACCACTTGGGGCTGACCGAAGAGCAAGTGCCCAAGCGCTTCAAGCATCCTTATGCGGCGACCAAATACCTGGCGGAGCAGAAGGTCTTCGGGGCCCAGGAATTCGGTCTGGAAGTGCTGGCCCTGCGCCCGCGTTTCGTCACCGGTGCCGGTGACATGAGCCTGTTCCCGCGCCTGTTGAAAATGCAGCGCAAGAACCGCCTGGCCATCGTCGGTGACGGCCTCAACAAGGTTGATTTCACCAGCGTGCACAACCTTAACGAGGCGCTGCTCAGCAGTTTGCTGGCGCCTGGGTCGGCGTTAGGCAAGGCCTACAACATCAGCAATGGCACGCCGGTGCCGGTGTGGGACGTGGTCAACTACGTGATGCGACAAATGGACCTGCCGCAGGTCACCCGCTATCGCTCCTATGGTTTGTCCTACAGCATGGCGGCTTTGAATGAGGCGTTCTGCGCAATGTGGCCGGGGCGGCCGGAGCCGTCGTTGTCACGCCTGGGCATGCAGGTCATGAACAAAAATTTCACCCTCGACATCAGCCGGGCGCGGCATTATCTCGACTATGAGCCCAAGGTCAGCCTGTGGAGCGCCCTCGACGAGTTCTGTACCTGGTGGAAGGCCCAGGCCCCGGGCCACGCTTAAGCTCACAACCAGCAACACATCGGAAACCGTATTGCCGGTTGCGTGTCGACCCATGCGCCGGACGCAGGGTTTATACTCCCGGCGCTCGGCTTTCCAGCCGGCCATCTCATTGATTCAGGGTAGATTCATGCGTAACGATGCTAAAGACGACTTCGACAACGTTCCCAGCCTGCGGGCTGATCCCGGGGACGATGATGATTTCGTGCCGACTGCCGCCACCTCGGTGCGCTCGCGGACGACGCCTGTGGTCAAGGTTAAACGGGCCAACACCGGCCCGTTGTGGGCGTTGGTCGGCGCATTGCTGATCGCCTTTGCCGGCCTGGCCTGGTGGAGCTTCCAACAGATTTCCCTGATGGGCCAGCAACTGGTCGCCACCCAGGAAAGCTTTGCGCGTATCAGCGAAGAAGCGGCGGGGCGCCTGCAAGATATTTCCGGCAAGGTCGTGGCCAGCGAAGCCAATGTGAACAACGGCAGCGAAGCCCTGAAATTGCAGATCAAGCAGCTGGAAGCCCAGTTGCTCGAGCAGGGCAAGCAACAAGTGGGCGTGGCCGGCCAAGCCACCGCGCTGGACCAGCGCCTGGCACAGATGAGCGCCAGCACCACTGAGCTTGCGAATGCGAATGCCAAATTGCAGGGCCAGGTGCAGGCCCTGACCGATGCGGTCGCCAGCCTCAAGGCGACACAGGGTGAGACCAAGGACCTGGCTAACGACGTGGCGGCCTTGAAGAAGCAAGGCAATCCGACGGCGGCCATCGCCCGTCTTGAGCAGGACGTGCTGGTACTCAAGAGCGCGCAGGAAAACCAGCCCGCCACTGCGGATGCACCGACCAATAAAGAGTTCGACGTGTTCCGCATCCAGACCACGCGCAATATCACGACCTTGCAAAGCCAGGTGCAGAACCTGAATCAACGTCTCAATGCGCCAGCGGCGACGACGCCACTGGGTCAATGACTCGTTCTGTGGACTGTGAATGAGGCCAAACTGTGGGAGGGGGCTTGCCCCCGATAGCGGTGTATCAGTCACCGAAATATTGACTGACTCACCGCTATCGGGGGCAAGCCCCCTCCCACATTTAAACCTGTATTAGTCAGGTAAATTGATGTCGCTCGCACTTTTGTCACCGCCCGGTGACATTTCTTGTCCCCTTCGTTACTTGCCACTCCCGCGCCCTTGTTTAGACTCCGGTCACCCCACAAAAAACAATAAGGGCCCCCCATGACCATGCAACCACTGCCTGCCAGCAGTTGGCTGAACGCACCTGCCCATCACGCCTGGCTCGCGGCCGAAGGCCAGCGTTTGCTGTCATTTGCCAAGGCTTCGCGCCTGCCGCACGGCTTTGGCAACCTCGACGAGCGAGGTCAGCTGCCGGCCGATGCCCATGCCGAAACCATGAACACTGCCCGTATGACCCACAGCTTCGCCATGGCCCACGCCATGGGGCTGCCCGGTTACGCCGAGCTGGTAGCCCACGGCGTCGCGGCCCTCAGTGGCCCGTTGCACGATAGCGAACACGGTGGCTGGTTCGCCGCGCCCGATGCCATCGATGGCAATACCCGCAAGGCCGCTTACCTGCATGCCTTCGTCGCCCTGGCCGCCAGCTCGGCGGTGGTGGCCGGTGCCCCCGGTGCACACACCCTGTTGAACGATGCGGTCCATATCATCGACCAGTTCTTCTGGAGCGAAGAGGAGGGCGTGATGCTCGAATCTTTCGCTCGCGATTGGAGCGGCGTCGAAGCCTATCGCGGCGCCAACAGCAACATGCACGCCACCGAAGCGTTCCTCGCCCTGGCCGATGTCACCGGTGACACGCGCTGGCTGAACCGCGCGTTGCGTATCGTCGAGCGCGTTATCCACACCCACGCCGCCGGTAGCCACTTTATGGTGATCGAGCACTTCGACGCCCAGTGGAAGCCTTTGCCCGCTTACAATGAAGACAACCCCGCCGACGGTTTCCGTCCCTACGGCATCACCCCCGGCCATGGCTTCGAATGGGCGCGGCTGGTACTGCACCTGGAGGCCGCGCGCCTGCAAGCCGGGCTGTTCACGCCGGACTGGTTGGTGAGCGATGCCCAAGGGCTGTTTGCCAGCGCCTGCGACTATGCCTGGGCGGTGGATGGTGCGCCGGGCATTGTCTACACCCTGAATTGGAACAACCGCCCGGTCGTTCGCGAACGCCTGCACTGGACCCATGCCGAAGCCAGCGCTGCGGCCCAGGCGCTGCTCAAGCGTACCGGTGAGTTGCATTATGAAATCTGGTACCGGCGGTTTTGGGAGTTTTGCGAAACCCATTTCATCGACCGGCTCCATGGCAGTTGGCACCACGAACTCAGCCCGCACAACCAGCCCAGCAGCAAAATATGGGCGGGCAAACCGGACCTGTACCATGCCTGGCAAGCCGTCGTGTTGCCGGCGCTACCCTTGGCACCCAGCCTGGCCAGTGCATTGGGCAGCGGACGCTATGTCACCAAGTGGTGACATTTGTACGTCCCTTTGTTACCTGCGCCCGGAAAATCCCTGTTTAAACTCCGTGCAGCGCAAGCTCTAGACTTGCATGCATAACAACAAGAAAAGGTATTCAGATGAACGCGATTAATCGCCTCGCCGTAGCTATTTCCGTTGCCTCGTTGTTTCCCCTCAGTGCATTTGCCGCCGACTCGAAAGGGACGGTTGAAGTGGTGCATTGGTGGACCTCGGGCGGTGAAAAAGCGGCTGTCGATGTCTTGAAGGCTCAAGTCGAGAAAGACGGCTTCACCTGGAAAGACGGCGCTGTTGCAGGTGGCGGCGGTGCCACTGCAATGACTGTGCTGAAAAGCCGTGCGGTCGCCGGCAACCCACCTGGCGTTGCCCAGATCAAAGGCCCCGACATCCAGGAATGGGCGTCCACCGGCCTGCTCGACACCGACGTGCTCAAAGACGTCGCCAAAGAAGAAAAATGGGACTCCCTGCTCGACAAGAAAGTCTCCGATACCGTGAAGTACGACGGTGACTACGTCGCCGTACCGGTCAACATCCACCGCGTGAACTGGCTGTGGATCAACCCGGAAGTCTTCAAGAAAGCCGGCATCACCAAGAACCCCACCACCCTCGAAGAATTCTATGCCGCCGGCGACAAGCTGAAAGCGGCGGGCTTCATTGCGCTCGCTCACGGCGGCCAGCCTTGGCAGGACAGCACCGTGTTCGAGGCGGTGGTGCTCTCGGTGATGGGTGCCGATGGCTACAAGAAAGCCCTGGTCGACCTGGATAACGGCGCACTGACCGGCCCGGAAATGGTCAAGTCGCTGACCGAGCTGAAGAAAGTCGCGACCTATATGGACGTTGACGGAAAAGGCCAGGACTGGAACCTCGAAGCCGGTAAAGTCATCAACGGCAAGGCCGGCATGCAGATCATGGGTGACTGGGCCAAGTCCGAATGGACCGCCGCCAAGAAAGTCGCCGGCAAGGACTACGAGTGCGTAGCCTTCCCAGGCACCGACAAAGCCTTCACCTACAACATCGACTCCCTGGCGGTGTTCAAGCAGAAAGACGAAGGCACTGCCGCTGGCCAGCAGGACATCGCCAAAGTCGTGCTGGGTGAAAACTTCCAGAAAGTGTTCAGCATCAACAAGGGTTCGATCCCTGTGCGCAACGACATGCTGAACAAAATGGATTCGTACGGTTTCGACTCCTGCGCCCAGACGGCGGCCAAGGACTTCCTGACCGATGCCAAGACCGGTGGCCTGCAGCCAAGCATGGCGCACAACATGGCCACCACGCTGGCGGTACAAGGTGCGTTCTTTGACGTGGTCACCAACTACATCAACGATCCGAAAGCCGACCCGGCCGACACCGCCAAGAAATTGGGCGCTGCGATCAAGTCTGCGAAGTAACACGCTCTAAAAGCGCTTTTCTGTAGGAGCGAGCTTGCTCGCGAAAAACTCAAGGTCACCGCGTTCATCCCTGATGCCCGCGTCATCGTTGAAGACTTTCGCGAGCAAGCTCGCTCCTACAGGGGAGCGCCATGGTTTCACCTGTCAGTCCTTTTCCTTGTATTGGATTTTCCCATGAGTTCTGTTGCTGTGTTCAGCAAGGCCTCGCCGTTCGATGCACTGCAGCGCTGGCTCCCTAAACTGGTGCTGGCGCCGAGCATGTTCATCGTGCTGGTGGGCTTTTATGGCTACATCCTGTGGACGTTCGTGCTGTCGTTCACCACCTCCACCTTCCTGCCCAGCTACAAGTGGGCTGGCCTGGCGCAATACGAGCGGTTGTTCGACAACGATCGTTGGTGGGTCGCGAGCAAAAACCTCGCCGTGTTCGGCGGGATGTTCATCGGTATCACCCTGGTGATCGGCGTGCTGCTGGCGATTTTCCTCGACCAGAAAATCCGTCGTGAAGGTTTCATTCGCACCATTTACCTGTACCCGATGGCGCTCTCGATGATCGTCACCGGTACAGCCTGGAAATGGCTGCTCAACCCGGGCATGGGCCTGGACAAATTATTGCGCGATTGGGGCTGGGAAGGCTTCCGTCTCGACTGGCTGATCGATCCTGACCGCGTGGTCTACTGCCTGGTGATCGCCGCCGTGTGGCAAGCCTCGGGCTTTATCATGGCGATGTTCCTGGCGGGCCTGCGGGGCGTCGATCAGTCGATCATCCGCGCCGCGCAGATCGACGGCGCAAGCTTGCCACGCATCTATTGGAGCGTGGTGCTGCCAAGCCTGCGTCCGGTGTTCTTCAGTGCGGTGATGATCCTGGCGCACATTGCGATCAAGAGCTTCGACCTGGTCGCGGCGATGACCGCTGGCGGCCCGGGCTATTCCTCCGACCTGCCGGCCATGTTCATGTACTCGTTCACCTTCAGTCGCGGCCAGATGGGCATGGGCTCGGCCAGTGCAATCCTGATGCTCGGTGCGATCCTCGCGATCATCGTGCCGTACCTGTATTCCGAGCTGAGGACCAAGCGTAATGACTAGTCTCGCCGCTAAACCTGCCATTAGCCTGAGTCGCATCGCGATCTACGCGGTGCTGATCCTTGCGGTGCTGCTGTACCTGGTGCCGCTGGTGGTGATGCTGCTCACCAGTTTCAAGACGCCTGAAGACATCAGCACCGGCAACCTGCTGAGCTGGCCAACCGTGGTCAGCGGCATTGGCTGGGTCAAGGCCTGGGCCACCGTGGATGGCTACTTCTGGAACTCGATCAAGATCACCGTGCCCGCTGTGCTGATCTCCACGGCCATCGGTGCGTTGAACGGCTACGTGCTGTCGTTCTGGCGCTTTCGCGGTTCGCAGCTGTTCTTCGGCCTGTTGCTGTTCGGCTGCTTCCTGCCGTTCCAGACCGTGCTGCTGCCGGCGTCGTTCACCCTCGGCAAGATGGGCCTGGCCAGCACCACCACCGGCCTGGTGTTCGTGCATGTGGTCTACGGCCTGGCGTTCACCACGCTGTTCTTCCGTAACTACTACGTGAGCATTCCGGATGCGTTGATCAAGGCGGCCCGCCTGGACGGTGCCGGTTTCTTCACCATCTTCCGTCAGATCATTCTGCCGATGTCGACGCCGATCATCATGGTCTGCCTGATCTGGCAGTTCACCCAGATCTGGAACGATTTCCTGTTCGGTGTGGTGTTCTCCAGCGGCGACTCGCAGCCCATCACGGTAGCGCTGAACAACCTGGTCAACACCAGCACCGGGGCCAAGGAATATAACGTGGATATGGCGGCGGCGATGATCGCCGGGCTGCCGACCCTGCTGGTCTATGTGATCGCAGGCAAGTATTTCGTGCGCGGCCTGACGGCCGGCGCGGTCAAGGGGTAATCATGGCTACGCTTGAACTTCGCAATGTAAACAAGACCTATGGCGCCGGCCTGCCCGACACCTTGAAGAACATCGAACTGTCGATCAAGGAAGGTGAGTTCCTGATCCTGGTCGGCCCGTCGGGGTGCGGTAAGTCCACGTTGATGAACTGCATCGCCGGCCTTGAGACCATCTCCGGCGGCGCGATCATGATCGGTGATCAGGACGTGAGCGGCATGAGCCCCAAGGACCGTGACATCGCCATGGTGTTCCAGTCCTACGCGCTGTACCCGACCATGAGCGTGCGCGAGAACATCGAGTTCGGCCTGAAGATCCGCAAGATGCCCCAGGCCGACATCGACGCCGAAGTCGCGCGCGTAGCCAAGCTGCTGCAGATCGAACACTTGCTCAACCGCAAGCCGGGCCAACTGTCCGGTGGCCAGCAACAGCGCGTGGCGATGGGCCGGGCCTTGGCGCGTCGGCCGAAGATCTACCTGTTCGACGAACCGTTGTCGAACCTTGACGCCAAGCTGCGCGTCGAGATGCGCACCGAAATGAAGCTGATGCACCAGCGCCTGAAGACCACCACCGTCTACGTGACCCACGACCAGATCGAAGCAATGACCCTGGGCGACAAAGTGGCGGTGATGAAGGACGGCATCATCCAACAATTTGGTACGCCGAAAGAAATTTACAACGACCCGGCCAACTTGTTTGTGGCAAGCTTTATCGGTTCACCTCCCATGAACTTCGTACCTTTGCGTCTACAACGCAAGGACGGTCGCCTGGTGGCGCTGCTCGACAGCGGCCAGGCCCGTTGCGAGCTGCCGCTGAGTATGAATGACGCTGGGTTGGAAGACCGCGATGTGATCCTGGGCCTGCGCCCGGAGCAGATCGTGCTGGCGGCGGGCGAGGGCAATGGTGCTTCGAGCATTCGTGCCGAAGTCCAGGTAACCGAGCCCACCGGCCCGGACACCCTGGTGTTCGTGCAGCTCAATGACACCAAGGTCTGCTGCCGTCTGGCGCCGGACGTGGCACCGCAGGTCGGCGAGACCCTGACCCTGCAGTTCGACCCGGCCAAGGTATTGCTGTTCGATGCCGCGACCGGTGAGCGATTGGGCACCGTTGCTGCATTGCCGGCACAGGGGCATGCCGGCAATGTGACCCAGTTCAAAGGTCGTTAATCGAGATAACTGGTTGTTTTAATTAAAAAATGTAACCCGCGTTAGATAAAAACAGTTTAATAACAATAAAGACGAGGATGTAGGGATGAAAAAGCAACACAACAACACCCGGCTGTTCTGCCAACTGTCAGCAGCAGCAGCCCTTGTATTGTCCGCCAATGCGATGGCGGCCGATGCGTTCAGCGCCGATTCCAAGTGGATGACCGGCGATTGGGGCGGCGAGCGTACCAAGCTGATCGAGCAGGGTATCGACATCAAGGCCGACTACGTAGGTGAGATGGGCTACAACGCCCACGGTGGCTACAACGATGACAAGACCGGCCGTTACTCCGACCAGTTCGGTCTGGGCGTGGCGCTGGACCTGCAAAAACTGTGGGGCTGGGATAACACCCAGGCCAAGATCCAGTTCACCAACCGTAATGGCCAGAACATCTCCAATGACCGTATTGGCGATCCGCGCGCCGGCACCTTGAGTTCGTCTCAGGAAGTGTATGGCCGTGGCCACATGGTGCGTCTGACCCAGTTCTGGGTTCAGCACCAGATGTTCGACAACAAACTGGACGTGAAACTCGGCTACTTCGGTGAAGGCGAAGACTTCAACACCTTCCCGTGCGACTTCCAGAACCTGTCGTTCTGCGGCTCCCAGGTCGGTAACTACGTAAACACCTGGTACAACTGGCCAGTCGCCCAGGCCGCTATCCGCGTGAAGTACAACATCACGCCTGAGCTGTATGCGCAGATTGGTGCCTACAACCAGAACCCGTCGCAACTGGAGCACGGTAACGGCTTCAAACTCAGCGGCAGCGGTACCAAAGGCACCGTGATTCCGGTGGAGTTGGTCTGGTCGCCGAAGGTCAACAACCTGCCGGGCGAATACCGTGTGGGTTACTACAAAAGCGCTGCCGATGCGTCTGACGTACGCGAAGACGTCAACGGCAACGATGCCGCCACTACTGGCGCCGCCTACCGTACCCACAGCAGCAAGAAAGGCTACTGGTTCGTTGCGCAACAGCAACTCACCACGCATAACGGCGACGCTACCCGTGGCCTGAACATCGCCGCCAACGCGACCTTCCACGACAAGGAAACCAACCTGGTCGACAACTACCAGTCGTTGATGCTGGTGTACAAAGGCCCCTTCGACGCGCGTCCAAAAGATGACGTCGGCATTGGCGTCGCTCGCCTGCATGTCAACGATGACGTGAAGAAGAACTCTCAACTGCTCAACGCCGCCAATGGTGTGAGCGACTATGACAATCCGTTCTACACGCCCATTCGTGAGACTGAGTACAACGTCGAACTCAACTACGGTTTCCACGTCACCAACTGGCTGACCGTGCGTCCGAACCTGCAATACGTTGTCCAGCCTGGTGGCGTGGACAAAGTCGACAACGCGTTGGTAGCGGGCCTGAAAATCCAGTCTACGTTCTAACGCTGTTGCGATAAGCTCCTTCTCTCTGTGCGCATTTTGCGGGTAGCCATGGCTATCCGCTTTTTTTTGGGTTGCACTGTGATATTCAGGACCGTGGCACATGCATGAGCAACCGCTGCAACGTTTTTTCAAATCCTTGCGCGAGCGTCCGGTGTTCGCCTGGGAGCGCTTCCAGATGCGTGACGTGTTGGTGATCGACCATCCGCTGTGCCAGGCGGTGTTCAGTCGCCAGGGCGCGCAATTGCTGCACTTTCAGCCCGCCGGCCAGAAACCCTGGCTGTGGTGCGCCGCCAAGTGGCCGCAAGTCGGTGCCATCCGGGGTGGCGTGCCGGTGTGCTGGCCGTGGTATGGCCGTCACCCCAGCGAAAACGCGTGGCCCTCCCACGGTTGGGCGCGCTTGATCGATTGGAAACTGCTCGACAGCAGCACCGAAGACGATGGCGTGCGCCTGCACTGGCAGCTGCAGTTGTGTGACTGGCAGGTGGACCTGCACGCGCATTTGGGTGAAACCCTGGAATTGCGCCTGAGCACCGAGCATCAGGATGAGCTGCCGTGCCAGTTGAGCCACGCTTTGCACGCCTACTGGCGTATCGGTCACGTTGACGAGGTAGCGCTGTCTGGGCTCGACGGCGCGCAAGGTTATGACCAGCTCAACCGCCAGGCTTGCCAGCAGGAAGGCGAGCTGCGGGTGGATGGCGGCTGCCAGCGAGTGTTCCAGCATGAGGGTGAGCTGCACCTCAAGGACCATGCGTGGCAGCGGGAGCTGTGTATCGACACCGGCGACAGCGCCGACACCGTGGTGTGGCATCCCGGTAGCCGGCCGTTGCTGGGTGTGAGCTTCAACGAGGCGTCGGGGTTTGTGTGCGTGGAGTCGGCGATGGCCGGGGCGAGCCTGGCGCCGGGGGAGAGGGCGCATCTGAGTTTGCAGGCTCGGGCTGGGATTTAGTGGTGCTGCTGTGATCGTTCCCACGCTGCGCGTGGGAATGCAGCCCTTGACGCTCCGCGTCTGCTCTTGATGCCGTGACGCGGAGCGTCACAAGAGGCATTCCCACGCGGAGCGTGGGAACGATCAGGTTCAGTTGAACTCATCCCCCACCGGATACCGGCTGTCATTCAAGCTCTCTTTGATCTTGCGCAAATGCGGCTGGAAATCCACTCCGCGGCGTAATGTCATCCCGGTCGCCAGCACATCCAGCACCGTCAGCTGAATGATCCGCGAGGTCATCGGCATGTAGATATCGGTGTCTTCCGGCAGCGGAATGTTCAGGCTCACCGTGCTGGCCTTGGCCAGTGGTGAGTTCTCGGCCGTTACGCCCAGCACCGACGCGCCGTTTTCCCGCGCGATACGCGCCACTTCCACCAGCTCACGGGTACGCCCGGTGTAGGAAATGATCACGAACAACTCACCTGTATGCGCCACTGAGGCGATCATGCGTTGCATCAGCACGTCGGCGTGGGCGGTCACCGCCAGGTTGAAACGGAAGAACTTGTGCAGCGCGTCCATGGCCACCGGGGCCGAGGCGCCCAGGCCGAAGAAGTGGATCTGCCGCGCCTGGATCAACAGATCCACGGCCTTGCTGATCAGGGCCGGGTCGAGGGCCTGGCAGGCACTGTCCAGGGACGCGATGGCGCTGCCGAAGATCTTCTGGGTGTAGGCCTCCGGGTTATCATCGGCTTCCACTGCGCGGCTGACATACGCCGCGCCACTGGCCAGGCTTTGCGCCAACTGCAATTTAAGTTCAGGGTAACCACTGACGCCGAACGAACGGCAGAAGCGGTTGACCGTCGGTTCACTGACCGAAGCGGCTTGGGCGAGGGCAGCGATCGAGAAGCGGGTGGCCTGCTGCGGGTTGAGCAGGATGACCTCGGCGACTTTTTTCTCGGCCTTGTTCAATTCTTCGAGGCGGTTCCGGATCTGTTCCAGAAGATTTCGCACGCGGTCCATTCAGTCTTTCCTTCGGGCGACGATGCAAATAAAAAGGCGGTAACCAGTCAATGAGTGGCTTTTCGCGGTGGCCTATCCTACTGAGGGTAGCCGAACACCACCACTCGCAATGCGTATTTGCGGAAAATGTTGTGGTTATTACTACATTTTTCCTTGAGTGATGCCTTGAAAAAAGGTATTTGTAGCTTAACTTGATAAAAGAACAAACATCATGCCTTTGATAACCGTAGAACCCTGCACCTTTGCCCTGTTTGGCGCCTTGGGTGATCTGGCGCTGCGCAAGTTATTTCCTGCCCTCTATCAACTCGATGGCGCCGGCCTGCTGCACGATGACACGCGCATCCTGGCCCTGGCCCGCGAAGCCGGTTCCGAGCAGCAGCACCTGGCCCATATCGAAACCGAACTGCGCAAATACGTCGGCAAGGAGCTGGACGAAGCCGTGGCCCAGCGTTTCCTGGCGCGCCTGGCGTATGTGCATGTCGACTTCATGAAGGCCGACGACTACGTCGCCCTTGCCGAAAAGGTCGGTAGCGAACAGCGCCTGATCGCCTACTTCGCCACCCCGGCCGCCGTGTATGGCGCGATCTGCGAAAACCTGTCCAAGGTCGGCCTGGCGGAAAACACCCGCGTCGTGCTGGAAAAGCCGATTGGTTCGGACCTGGAATCCTCGCGCAAGGTCAACGACGCCGTCGCGCAGTTTTTCCCGGAAAACCGCACCTACCGTATCGACCACTACCTGGGCAAAGAAACCGTCCAGAACCTGATCGCCTTGCGTTTCGCCAACAGCCTGTTCGAAACCCAATGGAACCAGAACTACATTTCCCACGTGGAAATCACCGTGGCCGAGCAGGTTGGCATCGAGGGCCGTTGGGGCTACTTCGACAAGGCTGGCCAACTGCGCGACATGATCCAGAACCACCTGCTGCAGCTGCTGTGCCTGATCGCCATGGACCCGCCGGCCGATCTGTCCGCCGACAGCATCCGCGACGAGAAGGTCAAGGTGCTCAAGGCCCTGGCGCCGATCAGCCCGGAAGGCCTGACCACCCAGGTGGTGCGCGGCCAGTACATTGCCGGCTACAGCGCCGGTAAAGCCGTGCCGGGGTACCTGGAAGAAGAGAATTCCAACACCCAGAGCGACACCGAGACCTTCGTCGCCCTGCGGGCCGATATTCGCAACTGGCGTTGGGCCGGGGTGCCGTTCTACCTGCGTACCGGCAAGCGCATGCCGCAAAAGCTGTCGCAGATCGTCATCCACTTCAAGGAGCCGTCCCACTATATCTTCGCCCCCGAGCAGCGCTTGCAGATCAGCAACAAGTTGATCATCCGCCTGCAGCCGGACGAAGGTATTTCCTTGCGTGTGATGACCAAGGAGCAGGGCCTGGACAAGGGCATGCAACTGCGCAGCGGGCCGCTGCAACTGAATTTTTCCGACACCTATCGCAGCGCACGGATTCCCGATGCCTACGAGCGGTTGTTGCTGGAAGTGATGCGCGGCAATCAGAACCTGTTTGTTCGCAAAGATGAAATTGAAGCCGCGTGGAAGTGGTGTGACCAGTTGATCGCCGGGTGGAAAAAATCCGGTGATGCGCCCAAGCCGTACGCGGCGGGGTCCTGGGGGCCGATGAGCTCGATTGCACTGATCACGCGGGATGGGAGGTCGTGGTATGGCGATATCTGAATTGAAACTGCCTCAGGGCGTTACTGCCCATGAGTACCGGACGCCCGTGCTGTTGGCGGACGGCCTGGCCAATGACGTGGCCGAACAATTGCGCGCGGCCATCAGCGCCCGTGGCGCGGCCACTCTGGTGGTGTCCGGTGGCCGCAGCCCGGTGGCGTTCTTCCAGAACCTGGCCAGGCAAGCCCTGGACTGGTCCAAGGTCACGGTCACCCTGGCCGACGAGCGTTGGGTGCCGGTGGAGCACGCCGACAGCAATGCCGGCTTGTTAAAGCAGCACCTGTTGCAAGGCCCGGCGGCCAAGGCGAAGTTTTTGAGCCTGTACAGCGCTGCCGCCAACCTTGAAGAGGCGGCCGAGCAGGCTGATCGCCTGCTGGCCGAACTGCCGGCGATCGATGTGCTGGTGCTGGGCATGGGCGATGACGGCCACACCGCCTCGCTGTTTCCCAACAGCCCGAACCTCGCCCAGGCGTTGCAGGCCGACGGCACCCGCCGTTGCTGGCCAATGCTGGCGCCGACCGTGCCGCACCAGCGCCTGACCATGAGTCGTGCATTGCTGGCCACGGCCCACTACACCGTGCTGTCGATTTCCGGCAGTTCGAAGTTGACTACCTTGAGCGCCGCGCTGGCCGGTAACGATGTCGCCGCCATGCCGATTCGCGCGTTTTTGCAACCTACTTTAGAGATTTACTGGTGCCCATGAGCCAAGGATCAGCCGCTATGAAAAGCCCTCAACCGACCGTGTCCATGGCGGATAAAGTTGCCCTGATCGACAGCCTCTGCGCCAAGGCGCGGATCCTGCCGGTGATCACCATCGCCCGCGAACAGGACATCCTGCCTCTGGCCGATGCCCTGGCTGCCGGTGGCCTGACCGCCCTGGAAGTGACACTGCGTTCCGAGTTCGGCCTCAAGGCCATCCAGGTATTGCGCGAGCAGCGCCCTGAGCTGTGCACCGGTGCCGGCACTGTGCTGGACCGTCATATGCTCGAAGCGGCAGAAGTGGCCGGCTCGCAGTTCATCGTCACCCCCGGCATCACCCGCGACCTGCTGGAAGCCTCGGTGCACAGCCCGATCCCGCTGCTGCCTGGCATCAGCAATGCCTCCGGCATCATGGAAGGCTATGGCCTGGGCTATCGCCGCTTCAAGCTGTTCCCAGCGGAAGTCAGCGGCGGCGTGGCGGCGATCAAGGCCTTGGGCGGCCCGTTCGGCGAAGTGAAATTCTGCCCGACCGGCGGCGTCGGCCCGGCCAACATCAAAAGCTACATGGCGTTGAAAAACGTGATGTGCGTGGGCGGTAGCTGGATGCTTGATCCTGAGTGGGTCAAGAACGGCGACTGGGCGCGTATCCAGGAAGTCACCGCCGAGGCGCTGGCGCTGCTGGATTGATCTGATTAATCGAATCGTTGTTGTTGTGCTTAACGGCATTTTTGCGGTGCACTTGGTCGGTGTACCGCTTTTTTTTGCCTGTAGAAAACCTGGAGCACTCCACAAAACCAATGTGGGAGGGGGCTTGCTCCCGATAGCAGTGGTTCAGTCAATACATGTGCTGACTGATACACCGCCATCGGGAGCAAGCCCCCTCCCACAGTTTAATCTGTGTTGAGCTGGGTAATCGCATGCACCAACACATTGATGTCCGTAGCCGTAGTCACCAACCCCGGCGTCACTCGAATACAGGTACCAAACGCCGCGCCTGAGCGTGTCGTGGTGAACAAGTCATACTCCTTGAGCAACCTGTCGACCATCACCTGCTGATCGCGCCCAATGAACTTGAACGCGGTAATCCCGCAATACAGCCTCGGATCATCCGGCGTCAGCACTTCAATTCCCGGCACAGCCCGCACCTGGTTCACCCACAGATTGCGCAGGTAATTGACCCGTGCGCCCTTGGCCGCCGCGCCGCCCAGTTGCCGGTGTTCTTCAAACACCAACGGCAGGCTCATCAGTGCCGGAAAGTTCGGCGTGCTGTAGGACGTACGCGCGCGTACATCCGTGGCGGGGTAGTGGAATTCACCCATGTCCGGGTCGATATCCGCCAGGCGCTCGGGGGCGATGTAGAGAAAGCCCAGGGTCAGCGGGGCGCCGATCCATTTGTGCAAGTTGAAGCCGGCGAACTGAATGCCCAACTCGGCCAGGTTGAAATCGATCTGGCCCAGAGCGTGGGCGCCGTCGAGGATTACATCAATATCCTGCTCACGCGCAGCCTTGGCAATCGCCGCCACCGGCATCACCAGGCCGGTGCGGTGCGTAACATGGGTCAGCGCCATCAGCTTCAAGCGCGGGTACTGATTGAAAGTATCGCGATAAGTCTGCACCAGGCTGTCGAAACTGGCCGGGTGAGCGTGGGAAATCTCGATCACTTCAACGCCGCGCATACCGGCCAGCCAGCGCATCGCGCCTTTGACCGTGTCGTACTCCAGGTCACTGATCAGCACCTGGTCGCCGGGTTGCAGGCGGTTGTAGTTGCGGATCAGCGACTGCAAGGCTTCAGTGGCGTTGCGGGTGAAGGCTACCGAGTCCGGGTCTGCATCGATCAAAGCGGCCAGTTGGCGACGAATCTCGAGATTTTCCCCTTGCTCGAAACGCTGACGCACGTACACCGAGTTGCTGCGATTGATGAAGGCAACGTGTTCCAGGTACTGGGCCTGGACTGCACGGCTCATGCGCCCGAAGTAGCCGTTTTCCAGATTGATCGGGCCCGGCTCCAGCTCATAGCGCTGGGCGATGGCCTGCCAGTGACGTTCGTTGTTTGCATTCCTTGGCATGGCGAGGCTCTTAATTAATGGCGAGGGGCGGGTTTACCGTGTTTAACGCGCAGCGGTTCAAGCAATTCGGCCAAACCGTTGTGGTCGATTTCCTGCATCAGTGCCAGTAAGCCGCCCAGTTCCCCGTGGGGAAAACCTTCACGGGCGAACCAGTTCAGGTACGGGCCTGGCAAGTCGGCGATGATCCGCCCTTTGTATTTGCCGAAGGGCATTTCGCGGGTGATCAGCAATTCGAGTTTTTCGGGGTTCATGGGCTTCAGCGTTTGATTCGATAGCGGGGAAAATACAGGCATTCTGCATGAAGGCCAAATGACAGATCATGCAAATAACGTCGATACAGATGGTTCAATAATTCGTAAGTCATTGAAATAAAACAAATAAGTAATTTTTCAAAACCTGGCACGGGCGCTGCAATCATTAAGACAACTTTCTCAACCCACATAAGGAATTGAAAAATGACTGACATCAATAAAGAATCCATCTCCGTACTGAACGACCTGATCGAAACCAGCATCGACGGCCAAAAGGGTTTCCAGGAGTGCGCTGAAGACATCAAGCACCCAGAGCTCAAAGCCCTGTTCGTCAAGCGTTCCGCCGATTGCGCCACCGCCGCCGCCGAGCTGAAAACTGCCGTGCGTGCCCTGGGTGGCGACCCGGAAGATTCCGGCAGCATGGCCGGTGCGCTGCATCGCGGTTGGGTTGACGTAAAATCGATGGTGACCGGTAAGGACGAAGAGTCCGTGCTGAACGAAGCTGAGCGCGGTGAAGACCACGCATTGAAGGCTTACAAGGAAGCGATCGAGAAGATCAACAAGCACAACCTGCTGGGTATTCGTGATCTGGTTGAACGTCAGTACCACGGCGTGCAGCGCAACCACGACCAGGTTAAAGCCCTGCGTAATCAGGCTCGCGCTCAGTCGTAAACCCTGGGTTGTACATGCTGTAAAGAGTGTGGGAGGGGGCTTGCTCCCGATAGCGGTCAACCAGTCAATGAATTCAGTGACTGGAAGATCGCCATCGGGGGCAAGCCCCCTCCCACATTTATATTGCGTCATTTTCAGCCAATGCTGATTGGCGGCAATTCGGTCAAGGTCACTACTTGCTGTTTGCGAGGAGCAAGAATCTCCGCTTCGCCATCCACTACCAACTCATCGCGCTGGTTGAACACTCGCGTGGCAATGCGTACACGGAACTTGGGCAGCTTCTCCAGGATTTCCAGGCGCACGGTGAGGGTGTCGCCGATCTTGACCGGCTTTTGAAAGCTCATCTGCTGGCCGATATAAATCGTGCCCGGGCCGGGCAGTTCGCAGGCTACCGCCGCGCTGATCAGCGCACCGCTGAACATGCCATGGGCGATACGCTCCTTGAACATCGTCGCCTTGGCATACTCGGCATCCAGGTGCACTGGGTTGTGATCGCCAGACATGGCGGCGAACAACTGGATATCGCGTTCTTCGACAGTCTTGCTGAAGCTGGCGGTCTGGCCGACTTCAAGGGCCTCGTAGGGGGTGTTGGTTACCTGGGTCATCTAAACGTGCATCCTGTGGCTAATCGATAATTTAATTGGCTGATTTTAAACGAAAAATTATTCGCAGCGGGTAGGCCTGCGCACTGTCAGGGCGTGCTCGAGCCACGTCAGCACGTCCGCGGTGACGTCGTCGCGGTTGGTTTCATTGAACACTTCATGACGTGCCTGCGGGTAGAGCGTCAATTGCAGGTGCTGGCAGCCCGCATCGCGCAGGGCATGGGCCAGGCTTCTGAGACGCTTGCCTTCACTCACCGGATCACATTCGCCGCCGATTATCAGAATTGGCAGGCCCGGATCGATCTGCGCGAGATTGGACGCTTTGCTGATTTGCTGCAAGCCGCCGAGCAGATCGACCCACAGCTGGTTGGTGCAGCGGAAACCGCAAAGCGGGTCATGAATGTATTGGTCGACTTCAACCGGGTCGCGGCTGAGCCAGTCGAAGGCGGTGCGATTGGGTTTGAACGCTTTGTTGAAGGAGCCGAACGACAGAAAGTCAATCAATGCACTGCGCCCGCGCAAACCCTGGCGCGCGCGTTCGATACGGGCAATCGCCCGTGCCGCGCGATACAACGCCACCGGCTGGAAATTCGAACCGCTGAGTATCGCCCCATGCAGGCTGGCGCTGTGATGCAGCAGATAGGCCTGGGCGATATAGCTGCCCATGCTGTGGCCGAGCAAAATAATCGGCAGCCCCGGTTGCTGCTGGCCGATGTGCTGGTTAAGGCTGGCCAGGTCGCCCACCACTTTGTTCCAGCCATCCTCTTCGGCGTACAGCCCCAAGGTGCCTTCGTCGGCGGTACGGCCATGGCCACGTTGGTCCAGCGCATACACACCATAGCCGGCGCCGCACAACGCCTGCGCCAGGCGCCCATAGCGGCCGCTGTGCTCGGCCATGCCATGGGACAGCATCACCAGGGCCCTGGGGGGCTCGGCGGGCATCCATTGATTGACGTACAGGCGAGTTTGGTCGTTCGCGGTCAGCCAGAAAGTGCTGTGGTTCATGGCGGTTCCTTTGCGCAGGGTCGTTGCAGTGTATAGCTCATCGGGTGGGGGGCGGGGTATCTGCCTGCGCCTCAGCGACAAGATTCATACAATCAATGACACAGTTCAGTGTATTGCCTGTTTGGCCATTACTGCTAACGTCCTCAAAGCTCCGCTCTTTGTAGCTGCATAGAAAAGCGGCCGGACACACTCAGGTAAAGAGGACAAGAATAATGCAACCTGATTTTTGGAATGACAAACGCGCGGCGGGTGTGCCTAACACCATCGACCTCACTGCCTATCAATCAGTGATCGAAGTCTTCGAGCGTTCCTGCAAGACCTTTGCCGACCGTCCGGCGTTCAGCAACATGGGCATTACCCTGACCTACGCCGAGCTTGAGCGCCAGAGCGCGGCGTTCGCCGGTTACCTGCAGCAGCACACCGACCTCAAGCCCGGCGAGCGCATCGCGGTGCAGATGCCCAACGTGTTGCATTACCCGATTGCGGTTTTTGGCGCACTGCGCGCCGGGCTGATTGTGGTCAATACCAACCCGTTGTACACCCCGCGTGAAATGCGCCACCAGTTCAAGGACGCCGGCGTGCGTGCGCTGGTCTACCTCAACCTGTTCGGTTCGCGGGTACAGGAGGTGTGTACCGACACCGAGATCGACTACCTGATCGAAGCCAAAATGGGCGATTTCATGCCCGCCGCCAAAGGCTGGCTGGTCAACACCCTGGTCGACAAAGTCAAGAAGATGGTCCCGGCCTACCACCTGCCGCGTGCGGTGTCGTTCAAGCGCGCCTTGCACATGGGCGCGGGCCTGGGCGTGACGCGACATCCGGTGAGCCTAGAGGATATCGCCGTGCTGCAATACACCGGTGGCACCACCGGCCAGGCCAAGGGCGCGATGCTCACCCACGGCAATCTGGTGGCGAATATGCAGCAGGCGCGGGCGTGCATGTCGCAACTGGGGGACGACGGCCATCCGCTGATCAAGGAAGGGCAGGAGGTGATGATTGCGCCGCTGCCGCTGTACCACATCTATGCGTTCACCGCGAACTGCATGTGCATGATGGTGTCCGGCAACCACAACGTGCTGATCACCAACCCCCGCGACATCGGCGGGTTCATTAAGGAACTGAAAAAGTGGCGCTTCACCGGGCTGCTGGGGCTCAACACGCTGTTTGTGGCGCTGATGGAGCATCCGGACTTCAAGAGCCTGGATTTTTCCCATCTCAAGTTGACCAATTCCGGCGGCACGGCGCTGATCAAGGCCACCGCCGAGCGTTGGCAGCAGATCACCGGGTGTGCAATCGGCGAGGGCTACGGCCTGACCGAAACTTCACCGGTGGCGAGCACCAACCCCTATGGCAATCAATCGCGGCTGGGCACAGTAGGCATTCCGGTGCCGGCCACGGCCATGAAGGTGGTCGATGACGAGGGCGCTGAGTTGCCGTTGGGCGAACGCGGCGAACTGTGCATCAAGGGCCCGCAGGTGATGAAGGGCTATTGGCAGCAACCGGCGGCCACGGCCGAGGCGCTGGATGCCGAGGGGTGGCTGAAGACCGGCGATATCGCTGTGATCGATACAGACGGCTTTATACGCATCGTCGACCGCAAGAAAGACCTGATCATCGTCTCGGGTTTCAACGTTTATCCCAATGAGATCGAAGACGTGGTGATGGCCCACCCGGCCGTGGCCAACTGCGCGGTGATCGGCGTGCCGGATGAGCGCACGGGGGAAGCGGTGAAGCTGTTTGTGGTCGCGCGTGCCGAAGGTGTGAGCATCGAGGAGTTGAAGGCGTACTGCAAGACCAACTTCACGGGGTACAAAGTGCCCAAGCACATTGTGCTCAGGGATTCGCTGCCTATGACGCCGGTGGGGAAAATCCTGCGGCGGGAGCTGCGCGACATCGCCTGAACCGAATAGCTAAAAAATGTGGGAGGGGGCTTGCTCCCGATTGCGGTGTTTCAGGCACAGATGCAGTGACTGACACTCCGCTATCGGGAGCAAGCCCCCTCCCACATTGTTTTGTATTGCCCGCAAAGCCCTGTTCCAGAGCCTTTCAGTGGGTTATTTTGCCTGCATTAAAAGTGTGACCAATTATTGTAGGACAGTCGTGTTAGTGACCGTGGGGCCCTCTTTTGGCTCTAGTCGGCCCTTGGCAAAGCTGCTACTCTCGGCGCGCTTTGTGACGTCTAGGCCTGCTTGAAGCGCCAGATTCACCTTAAAAAAACATACACCAATAATAATCGCATCAAATGCGATGATGAATTCGCGTCGCTGAGGAGTGGGCTTCCATGAACGAAGACTTTTGGAAGGATAAGTACCCCGCCGGGATTGCTGCACAAATCAATCCAGACGAGTATCCGAATATTCAGGCGGTACTGAAGCAGTCCTGCCAGCGCTTCGCCAACAAACCGGCTTTCAGCAACCTGGGCAAGACCATCACCTACGGTGAACTGTACGAATTGTCCGGCGCATTCGCTGCCTACCTGCAACAGCACACCGACTTGAAGCCTGGCGATCGAATCGCCGTGCAACTGCCCAATGTCCTGCAATACCCGGTCGCTGTATTCGGCGCCATCCGTGCCGGGCTGATCGTGGTCAACACCAACCCGCTGTACACCGCGCGGGAAATGGAACACCAATTCAATGACTCCGGGGCCAAGGCCCTGGTTTGCCTGGCCAACATGGCGCACCTGGCTGAAAAAGTCGTGCCCAAGACCGCCGTCAAACACGTGATCGTGACCGAAGTCGCCGACCTGCTGTCGCCGTTCAAGCGTCTGTTGATCAACAGCGTGATCAAGTACGTGAAAAAAATGGTCCCGGCCTATCATTTGCCGCAAGCGATCAAGTTCAATGACGTGCTGGCCAAGGGGCAGGGCCAGGCGGTCAGCGATGCCAACCCGGCCAGCGGCGATGTGGCGGTGCTGCAATACACCGGCGGCACCACCGGCGTGGCCAAGGGCGCAATGCTCACCCATCGCAACCTGGTCGCCAACATGTTGCAATGCAAGGCGCTGATGGGCTCCAACCTCAATGAAGGGTGCGAGATCCTGATCACGCCGCTGCCGCTGTACCACATCTATGCGTTTACCTTTCATTGCATGGCGATGATGCTGATCGGCAACCACAATATCCTGATCAGCAACCCGCGCGACCTGCCGGCGATGGTCAAGGAACTCTCGAAGTGGAAGTTCAGCGGCTTTGTCGGCCTCAATACCCTGTTCGTGGCGTTGTGTAATAACGAAGGTTTCCGCAAGCTGGATTTCTCCGCGCTGAAGGTCACCCTGTCGGGCGGCATGGCGCTGCAGTTGGCGGCGGCCGAGCGTTGGAAGGCCGTGACCGGTTGTGGCATCTGCGAAGGCTACGGCATGACCGAGACCAGCCCGGTGGCCACGGTCAACCCGATCCAGCATATCCAGATCGGTACCATTGGCATCCCGGTGCCCTCCACCGTGTGTAAAGTGATCGCCGACGACGGCACCGAGCTGCCGCTGGGCGAAACCGGCGAGCTGTGCGTGAAGGGCCCCCAGGTCATGAAGGGCTACTGGCAGCGCCAGGACGCTACCGACGAGATGCTCGACAGCGAAGGCTGGCTGAAGACCGGCGACATCGCGATCATCCAGCCCGACGGCTACATGCGTATTGTCGACCGCAAGAAAGACATGATCCTGGTCTCGGGTTTCAACGTGTATCCCAACGAGCTGGAAGATGTGCTGGCAGGTCTGCCGGGCGTGTTGCAGTGCGCAGCCATCGGCGTGCCGGATGAAAAGTCCGGGGAGCACATCAAGCTGTTCATCGTGGTCAAGCCAGGGGCGACCCTGACCAAGGAACAGGTGATGGAACACATGCGCGCCAACGTCACCGGCTACAAGGTGCCCAAGGCCGTTGAGTTCCGCGATGCGCTGCCGACCACCAATGTGGGCAAGATTCTGCGGCGTGAATTGCGCGATGAAGAACTGAAGAAACTCGGTGTGAAAAAGTAATCTGATCGCTTTTCACTGAACCCGTACTTATCCAAGTACGGGTTTTTTTTGCGTTCATTTTCGGTCGTGCCTTGATTGTATATTGCTACTTTTCAGGCTGATGACAAAAAACAAACTGAGTTCGCCGAGTTGCGAAAATTTAAATCTTTCGGACAAATCCCTGCGCTGACTGGGCAAAGCGGCGGTCATTAAAAATTTACCCACGAATGACTACCAAATCTTGTAGTTGAGCATGGCCGTGCACTGCTCTAAAACTCTCCTTGCTGTTTCAGGGGTGACACACTGTCGCAGTGGATGGCACGCACTTACTGATCCGCTATTCAACAGGCAATTACATGTATCGCATGACGTCGAGTTTGCGCAAAGCTTCATTGTCCGACACCTTGTCCCATGCCCTGGGATCATCGGCTCGATCCAGGCGCTGGAGGCGATAAAAATCCTCAGCGCGGTAGGGGAGCCGTCGGTCAATCGATTGATGCTGTTCGATGCACTGGGCCTGCAATTGCGCCAGGTGTCGATTCGTCCTCGCGCCAGTAACCCGCTCAGTGGCGAGCGAGCGCTTATTCGCCAGCCTCAAGCCATCGCAGCCAACTGCGCGGTGGCTGTCGGCGCGCAATACGCGATCTGCGCCCAGGCCCTGGAGCAGCGGCTGCTCAGCGATACGGCGCTGCAATTGATTGATGTACGGGACGGGCATGAGCATCTGGCTATGTCCCTGGGCGGGATCAATCTGCCCTTGAGCGAGTTGCCTCAGCGCCTGGCTCAAGGACTTGCGCCCATTGAAACGGTGGTCTATTGCAAAAGCGGCGTACGCAGCCTGAAAGCCCTGCATGCGATCAGCGCCGTGGTCGGTAGCGGGCGCTGCCGCAGTTTGACCGGGGGGCTGGACGCCTATCTCGCCGCCGGTTGCCAGGAGCGCCTGCGCCGTGCCGAGGTCCGGCGATGAGCGGTCCGTCGCTGGGCGGGCTGAGCCGCGATTTCTATCTGATCCAGCTGGCCGCTTTTCTTAATGCGGTGGGCACGCGCTGTGGTCAATTCGCAATCGCCTGGTGGGTGCTGGGAAAAACCGCGGACCCGCTCGCCTATGCCGGTTTTGTCGCGGTAGCGACCCTGGCGGATGTGTTGTCTCGCGCGATGTTTGGTTGGCTGGGCGACCAATATGATCGGCAACGCTTGCTGGTGGGCTGCTATGCCATCAGCGCTGTCACGACGTTGATGTTGGCGGTGCTGGGCAGCCAGGATCTCTACGTGCCTTGGCTGATTGCCAGTTGCCTGGCGATTTCCGGGGTTGCCATCGGAATTCGCGATCCGATTCAGATGAGCTTGGCGTCGGTATTGGTTGCGCCCCACCGGGTCAGCGATGCGGTCCGCCTGAGAAGTATCGTCGGCTCGTCGTCAGCGCTGATGGGGCCGCTGGCGGCCGGGATTCTGCTGGGGCCGCTGGGCGTGTTGGGTACGCTCTGGCTGAATGCATCGGCGGTGATCTTGGCCTTGGCGCTGATTGTGCTGGTGAGGGCACCTGCCGCCAGCGACAGGCCGGGTGCGCAACAGCTGTCGTATCTGGCGACGTGGTACACCCGCACCCGTGAAGGGTTTACCGCGCTCTACCGGGTCAAGCCCGAATGGAACCTCAGCCTGTTGGCGTTCATCGTCAACTTCTCGCTGTACCCCCTGTTTGCGGTGTTGTTTCCGGTGTTGATCAATCGCCATTTTCCCGAGGATTTATGGCTGATCGCCGTGACCGAAGGCGCGTTCGCGGTGGGCTTGTTGGCGGGCAGCCTGTTTCTGGTCAAGCGCGCCAATGTGCGCTGGGGGCGGCCGAGGGTGGTGTTTGGCGGTTTTCTCTTGGTGGGACTGGCGATGGTGGGGTCTGGGCTTTTCAGCCAGTACTTCCATGCCCGACCCGCTGGGTTCGCCGGCGTGACGGTGCCCTTGCTGCTGGTGGGCGGCATCGGTCTGGTCATTGTGACCGTCAATACGTCCACCGTGCGCATGCTGGCCACCCCCGACAGCTACCGCAACCGCATCGGGTCGGCGACGTCGTTTGTGTCTGGGATGGTGATTCCCTTCGGCGCACTGGTGGGGGGCGCGGTTTCCGAAGCGCTGGGCGTGAGCTACGCCATGGCCGCCCTGGGCCTGCTCATCATTCTCGCCGCGATCCCTTGCATGTTCAGCGCGGTACTGGTACTGGTGCGGGTGCTGGGGATGGGCGATGAACAGATCAAGAACATCTACAAGGACTTTTACCCTGATGCTTTCCCGGATTGAAGGTGAATACCGATGACTGCCACGACCCGCGCCCACCTGTTCGACGCCAAAAATACCCCGACGATACCGGCGGCTTTCTGGGAACACTTCGTCAGCCTCTCCCGTGACAAGACACAGCCCACTGTATCTGCTGGCGTTGAATGAAGACACGGGGCTGCTGTTTGCGGGCGGCGCCATGCTGCGGGTTGAGTCTTTGCCGGCTGTGCGCGTGCTGATCCGCGCATTGCAGGGCACGGCGCCGATCAGACTGGCGCAAGCGTTGCCGGGACAGGCCGGCGGTGAGCACGTACAGGCGGCGGTGCGCTGGCTGTATGAGCAAGCGGCGATCGATGTGTTTGCTTGAGCCTCAATAACCGCTCAAAGGTTTATAGCGCGAACGATGCGAAGCTGATTCCTGCACCGGCAGGGCGCACATCCTTGAGGAACGAGTCCTTGTCGGCGCTCAGTTCCAAGGTGATTTCCGGCTTGCGCTTGCCGGCATTGCGCACCACCAGCCCTTCGAGGTTCTCACGCAGGAACACCGTTGGCACTTTCAGGTGCAGCAGTTGGTCAGTCTCGGCGTTGTGCATCAACAGGTGGATCCACTCGTACTGGCCCAGGCCAATCCGCGCCACTGGCAAGTCGAACCACCAGATATTGCGTTTGGGGTCCAGGTCGGTGAAATGGCAGTTGTTGACGCCGAGTACGGCACCGCCCAGTTCCTGGTTTCTGCGGGCGATGGCCTGTGCTTTATTGAGTTTCATAACCTTCCTACGGGATCTGTTATTCAGCGTTCGAGCCTGAATCTGCCGGGCATTCTCGTGGGTTGGCCGCAAAACATAAAGGCAAACCTGCCCCTTTCGATGAAATGCGCACTGAAAAATAATTGAAACTCTGTCGCTTGGCTTCGAGTCAACCGCTACGTAGTGACCTCAAACCATTTGATAGTTATCAGGAGTAATACCATGGGCAGCACTTCCGATAAGGTAAAAGGCATGGCTAACGAAGCCGTCGGCAACGTCAAGCAAGGTGTCGGCAAAGCCACGGATAACGACAAAATGCAGGTTGAAGGCGTGATTCAAGAGAAGAAAGGCGAAGCTCAGCAGGCAGTGGGCAAGACCAAGGACGCAGTGAAAAAAGCGACCGAGTAAGACGGTCCGGCTGGCTCATCCCAGCAGCCCGACGGCCATCTACGGATGGCCGTTTTTGTATCCAAGGCTGCAACTAAAGTTTAGAAATTGTTTCAAAGTCGCCAAATGGGCTACTTTGATGTAGAAAACGGCCCCTGAGTCGCCCGCGACCTCACCCTCTTTGCGGCGAAAGGAGACGCTATGATTTTTCCGGTACTCGATGGTCTCAAGCTGCACAAGGTGCTGGTGCGCACCGTTACGGAATTCGTCGACGACGAGATGCCCACCTACGCCTCGGCGTTGGCCTACCAGATGCTGTTCTCGTTGTTTCCCTTCCTGTTGTTCCTGATTGCCCTGATCGGTTTTCTGCATCTGCCGGATTTCTTCACCTGGCTGCGCCTGCAGTCGGAGCTGGTATTGCCGCCCCAGGCACTGGAGCAGGTCAACCCGGTGATCGACCAGTTGCAGCAATCCAAGGGCGGGCTGCTCTCGGTGGGTATCGTGATCGCCCTGTGGACCGCCTCCGCTGGCGTACGCCTGATGATGAGCGCGATGAACGCGGCCTATGACGTGGTGGAGGGGCGGCCGATCTGGAAGCGTTTCCCGCTGTCGATTTTCTACACTATCGGCATCGCCGGCATGCTGCTCGCCGCCGCCGCGCTGATGGTGCTCGGCCCGCAGGTGATGGAATGGCTGGCGGGGCAGATCGGTATGCAGGAATTTGTCGTAACCCTGTGGACCATCCTGCGCTGGCCGCTGATCGTGATCCTGCTGATGTTTGCCGTGGCCCTCATGTACTACGTGATGCCGGATGTTGAACAGGAGTTTCGCTTTATCACCCCCGGTTCCGTATTGGCGGTGGTGGTGTGGATCGTCGCTTCCCTCGGCTTTGGCTACTACGTTAAAACCTTCGCCGACTACAACGCCATGTACGGCAGCATCGGCGCGATCATCGTGTTGCTTTTGTACTTCTATATTTCCGCCGCCGTGCTGTTGCTTGGCGCGGAGATGAACGCCGTGATCGAACACATGTCCGCCGAAGGCAAGGACCCCGGCGAAAAAGAAATCGACGAACCGGGCCATGCCGGTGAAAAACAACATGTCTCAGGCCTGGGCCGGGACCATTCCAAGCCTCTCACCGTTGAGCCTGATCAATGATCCGTGAAATCCTGAAAATGGGCGATGAACGTCTACTGCGCATCGCCCAGCCAGTGCCGCCGGAAATGTTCGACAGCCCCGAGCTGTGGCAACTGATCGACGACATGTTCCAGACCATGGAACACGTGGGCGGCGTCGGCCTGGCTGCGCCGCAGATCGGTGTGGACCTGCAATTGGTGATCTTTGGTTTCGAGGCCAGCGAACGCTACCCGGAGGCACCACCGGTACCGCAGACCA
Source organism: Pseudomonas sp. R3-52-08 (assembly GCF_003851745.1). Lineage (NCBI taxonomy): Bacteria > Pseudomonadati > Pseudomonadota > Gammaproteobacteria > Pseudomonadales > Pseudomonadaceae > Pseudomonas > Pseudomonas sp. R3-52-08. The sequence goes on along the minus strand of NZ_CP027730.1, from coordinate 4,608,438 downwards.
TCCTGATCAACCCGTTGATCACACCGCTCAGCCCGGTGCTGGAAGAGGGGTATGAGGGCTGCCTGTCCGTCCCCGGCCTGCGCGGCGCTGTGGACCGCTATCAGCAGATCCGCTACGAAGGCTTCGACCCCAAGGGCGAGCCGATCGTACGTTTCGCCGACGGCTTCCATGCACGGGTGGTGCAGCATGAGTGCGATCACCTGATCGGGCGGTTGTACCCGTCGCGGATTACCGACTTCAGCAAGTTCGGGTTTATCGAAGTGATGTTCCCGGAAATGGACCCAACCGCCGACGAATGAGCAGCAGACTGCAACAGGTCCAAATGTGGGAGGGGGCTTGCTTCCTGTAGGAGCGAGCTTGCTCGCGAAAGATGTCAACGATAACGCGTGCTTGCTGAATGAACGCGGTGCCTGTGAGTTTTTCGCGAGCAAGCTCGCTCCTACCCACCGCTATCGGCGCAAGCCATCCAGGTTATCGAAGGCCCATCGCAATCATCGGTTTGTTGCGCTTGTAGCGAACCAGTCGTTCACTGAGCGATTGCGGCAGCACGGTGTCCTGTGAAAAACCCATACGCTGATACATCCCTTCAAGGTCCGGGTGGCAAAACAGCCATACGCTATCGTCCACTTCAGCCACTGCCAGGTGGATCAACCGCGCCGCCAGCCCCTGGCCGCGATAAGCCGGGTCAACGAACACGCCGGTCAGCCATTGCCCACCGACCACGGGGGTCAGGCATAACCCGGCAACGATCTGCGTGTCCCTCGCCACCCACAACTGCCCGTCCTTTAGCGCCTTCATCGACGAGTTGTGGCTGCGGTAAAACTTGTTCAGCAGCGGCCATAGCGGCGCTGCCAAGCGTTCGATGTGCATGTTCAAACCAATGAAAGGGCGAGGCGGGCATTGTAGCCTTTGCCGGCAGGGCGCAAACATCGGCCTGCGAGTCCGTATATAAAGTTATAAATAGATGACTTTTTAATATTATTAATGAATAAGAGGGCTTGCTAGGATCGCTGCTTCGAAGCACCCGACATACCGTGCCCAACCGCACCCGCCGTCAAGGTCAAGGAAGCGCTCTTATGCTGAAAATTATTGCTGTCGCCGTTCTTTCGCTGGTCGCCGCCAAGGCACTGGCCGCCGATCCAGCCACGCTGCGCATTGGCTATCAGAAAAGCTCGGTGAGCATGGTCCTCGCCCGTGAACACAAGCTGTTCGAAGCCGCGCTGCCCGGCACTCAGGTGCAGTGGACCGAGTTCCTCGGTGGCCCGCCGCTGATCGAGGCGCTGAACGCCGGCAGCCTGGACATCGGCAATATCGGCGACATCCCACCCATTTTTGCCCAGGCCGCCGGGATTGAATTGCAGTACATCGCCGTCGAGCCCAATGAGGGCAAAACCGAAGCCGTGCTGGTGCCTCAAGCCAGCCCCATTCAGAGCGTGGCTGAGCTCAAAGGCAAGCGCGTGGCGCTGCTCAAGGGTTCCAGTGCGCACAACCTGTTCCTCAAGAGCCTTCTGCGCGCCGGTTTGCAGTGGAAAGATGTGAACGTGGTGTACCTGTCGCCTTCCGACGGGCGCGCCGCGTTCGAGCAAGGCAAGGTGGACGCCTGGGTGGTGTGGGACCCTTACTACTCGGCCGCCGTGGTCGACGGTGCCGCCCGCGTGTTGGGCACCGGCGAGGGCCTCAATCCGGCCGGCAGCTTCTTCGTGACCAGCAGCGCGTTTGCCCGACAAAATCCCCAGGCCATTGCCACCATCCTGCAAACCCTCGGCAAGGCGCAGCGTCTGTCCCTGGACCAACCCGAAGACAGCATCGCGCTGATGGCCAAGACCCTGGGCCTGCAACCGGCGGTGGTCAAACGCTACTTCGAGCACCGCTCGCCCGAGCCGATCCGGCCGCTGCAGGCGGTCGACATCGCCAATCAGCAACGCACCGCCGATTTGTTTTTCGCCAATGGCTTGATCCCGAAAAAGGTCGATGTGCAGCAGGTTGTGTTCAAAGGTCCATAAGGCCTGGGGCGGGGGGAAGTGCTCCCTCGCTACCGAGTACCTCCGACGTATTCAGCTCATGGGTTTTCAGCTGCCAGGGCCGCAATGACAGTGGGCCGCTCACCCACCCCTTGCTGAAACGCCGCCAACACCGGCCATTCAGCTCGATCCCGCCGACCTGATCGACTTAGGCGTGGTGCTCATGCTGGCTGATAACTGAAAAAACGCTGCTGACCTCATGTGAAAGAAATTCAAAATGTGGGAGGGGGCTTGCCCCCGATAGCGGTGGATCAGTCAATAAATCGGTGGCTGATACTCTGCTATCGGGAGCAAGCCCCCTCCCACATTTTTTGTTCAGCGGTGTGGCTTAGATTGCTGCCAGGGTGTCTTTCACTGCCTGGGCCTGTGGAGCAGCCGCCTTCGCCGCTACCTGCTGCTGTTGCTGCTCCTTCAAACGCTCAGCCACTTGTCGGGCAATGGCGTCTTGTTGTTGCTGCGGCAGGGCCTGCACTTGCTCTTCTGTCATCCCCTGCTCCTTGAGCAACTGCTCGCGGATGCGCTCGGCCGGGGATTTGCTCATGTATTCGCTGAGTTCAGCCCGCGCCCCGGAGGTCGTCGCTGTGGCTTGCAACTGCACGCGGGTCTTGGCGAAGGCCTCGTCGATGCGATCGCTCGCCTTGTCCAGGTCCTTCTGGGCGGCCGGCACCATCACGCTTTGCTGCGCCGTTTGCAGGGCGCCGCTGTACAGCGCGCTGGCAGCGGCGTTGGCCGGGTCCATGTCGGAGCGCTTGAGCTGTTGGACGGTCGACGCGGCTTGGGTGTCGTTGTTAACCAGCATGATCGGTCACCTGGGGGAATGTTCGGTGTGACAGCTGGAGCAATTAGCATGCCGGGCACGACGTGCCCGTTTTTATTGGGGGGCAAGCCGCCGTCGCGGCAAACACTGTCCCGTCGACGGCCAACCCTTGCCGTCAGTGGGCGATATTCTCCAATGCCAGGTTACGCGTTCGCGGCCCAAACCAACTGATGGTGATCATCACAATCAACATGCTGCTCGCGATAAACGCCAGCACGCCCGGTGTGCCCAGGTGTTCGAGGATAAAACCGATCAGCAGGCTGCTGAACACCGTGGACAAGCGGCTGAACGAGTAGCAGAACCCTACCGCCCGCGCACGGATATTGGTGGGGAACAATTCGCTCTGATACGAGTGATAGCTGAAGCTCAGCCAGGCGTTGCAGAAGGTGATCATCACCCCACAGAGGATCAGCCCCACCGCCGTGGTTTGCACGGCGAACAGGCTGCCGAAGATCACCGCGCCCAAGGCCGAGCCGACAATCTGCCACTTGTTCTCAAAACGGTTGGCGACCTTCACGAACAACAGCGGGCCCAGCGGATAGGCGAGCGTGATGATAAACGCGTAGAGCAGACTGTGGGTCACGCTGACGCCCTGGCCCGACAGCAAGGCGGGCAGCCAGTTGCCAAAGCCGAAGAAACCGATGGCCTGGAACACGTGGAAGACGATGAGCATCAAGGCGCGACGGCGGTAGGGCGGTTGCCAGATATCGGCGAAACGGCCGCTGCCCTGCACGCTGACAGCCTCGGGTTCCGGCTCATCCAGAGGCTTGCCGTGATCCTTCAGGCAGCGCGCTTCAAGGGTGTCCATGATTGTGCCGGCTTCCTTGAAACGACCTTTCTGCGCCAGCCAGCGCGGTGATTCCGGCAGGCGCTTGCGCAGTTGCCAGATAAACAACGCAAAGACTGCACTGCTGAGCACCACCCAGCGCCAACCGGAAATCCCGAACGGCGCCTGGGGCACCAGCCACCATGACATCAGCGCCACCGCCGGCACCGACAGGAACTGGATGAAAAACGCAAAGGCAAACGCCGAACTGCGCATGCGCTTGGGCACCAGTTCCGACAGATAGGCGTCGATCGTCACCAGTTCAATACCCAGTCCGATGCCCACCAGAAAGCGCATGCAGATAATACCCAGGGCGGACGTCTGGATGCCCATCAGCACCGTGGCGACGGTGTACCAGATCAGCGCAAAGGTAAAGATCGCCCGGCGCCCAAAACGATCGGCAATGGGGCTCAGCAGGCTGGCGCCGAGGAACAGGCCGAGGAAGGTGGCCGAGGCGAACGCGGCCTGGTCGGAAAAGCCAAACACGCCCTCGCTGCCCGTGTGGAAAATCCCGTCGCTGATCAGGCCTGGGCTGATATAGGCCGTCTGGAACAGGTCATACAGCTCGAAAAAACCGCCGATCGACAGCAATGCCACCAGGCGCCAGATGCTGGCGACGGCGGGCAGGCGGTCGATACGTGCGCTGATGTGGGCGGCGCGGGTCGGGTCGATGCCGTCAGTGGTGGAGCGTGCAGGCATGGGTCAGAACACTCAGTAAGTGATGGGGATTTCAAAGACCTGGAACGCATCATCCACCGGTTGGTAACCCAACACACGTGTGGTTTCGCTCAGGTCCAGGCGCTTGAAGCGATTATTGGAAATACCATGGGCGACCAAGTGTTTCACATCGCGGGTGTCCACTGCGCACTGCAGCAGTTGCACCGCATCGCGCGGGCTGAGCCACGCGCTGAGGTCGCGGGCGTTGTTCAGGTCGGCGTGCTGGGGAAACTCAAACGCGCCAATGCGCACGGCGATGGTGGAGAGCGGGGTTTTGGCCGCGTAATAGCCACACAGCGCTTCACCGTAGCATTTGGTCACGCCATACAGGTTGGCGGGCATCACTTGCATGTCGGGGGTGATCTCACGGTCTACTGGATAACCTTCGACAGCTTGCGCGCTGCTGGCATATACCAGGCGTTGCACGCCAGCGGCCACGGCGGCCTCGAACAGGTAAGTTGTGGCGAGGATATTATTGGGCAGCAGCTCCTCGAACGACGCATCGGGGTCCGGGATACCCGAGAGGTGTACAACCACCTCGATGTTTTCGAGCAGGCTGGCGAGGACGGATTTGTCGCTCAGGTCAGCGTGCACAAAGCGGTGTTCGCCGAGCGCGAAATCCGGCTCGACACGGTCGGTCAGGGTGAAGCGGTAGCGGTCTTTCGACGCCTCGAAAAAGGTCCTGCCGATTTTGCCGCAGGCGCCGGTCAGCAGTACGTTGAGTCCGTTCATGGTGTGTCCTTGTTTAATTATGGCCGTCGAGCGCGAAGGTCTTGAAGCCTGCATGCTGCCCGCCGAGTCGTTGGTAATACGCCGCGATGGCGGGGTAGGGCGGACGCTCCATGGGCGTCACTTGCCAGCGGTGTACCGAGAGGCCGATCAGGATATCGGCGAGGGTGAATTCATCGCCCGCTACGTAAGCGCCAGTCTTGGCCAACTGTTGTTCCAGAATGCCCATCACGCTGTTCCAGCGTTGCACTGCGGCGGCAATCTGTGTTGCGTCCAGGCCGTCGGGATTGTTACGCACCAGCGCGGTGAACGCATCGCCCCAGGCACGGTTGAGTTCGACCGCTTGCCAGTCGATCCATTGTTCGACGCGCGCCCGTGGCGCGGGCTCGACGGGCAGCAGGTCAGTGCGTTGATAGAGGCCGACCAGGTAGCGGCAGATGGTGTTGGACTCCCACAGCACGCCATGGTCGTCGATCAGCACCGGCACCTGGGCATTGGGGTTCAAGGCGAGAAATTCGGGGGATTGGGTGGGCTTGAAGCCGATGCCCCAGTCTTCACGCACGTAGTCGATACCCAGTTCCTGGCAGGTCCACAGTACTTTTCGTACGTTAATGGAGGAGGCGCGGCCCAAGATTTTCAGTGAATGTCCCATGGTGCTTCCCTGCGCTCGTGAATGGCAGAGGCAATTTAACAGACGTTTGGTGACGATAGCGAGGTAGTGCCGTCAGCAAGAAAAGGCGAGCAATTGCCCGTTTACGGCAATGTCGCCTTAACATGGGAAGAGGTTCAGCGGGGATGGGCCATTTGTTGCATTTATAATTCAGATATCGTGCAGTCAATTTAGTCATGAATAGCAGTGCTCTTACTCACTGCCCGCCCTTGTCGCATGAAACCGAAGGAATTAAACAACATTATCTCAGGCACCCGGTCCGGTCAGTGTGAAGACGCCGTTCTCGAACGTCACGGGTTGTTGGTCGGGTGTCCTCGTTGACGTGAATGCGAACGTTGCGTCTATCTCAAGCTTTTCAAAATCAACGCTCTTCAGTAAAAATTCCCCTTTCTCGGGATAGTAATTCCATCCAAAACGTTCATGTTCGTGGTAGTAATAACCGTACACGTCTGACTCGGGTTTAAACTCATAAGTGCCTGGCACAATGGTTTTTTTCAGCGAGATAAAAAACATGCGCCCACCTGCTTTTCTATCAAATGCCGTGACGCCATAGTGGGTCGCGGTTGAGTCGAAAAAATCTACGCTATCTGACGTGAATGGAGCAGCTATAAGTGAGACGTTGCAACTCACTACGCCTTGGGCAAGTGACCTTTTCTGTGTTTTTAATGTGTGCATGACGAAGTCCTTTTTAGTAGCGGTTTGTGGAGCACAATGCAGCCAACAACTCACTTATAGGACATCGTCAAACACTTGCCTACTGTCAAGGTTGACAGGTAGGGGGAGGCGTTCGGGTCGCTTTTTCGACGAGCGTACAGAGAGAAAAATTGCCCCCCCTTCACAGTTAAGCCAACGGTGTGTGCTGGTCCATGGCCTTGCCCACCAGCAAGACGCTCAGCTCGCTCAATTGGTGGATAGCCAGGGCTACGTCGCGTTGCTTGCCAGTGAGGTCATTGGACAGGTCGAGCAGCAAGGTGCTGACGGAGCACACGGTTTCGTAGCTGTTGATCAGCAGGGTTTCGGTAGAAATATCGGGGAAGACGGTGAAGAGGGTGTTTGGCGGCGTGTCGATTTCTTTGAACATTACAATGCTCCTGGTTCAGGAGGTCCAAAAATGGGCTACTAAACCCGATCACCGAGGAATTCAGCGACCGGCAAACCTTAGAGACCGCCACCCCGTAAAACAAGCCGGCGGATTCTGACGTAACCGTAGGTAATGGAGCAAGGCACTTGGCGTGATGTCAGTCGCTTCCTACAGGCATCCTACGTGCGCGTGATCGTTCCTACGCCCTGCTTGGCACAGATCATGTGACCGCCTTAAGAACAACGACATCCGGGCATAGAAAATCAATGTGATAGCCATTAGTACCATCGCCAATAGCCACATGAACGCCACTGACGCCCTCGTTCATCTGAGAGTTAATGCTGAAATCTATAATGGGTGTAATCGCCTGATTTACGCCTGTGGCGAACTCGGTGAGGTGTGCTCCTCTTTTTCCCGCCGCGCGTTTAATCAGGTCGGCATAATCTCGGTTGTCTACCGTGAATGACCTGACCTTATTGCCTTCGACCTTCAGGCTGGCCTGTTTTGAAGCAACTTCACCAATCAGTGTAGTGAGTGAGTTTGTGATGTCAGGAGGCGCGCTTTGCGCTTTTCTCAGAACGGTTAGAATTCCACTCACTCGGAACTCTCCATTGACAGTGAAAGGGCAAGCCGTTTGGGGCTGCATATGAGCAAGGTGGACTTCGAAAAACTCGGCGGCTGAGTGAACGAAGTTATCCTTTAAATCTCCGTCAAGCATTGCATAGGGCACCGCGCTGGATAAAACGTTTACAGTCGATTGGGTTGAAGGTCCTGTCAGGGCAAGGGGGGACTTACAGTTAATCAGTTCTAAGGCTTTTTGCTGCTCCTTGAGCGCTTGTGTAATGTCGCTTTTTAGAAAGCACTCTAAGCTATATAGTGCATTGTTGATTGTGTTTTCAAAAACATGTATAGGGAAAAATACACAGCGTTTTTTATCGGTGAGCCTAGCTAGGTCAAATGTCTTTTTTGCAGCGCAGTCACTAAACGAAAACACCAGGCTATTTTGATCCAGTGACTGAGCTTGCATAATATTTTTTGTCGTAAAGTGCTGAAGACTACAGTACTCAAGAAACTGGGGTGAGTCGGAAGTGATCACAAGGTTTCCCTTGTCCAGCACTGTGGTTTTGGGCGCTATCATAGGGTGGGCTCCTACTTTCGAAGGCGCCAAAGCCTAAGCCTTGGCGCTTCAGTGCTTCAATTAAGGCCACGACAGCGGTGGCCAGGTAAACGCTTCTGAATCAGGCGTTTTTCGATTGAGCTGTTGTTCGTTCGATTGATCTAAGGTTTTCATTTTGCCTCCTATCTTATTGATCCGGTTCTGTTTGTAAGCACCCCGTTGGGCGGGGTGAAAACATTAGCTCTCCAAAGGGGGCAGATTGAAAGTATTGAATGATGGTTTTTATATGTATTTATTTTAAGTCAGAGGTTTTTATGATTTTTTACGAAGTCTGTAAGTAACGTCTGTACGTAGCATCTGAAAATATAGTTTCTCGTGTCTGGCTGTTGCGCTCGTAAAGTTTCAAGGCGTAGTTTTTGTACTTCTGGCTTTTACGGTGCAGGAGATGCAGATATGTATCCAAGCAGAAAAGTTATAAGTGCCGCCGAACTGAAACGAGCCCTGACATTAGAGGATCTAACCGACCTCAACCTCGAGCCGCACGCAGTGCGACTATTGCTTGATCAAATTCTCCAAGGCCTGACCTCACGTCATTGGCCTGACCCTCAGTGGCTGGAAGGGCCGCGTGTGGTTTCGGCCCACGATAACTACGGCCTGCTCGGCTACGACACCCGCGAAATTACCCTGGGCAGTGCCCACACCCGGTGGGTTGATGACATCAGCCTGCTGCGTACTCAAACCACCAGTTTGATTCCGGCAGCGTTACAGCGGGCCAGTGAAAACCGCCGGCCTGGGCAGATGAGGCTGTTGGCGGCGCCCGGCATGACATTTCGACGTGATAGCCGTGATCGCTGGCATTGCGCGGAACCGCATCAAATGGACCTGTGGGTATTGGGCGAGCCGCAGCTTGCTGAGCGGGACCAGCTACTGCGCCTGGTGGGAGACATCCTGGACATTGCGGTGCCCGCCATGGAATGGGTGTTCTCGGACAGCCCCCACCATTACACCGAAGGTGGTATCGAGGTGAACTTGATCCTTGATGGAGAACCGATCGAGGTGTTGGAGTGCGGGTGCATCGCCCGGTCGTTACTTGAACGCTTGAATATCGATCCGCACCACCACGGCGGCCTGGCTTTGGGGATGGGCCTGGATCGTTTGACCATGCTGCGCAAGGGCATTCCGGATATTCGACTCCTGCGTGATACCCATCCCCGCGTCAGGGCGCAAATGTTCGACTTGAAGCCGTGGCAGCCGATTTCTCGATTGCCTTCGATTACCCGAGACATTTCTCTTGCGGTGACGCCGGGGCAAAGCGAAGAAGTTATCACTGAGAAGATGCTGCTCGCCGCAGGTGAGGACGCAGCGTGGGTGGAAGAAATGCAGATCAAGGGGCGCTGGTCTCGAGATGAGTTGCCAGCGCAAGCAATCGCTCGCCTGGGGTTGTTGCCTGGGCAAGAGAACATCCTGCTTCGTATCGTGTTACGCGATTGCTCGCGATCCATCGGTTCGCGGGAGGCCAACGCGCTATACGAGCGTATCCAGGCAGCGTTGCACGAAGGCGCAGAGGGCGGCGGCTACAGGCTTCCTCCGTCCGACTAAGCGCGAGCCTTCACGTACTCTCCCGCACCTGCAACTCAAACCCCATATCCACCACCGGCTTGGCGATCTTGTTACCCGCCATGATCATCAGCAAGTGCTCCGCCGCACGCCGGCCGATGGCTTCGCGGGGCGTGCTGATGCTGCTCAGGCGCGGCACCATGAAGGAGGATGCGGGCAGGTCGTTAAAACCCAGCACCGCGACGCGTTGCGGCACGTTGATGCCATGGCGCATGGCTTCCAACAGTGCACCTTGGGCCAGGTCGTCGTTGCCGAAGAAGATCGCATCCACATCGGGATGAGCCGCCAGCAGCTGTAAAAACAGTTCGCCACCCAGGCCGACCGACGAAGGGCGCGGGGTCAGCAATTCCAGCGCCGGGTCGTACAGGCCGGCGTTTTGCAGTGCTCGGCGGAAACCTTCGCCACGCAGCAACGTGCGTTGATCCAGTTGCGCGCCGATGTAAGCCAAGCGTTTGTACCCACGGGAGAGCAGATGCGCCGCTGCCGTTTCCCCGGCGGCCAACTGCGAGAAGCCTACGCAGTTCACGCCGGCATTCGGGTCCAGGTCCATCATATATACGCAGGGCACGTTGCTGGCCTCGACCATCCGTCGCGCGCTTTCGGTGCGGTCGAAGCCGGTCAGCAGCAGACCTCGAGGCTGGTAGGCCATGTAGTTGCGCAGCAGGTTTTCTTCTTCGTCACGGGAATAGTGGAAGTTACCGATCAGTACTTCAAAACCCTTGGGCCGCAGCACCTGGTGAATGGCTTCCAATGTTTCGATAAACAGCAGGTTGGACAAGGACGGCACCAGCACCACTACCGAATGGCTCTGGGCCGACGCCAGCGCACGGGCAGCGGGGTTGACCACGTAGTTGAGTTCGGCGGCGGCTTGCTGGACTTTTTCCACCAGTTCGGCGGCGACGGTGCTGATACCGCGCAGGGCGCGGGAGGCGGTGATCGGGCTGACGCCGGCCAGACGGGCAACTTCATTCAAGGTGGGGCGACCGGTGGTGCGGGTATTTTTATCGTTCTTGGAGGTCATCAGGCGGCTTGCCAAACAAAAATCGAGGCACTAAGGTAGCGCTGTCTCCAAACGGCTGCAAATGCTTGAACGTTGGGTTGCCTGATCCCGTTCAAATGATTGGAGCGGATGCACGCGTCACTCCATAAAAAAAGACAAGACGGCGCGGGAAAAGCCTGTTTTTGCACTAGCCTTACAGCGTGCAAAGGTAGCGCTATCTGCGTCCTGAGGTGTTTATGAGTCAACCTGTTACTGCCCTGGTCATCATGGGTGTTGCCGGCTGTGGCAAAACCAGCGTCAGCGAGGCCCTGTGCCGTCTGAACGGCGCCACCGCCATTGAAGGCGACAGCTTTCACCCCGCCGCGAACATCGAAAAGATGAGCGCCGGCCACCCCCTCAACGACGACGACCGCGCCGGCTGGCTCGACATCCTCTGCGATGAACTGCGCCGTTCGCTCAAGGCCGGGGAGCATCCGGTGCTCACCTGTTCGGCCCTGAAAAAGAAATACCGCGACCACCTGCGCGAAGCCGCGCCGGGCCTGGGCTTTGTATTCCTGGAGCTGACCCGTGAGGTAGCCGCCGACCGCGTGTCCCATCGCCCGGGCCATTTCATGCCGGCCAGCCTGATCGACAGCCAGTTCGCCACTCTTGAATCGCCCAAGGGCGAGCCGCTGACCCTGGCCCTCAACGCCAGCGAAGACAGCGTCGAGGAGCTGGCCGAGCAGACCAACGCCTGGTGGCTCAAGCACGGCTTTGAACCTAATCACTAATTTTTTGCCGGAAAGATAGCGCTATCCCCGGCAGGAAGTTCAACACCCGCTTTAATAACAACAACAAACAGGAGAGACCCCCCATGTTTGGCATGTCCCACGAGTCATACCTGCTGCTAGACGCAGTAGTCACTATCATCGGGTTGATCATTCTGATCACCAAGTTCAAGGTGCACCCGTTCATTGCACTGATCATCGCGGCCGGTTTCCTCGGCCTGACCTCGGGCATGCCCGTGGACAAGATCATCAAGGCGTTCCAGGACGGGTTCGGCGGTGTGCTCGGCTTTGTCGGCATCATCCTCGCGCTGGGTACCATGCTCGGCAAGATGATGGCCGAATCCGGCGGCGCCGATCAGATCGCCCAGACGTTGATCCGCGCCTTCGGCAAGGACAAGGTCCAGTGGGCCATGATGTTCGCCGCGTTCCTGGTGGGCATCCCGCTGTTCTTCGAGATCGGCTTTGTGCTGCTGATCCCGCTGGTGTTTATCGTTGCGCGCCGTACTGGCGTGTCGCTGATCAAGATTGGTATTCCGCTGCTCGCTGGCCTGTCGGCAGTGCACGGCCTGGTGCCGCCGCACCCGGGCCCGCTGCTGGCCATCGGCGTGTTTGGCGCGGATATCGGCAAGACCATCCTGTATGGCCTGATCGTCGCACTGCCAACCGCCATTATTGCCGGCCCGATCTTCGGTACGTTCATCGCCAAGTACATTCCGGGCAACCCATCCCAGGAACTGGTGGATCAACTGGCCCGCGAGACCGATAACAAATCGCTGCCAAGCTTCGGCATCACCCTGGTCACCGTGCTGCTGCCGGTGTTTTTGATGCTGCTCAAGACCTTCGCCGACATCGCGTTTGCCGAAGGCAACGTAGTGCGCAACTGGATGGACATGATCGGTCACCCGATCACCGCGCTGTTGCTGGCGTTGCTGCTGTCGCTGTACACCTTCGGCCATCGCCAGGGCATCCATTCCAAGCAGATCCTCAAACTGCTCGACGCCAGCCTTGCGCCGACCGCCGCGATCATCCTGATCATCGGCGCCGGTGGCGGCTTCAAGCAGATGCTGGTGACCAGCGGCGTGGGCGACGTGATCGGCCACATGGCGGTGAATGCGCAGATCAACCCGATCCTGCTGGCGTGGCTGGTGGCGGCGGTGATTCGTGTGGCTACAGGCTCCGCAACCGTCGCGACCATTACCGGCGCAGGCATCGTGGTGCCGGTGGTGGGCATGATTCCTGGGGTTAACCGCGAGCTGCTGGTGCTGGCGACGGGGGCGGGCTCGTTGATCCTGTCGCACGTTAACGACGCGGGGTTCTGGTTGGTGAAGCAGTACTTCAACATGACCGTGGCCGAGACATTCAAGACCTGGACGGCGATGGAGACCATTCTGTCGGTGGTGGCACTGATCTTCATCATGCTGCTGTCGTTGGTGGTGTAAGCCACACCACTCAACCAATGTGGGAGGGGGCTTGCCCCCGATAGCAGGGTGTCAGTCACTGCATGTGGTGACTGATTCACCGCCATCGGGAGCAAGCCCCCTCCCACAATTTTGACCGAGTCGGGCGCTGATCTTCGTCATGTTGCTGTCGTTGCTGGTGTAAGCCACACCACCACAGCAGATATGGGAACCCAATCCAATGTGGGAGGGGGCTTGCCCCCGATAGCAGGGTGTCAGCCACTGCATGTGGTGACTGATCCACCGCCATCGGGGGCAAGCCCCCTCCCACAATTTTGACCGAGTCGGGCGCTGATCTTCGTCATGTTGCTGTCGTTGCTGGTGTAAGCCACACCACCACAGCAGATATGGGAACCCAATCCAATGTGGGAGGGGGCTTGCCCCCGATAGCAGGGTGTCAGTCACTGCATGTGGTGACTGATTCACCGCCATCGGGGGCAAGCCCCCTCCCACAATTTTGACCGAGTCGGGCGCTGATCTTCGGCATGTTGCTGTCGTTGGCGGTCTAAGCCACACCCCGCAACAAAAGCTGGAAACCCAATCAAATGTGGGAGGGGGCTTGCCCCCGATGGCAGGGTGTCAGCCACTGCATGTGGTGACTGATTCACCACCATCGGGAGCAAGCCCCCTCCCACTTTTTGACCTAGTCAGACGCCGGGTTTTGCTACCAGCCCGTCCGCCCGGAACATCCCGCGAATCCCCCGCACCGCCTGGCGAATCCGGTCCTGGTTCTCGATCAGCGCGAAGCGCACGTGATCGTCACCATACTCACCAAAGCCAATCCCCGGCGATACACACACCTTCGCCTCCAGCAGCAGTTTCTTGGCAAACTCCAGCGAGCCCATGGCGGCATACTGCTCGGGAATCTTGGCCCAGACATACATCGACGCCTTCGGATTTTCCACCATCCAGCCCAACTCATGCAGACCCTTTACCAGCACGTTACGGCGCTGACGATACTGCTCGGCAATGTCTTTCACACACTGCTGATCGCCTTCCAGCGCCGCAATCGCGGCGACTTGCAGCGGGGTGAAGGTGCCGTAGTCGTGGTAGCTCTTGATCCGCGCCAGGGCGTTGACCAGTTCCGGGTTGCCCACCATGAAGCCGATACGCCAGCCGGCCATGTTGTAGCTCTTGGACAGGGTGAAAAACTCCACCGCGATGTCCTTGGCGCCGGGCACTTGCATGATCGACGGGGCTTTCCAGCCGTCGTAGACGATGTCGGCGTAGGCCAGGTCATGCACCACCAGCACGTCGTATTGCTTGGCCAGGGCGATCACGCGTTCGAAGAAATCCAGCTCCACGCACTGCGCGGTGGGGTTGGACGGGAAGCCGAGGATCATCATTTTCGGCTTGGGGATCGAGCCGCGAATCGCCCGCTCAAGCTCGGCGAAGAAGTCCACGCCGGGCACCAGCGGCACCGAGCGCACTTGGGCGCCGGCAATCACGGCGCCGTAGATGTGAATCGGGTAGCTGGGGTTGGGCACCAGCACGGTATCGCCCTGGTCCAGGGTGGCCAGCATCAAGTGCGCCAGGCCTTCTTTGGAACCGATGGTGACAATGGCTTCCGACTCGGGGTCGATGTCCACCTCATAACGATCTTTGTACCAACGCGAAATCGCCCGGCGCAGGCGCGGAATGCCTTTGGACGTGGAGTAGCCGTGGGTGTCTTCACGCTGGGCGACGGTGACCATTTTCTCCACGATGTGCGGGGGCGTGGCGCCGTCGGGGTTACCCATGCTCAAGTCGATGATGTCTTCGCCGCGCCGACGCGCAGCCATCTTCAGCTCGGCAGTGATATTGAACACGTAGGGGGGGAGTCGATCTATGCGCGCAAAGCGGCGCGGCGAACCTTGGTCTGCCATTGTTGCCTCGAGGTACGTAAGCGCCCGGAACCGTCCGAGCGACGTCGGCCACTGCGCTGGCCTGCGGGCAGACAATACGGTCGATGATGGCCAGTTGTCCAGATGCGTAGGAAAAATTTCCACATGGAGCGCGACGCGGATATGCCCCTATACTCGATGCGGGTTTGTTCCCTCATAAGAAGGAGACTGTTCGTATGGATCAGCAGACAAAACAACCGCTGGAGCCACGCATGGAAGCCGGCAAGGCCATGGTGATCGCCGGCGTTCAGGGGCGTTATTCGAAGGCTACCGTGGGCGATATCCCCAATCTGTGGGAGTTGTTCGACACGTGCATCAAGGACATCAAAAAGCGCGTCGGCGGCGTGACGTATGGTGTTTGCCATAACCCCAAGCACGGCGAATTCGACTACATGGCCGGTGTTGAAGTCCCGACCAAGGGCGATGTGCCGAGCAATTTCCAGTTCATCGAAATTGCGCCGCTCAATTACGCCGTGTTCACGCATTACGGGCCTGTGCGGGCGCTGGAACAGACGTACGAGCGCATCATGTTCGAATGGCTGCCGCATTCGGGCTACAAGGTGATGGGCGCGGATTTCGAGCGCTACAGTGCGGACTTTGACGGGAAGAAGGGCACCGGGACGGTGGAAATCTGGCTGCCGGTTGGACAGAAAGCCTGAGAGCCAAAACCGGGGGCGACTCAGCCCCCGAAGCTATTTTGATAACCTTGAGCGGATTGACGTATGGCGCTCGCCACCTCAGGTGCCAACCGGCAGTAGTCATCTTCGCGCTTGAGCACCATTTCAAGGGTCTGCAACAGCGCCTGGATACGCTCCTCGGGATGTTCGACTTCGCAGGTCCTGGCAAATTCGAGGATGCCCAGGCGCGAGGCGAATAACGATTTATTTCCGCCCAGGTCCAATGCCAGTGAGTCTTCCGGGATGTAAGCGGTGGTGTTCACGATGTCGTAGGCCGGTGCCAACCGCATATCTGATTTCACCGGATTGCTATAGAGCACGCCGAAATTCTTCAGATGGGCATCGCCATTACCCACGATGCAACTCAGCGCTACGCTATCGAACAATTGGTCCAGCGAACTGCGTTGATGCGCCGGGGCGCAGAACACGCGTACAGCCTTGGCTATGGCGGCGTAACTCTTGGTGTACTTTTGCTCGGCGGACAGGCCCATCAGCGCGGTCATGTCTTCGAAGCCCAGTGGGTTGAGCTGTGCGTCCCGATCGAAGCGCCGCATGATGAACAGCTTATGGTTGCGGGACAGATAAAACGGCGGTACGGGCAGGCCCGCGTCTCGGGCAATGGACATGCACAGGTATTCATTGATGGCCAACCCCGGAAACTCGTCGCGCCCGCTTTTAATGATCAGATCGTCGGTTTTCGAGGTGAATTCCTGTTCGGGCGTTTGTGGTTTTTCCGGCACCAATACTTTGGGTTGCACACCGGAAATACCTGCTCGCAGGATGTAGCGATCCACCAGCTCGACGAACAGATCTTCCGCGCCGTCCCACGCAAGAATTTCGTCGAGGTTTTCTCCGGTTGTGTGGGGGCTGTTGCGATGGATCAGCTCGTTCACCTGTTCAGAAGATACGAAAACCCGACCGATTGGCGCGCTGCTTCCCGAGAGCGCCAACAGCAACATCGGGTCGACCTTCACCGTTTTGGCGAGGCGATTGCGCAGTTGCTCCAGCACGTAGCCTTCGGGCAAATTCATCTGAAAGATAGGGTGCAGGTCCCGGCGACGGTATTCTTCCGCGCGGACGGGCATCGACAGGCTGATTGCGCTGTCGGCTTTTGCGTTATCGCTATACCGGAACAAATAGTCTTGAGCACCGACCAGCACGCTGCCGCTGTCCCCTTGAGGCGTATGAACGCGTAGCGTGGGGCTATTCATTGAACAAGTCCTCCAGTTCCTCCAGGGTCGGCAAGGTCACAGGCACCAATTTGAATTCGCTGCCCAAGGCGGCGACCACCCGAGCATAGGCATTCATCGAGACCGAGAGGCTGCCTTTTTCGATTTCGATCAGTTTTTGCCGGGTAATTCCGGCCAACTTCGCCAGATCCACCTGCTTATATCCGCGATTCAAGCGCATGGTGCGCAGCTGGACGCCGAGTCGTTGAGTAATTACAGAAGTGTCCATGTCGCGTATACATTACTTTGCTGTTGTTAAGTTATGTATACGTTACATTTTAGCGCTGTCAACACCAGCCGTACTAAACACCCATCTCAACCTGCGCTCATACCCAATCTTTCCCCTGTAAGCCTCACCGCTATCCACCCAACCGGCTGCCAGATACAACCCCATCGCCGCTTCATTGTCCGCATCCACCGACAATTCCAGCGCCTTGATCTGCGGCCACGCCTGTAGCGCCACCTCCGGCAGCGCCTGCAAACAGGCTTTGCCAAACCCACGACCCTGCTGATGCCGATCGACCTGCAACGCATGCAGCGTCGCACTGTGTTCGTCGGCCCAGTGGGGCAGGCAAGGTGGGCGTTTGAGGAGCAGGAAGGCTACCGGCCGCTCGTCGGCGAGCAGGGCGAAGCCTTTGATAGCGTCGGGGTTGGGATTGACCAGCAGGCTGTTCAGCGCGCAATAGATATCACCCGAATACGCCAGTTGTTCTGGATTGACTTCCAGTCCGTCGAGCTGCTGTTTTTGTACAGCATTCAGCGCCTGATAGGGGACGAGGCGGGTTTCCATGTGCGGCATATCCGAAATCCTACGAAGAGGGGCGGATTCTAGCGTTTTTGCCGGAGGCGACATTATTTTTGTGCGGACTGTCGATTTGCCTGCAGTGCGTTCCTGGCCGAGTCGCCCGAGCGCCTCGACAGCGCGCTTCCTCGAACAACGCCTGGCCGAACTCCAAGCCCATCAACAGTGACTCACTCAAGCATCTTGCCCAGCAACCAACTGCCCGCCGGCCCCGGTGGGTTCTGTCGCGACCACACCGCATCCACCGCCACCGAGCGGGGCCAGCTGCGCACCTTGAGTTCGACCAATTGCCCACCGCCAAAACGCTCCACCAGCCAGCGCGGGATCGGAGCCCAGCCGAAGCCCAGTTGCGCCATCTCCATCAACATCAGGTAACTGGGGGCCGACCATACGCGCTGGGTGCCGCGGTTTTCATTGGGATTGATGATGCTCGCCAAGCGCAACTCCCGGTGCAGCTGCAGCGTCTGCGGGTGAACCTTGGCCAGGCATGCCAACGGGTGTTTACGCGAAACGAACAGGGCGATTTCGGTACGTTCTTCAACGGGGGCAAACGTCAGGTCCGGCGGGTAAACCTCCTGCTGTTCGATAAACGCGATGTGTGTGCGGCCACTTTGCACCAAGGCGATCAAGTCTTCGCATTCAGCGATCAGGCATTCCAACTCAAGGTCCGGGTAGCGTTGTTCAAAGGCGCTGAGGGCAACCTCGAAGTGGTCGGACTGGTAGGTATCGGACATGGCGATACTCAGCTTCGGCTCCAGCCCCTGGGCCAATTGGCTCGCCGCCAGCTCCAGCCGGCTGCTGGCCTCCAGCACCTGCTCCGCACGCTGCAGCAACACCTGGCCGGCCGGGGTCAGCGTCGGTTTGCGGCTGCTGCGATCGAACAGCACCACATCCAGATCAATCTCCAGGCTCGCCACCGCCGCACTGATGGTGGACTGACTCTTGCCCAGCTTACGCGCCGCCCCGGAAAACGAGCCTTGGGTCGCCGCCTGGACAAACGCCTGGAGCACTTCATGGGACGCCATGAGTATCGCCTTGATCGATGGTTATTAGTTATGAAGTATCGGCTCTAGGGGTAATCATCGCAACCATCGTCCTTCACGGAGCCGGGTCATGAACCCTACCAAATCGATGACTGAACGCGTTCTCCAAGCCTTGGGTTTTGAGGGTTTGGCTTTGTTGATCTGTACGCCCTTGCTGGTCTGGGTGACCGGCCGACCGGCCCTGGAAATGGGCGCGGTGACCCTGGGCATCAGCTTGCTGGCGCTGAGCTGGAACGTCATTTTCAACAGCTTCTTCGACCGCCTTAAAGTGCGCCTGCAACTGCCCAGCGGCGGCTGGACGCGGGTGCTGCACGCGCTGCTGTTCGAAGGTGGCTTGATCCTGCTGGCGGTGCCATTGATTGCCGCCTTGATGAAGATCAGCCTGTTGGAAGCCTTCATCCTCGACATCGGGGTGCTGCTGTTCTTCCTGCCGTACACCTACGTCTATCACTGGGGCTATGACGTGATACGCGAAAGGGTTGCCAGCAAGACCCCGATTTCCCTGTGAGCGCCAGGCGCCTACAGGAACATGCCGCCGGAAGCCTCAATGCGCTGGCCGGTGATCCATTGACTGCCATCGGCCAGCAGCAGCGCGATGGCGCCGCCAATGTCGTCGGGTAAACCGGCGCGGCCCAGGGCGGTGTTGTTGGCGACCATGGCATTGATGTCAGCGTTGTCGCGCACCGCACCACCGCCGAAGTCGGTTTCAATCGCGCCAGGGGCTAGGATATTGACGCTGATGCCACGTGCGCCCAGTTCCTTGGCCTGGTAGCGGGTCAGCACTTCCATCGCGCCTTTCATGGCCGCGTAGGCGGCGTAGCCCGGCAGGCTGAAACGCGCCAGGCCGCTGGACACATTGAGAATGCGCCCACCGTCGCGAATCAACGGCAACAGCTTCTGTGTCAGAAAAAACGGTCCCTTGAAATGAATCGCCACCAGGTGGTCGAACTGGGCTTCGGTGGTTTCGGCAAAGCTTGCATGCAGGCCGATGCCGGCATTGTTGATCAGAAAATCAAAGTGGTTCTGTGCGAAAACATCCTTGAGCGCGCCGGTAACTTCAGCGACGAACCCTGCGAACGTCGCGCTCTGGCTCACGTCCAGTTGCAACATGGCGGCGCGGCCGCCCAGTTGTTCGATCTGCGCCACTAACGCCTGGGCCTCATCGGCCTTGCTGTGGTAGGTACCGATGATATCGACGCCCTGGGCTGCCAGATGCAATGCAGCGCTTTTGCCCAAGCCGCGGCTGGCGCCGGTGATCAGTGCGATTTTACGTGGGGTCATGCTGCAGTCCTCTGAAGTGATGGTGGGACTGAGTGTATTTGTACGCCGGCAACGTGATAAACATGGCTATATCGGAATCACTGGTCGGGCAAGGCGAACAATCCCATGAATAAACTGGAGCTGCTGCGCACGTTCGTGCGTGTCACCGAACTGTCGAGTTTCACCCAGGCTGGCGAGAGCCTTGGCCTGCCGCGCTCCACCGTGTCCGAGCAGGTGCGGGCACTGGAGGAACTGCTCGGTGCGCGCCTGTTGCAACGCACCACGCGCAGGGTGCAGGCCACCCAGGACGGTCGGGTGTTGTATGAGCGCAGCAAGGATTTGCTGGCGCATATGGAGGAACTGGAAGGGCTGTTCCGACAGGACGAAACACAATTGGCCGGCAGCATCCGGGTGGACATGCCCAACGCGATGGCGCGCACCTTGATCGTGCCCAACTTGCCCCCGTTCATGGAGCGGCATCCGCTGATCGACATGCAGATCAGCAGCTCGGACCGCCAGGTGGACCTGATCGCCGAAGGCTTCGACTGTGTCGTGCGCGTGGGCGCCCAGCCCGATCAAAGCGTGGTGGCGCGGCGGGTGTGCAGCCTGCCCATGGTCAACTGCGTGAGCGCGGCGTATGTGCAGCGCTACGGCAGGCCCGAAACCCTGGCGGACCTTGAGCACCATCAACTGGTGCATTACGTAAGGCCGCTGGGCGCACGCTCGGCGGGGTTCGAGTACGTGCAAGGCGGCAAGGTGCAGCGGCTGCCGATGGCCGGGCGCGTGACCGTCAACAGCACCGATGCGTACCAGGCGGCGTGCCTGGGGGGCTTTGGCATCATTCAAGTGCCACGCCTGGGCATCTGCGAATTGTTGGGCAGCGGCGAGCTGGTGGCGGTGCTGCCGGATTACCCCGCGCCGCCGCTGGACGTGTCGTTGCTCTACGCCGGCCAGCGGCATTTGCCCTTGCGCGTGCGGGTGTTCATGGAGTGGCTGGCGGCCACGCTGCACGCGCATCTCTAGAGGCGAACGTGGCTCAGAACAGTTGCGTGAACAGCCAGTAAAGGCTGCCCGACAACACAATCGCCGCCGGCAACGTCAACACCCAGGCCATCAACAAATTGCGGATGGTGCGCATCTGCAAGCCGCCGCCGTTGGCCACCATGGTTCCCGCCACACCCGATGACAGTACGTGGGTGGTCGACACCGGCAAACCGAACATGTCCGCCGCGCCGATGGTCAGCATCGCCACGGTTTCGGCCGAGGCGCCTTGGGCGTAGGTCAGATGGGTCTTGCCGATCTTCTCGCCCACCGTCACCACGATGCGCTTCCAGCCAACCATGGTGCCAAGCCCCAGGGCGATGGCCACTGCGATCTTGACCCACAGCGGGATAAACCGCGTGGCGCTGTCGATCTGTTGCTTGAACAGCTGCAGCTTGTCTTGGGTGTCGGCGTCGAAACCGCCGACCTTGCCCTTGTCCATCAAGCGAATGGTTTCGCTGGTCAGGTACATGTCGTTACGCACGTTGCCCACCGCTTCAGCCGGTACGGCGGCCAGGGAGCCATAGCCTTTGACCTCGGCACCGATGTGGCCGGTGATGGCGGCGAGGGCGGGCACCAATTCCGGGGTGGCTTCCTTGGTGCGCACATAGGTCGACAAGGTTGCGCGGGAGTCGGCGGGTGCCGGCTGCGGCACCGCCTTCACCAATGCAGCCTGGGTTACCTCGGCGACTGCCGCGAATTGCAGCGACTGGTCGGCGGGCATGGTGCGGTTCAGCGCGTAGGCCATCGGCAGGGTGCCCACCAGGATCAGCATGATCAGGCCCATGCCTTTTTGCCCATCGTTGGAGCCGTGGGCGAACGACACACCGGTGCAGGTGACGATCAGCATGCCGCGAATCCACCAGGGCGGCGGGGTATCGCCTTGGGGCGCTTTATACAGCGAGCGGTTTTTCACGAAGGCGCGCAGGGCCAGCAACAGCAAGGCGGCAAACGCGAAGCCGATCAGCGGCGACAACAGCAAGGCGTAGCCGATTTTGGTGGCCTGGCTCCAGTCGACACCGCTGGTGCCGTCGCGGCCATGCATCAAGGCATTCGCCACGCCCACGCCAATGATCGAACCGATCAGGGTGTGGGACGACGACGCCGGTAAACCCAGCCACCAGGTGCCGAGGTTCCACAGGATCGCGGCGATCAGCAGGGCAAAGATCATGGCGAAGCCGGCCGATGAACCCACCTGCAGGATCAGCTCGACCGGCAGCAGGGCGATGATGCCGAACGCCACCGCACCGCTGGAAAGCAGCACGCCGAGAAAGTTGAAAAAGCCCGACCACACCACCGCGAAATGCGGTGGCAGCGAATTGGTGTAGATCACCGTCGCCACCGCGTTGGCGGTGTCGTGAAAGCCGTTGACGAATTCGAAGCCCAGGGCGATCAACAGCGCTACGCCGAGCAGCAGGAACGGCGTCCAGGTGGTAACCACCGTGCCCAGTTCGTGCATGTCATGCATCAGGCTATAGGCGGTGAACAACAGGCCCATGGCGAGTACGGCGAAGAACATGATCACCGTCACCAGGCCGGGCTTGGTGTCCAGGCGGGGTGTGGAGGTGGTGGGTGAGGCGTGGGGCGAGGCAGTCAGGGAAGGGGTGGCCATGCCGGAGCATCCAGTGTGATGAGGATGTCGCCCATGATCATTGCAGAATGTTACAAAGATGCTGCGGCAGGTCAGTGTTTAAGGGATATGCGGGTGCCGCTGGTCTATTAGGCACCGCCAAAACCGCGCACGGGGGACGCAGAGCGTCACGGGCTGAATTCCCACGCGGGAGCGTGGGAACGATCGTCATTCAGTAATCCTTGCGCTTCCTGAATGCCCAGCGCCCGGCAATCAAGGTAAAGGTCGCCACCAGCGCGACCAGGATCCAGAAGCCCTCCGGGTCGGTGGACAGCGGTACCCCACCCACATTCATGCCAAAAAAACCGGCGATGATATTGATCGGCAGCGCCAGCACCGTCACCACCGTGAGGGTGAACAGGGTGCGGTTGCTCTGTTCGTTGAGGTTGGCGGCGATCTCTTCCTGCAACAATTTGATGCGCTCGCCCAGGGCCGTCAGGTCGTTGATGATCAGCGCGAACTCTTCGGTGGATTTGCGCAACTCCTTCACGTCTTCCTTTTGCAGCCATTGCGGCGGCCGGTTGAGCAGGCGCAACAGCGAGCCCGGTTCCAGCGCCAGCAGGCGTTGCAAACGCACCAGCACGCGGCGCGCGGCACCGAGTTCGGCGCGGTTGGTGGACAGGCGCGAGGACAGCAACTGGTCTTCGATCTGGTCGACGCTGAGGCTGGTCTTGCGCACGATTTGCGTCAGTACTTCGCCCTGGTCGCGCAGCAAATGCACCAGCAACTCCAGCGGCGAGCGGAAGCGTTCACCGGCTTTCACCGACGAGCGCAATTTATCCACCGAGTGCAGCGGTTGCAGGCGCGCACTGATCAGCAGGCGACTGCGCGCACACACCCACAACGTGGAAATATCCGACGACACCATGCTGCTGAAGTTGAATACCACGTCGTTGACCACCGCCAACAGGGCGGAATCGACGTGCTCGATGCGCGTAGAGCGCGAGCCTTCGTGCAATGCTTCGAAGAACTCTTCGGGCAATTCCAGGTGGGCTTGCATCCAGCGCTCACAGGCGGCGTGGGCCAGGTTCAGGTGCAGCCAGAGAAAGGCTTGCGGATCGCCGGGTTGTTGCAGGTACGCAAGCGCGGTGGCCGAGTCAATCTGCTCGCCCTTTTCGCCGGGCAGAAAGCGGAAACCGTAAAGCAGGCCAAACAGATCGGGATCCTGATGGGCGTGATCGATGCTGTGGTTCATGGAGGCTCGCAGACAAAGCGCCTGTAGGACGTTTCACAGGTTCGCATGCGCGAATCATTGCAAGGCGCGATGACGGTTATGTGACGGTCTGGCGAGCGCCCATAAAAAAACGCGCCACCCGGAGGTGGCGCGTTTTTGAGTTTGAACTCAGGTGTCTAGCTTGTCTTCCAGCACGGCGCCTGTTTTGGCGTCGAGCTTCACTTCCCATTTCTTGCCAGTGGTGTCGGTCAGGTCCACTTCGTAGACCAATACGCCGCTGTTATTGTGGTCCAACTCGGTGTCGTTGATCGTTGCGCCAGCGTGTTTGGCGACGGCCGCAGCGTTCAGTTGATCGAACTTCATCACGGCACCGGACTTGAGCAGGCCTTCAATGTGATCCGGACGAACATCAGCCTGTGCCAAACCGGCGGTCAGGGTCAGGGCAGTGGCGGCGAACAGAGTGGTCAAGGTTTTCATGGTGTGTGTCCTTCTGGTTGAACTGTTTAAGTGGCGCCAGATTAACCGGCGCAACTTAACTCATGCTTAATGGCTGACTGCCACAAACGCCTCAGTACTTATGGTCGTTCAGCAGGTCCTGCACGCTGGACGACGGCCAGCGCTTGTAAAACTTCAGCAGTTCGGCAGCGCGGTTGGTAAAGATGCCATCGACGCCGGCCTTCATCACCTTGTCGAAATCAACCGGTTCATCCACGGTGTACACATGCACCAGCAGGCCCTTGTCGTGGGTCAGCTGGTTCATTTCAGGCTTGACCAGGTCGGTGTAGCTCTGGTCGCCGTGGTCGGTCAGCTCCGCCGAAGGGCCAGTGCCGATGGCGCCCAGGCTCTTGGCCTGGTCGACCCATTTTTCGAACTCGGCCGCGTCCTTTGGTTCCTGCTTAGCGTAATAGGCGGCTTTGGTCGGCTCGCCGGATTCGGCGAAGGGCACTTTGGACTTCGGTTCGATGCTGCCTTCACCGACCCACAACAGCAGGATCTTCGGCGTGTTGGGCATTTCTTTCTGCAGTTCTTTCAGGCTGGCCACCTCGAAAGTTTGCAGCACCACGCGGCCCTTGCCTTGGCCGACACCGGTGTTGCTCTTGCCCAGCTTGGAGCCGGCGGAACTCAACCAGCCCTTGTCCAGCAGCTTGTTTTTCAGGTCGGCCTCGATGCCCGGAAATTGCTTGGGCTCCTTGGTCTCGATGTACAAGCCGGGTTTGTGTTGCGGGTTGCCTTCGGCAATTTTGATGATGTCATCCAGGCTCTGGATTTTCAGGCCGACGAAACCAGGGCGTGCGCGGTCCGGGTAGGCGGCGTTGAACCAGGTGCCGGCGTCGAGGGTTTGCAGCTCTTTCCAGGTGAACTCGTTGGCCGGCGCGTCTTTGCGCTCGGGGAACTTGGTCGCCACGTCGGTGGTGCGTTGCAGGTTGTTGTCGTGCAGGGCGAACAATACGCCGTCCTTGCTGCGCTGCAGGTCCAGTTCCAGATAGTCGGCGCCCAGGTCGCGCGCGACCTTGTAAGCGGCGGCGGTGGACTCGGGGGCGTCATAGGAGGCGCCACGGTGGGCGATCACGGCAGGGTAGGGAATGCCTTCGTTTGTCGCCAATTCAGCCGGGCTGATGGGGTCGGCAGCCTGTGCAGGGCCAAGGCCGAGCATCAGCGCCAGCAGCAGGGCACTCCCTAGAGTGGCGGGTACCGGGCCGTTGGTTAACGTGACAGGCATATGCGAAGTCCTTTCGTGGAGGTAACTTTGAGAAGGTGTCCTTTTTAACAATTGATTGCGAAAGGCGCTATCACCAAACCGACATTAACGTGTGCGCGGGCCAATTTCGTCGGTTTTTTTGTGATGCATTGCAGTACTCTTAGCCGAAGCTGTCCCGTTAGAGGACGGTATTTTCTGCCACGCGTGTAAACCATCTTTCCAGTCCCAGTAGGACTTTTCAGTGAGGTTTACCATGCGCATCACTTCCGAACTTATCTGCCAGGCCGCCGACCAACTCCACGGTTTTGTAGGCCTGAATCGCAAAACTGGCCAGTACATCGTGCGTTTCAGTGAAGACGCCTTCGGCATGGACGTGGCCGATGACGGCATCATCCCCACAGCCGAGTTCGTCTGGGAGCCTGCTGCCGACCACAGCATGATCCTGTCCCGAGCGCGCATTCAGTTGCTGCTCGCACAGAACATTGACGATCGCATCAACATCAGCGAACCGCTGCGGGTGTATATGCGCCGGGTTGAGATCCCGCAGATCAGTGCGGTGCGTAGTTTGGTCAGTTAAGCGCAGGCCATTTGCAGCGTAGGTATCTACACAGCTTTGGCACGGCCCTGAACCTGTGACGGCCCAGGAGCCGAAGCCTCTCTAACTGATGCCCCGCGACCTAAATGTGGGAGGGGGCTTGCTCCCGATGGCGGCCTGATAGCCGACCATGATGTTGGATCAGAGCGAGTACATATCCGTTGCTGCGGTAACGGCGGCTTAGGGTTCCGCCCTTACGGCCAGCCCTTTCAAGGTCTTTGATAAAATCCCGCAAAACTCCAATCAGGGCGACGAAAGCGATGTGGGCAGAGGTTCTAGCGCGGTTTGAGAAAAAAGCACCGACCAGTGTCATGACCAGAGTGGTATTGGAGCAGGCTGTTCCTGCTGAGTGGGTCGACCAGGTGTTCGAAGAGCACCGTCAGCGGCAGTACCCACGAGAGCTTTTGTTTTCAACCATCGTTGAACTGATGTCCCTTGTTTCATTGGGTTTGCGACCTTCGCTGCATGCCGCCGCGCGACAGATGGAAGATCTTCCTGTCAGCTTGGCGGCGCTGTATGACAAGGTCAGTCGTACAGAGCCTGCGCTACTGCGCGCCCTGGTTACCGGTAGCGCAGAGCGTTTGGCACCGACGATAAAAGAACTGGGGCACACAGCCATTTTGCCTGGCTGGCAACTACGGGTCGTTGACGGTAACCACCTGCCTTCCAGCGAAAAGCGTCTGGACGCTTTGCGCCGTGAACGAGGCGCCGCCCGGCCTGGTTTTTCCGTTCTGGTTTACGACCCCGATCTGGACCAGGTCGTTGATCTTCAGCCTTGTGAAGATGCCTATGCCAGCGAACGCGTCAGCGTGCTGCCGTTGCTGGAAAAGGCCAACGCGGGGCAACTGTGGATGGCTGATCGACTCTACTGCACGCTCCCAGTCATGGAGGCCTGCGAAGATACCGGGGCCTCGTTCATCATTCGCGAACAGAGCAAACATCCACGCTTGCTTAAGGAAAGCGACTGGCAGCTGCCTGTTGCGGTCGCGGCAGGCAGCGTGCGTGAGCAAATCATCGAAGTAAAAGGTGGACGCCAGTGGCGGCGAGTCGAACTGAGCCTGCAAAACCCCACCGAATCCGGCGACACCACGCTGCTGTTCTGGAGCAACTTGCCCGACTCTATCAGTGCTGAGCAAATCGCCGATTTGTACCGCCGTCGTTGGAGCATCGAAGGGATGTTCCAGCGCCTGGAAGCGGTGTTGGACAGTGAAATCGAAACCTTGGGCAACCCTAAGGCAGCCCTGTTGGGATTTGCATCGGCCGTGCTGGCTTACAACGTTCTGGCCGTGCTCAAACGCAGCGTCGAACAAGCTCATCGCCAAACTTTGCCCGACGATTGGGAGGCATCGATTTTCCACCTGACGGTGCAGGTACGCAGCGGTTACGAGGGAATGCAAATAGCCTTGCCAGAATATTTATCCATCCCTATCCCCGCAGCGGGGCTGGCTCAATATCTGCTTGCACTTGCTCGAAATATCCAGCCCAAAGCGGTCGTCAAGAGCAAGCGAGGGCCGAAGGTGCCTAAACCCAAGGAATGGCTGGAAGGCAAAGCCGCGAATGCCCATGTGTCGACGGATCGGGTGCTCAAGGCCGCTAAAATCAAAAGACCTTGAAAGGGCTGGCTCTTACAGCGGGTCACTTTTGGAAGGACCGGAATGCCGGCCCAGCCAAAAGTAACCAAAAGGTCCTCGCCCCACCACTCGGTGCCTCGCCTAGGCTCGGCATGCCCGAACGCAGGCTTGAATCCGTGGGCCGCCGCCATGCGCCATCCATGGCGCAGGGCGGCTAACCCGGCGTCCTGCCGGGTTACCTACGGATTCAAGCCAGCGTTCGGCCAGCGTGGTTTAACGGGGCGCCTAAGAGCAAGATCAAGATCAAAAGCAAGATCAAAAGCGACTCGCTTCGCATCGTGGTTACCGTAGGCTGCTACACAGTTGTGTAGATACCTATGCATTTTGCAGACGCACGATCATTCAGTGTGGAAGCTATAGGCCCGCTCCACCTTGCACACGCGGGTATGAAACGCTGTGTACCAGAGGGAGCGCCCTTGCTCGCGCACCTGCTGATGTTCGGCCTGCTGTTTCCAGGCCAGGATCGCCGCTTCGCTGCTCCAATAAGACACGGTGATCCCCAGGCCCTCTTCCCGCGCCGATTCCACGCCCAGAAATCCCGGCTGTTCACGCGCCAGTTCCAGCATGCGCGTGGCGGCCTGACCGTAGCCCTGGTCGCCATCGGTGCGCAGTGAGCTGAAGATTACCGCGTAGTAGGGCGGCGCCGGCGTTCTGGCGATCATGCCGAGGCCTCCTGGCACGCCGTGAGCAGGGCAATCGCCAGCGGCGGCGTGATGCCTTTGAGGGCGGCGCGTTCGGGTTGGAACAGGGTGGCGACGAAAAACGGGTGGTTCAGCAGCTCCACCGCTCGAAGGTCGTTTGCAGCGTCGTGACCGCTGGCAATCATCTCTCCTTCAAGCAGTGCATGAGCGAACTCGGGGTTGATGCCGTAGCGGCACCGATAACCTTCGTGGATATCCAGGCTGCCATAGGCTTGCGCGATACGGGTGTAGGGCTCCAGGCGCACGGTGTCGTCGGCCTCCACCAGCGCACAACTCAACGGCGTGATGACGGCACGTTTAGCGCCCGGTACCAACTCGCCGTGTTCGGCATCCGCCCAGCCCAGCACGTTGCGGGCATATTCCAGCACCGCGTGCTGAAAACCACCGCAAGTGCCGAGGAAAGGCCGTCGCTGTTCGCGGGCGAACCGGATGGCTCGCAGTGCGCCTTCGGTGTCGCGATACGGGCTGGCGGGCACGCACCAGAAACCGTCGAACCCGTGCAGCGAGGCCGTGGCGGTGATGGTGTCGGTGTCGAGCCATTGCACCTTGACGCTCAGCTTCAAGGCTTGGGCTGCTTGTTGCAGCGCCACGGGAATGGCCTGGTGCGCAATCACGTCAGGGTTGTAATCGCCGATCAGAGCGAGGTGCAGCGGGGCGTCTTTCATCGTGTGATCCCATGGCTTGTGGTGTCCTGAGGGGCACTATAGATTGGCGCTCACGCAATCAATATTGGCATTTTCTCACATGCTCAATGCAGCCGTGCACTATCAAGTCGACTATAACGACCTGTCGCTGGTCCTCGCCCTGGTTCGCGGCGGCACCCTGGCGCGGGCTGCCGGGCTGCTGCGGGTGGATGTGTCCACAGTGTTCCGGGCGGTGCGGCGCCTGGAAGCTGCCCTTGGCCAGACGTTGTTTGAAAAAAACCGTGCCGGTTATCTGCCCACCGGATTGGCCACCCACTTGGCGCAACAGGCCGAGCGCGCAGAACTTGCCCTAGAGGCCGCGCGCATCGGTGTGGAGCAGGGCGGGGAAGTGATCAGCGGCACGGTGCGCCTGACCTGCACCGACGCTGTGCTGCAAGGTCTGCTGCTGCCGGCCCTGGCCAAGTTCATGGCGAATTATCCGGCGTTGATCCTGGAACTGAGCACCTCCAATGATTTCGCCAACCTCAGCCGCCGCGATGCCGATATCGCGCTGCGTCTGACCAGCAAGCCGCCGGAGCATCTTGTCGGACGTTGCCTGGGGACGGTGACGTATCAGGTGTGCGCCAGCGCCGACTATGCGCGTCGGCATGCAGGCCAGGAGCTGGCTGACCTGGTCTGGATCGCGCCGGACGACTTTTTACCCGACCATCCCACAGTGGCCTGGCGCCGTGAGCATCTGCCGGGCGTGCGTCCCGGTTATCGTTGCAACAGCATGCAGTCGGTGGCCGAGTTGGTGCGCGCCGGGCTGGGGGTGGCGGCGCTGCCGGATTTTCTGATAGGCGATGGCCTGCAACCACTGGGCTGCGCATTGGCAGGGCATGACACGGCGCTATGGCTGTTGACGCGCCCCGACTGCCGGGCGTTGCGTTCAGTGGTGACCCTGTTTGATGAGCTGGGGCGACATGTAAGCGGGTTGCGCAATTAGGTTTTGCGCACAAATTGCTCATGTATTTCGCACGTCAGGGTTTCGATACGTTCGGTCAGCTGTTTAGTCATTTCCGTCAGCCGCGTGTTTTGTTCCAGTAGCTCCAGCAACTGTTTGGTGGTTTGTGCGGCCTGGGCCTGGCGGGCGGTGTTGGCGGTGGCCAGGGCTTCGCGGTGTTGTGCGTCGGCGTCGGACTGGGCTTTGTCGCGCGCAGCCTGGCGCGTCTGGGCCAGCAGGATCAACGGCGCGGCGTAAGCGGATTGCAGGCTGAAGGCCAGGTTGAGCAGGATGAATGGGTATACATCGAAGTGGGTAATGCCGGTAGCGTTCAGCACCACCCACAGCACCACAATGGCGGTTTGCGCGCCGAGGAAGGTCGGTGTGCCAAAGAACCGCGCAAAGGCTTCGGCCTTGAGGGCAAAGGTATCGTTGCCAAAGGTCGGTGCCAGGTGGGCGTGATGTCGGTGGAAGCGCAAGGGGTCGACAGGGGTTGGGTCGGGTTTTTCTGAGGTCATGGCGGGCTCGAGTCGGTGGCGTGAGGCATCACGCACTATAGACCCAGCCCTCGGCCCGCACATGAAGAAGCCGTCAGCGGTTGCCCCGCTCGTTGGCAAACGCGCTCACCGCCTGTACCGCCTCGCTGGTGCCTTCACGGATCTGCAGGATCACCGTACCGGCCTGGTTGGCCAGTTCCACGCCTTGGGCCGCACGGTCGCGGGTGGCGTCCATGCTGTCGATGGCCTGGCGGGTTTCGTCCTGGATCATGGCGATCATGCCGGAAATTTCCGCTGTGGAGCCGCTGGTACGCGCCGCCAATTGGCGTACTTCATCGGCCACCACGGCAAAGCCACGGCCTTGCTCGCCCGCGCGGGCCGCTTCAATTGCGGCGTTGAGGGCCAGCAGGTTGGTTTGGTCGGCGATGCCGCGAATGGTGTTGACGATGGTGGTGATCTGTTGCGACCGCTCGCCCAGCTTGGCGATCAGTTGCGAAGAGGCGTCGATATCAACGGCGATGTCGCGCATGCCGGTGGCGGTTTTCTGAATCACCTCGGCGCCTTTTTCGGCCATGTCCTGGGTGTTCAGCGACAGGTGATAAGCCTGCGCAGCGCTTTGCGCGTCG
Source organism: Pseudomonas sp. R3-52-08 (assembly GCF_003851745.1). NCBI lineage: Bacteria > Pseudomonadati > Pseudomonadota > Gammaproteobacteria > Pseudomonadales > Pseudomonadaceae > Pseudomonas > Pseudomonas sp. R3-52-08. The sequence continues at coordinate 4,577,505 of NZ_CP027730.1, read as the reverse complement.
GCCGCATGCTGTTGCACACGGGCCGTAACGTCCGAAGCGAACTTCACAACTTTGCACAGGCGCCCGCTGGCGTCGTACACCGGGTTGTAGTTGGCCTCCAGCCACAGCGTATTGCCGTGCTTGTCCACCCGCTCGAACTGGCCGCTGAACAGTTCACCCTGGTTCAGGCGCTTCCAGAACTCGCTATAGGCTGGGCTGCTGGCCAGCGCCGGGGTGCAGAACAGGCGGTGATGCTTGCCCTGGATCTGCGCCAGGCTGTAACCCATGCGCTGCAGGAAGTTGGCATTGGCGGTGATGATGGTGCCATCGAGGTTGAATTCGATCATCGCCATGGCGCGGTCGATGGCTTGCAGCTTGGCATTGGCTTCACTTTCGGCTTGCAGGCGGGGGGTGACGTCCATGGCGTACTTCACCACTTTGACCACGCGACCGGCTTCATCGCGTACCGGGTTGTAGCTGGCTTCCAGCCACACCGATGCGCCGTTGGCGCCTACCCGTTCAAAGGTGCCGGACTGGAATTGGCCGTTGCGCAGATGTGTCCACAGCTGGTTGTAGTCGGCGCTGCGCGCGAACGCCGGTGTACAGAACATCCGGTGGGGCTGGCCCAGGATCTGGTCGGCGCGGTAGCCCAGGGTCTTGAAGAAATTGTCATTGGCGCGCAGCACGGTGCCCTGCACATCGAATTCGATAACCGCCATCGAGCGCTCGATCGCGTCCAGCAGGCTGGCCTGTTGCGCAGTGGTGTGTTGCAAGGCGGTGATGGTTTTTTTGTAAGCGTTGAATAGCATGATCGGAAGCTCGAGCAGGCATGCGTATGAGGGATCCATGTAAATGCGCCTGACCCCGTAGGGCACCTGGGCCTCACGGTTGACTTGCTCATTGTCAGCTCCTTGTGCTGACAGAGGGGGGTGGAACAACGGGTTCAGAGTGATCGGCCTGCCAGGAAGTTCGCCTTCGGGGCGGCACATTTCTGGCGAGGCGACCAATGGCGGCATTGTGCTACTGCGGCGGACTGACCTCATAGCCTGCAAGGAACAGATCAATCGCCGATTCGATCACATGAGCCTGGGACGTTGCGTCGAGGGTAGGCTGGCCAAGGGTGATCTGCGGCCAGAACGCAAAGGCTTTGAGCAGGCTTTGTATCTGGTGAGCTGCGAACGCCGGGTCTTTGCAACTCAGGCGGCCGTCTTCCTGGGCGGCACGAACCCATTGGGTAAAGCCTTCTTCGCGCTCGCTCAAGCGGTTGACCATGTCTTGGGCCCGTTCCGGCGAATGAATGGTGGCCGCGATGGCCACGCGTGCCAGGTCGAGGAAGTTGGCATCCGCCATCATCTTCATTTTCGCTTCCAGCAACCCACGCAGTTGATTGCGCAGTGGTTGGTCGCGGCTGTACGCCACATCCAGTTGCGCGGCGCTGCTGGCCCACAATTGGTGCAGTATTTCGGCGAACAGCTCTTCTTTACTGGGGAAGTGGTTGTAGACCGTGCGCTTGGAAACCCCGGCCGTGGCGGCGATCCTGTCCATGCTGGTGACCTCGAAGCCATGCTCGCGAAATTCGGCGATGGCCGCCGCTACGATGGCTTCGCGTTTACGGTCGGTGAGGCGTTGGGAGGCAGTCATGGAGGAGGTTTGGCTCAAAAATGAAATTACACTCGGCAGTTTACTTGCTTCGAGTTTTGTTGCAATGTAGAAACTACACTGTGCAGTGTAATTTATGAGCGGACGCAGGAGTCACTCTGTAATGGCTACGATTTCAACACGTGTTGACCCGACACCCACTGCGCTCAGGCCTGCCGAGCGCGACCAGGGGCATTTCACCAACGACGCGCCGGTGCCCCACGGTGGCTTTGGCAAGACCTTGCGTATTTTTTGGAACATGTTGTTTAACAAGCCGCGCACCACAAGGCCGGTGGGCAACATCCCGGTACAACCCCTGACCCGCGAGCACTTGGCGGCAGCCCCTGATCACAGCGTGTTCCGCCTGGGCCATTCAACCGTGTTGTTGAAAATGCGCGGTAAATTCTGGATCACCGACCCCGTGTTCGCCGAGCGCGCCTCACCGTTCAGTTGGGCCGGCCCCAAGCGTTTCCACCAACCCCCGATCAGCCTGGAAGAGTTGCCGCCATTGGAAGCGGTGATCCTTTCCCACAATCACTACGACCATCTCGACCGCACAGCTGTGATCCAATTGGCCGACAAGACGCGGTACTTTCTTGCGCCCTTAGGTGTGGGAGACACCTTGGTCAAATGGGGGGTGGACGCCGCCAAGGTGCGGCAACTGGATTGGTGGCAGGGCACCGAGGTTGATGGCATTCGTTTTGTTGCCACGCCGGCGCAGCATTTTTCCGGGCGTGGCCTGTTTGACGGCAACCAGACCCTGTGGTGTTCCTGGGTGATGATCGATGACGCGCGGCGGATCTTTTTCAGCGGCGACACGGGTTATTTCGACGGCTTCAAGCGGATCGGCGAGCAATACGGACCGTTTGACCTGACCCTGATGGAAACCGGCGCCTATAACGTCGACTGGCCTCATGTGCATATGCAGCCGGAGCAAACGTTACAGGCGCATATCGACCTCAGGGGCCGCTGGTTGCTACCGATTCACAACGGCACCTTCGACTTGGCGTTTCATGCCTGGCACGAGCCGTTCGACCGCATCATGGCGCTGGCCTGGGAGCGCAATGTGTCGATTACTACGCCGGCGATGGGGCAAGCGTTCCGGCTCAACCAGCCCGAACGAGGGCGTGCGTGGTGGTTGGAGGTAGAGACTCAGGATGTGAAAGAACAGGCTGCGGGTTAGCTAAAGAGCCTGTGAAAAAGGTGTTTTTCAGGGTGTTTCGACTCTGCGACAAACGTCAGAAGAGAGTGCGATGATCCGTCGGAAAGTTAATTTCGAGGGGCGTTGCAATGAACGAGGACTGCAAGAAACTCTGGCGATTGGGCATGCCGTGCCTCTCAGCATCGTCGCTCGCCGTATCAGGCGAGCATGCCGATCCTGGTTCTTCAACCGTCACCCAGGCGCGAACCGATAACGCCAGCCCCGGTGCTATCGTTTTCGGTGCAGGACGCGCTGAGGGGACGGTACTCATACCCGGCTATAACGCCTTGCCTCCAATGATCAAGCCCACGCGAGACCCCGCGTTATCACTGGTTGCCCTCAGTGGTGTCGACCCCACTGGCCCCGTGATGGTTGAAGTGCCCCTGGTGCAAAACAACAGCGCTTTTACTGCCTCTCCTGTGCTGGCGGGGTGGCGCATCGGCTATGCCATCCGCTACGTACGCGGTGGGCATGTTGAACCCACGGACCAGCGTGCAACCTTGCACCGTGCCTTCGTTATCCTCGGCCAAGCGGGTGTGCAATTAGTCGCAGTGGACGCGCAGCGTACGGACGACCCGCTCGAATCCGGTACGGCCATCGATGCGCTCGTGGCCAGTCATCGTTTGGATGCCCTGGTGTCAGACGATCAGAGTGCGGCGTTTCATGCTGCTCGCAGAAGTGGATACCCCAGCGCCTGTCAGGCACTGGAGGATGGTACCCAACTCTGGTTTTACGGGGCCCGCTGGGCGGCTGATCGCGTGCAGGTCCTGCTGCGAACTTACCGCCAGCTTCTATCAACTGTCGCGCCTACACCGGGGACGGAATGATCATACCGGGCAGCAGGATTCGCCTGGATAGCGACGCCGGAACAGCCTCTTAGACTCGTGTTGGGTTATCGGCCGATAGCTCTCTTTCAGTCAATTAGGGGTATTTCCATGATCGGACCAGTTTCGGCAGGTGGGTGGGCGACAGGCCTGTTGCAAGCGCTTTCAAATCCGCCGCAGGGCTTCAAGGGCGCATGTCAAATGTCTGTGGAAATGGCCAGCCGCGGCGGGGTCACCTCAGAATCGCTGGTGAAAGACACGTTCCGACAAATTGCCAGTATTGATCATGGGCTGCAGGGCGGTAACGCGTTCATAGAAACCAACCCGGATGCGCTCCAGCAAGCCAGGGCGCTGGACCTTGAACGTGAAAAAGGCCAGGTGCGCGGTTATTTGCACGGCGTTCCGATCGCGCTCAAGGATGTATTCGAAACCAAGGACCGGATGCAGACAAGCGCCGGTTCCAAGGCTCTGGTGGGCAAGGCCGCCACTCAAAATGCCAAGGTCGTGGACAACTTGCTGAAGGCCGGCGTGGTGGTTGTAGGTAAAACCAACATGAGCGAGCTGTCGAACTTCCGCTCTGAATTACCGGTGGATGGCTGGAGTTCCCGAGGGGGCCAGACGCTGAACCCGCATCGCTTGGGCGGGATGGTAGCAGGATCGAGCTCAGGTTCCGCCGTGGCGGTAGCCCAGGGGCATGTGCCGCTGGCGTTAGGGGTGGAAACCAGCGGATCGATCATTACTCCCGCGGCCTACAACGGCGTTTTTGGCTTGAAAACCTCCGTGGGCTTGCTGAGTACCGAGGGTGTCATGACCAGTTCACGCATGGATTCGATTGGCACGTTCACGCGCAATGTCTGCGATGCGGCAGAAGCGCTCAACGCCATGACCGAGACCACGCTTTATACCGAGGGACTGCGCTCCGATGCCTTGAAAGGCAAGCGAATTGGCTACACGCCTGTGCCTGAATTGTCCGTAGAGGAGGCCAAAGACCCCGCGAAGCGGGCGGACCGTAAGCATTACGCGGATGCGCTTGAGGTGTTGAAGTCTCAAGGTGCGATCCTGGTGCCCGTGGGAACGCTGGAGGATGGCGTCGCTGAGCAAACCTACGCCGATTACAACGAGGCGTTGTTTTCAGACGTCAAGCACCAATTGGAAGAGTATCTCGCAGGGCGCGAGGGTTTGCCTGTCAAATCGCTTTCGGAGCTGATTGCTTTCAATAAGCGTCACCAGCAGCCCGGTGAGCCCGACCAGAACCTGCTGGAGCTTATCAATGGCCTGGTGAGCACTCAGGACCAGCGCGATGAGCTGTGGGCGGCCATCATTCCGGTTTTCCAGAAAACCATCGATGATCCGATGAAAAAGCACAGGCTCGATGCGATGGTGTCGAACTTCCTCTCAAACAACTATTTTTTCAGCGCTGCGGCGGGTTACTCGGGAATGTCCATTCCGTCCGGGATGGATGATGAAGGGATGCCCACGGCGCTTTACCTTTACGGGTCGGCTAACAACGAAGCCACAGTGCTGTCGGCTGCCTATGTTTATGAGCAAGCCACACAGGCGATTAAACAGCCGGCATTCCGCCCTGGCGCGCCCTTTACGCCAGCACCCGTAATGACAGATAACGCGGTTGAGGGGCCTGCAGGCAACGTCTGAATATGATTCAGTTTCTGCTTGAAGCAGCATGAACGCGGGTTAATCCATTGCGTTGCCGGTGATCAGGCTGGACTCTACGCACCATTCGGTTGGGGAGTGGGTGACTCAATTGATGCAGCGGGTGAGCCCAGCAACCGAGAGAGGAGGCCCGGCGTCGCCGGTTCGGCCGACGCGCTGTCGAACCGGCGTTTACTCATCCCCCACCCCGGTGCGAACCCCGGGAAAAACACCAGCCCTTGCGCTTCCAGGCAAAATGCCAGGGCCAATCGAGTGTCATCATCCACGTCGCCATGGCTTTCCAATTGTTGAATGGCTTGCACCGTCACGCCAGCCTCGCGAGCCAGTGCTTCGCGGCTCCAGCCCAACACGATGCGCGCCTGGGCGCAGTGTTTGGCGGTGAATTGATGAAGGACGATCTGCTGTTCTACGTAAGAGCTCATTGCCAGAGAGGACATGGGGATTTCTCCAGGTTCGACAGGGGAGGCACAACTATACTGTGTTTTTATACAGTTGTTTGTACCGCTCATCAACTCAGGACAATGGGTGGCGTTTTTCAGTGTGCGTTTACTCCATCCCCGGCGCCTCCCGGATGATCAGATGATCCAGGTTTTCAATATTCGCGCTGAATATCCCGAACGTCTGTTCGGGGTTCTTCTGGCTCGGTACCTGCTTGAGCTGCGGCGTCACGCCATAGAAAAAGCAATACAACGGTCGTTCGCTGCCTGCAGCGGCCTTGATCTGCTCCAGGAATGCCGTGCGCTTGCGGTAGCTATCGAGCAGTTTCTTGCTCAGGTAGACGTTGACGGAGTAGGGCTTCTTGTCGAGCCATACCTTCTTTTCGAAATCGATGCGAACACTGTTGGTGTAGTCCTTGATGGCTTTGATCTTGCCCCAATAGATCAGGCCCTGGTTGTCTTGCAGGTATTCGATTTTCTTGAAAAACGTCCAGTACGTCACCGTGTGCTCGCCGATTTTCAACGGCATTGATTTGAGCTTGTCCTTGTCGTCGATATTCGACACGTAGCATTCCACCGGGTGGGCGAATACGCTGGTTTTATCCGGGGTGGTGTCGTTGTTGGCGTGGGATGTGGCGACTTGATTTGCAGGGGCTTTCGTTGGGTCTTGCAGGGCGACGTTCTCGGCGCCTGTCAGCGGGCTCCTACGTGCGTATTGACGTGGTGTGAGCACAAACTCCGAAGGGAAATTTTCCTCGCGCTCGTCATCGCTTTCACCGGTCGCGCTCTTATGCGTGCTGGCGTAGCGGCAACCGTCGATATGCCGGGTGCCGGTCTTGTTCTTGAAATGCGGCGTGCGCTGGTAGTTGACGTTTTTTGCGTTGAAGGTGCTCAGCGTATTGCCCTCATCAAACGCCGCACGGCACACATCGTTGGGGCAGAGAAAGCGCTCCTTGTCGGAATCGAAATCGGCGGTTTCGTCGAAATTCAGGTCTCGTACGTCATAGATTGACAGTTTGTCATCGAGACTCAGGCTGTAGGCCGTGTCGAATTTCATGGGGCTCGGGTCCGTGAGAGGTTTGGCTATTAATAGCGAGAACCTGCGCAAATATCAGCAAGAACTTGCAACCCGTTGCCCACTCAGGAAGCACAGTGTGCCCCCGGCTGTGGTCAATGCCGCCAAGTCATAAAACATGCTGGCCGGCGCGGCGTTGATCAGCAGGTACACGCAAATCAACGGCCCGATGACAATCAAATGTGGGAGGTGTCGAGCTTTAGCGAGGCTCCGATGGGACCACCTCAGTCTCCCAGCCACCCCTGTGCCCGCATCACCGCTGCAACCGAGCCCGCCTTTTCTTCTTCGCATGAAAATGCCGAAAATGCGCATCCTGCGCCGCCGCCAGCAACTCCCGATCCCCGCGCGTATCGCCCCAGGCCCGCAGCCGATACTCGCCCAGATCCCCATACACCGCCTCAAGCCGCAGCACCTTGTTCTCACAGCGGCAATTATTCCCCGTGAGCTTACCGGTCAACACCCCGTCGACTACCTCAAGCTCAGTCCCGATCAAACGGATCCCCAGCCGATCGGCAAACGGTTGCAACACCAACGCGGGCGACGCCGAACACAGCGTCACCACCGCCCCCGAGCCCAACTCCTGCTCCACCGACAACACGCCCGCCGGGCGCATCAACCGCGCCCAATTGCGCTGGCAATACTCCTCGGCCTTGCGCTGCACCCACGCCTTCTCCACCCCGGTCATAAAGGTGCGAATCAACTGCGCCTTCAACTCATCTCGGCTGATCTGCCGCACCAAAAAACGCAGCCCCGGCACCGCCAGCTTGACCATCCGGCCATAAAACGCGCCAGTGCCGAAGGCAAACTTGAGGAAGGGCACGAAACTGTCGTGGTGGGTGAGGGTGCCGTCGAAGTCAAAGACGGAAAGTACTTTGGCGTCAACGGGGCCGGCTTCGAGCATGTCTGGGTTCACGGGTGGTCCTTGATCAGGTGGAGCGGGATTTCATAACCTTGAGACTGGTCCCCGTTACGTGGGTTCAGGCTGATAACGGTTATGCAATTCAGATCGGCCAAGGGGACTGCTGTTGTTCTTCTACTGGCGATCAGCGAGGGAGTTTACCCGGTCGGGCATAGGAATGAACGTCGGAAGGTATCCGGCATTGCCACAGCGCGGACCAGGAAGAGCGTGTTGGCGGTCCGCCCGAACGCCAGCCCGGACGGACGACCTGCGAGATTCAGCGTGGCGAATGACCCGCAGACTGGAAATATTCAGCCACCTTTTGCAACCAGGTCTTGCTCGGCGGAACGCGTCGACGAGTTCTATTGAGCAAGAGATACGGCATATCCCGTAACCGAATCCAACCCTCATCCTGCCAATGCAGCAGGCTCAGCGACATCTCAGGCCAATCCAGCAAACTCAGCATCGGACGGTCTGTGGGTCGTGATAATTGTCCATCTCGCAAAGTCGGTACGACCTGATGGGTCAACCACTCCCGCAACAAGCGATGCCCGGGTGTGTAGTGATACACCAGTAATGCATACACGCCGGATTCGCTGATCATCAGCATATTCTCAAGCTGGCCGTGATAGCGGATTTCCAGCGTTTGCCGTTGATCCTCATCGAGCTTGCTGATCTTACGCTCGTCCAGATATAGCCCAGTGAGGCGCCCAAGGTCGCGGGCACAAAACCACGGCTGGTTCTCAAGGAGCAGAGCATGCAGTTGCAGGTTGTGGCGGGTGAAGACAGTAGGTTCATGCATGGCACACCTCCGGATCGGAGCGTGTTTGAGAAATGGTGCAGGTGCTGTGAACATCCTTAGCAGGGGATGCAAAGTATCCAGGCATTTCCGTTACCTCTGGTTGCTTTCTTAGGGCATGCGTTATGGGTGTCGGGAGCTAAGAAACCCACCAGAGACGGGCCGGACATATTCCCCTTTCGGGTCTTGTATTCGCCCACTCCCGACATAACGGGGATTTTTCACAGACGTAGAGAAACCGCTGGCGAAAAAAAGCCGCATGGCTGTCGGGTGCGGAGGACCGCTCTGGTTGAGGCGTTTCTTAGGCGCCGAGTTAGGAGGGTAGGTGTTCTGGCCTAATGATCCCGGACACCTCTTAAGGGCGATATGATTCGCCCAATCAGGAGGTTCCATGCAACAGCGAAAGACCTATACCCGCGAGTTCAAGCAACGTGCTGCAAGCATGGTTCTTGATGATAACTGCTCAGTTCCCGACGTCTGTGCATCCATGGCCGTTGGCCCTACGGCTCTGCGCCGCTGGGTGGATCAGGTTCGTAAAGAGCGTCACAAAGGGCAGCCAGTGGCAGGTACCAAGGCTATCAGCGACGAACAGCGAGAGCTTCAACAGCTACGAGCCAAGGTCAAGCGCCTGGAGACTGAGGCTGAAATCTTAAAAAAGGCTACGGCTCTCTTGATGTCGGATCCCGATCGTTTTTCCTGATCGAGGAACTGAGGGAGTCGAGTTCATATCCGACCAGCCTGCTTTGCAGCGCGCTAGGCGTTTCTCGTAGCGCGTTTTATGACTGGATCAAGCGTCGCTCAGCGCCGAATGCCGAGCGTGACGCGCTTAGAGCAAAAGTCGTGCAATTGCATGTCGAAAGCCGGGAAAGTGCAGGCGCGCGGATGATTTCTCAGCACTTGAAAGCCCAGCAGATCAAGGTGGGACGGTATTTAGTTGCAAAGCTCATGGCGGAGGCAAATCTGGCCAGCAAACAGCGCCGCCGCCATCAGTATCGCTCTAGAGGCGTCGAAGCGTTTGTGGCCAAGAACTTGCTTGAGCGTAACTTCGAGCCAACCGCAATTAATCAAGTCTGGTGCGGCGACGTTACCAGCCTGATGGTTGGGAAACGCTGGTATCACTTGGCAGCGGTCATTGATCTGTTCGCCCGCCGAATCGTTGGCTGGGCGTTTTCTCTGATCAATGACGCCAATCTGGTTAGCAGGGCGCTGAGAATGGCGGTGGAGGTTCGAGGCAAACATGCAGGCTTGATGTTTCATTCAGATCAAGGCTGCCAATACACCAGCCAGCACTTTCAATCCGAGCTGCTGGGGCATGGGATAACGCAAAGCATGAGCCGTAGGGGGCAGTGCTGGGACAACGCGCCAACAGAGCGTTTCTTCGGGACGCTCAAATCAGAGTGGGTGCCCACCAAAGGCTATACGACAGTTGAAGAAGCCAAGCAGGATATGACTTGCTTCTTCATGCGATACAACCGGATCAGGCTGCACAGCTACAACAACTACCTGTCGCCAATAGCCATGGAGCAGGAGGCGGCTTGATCACCGTAATCGGTGTCCGGAAAAACTTGACCAGAACAAGGTGGACGGTTGAAGGTGGTCAAGCTATCAAGACTATCCATCATATTTCAGCGGTGGTGCGATGACTATTGAGTTTGGGGTCGATCATTTTTTGGATTTCAGTTCGCAAAGCATCTCTGTTTTTTGTCTGGCATTCCCAGATGATCGATACGCGCCAACCTGCTGCTTCAAGTGCTCGCCGAGCCTTCGTATCTCTCTCAACGTTTTTTGCGAGCTTAGGTAACCAAAAATCTAATCTGCTTTTGGGCGTATATGCGTATTTACATCCGGGGTGCCTATGCCAGAAGCAGCCGTGAACGAATAAACATAATCGGCGCTTTGGGAATACCATATCTGGCGTGCCCGGTAGATGCTTTTGGTGTAAGCGATAGCGAAGCCCCAGCTCATGGCATAGGGATCGAACAGTCATTTCAGGCTTGGTGTTTTTGCCCTTGATTTTGGACATGTTTCTGGACCGCTGTTCTGGGGTGACGGTGTCTGCACTCATTCAGGATCTACCCCTATCGAAAGAATTTTTCTTCCCAACCGCCGGCATCGCACCCTCAATTCCGACATTGCCTAGGTAATTAGGTAATTAGGTGAAGGGTTCGTACTGGCCCGTTGGACCTCCCGCGTCCTTTACGGGTCGATGACAAGTGGATATGGTGAGTGGCATTGCGCCACTTCTGGCTTCTTGGTCATGTTCAACATAAATGATGTCTGACATGCTCCGTGTCAAACTCGATCACCTTTCGTAAATGTTATCTTAATGCCAGCTTTAGGTTGGCAAGCTAGAGAATTGAATATAGACAAGGAGTCGACCCTGAAATCAGTTAGCAGCCATCCCATTCGCCGGATCATTATTGCGAAAGCGACTTATGAGGCGGGTGCATGGGCATTTGGGGCATTCCATGGCTAAGCTCAACCCTTTACTGCGCATGGCGACCATTGCTGGTGTTGAGGTCGCGGTCAAGCTCCATATAGCACGGGGCGATGATCTCGATGCCCGCGACGGCAGAGGTGCGACGCCCCTAATGTTGGCCTCTTCCCGAAAAAAAGCGGGAATTGTACAGCTATTGCTGGCAGCTGGAGCAAATCCTGATGTGCTCGATGCTGAAGGTAGAGATGCTCTCGCATACGCGGAGAAGGCGGAATGTACTCAATGCATTGCACTGTTGAGGGAGGCATTTAGTCGTAACACCGGATTAAATGAAAATTGCGTGTACGACCAAGTTTCGACTCAGACTAGAGTGGAGATGGTGGTACCCCTTTCCTCCTTGTTGAGCGAATCGTCTTATCAGGAAGCGAAAGGGGAGACGGCTGACTTGACGAATTATGTCGATGACCTGGTCGAATCTGAGTCTCGTCGAGTTATCCATAATGAAATCTCCTTTCTCAACGAGCACGAGAATGTAGTTGTGACCGCCAAGGGGGATACACACATCGACCTTGACGACGAGCCCCTAGATTTGGGATTCGAAGGCAATTGGATAGCGGAGGCTGAAGCGACTGCCCCGAAGGGGGATGTAACCGTTGCGAAAGTAATTAGCGTAATCCAAGAAACTATCGGTCGGCACAAGGCAATCGACACCGATATCGAATGGGACGATATCGCACTGTTCCTTCCCGAAAGGGCGCTTCTCCTAACGGATGATAATGAGCGTGTCCGTGGTCTGCTATTTAGAGGGCTGCGTGAAGGTACTGTTTCGGAGACTGCTCTAATCGATGTATGTCGAGGAGCAGACATCTCACAAAGTCGTAATGAAGAAGCTGAACGTCTGCTGACTTTCGTGTTGGGCGACCTCGGTGTAGTGATCGATGAGTGGATAGGGTTGGCCGAGCAGTCGAATCTTCTCGATCCTACATCGGAAGAAGAACTTACGTTGTCGGAGGCCTTGGAGTTCGTGGACGACCTGGCATCAGGTCGCAATGAGCCGCTTAGATTCTACGCAAAGGGACTGAAGAAAGACTTACTTCTCGCCGCAGAGGAAGTCTCTTTAGGCCGCGAGATGGAGGCGGCAAGAAACGAAGCATTAGATGCCTTATCTTGCTGGCCCGGAGGTCTTAGTGTCATTTTCGAGGCGGCTGAAAAGGTAGCTTGCCGAGAGGAAAGTCATGAGTTTTTCACCTCTGGTCATGATCTTGTCAGAGACGACGTAGGGGACGCTAGCTTAGGAGAGACCTCGTCCGTTGATAAGGTTGAGTTCGAGGAAAACGAGTTAGGACTTCACTCGGAAGCGTCAGCGTTTGTATCAGCGGTGTCAGCGGCGCGCTCCGCCAGTAATGACTCCATAAAGGTTCGTGAAGCGCTTGCGGCCGCCTGTCTTTACCGGGGCTTCCTGCTGAAACTATCGAAGATGGCTGATTGCGATTCGGCCTTCTCCTCAGCAATTCGACGCGGAGAAGTGGCGAGGGAGAGGATGATTCTCTTCAACCTTCGGTTGGTGCTTTCTATAGCCAAAAAATATCTTTGGTCTGAGCTTCCTTTTGATGATCTGGTTCAGGAGGGCAATATAGGCCTTATGAAGGCCGTTGAGCGCTTTGACTGGCGCAAAGGGTTTAGATTTTCCACTTATGCTACGTGGTGGATTCGTCAGCATATTTCGCGCGCAATCTCTAATACGGAGCGGACGATTCGGGTGCCCGTACACATGCAAGATTTGGTAAGGAGCATGTTGCATGAGCGAGATGAGTTCGAGGCTAAGACCGGGCGTCCTGAAACCGAGCGCGAGACATCACGTCGAACGGGGATAGCCCTCGATAAGCTCAAGCTTCTTTTGACCGTTTCCGAGAAAGTCAGCAGCTTGGATGCGAACCTTGAAGGCACGTCGGAATCCTTGCTCGATTTCCTCCCCGAAGAGGAATCATCGGACCCGGCTGTCGTTGTAGAAGCAGCTTCTCTTCGAGCAATTTTGGTCGGCATGATAGGGGAACTTGACGAACGCTCGGCCGAAGTCATAACCCTTCGTTTTGGTTTCGGTTTGGATTTCGACGAGGCCATGACCTTGGAAGAGATAGGTCTACGGTTCGATGTGACACGTGAGCGGATCCGACAAATCGAGTCGAAGGCGCTTAAAAAGCTACGTCACCCTGTCAGGATGGCAAAGCTAGCTTTGTTCTTGGGCGATTACTTGGGTCTAAAGGAAGCCCCTTGTCCGGAGTCCAGATCAGAGGAAGTGGCAGTCAAAACTACTGAGAACTCCAGTGCGGTCGAGCCTCATCGATCGGTTCCCGAGGGTTTAGAGCCCGCTCATCAGGTTTTTGAGTAAGAGTCTGGGGTCGGAGTTTCAGGTAGCGGTGAATGCCTCTCAACTAAATATCCAGCTAACTGATATTTTGAATGAGGTCAGGGCTCTTGGTATTAGTGTTGAGGAGGAAGGTTCGGATGATCGCCGCATTCACATATCACTACCAACACAGCCGGATGCGCGGGTTCGTAAAGTTGCCCGTAGAATGATTGATGTTGGTTTCACACTTCTTTCCGGAACTACCTACGTCAAATGAACGAACGCACAAGGTATGCCCCGCCGCGAGCCGGCGCGATGTTGGAAGCCCTGCGTGGTCTCGGATACTCGACTGCCGCGGCCCTCGCTGACGTGATTGATAACGGCATTTCCGCAGGAGCATCAGAGGTTCATGTGACGTTTGAATGGGATGGTGAGAGAAGCAGGATCTCCATCTTAGACAACGGGCGGGGGATGGACGATGACGAGTTAGAGGTAGCCATGACGCTGGGGGCTAAGAATCCTCTGGATGAACGCTCCGCCAATGATCTAGGTCGTTTTGGGATGGGCTTAAAAACGGCATCCTTTTCTCAATGCCGCTGCCTTACTGTCGCTTCTAGAAGGATGAGTGGTCCTGTTTCCTGCCTACGTTGGGATCTTGATGCCATTGCTGCGTCGACAGACGTCGGATGGAGGATGTTCGAAGGTCCGGCTCATGGTTCCGAGGCTTTTATTGGTGCAGTGGATAGGCTTCACTCAGGAACAATGGTCCTTTGGGAAAAGCTGGATCGAATCGTTACTCTTGGTTATACCCTCAATCATTTTGCCGACTTGGTCGACGACATCGAACGACGTTTCGCAATGATTTTTCATCGACTGTTAGAAGATGCAAGCCCGGTTATTCGACTGTATATCAATGGAAAATCAGTCGTCCCGTGGGATCCCTTTATGACAGGGCATCCCTCTAAACCATGGCATTCTCCGGTCGCTCGAATTCTTACACCATCGGGTCTTGTTGAAGCTCAATGCCATGTCCTACCACACAAGGATCGACTTTCTGACGACGAGTTTAGTCGGGCTGGAGGGACAGAAGGATGGACCTCTCAACAAGGGTTTTACGTCTATCGGAATCATCGGTTGCTTCTGGCAGGAGGTTGGCTTGGGTTAGGTCAGGGGCGCGCATGGAACCGAGAAGAGCCTCATAGGCTCGCTAGAATCAGGTTGGACATACCTAATACTGCTGATTCTGCATGGAAGATCGACGTCAAAAAATCCACCGCTCGGCCTCCCGTCACAGTGCGCCCATGGCTTACGAAACTAGCTGAAGACACTAGAGAAAGGGCCAGGAGAGTATTTGCTTTTCGTGGCACGCCGACGCTCGGACCTGGAGGTCTCAAAGTTGAGCAACAGGCATGGCGTGTCGAAAGGCTCAAGAACGGTGTGCGCTACCGTATCGATGAGAGGCATCCTACAGTGGCAGCGGTGATTGAGGCGGTTGGGGGTAGTGCTGGTCTTGTTCGAGCCATGTTACGGGTCGTCGAAGAAACAGTGCCTGTACAGCGCATTTGGCTCGACACCGCGGAGAACAAGGATACTCCACGTACTGGTTTTGAAGGGGAGCCCAACGCAGCCGTAATCGAGGTTGCAATCGTATTATTTAACGATTTGATCGAGCGCAAAGGGCTTAGCGTTGAAGATGCTCGTAAATCGATGCTCAGGACCGAGCCCTTTCAGAATTACCCACTACTTATAGCTACATTAGGAGAGAGCGTATGACCTCAGCGGAAGAGACGGCATCGCAGGTTGAGTTGCTGGAAAACGTTATCGCTACTGCACAGCGATTAGTAAAGGCTGAGAAGGATAAGTCTAAAATTACGCCGACGCTTATTGCCGAAAAAATCCGACTTGCGACTGCAATGTTTGCTGGCAACTCAATGTACGCAGTGGATCAAGGGAAGGCTCTTGTCACGCTGATCCAAAGGTTTAGCCACTGGATCGGAAAATCAACCACACTAAAAGACAACATTGGTCACTTTGACTGGCTAACCGCAGCTCGCAAAGGGGATTGGCATTACTGGCGGCGTTACGAGGACTTTTTGGAATCGAAGCTTTCCAATACGGTAGTCGAGGGGCTTGATGAGGCCACTGACGATATTCTAGGTCTGCTGGAAGATCCGAAGCGTGGAGATGACTGGGATCGCCGAGGGCTCGTTGTAGGGCATGTGCAGTCTGGTAAAACCAGCAACTATTCTGGGCTTATATGTAAAGCAGCGGACGCAGGCTACAAAATCATCATCGTTCTCGCGGGCATGCACAACAACCTGCGCTCGCAAACGCAGATGCGACTAGAAGAAAGCTTTCTAGGCTACGAGACGACAGCAGGCCGCGATCCGGGAGCACCTATAGGCGTAGCTGAGTTCGGTGAGGATCTAAAGACTAACTCTGCTACCACGCGCGCGGAAAACGGTGACTTCAGTAAAGCCATTGCTAGGCACTTTCACGGTATCTCTCCTGAAGAGCGGCCATGGCTCTTTGTGGTCAAGAAGCAAAAAACCGTTTTAACCGCTCTTTTGGACTGGATACAGAACCGAGTTGCCGATAGCACAGACGCGAGCGATGGGCGAAAATTAGTTACGAAGCTGCCTCTACTGATGGTTGATGACGAGGCAGATAATGCTTCCGTCGATACAGGCGAGCAAATGTTCAACGATGATGGAACGCCGGACGAAGAGCATCAGCCTAAAACTATCAATAGCCTTATCCGTCAATTGCTGCATGCATTCTCTCGCAAAGCTTATGTCGGATACACGGCTACTCCCTTCGCCAACATCTTCATCCATCATAAGGGCGCGACGGCCAAAGAGGGTCCAGATCTCTTTCCAAGGTCTTTTATCATTAATCTTGCAGCCCCTTCCAATTACGTGGGGCCCGCCCGCATGTTTGGCAAGATGACCCAAGAAGGACGTAAAGGCGCGCTTCCCCTATCGAGGAATATTGCAGATCACTACGCTCCCGAAAATGGCTCAGGGTGGATGCCGCCAAAACATAAGAAAATTCATGTCCCGACCCACGATGGGCAGCAGATCATTCCTCCTTCACTACAAGAGGCAATAAGTGCCTTCGTTTTAGCTTGTGCGGTTCGAGAGCTACGCGGCCAAGGGAAAGAGCACAGTTCTATGTTGGTTCACGTCACCCGCTATGTAGATGTGCAGAACCATGTGCGCGAACAGATTGAGACAGCCGTTCGCCACATGCGTCAGAAGATCACTCGCGGCCTCGGTGCCCATGAGCAATTGGCTCAATTGCACAAACTGTGGGATGAGGATTTTCTCCCCATCCGCGATCAGGTCGCGGCACTCTCTCCGGTTGAGGAGCGGCCACCAACCATGCCGAGTTGGGACGATATACTTACTGTGTTGCCTAACGTGCTGGATGATATCCAAGTCCGCTCAATTAATGGCACGGCCAAAGATGCTCTCGACTATGCAACACCCGGTGCGGTGCTAAAAGTGATTGCTGTCGGAGGTGACAAGCTTGCTAGGGGGCTAACGCTGGAGGGGCTGTGTGTAAGCTATTTCGTGCGTACAACAAAGATGTACGACACGCTCATGCAAATGGGACGCTGGTTTGGCTATCGTCCAGGTTATCTTGATCTATGTCGCCTCTACACATCTTCTGATCTGGTAAAGTGGTTCGGGCACATCGCCGATGCTGCAGAGGAGTTGCGGGATGAGTTCGATTTTATGGCTGAAGCTAAGCTGACGCCAGAGCAATACGGCCTAAAGGTTATGTCTCATGAGGTGCTTACTGTCACCTCTCCTTTGAAGATGCGAAACGCACAAACGCTTTCTTTGACCTATAGCGGCACACGCCCACAAACAATTCTTTTTCATCGCGATGCTAGGATTCAGCAACAGAATCTCGACGCGACTGATGCTCTGATCGATTCACTCGGTAACTCATGGGAGGGGTCACCAAAGTATGCTCGTGACGGTGATTCCGACTCTTGGCCAAGTGCTCGTCTCTGGAAAAATGTTGATGTGTCTAAAGTACAATCGTTCCTTGGCGAGTATGCGACCCATCCGAATGCTACAAGTGCAAAAGCCTTTTTGCTGTCGGAATTTATCGGCAAGATGGTCGCTACTGGGCAATTGAAAAAGTGGAGCGTTGCACTGCTTGCAGGTGGTAATGGCTCTGGAGACGAGCACGTCTTCCCTGGTGGTGTACCTTCAAACACGTACTCAGTACGCAAAACTGAAGATTCGGTTGATCCTGAGAAAATTGATCCCAAAAGCTTTGCTATTGGTGTGCTAACCGATCCTAAAGATGAAGGTATTGACCTTGACGACGACGTTTGGCGCGAGGCGTTGGCCCTAACTCGTGCAGCTTGGAAACCTGAACCAACTCGAGGGCGGACGTCGCCGCCAACCTTCCCAAGTGGTAGGGGGATTCGTGAAACTCGTGAAAAGGTTGGTGGGGAGGCGGACTGCGGATTGCTTTTGCTTTATCCACTAACGCCTTACATCTACAAGGAAAAGACCCCGGATCGTTTGATTGTCCCCGGATGGAGCAAGCCTATTATGGCGTTCGCTATTGCATTTCCTAGTAGTGACAATCCGATAAGCGTTGAATATGAAGTTAACCTTCTCTACTGGATGCAAGAGTATGGCCCGTCCGAATGAAGAGTGCCTGATAGCGTGGTCCTCATTGTCAGGAAATGACTCTACGTCAGGCTGGCAGGTTATTTCACTGGCTCCTGCTGGCCCCGTTGGGGTACAGGCGGGAAGGCGTTCCCCGGCCAATGTCGAAGCAATACTTTTTTGCTTCCCCACTGCAAAGTTGGCTCGTACCGAAACGTTGCCTGAGGGGCAGGGCTTTTTAATCGAGATCGCCGATCCGGAGATATATGGTGGGCTTAGATTGGCGCTCACTAGAAAAGAGGCCGGTAGCACTGAGCTTTTCGCTGCAATGGTCCGCGATGTTGTCTGTCTTTTAGACGACGTCTCCGCAACTAGCGTTGACGAAAATAAGTTATTGAGGGTTTTGATTGGTCGCGTAGTCGCTTGGAAGCAGTTCATGTCGCGAGGCGCGAGCCCTCTCAGTCCCGAAGTAGAACTCGGTTTGGCGGGCGAACTTAACTTCATGATTGGTCTTTTGGAATCGGGCGTATCCGCTGAGGAAGTGCTTCGGGCCTGGGTGGGGCCTGATGATGCTCCCCAAGATTTCCTGTTGGGGTATGGGGCTGTTGAAGTTAAAGCTACGATGTCCAGCGCTGGCTTTCCTGTGAAAATAGCCTCCCTTGAGCAATTGGACGACTCCGTGGCTTCGCCTCTCTTTCTCGCTGCCGTGCGTTTTTCGCGCCATGAGAGTGGGTTCACTCTTCCCGAAATGATCGCAGAGACAGAGCGTCAGTTGGGCGGCGACCCAGTTATGGTCAACCTTCTTAAAGAAAGGCTTATGGCCTCTGGTTACTTCGACGGCCACATGAGTTACTACACCCGAAAATTTAAATTGAAGGAGAGGCTGGTTTTTTCTGTTTCTAATGGCTTTCCGAGGTTGACCTCGGGATTAGTGCCAGCTGGAGTTACACGCGTCGTCTACGAAGTCAATCTGGATCACGCTGGAGTTTTCCTCTCGGATCTCCATACGGCTTTAAAATTACTAGGAGTAACTGTGGATGACGCTTGATGAATTTTTCGTCGAAACTAAGGCCGAGGTAGCGACCCTGATGTCTGATGGTGCCCCGTTTGGAGAACTCGTTTTCTCCGAAGTGGTAATGCAACATCTTGTTGATGCGGGAATGACTTTTGATCCGGTTATTTGCCATTTCCAGGGGAAAGTAGGCAACGCGAATTTGCGCCTGAGTGGTTATTCCATGTCGGAAGACGCTGACCAACTTGATCTATTCGTAAGTTTATACGAAGGTTTCGACGAGCTGCACCCTATTCCCGACCTAGACATCAAAACGGCAGCGGCTCAATGTGTTCGGTTTTTGGAGCTGTGTGCCGCTGGGAGAATTGCAGAAAAACTCGACCCTTCAAGCGATGTACACTCCCTTGCATTGACGATTCGAGAAATTTATAACGGGCTAGAACAAGTTCGTGTCTACGTACTTACGGACGGTATAGCTAAGTCGAAGAGTTTCAAGGCCCGAGATGTTGGCGGTAAATATGTCAAGCTTGAAGTCATGGATATCGAACGGCTGTACCGTCATCGTTCTGAGGGTAAGCCTCGAGATGAGTTAGTCCTCGACTTCAATGAAGTGTCTGGCTCTCCACTTCCGTGCGTCTTTGTACCTGGGGAGACAGGTGACTATGACTACGCACTTACAGCTATACCAGGCGAAGCGCTCCGGTTTGTTTATGAAAAGTTCGGGCCCCGTCTACTTGAGGCTAATGTGCGCTCATTTTTAAGTGTGAAAGCGAAGGGTGTGAATGCAGGGCTTCAAAATACTTTGCGAAATTCTCCGGAACGATTTATGGCATATAACAACGGCATCGTACTGGTTGCTGATGAGATGCGGCTCGGTCGCGCCTCAGATGGGTCACCGGGTATCTCGTGGTTGCGAGGTATGCAAATTGTTAATGGTGGCCAAACTACTGCTTCAATTTTCTTCGCCAAGAAAAAATATGCTGATACGGACTTAAGCAAGGTTCGTGTTCCGGCCAAAATTATTGTTATGAAAGAGCAAGATCCTGCTAAAGAAGAGGCGCTTGTTTCAGATATTTCGCGTTATGCCAATAGTCAAAATGCTGTTCGACAGTCAGATCTATCCGCCAACAAACCGTTCCATGTTGATATTGAGCGTCTGTCGCTTTCTGTTTATTGCCCTGATGGTACTGGGCGATGGTTTTATGAGAGAGCTGCAGGCAGCTACAATACCCTTCTCGCTCGTGATGGTGTCACGCCAGCGAAGCTCCGTGCCCTCAAGGAGTCAGTACCTACCTCAAGGAAGATCACAAAAACTGAGTTAGCGAAGTACTTTACCGCGTGGGATGGCCAAGCTGATGTCGTCAGCCTAGGTGCGCAGAAATGCTTTGATCGATTCATGTCTCGCATGACTGAGATGGAGGTTGACGGAGCGGCCTTTACTCCGGATGTTGCCTATTTCAAAGCAATTGTCTCGAAAGCTTTGTTATTTAAAGCAGTACATAAAGCTGCGCGACCATTGGTGCCAGCCTTTCTCGCAAACGTTGCTGCTTACACTGTTGCTTTAATTTCTACTGCTTACGGTGATTCCTTTAACCTTGACCGCATCTGGGCCAGGCAAGGTGTTTCTCATCAACTCATTAAGCAAATAGAAATCTGGGCTCGGGAAGTTAATGATCGTCTTCATGAAACCGCAAACGGCAGGATGATCTCTGAATGGGCAAAGCGTCCTGAGTGTCGCGAGGCTATGTTTTCCCAACCGTTTTCTCCTCCGTTTGCAGATATTCCCGAGACACTCTGATATTCGTGCTCGCAGGGAAGGCGCATAACGTTGGTGATGGCTTGGTAAGCGTAAGGATGGTTAAGAGGGTTCGTCCTTGTTTCGGGGCATAGTGAAGACTATCTGGCACTTGATGCGGTGCTCGATAGTCTGCGCGGCACGATCAGATATCCAATGAAGCCTGTCGATTTCTACCCGACCGGTAGGAGTCGATGATAGTTGCGACGACTGCTGCAATTTTTCTAGCAAGTAGTGGCGGTACTGCATTTCCTATCTGAGTGTACTGTTGTGTTCTATTCCCCTCAAAAAAGTAGTTATCAGGAAAGGTCTGCAATCTAGCGGCTTCGCGAACAGTCAAGCTTCGGCACTGACTCGGGTCCGGGTGTATGTAGTAATGGCCATCTTTGGCTATGTGGGCAACGACTGTTGTAGATGGACCATTTTCCATCTGAACTCTGAAGCGGTCACTAAAGGGAACGGAGTCGGAAGATACGTTCTCATGAGCGGGCAGTAGCTGTGCAGGGAACTGGTGTATTTTTGGCGAGGAGCCATTCAGTCTTGCGTAGCATGCCGCATAGATGTACCGATGAAGATCTGAGCGCATGTGACTCCTGGCTTCATGCTGCAGCACTCCTTTCAGCCGAGGGTCGAGGAACCACTCACGCTGTTTGGTATTCATTTCCGGATTTACCTTCCAGTGTATGAAATTACTGCCATTGGACTCTAGTCTCTGTGCGTCAACCGCCGCTTTTTTCATCGCATCTATCAAGTTGCCGTCGCCGGCTACATACGATTTTAAAAGTAGAGAGCCAGCTTCATTCAAAGCTGATAGCCAAGCTTCGAGCGAATCACCACCTCTTGAAATCTTGCTGCGAACCGGAGGGAGCCCTGAGAGCGCTTGCCCAACTGTAAAGACGGTTTTGCTGCGCTCCATTACGAGCTTGTGAGGATTCTCCAGTAAAGCAGGGCAGCCTGAAGCGACGTCAGAGCGTACGCCAAGCAGAATAACGCGGTGCCTAGCCTGTGGAAGGCCGTGCTGTTCTGCTTGAATGACAAAGTCGTGTGGGTCCGGCTTTTCCACGTCTTTAGGAACGACTAAAGAGCGGATGTTGTACGAGAGACCTTTGGCAGGCGCCGAGAGGTCGTCGAAAATTTGTCGAAATATGTGCGAGCCACTGTGTTTCGAAGACAATATACCTTTAACGTTTTCCATTACGAAAATCGTTGGTTTGAACTCGCGAATAATCCGCAAATACTCTTTATAGAGAAAGTGCTTCTCGTCGCTTTCAAATTCCTCTTGGGTCTCGCGTGTGCGACGGGCACGTCCTGCTACGGAATATGCTTGGCAAGGAGGTCCACCAATGAGGATCCATTCCTCTGCGCCAATCAGGGCTTCCTTGATCCATTTGTCGACTTCTTCTGGTGAGATTTTACCAAGCTCTGCAAGCTTTGCTTCTTGTGCAGCTTCTACAGCTTCTGCCGGTACGTCCGGATGCTTGAAAAGCTCTTCACGAGTAATTTCTCCCCGAACGTATTCATAGTAAGCCTCCGGTACTTCGCCTTTTGGAAAAGCGCGGAACAACGCACGTAGAGATAATGTGGCATGAGCGACAGGGTCTTTCTCGATCGAGACGCGAAGCTGAAATTTTCTTACTCCCTTCTGATGTCCACCGATTGAAGAGAATCCCTCTCCCAGTCCGCCCGGGCCCGCAAAGAGGTCGATGACCGGGATAGATTCCTTATATTTCATTGATTTAGTCGATGCGCCTAAGACAAAAATAAAAAAAGCGCATTGCAGCGCTCAGGAGATTGCACCGCCTGAGGGGCGGGCATTTATATGCGAGAAATGGTAACGGTTCACTTGGTAGTCGGCAAGAAATGAACCTCGCAAGAGGAAACTGAGTTTTACTGCTTCAAAGGTGCATGGAGGAAATTTCCGCATGTCCACACAGTCATAAGAAATACGTTGGGCACTGTCGTTTGGGGACGGGTCATTCAGCCAATAACGCATCACCTTTCTGTGGGCGGCCTTCGCGTAAATAGATTAGTGCCTTGAATAAAAAACCCTGAAAAAATCAGGGCTTTTTAGCGGGCCTTAGCCACTCGTTAAAACTGGCACGTTTCGGCTGCTTTGGGAATCAATCCCAGCTCAACGCCCCACCCGTCTGATACTCAATCACCCGAGTCTCAAAGAAATTCTTCTCTTTCTTCAAGTCCATAATCTCGCTCATCCAAGGGAACGGGTTAGTCGTCCCCGGATACTCTTCCTTCAACCCAATCTGCGACAAACGACGGTTAGCGATGAACTTGAGGTAATCCTCCATCATCGCCGCATTCATGCCGAGCACGCCACGCGGCATGGTATCCCGCGCATATTCGATCTCCAGCTGGGTCCCTTGCAGGATCATCTGGGTCGCTTCTTCCTTCATCTCGGCATCCCACAAATGCGGGTTTTCGATTTTGATCTGGTTGATCACATCGATACCGAAGTTAAGGTGCATCGACTCATCGCGCAGGATGTACTGGAACTGCTCGGCCACGCCGGTCATTTTGTTGCGGCGGCCCATGGAGAGGATCTGGGTGAAGCCGCAATAGAAGAAGATGCCTTCCAGCACGCAGTAGTAGGCGACCAGGTTGCGCAGCAGTTCCTTGTCGGTGTCGACGGTGCCGGTTTCGAACTTCGGATCGGAGATCGAGCGGGTGTACTTCAGGCCCCAGGCCGCTTTCTTGGCGACCGATGGAATCTCGTGGTACATGTTGAAGATCTCGCCTTCATCCATGGCCAGGGATTCGATGCAGTACTGGTAGGCGTGGGTGTGGATCGCTTCTTCGAAGGCCTGGCGCAGGATGTACTGGCGGCACTCCGGGTTGGTGATCAGGCGGTACACGGCCAGCACCAGATTGTTGGCGACCAACGAATCCGCAGTAGAGAAAAAGCCGAGGTTGCGCATGACGATGCGGCGTTCGTCGTCGGTCAGGCCTTCGGGGTCTTTCCACAGGGCGATGTCGGCGGTCATGTTGACCTCTTGCGGCATCCAGTGGTTGGCGCAGCCGTCGAGGTACTTCTGCCAGGCCCAGTCGTACTTGAAGGGCACGAGTTGGTTGAGGTCGGCGCGGCAGTTGATCATGCGTTTTTCGTCAACGGCGACGCGGGCGGAGGCGCCTTCAAGTTCGGCGAGGCCTTCGGCGACGTCGAGTTTGTCCAGTGCAGCCTTGGCGCGCACGATGGCGGCGGAGTCATTGGCGGTGACGGCGCGGGCTTCGATGGCGGCGGCAGCGCCGGCCCCGTCGAGGCGGTCCATGTTGGCTTCGGTGGCGTGGCCGGCGTTGGCGCCTTTGGTGGCTACTTCGCCTTCTTCTTCTTTGTCGAATTCGTCCCAGCTCAGCATGACGTGTCGTCTCCTGCGTGAGGGCTCAAAGGTGCCCGTGTGAAACCGGATGGTTGGGTGTTCACACGGCCCCAGGGCCGCGGTGGATCTTAAGGAATCGTTTGTTGCAGCAGCTAGCGCAGGCATTAAACGCAATTGGGTTACGGGTTCTGCATGAGGCTTGAGGTGCGGAGCGGCGGGGGCTTGCTCCAGCGGAGGCCTCAGGTCTGGCTCTTCATCCCTGTGTAAAGGGATATTGCAGGCCCGATTTACCCGCGCATTATAGGGAAAAATTCGGGTTTGTGTTGTGGCGGATTGTCCCGGTGAGCGGACAAAAAGGCTGCTATTTGGGCCAGGACGAGGGTTTGCAGGGGGTTGGCGGGGTAGGAAGTTTTTGACGGGCGGTGGGATGTTTTTTTGTGGAGGGGAGGGCGGTGGATTAAGGACCGGCTCTTTGCCGCAAGAACGATTTCTTGCGGCGAACAAGAATCCACTAACCAATAATCAACCGTTAGAGCAACCATTACCCATGACATGATAATTAAGAATATGACGTTGACCTTGCGAATCCTCATATTCCATCTTCGCCGGTACAACTTCGCATACTTCCGGGATGTTGCTCATGGAGACTACTTTAGCGACGTCCAAGTGGGTGCTGTAGGTATAGTCCTCAACAATCGGGGCGTTCTGGCCAGCCAGCTCGGTCGGGGCCTCGTCGGCCAGGGCGGCGGTGGCGCACAGGCTGCTGAGGGCTAAAACTAATAACGCTTTCATTTCTCTATTTACCTTCTTCAGGGCGAAAGGGGTCACGGGGCCCTTGTGAGGCCGCGTGTGTAACTTGAGAGTTGGGAAGTTCGGATTAACGTTGCCTTCGTGGGGGCTGTTGCGGTGTTAATCTCGGTGTCGTGTTGACGGGGTTGATTCTAGGCCTGCGGCTTATATTCATATACCCGTGGTTTTGATAAACACTTTTGGCAGTTTTTGTAACAATCCCCCGATGAAGGTTTTTTCAGAAACCCGCGAAGCGCCACGGGGCGCGGGCCAGAGCGGCAGCCGGGCATAGCTGGGTAATTTGTAGGGTCTTGTTACTACCATCGTCGAATGGTTCTATAGGCCCACCCCGGCTACAACAGGGGCCATACAACAACAACTATGTCACCGAGGTAAGAAAGATGAGTGCGGCTTCCCTGTACCCCGTTCGCCCCGAAGTAGCAGCCAACACGCTGACCGACGAGGCGACCTACAAGGCGATGTACCAGCAATCGGTGGTCAATCCCGATGGTTTCTGGCGCGAGCAAGCCAAGCGTCTTGACTGGATCAAGCCTTTCACCACGGTGAAGCAGACGTCGTTCGACGATCACCATGTCGACATCAAGTGGTTCGCCGATGGCACCCTGAACGTTTCCTACAACTGCCTGGACCGTCACCTCGCCGAGCGTGGCGACCAGATCGCGATCATCTGGGAGGGCGATGACCCTGCCGAGAGCCGCAACATCACGTACCGCGAGCTGCATGAACAAGTTTGCAAATTCGCCAACGCCCTGCGCGGCCAGGATGTGCATCGCGGTGACGTGGTGACTATCTATATGCCGATGATCCCCGAAGCTGTGGTCGCCATGCTCGCCTGTACCCGCATCGGTGCGATTCATTCCGTGGTATTTGGCGGTTTCTCGCCGGAAGCCCTGGCCGGTCGCATCATCGACTGTAAGTCGAAGGTGGTGATTACAGCCGATGAAGGTATTCGCGCTGGTAAGAAGATTCCGCTGAAGGCCAACGTCGATGACGCCCTGACCAACCCGGAAACCAGCAGCATCCAGAAGGTCATCGTGTGCAAGCGCACCAATGGCGCGATCAAGTGGAACCAGCATCGCGACATCTGGTACGAAGACCTGATGAAAGTGGCGGGCACCGTGTGTGCGCCCAAAGAGATGGGCGCCGAAGAAGCGCTGTTCATCCTCTACACCTCCGGCTCCACAGGCAAGCCCAAGGGCGTGCAACACACCACCGGCGGTTACCTGCTGTATGCAGCCCTGACCCATGAGCGCGTGTTCGACTACCGCCCCGGCGAAATCTACTGGTGCACCGCCGACGTCGGCTGGGTCACTGGCCACACTTATATTGTCTACGGCCCGCTGGCGAATGGCGCGACCACCTTGCTGTTTGAAGGTGTGCCGAACTATCCGGACATCACCCGGGTGGCGAAGATCGTCGACAAGCACAAGGTCAATGTCCTCTACACCGCGCCCACCGCGATCCGCGCCATGATGGCATCGGGCACCGCCGCCGTTGAAGGCGCCGATGGCAGCAGCCTGCGCCTGTTGGGCTCGGTAGGCGAGCCGATCAACCCGGAAGCCTGGGACTGGTACTACAAGAATGTCGGCCAATCCCGTTGCCCGATTGTCGACACTTGGTGGCAGACCGAAACCGGCGGCAACATGATGAGCCCGCTGCCGGGCGCCCATGCGCTCAAGCCGGGTTCAGCGGCGCGGCCGTTCTTTGGCGTGGTGCCGGCGTTGGTGGACAACCTCGGCAACCTGATCGAAGGCGCGGCCGAGGGCAACCTGGTGATCCTTGATTCGTGGCCGGGCCAGGCGCGTACGCTGTTTGGCGACCATGACCGTTTCGTCGATACCTACTTCAAGACCTTCCGTGGCATGTATTTCACCGGCGACGGTGCGCGGCGCGACGAGGACGGCTACTACTGGATCACCGGGCGTGTGGACGACGTGTTGAACGTGTCCGGCCACCGCATGGGCACGGCCGAGATCGAAAGCGCGATGGTGGCACACCCGAAAGTCGCGGAAGCGGCGGTGGTCGGCGTGCCGCATGACATCAAGGGGCAGGGCATTTATGTCTATGTCACTTTGATCGGTGGCGAAGAGCCGACCGAACAACTGCGCCTGGAGCTGAAAAACTGGGTGCGCAAGGAAATCGGCCCGATTGCCTCACCGGACGTGATCCAGTGGGCGCCGGGCTTGCCGAAGACGCGTTCGGGGAAAATCATGCGGCGGATTCTGCGCAAGATTGCCACGGCTGAGTATGACGGGTTGGGGGATATCTCCACCCTGGCCGACCCAGGGGTGGTGGCGCATTTGATCGAGACGCACAAGACCATGAACGTCGCTTAAGGCGGGGTAGATGGGAAAGAGCCCCATTCGGCGTAGGCCGGGTGGGGCTTTTTAATACGCTCTCGAAAGCACTGAAAATCAATGTGGGAGGGGGCTTGCTCCCGATAGCGGTGGGTCAGTTGATACAGCTGTCACTGACCTGCCGCTATCGGGAGCAAGCCCCCTCCCACATTTGGATTGCATTTCAAGGCCTGTACAGCTGCTGCCTGCATAGCCAGCTGGCAAATAAATATCGGTTTGCACAGTAGGACGTTTCTGAATGTTACCGGTTAACGCAAATGTGTAACCCCGCGCCCAGGCATGAGGCAAACGGCTACGCTCGCGCCCAGGAGAACCGCGTTTCAGACACCCTTTGAAATAAGATTAAACGCCACCCTTGCCGTGCTAGAAGGGTTTGCGAATAATAGGCCCGCAATTTGCAGCATCAGCTGGTTTAATATCTTTTGTCTCTGCATAAAATTCAGAGGCTGTCAATGAGTTGGAACCGCTTTCTCGGTGCTTCTGTAAATTGTTGTCGCATTGAGGAAATATCGGCTTCCAGCCTGTCGTTAGAATGCCGATCACTCGCTCGTCGTCGCTGGCACGCACTGGCGCAGGACGCTGCACCGCTTTCGGTTTCACCTTCGCCGCATCGTGGGCCATGGCTCATACTGCTGTTTTGCCCTATACCGATGGAGTCCCAAGATGAAGAAACTCGTGCTGTTGGGCGCCCTGGCGCTGTCCGTGCTGTCCATGCAGGCTTTCGCTGAAGGCAAACCGCTGAAAATTGGTATCGAAGCCGCTTACCCTCCGTTTGCCTCGAAGGCGCCGGATGGCAGCATCGTCGGTTTTGACTACGACATCGGCAACGCCCTGTGCAAGCAGATGGATGTGAAGTGCACGTGGGTCGAGCAGGAATTCGACGGTCTGATCCCGGCGCTGAAAGTGCGCAAGATCGACGCGATCCTGTCATCCATGTCCATTACTGAAGACCGCAAGAAATCCGTGGACTTCACCACCCGCTACTACCTGACCCCAGCTCGCCTGGTGATGAAGGACGGCACTGCCGTCAGCGACAGCCTGGATGAATTGAAAGGCAAGAAGATCGGCGTGCAGCGTGGTTCGATCCATGACCGTTTCGCCAAGGAAGTCCTCGCACCGAAGGGCGCCACCATCGTTCCCTACGGCACCCAGAACGAAATCTACCTGGACGTGCAAGCCGGTCGCCTTGATGGCACCGTGGCCGACGCCACCCTGCTGCAGGACGGTTTCCTGAAAACCGACGCTGGCAAAGGCTACGCGTTCACAGGTCCCGCGTTCACCGACGTCAAATACTTCGGCGACGGCGTAGGCATCGCGGTTCGCAAAGGCGACAAGGAAAACCTGGAGCGCATCAACGCCGCTATCGCCGCGATCCGTGCCAATGGCGAATACAAGAAGATCCAGGACAAGTACTTCGACTTCGATATTTACGGCGCTGATGCCAAGTAAATAGTCGCAGCTGTCTGTCCGAAATGGCGCAAGCAACAGAACACTCTGAAGTTTGCGCCATTTTTTCATCCCCCTTTTCGAGGACCTGAATCATGTTGAAAGGCTACGGGGCCGTCATCCTCGATGGCGCATGGTTGACGCTTCAGCTCGCCTTGTCGTCCATGGCCCTGGCCATTGTTCTGGGTCTGATCGGGGTCGCGTTGCGCCTGTCGCCGGTGCGCTGGCTGGCGTGGCTGGGCGACCTGTATTCCACGGTGATCCGCGGGATCCCCGACCTGGTGCTGATCCTGCTGATTTTCTACGGTGGCCAGGACTTGCTTAACCGCGTCGCGCCGATGCTCGGCTTTGACGACTATATTGACCTGAACCCCCTGGCCGCCGGTATCGGCACCCTGGGTTTCATCTTTGGCGCCTACCTGTCGGAAACCTTCCGCGGCGCCTTCATGGCCATTCCCAAGGGCCAGGCCGAAGCCGGCCTGGCGTATGGCATGAGCAGCTTTCAGGTGTTTTTCCGGGTAATGGTGCCGCAGATGATTCGGCTGGCAATCCCCGGGTTTACCAACAACTGGCTGGTACTCACCAAGGCCACCGCGCTGATTTCAGTGGTGGGCCTGCAAGACATGATGTTCAAGGCCAAGCAGGCGGCCGACGCCACCCGCGAGCCTTTTACCTTCTTCCTCGCAGTGGCGGCGATGTACCTGGTGATCACCAGCGTGTCGTTGCTGGCCCTGCGCTATCTTGAGAAGCGCTACTCGGTAGGCGTAAGGGCGGCTGATCTATGATCTTCGACTACAACGTCATCTGGGAGGCCATGCCGCTGTACCTTGGCGGCTTGCTGACCACCCTGAAACTGCTCGCCATCTCGCTGTTCTTCGGCTTGCTCGCCGCCTTGCCCCTGGGCTTGATGCGCGTGTCCAAGCAGCCGATCGTCAACGGCGTGGCGTGGCTCTACACCTATGTGATCCGCGGCACGCCGATGCTGGTGCAGCTGTTTTTGATCTACTACGGCCTGGCCCAGTTCGAGTCCGTGCGGGAAAGCTTCCTGTGGCCGTTGCTGTCCAGCGCCACGTTCTGCGCGTGCCTGGCGTTCGCGATCAACACCAGCGCCTACACCGCCGAGATCATCGCCGGCAGCCTCAAGGCCACGCCCAATGGCGAGATCGAAGCGGCCAAGGCCATGGGCATGTCGCGCTACAAGCTGTACCGTCGCATCCTGTTGCCGTCGGCCCTGCGCCGCGCGCTGCCGCAGTACAGCAACGAAGTGATCATGATGCTGCAGACCACCAGCCTGGCCTCCATCGTCACCTTGATCGACATCACCGGCGCCGCGCGCACGGTGAATGCCCAGTACTACCTGCCGTTTGAAGCCTATATCACCGCCGGCGCGTTCTACCTGTGCCTGACGTTCATCCTGGTGCGCCTGTTCAAGTTGGCCGAGCGCCGCTGGCTGAGCTACCTGGCTCCACGGAAGCATTGATATGGAACGTATCGATCACCTGCTGCCCTGGGGCCACCTGGGTTGCGAGCGCCAGCTGAGCGTGTTCCGTTTCGGCAGTGGCGAGCGCAAGGCCTATATCCAGGCCAGCCTGCACGCCGATGAGTTACCCGGCATGCGCGCCGCCTGGGAGTTGAAAAAACGCCTTACCGGCCTGGAACGCCAAGGGGCGCTCAATGGCGTGATCGAGTTGGTGCCCGTGGCCAATCCGATGGGCCTGGGCCAGCTGCTGCAAGGCAGCCACCAGGGGCGTTTCGAGGTCGGCAGCGGCAAGAATTTCAACCGCGATTTCGTCGAGTTGAGCGCGCCCGTCGCCGAGCGTCTGCACGGCAAGCTGGGCGATGACCCCCACGCCAATGTGCGCCTGATCCGCCAGGCCATGAGCGACGTGCTCAGCGCCTTGGCGCCGCCGAGCAGCCAGTTGCAAGGCATGCAGCGCATTCTGCTGAGCCATGCCTGCACCGCCGACATCGTCCTCGACCTGCACTGCGACGCCGAAGCCGCGCTGCACATGTACGCGCTGCCCCAGCACTGGCCACAGTGGCGTTCGCTGTCGGCGCATTTGAATGTAAAAGTCGGCCTGCTGGCGGAAGATTCCGGTGGCAGTTCGTTTGACGAGGCGTGTTCGCTGCCGTGGCTGCGCTTGTCCCGGGCGTTCCCCGAGGCGCAGATCCCGCTGGCCTGTCTGGCGACAACCCTGGAGTTGGGCGGCCAGGCCGACACCGGCCGCGACGAGGCGATCTTCCATGCCGAGGGCATCCTGGCGTTCCTCGCCGAACAAGGCTTGATCAAGGGCAAATGGCCCGCACCGCAGCACGAGGCGTGTGAAGGCATGCCCTTCGAGGGCACCGAGCTGCTGTTCGCACCCCACGCCGGGGTGATCAGTTACCTGCGTAAGGCAGGCGACTGGGTTGAAACCGGCGAACCGATTTTTGAAGTGATTGATCCTCTGACCGACCGCGTCAGCATCGTCTGCGCGGGCACGTCCGGGGTGTTGTTCGCCGTTGAACGGCTGCGTTATGCCCAAGCGGGTTTCTGGCTGGCCAAGGTGGCGGGGCGCGAAGCGCTGCGTCACGGGCGCTTGCTCAACGACTGACCACCTGTTTTTGTGAGAACCGACCGCATGTACAAACTTGAAGTCCAAGACCTGCATAAACGCTATGGCAGTCATGAAGTGCTCAAAGGCGTGTCCCTGGCCGCCGCTGCCGGTGATGTGATCAGCATCATCGGCTCCAGCGGTTCGGGCAAAAGTACCTTTTTGCGCTGTATCAACCTGCTCGAGCAACCTCACGCCGGCAAGATTCTGCTCAATAACGAAGAGCTGAAACTGGTCGCGAACAAAGATGGCGCCATGAAGGCCGCCGACCCTAAACAACTGCAACGCATGCGTTCGCGCCTGTCCATGGTGTTCCAGCATTTCAACTTGTGGTCGCACATGACCGCGCTGGAAAACGTGATGGAAGCGCCGGTGCATGTGCTTGGCATGTCGAAAAAAGACGCCCGTGAAAAGGCCGAGCATTACCTGGCCAAGGTCGGCGTGGGCCATCGCAAGGATGCGTTCCCCGGCCACATGTCCGGCGGCGAGCAGCAGCGCGTGGCGATCGCCCGTGCCCTGGCGATGGAGCCGGAGGTGATGCTGTTCGACGAACCCACCTCGGCTCTCGACCCGGAGCTGGTCGGCGAAGTGCTCAAGGTGATGCAGGACCTGGCCCAGGAAGGTCGCACCATGGTGGTGGTCACCCACGAAATGGGCTTTGCCCGTGAGGTGTCGAACCAGTTGGTGTTCCTGCACAAAGGCATCGTCGAAGAGCGCGGCAACCCGCGTGAAGTGCTGGTGAATCCGCAGTCTGTGCGTCTTCAGCAGTTCCTCTCCGGCAGCTTGAAATAACCCACTTCACTGGAGACGCTGCACCCTGTGGGAGGGGGCTTGCTCCCGATAGCGGTACTTCAGATACACATTTGCTGACTGATCCGCCGCTATCGGGAGCAAGCCCCCTCCCACATGGGATCTTCATGGTTTTTGAGATTTGTGTTGGTTTACGGGCTAGCATTGGCCTTTGTCTTCATTACCGTTACTCGCTTCGGATAGCCTTCCATGACCGCCCACAAAATTGGTTTCCTGATTTGGCCCAGCACAAAAGCACTCACGCTTGCGCTGGCTGAGGAGGCCTTGCGCGTTGCTCAGCGGGTGCATCCGGACGTGGTCTACGAGCTGTCGTTTTTGCTCGCAGAGCCGGCCACCGAAGGCGCCTGGCAACTGCCGGGCGAACCGTGGGCCGGCAAGCTGGAAGGCTTCCAGAAACTGTTCCTGCTGGCCGACGAGCCGCCGACCGTCATTGCTTCCCAGCTCAGTTCGGCGCTCAAGCAGCTGGTGCGCGCCGGTTGTGTGATCGGCGGTTTGTCGGCCGGTGTGTACCCGTTGGCCCAGCTCGGCCTGCTCGACGGCTACCGCGCCGCCGTGCACTGGCGTTGGCAGGATGATTTTGCCGAGCGTTTCCCCAAGGTCATCGCCACCAGCCATCTGTTCGACTGGGACCGTGATCGCCTGACCGCCTGCGGTGGCATGTCGGTACTCGACCTGATGCTGGCGGTGCTGGCCCGTGACCACGGCGCCGAACTGGCCGGCGCCGTTTCCGAGGAATTGGTGGTGGAGCGCATCCGCGAAGGCGGCGAGCGCCAGCGCATTCCGCTGCAGAACCGCCTGGGTTCCAGCCATCCGAAGCTGACCCAGGCGGTGTTGCTGATGGAAGCCAATATCGAGGAGCCGCTGACCACCGATGAAATCGCCCAGCACGTGTGCGTGTCGCGACGACAACTGGAGCGGATCTTCAAGCAGTACCTCAATCGCGTCCCCAGCCAGTACTACCTGGAACTGCGCCTGAACAAAGCCCGCCAGATGCTCATGCAAACCAGCAAGTCGATCATCCAGATCGGCCTGTCCTGCGGCTTCTCCTCGGGGCCGCACTTCTCCAGCGCCTACCGCAACTTCTTTGGCGCCACCCCGCGTGAAGACCGCAACCAGCGGCGCAGCAGCAGCCCGTTCGAACTCTCGTCCGTGCCGTCCGAGCGCGGCTGAGACGCGCGGTTTATTCCTCCATCGGTACCGGTGTACCTGGAACCTGCAGCGCCACGCCGAACTCGTCGAACATCGCTTCGTCTACGCCCAATTCGTAACCGGTCTGGCGATAGTAGTTGCGCAGCAGCGTGATGCTTTGCTCGGACAACGGGTTGCCGCTCAAGTCGGAATCGTCATCGAGCGGCAGGGGCATTTCCAGCAGATCGCTGGGTAATTCCACGATTTCGTTATCACTCAGGTCCACGACGCGCAGGCGATCGAGGCTGAAGAGCCCTTCAGGCACCAGTGTCAGCCCGCAGCGATGCAGGTAGACCGACGTCAGTCGTCCCAGGTTGCGAACATCAGGTGTCAGGCTCAGCGGGTTGTCACTCATGTCCAGGTACTCCAGGTGGACCAGGCGTGAGAGCTGCTCCTTGCTCTCGGGCGTCATGCGAATATGGTTTTCTGCCAGCTTGAGGTCGCGCAGGCGCCCGAGTTGGAACACTGTGGCGGGGATGTCTCCCAGTGTGTGGCGCTCCAGGGTCAGGCTGATCAGGTTGGGAAAGCACCTGAGCAAGCCATCGACCTGTTGATTGGTACCGTCGCCGATGATCTCCAGCAGGCTGACATGGTTGAAGCGCGCGGTCAGCGCCGGCAGATCCCCCAATAATTGCCCGTGAAACACCAGCTTGTAGCGGCGGCGGGTAACGCCGTTGGAGTCATCCAGTTCGCCCTCGCGGCGCCAACAGCGTTCGAGCAAGTCTTTGAAGTGCAGGCGACGGATCTGCTCTTGCGCTCGGGTGTCTTCGTCCAGCGGAGTATCGAGCAAAGGATCCCTTTGCGGAACGTCCAGGGCCCAGGCCTGCAACCGGGTTTGCATCTGCTGATATTCGTCGCCCAGGCGCGCGATTTCGGGGGCGGCGGCGTTCAGGTCGCCGGGCAGTTGGAAGTACAGACGGCTGGCTTCGCGCCTGTCGAGCGTCGGATACAGCGCCTGTAACTGCTGCAGCTGTGGTTGAGGTGCCTGGACATTCCAGTGTTCGGCGGTGACTTGGCAGTAGGCTTTCAGACGTTCCAGTGTTTGTCGGGACAGTGGGTTACCCGATAGGTCAAAGGCGGCGCTGAGGGTGGCGGGCAGCCCGAAGCCTTGTGCGGGGATGTGCTCGACGGCATTGAGGCTCAGATCCACCCGTGTCCGCACGACGGTGCGTGAGAGCAGCGCCAACGGGATCTCCCGCAGGCCGGTGTTGCTGAGCGACAGGCTGCCCAGGTTTGTCAGGCGATTAAAGTCCGGCAGCCAGCTCAGCCGATTGTTCGCCAGGTCCAGGTGTTTGAGCTGGGTCATGCCGGACAGCACCTGGGCGCTGACGGGGTTGAGTGTAAGGCCGCAGCGGTCCAGGCGCAGATGGGTTAACTGCGCCAGTTGGGGCAGGGACTTGGGCAGATGACTCAGGGCGTAGCGTTCGATGGACAGCCGCTCCAGCCGAGGGAAACTGCGCAGGAAGTTCCCCAGTTGCACGGTGGCGCCATTGCCGGTCATTGCCAGTGATGAGATGTGGGTGAGCGGCGTGCGCAGGGTGGGGATATCGCCGTTGATGGGGTATGGCAGCCTGAGGTTGTAGCACGGGTGGTTCCCATGGGCATGTTCATCCAGTTCGGTTTCCCGGCGCCAGGCCGCCTCGAGCATGTCCACGAAGAGTGAGCGATAAGTGCGCTCCCGGGCGGAGGCTTGCGGGTCTTCAGCCCACGGCAGCAGGTCTTGGCGAATCCTGAGATAGTCGACTTCCAGTTGCGCCAGCGCGGCGCGGCCAGCATCCAGGTCCCCCGGCAGCTTGAAGATGAGCTGGTTGATGTCATCGTCGCTCAGGGTGGGTAACAGGCGTCTGGCCTGCTCGATGTCTGCGCGGGGGGCGTCAATCTCCCAGCGGCCGCCGGTCCTTTGGTGGTAGGCCTTGACCCGTTGCAGGGTCATTCGCGATAGCGGGTTGCTGGAGAGGTCGAATTTGCGGCTGGTGGCAACCGGTAAATCAAACAGCGCTGCCGGCAGCTCGTGGATCTGGTTATTGGAAAGCACCGCCAGCTCCAGCTCGGGCCGATTGAGTATGCCCGCTGGGAGCTCGCTGATGCCGGTACGGCTCAGGTCCAGGTCTTGCAACTGGGGCATGTTGGCGACGCTGGGGGTGAGGCCCAGGGGGTTGTTGTACAGGTCCAGGGCCACCAACCGGGTCATACCGCCCAGGGCTGCCTGGCTTTCTTCGGTCAGCGTGATGTTGCAGTCAATTAATATCAGTGCGTTGAGGTGGCGCAGTTGCGGAATGCTCGGGGCAAGGCGCCCCAGGGAAAAACGGCTGACGTTCAGGTGGCGCAACCGAGGGAACAACTGCACAAAATCGTTGATTTCCAATGCGGTGCCTTCGCCCCTCATTTCCAACAGAGTGATGTGCTCGAAGCGCGCGGTGAGCAAGGGCAGCTCGCCGTAGATGGGCATCGTCAATTGCAATGTATGGCCATTGAGGGCGAGCTGCTCATGATACGGATCGATATCGGTTTCCTGACGCCAGCCGCGCCTGATCTCCTGAGCCCATAGCGCGCGATTGCGCCGGACGTATTGATACTCCTGGGGCGTGAGCAGTATCTCTGTCACGGGGTGGAAGGGCGACGTGGTGTGCTCCCAGACGGCCAGGTCGGTGTCCAGTTTGTTGTATTCGGCTTGCAGCGTGATCAGGCTTGACAGGGCGCCATCTGGCCGACCTTCCAGGGTTTGTATCAGTTCGCTGATCTGCTCCCGGTTGAGGCTGGGAAGTAGATGGTGAGCGCGCTGTTCCAGGGTCGGTTCCGGCGCAGCTGATGGCCCTGCGCGATAGCCTTCCATACCGCCGCGCAAGCGCATGACCTTGGGGTCATAGGTGGGCTTGCGGTAAGTGTCCTTACCCAGCAATGCGCGCAAGCGGTCGCGCCCTATTACATGTTCGCCTACGGCCTGGCGCAGGCGTTCGCCTTGAGCGATGTGGATGTTCAGGGCGTCGCGCTGGTTGTCCGGGATGGCCTGGAGAATGGCGGTGTAGAAATCGCCGTCGCCAAATACCGGGCCTTTTTCATCCACAGGGGTGTAGCGGCCTGTTTCTGTATGGATGATGGTTCGTTTGAGGGGCGCATCCTCGGCCCCGACGGCCTCCAGTAGTTGGCCGTCGACCCGGTATTGGCGCACTTCCAGGCGTAGGTTGCCCAACCATCCGGGCAGGCGTTCCAGCGACAACAGGGTGAGCAGGTGTGTGTCCGGATTGTCGACGGCGTCCAGGTACAAGCCTTCATAGGCGCGGGTGGTGCGCACATCCAACTGGGCCGCGGCGGCCTGCGCGACAATCTGTGGCGGTACCTTGCCCTGGTCGATGGCCCGCCACTCCTCCCCGCTGGCATTGGCCAGCAGCTCCTCGGCTACAGCGGTGGGGAGGCCGGGTTCTGGCGCGGCATCGATGATCTTTTGCAGTGACGGGCTATGGACGCGTTCTGCCGTGCGGTAGTGCGAGTCGAACAGGGAGAAGCGTTTGTCGTAGGCCTGGCGCGCGATTTTTTTGCGCAAGGCCGCAACGCGCAGGTGGGTGTGAGGTGCTGGTTGGTCGGCGGGCTCTTCCAGCAGTAACTTGCGTTCAGGTTCGGTCAGGCTTTCCAGCAGAATGTGCAATAAATCGCCCTTTTCCAGTTGGGCTTCGTGGACCTGCACCACGCTGGCGCCGGGTTGGCCGGCAAATTCCCATTGGGTATTGCCGCTGTCGTCCAGAAAACGCAAGGTCCTGGAGGCTGGCCACAGCTCGTGATAGGTCAAGACCTGCAGCTGGGTCTGGGTATCCGCCTGGCTGAAAACCGTCGGATCGTCGCTGTTCATCTGGGCGATGAAGTCTTGCAGGGCCTGGTCGATCTGGAAGCGCTTGAGCGTATCGGCCAGCAGGGGCGGTGGTGTTTGCTGGCCCAGGTGCATCTTGCGCAAGGCGTTGTCGTGGGTGCCGCTGGCGCTGCGTGCCTGTTGCAGCCGAGCGGGGCTCAGGCCCTCGGCCGGGTAGCCGAGGCGTCGCATCAGGGTGGCGCTGTCCCAGCTCAGGGGGTGTTCGACTTCGGTGAGCCATGCACCCTGGCCGTTGGTCATGGCCCGGGGCTGGTAGGCGGACGGCCGTGTGGGATGGAGCAGGAAATAACGCTGGCTGGCGGGGTCCTGCCCGACGTTATAAAGGTGCTCGCCCAGGGGCAATACGCACTTGGCGTTGTAGCGGTACAGGCCTTGCGGGTCGGGGCGCACGGTCTTGGGCAGCGTCAATGTATGGCGATAGGGCGCCAGGTCCGGCTTCCACAGGCGCTGGTTTGCGTCGGGCGTCGTCACCGGTATAAGGCCGTCGATAAAACGCTGGCTGGCGGCGGGCAATGCTTTGCGCAGGAGGTCTTGGGCGATGGGGATTCCCTTGGCAAACAACCCCAATTGCACCAGTTGCTCGACGAACGCCAGCGTGTGCCCGAAGGCTTCGCGCGTCAGGCCTTCAGCCCAGTCGATAACCCCTTCAAAGGCTTCGTCCAACAGTTGATAGGCGGTATAGCCGAGCGTCAGCAGGCCCAGGGGCAGGACAAAGGGGGTGGCAATCAAGGCTGCCACTTGCAGGACCACCGAGGCGATTTTCTTCACCAGGTCCCAGCGCTCCCAGCGGGCCTTGCGGTTGACGCTTGCGGTGGACACGGCTTGGCTGCCTGCGTCGTCGAGCAGCTTGCTCAACTTCATCTGGTGCAGGTGCTGGAACAGGGGCTGCTGGATGGCGATGCCGCGACATTGCAGATCGGGCCGTTCGACGTCGGTTTTGCGCCAGCTGGGCAAGGGGTCGCCCGGTGTATGCGGATGCCAGGTCACTTCGCTCAAGCGGCCGGTGAGGTCGG
Source organism: Pseudomonas sp. R3-52-08 (assembly GCF_003851745.1). Taxonomy (NCBI): domain Bacteria; kingdom Pseudomonadati; phylum Pseudomonadota; class Gammaproteobacteria; order Pseudomonadales; family Pseudomonadaceae; genus Pseudomonas; species Pseudomonas sp. R3-52-08. The sequence continues at coordinate 4,539,343 of NZ_CP027730.1, read as the reverse complement.
CGAAAAAACGTCCCAGGTCGGCGTGGCTGACGAAACGGCTGAAGAAGTGCTGGAAATCCGTGGAGCGCAGCCGCGTGGTGAGCGCCTGAATAAAGGCCTGGGCGCTGGCGTATTGCTTGATCGGATGTTGCGGGTCATCGGGGATATAGGCGATCACCGGTACGGCTTCACGGCTTGCCTCCAGATTCTGCGCAAACAGCACGATGCCGGTCAGGCGGCTGGACATGATCACCAGTTCATGGGCGACCAGGGTCGAGAGGTTATTGCCGCGATCAATCAGGCCATGGACCGCGTCATACCCGGCTTGCGTGATATCACTCTTGAGGAGCGCCATGTACAACGACAGCTTGAGCGCGCTGGCCTGGGTCTGTTCCACGCGGGTTTGCAGGACGGCCTTGGCCACTGGGTTGGTCATCCCCAGGTAATCTTCGAGGTAGTGCTGGTAGCGGCCACCGATATCGAGGTCGCGGCACAGCGTGGCGAATTGCGCGGTGCTGATTTTTTCGGCAATCGCCGGCAGTGTCTGGAACTGCCCCACGGCATTGGGCTGGGTGCTGAAGCCGGAATTGCGTTCATAGGCATTGGGTTTCGCCTCATCCGGTTCGAAGTTGTGCAGGGCGGCGTTGAGCAGGGACACGCTCCAGGTGCGCGAAGCCCCGGCTTTCACGCGAAACCCGGCGACGGTCAAGGGCACGTAAAGCTGCAGCCAGGTGCTGCGCACATCCAAGTCAAGACCGTATTGGCGCTTGAGCGCCGTTTGCAGCAACTCGGCGCCAAAGGTTTCCGCGCTTTTGAGCCCGGTCAGGGCTTTGTCCAGGCGATTCTGATGGGTCCAGGCCTCACCGTTGAGGCGCTTGAGTTCTTTATGCTGGGCCGCGCTGGCGTGCGTGTACCAGTCGGGAAAGTTCGGCGAATGCTCGCCCAGGGCGGTGCGCCGGGCTGGCGAGGCGTCGCTCAGCCACGGGGGAACGGCCTGCATGAGGATGGCGAGGTGGGCGTCGGGGGTGGCGCGGTGCGGCATGGGATCGATCCTTGACGGTGTTGGTTTGTTTCCAGCAGACCAGTCGAGGCTCGATTAACGGCGGTAGATAGTTGGCGCGGTGTGCTTCGGCCAATTTGCGAAGATCACCTGCCCATGGAGCGGGCGCACGGTTTAAACTGCGCCATTGCGACGCTATTTGTCGCATTGGCGTAAACCCGCGTAAAACGCGGGTTGGCGCTATAAGAAGTTGTCGCTTGGCGGCAAGGCCGCACTGAAAACTGTCCTTACAATCCCTGCATCGCCCGCCAGTTCCAGGCAGGCGTTCCTCTTCAGGAGACTCCGATGTCCGTTGAGCAAGCCCCGGTGCAACGTGCCGATTTCGACCAGGTCATGGTGCCTAACTACGCACCTGCCGCGTTCATTCCCGTGCGTGGCGCAGGTTCCCGCGTGTGGGACCAGGCGGGTCGCGAGCTGATCGACTTTGCCGGCGGTATCGCGGTCAACGTATTGGGCCACGCCCACCCGGCGCTGGTCGGCGCACTGACCGAGCAGGCCAACAAGCTGTGGCATGTCTCCAACGTGTTCACCAATGAGCCGGCGCTGCGCCTGGCCCATAAGCTGATCGACGCCACGTTTGCCGAGCGTGTGTTCTTCTGCAACTCCGGCGCCGAAGCCAACGAGGCCGCCTTCAAGCTGGCCCGTCGTGTGGCGTTCGACCGTTTCGGCAGCGAGAAGTACGAGATCATCGCCGCGCTGAACAGCTTCCATGGCCGTACCCTGTTCACCGTCAACGTCGGTGGTCAGTCCAAGTACTCCGATGGTTTCGGGCCTAAAATCACCGGCATCACCCACGTTCCTTATAACGACCTGGAGGCTTTGAAAGCCGCCGTGTCGGACAAGACCTGCGCCGTGGTGCTGGAGCCGATACAGGGCGAAGGCGGTGTACTGCCGGCCGAGCTGGCTTATCTGCAAGGTGCTCGCGAATTGTGCGACGCGAATAACGCGCTGCTGGTGTTCGACGAAGTGCAAACCGGCATGGGCCGCAGCGGCCACCTGTTCGCGTACCAACACTACGGCGTGGTGCCGGACATCCTCACCAGCGCCAAGAGCCTGGGCGGCGGTTTTCCGATTGCCGCGATGCTCACCCGTGAAGACCTGGCCAAGCACCTGGTGGTCGGCACCCACGGCACCACCTACGGCGGCAACCCGCTGGCGTGCGCGGTGGCTGAAGCGGTGATCGACGTGATCAACACTCCCGAGGTGCTGGCCGGCGTGAATGCCAAGCACGACCTGTTCAAGGCGCGCCTGGAGCAGATCGGCGAGCAGTACGGCATCTTCACCCAAGTGCGTGGCATGGGCCTGCTGATCGGTTGCGTGTTGAGCGATGCGTTCAAGGGCAAGGCCAAGGACGTGTTCAACGCCGCCGAGAAAGAGAACCTGATGATCCTGCAAGCCGGCCCGGACGTGGTGCGTTTCGCGCCGAGCCTGGTGGTGGAAGAGGCGGACATCAACGAAGGTCTGGATCGCTTCGAACGTGCCGTAAAAACGCTGACCCAAGCCTGATAACTACACCCTCTGCCGGCTGGACCCGGGTCAAATGTGGGAGGGGGCTTGCCCCCGATTGCGGTGTATCAGCCAGCTTATCTGTAGCTGACCCACCCCCATCGGGGGCAAGCCCCCTCCCACATTGGGAACTATGGTGTGCCTGGCCTTGCGGTATTTTTTCCCTATGATTTTTTCGAGTTAAGGAGTGACACCATGCTGGTGATGCGCCCCGCGCAAATGGCTGATCTGGGCGAGGTACAGCGTCTGGCTGCGGACAGCCCGATTGGTGTCACCTCCTTGCCGGATGATGTGGAACGCCTGAGCGACAAGATCGCGGCCAGCGAAGCGTCCTTCGCGGCCGAGGTGAGTTTCAACGGTGAAGAAAGCTATTTCTTCGTGCTCGAAGACACCGAGACGGGCAAGCTCGCGGGCTGCTCAGCCATCGTCGCGTCGGCCGGCTACTCGGAGCCCTTCTACAGTTTCCGTAACGAAACCTTCGTGCACGCCTCCCGCGAGCTGAAGATCCACAACAAGATCCACGTGTTGTCCCAGTGTCACGACCTCACCGGTAACAGCCTGCTCACCAGTTTCTACGTGGTGCCTGAGCTGGTCGGTTCGCCGTGGTCGGAGCTCAACTCCCGTGGCCGCCTGTTGTTCGTCGCCAGCCACCCGGAGCGCTTTGCCGATTCAGTGGTGACCGAGATCGTCGGCTACAGCGACGAGAACGGTGATTCGCCGTTCTGGGACGCCATCGGTCGCAACTTCTTCGACCTCAATTACGCTGCCGCCGAGCGCCTGTGCGGGCTGAAAAGCCGTACGTTCCTCGCCGAGCTGATGCCGCATTACCCGATCTACGTGCCGCTGTTGCCGGACGAAGCCCAGGAAGCCATGGGCCAGGTGCACCCGCGTGCGCAGATCACCTTCGATATCCTCATGCGCGAGGGCTTCGAAACCGACCATTACATCGACATCTTCGACGGCGGCCCGACCCTGCACGCGCGGGTTTCGGGCATCCGCTCGATCGCCCAGAGCCGCGTGGTGCCGGTGAAGATCGGCGAGATGCTCAAGGGTGTCGGCCGCCAGTACCTGGTCAGCAACGCGCAGTTGCAGGATTACCGTGCGGTGATGCTGGAGCTGGACTACGCGCCCGGCAAACCGGTGACCCTGGATCTGGCAGCCGCCGAAGCCCTGGGCGTTGGCGAAGGCGCGAGCGTGCGTCTTGTTGCAGTTTGAGAGCCGGTATAAAACAGAGTTTCGCGGGTGGCTGCAAAGCGGCCCGTTCGAGGAGATAGCATGATCGTTCGTCCCGTACGCAGCAGCGATTTACCGGCCCTGATTGATCTGGCGCGCAGCACCGGCACCGGCCTCACCACCTTGCCGGCCAACGAAGAGCGCCTGACCCACCGCGTGGGCTGGGCCGAGAAAACCTTTCGCGGCGAAGCCGGGCGCGGCGATGCCGACTACCTGTTCGTGCTGGAGAACGACGAAGGCCGCGTGGTGGGCATCTCGGCCATCGCCGGCGCCGTCGGCCTGCGCGAGCCGTGGTACAACTTCCGGGTCGGCCTGACGGTCAGCGCCTCCCAGGAACTGAACATCTACCGCGAAATTCCGACGCTGTTCCTGGCCAACGACCTCACCGGCAACTCCGAGCTGTGTTCGTTGTTCCTGCACGCCGATTACCGCAACGGCCTCAACGGCCGCATGCTGGCCAAGGCGCGCATGCTGTTCATTGCCGAATTCCCGCAACTGTTCGGCAACAAGATCATCGCCGAGATGCGCGGCGTGTCCAACGACGCGGGGCGCTCGCCGTTCTGGGAAAGCCTGGGCCGGCACTTCTTCAAAATGGAATTCAGCCAGGCCGACTACCTCACCGGTGTCGGCAACAAAGCGTTTATCGCTGAGCTGATGCCCAAGTTTCCGCTGTACAGCTGCTTTCTTTCCGAAGACGCGCGCAACGTGATCGGCAAGGTCCATCCGGATACCGAGCCGGCGCTGAGCATGCTCAAGAGCGAAGGCTTCAGCTACCAGGGCTATGTGGATATCTTCGATGCCGGCCCGGCGGTTGAGTGTGAAACCAGCAAGATTCGTGCGGTGCGCGACAGCCAGGCGCTGGTGCTGGCCATCGGCACGCCGGGGGACGACGCCACGCCGTTCCTGATCCATAACCGCAAACGCGAAGACTGCCGCATCACTGCTGCCCCGGCTCGCTTGGCGGCGGGCACCTTGGTGGTCGATCCGCTGACCGCCAAGCGTCTGCAGCTTGTGGTCGGTGATCAAGTGCGTGCCGTACCGTTGTCCGCAGCCCGGGAGTCGAAATAATGAATTCGTTGTATATCGCAGGTAGCTGGCTGGCCGGCCAGGGTGAACTGTTTGAATCGCGTAACCCGGTGACCCAGCAGGTGCTGTGGAGCGGCAACGGTGCGACGGCCGAGCAGGTCGAGTCCGCCGTGCAGGCCGCACGCCAGGCATTTCCAGGCTGGGCGCGGCGCTCGTTGGAAGAGCGCATCAGTGTGCTCGAAACCTTCGCCAGTACCCTGAAAAGCCGCGCCGATGAAATCGCCCGCTGCATCGGTGAGGAAACTGGTAAGCCGCTGTGGGAATCGGCCACCGAAGTCACCAGCATGGCCAACAAAATCGCGATCTCGGTGCAAAGTTATCGCGAGCGTACCGGCGAGAAGAGCGGCCCCCTGGGCGACGCCACCGCTGTGCTGCGTCACAAGCCCCACGGCGTAGTGGCGGTGTTCGGCCCTTACAACTTTCCTGGCCACTTGCCGAACGGGCATATCGTCCCGGCGCTGCTGGCGGGCAACACCGTACTGTTCAAGCCGAGCGAGCTCACGCCGAAAGTGGCCGAGTTGACCGTGCAGTGCTGGGTCGAAGCGGGTTTACCAGCGGGCGTGTTGAACCTGTTGCAAGGTGCGCGGGAAACCGGCATCGCGTTGGCGGCCAACACAGGCATCGACGGGTTGTTCTTCACCGGTTCCAGCCGCACCGGCAACCATCTGCATCAGCAGTTTTCCGGGAGTCCGGACAAGATCCTGGCCCTGGAGATGGGCGGCAACAACCCGCTGGTAGTGGACGAAGTGGCCGACATGGATGCGGCGGTGTACACCATCATCCAGTCGGCGTTTATCTCCGCCGGCCAACGCTGCACCTGCGCCCGTCGCTTGCTGGTGCCACAGGGCGCCTGGGGTGATGCGTTGCTGGCGCGCCTGGTGGCGGTCAGCGCGGCCATTGAAGTGGGCGCGTTCGACCAGCAACCGGCGCCGTTCATGGGCTCGGTAATTTCCCTGGCGGCCGCCAAAGCCTTGATGGACGCCCAAGAGCTGATGTTGGCCAATGGCGCCGTGGCACTGCTGGAAATGACCCAGCCGCGAGATCAGGCCGCCTTGTTGACCCCAGGCATCATCGACGTGACGGCGGTGGCCGAGCGCGAAGACGAAGAACTGTTCGGCCCGCTGTTGCAGGTGATTCGCTACGCAGATTTTGCTGCGGCAATCACTGAGGCCAATAACACCCAGTACGGCCTGGCCGCCGGTTTGCTCTCGGATTCCGAGGAGCGTTACCAGCAGTTCTGGCTGGAAAGCCGTGCCGGCATCGTCAACTGGAACAAACAGCTGACCGGCGCCGCCAGCACCGCACCGTTCGGCGGGGTAGGGGCTTCGGGCAACCACCGCGCCAGTGCGTATTACGCGGCGGATTATTGCGCGTACCCGGTGGCGTCGCTGGAAACCCCGAGCCTGGTGGTTCCAGCCACTCTGACCCCGGGCATAACGCTGGTCTAAATGTGGGAGGGGGCTTGCCCCCGATAGCGGTGGACCAGTCACCTGATTTATCAACAGACAGACTGCTATCGGGAGCAAGCCCCCTCCCACACTGAATCTGTGATGTGTTGAAGATTGCTTATAAAAACAGATGTTCGTGGAGCCTCGCCGATGAAATCCTATGAAGTCAATTTTGACGGTCTAGTGGGGCCGACCCATAACTACGGCGGTTTGTCCTTCGGCAACGTCGCGTCCCAGAGCAACAGCCAGCAACACTCCAACCCCAAGGAAGCGGCGTTGCAGGGGCTGCAGAAAATGAAAGCGCTGATGGACATGGGCTTTGTGCAAGGCGTGCTTGCACCCCAGGAACGTCCGGACGTGGCCGCCTTGCGCAGCCTCGGTTTCAGCGGCACCGACGCGCAGGTCATTCAGCAGGCGGCCAAGCAGGCCATGCCGTTGCTGGTGGCGAGCTGCTCGGCGTCGAGCATGTGGGTGGCCAACGCCGCCACGGTCAGCCCCAGCGCCGATACGGCGGACGGCCGCGTGCACTTCACCGCGGCCAACCTCAACTGCAAATACCACCGCAGCATCGAACACCCGACCACCAGCCGCGTGCTGGGGGCGATGTTTGCCGATCAGCAGCACTTCGCGCACCACGCCGCGTTACCGGCGGTGGCGCAGTTCGGTGATGAAGGTGCGGCGAACCACACGCGTTTCTGCCGTGACTATGGCGAGGCGGGCGTAGAGTTCTTTGTCTTCGGCCGCAGTGCGTTCGACGCTCGTTACCCGGCGCCGCAGAAATACCCGGCACGCCAGACGCTCGAGGCGTCCCAGGCGGTTGCGCGTTTGCACGGCCTGAAGGATGAAGGCGTGGTCTACGCCCAGCAGAACCCGGCAGTGATTGATGCCGGTGTGTTCCACAACGACGTGATCGCGGTAGGCAACGGCGAAGTGCTGTTCTACCACGAGGACGCGTTCCTCCATACCGAACAGATGCTCGCTGAGTTGCAGGGCAAACTGGGCAAGCTGGGCGGCAATTTCCAGTCGGTCTGCGTGCCGCGTGCCCAGGTCAGTGTGGAGGACGCGGTGCGCTCCTACCTGTTCAACAGCCAGTTGCTGACCCGTCCTGACGGCTCGATGCTGCTGATCGTGCCGGAAGAATGCCGCGCCAACGAGCGCGTCTGGCAGTACCTGCAACAGCTCACGGCCTCTGGCGGCTTGATCCGCGAAGTGAACGTATTCGACCTCAAGCAAAGCATGCAGAACGGCGGCGGCCCGGCATGCCTGCGTTTGCGTGTGGCGCTGAACGAAACCGAACTGGCGGCGGTGAATCCAGGCGTTATCATGACCGCGCCGCTGTACGACACCCTGACCCAGTGGGTCAACAAGCACTACCGCGACAGCCTGCGCGAAACCGACCTGGCTGACCCGCAACTGCTGCTTGAGTGCCGGACGGCACTGGATGAACTGACGCAAATCCTTAAACTGGGCTCGGTTTATCCTTTCCAGACCCATTAACGCCCTACGGCTGAGATATTTTATTTATGACCGACACCCTGAAGCTGATCCTTGAAGACACCGACGGCACCCAGCTGGAAACCTCCTGCACCCGCGTTGCCGTGGTCTGGCAGGGCAAGGAGATCTGGATCCAGCACGACGGCCGTGGCCAACTGCTGATCGGCGTGGATGTGGAGGAGGGTGACGCCGAGTACGCCAACCTGCTGATGCGGCCATTGGCGACCAACCTGATGAGCCTGCAACTGGAAATGGAACCGGCCGAGGTTGAAGGCGACGACGATCACGTCCATGGCCCTGGCTGCAACCACTAAGGAAGCTGCTTATGCTCGCCCTCGGCAAACTGCTTGAACTGACCCTCGCCGGTCGTGAACCGGCGCAAAAAATTCAACTGACTGTCGACGGCGTGCAGATGCGCTGGCTCAGTGAGGGCGCGCTTGAAGTGCGTCCTCCTGAAGCACGGGACAATGGCAGCGACCTGCTGTTGTCGTCCGGCATCCATGGCAACGAAACCGCGCCGATCGAGTTGCTCGACCGTCTGTTGCATGGCATCGCCCGTGGGGAAATCAAACCCCGCACCCGTATTCTGTTCCTGTTCGGCAACCCCGAGGCCATGCGTCGCGGCGGGCGTTACCTTGAACTGGACGTCAACCGGCTGTTCAACGGCCGGCATGAAAGCAACATCGGCCCCGAAGCCATGCGCGCCGCCGAACTGGAACAGCTGGCCCGCAGCTTTTTCAGCCAGCCTGGCCGTTCGCGCCTGCATTACGACCTGCACACCGCGATTCGTGGCTCGAAGATCGAGCAGTTTGCGTTGTACCCGTGGAAGGAAGGGCGCCAGCATTCACGCCGTGAGCTTGAGCGCCTGCACGCAGCCGGCATGCAAGCGGTGCTGTTGCAGAACAAGACCTCGATCACCTTCACCGCCTTTACCTACGAGCAGCTGGACGCCGAGGCCTTCACCCTGGAATTGGGCAAGGCGCGGCCGTTCGGGCATAACGAGGGCGTGGATGTTTCCCGCCTGGAGCTGCGCCTCAAGCAGATCATCGAGGGCACCGAGCCTGCTACGGACAGCCTCGACGGTATGCAGCTGTTCGCCGTTGCGCGTGAAGTGATCAAGCACAGTGACGCCTTCCTGCTGCACCTGCCGGCGGAGGTGGAAAACTTTTCGGAGTTGGAAAAAGGCTACCTGCTGGCCGAAGACGTAGCCAAGACCCGCTGGGTGATCGAGGAAGAGGGCGCACGCATCATCTTCCCCAACCCGAAGGTGAAGAATGGTTTGCGCGCGGGGATATTGATTGTGCCAACCACGGACGCCGGCCTAGTGTAGTTTTCAAGGCCTGACCCTATGCAAATGTGGGAGGGGGCTTGCTCCCGATGGCGGTGTATCAGTTACAGATGAGCTGACTGACACACTGTTATCGGGAGCAAGCCCCCTCCCACATTGGTTTTGCAGCGTGGCTTACACCGCTACAGCGCGTGGCTCGCTGCGGCGGATCGCACGGACCTTGTGCAGCGTGTCGGCACACGTACGCGCAGCTTCCTGGCCCTTGTGCACGAAGTGCTCGTAGAAGAACGTGGTGTGTTCGCTGCCGCCGTGGAAGTGGTGTGGGGTCAGCGACACCGAAAATACTGGCACTTCGGTTTCGAGCTGCACTTGCATCAGGCCGCTGACCACCGATTGGGCGACGAATTCGTGACGGTAGATGCCGCCATCCACCACCAGCGCGGCGGCGACGATACCGGCGTAACGGCCGGTCTTGGCCAGCAGCTTGGCGTGCAGGGGCATTTCAAAGGCGCCGCCGACTTCGAAGAAGTCGATATCCGATTCCTGGTAGCCCTGGGCGATCATTTCGGCGAGGAAACCTTTGCGCGACTGATCGACAATATCCTTGTGCCAGCAGGCCTGGATAAATGCGACGCGCTCGCCGTGGTGGTTTTTGCTTTTGCTGTCGATTGCGGTGGGTTGCATGTTCTGACTCCTGTTTAAGAAAAAAACAGGGCGTTATGAATCGAATGGGATTTAAGGGTATGCACCGCTGTTTTCATGCAGGCATGAATTCAACGTGCGGCCCTTAGGTGCCAATCCCGTTCTCTCTTCATCCGGACTATGACCGTCGGCCCCGGGATCACACCGGGTCTGCTGACCTTGTCGCCGTCCTGCCTGAGCAGTTCGAGGCGCCAAGCGCTCGCGGGCTATGCACATTGCGCGCAATTACCGCCGGTGGGGAATTGCACCCCGCCCTGAGAACGTTGCCGCCAGAACCCTGGCGGCGGAGAGTTTTTAACATGCTTTTTCAAAAACTGCACGGTTGCCGTATCGATAAGCTATATCGGTTTGTTTGGTGGGTATGCGATTGAATGCGGTGGGACTTGATATTGCGTGGCTTTGCCCGCAGTAATCACTCACAAAAGGACTTATCCATTCCGTTAGAGGCCCCCTTCATGACCGTGATCGACCTGCGCAGCGACACCGTGACCCAACCCACCCCCGGTATGCTCGATGCGATGGCCAGCGCCGTCAGCGGTGACGACGTCTACGGCGAAGACCCCAGCGTCAACCGACTGGAGGCTGAGTTGGGCAGGCGCCTGGGCTTTCCGGCCGCGCTGTTCGTGCCCACCGGCACCATGAGCAACCTGCTGGCGTTGATGGCCCACTGTGAGCGCGGCGAGGAATACATCGTCGGGCAACAGGCCCACACCTACAAATACGAAGGGGGCGGGGCAGCCGTGTTGGGTTCGATCCAGCCCCAGCCGCTGGAGGTGCAGCCAGACGGGTCCCTGGACCTCGACCAGGTGCTGGCGGCGATCAAACCCGATGATTTCCACTTCGCCCGCACGCGCTTGCTGGCGCTGGAAAACACCATGCAAGGCAAGGTGCTGCCATTGGCATACCTGACCAAGGCGCGGGCGTTTACCCGTGAACACGGCCTGGCGTTGCATCTGGACGGCGCGCGGCTCTACAACGCAGCGGTCAAGCTGGGCGTGGACGCGCGTGAAATTGCCGGGCATTTCGACTCGGTGTCGGTGTGCCTGTCCAAGGGGCTCGGTGCGCCGGTCGGTTCGGTGCTGTGCGGGTCCACGGCATTGATCGCCAAGGCAAGGCGTCTGCGCAAGATGGTCGGCGGCGGCATGCGCCAGGTCGGCTCACTGGCGGCGGCAGGCCTGTATGCCCTGGATCATCAGGTGCAGCGTTTGGCCGATGACCACGCCAATGCGCAGTGGCTGGGGGATGAGTTGCGCCAGGCGGGTTATACGGTGGAGCCGGTACAGACCAACATGGTCTATGTGCAGATCGATGACCGGGCCCAGGCGTTGAAAGCGTTTGCCGCCGAGCGCGGCATCAAGTTGAGCGCCGCTCCGCGCCTGCGCATGGTGACGCACCTGGACGTCAGCCGGGCGCAGATTGAGCAAGTCGTGCAGACATTCGTCGCATTTTCGCAGAAATGACAGTGCAGGCCGTCTAATTGACTGCTTCTATCACATAAACACGCTGTACCACCGGCAAAGGGCCGATATAATGCGGCCCTTTGCCGTCGCTTCGTCTGATGATGTTGCGCACTGGCCTTTGGCCGCAGCCTCCGTGGAAGAACCTAATGAAAAGCGCAGAAATCCGTGAAGCCTTCCTTCGCTTCTTCGAAGAGCAAGGCCACACCCGTGTAGCCTCAAGCTCTTTGATCCCAGGCAATGACCCCACCCTGCTGTTCACTAACGCGGGGATGAACCAGTTCAAGGACTGTTTCCTGGGCCAGGAAAAACGCGCCTACACCCGCGCCACCAGCAGTCAGAAGTGCGTACGCGCCGGCGGCAAGAACAGTGACCTGGAAAACGTGGGTTACACCGCGCGCCACCACACCTTCTTCGAAATGCTGGGTAACTTCAGCTTCGGCGATTATTTCAAGAAAGACGCGATCACCTTCGCCTGGACCTTCCTGACCGGCGTGCTGAAGCTGCCCAAGGAAAAGCTCTGGGTAACCGTCTATGCCACGGATGACGAAGCGTATGACATCTGGACCCAGCAAATCGGCGTGCCCGCCGAGCGCATGATCCGCATCGGCGACAACAAAGGTGCGCCGTACGCCTCCGATAACTTCTGGACCATGGGTGACACCGGCCCTTGCGGCCCCTGCACCGAGATTTTCTACGATCACGGTGCCGACATCTGGGGTGGCCCACCGGGTTCGCCGGATGAAGACGGCGACCGCTACATCGAAATCTGGAACAACGTGTTCATGCAGTTCAACCGCACCGCTGATGGCGTGTTGCATCCGTTGCCGGCACCGTCGGTGGACACCGGCATGGGGCTGGAACGGATCAGTGCGGTCATGCAGCACGTTCATTCCAACTATGAAATCGACCTGTTCACCAACCTGTTGAGTGCATCGGCTGCGGCCATTGGCTGCGCCAATGAAGGCCAGTCTTCGCTCAAGGTCGTATCGGACCACATCCGCTCCTGCGGTTTCCTGATTGCCGATGGGGTGCTGCCGTCCAACGAAGGCCGTGGCTATGTGCTGCGCCGCATCATCCGTCGCGCCTGCCGTCACGGTAACAAACTGGGCGCTACCGGCAGCTTCTTCTACAAGATCGTGGCTGCCCTGGTAGCCGAGATGGGCGATGCCTTCCCGGAACTGAAGCAGCAACAAGCCAACATCGAGCGGGTGCTCAAGGCTGAGGAAGAGCAGTTCTCCAAGACCCTGGAGCACGGCCTGAAAATTCTCGAGCAGGACCTGGCTGAACTCAAAGGCACCGTGGTGCCGGGCGATGTGGTGTTCAAACTCTACGACACCTATGGTTTCCCGATGGACCTGACCGCCGACATCGCCCGTGAGCGTGAGCTGACCGTCGATGAGGCCGGTTTCGAGCGTGAGATGGAAGCCCAGCGTGTGCGTGCGCGTTCCGCCAGCTCGTTTGGCCTGGACTACAACACCCTGGTCAAGGTTGATGTGCCTACCGAGTTCATCGGCTACAAGGCTACCGCCGGCGCGGCCAAAATCGTTGCCATTTATAAAGACGGCAAGTCAGTCGATGTGCTGAACGAGGGCGATGAAGCGGTGGTGGTCCTGGACCAGACGCCGTTCTACGCGGAGTCGGGCGGGCAAATCGGTGACTGTGGTTTCCTCAGTTCGACGTCCGGTCGTTTCGACGTGCGCGACACCACCAAGACCGGTGGCGCGTTCCTGCACCATGGTGTGTTGGTGCTGGGCAACCTGGTCGTCGGCGCGCCAGTCGAGACTCAGGTCGATGCCGATGTACGGCATGCAACTGCGTTGAACCACTCGGCCACTCACTTGCTGCACGCTGCATTGCGTCAGGTGCTGGGCGAGCATGTGCAGCAGAAGGGCTCGTTGGTCGACAGCCAGCGCCTGCGTTTCGACTTCAGCCACTTCGAAGCGATCAAGCCTGATCAGATCAAGGCGCTGGAAGATATCGTCAACGCCGAAATCCGTAAGAACACCCCGGTTGAAACCGAGGAAACGGATATCGAAACCGCCAGGAACAAGGGCGCCATGGCGCTGTTTGGCGAGAAGTATGGCGATGAAGTACGCGTACTGAGCATGGGCGGCAGTTTCTCGGTGGAGCTGTGTGGCGGTATCCACGCCAACCGCACCGGTGACATCGGCCTGTTGAAAATCATCAGCGAAGGCGGTGTGGCCTCCGGTGTGCGTCGTATCGAGGCAGTCACCGGTGCCGCGGCGCTTGCCTATCTCAACGCAGCCGAAGAACAACTCAAGGAAGCGGCCGGCCTGGTCAAGGGCAGCCGCGACAATCTGATCGACAAGCTGTCCGCCGTGCTTGAGCGCAACCGTGCGCTGGAGAAACAGCTGGAGCAGTTGCAAGCCAAGGCGGCCAGTGCTGCGGGCGACGATCTGTCGGCCTCGGCGGTTGACGTCAAGGACGTAAAAGTCCTGGCGGCGCGCCTGGACGGTCAGGATGGCAAGGCGTTACTGGCCTTGGTCGATCAGTTGAAGAACAAGCTCGGCCGCGCAGTGATCCTGCTCGGCAGTGTCCATGAGGATAAGGTCGTGTTGGTTGCCGGTGTAACCAAGGACCTGACTGGCCAACTCAAAGCCGGTGATTTGATGAAGCAAGCCGCTGCGGCAGTGGGCGGCAAGGGCGGTGGTCGTCCGGACATGGCGCAAGGCGGTGGTGTAGATGCCGGCGCCCTGGACGCGGCGCTGGCCTTGACCGTGCCGTTTGTCGAGGCAGGTATTTAAGGCGCTGTTAATGAGCCCATGGTCTAGTCGTGGGCTCGCTCGGTTGCTGGAAGATTCGTTTATTGGGCGCCCCTTTACGGGCTGAGGCGGCTTAGAAATGGCTTTGATCGTACAGAAATTCGGAGGCACCTCGGTCGGTTCTGTCGAAAGAATCGAGCAGGTGGCCGACAAGGTTAAGAAGTTCCGTGATGCTGGCGACGACCTGGTGGTGGTGTTGTCGGCCATGAGCGGCGAGACCAATCGCCTGATCGACCTGGCCAAGGCCATCAGCGGTGATCAACAACCGCTCCCGCGTGAGCTGGATGTGATTGTGTCCACCGGTGAGCAGGTGACCATTGCGCTGCTGGCCATGGCCCTGAACAAGCGCGGTGTGCCAGCGGTGTCCTACACTGGCAGTCAGGTGCGCATTCTTACCGACAGCGCACATACCAAGGCGCGCATCCTGCAGATCGACGATCAGAAGATTCGTGCTGATCTGAAAGCTGGGCGCGTGGTCGTGGTAGCGGGTTTCCAGGGTGTTGACGAGCAGGGCAATATCACCACGCTTGGGCGTGGCGGTTCGGACACCACGGGCGTGGCGCTGGCAGCGGCTCTCAAGGCTGACGAATGCCAGATCTATACTGATGTGGATGGCGTCTACACTACCGACCCGCGCGTCGTGTCCGTGGCCCAGCGCCTGGACAAGATCACCTTTGAGGAGATGCTGGAAATGGCCAGCCTCGGTTCCAAGGTGCTGCAGATTCGTGCGGTGGAATTCGCCGGCAAGTACAACGTTCCGCTGCGCGTATTGCACAGCTTCAAAGAGGGTCCGGGCACCCTCATTACTATTGATGAAGAGGAATCCATGGAACAGCCGATCATTTCCGGCATCGCTTTCAACCGCGATGAAGCCAAGCTGACGATCCGTGGCGTGCCAGACACTCCGGGTGTGGCCTTCAAGATCCTCGGTCCTATCAGCGGCGCGAATATCGAAGTCGACATGATCGTGCAGAACGTTTCGCACGATAACACCACCGATTTCACCTTCACCGTGCACCGCAACGAGTACGATGCGGCCGAGCGTATCCTGCAGAACACTGCACGCGAGATCGGCGCCCGTGAAGTGATCGGCGATACCAAAATTGCCAAGGTGTCGATCGTGGGTGTGGGCATGCGCTCCCATGCCGGTGTTGCCAGCCGCATGTTCGAGGCGCTGGCCAAGGAAAGCATCAACATCCAGATGATCTCCACGTCGGAAATCAAAGTCTCGGTAGTGATTGAAGAAAAGTACCTGGAACTGGCCGTGCGCGCGCTGCATACCGCTTTTGAGCTGGACGCTCCGGCCCGACAGGGCGAGTGATGCGATGCCAGGAAGGCGCGGCTTACCGCGCCTTTCATTTTTTTGTAGGGCGCATGTTCTTTTGCGTGGGCTCGACAATACTTAGGCGGTAGGGCTACGGCCTTTTGGTTGTAGGTCGAATGCCTTTTTTTTGCAGACTGTTGTTCCTGAAATGAATTGCGTGAGGTGAAAGGTATGTTGATTCTGACTCGTCGTTGCGCAGAAAGCCTGATTATCGGTGATGGCGAAATCACCGTGACCGTGCTCGGCGTCAAAGGCAATCAAGTGCGTATCGGGGTTAACGCTCCGAAAGAGGTAGCGGTCCATCGCGAGGAAATCTACCTGCGGATCAAGAAAGAGAAGGACGAAGAACCAAGCCTTTAATTTTTATCGTTTTTTATGTTTGCAAACGGGGAGGAACGTGGTTAATATACGCCCCGTGTTGCGGAGAGCTGGCCGAGTGGCCGAAGGCGCTCCCCTGCTAAGGGAGTACACCTCAAAAGGGTGTCGGGGGTTCGAATCCCCCGTTCTCCGCCATTATTTGCTTAGTTCGTTGCAATCTGGTTTTTTCGGTAAGTTGTTGAAATTGATCGAAAAAATAGCTTTACATAGAGATTGAACGGCCTATAATGCGCGGCAACAAATGCACTCGTAGCTCAGCTGGATAGAGTACTCGGCTACGAACCGAGCGGTCACAGGTTCGAATCCTGTCGAGTGCACCATTTAAGAGTCAGTTGCAGCGATGCAGATGGCTTGGTTTCAACCAGTTGTGATCTGGTCTAAAAAACACACTCTGCACTCGTAGCTCAGCTGGATAGAGTACTCGGCTACGAACCGAGCGGTCACAGGTTCGAATCCTGTCGAGTGCACCATACAAACAAAAAGCCCGCCTAGTGCGGGCTTTTTGCCGTCTGGGGTTTGTGTAGGTTTTATCCTGGCGTACGTCTTTTTCTGTTTCCCTTGTGTTTTCCCTTCCCGCTGCGTCGTCGCAGTTCATAGATGTAGCCAACACTCAGCTTTGGCTTGCAAGCGCTTGTTCTTTCCAGTTTTTTTTGACGTTAAAAGCGGCCGAGCGGTGTATCATGCGCCGGTCAGCCCCGCCGGGGCTTGTGGAATGCCTCCATGGACTTACCCAGTAGTTACTCAGTATCCCGCTTTACCAATCATGAATTGACTGATTGATTCTTCCGGCGCGCTCCGCTGCTGGGAGTGGAGTTCGCCTATGACCGAAGTAGAAGTAAAGAAAACACAAGAAAGCCTGCAGGATCGCCTGGCTCAAGTTATCGAGCTGCTGCAGCGCCAGCGCGTGGTCGAAGACCTCACGCACCGCCAGGAAGGACCGCACCACGACCGCGTCGAAAACCTGGTTCACCGGCAAAATCTCGTCGAGCTGCAACGCAAACTCGATGACCTGCACTCCGCCGACGTTGCTTATATTCTCGAAGCCTTGCCGCTGGATGATCGCCTGACGCTCTGGCAGTTGGTCAAGGCTGATCGCGACGGCGACATTCTCCTCGAAGTATCCGATTCGGTCCGTGAAACCCTGATCGCCGACATGGACGATCATGAGCTCCTGGCTGCGGCCAAGGAGATGGATGCGGACGAGCTGGCCGACCTGGCGCCTGAATTGCCGCGCGATGTTGTTCATGAGCTGATGGAGGCATTGGACACTCAGCAGCGTGAGCGTGTGCGTTCCGCACTGTCTTATGATGAAGACCAGGTCGGCGCATTGATGGACTTCGAGATGGTCACCATCCGCGAAGACGTCAGCCTGGAAGTGGTACTGCGCTACCTGCGCCGTCTCAAAGAGCTGCCGGGGCATACCGACAAGCTGTT
Organism: Pseudomonas sp. R3-52-08; assembly: GCF_003851745.1. Taxonomy (NCBI): domain Bacteria; kingdom Pseudomonadati; phylum Pseudomonadota; class Gammaproteobacteria; order Pseudomonadales; family Pseudomonadaceae; genus Pseudomonas; species Pseudomonas sp. R3-52-08. The sequence goes on along the minus strand of NZ_CP027730.1, from coordinate 4,522,168 downwards.
TGTGGTCGACTACGAAGGCATTCTCAAGGGCGTATTGCCCATCAAGCGCCTGCTGGTAAATGATCCGGAGAAGAGAGTTGCTGACCTGATGGCCAGCGATACCGTGAGCTTTCATCCGGATGAAGATGCCTACGACGCAGCCCAAGCTTTTGAGCGTTACGACTTGATCTCTGCCCCGGTGGTGGACAAGAACGGCAAGTTGATCGGCCGTCTGACGATTGACGAAATCGTTGACCTTATTCGCGAAGAGAGTGAAACCGAAGTCCTCAACATGGCGGGTTTGCGTGAAGAGGAAGATATTTTTGCGTCAGTCTGGCGTTCGCTGCACAACCGCTGGGCTTGGCTGGCCGTCAACCTGATTACTGCATTTATCGCGTCCCGCGTGATCGGGCTGTTCGAGGGCTCCATCGAAAAGTTGGTGGCCCTGGCGGCGTTGATGCCGATTGTGGCCGGCATCGGCGGTAACTCCGGTAATCAGACCATCACCATGATCGTACGCGCCATGGCGCTGGATCAGGTCAGTACCGCCAACTCTTCGCGCCTGCTGCGCAAGGAATTGGCTGTGGGCCTCATCAACGGCCTGGTGTGGGGAGGCGTAATCGGCGTGGTGGCTTACTTGCTATATGGCAGTTGGTCGCTGGGTGTGGTGATGACCGCTGCCATGACCCTCAATTTGCTTTTGGCTGCCTTGATGGGGGTTTTGATCCCTATGACCCTGGCGCGTCTGGGGCGCGATCCTGCCATGGGGGCCAGCGTGATGATCACGGCCATGACTGACAGTGGTGGCTTTTTCATCTTCCTGGGCTTGGCTACGATCTTCCTGCTCTGACCTTTCCTGCGGGGGCAAATCTGCCCTCGCATTGCTTTCTTGCTCAAATCCCACGCAAAAAAAAGCCAGCACATGGCTGGCTTCGGCTTTCAGCTGCAAATCAATTGGCTTCTGCGGCCGCCTCTACGTCGTGCGCGATCAGCGAGACGAGAGCATTTTGCTGGCGGTGGGAAAGCTGACGAAAACGCTGCAGCAGTTCGCGTTCGTGCAGTGACAGCTCTGGGCTGTCCAGGCGCATGCTCAACTCTTCACCCAAGGCGCCTTCCTGAATAAGGCTCTGTTCCAGGCGAGCGATGATTTCGGAGTTCATGCTGCGATGATGATTGCGAGCCACCTCGGCAATGCGTTCCCGCATTCCGTCTGGCAGACGTACGACGAACTTGTCAGCCGTACGGCTGGAATAAATTGCCTGTTTCAATGGGCGCATATATTTAACCGGTTAGTTCAGGGGAGCGGTTTTTGGAATTGGCCGCAAGATGAGTGTTAAGACAAGGCTCACGACCAAAGTTCAACCCGAATTGCAAAGAGGCCGCATCATGCCTCAGATTTGACATTTCCTTGGCGTCAATTCTGTGACAAATATTGAACCGCCTAAAGGCTTTATGCCAGCACTGATTTGCATTTTTGCGGACTGGTTGGAAAAGTTTTCGCGTTGGATCGGGTACTCCTGATCTTCACGTAAGCCTTATCCGAAATCGGGTTAAAGAGCGCACGCCTTAAGCAACATGGCCTTTTGCCCTCATCTGTAAGGGTAGTGGCAGTTTGCTGATTTGCTAGCGCAAAGCGACATAAGGTCGGCTGGAGGGGGGTTAACGCAGTATGGGGTCGAATTTTATCCGCCGCCCGAGGGCGAGTGTCAGGACCAAGAGGCATCCAAAAACAGCACTGGCGATGAACGTCAGGGTGCGAGTTTCTTGCATAGCATTACTAAAGCCCAGTAGGGCGGTCGCGAGCGTCAGGCACAGAAAAAGCCATGCAGGTTTGGACATGAGTAGCGCTCTCAGAAAACCCAGTGTTCGGATGTTGGGGTGGCTTGGGTGCCTTGGGTCAAACGAATAGGGGATTGAGGGTCGGCTGTCATCACCGCCAGCTGTGGTCTTTGCTGCAGGTGGTGCGGTACGGCCTGGGTGATTTGGGCTGGGTCTTGCGATTTGGCTGGAAAGAAGTGAAAAGTTACCAGCGCGGCCAGTGCCATTGTGTTGAGGGCGAGTAGTAGGGCGCTGTTCATGGTCTTCTTCTCCGTATGCCTTGGCCAAATGGGGTTGTGGGAGAAGTCTTGCAGGTCGCGTGCCAACTGATTTATTCAATATAATCAATGAGTTATCTTGTTTTATGGCGTGTCATGTAGTGCAATTTGCAATGATGGCACTTTGGGGGAGTGCATTTTGCACGACAGCATAGGTCGCCCGGATTGTATTGGGCTGCGCTACCGCATGCTTGCAAGCGTTGGCTTACGATCAAAAAGCCAAGGGATGACATGACAAAAACTACCTTGCCCGTTAACATGCACGCCGTCCGTCGTTGAGCCTTTGGCTTGTTGATTGCGATTTGTCCCAGTAGCTCAATTGGATAGAGCATCCCCCTCCTAAGGGGAAGGTTGGCCGTTCGAACCGGCCCTGGGACACCATCCCTCAGTTGTTGTCTTGTTGCGTTCGTCATGTCAAAACCATCGCTTCCTTAGCTTCCTGACTGTAGCCGTGAGAAGTGCGGCGGTATTCAGTTGCTGTTCGGTGGGCAATCGAATCGCGATGGTCCCTGGGTCGTCCTTTTGTTTGCTCTATATAGAAGGGCGGTGGGATGGAAAAGAATTCCCAGGTTTTTGATTTAACTGCTTGACGCTGCTGCTTAAAACTGTAGAATTCGCCTCCCGCTTACGAGAGATCGCAAGCGCAAGTGGTTGAAGTTGCTGAAGAAATCTTCGAAAACTTCTGAAAATAACCACTTGACAGCAAATGAGGCTGCTGTAGAATGCGCGCCTCGGTTGAGACGAATAGCTCTTAGCCAACCGCTCTTTAACAACTGAATCAAGCAATTCGTGTGGGTGCTTGTGGAGTCAGACTGATAGTCAACAAGATTATCAGCATCACAAGTTACTCCGCGAGAAATCAAAGATGTAACCAACGATTGCTGAGCCAAGTTTAGGGTTTCTTAAAAACCCAAAGATGTTTGAACTGAAGAGTTTGATCATGGCTCAGATTGAACGCTGGCGGCAGGCCTAACACATGCAAGTCGAGCGGTAGAGAGAAGCTTGCTTCTCTTGAGAGCGGCGGACGGGTGAGTAATGCCTAGGAATCTGCCTGATAGTGGGGGATAACGTTCGGAAACGGACGCTAATACCGCATACATCCTACGGGAGAAAGCAGGGGACCTTCGGGCCTTGCGCTATCAGATGAGCCTAGGTCGGATTAGCTAGTTGGTGAGGTAATGGCTCACCAAGGCGACGATCCGTAACTGGTCTGAGAGGATGATCAGTCACACTGGAACTGAGACACGGTCCAGACTCCTACGGGAGGCAGCAGTGGGGAATATTGGACAATGGGCGAAAGCCTGATCCAGCCATGCCGCGTGTGTGAAGAAGGTCTTCGGATTGTAAAGCACTTTAAGTTGGGAGGAAGGGCAGTTACCTAATACGTGATTGTTTTGACGTTACCGACAGAATAAGCACCGGCTAACTCTGTGCCAGCAGCCGCGGTAATACAGAGGGTGCAAGCGTTAATCGGAATTACTGGGCGTAAAGCGCGCGTAGGTGGTTTGTTAAGTTGGATGTGAAATCCCCGGGCTCAACCTGGGAACTGCATTCAAAACTGACTGACTAGAGTGTGGTAGAGGGTGGTGGAATTTCCTGTGTAGCGGTGAAATGCGTAGATATAGGAAGGAACACCAGTGGCGAAGGCGACCACCTGGACCAACACTGACACTGAGGTGCGAAAGCGTGGGGAGCAAACAGGATTAGATACCCTGGTAGTCCACGCCGTAAACGATGTCAACTAGCCGTTGGGAGCCTTGAGCTCTTAGTGGCGCAGCTAACGCATTAAGTTGACCGCCTGGGGAGTACGGCCGCAAGGTTAAAACTCAAATGAATTGACGGGGGCCCGCACAAGCGGTGGAGCATGTGGTTTAATTCGAAGCAACGCGAAGAACCTTACCAGGCCTTGACATCCAATGAACTTTCCAGAGATGGATTGGTGCCTTCGGGAACATTGAGACAGGTGCTGCATGGCTGTCGTCAGCTCGTGTCGTGAGATGTTGGGTTAAGTCCCGTAACGAGCGCAACCCTTGTCCTTAGTTACCAGCACGTTATGGTGGGCACTCTAAGGAGACTGCCGGTGACAAACCGGAGGAAGGTGGGGATGACGTCAAGTCATCATGGCCCTTACGGCCTGGGCTACACACGTGCTACAATGGTCGGTACAGAGGGTTGCCAAGCCGCGAGGTGGAGCTAATCCCAGAAAACCGATCGTAGTCCGGATCGCAGTCTGCAACTCGACTGCGTGAAGTCGGAATCGCTAGTAATCGCGAATCAGAATGTCGCGGTGAATACGTTCCCGGGCCTTGTACACACCGCCCGTCACACCATGGGAGTGGGTTGCACCAGAAGTAGCTAGTCTAACCTTCGGGAGGACGGTTACCACGGTGTGATTCATGACTGGGGTGAAGTCGTAACAAGGTAGCCGTAGGGGAACCTGCGGCTGGATCACCTCCTTAATCGACGACATCAGCTGCTCCATAAGTTCCCACACGAATTGCTTGATTCATTGAAGAAGACGATAGAAGCAGCTTTAAGCTCCAAGCTGATAGCTCTTAGCTAATCAGTTGCGCTCGAAATTGGGTCTGTAGCTCAGTTGGTTAGAGCGCACCCCTGATAAGGGTGAGGTCGGCAGTTCGAATCTGCCCAGACCCACCAATTTTGTTATGGGGCCATAGCTCAGCTGGGAGAGCGCCTGCCTTGCACGCAGGAGGTCAACGGTTCGATCCCGTTTGGCTCCACCATTAACTGTTTCTGCTGTTAGAGTTTAGAAATGAGTATTCCGCTGTGAATATTGATTTCTAGTCTTTGATTAGATCGTTCTTTAAAAATTTGGGTATGTGATAGAAAGATAGACTGAACGTTACTTTCACTGGTAACGGCTCAGGCTAAGGTAAAATTTGTGAGTCGCTCTTAATTGAGTATGATCGAATTTTCGGCGAATGTTGTCTTCACAGTATAACCAGATTGCTTGGGGTTATATGGTCAAGTGAAGAAGCGCATACGGTGGATGCCTTGGCAGTCAGAGGCGATGAAAGACGTGGTAGCCTGCGAAAAGCTTCGGGGAGTCGGCAAACAGACTTTGATCCGGAGATGTCTGAATGGGGGAACCCAGCCATCATAAGATGGTTACCTTACACTGAATACATAGGTGTATGGAGCGAACCAGGGGAACTGAAACATCTAAGTACCCTGAGGAAAAGAAATCAACCGAGATTCCCTTAGTAGTGGCGAGCGAACGGGGACTAGCCCTTAAGTGGCTTTGAGATTAGCGGAACGCTCTGGAAAGTGCGGCCATAGTGGGTGATAGCCCTGTACGCGAAAATCTCTTAGTCATGAAATCGAGTAGGACGGAGCACGAGAAACTTTGTCTGAATATGGGGGGACCATCCTCCAAGGCTAAATACTACTGACTGACCGATAGTGAACTAGTACCGTGAGGGAAAGGCGAAAAGAACCCCGGAGAGGGGAGTGAAATAGATCCTGAAACCGTATGCGTACAAGCAGTGGGAGCCTACTTTGTTGGGTGACTGCGTACCTTTTGTATAATGGGTCAGCGACTTATTTTCAGTGGCGAGCTTAACCGAATAGGGGAGGCGTAGCGAAAGCGAGTCTTAATAGGGCGTCTAGTCGCTGGGAATAGACCCGAAACCGGGCGATCTATCCATGGGCAGGTTGAAGGTTGGGTAACACTAACTGGAGGACCGAACCGACTACCGTTGAAAAGTTAGCGGATGACCTGTGGATCGGAGTGAAAGGCTAATCAAGCTCGGAGATAGCTGGTTCTCCTCGAAAGCTATTTAGGTAGCGCCTCATGTATCACTGTAGGGGGTAGAGCACTGTTTCGGCTAGGGGGTCATCCCGACTTACCAAACCGATGCAAACTCCGAATACCTACAAGTGCCGAGCATGGGAGACACACGGCGGGTGCTAACGTCCGTCGTGAAAAGGGAAACAACCCAGACCGTCAGCTAAGGTCCCAAAGTTATGGTTAAGTGGGAAACGATGTGGGAAGGCTTAGACAGCTAGGAGGTTGGCTTAGAAGCAGCCACCCTTTAAAGAAAGCGTAATAGCTCACTAGTCGAGTCGGCCTGCGCGGAAGATGTAACGGGGCTCAAACCATACACCGAAGCTACGGGTATCACGTAAGTGATGCGGTAGAGGAGCGTTCTGTAAGCCTGTGAAGGTGAGTTGAGAAGCTTGCTGGAGGTATCAGAAGTGCGAATGCTGACATGAGTAACGACAATGGGTGTGAAAAACACCCACGCCGAAAGACCAAGGTTTCCTGCGCAACGTTAATCGACGCAGGGTTAGTCGGTCCCTAAGGCGAGGCTGAAAAGCGTAGTCGATGGAAAACAGGTTAATATTCCTGTACTTCTGGTTATTGCGATGGAGGGACGGAGAAGGCTAGGCCAGCTTGGCGTTGGTTGTCCAAGTTTAAGGTGGTAGGCTGGAATCTTAGGTAAATCCGGGATTCTAAGGCCGAGAGCTGATGACGAGTTGTCTTTTAGACGACGAAGTGGTTGATGCCATGCTTCCAAGAAAAGCTTCTAAGCTTCAGGTAACCAGGAACCGTACCCCAAACCGACACAGGTGGTTGGGTAGAGAATACCAAGGCGCTTGAGAGAACTCGGGTGAAGGAACTAGGCAAAATGGCACCGTAACTTCGGGAGAAGGTGCGCCGGTGAGGGTGAAGGACTTGCTCCGTAAGCTCATGCCGGTCGAAGATACCAGGCCGCTGCGACTGTTTATTAAAAACACAGCACTCTGCAAACACGAAAGTGGACGTATAGGGTGTGACGCCTGCCCGGTGCCGGAAGGTTAATTGATGGGGTTAGCTAACGCGAAGCTCTTGATCGAAGCCCCGGTAAACGGCGGCCGTAACTATAACGGTCCTAAGGTAGCGAAATTCCTTGTCGGGTAAGTTCCGACCTGCACGAATGGCGTAACGATGGCGGCGCTGTCTCCACCCGAGACTCAGTGAAATTGAAATCGCTGTGAAGATGCAGTGTATCCGCGGCTAGACGGAAAGACCCCGTGAACCTTTACTATAGCTTTGCACTGGACTTTGAATTTGCTTGTGTAGGATAGGTGGGAGGCTTTGAAGCGTGGACGCCAGTTCGCGTGGAGCCAACCTTGAAATACCACCCTGGCAACTTTGAGGTTCTAACTCAGGTCCGTTATCCGGATCGAGGACAGTGTATGGTGGGTAGTTTGACTGGGGCGGTCTCCTCCTAAAGAGTAACGGAGGAGTACGAAGGTGCGCTCAGACCGGTCGGAAATCGGTCGTAGAGTATAAAGGCAAAAGCGCGCTTGACTGCGAGACAGACACGTCGAGCAGGTACGAAAGTAGGTCTTAGTGATCCGGTGGTTCTGTATGGAAGGGCCATCGCTCAACGGATAAAAGGTACTCCGGGGATAACAGGCTGATACCGCCCAAGAGTTCATATCGACGGCGGTGTTTGGCACCTCGATGTCGGCTCATCACATCCTGGGGCTGAAGCCGGTCCCAAGGGTATGGCTGTTCGCCATTTAAAGTGGTACGCGAGCTGGGTTTAGAACGTCGTGAGACAGTTCGGTCCCTATCTGCCGTGGACGTTTGAGATTTGAGAGGGGCTGCTCCTAGTACGAGAGGACCGGAGTGGACGAACCTCTGGTGTTCCGGTTGTCACGCCAGTGGCATTGCCGGGTAGCTATGTTCGGAATAGATAACCGCTGAAAGCATCTAAGCGGGAAACTAGCCTCAAGATGAGATCTCACTGGGACCTTGAGTCCCCTGAAGGGCCGTCGAAGACTACGACGTTGATAGGTTGGGTGTGTAAGCGCTGTGAGGCGTTGAGCTAACCAATACTAATTGCCCGTGAGGCTTGACCATATAACACCCAAGCAATTTGACTACTCCTGACTTTAAAAAAGCAGAAGCATCAGATTGCGGTGTGTGAAGACGCAATGAACCGAAAGTTCGAGGCTCACAAAACACCGACTTCTATCCCATACCCAATTTGCTGAAGCGAGGCCATCTGGCCACGACTCAGTACCCGAATTTCTTGACGACCATAGAGCATTGGAACCACCTGATCCCATCCCGAACTCAGTAGTGAAACGATGCATCGCCGATGGTAGTGTGGGGTTTCCCCATGTGAGAGTAGGTCATCGTCAAGATTAAATTCCGAAACCCCATTTGCGAAAGCAGATGGGGTTTTGTTTTGCGCGGTCGAAACCCACATCTCTTGCAGACACAAGCCTGCTCGCGATAACTCCAACCCCGACGCGAACGTACTAGGAAGGCTCTATATCCTATAGAACGCTCTATTCGGGCCTTTTATGGCATTTACCCAAAGACCAGTCGAACCTTGCCTATGATCAGGGTTCACAGGTGGTGCGTTGTATATTTATCTCCACTTCATGTACCTCGCAGACGCGCATACAGCGTCTGAACGGGTAAGCAAAATAATCCCGGAAACGGCTCATGCCGCCTGTCCGGACCTGACCACTGCGGACTATCATGCCGATAGCCCTGTCCCCTCACTGCAAGGAGCCGCTCGGAACGCCGATGCGCCAAATCTGGAAATCTTTTCGAGCCCTATATTTCGCCTCCTTGATGATGCTGATCGGCTCCGGCCTGCTCAGTACTTACCTGGCCTTGCGCTTGGCGGCGGATCATGTCGACAGCCTGTGGGTCGGTGCGCTGATGGCGGCCAACTACTTTGGCCTGGTGCTGGGTGGCAAGATCGGGCACCGTTTGATTGCGCGTGTCGGCCATATACGCGCCTACGCGACCTGCGCCGGTATCGTCGGCGCGGCCGTGCTGGGTCATGGCTTGATCGACTGGCTACCGGCGTGGATCGTATTGCGGGTGATCGTGGGCCTGGGCATGATGTGCCAGTACATGGTCATCGAAAGCTGGCTCAACGAGCAGGCCGATGCCAAGCAGCGCGGCGTAGTGTTCAGCGGCTACATGATCGCCTCTTACCTCGGTCTGGTGCTGGGCCAGCTGATCCTGGTCATGCATCCCCACCTGGGTCTTGAACTGCTGATGCTGGTGGCGCTGTGCTTCGCCCTCTGCCTGGTGCCGGTAGCCATGACCCGCCGCATTCACCCGGCGCCGTTGCACCCGGCGCCGATGGAGCCGCGTTTCTTTATCAAGCGTGTGCCCCAGTCGCTCAGCACAGTGCTGGGGGCAGGGCTGATTGTCGGCTCGTTCTACGGCTTGGCACCGCTCTATGCCTCCCAGCAGGGGTTGACGACCGAGCAGGTCGGTTTGTTCATGGGCTCCTGTATTTTCGCGGGACTGCTCGTGCAGTGGCCGCTGGGCTGGTTGTCGGACCGCTATGACCGCGCACTGCTGATTCGCTGCTTTGCCTTGTGCTTGGCCGTAGCCGCGCTGCCCTTGGCGATCATGACCCAGGTCCCTCTGGAAATGCTGTTCTTGGCGGGCTTCCTATGTTCACTCGTGCAGTTTTGTCTTTACCCGTTGGCAGTGGCGTTTTCCAACGATCATGTGGAAGGTGATCGCAGGGTGTCGCTGACCGCTATGTTGCTGGTGACTTACGGCATTGGGGCCAGTATCGGGCCGCTTCTGGCGGGCGTGCTGATGAAGCTGTTCGGCAGCCAGATGCTGTACGCCTTCTTCAGTTTGTGTGCGTTGATCCTGGTATGGCGTATTCGGCCGAAGGCGGTGACTAACCTGCACCAGGTAGACGATGCGCCGCTGCATCACGTGGCGATGCCTGACAGCATGTCCAGTTCGCCGTTGGTGGCCGCCCTTGACCCACGGGTAGATGAGCAGGTGGTACAGGAGCAGATGCAGGCCACTGTTCCTGAGCCAGAGCCCGAACCCACGGTGGACGAGCCGGCTGCGCAGACGCCACCGGAGTCAACTGACCCGGACGATCATCCCCATGATTTGAGCAGGGCACGCCCCTGAACGAAAAAACGGGCAGATCCTATCAGGATCTGCCCGTTTTTTTACAGCTGCGTCCAAGGCTTAAAAATCGTCATCCTTGTCGAAGCGTCGAGCTTCGCGCTGCAGTTGATACACAAAACGCTCCACCTGGCGCTGCACCAGGCCGCTCATGTTATGGAAACGCACACCCGCGAAGGTGGTGTTGATCTTGTCTTCGAAATGCAGGTAACGCAGCTCGACAGCGGTGGTCATGTTGCCGAACGGCAGCGCGGCGACAAAGCGGTCATAGACTTGGCCCAGCTGCAAGCGGTCGGAAATGTCGCCTTCAAAGCGCAATTTGCATCCGGTGGCCGAGATATCCAGCAGCTTGCCATTGAACGGTGCCTTGAGCTTCTCGCCACCCAGTTCGATGTTCACCAATTGCGCCAGCTTCAATGCAGCGCGAAATGCGTTACGACGTTGATGGTAAACCACCTCGCCGGGCATGCCGCCAGTGTAAATGCGGTGGCCGTCTTTTTCGCTGACGCTCAGCGTGCCGTTACTTTCCCAGGCGACCCGCACGCCATCATGGAAACCCTCGATGCGGAAGGGCTCGCCATTTTCCAGGTAACGTTCACCATCGCGCGGGATCATTTCGTCCAGTGCCAGCGTTTTGTTATCCCGATCGATATCCACCAGATAGCTTTGGAAACGTTGGCTGCGTTCGTGGAAAGTGATGATCAATGGATCATGGCTTTCCTGGAGCATTCGCAAAGTGCTGGCGATTTCCAGAGGCGTGGTGAGGACCTTCGGTGGCTGCGGTGCATCTTCCGCATTAAGGGCGTTGAACACAGTTGTTCCATCTCCAGGCAAAATACGACTACACGCAAGAACCGGCATTTTGCCAGTATGTAGCGCACCTTGGATAGCTCGCGCTGTAAACCGGCGTCAGGCTTGGCTGCGGGTGCTTGGCTTGACCAGGCGTGAAGTGGAACCTTGGGCGTTATACAGGGCCGGTGGCTCGCCGCCGTGAAGGATGCGTAACTGGTTGGCGGTGGTGGTTTGCTGGAGCTGGATCGACTGGCCGTTGAGCAGATTGGCTTCCTGGCACTGGGCGAGCAACTGATTGAGTTCTTTGCTTTGCGCCAGCAATTGATCGCCGACCGAAGAATGACTCGCCAGCTGTGCCAGGCCGTCGTGATCGGCGGGCAGGCCCAGGCTGGTGAGAATTTCGCTGCGCTTCTTGCCGTGCTGTTCGAGCAGCACAATCAGTGACTGTTTGCGCGCCAGTATTTCTTCGAGCAAAGGCATATCCCGGCCATACAGGGCCAGGGATTCCTCTTTGAGCAGCTCGAGCAATTGCTGCGTCGGCGCCAGATCATCAATGATCAGTTGAAGCAAATGTTCGTCGTGGTGCATGGCTGGCCTTGGGTTTTAAGCGTCCAGAAGCCCAGCGCAGGCCTTTGCCTAGCGCTCGGCTTCGAAGTTAAGCAGCTTGCTGGCTACACGGTTGCTGTCGACCGTATAAGTGCCATCGGCGATTGCCTGTTTCAACTCGGCCACACGGGCTTTATTGACAATCGGTTGATCGCGCAGCGAGTCAGTGACCTTCTGCAACTGTTGAGCCTCATTGCTCAGGTGTACCGATTCCCCACTTTGGCTCGCGCCCGCTTGCTCTGCCTTGGCGGGCAGGGGCTGAGACTTGGCTTCTACGCTGTCCTTGGTACCGTTGGTGCGCGTATTGCCTGGTAAGGGCTGAGTGCTGTTCAAACGATTGAAATCAATGACCATGATAAAAAAACCTCTGGGTAGTGGACGCTTGCCATGTTTTCGGCCATACCCAAACAAACTTTAGGCTTTAGTGACAATAAACCTGTACGGCGCGGCATCCAACCCACAGTGTAGGAAAAGCGGGCAATTGATTCCAGTCATCTATAGCGCCACCTCGACTTGGCCGGGGGCCGTCACCCGCGCCTTGATCACACGGTTGGAGTTGAGGTTCTTGACCCGGATCTGTTCGCTCATACCGCCATTGGACAGCGCTTCCCCCGGCATTCTTACGTTCAACCCGCCGCTGCTGGCGGAAATCACCACTTGGTCACCCTTGCGAATCACTTCCGCCTGCTCCAGATGCACCAGCGTGATCACCTGATCGGTGACCATTGGTCGGGTGAGTCGCTGCCCGATAGCCTGGTCCAGGGAGGTCAGGTAACCCTGATTGATCAGGCTGATATCCCGCTCACGCAGCACAACATCGTCATAGCCAATAATGCCGGTGCGCTTCAAAGGGCGCGCCACCACGACCACGTCGCGGAACAATTTGACCTGGGCCGGCACAAACACCGTCCAGGGGGAGGCGCTCTCACAGCGGACTTTAACGGTTACCCGACCGATGGGCTGGGCGGGACTTTCCAGGGTGGCTGTCAATTCCTTGTCGCACATTGGCAGGCGCAGGCGCGGGTCCAATGGGTTGACCTGAATTTCATAGCGGCCCGGTGTCTGGGTGGTTGCCAGATAATCTTCTACAGTGAATTCAAGAAAGCCCTGGGTGACGCCGATAAGTAGATCAGGCAGGGTGACGTTGTCGGCACGAGCCGCGACGCCCACGCCCCAGACAAGCAGCGCCATCGCGGCGCAGAGCAGTCTGCGGTACTTTGGGCGGCAGGGATGTCGGGAAACTGTCATTTTAATATCCAAAGCCAACCGAATAGCAAAACTTAGCAAAGCTCGTGCCGTTTAGTGTTGGGTACGCATCGTACCTCTGGGATTTAGGAGTCTGGGCATGGCAGGAGTAATGGATTCAGTAAACCAGCGCACACAGCTGGTAGGGCAGAATCGCCTGGAGTTGTTGCTATTTCGCCTGGACGGCAAGCAGCTGTACGGCATTAACGTGTTCAAAGTGCGGGAAGTGTTGCAGTGCCCCAAGCTGACGATCATGCCTAAATCCAGCCCGGTGGTGTGCGGCGTAGCCAATATCCGTGGCGCGACCATTCCGATTCTTGATTTGGCAATGGCCACCGGCTCCGCTGGTTTGCAGGACCGTCAGAACCCGTTCGTTATCATTACCGAATACAACACCAAGACCCAGGGGTTCCTGGTGCGCTCGGTGGAACGTATCGTCAATATGAACTGGGAAGAGATCCATCCGCCGCCCAAGGGCACCGGACGCGATCATTACCTGACGGCCGTGACGCGGGTTGATAACCAGTTGGTGGAAATCATCGACGTAGAGAAAATTCTCGCCGAAGTCGCGCCCACGTCGGAAACCATTTCGGTCGGTGTGGTGGATGCCGAGACAGCGCACAAGGCGGTGTCCCTGCGCGTGTTGACCGTGGACGACTCCTCTGTCGCCCGCAAGCAGGTCACGCGTTGTCTGCAAACCATCGGCGTCGATGTGGTGGCCCTCAATGACGGGCGCCAAGCCTTGGATTACTTGCGCAAGTTGGTCGATGAGGGCAAGAAGCCGGAAGAAGAATTTCTGATGATGATCTCCGACATTGAAATGCCGGAAATGGACGGCTATACCCTTACAGCTGAAATACGCAACGATCCACGCATGCAAAAATTACATATCATCCTGCATACTTCGTTGTCGGGGGTATTCAATCAGGCAATGGTCAAGAAGGTCGGCGCAGATGACTTCCTGGCTAAATTCCGGCCTGATGACCTCGCATCCCGGGTAGTCGACCGGATCAAGGCAGCAGATCACGGCTAGGGGGATTTCCCCTGGCGGTCACACGATTTAAGAGGCGGTATCATTGTCTACGGGTAATTTGGATTTCGAACAGTTCCGGGTCTTCCTGGAAAAAGCCTGTGGCATATTGCTCGGTGAAAACAAGCAATACCTGGTATCCAGCCGTCTCAACAAACTGATGGAACAGCAGGGCATCAAGTCCCTGGGTGAGTTGGTCCAGCGGATCCAGGGGCAGCCGCGCAGCGGGCTCAAGGAGATGGTGGTCGATGCCATGACCACTAACGAAACCCTGTGGTTTCGCGATACCTACCCGTTTGAGGTGCTCAAGAACAAAGTGCTGCCGGCGGCCATCAAGGCCAGCCCGGGCCAGCGCCTGCGTATCTGGTCGGCGGCGTGCTCTTCCGGACAGGAACCGTATTCGATCTCGATGTCCATCGACGAGTTCGAACGGACCAACATGGGACAGTTGAAGGCCGGCGCGCAAATCGTGGCGACGGACTTGTCCGGCACCATGCTCACCAACTGCAAGACGGGTGAGTACGACAGCCTGGCCCTGGGCCGGGGTTTGTCTCCGGAGCGTCTGCAGCGCTACTTTGATCCGAAAGGGGCAGGGCGCTGGGCGATCAAGGCGCCGATCAAGAATCGCGTGGAGTTTCGCTCGTTCAACCTGCTCGACAGCTACGCCAGCCTGGGCAAGTTTGACATGGTGTTCTGCCGCAACGTGCTGATTTATTTCTCGGCCGAAGTGAAGAAGGACATCCTGTTGCGCATCCATGGCACGCTCAAGCGTGGGGGGTATCTGTTCCTCGGCGCTTCGGAAGCCTTGAACGGATTGCCGGATCACTACCAGATGGTGCAGTGCAGCCCGGGAATCATCTACCAGGCCAAATAAGCAGTACGCAGTCAAAATGTGGGAGGGGGCTTGCTCCCGATGGCGGTGGTCAGTCAGCTATTCATGACATGACACATCGCTATCGGGGCAAGCCCCCTCCCACATTTGTTTGCCACCATCCCACCGGAAGCGGCAAATTGTATTGCCGCTTTACTGGCGCCACGCGGAAAGTACTTGCCGCTTTTCTGGCATTGCCGCCGGCAACCTCCCCGCCAGCCCTTGATATACGGGACCCTCGCAGATTGGCATGCACCTTGCTATAGCCCTGTTAACGAATAGCAGGTCAGCCTAAAGGTTTCCGCCATGAGCATCAGCTTCGATAAAGCGCTCGGTATCCACGAACAAGCCCTGGGCTTCCGCGCCCAGCGTGCCGAAGTCCTGGCCAACAACATTGCCAACGCCGATACCCCGAACTACAAGGCTCGGGATCTGGACTTCTCCGCCGTGCTCGCCGCGCAGCAGGACAAGACCAAGAACGGCACCTTCGCCTTGAACATGACCAACAGCCGTCATATCGAAGCGCAAGGCCTGAGCAGTGGTGACGAGTCGCTGCTGTATCGCACGCCAATGCAGCCATCGATCGACCAGAACACCGTCGATGCCCAGCTGGAACAATCGAACTACGCCGAAAACTCGGTGAATTTCCAGGCCAGCTTTACCCTGCTCAACAGCAAATTCAAAGGGCTGATGTCAGCCCTGCGTGGAGAATAAGCCATGTCCCTGTCCAGTGTTTTCAATATTGCCGGCAGTGGCATGAGCGCGCAGACCACGCGTTTGAACACCGTCGCCAGTAACATCGCCAACGCCGAGACTGTGTCTTCGAGCATTGACCAGACTTACCGCGCCCGGCATCCAGTATTCGCCACCATGTTCCAGGGCGGCCAGAGCGGTGGCAGTGATTCGCTGTTCCAGAACCAGGATGCCGCCGGCCAAGGCGTGCAGGTGTTGGGCGTGGTCGAAGACCAGAGCAACCTCGAAGCGCGTTACGAGCCCAACCATCCGGCGGCGAACGAAAAGGGTTACGTCTATTACCCCAACGTCAATGTGGTCGAGGAAATGGCCGACATGATTTCCGCCAGTCGCTCGTTCCAGACCAACGCGGAAATGATGAACACCGCCAAAACCATGATGCAGAAGGTCCTGACCCTGGGTCAGTGATAAGGGGCGCCAAATAATGGCCATCGTTGATACGTCGAACAATACGGCAGTCCAGGACCTCTTCAATTCCAAGGTCAAGGACGCTTCAAACAATGTAGCGAATGTTTCCAAGGCCGCCACCGGCGACCAGGCCCTCGGCAAGGATGCATTCCTGCAATTGCTGGTGACCCAGCTGAAAAACCAGAACCCCTTGTCGCCACAGGATAACGGTGCGTTCGTGGCCCAGCTGGCGCAGTTCAGCAGCCTGGAAGGCATCAACACCCTGAATGACTCGGTGAATAACATCTCGAGCAACTTCAGTTCTTCCCAGGCGCTGCAGGCTTCGTCGCTGGTCGGACGCTCGATCATCACCCAGACCGACAAGGCGCTGGTCGATACCAGCAAGAGCATGACCGGTTCGGTGGCGGTGACAGCGGCGACGGGCAACGTCTCGGTCAAGATCACCGATAAAGACGGCAACGTGGTGCGCACCCTCGATCTGGGCGCCCAGAGCGCAGGGACTTCGGACTTTATCTGGGATGGCAAGAACGAAGCGGGTGAGGTGGCTCCAGCCGGTACTTACACCTTCGCGGCCTCCACCAAGAATGACAAGGGCGACGCGGTTGCCCTGGCCACTTCGCTGCCGGCAATCGTCACCAGCGTGACGCTGAGCAAGACCGGCGGCGAGATGCTGCTGAACCTGGCAGGCGGCATGGGCAGCGTCAAGCTGTCGCAAATTCAGACTATCGGTACATAGAGCCGGCTAAATACGGCAGAGGGAGAGAAACATGTCTTTTAATATCGGCCTTAGCGGCCTCTATGCGGCCAACAAACAACTGGACGTGACCGGCAACAACATCGCCAACGTCGCGACCACGGGTTTCAAGTCGTCTCGTGCAGAGTTCGCGGATATCTACGCAGCGTCCAAACTGGGCACCGGCCAGAACAGCATCGGCAATGGTGTGAACCTGGCGGCGGTGTCCCAGCAATTCACCCAGGGCGACGTCAACGGCAGCGGCGGTATCCTGGACATGGCGATCCAGGGCGGTGGCTTCTTCGTACAGAAGGGCAGCGACGGTTCGCTGGAGTACACCCGCAGCGGTGCCTTCCGTGCCGACAAAGATGGCTTCATCACCAACAACACGGGTACCTCGCGCCTGCAGGGTTACGCGGCGGATGATGACGGCAAGATCATCAAGGGCGGGCTCACCGACCTGCAACTGAACCTGACTAACCTGCCGCCCAAGGCGTCCACCAAGGTGGACTCCACCAGTAACCTGAATTCCTCGGAGCCGGTGATCGACCAAACGGCCAAGCCGTTCGACCCTACCAAGACCGATACCTTCACCACTCAATACAGCACCACTTTGTACGACTCCCAAGGCAACGCGCACCCAATGGTGCAGTACCTGGTGAAAACCGACGGCAACAAGTGGAATGCCTATACCCTGATCGACGGTCGCAATCCTGATGGTTCGGCACCGACAGGCACCCCATCGACCCCCCCTGTGGCGTCGACATTGACCTTCGATGGCGCGGGCAAACTCACCAGCGTGGTGACCGGTGGTGTGTCCGATAAGACGCTCACCGTTGCAGGCTGGGTGCCGGGCACAGTGACTAATGGTGTGTGGAAGGCTAACGGCGCGAACGCCAACCCGGGCGGGATTGCCGTCAACATGGCCAACATTACCCAATACAATTCGGCCACCTACCGTAACCCTCCGGTCACCGATGGCTATGCCACCGGCCAGATCACCGGCCTGAAGATCGACGGCAACGGCGTAATGTTCGCCACCTTCAGCAACCAGCAGAGCAAGGCCATCGGCCAGATTTCGCTGGCCAGCTTCAACAACGAACAAGGCCTGCAACCCGGCGGCAGCACCACCTGGAAAGAGACCTTCGCTTCGGGCCAGCCTGGGTACGACACTCCGCAAGCCGGCACACTGGGTTCGATCGTGGCCAACTCCCTGGAGAACTCCAACGTCAACCTGACCAACGAACTGGTGGACCTGATCAAGGCCCAGAGCAACTATCAGGCGAACGCCAAGACCATTTCCACCCAGAGCACCATCATGCAGACCATCATTCAGATGACGTGATGCGTTAGCGCTCCACAAGAAGCCCCTCGTAAGAGGGGCTTTTTTGTGCGTGTAAGAAAACATCCGCCGACCCATAAGGTTATGCGCTGAATTGTTTGGCGAGGAACGCACCGTACCCGTCTTGCCACTGATCGGACCAGAGCCTGAGAGGTTCACCAATCATGGGGGCGCGGTATGTGGTGTTCAGGGGTTTTCGGTCCAGGGGCAGGGCGCGCAGTTGTTGGGCCCAGGGGCGCACACAGGCAGGCATCCGCCACGCCGGCTGACGAGGTAGCCGCAGTCAGGAAGCTGCTCAACGACATGTTTGATGCGCAGCAAACAGGTAAGACGCAAGCGGTGCAAGACGCCCGGGATAAATTGAACAAGCTGCGTGAACAGCTGGGTGATAAAAAACTCGAGGAGATGCTTAACAAGCTCATCGACAACAACGATGACAAGTTTCTCGAATTTCTACGGCGGCTGTTGAAGGAGTTGTTTCCCGATGAAGATGTAACGCCACCCGCGCCAGCGCCCACGCCGCCAGGCGGCCGTGGAGGCGGTGGGGGTGGACGTAGAGTCAACCCGGGTGGGTTCGGGCCCAGCGAGTCTACGAGTAACAAGCCAATCACCGAAGGCTCGAGGCATTTCAATTACAAGCCCGATAACAGTAATCCCGGGAAGAAACCCGACAATATCTGGAGCGGTTTCAGCCAAGGACCTGATGGTAACTGTGTCACCGTTTCTGCCATAAAAGCCGCCATGATGCAGTTCGGTCAAAAACCTACAGACGTCTTCAAGGACGTTAAAGAGACGAGCAAGGGGTATGACGTCACGATGCGAGATGGCTTCAAGCTTTCAGTGACCAAGGATGAGGTGAGGCAGGCGGCGACACATGCTCGTTTCAAGGGCGATCACCCGGCGATGATGACAAATGCCAATTTTATGTACGCCGCGAGTGCCAAGCGGGCGCAGATGGAAAACAATGATGGCACCGCCGGGCGCAGCTTTCAGGCTGCGATGAACAGCCTTAACAACGGTGAGTATTCACGCGAGGGTCTTGACCGCTTGGGTCTGAAAGGTCATTACCGGCCTGCGACCGATGCCGACTTGAGAAATAGCAAGGTAGGAACCGTAGAGTACGGCGGTCACTCAATGGCCGTGATCAACGGCAGGATTGAACTGTGGGGGCGCCGCGGCGGTGTGCCCCAGTCGGGTATTGCGACCATATTGTTCTAGGGAATATTTTGTTGAATGAAAAAAGCCCCCGATACACTGAAAGCGCATCGGGGGCCTTACAACCTTGAGCTGTTAAACCCAGGGTCGGCTCAGCTTATTGGCAAGCTTCGCAATCCGGCTCGTCAATCGCACAAGCCTTCGGCACCGGTGCCGGGCCGGCAGGCGCAGCGAGTACCGAATCATCACCATGGTTGCCGCTGGAAACAGCGTTGAGCTTACCGGTGTTGATGGTCGACTTCTCGGTGCTGGTCGCGGCCAGGGCACGGAGGTAGTACGTGGTTTTCAGGCCACGGTACCAAGCCATGCGGTAGGTCACGTCGAGCTTCTTGCCCGAAGCGCCTGCGATGTACAGGTTCAGGGACTGCGCCTGGTCAATCCACTTCTGACGACGGCTGGCGGCGTCAACGATCCACTTGGTGTCCACTTCGAACGCAGTGGCGTAGAGCTCTTTGAGTTCTTGCGGGATGCGCTCGATCTGCTGCACCGAACCATCGTAGTACTTCAGGTCGTTGATCATCACCGAGTCCCACAGGCCGCGGGCTTTAAGGTCGCGGACCAGGTACGGGTTGATCACGGTGAATTCGCCCGACAGGTTCGATTTCACATACAGGTTCTGATAGGTCGGTTCGATCGACTGCGAAACGCCAGTGATGTTGGCGATGGTCGCGGTCGGTGCGATGGCCATGATGTTGGAGTTACGAATACCTTTCTGCACACGGGCACGTACTGGCGCCCAGTCCAGGGATTCTTCCAGGTCAACATCGATGTACTTCTGGCCACGTTGCTCGATCAGGATCTGTTGCGAATCCAGCGGCAGGATGCCCTTGGACCATAGCGAACCCTGGAACGTCTCGTAGGCGCCGCGCTCGTCGGCCAGGTCGCAGGACGCCTGGATCGCGTAATAGCTGACCGCTTCCATGGACTTGTCGGCGAACTCGACGGCAGCATCGGAACCGTAAGGAATGTGCTGCAGGTACAAGGCGTCCTGGAAGCCCATGATGCCCAGGCCGACCGGACGGTGCTTGAAGTTGGAGTTCTGCGCCTGTGGCACCGAGTAGTAGTTGATGTCGATCACGTTATCGAGCATGCGTACGGCGGTGTTGACAGTGCGTTCCAGCTTGGCGGTGTCCAGCTTGCCGTTGACGATGTGGTTCGGCAGGTTGATCGAGCCCAGGTTGCAAACGGCGATCTCGTCCTTGTTGGTGTTCAAGGTGATCTCGGTGCACAGGTTCGAGCTGTGGACCACGCCGACGTGCTGCTGCGGGCTGCGCAGGTTGCACGGGTCTTTGAAGGTCAGCCATGGGTGGCCGGTTTCGAACAGCATGGACAGCATTTTGCGCCACAGGTCTTTGGCCTGGATGGTCTTGAACAGCTTGACCTTGCCTGGGTACTCGGTGAGGGCCTCGTAGTACTCATAGCGCTCTTCGAAGGCCTTGCCGGTCAGGTCGTGCAGGTCCGGCACTTCGGATGGCGAGAACAGGGTCCACTTGCCGTCATCGAAGACACGCTTCATGAACAGGTCAGGGATCCAGTTGGCGGTGTTCATGTCGTGGGTACGACGACGATCATCACCGGTGTTCTTGCGCAGCTCGATGAACTCTTCAATGTCCATGTGCCAGGTTTCCAGGTAGGCACACACAGCGCCTTTGCGCTTGCCGCCCTGGTTTACGGCTACGGCGGTATCGTTCACTACTTTGAGGAACGGCACGACGCCCTGGGATTTACCATTGGTGCCCTTGATGTACGAACCCAGTGCACGCACCGGCGTCCAGTCGTTACCCAGGCCACCGGCGAATTTGGACAGCATGGCGTTGTCGTGGATTGCGTGGTAGATGCCCGACAGATCATCCGGCACGGTGGTCAGGTAGCAGCTCGACAGCTGTGGACGCAGGGTACCGGCGTTGAACAGGGTCGGCGTGGACGACATGTAGTCGAAGGACGACAACAGGTTGTAGAACTCGATCGCACGGTCTTCCTTGTGCTTCTCTTCGATCGCCAGGCCCATCGCCACGCGCATGAAGAACACTTGCGGCAGTTCGAAGCGGATCCCGTCCTTGTGGATGAAGTAACGGTCGTACAGGGTTTGCAGGCCCAGGTAGGTGAACTGCTGGTCGCGCTCGTGGTTGATCGCCTTGCCGAGTTTTTCCAGGTCGAAGGTGGCCAGGATCGGGTTCAGCAATTCGAATTCGATACCCTTGGCGATGTAGGCGGGCAGCGCCTTGGCGTACAGGTCAGCCATCTCGTGGTGGGTGGCGCTGTCGGCCACGCCCAGGAAACCCAGGCCTTCGGCGCGCAGGGTGTCCATCAGCAGGCGCGCGGTGACGAACGAGTAGTTCGGCTCACGCTCGACCAGGGTACGGGCAGTCATCACCAGGGCGGTGTTGACGTCGGTCAGGGCCACGCCGTCGTACAGGTTCTTCAGGGTTTCGCGCTGGATCAGGTCGCCATCGACTTCTTCCAGGCCTTCGCAGGCCTCGGTAATGATGGTGTTGAGGCGGCCCAGGTCCAGCGGCGCAAAGCTGCCATCGGCCAGGGTGATGCGGATCGAAGGATGCGCCTGGACGGATTCGGCGGCCGGCGCGTGCACGGCACGTTCCTTGGCCCGGGAATCACGGTAGATCACGTAGTCACGGGCAACTTTCTGCTCGCCGGCACGCATCAGGGCCAGTTCGACCTGATCCTGGATTTCTTCGATGTGGATAGTGCCGCCCGATGGCATGCGACGCTTGAAGGTCGCAGTCACTTGTTCGGTCAGGCGTGCGACAGTGTCGTGGATGCGCGACGAGGCGGCAGCGGTGCCGCCTTCAACTGCAAGAAACGCTTTGGTGATGGCGACGGTGATTTTGTCATCGGTGTAAGGAACGACAGTGCCGTTACGCTTGATCACGCGCAATTGGCCAGGTGCAGTGGCGGCCAGATCCATATTCGAATCAGCGGCCTGCGGCACGGAGCCCTGCGGGTTCTCGCGAGTTGTGTCGGTTTGCATGGGGGGTTGTCTCCACGTTCTATATTTGATTGCGAGTGCCAGGCTTTCCTGCAACACCCGTACCGTTTTCCATGACTTGGATGAAAAACAGCTGCCATCCGCGTGAGCGGTTTGGTCTACTGATAATCGGTTGGTTCCACGCTGTGCCAGCAATAAAACGCTTGAATTTCGAGCTGCTTATGTGGTTGGGCGCTTATTTCCAAAACCCTACATGTAGGGTCTCTGGAAGTGCCGAGGTACAAGATAATGCGTTTTGGGGGGCTTAGCAACGCACTACCTGTGGATAACGCTGTGGGTAAAATGTGTATGAATCATGGAACGCCCGTGTAGGCCGCAGTACTGCTGGATTACGCCGCCTGTCACCGAATATTTCCAGGCAAAAACTGTCGGTTGGATTTTTGAGGGCGCGAACCCTATCACAAAAAAACGCCATGACCGAATGGATTTCCAGGCTTGTGTTCAGGGGTTGGCCCGTGGCTACAATCGACCCTCGTTATGCCCTCAATACATGACAACCAGGGTATGCCTCGACCGTGTCGACCATCAGCATTTCTTATAACAATGAGGACACCGCGTGGAGCAAGAACCCTGGCAGATATTGATTGTCGAGGACGACGAGCGGCTGGCCGAGCTGACCCGCGAATACCTGGAGAGCAACGGCCTGCGGGTGTCGGTGGAGAACGACGGCGCCCAGGCCGCAGCGCGCATCGTCGCCGAACAGCCGGACCTGGTGATCCTCGACCTGATGCTGCCGGGCGAAGACGGCCTGAGCATCTGCCGCAAGGTGCGCGAGCGCTATGAGGGCGTGATCCTGATGCTGACGTCGCGTACTGATGAGGTGGACCAAGTGCTCGGCCTGGACCTGGGCGCCGACGACTACGTGTGCAAACCCGTGCGCCCGCGCTTGTTGCTGGCACGCATCCAGGCCCTGCTGCGGCGCAGCGAGCCGGCGTTACCGGTTGTGGTGGAAAACCAGCGCCGCCTGCAATTCGGCCCGCTGGTGGTGGACAACGCCTTGCGCGAGGCCTGGTTGCACCAAAAGGGTATCGAACTGACCAGTGCCGAGTTCGACCTGCTGTGGTTGTTGGTGGCGAATGCCGGGCGCATTCTCTCGCGCGAAGAAATCTTCATTGCCCTGCGTGGCGTTGGCTACGACGGCCAGGATCGCTCGATTGATGTGCGCATCTCACGTATTCGCCCGAAGATCGGCGATGACCCGATCCACCCGCGCCTGATCAAGACCATCCGCAGCAAAGGCTACCTGTTCGTGCCTGAAGCCGCCGCCGATATGCCCCTGTGAACTCGATCTTCCTGCGCATCTACGGCGGCATGTGCGCCGCGCTGATTCTGGTCGCGCTGCTGGGCGTGCTGGCGCTGCACTTGCTCAACGATGTGCGCAGCGACCAATACCGCGAGCGCCTGGCCCACGGCACCTTTGCGCTGATGGGCGACAACCTGCAGCCCATGAGCGCCCTCGAGCGCCAGCGTGCATTGGCGGTGTGGGAACGATTGCTGGGCATCCCGCTGCAGTTGCGCACCTTCGCTGATGCACAGCTGGACCTGAGCCAGCGCAAGCGTCTGCAACGTGGCCAGGTCCTGGTGGAACAGACCGGGCCCCATGCCGCGCGCGTAGTGCGCCTGGTCAGCGAACCGGAGCAATTGGTGCTCACCGGCGAAGTGCAGCAAATCAGCGAGCAATTGGCCCGCGCCACGATCTACCTGCTGGCCGACGAACTGGTGCGGTTCCCGGTGGCCGAGCAGCCGCAACGTTTGGCTGACCTCAAGCAGGCCAAGGGCTTTGGTTTCGAGATGCATCTGATGGCCCTCGACCAGGCCGATATGGACGACGACCAGCGCCGTCGCGTGGCGGAAGGCGATACGGTGATGGCGCTGGGCAAGGGCGGTGATTCGATCCGCGTGTTCGCTGGCATGGTCGGCACGCCGTGGGTGCTGGAGATCGGCCCGCTGTATCAAATGAATCCGTACCCCGCGCAATGGCTGATCCTGATCGCCCTGATCGGTCTGACCCTGATCGGTTTGATCGTCTACCTGTTGGTGCGTCAGCTCGAGCGCCGGCTCAAGGGGCTGGAGGCGGCGGCCACGCGGATCGCCAAGGGCAATCTGGAAGTTCGCGTACCGGCCCGTGGCGCCGATTCGGTAGGGCGGCTCGCGGCCGCGTTCAATGGCATGGCCGAGCACCTGCAACAATTGCTGGCGATTCAGCGTGAACTGGTGCGTGCGGTGTCCCACGAACTACGCACGCCGGTAGCGCGCCTGCGCTTCGGCCTGGAGATGCTGGGCGATGCCACCACGGCCGAGGCGCGGCGCAAATACTTGGAGGGCATGGACGGGGATATCCAGGACCTGGACGGCCTGGTGGATGAAATGCTCACTTATGCGCGCCTGGAGCAGGGCGCGCCGGCGTTGAACTTCCAGCGCGTCGATCTCGACGCGTTAATTGATCAGGTGGTCGGCGAATTGTCGCCACTGCGCCCGCAGGTCAGCGTCAGCCGGGGTACCTGCCTGTCATCGGCGCATTGGCAGGATGCCTGGGTCGATGCCGAACCCCGCTACCTGCATCGCGCGTTGCAGAATCTGGTGAGTAACGCCATGCGCCACGCCAAGGGCCAGGTGCTGATCAGTTATCAGGTAGGGCAGATGCGTTGCCGTATCGATGTGGAAGACGATGGTCCCGGCGTGCCGGAAAGCGCCTGGGAACGCATCTTCACACCCTTCCTGCGCCTGGACGACAGCCGCACCCGCGCCTCGGGCGGGCATGGCCTGGGCTTGTCGATTGTGCGGCGGATTATCCATTGGCATGGCGGGCGGGCGTTGATCAGCAAGAGCAACAACCTGGGCGGCGCTTGTTTTAGTCTGAGCTGGCCCAGGGATCAGGAGAAACCCTGATATCGCCATGCATTCCAAATGTGGGAGGGGGCTTGCCCCGATGGCGGCCTATCAAGCGCCGACAGCCACCAGGCTCAACAACTGCTCCCCCTCCACCGCAAACTGCCCAACCAGCTCCTTGCCATGGCACCACTCAGCCGACAGCTCGGTCAGCAACCTCAGCCGTATATGCCCGGCTTCAGTCCACTCCACCACCTCGGCATGCTCAAAATAGAAGCGCTTCTGCACGATCGGGTAGAGTGCCTTGAACAAACTCTCCTTGGCCGAAAACGTGAGTGTCACCAGCAAGGCGATTTGCTCACGGGGCAGGGCCGCCATGCGCTGCAGTTCATCCACGGTGAGAATTTCCCCCGCCAGGCGTTCCGCCCGTTCCAGCGCCAGCAGGTTCTCCAGGTCCATCCCCAACCCGCGCCATTGCGCCTTATGCCCGACAATTGCTGCGGCGTGCCCGGTGCTGTGGGTAATGGAGCCACTGATATGCCCTGGCCAGATCGGCGCGCGGTCGTCACCGATGGCCGGGATGCAGTCGAGATTATCCAGTCGTTGCAACGCTTCACGGGCGCACAGGCGGCCGGCGAGGAATTCCGCCTGGCGCTTGGCCACCGAGCGCTGGATGCTCGCCGGTGGCGGCACGGCGCTGCGCTGGAAATCCCCGGGGCTCAATAGGGCCGGGTCAAAACGCGTGCTCAAGAATACGGTGCCCGGCAAGGGCGCAGGCAGCGGCCAATGGGCATCGAGTGGGGTACAACAGGCGGGTAGGGGCATCATGCGCGACATTTTGCCGAGTTGGCGCGCCAGTGCATAGCCCGTCGCGGTTATGGCCGGGTTCAGAGCCTGTTCAGGGGGAGTTCAGGGGCGCTTGCGTAGTCTTGACGTTACAGCCTAAACGCGTACGAGGTAACGACCATGACTGCGATCAAGAAGCTGATGTTGGCGTTGACCATGCTCAGTGCTACCGCCGGTGTGCAAGCCAGCGATAGCAGCTTTGCCGGCTTTGGCCGCGAGAAGAACAGGAAATCCAGCAACCTGATCCAGCGTGTCAGCTTCGAAGAAGTGAGCATTCAGGCCGCCCCGTGGGGCCAGTCGCTGAGCGCCGGCGCCCCAAAACCGGGCTACCGCACCGGCTACGCGCTTGAGTCGGGCCACTACAATGGCATTAAACTGCGCCCGCAAGACGTGCAGGGCCGCTATGATATCCCTCGGTCGGACTGTTGAATTGCCTTGGAGAGCCTTATGAAATTGCTGGTGGTGGAAGATGAGGCGCTGTTGCGTCATCACCTGTTTACCCGCCTGACCGACAGCGGCCACGTCGTCGAGGCTGTGGCCAATGCCGAGGAAGCCCTGTACCAGACCGGCCAATTCAATCATGACCTGGCGATCATCGACCTGGGCCTGCCCGGCATGGGCGGCCTGGACCTGATCCGGCAACTGCGCACCCAGGCCAAGACCTTTCCGATCCTCATTCTTACCGCCCGTGGCAACTGGCAGGACAAAGTCGAAGGCCTGGCTGCCGGTGCCGACGACTACGTGGTCAAACCGTTCCAGTTCGAAGAGCTGGAGGCGCGGATGAACGCCTTGCTGCGCCGCTCCAGCGGCTTTACCCAGTCCACTATCGTTGCCGGCCCGCTGCTGCTGGACCTCAATCGCAAGCAAGCCTCGCTGGATGAGCAGCCGCTGGCGCTGACCGCCTATGAGTACCGGATCCTCGAGTACCTGATGCGCCATCATCAACAAGTGGTGGCCAAGGACCGCTTGATGGAGCAGTTGTATCCCGATGACGACGAGCGCGACCCGAACGTCATCGAAGTGCTGGTCGGTCGCCTGCGCCGCAAGCTGGAAGGGCCGGCCGGGTTCAAGCCGATCGACACCGTGCGGGGCCTGGGCTACCTGTTCAATGAGCGCTGCCGTTGATTCGCTCGCTACGCGTGCGCCTGATGCTGGCCGCCGCCACCCTGGCGGTGCTGTTCATGCTGGGCTTGCTGCCCGCCATGCAAGGCGCGTTCAGCCTGGCATTGCAGGATTCCATCGAGCAGCGCCTGGCGTCGGATGTGACCACCCTGATCTCTGCGGCACGCGTGGAAAATAACCGGCTGCTGATGCCGGCGCAGTTGCCCGATGAGCGCTTCAACCTGACCGACAGCCGCCTGCTCGGCTATATCTACGACCGTGAAGGCCACCTGGTGTGGCGTTCGCGGGCGACCCAGGAAGAAAACATCAACTACAAGCCGCGCTACGATGGGCGCGGCAACGAATTTGCGCGCATTCGCGAGGCCAACGGCCAGGAATTTTTCGTCTACGACGTCGAGGTCCGGTTGCTGGGCGGCAAAAGTGCGGCCTTCAGCATCGTCGCCCTGCAACCGGTGCGCGAGTACCAATTGACCCTCGAAGGCCTGCGCGAGAATCTCTACCTGGGGTTCGGCGCGGCGTTGCTGGTGCTGCTGACGTTGCTGTGGCTTGGTTTGACCTGGGGCCTGCAGGCCTTGCGGCGGCTGAGCCAGGAACTGGACCAGATCGAAGGCGGCACCCGCGAAAGCCTCAGCGAACAACACCCCCGGGAACTGCTGCGCCTCACCGGTTCCCTCAACCGTTTGCTGCACAGCGAACGCGAGCAGCGTGCGCGCTATCGCGACTCTCTGGATGACCTGGCCCATAGCCTGAAAACCCCGCTGGCGGTACTGCAGGGGGTCAGCGAAGACATGGCCCAGCGCCCCGAAGAACGCAGCCAGGCCTGGGTGCTGCAATCGCAAATCGAGCGCATGAGCCAGCAGATCGGCTATCAATTGCAGCGCGCCAGCCTGCGCAAGAGCGGCCTGGTACGCCACCAGGTCCGTCTGGAACCGGTGCTGCAAAGCCTGTGCGACACGTTGGACAAGGTCTACCGGGACAAACGCGTCACCGTCTCCCTCGAGCTGCCCGACGAGTGCGACGTGCCCATCGAGAAAGGCGCCCTGCTCGAAATGCTCGGCAACCTGCTGGAAAACGCCTATCGCCTATGCCTGAGCGAAGTGCGCATCAGCCTGGTGGAAAACCTCGAGGGCATTGAGTTGTGCATCGAAGACGACGGCCCCGGCGTACCACCGGATCAGCGCGCGCGGATTCTGCAGCGGGGCGAGCGGCTCGATCGCCAGCATCCAGGGCAGGGGATCGGGCTGGCGGTGGTCAAGGACATCATTGAAAGCTATCACGCACGACTGACCCTGGGTGATTCGTCGCTGGGTGGCGCGGCGTTCAGGATTCATTTTCCCACCGTGTGATCGGTAGTGGCTGGGCTGGCGCTATCGGGGGCAAGCCCCCTCCCACAGTGTGAATGTATTCACAAATCAAACTGTGTGAACCCAGTCAAATGTGGGAGGGGGCTTGCCCCCGATGAGGCCCTCTCCCACAACACCCATCTAATTCTCCTGCGCCCGATAGGCCCCCGGCGTCAGCCCCGTCCACTTCTTGAACGCCCGATGAAACGCCGACGGCTCGGAGAAGCCCAGTTGTTCGGCGATCTCCTGTAATGACAAATCCGCTCGCCCCAAATGGTAGATGGCGATGTCCCGCCGCAGCTCATCCTTGAGTGCCTGAAAACTGCTGCCTTCTTCGCGCAAATGCCGACGCAGGGTCTGTGGGCTGATATGCAAGTGCTGGGCAACGGCTTCCAGGTCTGGCCAGGGCGTGCGGTCGCGGCTCAACAGGCGGCGCAACTGGCTGCTCAAGCTGTCGCCTTCATCCGGGCGTGACAGCAGGTCGGCGGGGGAGCGCTCGAGAAAGTGCTTGAGGGTGCGCTCGTCCTGCAACAGCGGCAGGCTCAAGTAGCGGGCGGGGAACACCAGGCTGCTGTTCGGTGCACCAAATACCAGGGGGCAGGGGAACAACAGGTCATATTCATTGGCGTGTGGCGGCATCGGGTAGCTGAACGTGGTCTGGTGCAACCGGATGCGCTGTCCGATCAGCCAACTGCCCAGGCGATGCCAGATCACCAGCAGGCATTCGCTGAGAAAGTGGTCGGGGTCCCAGAGCTGCGAGTCGTCCAGGCTCAAGCGGGCCATGTCGCCTTCCCGTGTCAGCTGCCAGCGCGGGCCGTGTGGGAATAGGCTATAAAACAATAAGCCGCGTTCCAGCGCTTTTTCCAGCGTGCGGCAATGAATCAGCGCATGGCACATCATGGCAAAGGTGCCGCGCTTGCTTGGCCCGTCGGCGAAACCCAGGTATTCGTCATCCAGCGCCAGCCAGAGCAGTTGCAGCAACCGGGTAAATTGCTCCGGAGCGATACGTGCACGGGGTTCGTTCAGCAGTTCGGGGGTGATGCCCGCCTGCTGCAACAGGCCCGAGTAGTCGTAACCGCCCCGACGCGCGCCCTCCAGGGCGGCGCGGGCGAAGTGACTGGCGATGGTGCGTTCACGCATGACAGGGCCTCGTCCATGGGAGTGGCGATGGTAGTCATCACCCGACGAGGCGACAAGGCGGATATCCGCCAAATTGCAGGACGCGATTGGGCAGCTAGGCGGAAATCCGCCACCTGGCTCGTGTCCAGAGCAGGCCCCGGTAAACCTTCGGGCCTGATGCCTAAAGGCCTTCAGGGTATTTAGCGCAAAGTGGCGCGCCGTTTGCAGTAAGGATGACAGCGCAGGCTTGTTCCTACAAACCTCGCAAACAACAAATCCCTCCAGTGCAGGAGGGTTCGCAATTCAAGTGCCGTGGGCAATGGCGGATATTTGCCACACGGGACGATTGAGGAACTTTGCAATGACGACTCGTCAGCCAATCTACAAATCCCTGTATTTCCAGGTGATCGTTGCAATCGTTATCGGTATTTTGCTTGGTCACTTCTACCCGCAGACCGGCGTGGCCCTCAAGCCACTGGGTGACGGCTTTATCAAGCTGATCAAAATGGTCATCGCCCCGATCATTTTCTGCACCGTGGTCAGCGGCATCGCTGGCATGCAAAGCATGAAATCTGTCGGCAAGACCGGCGGCTATGCGTTGCTGTACTTCGAAGTGGTTTCCACCATCGCGTTGCTGATCGGCCTGATCGTGGTCAACGTCGTGCAACCGGGCGCCGGCATGCACATCGACGTGGCAACCCTGGACGCTTCCAAAGTCGCCGCCTACGTGACGGCCGGTAAAGACCAGAGCATCGTCGGCTTTATCCTCAATGTGATCCCTAACACCATCGTCGGCGCCTTCGCCAACGGCGACATCCTGCAAGTGCTGATGTTCTCGGTGATCTTCGGTTTCGCCCTGCACCGCCTGGGTGCCTATGGCAAGCCGGTGCTGGACTTCATCGATCGCTTCGCCCACGTGATGTTCAACATCATCAACATGATCATGAAGCTCGCGCCAATCGGCGCCCTGGGCGCCATGGCATTCACCATCGGCGCTTACGGTGTGGGTTCCCTGGTGCAGTTGGGCCAGTTGATGATCTGCTTCTACATCACCTGCCTGCTGTTCGTGCTGGTGGTGCTCGGTGCTATCTGCCGCGCCCACGGTTTCAGCGTGATCAAGCTGATCCGCTACATCCGTGAAGAGCTGCTGATCGTACTGGGCACGTCGTCTTCCGAGTCTGCGCTGCCACGCATGCTGATCAAGATGGAGCGTCTGGGCGCGAAGAAATCCGTGGTCGGCCTGGTGATCCCAACCGGCTACTCGTTCAACCTTGACGGTACCTCGATCTACCTGACCATGGCCGCCGTGTTCATCGCCCAGGCGACCGACACCCACATGGACATCACTCACCAGATCACCCTGCTGCTGGTGCTGCTGCTGTCCTCCAAGGGCGCTGCGGGCGTGACGGGCAGTGGTTTCATCGTACTGGCTGCTACCCTGTCGGCCGTCGGCCACTTGCCAGTTGCCGGCCTGGCGCTGATTCTGGGTATCGACCGCTTCATGTCCGAAGCCCGTGCGCTGACCAACCTGGTGGGTAACGCAGTGGCCACCCTCGTTGTGGCCAAGTGGGTCAAGGAACTGGACACCGACAAGCTGCAAAGCGAGCTGGCATCCGGCGGTACCGGTATCTCCGACACCCGCCAGGAAGACGACCTGGGCGTGGCCGAAGGCCCTGCACCTGTCATCAAGTAAGCCACTGATGGCGTGAACCCGCGCCGCTCGGTTATCCGCAAACGCCCCGACCCGTTCGGGGCGTTTGCGTTTGCGCCCGCTGACTTTCGAGCGTTTTGGTTTACATTACGTAGATGCTCCACCAAAGGCCCGGTGAAGACCTGTCTTCACAAGAGAGCCTCCTCAGCCTGAGCCAATCTGTGCGCACCGAACCGCGTGACCTCTTGCAACAGATTGCTCGCCCCTAACCATGCAATGAACAGGCGGGCGTGCCCATGATTACCCTGAAACTCAACGGCCAAGACCATCAACTGGACGTCACCGAAGATATGCCGCTGTTGTGGGCGATTCGCGATGCAGCGGGCTACAACGGCACCAAGTTCGGTTGCGGCATGGGCCTGTGCGGCGCCTGCACCATTCACATCGACGGTGCGCCCGCACGCAGTTGCATCACCCCGATCGGTGCGGTCAAAGGCCAGGCCATCAGCACCATCGACAACCTGCACACCGATCCTGTCGGCCAGGTGGTGCAGCAAGCCTGGCTGGACACCGCCGTGGCCCAGTGCGGCTATTGCCAGGGCGGGCAGATCATGTCGGCCACCGCGTTGCTGAAAACCCACCCCAACCCCAGTGATGAACAGATCGAAGAGGCCATGGTCGGCAATATCTGCCGCTGCGGCACCTACAACCGGATCAAAACCGCGATCCGTCAGGCGGCCACGCACCTGGGGGCCAAGGCATGAGCCGGTTACCCGCTGATTTCGTGCTGAATAACCTCAGTCGTCGCGGCTTTCTCAAAGGCGCGGGGGCCACCGGTGTGCTGGTGATCGCTGCCAGCTGGGGTCTGCCTGACGCCTTCGCGGCTGATGCGGTCAAGCCATATGGCGGCGATGCAATGCCCCATGGGCTGATCGATGACCCCAAGGTCTACGTCAGCATCGCCACCGACGGCACGGTGACCGTGGTGTGCAACCGTTCGGAGATGGGCCAGGGCGTGCGCACCAGCCTCAGCCTGGTGGTGGCCGATGAGCTGGAGGCCGATTGGGCCAAGGTGAAGGTCCAGCAAGCGCCGGGTGACGAGGTGCGTTATGGCAATCAGGACACCGATGGCTCGCGCAGCATGCGCCATTGGTACGAGCCGATGCGGCGTTGCGGCGCCAGTGTGCGGGCGATGCTGGAGCAGGCCGCTGCCGAGCAGTGGAAGGTGCCGGTCAGCGAGTGCCGTGCGCAATTGCACAAGGTGATCCACCAACCTAGCGGTCGTGAGCTGGGCTATGGCGAGTTGGCCATCGCGGCCGGTGCGCTGGCCGTTCCCGCACGCGACAGCCTGCGGCTCAAGCAGCCGACGGAATTTCGCTATATCGGCAAAGAAGGCGTCAAGGCCATCGATGGCGTCGACATCGTCAACGGCAGCGCCGTCTACGGTGCCGACGTGCATGTCGACGGCATGCTCTATGCCACCATCGCACGGCCGAAGGTATATGGCGGCAAGGTCAAATCCTTCGATGCCAGTGCCGCGATGAAAGTCCCTGGCGTGATCAAGGTGCTGGAAATCGAAAGCCGGCCGATCCCCTCCGAATTCCAGCCCCTCGGTGGCGTGGCCGTGGTGGCCAGCAATACCTGGGCGGCGATCAAGGGCCGTGACGCGCTGAACATCGTGTGGGACGACGGCGTCAACGCTGGCTACAACTCCGTCGATTACCGCAAAGAGCTGGAGGCCGCCGCCCGCCAGCCCGGCAAAGTGGTGCGCAACACCGGCACCCTCGACCAGGCCATGGTCGATGCCGACAGCACCTTGGAGGCGGCCTACTACCTGCCGCACCTGGCGCAGTCGCCGATGGAGCCGATGGTCGCCGTCGCCCGTTTCGACAAGGGCCAGTGCGAAGCCTGGGCGCCGAGCCAGGCACCGCAAGTCACTCGCGAGCGCATCGCCGAGCGCCTGGGCGTGCCCTTCGATAACGTAACGGTGCACGTGACCTTGCTGGGCGGTGGTTTCGGGCGCAAATCCAAGCCGGACTTCATCATCGAAGCCGCCGTCCTGGCCAAGCAGTTTCCGGGCAAAGCCGTGCGCGTACAGTGGACCCGTGAAGACGATATCCACAATTCCTACTTTCATACCGTGTCGGCCGAATACCTCAAGGCTGGCCTGAACAAGGACGGCCTGCCTGCCGCCTGGCTGCACCGTACGGTAGCGCCGAGCATTACCGCGCTGTTCGCGCCGGGCATGAACCACGAAGCGGCATTCGAACTGGGCATGGGCTTTACCAATATGGCCTACGCCATTCCCAACGTGCGCCTGGAAAACCCTGAAGCGGCGGCGCATACCCGTGTGGGTTGGTACCGTTCGGTGTCAAACATTCCCCACGGTTTTGCCATCCAGAGTTTTGTCGATGAGCTGGCGCACAAGGCCGGCCAGGACCCGTTGCAGTACCAGCTCAAGTTGCTCGGCCCGGACCGTCAGATCGATCCGAAAACCTTGAGCGACGAGTGGAACTACGGCGAATCCCCCGAGCGTTACCCGATCGACACCGCGCGCCTGCGTGGCGTACTGGAAACCGCCGCCAAGGCCGCCGGCTGGGGGCGCAAGCTGCCCAAGGGGCGTGGGCTGGGGCTGGCGGTGCACTACAGTTTCGTCACCTATGTGGCAGCGGTGATCGAGGTGGAAGTCAAAGACGACGGTACGCTGATTGTGCACAAGGCCGATATCGCCGTGGACTGCGGCCCGCAGATCAACCCGGAACGCATCCGCTCGCAGTTCGAGGGCGCGTGTGTGATGGGCCTGGGCAACGCGGTGCTGGGCGAGATCAGCTTCAAGGACGGTAAGGTCCAGCAAGACAATTTTCATATGTACGAAGTGGCGCGTATGTCCCTGGCGCCCAAGCAGATCGCCGTGCACCTGGTAACTCCGACCGGC
Source organism: Pseudomonas sp. R3-52-08 (assembly GCF_003851745.1). NCBI lineage: Bacteria > Pseudomonadati > Pseudomonadota > Gammaproteobacteria > Pseudomonadales > Pseudomonadaceae > Pseudomonas > Pseudomonas sp. R3-52-08. The sequence continues at coordinate 4,488,322 of NZ_CP027730.1, read as the reverse complement.
GAGGTGCCGTTGGGCGGTGTCGGCGAGCCCGGCGTACCACCGATTGCGCCGGCGTTGTGCAACGCGATCTTCGCAGCGACCGGCCAGCGCATCCGTAACCTGCCGGTACGCTATCAATTGCAGGGTTGGCAGGAGGCGAAAGCCTGATGGACAGTGTGGATCTGAATGTCTTGCGCAGCGTGCTGCAATGGCGCCGCGCCGGGCAACGCGTGGTGTTGTACAGCGTGGTGCAGACGTGGGGCAGCGCGCCGCGCCCACCGGGGGCGATGTTGGCCTTGCGCGGCGACGGGGTGGTGATCGGCTCTGTGTCCGGCGGCTGCATCGAGGACGACTTGATCGCACGCCTGCAGGATGGCCGTTTACCCGCCGACGGCCCGCCCGTGCAACTGGTTACCTACGGCGTCACCCGCGATGAGGCGGCGCGTTTTGGCCTGCCTTGCGGCGGCACGTTGCGCCTGACCGAAGAACGGGTGGAAGAGTGGGCCTGGGTGGAGCAATTGCTGGCGCGCTGCGAGGATCATCAGATTGTCGCGCGGGAGCTGAACCTGGCCACCGGCGAAGTGACCCTCACCCCTGCGAGCAAGACCGATGTGGTGACCTTTGACGACCAGCGCCTGCGCGCCATCTATGGGCCGCGCTGGCGCCTGCTGCTGATCGGCGCTGGGCAACTGTCGCGCTACGTCGCGGAAATGGCGCGCCTGCTCGACTTCGAAGTGCTGATCTGCGACCCGCGCGAAGAGTTTGTCTATGGTTGGGAGGAACAACACGGCCGCTTCGTGCCGGGCATGCCCGATGAAGCGGTGCTGAATATCCAGACCGACGAGCGCACGGCGATTGTCTGCCTCACCCACGACCCGCGCCTGGACGATATGGCGTTGCTTACGGCGTTGAATTCCAGCGCGTTCTACATTGGCGCCCTGGGCTCGCGGGTCAATACGCTGAAACGTCGGGAAAACCTGGCGGCGCTGGGCTTGTCGGCGGACGCAATCGCGCGCTTGCATGGGCCCATCGGTTTGCACATCGGCAGCCATACGCCGGCGGAAATCGCACTGTCGCTCATGGCGGAAATCGTCGCGATCAAGAACGGCGTGGCGCCCTTGCAGAAAAAGCCGCTGCCGGTGGCTGCCCAGTGACGGTGACGGCAATAGTGCTGGCGGCGGGGCAGGGCAGTCGCTTCCGCGCTGAGGCCGGCGCCGACCGGGATAAATTGCTGGCCGATTGCGTCGGCCTGGACGGCGTGACGCGGCCTGTGATCGAGCAGGTATTGGTGAACCTGCCGGCGACGCTTGTTGAGCGTTGGGTGGTGACTTCACCGGAACGCCTTGAGGTGATTCGGTTGGCAGAGGCACATGGTTGTAAGGTCCTGCTGCTGGAATCGGCCGGTATGGGCGATAGCATTGCCGCCGCTGTCACGGCCAGTGCTTCGGCAGAGGGCTGGCTAGTGGTACTGGGGGATATGCCGTTTATTCGTTCCGCGACGATCGAGCGTGTGCTGGCCGATCCGGGAAGCATCACTGTGCCGGTGCATGCCGGACAGTATGGGCATCCAGTCGCTTTCGGCCGTGTATTTGGGCCTGCATTGATGGCATTGGCCGGCGACCGTGGCGCGAAAGCTTTGTTTGCACTGGCACAGGTGCGAGGCGTGCCGGTGGATGATCCTGGCGTGCTATGGGATGTGGATGTGCCGCAACAGTTGAGTTTCAGCGCCGACTGAATGTGGGAGGGGGCTTGCTCCCGATAGCGGTATGTCAGCTCATGGAGGTGTTGGCTGATCCACCGCTATCGGGAGCAAGCCCCCTCCCACCTTTGAACAGCCGTGTGTTCGATTTTTTTGCAAAAAAAGCCCCACCTGATTGCTCAGGCGGGGCTTTTTATTGGCTGATGGAATCAGACGAGGGGTTTAGGCTCGTGCTCTTCTTACTGGGCCTTTTGCTCTAACGCAGCAGCAGCGGCGGCAGCCTCGGCTTCCTTGCGGCGGCGACGCACTTCACGTGGGTCGTTCGGTGCACGGCCGTTTTCAGTCAGGGCGCTTGCCGGTGCAGCTTCAACCACCGGAGCGGCGACTTCGGCTACCACCGGGGCTTCCACGACTGGCGCAGGCTCTACGACCGCCGTTGGCTCGATCACAGGGGCCGGCTCAACCACTGGGGCCGGCTCGGCAACCACGACTTCAGCAACCGGAGTTGGCGCTTCCTCTACCACCGGCGCGGGCGCAGGCGCTTCAACCGGGGCGGCAGGTTCGGCGGACCATTGGAAGGCGGTCTGTTCTTCGCGAACTTCACGCACGGCCGGGGCGGCTTCTTCGGCAGCCGGTGTTTCAACCACAGTTTCTTCAGCTGCAGCTTCAACCACTGGCGCAGGCTCGACGACCGGGGCGACTTCAACGGCAACCACTTCGGTCACGGGTTGAGCGTCGCGAACCGGTGCCACTTCCACTTCCGGAACCACTGGGGTTTCGATTGGGGTAGCGGCTTCCACCACCGGTGCTTCAACCACTGGAGTCTCGGCAACAGGCGCTTCTACCGTAGCGGTCTCTTCGAAAGCAGCAGTCTCTTCGACAGCGGCGGTAGCGCGTTCAGCCTGCTCATGAGCCTGGGCTTCAGCTGGTGCGCTGATGACCGAGCTGGCCACAGCGGCAGTCACGGCCAGGCCGGCAGCCAGTTCGTCACCGGTCGGTTCGTGATTGCCAGCTTCTGCGTGCTCGCCGGCTTCTTCCGAACCTTCGATCACGTTGCCGTTGGCATCACGTTGACGCTCACGACGGTTGCTGCGACGACGCTGACCACGGGAACGGCGGCGTGGACGATCGCCTTCGGCGTTGTCCTGGCCCTCTTCCTGCAGTTGCTCTTCGCCGGTCAGCACTTCTTCTTCGCTGGCGGCAGCGGCTTGTTCGGCGCGCGGTTGACGCTCTTCACGCGGAGCACGTGGTTGACGTTCCTCACGTGGCGCGCGCTCTTCGCGCGGCTGGCGGGCCGGGCGTTCTTCGGTGGTTGCGGCTGCGGCGGCGGCAACGGCAGGTGCCGCGTCCAGAGGCTCGCGCAGTTCGCGCACACGTTCTTCACGCTCGCCACGCGGCTTGCGATCTTCACGCGGGGCACGTGGAGTGCGCGGTGCACGCTCCTCGCGAGGTGCGCGTTCTTCACGGGCTACGGTCGGGGTTTCTTCACGGGCTTCGCGAGGTGCACGCTCTTCACGGGGCGCGCGCTCTTCACGCGGAGCACGTTCTTCGCGCGGCTTGCGCTCTTCGTCGCGGCGACCGTTGCGGTTACGGCTCTGCTGACGACCGTTGCGACGTTCTTCGTTGCGCGCAGGGCGTTCGGCGGCGGTTTTTTCAACCACAACCGGCGCGGCGGGCTCTTCCTTGGTGGCGAACAGGCTGACCAGGGATTTCACCAGGCCTTTGAACAGGCTTGGCTCAGGCAGGGCGGCCGGCGCGGCAACCGGAGCGGCGGCTTCAACCGGAACCGGTGCGTTGGCGCGGGCCGGTGCGGTCTTCACGGCGGCTTCCTGGCGGACCAGGGTGCGGGTCGCAGCGGCTGGCTGGACTTCTTCCACTTCGGCAGCGGCAGCAGCGATTTCGTAGCTGGACTGGCCGCTGTGGGCTTCCGGGCTGTCATCGCGCAGGCGCTGCACTTCGAAGTGCGGCGTCTCGAGGTGATCGTTCGGCAGGATGACGATACGGGCGCGGGTGCGCAGTTCGATCTTGGTGATCGAGTTGCGTTTTTCGTTGAGCAGGAAGGCGGCAACCGGAATCGGCACTTGTGCGCGAACTTCGGCGGTGCGGTCTTTCAGGGCTTCTTCTTCGATCAGGCGCAGGATCGCGAGCGACAGCGATTCAACGTCACGGATGATGCCGGTGCCATTGCAACGCGGGCAAACGATGCCGCTGCTTTCACCCAGGGATGGGCGCAGGCGCTGACGGGACATTTCCAGCAGGCCGAAGCGCGAGATGCGGCCGACCTGCACGCGGGCACGGTCAGCTTCCAGGCATTCGCGGACTTTCTCTTCCACGGCGCGCTGGTTCTTGGCCGGGGTCATGTCGATGAAGTCGATCACGATCAGGCCGCCGATGTCACGCAGGCGCAGCTGGCGGGCGATTTCTTCAGCCGCTTCCAGGTTGGTCTGCAGGGCGGTTTCTTCGATGTCGCTACCCTTCGTGGCGCGCGCCGAGTTGATGTCGATGGACACCAGGGCTTCGGTCGGGTCGATCACGATGGAGCCGCCGGAAGGCAGTTCGACTACGCGCTGGAAAGCGGTCTCGATCTGGCTTTCGATCTGGAAACGGTTGAACAGCGGAACGCTGTCTTCGTACAGCTTGATCTTGCTGGCGTACTGCGGCATCACCTGGCGGATGAAGGTCAGGGCTTCGTCCTGGGCTTCAACGCTGTCGATCAGCACTTCGCCGATGTCCTGGCGCAGGTAATCGCGGATGGCGCGGATGATCACGTTGCTTTCCTGGTAGATCAGGAAGGGCGCGGAACGATCCAGGGACGCTTCTTTGATGGCGGTCCACAGCTGCAGCAGGTAGTCGAGGTCCCACTGCATTTCTTCGCTGCTACGGCCCAGGCCTGCAGTGCGCACGATCAGGCCCATGTCGGCCGGAGCGATCAATCCGTTGAGCGCTTCACGCAGTTCGTTGCGCTCTTCGCCTTCGATGCGACGGGAAATACCGCCGGCACGCGGGTTATTCGGCATCAGCACCAGGTAACGGCCAGCCAGGCTGATGAAGGTGGTCAGGGCGGCGCCCTTGTTGCCACGTTCTTCTTTCTCGACCTGAACGATGACTTCCTGGCCTTCGCTCAGGACGTCCTTGATGTTCACCCGGCCTTCGGGGGCCTTCTTGAAGTATTCGCGGGAGATTTCTTTGAGGGGCAGGAAGCCGTGGCGCTCGGAGCCGAAATCGACAAAGGCAGCCTCAAGGCTAGGTTCGATGCGAGTAATACGGCCTTTATAGATGTTGGCCTTCTTTTGCTCGCGGGCACCGGATTCGATATCCAGGTCGTAGAGGCGTTGGCCATCTACCAGTGCAACACGCAACTCTTCGGGTTGGGTTGCGTTAATCAGCATTCTTTTCATGTTGTACCGTCGGTTTCCGGGCTGCCGGAAACGGCGTTCGGCACACACGACTTCTCACGGTCGGTGTCAGGTGCGTCAAGAGTGGTTGGCCACTCCAGTGTCCAGCAAAACCTGCCAATTGGGCGGGTATCGCGACGGACGCGTCCTGCTTGTTAGCGGTGGTGACAAAGGCACCACTTCAACAAAAGCTAAGGTCAGGAGGAGGAATCAACCGGCGACTGTGGACGAGATGAAGCGTCTAAATATAAGCCTAGTGCTACACGGTCCGACGGTTGTGCATCTCCACCCTACACGTATCCCTGATAATTCGGGTGCTGCCGCGCGCAGAATCCGCAGCGGGTTGGCATTTACCGTGTTCTCCAATGGGGAGTCCACGCTCATGGCTAAACAAGACTAGGTGTGGGCGACTGCGCTCGCACTCAGCTCTTAACAGGCGTTGTTTCCGAAGCATTCGCCATGGTCTGGCCCGAGACTGACTGCACTTTGTGAACTGGCCGTAAATATCGGCGCGCAAGGCGAGTATTCACTCTGCTTTGCGCACTCGCTTCAGGCCTCATGTCACCTGCGCTTGTTACAATCTCAAGCCTTCCAAGGTGGCGAACGCCCCGTAGGACGGCCTCGCGTCCTGATGAATTGCGATGGTCAGGGCCGGCAGTTTGCCGCAAGTCCTCTGTCCAGGCCGCTTTTGGCGGCGTTCGCGACTATAGCAGCAATGATTAAGTGCTTCAATTCCATAAAAAATTGTTATCATCGCCGCCATGACGACTACCGCCCCCCAGACCCCCAGCGTCCAGCTGCTCGAGGTCTCGCCGGAATATGCCGGCCAACGCATCGATAATTTTCTCCTGGCCAGGCTCAAAGGCGTGCCCAAGACCTTGATTTACCGCATCTTGCGCAAAGGCGAGGTGCGCGTGAACAAAGGTCGGATCAAGCCCGAATACAAGTTGCAGGCGGGCGATATCGTCCGAGTACCGCCAGTGCGTGTGCCCGAGCGCGACGAGCCGGTGCCGCTGGCCCAGGGCCTGCTGCAGCGCCTGGAAGCCTCGATCGTGTTCGAAGATAACAAACTCATCGTGATCAACAAGCCCTGCGGCATTGCCGTTCACGGCGGCAGCGGCCTGACGTTCGGCGTGATCGAAGCCTTTCGTCAGCTGCGCCCGGATGCCAAGGAGCTGGAACTGGTCCACCGACTGGACCGCGACACCTCTGGCCTGTTGATGATCGCCAAGAAGCGCAGCATGTTGCGCCACCTGCACACCGCCCTGCGTGGCGATGGCGTGGATAAACGCTACATGGCGCTGGTGCGTGGCAACTGGGCCAGTTCGATCAAGAGCGTGCGAGCGCCTTTGCAGAAAAGCAACCTGCGCTCCGGTGAACGTATGGTGGAAGTGGACGAGGAGGGCAAAGAGGCCCTGACCCTGTTCAAGGTGCTGCGCCGCTTCGGCGACTTCGCCACCCTGGTCGAGGCCAAGCCGGTGACCGGGCGTACCCACCAGATTCGCGTGCACACCCTGCACGCCGGTCACTGCATTGCCGGTGATACCAAGTACGGCGATGAGGATTTCTCCAAAGAAATTCGCGACTTGGGCGGTAAGCGTCTGTTCCTGCACGCCTATATGCTGACCGTGCCGCTGCCCGATGGCGGTGAGTTGAAGTTGCAGGCGCCAGTCGATGAAATGTGGGCCAAGACCGTGGAGCGTTTGAGTGTCGCGCCTTGATTACAAGCTGCTGATCTTCGATTGGGATGGAACGCTGGCCAACTCCATAGGGCGGATTGTCGAATCGATGCACACGGCCTCGACCCGTTCCGGCTTCGAGCCGTGCAGCGACCTGGCGGTCAAGGGCATCATCGGCCTGGGCTTGCCTGAGGCCATCCGCACCCTGTACCCGCAGATCGACGACTCGCAACTGATCGCGTTTCGACAGCACTACGCGGATCACTACATCGCCCTGGAGGCCGAGCCTTCCCCGCTGTTCGACGGTGTGAGGCAGTCCCTGGAGGCGTTCCGTGCCCAGGGCTATTACCTTGCCGTGGCCACCGGCAAGGCCCGGCGCGGGCTCGACCGCGTGCTCAAGGCACATGGCTGGGACGATTATTTCGACATCACCCGTGCCGCCGATGAAACCGCCAGCAAACCCCACCCTCTGATGCTGGAGCAGATCCTGGCTCACTGCGGGGTAGCGCCGCGCCAGGCACTGATGGTGGGGGACGCGTCCTTCGACCTGATGATGGCGCGCAATGCGGGCATGGACAGCGTGGCGGTCAGCTACGGCGCCCAGGCGGCCGAAGCCTTGCAGCAATATGAGCCCAGGCTGACGATCGATCATTTTTCTGAACTGCAGGCCTGGCTCGGTCGGGCTCAATAAGTCTTTGCTGGGGTTAATGGCATGAGTGACGAGTGGAAAGCGCCTGAAAAGGCCGATAGCAGCGACGACAAAAGCTGGAAGTTGCTGGAAAAGACCTTGTTGGCCAGCGTGCAGGAGCAGCGTCGTTCACGGCGTTGGGGGATTTTCTTCAAGCTGCTGACCTTCGTGTATTTGTTGGGCATGCTGGCGTTGTTCAGCCCGCTGATGGACATGGAAAAAAGCGCCATCCGTGGCAGCCACTACACCGCCTTGATCGAAGTGCGCGGGGTGATTGCCGACAAGGAACCCGCCAGCGCCGACAACATCGTCAGCAGCCTGCGCGCCGCGTTCGAAGACCCCAAGGTCAAAGGCGTGGTCCTGCGCATCAATAGCCCCGGTGGCAGCCCGGTGCAGTCGGGTTATGTGTATGACGAGATCCGCCGTCTGCGCGCCCTGCATCCAGATACCAGGCTTTATGCGGTGATCTCGGACCTGGGGGCTTCGGGTGCCTATTACATCGCCAGCGCCGCCGACCAGATCTATGCGGACAAGGCCAGCCTGGTCGGCTCCATTGGCGTGACGGCGGCCGGCTACGGTTTTGTCGGCACCATGGAGAAGCTGGGCGTGGAGCGTCGCACCTACACGTCGGGGGAGCATAAGGCGTTCCTCGACCCGTTCCAGCCGCAAAAGGCCGATGAAACCCAGTTCTGGCAGGGCGTGCTCGATACCACCCATCGTCAGTTCATTGCCAGCGTCAAGCAAGGGCGTGGCGATCGGCTCAAGGACAAGGACCATCCAGAGCTGTTCTCCGGCCTCGTGTGGTCGGGTGAACAGGCGCTGCCGCTGGGCTTGATCGACGGCCTGGGCAGTGCCAGTTCGGTAGCACGGGATGTGATTGGCGAGAAGGAACTGGTGGATTTCACGGTTGAGGAATCGCCGTTTGACCGCTTCTCCAAAAAGCTGGGCGCCAGTGTGGCTGAGAAGCTGGCCCTGTACATGGGCTTCCAGGGCCCGACCCTGCGCTGATATCTCAAAGTAAATGCAGGACAAAATGTGGGAGGGGGCTTGCCCCCGATGGCGGTGTGTCAGTCATACATAGGCTGGCTGATCCACTGCTATCGGGGGCAAGTCGAATCGTCGCACCGCCCCTCCCACATTTGGATCTGCAGTGCTCTCAGGGGATTTGCACACCTTCCGCCAGCAGCATATCTACCAGGCGAATCAGCGGCAGGCCCACAAGGCTGGTCGCATCCGGCCCTTCGGTGCTCTGGAACAGGCTCACGCCCAGGCCTTCGGCCTTGAAGCTGCCCGCGCAGTCATACGGCTGCTCGATCCGCAGGTAGCGTTCGATGCGTTCAACGCTCAGTTCGCGCATGTGCACCGTAAAAGGGATGCAGTCGACCTGGCAGTGCCCGGTATCGCTATTGAGCAGCGCCAGTCCGGTGAGGAAGCTCACACGTTTGCCGCTGGCTGCCAGCAATTGTTCGCGGGCGTTTTCGAAGGTGTGCGGCTTGCCGATAATCCGTCCTTCAAGCGCAGCCACCTGATCCGAGCCGATGATCAGGTGTCCTGGATGACTGGCGGCGAGGGCGCGCGCTTTCTCTTCGGCCAGGCGCTTGACCAGCTCAATGGCGGATTCATCCGGGCGATGGCTTTCATCGATATCCGGTGCGCCGCAGGTGAACGGCAAGTGCAGGCGGCTCAGTAATTCCCGGCGATAAACCGAGCTGGACGCAAGTAATAAAGGCAGCATGGACGTCTCCTCAAGGCAGCCGCAGATTCTAGCGGCGTGACCGGCTGACGCACAGGGCTGAATTTCCTTTGACATGGCTGGGTGCATCCCTATAATGCTGCGCCTATGTTGAATGACCCGATTCCACCTCACGTTGACCCGCGCAAATTGGCTGATCGTGGCACTTCCCTTCAAGGTGAATTGCCGCTGGCCGATTTGGAGAGACTCTGCGACTCGCTTTCCGACACTGTCGGTGCGGTCCAGGCCAAATTCGTTTTTGAACGAGATGAACGTAAGTCTGTGGTGATCCACAGTTTTATCGACACCGAAGTCAAGATGGTTTGCCAGCGTTGTCTTGAGCTGGTCACCCTGCCGATCCACAGCGAATGCAGTTATGCCGTGGTGAAGGAGGGTGCGAATACCCAGTCGTTGCCGAAAGGTTATGACGTGCTGGAACTGGGCGAAGATCCTTTGGATCTGCATGCACTGATCGAGGAGGAGCTTTTGCTCGCCTTGCCCATTGTGCCTGCTCATCATCCGGAAGAATGCCAGCAGCCGGCGGGTCTCGATGACGAGCCCGAACCGAGCGAGGACGAGGTAACGCGGTCCAACCCGTTCAGTGTATTGGCGCAGTTAAAGCGTGACCCAAACGTTTAGGAGTTAATCAATTATGGCTGTTCAGCAGAACAAAAAATCCCGCTCTGCCCGTGACATGCGTCGTTCGCACGATGCCCTGACGGCAAGCACTCTGTCTGTAGAAAAAACCACCGGTGAAATTCACCTGCGTCACCACGTATCGCCAGAAGGCGTATACCGTGGCCGTAAAGTGATCGACAAGGGCGCTGACGAGTAATCACTTGTCTGCTCAAGTCATCGCGATTGACGCAATGGGCGGGGACTTCGGTCCCCGCAGCATTGTTCAGGCCTGCATTGCCAGCCTGTCTGCAACGCCCTCGCTGCACCTGACCCTCGTCGGTCAACCCTCCCTACTTGAAGAACTGATTGCCAGCCATCCGGCGGTGGATCGCGCGCGCCTGACGGTTACAGCGGCCAGCGAAGCCATCACCATGGACGAAAAGCCGGCAGCGGCCCTGCGCGGCAAGCCCGACTCATCCATGCGCGTGGCGTTGGAAATGTTGCGCGACGGCAAGGTGCAGGCCTGTGTCAGCGCCGGCAATACGGGCGCGCTGATGGCCTTGTCGCGGCATGTGCTCAAGACGCTGCCGGGCATCGACCGGCCGGCGATGGTGGCGGCGATTCCGACGCAGAAAGGTTATTGCCAGTTGCTGGACCTGGGGGCGAACGTCGACTGCAGTGCCGAGCACCTGTTCCAGTTCGCCGTGATGGGCTCGGTGGCGGCCGAAGCGCTGGGCGTGGTACGGCCACGCGTGGCCTTGCTGAACATCGGCACCGAAGACATCAAGGGCAACCAGCAGGTCAAGCTCGCCGCTGCGTTGCTGCAGGGCGCGCGAGGCTTGAACTACGTCGGCTTTGTCGAGGGTGACGGTTTGTACCGTGGTGAGGCGGATGTGGTGGTGTGCGACGGGTTCGTCGGCAATATCCTGCTCAAATCCAGCGAGGGCCTGGCGACCATGATCGCCACGCGCATCGAAGCGCTGTTCAAACAGAACCTGGTGTCGCGTGCTGTTGGCGCCCTGGCGCTGCCATTGATGCGCCGTCTGCAGGCCGACCTGGCCCCGGCCAGGCACAATGGCGCGAGTTTTCTGGGTTTGCAGGGCATTGTGGTGAAAAGCCACGGTTCGGCTGGTGTGGAAGGTTTTCAAAGTGCCATTGCGCGGGCCGTGATCGAGATTCAGGAAAACCTGCCGCAACGTTTGCACGGCCGTCTCGAGGATCTGTTGCCTTAGGCGAATTGGCCCGGGAGTGCTTAAATGTGACCGGCCAGTTCAATTGACCATCCAATCTGTCAGTTTCGTGCGCTCCCACCGTAGGGGCGCCTCTTTCCGACGACAAGATCATTAGGGGCTTGTTACATGTCTACATCCCTCGCATTCGTCTTTCCAGGGCAGGGTTCGCAGTCCCTCGGCATGTTGGCCGAACTGGGCGCGCAATACCCGCTGATCCTGGACACCTTCAAGGAAGCTTCCGACGCACTGGGTTACGACCTGTGGGCGTTGACCCAGCAGGGGCCGGAAGAGCAACTCAATCAAACCGATAAGACCCAGCCGGCCATCCTGACCGCTTCGATCGCCCTGTGGCGCTTGTGGCTGGCCGAAGGCGGCGCGCGCCCGGCATTCGTTGCCGGCCACAGCCTGGGCGAATACAGCGCGCTGGTCGCGGCGGGCAGCCTGACCCTCGCTGAAGCGGTCAAGCTGGTCGAGCGTCGTGGCCAATTGATGCAGGAAGCCGTTCCGGCCGGGCAGGGCGGCATGGCCGCTATCCTGGGCCTGGACGACGCCGTGGTGATCGAAGCCTGTGCCGAAGCGGCCCAGGGCGAAGTGGTCAGCGCGGTCAACTTCAACTCCCCTGGCCAAGTGGTCATTGCCGGTGCCAAGGCGGCGGTCGAACGCGCCATCGAAGGCTGCAAGGCGCGTGGCGCCAAGCGTGCGCTGCCGTTGCCGGTCAGCGTGCCGTCGCACTGCGAACTGATGCGTCCGGCCGCCGAGCGTTTTGCCGAGTCTATCGCTGCCATCAACTGGCAGGCGCCGCAGATCCCGCTGGTGCAGAACGTCAGCGCGACGGTTGCCCCTGACCTGGACACCCTCAAGCGCGACCTGCTGGAGCAGCTCTACAAGCCGGTACGCTGGGTGGAGTCGGTGCAGACCCTGGCCGCCAACGGCGCCACCGAGCTGGTCGAGTGCGGTCCGGGCAAAGTCCTGGCCGGCCTGAACAAGCGCTGCGCCGACGGTGTGTCGACTGCCAACCTCAATACCCCTGAAGCCTTCGCTGCCGCTCGCGGCACTGGCCTGAACGCTTAATCCCGATTTTGTACTTAGGAGAAGCCTGCATGAGTCTGCAAGGTAAAGTTGCACTGGTTACCGGCGCAAGCCGTGGCATCGGCCAGGCCATCGCCCTGGAGCTGGGCCGTCAGGGCGCCGTTGTGATCGGCACCGCCACTTCCGCTTCGGGCGCCGAGCGTATTGCCGCGACCCTCAAGGAAAACGGCGTGCAGGGCACCGGCCTTGAGCTGAATGTGACCAGTGATGCGTCCGTGGCGGCTGTGCTGGCCGAGATCACCGCTCAGTTCGGTGCGCCGTCGATTCTGGTGAACAATGCCGGTATCACTCGCGATAACCTGATGATGCGCATGAAAGACGACGAATGGTACGACGTAGTCGATACCAACCTGAACAGTCTGTTCCGCCTGTCCAAGGGCGTTTTGCGCGGCATGACCAAGGCGCGTTGGGGCCGAATTATCAATATTGGCTCCGTAGTGGGTGCCATGGGCAACGCCGGCCAAGTAAACTACGCCTCCGCCAAGGCCGGTCTGGAAGGTTTCAGCCGTGCACTGGCGCGTGAAGTCGGTTCGCGGTCGATTACGGTAAACTCGGTGGCTCCAGGGTTCATCGACACCGATATGACCCGCGAACTGCCGGAAGCACAGCGTGAAGCCTTGCTGACGCAGATTCCGCTGGGCCGTCTGGGCCAGGCTCAAGAGATTGCGAATGTGGTCACTTTCCTGGCATCCGACGGTGCGGCATACGTGACTGGGGCTACAATTCCAGTGAACGGCGGGATGTACATGAGTTAAATTGTGACGGATCGCTTCAAAAATATGTCATACGAGCTGTCTAAAATCCGTTATAAAGCTGCAACTTAATTTATAGGCAGGTGGCAGGGCGGGTACAGGGTGAAGCTTTCAGTTGAAAAGCTGAAATGGCTTTCTATACACTTACCCACTGGCCAGCTGCCTGAATTTGTCCATTAGGAGTTAAACAAGGTATGAGCACCATCGAAGAGCGCGTCAAGAAAATCGTTGCCGAGCAACTGGGCGTCAAAGAAGAAGAAGTGACCAACACTGCTTCCTTCGTAGAAGACCTGGGTGCCGATTCCCTTGACACCGTTGAGCTGGTGATGGCTCTGGAAGAGGAATTCGAGACCGAAATCCCGGACGAAGAAGCTGAAAAAATCACTACTGTTCAAGCTGCTATCGACTACGTTACTGCCCACCAGGCGTAATAGTTTGTAGTCGTCGCTTGCTGTCAGGGAAAAACCGCACTGCTGTAACGGCGTGCGGTTTTTTCTTTAAGCGGTGACGAAAAGTACGCTGCGAAGCAGAGTGTCGTCATTAGAAGAAGGAGAGTGCTGTGTCGCGTAGACGCGTCGTAGTCACCGGTATGGGTATGTTGTCGCCACTGGGCACGGATGTGCCAAGCAGTTGGCAGGGCATTCTGGCTGGCCACAGTGGTATCGGTCTGATCGAACACACGGACCTTTCTGCCTATTCCACCCGTTTTGGCGGCTCGGTAAAGGGTTTCAATGTCGAGGAATACCTCTCGATCAAGGAATCCCGCAAGCTCGACCTGTTCATTCAGTACGGCCTGGCAGCCGGTTTTCAGGCGGTGCGTAATGCCGGCCTGGAGGTCACCGACGCCAACCGTGAGCGCATCGGCGTGGCCATGGGTTCGGGTATTGGTGGCCTGACCAATATCGAAGAAACCAGCCGCACGCTGCACGATTCCGGCCCCCGTCGAATTTCACCGTTCTTCGTGCCGGGCTCGATCATCAATATGATTTCCGGTTTCCTGTCGATCCACTTGGGCGCACAGGGGCCTAACTACGCCATCGCGACGGCGTGCACCACGGGCACCCACTGCATCGGCATGGCGGCGCGCAATATCGCCTACGATGAAGCCGACGTGATGATCGCCGGCGGCGCCGAGATGGCCGCCTGCGGCCTGGGCATGGGCGGCTTCGGCGCGTCCCGTGCGCTGTCGACCCGCAACGACGAACCGACCCGTGCCAGCCGTCCGTGGGACAAAGGCCGCGACGGTTTCGTACTGTCCGACGGTGCCGGCGCCCTGGTGCTGGAAGAGTTGGAGCATGCCAAGGCGCGCGGTGCCACCATCTATGCCGAGCTGATCGGCTTTGGCATGAGCGGCGACGCCTACCACATGACCTCGCCACCGGCCGACGGTGCCGGTGCCGCGCGTTGCATCACCAACGCCTTGCGCGATGCGAAGGTCAACGCCGACCAGGTGCAGTACATCAATGCCCATGGCACTTCGACGCCAACCGGCGACCTGGCGGAAGCCGAGGCCATCAAGTCGGTGTTCGGCGAGCATGCCTATAAGCTGGCCGTCAGCTCCACCAAGTCCATGACCGGCCATCTGCTGGGCGCGGCGGGCGCGGTCGAGGCGATCTTCAGTGTCATGGCCATCAAGGACCAGGTCGCTCCGCCGACCATCAACCTCGATGAGCCGGACGAAGGCTGCGACCTGAACTTCGTGCCTCACGAAGCGCAGCCGATGCCGATCGACGTGGTGATCTCCAACTCGTTCGGTTTTGGTGGCACTAACGGCTCGCTGGTGTTCCGCCGGTTCGCCGAGTGATGCACAGCTGGGTCGACGGTCAGCCAGCGGACAGCGTGCCCCTGAAAGATCGCGGCCTGGCGTATGGCGATGGGGTGTTTGAAACCATCGCGGTCAAGGCCGGGCAGCCGGTGCTGCTTGACCGCCATCTGCAGCGCCTCCATGAGGGCTGCAGGCGCCTCGGGTTAGCCGCAGATCACGGGCTGGTCCGTAGCGAGGTGCTGGCCTATGCCACAGCCCTTGGCGATGGCGTGCTCAAGTTGATCCTGACCCGTGGCGACAGCCAGCGCGGTTATGGCATCGACCCCGAGGCCGCTGCGCGTCGTATCCTGCAGGGCAGTCCGCCTGCCGCTTATCCCGAAACCCATGGAACCGACGGCATCCGCCTGTTTGCGTGTGTCACCCGCTTGGCCGAACAACCGATGCTGGCCGGGCTCAAACACCTCAACCGCCTTGAGCAGGTGATCGCCCGCGCCGAATGGCGGGATGCCGAGCATGCCGAAGGCTTGATGCTGGATACGTCCGGTCGTGTCATTGAAGGTGTGTTCAGCAACCTGTTCCTGGTGCGCAACGGCTTGTTACTAACCGCTGATCTGAAGCGTTGCGGCGTTGCCGGCGTGATGCGCGCCGAACTCCTGGCCCAGGCGCAAGTGCTGGGCGTCCCGGTGGCCGTGGCCGACATCAGTCTCGAACAGTTGCAGCAGGCCGACGAAGTCTTTGTGTGCAACAGCGTTTATGGCATCTGGCCGGTATGCGAGTGCGCTGGGATGAGCTGGTCGGTTGGCCCGCTCACCCGTAAACTGCAGGGCATTGTTCGCGCGCTATTGGATATTTGAGTGATACGAAAACTGGTTGTACTGCTGCTGATCGGTGTGTGCTCGGCGGCTTTGCTGGCGGGCTTTTGCGCCTGGAAATACAACGCTGCCTTGAAACAGCCGTTGCATTTGACCCAGGAGCAATTGCTCGATGTGCCGACAGGGGCGACGCCCACTGGCACCTTCAATCGTCTGGAAGCCGATGGCGTGCTCGACGGTGCCTTCTGGCTGCGTCTTTATTGGCGTTTCAACCTCGAGGGCCAGCCGCTGCACAGCGGCGAATACCGGATGACCCCAGGCATGACCGCCGAAGGCCTGATCGGCCTGTGGCAGCGTGGGGAAGTGGTGCAATACAGCCTGACCCTGGTGGAGGGGTGGAACTTCCGCCAGGTACGCTCGGCCCTGGCCAAGCATGACAAGATCGTGCAGAGCCTCTCGGGCCTCAGTGACAGCGAAGTGATGGACAAGCTCGGCCATCCTGGCGTGTTCCCTGAAGGCCGCTTCTTTCCCGACACCTACCGTTTCGTGCGCGGCATGACCGATGTCGAATTCCTGAAGAAGGCCTACAACCGCCTCGATGATGTACTGGCCCAGGAGTGGAGCAAGCGCGCGCCTGATGCGCCTTACACTGAGCCTTATCAAGCGCTGATCATGGCCTCTCTTGTAGAAAAGGAGACCGGTGTGCCCGAAGAGCGCGGGCAAATTGCCGGTGTGTTCGTGCGTCGCCTGAAGATGGGCATGATGTTGCAGACCGATCCCACGGTGATCTACGGCCTGGGTGAGCGCTACAACGGCAAGTTGACCCGCGCCCATCTCAAGGAAGCCAACCCCTACAACACCTACATGATCGCCGGCTTGCCGCCGACACCAATCGCCATGGTCGGCCGCGAGGCGATTCATGCCGCACTGAACCCGGTGCCGGGCAGCAGTCTGTATTTCGTCGCCCGTGGCGATGGCAGCCATATTTTCTCGGATGACCTGGATGCGCATAATGCCGCCGTGCGTGAGTTTCAACTCAAGCGCCGTGCCGATTACCGTTCCAGCCCGGCACCGACGGTCAAGCCGCTGGACGACGCGGTGCCACCGGTTGACGTACCGGCAGAGCCTGCGCCGGACACCAGCGCCCCGCAAAGCCCGCAATGACTCTAACTAAGGACTGCCCGTGACTGGCTTGTTTATAACCCTCGAAGGCCCGGAAGGCGCCGGCAAAAGCACCAACCGCGACTACCTGGCCGAGCGCCTGCGTGCTGCGGGCATCGAAGTGGTGTTGACCCGTGAGCCCGGCGGTACGCCGCTGGCCGAGCGCATCCGTGAAGTATTGCTGGCGCCGGGTGATGAGCCAATGAACCCGGACACCGAGCTGCTGCTGGTGTTCGCCGCCCGTGCCCAGCATTTGGCCGAGGTCATCCGACCGGCGCTGGCACGCGGCGCCGTGGTGATCTGCGACCGTTTCACTGACTCCACCTACGCCTACCAGGGCGGTGGTCGTGGGTTGTGCCTGGAGCGTATCGCTACCCTGGAAACCTTCGTGCAGGGCGCTCTGCGTCCAGACCTGACCCTGCTGTTCGACCTGCCGGTGGAAGTGGGGATGGCCCGCGCCAGTGCACGCGGCCGCCTGGATCGTTTCGAGCTGGAAGGCCAGGGGTTTTTCGACGCTGTGCGCACTGCGTTCCTCGCGCGTGCCAAGGCGGAGCCTGCGCGTTATCACCTGCTCGATGCGGCTCAGCCGCTGGCGCAGGTGCAGCACGCCATCGATGCGCTGGTGCCCACCCTGCTGGAGCGCGCCCGTGGCTGATGCCTATCCGTGGCAGGACGGCCTGTGGCAACAATTGGCCGGCCGTGCCCAGCACGCCCACGCCTATTTGCTGCACGGCCCGACAGGCATCGGCAAGCGCGCCCTTGCCGAACGCTTGATGGCCAGCTTGTTGTGCCAGCGCCCGGTCGGCCTGGAAGCCTGCGGCGCATGCAAATCCTGCCTGCTGCTGAAGGCGGGTAGCCACCCTGACAACTATGTGCTGGAACCTGAGGAAGCGGACAAAGCGATCAAGGTCGACCAGGTCCGTGACCTCGTCAGTTTCGTGGTGCAGACCGCGCAGATGGGCGGGCGCAAGGTGGTGCTGATCGAGCCGGTGGAGGCGATGAACATCAACGCCGCCAACGCCTTGCTCAAAAGCCTTGAAGAACCGTCCGGCGACACCGTGCTATTGCTGGTGAGCCATCAGTCCAGCCGCTTGTTGCCGACTATCCGCAGCCGTTGCGTGCAGCAGGCGTGCCCGTTGCCGAGCGAGGCCATGAGCTTGCAATGGCTGGCGCAGGCGCTGCCGGACTGCTCGGCAGAAGAGCGGGTCGAATTGCTGACCCTGGCCGCAGGCTCCCCACTGGCTGCGGTGAAGCTGCAGGCCCAGGGCGTGCGCGAGCAACGTGCACTGGTGGTGGACGGGGTGAAGAAGCTGATCAAACAGGAACTGTCCGCCACGCAATTGGCCGAAACTGCGTGGAAGGACATTCCCCTGTTGCTGCTGTTCGACTGGTTCTGCGACTGGTCCAGCCTGATCCTGCGCTACCAGCTGACCCAGGACGAGAACGGCCTGGGCCTGCCGGACATGCGCAAGGTGGTGCAATACCTGGCGCAGAAAAGTGCCCAGGACAAGGTGTTGAGCATTCAGGACTGGATCCTCGCCCAGCGCCAGAAGGTGCTCGGCAAGGCCAACCTCAACCGCGTGCTCTTGCTCGAAGCGCTGCTGGTGCAGTGGGTCGGTCTGCTCGGCCGGCGTTAATTTCCGTGGCCAGCGGGTGTATCGTTGGCCAGACACGTTCCGTCACTCAAGTTGTAGAGACCCATGCTCGTAGATTCCCACTGTCACCTTGATCGACTCGACCTCGCTCAGCACGGCGGCTCCCTTGACGCCGCCCTTGAAGCTGCGCGCCAGCGCGGGGTAGGGCACTTCCTGTGCATCGGCGTCAGCGCCGAAAACGCCGCCGACGTCAAAGCCCTCGCCGATCGCTACGCCGACGTGGATTGTTCGGTGGGTATCCACCCGCTGGATCTCAAACCCGGCGAAGCACCGGCCCTGGACTGGCTGTTGGGCGAACTCAATCACCCGCGCGTCGTCGCCATTGGCGAAACCGGTCTGGATTACCACTACGAACCCGAAGCCGCCGACCTGCAGCAGGCCTCGTTCCGCCTGCACCTGCAGGCCGCGCAACAGACCGGCAAACCGGTGATCGTCCACACCCGTGGGGCTCGCGCCGATACCCTGGCGCTGTTGCGTGAAGCCGCGCTGCCCCAGGCGGGTGTATTGCATTGCTTTACCGAGGATTGGGAGATGGCCAAGGCCGCTCTGGATCTGGGCTTCTATATTTCCCTGTCGGGTATCGTTACCTTTCGCAATGCCGACGCGCTGCGTGATGTCGCCCGCCAGGTGCCTGCTGACCGGCTGCTGGTGGAAACCGACTCGCCGTACCTGGCGCCGATCCCCCATCGCGGCAAGCCGAACCTGCCCGAGTACGTGCGTGACGTGGCGGATTATCTGGCAATGCTGCGCGGTGAGTCCTACGAGCGCTTCGCCGAGCAGACCACTGAGAACTTCAGGCGTTTGTTTCCACTGGCCCATGTGGCCTGCTGATCGCGCTCAAATCCCAGGCAAAAAAAACCCGGGTTCTGGGGGGTGAATCCGGGCTAAGACCATTAGGAGTAAAACAAGGGCACACAGTCCGTCGGTACCCAGGCCGACGCGTCACTTGGGGGAGATGTCGCGCCGACACTTGAAGTATTGATCACTATCGGATTCAGTCCAGTGTCGATTGGTCGTTTTTTAAACAGATTTGGAATACGCGCTCTTCGCTTGAGTTCTCATTGAGCAGATGCTCAGGTTTGATTGGCGCGTATTGTTTCTGACTGATATCGCCAAAATCGTTGGCGTATTGAAAGTAAAGTGCATAACGGGTTCACATAGGCGTTGCCCAACGACCGTTCAGTCGGGATAATCCCTCGCATCGGGTAAATCGTATCGCCACGTATCCATGGCGCGCGAAACCCTCCCTATTCCGACCTTTGCAGACCTCTTCCTCATGCATAAAGAACCCCGTAAGGTCCGTGAGTTTCGCCGCCGTGAGCAGGAAATTCTCGACACCGCACTCAAATTGTTCCTCGAACAAGGCGAAGACAGCGTCACCGTCGAGATGATCGCGGATGCCGTGGGTATCGGCAAAGGCACGATCTACAAGCACTTCAAGTCCAAGGCCGAGATTTACCTGCGCCTGATGCTCGACTACGAGCGCGACTTGAACGAGCTGCTGCATTCGGCCGATGTCGACAAGGACAAAGAAGCCTTGTCCCGAGCCTATTTCGAGTTCCGCATGCGCGACCCGCAGCGCTACCGCCTGTTTGACCGCCTGGAAGAAAAGGTCGTCAAAGGCCATCAAGTGCCGGAAATGGTCGAGGAACTGCACAAGATCCGCGCCTCGAATTTCGAACGCCTGACCTTGCTGATCAAGGGCCGTATCAGTGAAGGCAAGCTCGAAGACGTGCCGCCGTACTTCCACTACTGCGCCGCCTGGGCCTTGGTACATGGCGCCGTCGCGCTGTACCACTCGCCGTTCTGGAGCAATGTGCTGGAAGACCAGGAAGGCTTCTTTCAGTTCCTGATGGACATCGGCGTGCGCATGGGCAACAAGCGCAAGCACAGCGCCGAGTTACCGGGCCCTGAAAAAGCTGGCGAAGCGCCCGCTGCCTGAGTCATTCATCACGCTGATGGCTCAATGATTTACTGCCAGGCGCAGTACCCTAGGAATATACTCAGGCAAGGATCTTGCTAAAAGCTGATTTATAAGTCAGCTTCTAGCACGCCCGAAATATCCTCTGCCGGAGTGGTTCATGATCGTTGATCGTCAAGGCAGGCGGTTTCGCAATTTGCGAATCAGCCTGACCTCCGCCTGCAATTACGCATGTACCTACTGCGTGCCCAACGGCAAGCGGCTGGTGGCTGCCCAGGACGAACTCTCGGCCCAGGCCATGGCGCGAGGCGTGGCTTATCTGATCGAAGCGGCCGGTATCGACCGCTTGCGCATTACCGGTGGTGAGCCGCTGGTAAGTCCCAAGCTGGAAGCCTTCATGGGCGCCGTGGGGCAGATGGGGCTCAGCGATATTAGCCTGACTACCAATGGCCAGTTGCTGGCGCGCAAGCTGCCACTGTTGGTGGACGCGGGCATCCGGCGCATCAACGTTTCCCTCGACACCCTGAATGCCGACGCTTTCCGCAGTATCGCCCGTGGTGGCGACCTGGCCACCGTGCTCGACGGTATGGACCAGGCCCGCGCGGCCGGGATCAAGATCAAGGTCAATATGGTGCCCCTGCGTGGCCAGAACCTGGACCAGGTGATGCCCTTGCTCGATTACTGCCTGGAGCGGGGCTACGAGCTGCGCTTTATCGAGTTGATGCGCATGGGGCACTTGGCGAAGGACTCCAACGCGTTCCTGCAGCAATTCGTCAGCCTGCAACAATTGCTCAGCCTGATCGGCGAACACCACGAATACCTGCAAGCCAATGCGCCCGTCGACGCCACGGCCGTGCGCTATGAAGTGCCGGGCAAGGGCTTCTTTGGCGTGATCGCCAATGAAAGCGTGCCGTTCTGCCGTACCTGCTCGCGCTTGCGTCTGTCCTCCACGGGCTGGTTGCACGGCTGCCTGTCGTCGAGCAACCGTCACTACGTCGGCGACCTGCTGGACCAGCCGCGCCACCAGGCACTGCCGGCGTTGCAAGGGCTGTTGATGAAGGCCCTGGGCGACAAGCAGGAAGTAGCGTTCTCGGGCGGCGCGACGGTGATGAAGATCATTGGCGGCTGACGTCGAGCGCAAGTTATAAGCTACAAGCTACAAGCTACAAGCTACAAGCTACAAGCTACAAGCTACAAGCCTGCAGCCTGCAGCTTAAAGCTTGCAGTTGCTCCCCTGGCCCAGATTCTGCATCTCACGCCCATTCGCCGGTTTTCCGTCACCGGCTTCTGGAGGAATAGGATGCGTAGTCTGGTTTTGTTGCTGGCGTCGTTGGCGCTGAGTGGTTGCATGACCGTCAGCGATATGGCCGAAGGCACCCGCTATCAGATGAGCGACGCCGGCTTGCTCGATCACAGCGATACGCGCCGCACCGCGTCGGTCCGTGTGCAGCCGGACTCCTTTATCTTTATCGCCCAGGGCGCTTTCGTGCCGCCCGGCAGCGCGTATCCACGACCGAACGTGGTCGCCGAAGAAGCGTTCAACGGCTTCGTCGAATATTTCCCCATGGTGCGTCGCGCCCGTCAGCCTGAAGGCCTTGAACAGGCCATGGCCGAAGCGCGCGCGGCCGGGGCTCACTACTTGCTGTATTGCCGTTTTGCGGCAGCCGACGACCGTATCGGCAACGCCGATGAGTGGACCGACCAGCAAGCGCTGGACCGCCTTGGCCTGGACAGCGGCGTGATCCAGATCATGTTGATCGAGACCAGTACCCAGTATTTGATTGATACTGCACGTATTCGCAGTCGTGGCGGTTTACTGACGTTCCACGACAACTCGCCACAAGATCTGATCGCCCGGCCCCTGGCCCAGTACGCCCGAAGCTTGCTGGGCATGAGCGATCAGTAAGCCTGAGGAGACCCCCATGACCGATACCGCCAAGGCCAACGACCTGTTGGCGCAACTGCCCAAAGGTAAAGGGCCGGCGCCGGTGCATCTGTGGAACCCGGATTTCTGCGGCCATATCGACATGCGCATCGCCCGTGACGGCACCTGGTTCTATCAGGGCACGCCTATCGGGCGCAAACCCATGGTCAAGTTGTTCTCCAACATCATCCGCCGCGATGGCGATGATTATTTCCTGGTGACGCCGGTGGAGAAGGTCGGCATCCGCGTCGATGACGCGCCCTTCGTAGCCGTCACGCTTGAGGTGCAAGGGCAGGGCGAAAGCCAGGTGCTTACGTTTACCACCAATGTCGACGAACAGATCGACGCCGGCCCTGAACACCCGCTGCGTGTGGTAATCGATCCGCTCACCGAGGAGCCGGCGCCTTACCTGCGGGTGCGCAGCAACCTCGAGGCCCTGGTGCACCGCAACGCGTTTTACCAATTGGTCGAGCTGGCCGTGAGCCGTCCGATCAATGGTCAAAACTGGCTTGGCGTATGGAGCAGCGGGGAGTTTTACCCGATTGGCCTGGAGCCCTGAGGCCGGTTTTCTGACTGTCCTGCAATAATTCGCTTGCTGGGAAGGTCGGCTTTCGGGTATCAATTTGTACATGATTAGACATGTTCGATTCGATAAGAAAAAACGCGTCGTTGACGAACTCATCCGCCGTATCGAGGGTGGGGTGATCGCCGACGGTTTCCTGTTGCCCGGTGAGCATCAACTGGCCGAAGAGTTTGCGGTCAGTCGTGGCACGCTGCGCGAAGCGCTGGCTGAGCTCAAGCGCCGCAACTACATCGCCACCCAAAGCGGTGTTGGCTCTATCGTCACGTTTGACGGCATGGGGCTCGACCAACGCCACGGTTGGGCCCAGGCCCTGGCGGACACCGGCGCGCAGGTGAGCACCGAGGTGTTGCGCTTCGAAGCGGTGACGCGCCCGGAGTTGGCCAGCCGTTTCGGCAGCGAACACTTCATTGCCCTCGACCGCCTGCGACGCACGGCCGACGGTACGGCGGTGTCGCTGGAACGCTCGCTGATGCCTGCCACCGGAGACCTGGAAAGCCTGCCCCGCATCGGCCTGATCGACAATTCCCTGACCATCACCCTGGCGGCCTATGGCTATGTAGGCGCCGCAGGCGACCAATGGCTCGGCGCCGAGGCCCTGAGCGATGACGACGCACTGTTGCTCGGACATCCGGCCGGCACGGTATTTCTCAAGGCCTCGCGCACAACCTATGACCGTCGTGAGCGTTTCATGGAGCATGTTGAAAGCTTGCTCGACCCGCTGCACTTTCGTTTGCACCTGCAATTCGGGGCTTCCAAATGACTGCTGACATTCGCGCGCTTGGCGCTTTCTATGGCCTGGCCCTGGGCGATGCGCTGGGCATGCCCACCCAATCCTTGAGCCGTGAGCAAGTCCGGCAGCGTTTCGGTGCGATCACCGCCCTGCAAGACGCTGGCCCCGATCAGCCCATCGCGCCGAACATGCCCGCCGGTTCCATCACCGATGACACCGAACAGGCGATCCTGGTCGGTGAGTTGTTGGTGGAAGGCCACGGCACCATCGAACCCAGCGTGCTCGCCCGACGCCTGATCGACTGGGAAGCGGCCATGCGCGCCAAGGGCTCCCAGGATTTGCTCGGGCCGTCCACCAAGCGTGCGATCGACATGATTCTCGCCGGGCACACTCCGGAAGAATCCGGGCGCTACGGCACCACCAATGGCGCGGCCATGCGCATCACGCCGGTCGGCATCGCCGCCGATGTCAGTGACCCGGCCCGGTTTATCCAGGCGGTGATCCAGGCCTGCCAGGTCACCCATAACACCAGCCTGGGCATTGCCAGCGCGGCAGCAGTCGCGGCGGTGGTCTCGGCCGGCATCAACGGCGTCGACCTAGGGGAAGCGCTCAACATCGGCACACAGGTTGCGCAACAGGCCGAACACCACGGCCACTGGATAGCCGGCGGACGCATCGCCACCCGCATCAGTTGGGCCCGCACCCTGAGCGTCGGCAGCGGCGACAACGCGCTGTTTGCCGACTTGCTCTATGAATTGATCGGCACCTCCGTCGCGTCCCAGGAATCGGTGGTGGTGTCGTTCGCCCTCGCGCAGCAAGTCGCGTCGGGAGACATGAACGCCTTCGAGGCGCTGTGCCTGGCCGCGAGCCTGGGGGGCGACACCGACACCATCGCCGCGATCCTCGGCGCCATGCTCGGTGCTTGTCTGGGCATGCAGTGCTGGCCGCAAGCGCTGGTCGAGCAGGTCAAACGCGTGAATGGCCTGGACCTGCAACCGCTGGTGCAAAGCCTGCTCGCGTTGCGTTGAGTCATTGACGCGTTGCCACAACCACAACAATAAAGCATCAGGAGCCCCCACATGAGCAGCCCTTCTTCCGGCCAAGGCGCCGGGCAATTGGAAACGCGCGGCATCGAACCGGTCCCGGAAGGCGAGTGCAACGGGCATCCGCTGCAGCTGTTCTGGGTATGGTTCGCGGCCAATATCAGCATTCTCGGTTTGCCGCTCGGCGCCACACTGGTGGCGTTTCGTGGCCTGGCCATCTGGCAGGCGATCATCGTCGCGGTCCTCGGCGCTGCCGGTTCTTTTGCAGTGGTGGGCATCATCTCCATCGCCGGTCGCCGTGGCCGCGCGCCCAGCCTGACCTTGTCCCGCGCCATCTTCGGCGTACGCGGCAATATCGGGCCGACCCTGGTGTCGCTGATGTCGCGCCTGGGCTGGGAAACGGTCAACACCACCACGGCCGCCTTTGTGTTGCTGTCGCTGTGCTCGATCCTGTTCGGTTCCCCGGTAGAAGCGAAAAGCGCGCCGTTGCTGACCCTGATCTTCATCGGCCTCTTCGTGCTGCTGACCCTGGCCGTTTCCGGCCTGGGCCATGCCACCTTGCTGGTGATCCAGAAATGGGCGACCTACGTGTTCGGCGCCCTGAATATCCTGGTGGGCGGCTTCCTCTGCGCCACCATCGATTGGAACGCGGTGTTCAACGCCACCCCAGCGCCGCTGAGCGCCATGATCATCGGCGTCGGCACCATGGCGGCCGGCACCGGTATCGGTTGGGCCAACGCCGGTGCCGATATGTCCCGTTACCAGCATCGCAGCGTCAAGGCGGTGCGCCTGGTGGCCTCCGCCGCGTTCGGCGCGGGCATTCCGCTGGTGTTGCTGATCACCCTGGGTGGCCTGCTGTCGGTGGGTAACAACGACCTGGCCTCGGCCACGGACCCGATCATTGCGATCCGCGACATGCTGCCGACCTGGATGGCGGTGCCTTACTTGATCACCGCGTTCGGCGGGCTGCTGTTGTCGAACAACCTGTCGGTGTATTCCGCCGGCCTCACCACCCTGACCCTGGGCTTGAAGGTCAAGCGTGTGCATGCGGTGATCGTCGACATCGTGGCGATTTTTGCCGGCTCCATTTATTTCATGCTGATCGCCGACAGCTTCTACGGCCCGTTCATTACCTTCATCTCGTTGCTGGCGGTACCGATCACCGCCTGGGTGGGGATTTTCGTGGTCGACCTGATTCACCGTCACTACTACAGCCCCACGGATTTGCTGAATGTGAGCCCGAGCAGCGCCTACTGGTATCGCGGCGGTGTGGAGTGGCGCGCGTTTGGCGCGTGGGCATTGGCCATCGTGCTGGGGTTCAGCTTCACCACCATCGGCATCACTGCGGACAACATCTGGTTTGCCGGGCCGCTGTCCGACTCCTGGCTCGGCCATAACGGCCTCGGCTGGGTCGTCACCTTCCTGGTAGCCGGCGGGGTGTACGCGGTATTGGGCGGCGCGGCCGATCGACGTGCGGCGTTAGTTGAGAGCCCTAATGTCTAGATTGCTGCACACCGGGCAGGTCATCGTCGACCTGGTCATGGCCCTGGATAGGTTACCGGCGAGCGGTGGCGACGTGCTGGCCAGCTCTGCCCGTTTCGAAGCCGGTGGCGGCTTTAACGTCATGGCTGCGGCGCGGCGCAATGGTCTGCCGGTGGTTTACCTGGGGCGGCACGGCAGCGGTCGGTTTGGTGACCTGGCCCGCGCTGCGATGCAGGCCGAAGGGATCGAGATGGCACTGCCGGCGAGCGGCGGCAAGGACACGGGTCTGTGTGTGGCCCTGACCGAAGCCACCACCGAGCGCACGTTCATTTCCCATCTGGGTGCTGAGGGTGAACTCAGTGCCGAAGACCTCGCCGGCATCGTCCCGCGTGCCGACGATTACGTGTATGTCAGTGGTTACAGCCTGCTGCTTGAAG
Organism: Pseudomonas sp. R3-52-08; assembly: GCF_003851745.1. Classification (NCBI taxonomy): domain Bacteria; kingdom Pseudomonadati; phylum Pseudomonadota; class Gammaproteobacteria; order Pseudomonadales; family Pseudomonadaceae; genus Pseudomonas; species Pseudomonas sp. R3-52-08. Next base: position 4,461,946 of record NZ_CP027730.1, on the reverse strand, counting down.
GCAAGGCGCAGCCACTGATCGACTGGTTGCTGGCGCTGTCGCGCAAGGTGATGGTGGTGTTCGATCCGGGCCCGCTGGTCAAGGCGCCGGACTCGGCCTTGATGCGCGCGTTGTTGCCGCGTATCGATATCTGGACCAGCAACGGCCCTGAAGCCCTGGCATTCACCGGGGCCATGGATATCGACGCCGCGTTGACCGAGTTGAGACGACACCTGCCGGCTGAGACGCTGTTGGTGGTGCGCGATGGGCCGAATGGGTGCTGGGTCGGGCAGGTGGGTAACATCAATCATGTGCCGGGTTTCAAGGTGCAGGCGGTGGACAGCAATGGCGCGGGGGATGCGCATGCGGGGGTGTTCATTGCCGGGTTGGCAAAGGGCTTGAAACCGGTTGAGGCGGCGCGCCGAGCGAATGCAGCGGCGGCGCTGGCGGTAACGCGCTGGGGGCCGGCGACTTCCCCTGGCACCGCCGAAGTCGACGCATTAGTTTCTGAATAAACACACATCAAAATGTGGGAGGGGGCTTGCTCCCGATTGCAGTGGGTCAGTTATAGATGAACTGGCTGACACACCGCTATCGGGAGCAAGCCCCCTCCCACATTTGTTCGGTGTTTTTCAACCGGCCTTGCGTAGCGCTTCGATCAACTCATCCTTACGCATGGTCGAACGCCCGGGAATATCCTTGGCCCGCGCTTCTTTCATCAGGCTTTCCTTGGTTTGCGTCCCCAGCGAGGCGCGACTGCTGCGAGGCTGTCCCTCGCGACTGGCTGCTGCGCGCTTCGCCGAATCCTGGCGATCCTCGGCCTTCTTCGCCGGTGCTTTGCGTTTGCCGGATCCAGCCTTTTCGCCGCCGCCAGACTGCTTGTTGACGGTGGCCCAGGCACGGGCTTCGGCTTCTTCCTTGGACAGTCCCTTGTGCTCATAACTGTCTTCAATATGAGCGGCCTTGCGTTTCTGTTCGGTGGTGTATTTGGCTTTGCTTCCACGAGGCATCGCTAAAACTCCTTCTGGCCCCAGCTGCGGGGCCAGACCAGAAATGAATCACTGAACGGATGGTTCTTCGAGCTTGCGCGCTTCTTCTACACCCGACGCGGTCAACTTGATCGGCAGGTTAAACGAATATTCACCGGCGTCGTCGGTGGTCACATGCCCATCCCTGATCAGCCCGCGGTCCTGCAAGTGCGCCAAGACACTGGCGACTTCTTTTTCGCCGCGGTAGTTGTCCAGCACCTCCTTGCCCAAGCCTTGCGGGTGGGCATGCAGCAGGCGGGTGAGGACTTCTTTTTCAAGGTTTGTATCGACGTTCATGTGTACCTCTTCACTGGGAAATGATCGGGTGTTGATCGTGCCAGGGATGCATCAAGGCGCTGGTTGCTTCGGTGCGCCCGGCAGATTCGAGTCGTCGCCTTTATTGATCTTCGGCTCGTTGACCGAAGGGCCCATTTTGCCGTTACCGACGGCGGCAGGTGCCTGGCGCTGGGTATCGTGACCCTGGGTGCGAGGGTCGGCGCCGTTGGTGTTGTCGATGATCGCGCCGCCATTGGTGTCCAGGCCTGTGCCCATGGAATCCTGGGATTCCTGGGTGGCAGGGCTTGGTGGGGAACCGACCGGGTCCGTCGTGCCGGTGGACGAAGTCGCGGCAATAGCGCTCAGCGACGCTGCAGACAACAGGCCGGTGAGAGCGAGGGCAGCCAATTTGGAATTTTTCATGAGGGTGTCTCCATATGATTGATGTCCTTACCCTGTATTGGTCAGCCCCCAATTGCGGTTTGTGCCTTGATGGCGACGAACGGTCTTGCGTGACCTGTAAGATTTTGTGTAACCACTACATGGAAAATGCGCTGCAATCGGTCATCAAAGCGTCTTAGTATGTGGGCTTTGAACTTGCCCAAGGCGCACCCATGACCATCGAGATTCGCCCCGCCGTACCCAGCGATGCTGCGCAGATTCTGACCTTCATCACGGAACTGGCCGAGTATGAAAAAGCCCGGCACGAAGTGATCGCCAGCGTGGTGGATATAGAGCGCAGCCTGTTCAGTGAGGGCGCCACCGCCCACGGCCTGATCTGCTTGCGCGACGGCTTGCCGATTGGCTTTGCGGTGTTCTTTTTCAGTTATTCCACTTGGCTGGGCAGCAACTGTCTGTACCTGGAAGACCTTTATATCAACCCCGAACAACGTGGCGGCGGGGCGGGCAAGAAGTTGCTGCGCCACCTCGCCAAGATCGCCTGCGACAACGGCTGTGGCCGCTTCGAATGGAGCGTGCTGGACTGGAACGAGCCGGCGATTGCCTTCTACAAATCCATTGGCGCGCAGCCCCAGGAAGAATGGGTGCGCTATCGCATGGAAGGCGATGCGCTAAGGGATTTCGCCCAAGGCTGACAGGCGCCCCGGAGCCGGCCATTCATGGCCGGCTTTTTAATGTGTTTACTCACATTGTGGGACGTAAATTTATATATTGAGATATTTCAAGGTCTGGGTTTATAGTCGCCTGCATCAGCACTCACTGCCAAAAATAAAACAGGTGAAGCGATGCAGGCACAACCGTTGTCCTTACCCGCCGTGCCCGAGCCGACTTACGGCGAGCGCCTCAAGCACAAGGTGGTGATCATCACCGGCGCCGCACAAGGCATTGGCGAGGCAATCGTCGCCTGCTTCCAGGCGCAGCAGGCGCGGTTGGTGATCGCGGATATCCAGGCGGACAAAATCGAAAAAGTCGCGGCCCATTGGCGCGAGCGTGGCGCCGAGATTGTCGCGCAGGCCGTCGATATCACCTCCAAAGAGCAATGGCAGACGCTGGTCACTGTGGCCATCGAGCGCTTCGGCCGCGTAGACGTGCTGGTCAACTGCGCCGGGGTCAATGTGTTTCGCGACCCGCTGGAAATGACCGACGAAGACTGGCGCCGCTGCTTTGCCATTGACCTTGACGGCGCCTGGTACGGTTGCCGCGCGGTGCTGCCGCACATGATCGAGCAGGGCATCGGCAACATCATCAATATTGCTTCCACCCATTCCAGCCACATCATTCCCGGCTGCTTTCCCTACCCTGTCGCCAAGCACGGCCTGCTCGGCCTTACCCGCGCCCTTGGCATCGAATACGCGCCCAAGGGTATTCGCGTGAATGCCATTGCGCCGGGCTATATCGAAACCCAGCTCAACGTCGACTACTGGAACGGGTTCCCTGACCCCTCTGCGGAGCGTCAGCGTGCGTTCGACCTGCACCCGCCCAAGCGCATCGGCCAGCCCATCGAGGTGGCGATGACCGCGCTGTTTCTGGCGACCGACGAGGCGCCCTTTATCAATGCCACCTGCCTGATGATTGATGGCGGGCGGTCGGTGATGTACCACGACTAAAGCGTTTTCCAATAACAACAATGAGGTGGTCCATGTTCAAGAAAACACTCGGCGCTGTGGCGCTTGCGATGGCGTTCAGTGGGTTCGTATCCGCTGAGGAAGTGAAGATCGGTTTTTTGGTCAAACAGGCCGAAGAACCCTGGTTCCAGACTGAATGGGCCTTCGCCGAAAAAGCCGGCAAGGAACACGGCTTTACCGTGATCAAGATCGCCGTGCCGGACGGTGAAAAAACCCTTTCGGCCATCGACAGCCTGGCCGCCAACGGCGCTAAAGGCTTTGTGATCTGCCCGCCGGACGTGTCCCTGGGCCCGGCCATCGTCGCCAAGGCCAAGGTCAACGGCTTGAAAGTAATGGCCGTGGACGACCGCTTCGTCGATGCCAAGGGCAACTTCATGGAGGACGTGCCGTACCTGGGCATGGCCGCCTTCGAAGTGGGCCAGAAGCAGGGCGCCGCCATGGCCGCCGAAGCGAAAAAACGTGGTTGGGACTGGAAGGACACCTATGCGGTGATCAACACTTTCAACGAACTCGACACCGGCAAGAAACGCACCGACGGCTCGATCAAATCCCTGGAAGAAGCCGGCATTCCCAAGGACCATATCCTGACCGCCGCGCTGAAAACCCTCGACGTGCCAGGCAGCATGGACGCCACCAACTCGGCGCTGGTCAAGCTGCCCAGCGGCGCGAAAAACCTGATCATCGGCGGCATGAACGACAACACCGTGCTGGGCGGCGTACGCGCTACCGAAAGCGCCGGCTTCAAGGCCGCCAACGTGATCGGTATCGGCATCAATGGCACCGACGCCATCGGCGAATTGAAGAAAGCCGACAGCGGCTTCTTCGGTTCGATGCTGCCCAGCCCGCATATCGAGGGCTACAACACCGCGTTGGCGATGTACGAGTGGGTCACCACCGGCAAGGAGCCGGCTAAATACACGGCCATGGACGAAGTGACCTTGATCACCCGCGCCAACTTCCAGGAAGAACTGACCAAAATCGGCCTCTGGAAATGACCGGCGCGGCCTTGCGTTTCAACGGCATCGGCAGGGATTTTCCCGGTGTGAAAGCCCTGGCGCAGATCAGCTTTGAAGCGCGGCCGCACTCGGTGCATGCGCTGATGGGCGAGAACGGCGCGGGCAAGTCGACGCTGCTGAAGATCCTCGGCGGCGCCTATATCCCCAGCAGTGGCACGCTGCAGATCGGCGAGCAGACCATGGCGTTCAAGAGCGCCGCCGACAGCATTGCCAGCGGCGTCGCGGTGATCCACCAGGAGCTGCACCTGGTGCCGGAAATGACCGTGGCCGAAAACCTCTTCCTCGGGCATATGCCGTCGCGCTTTGGTGTGGTCAACGGTGGTTTGCTGCGCCAGCAGGCGCTGGCGTGTCTCAAGGGCCTGGCCGATGAAATCGACCCCCAGGAGAAGCTGGGTCGCCTGTCCCTGGGCCAGCGCCAACTGGTGGAAATCGCCAAGGCGCTGTCCCGTGGCGCCCATGTGATCGCCTTCGACGAGCCGACCAGCAGTTTGTCTGCCCGCGAAATCGATCGGTTGATGGCGATCATCACGCGCCTGCGCGATGAAGGTAAAGTGGTGCTGTACGTGTCGCATCGCATGGAAGAAGTGTTCCGCATCTGCGACGCGGTGACGGTATTCAAGGATGGCCGCTTTGTGCGCACCTTCGACGACATGGGCACATTGACCCACGACCAGTTGGTGACCTGCATGGTCGGCCGCGATATCCAGGACATCTACGACTACCGGCCACGGGAGCAGGGCGACGTTGCGCTCAAGGTCGACGGCCTGCTCGGGCCGGGCTTGCGTGAACCGGTGAGTTTCCAGGTGCACAAGGGCGAGATTCTCGGCCTGTTTGGCTTGGTCGGCGCAGGGCGTACCGAGCTGCTGCGCCTGCTCAGCGGCCTTGAACGCAAGACGGCGGGGCAGCTGGAACTCTGCGGAGAAAACCTGCGCCTGCGCTCCCCGCGCGATGCCATCGCCGGTGGTGTACTGCTGTGCCCTGAGGACCGCAAAAAGGAGGGCATCATTCCGCTGGCCAGTGTCGCCGAGAACATCAACATCAGTGCGCGTGGCGCCCATGCGGCATTTGGCTGGCTGTTGCGCGATCACTGGGAGAAGGGCAACGCCGACACGCAGATCAAGGCGCTCAGGGTGAAAACGCCGAACGCCGAGCAGAAGATCATGTACCTGTCCGGCGGCAACCAACAAAAGGCCATTCTCGGCCGCTGGTTGTCGATGCCGATGAAAGTGCTGCTGCTGGACGAGCCCACGCGCGGTATCGACATCGGCGCCAAGTCGGAGATCTATCAGATCATTCACAACCTCGCGGCGCAGGGCATTGCGGTGATCGTGGTGTCCAGCGACCTGATGGAAGTCATGGGCATCTCCGACCGCATCCTGGTGATGAGCGAAGGCACCCTCACCGGCGAGCTACCCCGCGAACAGGCGGATGAAGCACGGCTGTTGCAACTGGCACTCCCGCGTACGCGGGCTTGAAGAATTCGAGGGTACGGGTATGTCTGAGGTAAAAACTGCAAAAGGCTTCTGGCCGGGTTTCAACCAGCGCAAATTCCTGGATGACTGGGTAATGCTATTGGCGGCGCTGGGCATCTTTGTGCTCAGCGCGCTGTTTATCGACAACTTCCTGTCGCCGCTGAACATGCGCGGGCTGGGCCTGGCGATTTCAACCGTGGGTATCGCCGCGTGCACCATGCTGTTCTGCCTGGCCTCGGGGCACTTCGACTTGTCGGTGGGCTCGGTGATCGCCTGCGCCGGCGTGGTGGCGGGGATCGTGATTCGAGATACCGACAGCGTAGTGCTTGGCGTGTCGGCGGCCTTGGCCATGGGCCTGCTGGTGGGGCTGATCAACGGCATTGTCATCGCCAAGCTGCGCATCAACGCGCTGATCACCACCCTGGCAACCATGCAGATTGTGCGCGGCCTGGCCTACATCTTCTCCAACGGCAAGGCGGTGGGGGTGATGGACGAGCGCTTTTTTGTGTTCGGCAACGGCCAACTGATGGGCGTGCCGGTGCCGATCATCATTACCGTGTTGTGCTTTGTGTTCTTTGGCTGGCTGCTCAACTACACCACCTATGGGCGCAACACCATGGCGATTGGCGGCAACCAGGAAGCGGCGCTGCTGGCTGGGGTCAACGTTGACCGTACCAAGATCATCATTTTTGCCGTGCACGGTCTGATCGGCGCACTGGCCGGGGTGATCCTGGCCTCGCGCATGACCTCGGGCCAGCCGATGATCGGCCAGGGTTTCGAGCTGACGGTGATATCGGCGTGCGTGCTGGGCGGGGTGTCGCTGAGCGGCGGTATTGGCATGATCCGCCATGTGATTGCCGGGGTGTTGATTCTGGCGATCATCGAGAACGCGATGAACCTGAAAAACATCGACACGTTTTACCAGTACGTGATTCGGGGTTCGATCCTGTTGCTGGCGGTGATCATCGACCGCATGAAGCAACGCTAGATCCTTGCCATATGAAGATCAAAATGTGGGAGGGGGCTTGCCCCCGATAGCGGTGTGCCAGTTTGCCCATCTGTTACTGACAGACCGCCATCGGGGGCAAGCCCCCTCCCACATTTGATCTCCTCTGTATCCAGAGGCAGCTTTTGCCATAATGGCGCCGTTTTCGTACTTCCCAATAGGCCCGATATGCTGGAAAACCCCCACACCCCCGTCAAAGACACTGCCCCCACCGGCACCCAGACCCTGCTGCGCGGACTGGGCGTGGTGCAAGCGGTGGCGGCGGGCGCGCGGGATCTCAAGGAGATCGCCCGGCGCATCGGCACCACCCGCAGCACCACGCACCGCTTGGCCAGTTGCCTGGTGGAGGAGCGTTACCTGCGCGTGGTGCCGCAAGTCGGTTACCTGCTGGGGCCGAAGCTGATCGAGTTGGGCTTCCAGGCCCGCGAAGAACTGCCCTTGGTCAACCTGGCGGTGCCTTACCTGGACGAGTTGTCAGCCCTCACCGGCGACACCATCCACCTGGCGATTCGCGAATACGACGAGGTGCTCTACCTGCACAAGAACCCCGGTCGTAACGGACCGGAAATGCGCTCGCGGGTGGGTCATCGCATGCCGCTGGCGCGCACCGGCATAGGCAAAGCGTTGATGCTCGATGACGGCGTGGAAGAGTGGCGGCGGCTGTACCACGTCAGCCTGCCAGCGGGGGGCAAGAACCTGCAGTGGCCGCAGCACCCCGAGCAATCTTGGGCGCAGTTCGAGCAGCGCATGCATGAATACGTGGTGGGCGGTTATGCGTTCGATCTGGAAGACAACGAACCGTCGATCCGTTGCGTCGCCGCACCGGTGCGCGATGCCAGCCGGCGAATCGTCGCCGGCATCAGCATCGCCAGTACCGTGCCCTACATGCCGCTGGAGAAAATGGCCGAGCTGATCCCTGTGATCAAACAGATCGCGGCTCGGCTCTCGGCGGAACTGGGCGCGAAGGCCTGATCAGGCCTTCAGGGTCGCCATGTCGATGACGAAGCGGTACTTCACATCACCGGCGATCATCCGCGTGTAAGCCTCGTTGATCTGGCGGATGTCGAGCATCTCGATGTCGCAGGTGATCCCATGCTCGGCGCAGAAATCCAGAACTTCCTGGGTTTCGGCAATGCCACCGATCAGCGAGCCGGCCAGCACTTTGCGGCCCAACACCAGTTTGGCGGCATTGACGGGCGGGTCCACCGGCTCGATCAAGCCGACCAGGATATGCACGCCGTCAAAGCGCAGCACATCGAGGTAGGGGTTCAGGTCGTGCTGCACCGGGATGGTGTCGAGCAGGAAGTCGAAATGCCCGGCGGCGGCTTTCATCTGCTCGGCATCGGTGGACACGATCACATGGTCGGCGCCCTGGCGACGGCCTTCTTCGGCTTTGCTCGCCGAACGTGTGAACAGCGTCACTTCGGCGCCCATGGCCTTGGCGAACTTGATGCCCATATGGCCCAAACCGCCCATGCCGAGGATCCCGACCTTATCGCCGGCCTTGACGCCGTAGTGCTTGAGCGGCGAGTACGTGGTGATGCCCGCGCAGAGAATCGGCGCAGCGCTGGCCAGGTCGAGCTTGGCCGGGATCTTCACCACGAAGTGCTCGCTGACCACGATGCTGTCGGAGTATCCGCCCATGGTGTTGCTGCCGTCCACGCGGTCCGGGGTGGCGTAGGTCATGGTCGGGCCTTCGAGGCAGTATTGCTCGAGGTCCGATTGGCAGGCTTCACAGTGGCGGCAGGAGTCGACCATGCAACCCACGCCGACCAGGTCACCGACCTTGTGCGCGGTAACGCTGGCACCGACAGCGGTGACTTTGCCGACGATCTCGTGGCCGGGCATCAGCGGGTAAACGGCAATGCCCCATTCGTTGCGCGCCTGGTGGATATCGGAGTGGCACACGCCGCAGTAGAGAATCTCGATAGCCACGTCATCGGCACGTGGGCTGCGGCGTTCGAACGACACGGGGGCGAGGGGAGTGGTGGCCGACTGGGCGGCGTAACCGATGGCGGTGTACATAGAGAAACCTCGCAAAAGCAGTGACAAGTGAGGCGGGCCATTCTCCGCGCCACCCTCGGATGCGGCCATGGTGATTGCTCCGAGTCTCATGCCTATTCGTCCGGGCGTGCCCTTGGTTTGGATCTACCGGCCGCCAGATCTGCGATGATGCTCCCATCCCTTTTTCGCGAAGTTTTTTGCCATGTTGTTGACCCGCCATCTCGACGCGAATGCCGCGTTGGTCGCCTTGATAAAGGGGCTCACGCCTCGCGACGGTTTCTCCCCGACAAATCTGCCCGGCGTGAAAGTCTTACGCGCCAGTTGCGATGTGGCGCGCGGGCCGCAGATTTACGAGCCGAGCCTGATGATCGTGGCCCAGGGCAGCAAAGTCGCCTATCTCGGCCCGCGCACCCTGGAATACGGTGCCGGGCATTACCTGATCCAGGCGATGCCGGTGCCGTTTGAATGCGAGACGTTTGCCCTGCCGAATGCGCCGCTGTATGGCGTCACCGTCGGCATTGACCGCGTGGTGCTTGGCGAACTGGTCATGGCCATGGGCATACAGGCCGGACCGCCGCCGGCGGCGCAGACCCTGGAATCGATGAGTTCGGTGGTGCTCGATGACGCCATGCGCGGGTGTGTCGAACGGCTGTTGCAGTGCCTGCACGATCCGCTGGAGAGCCGGATCATGGGGCCGGCTCGGGTGCGTGAATTATTGTTCACTGCACTGCGCGGTCCCCAGGCCGATGTGTTGCGTGCGTTGGTGGAACAGCAGGGACAGTTTTCGCGCATCGCCACGTCATTGAATCACCTGCATGCCCATTACGCCGAGCCGCTGAACATCGAGACGTTGGCCGGTTATGCGCACATGAGTGCATCGACCTTTCACGAACACTTCAAGCGCTGCACGCTGTTGTCGCCGGTGCAGTATCTCAAGCGCTTGCGGCTATTGAAGGCCCAGCAACTGCTGCTGGTGGAGGGGGTGAGCGTGGCGCAGGCGGCGCATGGCGTGGGGTATCAGAGTACGTCGCAGTTCAGTCGCGAGTATAAACGCTACTTCCTGCGTAACCCCGGTGAAGAGCGCGCTGCCTAGATCTCGCTGACTCCATGTGACCAAAATGTGGGAGGGGGCTTGCTCCCGATAGCGGTGCATCAGTCAGCCAAATTGTGACTGACCCACCGCCATCGGGAGCAAGCCCCCTCCCACATTTTTAATTGATGCTGGCCATAAAAAAGGCTCCCACTTGGGGAGCCTGGTTTGGCTTACATATTCGGGTAAGTCGGCCCACCCGCACCTTCCGGTGTCACCCAGGTGATGTTCTGCGAAGGGTCCTTGATGTCACAGGTCTTGCAGTGCACGCAGTTCTGGGCGTTGATCTGGAAGCGTTTCTCACCGTCTTCCTTGGTGACCACTTCGTATACGCCGGCCGGGCAGTAGCGCTGCGCCGGTTCATCGTAGAGCGGCAGGTTGGTGCCGATCGGGATGCTCGGGTCCTTGAGCTTCAGGTGGCAGGGCTGTTCTTCTTCGTGGTTGGTACCGGAGATGAACACCGAGCTCAGCTTGTCGAAGCTCAACTTGCCGTCGGGTTTGGGGTAGTCGATCTTCTGGCTGTCTTTGGCCAGCTTGAGGCAAGCGTAGTCCGGCGTGGTATCGCGCAGGGTGAAGGGGATCTTGCCGCCAAAAATATTCTGGTCGAGCCAGTTGAACCCGCCGCCGAGGATGGCGCCGTATTTGTGCACCGCCGCGCCGAAATTGCGGCTGGCGAACAGTTCTTCGTACAGCCAGCTGGCTTTGAAGCTGTCGACATACCCAGTCAGTTCATCACCGCCCTCGGATTCGGCAAACAGGCGGTCGGCTACCGCATCGGCGGCGAGCATGCCGGACTTCATCGCAGTGTGGCTGCCTTTGATCTTGGCGAAGTTCAGGGTGCCGAGGTCGCAGCCGATCAGCGCGCCGCCCTTGAAGATCATCTTCGGCAGCGAATTCAGGCCGCCTTTGGCGATAGCGCGGGCGCCGTAGCTGACGCGCTTGCCGCCTTCCAGGTACTGGGCCAGCACCGGGTGGTGCTTGAGGCGCTGGAATTCATCGAACGGCGACAGGAAAGTGTTGCTGTAGGACAGGTCGACGATCAGGCCGACCACCACCTGGTTGTTTTCCAGGTGATAAAGGAACGAGCCACCGGTGTTCTCGTTGCCCATGATATCCAGCGGCCAACCGGCGGTGTGCACCACCAGGCCTGGCTGATGTTTGGCCGGGTCGATGTCCCAGATTTCCTTGAGACCGATGCCGTAATGCTGGGCGTCGGCGTCGCTGCCCAGGTTGAAACGCTGGATCAGTTGCTTGCCGATATGCCCACGGCAGCCTTCGGCGAACAGCGTGTACTTGCCACGCAATTCCATGCCCGGCGTGTACAGGCCTTCCTTGGGCTTGCCTTCGCGGTCGACGCCGAGGTCGCCGGTGATGATGCCACGCACCACGCCGCTTTCATCGAACAGCGCTTCCTGGGCGGCAAAGCCCGGGTAGATTTCCACGCCCAGGTTCTCGGCCTGCTGGGCGAGCCAGCGGCACAGGTTGCCCAGGGAGATGATGTAGTTGCCTTCGTTGTGCATGGTCTTGGGCACAAAGAAGTCCGGAACCTTGGTGGAGGTCTCGCTGCTGCGCAGTACATAGATGTCGTCACGCACCACGGGGGTGTTGAGCGGCGCGCCGAGGGCTTTCCAGTCCGGGAACAGTTCGTTCAGCGCGCGCGGTTCGAAGACCGCGCCAGAGAGGATGTGTGCGCCCACTTCGGAGCCCTTCTCGACCACGCAGACGCTGATTTCCTTACCGGCTTCGGCGGCCTTCTGCTTCAGTCGGCAGGCGGCGGACAGGCCAGCCGGGCCAGCGCCGACGATGACCACGTCGAATTCCATGTATTCGCGTTCCACAGGCTATCTCCTACTCAAGGCTCAACAGGCTTTTTTCTAATGGGTGGAGGTTCGGTACGGCCCTGCAGCAACGGCAAGACCCACCTTTCTCTCTAGGTGGCGCATTATATCTACACCACTGGCAGCGTCCAATACAAACGTTTGTTTGAATTGCCCGCAGCCTAGGTAAATCAAAGCAACGCGGCTTATGACTGACCATTTTGCCGTATTGACCAGAATAGGCGTTCCGGTCAATATACGGTCGGTTTTGCGCTTACCGTAGGCAGACTGCAGGTTTCAAGAGCACGTCCAAAAAGTATGACAGGTGACGCGCGCCCTACGATGGCGCGCAGTTTACACGCTGCGATAAAGAATGACTTCCCAGTCACCCCTGACGGACGGTCATCATTTCCCCATCGCTGAGTCACTGGCCGACGTTTTTGGAGGTGCCCTTGTGTGCCGATGAGCATCAACCGCCAGGCTTGCCTAGGCGACTTTCTTTTCACCGGAGAGTAACGAGGAATCCATGAAGGTTCTTGTAGCTGTCAAACGCGTTGTCGATTACAACGTGAAAGTTCGCGTCAAGGCGGACAATTCCGGCGTCGACCTGGCTAACGTCAAGATGTCGATGAACCCATTCTGTGAAATCGCCGTGGAAGAAGCCGTACGCCTGAAAGAGAAAGGCGTGGCGACCGAGATCGTTGTGGTTTCCATCGGCCCGACCACTGCCCAGGAACAGTTGCGTACCGCCCTGGCACTGGGCGCCGACCGCGCCATCCTGGTCGAGTCCGCTGAAGAACTGACCTCCCTGGCCGTGGCCAAGTTGCTCAAGGCCGTTGTCGACAAGGAACAGCCTCAGTTGGTGATCCTTGGCAAGCAAGCCATCGACAGCGACAACAACCAGACCGGCCAGATGCTGGCTGCACTGACCGGTTACGGCCAGGGCACCTTCGCTTCCAAAGTGGAAGTGAGCGGCGACAAGGTTGCCGTGACCCGTGAAATCGACGGCGGCGCGCAGACAGTTTCCCTGAACCTGCCGGCCATCGTCACCACCGACCTGCGTTTGAACGAGCCGCGCTATGCGTCCCTGCCAAACATCATGAAAGCCAAGAAGAAGCCGCTTGAAGTGCTGACGCCTGACGCTTTGGGCGTTTCCACCACCTCCACCAACAAGACCGTCAAAGTCGAAGCGCCGGCTGCACGCAGCGCGGGCATCAAGGTCAAGTCTGTCGCCGAGTTGGTCGAGAAACTTAAAAACGAAGCGAAGGTGATCTGATAATGACTATCCTCGTAATCGCCGAACACGATAACAAGGTGCTGGCCCCGGCCACCCTGAACACCGTGGCCGCAGCCGTTAAAATCGGTGGCGACATCCACGTATTGGTAGCAGGCCAGGGCGCTGGCCCCGTGGCTGAAGCCGCCGCGAAAATCGCTGGCGTGAGCAAAGTGCTCAATGCAGACAACGCCGCCTACGAGCATCAGCTACCGGAAAACGTTGCCCCTCTGGTTGCAGAGCTGGGCGCTGGCTACAGCCACATCCTGGCCGCCGCCACGTCCAACGGCAAAAATATCCTGCCACGCGTTGCCGCGCAGCTGGACGTTGACCAGATCTCCGAGATCATCTCGGTCGAAAGCGCCGACACTTTCAAGCGCCCGATCTACGCCGGTAACGCCATCGCTACCGTACAGTCCAACGCTGCGATCAAAGTCATCACCGTACGTGCTACCGGTTTCGATCCGGTTGCCGCTGAAGGTGGTTCGGCATCGGTTGAAGCGGTTGCCGCCGCCCACGACGCTGGCACTTCCAGCTTTGTCGGCGAAGAGCTGGCCAAGTCGGATCGCCCTGAGCTGACGGCTGCCAAGATCGTCGTTTCCGGCGGGCGTGGCATGCAGAACGGTGACAACTTCAAGCACCTGTACGCCCTGGCCGACAAGCTGGGCGCAGCGGTCGGCGCCTCGCGCGCGGCCGTCGACGCAGGTTTCGTACCCAACGACATGCAGGTCGGCCAGACCGGCAAGATCGTGGCGCCACAGCTGTACATCGCCGTCGGTATCTCCGGCGCGATCCAGCATTTGGCCGGTATGAAAGACTCCAAGGTGATCGTTGCGATCAACAAGGACGAAGAAGCACCGATCTTCCAGGTAGCTGATTACGGCCTGGTGGCGGACTTGTTCGAAGCCATCCCCGAGTTGGAGAAGCTGGTCTAATCCAGTCGCTTCACTTATAAAGAGCCCGGTCTTGTGACCGGGTTTTTTTTTGACGTGTGGGAGCACCTCGCCATGCAATTGCGTCCTTTGATCCTGCTGGGTCTTGTGCTGCTGCCGACGTTGTCGCTGGCGGCGGGCAAATGCGAGCGCCTGGTGATCACCGGCAGCCCGGATGCACCGCCGTTGCTGTGGCGCGACCCGCAGGACCCGACCCACCTGATCGGCGCCACCGCCGATATGCTGCAACAGGTGGCCACAGAGCTCGGCCTGAAAATCGACCTGCTTTACGGCGGCAAACGCTCCCTGGCTCTGGATGAAGTGCGCAGTGGACGCATGGATATGCTCGCCGATGCGCCGTTGAACCTCGGCGAATTGCAAACCCTCGACTACATACACCCGGCCTTGATGCAGATCGATTACCTGGTCTGGACGCGCAAGGACTCGTCTTTGGTCTATAGCACCGCTGCCGACTTGCAGGGCCACAAGGGGGTCGTATCGGAGCGCGCGCGCTTGAGTGCGGGGTTCGAAACCGTTGCCAGCCAGCAATTGACCCTGCAGCGTCTGCCTGGCCTGACGCCGGCATTCCAGAAACTGTTGCTGGGAGAGGTGGACTATGTGCTCGCCAGCCGCTATTCCGGCATGGCCATGGCCCAGACCCTGGGCATGAGCGATGACCTGGTGGCGCGCGACATTCCGATCGACCAGCCTGGCCTGTACCTGGCGATTTCCCACAATTCCGCCTGCAATGATCCGTGGCTGCGCGGACAGCTGGCCAAAAAGATGACAGAATTGCCCGCGTCCGGTGTGGCGGAAACCGCGTTGCAGCGCAATCTCGAGCGCTGGAAGGCGCAATTGCAACAACCCGTCGGCACCCCAACAAAGTAGGGATTTTCAGTGACTCTTCGACCTCTTTTCGCGGCCCTTGCCGTTGTCGCTCTGGCGGGATGCGCCACCGATCCTGCGCCGACCGAACAAATGCGCCTGACCCAGCAAGCCCTGGAACAAGCCACAGCGGTCGGTGCCAATGCCGATGAATCGGCCGAGCTGAAACAAGCCGAAGACAAATTTGCCAGAGCCAGGGCCGACATGGCCGACCAGTCCTACAAACACGCGCGTATGCGGGCCGAACAGGCTGAGCTGGATGCGCGCCTGGCCGAGGCCAAGGTGCTGACCGGCAAGAGCCAGGAGCAATTGAACGTGGTCAACACCCGCATCGCCCGCCTGCGCAAGCAGTTGCAGCTGGGAGAAGCCCAATGAGCCCGACGATGCGTGGTTTGAGCGCTGTATTGCTGCTGAGCAGCGTAGCGTTGGGCGGTTGCGCCAGCCAGCCCACTGGCGAGCAGGCACTGCAACAGGCCAGCAGTGACTTTCAGCGGGTCAAGGAAGACGCCAATGTATTGCGTTTCGCGCCCAAGGATGTGATCCGCGCCGGTGAGTCCCTGGCGCGTGCCGATCGCCTGTCCAGCTACTGGGGCAGCGGCGCCGACGTGGTGCATTACGCCTACCTGAGCCAACGCTACAGTGCCATTGCCCGAGAACATACCGAGCAAGGGCTTAACGCCGAGCGCCTGGCCAAACTCGAGTTGGAGCGTCAACGCCTGCAACTGGCCTTGCGTGAGAGCAAGCTGGCCAGCGTGCAACAGCAGGGCAAGTGGGTGGAACAGCAAATCGCCAGCCTGACCACCCAGACCGACCGTGGCCTGGTGATGACCCTGGGCGACGTACTGTTCGATACCGGCGAAGCCGAGCTGCAGAACTCGGCCAACCGCACGGTGTTGAAGATCGTGCAGTTCCTGCAACTGAACCCCAGGCGCAAGGTGCGCATCGAGGGCTACACCGACAACACTGGTGGCGAGCACGACAACCTGAACCTGTCCCATGACCGCGCGCAATCGGTGGCAGACGTGCTGATTGACCTGGGCATCGACGAAAAACGCATTCAGGTTGAAGGGTATGGCGACAAATACCCCGTGGAGGCCAATGCGTCCGAACGTGGCCGCGCGCAGAACCGTCGCGTGGAAATTGTGTTCTCCGACGAAAAAGGCCAACTCGGCGCCGCTCGCTGAAGTCCGGCGCAACTCAAAATGTGGGAGGGGGCTTGCCCCCGATGGCGGAGTGTCAGTCACTGAAGTGTTGACTGAACTACTGCCATCGGGGGCAAGCCCCCTCCCACATTTTTCTGTATACACCTGAAAATTCTATTCACGACCCCTACAGTTTTTTCTGTCACTCCCGCCCGCGCTCGACTATTGTGGCAACTGTCCCCGTACACTTCTAAACTGTGCCGGTATGTTTCACACAAAAATAAAATACCCGTGAAATCGAGTGCTGCGTCATGACCAATCTGTTGCTTTACCAACGTATCGCCCAGCAACTGGCTGAGGATATTCGGCGTGGTGTTTATCAGCCGGGGGAGCGTGTGCCTTCGGTGCGCAAGATGAGCTCCCAGCTCAACGTGAGCCATGCCACGGTGCTGCAGGCCTACGCCAACCTGGAAGACCAGGGGCTGATCCGGGCGCGGCCGCAGTCGGGCTATTACGTGCACCAGACGCCGGCACTCACGGCGCCAACGCCGGACATCGCGCGGGTTGAACGCCCAGGGTTGGTCACCCGCAGCAGCATCATCCAGCAAGTGCTGGTCGAGTCGCGCCGTGAAGGCGTATTCCCGTTGGGCGCGGCGGTGCCGAGCGTGGATTACCTGCCGGTACGGGCGTTGCACCAACAGTTGGCCAAGGTCACGCGCTTCCAGAGCCCGCGTGCATTCAGTTACATGTTCAGCCCCGGTTTCGAACCGCTGCGCCGCCAGGTGGCGATTCGCATGCGCGATGCCGGCGTGGTGGTGGACCCGTCCGAAGTGGTGATTACCCACGGCTGCGTCGACGCGTTGCAGATGTCGCTGCGCGTGCTGACGCGCCCCGGTGACCTGATCGCCGCTGAGTCTCCGACCTACTACGGCTTGCTGCAGCTGGCCGACCTGCTCGGCCTCAAGGTCATCGAGATTCCCAGCGACCCGGCCACCGGCATGAGCCTGGAGGCCCTGCAACTGGCCGCCAACCAGTGGTCGATCAAGGCGCTGGTATTGACCACGCGCCTGAGCAACCCCTTGGGCGGCACCATGCCCGAAGAGCGGCAGAAACAGTTGCTGCGCCTGGCTTCGGATTTCGATATTCAAATTGTCGAGGATGATATCTACGGCGAGTTGATGTTCGAACTGGGCCGCACCAAGGCCCTGAAAGCCTATGACCGTCTTGACCGGGTCATCTATTGCTCGAGTTTTTCCAAGACCTTATCCCCCGGCGTGCGCATCGGCTGGATGATCGCCGGTAAGTACCAGCAGGAAATCCAGCGTTTGCAGATGTTCAGCACCCACTCCGCGTGCAGCGTCACACAGATGGGCGTTGCGGCGTACCTGGAGAACGGCGGTTACGACCGGCACCTGCGTTACATTCGCCAGGAATACCGCAAGAACCTCAGCGCTTTTCAGCTGGCGGTGCAGCAATATTTCCCCGAAGGCACCCAGATGACCCGTCCGACCGGCGGCTTTATTTTGTGGGTCAGTTTGCCCGGACGGGTCAATACCCAGGAACTGCACGTGCGTGCCCTGCAACAGGGCATCAGTATCGCGCCGGGGCTGATCTTCAGTAATACGGAACAGTTCAACCACTGTATCCGTCTCAATTGCGGCACCCCGTGGAACCGCGAGGCAGAGCGTGCGCTGATGACCCTGGGGATGCTTGCCAGCCAGTTATGCCAAGAGACGGCGGCGGGCCTTTGAGGGGCATAAAGGGGACAACATTGATCTCTGTGCTTGTCATGCCATGCACAACAAGCGAGCATATGGCCTTCTGCCGTTAATGCTGTGGCGATATGACCTCAATTTTTCGCGCTGTCTGGATGGTTGGCTTGATAAGTCTATGCAACGTCGGCACTGCGCTGGCGGCCGCGCCTGTGACGGACACCAAGCCTGCTGCAAGCGCCGAACAAAAGGCCGCTGCGAAAAAGCCGGCGCCGCAGGCGAAGAAGAAAACCGCCAAAGTAAAGAAGCGCGCACCGATTGCAAGCAAGTCCAAGTCTGCCCACGAAGTCGCCCAGACCAAGCTGCCACCGGCACAGTTGGACCTGTCCCTGCCTTCGGACATGGTCAGGCTGCTGCAACCCATCGGCACCATGCCCAAACCCAAGAGCGTGCCGTTATTGCCGCCGATGTTCAGTGAAAGACCGTCCGACAACAGCGCGTTCCAGATCAACGGCCGCTTGCTCAGCAACGAGATGAAGCTGCAGTTGCGCAACGAAGAACGACGTGACGTGGAAGGTGCCGCGCTGGATTTTGAATTCAAGCAATAACCCCCCGAGCATCAGTGACCCGCGCCACTGACCACCGGTCGTAGACTGGTCGGTCACTTCTGTTTTGTACGAAAAACCCCTGTTGGACCATTTTAAAACGGCTGTTTAAGGGCGTACTCTAGCCCGGCCATCCCATTGAGTCGTCGAGGACCTGTTGGTCATGAAATGCCGTGAAGGCTGTGGCGCTTGCTGCATCGCCCCCTCCATCAGTTCGCCGCTGCCGGGAATGCCCTACGGCAAACCTGCGGGCGAACGCTGCCTGCACTTGTCGGTCGAACAGCTATGCCAACTGTTTGGCCAAGCGGAGCGGCCAGCGGTGTGCAGTGATTTCAAGGCAGATATAGAGGTCTGCGGCAACGACCAGGCCGATGCGATCCGCCTGATCGGTTGGTGGGAGCAGATGACGGCGGCTTGATGGGCTTTACTATCGGAACTTCAACAACAAGGAATACAACGATGGGTTCGCTGAAACGAATGGCTGTGGTATGCGGTTTTACGATGATGTTCGCTGGCGCTGCCCAGGCTGAGGATTGGCAAGACGCCAAGAATGAGGACGGCATCAAGGTGTCCCTGAGCGAAGTCGCCGGCTCCAAGTACAAGGCCTATCGCGGTGTGGCTCTGATCAAGGCGCCTGTGGCGAAGATCCAGGCCCTGCAGGAAGATGTCGCCGGCGCCTGCGCGTGGATCCATGAGTGCAAATCCCAGAAACTGGTCGACAAGAAAGGCGATGAGGCCTGGACCTACACCCAGTTCAAGGCACCGTTCCCTGTGACGGATCGCGACTCGTATATCCATGTCACCACCACCAAGGCCGCTGACGGTACCGTTACCCGCACGTTGCAAGGGGTGCCGACGTACAAGCCGGAAGAAAAAGGCTATGTCCGGGTCGCCCAGGTAGAGGGTTTCTGGAAGCTGGTGCCCAAAGGCGCCAACGAGACCGAAGTGACCTACCAGGTGCACACCGAGCCAGGCGGCAGCGTGCCGTCGTGGTTGGCCAACAAGTTCGTGGTGGACGCACCGTTCAACACGCTCAAAGCGCTGAAGGAACACGCCGAGAAGTAAACGCGCCTGATCCGGTGCCTCCTGCCTTGAGTGGAACGTTTGGTGAAGCCTCAAGGTCCAGATAGATGTGAGCCCACACATGGGTTTTATCGAGGAGGCACCGATGCCGAAGTGGAACATTTCTTTCATCAATGACCGTGGCGAGCCGGTAGTCGAGCAGTTTGACTGCGATCATGAGCCGACGCTGGAAGAAGCTGCACAGCTGGTGCGCGTGCGTGTGTCGCCGGTATTGGAAAAGTTGGACCTCAACGATCTTGCCGATCGTGTCCCTGATCCCACGGTCAAGAGCTTGCACGATCAAAACGGTATCAAAGACCTCAAGGTCGAACCCTGCGCCTGAATATTCCCTGTAAGCGATCCATGCACCTCTGGTAGAGGTGATAGCTTCGCGTTACTCTGCAATCGAGATCAGCGAATGAATCGCTAAGGTCTGGTCTTGTCAGCTACATGCTTGTTTTCCTGCGGTGTCGTTATTGCCGTGGTGCCCGCGCCAGCAGCGCGCGGGTTTCAGGAAGCACGGAAAGTCTATCCATCAGTCTGAGGAGGACGTTTCATGAGCACAGCCTATCAAGAAGACATCAGCACCAACGTTCTGCGCCGCATGAAAGAAGGCGGCTTTGACTTTTCACGTTTTCACCCCATCGAGTTCTACGCGATTTTCCCGGATGAAGAACGGGCGCGCAGGGCTGCGGGTCGATTTCGCGGAGAATCCCTGAACGCCCAGGTCAGCGCCCGCGACGACGGTGCCTGGTACCTGGAACTGAGCAAAATCATGTCTGCAACGTACGACGGCATAGGAGACTTCGAGCAGGACTTTGAGGCAGTGGTGGAGCCGTTGGGCGGAATTATCGAAGGCTGGGGCGTCAAGCAGGAGGTACGTGGGTTACCCATGTAGCGTTTATGAGCAACACAGCGTATCGGCTGACCTTTTGGGTCGGCCGATTTTGTTTGGGCTCGGTAAAAATGTTCGGAATTTGCACTTTCCTGCACGCAAAAAAAAGCCACCCGAAAGGGTGGCTGAAGGGGAAGATCGAGGAGCCGATCACACGAGCCGGCACGTTACTGGTTGTGCAAAGGGTTTAGCTGTAGGACATGTCCTGTTCAGCTGATGGACGCGATTATCCGCACAAGCGTGCGGGCAATGAAATCAACTCTGACTATGCTGTTGATAGGCCAACGCCGCATTACGATGAGGCGTGTAGCGGGGCTGCGGTCATTCCACGCACCAGGACGGTGCGAGGGGAATTCGGAGATTATCCAATCCTTTGATTTTAAAGTGTTTATGCCGCTGGCACGGGCCTTGCGAAGGGTCTGTCGTCCGGGTGACAAGGAGTACGGCATGATCCGCACTTATTACGATGAAATGTACGATGGGGCAGGGCAGGTTCGTCCCCATTATCGCGAGTTCGCCCGTTGGCTGGCCGACACCCCTGCCGAACTGCTGGCCCAGCGTCGACGCGAGGCCGACTTGCTGTTCCACCGTGCCGGGATCACCTTCACGCTGTATGGCGACGAGCAAGGGACGGAGCGCTTGATCCCCTTCGACACCATCCCCCGCAGCATCCCGGCGAGCGAATGGCAAATGGTCGAGCGCGGCTGTATCCAGCGGGTCAAGGCGTTGAACATGTTCCTCGCCGACCTTTACCACGAACAACGCATCATCAAGGCCGGGATCATCCCCGCCGAACAGGTACTGGCCAACGAGCAATACCAGTTGGCAATGCAGGGCCTGGACCTGCACCGTGACCTGTATTCCCACGTTTCCGGGGTAGACCTCGTACGCGATGGCGACGGCACTTACTACGTGCTGGAGGACAACTTGCGTACGCCGAGCGGCGTCAGCTACATGCTCGAAGACCGCAAGATGATGATGCGCTTGTTCCCCGAGCTGTTCGCGGCCCAGCGTATCGCGCCGATTGACCATTACCCCAACCTGTTGCTCGACACCCTGAAGAGTTCCAGCCCCCTGGATAACCCCAGCGTGGTAGTGCTGACCCCTGGGCGTTTCAACAGTGCGTTCTTTGAACATGCCTTCCTCGCCCGGGAAATGGGCGTGGAGCTGG
This sequence comes from Pseudomonas sp. R3-52-08, assembly GCF_003851745.1. NCBI lineage: Bacteria > Pseudomonadati > Pseudomonadota > Gammaproteobacteria > Pseudomonadales > Pseudomonadaceae > Pseudomonas > Pseudomonas sp. R3-52-08. The sequence goes on along the minus strand of NZ_CP027730.1, from coordinate 4,440,497 downwards.
TGGAAGGCGCCGATCTGTTCGTGCGTGATGACCGCGTGTTCATGCGCACCACCGACGGGCCCAAAGCGGTGGACGTGATTTATCGCCGTCTCGACGACGCGTTTCTCGACCCGCTGGCTTTCAATCCGGCGTCGATGCTCGGCGTACCGGGCCTGCTTGCCGCCTACCGCTCGGGCAACGTGGTGCTGGCCAACGCCATCGGCACCGGGGTGGCGGATGACAAGTCTGTGTACCCATTCGTTACCGAGATGATCCGGTTTTACCTGGATGAAGAACCGATCCTGCAGAACGTTCCGACGTTTCAATGCCGTAAGCCCGATGAATTGTCCCACGTATTGGCCAACCTGCCCGAGTTGGTGGTCAAGGAAACCCAAGGCTCCGGCGGCTACGGCATGCTGGTGGGCCCGGCGTCCACGGCGGCGGAAATCGAATCCTTCCGCGCACGCATCAAGGCCAAGCCCCACGCCTACATCGCCCAGCCAACCCTGTGTTTGTCCACCTGCCCGACGTTCGTCGAAAACGGCATCGCCCCACGGCATATCGACCTGCGCCCGTTCGTGCTGTCGGGCAAGGAAACCCGCGTGGTGCCCGGTGGCCTGACCCGGGTGGCGCTGCGCGAAGGTTCGCTGGTGGTCAACTCGTCCCAGGGCGGCGGCACCAAAGACACCTGGGTGGTCGAGGATTGACACATGTTGAGTAGAACTGCCTCGGATTTGTATTGGATGTCGCGCTACCTGGAGCGCGCGGAAAACCTCGCGCGCATGCTCGATGTCAGTTATTCGCTGTCGCTGATGCCCCAGGACGGGCGCGGCGACGGCCTGCACGAATTGGCCATGCCGCTGTTGATCACCGGCACCCTGGAGGACTACCACGAGCGCCACGGTGAACTGCATGCCGAACGCCTGCTGCACTTTTTCGCCTTGGACGCTGCCAACCCGGCCAGCATCTACAGCTGCCTTGGCGCCGCACGGGCCAGCGCCCATGCGGTACGTGGGCGAATTACCGCCGACATGTGGGAAAACATCAACGCTACCTGGCTGGATATTCGCGATATCGCCCAACAGGGCTTGAGCCGCTACGGCATGAGCCGGTTTTGCGAATGGGTCAAGGAGCGCTCGCACCTGTTCCGCGGCGCCACCTACGGCACCATTATGCGTAACGATGCGTTTCGCTTTATCCGCCTGGGCACCTTCATCGAGCGCGCCGACAACACCCTGCGCCTGCTGGACGCGCGTTACGAAATGGCCGGCGACCAGGCTGCAACGGTCAGCGATGGCACGGCCCACGCCTACTATCAATGGAGCGCGCTGCTGCGGGCATTGTCGTCGTTCGAGGCCTACACCGAGATCTATCGGGATGCGCCGGGCGCCCGGCAAGTCGCCGAACTGTTGCTGCTGCGCGCTGATGTGCCGCGCTCGCTACGGGCTTGCAGCGAAGAGATCGACCAGATCCTCGCCAGCCTGCCGGGCCTCAACGGTCGCCCGGCCCAGCGTCTGGCCGCCGAGATGGACGCGCGCCTGCGCTTTACCGCCATCGATGAAATCCTCGAGGAAGGCCTGCACGCTTGGCTGACCGACTTTATCCCCTTGGTCCGCCAGTTGGGCGACGCCATCTACAGCTCCTACCTGGAGGCGGCATGAGACTCTCCATCAGCCACGAAACCACCTACCACTACGAAGACCAGGTGCGCGCCAGCATCCAATATCTGCGCCTGACGCCCCACGACAGTGAGCGCCAGCGTGTGCTGAGCTGGCAGCTCGATCTGCCGCGCCCCGTACGGGCGCAAGTGGACCCATTCGGCAACATCCTGCATGTGCTGACCCTGGACGAACCTCACGACGCCATCATCATCGGCGCCCGTGGCCAGGTGGATATCGACGAATTGAGTGAGGCTGAACACGAGAGCCAGTCAGCCTTTCCGTTCCTGCGCGGCACGCGCCTGACCGAGCCCGACGAAGCCCTGCGCGGTTTTGCCCAGCAACACTGCCACCAGCGGCGCGACCGCACGGCGCTGATCGACCTGATGCAGGCGCTGAACCAATCCATGGCCTACACGCCGGGCGCCACGGACGTCGACACCTGCGCTGCCGAGGCCTTCGCCGGCCGCGCGGGCGTGTGCCAGGACCATACCCATGCGTTCCTGGCCTGTGCGCGCAGCCTGGGGATTCCGGCGCGATACGTATCAGGGTATCTGTACACCGAAGACAGCACGCACCTGGCGAGCCATGCCTGGGCCGAAGCCTGGCTGGATAACGCCTGGTACAGTTTTGACGTGACCAACCAATTGGCCCGGCCGGAGCGGCACCTGAAACTCGCCGTGGGCCTGGACTACCTGGACGCCTGCCCGGTGCGTGGCATGCGCCGTGGGGGAGGGCATGAGCAGATGCATGCCAAGGTGTTTGTCGCGCCGACCCCGGTGGTTTCCGTGCAGCAGCAATAATCTTAAATACAACCCGCGCCCAGTGTGGGAGGGGGCTGTGTTGTTTCAGGAGTTTTGCAATGCGGCATGGCCGTGCGCCGGGCTGACTGACTGTACTCAATCCAAAATGTGGGAGGGGGCTTGCTCCCGATGGCGGTGTGTCAGTTACCGATAAGCTGACTGACACACTGCTATCGGGAGCAAGCCCCCTCCCACTTTTGATCTGCGCGAGCCTCAAGGCTGCTGCTTGCGCCCCGCCATATGCTGCAAATACCCCACCAGCAAATCCAACTCATGGTCCGGTAGCACACCGGCAGCAAACGCCGGCATTTTAGCCTGCGGCCAGTGCCTCATGCTTTGCGGGTCACGGATGTAGCGCTTGAGAAAATCACCGCTGAAATACTCGATGGGGCTGTAGGGAATATTCAAGTCAGGGCCCACTTGGGCATCGCCGCCGCCATTGAGGCGATGGCAAGCCAGACAGTTCTTCTGGAACACCGCAAAGCCTTGGTTGATCGGATCGTTGGCCGCCAACTGCGGATCAGGCAGCAGCGCCGGAAAACGCTCGGCGACCGTCTGCAGCTGCTTGATGCCGGAGATCTGAAACGGCCACTGTTCCGGGCTGATATGCCCGGCCTGCGGATCGGTCCACACCAGGTAGAACGGCCCCGCGCTCGGTTTTTCGTCTCCCAGCGCAGGCCATGGATGGGCCGGGTCTTCGACCGCCAGCCAGGCGCGAGCGCCAGTGTTTTCCAGCAGTGGCGCGGCGGCGAGTTCGGCGGCAAAACCGTCAAGGGCCACCGCTTGCACATGGCTCGCAGGGTTCAGGCCCGGTAGGAGACTCGCCAAGGGCACGGCCCGGTAGGTCATGGTGCGCTTGTAGGAAACGTCATCGACGATCTGCACCGTCCGCGCGTCCGGATGCTTGAGCAGGTCCGCCGTCTGCCAGGTCTTGCTGGCGTGGTCCAGTTCGATGGTCAGTTGCGCCGCCGAAGCGGGCAGGGTCAGCAACAGCGCGAGCAAGGCGAGGATCGATTTCAAAGGGCAGGCCGTTTCGAGGTGACGGGAGAACTACGATAGCGCAAATCTGCGCGCAAAAAGACAGCCCCTGCAACAGGACGACTATACGCAATGCCCCGGCAGGTGCTGCCAAACGCTGTAATCCCGATACTGTGTGCGCACGGAATAATTAGGTCGAGTCGTCACCCGATAACCTTGGTTAAATTGGGCAAGATCAGAATCAGTGTGGTGGCGAACAGAATAAGTCCCGCCTGACGTACTTTCGAATGTTTGAACATGGCTGACTGCCTTTTGTTGTTATTCCTGAACGTCAAATGCGTACCGGTTAATCCAGTATCGCGACCTGGCGAGAAACTTTTCTTACAACCGCTCCAGCAAAACCCGGCAGCAGCTTCTTACAGATTCAACCTTAGAGCCGTCGTTCTTCGGCGCATAGATCCATTTCATATCAGCTAAGCACTTTATCCGCTTAAAACGGCATGAGGCGTAGTGCCATCTTGGCGCCAACCCCGAGGCTAGACAGCTAAAACGATTAACCCGGAGTTTCCCGTAGCTGCCTACCGTTCGTCCGAGCGAGGGGGTCAAAAGCACTGAGCGCATCCGTCATTGAAACCGTGTCAATCGGGCTTAAGGTAGGGGCCTACACCCACTGTGGTTCGAGGCCATCATGACCCAAGCTTTGATCTTTGATGCGATACGCACGCCCCGAGGCAAAGGCAAGGTTGACGGTGCCCTGTACAGCGTCAAGCCGGTCAACCTGGTCGCCGGTTTGCTCAGGGCGCTGGCGCAACGCAGCGACCTCGACACCCGCCAGGTGGATGACATTGTGCTTGGGTGCGTCACTCCGGTGGGCGACCAGGGCGCCGATATCGCCAAGACCGCCGCGCTGGTAGCGGACTGGGATATCAGCGTTGCCGGCGTGCAGGTCAACCGCTTCTGCGCCTCGGGCCTGGAGGCCGTCAACCTCGGGGCGATGAAAGTGCGTTCCGGCTTTGAAGACCTGGTGGTGGTCGGCGGCGTCGAGTCCATGTCCCGCGTGCCAATGGGCAGCGACGGGGGCGCCTGGGTTCTCGACCCGCAAACCAACCTGCACAGCCACTTCACACCTCAGGGCATTGGGGCCGACCTGATCGCTACCCTGGAAGGCTTCACCCGCCAGGACGTGGACACCTTTGCCCTACAGTCCCAGCAGAAAGCCGCCAGGGCACGGGCAGACGGATCCTTCAACAAGTCGCTGATCGCGGTGCAGGACCAGAACGGCATTGTGTTGCTGGACCATGACGAATTTATTCGTGGCGACTCCACCCTCGAAGGCCTCGGCAAGCTCAAGCCGAGTTTCGAAATGATCGGCCAGATGGGCTTCGACGCCACCGCGTTGCGGGTCTACAGCCAAGTGGAACGCATCCAGCATGTGCACACACCCGGCAACAGCTCCGGGATTGTCGACGGCGCTGCCTTGATGTTGATTGGCTCCGAGGCCAAAGGGCGCGAGCTCGGCTTGCAGCCGCGCGCGCGGGTTGTTGCCACGGCGGTGACCAGCACCGATCCCACCATCATGCTCACCGGTCCTGCTCCGGCCACGCGCAAGGCGTTGGCCAAGGCCGGCCTGCGCGTCGAGGACATCGACCTGTTCGAGGTCAATGAGGCGTTCGCTTCGGTCGTGCTCAAATTCATCAAGGACATGGGCATCGACGCCGCTCGAGTCAATGTCAATGGCGGCTCCATCGCCATGGGCCACCCGCTGGGCGCCACCGGCTGCGCGATCCTCGGCACCTTGCTCGATGAGCTGGAAGTGCGTCAGCAGCGCTACGGCCTGGCCACCCTGTGTGTCGGCGGTGGCATGGGCATCGCCACTATCATCGAACGCCTCTGAGCCTTAGGGAAACTGTCATGACCGACGCCATTCGTTACGAAAAAGGCCAGGACCAGATCGTGGTGCTGACCCTCGACATGCCCGGCCAAAGCGCCAACACCATGAACGCCACGTACCGTGCGGCCATGGCGGCCACCATTGCGCGCCTGGAGGCAGAAAAAGCCGACCTGGCCGGGGTGATCATTACCTCGGCCAAGAACACGTTTTTTGCCGGCGGTGACCTCAATGAGCTGATCCAGGTCGACACCGCCCACGCCAAGCAATTCTATGACGGCGTCGGCGTGCTCAAGGCGCAACTGCGCAGCCTGGAAACTCTTGGCAAACCGGTGGTGGCCGCGATCAACGGTGCGGCCCTTGGCGGTGGCTGGGAGATTTGCCTGGCCTGCCATCACCGGATCGCGCTGGACGACAACTCTGTGCAGCTCGGCTTGCCTGAAGTCACCCTGGGCCTGTTGCCGGGCGGCGGCGGGGTGGTGCGCATGGTGCGCCTGCTGGGCCTGGAAAAAGCCCTGCCGTATCTGCTGGAAGGCAAGAAAGTGCGGCCGGCGCAGGCATTGCAGGCGGGTCTGATCGATGAAATGGCGGCAGACCGCGATGAGCTGCTGGCCAAATCCCGCGCCTGGATTCTCGCCCATCCCGAGGCCCGGCAGCCGTGGGACAACAAGGGCTATCAGATTCCTGGGGGCACGCCGTCGAACCCGAAAGTTGCGCAGATGCTCGCCATCGCACCGTCGATTCTGCGCAGCAAGACCCAGGGCTGTTTCCCGGCGCCGGAGAAAATCCTTTGCGCTGCCGTGGAAGGCGCTCAAGTGGATTTCGACACGGCGCACTTGATCGAAACCCGCTATTTCACCGAGCTGGTGACCGGGCAGGTGGCGAAAAACATGATCGGCACGTTCTGGTTTCAGCTCAATGAAATCAACGCCGGCCGTTCGCGACCACAGGGCTTTGCGCCTTTTGTGACGCGCAAGCTCGGTGTGCTCGGCGCCGGCATGATGGGGGCGGGCATTGCGTATGCCAGCGCCTGTGCAGGGATCGACGTGGTGCTCAAGGACGTCAACCTGGCGGCGGCCGAAAAGGGCAAGGCCCATTCGGCCGCGTTGCTCGACAAGAACGTCAGCCGTAAGCAATTGACCGCCGAGCAGCGCGAAGCCACCTTGGCGCGGATTTGCCCTACACAGGATGACGCCGACTTGGCCGGCTGTGACCTGGTGATCGAAGCGGTGTTCGAAGACCGCGAACTCAAGGCCAGGGTAGCGTCCGCCGCGCAACGCGTGGTCGGCGCCGACGCGGTGATCGCTTCCAATACCTCGACCTTGCCCATCAGCGGTTTGGCGACTGCGGTGCCGGACCCAGGCAAATTCATCGGCCTGCATTTCTTCAGCCCTGTGGACAAGATGCCCCTGGTGGAGATCATCAAGGGCGCTCACACCAGCGACGAAACCCTGGCGCGGGGTTTTGATTTCGTACTGCAAATCAAGAAAACCCCGATTGTGGTCAACGACAGCCGTGGCTTCTTCACCTCGCGGGTGTTCGCCACATTCACCAACGAAGGCATCGCCATGCTCGGCGAAGGTGTGGCCGCGCCGATGATCGAGACCGAAGCGCGCAAGGCCGGTATGCCGGTCGGGCCACTGGCGGTATCGGATGAAGTATCCCTGAGCCTCATGAGCCATATCCGCCAACAAACCGCCAAGGACCTGCAAGCCCAAGGCGAGGTGCCGAAGGCCCACCCGGCGACGGCGGTGATCGACCTGCTGGTCAACGAATACAAGCGCACGGGCAAGGCCGCCGGTGGCGGTTTTTATGACTATCCAGCAGGCGCCCGGAAGCACCTGTGGCCAGAACTCAAGGCGCGGTTCGAACAGCCCGGTAAACAGATTTCGCCCCAGGACGTGCGCGACCGCTTGCTGTTTATCCAAGCCATCGAAACCGTGCGTTGCGTGGAGGAGGGCGTGTTGATGTCCACGGCCGACGCCAATATCGGTTCGATCTTCGGCATTGGCTTTGCCGCCTGGAGTGGCGGCGCGTTGCAGTTCATCATCCAGTACGGCCTGAACGACTTCATTGCCCGGGCGCGCTATCTGGCCGACACGTATGGCGAACGGTTTGCGCCGCCAGCGCTGCTTCTGGAGAAGGCCGCACAGGGTGAAACGTTCCGCTGATGAGGCGGTGGAGGGCTTGCTTTGAACAGGTGTTTCAAGGCACGCTCTGGGGTGTTCAATATTCCCATCGCCGTGTCAGGTATTTTTTATGTCGCTACGCGTCTGCATCCTGGAAACCGATATCCTGCGTCCAGGCCTGATCGATCAGTACCAAGGTTACGGGCAGATGTTCAAGCGCCTGTTTGCCAAGCAGCCGATCGCCGCCGAGTTTGTGGTTTACAACGTGGTGCAGGGTGAATACCCGCCGGATGACGAAGCCTTTGACGCGTACCTGATCACCGGCAGTAAGGCCGACTCTTTCGGCACCGACCCGTGGATCCAGACCCTCAAGACCTACGTGCTCCAGCGCTACGAGCGTGGCGACAAGTTATTGGGTATCTGCTTCGGCCACCAACTGCTGGCGTTGCTGCTCGGCGGCAAGACCGAACGCGCCAGCCAAGGCTGGGGCATGGGCATTCACGACTACACCCTCGATGCCAAGGCACCCTGGATGAGCCCGCAAGTGCCGGAACTGACGCTATTGATCAGCCACCAGGACCAGGTCACGACCCTGCCGGAAAATGCCACGGTCATTGCCTCGAGCGAGTTTTGCCCCATCGCGGCGTATCACATTGGTGACCAGGTGTTGTGCTTCCAGGGCCACCCGGAATTTGTTCACGACTATTCCCGCGAACTGCTTGAGATTCTTCAGACAACCCTGGGCGAAAAGGTCTATACCAACGGCGTGGCCAGCCTGGAGCGGGACCACCACGGCGCGACCGTGGCGGAATGGATGATGCGCTTTGTGGCGCACACACCTAAAGCCAGCCCGAACGCTTGAAGCTTGCCCACAGGCTGGTGCAGCCCACCGCAATCAACCCGAGCACTGCAAAATAACCGTAGTGCCATTGCAGCTCGGGCATGTTCTGGAAATTCATCCCATAAATCCCCGCGACCGCCGTGGGGAACGCGAGGATCGCCGCCCAAGCGGCGAACTTGCGCTGCACCACGCTCTGGCGCGAGGCCTCCAGTAACACGCCGATCTCGATGGTCTGGCTAGCGATATCGCGTAGGGTCGTCAGGTCTTCCATCTGCCGCGTGACGTGGATCTGCACATCACGGAAATATGGGCGCATGTTCTTGTCGATAAACGGGAAGCTCAGCTTCTGCAGTTCCTGGCTGATCTCCACCATCGGCGCCACATAGCGCTTGAGCCGCAACACGTCGCGGCGCAGGCCGTGAAGGTTCTGGATGTCGCGCTCGCTCAGGGAGCTGCACAGCACGTTGCGCTCCAGTTCATCGATCTCGGCGTGGATCGCCTCGCTGACTGGCTGGTAGTTTTCGGTGACGAAATCCAGCAAGGCATAGAGTACGAAATCTTCGCCATGCTCCAGCAACAACGGACGCGCCTCACAGCGCTGGCGTACAAAACCGTAGGACGCTGAGTGTCCATTACGGGCGGTGATGATGTAGCCATTGCCGGCGAAGATATGGGTTTCGATAAACTCCAGCTTGCCGTTCTCCCGCACCGGTGAATAGGTGACGATAAACAGCGCGTCGCCGAAGGTTTCCAGCTTCGGGCGGCTGTGCTTTTCCATGGCGTCTTCGATGGCCAGTTCGTGCAGGTTGAACTGGCGTTGCAGGTTGTTCAGCTCCTGAGCACTGGGCTCTTCCAGGCCGATCCACACAAAGTGGCCGGGTTTGGCGGCCCAGGCCGCGCCTTCGTCGAGGGTAATATCAGTGACTTTCTTTCCGGCGCTGTAGACGGCGGCCGCAACGACTCTACCCATGGTGCTGATCACTTCTTATCAAGAGGACAGATGTTGGGCAGCTTAGCCCGAATGGCGTTCCGTAGAGTGATCGTTCCCACGCTCTGCGTGGGAATGCCCCCCGTGACGCTCCGCGTCGCCCTGCGCGCTCCTCAGACCACGCCGCAGGCGTTCAAGCGCTTTGCAGCTCACGATCCATCTGCGCAATGCACTCATCCATCTGCGCCTGACACGTTTGCATCAACGCCGGAACGTCATCCGCAGTCATTCCGGCAGTAGGAATCGGCGCCAACGAGCGTATGAGTACATCCCCACTGTTCCAGCGATTAAGTCGCATATGCGTGACGTAATTACTGACACACACCTGCACGATCGGCACACCGGCCGCGATCGCCATATGGAACGCGCCTTTTTTGAACGGCAACAAACCTCTGCCCAGGTTGCGCGTGCCTTCTGGAAACACCCAGATAGACGTGTCTTCGTGTTGCAAGGTGCGGGTAACGGTGAGCATGGCCCGGCGCGCCTTGTGCGCATTGCCGCGGTCGATCAACACATTGCCGGCCAGCCAGAACAACTGGCCGAACAACGGCACCCATTTCAGGCTCTTCTTGGCGATGCATACCGTGCGGTGGGGCACCACGGTGCCGAGCACAAACAGATCGTAGTTGGACTGGTGGTTGGCGATCACCACGCAAGTGCCGGGCTTGTTACGCAGGGAGTCGACATCGGCTTTCAGGTTCAGGCGCAGGATCCACATCGCCGGCAGTGCGTAAAGGCGTGCGCACAGACGGCTGTTGTCCGGATTGAACGGCCGGAAGATCCCCAACAGCACGCCCACTACACCAGCGACTATAAAGTGCATGCTCATCAACAACATACGTAGCAGGAACAGCATCGACACGGCCCACCAGGACAAAAGGTGGCGCAGTGTACGGATGTGCACTGTATTCGGCAATTGCCCCTGCAGAGGTAGGAGATAGGCGATGTTTAAGCGCATGTTTCAACGTGTGCCGATAACGCCTGTCTAGAGCGGCCCGGGTTATTCGGCTTGGATTGTAAGAAAAAGCCCGACTCAAGGTCGGGCTTCGGTACAGCAAGTGTGGGACGTTAAATCAGGTTATGGCTTTGGTCCTGGATGATTGCATCATCCAACGCATCCAGCAGTGCCTTGCGCACTTTCAACTTGGTGTGTTTGTGCGCATTCATATTGATCTTCTTCAACTGCCGCGCCGCTTCCAGTGCCGCCGCGTGCAATTCTTCCGGCGCTACCACCTTGTCGAGGAAGCCCGCTTGCAGAGCGCCTTGCGGGTCAAACATCTCGGCATTGATCACCGACCGATGAAACGCCGACTTGCGCAGACGATCCCGCGCCAGCTCGATACCGGCGTGGTGCATGGTCATGCCAATCGCCACTTCATTCAGGCCAATGCTGAACGGGCCTTCCACACCAATCCGGTAATCCGCCGACAGCAGCAGGAACGCACCCTTGGCCACCGCATGCCCAGGGCACGCCACAATCACCGGGAACGGATGCGCCAACAGCCGACGCGCCAGCGTCGAGCCCGAAGTGACCAGGCCGATGGCCTCTTTAGGGCCGGCCGTCATCACCTTCAAATCATAACCCCCCGACAGAATCCCAGGCGTGCCCGTGATCACCACCACCGCCCGGTCCTTCTCCGCCTGATCCAGCGCCGCATTGAACGCACTGACCACGGCGGGAGAAATGGCATTCACCTTGCCGTTGCTCAGGGTCAGGGTCGCGATACCGTCTTCGAGGTGGTAGGCAATCAACTCACTCATGACGCGGTTCCTTGTAGGACTTGTTATAGAAGATGCAGCAGACGTTACCCACCACGCCCGCGCGGGTAAAGCGCCGTGACTGACTGCCCAGTCAGGCTTTCGCTCCACACCCGACAGCAGAGCGCCTGGGGCAGGGCACCATAGCCAGCGTAGACCATCCCGAGCCATGCCCGAGATTGGCACAATCACCCCCATACACAGACGCTGTTCGGCATACCCGTCTAACCGCATGAAAATTCTGAAAAAAACCTTTGCCATCAGAAAGGCTTTCGACTACATTAGCGCGCCTCGACAGACTGAACTGGTTTGACGAGATACGGTGAAGTGTCCGAGTGGCTTAAGGAGCACGCCTGGAAAGTGTGTATACAAGAAATTGTATCGAGAGTTCGAATCTCTCCTTCACCGCCATATTGATACCTGAAGGCCCCATAAATGGGGCCTTTTTGCATTCTACGGTTTTTGTTCCCCCAATCGGATTTTGGAGCGGTGTCCTTGTCGTCAGGTCGTTCGCGATAGTTGCAGCCTCCAAGAAACCCATGCCGGTTCACTGGATTAATTTGATAGCAACAAACCGGAGGCTCCCATGGATTGCCTGCGGTATGTTGACAATCATGCAATCCACAAGGGAATGGCAATGGTCGACACGGCATTGGAAACAAGGCTCGCTTGCGAAAACTGGAGTGAGCATCTGCATCGCGTAAACGCCAGCGGCTTTACCGTCATCGAGAACCTGCTCGACCCAGACGTCTGCCAGCGTCTTATCGATAGCTACTGCGAGCCGGACATTTTCAGGTCGTGTATCAATATGAGCAGGCACGGCTTCGGTTCAGGCCAATATAAATATTTTGCCTACCCGCTGCCGTCGATTATCGCCACATTGAGATCCTGTGTTTACCCGCAGATGGTCCCACTGGCCAACTATTGGAACACTAAACTTGGCCTCGAACCTCCCTATCCCGAACGCCACGAAGACTTTCTAAGCCAGTGCCACGACGCCCGGCAAGAGCGCCCCACACCGCTGCTGCTGCGCTACGGTGCAGGAGACTACAATTGCCTGCACCGCGACCTGTATGGAGACATTCTGTTTCCCGTGCAGATGGCTATCCTCCTGTCTGAGCCCAATGACGACTTTAGCGGCGGCGAATTCGTGCTTACCGAACAGCGGCCACGAATGCAGTCCAGGGTCAACGTAGTGCCGCTGCGCAAGGGCGATGCAGTGATTTTTGCCGTCAACCGCAGGCCCGTGAAGGGGGCGAGAGGCTTCTACTCCGTATTTACGCGCCACGGCGTGAGCGAGGTCAGAGCGGGGGAGCGGTTTACCCTTGGCGTAATATTCCATGATGCGCAGTGATGGAACGGCCAGACGTTCGAATATGAAAGCAAGACTCGGAGTTTTAACGCGGTTCAATAGCGATAGGCTTGTGCAAATTGCGAAGATGGGGGCATTGCCATGGAATGCGTTAAAGACCAAACCACCCAGCCCGTGCTGAGGGCCGAGGACGATCCGCGCTGGAATATTCTCGTCAACCGCCAGGCTGATGCAGACCTCGATTTCGTCTACGGCGTGCTGACCACCGGGGTTTACTGCAAACCCTTCAGTCCGACCAAGCTGCCTCGGCCAGAAAATATCGTGTTTTTCGACACCGCAGCTGAAGCCGAAAGGGCCGGGTTTCGCCCCTCCAAGCGCGACAGCAGCAACCCGGCGGCCGTCGCCCAGAAGCATGCGGCGGCTGTTGCCGAAGCCTGCCGGCTTATCGATGCATCGGACGTGGTTCCCAACCTGGGTGATCTGGCCGAACAGGTGGGCATGAGCAGCTTCCACTTCCATCGAGTCTTCAAGAAACTTACAGGCCTCACGCCTAAAGCCTACAGCGTCGCTTCATTGCGTTCGCGCGTCAGAGACCAGCTTTCGCTCAGTGGCACCATCACCGACGCTCTTTATGAGGCGGGCTATAACTCCAATAGCCGATTCTATGAGGCATCACAAAATATCCTCGGCATGAAACCCACCGAGTACCGCGCAGGGGGGGCCAATGTGGATATCAAATTCGCACTGGGCGAAAGCGCGCTGGGCTCGATCCTGGTGGCCAGAAGCGCGCGCGGCATTTGCGCGATTTTATTGGGCGATGACCCTAATGTGCTGGTGGAGAGCTTTCAGGACCAGTTCCCCAACGCCAACCTGATTGGTGGCGACGCCGAGTTCGAGGCGCTGGTGGCCACTGTCGTCGGCTTTGTCGAATCGCCGGGCACCGGTTTTGCGCTGCCGTTGGACATCCGTGGCACCGTATTTCAGGAACGGGTTTGGCAGGCGCTGAGGGATATTCCTGCAGGAACGACCGAGACATACGCCCAGGTCGCCGCGCGGATAGGTATGCCCAGTGCCACCCGCGCAGTGGCTAACGCATGCGGGGCCAATAAACTCGCAGTGGCGATTCCATGCCATCGCGTGGTGCGCAGTGATGGATCCTTGTCTGGCTACCGTTGGGGGGTGGAGCGCAAGCGCAAGTTGATCGAGCGCGAGAAAAGCCTGTACGCTGCACACGTTGTCGGATGAACTGCACCGGATAGGGACTGGACGGGGGGAGGGTGCGTAATGAGGCGTTGGAAAGTCATGGATTCCCACGGCAAGCCTGCCCTCAGTTCCAAGCCGGGTCAGTTTGGCGGGCATAAAGGAAGCAAGATCTACGGGCACCTGGACTGCCCGGCTGCACTGCGGGCATTGAGTAAAGGCGGGTATGTGAAGGATCGTGTGTTTTTTATCGATGAACAGACCGCACGATTGGCAGGCTATCGCCCCTGCTTTCGATGCATGCCCGCCAGTCATCGTGAGTGGCAGCGGACAATTGAAGGGCACATAAGGGGGCGTGTGATAACGGAAGAATGTGAACCTTAGACTATCGGTGTATCCGCGTTTTCAACTTGATCAAGCACGCAACTTAGCAGGCCAGTACTGTTAAGTAACAGGACAGCCAAGATTACGTAAATACTACTGAGGTTCATGGGCCATCCCCTGAAGTCAGGCCCATGAAACGTCGCTTGCCAGGCTCGGCGCCCGGCAACTTACTTATTGCGCGGTTTTCAACTTGACCACATCACCGGAAATTTTGGTGGTGTAGCCGTTCAGTACCCAAGCCCAGAACCATTTTTCCTGCACTTGGGTGTTGATCATGGCGTCGCCGCCTTTGGCCTTGATGGCTGCATCCTGGGCGCGGACGAAGCGGCTGTTCTGGCCTATCGGAATAATGCCCAGCAGCATGATGCCGGTGGCGCTGGCTTCGCTGTGGCCGAGCACGGTGTATTGGCTGGCGTCGTATTGCTGGGTTTTCATGGCGGTGCCGGTGCAACCTGCCAGGGTGAAACCAAGAACGGCTGCTGCAACTACTTTACTGACGTACTTCACGCTTAACTCCATGGGCTGAATCTCGAGATTCAATTCTCGAGGCGCGACACTTTAATCGCTCAGATAGCGGATTGAAATCAGCGCGCCAAGGTTTCATTTTACGTGGTGGCAGTCAGGCCTCCTCCCACAGTTGCCCGCGCTCGGTCAGAGATGCAGCCATGCCAGGCTACCCAGCACCACGGCCACACCGCCGGCCGAATACGCCATGCGCTTGAGCCATTCCTTGCGCGTGAGCAAGGTGATCGCCGCCAGTGAGATCGCGATCTGAATCGCCGTCATCGCCTGGGCCCAACGATGGTGCTGGTGCAGCGCTTCTTCGGATTTGCGGTCCCATTCCAGGGAGGTGGCTTCAAGCTTCTCGGCCTGTTTGCGCACCTCTTCCTTCTGGCTTTTATAGCGCTGGATTTCGTCGTTGTAGTGGGCGGCATCCACGCCGGGAATATGTGTGGCCAGTTCCGCCAGGTTCTGGCGGCTGGATTTGGCCTGATAGTAATTCCATTGGTTGGCGGCTTCGGTCTTGATGATCGCAGCGTTGTTTTTGTCCATCGCCGCCTCGCTTTCGCTGGAGCCGGCCTGGTAGCTGAGCATGGCGCCAACGGTGGCCATGATCGCGGTCATCACCGCGATACGGCTGGCGAAGGTGTCGCCACGGCCGTGGGCATGTTCGGTGGTGTGTTCGAGGTGCTTTTCGTGGGGGCTGGGGACTTCGAAAGCTTCGGACATGGCGGCGTCTACGAGGGGGCAGAGGGAGCCTGATTCTTCACCAGTGCAGCTGTCTCAACGCTGTCGATAACGTCGGATCAGGTGCATGTACAGCACGAGGTCATAGCTCAAGTTGACAGGCGTTTATACCAAATGCCTTGGCAATCTTTTCCCGCGTGGTCCGACGCGGTTTGTTTACCGCTTCTTGCTGGGCGAATGCAGATTGTGAAATGCCCAGTCGCTTGGCGACTTCTTCCTGGGTGAGGTTCAGGTGCTCGCGCCAGGCACGTATAGGCGTAGCTCCATCCACCAAGCGACTGACGACAGCATGAGGAATAAGATTCGGGTCGTTTTGCTGGGCCACATAGTGTTCATAGGGAATCACCACGAAGGCTGGCTTGCCCTCGGTATTGTGGATGATCTGTACGGCAGTAGGTTCGCTCGTCACGTTTCTTGACCTCTTGAATGATGTCCCCGTCCCAGTCGAACACTACGCGGTAATGACCTACCCGAAGCCGATAGCCGTGGGGGTAATTAACCAGCTTCTTGACATTGACTGCGTCGGGCACGCGCTCAAGCGCCGACACCGCATCGCGTACCTGTTGCTGATGATAGGTATGCAACCGAAGCAGCTGTTTGACGGATTTACGGGTCCAGTGGATCGAATTCATTGGAGGTTAATAAGTCTTTTATAAGGTTTGCAAGGTGTATTTTCGGGCCTTGGTGAAAGGCTGATCGCTGCCACACACAAACCCTAGACGTGCGCCGCGCGCGCCGGTCGATAAAACTGTTGCCTGGTATGAATACCCGATCCAGGCTTCAGGAAGGTTGCCTGCAAGCAACCAGGGCCGTTATTGTGCTGAATCCTTTTAGTCCTTCCTCCAGGGTTCTGTTGTGATGAACGCACCGCGTACCGCTGTCCCGATCAAGGCTGTGATTTTCGATATGGACGGGTTGTTGCTGGACACCGAAGGCATCTACACCGAAGTCACGCAGATCATCGCCGAACGCTATGGCCGCACCTATGACTGGAGCATCAAGCAGCACATCATTGGGCGCGGTGCCCAGGACTTGGCGGACTATGTGGTCAAGGCGCTGGACTTGCCGATCACGCCGGCTGAGTTTCTGCAGATTCGTGAACCGCTGATGAGCGAGCGTTTCCCCAAAGCCCTGGGCATGCCCGGTGCCGAGGCGTTGGTGCGGCATTTGAAGGCGCATAACATCCCGATTGCGGTGGGCACCAGTTCGTCGCGCAACTCGTTCGGCCACAAGACCACCTTGCACCGCGAGTGGTTTGCTCTGTTCGACACCATCGTGACCGCCGACGACCCGGAAGTCGGTGCCGCCAAGCCTGCGCCGGACATCTTTCTCACTGCCGCGCGCCGCCTGGGTGTGGCGCCCGAGGATTGCCTGGTCTTCGAGGACTCGCCGTTCGGCGTGACGGCGGCGAAAGCGGCGCACATGACCGCCATCGCCGTGCCCGATGAGGCCATGGCCGACAGCAAGTATCAGCATGCCGACCAGATCATCCGCAAACTTGCGGATTTCGACCTGGGTGCTTACGGCCTGCCGCCCATGTCCTGATTGAACACGGAAAAAATGTGGGAGGGGGCTTGCTCCCGATAGCGGTGTATCAGCCAACTTATCAATAGCTGATCCACCTCAATCGGGGGCAAGCCCCCTCCCACATGGGTTGTGCCGTGTTGCTAAATCTCAGGCGCTGAAACCACCGTCGATGGTCAAGCTGGCGCCTGTGATGTACCCGGCTTCCGGCCCGGCAAGGTACGCCACGAAGCTGGCGATTTCCTCCACATGCCCATACCGACCCACCGCCATCAGCCCAATCAAGCTCTCGGCAAAATCACTGTTCGCCGGATTCATGTCGGTATCCACCGGCCCTGGCTGCACGTTATTGATGGTGATACCTCGTGGCCCCAGGTCGCGCGCCAGGCCTTTGGTCAAACCGACCAACGCCGCCTTGCTCATCGCGTACGGACCACCACCGCCAAACGGCATGCGCTCGGCATTGGTGCTGCCGATATTGATCACCCGGCCGCCTTCGCCCATGTGCTTGGCGGCCTCCTGAGTGGCGATAAAGACGCTGCGCACGTTGATTGCCAGGGTCTGATCGAAGTCTTCCAGCTTGAACGCTTCCAGCGGCGCGATGGTCAGCACTCCTGCATTGTTCACCAAAATATCCAGGCGCCCGAAGGTGTCGACTGTGACGTTGACTGCGTTGCGAATCGCCGTGGCATCGGCGCTGTCGGCCTGAATCGCCAGGGCTTTGCCGCCTGCGCTGATCACGCTGTTCTGCAAGGCTTCAGCCTTGGCGGCCGAGTTGATGTAGGTAAAGGCAACGGCGGCGCCTTGCGCGGCGAGGCGCTTGACGATGGCTGCGCCGATGCCGCGGGAACCGCCTTGAACCAAGGCGACTTTGCCAGTGAGGGTAGATGGGGTCATGTCGATCTCCAAGTAGTTGATGAGCCGAGTATCGACCTCCCTCGCCGGTACCGGTAGAGCGTGATTGCTATAGTCTGTGTAAACCAAAAGTTTAGAGTGGGGCGATATGGAAAGCTTTGGCAGTATCGAATGCTTTGTGCGCAGCGCCGAAGGCGGCAGCTTCGCGGAGGCTGCGCGGCACCTGAGCCTGACGCCGGCAGCGGTCGGCAAAAGCGTGGCCAAGCTGGAAGCGCGCCTGGGCGTCAGGCTGTTTCAGCGCAGCACCCGCCGCCTGACCTTGACCGAAGCCGGCAAGCTGTTCCTCGACGAGGTCAGCGGCAGCCTCACCACGATTCAAAACGCCGTGGCCAACCTGGCCAGCGCCGAAGGGCGGCCGGTGGGTACGCTGAAGGTCAGCATGGGCACCGTATTTGGCAATCGGTATGTGGTGCCGTTGCTGGGTGAGTTCATGCGACGCTTCCCGGCTATCAGCCCGGATTGGCATTTCGATAACCGCCAGGTCGACTTGATCGGCCAGGGCTTTGACGCCGCGATTGGCGGTGGCTTCGAACTGCCTCAAGGCGTGGTGGCGCGCAAGTTGACGCCGGCGCACCGGGTGCTGGTGGCTTCACCGGCTTACCTGGCGCAACGCCCTGCGGTGCGTACGCCCGAGGATTTATCGCGCTGCCATGGCATCCTGATCCGCTCACCGCAAACCGGCAGGGTGCGCTCATGGCAACTGACCCACCGCGAGCGCGAGCACAGCCCCCTGGTGCTCAAACCCGCAATGACCATGAGCGATTCGGAAGCCGCCTGCTGCGCCAGCGCCCAAGGGCTGGGCATTGCGTTGGTCAGCATGCCGATGGCTGTGCCGTTCCTCGACAGCGGCGCGGTGGTGCGGGTGTTGCCGGACTGGTATGTGGACGACGGCAATATCTCCATCTACTACGCCGAGCACAAACTACTGCCGGGCAAGACCCGGGCGTTTGTGGATTTTGTGATCGAGCAGTTTGTCGAGCAGCAATTGGGCCGCAGATTCAGTGCGGTCGCAAAGTAAACAGAATTCCAACTGTGGGAGGGGGCTTGCCCCCGATGCGGTGTGTCAGCCAACATATTCATTGGCTGATCCGCCGCATCGGGAGCAAGCCCCCTCCCACAGTTGATCTTCAGTGGCCGAACTTGCCGGGCCAACCTATGACTTTCTTCGGCCTCGGCGTGGCATAGGTCCTGATCTTCGACGTCGACAACCCCAACCGCACCAGCGACTCAGCGATAGTCACCGCCGCCGTCACCCCATCCACCACCGGCACCCCGGTGCGCTGGCGAATCTGCTCGTCCAGCCCGGCCATGCCGCCGCATCCCAGGCAGATTACTTCTGCCTTGTCCTCAAGGATGGCCAGTTCCGCCTGGCGCACGATGGCTTGCATGGCGGCCAGTGGGTCTGCTTCCAGCTCCAGCACCGCCATGCCGCTGGCGCGCACTGAGGCGCAGCGCTGGTACAGGCCGGCGAGTTTCAGCCGGTCTTCGATCAACGGCACTGTGCGGTCCAGGGTGGTCACCACCGAGTAGGCGTGGCCCAGGAACATCGCCATGCTGGCTGCGGCCTCGGTGATATCCACCACCGGCACGTTGAGCAATTCCTGCAGGCCTTCGCGGCCATGCTCGCCGTAGCCGGCCTGGATCACCGCATCGAATGGCTGGTCGTAGGCCATTACGCGATCCATTACCGCGATGGCGGCCAGGTAGCTTTCAAAGTTGCCCTCCACCGACTCGGCGCCGAAGTAGGGAGTGAGCCCGACAATCTCGGTGCCAGGCGAAGCCACACTGCGCGCCTGCTGAGCGATGGTTTGTGTGATGGATTCAGTGGTGTTGACGTTGACCACGAGGATGCGCATGGAAGCTCCTTGTTTAATGACTGGCGTTATCGACTGCAATGCTTTCGCCGCTGACATCGGCGTAGAACGGCTGGCGCTTGGCGATCAGCAGGTACAGCAACCCTGCAATACCGGCGCCAAACAGCCAGGAGAACGGCGAGACGCTGGCAAACCCAGGCAACAATGCCAACAGGATGGCGATCACCGCTGCCGGAACGAACGCCGCCACCGCGCGCAGATTCACGCCCCGGCTGTAGTAATAAACGCCCTGCGCGTCTTCGCTATACAGCTGCGGCACATCCACCTGGCTTTTGCGGATCAGCCAGTAGTCAACCATGATCACCCCATACAACGGCCCCAGCAGCGCGCCCAGTCCGGAAAGGAAATACACGATCACCAGCGGGCTGTTGTAGAGGTTCCAAGGCAGGATCAGCACCGCCACGGTGGCGCTGATCAGGCCCGCGCGGCGGAAGTTCAGGTACTTGGGCGCCAGGTTGCTCAGCACAAACGCTGGTGCGACGAAGTTGGCCATGATATTCACCGCCACGGTAACGATCAGGAAGGCCAGGCAGCCGAGCACGAGAAAGAAGGTATTGGGAATGGCGGCGATGATTTCAGTCGGGCTTTCAATTACCCGGCCATTGAGCTGGAACTGCCCGCCGCACAGCAGCACGGTGATGGCGGCGAACACCAGGATATTCACCGGCAGGCCCCAGAAATTACCCACCAGGATCGTCCTGCGGCAGGGCGAGGAGCGGGCGAAGTCGCAGAAGTTAAGGATCAGCGTGCCGTAGATCGCCAACCACAGCGCACCTCCGGCAAAGATATTGCGCCACATCTCGCCGCCGCTCAGCGGTTCGCGGATCGACCAGGCAATGTTGCCGCCTGCCTGGAAGTACATCCAGCCGGCCAGCGAGGCCACGGTGAGCAGAATCACTGGCCCGGCAAACCCCTCATAGCGACGTACCATTTCCATGCCGTAGGCCAGGATCACCAGTTGCACCAGCCAGATCGCCACGAAGCAAGCCCAGCCGAGCGATGACAGGCCGAGGATCGCGTTGTGATCATAGTCGGCAAACCCTGGATGAACGGCCGTCAACAACACACGGAAAACCACCGAAGCCAGGTAGGTCTGAATACCGAACCAGGCAATCGCAATCACGGCGCGGATCAACGCCGGAATCTGTGCTCCATGAATACCGAAGCTGATACGGCTGATCACGGGAAATGGCACGCCGGTCTTCTGGCCCATGTACCCCGACAAGTTCATGAAAAAGTACACCAGTGCCGCACCGATCCCCAGGGACAACAGGATCTGCCAGCCGCCCAGACCCAATGCATACAAGCCGATGGCAAATGAATAGTTGGCGATGTTGTGCACGTCATTGGTCCACAGCGCAAAGATGCTGTAGCGCCCCCAGCGACGGCCTTCGATCTTGGTCGGGGCGAGGTCCTTGTTGTGCAGGCGTGAGCTGAGTACCAACGGGCCGGGGCTTGCCGCGTCGGGATTCAGGACGGAGGAGGGCAGATCCAGCGCAATGTCATTGGAGAGGCTTGTACGCATTCCGGCAGGCTCCAGCGCATCCGCAGCAGAGCGGCAGATGGCAAAGTGTATGTAGGTTTTGTATTTATTGTATACAAAGCGTATTTCACCTTAAGCCACATGCGTGCCAGTTTTGGGACTATCAAACCTACGGTTAATTTTGTTTTTATCGCTGATTGAAATAACTGGCTGAATTGAAAGCGATATAAATTGACCGTTTGAACAGCTATTTATTTTTATGAGGAAGAGGGCAGACTCAGGAGGGCAAAAATAGAGAGGAAAGAAGTGTTACGTTTTGGTGCGATTCATATTGGATTGCACACATAAATGGCACCTATGGTTACAGCTATGTGTACATTTTCATCGCCAACACAGAACAAATGTGGGAGGGGGCTTGCCCTCGATAGTGCCGGGTCAGTCACCCCATACAGTGCCTGACACTATGCCATCGGGAGCAAGCCCCCTCCCACAGGTTAACTGTGTCAGGCCTTCGTCTTGCTGATGATATTCCCCGCATGCAGCCCGCATTCCTTCTGCGTGGCTTCCTCCCACCACCAACGACCTTCGCGCTCATGCTGGTTCGGCAGCACAGGACGGGTGCAGGGCTCGCAGCCGATGCTGATAAAACCGCGTTCATGCAGGCTGTTATAGGGCAGCTCCAGCATGCGGATATAACCCCAGATCTCCTCGCTGGTCATTTGCGCCAGCGGATTGAATTTGTACAAGGTACGTTCCGGGGTAGAAAACGCCGTATCGATTTCCAGCGCGGCCACCTGGCTGCGGGTGCCAGGGCTCTGGTCGCGGCGCTGGCCGGTGGCCCAGGCGCGCACGCCTGCCAGTTTGCGGCGCAGCGGTTCGATCTTGCGTATGCCACAGCACTCGCCATGACCGTCCTTATAGAAGCTGAACAGGCCCTTCTCCTTGACGAAGGGTTCCAGCTTGCTCTGGTCCGGCGAGATCAGTTCGATGTCGATCTTGTAGAACTCACGCACCTGTTCGATGAACCGGTAGGTTTCCGGGTGCAGGCGACCGGTGTCGAGGCTGAACACCTTGACGTTCTTGTTCAGCTTCCAGGCCATGTCCACCAGCACCACATCCTCGGCGCCGCTGAAGGAAATCCACAGGTCGTCACCGAACTGGCTGAACGCCAGCTTGAGGATGTCCTGAGCGGACTTGTTGGCATAGGTCGTGGCGAGTTCAACGACGTCGAAGGCTTGGTTCATCAGGACGGTTCCTACAGGTCAGTGGCGCTGAGCGCTCTATAGGGGGCGATGGTATCAAAATCTACCCTGCGTTGCGGCGGCGTGCTTGAGTCGCTAGAGTTCGGCAGTCCTTTTGCTCGCTCAACTTGAATAATACGAACGGAGTGTCCTGTGGAAATTGCCTGTCTCGACCTGGAAGGGGTACTGGTTCCGGAAATCTGGATCGCCTTCGCCGAAAAAACCGGTATCCAATCCCTGCGCGCCACCACCCGTGACATTCCCGACTACGACGTGTTGATGCAGCAGCGCCTGCGTATCCTCGATGAGCACGGGCTCAAGCTTGCCGATATCCAGGAAGTGATTGCCACCCTCAAGCCCCTGGACGGCGCCATCGAGTTCGTCAACTGGCTGCGCGAGCGCTTCCAGGTGGTGATCCTCTCCGACACCTTCTACGAATTCTCCCAACCGCTGATGCGCCAGCTGGGCTTTCCGACCCTGCTCTGTCATCGCCTGATTACCGATGAAAACGACCGGGTGGTCAGCTACCAACTGCGCCAGAAAGATCCCAAGCGCCAGTCGGTATTGGCGTTCAAGACGCTGTACTACCGAGTGATTGCGGCGGGGGATTCCTATAACGACACCACCATGCTGGGTGAGGCAGACCGAGGGATTCTATTCCACGCGCCGGAGAATGTGATTCGCGAGTTCCCGCAGTTTCCGGCGGTGCATACGTTTGAGGATTTGAAGCGGGAGTTTATCAAGGCGTCCAGCCGACAGTTGAGCCTGTAAATTATCTGGCGCGGCTGATGGCCTCATCGGGAGCAAGCCCTCTCCACATGGCCCTCCCAGCTGCGCCTAAATGCCCGCCAGTAACCGTTCATATGGGATACACAATCCCTCATGCAGGCGTTTGATCATCGCCAGGCTCAGCTTGCGCTTGCCGTTCAACACTTCTGAAACTCGCCCGCTGGGGCCGATGAATGGCTCCAGATCGCGGGCAGTCAAGCCCATTTGTTCCATGCGGAATTTAATCGCTTCCACTGGGTCCGAAGGCGGCATCGGAAAGTGTTCCGCCTCGTACTTCTCGATCAGAACAGCGAGAATTTCCAGCTCGTCACCTTCGGCACTGCCGATGGCCGCTCCCCAAATCTGCTCAACGCGCGCGAGCGCAGCGGCCAGGTCTTCCTGAGAGTGAATAGGTTTGATGTTCATTACACGGTCTCCGCATTGATTGTGTCGTACTGCGCGTGGGTGCCGACAAAGCGGATGAAGCCAAGCTGTCGCTCATAATCGATCGACATGACCACCCGGTACTTGTTGCCACCCACGTTGAATACAACCCTGCCGCTTTTGAGGATGCTTGCAGTCCTGAGCTCAGCCTTGAGTGCCTGGGGTGTCGGATAAAGGGTCTTTTCCATATGGCGATACCACTCAACCAAGGGCGTTTTTGCATCGGCAGAAGCCGGATGGCTTTCCCAGAACCTTCGTAAGGTTGAGAGGGCGATTATTCGCATCGCTCTTTCCTCCCATATTGGGAGATAGTAGGCCCGAGTGGGTGAGCATGCAATCCCTGAAACAAGTTCTGACGATTGAGGGGCATATGTGATCCTTCACAGACGGCCGTTGGGCGGCGGAAGTCGGACGCTATCGCGCCGCTCACCGTTGGTCCACCACCGTTCTGATTCAGGTTTTTTCGTGCCGAAGTCGCTGCCCTCAGCGGCAGGAGTGGCTTGGGTGCTAGAGGCCTTCCAACGTGTGTAACAACACCTGTACCTTGGTCAGCGACTCCTGATATTCCGCCTCCCACTGCGAGTCCGCCACGATCCCGCCGCCGCCCCAGCAGCACACCTGTGCGTCCTTGACCAGCAAACTGCGGATGGCGATGGAGCTGTCCATCTCGCCGCGCACGTCCAGATACATCAGCGAACCGCAGTACAGGCCGCGTCGGGTCGGTTCCAGTTCGTCGATGATCTGCATGGCGCGGATCTTCGGCGCACCGGTGATGGAGCCGCCGGGGAAGCTGCCGGCGATGAGGTCGAGGGCATCTTTATCGTCGGCCAAAGTGCCGGTGACGCTGCTCACCAGATGGTGCACGTTGGGGTAGCTTTCCAGGCTGAACAACTCGGGGACTTTTACCGAGCCGATACGGCAACTGCGGCCGAGGTCGTTGCGCAGCAGGTCGACAATCATCAGGTTTTCCGCGCGGTCCTTGGGGCTGGCCAAGAGGTCGGCGGCGTGTGCCGCATCTTCTTGCGGCGTCGGGCCACGGGGGCGGGTGCCTTTGATCGGGCGGGTTTCAACCTGGCGCTGGCTGACCTTGACGAAGCGTTCCGGCGACAGGCTCAGCACCGCGCCACCTTCCGGCAGGCTCTGGAACCCGGAAAACGGCGTCGGGCAGGCCTTGCGCAGCGCGCAATAGGCGGCCCACGGATCACCGATGCAGGGCGCGCGAAAGCGCTGGGCGAAGTTGACCTGGTAGCAATCGCCTGCCTGGATATAGTCCTGAATACGCACGATGGCCTGCCGATAGGCCTCGGCCGTCAGGTCCGGTGCCATGGGCCCTTGCAACTTGAACGCCGCAGACGTGTCGACGACGGCGGCGCTGAACAGGCTGATCAGGCGTTGCCGTTCGCTGTCTGCAAGGCTGGGGTGGAATACCAGTTGGCTGGACTGCGCAGCGTGATCGCTGATCAGCGCCCAGGCATACAGTCCCAAGCGCGCGTCCGGCAGGTGCAAGTCGTCTACCGCCAGGTGCGGCATCTGTTCCAGGTGTCGGCCGAAATCGTAACTCAGATAGCCGATCAAGCCTCCGGCAAACGGCAGCTCCAAGCCAGCGGGCAATGCCGCTTCGCCCAAGTGCGTCAGGCTTTTGCGCAAACGTTGCAGGAAATCGCCGCCGCTTTCGTCAGGCTCAACCGCCAAGGTCGCTTCAGGCCAGGCGCTGAGCAGGTCATAACGGCCACGCTCCGCCGTCGGTCGGCCGCTGTCGAGCAGCACCGCACCGGGCGCATGGCGAATCGCCGCAAAATACTCGGCGGGGTTGGCCCGATAGGGCAACGGGTAAACGGAACAGGTCGACATGCGGGGGTGAATCAGCCAGTGGCGCGAGGGGAGGGGATTGTAGTCCCCCGCAGGATTTGCTCCTAGAGGGGATGTCGGGGATAGACAGTTCGAAGGCCGGATCAGCCTTCCACGGGCGGTATATGGCCAAACATCTCTTGCACGAACTTCACCCGTTCTTCCGGCGTTTCGCTCACGCCAGCGGCTTTCAGTTCTTCCAGTCGCGCCTCCACCGCATGGGTGCGCAGAGTCAGGCCGCAGTCGTTGGCAATCTGGATATTCAGCCCCGGCCGCGCGTTCAGCTCGAGGATCAGCGGGCCTTTTTCCTGGTCCAGCACCATGTCCACACCGATATAGCCCAGGCCGCACAGTTCATAGCAGCCGGCCGCCAGCTTCATGAAACCGTCCCAGTTGGGCAGTTGTACGCCGTCCACCGCGTTGGTGGTATCGGGGTGCTTGGTGATGATGTTGTTCAGCCAGGTGCCACGCAAGGTCAGGCCGGTGGCGAGGTCTACACCCACGCCAATCGCGCCTTGGTGCAGGTTGGCCTTGCCACCGGACTGGCGCGTCGGCAAGCGCAGCATCGCCATCACCGGGTAGCCCATCAGCACGATGATGCGGATATCCGGCACGCCTTCGTAGCTGATGCTCTTGAAGATCTGGTCGGGTACCACGCGGTATTCGATCAAGGCGCGATCGCGGTGGCCGCCGAGGGAGTACAGGCCGGTGAGAATGCTGGAAATCTGATGCTCGATTTCTTCATGGCTGATGATCTTGCCGGACACTGTGCGATAGCGTCCCTCAAAGCGGTCCGCCACCACCAGGATGCCGTCGCCGCCGGCGCCCTGGGCGGGCTTGATCACGAAGTCGCTGCGCCCACCGATGATTTCGTCGAGCTTGTCGATTTCTTTCTCGGTGGAGATTACCCCATACATTTCAGGTACATGGATGCCGGCCGCCATGGCCCGTTCCTTGGTGATGATCTTGTCATCCACGATCGGGTACAGGCTGCGCTTGTTGTACTTGAGCACGTAGTCGGCGTTACGCCGGTTGATGCCCATGATCCCGCGCGCTTCCAGGGCCTTCCAGGTCTTCCAGAAGCCGAACATTAGGAGTCAGCCTTCAGGAATGCCTTGAAACGTACCAGTTCGGTCAGGCGGTAGCCGCGATAACGGCCCATGGCCAGCATGAAGCCCACCAGGATCAGCAGGATCGCCGGGAAGGTGAACACGAAGTAGATCAGCTCCGGCACGCTCATGATGATGTGCGCCAGGGATGCCGCGAACAGCGTGCCGATCGCCACTTTCAGCGCATGGTTGGCGCCGCGCTCTTCCCAGGTGATCGACAGGCGTTCGATGGTCATGGTCAGGATCACCATCGGGAACAGCGCTACCGACAGGCCCCGCTCCAGGCCCAGCTTGTGGCTGAACAGGCTGATGGCGGCAATCAGCACCACCACGAAGGTCAGCACCACCGACAGCCTCGGCAGCATCTGCAGTTTCAAGTGCTCAAGGTAGGACCTGAGCGACAGCCCCAGCGCGGTGATGATTGTAAACAGCACAATCCCGAAACCCAGTTGCGTCTCGCGGAAGGCCAGGGCAATCAGCACCGGGGTAAAGGTGCCGAGGGTCTGCAGGCCGATCAGGTTGCGCAGGATCAGGATCACCAGCACGCCAATCGGGATCATCACCATGATCATGAACGTCTGCTGGGTTTGCAGCGGCAGGCCGTACAACGAGTATTCGAGGAAGTTGGCGTCGGTGTTTTCGTCGGTCAGCTTGGCCAGGCGAATCGCGTTCATTTCGCTGTTGTTCAGGCTGAAGGTCACCATGGCTTTCTTGCCGCCATCGACCGTGATCAGGTTTTCATCGCCGGTCCACCACAGCAGCCGGTCGGCGGGCAGGCCTTGTTCACCGGTTTCCGGGTTGAAGTACAGCCAGTCATTCCCATTGAAGCTGCGCAGCCACAGTTCCGGAGATTGCGGCTGGTCGGCGACGAGGCGAATGGTGTGGACTTTTTCCACCGGTACGTGGGCGATGGACAGCAGCAATTCAACGATCTTGGCCTTGTGCGACGTCGACGGGTCGCCCGCCAGCAGCAGTTTCACATTGTCGTCGTTGAGGTTGTTGGTGCGCTTGATGGCTTCGGTAATAAAGGTCTCGACGTCTGCCGAGTGCTGGCGAATCGGCGCGAGCAAGGCTTCGGCGGCGATTTTTTCCGGGCCTTCCACGGCGATGCTGTCGCGGAACGTCGGGCCCTTGATCTTGACCTTTTCACCGCTATAGCGCTTGGTCAGCACCAGGCGGTAATACAGGGTCTGGTTACCCTTGGCGCGGCGCGCCGACCAGGTGACCTTGCGGTTACCGTCGGCGCGATTGACGCTCACCCCGTAGTTGTTCGAAATAAAGCTCTCATTGAGGCTGACGAAGTCGCGGCTCAACGGCGGCACGAACATCGAAACCTTCACCGGGTCCTTGGGGTTGGCGACGAACTCGACCTTCGCGTCGATGTTCCACAAGTCATCGGTGGCGTCCTCGGTGACAGGGATGCCCAGCACGAAGATCTGGTAGGCGGTGACCGAAATACCCAGCACCACCAAAATGGTGATCAGGATTTTCAGGTGCAGGGTCAGAGAGCGCATTCGGTTTACTCGGCGGTATGAGCGTCGGCGGCGCAGGCAGGTTTGCCTGCTGCATATTTAAGGCTGGGGTCGATCAGCGCATCAAAGCGCTTGAGCGCTTCGGAGCCGATCAGCAGCGGGTATTGGAAGGTGCTGCGGTCAGTCAAGTTCACTTCGATGCTGCGTAAAGCGCTGCCCATGCAGATATCCAGGGCAATCACCGGACGAGCGGTGTACTGCTTATCCTCATCGGGGTCGTAATCATCGGCACGGCGCTTGATCTTGCTGACGCGGGCCAGTGGACGTTCGATGGGGTGGGAATGGGCGGCGTCGATGGCCAGGTAGAAGCGTACCCAGGATTCCCCATTGCGCTTGAAGCGTTTGATATCGCGTGCACTCAGCGAGGCGGTCTTGGCGCCCGTGTCGAGCTTGGCCGCGACTTCCAGGTCGAGGCCCGCCAGCTTGGCATATTCATTCAGGCCATACACGGTCTTCTCGGCGGCAACGCCAAGGCTCGGCAGGGACAGTAGGCATAACAGTAGGGGGAAGGGCTTGAGTCTCATAATTCCTGAGGCGATGCAGTGCGAAATTCAAGGCGACTGGCATTACTGCGCAAGCTCCCTCGTGCGCCATTTCATCTAGCGATGTCAGGCAAATGCGGCGGGCATTCTAACATGATGCTTTTTTGGCGCCAGCGCTGGCAGGCGGCCATGCTCTTGGATCCACGCCGGAGGTTATTAGACGATTGTCGACAATGTTGATTTATTCTTTGACTAGTCAGGGGTAATTGACTAGTTTTTGCAGCATTGCTTTTAAAGGTGTCGACAATATGCTGGATCAAACGGAATCTCCGCCGGCGCTGTCGGACGAATCCCAAACTATGTCGGAAAACGTTTTCCGGCGAATCCAGGCCGCCATCGTCAAGGGCGAGATCGCCCCAGGCTCCAAGATTTCCGAACCGGAGCTGGCGCGCACCTATGGCATCAGCCGTGGCCCGCTGCGCGAGGCGATTCACCGCCTGGAAGGCCAGCGCCTGCTGGTGCGGGTGCCCCACGTCGGCGCCCGCGTGGTGTCGTTGAGCCACGCCGAGCTGGTCGAGCTCTATGAAATCCGCGAGTCATTGGAAGGCATGGCGTGCCGGCTGGCGGCCGAGCGCATGACCGACGCGGAAATCGAAGAGCTGCGCCAGGTATTGCACACCCATGAACGGGATGCCGCGTTTCAGGCCGGTGTCGGCTATTACCAGCAGGAAGGCGACTTCGATTTTCATTACCGGATCATCCAGGGCGCCGGCAACCGCACCCTGACCCAGATGCTCTGCGGCGAGCTGTACCAATTGGTGCGCATGTACCGCATCCAGTTTTCCGCCACCCCCAATCGTCCACGCCAGGCCTTTGCCGAGCATCACCGCATTCTTGACGCGATTGCCGATCGCGACGGTGAACTGGCCGAACTGTTGATGCGCCGGCATATCGGCGCTTCCAAACGCAACATCGCCCGTCACTTTCCGGACGGCGCTCCCCAATAAATAGAGGTGAGTCATGAGTTCCACGAACAACAGCACCCCAGGCCAGCGTTTCCGTGACGCGGTCGCCAGTGAACAGCCGCTGCAGGTGGTTGGCGCAATCAATGCCAACCACGCCTTGCTGGCCAAACGCGCCGGCTTCAAGGCGATTTACCTGTCCGGTGGCGGCGTGGCTGCGGGCTCCCTGGGTGTTCCGGACCTGGGCATCACCGGCCTGGATGACGTGCTGACCGACGTACGCCGCATCACAGACGTATGCGACCTGCCGCTGCTAGTGGACGTGGACACCGGTTTCGGTTCCTCGGCGTTCAACGTGGCGCGCACCGTCAAGTCGATGATCAAGTTCGGCGCGGCGGCCATCCACATCGAAGACCAGGTCGGCGCCAAGCGCTGCGGCCATCGGCCCAACAAGGAGATCGTGTCCCTGCAGGAAATGGTCGACCGCATCAAGGCCGCCGTGGACGCGCGCACCGATGACAGCTTCGTGATCATGGCCCGCACCGACGCCCTGGCCGTGGAAGGTTTGGAATCCGCCCTGGAGCGCGCCGCCGCGTGCATCGAGGCCGGTGCCGACATGGTGTTCCCGGAAGCCATCACTGAACTTGAGATGTACAAGTTGTTCGCCTCGCGGGTGAAAGCGCCGATCCTGGCCAACATCACCGAATTCGGCGCGACCCCGCTGTTTACCACCGAACAGTTGAAATCTGCCGATGTTTCCATCGTGCTGTACCCGCTCTCGGCCTTCCGCGCCATGAACAAGGCTGCCGAGAACGTCTACACCGCGATCCGCCGCGACGGTACGCAGCAGAATGTGATCGACACCATGCAAACCCGCATGGAGCTTTACGATCGTATCGACTACCACACCTTCGAGCAGAAGCTCGACGCGCTGTTTGCCGCGAAGAAGTAGCAAGCGCGCCTCCTTGAATAACGACAAAATTGGAGAACAACCATGGCTGAAGCAAAAGTATTGAGTGGTGCCGGCCTGCGTGGCCAGGTGGCCGGGCAGACCGCACTGTCGACCGTCGGCCAGGCCGGCGCTGGCTTGACCTATCGCGGCTATGACGTGCGTGAACTGGCCGCCGATGCGCAATTTGAAGAAGTCGCCTACCTGCTGCTGTACGGCGAACTGCCGACCAGCGCCGAACTGGCGGCCTACAGCGCCAGGCTGAGCCAGCTGCGCGACTTGCCGCAAGCGTTGAAAGAAGTGCTGGAACGCATCCCCGCCGACGCCCACCCGATGGACGTGATGCGTACCGGTTGCTCGTTCCTGGGCAATATCGAGCCGGAAAAAGACTTCAGCGTGCAGCGTGACGTCACCGACCGCCTGCTCGCCGCGTTCCCGGCGATCATGTGCTACTGGTACCGCTTCAGCCACGACGGCAAGCGCATCGACTGCGTCACCGACGAGCCCAGCATCGGCGGGCACTTCCTGCACCTGCTGCATGGCAAGAAGCCGAGCGATCTGCACGTCAAAGTGATGAACGTGTCGCTGATCCTCTACGCCGAGCACGAATTCAACGCCTCGACCTTCACTGCCCGGGTGTGCGCGTCGACCTTGTCCGACCTGTATTCCTGCGTCACCGCCGCCATCGGTTCCCTGCGCGGCCCGCTGCACGGCGGCGCCAACGAAGCGGCGATGGAGATGATCGAGCGTTTCGGTTCGGCCGAAGAGGCCGTCGAAGGCACCCTCGGCATGCTGGCGCGCAAGGACAAGATCATGGGCTTTGGCCACGCCATCTACAAAGACAACGACCCGCGTAATGAAGTGATCAAGGGTTGGTCGAAAAAACTCGCTGACGAAGTGGGCGACACGGTGTTGTTTGCGGTTTCCGAAGCCATCGACAAGACCATGTGGGAACAGAAGAAGCTGTTCCCCAACGCCGACTTCTACCATGCCTCGGCGTACCACTTCATGGGCATCCCGACCAAGCTGTTCACGCCGATCTTCGTTTGTTCGCGGCTCACCGGCTGGGCGGCGCACGTGTTCGAGCAACGCGCCAATAACCGCATCATCCGTCCAAGCGCCGAGTACACCGGCGTTGAGCAGCGCAAGTTCGTGCCAATCGAACGTCGCTGAAGATCGACGATCCTGAAGTGGTAACCGAATCAAATGTGGGAGGGGGCTTGCCCCCGATAGCAATCTGTCAGTTGATACAGCCGGCACTGAACCACCGCTATCGGGGGCAAGCCCCCTCCCACATTTTGATTGCATTTCACACCTGGATCAGTCGGCTCCTTATGTAATCACCGTGATCGAGTCCTGACGATGAACACTGAATTTCGCAAACCGCTCCCCGGCAGTCGCCTGGATTACTTCGACGCCCGCGCGGCTGTCGAGGCAATCACTCCCGGCGCCTACGCCACCTTGCCGTATACCTCCCGCGTACTCGCGGAAAACCTGGTGCGTCGTTGCGACCCGGCCAGCCTCAATGCCTCCCTGAGCCAGTTGATCGAGCGCAAGCGTGACCTCGATTTCCCATGGTTCCCGGCCCGCGTGGTGTGCCATGACATCCTCGGCCAGACCGCCCTGGTAGACCTCGCCGGCCTGCGCGACGCCATCGCCCTGCAAGGCGGCGATCCGGCGCAGGTCAACCCGGTGGTGCCGACCCAGTTGATCGTCGACCACTCCCTGGCCGTCGAAGCCGGTGGCGCCGACCCCCAGGCGTTCGAAAAGAACCGCGCCATCGAAGACCGCCGCAACGAAGATCGCTTCCACTTTATCGAGTGGACCAAGAAGGCCTTCAAGAACGTCGACGTGATCCCGCCCGGCAACGGCATCATGCACCAGATCAACCTGGAGAAAATGTCACCGGTGATTCAGGTGCGCGACGGTGTGGCCTTCCCGGACACCTGCGTCGGCACCGACAGCCACACCCCGCATGTGGATGCCCTGGGCGTGATCGCCATCGGGGTCGGCGGCCTTGAAGCCGAAAGCGTGATGCTCGGGCGTGCCTCATGGATGCGCCTGCCGGAAATTGTCGGGGTGCAGCTGACCGGCAAGCTGCAGCCGGGCATCACCGCCACCGATATGGTGCTGGCGCTGACCGAGTTCCTGCGCCAGCAGAAAGTCGTCGGCGCATGGCTGGAATTCTTCGGTGAAGGCGCTTCGGCCCTGACCCTGGGCGACCGTGCCACCATCTCCAACATGGCCCCGGAATACGGCGCCACCGCAGCGATGTTCTACATCGACCAGCAGACCATCGCCTACCTGAAGCTCACCGGTCGCGAAGAGGAACAGGTCGCCCTGGTGGAGCAGTACGCACGCCACACCGGGCTGTGGGCTGACGAGCTGAAAGGCGCGCAATACGAGCGCGGCCTCAGGTTCGACCTGTCCAGCGTGGTGCGCAACATGGCGGGCCCGAGCAACCCTCACGCCCGTGTCGCCACGCGTGACCTGGCGGCCAAAGGCATCAGCGGCCAGTGGGACGACGTACCGGGACAAATGCCTGACGGCGCCGTGATCATTGCCGCCATCACCAGTTGCACCAACACCAGCAACCCGCGCAACGTGATCGCCGCCGGCCTGCTGGCGCGCAACGCCAACCGGCTCGGGCTGACGCGCAAGCCGTGGGTCAAGTCGTCCCTGGCGCCGGGCTCGAAAACCGTGGCCATGTACCTGGAGGAAGCCGGCCTGGGGCATGAGCTGGAAAAACTCGGTTTCGGCGTGGTGGCCTTCGCGTGCACGACCTGCAACGGCATGTCCGGCGCGCTCGACCCGGTGATCCAGCAGGAAATCATCGACCGCGATCTCTACGCCACCGCTGTGCTGTCAGGTAACCGCAACTTTGACGGGCGTATTCATCCGTACGCCAAGCAGGCCTTCCTCGCTTCGCCGCCGCTGGTAGTGGCCTATGCGATTGCCGGCACCATTCGTTTCGATATCGAGAAAGACGTGCTCGGGCTCGACGTCGACGGCAAGGAAATCCGCCTGCAGGACATCTGGCCGAGCGATGAAGAGATCGACGCAGTGGTCAAGGCCTCGGTCAAGCCGGAACAGTTTCGCGCCGTGTACATCCCGATGTTCGCGATCCACGAAGACACCGGCCCTAAAGTCACCCCGCTGTACGACTGGCGCCCGCAAAGCACCTATATTCGCCGCCCGCCGTATTGGGAAGGCGCCTTGGCCGGCGCACGTCCGCTCAAGGGCATGCGCCCGCTGGCCGTGCTGCCGGACAACATCACCACCGACCACCTGTCGCCCTCCAACGCGATCATGCCGGACAGCGCCGCCGGCGAGTACCTGGCGAAAATGGGCTTGCCGGAAGTTGACTTCAACTCCTACGCGACTCACAGGGGCGACCACCTGACCGCACAGCGCGCCACCTTCGCCAACCCGAAACTGTTCAACGAAATGGTGCAGGAAAACGGCAAGGTCAAGCAGGGCTCCCTGGCGCGTATCGAGCCGGAAGGCACGGTCACGCGTATGTGGGAAGCCATCGAAACCTACATGGAACGCAAGCAGCCGCTGATCATTATCGCGGGCGCCGACTACGGCCAGGGTTCGTCCCGCGATTGGGCCGCCAAGGGCGTACGCCTGGCCGGTGTGGAAGCGATCGCCGCCGAAGGTTTCGAGCGCATCCACCGCACCAACCTGGTCGGCATGGGCGTGTTGCCCCTGGAATTCTTGCCGGGCACCGACCGCCACACCCTCAAGATCGACGGCAGCGAAACCTATGATGTGGTCGGCGAACGCACGCCGCGCGCGCAATTGACCCTGGTGATCAACCGCAGGAATGGCGAGCGTGTCGAAGTGCCGGTGACCTGCCGCCTGGACACCGCTGAAGAAGTGTCGATCTACGAGGCGGGCGGCGTGTTGCAACGTTTTGCCCAGGACTTTTTGGAATCGGCGGCGACGGCCTGAGGGGTTAACCATGGCACACGTAGCGCAAATCAAGATCCCCGCCACCTATATGCGGGGTGGCACCAGCAAGGGAGTTTTCTTCAGCCTCAATGACCTGCCGCCCTCGGCGCAGGTACCGGGCGCTGCCCGCGACGCCTTGCTGTTGCGGGTGATCGGCAGCCCCGACCCCTATGACAAGCAAATCGATGGCATGGGCGGCGCCACGTCCAGCACCAGCAAAACCGTGATCCTGGCCAAGAGCACGCGTGCCGGGCACGACGTGGATTACCTGTTCGGCCAGGTGTCCATCGACAAGCCGTTTGTCGATTGGAGTGGCAACTGCGGCAACCTCTCGGCGGCGGTCGGTTCGTTCGCCATCAGCGCCGGCCTGGTCGACCCAGGCCGTGTGCCCCACAACGGCGTGGCCGTGGTGCGCATATGGCAAGCCAATATCGGCAAGACCATCATCGCCCATGTGCCGATCACCGACGGCGCTGTGCAGGAAACCGGTGATTTTGAACTGGATGGCGTGACCTTTCCGGCTGCCGAAGTGCAGCTGGAATTCATCGACCCGGCGGCGGAAGAAGAGGGCGGTGGTGGCTCGATGTTCCCCACCGGCAACCTGATCGATGAGCTGGAAGTGCCCGGCGTCGGCACCTTCAAGGCCACCCTGATCGACGCCGGCATCCCGACGATTTTTATCAATGCTCAAGATTTAGGCTACACCGGCACTGAGTTGCAAGGCGCGGTCAATGGCGACCCGAAAGCCCTGGCGATGTTCGAGACCGTGCGTGCCTATGGCGCGTTGCGCATGGGCCTGATCAAGCACCTGGACGAAGCAGCCCTGCGCCAGCACACGCCGAAGCTGGCGTTTGTGGCCAAGCCTGCGGATTACGTGGCGTCCAGTGGCAAGGCGATCAAGGCCGGTGATGTGGATTTGCTGGTGCGGGCGTTGTCCATGGGCAAATTGCACCACGCAATGATGGGCACGGCGGCGGTGGCGATCGGCACGGCGGCGGCGATTTCCGGCACCCTGGTCAACCAGGCGGCCGGTGGCGTGGAACGCAATGCCGTGCGCTTCGGGCATCCGTCGGGCACCTTGCGCGTGGGTGCCGAGGCGACGCAAGTGAACGGTGAATGGGTGGTGAAGAAAGCCATCATGAGCCGCAGTGCGCGGGTGTTGATGGAGGGGTTTGTGCGCGTTCCCGGCGATGCCTTCTAAAGCCCAACACCCATCCCTGTGGGAGGGGGGTTGAGCGATTCAATGTAGGAGCGAGCTTGCTCGCGAAAAACGCCCAGGCAACGCGTTCATTCTGGATAAACGCGGGGCCCTGAGTTCTTCGCGAGCAAGCTCGCTCCTACCAAAAGCCTTAACTGACTGGCAATAGGTCTTGCCCCTCCCACATGGGATCTCTATTCCAAGGCAGGCAACCAGACCTGCCCTGATGATTAATCGTGACCCTGAGGAATAAACCACCTTTTTGGAGAACCGCCATGAGCGCCAACGTCGACCAGAACAATCGCCCCGACTACGATCAGGTCCTGCAGGACATTGCCGACTATATCCTCACCTACCGGATCGAGTCCGAGGCCGCACTGGACACCGCCCGCAACTGCCTGATGGACACTCTCGGTTGCGGCCTGCTGGCCTTGCGCTTCCCTGAGTGCACCAAGCACCTGGGGCCGCTCGTCGAGGGCACCGTGGTGCCGTTCGGGGCAAGGGTGCCGGGCACTTCGTTGCGGTTGGACCCGGTCAAGGCCGCCTGGGACATCGGCTGCATCGTGCGCTGGCTCGACTACAACGACACCTGACTCGCGGCTGAATGGGGCCATCCTTCGGACAACCTGGGCGGCATCCTCGCCGTGGCCGATCACCTGTCGCAAAAACGCGTGGCCCATGGCGACGCACCGCTGACCGTACGCGCGGTGTTGGAAGCCATGATCATGGCCCACGAAATCCAGGGCGTGATTGCCCTGGAAAACGCCTTCAATCGCGTCGGCCTCGACCATGTGCTGCTGGTGAAAGTCGCCTCCACTGCGGTCACCGCCAAGCTGATGGGCGCCGACCGTGAGCAACTGCTCGCGGCGTTATCCCATGCGTTTGTCGACGGGCAGGCATTGCGTACTTACCGCCATGCGCCGAACGCCGGTTCGCGTAAATCCTGGGCGGCGGGCGATGCGTCGAGTCGCGGGGTGCGCCTGGCGGATATCGCATTGCGCGGCGAGATGGGTATTCCCGGCGTGCTGAGCGCGCCACAGTGGGGGTTCTACGACGTATTGTTCAGCCATACCAACAAGGATCTGGCCCTCAAACCTCAAGAGCAACGCCGGTTCAGCCTGTCCCAGCCCTACGGTACCTACGTGATGGAAAACGTGCTGTTCAAGATCAGCTTTCCCGCTGAATTCCATGCGCAGACGGCCTGCGAAGCGGCGGTGACCTTGCACCCGTTGGTGAAGAACCGCCTGCATGCGATCGAGCGCATCGTGATCACCACCCACGAGTCGGCGATTCGCATCATTTCCAAAGTCGGCCCCTTGGCCAACGCTGCGGACCGCGACCATTGCCTGCAATACATGACCGCCGTGCCGTTGGCCTTCGGCAACCTGGTGGCCGAGCACTATGAGGATCAATTCCATGCCGCCCATCCGATCATCGATGAGCTGCGCGCGAAAATGGTGATCGTCGAAGACCCCCGTTACAGCCGCGAATATCTGCAGGCCGACAAGCGCTCCATTGCCAATGCGGTGCAGGTGTTTTTCATCGATGGCACCTGCACCGAGCAGGTGGCGGTGGAATATCCGATTGGCCATCGTCGTCGTCGAGAGGATGGCATCCCGCTGCTGGAAGACAAGTTCAAGGCCAACCTGGCGACGCGGTTTACCGCGCAGCGCAGTGCCGAAATCTTTGCGTTGTGCAAAGACCAGGCGCGGCTGGAAGCGACCCCCGTCAACCGCTTCATGGACCTGTTCATGATCTGAAAAACACCACACAACCCAATGTGGGAGGGGCGGTGCGACGATTCGACTTGCTCCCGATAGCAGTGTGTCAGTCAACAGGTTCATTGGCTGATCCACCGCTATCGGGAGCAAGCCCCCTCCCACATTGGTTTTGCAGTGTTATGACTGTCGAGTCAGGCTCAGTTATGACTCAAACCGCAAAATCACCCGACGGTTGTGCTTGCTCTTCTTCTCGATTTTCTCGCAGAACACCCGGCCGATCTCCTCGGTGTTGAGCACATGGGTACCACCGCATGGCTGGATGTCGATGCCGGGAATTTCAATCACGCGTACCGAGCCTTGGATCACCGGCGGTGCTACCGCCTGGGTGCGGGTGATCTGCAGCAGAGTCGAGTACTCAGAGGCAGGCATCGACAAGGTTTTCACCGAGTGGGCCTGTTCGATCAAGGCGTTAAGGTCGCGGGTAATGCTGTCTTTATCCAGGGTCATTTCCGGCAGGTCGAAATCCAGGCGACCTTTGTCTGCACTGATGCTGCATCCCGTCACCGGCGCGTCGATGATCGAGCACAGCAGGTGCAGGCAGGTATGCATCTTCATATGCTGGTAGCGCCGCTCCCAATCCAGGCCGGCGTCTACTTGGACGCCGGCGGTCAGGTGCGCGGGGCACTGTTCCACCTGGTGCCAGATGATCGAGCGCAGCACCGGGTCGCGCACCGTGCCGGTGACCGCCACGCGGGTGCCGTCGGCCAGGGTGAGGTGGCCGGTGTCCCCCGGTTGCCCGCCGCCGGTTGGGTAGAACAGCGTGTGCTCCAGGGCGACGCCGTGCTCGCTGACCGCAATCACCCGGGCGCTGAAGGCGTTTTGATAGGGCGCGCTGTCGAACAGCGCCAGGGTTTCCATGGTATGCACGGACATGTTCAACCTCCGACGATCAGTGGGCTGGCTTGCAACAGGTGACGCACCATCGCACTCAAGCCAGGGGGTGAGAGCAGGGTGATTTCAAACGCCGGCCCGCAGACTTTCAGGTTCAGCGGCAGGCGCGGCAGTTGTTCGCCTGTGTCGAGGCGGCGCAGGCGAAACTGCAGGTGATGACGCTCTTTCACCGTGGGTTCGAGCATCAGCCCTGGCAGCGGATGAAAGTCGGCGTCCAGCACCGTGACCTTATGGCCGGCATCCACCTCGCCGACGACGTGCAGGCGCTCATCCAGGGCGAATGCGCCAAGGTAGCTGCTGTGATCCGATTCATCGTTTTTCTGCAGCTGGATCTGGTTGACCACCTTGACCTTAGTGCCCGCCGGCACGTCCTGGGTAATGACACAGGAGGGGCTGATAAATACGTTGTCGCCGATCTGCACATAGCCCAGCACCCGTGCCCCGGCGCCAACCTCGACATTGTTGCCCAGGCGTGGATGGCGCTTGCCGTCCGGGTTGTTGGCGATACCGCGCGCGCCCAGGGTCACGCCACACAGGATGTAGCAGTCGTTACCGATCTCGCAGGTTTCGCCGATGACCGTGCCGTAGCCATGGTCCAGCACAAAGCGCCGGCCGATGCGCGCAGCCGGGTGAATCTCGGCCCCGGAGAGGATCTTGCCCTGGTTGCTGAGCTTGAGGGCGATGCGGGTAAAGACGCCGGGGGCGGGCTCCGGGAAATTCCACACCAGGTGCGCAAGCCGGTAGAACAACACCGCCTTGAACGAGGCGTAGGATTCCAGGATCAATTCGCCACGCCCGCGCGAGGCCGGGTCGCGATAGGCGTAGGCGATCAGGTCCTCGGCCACCGCCTGGGCGGCAGTCTGGATCAGCGGCGCCAGGTGCGG
Source organism: Pseudomonas sp. R3-52-08 (assembly GCF_003851745.1). Classification (NCBI taxonomy): domain Bacteria; kingdom Pseudomonadati; phylum Pseudomonadota; class Gammaproteobacteria; order Pseudomonadales; family Pseudomonadaceae; genus Pseudomonas; species Pseudomonas sp. R3-52-08. The sequence continues at coordinate 4,401,489 of NZ_CP027730.1, read as the reverse complement.
TTCCAGTTGCTTCATCTGCGCAGGCGTCAGGGTTTGGATGAGGTGGGTCAGCAACTCATCATGCAGCTGTTGCATGTCGATAAAGCCTCCCATGGAGGCACCCCCGCATTCTGGTTGGTTGGGTAACCGGTTATTCGAAACTGGGCAGGTAGCTGTCGGCATTGTCGTAGACCATGGTCAGCACCACCGTTTCGGGCGGCAGTTCCGGGGCGAGTTGGGCGATGGCGACCATGTTGGCGGCCGATGACAGCCCCAGGCTGATGGCGTCGGTGCGCATGATGCGTTTGATCATTTCCAGGCACGCCGAGTGGGACACCTTGAGCATGCCGTCCAGTACGTCCAGGTTGAGAATGCTCGGGATCAGCCCAATCGACAGGCCCTGGATGGCGTGCGAGGCGTGTTGGTCCTTGAGCAGGTCGCATTCCTCCGGCTCCACGCCCATCACGCGGATCGCCGGCCAGGCCGCCTTGAGGGTTTCGCCGATACCGGTGATATGCCCACCGGTGCCGATGCCGCTGACGAAATAGTCCACGCGCCGCTCACCGAAGGCGCGGATGATCTCCGGGGCGGTGGTGTCGCGGTGGGTTTGCGGGTTGGCGCCGTTGCGTTGCTGGTTGAGCATCACGTAGTTGGGGTTTTCCAACTGCAGCTCCATGCACTTTTCGCCGTGGGAATTGTTACCGAGGCGGCTGTCCGACAGCACCACCCGGGCGCCGTACAGGCGCAGCAGCTTCTGTTTTTCGGGGCTGTAGTTGTCCGGAATCACCAGCACCACTTTATAGCCGAGCACATTGCCCGCCATCGCCAGGCCGATACCGGTATTGCCACCGCTGGGTTCGATGATGGTCTGCCCGGAATCGCGCATCAGCACGCCACGGCGTTCGGCGTCGAGGATCATGCCCAGGGCGATGCGCGCTTTGTGGCTGCCGCCCGGGTTGAGGGATTCCAGCTTGGCATAGACCTCGATGCCGAGGTCTTCGGAAAACTGCGCCAGACGTACGATCGGGGTGTGGCCGATCACGTCGAGAATGGAGTTATGCAGCATCAGTCGACCCCCGATCAGTACAGCGGCATGTCGGGTTCGACGTCGCGCACCCAGTGTTTCATGCCGCCCTGCAGCACCTTGGTATTGGCGAAGCCTGCGGCCAACAAGGTGCTGGCGGCCTGCTCGGCACGCGTCCCGGCATAGCAGATCAGGTAGTGGGTGTTGTCGCGGCTCAGGCTGTCGAGCTGTTCATCCAGCTCTGCCAGGGGGATGTGCACCACCCCCGGCAATTTGCACACTTCCAGTTCGCTGGCGTCGCGCACGTCGAGCAAGACGTCGGCGCTGCGGTGGTTGTCGATCACTTGCTTGAGCACGCGGGGCTTGATGTAGCGTTCCTCGGCGAGGCACGGTTGGCTCGGCACCGCATCCGCGCACAGCGTCGGTGCGACGGCTTCGCTGTGGCGCCGTTCCGAGCAGCACGGGCAGTCGGCACGGCGCTTGAAGCGGATCTCGCTGAATTTCATCGCCAGCGCATCGAAGCGCATCAAGCGGCCGGACAAGGGTTCACCAATACCGATGAGCAATTTGATCGCCTCGGTCGCCTGGATCATCCCGACCACTCCCGGCAGCACGCCGATCACCCCACCGGCGTTGCAATTGGGCGCCAGTTCCGCAGGCGGTGCGCTGGGAAACAGGCAGCGGTAGCAAGGCCCACCTTTATAGTTGAGTACGCTGATTTGCCCGTCGAAACGGTAGATGGCGCCGTACACCAAGGGTTTGCCCAACTGTACGCAGGCGTCATTGACCAGGTAGCGGGTCTCGAAATTGTCCGTGCCGTCGATCACCAGGTCATAGGCGCCCACCAGCTCCAGGGCGTTGTCGGCAGTGAGCGCGGTGTTGTGCGCGTTGATCTGGATGTGGCGGTTGAGGTCTTGCAGGCGTTGCTTGGCGGATTCCACCTTGGGCATGCCCAGGGTGCTGTTGCCATGCACGATCTGGCGTTGCAGGTTGCTGCTTTCCACCACGTCGAAGTCCACCAGCCCCAGGGTACCGATGCCGGCCGCCGCCAGGTAAAGACTGATGGGCGAGCCCAGGCCACCGGTGCCGATGATCAGCACCTTGGCTTTTTTCAGGTTCAACTGACCTTCACGGCCGACGCCGGGCAGGGTGATATGGCGGACGTAGCGTTGCACTTCTTCATTGCTCAGGGTGTCGACGTCGATGCCGCCTGAGGTGGCGAGCAGCACTTCGATCCGGGCCTTTGCCGGCAAGCTGTCGTCAGCGTCGATCAGCTCCTCCTCGGCGGTGAACAGGAAGTGTTCCTTGAGCTGGTTGTTCTTCTCGTGAAACAGGTGCTGGCGCAACTGTGGGTGACTGTCGCAGAGGTTTTCAATGACTTCGCGCAATGTCGATCCGGCGCCCTCGAGGGTCGATTCCGGCAGCTTGGCCACGCGAACCAGAATGTCGGGGAAAGAGACAGCGTTCATGGACAACTCCGTGTGCAGGTCGTTGAAAGGTTGAAGGGCGAAATGCTTGCCATCCCAGGCAAACAGCTTTGACCCCAGAGCCTGGCCTTGGCGAACATCCACCACCAGGTAACTGACGGGATAGATCGGCTCGCCGAGAAACAGCGCCTTGTCCTGGTCTTCCTCGCTGAAATAGGCACCGACATCCGGGTGCGAGTGGTAGATCACCAACACCGGGTTGTCGCTGCGAAACGCCTTGTTCATCAACAAGGTGTCGGCGACTGAAAAGGTGTAGCCGCTGGCCGCGCTGCGTGGGTACATCTGCGGGTTCTTGCGGTGCAACTCGTTCTGGATATTGCTGCCCAGGTACACACTGCCGTCGGCAAAGATGAAGCCACAGCATTCCTCGGGATAGCTGCCACTTGCGTGGGCGTAGATCTGTTCCAGGGCTTTTGGGCGGAGGACGTCCATGTTTCTCTCGCTTGGGTTGAGGGTCAATTTTTCTTCGCCAGCAGTTTTTCAATGGGCAACTTGGTGATCGCAAAACCGCCCAGCAGGATCGCCGAGTACAGCATCAGGTCACGGGAAATTTCCACGCCTTCGTACCAGGCGCCGATGATGACCGCGAACACCGGAAAAATGATGAACACGAAGGACAAGATGATCGGGCTCAGGCGCTTGAGCAGCATGAAATACACAATGAAGCCGCCCACCGACGCCACCAGCCCGAGGTAGAACAGCGCGCTCCAGGAGCGCAGGGTGATGTCGTCGAAGGTCGGGGTCTCGAACCACAGGCCGGCCACGAACAGCATCAGCCCGGCAATGCCGATGGGCAGCGTGTTGTAGGTGATGACACTGATGGCGCTGCCTTTTTGCTTGGTAATCACGTAGCACAACGCGTGCATGATCGCGGCGGTCAGAATCGCCAATACGCCAAAAAACTCGGCATGGTCCAGGTGCAGGCCCTGGCTCTTGATGATCATGTAGAGGCTGCCGAACCCGATACCGATGCCGACCACCTGGGAGAGGTAGATGCGCTCACGCAGGAACAGCGCGGAGAAGATCAGGATGAACACCGGCATGCAGCTGAACAGCAGGGCGGTCAGGCCGGACGAGACATGCATCTCGCCGTAGTTGAGCAGGTAATAGGGAATGCTGAAGTAGGACAGGGTCACGAACACGAAGAACCAGCGGCTTTCGCGCGGAAACAGAATCGGCTCGCGGCGCACCATGGCGAAACACAGGAACAACGGGAAGGCGATCAGGAAGCGCAGGCCCGCGGAGGTCAGTGGCGGCACGCTTTCCACTGCGATCTTGATGCCCAGCCAGGTGGTGCCCCAGCTCAGGCACACGATCAGGAACATGACGCTCGTGATCAGGCCGGCCAGCCACTGTTTCTGGGTTTTGGTTTTTGCGGTGTTTTCAAGAACGGCAGACATTGGCATCGTTTATTGCTTCCCTGAGCCGGAATTGAACTCTATATTGAACTTGTTATAAGTGATTCAATCCGGTGATTGAACCCGCAAAAGCACACTATTAGGGCGAATGATGACTGTCAAAACAAATATTGACATGGTGTCAATTATGCGTGAGGGGTTGTCCAACGGTCAGGGCGTGAAGTACAAGCGCCTGTCCGATGTCATGGAAAGGGGCATCCTCGAAGGCACGATTGAACCGGGAAGAAAACTGCCGCCCCATCGGGTGCTTTCCGACAATCTGGGTGTCACCATCGGCACCATCAGCCGGGCCTACGGTGAGCTGGAGCGGCTAGGGTTGGTAGTGGCGCGTGTGGGTGACGGCACATTCGTGCGCAAGCGTGGGATGGAGCGCCAGCGTGATGAAGGCTTTCGCAATTTCAGCGAGGAGCCACGCCAGTACTTCGATATGAGCCGCAACATGCATATTCCCGGGCAGGAAACAGTGTTCCTGGCCCAGAGCTTTCAGACCCTGTCGACCAACGGCAAATTCCTCCAGGACATCAGCGCCTACACCCCGGATGCAGGCCTGCCGCGCTACCGTGAGGCCGGTGCGCAATGGCTGGTGCAGCGCGACTTCCATCCGATTCCCGAGCAGGTCATCTGCGTCAATGGCGGCCAGCACGGTCTTCTCTGCGCGATGATGGCGTTGCTGCGCGCCGGCGACACGGTGGTCACCGAGCAGCTGACTTACCCAGGGCTGATCACCGCCGCGCGCATGCTGGGTGTGCGGCTGATCGGGCTGGAAATGGACGAAGAAGGTGTGTTGCCGGGCGCACTGGATGAAGTCTGTCGTAATCACCGGGTTTCGGCGCTGTACTGCACACCGACCATCCAGAATCCTACGACGGCGGTGTTATCGGTGGCGCGCCGGGAGGCCTTGGTCAAGGTCTGTCGCGAACACAATCTGCTGATTCTCGAGGACGAGGCCCATGGCGTTTTGGTGGAAGACCGCCCGCCGCCGTTGAGCGCCTTTGCGCCCGAGCGGACGATTTTGATCAGCAGCCTGAGCAAAGCGGTGTCGGCTGGGCTGCGAGTCGGGTATGTGCATGCGCCACCGGCGCTGGTCAGTCGGGTTTCGGCGGCGTTGCGTTCGACCTGCTGGATGGCCACCCCGGTGACCCTGGAGTTGGCGACCCAGTGGATCGAAAACGGCACGGCCGAATACCTGCTGCGCCAGCAGATCAACGAGATCAGCCGGCGCAAGGCGTTGGTCGAAGGCTTATTGAATGGGCTGGCCTACCGCACTCACCTCAACAGCCCACACTTCTGGATCGAAGTGCCTGAACCCTGGCGCGCGTCGGAAATCGAGGCGGAGCTCAAACAGAACAATTACCTGATCGCGACCGCCGAGGCGTTCGCGGTAGGGCAGACCGCAGTGCCGCAGTTCATCCGTGCGAGTATCTGTAATACGTCGGGGGATGATCAGTTGTTGCGCGAGGGCTTTGATGCGCTGGCGACCGCGCTGGGCCAGGGTGGCGGCAGGTTTCACCTGTAGACCTGATGTACACCGGCCAAATGTGGGAGGGGGCTTGCCCCCGATGGCGCTGGATCAGCCGGTTAATTCGCCAACTGACACACCTCCGTCAGGAGCAAACCTCCCCAAGGCTACTTGAACCGCCGCTCCACACCTTTCTCCACCAGAATCTTCGCTGAAATCTCTTCCACCGAAAAATGCGTGGAATTGATGTGCGCAATATTCTCGCGACGGAACAGATTTTCCACTTCACGCACTTCAAATTCGCATTGGGCGTAGCTGGAATAGCGGCTGTTGGGTTTGCGTTCGTTGCGGATGGCGGTCAGCCGGTCCGGGTCGATGGTCAGCCCGAACAGCTTGTGCGAATGCGCACGCAGCGCGGCTGGCAGCGTCAGGTGTTCCATGTCGTCTTCGGTCAGCGGGTAGTTGGCCGCGCGGATACCGAATTGCATGGCCATGTACAGGCAGGTGGGTGTCTTGCCGCAGCGCGACACGCCGACCAGGATCAGGTCGGCCTTGTCGTAGTAGTGCGTGCGGGCGCCGTCATCGTTGTCGAGGGCGAAGTTCACCGCCTCGATCCGCTCCATATAGTTGGAGTTATGCCCAATGGAATGGGACTTTCCGACGGAGTAAGAGGAATGTTCGCTCAGCTCCTGTTCCAATGGCGCCAGGAACGTGGAGAAGATGTCGATCATGAAACCATTCGACGTTGCGAGAATCTCACGAATGTCTTGATTGACGATGGTGTCGAAAATGATCGGGCGAAAGCCGTCTTTTTCAGCCGCCAGATTGATTTGTTGTACCATGGCCCGCGCTTTGTCCACGCTGTCTATATAAGGCCGTGTGAATTTGGCGAAGGTAATGTTTTCGAACTGCGCGAGCAGGCTCTGGCCCAGTGTTTCGGCCGTGATGCCGGTGCCATCGGAAATAAAGAAAGCAGATCGTTTCATTTGAGCCCTGGGCCTTAAGCTGATGGCGAATCTTGGATATGATAGGCGCGATTTTGCCGTCCCGCAGTGGGCCGCATTCTCACTTATTTTCCAGGTCCAGGCCACAAGCGCTGGCGTTCGCTCCTACTGAGCAAGCCGCGTCCTGAGCTTTTCCAACACAGAAAGTGGAGAGATCACCTTGGTAGAGTACGTAGTTTCCCTCGATAAGCTCGGCGTCCATGATGTAGAGCATGTGGGGGGCAAGAACGCATCCCTCGGCGAGATGATCAGTAATCTTGCAGGCGCCGGTGTCTCGGTGCCGGGTGGTTTTGCCACCACGGCCCAGGCTTACCGTGATTTCCTCGAGCTGAGCGGCCTCAATGCCCAGATCCACGCCGCGCTGGACGCCCTGGACGTCGATGACGTCAACGCCCTGGCCAAAACCGGCAGCCAGATCCGCCAATGGATCATGGATGCCGAGTTCCCCGAGAAGCTCAACGAAGAGATCCGCACCGCCTTCGCCACCTTGTCCGCCGGTAACCCGGATATGGCCGTCGCCGTGCGGTCCTCGGCCACCGCCGAAGACTTGCCGGACGCCTCGTTCGCCGGTCAGCAAGAGACCTTCCTCAACATCCGCGGCGTGGAGAACGTGATCCGCGCGGCCAAGGAAGTGTTTGCCTCGCTGTTCAACGACCGCGCCATTTCCTACCGCGTGCACCAGGGTTTCGACCACAAGCTGGTGGCGTTGTCTGCCGGTGTGCAGCGCATGGTGCGTTCGGAAACCGGCACCGCCGGCGTGATGTTCACCCTCGATACCGAATCGGGCTTCCGTGATGTGGTATTCATCACCGGCGCCTACGGCCTGGGCGAAACCGTAGTACAAGGCGCGGTGAATCCGGATGAATTCTACGTGCACAAGCACACCCTTGAGGCCGGCCGCCCGGCCATCCTGCGCCGCAACCTGGGCAGCAAGGCGATCAAGATGATCTACGGCGACGAGGCCAAGGCCGGTCGTTCCGTTAAAACAGTGGACGTCGACAAGGCCGAGCGCGCGCGTTTCTGCCTTTCCGACGCTGAAGTCAGCGAATTGGCCAAGCAAGCGATGATCATCGAGAAGCACTACAAGTGCCCGATGGACATCGAATGGGCCAAGGACGGTGACGACGGCAAGCTGTACATCGTGCAGGCCCGTCCCGAGACCGTTAAGAGCCGCACGTCGGCCAACGTCATGGAACGCTACCTGCTGAAAGAAACCGGCACGGTGCTGGTGGAAGGCCGAGCCATTGGCCAGCGCATCGGCGCCGGCAAGGTACGCATCATCAAGGACGTTTCCGAGATGGACAAAGTCCAGCCGGGCGACGTGCTGGTCTCCGACATGACCGACCCGGACTGGGAACCGGTGATGAAACGCGCCAGCGCCATCGTCACCAACCGTGGCGGGCGCACGTGCCACGCGGCGATCATCGCCCGTGAGCTGGGTATTCCTGCGGTCGTGGGTTGCGGCAACGCCACCCAGCTGTTGAAAGATGGCCAGGGTGTGACCGTGTCCTGCGCCGAAGGCGACACCGGTTTCATCTTCGAAGGCGAGCTGGGCTTCGACATCAAGCAGAACTCCATCGACGCCATGCCGGACCTGCCGTTCAAGATCATGATGAACGTCGGCAACCCGGACCGCGCCTTTGACTTCGCGCAGCTGCCGAACGCCGGTGTGGGCCTGGCCCGCCTGGAGTTCATCATCAACCGTATGATCGGCGTGCACCCCAAGGCCCTGTTGAACTACGACGGCCTGCCGCTGGACATCAAGGAAAGCGTCGACAAGCGCATCGCCGGCTACAACGACCCGGTGGGCTTCTATGTCGAGAAGCTGGTGGAAGGCATCAGCACCCTGGCGGCGGCGTTCTACCCGAAAAAAGTCATCGTGCGCCTGTCGGACTTCAAGTCCAACGAATACGCGAACCTGATCGGCGGCAAGCTCTACGAGCCAGAAGAAGAAAACCCGATGCTGGGTTTCCGTGGCGCCTCGCGTTATATCAGCGAAGCGTTCCGTGACTGCTTCGAACTCGAATGCCGCGCCCTCAAGCGTGTGCGCAACGAGATGGGGCTGACCAACGTCGAAATCATGGTGCCGTTCGTGCGTACCCTGGGCGAGGCGAGCCAGGTGGTCGACCTGCTCGCTGAAAACGGTTTGACGCGCGGCGAGAACGGCCTGCGGGTCATCATGATGTGCGAGCTGCCGTCCAACGCCATTCTGGCCGAGGAGTTCCTGGAGTTCTTCGACGGTTTCTCCATCGGCTCCAACGACCTGACCCAGCTGACCCTGGGCCTGGACCGCGACTCCGGGATCATCGCTCACCTGTTCGACGAGCGAAACCCTGCGGTCAAGAAGCTGCTGGCCAACGCCATCCAGGCCTGTAACAAGGCCGGCAAGTACATCGGTATCTGCGGCCAGGGCCCTTCCGATCACCCTGACTTGGCCAAGTGGCTGATGGAACAGGGCATCGAAAGCGTCTCGCTGAACCCCGACTCCGTGCTGGAAACCTGGTTCTTCCTCGCCGAAGGCCAAGCGCCCGCTTAACGTCGCTACGTCAAAAGTGCCGGTCACCCGTTGAGGGTGACCGGCATTCTTATCTGTACAGGGCGGAACTCCTACCGGACGCCGCCCTTTTTTGTGCAAGAAGATTATGCAAAGCAGCAGCAACCTGTTTCCCGTCGCCTTGATCAGCGCTGAACGTCGTGGCGACCTGAGTGAAGATGTGTACCGCCTCAAGCCCGGTAACAGCCCCGACGGTACCGTCGAACTGGCGGTTACCCGTCTGGGCCTGGCCGATGTCCCGGAAAACCGGGGCACGCCGGTTATTTTCTTGCACGGCAGTTTTTCCAATCGGCGCTTCTGGTATTCGCCCAAGGGCATCGGTCTGGGGGCTCACTTGGCACGCCAGGGGTTTGATGTATGGATCCCGGAAATGCGCGGCCATGGCCTGTCCAAGCGCAACCACGACTACGCCCGCAACCGTGTCGCCGATTACGCACGTTACGATTTGCCGGCCATTGGTGCGTTTGTGCACGAGCAAAGCGGGCAGGCTGCGCACTGGATCGGGCATTCCCTCGGCGCCACCACGTTGGTTGCCGCGCTGGGCGGGCAATACCTGGGCGCACAGTGGGTGGCTTCGGTGGCGATCTTTGGTTGCCAGGTCAGCCGCACGTATTGGCCGTTGAAAATTCCACCGGTGGAATGGGGCGGTCGATTTATCTTGAAGCGTCTTGCCCAAGTGTCCGGCCCACGATTCAAACGCGGGCCCGAGGATGAACCGGCCGGCGTGCTAATCGAAGCGATGCGTTGGAATGGCCTGTTCGGCCGCTTTGGCGACGCCGAGCGCGATTGGTGGAAAGGCCTGGCAGAGGTTGACGTGCCGCTGTTGGCGGTCAGCGCGGCGGGCGACCGGCAAGACCCGGACTGGGCATGTCGCAAGCTGTTTGAGCAAGTCGGCAGCGAACATCGCCAATACCTGTGTCTGGGGCGTCGGCAGGGTTTTACCGATGATTTCGGGCATGTACAAATGCTGGTCAGCAAAGCGGCACAGGCCCAAGTGTGGCCGTTGGTGGAACGTTGGTTGAAAGACCCGCTGACACCTGTGTTCGGCACCCGGCCCGAGGTGGCTGCGGTCGTTTGACGAAGCCCTCTACCGAGGGCGTTTCACTCTTGTGTGGTTGCGGCTAAGATATGACGCCTCAGGCGCTTCTGGTCATATTCAGTCGCGTAACGGCCGTTGCGTTACGCGCAGGTGAGTCTGATCATGGCCGGCATTCGCGGCCAAGTCCTTAAAGAATGCCTGTTGCAAGACGTTTTTCTGATGTACACCCTGGGATGTCCGACCTCATTTTTGACGACAGGAGTTTCTCGATGAACCATTACGTGACCCCCGACCTGTGTGACGCGTACCCGGAACTGGTACAGGTGGTCGAGCCGATGTTCAGCAACTTCGGTGGCCGAGATTCCTTCGGCGGCGAAATTGTGACCATCAAGTGCTTCGAAGATAACTCTCTGGTCAAGGAACAGGCCGAGCAGCCGGGTACCGGCAAGGTGTTGGTAGTCGATGGCGGTGGTTCGCTGCGGCGTGCGTTGCTGGGTGACCTGATCGCCGAGAAAGCCGCGAAAAATGGCTGGGAAGGCATGGTGATCTACGGGTGCATCCGCGACGTCGATGTGATTGCCCAGACCGATCTGGGCGTGCAGGCCCTGGCCTCTCATCCGATGAAAACCGACAAGCGCGGCCTTGGCGACCTGAACGTGGTGGTGACCTTTGCGGGCGTGACGTTCCGCCCAGGCGAATACGTGTATGCCGATAACAACGGTGTGATCGTCTCGCCCAGCCCACTGAAAATGCCTGAATAAACGCAGTAGCCGAAAGGGGTGAGGATGTTCGAGGAAGAAAACGCGCAATGGGGGCTGGTGCATGCCCTGGTGCTGGACGGTAAAGGCGGTGCGCGTTCGATTGCCCGGACTGAGCTTGACGCGTTGCAACTGCAGCCTCAGGAAAGCCTGTGGCTGCATTGGGACCGCAGCCACCCTCAAACCCAGACCTGGCTGCGCAAATCCAGCGGTTTGAGCGAATTTGCGTGTGACCTCCTGCTGGAAGAAAACACCCGCCCACGGCTGCTGCCGTTGCCGGATGCCGAACTGCTGCTGTTTTTGCGTGGGATCAATCTCAACCCCGGCGCGGAACCGGAGGACATGGTTTCGGTACGTATCTTCGCAGCTGCCAGTCGTGTGATTTCCCTGCGTTTGCGCCCGCTACGCGCGACCGATGAGCTGCTGGTGCAACTGGCCGAGGGTAAGGGGCCAAGAACTGCGTCTGAACTCATCCTTTATATGGCGCAGTACCTGACCAACAAAGTGCAGGATCTGGTCACCGGGCTGTCCGAAATCGTCGATTTCGAGGAAGAAAAACTCGATGCCGACGAACGGTATACCCCGGAGCACGGCAGCGTATTGCAGATCCGTCGGCGAGCGGCCGGGCTCAAGCGTTTTCTGGCGCCGCAACGGGATATTTTCGCGCAGCTGACGCGGATCAAACTGGCGTGGTTTTGTGACGACGACGCCGACTATTGGAACGAATTGCACAACAGCCTGACCCGTTACCTGGAAGAGCTCGAATTGGCCAGGGAGCGCGTGGGGCTTGTGCTTGAGGCCGAAGACCGGCGCTTGAGCCTGCGCATGAACCGCACGATGTACCGTTTCGGAATCATCACCGGAATCTTCTTGCCGATGAGTTTTTTGACCGGCCTGCTGGGCATCAATGTGGGGGGGATACCGTTTTCCAGCAGCCCCTACGGATTCATGATTGCCTGCCTGCTGATGGTCTGCGTGGCCCTGGGGCAATGGTGGTTGTTTCGACGGTTGCGCTGGGTTTGAGCTGAATATGAGCTGAACGTAGGAAAGGGCCGATGTGACCCGATGAATTTTACCCTCGTCTTTTAAATCACTTGCGAGAGGTCTCTATGCACGATCCGTTCGAACAGTCTTTGCGTGACATGCTCAATGCTTCGCCATCCAACCGTGATGACGACGCTTGCCTGGGTCGCGTACTGAAAACCGCCAACCGTCAGGTAGGGGCGGGTGACCTGTTCGGTCTGCTCGGGCGCTGGGTGCCGGCATTGATGATGGCCCTGAACAACGGTTCGGCTCATGTGTCACCGGTTTCCCGTGGTAAACCTCTTGCTCGCACTGCTGATAAGGCTGATTGAATATGGAACTTGATCTCTGGACCCAGAGCCTGGTCACCGCGATGACCGCATTGTGGACCAAGGTGGCGAATTTCATTCCCAACCTGTTTGGTGCCCTGGTCCTGGTATTGCTGGGCTTTGTCGTGGCCAAGTTGCTCGACACCCTGCTGTCCAAATTGCTCGCCAAACTCGGGCTGGATCGCCTGATGGCCGGCACCGGCCTGACCAAGCTGCTGGGCCGCGCCGGCCTGCAAGTGCCGATCTCTACGCTGATCGGCAAGATTGTTTATTGGTTCGTTCTACTGATTTTTCTGGTTTCTGCGGCTCAGTCCCTTGGACTTGAGCGAGTTTCAGCTACGCTCGACATGCTGGCACTGTATTTGCCGAAAGTTTTCGGCGGCGCGCTGGTGTTGCTGGTAGGCGTTTTGCTCGCGCAACTGGCCAATGGCCTGGTGCGCGGAGCCGCTGAAGGCGTCGGGCTGGACTACGCGGCAGGCCTGGGGCGAATTGCCCAGGGGCTGGTGATCATCATCAGCATTTCCGTCGCGATCAGCCAATTGGAGGTCAAGACTGACCTGCTGAACCACGTTATTGTGATCGTTTTGATTACCGTTGGTCTGGCCGTTGCGCTGGCCATGGGGTTGGGAAGCCGGGAAATTGCCGGTCAGATTCTTGCGGGAATCTATGTGCGTGAGCTATATCAGGTTGGGCAACAGGTGCGTGTGGGCGAGGTTGAAGGGCAAATCGAGGAGATCGGCACAGTTAAGACGACCGTGCTGACCGATGACGGAGAACTGGTGTCGCTGTCCAACCGGATTCTCCTGGAGCAGCAGGTCAGTAGCCGCTAAACCGGCAAACCCTGCTAATGTACGCCGCCGCGAACCCGGCTGACCGGGTTGCAGCGGACATTGACCTGACTGCCGGCACGACTTGTTTTGAATAAAGCCCAAACGCTGTCCACGCGCTATGACCCCCGTGAGCTCTCTGATGAGGAGTTGGTCGCGCGGTCGCACACGGAGCTGTTTCACGTAACACGCGCGTACGAAGAATTGATGCGCAGGTATCAACGCACTCTGTTCAACGTTTGTTCAAGGTATTTGGGGAACGATAGAGATGCCGATGATGTCTGTCAGGAAGTGATGCTCAAGGTGCTGTACGGCCTGAAGAACTTCGAGGGCAAATCGAAGTTCAAGACCTGGCTCTACAGCATCACCTACAACGAGTGCATCACGCAGTATCGGAAGGAACGGCGAAAGCGTCGCTTGATGGACGCTTTGAGTCTGGACCCCCTTGAGGAGGCGTCTGAAGAAAAGGCGCCGGCACCCGAGGAAAAGGGCGGACTTGATCGCTGGCTGGTGCATGTGAACCCGATTGACCGTGAAATTCTGGTGCTACGTTTCGTCGCAGAATTGGAATTTCAGGAAATCGCTGACATCATGCATATGGGCTTGAGTGCTACAAAAATGCGTTACAAACGTGCTCTTGATAAATTACGTGAGAAATTTGCGGGCGAGACTGAAACTTAGTGCGTAGCAAATATCTCTTACGTGTAGGCAAGTTCTGTTAGACTTGTCGCCGAGTTGTCCCCCGGTTTGTGGGACTGCTTTACAATCACCAGATGGGGATTTAACGGATGAAACTGAAAAACACCTTGGGCTTGGCCATTGGTTCTCTTATTGCCGCTACTTCTTTCGGCGTTCTGGCACAAGGCCAAGGCGCAGTTGAAGGCGAGCTGTTCTACAAGAAGCAGTACAACGATAGCGTCAAGCACATCGAAGACGGCTTCAATCCTGGCGCTCGCATCGGTTACTTCTTGACCGACGACCTGTCCTTGAACCTGTCCTACGACAAGACTAACCACACCCGTTCGAACGACGGTACTGGTAGCCAGAAGATCAAAGGTGATACCGGCAGCCTGGTTGCCCAATATCACTTCGGTCAAGCTGGCGTTGACAGCCTGCGTCCATACGTTGAAGGCGGTTTCGGCCACCAGAGCCGTACCAACGTGCAAGCTGACGGCCACAGCGGTCGCGATCAGACTACTTTCGCTACCATCGGTACCGGCGTGAAGTACTACTTCACCAACAACCTGTACGCTCGTGCTGGTGTTGAAGCTGACTACGGTCTGGACAACGGCAAGTGGGACTACTCTGCACTGGTTGGCCTGGGTGTGAACTTCGGCGGTAACGCTGGCGCAGCTGCTCCAGCTCCTACCCCAGCACCAGCTCCAGAGCCAGTTCCAGAGCCAGAAGCTCCGGTTGCTCAGGTTGTTCGTGTTGAGCTGGACGTTAAGTTCGACTTCGACAAGTCGGTTGTTAAGCCTAACAGCTACGGCGACGTCAAAAACCTGGCCGACTTCATGGCTCAGTACCCAGCTACCAACGTAGAAGTTGCTGGTCACACTGACTCCGTAGGTCCAGACGCCTACAACCAGAAGCTGTCCCAGCGTCGTGCTGACGCTGTTAAGCAAGTCCTGGTTAAAGATGGCGTTCAGCCTAGCCGCATCACCGCGGTAGGTTACGGCGAATCCCGCCCAGTTGCTGACAACGCAACTGAAGCTGGTCGCGCTGTTAACCGTCGCGTAGAAGCGTCGGTTGAAGCTACCGCTCAGTAATTACTGAGTAGTAAGGAAAAGCCCGGCTTAGGCCGGGCTTTTTTTCGCCTGCGATTTGCCTCAGGCGCTGGCGGCTGCCGCGACGCAAGCCATCTGGGCTGCGCTGGCAACACGGCCAATCACCAGAATCGCCGGGCTCTTCAGCGCAAACGCCTGCGCGTCTTCATGCATGGCGGCGAGGTCGCTACGGCATTCGCGCTGCTCGGGCAACGACGCATTTTCGATCATCGCCACTGGCATATCCGCAGCCATGCCACCTTCCAGCAACTGTTGCCGAATCTCTTCCAGCTTGGCCACGCCCATATACACCACCAGCGTCGTGCCTCCCTCGGCCAGTGCGCGCCAATTCAGGCTGCTGTCGTCCTGGGTATGCGCCGTGACCAACGTCACGCCACGGCTTACGCCGCGCAACGTCAACGGGATATCGCAATTGGTCGCTCCGGCCAGCCCTGAGGTAATGCCATTGACCAGCTCCACCTCGATGCCACGCTCGCGCAGCCAGGTTGCCTCTTCGCCACCGCGGCCGAAAATGCACGGGTCGCCCCCTTTGAGCCGCACCACGCACTTGCCCTGGCGCGCGTAACGCAGCATCAGGCGGTGAATAAAATCCTGCGGCGTGGAACGACAGCCGCCACGCTTGCCGACGGTGATCACGCGTGCATCGGCGCAGTGCTCCAGCACGGCCGGGTTGACCAGATCGTCAATCAGCACCACATCCGCTTCATGCAGGGCTCTTACCGCTTTGAGGGTGAGCAATTCCGGATCACCGGGCCCGGCGCCTACCAGCCAAACTTTTGCGCTCATGGTGTTACCTCACAGACTGATTGCGATTGGCTGCGGGCTGGCGGCCAACAGACGTTTGATTTCCGGCACGCAGGAGCCGCATTGCGTGCCGCATCCCAGTGCTTGTTTGAGCCCATTCAGGTCCAGGCCACGGGCGATCCCGGCGCACACCGCGTTTTCGCTGACATTTCTGCAGTTGCACAGGACCTTGCTGCTGGCTGCGGCACCCCCCGGTGGCGCGCTTAACGGCGCCAATAGCCAGCGGCGTAATTGATCGTCGGCGCGGCCTTCCAGCCAGAGGCTCTGCAGCCAATGGCGGGCGAGGGTTTCGCCGGCCAGGCGCAACGCGGTAATGCGGCCTTTTTCGATTTTCACCCGTTTACCGATGGAACGGCGCGGGTCGTCATACGCCATCACCGGGCCGTCATTGAGCCCCAGCAACTGGTCGATGCGGTTCAGCAACTGCAGGTCTGGCGCCTCGGTATGGGCTGCACGTACCAGCAACGCGGGACGCTCACGTCCGGACAGGCTTAGGCTGACGTAGGCAAAACCCTCACAGAGCGGGCGCAGGGCTTCGAAATGTCGCTGCACGTCGCCCTCGATCAGCGCAAACAGCTGCCACGGCAGTTGCACGGCTTCCAGGCGCACACCGCTGTGTTTGAGTTCCGGCTGTTTCGATAACGGGTCGAACGCCGGCTGGGTCAGCACGTTGACGCCGCCTTTGAGAAAACGGTCGCCCCAATGCATGGGCAGGAACGCCTGGCCGGGGCGCACGCTGTCATCGCTGGTGACCGCGACGATGACATTGCCTCGACGGCTTTTCAGGCTGACCAGGTCGCCTTCTTTGAAGCGGTGACGGCGCAACTCGTCCGGGTGCAGGCTCAACAGCGCTTCGCTGACATGCCCGAACAGCTGCGCCGCCGTGCCGGTACGGCTCATGCCGTGCCATTGGTCGCGCAGGCGGCCGGTGATCAGCGTCAGGGGGAAGCGTGCGTCACGCTGCTCTTTGGCGGCGCGGTAAGGGTCGGCGACAAACTGCGCACGACCATTAGCGGTGGGGAAAATGCCCTCCACATAGAGTCGCGGCGTCCCGGACTGTGCACCGGTTGGAAACGGCCACTGTTGCGGACCGAGCCGGTCAAGCAGGGCATGGCTGATGCCTGACAAGTCCAGATCGCGGTCCCGGGTCAACAGCTTGAACTCGTCAAAAATCTGCGCAGGTTGCTCGAAGGCAAACAGGCTGCTCAGGCCCGGCCGCAGACGACGCTCCAGGCGTTGAGCGAAATCCACCGTAATCGCCCAATCCGGCCGCGCTTCTCCCGGTGCGCTGATGGCGCGTCGCACGTGGGAAATACGCCGTTCGGAGTTGGTCACCGTGCCTTCTTTTTCACCCCAGCTGGCGGCGGGCAACAGCAGGTCGGCGTAGGCGGCGGTCTCGGTGGTTCGAAACGCCTCCTGCAACACCACAAACGGACAGGTCGCCAAGGCTGCACGCACGGCATTCTGGTCCGGCAATGATTGGGCGGGGTTGGTGCAGGCGATCCACAACGCTTTGATCTTGCCCGCCTGGACCTGCTCGAACAGTTCGATGGCCGTGAGGCCGGTGCTAGCGGGCAGTTGATCGACGCCCCAATAAGCGGCGACTTCCGCGCGGTGTTCGGGGTTGGCGGCGTCGCGATGCCCAGGCAGCAAATTCGACAAGCTGCCGGTTTCGCGCCCGCCCATGGCATTGGGTTGGCCGGTCAGGGAAAACGGCCCGCAGCCTGGCCGGCCAATCGTACCGGTGGCCAGGTGCAGGTTGATCAGCGCGCTGTTTTTCGCGCTGCCCGCAGTAGATTGGTTCAGCCCCATGCACCACAACGACAAGAAGCTACTGGAGGTGCCCACCCACTGCGCGCACAGGCGTAACTGCTCGACACTGATCCCGCACAATTGCGTGACCATCTGCGGCGTGTAGTCATGCACCAGGCGTTTCAGCTCGACCAGGCCGTCGGTATGTGCCTGGATAAACTCGCGGTCGATCCAGTCTTCCCACAGCAGCAGATGCAAAATCCCATGGAACAACGCGACGTCGGTCCCCGGCAGGATCGCCAGGTGCAGGTCAGCCAGGTCGCAGGTGTCGGTACGCCGTGGGTCGATCACCACCACTTTCATCTGTGGGCGGCGCGCCTTGGCTTCTTCCAGACGTCGGAACAACACTGGATGAGCGTAGGCCATGTTACTGCCGACGATCATCACGCAGTCGCTGGTGTCCAGGTCTTCATAGCTGCAGGGCGGGGCATCGGCGCCCAGGCTGCGCTTGTACCCAACGACGGCCGAGGACATGCACAGTCGCGAGTTGCTATCGATATTGTTGGTGCCGACCAGGGCGCGCGCCAGTTTGTTGAAGCTGTAGTAGTCCTCGGTCAGCAATTGCCCGGAGATGTAGAAGGCCACGCTGTCCGGCCCGTGCGCGGCGATGGTCTCGGCAAATACCGTGGCCGCATGGTCCAGGGCGGTATCCCAGTCGGTACGGGCGCGGGCCAGGTCTTTGCCCAAGCGCAATTCCGGGTACAAGGCACGGGCGTCGAGGTCACCGGTCAGATGCAGGCTGGCGCCCTTGCTGCACAGCTTGCCGAAGTTGGCCGGGTGGTCCGGATCGCCTTGCACGCCGAGGATCCGGGTGCCGTCATGCTCAATCAGCACGCCGCAGCCCACCCCGCAATAACAGCAGGTGGACGCGGTGACCTGGCGGTCCATCACCCTGCGTCCCGCAGGGCCAGCATCACTCGGCCGTTTTCCACGCGGGCGAGGTGATGATGGGCGCAGCCGATATCCGGCGCCTGGGCTTCGCCGGACGCCAAATCGATCTGCCAATTGTGCAGCGGGCAGGCCACGCGCTTGCCATAGATCAAACCTTGGGACAGTGGCCCGCCTTTGTGCGGACAACGGTCATCGAGGGCGAAGACCTCATCGTCGCTAGTGCGAAAAATCGCAATGTCGCCCTTGGGCCCGTTGATGATGCGCGAGCCCAATGCGTTGATTTCTTCCAGGGCGCAGATATCCAGCCAGTTCATGCTGGCACCTCCAATTGCTTGACCGGGATGACGTCGAATTCCTTTTTCAGCAGCGGCTGTTCCAGGCGTTCTTTCCAGGGGTCTTGCTCGAACGACAGCGAAAACTGCAGGCGCTCGTTGAGGGCCTGGCGCCGGGCCGGGTCTTCGAGTACGGCTTTCTTGATATGGTCCATGCCCACCCGCTGCAGGTAATGCACGGTGCGCTCCAGGTAGAAGGCTTCTTCGCGGTACAACTGCAGGAATGCGCCGTTGTATTCGCGCACTTGCTCGGCGGTCTTGAGCTTGACGAAGAACTCCGCGACTTCGGTTTTGATCCCGCCGTTGCCGCCGATGTACATCTCCCAGCCTGAGTCCACGCCGATGATTCCCACGTCCTTGATGCCTGCTTCCGAGCAATTGCGAGGGCAGCCGGACACCGCCAGCTTTACCTTGTGCGGCGACCACATATTGAACAGGTCGTGCTCCAGCTCGATGCCCAGTTGCGTGGAGTTTTGCGTACCGAAGCGGCAGAACTCGCTGCCCACGCAGGTCTTCACGGTACGGATGGATTTGCCGTAGGCATGCCCGGACGGCATGTCGAGGTCTTTCCAGACGCCGGGCAAGTCCTGCTTCTTGATGCCGAGCAAGTCGATGCGCTGGCCGCCAGTCACCTTGACCATGGGCACGTTGTACTTGTCGGCCACATCGGCGATACGGCGCAGCTCCGACGGATTGGTCACGCCGCCCCACATGCGTGGGACGACGGAATAGGTGCCGTCTTTCTGGATATTCGCGTGGGCGCGCTCGTTGATCAGGCGCGACTGCGGGTCGTCCTTGGCTTCGCCCGGCCAGGTGGAAATCAGGTAGTAGTTCAGCGCCGGGCGGCAGGTGGCGCAACCGTTGGGCGTGCGCCAGTTAAGGTAGCTCATGGTGCCGGCGATGGTCAGCAGGTGCTGGTCGCGAATGGCCTGGCGGATTTGCCCGTGGTTGAGGTCGCTGCAACCGCAGATGGCTTTTTCGCTCTTGGGTTTGACGTCGGCGGCACCGCCCACGGTGTTGATCAGGATCTGCTCCACCAGCCCCGCGCAAGACCCGCACGAGCTGGCGGCCTTGGTGTGCTTTTTCACCTCATCGACGCTGAACAGCCCTTGTTCCTGGATCGCCTTGACGATGGTGCCCTTGCACACGCCATTGCAGCCGCAGACCTCGGCGTTGTCGGCCATGCTCATGGCTTTGTCCTGGCCCTGATGGCCTACGTCGCCCAGTGCATTTTCGCCAAACATCAGATGGTCACGGATCTCGCCAATCGCGTGGTTCTCACGGATCTGGCGGAAATACCAACCGCCGTCGGCGGTATCGCCGTACAGGCAGGCGCCGACCAGGATGTCGTCCTTGATCACCAGTTTTTTGTACACGCCGCCGATGGGGTCGGAGAGGGTGATGGTTTCAGTGCCTTCGCCGCCCATGAAGTCTCCGGCAGAGAACAGGTCGATGCCGGTGACTTTCAGCTTGGTGGAGGTCACCGACCCTTTATAGGTGGCGAAACCCAGCTGGGCGAGATGGTTGGCGCAGACCTTGGCCTGTTCGAACAGCGGCGCCACCAGGCCGTAGGCAATCCCACGGTGGCTGGCGCATTCGCCGATGGCGTAGATGCGCGGATCGTAGGTTTGCATCGTGTCGTTGACCAGAATCCCGCGGTTGCAGGGGATGCCGGACTTTTCTGCAAGTTCGGTGTTGGGGCGGATACCGGCGGCCATCACCACCAGGTCGGCGGGAATGATGTCGCCATTTTTGAACTGCACCGAGCCGACCCGGCCGTTGCCGGCATCGTGCAAGGCCTGGGTCTGTTCGCACAGGCGGAATACCAGGCCACGGCTTTCCAGTTCGGTTTGCAGCAGTTGGCCGCTGGTTTTGTCCAGTTGCCGTTCCAGCAGCCATTCACCGATATGCACCACGGTCACCTGCATGCCGCGCAGCATCAAGCCGTTGGCGGCCTCAAGGCCGAGCAGCCCACCACCAATGACCACGGCGTGCTTGTGGGTCTTGGCGGTGTCAATCATGGCCTGGGTGTCGGCAATATCGCGGTAGCCGATCACGCCCTGCAAGGTGTTACCGGGAATGGGCAGGATAAACGGGGTGGAACCGGTGGCGATCAGCAGGCGATCGTATTCGGCTTCGGTACCGTCTTCGGCGATGACCCGGCGCTTCACTCGATCGATCTGCACCACCTTGCGGTTGAGCAGCAGCTTGACGTTGTTATCGAGGTACCAGTCCAGGTCGTTGAGCACGATCTCTTCGAAGGTCTGCTCGCCGGCCAATACCGGCGACAGCAGGATGCGGTTGTAGTTGGTGTGGGGCTCGGCGCCGAACACGGTGATGTCATAGAGGTCGCTGCTGAGCTTGAGCAGTTCTTCCAGGGTGCGAACCCCGGCCATGCCGTTGCCGATCATCACCAGTTTGAGTTTTTTCATGTCGCTCTCCGACCAATCACGCGCAAACAAAAAAAGGCGTCCCCGCTAGTTACCTAGCGAGGACGCCTTTGTCCTGGTCCCGTTCTCTCGGGAAGCTCGGCCCTTCGACGTTGAAGGAGCGGCTATATGTGGGTTGTTGGGATAGCTAATGCAGCAGCTGTGCCAAGTGCCGATGCCCCCAGTTTTATTGGGCATTTGGCGCGAATGCCGCAGGGTTTTGCCCGTTAGTGGTGCAATAGCCAGTAGAGCAGCACCAGATTGATCAGCAGCGAAGCCATCGCCAGGGTTTGCCAGACCTTGAGCGGTTCACGCTCCAGCAAGGGGCGGGCGCGCACGCTCAGCTCACGGCGGTCGGCCTGTTCCAGCACCAGCAGCCATTCTTCGGCGGTTTCATAACGTTGCTGCGGTTGCGCGGCCACGGCCCGTTCGAGGCTCGCGGGCAACCAGTCGGGCAAATCGGGACGGTAGCGGCTGGCGCTGACTGTTTGAGTGAAGCGCGGGCGTTGGAAGGCTTCGATTTCGCCGTAGGGATAGTGGCCGGTCAGCAGGTAATAGAGCGTGACGCCAACACTGTACAAATCCTGTTGCGCCGTAGGCCGCTCGCCGTTGAACGACTCCGGCGCGATAAAGCTCGGGGTGCCGGGCAGCACATGCGCGCGGTCTTCAGACAGCCCTGGGCAGTAGGCAAGACCGAAATCCAGCACGCGCAGTTCACCGTCATCCCCCAGCAACAGGTTTTCCGGCTTGATATCGCGGTGCAAAATCTGCCGCCGATGCAGCAGGCCCACCGCGCGCAGCAAACGCTCGGCGATGGACTGCCATTGAGCCAGGGGCAATGGGCCCTGGCGCTTGAACAGTTCGGCCAGGGTTTGCCCCGGATATTCACGCATCACGTAGTACAAATGCTGACGCCCGCTGGCGGCATGCACTTCAGGGAACGCGCGGCCGGCGACGCGGCGCAGAAACCATTCTTCCGAGAGCAGGGCCTGGGCGGCGTCAGTGTCTGCTTCGCGATTGAGCGGCAAAGTTTTCAGCAACCAGGGCCGCTGCTGATCATCCTCTACCCGATACAGCAATGACTGTCGGCTCTGCGCCAACAGGCTGTGCACCTGCCAACCTTCGAAACGTTGCCCGGCCTTGAGCAGCGGCGGCAGCGGCCACTGCTGCAACTGCACCAGTGCGTCGCCCAGCGTGGCGGCGCCGAGTGCGTCGACGCGCACCAGCAAGGCGCTGGCATTGTCCTGGCTTCCTGCCAAGTGCGCGGCATTCACCAGGGTGTTGACCGCCAGGTCCAAGTCGCTTTGCTCGCGCAGAATCGCGCGGATGCTGTGGTCGCCCAATGTGGCCCAGACCCCGTCACTGAGCAGCAGGAAGCACTCGCCGGCGCGCAGTTCCCCGTCGAGGAAATCCAGCACCAAATGTTGGTCCAGGCCGAGGGCACGCTTGAGCACGTGCTGCATGCCCGGTTGCTCCCACACATGGTCTTCGCTGATGCGCTGCAGCTCGCCGTCCAGCCAGCGATAGGCGCGGCAATCACCGACGTGGGCCAGGGTGAAACGCTGGCCGCGAAACACCAGGACGCTGAGGGTGGTCAGCAGCGGCTGGCCGCCGCCATTGGCCTGCAGCCAGCGATTCTGCGCGACCAATAAACGTTCCAGCGCCTGGGCCACGCCCCAGGTCTGCGGCGTGGCGTAGTAGTCCAGGGCCAGCGCCTGCAAGGTCGAGCGTGCGGCCAGGCCGCCATCGGCGCATTGGCTGACACCGTCGGCCAACGCGCACAGGTAGCCTTTGCTCGCGGCCAGTTCCGCCATGGGCGTGACCACCCGCAGCGCGTCCTGGTTTTCCGCCCGTGGGCCGATCGCACTGGCCTGGGCGACGCTCAGTTGCAGGCTCATCAGACGCGCGCGGCGGTCACGGCAGCCGAGCCCCAGGTGGTTCTCCAGCGACGCTTGACCCCGTGCAGGCCAAACCAGGCCAGCACGCCGAGGCTGGCGAACAGCCAAAGGGCCACCTGGTAACTGCCGGTACTCTGCTTGATCGCACCCATGCCGGCCGCCAGCACAAAGCCGCCAATGCCGCCAGCCATGCCGATCAAACCGGTCATCACGCCGATCTCACTGCGAAAACGCTGTGGCACCAGTTGGAACACTGCGCCATTACCGGCGCCAAGGCCGAGCATGGTGCAGACGAAAAGCGCCAGCGCGGTGTAGGAACTGGGCAGATTGAAACCCACCGCCGCGATGCAGATCACCGCCACGCTGTACATGCCGAGCAGGGTCTTGATCCCGCCGAAACGGTCCGCCAGGGCACCGCCCAAGGGGCGCATCAGGCTGCCACCGAAGACACAGGCCGCGGTGTAGTAGCCAGCGGTCACCGGGCTCAGGCCGTACTGGTCGTTGAAGTAGCCGGGCAGGGCACTGGCCAGGCCGATGAAGCCGCCAAAGGTCACGCTGTAGAAGAACATGAACCACCAACTGTCGCGATCACCCAGGGCTTTGAAGTAGTCGGCCATCGACTTGGCTTTCGGGCGTTGCGGGGCATTGCGGGCGAGCCAGGCGAACACCATCAGGGTCAGGATCAGCGGAATCAACGCGAAGCCGAACACATTGCTCCAGCCAAAGGCCGCCGCCAGTACCGGGGCCAGCAAGGCGGCAAACACGGTGCCGGAGTTGCCGGCGCCGGCGATGCCCATGGCTTTGCCTTGGTGCTCGGCCGGGTACCACTGCGAGGCCAACGGCAGGGCGACGGCAAACGAGGCTCCGGCCATGCCGAGGAACAGGCCCAGCAGCAGGGCTTGCTCGTAGCTGTGAATGCCCAGTTTCCAGGCGCAGAACAACGCGACAATGACAATCACCTGGCCGATCAGCCCGGCGGTTTTGGGCGACAGCTTGTCGGCCAGCATGCCCATGAGAAAGCGCAACACCGCGCCCGCCAGAATCGGCGTGGCGACCACCAGGCCGCGCTGTTGAGTGGTCAGGTGCAGGTCAGCGGCTATCTGTACCGCCAGCGGGCCCAGCAGGTACCAGACCATGAAGCTCAGGTCGAAATACAGGAACGCGGCAAACAGGGTCGGGGTGTGCCCGGATTTCCAGAAGCTTGATTTCATCACGCACCTCAACGGTTGGGTCTAAAACGAAAAAACGCCGCCACCGGGTTCGCGAGGGCAAACCGGGTGTGCGACGTCTTTGTCGTGGATTGGGCAACCGCCGTTGGCTACCTGTAGAGGTTCTTTAGCAAGAGCCGCGCCAGATCACCCGAGCAATTCGCTCATGGCAATAATCTGTTCGGCGACCTGGATCAGTTTCTGCTGGCGGCTCATGGCCTGGCGGCGCATGAGGGTGTAGGCCTCTTCCTCATTGCAGTCCTTCATTTTCATCAGCAGACCTTTGGCCAGCTCGATGCGCTTGCGCTCCGCCAACTGTTGATCGCGGGCGTGAAGCTGGGCGCGCAGGGCCTGGTCGCTTTCGAAGCGTGCCATGGCCACATCGAGGATCGGTTGCAGGCGCTGGGCCTGGATGCCTTCGACGATGTAGGCACTGACCCCGGACTTGATCGCCTGGCGCATGACATTCGGGTCGTGCTCGTCGGTAAACATCACGATAGGGCGGGGTTGATCGCGGCTGACCAGCACCACCTGTTCCATCACATCGCGGCCGGGTGACTCGGTATCGATCAGGATCACGTCGGGGCGCACCGTTTCGACGCGCGCGGGCAAGTCGATGGTCAGGCCGGATTCATCGATCACCTCAAAACCGGCCTCGGTCAACGCGGCTTTGAGCCGGCCGACTTTGCGCGGGGTGTCGTTGATCAACAGGATTCGCAGCATGGTCGTGCTCCTGTCAGCGCAGCGCTTGGCGGCTGGTGTCGTCCGCCATGGCGTGCAGACGGAAGCTGCGGGCATAGCCGGCGGGGTCTGAGCCGTCCCAGACCTTGCCGTCGATCAACTGGCTGCTGCGCATGTTCCGGGTGCTTGTCGGAACGCCGAGGGCGGCGGCGGCTTGACGGTACACATCCAGTTGTTGCACTTGGCGGGCAACGTCAAGGTAATCCGGGTCTTCGCGCAACAGGCCCCAGCGGCGAAACTGGGTCATGAACCACATGCCGTCGCAAAGGTAGGGCAGGTTGACCGCACCATCGGCGAAAAAACGCAGCGCATGCGGGTCCTGCCACTGGTTGCCCAGGCCATCTTCGTAATTGCCCAGCAGGCGGGGTTCGATACAGTCCAGCGGTGCGTCGAGGTACTGGGTGGCGCTGAGCAGTTGGGCGGTGGAGCGACGGTTTTGCGTGCTCGCTTCTATAAAACGGCTGGCTTCGAGAATCGCCATCACCAGCACCCGGGCGGTATTGGGGTATTGATCGACGAAGGCTTGGGTACAGCCCAAGATCTTTTCCGGATGATTCGGCCAGATCGACTGGCTGGTCGCCAGGGTGAAGCCCTGGTTCTGCTTGACGGCGCTGGCGCACCAGGGTTCACCGACGCACAGGCCGTCGATACGACCGGCTTGCAGGTGCGCAACCATTTGCGGCGGGGGGACCACCACGCTGTCCACGTCCCGCAGCGGGTGGATGCCCTGGCTTGCCAGCCAGTAATACAGCCACATGGCGTGGGTGCCGGTGGGAAAAGTCTGGGCGAAGGTGAGTTTTGTGCGGCTTTGGTGCACGTGACGCTCCAATGCCTCAGGAGTGACCACGCCTTGCTGTTGCAGCCCACGGGACAGGTTGATGCTCTGCCCGTTCTGGTTCAGCCCCATCAGCACCGCCATCGGGCTCGGAGCAACGCCGCCGATGCCCAGATGCACGGCATAGATCAGCCCGTACAGGCTATGGGCGGCGTCCAGCTCACCGCTGACCAGTTTGTCGCGCAAGTTGGCCCAGGACGTCTGACGCTTGAGGTTCAGCGTGAGGCCGTAGGGCTGCGCAAACCCCTGGGTGGCGGCGACCACCAGCGAGGCGCAATCAGTCAAGGCCATGAACCCCAGGTCGAGACTGCTCTTTTCCGGGGCGTCACTGCCGTTTACCCAGGCCAGCGCCGGGGTCACCGGGCTGTTGCCGACCGAATCGTTCATCCACACCTACCTTTTCTCTCAAAAAAAAAGCGTCGCTCCCTCGGATGGCGATACCAGCCATTGCAGGGAAACGACGCCTTTGTCCGTAGGCCCGCTCCGTCGTTGGCGCGCGCCCTGATAGAGAGTGCATAGCAAGGCACATGCCACGGGGCTGCCATCAGCTTTCCATCATGATTGAACCTTGCCTGCCTCTCAGTATGGCCGCTCTTTCGCGTTCTACCGCCCCAGGAAAACCAAGGTGCATGCTGAATCTCCCATTCCGACGAACCGCCACTGCCTCGGTAGCACGCTGCTGTGGGTGGTGCTATTGCTGCTCAGCCGGGTTGCCTGGGGCGAGCCGTATCAGGCCAGCGATGAAAGCCTGGACAGTTTTTTCGCTGCATTGTCGGTGCCCCTGGGTCTGCCTGTGGTGGTCAGTCGGGAGGCGGCGCCCAGGCGTGTCAGCGGGACGTTCGATTTCGAGGCGCCCCAACAGGTCCTCGAAGCGCTGGCCCGGCGTGAAGGCCTGATCTGGCACAGCGACGGGCAATCGGTGCGCGTCTACAACGCGACTGAAGCGAGAACCTCTGCGGTGGCGTTGCGGTACATCTCGGTCAACCGACTGCGCGGCATCCTGCGCCGAACGGGGCTGGATGAATCGCGCTATCCCTTGCGCGACAGCGGGGTGCGTACCTTCTACGTGTCCGGGCCACCCAGCTATGTCAACCAGGTGCTGCGGCTGGCGCAATTGATGGACCGCCAACGCAGTGAACTGCGCGTGGGCACGCACGCCTTCGGTGTGGTGCAGGTGTTCAATACCCACGTCGAGGACAGGCAGTATGGCAGCGGCGCGAGCAAAGTCAGCGTGCCGGGGATGGCTTCCATCATTCAAGGCCTGCTGGCCAGTGAGCAGAAGGGCCCGCTGGCGGACAAGAACCTGACGCTGATCGCCTATGCGGACACCAACAGCCTCTTGATCAAAGGCAAACCGGCACAGGTGAGCCTGATCGAGAAGCTGGTAGATGAATTGGATGTACCCAAGCAACTGAATGAAATCTCGTCATGGCGGGTGGATGTGGGCCGTGAAGAATCGAAGCCTCCGGCCGGGCCGCCGCCGTTGACGGCTGCGCAATATGAGCGTGTGCAACGTGCGTTCGTAAGGCCGGGCCGCGAGCGTTCCCCCTGAATAAAAGGCGTTTGTCCATGTACCTGGAAATACTGCTGCAGGAGCAATTGATCAGCCGTAAGCGTCTGGCTGCGTTTGCGCCGGGGAAAGTGTTGCCTTTGGCGCCTGAGGTCATCCACTGCGTGGAGGTGCGGGTCAACGGGCAGTTGATGGCTGTGGGTGAGCTGGTGCAGCTGGAGGACCGGTTAGGCGTTGAATTGCATGAGGTGTATCAGGAATGGATACCTCGTTCGGGTTGAGTGGTGAACTGTCTTACAACGAGACGCTGAAAAACACTGACTGAATAGGGTTTTTCCTAGCGTGATACGTGAGACAGGTTTTTATAGTCATGGCATCGGGCGAGTGCGCCGTCACAGCAAGAAGGATTTGAATGTCAGCAGTCGAATGTGCAGGACGCCTTATGGACATCGGAATTGAAGAATCGACAAATTCCCTGGTTTTCGCTCACTGGACCTTGCATGAAGATGGTCGGCTCACGGGTAGGGAAACCGATATTCAACTGCCGCCCAAAGAGGGGAGCGTGCTCCGACTGTTGCTGGTTTCCGGCGGTTCGTTGATGACCAAGGACCGCTTGTTGGCGCTTGCCTGGCCCCGGGGCGAGGTGGCTGATGAGTCATTGACACGTTGCATCTACGCCTTGCGTAGACACTTGAAGGCCGACAAGGGGTTTATCAAGACCGTGTATGGCAAGGGCTACCGTTTTACCTGCCCTGTGCAGGTCCGGAACGCCGAGCCCAAGCACGTCATGCACGTGTGTTCGGCGTGCGGGCAGATCAGCAGTGTTTAAAGTGTGGAGCAGGGGCCTGATGCTGGGCGTGCTGATGGGCAGCAACCAGGCCCTGGCCTACTGCTGGGATGAAGTGGCGCGTCGTTACGACTTCGAGCCGGAGTTGCTGCAGGCCATCGCAGCGGTAGAGTCGGGGTACCGCGCAGAAGCGATCAACTATGCCAACGCTAATGGCACGCATGATATCGGCTTGATGCAAATCAACAGCAGTCACTTGCCTCGCCTGCTCAAGCTGGGCATTACCGAAGAGCGGCTGTTGAGCGAGCCGTGTTTGTCGGTGGAGGTCGGTGCCTCGATTCTCGCCGGGTTCGTTCAGCGTTTCGGCTATAACTGGACGGCGGTGGGTTCCTACAATGTGGGAGCGGGCGCCGGGGCGGAGCGTGACGCGTTGCGCATGCGCTACGCCGAAAAAGTCTGGGCCCGTTATGCGGCACTGATGGCCCATCGTAATTGACGATTGGGCGGCACGCCTCGCATGCAGCGTGTGTCCCCGGCTATAATCGCGCCACCTTTCGCCGCCATCCGAGTCTAGCCCGCCCATGTATACCCTGGCCCGCCAGCTGTTGTTCAAACTCTCCCCGGAAACCTCCCACGATCTGTCCCTGGACCTGATCGGTGCCGGTGGCCGCCTGGGGCTCAATGGCCTGGTATGCAAGGCTGCGGCGAAAGTACCGGTGTCGGTGATGGGCCTTGAATTTCCCAATCCGGTCGGGCTGGCGGCCGGCCTGGACAAGAACGGTGCGGCAATCGACGGGTTTGCGCAGTTGGGTTTCGGTTTCGTCGAAATCGGCACCGTGACGCCTCGGCCGCAACCGGGCAACCCCAAGCCCCGGATCTTCCGCCTGCCGGAAGCCGAGGCGATCATCAACCGCATGGGCTTCAACAATCTGGGTGTGGACCATTTGTTGTCACGGGTTCAGGCGGCGAAGTACAAGGGCATCCTCGGTATCAACATCGGCAAGAATTTCGACACGCCGGTAGAGCGCGCGGTGGACGATTACCTGATCTGCCTGGACAAGGTCTACGCCCATGCCAGCTACGTCACCGTCAACGTCAGCTCGCCCAACACCCCGGGCTTGCGCAGCCTGCAGTTCGGCGACTCCCTCAAGCAATTGCTCGAAGCATTGCGCCAGCGCCAGGAAGACCTGGCAGTGCGCCACGGCAAGCGGGTGCCATTGGCGATCAAGATCGCTCCCGATATGAGCGATGAAGAAACCGTGCTGGTGGCCCAGGCCCTGATGAACGCTGGCATGGATGCGGTGATCGCGACCAACACCACCCTCAGCCGTGTGGGCGTCGAAGGCCTCGCTCACGGTGACGAGGCGGGCGGTCTGTCCGGCGCGCCGGTACGGGACAAAAGCACCCATATCGTCAAGGTGCTGGCGGCCGAACTGGCGGGGCGCTTGCCGATCATCGCCGTGGGGGGTATCACCGAAGGCAAACACGCGGCTGAAAAGATTGCGGCGGGCGCAAGCCTGGTGCAGCTGTACTCCGGTTTCATCTACAAAGGCCCCGCGCTGATTCGCGAAGCGGTGGACGCGATCGCCGCCCTGCGCTGAAGGCGCTTGTGCGCCAGGCAATAAAAAGGGCTCCATAAAGGAGCCCCTGGGCCGAAGCCCGCCGCCCGGATAGGACGTGCGTGGTTAAGTCGCTACATATTCAAGTTGATGTGTCGGAATTAAGTGCCCTGATTAGCCGACGGCGTGAAGTTCGTTGAGTCTGTGGATACCCGCAGTGCCAGTCATACCGTCCCAGTTGTCGCCTCGTCCTTCTCGCCAGCCATTGATCCAGGCTTGGCGCACCGACGGTAGAGTAAATGGGCAAAGCTCACGGGATTTTCCATGAACGCCATATTGATATCCGCGTAAAAATGCTCTTTCCAACGGATCACGCTTAAGTCTTCTCATAGGGTGTTTCCCTCACTTGTTGACTGTCTAGATATCCTTCGGCCTCGTGTGAGGCCGGGCAGAGTTTTTCTGCCGTTGGTGGGCTCGCTGCCGGCGTGGCGAGCCGATGTGTCGGCGTCGTTACGGCGCCAACCTGTGTTGAGTTCTAACCAATAGGTCACATGGATTCAATGATCGTTTTGTCATAAGCACGTAACGATAACGATGCTATAGCCATAAGCTGGGATGGCTTTTCGCCCCTTTTCCAGGGCAAAGCCAGCTATGATGTGCCCTGCGAAGAGAATGTGTTTAATCCTTTGGTGAGAATGCCCACCTGTTGCAGTCGGTTATTATTCGACGAAGGGTCGGAATATTTCTTTTTGTTGCTTCAAATTCTTCTTCTGCCCCGTCACTAAAGGCCCAAAGGCCCGTCAGACGAGGTGGAGCGGCACATTCGTGCCACGCGAGCACTCTTCAAGAAAAGTGCTTGATTGAAAACCGAACCGGCGATGCGTCGCCCGTTCATTGATTGCTGAAAAGCCTGGAATGCCCCATGTCGGACCGTTTTGAACTCTTCCTCACCTGCCCCAAGGGCCTCGAAGGCCTGCTGATCGAGGAAGCCATCGGGCTTGGCCTTGAGGACGCCCGCGAGCACACCTCGGCCGTGCGCGGCATGGCCGACATGGAAACCGCCTACCGCCTGTGCCTGTGGTCGCGTCTGGCCAACCGGGTGTTGCTGGTGCTCAAGCGCTTCCCGATGAAGGACGCCGAGGACCTCTACCACGGCGTGCTGGATATCGAATGGGCCGACCACATGGTCAGCGACGGTACGCTGGCGGTGGAGTTCAGCGGTCACGGCTCGGGCATCGACAACACCCACTTCGGCGCGCTGAAGGTCAAGGATGCAATCGTCGACAAGCTGCGCACCCCGACTGGCGAACGTCCGTCCATCGACAAGATCAACCCGGACCTGCGCATCCACCTGCGCCTGGACCGTGGCGAAGCCATCCTGTCCCTGGACCTGTCCGGCCACAGCCTGCACCAGCGCGGCTACCGCCTGCAGCAGGGTGCCGCGCCGTTGAAGGAAAACCTGGCGGCCGCGATCCTGATCCGCGCCGGCTGGCCGCGCATCGCTGCCGAAGGCGGCGCATTGACCGACCCGATGTGCGGCGTCGGCGCCTTCCTGGTCGAAGGCGCAATGATCGCTGCCGACATGGCGCCCAACCTCAATCGCGAACTGTGGGGCTTCACCACGTGGCTCGGACACGTCCCGGCGTTGTGGAAGAAGCTGCACGCCGAGGCCACCGAACGTGCCGCTATCGGCATGAACAAAACCCCGCTGTGGGTGCGTGGCTATGAAGCCGATCCGCGTCTGATCCAGCCGGCCCGCAACAACATCGAGCGCGCCGGCCTGAGCCACTGGATCAAGGTGTACCAGGGCGAAGTCGGCACGTTCGAGCCGCGCCCGGACCAGAACCAGAAAGGCCTGGTGATCTGCAACCCGCCGTACGGCGAGCGTTTGGGGGACGAGGCCAGCCTGTTGTACCTCTACCAGAACCTTGGCGAGCGTCTGCGCCAGGCTTGCATGGGCTGGGAAGCCGCAGTGTTCACCGGCGCGCCGGACCTGGGCAAGCGCATGGGCATCCGCAGCCACAAACAGTATTCGTTCTGGAACGGCGCGTTGCCGTGCAAATTGTTGCTGATCAAGGTCAACCCGGATCAGTTTGTCACCGGCGAGCGTCGTACCCCGGAGCAGCGCCAGGCTGAACGTGAGCAAGCGGCTTACGACCAGGCCCCGACCGAGCCGGTGGAGCGTCAGTACAACAAGAATGGCAACCCGATCAAGCCAGCCCCGGCCCCGGTGGTCGAACAGGCGCGCTTGAGCGAGGGTGGGCAAATGTTCGCCAACCGCCTGCAGAAGAACCTCAAGCTGCTGGGCAAGTGGGCCAAGCGTGAAGGCGTGGATTGCTACCGCGTATACGACGCCGATATGCCGGAGTACTCCATGGCTATCGACCTGTATCACGATTGGGTGCATGTGCAGGAATACGCCGCGCCGAAGTCCATCGACCCGGAAAAAGCCTCGGCGCGCATGTTTGACGCGCTCGCGGCAATTCCCCAGGCACTGAACGTCGACAAAAGTCGCGTGGTGGTCAAGCGTCGCGAGCGTCAGAGCGGCACCAAGCAATACGAGCGTCAGAGCGCCCAGGGCAAGTTCACCGAGGTCAGCGAAGGTGGCGTGAAGCTGCTGGTCAACCTCACCGACTACCTGGACACCGGCCTGTTCCTCGACCACCGCCCGATGCGCCTGCGCATTCAGAAGGAAGCGGCGGGCAAGCGTTTCCTCAACCTGTATTGCTACACCGCCACCGCCAGCGTGCACGCGGCCAAGGGTGGCGCGCGCAGCACCACCAGTGTCGATTTGTCCAAGACCTACCTGGACTGGGCGCGTCGCAACTTCTCCCTCAACGGCTTTTCCGACAAGAACCGCCTGGAACAAGGTGATGTGATGGCGTGGCTGGAAGCCAGTCGCGATGAGTTCGACATGATTTTCATCGACCCGCCGACCTTCTCCAACTCCAAGCGCATGGAAGGCATTTTCGACGTGCAGCGTGACCACGTGCAATTGCTCGATCTGGCCATGGCGCGCCTGGCGCCAGGCGGCGTGCTGTACTTCTCGAACAACTTCCGCAAGTTCCAGCTGGAAGACAACCTCAGCGAACGCTATGCGGTCGAGGAGATCAGCGACAAGACCATCGACCCGGATTTCGCGCGTAACGCCAAGATCCACCGCGCCTGGAAAATTACCGCACGCTGATGCGTGTGGCGAGGGAGCAAGCTCCCTCGCCACCGCAGGTATTTACGCTGGTCAAACCCCCCACCGATGGCTATAACTTAACGTCCAGCCAAAGTGACACCCCCCGCACGCTGGCGTTGTGAGTATCGCCTATGCCAATGCAAGCCGTACGCCCGAAGATCCTTGGTTTTATCAGTGAACAGGCATCGGCTTGGCTGGTGGCATTGGTGGTGCTGGCAATCGGTAGCGCGCTGACCCTGGTCATCGCGTGGGCCGCTGCCGACCTCAATCAGCAGCAGGTGCGCCAGCGCTTCCAGTTGCTGGTCAATGAGCGCTACAGCCGGATTCAGGAGCGCTTCGAAGACCAGGAACTGCGCCTGGATAGCCTGCGCCGCTTCTTCGTCAATTCCGGCGAAGTGTCTCGCAGCGAGTTTGACGGCTTCGCCCAGCCTTTGTTGTTGCATGCGCGTGCCTATGCCTGGGCGCCGCGTGTGCTTCGGGATCAGCGCAGCCGGTTTGAACAGGACATCTCGCGCCAGCGCGGCGTACCTTTCAACATCCGTGAACTGAATTCGGAGGGTGAGTTGGCGCCCGCTTCCGAGCGCGATGAATATGTACCGGTGTTATACAGCCAGACCCAAAGTCTGTTGGGCTCGCCGTTGGGGTTTGATCTGCTGGCCCAACCCCTGCGGCGCGCTGTGCTGGAGCGTGCGCAGAAAAGCGGCAAGGTGGCGGTGTCCCAGCCCATGCAGTTGGTGGGCGTGGAACCGGCCTATGCCGCAGGGGTGCTGCTGGTGGCGCCGGTCAGCAAGACGCTCGATGCCCAGCCGTACGGTTACGTCATGGCGGTGATCAGCATGCGCCAACTGGTGGCCGATGGGTTGCCCAAGGCGAACCGGGATAACCTGGCGATGCAGATCGTCGACACCTCCGACACTGAGCAGCGTGTGCTGTATGCGTCCAGCAATGCGCCGGGCGGCAGCGACCTTGTCGCCGCCCGACGTCTTACCCTCGGTGACCACGTCTACGCGCTGAGCCTGCGTGCCAGTGAGGTATTCGACAAGGCCAACCATTCCTCGACCAACACCATACTGATTATGGGCGTGCTGCTGAGTGTGCTGCTCAGTGCCTTGCTTTATGTGTTGGTCAGCCAACGCCAGCGGGCGTTGACCCTGGTGGAGCAGCGTACCGCTCAGTTGCGCATGCGTGAACAGGAGCTACGGGGCGCGCATGGTCAATTGCGCAGCGTGCTGAATGCAGCGACGCACGTCGCAATCATTGCCACGGACTTGCGCGGTGTCATCAACATGTTCAATGCCGGGGCCGAGCGGATGCTGGGTTTCAAGGGAGAGCACGTGGTGGGCCGCCTGACGTTGGAAAGTCTGCACCTGGCCGCCGAGCTCGAGACCCGCGCCACGCGCTTGAGTGTGTCGCTGGGCAAGCGTATCGCGCCGAGTCAGGCGATGCTGGTGGAAAGTCCCGACGGTCAACAGGATGCCCGCGAGTGGACGTTGGTGCGCGAGGACGGCAGCCCGTTGACCGTCAATATGCTGGTCACGGTGTTGCTGGATGACCATGGCCTGTGGGTCGGGCACTTGGCGATTTACCTGGATGTTACCGAGCAGAAGCGCGCCTACGAAGCGTTGGCCGCGCGCGATCGCTTGCTGAAAAAGCTCAGTGCCCATGTGCCTGGCGGCATTTTCCAGTTCACCCTGGAGCCCCACAACAGCTGGCGCTTCATTTACGCCAGCGAAGGCATGCGCGATATCTATGAGATCGAGCTTGGTGTGTTGCAGCAGGATGCGGGCAAAGTCCTGGAACGCATTCACCCCCTGGACCTTGAGCGGGTACGCGCGTCGATACGCTTGTCGGCGCTGCAACTGAGCCATTGGCGCGAAGAGTATCGCGTGCAGTTGCCCCAGCGCGGCCTGCGCTGGATTCGTGGCGAGGCCACGCCGGAGGAATTACCCGGCGGCGGTACGTTGTGGCACGGTTATGTGTCGGATATTTCCGACCTCAAGCGCGTGGAAGAAGAGTTGCGCACGCTGTCCATCACTGACTCCCTGACGGGCATCCACAATCGCCGCTATTTCCAGGACCGCATGAAAGCCGAACTGCTGCGCCACACCCGCACGTCGGGGGCGCTGTCGGTGATCATGCTGGATGTCGACCACTTCAAGCGGGTCAATGACCAGTACGGGCACGGCGCCGGGGACGGTGTGTTGCAGGAGCTGTGCAGGCGAATCAGCAAACGCTTGCGCCGCACCGACGTGTTCTGTCGGTTGGGTGGGGAAGAATTCGTGGTGCTATGCCCGCACACCGATGGCGCCCAGGCTTACCACTTGGCGACGCAGTTGTGGCAGTCGTTGCGCAGCACGCCGATGGCGCCAGCGGGCATCGTCACCGCCAGCTTTGGGGTGGCCAGCTGGCGTGTCGATGAAGGCATTGACGGGTTGCTGCTGCGCGCGGACTCGGCGGTGTATACCGCCAAGCAGACGGGCAGGGACCGGGTGGAGCTCTGTGGCAGCGGCGTTGAATAGGTCTAGAGCACCGGTGCGGCTGCAACCGCCTTCGGCTGGCGATACAGGTCCAGCAGCACTTGGTCCAGCACCGACGACGCGCCCCACGGCTTGGAGTCGTTAAGAATCGCCACCACCGCCCAGGTGTTGCCGTTGTTGTCACGGCTGAACCCGGCGATGGCGCGCACGGTGTTCAAGGTTCCGGTCTTCACATGGGCTTCACCGCGCATGGCGGTGGTCTTCAGGCGTTTACGCATGGTGCCGTCGGTGCCGGCGATCGGCAGCGAGCTGATGTACTCGGCGGCGTAGGGGCTTTTCCAGGCCGCTTGCAGCATGGCCGCCATTTCGCGGGCGCTGATCCGTTCGGCGCGGGACAGGCCGGAACCGTTCTCCATCACCAAGTGTGGCGCGGTAATGCCTTTTTTCGCCAGCCACTGACGTACTACGCGTTGCGCGGCCTTGGCATCGTCGCCATCGGCATCGTTGCGAAACTGCGCGCCCAGGCTCAGGAACAGTTGCTGGGCCATGGTGTTGTTACTGTATTTATTGATGTCGCGGATGATTTCCGCCAGGTCCGGCGAGAATGCTCGGGCCAGGACCTTGGCATCCTTGGGCACTGGCGCCTGGATATCGCGGCCCTGGATGGTGCCGCCCAATTCCTTCCAGATCGCACGCACGGCGCCGGCGGTGTAGGTGGCATGGTCGAGCAGCGACAGATAGGTCTGCGAACTGCAGCCGTCCGCCAACTGGCCACTGACGGTCACGGTCATACTGCCATCGGCGGCGGTCATCGGGCTGTAGCGCACATCGCCAGTGCACTGTTTGGCGTTGGAGACTTTCACCTGGTTGTCGATGCGAATGCTCGCAATCGGCGGCTCGACCGACACGATCACCCGCCCGGCATCGTTGCGTGTCACGAAGCGCAGGGCTTTGAGGTTGACCAGCAGCGCATCGGGCTTGACCAGGAACGGCTTGTTCTCGTCGTTGCCGTCGTCATTGAACTCCGGCAATTGCGGCTGGTGGAAGAAGTTGCGGTCCAGCACCAGGTCGCCGGTGACCTGCTGTACGCCGTTGGCGCGCAGGTCGCGCATCAACAGCCAGAGTTTTTCCATATTCAGCTTGGGATCGCCGCCGCCCTTGAGGTACAGGTTGCCGCGCAACACACCGCCGCTGAGTACGCCGTCGGTGTAGAACTCGGTTTTCCACTGATGGTTGGGGCCGAGCATCTCCAGGGCCGCGTAGGTCGTCACCAGTTTCATGGTGGAGGCCGGGTTCACCGACACGTCGGCATTGAACACGGTCGGCGTACCGGGGCCGTTCAAGGGCAGCATCACCAGGGACAATGCGGTGTTTTGCAATTTTGCCTTCTGGAGGGCCTGGGCAACGCTGGGGGGCAGGGTGTTGTTGACGGGGGCGGCGGTGGCGCAAACGGCCAGTGGCAGAAGAACACCGGCGAGTAAAACAGAACGTAAAGATTTGATCATAAGAAATAAAACCCTACTGCTGAGAAGGGTGAAAAAGGCGAGGGGTATGGAAGAAAATCCCTCATTGGTCATGAAAGTGTCGGCATTATGCCCCAAGCGGAGCTTACGTGTAGCTGAACGATAGCGGGGAATCGGGGTTTTTTTATCGCTTAAGCGCCGCCCGTCCCAGAGAGTCGGGCAATTGCCGCCTTAAACTGCTAAAGTGCCGCCCGTTATTACTTATGAGGATTGTTCCAATGGCGACTAACCGTTCCCAGCGTCTGCGCAAAAAACTGTGCGTTGATGAATTTCAAGAGCTGGGTTTCGAACTGAACCTGGACTTCAAAGAAGGCCTGAGTGAAGAAGCTATCGACGCTTTCCTCGAAGCATTCATCAAAGAAGCCATGGAAGCCAACGGTCTGGGCTATGTCGGCGGCGATGACTACGGTCTGGTTTGCCTGCAGAAGCGCGGCTCGGTGTCCGAAGAGCAGCGTGCTGCTGTCGAAGCCTGGCTGAAAACCCGTTCCGAGCTGACCAAGGCTGAAGTCAGCCCGTTGCTGGACGTGTGGTATCCGGAAAAGCCGATCAACGCGGCTAAGTGATACTGAAAAAAACGGCGACCTTAGGGTCGCCGTTTTTTTATGCCTTGCGTCCGTTCAGGATCAGCAGCGTCAACACCCCCGCCACAATTCCCCAGAACGCCGAACCGATGGAAAACAACGTCAAGCCTGACGCGGTGACCATGAAGGTAATCAGCGCCGCTTCCCGTTCCTTCGGCTCATTCATGGCGATGCTCAGGCCATTGATGATCGAGCCAAACAACGCCAGGGCCGCGATCGACAGCACCAGTTCCTTGGGCAACGCTGCGAACAATGCCGCCAAGGTGGCGCCGAACACCCCGGCAATCCCGTAGAACACCCCGCACCATACGGCGGCGGTGTAGCGCTTGTTGCGGTCTTCATGGGCGTGCGGCCCGGTGCAGATCGCCGCGCTGATCGCCGCCAGGTTGATGCCGTGGGAGCCAAAGGGCGCCAACACCAGTGAGGCGAGGCCGGTGGTGGTGATCAATGGCGAGGCCGGCACGCTGTAGCCGTCGGCGCGCAGCACGGCGATACCCGGCATGTTTTGCGAGGTCATCGCCACCACGAACAGCGGGATGCCGATACTGATGGTCGCCGCCAATGAGAAGTGCGGCGTGGTCCACACCGGTGCCGCGACTTCCAGGTGAAAGCCGCTGAAGTCCAGCAGCCCCATCAAGCCCGACAGCAGGGTGCCGATCACCAGTGCAGCCAGCACGGCATAACGCGGCGACAGGCGCTTGATGACCAGGTAAGTGAAAAACATCCCCAGCACCAGGCCGGTGCGATGCTGCGCGGCGACGAAGATTTCGCTGCCGATCTTGAACAGAATCCCCGCCAGCAACGCCGCCGCCAGTGAGGCAGGGATGCGCTTGACCAGCTTTTCAAAGCTGCCGGTCAGCCCGCAGAGGGTCACCAGCACCGCGCAAGTGATGTAGGCGCCGATGGCCTCGCCGTAGGTGACCCCGCCCAGGCTGGTGATCAACAGTGCCGCGCCGGGTGTGGACCAGGCAATGGTGATCGGCGTGCGATAGCGCAGGGACAGGCCGATGCTGCACACCGCCATGCCGATGGAAAGCGCCCAGATCCACGAAGAAATCTGCGCCGTGGTCAAACCGGCGGCCTGGCCGGCCTGGAACATCAGCACCAGCGAGCTGGTG
Source organism: Pseudomonas sp. R3-52-08 (assembly GCF_003851745.1). Lineage (NCBI taxonomy): Bacteria > Pseudomonadati > Pseudomonadota > Gammaproteobacteria > Pseudomonadales > Pseudomonadaceae > Pseudomonas > Pseudomonas sp. R3-52-08. Next base: position 4,363,109 of record NZ_CP027730.1, on the reverse strand, counting down.
TAGCCGGTCATCATGGCGATGAAACCGGCGACGATGGCCGAGGGTGAAGTGTCGGCCAGCGGGCGCAAAGGCGCTTGGGTGGCGTCGGTCATGGAAAGATGATCCTTGTGTCAGGCTTTCTTGTAGGAGCGAGCTTGCTCGCGAAAAACGTCAACAATAACGCGAGCTTCCTGAATAACCGTGGCGTTCTCAGGTTTTTCGCGAGCAAGCTCGCTCCTACAAAGAGCGCGTGGGAAATCGTGGAATCAAGCCTAAACTCAAACGCAACGACTCATTGCAATACAGCCGACGCCGCAAACAGCCGTACAGTGTGTTGGCGCAGTGGGTTGTGTACAATGTGCCCTGTTTTCAGGTGATACTTGCCAGCGACTCGCTGTTGCCGTATTACCGTTAATTCGCCGCCGTTCTCCAAACCCGAGTGCCCATGAACGAACAGTTGCAACCTCTCAAGAAACAACCGCGAGCCGGCAAGGCCGGTCGCAGCGGAACCCAGGACGATATCGTGTATGCGCATATCTTCGAGGCGATCCTCGAACAACGCCTGGCACCCGGCACCAAATTGAGTGAAGAGGCACTGGGCGAAATCTTCGGCGTGAGCCGCACCATCATTCGCCGCGCGTTGTCGCGCCTGGCCCATGAGGGCGTGGTGTTGCTGCGGCCCAATCGTGGCGCGGTCGTCGCCAGCCCGAGCGTCGACGAGGCCCGCCAAGTGTTCATGGCGCGGCGCCTGGTGGAGCGGGCGATCACCGAGCTGGCGGTGCAGCACGCTACCGCTGAGCAACTGGCCCAGTTGCGCCAGATGGTCAACGACGAACGCGACAGTTTCTCCCGTGGCGACCGTGGCGCCGGCATCCGTCTCTCCGGCGAATTCCACTTGAAGCTGGCTGAAGCGGCGAAGAATGCGCCGCTGATCAGCTTCCAGCGTAGCCTGGTGTCCCAGACTTCCTTGATCATCGCCCAGTACGAAAGCGGCAACCGCTCGCACTGTTCCTACGATGAACACACCCAACTGATCGACGCGATCGAAGCCCGGGATGCGGTGCTGGCGGTGGATTTGATGATGCATCACATGGACCACATCGACAGCAAGCTCAACCTCGACGAGGAAAGCGCGTCGGATGATCTGCATGCGGTGTTCTCGCATTTGTTGCAGACCAAGAAGCCAGGGCGCTCTTCGGTAAAACTGTAATTTCCCTGACTCACCTGGGATAAAAAATGTGGGAGGGGCTTGCCCCCGATAGCAGAGTGTCAGTCACTGAATCAGTTGACTGGTCCACCGCTATCGGGGGCAAGCCCCCTCCCACATTTGTTTTGTGGTGTGGCTGGAATCAGCGTTGGTGCACCAACTGTCCCGCCGCGTAGGTCTGCAACACCGTCCGGTCATCCCCCAGCGTCATCAGCACGAACAACGTCTCGGCAATGGTATTGGCCTGCTTCAAACGATAGCTCAGCAACGGCGTGGCGTTGTAGTCCAATACCAGAAAGTCCGCATCCGTGCCTGGCTGCAAGGTGCCGATCTTGTCTTCCAGGCGCAGCGCGCGCGCACCGCCCAGGGTCGCCAGGTACAGCGACTTGAATGGGCTCAACCGCGCACCCTGCAACTGCATGACCTTGTAGGCTTCATTCAAGGTTTGCAGCAGCGAGAAGCTGGTGCCGCCGCCCACGTCGGTGCCCAGGCCCACATTCAATTTGTGCTTTTCGGCCATCGGCAGGTTGAACAGGCCACTGCCGAGGAAAAGGTTCGACGTTGGGCAGAACGCCACGGCCGAGCCGGTTTCTGCCAGCCGTGCGCATTCGTCGTCGCACAGGTGCACGCCATGGGCAAACACCGAGCGTTCGCCGAGCAGTTTGTAGTGGTCGTACACGTCCAGATAGCCGTTGCGCTCTGGAAACAACGCCTTCACCCATTCGACTTCCTGCTTGTTCTCACTGATGTGGGTCTGCATATACAGGTCCGGATACTCCCCCAGCAGTTGCCCGGCCAACGCCAGTTGCTCCGGCGTGCTGGTGGGGGCGAAACGTGGCGTGACCGCATAATGCAGGCGGCCCTTGCCGTGCCAGCGCTCGATCAGCGCCTTGCTTTCCTGATAGCCGGATTCCGGCGTGTCGGTCAGATAATCCGGCGCATTGCGGTCCATCATCACCTTGCCGGCGATCATGCGCAGGTCGAGTTTTTCGGCGGCTTCGAAGAACGCGTTCACCGACTGCGGGTGCACGCTGCCGAACACCAGCGCGGTGGTGGTGCCGTTGCGCAGCAGTTCCTTGATGAAAATATCCGCCACTTCGTCAGCGTGCGCCTTGTCGGCGAACTGGCTTTCACACGGGAAGGTGTAGGTGTTGAGCCAGTCCAGCAACTGCTCGCCATAGGCGCCGACCATACCGGTCTGCGGCAGGTGGATATGGGTGTCGATCAGGCCAGGGGTGATCAGCGCATCCTGGTAGTGGGTGACGTCGATGTCGGCGGGCAGGGTTGGCAGTAGGTCGCCGGCGTGGCCAAGCGCGCTGATCCGGCCGTTGTCGATCACCAGCAGGCCGTCTTCGAAATACTCATAGGACGCGTCGATGCCGACCTCGGCGGGGTCGGCGATGCTGTGCAGGATGGCGGCGCGGTAGGCTTTGCGGGTCAAAGGCATGCTGATCTCAATTCTTGGCTTGGCTGCGGCGTGACACCGGCAGCAGTTTGGCGATGGGCTCGGCGCTGGCGGTGTGCTGGCCGAAATGGGCGTTGTAGGTGGCGATGATTTCGCCGGCGATGGAAATGGCGATCTCTACCGGCAATTTGCCCTTCACCTCGCTGAGGCCCATCGGGCAGCGCAGGCGTTGCAGGTGCGCGGTGTCGAAGCCGCGATCGCGCAGGCGATGTTCGAACTTGACCCGTTTGGTTTTGGAGCCGATCAGGCCGAAGTAGGCAAAGTCATTGCGCTTGAGCAGGGCGGCGGTCAGCTCCAGGTCCAGTGCGTGGTTGTGGGTCATGACGATGCAGTAACTGCCCGCCGGCAAGTCGGCGATTTCGTCGACTGGCTCTTCGCTGACGATTTTACGCACGCCCTGGGGGATGTGTGACGGAAACTCCTGCTCGCGCGAGTCGATCCAGCGCACCCGGCACGGCAGGCTCGCCAGCAACGGCACCAGCGCACGCCCCACGTGGCCGGCGCCGAACACCGCGATCTGCGCCTGCACCTGGCCCATGGGTTCGAACAGCAGCACCGTCACGCCGCCGCAGCACTGGCCCAGGCTCGCGCCGAGGCTGAAACGCTCCAGGTGGGTGTTCTGCTGGCCACGGGCAAGCATGTCGCGGGCGATGTGCGTCGCCTTGTATTCCAGGTGCCCGCCGCCGATGGTGTCGAAGGTGTGGGCGGCGCTGATCACCATCTTCGAGCCGGCGTTGCGCGGCGTGGAGCCAAGCTCCTCGATGATGGTGACGAGCACGCAGGGTTCGCCTTGGTTCTGCAGGTTGGCGAGGGCGCTGATCCAGTTGTTCATGGTCACCTCAGTTAGATCGTTCCCACGCTCCGCGTGGGCATGCATACCGTGACGCTCTGCGTCACCAGAGCGGACGCAGAGCGTCCAGGCCGGCATTCCCACGCAGAGCGTGGGAACGATCAAGCCAGCTCGGTTGCAGCTTGAGTGGCGTTTGTTTGCAACTGCCGCATCTGCTCACACCCCCACAACACCCGCTCCGGCGTGGCCGGCGCGTCGATCCTGGGCTGATGACGATAGTCACCCAGGCTCGCCACCGCATCCTTGATCGCGCACCACGAGGCAATCCCGAGCATGAATGGCGGTTCCCCCACGGCCTTGGAATGGAACACCGTGTCCTCCGGGTTCTTGCGGTTTTCCACCAGCTTGACCCGCAGGTCCAGCGGCATGTCCGCCACGGCCGGGATCTTGTAGCTGGCCGGGCCGTTGGTGAGCAGCTTGCCCTTGTTGTTCCATACCAGCTCTTCCATGGTCAGCCAGCCCATGCCCTGGATAAACCCGCCTTCCACCTGGCCGATGTCGATGGCCGGGTTCAGCGAGGCGCCCACGTCGTGCAGGATGTCGGTGCGCAGCATTTTGTATTCGCCGGTCAGGGTGTCGACGATCACTTCGCAGCACGCCGCGCCAAAGGCGAAGTAGTAGAACGGTCGCCCGCGTGACTGGCTGCGGTCATAGAAGATTTTCGGGGTTTTGTAGAAGCCGGTGCTCGACAGCGAGACCTGGGCAAAATACGCCTGTTGGATCAGCGCCTCGAAGCTCAGGATCTGTTCACGCACGCGCACATGACCGTTGCGAAATTCCACGTCCGCCTCGCTGACGTCGTACTTGCGCGCGGCAAATTCCACCAGGCGCTGCTTGATGGTTTCGGCGGCATTCTGCGCGGCCTTGCCGTTCAGGTCGGCGCCGCTGGAGGCCGCCGTCGGCGAGGTGTTGGGCACCTTGTCGGTGTTGGTGGCGGTGATCTGCACGCGGTCGATATCCACCTGGAACACTTCGGCCACCACCTGGGCGACCTTGGTATTCAGGCCCTGGCCCATCTCGGTACCGCCATGGTTGAGGTGGATGCTGCCGTCGGTGTAGATGTGGATCAGCGCGCCGGCCTGGTTGAGGAAGCTGGCGGTAAACGAAATGCCGAATTTGACCGGCGTCAGCGCCAGGCCTTTTTTCAGGATCGGGCTGTGGGCGTTGTACAGACGCACCGCTTCGCGGCGCTCGGCATATTGGCTGCTGGCCTCAAGCTCGGCGGTCATTTCTTCGAGCATGTTGTGCTCGACGGTCTGGTAGTAGTGGGTGACGTTGCGCTCGGTCTTGCCATAGTAGTTGGCCTTGCGCACGGCCAGCGGGTCCAGCGCCAGGTGGCGGGCGATGGCGTCCATCACTTCCTCGATGGCGACCATGCCTTGCGGGCCGCCGAAGCCCCGATAAGCGGTGTTGGATGCGGTGTTGGTCTTGCAGCGATGGCCGTTCACCGTCGCGTCGCCCAGGTAATAAGCATTATCGGCATGGAACATCGCGCGGTCGACAATCGAGTTGGACAGGTCTGGCGAACAACCGCAGTTGCCGGCCAGGTCCAGGTTGATGCCGTGCAAACGGCCGGCGTCGTCGAAGCCCACGTCGTATTCGATGTAGAAGGGATGGCGCTTGCCGGTCATCAGCATGTCTTCGACCCGCGGCAGGCGCATCTTGGTCGGCTGGCCGGTGAGGCGCGCCACCACCGCGCACAGGCAGGCGGGGCTGGCGGCCTGGGTTTCCTTGCCGCCGAAGCCACCGCCCATGCGGCGCATGTCGACGACGATCTTGTTCATCGACACGTCGAGCACTTCGGCGACAAGCTTCTGCACTTCGGTGGGGTTCTGCGTGGAGCAGTAGACGATCATCCCGCCGTCTTCGGTGGGCATCACCGAGGAAATCTGGGTCTCCAGGTAGAAATGTTCCTGACCGCCGATGTGCAGCGTGCCCTGGATGCGGTGTTGAGCCGTTGCCAAAGCGCCGGCCGAATCACCGCGTTGGTGGGTGTGGCTGTCGAGCACGAAGTGTTTGTTGCGAAACGCCTCGACCACGTCCAGTACCGGCTCCAGGTCTTGGTATTCGATCACCGCCGCCATGGCCGCTTTGCGGGCGGTCTCAAGATCACGGGCGGCCACGGCCAGTACTACCTGGCCGACGAACTGCACGGTGTCGATGGCCAGCAGCGGATCGCCGGGCATCAGCGGGCCGATGTCTTTCAGGCCCGGTACGTCTTCGTGGGTGATCACGATACGCACACCGTCGAAGGCGTAGCAGGGCGCGGTGTCGATGCTGAGGATTTTCGCGTGGGCGCGGTCGGACATGCGCGCATACAGGTGCAACTGGTTAGGAAACTCGAGGCGGTCGTCGATGTACTGCGCCTCACCGCTGACATGCTTGGCGGCGCTGTCATGCTTGACGCTGCGGCCGACCCTGGAGGTCAGGTCGCGGGCGAACAGTTCGGCCAGTTCGGCCTGGGTTTTTTCCACGGCGTGATGGTTAGACATAAGCGGTCACCCGAGTCTCGATGTGCGGCGTTTGCAGTTCGATGAAGTATTTGCGCAACAGGTTCTGCGCGCTGAGCAGGCGGTATTCCTTGCTGGCGCGGAAGTCCGAGAGCGGGGTGAAGTCCTCGGCCAGGGCGGCACAGGCTTTCTCCACGGTGGCGGCGTTCCAGGTGGCGCCGATCAGCTGCGTCTCGCAGTGCCAGGCGCGCTTGGGGGTGGCGGCCATGCCGCCGAAGGCGACGCGGGCCTCGCTGACCACACCGTTGTCGAGCTTGAGGTTGAAGGCGGCGCACACGGCAGAAATATCATCGTCCAGGCGCTTGGAAACCTTGTACGCGCGAAACAGTGAGTGGCCCTTGGGCACGATGATTTTCTCGATGAATTCGCTGTCCTGGCGGGCGGTCACGCGGTAGTCGATAAAGTAGTCCTCCAGCGCCAGGGTGCGCCGGGTATTGCCCTTGCACAGCACAATCTGTGCGCCGAGGGCGATCAGCAACGGCGGCGAATCACCAATCGGCGAGGCGTTGCCGATGTTTCCGCCGAGGGTGCCCTGGTTGCGGATCTGCAGCGAGGCGAAGCGATGCAGCAATTCGCCGAAGTCCGGGTATGCGTGGTGCAGCGCGGCGTAGCAGTCGGAGAGGGGGGTGGCAGCGCCGATTTCCAGGCGGTCGTCGAAGGATTCGATGCGCTTCATTTCTTCGATATTGCCGACGTAGATCATCACCGGCAGGGTGCGATGGAACTGGGTGACTTCCAGCGCCAGGTCGGTGCCGCCGGCCAGCAGGCGGGCTTGCGGATAGGCGTCGTAGAGGTCGGCCAGGTCGCTGACGGTCAACGGCACCAGGCAGCGTTTGTCGCCACTGTTGAGTTCACCGGTTTGTGTCGGCGCAATGGCCTTGAGCTGCGCGATGGTCCGGGCCTCGCGGCTGTCGAACTGGTCCTGGGGATTGTTGCAGCAGGCCTGTGCGGCGGCGGCCAGAATCGGGCGATAACCGGTGCAGCGGCACAGATTGCCGGCCAGGGCTTCATGGGCTTTCTGGCTGTCGGGGGCGTCGCTGTTCTTTTGCAGGGCAAACAACGACATCACGAAACCCGGGGTGCAGAAGCCGCACTGTGAACCGTGGCACTCGACCATCGCCTGTTGCACGCTGTGCAGTTGGCCCTGGTGCTTGAGGTCTTCGACACTGATCAGTTGCTTGCCGTGCAGCGACGAGACAAAGGTCAGGCACGAATTGAGGCTGCGATAACGAATCTGCTCGACGCCTTGATCGTTGCGGTGCAACTCACCGACCACCACGGTGCATGCACCACAGTCGCCGCTGGCGCAGCCTTCCTTGGTGCCGGATTTGCCCACATGCTCACGCAAATAGTTGAGCACGGTCAGGTTGGGGTCCAGGGCGTGCTCGCTACGGAGTTCCTGGTTAAGTAAAAACTGGATCACGGAAGGCCTCGCAGATTCATTATTGTTGTTAACCGCTTTGCGCCGAATCTAGTCATGTCTGACTTTTCGGTCAATGATTTTCTGACCTAAGGGTCAAGAAACTGCGGTCACAACCTATTCAATTATGGTTCAGTCTTCTGGAACCGGTGTTTTCAGGGGCTTGTGGCTTTCCAGGCTTGCGTGTTTCATGCCAAATTCGCCACCGTGGGCGTAGCGCCATCAGCGGGCCAATGCGCTACACTGCCGCGCTTGTACCGATAGCAGATTTTGAAGGGAAAACATGACGTTCAAGGCGCCGGACAGTCTCGCCGAGCAAATCGCTCACCACCTCGCCGAACGTATCATTCGCGGCGATCTCAAGCCTGGGGAGCGGATCCAGGAACAGAAAGTCACGCTGGCGCTGAATGTCAGCCGTGGTTCCGTGCGCGAAGCCCTGCTGATCCTCGAGCGCCGGCACCTGATCGCGATCCTGCCGCGCCGTGGCGCCCACGTCACCGAACTCAGCGCACACAAAGTGCAGAGCCTGTGTACGTTGATGGGCGAGATGTACATCCTGCTCGGCAATGCGGTTGCCGAAGGCTGGCAGACCCAGGCCGACATGGCGCCCTTCCTGCAAATCCAGCAGCGCCTGATGGCCAGCTATGAGCGCCAGGACATCCGCGCCTTCGTCGAAGAAAGCTTCAATGTGATGCGCGCCGCGTACCCCTTCGCCAATAACCCGTATCTGCAGGAAACCGTCGAGAACCTGCAGCCGGCGATGAACCGTGCCTATTATTTGGCCCTGGAGCAGCGCAAGGCGGAAATGAGCGAGTACCTGACGCTGTTCGAACAGCTGCTCGCTGCCGTGCTGGCCCGTGATCTGGCGCAGATCCGGCTGGTGTTGTCGGCTTACTGCCAGCGCAGCAGCACGCTGGTGATCGCAGCGTTGGCGGACGCCTAAGCGTGCGGCTCAAGTGCATCAAATTGGCGGGGTTCAAATCCTTCGTCGACCCGACCACGGTGAACTTCCCCAGTAATATGGCGGCGGTGGTCGGGCCCAATGGCTGCGGCAAGTCGAACATCATTGACGCCGTCCGTTGGGTGATGGGCGAGAGCTCGGCGAAAAACCTGCGCGGCGAGTCGATGACCGACGTCATCTTCAACGGCTCCACCAGCCGCAAACCGGTGAGCCAGGCCAGCATCGAACTGGTGTTCGACAACTCCGACGGCACCCTGGTCGGCGAGTACGCGGCTTACGCGGAAATCTCCATCCGCCGTAAAGTCACGCGCGACAGCCAGAACAGTTACTTCCTCAACGGCACCAAATGCCGTCGACGCGACATCACCGATATCTTCCTCGGCACAGGCCTGGGCCCGCGCAGCTACTCGATCATTGAGCAGGGCATGATCTCCAAGCTGATCGAAGCCAAGCCCGAAGACCTGCGCAACTTTATCGAAGAAGCGGCCGGCATCTCCAAATACAAGGAGCGCCGCCGCGAGACCGAAAACCGCATCCGCCGCACCCATGAAAACCTCGCCCGCCTGACCGACCTGCGCGAAGAACTGGAACGCCAGCTGGAGCGCCTGCACCGCCAGGCCCAGGCCGCCGAGAAGTATCAGGAATACAAGGGCGAAGAGCGCCAGCTCAAGGCTCAACTGTCGGCCCTGCGCTGGCAGGCGTTGAACGATCAGGTCGGCCAGCGCGAGGCGATCATCGGCACCCAGGAAGTCAGCTTCGAAGCGTTGGTGGCCGAGCAGCGTAATGCCGACGCCAGTATCGAACGCCTGCGGGACGGGCACCATGAGCTGTCCGAACGCTTCAATCTGGTGCAGGGGCGCTTCTATTCGGTGGGCGGCGACATTGCCCGGGTCGAACAGAGCATTCAGCACGGCCAGCAGCGTCTGCGCCAGTTGCAGGACGATCTGAAGGAAGCCGAGCGCGCACGCCTGGAGACCGAATCGCACCTGGGCCACGACCGCACCTTGCTGCTGACCCTGGGCGAAGAGCTGGACATGCTCACCCCCGAGCAGGAAATCACCAGTGCCGCCGCCGAAGAAGCAGCGGCGGCGTTGGAAGAGGCCGAAACCAGCATGCACGGCTGGCAGGAGCAGTGGGACACGTTCAACCTCAAGTCCGCCGAACCGCGGCGCCAGGCCGAAGTGCAGCAGTCGCGTATCCAGCAACTGGAAACCAGCATGGAGCGTTTGGCCGAGCGTCAGCGCCGTCTGCAGGAAGAGCGCGTGCTGCTCGCTGCCGACCCGGAAGACGCGGCGATCCTGCAGTTGAGCGAGCAACTGGCCGAAAGCGAAATGACCCTGGAAGAGCTCGAAGCCAGCGAAGCGCAGCAAGTGGAACGCCTCGAGCAATTGCGCCAGCAATTGCACACCGCGACCCAGGCGCAGCAACAGGCCCAGGGCGATTTGCAGCGGCTCAACGGGCGGCTGGCATCGCTCGAAGCCTTGCAGCAAGCCGCGCTGGATCCTGGCACCGGCACCGCCGAATGGCTGCGCGACCAGCATCTGGCCGAACGCCCGCGCCTGGCCGAGGGTTTGAAAGTAGAAGCCGGTTGGGAGCTGGCGGTGGAAACCGTGTTGGGCGCCGACCTGCAAGCGGTGCTGGTGGATGATTTTGGCGGCTTCGACCTGGCCGGTTTCGCCCAGGGTGACTTGCGCCTGCTCAGCCCTGCCGCCGATGGCAAGCGCGTGCCGGGCAGCCTGCTGGACAAGGTCGAGGCGGCGATTGACCTGTCGCCGTGGCTGGGCCAGGTCAAACCCGTGGAGACCCTTGAGCAGGCCCTGGCCCAGCGCGGCCAGTTAGCGGCCGGCGAAAGCCTGATCAGCCGCGACGGTTACTGGGTCGGCCGGCACTTTCTGCGCGTGCGACGCGCCAGCGAAGCTGAAAGCGGCGTATTGGCCCGTGGCCAGGAAATCGTCAACCTGAGCGCCGAGCGTGAAGAGCGCGAAGCCACCTTGGAAAGCCTGGAAACCGAACTGCAAACCCTGCGCGCTACTCAACGCCAGCAAGAGACCGGCCGCGAACACCTGCGCCGCCTGTTGCAGGACGAGGCACGCCAGCAAGGCGAACTCAAAGCCCAGCTGTCGGCGAGCAAGGCCAAGGTCGAACAACTGACCCTGCGCCGCACCCGCCTTGACGAAGAAGTCGCCGAGATGGGCGAACAGCGCGCCCTGGAGCATGAACAGGTCGGCGAAGCGCGCCTGCACCTGCAGGAAGCCCTCGACAGCATGGCCCTGGACACCGAGCAGCGCGAACTGCTGCTGGCCCAGCGCGACAGCCTGCGCGAACGCCTCGACCGCGTGCGCCAGGAAGCCCGGCAGCACAAAGACCACGCCCACCAGTTGGCGGTGCGCCTGGGCTCGTTGCGTGCCCAACATGATTCCACGCGCCAGGCCCTCGAGCGCCTGGAGATGCAATCGGAACGCCTCACTGAAAAGCGCGAGCAACTGAGCCTCAACCTGGAGGAGGGCGAAGCGCCCCTTGAAGAGCTGCGCCTCAAGCTTGAAGAGCTGCTCGACAAACGCATGAGCGTCGACGAAGAACTCAAGACCGCGCAGATCGCCCTGGAAGACGCCGACCGCGAACTGCGCGACGCCGAAAAGCGCCGCACCGTGGCCGAGCAGCAGTCCCAGTTGATTCGCGGCCAGCTCGAACAACAGCGTATGGAGTGGCAAGCGCTGACCGTGCGCCGCAAGACTTTACAGGATCAACTGCTCGAAGACGGTTATGACCTGCACGGCGTGCTCAACACACTGACCGCCCAGGCCAACGAAAAAGACGCCGAAGAAGAACTTGAGCGGATTGCCGCGCGTATCCAGCGACTCGGTGCGATCAACCTCGCGGCCATCGATGAGTACCAGCAGCAGTCCGAGCGCAAGCGTTATCTGGATGCCCAGGACGCCGACCTGGTCGAAGCCCTCGACACCCTGGAAAACGTGATCCGCAAGATCGACAAGGAGACCCGCAACCGCTTCAAGGATACCTTTGATCAGATTAATGGCGGTTTACAGGCGTTATTCCCAAAAGTTTTCGGTGGTGGCAGCGCCTACTTGGAACTGACGGGCGAAGATCTACTCGATACAGGGGTAACGATCATGGCGCGGCCTCCGGGCAAGAAGAACAGCACCATCCATTTGTTGTCCGGCGGCGAAAAGGCCTTGACGGCGCTGGCGCTGGTATTTGCCATTTTCAAGCTGAACCCGGCACCGTTCTGCATGCTCGACGAAGTTGACGCACCGCTGGATGACGCTAACGTTGGACGCTACGCTCGGCTGGTCAAGGAGATGTCCCAGACCGTGCAGTTCATCTATATCACCCACAACAAGATCGCCATGGAAATGGCCGATCAGTTGATGGGCGTGACGATGCATGAGCCGGGTTGTTCGCGTTTGGTGGCGGTGGATGTGGAAGAAGCGATGAAGATGGTGGACGCCTAGCGGCGAGTTGTTAGTTTTAAGCTCCAAGCTCCAAGCTTCAAGTGAGTGGGCTTGCAGCTTGAAGCTTGAAGCTTGTAGCTCAGAGCTTGTAGCCACAGTTGGAGCTGGCTGTAGGAAATTACCTACCATGCCGAAAAGCTGGCAATTCGACACATTTCGCTGCAACTGTGTAAAGTTATCTTTGGTCGTGCTAGTTTAATGTCAATTTTTCGTATGCGTGGGCAAAACGTCAGTCAGAACATAGAGTTGGCGCCACGTTTTAAAGCGGTTTGCACGGTGCTAAACCCCTTATTTTTCAGCATTTTTTATAGAGGCACGGGATTACATGGAAATCGGTCTGCGCGAGTGGCTGATCGTCATCGGCATCATTGTCATTGCCGGTATTCTTTTTGATGGCTGGCGCCGCATGCGCGGTGGCAAGGGCAAGCTTAAATTTCGCCTGGACCGAAACCTGTCCAACTTGCCCGACGACGACGGCAGCGCCGAGTTGCTGGGGCCTCCCCGTGTGCTGGACACCCACAAGGAACCGCAACTGGACGAGCACGACCTGCCGTCGATGAGCGCGCCGGTGCGTGAAGCCCGTGAGCCGTCGTCCAAGCGCGGCAAGCGCGGCGCTGCTGGCGTGGCCGAGCCGCATCAGGGCGACTTGAACCTCGATGTCGACGAAGGCCCGACCTTCAGCAGCCGCGACGATGACTTCCCGGATGAAAACGCCGGCAAGAACGCCCCGCGCCAATCGGTCAACGATCAGCCGGCCGCCGAAGAAGTGCTGGTGATCAGTGTGATCTGCCGCGATGCCGGTGGCTTCAAAGGCCCGGCGCTGTTGCAGAATATTCTTGAAAGCGGCCTGCGCTTTGGCGAGATGGATATTTTCCATCGTCACGAAAGCATGGCGGGTAACGGCGAAGTGCTGTTCTCCATGGCCAACGCGGTCAAGCCGGGCACGTTCGACCTGGACGATATCGACCTGTTCAGCACCCCGGCGGTCAGTTTCTTCCTCGGCCTGCCAGGCCCGCGTCACCCGAAACAAGCTTTCGATGTGATGGTGGCTGCAGCGCGCAAGCTGTCCCAGGAACTGAACGGCGAGCTCAAGGACGACCAGCGCAGCGTGCTCACCGCCCAGACTATCGAGCATTACCGTCAGCGCATCGTCGAGTTCGAGCGTCGCGCCCTGACACAGAAACGCTGAGGATTGCGCTTCGGCGTTGTCAGTAGAATAAGCGCACTAACATATTGAGCAGCTTCGGCTGCTCTTTTGCTTTATGAGAGAACACCCATGACCGCCGCCCATACCCGCATCCTCGAACTGCGCGCTGAACTGGATCAGCACAACTACCGCTACCACGTCCTCGACGAGCCGAGCATTCCGGACATCGAATACGACCGCTTGTTCCATGAGCTCAAGGCCCTGGAGGCCGAGCATCCGGAGCTGGTGACGCGTGATTCGCCGACGCAGCGGGTCGGCAGTGCGGCGCTGTCGGCGTTCACCCAAGTCAGGCATGAGATCCAGATGCTCAGCCTGGGCAACGCCTTCGATGAAGCGACCATGCTCGAATTCGATCGGCGGGTGACCGAGGGGCTGGACCTGCCGGCCGGTGACCTGTTCGCCAGCGTCGAATACAGTTGCGAGCCGAAGCTGGACGGCCTGGCGGTCAGCCTGCTGTATCAGGACGGCGAGTTGGTACGCGGCGCGACCCGAGGCGATGGCACCACCGGCGAAGACATCAGCGTCAATGTGCGCACCGTGCGTAACATCCCGTTGAAGCTTCACGGCAGCGGCTGGCCGGCCACCCTGGAGGTGCGCGGTGAAGTGTTCATGTCCAAGGCCGGGTTCGAACGCCTGAATGCCTCGCAACTGGAGGTTGGCGGCAAAACCTTTGCCAACCCGCGCAATGCGGCCGCTGGCAGCCTGCGCCAACTGGATTCGAAGATCACCGCCAGCCGCCCGCTGGAATTCTGCTGCTATGGCATCGGCCAAGTGACGGCGGATATCAGTGACACCCATATCGGTAACCTCAAGCAGTTGCAGAAGTGGGGCATGCCGATCAGTCATGAGCTGAAACTGGCCAAGGGCATTCAGGAATGCCTGGACTACTACCGCGACATCGGCGCGCGGCGTAACAGCCTGTCGTATGAAATCGACGGCGTGGTGTTCAAGGTCAACAGCATCGCTTCCCAGCGTGAACTGGGCTTCCGCGCCCGCGAGCCGCGCTGGGCCATTGCGCATAAATTCCCGGCCATGGAAGAGCTGACCGAGTTGCTCGACGTGGAATTCCAGGTCGGCCGCACCGGTGCCGTCACGCCCGTGGCGCGTTTGAAGCCGGTCAAGGTCGCGGGTGTGACCGTGTCCAACGCCACTCTGCACAACATGGACGAAGTGGCGCGCCTGGGCCTGATGATCGGCGACACGGTGATCATCCGCCGCGCTGGGGATGTGATCCCGCAGGTGGTGTCGGTGGTGGCCGAGCGTCGCCCGGAGCACGCCCGCGCCGTGCAGATCCCCGAGCACTGCCCGGTATGCGGTTCCCATGTGGAGCGCACGCAGCTGGTCAAGCGCAGCAAGGGCAAGGAAACCGTCAGCGAGGGCGCGGTGTACCGCTGCGTCGGGCGCCTGGCCTGTGGCGCGCAGCTCAAGCAGGCGATCATTCATTTCGTCTCGCGCCGCGCCATGGACATCGACGGCCTGGGCGACAAGACCATCGAGCAACTGGTGGATGAAAAACTCATCGGCTCGCCCGCCGACCTCTACAAGCTCAAGTACGAGCAGATCATCGACCTGGAGGGTTTCGCCGATATTTCCAGCAAGAAGCTGATCGCCGCCATCGAAAACAGCAAGACGCCGACCCTGGCGCGGTTTATCTACGCCCTGGGTATTCCCGATGTGGGCGAGGAGACCGCCAAGGTGCTGGCGCGCTCCCTGGCCTCCCTCGAGCGCGTACAGAAGGCATTGCCGGAGGTGCTGACGTACTTGCCGGACGTGGGCCTGGAAGTGGCGCACGAGATCCATAGCTTCTTCGAAGACAGCCATAACCAGGACGTGATCGGCGCGCTGCTGTCGCCCGATGAATGCGCCCTGCAGTTGCAGGAGCAGGGCGACCTGAGCGCCGAATTCGCCGCCAGCACCACCCTGGGCGGTCTGCTCGACAAACTGCACGTGCCCTCCGTGGGGCCGGGCGCGGCGCAAAAACTGGCGGACAAGTTCGGCAGCCTTGAAGGCGTGATCAAGGCCGACTGGCTGGACATGCGCCAGGCCCTGCCCGAGAAGCAGGCCAAGGCCGTGCGTGAGTTCTTCGATAATCCGGACAACGCCCGCCATGCCCTGGCCATCGAGCAGCAGCTCAGAGACTTCGGCATGCACTGGCAGAGCGAGAAGAAGGTCGTCGAAGGCCTGCCGGAAGCCGGGCATACCTGGGTGCTCACCGGCTCCCTGGAGTTGATGAGCCGCGACGTGGCCAAGGACAAGCTGGAAAGCCTCGGCGCCAAGGTAGCCGGTTCCGTTTCGGCCAAGACCCATTGCGTGGTGGCCGGGCCCGGCGCTGGTTCCAAGTTGGCCAAAGCCAGCGAACTGGGGCTTAAAGTGCTGGACGAGGAGGCCTTCGTCGCGTTCCTGGCCAAGCACAATATCAACGTATGAAACGCTGACGATCGTTCCCACGCTCCGCGTGGGAATGCCACCCCGGACGCTCCGCGTCTGCTCTTCCAAGGCATGACGCAGAGCGTCACCGTATGCATTCCCACGCGGAGCGTGGGAACGATCCTGCGAGGGAAATGATCTAGTCTCAGTCAGCCCCCAGGGAAAGATCGCCATGTTCCGCTACTTCGACCAGCTCAGCTCGCGTATCGCTGCACCGTTCATGGCCGGATCTTCGCGTAACAGCAAGGTATGGCAATGCCGCTGCGGCCAGTCGTTGTTCTTTCGCAACAGCCAGTGCCTGGCCTGCTCGGCGCTGCTGGGCTATCACCCCTGGCAAAGCCGCCTGTCCTCACTGCAGCCCGGCCCCGCAGTCGACACCTGGCTGATGGATGACAACCTCGACGCCGGCGCCTTTCGCCGTTGCGCCAACCTCGAGACCCCGGCCGCCTGCAACTGGCTGATCCCGGCGCACAGCACCTTTCCCTTATGCGTGGCCTGCAGCCTGAACCGCACCATCCCCGACTTGTCCGTGCCGGAAAATCCCGAACGCTGGCGCAAGGTGGAAACCGCCAAGCGTCGACTGGTGGCGCAACTGATCAGCCTGGGCCTGCAGGTGGTGCCCAAACGCGTCGACGAAGACACCGGCCTGGCATTCGACTTCGTTGGCGTCGACCTGCAAGGCAATGCGCCCACCACCGGTCACGCCAACGGCCTGATCACCCTTGATATCAAGGAAGCCGACGACGCCCATCGGGAAAAGATCCGCGTGCAGATGCGCGAGCCCTACCGCACGCTGCTCGGGCACTTTCGCCATGAGGTCGGCCACTATTACTGGGATCGCCTGATCGCAGGCAGCCACTGGCTCGAGCCGTTTCGCAGGCTGTTCGGCGACGAACGCGCCAGTTACGCCGACGCGCTCGACCAGCACTACCAGAACGGACCACGTCCGGACTGGCAGCAAAACTGCGTCAGCGCCTACGCGACCATGCACCCTTGGGAAGATTGGGCCGAAACCTGGGCGCATTACCTGCATATGATGGACGCGGTCGACACCGCCTTGGGCTTCGGCATGAGCGCCCGCGAGATGGACCTGGATTACCAGCCGTTCCCCCTGACCACGCTGTACGACCCCGAGCACCCTGGCGGTGCGGCGTTCCTCTCCTTCGTCAACGCCTGGATCGAACTGGCCGGCATGCTCAACGAATTGTCGCGCAGCATGGGCCAGCCGGACTTTTACCCTTTCGTGCTGCCGCCGGCGGTGATCGCCAAGCTGCACTTCATCCACTTGGTGATCCAGGAAGAGGGCGGCCGGGCCGATGAGGTCCTACAGGCACAATGATCAGCCCGTGTGGGAGGGGGCTTGCCCCCGATGACGGAGTATCAGCCTACTCATCAGTGGCTGACCCACCGCCATCGGGAGCAAGCCCCCTCCCACATTGGATAGCGTCATTGTTGAAGGCCATGGCAAGTACTTGAAGCTTCTCATTTTTTACGGTTGTAACTTCCGATGAGATCGGTACAATGGCCCCGCTTGCCGAGAGGCGAGCGTCGTTATGGTGACCCCATCGGTCCCCCCGCAACGATTACCCGTGAACCTGGTCAGAGCCGGAAGGCAGCAGCCACAGCGGGAACATTGTGTGCCGGGGTGTGGCTGGTGGGGTTGCCTCCATAACGCCCCCTTCTGCTGTTCCTTTTCACTATCAAATCTGAAAATGCTTTAAAGCCATCTGCCATCTCGCAGTCCATGGCGGCATACTCTATTGCCTGGAATTTTTGGAGATAGCACGCGTGGAAAAAGTGGACGACCTCACTCGCGAAAAATTGCGGGATTGGCAGATGCGGCGCTTGGAAATCAAGGATCGTATTCAATCGTACCCTGAGCAGACTCTTGAATTATCGAAGGTGCTCGATCTCATGGACGATGAGCACGCAGAGATTCTCAGTCGGGCAGAAATAATCCGAACCGCAAAATCGGCTCCTGACGTCGCTATTGCCGGCGAGGAGATACAGCCTCCTTTGCAAACCGCCTACACGGTGGAGCTGAAGGTATCTGCATGCAGCGCTCAGGATTTACGCAGACTGCTCGACGTCGCTTTCTACGAATTGCAACAGCAGCTTGAGGCGAAGAAGACATTGGTAGCCAATGATCGACGGCGATACGGGGGCGGCATGTCGGGCACATTAGGCGACTATAACTTTGAGCTAAGCATCGGAGGGGAATAACCGCGATGGCTGATTCGTTTGTCCCAAAGGTGCTGGACTGGATGGATGCTCGGACCCTGGCAGAGCATCTTGTGCCTCTCCTTGAATATTACGACGTGAAATGGCGAGGACACGGTTTTATTTATGTCAACCATGAAAGCTACAATATTGTCACCGCCCACCAGATTTTGGCGGACTTGAGTACTGATCTAGGCGTATCGGTACACGAAGTACATTCCAGACTAATTGCATTGGGGTGGCTTAACGATGTCCGCTACATCGTAGTGAATGAGCAGAACTGACCGCACGATGCGCCTGACCGCGAGGAAGTATGCAACCGGAACATTTCGATTTATCCAGCCCGGTCTTTTTGCCTGTCACGGAAGAAACCTGTGCAGCCCTGCTGGGTTCCGAAAGCGCTAATGTATTGGCTAGGCTGACGGGCCCGGAGCTGGCTGCGGTGCTGGTCATCCAGAATTTGGCACAGGCTCCGGAGAAGGAGCTGACCTGTACTGGCGCTGAGCGCATCCTGGCCAAATTGATCGGCTGGGCGGTAGACACTTCCACCTCCAGCGCGCCGACGTTGCTGTCCGAAGCCCAACGACTATTTGATCCTCGCAAATTGTATTTCGGCCTCAACGTCATCAAAAACTTGAAGCTGCGCCTGCTTCTGGCTGACGAAATCGCGGCGCGTGATTATTTGCTACCCACTGGCAAATGGGATTTTGATTACAAGGTCCGCCATTTGCGCGGTAACGACCCCTTCAGCCAGCAGATGGTTACACCCAAACACCGTGAGCACTGGCTCAGTCCGGCCCAAGACAAACTGGTGCGAACCTTTCGCGCGAATTTGAACGAAGACTTGCACGTTCAGGGGTACGCAGGGATCGGTAAAAGCCACTTGCTTGGAGCGTTAATAGAGTGCCTGCGTCCTGAAAAAACTTTGGTACTGGCGCGCACTGGCGCGAAACTGGCGACACTGCGCGAGCGTATGGGCTTGGCACCGGACAGCAAGACCGGCTCGACATTTGCTGCTTTTGCCAAGGCCCTGTTGCATGGTTCTCGGCCAGTCGACGTTAGCCCGTCGCTTAAGTCTCCCAGCAAGCAAGCCGTGGCAGAGGCCTTGGATATCCACGGTTGGCGTAGTCATGATGGCCAAACGACTCTCGACGTTTGTCTGAAGGTACTCGAAAACTACTGTCAATCCGGTCATCACAGCCTATCCAGCCGGCATTTCCCTCACTTCAAGCAGCCCTTGTCCAGCATGGATGCCCAAGTTTTATTGGAGTATTCAAGTCGCGTGTGGGCCTACCTTGATCGTAATACGCAATGGGCCTCCCAGACTGACTTCCCAGCATTGCTTCTGATAAAGCGCGCCTGTCTGGCTGGCTCCGCAGTGCCACCCCGGTATACCCATGTGCTGATTGATGAAAGCCAGGATATTCCTTCCTCTTTATTGCAGATCATCGAGCGCGGCCGCCAGGTTTTGATCACGCTGGGTGACGAATATCAGTTGGCCAAGGGAGAGATGGTCAGAAGAAAGCGTGAAGTTCGGCACTGCGATATCAGCTACTCCGTGCGTTCGGGTCGCAATGTGGAGCGTTTGGTCAATCCGTTGATCAGTGTGCATTCGGAGAAGAGCAAGATCCCCTTCGAGGGGGCTCGTGATGCCGATGTCGGCATCGAACATTACCCACAGGGTTTTGTGCCGCCAGAAGGTTGCGTGGTGTTGACGGCCTCCCACTGGGACACAATGAAATGGGCCATTCAACTGCATCAGGCCAACTGTCCGTTCGGGTCCCCTGACAGAAGAACGCAGCAGGATCTTGCAAGCTTCATGACCAGCGTCGTAGCGCTATTCAAGCCGGACTTTTACAGCTCCGAGCACAACACCAAGGGCCTGCATGCTTATTTTAATGACATGGACGACTGGCAGCAGGTACGCAAAGCAAGTCAGTTCGATGAATCGTTTCTATGGATCGAGAACGAACTGGAAAGCGGTTTCAACGCCGCTGATATCACGCGCTTGAACCGCCTCAGCGGTCATTCCGGCCAACACTGCATGCTGATGCTGGCTCAAGACGCGGGTGGCATGGAGTTCGACCGGGTGCTGCTTACTCCCGAGTTGTTGACCAATGTGAAGTTCAAGGATGCCTATGCATTCGATCAGCGACTCTGTGAGGTATATATCGCGATTTCCCGTGCCAGGGTGCAGCTATATCTGCCCTATGATGTCGTCGAGTGGATTGACTACCACAAGCAACAGAAAGCCCGTGAATTGCATGGCTTTTGAATTCCTTGTACTAATTGAAGTCAATGGAATTCTGTTCCAGGACCTCCTCTGCAATTTCCCCGAAAAATATCCGCGTGAGGCTGAAGAAAGGGCTTAGCTGTTTGCCGCGAGGAATCAGGTCTATACCTGCAAAGCAATGTAGGCTCATGTCTTGATCAATATGATTCTCGAATAACAACTGCAATTCGTCCCACCATTGCTGACGCAGATTCTGAAGGAAGGGACTATTCAAATTGAGCAGACCGATGCTATATAAAGCTCGGTCTTCGTCCTGCGCGGATAACTTATCGGCGGGCACTATGCGGCCATCGGACAGATAAGAGAAAAAACGGCTGCAGTCGGGTTGATGGCAGGAGACAAAGCGGTTGATATCAACGGCATCCGATTTTCCGAGGGCGTGTCCGCCGAAGACCTCTGATGCCCGCCCCTTGAATGCATGTAAATCGGTCTCACTGTCCAGGGCGGAAGCGGCGAGATTGCTATAGTCAAAAGTACGCTGAGGGTTCTGACTTTTGTTTTCGACGTGTTCTATATGAAAACCCAGGCCGATCTGGTCGGGTCGAATCTCGCTGTAGCAACACAGTCCATATTGCTCCTCCAGCAGGTAGGCTAGAACCTGCTGCCTATACCCAAACCCTGACCATCGACTGGCCGCCATTTTGGCAGAGGAAGGTGGATTTGCATGGGAGTGGTTCAATTGATAGGGACCATGGCCACGTTTGCGAACGGCCCTCATCTTTTAAGCGCTCTCTGCCGTTTGATGCTGCGCTGTAGACGTTGAAGCTGGGGGTGCTGTGGGCTCAATGCTTCTGCAAGCCGTTCCATCAATTCAATCGCAGGCTCTTCGTCATATCGCCCCTTGTCTACCCATTCGGTGAGTATTAACAACTCAGGCTTTTCAATGACCGGCGGCTGAGGATCTACTTGCATTACGCTGTGCAGAACGCTGCTGCTCGGCTCCCCATAAGTCATCGCCAGGGGAGGCGAGGCGACCAGATTGCCTTGCACATCTTTGCCAATCACTCGAATGTTTTCGCGCCGCACTGTACTCAAAACTTGTGGGCTGTGTGTGGTAACAATGAATTGCATGGCCGGAAATGCCTCACGCAATGAACTCAGAATGGTTTGTTGCCAATGAGGGTGGAGGAACATGTCTACCTCATCGATTAAAGCGATGCCGTGTGTTTTCAAAGGTGCTTCAGCCTCCAGGTGCGGATTCAGCTTGCAAGCCCGAAAGGCAAGGTCCGCAACCATAGCGATGGCGTTACGCAGGCCATCGCTCAGCATTTCCACAGGCAATATGCCTTGTTCGGGATGATGCATGATCAACTGTTGTTGATGGCTCTCGCTGTACTCCAGGCTGTGCCAACCGGTAGGAGCTTGAATCAATCGATCAATCGCCTCTTTAATCGATTTGATGATTTGTCCGAATCGGATGCCAAGTTCAGACAACTGTGCGTTGCGTTCCAGGGCAACCACTTGAGCTTCGCGATAGCTGCGATAGATCCAGCTATACCATGCTGTAAAGGTTTTGAAGCTTGACGAATAAGAGAGGCAATTCAGATAGCCCGATGTTCTGGAGTACTCGGATTTATCCAGAGTGGTTTGGGCAGCAGCCGAGGTAAAGCGCCCCTCAAACCAGAGCCGAGAGGTTCCCAGGTAAGTGACTAGCGGTAACACGACAGACTCATCACGGCGTACTTTTTCCTGAAGGAATTTGCCATATCCCGTCAGTGCTTTAGAACCGCTGCCTGCGAGCGTGTTGGTCGATTTTTTCAAGCTCGTGCGTTGTTGCAACCAATGACGTTCCGGTTTGCCATCACCCCACGGGCCCGACGCCTCGATAATACTGGGTATTTGGGGCTCCATATTGTCGTTGGCAAGGCGGGCTAAGCGTACGTCATCGATTTGAATTGTCGCGGATTTTCCGGTCTGGCTACCGAGGTCAAAACCTTTCACAAACGGCCATAATGCAACCCGGGCGGCATCCAGAATGGTGGTTTTTCCGCCTCCGTTGGAAGCAATCAATACAGTCAGATGGGGGTCGAAGTCGATCTCGAACTCTCCAAAGCAGCGGTAATTCTGCACGCGCAGTTTGTCGAGCCTCACAGTCGTTTCTCCGATTTGATTATCTGACCAGGCATAGGGTCGTCCTTATGCATTCCGGGGTTGTACAGCATACTAGAGGGGAGAAGGAAAACGTTAAGTAAAGCCGGGCGGAGTAACCGTTTATGCTTGAATGTCTGCAGACTTTCTTTGGCCGTCAGACGGAACTGCCGCCGGTGACGGCCTCTATCGATAGCTGTCTCACAACTTTTCTATACCCCTCTGGACAACCTCAAGGCACCTTGTTAGCTTCCGCCGGCCACTTGTTTCAGAGTATGACAAGGGCGTGGACTTGATATCGAAGCGCAATCGCTTCTTTACCTCACAAGGATGTCTGTCATGAAAAGCCTGCAAGGGTTGCCTCGTCTTATCAGTGCCTCGGTCGGCGCGCCCGGTAAAGCTCGCAACTTGCCTGCCGATGTTCAGTGCATCCAGTATTTATTCAACCTGATCATCCCCAAAATGGGTTTCCCCCTGCCCGAAAACGGCAAATGCGACGGCCAGTTGGTGCAGTGCATCAGCCAGTACCAGTTCCGTCATCTCAAATATGCCCACCCCGATGGCGTCATCGACCCCACCGGGCGCACGTTCAACAGCTTGATCGAAGAGGCGGTGAAGGTGCCGGTGCAGGCCTTCCCGACCACGCGTATTCCGAGCTTTCTCAACGCGTTCGGCAATAACAATGCCGATGCGGTGCAGGCCACGGTCAATGTCTACCTCAACCAGGTGCGCGCGGTGATCGAGGCCGAACGGCGTAACCGGCAGCTGATGATGCAGGCCACCTGTGACGGCGGCACGACGCTGAGCGAAACGGACTTCCAGAATGCTGCCAAGCAGCTGGGCAATGGGATCTCGGTGAATGTCATCAAGGCATTCGCCACCGTGGAGTCGGGCGGGAAGGTGGGCTTCGGGCCGGCCAAGTTGCCGATCATCGCCTTCGAAGGCCATCAATTCCGCAAGTACACCAAGCACATCTACGACCAGGCGCACCCGCTGCTGTCGTACATCTACAAGAAAAAAGCCGGCCCGCAGTGGCAGGCCAACAACAAGGATCAGGTCAAAGCCTGGGAAACCATGGCCACTGCGTTTGCGCTGGACCAGGAAGCAGCGTTGATGTCGGCCTCGTGGGGCATGTTCCAGATCATGGGGTTCAATTTCGCGTCATGCGGGTTCAAGACGGTGTTTGAGTTCGTGGCGTCAATGAAAGTGAATGCCGGCAATCAGCTCAAGGCCTACCTGGCCCTTTGCGGCAAAAATACCGCGTTGATGAGTGCGATGAAAACCAAGGACTTTACCGCCATGGCCCGCAACTATAACGGTGAGGACTATGGCAACTACGACGTGCTGATGAAGCAGGCCTACGACCTACTGGAAGGGAAGAAATAAGATGATTCGTTTTCTGGCGGTAGGTGTGTTGTCGCTGTGCGCCGTGGTACCTGCCCTGGCAGGCTCGGCCGCGTTGCATTCGGGTAAGTACGAAGGGCTGATGCTGGCAGTGACGCCGCAGCAGCAGGTCGAAGGGTTTTACTCGGAAAGCCTGGGCGAGGGCGTGACGCGGGGCTGCAGGTTTTTTCTGCAGGGCACGCCCGCAGCGCTGACCACCTGGCTCGATGTGGCGTACCCCGGCAGCGTGGCGGCGGCGTCCGACGGCGTGACCCTGACCGTGGCGCAAGGCCGTCAGCACCCAGGTTGCATCAATGTGTTGATGCCAGAGATTGCGACTGGCCTGGAGTTGAGCCAGACCGCCAGGAAAAAATGGATCGGCCTGGTGACGGTGTCGGCCGACAAGGCTTACCTGTTGAAAGCCCCGGGTGCCAAAGCCGCCAAGCGACCCTACATCGTCAAGAATGATGTGGTGGGGGTGCTGGCCTTCAAGGACGGCTGGGCGCAGGTCGAGTTCATCAATGCCGATGACCGTTCGTTCACGGGCTGGATCAGCCAGGAACAGTACGCACGCTTGGTGGCGCCGAAGATTTAAGCCTGTGGGAGGCGACTTTATGAGCGTGCCGGATGCAATTTCCCCCCTGCTCCGCTAGCATTACCGGCTTCCGCTTCCCAGTTGCGACGGTTTTCGATGAGTTATCAGGTTCTTGCACGTAAATGGCGCCCGCGCTCGTTCCGCGAAATGGTCGGCCAGACCCATGTGCTCAAGGCTCTGATCAATGCCTTGGACAGCCAGCGGCTGCACCACGCCTACCTGTTCACCGGTACGCGCGGGGTGGGCAAGACCACGATTGCGCGCATCATCGCCAAATGCCTGAATTGTGAAACCGGTATCACATCGACCCCTTGCGGCACCTGTTCGGTGTGCCGCGAGATCGACGAAGGGCGTTTCGTCGACCTGATCGAGATCGACGCCGCGAGCCGCACCAAGGTCGAAGACACCCGCGAGCTGCTCGACAACGTGCAGTACGCGCCGAGCCGTGGCCGCTTCAAGGTCTACCTGATCGACGAAGTGCACATGCTGTCCAGCCATTCCTTCAACGCGCTGTTGAAAACCCTGGAAGAGCCGCCGCCCTACGTCAAATTCATCCTGGCCACCACCGACCCGCAGAAACTTCCTGCGACGATTTTGTCGCGGTGCCTGCAGTTCTCCCTGAAGAACATGACTCCTGAGCGGGTGGTCGAGCATTTGACCCACGTGCTGGGCGTCGAGAACGTACCGTTCGAAGACGACGCGCTGTGGCTGCTTGGCCGCGCTGCCGATGGCTCGATGCGTGATGCCATGAGCCTCACCGACCAGGCCATCGCCTTCGGAGAAGGCAAGGTCCTGGCCGCCGATGTGCGCGCCATGCTCGGCACGCTGGACCACGGCCAGGTGTTCGACGTGCTGCACGCGCTGATCGAGGGCGACGCCAAGGCGTTGCTCGAAGCCGTGCGCCACTTGTCCGAGCAAGGCCCGGACTGGAACGGTGTGCTCTCGGAAATCCTCAATGTGCTGCACCGCGTCGCCATCGCCCAGGCATTGCCTGAGGGGGTCGACAACGGCCATGGCGACCGCGACCGCGTGTTGGCGCTGGCCCAGGCGCTGCCGGCCGAAGATGTGCAGTTCTATTACCAGATGGGCCTGATCGGCCGCCGTGACCTGCCCCTGGCGCCGGACCCGCGAGGGGGCTTCGAAATGGTGCTGCTGCGGATGCTGGCCTTCCGGCCCGCCGACTCGGCGGATGCGCCGAGACAGCCGCTAAAGCCAGTGGGGATCAGCCAGGCCACAGTTGATTCCGCCAAACCAGTGGCTGGCGCGGCGGTGGTCGCGCCAGTGGTGGCTGCGCCCGCAGCGGTTCCCGAGCCTGGGGTTGCCGCCCCGGTGGCCGCGCCTGAAGCGGTTATCGAGCCAGAACCAGAGCCGGAGCCGCAAGTCGCCCCGGTGGTCGATCTGCCCTGGAATGACCCGGTTGAAGCGCCCGTCGAGCCGGAGCTACAGCCCGCCGTGGAGCCGGTCCTGGACACCACCGGCGAGCAGCCGGAGTTGATCCCCATGCCCACGCCAACCCCGGACAGCGCGGTGCCGGATGCGCCGGAGTGGGTATCCGCGCCTGTGCCCGAGCCGACTGTCGCGCAGGTTGAGGCGGCCACCCCCGGCATCGACCTCGACGACGAACCGCCGCTGGACGAAGACTACATCGAGCCGGACATGGATTCGGCCTACAGCTACCTGGACGAACTTGCCAGCGAACACACCGCCGAGCCGGCCCCCGAGCCGGAGGTGGAGCCTGCCGCCGCCCCGGCCACTGGCCTGGCCCTGCAATGGCTGGAATTGTTTCCAAAATTGCCGATCTCCGGCATGACTGCCAGTATCGCCGCCAACTGCACGTTGATTACCATCGACGGCGACCACTGGCTGCTGCACCTGGACCCGGCCCACAGTGCCTTGTTCAATGCCACCCAGCAGCGCCGGCTCAACGACGCGCTCAACCAGTACCATGGGCGCACGCTGACCATCGCCATCGAGTTGATCAAGCCCGAGCAGGAAACCCCGGCCCAGGCTGCGACGCGTCGGCGTTTGAACCGCCAGCGCGACGCCGAGGCGTCGATCCAGGCTGACCCGCTTATCCAACAAATGATGCAACAGTTCGGTGCGGTCGTCCGTCACGATACTATTGAACCTGTCGAAGCCCCGGCGCCCCAGGCGTCATGAACCGGGCGACTAATTTGATCCACGTACTTTTGAGGTGATTCCCATGATGAAAGGTGGCATGGCCGGCCTGATGAAGCAGGCGCAGCAGATGCAGGAAAAGATGGCCAAGATGCAGGAAGAACTGGCCAACGCCGAAGTCACCGGTA
This sequence comes from Pseudomonas sp. R3-52-08, assembly GCF_003851745.1. NCBI lineage: Bacteria > Pseudomonadati > Pseudomonadota > Gammaproteobacteria > Pseudomonadales > Pseudomonadaceae > Pseudomonas > Pseudomonas sp. R3-52-08. The sequence goes on along the minus strand of NZ_CP027730.1, from coordinate 4,336,725 downwards.
AAGCCGGTGGCGATATGGTCAGCGTGGTGATGACCGGTCGTCACGACATCAAGCGCGTCAGCATCGACCCCAGCCTGCTCGAGGGCGTCAGCGATGACGACCGCGAAGTGCTGGAAGACTTGTTCGCCGCTGCCGTCAATGACGCCGTGCGCAAGATCGAAGCCAACAGCCAGGAAAAAATGGGCGGCGTGACCGCTGGCATGCAACTGCCACCGGGTATGAAGCTGCCGTTCTGATTGACCGGCTTTGCGCTGCACCCGAATGCCAGGCCTCGTGCCTGGCATTTTTGTATCTGCCTATTGGATCTGAACCCTGGCGCAACAATCAGGGTCTGCACCCTATACGCATGCATTCGCTAAGGAGCCCCTGATGCCTCAAGAACCGACGCTCAACCAACGCATCGTCCTGGTTTCACGCCCTCAAGGCGCGCCGACCCCGGAAAATTTCCGCCTCGAACGGGTAACCCTGCCAGAGCTGGAGGACGGCCAGGTGCTACTCAAGACGCTCTACCTGTCCCTGGACCCCTACATGCGCGGACGCATGAGCGACGCGCCGTCCTACGCCGCGCCGGTGGAAATCGACGAGGTGATGACCGGTGGCGCTGTCAGTCGCATCGAGCAATCACGCCATCCGAAATTCGAAGTGGGCGACCTGGTCGTGGGCTCCACCGGCTGGCAAAGCCATAGCATCAGCGATGGCCGCAACCTGATGCCGGTGCCCAACGGTTTGGCGAGCCCATCGATGGCTTTGGGGGTCCTGGGCATGCCAGGCATGACCGCTTACATGGGCCTGATGGACATCGGCCAGCCCAAGGCCGGCGAAACCCTGGTCGTGGCGGCTGCCTCCGGTGCGGTGGGCTCGGTGGTGGGCCAGGTCGCCAAGCTCAAGGGCCTGCGCGTGGTGGGGATTGCTGGCGGTGCGGACAAGTGCCGCTACGTGGTGGATGAGCTGGGCTTTGATGCGTGTATCGACCACAAGGGCGCAGATTTCGCCAACGAGCTGGCGCAGGCCTGTTCCAGCGGCGTGGACATCTACTATGAAAATGTCGGTGGCAAGGTGTTCGATGCCGTGCTGCCGCTGCTCAACCCCAAGGCGCGGATTCCGCTCTGCGGGCTGATCGCCGGGTATAACGCCCATGAAGCGCCAAGCGGGCCGGATCGCCTGCCGGCGCTGCAACGCACCTTGCTGACCAAGCGTGTGCGCATCCAGGGCTTTATCGTGTTTGACGACTACGGTGATCGCCAACCCGAGTTCCTGAGCGCCATGGCGCCTTGGGTGCGCGAGGGCAAGATCAAGTTCCGCGAAGACGTGGTCGACGGCCTGGAGCAGGCACCTGAAGCCTTTATCGGTTTGCTCGAGGGACGCAACTTCGGCAAGTTGGTGGTGCGCGTCGCACAGGATTGAGCATTTGACGCTAATCCGAGGCGCGGGTATAAACCGCGTCTCGTTGTTTTGTCGGACCCTTCGCCCATGAGCTTCAGCCCCCTGATTCGCCAACTGATCGACGCCCTGCGTACCTTGCCGGGCGTCGGCCAGAAAACCGCCCAGCGCATGGCGCTGCAACTGCTGGAGCGTGATCGCAGCGGCGGCACCCGTTTGGCCCAGGCCTTGAGCCAGGCCATGGAAGGCGTAGGCCACTGTCGCCAATGCCGCACCCTGACCGAAGAAGAACTCTGCCCGCAATGCGCCGACCCCCGTCGCGACGACACGCTGCTGTGCGTAGTGGAAGGGCCGATGGATGTGTACGCAGTGGAGCAAACCGGTTACCGCGGGCGTTATTTCGTGCTCAAAGGCCATTTGTCGCCGCTCGATGGCCTGGGGCCGGAAGCCATCGGCATCCCGCAGCTGGTGGCGCGGATCGAAGAGCAGGGCACCTTCAGCGAAATCATCCTGGCGACCAACCCGACGGTGGAGGGCGAAGCCACGGCGCATTACATCGCCCAATTGCTGAGCAACAAAGGGTTGATCACCTCGCGTATCGCCCATGGTGTGCCCCTGGGTGGCGAACTTGAACTGGTCGACGGCGGCACCTTGGCGCACTCTTTCGCCGGCCGTAAGCCGATCGCGCTCTAACGACCACTGCAAATACCCAATGTGGGAGGGGGCTTGCTCCCGATAGCGGTGTACCAGCCAATGAATCTGTTGACTGACACACAGCCATCGGGGGCAAGCCCCCTCCCACAGTTTGATTTGTGGACACAGTCAAAAGTGTGAGAGGGGGCTTGCTCCCGATGGGGCCAGTCAGGACACTACTTATCGCTCGGTCAGGGCAAACTGCGTCAGGCAAAACGTCGGGATGCCCATGTCTTCCAAGCGCTGCGACCCACCCAGCTCCGGCAAATCGATGATCGCCGCCGCTTCAAAGATTTTTGCGCCCATGCGCCGCACCAGGTTCGCCGCAGCAATCAGGGTGCCGCCCGTGGCGATCAAGTCATCGAACATCAGCACCGAGTCACCTTCGCACAGGCTGTCGGCGTGCACTTCAAGGAAGGCTTCGCCATATTCGGTCTGGTAACCCTCAGCCAGAACGTCGGCCGGCAGTTTGCCTTGCTTGCGAAACAGGATCAGTGGCTTGTTGAGCTGATAGGCGATGATCGAGCCGATCAGGAAGCCGCGTGCATCCATCGCGCCGATATGGCTGAAATCGGCTTCGACATAGCGTTGGGCAAAGCTGTCGGCGACCAGGCGCAGGGCACGGGGTGATTGGAACAATGGCGTGATGTCACGGAAGATTACCCCAGGCTTGGGGAAGTCGATGACGGGGCGGATCAGGGATTTGATGTCGAACGAATCGAAGGTCATCGTCGAAGAGTCCTGGGCGGAAAACGGACTCGAAGTATACCTGCGGCCTCGCGGGTTCGCTTGGCCGCAGACCCTGGATCACATTTCCAGGGAACCGCCGGCCAGCGCGCACAGCTGGATGGGGTCGAGGATATGCACTTCCTTGCCCTCGGCGGCAATCAGCGCATTTTGCTGGAAGCGGGTAAATACGCGGGACACGGTTTCCACCGCGAGGCCCAGGTAATTGCCGATTTCATTACGCGACATGCTCAGGCGGAACTGGTTGGCCGAAAACCCACGGGCGCGGAAACGCGCCGATAGGTTGACCAGGAACGTCGCGATGCGCTCGTCGGCGGTTTTTTTCGACAACAGCAGCATCATCTGTTGATCGTCACGAATCTCGCGGCTCATCACGCGCATTAACTGACGGCGCAATTGCGGCAGTTGCAAGGCCAATTCATCCAGGCGCTCGAAGGGGATTTCACACACCGACGTAGTCTCCAACGCCTGGGCCGACACCGGATGAATCTCAGTGTCCATCCCCGACAGCCCGACCAGTTCGCTGGGCAAGTGAAAGCCAGTGATTTGCTCTTCGCCACCATCGCTGAGGCTGAACGTCTTCAACGCCCCTGAGCGTACTGCGTAGACCGAGTCGAACTTGTCGCCCTGGCGAAACAGAAACTCGCCTTTTTTCAGTGGGCGGCCGCGTTTAACGATGTCGTCCAGCGCATCCATGTCTTCCAGATTCAATGAAAGTGGCAGGCAGAGGGGGGCCAGGCTGCAATCCTTGCAGTGGGCCTGGCCGTGAGCGCGCTGTTTAACTGGCTCGGACATTTCTTAAATCCTTGTGGGAAAACACACATAAGACGTAAGGGTAACGCACTGGGGGGCAATGAGGCCAGTGCGTGCAAAAAACCGCTAAAGGAATAAAGGTTTGGGTATCGAGGCCGATACACAGTAACGCCAGTCTTTGAATAGGGAGCTCGACCTCATGATGTCCATTGGTGGAAATAGCCCGGCAAGCCTCAGTGCGCTGCCCCTGCCGGAGCCCAAAGACCGAGTGGCTGAAGCCAAATCGGCCGCGGCCGCCAAGGATCTGAAGGATGCCACTTCAGCGCCCCTGAGTACCAAGACGGAGGAAGGTGTGAAAGTCACGTTTTCCGGAGCGGCTTTACTGGCTATCAACGACGCGAAGAAATCCAACAGCGATATCGAGGAAAGCGGGTTGCCGGACAACGTCCAGCAGGCGCTGAAGATGATTCGCGAGATCAAGAAGCAGATCGCGGAAAAACAAGCCGAACTGGCTGCCGTCATGGCAGACAAAACGCTGTCTGCGGAACAGGCTCGGGCCAAGATGAGCAATATTCAGGGTGCATTGGCCGCGCTGAATGCGGCCCTCGTCACCGCGCAGACGTCGTTGAGCAAGGCTATGAAGGGGCTGAGCGGCGACGATGCAATGAAGGCTGCCTCCCTGGCAATGGGTTAGATATTCTCAAATCACCCGCGAGAACCTCTGCCGGTTCTGGTGCTCGAGGTATGCATCGAACACCATGCACACCGAGCGCACCAGCAGGCGCCCGGCCGGCAGCACGCGGATGCCCCGGGTATCCAGCTCGATCAGGCCGTCCGCAGCCATTATCTGTAACTGCGGCCACAGCTCATCGAAATAGCCGCGAAAATCGATATTGAACCTCTGCTCGATGCCCGCGAATTCCAGGCTGAAATGGCAGATCAACTGCTGGATCACGTCCCGCCGCAGACGGTCGTCGGTGGTACAGATCAGGCCGCGACTGGTGGCCAGTTGCGCACCGGCCAAGGCGTTCTGGTACTGGTTGAGGTCGCTGCTGTTCTGGCAATACAGGTCGCCGATCTGGCTGATCGCTGAAACCCCCAGCCCAATCAAATCGCAATGCCCATGCGTGGTGTAGCCCTGGAAATTGCGTTGCAGCGTGCCTTCTTCCTGGGCGATGGCCAGTTCGTCATCCGGCAGCGCAAAATGATCCATGCCGATGTAACGATAACCCGCCTGGGTCAACTGCTCGATGGTGGTTTGCAGCATCAGTAATTTTTCTGCCGGCGAGGGCAGGTCTTCGGTATGGATCCGCCGCTGGGGCATGAAGCGTTCCGGCAAATGCGCGTAGTTGAACACCGACAGACGGTCCGGTTGCAGGCCGATGACTTCCTCCACGGTGCGCGCAAAATTGAGTGGCGACTGCTTGGGCAGGCCGTAGATCAGGTCGATATTGATCGAGCGAAATTGCAGGGTACGCGCCGCGTCGATCACCGCGCGGGTTTCTTCCAGGCTCTGCAGGCGATTGACCGCCCGTTGCACCTCGGGGTCGAGGTCTTGCAGGCCGACGCTGACGCGGTTGAAGCCCAGTTCACGGAGCAGGCCCATGGTTGCCCAATCGGCTTCGCGAGGGTCGATTTCGATGCCGTAGTCGCCCGAATCGTCCTCCAGCAGATTGAAGTGCTGGCGCAGGTGGGTCATCACCTGGCGCAGCTCGTCATGGCTGAGAAAGGTCGGTGTGCCGCCCCCCAGATGCAGTTGCTCCACCGGCTGTTTCGGGTCGAGGTGGCAGGCCACCTGCTGGATCTCTTGCATCAGGCGTTGCAGATAGGCCTGGGCGCGACCTCGGTCCTTGGTGATCACCTTGTTGCAGGCGCAGTAGTAGCAAATGTTGGCGCAGAACGGCACATGCACATACAGCGATAACGGCCGTATGGCCTTGCGACTGTCGCGCAGCGCATGGAGCAGGTCGAAGGAGCCGACCTGGCTGTCGAATTGTACGGCGGTGGGGTAGGACGTGTAGCGCGGCCCCGCCAGGTCGTAGCGGTGAATCAGATCTGTGTCCCAACGAATGGCGTCGAGCATGCGCGCGGTCCCCCGGATTGGCTAGTCGGCCGAGTCTAGGGGCTGTGTGGGGAGGGCATGTTGATTTGCATCAACGGGGAGCGGCGCTATGCCACAGGCGTGTCAGTGCCCCATCAGCCAGTGCTGGTGCGGCCCAGGCAGGGTCCAGAGGCCGAACAACACCACCAGCACACCACCGGCCATGCGCACGCTGCGCTTGCGCAATAGCGCGGTGACACGTTCGGCGGCCAGCCCGGTCGCCAGCAACACCGGCCAGGTGCCCAGGCCGAACGCCAGCATCAGCAACGCGCTGTCCAGCGCATTCCCCTGGCTCGCGGCCCACAGCAAGGTGCTGTAGACCAACCCGCACGGCAGCCAGCCCCAAAGCGCGCCCAGCAGTAATGCGCGAGGCAGGCTTGAGACCGGCAGCAAGCGGCTGGCAACCGGCTGGATATGCCGCCACAGGCCGCGACCGAGGCGTTCGATGCGGGTCAGTCCGCTCCACCAACCCGCCAGGTACAAGCCCATGGTGATCAGCAGCAACCCCGCGAGCACGCGCAGGAACATCGCCCCCGGGCTGTTGGCCACGGCCCAGCCGGCGAGGCCGATCAGCAACCCCGCCGAGGCATAACTGAGGATGCGCCCCAGGTTGTAGGCCAGCAGCAGGCGGAACCGGCGGCTGCGCTGCTCCGGGGGAATGGCCAGGGTCAGCGCCCCCATCAAGCCGCCGCACATGCCCAGGCAATGGCCTCCGCCGAGCAGGCCGAGGATCAGCGCAGAAACCAGCAAAGGCGCCAGCTCAAGCATGGGGCGGCCCTTTGGGCGGCTGCTCGGTGCGGTTGGCTTCGTCGACAGCGGCCAGGTGATTCGGGTCCTGGTCGTCGAACAGCACGCTGTGGGCCGGGCCGTCGAGGTCTTCGTATTGGCCGCTGTCCACAGCCCAGAAGAAGATGTAGATGGCCACGCCCACTAACAGCAGCGCCGCCGGAATCATCACGTATAGAGCTGGCATCTGCACTCCATGCCCGCGCGGTTCAAGCCGGCAGCGGGCGGTTTATCAAGGGGGTACTGGCGGCTGGCACGCTGGGCAGGCGCGTCAGGCGCAGGGCATTGAGCACCACCGTCAACGAACTGAGGGACATGCCGATGGCCGCCCAGATGGGGGTGATCCACCCCAGGGCCGCGAACGGCAGCATCAGGCCATTGTACAGCCCGGCCCACAGCAGGTTTTCGATGATCACCCGGCGTGTGCGTCGCGCCAAGGTAAAAGCCTGCACCAACGCCTCCAGGCGGTTGGACAACAGCACCGCATCGGCGCTGGTTTTTGCCAGGTCGGTGGCCGAGCCCATCGCCACGCTTATATCCGCAGCGGCCAGGACCGGCACATCGTTGACACCGTCGCCGAGCATCAGCACCTTGCGGCCTTCCCGGTGCAGGCGTTGCAGCACTTGCAGCTTGTCGTCGGGGCGCAGGCCGCCGTGGGCTTCATCGATGCCCAGCTCAGACGCGACACTGGCGACCATCGGCGAGCTGTCCCCCGACAGTAGCAGCGTGCGCCAGCCGCGCGCCTTGCATGCGGCGAGCAGGGCTGGTGCATCGCTGCGCAGGCGGTCGTCGAGCACAAACCAGGCGAGCGCGCCGCGTTGATCCCCCAACAGCAGCCATTGTCCGGCTTCGTCTGGTGAAGTTGGGATGGGGGCGCCACTGAGTTCACAGACAAAAGCGGCTTGGCCAATGCGCATCAAGCGTTCGTCCACGCGGCCTTCCAGGCCCAGGCCGGGGCTGCTCAGGACGTCATCGGCAGCCAGGGGGGCACGGCCGAAGGCGCGGGCAATCGGGTGTTCGGAGCGATTTTCCAGCGCGGCGGCGAGGCCCAGGCACTGCTCGCTGTCCAGCTCGCCCAGAGGCCGGATGGCCCTCAACGCCAGGCGTCCTTCGGTGAGCGTGCCGGTCTTGTCGAAAATCACCGTGTCGATCTGGTTGAGGCCTTCCAGCACATGGCCACGGGTCAGCAGCAAGCCAAGGGTGTGCAGCGTGCCGGTGGCGGCGGTGAGGGCGGTGGGGGTGGCCAGGGACAACGCGCACGGGCAGGTCGCTACCAACATGGCCAATACAATCCAGAACGCCCTGGAGGCATCGAGCTCCCACCACACCAGGCCGATCACCGCAGCCGCCAGCAGCGAGCCCAGCAGAAACCACTGTGCGGCGCGGTCGGCGATTTGCGCCAAGCGCGGTTTTTCGGCCTGGGCACGCTCCAGCAGGCGCACGATGGCTGACAGGCGTGTGTCGTGGCCCAAGGCGCGCACCTGCACGGTCAGCGCGCCTTCGACGTTGAGCGTGCCGGCGGTGACGGCATCGCCGACCTGACGGGGCTGCGGCAGGTATTCGCCGGTAAGCAGGGATTCGTCGACGCTGGATTGGCCTTCGAGAATCACGCCATCCGCTGGCAGCACCGCGCCAGGGTGGACCAGCACCCGATCGTCCAAGGTCAGTTCGCCGAGCAGGATGCGTTCGCTTTGCCCGTCTGCGGCCAGGCGCAGGCACGAGGCGGGCAGCAGGTTGACCAACTGCGCGGTGGCGGCGGCGGTGCGTTCGCGGGCACGCCGCTCCAGGTAGCGTCCGGCCAGCAGGAACAGCGCGAACATGCCGACCGCATCGAAGTACAACTCGCCCACACCGGTGATCGCGGTCCAGATGCCCGCCAGATAAGCCCCGCCAATGGCCAGGGACACCGACACGTCCATGGTCAGGTGGCGGGTGCGCAGGTCGCGCAGCGCCCCTTTGAAAAACGGCGCACAGCTGTAGAACACGATGGGGGTGGTCAGAAACATCGCGATCCAGCGCAGGATGACATGCAACTCGGGGCTGAGGTCGATATTGAATTCAGGCCAAGTGGCCATGGTCGCCATCATGGCCTGGAACCACAGTAACCCGGCAACGCCCAGTTGACGCAGGGCCAGGCGATTCTCGCCGGCCAGTTGTTCGGCGGCACGGTCCGCTTGATAGGGATGGGCGGCATAGCCGATATGGCGCAGCTCACTGAGCACCTGGCTCAACGGTAACTGCCCGTCGGCCCAGCGCACGTGCAGGCGGTGGTTGGACAGGTTCAGCCGCGCCTCGGCCACGGCGGGCAGGCTGCGCAGGTGTTTCTCGATCAACCAGCCACAGGCCGCGCAGCTGATGCCTTCCATCAGCAGGGTGGCTTCGGCGAATTCGCCGGTGTGGCGTACGAAAGGCTTTTGCACATCGGCGCGATCGTACAGCGCCAGTTCATCGACCAGTTGCACCGGCAGCGCTTCGGGGTTGGCCGAGGCTTCGCTGCGGTGCCGGTAATAGCTTTCCAGCCCGCCTGCCACAATCGCCTCCGCCACCGCCTGGCAACCCGGGCAGCAGAGCTCGCGGCGCTCGCCGAGGATTTGTGTGGTGAACCGGCTGCCGGAGGGGACGGGCAGGGCGCAGTGGTAGCAGGGGGTGATCATGGTTCGGGATCTCAGATCGTTCCCACGCTCTGCGTGGTAACGCCTCGCTGGACGCTCTGCGTCCGCTTTTATGGCGCTGAGCGCCATGGGCTGCATTCCCACGCGGAGCGTGGGAATGATCAGTTACTTTTTCAGGTCTTCGGCACCTTGCAACGGCTCATCGCCCAGCAACAAGTCTGTGTCGTGGCTGACCTCTTCTTCTTCGAACAGGCGCCAGGTCTTGTCGCCTTCCACGCCGAGCAGTTCCACGAAGCGGCGCCCTTCGACCTTGTCGGTGACCTGGCCGATGTAGCGGTCCGGTTCGCTGGCGCTGCGGGTCAGGTTGATCTTGCGATCCTTCGCCGGCTGGGTCGGTGAGATCAGGTTCAGCTCCAGGGTGCTCGGGTTGCTGTAGCCGGTGAGGTGCAGATCGACTTCACCGGTCAGCGCGTCCAGGTGCAGCTTGCCGCGCAGTTGCAGGGTCTGGGCCAGGCGTTCGCGGTCCAGAGAGCGGTTGATGCCTTTGCCTGCCTCGTAATAGTTGTCGTTGACCAGGTTGTCCGGGTGGTTCACCGCGATGGTCACCATGGACAAGGTCAGGGTCACTGAGCAGGCGAGGATCGCGATGATGATCCAGGGCCAGAGGTGCTTGTACCAGGGGCTTGCGGCAGTGGTTACGGGCATTCTCGTGTTCCCTGTCTAACGGACTTGTGGGCCGATGAATCGGCTCTTGGCTTCAATGCGGACGCTGTTGTCGTCGGCGTCCTCGAGGATGAACGTTACCTCGTTGGTGCTTGACGGCAACTGCTCGGGCGCACTCGACAATTCTACCGGCATGCTGACGATGTCGCCGGCGGCCACCTTGATTTCGCGTCGGCCTTGCAGCTTGAGGTCGGGCAGGCCGGCGGCGTCGAGCACGTAGGTGTGGTCGCGTTGATCCTTGTTCATGATTTTCAGGCTGTAGACGTTTTCGATGCGCCCTTCGGCGTTTTCGCGGTACAGCACGCGGTCCTTGCTTACGTCGAAGCCCACCAGCGAACGCATGAAGAACGCGGCCACCAGCAGGCTGATCATCGCCAGCAACACCAAGGCGTAACCGATCAGGCGCGGGCGCAACTTATGGGTTTTCTGTCCGGACAGATTGTGCTCGGTGGTGTAGCTGATCAGGCCGCGTGGGTACTCCATCTTGTCCATGATGTTGTCGCAGGCGTCGATGCAGGCAGCGCAACCGATGCACTCGATCTGCAGGCCGTCGCGGATGTCGATGCCGGTGGGGCACACCTGCACGCACATCGTGCAGTCGATGCAATCGCCCAGGCCCTGGGCCTTGTAGTCGACCCCCTTCTTGCGCGGGCCACGCACTTCGCCACGGCGTGGGTCGTAGGAAACGATCAGCGTGTCCTTGTCGAACATCACGCTCTGGAACCGCGCATAGGGGCACATGTAGATGCACACCTGTTCGCGCAGCCAGCCGGCGTTGCCGTAGGTGGCGAGGGTGAAGAAACCCACCCAGAAATACGACCAGCCGTCGGCCTGGCCGGTGAAAAAGTCCAATACCAGTTCGCGGATCGGCGAGAAGTAGCCGACAAAGGTCAGGCCGGTGACAAAACCGATCAGCAGCCACAGCGTGTGCTTGCTGAATTTGCGCAGAAATTTGCTGACGCCCATGGGCGCCTTGTCCAGCTTGATGCGCTGGTTGCGATCGCCTTCGGTAACCTTTTCGCACCACATGAAGATCCACGTCCACACGCTTTGCGGGCAGGTATAGCCGCACCAGACGCGGCCGGCGTAAACCGTGATGAAGAACAGGCCAAACGCCGCGACGATGAGGATGCCCGACAGCAGGATGAAATCCTGAGGCCAGAAGGTTGCGCCGAAAATAAAGAACTTACGCTCCGGCAGGTTCCACCACACCGCCTGGTGGCCGCCCCAGTTCAGCCACACCGTGCCGAAGTACAGCAGGAACAGGCCGGCACCGCCGAGCATGCGCAGATTGCGGAACAGCCCGGTGAAAGCGCGGGTGTAGATTTTCTCTCGTGACGCATAGAGATCGACGGTTTTGGCAGGCGGGGTAACGTCGTGTACCGGTATCTGGTTGCTCATCATTGCATCCCACGGCGGTGGAGATTTGCCTCGGCCAGTACGTGCCAACCGGGGTCAAATTAAGGATGTTGCAGTGGCCTAATGATACGCCCCCGGTGGTACGTGAAGGGTGCGACCTTTGGTCGCGTTGGGGGAAATCAATTGATGGTGTACGTGATCTGGATCAATTGACTTGTGAAGTATGGATGGTTTTGTGGGTAGGCAGGTCATTCCTCCCATGGATTAATCAGCGCAACACCACTGGATTTGAAGTCGCTGACGTTGCGCGTGACGACGGTAAGCCCATGAACCAGAGCGGTTGCGGCGATCAACGAGTCACTCTCGTTGGCCCGGTCTGGAACATGCAAGTGCGCACAACGCAACGCGACCGCCGCATCAACGGGCAGGATTCGGGCATCAAAGGCGGGCATCACATGGCGCTTGAGCCAGGCCCTCAACACCTTCCCCTGAGTCGGGTCTCGCCGCTCAACGCGCAGCACTCCGGTTTCCAGTTCCTTGAGCGTGATCGCGGAAATGAACATGCGTGGCGCTATCACGCTTTTTGCCCAGGCAATGACGTTTGCATCAGCCTGAGGTTTACGAAGTTCGGAGATAACATTGGTGTCGAGTAGATACATCAGGGAAGGTCCACGGGTCGATGAATGATCACGGCGCGCTCGGTTTCGAAGTCGATATCCGCCGCTTCCGGCATCACCAGCAGGTCAACGATGTCGGCATTCAGACCTGTCAATTTCTGGTAGTCCTCAATGCTTAGCAGTACATGGGCGGGCTTGCCGCGATCAGTGATAAAAACAGGCCCTTGGCGTGCGGCTTTTTTGGCACCACTTGTGTCTTGGTTGAATTCGCGGCTGGAAATGGTGGTGATGGTCATGGGGCGGCCCCCCTTTGTCGGATGTGATGTAGTTACGTTACTACTTGTGGTTGTGTGCGGCAAGTCCGAGGCCGCGAGTGGTAGTCCATGCCTGTTTGACAGATTCTGAACGCCAGAAACAAAAAGCCCCGCCAGTTTTTGCTGCGCGGGGCTTTGTTGTATTCGACGAATTACTGCTCCTCAGCCTTCTTATCCCCATGGGACAAGCTGTACACATACGCCGCCAGCAAGTGCACCTTGTCGTTGCCCTGCAGTTGTTCCTGCGCTGGCATCTGGCCCTGGCGGCCATAGCGAATGGTTTGCTGCAGTTGGGCGAAGCTCGAACCGTAGATGAACGCACCCGGATGAGTCAGGTCCGGTGCGCCCATGGCCGGGGTGCCTTTACCGGCTGGGCCGTGGCAGGCCACGCAGTTGGCGGCGAAGAGTTTTGCGCCGTTGGCGACGTCGGCCTTGGCGCCTTCCGGCAGCTTGCGGCCATCGAGGTTGGTCACCACGAACGCCGCTACGTCGGCCACGCCTTGCTCGCCGATCACTTCGGCCCAGCCTGGCATCACCGCATGGCGGCCCTGCATGATGGTTTGCTTGATGGTCGCTGCGTCGCCGCCCCAGCGCCAGTCGGCGTCGGTCAGGTTGGGAAAACCGTAGGCGCCCTTGGCGTCGGAACCGTGGCACACCGAGCAGTTGGAGGCGAACAGACGCCCGCCCATCTTCAGGGCCTGCGGGTCCTTGGCCACTTCTTCAATCGGCATCGAGGCGAATTTGGCGAAGATCGGCCCGAACCTGGCCTCCGACCTGGCCATTTCCTTTTCCCATTCGTGCACGCCGGTCCAGCCGGTCTGGCCGTTGGCGAACGCGGTTTGCTTGTCGTTGTCGAGGTAGTTGTAACCCGGCAGCAGGCCTTTCCAGTTGCCCAGGCCAGGGTACAGCGCCAGGTAGCCGAGGGCGAAGATGATAGTGCCGACGAACAGCATGAACCACCATTTGGGCAGCGGGTTGTCGTATTCCTCGATTCCGTCGAACGAGTGGCCGACGGTCTCGTCCGTCTGTTCGGCGCGCTGGCCCTTGCGGGTCGACAGCAGCAGCCAGGTCAGGGCGAAGATGGTACCCAGACTGAGGACTGTGACGTACAGGCTCCAGAACGTAGTCATTCTTTGTTACTCCTAGACGCTTGCTCGACGTGCTTGATGGCTTCCGGGTCATCCGCAAAAGGCAGCATGGTCGCGTCGTCGAATTCCGATTTGCGCCGTGGGCTGAACACCCACAGCGCCAAGCCGATAAAGGCCACCATCACCACGACGGTGCCCAGGCCACGAATCATTCCGATATCCATGCCGGTCACCGTTTGCTTTTGATGAGGGTGCCAAGGCCCTGCAGGTAGGCCACCAACGCGTCCATTTCGGTCTTGCCTTTGACGGCGGCTGCCGCACCGGCGATGTCTTCGTCGGTGTAGGGCACGCCCAGGGTGCGCAGGACTTCCATTTTTTTCGCGGTGTCCTTGCCGTCGAGCTTGTGTTCCACCAGGAACGGGTACGCCGGCATTTTCGACTCCGGCACCACGTTGCGCGGGTTGTACAAGTGCGCGCGGTGCCAGTCATCGGAGTAACGCCCGCCCACGCGTGCCAGGTCCGGGCCGGTACGCTTGGAACCCCACAGGAACGGGTGGTCCCACACGCTTTCACCGGCGACCGAGTAGTGGCCATAGCGTTCGGTTTCGGCGCGGAACGGGCGGATCATCTGCGAGTGGCAGCCCACGCAACCGTTGGCGATATAGACGTCGCGGCCTTCCAGTTCGAGGGCGGTGCGCGGTTTCATGCCTTCGACCGGCTTGTTGGTCACGTCCTGGAAGAACAGCGGGACGATCTGGGTCAGGCCGCCGATGCTCACGGCGATGACCATGAAGAAGGCCAGCAGGCCGATATTCTTCTCGACTACTTCATGCTTCATCAGTGGGCTCCCACGACGGCGATCTTGGCGGCGGCTTCAGCTTGCTCAGGGTCGGAGGCACGCACGGTGCGCCAGACGTTGTAGGCCATGAACAGCATGCCGGTGGCGAAGAACGCACCGCCCAGGGCGCGCACGATATAGCCCGGGTGGCTGGCTTGCAGCGCTTCAACGAACGAGTAGGTGAGGGTTCCGTCGTCGTTGATCGCACGCCACATCAGGCCCTGGGTAATGCCGTTGACCCACATCGAGGCGATGTAGAGCACGGTGCCGATAGTGGCCAGCCAGAAGTGCGTGTTGATCAGCCCGACGCTGTGCATCTGCGCACGCCCGAACAGCTTGGGGATCATGTGGTACAGCGCGCCGATGGAGATCATCGCCACCCAGCCCAGAGCGCCGGCGTGGACGTGGCCGATGGTCCAGTCGGTGTAGTGGGAGAGCGAGTTGACGGTCTTGATCGCCATCATCGGGCCTTCGAAGGTCGACATGCCGTAGAACGCCAGCGAAACCACCAGAAAGCGCAGGATCGGGTCGGTGCGCAGCTTATGCCAGGCGCCCGAGAGCGTCATCATGCCGTTGATCATGCCGCCCCAGCTCGGCGCCAGCAGGATGATCGACATCGCCATGCCCAACGACTGCGCCCAGTCCGGCAGCGCGGTGTAGTGCAGGTGGTGCGGACCGGCCCAGATGTACAGGGTGATCAGCGCCCAGAAGTGCACGATGGACAGGCGGTAGGAATAGATGGGACGTTCGGCCTGCTTGGGCACGAAGTAGTACATCATCCCGAGGAAGCCGGTGGTGAGGAAAAAGCCCACGGCGTTATGCCCGTACCACCACTGGATCATCGCGTCCGTCGCGCCGGCATAGGCCGAGTAGGACTTGAACAGGCTGACCGGCAGGGACGCGTGGTTGACGATGTGCAGCATGGCCGTGACCAGGATGAACGCCCCGTAAAACCAGTTGCCGACATAGATGTGCTTGGTCTTGCGCTTGACGATGGTGCCGAAGAACACCACGGCGTACGTCACCCAGACAATGGCGAGCAAAATGGCGATCGGCCACTCCAGCTCGGCGTATTCCTTGGTGGTGGTGTAGCCCAGGGGCAGGCTGATGATGGCGCCGACGATGACCGCCTGCCACCCCCAGAAGGTAAAGGCGGCAAGGCCATCGGAAATCAGTCGCGTCTGGCAGGTGCGTTGCACGACGTAGTAGGAGGTGGCAAACAGCGCACAGCCACCGAAGGCAAAGATCACCAGGTTGGTGTGCAGCGGGCGCAGGCGGCCGAAGGTCGTCCAGGGCAGGTCGAAATTCAATTGCGGCCAAACCAGTTGCGAGGCGATGAACACCCCGAGCCCCATGCCAAGGATCCCCCAGACCACCGTCATGATGGCGAACTGGCGAACGACCTTATAGTTATAAGCAGTCGGACTGATTGCTGTGCTCATTCTAAGGTTCCACGGTTTAGGTTTTTTTATAGGTAAAATCGGCCGCAAGTATGTAGAAAGCGAGGGGCCATTGCAACGCAATGACTGACCTGTATCAATGCGTTCCACGCCAGATTCTGCGCCCTTTCCATGTTTGGCGTAAGGATAAAATCCTAATTGAAAGCTGATCAAGTGGACAGGAAAATATCGAAGCCTTGACGAGGGGCGTTGGGTGCACCGCAATCGCTTCGCTTGAAAGCAAGCGTAGACCCGAATGGCAGGAGGGGAAAGGAGCCGCGCAGCGGCAATGGGAAGTTTCAAGCTGCAAGCTGCAAGTAAAAGCAGCTGCAAGATCCGAGTTAGACGCTCTTCTCTTGCAGCTTGATGCTTAAGACTTGCAGCTCATCTGCTGTTACTGATGGGAAAGGCTATAAACATAAGCCGCCAGCAGGTGCACCTTGTCATTGCCTTGCAGCACTTCCTGCGCAGGCATCTGGCCCTGGCGACCATGACGGATGGTCTGTTGCAGCTGCGCCAGGCTGGTGCCGTAGATAAACCCTGCAGGCTCGGTCAGGTTTGGCGCGCCCATGGCTTCCACACCGTGGCCCTGCGGCCCGTGGCAGGCAACACAGGTGGTGTTGAATGCGGCCTGGCCCGCCGCCAGGTCGGCCGTGCTGTCGGCCGGTAAGGGCAACTTGGCCAGGTCGTGGCGTACATACGCGGCAACATTCTTCACCCCATCCTCGCCCAGCACTTCACCCCAGGCCGGCATCGCCGCGTGGCGACCGCCCAGGATGGTGGCCTTGATCGCTGCGGCCGAACCGCCCCAGCGCCAGTGGCTGTCTGCCAGGTTGGGGAAGCCGTACGCGCCCTTGGCATCCGAGCCGTGGCACACTGCGCAGTTGGAGGCGAACAGGCGACCGCCCATCTTCAAGGCTTGCGGGTCCTTGGCCACTTCTTCCACCGGCATCGCTGCGAATTTGGCATAGATCGGCCCGAACCTGGCGTCGGCCTTGGCCATCTCCTTGTCCCATTCCTTGGTCGATGTCCAGCCGTCTTCATAGCCCGGCAACACACCTTTCCAGTTACCCAGGCCCGGGTAGAGGACCAGGTAGCCGACGGCAAACACCAGCGTGCCGACGAACAGCATGAACCACCACTGGGGCAGCGGGTTGTCGTATTCCTCGATGCCGTCGAAGGCGTGGCCCATGGTTTGGTCGACGCTGCCGTGGGTTTCGCCCTTGCGGGTGCCGATCAACAGCCAGGTCAGGCCGATCAGGCTGCCGAGGGTCAGTACGCAGATCCATGTACTCCAGAAGGTAGTCATGGCCGAGTGCTCCTTGGTGCGGGCGCTTCTTGAGCGTCGGAGGGAGAAGGTTCATCGGCGAACGGCAGCAGGCGCGCCTGCTCGAAGTCCGCGTTGCGGCGGTTGTTGAACACCCACAGCGACAAGCCGATGAAAGCGATGGCGACCACCAGCGTGCCGAGGCCGCGGATGGTGCCCGCGTCGAATTCAAATCCCATGGCTCACCTCTTGCTCTTGATGGCAGTGCCGAGCACTTGCAGGTAGGAAACCAGCGCGTCCATTTCGGTCTTGCCCTTGAGGCTGGCGACCGCGCCACGAATGTCGTCGTCGGTGTACGGCACGCCCAGGGTGCGCATGACGTTCAGTTTGGTCTCGGTGTGACTGCTGTCGACCTGAGCCGTCACCAGCCACGGATAGGCCGGCATTTTCGACTCGGGCACCACGTTGCGCGGGTTGTACAGGTGCGCGCGGTGCCAGTCGTCCGAGTAGCGTGCGCCCACGCGGGCCAGGTCCGGCCCGGTGCGCTTGGAGCCCCACAAGAACGGGTGGTCCCACACGCTTTCGCCGGCCACCGAGTAATGGCCGTAGCGTTCGGTCTCGGCGCGGAACGGGCGGATCATCTGCGAGTGGCACTGCACGCAGCCTTCACGGATGTAGATGTCGCGGCCCTCCAGCTGCAGCGCGGTGTAGGGTTTCATGCCTTCGACCGGCTTGTTGGTCACGTCCTGGAAGAACAACGGGACGATCTGGGTCAGGCCGCCGATGCTCACGGCGAGCACCATCAGCAGCATCAGCAGGCCGACGTTTTTTTCAATGACTTCGTGTTTCATCACAACCTCCTCAGGCCAGTTGCGCGACAGGCACGGCGTCGGCGGGCTGCACCGCGCGCACGGTGCGCCATGTGTTGTAAGCCATCAGGAACATGCCGCTGAGGAACACCGCACCGCCCACCAGCCGCACGATGTAGCCCGGGTGGCTGGCCACCAGGGTTTCGACGAAGGAGTAGGTCAGGGTGCCGTCCTCATTGATCGCACGCCACATCAGGCCCTGGGCGATGCCGTTGACCCACATCGACGCGATGTAGAGCACGGTGCCGATAGTGGCCAGCCAGAAGTGCGCGTTGATCAGGCCGAGGCTGTACATCTGCTCACGCCCGAAGACCTTGGGGATCATGTGGTACAGCGCGCCGATGGAAATCATCGCCACCCAACCGAGTGCGCCGGCGTGTACGTGGCCGATGGTCCAGTCGGTGTAGTGGGAGAGGGCGTTGACGGTCTTGATCGCCATCATCGGGCCCTCGAAGGTGGACATGCCGTAGAACGCCAGGGACACCACGAGGAACCGCAGGATCGGGTCGCTGCGCAACTTATGCCAGGCGCCCGAGAGCGTCATCATGCCGTTGATCATGCCGCCCCAGCTCGGTGCCAGCAGCACCAGCGACATCACCATGCCCAGCGACTGTGCCCAATCCGGCAACGCGGTGTAGTGCAGGTGGTGGGGGCCGGCCCAGATATACAGGGTGATCAGCGCCCAGAAGTGCACGATGGACAAACGATACGAATACACCGGGCGTTCGGCCTGCTTGGGCACGAAGTAGTACATCATCCCAAGGAAGCCGGCGGTGAGGAAAAAGCCTACGGCGTTATGCCCGTACCACCACTGCACCATCGCATCCGTCGCACCGCCGTACAGCGAGTAGGACTTGGTCAGGCTGACCGGGATTTCCAGGTTGTTGACGATATGCAGGATCGCCACGGTGATGATGAATGCGCCGAAAAACCAGTTACCCACATAGATGTGCTTGGTGTTGCGCTTCATGATCGTGCCGAAGAACACGATGGCGTAGGCCACCCAGACGATGGTGATCAGGATGTCGATCGGCCATTCCAGCTCGGCGTATTCCTTGGAACTGGTGTAGCCCAGCGGCAGGCTGATCGCGGCCAACAGGATGACGAGCTGCCAGCCCCAGAAGCAGAACGCGGCGATTTTCGGTGCGAACAGCTGTGTCTGGCAGGTGCGCTGCACCGAATAGAAGGAGCTGGCGAACAGTGCGCAGCCACCGAAGGCAAAGATCACGGCGTTGGTGTGCAGCGGGCGCAGGCGACCGAAGCTGGTCCAGGGCAAATCGAAGTTGAGCGCAGGCCAAACCAATTGGGCCGCGAGAAAAACCCCGAGGCCCATGCCGACGATGCCCCACACCACCGTCATAATGGCGAATTGGCGGACCACCTTGTAGTTATAGGCGGTACTTAAAGTAGTGTTCATGGTTCCCCATCCACGGTTCAACCCAAGCCGGAGCGGCACTTGGGCTGGAGTTATAGGCAGACTAAAAAGCGAGGCAAGCATGGGCAAAGAGCACAAGGCCAGTATTGACGGGGATCAATGGGCGCAGTGTGTGCGTGAACGCGGCTGGTTATGGGATGTCGCAGCGCAGGCGGTTTCAGGCGAGCCCGTCACATTGATCCTGGCCCACGGCGCTGGCGCGCCGATGGACTCGGCGTTCATGAACGACATGGCTGCGCGCCTTGCCGGGCATGGCGTTAACGTCGTGCGCTTCGAGTTTCCCTACATGGCCCAGCGCCGGTTGGAGGGGGGCAAGCGCCCACCGAACCCGGCGCCGAAACTGCTGGAGGCGTGGCGGGAGGTGTATGCCCTGGTGCGGCGTAATGTCGCGGGCAAGATGGCGATTGGCGGCAAATCCATGGGCGGGCGGATGGCCAGTTTATTGGCCGACGAACTGGACGCCGCTGGGTTGGTGTGCCTGGGCTATCCGTTCTATGCGGTGGGCAAGCCGGAAAAACCTCGGGTAGAGCACCTGGCCGGACTGAAGACGCCGACGCTGATTGTGCAGGGCGAGCGTGATGCGCTGGGTAATCGGCCGGCGGTGGAGGGGTATGAGCTGTCGCCGAGCATCGAGGTGATGTGGCTGGTGGCGGGGGATCATGATTTGAAGCCGTTGAAAGCTTCGGGGTTTAGTCATGAGCAGCATCTGGAGGCCGCTGCAGTGAAGGTGGCTGGGTTTCTTGGTGCCGGTTAGGGCCTAATCGGGGGCAAGCCCCCTCCCACATTTTGACCACATTCCAAATTTGGAACTCGGTCGAATGTGGGAGGGGGCTTGCCCCCGATAGCGGTCTATCGGTTAAAACGCTCTACCAGCGAGTACTGGGTATTGGCCGTATGCGTCAGCTCTTCACTCAGTTGCGCCGAGTTCATCGCCTGCTCCGAGGTCTGGTCCGCCAGCAACGCAATGGTGCTGATGTTACGGCTGATCTCTTCGGCAACCGCGCTTTGCTCTTCAGTCGCGGCGGCGATCTGCGTGGTCATGTCGGTGATATTCGCTACCGCCTCACTGATACCGACCAGCGCCTGATCCGCTTCCATCACCCGTGCCACACCCTCTTCGGCCTGGCGATGCCCGGCGTCCATGGTTTGCACGGCGGCGGCGGCCGTCTGCTGCAGTTTGGCGATCAGCGTGTGGATCTGCCCGGTCGATTCGGCGGTGCGTTGCGCCAACTGGCGCACTTCATCCGCCACCACCGCAAACCCACGGCCCATCTCACCGGCGCGCGCCGCTTCGATGGCGGCGTTCAAGGCCAGCAGGTTGGTCTGGTCGGCAATGCCTTTGATCACATCCACCACGCCGCCGATTTCATCGCTGTCCTTGGCCAGTTGCGTGACGGTGATACCGGTTTCGCCCACCGCCACCGACAGGCGCTGAATCGCCTCACGGGTTTCCCCGGCGATATCGCGGCCGCGGCCGGTCAGGCGATTGGCTTCCTGGGTGGCATCTGCCGTGCGCTGCACGTGGCTGGCGACTTCCTGGGTGGTCGCTGCCATCTGATTGACCGCAGTGGCTACCTGTTCCGTCTCTACGCGCTGGCGCTCCAGGCCGCTGGAGCTGTTGTGCGCCAAGGTGTTGGACTGCGCGGCCTGGTCGTTGAGGTGTTCGGCGGTGTCCTGCAGGCGGGTGAGGCAGGTCTTCAGACGCGCTTCCTGGCTGAGGATCGACATCTCCAGTCGCGCCTGGGCGCCGCGGCTGTCGGTGTACATCTGCGCGATCAACGGGTCGGAGGTGGTCTGCTCGGCCAGGCGCAGCAAACGCTTGAGGCCGCGCTGTTGCCAGCTCAGGCCCAACAGGCCCAACGGCACCGACAGCGCTGCCGCCAAGGCAAAACCCCATTGGGACGTGAGGGTGGCACCGATCATGAAGCTCAATTGGCTGACCAGGATAAACGGCAGCCAGTCCTGCAGCACCGGCAGCCACTTGTCCCGCTGGGGAACGGCCGACTTGCCCTGGTTGATGCGTTGATAGAGCGCTTCGGCCCGGCGGATCTGCTCGGCGGTGGGCTTGATGCGCACCGATTCGTAGCCGATCACCTGGTTGCCGTCGAAGACCGGTGTCACATAGGCGTTAACCCAGTAGTGGTCACCGGTCTTGCAGCGATTCTTGACAATGCCCATCCATGGCAAGCCTTGTTTGAGCGTCGACCACATGTGCGCGAACACCGCCGCCGGAACGTCCGGGTGACGCACCAGATTGTGCGGGGCGCGGGTCAGTTCGTCGCGGGTGAACCCACTGATTTCGACAAAGGCGTCGTTGCAGTAGGTGATCACACCCTTGGCGTCTGTGGTGGAGATCAACCGTTGCTGAGCGGGGAAGGTACGTTCGCGCTGGGTAACGGGTTGGTTATTACGCATGATTGTTCAATCCGCAAGGCTTTCAGGGGTTATCGGCCATGCCGGGCATTTATTTAACTTATTTTTTGCAACAATCCGGACGAGCGGGTTACAGCTCAGCTGGCCAGCATCGGATAAGTGAACAGCCCGAAGTGAAGCAGATTCAAGCCAAAGTGCGTGGCAATGGCCGCGCCCAACCCGCCGAAGCGATACGCCAGGCCGTAACCGACGCCGGCAATACTCGCCAGCAGCACCCACTGCCAACCTGCGCCCAGGTGTACCAGCCCGAATAACAAAGAGGCCAGCAACAGCGCGAGGTTCTCGCCGTAGGGCAGGTGTTTGAAACGCTGGCTCAGACCGCCCTGGATATAGCCACGAAACAGCGCTTCTTCCACCAGCGTCACCAGCAGTAGGTTGTTCAACACCCACAGCCACGCCGAGTCCGGCCATTTCGGTGCCCAACTGATCATCCCCAGCAGCGCTGCGCCACCCAAGGCTGCGATTGCCGTCAGGGTCACGGCCAGGGCGGTAACGCACATCGACAGGCGCAATGAGCGCCGCGTCACGATCCATGGGCAGGCCAGCAGCAGCCAGAAGCCGATCAGCGGTTTGTCCTGGTTCAGGTACATCGAGAACGGCACGGCATCGGCGGTGAACCGCTGAGGCGCGATGCCTCGGCCATTGTAGAAACCCGGTAGCCAGTGCATCGCCAGGCCCAACGCCAGCACGATGAACAGACCATGGCCGAGGTAGCGTGCCCAGGGGTTGCGTTGCTGGCGCACGGCATATCCTGCGATCAGCAAAAGCGCCACGGAGACCGCCGCCAACACGCCCAATTGCCCGTAGATCAAGGCCACGACATAGCCGATGGAAAGCAGCGCGAGGTACAGCCAGGGCAGGGCAGCCATTGTGAAGTCCTTCGAAAAAAAACGGGCGGCATTATAGCGAGCGGTCCGGTTCAAGGGCATGAAAACTCCTCCACGCAAAAGGCTGTGAGGGAAAGGATTGCCAAATAAGTTTGCCGCTGGTTATAGTCGACGCGTCTTTATCCCTTCAAAAAGATCAGCACATGCCAGCTTCCCAGCGCATAGCAGTAGTCGATTCAGCGGTCAACGCTGTGGTCGTGCCGTGCGGCGCCAAGCAGCCTGCGCAGATCAGTCACTACCCCCCACTTGTCAGTAGCGCGCCGGTGTACGCAGTCGTATCACCGCCGGGTGTTGGCATTTCGGGCTGATCAGCTGTTCGCTGTAGCCCTGTGCCTACCTGAAAAAACCTACTGAAATTCGGTATTTACCGAGTCGGCTTTTTTGCCTGATCACAGGTGGTAACTCATGTCTGTTCTTTCGAAACAATCCGTGGCCGCGGCGGCCTCGACGAGCCTGTTTGTCCTGTTGTGGAGCAGCGGGGCGATTTTCTCCAAGCTGGGCCTGGCTCATGCTTCACCCTTTGCCTTTTTGCTGATCCGGTTTGCCATCGCCCTGGTCGGGCTAGTGGTGCTGGTGCCGATCCTCAAGTTGCAGCTGCCACGTCCTGGCAAACCCATGCGGTATGCCGCAACGACGGGTCTGGTGTTATTGGGGGCGTACCAGATTTTTTATCTGCTGGCCCTGGATCTCAAAGTCACCCCTGGGGTGATGGCCACCATCATGGGCGTACAGCCGATCCTCACCGTGGTGCTGATGGAGCGCCAGCGCTCCTGGCGGCGATTGTTCGGCCTGGGATTGGGCTTGGCCGGGTTGATCATGGTGGTTTACCAAGGCATCGGACTGGCCGGCATGTCCCTGACTGGGATGCTGTTCGGGCTTCTGGCGCTGGCAAGCATGACGTTTGGCTCGATCATGCAAAAGCGCATCACCGACAATCCTTTGGGCACGTTGCCGCTGCAATACCTGTCTGGGCTGTTGTTGTGCGCGGTGTTCGTGCCGTTCCAGCCATTCCATTTCGAGCACAATGCGGGCTTTTACCTACCGGTGCTGTGGATGGGGCTGGTGGTGTCAGTGCTGGCAACGCTGTTGCTGTATCGCCTGATCGCCCGGGGCAATCTGGTGAACGTCACCAGCCTGTTTTATCTGGTGCCAGCGGTGACGGCGGTGATGGATTACCTGATCTTCGGTAATCAGCTGGCATTGTTGAGCCTGTTGGGGATGGGGCTAATCATTGTCGGCCTGGTCTTCGTATTCCGTAAAGACTGATGCTCGCGCTGTAGGATCGAGCGTATTCGCTCCTACAGTTTCTGCGGCCGCAACACCAACCACAACGCCCCGGCAATCAATACTCCGCCATACAGATGGGCCATGGACAATGGCTCATCCAGCAGCAGCGCGCCCCACAGTACGCCGAACGGCGGGATCATGAAGGTCACGGTCATTGACTTGACCGGGCCGATGGAGGACAGCAGGCGAAAGTACAGAATGTAGGCAAAGGCCGTACACACCAGGCCCAACCCCAGCAACGACATCCACACCTGCCACCCACCCCAGCTCGCCGGCGGCTGGCGGATGGCGCTGTAAGCGAACAACGGCAGCAGAAACAACGTGGCGCCGAGCATGCTGCCCAGGGCCGACAGGCGGCTGTCGAGCCCACCGCGCTGATCCAGCCAGCGCCGGGCGAGAAATCCGGCAAAGCCATAGCACGTGGTGGCCAGCAAACATGCCAGTGCCCCCGTCAACAATTGCAGGTCAAACGCCACCGGCCCCGCACGGGTCAGCACGCCCACGCCGAACAGGCCCAGACACACGCCGGCGATTTTCGACGGCGTCAGGCGTTCACTGAAAAACATGCCACCAATCAGCACGCCCATCAGGGGCGTGGTGGCGTTGAAAATGGCCGAGTAACCCGCCGGCAACACCTGTGCCGCTACCGAATACAGGGTCGCCGGAATCCCGGAGTTGATCACGCCCAACAGCAGGATGGTCTTGAACTTGCCCTGGAAGTCCCAGTTCACACCCATCATCGCCAGAATCACCAGCAAGCCGGCGGCAGCGATTGATACGCGGAAAAACGCAGTCGGCACGCTGCCGATTTCCGGCGCGATGATGCGCATAAACAGGAAGCTCGCGCCCCAGATGGCGGCCAGCCCCAGCAAGTACAGAGTGTCGACAGGTTTCACGGAAAACTCCTACACGATCAGGCCGGGGAGTGTTGCCCAGCGTTCCGGTCGACACAATCGCTAAGTACGGCGGCCGATGAAAAATCCTCCTTCTCCTGCCGGGGTTCACTGGCTAAGCTCAGGGCTTCCCGATACCCGTTCGAGGTTTTCCGCATGCCGCAGTCCGCCCTTGCTATCGCCCGGATGATCCTCGACGGTTTCGACGACTATCGTGAGCACTTTCGCCAGATCACCGATGGCGCTCGCGAGCGTTTCGAAAAGGCCCAATGGCAGCAAGGGCAAGCCGCTTCGGCGGCGCGCATCAGCCTGTATGAAGAGAAAGTGGGTGAGGTCACGGCGCGTCTGCGGGCTGCTTTCGAGGCGGGCGTGTTGCAGGACATCGACCTGTGGCCCCAGGTGAAAAGCGCCTACATCGGCCTGATCGACCTGCGCTTTGACGATGAGCTGTCCGAAACTTGGTACAACTCGGTGTTTTGCAGCCTGTTCAGCCATGACCTGATCAGCGACGGCTGCATGTTTATCCACACCACGCGCCCCACCCAGCGTCTGGCGCGGGCGGCGCAGACCCGCATCTACACGCCTGCAGGCAACATGGCGCAGATGCTTGCGCAGATTTTTGCGGACTACAGCTTCAGTGAACCCTACGCCGACTTGCCTGCCGACCTGCAACGCCTGGAAGCCCAACTGCGCGAAAACCTGCCGGACTGGGTGTGCAAAGACCCGGACTTGAACGTCGAGCTGTTTTCCTCGGTGCTCTACCGCAATAAAGGCGCCTACCTGGTGGGGCGTATCTACACCCGCGACGAACAATGGCCGTTGGTGATCCCATTGCTGCACCGCGAAGGGCGGGGCATTCAGATCGATGCGTTGATCACCGACGAAGCTGAGGTGTCGATCATCTTTTCCTTTACGCGCTCCTATTTCATGGTCGACGTGCCCGTGCCTGCCGAGTTCATCGACTTTCTCAAGCGCATCCTGCCCGGCAAGCACATCGCCGAGCTGTACACGTCCATTGGCTTCTATAAACACGGCAAGTCGGAGTTCTACCGCGCACTGATCAATCACCTGGCCACCACCGATGACCAGTTCATCATGGCGCCGGGCGTGCGTGGCATGGTCATGAGCGTGTTTACCCTGCCGGGCTTCAACACCGTGTTCAAGATCATCAAGGACCGTTTCTCACCGTCGAAAAACGTCAACCGCGCCACGGTGATCGAGAAGTACCGCCTGGTCAAAAGTGTCGACCGCGTGGGGCGCATGGCCGATACCCAGGAGTTCGCCGACTTTCGCTTCCCCTTGAGCAAGTTCGAGCCCGACTGCCTTGCCGAGTTGTTGGAAGTGGCCGCCGACACTGTCGAAGTGGAAGGTGACACCGTGCTGATCCGGCACTGCTGGACCGAACGGCGCATGACCCCGCTCAACCTCTACCTGGAAAACGCCAACCCCGCCCAGGTACGTGAAGCCCTGGAAGACTACGGGCTGGCGATCAAGCAATTGGCGGCGGCGAATATCTTTCCCGGTGACATGCTGCTCAAGAACTTCGGCGTTACCCGTCACGGCCGGGTGGTGTTTTATGACTACGATGAAATCTGCTTTCTCACCGAGGCCCACTTCCGCCACATTCCCCCGCCGCGTACCCCAGAGGATGAAATGGCCTCCGAACCGTGGTACTCCATTGGTCCGCTGGATGTGTTTCCTGAGGAATTCCCGCCTTTTCTGTTCGCCGACGCCGGCCAGCGCAAGCTGTTCGATGAGCTGCATGGTGAGCTGTATAACGCGGACTATTGGAAAGGGCTGCAGGAGGCCATTCGCGCGGGGAAGGTGATTGACGTGTTTCCGTATCGGCGCAAGGACCCGCGTGATGAAGAGGGGCTGGCGAGTTGAAGAGTTAAGCGTGGCCCAGTGGCCGACTGCGATGTGCAATCAGCCACTGGGCGCCTGTTTTTGAAACGCGTGGTCGAGCTCTTTTGGCCGGGCTGGGTTGAAGCTGGTGTACGGTTGTTTAAATCGCTATGCGTTACGGTTGCGTAGCGGTCAAGCGATGAAGGGCCAGCGTGTTTGTCAGATCGGTGTAGATAGTGCGCAAATCGGTGTTCAGTTCAGCGACCAGCGCTCGCTGTTTATTGCGATCTTTAAGTTGACTGATCGCCGCGTGTTTGACTTGCATGTTGTTTGGGGAATCAATCACTGCCTTGAACTGCGCACGTTCCTCGGCAATGCCAGCTTGTTCCGTACGGGGCACTGCGTTCAGTTGTACAAAGGCCTTTTCGATGACGGCCAATTCCAGTTTGATTCGGCGGTTGTTTGGCGGGGTCAGCAGCAGCGCAGGGTTCATGCCCTCGATCGAGCTGCCATCAAGGTTGCCGTTGCGCCAGGCGTCGCGCAAATTCACCAAGACGTCCCGTGCGGCATCGACCGCCTGGGCCGAGAGTTTCTCCCCCAGGCCGTTGCGCTGCACGGTCTCGACTGTGCGTTCCAGTCGGTGGAGTGTCAGTTCCACCGGTGCCAGTTGCTTGTGCCGCTCCAGACTCTGCTCCAGGCGTTTACGCTCCGGGACCAGGCCAAGGGAGGACTTGAATTGGCTGCTGCCTTTCAAACGGCCCGTTGCCCATGCATTGCGAGACTCGGTCATGGCGTTGCGTTGTCTGAGAAAGATGTCTTCCTCGGCGTGAGACAGAGGCTGCGGCTCTTGCCTGATGTGGTTGTCCAGCAGGGCAATCTCTTTCTCCAGAGCGTTGATATGTTTGACCGCCTGTTCCAGAGTGTGCCCACTCAGCTGGTTGCTCAGGCGTGCAGGCGGCAGCACGGCAACCGTTATCGGGTCCAGCTCGCAGGACGGTGGCGCAATGGCGGCGGCCCACGCTGCGCGTCGACCCAGCAGGGCATCGCGGCGCTCCACGCGAGCGGTCAGTTGCTCGTAGCGTTGCTGGAGGGCGTGCAGGCTTGTTTTGTCATCCGGTTGCACGGCGAAGTGTTTGTGGCTTTCCTGGTCTAAGGCTGCAAGCGCTTCATCAATCCTTGAACTGTGCATCCAGGCCTGAAGCTGATGGCCTTTTTCCTGCGCGGCACGGTCGGGCATTCGACTGATAGGGCCAAACAATGCGTGTTCAAGGTGCCGGCATTTATCGAGCATGTGCCGCTGGCCTTGCCCTATCAGGCTTTCAACCACCGCTTCATGGATGGCGTGGGTTTGCTGGAACAGCCTGCCCAAGGTGGCGCCGGGTTGGTAGGCGGGCAATGGTTTTGATCCGAACATAATGGTTTCTCCGGTACGGTGGGCATGAGGTTTTTCCTTGGCGAGCCGCGTGGGGTGGGTGTGCGGGTGGGGTCGCGTGCCGCAGTAAATCGCGCCGGATCCTCACCAGGCCAGATGCGCGTTCTGATAGCCCTGCGTGAAAAGTCGAATGAGAGAGTAGGTGGCACGACCCCGTCGAGCTAAAAATAGCCGGCTCACGCGTATGAAGCGGCCGTGTTGCCGTGATGAAAGGGCTTGGCTCGTTTACAAGGACAGAAATCTGCGACAATTGCCGTCTACGATCATGTCACCGCAGGCTTACCTGCCTCATTAAAAGACCTTTGCGTACCTGATGACCGACCAAGCGCCCACCATCGACCAACTGCTTAAAACCCTCGATCACGCCATGCTTGCCGACCGCAACCGCTTGCGGCGCCAGTTGCTTGAGCTGCGCAAGAAGCCCGATGAGCAGAAGCTGGCGCAGTGGGTATCGCGTATGCAGGCGTCCTGCGCCCAGGTCACGGCGCGGCGGGACAGCCTGCCGGTAATTCGTTACGACGACAGCCTGCCGATTGCCGCCAAGCGCGATGAAATCAAGGCCGCGCTGAACAAGCACCAGGTGCTGATCATCGCCGGCGAGACCGGTTCGGGTAAAACTACCCAGTTGCCGAAGATTTGCCTGGAGATCGGCCGCGGCCAGTTCGGCCTGATCGGCCACACCCAGCCGCGCCGGATTGCTGCGCGCAGCGTTGCCAGCCGGGTTGCCGAAGAGCTGGCCACGCCGCTCGGCGCGTTGGTCGGCTATCAGGTGCGCTTCGAGGACCAGAGCGACTCCAATACGCTGATCAAACTGATGACCGACGGTATTCTACTGGCGGAAACCCAGAACGACCGCTACCTGGAGCGCTACGACACGATCATCGTCGACGAAGCCCATGAGCGCAGCCTGAACATCGACTTCCTGCTGGGTTACCTCAAGACCCTGCTGCCGCGTCGCCCGGACCTGAAAGTCATCATCACCTCCGCGACCATCGACCTGGAGCGTTTCTCCAAGCATTTCGACGATGCGCCCATCGTGGAGGTATCAGGCCGTACCTTCCCGGTGGACACCTGGTACCGCCCGCTGACCCTGGAGCAGGACGAGGAGGGCAATCGCGTCGAAGATGACTTGACCGTCGACCAGGCGATCCTCGCCACCCTCGACGAAATCGCCGCCTACGAGCGCAGCGAACGCCGCAGCCCCGGTGATGTGCTGGTGTTCCTGCCCGGCGAACGCGAAATTCGCGACGCCGCCGAGATGCTGCGCAAGGCGCAGCTCAAGCACACTGAAATCCTGCCGCTGTATGCGCGCCTGTCACCCGCCGAGCAACAGCGCATTTTCCAATCACACCCAGGCCGGCGCGTGGTACTGGCGACCAACGTCGCGGAAACCTCGCTGACCGTGCCGGGCATTCGTTATGTGATCGACAGCGGCACCGCACGCATCAGCCGCTACAGCTACCGCGCCAAGGTGCAACGCCTGCCGATCGAGGCGATTTCCCAGGCCAGCGCCAACCAGCGCAAAGGCCGTTGCGGCCGGGTCGAGCCTGGCATCTGCATTCGCTTGTACAGCGAAGAGGACTTTATCGGGCGCCCGGAATTTACCGACCCTGAGATCCTGCGCACCAACCTCGCCGCCGTGATCCTGCAGATGCTGCACCTGCGCCTGGGTGAAATCACCGACTTCCCGTTTATCGAACCGCCGGATGGCAAGGCCATCAGCGACGGTTTCAACCTGCTGCAAGAGCTGTCGGCGGTGGACCGTAACAGCCAGCTCACACCATTGGGCCGCCAACTGGCGCGCCTGCCCGTGGACCCGCGCATGGGCCGCATGCTGCTCGAAGCGGCCAAGCTGGGCAGCTTGCAGGAAGTGCTGATCGTGGCCAGCGCCATGTCGATCCAGGACCCGCGCGAGCGCCCGCCGGAACGCCAACAGGCCGCCGATCAGGCCCATGCGCAGTGGAAAGACCCGGATTCGGACTTCGCCGGTCTGGTCAACCTGTGGCGCGGCTTTGAAGAACAGCGCCAGGCACTGACCGCCAGCCCGCTGCGTAATTGGTGTCGCAAAAACTTCCTTAACTACCTGCGCTTGCGCGAGTGGCGCGATTCCCATCGCCAGTTGAGCCTGATCTGTCGCGACATGCAGCTGACGATCAACAAGGAACCCGCCGATTTCCCGAAATTGCACAAGGCGGTGCTGTCCGGCTTGCTCAGCCAGATCGGCCAGAAGACCGAGGACGGCGACTACCTCGGTGCCCGGCAGCGGCGTTTCTGGATTCATCCTTCCTCGGGCATTGGCAAGAAGCGCCCGCAATGGCTGATGACCGCTGAATTGGTGGAAACCACCAAGCTGTATGCGCGCATGGTGGCCAAGATCGACGCCGACTGGATCGAGCCACTGGCCGGTCACCTGATCAAGAAAAACCACTTCGAACCCCATTGGGAGAAAAAGCGCGGCCAGGTGGTGGCGTTTGAACAGATCACGCTGTTCGGGCTGATCGTGGTTGGACGCCGGCCGGTGCATTACGGGCCGATCGACCCGGTGGTGTCCCGCGAGCTGTTCATTCGCGAAGGCCTGGTGCGTGGAGAGATCCAGTCCCGAGCCAAGTGCCTCACGGCCAACCAGCAACTGCTGGAGCAGCTCGACGAACTGGAAGCCAAGGCGCGCCGTCGCGACATCCTGGCCGACGAAGAAACCCTCTACGCCTTCTACGATGCGCGTTTGCCGGCAGAGATCCACCAGACCGCCACCTTCGACAGCTGGTACAAGGTCAACAGCCAGAAAGACCCGCAACTGCTGATCATGCGCGAAGAAGACGTGCTGGCCCGCGAAGCCAGTGAAGTCACCGCCGCGCATTACCCGGACACCTTGCACCTGGGCGACCTGGCGCTGGCCTTGAGTTACCACTTCGAACCCAACCACCCGCGCGATGGCGTAACCCTGCGCGTGCCGGCGCCGCTGTTGCCGGCGTTGCCCGCCGAGCGCCTGGAATGGCTGGTGCCGGGAGTCATCGAAGCCAAGTGCATCGCCCTGGTGCGTAACCTGCCCAAGGCGCTGCGCAAAAACTTCGTGCCGGTGCCGGATTTCGTCAAGGCGGCGCTGCAGCGCATCGAGTTTGGCCAGGGTTCGCTGCCCCAGGCATTGGGTCGCGAACTGTTGCGCATGACCGGTGCGCGGGTCAGCGATGAAGCCTGGGCGGAGGCCGCGCAGCAGGTGGAAAACCATTTGAAGATGAACCTGGAAGTGGTCGATGGCGAGGGCAAATTCCTCGGCGAAGGCCGTGACCTGGCACAGCTGACCGCGCGTTTCGCCCAAGCCAGCCAGGCCGCCCTGGCGGTGCCGCAAACCGCGAAAAGCCAGCAGCCGGTGCACGCCAAGGTGTTTGCACCGGTGGCCGAAAAAACCCAGCAAAACATCGCCGGCCTGTCGATGACGGTGTACCCCGCGCTGGTGGAAGAAAACGGCACGGTCAAGGAAGGGCGTTTCTCCACGGCCGCCGAGGCCGAGTTCCAGCATCGGCGTGCCTTGCAGCGCCTGTTGATGCAGCAACTGGCGGAACCGGCGAAATTCCTGCGCGGCAAATTGCCGGGCCTGACCGAGTTGGGCCTGCTGTACCGCGAACTGGGGCGTGTCGAGGCGCTGGTGGAAGATATCCTGCTGGCCAGCCTCGATACCTGCGTATTGGAAGGCGAAGCCGCGTTGCCGCGCGATGGCGCTGGGCTGGCCGCGTTGGCCGAGCGCAAACGTGGCGGTTGGACCGAACAGGCTGAGCGTCTGGCGCGTCTGACCCTGGAAGTACTGAAACTCTGGCACGGCCTGCAAAAACGCTTCAAAGGCAAGATCGACCTCGCCCAGGCGGTGGCCTTGAACGATATCAAGCAGCAGCTGAGCAACCTGGTGTACCCAGGGTTTGTGCGCGAGACCCCGGCCCACTGGTTCAAGGAGCTGCCGCGTTTCCTCAAGGCCATCGAGCTGCGCCTGGAAAAACTGCCGAGCCAGGTGCAGAAGGACCGTGTGTGGAGCGCCGAGTTGAGTGGCCTATGGGCGCAGTACCAGAATCGCCTGAATAAACACGCCCAGGAAGGCAAGCGTGATCCGCAGTTGGAGCTCTATCGCTGGTGGCTGGAAGAATACCGGGTGTCGTTGTTTGCCCAACAACTGGGGACCAAGGTGCCGATTTCCGATAAGCGCTTGAGCAAACAATGGAGCCAGGTCGAGCCCTGAAGCATTCCCGGTTTCCTGAACTGAACAGGGTCAAATGCGGGAGGGGGCTTGCCCGCGATGGCTGTGTATCAGTTGCAGAGTCTGGCTCTGACACACCGCAATCGGGGGCAAGCCCCCTCCCACAATGAGATGTTTGTCTGGCATATGGCGCCAAATCACCGGCGTTGTGGCAAACTTCGCGGTTACAAGATGAATAAAGCGTTGCCAGTTCGATGCCTGCTGGACGGAATCGAACGACTCACAGTTTGGTACGACGGTACCAATATCTTCTGCCTGACAGATTTAGAGGAACGACCGTGCATAACGTCGTCATCAGCGGCACTGGCCTGTACACCCCGGCCAACAGCATCTCCAACGAAGAGCTGGTGCAGTCTTTCAATGCCTATGTGCAGCAGTTCAACCGCGAAAACGCCGCTGCCATCGAGCGCGGTGACGTGCAGGCGCTGACTGAGTCCAGTGCGGCGTTCATCGAAAAAGCCTCGGGCATCAAGAGCCGTTTCGTGATGGACAAGGACGGCATCCTCGACCCTCAGCGCATGGCCCCACGCCTGCCCGAGCGCAGTAACGACGAATGGTCGGTGCTCTGCCAGATGGCCGTCGGCGCCGCCGAACAGGCCCTGCAGCGCGCAGGCAAGACCGCCGCTGATATCGACGGCGTGATCGTCGCCTGTTCCAACCTGCAGCGCGCCTACCCGGCCATCGCCATTGAGGTGCAGGAAGCCTTGGGTATCCAGGGCTTCGGTTTCGATATGAACGTGGCGTGTTCGTCGGCCACGTTTGGTATCCAGAATGCCGCCAACAGCATCCAGCTGGGCCAGGCCCGGGCGATCCTGATGGTCAATCCGGAAGTCTGCACCGGCCACCTGAATTTCCGTGATCGTGACAGCCACTTCATCTTTGGTGATGCCGCCACGGCGGTAATCCTCGAGCGGGCTGACCTGGCGACGTCCGAGCATCAGTTCGATGTGGTGAGCACCAAGCTGCTGACCCAGTTCTCCAACAACATCCGCAATAACTTTGGCTTTCTCAACCGCACGGCGGAAGAGGGCATCGGCGCGCCGGACAAATTGTTCGTGCAGGAAGGCCGCAAGGTGTTCCGCGATGTGTGCCCGATGGTGGCCGAGCTGATCGCTACGCACCTGGCGGAAAACCAGCTGGGCGTCAACGATGTGAAGCGCTTCTGGCTGCACCAGGCCAACCTGAGCATGAACCACCTGATCGTGAAAAAACTGCTCGGCCGCGAGGCCTCGGTGGAAGAAGCACCGGTGATCCTCGATACCTACGCCAATACCAGCTCGGCGGGTTCGGTGATTGCGTTTCACACCTATCAGGACGACTTGCCCAAGGGCTCCGTGGCGGTGCTCAGCTCGTTCGGTGCGGGCTATTCCATCGGCAGTGTGATCCTGCGCAAACGCTGATGTGCGCGTTTACATCGAGGTGTTGAATGGCCGCAGCGGACGACGCGCACCTGCTTGAACGCTTGCTCAAGGGCGAACAGCGGGCCTACAAGGAACTGGTCACCACTTACCAGAGTGCGATGCGGGCGGTGGCCTATGCCATCGTCGGGCAGCGGCATGCTGACGAGGTG
Organism: Pseudomonas sp. R3-52-08; assembly: GCF_003851745.1. Lineage (NCBI taxonomy): Bacteria > Pseudomonadati > Pseudomonadota > Gammaproteobacteria > Pseudomonadales > Pseudomonadaceae > Pseudomonas > Pseudomonas sp. R3-52-08. The sequence goes on along the minus strand of NZ_CP027730.1, from coordinate 4,303,114 downwards.
GTGCAGGATGCCTGGTTGTCGGTGGTCCGCAACCTCGCCCGGTTCGAAGGGCGTTCCAGCCTGAAGACCTGGCTGCTGACCATCACGGCGAACGCCGCCAAGGGCCGCTACAAGCAAAATCGTCGCGAGGTGCTACTCGACGACCTGCCTTCCCCCCACGGCACCATCGGTGATGACCGCTTCACCCCGGACGATGGCCACTGGGCTGTCGCCCCTTATGCCTGGCACCAGGACACGCCGGAAGCCTTGCTGACCGAGGAGGAATTGCGTAAATGCCTGGAGCATACGATTCTGAGCTTGTCCGAGTTGCAGGGCAGCGTGCTGGTGCTGCGCGAGCGCCAGGGCCTGGAGCTGGAAGAAATCTGTAATCTTCTGACGCTCTCACTCTCCAATGTGCGCGTGCTGTTGCATCGAGCACGGCTTAAAGTCTTCGCAACCGTGGAGCATTTTGAGGAAACGGGCGAATGTTGACGTGTAAAGAACAAGTGGCACGTTCCAGTGACTACCTCGATGGGCAATTGACCTTTCGTGAGCGTCTGCTGGTGCGTCATCACTTGATGTTCTGCCCGAACTGCCGGCGTTTCATTCGCCAGATGCGCCTGATGCAGGCGACGTTGCGGATCATGCCGCAGGAGCCAGTGAAAGATGCGGACGCACTGGCCGAACGGCTCGCCGCCGAACGACGTAAAGACGTGTAGGCGCGAGCACGCTCGCGCCTACAGGGTGAAGTTAGAACTTGGCTTCAGCATCCAGTTGCAGCGTGTTGGTGTTGGCGTCACGCTGGGTACGGCTGGCGTAGTCAGCCTTAGTCAGGAAGTACGTGGCGCCCAGGGCGAAGTTCTTGTCGATGTCGTAGCTGACCTTCATCTTGTGACCGCGCGAACCGGTGGTGCCGTTGGCGAAGTCCGAATCGGTGAAGGCGCCCACGACCGCGTCGCGTTGCGTATCGCGGTAGTTATAGTCGAGGTTGAAACCGAACACCTTGGACTTGGCACCCACCAACCAGGCGGTGTCCTGATCGGTCACAGCATCGTTGTTTTTCACGTATTGGCCGTAGAAGGCCAACGGCACTGCCAGGCCGCCGATGTCCGCCTGGGCAAAACCTTCATACAGGCGGAATTCATTATTGGCCGAGTTGCCGTTGACCGCCAGTGCGCAAGGCGTGGTGGTGGTCGTGCAGCGGCTGTCCTTGTCGTTCTGGTAAGCGTAGACGCTGCCGCCCAGGGTCATTTTCAGGTTGTCGGTGAGTGAGAAGCGCGTGCCCAACTGGCCGGAGGTCAGGCGCAGGTCGTGGCGAAATTGCACGCCGTCGCCGTCGACGTTGTCCTTGAGGTTGTAGTTACCCAGGCTGCCGAACAGTTCGGCACTGGCGCCCAATGGATATTTGTAAGTGACTGCCAGGCCTTCGGGGTTGATGTCGCTGTCCCAGATCACATCGCCCATGCTCACCCACGGTTGCAGCATCTTGCCGCCGATCACGTGCAGGTTCTTGATCTGGTCCGGGTGGTAGTCGATGTAGCCGAGGTCCAGCCAGATCGATTTTTTATCGAAGTAACCATCCTGGTCCTGGTTGGTGGAGCGCGCATCGTCACCGCCGCCCGTGGCGATACGGATACCGGTGTCCACTTGCGGGTTGATTTCGGTGTAGGCGCCGAGGCGGGCCCGGATACGTTGACGGTCCTTGTCACGCCCACCGTTGTTGGGCTCGCCATCGATCTTGATGGTTTCCTGGCGAAAGCGCACATCGCCCTTGAACTGAGTCTTGGCGGCCCAGGCCAGCTTCTGGTCGAAGCTGCTCAGCTCGTTGGTTTTTTTCGCGGTGGCGGCGATCTGTTCGTTGGTTTCTTGTTGAGCTTGCCGGGCGATCTGCTGTTCTTTCTGGTCTTTGGCCAACTCGTTTTGCAATTCGGTGTACTGCGAAGCGGTGATCTGGCCGTTGGCCTTGAGCATGTCGAGCAACTTAGCGTCGACTGCAGCGCTGGCCGGAACGCTGAGGGCCAGCATCAGGCCGCCACACAGGGCCGCCGCAGTTTTAGTGGAAGCAAGACGCATATCAATCTCCGAAAGTGAGGAGGGATACAACCCCTCCAGGACACAACCGACCGATGACGGACGGAAAAAAATGCCACCCGGCAACCCGGGTGCTCTGAAAACAGGCGTCAGTATCGCGGCGGTTTATGACGGAGTAGTGGCTAAGTGATTTCATCTGCATGACAACTTGTTTGCCGATGGAACTATCGGTTTAGAGCTGTGTCCGGCCATTTTTGGTGATGTGCATAGGGCTGTGATAGGCGATACTCGCCAGGCTTTCACGTCAGAAACAGAGAGGATGCCGATGCCGTTGCAACGCCTGCACAGCCTGTCCGAAATCACCCCGCAGGCCTGGGATGCCCTGGTGCCGCAGGCCCAGCCGTTCGTGCGGCATGCCTTCCTGAGCGCGCTGGAAGACAGTGCCAGCCTGGGGCCCCAGTCGGGCTGGCAGCCGGAGCATTTGCTGCATTGGGAAGGTGATCGGCTGGTGGCCGCATTACCCGGCTATCGCAAGTGGCATTCCTACGGCGAGTACGTGTTCGATCACGGTTGGGCTGACGCCTGCGCGCGCGCCGGCATCGACTACTACCCCAAGCTGTTGACGGCTGTGCCGTTCAGTCCGGTCAGCGGCCCGCGGCTGTTGGCCGCCAATGTCGAAGACGGCTTCGAGCTGTTGAACAGCCTGCCCGGTTACCTGGAAATCGAAGGGCTCTCCGGCGCCCATATCAACTTCACCGACACGTTGGCCGACGACGCACTGGCCCGGCAACCCGGCTGGCTGCAGCGCCTGGGCTGCCAATTCCACTGGCAGAACCGTGGCTACCGCGACTTCCAGGACTTTCTCGACGCCCTGAGTTCACGCAAGCGCAAACAGATGCGCAAAGAACGCGAGCAGGTGGCGGGGCAGGGCATTGAGTTCGAGTGGCTGCAGGGGCACGAGCTGAGCGAAGCCCAGTGGGATTTCGTCTACGCCTGCTACGCCAACACCTACGCGGTACGTCGCCAGTCGCCCTACCTGCCCCGGGCGTTTTTCAGCCTGCTGGCCGAGCGCATGCCCGAGGCGATCCGCGTAGTACTGGCCAAACAGGGCTCACGCCCGGTAGCCATGGCGTTCAGCCTGATCGGTGGCGGCAGTTTCTACGGCCGCTACTGGGGCTGCCTGGCCGAATTCGACCGGTTGCATTTCGAAACCTGTTTCTACCAGGGCATGGACTACGCCATCGCCCACGACCTGCAACGCTTCGACGCGGGCGCCCAGGGTGAACACAAATTGATTCGCGGCTTTGAACCGGTGATCACCCGTTCGTGGCATTACCTGCGCCATCCGGGGTTGAAAAACGCCGTGGAGGATTTCCTCGAACGCGAGCGGGTGGGGGTTCTGGCGTATGCCGAAGAGGCGCGGGAGGCCCTGCCTTATCGGCAGGGCTGACTGCTCCTTGCCCTAATGCCAGCCAGTTAAGAAGTAGAAAGGGTAAAAAGTAACCTGTGGCGAGGGAGCAAGCTCCCTCGCCACAGGTACAGTGTTCGTCCTTAACTGACTGGCATTACCCCTTGCCCTGGGTTTCGATGCCTTCAATCGATCCCGACAAACCCACCCGTCTGATGCTGCCACAACCGCGCATACAGCCCGCCGTGTGCCAGCAATTGGGCATGGCTGCCGCTCTCGGCGATCTGGCCTTTCTCCAGCACCACCAGGCGGTCCATTCGCGCGATGGTCGACAGGCGGTGCGCAATCGCAATCACGGTCTTGCCCTGCATCAGGGTTTCCAGGCTTTCCTGGATCGCCGCTTCCACTTCCGAGTCCAGCGCTGAGGTGGCTTCGTCCATGATCAGGATCGGCGCGTCCTTGAGCAGCACACGGGCAATGGCGATGCGTTGGCGTTGCCCGCCGGAGAGTTTCACGCCGCGTTCGCCCACGTGGGCATCCAGGCCGGTGCGCCCTTCGGCGTCTGACAGCAGCGGGATAAACTCGTCGGCGCGGGCCTTGTGCACGGCGGCCCAGAGCTCTTCGTCGGTTGCATCCGGCTTGCCATACAGCAGGTTGTCGCGGATCGAGCGGTGCAGCAGCGAAGTGTCCTGGGTGATCATGCCGATCTGTGCGCGCAGGCTTTCCTGGGCGACTTCGGCGATGTCCTGGCCGTCGATCAGGATGCGTCCGCCTTGCAGGTCGTACAGGCGCAACAGCAGGTTGACCAGGGTCGACTTGCCCGCGCCGGACGGGCCGATCAGGCCGATCTTTTCCCCCGCCTTGATTTCAAGGTTGAGGTCGCCAATGATTCCGCTCTGCTTGCCATAGTGAAAATCCACCTGCTCGAAACGCACCTGGCCATGGGGCACGCTCAGGCGCGGGGCGTTGTCGCGGTCTGTCACGGCCAGCGGCTGGGCGATGGTTTTCAGGCCGTCCTGCACCATGCCGATATTTTCGAAAATGCCATTGACCACCCACATGATCCAGCCGGACATGTTGACGATACGAATCACCAGGCCGGTGGCCAGGGCAATCGCGCCCACGGAAATCAGCGACTGGGTCCACAACCACAGGGCCAGGCCGGTGGTGGTGACGATCAACAGGCCGTTCAGGAGGGTGATCACCGTGTCCATGCCGGTCAACACGCGGGCGGCCAGCTGGGCTTTTTCGGTTTGCTCGATGATCGCTTCCTTGGCGTATTCCTGCTCATTCTGCGTATGGGCGAACAGCTTCAACGTGGTGATATTGGTGTAGCCATCAACGATGCGGCCCATCAACTTGGAACGCGCCTCGGAGGAAATCACCGAGCGCTCTTTGACCCGTGGTACGAAGTAGCGCAGTGCCAGGCTGTAGCAGATGATCCAGGTGATCAGCGGCACCATCAGCCGCCAGTCTGCCTCGGCAAATAACACCAGGGAACTGATCGCATAGATCGACACATGCCAGATGGCCTCCGCCGTCGCCACGGCCGAATCGCGCAGGGAGTTGCCGGTTTGCATGATGCGCTGGGCGATGCGCCCGGCGAAATCGTTCTGGAAGAAGTTCAGGCTCTGCTTGAGCACGTAGCTGTGGTTCTGCCAGCGAATCAGGCTGATCATGCCGGGGTTGATGGTCTGGTGCACCAGCAAATCGTGCAGGCCGTTGAAGATCGGGCGCAACAGCAGCGCGACCACGGCCATCCAGATCAGCTCCGCGCTGTGGACCTGGAAGAAATTCGCCGGCGGTGTGCCCTGGGCCAGGTCGATGATGCGACTCAGGTAGCTGAACAGCGCGACTTCGATGAGCGCACCGACCAGTCCCACTACCAGCAACGCGGCAAAGCAGGGCCACACTTGGCGCAGGTAATAGAGATAGAAGGGCAGGACTTTTTCGGGAGGGGCCGCGCTGGGCGCATCGCGGAAGATGTCGATCAGTTGTTCAAAACGACGATAGAGCATTAGGCTTGACGCCCGCCGTGCGGGCTCTCCTTTCAAATGCGCACGCCGCCTTGTGGGCAACGTGCGGAGCTACTTGCAGGTCTACCCGCAGACCTCAGTCGATGCGCTTGGCCGACTTGATCAGGACGGGATCGATTGGCACGTTCTGCATGCCTTGCTTGGTGGTGGTCTGGGAGTTGACGATGACATCGACCACGTCCATGCCCTTGACCACTTTGGCGAATACGGCGTAACCGGCATCGCGACCCGGGTCGAGGAAGGCATTGTCGGCCACGTTGATGAAGAATTGGCTGGTGGCCGAGTTCGGGTCGTTGGTACGGGCCATGGACAGCGTACCGCGAACGTTATGCAGGCCGTTGCTGGCTTCGTTCTTGATCGGTGCTTCGGTCGGCTTCTGCGACATCTGCTGGGTGAACCCGCCGCCCTGGACCATGAAGCCTGGGATCACACGGTGAAAAATCGTGTTGGTGTAGAAGCCTTTATCGACATAGGCGAGAAAATTCTTGGTACTGATCGGCGCCTTGACCGGGTCCAGTTCGATTTCAATGTCGCCATTGGTGGTGGAGATCAAGACGTGGGGCGCCTTGACGGGCTCGGCTGCCATCAGGTTGGCAGCGAACAGAACGGAACCGGCAAAGAAGGCGATTTTTTTCAGCATGGGTCAGTGATCCTGGGTAGTGGCGTCGACGGAGTTTAGAAAGTCGAGCAGGGTAGCGTTAAAGACTTCGGGTTGGTCCAGGGGCGTGGCATGGCGGAATCTTCAATCACCACCAGTCGCGCGTTGGGCAGCAGTTTTACATAGATTTCTTTCTGCGCCACGGGGGTGTAATCGTGGTCGGCGTTGATGACCTGGGTTGGACAGGTGATTCTGGAGCGTTGTTCCTGCCGCCACAGTGCACTATCGCCTCGAGCTTGCACAATTGAACGCAGGCCATGGGTGAACTCCGTTTCAGGCTTGCCGGGGGGCCGCGAAGGGCGCGTCCAGCGGAGCGGTATCAAAGGTGCGCAACAGTTCCACGAGGATCTGCGTCGCCGGGCCCAAGGGTTTATCCTTGTTCGAATACAAATAGAATGTGGGATGGCGGCTGCCGCCCTGTTCCAGCGGGAGTTGTTTGAGCACGCCTTCGGCAAGTTCGCGCTCGATCATGTGCCGGGGCAACCAGGCAAAACCCAGGCCGCTGCCCACAAACGCGGCGGCGGTGGCCAGGCTGCCGACGGTCCAGCGCTGTTCGGCGCCGAGCCAACCCACATCGCGCGGTTGCTGGCGGCCGGAGTCACGGATGACCACCTGCATCTGGCTTTCCAGGTCCTGGAAGCTCAGTTCACGATTCATGCGGTGCAATGCATGCTCGGGGTGGGCCACGGCGACGAATTCCACATCGCTCATTTCCGTGCCCAGGTAACCGGCGATGCTGAACCCGCAAATCGCCAGGTCGGCCACGCCTTCTATCAGCAGCTCTTCGACGCCGGAGAGCACCTCCTCACGCAAGCGCACCCGGCACCCTCTGCTCTGCGGCATGAATGCGGTCAGGGCGCGCACCAGGCGCGCATTGGGGTAGGCCGCATCCACAACCAGCCGCACCTCGGCTTCCCAGCCTTGTTCCATGTGATGGGCGAGGTCTTCCAGTTGGCTGGCGTTTTTCACCAGTTGCCGCGAGCGGCGCAGCAGCACTTCACCGGCATCGGTGAGCACCGCCTTGCGCCCGTCGATGCGCAGCAGCGGCACGCCGAGCTGGTCCTGCATGCGCGCCACGGTGTAGCTCACCGATGACTGCGAACGGTGCAGCGCTTCGGCCGCCTGGGCGAAGCCGCCATGGTCGACCACGGCTTGCAACGTGCGCCATTGATCGAGGGTAACGCGGGGCGCTTTCAAGATGAGCTCCTCTTGTCCTAAGCTGGCGGTCCTTATTGGAGACTGCCGAATGAGAAAATTCTGTTGTGTGTTGCTGGCGCTGCTGCCGATGAGCGCGTTCGCCTATCCCATCGACGTGACGAAAAAGATCGAGGGTGTAAGCATCGATTACACCGCGTCCGATGTGGACGGCGATATCAGTTCGATTCAGCTCAACAACTACGGCACGGCAGCGGCGGTGTGTTCGGTGGTCTTTACCAACGGCCCTGAAGCGCCGCGTCGTCGTACTGTCACCGTACCTGCGGGCAAAAGCACTAACACCACGGTCAAGTTCAACCGCGCGATCATCAAGATGCGCATCGCCCTGACGTGCGGGCCGAAATAAAGCAAAAGCGGAGCATGCCCAAGGAATTACTCCGCTTATAAACAAATTTATAGATGGGTTATAGCAGTTTTTTGTGCTTTTTAATCGAATGGGCCCTGGTTAATCTTTTCTCCATCGACTTACAGCATTTACCGATGGAGCCTACATGGCCATGTCCAACGTTCTGATCATCGAAAGCAGCGCTCGCCAGCAGGATTCGATTTCCCGCCAACTGACCCAGCAGTTCATCAGTCAATGGCAGGCCACTCATCCAGGCGATCGGATCACCGTGCGCGACGTGGCGCTCAACCCCGTGCCCCATCTGGACGCCAACCTGCTGGGCGGCTGGATGAAACCCGCCGAACAACGCAACGCTATCGAACAGGCGTCCCTGGACCGCTCCAACGCATTGACCGACGAATTGCTCGCTGCAGACGTCCTGGTAATGGCGGCGCCGATGTACAACTTTGCCATCCCCAGCACCCTCAAGGCCTGGCTGGACCATGTGCTGCGCGCCGGGGTTACCTTCAAGTACACCGCCACCGGGCCGCAAGGTTTGCTGACTGGCAAGCGCGCCATCGTGCTCACCGCCCGTGGCGGCATTCACACCGGCGCTGCATCGGACCATCAGGAACCGTACCTGCGCCAGGTCATGGCGTTTATCGGGATTCACGACGTCACCTTCATCCATGCCGAAGGCGTGAACCTGAGCGGTGACTTCCAGGAAAAAGGCCTCAACCATGCAAAGGCACTGCTTGCCCAAGTGGCTTGATCCTTTAATCGCCAGATAATCCCCCGGTGTTTATCTAGCGCCACGCAATCCCTTCAAGTACGCGTACCGAACCTCCCTTTGCACTTGTTGCTCCTGAGTGCTCCTGCCCGACTGCCGCTTTAGCGAGGTCGGGTTTTTTTTGCCTCGAGTTTCTTCAAACATCGAAAAGCTTTAATGTCGCGCCATTCGAAACGAGGCGCACATGGGCTATTTACTGGTTGTTACCCTGATTCAGGCATTTTCCTTCAGCTTGATCGGCGAATACCTCGCCGGTCACGTCGACAGCTACTTCGCGGTACTGGTGCGCGTGGTCCTGGCCGGGCTGATCTTCATTCCATTGACCCGCTGGCGCGCGGTGGAACCGGCATTCATGCGCAGCATGCTGATCATCGGTGCGCTGCAGTTCGGCGTGACCTACGTGTGCCTCTACCTGAGCTTTCGCGTACTGACGGTGCCGGAGGTGTTGCTGTTCACTGTCCTGACACCGTTGCACGTCACCCTGATCGAAGACGCGCTCAACCGGCGCTTCAATCCCTGGGCACTGGTCGCCGCGCTGGTGGCGGTGGCGGGCGCGGCGGTAATCCGCTTCGACCAGATCACCCCGCACTTCCTGATGGGCTTTTTGCTGCTGCAACTGGCCAACTTCACCTACGCCGCCGGGCAAGTCATGTACAAACACCTGGTGGCGCGCTATCCAAGTGATCAGCCGCACTACCGGCGTTTCGGCTATTTCTACCTGGGCGCCTTGGTGGTGGTGTTACCTGCGTTCCTGCTGTTCGGCAAGGCGGACTTCCTGCCCCAGGCGCCGCTGCAATGGGGCGTGCTGGTGTTCCTGGGACTGGTCAGCACTGCGCTGGGCATGTACTGGTGGAACAAGGGGGCCTGCCTGGTCAATGGCGGCACCCTTGCGGTAGTGAACAACCTGCATGTGCCGGTGGGGCTGCTGCTGAACCTGCTGATCTGGAACCAGCATGAGCCGCTGGGACGACTGGCCCTCGGCGGCCTGGTGATTCTGGCGGCGGTGTGGGTCAGTCGGTTGGGGATCAAGCGGGCGTCGCTTACATAGCAGCGAGAGACTTGTGCCAGGCCGAATAGGGCGTGTTTTTCACCTGACATTGATTGAAGTCGGGTGAACCGTCATCCCACCAGACGGGCCCGCGCTCACCCAGATCAACCTTGGCCTTTTGAACCTTCGCCCTCGCGCTTTTCAGCTGGCCCTCATCACCTGACGCTTTCGCGGTTTTTACTTCACGACGCGCGTCCATCAGTTCGTTAACCAAACGCTGCCGAACGTCTGAGGGTAGTAAAGGATTACTGCACCGCCAGAGTTTGCCATTGACTACGAAATAGCGGCCATCGGGCGTTTTTGGATACATCAATGGCTCCAAGAGGCTCGTTATGCTGTCGGGCTCAGTTTGGGTTGGTACTCCCAGCCAGGGTTACTTTGACGATGGGAGTGATACCTGCGTGCGATCCGCAATACCCCCCACAACATAGAAATGGCTACCGACATCCATGCGGCGATGATGCTGAAGATTGTCATTGGAAGGCTCATAAATGTCCCCCGTTGCTTTGCCGTCTTCTACTCTCATAGTAAATGACCCTGGTCCGTTACCTCGGATTCAATTTATTAATAGGGCGTACGCTTACAGTTCTATCAGCTCATGCTCGGGGCTTTTTTGGTGTAACGTAACAACACATCTAGAAGAGGTTTCCAATGTCTAAACTCGCAGAATTCCGCCAGCTCGAAAAACACCTTGCCGAACAGCTTCAGGCCCTCGAAGCTTTGAAGGGTGATGCCGGCCTCAAGAAAGAAATTGAATTCGAAACGAAGCTGCGCGATTTACTCGCAAAATACAGCTACAGCCTGAAGGACGTTATCAACTTGCTTGATCCACAAGCAGGGCGTCGCGCTCCAGCCGTCGAATTCAAAGCCGGCAGCCGCAAGCCACGCCAGTTGAAAGTTTATAAAAACCCTCATACCGGTGAAGTCGTCGAAACCAAGGGCGGCAATCACAAAACATTAAAGGCTTGGAAAGCAGAACATGGCTCCGCGACTGTTGAGTCCTGGCTGGCGAAGTGACGACCTAAGGTATCAAGTGCATATCGCGTAGTTTGTCGAACACGTCGAAAAATGCTTGATCGCTCGCCTGGTAGGCGGTAAAGCCCATGGCACGGCTTTTTGACATATCCGTGACAACTTCAATGGGGCGACCAAGGTCTGCATCCGTGTGCCATGGTGACACCAGGCGACCTATATCGGGTTCTTTCAGGCCGTGTTCCGCGACTATTTGCGTCCATGCGGCTTGATCGTCAGCCATCTGCTTCTCAAGGGGAGAGAGCGAAGCGGGATAATCGGCAGCAGGCAAGGCGAAATAGTCGGCAATTCGGCCCCACATCCATTTCCAACGGAATACATCGCCATTGGTGACGTTGAATGCCTGATTGGCCGCAGCCGGCGTGGTGGCCGCCCACAGTTGTTGTTTCGCCAACTGCCGTGCATCCGTCATATCGGTGAGGCTGTCCCACTGCACTCTTGAGCCGGGAAACACAAAAGGGCGATGGGTTTGTTTGCAAATCGAGGCATAGACGGCGAGGGTGGTTGCCATATTCATCGCGTTGCCTACCGCAACCCCGGTGACGGTATGCGGGCGATGAACGCTCCATGTGAAGCCGTCCTTTTCAGCGGCGGCGAATAGTTCGTCTTCCTGGGCGTAGTAGAAATTTTCGATATCCAGACGACCCTGTTCTTCGCGAAACGGTGTTTGCGGAAGGCTGCCCTTACCATACGCTTCGAACGGGCCGAGGTAATGTTTCAGGCCAGTAACCAGGGCCACGTGCTCAACGCTCTTGGCTGGGCGAATGGCGGTGAGCACATTGCGTACCATGGCGGCATTAACGCGAATGTTCTCGGCTTCCGTGGCTTGCCGTGACCATGTAGTAATGAATACATGAGTGGGTTTCAAATCCGCCAGCGCATGTTGCAGCGAAGCTGGATCCTGAAGGTCTGCCGCGACAGGGATAACACCTTGCGCTTGCGACGGGTGCCTCGACAGCGCGGCGACCTGCCAGTTGTTCTCGATTAGTAACTGAGTGATGGCGCTGCCGACGATTCCGCTGGCGCCCACGACTAAAGCTGTCTGGCTCATACGTTTCTCCTGGATTTAGGTTTGGGAGTCCGCCTGAGCAACAGAGGTTCAACCTGAACCTAAACCGGATCCGCATTGAGCTGCACGGCACAAGGTAGAACTGGCCCAACCCTTCGCTGAGCCGGCATGGAACTACGGCCTCGGCACCCCCGGCACATCCATATTGATCTTGCGCCAGAAGGCTTCAGAGAAGCTGTAAGCCGAGAACGCAATCAGCCCCAAGGCCATCACCATCAATATCAGCCATCCCGCTGGAAGATTCTGCAGCGCGTTCAGGGCTTCTTTCATACCTGGTGGATTCATGGCTTGATAAGTGGAACCGCTGATTGCCAGCAGCAACGCGATCTCTATAAAAACTACTCCACGGGCAATCAGACCGAACCGCGACACTGGGCGGACGTACTGCATGACGTCTTCATCGGCCTCAAAATATTTCTCGAACGAGGCTTTCCACCCCTTGATGATATGAGCGATACCCACACCCAGCGGAACGAGTGCGATCAGGTACACCAACACATTCGAGTGATCCCATGACAAGAGATGCGCCAGCCAGTCTTTGGTCTGCCCGCTGGAATTACCCGAGCTTTTAATGCCGCTAATAAGCAGGCCCAATGCAAAGAGCGCGAGAGCGCCGTTAACCATACCTCCCGCTAACAGACCCGCGCGAATTACCAAGCCTTTAAGTTCTTTGCCATGATGGTCCACATCACGCGTAGCTTGCAGAACGCGCCAAGCCGCAAATGCGAGTAGGCCCGCCACCACAACCCCAACGAGAAAATAGCCGAAGGGTTGGCTAAGCAGTGCTTCCAGGCTCTTGTGGCTGTCTTTCGGCTTTGTCGAATCTTGTGCTGCCAGCAGTGCGAAGATGCCGATGATCAAATACAGCACGCCCCGAGCGGCGTAGCCTCCCCGAGCGAGTATTACCAGGCCTTGTTGTGCGGACATTCGATGTATTCCCGAGCTTTGATACAAAAGCAGACCCCTCTCGCTGGGTGGGGTTCTATTAACAGCAAGCGTCCGTCAGACTCCGGGCTGAATTTCGGAGCCAAGACATGAACCTTGCCAAGCGTGACTTCACCAAACAACTTCTTATTGATGCAGGAATACGTGATGGCATGCGTGTTCTGGATGTCGGCTGCGGAACGGGGGACGTTTCCTTCCTGCTAAGCACTCTGGTCGGCAAGACGGGCGAAGTCGTCGGGGTTGATCACGATGATAATGCGCTTGCTACAGCGCGCAAACGCGAGGTATCCGATAAGTACCCTGCGCCCACTTTCATTCAAAGTGGGTTACTCGACCTGCATGAATCTATCGGCATGTTCGACGCCATCGTGGGCAGACGAGTGCTCATGTACCAGGCAGATACCGTGGCCACCGTCAGTGCACTGGCCAAGCATCTTCATCCAGGCGGGGTGATGGTTTTCCAGGAGCATGATACGACGATGGCCCCAGCCAGTATTGACGCCTTCACCCTGCACAGAACGGCTCAAGGCTGGATACAGCAGATGATCGCGCGCGAAGGCGCCGACTTGCATATCGGCTTTAACCTGCACGGTATCTTCACCACTGCCGGATTGCGTGTCGCGGATGTGCGTGCCGAATGCGTCGTACAAACCCCTGATACACCTTACGGCCTGGGCTACATCGTACGTGCCTGCTTGCCACGCATCGTCGCGCTGGGGGTTGCGACACCAGATGAGGTCAACATTGAAACGCTGGAACAACGTCTGATTGATGAGCGAACGCAGTCAGGTGGGATATACGTCGGGGACGTAATGTTCGGGGCGTGGGCCTATAAGCCGGGGCAGTCTTGATCCCAGGCACCTCGGTACGGGGAGAAAAATGCTGATAAAAAACAGCTGATTGGCCCTGTTCGCGTAAAGAAACTCGGTTTGGACGCCCGAAACCGGTACCCTATGCAGCTGATATTTTGTATTTCTTCGAGGTAGCACCCGTGTTTTCCCAATTCGCCCTGCACGAACGCCTGCTCAAAGCCGTGGCCGAGCTTAAATTTGTCGAGCCTACGCCTGTGCAAGCAGCGGCCATCCCGCTCGCGCTCCAAGGGCGTGACCTGCGGGTGACGGCGCAAACCGGTAGCGGCAAGACCGCTGCGTTCGTCCTGCCGATTCTCAACCGCCTGATCGGCCCGGCCAAAGTCCGCGTCAGCATCAAGACCCTGATCCTGCTGCCGACCCGCGAGCTGGCCCAGCAGACCTTGAAAGAAGTGGAGCGCTTTTCGCAGTTCACCTTCATCAAGTCCGGCCTGATCACCGGCGGAGAAGACTTCAAGGTCCAGGCCGCCATGCTGCGCAAGGTGCCGGACATCCTGATCGGCACCCCAGGGCGCATGATCGAGCAACTCAATGCTGGCAATCTCGACCTCAAGGAAGTCGAAGTGCTGGTGCTTGACGAAGCCGACCGCATGCTCGACATGGGGTTTGCTGATGACGTGCAACGCCTCGTGGCCGAGTGCGTCAACCGCCAGCAGACCATGTTGTTCTCCGCCACCACCGGCGGCTCGACCCTTCGCGAGATGGTCGCCAAGGTCCTGAACGATCCCGAGCACCTGCAGGTCAACAACGTCAGCGATCTGAACGCGACCACACGTCAGCAGATCGTCACCGCTGACCACAACGTGCACAAGGAACAGATCCTCAACTGGCTGCTAGCCAACGAGACCTACCAGAAGGCGATCGTGTTCACCAACACCCGCGCCGCTGCCGACCGTATCTACGGCCGCCTGGTGGCGCAGGAATACAAAGCGTTCGTGCTGCACGGCGAAAAGGACCAGAAGGACCGCAAGCTCGCCATCGACCGCCTCAAGGCCGGTGGCGTGAAGATCCTTGTCGCCACCGACGTCGCCGCGCGCGGCCTTGACGTAGATGGCCTGGACCTGGTGATCAACTTCGACATGCCGCGCAGCGGCGACGAATACGTTCACCGTATTGGCCGTACCGGGCGTGCCGGCAACGATGGCCTGGCCATCTCGCTGATCTGCCACGGCGACTGGAACCTGATGTCGAGCATCGAGCGCTATCTGAAGCAATCGTTCGAGCGCCGCACTATCAAGGAAGTCAAAGGCACCTACACCGGGCCGAAGAAGGTCAAGGCGTCGGGCAAGGCTGTCGGCGTGAAGAAGAAAAAGACTGACGCCAAGGGCGACAAGAAGAAAGCCGGTGCCAAGTCGCCGACCAAGCGCAAGATCGCCAACCGGCCGAAGACCGACAACCTGTCGCTCGTCAGCAAGGACGGCATGGCCCCGCTCAAGCGCCGCAAGCCGGAAGCACCCGCTGCCGAGTAAGGCCTGCGCTAGACGAAAAAAAGCCGGACATTGTCCGGTTTTTTTATGCGCTCAGTTTGATCGCTCCCATGCTCCGCGTGGGAGCGCAGCCAGTGGCGCTCCGCGCCGCTCTTAATTCATTCAGTCTTGGCAGCAGCTTCCTTCAACTCTTTGAGCCGGGCGTCGATCAACTGGCATTTGTCGGGAAATTGCGCGCTTTCGGTGTCCAGATCCATCTTCTGCAACTGGTCATTCATCTCCTTGGCTTTGGCAGGGTTCTGCTCAGTGAGCCGGCTCACTTCCTTGGCCAGCGCCTCACGCTTGGCCGTGGCCTCTTCGGGCGTGCAAGCCCAGGCGGGCAGGGCGCCCAGCAGCGTGGCGGCAATGGCCAGTTTCATCAGGGTTTTCATGGTTCGGACCTCCTTGGCGATGATGTTCGGTTGAGGGGGCAAACGCCTGGAAAGTTCAGGGAAATGACGCCCCGTCCATCCAGCTGAACGGCCAGCGCGCGGGCGGGTCATTAGTTCTGACGGGCTAATTTTTCTACGCCTGCAGGAGGAATCAGGATGACGACTTACAACTGGGATCTGATCGAGCGGCTGTTGCATGAAGTGCAAAACGGCGAGGGCAGCTTTGCTCCCCGCAAATACGCTGAGCAGGAAGCCGCCGAGAAGGCCACGGCGGGTGAGCCCACCGGCAATCTGGATGCGTTGAAGAAGACCGCCGCCGATTATGAAGCGCTGTTGTTCAAGCGCGGGTTTATCGAGTCGCGCCCCGAGGAAGAGGGCGGCAATGGTGAGAATTTCATTCTGACCCCGCGAGGTGCAAGCCTGCTCTCGCTGATTGATAGCTCAATCCCGGGGGAGAATCACCCGCGTCATGTGCTGGACCAGCAGGACGACGCGCTGGATGAACAAACCTTTGATCGTGTCGCGTCCGAGGCGGCTATTGCCGGTGGTGCGATTTAGCGTTCACGCGCGAGTGGTAGCGGGTGTGCCCTCTTCCACGTTTATTGGGAAGGAGTCGCCTTCAGGCACTTCAGCGCCTTGAAGTCGCTGCGCACGGCGTCGATTTTCTGGGTCAGCTTCAGGCGTTGCTGCGCGGTGCTTTCAGCCATCAGGTCAACGATCAGGCTGCGCGCCGCGGCTTCGGTTTGTGCGTAGGCGCTGCGGTACTCAGGGGTCCACAGGCTTTCACGGTCGACCAGCAGTTGCTGCATCTTGCGCGGGAAGTCGGCGCTTTGGCGTTGCTGCACGGCGTCGATGAATTGAGCCTGCCAGCGGGCGCGGTTGCCGATCCAGTCGGTGTTCTGATCGCCCAACGCGACGGACCATGCCATCACCCGGCTTTGCTGGCGTGTACTGAGCGGGCCGATCCAGGCGTCCAGGCGCTTGCTCATGCGTTCGGCGCGTTGCTTGATCTGCTGGGGCAGTGGCGGCTTGAGGTATTCGTCCTGGCGTTTGCGCAGGTCTTTGGCCAGGGCGTCGTTCATCTCCTTGACCTGTTGGTCATCCAGACCTTGCAGCAATTGCACCGCAGTCGGGGTGATTTCACGCGCAATCTCGCCGATGGCCTGCTTGGCTTCCACGGTACGGGTTTGTAAGGCCGCGTCCGTGACCTGATTGCTGTCGACCATCGTTTGCAAGCGGTCCAGCCAATCCAGGTAACCCGGCAATTGCGTGGTGCAGTGCCATGCCAGGTGCTGCTTGAGGCTGTCGTTGAACCAGCTCTTTTGCCCGGCGTTCATGTCCAGGTAGTCGTTGAGGGTCCAGGGGATGATCACATCGAGATTGCGGTAGGCCAGGCCTACGCGGTTGCAGCCGGCGAGCGCCAGGCTCAGGGTCAGCAATAACGCTAGAAATTTGAGCCGACGCAACATGGGCGGATCCTTGCACGGATGGGGTTAATGCATGTGAACCTGCGGCGGGGGCGACAGTTCAGCCCATCAATAAAACGATCGCACGGCCTTCAAGGTCAACAGCCCATCACATTGCGAATTGTGTCCGGAGTAGGCCGAACAGTCCCCACCACTGAGGCTGGAGTCGCTGTAGATCAAGTCCAGGTCAATGCCTTTCCATTCTCGGGAGAACTGTACCGACCAGTCGCTGAACGTGCGAATGGAGCCGTTTTCCACCGAAACCGGGGTGCCCAGCTGATGGGTGGTGTACTTCATGCTGACGCCAATGCCGAAAGGCTGGGTACCGCCAAGGTCGGCAAACAGCGTGCTGTCCTGGCGGTCGGGGTCGTTGCTGAAGGAGGCGCCAAAGCGGTTGCCCAACAGGTTCAGGCCACCGTAGAACTCCTGGCTGTCCAGGGGGCTGAGCTTGGGATAGCTGTAGTGGATCAGGCCGACTTCGTAGCCCAGGGTCTGGTCGAAAGGGTGTTTGAAACCCATGTAGGAATCAATTTCGAGCGTGCTCTTGGAGGACAGGTCCATATTCGGCGAGAACTGCCCGAAATACACGCCGCTGTCGTGGCTCAAGTCCAGGCCACCGTGGAACGAGTCGCTGCCGGGCGCGGTGGGCTTGACCAGACCCTGGGCCATGCTGCGGCTGGGCGTGGTGCCCAATTTAAGGTCGAAGTCGCCCAATTCGCGCTGGAAGATCTGCGCTTGGGCAAGCGGACTGGCGATTAGGGCGACGATCAGAAACGTGCAGGGTTTGAACATGCTTCACTCCATGAAAAGCGAGGAGCAGTAACGAAAAATCAGGCGGATGCCCGTGCTAGACGTGTGCAAGGATACCGGCGAATGCGCGCAGGTGAGGCCCGTTCGTCGTTTTTGCGCAATAAAGGGTGAAGCGGAGGGTGTTTCGGGCTCTAGTCCTAGCGCCTTGAAGGCAAGACGCTTAGGAACCAGGTGCGTTGCGCAGTGTTACTTCTTGCCCAGGCTGATCTGCTTGGACGGGCCGAAAGTCTGGCCGCTTACGCCCTTGGCTATTTGCTGGATTTCGCCACCGGACTTGAGAAACGCAGCAATCTGGCTGTTGATCGATTCGCTGGTTTCAACGGCGGGAGCTGGCTTTGCTTTGCTGTTGGATGCTTTTACACGCATGGCGGCCACTAACCTGTAGAAAATTAACTTGGCCAGGCATCGTACAGGAAATACTTGACAATTGCTTGGCAAATATCCCTCAAACATTAACGTAGCGTCTGGATACGCGCCGAACTTGATCGCTGATTTAATCAGCTAACTTACTGTTTTAACTCGGAAGCTTGTGATGACGGGGCGTTGGCGACCGGTAAAATTTGTAGGAATGATCAGACGAGCGGGGCGGTGCCACTGTAGCGCCACGTCAGCCTGCGGATTTTTCAGGCGCGCGGGCGTGCCTGACACAAACCGGGTAGAATACCGCCCACGCAATGAGGGTATCTGGAAATGGCTTTAGTCGGGCGCTACAACAGCTTGCAAGTGGTTAAACACACTAACTTTGGTTTGTACCTGGATGGTGCGCAGGACGGTGAAATCCTCTTGCCTAATCGGTATATCCCCAAAGATATTCCCAGTGAAGATGAAGACTGGCTTAACGTTTTCATTTATCTGGACAGCGATGACAAACTTATCGCCACCACTGAGACACCCAAAGTTCAAGTGGGCGAGTTTGCCAGTTTAAAAGTGGTGGAAGTCAACAGTATCGGCGTTTTCCTCGATTGGGGGCTGCCAAAAGACCTGTTGCTGCCCTACTCAGAAGAAAAGCGTCAGTTGAGCGCCGGTGAGTATTGCGTGGTGCATGTCTACCTCGACAAGCACACCAAACGCATCACCGCCACCGCGCGCCTTGACCGCTATCTGGACAAAACGCCGGCCAATTACCAGGTGGGCCAGGAAGTCGACCTGCTGGTGGCCGAAGCCACGGACATGGGCTTCAAGGCGATCATCAACAACAAGCACTGGGGCCTGATCCACAAGAACGAGGTGTTCAAGTTCCTGCGCCCAGGCAAGGAAGAGAAAGGCTTTATCAAGGAGATCCGCGCCGATGGCAACATCAGCCTGAGCCTGCAGCCGGTTGGCCAGGAAGCGGCGTCCAGCCTCAACTCGAAGATTCTTGCCAAGTTGCGTGACAACAACGGCACTTTGCCGGTCAGTGATAAAAGCGATCCTGCTGTCATCAGCAACTTGTTTGGCGTGAGCAAAGGCAACTTTAAAAAGGCCATTGGTGCGCTCTACAAGCAGGGGCAGATTGTGATTCATGCGGACCGCATTGAACTAAGCTGAGTGCGGTTTGCTCTGCTGTAGGAGCAAACTCGCTCCTGCAGTGGACCGGTCCAATGTCGAAAAAAACGCTGTTTGCCTATCTTGGCACCCTGTTCGCCTTCCTGGTGCTCGACGGCCTTTGGCTCGGCGTCCTCATGGGGCCCACCTATAAAAGCCTGCTCGGCTCGCTGATGCTCGACCAGCCGCGCCTGTTACCTGCGGTCGTGTTTTATCTGCTGTACGTCCTCGGTTGCGTGGTGTTCGTGGTCTTGCCCAGCGCCAGCTGGCAACGCGCTGCGCGTTTGGGCGCCTTGCTCGGGTTGGTCGCCTATGGCACTTACGACCTGAGCAATTGGGCCACGCTGCAAGGCTGGTCTGCGGGCTTGGCGGTGATGGACATGGCGTGGGGCACGGTTCTGACAGCGATCTGTTGCACCGTCGGCTACCTGTGTGCACAACGGGTGCGCCAGTGATTGTGTACAGGATTGTCGTGCACCGTTGCTGCGCATATCCCTAATAGCTAAACCTTGATAATCCCTTTGGAGCGCCGTTCCACGGGGATTGTGTGCCATTGGCACGCATCCTGCTGAATACCTCGTATACAACCCATGTAGCCGACCGTATGCATACCGCGACGTCAGCGCAGGGCGATTTCGAGGAGTCCAGCGATGACTGAACAATTGCCCAAAGGCTACAGCCCACGGTTATACAACCAGGATCTGGGCCCACTGCCGCAAAAGTGGACCTGGTACAACATATTCGCCTTTTGGATGAGCGATGTGCACAGCGTCGGCGGCTACGTCTTCGCCGCCAGCCTGTTTGCCCTGGGGCTGGCGAGTTGGCAAGTGCTGATCGCCTTGCTCGCGGGTATCTGCATTGTGCAACTGATCGCCAACCTGGTGGCCAAACCGAGTCAGCAAGCGGCGGTTCCTTACCCCGTGATCTGCCGGCTGGCATTTGGCGTGTTTGGCGCGAATATTCCTGCGGTGATCCGAGGCCTGATCGCGGTAGCGTGGTACGGGATTCAGACGTACCTGGCGTCGAGTGCCTTGATCATCGTGGTGCTGCGCTTCTTCCCGTCGATGGCCATATATGCCGAGCCGCATTTTGCGGGTTTGTCCTACTTGGGCTGGTTCGGCTTTCTCAGCCTGTGGGTATTGCAGGCCGCTGTGTTCTGGGCGGGCATGGAGTCCATCCGCCGCTTTATCGACTGGGCCGGCCCGGTGGTGTACGCGGTGATGTTTGTCCTGGCCGGCTGGATTGTCTGGAAGGCCGGCTGGGCGAATATCAGTTTTACCCTGGCGGAAAAATCGCTGTCGGGCTGGCAGGCGTTCGGCCAGGTAATCGTGGCGACGGCGCTGGTGGTGTCGTACTTCTCCGGGCCGACCTTGAATTTTGGTGATTTCAGCCGCTACTGCCGCAGCGTGCAGGACGTGCGCCGTGGCAATTTCTGGGGGCTGCCGGTGAATTTCCTGGCGTTCTCCCTGGTTACCGTGGTGATCGTCTCGGGCACCCTGCCGGTGTTTGGCGAAATGCTGCATGACCCGATTGCCACCGTGTCGCGTATCGACAACAGCATGGCCGTCCTGTTGGGTGCCTTTGCGTTTGTCACCGCCACCATCGGTATCAATATCGTCGCCAACTTTGTCTCGCCCGCGTTCGACTTCGCCAACATTGCGCCAAGCAAAATCAGTTGGCGCGCAGGGGGGATGATCGCGGCGGTGGCATCGATCTTTATCACGCCATGGAACCTGTTCAATAACCCGCTGATGATCCATTACACCCTGGATATCCTCGCCGCATTTATCGGACCACTGTTTGGCATCCTTCTGGTGGATTTCTACCTGGTCAAAAAACAGCGCATCGACGTGGATGCGCTGTTCGATGACAGCCCGAGCGGGCGCTATTACTTCGATGGCGGTGTGAACTGGACGGCGGTCAAGGCTTTGGTGCCGGCGACGCTGATGGGCGTGGCGATCACCTTCACGCCGGCGTTGCAGGGCATGGCCAATTTCGCCTGGTTTACCGGATGTTTGCTGGGCGGGCTGTTTTTTCTGGTGCTGACGCGGCGCGAGCAGGTCCGCGTACCGACCCCTGTGGTCGCCGGCTGATCAATACGCTGCCCGCCACCAACAGGCCGCAACCGGCAATCACCAACGCCGGTTGCAGGCTGCCGCTCCAGTGGCTGCTCACGGAAGCCAGCAGCGGGCCGCTCAATTGGCCGATCGCAAAGCTGGCGGTCAAGAGTCCGGTGTTGCGTTGATAGCCATTGGGCGCTACCTCGCGCAAGCGTGCCATGACCAATTGCATACAGGCCAGAAACGGCGCACCGCACAGTAACACCCCCAGCGCCAGCCCCCAGCCATTGCCCAGCAGGCAAGTGAACACGCCAGCGGCTTGCAGCCATAGCGTGGTCATCAGCCAGCGCCGGGTGGTGTTCGGGTCCTTGCGGCGCAGGCTGGCAATCACCACGCCCGTTGCGGCGGCCAGGCCGAAACAAGGCCAGAACAAGTCGGCCTGCCAGGCGCCTTTGAACTGCGCGCTGGCCATCTGCGACAGGAAGGTGGCCGGAATGATGTAGCCCAGGCCGTACAGGAAGTAGATCCAGCCTAAGTGCGCAATGCTGCTGTTATTGCCGGTGCTGGGGGCGGGTGCAACCGACGCGCTCGGTTTCGGCAAGAAGGGCAGGATGGCCAGTAGCATCACCAGTGCCACTGCGCCATACACCAACCACAGCGTCGCGGAGCTTTGCCCCAGCAGGTTGGAGCCCAACGCCAGCAAACCCGTCAGCAAAATTCCCACCCCCGGCCCCGCAAATACCAGCGCTCCCAGGCGCGGCCTGCCAGCGGCAATCGCCAGTGGCTGGCTCAGGCTGGTGATCATCACCAGGGTCCAGGCGCTGGCGACACCGGTGCCGAAACGCAGCAACAGGTGCGGCCAGAACCCGTGGGCCCAGTATGACGCCAGGGTCAGCAGCACGCAGAGCCACAGGCCACCGTACAAGCGGCCCTTAATATGATGATGACTGCGAGCGAATATCGAGTCCACAGCACCCACGAAATACCCCAGGTAATTGGCGGCCGCGATCAGTCCGGCGCCGGTCAGGTCGATCTGGCCTTCGCTGAGCAGATGCGGCATCTGCGGGGTGAGGGCAAAGCGGCCGATGCCCATGGCCATCATCAGGGCGACAAAGCTGGCGGTTAAGCGAATCAGCGGTGACATGTTCAGGTGTCCTGCAATAAAGCGAAGACCGTCAGGCTAAAGCGGATTGACTTTCTGTAAAAATGAATAATAGTGATGGACTTGTTCAGTTTTGGAGAAAGGTATGGAGTTCAGTCAACTGCGCATCTTCCAGGCGGTGGCGGAGGAGGGCTCCATTACCCGCGCCGCCGAGCGCCTGCACCGCGTGCCGTCGAACCTTTCGACTCGGCTCAAGCAGATGGAAGAACAGCTCGGCGTCGAGCTGTTTGTGCGTGAACGCCAGCGTTTGCAGCTGTCTCCTGCGGGTAAAGTGCTGTTGGACTACAGCATCCGTCTACTGGCGCTGCACGACGAAGCCCACGGCGCCGTGCAGGGCGGGCAACCGGCCGGTGATTTTGTACTCGGCAGCATGTACAGCACGGCAGCGATTCACTTGCCGAAACTGTTGGCGCGTTATCACAAGGCCTACCCGAGGGTGAACCTGCAAGTGCAATCTGCGCCGAGCGGCGAGCTGCTGGAAGGCTTGATCACCGGACGGCTGGATGCGGCGCTGGTGGATGGCCCGCTGGCCTTGGCCACGCTGGACGGCGTGCCGCTGTGCGAAGAGCGCCTGGTGATCATTTGCGAAGCCGACCACCCGCCAGTACGCGGGCCCCAAGACGTCGCCGGCCGCTCGGTATTCACGTTCCGCCGCAGCTGCGCTTATCGCACCCGCCTGGAAAGCTGGTTTTCCCACGATCGCGTGGCCATGGGCCGGGCCATCGAGATTGAGTCTTACCAAGGCATGCTCGCGTGTGTCATCGCCGGTTCCGGCGTGGCGTTGATGTCTGAATCGATGCTCGACAGCCTGCCAGGCAAGGACAGCGTGTCCGTTCATCCGCTGACTGGGCCTTTTGCCACTGCTACCACCTGGTTGATGTGGCGAAAGGGTATGCTCGGCGCTAACCTCAATGCATGGATCGAGCTGCAGCAGTCGGACCGGGCAGAGTGCTTGCAAGACAGGCGTGAAATTGCTTGAACGATCCGACAGGATTCAGATCCATTCAGTAATAGTTCGTTGTGCTTTCGCACAAGCAATACGTAAGACTTAGCGCTACTATCAATGTAGGAAACGGCGACAGAACAGGCGCCTACTCGCATTACCCTCAAAGGGGGCAAATCATGAAAGAGAAAATTCAAACCTGGCTCCATGACCTTGGCGTTGCGCTGGGTTTGATCGAGCCGCCGCTGCAGCCGGTACCGATTCGTACCGATGATGAGCAACGCCGCCCTCGTCGGCGCTGATCCCAAGCCAACCCAGGATTCGTGTGGGAGCGGGCTTGCTCGCGATGCGGTGAGTCAGTCGATAGATAGCTGACTGGTTTACCGCATTCGCGAGCAAGTCCGCTCCCACATTTGTTTGTGGCAGGTATGAAAAGCGGTTACGCCACCTGGCTCCTTCACTTTCAACTGTCGGAATTGGACCACTCGTTCGTCAGAATTGGCTGGCTTACTCATTTTTTAGGATGAGCGTAGGTTGAATTCCGTTACGGAGCCATGCTCATGGTTCATGGGCTGTTGCAACGTTTATGGAACGGCCCATAAAGCGATCGGAATAGAAAAGCGGCTGCTTCCGTAACTCCAAACTTTAGAAAGCCTCTCTGCGAGGCGTAACTAAGTCAGAGTTATTGGAGACAACGCTATGACGCGCTCTTCCGTTCCGCCAGTCGCCGCATCCCTGATCGCCACACTCGAAAGCATTTTACATATCGCCCCGGTGTCCAGAGCCTGGAAGGCTAACGCTCCCAACAACATCGTGTTTCTCCCCCCGACAATAAACAAACAGGCATTGCTCACACAGATCGGGCTTTTGCGTCCATCAACGATCGTTGTTGGGGACCAGGCCATGGATGCAGACGTTATAGACCTGTGGCGTACAGCCCACCCATTCGGAAACCTCCATCTGATACGCAGAGGCACGAGTCTGGATAAGGTGCAACTGGATCTGTGCGCATTCAGCGGCATTCAAGTGGTCAACACGCCTGGGGTCAACGCGCCGCACGTCGCGGCTTATATGGTGCGCTGGCTGACACTTGCCGATGGCTCGTTACCCCGTGACATCTGCGTACTGGGATATGGCAATGTCGGTCAGGAACTCGTCAAGTTACTGCTTGAGCGAGATCCCGAAGTTCAAATCAAGGTATTGAGCCGATACCGTCTGGCGCCTGACAGGAACGTAGTACAAGGCAGTCGAGTGTCATTTGTGGTGGATTGGTTGGATGCGGTGGGAGGGGCCAGTGCAGTCGCCCTCTGCTTATCGTTGACGAATGACTCTACTCATCGCATTGACCGCGCTCTTATTCGCTGTATGCACCCGCAGGCCCGCCTGGTTTGCGTCGCCAAACCGGACGTCTTCAGCGATGACGCTTTGCAGACCCTGGCGCAAGCCGAGGGCATCCAGCTTGTATTGGACTATGGGCCGATAACACTGGACGCGTTTCGAGTGCGCACGCAAAAGCTCGGTTGCAGTGTCTCTACATGGCGCAACCCGGCGACGCTGACTGCGCAGGCGGCAACTACCGAAGGCTGCCAGTGCGATCTGGATTATGCGGTCTCCATTCAACTGAGCTTGACGGCTTTGCACGGCCTCGTCAGGCGCAGACTTGCGCAGCCATTGACGATCCCCTCTCAACAGATAGACCCCCAGGCGCCACGCGTATCGATCATCGGTAGAGGGATTAACGGCCTGTTCCAAGCCGTGATGTTTCGCCTGGCGAATTATCAGGTCGACGTATACGGCGGCAACCGGCAGAGCGACGGCGCCAGTCACAAGCAGGTGAACATGCGTCATCTGTCAGCGACGGAGACAACGGCAAAACCGCTGCATAACCCGTTCCTGCTGTCAGGAAACCAGCATTTGGCCGTTGAGTGCAATCGGGCAGGCATTGAACTGTTTGAAAAGCTTTTGGCCGATAACCCGTCGCTGGCACCCTGTGCGCGCGCGCGGATTGTAAGAGCCTATAGGGACGATGCCACTGACGTAGAGGGCGCGATCCGCGAGCAACGCGATATCCAAAGAAGGACTTGGCCGAGCGGCAAACCGGGAAGTGAAGTCGCAGAGATCAGCCAACGGCAATTCCAGGCAAGTTATGGCGTCCCTGGCGTCGGTCGGGCCGTGGAAGTATCGGGTTATGAGGTAGCGTTTAATGATCTGACGCGGGAGTTAGAGCGTCTGTTGCAGCGTTCGGGGGTTCAATTTCGGCCGTATCATCTGAACCCGGTACAAATTGCCGAGCTGAGTAAAGATCACTTCGTTGTCACTGCCATGGGGGTAGAGGAACCCACTGTAATCCCGGTCATTGGCTGGTTTTTCAAACTGTGCGCCAAAGAGAATGAAGGGGCCGAAATGTGCGGGCTCAAGCTGCAGTACGATCTACCCATCGGTGTCATGAATTGCCGCCTGGACGGGGATCACATTCTGATCTCCGGCGGGCAGGTTGCACCTGGATCGACGTTGGAGCACAAGGAACACGTACTCGAGGCGTGCCTTGCCGCGGTATCTCGGCACTTTCCACGGTCCTACCGCAATGCGGTCGAAAAGGGCGACCTGCAAATAATCGAATGTGCCAGGCCGGGCACCTCAGATGGACTGTCGATAGTGCATTGGTCCGCCCACCATCAAATCGCGGCCGGGGGAACCTATGCAGGGGGCACCACACAGGGGTTGGTGTGGGCCTCTTTGGTTCAGGAAACGATTCAGGCCAGAGCGCATGAACGGTGAATGATAAAAAACCGGTGCGACATCCGCTGTCGCACCCGCTGAGGGAACCGCTCTCAAACCGCCCTTGCCACCACCGCCCCCGGTTTACGCGACAACACACTCACCAGCACAAAACTTACCAACGCCACCGCGAGGCTGTAGTAAATCGGGGTATTTGCGTCCAGCCCATCCTTGAACATGAATAACAATGCGGTCACGAAACCCAGCGTCATCGAGGTGATCGCCCCGCAGGTGGTTGCACGCTTCCAGAAGATCGCGCCGATCAGCGGGATCAGCATGCCACCTACCAACAGGTTGTAGGCCAGGGTCAGGGCGCTGATCACATCGTTCACCACCAGCGCGATACCCAGCACGGCCATGCCGGTCAGCAGGGTGAACAGGCGGTTAACGCCCAGGCTCGATTGTTTGCCACCGCGCAAGCGTGGCAGTAAGTCCTCGGTTAGTACGGTGGAGGCGGCGAGCAGCCCGGCGCTGGCGGTTGACATCATTGCCGCCAGGGCAGCGGCAATCACCAAGCCACGAATGCCGTCCGGCAGTGAGGCTTTGACGATGGCGGCGAACGCGTTATTGACGTTCTCCAGGTCCGGGATCAGCACGTGCGCGGCCATGCCGATCAAAGCGCACGCCAGGCCGTAAAGAATGCAATAGAAGCCGGCGAACGTGCCTGCGTACTGGGCGACTTTTTCGTCACGGGCAGTGAATACGCGCTGCCAGATGTCCTGGCCGATCAGGATGCCGAAGAAGTAGATCATGAAGTAGGTGATGATCGTGTCCCAGCCGATCGTAGTGAAGCTGAAACTCGACGCCGGCAGCTTGGCCACCAGTTCGTCCCAGCCGCCGACACGGTACAGGCAGATCGGCAGCAGGATGAACATCAGGCCGACGGTCTTGATCACGAACTGCACGATATCGGTCAGGGTCAGCGACCACATGCCGCCAATCGTCGAATACACCACGACCACGCCACCGCCCAGCAGCACCGAGATCCAGAACGGCAGGTCGAACAGCACCTGCAGGACGGTGCCGATGGCCAGGATCGAGGTCACCACGACCATCAGCGCGTAGGCCAGCATGATCACCGCGCTAGCCTGGCGAGCCATGGGGTTGTAGCGTTTTTCCAGAACCTGGGTGACGGTGAAGATTTTCAGTTTCAACAGCGGCTTGGCCAGGAACAGGTTCAGCGCAATGATCCCCGTGCCCAGCGCGGCGCACAGCCAAAAACCGGAAATGCCGTGCACATATCCCAGGCGCACGGTGCCAACGGTGGAGGCACCACCCAGCACCGTGGCGGCCATGGTGCCCATATAGAGAGACGGGCCGAGGTTGCGCCCGGCGACCAGGTAGTCTTCGTGGGTCTTGGCGCGGCGCATGCCGTAGTAGCCGAGCACGAGCATGCCGGCGGCGTAGATGAGTACGACGAATAAATCCAAAGCCATGACGGCGAGTCTCCGATTATCGTTTTTATAGGGATCAGACGGCGGGTTGCGCCACCGCTGGGACGCGCGCGTCCGTGCGCTGACTGCGCGGGGCGGCTGGTCCATAGACCGCAGTGGCAAAGGTATTGGCACCGCCGAAGATCAGCCGGAACAGATCTTTGGGGGCGGCGGTGCGTTCGTGGTCGGGGATCTGTTCGACCCCGTTGGTTTCTATGGTGCGAATACTGTTTTGGTTGTTTTTATTATTCATGATCAGCTCCGATCACATTGGCTAAGGGGACGGCAGCCCTTCCGGCATAGCGGACAAATGTTCGTGACAGGCCAGCCACAGGCCTTGTTGTTCTGTGCGCGACCCTTGCCGTGTGAAGACGATGGTCTCGCGTTCCTGGCTGAAGTGATGCTCCCCGTTCATGCGCAGCTCGGTGGCGACGTCATGCATGAAAATCGCCACGTCACCGTGCAGGCTGACAACGGCGTTGCTTGAGGTGCACGAACCCCTCGTCCCGGCGCCAGCTGTTCCACAACGTCTGGTAGGCATCGCGGTTGAGCAGCGCGCCGAAGTAAGCGGCGCGGTCGTTGCGAGCGAAGGCCGAGACCAGCGCGGCCGCCGCCTCTAACACCGCTGGCACGCTCATCAGCGATGTGCCACGCCAGGCAGTACGCAGAGCATCTCGTACAGCAGGTTGGCGCCGAGCAGTGAGGTATTGCCGGTGGTGTCGTAGGGCGGTGAAACTTCCACCAAATCACAACCAATCAAGTCCAGGCCCTGGCAGCCACGGATAATCTCGATCGCCTGAATGGTGGTCAGCCCGCCGATTTCCGGGGTGCCGGTGCCGGGCGCCCAGGCCGGGTCGATGCCGTCGATGTCAAAGCTCAGGTACACCGGGCCGTCGCCGACTTTTTCGCGCACTTCGGCCATCAAGGGCGCGAGGGAGTGATGCCAGCATTCTTCGGCCTGAACCACACGAAAGCCCTGTTTGCGGCTCCAGTTGAAGTCTTCGGCGGTGTAGCCCTGGGCGCGCAGGCCGATCTGCACCACGCGGTCGCAATCGAGCAAACCCTCTTCCACGGCACGGCGGAAGGTGGTGCCGTGGGCGATTTTCTCGCCGAACATATGGTCGTTGACGTCGGCGTGGGCGTCGATGTGCACCAGCCCGACCTTGCCGTGTTTCTTGTGGATGGCCCGCAGGATCGGCAGGGTGATGGTGTGGTCGCCGCCCAGGGTCAGGGGAATGACGTCGTGCTCGAGGATTTCATCGTAGGCCTCTTCGATGATGCGCACCGCGTCCAGCAGGTTGAAGGTGTTGATCGCCACATCGCCGATGTCTGCAACCGACAGCGAATCGAACGGCGCCGCACCGGTGGCCATGTTGTACGGGCGGATCATCACCGATTCGGCGCGGATTTCACGCGGGCCGAAGCGGGTACCGGCGCGCAGCGAGGTGCCAATGTCCAGGGGCACGCCGACAAACGCGGCGTCCAGGCCCTTGGCCGTTTGCAGGTGGGGCAGGCGCATCATGGTGGCGATGCCGGCGAAGCGCGGCATTTCGTTGCCGCCCAGTGGTTGGTGGAAAATCTTGTCCACGGGATTGCCTCATCGTTGTTGTGGTTATCTGGGGGCCGATTCTGCGAAATACATGGAAACGAAAGAATCGCCACGGGCAAATACTTAGTTCAGATTTTTCTAAACTAAAGCCTGGGGTAGACTGCGCCGCTTGAGCTGAATCCGGAGAACCCATGGCCAACGCCTTGCCCGACCTGAAACTCCTGCGCATCTTCGTCAGCGTCGTGCGCCACCAGGGGTTCGCCAATGCGCAGCACGAACTCAACCTGTCGACGTCAGCCATCAGCACCTACATGAGCCAGCTGGAATCGGCGCTGGGCCTGGTGCTGTGCCACCGCGGGCGGGGCGGCTTCAGCCTGACCAGCAAGGGCGAGCTGTTTCATCAGGAAACCTTGCGTTTATTGGCCGAGCTGGAAGGCTTCGAGCAATATGCCGCCGCGTTGAAGGGCGAATTACGCGGCACCCTCAAGCTCGGCGTGCTCGACTCCACCGTCAGCGATAAAGCCCTGCCGTTTGCTGAGGTGATCGGCGCCTACAGCCTCGAACATCCAGCGGTACATTTGCATCTGTCGGTGATGAGCCCTTATGAACTGCAACTGGGGGTGCAGGACAATCGCCTGGACCTGGCCATCGGCGCGTTCTCCAACCGCATGAGCGGGCTGATCTATATGCCGTTGTACCGCGAGCAGCACTGGCTGTATTGCAGCACCCGGCATCCGTTGTTCAACGAGCGGCGCATCCCCGAGCAGGTCATCACCCAGCAACGCATGGTCGGGCGCGGCTACTGGAGCCAGGCCGAACTGGCGCGCCATGGCTTCAAGCACAGCGCCGCGACGGTGGAAAGCATGGAGGCGCAACTGATCCTGGTGCTGTCGGGCGCCTACATCGGCTATTTACCCGAGCACTACGCGCAAGCCTGGGCCGACAAGGGCGACCTGCGCGTGCTGCTGCCGGCGACCTTTGGCTACCAGGCGCCTTTTTCGATGATCATGCGTCGGGGGCGCAGCCGCGAGCCGCTGATCCAGACCTTCCGCGATTTACTCAAAGCCCAGCTCAACCAGGCCTGAAAACCATGTCCAGACCCCAGTGTTCCCGTTGCCTCAGGCCACTCAGCCACTGTTTGTGTTCGCTGATCCCCAGCCTCGACAGTCGCACGCGCGTGCTGCTGTTGCAGCATCCGAGCGAGGTCAACCATGCGCTCAATACTGCGCGACTGGCGGCGTTGGGGCTCACCAATGCGCAGTTGGTGGTGGGGGAGGTGTTCGAGGATCTGGCGACGTTATTGAGCCCGCCCGGTTATCAGGCGCGTCTGCTGTTCCCGGCCGATGATGCTCAGCCATTGCAAGGCTATACGCCTGGTGATCAGCCGCTGCTACTGGTGGTGCCCGACGGCACCTGGCGCAAGGCGCGCAAGTTGCTGCACCTCAATCCGTTGCTGGCAGCGTTGCCTCGGGTGACGCTGGCCAACGGCGGCGTCTCCCGGTATCGCTTGCGCAAGGCGCCGGGGCCTGGAGCCTTGTCGACGGTCGAAGCGATCGTGCAAGCGTTGCAGGTACTGGAAGCGCCGACATCGTTTGAGCCGTTGTTGAAACCCTTTGAAGCATTGATCGAGGGGCAGATTGCGGCGATGGGGGAAGGGGTTTTTCAGAGAAATCATGGCGGTGGGGATTAGGGCCCGGCTGGTTATCGAGGTGCGGCTATCGGGGTGTAGAACCGTAGACATCGTTTACATCTGAAACCGGGGACATCGTTTACACATTTGAGGCTTGGACGCGGGTCATACCTCGCCCAAGCCTTCCCAGGGGATAATCACACAAGTACAAATCCCAAACATCATCCTCAGCCTCTTTAAGCCCTATCTGCTCCCCTGACAGCGCCTCGCTGATAAATACCAACTTGCCGTTCCACTTGATCGACCCGTCCTGTCTGACGCTTCGAACCTTCATTTCGGACGGATACTCCACATCCGGCAAGCATCCTGGGTAAATCCGCGTAGACGGCACATACACGTCCCCTGGACGCTTCATACCGAGCGCTTCATGAGGGCGCACGTAATTGAACTCATGCCTGAAATGCTCCAGCAAAAGCTGCTGCTCGATTAAGTTTTCTCCTAAGGGCAGCTCCAGTTTCAAGCTACGGTGCATCCGCTCATGGCGACCATTTTGGGCCGGTCTTCCTGGCATGGTGCGCTCCGGATAGATGCCCAGACGTATCCACCAAACTGCCAGCGTGGATATTCTTGCCAGGCCAGGAGAGGCAAACGGAACACCGTTGTCCGACCGAATAACTTCGGGCATGCCGTACTCCTGAAACAGTCTCTCAAAGGCTTGTTTAACAGGTTCAGTCTTGATCTTTGAATGAGCCCTGCACGCCAAAATCATCCGGGAAGCGTGGTCTGTGATGGTCAAAGGGAAGCACATCTGCGCGTTATGCATTTTGAATTGCCCTTTGTAGTCGGCGCACCACGTCTGGTTAGGTTCGTTGGCCTCGCGCATTACTACAGGGGAATTACCGTGTCTGCGCTTGAAGCGCCGCTTTTGGACGAGCCCAAGTCGATCAAGCCATTGGCCTGCTGTACTTGGGGAAGGCCAGGCGATGGAGGGATCTTCAAGTCGCAATAGCTCGAGAAGCTTCTTCGGACCCCATTTATCGTGCGCCTCCTTCATCGCCACCACACGGGCCAGGATTTCATCGTCGGTTTTATTGGGGCTGTTGTGAGGGCGTCGGGACAGTTCGGCTAACGACTTTAAATCGCCATTGTGCCGGCCGATCCATTTGTCGACGGTAGGCCGACTTACGTTAAAGCGGCGCGCCAGCTGGCTTTTGGTGTAATTACCAGAAAGCCAGTCAGCGACCAGTCTGATTCGTTGATTCATCGGAGACTCTTGGTTCCAGGGCATGATCAGTTACCTCCTGATCATGCGTATTAACCTGTAAACCATGTCCCCGGTTAGAAATGTAAACGATGTCCCCGGTTTGTACCGGGGCAAGCCCCCTCCCACATTCGACCGCATTCTCATGTTGGAACGCGATCAACTGTGGGAGGGGGCTTGCCCCCGATGGCACCCTCATAGGCACCACACCTCTGCCTTATTCCTATAAGCCATAAGCACCGCACTTTGCGTGATATGGCCCGCCGACCTTTCCCGGTATGATGTGCGCCCCGCAGTCTGGATTGCGAATACGCCATGACCTTGCAGTACCCTACAATCGCCGATTGCGTCGGCAATACCCCCCTGGTCCGCTTGCAACGCATGGCGGGTGAAACCAGCAATACCTTGTTGCTCAAGCTTGAAGGCAACAACCCGGCCGGTTCCGTCAAGGACCGCCCGGCGTTGTCGATGATCACCCGCGCCGAACTGCGCGGGCAGATCAAGCCGGGCGACACGCTGATCGAAGCCACTTCGGGTAATACCGGGATCGCCCTGGCCATGGCCGCCGCGATCAAGGGTTACAAGATGGTGCTGATCATGCCCGACAACGGCAGCGCCGAACGCAAGGCGGCGATGACCGCCTATGGCGCCGAACTGGTGCTGGTCACCCAGGAAGAAGGCATGGAAGGCGCCCGCGACCTCGCCGAACGCATGGCCGCCGAAGGCCGTGGCGTTGTGCTGGACCAATTCGCCAACGGGGATAACCCCGAAGCGCACTACACCAGCACCGGCCCGGAAATCTGGCGCCAGACCCAGGGCACCATCACCCATTTCGTCAGTTCCATGGGCACCACCGGCACCATCATGGGCAATTCGCGCTACCTCAAGGAGCAGAACCCGGCGATTCAAATCGTCGGCCTGCAGCCGATGGAAGGCGCGGCAATCCCCGGTATCCGGCGCTGGCCCGAAGAGTACTTGCCGAAAATCTACAACGCCACGCGCGTGGACCGCATCATCGACATGGCCCAGCGCGAAGCCGAAGACACCACCCGCCGCCTGGCCCGTGAAGAAGGCATCTTCTGCGGCGTGTCGTCCGGCGGCGCCGTGGCCGGTATGTTGCGTTTGTCCAGGGAAGTCGAAAACGCGGTGATCGTCGCGATCATCTGTGACCGAGGCGACCGTTACCTGTCGACCGGCATCTTCGACGAACCCAACTGATGGCCAAGCACGAGAAAGGCCTGCGCTTCCAACCGACGGGCGGCAGCCGGGCCCCGCAAATCCCCGTGGGCAAGAAGCAGCGCCTGACCATCGAGCGCCTGGCCAACGACGGTCGCGGCATCGTGTTCTTCGAAGGCCGCACCTGGTTCGTCAACGGTGCGCTGGCCGGCGAAGAGGTGGAAGCGCGGGTGCTCGGCGCCCACGGCAAGGTGGTCGAGGCGCGCACCGAGCGTGTGTTCAAGGCCAGCGAACTGCGCCGCCCCGCACCCTGCGCCCACGTTGGCCGCTGTGGCGGCTGCAGCGTGCAGCATTTGCCTCACGACGAACAACTTGCCCTGAAACAGCGCATGCTCGCCGAGCAATTGTCGCGCGTGGCCGGTGTCGAACCGCAAGAGTGGGCCGCGCCCCTGAGCGGGCCGGAATTCGGCTACCGCCGCCGCGCCCGCGTGGCCGTGCGCTGGGATGCCAAGGCGAAAAAACTCGAGGTGGGTTTTCGCGCGGTGGCCAGCCAGGACATCGTCGCCATCGACGATTGCCCGGTACTGGTACAGGCCTTGCAACCGATCATGCAGCGTCTGCCGAACATGCTGCGCCGCTTGAGCAAACCTCAGGCGTTGGGGCATGTGGAGCTGTTCAGCGGCTCGTCCATCGCCGTGTTGCTTCGGCATATGGCACCGCTGTCGGACGCGGACATGCAGGTACTGCAGGAATTTTGCAGCTTCCATGACGCCCAATTGTGGCTGCAGGGCGAGGGGCAGCCGCAACCGGTCGAGCCGGGCAGGGCGCTCGGTTTCCGCCTTGAGGCGTGGGATTTGGAGCTGGCTTACCGGCCAGGAGATTTTGTGCAGGTCAACGCCGGGGTCAACGAGGCGATGGTAGCCCAGGCCCTGCAATGGTTGGCGCCGCAACCCGATGAGCGAGTGCTGGACCTGTTTTGCGGGCTGGGCAATTTTGCCCTGCCACTGGCCAGTCAGGTACGCGAAGTCGTTGCGGTGGAAGGCGTTCAGGCTATGGTGGAGCGCGCAGCAGAGAATGCCATCAGCAATAATTTGCATAATGTGCAGTTTTTTCAGGCCGATTTGTCCCAGCCCCTGACCGACGCGGAATGGGCCAAACAGGGCTTTTCTGCGGTACTCTTGGACCCACCCCGCGATGGTGCCCAGGAGGTTGTGCGCAAACTGGCCGCCCTGGGAGCCAAGCGCCTGGTGTATGTGTCCTGCAACCCCGCTACGCTGGCGCGGGACACGGTTGAGTTGGTCAAGCAAGGTTACCGGCTAAAGCGTGCCGGGATCCTCGACATGTTTCCGCAGACAGCGCATGTCGAGGCCATGGCGTTATTTGAAGCGGGCTAGGATGCCCGTTTAATCCGACTGGCCTGCAGTCTCCAGGGCCGTGAATGCCAGGGAGCCTGCAGCAAGGTCGGCGATGATTTTTGGCGCATCCAAGGTGCGTCGTAGGGAAGGTAAGCAAGATGGTACAGGTGAGAGCACACCAGCCGATCAACACCGACGGCAGTATCAATCTCGAGGCATGGCTGGATCATGCCGTCAGTGTCGACCCGGCACTGGACCGTGAAGCCTTGAAAGCAGCCTGCGAGTTCGCTCGTGAGTCTGAACAACAGGACAATGCGGCCAAGAACCTGTGGGCGGAAGGCACGTCGAGCTTTCGTACCGGGTTGGAAATCGCCGAGATCCTTGCCGATCTCAAGCTGGACCAGGATTCGCTGATCGCCGCCGTGCTCTATCGCGGTGTGCGTGAAGGGCATATCCCGTTGCCGACCGTCGGCCAGCGTTTCGGCGCCGTGGTGGCCAAGCTGATCGACGGCGTGCTGCGCATGGCGGCCATCAGTGCCAGCCTCAGCCCGCGCCAATCGATGGTGCTGGGTACCCAGGGCCAGGTGGAAAACCTGCGCAAGATGCTGGTAGCGATGGTCGACGACGTGCGCGTCGCGCTGATCAAGCTGGCCGAACGTACCTGCGCGATCCGTGCGGTGAAAACCGCCGACGACGAGAAGCGCAACCGCGTCGCCCGCGAGGTCTTCGACATCTACGCGCCGCTGGCGCACCGCCTGGGTATCGGTCATATCAAATGGGAGCTGGAGGACCTGTCCTTCCGCTACCTCGAACCCGATCAATACAAACAGATCGCCACGCTGCTGCACGAGCGGCGGCTCGACCGCGAGCGCTTTATCAGCGACGTGATGGGCCAGTTGCGCGCCGAGTTGCAGGCCACCGGCGTCGATGCCGACATCAGCGGCCGCGCCAAGCACATCTATTCGATCTGGCGCAAAATGCAGCGCAAGGGCCTGGCGTTCAGCCAGATCTACGACGTACGCGCCGTGCGTGTGCTGGTGCCGGAAATGCGCGATTGCTACACCGCGCTGGGGATCGTGCATACCCTGTGGCGGCATATTCCCAAAGAGTTCGACGACTACATCGCCAACCCCAAGGAAAACGGCTACCGCTCGCTGCACACGGCGGTGATCGGCCCTGAAGGCAAGGTGTTGGAAGTGCAGATCCGCACCCACGCCATGCACGAAGAGGCGGAGTTGGGCGTTTGCGCGCACTGGCGCTACAAGGGCACCGACGTCAAGGCCGGTTCCAACCAGTACGAAGAGAAAATCTCCTGGTTGCGCCAGGTGCTGGAATGGCACGAAGAACTCGGCGACATCGGCGGCCTGGCCGAACAGTTGCGCGTGGATATCGAACCGGACCGGGTCTACATCTTCACCCCCGACGGCCACGCCATCGATTTGCCCAAGGGCGCCACGCCACTGGACTTCGCTTACCGCGTGCACACCGAAATCGGCCACAACTGCCGGGGCGCCAAGATCAACGGGCGCATTGTGCCGCTCAACTACAGCCTGCAAACCGGTGAGCAGGTCGAGATCATCACCAGCAAGCACGGCACGCCGAGCCGCGACTGGCTGAACCCGAACCTGGGTTACATCACCACCTCGCGGGCGCGGGCGAAGATCGTGCACTGGTTCAAACTGCAGGCCCGCGACCAGAACGTCGCTGCCGGCAAGACCTTGCTCGAACGCGAACTGGCACGCCTGGGCCTGCCCCAGGTGGACTTCGACAAGCTGGCCGAAAAGGCCAACATGAAGATCGCCGAAGACATGTTCGCCGCCCTCGGTGCCGGTGATTTGCGCCTGGCCCAGCTGGTCAACCTGGCCCAGCAACTGGTGGAGCCGGAGCGCGGCAACGAACAGCTGGAACTGATCCCGCGCAAGGCCACCGGCTACAAGCCTGGCAAACGTGGCGATATCCAGATCCAGGGCGTGGGCAACCTGATGACGCAAATGGCCGGCTGCTGCCAGCCGTTGCCGGGCGACGCCATCGTCGGCTACATCACCCAGGGACGCGGGGTGAGCATTCACCGCCAGGACTGCGCCTCGGTGCTGCAGCTGGGCGGGCGCGAGCCGGAGCGGATCATCCAGGTCAGCTGGGGCCCGGTGCCGGTGCTCACGTACCCGGTGGACATCATCATCCGTGCCTACGACCGCTCCGGTCTGCTGCGCGACGTCTCGCAGGTGCTGCTCAATGAGCGGATCAACGTGCTGGCGGTCAACACCCGCTCGAATAAAGAGGACAACACCGCATTGATGTCCCTGACCATCGAGATTCCGGGGCTGGACGCGCTGGGGCGGTTGCTGGGACGGATATCGCAGTTGCCGAACATCATTGAGACGCGGCGTAATCGCACCCCATGAACAGCTGGATGAACGCGGATTAAAATGTGGGAGGGGGCTTGCCCCCGATGAGGGAGGGTCAGCTGGCACCTTTATTGACTGACCCATTTCAATCGGGGGCAAGCCCCCTCCCACATTGGATCGGCGGTGTTCATACCTGATTGGAAATACGATGATGTATTCACTTGAAGACCTGCTGCACCTCATGAGCCGCCTGCGCGACCCGCAATACGGCTGCCCATGGGACATCAAGCAAACCTACGCCACCATCGTGCCGCATACCCTGGAAGAGGCCTATGAAGTGGCCGACGCCATCGAGCGTGGCGACTTCGATCATCTGCAAGGCGAGTTGGGCGACCTGTTGTTCCAGGTTGTTTATTACAGCCAGCTGGCGCGGGAAGAAGGGCGCTTCGAATTTGCCGGGGTGATCGACAGCATCACCCGCAAGCTGATCCGCCGTCATCCCCATGTGTTCCCGACCGGCGACCTGTATGCACCGCTGGATATTCCTCAACTGAGCGAAGAGCAGGTCAAGCAGCGTTGGGAGCAGATCAAGGCCGAGGAGCGCGCGGAAAAGTCCGACGCACCCGAGCAATTGTCCCTGCTCGATGACGTGCCCACTGCCTTGCCATCCCTGTCCCGTGCCGCCAAGTTGCAAAAGCGCGCCAGCCAGGTGGGTTTCGACTGGCCGTCGGCGTTGCCGGTGGTGGATAACGTGCGCGAAGAGCTGGATGAAGTGCTCGAAGCCATGGCCGATAACGACTCGGCAGCCATTGCCGATGAAGTCGGTGACCTGCTGTTTGCGGCGGTCAACCTGGCCCGTCACCTCAAGGTCGACCCGGAAACCGCGTTGCGTGGCGCCAATGCCAAGTTCGAGCGGCGTTTCCGATTTATCGAACAGGCATTGCGCGAGACGCATCAACCCATAGAAGATTGCACCCTCGAAACGTTGGACGCCCTGTGGGGCGAAGCCAAACGCCAGGAAAAGAATGTTTCCAGCTGCGGTTGAGCAGTTGCCTAAGTGAGTACGCACCATGAGCCTTTCCCTTCGCGACCAGTTGCTCAAAGCAGGTCTGGTCAACCAAAAGCAGGCCAAGCAGGTCGGCAAAGAGAAGCAGAAACAGCAGCGGCTGGTCCACAAGGGTCAGGCCGAGGTCGATGACACCCAGGCGCGCCTGGCAGCCGAGGCGCACGCCGAAAAGGTCAAGCGCGACCAGGAGCTGAACCGTCAGCAGCAGGAAAAAGCCGAGGCCAAGGCCCGCACGGCCCAGGTCAAGCAATTGATCGAAACCTCGCGCCTGCCCAAGTTGACCACCGAGGACTACTACAACTTCGTGGATGACAAGAAGGTCAAGCGCCTGTCGGTCAACACGCTGATGCGTAACAAGCTGAGCAACGGCTCCCTGGCCATCGTGCATCACGGCGGCGGCTACGAGGTGATCCCGCGCGAAGCCGCGCTGAAGATCCAGGAGCGCGCGCCGGAGCGTATCGTGCAGCTCAATATCCTGACCGAAAGCCAGGTGCCGGATGAGGATGATCCGTACGCCGCCTACCAGATCCCGGATGACCTGATGTGGTAAACCGCTGAAAACAACAAACCCCGCCAAAAGGCGGGGTTTGTGTTTTTACCGTGCCGCGCCAGCCTGTTACCAATCCACCGCGTAGCTCAGGCTGAAGGTACGACCTTCGGCATTCGGGTACGGCGCACGGGCGTTGGCCTGGGCGAACATGTTCTGGTAGTTGCGGTTGGAGAGGTTGTACACCGCACCTTCAAGGCGACCCACCGGCAGCCTTACCGAGCCCAGCAGGTCTACCAGCGTGTAGCCCTGGATATCGCGCCCGTTGTTGTCCTTGAACGCGGCGTCATAGTTGGCCAAGCGCATGCCCTGCAGGCGCAGGCTGTAGTCGCCACGGTCATAGCCGACGAACGCGGTGGTCTTGGCCGGGGAGATACGGGTGGCAGGCAGGTCGATCCACTTGCCGTTCTGCTGGGTCTCGCCTTTGGAATAGGCGTACGTGCCGCCGACCGACCACTGGTCGGTGACGTTGTACGTCAGGCTGGTTTCGATACCGCGCACGCGCTCTTTCTGGTTGATCAGGCGTAGCACGCGGTCATTGGCATCATAGAACTGCGTCACATCCGAAGTGTTTTCATACGCCGTGACATTGGCCAGCCACTTGTCCCAGTTGCCACGCCAGCCCAGTTCATAGCTGTTGACCTTCAACGCCTGGGCATTGAGGTCTTGAATGTTGTACGTGCTGTTGACGTCACGCAGGAAGCGCTGGATATCCGGCAGGGAAAAGCCCTGGCTGAAGTTGGCGAACACATCCTGGTTTTCACTCAGGTGGTACACCGCGCCGAGGTTGTAGAGGGTGTCGTCATACTTGAGGGTGCCGCCCGGCAGTGTCGCGCGGTTGCCGGTCTGAACGATTTCGCCATAGGCGATGCTGTCGTCGACCTTGCTCTCGATCCATTCACGGCGCACGCCACCGCGCAACGTCCAGTCACCGATGTCATAGGACAGCTGGCCAAAGATCGCCTTGGTGGTGGTCTGGATGTCCGGGCCCAGCTCGAAGGTGGTACCCGTCTTGGTGTACGTCAGGCCGTTGACGCGGTACTGGTCGCCGCGTTGGCGCGAGGTTTCATGATCATAGTCGGCCCCCCAGACCAGGTTGCCGGTCGCCGGGCCGATGTCCGGCATTTGCGTGTCGATCGCGGCGCGCAGGCCATACACATCTTGCACGCTGTTGTTGTCCGACACCCCGGCTCGGCCCCGGGACAGGTCCGGGAAGAACAGCGCATCGGCGCGGCGCCAGTAACTTTCGACCTGCAAGCCCTGGCCGTAGAAGTCCTTGTCGGCGTAATTGAGGTTGACCGCCTGGTTGTGGGTGGACGGCTGGTCGTCCAGGTCCAGGCCTTTCACCGCGACTGCCTCGCTGGTGATGCGTGGGTTCTTGGTGTAGCGGGTGTCTTGTTCGTCTTTGTAGTCTTGCAGCGACAGGCTGAGCTTTTTGTCGTCATCCAGCTCGTAGCCGAAGCGACCTTGCAGGTCGTAGGTGTCGGTGTCCATGTTGCTGCCCTGGGACGTGTCCTGGGGAATGCGCTTGCCGTTACCGTCGAACTGGTCGTTGCGTTGCACGGCGTTGCCCGACACATACCAGTCCAGCGGGCCCTGGCGGCCTGTTGCGCTCTGGAATGCCTGGTAGGAAAAGCCTTTGTGACTGAGGTTGTCACCGGCGGTCATGCCGATCTTGCTGCTGAAGGCCAGGTCTTCACCTTTGTTGCGCTTGGTGATGATGTTGATGATGCCGCCCGATGCGCCGGCGCCGTAGACGCTGCTGGCGCCGGAAATCACTTCGATGCGCTCGATGCTTTCCGGTGCCACGCTGTTGAGCTGCCGAAAGTTGTCACGCGTGGCGTTCTGGGAAACCCCGTCGATCAGGATCAGCGTATTGCGCCCGCGAAGCGTCTGGCCGAAGTTGCTCATGCCGCCGCTGGAGGGCGCGATGCCTGGGACCAGTTGCCCGAGAATATCGGCAACCCGGCGTCCTGCCGAGGTCTGCTGGCGCAGTTGTTCTTCATTGATGACCTGCACCGAGCCCGGGATCGCCGCAATGCTGGTTTCACTGCGCGTGGCCGAGACCACCGTGGCCTGTAGTTGCAGGCTGGTCGCCGGCGTTTCTTCAGTTTGATCGGCCCAGACGGGCGCACTGATCGACCCGAGCAGGGGCAGCAGAACGGCCCATTGTAATGTGTTCATGACCTTGCCTTTGAGTTATTAGAAGTAGTGACAGAAAAAACGGACGTCTCAGGTGTGCGAGTGAGCGAACGAATGGCGCGGATGCCCAGCGCAGCCAGGGCATATGTCAGCGCGACCAGCCAGAAGCTGTGCGCCAGGCCCACCATGGCCATGCCGATGCCACCCAGCAGCGCGCCGCACAGCGCGCCGGCCTTGGCGGCGCTGTTGCCCAGGCCCAGGGCAAACCCCTGCTGGCTGGGTGCAACGGTGTTGGCGATCAGCGTGTAGGCCACCGGCAGCAAAGCGCCTTGCCACACCCCCCACAGCAGCCGGCTGGCGAGGAAGCCAAACCATTCATTCGCCAATGCCGTGAAGGCCAGCGTGAAGGCGCAGGCCCAGGTGACCCACTCAATGATGCGCAGCGTGTGTGCAGGTTGATGTCGATCAAACAGGCGGCCCCACAACGGCGCGGACAGCGCCAGGGTTAATGCGCTGGCGGCATAGCTGGAGCCGATCAGCCACGCGGGCGCGTGCAGAACATCGGCAACATATAAGGCGTAGAACGGTTGCGGCATCATCTTGGCTGCTTGGATCAAGACGATGATCCCCAGCATCGCGCCGAGCCAGCCTTTGGGGAGTGCGGCGGGCGTCGAGGTACGCGCGGGTCTCGATCGTGGTGAGTCGTTGGGTAAGAAGGCGCTGATTATTGCGCACAACAGGCAGACTGCGGTGGCGCTGTAGCACAGCAATGCGAAACCGGATATGTCCATCAGCCAGCCGCCCAACACCGGCCCGGCCAGGGAGCCCACGGCGGTGGCAGATTGCAGCCGCGCCAGGATATGCCCGCGACCGCTATCGCCGCAGTAGGCCAGCGCATAGGCCTGCGCGGCCGCAATAAAGCCGGCCAGCGCACCCTGCGCTACCCGGATCGCCACCAGCAGCCAGGGATCGTAGGTGATGGCGGCCAGCGCCTGGCATACCGCCAGCGCCAGCAGCGCGCGGATGATCATCGGCTTGTGCCCGGTACGATCACCCAGGCGCCCCCACATGGGCGTGAGCACCATCGCCGCCATCATCGGCCCCGCATACACCAGCGCAGACAGCAGGCCGGTGTACTGGGCGTTGGCGGCGCCAAGCAGCTTCTGGATTTGCAATGGCCAGAAAGGACCGCTCATTTCCATGGCGCCCATCGACACCAGCTGAATCACCACCAGTAAGCGCAGCGCCGTGCTGTTAGCCGACATTGGCGGCGCTACTCAGCGGGTTGGGCAGGCGCCCGACGATATCGGCATGGCTTTCCATCAGTCGCATGCGCATGAACGACTTGGCCGGCCAGTCCTGTTCCAGCAGCGCGGCACGTTCGGTCAGCCAGCGCTGAGGGTCGACCTCGCTGCGCACATCATCGAAGCACTGGCTGACCTGCGCTGACAGTTCATCCCACAACAGCGCCTGGGGAACCTCGAAGTGGCGCGCGCCGAGCAATACCAGCTCGCCCAAGTGGCACATGAACACCGTGTGCAGCAGCTTGTCGCGTACGAAACCTGCATCGTCGTACAAGGTCATTTTCGGATCATGCAGTTCGATATCCAGACCCTGGGCGTGCAAGGTTTTGCGGTCGATCCGAATATCGCCGAAATCGCGCAACAGCAGACGGCTGACTTGCCCGTCCGCACCCATGACCATAAAGGAATTCTGTTGATGAGCCTCGAAGGCCACGCCATAGCGCAGGTACATGCCCAGCAGGGCCGGCACGGCAATGGATGCGTAGTCCTTGAAAAACGCACAGAGGGCCTGTGCATCGTCGGCGCCTTGGCTCAGGCGGACCCACTGCCTCAGCAACGGCTGCCCATGCTGGTCGGTGGCAAACAGGCTGCCCACCGGGACGGCCATTTCGCCGGTTTGGAGCAGGCTCTGCGGGTTGTCGCGATAAAGCACCGCCAGGTGGCGGGAGTGCTCGTCATTCACCGGCTGTGGCTTGAAATGCATGCCCAGGCGCTCGGGGAGGATGCTTAGGATGTTCTGCAGCCCGGGCTCACGCGCCAGGATGGTCTGCAACAGATGGCTGATCCGCGGCCCCATGCGCGCCGAGCGTGGCGACACCGTGCGCTGCACGCTGGTCAGGCGCAGCGAAACCGGAAGCTTGACCATGGGCGCGTCGCTGCGGCCTTCAGGCAAAACGGTGCGGAACGACATGGTTGGGTGGGCCGTGAATGCAACGATATCGGTGAGCACCAACAGCTGGTCGCCGATTTCATTGGCGAACAGCTGCGGTAGCTCCTGGCGAGCTTGCCAAGGGTGGGCAGGCAGCGGCAGATAATCGCGGGCCTCAAGGCCCTGTACGGTCAGGTGCGCCGTCAACTGGCGAGCAGCTTGGGGGAATTGCCCTTGCCACCACTGCCAGTAATCTGCCGTGCCGGCCAGGCTTTCGACATGGGCGTACTGGCGGTGCAGCGCACACAGCAATACCGGGAAACGCGCTTCGAACTCAGGCGAGAATTCGATCACTTGGTCTGTCGCCAAACCCAGCTTAGTCTTGTAGTTGGGGTGCCAGGGATGGCCGAGCGTGCCCCATTGCTCAAGCACTGACGTCGGGTTGCCAGCCTCTGGATCGTGCTTGAGGTAGCTGAGCAGGTTGTGCTGATGTACGGGGTCCATCGAGGCGTGCAGCTCGAGCGTCCATTGCTCGTGGAAGGCCAGGCACAGGGTGTCGTTGATGAAGCTGTCGTCGATCTCTGTGTTGAGGCGGTCCAGGACTTCTGGGGCGGCAGGCGACTCGAGGCGGGTGTTCAGTAAGGTCAGCAACTGCGACGGGAACTGGATGGTCTGTTCGGGCTGCCCAACCCGCAGGACGCTGACCTTGCCTCGCAAATCCCAGCTGGCCATGCGGCCGGGGCGCAGGTGCTCAAAGCGCAGGCGGCTCTGGTCGGGCAGCACCAGCCAGCAGTGGTCGTCTTCGTCATGGCTGAGGGTGTTCGGATCGAGCAGGCCTTCACGAAACAGGGCCTGGATCAGGCGTTGAAAACTACGTTCGCAGGCGGGCGCCAAGGTGGCGACCAGTGTCTGAAGGGTGATGTGCCTGGCCTGGAATTGACGCGTAGCCAGCGCTTCACCCCAGCGGCCAAGCAGCGATTGTTCCGGTGTGGTGAGGTGTCCATGCATGAGGTCAAACTCCGTTTTCGTGGGGCCGAGTGAAAAGCGGAGCGATACTATCGAGAATCATTACCAATTGTCTATTTGTTGTTACGTTTTAGGAAAACGGCCACTTTAGAAAACGAAGAACCCCGCTCAAAAGGCGGGGTTTCTGTTTGTAGGCGGCCCTGGCTGCGTGGGCCGGGGCGTCTACGCGATTTCAGGGTTTCAGGAGCCTTCTGCCTGGCGTCTCATTTCAAGCGATTCAAGTTCGTTTTTATAATTGTGGGCATCGCTCTCGTTGTGAAACATGCCGACCAGCAAATCTTGTTGATGTACGTCCCAGATGTGAATCCCGTGGCCTACCGCTTCATGGGACATATGTTCATCGTCGCGTTCAGTTACTTTTACAGTCATCTGCTTGCTCCAATCTCTGGTTGATCTGCGGCAAGTCGTCGCAGGCCTTTGTTATATGGTTTGTTAGCTTGCTAAGTAAACCGATTTTGCGCGCAACAATTCATTGCAGGAAACGCAACATTCCCGCAGGCCGTGTAAACCGTGGCGTTTGGTGCTGGTGGCATGACTTAAATGACAAAAGTTTCATGTTGGGGGCAACCTACTGACGCCATCGGGAGCAAGCCCCCTCCCACATTTGGAATGCATTCCAAGTGTGGGAGGGGGCTTGCTCCCGATGGCGGTAGAGCTTTCAACGCAAAAAATCCGGGCGAAAAAAAGCCCCGCATTCAGCGAGGCTCTTTTTAACTCATCAGGGCAATCAGCTCCCTTTGACAGCCTTACCGTCAACGGTGCCATCCTGCAGCATGATGTTGTATTCCTTGCCATCCGTTTCAACCTGGCGCAAGGCAACCAGAATGCCGCCCTGGTCCTTGGCAAACCACATCTGCGTGATGCGCTTGCTCTGGGATGGATCACGCACGCGTTCAACCTTGATCG
The DNA here is from genome assembly GCF_003851745.1 of Pseudomonas sp. R3-52-08. NCBI lineage: Bacteria > Pseudomonadati > Pseudomonadota > Gammaproteobacteria > Pseudomonadales > Pseudomonadaceae > Pseudomonas > Pseudomonas sp. R3-52-08. The sequence continues at coordinate 4,258,500 of NZ_CP027730.1, read as the reverse complement.
CGTCGATGGAGCCTACCTTGGTCTGGACTTTTTCCGGGCCCATGACGCGGAAGTCATAGGTATCCACATCCGTACCTTCGGCCACTCGGTAGCTCATGCTTTTCTTGCCGGCAGCCACATCGCGCTGAAGGGCGAGTTGATAGGTGGACTTGTCGAGCATGCCGCTTTCGAGGGTGACGTTAACCGGGTCCTTGTTTTCAAAGCCGGTGATCTTCTTGGTCGCCTGATCGAAATCCAGGTTGATCTTCTTCGCCTTGCCCAAACCGCCGCGCTCGAAGCTGTAGCTCTTGGGTTGCAGGGTGTCCTTGTCGAACAGGATCACGCTGGTTTCGGTCAAGCTGGCAATCATCATCGAGGCCTTGAAGTTCAAGGTCCAGGTGCCGTCGCCGTTCTTGGTCAGGCTGCGTTCAGCCGAGCCACTCATGGGCAGTTGTTTCCAGTCGGCGGTGTAGCTGACGGAGAAGGGGTGAAGGTCCGCCGCTTGCACGGCAGGCAGAGCGAACAGCGCAAAAGCGAAGAGCAGGGCGCGACGCATAAAATCTCCTAGGTTCGAATCAAGTGGCCGCTGGCCGCGAGTAACTGACCATCCAATAATGCACCCTGTTCACCAAGAATCAACCGACCCTCGGCAAACCAGCGAACAGCCAACGGGTAAATCCTGTGTTCCTGGGTATGAACCCGTTGCGCAAGCGTCTGCGCAGAGTCATCCGACTCTACCGGAACCACTGCCTGTACGACCAGAGGCCCGCCATCGAGTTCCTCGGTGACAAAGTGCACGCTGCAGCCATGCTCGCGGTCGCCGGCATCGAGGGCGCGTTGATGGGTGTGCAGGCCTTTGTACTTGGGCAGCAGGGAAGGGTGGATATTGAGCAGGCGCCCTTCGTAATGCCGCACGAAATCAGCGCTGAGGATGCGCATGAAGCCGGCAAGTACGACGAGCTTGGGGTTGAAGGTGTCGATCAGTTCGATCAAGGCGCGGTCGAAGGCCTCGCGACCGTCGAACGCCTTGTGATCCAGCGAGCGGGTCTCGATACCCGCGTCCCTGGCGCGTTGCAGGCCGTAGGCATCGCTGCGGTTGGAAATTACCGCAGCGATGCGCACCGGGCTGTCGCCGGTGTGCGTGCTGTCGATCAGGGCCTGCAAATTACTGCCGGTGCCGGAAAGCAGCACCACGACATCACAGGTGACAGGCATCAATGCGCCTTAAGGTTCTTCAGTTCAACCTGGGCCGCGCCTTCGGCAGCGCTGGCGATCTGGCCGATGACCCAAGGCTGCTCGCCGGCTTCGCGCAGTACGTTCAGCGCGGTTTCAACGTGCTCCTGCGCCACGCAGATCACCATGCCCACGCCGCAGTTCAGCACGCGGTGCATTTCGGTTTCGTTGACGTTGCCTTTCTCTTGCAGCCAGTCGAAGACCGCAGGGCGCTGCCAGCTGGCCACGTCGACAATCGCCTGGGCGCCTTTTGGCAGCACGCGCGGGATGTTGTCCAGCAGGCCGCCGCCGGTAATGTGGGCCATGGCCTTGACGGCGCCGGTGTCCTTGATCAGCTTGAGCAGTGGCTTGACGTAGATGCGCGTCGGGGCCATCAGCAGGTCGGTCAGTGGCTTGCCGTCGAGCTGGATGTTCTCGATATCGGCGCCGGACACTTCGATGATCTTGCGGATCAGCGAGTAGCCGTTGGAGTGCGGGCCGGACGATGGCAGAGCGAGCAAGGCATCGCCGGCAGCGACTTTGGAGCCGTCGATGATTTCGGATTTTTCCACCACGCCGACGCAGAAACCGGCCAGGTCGTAGTCTTCGCCTTCGTACATGCCTGGCATTTCAGCGGTTTCGCCGCCGACCAGGGAGCAACCCGACAGTTCGCAGCCGGCGCCGATGCCGGTGACCACTTGGGTCGCGGTCTCGACATTGAGTTTGCCGGTGGCGTAGTAGTCGAGGAAGAACAACGGCTCGGCGCCGCACACCACCAGGTCGTTGACGCACATGGCAACCAGGTCGATGCCGATGCTGTCGTGCTTGTTCAGGTTCAGTGCCAGGCGCAGCTTGGTGCCTACGCCGTCGGTGCCGGAAACCAGTACAGGCTGCTTGTAGCCGGCCGGGATTTCGCAGAGGGCGCCAAAACCGCCCAGGCCACCCATGACTTCGGGGCGCGCAGTGCGCTTGGCGACGCTCTTGATGCGTTCGACCAATGCTTCACCGGCGTCGATGTCTACACCGGCGTCCTTGTAGCTCAGGGAGGGTTGCTTGCTCATGATCCAGGCCTTTAAGGGGGATTTCTGGGTAACGACCGAGCGGGCAGGCACTTTTGGCGAAGGCCCAGCCGTTGACGGTCTGCGAAGGCGCGCGATTTTATCAGGCTTGAGGGGCAGCGGCCATCCTCGGGCCGACGGGCAGGGCATATGAGTCTAAAAAAAACCGAATCGGCCCGGTAATGCACCGTATTAAGGTATAGCCTTGAATCCGCTATCGTTATGACAGTATGAAAACTTACCGAGACCCGTGAATGTTTTACCGGTCGCTGTGTCACAGCCTTGCCAAACCGAGATCACGCGGTCTGTTCCAGCCGCTAAATTTGTCGTTCGGGAATCTTCCATGCGTCTGTGTAAATTCTTTTTTGTAGGCTGTTTGTCGTTGGTCAGCCTGGCGAGTCATGCCGAAACCCTCAATGGCCTCTATCAAGTCCTCGAACCGGTCAGCAGCCAGTCACCTCAGGAGCGTGACCAGGCCACCCAGCGCGCTGTGCAAACCCTGGTCATTCGCCTGACCGGCGATGCCAAGGCCGCCGAGGGCCCAGGCCTGGCGGCGATCCGCAAGGACCCGCAACAAATCATCAGCCAGTACGGCTACGACGCCGGCCCGCCGGAAAGCCTGCAGGTGGATTTTGACCCGGTCAGCACCGATCGCGCCCTGCGTGATGCTGGCCTGGCGATCTGGGGCAGCAATCGGCCCTCGATCCTCGGCTGGTGGCTGAACGACTCTACCGAAGGCAGCAGCCTGGTCGGCGACGGCCAGGCGGTGGCTCAAGCGCTGCGCCGGGCGGCCCAGCACCGAGGCTTGCCGTTGCGCCTGCCGCTGGGTGACCTGGACGAACAGGTGGTCGCCACCGCGCCGAACCTGGAAAGTGCCGACGCCACGCCGCTGCGCGCCGCCTCCGAGCGCTACGGCGCCGATGCGTTATTGGCGGTGCATGCGCGCCAGGAGGGCAACCAGTGGCAGGCCAAATGGCGCCTGTGGCTGGGTGACAAGACCGAGCAGGGCAGCGTCCAGGGCGCTGACACTGGCGCGGTGGCTGATGCCGTGTTACTCGCCGTCAGCGAGAAGCTCGCGCCGCGCTTTGCGGTCAAGCCGGGGGTCAGCGCCGAACAGTTGCTGGAGGTGCAGGGCATGAACCTGGAGCGCTATGCCGTCCTGGGTCGTTTGCTCGAGCCCTTTGGTGGTCAGCCGCAGCGGGTAGACGGCACTCGTATTGTGTATCGCGTCAACGGCAGCGCCGATCAGTTACGCACCCAGTTGAGCCTGGCCAAGTTACAGGAAGTGCCGGCAGGTGAAGCCTCCGCCCCGCAACCGCCGGCCGATGGCGCACAACCGGCTGCCGCGCCTGAGCCCCAGGCGCAGTTACGTTTTCGTTGGTAAGTGGCCTGGCTTCTATATAGAAGCGGCAAGCAAATAACAGAGGAAGTGGTTCATGGCGGATACGCGTCGTTGGGTGTGGCTTGGCGGGATTGTCCTGCTGTGCGTTTTTGTGTTCTTGCTGCATTCGATCCTGACGCCATTTCTGGTGGCGTTGCTGCTCGCCTATCTGTTCGATCCGGTGGTGGATCGCCTGGAGAAGGCCGGCCTGTCGCGCACCTGGGGCGTGATCGCGGTGTTTGCCTTGTTCACCCTGATCATCACCGCGCTGGTGTTGGTGCTGGTGCCGATGCTGGCCAAGCAGCTGTATCGACTTTACGAACTGGCGCCGCAGATGCTCGACTGGTTGCAGCACACGGCGATGCCATGGGCCCAGGCCAAGCTTGGGCTGTCGGACGGGTTCTGGAAGTTCGACAAGGTCAAGGCCGCGATCAGCGAACACATGGACAAGACCACCGATATCGTCAGTATGGTGCTCAGCCAGGCCACCGCTTCCAGCCTTGCGCTGATCGGCTGGCTGACCAACCTGGTGCTGATCCCGGTGGTGGCGTTCTACCTGCTGCGGGACTGGGACATCATGATGGCCAAGATCCGCAGCCTGCTGCCGCGCGACCGCGAGGAGCGCATCGTGTCCCTGGCGGGCGAGTGCCATGAGGTACTGGGGGCGTTCGTGCGCGGGCAACTGCTGGTGATGCTGGCGCTGGGCATCATTTATGCCGCCGGCTTGATGGCGATCGGCCTTGAGCTGGGCCTGTTGATCGGCCTGATCGCCGGCCTGGCCGCGATCGTGCCCTACATGGGCTTCGTGATCGGCATCGGCGCGGCGCTGGTGGCGGGGCTGTTCCAGTTTGGCGGCGACCTGTATCCGATGCTGGGCATCGTCGCGGTGTTCATGGTCGGCCAGGCGCTGGAAGGCATGGTATTGACCCCGCTGCTGGTGGGGGACCGCATCGGCCTGCATCCCGTGGCGGTGATCTTTGCGATCCTGGCGGGCGGTGAGCTATTCGGCTTTACCGGCATCCTGCTGGCGCTGCCGGTGGCGGCGGTGATCATGGTGCTGGTGCGGCATGTTCACGATGTGTACAAGGATTCGGATGTGTACACGGGCGTTGAAGATCCCGATCTGTAATCGTGGCATCACAAACCCGGCGCATCGCCGGGTTTGTTGTTTAATGTGGCGGGCGCGTCAAACAATTCGCGCAAAACCAACAGGTTAACGCAAACCTTTGATTTTGCTTATGGTCTGCTGCATTGTGCGCCCGGCGCCACGCGTATAAACTTTGCAAACTTTACACAGAGGCCACTCACGGTTCGATGGGAGCCGTTCAGTCAGCATGAAACCGATTCAGCTGCCCCTAGGTGTGCGTCTGCGTGACGACGCTACCTTTATCAACTACTACCCAGGCGCCAATGCCGCTGCACTCGGCTATGTCGAGCGCCTCTGCGAAGCCGACGCCGGGTGGACTGAAAGCCTGATCTATCTGTGGGGCAAGCATGGCGTCGGGCGTACCCACTTGCTGCAGGCCGCGTGCCTGCGTTTCGAGCAGATGGGCGAGCCGGCGGTTTACCTGCCGTTGGCTGAGCTGATGGACCATGGTGTGGGGATCTTCGACAACCTCGAACAGTACGAACTGGTGTGTCTGGACGATTTGCAGGCCATTGCGGGCAAGGCGGACTGGGAAGAGGCGCTGTTTCATCTGTTCAACCGCTTGCGTGACAGTGGCCGCCGCCTGTTGATCGCCGCGTCTACGTCGCCGCGTGAACTGCCGGTGAAGCTGGCCGACCTCAAGTCGCGGCTGACGCTGGCGTTGATCTTCCAGATGCGGCCCTTGTCCGACGAAGACAAACTCCGTGCCCTGCAACTGCGCGCCTCGCGGCGCGGCCTGCACCTGACCGACGAGGTCGGGCACTTTATCCTCACCCGTGGCACGCGCAGCATGAGCGCGCTGTTCGAGTTGCTCGAACAGCTCGATCAGGCCTCGTTGCAGGCCCAGCGCAAGCTCACCATTCCCTTCCTCAAAGAAACCCTAGGCTGGTAGCCAAGCCTTGTGTTTTCAGGGCTTCGGCAAATTCCAGGCGTCAGAAAACCTGCGTTTTGGCCGGTTTGGCCACGCACAGGGCAGGTCTCTGGGATTAACGGCTTAGATGGCGTGGTCCAAACAGGAAGTCACAAAGAGTTCGATTGAATTTGCAAATCGATGTGATAGAAGGCATAGTCTCGCCTTCTTTACACATCAGCCACGGTCGTGCCCATGCTAAATCGCTTCGCACCCCTCGTGCCTCTCGCACTCGTTACCCTGTTGTTTGGTTGCGCCTCCCACCCTCAGCAGGTGGCAGAACAGCCCAAACCACAGGTTCAAAATCAGGCTAAATTCGTTGCTGCACAGTCTGCTTCTGTTTATGAAGAAGAGCTGGCAACCGAAAAAGAGCTGGCCGACTTCTCCGGCAGCAAGCCTTATCAGCTTCCCGTTCTGGCCGACAGCATTCTCGAACGCGGCATGTCCCTGATCGGTACCCGCTACCGTTTCGGCGGTACCTCCGAAGCCGGTTTCGATTGCAGCGGTTTTATCGGTTACCTGTTTCGTGAAGAAGCTGGCATGAATCTGCCGCGCTCCACCCGCGAAATGATCAACGTGAAAGCACCGTTGGTCGCACGCAACAACCTCAAGCCCGGTGATCTGCTTTTCTTTAGTACAGCCGGTCGCGGTCGTGTCAGCCACGCCGGTATCTACCTGGGCGATAACCAGTTTATCCACTCCAGCAGCCGTCGTAGCGGTGGGGTGCGGGTCGATAACTTGGGTGACAGCTACTGGAGCAAAACCTTCATCGAAGCCAAGCGTGCACTCGCCATGGCCCCGTCTACGGTTACCGCCAGTAAGTAAAGTTAAAGTGATACTTGAAGTTTGACGTGTAAGCGCTAGAATCCCTGGACATTGTTGTAATCCGTTCGCGCGAGCTTTGCTTGCGCGTTCTGGTTTTCAGCGTTCGGCAGCAAAAGCCGCATCCAGACCAGGATTGTTCTGCCCATGTCGACCTCGGCCCGCCTCTTTCTTCTCGTTTGCGCCGCGCTCCTCAGCGCCTGCGCAAGCCGTCCACCGCCGCCTGCTCCTGTAGCCGTCAAGCCTAAGCCGGTGTTCAACTATTCCACCCAGAATTTCTCCCCTGCCGCCGAAGACGTGCTCTTTCGCGCGCTGGGCCTGGTGGGCACGCCGTATCGCTGGGGCGGCAACACGCCGGACTCGGGCTTTGATTGCAGCGGCCTGATTGGCTTTGTCTACCGCGACGCAGCCGGTATCACCTTGCCGCGCACTACCCGCGAGTTGATCGTGATGCGTGCCCAGGACGTCAGCGAGCAGAACCTGCAAACCGGTGACCTGCTGTTCTTCGCCACCGGTGGTGGTTCGCGGGTGAGCCACGCCGGCATCTACGTGGGTGAGGGCCGTTTTGTGCACGCTCCGCAGACTGGCGGTACGGTGAAGCTGGATACGTTGTCGAAGGCGTATTGGCAGAATGCTTACCTGAGTGCCAAGCGCGTGTTGCCGGCAAACTTGGCGCGCAATCCCTGAATCAAACACCAAACCAAATGTGGGAGGGGGCTTGCTCCCGATAGCGGTGTATCAGTCACTATCTCCAGTGGCTGACACACTGCTATCGGGAGCAAGCCCCCTCCCACATTGTTTTGTGGTGTGCTTGAGAGGGTCTACTTGACCGCAGACACCCGCCACACCTTATTCCCCACATCATCGGCCACCAGCAAATCCCCTTGCTGATCGATCACCACGCCCACCGGCCGGCCCATGGCGTTCTCATCTTTATCGAGGAACCCGGTCAGCACATCCACCGGCTTGCCTTTCGGCTGCCCGCCCTCGAACGGCACGAAGATCACCTTATAGCCACTGTGCGGCTTGCGGTTCCATGAACCATGCTGGCCGATGAACGCACCGTTGCTGAACTGCGCCGGGAGTGTATTGCCCTGCGCGAATGTCAGCCCCAGCGACGCGGTATGCGGGCCGACCGCATAGTCCGGCGCAATGGCCTTGGCAACCAGTTGCGGGTTCTGCGGGGTGACGCGCACATCCACATGCTGCCCGTAATAGCTGAACGGCCAGCCATAGAATGCGCCGTCCTTGACCGAGGTGATGTAGTCCGGCACCAGGTCACTGCCGATTTCATCGCGCTCGTTCACCGCCGTCCACAATTTGCCGCTCTGTGGCTCCCACGCCATGCCATTGGGGTTGCGCAGGCCTGAGGCGAAAATACGATGCTGGCCCGTGGCGCGGTCCACTTCCCAGATCGCCGCCCGGCCTTCTTCGGCTTCCAGGCCATTCTCGCCGACGTTGCTGTTGGAGCCGACGCTGACATACAGCTTGCTGCCATCCTGGCTGGCGATCACGTTTTTAGTCCAGTGATGGTTGAGGCTGCCACCCGGCAAATCGACGACTTTGGTGCCGGCCGCCTTGATCGCGGTCTCCCCAGGTTGATAGGGGAAACGCAGCAACTTGTCGGAGTCCGCCACGTACAGGTCGTTGCCGACCAGAGCCATGCCGAAGGGCGAGTTGAGGTTTTCCAGGAACACCGTGCGCGTTTCGGCGACGCCGTCGTGATCGGCATCGCGCAGCAGGGTGATGCGGTTCGGGCTCGGCACACCTGCGCCCGCGCGGCCCATGACTTTCTCCATGACCCAGCCGCGCACGCCTTTGGCGTCATCGGGCTTGGGCGGTGCATTGGTCTCGGCCACCAGGATGTCGCCGTTGGGCAGCACATAGAGCCAGCGCGGATGCTCCAGGCCCTCGGCGAATGCGGTGACCTGGGTGCCGGCAGCGGCCGTTGGCTTGGCGCCGTCGGGCCAACCGACAGCCGGCGCGATGTTCACGGTGGGGATCAGCGTCTTGTTCGGTTCCGGCAACCTGGGCGAGGGCCCGGTGCCGTCGGCTACCTGCAGGGTAGAGCTTTCTCCACAGGCGGCGAGGGTGCCGGCGAGCATGATCAGTAAGGCAAGTCTGGTTTTGTGCATGGTGTTCTCCTGAATACCTGTAAGGGTAGAGAAGCACATCACCTTGATGGTTCAAGTACAGGGCCAGCTTTAATTGACGCTCCACCCCCAACCCACTAACCTTCGCGGCTTGTTCCAGGTGCTCTGTGGCGTATGCGTCGACAGAGTGAAACAGGGAAGCCGGTGAGTGAGCGCACTTGTACACAGTGCCGCCGCAATTCCGGCGCTGCCCCCGCAACGGTAAATGAGTCAAGACGGTGCTGTTGGCCACTGTATCGCAGGCGATATGGGAAGGCGCGCCGTTGGTATGCCCTACCTTTTTTTACAAAAGGTAGGGCGCCACTCATGAGCCCGGAGACCGGCCTGAAACATCCAACAGCATCACGGTGGGCGATGCTTGGCTGTCTGTTTTTCCTTTTTCCTGCCCGCCGTTTTTGTCCAGCCCCAACGGAGAGCTGCCATGACCGATACCCCCGACCGCGACGAACGCCACCTGGCGCGCATGCTGCGCAAAAAAGCCGTGATCGATGAACGCATCGCCAACTCGCCCAATGAATGCGGTTTGCTGCTGGTGCTGACCGGCAACGGCAAGGGCAAAAGCAGTTCGGCCTTCGGCATGTTGGCCCGGGCCATGGGGCATGGCATGCAGTGCGGCGTGGTGCAGTTCATCAAGGGGCGCAACAGTACCGGCGAAGAGTTGTTTTTCCGCCGCTTCCCCGAGCAGGTCCGCTTTCATGTGATGGGCGAAGGCTTCACCTGGGAAACCCAGGATCGCCAGCGCGATATCGCCGCCGCCGAAGCAGCCTGGGCGGTATCCCGGGCGATGCTCAATGACCCTTCCATCGGCTTGGTCGTGCTCGACGAACTGAACATCGCCCTCAAGCACGGCTACCTTGACCTCGACCAGGTGCTCGGCGACCTGCAGGCGCGCCCGCCGATGCAGCACGTGGTGGTTACCGGCCGTGGCGCCAAGCCTGAGCTGATCGAAATGGGTGACACCGTCACCGAAATGGGGATGCTCAAGCACGCGTTCCAGGCCGGTATCAAGGCACAGAAAGGCGTCGAACTTTGAATCAGCCCCGTCATTGCCCGGCCGTCTTGATCGCCGCACCGGCGTCCGGCCAGGGCAAAACCACCGTCACCGCCGCGTTGGCGCGTTTGCACCGCAACCTGGGGCGCAAGGTGCGTGTATTCAAATGCGGGCCGGACTTCCTTGACCCGATGATTCACGAACGCGCCAGCGGCGCGCCGGTGTATCAATTGGATATGTGGATGGTGGGCGAGCAGGAAAGTCGTCGTTTGTTGTGGGAAGCAGCGGGGGAGGCCGACCTGATCCTGATCGAAGGCGTAATGGGCCTGTTCGACGGCACCCCGTCAAGCGCCGACCTGGCGCGGCATTTCGGCGTGCCGGTGCTGGCAGTGATCGACGGCACGGCCATGGCGCAGACCTTTGGCGCCCTCGCGTTGGGCCTGGCGCGCTACCAGCCGGACCTGCCATTCGCCGGCGTACTCGCCAACCGCGTCGGCACGCTGCGCCATGCGCAGTTGCTGGAAGGCAGCCTCACCGAGGGATTGCGCTGGTACGGCGCGCTGTCGCGTGAAACCGGTATCGAATTGCCCAGCCGTCACCTGGGCCTGGTGCAAGCCAGCGAACTCAATGACCTCGACCTGCGTCTGGACGCTGCCGCCCAAGCGTTGGGCAGCAGTTGCGAAGTCGCCGTGCCGCCACCGGTGACATTTGCCGCGCCGCAGGTGATCACCGCCGAGCCGTTGCTCGCCGGGGTACGCATTGCGGTGGCCCGTGACGAAGCCTTCGCGTTTACCTACGGTGCCAGCCTCGACTTGTTGCGCGCGATGGGCGCCGAGTTGCGTTTCTTTTCACCGATCCATGACGGCGCATTGCCTGAAGCCGACAGCCTCTATCTACCCGGCGGTTACCCGGAGCTGCATCACCGGGCCCTGTCGCAAAACACACCGATGCTCGCCGCCATCCGCGCTCATCATGTAGCCGGCAAGCCCTTGCTCGCCGAATGCGGCGGCATGCTGTACCTGCTGGACTCGCTTACCGATGTCGACGGCAACCGCGCCGAACTGCTCGGCCTGCTGCAGGGCGATGCAGTGATGCAAAAGAAATTGGCAGCGCTGGCGCTGCAAAGCGTCGAGTTGCCCGAAGGCACATTGCGCGGGCACACCTATCACCATTCCCTGACCAGCACCGCATGCGAGCCGATCGCCCGTGGCATGAGCCCCAATGGTGGGCGCGGGGCTGAGGCGGTCTATCGGCAGGGGCGGATGACCGCGTCCTATGTACACTTTTACTTTCCGTCGAACCCGGCGGCGGTGGCCGCACTTTTTGTGCCAGGCCTTGAAGCCGCTATCGGGGGCAAGCCCCCTCCCACCCTTGAAATGCATTCCCCTGTGGGAGGGGGCTTGCCCCCGATGACGCCATGACCGACAACGCCTTCCCCGAGGCCGACCGCCAAGCCGTCTACCGCGCCATCGCCGAACGCCGCGACATGCGCCACTTCAGCGGTGGCAGCGTCGCGCCTGAGTTATTGCAGCGCCTGCTCCAGGCTGCCCACCAGGCACCCAGCGTCGGCCTGATGCAACCGTGGCGCTTTATCCGTATCAGCGACCGTCAATTAAGAGGGCGCATTCAACAACTGGTCGAAGAAGAGCGCCTGCGCACCGCCGAGGCCTTGGGCGAGCGCTCCGATGACTTCATGAAGCTCAAGGTCGAAGGCATCCACGACTGCGCCGAAGTGCTGGTGGCAGCGCTGATGGACGATCGCGAGCGGCACATCTTCGGCCGTCGCACCTTGCCGGAAATGGACATGGCGTCGTTGTCCTGCGCGATCCAGAACCTGTGGCTGGCGGCCCGCGTCGAGGGGTTGGGCATGGGCTGGGTGTCGCTGTTCGAACCCCAGGCCCTGGCCGACCTGCTGGGTTTGCCGGCGGGCGCCAAACCCCTGGCGGTGCTGTGCCTGGGACCGGTCGCCGAGTTCTATCCGGCACCGATGTTGCAGCTCGAAGGCTGGACTGAGCCGCGGCCATTGAGTGACATGCTGTACGAAAACCTGTGGGGAGTGAGTCAATGAGTGTGGCCTTGCTGTGTGTTGCCGCAGTGGCGCTGGATGCGCTGCTGGGCGAGCCCAGGCGCTGGCATCCGCTGGTGGCGTTCGGCAATTTTGCCGGGCGCATCGAACAGCGTTTCAATTCAGGCGGTCGTGGCTGGCGCAGCCATGGCGTAACCGCGTGGTTTATCGCGGTGGTGCCGCTGACCCTGCTGGCCACCGCATTGTCCTGGGCGCCGTACATCGGTTGGGTGCTGGAAATCCTGGCGTTGTACTGCGCCCTGGGCATGCGCAGCCTGGGGGAACACGTGATTCCGGTCGCCCAGGCCCTGCGCAGTGATGACCTGGAAGAGGCGCGCCGGCGCGTGAGTTACCTGGTCAGCCGCCAGACCAGCGAGCTGGATCGCACCGAGGTCGCTCGCGCGGCCACCGAGTCGGTGCTGGAAAACGGCAGCGACGCCGTGTTCGCCGCGCTGTTCTGGTTCGTAGTCGCCGGCGTGCCGGGCGTGGTGCTCTATCGCCTGAGCAATACCCTTGATGCCATGTGGGGCTATCGCAACGAACGCTTCGAACGCTTCGGCTGGGCGGCGGCGAAGATCGACGATGGGCTCAACTATATTCCTGCACGCCTGGTGGCCTTGACCTACGCGTTGCTGGGCAAGACTCGCCTGGCGCTCAAATGCTGGCGCACCCAGGGGCCGACCTGGGACAGCCCCAACGCTGGCCCGGTGATGGCCGCTGGCGCCGGTGCGCTGGGCGTCGAACTGGGTGGCGCGGCGATTTATCACGGCGAGGTGCACCAGCGCCCGCCATTGGGCGAAGGCCCGCCGGCTGACGCTGACGCCATCGACCGAGGCTGGCAACTGGTGCAGCGCGGCGTATGGTTGTGGCTGCTGGTTCTGTGCGCGGGGGCGCAATTTTATGCTTGAACACGGTGGTCGGCTGCGTAAGGCGGCAATTGAATACGGCATCGCGGAGGCGGATTGGCTCGATTTGTCCAGTGGCCTGGCGCCCTGGCCGTGGCCGATCCCCGAGATTCCCTTGCGCGCCTGGGCACGGCTACCGGAAGCCGATGACGGCCTGGAAAAAGCCGCCAGCGACTACTATGGCGCGGCTCACGTGCTGCCGGTGCCGGGCTCCCAGGCCGCGATTCAGTTGCTGCCGCGCCTGCGTCGTTCCGGCAAGGTCGGCGTACTGTCGCCGTGCTACGCCGAACACGCCGAAGCCTGGCGTCGTGCCGGTTATGTGGTGCGCGAAGTGCAAGAGCAGGAAGTCGATTTCTTTCTCGACGGTCTCGACGTGCTGGTGGTAGTTAATCCGAATAACCCCACCGGCTTGAGCCTGGCCCCGGAGCGCCTGCTCGACTGGCATACGCGGCTGGCCCAGCGCGGCGGCTGGCTGGTGGTGGACGAAGCCTTCATGGACGTGACGCCGCACTTGAGCCTGGCCAGCCACACCCAGCAAGTCGGCTTGATCGTGCTGCGCTCATTCGGCAAGTTCTTCGGCCTGGCCGGCGTGCGCCTGGGCTTTGTGCTGGCCGAGCGCCGGTTGCTCAAATTGCTCGCCGAACAGGTCGGGCCCTGGGCGGTCAGCGGGCCGACACGGGTACTCGGCCAGGCATGCCTGCGCGACAGCGCTGGGCACGCTCGCCAGCGCACGCGTTGCATCGAGGCCGGCCAGCGCCTGTCTGACCTGCTTGAGCGCCAGGGTTTTCAACCCCAGGGTGGCTGCGCCTTGTTTCAGTGGTTGATCACCCCGCACGCCGAACGCTTGCACGAATTCATGGCCCAGCGCGGCATTCTGCTGCGCCTGTTCGTTCACGACAGCAGCGTGCGTTTCGGTCTGCCCGACAGCGAGGCCGATTGGCAGCGTCTTGAGACGGCACTGGCCGCCTACAAGGAAGCGACATGACTACGTTGATGGTGCAGGGCACCACCTCCGACGCCGGCAAGAGCACGCTGGTGACCGCGCTATGTCGCTGGCTGGTGCGCCAGGGGGTTGCAGTGGCACCGTTCAAGCCACAGAACATGGCGCTCAACAGCGCAGTGACCGCCGAAGGCGGCGAGATCGGCCGCGCCCAGGCGGTCCAGGCGCAGGCCGCCAACCTGGCGCCCCACACCGACATGAACCCGGTGCTGCTCAAGCCCAACAGCGACACCGGTTCCCAAGTGATTATCCATGGCCGCGCCGTGACCAGCATGAACGCGGTTGCCTACCACGACTACAAAGCCATCGCGATGCAGGCGGTGCTGGCCTCCCACACACGGTTGAGCCAGGCCTATCCGGTGGTGATGGTCGAAGGCGCGGGTTCTCCGGCCGAGATCAACCTGCGCGCCAATGACATCGCCAATATGGGCTTCGCCGAAGCCGTGGATTGCCCGGTGCTGTTGATCGCCGATATCAATCGCGGCGGGGTGTTCGCCCATCTGGTCGGTACGCTGGAATTGTTGTCCCCCAGCGAACAGGCGCGGGTCCGGGGTTTTATCATCAACCGGTTTCGCGGGGATATCGCGCTGCTGCAACCGGGGCTGGATTGGTTGGAGGCGCGTACCGGTAAGCCGGTGGTGGGCGTGTTGCCCTACGTGATGGACCTGCACCTCGAGGCCGAAGATGGCATCGACCAGCGCCAGACCGACAAGGCCGCCCAGGTGCTCAACGTGGTGGTGCCGGTGCTGCCGCGCATCAGCAATCACACGGATTTCGACCCGCTGCGCCTGCATCCCCAGGTGAACCTGCAATTCGTCGGGCCGGGTCAGCCGATCCCGGCCGCCGACCTGATCATCCTGCCGGGGTCGAAAAGTGTACGCAGTGATTTGGCGTACTTGCGTGCCCATGGCTGGGATACCGCCGTGGCGCGGCATTTGCGCTATGGCGGCAAGGTGCTGGGGATTTGTGGTGGCCTGCAGATGCTCGGCGAGCAGGTGCATGACCCGCTCGGCCTGGAAGGGCCCGTCGGCTCCAGTGTTGGCCTGGGGCTGCTGGCGTTCAGCACGACGCTTGAGCAAGAGAAGCAATTGCGCAATGTGCGCGGGCGTTTGTTGCTGGAGGATGCCGAGGTCAGCGGGTATGAGATCCATGCGGGGGTGACGGCCGGCCCGGCGCTGGCGAATGCCGCCGTGCGGCTCGACGACGGGCGCAGTGATGGCGCGCAGAGTGCAGACGGGCAGATTCTCGGTACTTATCTGCACGGGCTGTTCGAGACACCGGCGGCGTGCAGTGCACTGCTGCGCTGGGCGGGTTTGCAGGACGTGCAGGCAGTCGACTATCACGCCCTGCGTGAGCGGGATATCGAGCGCTTGGCGGATCTGGTGGAAAACCATCTGGACACTGAATTGTTGCGTCGTTTGTGCGGACTCTGACGGCATGTACACAGGGCCAATGTGGGAGGGGGCTTGCCCCCGATGACGGTGTATCAGTCGATGCATCAGTGTCTGAAGCGCCCTTATCGGGAGCAAGCCCCCTCCCACAATGGGCAGTCTTTCGGCTGACTGGAAAAGGTAGTGGCTCATGCATCAATTGATTCTCGGCGGCGCCCGTTCGGGCAAAAGCCGTCTCGCTGAAACACTCGCCGGCGCCAGCGGTTTACCGGTGACGTATATCGCCACCAGCCAGCCGCTGGACGCTGAGATGAACCAGCGCGTTGCCCTGCACCGTGCGCGTCGCCCCGAGCACTGGGGCCTGATCGAAGAGCCCATCGAACTGGCGCGGGTGTTGCGCGACAACGCCGCTGCCGAGCGTTGCCTGCTGGTGGACTGCCTGACCTTGTGGCTGACCAATCTGCTGATGTTGGAAGATCCCGAGCGCCTTGCTTCGGAGCGCGACCAGTTGCTGGAAACCCTGGCTGCACTGCCGGGGCAGATCATTTTTGTCAGCAACGAGACCGGACTGGGTGTCGTGCCGCTGGGCGAATTGACTCGCCGTTATGTGGATGAAGCCGGTTGGCTGCATCAAGCCTTGGCCGAACGGTGTCAGCGCGTAGTGCTGACGGTTGCCGGCCTGCCCCTGACTTTGAAAGGTACTGCGTTATGACGGATTTCTGGTGGCTCAACCCCTGCAAGGCCATCGACGCCGCTGCGCAAGCACAGGCGTTGGCGCGTCAGCAGCAGTTGACCAAACCCGCCGGTTCGCTCGGCCAGTTGGAAGCACTGGCAGTGCAGTTGGCCGGGTTGCAGGGCCGGGTCAAACCGTCGGTGGAGCAGCTGTGGATTGCGATTTTTGCCGGCGACCATGGCGTGGTCGCCGAAGGTGTGTCGGCGTTTCCCCAGGCCGTGACCGGGCAGATGCTGCACAATTTTGTCAGCGGTGGCGCGGCCATCAGCGTATTGGCTCGCCAGCTGGATGCGCAGTTGGAAGTGGTCGACCTCGGCACGGTCTCGCCCTCCCTGGATCTACCCGGCGTGCGCCACCTGAATATCGGCGCGGGCACGGCCAACTTTGTCCATGGCCCGGCGATGACTCAGGTGCAGGGGCGCCAGGCCTTGCAGGCCGGCCGAGACAGCGCACGCCGCGCTCTGGAGCACGGCGCACAGCTGTTTATCGGTGGTGAAATGGGCATTGGCAACACCACCGCCGCCAGCGCGTTGGCGTGTGCGCTGCTCGATTGCCCGGTGAGTGACCTGACCGGTCCGGGCACGGGGCTGAATGCCCAAGGCGTCAGCCACAAGGCGGCAGTCATCGAGCGCGCCGTGAGCTTGCACGCGGCCCAGCGCGACGACGCGTTGCAGACGCTGTTCAACCTGGGGGGCTTTGAAATTGCCGCGCTGGTCGGTGCCTACCTGGCCTGCGCCCAGGCAGGCATCGTGGTGCTGGTGGACGGGTTTATCTGCAGCGTCGCCGCGCTGGTGGCCACGCGCTTGAATCCGGCCTGCCGCGACTGGCTGGTGTTCGGCCATCGTGGCGCCGAACCGGGCCATCGTCACGTGCTGCACAGTCTCGACGCACAGCCGCTGCTGGACCTGGGCCTGCGCCTGGGCGAAGGCAGCGGTGCGGCGCTGGCGGTGCCGTTGCTGCGCCTGGCCTGTGCGTTGCACGGCCAGATGGCGACGTTCGCCGAAGCCGCCGTGGCGGATCGCCCTGCATGACCTTGCGCCTGGACCTGCTGCGCCACGGTGAAACCGAGCTGGGCGGCGGCCTGCGCGGCAGCCTGGATGATGCCTTGACGACCAGGGGCTGGGAGCAGATGCGCGCCGCCGTGCTGGGGCAGGGGCCGTGGGACCGGCTGATCAGTTCGCCGTTGCAACGCTGTGCGCGCTTTGCTGAGGAATTGGGCGGGCGTCTCAACCTTCCAGTCAGTCTGGAAAAAGACCTGCAAGAGCTGCACTTCGGCGCTTGGGAAGGGCAGAGCGCGGCGGCGTTGATGGAAACCGACGCCGAGGGCTTGGGCTTGTTCTGGGCGGACCCCTACCGCTTTACGCCGCCAGAAGGCGAGCCGGTGGCGGCGTTTTCCGACCGGGTGCTGGGCGCCGTCTTACGTCTACAGCAGGCCTATGCCGGTGAACGCGTGCTGTTGATCAGCCACGGTGGCGTCATGCGGCTGTTATTGGCGCGCGCGCGCGGCCTGCCGCGTGAGCACTTGCTGAATGTCGAAGTCGGTCATGGCGGGCTGTTCAGCCTGCAAGTGGCCACCGATGGCACGTTGAAGGAAGGGGCCTGAACATGCTGCCATTCTGGATCGCCCTGCAGTTCCTGAGCAGTCTGCCAATACGCCTGCCAGGCATGCCGCAACCTCAGGAACTGGGGCGTTCGTTGCTGTTTTACCCGGTGGTCGGCCTGCTGTTTGGCCTGCTGCTGTGGGGCCTGAACAGCCTGTTGACGGGCGCGCCATTGTTGCTGCACGCCGCGCTGCTATTGACCGCCTGGGTGCTGCTCAGCGGCGGCCTGCACCTGGACGGCCTGGCGGACAGTGCCGACGCCTGGCTCGGCGGCTTCGGCGACCGCGAACGCACCCTCAGCATCATGAAAGACCCGCGCAGCGGGCCGATTGCCGTGGTAACCCTGGGCCTGGTGTTGCTGCTCAAATTCACCGCGCTGGTGGCCCTGATCGAGCAGCATAATGGCGCCGCGCTGATTCTCGCGCCATTGATCGGCCGGGCTTCGATGCTGGCGCTGTTTCTCACCACGCGCTATGTGCGTGCCGGTGGATTGGGTCAGGCGCTGTCGGATCATTTACCGAGGATTGTCGGCCAGCAGGTGCTGATCCTCAGCGGACTGGCCTGCATCCTGATCGGTGGTTTCAGCGGTGGGATAGCGGTACTGCTCGCGGCGGGCTGTTTTATCGGCTTGCGCCATATGATGATCAGGCGTCTGGGTGGCACGACCGGCGATACCGCCGGTGCCCTGCTGGAATTGCTCGAGGCGGCCGTGTTGATCGGGCTGGCGCTGTAACACCTTCTTGCATTTGCTTAACTCCGGGTATATACACGCTCTATGCTTGCCTCCCAATGTTTGTGCACCAACCTGCGACGCGCCGCCCGTGGCGTCAGCCGGTACTACGACGGCGCCCTCGACGGCTTCGGGATCAACGTTGCCCAGTATTCCTTGCTGAGCAACCTGCAACGTCTCGATCAGCCGAGCATTTCCAGCCTGGCAGAAGCCATGGGCCTGGACCGCAGCACCTTGGGGCGCAATCTGCGCGTACTGGAAGGTGACGGCCTGGTCCGGTTGGTCGAAGGCGATGACCTGCGCAACCGCCTAGTGCAGTTGACCGAGGCCGGTCAGCAACGGTTGGCTGCGGCCTTGCCGGCATGGGAAGCGGCGCAACAGAAATTGATCGATCAACTGGGCGCCGAAAAGCGCGAAACGTTGTTGGCCTTGCTGGATGAACTCGCCTGAACGGCGGTTCGTTCGACTATAAGCGGGTATATACCCGCGAGCGGAGAATAAGAAATGACCTCGATGTGGCGCAGCAGTGGCTGGGTTCTTGTGGGGAGTGCGCTGATCCTGGCGTTGTCGTTGGGCGTGCGGCACGGCTTTGGCCTGTTCCTGGCACCGATGAGCAGCGAATTTGGCTGGGGGCGCGAGACGTTCGCCTTTGCTATTGCCTTGCAGAACCTGATCTGGGGTCTGGCGCAGCCGTTCACCGGGGCCCTGGCTGACCGCTTCGGTGCGACCAAGGCGGTGTTCGTCGGCGGCGTGTTGTACGCCGTGGGCCTAGTGCTGATGGGCATGTCGGACTCTGCGTGGTCATTGTCCCTGAGCGCGGGGTTGCTGATCGGCATTGGCCTGTCCGGCACGTCGTTTTCAGTGATCCTCGGTGTGGTCGGCCGCGCCGTACCAGCGGAAAAACGCAGCATGGCCATGGGCATCGCCAGCGCCGCCGGCTCCTTTGGCCAGTTCGCCATGGTGCCAGGGACTCTCGGCTTGATCGGGTGGCTGGGCTGGTCTGCGGCGCTGCTGGCGTTGGGCTTGATGGTCGCGCTGATCCTGCCGCTGGTGGCCATGCTCAAGGACCGGCCACTGCCGACCACGGTCGGTCAGCAAACCCTGCGCGAAGCGTTGAAGGAGGCGTGCTCCCATTCCGGGTTCTGGCTGCTGTCCTTCGGCTTTTTCGTCTGCGGTTTCCAGGTGGTGTTTATCGGCGTGCATCTACCGGCATATCTGGTGGACCAGCATCTGCCGGCTACCGCTGGCACTACGGTGCTGGCGTTGATCGGGCTGTTCAATGTGTTCGGCACCTACACGGCCGGCTGGCTGGGTGGGCGCATGTCCAAGCCGCGCTTGCTCACCGGCTTGTACCTGTTGCGCGCGGTGGTGATTGTGCTGTTCCTGTGGGCGCCGGTCACCGAAGTCACGGCTTACCTGTTTGGCATGGCAATGGGATTCCTGTGGCTGTCTACCGTGCCGCTGACCAACGGCACTGTTGCGACCTTGTTCGGTGTACGCAACCTCTCGATGTTGGGCGGAATTGTGTTCCTGTTCCATCAACTCGGTTCGTTCCTCGGTGGCTGGTTGGGTGGGGTGGTCTATGATCGAACCGGTAACTACGATTTGATCTGGCAGGTGGCGATTCTGCTCAGCCTGCTCGCGGCGGCCCTGAACTGGCCAGTGCGTGAACGGCCAGTGGCGCGCGTGCAGGCGCAAATGGAGGCGGCATGAGTGCAGCACTGCGGTGCACGGCCCTGGTGACAGGGCTGGTGTTGTTGCTGTTGGCCTGGTGGGGCTGGCAGCGTGGCGGCCTGGCGTTGATGCAGTTGGGCATGGCGATCTGTTAAGTTCTATGTCTGAACCCATGCAAGGACTTTTCCCATGTTGATGCGCTGGCTCGCTGTACCCATCCTGATGGCTGCTGGCAGCGTGGCCCTGGCGGCCAGTTGCCCGCCGTTGCTGGAGGGCCAATTGCCCAAGCTGCGGGCCAAGGAATCCATTGACCTGTGCCAGCGTTTCGCGGGTAAGCCCCTGGTCATCGTCAACACGGCGAGCTTCTGCGGCTTCGCCCCGCAATTCAAAGGCCTCGAAGCGTTGTACCAGCGCTATAAGGGCCAGGGCCTGGAGGTGATTGGCGTGCCGTCCGACGACTTCAAGCAGGAAGCCAAGACCGGCGAAGAAACCGCCAAGGTCTGCTACGTGAACTACGGCGTGACCTTCACCATGACCGAACCGCAGAAGGTCAAGGGACCGGACGCGGTCAATTTGTTCAAAGTGCTGGCGCAACAGACCGACGCGCCGCCGAAGTGGAACTTCTACAAGTACGTGGTGGATCGCCAGGGCAACGTCATCGCCAATTTTTCCAGCCTGACCAAGCCTGACAGTCCGGAGTTGATCAAGGCGGTAGAAGAGGCGTTGGCGTCCAAACCCTGATCGCCGCTCATTGAAAAGCCCCGCCTCCTGTACAGGAGAGCGGGGCTTTTTTATACCGCAACCAATCAGAAGCGGTAGGTCATGCCCAGGCCGAAACCGTTGGCACTGTTTTCATACTTGGCGTTGTAGCTGGCCAATTGGTTGGAGCGTGCAACCTTGACGTCCTCTTCCTTCAGGTAGGAGTAGGCCACGTCGATGGTCATGTTCGGCATGACCTCGTAGCCCAGGCCCAGACTGAAGATGGTGCGGTCGCCGGTAGGAATGCGCGGCGAGCGGTCAGTGTTGTTGGTCGGCGACTGATCGAACGTCAGGCCGGTACGCAGCACCACTTGCTTGGTCAGCTGGTACGAAGTACCCAGGGCGTAAGCCCAGGTGTCGTGCCAGTTCTGGTCTTCCTTGATGGTGCTTACCAATGCTGGGGCCAGTGCGCCACCGGTTGCGCCGGTGACACCGTCGTTCTTGACGGTGATGTCTTTCAGGCGGCTCCAGCGGGTCCAGGTTGCACCGGCGTAGAGCTTCCACGCGTCGGTCAGGTCTTGGGTCACCGACAGGTCGTAGGACTCAGGCGTATCGATCTTCAGCGAAGCGTCGTAACGGTTGCTGCGCAGGAACGGAGAGGTCGCGGTCGGCGCGGTGACTTCGGTGTGGCCCTCCAGCTTGTAGCTGACCTTGGAGTGATAGGTCAGGCCGACGCGGGTGGTATCGGTGGCTTGTACCAGCACGCCGACGTTGAAACCCAGCGCGGTGTCGTCACCCTTGATCTTGATATTGGTGTCCGGCGCGGCAGGGTTCAGCGTGATGTCCGATTCCAGGGTACCGCCAATGCGGTTGATGGTCGGGCCGAAGCCGACGGACACGCGATCGTTGAAGGCGTAGCTGACCGTTGGTTGCAAGGTGATGACTTTCACTTCGCTCTTGCTGCCAAAGCCACGGCCCTGGAAGCCGCTTTCGTAGTCGGTTATCAGGCCGAACGGCGCATACACGCCAAAGCCGACAGCCCACTGGTCGTTGAGCTTATTGGTGTAGAACCCAAAAGGTACGGCGGTGAATGGCACCATGTCGCCTTTGTTGCTGCCGCGAGAGCGACCGCTTGTGTCGCTGAGATCGGTAGAGGCATCGATGGCTGCGACACCGCCGGTGATCTGCTGGCCGTTCAGGCGAGCCATACCGGCAGGGTTACCGTAGACAGTGCTTGCGTCATCGGCAGAAGAGGAGCGACCTGCGAAGCCAGTACCCATTCCGCTGACACTCTGTTCGTTCAGGGCGAAGCCGCTGGCGAACAGTTGGGAGGAGGCCATGGCAACGGCGAGGCTAAGTGTGGTCTTGAGCATTACTTTTTTCATTATTAGAACTCCGTGTGATCACCGCTGCGGAAAGTATCAATAAATTTAACATCGCGCTATAGGCTGTAATGCAGGAGATAGAGCGGTTTTGTAGGACAATCCGACCAGATTTCCGGTTTTTTGGCGAATCTTGCAATTTGCCCGGTCAGCAGGCCACCTGTTTCATTGGGCTGACACAGCTTTGCCAGGCCTGTGAGAAATCTCGCAGGCGGCCTTGAGGGTGAAATATTTCTTTCCAGATACGTGCCATCGCCAATACATCGCCGGGCGCGGGCAAGGCAGGACGGTGTTGTTCCACCAGCAACCAGGCGATTGCCGTGGCGTAACGCAGGTTCACCGTCAGTTCCAACTGGGGCGCAGTGAGGAACGCATGTTGGCTGGCCAACCCGCGCACCAGGCTCGCACGTTCAGGGTCGAGTGCCAGGTAGGTATCCCAGAGGGCGCGATGACGTGGTTCGGTGATGCTGTAGAGGCCATGGCCGCGTCGATCATGCAAGGCCGAGCCCAGTTCCGACTGGCTGGCGGCGATGCCCAGCAGCAGGGCTTCGGCGGTCGGGTTATGGCGGCCGAGGTACAGCAAGGTCGGCCTGATCACATAACGACACAATTCGCTGGCGGCAATACCCATACAAACCTCAGTAAGTGGGAATGAATGACGAGCCTGAGAAGGAGGGCTTGGCAGCGGTGGATCGGATCTCAGGCCCGTCGCAAGCGGATCATGCCGCTTGAGTTGAAGTGTAGTGTCATATTCATCCTGTAAAGGACTGTTTTTAAAACATCTTCTTTATCTGGTTATAACGTTTATATCTATTCGTGCTTAGTAAAAAATTCCGCGAGCAAATTCCAGGCAATAAAAAACCCTGTTTTTCAGACAGGGTTTTTGTGTTTCAGCGACTCGGGTCGATCAGGCAATCAGTGCCTGACGGGTACGCTCGATCACGGCCTGCAGCGGTTCTGCGCTGGAGTATTGATCGGGGTACAGGCGTTCGCTGTGACGTGCGATGCCGTGTTCGTTGACCAGGGTGAAGCTGAAGCAGCCTTTGCGAGCGGCCATGATCAGGCAGTTCATTGGGGCAAAAGCGTTGGTGAGGGTGCGGATGGCATCCTGAGTGTGGATTTGAGCGTTCATATTATTGGTGTTCCTACAAATGACACGGATAAGAACCGTGCAACGTTAAAACGTTCCAGAAACGCTGATCACCATTGATCAAACGAAAGAACCTAGTCTGGAACAAAGCAGCCAGTTTGAAGCGCTATTGAATTAGGCGCGCTTGGGCTGGCAGGTAGGTACTTAGGAGGGCAGGCAACACAACAGGGGCAAAGGTTCTGGGCCCAGGGTGAAGATCCTGATCAATTTGCAGGTTGGTTCGGTCAGAGTATGCAGACTTCGCGGCACCCTTTGCTTGTTCAAAGGCAGTGTCGTCGCAAGTGATACCTGGAAACCATCGAGGTGGTCGATCCCATGAAGTTCTAGGGATATGTCGACCAGAATTGACTTTCAGCTTGGTACTAACGCTGCGGATAGTAACGGATCGAAACAAGGAAAGGAAGTGCCTTGGCAAAAAAACCATCAGCCGTCCACTGCCCAGCTTCCCGGCAGTAACATTTCCCGAGTGTGTCGGATCAAAAAATGCCAGCGATATAACCGTTGGCTGGGTACTTGTGCACATTAGTCGCAGCGTCGGTAACTTCCCTGGCAACAGCCCGCAAGCCTGCTCGTTTGCCTGCAATCAAAATTTAAGTCAATGAAAAATCTGGCTTTTTTTTATTGGTGAAAAAATCGTCAGTTTGACTGCGGCCCCCATGCCATGGGCCTTTGCGCGAGTTAAAGGCGGGTTGTCCACTGAGTTATCCACAGCTTCTGTGGATTGTCCCAAGCGCTTGCTCTAGAACGGGCGTGCCGGGTTTTTTCAGCTTTACCTGTACGAAAAAAAGAGTAGAGTGGCGCGCCTTCCGTCCTGCCCCACAGTGCTTTATGAAGTTTCGCTCAGTATCACCTTCTGTTACCGACAATCCCCAGACTGTTACCGTGCCCAAGCGCTTTTCTTTGAAAGTCGCCTTGTGGCTCCTCGACAGCCCGCGCCTGGGACAAAGTACCAACGTCAAGCACCTGGCTGGCCGCCTGCTCAAGCAGCCTGCCCGCGAAGGCGTGGTGGCCGCGCAGAGCCGCCTGGGCCAATTGATGTGCCGTGAATGCGAAAATGCCCGCGACCGGCGCATCGGCCAGGATCTGTTGCGTTCGGCGGCCCGCGCCGGCGACCGTCGCGCCCAGCGCGAACTGGGCCAGGTCGAAGACTGAGCTGTCCTCCCGGGCATTGCTTAGTTAACCTTGCTCTTTTTTGGTGATGGCAGAAATGGCTATGGTTTTCGACTGGACCAGTGTCGCCCTCGGGCTTGCTGGCGCCGCGCTGCCGTTATTGGCGTTGTGCTGGCAGATTCAACGACGGCTGACCGCGCGCACCACCGGCTGGGAACTGCTGGAAGAGCGCCTGGCGACCGCGCAATTGGCCCAGGAAGGGCTTGCTGCCCAACTGGACGCCAGCCGCGACGAGATCAGCGATCTGAGCCACGCCAATGCCGCCAAGCAGGCCGACCTGGCTGCGGTGCGCCGCGAAGTCGAGCTGTTGCAGATCGACCGCGATAACGCCCGCGACGCCGCCCACGCCTGGAACCTGGACCGCAGCGCCAAGGAAACCGAGCTGCGCCGGCTTGACGCCTTGGCCGCCGCCTTGCGCGCCGAGCTGCGTGAACAGCAGGACAGCCATCAACAACGCCTCGCCGATCTGCAGGGTTCCCGGGACGAGCTGCGCGCGCAGTTCGCCGAATTGGCCGGGAAGATTTTCGATGAGCGTGAGCAACGCTTTGCCGAAACCAGCCAGGAGCGCCTGGGGCAACTACTGGACCCGCTCAAGGAACGCATCCAATCCTTCGAGAAGCGCGTTGAAGAAAGCTACCAGAACGAAGCTCGCGAACGCTTTTCCCTGGCCAAAGAGCTTGAACGCCTGCAGCAATTGAACCTGCGCCTGTCGGACGAAGCCACCAACCTGACCCGCGCCCTCAAAGGCCAGAAAACCCAGGGTAACTGGGGCGAGCTGATCCTAGAGCGGGTGCTGGAGCATGCGGGCCTGGAGAAAGGCCGCGAATACCAGACCCAGGTCAGCCTCAAAGGCCCGGATGGCGAACGCTTCCAGCCCGACGTGCTGATCATGTTGCCGGGCGACAAGCAGGTGGTGGTGGACTCCAAGGTCAGCCTGACCGCCTATCAGCAGTACGTTGCGGCGGATGACGAAGTGATTGGCCAGGCGGCGTTGAAGCAGCATGTGCTGTCCTTGCGCAATCACGTCAAAGGTTTGGCCAGCAAGGATTACAAGCGCCTGGAAGGTTTGCACAGCCTGGATTTCGTGCTGCTGTTCGTGCCGATTGAGGCGGCGTTTTCCGCGGCGCTGCAAGCCGAGCCGAACCTGTTCCAGGAAGCCTTCGACCGTCATATCGTGATTGTCAGCCCCACCACCTTGCTTGCCACCCTGCGGGTGATCGACAGCCTGTGGAAGCAGGAACGCCAGAGCCAGAACGCCCGGGAAATCGCCGAGCGCGCCGGTTGGCTGTATGACAAGTTCGTGTTGTTTATCCAGGATCTGGACGAAGTGGGTAACCGCTTGCAGCAGTTGGACAAGGCTTACAGCGCGGCGCGTAACAAGCTGACCGATGGACGCGGGAATCTGGTCAGTCGCACCGAGCAACTGCGCCTGCTGGGCGCGCGTGCCAGCAAAAGCCTGCCGGCGGATTTGCTCGAACGCGCGATGACCGATTCGGATGGCGTGGCGCATTCCCCTGAATAAACATGATCAAAATGTGGGAGGGGGCTTGCCCCCGATTGCAGTGTGTCAGTCAACAAATCCATTGCTGATGCACAGCCATCGGGAGCAAGCCCCCTCCCACATTTTTTACCGAGTACATCCCGCCTACAGAGGCAGGTGCCTACTTAGCAGCGCCCGCAATGCCGCCGGCTTCACCGGCTTGGCCAGGTAATCCAGCCCCGCTCCATGCACCTGCGCCACCATCTCCGGGCGCCCGTCTGCACTGATCACTACGCCGGGAATCGGCTCGGCCAATTGCGCCCGCAGCCAACTCATCAGTTCGGTGCCGGTTTCGCCGTGGTCCAGGTGATAATCCACCAGCGCCAGTTGCGGGCGCATGCCTTCGGCCAACAGGGCCGCGCACTCGGCCTGGCCGGTAGCGGTCCAGACTTCGCAGCCCCAGCGCGTAAGCAGGCTGCGCATGCCGATCAGGATACTTTCCTCGTTGTCCACACACAGTACCCGTGCGCCGCTCAAGGGCACACCGTTTTCTACGGTGGCCTTCGGCTGCGGGCTGACCTGGCTGCGCGCCAGCGGCACACGCACGCTGAACACGCTGCCTTTGCCCGGCCATGAGCGTACGTTCAGGCGGTGGCCCAGCACGCGGCACAGGCCGTCGGCGATCGCCAAGCCCAGGCCCAGGCCTTTTTCGGCGCGGGTCTGGTGGCTGTCGAGGCGCTTGAACTCTTCGAAAATCACTTTCTGTTTATCCGGCGGGATGCCAGGGCCACGGTCCCAGACCTCCAGGCACAAATGGCCCTGGCGCCGACGCACGCCCAGCAGCACCGGGCCATCGGCATAGCGGAAGGCGTTGGTCAGGAAATTCTGCAGGATTCGTCGTAACAATTTGATGTCGCTGTCCACCCGCAGGCGACTGCCGCGCAAACGGAAGCGCAAGCCCTGTTCATGGGCGAGTGCCTTGAATTCGGCGCCCAGGGTGTCGAATAACTCGTTGAGGACAAACGGCTGGCGTTGGGGATTGATCTTGCCGTTTTCCAGGCGCGAGATATCCAGCAAGTCGCTGATCAAGTCCTCGGCCGAGCGCAGTGAACTGTCCAGGTGCTGCACCAGTTGCCGGGCCTCGCTCGAGAGGCCTTCATGCTGGTGGGAGAGGGCGGCGGAGAACAGCCGCGCGGCGTTCAACGGTTGCATCAGGTCATGGCTGACGGCCGCCAGAAAACGGGTCTTCGACTGGCTGGCGGACTCGGCCACGCCCTTGGCCTCGGTCAGCGCGACGTTGAGTTGCGACAGTTCATGGGTGCGCTCGGTCACCCGTTGTTCCAGGCCTTCATTGGCCTCGGTCAGCGCTTGTGCGGCTTCGCGGAACGCGGTGATGTCGGTGAAACTCATGACGAAACCGCCACCGGGCATCGGATTGCCGATCAGCTCGATCACGCGTCCGTTGGGGAACAAGCGCTCGGAGGTATGCGCACGGCCCTGGCGCATCCAGTGCAGGCGTCGCGCCACATGCACTTGGGCTTCACCGGGGCCACACAGGCCGCGCTCGGCGTTGTAGCGAATAATGTCGGCAATCGGCCGGCCGACACTGATCAAGCCGTCGGGGTAGTTGAACAGCTCCAGGTAGCGTCGGTTCCAGGCCACCAGCTTGAGCGACTGGTCGACCACGCTGATGCCCTGGGTGATGTTCTCGATCGCGCCTTGCAGCAGGGCGCGGTTGAACTGCAGCACCTCGGACGCTTCGTCGGCGATGCGTACTACGTCCTCCAACTGCATTTCCCGCCCTTCAATCGCCGCTTTCACCACTGCTCGCGTCGAGGATGCACCGAGCACGCCCGCCAGCAAGCGCTCGGTGTGGGCGATCCAGTCGTTGTCGGCATTCTGATTGGGGTTGAAGCCTTTGCCCTGGCGATAGGCGAAACGAATGAAGCTCTGCTGCGCCCGTTCTTCGCCGACAAAGCGCGCGGACAGGCTGAGCAGGTCGCTGATCTGTACCGACAACATGGAGCGGGTGCTGGTGCGCTGGCTGGTTTCCTGGCCGATGAAGCGGCCGGCCTGCCAATGCTCGGACACCCGCGTGCGCGACAGCATCGACACCCACACGAACAGCGTGAAATTACCGGCAAGCGAGAATACGGTGCCCAAGGTCAGTGAGGTCACGGAAAACCCGAACGGGTGCGAGTGCATCCAGGTCAGGCCGGGGAAAATGCTCAGCGACCAGCCCAGGCTTTTCGCGGTAACCGGTAGGACCAGGGTGTAGAACCACAGGAAGGTACCCGCCGCCAAGCCCGCAAAAACCCCGCGCCGGTTGGCCTGCTTCCAGTAGAGCGCGCCGAGCATCGCCGGTGCCAGCTGGGTCACGGCGG
Organism: Pseudomonas sp. R3-52-08; assembly: GCF_003851745.1. Classification (NCBI taxonomy): domain Bacteria; kingdom Pseudomonadati; phylum Pseudomonadota; class Gammaproteobacteria; order Pseudomonadales; family Pseudomonadaceae; genus Pseudomonas; species Pseudomonas sp. R3-52-08. The sequence goes on along the minus strand of NZ_CP027730.1, from coordinate 4,230,483 downwards.
CAAAGGCGATCTGGCCGATGGTCGCCAGGCTTGCGGTGGAGCCCAGCAGCCGGTAACTCACATAGGCCAGCAACAGGATGATCACGATGCTGACCCGGCGCACCGACAGCATCCAATGGCGGAACACTTCAAAGGGCCGTTCGGCGCTGGAGCGGCGCAGCAGCCAGGGCAGCAGCATGTCGTTGGAGACCATGGTCGACAAGGCGATGCTGGCCACGATCACCATGCCGGTGGCCGCCGAGGCACCGCCGATGAACGCGAGTACCGCGAGGGCCGGGTGGGCTTCGGCCATCGGCAGGCTGATCACGTAGGAGTCCGGCAGCACCGAACCGGGCAACAGCATCTTGCCGCCCAGGGCGATGGGCACCACGAACAGCGCGGCGAGGATCAAATACGCCGGGAACACCCATTTGGCCAGGCGCAAGTCCTGCGGGTCGATATTCTCCACCACCGTCACATGAAATTGCCGGGGCAGGCAGATGATCGCCATCATCGCGACGCCGGTCTGCACCACCATCGACGGCCAGTTGATGGTCTCTTTCCAATATTCCTCCAGGCGCGGTGCAAGCATCGCCTGGCTGAACAGATCGCCGAAACCGTCGTACAGCCCGTAGGTCACAAACGCACCGACCGCCAGAAACGCGAACAGCTTGACCAAGGATTCAAAGGCAATCGCCAGCACCATGCCCCGGTGGTGTTCGGTGGCGTCGAGGTTGCGCGTACCAAACACGATGGTGAACAGCGCCAGCACCAGCGACACAATCAGCGCGGTGTCCTGGGCCCGGGTGCCCGTGGTGTCGGGCCCGGAGCCGATCAACAGGTTCACGCCGAGCACGATGCCCTTGAGCTGCAGGGCGATATAGGGCAATACGCCAACCAGGCAGATCAACGCGACCACGACCGCCAGGGATTGGGATTTGCCGTAGCGCGCGGCGATAAAGTCGGCGATGGAGGTGATGTTTTCCTGCTTGCTGATCAGAATCATCTTCTGCAGCACCCAGGGCGCCAGCACCAGCAACAGCACCGGTCCCAGGTAGATCGGCAAGAACGCCCAAAGCTGTTCGGCAGCCTGGCCTACGGCGCCGAAGAAGGTCCAGCTGGTGCAATACACGGCGAGCGACAGGCTATAGACCCACGCACGCACGCGCGGCGGCAGCGGCGCATGGCGACGGTCACCGTAAAAGGCGATGGCAAACATGATGGCCATATAGGCCAGGGCAACGGCGGCGATCAGCCCGCTGGACAGCGTCATGGTAACTCCGAGCATAGAAACACCGGGCATTCCGGACCCGGTTGGACAGTCTCGCATGATGCCTGGGGTTAGTCAGTGTCGACCAAGGTCGTGTGAGGGCGAATGTCGCAGGCGTGTTCAGCGAGGGGGCAGGGTTTTCTGGCGCAGGATGTAAATCGTCACCAGCACCGCGCTGGTCAGCATGAAGCCGCGTGCCCACGGCAATGGCACCAGGTAGCAGGAAATGGCGATGCTTAGCCACATCAAGCCGATGGCGTAGACCTTGCCCTTGAGCGGGATGCCGTTACCGTCGAGGTAATCACGAATCCAGGGGCCCAGGCGCGGGTGGTCGACCAGCCAGTGGTAGAAACGCGGGGAGCTTCGAGCGAAGCAGGCGGCAGCCAGCAGGAGAAAGGGTGTAGTCGGCAATACCGGCAGGAAAATGCCGATCACCCCAAGCGCTACGCTCAGCCAGCCGATGGCCAGCAGTGCGTAACGCAGGAGCGGCGAACGCTTGCCCATGGGGTCCACGGGCAAGCGACTCAGTGGTGACGTGGCTTGAGGATCGCCGGTTTTTCGTCAGGCGCGTTGCACAGCAGGTACAGCGCGGTGAGGGCTTCGGGGATCTGCACGATCATATCGTCCATCAGGTTGGCGTCGGCGGCGATATCGGAAAACTCCGGCTGGTCGTCGAACAGGCCCGAACCGACCATGATCGGCAGCAGCATTTCGCTGACTTCTTCCTCGGCGGTTTCGAACCAGGCGGCTTCGCGCAGGAATACGCCTTCCATGAAACCAATGCACCAGCCGCGAAGGTCGGAGTCGTCCGGGTCTTCACCCAGGTCCAGCTCGCAAGGCAGCTCGAATTCTTCATCGGAGGCCAGTTGGCGACCGATGTGGGCCTTGAGGGCCAGCAGGGTGGCTTCGATTTCTTCGCGCTGGGCGTCGTCGGCGTAGTGAGGTTCTTCGGCGAACAGCGCGTCGATCCATTCACGCTCGGGCACGTCTTCGGAGCAGATCGACAGGGCGGTCAGGTAGCCGTGGGCGGCCACGTAGTCCAGCGCCTCGTCATGCAGCTCATCGGCGTCGAGGAAGGCTTGCAGGCGGGTTAGTTGCTCAGCGAAGGACATTGAAGGGCTACCTTGGGAATAAACGATGCTGAATTCTAGGCTTTCTTGAGCGCCCAGGCCAGCCGCACGGCATTTTTGCGCGGTTTTAGACAGAGGCGGTCTATTCGTCAGTCGCGCCCTTTGCCGGTGAACGCTCGGGTATACTGCCGCGTTTTGTGATGCCCCTGCAGGCCACGCAGCACTCCGGGAAAACTTCGCTTACGGATTATTTTCCATGAAAGCGGGTTTTTTCGGCCAGCCTGTACAGAGGGATTTGCGCACCATTTTGGAGTTTTACATGCTCGAGCAGGCTCAACGCGTCCTCAAGGACATCTTCGGCTACGACAGTTTTCGTGGCCGCCAGGGTGCGATCATTGAGCGCGTGGCCAATGGCGGCGATGCCCTGGTCCTGATGCCGACCGGTGGCGGCAAATCGTTGTGCTTCCAGGTGCCGGCGCTGTTGCGCAATGGCCTGGCTGTGGTGGTGTCGCCGCTGATCGCATTGATGGACGATCAGGTCGCCACCCTGGAAGAACTCGGCGTCGCCGCCGCTGCCTTGAACTCCACCCTGAGTGCCGAGCAGCAGCGCGACCTGGCGGCGCGGATCAAGCGCGGCGAAGTGAAGATGCTCTACCTGGCACCGGAGCGGCTGGTGCAGCCGCGCATGCTGGCGTTCCTGCAGAGCCTGGAAATTGCCCTGTTCGCCATCGACGAAGCTCACTGCGTGTCGCAGTGGGGCCACGATTTTCGCCGCGAGTACCTGCAGCTGGGCCAACTGGCGGAGCTGTTCCCTGATGTGCCGCGTATCGCCCTGACCGCCACCGCCGACAAGCGTACCCGCGAAGAGATCGTCGAGCGCCTGCATTTGCAGAACGCCGAGCGCTTCCTGTCGAGCTTCGACCGGCCGAATATTTTCTACCGCATCGTGCCCAAGGAGCAGCCGCGCAAGCAGCTGCTGGCCTTCCTCTCGGAGCGGCGCAGCGATGCGGGTATCGTCTATTGCCTGTCACGCAAGAAGGTCGATGAAGTCGCCGCGTTCCTCTGTGAACAAGGCTACCCGGCGCTGCCTTATCACGCCGGCCTGCCCAATGAAACGCGCTCGGCACACCAGAAGCGCTTTCTCAACGAGGAAGGCCTGATCATGGTGGCGACCATCGCCTTCGGCATGGGGATCGACAAATCCAACGTGCGTTTCGTGGCGCACATGGACCTGCCCAAGTCCCTCGAGGCTTATTACCAGGAAACCGGCCGCGCCGGCCGTGACGGCCTGCCGGCGGATGCCTGGATGGTCTACGGCCTGCAAGATGTGGTGATGCTCAAGCAGATGCTGCAGAACTCCGAAGGCGATGAGCGCCACAAGCGCCTGGAGCAGCACAAACTCGACGCCATGCTCTCGCTGTGCGAAGAGACCCGCTGCCGCCGCCAGACGCTGCTGGCGTATTTCGACGAAGACATGCCGCAACCGTGCGGCCACTGCGACAACTGCATCGACGGTGTGCAGACCTGGGACGCCACCGAGCCGGCGCGCCAGGCATTGTCGACGATCTACCGCACCGGCCAGCGCTATGGCGTGGGCCATCTGGTGGATGTGTTGCTGGGCAAGGACAACGAAAAAATCCGCAGCTTTGGCCACGAGAAACTCTCGGTCTATGGCGTCGGCAAGGCCCGCGCCGAAGGCGAATGGCGCTCGCTGTTCCGCCAGATGGTCGCGCGCGGGCTGGTCGACATCGATATCGAAGGCTACGGCGGCCTGCGCTTGAACGACAGTTGCCGGCCATTGCTCAAGGGCGAAGTCAGCCTGGAGCTGCGCCGCGACCTCAAGCCGCAGACCACCGCCAAGAGCAGCACCAGCCAGGCCAGCCAGCTGGTGCGTGGCGAAGAGCGCGAACAGTGGGAAGCCTTGCGTACCCTGCGGCGCAAACTGGCGCAGGAACACAGCGTGCCGCCGTATGTCATCTTCCCTGACTCCACATTGCTGGAGATGCTTCGCGAGCAGCCCACCACCATGGCCGAGATGGCCAGGGTCAGCGGTGTGGGCGCGCGCAAGCTGGAGCGTTATGGCCAGGCATTCCTCGAAGTACTCGGCGGCCAGGTCGAAGCACCGAAGGAAATCGCCGATATTCGCCACGAGCTGATCAGCCTGGCTCGCGCCGGCATGACCCCGATCCAGATCGCCGGCCAGCTGCAATGCTCGGAAAAGAACGTGTACACGTTGCTGGCCGAAGCCATCGGCAAGCAGCAATTGTCGTTGGAGCAGGCTCTTGATTTGCCTGAAGATTTGCTTGGTGAAATCCAGGATGCATTTCTCGACGGGGAAGGCGAATTGCCACCTGTCGCGGAAATCGCGCCGTTGTTTACCGGGCGTGTTCCCGAGGGCGTTTTGTACTGCGTACGCGCCGCTTTGCAGTCTGAATTCGAAATTTAGTGTGCCAATTACGACAATGTAACGAATCAGTACATACGGGGCCTTGCCTACTGGCATGGCTCATGCTTAGCTGACTAATAATTAGCCACACTTTGTTTTCAGTCTAAAACATGAGTTTTTTATGCCGTTAACCGATCAACACCGATTTGGCATGCAGTTGGCGCAAATGTCCCGAGGTTGGCGCGCCGAGCTGGACCGCCGTCTCGCGGGGCTGGGCTTGTCCCAGGCGCGATGGCTGGTGCTGCTGCACCTGGCCCGTTTTACCGAAGCACCGACTCAGCGTGAACTGGCACAAAGTGTCGGGGTAGAAGGACCGACCCTGGCGCGTCTGCTCGACAGCCTGGAAGGCCAAGGCCTGGTTCAACGCCAGGCGGTAGTGGAAGACCGCCGCGCCAAACGTATTCTGTTGTGTGACACCGCTCGGCCCCTCATCGACCAGATCGAGACCATCGCCACGGCGTTGCGCCATGAACTGTTTGTTGGGGTGGACGAAGAGGATTTGCGCGTATGCATGCGCGTGCACGGGCACATCCTGGCGAATCTGGAAAAGTCCTGATTCCAGGTTTAGTGAAGATCAAAAATGTGGGAGGGGGCTTGCTCCCGATAGCGGTGGGTCAGCTACAGAATTGCTGACAGATACTCTGCTATCGGGAGCAAGCCCCCTCCCACATTTATTCTGCGTTGTGTCAGAAAGTCTGGCCGAGGTTCAGATACACCGCTTTCTGGTTGTCATCATTGAATCCATAACTGAAATTGAGCGGGCCCAGCGGTGTATCAAAGCCCAGGAAAACACTCGCCGCGTTGATATACCCGCTGTCGAACTGGTTATCGTTGTTCCACGCCCGGCCCCGTTCCACCGAGGCTCCCAGGTACAACGGGAAATCCAGCGGCAGGTACGAGCGCGGTGTCAGCCGGCGGTAGTACACCGCGCGCATCAGGCTGACGTTCTGGCCCGAGATCGCGTCCTCGCGAAAGCCTGACAGTTGCCGTGCGCCACCCAGCAGGAAGCTGGAGACCACCACGTCGGATTTATCCAGGGTGCGTCCGTAGCGTCCGCCCAGGATCAGCGTGTCGGGGCCGTGGCTCATGGCTTTGTCCAGCTTGAACTCCCATTGGCGGTAGCGCTGGTCGGAACCCAACCCCGGCTCGAACTCACGGTAAGCCAAGGCGATGTCTTCGCCGGTGTGCGGGAAGTACACGTTATCGAAAGAGTCGAACGAGTATTTCAGCTCATAGAAGCCCTCACTGAAACTCATGCTCGGCAGGTCGCGGTCGCCGATACGCACGTTCGCCTTGCCCCAGGCTTCGCCCACGCCAAAGCGAATCTCGCCGCTGTTGCCGATCTGCCGCCCGACGTTCAAGCCGAAACCGTAGCGCTCCAGCCGATATTCCGAGATGGGGTCGTTGTCCATGATCAGCTCGACATTCTGCGCCTGGGCACGGATATAGGGCGCGACGAAGTAGCGTGAGCCCGTGTCCATCGGTTGGTAGAACTCGCTGTACAGCTCCTGGCGATCACCGATCTGCACCCGCGTCAGCCATTCGGCGCCGAGGCGGTTGATGCCGTTCATCCGATAGCTGGCGCCAAGGTTGAAGGCGCTGTCGCCGCGCATGTCATCCGACAGGTTCAACCCCAGGCGCAGGTAGTCGGTGCCGCTGCGCTTGCCGCGTGCGCCGATGACCAGGGTATTGTCCTTGGCTTTTTTCACCACGCGGTATTGCACCTGCTCGAAGTAGTCCAGGCCGTACAGCGTGCCCATGTCCGATTGCAGGCGGCCGAGGTTGAGCGGTTCGCCCAGCTCCTGGCGGATGTAATAGCGGATCACGTCGTCGCTGACTTTGGAGTCGTTTTCCACCTTGATCGCGGTAATGATCGGGGTGCGTTCGCCGGGCGTGCGCGCGGCGGTCAGTTGCGGGTCTACCGGTTCGGCGGGGCGCAGGTGCGCCAGGCGCAGGTCGAGGGCACGCGTGGCGCGGTAGCCGGCATCGATCATGTCCTTGGCGCGGCCGAAATCCGTCACGCCGTAGGCTGCCAGGGACGGTTGGATCAACACGTCCCTGGGGTGCAAGGCCTTGAGTTGTTCCTCGGAATTGCGCCGCGTCATCAAGGTGATGGACTGGTTGAGCACATCGACCACGGTTGCCAATTGCTTGCGTGAGCGCAGCGGCGTGCCGATGTCCACCACGATGGCGATGTCCACGCCCATTTCCCGCGCCACATCCAGGGGAATGTTGTCGGTCATGCCGCCGTCCACCAGCAGGCGCCCGTCCAGCTCTACCGGTGCGAACACGGCGGGGATCGACATGCTGGCGCGTATCACCTGGGGCAGGTGGCCCTTGCTGAACACGACTTTTTCGCCGGTGGTGATGTCGGTGGCCACGGCCCGGAACGGAATTGGCAGCTTGTCGAAATTACGCGTGTTGCTGCTGTGGGCGAACATGCTTTCCAGCAGCAATGCCAGGTTCTGGCCCTGGATCACGCCCAGCGGCAGGCCGAGGCTGCCGTCGTCGCGAAAGCTGAGTTTCTGTTTGACCAGGAAATCGCGGTCATCCTGCTTGCGCCTGAACGGCACGTCTTCCCGGGGCGGTGCATCGGACAGCGCCTGTTGCCAGTCGATATTCAGGGCGAGCTTTTCCAGCTCGTCGATCTTGTAGCCCGAGGCATACAGCCCGCCAATCACCGCGCCCATGCTGGTGCCGGCAATCGCATCGACCTGGATGCCCTGTTCTTCCAAAGCCTTGAGCACACCGATATGGGCCAGGCCACGGGCGGCGCCGCCCGACAGCACCAGGCCGATTTTCGGGCGTGGGCTTTCAACGGCATCGGCAAGAAGGGGGAGCAGGCAGAGGAGCAGGCAAGACAACAGGCGGCGCATCATGAATCTCGAGGCTGGGCGATAAAGGCCGGTATTATAGCCATGCGATCCACTGACGCCGTCACGCAGGAGCCTTTCACGTTATGTCCGCAAGCAAACCCGAGATCGTTATCACCTATTGCACCCAGTGTCAGTGGCTGTTGCGTGCCGCCTGGCTGGCCCAGGAATTGTTGAGTACGTTTGCCGAGGATTTAGCCAAGGTGTCCCTGGCGCCCTCAACCGGCGGTGCGTTTCGCATCACCTGCGACAATGTACAAATCTGGGAGCGCAAGGCCGATGGCGGCTTCCCGGAGGCCAAGGTGCTCAAGCAGCGCGTGCGCGATCAGATCGACCCGCAGCGCGACCTTGGGCATAACGACCGTACGCCGTGACGTCAGGCCGCAGCCGGCGGCTTGGCCTGGCTGGCGCTGCCCATCAGGCCGGAAAGCACGATGGCGACGATGATCAGCGCGCCGCCCAGCAGCATGCGCAAGGTGGGCGTCTCGGCGAACAGCAGCCAGGCCACCGTGATACCGTAGACCGGTTCCATGGCAAACACCACCGACGCGGTGCGCGCCTTGATCACCGCGAGGCTGGCGACAAACAGGCTATGGGCCAGGCCGGTACAGAACACGCCCAGCAGGCCGATCCACAGCCAGTCCAGCGCACGCACGTCCGCAAGCCCCGGTGCCGCCACGGGCAGCAGGCAGACTGCGACCACCACGTTCTGGCACAACGCGGCCTGTACCGCCGGAATGCGTCCGGAGCTGGCGCGGTTGTTCAATGACAACAAGGCGAACAGCAGCCCCGACGCGATGCCCCAGAGCAAGCCGCCCGTGGCGTCGCTGGCCAGGTTGAAGTCCGGGGTCACCAGAACCAGGCCGATGCTGACCAGCGCTACCAGCACCATTTCATTGGCGCGAATCCGCTCGCGGAAGATCAGCCCTTCAAGGATCACCGTGAAGGCCGGGAAGGCGGCAAACCCCAACGTTGCCACCGCCACCCCGGCGACCTTGACCGCGATGAAGAACGTCACCCAGTGCGCGGCAAGCAGCACGCCGCTGACCAGCAGGCGGCGCCAGTCGCGCATCTGCAGGTTTTTCCAGGGCGCATTGCTGGCAAAGCGCGCGAAGACCGCCAGGGCAATCACCGCAAATGCGGCCCGCCCGAATACGATGATGGACGGTGAGGCGGCCGCCAGTTTGCCGAATACACCGGTGAGGCCAAACATCAATGCGCCGATATGCAGGGCGCCGAGGGCTGAGCGGGGAGTCATTGCGATGCCTACCAACGGAAGTGACAATCAGTCTAGAGGTTTGGCGAAAGGGGTGTCTGTCGTGCGGCTCGCGATTTTTAGCGCGAAACTCTTCCTATGACGTTCGCCGCATTGTGCCCGGCGAGGCGCCAAACTCGCGCAACATGGCTGCAGCGAAGGCACTTTGCGAGCGGTACCCCACGCGTGCGGCGATCTCACCAACGGGCAGCGGCGTCTCGCGCAGTAGGGTCAATGCCATTTGCAGGCGCTGGTTGCGCACGTAATCCATGGGGGTCTGCCCGCATTCGACCATGAAGCGCGCGTGCAAACGCGCAACCGACAGGCAGGCAATCCGTGCCAGGTCCGCGACATGCAGCGGGTGAGCGGCGTGGCGTTCGATATGCGCGTTGAACGCGGCATAAGGCAGGCGCCGCCCCGGTGGTGGCATCGCTTGCGGATGATTGAGGCTGGCGAGCAGCAGCAACGCGCCTTGCTGGGCGATCACTGGATCATGTATCGGGCTGCCAGCCAGCCATTGCACTAACTGGTGCTGTCGCGAATCCAGCGCCAGTCGGGCCGGCCGGTCGAGCAGGCGGCGACTGGCATCGGCGTGGTCACCCAATGTTTGCAACAGCCAATGCTCGGTTGGCACATCCAGCACCAGGCAGCGGCTACCCTCGCGGCTGCCGCAGGCGTGGTGAGCGGCAAAGGGCAGGATCATCACGCTGCTTTCCTGCACTTGGTTGCCGCAGCCATCCACTTCGAAATCCAGGCGCCCGGACAGGCCGAACACTAATTGCGCATGGTCATGGCTATGGGCGATGGGGGCATCGGTGTACTGGCGAAGCGTAAGACTGGGGCTCATTGCGCTCTCCTGGGCGGCAAGTCCCCAGTCTACATCGCTTAAGGGCGGCCAAGCGTTGTCATCAGACTGACGCGCAGTTGTCACGGGCTATTAATCGCCAGGGCGCAAGCTCGCGAAAACAGCGTCGAGGGACCCCCATGACCCGTGCCGAATTCGCCAAGCCCAGCCGCAAGCAACGGGTGCGTACCCTGTGGATTTCCGATGTGCACCTGGGCACTCGGGATTGCCAGGCTGAGCACTTGTCGCACTTTCTCAAGGGCTACCACGCCGACAAGGTGTATCTGGTCGGCGACATTATCGATGGCTGGAAAATGCGTGGCGGCATGTATTGGCCGCAAGCCCACACCAACGTCATTCGCCGCCTGCTGACCATGGCCAAGCGCGGCACCGAGGTGATTTACGTCACCGGCAACCATGACGAGTTTCTAAGGCGCTATTCCAAGCTGATCCTGGGCAATATCCAACTGGTGGACGAGGCCGTGCACGTGACCGCCGACGGTCGCCATCTGCTGGTAATCCATGGCGATCAGTTCGATGTGATCACCCGTTATCACCGCTGGCTCGCCTTCCTGGGCGACTCGGCCTACGAGTTTACCCTTACCTTGAACCGCTGGCTCAATCACTGGCGAGCGCGCTATGGCTACGGGTATTGGTCGCTCTCGGCTTACCTGAAACACAAGGTGAAAACCGCCGTGAGTTTTATCAGCGATTTCGAAGAGGCAATCGCCCACGAAGTGACCAAGCGGGAGTTGCACGGGGTGGTGTGCGGGCATATTCACCATGCCGAAATCCGCAAGGTAGGGGAGGTGGATTACCTCAATTGCGGCGATTGGGTGGAGTCGTGCACGGCGCTGATCGAGCACTGGGATGGGCATATCGAGTTGTATCGGCTGGCGGATGCGCAGGCCAGGGACGCGCAGTTGAAGGCCGAGATGGTCACGAGCTGAAGGTCCTGACTCGGTCAAAATGTGGGAGGGGGCTTGCTCCCGATAGCGGAATGTCAGCCAGCTTATCTCTAGCTGATCCACCGCCATCGGGGGCAAGCCCCCTCCCACATTTAGTTCCCGGTTTAGTCAGTTGGAGACGTCGGCGATGGCCTGGGCCAGCAGCGTCAAGCGCGTGGCGTCCACCCCCGCCACGTTGGCCCGTCCCGTACTGACCATATACACACTGTGCTTTTCACGCAGTTGCTGGACCTGTTCGGCACTCAACCCGGTATAGGAAAACATCCCACGCTGCGTCCCGATATGCGCATACCGCTCGGCCAGGCCGTGGGGTGCCAGCGCGTCCACCAGCCCGGCGCGCAACTGCGCGATGCGCGAACGCATTGCCTCGACTTCATCGCTCCACTGCTGTTTCAGCTCGGCATCGCCGAGGATGGTCGCGACCACGGCGGCACCATGATCCGGCGGCGTTGACCACAGATTACGCGCGATATTGGCCAGTTGACTGCGCACATCCGTAAGCTTTTGCGCATCGGCCGCACACACGATCAAGGCGCCAACGCGGTCGCGGTACAAGCCAAAGTTTTTCGAGCACGAACTGGTGATCAACACTTCCGGCAGTTCGGTGGCGAACAGGCGCACCGCCCAGGCGTCCTGCTCCAGGCCGTCGCCAAAGCCTTGGTAGGCAAAATCGATCAGCGGCAGCAATTGGCGCTCGCGCACAATCTGCAGCACCTGGCGCCAGTCATCCTGGGACAGGTCGAAGCCGGTCGGGTTATGGCAGCAGGCGTGCAGCAAGACCACGTCGCCCTCGGGCACGCCGGACAGGGTGGCAAGCATCGCCGCCACATCCAGGCGATTGTCGCTGCCCACATAAGGGTAGTGACTGACCTTGAGCCCGGCTTTGGCGAAAATGGTTTCATGGATCGGCCAAGTCGGGTCGCTCAGCCACACGCCACGGCCGGGCAGGCTGTGGGCGATAAAGTCGGCGCTCAGGCGCAGGGCCCCGGTGCCGCCTGGCGTCTGGGTGGCGCCGGCACGCTGTTCACGCAGCAGCGCCGAATCGGCGCCAAGCACCAGCTCGCTGATCAGTGCGCCGAACGCTGCATCGCCGTGACCGCCGATGTAGGTCTTGGTGGTTTGCCTATCGACTAGGCGTTGCTCGGCGAGTTTTACCGAGTGCGGAATCGGCGTCAGGCCCTGGTCATCCTTATAGACGCCCACGCCGAGGTCGAACTTGTTCGGGTTGGCATCCTGGGCATACAGGTCCATCAGCCCGAGGATCGGGTCGCCCGGCACGCGGCCAATCGCATCGAAATGCATTACTTGCGGCCCTCGGCGCTGTTGGCCACTTCATCGGTGCGCGCGGCCATGATGAAGTCGTTGCGGTGCAGGCCCTTGATGGAGTGGCTCCACCAGGTCACGGTGACTTTGCCCCATTCGGTGAGCAGGCCAGGGTGATGGCCTTCGGCTTCGGAGATTTCACCCACGGCGTTAGTGAAGGCCAGGGCGAACTTGAAGTTCTTGAACAGGAAAACCTTTTCCAATTGCATCACCCCGTCGCGCACTTCGATGTTCCAGTCCGGGATCTGTTTGATCAGTACCGGCAGTTCTTCATCGCTGACTTGTGGGGCGTCGGCGCGGCAGGCTTCGCAATGGGCTTGGTTCAAGGTGGTCATGAAGGTGTCCTGAATTCGAATGATTGAAGGTCAGTGGCGTTACCCTAAAGCAACGCGGGGCCAGGGAACAGATTCACCTGGCGTTAAAACACAAGGTTCACGCGGCTTTGGGTTTTGGAGGAAACTTCGGCGCATGCAGACCTAGCTGCATACCGCGCTCGACCATGCCCATGATGTCTTCCTGCGCCACGTCGAACAGGCGCTTGAGCTCGGGCAGCACGAAGTACAGCGGCTGCAGGATGTCGATGCGATACGGCGTGCGCATCGCCTCCAGCGGGTCGAAGGCCTGGTGTTCAGGCTCGTCCGACAGGCAATACACGCTTTCCTTGGGCGATGACAGAATACCGCCACCGTAGATGCGCCGGCCTTCTGGGGTATCCACTAAGCCAAACTCGATGGTCATCCAATACAGGCGCGCCAGGTACACCCGTTGCTCCTTGGTGGCCGCCAGGCCGAGCTTGCCGTAGGTGTGGGTGAATTCGGCGAACCAGGGGTTGGTCAGCAGCGGGCAGTGGCCAAAGATCTCGTGGAAAATATCCGGCTCTTGCAGGTAGTCCAGTTCCTCACGGGTACGAATGAAGGTCGCTACCGGAAACTGCTTGTTGGCAAGCAATTCGAAGAAGGTCTGGAAAGGGATCAGCGCCGGCACGCGGGCGACTTGCCAGCCGGTGGTGTCGGCCAGCACTTTGTTGATCTCGCCCAACTGTGGGATGCGATCCAGGGGCAGGCCAAGCTTGTCGATGCCGTCCAGGTATTCCTGGCAGGCACGGCCCTCGATCACTTTCAACTGGCGCGTGATCAGGGTGTTCCACACCGCGTGTTCTTCCGGTGGGTAGTGGATAAAACCTTGCGCATCGGGCTCGCGGGCCACGTAGTGCGTCTGCTTCATACGGTTCTCCTGCTAGGCATTCGTTCTTGTTATGTCCTGCTGTGTGTCTATTGATAACCCGCGCAGCGCAGGTTTTCAGCGGCTTCAAAGGCCTTTGAGTAGGAAAAATTACCGAATTTTGTAAACTATTCGTTACGGGTGCGACGCTCGTCGTTGCCTTAGGCTGGGAAAAGCGCCCGAGCTGTCACATAATCTTGACGACTATCTGCGCCCAGCGGCAAAAAGACGCGGCGCCTACCCACTTTTCGGGCCTTTTCATGCGTATCAAAGTGCATTGCCAGAACCGCATCGGCATCCTGCGGGACATCCTCAACCTGTTGGTGGAGTACGGCGTGAACGTCGCCAAGGGCGAGGTCGGCGGCGAGCATGGCAATGCCATCTACCTGTTCTGCCCAAACCTGGTGAACATGCAGTTCCAGGCGTTGCGCCCGCAGTTCGAGGCGATCGCCGGCGTATTCGGCGTGAAAAGGGTAGGGCTGATGCCCAGCGAGCGTCGGCACATGGAACTCAATGCGCTGCTGGGCGCCCTGGAGTTTCCGGTGCTGTCCATCGACATGGGCGGCTCCATCGTTGCGGCCAACCGTGCGGCGGCGCAGTTGCTCGGGGTGCGGGTGGACGAAGTGCCGGGCATTCCCCTGTCGCGCTACGCCGAAGACTTCGACTTGCCGGAACTGGTGCGCGCCAGCAAGTCGCGGATCAACGGGCTGCGGGTCAAGGTCAAGGGCGATGTGTTCCTGGCGGATATCGCGCCGCTGCAATCTTCCGAACACGATGACAGCGAAGCCATGGCCGGCGCGGTGTTGACCCTGCACCGCGCCGACCGGGTGGGCGAGCGTATCTACAACGTGCGCAAGCAGGAACTGCGCGGCTTCGACAGCATCTTCCAGAGTTCCAAGGTGATGGCCGCCGTGGTGCGCGAAGCCCGGCGCATGGCGCCGCTGGATGCACCTCTATTAATAGAAGGCGAAACCGGAACCGGCAAGGAACTGCTGGCCCGTGCCTGTCACCTCGCCAGCCCGCGCGGCCAGTCGCCATTGATGGCGCTCAACTGTGCGGGCTTGCCTGAGTCGATGGCCGAAACCGAGCTGTTTGGCTACGGCCCCGGCGCGTTCGAAGGCGCACGGGCCGAAGGCAAGCTCGGGCTGCTGGAACTGACCGCGGGCGGCACGTTGTTTCTCGATGGGGTGGGGGAAATGAGTGCACGCCTGCAGGTAAAACTGCTGCGCTTTCTGCAGGACGGGTGCTTTCGTCGCGTCGGCAGTGATGAAGAGGTGTACCTCGACGTGCGGGTGATCTGCGCGACCCAGGTCGATTTGTCCGAACTGTGCGCCCGTGGCGAATTTCGCCAGGACCTGTATCACCGCTTGAACGTACTGTCGCTGCATATCCCGCCCTTGCGCGAATGCCTGGACGGCCTCGGGCCATTGGTCGAACACTTCCTCGATCAAGCCAGTCGGCAGATCGGTTGCCCACTGCCCAAATTGGCGCCTGCCGCGATGGACAAACTCAGCCACTATCACTGGCCGGGCAATGTGCGACAGCTGGAAAACGTGCTGTTCCAGGCGGTTTCGCTGTGCGAGGGCGGGACGGTCAAGCTTGAGCATATTCGCTTGCCGGATTACGGCGTGCGCCAGCCGCTTGGTGATTTCTCGCTGGAGGGCGGGTTGGACGCCATCGTCGGGCGGTTTGAAAAGGCCGTGCTCGAAGCGCTGTATGCCGAGCATCCCAGCAGCCGGCAGTTGGGCAAGCGCCTGGACGTATCCCACACCACCATCGCCAACAAACTGCGCGACTACGAAATCCTCAAGGCTGGCAAATAACAACTGGCACAAATTGGTCCAAAACTGTGGGAGGGGGCTTGCTCCCGATAGCGGTGTGTCAGCCACAGAATGATGAACTGACCCACCGCCATCGGGAGCAAGCTCCCTCCCACATTGGATTTGTGTCGTCTACAAGGCCGAGGCTTGCCGTGAGCGGCAGTAGTCCGCCGTTTTTTCGACTCTCACCCACGCTCTAAATCTTGCAGCTCACCCGCAAACCCCCGTCCCGCCTGCGCTTTAGCCAATTTTGAAAAGTTGGTTCGCAAATTGCTTAAGCCTCATCAGTACAGCGGTGGACGGCAAGCGTCCGTCAGAAAGAGGATAGAGCGTGGACAAGTACCTTTACGTGGCAATGACCGGCGCCAGCCAGAATGCTCTGGCGCAGAAGGCCCATGCCAACAATCTGGCGAACATTTCCACCAACGGTTTCCAGCGCGACCTGGAGCAGGCGCGGTCGATGCCGGTGTTCGGTGACAGCTTTCCGGCGCGGGCTTTTGCCCTGACCGAACGGCCGGCCACCGACTTCACGCCCGGCGCGATGATCGAAACCGGACGTGACCTGGACGTGGCCGTCAGCGGCGACGGCTGGATGGCCGTGCAAACCCCCGATGGCAGCGAAGCCTACGTGCGAAGCGCCAGCATGAACGTGGATGCGCTCGGCGTGCTGCGGGCCGGCAACGGTATGCCGATCATGGGCAACGGCGGCCCGATTGCCGTGCCGCCCCAGCAGAAAATAGAAGTGGGCGCCGACGGCACCATCAGCATCCGCGCCATGGGCGAAGGCCCGCGGGTGATGGCCGAAGTGGACCGTATCAAGCTGGTCCAGCCCGACCTCAAGAACATGAACAAAGGCTTGGACGGCACCATCCACACCAAGGATGGCCAGCCGGCCCAGGCCGACGCGAACGTCAAGCTGACCTCGGGCTTCCTGCAGGCGAGCAACGTCAATGCGGTTGAGGAAATGACCGCGGTACTGGCGCTCTCCAAGCAGTTCGAGCTGCACATCAAGATGATGAACACCGCCAAAGAAGATGACCAGGCCATGACCCGCGTCTTGCAGATGAGCTAACAGCCTTGATTGGCTTTTAAATAAACAGCGCAGCACGGCGCCAACAAACAGGCGCACGAAGGAGAACAGCATGCTTCCGGCTCTATGGGTTGCCAAGACAGGCCTGTCCGCCCAGGACACTAACCTGACCACCATTTCCAACAACCTGGCGAACGTGTCGACCACGGGTTTCAAACGTGATCGCGCCGAATTCCAGGACTTGCTCTATCAGATCAAGCGCCAGCCGGGCGCCCAGTCGACCCAGGACAGCGAACTGCCGTCGGGCCTGCAACTGGGTACCGGTGTGCAGATCGTCGGCACCCAGAAAAACTTCAGCGCCGGTAACCTGCAACAGACCGGCCAGCCGCTGGACATGGCGATCAATGGCCGTGGCTTCTTCCAGATCCTGCAACCGGATGGCACGACCTCCTACACCCGTGACGGTACCTTCCACCTGGACTCCAACGGCCAGATCGTGACCGCCAATGGTTTTGCCCTGGAGCCAGCCGTGGTGGTCCCGGCAGACGCCAAGACCTTCACCGTCGGCAACGACGGCACCGTGTCCATCACCGTGGCCGGCAACCCTGCGTCGCAAGTGATAGGCAACCTGCAAACCGCCGACTTCATCAACCCGGCCGGCCTGCAGGCCATGGGCAACAACCTGTTCCTGGAAACCGCTTCCAGCGGCGCGCCGCAAATCGGCACCCCTGGCCTGAACGGTTTCGGCACCACGCTGCAAAGCACCCTGGAAACCTCCAACGTCAGCACGGTTGAGGAGATGGTCAACATGATCACCACCCAGCGCGCCTACGAGATGAACTCCAAGGTGATTTCCACCGCCGACCAGATGCTTTCGTTCGTAACGCAGAATCTGTAATCAGTCTATGGGGCGCCCTTGAAAGCGCCTGCAACACCGTGAGGTTAGGGTCATGAATCGCATTGTTTCTGTTCTGGCATTGAGTGGGATCGCCGTGCTTGCGGGCTGTGTCGCCCCGTCGCCGAAACCCAATGACCCGTACTACGCGCCGGTGTTGCCGCGCACGCCGTTGCCGGCGGCGGCCAACAATGGCTCGATCTATCAGGCCGGTTTCGAGCAGAACCTGTACAGCGACCGCAAGGCGTTCCGGGTCGGTGACATCATCACCATCACCCTGAACGAGAAGACCCAGGCGAGCAAGAACGCCAACTCGCAGATCGGCAAGACCAGCAAGACCGGTATCGGCCTGACGTCGTTGTTCGGCGGTGGTCTGACCACCAATAACCCGTTGGGTGACGGTGACCTGAGCCTCAGTGCCGGCTACAGCGGCGACCGCGCCACCAACGGCAAGAGCGCGGCGGGGCAGGGCAACAGCCTGACCGGCTCGATCACCGTGACCGTGGCCGACGTGTTGCCCAACGGCATCATCGCCGTACGCGGTGAAAAGTGGATGACCCTCAATACCGGCGACGAGTTGGTGCGCATTGCCGGCATGGTGCGTGCCGATGATATTTCCACCGACAACACCGTGCCGTCGACGCGGATTGCCGATGCACGGATTACCTACTCGGGTACAGGTTCGTTTGCTGATGCAAGCCAGCCGGGCTGGTTCGACCGTTTCTTCCTTAGCCCGCTGTTCCCTTTCTAGGTGGCCATTTTGAACTTCAAGCAGTTGATGGCGGCGGTCGTGTTGCTGTGCCTGAGCGCCGTCGCCCAGGCCGAACGCCTGAAAGACATCGCCAGCATTTCCGGCGTGCGCAGTAACCAGTTGATCGGTTATGGCCTGGTGGTGGGGCTCAATGGCACGGGTGACCAGACCACCCAGACCCCGTTCACGCTGCAAACCTTCAACAACATGCTGTCGCAGTTCGGCATCAAAGTACCGCCAGGCTCGGGCAACGTGCAGTTGAAAAACGTCGCGGCGGTGTCGATCAGCGCCGATTTGCCGGCGTTCGCCAAGCCGGGGCAGGTGGTGGACATCACCGTGTCGTCCATGGGTAACTCCAAGAGCCTGCGGGGCGGTACGTTGCTGATGACGCCGCTCAAAGGTATCGACGGCAACGTCTACGCCATCGCCCAGGGCAACCTGGTGGTGGGCGGGTTCGACGCCGAGGGCCGCGACGGTTCGAAGATCACTGTCAACGTACCGTCGGCCGGGCGCATTCCCGGTGGCGCTACGGTTGAACGCACCGTGCCGAGTGGGTTCAACCAGGGCAACAGCCTGACCCTGAACCTCAACCGTTCCGACTTCACCACCGCCAAGCGCGTGGTCGACAAGATCAACGACATGCTCGGCCCAGGCGTCGCCCAAGCCATCGATGGCGGTTCGGTGCGCGTGACCGCGCCCCTGGATCCCAGCCAGCGCGTGGACTACCTGTCGATCCTGGAAAACCTGGAGGTCGACCCCGGCCAGGCAGTGGCCAAAGTCATCATCAACTCGCGCACCGGCACCATCGTGATCGGCCAGAACGTCAAGGTCTCGCCGGCGGCGGTGACCCACGGCAGCTTGACGGTGACCATTACCGAAGACCCGATTGTCAGCCAGCCGGGGCCGCTGTCCAACGGCCAGACGGCGGTCGTCCCGCGTTCGCGGGTCAATGCCCAGCAGGAAGCCAAGCCGATGTTCAAGTTCGGCCCCGGTACCACCCTGGACGAGATCGTCCGCGCGGTGAACCAGGTGGGCGCGGCCCCTGGCGACTTGATGGCGATCCTCGAAGCCCTGAAACAGGCCGGCGCTTTGCAAGCCGACCTGATCGTGATCTGAGGCCATGGTCATGGATATGCGCAAGAGCGGGATCAGCAGCACGGCGGACTCGGGGTCTTACTCCGACCTGAACCGGCTTAACCAGCTCAAGGTCGGCGCCGACAAGAACAGCGAAGGCAACATGCGCAAAGTCGCGCAGGAGTTCGAGTCGTTGTTCCTCAGTGAGATGCTCAAGTCCATGCGCTCAGCCACCGAGGCCCTGGGCAAGGACAACCCGATGAACACCCCGGCGGCCAAGCAGTACCAGGAAATGTACGACCAGCAATTGGCAGTGTCGATGTCCCGCGAAGGCGGTGGTATCGGCTTGGCCGACGTGCTGATGCGCCAGATGCAGAAGAACAAACCGGTGGACGCCCAGGCGGCCACCTTGCAGGGCCCGGCAGCCGATGCCCCGGCGAAAAAAGCCGACGTGCCGACGGAAATAGCCGCCGGCACCCAGGCGCAAGGCCCGTTGGGTCGCTCCAACGGCCAACGCCCGTTGTGGGCCTACCGCGTGGCGGTGCCCGAAGGCGCCAGTGCGCATGCCAACGATATGGAACTGATGAACCAGCGCCGTATCGCCTTGCCAAGCAAGCTGACCGACCGCCTGCTCGCGGGCATCGTGCCGAGCACGCCGGTCGCTGCGCAAACCACCAGCGCGCCACTGCGCAACAGTGCTGCCGACGACAACGTGGTCAACAGCACCGCCCGCAGCGTTGCCGTGCCGAGCGGCAAGATGCAGGTCTACGGCCGCGCCATCGCCCAGCCACCGCTGGCACCGGCAAAAAAAGCCTTCAGCTCGCAGGATGAATTCGTCGCCACCATGCTGCCGATGGCCAAGGCCGCCGCCGCGCGTATCGGTATCGATCCGAAGTACCTGGTGGCCCAGGCCGCCCTGGAAACCGGTTGGGGCAAATCAGTGATGCGCGCCGAGGACGGCAGCAGCAGCCACAACCTGTTCGGCATCAAGGCCGGCCAGAGCTGGCAGGGCGGCCAGGCGCGTGCGATCACCAGCGAGTTTCGCGACGGCGCGATGGTCAAGGAGACGGCGCAGTTCCGCTCCTACAGCTCCTATCAGGACAGCTTCCATGACCTCGTGACCCTGCTGCAAAGCAATGATCGCTATAAAGAAGTTGTGAAATCAGCCGATAACCCGGAACAGTTTGTACGCGAGTTGCAAAAGGCCGGTTATGCAACCGATCCGGCCTATGCCAGCAAGATTTCGCAGATCGCCAAAAACATGAACAGTTACCAGAACTACGCTGCCGCTGGCGCAACCACACATTTATAAGGTCTGAACCATGAGTTTGCTCAGTATCGGGATGTCAGGGCTCAATGCCGCTCAAGGATCGTTGTCGGTCTTGAGTAATAACATCGCCAACGCCAACACCTCGGGTTATTCGCGTCAGCAGACCACGCAGAATGCCAATGCCAACAACCCTTACGGCGGCGTGTACATCGGCAGCGGCACGACCCTGGCCGATGTGCGCCGGGTGTATAACGAATTCCTCGACGCGGCCTACCAGAACAGCACGGCGCTCAACAACGACGCCAAGGCCTATTCCAGCCAGGCCAGCGCCATCGACAAGACCCTGTCGGACAAGACCACCGGCATGTCTTCGGTACTCAGCGCGTTCTTCGCCGCTGTGCAGACCTCGGCGGCCAACCCCAGCGATGTGTCCGCCCGGCAAGTGCTGCTGACCAGCGCCCAGACCCTGAGCAACCGTTTCAACTCGATCTCCAGCCAATTGAATGAGCAGAAAGAGTCGATCAACGGGCAGTTGGTGACCATGAGCGATCAGGTCAACCAGTTGACCTCCTCGATTGCTTCCCTCAACAAGCAGATCACCCTGGCCCAAGGCTCCAGCAACAGCGCCCCGGCCAACCTGCTGGATGCGCGTAACGAGGCAGTGCGTTCGCTCAATGAACTGGTCGGCGTGACCACCAGTGAAAAGAACGGCGTGTTCAGCGTCAGCACCGGCACCGGCCAATCCCTGGTATTGGGCGATCAGTCCAACACGATCTCGGCGGTATCGAGCAGCAACGATCCAAGCCAGTACACCATCCAGCTCAATGCCGGCGGCGGTACGGCGATCGACCTGGGCAACGTGCTCAGCGGCGGCAGCATCGGCGGTTTGTTGCGTTATCGCAGCGACGCCCTGATGCCGGCCATCAATGACCTGGGGCGCATCGCCCTGGCGACTGCCGATACCGTCAACAGCCAACTGGGCCAGGGCCTGGACCTGAATGGTGACTTCGGTTCGTCGCTGTTCAAGGACATCAACAGCGCGGCCGCCATTGCCCAGCGCAGTCAGGGTTCGATGGGCAACAGCACTGGCTCCGGCAACTTGAACGTGAGTATCAGCGACACCAGCAAGCTGTCGACCTACGACTATAAAGTCACCTTTACCAGCGGCAACAACTACACCGTGTTGCGTTCCGACGGCAAAGCCATGGGCGCGTTCGACACCACTACCACGCCGCCACCGGTGATCGACGGCTTCACGCTGGCCCTGGATGGCAAGGGGCCGATCGCGGCGGGCGACAGTTTCAAAGTCAGCCCAACGGCCACTGGCGCTGCCAACATCGGCACCGCGTTGACGGACGCCAATAAAATCGCGTTCGCCGGGCCATTGCTGGGCGAGGGCAGCAAGACCAACCAGGGCACCGGCACTTTTACCCCGCCGACCCTGACCCTGCCGATCGATATTCACGATGGCGCCAACACCGCGCAGCTGCGTACCGGCATTGAACATTCGATGCCGGTGAAGATGGTGTTCGGCAAGCCTGCGGCTGACGGCACCCAGGGCTACACGCTCAACGATGCCCAGGGCAATCCGATCGGTACCGGCACCATCGTGCCGGGCCAGGGCAACAAGATCACCGTCGACGTACCGATGCGCGATGCCAACGGCACGCTGCTGGTGCCGGCCAAGAGCTTCAAGTTCGACACCACTGTCGGCGGTTCGCCAGCCGATGGCGACAGCACCACGTTTTCGTTCAACGCCTCGGGCAGATCGGATAACCGTAATGCCCAGGCCCTGCTTGAGCTGCAGACCAAAACCACGGTCGGCCTGTCCGACGGCACTGGCGGCGGCTTGAGCCTGGTGGCGGCCAACAGCCGCCTGGTCTCGACCGTGGGCGCCAAGGCTGCCTCGGCCAATACCGACACCACCGCCACCGGAGCATTGCTCAAGGCCAACCAGGACGCACGCAACTCGGTGTCCCAGGTCAACCTGGATGAAGAGGCGGGCGACATGATCAAGTTCCAGCAGTACTACACCGCGTCGTCGCAGATCATCAAGGCTGCGCAAGAAACCTTCAGCACGCTGATCAATAGTCTTTAAGGGAGTCTGGGACGATGCGTATTTCTACCGCTCAATATTTCGAAACCAGTTCCGCCAAGTATTCGGATAACTACTCCAGCGTGGTCAAGGCGCAGGATCAGGCCAGCTCCGGCGTGCGCGTGCAAACCGCGGCGGATGACCCGGTGGCGGCGGCGCGGTTGTTGTTGCTGCAACAGCAGAAAGACATGTTGGGGCAGTTCAACGGCAACATCACCAGTTTGAAGAACTCGCTGACCAACGAGGAAAGCGTGCTGAGCTCGATCAATGACGCCATGCAGCGCGCCACTGAATTGGCCCTGCGTGCCGGTGGTTCGGTCAGCGATGCTGATCGGCGATCGATCGCCAGCGAGGTAGGTGCCATTGAAGACCAGGTACTGGGCCTGCTTAACAGCAAGGACTCTTCGGGCAATTACCTGTTTTCCGGCTCCAAGACCCAGACGCCGCCGTACACACGTAACAATGACGGTACCTACAGCTATCAGGGCGACGAGACCCCGCTGAGCTTGCAGGTTTCCAATACGCTGACGGTCAGCGCCGGTGATACTGGTAAAACCCTCCTGGAAGGCGCAGCCAACTCCAGCCGTACCCAGGCCGTGTGGCAAGCGCCGGTGCCGCAGACAGTGCCGCCGACGGTCAACGACAACAAAGTTGCCTTGTCGGCCGGGCTGGTGACGTCGAGCTCCGATTATTCGAATACGTTTGCTGATGGCCAGCCATACAAGCTGACGTTCACCAGCAGCACCCAATACAAAGTGGCCGATAAGAACGGCAATGACGTGACGTCGGAGATCCCAGGCAACGGCACGTTCGACGCCACCAAGGAAGGCAGCTCCAGCGTGGCATTGCGTGGGGTGAAGTTCGACATCACCTTGAGTCTGGGGGATGTCGCTCCAGGCGCCGACTCCGATGCGCTGGTCAAGGATCGGTCCTTCAGCCTTGAAGCCAAACCGGATACCTTCAGCGTCTCGCGGACGCCGAGCAATGCGTCCACCGTGCAATTGACAGGCGCCCGTGTCTCTAATCAGGCCAACTATGCCAGCACCTTCCCCACCAACAGCGGGGCGCTGATCAAGTTCACCAGTGCGACCGCCTATGAGGTGTACGCCCAGCCATACACCGCCGATAGCAAGGCAATCACCACCGGCGACACTGGCGGTGGTACCACGGTGACGGCGGCTGGAGTGACCTTTGATGTCAGCGCCGGGCCACCGCAGCCGGGTGATCAGTTTTCGGTCGGGGCCAATACCCAGAAAACCCAGAATGCGCTGGATACTCTCGGTCAATTGCGCAAAGCCCTGGAGGTGCCGGCGGACGGTAATCCTGCAGCGACGATCAAGCTCAAGGACGTTCTGAATGCGTCCATCAGCAACCTCGCCAATTCGAGTTCGCAGATCACGAACGTACGGGGCTCCATCGGTGCGCGGGAAAACGCCCTGGATATCCAGGCCAGTGAAAACGCCAGCGTGGGTATCGCCAATACCAGCACCATGAGTGACCTGGCCAACATCGACATGGGCGAAGCCGCGATCAATCTCACGCTGCAGCAAACCATGCTGCAGGCTTCGCAACTGGCCTTCGTTAAAATTTCCCAGTTGAGCTTGTTCAACAAGATGTGATTTCAGGCGGTAGATCAGCGGCTCATCCCGGAAACGGGCTGGGCCGTTGTCATTTTTGCAGCTGACGGGTTTGCAGATTTCGTACCGATGCATGGAAAATTGAGTGACCTGTGAGTCATAAAGCGCATCTTCACTGTATTGTGTAAAAAGGATAAGTCGCCCCGCCGTCGTTCTGCGCGGCGCTCAGCGAATTTTTTATGGGGGCATCCCCCTTTATTGTCAGCACTTCGGGCGCAGGCCCTGGGGTGTTCTCCAGCTATTTAGTATTGGGAAGCCACAATGATTGGCATAAAAAGCATCGCCAGTTACGTGCCGGCGGACGGTATCGATAACTACGCCCAGGGTGCCAGGTTCGCCAAGGATGAAGAGTTCATCATTGGCAAGATCGGTTCGGCATTCCTGCCGCGCAAGGAAGCCACGCAGGAAACTTCCGATCTGTGTGTCGAGGCGGTCAACGCGTTGTTTGCCAACAACCCGGACTTGAAGCGCGAGTCCATCGATGCTGTGATTGTCGTCACCCAGAACGGCGATGAAGAAGGGCTGCCCCACACCGCCGCCATCGTCCAGGACAAACTGGGCCTGCCAACCCACGTGGCCGCCTTCGATATTTCCCTGGGCTGCTCCGGTTACGTGTACGGCATCTACGCGATGAAGGGCTTCATGGAAGCCACCGGCCTGAAAAACGGCCTGCTGATCACCGCCGACCCGTATTCGAAGATCGTCGACCCGGAAGACCGCAACACCACCATGCTGTTCGGCGACGCCGCCACCGCCACCTGGATGGGCGAAGACGCGCCGTGGTTGCTGGGCAAATCCAAGTTCGGCACCGACGGTTCGGGCGCGCCACACCTGAAGGTCAGTGATGGCGTGTTCTTCATGAACGGCCGCCAGGTGTTCAACTTCGCCTTGCTCAAGGTACCGGCGCATCTGCACGCGCTGCTCGACGAGTCGGACCTCAAGGCCGATGACATCGATGCGTTCTGTATTCACCAGGGCAGTGCGGCGATTGTCGACGCCGTGGCGCGGCGTTTCGAAGATGCGCCGGTGGACAAGTTCATCAAGGACATGGTCGAGACCGGCAATACCGTGTCCTCGAGCATTCCGTTGCTGCTGGAAAAGCACGTAATGGACGCCACCTGGAAGCGCGTGGCGATCAGCGGTTTTGGCGTGGGCCTGTCCTGGGGCTCGGCGATTCTGTATCGCCCATGACCCTTTAAGGGCGCATAACAAAACGCCGATGATCGAAAGATCATCGGCGTTTTTTATTTGGCGCCAGAAAAACCAATAAACCCTGGGTTTTGGGCAGTGGTAACCCCTTGAAATGCAAGGGCTGGCACAGGGCTAGTAAAAAAAATCAAAAAAACCCTCAAGCAACCGGCTAGCACGACGATAACTATTACGTAGGTTCTCAGGCCACACCCGGCGGTTGCCAGGGCCGGAAGCCGCAGTATCCATCCATCGAGGATTTCGTCATGGCTTTAACAGTAAACACCAACATTGCTTCGATCACTACTCAGGGCAACCTGAACAAAGCCGGCGGCGCCCTGGCCACTTCCATGCAGCGCCTGTCTTCCGGCCTGCGTATCAACAGCGCTAAAGACGGCGCAGCTGACCTGGGTATCGCTACCCGTATGACCAGCCAGATCAACGGCCTGGGTCAAGCAATCAAGAACGCCAACGATGGTATCTCCATCGCGCAGACCGCTGAAGGCGCAATGCAGGCTTCGACCGACATTCTGCAAAAAATGCGTACCCTGGCTCTGTCTTCGGCGACTGGCTCCCTGAGCAACGACGACCGTAAGTCGAACAACGACGAATACCAGGCTCTGACTTCGGAACTGACCCGTATCGCACAAACCACTACCTTCGGTGGCCAGAAGCTGCTGGACGGTTCGTACGGTACCAAGTCCATCCAGGTTGGCGCCAACGCTAACGAAACCATCGGCCTGAGCCTGGAGAACGTTGCAGCCAACAACATTGGTTCGCAGCAGATCAACAGCCTGGGTATCGCCCCAAGCACCACAGGTGTCGCTGGCGGCGCAATCGCTGTTACCGGTAATGGCCAGACTTCCAGCATCACTGTGGGTGCTGGCGCAGCGGCTAAAACCATTGCCGCTCAACTGAACGGCGCCGTCGGTGGCCTGAGCGCTACCGCCAGCACCGAAGCTCAGTTCGTAGTAGGCGCTGGCGCTGCGGCTGCTCCAGCTTCGTTCACCATGACCGTTGGCGGCCAAGCCACCACGTTCGTTGGCGTAAAAGATACCGCCAGTCTGGCTGATCAACTGAAGTCGAACTCCGCCAAACTGGGTATCAGCGTTAACTACGATGAAGCCAAACAGACCCTGTCGGTTAAATCCGATACCGGTGAAAACCTGTCGTTCAGCGCTTCGACCGCTGCGGGCACCATCACCGTCGCCACCAAAGATGGCGCCGGCGCTTTCGGCACAGGCGTCGCCCTGGCTGACGGCCTGATCGCCACCGGTGCGGTGAACATGAACTCCTCCAAGGGCTACTCCCTGGAAGGCGCTGGTGTAACCGGCGTGTTCGGTGCCGCCACCTCGGCTGCTTCGGCCAAGACCTCCGTATCGCAGACCGACGTGACCGATGCCACCAAGGCACAGAACGCTGTTTCCGTGATCGACCAGGCCATCGCTACCATCTCCAGCTCCCGTTCGGGCCTGGGCGCTGTGCAGAACCGTCTGACCAGCACTGTAGACAACCTGTCCAACATTCAGAAAAACAGCACGGCTGCCCGTAGTACGCTCCAGGACGTCGACTTCGCTTCCGAAGCCGCTGAACTGACCAAGCAACAAACCCTGCAATCGGCTTCCACCGCGATCCTGTCGCAGGCCAACCAGCTGCCATCGGCTGTACTGAAGCTGCTTCAGTAATCACAGCGCTTGGTATCTGACGGAAGGGCGCGTTTACGTGCCCTTTCGTCTTTTCCGATCAGAGGAGATTGGGCATGGACATGAACGTGAATTTGAACTCGTCTTATCCGCCGCTCGCGCCTCAAAGCGCCTTGGCACCTGTGGTTACAGATAAAGACAAAAGCAAGGTTGAGCCGGCCGCGCCAACCACGGATACAGCCCGTCCGGGCGATCTGGAAAAAGCGGTCACTGATATCAAAGAATTCGTACAAGCGGCCCAGCGCAATCTGGATTTTACTATTGATGATTCCACTCACAGGGTTGTGGTCAAGGTCATTGCCACCGACACCGGTGAGGTGATTCGCCAGATCCCTTCGGAAACAGCCCTGAAGCTGGCGCAAAGTTTGTCCAGTGCCAGTCACGTGCTGTTTGACGACAAGGCGTGAGCTGGCATGAAACTTGTTGCTGTCGCCGTTGAAGCGATATTCGTCAAGATAACGGCAGCCACCGACTAGGAGAAAGATGATGGCGGGTACAACGATTACTGGCGTGGGGTCGGGCTTCGACACCCAGGCAATTGTGAAGTCCCTGGTGGATGCCGAACGAGCGCCGAAACAAGCGCAGATCAACCTGCAGTCGCAGAAGGCAACGACCCAGCTTTCGTCGATCGGCAAGATCCAGGCAGCCCTGGACGCCTTCCGTGGTGCGCTGGCCAGCATGGGCACCGATAGCAGCTTCACTGGCTTGACCGGTACGTCTTCGGACGAAAAAGTGGCCACCATGACCGCCAACCAGACCGCGGCCAATGGCAGCTTTGCGTTGATCGTCAACCAGCTGGCACTGCCTTCGAAGTTGTCGACCGCCACTTATGCCGGGGGCGCATCCACTGTCGTCAACAGCACTGACAAGGCAACCACGTTGACCATCACCCAGTCGGGCAAGAACTTCGACCTGAAAGTGCCGGCCGGAGCCACCTTGCAACAGGTGCGCGACTCGATCAACTCGACATTCGGCACCTCGGGCCTGAGTGCCAACGTCCTCACCGACTCCACGGGTTCGCGTCTGATCCTGACGTCCACCAAAGGTGGGGTAGGTTCGGACCTGACCATGTCGGGCAATTCCGGGATTGATACCGGCTACAAAGTGGTCGATGTGCCTCAGAACGCCAAGTACACGATTGACGGCATTGCGGCGGAATCCACCACCAACAGCATTTCCGATGCGGTGAGTGGCGTAAGCATCAAGTTGCTGGCGCTGTCGCCAACGGTCACGGCCAACGATAAAACTCCAAACCCGGACCGTACCGCCCTGACCATCTCGGTCAGCACCAGTACCACTGCGCTCAAATCCGGGGTCAAGGGCTTTGTCGACACCTACAACGCGTTGCTCAAGGCGATGAACGCCGAGACCAAGGTGACCAAGGATGCCGCAGGCAACTCCATTGCTGCGACGCTGACCGGCGATGCGACCATGCGCACGCTGCAGTCGGCGATTCGCAATGAGTTCAACGCGCTGTCCGGCAACGGCACATTGAAGTCGCTGGCGCAATTTGGCGTGACCAGCGACCAGGATACCGGTGCGCTGAGCATCGATGCCAAGCGCTGGGACAAGGCGGTCTTGACCAATGCTGCCGACCTCACCAGCATTTTCAGCGGTAAAACCGGTCTGCTGGCACGTATGACGGCGGCCACCGAGGTTTATGCCAAGCCCTCGACTGGAATCCTGGCCACGCGCACCGCGTCGTTATCCGAGAGCTTGAAGGACCTGATCAAGGACCAGACCAGCCTGGATGAGCGTATTACGACGATGCAGGACTCCCTCACCCGCAAATACACCGCGATGGACACCCTGGTCGCGCAGCTGCGTCAGCAGAGCAGCAGTATTCTCGGCACGCTCAATGCGATCAGTAATTCGAAAAACAGCGACAACTGATTGAGCGGTCGAAAAAAAAGCCCAGGTCCCTTGACCTGGGCTTTGTTCTTCATGCGGTCATCAGGCTAAAGTTTTCCGCAACCGAGTCGACATAATTGTTATTGAAACCCTTCTCGCTGTTGCTTTCCACGAGGTAGAAACATGAATCCCATGAGAGCCCTTCGCCAATACCAGAAGGTCAATTCCCACGCCCAGATCTCCGAAGCCAGCCCGCATCGCCTGGTGCAACTGCTGATGGAAGGCGGCCTGGACCGGATGGCGCAAGCCAAGGGTGCTCTGGCGCGTGGTGATATTGCGCAGAAGGGCCTGATGGTGGGCAGGGCCACGGATATTATTATCGGTCTGCGTGATGGCCTGAATGCGGAAAAAAGTGACAACAAGGAATACGTTCAGCGCCTGGAAAGTCTATATGTGTACATGATCAACCGCTTGATGGAAGCCAATCTGCACAACGATGCCGACATGATCGACGAAGTCGCGCGTCTGCTGATTACCGTGAAAGAAGGCTGGGATGCCATCGCCGCGCCCCAGGGCGCCGCACAATAAGGCCATTGCGCCTTGAGGAAATCGTCATGAGCCACGCACTGCAACGCATTGATGAAACCCGTGAAGCCCTGGTCGACGCACTGGCTGCGCGCAACTGGGACGCCATTGGCGAGCTGGACCTGGGTTGTCGCAACGTGATCGATAACGTGCTCAGCGAAGCGCCGGTGGACGAGGATGCGTTGCGAGAAAAGCTGGAGGCGCTGTTGGCGGTGTACCAGCAGTTGCTCGAGGTGACGACCGGCGAGCGCCAGGCGATATTCGAAGAGATGTCACAGATCAACCAAGCGAAAAGTGCGTCAAAGGTTTACCATCTGTTCGGCTGATAGGGGCGCGGTTGGTCCGAACGGCGCGTCATATATTTGACTGTGCCAGCATTTTTGACTTAACTAGTGCTGTTTTCAGATTTCAGACGTCTAGTAGAAGATAAGTCTTACAGACGTCTTGATTGCCTTCATTCCGGGGCAGGAAGTTTTACTAGGGAAGTTGCTATTGCATGTGGCGTGAAACCAAAATTCTGCTGATCGATGACGATAGCGTCCGCCGCCGCGATTTAGCGGTGATTTTAAATTTTCTCGGTGAAGAAAATTTGCCCTGCGGTAGCCATGATTGGCAGCAGGCGGTCAGCTCGTTGGCGTCGAGCCGTGAAGTCATTTGTGTGCTGATCGGGACGGTAAACGCTCCTGGCGCTGTTTTGGGCTTGTTAAAGACACTGTCAACCTGGGATGAGTTCCTTCCCGTGTTGCTGATGGGCGATATTTCTTCCGTGGACCTGCCGGAAGACCAGCGCCGCCGGGTACTTTCCACCCTGGAAATGCCCCCCAGCTACAGCAAGCTGCTCGACTCCCTGCACCGCGCCCAGGTCTATCGCGAGATGTACGACCAGGCCCGCGAGCGCGGCCGTCACCGTGAACCCAACCTGTTCCGCAGCCTCGTCGGCACCAGCCGGGCGATCCAGCACGTGCGCCAGATGATGCAGCAAGTGGCCGACACCGACGCCAGCGTGCTGATTTTGGGCGAGTCGGGCACCGGCAAGGAAGTGGTCGCGCGCAACCTGCATTACCATTCCAAGCGTCGCGACGGGCCGTTCGTGCCGGTCAACTGCGGGGCGATCCCGGCAGAGCTGCTGGAAAGCGAATTGTTCGGCCACGAGAAGGGCGCCTTTACCGGCGCGATCACCAGCCGTGCCGGGCGCTTCGAACTGGCCAATGGCGGCACGCTGTTTCTCGACGAAATCGGCGATATGCCGTTGCCAATGCAGGTCAAGCTGCTGCGCGTGTTGCAGGAGCGCACCTTCGAGCGCGTGGGCAGCAACAAGACCCAGAGCGTGGATGTGCGCATCATTGCCGCGACCCACAAGAACCTCGAAAGCATGATCGAGGTCGGCAGCTTCCGCGAAGACTTGTATTACCGCCTCAACGTATTCCCAATCGAGATGGCGCCGCTGCGTGAGCGTGTGGAAGACATCCCGTTGTTGATGAACGAATTGATCTCGCGCATGGAGCACGAAAAACGCGGCTCCATCCGTTTCAACTCCGCCGCAATCATGTCGCTGTGCCGCCACGGCTGGCCGGGCAACGTCCGCGAGCTGGCCAACCTGGTGGAACGCATGGCGATCATGCACCCCTACGGTGTGATCGGCGTGGTCGAGTTGCCGAAGAAATTTCGCTACGTCGACGATGAAGACGAGCAACTGGTCGACAGCCTGCGCAGCGACATGGAAGAACGCGTGGCTATCAACGGCCACGCGCCGGACTTCGGCGCCACGGCCATGCTGCCGCCGGAAGGCCTTGATCTGAAGGACTACCTCGGCAACCTGGAACAAGGCCTGATCCAGCAGGCCCTGGACGACGCCAACGGCATCGTTGCGCGTGCCGCCGAGCGCCTGCGTATCCGTCGCACCACCCTGGTGGAAAAGATGCGCAAGTACGGTATGAGCCGCAAAGAGGGCGATGAACAGGCGGATGATTGACGCCTGTTTTTCAATCGGTTGATTTTTAAGTAGTTTTTTTTCGGCACGGGTATTGCTACAGCCCTCGCAACGTTCCGTTTAACTGACGGTCAGCCAAGCGAGAGAGCATGATGCCCCACGCCGCCCAACTATCTCCGGCCCCTGCCATCCAGGGGCTGGTTTCGCCTGTAGAGCCGCCGACCCGCCAGGGTCTTGAACAGGCGTTCTCGCAGTTCAACCAGATGTCGAGCCAACTGACCGATTCCTACAGTCTGCTTGAAGCCCGAGTGTCCGAGCTTAAAGGCGAACTCGCGGTGGTCAGCGCCCAGCGCATGCAGGAACTGGCCGAAAAAGAGCGTCTGGCCAACCGCCTGCAGAATCTGCTTTCGCTGTTGCCAGGTGGCGTGATCGTCATTGATGACCAGGGCCGTGTGCGCGAAGCCAACCCGGCGGCCTGCGACTTGCTCGGCCTGCCGCTGGAAGGCGAGCTGTGGCGCCACGTCATCACCCGCTGCTTCGCGCCGCGTGAGGATGACGGCCACGAAGTGTCCCTTAAAGACGGGCGCCGCCTGTCCATCGCCACCCGCTCCCTGGATGCTGAACCGGGCCAGTTGGTGCTGCTCAACGATTTGACAGAAACCCGTCATCTGCAAGACCAACTGGCGCGGCATGAGCGGTTGTCGTCGTTGGGGCGGATGGTCGCGTCCCTCGCGCATCAGATCCGCACGCCGCTGTCGGCGGCGTTGATCTACGCCAGTCATTTGACTGATGAGCAGTTGCCGGCGGCCACCCACCAGCGCTTTGCCGGGCGTCTCAAGGAGCGCCTGCACGAGCTGGAACATCAGGTGCGCGACATGCTGGTGTTTGCC
This sequence comes from Pseudomonas sp. R3-52-08, assembly GCF_003851745.1. Lineage (NCBI taxonomy): Bacteria > Pseudomonadati > Pseudomonadota > Gammaproteobacteria > Pseudomonadales > Pseudomonadaceae > Pseudomonas > Pseudomonas sp. R3-52-08. Next base: position 4,198,515 of record NZ_CP027730.1, on the reverse strand, counting down.
CGTGGCGAATTGCCGTTGACCGACCGCCTCACTCCGGCCGGTTTGATGCAGGCCCTGCAAGCGGCGGCGGCCACGCATATCCAGGGCGCCAGCCTGCGCTGGCAGTGCGACAGCCACCACGGCGAGTTGCTGTGCAACCGTGACACCCTGGTCGGCGCGCTGCTCAACCTGATCGAAAACGCCACCCAGGCCAGCGGCCCCGGTGCACGCCTCAAGGTGCACCTGTATCGCCGCGAGCAAACCCTGCGCCTGTGCATCAGCGACAGCGGCAGCGGTATCGCGCCGGCCGTGCTGCAGCGCCTGGGCGAACCTTTTTTCACCACCAAGACCAACGGCACCGGCCTGGGCCTGACCGTGGTCAAGGCAGTGGCCCGTGCGCATCAGGGAGAATTGCAGTTGCGCTCCCGGTTGGGGCGCGGCACCTGTGCATTGATGACCTTGCCGCTGTTTTCCAGCGCGGCGAGCGCGGAGTAAAAGGATCATGGCTATCAAGGTTTTATTGGTTGAAGACGATCGCGCCCTGCGTGAAGCATTGGCTGACACGCTGCTGTTGGCGGGCCATGACTACCGCGCGGTCGGCTCTGCCGAGGAGGCCTTGGAGGCGGTGCAGCAGGAGGCGTTCAGCCTGGTGGTCAGCGACGTGAACATGCCCGGCATGGACGGCCATCAGCTGCTCGGCCTGCTGCGCGCGCGCCAGCCGCAATTGCCGGTGCTGCTGATGACCGCCCATGGCGCCGTGGAGCGGGCCGTGGACGCCATGCGCCAGGGGGCGGCGGATTATCTGGTCAAGCCGTTCGAGCCCAAGGCGTTGATCGAACTGGTCGCCCGGCATGCCCTGGGCGTCATCTCGGCGGTGGCGGGTGAGGGCCCGATTGCCTTCGAACCGGCCAGCGCACAACTGCTGGAACTGGCGGCCCGTGTGGCGCGCAGCGATTCCACGGTGTTGATTTCCGGCGAGTCCGGCACCGGCAAGGAAGTGCTGGCGCGCTATATCCACCAGCAATCCAGCCGCGCCCAGCAGCCGTTTATCGCGATCAACTGCGCGGCGATCCCGGACAACATGCTCGAAGCCACCCTGTTTGGCCATGAGAAGGGCTCGTTCACCGGGGCTATCGCGGCCCAGGCCGGCAAGTTCGAGCAGGCCGACGGCGGCACTATTCTGCTCGACGAAATTTCGGAAATGCCCCTGGGCCTGCAAGCCAAGTTGTTGCGCGTGTTGCAGGAGCGCGAAGTAGAGCGGGTGGGCGCACGCAAGCCGATCCAGCTGGACATCCGCGTGGTCGCTACCACCAACCGCGACCTCGCGGGTGAAGTGGCGGCGGGGCGCTTTCGCGAAGACTTGTTCTATCGCCTGTCGGTGTTCCCGCTGGCCTGGCGCCCGTTGCGCGAACGCCCAGCCGATATCATTCCCCTGGCCGAGCGCCTGCTGAACAACCACGTCAAAAAAATGAAACACGCCCAGGCGCGGCTGTCGGCCGAGGCCCAGGCCTGCCTGGTCGCTTACCCCTGGCCGGGTAATGTGCGCGAGCTGGACAATGCGATCCAGCGCGCGCTGATCCTGCAGCAGGGCGGCTTGATCCAGCCCCAGGATTTCTGCCTGGCCATGGGCAGTGGCGTGGCGCCGTTGCCGAGCCTGGCGCCGGTACCGGTGCTTGCCGAAGCCGAATCGGCCGGCGCCCTGGGCGATGACCTGCGCCGCCGCGAATTCCAGATGATCATCGACACCCTGCGCGCCGAGCGCGGCCGCCGCAAAGAAGCGGCCGAGCGCCTCGGCATCAGCCCGCGCACCTTGCGCTACAAGCTGGCGCAGATGCGCGACGCGGGCATGGATGTGGAAGCGTATCTTTTCGCCACCTGAGCAAAGCCCAGGCTGACAAGCTTTGTCGGCTTTTCTTACGAGTCGCAACGAAGCTGGCACCCTTGTTGCACCTCCCCTGGTAACCGCTGCGTAGTGTCAAAAAATTGCGGGTCGTCGGAGAGAGAAGGTCATGAGCCAGGGTATTGAGTTCAATCGGTTGATGTTGGATATGCGCTCCATGCAAATGGATGCCATGGCTCAACCGAAATCTGTCGCGCCAGCGCCGGAATTGGGCCAAAGCAGTTTTGCCGACATGCTCGGTCAGGCAATCAATAAAGTCAGTGATACCCAGCAGGCGTCCAGCCAGTTGGCGACCGCGTTCGAGATCGGTAAAAGCGGCGTGGACCTCACCGATGTGATGGTCGCCTCGCAAAAGGCCAGTGTTTCCTTCCAGGCCTTGACCCAAGTGCGTAACAAGCTGGTTCAGGCTTACCAAGACATCATGCAGATGCCGGTTTAAGGGCGAGATTTAAGTCATGGCAGAAGCAGTCGTGGACAACGTACCCGCCAAGACAGACGGCAAGCCGCCGCTGTTTGGCCTGTCGTTCCTGGAAAACCTCTCGGAAATGACCATGTTGCGTCAGGTGGGCCTGATGGTCGGCCTGGCTGCCAGCGTGGCGATTGGTTTTGCCGTGGTGTTGTGGTCGCAGCAGCCTGATTACCGGCCGCTGTACGGCAGCCTGGCGGGCATGGATTCCAAGCAGATCATGGAAACCCTTGCCGCCGCCGACATCGCCTACACCGTGGAGCCCAACTCCGGTGCCTTGCTGGTCAAGGCCGACGATGTGGCGCGTGCGCGGATGAAACTGGCGGCCGCCGGCGTTACGCCGTCCGACAGCAATATCGGCTTTGAAATCCTCGACAAGGACCAGGGCCTGGGCACCAGCCAGTTCATGGAAGCCACCCGCTACCGTCGCGGCCTGGAAGGCGAACTGGCGCGGACCATTTCCAGCCTGAATAACGTCAAGGGTGCCCGCGTGCACCTGGCCATCCCGAAAAGCTCGGTGTTCGTGCGTGACGAACGCAAGCCGAGTGCCTCGGTATTGGTCGAACTGTTTTCCGGCCGCTCCCTGGAGCCTGGCCAGGTATTGGCGATCATCAACTTGGTGGCCACCAGCGTGCCGGAGTTGAGCAAGTCGCAGATCACCGTGGTCGACCAGAAGGGCAACCTGCTGTCCGACATGGCCGAAAATTCCGCGCTGACCCAGGCCGGCAAGCAGTTCGACTACAGCCGTCGCATGGAAAGCATGCTCACCCAGCGCGTGCATAACATCCTGCAGCCGGTGCTGGGCAACGACCGCTACAAGGCTGAAGTGTCCGCCGACGTGGACTTCAGCGCCGTCGAATCGACGTCCGAGCAATTCAATCCGGACCAGCCCGCCCTGCGCAGCGAGCAGTCCACCAGTGAACAACGCACCGCCAGCAACGGCCCGCAAGGCGTACCGGGGGCCCTGAGCAACCAGCCACCGGCACCGGCTTCCGCCCCGCAAACCACCGGTGGCGCCGCTGCCACCGCTGGCGCGATTGCAGCCGGCCAACCGCTGCTGGACGCCAACGGCCAGCAGATCATGGACCCGGCCACCGGCCAGCCGATGCTCGCGCCGTACCCGGCGGACAAGCGTAACCAGTCCACCAAGAACTTTGAGCTCGACCGTTCCATCAGCCACACCAAGCAGCAGCAGGGCAAGATCAATCGCCTGTCGGTGTCGGTGGTGGTCGATGACCAGGTCAAGGTCAACGCCGCTGACGGCGCTGTTACCCGTGCGCCATGGAGCGCCGACGAATTGGCGCGCTTTACTCGCCTGGTGCAGGACGCCGTCGGCTTCGACGCCAGCCGTGGCGACAGCGTCAGCGTAATCAACATGCCATTCTCCGCCGAGCGCGGCGAAGTGATCACCGACCCGGCGTTCTACACCCAGCCGTGGTTCTGGGACATCGTCAAGCAAGTGCTGGGAGTGTTGTTCATCCTGGTGCTGGTATTTGGTGTGCTGCGGCCGGTGCTCAACAACATCACCGGGCATGGCAAGAAACAACTGGCATTGGCCGGTGGCGACGTCGAGTTGGGCGGCATGGGTGGCCTGGACGGCGAGTTGGCCAACGACCGCGTCAGCCTGGGCGGCCCGCAAAGCATCCTGTTGCCAAGCCCGAGCGAAGGCTATGACGCTCAGTTGAACGCAATCAAGAGTCTGGTGGCAGAAGACCCGGGCCGTGTGGCCCAGGTCGTGAAAGAGTGGATTAACGCTGATGAATGATCGAGTCGCTGTTGCCAAGCTCTCCCGGGTCGACAAAGCCGCCGTGCTGCTGCTGTCGCTGGGCGAAACCGACGCCGCCCAAGTGCTGCGCCACATGGGCCCCAAAGAGGTCCAGCGCGTCGGCGTGGCCATGGCGCAGATGCGTAATGTGCACCGTGAGCAAGTCGAACAGGTGATGAGCGAGTTCGTCGAGATCGTCGGCGACCAGACCAGCCTGGGCGTCGGCTCCGACAGCTATATCCGCAAAATGCTCACCTCGGCCCTGGGCGAAGACAAGGCCAACGGCCTGATCGACCGCATCCTGCTGGGCGGCAACACCAGTGGCCTCGACAGCCTGAAGTGGATGGAGCCGCGCGCGGTCGCCGACGTGATTCGCTACGAACACCCGCAGATCCAGGCCATCGTCGTGGCCTATCTGGACCCGGACCAGGCCGGCGAAGTGCTCGGCCACTTCGACCATAAAGTACGCCTGGACATCATCCTGCGCGTGTCGTCGCTGAACACCGTGCAGCCGGCGGCGCTGAAAGAACTCAACACGATTCTCGAGAAGCAGTTCTCGGGCAACTCGAACGCCTCGCGCACCACCCTGGGCGGGATCAAGCGTGCAGCCGACATCATGAACTTCCTCGACAGCTCGGTCGAAGGCCAGTTGATGGACTCGATCCGCGAGATCGACGACACCCTGTCCGGCCAGATCGAAGACCTGATGTTCGTGTTCAACAACCTCGCCGATGTCGACGACCGTGGCATCCAGGCGTTGCTGCGCGAAGTGTCGTCCGACGTGCTGGTGCTGGCCCTCAAGGGCTCGGACGAGGGCGTCAAGGAAAAGATCTTCAAGAACATGTCCAAGCGCGCCTCCGAACTGTTGCGCGACGACCTGGAAGCCAAGGGCCCGGTGCGCGTCAGCGACGTGGAAACCGCGCAGAAAGAAATCCTCACCATTGCCCGCCGTATGGCCGAAGCCGGAGAAATCGTTCTCGGCGGGAAGGGCGGCGAAGAAATGATTTAAGGCGCCCCGCATGTCGAACAAAGATGAGACGCCCAGCGACCTGATTCGCGCGCGGGATGTCGGCGGGTTCGACATCTGGTCGTTGCCCAGCTTCGATCCCCACGTGCCGGAGCCTGAGCCGGAACCAGTGGAGGAACCACCGGCACAGATGGAAGAAGTGCCGCTGGAAGAAGTCCAGCCGCTGACCCTTGAAGAGTTGGAAGCCATCCGCCAGGAGGCTTACAACGAAGGCTTCGCGGCCGGTGAAAAAGACGGCTTTCGCAGCACCACCCTGAAAGTTCGCCAAGAAGCCGAAGAAGCCCTCAGTGGCCAATTGGCCAGCCTGGAGCGCTTGATGGGCAACCTGTTCGACCCCATCGCCGAACAGGACTCGCAGCTGGAAAAATCCATGGTCGGCCTGGTGCAGCACATCGCGCGCCAAGTGATCCAGCGTGAACTGGTGCTGGATTCCAGCCAGATCGAAGGCGTGATGCGCGAAGCCCTCAAGCTGCTGCCCCTGGGTGTCGGCAATGTGCGGCTGTATATCAACCCGCAGGATTTCGAGCAGGTCAAAGCCTTGCGCGAGCGCCATGAAGAAACCTGGCGCATCGTCGAGGACGCGGCCTTGCAGCCTGGCGGCTGCCGCGTCGAGACCGAGCACAGCCGCATCGATGCCACGGTGGAAACCCGCATCAGCCAGATCATGACCAAATTGCTCGACCAGTTGCATGAGCAGGTGCTGCACCCGGCCGAGCCTGACCTGAGCGTTGACCTGGACGCCACCGATGCGCCTTGACCGCACCAGCTTCGCCAAGCGCCTGGGCAGCTACGCCGAGGCCACCGAGTTGCCCGGCCAGCCTATCCTTGAAGGGCGTCTGTTGCGCATGGTCGGCCTGACCCTTGAAGCCGAGGGCTTGCGTGCCGCCATGGGCAGCCGCTGCATGGTGATCAACGACGACAGCTACCACCCGGTGCAGGTCGAAGCCGAAGTGATGGGTTTTTCCGGCAATAAGATTTTCCTGATGCCGGTGGGCAGCCTCGCCGGTATCGCCCCCGGCGCCCGCGTAGTGCCCCTGGCCGACACCGGACGCCTGCCGATGGGCATGAGCATGCTCGGCCGCGTACTCGACGGCGCCGGTCGCGCGCTGGATGGCAAGGGCGGCATGAAGGCCGAGGACTGGGTGCCGATGGATGGCCCCACCATCAACCCGCTCAACCGTAACCCCATCAGCGTGCCGCTGGACGTGGGCATACGCAGCATCAACGGTTTATTGACGGTCGGTCGCGGCCAGCGCCTGGGCCTGTTCGCCGGTACCGGTGTGGGTAAATCGGTGTTGCTGGGCATGATGACGCGCTTTACCGAGGCCGACATCATCGTGGTCGGGCTGATCGGCGAGCGTGGCCGTGAGGTCAAGGAATTCATCGAACACAGCCTCGGTGAAGAAGGCCTCAAGCGTTCGGTGGTCGTCGCCTCGCCGGCGGATGACGCGCCGCTGATGCGCTTGCGTGCGGCGATGTACTGCACGCGCATCGCCGAATATTTTCGCGACAAGGGCAAGAATGTCCTGTTGCTGATGGACTCGCTCACCCGTTTCGCCCAGGCCCAGCGCGAGATCGCCCTGGCCATCGGCGAGCCGCCAGCGACCAAGGGCTATCCGCCGTCAGTGTTCGCCAAGCTGCCCAAGCTGGTGGAGCGGGCCGGTAATGCCGAGGCCGGCGGGGGCTCGATCACTGCGTTCTACACCGTGTTGTCCGAAGGCGATGACCAACAGGACCCGATTGCCGACTCGGCGCGGGGCGTGCTTGACGGGCACATCGTGCTGTCGCGGCGCCTGGCCGAAGAAGGGCACTACCCGGCCATCGATATCGAGGCGTCCATCAGCCGGGTGATGCCGGCGGTGGTCACGCCGGAGCACATGGCCCGCGCGCAATACTTCAAGCAGCTGTGGTCGCGTTATCAGCAGAGCCGCGACCTGATCAGCGTTGGCGCCTACGTGGCCGGCGGCGATCGCGAGACCGACCTGGCCATTGCGCTGCAACCGCAATTGGTGACCTACCTGCGCCAGGGGCTGAACGACAAGATCAGCATGGGCGAAAGCGAAGCACATCTGCAGTCCATCTTCGCCCCCGCGCCAGGCGGCTAAGCCATGGCCAACAGCCGCGCCGCGCGCCTGGCCCCGGTGGTGGAAATGGCCGAAAAGGCCGAAAAAACCGCTGTGCAACGCCTGGGCTATTTCCAGGGCCAGGTGCGCCTGGCGGAAAGCAAGCTGGGCGACCTCGAGCGCTTTCGCCTCGAGTATCAGCAACAGTGGATCGAGCGCGGCAGCAAGGGCGTGTCGGGCCAATGGCTGATGGGGTACCAGGGCTTTCTCAACCAACTGGAAACCGCCGTCGGCCAACAGCGCCAGAGCCTGGCCTGGCACCAGAACAACCTCGACAAGGCGCGCGAAAGCTGGCAAGCGGCGTTCGCCCGCGTCGAAGGTTTGCGCAAGTTGGTGCAGCGCTATCTCGACGAAGCGCGGGCCCTTGAGGATAAGCGTGAGCAGAAGCTGCTCGACGAGCTGTCCCAGCGCCTTCCTCGCCAGGAACAGTTCTAACCAGGGAAACAGGGCACATTTGAAATGCTGTGTTGCTCACATCCAGTTCAGCTGCTACACCTTGTGTCTAGTGCCAATGACAAGGAAGCAGTCACATGTCGATCGAGCCAGATGTATCCCTGGATGGGAAGAAGTTGACGATCACGATCAAGGGCCGATTCGATTTCGGCAGCCACCAGGCATTTCGTGATGCCTACGAGCCTTACCGTAAAGGGCTTGAGTCGTACGTCGTGGACCTAAAAGAAACCACATATATGGACAGCTCGGCCCTGGGCATGCTTCTGCTGCTGCGGGACCATGCCGGTGGCGATAACTCAGACGTGCGCGTGATCAACAGCAACATGGACGTGCGCAAAATCCTCGCCATTTCCAATTTCTACAAGCTTTTCGATATCTCGTGAGAGTCCTGGCGCCCTTATCCGAGCCGCTGACCATCCTGATTGCCGAAGACAGTGCCGCCGACTTGCTGTTGTTGTCGACCATCGTGCGGCGTCAGGGTCACCATGTGCTCACCGCGACCAATGGCGAGCAAGCCGTTGAAGTGTTTGCGCGCGAGCGCCCGCAGTTGGTGTTGATGGACGCGATGATGCCGGTGATGGATGGTTTTCTCGCGGCGCGCTGGATCAAGCAATTGGCGGGCGAGCAGTTGGTCCCCATCATCTTCCTGACCTCGCTGCGCGAAAGCGCCGCACTGGCCGAGTGTCTGGACGCCGGCGGCGACGATTTCCTGCCCAAGCCCTATAACCAGTTGATTCTGGCCGCCAAGATCAACGCCATGGACCGCCTGCGGCGGCTACAAGCCACGGTGCTGCAGCAGCGTGACCAGATCGCCCGTCACAACGATTACTTGTTACATGAGCAGCGCACCGCCAAGGCCGTGTTCGACAAGGTCGCGCATTCGGGTTGCATCAACGCGGCGCCGAATATCCGCTACCTGCAATCGCCCTATGCACTGTTCAACGGGGACCTGTTGCTGGCGGCCTATACGCCGTCCGGCGACATGCACGTGTTGCTCGGCGATTTCACCGGCCACGGCCTGCCGGCGGCCATCGGTGCCATGCCCCTGGCCGAAGTGTTCTATGGCATGACCGCCAAGGGCTATGGGCTGACGCAGACCCTGCGCGAGATGAACGCCAAGCTCAAGCGCATCCTGCCGGTGGACATGTTCTGCTGCGCCACACTGTTGTGCCTGAGCACCGAGCGGCGCGTGGTGGAGGTGTGGAACGGCGGCATGCCCGAGGGCTATGTGCATGAGGTCGCTACCGGCAAGCGCACGCCGTTGATGTCGCGGCATTTGCCGTTGGGCGTGCTGTCGGCCCAGGCATTCGATGACAGCACCGAAGTCTGGCCCATGGCCCTGGGCGACCGGGTGTTCCTGCTTTCCGATGGGGTGCTGGACACCGCCGACGCCAATGACCAGTTGTTCGGTGCCGAGCGTTTGCAGCAGGTGTTTGCCGCCAACCGCGAGCCCGACCGCTTGTTCGAGGATATCGAGCAGGCGCTGGCGGCCTTTCGCGGTGAGGCACGGGACGACGTCAGCATGGTTGAAATCACCTTGCTGTCCGGCCAACCGCTGCGCGTGGCGGAACCGATGTATTCCGACAGTGGCCAGTCGTGCCCGCTGAACTGGTCGGTGAGTTTTGAATTTCGTGCGCAGACCCTCAGGCGCTACAACCCATTGCCGTATCTGCTGCAATTACTGTTGGAGGTCCACGGCCTGCGTGAGCAGAGCGGTGCGCTCTACACGGTGATGGCCGAGTTGTATGCCAATGCCCTCGAACATGGGGTACTGGGGCTGGATTCGCAGCTCAAACAAGATGCCGCAGGGTTTGCGCAGTACTACCGCCTGCGCAACGAGCGGCTGGCGCAATTGAACAGCGGCCATATCCGGATACATGTGCAGGTGTCCCCGACTGCAAAAGGCGGCAAGATGACGTTGCGTGTCGAGGACAGCGGGCCTGGCTTCGATGTTGACGAGGTGCTGACGCGGCCGCTGGATGCTGACCGTCTGTCTGGCCGCGGCTTGAGCCTGGTGCGTCAACTGAGCAGCGCGGTACGCTGGTCCGATGGCGGGCGCAGTGTCTGCGTGGAGTTTTGCTGGGAGGCTCTGGCATAATCCGCCGATTCTTGATCAAGGAGCGAGCAAGTGGCTGAGATTCATCTGGACCCCGACGTGCTGTCGGGCTTGCAGGAGGTGATGGAGGACGAGTACCCACGGTTGCTGGAGACTTTCCTTCATGACTCCGAAGAGCGCGTCACCGCCTTGCGCAAGGCGCGCGATGACGCCAAGGCGCTGGGGCGCATCGCCCATAGCTTCAAGGGCAGCAGCGGCAACCTTGGGGCGGTGCGACTGGCGCAGTTGTGTCAGCGCCTGGAAGTGGAGTCCGTTGGGGCGACGGCGGACCTCGGGGCCCTGGTCGATCAGATCGATCATGAGTTTGCCTTGGTCCGGCCGCTGTATGAATCGGAGCGGCAGCGCTTCAGTCTCTGAAGCACTTCAAACCGCGATTTAGCTGCCCTGGGCGACTTGGCCCGACTCTTGCTCTATCTCTGGATACTGCATCCCCGACCCCCATGCAGTGGAGACCTTTACCTATGCCAGTCGCCCCTAATTCGCTCCTTCAGGCTGCCCCCGCGGCCAAGCCTCAAGCGCCTGCCGCCACCCCTGCGGCAGCGGCTGCGGACCCACGGGACAAGGGCCCTGGCTTCGCTCAAGTGTTCGCCAACCAAGGCGCCAAACCTGCCTTGAAAACCGCCGACGCCCCAGGCAAGTCGGCGCCGACGGCAGCCGGCGATCAATCTGCCGCCAGCACGCCGGCGGTTGCCGATAGCGGCAATCCCTTGCCTGCCAAGCCGGCCAAGGCCGACGAGGACGCCGCCGACACAGCCGCCGACCCGTCCCTGGCGCAACAGCCGCCGGCCGATCCGCCGGTCGACCCCGCGCTGATCGCCACGGTCACACCCGTTGCCGTGCCGGTGGAAACGCCAGCGCCTGTGGCGGCCGTGGAAGATGACAAGCCCCAGCCGGCCGCCGCCGCCCCCGTTGCCGTGAACGACCAGGCCAAGTCATCGGCCTTCGACCCTGAAGCCGACCCCCTGGATGCCATGCCCGCCGTACGCTTGGCGATGGAGCAGGGCGGTCATGTATCGGCCAGCAGCCAGGCGCCACAGAAAGCTGCGCCAGCCACGCCCCTGGATCAACCGACCGCCGCGCAGAATTTCGCGGCAGGCCTGGCCACCATGGTCGATCAACAAGCCACCAAGGACAGCACCGGCCAGGGCGGTGACAAAGCCTTCGGCGCGCTGATCGATGACGGCCTCAAGGACCTCAAGGACGCCAGCAGCGACACCCGCGTGGATGACTTCGCCAACCGCCTCGCCGCGCTGACCCAGGCCGCCACGCCGAAAACCGCCAACGCCTTGCCGCCGGTGACCAACGCCCCGCTGGCTATGCACCAGAGCGGCTGGACCGAAGAAGTGGTCAACCGCGTGATGTACCTCTCCAGCGCCAACCTCAAGTCGGCCGAAATCCAGCTGCAGCCGGCCGAACTGGGGCGCCTGGACATCAAGGTCAACATGACGCCCGACCAGCAGGCCCAAGTGAGCTTCATGAGCGGCCATGCAGTGGTCCGTGAAGCGCTGGAAAGCCAGTCCGGGCGCCTGCGCGAGATGTTCGCCCAGCAGGGCATGGGGCAGGTCGACGTGAACGTGTCCGACCAGTCTCGCGGGCAGGAGCAGTCGCAGCAGCAGGGCCAGGCGCGGGGCGTGAGTGGTGGCCGCAGTAGCGCTGGCGAGGTTGCCGACTCTGGCGAAGTGGCGGCCGCCGTCGCGCCGGTGGTGAGCAGTGTGATTGGCTCCAGCGCTGTCGACTACTACGCCTGACCCAAGCCGAACAGAGATCAAAATGTGGGAGGGGGCTTGCTCCCGATTGCGGTGTATCAGCAACAGATTTGTTGAGTGACACACTGCAATCGGGAGCAAGCCCCCTCCCACATTTGATTTGTGTTGCCCTGGTGCCAGACAACTCTGGCATAACACTTGCTCTTGCCTTTCCGTAGATCTATGAATCCCAGAATAGTGACGGATTATTGGCATGGCGAAGAGCGACGACGCAGCAACTCCCCCCGCAGGCAAAGGCAAGCTCAAGCTGATCCTGCTGATTGTGCTGGGCCTGCTCCTGGCCATTGGCGCCTCGGTGGGTGGCACCTGGTACATCATGCACAGCAGTGCCAGCAAGCCGGCCCCCGCTGCCGACGCCGCCACTAACGTCAAGCAACCGGCAATCTTCGAGCCGATGCTGCCGGCGTTTGTCGCCAACTACAACCAGAACGGTCGCCAACGCTACTTGCAGGTGAGCATCACCTTGCTGGCGCGCAACCAGGCGGACCTGGATGCGCTCAAGGTGCACATGCCAGTGATCCGCAACAACCTGGTGATGCTGTTCTCCGGGCAGAGCTTCGACAGCCTGGCCACTGCGGTGGGCCAGGAAATGCTGCGCCAGAAGGTCACTGCCAGCGTGCAGGAAGTGGCCCAGAAAGAGCTCGGCAAAGTCGTGGTCGAGCAGGCGCTCTTCACTAACTTCGTATTGCAGTAGGACCACGACATGGCCGTGCAAGACCTGCTGTCCCAGGATGAAATCGACGCGCTGTTGCATGGCGTCGACGATGGTCTGGTACAGACCGAAATGGCTGCCGAACCCGGCAGCGTCAAAAGTTACGACCTGACCACCCAGGATCGCATCGTCCGTGGACGCATGCCGACCCTGGAAATGATCAACGAACGTTTCGCCCGTTACACCCGTATCAGCATGTTCAACATGCTGCGCCGTTCGGCGGACGTGGCGGTGGGCGGCGTGCAGGTGATGAAGTTCGGTGAATACGTGCATTCGCTGTACGTTCCCACCAGCCTTAACCTGGTCAAGATCAAGCCGTTGCGTGGCACCGCGCTGTTCATTCTCGACGCCAAGCTGGTGTTCAAGCTGGTGGACAACTTCTTCGGCGGCGACGGCCGTCACGCCAAGATCGAAGGCCGTGAATTCACGCCCACCGAACTGCGCGTGGTGCGCATGGTGCTGGAGCAGGCCTTCATTGACTTGAAGGAAGCCTGGCAGGCGATCATGGAAGTCAATTTCGAGTACATCAACTCGGAAGTGAACCCGGCCATGGCCAACATCGTCGGGCCGAGCGAAGCTATTGTGGTGTCGACGTTCCACATCGAACTCGATGGCGGTGGCGGCGATCTGCACGTGACCATGCCGTACTCGATGATCGAGCCGGTACGCGAAATGCTCGACGCCGGCTTCCAGTCCGACCTCGACGACCAGGACGAACGCTGGGTCAAGGCCCTGCGCGAAGACCTGCTCGACGTCGACGTACCCCTGAGCGCCACCGTGGCCCGCCGCCAGCTGCGCCTGCGCGACATTCTGCACATGCAGCCGGGCGACGTGATCCCCGTCGAACTGCCGGAAGAACTGATCATGCGCGCCAATGGTGTGCCGTCGTTCAAGGTCAAGCTCGGTTCCCACAAGGGCAACCTGGCGTTGCAGGTGATTGAGCCGATCAATCGCCGCTGATGCACCCCCTATTCATGATTGTTTGCTGCGCCGAGGACATGTAATGGCTACCGAACACGAAAACACTTCCGCCGAAGACCAGGCCCTGGCTGACGAGTGGGCTGCGGCCCTGGAAGAAACCGGCGATGTCGGCCAGGACGATATCGACGCGCTGCTGGCCGCCGACGCTGCCTCCGCGCCAGCCGGCAAACGCCTGCCGATGGAAGAATTCGGCAGCGTGCCGAAAAACAACGACCCGGTGACCCTCGACGGCCCCAACCTGGACGTGATCCTGGACATTCCGGTGTCGATTTCCATGGAAGTGGGCAGCACCGAAATCAACATCCGCAACCTGCTGCAGCTCAACCAGGGCTCGGTGATCGAGCTCGACCGCCTGGCCGGCGAGCCGCTGGACGTGCTGGTCAACGGCACGCTGATCGCCCATGGCGAGGTGGTGGTGGTCAACGAGAAGTTCGGCATTCGCCTGACGGACGTGATCAGCCCGAGCGAACGCATCAAGAAGTTGCGCTGAAATGAAGTACAGCATGGGGGGACTGTTGCTGGCGCTGCCCTTGGACGCCCTGGCGGCTGAGCCGATCGCGCAAGCGGCTGCGGCACCTGCGGTCGGCAGCGTCGGCGGGCAGTTGACGCAACTGATGCTCGGCCTGTTGCTGGTGGTCGGCCTGATTTTCGTACTGGCCTGGCTGATGCGCCGCGTGCAGCGTATCGGCCCGGGCAACGCCCAGGTCATCGAGCTGATCGGCTCGCGTGCCCTCGGCCCGCGCGATCGTCTGGTGCTGGTGCAGGTCGGCGAGGAGCAGATTTTGCTCGGCCTCACCCCCGGCCGCATTACCCCGTTGCACGTACTCAAGACACCGGTGGACGCGGCCAAGACCGAGGCCGCCACGCCAGAATTCGCCCAGCGCCTGATGGAATTGCTGGGCAAGGATCAGAAGGATAAGAAGTAATGCGCGTGTTCCTGACGCTCATGCTGTTGCTGGCCGCGCCGATGGCCCTGGGCGCCGACCCGTTGTCGATCCCGGCGATCACCCTGGGCACCAATGCGGCCGGCGCGCAGGAATACTCGGTCAGCCTGCAGATTCTGCTGATCATGACCGCGCTGAGTTTTATCCCGGCGTTCGTCATGCTGATGACCAGCTTCACGCGGATCATCATCGTGTTCTCGATCCTGCGCCAGGCCCTGGGCCTGCAACAGACGCCTTCGAACCAGATCCTCACCGGCATGGCGTTGTTCCTGACGCTGTTCATCATGGCGCCGGTATTCGACAAGGTGAACCAGCAAGCCCTGCAACCCTACCTGGCGGAGAAAATGACCGCCCAGGACGCCATCGACAAGGCCCAGGGCCCGATCAAGGACTTCATGCTGTCGCAGACCCGCTCCAGCGACCTCGAGCTGTTCATGCGCCTGTCCAAACGCACCGACATCGCCACGCCGGACCAGGCCCCGCTGACCATCCTGGTGCCGGCGTTCGTCACCTCGGAATTGAAGACCGCGTTCCAGATCGGCTTCATGATTTTCATCCCGTTCCTGATCATCGACCTTGTGGTGGCAAGCGTGCTGATGGCAATGGGGATGATGATGCTTTCGCCGCTGATCATTTCGTTGCCGTTCAAGATCATGCTGTTTGTGCTGGTGGACGGCTGGGCGCTGATTATCGGCACCCTGGCCGGCAGTTTCGGAGGGGTATAGCGCGATGACCCCAGAAGTTGCCGTCGACCTGTTTCGCGAAGCGCTGTGGCTGACCACCCTGATGGTCGCCGTGCTGGTGGTGCCGAGCCTGCTGGTCGGCCTGCTGGTGGCGATGTTCCAGGCCGCCACCCAGATCAACGAACAGACGCTGAGCTTCCTGCCGCGCCTGCTGGTGATGCTGATCACCCTGATCGTCGCCGGCCCGTGGCTGGTGCAAACCTTCATGGAATACATCCTGCAGCTGTACGGCAGTATTCCGCAGTTGATCGGCTGAGCCGATGCAATCGTTACTGGCCTTGACCGACACCCAGATCAGCACCTGGGTGGCCTCGTTCATTCTGCCGCTGTTTCGCGTCACGGCCATGTTGATGGCCATGCCGGTGTTCGGCACCACCCTGGTACCACGGCGTGTGCGCCTGTATTTCGCGGTGGCGATCACCGTGGTGATCGTGCCCGGCTTGCCGCCGATGCCGCCGGTCAACGCCCTCGACCTCAGCGCATTGATGCTGATCGCCGAACAGGTCCTGATCGGCGCCATGCTGGGCTTTTCCCTGAGCCTGTTCTTCCAGGCGTTTGTGGTCGCCGGGCAAATCATCTCGGTGCAGATGGGCATGGGCTTCGCGTCCATGGTCGACCCCACCAACGGTGTGTCGGCGGCGGTGATCGGGCAATTCCTGACCATGCTGGTGACCTTGCTGTTCCTGGCCATGAACGGCCATCTGGTGGCGTTCGAGGTGATGACTGAAAGCTTCACCACCTTGCCGGTGGGTTCCGGGTTGGTGGTCAACCACTTCTGGGAACTGGTGGGGCGCCTCGGCTGGGTGCTGGGCGCGTCCTTGCTGTTGGTGTTGCCGGCGATCACGGCATTGCTGGTGGTCAACATCGCGTTTGGCGTGATGACCCGCGCGGCGCCGCAGCTGAACATCTTCTCGATTGGTTTTCCCTTGACGCTGGTGTTGGGCATGGGGATTTTCTGGGTCGGCCTGGCTGACATTCTCAATCAGTATCAACCGCTGGCGACCGACGCCTTGCAGTTCTTACGTGACCTGGCACGGGCGCGCTGAGCCATGGCCGAGAGCGAGAGTGGTCAGGACAAGACAGAAGACCCCACGGAGAAACGTAAAAAGGACTCCAGGGAAAAGGGCGAGATCGCACGCTCCAAAGAGCTCAATACCGTTGCGACCATGATGGCCGGTGCCGGCGCCTTGCTGATCTACGGCGGTGGCCTGGCGCTGGACTTGCTGGAGCTGATGAAGCACAACTTCACCTTGCCCCGTGAGGTGTTGCTCAACCCGGATTCCATGGGACTCTACCTGCTGCATTCGGGCAAGATCGCGTTGCTGGCGGTGCAACCGATCCTGATCACCTTGCTGCTCGCCGCGCTGATCGGCCCGGTCGCCCTCGGCGGCTGGCTGTTTGCCGCCAGCAGCATGGCGCCCAAGTTCAGCCGCATGAACCCGGCGGCCGGGCTCAAGCGCATGTTTTCCACCAAGGCCCTGGTGGAGCTGCTCAAGGCCTTGGCCAAATTCATCCTGATTCTGTTCGTGGCGTTGTCGGTGTTGTCGTCCGACATCGACGACTTGCTGCGCATCGCCCATGAACCGCTGGAGTCGGCGATCATCCACAGCCTGCAAGTGGTGGGTTGGAGCGCATTGTGGATGTCTGCCGGGTTGATCATCATCGCAGCGGTGGACGCGCCGATCCAGCTGTGGGAAAGCCACAAGAAACTGCTGATGACCAAGCAGGAAGTGCGTGACGAACACAAGGACCAGGAAGGGCGCCCGGAGGTCAAGCAACGCATCCGCCAACTGCAGCGGGAAATGTCCCAGCGCAAGATGATGGCTTCGGTGCCCGACGCCGATGTGATCATCACCAACCCGACCCACTACGCCGTCGCCCTCAAGTACGACCCGGAGAAGGGCGGCGCGCCCATGTTGCTGGCCAAGGGCAGCGACTTTACCGCGCTCAAGATTCGCGAAATCGCTGTGGCCAACGACATCCTGCTGCTGGAATCACCGGCGCTGGCGCGGTCGATCTTCTATTCCACCGACCTCGATCAAGAAATCCCCGCCGGGCTGTACCTGGCCGTGGCACAGGTATTGGCCTACGTCTACCAGATCCGCCAGTACCGGGCGGGCAAGGGCAAGCGGCCTGATCCGCTGAAGGACTTGCCGATTCCGCCGGATTTGCGTCGCGACTCCTGAAAACGCGCTTTTATGTCTGCCTCTGTAGGAGCGAGCTTGCTCGCGAAAAACTCCGAGTCGCCGCGTTCATCCTGATTTGCGCGTTATCGTTACCCACCTTCGCGAGCAAGCTCGCTCCTACAGGAGGGTGCCCATTACCTGTCAACTTTGACAGTAGCCAATACGCCGCCTTCACTGTTTGATACAGCGATGAGCCGCGCAGCCATGCGCGGCTCGGGAGGCGGTGATGGATAGGGCTACGGTCAAGTGGTTCGATGCGGTCAAGGGCATTGGTTTTATTGCCCGGGATCGTGATGGCAACGCGGTTGCCGTGCAGTCGACAGATGCCAAGTGCGGTGAAGTCCCGCCAGCCGCTCCCACCATGCGAAAACCCCGCAAGCGGAAAAAAACACCGAAAGCCCCTCGCTAGCACCCATGGTCGTTTGCGTCTACCTGTCAACTTTGACAGTAGCCAGCGCCAGCGTCTCGCGGTTCTATTGCACCAGGCACTGCGCGCAGGCTGTAAACGAGATGCAGGGAGAATGGCATTGAAAGTGACGACGGGTACAGTCAAACGTGAGCTGGCCAGGGGCAAGTGGCTGATTGCGCTGGATGACGGGCATGACTGCGTCTTTATCGATTGGAGCGATTGGCGGGGGGCTGCACTGTCGATTGGTAAGAAGTTAACGTTTCAAATGATCCATAAACCCCAGGGCGTTTATGCGCTCCCCGTCAGTGCGCGTAACGATACCGGGACGGGTCCATAAGTGTGTGGAGAACGGCAAGTGTTCAGGCCTCGAATATACGGCCTATTTAAAGACCACCCCGGGTGCAAATGTGGGAGGGGGCTTGCTCCCGATGGCGGCGTATCAGCCACCTATTCTGGGCCTGACACACCGCCATCGGGAGCAAGCCCCCTCCCACATTTAACCTGAGTCATACCCGGTAGGCTGCGTCGCTTCCAAGGTCATCCTGGGCCCAAAAGCAAAGTTGGAAGGCTTCTTGCAATACCGCCTGCAGGACGCCCCCCAGCGTCAAAACTTTGCTTCAAGGACACGAGGAAGACCGGTGGTAGATCGCTCTCAAATGCTCAGCACGGCCCGTGGCACCCTGACTGACCTGTCGCGGGGCAACCTGGGCGTGCCGTTGTTGTTGCTGGTGATGCTGGCAATGATGATGTTGCCGATGCCGCCGTTCCTGCTCGACGTGTTTTTCACCTTCAACATCGCCCTTTCGGTGGTGGTGCTGCTGGTGTGTGTGTACGCCCTGCGACCGCTGGATTTCGCGGTGTTCCCGACCATCCTGCTGGTGGCGACCCTGCTGCGCCTGGCGCTGAACGTGGCGTCCACCCGCGTGGTGATGCTCCACGGCCAGGACGGTCACGCCGCCGCCGGTAAGGTGATCCAGGCCTTCGGTGAAGTGGTGATCGGCGGTAACTACGTGGTCGGTATCGTGGTGTTCGCGATCCTGATGATCATCAACTTCGTGGTGGTCACCAAGGGCGCCGGGCGGATCTCCGAGGTAAGCGCTCGGTTTACCCTGGATGCGATGCCCGGTAAGCAGATGGCCATCGACGCCGACCTTAATGCCGGCCTTATCGACCAGAACCAGGCCAAGAGCCGTCGCCTGGAAGTGGCCCAGGAAGCCGAGTTCTACGGCTCCATGGACGGCGCCAGTAAATTTGTGCGCGGTGACGCCATCGCCGGCCTGCTGATTCTGTTCATCAACCTGATCGGCGGCATGGCCGTGGGTATTTTCCAGCACGGCATGACCTTCGGCGATGCGGGCAAGGTCTACGCCTTGCTGACCATCGGTGACGGTTTAGTGGCGCAATTGCCATCACTGTTGTTATCCACAGCTGCTGCGATCATGGTGACCCGTGCTTCGGGCTCCGAAGACATGGGCAAGCAGATCAGCCGGCAAATGTTCGCTTCGCCCAAGGCGCTGGCCGTGGCCGCCGGTATCATGGCCGTCATGGGCATCGTGCCGGGCATGCCCCACGTTTCGTTCCTGAGCATGGCGGCCATGGCCGGCGGCGCGGCCTACCTGTTCTGGAAGAAACAGAATGCTGTCAAGGTTCAGGCCCTGCAGGAAGTCGCCCGCCAGCAGGAATTGCTGCCATCCCCGGCCCGCGCCCAGGAAACCAAGGAACTGGGCTGGGACGACGTAACCCCGATCGACATGATCGGCCTGGAAGTCGGTTACCGTCTGATCCCGTTGGTGGACCGCAACCAGGGCGGCCAACTGCTGGCGCGGATCAAGGGTGTGCGCAAGAAGCTGTCCCAGGACCTGGGCTTTTTGATGCCCACCGTGCATATCCGCGACAACCTCGACCTGGCCCCCAGCGCCTACCGCCTGACCTTGATGGGCGTGATCCTGGCCGAAGCCGAGATCTACCCGGACCGGGAACTTGCGATCAACCCAGGGCAAGTGTTCGGTTCGCTCAACGGCATCACCGCCAAAGATCCGGCTTTCGGCCTGGAAGCGGTGTGGATCGAAGTCAGCCAGCGCAGCCAGGCTCAGTCCCTTGGTTATACCGTGGTCGACGCCAGCACCGTGGTCGCTACCCACCTCAACCAGATTCTCTACAAGCACTCCCACGAGCTGATCGGCCACGAGGAAGTCCAGCAATTGATGGGCTTGCTGGCCAAAGCCTCGCCAAAACTGGCCGAAGAGCTGGTGCCGGGCGTGCTGTCGCTGTCGCAGTTGCTCAAGGTGTTGCAAGCCTTGCTCGCCGAACAGGTGCCCGTACGCGATATTCGCAGCATCGCCGAGGCCATCGCCAACAATGCCGCCAAGAGTCAAGATACTGCCGCGCTGGTGGCGGCGGTGCGGGTCGGTTTGTCCCGCGCCATCGTGCAAAGCATTGTAGGCGTTGAGTCTGAGCTGCCTGTTATCACCTTGGAGCCAAGGTTGGAACAGATATTGCTCAATAGTATTCAGAAGGCAGGGCAAGGCCAGGAAGAGGGCGTTCTGCTGGAGCCAAGCATGGCTGAAAAGCTGCAGCGTTCGTTGATCGAAGCTGCGCAGCGCCAGGAAATGCAGGGCCAGCCGGTGATTCTGCTGGTGGCCGGTCCGGTCCGCGCGATGTTGTCGCGCTTCGGGCGCCTGGCAGTACCGAATTTGCACGTGTTGGCTTACCAGGAAATTCCTGACAATAAGCAAGTGACTATCGTCGCGACAGTAGGGCCCAACGGCTGAGGGTAGTGGGTTATGCAAGTGAAGCGTTTTTTCGCCGCCGATATGCGTCAGGCCATGAAGTTGGTCCGCGATGAGCTGGGCGCCGATGCCGCGATTATCGGTAACCGTCGTATTGCCGGCGGTGTCGAGCTGACGGCTGCCCTGGATTACACGCCCCAGGCCCTGGCTCCGCGTGTGCCGAACATGGAACTCGAAGACGAGCTGCGCAAGACCGCTTCGCGCATCGTCTCGGCCCAGGCCGAACTGAGCATGCGCGGTGACAGCGACGCCACCACCAACCGCCAATTGTTCGCCGGCTTGCCACTGACCGCCGCCGAGCCGCTGGTGGAACCTACGTTTGTCGAGCCGCCACGTCCTGCAGCGCCAGCCCCGGCCGCCGCAGTCGACCAGCGTGTGTTCGATTCGATGCGCTTTGAACTCAACGGCCTGCGCGAGCTGCTCGAAGTGCAACTGGGCTCGCTGGCCTGGAGCCAACTGCAAGGCAGCAAGCCGCAACAAGCCAACCTGTGGCGCCGCCTGCAGCGCATCGGCCTGTCCGGCCCGTTGTCCCGCGACCTGCTGGCGCTGACCGCCGAAGTCGAAGAGCCGCGCCAAGCCTGGCGCATGCTGCTGGCGCACCTGGCGCGGATGATCGCCACCCCGGAAATCGAACCCCTGGAAGAGGGCGGTGTAATCGCCATGGTCGGCCCTGCCGGCATGGGCAAGACCACCACCCTGGCCAAGCTGGCCGCGCGTTATGTGCTCAAGTACGGCGCGTCGAATATCGCGCTGGTGAGCATGGACAGCTACCGCATCGGCGCCCAGGAACAGCTCAAGACCCTGGGCCGTATCCTCAATGTGCCGGTGACCCATGTCGACCCGGGCCAGTCCCTGGCCAATGCCCTCGACCCGCTGCTGCGCAAGCGCGTGGTGTTGATCGATACCGCCGGCCTGCAAGCCAGCGACCCGGCCCTGCGCATGCAGCTTGAAAGCCTGGCCGGACGCGGCATCAAGTCGAAAAATTACCTGGTGCTTGCAACCACCAGCCAGAAACAGGTTCTTACCGCTGCCTATCACAGCTATAAACGCTGCGGCCTGGCCGGTTGCATCCTGACCAAACTGGATGAAACCGCCAGCCTCGGCGAAGTGCTGAGCCTGGCGATCAGTCATGAATTACCGGTCGCCTACCTGACCGACGGGCCGCGGATCCCGGATGATTTGCATCTGCCGCGCCGTCATCAGTTGGTCAGCCGTGCTGTCAGTGTGCAAATGCAAGACGAGCCTAGCGAGGAAGCGATGGCCGATATGTTCGCCGATCTTTATCACAACCCGGCAAAGCGGGTGGGATAAGGCAGGATGAACACCGTGAAATGTACCTACATCGATGGTCTGCAAGCGATACACGCGACCAAGCCATGTAGCCTGCGTCTAAGCAAGACAAGGTAAAGAAATAAAATGGGCAGCATGCATCCCGTACAGGTGATCGCGGTGACCGGCGGCAAAGGTGGCGTCGGCAAAACTAACGTGTCAGTGAATTTGTCCCTGGCCCTGGCAGAGCTTGGCCGTCGCGTCATGCTGCTGGATGCTGACCTGGGCCTGGCGAACGTGGACGTTCTGCTGGGGCTGACACCCAAACACACGCTCGCCGATGTGATCGAAGGCCGCTGTGAGCTGCGCGATGTGCTGCTCCAGGGCCCCGGTGGTATCCGCATCGTGCCGGCCGCCTCGGGCACCCAGAGCATGGTGCACCTGAGCCCGGCGCAGCATGCCGGCCTGATCCAGGCCTTCAGCGATATCGGCGACAACCTCGACGTGCTGGTGATCGACACCGCCGCCGGGATCGGCGAGTCGGTGGTCAGCTTCGTACGCGCCGCGCAAGAAGTGCTGCTGGTGGTCTGCGACGAACCCACTTCGATCACTGACGCCTACGCCCTGATCAAACTGCTTAACCGTGACTACGGCATGAACCGCTTCCGCGTGCTGGCCAACATGGCCCAGAGTCCGCAGGAAGGGCGCAACCTGTTCGCCAAGTTGACCAAGGTCACGGATCGTTTCCTCGATGTCGCCTTACAATACGTTGGCGCAGTTCCCTATGACGAGTGTGTGCGCAAGGCCGTGCAAAAGCAGCGTGCGGTCTACGAAGCGTTCCCTCGTTCCAAGTGCGCACTGGCGTTCAAGGCGATAGCCCAGAAGGTCGATACCTGGCCGTTGCCTGCCAACCCTCGGGGGCATCTGGAGTTTTTTGTCGAACGATTGGTGCATCAGACGAGCGCGGGACCTGTGCTATGACATCCAGCGGCTACAACCTTTACAAAAAGTCGGCCCGTGACAGCCAGGGCGAGTTGATCGAGCGCTATGCGCCGCTGGTCAAGCGCATTGCCTATCACTTGTTGGCGCGCTTGCCTGCCAGCGTGCAGGTGGAAGACCTGATCCAGGCCGGGATGATCGGCCTGCTCGAAGTGTCGACCAAATACGACGCGAGCAAAGGGGCGAGTTTCGAGACGTATGCGGGTATCCGTATCCGTGGCGCGATGCTCGATGAAGTGCGTAAAGGGGATTGGGCGCCGCGTTCGGTACACCGCAATACGCGCATGGTCAGTGACGCAATTCGTGCAATTGAAGCAAAAACCGGTCGTGACGCTAAAGATCATGAAGTTGCGGCCGAACTCCAATTGAGTCTCGACGATTATTACGGGATTTTGAACGATACCTTGGGCAGCCGCCTGTTCAGTTTCGACGACCTGTTGCAGGACGGCGAACACGAAGGGCTGCACGAGGACGGCGCGAGCGCGCATATGGAACCGTCGCGCGATCTGGAAGATGAACGTTTTCAGGGAGCGCTGGCGGAGGCCATTGCCAATTTGCCGGAGCGCGAGCGCCTGGTGTTGGCGCTGTACTACGACGAGGAGCTGAACCTCAAGGAAATCGGTGAGGTCCTGGGGGTCAGCGAATCGCGTGTCAGCCAGTTGCATAGCCAGTGCGCGGCCCGCTTGCGGGGGCGGTTGGGAGAGTGGCGCGCGCGCTGACAGGCAGTGTGGGGACACTGCAGACGCTACCGCGAAGGTTTCGGCCTTCGCGGGTTCGCTCCGTGGTGCCCTGGGCAGTCCTTTTTGTGTAACGCCTGTTGATTGAAGTGGCGCGTCCAGGTGCTGGGCGCGTTTAAGACTGCTTGGAGGTCGAATTGGACAAGAACATGAAAATCCTCATCGTTGATGACTTCTCAACGATGCGGCGGATCATAAAAAACCTGTTGCGTGACCTTGGGTTCACTAACACGGTCGAGGCGGATGACGGCATTACGGCGATTCCGATCCTCAACAGCGGGAGCATCGACTTTCTGGTAACCGACTGGAACATGCCCGGCATGACCGGTATCGACTTGCTGCGCCATGTGCGCGCCGATGAAAAACTGCGCAGCCTGCCGGTGTTGATGGTGACCGCCGAAGCCAAGCGTGAACAGATCATCGAAGCCGCCCAAGCCGGGGTAAACGGCTATGTGGTCAAGCCATTCACAGCATTGGCCTTGAAAGAGAAGATCGAAAAAATCTTCGAACGCATCGGCCATTGATGCTGCCACGGGGGAGCTATGGACCATAACGAAACGTCACAGGGCGATTTTGAGTCGACCCTGAAAAAACATGCTCACCAGTTGGTCGAATGCCTTGAAAAGGGCCAGTTCGGCGATGCGGTGCAGTTGATCCATGAGCTTAACCAGACCCGTGACCGCGGCCTGTACCAGGAAGTGGGCAAGCTCACGCGTGAGCTGCACAGTGCGATCGTCAATTTCCAGATTGACCCGCGCATGCCCCAGGCCGAAGAAATTTCCCAGATCACCGATGCCACCGAACGCCTGTCCTATGTGGTCAGGCTGACCGAGGCAGCGGCCAACCGCACCATGGACCTGGTGGAAAACGCCACGCCTCTGGTCAACGGCATGGCCAGTGAAGCCCAGGCCTTGAGCGTTGACTGGGGCCGCTTCATGCGCCGCGAAGTGGGGGCTGAAGAGTTCCGTGAACTGGCGCGTCGGGTCGACGGTTTTCTGTCGCGCAGCGAACAGGAAAACCGCACGGTGGCCGGCAACCTCAACGACATTCTGCTTGCCCAGGATTACCAGGACCTCACCGGTCAAGTGATCAAGCGTGTGACCCAACTGGTCACCGAAGTGGAAAGCAACCTGCTCAAACTGGTGCTGATGGCCGGCCAGGTCGACCGTTTTGCCGGCATCGAACATGACCGCGAAGCGATCCTCTCGGAAAAAGATCCACAAAAACACCTCGCCAAGGGTGAAGGTCCGCAGATTCATGCCGATAAACGTGAAGACGTCGTATCCGGTCAAGATGACGTAGACGATTTGCTGTCCAGTTTAGGCTTCTAAGGAGCACCCACATGAGCTTCGGCGCCGATGAAGAAATCCTTCAGGATTTCCTTGTAGAGGCCGGCGAAATTTTAGAGCAACTGTCCGAACAACTGGTCGAGCTGGAAAGCCGTCCGGATGATGCGAACCTGCTCAATGCAATTTTTCGCGGTTTTCACACTGTAAAAGGGGGCGCCGGCTTCCTCCAGCTCCATGAGCTGGTGGAGTGCTGTCACATCGCCGAGAACGTGTTCGACATCCTGCGCAAGGGTGAGCGTCAGGTTGACTCGGAATTAATGGACGTGATTCTCGAAGCACTGGATGCGGTCAACGCCATGTTCAGCCAGGTGCGTGAACGTGCACCGATCACCGCCGCCACGCCGGAACTGCTGGCCGCCCTGGCGCGCCTGGCCGAACCGGCTGCGCAAGCACCGGTTGTGCAAGCCGTGCCTGAGCCAGTGGTGGAAGCCGAGGCGGATGTGACCGACAGCGAGTTCGAGCAACTGCTCGACTCGCTCAATGCGGTCAAGGCCGAGGCTGAAGCACCGGCTGCAACGGCGCCGATTGCCACGCCGACCAGCGAAGACATTACCGACGCAGAATTTGAATCCCTGCTCGACCAGTTGCATGGCAAAGGCCAGTTCGCGGCCGACGCCGTGGCACCGGCGGCTGCGCCAGCGGCACCGGCGGCCAACGCCAGTACCGATATTACCGACGATGAATTCGAGGCGCTGCTCGACCAACTGCACGGCAAAGGCACGTTCGTCGCCGAAGCCTTGCCGCAGGTCGCTGCCACTGCCGCCGTCGCTCCGGCGGCCAGTGCAGCACCTGCCGGTGACGGGCTGATTTCGGATAACGAGTTCGAAGCCTTGCTGGACGAGTTGCACGGCAAAGGCAAGTTCACCGAAGTGGCCCCGGCTCCGGCCGCCGCCGCAGCGGTCGCTACAGCCGCACCGGTTGCCGCCGCCAAAGCCGCAGCGCCGGTCGCCAAGCCAGCGCCTGCACCGGCTGCCGCGCCAGCTCCGGCGCGTCCTGCCGCTGCGCCGGTTGCCGATAAACCTGCCACTGAAGCCGAAACCACGGTGCGCGTAGACACTGCGCGCCTGGACGACATCATGAACATGGTCGGCGAGCTGGTGCTGGTGCGTAACCGCCTGGTGCGCCTGGGCCTGAACAGTGGCGATGAAGCCATGCAGAAGGCCGTGTCGAACCTCGATGTGGTCACCGCCGACCTGCAAACCGCCGTGATGAAAACGCGGATGCAGCCGATCAAGAAAGTCTTCGGCCGTTTCCCGCGCCTGGTGCGCGACTTGGCGCGCCAGCTCAAGAAAGAAATCAACCTGGAACTGGTGGGCGAAGAAACCGACCTCGACAAGAACCTCGTCGAGGCCCTGGCCGACCCGCTGGTCCACTTGGTGCGCAACGCCGTCGACCACGGCGTGGAAACCCCGGAAGAACGCGAAGCCTCGGGCAAATCGCGGGGCGGCAAGGTGATCCTGGCGGCGGAGCAAGAGGGCGACCATATCCTGCTGTCGATCACCGATGACGGCAAAGGTATGGACCCGGCGATTCTGCGCAATATCGCGGTCAAGCGCGGTGTGATGGACAAGGATGCCGCCGATCGCCTCACCGACACCGAATGCTACAACCTGATCTTCGCCCCCGGCTTCTCGACCAAGACCGAGATCTCCGACGTGTCCGGCCGTGGCGTCGGCATGGACGTGGTGAAGACCAAGATCAGCCAGCTCAACGGCTCGATCAATATCTACTCGACCAAGGGCCAGGGCTCGAAGATCGTCATCAAGGTGCCGTTGACCCTGGCGATCATGCCAACCCTGATGGTGATGCTGGGCAACCAGGCCTTCGCCTTCCCGCTGGTCAACGTCAACGAGATCTTCCACCTCGACCTGTCGCGCACCAACGTGGTGGACGGCCAGGAAGTGGTGATCGTGCGTGACAAGGCCCTGCCGCTGTTCTACCTCAAGCGCTGGCTGGTGGCATCGGCCAAGCATGAAGAGCAGCGCGAAGGCCATGTGGTGATTCTGTCGGTGGGCACCCAACGCATCGGCTTTGTGGTCGACCAACTGGTGGGCCAGGAAGAAGTGGTCATCAAGCCGTTGGGCAAAATGCTGCAGGGGACCCCCGGCATGTCTGGCGCGACCATCACCGGTGACGGTCGCATCGCGTTGATTCTCGATGTTCCGAGCATGCTCAAGCGTTACGCCGCACGGCGTATTTGATTCTGGCGGGGCAGGGCGGTAGCGCCCGCCCCGTCTAACGGAGTGTTTATGGTAGTCAAGGTCCTGGTGGTGGACGATTCGGGTTTCTTCCGCCGCCGCGTCTCGGAGATTCTTTCCGCCGATCCAACGATCCAAGTAGTCGGCACGGCCACCAACGGCAAAGAGGCGATCGATCAAGCCATTGCGTTGAAGCCGGACGTGATCACCATGGACTACGAAATGCCGATGATGGATGGCATCACGGCCGTGCGTCACATCATGCAACGCTGCCCCACACCGGTGTTGATGTTCTCCTCGCTGACACATGAAGGCGCCCGGGTCACCCTGGATGCGCTGGATGCCGGCGCGGTGGATTTCCTGCCGAAGAATTTCGAAGACATCTCGCGTAACCCCGATAAGGTCAAGCAGATGCTGTGCGAGAAGGTGCACAGCATTTCGCGCAGTAACCGCCGCAGTCTGTTCAGCGCGCCCGCGCCGACTCCTGCACCTGCACCTGCACCCGTGGCCGCGCCGACATCATCGTTCAGCCGCCCGGCGCCCGCCCCGGCAGCGCGGCCCGCGCCGACAGCACCTACCCGCGCTGCTGCACCGAGCGCTCATTCGCCCGCGCCCAAGCGCAAGGCCTACAAACTGGTGGCGATCGGTACATCCACGGGCGGGCCGGTGGCCTTGCAGCGTGTATTGACCCAACTGCCGGCCAACTTCCCGGCGCCGATCGTGCTGGTGCAGCACATGCCTGCCGCGTTCACCAAGGCCTTTGCCGAGCGCCTGGACAAGCTGTGCCGCATCAGCGTCAAGGAAGCCGAGGATGGCGACATCCTGCGTCCTGGCCTGGCGCTGCTGGCCCCAGGTGGCAAGCAGATGATGGTGGATGGCCGTGGCGCGATCAAAATCCTGCCGGGCGACGAGCGCCTCAACTACAAGCCGTGCGTGGATATCACCTTCGGTTCGGCGGCCAAGTCCTACGGTGACAAAGTTCTGGCGGTGGTGCTGACCGGCATGGGCGCCGATGGCCGTGAGGGTGCACGTCTGCTCAAGCAGGGCGGCAGTGCAATCTGGGCCCAGGACGAAGCCAGTTGCGTGATCTACGGCATGCCCATGGCGATCGTCAAGGCTGACCTGGCCGACGCGGTCTACAGCCTGGACGACATCGGCAAGCATCTGGTGGAGGCCTGCCTCTGATGGATGTCTTGAGCCTGATCGGCATCACCTTGGCGTTTGTCGCCATTATTGGCGGCAACTACCTTGAAGGCGGCCACCTCGGCGCCCTGGCCAACGGCCCGGCGGCGCTGATCGTGATCGGCGGCACCGTGGGCGCGGCGTTGTTGCAGGCGCCGGTGAGCTCGTTCAAGCGCGCCATGCAGATCCTGATATGGATCATTTTCCCGCCACGGGTCGACTTGCCAGGCGGCATCGACCGCGTGGTCAACTGGAGCCTCACCGCCCGCAAGGAAGGCTTGCTGGGCCTGGAAAGCGTGGCCGATGCCGAGCCCGACAGCTACGCCCGCAAAGGCCTGCAACTGCTGGTCGATGGCGCCGAGCCGGAGGCGATCCGCAGCATCCTCGAGGTGGATTTCTACACCCAGGAAAGCCGCGACATCAACGCGGCCAAAGTCTTTGAAAGCATGGGCGGCTACGCGCCGACCATCGGCATCATCGGTGCGGTAATGGGCCTGATCCACGTGATGGGCAACCTGGCCGACCCTTCGCAACTGGGCAGCGGCATTGCTGTGGCATTTGTCGCCACCATCTACGGTGTGGCGAGCGCCAACCTGGTGTTGTTGCCGGTGGCGAGCAAGCTCAAGTCGATTGCCATGCGCCAGTCCCGTTACCGCGAAATGCTGCTCGAAGGCATCCTGTCGATCGCCGAGGGTGAAAACCCGCGCTCCATCGAATTGAAGCTCCAGGGCTTCATGGATTGATGCATATGGGCATGGGCATGTGGCGAGCGAGCTTGCTCGCGCTGGGCTGCGAAGCAGCCCCACTCCAGGCAACACGGTCTTTCAGACAGGTCGCAGCGTCTGGGTTCAGGGCCGCTTCGCGCCCCAGCGCGAGCAAGCTCGCTCGCCACAATGAAGTGGTCGCTGTTGGTCAGAGAGGGAAGTGCCTGTGAGCCGTCGCCGTCGCGAGCCTGAAGAACACGTCAACCATGAACGCTGGCTGGTGTCCTACGCGGACTTCATCACCTTGCTGTTTGCGTTTTTCGTGGTGATGTACTCGATCTCGTCGGTGAACGAAGGCAAGTACAAGGTTATTTCCGAAGCGTTGATCGGGGTGTTTTCCGACTCCGATCGCGCGCTCAAGCCAATTCCTATTGGCGATGAACGACCCAAGACGGTGACCCCGGCCAAGCCGTTGGTCAACGACAGCGATGAGACCGCCGCCGGTGTCGGCGGCACCAGCGACCCGCTCAAGAGCATTGCCGACGATATCAGCGCCGCATTTGGCGACCTGATCAGCTCCAACCAGATGACCGTGCGCGGCAATGAACTGTGGGTGGAGATCGAGCTGAACTCCAGCCTGTTGTTCGCCAGCGCCGATGCACTGCCGAGCGACCAGGCCTTCACCATCATCGACAAGGTGGCAGCGATACTCAAGCCGTTTGAAAACCCGATCCACGTCGAAGGCTTTACCGACAACCTGCCGATCAGTACGGCGCAGTACCCGACCAACTGGGAACTGTCCTCGGCCCGGGCGGCAAGCATCGTGCGCATGCTCGCGATGCAGGGCGTGAACCCCCAGCGCCTGGCGTCGGTGGGCTACGGTGAGTTCCAGCCGGTGGCCAACAACGCCACGCTCGAAGGCCGTGCGCGCAACCGGCGGGTGGTGCTGGTGGTGTCGCGCAACCTGGATGTACGCCGCAGCCTGACCGGCACCGGCACGGCGAATGCAACACCGGATGCGGCGTTGAGGCGCGCTGGCACACAAACTGCACCGGCCCCTGCAAAGCCGCTGGTGCGGGCCAGCTCCGTCAATTCTCCGTCACCGGCTCACTAACCTATGCAATGTCTCGGTCGCGCGTGTGCCCACCGGGAGGAATCAACCGAATGAGAGTCTGGGCAGTTGCCAATCAAAAGGGTGGAGTCGGCAAGACCACCACGTCCATCGCCTTAGCCGGCTTGCTGGCCGAGGCAGGCAAGCGCGTGGTCGTGGTCGACCTGGACCCCCACGGCTCCATGACCAGCTATTTCGGTTACGACCCGGATGCGCTGGAACACAGCTGCTACGACCTGTTCCTGCACAAGGGCAGCGTGCCCGGCGACTTGCCTGGGCAACTGCTGCTGCCCACCAGCAATGACAGCATTTCGCTGTTGCCGTCCAGCACCGCCCTGGCCACCCTTGAGCGCCAGTCGCCGGGCCAGAGCGGCCTGGGCCTGGTGATCGCCAAGACCCTGGCGCAGCTGTGGCAGGACTTCGACTACGCGATCATCGACAGCCCGCCCTTGCTCGGCGTGCTGATGGTCAACGCCTTGGCGGCCAGCCAGCAGTTGGTGATCCCGGTACAGACCGAACACCTGGCCGTCAAAGGCTTGGAACGCATGGTCAGCACCCTGGCGATGATCAACCGTTCGCGCAAGCAGGCGTTACCGTACAGCATCGTACCGACCTTGTTCGACCGGCGGACCCAGGCCTCCCTTGGCACCCTGCG
This sequence comes from Pseudomonas sp. R3-52-08, assembly GCF_003851745.1. Lineage (NCBI taxonomy): Bacteria > Pseudomonadati > Pseudomonadota > Gammaproteobacteria > Pseudomonadales > Pseudomonadaceae > Pseudomonas > Pseudomonas sp. R3-52-08. The sequence goes on along the minus strand of NZ_CP027730.1, from coordinate 4,167,952 downwards.
CGTACTGCGTGATGCCTATCCAGACACCATCTGGAACGGCTACATCCCGGTAGACACGCGCCTGCGTGACGCCAGCCGCGCCGGGCTCACGCCGTCGCAATTCGACAGCAAGAGCCGTGGCGTGCTGGCTTATCGGGCGTTGCTCAAGCACCTGTTGTCCCAGCAGCTTGTGGCGCAGGTGGCCTGATGAACCGTCCCCTCGACTTCAAGACCCGGCCGCAACTGGCACTGGAATCCTACCTGGATGCCTTGCTGCAGGAGGCGACCGCCGAGGAGCTGCCGGAACCGATCCTGGTGCTGGAGCCGGCCGTCGAGCCTGACGCTGCGCTGGATGAGTTCCAGTTGGCGGTGCTTGAAGAGCAAGCCCGCGATGCGCACGTGGAAGTGGCGCCCGTGGTGGTGCCAATCACGCCTGACGTGGTGGCGCCGGTAGTGGTCGAGCCGATCGTGGAAGTGCACCTGCCGCCGAGCATCACGCCGCCGCCGGTGACCGGCGATGGTCGCCCGTCGTGGGCCGCCGAGCCGTTCGAATGCCTGCTGTTCGATGTCGCCGGGTTGACCCTGGCGGTGCCGCTGGTGTGCCTGGGCTCGATCTATTCCCTGGAAGGCCAGGAGCTGACGCCGTTGTTCGGGCAACCGGAGTGGTTCCTCGGCATCCTGCCCAGCCAGGCCGGCAATCTCAAGGTGCTGGACACCGCGCGCTGGGTGATGCCCGACCGCTACCGCGACGACTTCCGCCAGGGCCTGCAGTATGTGATCTCCGTGCAGGGCTACGAGTGGGGGCTGGCGGTGCATCAAGTCAGCCGCTCGTTGCGCCTGGACCCGAACGAAATCAAATGGCGCAGCCACCGTGGCCAACGGCCGTGGCTGGCGGGCACCGTGATCGAACACATGTGCGCGTTGCTCGACGTCGCCGAACTGGCCGAGTTGATCGCCAGTGGCGCGGTCAAGGAAATGGCGCAGAACAAACGCAGTTGATTGAACAATAAAGGTCGTGCGGTTGCGCGGCCCATTAGCACACACGCCGTCGATAGCGGCATTTGAAGGGGTCAGAAGCATGAACAAGTCAGCGTCCGCACAAGGTTTGGATGATCCGATCCTGCAATGGGTGACCTTCAAACTGGACAACGAGTCCTACGGCATTAACGTGATGCGCGTGCAGGAAGTGCTGCGCTACACCGAGATCGCCCCGGTACCGGGTGCGCCGAGCTATGTGCTGGGCATCATCAACCTGCGCGGCAACGTGGTGACGGTGATCGATACGCGCCAACGCTTCGGCCTGGCGCCGACCGATGTCAACGACAACACGCGCATCGTCATCATCGAAGCCGACAAGCAAGTGGTCGGGATCATGGTCGACAGCGTGGCCGAAGTGGTCTACCTGCGCCAATCGGAAGTGGAAACCGCGCCGAACGTGGGCAACGAAGAATCCGCCAAGTTTATCCAGGGCGTCTGCAACAAGAACAACGAGCTGTTGATTCTGGTTGAGCTGGACAAAATGATGAGCGAAGAAGAGTGGTCGGACCTGGAGAGCATTTGATTGTTTCTTGAGGCGGCGGTGATCGTCCTGGCCCTGTTGTGGGCCGGGACTTTGGCGTTTGTGCTGCGCTATGTGCGCCAGCAACGGGAGTTGGCCTTGCAACAGGCCGAGCGCGATGCGGTGCGTGACCGGCGCATTCTGGAACTGGTCAAGCGTGTCGATCATTTCCAGCAGAGTGCGGTGCGGGTTGGGGATGAAGTGCATGAACTGCGCGCGATTCTCGGGCCGTTGCCGGACAAGTTGGTGCAGTTGGAACAGCGTGATCCCGCGAACCTGTCGTTCGCCCAGGCGGCCAAGCTGGTGGGCATGGGCGCGACGGTGGATGAGCTGACCCAGTCGTGCGGGTTGACCCAGGCCGAGGCGCAGTTGATGAGCAAGTTGCACAAGAGCTGATCAGCGCCGGGCGCAATGTGGGAGGGGGCTTGCTCCCGATGGCCTTGGGTATCCACATAACTTTGGTATGGCCCTGAACCTGTGACGGCTCGGGAGCCGAAGCCTCTCTAACTGACTCCCCGCGTTTCAAATGTGGGAGGGGGCTTGCCCCCGATGGCGGCCTGACAGCCGACCAGGATGTTGGATCAGAACGAGTACATATCCGTTCCTATGGTAACGGCGGCTGGCGGTTCCGCTTTTACAGCGTGTCACTTTTGGAAGGACCCAAAAGTAACCAAAAAGTCCTCGCCCCACCACTCGGCACCTCGCCTAGGCTCGGTGTGCCCGTAATCCGACATTGATTTGGGGGGCCGCCGCCACGCGCCATCCATGGCGCGGGGCGGCTAAACCGGCATCCCTGCCGGTTTACCCCCCAAATCACTGTCGAATTCCGGCCAGCGTGGTTTAACGGGGCGCCTAAGATCAAGAGCAAGATCAAGAGCGGCTCGCTTCGCATCGTGGTTAGCGTAGGCTGCTGCTACAAAGTTGTGTAGATACCATGCCCCGATGGCGGTGTATCAGTCAGCTTAATCTTTAGCTGACCCACCGCTATCGGGAGCAAGCCCCCTCCCACATTTTGATCTCCATCCATCAGCCAAATTTCTCCGGCCACAGACTTTTCCTCATCCCCAAGGGTCAACATCCTGCAAGCACCTTGACCCAGGAGAGTTCCCCAAATGACCACCGCCAGAGCCCTGTTGATCCTCCACGGCAAACAAGCCCTCAACGAGGACGTGCGCGCGGCCGTGTTGGCCCGGCGTGAGCAGGGTTGGGAGCTGGCAGTGCGGGTGACGTGGGAAGGTGGCGATGCCCAGCGCCTGGTCAATCAAGCCCTGGCCGACGGTTACACCCACATCATCGCCGGCGGTGGCGATGGCACTCTGCGCGATGTGGCCGAAGCCATGGCTCACGCCAATACCGATGCCAGCCTGGTGCTGATGCCGCTGGGCACCGCCAATGACTTCGCCAAGGCCGCCGGCGTGCCGTTGGAGCCGGCTGGCGCCCTGGCGTTGCTGGATGTTGAACCGAGAGCGATTGACCTGGGCCAGGTCGGCGGGCAGATATTCTTGAACATGGCCACCGGCGGTTTCGGCAGCCAGGTCACCGCCAACACCTCCGAAGACCTGAAGAAAATCCTCGGCGGTGCCGCCTACCTGTTCACCGGTCTGTCGCGTTTCAGTGAATTGAAGGCTGCCTACGGTGAGCTGGAAGGCCCGGATTTCCATTGGAAAGGCGAGCTGCTCGCACTCGGGATCGGCAACGGGCGCCAGGCCGGGGGCGGGCATGTGCTGTGCCCGGGTGCGCTGGCCGATGATGGCCTGCTGGACATCAGCATCCTGCCGGCGCCCCAGGAGGTGGTCGGCACCTTGCGCGAATTGATGAGCAATGGCTGGGGCCTGGACACCATGTTCGTGCGGGCACGCCTGCCGTGGGTCAATATCAAGGTGGCGCAGGGCTTGTACATCAACCTCGATGGCGAGCCGCTGGAAGGCGATGATCTGCATTTCGAGGCCTTGCCCAAGGCCCTGCGCGTGCACCTGCCGCTGGGTTCGCCCCTAGTCGTCCAGGCTGATGATCTGCTCGCGCACCGCGAATAACACCAGGCCCGCCACGTCGAAAATCTGCAGGCGCTTCATGATCTGCGAGCGATGCGCTTCTACCGTCTTGATGCTCAGGCCCAGGCCGTGGGCGATTTCCCGGGTGGACTTGCCGCGCACGATCAGGCGCAGGATTTCCAACTGGCGCGCCGTCAAGTTGTGGCTATGGGGCGCGGGCGTCGCAGGGCCGTTGCTGCGGATCAGTGCTTGATTGATCACGGTGTGGGCGATCGCCGGGCTCAGGTAGCGCTCGTTGTTGCGCAAGGCACGCAGGGCGTGTTCCAGCTCGTTGGCGGTCATGTCCTTGAGCAGGTAGCCGTGGGCACCTGATTCCAGCGCGCGCATGATCAGGTCGGGGTCGGTGTGCATCGACAGGATCAGCACTTTGCTCAGGGGATAGGCGCCCTTGAGTTCCTGCAAGGCATCCAGGCCGCTGGTGTGTTTCATCGACAGGTCCAGCAGCACGATATCCGGCTGCAGGGCGCGAAATTGCGCAAGCACCTGCGCGCCATCGCTGGCTTCACCGATCACGTCGTAGCCGGGCATGTCCAGGACCAGCGCACGCACGCCTGCGCGAATCAGCGCGTGGTCATCCACCAGGAGTAAATTGCAGGTCACTCGAAACCCTTAGGGGAACTGGCCCGTTCAAGGGCGCGGGGCGCCCAGGGGAAAAGCGCGTCGATCCGCGTGCCTTGGCCTGGCTGACTGCTGACCGACAAGGTGCCGCCCAGTTGGTCTATCCGCTCGGCCATGCCGGCCATGCCGCGTTGGCCTGCAAGGCCTGGGTCGGTAACCGGCGAAAAGCCCTGGCCGTCATCGCAGATCGTCAGCGACAAGCCTTCGGGCAGGCGTCGCAGGCGCACCCGCAGGTTATGTGCCTGGGCGTGACGGAGCATGTTGGTCACGGCTTCCTGGGTGATGCGAAACGCCGCCACGGCCATTTCTTCAGGAATACCGGTCAGGCGTTGCTGGCATTCCAGGCTCCAGCACACCGAGGTGTTTTCCAGGGTCTTGAGCAGGTGCGCGCGCAAGCTGGCTTCCAGGCCAAGGCTGGCCAACTGGCGCGGGTTGAGAATGGCGGACACGTCGCGCACTTTGGCCAGGGTTTCGTCGAGGGTATTGCACAGCACCGTGCAGTGCTCGTGCAGCTCTGGCGGCAGGCGACGCTGCAGCCATTCACTTTGCAGTTTGGCGGCGGTCAGCAGTTGGCCGATGTCGTCGTGCAGTTCGCGGCTGAGGCGATGGCGTTCGTTTTCCTGGACCTGTAACAGTCGGTCCGCCAATTCCTGGGGCTGGAACTTGATGGATTTGCGCGAACGCCATTGGTGCAGGCCCACCACCGCCAGCGTGGCCAGGTTGACCAGCAGGATCAGCAGCGACCAGGGCGAAGCATGCGCGTAGGCCCACACGCTGACCGACAACGAACACAGGCACAGCGCAAGGACGATGCGGCGTGCGTTGCTGCGCGACACAGACCTTGAGAAAAGGGGCTTGAGGTTGGCGTACATAGCGGATGGAGCCACTGAAGGTTCGCTGCGGGGAGACCGGTTGGCCGGGCTCTGTTTGGAATACGCTGCCGAATCGTGTTTAACCATGATGAAGTTGAGTCACTTCGAGTGGGGGCATAGTACCACCCCTGTTACCGTTGGTCGCCTGATTGGTTTATGGCCCGCGCAAATACTCTGGGGGGTAATCCCAGAGTTGAAAAAGTTGTATTAGTAAAGTTGGTTTGTATCGTTATTGCGTAGATGGCTAATTGATGTTTCTGCCTTTCTCGCCGTTATCGGTCGTTTTTGGACAGGTCAGCTATCGTCGGCGACATGCTTGGGACTCAGGACGCATGATGCAACCGCTGCTGCGGTTTATGCCGGAAATCCTTTTGCGGAATCTGCAAGGTAACCGTCGCGATCAACGACGTTTGCTCGGTCTCGTCCAGGGCCAACTCGCCGGTGCGCGTGTCGATCAGCTCCAATTGCCAGGCCAGCAGCGTGAGGCAGTCATGTAACGCATCGAGTGCCTGGTCATGCAGTTGCATCGGGTTCTCGGCGTTGGCAATGAGGTCCTGCAGGTGCCGCGAGAACTCGCTGATCGCCTGCAGCGCCAGGCTGTCGGCCTTTTCAGCCAGTTTGGCGAGGCTGGTTTTCATGCAGTCGATGGCGTCGCTGTCGTTGCGGATCAAATGCAGGTGGCTCAAGCACTCTTGGGATTTGATCAGCAGCATTTCGGCCTCCAGCAGAAACTCGGGAAGTGCCGTTTGCCATTCTTTCGCGCTATTCATCATGCATGTCTCCGCAACTCAAGCTCGGGTGATGAGATGTCGCACCGGGTGAATGGCTTAAAACTAGCGCTGAAATATGATTGGAGCTTGTAGGTTGATTCCGATATTTCAGTAGGACATTTATTGAAATGCTCACGAAAGTCGTGCGTAGTCCCAGTTGAGCGGGATGACACGACTTCAGTTGCCGATACGTGAGTGCCTGGAAGGCTCGCGGGCCTAGGGCGTGGGATGGCAAACAAAAGCCTGACTCCATTCATGCAATGAGAATGGCGTCACATTAATGGCTATTAGATATCGCGAATATCAGGTCGGGCCTGATTGCGCATAGGGGAATCCCCTACGTCGTGGAACCGCACGCCGATTGGAGTGTCGTGCAAGGCCCACACAGCCCGAGGACAGGGCTGATGCAGTAAAGCATGATGTCAGTGTGACATCAATGTATTTACATGGCATTTTACCGGGGTCAAGGTCTGGCGCTTGCCGCCGATAACTTGCCTATACGAACTGCACACCCTCTCAGCGCGCAACCCATGTGCACACCAGGAGCTCTTAATGGCCGGCATTCTCGACACGGTAGATCAACGCACGCAATTGGTGGGTGAGAATCGCCTGGAGATTCTCATGTTCCGCCTGTTCGGGCGGCAGCTGTTCGCGATCAACGTGTTCAAGGTGCAGGAAGTACTGCAACTGCCCAAGCTGACCCTGATGCCTCAGCGCCATCCCTTCGTCTGCGGCGTGGTCAACCTGCGTGGCCAGACGTTGCCGGTGATCGACTTGTCCCAGGCCATCGGCATGCGCCCGCTGGTGCCAGGGCCCAACAGCACCATTATCGTCACCGAGTACAACCGTTCGGTGCAGGCGTTCCTGGTGGGCGGCGTCGACCGCATCGTCAACATGAATTGGGAAGCCATCCTGCCACCGCCGGCCAGCGCCGGGCGCCAGCACTATCTCACCGCCATCAGCAAGGTCGATGACCAGTTGGTGGAAATTATCGATGTGGAAAAAGTCCTGGCGGAAATCGTGCCCTATAACGCCAAGGTCTCCAGGGAAAAACTCGAGGACCCAGTGCTGGAACGCGCCCGTGGCCGTGAAGTGTTGCTGGTGGACGATTCCAACGTAGCGCTGTCGCAGTTGAAGGACACCCTGGGCCAGTTGGGCGTGAAGATGCACATCGCCAGCGACGGCCTCAAGGCGCTGAACATGCTCAAGGCCTGGGCCGACACCGGCCAGCTGATGACCGACAAGCTGCTGATGATCTTCACCGACGCCGAAATGCCCGAGATGGACGGCTACCGCCTCACCACCGAAATTCGCAATGACCCGCGCCTGCGTGGCCTCTACGTGGTGCTGCACACCTCGCTGTCGGGGAGCTTCAATGACTCGATGGTCAAGAAGGTCGGCTGTGACAATTTCCTCTCCAAATTCCAGCCGGACAAGCTAGTGGATGTGGTGCGTCAACGACTGATGCTGGACGAAGTGCCCGCGTGACACTAGGGTATGCCACTTTGTTCCCCAGGAATGCAGGCTCATGCTCCGTCTCAGCGCGTTGTACCGTTACCCCTTGAAATCCGGCAAGGCCGAGGCCTTGCAGCAGAGTGGCCTGGATAAACTCGGGCTGGCAGGGGATCGACGCTGGATGCTGGTGGACGAAGCCAGTGGGCGCTTCCTCACGCAACGCGCCGTGGCGAAGATGAGCCAGTTGACCGCGCTGTGGAACGCGGCTGGCGGCCTGACCCTGAGCTCGCCTGGCTATGGGACGCTGGACGTGGCATTGCCCGGCGCCGATGCATTGCGTGGTGTGATCATCTGGCACGACACCTTGCGCGTGCCGGACGCGGGCGATGAAGCGGCGGCCTGGGTCAGCGCCTTCATCGGCAAACCCACACGCCTGGCGCATATGCCCCTGGAGCGTGCACGCTCGACCCAGGCCGGTTTTGGCCGTGATGACGATCAAGTGGGATTTGCCGACGGCTACCCCTTGCTGCTGATCGGCCAGGCTTCCCTGGACGATTTGTGCGCGCAGGTCGGCCGGCCGATGGAAATGCTGCGCTTTCGTCCCAATCTGGTAATCGAAGGCGGCGAGGCGTTTGCCGAGGATGGCTGGAAACGCTTGCGCATCGGCGAGGTGGAGTTTCGCGTGGTCAAGCCCTGTTCACGCTGCGTTCTCACGACCGTCGACCCCCGGACCGGCGAGCGCAGCCCGGACCGCGAACCGTTCGCCACCCTGCAGGCCTATCGCAGCACCGAGAAGGGCGCGATGTTCGGCCAGAACCTGGTCAACGATGGAGTTGGCCAGTTGGAAATCGGGATGCCGGTAACGGTGCTGGAATAAAAAATGCCCGTCTCGCAGGAGACGGGCATTTTTTGCGCCGAGTCAGGTTCAGCTGCGGTATTCGCACAGGTAAGCGGTGTCTACGCCAACCTTCAACTGGAATTTGCTGTTGGCTGGGACGTTGAACTGGCTGCCGGCGGCAAAGGTTTCCCACTCGGCGTCAGGCAGTTTGACGATCAGCGCGCCGGAAACGACGTGCATGATTTCACGCTGGTCGGTGCCGAACTCGTATTCACCCGGGGCCATCACGCCGATGGTCGCCGGGCCTTCCGCGGTGCCGAAAGCGATCGACTTGACGGTGCCGTCGAAGTATTCATTGACTTTGAACATGAGTGAATCCTCGGAAAAAGGGTCTGGAAAGGTCAGCCAGTATGCCCAAGGGCAGGGGAGCTGCCTAGACCGGCAAAATCAGCGGCAGCAGGCGTGCCGTGTTGCGCGCATCCTCCAGCGCCCGATGCTGCTGGCCACTGAACTGCATCCCCGCCAATTGCAGCGCGCCATTAAGCCCCAAGGGCTTGTCCAGCCGCCGGGCCTTGGCGAACCGTTGCTTGAGGTTGACATGGGGCGTCTGGCCGAGCGCGCTGGCCAGGCCATGGCGTTGCCATTCCAACTCCAGTTGCACGCGATCGTAATCGCCCCAGCTGGCCCAGCCTTCCAGGCGCGCCTGATGCTGGCCCAGCCAGCGCTCGAATAGCGGCCACACCTCGGTGATCGGCGTTGCCGCGTCGATATTGGCCTGGGTGATATGGGTCAATTGGCGGCAAAAAGGCGTCAGCAGCGGCCGCCGCAGCGGCCGCACGAAGCGCTGGAAGTGATCCAGCTCGCGGCCCTGGCGGTTGACCAGGCTTGCGCCGATTTCGATGACTTCCATCTCCGTCACGGGCCAGCCGCCGTCATCCGTGGTGGCTTCAAGGTCAATAATCAGCCAATGAGGCATGCGCAGGTTCCCGTACTGTTCCTGTCCTGATGGGGATAGAGCGTAGCCGGGCCTTGTAGTTCCGCCCAGGGGGCTGATTCGCCTGGTTGGTAAACCCCGTACACAAGTTTTGCCCAAGCGCTTGCTCGGGTGGCGGCCACGGCCTAAATTGCCGCCCAAGACGATAGTAGACATGAGGGACAGCAGCATGGACGACCCCCAAGCCTTGCGGGTGATGCGCACTCTGGTCGACGCTGGACAATTGACCGACCCCGAGAGCGCTCGGGGCAAGTTGCTGCAAACCGCGGCGCACCTGTTTCGCAACAAGGGCTTCGAGCGCACCACCGTGCGCGACCTGGCCGGTGCGGTGGGCATTCAGTCCGGCAGCATCTTTCATCACTTCAAGAGCAAGGACGAGATCCTGCGCGCACTGATGGAAGAAACCATCCTCTACAACACCGCGATGATGCGGGCTGCGCTGGAAGCAGCGAGCACGGTGCGCGAGCGCGTGTTGGCGCTGATCCGCTGCGAATTGCAGTCGATCATGGGCGGCAGCGGTGAGGCGATGGCGGTGCTGGTGTATGAATGGCGCTCGTTGTCTGCCGACGGTCAGGCCCAGGTACTGGCCCTGCGTGATGTGTATGAGGACATCTGGCTGCAGGTACTGGGCGAAGCCAAGGCCGCTGGTTATATCAGGGGCGACGTGTTCATCACCCGGCGCTTCCTGACCGGCGCGTTATCCTGGACCACCACGTGGTTCCGCACCCAAGGCAGCCTGACCCTCGAAGAGCTGGCCGACGAAGCGCTGTTGATGGTGCTCAAGGCGGACTGAAGTGCGGCTATTAATTTGCGGGTGAACGTTGTCTCCCCAGGGAAAAACGCCTAGCTTATCGCCATCATAGAATTCACGGTGTGTGCCTAGATGTTTTCGCCATGGCGGCTGGCTGCAGGACTGACATTTTGGGCATTGGGTACCGCAGGGTGGACGCAGGCCAGCGCCGCGCAGTTGGTGAGGATCGGCGCGGCGCATTTTCCGCCGTATACCGTACGCCCTGAGCAAGGCGCCGATACCGGATTGCTGCCGCAATTGGTCGAAGCGCTGAACGCCGTGCAAAGCGACTATCAGTTTGTGCTGGTGCCCACTTCGATTCCCAGGCGTTTTCGCGATTTCGAGCAAGGCCGGGTCGACATGGCGATCTTTGAAAACCCGTCCTGGGGCTGGAAAGACGTGGCCCATACCAGCGTCGACATGGGCCTGGAAGACGCTGAAATCTTCGTCGCCGAGCGTGAGCCCGGTCGCGACCAAAGCTATTTCAGCGACCTTGCCGGCAAACGCCTGGCGGTGTTCAGCGGCTATCACTACGCCTTCGCGAACTTCAACCCCGACCCCAAGTACCTGGCTGAGCACTTCAACGCAACGTTGACGTACTCCCATGACAGCAACTTGCTGATGGTCGCCCGCAGGCGTGCTGATATCGCCTTGGTCACCCGTTCGTACCTGAGTGACTTCATGGTGCGCAATGCCGAGATGGCGGGGACATTCCTGGTGTCGGAGCGCATTGACCAGGTCTATCACCATTACGCGTTGCTACGGCCCAAAGCCCCCATCACCGGGCCTGCGTTTGCCGGGTTGCTCAAGCAGCTGCGGGATAATGGCCAGATGCTCAAGATCTTCGAGCCGTATCGCATCGATGTAATGCCAGTCCCCTGAGAGCGCTGGAAATCAAATGTGGGAGGGGGCAAGCCCCCTCCCACATGTGTTTTTCAAACCCTGCGCGCAAACGTATCGCTGTGGTTGCCCGACACCTTGCGGCAGTGCACCAGCGCATCGCGAATCATGAAGTTCACCAGCGTTGGCGAAACCCCCAGTTCCTTGGCGATATCCTTCTGCGGTACGCCGTGCAGGCGGTACATCTCGAAGGCGTAGCGGGTGCGCTGCGGCAGCTCGGTCAGGGCGTCGGCGATGTTTTCCAGGGTGTTGAAATTGATATGGGAGGTTTCCGGTGAAGCGCCGTGAATCACCACGTTCAAGCCTTCCTCTTCGGTGCCGGAATACTTGAGCTCCAGGGCCTGCTTGCGGTAGTGATCGATCGCCAGGTTGCGCACGATCTGGAACAGATAGCTCAGTTGGGCCTTGAACGAAGAGGTGATCGTCGGTGCCGACTGCAGCCGAAAATAAGCGTCCTGCACCACATCCTCGGCGCGGGAACGACAGCCGGTAATACGTGCTGCGATCTTCACCAGGATCAGCCGATTGTCGACGAACGCCTGGAGAAGTGGTGAGTCGCACCTGCCTGTGGATACTGGTTCCGTCATGGAAATCACCTGGTTGCAAAAGAGGTTAGGGGAGGGCGTCCTTGCTGAGGCCTCCTACACATCGGGCAACAAATTATGCTGAATGATAATGATTGTCAAATGAGAAGACGAACTAATCTTACGCCGTTCGGTAAGGTGTGAACCGCGTGTCGCTCGCCCTCGGCGACTAATTATTTGCCGGGGCCGTCCGTTCTTCTGGGTGACAGGCCTGTAAACAAACGGCCAAGGATCAGCATCCGCAGGAGGGCGAAATGGGTTTTTATCGTGCACACAGCGTGTTTCAGCTTGGAGTCCTCAGGTGATGAGTACGCCAACGCCGCTGCGCCTGTTCTGCCTGCCCCATTCCGGCGCCAGCGCCTCGGTCTACGCACGTTGGCGACGCGTGCTGCCGGATTGGTTGCAGGTGTGCCCGCTGGAATTGCCGGGGCGTGGCATGCGCATGGGCGAGCCGCTACAGCGCGATATCAAGGCCTTGGCTGCCCAGCTCGCGACTGAAATCAGCCGCGACCTCAATGGCCCCTATGCGTTGTTCGGCCACAGCCTCGGCGGCCTGCTGGCGTTCGAACTGGCCCACGCATTGAAAGCGCGCAATGTGCCGGCGCCGCTGGCGCTGTTCGCCTCCGGCACCGCCGGCCCGGCGCGGCGCGATGTCAGCGAATACGCCATCGAAAAGACCGACGCACAGCTGATCGCCCGCTTGCGCGAACTGCAGGGCACCTGCGACGCCGCGTTGGCCAATCCTGAATTGATGGAGCTGATGCTGCCGATCCTGCGCGCCGATTTCCTGCTCTGCGGCAGCTTCACCTATGGCGAGCGCGAGCCCCTGGGTGTGCCGATCCATGTGTTCGGCGGCAAGCAGGACAGCGTGCGCGCCGACCAATTGCTCGACTGGCAGCTCGAGGCCGCCAGCGGCTTTTCCCTCGACATGTTCGACGGTCACCACTTCTTCCTCGTGCAGCACGAAAGCGCCGTGCTGCGCTGTGTGCGCCGCTATGCCGACGAACACCTGGCCCGCTGGCGCCTTGGCGCGGCGCGGCAACTGGCCGCCGGCTGAATCTCACCGACTTCCCGACTTTCCCGTAAGCCGATTTCAGGCAGGAACCCCATGATGGACGCCTTCGAACTTCCCCGCACCCTGGTCCAGTCCCTCCAACGCCGTGCCGCGCAGACGCCGGACCAGATAGCCCTGCGCTTTCTGGCCGAGTCCGCCGAGCACAGCGTGGTGCTCAGCTACCGTGACCTGGACCAACGCGCCCGCACCATCGCCGCCGCCTTGCAAGCCGATGTCGCGATGGGCGAGCGCGCAGTGCTGTTGTTCCCCAGCGGCCCGGACTATGTCGCGGCGTTCTTCGGCTGCCTGTACGCCGGGGTGATCGCGGTACCGGCCTACCCGCCGGAATCCACCAAGCGGCATCACCAGGAGCGCTTGCTGTCGATCATCAGCGACGCTGAGCCGCGCCTGCTGTTGACCATTGCCAGCCTCGGCGAAAGCCTGGCGCAGATTGACCACGCACCACCGGTCTTGAGCGTAGACACCCTCGACGCACAACTGGCCGATCACTGGGTCGCCCCCGAATTGCAAGCCGACGACATTGCCTTCCTGCAATACACCTCCGGCTCCACCGCGCTGCCCAAGGGCGTGCAAGTCAGCCACGGTAACCTGGTGGCCAACGAAGTGCTGATCCGTCGCGGCTTTGGCATCGACCTCAACCCACACGATGTCATCGTCAGCTGGCTGCCGCTCTACCACGACATGGGCCTGATCGGCGGCCTGCTGCAGCCGATCTTCAGCGGTGTGCCGTGCGTGTTGATGTCGCCGGCCTACTTCCTGGCGCGGCCGTTGCGCTGGCTGGAAGCGATCAGCGACTACGGCGGCACCATCAGCGGCGGCCCGGATTTCGCCTACCGCCTGTGCAGCGAACGGGTCAGCGAGTCGGCCCTGGAACGCCTGGACCTGAGCCAGTGGCGCGTGGCCTATTCCGGCTCCGAACCGATCCGCCTGGACACCCTGGAACGTTTTGCCGACAAGTTCGCCGCCTGCGGTTTCACCTCAAGCAATTTCTTTGCTTCCTACGGCCTGGCCGAGGCGACCCTGTTCGTCGCGGGCGGCACCCGTGGCCAAGGCATCCCCGCGCTACGCGTCGATGAGCAAGCGCTGGCCGCCAACCGCGCCGCGCCGGGGCAGGGCAGGGCCGTCATGAGTTGCGGCACTCAGCAGCCGGACCACGCCGTACTGATCGCCGATCCCCACACGCTGAGCGAGTTGGCCGACAATTGCGTGGGCGAACTCTGGACGAGCGGCCCGAGCATCGCCCAGGGTTACTGGCGCAACCCTGAAGCCACCGCCAGCACCTTCGTCCAGCACGCCGACCGGACCTGGCTGCGCACCGGCGACCTGGGGTTTATCCGTGACGGTGAGGTGTACATCACCGGGCGCTTGAAAGACCTGCTGATCGTGCGCGGGCACAACCTGTATCCACAGGACATCGAGCAAACCATCGAACGTGAGGTCGAGGTGGTGCGCAAAGGCCGGGTGGCGGCCTTTGCGGTGAATGATCAGGGCCTGGAAGGCATCGGCATCGCTGCGGAAATCAGCCGCAGCGTGCAGAAAATCCTGCCGCCCGAAGCGCTGATCAAGGCGATTCGCCAAGCGGTGGCCGAGGCTTACCAAGAGGCGCCTAGCGTGGTGGTGCTGCTCAACCCGGGCGCGCTGCCGAAAACCTCCAGCGGCAAGGTGCAACGGGCGGCGTGTGCGCTGCGCCATGCCGATGGCAGCCTCGACCGCTATGCGCAGTTCCCCGAGGTGCAAGCGCCGGCGAGTGAGGTCGCGCTGGCGTCGGCCCTGCAACAGCAGATCGCGGCGATCTGGTGTGAGCAGCTGCAAGTGGCCACGGTTGCCGCCGACGATCACTTTTTCCTGCTTGGCGGCAACTCCATCAGCGCCACCCAGGTGGTCGCGCGCCTGCGTGAAACCCTGGGGCTGGAGCTGAACCTGCGCCTGCTGTTCGAGGCGCCCACCCTGCAAGGCTTCGCCGCCAGCGTCGCGCAGCTGCAGCAGGCCGGCGGCGTTGCACAAGGCGCAATGGCTGCGCTGTCGCGCCAGCACGAGCTGCCGCAATCCCTGGCCCAGAACCGCTTGTGGATCACCTGGCAGCTGGACCCTCACAGCAGCGCCTACACCATCCCCGGCGGCCTGCGCCTGCGCGGCGCGTTGGACGAAGACGCGTTGCGCTCAAGCTTCCAGCACCTGGTCCAGCGCCACGAAGCCCTGCGCACGCGTTTCTATGAGCGTGACGGCGAAGGGTTCCAGCGCATCGAGTCCAGTGCGGCGTTCGACCTGCACGTCATCGACCTCAGCGACCTGCCCGTCGCCGAGCGCGAAGCCCACGCGCAGCAAATCCGTGAAGACCAGGCACGTACTTCGTTCGACCTGGAAAAAGGCCCGCTGCTGCGGGTGACCCTGGTGCGCCTGGATGAAGAAGACCACCAGTTGCTGGTCACCCTGCACCACATCATCGCCGATGGCTGGTCGCTGACTGTTCTGATCGACGAGTTCTCCCGTCTCTACGCGGCCGCGTCCCAGGGCCTGCCCCTGGAGCTGCCGCCACTGAGCCTGCAATACGCCGACTACGGCAGTTGGCAGCGCCAATGGCTGGCCGCAGGTGAAGGCCAGCGGCAGTTGGCGTATTGGCAGGCAACGCTTGAGGGCGATCACCCAACGCTCGACCTGGCCACTGACCACCCGCGCTCGGCGCAGCGTCTGAACAGCGCCTCGCGCCATACCGTACGCCTGAGCGCCAAGCTCAGTGACGCGATTCGCCAGACCGCACAGGCTCATGAATCCACCCCCTTCATGCTGCTGCTGGCCGCGTTCCAAACGCTGTTGTATCGCTACAGCGGGCAGCGCGATATCCGCATCGGCGTGCCCAATGCCAATCGCTCACGCCAGGAAACCCAAGGGCTGGTCGGGTTCTTCATCAACACCCTGGTATTGCGTGCCGAGCTCGACGGGCGCCAGCCTTTCAACCAGCTGTTGGCCGCGACACGCCAGGCGGCAATGGACGCCCAGGCGCATCAGGACCTGCCGTTCGAACAACTGCTGGAGGCCTTCCCCCAGGCGCGGGAACAGGGCCTGTTCCAGGTCATGTTCAACCACCAGCAACGTGACCTCAGCGCCCTGCGCCGCCTGCCGGGCCTGCTCGCCGAGGAACTGCCGTGGCACAGCCGTGAAGCCAAGTTCGACCTGCAACTGCACAGCGAAGAAGACCGCACCGGGCGCTTGAACCTGGCCTTCGACTACGCCGATGAGCTGTTCGAGCCGGCAACCGTGCAGCGCCTGGCCGAGCATTACATCCACCTGCTGCAAGCGGTCTGCGAACAACCGCAGCAAGCCTTGGGCGAGCTGAAACTGACCGCAGAGGATGAGCAACAGGCGTGGAGCCAGGCACCCTGCGCGCCGGCCCGGCAGTGGTTGCCCGAGCTGCTCAACCAGCACACCTTGGACGCTACCGCGCTGGTCTGGCAAGCGGGCAGCCTGAGCTTCGCCCAGTTGCATACCCAGGCCAACCGCCTGGCGCATTACCTGCGCGACAAGGGCGTCGGCCCGGACGTCTGCGTGGGCATCGCCGCCGAGCGTTCGCCGCAGTTGCTGATCGGCCTGCTGGCGATCCTCAAGGCCGGCGGCGCTTATGTGCCGCTCGACCCGGATTACCCGACCGAGCGCCTGGCCTACATGCTCGAGGACAGCGGCGTGCACTTGCTGTTGACCCAAACCGCACTGCTGGAACAACTGCCGACGGTCGCAGGCGTGTGTGTGATCGCCATGGACAGCCTGCACCTGGACCGCTGGCCGACCCAGCCACCGGGCCTGCACCTGCACGGCGACAACCTCGCCTACGTGATCTACACCTCCGGCTCCACCGGCCAGCCCAAGGGCGTGGGCAATACCCATGCGGCGCTGGCCGAGCGGTTGCAGTGGATGCAGGCCACCTACACGTTGGATGCCAGCGACGTGCTGATGCAAAAGGCGCCGATCAGTTTCGACGTGTCGGTGTGGGAGTGTTTCTGGCCGCTGATCACAGGGTGCCGTCTGGTACTGGCCGGCCCTGGCGAGCACCGCGACCCTCATCGCATCGCGCAACTGGTGCAGGAACATGGCGTGACCACGCTGCACTTCGTGCCGCCGCTGTTGCAGTTGTTTATCGATGAACCCTTGGTTGCCGAATGCACCAGCCTGCGCCGGCTGTTCTCCGGTGGCGAAGCCTTGCCTGCCGAGTTGCGCAACCGCGTCCTGGCATGCCTGCCGGCGGTGCAGTTGCACAACCGTTATGGCCCGACCGAAACCGCGATCAACGTCACCCATTGGCACTGCGCCGTGGAGGATGGCGAACGCTCGCCGATTGGCCGGCCACTGGGCAATGTGATCTGCCGGGTACTGGACGACCAGCTCAACCCGTTGCCGGCCGGTGTGCCCGGTGAACTGTGCATCGGCGGCATCGGCCTGGCGCGCGGCTACCTTGGCCGTGCGGGGCTTACCGCTGAACGCTTTGTCGCCGACCCGCTGGGCGCAGCCGGGGCGCGTCTGTATCGCACCGGTGACCGTGCACGCTGGAGCGTCGATGGCGTGCTTGAATACCTGGGCCGGCTCGATCAGCAGGTCAAGCTGCGCGGCTTTCGGGTGGAACCGCAGGAAATCGAAGCCCGCCTGTTGGCGTTGGACGGCATCGCCCACGCCGTGGTGCAGGTGCGGGACGGCCAGTTGATCGGGTACTACACCGGCCCGGCCGAACTGGATGCACAGGCAGTGAAAGCCGCCCTGGCCGTTGACCTGCCCGAGTACATGGTGCCTGCCTACCTGATGCGCCTGGACGCGATGCCCCTGAGCCCCAGTGGCAAACTCGACCGCCGCGCACTGCCCGAACCGGTGTGGCAAACCCGCGAACACGTCGAACCGGAAACGCCGCTGCAGCAGCAAATTGCCGCGATCTGGCGCGAAGTGCTCGGCCTGCCCCGTATTGGCCTGCGCGACGACTTTTTCGCCCTCGGCGGCCACTCGCTGTTGGCCACGCAAATCGTCTCCCGCACCCGCCAGGCCTGCGACGTCGAACTGCCGTTGCGCACCTTGTTCGACGCCAGCGAGCTGGGCGACTTCGCCGCGCAAGTGGGCCTGATCCAAGCTTCGGGCCAACGCAACCAACAGACTGCAATCGCCAAGGTCGACCGCAGCCAACCCGTGCCGCTGTCCTATTCCCAGCAGCGCATGTGGTTCCTCTGGCAGATGGAACCGGACAGCCCGGCTTATAACGTCGGCGGCATGGCGCGCTTGCGCGGGGTGCTGGACGTGGGGCGTTTCGAGGCGGCGTTGCAGGCCTTGATCATGCGTCACGAAACCCTGCGCACCACCTTCCCGAGCGTCGATGGCGTGGCCTGTCAGAAAGTCTCGCCACAGACCGGCCTGCGCATGGACTGGCAGGACGTCTCGGCGCTGACTGAAACCGAGCGTCAGCAGCGTTTGCAGCAACTGGCGGATCAGGAAGCGCATACGCCATTCAATCTGGAAACCGGGCCGTTGCTGCGCGCCTGCCTGGTCAAGGCCGGCGAACAAGAGCATTACCTGGTGCTGACCCTGCACCATATCGTCACCGAAGGCTGGGCCATGGACATCTTTGCCCGTGAACTCAGTGCGCTCTACGAAGCCTTCATCGACGAGCGCGACTCACCGCTGGCGCCGCTGCCGGTGCAATACCTGGACTACAGCGTGTGGCAGCGCCAGTGGTTGGAAGCGGGCGAGCGCCAACGCCAGCTGGATTACTGGACCGCGCAACTGGGCAGCGAACATCCGCTGCTGGAACTGCCTGGCGACCGCCCGCGCCCGGCGGTGCAAAGTCACCGGGGCGAGCTGTACCGCTTCGACCTGAGCGACGCCTTGGCCGCCCGTGTTCGCGCGTTCAACGCCGAGCATGGCCTGACTCTGTTCATGACCATGACCGCCACCCTCGCCGTGTTGCTCTACCGCTACAGCGGCCAGACCGACCTGCGCATCGGCGCGCCGGTGGCCAATCGGATCCGTCCGGAAAGCGAAGGGCTGATCGGTGCGTTCCTCAACACCCAGGTAGTGCGTTGCCAACTCGATGGGCAGATGAATGTCGCGCAGTTGTTCGAGCAGGTGCGTCACACCGTGATCGAAGGCCAGTCCCATCAGGACCTGCCGTTCGACCATCTGGTGGAGGCGCTGCAACCGCCGCGCAGCGCGGCGTATAACCCGCTGTTCCAGGTGATGTGCAACGTGCAGCGCTGGGAGTTCCAGCAGAGCCGCCAACTGGCCGGCATGACTGTCGAGTACCTGGCCAACGATGCCCGCGCCACCAAGTTCGACCTCAACCTGGAAGTCACTGACCTCGATCATCGCCTGGGCTGCTGCCTGACCTACAGCACCGATTTGTTCGACGAACCGCGCATTGCCCGCATGGCCGCGCATTGGCGCAACCTGCTGGAAGCGCTGATCGACAACCCGCAGCAACGCCTCAGCGAATTGCCCCTGCTCAGCGCCGCCGAGCAGCGCGCCGTGCAGGACAGCCTCGGGGTGGAGGCCGGTGAGCATCGGCTCGACCAGTGCATTCACCCACTGTTCAGCGAACAGGCGCGCAAGCGTGCCGATGCGCCGGCGCTGACTTTTGCCGGGGTGACGCTCACTTACGCCGAGCTTGACGCCCGCGCCAATCGCCTGGCCTGGATGCTGCGCGAGCGGGGCGTCGGCCCGCAGGTGCGCGTCGGCCTGGCGCTGCCGCGTTCGCTGGAGATGGTCATCGGCTTGCTGGCGATCCTCAAGGCCGGCGGCGCCTACGTGCCGCTGGACCCGGAATACCCGCTGGACCGCCTGCATTACATGATCGAAGACAGCGGCATCGGCCTGCTGCTCAGCGATGCGCCGATGTTCGACGCCCTTGGCCCGTTGCCGGCGAGCGTCGCGACCTGGTGCCTGGAACACGACCTGCCGCTGCTGAGCAACTACCCGGCCGGCGAGCTGCCGATGATCAGCCTGGCGCAACACCCTGCGTACCTGATCTACACCTCCGGTTCCACCGGCAAGCCCAAAGGCGTGGTGGTGTGCCATGGCGAAATCGCCATGCATTGCCAGGCGGTGATCGAGCGTTTTGGCATGCGCCCGGACGACTGCGAACTGCACTTTTATTCGATCAACTTTGACGCCGCCACCGAGCGCTTATTGGTGCCGTTGCTCAGCGGTGCCCAGGTGGTAGTGCGCGCCCAGGGCCAGTGGGATGCCGAGGAAATCTGCGCGCTGATCCGCACCCACCGCATCAGCATCCTCGGATTTACACCCAGCTACGGCAGCCAGTTGGCGCAGTGGCTGGCCACGCAACAGCAGACCTTGCCGGTGCGCATGTGCATCACCGGCGGTGAAGCTTTGACCGGCGAACACCTGCAACGCATTCGCAGCGCGTTCCAGCCACAGGTGTTCTTCAACGCCTATGGCCCGACCGAAACCGTGGTGATGCCACTGGC
Source organism: Pseudomonas sp. R3-52-08 (assembly GCF_003851745.1). Taxonomy (NCBI): domain Bacteria; kingdom Pseudomonadati; phylum Pseudomonadota; class Gammaproteobacteria; order Pseudomonadales; family Pseudomonadaceae; genus Pseudomonas; species Pseudomonas sp. R3-52-08. The sequence goes on along the minus strand of NZ_CP027730.1, from coordinate 4,148,017 downwards.
CTGCCTGGCGCCGGAGCAACTGGAAGAGGGCGCCGCCAGCGTGCCGATTGGCAGCATCATCGGCTCACGCGTGGCTTACATTCTCGACGCCGACATGGCCCTGGTGCCGCCAGGCGCAAGCGGTGAGTTGTATGTCGGCGGGGCAGGCCTGGCCCAGGGGTATCACCAGCGTCCGGGGATGACGGCGGAGCGCTTTGTCGCCGACCCGTTCGCGACGAATGGCGGGCGTCTGTACCGCACCGGTGACCTGGTGCGTCAACGCGCTGATGGGTTAGTGGAGTACCTGGGGCGTATCGACCATCAGGTGAAGATTCGCGGGTTCCGCATTGAGTTGGGCGAGATCGAAACCCGCCTGTTGGAACATGACGCCGTGCGCGAAGCGGTGGTGCTGGCGCTGGATTCGCCGAGTGGCAAACAGCTGGTGGCGTATCTGGTCAGCGACGCTGAGCACGGCGCGTTGCGCGACGCGGTGAAGGCCCAGCTCAAGGCGCAACTGCCGGACTACATGGTGCCCGCTCATGTGATGGTGCTCGACAGCATGCCGCTGACCGCCAACGGCAAGCTCGACCGGCGTGCCTTGCCCGAGCCGGACCCCGAGGCGAATCGACAACAGTATGTGGCGCCACGCAATGCGCTGGAGCACAGCCTGGCAGCGATCTGGTGCGCGGTGTTGAACCTGCAGCAAGTCGGCCTGGACGATAACTTCTTCGAGCTGGGCGGCGATTCCATCCTGTCGATCCAGGTGGTCAGCCGTGCGCGGCAGGCGGGCATTCATTTCAGCCCGCGTGACCTGTTCCAGCACCAGACCGTGCAAAGCCTGGCCGCCGTCGCTACGCGGGCCGAGCAGGTCAGCGCCGAGCAAGGTGTGATTACCGGAGCCTCGGGCCTTACGCCGATCCAGCAGTGGTTCTTCGATACCGACATCCCTGCGCGCCAGCACTGGAACCAGGCGCTGCTGCTCAAGCCGCTGCAACTGCTCGACCCGCGCCGCCTGGAGCAGGCCCTGCTGGCGGTGCTGGAGCATCACGATGCGCTGCGCCTGAGCTTCACCCGCCGCGACGCCCAATGGCACGCCGAACACCTGGCCGTGCCCGAAGGTGGCGTACTGATGCAGGCGCAAGTGCGCGACATGGCCGACTGCACCGCGCTGTTCACCGATACCCAGCGCAGCCTCGACCTGGAACACGGCCCGCTGCTGCGTGCCTTGCTGGTGGACGGCCCCCAAGGCCAGCAGCGCTTGCTGATCGTCATTCATCACCTGGTGGTGGACGGCGTGTCATGGCGCGTGTTGCTCGAAGACCTGCAAACTGTTTATCGCCAACTGAGCGATGGCCGGTCCGTCAGCTTGCCGGCCAAGACCAGCGCGTTGCGCGAGTGGGCGGCGCGTTTGCAGGCGTATGCCCACAGCGAGTCCCTGCGCGAAGAATTGAGCCTGTGGCAAGCACAGTTGGCGGGCCCGGCGCTGGCGTTGCCGGTGGCTCGCCCACAAGGTGCACGGCGCAACCGTGACGCCGAGACGGTCAGTGTGCGCCTGGATGCCGAACGCACCCGGCAATTGCTGCAACACGCGCCGAGCGCCTACCGCACCCAGGTCAACGACCTGCTGCTGACCGCCCTGGCCCGCGTGCTGTGCCGTTGGAGCGGGCATGATTCGGCGCTGATCCAGCTGGAAGGCCACGGCCGTGAAAACCTGTTCGATGACATCGACCTGACCCGCAGCGTCGGCTGGTTCACCAGTGCCTATCCACTGCGGCTGACCCCGCAGGCGCAGCCGGGCGATTCGATCAAGGCGATCAAGGAGCAACTGCGCGGCGTACCGCATAAAGGCCTGGGCTACGGCGTGCTGCGCTACTTGGCGGACGACCTGTGCAAACGCACCCTGGCGGCGTTGCCGAGCGCCGCGATTACCTTCAATTACCTCGGCCAGTTCGACCAGAGCTTCGGCGCTGATGCACTGTTCCATCCGCTGGATGAATCCGCTGGGCTCGCGCACGATCCGGACGCACCGCTGCCCAACGAGCTCAGTGTCGACAGCCAGGTGTACGGCGGCGAACTGGTGCTGCGCTGGACCTTCAGCCGCGAACGCCACGATCAACACACTCTCCGCGCACTGGCCGAGGCGTATCTGGCCGAGCTGCATAGCCTGATCGCCCATTGTCTCGAAGACGATGCCGGGGGCTTCACGCCGTCCGACTTCCCCCTGGCCCAGCTGACCCAGGCGCAACTGGACAGCTTGCCAGTACCGGCCAGCGCCATCGAAGACGTCTACCCGCTGACCCCGATGCAAGAGGGCCTGCTGCTGCACACCCTGCTGGAACCGGGCACCGGCCTGTATTACATGCAGGACCGCTACCGCATCGACAGCACGCTGGACCCCGAGCGTTTCGCCGAGGCCTGGCAACGGGTGATCGCTCGCCACGAAGCCTTGCGGGCCTCGTTCTGCTGGAACGTCGGCGAAGACATGCTGCAAGTGATTCACAAGCCGGGCAACACGCCGATCGAATACCTGGACTGGAGCGCCGATCCCGAGCACGAGCACGAACCGCGTCTGCAAGCCTTGCTCAAGGCCGAACGCGAAGCCGGTTTCGATCTGCTCAACCAGGCACCGTTCCACCTGCGCCTGATCCGCGTGGGCGAGGCGCGCTATTGGTTCATGATGAGCAACCACCACATCCTCATCGATGCATGGTGCCGTTCGCTGCTGATGAATGACTTCTTTGAGATCTACAGGGCCCTGGGCGAAAGTCGCGATGCGCAATTGGCGACGCCGCCGCGTTACCGCGACTACATCGCCTGGCTGCAACGCCAGAACCTGGACGAAGCGCGCCAGTGGTGGCAGCGCAACCTGCAAGGGTTCGAGCGCACCACGCCGATCCCGAGCGACCGGCCCTTCCTGCGCGAACACGCAGGCCACAGCGGCGGCATGGTGGTCGGCGATTGTTACACCCGCCTGGATGCCCGTGATGGCGCGCAATTGCGCGAGCTGGCCCAGGCCCACCAATTGACGGTCAACACCTTCGCCCAGGCGGCTTGGGCGTTGGTACTGCGGCGCTTGAGCGGCGAGCGTGACGTGCTGTTCGGCGTCACCGTGGCCGGGCGTCCGGTGCAGATGCCCGAGATGCAACGCACCGTCGGCCTGTTTATCAACAGCATCGCCCTGCGGGTAAAACTGCCGGCAGACGACCAGCGTTGCAGCGTGCGCGACTGGCTGAGCGGCCTGCTCGACAGCAATATGCAATTGCGCGAGTACGAATATTTGCCCTTGGTAACCATTCAGGAACTCAGCGAACTGCCCAAGGGCCAGCCGCTGTTCGACAGCCTGTTCGTGTTCGAAAACGCCCCGGTGGACACCTCCGTGCTGAGCCACGCGCAAAGCCTGAAGGCTACCTCGGACTCCGGTCGCACCCACACCAACTTCCCGCTGACCGCCGTGTGCTACCCCGGCGATGATCTTGGCCTGCACCTGTCCTACGACCAGCGCTACTTCGATGAAAGCACCGTGCAAGGCATGCTCGGCGAGTTCAAGCGCCTGCTGCTGGCACTGGTGCAGGGCTTCCATGGCGACATGGCCGAGCTGCCGCTGATTGGCGAGCAGGAACGTGAATTCCTGGTGCACGGCTGCAACCGGAGCGAACACGACTATCCGCTGCAGCGCAGCTATATCAAACTGTTCGAGGAGCAAGTGGCGCAGCATCCGCAGCGTATCGCCGCCAGTTGTCTTGACCGGCAATGGAGCTATGACGAGTTGAACCGGCGCAGTAACGGCCTGGGGCATGCGCTGATCGCGGCGGGTGTCGGCCCGGACCAGCCGGTGGCGTTGCTGGCCGAGCGTAATCTGGAGCTGCTGGGCATGATCATCGGCAGCTTCAAGGCCGGTGCCGGTTACTTGCCGCTGGACCCGGGCCTGCCGAGCCCGCGCTTGAGCCGCATCATCGGCCTGAGCCGCACGCCGTTGCTGGTGTGCAGCGAAGCCTGCCGGGAACAGGCCATCGAACTGCTCGAAGGCTTCGACTGCCAGTTGCTGGTGTGGGAGGAAGTACCGGCCCGTGGCGAGAATCCAGGTGTCTATAGCGCTCCGGACAACCTCGCCTATGTGATCTACACCTCGGGTTCCACCGGCTTGCCCAAAGGCGTGATGGTCGAACAGCGCGGCATGCTCAATAACCAGTTGAGCAAGGTGCCCTACCTGCAACTGAGCGAGACGGATGTGATCGCGCAGACGGCTTCGCAAAGCTTCGATATTTCCGTGTGGCAATTCCTCGCCGCGCCGCTGTTCGGCGCGCGGGTAGACATCGTGCCCAACAGCCTTGCCCATGATCCCCAGGGTTTGCTGGCCCATGTCCAGGCACAGGGCATTACTGTGCTGGAAAGCGTGCCGTCACTGATCCAGGGCATGCTCGCCCAGGACGCTATCCGCCTCGACGGCCTGCGCTGGATGCTGCCGACCGGTGAAGCGATGCCGCCGGAGCTGGCGCACCAGTGGCTGTTGCGCTACCCGCACATCGGCCTGGTCAACGCTTACGGCCCGGCGGAATGCTCGGACGATGTGGCGTTCTACCGTGTCGACCTGGCCTCGACGCGGGGCACCTATTTGCCGATTGGCATGCCCACCGACAACAACCGCTTGTACCTGTTGGACGGCGCACTGGAATTGGTGCCCCAAGGCGCCGTCGGTGAACTGTGCGTGGCCGGTATTGGGGTCGGTCGTGGTTACGTCAGCGACCCGTTGCGCACCGCACCGGTGTTCGTGCCGAACCCGTTCGGCGCACCGGGCGAGCGCCTCTACCGCACAGGCGACCTGGCGCGACGACGCAGTGACGGCGTGTTGGAGTATGTCGGGCGGGTTGACCACCAGGTGAAGATTCGCGGCTACCGCATCGAGCTGGGTGAAATCGAAGCGCGCCTGCACGAACAACGTGAAGTGCGTGATGCAGCGGTGGCTGTGCAGGAGGGCGTCAATGGCAAACACCTGGTTGGCTATCTGGTGGCTGCGGATGAGGCGTTGAACCCTGGCGAACGCCTGGATCGCATCAAGCAACGCCTGCGCAGCGAACTGCCGGAATACATGGTGCCGCTGCACTGGCTGTGGCTTGAGCGCCTGCCGCTCAACGCCAACGGCAAACTCGACCGCAAGGCCCTGCCGGCCCTGGAGATCGGCCAGTCGCACAGCCAGGATTACCTGGCACCGCGCAACGCGCTGGAAACTACCCTGGCCGCGATCTGGGCCGAGGTGTTGAAAGTCGAGCGGGTAGGGGTGCAGGACAACTTCTTCGAACTGGGCGGGCACTCGCTGCTGGCCACGCAGATTGCCTCGCGGGTGCAGAAAACCCTGCAGCGCGATGTGCCGCTGCGGGCGATGTTCGAATGCAGCACAGTGGCGGAATTGGCCGAGTATATCGAGGGGTTGGCGGGGAATGAGATCAGTGCCGAGAAGGTCGATCGGTTGAGTGATTTGATGGCGGAGTTGGAGGGGTTGTGAGGCGGCCGTTGGTCTGAAACGCCTAGGCTGTCCAGCAGAACTGTGAATTCTGACAGTAGAAGCGCCTGTTTTTTTTCGGTGTGATAGGGCGATGCTGATCAGGCCAACACCTGGCTTCGGCATTCCCTGTCTATTGAAAAGGAACGTTCACCATGTCCAAGTCATTGCCGGATGCCCTTGACCTGCCCAAGCCAAAGCTGCTTGAGGCTGACGAAAATGGCAGTGTCGATTCACTCAAACTGCTGAACGGAGGCAACGTCAGCGTCTGCTACAACGGTATGCAGAAAAAAGACTTAATCGCTCTGGACTGGCCGTTGGCAGGCAGCCCTTATCCGCCGATAGAGCCCCAGCATGGCGACGACGCAGGTTGTATCTACTTTCATATTCCTCCTGAATACATAGCCTTGTGGTTGGACAATTACGCGTTGTTTACATACACCGTCACTAGAAACGATGAGAGTCAGACCTCTTTACAAGGTCAGGTACGGATCAGTCTGCCTTCGAACTTGCCTCAGGCGCAAATTCTCGAAGCGATCAATGGCAAACTGGATCTTTCTTTGTTGTGCTGTAAAGACCCGATTCTTTACATTCCACCCTGGGCATTTGCCGGCACAATCCAAACGATCAATTGCTATATAGGCGGCATCTATCCGGATGGCTCCAAGGCCAGACTCTATCCATTCGAGGATGAACCGGTTACCGACGAAGACGTACGCCTGGGGTGGCGTCGAGCACTGCCTCGGGCGTTGCTCCAGCAACTTAAACATGACAGCGAACTGTATCTTGTGGCGTCCGTGCGCTTCAGCCGGGCTACTCCCTCTATATTGTTCCGCTCACTTTTGTTGACGTTGCTCACCGAGCCTCACTTGGAGCTGTCGCCCCCTGAGCTCAAGGAAGCTGTACACACTGAGTTCGACGGCTGGGTGGTCAACCCGATAAACACGGTGAACGGTGCGCATATCGCGGTGGCTTATGAGGGCATGTGCAGCGGCGACATGGTTTGCCCGGTACTTACCGGCACCCCAGGGCCAGGCACAGTCGAACTGGAATGTCGCCAACCGGTTGAAGGTGAAACCAGCCTGGTGTTTGCGGTACCGCCCTCAGTGATACGCGCCAATTTCGAGCAAGCCATTACGTTGACCTACAACGTCACGCGCTGCGATGGCAGCCATTGGTCCTCACCAGAGCGCCGAGTGAAGGTGCTGGGCATCATGGACTTGCCAAAACCGGGGATTGAACAGGCCACCGGCAACCGGGTGGACCTCAATACTTTTGGTGATGACGCAACGGCGATAGTGCCCATCTGGCATTACGCCATGGAGCAGGACTGCTGCTGGATGTGGGTAACCGGCACACTTGAGGCCGGCAACGCTTATCAGTTTTATATATTGGAAGGAGAGCCGCTGACTACCGCCTGGTTAGGCGACGGAGTTGATACACCGATAGCCAGGACCAAGCTGCAAAAATTGGCCGATTGCAGTGAGTTTGAACTGCATTTTGCGGCGAATTTTAATGGGCTGTGCGACATGGGCACGGCCGTCGAGTTTCCTGTCCGGACCTTCAGCATCGAACAGGAAGCTCTGGTGCTGGTTGAGCCAACAGTGACGGAAGCGGTGCTTACCAACTTGACCGCTTACAACGGGCGCGACGGCGTACATGTCGAAGTGAAGTACGCCGGCAGCAACCCCAAGCACTCCATCAGTGTCTGCTGGAAACGACCGGACGATACATGCTGGTTATTGCCCTCCAAACCTGGCAGCACGACGGACGCGGTGATCTGGTTGTTGCCGCCGGAAGCCGTGATCGAGAGTATGGGTAAGGTGGTGGAGATCACTTACACGGTCACCACCGCCTGTAAGGTGCAGACATCGCCGCCGTTGAATTTGAGCATCAGCCTTCCTGTGCGCCTGGAAACGCCAAACTTGCGGCAGGCTACGCCTCCCAGAACGCAAAATGGCATTGTGGATACGCAAACATTCGCCGGGAATGCCGACGCTTTCATAGATTGGATGTGGTTTTTGCGAGCAGGACAGAAGTGCTGGCTTCGGGCGACCGGAATCGATAAGAGCGGCGCTCCCTACAGTTTTGTTGTTTATGCGGCTCGAACGATTACAACTGCAGAAGAAGCGGCAGCGTCCGAGGTGGCGGCAACTGTACTGCGATCCGAGTTAGTGAAGGCGCAGAATCAGTCCTCCATCACCTTCACATGGAGCGTGTCGACTGACGGCTTGACTGAGAATGTGGTGTGTCCATCGCGCGTGTTGACCGTAGTCACACCACCTGAAATACGTTACGAAAACTTCACAGGGCAGGCCACCAAACTGATCTCTGCCGGACAGAGTATTAGTATTCCAACGATGACCATTGACTTTGTTTCAGGCCCTGGACAAGCGGGTATCTCGCCATTTTCATCTACGATCCCCGGAATGTGGGAAGGCCAGGCACTGGTTACTTCCAATGGCGTAGGGCAGACATCTTCACCGCAACTTCTGCGCTTGACCTTAACCTTCAACTGTAAACGAGTGAGATGTGCTTACACATACAACCACTATCCTACAATGATCACGTTCTATAGTCCGGAAGGTGATTACTTGGGCGAGGTTAGGCTTAATGGAACCCCTGTGCATGGTTGGGTAGATTTCACGGCAACGGGGAGTTCAACTATTGGGAGGATAGACATCAGCTCCGGCGACTATATGTTCTGGGACTTCTTTACATTCTGGTTGTAGTCACTTCCTGTAGTAAAAGCGCCCATGTTGACACGTGGGCGTTTTTTTACCTTACTTCGGCCCCTGAGTCTTCACCAACTTCTCCGGCGACGGCGCCCTTTCCTGTTGCTGCAAGCCACCCTTGTCATCCAGGTAGAAAATCGCCGGCGTCGCCGGCAATTCCAGTTCTTCCATCAATTTCATATTGGCATCGGAGTTGCCGAGTGTCGCACTCGTTGCTGGCCACGTAGCTAGCACAGCTGGAGGGGGTTATAAGGTGACCGTTGGTCAAAATACCGAGAATTCCCCACAAAACTGTTATTTCTGACAGTAGGCAAGGTTCTTGATCCAAGGGTTAGATAACCGCAGTTTCTGGCCAGTCTGGCCAGTCCCGACGATGATCTAACGCTGGAAAGGAGTCTTATCGTGGCGAGCAAAATACCTGCAAAAAAAACCGGTTCCGTTCAGACAGCTAATTCGCTGCCAGCCGTTGAAACGGAACTGCCCTATGCGATTATCGAGCACGCTGCGAACAACAGCGTGCTGTATCCCATTGATGCGATTGATGGCACGACGGCCACGCTGACGCTGCCGGCGAATGCCACCAACGTCATGTTCTATATGGCGGTCAAGGATCAGGACGAGCCGAGATTCGAGCCAGTTTCTGTCGAAAATGGCGTGAATGTCGTCGACATTCCGGCACAGTGGATCAGCTACTGCATCGGGCACACGGTATTGATCAAATACACGGCCAATGCAGGGGGGCGGGCATTGGAGTCCTTGACGCTTGAGCTGGAAATCCAACAGATCAGGGAGGAGCATCTCGTCGTCTCAAGGCCGGTGTTTACCCATGCCAAGGAGGAGTGGAGTACCTGGTACCTGCGCATGCAGGAGTTCCCGGGTGATGAAATTGTCGCGATCAAGGCCTGGCCGATGATTCAACCCGGGCAGCGGTTGTTTGTCGTTGTTGCGGGAAACCAGCACGTCGCGCCCTATCGCTTCGCCTGGGTAGCCAAGGATCACGTGGTTCAGGATCACGAAGCCCATCCAGAATATGTTTTCCGCTTTACGCTTTCGCGAGGCTGGCTGTCCAGGCTGGACGACTATTCGGCGATCACCGCTCACCTGGGCGTGATTTGGGACACCACCGCCCCGGTATACCCTGCGCCTGGCGATCCGCTTCTGGAGAATCCGCTCCCAGTGAACGCCGAGGATTTCCACCTGCGCACTACCTCGTTGTTGCTGGTCGACCCCGGACAGGAACTGAACCCACCGCACTTGAAGGAGTCGGTGGAGCTACCCCCAGGTCAATGGCAGGTCAACCCTAGCAATACGGTCAACGGCGGGCATGCAATCGTCAGCTACGACGGCATGTTCGAGGGCGACCATGTCTGTGCCTATGCGTCGGGTCCGAATTACGCGCCGGTGGCCCTCGGCTGCCAGGACGTGAAGAAAGACGAGACGAGCCTGTCATACGATGTTGCCCCCGATATCGTTGCAGCGCTGTTCGACAAGACGCTGACGCTCAACTACAGCCTCCAGTTCAACAGTTATCAACCCCAATCTTCCCCTGATCGCCACATCAAAGTGCTTGCTCCGCAACTGACCACACCGGATATCGAAGAAGCAACGATGGGGACCGTTGATCTCACCACGTTCAACAACGATGCCTCGGGTGTGGTACCTCTTTTTGACTATGCCAAAGAGGGCCAATGTTGCTGGATGTGGCTGACGGGCGTGGATGAGGAAGGCGTGGCCTTGCAGTTGGATGTGTTGCAGGACGTGCCACTGAAGCCGCACTGGCTAATCGATGGCGTGGATACGCCCATCGCCCGGAATGCTCTGAAAAAACTGGCGGATTGCAGCGACTTCAAGCTGCATTTTGCGGCGAGCTTCGATGGACAGTGCGATCGATCGACCGCCCGCGAATTCCCGGCTCGATCTTTCACCATCATCCAGGAACAGCGAGTGCTCAAAGCGCCCACCGTGCAGGAAGCTGTGGACAACGAGCTGACCGTGTGGAATGGACGAAATGGCGTGCATGTCGAGGTGAGTTACCTCGGTAACCATCCCAACCACACCCTCAGTCTTTGCTGGACGAAGCCAAACGGAGCGTGCTGGCCACTGGACTCCCAGCCGGGCAGCGCCAGCGGAACCACTACCTTTTTGGTACCTCGAGAGGCGGTGATCGAAAGCATCGGCAAAACGGTGAAGATCAACTACACCGTCACCAGTGCTTGCAAGGTGCAGACTTCAGATGATTTGAATTTGCACATCAGCGTACCGGTGCGCCTGCCGACGCCGGTTGTGAGACAGGCTACGCCACCCGCTACTCAATACGGCATTCTCGATCTGACTACTTTCCCCGGAGATGCCTTAATCACAGTTGAAACCTGGTGGTTTGCGTTGGCCGGACAATGTGTCTGGCTCAAATGCACGGGTATCAAAAAAAATGGAACTGGGCACACTTTCTATGTGGTGAAGGGCCGGCCGCTTACCCTTGAGGAGGCCCAGACGGGGCTCTCTCAAACGATGAGTCGATCAGATATTCTGCTGTTGAAACATGATTCTCCCCTGACCGTCACCTGCATTACAGCGCCAGATAGCAACGATCCAGAAAGGGACTCCGTCACTTTTCCAGTGTTGAACCTGATTGTGAAGGGCCAACTGATCTGCCGGGAAGAGCGCTTTGAGGGGCTGGCGCTGCGGACGTTTGCTGCAGGCGGTAGTATTCAGACGGATTTGATGAAAATAACCTTTCAATCGGGGGCGGGTCTGGCGGGTATAGTGCCCTATGGTAATAACAACTATTACTCAGGTAACCACTTTGTCATGTGCCATGGTTCCGGTCATCAAATTCCACCACAGCTGCATCGATTTGATTTCAGTCGTGAGCTGGAATCCCTCAGGTTCGGCTGGGTCTGGAAAGAACTACCAGCGACAGTCACCTTTTATGGCCCCGCCGGCAATGTGATCCGGCAAGATACCTATCCCGATAATTGGTACGCCGGTTTCTGGGTCGAGTTGAAAACGACGCCTGGGACCACTGTGGCCTGGATGACGGTACTTGTAGAAGACAACTCGTATATCGATAACTTCAGCATGTGCTTCCGCGAGTAAGCTGTGTTTGCTGATATTCGCTTAGCGAACCCCATGAGTTGTTGATTTCAGAGTGACTGGCTCAGGGTGTAGAGGTTTGCCTCAAGTGAGTGATCTTTAGCAAACCAAGGGCCTCCGCTGTATGGAGGCCTTTTTATTGAGTCCCTCGCGAGGGACTCACTTAGGCCCCAGTATCTTCACCAACTTCTCCGGGGACGGCGCTCCTTGCTGTTGCTGCAAGCCACCCTTGTCATCCAGATAGAAAATCGCCGGCGTCGCCGACAACTCCAGTTCCTCCATCAACTTCATATTCGCATCGAGCTTGGCCTCGATATCGGCCGGGATCTTGGTCAACGCCTGCAACTTGCTGCCCTTGCCGGCGCCCTCGTGTTCTTCCAAGGCTTTTTGCGGGTCTTTGGCGGCAAGCAGCGCGGCGGATTTGCCTGGGCTGTCTTCGCGGATGATGCCGACCATGATGTGGCGCAGTTGGACCTTGCCGGCCTTCACCCATGGGCGAGCCTGTTCCCAGAACATGTTGCAGTAGGGGCAGTTGGGGTCGCTGAACAGGTAGACGGTACGTGGCGCGTTGACGTCGCCGTCCTGGATCCAGCTGCTCTTTTCCATCTTGGCCCAGACTTCCTTGGACATCGGTGCGTACACCAGTTTTTCCAGGGGCGCGCTGCTCAGGTCGTTGCCCTGGGCATCGTACAGGTTGCCGGCGATCACGCTTTTGCCGTCGGCGGTCAGGTACAGCGCCATGCCGCGGTTCTGGTACTGCGCGGCGTAGCCGGTGAGGCCGCTGGGGGCGCCGAATTTGCCGAGGATTTTAGCGCCCTTGGCTTCGATCTGTTTGATCGGGGCCGGCCAGTCTTCGGCCTGGGCCAGGGTGGCGGCGAGCGTCAAAGGCAGCAGGGTCAGCAGGTGGCGGAGGCGAGGCATGTCGGTTTCCTTTGTGGGGCGGTGTCGAAGGGTTCCATGGCACGGGCCAGGCTGGCTTGGGACAGTTCGCCAAGGTGGCTGTTGATCAGGCGCCCGTCGGCGGTATAGAACAGCGTGGTGGGCAAGGCCATGGAACCCACGGCCTGGCCGAGGCGACCGCTGGCGTCGAACAGCACGTTATCGAGATTCAGGCCTTGAGTGGCCAGGTACGTGCTGACGCTTTGCATGCTCTCGGCCTGGTTGACGAACAGGAAGGTGACGTCCGGGCGTTGGTGTTGCGCGCGTTCCAGCACCGGCATTTCCCGACGGCACGGCGGGCACCAGGTGGCCCAGAGGTTGATCACCAGCGGGCCGCCTTTGTAATCGGCCAGTTGCACTACATTGCCATTGGCATCGCGCAAGGTGATGTCCGGCAGTTGCGAGCCCTTGTCGTAAAGGTTCAGGGACAGGCTGGCCATGCCCCAGAACACCAGGCCGCTGATTACCCCGGCACTCAGTGGCTTGCGCAGGGCCGGGCGCCGCCAGCCGTAGGCCAGCGCTCCCAGCACCAAGGCGATAACGCCTGGCCAGGCGAGAAAGCCGCCGTCGCGCAGGTCAACCATCTGCAGCCAGTCGTTGCGGTAATCGCTCCAGTACATCAGTACAAAGCTGACGCGCGCGGTCAGCATGCCGAGCAGGAACAGGCTGAACAGTACCGATTCGGGGTTTTCACCGCCACGTTTGGCCACGCGCCAGCCCACCAGGGTGGCAAGAATCAGCGCGCTGATCAGCAGGATATGATTCAGGGCGATGGCGAAGGTGCCGATGGTGAGGGTCAGCATCAGCGCGCGTCTCGGGTTTGCGTCCAGCGTTGCAGGAAGGCGGCGGCATCCACTTCGCCGGTGATGCGCTGGGCGCGGCGTTCTTCGCCGTCCGGGCCGATCCACACGAAGCTCGGTGGCCCGGGGACTTTATAACGGCCAAGCAGTTCGCGGCTGGCGGCGTTGTCGGCGGTGACGTCCAGGCGCAGCAGGCGCACGTCTTTCAAGGCATCCATCACTTCAGGTCTACCGAATACCTGTTTTTCCATGATCTTGCACGACACGCACCAGTCGGCGTAGTAATCCACCAGCACCCATTGGCCCTGGGCCTTGGCGCTGTCGAGCTGGCTTTGCAGGGCGGCGGGGTCGTTGATGGTCACGAACGCATCGTGCGCGCTGGCGGTGGCCGCGACCTGCGCGCCGCTGTAGACCTTCAGCGGTTGCCACAGCTCATCGCTGCCGCCCGCCGCGCCCACTACCAATATCGCGCCCCACAGTCCCAGCAGCAGGGAACCGGCGCCACACACCTTGGCGGCCAGGCCGTATTCACGGGCCAGGGCCCAGCCACAATAGGCCATGACCAGCGCCAGCGCGCCCCACAGGCCGATCCACAGGCTTGCGTCGACCACCGGGCGAATCATCAGCACGGCGGTGCCGAGAAACAGGAAACCGAAGACCCCCTTGAGCACGTTCATCCAGGTGCCCGGCTTGGGCAGGAACCGGTTGCCCACGGTGACCAGCAGCAACAGCGGAATGCCGATGCCGATGCCCATGGCAAACAGGATCAGGCCACCGTGCAGCGCATTGCCGCTCTGGGCGATATACAGCAAGGCGCCGGCCAGGGGGGCGGTCATGCACGGGCCCACCAGCAGGCCGGACAACGCGCCGAGAATGCCGGCACCGATCAGGCTGCCACCGCTTTGCTTGCGGCTGACATGGTCCAGGCGATCGCGCAGGAAGGCCGGCAGTTGCAGTTCAAAGAAGCCGAACATCGGCAGGGCAAGGAGCACGAACAACGCGGCGAAACTGCCGAGGATCCACGGGGTTTGCAGCAGTGCGGCAAGGTTGCCGCCGAGCAATGCGGCCATTACGCCCAGCGCGGCATATACCAGGGCCATGCACACCACGTAGCTGCTGGCCAGGGCAAAGCCGCGACGCGGGCTGGCACCGCTGCCCACCACCAGCCCGGCGAGGATCGGCAGCATCGGCAGCGAGCAGGGCGCAAACGCCAACAACAGGCCCAGGCCGAAAAAGATCAACAGGCTCCAGCCCAGGCTGCGCTGTTGCAGGCCGCTGGCCAGGCTTTGGTCCTGGGCCTGGGCGGTGGCGGCAACGGCCGGGTTGCCGCCCAGGTCCACGGTGATCGATTGCGGCGGATAGCACAGGCCGGCATCGGCACAGCCCTGCCAGCCCAGCTTGACCTGGCCGGTGGCGCCGGCCGGGATCTTCACTTCCAGGCCCTGGCGATACACTTGCTGTTCGCCGAAGAACTCGTCGCTATGGGCTTCGCCCTGAGGCAACACGGGCTTCTCGGCCAGGCCGTCGAATTTCATGCGCTGCTGGTACAGGTAGTAACCGTCGGCAATTTGCCAATACAGCTGGGTCTCGCCACTTTCAAGACGTTCGGAGGTAAAGGTGAACGCTTTGCCCACCGGCAGGAAATCAGGTTTGGTCTCGAAAGGGTTGCCCGGCGCGGCCTGGGCCAGCCCCGCGAACAATACCAGCAGAAAGGTCAATAGATGCCGCATGGTCCAGCCTTAGTTCGATACAAGTGAGGCACACAATGTGTGGCGTTGATTAACCGATGATTAACCGGGCGCTATTCTAGAGTGTAGGGATTGTCTGGTGTTGCGAAGTTCGCGGCATAATGCGCGCTTAATCCGTGCCTTTTCTAATCACCCGCATCTTTCATGAAGGGTTCAGCATGCACGTACTGGTCTGTGAAGACGACGAACTGATCGCCAGCGGCATCGTGGCCGGCCTCACCGCCCAGGGTTTCACGGTCGAACGCGTGGGCACAGCGGCGGCGGCCAGGGCGATGCTCAGGGCGGCGACCTTCGACATCATGGTGCTCGACCTCGGCCTGCCCGACGAAGACGGCCTGAAATTGCTGCAACAACAGCGCAGCCAGGGCCTGGAAATTCCGGTGCTGATCCTCACCGCGCGTGACTCGGTGACCAACCGCGTCGACGGCCTTCAGGCGGGGGCCGATGATTACCTGCTCAAGCCCTTCGACCTGCGCGAACTCGCCGCCCGCCTGCAAACCCTGCTGCGCCGCGTGGCGGGGCGCAGCGTCAACCTGATCGAACATGGCCGCCTGGCGTATGACCCCAGCAGCCGCGAGACTTTCCTGGGCGGCCAGCCGGTGGACCTGTCGCGCCGTGAACAAGCGCTGTTGCAGGCCTTGCTGCACAACAAGGGCCGTGTGCTCTCCAGCGAGCAGCTCAAGGACAGCGTCTACGGGTTCAACGACGAGCTGGAAAGCAACGCGCTCAATGTGCATATCCACCACCTGCGGCGCAAATTGGGCAATGGCATCGTCGAGACCGTGCGCGGCCTCGGCTATCGCCTGGGCCCGGCCGATGCGGGAGAGGATGCTTCGTGATGAGCCTGCGCCTGCGCCTGACGTTCAAGCTCGGCGCCGCGTTTGTGTTGATCTGGGCCCTGGCGGCGGCCTGGATGCTCAACGACCTGCGCAACCAGATGATGTTTTCCCTCGACCAGCGCCTGGTAGCCTCGGCGCGTATGGTGGCCGGGCTGACCGAACAGATGCCGGGCCTGGCCAGCGTCGGCGCCGGCACCCATTTGCGCACCGAACAACTCAATGTACCGGGGGGCATGGCCTGCCAGGTCAGTTCCCTGCATGGCGAAATCCTGGCGCGCAGCCATACCACGCCGGATGAGGGGCTGGAGTCGCGCAAGAGCGGTTTTCGCGACCAGATGATCGATGGCGTGGGCTGGCGCAGTTTCACCCTGTCCCGTGGCGACCTGCTGATCACCACGGCCGACCGTCAGGTGGAGCGTGAGGCGCTGAACCTGTCGATCCTGCTGGCGGCCTCAGTGCCGGTCGGCGTGGCCTTGTTGGGGTGCCTGTGCTTGCTGTGGCTGGGCATCGGCCAGAGCCTGGTGCCGCTCAATCGTATGCGTGACGCTTTGATGCGCCGCAGCGCCGACTCGCTCGAGCCGCTGCAGATCCACCCGCTGCCCAGTGAACTCAAGCCGTTGCTCGACACCCAGAACCAACTGTTGCAACGCATCGCCAAGACCATCGAACGTGAGCGCCGCCTGACCGGCGACGCCGCCCATGAACTGCGCAGCCCGTTGACCGCGATCAAGACCCACCTGCAAGTGGCCCGCATGACCGAAGGCGCGGCGCGTGACCAGTCCCTGGCCCACGCCGAAGAAGGCGCCGACCGCTTGCATCGCACTCTGGAGCAACTGTTGCTGCTGGCGCGGGTGGAGGGCAGCTTGTCGTTTGACGATGGCTTGCAGTCCAGCGCCGAGGACGTTGCTAGGCTGGCGATCCAGGACGCCAACGCCGGGGACAATTCGCGCATCGACCTGGTCCTGGCGGACAGCCTTGCCGCCACACCGGTGGACATGCCCGTGGGCCTGGCCGTCGCGGCCTTGCGCAACCTGCTGGACAACGCCTTGCGTCACACCCCGGCCGATACCCGGGTGGAGCTGAGGGTGTCGTCCAGCGCTGACAAGGTGATATTCCGCGTGCGTGACCATGGCCCGCAGATATCCAGCGAAGACCTGCAATATCTCACCCAACGCTTCTGGCGCAATGGCAGCAGCGAAGGCTGTGGCCTGGGCCTGGCGATTGTTCAGGCGATCGTCCAGCGCTGCGCTTGCTCGTTGACGTTCGACAGCCAGGCCGATGGCCTGCGGGTTGAGTTGGGTATGCCGTTGCGACACTGATCGCTTTTCTACAAGTGCCAAATAATTACCGCCCGCCCGAAGCTCACGCCTTCAGGATGGCGGTAATTTTTTTGCGCTTGAAAGGGCCGAATGATTCGGCCCGTACTGAAAAGGACGGATCTTATGTTGGTCATCGATACCAGTTTCCCTGCCAAGGACTTCAACGAACGTAACGGCGAGCCTGTGAGGCAGGTACTCCTGCATTACACCGCGGCGCCCTTTGTATCGTCCTTGCGCACCCTGACCCAGAACGGGGTCAGCGCTCACTATCTGCTGCCCGATCCCGACGAACCGGCCTACCGCGCCGCCGGCTATGACGAACTGCGCGTGTTTCGCCTGGTGCCCGAAGACAAGCGCGCCTGGCATGCCGGGGCGAGTCATTGGGATGGGCGGGATAACCTCAACAGTCGCGCGATTGGCATCGAAATCGTCAACCTGGCGCGCGATGACAAAGGCGTGTTCACCTTCCCGGCGTATCGCGAGCAACAGGTGGAGGTTTTGATTACGCTGGTGCGCGATATTCTGGAGCGTTATCCGCCGATCGGACCGGTGGATATTCTCGGGCATTCGGATGTGGCGTACTGGCGCAAAAGCGATCCGGGACCTCAGTTGCCCTGGCGCTGCCTGTATGAAGCCGGGGTAGGCGCCTGGTTTGACGAGGCGACCCGAGCGATGTACCAACGCCGGTTTTGCCTGAGCTTGCCGCCGGAGGTGGAAGTAGAGCGGGCCTTTCAGCGGTATGGCTACAAACCGGCGTGGAACCGCCAAGCCTTTGAACAGCGGACCCGGGCGTTTCAAATGCACTTTCGGGCGCGGGATTACGCTGGGCTTCTGGATGCTGAGACCTGCGCGATCCTGTACGCGCTGAATGAAAAATACCGCGGGCTCTAAAGCCGAACGCCATTCAAATGTGGGAGGGGGCTTGCTCCCGATAGCGGTGGGTCATCTAACCATTGGCTGCCTGATACACCGCAATCGGGAGCAAGCCCCCTCCCACATTTGATCTGCATACATCTGTAAATCCCACCAGGTCCCTAAATCCCCCCGCGCCTGATGCGTCTTCAGAATATGAAGTCCGTGCGCATTCCCCGCCCCCCACGGATGACCACCATCACCCGTGTATTGAGGGATCGAGAGATGTCAGTCGCCACCAGCCCCATCGAAGCCGCGCCTGTGCACGTCAGCGAAACGCTCTACCAGTTCGACGACAGCCCGTTGCTGGCCCGCCAGCGCCAGCAGGAATCCAATGCCCGCAGCTACCCGCGGCGCATCCCCCTGGCGCTCAAGCGGGCCAAGGGTATCTATGTGGAAGATGTGGAAGGCCGCAGTTTCATTGACTGCCTGGCCGGCGCGGGCACCCTGGCGCTCGGCCATAACCACCCGGTGGTGATCCAGGCCATTCAACAAGTGTTGAGCGATGAGTTGCCGTTGCACACTCTGGACCTGACCACGCCGGTCAAAGATCAGTTCGTGCAGGATTTGTTCGGCCTGCTGCCGCCGGAACTGGCGCGCGAGGCGAAAATCCAATTCTGCGGCCCCACCGGTACCGATGCGGTGGAAGCGGCCTTGAAACTGGTACGCACCGCCACCGGGCGCAGCACGGTGTTGTCGTTCCAGGGCGGTTATCACGGCATGAGCCAGGGCGCGTTGAGCCTGATGGGCAGCCTCGGGCCGAAGAAGCCGCTGGGCGCATTGCTTGGCAACGGCGTGCAGTTTCTGCCATTCCCCTACGACTACCGCTGCCCGTTCGGCCTGGGTGGCGCGCAGGGCGTGCGGGTCAACCTGCATTACCTGGAAAACCTGCTCAACGATCCCGAAGCCGGCGTGTTGCCGCCGGCAGCGGTGATTGTCGAAGTGGTGCAGGGTGAGGGCGGCGTGGTCCCGGCCGATCTCGACTGGCTGCGCGGGCTGCGGCGTATCACCGAACAGGCGGGCGTCGCGCTGATCGTTGATGAGATCCAGAGTGGCTTTGGCCGTACAGGCAAAATGTTCGCCTTCGAGCACGCGGGGATCATCCCGGACGTGGTGGTGATGTCCAAAGCCATTGGTGGCAGCCTGCCGCTGGCGGTGGTGGTGTACCGCGACTGGCTCGACACCTGGTTGCCGGGCGCCCATGCCGGGACCTTCCGTGGCAATCAGATGGCAATGGCGGCGGGTTCGGCAGTGATGCGCTACCTCAAGGAACACGACCTGGCCGCGCATGCGGCGGCGATGGGCGAGCGCCTGGGTGAACATCTGCGCCTGCTGCAGCGCGACTTCCCGCACCTGGGAGATATTCGCGGGCGTGGGTTGATGCTCGGCGTGGAGCTGGTTGACCCGGATGGCACGCGCGACATCCAAGGCCACCCACCGGTGCATCGCCAGCTCGCGCCGTTGGTACAACGTGAATGCCTCAAGCGCGGCCTGATCCTCGAGCTGGGCGGGCGGCATGGCGGCGTGGTGCGTTTCCTGCCACCGCTGGTGATCACCGCCGCCGAGATCGACCGGGTCGCCGAGATCTTCGGGCGCGCCGTGGCGGCGGCGCTCGCCAGCCTCTAATTTTCCAGGTCCCTGAAACGTTTCTAGAGATATCAGCGCTGCGCATGGTGCGCGGCCAGCTTTTGAGCGACGGAGAACCGCAATGACCTCAGTATTTGACCGCGACGACATCCTGTTTCAGGTAGTGGTCAACCACGAAGAACAGTATTCGATCTGGCCCGACTACAAGGCCGTGCCGGAAGGCTGGCGAACCGTGGGCAAGAGCGGCATGAAGAAAGAGTGCCTGGCCTATATCGAAGAGAACTGGACGGATATGCGTCCGCTGAGCTTGCGCCAGAAGATGGATGGCGCTGCACTCGCCTGAGCACCACTGATCAAAAATGTGGGAGGGGGCTTGCTCCCGATAGCGGAGTGTCAGTCACTGTATTTGTTGACTGACCCACCGCCATCGGGGGCAAGCCCCCTCCCACATTTAGACAGTGTCGCCTTCTAGAGGCTCTTCTCTTTCTCCAATGCGCCTGATGCTCCCGTCACCACCTGCACACTCAAGCGCGGTGTCGCCAGGTCGAGCCCGGCTTCATCCAGATGCCGCTTGAGTGACAGGTTGAACGCCCGCGACACTTCCCACTGCTTGATCGGCGCCGTCTTGAACCGTGCGCGCAGGATCGCGCTGCCCGATTCAAAACTCTCCACGCCCTGAATCTCCAGCGGCGACCAGATATTGCGGCGTTGCAGTGGGTCATTGCGCATGGCGTGGCCGACATCGCGCATCAGCTTGATCGCGTCGTCGATCTCCATGTTGTACGGGATCGCCACGCGAAAGATCGCGTAGCCGAATTCCCTCGAGTAGTTCTTGATGCTCTTGATCTCGCTGAAGGGAATGGTGTGCACGATGCCGTCGATATCGCGCAGGCGCACGGTGCGGATGGTCAGCCCTTCGACGGTGCCGAGGTGGCCGCCGACGTCCACGTAGTCATCGATGGCCAGGGAGTCTTCGATGATGATGAACAGGCCGGTGATCAGGTCGGCCACCAGCGACTGCGCACCGAAACCGATCGCCAGGCCGATCACACCGGCACCGGCCAGCAGTGGCGTGACGTTCATGCCCATGTTCGCCAGGGCGACGATGGCGGCGATGATAAAGATGGTCACGAACAGCACGTTGCGGATCAACGGCATCATGGTTTGCGCACGCGCGTTGGCCAGGCCTTTGCGTGAACGGGTCAGGGCGTGATGGATCGCGGTGTCGCTGAGAATCCAGATCAGCCAGGCAAATAGTAAAGTCCCGCCGAGGCTGAACAGTTTGACGCTGATTTCATGGCCGTCGCCTTCGGTGAAGCGAATCAGTGACAGGCCCCACACGCGCAGGCCCAGTTCGATGAACACCAACCACACCGCCAGATGCGCCAGGGTGTAGACGAAGCTTTTCAGGCGGTCGGAGTACAGCGCATGGCGCTTGTGCCCGCGTTGCGGCTTGAGGGCGTGGCGCCGCACCAGCCCGTTGATCACCATGCACAACACCAGCAACACGGTGCACAGCAGCGACTGGCGCAGGGCGGTGCTGGTGTCGCCGGCGGACAGGAAGGTGGCGAACAGCGAAATGCCCACCAGCAACAATGCCGGCAAGTACCAGAAAGTGCCGATGATCGACAGGGTATCGGTGAGGGCGCGACGCGTCAGGCGGCGCGACAGTGGTTGGTTACGGATCAGGTGAGCGATCGGCCGACGGAAGCGCAGGATAAACACGCCAGTGGACAGCGCCGCCATCACATTGGCCACGGTTGCAGCCGTATGAGCCAGGTGCTGGCCGAGCGCCGTGACCAGCCGCGGGTCGCTCAAGGCTTCGCCAAAGGCGGCGAAACTGCCGATCCACCACAGCGGGCGAAAGGCCTGATGGCGCAGGATATACAGGGCGCGGTGGCGGTGCGGGCCGTCCAGCAGGGAAAACGCAATCACGCAGATTGCCGAGAAACAAGTGCCGACGACCAGGGCGTAAGCCAGCACCATCGCCAGGGATTTGCCCAGGGACGAGGGCAGGGCGTAGCTCAGGTAAACCGTGATCACCAGGGCGATCAACCACGGGCCGAGTTTGCGCAGGGCGAAGCGCAGCATGTCCCAGGTGCGCGGGTGTTGCGGAAGTTCTTCAGGCAGGCCGAAGCGTTCGCGCACGCGGTGGCTGAGCCAGATCAGCGCGGCGGCCAGCAGGCTCCATACTGCCAGGATCACCGCAAAGCCAAAAATAATCGGCAGCCATTCAGTGGCCGGCAGCATCAGCGCGCTGAGTTCCTCCTTGGCCAGGTCGACTTCATTGGACCAGCGGCCCAGCGGGCTGTCGGCGCCGGAGAACTGCTGTTCAAAGCCCGACAGCGTGCTGCCGATCAGGCCGAGCACACCGAGTTCGGCCGCCGGTTGGGCTTTTTGCGCGGCGGCGCGCAGTTTCTTCAAGTCGCTCAGCAGCTGGGTGCGCTGCTGGTCGTTCTCCAGGGTTTTGATCACCTCGTCCAGCGACTGCCCCAAGGGCACCTCGGCCTGGGGTTGGGCCTTGTTGGAGCTGCCCAGCATTCCGGGCAAGCCCACGGCTTGGGCGGACGTGAGCGGCAGCAGCGTGAGCAGGGCGATGAGCAGGTAGCAGGGCAGGGCAAACAGACGGAAAAGCACGGAGGCAGTCAACCTTGAAAACGACGAATTGACCGAGTGTACGAGGCCGCTATGCCAGATGCGAGCGCATTTGTCATTCCACCAGTTTCGCGAGGATCTTGTACACCACGGTGCCCAGGATCAGCAGCATGCCGACCCACATGCCGAACACGCCAAGGGGTTTGTCGCGAAAGTTGAAGCCGACGGCAAGCAGGATCATGCCGATCATGATCGGGATAAGCATGGCGTGGAACGAGGACATGGAGATCATCAGGCGACGGCCTTGTCGGAGTGGGAGTTCTGACAAGTCTAGGTCGGATTATGGGAAATGCAGATGACCTGGATCAGGTGCACGCATAACCAATGTGGGAGGGGGCTTGCCCCCGATAGCGGTAGGTCAGTCAACAGATACTTTGACTGACACTCTGCCATCGGGGGCAAGCCCCCTCCCACATTTGATCGAGTTAGCCTGGCAAATCAGGGCAGGTCGCGGCTGGCGTAGAACGCGCCCAATACCTTCACCAAATGTGCCAGGTCATGGCTACCACACAGCTCGCGGATGGAATGCATGGCAAACGTCGGCAGGCCGATGTCCACGGTGCGCACACCCAGGTGGCTGGCGGTGATCGGCCCGATCGTCGAACCGCAGCCCATATCGCTGCGCACCACAAAGCTCTGCACCGGCACTTCCTGGGCCATGCACAGGTGGCGGAAGAACCCGGCGGTTTCGCTGTTGGTCGCGTAGCGCTGGTTGCTGTTGACCTTGATCACCGGGCCGGCGTTGAGCTTGGGGCCGTGGTTGGCGTCGTGTTTTTCAGCGTAGTTCGGGTGCACGCCATGGGCGTTGTCCGCAGACACCAACAGCGATTTCTGAATGGTGCGTACGAATTCTTCACCTTCTGGCAGCAGGCGACGCAGGGTCTGTTCGAGCATCGGGCCATCGGCGCCGCAGGCCGAGCAGGAGCCGACTTCTTCATGGTCGTTGCACACCAGCACGCAGGTTTCATCGGTGTCGCTGGTGAGCAGGGCTTGCAACCCGGCGTAGCACGACAGCAGGTTGTCCAGGCGCGCACCGGCAATGAAGTCGCCATTGAGGCCAATCACCGCAGCGCCTTGGGTGTCGTAGAAGCTCAACTCGTAATCGAGTACCACGTCGGCGTTCAGCCCATGCTCGCGAGCCAATTGTTCGGTGAGCACGGCGCGAAAGTCCACGCGCTCGTCACCCGCAAACTGCGCGAGGATCGGCGGCAGTTCGGTCTGGGCATTGATCGCCCAGCCCTGGTTGGCCTCACGGTTCAGGTGAATGGCCAGGTTGGGAATGATGGCGATCGGCAGCTTGAAGTCGATCAGCTGGCTTTCGACCTTGCCATCGCGGCGGAACGTGACGCGGCCGGCCAGGGACAAGTCGCGGTCGAACCACGGGGCCAGCAAGGCGCCGCCGTAGACTTCCACGCCTAACTGCCAGAAACCCTGGCGTTGCAACTCGGGCTGCGGCTTGACCCGCAGGCACGGGCTGTCGGTGTGGGCGCCGACCATACGGATGCCGTCTTGCAGTGGCGAATGGCGGCCCAGTTTGAACGCGATGATCGAGGAATCGTTACGAGTCACGTAATAGCGACCGTTGGCTTCGGTGGCCCAGGTGTCACGCTCGTCGAGACGCTGGTAACCGGCCGCTTCCAGGCGCTGGGCGAGGGCGGCAGTGGCATGAAAAGGAGTAGGGGAGGCCTTGAGGAAGTCGATCAGGCCTTGATTCAACGCTTCGCGCATAAATAGCTCCAGACAGCAATGCGCGGAGTTTACCGTATTGGTTTGACTCGGTGGCGAGAACTGACACAGAACAAAATGTGGGAGGGGGCTTGCCCCCGATAGCGGTGTATCAGTCAGCCAATGTTTAGCTGATGCACTGCCATCGGGGGCAAGCCCCCTCCCACATTTGACCGTGTTCACCGCTTAAAAGGGTGCTGGGCACTCGAAGCGCATGCGCTCGCCGCTTTGCGGGTGAGTGAAGCTCAGCATGCTCGCATGCAGGCACAGGCGCGGCCACGCGGCGAGGGCCTGTTCGTGGGCATACAGGCCATCGCCGAGCAGCGGATGGCCGATGGACAGCATGTGCACGCGCAACTGGTGCGAGCGCCCGGTGATCGGCGTCAGTTCGACGCGGCACCAGTCGCCGCAACGTTCCAGCACCTTCCAGAAAGTCAGCGCGTGCTTGCCGAACTCATGGTCGACCACATGGCGCGGCTTGGTCGGCGGGTCATAGCGCAGAGGCAGGTCAATGCTGCCGCTGTCCAGTTCCGGTTGGCCCCAAGCCAAGGCGGTGTAGGCCTTTTCTGTTTCGCGGTCGTGAAACTGGCGGGACAGTTCGCGGTGGGTATCAGCGTCCCGCGCCAGCAGGATGATGCCCGAGGTTTCCCAGTCCAGGCGATGGACGATGCGGGCTTCGGGGTAGCCGTTTTCCTGCAGGCGGGTAATCAGGCAGTCCTTGTTGTCGTCGGCGCGGCCGGGCACCGAGAGCAGCAGGGTCGGCTTGTTCACCACCAGGACAGCGTCGTCCTGATGCAGGATATGGATGTTGGACAGCGGCATTAAACAGCCTCGTAACAAACGCCAACGGCGGCTCCACTGACTGTCCCCTCACCCTGTAGGAGCGAGCTTGCTCGCGAAGAACCTGAAGCCACCGCGTTTCGCATGAATGAACGCGGTGCCGTCGAGTTTTTCGCGAGCAAGCTCGCTCCTACAGCGGTGCAGGGGCCAGGTCGCAGAGCCGCCGTGGCGGCCGCCTGTTCGATCAACGATCAGGCAGGGTGATATTGAGTTCCAGAATCGAGCAGCTGCCGTCATTTTCCAGGGCGACATGCACGTCATCGTTGCCGATATTGACGTACTTGCGGATCACCTCGACCAGTTCCTTCTGCAAGGCTGGCAGGTAATCCGGGGTGCTGCGTTGGCCGCGTTCGTGCGCCACGATGATCTGTAGACGCTCTTTCGCGACCGACGCGGTACTTGGCTTTTTGTTGGCGCGAAAGAAGTCGAGAAATTTCATTGTTCAATTGCCTCCAAAGATACGCTCGAAGAATCCCTTCTTCTTGACATCGAGGAAGCGGTGTTCCACGGTCTTGCCCAGCAGGCGGTCCACAGCATCGCTGTACGCCTGGCCGGCGTCGCTCTGGTCGTCGAGAATCACCGGCACGCCCTGGTTGGACGCTTTCAGCACGGCCTGGGATTCCGGGATCACACCGAGCAGGGTCACCGCGAGGATGTCCTTGACGTCTTCAACGCCGAGCATTTCGCCGTTGCTGACGCGCTCAGGGTTGTAGCGGGTCAGCAGCAGGTGTTCCTTGATCGGCTCTTCGCCTTTTTCGGCGCGCTGGGACTTGCTGGCCAGCAGGCCGAGCATACGGTCGGAGTCACGTACCGAGGACACTTCCGGGTTGGTCACCACGATGGCTTCATCGGCGAAGTACATCGCCAGGTGAGCACCGGTTTCGATGCCGGCCGGGGAGTCGCATACCACGTATTCGAAGGTTTCTTTCAGTTCGGCGAGGACTTTGCCTACGCCTTCCTTGGTCAGCGCGTCTTTGTCACGGGTCTGGCTGGCGGCCAGCACATACAGGTTCTCAAGGCGCTTGTCCTTGATCAGGGCCTGTTGCAGGTTGGCTTCGCCGTTCACCACGTTGACGAAGTCGTACACCACGCGGCGTTCGCAGCCCATGATCAGGTCGAGGTTACGCAAACCCACGTCGAAGTCGACGATGACTGTCTTGTGGCCGCGCAGAGCGAGGCCGGTACCGATAGCGGCGCTGGTGGTGGTCTTACCCACACCACCCTTGCCGGATGTAACCACGAGAATCTTGGCCAAGGTGTTTCACCCCTAAGGAAAAAGGACTTTTAGTCCCTGAAAAACATCTCTTGAAACTCGCTGCAGGCGGACAGCCTTTGTAGGGAGAAGCCAGGTTTTTTCCGGGGAAAACACCAACTTCAACTAGTCCTACGCAAGTATTGCCGGTTTCGCTTTGCTATCAGAGCCTAGAGATGCTTGGAAAATGCGGCAGTATCCGTTAAAGACGGATGATGTTCAACACATCGCCCGACAGGTTGACCTGTACCGAAGCCCCCCACAGCGGATCACGGCGCAAGTCTTCGGACACCTTGTACTGACCCGCGATGGAAACCAGCTCAGCGGTCAACTGCTGGCAGAAAATACGCGCCTTGGTATCACCCTTGATGCCGGCCAGGGCACGTCCGCGCATCGGGCCGTATACATGGATATTGCCATCGGCAAGAAGTTCCGCGCCGGGGCTGACCGAGGACACCACCACAAGGTCGCCGCCCTGGGCGTAAATCTGCTGCCCGCCGCGCACGGGCGAGGTGATGATCTTGGTCGGCCGGATCGTGGGTTCCGGTGGTTTTTCCGGTTTTTTCTTCTGTTCACCGACCAATGGTTCGAGCGGACGCTCGCGTGCGCCGGACGGCGGCAGTACTGGCAGTTCAATGGCGATGGCCGCGGCAATGTCTTCGATACGGCTGGCGCGAATCGCCAGGGTCCGCAGGCCATGGGAGCGGCACACGCGCATCAGCCCGGGCAGGTCGATGACGCCCTGGCCGGCCGGCAGCTTGTCCAGGGCCAGCACCAGCGGGGCATTGTTGAAGAAATTCGGCGCCAGGGCGACCTTGGCGGCCAGTTGGCGGTCCAGGGCGTCGAGGTCATTGCGGGCCAGTTCCAGCACGGTAATGGCGAGCATGCTGCCTTTCAGCTGGAACACGGGATCTTGGTCTAGCGGTTCGGTTTGGCTCATGGTCGGCAAAGCGGCTTGTCACGAAAAGTGTCGAGACTTATAACGAGAACACTCACCCGCCGCAAGCCGAGTCGAACCGTTGTAGAATGCGCGGCCCTTGTCTTTACCGGAATCTGTAATGGATCGCCCGCGTTTTCGAGCTGTATTTCTTCACCCGCGTTTTTGGCCATTATGGCTGGGGCTGGGCCTGCTGTGGCTGGTCACCCAACTGCCGTACCGCGTGCTGCTGACCATTGGTCGCCTGCTGGGCGCGGGCATGTACCGCGTGGCCGGTGAGCGTCGCCGCATCGCCGCGCGCAACCTGGAATTGTGCTTCCCGGAAAAATCCGCCAAAGAGCGCAAACGCCTGCTCAAGGAAAATTTCGCCTCCACCGGTATCGCCTTCTTCGAGATGGCCATGAGCTGGTGGTGGCCCAAGCCGCGCCTGGCGCGCCTGGCCCATGTGCAAGGGTTGGAGCATCTCAAACAGGCGCAATTGGACGGCAAGGGCGTGATCCTGATGGCCTTGCACTTCACCACCCTGGAAATCGGCGCTGCCCTGCTCGGGCAAAAGCACACCATCGATGGCATGTACCGCGAGCACGGCAACCCACTCTTCGACTTTATCCAGCGCCGTGGCCGGGAGCGCCACAACCTCGATTCCCTGGCGGTGGAGCGCGACGATGTGCGCGGCATGCTCAAGCTGCTGCGCGCCGGCCGGGCGATCTGGTACGCACCGGACCAGGACTACGGCGCCAAGCAAAGTATCTTCGTGCCGCTGTTCGGCATCCAGGCCGCCACTGTCACGGCCACCAGCAAGTTCGCACGCCTGGGCAAAGCCATGGTGGTGCCGTTCACCCAGGAACGCCTGGCCGATGGCAGCGGTTACCGACTGGTGATTCATGCACCCTTGACGGATTTCCCCGGCGAGACTGACGAAATCGACTGCCTGCGCATCAACCAGTGGGTCGAAGCCTCGGTGCGCGACTGCCCCGAGCAATACCTGTGGACCCACCGCCGCTTCAAGAGCCGGCCACCGGGTGAACCCAAGCTGTACGAAAAACGCCGTCGGTAAGACTTACCTTTCCCATATGGAGTGACGCAATGCGCCCAGCTGAACCGGTCACAGGCTTGATTCTTTCCGGCGGCGGGGCGCGAGCGGCGTATCAGGTAGGGGTGTTGGCGGCGATCGCCGAATTGCTGCCGCCGGGGGCGCCGAATCCGTTTCCGGTGATCGTCGGCACATCGGCCGGGGCGATCAATGCGGTCACCCTGGCCAGTGGCGCGACGGACTTCACCGCCGCTGTCCAACGCCTCACCGCATTCTGGCAAGGCTTTCGCAGCCATCTGGTGCTGCGCAGCGACTGGCCGGGTGTGGTTCGCCAGGCCAGTCGCTTCCTGATTCATAGCCTGTTGGGCCTGGGCAGGCAGCTCCCCGTGGCGTTGCTCGACAGCTCACCGCTGCGCGATCTGCTGCAGGACAAACTGCACCTGGCGGGCATTGACGACGCCATCCGGCACCAGCACCTGCACGCCGTGGCGGTCACCGCGTTCGGCTATGAATCCGGGCAGGCGGTGACCTTCTATCAAGGCGGCGGCACCATCGAACCCTGGCTGCGCCATCGGCGTATTGGTGTGCCGACGCCACTCACGGTGGAACACTTGCTGGCCAGTTCGGCGATTCCCTTACTGTTCGCCCCGGTGAAGCTCGACCAGGAATACTTCGGTGACGGCGCCGTTCGCCAGTCGGCCCCGATCAGCCCGGCCCTGCATCTGGGCGCGAGTCGCGTGCTGGTGGTGGGCGTCAGCGGTAACCCGCGCGGCAATGAACCCTCGATGCAACGCACCTACACCGGCCAGGAACCGACGCTGGCGCAGATCGGCGGACACATGCTCAACAGCACGTTCATTGACAGCCTGGAAAGCGATATCGAATTGCTGGAACGCTTGAATCAATTCAGCCATGTCTCGCCGGGGGTGGCGGCCGTGGAGGTGCTGGTGATTGCGCCCAGCCAGCCGATCGACGAAATCGCGGCCCGGCATCGGCAGGAATTACCGGCGGCGCTGCGCTTGTTTTTGCGCGGGCCAGGGGCGACCAAGACCAGTGGGGCAGGGGTGTTGAGTTACTTGCTGTTCGAAGCGGGGTATTGCAGTGAGTTGATCGAGTTGGGGCGCCAAGATGCGTTGGCCAAACGCGAGGAGATCACCCGGTTCTTAGGCCTGCCACTTATCTAAATGTGGGAGGGGGCTTGCCCCCGATAGCGGTGGTTCAGTCACTGATAGGTTGACTGACACACTGCTATCGGGAGCAAGCCCCCTCCCACATGTTGACCTGCGGTGTGCAATCAGAAGTGATACTTGACCAGGAAGCTTGCGGTGTCCTGAGTCGTCTTGAAGGCGCCGCTGTCCTCGATTCCGTACTTGTTCTTCCAGTAGTCGTATTCAAACCCCACATACAACTGTTTGTCGCCCCAATGCAGCGCCTTGCCCAGGTCATATTTGACCTGCGGGTTGAAGTGCAGGTTGGCGTGATAGGTGCCACGGGCGTTTTTGTCGTTATCCACCACCCAGTCCATGAAACCGTCGATCAACACATCGGAGTTGCCCACGGGAAGGGTGTAAGACCACACCGGCGTGATCTGCCACACGCCGTCGCCGGGGCGATTGCCTTCGGTCTGGCGCTGGTAGAAGTTCAACTGGAAGTAGTCAAACCCCGGAATATTAAAGTCAATCGCCGGGCCCAGTAGGTACGACTCGTTATCGCCTTCGCCGAACTCGTAAGTGAAGGCCAGCAATACATCTTTGATCGGGCCGAATGACAGGTCCTTATCCAGAATCTTGCCGAACGACAAACGTGGGCTGAACTCGCCGTAGTAAGTATTCGGACCGACGTTGCCGTCTTCCTTGCCGTTGTAAAAGATGCGGTCAAGGAAGAAGAAGTTGTCGCCGTACTTCCACGCGTCGGCATGTTCGAACGTGACGGTTTGCTGGATCTGCGGGTTGACGGTAAAGCTCTTGCCCCATAGATACGTCAGGCTGTTGTTCTGCCACTGCAGCAAATCACCGGCCACGGCTTGGCCACCGGCCAGCAGGGACCCCGCCAGCATCAGGCCTTTGAACATAGGTTTCATTCGGTGCTCCCGAGTTAAAGTTTTATGTTTTTTCTAATCTGGCGCTCTGGTGTGGCGCCTTTGGATCTGCTGAAGAACTCGTCTGATTGGTCAACTTTATGGCTATAGCAAAAGCCGCGCCAAGGCGGTAAAAAACCGTCGTTTCAAGCGGGCGCGGAGAATACTGGCTCCCACGTCGGGGCTCAAGTGCGCCGTTACAGCGCGCACGGGGCGACGATGGGGCGTGCGTCAGGGGTGGGCGTGCTCGACGGCGGGGCGTTCAGCACCGCCGAGAATGTTGAACAGTATGTTCAGCGACAACGCGCTCAGGGTGGCCATGGCGATGCCGCTATGGGTAATCGGGCTCATCCACATTGGTAATTGCGCGAAGAACTCCGGACGCACCACCGGGATCAAGCCCATGCCGATGCTCACCGCCACCAGCAACTGGTTGCGCCGGTCGGCGATGTCGGCTTCCTGCAGGATCTTGATGCCGGTCGCCGCGACCATGCCGAACATGGCGATCGCCGCGCCGCCCAGCACCGCCGGTGGAATCGACGCCACCAGGTAGGCGGCCTTGGGCAACAGGCTCAGCACAATCAGAAACGCTCCGGCCATGATCGTGACCGAGCGGCAACGCACGCCGGTCATCTGCACCAGGCCGATATTCTGCGCGAACGAGGAGTGGGTGAAGGTGTTGAAGAACCCGGCAAAGAATGACGCGCCGGCATCACACAGCAAACCGCGACGCAGCATCTTCGGCGTGACGTCCTGGCCGGTGATCTTGCCCAGGGCGAGGAACATCCCGGTGGATTCGACAAAGATGATCACCACCACCAGGCACATCGACAGGATCGGCGCCAGCTCGAACCTGGGCATGCCAAAGTGCAGCGGCGTCACCACTTGCACCCAAGGCGCCTGGGCCAGGCCGCTGAGGTCGACCATGCCGAGCGTGCCGCACAAGGCGTAGCCCAGCGCCATGCCGATCAGGACTGAGATGTTCACCCAGAAACCGCGCATGAAACGGTTGATCAACAGGATGGTCGCCAGCACCAGGGCAGCGACCGCCAGGTACACCGGCGAGCCGAACGTCGCGGCGGCGCTGCCGCCACCGGCCCAGTTCACGGCCACGGGAAACAGCGAAAGGCCGATGGCGGTGATCACGGTACCGGTCACCAGCGGCGGAAAAAAACGTACGACCTTGGACATGAACGGCGCAATGAGCATGCCGAAGAGCCCGGCGGCGATGGTCGCACCGAAGATCCCCTGCAAGCCGATACCGGGCATGCCGGCCATGGCGACCATGCTGCCGACGGCGGCGAAACTGGCGCCCATCATCACCGGCATGCGAATACCCACCGGGCCGATGCCGAACGACTGCACCATCGTGGCGATACCGGCGACCAACAGGTCGGCGTTGATCAGGAAGGCAATTTCTTCACGGCTCAGCCCGGCGGCCTGGCCAATGATCAGGGGCACGGCGACGGCGCCGCCGTACATCAGCAAGACGTGTTGCAGGCCTACCAGAATCAGTTGCAAAAGGGGCAGCCGCACCATGGCGGGTGCGGCGCAAATCTGCGGTTCGGTTAACTCGGTCATGCAACACCTCGGATCTTTTTTATTTTTGTGTTGTGTGTAATGCAATTTTCAAAACACAGCAGAACCAAATGTGGGAGGGGGCTTGCCCCCGATGGCGGTGCATCAGCCACTGATGCTTTGAATGACACACTGCTATCGGGGGCAAGCCCCCTCCCACATTGGATCTCCATGAATCAATCAGTTGGTACGCGCCCCCTGGTTGATCCAGGTGCCAATCAAATCCCGCTCCTGCTGGGTCATCTGGGTGATGTTGCCCAGCGGCATGATCTGGCTGGCCACGGCCTGTGCTTGAATGCGCGCCGCCTGTTGCTGGATCTGCGCCGGCGTGTCGAACATCACTCCGGCCGGTGCGGTGCTGAACAGCGGGCTGGTGGGCTTGGCCGAATGGCAGACGGTGCAACGCTGCTCGATCACGTGGTGCACCTGGCCAAAGTCGGTGCTGGCTTGGGCAGGTGCCGGTTCAGCTGCCGGGGCAGCAGGCGCAGCCGGTTTCACGCCGCCGCCCAGGGCGGTTTCCGGCAACGGTTGGTACTCGATCGCCGCCGGTGCCTTGGCCACTTCCGGCGCCGGCGAGGGCCCGGTCACGTAGGCCAGGCTGATCATCGCCAGCGCACCCACCGGCAAGGTCCAGGCATACTTCTGGCTGTTATGTCGGGTGTTGAAGTAGTGCCGCACCAACACTGCCGCCACCGCGATCCCGGCCAGGATCAGCCAGTTGTAGTGGCTGCCATAGGTGCTCGGGAAGTGGTTGCTGATCATGATGAACAGCACCGGCAAGGTGAAGTAGTTGTTGTGCCGTGAGCGCAGCAAGCCCTTGGCCGGCAGCGCCGGGTCGGGTGTGCGGTTCTCGGCGATGGCCGCTACCAGTGCGCGCTGGGCGGGCATGATGATGCGGAACACGTTGCCGACCATGATCGTGCCGATCACCGCACCCACATGCAGGTAGGCGCCACGGCCGCTGAACACCTTGCTGAAGCCGTAGGCCGCTGCAATCAACAGCACGAACAGGATCAAGCCGAGCAGGGCAGGGCGTTTGCCCAGGGCCGAGTCGCAGAGAAAGGAGTAGACGAACCAGCCGACGAACAGTGAGCCAATGCCCAGCAAGACGCCTTCGGTGCCGCTCAGGCTGCTGCCGGGGGCCAGCAGGTACAAGGTCGGATTCCAGTAGAACACCACGCACAGCAGCGCAATGCCCGACATCCAGGTGAAATAGGCTTCCCATTTGAACCAATGCAGGTTGTCCGGCATGGTCGGCGGGGCCAGTTTGTATTTTTCCAGGTGGTAGATGCCGCCACCGTGGATCGCCCACAAGTCACCGGCCAGGCCGCTCTTGGGGTTGACGCGATTGAGGTTGTTTTCCAGCCAGACGAAGTAGAAAGAAGCGCCGATCCAGGCGACGCCGGTGATCATGTGAACCCAGCGCACGCTCAGGTTCAGCCATTCCATCAAATGTGCTTCCACAGTCTTTACCTCTCGCCTGTCGCCCTTGTTGTCGGGTGATCAGACCTTCTCTTATTGGTGGGGGGCGAGGATCAACCGCTCATCCTCTTTGAAAAAATGCTCATCGCAGTTATTGCCTGTGCCACTGCGATCAACCACCAGGAAGTCATCCCGCTTTTCGATCGTCAGCACCGGGTGGTGCCAGACGCCGCGATGGTAATTGATGCCCTGCCTGCCGTTGGTGACGAAGGCGCGGACCAAGCCTGATACAGGTGCATCGCCAAGTGGCGCGACCACGATCAGAAAGGGGTTGCCGAGCAGCGGAATGAAGGCCTGGCTGCCCAACGGGTGTCGCTCCAGCATGCACACGGTCAGCGGCATGTCCTGCGCGTCGGCGCGGAAGATGCTGATGATGGCGTGGTCTTCAGGCTGTGCTGTTTCGACCGTCGCCAGTTTGTGAAAGCGCATGGTCGACCCGTTGTTGATCATGAAGTGATCGCTGCCATCGGTTTCGATAACGTCTCCGAAGGGGGCGAAGGCTTCTTTGGTCAGGGGTTCGATCGTCAGTGTGCGCATGGCTGTCTTCTTAATCTGGAGTTGGATCGTTCCCACGCTCTGCGTGGGAACGCTGCCCTGGACGCTCTGCGTCCGCTCTTGGTTCGCTTATTTGGCTACCTTGCCCAACACCCGCAGGCGACTCACGCCCCCATCCGGGAACACGTTCAAGCGGATGTGGGTAATCGGCCCCAGCGCCTTGATCTGCTCGGCGAAGGTGTGTTCGGCGTGCATTTCCAGTTTCTGTGCCGGCAGCAGTTCACGCCAGAACAGCGATTGGGTCTCGATCTGGCTGTCGGTGCCACCCTTGACGAACGCGCCCTGGATCGAACAGGTGTCCGGGTAGTTGCCCTTGAAGTGCAGGGTGTCGACGATGATTTTCTCGATCTCGCCAGGGTGGCCCAGCGCGACGATCACCCAGTCATTGCCCGGCGTACGGCGACGTGCGGTTTCCCAGCCATCGCCCATGTTGATGCCACGGCCTGGGTTGAGGATGTTGCTCATGCGCCCGAAGTGTTCATCGGAGCAGGCCAGGGCACGCCCGCCATTGAGCGCGGCGGCCAGGTCGACCTGTTCGTTGTCGCCCACCGCAGACCAGTCGCGGAACGGCACACCGTACACGCGCAGACGGGCCACGCCGCCATCCGGGTAGATGTTGAACCGCAGGTGGCTGAACGCCTGTGCGTTGTGGATCTCGTGGTAATGGTGGCTGTTGCCTTGCAGCTCGACGGCCGACAGCACTTCCACCCACTGGGTGTTGGCATCCGGCTCGCCCGAGGCGAGGAAGCAGGCTTCCAGGGAGGCCGACGGCGGGTAGTTGCCGGTGAAGAATGAGGTATCGATGTCCACGCCCTTGATCGAGCCCGGCACGCCCAGGCGGATCACCGCGCTGTCGTAGCCTTCGAAGCGCTTGCGGCGTGACTCCCAGCCGTCCATCCACTTGCCGTTGTCATCGAAAACGCCCTCCTTCCACACGGCCGGGGTCGGCTGGAACAGGCGGTTGGCGTCGGCGAACCAGTCATCGGTGACTTCGATGATCTTGGTGCCCAGACGGGCGTCGGCGAGGTTGACGAACTTCTCGAAAGGTACGGGTTGCGCTTTCATTCTTCTTGTCTGCCTTGGATAGAGTGGCTGGGGATGGTCATTCAGAGGGTCAGTAATCGGAACAACGCGATCTTGTTGATCTCAGCCAGCGCGCAGTTGAACTCGGCTTCAACCGAGTTGTGAATACGCGTTTCGAACGCGGCCAGGATCTGGTGCCGGTTGCTGCCTTTTACCGCCATGATGAAGGGAAACTTGAACTTGGCCTTGTAGGCCTCGTTCAGCTCGGTGAAGCGCGAGAACTCTTCGGCCGTGCATTGGTGTATACCGGCGCCAGCCTGTTCTCCAGTGCTGGCGGCGGTAAGCTGGCCCTGGACGGCGGCTTTGCCGGCCAGGTCCGGGTGAGCGTTGATCAGGGCCAGCTGGCTGGCGTGATCGGCGCTCAACAGGATATCGCTCATGCGCTGGTGCAGGCTTTCGATCTGGTCGATCGACGCATCCTGGCCCAGGTCGAAGGCCTTTTCGGCCACCCATGGCGAGTGTTCGTAGATATCGGCGAAGGCGGCGACAAATTCATCGCGGCTCAGGCTCGACGGTTTGAGGGTTTGGAATGCAGTCATTTCGCCGCTCCCGGGCAGGGGTGGGTGTGCTGCCAGTGCCGGGCGATGTCGACGCGGCGGGTGAACCACACCTGTTCATGGCTTTTGGCGTACTCGATAAAGCGCTTCAACGAAGCCAGGCGCGCCGGCCGGCCGATCAGGCGGCAGTGCAGGCCGATGGAAAGCATCTTCGGCGCCTCGGCCCCTTCGGCATAGAGCACGTCGAAGGCGTCTTTGAGGTACTCGAAAAAGTCGTCGCCCTTGTTGAAACCCTGCACCTGGGTGAAGCGCATGTCATTGGTGTCCAGGGTATAAGGGATCACCAGATGCGGCTTGCCGGTGGGCGTGTTGGGTTCCCAGTAGGGCAGGTCGTCGTCGTAGGTGTCGCAGTCATACAGGAAGCCGCCTTCCTCCATCACCAGGCGCCGCGTGTTGGGGCCGGTGCGGCCGGTGTACCAGCCCAGCGGGCGTTCACCGGTCAGCTCGGTGAGGATGCGGATCGCTTCGAGCATATGCTCGCGTTCCTGGGCCTCGTCCATGTACTGGTAGTCGATCCAGCGGTAGCCGTGGCTGCAGATCTCGTGGCCGGCGGCAACCATGGCGCGGATCACGTCCGGATGGCGCTGGGCGGCCATGGCCACGGCGAAGATGGTCAGCGGGATGTCGAATTCCTTGAACAGCTTGAGGATGCGCCACACCCCGGCACGGCTGCCGTATTCGTACAGCGACTCCATGCTCATGTTGCGCGCGCCCTGCAGCGGTTGCGCCGAGACCATTTCCGAGAGGAAGGCTTCGGACTCTTTATCGCCATGCAGAATATTGCGCTCGCCGCCTTCTTCATAATTGAGTACGAACGACAGCGCGATGCGTGCATTGCCCGGCCAGTGGGGGTGAGGAGGGTTACTGCCGTAACCGATCAGGTCGCGTGGGTAGTCAGCGCTCACTGCAGTCTTCCTTCTTGTTCGTGGTAGCAAGTGTGTGTGGCGGCCGGGCAGCGGAAAGACTGGGTGGCGTCACAGCGATGAGTGATTGTATACAACTTATTGCTCACTTTGTAAGCCTGCATTTCTGCATTTTTTCTGCAGGTATCTTTGCAGGGCCGCTGCAAGAAACTTGCCTAACCGGTCAGCTAACCACAAAAAAATTCACTGTAGGAGCGAGCTTGCTCGCGAAAAGCCTGAGTGCGCCGCTTTTCTACCTGGAAATTCGCGTTGGCGTTGAGCTTTTTCGCGAGCAAGCTCGCTCCTACAGAGGTTTAAAGTCTGTTGAATTTATTGTGTACAATTTTTTTGAAAAATGTCTTAATCAGCTATCGCCGGCTTTTTCGATGCTCTGAAAGAGTGCGGGTTCTTTATGACTGACTTCGGGAGGCGCATAAACGCCATGGGACGTTTGACCACACACGTTTTGGATGCCGCGCACGGCTGCCCCGGCAGCACAATCAAGGTTGAGCTGTACCGCGTCGACGGCGCGCAACTAACGCTGGTCGCCACCGCGGTGACCAACGAAGACGGTCGCTGCGACGCACCGTTGCTGCAGGGCGACGACTACCGCAGCGGTGTCTATCAATTGCAGTTCAGCGCCGGCGACTATTACCGCGCCCGTGGCGTGCAGTTGCCGGAGCCGGCTTTCCTCGATGTGGTAGTGCTGCGGTTCGGCATCAGCGCCGAGCAGGATCACTACCATGTCCCGCTACTGATTTCGCCTTACAGCTATTCGACCTATCGCGGTAGCTGAGCGTCACCTCGCTTCATACCCCCGAGCTCTTCGTTGGTTTTTTGCCCGCCCACACTGCGGGCTTTTTTTCGGCTGTGCCTTCAACCCAGTGGCGCTCGAGCCTTGATCAGCGAGGCCACGCCGGCGCAGCCGAACAAGGCGGCGCTGATGCGGTTGAACCAGCTCTGGCCCGAGCCGCTACGCAAATACCGCGCGGCGCTCTGTGCACCCAGGCCGTAACCAAGCTTGCACAGCAGGTCGAGCACGGTCCAGGTGGCGATCATGGTCAACAGCTGCGGCAGGAATGCCTGATCCGCGCTGAGAAATTGCGGCAGGAAGGCGGCAAAGAACAGGATGTCCTTGGGGTTGCTGGCCCCCAGCACAAAGGCGCGACCGAACAGCACGCGAAAACGTGGGGTCGACGCCACCTGTGGCACATCAGCACCCTCGGCCGGCCGGCGTGATTGCTGCCAGCTCTGCCAGGCCAGGTAAAACAAGTACATCGCGCCGACGATTTTCAGCGCGCTGAACACTTGCTCGGACGCCAGCAACAGCGCGCCCAGGCCCAAGGCCGAGGCGCTCAGCAGGCAGATCGAGGCAAATACCCCGCCCAGGAACGCCGGGTACGAACGGCGCAGGCCGTAGTTCAAGCTGTTGCTGATCATCAGCAGCGAAAGAGGGCCAGGGATCAGGATCACCACCAGCGCCGCGCCGCTGAACAGCAGCCAGGTTTCGGTCGTCATTTCATTACTCCAGTCGTTAGCGGCAAGCTTCAAGCGGCAAGTTAAAAGCTTGTCGCTTGCCGCTGAAAACTTGCCGCTATTTCAAAGAAAGGCGAACTTGGCGATAAAAATCACGCACAGCACCCACAGGCTGACGGAAATTTCCTTGTGCTTACCGGTGCCGGCCTTCAGCGCGACATAGGTGATAAAGCCCAGCGCGATGCCGTCGGCCACCGAGAAGGTCAGCGGCATCATGATCGCCGTGACGATGGCCGGAATGCTGTCGGTGGCCTCGTCCCAATTGATATGCGCCATGCTCGCCATCATCAGCATCGCCACGTAAATCAACGCGCCCGCCGTGGCATAGGCTGGAATCATGCCCGCCAGCGGCGCAAAAAACATCGCCGCCACGAACAAAATACCCACCGTCACCGCCGTCAGCCCGGTGCGCCCGCCGGCAGCCACCCCGGCGGCGCTTTCCACGTAGCTGGTCACGGGCGGCACGCCGACCATGGCCCCGAACACGCTGGAGGCGCTGTCGGCTTTCAACGCACGGGACAGGTTATCGATCTTGCCGTCGGCATTGACCAGCCCGGCCCGTTGCGCAACGCCCATCAGTGTACCGGCAGTGTCGAACATGTGTACAAAAAGAAAGGCAAATACCACGCTGATCATGCTGACATTGAACACACCCTTGACGTCCATGGCCATCCAGGTTGGCGCAAGGCTCGGCGGGGTGGAGAGAATGCCGTTGTAGTGCACCAGGCCCAGGCCCCAGCCGGCCAGGGTCACGGCGATGATGCTGATCAGGATCGCGCCGAACACGCGGTGGTAGCTGAGGATTGCAATCAGCAGGAAGCACACCGCCGCTAGCAGCGGCGCAGGCTCGTGCAGCGAACCGAGCTTGATCAGCGTGGCGGGGCTGTCGACGATGATGCCGGCGGTCTTCAGGCCGATCACCCCGAGAAACAAGCCGACGCCTGCGCCCATGGCGTGGCGCAGGCTCACCGGAA
The DNA here is from genome assembly GCF_003851745.1 of Pseudomonas sp. R3-52-08. Classification (NCBI taxonomy): domain Bacteria; kingdom Pseudomonadati; phylum Pseudomonadota; class Gammaproteobacteria; order Pseudomonadales; family Pseudomonadaceae; genus Pseudomonas; species Pseudomonas sp. R3-52-08. The sequence goes on along the minus strand of NZ_CP027730.1, from coordinate 4,109,383 downwards.
TGCTGTTGAGCAGCCATTCGCGCACGCGGGACAAGGTGAGGCCCATGAACAGCACGCCCGAGATAAACACCGCACCCAGCGCGGTTTCCCAGTGGTAGCCCATGGTGCCGACCACGGTGTAGGTGAAAAACGCGTTCAAGCCCATGCCCGGCGCCAGGCCAACCGGCCAGTTGGCGTACAGGCCCATCAACAGGCAACCCAGCGCGGCGGCGATGCAGGTGGCGACGAAGGCCGCGCCGTGATCAATGCCGGCGTCGGCCATGATGTTGGGGTTGACGAAGATGATATAGGCCATGGTGATGAACGTCGTGAGGCCGGCGATCAGCTCGGTCTTCACTGTGGTGCCATGCAAACGCAGTTTGAATAGGCGTTCCAGCCAGCCGCCTTGGGGCGCGGCGAGATCCAACATAGGGGCTTCGGTTTTGCGGCTATCCACAGCGAGTACTCCTCAATCGTTTTATTGTTATTTCCAGCGCCGGTCACATGAGTGGGCAACAGCGCTTTGAGGTACTGGCGGGTTTTGTTGACTGTTAGGTCAGGAACTCGCACGAAGCGAATTATGCTTTTGTATACAAATAAAGCAAATAATGTTTTCGATTATCTCGGCGGAAAGGGATGAAAGGCTGCTTCCAGAGCGTGCGGCCGGATTTATTCTGCCGCACGCCTTGAAACAATCCGTCGATACCCGCACTTTGATGGCGCAAGCGTTCGCTCAGAGCGCGCGAAGCGGCATAAGGGGAGCCCATGTACAAGGTTTATGGCGATTACAGATCGGGCAATTGCTACAAGGTCAAATTGATGCTCAGCCTGTTGGGCATCCCGTACCAATGGATCGATATCGATATTCTTAAGGGTGACACCCAAACCCCTGAATTTCTTGCCAAGAACCCCAACGGCAAGATCCCGGTGCTGGAACTGGAAGACGGTACCTGCCTGTGGGAGTCCAACGCGATCCTCAACTTCCTCGCCGATGGCAGCGAGTTTTTACCCAGTGAGCCGCGCTTGCGCACCCAGGTGTTGCAGTGGCAGTTCTTCGAGCAATACAGCCACGAGCCTTATATTGCGGTGGCGCGGTTTATTCAGTTCTACCTGAACATGCCGCAGGATCGCCTCGAAGAATACAAGACCAGCCACAAGGGCGGTTACAAGGCACTGAAGGTCATGGAACGTCAGCTGCAAGCCACGCCGTATCTGGTGGGCGAGCAGTATTCGATTGCCGATATCGCGTTGTATGCCTACACCCATGTGGCCCATGAAGGGGGCTTTGACCTGGCGCCTTATCCGGCGGTGCAGGCATGGTTGCAGCGCGTGGCCAGTCATCCAAACCATGTGGCGATGCTGGGCTGAGCCACCTTCCGAAGGTGGGATGGGCTCACTGTAGGAGCGAGCTTGCTCGCGAAAAACGCCCGGGCAACGCGTTCATTCTGGATAAACGCGGTGGCCCTGAGTTCTTCGCGAGCAAGCTCGCTCCTACAAAAAGCCTTGCCCCCCCCTCCCACATTTACTCCGGTGGTGTGTCAGATAACTCTGCGTTGAGCAGTTCAAAGCAGCGTTGCGCCGCCGGGCTCAATGCCATCCCGCTGCGACTGATCAAGCCGATCTCCCTGTTCACCCCGGGATGATCGATGCTGATCCGCTTCAACCCCTCCAGGCTATCCGCCGCCGACTCCGGCAGCACGCTGATCCCCAATCCCTGGCGCACCAGTGCCAGCACCGTGGACATGTAGTTGGCCTCCATGCCCGCATTGAGCGTCAGCCGCGTTTCATCGAACAACGCATCCACCTGTTCGCGCACGCTGCTGTCGCGGCCGGTGAGGATGATCGGCTGATCCGCCAGTTGTTCCAGGGTCAGCTGCCGATGGTGGGCGAGGGCGTGACCCAGCGGCACGAACGCGCAGAGCCGGTCATTTAGGACCGGCACGAAGTCCAGGCCGTGGCTCAGGCGCGCGCGCACGCCGATACCGAAGTCCACCTCGCCGGAACGCACCTGGGCCTGGATGCGGTGGGCCACCAGGTCATGCAGGCGCACTTCGATCCCGGCGAAGCGTTCGCGAAACAGGCGCAACACCGGCGGCAGGCTGCCGGCGCACACCGAGGGCAGGGCGGCGATCGTAACGACGCCACGGCGCAGCGCCGCGAGATCGCGCGAGCCAGTGACGATGTTGTCCAGGTCCAGCAGCAGTTTTTCCATGGGGCCACGCGCGTCGTGGCCGGCGGCGGTGATAGCCACATGGCGTGGGCTGCGGTCGAGCAGGGCGACGCCCAGCCATTCTTCCAGTTGTTGCACCTGCACGGTCAGCGCCGAGGGGGACAGGTTCAGCTCGCTGGCGGCCTTGGTAAAGCTGCCCGTGCGAGCAACGGCGAGGAATGCCTGGATGTGTTGGATGCTGTTTTTCATACGGGCGGCTTCATTTTGTTTTTTCGAACACCGGTGTGTGAATATTCCAATTTACAAAGCCTAACCTGATTCCAATACTCCAGGGAAAACAATAACCGGCCCATCAAGGCCGCTCTGGAGTAACCCATGCTCGCTACCCTGGGTGTCATTACCATTCTGTGTCTGCTTGCTGCCGTTATGAGCAAGCGCCTCTCGCCGCTGGTGGCGCTGATCGCCCTGCCGATCATTGCCGCGTTGCTCGGTGGCTTCGGTCTGCAAACCAGTGCCTTCATCATCACCGGCATCAAGAACGTTGCCCCCGTGGTGGGCATGTTTGTGTTCGCCATTCTGTTTTTCGGGATCATGACCGATGCCGGCATGCTCGACCCGATCATCGAGCGGATTCTGCGCACGGTAGGGACGCGTCCTACACGAATTGTCGTCGGCACTGCGACCCTGGCGCTGCTGGTGCACCTGGACGGGTCCGGCGCTGTGACCTTCCTGGTGACGGTGCCGGCGATGCTGCCGCTGTATACGCGGCTGGGCATCGACAAACGCATTCTGGCGTGTGTCTGTGCCATGGCGGCCGGGGTCAATTTCCTGCCGTGGACCGGCCCGGTGCTGCGCTCGTCGGCCGCCCTGCATGTGCCGGTGGCGGACCTGTTCCAACCGTTGATTCCAGTGCAGATCGTCGGGCTGATCTTTGTGTTCGCCTGCGCCTGGTGGCTGGGCCACCGTGAAGAAAAACGCCTGGGCCTTGGGGCCGGCTCCAGCGTGGACGCGGTGCCGCAACGGGTGCTCAGTGACGCCGATATCCAGCTGCGTCGGCCACGGCTGTTCTGGGTCAACCTGATCCTCACCGTGCTGGTGATGGTGGTGATGATCGCCGGCTGGGTCGACCCGGTGGTGATGTTCATGCTCGGCACCGTGGTGGCGCTGTGTATCAACTACCCCAATGTCGACGCCCAGCGCGCCCGTATCGACGCCCATGCGAAAACCGCCCTGACCATGGCCAGCATCCTGCTTGCCGCCGGCGTGTTCACCGGCATCATGCAAGGCACCGGCATGCTCAAGGCGATTGCCGAAGTGGCGGTGGCGCAGATTCCTGCGGGTCATGGCAAGTTGATCCCGGCGGTGGTGGGCTTCATTTCCATGCCGTTGAGCATGCTGTTCGACCCCGATTCCTACTATTTCGGCGTGATGCCGGTGATTGCCGAAGTTGGCAAGGCGCTGGGTGTCGACCCGCTGCAAGTGGCCCAGGCCTCGTTACTGGGGGTGCACACCACGGGCTTTCCGGTCAGCCCGTTGACCCCGGCGACTTTCTTGTTGGTAGGCCTGTGCAAGATCGAGCTGGCCGATCACCAGCGCTTCACCATTCCTTTTCTGTTCGCCGCGTCGGTGTTGATGACCCTGACCGCGCTGCTCCTGGGAGTTATCTGAGATGAAAACCTTGCGCATCGGCGCCGGTGCCGGCTACTCCGGTGACCGTATCGAACCCGCCGTCGAACTGGCCGAACAGGGCGACCTGGATTACCTGGTGTTCGAATGCCTGGCCGAACGCACCATCGCCCTGGCCCAACAGGCGCGCATCAGCGATCCGGCAGGCGGCTATGACCCTTTGTTGAGCGAGCGCATGCGCCGGGTGCTGCCCTTTGTCGGGCTGCGCGAAGGCCGCCGCCGTTTGCGCGTGATCACTAATATGGGCGCGGCCAACCCGGTGTCGGCAGCCGTTGAGGTGCGGCGCATCGCCCGTGAACTGGGGGCGAACCTCAAGGTGGTGGCCGTGACGGGCGATGACGTGCTGGCGGCGTTGCAGCCCGAGCAGTTGCTGGACAACGGCCAGACCCTGGGCGCACTGGGTGAGCGGCTGATTTCGGCGAATGCCTACCTGGGCGTGGACGGCATCCTTGAAGCCCTGCGCGCCGACGCCGATGTGGTGATTACCGGGCGTGTGGCCGACCCGTCATTGTTTCTCGCGCCGCAGATGTTTGAGTTTGGCTGGGCCGCCGACGATTGGCAGCGCCTGGGCAAGGGCACCCTGGTCGGGCATTTGCTCGAATGTGCCGGGCAGGTCAGCGGCGGTTATTTTGCGGACCCAGGCCTCAAGGATGTGGATGACTTGGCGCGCCTGGGCTTTCCGTTGGCCGAAATCGCCGCCGACGGCACTGCCTTGATCACCAAGGTGGCGGGCTCTGGAGGGCAGGTCAGCCGCGCCACCTGCAGCGAACAACTGATCTACGAAGTGCACGACCCGCAAGCGTATTTGACTCCGGACGTCACGGCCGATTTTTCACAGGTGGGGTTTGTCGAGGAGGGCGTTGATCGGGTGCGTGCCCACGGTGCCACAGGGCGGGCGCGGCCCGAACAGCTGAAAGTCAGCGTCGGTTATCTTGACGGCTGGATCGGAGAGGGGCAGATGTCCTACGGCGGCCCGGGCGCTGTCGCACGGGCGCAACTGGCGCGCGAAGTGGTGCTCAAGCGTCTGGAACTGACCGGCGTGAAGATGCAGGAGGTGCGCGCCGAGTTGATCGGCATGGATGCCTTGCATGGCCCGCGCAGCAATGCCGAGCCTTGGGAAGTGCGCCTGCGGGTCGCCGCCCGGTGTGAAGAACGCAGCGACGCCGTGCGCATCGGCAATGAAGTGGAAACCCTCTACACCAACGGCCCTGCTGGCGGTGGCGGAGCGAGCAAGAGTGTGCGCCAGGTGGTGGCGGTGGCGTCGTTGCTGCTGCCCCGAGACAGGGTCAAACCGAGGATAGAAGCATGAAGTTGCATTCACTGGCCCATTCCCGCACCGGGGATAAGGGCGATACGTCGAACATCTCGATCATTGCTTATCGCGCCGAGGATTACCCGTTGCTGTGTGAACAGCTGACTGCCGAGCGCGTCGCCGCGTTTTTCGCAGACCTGCTGGAGCCTGGCGCGGCGCCGGTGCAACGTTATGCATTGCCCAACGTACAGGCGCTGAACTTCGTGCTGCCGGGCATTTTGCGCGGCGGCGTCACGCGTTCGCTGGCACTGGATGCCCACGGCAAGTGCCTGGGCTCGGCGCTGCTGGACCTGGATATGTCAGCACCAAACTAAATGTGGGAGGGGGCTTGCCCCCTCCCACAGAACATTCAGATCGCGGCGAAGCGTTTGTCCAGGTAGTCAATGATGACCTTGGAGTCATACATCCAGGTGGTCTGGCCGTTTTCTTCGATGCGCAGGCATGGCACTTTGATCTTGCCGCCTTGCTCCAGCAGGGTCTGGCGGTCGTGCTCGTTGTTCTTCGCGTCCTTGAGTGCTACCGGCACATTCAGGCGATGCAGGGTGCGGCGGGTTTTCACGCAGAAGGGGCAGGCGTGGAACTGATACAGGGTCAGGTCCTTGGCGGCTGCGTTGACCTTGGCCTGTTGTTCGGCCGGGCGCTGCTTTTTGCGCGGACGGGTCAGGAAGTCGCCGGCGATGATGATCTGGCCGAGGCCCACTCGAAGTGCTTTGACGAACATGGCTGAAAGCCTCTTGCCCATGAAGAAGGGGTCGCAGCTTACCTGAATTCTGCAGGCGAAAAAAAACCGGCGATGAACGCCGGCTTTTCCTACACAACCACTTACTTGATCAGGCTGAGAAATTCGCTGCGGGTGGCCGCGTTTTCGCGGAACTCACCGAGCATCACCGACGTGATCATCGACGAGTTCTGTTTTTCCACACCGCGCATCATCATGCACATGTGCTTGGCTTCGATCACCACCGCCACGCCTAGGGCGCCGGTCACTTGCAGCACCGCGTCAGCGATCTGGCGGCTGAGGTTTTCCTGGATCTGCAGGCGACGCGCATACATGTCGACGATCCGCGCGACCTTCGACAGCCCCAGCACTTTGCCGCTCGGGATGTAGGCAACATGGGCCTTGCCGATAAACGGCAGCAGGTGGTGTTCGCACAGCGAGTACAACTCGATGTCCTTGACCAGCACCATTTCGCTGTTGTCGGAGCTGAACAAGGCACCGTTGGTGACTTCTTCCAACGTCTGTTCGTAACCGCGGCAGAGGTACTGCATCGCCTTGGCGGCACGCTTTGGCGTGTCGAGCAGGCCCTCACGGGAGATGTCCTCGCCGAGTTGGCCGAGAATCTCTGTGTAATTCTGTTCCAGGGACATGAAACTACCTGTGGGATTTTCGCAAAGCGCAAGGTTACGGGGGCGGACACATCGCTGCAAGCCTGACGATGGCACTTGTTACTCGTCGCGGCCTTCCATCATGGTGCGCTTGAGCATTACATACACCGCGCCGGCGCCGCCGTGGCGGGCCTGGCACGAGGTGAAGCCGAGGACCTGGGCATGCTGGCGCAGCCAGGTGTTGACGTGGCTCTTGATCATCGGCCGCTTGCCGTCCAGCCGCACGGCCTTGCCGTGGGTGACGCGCACGCAGCGGATTTCGAACTTGGTGGCTTCGGCAAGAAAAGCCCACAGTGTTTCCCGAGCTTTTTCGACGGTCATGCCGTGCAGGTCGAGGCTGCCTTCGAACGGGATCTGGCCGGCCTTGAGCTTGCGCATCTGGCTTTCCTGTACCCCGTCACGTGCCCACATCAGCTCGTCTTCGGGACCTACGTCGATCACGAACTGGTCCGACAAGCCATCCACGGTGGTGGCATCGGTGCGCACGGTCGCGGCCTGGCGCAGCTTGGCAATCTGCGCCCGATCAGCCTTGGGTTTGCCAGTGTCGGCGCGGTCGTGCTTGATCGGCTTGACGCCGCGCAGCTCGTTCTTGAACAGGGAAAAATCGTCGTCTTGCATGTCAGCCTCCGCGAAGGGCGGGCAGTTTACCTAAATCGCGGCGGACAGGGCGCAGCAAATGCTATCCAAGCGCCATCAGTCGTGTTTTTTCATCAGGTGCGAAGCGATATTCAACGACAGCGGCTGGCGCATTCTGCGCCGGCTGCGGCGCCACAACCACACGCCCAGCCACACCACCAGCAGGCCGATGCCCAGCAGGATCGCCGAACCGCCAGGGCTGGCGTTCAACTCGCCCAGTGCCGGCGAATGCCCAAACAGGCCGGCGCCACCCGCGCCCGCCAACGCCACACCTACAATCGCCAGCAGCGCGGCAATGCCCGCCACCAGGCGCAGACGCCAGTTGCTCGGGCCCTTGGGGCGCAAGCGACGAGCATCAAAACCATCGGATATCTTCATTCCGACCTTTCCTCCAGGGTATCGGCCCTTCGACCGGAAGATACACAGGATGTTCCTGTGCCCGGGGTAAATGCGCGAAATGAACACGCTTTGCGGATGAGCGGGGCAGTCAACAGGGCGCATCGCTCATCCCAGAGACGATCAGATCAGATCTTTGGTCAACGCCAGGGTGGCGAAGTTGTCAGCCATGATGGCCATTTCGGTTTGCTGCACATGCTCGGCACTGAGCACGCCGCCTTTGTAGGGCAAGTCGCGGGTGGCGCAGGCATCTTCCACCAGGGTGCAGCGAAAGCCGAGGTTCTTGGCGGCGCGCACGGTGGTGCTGACGCTGGAGTGGCTCATGAAACCGCAGACGATCAGGTCCAGCGAACCCAGGTCCTGCAGGTGTTTTTCCAGGCCGGTGCCGTGGAAGGCGCTGGGCAGCAGCTTGCCGATGATGGTTTCGTCGCCTTCAGGTTCCAGGCCGGGGATGAATTCGCCGCGCTCGCCTTGCGGATCGAAAAGGCCGCCCACGGTACCCAGGTGGCGCACATGCACGATCGGCCGCCCGGCGTTGCGCGCAGCCGCCACCAGCTGTTTGATATTGCCAACCGCCGCGTCCATGCCCGAAAGGGCGAGTGGGCCGCTGAGGTACTCCTTCTGGGCGTCGATGATCACGAGCGTCGCGTGGGCAAGGTTGGCAGCTGCGTAACCACGACCGCTGAGTTGAAACATCGTCTTTGGAACGGACATTCTGGGGCTCCTGTCAGGGGGGCTTTTGTGACATTGTCCACTGGCTGAGCGGTTCTGTGAATCGCTACCATCGTAAGGTACGCCGTTGTTGACGTGCAGCGCTGTCAAGTGGGTGAGTTGTTTAAGCCCATGGTGGCAATTTGGATGAAATCCGACGTATGGCAAAGGCGTTTCGTACATCGTCGGTACAGGTGAACGCTGTTAGAATCGCCAGTCGTTTTTTCCAGGAGTCTGCCCCCGTGATCACTTCCCGCCTGCGCACTTTGCGCGACCATATCCGTTGGGCTGTCAGCCGTTTCCATGGGGAAGACCTGTTTTTTGGCCACGGCACCGACAATGCCTGGGACGAAGCCCGGCAACTGGTGCTCGGCGCCCTGCATTTGCCGTGGGAAATTGCCGACAGCTATCTGGACTGCAATCTGGAGGAAGAGGAAATCTCCCATGTGCAGCGTTTACTGCATCGTCGCATCCATGAGCGTATTCCCACCGCCTACTTGCTGAAAGAGGCCTGGTTCTGCGGCATGTCGTTCATTGTCGATGAACGGGTGCTGATTCCGCGCTCGCCGATTGGCGAGCTGATCGAAAACCGCTTTGAACCCTGGCTGGCCCAACCCCCGGCGCGCATTCTGGACCTGTGCACCGGCTCCGGTTGCATCGGCATCGCCTGTGCCTACGAGTTCCCGGACGCCGAGGTGGTACTGGGCGACTTGTCCTTCGAAGCCCTGGAAGTGGCCAACCAGAACATCGAGCGGCATGGCGTCGATGAGCGCGTGTATACGGTGCAGGGCGACGGCTTCGAGGGCCTGCCGGGGCAACGCTTCGATTTGATCGTGTCGAACCCGCCTTACGTGGATGCCGAAGATTTCGCCGACATGCCGGATGAATACCAGCACGAACCCGAACTGGGCCTGGCCTGCGGCGATGATGGCTTGAATCTGGTACGGCGGATGCTGGCCGAAGCGGCGGACCACCTGACCGAGAAAGGGTTGCTGATTGTCGAAGTGGGCAACAGCCAGGTGCATGTCGAGGCGCTGTACCCGGAAGTGGACTTTGCCTGGCTGGACTTCCAGCGCGGCGGGCATGGGGTGTTCATGCTCACGGCTGAGCAGTGCAGGGCGCATCAAGCGATCTTCACCGATAGGATCTAACTGAAGAAACACGGTCAATGTGGGAGGGGGCTTGCTCCCGATGAGGCAGTGTCAGTAAATGCATTGCCAGCTGACACACCGCTATCGGGGGCAAGCCCCCTCCCACATTGGTGGCATTCCAACCTGCTAACGGTGAGTGGCAATCCAAATCAGAAGCCCCGCCTGAAACACGGTAAACGCCACCAGGCAGGTGATGGTAAAGCGCAAACCGCTGTCCTCGCGCTTGAACTTGGTGACCTTTTCCTCTTCCTTGCGCAGTCTCACTTCGTGCTCGGCCAGGTTGTGCTCGGCCTGTTGCAGCATCTGCGCGGCTTCGAGGATTTCCACGAATTGCACCTTCTCGGTGTTCCAACTGTCCAGCACGTCGCTGACCTTGCCCGGCTGCACGTTACCCTTGAGGTGCTGCACGTCGGCGTAGGCCACGTCAAAACCCTGGATGCGCAGGAAGTGATCGCGGCGCAGGCGCGTGGCTTCGTTGAGCGCGTCCTTGTTGGCTAGGTCCACGCCGTCGACGCGGTAGTGTGACCACTTCTTCTTGGCCCAGGCTGCGGCCTGGGCGACCAGAAAGCGGCCGAGACCGCGGTTGACCGGTTCGATTTCCAGGCTGTTACCCGGGCCGAAGTGCACGCGATGTTTATCGTGATCCACCCAGATATCCAGCTGGTTCTGCTCGCGGCGTACGCGCTGGCCGGGCAATTGGATGACCATGCGCAACAGGCTGTGATGCGAGTCATGGCGCTCGGCATAACCGAACTGCACAAAGCGCAATGGCCGCGCGCCGGTCGCACGGTCGGTGGCCAACGGGGCGAGGCGCAGCATCTTGAAATGTTCGGCGTGCACGTCCGCCCACGGCAGCGCCGCTGCTGCTGCGGCCTCGGTTTCAGCCGGGATGTCGGCGGTGGATTCTGGGGTTGCTTCTGTGGTTGTCATGCGGCGCGATCCTGTCCAAGCCCTGCGAGCCGACAGTCTTTTTACTGTCGATTCTGGGCTTATCGGCCGTTTTCTCCAGGACTGGAGGCCAATAGCCGCTTAACGGGGAGCAAGTCCGTCGATAAAGCGCACTATCCGCTCGCCCAGTTCGGCGGCGAGGGGCAATTTCGGGTCGTTGTAGGACGCCAGTTGCTGCTTGACGTTGTTGGGCACGATGCGCATGACATGGTTCATGCCTTCGATCACGGTCAGTTGCGCGTCCGGCTTGGCTTTTTTCAGCTGCTGGGCATCGCCGACGCCGACCTGGATGTCGTTGGTGCCCTGAATGATCAGGGCGGGCATGGTCAGCCGTGCAAAGGCCGCCGACGGATCGGCGCGGAACAGGCTGATCAGATAAGGCTGCACGCTGGGTCGGAAAATACCTTCCAGCGGGCGCGGCACATCGGCATCCACCTGGCCCGCCTTGAGGTGGTCGAGAATTTCGTTGCTGCGCAGTAGCAGGGCCGGGGGTAGGTGATCGGCCAGTTGCTGGCGAATGACTTGATCGACCGGGCGGGCGCTGCCGGACAGGGAAATCACCCCGGCCGGACTCAATTGCGGCGCGGCGAGGGCGGCGACCAGCGCGCCCTCGCTGTGGCCCAGCACGATCAGCGGGCCCATGCGCTTGTCGGCCTTGAGCAACTTGCCCCAGGCCACGGCGTCGGACACGTAGGCGTCGAGGGTCAGGTTGCGCTCGTCAGGGGTCGCGGCAAGGCTGGCGGCCACGCCGCGTTTGTCATAGCGCACGCTGGCGATATTGTGCCGGGCCAGCACCCAGGCCAGGCGCTTGAGGCTGTCATTGCGCGCGCCATCGGCGCTGTTGCCGTTGCGGTCGGTGGGGCCTGAGCCGGCGATGATCAGCACCACCGGCACGGGTTGCTCGGACTGCGGCAGTAGCAGCGAGCCAAACAGCTCACCGCTGCCGGTGTCCAGGCTGATAGGCCGCTGGAGTACGACAGGGGAGGCGGCCTGGGCCGCGACGGTAAACAAGGTGAGGGTGAACAGCAAAACTCGCAGCATCATCGCGCCATCATTGGAGAGGTGCCGGTTGGACCAACGTCTACCGGTAAGGTTTCGAGGATGAACTAGTCGGTTAGCCTGCGTATACTGGCCGCCTTAAGTTATTACGGTTGACTTGTTTCAACTGACTTCACGGAGCGCCCTGCATGTCCGGCAATACCTTCGGCAAGCTGTTCACTGTCACCACCGCGGGCGAAAGCCATGGCCCGGCGTTGGTCGCCATTGTCGACGGCTGCCCGCCCGGCCTCGAGTTGTCTCTGGAAGACCTGCAACGTGACCTGGACCGGCGCAAGCCCGGCACCAGCCGTCACACCACCCAGCGCCAGGAACCCGATGAAGTCGAGATCCTCTCCGGTGTGTTCGAAGGCCGCACCACTGGCTGCGCCATCGGCCTGCTGATCCGCAATACCGACCAGAAGTCCAAGGACTACTCGGCGATCAAGGACCTGTTCCGCCCGGCCCATGCCGACTACACCTACCATCACAAATACGGCGAACGCGACTACCGTGGCGGCGGCCGCAGCTCGGCCCGCGAAACCGCGATGCGCGTGGCGGCCGGTGCCATCGCCAAGAAATACCTGGCAACCCAGGGCATCGTCATCCGTGGCTATATGAGCCAGCTCGGCCCGATTGAAATCCCGTTCAAGACCTGGGACAGCGTCGAAGACAATGCGTTCTTCTGCCCCGACCCGGACAAGGTGCCGGAACTGGAAGCCTACATGGACCAGTTGCGCCGCGATCAGGATTCGGTCGGTGCCAAGATCACCGTGGTGGCCGAAGGCGTGAAGCCGGGCCTGGGCGAGCCGATCTTCGACCGCCTCGACGCCGAACTGGCCCATGCGCTGATGAGCATCAATGCGGTCAAGGGCGTGGAAATCGGCGCCGGTTTCGCCTGTGTGGCCCAACGCGGCACCGAGCATCGCGATGAGATGACCCCGCAGGGTTTCCTCAGCAACAACGCCGGCGGCATCCTCGGCGGTATCTCCTCGGGCCAGCCGATCGTGGCGCACCTGGCGCTCAAGGCCACGTCGAGCATCACCACGCCGGGCCGCTCGATCGATGTGCATGGCAACCCGGTGGACGTGATCACCAAAGGCCGCCACGACCCGTGCGTCGGCATCCGCGCCACGCCGATTGCCGAAGCCATGATGGCCATCGTGTTGATGGACCATCTGCTGCGCAATCGCGGGCAAAACGCTGATGTGCAGGTGAGTACGCCGGTACTGGGCCAGCTGTGAAGGGCTGAAGGTGACAGCCCTCCCTTATTGGCGCCTCTCCAGCTTTTACCTGTTCTACTTCGCCCTGCTCGGGGCGACGGCGCCATTCCTGGCGTTGTACTTCGATTACCTGGGCTTTTCCAGCGCGCGTATCGGCGAGCTGGTGGCCATCCCCATGCTGATGCGCTGCGTGGCGCCCAATCTCTGGGGCTGGCTGGGCGATTACACCGGGCGACGCTTGGCCATCGTGCGCTTTGGCGCGGTGTGCACGCTGTTGAGTTTTTCGCTGATTTTCGTCAGCAAAACTTACGCCTGGCTGGCCCTGGTCATGGCCTTGCACGCGTTCTTCTGGCACGCGGTACTGCCGCAGTTCGAAGTGATCACCCTGGCTCACCTGCAACAGCAAACCTCGCGCTATAGCCAGATACGCTTGTGGGGCTCCATCGGCTTTATCCTCACCGTCGTGATCATGGGCCGCCTGTTCGACTGGCTGAGCGTGGATATCTACCCGGTGGTGGTCGTGGTGATCATGGCCGGCATCATCGGCGCCAGCCTGTGGGTGCCGAACGCGCAGCCCGCCAGCCACGGCAAGCGCCTGGCCGGTGACGGGTTTATCCGCCAATTGCGCAGCCCCGGCGTGCTGGCCTTCTATGTCTGTGTGGCGCTGATGCAGATGAGTCATGGCCCGTATTACACCTTCCTCACGCTGCACCTGGAACACCTGGGCTACAGCCGTGGCGTGATCGGCCTGCTGTGGGCGCTCGGGGTGGTGGCGGAGGTGTTGATGTTCCTGGCCATGAGTCGCATCCTGACGCGCTTCTCCGTGCGCCGGGTGCTGCTGGCCAGTTTCCTGCTGGCGGCACTGCGCTGGTTGCTGCTCGGTGCGTTTGCCGAATTTTTCTTGGTGCTGCTGCTGGCGCAAGTGCTGCATGCCGCCACGTTCGGCAGTTTCCACGCGGCGGCCATCGCCTTCGTGCAGCGCAGTTTCGGCGATCGCCAGCAAGGCCAGGGCCAGGCGCTTTATGCCGCGCTGGCCGGCACCGGTGGTGCGCTGGGTGCGCTGTATGCCGGTTATAGCTGGAACCTGCTGGGCCCGACCCTCACCTTCAGTATCGCCAGCATCGCGGCCCTGGCCGCCGCCGTTATCATTGGCCTTCGATTGCAAGAGCCGAACCAAGGAGCCATGCAATGAGCTACGTCGCTGTCTACCCCCTCGCTACACCCGACACTCCGAACAAAGTGCTGACCTACTTCGACGACATTCAATCGACCCTGGCCGAAAAAGGCGTGCGCTTTGAGCGCTGGCAGCCCGCCGCGCTGGAAAAGGGCGCCAGCGAGGCGCAGATGATTGCGGCGTATCAGTCACAGATCGAGGCGCTTGGCTACGCCCGCGTCAAGGTGATCAGCGTGACCGGTGATCATCCCCATAAAGACACGCTGCCGGCCGAACGCCTGAGCGAGCACACCTGCCGTGAAGATCAGGCGCACTGCTTCATCGCTGGCCAGGGATTGTTCTCGTTGCGCATTGGCGATTATGTCTACGGCGTGCGGTGTGAGAAGAACGATCTGCTGATCGTGCCCGCTGGCACGCCCCATTGGTTCGACACGGGCGAGAACCCGCATTTTGTTGCGCTGCATATGTTCAACACCGCAGAGGGTTCGGTGCCGACCTTGAGCGGTAATGACATCGCCCGTGACGCTGCCAAGCTGGACGACTAAAACAAGTCTTTTAGATGTTCAACCCCGGCACGTTGGAATGTGCTGTGGGAAGAAGCCTGAATACATGTAGGGCTTGGCTGTTTATCCTCGGCCTTGCTCTCTCATTTCGCCAGTTATGTAACTCTCTCCTCGTTCAATGTTTATGTCGCTGTCAATAGGAAGAATCCGAAGGGTGACAGCGCATCAGCATATAAAAAAAGGAGAAAGTAATGAATCGCCCCGAGGAGTTATCTCAGCCGTTGGACGTTTTTCCGGACGTTGTACCGACGGTTATCAGAAGACGCTTGAGTTTACTCGGCAAGCCCCTGACCAAGACGGAGCTGCAGATCCTGCGGTGGGCCTCCGAAGGTAAGACCATATGGGAGATGAGCAGGATTCGCTGCACCTCGCAGGCTACGGTCAAATTCCATCTGCGCAATATCTACGGCAAGCTCGATGTGAATAACCGCGTGCAGGCGATGAATGAGGCGGCGCGCCAGGGCCTGTGCTGACGGCATAAAAAAGGGCCGCGACGCTCAACGGCGTCGCAGCCCTTTTTAGCTGGGTGAAGCTTATGCCGAGTGGTAGGTCGGCAAGGCAAAGCGGTTCTGGCTTTGCAGCATCGAAATTTGCGGCAGTTCACTGGCTTGTTCGGCCAGGTCGCGGCGGATCGCACTGATCACCCAAGTGAGCTGGTCGGCGGTGTGCAACTGCTGATACGAGATCGAGCGTTTGACCTGCTTGCCTTCGCTGTTGCGCAGGGTCAACAAGATGCCGCCGTCCGGACGTGGCTGGGTGGTGACGTCGTAGTTGGAAAATACCGAAGCGAATTTATCTTGGATCAGGCTCATGTCTATCAGCTCCATTGGCTCAAGTGGGCAAGCATGGAGTGATAGGTGCAGTGATTGTGCCAGTATTGAGCGTCTTAAAAAATCCTTGTAAATCAATAAGTTATAATTTTTCAGGATTTTCGTTTTCGTGCAATTTGCATGAAGGGCTATCGTGCATCCTGCATTTTGCGTTATCCAACTGGTTACTTTTTACGCGCAATACGTTTTCCCTACCGATTATGACCGTGGGTTTCGCGGATAAATTCCATTCAGGCCGCAGGCGCTAATCGGGAGACGACTCAGTTTAAATCCCGCGTGTACAGCTAAAGAAGGGCTGGCACCACGTTCGCTATTGATTGTGCCTATCGGCATTTTTGACAAAAAAGCCATGACAGCCGGGAACTCCATCGCGACACTGGGCGCCATATACAGCATTACACAGGAGCCCTACATGTCGACTCAGCCCAAACAGATGACCGAAGACGAAGCCGCCGAATTCGCCGAGCAAGTCTTCGACGTCGCCCGCAAAGGCGACGCCGCCATGCTCGCAGCGCTATTGGCCAAAGGCTTGCCGGCCAACTTCCGTAATCACAACGGCGACACGCTGCTGATGCTTGCGGCCTACCACGGCCATGCCGAGGCGGTAAAAGTGTTGCTGGAGTTCAAGGCCGATCCGTTGATTGCCAACGATAAGAACCAGCTGCCAATTGCCGGTGCGGCCTTCAAGGGCAACCTGCCCGTGGTCAAGGCGCTGATCGAGGGCGGAACCCCGGTTGAAGCGGCTTCTTCGGATGGGCGCACGGCATTGATGATGGCGGCCATGTTCAACCGCGTCGAAATGCTTGAATACCTGCTCGGCCAGGGGGCCAATCCCAAGGCTACCGACGCCCAGGGCGCGACAGCGCTGGCTGCGGCGCAGACCATGGGGGCCGTGGATACGGCGGCGTTGTTGCAAAAACTGGTGTAGGCTACGCGCCCTCGAAAACCCGCCCGCCACAGGACCATCCCATGAAAACCGTTCTCGTCGAACTCATCAGCAAAATCAGCGCCGGCGTCATGGCCGAGGACGAGGTGGTGCGTATCGCCGACGAAGCAGCTCAGGCCTACGCGGACCCTGCGGCTTTTCTGGCGGCCAATCCGGATATCAACTACGACGACACCTTCCCGATTCCGCTGGGGGAGTGGGTAGTAATCGGCAGCCTGCCGGACACCGTGCTGTTCCAGGCCGACACCTACGCCGACCTGTTTGATCAGATCGTCGCTTCGTTTGGTCCGGGCGTGGCGTTCAACCTCAAGCCCAAGCAACTGGCGAAAACCGAAGACCTGACGGCGCTCAACCGCATCCAGATCCAAATGAGCGCCCTGAGCCCGGAAGACGGCGGCTATGTGCTGCTCAACTTCAGCCAGTTGCTCGATGACGAAATCCAGGCCGTGCTGGTGTTCGGCAATGACCTGCCGCGCGTGCTGGAGCTGTGCGCCGAGGTCGGCATCCAGGCCGAACCGTCGCTGGAAGCCCTGAAGATTGCCGTACACGTCTGAAATAAAACGGAACCCCGGCCAGGGCTGACTATCCTACAAGGGCATGCCCTCACTTAGGAGCGACACCATGGGTTCCACTTTCAACGGCCTGATTGGCCTGATCATCCTCGCGCTGGATATCTGGGCGATCATCAACGTGTTCAAAAGCGGCGCGAGCACGGGCGCCAAGGTGCTGTGGATTTTGCTGATCCTGCTGCTGCCGGTACTGGGCCTGATCATCTGGGCGATCGCCGGGCCGCGCGGTAACGTGCGCATCTGATCGCTCGCTCACTTCAAATCCAGAGTGAGCACAGCAATGTGGGAGGGGGCTTGCTCCCGATGGCGTAGTGACAGTCACTCTATCCAGTGCTGACCCACCGCCATCGGGGGCAAGCCCCCTCCCACATTTGCCTCCGGTGTGTTTGAGAGATTTGTGTGTCGAAATATTCGCTGCACGAAATTTTCACATCCCATCCAAGACAATTCGCCCGCTTTATTCCGCTGCCAAGGCTCTATCCCCCGAGTGCCCATAAAGGCACGGCGGCGGCGCTCGTTCAGTAATTTATAGCGTTGATGCCGTTGATCGGGCACCATTTGCCCCACCGCGTTAACCGCCCACCCCGGCCAGCCTGGGCGAGGGACGGACGCCACTGCATTATTTCGCAACTTCAACTTCCAATGGGTCCTAAAACGACATGGCAAACCCGGACGCCCTGAATCAGCCGCGCGCTTCAAATCGCCTGCTGCAACCGACCGTCAAATCCCATCTGGCGTACACGCTGCTTTGCGCACTGGTCATGATGGTGATGTTCTCCCTGCTGCGCCTGGCGTTGCTGGTCTACAACCGCGAGATGATCCTCGACACACCGGCCTCGACCTTCCTGGAAGCGTTCGCCAATGGCCTGCGCCTGGATATCCGCCTGGTGATGTACCTGCTGATCCCGCTGCTGCTGGCGTTGTTCAGCGTACGGGCCATGGCGGCGCGTGGGTTCTTCCGCTTGTGGTTGACCGTCGCGTCCAGCATTGCGCTGTTCCTCGGCCTGATGGAGATGGACTTCTACCGTGAGTTCCACCAGCGCCTCAACGGCCTGGTCTTCCAGTATGTGAAGGAAGACCCGAAAACCGTGATGAGCATGCTCTGGTACGGATTCCCGGTGGTGCGTTACCTGTTGGCCTGGGCCGTGGGCACGCTGATCCTGAGCATGGCCTTCAAGGGCGCCGACCGCGCAACGCGCCCGCGTGGCCCGTTCAGTGGCGGCAGCATCGGCACGCGCCCGGTGGCGCCGTGGTACAGCCGCATCGCCGTGTTCGTGGTGTGCCTGCTGGTCGCGGTGGTCGCCATCCGCGGCACCCTGCGCCAGGGTCCGCCGCTGCGTTGGGGGGATGTCTACACCACTGATTCGAACTTCGCCAACCAGCTTGGCCTCAATGGCACGCTGTCGCTGATCGCTGCGGCCAAGTCGCGCTTCTCCGAAGATCGCTCCAACATCTGGAAGGCCACCCTGGAGCAACCGCTGGCCACCCAGACCGTGCGGGACATGCTGGTACTGCCGAGCGAAAAACTGGTGGATACCGACACCGCTGCCGTGCGCCGTGATTTCACGCCACCGGCCGAGAAGACCTTGCCGATCAAGAACGTGGTAGTGATCCTGATGGAAAGCTTCGCCGGTCACTCGGTGGGCGCCCTGGGCCGTCCAGGCAACATCACGCCGTACTTCGACAAGTTGTCCAAGGAAGGCCTGCTGTTCGATCGCTTCTTCTCCAACGGTACCCACACCCACCAGGGTATGTTCGCCACCATGGCCTGCTTCCCGAACCTGCCGGGCTTCGAATACCTGATGCAGACCCCCGAAGGCAGCCACAAGCTGTCGGGCCTGCCGCAGTTGCTCAGCGCGCGGGATTTCAATGATGTGTATGTCTACAACGGCGACTTCGCCTGGGACAACCAGTCGGGCTTTTTCAGCAACCAGGGCATGACCAACTTCATTGGCCGCAATGACTTCGTCAACCCGGTGTTTTCCGACCCGACCTGGGGCGTTTCCGACCAGGACATGTTCAACCGTGGCCTGGAAGAACTGAAAGCCCGCGAAGGCGGCAAGCCGTTCTACGCGCTGCTGCAAACCCTGTCCAACCACACGCCGTACGCCTTGCCGACGCCATTGCCGGTCGAGAAAGTCACTGACCGTGGCAGCCTCAACGAGCATTTGACCGCCATGCGTTACTCCGATTGGGCGCTGGGCCAGTTCTTCGAGAAGGCCCGCAAGGAGCCGTACTTCAAGGAAACCCTGTTCGTGGTGGTGGGTGACCACGGCTTCGGTAACGAGCAGCAGATCACCGAGATGGACCTGGGCCGTTTCAATGTACCGATGCTGATGATCGCGCCGGGCATGCAGGAAAAGTTCGGCGAGCGTGACCACACCGTGGGCACCCAGATTGATATCGTCCCGACCATCATGGGCCGCCTGGGCGGTGACACCCTGCACCAGTGCTGGGGCCGCGACCTGCTCAACCTGCCGGAAGGCGACAAAGGCTTCGGCGTGATCAAACCGTCGGGCAGCGACCAGACCGTCGCCCTGCTCACGGCTGACCGTGTGCTGGTCTTGCCCAAGGAAATGCCACCCAAACTGTGGCAATACGAACTGGGCGCCAACCCGACCGGCAAAGTAATCGCCGAATCGCCCGACGAAGCGGCGCTGAAGCAGAAGCTCGAGTCGTTCCTGCAAACCGCCACCAAGAGCCTGCTGGATAACACCGCAGGCGTCATAGACGGTAAGCCGGACTAACGCATCGGCAAAAAAAAGAGGCCTCAATCGAGGCCTCTTTTTTTATCTGCGTACGCAGCGTTTATATCTTGCCGAGTAACAACAGCACCAGCAGAACGACCAGCACTACGCCCAGGATACCCGACGGGCCATAACCCCAGTTACGCGAGTGCGGGAACACTGGCAGGCCGCCGACCAACAGTAGAATCAGGATAATGATCAGGATCAGGCTCATGGTTTTATTCCTTATAGGCCTTGCGTAAAGACCGGTTATTCAGCGGGAGTCTCGTCCACTTGATTATGGACGGCTTAACAACTCCGACTCTGTCACTTCACAGAAAATTCCGTATTTTTTTAAAGCAATTTGGTTGCTCGCTTATTTCTTTTAACACCCGCGCAAATACATCAAGTTAGTTGAAAAATATTGAACTTAGGCTATGCGCGCGCATCCGACCGAGCCCGCGGTTTGCCTGGGGCATTCATCACTCTGATGGTGCGTGGGCGCGGCAAAAACCTTCGCTACACTGCCGGTCACTCCTCTGGTGAACCACAAGGCTACTTCCTATGCAAAACCGCATGATGATCACTGGCGCCGGGTCCGGCCTGGGTCGTGAAATCGCTCTGCGCTGGGCCCGCGAGGGTTGGCAGCTGGCCTTGTCGGATGTCAGCGAAACTGGCTTGCAGGAAACCCTCAGGCTGGTGCGCGAAGCCGGTGGCGATGGTTTCACCCAGCGCTGCGATGTGCGTGACTACAGCCAGCTCACCGCGTTCGCCCAGGCCTGCGAGGTGAAGCTTGGCGGCATCGATATCATCGTCAATAACGCCGGTGTGGCGTCCGGTGGGTTCTTTGCCGAGTTGTCTCTCGAGGATTGGGACTGGCAGATCGCAATCAACCTGATGGGCGTGGTCAAGGGCTGCAAGGCGTTCCTGCCGCTGCTGGAAAAGAGCAATGGGCGCATCATCAACATCGCCTCGATGGCCGCGCTGATGCAGGGGCCAGCCATGAGCAACTACAACGTGGCCAAGGCCGGTGTAGTGGCGCTGTCGGAAAGTCTGCTGGTGGAACTCAAGCAGCAGGAAATCGGCGTGCATGTGGTATGCCCGTCGTTTTTCCAGACCAATCTGCTCGATTCATTCCGTGGGCCGACCCCGGCAATGAAGGCGCAGGTGGGCAAGTTGCTCGAGAGTTCACCGATCTCGGCGACGCAGATCGCCGACTACATTTATCAGCGCGTGGCTGCCGGTGAGTTCATGATTCTGCCCCACGAGCAGGGACGGATGGCGTGGACGCTCAAACAGAAAAACCCGCAGTTGCTGTATGACGAGATGACGCTGATGGCCGACAAAATGCGCGCCAAGGCGCAGGCTACCAAAGCCTGATTCGGATGCGGTCTGTCAGGTAAATTACCTCTCCATGTAGGGGACGCCTGATTTGGCCGCGTGCCATTGCTGGTTAAGCTTCAAGCGAGCAAGGTCGGGGGCCAGACACTCGAAAAGGACACCCGCCATGCTGGTCTTAAGCCGTGTTGTAGGCGAAACCATCGCCATCGGCGATGACATCGTCTTGCACATTCTCGAAATCAACGGACGCCAGGTGAAATTCGGCATCGAAGCGCCCGTAGGGATCAGCGTGCATCGCGCCGAGGTCTACCGCAAAATCCTCGAACGCCAGGCCGGCGCCGCTCATCCGGTGCCGGTGCCTAACCCTTAGCGTCGCCTTCAGTCAAACAGGTGCTTGGGCACGTCGTGCTTGAGCATCAACTGGCATTGTTCGCTGTCCGGATCGAACACGATCAACGCCTGGCCCTTGGTCAAGGCCTGGCGTACGCGCAATACGCGGGTTTGCAGCGGCGTGTCGTCGCCATTGTCGGTGCCATCGCGGGTAACGAAATCTTCGATGAGGCGGGTCAGGGTATCGACTTCAAGCGCGTCGTAGGGAATCAGCATACAAGCCTCAGGTGTCAGGTCCCGGCGATGCTACTGCGCCAGGACCTTGGTTGCCAGTATCAGCTGTTGTCGGCGTCGGACTTCTGGCCGACCAGGCTGTCCACCGACGGCACGCGGGTATCGCTCTCCATGTGCGTCTCATGCTCGATCTGATGGCTGAAGCGGTCCAGGGAGCCCTGGGCCGGTTGCGCATCGCTGGCAAAGACTGGTGGGCTGAGGATGTAGGCACCGAGCAGACGACTGAGGGCCGCCAGGCTGTCGATATGGGTGCGCTCGTAACCGTGGGTGGCATCGCAACCGAACGCCAGCAGGGCCGTGCGGATGTCATGCCCGGCGGTCACTGCCGAATGCGCATCGCTGAAGTAATAGCGGAACAGGTCACGGCGCACCGGCAGGTCGTTATCCGCCGCCAGGCGCAGCAAATGCCGTGACAGGTGATAGTCATACGGCCCACCGGAATCCTGCATCGCCACGCTCACCGCGTGTTCGCTGGAGTGCTGGCCGGGGGCGACCGGGGCGATATCGATACCGACGAACTCACTGACATCCCAGGGCAGGGCGGCGGCCGCGCCGCTGCCGGTTTCCTCGGTGATGGTGAACAGCGGGTGGCAATCGATGAGCAAGGGTTCGCCGCTGTCGATGATCGCCTTGAGCGCGGCGAGCAGGGCGGCGACGCCGGCTTTGTCGTCCAGGTGACGCGCGCTGATGTGACCGCTTTCGGTGAATTCCGGCAGTGGGTCGAACGCCACGTAGTCACCGATGCCGATCCCCAGGGAATCGCAGTCGGCGCGGGTCGCGCAGTAGGCGTCCAGGCGCAATTCGACGTGGTCCCAGCTCACCGGCATTTCATCCACGGCGGTGTTGAACGCGTGCCCGGAGGCCATCAATGGCAACACGCTGCCGCGAATCACCCCGTTGTCGGTGAACAGGCTGACGCGGCTGCCTTCGGCAAAACGGCTCGACCAGCAGCCGACCGGCGCCAGTGTCAAGCGGCCGTTGTCCTTGATCGCGCGTACGGCGGCGCCGATGGTGTCCAGATGCGCAGAGACGGCGCGGTCAGGGCTGTTCTTCTGGCCCTTGAGGGTGGCGCGAATCGTACCGCGCCGGGTCATTTCAAACGGGATGCCGAGTTCTTCCAGGCGTTCAGCGACGTAGCGCACGATGGTGTCGGTAAACCCGGTGGGGCTGGGAATGGCGAGCATTTCCAGCAGGACTTTCTGCAGGTAGGCGAGATCCGGTTCGGGAATGGTTCGGGTCATGGAAACTCCTGATGGGTTGAGGGCGATCGTTCCCACGCTCTGCGTGGGAATGCAGCCCGTGAGGCTCTGCGTCACAACAGCGGACGCGGAGCGTCCCTTGAGGCATTCCCACGCGGAGCGTGGGAACGATCAGAGGTCAGGTGGCCGGCTGACTGTGCGGAAACAACAAATCCACAAACTTCTCAGCGGTAGGTTGCGGTTCATGATTGGCCAGGCCGGCCCGTTCATTGGCTTCAATGAACACGTACTCGGGTTGGTCGGCGGCGGGCACCAGCAGGTCGAGGCCGACCATGGGAATATCCAGCGCACGGGCGGCGCGCACAGCGGCGTCCACCAGGGTCGGGTGCAGGATCGCCGTGACATCTTCCAGGCAGCCGCCAGTATGCAGGTTGGCGGTGCGACGCACGGCCAGTTGCACGCCGCGCGGCAGGACGCTGTGGTAGTCATACCCGGCGGCTTTCAGGGTGCGCTCGGTTTCCGCGTCCAGTGGGATCTTGCTTTCGCCATCGGTGGCGGCCTGGCGCCGCCGGCTCTGGGCTTCGATCAAGGCGCGGATCGAATGCTGACCATCGCCTATCACTTCGGCCGGGCGACGAATCGCGGCGGCGACCACTTCAAAGCCGATCACCAGGATGCGCAGGTCCAGGCCTTCGTGGAAGCTTTCGAGCAGCACCCGGCTGTCGAACTGGCGCGCCGCTTCAATCGCCGCTTGTACTTCCTCGATAGTCCGCAGGTCCACCGCCACGCCCTGGCCCTGCTCGCCATCCAGCGGCTTGACCACGATGCGTTGGTGCTCTTCGAGAAATTCCAGGTTGTCATCGGCGCTGCCGGCCAACTGTTGCGAAGGCAACTGCAAACCGGCGGCCTTGAGCACTTTGTGAGTCAGGCTCTTGTCCTGGCACAAGGTCATGCTGATGGCGCTGGTCAGGTCGCTCAACGACTCCCGGCAACGCACGCGGCGCCCGCCGTGGCTGAGGGTGAACAG
The DNA here is from genome assembly GCF_003851745.1 of Pseudomonas sp. R3-52-08. Lineage (NCBI taxonomy): Bacteria > Pseudomonadati > Pseudomonadota > Gammaproteobacteria > Pseudomonadales > Pseudomonadaceae > Pseudomonas > Pseudomonas sp. R3-52-08. The sequence goes on along the minus strand of NZ_CP027730.1, from coordinate 4,085,751 downwards.
CCCGGCATCGGCATCGTCCACGTGCACATCGATACCGCGCCGATGGGCTTCTTCGACAATGATGCGCGCATAAGGATTGAACCCCGCCTGTGGCCCAGGGCCGAGAAACAGCGGCTGGTTGATGCCATTCTTGTGCTTGATCGCAAAGGTGGTCAGCGCGCGAAAACCGAGCTTGGCGTAGAGGCTCTTGGCCTGGCGGTTATCGTGCAGCACCGACAGGTCCAGGTAGCTCAAGCCACGACTCATAAAGTGTTCCACCAGGTGGCGCACCAGCACTTCACCCACACCGGGGCGTGTGCATTGCGGGTCTACCGCCAGGCACCACAGGCTGCAACCGTTTTCCGGGTCGTGAAAGGCCTTCTGGTGGTTCAGGCCCATCACGCTGCCGATGACCGCGCCGCTGTCTTCATCTTCCGCCAGCCAGTACACCGGGCCACCTTGATGGCGCGGGGTCAGGCGTTCGGGGTCGATGGGCAGCATGCCGCGTCCCTGATACAGCAGGTTCACCGCCTGCCAGTCGGCCTCGCTTTGTACCCGACGGATACGAAAGCCGCGAAACACCCGCGTGGCCGGGCGGTAATCGCTGAACCACAGGCGCAGGGTGTCGGAAGGGTCGAGGAACAGCTGCTGCGGATCGATCCCCAGGATCTGCTGGGGTGCGGCTACATACAGCGCGATGTCACGCTCGCCGGGCTGCTCGTTGAGCAGCTCCTGGGCAAGGCTGGCGGGGTCGGGAAAGGTATGCCCGATCAGCAAGCGGCCCCAGCCGCAATGCACGGCAATCGGGTCGGGGCCCTGGGCGCTGCCGTCTTCGGCAAGCCGGGCCTGCAGGCGCTCGTAGGTCGGCGCCTGGCCCTTGAGTAAGCGTTGGCTATATGCCGCAGCGTTAGGTTTCATCAATCAGATTCCTTGTTCGCTGAGCCACAGGTTCAACGCCGCAAGTTGCCACAGCTTGGAGCCGCGCAATGGGGTCAATTGGCCCTGTGGGTCCGTCAGCAAGCGGTCGAGCATGGCGGGGTTGAATAGGCCACGGTCCTGGCTGGGATCCAGCAACAGCTCGCGCACCCAGTTGAGGGTGTCACCCTGTAAGTGCTTGAGACCTGGCACTGGGAAGTAGCCTTTCTTGCGGTCGATGACCTCGCTGGGGATCACGCGGCGCGCGGCCTCCTTGAGCACCTGCTTGCCGCCGTCGGGCAGCTTGAACTTGCCCGGCACGCGGGCCGAGAGTTCCACCAGGCGATAGTCGAGAAACGGCGTGCGCGCCTCCAGGCCCCAGGCCATGGTCATGTTGTCGACGCGTTTGACCGGGTCGTCCACCAGCATCACCGTGCTGTCCAGGCGCAGGGCCTTGTCCACCGCAGCGTCCGCGCCCGGCATCGCGAAATGTTCGCGCACGAAGTCCCCGGCGGCGTCGTTGGCGGTCAGCCATTTCGGCGCGACGGTGGCGGCATAGTCGTCGTAGCTGCGGTCGAAAAATGCCTCGCGATACGCCGCATACGGGTCGCTGGCGCCGTCAACCTGTGGGTACCAGTGGTAACCGGCGAACAGTTCGTCGGCGCCCTGGCCGCTCTGCACCACCTTGCAATGCTTGGCCACTTCCCGCGACAGCAGGTAGAAGGCGATGCAGTCATGGCTGACCATCGGCTCGCTCATGGCACGGAAGGCCGCTGGCAACTGCTCGATAATCTCGCTTTCGGCAATGCGCAATTGGTGGTGGCGGGTACCGTAGTGCTTGGCGATCAAATCCGAGTACTGGAACTCGTCGCCGCGCTCGCCGCCGGCGTCTTCAAAACCGATGGAGAAGGTCGACAAGTCTTCGACGCCCACTTCGCGCAGCAGGCCGACCAGCATGCTCGAGTCGACGCCACCGGAAAGCAGCACGCCGACGTCGACCGCCGCGCGTTGACGGATGGCCACGGCTTCGCGGGTGCTGTCGAGCACGCGGTCGGTCCAGTCTTCCAGGCTCAGGTTTTTTTCGTCATCACGGGGACCATAGGGCAGGGTCCACCAAGTTTGCTGTTCGGTCTTGCCGTTCGCATCGATGCGCATCCAGCTCGCTGGCGGCAGCTTTTCAATGCCCGCCAGCAGCGTGCGCGGCGCGGGCACCACGGCGTGAAAATTGAGGTAATGGTTGAGTGCGACCGGGTCGAGAATCGGGTTGATATCGCCGCCCTTGAGCAACGCCGGCAACGCCGAGGCAAAGCGCAGGCGCTGGCCGGTGCGCGATAGGTACAGGGGCTTTACGCCGAGGCGGTCGCGGGCGATGAACAGCCGCTGGGCATCGCGCTCCCAGATGGCAAAGGCAAACATGCCATTGAGCTTGGGCAGCAGCGCTTCGCCCCAGGCGTGATAGCCCTTGAGCAGCACTTCGGTGTCGCCGCCGGAATAGAAAGCATAGCCCAAGGCTTCCAGCTCTTGGCGCAGTTCCGGGAAATTGTAAATCGCGCCATTGAATGCCAGTGACAAGCCCAGTTGGGCGTCGACCATCGGTTGGGCGGAGCCGTCCGACAGGTCCATGATTTTCAGGCGGCGATGGCCCAGGGCAATCGGCCCTTGGGCATGGAAACCCCAGGCGTCGGGGCCACGAGGGGCGAGGTGATGCGTGATGCGTTCCACGGCTGCCAGGTCGGCAGGTTGATGATCAAAGCGTAACTCGCCAGCTAATCCACACATAAGTTCCTTACCGGTTTTTCCGTTGGGGAGGGGTCAATACTCAATACGCACCAAAAGGGCGCTTACCCAGAAACTGACCCCAGGCACAACCCGGGAGTTTTAGAACGATAAGTTATAAGTGGACTTTAGCTAATGGCACCGCCGCTTTCGCCGTTTCGCGCTCAGGGCGCTGGTCGCGCTTTGCCGCGAATCAATTCGCGCAGGGCAAACCGGTTGGGATGGCAGGCCTGGGCAACGCTGACGGGCAACGGCAGCGGTTCGTTATCCAGCCACGCCGCCAGCAGTTGCGCCGATAAAGGCGCGGTGATCAGGCCGCGAGAACCATGGCCGCTGTTGATGTACACACCGTCCAGCCACGGGCACGGCGTATCGGGTACCTGGCGGGCGTCCTTGGCCAACACGCCGTACGCCTCGGCAAACGCGCTCGCATCGGCCAGCGGGCCGACAATGGGTAGATAGTCGGGGCTGGTGCAGCGGAAGGCCGCTCGGCCTTCCAGGGTTTCAAGCGGCTGAGTGTCGGCGTGCAAGGCGTGCAACAGGGCTGGGGAAATTTCCCGCAGCAGCGTCAGGTTATCGGCGTGTTCGGCGAGGGTAGGCGTGAGGTCCTCGCTCTTGAAATCGAAACTGGCGCCCAGGGTGTGTTCGCCCAAACGGGCCGGCGCAACATAACCTTGCCCGCACACCACCGTGCTCAACGCTCGGCTCTCGACAGTTTGCGCAAGGCTCGTGATTTGCCCGCGAATCCGCTTGAGCGGCAGCGTGGCGCTGAAGGGAAAGCGCTTGATCTCGGCGGCGCCGGCGAGCACCACCACGGGCGCGCTGGCGACCAGCGTGTCACCGTTGCGGGCCTGCCATTGGCCGTCGACGCGGTGCAAGGTGAGCGCCTCCTGATGCAAGCGCACCTCCACGCTGGGATGCCGCGCCTGCCACGCGCACAGGGCGGGCGGATTGACCCAGCCGCCTTCGGGGAAAAACAGCCCGCCCATCTCCAGCGGTATACCCGCGTGGGCTTGGGCCTGGGCCGCATCCACGCGGTGCAGCAGGTCCGGCGCGAAGGCCTCGGCCAGTTGGGTCTGGCGTTCGGCCTCCTTGGGATTGAACGCCAGTTGCAGTACACCGCAGGCGTCCCAGTCCACCCCGCGCTGCAAATGCTCCAGCAGCCGACGGGTGTAGCCGAAGCCGCTGACAATCAACTGTGACAGCGCCGTGCCATGGGCCGACAGTTTCAGGTACAGCACGCCCTGCGGATTGCCCGAGGCTTCCTGGGCCAAGGCCGCGTGACGTTCCAGCAGGCACACCTGCCAGCCCCGCGCCGCCAGGCTGGCCGCCGTGCAGCAACCAGCCAGCCCACCGCCGATCACCAGAGCCCGGCGTTCGCTCGGCGCGGGCGCCGGCCGTGCGAACCACGGCGCGCCAGTGACGGGCCGCGGTGTGTGTTCGGGCCAACCGAGAAACTCCCCGCGCAGGATCTCCCACTTATGGCCGATGCCCGGCGTGCGTTTCATCTTGAACCCGGCGGCGTTGATCAGCCGCCGTACCCAACCGGTGCTGGTGAAGGTGCTGATGGTCGAGCCCGGTGCTGCCAGGCGCGCCAGTTCGGCGAACAGCTCGGCGGTCCACATGTCAGGATTTTTCGCCGGGGCGAAGCCGTCGAGAAACCAGGCATCGACCTGTGCATCCAGTTGCGGCAATTGCTCCAGGGCATCGCCGATCAATAGCGTCAGGGTCACGCGGCCGTGGTCCAGCACCAACTGCTGGAAGCCTGGATGGATGGCGATGTACTGCGCCAGTAATTGCTCGGCATAAGGTTCAAGCTCCGGCCACAGGGCCAGGGCGCGCCGCAGGTCAGCGTGGCTCAGCGGGTATTTCTCCACGCTGACAAAATGCAGGCGTGCCCCGGCTACCGCGTGTTGGTCGAACAGCTGCCAGGCGCACAAAAAATTCAAGCCCGTGCCGAAGCCGGTCTCGCCGATGACCAGCCGCCCGCCCGCCGGCAAGGCGGCGAAGCGCTCCTGCAAGCGGTTCTGTTGCAGGAACACATAGCGGGTTTCTTCAAGGCCCGACTGGGTGGAGAAGTACACGTCGTCGAACATCCGCGAATGCGGGCGGCCGTGGTCGTCCCAGTCGAGCTGGGCGTGGGCGATGGGGGTCATGGGCGGCTCATAAATAGACAGCGGGCAAACACAGGCGGCCATTCTAGCCGATCGACACGCCATGAATTGAGCCATGGCAAGCCTCGGTGGAATTTCCTGCCGCGTGCCGCTGCCCAATCCGCTAGTCTTGAGCCATCTTGAAATGGAGCTGCCCATGTTCGAATCCGCCGAAATCGGTCACGCCATCGACAAAGACACCTTTGAGGCCGCAGTGCCGGCCCTGCGCGAAGCCCTGCTGGAAGTGCAGTACGAGCTGCAACAGCAGAAGCGCTTCCCGGTGATCATCCTGATCAACGGTATCGAGGGCGCGGGCAAGGGCGAGACGGTCAAGTTGCTCAATGAGTGGATGGACCCGCGCCTGATCGAAGTGCGCACCTTCGATCAGCAGACCGATGAGGAACTGGCGCGCCCACCGGCCTGGCGCTACTGGCGGCAATTGCCGGCCAAGGGGCGCATGGGGATTTTCTTCGGCAACTGGTACAGCCAGATGCTGCAAAGCCGCGTTCACGACCAGATCAAGGACGCCCGTCTCGACCAGGCCATCGCCGGGGCCGAGCGCCTGGAGAAGATGCTCTGCGATGAAGGTGCGCTGATCTTCAAGTTCTGGTTTCACCTGTCCAAGAAACAGATGAAGGCGCGGCTCAAGGCGCTGGCCGATGACCCGCTGCACAGTTGGCGCATCAGCCCGCTGGATTGGCAGCAGTCCGAGACCTACGACAAATTCGTCCATTTTGGCGAACGCGTGCTGCGCCGTACCAGTCGCGACTATGCGCCGTGGCATGTGATCGAAGGGGTCGACCCCCGTTACCGTGGGCTCACCGTGGGCAAGATTCTGCTTGAGGGCCTGCAAAATGCCTTGAAACTGCCCAAGGGCAAGGCCAGTGGCATGAACCCGGCGCCGTTGATCGCGTCGGTGGACCAAAAGAGCCTGCTCGACAGCCTCGACCTGAGCCTGCGCCTGGACAAGGACGATTACGAAGAACAACTGATTACCGAACAGGCGCGCTTCTCCGGGCTGATGCGCGACAAACGCATGCGCAAGCACGCACTGGTGAGCGTGTTCGAGGGCAACGACGCGGCCGGCAAGGGCGGGGCGATCCGCCGCGTGGCGGCCGCGCTGGACCCGCGCCAGTACCACATCGTGCCGATTGCCGCGCCCAGTGAAGACGAGCGCGCCCAGCCCTACCTGTGGCGGTTCTGGCAGAAGATCCCGGCGCGCGGCATGTTCACCGTGTTCGACCGCTCCTGGTATGGGCGGGTGCTGGTGGAACGCATCGAAGGCTTCTGCACCCCGACCGATTGGATGCGCGCCTATGGCGAGATCAATGATTTCGAAGAGCAGTTGCGCAATGCCGGGGTGATCGTGGTCAAGTTCTGGCTGGCCATCGACAAGGACACCCAGCTGGAGCGTTTCCAGGCCCGCGAAGAGATTCCCTTCAAGCGCTTCAAGATCACCGAAGACGACTGGCGCAACCGTGACAAGTGGGACGACTACCGTGCGGCGGTGGGCGACATGGTCGACCGCACCAGCACCGAAATCGCACCCTGGACCCTGGTGGAAGCCAACGACAAACGCTGGGCGCGGATCAAGGTGCTGCGCACCCTCAACCGAGCGCTGGAAGACGCGTTTGCCAAGAGCGACAAGCACGACAAGAAGAAAAAGAAATAGCGGGCTGCCTCGCTCGATAGTGTGGGAGGGGGCTTGCTCCCGATAGCGGTGTATCAGCCAGCATATTCGAAGCTGACCCACCGCTATCGGGAGCAAGCCCCCTCCCACATTTGATCTCCACACATCAGGTAGACCGCATCCCGGCCTCATGCTTTTGCATCCATGCAGTGAATGATCATCGCGCCTGCCCAGGGCCCGGCTCTATCCTCGATCCACAACCACAAGATCGAGGTAGCCCCATGCGTGAAGTAGTGATCGTCGACAGCGTGCGAACCGGCCTGGCCAAGTCTTTTCGCGGCAAGTTCAACCAGACTCGCCCTGATGACATGGCGGCCCATTGCGTCAACGCGCTGCTGAGCCGCAATGGTATCGACCCGGCGACGGTGGAGGACTGCATCGTCGGCGCCGGCTCCAACGAAGGTGCCCAGGGCTACAACATCGGGCGTAACGTGGCGGTTCTGTCACACTTGGGCACCGGCACGGCGGGCATGACGCTCAACCGTTTCTGTTCGTCGGGCTTGCAAGCGATTGCAATCGCGGCCAACCAGATTGCCTCGGGTTGCAGCGACATCATCGTCGCCGGCGGCGTCGAATCCATCAGCCTGACCATGAAGAGCGTCAACACCGACCACCTGATCAACCCGCTGCTCAAAGAGCAGGTGCCTGGTATCTACTTGCCCATGGGCCAGACCGCCGAAATCGTCGCGCGGCGCTACCAGGTCAGCCGCGAGGACCAGGACCTGTACGCCCTGCAAAGCCAGCAGCGCACGGCACAGGCCCAGGCCGATGGCCTGTTCGACGATGAAATCGTGCCGATGGCGGTCAAGTACAGCGTCGAAGACAAGCACACCGGCCAGGTGCAGGTACTCGATGGCGTGGTCGACCGCGACGACTGCAATCGCCCCGACACCACACTGGCCAGCCTCAGTGGCCTGAAGCCGGTGTTTGCCGAAGACGGTTCGGTGACGGCGGGTAACTCGTCGCAGCTGTCCGACGGCGCCTCGATGACCCTGGTGATGAGCCTGGAAAAAGCCCTGGCGCTGGGGCTCAAACCCAAGGCGTTCTTTCGCGGGTTTACCGTGGCCGGTTGCGAGCCGGACGAAATGGGCATCGGCCCGGTGTTCTCGGTGCCTAAACTGCTCAAGGCCAAAGGCTTGCAGGTGGCGGATATCGACCTGTGGGAACTCAATGAAGCGTTTGCCTCACAGTGCCTGTACGCCCGTAATCGCCTGGAAATCGACAATGCCCGATACAACGTCAACGGCGGTTCCATCGCCATCGGCCATCCATTCGGCATGACCGGGTCGCGGCAAGTGGGGCACCTGGTGCGGGAACTGCAACGACGTGATTTACGCTATGGCGTCGTCACTATGTGCGTGGGCGGCGGGATGGGGGCAACCGGGTTGTTTGAAGCTGTGCGCTAGTGCGCGGCCACTGAAGGCGGGAGTCTGACGGCTCGGCAGCCGACGACTGCCTGAACTGATGCCCCGCGATCCAAATGTGGGAGGGGCGGTGCGACGATTCGACTTGCCCCCGATGGCGGCCTGACAGCCGACCAGAATGTTGGATCAGGAATGAGCAAGCTTGCGCAAGCCATCCTGCATCGAAAAGCTCAAAGGTGTTTAAACTGTTCCATTAACAAAGCTGCAAACTTATCTTTTGCAGGATAAACTTTAACGTTTTTATTCCAGATGAAATAGTTTGTTATAGGTAGTAACTCACTGAATTCATAACCGCTGATTCCACCCATTTTCCGAAACTGCTCATACATGCCCTTAGGCACTAACGATACGCCCGCCCCTGAACTGACGCACCCGAGTATGGTGCCATAACTGGCAATGCTTGTTATGGCGTTCGCTACGCCGCAATCAGCCAGCCAGTTTTCCAGCGACTTCCTGTAAGGGCATCCTTCGGGCCACATGAATATGTTTTTCCCGCCAAGATCCCGCGGCCCTCGAATTGTCCCTGCAGACGCCGACGCAATTAGCACGAGCTCTTCCTGGTAGATTTCCACACATTCAATATCTGCGTGCTCAGGGCTCATAGCAATGATCGCGCCATCCAGCTTAAGGTCAACCACATCATTCACCAACTGTGGCCAGGTTGCCGTACTGAATTCCATTTGCACGGCGGGGTAGTGTTGATGATAAGTGGACAGCAGCTTGGGCAGTCTTCCTGTCGCAGCAGACTCTATTGCACCAATCTTCAATACCCCGCAAGCCACTGATGCAGGGTCAAGCGCTCTTCGAGATTCCTGGCACAATGACAAGATTTTATTTGTGTATTCTAGAAACAATCGTCCGGAAGGGCTGATAACAAGCCCTCGGCCCTTTCGTATAAATAAGGAAGCGCCAAGCTCCTTCTCTAGCGCTTTTATTCTGTTTGTTATGTTTGACGGAACGCAATGCAACAGTTCGGAGGCCCGAATGATGCTGCCTTGATCGGCAACCACCTTGAACATAGTCAGTTGTGAGAGTTCCATTCCATTGCTCACTAAAAGTGAATGATGGGTTCAGTATAAGTTACTTGTTGCAAGCTAATCAATAAATTATGTTATTAGCCCTGAACCCAAATGCTGGTCGGATATATTATATGGACTTTGAACAGGCTGTGGTTGCATTAGGTTTTTTTGCTTTTTGCGGCGGGTTAATAGACGCTGCGGTTGGCGGCGGAGGGCTTGTACAATTGCCAGCGCTGCTGCACGTCCTACCTCAGTACAGTCTCGCCACGGTGTTTGGAACAAATAAACTTGCTGTATTGGCAGGGAATTGTTCCTCTATATTTAGTTGCCTGAAAAGAATAAGGATCATATGGAAATTAATGCTTCCCACCATGGTCTCGGCTTTTATTTTTGCGTTTGTTGGGGCCATGTCCGTCTCTATCATTCCTAAGAGGCTGATGGAGTATGTTGTGTTCTTTCTCCTGATAGCTATGGCAGGCTACACGTTTATCAAGAAAAATATAGGGCTGGTGAGCTCACACAAGCACTGCGGCAGCAGGGAAGTTTTGTTGGGCATTTTCTTCGGTGGTGTAATTGGTTTCTATGACGGCGTGTTTGGGCCCGGTAGCGGCAGTCTATTACTCTTTGTATTCGTCAAATATTTCGGTTTTGATTTTCTAAACGCCTCAGCTTCTGCAAAGCTGGTTAATTTAGGGACTTTCAGCGCGGCCCTTATATTTTTTGTGCCATCCGGCAACGTATTGTGGGCGATAGGTGGAGTGGTTGCCCTGTGTAATATTGCAGGTTCCCTGACCGGGGTTTTCCTGGCATTAAGATTTGGCAGCGGGTTTATCAGGGTGTTTTTTTTGATTCTGCTGATATTTTTAATAGGAAGAATGGGGCTGGCTCTCGGTTCGTAGCTCGTTGCCATCACCTATCCGTTCGGACATACCCCTCGCTCCGCAGCTATATTCTTTGGTTGCAAATCCCCAATAAAGTTTGTTGTTTGTTTAGTGCGTGTAGCCCTATTCTTACGGCTATGTCCTGCTCTAAACTATTCGCATTAACTCGCGTGTAGTCCCATTCCTTCAGTCGTTTTCAAAGTTTTGGCAAAGTGCCATAATTTTCCTGCGCGCCTTGATATGCAAAGGCTACATCGTTAAACGAAACAGCTGGCTTACTTCTTCAAGTGTGAGGCGGACACTTGCCCGGCGTTGAGTGTGGTCCTGAAATGCAATACAAAAAGTTGGAAAAGAATGTCAGGAGCAACCCCCCCTCAATGCATGGGTCAAACCGCTCTTTTAATCAGCCCTGTGCCTCTCGGTGGCAAGGCTTCTTAATGACACTTGTTAAGTGGGAATCTGTAGATGAAAACCAAAATGAAAGCTGTGCTGTTGTCTGTCGGTCTGCTGGCCGGTTCGATGTCCATGGCGCATGCGGCGGATGGAACGGTTACGTTTTTGGGGTCGGTCCATTCGGGCGCTTGCTCTATCAAGCCTGACTCCGTTGATCAAACTGTTCGCCTGGGGGCGATTGCCAAGCATCAGTTGCAATCGGGGGGCAAGTCGGAGGCCCGGCGCGTGCTGATCGAACTGGAAGGTTGCGATCTGACGGGCCTCACTGACAACACCGTCACCACCACCTTCACCGGCGCACCATCCGGCGCTGTACCGGGCGCGATCGGTACGGTCGGCGGTGCTGGCGGCGTGGGCATCATGATGACCCATGGCGGCGCCCCGGTTGAGTTGGGGGTGCCTACCGCCCCGCAAATCATTTCCGCCGGGGATAACACCCTGGAGTTCGGTGCATATGTACAAGGCGCCGCCTCAGCCCCGATCGTGCCTGGCGATTTCAGCGCGGTCACCAATTTCACCTTGGCTTATCAGTAAGTCGTGCCCCCGCCACCCAGTGTGGCGGGGGAGCGCTGACGGGAGATCCAGGTGAAAACATTCATACGTCTGGCTATCGCCTCTTCATTGACGACGTTCATCAGCCCTTGCGTGGTCGCCCAGGCGTCTGCGCAAGGCGATGGGGTCGTGCTGCTGGGAGGGGAAGTGATCGATTCTGCCTGCGGGCTGGAACTGGGCAGTATCGATCAAACCATCGAAATGCCGCCCGAACCGGTTGGCCGGCTCCTGCGCAACACACGGGGCGAAGACCATCCCTTCCAGTTGCGTCTGGTCAATTGCTCGTTGACCCGCCCCGACCCGTTGCGCCCAGGTGAAACCCTGCCGGACTGGGAGCACATGCGCGTGACGTTCGATGGCCCCACCGACAGGGCAGGGCTTTCCTTCGCGGTCTTTGGCGAGTCGCAGGGGGTTGCCCTGCACATCGTGGACGCTGCCGGCGAGGAAAGTCGTCCGGGGCAACGCATGGCACCGGTGCCACTGGCGGAGGGCGACATGACACTCAACTACCGGTTTTTCCTGGTCGGCAACGGCTTGCCATTGGCGGTTGGGGCTCACAGTGCCGCGGTGCGGTTCAAGTTGGAATACTTTTGAACAGTGATGGACAGGCTTGCATGTTGAATACGTCGAAAATCAAAAATACGTTCCGTCCCGGACTGTTGGGCGGGTTGATGTCATTGGCGGGCACTGCAATGGGCGCCGCAGATATCGAGTTCAATACCGACGTTCTCGATTTGAGTGATCGCACTAATATTGACTTGTCTCAATTTGCACGCAGCGGGTTCATTCTGCCTGGCACTTATTCGATGGCGGTGCAGCTGAACGCCCAATCTATTCCTGAGCAATCGGTAGCGTTCTATCCCCCCGATAACGATCCCAAGGGCAGCCAGGCCTGCTTGTCGCACAGTCTTGTCGAGCAACTGGGCCTGAAAGCGGCGGATGCCGGCAAACTGACCTGGTGGAGGGACGGCGAATGCCTGGATATCACCAGCCTGCCGGGCATGGAAGTCAGTGGCGACCTGGCCACCTCGAGCCTGAGCATCAACCTGCCCCAGGCTTACCTTGAGTACAACGCCATCAATTGGGACCCGCCTTCGCGCTGGGACGAGGGGGTGCCGGGGCTACTGGTGGACTACAGCCTGACGGCGCAGTCCAACTACCAGAAGAATGACGGCCAGCGCAAAAATCTCAGCGGCAACGGCACCGTCGGGGCCAATGCCGGCGCCTGGCGCATAAGGGCCGATTGGCAGGGGCGGGTGGAGAGTGGCCGGCAAGAGGCGGCCGGGCCGCAGAAGCTGGAATGGAGCCGCTACTATGCGTATCGCGCCATTCCGGCGCTGCAGGCGCGCCTGGTGGTGGGTGAGAGCTACCTGTATTCGGACCTGTTCGACAGCTTCCGCTTCACCGGCGCCTCGCTTAACTCGGATCAAAGCCAGCTGCCACCCAACTTGCGCGGTTACGCGCCGGAAGTGGTCGGGGTGGCCAAGACCAATGCAAAGGTCATCATCAGCCAGCAGGGGCGTGTGCTCTACGAGACGCTGGTCGCGGCCGGTCCTTTTCGCATTCAGGACCTTAATGATGCGGTGACCGGCAAGCTGGATGTGCGCGTGGAAGAACAGGACGGTTCGGTCCATACCTTCCAACTCAACACGGCCGGTGTGCCGTACCTGACGCGTCCAGGCCAGGTCCGCTACAAGCTGGCGAGCGGGCGACCTTCCAATCTGCAGAACGGCTCCGATGGCAACGTCTTCGGGACCGGAGAGTTTTCCTGGGGCGTGAGCAATGGCTGGTCGTTGTTCGGTGGGGGGATCACCGATAACAACTATCGAGCGTTATCCGTGGGTGCGGGCCGCGACTTGCTGGCGTTCGGCGCCGTCTCGCTGGATGTCACGCAGTCCCATGCCAGCGTGTGGAACGAGACGCTCTCGGGTAAATCCTACCGCCTTCAATATTCCAAGAATTTCGAACAGTACGACAGCCAGGTGACATTCGCCGGCTACCGCTTTTCCGAGAAGAACTTCCTGAGCATGAGTGAATACCTGGACGCCCGGTATTACGGGTTGAACGGCGAACTCGGTGGGCGTGGGGATTATCGGGACCCCAATGAGGGGTGGAAGCCTATCGGCGGCAGCAAGGCGCTGTATACGGTGACGGTCAACAAGCAGTTTCGTGACCTGGGCGCCACCGTCTACGCCAGTTACAACAAGCAAACCTACTGGGACCGGCCGGACACGCAACGCTGGAACCTGTCGCTGTCGCGCTACTTCAATGTGGGCACGGTCAAGAACATGAGCCTGTCCCTGAACATGTACCGCACTCAGGAATATAACTATAAGGATAACGGCATGGCGCTGACGGTCAGCCTGCCGTTGGGGCGTACCGGCACGCTCTCGATGGATGCCAGTCGAGGCGCCGGCAACAACAACATTGCCACGCGCTACAGCGATCGCCTCGATGAGCGCAACAGCTACCAGCTCAGCGCGAGCGATACGTCTGCCAGCGGTTACCTGAGCCATATGGGCGATCACGCTGATGTCGATCTAAGCGCCAGCCGGCAGCAGGGCGGTTCCAGCAGCCTCAGTGTCTCTGCGCGCGGCGGTGCCACGCTCACGGCCCACGGTGCCGCGCTCCATCGAACCACCAGCACCGGCGGCACCCGCCTGATGGTCGACACCACCGGGGTGCCCGATGTGCCCGTACGCGGTTATGGCGCGCCGACGCGCAGCAATGCCTTCGGCAAGGCCGTGATCTCGGATATCAGCAGTTACCAGCGTACCGCCGCCAGCGTCGATCTGGAGCGCTTGCCGAGCAACGTCGAAGCCACTCAATCGGTCACGCAACTGACGCTCACCGAAGGGGCGATCGGTTATCGCTCGCTGGACGTGATTGCCGGCGAAAAGGCCATGGCGGTGCTGCGCCTGGCGGATGGCAGTTCGCCGCCCTTCGGCGCGACGGTGAAAAACCTCAAGCAACAGGACACCGGCATCGTGAATGACGGCGGCCATGTCTACCTGAGCGGCATCCAGGCCGGCGAGCAGATGTCCGTCAGTTGGGGCGGCGACGAGCGCTGCCTGCTCACACTGCCCGCCACCTTGCCCGCCGATGGCTTGACCGACGCCCTGCAATTGCGCTGCCAGGTGGTAGCCGCTGACCCAACCTTGCCCGAGCCCGCCGGGCTGACCGGCAAGCCTACCGATACGGAGAACACAGCCTCATGAGACCGACCACACGTTCCACATTCCCGGCCTTCGCGCTGTTGGCCCTGGGCTTGAGCCAGAGCGCCAACGCGGCGGTGGGCCTGGACCGTACCCGAGTGATTTTCGACGGTGGCAAAGACGCCACCAGCGTGAACATCACCAACAACAACACCCAGCTGCCGTACCTGGCCCAGGGCTGGATCGAGGATGAAGCCGGTCAGAAAATCACCACACCGTTGATCGTGCTCCCACCGGTGCAACGCTTGGAGCCGGGCAAACAGAGCCAGGTGAAAGTCCAGGCATTGCCGGCGGCCAAGGCGCTGCCACAGGATCGGGAGACGGTGTACTACTTCAACCTGCGGGAGATCCCGCCGCGCAGCGATAAGTCCAACACCCTGCAGATTGCCCTGCAAACCCGCATCAAGTTGTTCTACCGACCGCAAGCCATCGCGCCGAGTCAGCAGGACTTGTCCAACCCCTGGCAGGAGAAACTGACCCTGACCCGCGAAGGCGATCAATACCGGGTGAATAACCCGACGCCGTACTACGTGACCCTGGTGGATGCGCGCAGCAGCAAGGACGGTAAAACCGTGCCCGGCTTTACGCCACTGATGGTGCCACCCAAGGGCGTCCTGACCCTGGGGGCCACGGCCAAGGCGCTGGGGACAAGCCCTTATTTGGCCTATGTAAACGATTACGGCGGGCGCCCGGTGCTGGCCTTCAGTTGCACGGGCGACACTTGCAAGGTGAACCCCCAGGCCGCGCCGGCGAATGAGTAATGCTGCTGGAGAACGTCATGAAGTCGCAAAAAGTGAAGGTCCTGGGCGGCCTGTTATGGGTCATGGCGATGGGGGCACAGGCTGCGGATGATGAGGATATCGAAGGCATGAGCGGCATGCTCAATGTGCTCGGCTCCATGCATGAGTCGCCTTGCAGCCTGGAAATGAGCTCCCTGCACCAGACCGTCGATCTGGACGCGGTATCGACCAGCCAGTTGCAACGGCCCGGTGACCAGGCGACCGCCAAGGCCTTTCAGCTGCGGTTCACCGATTGTCTGCGCACCGCCGGCCGCATACGCAATGAGCGTACGGGGAACCTGACCTGGAGCGCCTACCAACCGGTGCTGTCGGTGCTGTTCGAGGCGCCGGCCGATGCCGACGATCCACGGCTGGTCAAAGTGCAGGGCGTCACCGGCATGGGCCTGCAGTTGACCGATGCCCTCGGCCGGGACGTGCAACTGGGCACACGCGGCCAGCCGCTGTTTTTGCCCGTGGGCCGCAATACCCAGACCTGGAATGTGCGGCCCACGCGCACCGCTGCGCCGTTGACCAGCGGGGCATTCAGGGCCGTCGTGGAAGTCAGGCTCAATTATGAATAAGGGTGCAGCGATGGCTAAATCAATCGGTTTGATCGCCGGCGGCGTGTTGCTGGCGGTCAGCCAGGGCGCACAGGCCGAGACCAGCTTGACCATTCGCGCGGTGATCATTGCGCCTCCGCCGTGCGTCATCAACGGTGGCAGCACCCTCGATGTGCCGTTTGGCAATGACCTGCAGACGTCACGGGTCGACGGGGTCAACTACCGTCGCGGTGTGCCGTATACCGTCACCTGTGATTCGCCGTTCAGCAATGCGCTGACCCTGGAACTCAAGGGCACGGTGGCGTCGTTTGACAATCGCGTGCTCTCGACCCGCAAGGCCGATCTTGGGGTCAGGCTGTTTGTGAATGGCGCTGACTGGCCGTTGAACACGGCGGTGAATTTTACCTACCCCAATTTCCCTGTGGTGCAGGCGGTGCCGGTCAAGCGTGCGGGCAGCACGCTGACCGGCGGGGCCTTCGACGCGACCGCGACCCTGGTGGTCGATTACCAATGATGGCTACCGATAAAACGGCTACGGATAACAAGAGGAACGACCCATGACAGCTTGGCAGCCGCGAGCGTTGCTCGCCCTGTGGGCCATCGGCCTGTGCAGTGGCGCGTCGGCCAACGTGACGTTCAGCGGCACGTTGAATGAGCCGCCGCCCTGCACCATCGACGCGGGCAACACCATTGAAGTCGACTTTGGCGATGTCGGGGTAAAGCGCGTCGACGGCGTGAGATATCGCAGGGGCGTCGGCTACGCGATCAACTGCGGCACCGACACGCTGCCGTGGGCGCTGAAACTGAGCGTCAACGGCACCCCCACGGCGTTTGATGGTGCAGCGGTGCAGACCAGTGTGCCTGCGCTGGGCATTCGGGTTTTTCAGAATGACCTGCCATTTTCACTCAATACGCCGCTGGATATCACCCTGTCGTCACCGCCGACATTGGAGGTGGTGCCGGTGCAACAGCCCGGCGCAACACTGCCTCCCGCCAGTTTCACGGCGGTGGCCACGTTGTTGGCCGAATACCAGTAGGAGCTGAATCGATGCGATATCAAAGGGTTCACAAGCACGGCCTGGCACTCCTGCTCATCTGCGGCCTGATCCCCATGGGGCACGCGGCAGACAATCTGCGTTTCAAAGGCAACCTGGTCGAAGAGGCGTGCACCCTGCGCCCCGGCGACGAGGCAATCACGCTGGAACTCTGGGACCTGACCAGCAAACACCTCTATATCAACACGCGCTCGGTGGGTAAGCGTTTCAAGCTGCACCTGGAAGAATGTGACACCACGATTGGCGATTCGGTGACCATCACCTTCGGCGGTGTAGAAAACCGCGAGCTTCCCGGCTTGCTCGCGTTGGACGGTGGCAGCGGCGCCTCGGGCATTGGCGTCGGCATCGAGACGTTGAGTGATAAACCCTTGCCCTTGAACGCCGTCAGCGACAGACAGGTGTTGAGCGACGGAAGCAATGCCATCGAGCTCAAGGCCTATGTGCAGGGCGAGCCGACAGCCATCGCGGATCAAACCATCGGGCACGGTGCGTACACGGTGACCTCAACTTTTACGCTGGACTATCCATAGGCTGTGGCCGGGTAGAGCAGAGCAGCGAGAGATCAAAATGAAACGACTGTTTGGCGCGATGGCGCTTCTTGTGTTGACTGGCGTTACGACGACCGCGCAGGCTGTTGACTGTCGGGTTAATGGAGGTGGCTGGCAAACCGGAAATCCAAATTTGAGTGTGCCCGTTACCGTTCGTTTGACGGAAGATCGGACGAGAATCCTGATGGAGGGTGCGCGGCTTGAATGTAGATTTTCACCTGGCTCCCAGAGCCCGTCCTGGTGGATTGATTATTGGAGAACGGGCAACGCTGCAGGAACCGCCTGGACGCCTGGCCCCAAATTCAGCGATGAAGGCACGGGTTTACGAATAAACGGGGCACACCTAAATACGCCAGTCCCGAATGCAATACTTATCGCCACATTGCCTGACAACCTGGCAAGTTACCCTATTGATGTCATTCCCTATATTTTGATGCGTAACTCTCCGACGAAGCCCATCAATGTTCAAAGGGGGGATAATCTTGGTGTGTTACGTCTCACCAGTTCGAATAACTTCGACGGCAGCCGGCCGCAACTCACTGTCACCTACACCGCCAACAACAACTTCACCGTTTCCCCGTCTACCTGCACGATCAATAACAACAATCCCATCGAAATCAACTTCGGCAACGTGCACCAGCGCGCCATCGGCACCGACCCGCTGACATCGTCCATCGTCAGCAACCGCAGGCTCACCTATTCATGCCCGGATGGCGGGATCAATTCACCCATCACCATCACTTACAAAGGCACCGGCACCGGGTTCGATTCGCGCTTGCTGATGATGACCAATGCCGACGTGGGCACGGCCCTCGTTCGTGGAGGGGCGGCGGTGCCCGTGAACGGTTCGTTCCTGACCCAAATCACCAACAGCACGGGCGCCGACGACGTGACGTTTTCCCTGGTACGTCGAGCGGGTTCATTGCCGGCCGCCGGCCCCATCAGCGGCAGCGGGGTACTGGTGATGGGCGTGCCATGAACACAGCGTGATACCCAAAGCGCACCGCCTGCCCCTAGAATGCCGGTTCCACTTCCTCTGGCATTCGGGGCACTCATGCACATTTCTTCCGGCCGCTGGGTCTACGGTTTTTTCCTGACCCTGTTGACCGCGCTGCTCTGGGGCATTCTGCCGATCAAGCTCAAACAGGTATTGCAGGTGATGGACCCGATCACCGTCACCTGGTTTCGCCTGGTGGTGGCCGGCAGTTGCTTGTTTATTTATCTTGCGGCGACCAGGCGTTTGCCCAGCCGCAAGGTGCTCGGCCCCAAGGGCGGCTGGCTGGTGGCGATGGCGGTGTGTGGGCTGGTCGGCAACTACGTGTTGTATCTGGTCGGCCTGAAAATGCTCAGCCCCGGTACCGCGCAACTGGTGGTGCAGATGGGGCCGATTTTTCTGATGGTTGCCAGTGTATTTGTGTTCAAGGAGCGTTTCAGCCTGGGGCAGGGCGCGGGGCTGGTGATATTGATCGTTGGCTTCGGGCTGTTCTTCAACCAGCGCCTGCTGGAACTGCTCACCTCGATGGGCAGCTACACCGCCGGGGTATTGACCGTCCTGCTGGCGACCAGCATCTGGGTGTTTTACGCCCTGGGCCAGAAGCAGTTGTTGACCGTGTGGAATTCGCTGCAGGTGATGATGGTGATCTACCTGTCGTGCGCCGTGTTGCTCACACCCTGGGCGCACCCGCTGGAGGCGCTGCAACTGAGCCCGCTGCAGGGCTGGCTGCTGCTGGCGTGTTGCATGAACACCCTGGTGGCGTACGGCGCGTTTGCCGAGGCGCTGGCCCACTGGGAGGCCTCGCGGGTCAGCGCGACCCTGGCGCTGACGCCGCTGGTGACCTTTGTGGCAGTGGCGTTGGCGGCGTGGCTGTGGCCGGATTTCGTGCAGGCCGAAGCGATCAATGCCTTGGGATATTTTGGTGCGCTGGTGGTGGTAATCGGCTCGGCGATGGTGGCGTTGGCGCCGTCATTGATGGCCGGGCTCAGGGCCCGGCGATTGCGCATGGCTTCATGAGTATTTGAGCGGTACGCCGATCCAAATGTGGGAGGGGGCTTGCCCCCGATGGCGGCCTGACAGCCGACCGTGATGTTGGATCAGAGCGAGTACATATCCGTTGCTGCGGTAACGGCGGCTGGCGGTTCCGCTCTTACAGCCAGCCCTTTCAAGGTCTTTTGATTTTAGCGGCCTTGAGCACCCGATCCGTCGACACATGGGCATTCGCGGCTTTGCCTTCCAGCCATTCCTTGGGTTTAGGCACCTTCGGCCCCCTTTTGCTCTTGACGACCGCTTTGGGCTGGATATTTCGAGCAAGTGCAAGCAGGTATTGAGCCAGCCCCGCTGCGGGGATAGGGATGGATAAATATTCTGGCAAGGCTATTTGCATCCCCTCGTAACCGCTGCGTACCTGCACCGTCAGGTGAAAAATCGATGCTTCCCAATCGTCGGGCAGAGTTTGGCGATGAGCCTGTTCGACGCTGCGTTTGAGCACGGCCAGAACGTTGTAAGCCAACACGGCCGATGCAAATCCCAACAGGGCTGCCTTAGGGTTGCCCAAGGTTTCGATTTCACTGTCCAACACCGCTTCCAGGCGCTGGAACATCCCTTCGATGCTCCAGCGACGGCGGTACAAATCGGCGATTTGCTCAGCACTGATAGAGTCGGGCAAGTTGCTCCAGAACAGCAGCGTGGTGTCGCCGGATTCGGTGGGGTTTTGCAGGCTCAGTTCGACTCGCCGCCACTGGCGTCCACCTTTTACTTCGATGATTTGCTCACGCACGCTGCCTGCCGCGACCGCAACAGGCAGCTGCCAGTCGCTTTCCTTAAGCAGGCGTGGATGTTTGCTCTGTTCGCGAATGATGAACGAGGCCCCGGTATCTTCGCAGGCCTCCATGACTGGGAGCGTGCAGTAGAGTCGATCAGCCATCCACAGTTGCCCCGCGTTGGCCTTTTCCAGCAACGGCAGCACGCTGACGCGTTCGCTGGCATAGGCATCTTCACAAGGCTGAAGATCAACGACCTGGTCCAGATCGGGGTCGTAAACCACAACGGAAAAACCAGGCCGGGCGGCGCCTCGTTCACGGCGCAAAGCGCCCAGACGCTTTTCGCTGGAAGGCAGGTGGTTACCGTCAACGACCCGTAGTTGCCAACCAGGCAAAATGGCTGTGTGCCCCAGTTCTTTTATCGTCGGTGCCAAACGCTCTGCGCTACCGGTGACCAAGGCGCGCAGTAGCGCAGGCTCTGTACGACTGACCTTGTCATACAGCGCCGCCAAGCTGACAGGAAGATCTTCCATCTGTCGCGCGGCGGCATGCAGCGAAGGTCGCAAACCCAATGAAACAAGGGACATCAGTTCAACGATGGTTGAAAACAAAAGCTCTCGTGGGTACTGCCGCTGACGGTGCTCTTCGAACACCTGGTCGACCCATTCAGCAGGAACAGCCTGCTCCAATATCACTCTGGTCATGACACTGGCCGGTGCTTTTTTTTCAAACCGCGCTAGAACCTCTGCCCACATCGCTTTCGTCACCCTGATCGGAGTTTTGCGGGATTTTATCAAAGACCTTGAAAGGGCTGGCTCTTACAGCGGGTCACTTTTGGAAGGACCCAAAAGTAACCAAAAGGTCCTCGCCCCACCACTCGGCACCTCGCCTAGGCTCGGTGTGCCCGTAATCCGACAGTGATTTGGGGGGCCGCCGCCACGCGCCATCCATGGCGCGGGGCGGCTAAACCGGCATCCCTGCCGGTTTACCCCCCAAATCACTATCGGATTCCGGCCAGCGTGGTTTAACGGGGCGCCTAAGATCAAGAGCAAGATCAAGAGCGGCTCGCTTCGCATCGTGGTTAGCGTAGGCTGCTGCTACCAAGTTGTGTAGATACCTATGCTCCGATAGCGGTGGGTTAGTGTGCGCATTGGCAACTGAACCACCGCCATCGGGGGCAAGCCCCCTCCCACATTTTGGTTGCGGGGCGTCAGTTAGAGAGGCTTCGGCTGTCGAGCCGCCATGGGAGCAAGCCCCTCCCACATTTGCCTTTGGCGCTTAATGCCCGGCTTCCAGCATATTCTCCGGACGTACCCACTGGTCGAACTGCTCATCGGTCAGATAGCCCAGCGCCAGCGCCGCTTCGCGCAGTGTCAGCCCTTCGGCATAGGCCTTCTTGGCGATCTGCGCGGATTTGTCATAGCCGATATGCGGGTTCAGCGCGGTCACCAGCATCAGCCCGCGTTCCAGGTGTTCGGCCATCTGTTCGGCGTCTGGCTCTAGGCCGGCGATGCAGTGTTCCTGGAAGTTGTTGCAGCCATCGGCCAGCAGGCGGATCGATTCCAGCAGGTTGTGGATGATCACCGGTTTGTACACATTCAACTGCAGGTGCCCTTGGCTTGCAGCGATGCCGATGGTCACGTCATTGCCCAGCACCTGGCAGGCCAGCATCGACAGCGCTTCGCACTGGGTGGGGTTGACCTTGCCGGGCATGATCGAGCTGCCCGGTTCGTTGGCTGGTAATTTGACTTCGGCCAGCCCGGCGCGAGGGCCGGAGCCCAGCAGGCGCAGGTCGTTGGCCAATTTCATCAGCGCCACGGCGAGGGTTTTCAGCGCGCCGTGCAAGGTCACCAGCGGCTCATGGCCGGAGAGGGCGGCGAATTTGTTCGGTGCTGTGACAAATGGCAAGCCCGACAACGCCGCCAGCTCGGCGGCAATCGCTTCGCCAAAGCCGTGGGGCGAATTGAGCCCGGTGCCGACGGCGGTGCCGCCCTGGGCCAGCTCGCACACGGCGGGCAGGGCGCTGCGGATGGCGCGTTCGGCGTAGTCCAACTGCGCGATAAATGCCGAGACTTCCTGACCGAAAGTGATCGGCGTTGCGTCCATCATGTGGGTGCGGCCGGTCTTGACCAGCTTCATATGCCGCGCCGCCAGTTCCGCCAGGCCGCCGGACAACACCGTGATGGCCGGCAGCAATTGCTCGTGAACCGCCTTGACGGTGGCGATGCTCATGGCCGTTGGGAAGCAGTCATTGGAGCTCTGCGAGCGGTTCACATGGTCGTTGGGGTGCACCGGGTTTTTGCCGCCGCGGTTGTTGCCGGCCAGCTCATTGGCGCGACCGGCGATCACTTCGTTGGCGTTCATGTTGCTCTGGGTGCCGCTGCCGGTCTGCCACACCACCAGTGGGAACTGGTCGTCGTGCTGGCCGTCCAGCACTTCGTCGGCGGCCTGTTCGATCAGGCGGGCGATATCGGCGGGCAAGTCGCCGTTACGGTCGTTGACCCGTGCAGCCGCCTTCTTGATCAGGGCCAGGGCATGCAGCACCGCGAGCGGCATGCGCTGTTCGCCGATGGCGAAGTTCAGCAGCGAACGTTGGGTCTGGGCGCCCCAGTAAGCGTCATCCGGGACGTGGACGTCTCCCAGGCTGTCAGTTTCGATACGGCTCATCGGGCACACTCCTTCAGGTTCGTTTGCGCAGTTTAGGCTGTGATCGGCCCAGGGGGTTCCAAAAAACACGCTTCATCGGATTTGCCCCCCGCAAAACCAGGCCCGACAAGGCCTGGGGTTGAGCCGCGAGGTTTTTTAGGCGCAGAATGGTCGCCCTTGGGGTTTTACCTCGCCTGCTAGAAAGGAAACTCGATGACTCGTCTTCGTGCCATCTGTACCGCGGTTGCTCTGGTTTGCGCCAGCGGCCAGGTTTTTGCCGATACCGCCAGCCACAACGCCAGTGCCGAAGCCTTCCTTACCCTGGCCCACGCTGACAAGCTGGGTACCCCGGTATACATGCAAGTGCAACAAATGTTCGCCCAGCGTTTCGAACAGACCAAGGCGCCTGCCGCCAAGCAGTCGGTCCTCGACAGCTACCAGGCCAAGGCCAATGCCGCCTTGGACCAGGCTATCGGCTGGCCGAAGCTGAAGCCGGACATGGTCAAGCTCTACACCACCAACTTCAGCGAATCGGAGCTCAAGGACCTGGTTGCCTTCTACCAGTCGCCGCTGGGCAAGAAAGTCCTGGAAAAAATGCCGCAACTGACCCAGCAATCGGCCCAGATGACCCAGGCCAAGCTGGAAAGCGCCGTGCCGGTGGTGAACAAGCTGTTGGAAGACATGACCAACGAGCTGACGCCCAAAGCCGCCGCACCGGCCAAGAAGAAGTAAGCAGGAATGACCATGCAACAGCGTATCGAAACGGCACTCGCCGCCCTGAACCCGCAACACTTGAGTGTGCTGGATGAGAGCCACATGCACAGCCGTGGGTTGCAGACCCACTTCAAGGCCGTGCTGGTCAGCCAGCAATTCGAGGGGCTCAACCGCGTCAAGCGCCACCAGAAGGTCTACGCCAGCCTGGGTGACCTGATGAACGAGTTTCATGCGCTGGCGCTGCATACCTACACGCCTGAAGAATGGGCGAACATCGACGCAGCGCCGGCTTCGCCGACCTGCGCCGGCGGGCATTGAGCGCAGCCTCGACCCGCGCGAGCGGGTCGAGGCGATGCCAGTACCCGGATACATAAAACATCCTCCAGCACCACCTTGCTCCACCCCCGCATCCCTAGGCTTTCAGGACTACTTATTCAGCAATAAGGTCTTGAGGTCATGCCTGATTCCATCCATCGAAACACGCCGTCCCTGGCCGCAGTCGACCCGCGTGGGTTAATTGTTCGTAACATCAACTACCACCGCGCAAGTCCAGAGGTTGAACCGCAGGTGCGCGTTCATCGTCAGGTGTTTGGCAGTACGGGCTTGATGATTGAACAATGGGACCCGCGTTTGTTGCAGTTGGCCCGCGTACAGCCGGACACTGCGCCCAACCAACGCACGGTCTATAGCCTTGGCGGACAAGCGTTGCGCACCGACAGCGTGGATGCCGGCTGGCGGCTGACGCTGATGGGGGAGGCCGGGCATTTACTGGAAGAATGGGATGGGCGGAGCGCGCACCAGGCTCATCGCTACGACCAGTATCTGCGTCTGGTCGCCGTGTTCGAGCAGGCGGCCAGTGACGAGCAAGCGCGGTGCGTCGAGCGTCTTGCCTATGCTTTATCCTCGGCTGAAGAGGCCGCACGCAACCGCTGTGGCCGGGTGATTCGCCACGATGACGGCGGCGGCTCGTTGTTCCACGAGGCGTATGGGCTGCACGCGCAGGTTGCGCAGCAAACCCGACGCTTCCGGCTGGCGGGTGCCGCGCTGGATTGGCCGCAGCCCGATGCACAACGCGAGCAGCGCCTGGAGCCCGAGACGTTCCAGACATCCGTGGGGTTTAACGCCCTGGGTGAGCGGTTGCATCACACGGACGCCAAGGGCAATCGCTTCGACTACGCCTACGGCATTGACGGCCAACCGGCGAGTATCGCTGTGACGCCCAGCGGCGGCGTGCGTACGCAGGTGCTGGGCGAGCGCCGCTACAACGCCGCCGGCCAGGTGCTTGGCGAGCGCGCCGGCAATGGCGTTGTGCGGGCCATGCACTACCGTGAGTTCGATGGGCGCTTGCGGCAAATGACTGCCCATCTGCCCGCACAACCGGGCGCGGCGCTGCAAGACCTGCGCTACGCCTATGACGGCGTTGGCAACGTCGTGCGGATCGACGACCTTGCCCAGCCGACGCAATGGTCCAGCAACACCCAAGTCGGTTCGGCCAGCCTTTATGAGTACGACACGTTGTCGCAACTGACCAAGGCCACCGGCCGCGAAACCGCCGGTAACCCGGAAGGTTCGGCGTTACCGGCCAGGGTAGCGTTTGGCTCGACTGACGACAGTGTATGGCGTCGCTACACCCAGCGGTTCAGCTATGACGCCGCCGGCAACGTGCTCACGTTGCAACATGTGCCCAGCAGCGGCACGGGCTTCACGCGGCAGATGAGCGTGGCCGCAGGCAGCAATCATTTTCTGCCCCAGGCCGATGGCAACAGCGCGCCGGGGTTGGGCCAGGGCTTTGACCACAACGGCAACCTGCAGGCGTTGGCAGGCGACCATCCGATGGGCTGGGATGTGCGCAATCAACTGGTGCGCCTTACGCAGGTGCGGCGTGCGGGCGGCAACGACGATGAAGAACGCTACGCCTACGATGCTACCGGCCAGCGCATCCTCAAACGCCGGGTCGCCCAGGCCCGGGGCGTGATGCACACCGCCGAGGTGCGCTACTTGCCGGGACTGGAAATTCGCCATGACAGCGCAACGGGGGAGCAACTGAATGTGCTCAACCTCGATGCCGGAACCACCACCGTCCGTGTCCTGCTTTGGGATCGCCACCCTTCGGGAGGGCGCCAGGACGCGCAGATCCGTTACGGCTTGTCGGACCACTTGGGCAGCAGCACCCTGGAACTGGGCGAGCAGGCGCAACTACTCAGCCAGGAAAGTTATTACCCCTATGGTGGGACCGCGTGGTGGGCGGCGAAAAACGCCAGCGAGGTGAGCTACCGGTTCATCCGTTATTCAGGCAAGGAGCGCGATGCCAGCGGGCTGTCTTACTACGGCTACAGGTACTACGCACCGTGGTTATGCCGCTGGATCAGCCCGGACCCGACCGGCGATGCCGATGGCTTGAACCTGTACGCGATGGTTGGCGGTAACCCGGTCACCAGGGACGATGCGCAAGGGCTGGCCGCAACCCCGGCTTTGGAGGCGCCCCGGGACAAACAAATACGCAGGCTTTCCATCAGCCGCAGGCTGGCGAATATAGGATGGATTATGCGCTCGAGGATACAGGCGGCCTCGTCGGCCGCGATTCGCGATGGTTTATCCACCTATATCGCCAATGCCGTCGCGACGGGTGTCGAGCTGGCGGTATTCAGCACCCTCCAGCCCACGCCGGAACGCAATCAGGCCTTGCGCTATAGCGTCGCCGCGCTGGATGCCCTGGCCACGTTCCATATGAGCACCGGTATCGTCGGTAACTGGACCCGCATGGCGCCACAGATCGGTGCTATTTCGGCAAGCCTCGTGGGCGTTGCTTACGCCGTCCAGGTTGACACGCTGAACGTTCAAGCCGAGGAGCAGTGGGACCCCGTAGCGGTGCAACGGTTGAGCGGGCATGTTCGCTCGCTCTCCAGGGAACTGGTGCAGCAGATCATGCGTGGTCACGGCACCGGGTCATCCTGGGGCAGCACGCCCCTGCGGGCCAGGCTCGGCCGCACCGCCGGCGCGACTGCGGCGTACGCGGTCGCCACCGTCGCCAACGCGGTGTACGGCGGCGAAGTGCCTGCGCTGATGCAACCCAATGTGTCACCCGCAGTTGAAGCCTACGACGGGGCGATGGGAGCGATGATTCGTAGCGGCCACTCCACGGCCGTCCACGATGCCCATGGCCTGACCGTGCAGACGCCGGACCCTGCGGCGCTGATGCACGGCGGGCTGAGCAGAATGTTCAATCAGGTGTGGACGTACTGGGCCGCGACCGGGATTGAGGCATTGGCCGTTGCGCTGACGGGCCAGCCCCAGGCTGCGCAAAGCGGGAGCGCTCGCACGATAGTGAGGGTGGCCCGCGGCCTGATGGCAGCACTGACCGAATGGCGCGGCTTTTTCGTAGTGTATGCCAGGCGCGGGTACACAAGCCTAGCCTCGAACTGGAGCGCAGCCCGGCGATCCTGACAAGTACAAGGATGGGCCGTCGCGGCGGCCCATGTTTGCGTGTTACCAAAAGTTGTTTACATATCGACAGCCCTTAGGGGTTGTCAGTCAGTGCCTGGGCGGGGTGCAGCTCGTCGTAAGTGTCGTTTTCGTCCTCATTGACGGTGTACCAGGCCCAATAGGTAGTACGCCGCATGAATCCTCCTGCGGTGAGTGTCTGTGTCGGGCGACCGAGAGGGTCATACAATTGCCGGTCGCTGTGGCCCAGCTCGCGCATGGAGTGATCGTTGACGTAGGCGTGGCTGTTGGCGAAGTAGGCGCGGTAGAGGCGTATGACCAAGCCCTTGTTGTTGTATTCGACACGCTCGCTGACGCGCCAGCGGGGGGCGGCATGCACTTGGCGCAGCTGCTTCAAGATGCCGGATGCATCCGCCAGCTTGTCGACCAACAGGTCGCCCTTCTCGTCGACCGCATGGGCCGGGCCTGGTTCGGTCTTCTGCTTGGTCTGCAATGAACGGCCGAAGCCATCCCAGCAGGTCAAGGTCATGCGCACCTGTCGTTCGACATCGCCGGGGTAGCGGTCGGCTTGCAGCACGAGCCCATGTACCGGCGTCCGGCTGGCCGTATCGATCAACGCCTTGAGTTGTACTTCGCTGTCGCTGAGCGTTTGACGATCGCCGCTCAGGCGCAATCGCGCGCTCATGCGGATATGCCCGTCGGGAAGCAGGTAGCCTTTGGTAATCCACTCCGGTTTGACTTGGGCCGGGTCGATGCTGCCCATCCAACTGAACGGGGCGTAGCAGTGCGCGCTGGCCATGTCTTGCAACACGCTTTGCGCCTGTTCGATGGCAGACCCAGGCGTTACATGCTTGAGCGGGCGGTAGCTGTCCAGCGCGGCGAAGCCCACCCTGAGGTTTTGTTCATGGCCGTGAAAGCTGCTGGCCAGTAACTGCCCAAAACCGTCATAAAGCGCCTCTTGAACCGTGCCGTTTGGGTCGACGATTTTTGTCGGCAGCAGCAATCGATAGTCGTATTCGGCTACGGTCACGCAATCGTCGGGGGCTTTCACCCGCAGGGTTTGCAGCGTGTAGGCGTCGTATTGAAGGGTCGTTTCGCCGTGGGCCTTGGTGGCCCGCAGCGCCCTCAACCGACAAAACCGGCTGGGCTTGTCATAACGGGGAAAGTGGCGGCAAATCGACCACAGGCGGTTTTGCGCGGGCGGCGCCTCGCCGTCGAACAGAAAAAACATCGCCATGGTGCGATAGCCACACTCGGTGAGCGTTTGCACCAGGTCCACCGTGGGTTGGTTGGGCATGGCCGGGATGTCGTTGTAAACCTTCAAGGCCTGGTCATCCAGCTCGGCGGTTTCCAGGTAATCGGTCAATGCCTGGGCTGTGGCGACGCCGGGGTCCAGGGTTTTACCTAAGCCACCGGCCTGCCGGTAGCGCTGCACCGCCAAGCCGCTCAGTGTGCGCAAAGCCCCTGCGGCCAACGGCCCGTCGCGAGTGTCGATGAACCGTTCATAGGTGATGCGCGCGGGGGCCAGCCCGCCAGGCGCCGGCGCTTTGCCGAGCACCAGGGCGTTGTCTCGTTGGCGGTAGGGCAAGGCCAGGCGCCACTGCTGTGCGCCGTCCAGGTGAATCGGCTGTGCCAGCGTTTCGCTCAGGTAATAGAACTGTTGCGCGCTGTCATGGGTATCGCGCCACCAGCGCTGTTGGTGCTCATTCACCAGCACGGCGGGTGGCGGGTCGCTGGCGGTGGTACGGCGGGCATAATGCAGGGCCACGCCATGCACCAAGCAACCATAGGTATCCCAGCGCAGGTTGATCTGGTGCTGGCAGAGGGGATCGTCTGCCACGCCTTCATATTGGTAGCTGATCGACTCCAGGGCTAATGGCAGCAACCGCGCGTAGGGCGTATGGGCACTGGCCGGCGCCAGTTCGCGGACCAGATACCGCTGGTGTTTGACCGAGTAGGGCACGGCGTCGTGCGCCGGGTCCGCCGCCATCACCTCGACCCGCAACACACTGCCACTCAGTGCACGGGCCACTTCGCGTGTCAGTGCCGGCGCAGGATCGCTGATCAAGTCGTCGTGATGATCCAGCGGCCCTGCCTGGGCCATCGCCCTGTAGCGGCTTACCAGCGTGCGCCCGAGGGCTTTGGCATGCGGGTCGTGAGGGCTTTGGTCGAGGGTGGGCATGTCAAGGGAGCGCCCGGTATGAAACCAGGTTTTGCTGCGCAAGGGTGCGCTGGAGCCTGGCGGGTTGCGCGCGTCCTTGCGGCGTTCGGTGTCGGTTTGCAGCACCAGCCCGAAGCCACGGAACTCGCGATCCAGGCGGTCGTAATACGCCTGGCGATAGCTCACGCGCTGGGTCAGTTGGTTGCCGGTAATCTCGTCCCATTGGTTTTGTTGGCTGACCAGCAGCAGCGCAAAGGGTAACCGGCTGATCGCAGGCTGACCTGCGGCATGCAGTTCGCGTTTTTCGTCCAGCCACTCCTGAGCACTGCTGCGATAGTTGATCAACGCCTGGGCGCCCATGTTGTTATCGGTGCGCCTGAGGAGCCAGGGCTTGTGGCTGAAAAAGTCATAGCGCCAGTGGATGGAGGTCTGGTGGGCAGCGGTCAGGATCAGGCTCGGACAGCCCAGGCCGAGCACGTCGATGACGCTGACCTGGCAGTGGTCGTCATACTGCACGCCCTCTGGCCACGGGACGTTGATCGCTTGTGTCTCGAAGCCGTTGCCGCCTTTGTTGAGGAAAATACTCAAGTGAGCGGCGCTCAAATACAGCAGGTCTGCCGCGCCACCGCCATTGAGGTCGACGAGCAGTACATGCGCCGCGTTGAACGTTTGATAACGCAACGGCAACGTGGCCAATACGAACCCCTGGCCAAAACGGCCGCGACCCAGGTTCGGCCAACATTTCACTTCGTTATGCCGGATACGCACCAGATGCTGTTGGCCGGTGGCGAGTACATCGCTGAACGCCACCAGTTCGTTGGGCGAGGAGGAAATGACCGGCAAGCCATCGTCGGGCCCGTGCGGCACCTCGGTGGCGGGTGCGAAGCCGGATGCCCGGCGATGTTCATACAGGCGCACGCTACGCGGGCCGATCATCGCAAAATCATGACGGCCTGCCCCCATCAAGTCAGCGAGCGTGCCCTGCGGGTGGAAGAACTCCGACGGGAATGCATCGAACGGCGTATAGGCTGACCAGTTGCGCTGTTCATCCAGGCTGAAAAAACCGTTCATCCCGGGCCCCGCCACCAGCCAGTCCAAACGCCCGTCGCCGGTCACATCGGCCAGCGCCTGGTGGATGGGCCGGGTGCTGTCGGCCACCGGCAGCCGCGTCAACTCCACGGCCGCGCCGTAGGTCACCTCGTTGCTGGTGCGCGGGTGTTGCGGCCTGAGCGGTTCATGGTAATACCAACATTTGTCTGCGCGGTACAACACACCGGGCAGGCCTTCGCCATACAGATCCACCAGTTGATAACGAGCGCCGCCATGCAGCCTGGGCAATGCAGCGAATGCCTGGTAGCGGCCAGGGTCAACCTTGAGCTGGCTCGACTCATAAAGGCACTCCAGCGGCGGGCGGCTTACGCTATTGCCCGCGCTGTCGAAGGCTTGCTCATGCACCGCGCTCAACAGGCTGACTTGCGAGGAGATGCGGTATTCCAGCAGCAGGCGCTTGACCAGCACCGGGTCGGCGCCCATTTGCGTTTCTTTGGGGAAGTGGTGAAACATCAGGATCTGGCTGCAGCGGCGCAGGGTGCGTAACTCGAAGCCGAAGGCAAAATCCGAGCAAGGGTCGGGCCGTGTCGGCCAGTCCTGGATTTTCAGATACGTCGGGCGCTTATCCAGTTCGAGGGCGCGTTCGCCATAATCGAAGAGCAGTTGAAAGTGCCAGCCCACGTCCGGTTTATCGTCGGTCTGCCAGAGGTAAAGCTGCTCCTGCTCCCTGGCGGTGAAGTTGCCGTAGCAGACGCTTTGCAGGTAATGCCGGGCGCGGCAGTCCCTGGGGTAGCGCGCGGTGTCGGTTTCTTTCGTGTAGTGATAATAAATGTGCTCGCCGTGGGCGTTCAGGCTTTCCTGCAACAACCACTGCGCCACATGGTGCGCCTGGTCTGGATCGGCAATCCGGGCCAGCGCGGTTTTTCCGTAAAGGTGCTGGCTGCCATCGGCACCCTGTATCAACCAGAAGCCAGCCGTGTCGGTTGCCGATTGCCAGTGTTCGATACGGTCGAAGCGGCCCTCGACCCTGGGGAAGTGGCGGGTGACCGTATACGCGATGGGCAGTGGCAAACCATTGAATGCCGCGTGGCTGTTGCTGATGATCGCGCCCTCGGCATCGCGTTCCGGTAGCCAGATTTGCGCGTCGGGGCCCACCAGCACATCGTGCATCGTGTAGCCAGGCACGCCATGAGAGGTGCGCCGGCTGACGGCAGGCTGGGGCACCCCCCAGCCCAGACCGAAGGGGCCGTTACCGGCACCGCTGTGGTAGGTCAGCGACATGGCCGGCGCGTAGCCACGCCCGGGCGAAATCGGCAAGGCAATTTCAAAGCTTGCCGTACCGCTGGAGCCGATATCGCCCCAGCCCTTGCCGGTGCCCTGGATGGCCGCACCGCCTTTGGGCAGGGCCGGGGTATTGACCTGTAGCATGGAAGTGTCGTCGCTCATGCCTGTCCCCCACTGGCAGCGACTGCCCTGGCGGTATAGCGCAGGTGAATGACAATATCGTTGATGGATTCCAGGACGGCTTTTTGCCGGCTCGGGTTGGGAAATTCCAGGGTCCAGTCGGAGATGGCCCCCGTGTATTCGAACGGCAAGTAACGCTCGTTGCTGTCGAACGTGAGGGTGAACAGGCCGTTGTCATCCAGCCCGGTGGACAGTGCGATTTGCTGATGGGCACGCTGGTCCGTGCGCAGCTCGCCGCTGGACAGTACCATTTGGCTGCGGGTCTGGGTCAGTATCGCCTTGATGTCTTCATAAGGGCCCAGGGTCGCGGGCAACGAGACGCTGATGCCTTTGATCCGTCGCAGGACGTGCCCGGGGTAATCCTCTTCAAACAGTGCCGCGGGTAATTTGAAGCACAGCGTGCCTTTAGTGACCAGTTGTCGTTTATGAGCGGTCCACTTCTCTTCAGTCGTGGGCGGCGGCGTCTGAGAGGTGTCGGTTGGTGGGGGGGAGAGCTCGCACTCGTGCAGGCGGTGGCGCAGGGAAATGGTCTTGACGATCTCCAGATCCCGCACGTTATGGTTCAAATAGGCCGCGTTCATGTTCAACAGCGACAGCTTCAGGGCTTCACCTGCCAGATAGCCCCGGTAGTTGTTGTTCCAGGCGCCAGGCTGGATAAACGTGCGCGCATAGTCCGCTATCTCGTACTGCCAGCACGCCTGGGCGCTGCGGCACAGGGAAAGGCTAAGGTCATAGACTTGGTAATAGAACGTGCTCAACTGAGCGTTGAGCCAGTCATACAGTTGTGCCTTGGAAAAGCGCTTGGCCAACAATTGATAGTTCGACCAGGCTTGGGCCAGGGAGGTCTGGGCCAGGCGCAATTGCAGGCGCGTTGCTTTTTCCTGCTCGGCATAGGCCTGTAATTGGGCATCGACCTGGGCCAGTTCGAGTCGGGCCTGATCCTGGGCATGGGCCCACTCTTGTGCCCGGCGGTTGAATTGCTCGGAACGATCCAAGTCTGCGGCGGTGCCGCGCAGCGCCGTGGCAACGCCTTGGGCGATGGCTTGGGCAGCATAGAACGGGCCTTCCCAACGCGAGCCGCCGACACTGGTACCAAAGATATTGGGTGCCACCATCGCGACGCCGGCCGCTGCGGCGGCGGCGCAAGCGGCGGTGTCGAACCCGGTGCTGATCAGGTAGAGCAAGCCTGCCTGGGATTCGCCGGGGCTGATGCCTTCGGTGAGCTGGTGTGCGTAGTAGTGCATCCGCGACTCGATCATGCGTCGGCTGGCGTCGAGTGCCTGGCGGTTCCTTGCGTCGATCTGCAACGCCTGGGTTTGCTGGGTCACGACGATATTGGCCAAGTCCCACGCCTGTTGTTGCTGTAACTCCAGGTATTCCGCCTGTTCCTTGCGTTCAACCAGGGTCAGCACCGTACTGCCGAATTGAATCACCGCTTCGGCGGCCGTGAGCGCGTGGCCCGACATGACCTGGAAGCGATAATGGCCGACGTGCGCGTCGACGAACGGCGCGGCACCACTTTCGCCGAAAGCCCCTTGGCCTTGGGCGGCCAGCAGTTTGAGAGGCGACAGTGGCGCTCCGTAGAGCGGCAGGTGCAAGGGTTTACCGGTGATGTCCAGATTGTGCCGCAGATTATGCAGACGGCTTTCGAGCTTGTCCCAGCGCGCCACCAGTTCGGCGTTGAAAGGCAGGCGCAGATTATCGGTGTCCGTGAGCCAAGGCAGTGCATCGCCTTCGACCGACAGGTTGACGTCGATGGTCGGGTTGGTTTGCTCAAGTTTGGCCAGGGCCTGAGAGCCCTGCGTTGCCAGCGCGCCAAGGGTGATTTGCGCCCACGGTTCAGTGGTGGTGACCCTGGGGCGTGGGCCAAGGAAATGCTGGGCTCGGGTGTACCAGAGTTTGGCTTGGGTCAGGCTGTCCGGGGTGAGCTGGCGATAGTCGGCATCGCCGCGATTGAGCAGGATGTCCAGGTAAAACAGGTAGATCGCCTTGCGAAAATGCACGGGTGAGCGTATCGCCAGTTCGTGGGGATCGTGGCTGGTGTACCCGGGCAGCCGTTCTTCACGGGCCAGTTCGCGCAAACCCCAAAAGGCAGGCCGTTTGCTGGACGCATCGGCGGCGCGCCCGGGGTCGAACAGATAGCCGAGCCAGGCTTGCGCTTCGGCATACCGTTGCTCCTGATTCAGGCGATGGGCTATCAGCCAGGGCGCGTACAGGAACAGCTCCCAGAAGTACTTGCCGTTAGCACCTGTGAAGTCGATGCCTTCTGCTGTGCCGCCAGATGTGAGTGGCGGCTCTTTCCAGGTTTCTGGCGTTAACGAGAACAAATGGTCAAGGCTGACATTGGCCGCCTGGACCAGCTTGGCGGCAATGCAGGTATTCATGCGCAGGGTAGCGGGCATGTCGGCAGGCAGGCTTGCCGAATTGTTGGAAAAGTCGATGAATTCAGCGGTGCCGAATTTGCCCGATTCGAGTCTTTTGATCGTTGGCGCCAGTTGCGGGTTGAGCGCGGGGTCAGAAGGTGGTGTTGTCAGCGTCAGGGTTGCCGTATTCAATGCATAGCCGAGGATTTTCGTGCCGCGTTCGCCGGGCTCAAGCGTCACCACCCCATGTAGCAGGGTGAAACCGGACTTCATCTGCTCCTGCGTGACCGGAATGCGCGTCGTGACCCGATGCCCGTCAGGCAATTCGGGACTGGACCCGGTGAGGCTTTCGTGAGCAGTGTCCTGGAAATTGATGATGCTATGAGAGTTGGCAGTGATGTTTTCGGTGAATGGGTAGTCTTTGAAGTTTGCACTCATGATGATGTGTTTATAGGCGCGTAAGTCGGGCGTGGTCACGCGTGCCTTTATGGCTGTCAGTGTTTTGTGAATGTAGCTTGTTTTTATTATCCTCTGGATTGGTATACATGCCATAACGGTCGAGGGTGAAATGGAAAAGTTTGTGTGTGTATAAATTTACGAAGGCATTTTTGTCGACAAAGTTACCTTCCAACAAGATGTCTGAGTTTTCCGAGTTTATTTTATGGGTAAACAGTGCGCCGTCAGCATTACATACAGCGTTAGGGAATTCCTCATGGGTGGTCGAATTTTTTAAATACAGTGCGCAGAAGTCAGTTTTCAGCCGCGTTGAGGCACCGGTGATTATAGAGCCCTTGCTCAGTCTAAGTTGAGTCGCTTGGCGGTCATCGAGCGCATCATGGGTCATCAGCTTGATAGTGACACCCCGCTCTTTTTCTAAGGTGACGGTATACGGTTGCTGGAAACGGCCGCTGAGGGTAGAAGAGAACACTAGTTCCTGGGTGTTTGAATCGAAAAAAACCTCAGTGTTATCGGTGTTTTTTATTTTTGCCTGATTTTTTTCAAAATTCCATTGGACTTTATCGTCGAAAATTTTTTGCGACGCGATAGCAATCTCGTAGTCAGCTTTGGGCGCTATTTTAAACTGCAAGTTGCCCTGGTTCTTGTGAGCGAAGAGCGTGAGAAATTGCCGGGCGCTGTCGGGCAGTAATTCGCTGTAATACCCGTTAGTGCTCTGCACCTCACCCTTGAGTATGGCCTGTACTTTGGTCTTCTGGGACGGATCGAAGGGTTCCATCAGCCGGTTTATTTCTTCGGCCAGCGCTGAGCCGGGCATCACGCTATAGCGTTCGGGGCTGCCGCCATCCGCGACGGTGGTGATAGTGAAGGACTGGTCGATATGAACGGCCTGGAAAAACCTGCCAATGAAATTATCCTGCTGTCTAGGATCTTTACGGCTGGTAGCGAGCACACTTAAGAAAAGCACGGGCGTGCTCTTGCTGTCGACGATTGCCACCGTTTGCGTAATGCTTTTGAGCAGCTCCGCGCTCGATGCGTTAACGTCTTCGGTCGCACAATATTGCTCAATGCACGCCTGGGGCACGCTCCAACTGCCATCATGTTTTTTATACGAGAAATTGAGCCGGAATTTGACATAGTGGGTGTTGATCCAATCGTCCAGATGGTCCTTTTCCTCCGAATCCCGTCGCGCCGGCTTAAACGAATTGGACGGGGTGGGTTTGATGCACTCGGCCCAGATGAAAAATAGCCGGCTATTGAAGTACACCGGCCGGATACTTTGCTCGGCGGTGGCGTCGGAGACTGACAGGTTGATTTTTTTCCAGTCTGACCAGGCATCCTGCAAGAGCACCGCGCCGGAGCGCCTGGACATGTCCAGCGAGCGCCAGTAATAGGTGTTTTCGGAGGTCGATTTACCGATGAAGTAATAAGTGCCGCTGTGCAGGTTGTTCAAGTCGGCGTCTATATAGCCGTTGAGCGTGCGTATGTTGGCAGTTTCCTCGAACCTGGCCAGATACTGCTGAACCGCCGTGGTGATGGTGTCCGCTTGAATTCGGTATTGGCTGAGGTCGTTTTGTAACTGTTGAAAACTGTCGGTCTTGTCCCGTCGTAACGTCGGGTCCAGATAGTTGGCCGGATGGTAATGCAATTGCTGACTGGCACTCCACAGCGGGTAGGTGTGCAACTGTTCGCGCCAGATCTTGCTTTGTTGCGCGGTCATGCCCAGATGGGCATAGCCCGGCTCCAGGCCCAGTTCAATACGGCTGATGTATTGCTGCAGGCTGGAAATGGCACAGGCTACCGGGCTGGTCGGCACGGCTTGGCTGACTTGTACGTCGAGTAGCCAATACGCGTAAAGGTCATCGGCATTGCCGATGGTTGCCTTAAGCGCGTCAGGCACTTTATGGGTGAGGTAGTACGCGAGCATGGCGTCGCGCAGGCTTTCATTAAGCTGTTGGTCAAGCGAGTGAGACATGATCAGTCCTTGAGCAGGTCGGTAGGAAAAGGCGTGTTGACGAGAGAGGCATGGGCACTCGTGAGCGCCTCACCGACGGCCTTCCATTGAGCGAACGTCGAGTTGGTTTCAAGTTGGCTGGCTGCAATCAGCAGGGTGGCCGACAGGCCGGTTGCGGTGCTGGCTTGGCGGCAGCGCAGCAGCCAGTCCAGGCGATCCATGGAGGTAATGCGTGGAGGGTTCAGTTGGCTGCTGAAGACGGTTATTTCGCTGGCACTCCAGCCAAAAAGTCGGGCGAGATGCTCGCTGGTTTCTTCAGTGTTGTGTTGTGCCGCGCGATTGGGCCGCGCGTTGGCCTGTCCGAAGTAATCGAGAATTTGTCCTTCCGTCAGGCCAAAACGCTCAATGCAATGGTTGAACTGCTGAATGAGGCAGAGGGTGTGCGGGGTCAGTTCAAGGACCGAAGACGCTTGATAGCCACTGTCCAGCCAGTGCGGGTTTATCAGAAACTGATCAAGCGCCTGGCGGCTGAGCGGCAATTGCAGAACATCGACGGCGTGGGGGAGAAGCAATATCAGATAGCCGAGGGTATGCAGGGGTGGGGCTGCAGGCGCGTGCAGGCGCAGGAAATGGCTGTGATGGTCATATTTTTGATGACCATTGGCACCGCCTGGCAGCTGGGGTACGGCGCGGATGATCTCTTTGAGGCGTAGATATAGCGCCCAGAACTCATTACGCACCGTCTCCATCAGGGTGCGAAGCTTGGGTTTGGCTCTCTCGATATAGTAGGTTGTGCGATTAGTGTCCGTGCTGATGGCAATGGCGGACAGCGCTTCCTCGACCGCCACCTCAATGCTCGTGTTTGAGCGCATCCGTTGCAGTACTTGCTGGGCCAGGGCTTCCCAGTCCACGGCGGGCAAGCGAACTGCTTCATCAGCGGGTTGCTGGGGAAGTTCAAGCAGGTTCAGCTGTTTGGAGAGAGAAGCCTGATCGTAGGCCGCGAACTCTTTCAACAGCAGGTTGATGGCCGGGTCCTGGACCTGCTGATCGAGCAATAGCTGGTGCCTTAACAGTGACAGGCTGTTGCCATTCTCCTTGAGCCAACGGCTGGCCCATTCCAGGTGCATGAGCATATCGAGAAAGTCAGCCGCGCCCTTCGGCTTGCGTCTCAGCGTTGGGTGACGCAGTTGCGCAAGAAAGGGCGTCGCGCCGGGCAACTGCAGCAGTTGCTGGCATTCCATGACCGACAAGCCGAACAGCCGAGCGATTCGCGCTTGCCGATAGAGTGCGCTGACGGTCTCGACCGTGCGGGTTTCGGGCTCATCGGCGATCAGCAGTTGCAGCGAGTCCTGGGTGTCTTGCAGGCCCAGCGCGGCGCAGAGTTGTTGCCGGGTGGTTGCGTCGAATGCCTGCTCGTCCAGACACAGCGCAGGCAGGGCCGAACCCGCGCGGTTGAACACCTGATCGAACAACGACACGCGCTCACCCGAACCGTGAACGGGCAACTGATGGAGCCAGGCGGCAAACTCTTCGGCTTGCAGGCTGTAGCGCTTGCTCAGATAGCAAAAGACCCCCAGCGCCCGAAGGGTGTTATGGGTGATCAGCAGCGCGCGGTTGCTGGCGCCTTCGCAGCGCATCGCGCTGACCAGCAACGTGTCCAGTTGCGCGAAAGGCAGGCCGAGCCAGCGCTGCAGGCGAATCATCCGTTGCAGCCTGTCGAAGCGTTCAAGGCTCACGTTGACCAGCTTGGCGGGGGCGTCTTTGTTCAGGCTGATCGCGAGTGTGGGGGCAGATGCAAGCGCGCCGTTGATGTAACAGGCACCG
Organism: Pseudomonas sp. R3-52-08; assembly: GCF_003851745.1. Classification (NCBI taxonomy): domain Bacteria; kingdom Pseudomonadati; phylum Pseudomonadota; class Gammaproteobacteria; order Pseudomonadales; family Pseudomonadaceae; genus Pseudomonas; species Pseudomonas sp. R3-52-08. Next base: position 4,047,922 of record NZ_CP027730.1, on the reverse strand, counting down.
TAAGTGAGGCCGGTGGGCTGTTTGCAGTTTGGCGATTGGCGCGGTGCTTGTGTCTGTTGTGCCAGCAACGCTTGAAGTTGTTCGGCATCCAGTTGCGTATGCTGCAGGAAATCAGTGACGTCTTCCGGCCCCTTTTCAGCCGTCCAGTTGAAGTACGTGCGATAGAAGGTTGGCGCGCCCTGCGCCGTTACCCAGTCTCTTTTCAGCAGGGCCTGTTGTTCAGGGCTCAACCCGGATAACAGGCATTGCACCTCATTGTTGCGGGTAACGACTTGCCCGTAAGTGCTGGTTGCTCCCGCCAGGGGCAACTGGCGACTGATGCGATAGTTCAACTCACCCAACATCGGCTTGTCGCCCGACAAGCCCAGCCGGCATTGCTGGTGGTGGAAATGATACGGCAGCGAAAACGGGTACCAGCTGTTGCTCAGCAGCGAGTAGGCGTCGTTGGCGTCTGCGATATTGCTGAGCAAGGTCTGATTGATGATCGACAACATGGGCACCTGGCCCGTAACGCTGTGTTGGTCGATCAACAGGTCCTTGAGGTCTGCACGCCGGGCCGACAGCTTGAGCACGTCGGCCCCCTTGGCATTCTGTTCCAGTTGCAGGGCGAACAGATACAGCGTGCGCAGGTAGGCAGCCGGCGAATCGACTGCGGCAATGGACGCGTTGGCGCAGAACTGTTCGCGATTTTCGTTGAACAAGGCCTGGTAGGTGGCATCGGTATCGGCGGCGACATCGCGTTTAGCGCGCAGGGTAGGGCGCTGCGACGAGACCTGCTGTTCGCGAAACAACCTTTCCAGTTGCGCTGCAGCGCTCTTGGCCTTGCGGTATACCGCGTGGGCATCGTCATCGTTGCAGGTGGCCAGTTGCTCTGCGAAGGCCTTTTCGCTGAGGCGCACGATGTCGAATACCGAATGAATGTCGAGGCGCTGCAGCGCGGTGTTGAAATCGTCCCGACCCGGGGCGGGAGGGTGTGCGTGATCAATCAGTTGAGCGAGCAAGGAGCTGCTGTCGGCTTGCATATTCATACGTTCCTTCACGCCTGCCGATGGGGCCGGCGGGCAATGAAAAACGCTATCACGCAGGTTAACGGGGCCAGGCATAGCTATTTACAGGCATCGTCGGCCCCCGCCGGTTGAGGCATCCATACACCGATACCACCTCTGTGCAGGCATGAACCCTAGGCTTTGCTGACCATTGTGCAATTGAGGTCATGTGATCATGTCTGCTTCACTTCATCGAAACACGCCCTCGCTTGCGGCCTTCGACCCCCGTGGATTGACCGTGCGCAGCGTCGCTTATCTGTGCGCTACCTCCCAGGCTGCGCCGACGGCCCGTGTCAGGCGTCAGGTCTATGGGGCCAGCGGCCTTTTGCTTGAGCAGTGGGACCCGCGCCTTTCTACCCTTAAATCGCGCGAACCGTTGACCGAGGCCAATCAGGCCTCGGTGTACAGCCTGTCTGGTAGCTTGATCCGCAGCAACGATGTGGACGCCGGCATGCGGCTGATGCTGGCGGCGCCCTCGGGACAGCTGTTGCATGCCTGGGACGGCCGCGGTGCCTATCAGCGCCACGACTACGACACCTTGCAGCGTCCGGTGGCGGTGTTCGAACAAACTGCCGACGAAGCGCGACTCCGGTGTGTCGAACGCCTGGTGTATGCCGCGCCAACGCCTGAGCACCGCGCACTTAACCGCAGTGGCCGCCTGGTACGCCATGCCGATCCGGCGGGCACGCAGGTGTTCGACGCCTATGGGATGACCGGGCAGGTGCTGCGCCAAACCCGGCGGTTTCGCGAGGCCCCGGGCACCGTTGACTGGTCGCTTGCCCCGGCCGATCAGGACCAGCAACTGCAACCTGAGCTTTACACCACACGCTGGGCGTTTGACGCCCTGGGTGCCACGGTGGAACAGCTCGACGCCAAGGGCAATGCCCGACAGTTCGCCTATGGGCTGGACGGGCAGGCGAAAAATATTCACCTCACCTTGAAGAGTGGTACGCGCAAGACCGTGGTAGAGGGCTACGTCTACACTGCCGCCGGCCAGGTGGAGACGGCCCTGCTGGGCAATGGCGTGAGTAGCCTGGCCACCTATCGGGCCGAGGATGGCCGTATGCGCCGGCTGATGGCGTACCGCAAAAACGAGCGGGCGGCGCCGCTACAGGATTTGAGCTACGACTATGATCCCGTGGGAAATGTTTCAAGCCTGCAGGATCAGGCACAACCGACCAGGTGGAGCCACAACACGCAAGTAGCTGCCTCCTGTCGCTATGAGTACAACTCGCTGTACCAACTGACCCAGGCCACAGGCCGGGAAAGTACTGCCGCCGCCATCGGCCCGGCACTGCCCGCGCGTATTTCGTTCGGTTCGACCGACGCCGGTTTATGGCGCAACTATACCCAGCACTATGCCTATGACGAGGGGGGTAACCTGACCCGGCTGCGTCATGTGCCGTCCAGTGGTGTCGGCTATACCCGCGACATGCAGGTCGCAACTGGCAGTAATCGTGCGTTGTCGAGCGAGCATCCGGTTGGCGAGTGGGCGCAGGGTTTTGATGCCAATGGCAATCAGCAACAGCTGGGACGTGGCCTGCCGATGGCGTGGAACGTGCGTAATCAGTTGACCAAGGTCACGACGATTCTGCGAGAGGAGGGGGACCCGGATGAGGAGGCCTATGTGTACGCAGGCGACGGCCAGCGCGCGCTCAAGCTCACGCACCAGCAGGTCGCCGGCAGCCGGCAGACGGCGCGTGTGTATTACCTGCCAGGCCTGGAAATTCGCCATCGACCGTTGCGCCGGCTGAGTGTTGTGCGTCTTGAAGTGGCGCGGTGCACGGTTGAGGTCTTGCAATGGGAGCTGGGGCTCGATGAGGGAGCAGCCGATGCAACTCTGCGTTTTTGCCTGACGGATCAGCAATCGAGTCATGGGCTGGAGTTGGGCGAACAGGCAGAGTTATTGAGCCAGGAAAGTTATTTTCCCTATGGAGGGACGGCGTGGTGGGCATCGCGCAGCGAGGTGGAGGGTCGCTACAAGACGCGCCGATATTCAGGCAAAGAGCGGGACAGCAGCGGCTTGTATTACTACGGTTTCCGCTACTACGCCCCTTGGTTACAGCGCTGGATAAACCCCGACCCCCTAGGGGGCGGGGCAGAGTTGAATCCCTATTTCATGGCGTTCAACAACCCGATGACATTCGTTGATTCAATGGGGCTGCTGCCAGCCGATGTGGAAAATACCCAAATACAGGGCGGTACTGTAATCCTCCTGCTTTTGGTCTTGCTGGGCCTGGGCGTGGGGGCGCTGCTTGGGAATGCGACGGTGGGGGCTTCCATCGGGGCTCTGGTGGGCGGTGTACTGTTTGGCACCAGTCGCCTGAATGCCTATCTGCAAATGCAACCGCAGGCCGTGGCAAGGGCTGCGGAACAAGTGGAAGAACAATTCGCCAGGGATATTTCGGAGATGGCGATCAAGTTGGCGCAGCGGGCGCGGTTGAGTCACGAAGAAACGGAGCGGCTGGTGAATTTTGCCTATGCACGCCGCCCTGCCGAGGGAGGCATGTCCCTTTACCTCAATGCATCGGAAGGGGACATCTATGGCTATGCGGGGCCTGTGGGTGAATCGGCGGGCGTCGAGGGCATACTGATGGACAGTCGTAACCCGATGCCTGAGTTGAAACGCATGGGCTATGGCGCGGTACTGCTGCGAAGACCAGGGCGTGAGTCCGCTGCCGCGAGCGGTCAGCCGGCGGGGGCAAGCACGTTCGAGGTGGGGGCGACGACACAGGTTGCCGGTTCCAGTCGCGCACGCGGTGGTCGGCAAGCGCAGGCCCAACTGCCGATGAGGGCGCCGAGGGCGATAAGAGGCGCTGCTCCACGGATGCAGATCAATACCGAGGTGCTTGGAGATATCAGTTCGTCGAGCCGCGAGGACCGCAGTATCGCCCTTACCCTCAGTCATTTGCGGGAAGGGCGTTTTGGCGCGGTTCATTGGCATCTCCACAGAGATCAACTGTGGTCTGCTGACTTGCACGGTTACGCCGCTTCTCGTGGTCGCAGTGCCTATCGTTTGATGTTCAAACACCTCGGCGGCCAGAAGTACCGAGTGGAGGGCGTACGCAACCCACACCGCTGAAGCCGATCGCCGCCAGGATGTTGAGGCAATATCAGCGGCTGTGTGTCGATGCGGCGGCGTGGTTTTGCTAGAATGCGCGCCGCGCCGCCTGGCCGGCGCGTTTTTTTATCCGGTTCACCCCTTACGAGGGTAACCACCTGGAGAGAACACCCATGACCCAACCTATCGTCGTGGCGGCACTGTACAAGTTCGTCACCCTTGAAGATTACGTCGCCCTGCGCGAGCCACTGTTGCAGGCGATGGTCGACAACGGCATCAAAGGCACGTTGCTGATCGCCGAGGAAGGCATCAACGGCACTGTTTCCGGTAGCCGCGAAGGCATCGATGGCCTGATGGCCTGGCTGAAGAACGATCCACGCATGGACGACATCGACCACAAAGAGTCGTACTGCGACGAGCAGCCGTTCTACCGCACCAAGGTCAAGCTCAAGAAAGAAATCGTGACCCTGGGCGTCGACGGCGTCGACCCGAACAAGCAGGTCGGCACCTACGTCGATCCAAAAGACTGGAACGCGCTGATCAGCGACCCCGAAGTGCTGTTGATCGACACCCGCAACGACTACGAAGTGTCGATTGGCACCTTTGAAGGCGCGATCGACCCGAAAACCACCAGTTTTCGCGAATTCCCCGACTACATCAAAGCCAACTTCGACCCGGCCAGGCACAAGAAAGTCGCCATGTTCTGCACCGGTGGCATTCGCTGCGAGAAAGCCTCGAGCTTTATGCTCAGTGAAGGCTTCGACGAGGTCTATCATCTCAAGGGCGGCATCCTCAAATACCTCGAAGAAGTGCCGCAGGAAGAGACCAAGTGGCAGGGCGACTGCTTTGTTTTCGACAATCGCGTGACGGTGCGCCACGACTTGAGCGAAGGCGACTACGATCAATGTCATGCCTGCCGCACACCGGTCAGCGTAGAAGACCGCGCGTCCGAGCACTACGTGGCCGGCATCAGTTGCCCGCATTGCTGGGATAAGCTGCCGGAGAAAACCCGTCGCAGCGCCATCGACCGGCAAAAGCAGATCGAACTGGCCAAGGCCCGCAACATGCCGCACCCGATTGGCTTCAACTACAAGCAAACCCCTTCCGAGGCTTGAACCATGCCCGCGCGCCTGCTCTATGTGATGGACCCGATGTGTTCCTGGTGCTGGGGCTTTTCCCCAGTGGCGCAGGCGCTGGTTGAGCAGGCCCGGGCGAGCGGTGTGGAGTTGCACCTGGTGGTGGGTGGCTTGCGCACCGGCAGCGGCGCGGCGCTGGAGCCGAACACCCGGCGCTATATCCTCGAGCACTGGCAGGCGGTGACTGACGCCACCGGCCAGCCGTTCAAGCGCGAAGGCGCGCTGCCCGATGGTTTTGTCTATGACACCGAGCCTGCGTGCCGCGCCATCGTCACGGCGCGCAGCCTGGCGCCCGATTGCGCCTGGAAGCTGCTTGGGCTGATCCAGCACGCGTTCTATGTAGAAGGCCGCGACGTCACCTCTGCCCATGTGCTGGTGGAACTGGCCGAGCAGGCCGGTATTCCGCGTATCGAGTTTGCCGGCGAGTTCGACCGCGCCGAACAGCACGCCGCCACGGCCGCCGATTTCACCTGGGTACAGGACCTGGGCATCGCAGGCTTCCCTACCTTGCTGGCCGAGCGCAATGGCCAGTTGGCGCTGCTGACCAATGGCTACCAGCCCTTGTCCGAATTGTCGCCATTGCTGGGGCGATGGCTGGAGCGCGCCACCTGTGCATGATCAGCCCGACACGCCTGAACCCAAGCGCACCGACCGCCTGACCTGGGCGGAAATTCGCCGCCTGGCCCTGCGCCACAGGAAATCCCTGTGGATCGCCAACAGCGTGGCCGTGCTCGCGACCTTGTGCAGCGTACCCATCCCGTTGCTGTTACCGCTGTTGGTCGACGAAGTGCTGTTGGGCCGTGGCGATGCCGCGCTCAAGGTGATGAACCACGCCTTGCCGCTGGGCTGGCAGCAGGCCGCCGGTTATATCGGCCTGATGCTGGTGATCACCCTGGCCCTGCGCTGCGGCGCGCTGGTGTTCAACGTGGTGCAGGCGCGGCTGTTTGCGCGATTGGCCAAGGACATCGTCTACCGCATCCGCGTGCGGCTGATCGAGCGGCTCAAGCGCATCTCCCTCGGCGAATACGAAAGCCTGGGCAGCGGCACGGTGACCACCCACTTGGTCACCGACCTGGACACACTGGACAAATTCGTCGGCGAAACCCTCAGCCGCTTTCTGGTGGCGATGCTGACCCTGGTTGGCACCTCGGCCATCCTGGTGTGGATGCACTGGCAACTGGCGCTGTTGATCCTGCTGTTCAACCCGCTGGTGATCTACGCCACGGTGCAGTTGGGCAAGCGCGTCAAACACTTGAAGAAACTGGAAAACGACAGCACCTCGCGCTTCACCCAGGCGCTGACCGAAACCCTGGACGCCATCCAGGAAGTGCGCGCCGGCAACCGCCAGGGCTTTTTCCTCGGGCGTCTGGGCCAGCGTGCCCAGGAAGTGCGCGACTACGCCATTCACTCGCAATGGAAGACCGACGCGTCCAGCCGTGCCAGTGGCTTGCTGTTCCAGTTCGGCATCGACATTTTTCGCGCAGCGGCGATGCTCACCGTGCTGTTTTCCGACCTGTCCATCGGCCAGATGCTGGCGGTGTTCAGCTACCTGTGGTTCATGATCGGCCCGGTGGAGCAATTGCTGAACCTGCAATATGCCTACTACGCGGCAGGCGGCGCGTTGACGCGCATCAACGAGCTGCTGGCCCGCGCCGACGAGCCGCAGTACGCCGGGGGTACCGATCCGTTCACCGGGCGTGCAACCGTTGGCATCGACGTGCGCGGCCTGGACTTCGGCTACGGCGATGACCTGGTGCTCGACCAATTGAACCTGGCCATCGCACCGGGAGAGAAGGTGGCGATTGTCGGCGCCAGCGGCGGCGGCAAAAGTACCCTGGTGCAACTGTTGCTGGGCCTCTACACACCCCAGGCCGGCAGCATCCGTTTCGGCGGCGCGACCCAGCAGGACATCGGCCTGGCGACCATTCGCGAAAACGTCGCGGTGGTGCTGCAACACCCGGCACTGTTCAACGATACCGTGCGCGCCAACCTGACAATGGGCCGCGAGCGTACGGATCAGGCGTGCTGGCAGGCACTGGAAATAGCCCAGCTGGAGGCGACCGTCAAGGCATTGCCGTTGGGCCTGGACAGCATAGTGGGTCGCTCTGGCGTGCGCTTTTCCGGCGGCCAGCGGCAACGCCTGGCCATCGCGCGCATGGTGCTGGCCGAGCCCAAGGTGGTGATCCTGGATGAAGCCACCTCGGCGCTGGACGCGGCCACCGAGTACAACCTGCACCAGGCACTGGCGCGGTTTCTCAGCGGGCGTACTACACTGATCATCGCCCACCGCCTTTCAGCGGTGAAACAGGCGGATCGGGTGTTGGTGTTCGATGGCGGGCGTATCGCCGAGGATGGCGACCATCAGCAATTGATTGCCGACGGGGGGCTGTACGCCAAATTGTATGGACACTTGCAACAAGTGCGGTGATTTGGCTTGGGTTGTGCGATCGGGAGCGGATTTTCGCGTGCGTATTGAGCTGTGCATGTGCAAGGGACTTCATGAAGCAAAAGCGGACTCTCGGAACGCCACGGTTGCTGGGCATTGTCTGGCCCTTCATTGCCGTCGTGCTGTTCCAGGCATTGTTAGGCTGCGTCAGTCTCTACGTGCTCTCGGCGGTGCGTGGCTATGTGGCTGGCGAAAGTCTGTGGTCCAAGGGCCAGAAGGACGCCATCTACTACCTGACCCTTTACGCCGATAACCGCGAAGCCGCCACTTACCTCAAATATCAGCAAGCGATTGCCGTGCCCCAGGGCGGGCATGAATTGCGCGTTGCGCTGGACCGTCCCACCCCGGATATCCCCGCCGCACGCCAGGGCATCATCAAGGGTGGCAACCACCCCGACGACGTCTCCAGCCTGATCTGGCTGTACCTCAACTTCCGCCATTTCAGTTACCTGGAAAAAGCCATCGAACTCTGGACGGTGGGCGACGGCTACTTGTTGCAGCTGGACGACCTCGCCCAGGCAATGCATGGCGCCGTTGCTGCTGATCGGGTCAATGCTGACGATGTGCGCCTGTGGAAGGCGCGCATCACGGCCATCAACGAAGGTGTGACACCGGCGGCCAAGGCGTTCAGTGATGCCCTGGGTGAAGGGTCGCGGATGATCCTGCGCCTGTTGTTGATCACCAATTTGGCCACGGCCCTGGGGCTGATCGTGCTGGCGCTGCTGCGCACGCACAAGTTGCTGGCCCAGCGTCACGCGTTTGCCAATGCCCTGCAGGCGGAGAAGGAGCGGGCGCAGATTACCCTGGAGTCGATTGGCGATGGCGTCATCACCACCGACGTGGACGGTGCGATTGCCTACATGAACCCCGCCGCCGAAGCGCTGACCCACTGGCAGTCGGCCCAGGCCCAGGGCCTGCCGCTGGCGGCGTTGTTCAAGTTGCTGGATGAAAACGCCGAGCCGGACGGCTTCACCCTGATCGAGCACATCATCAAGGGCGAACTCAGTGGCGGCAGTGAACATTCCAAGTTGATCCAGCGCCTGGACGGCAGCACCGTTTCCGTGACCCTGGTGGGCGCGCCGATTCGCAGCGCCGGCAAGGTCAGTGGCGCGGTGCTGGTGCTGCATGACATGACCCAGGAGCGCCAGTACATCGCCAACCTGTCCTGGCAGGCGACCCATGACGCCCTGACCGGCCTGGCCAATCGCCGTGAATTCGAATACCGCCTGGAGCAGGTGCTGCAGCAGGTAGCGCGCCAGCAAAACGGCCGCCATGCCTTGATGTTTCTCGACCTGGACCAGTTCAAGCTGGTCAATGACACCTGCGGCCACGCTGCGGGCGACGAGTTGCTGCGACACATTTGTGCGTTGCTGCAATCGGACTTGCGCGAAGGCGATACCCTGGCGCGGCTGGGCGGCGATGAGTTCGGCATCCTCCTGGAGAATTGCCCGGCGCCGGTGGCCGAGAAGATCGCCGAGAGCCTGCGTCACACCGTGCAGAACCTGCATTTCGTGTGGAAGGGCCGGCCGTTCATGACCACCGTCAGCATCGGCCTGGTGCATATCTCACACACCCCGACCACCCTGGAAACGTCCCTGCGCGCCGCCGATATGGCGTGCTACATGGCCAAGGAAAAGGGGCGTAACCGGGTGCAGGTGTATCACGCCGATGACTCGGAGCTGTCCCTGCGCTTTGGTGAAATGGCCTGGGTACAGCGCTTGCACATGGCGTTGGAAGAGAATCGGTTTTGCCTGTACTCCCAGGAAATCTCGCCTCTGGGCCATACCGAAGCGGGCAATGGGCACATCGAAATTCTCCTGCGGCTGCACGACGAGGCGGGGCGAATCATTCTGCCCGACAGTTTTATTCCGGCGGCCGAGCGTTACGGCTTGATGACTTCCCTGGACCGGTGGGTGGTGGAGAACGTCTTCAAGATCATTGCGCGTTGCATGCACGAGCGTCCGGGCCGACCTATGGCCATGTGTGCGATTAATCTGTCAGGAATAACCATTGGCGATGACGATTTTCTTGGTTTTTTACGTGAGAAATTCGGCACTTACAACATCCCTCCGGAAATGATTTGTTTTGAAATAACCGAGACAAGCGCTATCGCCAATTTAGGCAGTGCCATTCGTTTTATTAATGAACTCAAAGCGTTAGGTTGCCATTTTTCCCTGGATGACTTTTGTGCCGGAATGTCCTCGTTCGCCTATCTCAAACATTTACCTGTAGACTTCCTGAAGATCGATGGAAGTTTCGTAAAGGATATGCTGGACGACCCGATTAACCGCGCCATGGTCGAAGTGATCAATCACATAGGCCATGTGATGGGTAAGCGCACTATCGCCGAGTTTGTTGAAACGTCGCAGATCGAACAGGCATTACTTGAGATAGGCGTGGACTACGCTCAGGGCTATCTGATTGAACGTCCGCAATTGTTTACCTTCGATAGCCTGCAATGCCGACCTGCGCGGCCGCAGCCCCTGTTATTCAAGGCGCCCGGCACATTCCGCTGAAACTTTGCTGGTCTGTACATCACACTTAAAAAGGAGCCCTACAGTGATCGACACCTTCAACAGAACCGGCCCGCTTATGGAAGCCTCGAGTTACCCCGCCTGGGCGCAGCAATTGATCCAGGACTGTAGCGAGAGCAAGCGTCGGGTTGTCGAACACGAACTGTACCAACGCATGCGCGATAACACGCTCAGCGCCAAGACCATGCGCCACTACCTGATCGGTGGCTGGCCCGTGGTGGAGCAGTTCGCCTTGTACATGGCACAGAACCTCACCAAGACCAAATTTGCCCGCCATCCGGGGGAGGACATGGCGCGTCGTTGGCTGATGCGCAATATCCGCGTGGAATTGAACCACGCCGATTATTGGGTGCATTGGGCACGTGCCCACGGCGTCAGTCTTGAAGAGCTGCAAGCACAGGATGTGCCACCGGAGTTGCACGCATTGAGTCATTGGTGTTGGCACACCAGTTCGGCGGATTCGTTGATCGTTGCGATTGCCGCCACCAACTACGCCATCGAGGGCGCCACTGGCGAGTGGTCTGCCGTGGTCTGTTCCACCGGCGTGTATGCTGCCGCCTTCCCGGAGGAAGAACGCAAGCGCGCGATGAAGTGGCTGAAGATGCACGCCCAGTATGATGACGCGCACCCTTGGGAAGCCCTGGAAATCATCTGCACACTGGCCGGCACGAACCCGAGCAAGGCCCTGCAGGTGGAGTTGCGCCAGGCGGTGTGCAAGAGCTACGACTATATGTACCTGTTCCTGGAAAGCTGCATGCGCCTGGAACAAGAGAAAGAAAAGGCGCCCGTACTCGTTCGTGAGCGCCAGGCGCGCGTCGCCAGCGAGGCGTGATGCACCCGTGATGGCGGGGTTTTACCCCGCCATTGCCAAGCGGTTGCGGCCTTCGCGCTTGGCCACGTACAAGGCATTGTCGGCCCGGCGCAGCAGGCTTTCCGCCGACTCGGCCGCCAATAACGTCGAACAGCCAAGGCTTACCGTCAAGTCGACCCGCGTACCCTCCACCCAGTAATCATGGGCTTGTGCCGCCTGGCGCAGGCGCTCGCCGACCATCCGCGCCGCATCGCGCCCGGTGTTGGAGAGCAGGATCAGAAATTCTTCCCCGCCGAATCGAAACACCATGTCCACGTTGCGCAACTGGCTTTTGATCGCTGCGGCCACGGCGCGCAATACGCTGTCGCCGGCGGCATGACCATGGGTGTCATTGATCTTCTTGAAGTGATCGATGTCCAGCATCAACAGGGACAGCGGGTGCATATGGCGCCGAGCCATGTCAATTTCCCGTTGCAGGGTCTGGTCCATGGCCACGCGGTTGCCGGTTTCGGTCAAAGGATCGCGCAGGGCACTGCGGGTGGCGGCGCGGTAGAGCAGGGCGTTGCGCATTGGGTAAAGCAACGTTGCGAGCAGGGACTCGAGCTGGCCCAGTTCCTCTTCGAGGAAGCGTTGGTTGCGACGGAACACCAGCTCACCCAAGTGCTCGCCCTCATGGCTCAAGGTGTAGCTCACCGAATGATGGCCGCGATGGCCGAACTCCAGGCGCAGGTCGCTGATGGCGTAGCGGTATTGCAGCGCGTCCAGCGGCACCAGGCGTTGCACTTCACGGAAGAACAAGCCGAGGATGCGTTCCGGTTCCAGGCTGGTCTGCAATTGCTGGTTCAGTTGCTGGCGAAGCTGACCGAGGGTGGCGGGGCGATGGGGGCGAAGGGACGGCTGACCAAACCCCAGGCGTTGCAATTTGGCACTGTCAAAGTCAATTGCGTTGGTCTGGGTCGGTGTTTTCATACGTAGGCGGCCTCTAAGCACATGACTGTCTTACAGGCGGGATGAGAGTGGCAAGTGCCAAGCGTCTTACTGTTCCTTCAGTTCCGTAAAACATTGGAAACAGTTTAGACCGCTTTACGCCGGGTTATAAGCCCAGGGCACTGCCACACGTCTTGTCATCGCTTGACCTGCGTGAGTGGGTTAGAGCCAGATTCGTGCCAATCGTTTGAATTAATAAATACCTATATAAATCAATGAACTGATTTTTCATGAAAACCGTCGACAAACAGTCGCGTCATTTCTCTGACTAATATTGAATGTTTGAAGAGGGGGTTACCAACGTAGAACGGTCAATCTGCGCGATGGAAGTGACCCCTGTCAGCGTCATGGCGACGCGCATTTCCTTGGCGAAAATCTCCAGCAGGTTTTCCACGCCGTGCTGGCCATCGGCGGCCAGCGCATACACTGCAGAGCGCCCCAGCAGGCAGGCTTTGGCGCCGAGCGCGAGCATGCGCACTACGTCGAGCCCGGAACGAATGCCGGAATCCACCAGCACGGTGAGGTCATCGCCAACGGCCTCGGCAATCGGCGGCAACGCTTTGGCGGTCGACAGCACGCCATCGAGCTGGCGGCCGCCATGGTTGGAGACCACGATGCCGTCGGCGCCGAAACTTACGGCATCCTTGGCATCCTGCGGGTCCAGGATGCCTTTGATGATCATCGGGCCCTTCCAGAAGTCGCGGATCCACTCCAGGTCTTTCCAACTGATCGACGGGTCGAAGTTGGTGGCCAGCCAGCCGATGTAGTCTTCCAGGTGCGTGGGTTTGCCCAGGTACCTGGAAATATTGCCGAGGTCGTGGGGGCGGCCCATCAAGCCCACATCGAACGCCCACTGCGGCTTAGTCACGGCCTGCAATATCCGCCGTTGCGCCGCATACGGCCCGGACATGCCCGAATGCGCATCACGGTAACGCGCGCCGGGGGTTGGCATGTCAACGGTGAACACCAGTGTCGTCACGCCTGCCGCCTGCGCCCGCTCCAAGGCATTGCGCATAAAGCCGCGATCCTTGAGCACATACAGCTGGAACCAGATTGACTGCGGGCTTTGCGAGGCGACTTCCTCGATCGGGCATACCGACACCGTCGACAGGCAGAAGGGCACACCTGCGTTCGCCGCCGCCTTGGCCGCTTGCACTTCACCACGTCGTGCATACATGCCCGTCAAGCCGACCGGGCTGAGGATGACCGGCATGGCCAGTTCCTGGCCAAATAGCGAGGTCTTCAAACTCAGGTTGTCGACATTGCGCAAGATGCGCTGGCGCAGGCTGATCTCTGCCAGGTCCGAGCTATTGGCGCGCAGGGTGTGTTCGGCATAGGCGCCGCCATCGATATAGTCGAACAAAAAGCGCGGTAACTTGCGCTTGGCGGCAGCACGGTAATCGGAGGCGGACGAAATAATCATGGCATGGGCTCCACTCGGCAAAGTGGCCCACGATAAGCAAAGTTATGGCATGATAAAAACAACTTTTATCGCTGTAATCCAGTCGCAAAAGGAATACTGATGAATCTGCGAACCCTGCGAGCGTTTGTCGAAGTGGTGCGCCAGGGCGGTTTTTCCCAGGCGGCCGAGGTGGTATCCCTGACCCAGTCCACGGTCAGCAAGGCGGTCAAGACCCTCGAAGAGGAGTTGGGCACACCGCTGCTCAATCGTCTTGGCCACAAGAACGAACTCACCGCCGCCGGCGAAATTACCTACCGCCGCGCCCTGGTGCTGCTTGCCGAACACAATGACCTGGTGGTGGAGATCAACGACCTGCGCGGTCTCAAGCGCGGCGTGCTGCGCATCGGTCTGCCACCGGTAGGTTGCGGCGTACTGTTTGCGACAATGTTCGCCACCTACCGCACGCGCTACCCCGACATCGACATCGAACTCACCGAATACGGCAGCAAAAAATTACGCGAATGCCTGGAAGCCGGGGAGGTTGACCTGGCGGCCCTGCTGCTGCCGGTGGATGAAGGCTTCGACTACCAGCCTGTACGCAACGAACCGTTGATCGCCGTATTACCTGTCAGCCACCCATTGGCGCGCCGCGAACGCATCGACTTCACCGACCTGGCAGACTCGCCGTTCATCCTGTTCGAAGCCGGTTTCGCCCTCAACGCGAAAATCATCGCCGCCTGCGAACGCAAGGGCGTAGTGCCAAAGGTGACTGCTCGTAGCGGGCAGATCGACTTTATCGTCGACCTGGTCACCGCCGGCCTGGGCGTCGCCTTCCTGCCACGGATGCTGGCGCACACACACCAACACGCCGGCATCGCATTGATCCCCTTGGACGAGCCCCACACTGACTGGCATATCGCCCTGGCTTGGCGCGCCAGTGCCCACTTACCACCCGCTGCGCGCGCCTGGCTGGAACTGGCCAGGGAGCAGGCGGTTTCGACCAGTCATCCCGCCACGTTGTGACACACGTCAGAGGAGGCTTGACTTCTTCTTTTTAATCAGTAACATACGGCGCATTCCGCGATAGCTCAGTTGGTAGAGCAAATGACTGTTAATCATTGGGTCCCTGGTTCGAGTCCAGGTCGTGGAGCCAGATAGAGAAAAGCCTGCAGAGATGCAGGCTTTTTTTTGCTTGAAATTTGACCCGGCAACAGCGGGTACCAGAACGACCGCGCCTGCCCGGCATCGCTCCGGGTTTATACTGGCCAGCTTCAAACACATTGAGGTCCCCATGAGCACTTCCCTTTCCGTAACCCCGGCGCGCAAGCCGTTCGCGCCATTGGTGGCCTTTATCGTCCTGATGGCGGGCGCCGTATTCCTGCAAAACACAGTGGGTGTGCGCCAGGTGTTGTTGCTGGGCGTCGGCGCCGCATTGGGCTTGACGCTGTACCACGCCGCCTTTGGTTTTACCTCGGCCTGGCGCGTGTTTATCAATGATCGGCGCGGCGCCGGCTTGCGCGCGCAGATGGTGATGCTGGCGGTGGCGGTCTTGTTGTTCTTCCCGGCGCTGGGCGCGGGCACCTTGTTCGGCCAGCCGGTGGTCGGGCTGGTGGCGCCGGCCGGGGTGTCGGTGGTATTCGGCGCGTTTATCTTCGGCATCGGCATGCAGCTGGGCGGCGGGTGCGCGTCAGGTACCCTGTTCACCGTGGGCGGCGGTAATGCGCGCATGCTGGTGACTCTGCTGTTTTTTATCTGCGGATCGTTGATCGCCACCCACCACGTTGACTGGTGGTTTGCCCTGCCGTCGTTCCCGCCTGTTTCAATCGTCAAAAGTTTCGGCGTATTGCCGGCGTTGCTCCTGAGCCTGGCTGTGTTCGCGCTCATTGCGTGGGTGACCGTGCGCCTGGAGAAGCGCCGCCATGGCCAACTTGAAGCCGGCGTGACCAGCGAACATCGGGGGCTGCGTCGCTTCCTGCGCGGGCCGTGGCCGTTGGTGTGGGGGGCGATTGGCTTGGCCTTGCTCAACTACGCCACGCTGGCTTTGGCCGGGCGGCCATGGGGCATTACTTCAGCGTTCGCGCTGTGGGGCGCCAAGGTGGCGAGCGGGCTGGGGGTGGACGTGGCCAGTTGGGCGTTCTGGCAGGTGCCGGGCAATGCCAAGGCCCTGGCCGCACCGGTTTGGGAAGACATCACCAGCGTCATGGACATCGGCATTATTCTTGGCGCGCTGTTGGCCGCCGGCCTGGCCGGGCGTTTCGCGCCGAGCTTGAAGATCCCGGCGCGCTCGTTGATCGCGGCGGTCATCGGCGGCTTGCTGCTCGGGTATGGTTCGCGCCTGGCGTACGGCTGCAACATTGGCGCCTACTTCAGCGGCATTGCCTCGGGGAGCTTGCATGGTTGGCTGTGGCTGGTGGCGGCGTTTATCGGCAATAGCGTGGGCGTACGCCTGCGACCGTTTTTCTTCGCCGGCGAACGGCCCCAGGTCGCCTTGAGTGGTTGCTGAATGGCAGGGTATCCAGGGGCATGTCCGAATCGGTCCTGAACCGGTCCGCCTTGCGCCTGTTGTGCATCCGGCAGGGTCTTTACCATGGCTTGCAGAACCGCCCCATACTCAAGCCCAAAGGACCCGCCATGAACCGCAAAGCCCTGATCGTGATCGATGCCCAGCATTCATTCCGTCATTCACCCTACTGGTCCGAAAACGACCTGCCGGATTACCTGGCAAACCAGCAGGCCCTCATCGACGGCTGTGTTCAGCAGGGCATCCCGGTGGTACAAGTCTTTCATGTGGAAGACCAAGGGCACTTTTCGATGGCATCGGGTAACGTCAAGACATTGAGCGAGTTATCGATCGATCCGCAGCTGGTCATTCATAAGCGCTACCACAGCGCCTTCGCCGGTACATCGCTGGCCGCGCGCCTCACGCAGATGGGTGTCACCACCTTGATCATCAGCGGCATTCGTACCGAACAGTGCTGTGAAACCACCACGCGGCAGGCTTCTGACAGCGGTTTTAACGTCGACTTCGTCAGTGAGGCTACGCTGACCTTCCCGATGACCCACGCACGCAGCGGCCGGGTGTACACCTCGGCGGAGATACGCGAGCGTACGGAGCTGGTGCTGGAGGATCGGTTTGCGCGCATCGTCACCGTCGCCCAGGCATTGGCGGCGTGAATCCATGAGCGTGCCGGTGCTGTTCGTGCTGTTGCCCAATGTGCTGATGCTCGACCTGGCGGGGCCTGCCGAAGTGCTGCGCCTGGCCGCGCAGGCCGACGACCCGGCGGCGGTGGATTTCGAGCTGCAGTACGTCAGCCCGGTGGAATCCCTGCACAGCTCCATCGGTTTGCCGTTAACCGGTCTGGCGCCCTTGCCGACCCGCTTGGCGCCGGGCACCCTGGTGGTGTTGGTCGGCTCCAGCATGAAGGTGGACAAAGCACGCCAGCAGGCCTTCGAATCCGCCAGCGACAGCCTGGTGCAGTGGCTGCAGACGGTGTTCGCGCCCTCTGCCGAGCGTTTGATATGCGTGTGCGCCGGTGCGCTGACTGCCGCCCGTGCCGGCCTGCTCGACGGGCGCCAATGCACCACGCACCATACGCTGTGCGCCACCCTCCAGGCCCTCGCGCCCAAGGCCCGGGTCCTGGAAAACCGGCTGTACGTCACCGATGGTCGGGTCAGTTGCAGCGCCGGGATCACCGCCGGTATCGATATGATGCTGCACTTGATTGCCGAGCGTGCCGGGCCAAGGCTGGCGTGCGCCGTCGCGCGGGACATGGTGGTGTACCTGCGTCGCGGCGGCGCAGACCCGCAGTTATCGCCGTGGATAGCCGGACGTAATCACCTGCACCCGGCAGTCCATCGTGTACAAGACGCCATTGCTGCCGCCCCCTGCGACGCCTGGACCGTCACCCGCATGGCGGACCTGGCCTGCACCGGCAGCCGCCATCTGGCGCGCCTGTTCCACGAGCATGTCGGCATCAGCCCGCTGGATTACCTGCACCGTCTGCGCCTGGCCGTGGCTCGCGAGCTGCTGGTGGAGTCGAGCCTGGACATCGAAACCGTCGCCGAACGCGCAGGCTTTGGTTCGGCGCGCCACCTGCGGCGTATCTGGGGCAAATATGAAACGGGCACGCCTTCAGCGATGCGCCTTATTCAGCCAGCGTCTCAGGGGGCGTAACCGACTCCTGGCCGGTCTCGGCCGCCAGCTTTAAACGGTCCGCCTTGCTGACGTATGTATCTTTGCTCTTCGGCGCCAGTTTGGCACTGGCCTTTTTGGCCTTGGCCTTGAAGAGCTGCTTGAGTTTTTTCTGGCGGTTCATGTGTGTTGGCCTGATGGGGGAGGGCGCGGATGATACCAGTTTGAAAACCGTGGCCGTGGTCCTAGATTGAAAGGCATACCCGTCAAGGATGCGCTGTACCTGCGGCGGTGGAGCAAGCGCCTTCGCCACAGATTAATGCGCGAGGAACTTGCTGATCAGCGTGACCACCTGCTGCTGGATCGCCGCCCGAGGCCGCCCGCCCGCGCCATCCTGGCAAATGATGCCGTCGCCGGGCGCATCCTCGTCGAGCATTGCCGCTGCGCCGGGTTTGCACTGCGCCATAAAGCTGAAGTGGCTCGCATCGCTGATTTCCACGTATTGCGTTGACGCCTTGGGGAGCCGCTTGGCCAGGTCGGCGGACTCCAGTTGCGTAGGCAATTCCACGGATGGCACGCCAGCGGCGATTACCAGTACCGGCATGGGCAGCGCGGCCAGGCTTGCATCGGTAAAACCGCGCGACAGACCAATGTCCAGGGACACCACCGCAGTGACGCGCTTGTCGCTCAAGTCAGCAGACAATTGAGCCTCGCCAGCCGGAGTACCGGCGGGGTTCATTTGCTGGTAGACGCTGCAACTGCTCAGTTGTGGATGGACGCCGCAATCCTTGGCGAAGCGCGCGGGATCAAAACGCGCACCGGCGCTTTCCAGCACGGTCCAGCCGCCGAGGGAGTGACCTGCCAGTGCAATGCGGCTTTGCGCCACGGCGCCGAACTGCTTGGGCTGTGCAAGCACCGAGTCAATGGCACGACTCAGGTCTTCGGGCCGCTGCCACAACCGTGCGGCGGCGGCGGGGCTGCGATCTTTGGTAGTGCTGCCCGGATGGTTGACCGCCGCCACGATATAACCCTGACGGGCCAACGCACTGCCCAACCACGCCTGATTGCCCCAATTGCCACGATAGCCGTGAGAAAGCACCACCAGCGGATGTTCGCCGTTGGCCGGCGGTGCGTCGGGTACGGCGAGGGCGCCGTAGAAAACCACGTCGTCTCGGATCAGCCGTGGCGTGGCTTCGGTTAGCGCGGGGTACCAGACCACTAATTCCAGCGGGCGCAGGTTGTGTACATCGGACAGCGTGGCGGTTTTGAAGCCGACAGGGTAGTCGTTGGCGAATGCGTGGCCGGTCAGGCAAATCAGGAACAGGGCGGCGAGGGCGGTTTTCACTGTTTTTATCGTCCTTGAAGTGAGGGCGCAGCATGAACTGGAACAGGCAGTTTTGGTAGGCGCGCAGACCTTTTACCGCCGAACGCTTTACGGATCATCCTGAACAAGGAAGCCGCCTGCAGCTCAATCGTAAGCGAACTGGTCAACCAACCCCTGGCGTGGAACATGGCTGTTGGGTAGCAATAGCGCGCCGGGAGCGATGACTGCATTTGCGCCAATCTTGCAGCCATCGCCCACCAAGGCACCGAATTTGTTCACGCCTGTCTCTATCACGCCGGTTGCATGGCGGATCCTGATCGCTGCTCCATTCAGTTCGTTACGATAATTGGCGATGATCGCGCCGGCCTCGATATTCACGCCTTCGCCAATCAGTGAGTCGCCGACAAAATTGAAGTGCGCCAACTTGCTGCCATCCAGCATGAAGGTGCTTTTCAATTCGCAACTGGGCCCTACGATGCAATGGCTGCCCAAATAAACGCCTCCCCGCAGGTATGCACCCGCTGCCACGAATGAGCCTTCGCCGATGATAATCGGGCCCTTCAGCACTGCGCCTTCTTCGACGATGGCGCTTTCATGGATGGCGCAGTTACCTTGGCGGCGAAAGCCTGCACCAAGGCGCGAGAGCAGGGTCAGCACCTGGTTCGCGCAGTCTTGGGATACCTGCCAGGCGGCTGGGGGAGTCAGGCCGAGTGAGGGCCATTGGGTAATGAAGGTGCTGATGTTGGGTGAACTCATGGAAAGCCTCCGGTTCGGGCTGCGAGCGTCAGGACAGAATAATGCGAGCCAGGTGACTTTTTACATGGGTTGGCCTACGCCGATCCAAATGTGGGAGGGGGCTTGCCCCCGATTGCGGTGTGCCAGTCAGCCATTTTTTACTGATAGACCGCTATCGGGGGCAAGCCCCCTCCCACATTGGATTTATGCTGTGTCACCGGGCGATCAGGGCGCCACGCCGGGGCGCCGTTGTTTGATCGGCCGCTTTAAACGCGGGGGAAACAGGTGCTAATAGTATCGATCAGCCGCTCGGGCGGGTGCTGGACTAGGGTTTTGCTTGCGGCTTTCATCGCAATTAAAAATTCACTGGCATCAACGGGGAGTAGCCAGTAGGCTACATGTGGCTTTGTGATCAATACGATTGGCAGGACGCCCGAGTTTGATACATGGCTCGACGGTATGAAGGATGTTTGGGGGAAAGCAGCGGTGCTGACCCGTCTCGACCGCGCCGAAGAGAACAATTTTGGTGACTGTGCGCCTGTCGGCGACGGCCTGAGCGAAATGCGTGTTTTTGTCGGGCCAGGCTACAGGATTTATTTTGTACGCACGGGCATCACCGCTTACTTGATGTTATGGGGAAGCGATAAAACCGACCAGAAAAGAGGAATCAAGCGGGCAAAAGAGATCCTCGATGCCCTGAGAGGTAGATGAAATGAGCAAATCGAAATTCAAACCGGAGGACATGCCGATCCTCGATCTGGATACATCCGGTACCCGCGTCTACGAAGCTTCACGCTTCCTCGACAATCCGCAGGCTATCAGCGCTTATCTGGCGCAGAGCATGAAGTCTCAGGACCCGCACGTCCTCATGAAGGCCCTTGCCGAGGTGGCCAAGGCCCAGGGCGTGAACAAGGTGGCCGAGGCGGCGGGAGTTAATCGGGAGAGTCTTTATAAAACCCTTAAGGGCGGCTCCAAAACGCGCTATGAGACGATCCAGAAGTTGATGGTGGCATTGGGGGTGGAGCTGACGGTGCAGCCGATTGCGAGCAGGCAAGCGCCTGGGGCAAAGCCGGCGACCGCCGGCCAATAATCGACTATGACACTGAAGACAGTGGCCGGCTTTGCCTTGAGGCCTTACCGCACCAGGCAAGGTCGCTTGTTGTTGAAGCTCCAACCTGGAATCAGGTACTGCATCGCCACGCTGTCGTCCCGCGCGCTCAGCCCCATGCCTTTGTATAACTCATGGGCCTTGGCCACGGCATCCATGTCGATATCCACCCCGAGGCCCGCCTTGGCCGGCACTTTTACGTAGCCGCCTTCAATCTGCAGGGGCGCCTTGGTCAGGCGCTGGCCGTCCTGCCAGATCCAGTGGGTGTCGATGGCAGTGATCTCGCCGGGTGCGGCGGCGGCCACCTGGGTGAACATGGCCAGGGAAATATCGAAATGGTTGTTGGAATGCGAACCCCAGGTCAGGCCCCACTCGTTGCACAGTTGCGCCACCCGCACCGAGCCCTGCATCGTCCAGAAATGCGGGTCGGCGAGGGGAATGTCCACCGATTGCAGCTGGATCGCATGGCCCATTTCACGCCAGTCGGTGGCGATCATGTTGGTGGCGGTTTTCAGGCCCGTGGCGCGGCGGAATTCGGCCATGACTTCGCGGCCCGAGTAACCGTTTTCCGCACCGCAGGGGTCTTCGGCATAGGCGAGTACGTGATGCTGGTCACGGCACAGGCGGATCGCCTCCTTGAGTGACCAGGCGCCGTTCGGGTCGAGGGTGATGCGCGCATCGGGGAAGCGTTCGGCCAGGGCCGTAACGGCTTCGATTTCTGCATCGCCACTCAGCACGCCGCCCTTGAGCTTGAAGTCGTTGAAGCCGTATTTGGCTTTGGCGGCTTCGGCCAGGCGTACCACGGCGTCGGCGGTCAGGGCTTTCTCGTGGCGCAGGCGGAACCAGTCGTCGTCGGCGTCGGCCTCGTTGCGATAGGCCAGGTCCGTTGCGCTGCGGTCACCGATGTAGAACAGATAACCGAGCATTTTTACCGCATCGCGTTGCTGGCCCTCTCCGAGCAGGGCCGCTACCGGTACTTCGAGGAATTGCCCGAGCAAGTCGAGCAGGGCGGCCTCCATCGCGGTAACGGCGTGAATGGTGATACGCAGATCAAAGGTTTGCAGCCCACGACCGGCCGCGTCCCGTGAGGCAAAGGTGGTGCGCATTTGATTGAGGATGCGCTGGTACTGCCCGATGGGCTGGCCGATCACCAGGCCGCGCGCGTCTTCCAGGGTTTCGCGGATGCGCTCGCCACCGGGCACTTCGCCTACGCCGGTGTTGCCGCCACTGTCCTTGAGAATGACGATATTGCGGGTGAAATAAGGGCCGTGGGCGCCGCTGAGGTTCAGCAGCATACTGTCGTGGCCGGCGACCGGGATGACTTGGAAATGGGTGACAACAGGCGTGTTCATGGCAAAGTCCTTATACGCTCAAATAGATTTGCTGACGGCGGCGCCGGTCGGCGCAACGCTGGGCGATATCAAGCCGGCAGACGGTGACGTCTTGGCGAAAAACACCAGGATGGCCGCGAGCACAGAGGTGCCGGCCAGGCCGTAAAGCCCGCCCTGGATCGAGCCGGTGGTTTGTTCCAGGAAGCCAAAGGTGGTCGGCGCGACAAAGCCGCCCAGGTTGCCGATGGAGTTGATCAGCGCGATCACTGCGGCGGCGATGCGCACGTCGAGGTAGCCCTGTGGGATCGGCCAGAACAGCGAAGAAGCGGATTTGAAACCGATGGCCGCAAAGCAGATGGCCACAAAGGCGAAGATCGGCCCGCCAGTGGTGGACATGAACATCCCGGCTGCCGCGATCAACAAGGCTGCCGCGACCCAGGCCTGCTGGAATTTGAACTTGCCCGACAGCGATGCGAAGGCGTACATGGCGATGATCGAGATCAGCCAGGGAATCGAGTTGAAGAACCCGACCTGCACATCGCTCAGGTCACCCATTTTCTTGATGATGCTCGGCAGCCAGAACGTCGCCGCATAGATCGTCAGTTGGATGCAGAAATACAAGGCGCAGAAAAGCATGATCTGGCGGTCCTTGAGCAGTTTGCCGATGGTCGGTTTGACCGTGGTCAGGGCTTCGCGATCGCGCTGTTCCTGATCGATGGCGCCCACCAGTGCGTCCTGTTCTTCGCGGCTCAGCCACTTTGCGTCATGGGGCTTGGAATCCAGCCAGAACCACACGAAGAAGCCCAGCGCCACCGAGGCCAGGCCTTCGATGGCGAACATCCATTGCCAGCCGTGAAAGCCCAGGCCTTCGATCTGCAACAGCGCACCCGACAGCGGGCCGGAGATCAGTGACGCAACCGCCGAGCCACTGAGGAAAATCGCAATGGCTTTGCCGCGCTCCACGCCTGGCAACCAGCGGGTGAAGTAGTAGATCACGCCTGGGAAGAAGCCCGCTTCAGCCACGCCCAGCAAAAAGCGCAGGATGTAGAAGTGGGTTTCGTTCTGGATGAACGCCATCATCGTGGCGACGATGCCCCAGGTGAACATGATGCGGGTCAGCCAGATGCGCGCGCCGACTTTTTGCAGCAGCATGTTCGACGGCACTTCGAAGATCGCGTAGCCGATGAAGAACAGCCCGGCACCGAAGCCATAGGCCGCCGCGCCGATGCCCAGGTCGTGCTCCATGTGCGTGCGCACGAAGCCGATATTGACCCGGTCGATGTAGTTGAGGATGAACATGATCACGAACAGTGGGAGCACGTGGCCCTTCACTTTGCTCACGGCGCGGATGAGCACCGAATCAGTTTCTGGTGTGGCAGATGCATGGCTTGAATTGTTCACAATTCAAAACTCCCCCTGATTTGTTTTTATGCGGGTTTGCGTGTTTTGTTGCCAGACATCATACAAGCTGTTTTTTGAAAACTGCAATGCGTTGGGATCTGTATTTATTCTTATAAAAGCCGCTAGCAGGCATTATTTTGGTTATTTGTTAGATTTTTAATGGGTTTTAGAAGCCTTGTAGCCGTCGGAACCCCCGGCAAAAAATCCCCGATACAGAAATGGTACTGAAGTGTTTCAGGTTGGTTGTCATACAAGTTAATCGTTTCATGAATCAACCCAGCGCCGCGCCTGAGCCCAGTGTTAAGCTCCCACCTGCCCAACCCCGTGGAACCTGGCAATGACCATTGAAAACGCCCCCGCTGTGCGCAAACGCTCCACCAACCTGGCCCAGGGCGTGGTCGACGCACTGACCCAGCGCATCCTGCTCGGGCAGCTCAAACCCGGTGAAAAACTGCCGTCCGAATCCACCATCGTGCTTGAGCACGGGGTCAGCCGTACGGTGGTGCGCGAAGCCATCTCCAAGCTGCAAGCCTCTGGCCTGGTGGAGACGCGCCACGGCATCGGCACCTTTGTGCTGGCCCAACAGCCCCAGCAAGGCTTGCGCCTGCATGTGGACACGGTCGCCAGCGTGCGCAACATGCTGGAGCTGCGCCTGGGCCTGGAAGTGCAAGCCGTGGCGCTGGCCGCGCTGCGCCGTACCGACGAGCAACTGGCGCACATGCGTCAGGCGCTGGACGACTACCAGGCCTCCCTGGCCAACAACGACAGCTGCGTGGAAGAAGACAAGCGCTTTCATCAACTGATCGCCGAGGCCACCGGCAACACGTTTTTCAGCGAAATCATGCAGCACCTGGGCACCGCGATGATCCCCCGCGCACTGGTGCTGGGCGCCGAGCGCGGCGGCGCGGATTTTGCCAAGCTGGGGCAACTGGCGAACCTGGAGCATGAGGCGATCTTCAATGCGCTCAAGCGCCAGGATCCGGATGCCGCGCGGGCGGCGATGGTGCTGCATTTGACCAATAGCCGGGATCGATTTTCCGGCGAATGACAAGGAATCCCTGTTGAACGAACACACATTGTCCATGCGCCTGGAGCGCGTAGCGGCATGGGTGCCGGTTGGCGCGCGCCTGGCTGATATCGGCTCGGACCATGCTTACCTGCCGGTGGCGCTGATGCGTCGTGGTGTGATTGCCGGAGCCGTGGCGGGAGAGGCCGCGGCCACGCCCTTTCGCGCGGCCCAGCGCACCGTACACGCCAACGACCTGGAGCAGTGCATCCGCGTACGCCGGGCCGATGGTCTGGCAGCGATCGAGCCAGACGACGCCATCACCGCCGTCAGCCTGTGCGGCATGGGCGGCGAGACGATCCGCAACATCCTCGACAGCGGTAAAGCGCGGTTGAGCGGCCAGGAACGCCTGATCCTGCAACCCAACGGCGGCGAGCAACCGTTGCGCCACTGGTTGATGGACAACGGCTACCGAATCCTGCACGAGGAGCTGCTGCATGAGAACCGCTTCTACTACGAAATCATCGTCGCCGAACGTAGCGGGCCGGTGAACTACACCGATGAGCAGCTGTACTTCGGACCGCTGCACCTGCAGGCGCGCACCCCGATGTTCGTGGCGAAATGGCAACGCCTGCTGCGCGAGAAACACAAGACGCTTGCCGGTTTCGAGAAGGCCAGGCAGTCGGTGCCGCAAGCAAAACGGCAAGAAATTGCCCAGCACATCCAATGGATTACCCATGTGCTGGGCTGAACGCCGCCGCGTACAGCGTAGCTCCCCCGAAACTTTTGTCCCCGGCGGTTACAGGGCCTGCCCGCCACTGAGTGCTTTTGCCCCATTTTCGCGCACCGTCGGTCGGTTTCGCGGTGCCATTACGCCTATCGCCAAGGTTTCAACCTGCGGCCCATATCTTGCTAATCAATGACATGGCATTTTGCCGTTAGTTATTTCACACGCTGTGAAGCTTGAGTTTGTTCAGGGGAGTTGCAGGGCATGCAAAGACTTTTATCACCGGGTATCCGCCTGCTTGGACGGTTCGGTTTCGCGCGCAAGTTCCAGGTGCTGTTCTTCCTGTTCATGCTGCCGCTGGCCGGGAGCTTGTGGATGATCGGCCAGGATTACCGCGACAAACTCGCGGTGATCTCCAGCGAACAGTCCGGTGTGCGCCAACTGTTGGCGCTGGACTCGCTCGATGTGCAACTGACCGCCCAACGCAACCTGGCCGCCCGCTGGAAAGCCCTGGATATTCTGCATACGCCAACCCCTGCCGCCCAGGCCGCGATGGACAAGGTGGACGCTGGCAGCCCAGTGATCCAGCAAGGCCTGCAAACCCTGGGCGACGCGCTCAGAACCCATAACGCCAGCGCCGATACCCTGGCGCGCTTCGACACCTTGCAGGCTGCGGTCAAGGGCATGGACACCCAGGCCCTGCGCACCGTCGGCTGGTGGCCGGATGGCTATGACCGCTTCACCGCCGCTCTGACTGCGATGCAATCGCTGCGCGAACAGATCACCCTGGATGCCGGTTTGATCCTCGATCCGTGGCTGGAAACCTACCTGCTGATGCAGATTTCCAGCCAGCACACCCCGGACCTGATCGAGCGTATCGGGCGCACGGCCAGCGTCGGCCAATCCTCGATCGCCTCGGGCCAGTTCACCCTGCAAAGCCGTTTGCAGATGCGCGACCTGCGCGGCCGCATCGGTGATGCGCGCGACCAGTTGGTCAAGGCGGCAGGCGCGCTCAAAGCCAGGCAATACCCAGGCCTGGAGCCTTGGACGGTGCAATACGCAGCCAGCCTGCAACGCCTCGACAGTGAGCTGAAGACCCTGGACGACGGCGTCTTCGGCGGCACCATCAAGCTCGACACCGCCGCGTTCGACCAAAGCGTTGACGCCATGCTCGCGGCCTTGGGCGCGTTACGCAGCCAGTCGCTGCATTCGCTCGACGCACGCTTGAGTTACTACCGTGAGCGCTCGTTGCAGCACTTCATCCCCGTGGCGGCGACGTTCAGCCTGCTGGCGCTGGCCGCGTTGTACCTGTTCGTCTGCCTGCAAGCGTCGATCCGCCGCAGCGCCAGCGGCATCACGACGCTGGCCGAGTCCTTGCGTGACGGCAACCTGCGCGTCGAAGTGGCGGTGGAGGGGCGCGACGAACTGGCCGCCATCAGCACGGCGCTCAACGTCGCCGTGGTGCAACTGCGCGCCAGCCTGCTCGGGGTCAATCATGAAACCCAGCAGCTGGGCGCCACCGTGCTCACTCTCAACGCGCAATCGGGCAGCACCCTCACCGAAGTCGAAGACCAGCAACACCAGATCAGCCAGATCGCTGCGGCCGCCACCCAGTTGGCCGCCACCTCCCTGGGCGTCGCCAAAAGCTGCGAGCAGGCTGCCGACAGCGCCCAGCAGACCCGGCGTATCGCCGAGGACAGCAGCCGCGACAGCCAGCGCACCACGGCCAGCATCCAGCAACTCAACCAGCGCCTGACCGACACCGCCAACGCGCTGGAGCAAGTCAGCCAGCAGGGCCAGCAGATTCAATCGGTGGTCGATACCATTCGCGGGATCGCCGAGCAGACCAACCTGCTGGCCCTCAATGCCGCCATCGAAGCCGCCCGCGCCGGCGAGCAAGGCCGCGGATTTGCCGTGGTCGCCGATGAGGTGCGCAGCCTGTCGCAACGCACTCAGGCGTCCACCGCGCAGATCGCCAGCACCGTGGACAGCCTGCGCGCCACGGTCAGCCAGGCCGTCAGCCTGATGGGCGCCGCCTGCAACCAGGCGCTCAGTGACGCCGAATCCGTCACCGGCCTGGGCACGCGCCTCGGCGAAATCGCCGGTGCCGTACAGAACGTCACCGACACCCTGGCGCAAATCGCCGCCGCCGTGGAAGAACAGGCCACGACGGCCGACGAGGTGAGCGGCAATATCCAGCAGGTGGACCAGGCGGCCGGGCGCTTGCTCGACGGCGCACGGGCGGTCAATCAGGCCGCCGACAGCCTGAGCAAGGGCAGCCGGGCGTTGAGTGCTAACACGGCGCGGTTTCGATTGGACTGAGCGCCCATTCAGGGCACTCTGCCGTCGTCGTGTAGTCTTCTCCTTAACCCTAACGGAGCTGCCCCCCTATGATTACCGTTCACCACCTCAACAATTCGCGCTCCCAGCGCATCCTCTGGTTGCTCGAAGAGCTGGGCCTGCCCTACGAGATCAAGCGCTACCAGCGCGACCCGAAAACCAACCTCGCGCCTCCCGAGCTCAAGGCCATTCACCCGCTGGGCAAATCGCCGGTGATCGAGGACGGCTCCCGTGTACTGATTGAATCGGCCGCGATCATCGACTACCTGATCCGCCGCCACGGCAACGGCCAACTGCAGCCTGATCCGGCCAGCGCCAGCTACGACGAATACGTGCAGTGGCTGCATTTCGCCGAGGGCTCGGCCATGCTGCCGCTGATGCTCAACCTCTACGTCGGGCGCCTGGGTGAAGCCGGCGCGCCGCTGCATCCGCGCATTGAATCGGAGCTGGCCAACTACCTCGGCTACCTGAATGACGTGCTCGGGCAAACCCCGTACCTGGTGGGTGACGAGCTGACCGGTGCGGACATCCAGATGAGCTTTATCGGCGAGATTGCCAAGGCGCAGGGCAAGCTGCAGGCATACCCGAACCTGGCGGCATGGGTAGACAAGCTCCAGCAACGACCGGCTTATCGCAAGGCGGTGGAGCAGGGCGGTGAGTATGCGTTCGCCAAATAGAGGCGCATGAAGGACCGCTGAACCTTTGCGCCAGGCAGCGCTCACTTAACCAGTGGCGCTGTCTTCTGGTCGAAAGGAATCTGCATGCATCCCATCTCGTCAACCCACCCCGTAGAACGCGAACTCAGCCTGAGGGCAGTCATAACCGGGATCCTGCTCGGTATCCTGCTGACCCCGTCCAATGTGTACGCGGGCCTCAAGATCGGCTGGTCGTTCAACATGTCGATCATCGCGTTGCTGATTGGCTATGCGGTCTGGCAGGGCCTGGCCAAACGCTCTGCTGCGACGGTGCCGTGGACGCTGCACGAAAGCAACATCAACCAGACCGTCGCTTCGGCCGCCGCGTCGATCATTTCCGGCGGGCTGGTCGCGCCCATCCCGGCCTACACCTTGCTCACGGGCAACCAGCTGGAGGCGATCCCGATGATTGCCTGGGTGTTTTCGGTGAGCTTCCTGGGCATCTGGATCGCGTGGTACCTGCGGCCCTCACTGCTCAATGACAAGGCGCTGAAGTTTCCCGAAGGCATGGCCACCCTGGAGACCTTGCTGCATATCTACAACCACGGGCGCGAAGCCGCGACACGTTTGAAAGTGCTGCTCAGCGCCGCCATGTTGTCGGGGCTGGTCAAGTGGGTGGACACCTTCCTGTGGGCGCTGCCGCGCTGGTCGCCGACCGCACAGCTTGAGCGACTGACGTTTAGCGCAGACCCTTCGCTGCTGTTACTGGGGTTCGGCGGCATCATCGGCATTCGCGTCGGCCTGACCTTGCTGCTCGGCGCCGTGCTGGCCTGGGGCGGGCTGGGGCCATGGCTGTTGGCCCAAGGGCTGGTGAGCATTCCAGCGGGTAGCAGCGGCCCCCAATTTGCCGCGCTGGTGGAATGGCTGCTGTGGCCGGGGGTGAGCCTGATGGTGTGTTCCACCCTGGCGTCATTGGCGATTCGACTGTGGGCGCTGCACCGCTCCACCCGGGCTGGCGGCGGCACCCCGTGGACGCTGCCCAAACCGGGCCCTGCCGCCGGCTTCATCCTGGCGATCGGCTTGGTGGTGAGCCTGCAGGCGCTGTTGTTCGGTATCAACCTGTGGATGGCGCTGTTGACCATTCCCCTGGCAATCTGCCTGGCTGCCGTGGCGGCGCGGGTGGTGGGGGCCACTGGTATACCGCCGATTGGCGCAATCGGTCAGCTGTCCCAACTGAGCTTCGGCATCGCCGCGCCGGGGCAGGTGCCGATCAACCTGATGAGCGCCAACACGGCCGGCGGTTCGGCCGGGCAATGCACGGACTTGATGAACGACTTCAAGGTGGGCAAGGCGATTGGCGCCACCCCACACAAGCAGGTTATCGCGCAAATTCTGGGGATTTTCGTCGGCAGCATCGTCGGCGTATTCGCCTACCTGGCACTGATCCCCGACCCCCAGAGCATGCTGCTCACCGAGCAATGGCCGGCCCCGGCCGTGGCCACCTGGAAAGCCGTGGCGCAAACCCTGACCCACGGGCTGGACTCACTGTCGCCGAGCATTCGCTGGGCGATTGCCATCGCGGCCTTGATCGGCGCAGTGCTGGGTGTGCTCGACAGCATGTTGCCTGTCGATCGTGCCCGCTATCTGCCCAGCGCTGCGGCATTGGGACTGGCGTTTGTATTGCCGGCCTCCGTGTCGCTGATGATGGCGTTGGGGGCGGTGGTGACCTGGGTGATCAGCTGCCGTTGGCCAAGCCTTACCGAGCGTTTTGCGATTACCGCAGCGGCCGGGCTTATCGCCGGCGAGAGCATCACCGGCGTGGGGGCTTCCTTGTGGCAGATGATGATGCAGGCGAGTTGATAAGCGAATCGCGCTGCTATTGCCCGATGGAACTATTGGTGGACGGCCGCCACTCATCTCTCGCCTCTCTCATATTCACTGAGCGGGGCGCCAAGAGATAACTCAGGGACGCCAGTTATAACTCCAGAAGCAAGGTTGCTTACGCTTGAAGGGATAGGCTGTGAGTTCTGATATTGCGAAAACACTACGCGAAACCCTGGTGGACCTCGGCGTACCCCAGGAACACATCGGCTACTTTGATCGCCACTCATCGATCGCACTTAACTTCAAAACGATCAGCCCGATCATGCTCACTGCCGACCGTCGTGGGGTGTGGATGTGGAGTGAGTTAAACAATCTGAACAGCGCCACGCTGAATATCCACGCGGAAAAACTGCTGCTTTTACTGCAGCATGCGTTGCCATTCGTGGTGACGGGCCAGCCCGTGTTAGGCAAAGGTCTGCGCGGTTACGAAGTCAAAGCCCTGTTGGACGATGCATGCATGGGTTCAGCCAAAACATTGCAGGTAGCGCTGGATGGATTTTTCAAACTGATGACATCGCTGCACAGTATTTTCAAATAACCAGTCGCTACGACGTTCGCTATCTTATTCATGGCTAGAGGCAACCACTATTATGCCGATCACGAATGATAACGCCTCCCGCGCGGCGGCCGAGTTACAGGCTAACGCAGATAGCCAGGTGTTGAAGAATGTCGAGTTTGTGAAGAACTTCGACTACATAAAAAACAAGCCTATAGATGTCACCTCTAACGCCCTGCCCACGGTAACGCTCAAAGCCGACGGGCGGGAACGCCCGGTCAGTTTTCTTTATGGCGACACGCAGGTCGCGCAAATCAGAAACGGCGCTATTTATAACGCCGTGATTGACAGCGACATCGTTGAAAAACACTCCCAGGACCGTATCGCGCCGGGCAAGGCGTCCATCAAGGATGGTGCGCTGAGCCTGGGTTTGAACCGGTTCAGAATCGCGAGTCCGGCTGACACCGAAACCCAGAAGATCCTTAGCCGACTGCGTGGCATCACCGATCCAGAGCAGCGTAGAACAGAGCTGACCAAGCTGGTCGCCAACGGCTCGACGCAAGCTGCCGAAGGTTCGATGAGGCTGAAAATGGTCAACGACCCGGTACGGCGCGCATTCGAAAGCTACTATGCCAAGCATGCCCTGCAAGATTATTTCCGCTCGCCGGACACCTATAAAAAATTTGTCGATATTTCAAATAACCAAGTGAATTACATCAAGGACAACTACGTGTCTGCGCCGTTGTTCGAGAAGTATGAGGCGGCTTGGAAAAACCAGAGTTTCGACACAAGCATCGTGGGCCTGGATCAACTCCAGGGGTTCTATACGCGTGCCGAGAAAACCCTGGAAACTTTGAATATCTCGCCCGAGGCCAGGACGGCCTTGTTTGATATCTACAAACACCGCTATCTCAGCTACGCGCTGAAGAATGAACCGGATGTCGAGGCAAAACTTCCGTCAGGCCATTGGGGCGGCGTGTTTGATCCCATCAGGGCACCCGGAAAAGGCCGTATTGAACTCAACGCTCGAGAAGGTAACTTGTTCAGACAGGCAGACAGTCATAACGTCGGCATCTTGCGAAATATCGATGCGACGCCCAGGGACTTGCGCCTGAACGACCCTTTCAACATCAAGTATGAAAGCGATTACCAGAGCCAATTGCTGGCCAGCGCCAGCACCCGTTGCCCCGACAGACTAGAGATGCAGGACCCCGCGCATCCCGATGCATCCAAACCGGGTTCTTACCTGAAGACGTTTTTTGAAAAAGGCACGGGGACCTACGTCAACGGACCATCGGGTTCAATTGTGATTGAGCAGGGGGCAGTGCGTGCGTGCAAGGATGTGCATGCCAATACCCGCCCTGAGGACCTTGAGACCTATTTGGCCATTCAAGCCTTGCTGTTCATTTATGTGGATGGTGGGCATTCGATGGATGAAATTACTTATGCGCTGACCCATCCGACTGTGCAGGACAAACTGCACCACGCCTTTTCCGAACGGCCCGGCTTCGAGCATATCGGCGATAAGCTTTTCATGAATGCCCGCGCCCTGGAAAACGCCGCCAAGGACGCTGCGGTCTTTAATGATGTGCTCAAGGCCAAGGACGCCACGCATCAACAGATCACCCATGGCAACCCGGCGGGCCAGCCCGCTCGAACGGCCACCAAGGCGCTGGCGCTGGCGCAAACCGTCGCAGCGAGAAACGTGCTCTACAAACCCAGCGACGTCCTGACTCAAGAGCTGGCCGGCGCCGCCGGCGTATTGCACCGGGTGGTCTCGAACCTGAGCCCCCAGCATCAAAACCTGCTGGGGGCTCATTTATTGGGAGAAGGCAGGCTGCTGGCAGGACAAACAACCGATGACTTGCTGGCTGCGTTGGCGCGCGCCGGTAGCGGGGCGGCGAGCGCCACCGACAGAGCGGTGGCCATCGCGTTGATGGGCGATATCGGCGGGTTTTACACCACTCCCGGCAACGCGGACCAGGGGCTGATGACGGCGCTCAACCGTCAGCTCCAGGCACAGGGGCTGGAGGTGCCCGATGCCGCCGCTGTCCAGCGTATGCGCGAGCACGGCGGCTCTGCGGCGGTAGGCCCGGATAAGCGCGCTGAACGAAAAGTCCGTGCGTTCGATTCGCCAGCCGACATGCCTTTTCGAGCAGGCGTACATAACAACGGGCTGGAAGCGGATAAGGCGCTCAATGTCCCCGCATCTGAACGTATTCCTGACAATCGCTGGGCGGTTTTTGACATTGGGACGGCCCGTGTCAAAGAAACGACCGAGCCGCTTGTCGGGCATATGTCAGCGTCGCCGGCCGAGATTTTACAGGCTTGGGACATGCTGCGCGGCGTAAGCGCACACGATCAATACGTGGGTGCGCTGCCCGACGGTCCGCGCGCTCAAGACGGTGGCACCATCATGCCTATGTCGGTCTTGGCGCCCGCCGAGCAGGACCAGCGCTATGCGCGTGCGGCAGGGGCGGGTGCATTTTTGGTCGGCTTGGGTTATCACAGCGCGGTCGAAGTGCTGGAAGGAACGTTGGTTTATACCGGGCAAAGCATCAGAGCCGAAGGCACACTGGATCCTTCCCAGCGTGATTCCGCTGATGTCTTCGGGCATGGGGCGGCAACTGACCTCATGAGCGAGCTATTCAAGTCCGGTACAGCAGCGTGATGGGCTGTCGGGCAATCATGCGTCCCCATTGATTGCCCGGTGCGCATGCTGTGCCCTCAAACGTTGCAGTCGATTGGCCGATGTCGAGATCAGACACGATGATGCCGCACTCAGGCTACTTTGGCGTTGTCCTGCGCACTTAAGGTGAGGGGTATTGGTCGCCCGAGAACCACAAAAACAATGAATAGTCTCAACTCCAACGATTCCAACGCGCAGCTGGCGCAGGGTTTCAAACCGCGCCACGTCACCATGTTGTCCATCGCAGGCATCATCGGCGCGGGGTTGTTTGTCGGTTCCGGGCATGCCATCGCGGCGGCGGGGCCGGCGGTGTTGCTGGCTTATCTGTGCTCCGGCCTGCTGGTGGTGCTGGTGATGCGCATGCTCGGGGAGATGGCGGTGGCGCGCCCCGACACCGGCTCGTTTTCCACCTATGCCGACCAAGCCATTGGCCGTTGGGCAGGCTTCACCATCGGCTGGTTGTATTGGTGGTTCTGGGTGTTGGTGATTCCGATCGAGGCGCTGGCTGCCGGGCATGTGCTCAATCAGTGGTTTCCTCAGGTCGATGCATGGTTGTTTGCGTTGTTGTCGATCATTTTGCTGGTGATCACCAACCTGTTCAGCGTTGCCAAATATGGCGAGTTCGAGTTCTGGTTCGCGATGGCCAAGATCATCGCCATCGTCGGTTTCATCGGCCTGGGGTTCAGCGTGCTGATGGGCTGGATTCCGGATCGTGAAGTCAGCGGCTTGAGCCGCTTGATGCAAGAGCACGGCGGCTTTGCACCCAATGGCCTATCGGCCGTAGTGGGGGCATTCATCACCATCATGTTCAGTTTCATCGGGACCGAGGCGGTGACCATCGCCGCTGCCGAATCGAGCAACCCGGCGCAAAACATCGCCAAGGCGACACGCTCGGTGATCTGGCGCATCGGCGTGTTCTACCTGTTGTCGATCTCGATCGTTATTTCCGTGGTGCCGTGGAGCGATCCCCTGCTGGCATCCGTGGGCTCTTACCAGCGCGCGCTGGAGTTGATGAACATTCCCAACGCCAAGTTCATGGTCGACCTGGTGGTGTTGATCGCCGTGGCCAGTTGCATGAACTCCTCGATCTACATCTCCTCGCGCATGCTGTTCTCCCTGGGTAAACGCGGCGATGCGCCACGCGCCCTCAAACGCACTTCAGCGGCGGGCGTGCCCAGGGCGGCGGTGATCGCCAGCACCATCCTGGGTGCGGGAGTGACGCTGCTGAGTTACTTCATGCCCGCTGGCCTGTTCCAGTTTCTGCTTGCCAGTTCCGGTGCCATCGCGTTGCTGGTGTACCTGGTCATCGCCATCTCGCAACTGCGCATGCGTCGGCTGCTGCTCAAGCAGAACGTCGAGCTGACCTTTCGCATGTGGCTGTTCCCCTGGCTGACTTATCTGGTCATCGTGTTCATCTGCGCGGCGCTGGCCGTGATGATGGTGACGCCGGAACACCGTACCGAAGTATCCTCGACGATTGGCCTGGCCCTGGTGATCTCGTTTATCGGCCTGGTCACTACGCGTCAGCAGGGGCAGGCGGTCAAACCGGTGGCGCTGGAACACTCCTGATCATGTGCCCGGTTCAAAGATCATTCCCACGCTCCCGCGTGGGAATGCAGGCCGTGACGCTCTGCGTCATCTGTACGCAGTAGGTGGCACGCGGAGCGTCCCAGGAGGCATTCCCACGCAGAGCGTGGGAACGATCAGGTGCGGTTCAGCGCACCCGCGTCCGGCTTTGCACCGCCAGGTCCAGCGCCTTTTGCATATCCAACCGAGCCGAGCGCCCGACGTCCTTGTCGTTGAGCTGGTAGTTGCGCTCCGACGGAAGGATCGGCGCGGTGAGGTCCTGGGCGTCGCTGCGTTCAAAGTCGTGATTCTCGCCGATCGCCATGGCGCTGCGGCGCAACAGCATGCGCAGCTGTTCGGGTTGCAGCTGCGGGTTGATCGACAGCATCGCCGCCAGCAAGCCTGCGACCATCGGCGTGGCGTAGGAGGTGCCGCAATGCACGGCGCCTTCCTGGCCGGCCTCGGGCGTGGACGCGTGGGCGCAGGCGGCAGCAGTGATGTCGACGCGCATGTCCACATTCGAGGAGCTGCGTGT
Source organism: Pseudomonas sp. R3-52-08 (assembly GCF_003851745.1). Taxonomy (NCBI): domain Bacteria; kingdom Pseudomonadati; phylum Pseudomonadota; class Gammaproteobacteria; order Pseudomonadales; family Pseudomonadaceae; genus Pseudomonas; species Pseudomonas sp. R3-52-08. The sequence goes on along the minus strand of NZ_CP027730.1, from coordinate 4,012,590 downwards.
AAGGGCATAGGCCGGGTCATCGACGGCAACGCCGCCACGCACGTTACGCTGGTGTCCGCCCACCACCAGCAACTGCTCGGTGATGAAGGAGGAGGGCAGGCGGTACTCGTCGCTGCCAGAGAATGCCGAACCGTTACCGGCGGAATTCACCACGATCACATCAGGGTGTTCCTTGCGCAGCCACAGGAAGAACTCTTCGAGCAATTCTTCGTAGCCACTCATGGCAATTCCCGAGCGCACCAGCGAGTCGACGTCATTGCCATTGACGTCCTTGGTTCCGACGCGATGAATGCCCCAGCTCCAGTTGAGCACGCGCACCCCGTCCTCCACGAGGTTGACCGAGGCGGCGATGTTGGCCGTGATGCCGGCATCGGAGTTGCGCTCGACAATCACGTCAAAGCCACCGCTGGCCTTGTCCAGCCCACGCAGAAAGCCGGTGTTGCCGCCGTTGTCCCAGCCTGCCGCGAGGATGCCGGCGACGGTGGTGCCATGGCCGCTCGCCGCACCCGTATCGCGGGCGTAGACGCAGGTGCGCCCGGGGGCGCAGGCGCCGAGGTAGTCGGCGAAATCTGCGGTGTCGAAATCCACGCCGCGCTCGATCAGGCCGATGCGCACCGGTTGCGGTGTGATAGGTGTGTGTTGGCCCGGGATGCGCCGCTGATAATAGGCCACCGCATCGAGAAAGCGGTTGGCGGCCCATTCATCGGAGTCGGGCGATGGCTTCTTCGGTTTTTCGTGGCGCGCGGCAGTGTGCTCGGTTTCTTCGGCGGCGGATTCTTCGATCACCACCGCATCCACGCTGGTCTCGCCGCCCAGGCGCAGTACCAAGGCGTCGCGCTGCAGCAGGTCGGTGGCCGGCAGGCGCAGTTGGAAGAGGTTCAGCGGCGCGATGCTGCCGACCACGCTCGCGCCATATTTGCGCGCGAGGCGCTCGGCTTCCTGGCGGCCATCGTGGTCTTCCTCGATCAGCACGCTGACGAGGTCGACATAGGTGGTCAGGCCGTCCATGTTCTTCGCCACTTCGCTGGGCCCGGCGGCGACGACATGGCTATTGCGCAGGGTCAGCCAGGCCGCGTTGCTGGCGCGCGGGCCGTCTTCGAGCCACAACGGGCCGCTCTGGTAGCGCGTGCCGTCCAGGCGCAGGCGCAACTGGTCGCCGTCACGCTGGAGGGCTTGCGCCGGCAGCGCCTTGCCCGCCAGTTTCACCTGCGGCGTTGCTTCACCCAGCCCGCGCGCACTCAGGCACCAATCCTGCTCCCGGCTTTGCAGCAGGTCGCCGCAGCGTTTCAGGTTTTCCAGTCGCAGCGGCTCCTGGGCCATGGCCGCCGTGCTGGCGACCAGGGTGAGCAGCATCGCGAGGGCAGCATTATTCAGAGGCATCAGTGGGTTCCTTGCCGGGGCCTGATACTGCGACTCCACCCACCCGCCGTTCGTTCAGCGCGACCACGTTGAACTCCCTCGCCCAAGCCTCACTCCTAACTGGACGAGGCAGTGCACATGGACGGATGTGACAATGACCCAGCCACACTCAAATACCCCTGGCACGCTGTTCGAGACCGACCTGCCCGCGCGCCTGGACCGCTTGCCCTGGGGCCGTTTCCACACCTTGCTGGTGTTCGCCCTGGGGATCACCTGGCTGCTCGACGGCCTGGAAGTGACCTTGGCCGGCTCGGTGTCCAGCGCGCTGAAAAGCAGCACCGGCCTGAACCTCAGCAACGTCGACATTGGCCTTGCCGGTGGCGTCTACATCGCCGGTGCCGTGCTGGGTGCGCTGCTGTTCGGCTGGCTCACCGACCGTCTGGGGCGACGCAAACTGTTCTTCATCACTCTGTGGCTTTACGTGGGCGCCACCGCAGCCACGGCGTTCTCCTTCAACCTGGAAACCTTCCTGCTGTTCCGCTTCCTGACCGGCATGGGCATCGGCGGCGAATACACCGCAATCAACTCGACCATCCAGGAATTCACCCCGGCACGCTATCGCGGCTGGGTCGACCTGACCATCAACGGCACCTTCTGGCTGGGCGCCGCCCTCGGTGCCGGTGGCGCCATTGTGTTGCTCGACCCGCAGGTCGTGGGTGGCGACCTCGGCTGGCGGCTGTGCTTCGGCATCGGTGCCGCGCTGGGCCTGGTCATCCTGGTGATGCGCCTGTGGCTGCCGGAAAGCCCGCGCTGGTTGCTGATTCACGGCCAGCACGACGAAGCGCGACGCATCGTCGACGGCATCGAAGCGCGCCTGCGCGAACAAGGCCACGCACTGGCCCCAGTGACCGCCCCGCCGTTGCGGCTGCACGCGCGCGACCACACACCGCTGGCGGAGATTTTCCACACCCTGTTCGTCAGCTTTCGCCGTCGCGCCCTGGTCGGCATGACCCTGCTCACCGCCCAGGCATTCTTCTACAACGCGATCTTCTTCACCTACGCGCTGGTGCTCACCGACTTCTACGACGTGCCCGCCGAGCGCGTCGGCTGGTACGTCTTGCCGCTCGCCCTCGGCAACTTCTGCGGGCCGCTGCTGCTGGGGCGGTTATTTGACGTGATCGGCCGGCGCGTGATGATCAGCTTCACCTACGCCACCTCCGGCGTGTTGCTGGCGCTCAGTGGCTACGCGTTCCAGCAAGGCTGGTTCGACGTGACCCAGCAAGCCGTGGCCTGGATGGTGATCTTCTTCTTCGCCTCCGCAGCGGCGAGTTCGGCGTACCTGACCGTGGCCGAGACCTTCCCGCTGGAAATACGCGCGCTGGCGATTGCGGTGTTCTATGCGTTCGGCACGGGGCTGGGCGGGATCATCGGCCCGACCTTGTTTGGGCAATTGATACAAACGCAACAGCGCGGGAGTTTGTTTGTGGGGTATTTGATCGGGGCAGCGTTGATGTGTGCGGCTGCCCTGGTGCAGGCAATTTGGGGTGTGGCGGCCGAGCGCAAGGCATTGGAGCAGGTGGCGCGACCATTGTCGCAGGCGGCTGATTGAGGGCAGGCAGGTGGGCGCGCCCAGGCCGTTGGTGCTCGAGGTGCAACGACGATTGTTTACGTCCCCAGCGGGCCTAAAGATCGAGCCTTTCACGTCGATAACCTCCATGAACCCGCCGATCATGGACCGATTGAAATGACACTCTCCATCAGCGCTACCACTATAGCCCCTGCCAATATCCGACTTGCGCCTTCCGAGCAGAAACTGACGCCCCAGGCATTGCCGGAGGCGGCCAAGCAATCCTTGGCAAATGCCGGGCCGGCTGCGGTCTATCATCCCAGCGAAGCCGCCCAAACCGCGAGCGAGCCACCGCAGGTGACCGACGTGTGGGTCGGCCGCTCCGAATCACCGGAATTTCCTCGCTTCGTCGACCGCTTCCATAGTGCCCAGGCGGTGCTCAAAAGCGCCTTCACCGCGTTCGCATCCACCCTTAAGAGCACCGCCCCCGACCTGGCCAGAACCGATTATGGTTTTACCGTCGAAGCCGATGGCCGCCTGAAAGTCATCGACAAGGCCGGTCAGCTGAGCGACGCGAATATCAAGCGGCTCACCGAACTGCTCAATGGCTCCGCTGATTTGAAAACGGCCGCGGTGACCTTCCGCAATGCCGCCATCGACATGACAGACGCCGGCTCGCCCTGGTCCGGCAGCGGCATGGGCTACTACAGCCTGACCAACGAAAATTTCGCCAAGACCATTGATCTGGCGCCGTTGTTCAGAACCTATGACCCCTCGGATGTGAAGGGTGGCAGGGAACGGTTCTTTATCATTCAACTGACCTACAAAGGTGAGCGGGCCACGGCAGAGACGGAGCAGGCGATGTATGCGCGGCGTGCGGGGCAGGCGTGAGGATGTGGATTGAGCCCTGGTGTGTTCCACATGGTCACAGAGATATTGCACCGGCACAGGCCATAGCTGGAAAGGCATGAGGTGAAGCCATTGGTGGTTGAAAGCCATCCGTTACCAGCGTGATGTTCGAGCTGAGCGAGAGGGGCAGGTTTTTACCCACTTTCGGCGCAAAGTAGCCCCTTTCTTTGCCAGCTGGTCTACCATGCCCATCCCGGCAGTGGTCTATGCGCTACCGTTCATTTTTTAAAGGTACCGCCATGTCCATCGACCAAATCTCCCTGCCCAAAGGCGTCGGCCCTCACGCCGCCAAACTCCTCGACGCCATCACCGGCGCTTCCACCCATGAAGAACTCAACCGTGCGGGCGGCAAAGCCGAGGGTTTTGTGTTGGGCCTGGAATCCACCAAGGCCATCAAGAGCCAGATCGCAGAGTCGCTGTATGTGGCTTACGATGATGCGGCGAGCAATCGTGCGGGCGAGTTGAAGGTCTAGGGGGAGCCGGGTCTGGGTACTGCTACGAGGGCACCCTCGGTTTAGGTTGCTGTCAGGGCAGGCATCAATTGACCTATCCACAACCTGCGTTCCGCTCGTCCCGATAACGCTCATGCCAGCCTGGGCTACCTTGATTCAGCCATTCCAGCGGATTAAAAGGGAAGTTACTACTTCAAAGAAAACAGAGTGGTCTCTGTTTTCTTACCGTGTCGCATTGGCCAATGCAGGCTAAATGGCCGATGTATCCCGCTCTTTATAGAGTCGGAGCTCAGCGTCGTTACCTAAAAACTTCTTCTTTTTGTAGGAAAGACAACCTGCCCTGATAGACAACTAAAAGCTCATCGCTGTAGCCATCCTCACGCCAATAAAACGCTCGGAACTTATACGGCCAGGTAGATTGGCGGAGATTGTAGGTGTTTTAGTCCTTTTTGCTTATTGTCCAAATCAATGGGCGCTCGCGGTCAGAAGCGCCCGTCTTCCTATCGTTGCAATTGAACACGCCCAGGCTTAGGCGGACGGTTGTAATGAAAATAGATCCGTCCGTTTTTTCACGAAAGTGCGAATTGTCTGAGTGTTACTCCAGAAGTAGAAGTGCACCACCGAATAACCAACTGAATGCTGAGTTAACAGTTAAGAATAAGGTTTTAATCAGGCCGGGCGTGAACGCAGCAGAAACACAAGTGCTAGTTAACAAGCCGGCGGCATAGTTGATCCAGTCTTTCCGACCAAGACGATGCGAAGCTTCAACTATCTCATCAAGTTTTTCATTGATCAGCGCTATCTGCTCTTGCGCGATGTCTTTGCGCGAGGTTAACTCGGTTTTCACCTGTTCAAAACTGGCTTTGATCTTGTCGAGTTCTGATTCCGAGAATGCGGTGTTGTTGGTGTCTTTGGAACTGAACGCTCCAGCGATGCTTAACGTGGGTGAAAGAAGGGTGACGCGAAATTTAACTTTGTCTTGGGTCTGAGTGATTACGCGAATATCGAAAGTTCCTGCGGGTGTTTCGTACAAAACAGCATCGCCGGTATGGAGCCTGTATTTTTGGTTGTTGAGCCCTGAGTAGCCCACTACGACATCACTCTCAGCGCCAAACGCTGTTCGGACAGAAAGCATTAATTCTGTCGAGCCTACCTCTGTGCTGTTATTCTTTTCAACATCTACGTAAAGTTTTTCCATTGTTGACAGCTCCGTGAAGTTTTAGGTTGTAGTCAATGCATTAGGTGCTAAGGAGCTGGATAAGAAGAGAGCGCATCACTTCGGCAATTCCTTTTGCAGCGACGTATTCTACCCATACAAGCATAATAGGGGTAGTCTGATCTATAAATGAGCGAGCAGTGCTTTCGGGACTGAAAGTAATCGAAGCAGCTCATTTATATTGGAACAGAGCAGGGGCGCTGGGAGATCCATAAAAAATGGTGGTGGCAGTTGCGCAAGGTGAGTCGAGCGGTGGATATTCAAAGCCGGCGCGCTTGGAGGCGGCCTACGCAGCCCCCATCAAGCAAGGACGTAAAGTCTACTTTATGAAGCTTGTGCACTTGCGGGGGCGGACAAGCTTCCATGAGCGGCGCAGCTTCGGTGGTGACAGCGGGCCCAACTTCACTGACCCCTGCAATAAAGGGGCTACAGGCTGCACTGGATGCGGTACCGAATAGTGCCAGGCGCGGGTATGATCCGAGATAACCCGGCCCGATTGGACCCATGCTCATACCCGCCTCCCAAACCCGCCCCTCACCCGCGCCATTCCTCAAACCAGGCGAAACCGTGGTGCTCTTCGACGGCGTGTGCAAGCTGTGCAATGGCTGGGCTCGGTTCCTGATTCGCCATGATCGTCACCGGCGCGTGCGATTGGCGGCTGTACAGTCGCCAGAGGGCCAGGCGCTGCTCGCCTGGGCGGGGCTGCCGTTGGATCAGTTCGATACCATGGCGGTAATTCGTGACCGGCATTACTGGGTGCGCTCAAATGCGGTTTTCGAAATCATTGCCCAACTGCCTGCCGGCTGGCGCCCACTGGGGCTGTTGCGTGGCATCCCACGCCCAATTCGGGATTGGGCCTATGATCGCATTGCTTTAAACCGCTATCGACTCTTCGGAAAATATGACACCTGCCTGTTGCCCGACCCCGATCATGAACAACGTTTTTTGAAGGGGGGCGCCTGCTAAACCTGTGATGTTGGTTGCCGCCGCAGGTTCTGCGGCGGACTTTTCAAGCTGAACCCAGGGTGCGTTAGTTAACGACTTCGCAGGGTCTGGTTGACGAAATGTAAGCCGCGCAGGTCTGAGGCACTCGGGCGCGCAATGCCTGCCTCGCATTATTCTTGGCAGTTGTGCAGGCGGCATGATCGGTGCCAGGCGCGGTTCCCGTCGCGCTGGCCCCTCGGTTTGCAGGTGGGCATGGCATTGGAGCATTCGCGGCAACTGTTGCGGTGCCGATACTCTGACCGCGCGCCGCCGCTTCAGCTTTTGGTGTGTCGGCTGCGTAAGCACTGGTGGAGATTATTCCGGCCAACACCAATGCAGTTGCCATGATATTGAGTGACTTCAACATGTTCGATCCCTCGATGAGTTAAGCAATGGATACTGTTTACTGTCCCTATGAGCTGCTGTTTTGCCTGATAGAGACTAGATCGCATAAAGCCACTCTGTGATATTTTTTATTGGTTCATCTTTCGCTTTCCCACCGGAGCCCGCAATGCCCTCCACCAAACGCGACAGCGTAGGTATCGAACGTCGTCTGGTTGCCGCCCTGACCGAAGCCTGTGAAACCGCCAAGGCTGAAATCCCCGGCTTTGAATGGCTGACCCATGAAGCCGACTACGCCGCTTTCCCCCAAAGCCTGCGAGTGATCTGGGTATTCGATACCCGAACAAGCAAGGAGCAAGCCCTGGCCAAGGGAGAAGACCAGCGAATGCGTGAACTGACAGGCACCGCGCTGAGCGATGCCGGTGTGGATCTGCCGTTACTGCACCGCTGCGTAGGATTCGATTCCGAGGAAGAATGCCGTCTTCAACACGGCGGGAATTGGCGTCTGCGCCTGGCCAAGCGGAGCGACTATTGATGAGTGTCCGCTTCCTCTGCCGGATAGAACTCGCCGTTCTTCCCCATTTTTCCCAGCCGTTGGCGGGCGATCGACTCCACGCTGGCGACTTCACCTTGATCGTCAGCGTTGACCAACTGCAAGCACAGGCGCCGGACATTCTGATCGTGGGTGCCTTCGCTGAGCATTTCATGGGTGAAGACTTGCTCACCGCGCCATAGACAGAACGGGGTATGAGCCCCGCCGAGCCATATCTCATTGATTGATCTAAGGTCAGTGGTAGCTAGTTGATCCGGGGTGATTGTCTTGTCCATTGCGCTGTACCTTACCGATGGGGAGATATGGGTAGACTTACTGGCGCAGTGGGTCGTTCCGAGTTTCGGGAGTGCAACTGCATCAGTGGTGGTGAGCCATGCGCCGGGGCAAGGGTGGGGCGATCAGCAGTTGCGGCATGGTTCGCGGTGGTGTGGGGACTATGGGGCGACTGACAGCTAACGGCCAAAAGCAGTCACTCGCACGGCTTGTGAAAATCGGGGCCTGAAAATCGGGGCCAGACCACAATTTTATAACCGTGGTCTGCCCCCGATCTCTCTGCGAGATTGGTCCGACGCTTCTGGAAAATAACGGCTGCTCAAAACCAAATTATTGCTACCCATGAGCGCATTAAAAATAGGCACAATAGCTCGCTAGGCTTCCTCTATTAACAGACGGATTCGTTCATGCATCACCGCATCCACGCCGCTTACCATCAAGCGGCCTTCTCCCGCAGCACTTGCGCGTGGTTGACCATTGACGATGTGGCCATCGAGCAATGGTTGGCCTCCCACCTGAATGACGCCAGTGTCGCCTTGCTTGGGCTTTCCTTAATGTGGTTAATGGATGAGGAAGAAGATGCCCTCGCCAGGCGTCGCTTCATTCCCGGCGAGGACGGCAGCTCCACCCTTGTACCACTGCTGGTGTGCAGCGATGATATGGACTTCGACTGCACCGTGCTGATGGTCGAACAGGTTATCGACGGCGACACCGTACATTGGCGGCGTTTCGGCTGGAGCGCTTCCGGCAAGCTGGAAGTGGGTATTTCTACTCGCTGGAACGTGGAAAACCAGCCGGTAAGCTTTTCCCTGGAGGAGTTCCGCGCAGCGCTGGAGACGTTCGACAAACTGCAGAAGGAACCGCCGAGTCAATGAGGGGCACGAATTTTAAGCCGCAACTTCCTGAGCCCGACGATGCTGCTAAAGTGAAGCTTCACAAGCTGTTGGCTGCCGGCACAATTTTGTCAGTGATGAATAAGACCAAATGGGCCGAGCTGATCGAGGCAATGCTTCGCTCACCGCAAATGCAACCAGAATTCAGACTGCACAGTGTTTTAGCGCCGAGCGGCTATTGCACAGACTGGGATGGCGATTGGCATTACCACATCCATCCGGTAGCGGAAATCGAGTGGATCGAACTCAGAGCGGTTTCGCTCGATTGGTTGCTGTCCACACTAAGAAAACACAACCTTCCGTTTTCGATCGAAGGCGAAACGCCTCGTGTATGGGGCTATACCAGACTTGGCATGCAGCCTGTTTGGTGCTGAACTCAAACGTTTTAAACGACGGCTTTCGGCCCAAGAGAGACCAACAACGAACAAGCCGGATTGGTCCCAGTAACCTGCGTACTAACCCAAGGCCGCCCCTGTGGTTCCAGCATGAAAATAGTGATAGACACCAGACCAGAAGATGTTCTCAGGTTCGAACATCTCTTGGAGGGATACAACTATACCGTCTGGATAAATACCTACGGCCCTCTTGGTATAAGCCAAACTCTCGAAGAGGCCCTTCGTAGTTCTGTTTCCAAAGACTGTGTCGTGGGTAATACGTAAACGTCGGCCGAACGCATCTTGCGTGATTAAGCGGATGCCCACCTAATCGTGAGGTAGGAGTGTTCACCGTTCGCTTACACCTAAACTGCTTCCAATACGTCCCTGGTAGCACTCCGATCATCTTGCTGAATGCCTGTGTAAATGCGGCCTCCACTAGTGGCCGCAGGCATCGGCTGCATGACCGGTTGGCCTTGCTGCATACGTCAGGCTTGGCGCATGATCAAGATCACGTGGCCGGGCGAGATAACAGTCAGTTCTTGGAGGCGCTTGGAGAAGGCCGAGCGCGATAGGCCGGTCACGGAATACATGACTGGGCGGACTGCTGTGGGGGGAGCGGAAAAGAGGAAGTGCAGGGAGAGGGTTATATTGGCCAAAGATGAGATCAGCCAATCCGTATAGTTTAGGACTGCTCAAAAGCCAGGGGGCAACATGATCAAGATCTTCGAAGACGATGATCCCGCATGGAAAATCCTCGTTCATGTTCTGGAACATGGGATTGCCGGTATTGCGGGCGGCAGAATGAGCACCCGCGACAAGTTGGAAGAAGTGAAGGAGAAGGGTCGGTCAGATCGGCACGACAATGTCGTTGCCCTTTCTACGGTTCATCATTTCTGGGGTGAGCTGGCATTCATCTATGATGAGCAAATCTATCGATTTCAAGAGGCCAAACAACTGGTGGTCGAGGCCTACGACAAGCAGCTTGCCGCCAAGGGCATTTTCCATGATACCTATCCTGGCAGTTAACTAGGGCAGCTTTGCGCCTTGTGCGTGCGTTACCATCAGGCGCTTGAAACTTTAGGGAGCAGCGGCAGACATGGCGCGTTTATTTCAGATTATTTCTGACGATGGTAATCCAATCGACGCGCACTTCGGGATCGAGTCGGACGAGGTTGTATTCCACAGTCGTGGCGGTACCAAAGGTAAGGGCGCGATCAACTCCGAATATGCTCTGGGGCTTTCTGTTTTACTGGCCAGGCTGAAGCGGGCTTCGTTTGCAGTAGAACGCGTCTGGGTTGATAGCAGCCGCGTTCAAGGCATTCCCATTTCTCAGCGAACGATACTGACCTCGGAGGAGGGCCAGGTGCCTGTTGATCAGGTTGTGAAAGTCCTTTCCAGTCGAATGAAGGCCATTGGCCGATCGTCCTCTGAGTCCTCGGGAGGCAACTCCACTCGACGCATTCGGATGACGATATCTGGGGGCGATGCTCAGGCATTAAGTCTCGCGCTTGGTGGTATTCCTGTAGATAAAAATCTACGAAGCCTCGATCGGCTTCCGGTTGAAGTGCTTCGTGGAGTCACCGCCGAGCATATATGGCGTGCTGTTCAGGACCTGATCAGAGGAATTGATTCACCTGGCTTTGCTGATTCAACCGATTACGACCTGATCGTTGATGAAAATCTCCGTTTGCCACCGAAGGCGGTATTTGGCTTAGCTGCTACACGAGCTCTGGGATTTCAGATACTGCCAAAACATTTCATCGCTGGCGTTAGCAGCGTCTGTTTTCAAATCCTGGAAGGTGCTGGCTTCCGTATAGTGCCCAAAGGTGCCTTGATAGCTGATCCTGCACTGTCAACACTGCATGAAGATCGAGTATGGACTGAGGGGCAGCCCAGGCTCGTAGCTCATCTACGGAAGGAGCGCGCCCCAGGTTTGTCGATTGCCAAGAAAGCTGAATTCAAGAAGAACCACGGACGACTCTATTGCGAGCGCTGCAAAATTGATCCGGTTGAAGCTTACGGCGCCGAAAATGGAGAGGCCTGCATCGAGGTACACCATCGGACCGTGCAGGTTGCGCAAATGGCGGCAGGGCATCTGACAAGCCTGGAGGATTTACAATGCCTCTGCGCAAATTGCCACCGGGTTGTACATCGTGAACTGAGTGTTGGAAAGGAGAATTAAATTTTCTGGGTTGGGAAGCTGCTTGTGGTCAGGGGCTGATAACCGGTCCCTGCCGGCACTTAGAGAGCTACTACGGGTTGGTAGAGATAACGGGAAAAGGTCCGCTCTCGGCCAAAAACGGACAGTTACGCAGAGTTAGCAACCCTTCCTTGAAGCTTGATGGCGTCTACGAAACTAAGGGCGATTCATGCCTCACCACGGCGAAACACCAGTAGCCACAAAGAAATTCTGTATGCGTTCAGCGAAGTCACCTACCCAGCCCAGTTTTCAGTCACAGGATTGCTAAACCAGCTGGCGGATCCCCAACGACAAAATCAACCCACCGCACAGTCGGTCAATTGCTTTTTTCCTCCCTTGATAAGCGGAAGCAATCTTAGGCTGCGAAAGAGCGATTGCGACCATTCCATACCAAGCCATTTAAACCACCACTACCACTGCCAGCATCGACAAAAACGTGCCTAGCGAAACGTGGGCCGGAGCTGCGGCTGAAAAAACAGCGGCATAGAAGGCCATGGACTTGGGGTTACCAATGTTGGTAATCACCCCTTGAGTAAAGGATTGTCGGCAACTGCCGGCGACGGCATCATTTAGCGGGCCGAGAGCGTTCCTCCCTGCGTTGATTAACAATCGGAGCCCGAACCACATCAGATAGGCTGCCCCAGCACCTTTACAACAAACGCAGCCCAGGGGAGCGTAGCAAATACAATCCCGAGCCCTGCAATCGCACAGGTTGACCAGAACAGGTTGACCACCACGATTCCCGCTACCAAGGCCAGGGCTTCAGACCGTGTCGCAGCCACCGCCTTATGGACGACTGCAACGAAATTCGGCCCAGGAATAACGACACCAGCCAAGTAGACCAAAAACACTGTCAAAACAGCGGAACCGTCGATCATGTGTTTTCTCGCGAGGTCTGTAGGCGGTGATCGTCACCAAAGTAAGAGTTTTACACAGCACCCTCAGATTAGGGGCTTTTTACGTATGCGTCCGGGCATCAAGCCTTGCGTAACTAGATAGGCTGCCACCTATGCGGCAACAACTGATCGATTTCACTCGCCCGCTGCGACGGCAGGCGCGTGAGGACATCCTTTAGATATACATACAAATCATGACCATTCAGCCGCGCAGACTGGATCAAGCTCATGATCGCCGCGGCCCGTTTTCCGCTGCGTAGCGACCCTGCGAAGAGCCAGTTCTTACGACCAAGAGCCCACGGCCGGATCTGGTTCTCTGCCCAGTTGTTGTCAATGGGTACGGCCCCGTCATCAAGGTAGCGCGCTAGCGCTGCCCAGCGTTTCAGGCTGTAATCCAGTGCTCTGCTGGTGGCCGAGCCTTCGGGCACGAGATCGCGCTGGGCGATCATCCAGGCATGCAGCATATCCATCACCGGTACGGCTTTTTCCTGCCGTATTCGGCGGCGTAAATCCGGTTCTAGGTCGCGGACTTCGCTCTCAATTTCGTACAGCAACTGGATGTAACGCAAGGCCTGCTCGGCGAGCTGGCTCTTGTTGGTGGCATGCAATTCGAAGAACTTGCGCCGCGCATGGGCCATGCAGCCGATCTCGGTCACGCCGAGCTGAAAACTGGCCTTGTAACCGCCAAAATCATCACACACCAGCTTGCCCTTCCAGTCTTGCAGGAAGTTGCGAGCGTGCTCACCGGCTCTGCTGGGGCTGAAGTCGTAAACGACAGCCGCTGTTTCGCAGAATTGGCTGGTGGCGTAGGCCCACACATAAGAACGATGGGTTTTCTTCGAGCCTAGAGCGAGCATCTGCACGGGTGTTTCATCGGCGTGAATGACTTGGTGCCCGAGCACTACATCGCGTAGCGCATCGACCAAAGGCTGCAATTGCACGCCAGTAACGCCAACCCATTGGTCCAAGGTTGAGCGTGGAATCGCCAGGCCCGCTCTACCGAAAGTCGATTCCTGACGGTACAGAGGCAGATGGTCGGCAAACTTCGCGATCATGACGTGGGCCAACAGCCCGGCGGTCGGGATGCCCTTGTCGATGACCTGCGAAGGAACCGGCGCCTGGATCAGTGTTTCGCAGTCATCACAGACCCACTTGCCACGGACATGGCGTTCGACGGTAAATACGCCGGGCGTGTAGTCCAGCTTCTCGCTGATGTCCTCACCGATGCGCTTGAGTGCACAGCCGCATTGGCAGTGGGTGTTGTCCGGTTCGTGATGAATCAACGTGCGTGGAAGTTCTGCCGGCAACGCGGTGCGCTTGGGCTTTTGCTTTTTCTCGGTCGGCGTAGGAGCTGTTTGCGAGGCTTGAAGCTCAGCTTCAATCGCCGCGATATCGGTATCGATCAAGTCATCGAGTAAGCTGGTCTGCTGCGGATTCAACTGCTCGCTACGCTTGGCAAACTTCAAGCGCTTGAGTTGCGCGATCTCATGGGTCAGTTTCTCGATCACCGTCTGATCGCGGTTGATCTTCTTGCCCATGGTCTCGACCGTCTTGCCCATCGTCTCGACTTGCTGGTCGAGTGTCTCGACACGCTGTATCAACTGCGCCGCCAAAGCGCGCAGTTGTTCAGGGGTAAGGTGATCGAGACTGGGGAGCGAAGTCATGGTGACGATTTTGTCAAACCAGGCAATTCGCGGCGATAGACCGATAGGCTAATGGCAGCCGTTAAAGCAGTGTGATCGCACCGCCGGAGCCCCCGCGCTGCCACGGCAGGCCCAACACCAGGGCCTGGAGTTGCTCGGCATCCAGCTCTATTTCAGAGCCATGGCGAATGCCTGGCCAGTGGAACTTACCTTGGTTCAAGCGGCGAGCAGCCAGCCAGATGCCGAAGCCGTCATGCACCAGAACTTTCATCCGAGTGGCACGGCGGTTGGCGAACAGATAAGCACAGTGCGGCTTCGCCGCACCGAACACCGCTATCACTCTGGCCAACGCGGTCTCGGTGCCAGCTCGCATGTCCATCGGCTCGGTGGCGAGCCAGATGGAGTCGATGCGAATCATCGCAGCAGGTCTCGAAGAAAAGTCGCGCACGCAGCAGCACTTTCAGTTGGCCAGTTCACTTTGACAGTGCCACGCGGGTGCTGGATCTCAACGCAGATATTCGATGATGCAGCTTGCGAATTTACTCCGGCCAGCTGCATGGGTAACGGAATAGACGCAGGTTGCGCCGCCGTGTTTTTCTGCGCTTGTACCCGAATCCATTTATGGACGAGGTTTGCGTTGAGGCTATGGCTGAGCGCGATGCTGGCAATAGAAGCGCCGGGCTGGGCACACTCTTGAATGACCTTGGCCTTGAAGGACTTTGAGTAGGAACGGCGTTGTAGCTGCATGAAATACCCGCTTACAAGGCTAGAACTGGTGTCCACCTAAATTTAAGTGCACACCATGTGCTGGCCTCGCGGGGTTGGGTAGATGACTTGGCCGGACGGATACGGTAATACGACCTCAGTGTCTGTGGAGGATGCCAGAAGCCAGGCACTGGAGTTGTTGCTTCACGCGGGCGATGGCGGTTATGGGCCACTGTATCTGTTGACTAAGCGCTCGGAAATCCTCTCTTTAGCGGAAGCCTTGTTCCAATCAGTGAATCTCAATCAGGCCGAAAACGTAACCTCATTTTGGCTTGCAAAAGGGCACCCAGCCTACCCAGCGTTTTGGGGTTTTGCGTTCGATCTCCATACTTTGGAGCAACGATGGATCCTTATGGGCAGCAGCAGTGATTAGCTCAATCGGCGCCCGCTGTTGCTCGATTAAGATCGGCTATTTTTCGGAGCCGCTGTACGCGTCATACTTGGAAACCGTGCCTGCGCAATGTGCGTATGGAAACGAGTAAGCGGTTAGAGCCTTTAGAATCGTCTTCGAGGGCTAGCGCTCTTTTGGTCGAGCTCTGGCTGTCATGATGGGGCTATCGGCCAAAAGCAGACGCTCAAAAGCATCTACGAAAGCAGGAACAATTCCGGGGGGTATTTCTCTCCGTACACTACTTAAGACAGAAAAGGGGACTGATTTATTTTTCGATAAATAAATCAGCCCCCTTTTTTCTGCTTGGTATCCCGTCTTCCCTATCGCTCAAACATAATCTATTGGAAGTTTGAGCACAGCAACCTTGCTTCGTTTTCGCTAATATACTCGCCCGCCAACTCAAACAATCGTCTAGCATCATTGGCTCGTGTAAACCCCCCAAATTCCGACCGGATAGCTTTTAAAGTTAAGTCTGGAATTTTGCTTGTAGCATCATAAGCCTGCTTGTATTTATTGCCATGCGCTTGTAGCGGGCTATCAAAATAGTGCATAGGGCAATAGCTAGAAATGTGCTCAGCGTACATGTCCTCAGCAAACTTTACTGCCACCCCTTCATCCAGCGTGGCCGCAATAATCGGCCGACCCATAGGAGCGGTAGCTGGATTTAAAAGATGAATAGTTTCGTGGCACACTTGATAAAAAACACGTTCCCAAGTGTCATATGCCATTCCAACTTTAATTCCATAGTCATAACTATCCAATAAAGCCATGATCTTAGAGTTTCTTTCCCTCTCATCCTGCATGTAGAATGGTCGAGGAAAAATTCGGTTTTCTTCAAATTTCCCGTAACGCCTGTCAGCTTCGTTCATGAGCGCACTTTGCATAGCGTACAATGCAGCACCGTTGTCTTCTGTCTCTACCCGTGGATCGACATCTATCGAAAAGGATGGGCGCGCGAGATATTCGATAGCTCGACCTTGATCGCCATGTATACACCCACACTCATTCACTAGTTTGATCAGCAAGTTGACAAAATTCGACGCAGATTCAGTCATAATTTACTCCCATGAAGCGAGCCGCTAGGGTATCTAGCGTTGCGTCATCCAAAAGCCTCAGAGCAAGATACAACCAACCACAAAGCAGCTCAAGCTGACCGTTCTCACGACTTTAATCAAAGCGTAGCCATCAGTTGGTTTGAACTTTCCATAGAAAAGGGGACTTTGGAGAGACCCTAAGTACGCCCTTGCAGTCATTTATGGGGCTTCGAGTCGATTCAGTGTCGATCAGGTCTAGCGATTCGCGCTATGGGCCAGGCGGGGGCTACTGCGGAGGTGATTGGACCAAGGGTTGGAGTTACAAACCTAGATCATATCAAGAGGGTACAAGATGGTAGAACTTACAGTCGAGTTCCCAAAAATAATTGCTAGAAACAGATTCGCCCTCAGCAAACCGTGCCCAAGGCAGCAGCTTCGATAAGCTGAATAACTTCTTGACGAGCATCCGCTCATGGGCGCTTGGGAACGTCCGCTTCTGGCCTATTGCAGCCCTTGGCGAGAGGCAGCAATCAGTCAAAAGCAGTCAGTATTTACGAAATCGGGGGCTATTCAGCGACAAGCTTTTTTTGGCAGTTGTCACTTTGAGTAAAGCGGCCGGTATGATGAGGCGAAACGGATGTGGCCTATTAGTGATGGGGACTGCTATGAACGTGTTTATCAGCTCTGTAGTACGTAATTTTGAGCACTATCGTGCGGCCGCCAAAAAAGCAGTTTCTCTGTTGGGGCACACACCAGTGATGTGTGAGGATTTTGGTGCAAGACCCTATTCCTCTGAGGTCGCATGCATGACTGAGGTTGACCAGGCCGACGTAGTGGTGCTGATTCTTGGCGCGGACTTCGGCTTCAAAACCCACACAGGTGAGTCCGTCACTCAGCAGGAGTTCCATCGTGCCAAAGCTGCCAATAAACCCATCCTAGCTTTTCTGGAAGAGGTTCCGGTTGAGGATGATCAAAAGCGCTTTCACTGGGAGGTTTCCGATTACGTCGACGGCCTTTTCCGTTCCACCTTCACAGGTGATCGCGATCTCTCAGACAAAATCATCCAGGGGCTAAGCCAACTTGCAGCCAGTCGCAGCGCCATTTCCGAACAGGAGTTCGTTCAGCACCTGCAGAATCGTAGCAACAGCCGAAATTGGAGTAGCCGGCCTCGTGAAGATCGCCTAGAGCTCGTGTTTCTGCCGCAGCCCATTCTCTCGGGTACGTTGCGTTCCGTGCACACCCAGCATGATGAATTCTTCCTCAAGCTTTCTCAGGCGGGCTTGGTTTCTATCAAGGGTGGCTACAAGTCATTTAACGAGGGAGACATCACCGGCCTAGATGCGGAGGAGGCCTCTTGGCGGTATCACGATAACGGGATGAGCTGGCTCTCTATTCCTATGGCAGCCCCAGGAAAGGGCGGCGAATATTTTGCCTCCTATTACATCTCGCCCAGCCGGCTAAAACGCTTTGCGGAAGAAGCTTTTAGTTTGATTAGCAGAGGTAAGGGAGGCTGGTTCCAGTTGGGGATCTACGGAATTTCTCACCAAGTCTACGCAGAGCCACCAACTACCCCTGCATCGTCGATGTCCATGCCACACCGCAGTGAGAAAAACATTGAGGAAAGAAAACTGCTGATTCCAGCATCACAGGGCGTTTTCAACCAGTGGCTGGAAGACACTTTGTTTCGAATCGGGCGCAAGCTTTCCTAAAGAATTGAGCGTGGCCAGCAGGCGGGAGGGGGATAAGCAACAGTGAACCCTTCGACCCCTTCGTGTCTCAGCTTGGCAGTTCTTCTAGCTTGAAGATTCGGTTGTCAGCCTTGAGCGCTGCAAAGGCTTCGCAATATGCATAGGGCTCGCTAAATGAAGTACTGGGCGCATGAATGTTGAAGACCTCAACCTGGGGAGGGTGGTCGCTTCGCCGTACCACTTACCGATCATCAGGGCAATTCATCACTCTAGCAGTTCCGCCGCCGTTCACGGATTCAGGAACTCGATGACAGCGTCGGCGAACAGTTCTGGCTGATCCAGCATGATGAAGTGAAAACTACCGTCGATACGCCTGAAGCTGATATTTGGGGTCGAGACATAGGCGTTACGGAACATTGCATCAACGTGGAACGCCTCTATGCCGTAAAGCGGGTCATAGGCATAGACGACCTCGACAGGCACCTTGATGCGTCCAAGCTCAGGTCGCAGGTCAGTGACCATCAGCTCATACATGGCATTGGCCATAGTCGTTCGGTCCGAGTTCATCCCCGCAGCGACCAAGGCTGGCCTGACCGCTTCAGTTTTGGCGAGGCGGGCGATGGAGGCCTGCTGCAGGGTTTGCGCCTGCTCAGGGGTTGCGGTCAACATTGCGTCGCGCATCGCAGCCGCCTGCGGGGTCGCCGTTTCACGGGTCGCGAAGGGATCGAACAGCAATGTATAAAAGGGCATCGCATCGACAATCATCAGGCGTCCCACTTGATCGGGATGACGAGCACCCAGCATCAGTGCCACCTCACCACCCAACGAATGACCGATGATGACCGGCGCGTCTAGGCGCTGGCTGCGGATGTATTCAGCGATTGCCTCGACCGTCGGCGCGACTACTTTCCCTTCTGGGTCGGACACAGCAGGCGAGCCGGCAAAGCCGGCTACCTGTACAAGATGGAGCCGATGGCTCTGTCGTAATCTGGAGGCCAAATCAACCCATACTTCGTAGGATGAGGCAAATCCTGGAATCAGGATGATATCTGTTCCCGAGCCTTGTACCTGCACCGAGATAACACCCTGGTTGACAGTTTCCTGCGGCAGGGGCGCAGGCTGGGCTGGCGATGCAGACAACAGCGCCAACGCGGTGCCGATCCCGGCAAGAATCATTTCTGCACGCATGGCGTTCTCCTTTTCGCGCAATGCGAGCTGATTTTTACGATTTCATGGGTGCCAATTACACCGACAAACAGGCAGGTTAACGGGATCATAGCCATTCCTTTGACCGAAGAAATATTTCCACTATACGGCGCACACAGGCACTGGAAAACTAGCGCCGCCTGCAATCCTTAGCATCCCCCCAGAAAAAAAGATGGCCCCCTTCGACAGTCGGAGAAGGGCCGAGCCGAGTTTATTGGGGTAGTTTGGCAATCACCTTGATCTCGAAATCAAAACCCGACAACCAAGTCACGCCAATAGCGGTCGCCGTCGGATAGGGCGCTTCGCCCCAGTACTCGGCCACCACTTCCCAGATTGTTTCGAATGTCGAGTCGGGGTCGACCATGAAGATGGTCGTGTCGACCACATCCTCGAAACTACTGCCGGCCTCGGTCAGGATTGCGTTGAGGTTGGCGAAGGCCAGGCGAACCTGTGTCGCGAGGTCCGGCTCGGCCGAGCCATCCTTGCGGCTGCCGACTTGACCGGATACGAACAGAAAACCGTTGGAGCGAATCGCCGGTGAGTATCGGTGAAGCTCGTACAGTGCATGGCGGTCAGGCGGGAAAACCACATCACGTTTACTGGTCATTTCATATCTCCTTCGGGGCCGACGTGGCCCGCTGTTTACGATGGAGCCAGTGTAAAAAGACGAGCGACCTGAATAAACGCGCAACGCTGGTCATGACTGTTTGTAGAATCCAAACTAGCCAGACACCAGTGAGGCGTGAAATGGACCGTTTCGATGCAATGCAGGCCTTTGCCCGAGTGGTGGAAACCGGCAGCTTCACCAAGGCGGCAGCCACCCTGCACATGAGCAAGACCACCGTGACGCAGCTCGTTCAGCAACTGGAAGCGAGGCTGCGTGTGCGCTTGCTCAACCGCACCACACGCAAGGTCAACGTCACCGCCGATGGCGCGGTCTACTACGAGCGCGTCATCCGGCTACTGGTCGATATGGACGACGCCGAGACCAGCCTGTCCAGCGCGTCGATGACACCGCGCGGGCGCCTGCGGGTGGATGTGCCCAGCCCATTCGCGCGAATGCTGCTGATACCGGCCTTGCCGGGGTTCTTTGCACGCTACCCGGAAATCCAGCTGACCCTGGGCGTGAGCGACCGGATTGTCGACATCATTGGCGAAAACGTCGACTGCGTGGTGCGCGGCGGCGAAATCGTCGATCAGTCGCTGATGGCAAGGCACGTGGGCGATCTGCACATCGGTATCTATGCCGCGCCCGGCTATCTGCAGCGCTTCGGTACGCCAGCGCACCCCCAGGAGCTGGAGGAGGGCAGGCACAGTACCGTTGGCTTCCTCTGGTTTCGCACAGGCAAATCCTTGCCCTACGCGATGCAGCGTGGTGAGGAACGCATCGAGATCCAGGGGCGCCCGCAACTGACGGTCGACGACGGCAATGCATACCTGGCCGCCGGCCTGGCGGGTCTTGGCGTGCTTTGGCTACCGCAGTACATGGCCAAACCGCACCTGGCCAGCGGCGAGTTGCTGCCGCTGTTCGAGGATTGGCACATGGCGCCAATGCCGATGTACCTGGCATTCCCGCCGAATCGGCATGTCAGCGCTAAGGTGCGGGTGTTTATCGACTGGGTGATAGAATTGATGGCCGAGCATGCGCCGGTGGTTAGGTGAAACGGGTGTGAACCCATTTCAGAACTGGACACTGGAGCAGATCCGGGTCACAGAAAACGCTAGCGGGTAGGAATAAACCAAATGCAACTCGATATTTTCCAAGTGGATGCTTTTTCCTCTGAGACTTTCGGCGGCAACCCGGCGGCGGTTTGTCCGCTGGTGGCCTGGTTGCCTGATGCGACGCTGCAACAAATCGCCGCAGAGAACAACCTATCTGAGACCGCCTATGTTGTGCGTAACGGTGAGGTGTTCGAGTTGCGCTGGTTTACCCCCACGGTGGAAGTCGACCTGTGTGGCCATGCCACCCTGGCAGCGGCCTGGGTGCTGTTCGAACAGCTTGGCGAAAACAGTGACATGCTGCGCTTTTCCACTCGCAGCGGTGAATTGCGGGTACATCGTAAAGACGGACGCCTGGCCATGGATTTCCCAGCCAAGCAGCCTGAACTCGTAGCTGTACCGCCAGGCCTTTTGCAAGCCTTGGGCCTGGAACGAATCGATGCGCTTTATCGCACAGATGATTACGTGGTGGTGGTCGAGGATGAAGCCATCATCGCTGGCCTCAATCCCGACTTTGCTGCGCTGGCCGCGTTCGACGTGCGCGGTGTCGCGGTTACCGCGCCGAGTCGTCACTTCGACTTTGTTTCTCGCTGGTTCGGCCCACGGGTAGGCGTGAACGAAGACCCGGTCACCGGCTCGGCCCACACCTCCTTGGCGCCCTACTGGGCCAAGCGCTTAGGCAAACGCAGCCTGAGTGCTGAGCAAGGAGGGGCGCGCAAGGGGCGTCTGTACTGTGAAGTCCTGGACAATGGCCGAGTCATTATCAGTGGCCACGGTGCGCTGTACTTACGCGGCAGTATCTTTATCTGAGGCGATCCATCAAAAGCAAACCGCCAAGCGGTTGCATATGGCTTGCAACGACTCGGCGATGGATCGGGATTGTGAGTTAAGCGCTGTAAATCAACCCCTACACGGCGCCTCACGGTCAAGCAATTTGCCAATGAGCAGTACGCCCAGTTCACTCAATTGATGAATCGCCAGCGCGACGTCGCGGTGTTTGCCGTGGAGGTCTTCGGACAGGTCGAGCAGCAGGGTGCTGACGCTGGTGAAGGTTTCGTAGCTGTTGGTGATGAGGGTTTCGTTGCTGGCGTGGGGGGTGACGCTAAAGAGCGCGGTTGAATCGGTAGCCATTGTTAAGTTCCTTGCTTGAGCCACGACCTCATCGCTACTAAACAATAAGGCGGTAGCTGTACGCAGGTTAGTAGACCGGTGAAACCTAACAAAACCGGCGCGCCCTAGGGCGCCCTACGCACAGCCACCATCAAGCACAGACGGGAAGTCTGATGGAGGGAGCGTGTGCACTTGTTAGGTTAAACCGTGGGCTACTAAACCCGATCGCCGAGAAATTCAGCGACCGAGCCACCTTAAATACGGCCATCCCAGCGCACAAGCCGGCGGATTCTGACGCAAGCGTAGGCAATGGAGCAAGGTGCCGCACGGTAGCGAACGCTGTACCCCTTTGAACCCACAAGAATATTCAGCGCCTCATCAAATCCTTCACCACGCTGTTGTAGAGTCACTGCACACCGAATTGACCACCCAGGGACCCCATGACATTGACCGTCGACACCTTGCTCAAACTGGCCATGGCCAACCCCGTCAACGCTGAAATCACCGCGCGCTTGCCGTCGCTCGGGGTGGAGCAGTGCATGCTCACGGCGGGCTGTCTGTTCCAGGCGGTGTGGAATCATCAGGCGAGTCGGCCGGTTGATGCGGGGGTGAAGGACTATGACGTTTTCTACTTCGACCAGGATGTGTCCTACGAGGCTGAGGATGTGGTGATCCGCAGGGCCGAGTCGTTGTTCCTGGACCTGGGCGTTAACGTGGAGGTGAAGAATCAGGCGCGGGTTCATCTGTGGTATGGGCAGCGGTTTGGCCGGCCGTACCCTCAGTTGCATTCGGCCAGGCAAGGGGTGGACCGTTACCTGGTGGCGGGTACGTGCATTGCCTTGGACATTGCCACGGGCGAGGTGTATGCGCCGTATGGCTTGGCGGATGTGGAGCAGGGCGTGCTGCGCATTAACCCGCTGCATGCCGAGCCCGAACTGTTTTTGCACAAGGCCAGGAGTTATCAGGAACGGTGGCCTTGGCTCAGGATTGTGCCACCGGGGTCAGCCGAATAACCCGCCGAGCACGCTGCACCCGATCACTACCAGCCACGGCGGCAACTTCATCAGCATCAGTGCCGCCAAGGCGAGCAATGCCAGGGCCAGGTCGTACACGCTGAAGATCGCGCTGGTCCATACGGGCTGGTACAACGCTGCCAGTAACAGGCCCACCACGGCCGCGTTCACGCCGGCCAGCGCGGCCTGGGTGCGCGGGCTGTGGCGCAGGCTGGCCCAGAAGGGCAGCGCGCCGAAGATCAGCAAAAATGACGGCGCGAAGATCGCCAGCAAGCCGATCAGGCCGCCCAGCCAGCCGGTAGGGGCGTGGGTCATCGAGGCGCCGAGAAAGGCCGCGAAGGTGAACAGCGGGCCGGGCACGGCTTGGGCGGCGCCGTAGCCGGCGAGGAAAACGTCGTTGCTCACCCATTGGCTGGGCACCACCTGGGCTTGCAGCAACGGCAACACCACATGGCCGCCGCCAAACACCAGTGAGCCGGTGCGGTAGAACGCGTCCACCAGCGCCAGCGTGGGATCGCTCACCCAGTCGGCGAGGAGCGGCAAGCCCACCAGCAACAGCAGGAACAGCGCCAGCCACAGCGTTGCGGCACGGCGGCTGATGGCTATGGGCAATGCGTCTGGCTCGGCACGGGGCGCGGGCTTGAACAGCAGCAGGCCGACCACCCCAGCCACGACGATCACTGCCACCGGGCTCCAGGCAGACGATTGCAGCAGTACCCAACCGGCGGCGCCCAGCATCAATATTATCCGCGCCCAGCCCCGACACAGGGTGCGCGCCATGCCCCACACAGCTTGGGCCACCACCGCCACGGCGACGACCTTGAGGCCATGCAGCGCGCCGGCGGGCAGGGCGCTGCCATAGTGAGACAGGCCCAGGGCAAACAGGATCAGCGCGATGGCCGACGGCAAGGTGAACCCGGCCCAGGCCGCCGCGGCACCCGCGTAACCTGCGCGTGACAGGCCCAACGCGATGCCGACCTGGCTGCTGGCCGGGCCGGGCAGGAACTGGCACAGGGCGACCAGTTCGGCATAGCTGTGTTCGCTGAGCCAGCGCCTGCGGGTGACGAATTCCTCGCGGAAATAGCCCAGGTGCGCAATCGGCCCGCCGAAGGAGGTCAGGCCCAGGCGCAGGAAGATCAGGAACACTGACCCAAGGCTGCTGCGGTGATCGGCAAGGGGTGCGGGCAAGGTGAGGCTCTCGGGTGGCGTGTGAAGAACCCGGCAAATCGATGTGGGCTGGTGGGGCACTTTACCGATTTTTCATGACGCGCAGAAGAGACGGCCTGCCTGTCATTTTTGCCGTGCACATTGAATTTATCGGCGCCGATTTGAGTCATTTAAAGCTGAGTCACTTAAAGCATAGCCTTGCCTTCCAACCCTTTAACCTCAAGGACCGACCATGACCTTCTTCATCTTCCTGCTCGCTTGCGCTGCCGCCGCCAGTACCGGTGTGATTTTCAAACCCGGCGCCTGGTACGAATCCCTGGTCAAGCCCAGCTTCACCCCGCCCAACTGGTTGTTCCCAGTGGCGTGGACAATTATCTACCTGTTGCTGGCCTGGGCCGGTTACCGCTTGAGCCTGATCCCGGGCAGCGAGATGGTGTTGGCGCTGTGGGCCGCGCAGATTGCATTGAATACGCTGTGGACGCCGGTGTTCTTCGGCGCGCATCGCTTGCTCGCCGGGATGGTGATCATTGTGCTGTTGTGGCTGACCGTGGCGGCGATGGTGGTGCTGGCAGTGCGTCTGGACCTGATTACCGGCCTGATCCTGTTTCCCTACCTGGCCTGGCTGTGCGTAGCGGCGGCGTTGAACTTCTCGATCCTGCGGAATAACCGTTGATGGCTTACCAACACTGGCCCGCCAGCGAGCCCGAACTGGCCCAGATGCGCCGCTTCAATCGCACGCTTGCGTGGTTGCCGCGCTTCAAGATCCGCAACCGCGTCACGCCGCGTGTGATCCAGGCGCTGTTGCGCACCCGGCAAAGGTTCCAGAAACCGCCTGTGGTGGAAATCCGGCTCATCGGCGCCGTGCCCGTGCGTATCCTGCGGCCCGCCGGTGCGCCCAAAGGCGTGGTGCTGGATATCCACGGCGGCGGCTGGGTGATTGGCAATGCGCAGATGAATGACGACCTCAACCTCGGCATGGTGCGCGCGTGCGACGTGGCGGTGGTGTCGGTGGACTATCGGCTGGCGGTTAACACGCCGGTGGAAGGGTTGCTGGAAGACTGCCTGGCCGCTGCGCGCTGGCTGTTGGCGGACTGCGCGGAGTTTGCCGGCCTGCCGGTGTTTTTTGTCGGCGAATCAGCCGGCGGGCATCTGGCGGCGGCCACATTGCTGGCGTTGAAGCAATGGCCGCTGTTGCTCCAACGTGTCCATGGCGCGGTGTTGTACTACGGGGTGTATGACTTGACCGGCACGCCGAGCGTGCGCAACGCCGGGCCGCAAACGCTGTTGCTCGATGGGCCGGGAATGGTCACGGCGCTGCGCTTGCTCACGCCGGGGATCAGCGACGACGAGCGTCGACAGCCGCCGTTGTCACCCTTGTATGGCGACTTCGCCGGCATGCCGCCAGCGTTGATGTTCGTGGGCGAACTGGACCCGCTCAAGGACGACACGCTGCTGATCGCCGAACGCTGGAGTCAGGTGGAGGCGCATCTGTTGCCGGAGTCGGCCCATGGGTTCATTCATTTTCCCGTGGCGATGGCGGACAGCGTTTTGGTATACAGCCGGGGCTGGATAACGGCGCGTCTGCACACCCCGCAACTCTCGGCGCCCTGCGACGCCGTCGACCCTGGCGCTGAATGAGTTCAATGGGAGGTTTTCATTCGGCGGTGGTCACAGTGACAGATACATGCCTTTGCAATCGCCTAAATCTGTTGGTGGTCCAAACCCGTGATTATGCATTCCTTCTTGTCGGGCGGTGGCGAACTGGCCTCCCTGATCCAGTCCAAAGATTGGTCGGCAACCCCGTTAGGGCCGATCGAATCCTGGCCACAGAGCCTGCGCACCACCGTCAGCCTGTGCCTGGCGTCTAATTTCCCGATCAATATCATCTGGGGCCCCGAGAACACCCAGATCTATAACGACGGCTACAAGGTGCTGTGCGGCGAGTCGCATCCACGCGCCTTGGGCGAGGGCTACCACGTGACCTGGGCCAGTGCGTGGCCGGCCATTGGCGGGCCCTTCACCGAGGCGCTGGAGGGACAAACCAGTTTTCTGGAAAACCAGCGCATGTTCCTCACGCGCAATGGTTACCTGGAAGAGACCTTTTTCACCTTTTCCATTTCGCCTATTCGTGATGAAACCGGTGGCATCGGCGGACTGTTTCACCCGGTGACGGAAACCACGGTGACCATCCTCGCCGAGCGGCGCACCCGTGCGTTGCGCGATCTGACCGGGCAGTTGGCAGTTGCCGATGACTTGCCCAAACTGATCGCGTTGACGGTGCAGACGCTGGCGGGGTTCAACTTTGATATTCCGTTCCTGCTGTTTTATGAGTGGGACGCCCAAGGCAAGGGTTACCGCCTGGCACAACACAGCGGTATCGCCGCCGACACTGCCGCATCACCGGCCTGGATCGACGCGGCCGACACCACGCCCTGGCCGTTGGGCGCCGCGTGCGAGCAAAAGCGCACGCTGCAGGTGGACAACATCGAGGCGCTGTTTGCCGGCGTGGCTTGCGGGCCCTACCCGGAGCCGTCCCAGACCGCCTTTGTGTTGCCGCTGGTGGTGCCGGACGACACGCAGGCCCCGTTGATTCTGGTGGCCGGTGCGTCACCCCGCTTGCCGATGAACGACATTTACCGAGGGCTCTACGAACTGCTGGGGGCAGCGCTCTCGGCGGCACTGGCCACCGTGCGCGCGCGCGAGTATGAGCGCCAGCGTGCCGATGCCCTGGCGGCTATCGACCAGGCCAAGACCACCTTTTTCACCAACATAAGCCATGAATTTCGCACGCCCCTGACCTTGATGCTCGGGCCGCTGGAAGAGTCGCTGGCCTTGGGCGATACGCTGCCCGAGGATGAGCGTGAGCGTGTCACGCTGGCTTATCGCAACGGCCAGCGCCTGCTCAAACTGGTCAACTCGCTTCTGGAGTTTTCCCGTATCGAGGCCGGCCGCGCCCAGGCGACCTATGCGCCGGTGGACTTGCCGGCACTCACCGCTGACCTGGCCTCCAACTTCCGATCGGCCTGCGAGCGCGCCGGCCTGGCGTTGCTCATCGACACCACACCTTTGCCCGAGGCGGCCTACGTCGACCGCGACATGTGGGAAAAGGTGGTGCTTAACCTGATCTCCAACGCCTTCAAATTCACCCTGGCCGGGCACATCCGCGTCAGCGTTGCGCCCACCGCCGATGGCAGCGCTGCCCAGGTGCGCGTGAGTGACACTGGCACCGGCATCGCGGCCCATGAGCTGCCGCGTTTGTTCGAGCGCTTCCACCAGATCGAAAACCCCGTCGGCCGCTCGTTCGAAGGCTCGGGGATCGGCCTGGCGCTGGTGGATGAATTGGTCAGGCTGCAAGGCGGCACGCTGGAAGTGACCAGTGAGCTAGGGGTAGGCACGACGTTCAGCATCCGGCTGCCGCTGGGCAACCGGCATGTCCCCAAGCCGCTGCACACCGAGGCGTTGCAGTACGGTTCTACCACCAATGTGAGTGCCTACGTGGAGGAGGCGCTTGGCTGGTTGCCGGATGCGTCAGCGCTGGTTGACGAGGCCCAGACACACCCTGAGCCTGAGGCCGAGTCCTTCCAGGGCCACGTGCTGCTGGCGGACGATAATGCCGATATGCGCGCTTACGTCGCGCGCTTGCTGTACGCCGCCGGCCTGGACGTGGAAACCGTGACCGATGGGCAGGCCGCGCTGCAGGCGGCCCGCGAAAACCCGCCGCAACTGATCCTTACCGACGTGATGATGCCGGTCCTCGATGGCTTTGGCCTATTGCGCGCCGTGCGTGAAGACCCGCGCTTGCAGGCGACGCCGGTGATTCTGCTGTCGGCCCGTGCGGGTGAAGAAGCCCGCGCCGAGGGCCTGGCCGCCGGCGCCGATGACTACCTGATCAAACCGTTTTCGGCGCGCGAGCTGGTCTCCCGTGTCACCTCGCATCTGGAGCGCGCCCGCAACCGCCGCGTGGCGACATTGCGTGAAAGCGAAGCGCGGCTGCGCCTGGCGATCGACGCCGGGCAGATCGGCGAATGGGAGCTGGATATCGTCACCGACAGTTCGGTGCGCGCCGAGCGGCATGACCAGATTTTTGGTTACCACGAACGGGTACCGCAATGGGGCATGCAGACGTTCCTGGAACATGTGCTGCCCGCAGACCGCGACGCGGTCGAGGCGGCGTTCACGCGCGCGGTGGCCCAGGGCAGCAGTTGGGATTTCCAGTGCCGCATCCGCCGCGTAGATGACCAGCAGGTGCGCTGGATCCTGGTGCGCAGCATGCCGCAACTCGACGCCCACGGGCGCACCCTGAAAATGTTCGGCCTGGTGCAGGACATCACCGACCAGAAACGGGTCGAGCTGGGCATGCAGGCGCTCAATGAAACCCTCGAACAGCGCATCACCGAGGCCATGGAAGAGCGCAGCAAGGCCGAAGAACAACTGCGCCAGGCGCAAAAACTCGAAGCCCTGGGCCAACTCACCGGCGGCGTGGCCCATGACTTCAATAACCTGCTGACGGTGATTCGCTCTTCGCTCGACCTGCTGGAGCGTCCGGAACTGCCCGAAGCGCGGCGCAGCCGTTACCTGGCGGCGATTTCCGACACGGTCAACCGAGCGGCGCGTCTCACCGGGCAGTTACTCGCGTTCGCCCGTCGCCAGGCATTGAAGCCGCAGGCGTTCGACGTCAGCCACAGCGTGACCTCGCTGGTGGAAATGATCGAATCGCTGTGTGGTGCCCATATCCGCGTCATCACTGAGCTTGCGCCCTACGATTGTTTTGTCTATGCCGACTCCAGCCAGTTCGACTCGGCGCTGGTCAACGTGGTGGTCAATGCCCGTGATGCGATGAAGGGCGTGGGTACCCTGACCGTCGCGGTAGCCTCCGTCGACACTCTCCCGGCCCTGCGCGGCCAGCCTGCGGTGCCGGGGGCGTTTGTGGCGATCGCGGTGAGCGACACCGGCAGCGGCATACGCCCTGAGCATCTGGAGCGCATATTCGAGCCGTTTTTCACCACCAAGAACGTCGGGCAGGGCACCGGGCTTGGCCTTAGCCAGGTGTTCGGCTTTGCCAAACAATCGGGCGGCGAAGTGCGGGTCAGCACCGAATTCGGTCGAGGTTCGACGTTTACGTTGTACCTGCCCAAAGTCATTGCGCGGCCGCGGGAACCCGAGGTGGAGCTTGAGGCGGCGCCGATGACCGAGGGCCGTGGCACCCATGTGCTGGTGGTGGAAGACAACGTCGAAGTGGGCACCTTTGCCACCCAGGCCCTGGAGGAACTTGGCTTTCAGGCGACCTGGGCGACGAATGCCGAGCAGGCCCTCAAGTTGTTGTCCTATGAAGCCGACGCGTTCGACGTGGTGTTTTCCGATGTGATGATGCCCGGCATGAACGGGCTCGAGCTGGCCAAGGAAATCCAACGGCTGTGGCCCGCCTTGCCCATCGTGCTCACCAGTGGCTACAGCCATGTGCTGGCGCAGCAAGGCACCCACGGTTTCGACCTGCTGCACAAGCCGTATTCCATTCACCAACTGTTGCTGATTCTGCGCAGGGCCTGTTCGACATCAGCGGGCTCAGGCTGAGCGCAAGCGTAGAATCTGCGCGCCGTCGAACGGGTCGGTCAGGTAATGCGCCTGCACACCGAAGGTGGCCTGCAACCGTTGCGGGGTCAGTACCTCCAGCGGTTTACCCAGCGCCACCAGCCGCCCATGGTCGAGCACGGCCAGGCGATCACAGGTCAGTGCCTGGTTGAGGTCGTGCAGGGCAATCAAGGTGGTGACGGGAAGCGCCTGCACGCCTTTGAGAATCGTCAGTTGGTGCTGGATGTCCAAGTGGTTGGTTGGCTCGTCCAGCAGCAGAATCTGCGGGCGTTGCGCCAGTGCGCGGGCGATATGCACGCGTTGGCGTTCGCCGCCGGAGAGGCTGCGCCAGGCGCGATGGCTCAGGTGTGTGGCGTCCACGTCGTGCAAGGCCTGGCGCACGATGGTGTCATCTTCGTTCGACCAGGGGCTCAGTGCGGACAGCCACGGCGTGCGGCCCAGGGCGACCGCATCGAACACGCGGATGGCGTCGTCGGTATCGGCCTGTTGTTCCACCACGGCCACGTGCTGCGCGATGGCGCGGCGCGACAAGTCGACTAAACGCTTGTCGCCCAGGCGCACCTCACCGCTGGCCGGCGTACGCAACCCCGCGAGCAACTTGAGCAGGGTCGATTTGCCCGACCCGTTCGGCCCGACGATACCCAGGGTTTCACCCGCCGCAACCTCAAGGTGGACGTCGCACAGCAACTCGGCCTCGCGCACCTTGAAGCCGAGCCCACTGCAGCTCA
Organism: Pseudomonas sp. R3-52-08; assembly: GCF_003851745.1. Taxonomy (NCBI): domain Bacteria; kingdom Pseudomonadati; phylum Pseudomonadota; class Gammaproteobacteria; order Pseudomonadales; family Pseudomonadaceae; genus Pseudomonas; species Pseudomonas sp. R3-52-08. The sequence goes on along the minus strand of NZ_CP027730.1, from coordinate 3,982,516 downwards.
ACACACTCATCGCGCATTCCTCCGACCGATCAGGATAAGCGCAAACACCGGAGCGCCGACCAGCGCAGTGACCACCCCCACCGGAATCACCTGGCCTTTGATCAGGGTGCGCGACAGCACATCGGCGGCGATCAGGAACAACGCGCCGCCCAGGGCGCTGGCGGGCAGCAGACGGGAGTGCCCGGTACCCAGCATCAAGCGCATGGCATGGGGGATCACCAGCCCGACAAATCCGATGGAGCCGACAATCGACACCATCACCGCCGTCACCACCGCCGCGCAGCCCACCAGCACGAATTGCACGCGGCGCACCGGGATGCCGAGGGCGGCCGCCGAATCCGTGCCGAAGGTAAACGCATCCAGTGCGCGACGGTGCCATAGGCACACCACCAGCCCCACGACCGCTACCGGCACCGCCAGCCACACCGACGGCCAACGCACGCCGCTGAGGTTGCCCAACAGCCAGAACATGATGCCCCGCGCCTGTTCGGAGCTGGCGGATTTGGTGATCAGGAACGCGGTGAGCGCATTGAACAGCTGCGAGCCGGCGATGCCGGCGAGGATGATCTGCCCGGTGCCGCTGGACGAGCCGCTGGCCCGCGCCAGCAGAATCACCAGCGCGAACGCGGCCATGGCGCCGACAAATGCCCCCGCCGACAACGAAACCAATCCGCCGCCCACCCCGATCAACGCGATCAGCACCGCGCCGGTCGAAGCCCCGGCGCTGATGCCCAACAGGTACGGATCGGCCAACGGGTTGCGCAGCAACGATTGCAGGATCACCCCGCACGTCGCCAGGCCCGCACCGCAGGCGCCGGCCACCAGGGCGCGGGTCAGGCGGTAGTTCCACACCACGCCTTCATCGATGGGGTCGAGTGCGTAGCCGGCCGCCCAGAGTTTGTTGGCGAGCACCTGGAGCACCACCTGTGGCGAGATGGCGGTTTCGCCGATGGCCACGCCGGCGAGCAGGGCGATCAGCAGCAGTGTGAGGGCGAGCAGGGTCCGTATCATTGCGCCAGGTCGTAGCCGTCGATGGCCGCAGCCAGTTGGTCAAGGCCGTCGAATGTGCGCAGGCTAGCCTGCAGCGCCAGGGCGTCGAGGATGATGATGCGGTTGTGTTTGACTGCGTCCATGTTGCGGGTCACGGGGTCGCTGCGCAGAAAGGCCAGCTTCTTTTCATGGTCGTCGGCGGGATAGCGGCGCCGGTCCATGCGCGCGATCACCAGGAAGGTGGGGTTGGCCTTGGCGAGGGTTTCCCAGCCGACGGCGGGCCATTCTTCATCGGACTGCACCACGTTGCGCAGGCCGAGGGTGTGCAGCATGAATTCGGGTACACCTTTATGGCCGGCCACGTAGGGGTCGCTGGCCATTTCGGCGCTGGAGAACCACACCAGCGCGCTGGCTTGCTTCAAGCCTTTGCGCTGCACCGTGGCGATGGACGTGGCCAGGCGCGCCTTGAGTTCATCGGTCAGTTGCTGGCCGCGCGGCTGTACGTCGAAGATCTCGGCCAATTGGCTGAGGCCCTTGTAGATCGTCTCGATGCGAAACGGCCGCAGTCGCGTGCCATCGGCGCCCACCCGGTTGTCTTTGTCTTCGCAGTCGGAGGGCAGCAAGTAGGTCGGGATGTTCAGTTCCTGAAACTGCTCGCGGGTGCCCACGACGCCTTGGGGCCCGACCACCCATTCCAGCTCGGCGGCCACCAGTTGCGGGCGCTTGGCGATCACTGCTTCGAAGCTCGGTTCGTTATTGGCCAGGCGCTCGATGCGCGCGTCCTGCGCCTTGTACTGCGCCAATACGGTGTTGAACCACAGCGAGGTGCCGACCACTTTATCGCCCACGCCCAACGCATACAGCATCTCGGTGGCGGCCTGGCCGATGGTCACGCTGCGCGCGGGCGCCTGCTGGAAAGTGACGGGGCTGCCGCAGTTTTCCAGGGTCAGCGGGTAGTGGGTAGGCGCGGCGTGGGCCAGGGCACAGCAACCCAGGCCGATGATCAGGGCCGTAACGCGTGGCAGCATGGGGCAATCTCCGTTTGAACCGTCGGTGAAGCAGGGCAGGTACGGTACGGAAATACACCCACGAACGCTGCCGGCCGGGCAGGGCAAGGATGGCCTCCCCGGACACCCCGCCGGTTAGTGAGTCACTGGGCCGGCAGGTCTCCTGACTGATGCGTCATCGCCCGGCTCCGGCCTTCCCGGACAACGTCCAGTGGCAGTGGGGAGCAGGCTCGGCACCTACAGTTGCGGGGGCAGTTTCGATTGACGTCGCGGGCGGCGTTTCGAATTCCCTATTAGTCCCGTGGGGGAACCGGCGGCGCTATGGTAGTTGATTCGGCCCACGAGAGGGAGGTGGAAGTGACGCCGGTTACAGGCGAATGTCCCCAGGGCCCCGGATCAGCGCTTCGATCCGCGTTCCCGTGGCGCGCTCTTCGTTGCTGAAACCGTCGTAGTCGGCCAGGTTGCCGAAGCGGATGCCGGTCAATTGCTCGATCTGGATCACACTGCGCTGGTAGGTTCTGAGCGGGCCGAATACCAGGTCCAATTGGCCCAGCTCGCGGCTCTGGTCGATCATATAGGCGCTGGCGGAAGGCTTGCCGTCGTCACTAAGGTAGGCCACGACTTTCCAGAACGCCTTGGGGATTTTCACGCCCCGGTACAGGCGGTCGTCATCGGCGAACACCGGGCCGGTAAACACTGTGGCGCGGGCTTTCCAGCGCTGGGTGTTGTCGAGAATGTAGTCCTCCAGTTCCAGCCAGGTTTTCTGGTTGAAGCCGCTCATCTGCGGCGAGCAGTTGGTGAAATGGAAGGTGTCGCCGTTGGCGGTGTTTGCGTCGGCGCCCCAGTTGGGGTCCTGGCGCCGCACCAGGTGGCCACGGTCAAGGCCGTTGCCGGCGTAGAGGTCTTCGCCCACCTGGGCGTCGATCGGCAGGCGGCCATCGTAGGCCCAGGTGTCGTTGCTGCGCACGATATCCACGTGCTTGGCGCCGTCGATGTTGACACCGACATACAGCGCCAGCCGTCGGGAACGCGACATGCTGATGGAAAAGTGCATGTAGTCCAGGCGCCCGGGCTGGGCGTCGCTTGCCTGGGCCGGGTCCAGCGTGGGCCAGGGCACCGCGAAGCTGCCGAGAAAATCCTCGGCGTAGCCGCGCCGGTCTTGCAGGTCCTTGGCCGCAGTGACGCGTGGCGCTGCGGCCCTGGCTTCCAGCAGGGAGGGCGTAGGCGTGATCAAAGGGCGAAGGTCGGCGAGCCTTGGGCGGTAGGCCAGGTCGATTTTGACGTTGCGTGCGGGCATGGGGTATTCCTTATGCGGATCGGATAAACACGACTGCAACATGATTTCATGACAATTTGGCCCAGGCGGCAGACTCCGGTCTATCCTGAAGTCGTTAAACGGCCGTTCACCACACGCCAAAAAGGAGCCAGCTTATGTGTGTTCGCCAATCGCGCAACCCGATTTTCTGCCTGATCCCGCCGTACATGCTCGACCAGATTGCACGCCACGGCGATAAAGCCCAACGCGAAGTGGCGCTGCGTACGCGCGCCAAGGACAGCACGTTTCGCTCGTTGCGCATGGTCGCCGTGCCCGCCAGAGGCCCGGCGCGCATGGCGCTGGTGGCAGGTGCCGAGAAACAGCGCTCGATCTACAGCGCCGACAACACCGACAGCCTGCCAGGCAAGCTGATCCGCAGCGAAGGGCAACCCGCCAGCGGTGATGCGGCGGTGGACGAGGCCTATGACGGCCTGGGCGCGACCTTCGACTTTTTCGACCAGGTCTTTGACCGCAATTCCATCGACGATGCCGGCATGGCGCTGGATGCCACCGTGCACTTCGGCCAGGACTACAACAATGCGTTCTGGAATTCGACCCAGATGGTCTTTGGCGATGGCGACCAGCAGCTGTTCAACCGCTTCACCGTGGCACTCGATGTGATCGGCCATGAATTGGCCCACGGGGTCACCGAGGATGAAGCCAAACTGATGTACTTCAACCAGTCCGGTGCGTTGAACGAGTCGCTGTCGGACGTGTTCGGCTCATTGATCAAGCAATATGCGCTGCAGCAAAAGGCCGAAGACGCCGATTGGCTGATCGGCAAGGGGCTGTTCACTAAAAAAATTAAAGGCACTGCCCTGCGCTCGATGAAGGCGCCCGGCACCGCGTTTGACGACAAGTTGCTGGGCAAGGACCCGCAGCCGGGGCACATGGATGATTTTGTGCACACCTACGACGACAACGGCGGCGTGCATATCAATTCCGGTATTCCCAACCATGCGTTCTATCAGGTTGCCACCCGGATCGGCGGCTTTGCCTGGGAGCGTGCCGGGCGCATCTGGTACGACGCGTTGCGCGACGCGCGGTTGCGGCCGAACTCAGGGTTTCTGCGTTTTGCACGTATCACTTACGATGTGGCCGGGCGCCTCTACGGCGCGAACAAGGATGAGCAGAAGGCCGTCAAGGAAGGTTGGAAAGCAGTGGGCATTAACGTCTGACAATCCGCCAGGGCGGAGAGGAACAGCCATGCGCATCTCGATCAAGGAAAACGGCGGCCCGGCGTTTTTTCCGGGCCTGGCCCAGCCGCGCAGTGTCGAGCTGGACAAATTGCCCGAGCAGGACCAGCTGGAATTGCGGCAACTGATCGAGAAATCGGAGTTTTTCCAGTTGCCGCAAAGCACCCAACCCTCCTCCGACAACCCGGGGCAGGTGCATTACACGCTCACCGTGAGTGAAGGTGAGCGTGAACACACGGTGTGCGTATTGGCGCCGGTAAAGTCGCAGGCGCTGGACGGGTTGGTGCAGTGCGTGCGACGGCATATTCGCTGTTGAAGCTGGCGCCCTGTAGGAGCGAGCTTGCTCGCGAAAAACGTCAACGATAACGCGCAAACCTGGGGCTACGCGTGTTCTGAGGTTCTTCGCGAACAAGCTCGCTCCTACAGTAAGCGGTACGCTTTGTCTGGCTTATTTACGATCGAACCACACCGTCTGCGCATTACAGAACTCGCGCACGCCAAAGTGCGACAGTTCGCGCCCGAACCCGCTTTTCTTCACGCCACCAAAGGCCACCCGAGGGTCGGAGACGCTGAACGCGTTGACGAAGATCCCACCGCTTTCCAGTTGGTTGGCGATGTCCCGTGCCTTCGCCGAGTCGCGGGTGAAGATACTCGCGGTCAGGCCGAATTCGCTGTCGTTGGCCAGTGCCACTGCATGGTCGGCGTCGCGTGCGGTGATGATCGACGCGACGGGGCCGAACAGTTCCTGTTTGAACGAAGTCATCTGGTCGGTGACGTCAGCCAGTACGGTGGGCTCGTAATAGTTGCCGGCCCCGTCCACTTTGTTGCCGCCGAGCAACAGGGTCGCGCCTTCTTCCACGGTGGCCTGGACCTGGCCGTGCAGTTCATCGCGCAGATCGAAGCGCGCCATGGGGCCGATGTAGGTGGCCGCCGAGGTCGGGTCGCCCATCACCAGGTTGCGGCTGGCTTCGAGGAACTTGGCGGTAAAGGCGTCGACCACGCCTTCTTCGATGATCAGGCGCTTGGCGGCGGCGCAGACTTGGCCGCTGTTCTGGAAACGGCCGATCAGCGCGGCCTGTACGGCTGCGTCGAGGTCGGCGTCGTTGAGCACGATGAACGGGTCGGAGCCGCCCAGTTCCAGCACGCATTTCTTCAATGCCGCACCGGCCTGGGAGCCGATGGCGATACCGGCGCGCACGCTGCCGGTGAGGGTGACGGCGGCAATGCGTGGGTCGGCGATGGCGCTGGACACGCCCTCGGTCGTGACATTGATAACCTCGAACAGGCCTTCAGCGAAGCCGGCCTTTTGGAACGCCTGCTGGATCAGGTAAGCGCTGCCCATCACGTTCGGCGCATGCTTGAGCACGTAGGTGTTGCCGGCCAGCATGGTCGGTACGGCGCCGCGCAGTACTTGCCACACCGGGAAGTTCCACGGCATCACGGCGAGGATCGGGCCCAGCGGGCGGTATTCGATGTGGGCGGTACCGTTGTCGACCAGGGTTGGCTCCGGTGCGAGCATGGCGGGGCCGTGCTGCGCATACCACTCGCTGAGCTGGGCGCACTTCTCGATTTCGGCGCGGGCCTGGGCAATCGGTTTGCCCATTTCCAGGGTGATCATCTGTGCCATGGCTTCGGCCTGGTCACGCAGGGCGCTGGCCAGTGCCAACAGCAATTCGGCGCGCTGGCCGACGGGTTGGCGGCGCCAGGTGCGGAAGGCCGCGGTGGAACGGTTAAGCGCGGCGTCCAACTGCAATTGGCTTTCGTACGCGTAGCTGGCAACGGTTTCGCCGTTGGCCGGGTTGATCGACAAGGCGTGGGTCTGGTGAGAAATAGCGTTCATGGCACCGTCCTGCTGGGATGATTGGAATGGAGCCCAGCGTACGGGGCTGTATCTTTTCTGGAAACTGAATAATATTAAGCAATACGTTCACGATTGGAGAATGATTTGGATCTGGTGCAGTTGGAAATCTTCAAGGCCGTTGCCGAGCAAGGCAGCATCAGCGCCGCCGCGCAGTTGATCCATCGGGTACCGTCAAACCTGACCACCCGCATCAAACAACTGGAGCAGGATCTGGGCGTGGAGTTGTTCATCCGCGAGAAGAGCCGCCTGCGCCTGTCTCCGGCCGGGTGGAATTTCCTTGGCTATGCGCGGCGTATTCTCGATCTGGTGCAAGAAGCCCGCGCAACGGTGGCGGGGGAGGAACCCCAGGGCGCGTTTGCCCTTGGTTCGCTGGAAAGTACGGCGGCGGTGCGTATTCCCGCGTTGCTCGCGGCGTATAACCAGAAACACACCAAGGTCGAGCTGGACCTGAGCACAGGGCCGTCGGGCACGATGATCGAAGGCGTGCTGTCCGGGCGGCTGACGGCGGCTTTTGTCGATGGCCCGGTGCTGCACTCCACTCTGGAGGGGGTTGCGGTGTTCGAGGAAGAAATGGTGGTGATCGCACCGCTGCACCATGCACCCATCACGCGGGGGCGGGAGGTGAATGGCGAGAATATCTATACCTTCCGCTCGAACTGCTCCTACCGGCATCACTTCGAGCGTTGGTTCTCCCAGGATGGCGCAGTGCCGGGCAAGATCTTCGAGATCGAGTCTTACCACGGCATGCTGGCGTGCGTCAGCGCCGGAGCAGGGCTGGCGCTGATGCCGCGCAGCATGCTGGAAAGCATGCCGGGGTTTGCGGCGGTGAGCGTGTGGCCGCTGGCCGACAGCTACCGCGTGCTGAACACCTGGCTGATCTGGCGCAGGGGCACGGTGTCGCAGAGTTTGAACAGCTTTGTAAAACTGCTGGAGGAACGCAGGTTAGTAGCAGCCTGAATCCAATGTGGGAGGGGGCAGGCCCTAATCTTGTAGGAGCGAGCTTGCTCGCGAAAAACGTCAACGATAACGCGTAATTCCTGGATAAACGCGGTGGCTGTGAGTTTTTCGCGAGCAAGCTCGCTCCTACAACATCGGGAGCAAGCCCCCTCCCACAGTTTGACCTTCATCAGCCGCCGAACTGGAAGGTGCCCATGGCCAGCTTCGCCATAATCGCCGTGGCGCCCAATTGCACCAGCCACAACGCCAGGCCACCGAGGAACACACCCAGCGCCACTTGCAGCACCAGGCTTTTCTGACGCTTGGCTTGGGGCGCGCGTGGGGTGAAGTGGTCCAGTTCGTCGCGGTCGGCGCGCAGGTCCAGGTCGTCGTTTCTCATAGGGTTCTCGCAGCAAAAGGGCAGTTGGGGTCCAGTCTAGTGGGTTCGCCAGCAAAAAGGGGGAAGCCATTGGCTTCCCCCTTCGTATAACGCTGGCAGATTTACAGCACCTGAACGATCGCGTTGGTCACAGCACCAATGTTGGACTGGTTCAACGCCGCCACACAGATACGCCCGGTATCCAGCGCATAGATGCCGAACTCGCTGCGCAAGCGGGTGACTTGCTCGACGCTCAGGCCGGAGTAGGAAAACATCCCGCGTTGGCGGCCAACGAAGCTGAAGTCGTGGCCGGGAGCCGCCTTGGCCAGTTCGGCCACCATCTGCTCGCGCATGCCGCGGATGCGCAGGCGCATTTCGGCAAGTTCGGCTTCCCACTGGGCGCGCAGCTCAGGGTTGTTCAGTACTGCTGCAACGATCGCCGCGCCGTGGGTGGGCGGGTTGGAGTAGTTGGTACGGATCACACGCTTGACCTGGGACAGGATGCGCGCGCTTTCTTCCTTGGATTCGCTGACGATGGACAAGGCGCCCACGCGTTCGCCGTACAGGGAGAACGATTTGGAGAACGAGCTGGACACAAAGAAGGTCAGGCCCGATTCCGCGAACAGGCGCACGGCGGCGGCGTCTTCGTGGATGCCGTCGCCAAAGCCCTGGTAGGCCATGTCGAGGAACGGCACCAGGTTGCGGGCCTTGATCACGTCCAGCACGTTCTGCCAGTCGGCCGGGCTCAGGTCGACGCCGGTCGGGTTGTGGCAGCAGGCGTGCAACACCACGATGGACTGCGGCGGCAGGGCGTTGAGGTCGTCGAGCAGGCCGGCACGGTTGACGTCGTGGGTAGCGGCGTCGTAATAGCGGTAGTTCTGCACCGGGAAACCGGCGGTTTCGAACAGCGCGCGGTGGTTTTCCCAGCTCGGGTCGCTGATGGCGACGACGGCGTCGGGCAGCAGCTGCTTGAGGAAGTCAGCGCCGATTTTCAGCGCGCCGGTCCCGCCGACGGCCTGCACGGTAACCACGCGGCTGGCTTCGAGCAGCGGCGACTCAGCGCCGAACAGCAGGGTCTGCACGGCCTTGTCGTAGGCGGCGATCCCGTCGATCGGCAAGTAGCCACGGGCAGCGTGTTGCGCCACACGAATGGCTTCCGCTTCGGCAACGGCACGCAAGAGTGGAATCTTCCCCTCCTCGTCGCAGTAAACGCCCACGCCAAGGTTGACCTTGGTGGTTCGTGTATCAGCGTTGAATGCTTCGTTGAGGCCCAGGATTGGATCGCGTGGTGCCATTTCGACAGCGGAGAACAGGCTCATTTTTGCGGCAGCTCTATGGGGGAAGGGAGGGACGTGTCGCGCTCCAGCCGGTTGCACTAGAGCGGTGCACAAACGGGGAGCTAGTATAGAGGCCATCACTGCTGAGGGCGACAGCCGAAATGGCTTTTCGGCCAAGTTTTTCGGTTTATTTGCCGACCGTTAGTCTTATTGCAATATTGATCCGGACGAAGGCAGGACGATTGCCTTGAAACCGGTCACATTCGCCACCACTACTACGGCTATCATGGTTTTTTCCTGCAGCCTGCGATGACTATTCGCGGGTTGCTGAGCTATTTCGTCCCTGGCGGTGTTGAGTCTGGGGTGACCACACGAGGTACGTTATGTCGGATTTCCAGCTCGTCACCCGTTTTGAACCCGCCGGCGATCAGCCGGAAGCCATTCGCCAGATGGTCGAAGGTATCGAGGCCGGCCTGGCGCATCAGACGTTGCTCGGGGTGACCGGTTCAGGCAAGACCTTCAGCATCGCCAATGTGATCGCGCAGGTGCAGCGCCCGACCCTGGTGCTGGCGCCGAACAAGACCCTCGCCGCGCAGTTGTATGGTGAGTTCAAGGCGTTCTTTCCGAACAACGCGGTCGAATATTTCGTTTCCTACTACGACTACTATCAGCCGGAAGCGTATGTGCCGTCCTCCGATACGTTTATCGAGAAGGATGCGTCGATCAACGACCATATCGAGCAGATGCGGCTGTCGGCGACCAAAGCCCTGCTGGAACGCAAGGACGCGATCATCGTCACCACGGTGTCGTGCATTTACGGCCTGGGCAGCCCGGAAACCTATTTGAAAATGGTGCTGCACGTCGACCGTGGCGACAAACTCGACCAGCGTGAACTGCTGCGGCGTCTGACGAGCCTGCAATACACCCGCAATGACATGGACTTTGCCCGCGCCACATTCCGCGTACGCGGTGATGTGATCGATATCTACCCGGCAGAATCCGACCTGGAAGCGATTCGCATCGAGCTGTTCGACGATGAAGTCGAAAGCCTGTCGGCCTTCGACCCGTTGACCGGCGAAGTGATCCGCAAACTGCCGCGCTTTACCTTCTATCCGAAAAGCCACTACGTGACCCCGCGTGAAACCCTGATGGGCGCCATCGAGGGCATCAAGGTCGAGTTGGCCGAGCGCCTGGAATACCTGCGCGCCAACAACAAGTTGGTGGAGGCCCAGCGCCTGGAGCAGCGCACCCGCTTCGACCTGGAGATGATCCTGGAGCTGGGCTACTGCAACGGCATCGAAAACTACTCGCGCTACCTGTCGGGCCGTGAGTCCGGTGCGCCGCCGCCGACCCTCTATGATTACCTGCCGCCGGACGCCTTGCTGGTGATCGACGAATCCCACGTCAGCGTGCCGCAAGTGGGCGCGATGTATAAGGGCGATCGATCGCGCAAGGAAACCCTGGTGGAATACGGCTTCCGTCTACCGTCGGCGCTGGACAACCGGCCGATGCGCTTTGACGAATGGGAAGCCATCAGCCCGCAGACTATCTTCGTGTCCGCCACGCCTGGCAACTACGAGGCCGAACATGCTGGCCGAGTGATCGAGCAGTTGGTGCGACCGACTGGCCTGGTAGACCCGCAAATTGAAATCCGCCCGGCGCTGACCCAGGTTGACGACCTACTGTCGGAAATCAACAAACGCGTGGCCCTGGAAGAGCGCGTGCTGGTCACCACGTTGACCAAGCGCATGTCCGAAGACTTGACCGATTACCTGGCCGACCACGGCGTGCGCGTGCGCTACCTGCACTCGGACATCGACACCGTGGAGCGTGTGGAAATCATTCGCGACCTGCGCCTGGGTACCTTTGATGTGCTGGTGGGCATCAACCTGCTGCGCGAAGGCCTGGACATGCCGGAGGTGTCGCTGGTGGCGATCCTGGACGCGGACAAGGAAGGTTTCCTGCGCTCCGAACGCTCGCTGATCCAGACCATCGGCCGTGCGGCGCGTAACCTCAACGGCCGGGCGATCCTGTATGCGGACCGCATCACCGGGTCGATGGAGCGGGCGATTGGCGAGACCGATCGCCGGCGTGAGAAGCAGATCGCGTTCAATCTGGAACATGGCATTACGCCCAAAGGCGTATTCAAGGATGTCGCCGACATCATGGAAGGCGCCACCGTGCCCGGCTCGCGCAGCAAGAAGCGCAAGGGCATGGCCAAGGCCGCCGAAGAAAGCGCCAAGTACGAGAACGAACTGCGCTCGCCGAGTGAGATCACCAAGCGGATTCGCCAGTTGGAAGAGAAGATGTACCAGTTGGCGCGCGATCTTGAGTTCGAGGCAGCGGCGCAGACCCGGGATGAGATTGGCAAGTTGCGCGAGCGCTTGCTCACCGTATAAAACCACTCACTGTAGGAGCGAGCTTGCTCGCGAAAATCGTCAACGATAACGCGGGGTCTTCTGGCTAAACGTGGTGTCCTTGCGTTCTTCGCGAGCAAGCTCGCTCCTACAATAAGGCGCTTTGGGCTGTTACCATTCGCCCCTTGTTTCAATTTTCAGTTATATCGCCCATTCGAGACCTGCCATGACCACCGTCCGCACGCGCATTGCGCCATCGCCTACTGGGGATCCCCACGTCGGCACTGCTTACATCGCCTTGTTCAACTACTGCTTTGCCAAGCAGCACGGCGGTGAATTCATCCTGCGGATCGAAGACACCGATCAACTGCGCTCCACCCGTGAGTCCGAGCAGCAGATTTTCGATGCGCTGCGCTGGCTGGGTATCACCTGGGCCGAAGGCCCGGACGTCGGCGGCCCTCACGGCCCGTATCGCCAGAGCGAGCGCAGCGACATCTATAAAAAGTACACCCAGCAGTTGGTGGACATGGGCCATGCGTTCCCCTGTTTCTGCACCGCCGAAGAACTCGACCAGATGCGTGCCGAGCAACAGGCCCGTGGCGAGACGCCGCGCTACGACGGCCGTGCATTGCTGCTATCGAAAGAAGAAGTGGCCGCGCGCCTGGCCGCCGGCGAGCCCCATGTGATCCGCATGAAAGTGCCGAGCGAAGGCGTATGCGTGGTGCCGGACATGCTGCGCGGTGACGTCGAAATCCCGTGGGATCGCATGGACATGCAGGTGCTGATGAAGACCGACGGCCTGCCGACCTACTTCCTGGCCAATGTGGTCGACGATCACCTGATGGGCATCACCCACGTGCTGCGCGGCGAAGAATGGCTGCCGTCGGCGCCCAAGCTGATCCTGCTTTACGAATACTTCGGCTGGGAACAGCCGCAGTTGTGCTACATGCCGCTGCTGCGTAACCCGGACAAAAGCAAGCTGTCCAAGCGCAAGAACCCGACGTCGGTGACCTTCTACGAGCGCATGGGCTTCATGCCCGAGGCGATGCTCAATTACCTGGGCCGCATGGGCTGGTCGATGCCCGACGAGCGCGAGAAGTTCTCGCTGCAGGAAATGGTCGATCACTTCGACCTGTCCCGCGTCTCCCTGGGCGGACCGATTTTCGATATCGAGAAGCTGTCGTGGCTCAACGGCCAGTGGCTGCGTGACCTGCCGGTGGAAGAGTTTGCCAGCCGCGTGCAGCAATGGGCGCTCAACCCCGAGTACATGATGAAGATCGCGCCGCTGGTGCAGGGCAGGGTGGAAACGTTCAGCCAGGTTGCGCCGTTGGCCAGCTTCTTCTTCGCCGGTGGTGTGAACCCGGACGTCAAGCTGTTCGAATCGAAAAAGCTCTCGGGCGACCAGGTGCGCCAGTTGATGCAACTGATCCTGTGGAAGCTCGAAAGCCTGCGCCAGTGGGAGAAGGATGCGATCACCGCGACGATCCAGGCAGTGGTCGAGTCCTTGGAACTGAAGTTGCGCGATGCCATGCCGTTGATGTTTGCCGCGATTACCGGGCAGGCCAGTTCGGTGTCGGTGCTCGACGCGATGGAAATCCTCGGCCCGGACCTCACGCGTTTCCGTCTGCGCCAAGCCCTTGATTTGCTTGGTGGTGTTTCGAAGAAAGAAAACAAAGAGTGGGAAAAACTGCTGGGCGCTATCGCTTAAGCAGGCGGCTGCAGGGACGAAACCCCGGTTTTCCGGGGTTTCGTCGGTAAGTGATTGTTATCCCGGCAAAAAATTTTGAAAATTGTTGAAAATAAATTTGACACGTTTCGAAACCGCCATTAAGATTCGCCCCGTCCTCACCGATGAGGGGCTATAGCTCAGCTGGGAGAGCGCTTGCATGGCATGCAAGAGGTCAACGGTTCGATCCCGTTTAGCTCCACCAATTTACAGGTTCAAGGTCTGGCCACACCGTCTTTGAATCGATCGGCACTCAGCGCCGATCAGTTGTACAGAAGGTTTTGTCCCCTTCGTCTAGTGGCCTAGGACACCGCCCTTTCACGGCGGTAACAGGGGTTCGAGTCCCCTAGGGGACGCCAGTTTCAACAAGCAGTTCGAAAGGTCTGCTGCGCCGCCAGGCGAAAAATCGGGGCTATAGCTCAGCTGGGAGAGCGCTTGCATGGCATGCAAGAGGTCAACGGTTCGATCCCGTTTAGCTCCACCAATTTACAGGTTCAAGGTTCCGGCCACACCGTCCTTGAATCGATCGGCCCAAACACCGATCACTGTACAGAAGGTTTGTGTCCCCTTCGTCTAGTGGCCTAGGACACCGCCCTTTCACGGCGGTAACAGGGGTTCGAGTCCCCTAGGGGACGCCACGATTACCCGCTTTGCGGGATTTTTAAGGGTCATTCAATTATTGAATGGCCCTTTTGTTTGTCTCGCGTTTGGCCAACTCTCTCCTTACTTCCTTTTTGCGTTCTGACCAGCGGTTACGCTTCTCGCTTGCGCAATATTATTATGGTAATAATATTCAACCCATGACAGACGGAGGCTTTGATGAGCGACAAGAAAGCGCAAACTCGCGAACGCATATTGCAGGCTGCCAGCGCGGCCTTGGTCCAGCGTGGCCCGGCTGAGCCGAGCGTCGGCGAAGTCATGGGGGCGGCGGGGCTGACGGTCGGTGGTTTTTACGCGCACTTTGAAAGCAAGGACGCACTGATGCTGGAGGCGTTCACTCAACTACTGGCCAAGCGCCGCGCGGCGATCGAAGACATCGACTCTACACTGGCCGGCGAAGAGCGCCGCAGCCTGGTGGCGGCGTTTTACTTGTCGCGCAAACATCGCGACTCCACGGCCCAGGCGTGTCCGCTGCCGGCGACCGTCGGCGAGATGGGTCGTTTGCCGGACGAATTCCGCCAGGCCTTGAGCGAACACTGCGAGCTGATGGCGGCCCAACTGGCGGCCAGCCCGGAAGACACCGACAAGGCGCTGGCCGACATGGCGCTGATGATCGGCGGCCTGACACTGGCGCGGGCCCTCGGCCCCGGCGAGCTATCCGATCGTGTGCTGCGCGCCGCCAAGTCGGCGGTACGCTGAAGAGGGTTCACCGCATGGGCGACTTGACCTGGGTTCGTGGCTTCAACGGCACTGTCGGCCGACTTGCACCGCAAATAGCGGCCAACAGGATGCGTCGCACCTTCATGACGCCCCGCGAGCTGCCGCCGCGAGCGTGGGAGCTGCCGTTGCTGGCGCAAGCGGAGCGCGTCACCTTGCGTTTCGGCCTGTCGGCCCTGCGTTGGGGGCAGGGGCCGGCGGTGTTGCTGATGCACGGTTGGGAAGGGCGGCCTACCCAGTTCGCCAGCCTGATTACGGCATTGGTAGAGAACGGCTATTCGGTGATTGCGCTGGACGGCCCGGCCCATGGGCATTCGCCGGGGCGCGAAGCAAACGTGCTGTTGTTCGCCCGTGCCATGCTCGAGGCGGCGGCTGAGTTGCCTGCGCTGCATGCGGTGGTCGGCCACTCGATGGGCGGGGCGAGCGCGATGCTGGCGGTGCAACTGGGGCTGCGCACGCAGGCGCTGGTGAGCATCGCTGCACCATCGCGGTTCCTCGATGCGCTGCGCGGTTTCACGCGCATGGTGGGGTTGCCGCCGCGCGCACGTTCGGCGTTTATCCACGCGGTGGAGCTGTCTTTCGGCATGCCGCTCAAGCACTTGGATGTCGCCCATTACCACATGAACCTTCCCGGCCTGATCGTGCACGCCGAAGACGATACGTTCGTCCCGGTCAAAGCCTCTCAAGCCATTCACGAAGCCTGGTTCGACAGCCGCCTGCTGCGCCTGGAGCAGGGCGGGCATCAGAAGGTCCTGGCCGACCCGCGTGTGATCGAAGGCGTACTTGCCCTATTGGCGAGCTGCCATTTACAGGCGCGCCAAACCGCCTGATACACTGCGCCCGCCGACATCAATCGACTGGAGCAAGGCATGGGCTGGGATTTGGCAACGCCGTTTATCATCGATCTGCAGGTCGCCCCTGAGGACATCGACGGACTGGGGCACGCCAATAACGCGGTGTACGTGTCCTGGCTGGAGCGTTGCGCCTGGCGCCATTCCCAGCGCCTGGGGCTGGACCTCACCGAGTATCGGCGTCTGGACCGTGCCATGGCTGTGGTGCGTCATGAGATCGACTACCTGGCGGCCGGCTACGAAGGCGATGAACTGCAACTGGCCACGTGGATCGTCGATTGGGACCAGCGCCTGAAGATGACGCGGCGTTTCCAGCTGGTACGCCCGCGTGACGGCGCCACCTTGTTGCGTGCGCAAACCACCTTTGTGTGCATCGAGCTGTCCAGCGGCAGGCCCAAACGCATGCCTGTCGAGTTTATCGAAGGCTACGGGCCTGCGCTGACAGGGGGTTAACGGTTGTTGGGGGAAACCCAGTAAACTGCGTCACGATTTTTGTTGAGTGTTTTCCATGCAAATTGCTTTGGCGCCCATGGAGGGGTTGGTCGACAACATCCTGCGGGACGTGCTGACCCGCGTGGGCGGTATCGACTGGTGCGTGACCGAATTCATCCGCGTCAACGACCGCCTGCTCACCCCTGCCTATTTCCACAAGCTCGCCCCGGAACTGCTGCACGGCGCCCAGACTGCGGCGGGCGTGCCGTTGCGCGTGCAATTGCTGGGGTCTGACCCGGTATGCCTGGCGGAAAACGCCGCCCTGGCCTGCGAGTTGGGGTCGCAGGTGATCGACCTCAATTTCGGCTGCCCGGCCAAGACCGTCAACAAGTCCCGAGGCGGTGCCGTACTGCTCAAGGAGCCGGAGCTGCTCAACCGGATCGTCGAGCATGTGCGCCGTGCGGTGCCGGCCCATATTCCGGTCACCGCTAAAATGCGCCTGGGCTTCGACAGCCCGGATGGCGCGCTGGTCTGCGCCACGGCGCTGGCCGAAGGCGGCGCCGCGCATATTGTGGTGCATGCACGTACTAAAACCGATGGCTACAAGCCGCCAGCCCATTGGGAGTGGATCCCGCGGGTGCAGGAAGTGGTCAAGGTGCCGGTGTTTGCCAATGGTGACATCTGGAGCGTCGAAGATTGGCAGCGTTGCCGCGAAGTCAGCGGCGCCGAAGACATCATGCTGGGCCGTGGCCTGGTAGCACGCCCTGACCTGGCGCGGCAGATCGCGGCGGCGCGCGCAGGGCAAGAGGTGGTGGAAATGACCTGGGCCGAAATGCAGCCGATGCTCCAGGAGTTCTGGACCCAATCGGTGGCGCAATTGACTGAGCGCCAGGCGCCCGGCCGCTTGAAGCAATGGCTGGCGATGCTGACGCGCAATTACCCCGAAGCGGTGCAGCTGTTTACGGCGATGCGCCGCGAGACCGACCTGGAGCAGGTCAGTCGCCTGTTGGGGATGCCTCATCCACTGGCTGCCTGACGCCAGTCAACGACCACTGCTTATATCCATCTAAAGAAGGCGCCACTGCAGGCGCCTTTTTTTGTCGGCGAGTTAACACAAACCACCGACGAGTAGATGCACGAAATGTTATCGATGAGTGACTTGCCTACCGAGTATTAGCGCGTGTGACCACACTTGAACCTCAAATAAGCCATGAATCAAGGCTTGGCGGAAATTGTCCATGAGGCAAAGTCTGATAATGCGCTTTGGTTTCCTTATATGAACTGCGAATTTCGGAACTCGATAGCCTAACTTCCCACGAATGGGGGGACTGCGAAACAGCGCTGTGGTTACTCAGTCTTAAAACTATCACCCCCCTCTGGCCATTAACCGGTCAGGTTGTATGGAATAAAGGAACTCGCGAATGTCTATGTCGATTCACACTCCGCCTTTGGTAAGGGGCGATACATCTGGCCTTGATCAGTCAGCAGTTTCGAACAATAAGCTTATTGTAAAGCCGAACGCTCAGACCCCTGGCGCAACGGTGCTTCAGACGTCATTGCGTCTTGACGATACTCAAGGTTTGCGCAATACGGCGCTGACCCCCGAGACTGCTTTGCGGCAACTGTTCGATATGCTGGAAGGCATCTTCAGGACCATGCGCGACATATTTTCAGGCAAGACTGCGATTAAGCCCGATCCGGACAAACAACCGGTTGCGCCGGACACTCGCAAGGAGCTGGTCAAGCCGGATGCAGGCAAGTTGCCGGTGCTGCCGGATGCCCGCAAGGAGCTGGTCAAGCCGGATGCAGGCAAGTTGCCGGTGCTGCCGGACGCCTCCAAGGAGTTGGTCAAGCCGGACGCAGGCAAGTTGCCGGTGCTGCCGGATGCCCCCAAGGAGTTGGTCAAGCCGGACGCAGGCAAGTTGCCGGTGCTACCGGATGCCCGCAAGGAGCTGGTCAAGCCGGACGCCGCCACGGTGCGAGTGCTGCCGCAACCTGCTGATGTTTCGGTCATCGTGCCCGACGGGAATAAGCCGCGCCCCTCGCCATTTCCGCCAACGGTGCCCAAGCCCGAGATAAGCGTGAACAATGACCCCAAGACAAACGTTCAGGTGAATGTGGTCCTTAATCATTGCCACTGCCCGGATGGAAAGGTGTCGCCGGACCGACTGCCGACACCGAGGGTTTCCACGGATACGCGGCCTCAGCCACCCATACTGCCAGACGTCCAGCCCCAGCCAGCGGTGCTTCCGGGCAATATCCCGAGGCCGAACGTGCCAATGGATATCAAGCCTCAACCCCAGGTGTTGCCGGATACAAAACCGACGCCTTTGCCCGACACTCCCGCCCCGGATCTGACCAGTCCAGGTCCTGTCGACGCTGGCAGGCATGGACGCTTTAATCATCGGCTAAGTTCCAGGTTCTAACGATAGCTGTCGCGTTTCAATCTTTTATAAGTGCAGGCATCTTTTCGAAAGTTCGTTTCGAGGAGATGCCTGTGTGGAGAACTCTATGTCACTCTTTCCAATTAATAATATTGCGCGGGTCATTGATGTAAGGCCGTCCCTGCCAATCGATGCACTCACTGCAAGTAATGAAACTGCGATCAGACCCAATGTCGGTCGCGAGTCGGTCAGGACAATGCCTGTCATGGCATATGGTGATAGATCGCAAAGTTTGCCAAATGTCGGGATTGACTTGCCATTGGTCAATGCAATTGTGGCTTTATTTAATTCCCTCTTTACTCAGCTGCTCGCTCTCGTGGCTGATAAAAAAGACAAGCATGTTCCTGACACTAATCCTTTGCCCCCGCTTATTATTCCGCAGGTAACACCTCAACCGGTATTACCCAGGCCTGATGCCGCAGCGAACATTCCGGGTTTGTCGAACAAGCGCGGCGGTGCGAAGCCGGACAATATCTGGAGTGGCTTCCGCCAGGGCCCGGACGGTAATTGTGTAACAGTGTCGGCTATCAAGGCTGCGATGTATCGATTCGGTCAAAGCCCCACGGATATTTTCAAGGAGGTGACCAAGACGAACGACGGTTATCAGGTGCTTATGCGTGATGGCTTTCGGCTCACATTGACCGACCGCGAGCTGGCGGACGGCGCCCGGGGCGCCAAGTTCAGCGGGCCTGACACAGGCATGCTGAAGGATGCTCAGTTCCTGTTCGCCGTCAGCGCCAAGCGTGCGCAGATGGAAAACAACGATCGTACGGCCGGTCGCAGTTTTCAGGCCGCGATCCGTAGTCTGAACGATGGAGAGGATGAGAGCGGTCCGGGAGAAGGCTTTCTGCGCCTTGGGTTGAAAGGCCACATGAAAAGAGTGTCGGTACGTGAGCTCGCCCAAGGGCAGATAGGCATGTGCAACCGGACCGGGCATTCTGTGGCCGTCATCAACGGCCGCGAGGAGTTATGGGGGAAACAGGGACGAGTCCCGACGCATGGTCATGCCGTCGCACTGATGTGACCGTGATGCACCTGGGCAGGGATAACCCAGGCTGCATTAGTTTCAATGCTGTGTTTCAAACAACATCTATTTCAGTAACTGCCTGAACCCCTCTATCGGCAATGGCCGACTATGCAAATACCCCTGGTACAAATGGCAGCCGAGCTTTTGCAGGAACGCCAGTTGCTCGGCAGTTTCCACGCCTTCGGCAATCACCTCCAGATTCAAGCTGCGGGCCATGGCGACAATGGCGCGGATGATTTCAGCGTCATTGGGATCGTGCGTCGCGTCGCGCACGAACGACTGGTCGATTTTCAACGCGTCCACCGGCAGGCGCTTGAGGTAAGTCAGGGATGAGTAGCCCGTACCAAAGTCATCCATCGCAAAGCTTATGCCGAGTTTTTTCAGGCGACGCATTTTCAACACCGTATCGTCCAGGTTCTGGATCACGATGCCTTCAGTGATTTCCAGCTTCAGCAAGCTGTAGGGCAGTTGGTGCTGCGTGAGGCTGCGCTCGACCCGTTCCACGAAGTCGTTCTGGCGAAACTGCCGGGGGCTGATATTCACGCACAGGCTGAAATTCAGCGGGTCAACCAGGCCGTCGGCAATCAACTGCGCAAATGCGCTGCACGCTTCGTCGAGGATCCAGGTGCCGACCTCCAGGATCAAGCCGCTGTCCTCCAGCACCTTGATAAATTCGGCCGGCGATTGCGCACCCAGTTGGGGATGCTGCCAGCGCACCAGAGCCTCGGCGCCGACAATCTTGTTGCCGCGCGCATCCACCTGGGGCTGGTAATGCACACTGAACTCCCCGCGGGACAAGGCCAGGCGCAGGTCGGTTTCCATGCGCAGGCGCTCGCTGGCGGTTTTCTGCATGCTGTTGTGGAACATCTGAATGGTGTTGCGCCCGGAATCCTTGGCGCGGTACAGGGCGATGTCGGCGCGCTTGAGCAAATCGGCGGGCGTGGTGCCATGGTCGGGGATCAATGCCACGCCGATGCTTGGCGTTACTTGCAGGCGGTGGCCGTCGAGGAACATCGGCTCAGAGAGCAATTCGCGCAGGGTATCGGCCAGTTCCTGCACCTGGCCGCTGACTTGCGTGCGTGAGCCCTCCAGGCCGCTGAGCAGCACCACGAACTCATCACCGCCCAGGCGCGCCACCGTATCTTCCATGCGCACGCTGGCTTCCAGGCGTGCGGTGACGATTTTCAGTACGGTGTCGCCCACCGGGTGGCCGAGGGAGTCGTTGATATGCTTGAAGTGGTCGAGGTCGAGAAACAGCAAGGCGCCGCGCAGGTTGTGGCGCTTGAGCAGGGCGATCTGCTGGCTCAGGCGGTCCATCAGCAGCGCACGATTGGGCAGGTTGGTCAGCGGGTCGTGATAGGCCAGGTGGCGGATCTGGGCCTGGGCATTTTTCAACAGGCTCACGTCACGCGCGGTCAGTAGCAGGCACGGCGTTTCATTCAAGGTGATCGGTTCGACCGACACCTCCACCGCCAGCACGTCGCCCAGTTTGTTGTGCCATAGCATTTCCAGATGATGGATACGTCCCTTGATCTGCAGCTCGGCCAACAGCGCGGTACGCTGGTTTTCATCGGCCCAGATGCCAATCTGGTACAGGGTGAGGCCGATGGCTTCTTCGGCGCGATAGCCGGTCAGGCGGCAAAACCCATCATTGACCTCCACATATCGTCCGGTGTCGCGCTCGGTGATCGATATGGCGTCGGGGCTGGAATGGAAGGCCTTGGCGAACTTCTCTTCACTGGCCTTGAGCGCCGCCTCCGAGCGTTGCTGCTGGGTGATGTCGCGCAGGGTGGTGACGATACACGGCTGCTCATTGACCTTGACCAGGCGGCTGGAAATCACGCAGGTCAGGCTCTGGCCGTTCTTGGCATGCACCACGATGGCCACATTGCTCAATGACTGCTCGCGAATCACCCGCTCGATGCGTTGCAGGCGCTTGCTCGACTCATCCCACAAGCCGATCTGCTCGGCGCTTTTGTCGAACACTTCCGCGGCGGTCCAGCCAAAGGTCTGGGTGAATGCCGGGTTGATCTCGATAAACGCGCCGCTGTCCAGGCAGGTGACGCAGATTGGATCGGGGCTGGCCTGGAACAGGCTGGCGAATTTCTCCTCGGAAGCACTCAGGCGTTGTTCGCGCTCCACCTGATCGGTGATATCGAGCAAGGTACCCGCCATGCGCAGGGGCTTGCCGGATTCATCGCGATACAGGCGTGCGCGGCTTTCCAGATAGCGCGAGCTGCCGTCCTCGACCGGCACGCGATAGGTCAGCTGGTAATTGTCGCCCGGGCCTTCACGCAGGTTGCGGTAGGCATGGCGCATGCCCTCGCGGTCCGCATCGGACATGCCTTCAAAAAATGCATCGAAGGATTCGTGGAAGGGTTCGCACGGCAGGCCGTGGAGTTGGGCGGCGCGGGCCGAGCCGTAGAGCATGCCGGTGGGAATGTGCCAGTCCCAGGTGCCCAGCTGCGCCGAGTCCAGCGCCAGATCCAGGCGTTCCTGACTGTCTTTCAGCGCTTGCTCGGCGTTTTTGCGCTCGGTGGTGTCGAGGAAGGTGCTGATCAGATAGGCCTCGCCCTCCAGTTCGACCTTTTGCGCGCTGAGCGTGCCATCGTGGATCTGGCCGTTGCTGGCGCAGAACTGCACTTCCATGGTGATGGATTCGCCTTTGCGCTGGGTGGCCTTGACCAGGTGCGCGCGCTGCTCCGGGTCACGCCACAGGCCCAGCTCCAGAGTGGTGCGGCCGATGGCTTGAGCCACCGGCCAGCCGAACAGCATCTCGAAATGCTGGTTGGCCTCGCTGATCAGGCCGTCGGCCTGACGCGTCAGCAGCACCATGTTCGGGCACAGGTGGAAGAGCGTGGCGAAGCGCTTTTCAGAGTGGCTGAGCGCCTGTTCCCGCTCGCGCTGGTGAGTGATCTCGCGGATCACCCCGATCATCCGGCGCCTGCCGTTTTTGTCCGGCACCAGGCTGCCATTGATTTCCAGCCAGTGCAGGCTGCCATCGGGCCACTGGATGCGGTGATGCATGGCCTGTTCGACCGGTTCGCCGGCCAGCACCGCATGAAACGCCCGTACTACGCGGGCACGGTCTTCCGACGCCAGTAGGTCGAGGTAATTGAGGTCGTTGGGCAGCGGCTGGCGCGGGTCGTAGCCAAACAATGCCTGAGTGCCTCGCGACCAGCTGATTTTGCCCGTGTCGATTTCCCAGCACCATGCGCCCAGCCGCGCGGCATTGAGCGCCGACAGCAGTTGCGGGGCGCTGTCCCAGCGTTGTTCCGCCTCTTGAGGGTCCAGGGCGTAGATGCGGGGCAGCGGTGGCACGGAATCAACGGGGTTGGGCATTATTCAAAGGGCCTTGGCTCGATGGAAGACAGCGCGGTTTACCTGAAACCCGAGGCCGCACAATGTCATGCCGGTATCCCTGGCAGATCGACCTGTGCATCCAATAGGCTCATGAAAGCCCGCGCAGCGTTCGACAGCGTCCTTTCGGTGTGCACGATATAGCCTAGCTGGCGACTGAGCTGTATGCCCGGCAAAGCAATACTTGCTACCTGGGCGTCGAGCATGGTGCGTGGCAACACGCTCCAGGCCAGGCCGATGGACACCATCATTTTGATCGTCTCCAGGTAGTTGGTGCTCATGGCGATGTTCGGCGTCAGCCCCTGGGCCTCGAATAGACGGCTGACAATATGGTGGGTAAAGGTGTTCCCTCCGGGAAACACCGCAGGGTGCCCGGCAATATCGGCCAGGCTGACGGAGCCGTTGCTGATCAGGCTGTGTTCGGGGGCCACCACGAAATCCAGCGGGTCGTCCCATACCGGCGTCGCGCGCACCAGGTTATGCGGCTCGGGCGCCAGGGTGATCACTGCCACTTCGGCGCGACCGTGGAGGATTTCTTCGTAGGCCACTTCTGAATCGAGGAATTGAATATCCAGCGCCACGTTCGGGTACTGCCGAGTGAAGGTACGCAGGACCGGCGGCAGGCGATGCAGGCCGATATGGTGGCTGGTCGCCAGGGTGAGGCGCCCGCTGACTTCTCCGGTGAGGTTGGTCAGGGCGCGACGGGTGTCGTCCAGCACGTTCAGGATCTGATAAGCACGCGGCAGCAAAGCCCGCCCGGCTTCGGTCAAGCCCACTTCACGGCCGAGGCGATCGAACAGGCGCACCTTCAATTGTTGCTCCAGGCCGGCGATGCGTTTGCTGATGGCCGGTTGGGTCAGGTGCAGGCGCTCACCGGCGCCGGAGAAGCTGCCGGTCTCGGCAATAGCGATAAAGGCGTTGAGGTTGGCCAGGTCCATGGTGGTATTCCAGTTGGTAATCCAAAGCATGAAAAATATGAATTTGAGTTATTTAATCTAGCGCCCTACCATCAGCCTCACAAGCCAAAGGGTTATAGAAAAGCCCGGCGCATAGAAACACCGCTGATGAGGACCGACTGATGGCCGGCAAAACGCTTTACGACAAGCTTTGGGATTCCCATGAAGTGAAACGGCGCGATGATGGGTCGTCGCTGATCTACATCGACCGTCACATCATCCATGAAGTGACCTCGCCCCAAGCGTTCGAAGGCCTGCGGCTGGCCGGGCGCAAGCCATGGCGCGTCGACTCCATTATCGCCACGCCGGACCACAACGTGCCGACCACCCCGGAGCGCAAGGGCGGGATCGACGCCATTGTCGACACCGTGTCGCGCTTGCAGGTGCAGACCCTCGACGACTATTGCGATGAATATGGCATCACCGAATTCAAGATGAATGACGTGCGTCAAGGTATCGTCCACGTGATCGGCCCGGAGCAGGGCGCGACCTTGCCGGGTATGACTGTGGTGTGCGGTGACTCGCACACGTCGACCCACGGTGCCTTTGGTGCCCTGGCCCATGGCATCGGCACATCCGAGGTGGAACATGTGTTCGCCACCCAGTGCCTGGTCGCCAAAAAGATGAAGAACATGCTGGTACGCGTCGAAGGCCAGTTGCCGTTCGGCGTGACCGCCAAGGACATCGTGCTGGCGGTGATCGGCAAGATCGGCACCGCCGGCGGTAACGGGCATGCCATCGAGTTCGCCGGCAGCGCCATTCGCGACCTGTCCATCGAAGGCCGCATGACCATCTGCAACATGTCCATCGAAGCCGGTGCCCGCGTGGGCATGGTGGCGGCGGACGAAAAAACCATCGAATACGTCAAGGGTCGCCCATTCGCACCGAAAGGCGCTGATTGGGACGCAGCGGTGCACGCCTGGAAAGACCTGGTGTCCGACGCCGATGCGGTGTTCGACACCGTGGTCGAGCTCGACGCGACCCAGATCAAACCGCAAGTCAGCTGGGGCACATCACCGGAAATGGTGCTGGCCGTCGACCAGAACGTGCCGGACCCGGCCCAGGAAACCGACCTGGTCAAGCGCGGCTCCATCGAGCGCGCCCTCAAGTACATGGGCCTGAAGGCCAACCAGGCGATTACCGATATCCAGCTGGATCGCGTGTTCATCGGCTCCTGCACCAACTCGCGGATCGAAGACCTGCGCGCCGCCGCCGTGATTGCCAAGGGCCGCAAGGTGGCCTCGACCATCAAGCAGGCCATCGTGGTGCCAGGTTCGGGGTTGGTCAAAGCCCAGGCCGAAGCCGAAGGCCTGGACAAGATCTTCCTCGAAGCCGGTTTCGAATGGCGTGAGCCGGGCTGCTCCATGTGCCTGGCGATGAACCCGGACCGGTTGGAATCCGGCGAGCATTGCGCATCGACCTCCAACCGTAACTTCGAAGGGCGTCAGGGCGCCGGTGGCCGTACCCACCTGGTCAGCCCGGCCATGGCTGCCGCCGCTGCCGTCAACGGTCGTTTCATCGACGTTCGCGAATTGATCTAAAGGAAAACCCGATGAGAGCTTTTACCCAGCATACCGGTCTGGTAGCGCCGTTGGACCGTGCCAACGTGGACACCGACCAGATCATCCCCAAGCAGTTCTTGAAGTCGATCAAGCGCACCGGGTTTGGCCCCAACCTGTTCGACGAATGGCGCTACCTGGACGTGGGCTATGCCTACCAGGACAACTCCAAGCGCCCGCTGAACAAGGATTTCGTGCTCAACGCCGAGCGTTACCAGGGCGCCAGCGTGTTGCTGGCCCGGGAAAACTTCGGTTGCGGCTCCAGCCGTGAACACGCGCCGTGGGCCCTGGAAGAATATGGCTTTCGCAGCATCATCGCGCCGAGCTACGCCGACATCTTCTTCAACAACAGCTTCAAGAACGGCTTGCTGCCGATCATCTTGAGCGACGCCGAAGTGGATGAGCTGTTTCAGCAAGTGGAAGCCAATGTGGGCTACCAACTGACCGTGGACCTGGCCGCGCAGACCGTGACCCGTCCGGACGGCAAGGTGTACCACTTCGAGGTGGATGCCTTTCGCAAGCACTGCCTGATCAATGGCCTGGACGATATCGGCCTGACTTTGCAGGACGGCGACGCGATTGCAGCGTTTGAAACCAGGCACCGGGCGAGCCAGCCCTGGTTGTTTCGCGATTGATGCAGGCAGGACCGCCGCCATCGGGGGCAAGCCCCCTCTCACAGGTGTACGCATTTCAAATGTGAGAGGGGGCTTGCCCCCGATGAGGCCAGTGTTAACACCACAAAACCTAAGGAAAGCCCCCATGACCAGCACTGCCCACACCCAAGTCGTGCAAAAACAATTCGGCGAGCAAGCCTCGGCCTACCTGAGCAGTGCCGTGCACGCCCAGGGCACCGAATTCGCACTGCTCCAGGCCGAACTGGTCGGGCAGGGCGCGGCGCGACTGCTGGACTTGGGCTGCGGTGCCGGGCATGTGAGCTTCCAGGTTGCCCCGCTGGTCAAGGAAGTGGTGGCCTATGACCTGTCTCAGCAGATGCTTGATGTGGTCGCCGCCGCTGCGCAAGATCGCGGTTTGGCCAATATCAGCACGGTTAACGGCGCGGCTGAACGCCTGCCGTTTGCCGATGGCGAATTCGACTTCGTGTTCAGCCGCTACTCCGCCCACCATTGGAGCGACCTCGGCCTGGCCCTGCGCGAAGTGCGTCGAGTGCTCAAACCCGGTGGCGTGGCGGCGTTCGTGGATGTGTTGTCACCGGGCAGCCCGTTGCTGGACACTTACCTGCAAACCGTTGAAGTGCTGCGCGACACCAGCCATGTGCGCGATTATTCTGCCGCCGAGTGGATGCGCCAGCTCAGCGAAGCCGGTTTGCATGTACGCAACAGCAGCCGCCAACGCCTGCGCCTGGAATACACCTCGTGGGTCGAGCGCATGCGCACCCCGCCGGCCTTGCGCGCGGCGATCCTGGAGTTGCAACAGGCGATGGGCCAGGAAGTGCGCGACTATTACGAAATTCAAGCCGACGGCACCTTCAGCACCGACGTGCTGGTGGTGTGGGCCGAACGCTGATTGATTTTTCCCGACCTGCCCAAGGGCAGGTCGCTCGATGAAATGAGGAACCCATGAGCAAGCAGATTCTGATTCTCCCTGGCGACGGTATCGGTCCGGAAATCATGGCCGAAGCGGTCAAGGTCCTGGAGCTCGCCAACAGCAAGTACAGCCTGGGCTTCGAGCTGAGCCACGACGTAATCGGCGGCGCAGCCATCGATAAGCACGGCGTGCCCCTGGCCGACGAGACCCTGGAACGCGCCCGCGCCGCCGACGCCGTGCTGCTGGGCGCCGTGGGCGGGCCGAAGTGGGACAAGATCGAGCGTGATATCCGCCCTGAGCGCGGCCTGTTGAAAATCCGCGCGCAACTGGGCCTGTTCGGCAACCTGCGTCCGGCGATTCTTTACCCGCAGTTGGCCGAGGCGTCGAGCCTCAAGCCGGAAGTGGTGGCGGGCCTGGACATCCTGATCGTGCGTGAGCTGACTGGCGGTATCTATTTCGGCTCGCCACGCGGGGTGCGCGAACTTGCGAACGGCGAGCGCCAGGCCTATGACACCCTGCCGTACAGCGAGAGCGAAATTCGCCGTATCGCCCGCGTCGGTTTCGACATGGCCCGCGTGCGCAGCAAGAAGGTCTGCTCGGTGGACAAGGCCAACGTATTGGCTTCCAGCCAACTGTGGCGGGAAATCGTTGAAGAAGTCGCCAAGGACTACCCGGACGTCGAACTGAGCCACATGTACGTCGACAACGCCGCCATGCAACTGGTACGTGCGCCGAAGCAGTTCGACGTGATCGTCACCGACAACCTGTTCGGCGATATCCTCTCCGACCAGGCCTCGATGCTCACCGGTTCCATCGGCATGCTGCCGTCGGCGTCCCTGGATACCAACAACAAGGGTATGTACGAGCCTTGCCACGGTTCGGCGCCGGACATTGCCGGCCAAGGTATCGCCAACCCGCTGGCGACCATTTTGTCGGTGTCGATGATGCTGCGTTACAGCTTCAACCTGGTTGACGCGGCCGACGCGATCGAGAAGGCCGTGAGCCTGGTGCTCGACCAGGGTTTGCGCACCGGCGACATCTGGTCGCAGGGTTGCACCAAGGTTGGCACGCAAGAAATGGGCGACGCTGTAGTCGCCGCGCTGCGGAATCTGTAATCTCTCGGGCCCGCTTGCAGTTATCGCTGCAAGGCGGCCCACTTTTTAACAAGGTGTAGTTGCGATGAAACGTGTAGGTCTGATCGGTTGGCGCGGTATGGTCGGTTCCGTGCTCATGCAGCGGATGCTGGAAGAGCAGGATTTCGATCTTATCGAGCCGGTGTTTTTCACCACTTCGAACGTAGGTGGCCAAGGGCCGTCCGTGGGCAAGGACATTGCCCCGCTCAAAGACGCCTATAGCATTGAAGAGCTGAAGACCCTCGATGTGATCCTGACGTGCCAGGGCGGCGACTACACCAGCGAAGTCTTCCCCAAGCTGCGCGAAGCCGGCTGGCAGGGCTACTGGATCGATGCCGCGTCGAGCCTGCGCATGCAGGACGATGCAGTGATCATTCTCGACCCGGTCAACCGCAAGGTTATCGACCAGCAACTGGATGCCGGCACTCGGAACTACGTCGGCGGCAATTGCACCGTCAGCCTGATGCTGATGGGCCTGGGTGGCTTGTTCGAAGCCGGCCTGGTCGAGTGGATGAGCGCCATGACCTACCAGGCGGCCTCCGGCGCCGGTGCACAGAACATGCGAGAGCTGATCAAGCAGATGGGCGCAACCCACGCAGCGGTGGCCGATCAACTGGCCGACCCAGCCAGCGCGATCCTCGATATCGACCGCCGCGTGGCCGAAGCCATGCGCAGCGACGCCTATCCGACCGAAAACTTCGGCGTGCCGTTGGCCGGTAGCCTGATCCCGTGGATCGATAAGGAACTGCCGAACGGCCAGAGCCGCGAAGAGTGGAAGGCCCAGGCCGAGACCAACAAGATCCTCGGGCGCTTCAAGAACCCGATCCCGGTGGACGGCATCTGCGTACGCATTGGCGCCATGCGCTGCCATAGCCAGGCGTTGACCATCAAGCTGAACAAAGACGTGCCGATTGCCGATATCGAAGGGCTGATCAGCCAGCACAACCCCTGGGTCAAGCTGGTGCCGAACAACCGTGAGATCAGCATGCAGGAGCTGAGCCCAACCAAGGTCACCGGCACCCTGAATGTACCGGTGGGCCGCCTGCGCAAGCTGAACATGGGCAGCCAGTTCCTCGGTGCGTTCACCGTGGGCGACCAGCTGTTGTGGGGCGCGGCTGAGCCGTTGCGTCGCATGCTGCGGATTCTGCTGGAGCGTTGATCGCTTGCAGGCTTTGAAGAGCCCCGCGTTCTGGTGACAGGCGCGGGGTTTTTTATTGTTCTTTCGGACGCTATCGGGGGCAAGTCGAATCGTCGCACCGCCCCTCCCACATGTTGACCTGTGCACACATTCAAGTGTGGGAGGGGGCTTGCTCCCGATGGGGCCATCAGCTCCACCCCAATTGCCTCACCCCCAACCACCCGGTAAAGTGCCGCTCCCCCCGCAATGCCCGAGGCAGCCCCATGACCCAGACCTTTGAAATCGCCGTGATCGGCGCCACCGGTACCGTTGGCGAAACCCTGGTGCAGATTCTCGAAGAGCTGGACTTCCCGGTAGGCACCCTGTATTTGCTGGCCGGCAACAACTCCGCCGGTGCTTCAGTACCGTTCCGGGGCAAGAACGTGCGGGTCAAGGAAGTCGATGAATTCGACTTCAGCACGGCGCAGTTGGCCTTTTTCGCGGCCGGCCCGGCGGTGACCCTGAGCTTCGCTCCACGTGCCATCGCTGCCGGTTGCTCGGTGATCGACTTGTCTGGCGCATTGCCTGCCGAACAGGCACCGCCTGTGGTGCCGGAAGCCAACGCCCATGTGCTCAAGGGCTTGAAAAAACCTTTTCAAATCGCCAGCCCGAGCCCGTCCGCCACCAACCTTGCGGTGCTGCTGGCGCCGTTGCGCGGTTTGCTGGATATCCAGCGCGTGAGCGTCACCGCCAACCTGGCCGTGTCGGCCCTGGGCCGCGAAGCCGTCAGCGAATTGGCCCGCCAGACGGCCGAGCTGTTGAATGTACGTCCGTTGGAGCCGACCTTCTTTGATCGGCAGGTGGCCTTCAACCTGCTGGCACAAGTCGGCACGCCAGACGCCCAAGGTCACACAGCCCTGGAGAAACGTCTCGTATATGAACTGCGGGCCGTGCTGGAAACTCCGTTGCTGAAGATTTCCGCAACCTGCGTTCAAGCCCCGGTGTTTTTTGGCGATAGTCTGACTGTGTCGCTGCAGTTGGGGGCGCCGGCCGATTTGGTTGAGGTGAACCGTGTACTCGATGCGGCGCCGGGTATCGAGCTGGTCGAGGCGGGCGACTACCCAACGGCCGTAGGCGATGCGGTGGGTCAGGACGTTGTATATGTAGGGCGAGTGCGCGCAGGTGTGGACGACCCGGCGGAACTAAATGTGTGGCTGACGTCAGATAACGTACGCAAAGGCGCTGCGCTCAACGCCGTGCAGCTGGCGCGGTTGTTGATAAAAGACCTTGCGTAAAAGATACTTGGCGCCAATTTGTAGATTGATTCTCACCAAGCGCTATGCTTGGCCAAAAGCGGAACACAAGCGCGTCGGTAACCTATCGGCTCGCCATGCCTTATGGCAGCGGTTACCAACCTTCTCGAAAGCCGGGGAGTGTTCAGACAAAGGATGAGGCTATGGTTCAAGTTCGCAAACTGGTGTTAGCAATAGCGGCCGCCTCGGCGCTGTCCTCCGGTATGGCGCAGGCGCTGCAACTCGGGGAGATGACCCTCAAGTCGAAGTTGAACCAGCCGCTGTCGGTGGAAATCGAATTGCTCGACGTCGGCGGCCTTACGGCTTCCGAGATAACCCCGAGCCTGGCCTCGTCCCAGGCATTCGTCGATGCCGGTGTCGATCGCCAGGCCTTTCTCGACGACCTCACCTTCACGCCGGTGGTCAATCCCAACGGCCGCAGCGTGGTGCGTGTCACCTCCAGCAAACCGTTGCCCGATTCCTATGTGCGCTTCCTGTTGCAGGTGCAGTGGCCGAACGGCCGACTCATGCGTGACTACAGCGTGCTGCTCGATCCCGCCAAATTCGACCAATCGACACCGGCTGCCAGTGCGCCAGCGCCGCGCTTGAGTGCGCCGGCCGGTACCGCGACCGCCGTCAGCAAGCCAGCGCAACATACCACCACTGCTCGCGATACCTTGTGGGAAATTGCCGAGAAAAACCGCAATGGTGGCTCTGTGCAGCAAACGATGCTGGCCATTCAGGCGCTCAACCCTAATGCGTTTATCGATGGCAACATCAACCGCCTGAAAACCGGCCAGGTCCTGCGCCTGCCAGACACCGTGCAAAGCACCGCGCTCGGGCAGCCGCAAGCGATCGCCGAAGTGACGGCGCAGAACGCTGCCTGGCGTCAGGGCCGCCGCACCGCCGCCCAGCAAGTGGCCGGTAAGGCCCAGCTGGATGCTACCAAGCGCACCGAGACTGGCAATGCACCGTCGAGCACCAGCGCCAAGGACAACTTGAGCCTGGTGTCGGCCGAGTCTGCTAAAAAAGGTGCAGCAGGCAAGGCCGGTGATAGTCGCGCGTTGAACGACAAGCTGGCGATGACCCAAGAGCAGTTGGACACCACCCGTCGTGACAATGAAGAGCTCAAAAGCCGCGCGGCAGATCTGCAAAGCCAGTTGGACAAGCTGCAAAAGCTGATTCAACTGAAGAATGATCAGTTGGCCCGTCTGCAGGCCGAGAAGGGCGATGCGGCTGTGCCCGCGGCAGCGGCGGCAGCGCCTGCGCAGTTGGCCGGTGAACCGGCGCCAGCCCCGGCCCCGGCAGCTCCGGTAGCGACACCTGCTCCCGAGCCAGCCAAGCCGGTTGCCGCGCCTGCAACCACCGAAGGCAAATTCAATGAGCTGCTGACCAACCCTGTGGTGCTCGGTGTGCTCGGTGGCGCGGCCGTGATTCTGGCGCTGTTGCTCCTGTTGCTGTGGGTGCGCCATCGCAACGCCCGTCTTGAAGAAGAAAAGCACCTGCGCATGGCGCGCGCGCTGGCTGAAGAGCCGGAATTCACGTCGAATATCGATCGCGACCTGCCACCCGACAGTTTCGAAGGCCTGGAAGTGCCGCCGCCGAGCGTCACGCGGGCCCCCGCGCCTGCACCCGTTCCCGTGGCTGAGCCTGCAGTGCCCACCGTCGCCTCCGTGCTGGCACCGCTGGCGGCTGCCGTCGCCCCGACTTCCAGCGACGCGCTCTCCCAAGTCCAGTCCCATATCGACCGGGGCCACCTGAACCAGGCGGCGGATGTGCTTGAGCAAGCGATCAAGCAGGAGCCCAAGCGCAGCGACCTGCGTTTGAAGCTGATGGAAGTCTACGGCCTGCAGAATGACAAGAACGGTTTTGTCAGCCAGGAGCGTCAGCTGGTGGCCACGGGTGAAAACCACGCCCAGGTCGAGCAGCTCAAGGGCCGTTTCCCGGCCATGGCGGTGTTGGCGGCGGGCGTGAGTGCCGCAGTGGCCGCCGCCGCCCTGGACGCCCAGTACGTCAAGGACCTGCTGGAAGACAAGCCGGCTGCGCCGCAGCCAGAGCCTCTGGATACCGATTTTGACCTGAGCCTGGACGACCTGGAGGCGGCATCGCCGGCAGAGGTCAAGGGCGATCAGTCATTCGAGGCGCTTCTTGAGCAGCAGACGGCCGCCAACGCCAGCGCAGATGACCTGTCGGATTTTGACCTGGATCTGCAATTGGATGCGCCGGCGTCCGCGCAGTCCGATGACGACTTCCTGTCCGGTCTCGAAGAACAGATGAAGGACGTACCGGCCGCCGAGCCGCCGACCTTGACCCCGGCGGCATTGGACGACTTCGACTTGCCGGAAGATTTCGACCTCTCCCTGGCGGACGAGCCCGAATCGACGGCCAAGCCCGATGCCTTCGCTTCGGAACTGGACGACGTCAACGCCGAGTTGGACCGTCTGTCCCAGAGCCTGGAGCATCCTTCCATCGAGCCGTCCTTCACGGCTGAAGATGCGGCGCTCGGTGACGACGAGCCCGAGTTCGACTTCCTGTCGGGCTCCGATGAAGTCGCCACCAAGCTGGACCTGGCTCAGGCTTATATCGACATGGGCGACGCCGATGGCGCCAAGGACATCCTTTCCGAAGTGCTGACCGAGGGCAACGAGACCCAGCGCGGCGAGGCCAAGGAAATGCTCGGCCGAATCTGAAGGCTGATACGCGCCCAACGGGGAGAGGGCTTACTCCCTGCCACCGTTGGCGCGGCGTTCCCCCCAACAAAAGCGCCCGTCGCGCAGCCGGCGCCTTTATAATCCCCGTCTTTGCGCAACTCATCAGGCTCTCAGTTCTTGGCAAATATAGATAACGCGGCCGCCGAAATGGCGGCCGCAGGCTTTCACCGCGTCGCCCTCGGCGTGGAATACAAAGGCTCGCGCTATCGCGGCTGGCAGCGCCAGGCCTCCGGGGTGCTGACGGTGCAGGAAACCCTGGAAAACGCTCTGTCGAAAGTCGCTGACTCGCCGGTATCGCTGATGTGCGCCGGGCGTACCGACGCCGGCGTGCATGCCTGCGGCCAGGTGGTGCACTTCGACACCCAGGCCGAACGCTCGATGAAGGCGTGGGTGATGGGCGCCAATATCAATCTGCCCCATGACGTCAGCGTCACCTGGGCCAAGGTGATGCCGGCGCATTTTCATGCGCGCTTCAAGGCCATCGCCCGACGCTACCGCTACGTGATCTACAACGATCAGATCCGCCCGGCGCACCTGAACCAGGAAATCACCTGGAACCACCGCCCGCTGGATGCCGAACGCATGGCCGAGGCTGCGCAGCATCTGGTGGGTGTGCATGATTTCAGCGCGTTCCGTGCCGGCCAATGCCAGGCCAAGTCGCCGATCAAGGAAGTCCACCATCTGCGCGTGACCCGGCATGGCAAGATGATTGTGCTGGATATCCGTGCCGGGGCGTTCCTGCACCATATGGTGCGCAACATTGCGGGCGTATTGATGACCATCGGCACCGGCGAGCGCCCGGTGGAATGGGCCAGGGAAGTGCTGCAAAGCCGCATCCGCCGTACCGGTGGGGTTACGGCGCATCCGTTCGGCCTGTATCTGGTGGATGTGGAGTACCGCGACGAGTTCGAGCTGCCGCAGCGTTTTATCGGGCCACACTTCCTCACAGGTTTCAGTGAACTTGGCGGCTGACGCCTGGAAAAGCTTTTGTTACCATCCGGGACTTTCTCGGTTCAATCCCTGAGGTTTCTACGATATGTCAGCCGTTCGCAGCAAGATTTGCGGGATTACCCGCATCGAAGACGCGTTGGCGGCGGTCGAGGCGGGGGCGGATGCCATTGGCCTGGTGTTTTATGCCAAGAGCCCGCGGGCGGTGAATGTGTCGCAGGCGCGGGCCATCATCGCCGCGCTGCCACCGTTCGTGACCACCGTGGGCTTGTTCGTTAATGCCAGCCGTTGTGAGCTCAATGAAACGCTGGTTGCCGTGCCGCTGGACATGCTGCAGTTTCATGGCGACGAAACCCCGGACGAATGCGAAAGTTATCAGCGCCCCTATATCAAGGCGTTGCGCGTCAAGGCCGGCGATGACATCGCCGCCGCCTGTGCCGCCTATGCGGGCGCGCGCGGGATTCTGCTGGACACCTACGTCGAAGGTGTTCCTGGCGGCACTGGAGAAGCCTTCGACTGGTCGCTGATCCCGGCGGGCCTGAGCAAGCCGGTCATCCTGGCCGGAGGGCTCAACCCGATGAATGTCGGCGCCGCCATCGAGCAGGTCCGGCCGTATGCCGTGGATGTCAGCGGCGGGGTGGAACAGGGCAAGGGCATCAAGGATCACCACAAGATTCGCGCATTCCTACAGGCCGTGCGCAACAGCAGCGGTGCGATGTGACGGCTGGCAGTCTGCCGCCGTCCATAACTACCACTGTGTAAAACAGCACCGGCGCCGCCTGCGGGAGGCCCGGAAACGAAGTGGCAACCCTGCGCTGGCAGGTTGTCTGGAAGGCTGAGGATGCAGGCGGGAAATGGCTGGTCGAATCTCTGACCCCGTCCCGCCGGCCTCATCGCCACATATGAATTTAGCTCAAGGGCATACGCGGGGCTGTGTTCAAGCCACCGGTACTGGAGAAAGAAAGCATGAGCAACTGGTTAGTAGACAAACTGATCCCTTCGATCATGCGTTCCGAGGTGAAGAAAAGCTCGGTTCCTGAAGGTCTGTGGCACAAGTGCCCGTCCTGCGACGCGGTGCTGTATCGCCCGGAGCTGGAAAAGACCCTGGACGTTTGCCCCAAGTGCAACCACCACATGCGTATTGGCGCACGCGCCCGTATCGACATCTTCCTCGACGCCGACGGCCGCAACGAGCTGGGCGCTGACCTGGAGCCGGTCGACCGCCTCAAGTTCCGCGACAGCAAGAAGTACAAGGACCGTCTGGTCGGTGCGCAGAAGCAGACCGGCGAGAAAGACGCGCTGATCTCCGTCAGCGGCAAGCTGCTGGGCATGCCGGTGGTGGTTTCGGCGTTCGAGTTCTCCTTCATGGGCGGCTCCATGGGTGCCATCGTAGGCGAGCGTTTCGTGCGCGCCGCCAACTATGCCCTGGAAAACCGCTGCCCGATGATCTGCTTCGCCGCCTCCGGTGGCGCGCGTATGCAGGAAGCGCTGATTTCCCTGATGCAAATGGCCAAGACCTCGGCGGTATTGGCGCGTCTGCGCGAAGAAGGCATTCCGTTCATCTCGGTACTGACCGACCCGGTCTACGGCGGCGTTTCCGCCAGCCTGGCGATGCTCGGCGATGTGATCGTCGGTGAGCCAAAAGCCCTGATCGGCTTTGCCGGCCCACGCGTCATCGAGCAGACCGTGCGTGAAAAACTGCCGGAAGGTTTCCAGCGCAGCGAGTTCCTGCTGGAACACGGCGCCATCGACCTGATCATCCCGCGCGGTGAGCTGCGCCCACGCCTGGGTAACCTGCTGGCGCAAATGATGGGCCTGCCGACGCCTGTCTACGTCGCGCCCAAGGTCGAGCCGATCGTCGTGCCACCGGTGCCAGCAAACCTATGACCCAACGTACCCTCGGCGAATGGCTCGCCTACCTTGAGCAGTTGCATCCGTCCGCCATTGACATGGGCCTGGAGCGCTCGCAACAGGTAGCGGCCCGCCTTGGGTTGGGGCGGCCGGCACCGCGTGTGATCACGGTCACCGGCACCAACGGCAAAGGCTCCACCTGTGCCTTTGTCGCGGCGCTGCTGCAGGCCCAAGGGCTGAACGTCGGCGTCTACAGCTCGCCACACCTGCTGCGTTACAACGAGCGGGTGCAGCTCAATGGCCGTGAAGCGAGCGACGAGCAGCTCTGCGAAGCCTTCGCCGCCCTCGATGCAGGGCGTGGCGAGATTTCCCTGACCTATTTCGAGATGGGCACCCTGGCGGCGTTGTGGCTGTTCGAGCGTGCGCAACTCGATGTCGTCGTCTTGGAAGTGGGCCTTGGCGGGCGTCTGGACACGGTCAACGTGGTGGATGCGGACATGGCGCTGGTCACCAGCATCGGCGTCGATCATGTCGATTACCTGGGTGACACTCGCGAATCCGTGGCATACGAAAAGGCCGGGATCTTTCGCCGGGGCAAACCTGCCTTGTGCGGCGATCTTGACCCTCCGCAACCCTTGCTGGAGAAGGTGCGTGAGCTCGACTGCCCGTTCTTCCTACGCGGGCGCGACTTCAACCTGGAGATCGGCGATCAGCATTGGCAATGGTCCGGGCGCGATGCGCGGGGCCAGCCGGTAGTGTTACGCGATTTGCCGCTGCTGAACCTGCCGATGGAGAATGCCGCGCTGGCGCTGCAAGCCTATCTGCTACTGGATCTGCCGTGGAATGCCGGGCAAATAGCCGCAACTCTGTTGGCAACGCGGATAGTAGGGCGCCTGGATCGACGTGCCGTGGAGTGGCAGGGCAAGCGCCTGAACCTGCTGCTGGATGTGGGCCATAACCCTCACGCCGCTGAGTATCTGGCGCAGCGCTTGGCGCGCACGCCGCCGTCCGGCCGCCGCCTGGCGGTGTTTGGCTTGCTGGCCGACAAGGATCTCGACGGCGTGCTTGCGCCGTTGCTGAGCGGGGTTCAGTCCTGGGCCGTTGCGCCGCTGGATACGCCACGTAGCCGTCCGGCAGTTGAGCTGGAAACTGCCTTGCAGAACCTTGGTGCGTCGGTGACGTCGTATGCAAGCATCACCGCGGCCCTCGAGGCGCAGTGTGCGGTAGCGACGGCCGAGGACGAGATTCTGTTGTTCGGATCATTTTATTGTGTTGCCGAGGCGCTCGAATGGCTGGCCCGGCGCTCCACGGAGGAAGCTGCACATGGCATTACTGGATAGCGCATACAAGCAGCGAATGGTCGGAGCCCTGGTGTTGGTGGCATTGGCGGTGATTTTCTTGCCGATGCTGTTTTCCCGTCAGGACGAGCAGCGCCAGGTGGTCGTCGAGGCTCCGGCTGCGCCCCAGGCACCGGTGGTGCCTCAGGTCCAGGTTGAACCGGTGGTGGTGCCTGAGCCGCAGGCGCTGCCTGAAGAGGAGCCGGTGCCGAGCGACGAAGAGGTCGCCGCGCAACAGGCGCCGTCCATGCCGGTGCAGCCAAGCGTGCCGGTGGTCAAGCCGACACCGGCTCCGGCTGTTGCCGCCAAGCCGGCGACGCCAGCGCCTGCGCCCAAACCGGTAGCGCCACAGCCTGCCGCGCCGGGCAAGCCGGACGTAGGCCAGAGCCGTATCGACCCGAATGGCTTGCCGATCAGCTGGTCGATCCAAGTGGCCAGCCTGGGCAACCGCGAAGGCGCCGACGCCTTGCAGAAAAAGCTGCGCGCTCAGGGTTACAACGCCTACATCCGTAGCGCCGACGGCAAGAACCGCGTGTTTATCGGGCCGCTGATCGAGCGCGCCGAAGCCGACCGCCTGCGGGATCTACTGGACCGTCAGCAGAACCTCAAGGGTTTCGTCACTCGCTTTCAGCCTGAGCGCGGCTGATTTCGAGACTTGAAATGCAGTCAAGTGTGGGAGGGGGCTTGCTCCCGATAGCGGTGGGTCAGTCAGTACATCTGGCACTGAACCACCGCCATCGGGAGCAAGCCCCCTCCCACATTGGTGTTCGGCGGTCTTGAAATAGCGTTCGCACTGCCCAATCTATTGATTTGCAAGGCACCCGCAATCACCGCTTACCGATAGCCCGGCGCTCTGCTAAAATGCGCCGCCTTATCCGTACGTAGGCTGCACTGTGCCATTTACCTGGGTTGATTGGGCGATCGTTGCAATCGTCGCCATCTCCGCTTTGATCAGTCTGAGCCGCGGCTTCGTAAAAGAAGCACTGTCGTTGCTGACCTGGATCATCGCAGGAGTCGTAGCCTGGATGTTCGGTGGTTCACTGTCGGTCTACCTGGCCGGGTACATAGAGACACCCTCGGCTCGCGTCATCGCGGGCTGCGCCATCATGTTCATCGCCACGCTGCTGGTGGGGGCAATGGTCAATTATCTTATTGGCGAGTTGATACGTGTCACCGGCCTTTCCGGGACCGATCGATTTCTCGGCATGGCCTTCGGCGCCGCGCGTGGCGCGTTGCTGGTGGTCGTGGCGGTCGGGCTGTTGAGCCTGGGGCCGGTACAGCAGGATTCGTGGTGGCAGGAGTCGGTGCTCGTGCCAAAATTTCTATTGGTTGCAGACTGGTCCAAGAACCTCATATTGGGGTGGAGCAGTCAGTGGCTGGCCAGCGGAATCAGCGTACCCGCTGATCTTCCGTTCAAGGAACACCTCTTGCCGGCCAAAACGCCTCAGTAAGAGTGTTCAGTCAAGATCCATTAAGTAGGGGTTGCGTCGCATGTGTGGCATCGTCGGTATCGTCGGTAAGTCGAACGTCAATCAGGCGCTGTATGACGCGCTAACCGTCCTCCAGCACCGCGGCCAGGACGCTGCCGGTATTGTGACCAGCCACGACGGCCGGTTATTCCTGCGCAAGGACAATGGCCTGGTGCGCGACGTGTTCCACCAGCGTCACATGCAGCGCCTGGTCGGTCACATGGGCATTGGCCATGTGCGTTACCCAACCGCTGGTAGCTCGACGTCGGCCGAAGCTCAGCCGTTCTACGTCAACTCGCCTTACGGCATTACCCTGGCGCACAACGGCAACCTGACCAACGTTGAGCAACTGGCCAAGGAGATCTACGAATCTGACCTGCGCCACGTCAACACCAGTTCCGACTCGGAAGTGCTGCTCAATGTGTTCGCCCATGAGCTGGCCCAGCGCGGCAAGCTGCAGCCGACCGAAGAAGACGTGTTTGCCGCCGTGATCGACGTGCATAACCGTTGCGTGGGCGGCTATGCCGTCGTGGCGATGATCACCGGTTATGGCATCGTCGGTTTCCGCGATCCGCACGGCATCCGCCCGATCGTGTTCGGCCAGCGTCATACCGACGAAGGCGTCGAGTACATGATTGCCTCCGAAAGCGTGTCCCTGGATGTACTGGGCTTTACGTTGATTCGCGACCTGGCACCGGGCGAAGCGGTGTACATCACCGAAGACGGCAAGCTGCACACTCGCCAGTGCGCCGTTGCGCCGAAACTTACCCCGTGCATCTTCGAACACGTCTACCTGGCGCGTCCGGATTCGATCATCGACGGCGTTTCGGTGTACAAGGCGCGCCTGCGCATGGGTGAGAAGCTGGCCGAGAAGATCCTGCGCGAGCGTCCCGAGCACGACATCGACGTGGTCATCCCGATCCCGGACACCAGCCGTACCGCCGCGCTGGAGCTGGCCAACCACCTGGGCGTCAAGTTCCGCGAAGGCTTCGTCAAGAACCGCTATATCGGCCGTACCTTCATCATGCCCGGCCAGGCGGCGCGCAAGAAGTCGGTGCGCCAGAAGCTCAATGCCATCGAGCTGGAATTTCGTGGCAAGAACGTGATGCTGGTGGATGACTCCATCGTGCGCGGCACCACGTGCAAGCAGATCATCCAGATGGCCCGTGAAGCCGGTGCGAAGAACGTGTACTTCTGTTCCGCCGCGCCTGCCGTGCGCTACCCGAACGTGTACGGTATCGACATGCCGAGCGCCCACGAACTGATCGCCCACAATCGTTCGACCCAGGACGTGGCCGACCTGATCGGCGCTGACTGGTTGATCTACCAGGACCTGCCTGACCTGATCGAAGCGGTCGGCGGCGGCAAGATCAAGATCGACCAGTTCGACTGCGCCGTGTTCGACGGCAAGTACGTGACCGGTGACGTCGATGAGGCCTACCTGAACAAG
The DNA here is from genome assembly GCF_003851745.1 of Pseudomonas sp. R3-52-08. Lineage (NCBI taxonomy): Bacteria > Pseudomonadati > Pseudomonadota > Gammaproteobacteria > Pseudomonadales > Pseudomonadaceae > Pseudomonas > Pseudomonas sp. R3-52-08. The sequence goes on along the minus strand of NZ_CP027730.1, from coordinate 3,942,613 downwards.
ATCGAGCAGGCGCGCAACGACTCGTCGAAGATCAAGACCCAGGCGGTCAGCGCGATCATCGATCTGTACAACAACTGAGTGAACACCGGCCCTGAGGGGCCGGTTTTGTATCTTAAATAAAGAATTCGAGTAAGGAGTCGCAGCATGAGTCAGGAATGGGATGCCGGTCGTTTGGACAGCGACCTCGATGGCGTAGCTTTCGATACCCTGGCTGTGCGCGCCGGCCAGCACCGTACCCCGGAAGGGGAGCACGGTGATCCGATGTTCTTCACCTCCAGTTATGTATTCCGCACGGCGGCCGACGCTGCTGCGCGTTTTGCTGGTGAAGTGCCGGGCAACGTCTACTCGCGCTATACCAACCCGACCGTGCGTGCGTTCGAAGAGCGTATCGCCGCCCTGGAAGGTGCTGAGCAGGCGGTGGCCACGGCGACTGGCATGGCGGCGATCCTGGCGGTGGTGATGAGCCTGTGCAGCGCTGGCGACCATGTGCTGGTATCGCGCAGCGTGTTCGGTTCGACCATCAGCTTGTTCGAGAAGTATTTCAAGCGCTTCGGTATCGAAGTGGACTACGTGCCTCTGGCGGATCTGTCCGGTTGGGAGGCGGCGATCAAGGCCAATACCAAGCTGCTGTTCGTTGAATCGCCGTCCAATCCGCTGGCTGAACTGGTGGATATCGCCGCGCTGGCCGAAGTGGCGCACGCCAAGGGCGCGATGCTGGTTGTCGACAACTGCTTCTGCACCCCGGCTCTGCAACAGCCGTTGAAGTTGGGCGCGGACATCGTGGTGCATTCGGCCACCAAGTTCATTGACGGCCAGGGTCGTTGCATGGGCGGTGTGGTGGCCGGTCGCAGCGAGCAGATGAAGGAAGTGGTGGGCTTCCTGCGCACCGCCGGGCCGACCCTGAGCCCGTTCAACGCGTGGATTTTCCTCAAAGGCCTGGAAACCCTCAGCCTGCGCATGAAGGCCCATTGCGCCAATGCCCAGGCGCTGGCTGAGTGGCTGGAGCAGCAGGACGGGATCGAGAAAGTGCATTACGCCGGCCTCAAGAGCCACCCGCAGCACGCATTGGCGCAGCGCCAGCAGCGTGGGTTCGGCGCGGTAGTGAGTTTCGAAGTGAAGGGCGGCAAAGAGGGCGCCTGGCGCTTTATCGATGCCACGCGCCTGATCTCGATCACCGCTAACCTGGGTGACAGCAAAACCACCATCACGCACCCGAGCACCACCTCCCATGGGCGCCTGGCGCCGCAGGAGCGCGAAGCGGCAGGCATCCGTGACAGCCTGATTCGCATCGCAGTCGGGCTGGAAGACGTGGCTGACTTGCAGGCCGACCTGGCCCGCGGGCTGGCGGCCTTGTGATCGAGTGGTCCATGGAGGCCGCTGCGGCCAGTAACGGGCGCGTGGCGCTGGTGACCGGCGCAGCGCGGGGCATTGGCCTGGGGATCGCGGCGTGGCTGATCTGCGAAGGTTGGCAGGTGGTGTTGACCGACCTGGATCGCGAGCGCGGTTCCAAGGTGTCCAAGGTGCTGGGCGAGAATGCCTGGTTTATCAGCATGGACGTGGCCGACGAGAAGCAGGTGGCTCAAGGGGTTGCTGAGGTATTGGGGCAGTTCGGGCGCCTGGATGCGTTGGTGTGCAATGCGGCGGTGGCCGATCCGCGCAATATCACCCTGGAAAGCCTCGACCTGGCGTACTGGAATCGCGTACTGGCGGTGAACCTCAGTGGGCCGATGCTGCTGGCCAAGCACTGTGCGCCGTACCTGCGCGCCCACGGTGGCGCTATCGTCAACCTGGCCTCGACACGGGCCCGCCAATCGGAGCCGGACACCGAAGCGTACGCGGCAAGCAAGGGTGGCCTGCTGGCGCTGACTCACGCGCTGGCGATGAGCTTGGGCCCGGAAGTGCGGGTCAATGCGGTCAGCCCTGGCTGGATCGATGCGCGTGATCCCGCTGCGCGGCGTGCCGAACCGCTCACCGATGCCGATCATGCCCAGCATCCGGCGGGCCGGGTAGGCACGGTGGAGGACGTAGCGGCCATGGTGGCGTGGTTACTGTCGCGCCAGGCCGGGTTTGTCACCGGGCAGGAGTTCGTGGTGGACGGTGGTATGAGCAAGAAGATGATTTACAGCGAGTAGGGCGGTCTTGAAGCATTTTTGTCTTTTTCAGAAAAACTTCAAGCGGGCTATTGACTTAGGTCCGCTACCTGCGTAAATTTCGCGGCCTCAACGAAGCAAAGGGTGATTAGCTCAGCTGGGAGAGCATCTGCCTTACAAGCAGAGGGTCGGCGGTTCGATCCCGTCATCACCCACCACTTCTTGAGAGTTTTGCCCTTGTGGCAAGACGCAACGTTAAAGGTTGCACCGACGCGCAGCGGTAGTTCAGTCGGTTAGAATACCGGCCTGTCACGCCGGGGGTCGCGGGTTCGAGTCCCGTCCGCTGCGCCATATTTTCCAGGTTCGATGTGTCGGGCTTGAGATTGAGCAGCGAAAGTTGATCAGTCAGATGTTTAAAGGTGATTGAGGGGTTTAGCCTCAGTCAGCCAAGCGATACGCAGCGGTAGTTCAGTCGGTTAGAATACCGGCCTGTCACGCCGGGGGTCGCGGGTTCGAGTCCCGTCCGCTGCGCCATATCTGCCTCAAGGCCCACTGAACGCCTTGAAGCACAGAGAAAGCCATTGGCTGACTTTGATCCGATAGCAAAGACCCTGGTCGAAAGACCGGGGTTTTTTGTGTCTGCGATTTGGCTTTCCAGGCAAGGAGCCGGCGAACCGGCTCCCCGTTGTGCGTCAAAAGCCCAGCTTATCCCGCAGCCCGTAATACCACGCACCCATTGCGGCAAAAGGCGTGCGCAAGAGCTGGCCACCCGGAAACGGGTAGTGGGGCAGGTCGGCGAACGCATCGAAGCGTTCTGCCTGGCCTCTCAGGGCTTCGGCCAATACCTTGCCCGCCAGGTGTGTGTAGGTCACGCCATGGCCGCTGCAGCCCTGTGAGTAATAAATGTTGTCGCCGAGGCGGCCAACCTGAGGCAAGCGCGACAGGGTCAGCAAGAAATTGCCGGTCCAGGCGTAGTCGATCTTTACGTCCTTGAGCTGCGGGAAAGCCTTGAGCATTTTCGGCCGGATGATCGCTTCGATATTTGCCGGGTCCCGCGCGCCATACACCACGCCACCGCCGAAGATCAGGCGCTTGTCGCTGGTGAGGCGGTAATAATCGAGCAGGTAGTTACAGTCTTCGACACAGTAGTCCTGCGGCAGCAACGTCCTGGCCAATTCATCGCCCAAGGGGGCGGTAGTGATCACTTGGGTGCCGCACGGCATTGATTTCGCCGCCAGCTCCGGCACCAGGTTACCCAGGTAGGCATTCCCCGCGACGATGATGAACTTGGCCCTGACTTTACCTTCGGCGGTATGCACCACCGGATTGGCGCCACGCTCAATGCGCACCGCTGCCGATTGCTCATAGATCGTGCCGCCCAGGGATTCAACGGCCGCCGCCTCACCCAAGGCCAGGTTGAGCGGGTGGATATGCCCGCCGCTCATGTCCAGCAGGCCGCCTACATAGTTGTCACAAGCCACTACTTCGCGGATACGGCGCTCGTCCAGCAGTTCCAGTTGTGTATGGCCGTAGCGCTCCCACAGGCGCTTCTGTGATTCCAAGTGGCCCATGTGCTTGCTGTTGAGGGCGGCGAATACACCGCCGTCCTTCAAGTCGCACTGGATCTGATACTTGGCCACGCGCTCACGAATGATCCTGCCGCCCTCGAACGCCATCTCACCCAGCAACTGCGCCTGCCTGGGCCCGACGCTGCGTTCGATGACATCGATGTCGCGGCTGTAGCTATTGACGATCTGCCCGCCATTACGGCCGGACGCACCAAAACCTACCTTGGCGGCTTCCAGCACCGTCACGCGAAAGCCGTTCTCGAGCAGAAACAGCGCGCTGGACAGGCCGGTGTAACCGGCGCCGATCACACAGACATCGGTTTCGATCTCACCTTGCAGCACCGGGCGCGGCGGAACCGCGTTCGCGGAGGCGGCGTAATAGGATTGGGGGTAGGGGGTGTTCGCCATCCTGGAACCTCTGTTTTATATTTTTTACGAGTGCGGCGATCCTACCTGAGTTGAAAATTGCCTGCCAGCCACCCGTAAATCACGAGCGTGTCGCCCGCGAATAAAAAATTCGCATATTCATAGGCTTAGCTGCAAAAAAGATGTTGACACCCCTACGGAATTCCGTAGAATGCCGCCTCACAGCAGGCACGTAGCTCAGTTGGTTAGAGCACCACCTTGACATGGTGGGGGTCGTTGGTTCGAGTCCAATCGCGCCTACCAAACAAAATCCGCTCTGCTGGGCGGTCTAGAAGGGCTCACCGAAAGGTGGGCCCTTTTTTGTTGCTCGGAATTCGGGCAATACCTTGCCAAAGTGACACCTCGCGGCGCACTTGAGGGCTACGCATCTCGATCAACAGAAAAGCGTAGCCACCGACAGCAGGCAAATGATCTGGACCATCATCTGGCAACGTATTTCGCCAATTGCTGTCGCCATACTGCTCATTTGACCGGCATACATAGCTGAAGCCCTCATTGTCGGCAATCGCACCGTGGATGATCCGCACGACCATCATGGATGAGTATAGGGCCAATCCCGAATCCCTCCAGTAGCCGGGGCCAGCGCTGCCAATCTCGACAAAATTTATTGGTCTGCAGCAACAATTTTTCTTGTTGGACACCTCCCGCCTCAAGGCAGCAAAGTTGCCGCCACTGCTCGACCTTCCGGGTCAACAATAAAAAAACCGAGCCGACTGCACGCCACTTTCATGCTGTGAGCCCTTTGCTCACATCCTGCTGTAATGGCGCCGCAGCGCGCACTAAAGGACCTCTCCGCCATGCAAACTGTTGTGAACTTATGGCCGTTGATCGGCGTACTTGTCATCGTGGTCGGCTTTGTATTGCGCTTCAATCCGTTGCTGGTGGTTACCGCCGCCGCTATCGCGACCGGGCTCGCCGCCCATTTCCCGCTGGAAAAAATTCTCGCAACCATGGGTGATGGCTTCCTTCAAACCCGTGCGTTGCAATTGATCCTGTTATTACCGTTGGCGGTGATTGGCCTGTTGGAGCGTCATGGCCTGCGCTTGCATGCGCAAAACTGGATCGCTCGCTTCGAGCGCGCGACGGTCGGGCGTTTGCTGATCATCTATCTGTTTGTTCGTGAGTCTACCGCGGCCATGGGGCTGACCAGCCTGGGCGGGCATCCGCAGATGGTACGGCCATTGCTGGCGCCGATGGCCGAAGGCGCGGCGGAAAAGCGCTATGGCAAGCTGCCCGATAAGCTACGTCACAAGGTATTGGCCATGTGCGCCGCCACTGACAACGTGGGGCTGTTTTTTGGCGAGGACATCTTCGTCGCCTTTGGTGCGATCGCTTTGATGCACACCTTCCTGCTCGGCTCGGGGATTGATGTGGAGCCGCTGCATATTGCGGTGTGGGGCATCCCCACGGCGATCTGTGCCTTTATTATCCACGCCATTCGCCTGCATCGGTTCGATCGAAGGTTGACCCGTGAGATGACCGCCGCCGCCCCGTCGGTGGAGGCCGCGCAATGATTATTTCCATTCAATACCTGTACTGGCTGGCCGGCGTGCTGTTGCTGATCACCGCCGGCATGATCGTGCTGGATCGTACCCACCCCAAGCGTTGGTCCAGCGCGCTGTTCTGGCTGCTGTTTGCCATTCCATTCCTGGTGGGAGAGCGGCTGCCCTCGGTGGTCATCGGTGCCGGCGTTGTGGTGATGGCGTTGATTGCGGGCCTGGGCGGCGTTGGCCGTGGCCAGCACGCCGAATTGCACGATAAGGCTTCCCGTGCCAGTGCCGGTCGCCTGGGTCACAAGCTGTTTATCCCCGCGCTGGCGATTCCGTTGACCACGGTGATCGGCTCGGTATTGCTCAAGCACACTGAAATAGGCGGCGTGCCGCTGCTCGATCCGAAGAACACCACCTTTGTCTCGCTCGGCATCGGCTGCCTGATCGCCCTGGGCCTGGCCTGCTGGCTGACTCGCGATACGCCGGTGCAAGCCTTGCGCGAGTCGCGTCGCCTGACCGAAGCGCTGGGCTGGGCCATGGTGCTGCCGCAGATGCTGGCGATGCTCGGGCTGTTGTTCAATGAAGCCGGGGTGGGCACGGCGGTTGCTCATGTCACTACCACTTACATCAACCTGGATTTCAAGTTGGTGGCGGTCATGGTGTATGTGCTGGGCATGGCCTTGTTTACCGTGATCATGGGCAACGGCTTTGCCGCTTTTCCGGTGATGACCGGTGGCGTCGGCGTGCCGGTGCTGGTGGGGATTTATGGCGGCAACCCGGCGGTAATGGCGGCGATCGGCATGTTTTCCGGTTACTGCGGTACGCTGATGACGCCGATGGCGGCCAACTTCAATATCGTGCCGGCCGCGCTGCTTGAGCTGCCAGACAAGAACGCGGTGATCAAGGCCCAATTGCCCACCGCCTTGATGATGCTGGTGGTCAATATCGTGCTGCTTTATCTGTTGATGTGAGGCCAGGATGAACACTTTATTGCTGACAGGCTTCGAGCCTTTCGATCACGACGTCGTCAACCCATCCTGGGAAGCGGTGCGCCAGTTGGAAGGGGTACAACTGAGTGATGAGGTGCGGATCGTCGCGCGCCAATTGCCCTGTGCCTTTGCCACGGCTGCCGAAACCTTGCTTGAGTGGGTCGACGAATTAAAACCGGTGATGGTCATTGTTACGGGTTTGGGCCCTGGGCGCAGCGACATTTCCATCGAGCGGGTCGCGATCAATGTCAATGACGCACGCATTCCGGACAACCTGGGCGCCCAGCCGATTGATACGCCGGTGGTAGAAGGTGGTCCGGCCGCTTACTTCTCGACATTGCCGATCAAGGGCATGGTCAGGGCGGTGCGGGAAGCGGGTATTGCTGCCTCGGTTTCGCAGACGGCGGGCACGTTCGTGTGTAACCAGGTGTTTTATCGATTGCAGCATGCGCTGTCGGGTTCCGCAGTGCGCAGTGGGTTTATCCATGTGCCGTGCTTGCCTGGGGCCGGTCAGCCGTCGATGGCGCTGCCGATGTTGGTGGAGGGCTTGCGCCTGGCGGTCTCGGCAGCCTGGCAGACTCAGGTGGATATCGTGGAAACAGGCGGTCGGGTGAGCTGATGCAATACTCGGTGGCATAACCTCGACTACAGTTGATCAGGTATCCCTGCGGAAACTACATCATGATCAAGTGCGCAAAATGTGTGTCTGTGGTGTTGTCGCTCGCCTTGTTCGCAGGCAGCGCGATTGCCTTGGCTGATCCTGGCAATGGCAAAGGCCAAGGCAATAACAAGGGGCATAATCAGGCGGGGCAAGGCCACGGCAAACCTGATGGCAAAGGTTCGGCGGGTAATCACGGCCCCAGCGTTGATCGTGGCAGTGTGCTGAGCCTGGTGGGCGGTAGTCGCGATTACTGGAGCCCGAGGCCCGCGTTACCTCCGGGTATCCAGAAAAATCTGGCGCGCGGCAAGCCGCTGCCGCCCGGTATCGCCAAGAAACTCGATGGTCGCCTGGCTGGGCGCTTGCCCCATTACGATGGGTATGAGTGGCAGCAGGCCGGCACCGACTTGATATTGGTAGCCATCGCCACCGGTATCATCTACGAAGTGCTCAACGGGGCTTTTGATTGACCGCGCGGTGCCTCACGCTTCCCGTGCGGGAAAAAACAACTCGAACCGCGTCACGCCGTCTTCACTGCTGACGCCATACCGTCCGTTGTGCAGCTGCATGATGGTTGCCACGATCGACAGCCCCAGCCCATTGGACTGGGAGGACCGCTCGCGGGATTCATCCACCCGGTAAAACCGTTCGAACAGCCGCGGTAGATGCTCGGCGGGAATGGTTTCACCGTGGTTACTGACCCTCAGGTTGACGCCCTCGTCATTTGCAATGGCCTCGATGCGCAGCTCCGAGCCCGGCGAGCCATACTTGATGGCGTTGGCGCACAGGTTGGCCAGGGCACGCCGCAGCAGCATCGGCTCAGCCCAGATCACGCCTTCGCCCTCGCCAACAATGTGCATGCCCACGTCAGCGGCCAGCCCTTCGAAATAGTCCGCGATGCGTTCCACTTCATCCGCAGCGTCCAGCGCCTGGCGTTGGCGCAACGCGCTGGCGGGGTCGGTGCGCGCCAGAAACAGCATATTGTCGAGCATCCGCGCCAGGCGTTCGAGTTCTTCGACATTGGAGGCCAACAGCTGCTGGTAGCTTTCGATACTGCGCTGCTGTTGCAGGGCCACCTGGGTTTCGCCGAGCAGATTATTGATCGGCGTGCGCAGTTCATGCGCCATGTCGGTGGACACCTGGCCCAATTGCACAAAGCCCTTGGACAAGCGTTCAAGCATGGTATTGAACGACTCGATCATCGGCAGTAATTCTTTGGGGGCGCCCTGGCCATCGAGGCGCTCGGCCAGGTTGCCCACGCCGATCCCTTGCGCATGCCGGGCGAGGCGGCGCAAAGGCAGCAAGCCGCGATGCACCAGCAGGTAACCGGCCAATGCCAGCATGATCGCAGCGATGCTCGCCAGGATATAAACGCTCAATCGATAGCTGGCGAGTACGGCGGTGCGCTCGGTCATCAGGCGGCCGCTGGTGACTTGCAGGCTGCCCAGATCGCCGGAGTCGATGGTCGCGGCCACGGTCGAGAAGGGAATGCCATTGAGCCCCGGCAGATGCTGCACATCGCTCAGCGCCAGTACGTGATCTTTGGGCACCGGTTTGACCGAAGGCAGCTCGATATTCGCCGGGTTCACCAGCAGCAACGGTTGTTGGCCGGGGGCGCCGATGCTCAATACGGATTCGCGGTTGCCCAGCATGTTCTGGAACAGCTCGGGCTTTGTCTGGATCAGGCCCAGGGTATTGCTGTCGTTGAGCAGATTGCGCAGTTGATCCACTCGGGCGACCAGCGCGGTATCGTCGCGGCGCACTAACTCGCGCTCCAGCTCACGGTAAAGTGCTACGCCCAGGGTGGCCAGCAAGGCAAAGGCGAGCAGGGCGAAGATCAGCGCCAGGCGCAGGGTCAGCGAATAATGGCGGCTGCGGCTCATGGCTGGGTATCGAAGCGGTAGCCAATGCCACGCACGCTGTGGATCAACTTGAGTTGGAACGGGTCGTCGATTTTCAAGCGCAGGCGCCGCACGGCCACGTCGACCACATTGGTGTCACTGTCAAAATTCATGTCCCATACCCGCGAGGCAATCAGCGAGCGTGACAGCACCTGGCCCTGATGAGTGGCGAACAGGTGCAGCAGGGCGAACTCTTTATTGGTCAGGGTGATGCGCGTGCCGGCGCGGGTGACGCGGCGCTTGAGTACATCGATCTGCAGGTCGGCGATGTGCAGGTGTTCTTCCTCTCGCGTCGGGCCGCGTCGGGTCAGGGTGCGCAGGCGTGCAACCAGTTCGGCGAAGGAGAAGGGCTTGATCAGGTAGTCGTCGGCGCCCAGCTCCAGGCCTTTGATGCGGTCGGCGATATCATCGCGGGCGGTGAGAAACAGTACCGGCGTGTCGGCTTCCTTGCGCAAGCGGCGCAGCACTTCCCAGCCATCCATCTTCGGCATCATCACGTCGAGCACGATCACGTCGAACGGCGTCTCCAGAGCCTGGTGCAAACCGTCCACGCCATCGCGGGCCAGACTCACGCTGTAACCCAGCTCCTGCAGGCCATTGAGCAGATAGTTGCCAGCCTTGGGTTCGTCTTCGACTACGAGGATGTTCATGGGAAAAGCCCTGGTTCGATGGGGTGCGCAAGTTTAGCCTGATCAATTGTCACTGGCGCAACCGGTGCCCTGCACGCGGTAGTCCAGCACATGCTCACGGGCCTGATGGTCCAGGTAGCGCAATTGTGCCGGGACGATACCGCATTGGCCGTAGGTGTCGGTACTGGACAGCACCTTGGCGACATCCAGGTGGACGAAGAAGCCGGTCTGATCATGGATTACGGAAGCGGCTGGAGCGGTGTCGGCAGCGAATACCGAGCCGGTGGTGAGCAAAGCGGCGAAGGCGAGGGCAAAGCGTTTCATGGCGATATCTCTGTTTAAAGTGGCTGCCGGGGTTGGCAGTGAGTTCACAGTAACCAGGCGACCCGAACAGCTAACCAACAGGATGATGACAAGTTCGTCATTCAAGGTTTAACGCTGGCGCCTCGCAGCGTTTACAAGTGCCGAGGCGAACCGTAGATTGCGTGGGGTCGATCATTGCTTGAAACCATGGAGAAGCCGCGTAGTGTCCAGTCGAAATCCAGCCGTATTCAGTCAGCGTTACCGTGCCTTCCTGTTCGATATGGACGGGACCCTGCTCAATTCCATCGCCGCTGCAGAGCGTGTATGGAGCCGCTGGGCTGAACGCCATGGCCTGGATGTGGAAGCTTTCCTGACCACCATTCATGGCGCTCGCGCGATTGATACGATCACTCGCCAGGCGTTGCCGGGTGTAGATCCCGAGGCGGAGGCCGCGTGGATTACCGACGCTGAATTGAACGACGTCGAGGGCGTCGTGGCGCTTCCCGGTGCGGTCGAGTTTTTGAACCGCTTGCCGGCCGATCAGTGGGCACTGGTCACGTCTGCGCCCAAGGCGCTGGCATTGCGCCGAATGCAGGCGGCGGGTATTTCCATGCCGGCGGTAATGGTGACGGCTGAAGATGTTGCCAGCGGCAAGCCGGATCCTGCGTGTTACGTGCTCGGCGCCCAGCGCCTGGGCGTGCCGGTGCAAGAGTGCCTGGTGTTCGAGGATGCGACAGTAGGCATTCGAGCAGCAGAAGCGGCAGGAGCGGACGTGATGGTAGTGACCTCGACGCACTTGGCACCTATGGCGACTGAACATGCCTGTATCGAGGGATATGAGGGGCTGCAAGTCGTGCGAGAAGCTGATGGCCTGCTGGCGGTGCGAGAAAAGATAGACAGTCAGCGTGCGGTTTTTTGATGGGCGCGATGGGCCTCGCGTTGGCACAGCTTACGCAAAATAGTCTTCTGAATCGGCTTGAGACAGAACGCAAACAGGTAGGCACACAAGAGTAAGGCGAGGTCCAGCCAGGAATGGTCTGCGGTGTCGACAGCGCCTTCGACCTCCAAGCGCAGGCCATACCCGAGCGCCAGAAACACCAGCCCTATCAGCAAGGCGATCGACCAGGACAGGGATACCATGGGCTGTGTAACGGTTGGCCTCATCGACGTGCTCCTGAAATGCACTCGGACCGCAGGATGACGTGGGATTTGGCTGCAAATGATGCAACAAGTTCCGGGCATCATGGCAGTTTCATCTTGCAGCGGAGGGGCGTGTACGCGGCGCATCGCTCGGCAAAAAAAAGCGAACGGGCCAAACAGGTTTTCGCCAGCCGTTACGGTGAAGCAAAAGGCTGGCTACTGGGAGTGCTTCAAGGCGTCTGGTTTTTGTCCGGCGCGGTGAGACCGGCCTGGATGCGCTGGTAGATTTCCTCGCGATGCACGGCAACATCCTTGGGGGCGTTGATGCCGATTCGTACTTGCTGGCCGCTAACGCCCAGAATGGTGATCGTAATGTCATCACCGATGTTTATGCTTTCACCAACTTTGCGGGTGAGTATAAGCATGGACTTCTCCTTGATTACTTTTAAGGACACATGTTCAGACAGGGCAGGTGTCGGATGTGCGTAGCTTACTGCGAAGCGCTTCCCTGTGACTGCCTCTTTTAGGACGCATAGAGGCGACATTAATTCCCATGGCGGCATCATACAGGTCGCGATACATCATTCGCATTGTTTAAGCCAACGTTTATGACGGCCAGAATAGACAGTGAATGGTAAAGTCGCCTCTTTATCTTCAAAGGAGCAGGGCAGTGCGTAGAGTAGCGATGGCAATTGCGGTGTTGGCCTTGGCCGGATGCGGCGAAGGTAAACCAGCCGATGCGCCCAAGGCCAAGCCTGTCGTGACCCAAAGCCAGCCACAAACCGGTGCGATCGCCGCTCAGGAATGGGACATATGGGTGGGGCCGCCGGATCACAAACTGCAGGCGATCACGGATTTGACCGCCTGGTTGCTGGAGCATGGTTTCAGTTTTTATATCGTGAAGGTCGACGGCAAGGACCAGGTACTGCTGGGCCCGTTTGCCAGCAAGGCCGAGGCTGAGGCCAAGCAGGCGCTGCTCAACGAAAAAATGGCGCGAGCCAAGAAAAACGACACCGTGTCAGAAATCATCGAACACAAGGTCGCCCAGTAACGGGCCGGGTGGGCGTTGCGCCCACCTTCAACCGCAGGCTTTCAGGTTTACCGGGCCGACGAATTCATTGCCACGGCCCATCACACAGCCCACCGTCTGGTTGCGCTGGCGCTCCCAGGGTTGCACTGGGTAGGTCTTGTTCCAGGCTTCATACAGCTGGCGATCCTGTTTCGACAGGCGCAGGCCGTATTGCTTGCTCATATAAAAATAGGTGCGCGCGATCATTCCGCGGATGGACGGACGCGGCATGACCTTCTTGGCCTTGAAGTCCACTTGCGTCAGGCATGAACCGTATTGTCCGCTTTGCACCGGCAACCAGCCGAAGCTGAAGTTGTTGCGGTCGCCATTCACCTCGCCGATGCTCGGCACCAGATTGTGCAGGTCTGCTTCGGCACGCTTGAACACATCGTCATGGCGCGTGCAGTTTTTACGCCCGCCATTTTGCCAGCACTGGCGCTGATGGCCGATCTGCCAGGCGGGCACGATGTGTTCCCATTCGATGCGTGCGGCGCGGTTGGCGTTCTTGCGCGGGATGTAGCCACAGGCTTTCAGGTCTATACGGTTGCCGGTGTATTTGCAGCCGCAATAGAACTCGGTGGACTGCGGAGCGTAAAGCTTCCAGGCGATTTTTTTGGCTTCACTGAAGGTGCGGGGGGCTTGGGCGTTGGCGGTGACAGCAAAAAACAGGCAGCACACAGCAAAAAAACGGACACTCATTCAATCAATCTTCCTTCGGCACAACCCAGAAAATCTGCACGCCGCCGTCATCCCTGTAGGCGAGGGTGACGTTGTCGTTTTCCGCAATCTCTTCAAGCAAGCGCGCCCATTCGTCCTCGGGTTCATCGGGCAAGCGGAAGATCAACGCCGCCTTGGCCTTCTGCGCGTTGGTGGAGTTGATGATTTTTTGGACGCGAATAGCCAGGCGCTGGTAGGCATCTGGCGGTGCGGGTGCTGCGGAGGAGGGCTTTGCCACGGAGTATTCCTTAGTAAGCTGTACGCACATACAGTATTTAACTGTAGGTAATTTCGCAACTGCTTAAATTCAAAGAAGTCCGTCTGACAGCGAATTTGGAAATTTGGTGAGATCTTTTGCGAAAAAACTGTAGGAGCGAGGTCGCTCCTACAGGTAAAGCCTGGAATCAATATTCCCAGAAAATCCGTTGCAGCTCTTTGCTGTCCTGGGTCTTGGTCAGGGCGACCATCGCCAGAATGCGGGCTTTCTGCGGGTTCAGGTCAAGGGCGGCGACCCAGTCGTATTTGTCGTCTGGTTGCTCGGCGTTACGCAGCACCATGCCGCCGGCATTGACGTGGGAAGAGCGGATGATCTGCACGCCTTGCTTGCGCAATTCCACCAGCGCGGGAACGACCTTGGACGAGACCGAACCATTGCCGGTGCCGGCATGGATGATCGCCTTGGCGCCCGCTTGGGCCAGGGCCTTGTAGGCAGTGTCGCTCACGTTGCCGTAGCCGTAGGCAATTTCGACGTCGGGCAGGCTCTTGATGGTCTTGATGTCGAATTCCGAATCCATGGTGTGACGCTTGGCCGGCAGGCGGAACCAGTAGGATTTGCCTTCAACGACCATGCCCAGCGGGCCCCATGGGCTCTTGAAAGCCTCGGTCTTGATATTGATCATCTTGCTCACGTCGCGACCCGACTGGATCTCGTCGTTCATGGTCACCAGCACGCCTTTGCCCCGGGCGTCCTTGCTGCCTGCGACGGCAACGGCGTTGTACAGGTTGAGCATGCCGTCTGCCGACATGGCGGTACCAGGGCGCATGGAACCGACCACCACGATAGGCTTGTCGGTTTTTTCAACCAGGTTGAGGAAGTAGGCGGTTTCTTCAAGGGTGTCGGTGCCGTGGGTGATCACGATGCCATCCACATCCTTGTCGTCGGCCAATTCGGCGACGCGGCGACCCAGTTGCAGCAGGTTGTCGTTGTTGATGCTTTCCGAAGCAATTTGCATCACTTGTTCGCCGCGTACATTGGCGATCTGGCTAAGCTCAGGAACACCCGCGATCAATTGTTCGATGCCGACTTTGGCGGCCTGGTAAGTGGCGCTGTTGGCCGCACTGGCGCCAGCCCCTGCAATGGTGCCGCCAGTGGCGAGGATCACCACGTTGGAAAGCTTGGTCTTGGTGTCGACTTCTTTTGCCTGAGCGGCAACCGGGAACAGCAGCAGGAGGGCCAGCGCCCCAGGAACAAAGGTCTTCAATGCAGATTTCATTATTTTTCTCTCTGGTTTTTGATGAGTGCGGTAGCAGGTTCATCCAGAACACCCGGGCGACTCTGAACGCCTCGAGGTGCTGAGAAAGAGCAGGATTTGTACCAAGCCAATCATGCTCGGATCGATAAAATAAGCTATTGATTTAAAACAATTTAATTGGAGTTTTCAGTCTGAGCTGATGCGACGCCGTCCGGCTTTCCGAACGGAAGGCGCCTCGCTGTTCGGTTGTCCGAAAGCCAGCTCGGGTTGGCGCAGGTTATGTATGAGATCGTCGTTGCGCCTGTCGTTTCAACTAACGGGAAAAAGGGCAGGGTGGGTTCAGGATGAAAGGTGAACGGCTGCCGTTGACAAATCTCGACAAGGTTCTCATAGTTCTGACAACGCAAACGTTTGCGAGATGTTTCTTCGGCGCGAGCGTTGCTCACAATAATCATAAGATCGGAGTACACCCATGAAGCTGCCATTTGCAGGACGTCTTCTCGCTGTCGCTGTGCTTGCCGCCGCATCCGCTGCCCTGCCTCTCTCTTCTGCTTTCGCTGACGACGCCGCCGCCAAACCCAAGGTTGGCCTGGTGATGAAGTCCCTTGCCAACGAATTTTTCGTGACCATGCAAGAGGGCGCCAAGGAGTACCAGAAAGACCACGCCGCCGATTTCGACATGATCACCAACGGCATCAAGAACGAAACCGACACCAGCGCGCAGATCGATATCGTCAACCAGATGATTCTGGCCAAGGTCAACGCCATCGTCATTGCACCCGCCGACTCCAAAGCGCTGGTCACCGTGCTGAAGAAAGCCTCGGATGCCGGCATCAAGGTGGTTAACATCGACAACCGTCTGGACCCGGACGTGCTGAAAAGCAAAAAGCTCGATATTCCCTTCGTCGGCCCGGACAACCGCAAAGGCTCCAAGCTGGTGGGTGACTACCTGGCCAAGCAACTGGCCGCAGGCGACAAGGTCGGTATCATCGAAGGCGTACCGACCACCACCAACGCCCAGCAGCGCACCGCAGGCTTCAAGGATGCGATGGATGCCGCCGGCATGAAGATCGTCTCCACCCAATCCGGTAACTGGGAAATCGACCAGGGCCAGAAAGTCGCATCGGCGATGCTGAGCGAATACCCGGACCTCAAGGCACTGCTGGCCGGTAACGACAACATGGCCCTGGGCGCGGTCTCCGCCGTACGTGCGGCAGGCAAGGCCGGTAAAGTGCTGGTGGTGGGCTATGACAACATCGAAGCCATCAAGCCGATGCTGCAGGACGGTCGCGTGCTCGCAACCGCCGACCAGGCCGCTGCCCAGCAAGCCGTGTTCGGCATCCAGAATGCACTCAAGCTGGTCAAGGGTGAGAAGGTCGACGCCACCGACGGTGTGATCGAAACCCCAGTCGAACTCGTCCTCAAGAAGTAATCCCGGCAGTAGCCAACAGCGCCCGCTCGTCCTGAGCGGGCGCCTGGAGATTTTCTTATGTCATCTTCCGCCCCGAACGCTGTCCTCTCGGTCAGCGGTATCGGTAAGACCTATGCCCAACCGGTTCTGTCCGACATCACGCTCACGCTCAATCGCGGTGAAGTGCTGGCGTTGACCGGTGAAAACGGCGCAGGCAAAAGCACCTTGTCGAAGATCATCGGCGGATTGGTCACGCCAACCACCGGGAACATGCAGTTTAATGGCCAGGCCTATCACCCCGCCAGCCGCACCCAGGCCGAAGCGCTGGGTGTGCGCATGGTCATGCAGGAACTCAACCTGCTGCCAACGCTGACGGTGGCTGAAAACCTGTTCCTGCATAACCTGCCCAGCCGTGGTGGCTGGATCAGCCGCAAACAGCTGCGCAAAGCCGCGACCGAAGCCATGGCCCAGGTTGGCCTGGACGCCATCGACCCGGACACGCTGGTCGGCAGCCTGGGCATTGGCCATCAACAAATGGTCGAGATTGCCCGCAACCTGATCGGCGACTGCCACGTACTGATTCTCGACGAACCTACGGCGATGCTCACTGCCCGTGAAGTCGAGATGCTGTTCGAACAAATCACTCGCCTGCAGGCCCGAGGCGTGGCGATTATTTATATTTCGCACCGGCTGGAAGAGTTGGCCCGTGTGGCCCAGCGCATTGCGGTATTGCGCGATGGCAAGCTGGTGTGTGTCGAGCCGATGGCCAATTACAACAGCGAACAATTGGTGACGCTGATGGTGGGGCGCGAGTTGGGCGAGCATATCGACCTGGGCCCGCGCACCATCGGCGGACCGGCCCTGACGGTCACAGGCCTGACGCGCTCGGACAAGGTCCGTGACGTGTCGTTCCAGGTGCGCGCCGGTGAGATCTACGGTATTTCCGGCCTGATCGGCGCCGGTCGTACCGAGTTGCTGCGCCTGATTTTCGGCGCCGACCCGGCCGACAGCGGCACCGTGGCGCTGGGGCCGCAGGCCAATGTAGTGAGCATTCGCTCCCCGGTCGATGCGGTCGGTCATGGCATTGCCCTGATCACCGAAGACCGCAAGGGTGAAGGCCTGCTGCTGACCCAGTCGATCAGCGCCAACATCGCCCTGGGCAACATGCCGGAAATCTCCGCTGGGGGGCTGGTGAACAGCCGCGATGAAACCGCCCTGGCCAAGCGCCAGATCGACGCCATGCGTATCCGCAGTTCCAGCCCGGCGCAGTTGGTTTGCGAACTGTCGGGCGGTAACCAGCAGAAGGTGGTGATTGGCCGCTGGCTGGAGCGTGATTGTTCGGTGATGCTGTTCGATGAGCCCACCCGAGGTATCGACGTGGGTGCCAAGTTCGACATTTACGCCTTGCTCGGCGAGTTGACGCGCCAGGGCAAAGCGCTGGTCGTGGTCTCCAGTGACCTGCGCGAGCTGATGCTGATCTGTGACCGCATCGGCGTATTGTCCGCCGGGCGCCTGATCGAGACTTTCGAGCGCGACAGTTGGACCCAGGACGAATTGCTCGCCGCCGCTTTTGCCGGCTATCAGAAACGTGATGCGCTGCTCAACGATGCAGCGCCTAGGAATACCCCATGAAAACAACCACTTCCCCCGGTAAGACTGGCGGCAACTTCTACGGCTTGGGTACCTACCTGGGGCTGGCAGGTGCGTTGCTGGCAATGATTGCGCTGTTCTCGGTACTCAGCGATCACTTCCTGTCCTACGACACATTCAGCACTCTGGCCAACCAGATTCCAGACCTGATGGTACTGGCGGTGGGCATGACCTTCATCCTGATCATCGGTGGCATCGACCTGTCGGTGGGCTCGGTACTGGCGTTGGCGGCGTCGGCGGTCAGCGTGGCGATTCTGAGCTGGGGCTGGAGCGTATTGCCGGCCGCCGTGCTGGGCATGGGCTGCGCCGCATTGGCCGGCACACTCACCGGCTCCATCACCGTGGCCTGGCGGATCCCTTCCTTTATCGTGTCCCTCGGCGTGCTGGAGATGGCCCGGGGCGTGGCCTACCAGATGACCGGCTCGCGCACCGCTTATATCGGTGACTCGTTTGCCTGGCTGTCCAACCCGATTGCGTTCGGGATCTCGCCGTCGTTCATCATTGCGTTGCTGGTGATCATCGCCGCCCAGTTGGTGCTGACCCGCACCGTGTTTGGTCGCTACCTGATCGGTATCGGTACCAACGAAGAAGCGGTGCGCCTGGCCGGTATCAACCCCAAGCCCTACAAGATCCTGGTGTTCAGCCTGATGGGCCTGCTGGCCGGCGTGGCCGCGCTGTTCCAGATCTCGCGCCTGGAAGCGGCGGATCCGAATGCCGGCTCGGGCCTGGAACTGCAAGTGATCGCTGCTGTGGTGATCGGCGGTACCAGCCTGATGGGCGGGCGCGGTTCGGTCATCAGTACCTTTTTTGGTGTGCTGATTATTTCGGTATTGGCTGCGGGCCTGGCGCAGATCGGCGCGACAGAACCGACCAAACGCATCATTACCGGTGCGGTGATCGTGATCGCCGTGGTCCTTGATACTTACCGCAGCCAGCGCGCCAGTCGGCGGGGCTGAACCATGGCAACGATCAAGGATGTGGCAGCGCTGGCGGGGATTTCCTACACCACGGTGTCCCATGTGGTGAACAAGACGCGCCCGGTCAGCGAGCCGGTGCGCATCAAGGTCGAGGCGGCGATCAAGCAGTTGGACTACGTGCCAAGTGCGGTCGCGCGCTCACTCAAGGCCAAGACCACGGCGACGATCGGGCTGCTGGTGCCCAACAGCCTCAACCCGTATTTCGCCGAACTGGCCCGGGGCATTGAGGACTACTGCGAGCGCAACGGCTACTGCGTGATCCTCTGCAACTCCGACGACAACGCCGAAAAGCAGCGCAGCTATTTGCGCGTGTTGCTGGAGAAACGCGTCGATGGCTTGATCGTGACCTCGGTGGGCGGCGATGACAGTGGCCTCGCCGCTGGCTTGAGTGCGGTGCGCACGCCCATGGTGATAGTCGACCGGGCGCTGGACGGTATCGACGTCGACCTGGTGCGTATCGACCATGAAGAGGGGGCTTACCTGGCGACCCGGCACTTGCTTGAATTGGGCCATCGCGACATCGCCTGTATCGCCGGCCCGGCCCATACTCGCGTGGCGCAAATGCGTCTGGCAGGGTATCGGCGTGCGCTGCGCGAAGCCGGGGTCGAAATAGCGGCTGAGCGCATTCGGGAAAGTGATTTCACCAGCACCGGCGGCTATGCCGCCGCTGTGCAATTGCTTGCGCAGCAACCCCCCAGTGCGATATTTGCCTGCAACGACATGATCGGTTTCGGCGTGCTGCGCGCTGCGGCAGAGCAGAATATCCGCGTGCCGGGCGAGCTGTCGGTGATTGGTTTCGATGACATTCAAATGGGCCGGTATGTTTATCCGGCGCTGACCACGGTCGGGCAGTCGATCCTGCAACTGGGCGAGACGGCGGCTGAATTATTATTGCGACGTATAGCGACACCCCAACGCCCGATCGATCAACGTATCGTGACGCCGAGTATTGTCTTGCGTGAGTCGACGGCGCCGTTGGCCGGTGTGTTCGCCCAATACCGCTGAACCGAATTGATGAGTACTGATGTATGCCAGCAAAAGTAGTGGTAGTAGGCAGCTTGAACATGGACCTGGTCACCCGCGCCAGTCGCTTGCCGCGTGCCGGTGAAACACTGATCGGCCAGACATTTTCCACCGTACCCGGTGGCAAGGGCGCCAACCAGGCCGTAGCCTTGGCGCGCCTGGGCGCAGATGTGGCAATGATCGGTTGCGTCGGCACTGACGCCTACGGCGGCCAACTGCGTGATGCACTGGTGGTCGAAGGTATCGATTGTCAGGCCGTCAGCACCGTCGAAGGCTCCAGCGGTGTCGCACTGATCGTGGTGGATGACAGCAGCCAGAACGCGATTGTGATTGTGGCGGGCAGTAACGGTCAGTTGACGCCCGACTCGATGACGGCCTGCGACGCGGTGTTGCAGGCCGCCGACGTGATCATCTGCCAGCTTGAAGTACCGATGGAAACCGTCGGGCATACGCTCAAGCGCGGCCGCGAGCTGGGCAAGACGGTGATCCTCAACCCGGCGCCCGCCAGTGGGCCCTTGCCGGCCGCGTGGTATGCCTCGATTGACTACCTGATCCCCAACGAAAGTGAAGCCAGCGCCTTGAGCGGCGTGACGGTTGATTCGCTCGACAGCGCCAAGCTCGCGGCTACCGCGCTGATCAAGGCTGGCGCCGCTAAAGTCATCATCACCCTTGGCGCCCAGGGTGCACTGTTTGCCGATGGCAACAGCTTCGAACACTTGGTCGCGCCCAAGGTCACGGCGGTGGACACCACGGCTGCCGGCGATACATTCGTAGGTGGTTTTGCTGCGGCATTGGCCGCAGGCAAGAGCGAAGCCGAGGCGATCCGGTTTGGCCAGGTCGCGGCAGCGTTGTCGGTGACCCGTGCCGGCGCCCAACCTTCTATTCCTACCCTGCACGACGTACAAGGTTTTGTGCCCTCATGAAAAAGACCCCTCTGCTCAATATCGCCCTGTCGCGCGTGATCGCGTCACTGGGGCACGGCGACATCCTGGTCATCGGTGATGCCGGCCTGCCGGTACCACCTGGCGTCGAGTTGATCGACCTGGCGCTGACCCAGGGCATCCCGGATTTCATCAGCACCCTGCGCGTTGTGCTCAGCGAAATGCAGGTGGAAAGCCACGTACTGGCTGAAGAAATCCTGCTCAAGCAGCCGCCGGCGCTGACCGAGCTCAATGCGTTGACCGCACAGGCCGCGCTGGGCGAACGACGCCTGCTCAGCCATGACGCGTTCAAGCAACTGAGTGGCAAGGCGCGCGCCGTGGTGCGCACCGGCGAATGTCAACCGTACTGCAATATCGCGCTGGTCTCCGGCGTAACCTTCTAGAGTCCCCCTACGACAAGGAGTGTTTTATGCAACGTGGTCTTCCATCCGTGAAAAACCTGTTTCGGAGTGTTCTGCTTTTGTCCGCACTTACCGCTGCAAGCGCCCAGGCGGCAGAAAAAATCGACCTGATCATCGATACCGACCCAGGTGCCGATGACGTTGTTGCCTTGCTGTTCGCCATGGCGTCGCCGGAAGAGCTGAGCATCCGCGCGCTGACGACCGTGGCCGGCAACGTGCGCCTGGACAAAACCTCGCGCAATGCACGCCTGGCGCGCGAGTGGGCAGGGCGCGAGGACATCCCGGTATACGCGGGAGCTCCGGCACCGCTGCTGCGCAAGCCGATCTATGCCGAGAATATCCATGGCAAGGAAGGGATTTCCGGTGTGACCGTGCACGAGCCGAAACAAGGCCTGGCGGACGGCAACGCCGTGGATTACCTGATCAAGACCCTGACGGCCGCCAAGCCCCACAGCATCACTATTGCCATGCTCGGCCCGCAGACCAACTTGGCCCTGGCATTAACCCAGGCACCAGAAATCACCCAGGGCATCAAGGAAGTGGTGGTGATGGGCGGTGCGCACTTCAATGGCGGCAATATCACGCCGGTGGCCGAGTTCAACCTGTTCGCTGACCCGGTGGCCGCTGAGATCGTGCTTAAAAGCGGCGTGAAGTTGATCTACCTGCCGTTGGACGTGACCCATAAGGTGCTGACCAGCGAGGCTCGCCTGAAGAAAATTGCCGACCTGAACAACAACGCAAGCAAGGTTGTGAGCAATATTCTTAACGAATACGTCAAAGGCGATATGGAGCACTACGGCATTCCTGGCGGGCCGGTGCATGACGCCACGGTGGTCGCCTACCTGCTCAAGCCGTCGCTGTTCAGCGGTCGCCAGGTCAATGTGGTTGTCGACAGTCGGGAAGGCCCGACCTTCGGCCAAACCATTGTCGATTGGTACGATGGGCTGAAGCAGGACAAGAATGCATTCTGGGTCGAAAACGGCGACGCCCAGGGCTTCTTCGATCTGCTGACCGAGCGCCTGGCGCGTTTGAAGTAACCCCCTTACCGGTCGGCGTTCGCCGGCCGGTTCTTATTCGCGCTCGGGTGCGCCCATGTGGTCGGCCGGGTATTTCTCGAATACCTGGCTGATGAATGCTTGCGCGCCCTTGGTGCCGAGCTCCTTGACCAGCAGGTCGATACCGATGATAGCCAATTCCTCCGGACTCCCGGGGCTGTAGGAGCTTTGCCCTTGGGGCCATTTGGCTTTGATATCGGCTTGGAGCGTTACGGTGGTCATGGGAAATCTCGCGGGCTGTAGGTACTGGGCAATGCGCTGGCGGTTGGCTGCAGCGGGCGCAGTTAACCATTTTGCGCGCAAGTTGGCACTCCTACTTAGGCATGAGGAAGGGGGTGTGCGACACTGTCCGCCTGTTTATTGGCCGGGAAACACTGCGTGCAGATCGATTTGAATAACCCCGAGAGTCTTACGCTGGTCGCTGTGCGCCAACTGCTGGCCAGCGCCAGTGACGATGAGCACACCCAACTGCGGGTCAGCAAGGCGGGTATTGCCTACATTTCTTCAGGCGTGGTCGGGGGCGCTGATATAGGTGGTTTGCTGTTTCGCCTGGAGACCTGGGCAAAGGGTTCCGGTTATGTGGGTAACGTGGCCGCGAACGACGAAGTCTGGGTGATGCAGATTTTCAACGCGCTCAAGCAGAATTGGCCAACGCCGTCATCTGACTACATTGATATCTACTGAGCATGTTCATATCTAGTCACGATTGACGGGGCGCTTGCCGTGCGTGACTCAGGCAGACTTGGGCGTCAGGCGTTAACGTCTTGAAACCAATCGGCTCACTCGCTGTCGCACGATCTCTGTCCATTTTTAATCATAGGAGGCTTCATGCCTTGGAAGCTCGCATCATTCGGTACTTTGTTGGCAGCGCTCGCGTTGGCGGGTTGCAGCACCCCGGGTGCCTCTGAGCCAGGCAAAGATGCCACCGTGACCGATGCTGGTCATAGCCGCTGTGAGTCGAAGGCTGCCGAGTTCACGATCGGCCAGAAAGCCTCGCCTCAACTGCTGGAGCAGGCACGTACCCGTGCCGGTGCGCAGAACGCACGTATCCTCAAACCCAACGACATGATCACGCTGGAGTATCGCTCCGACCGCCTGAACCTGAACACCGACGATAACCTGGTGATTACGCGAGTCAATTGCGGCTGATAGCCTCTGGCTTTTGCAGCATCCATAAAAAACCCCGTCACATGGACGGGGTTTTTTTAGCTCAGCGGAGAATTACTCGCCGCGAACTTGTGCAGCTTGCATACCCTTTTGGCCTTTCTCAGCCACGAAGGAAACGGTTTGGCCTTCTTTCAGGCTTTTGAAACCGTCGCTTTCGATAGCTTTGAAGTGTACGAACAGGTCGTCACCGCCACCTTGAGGAGTGATGAAGCCGAAGCCTTTTTCATCGTTGAACCATTTAACGGTGCCGGTTTGGCGATTAGACATGGTGTATCTCCAAGAAACATATATTTTCAGTAGTGCTGTGCTGCTCAGGCCAACTGGGCACACAGGGCTATCATAGTCGAAATGTTCGGCTTGGGAGCCCCCCCAAGGCATTGTTTGCTAATCAATCGCGTTGCGTTGCGTGCCTGTTTTGGCTGAAAGCCCCGTTCTACGGGGCTTTGGAGCGAAATATCAGCTGTTAAAAAAAGCCGTAAAAGCTACGTAATTTGTGAGAAACAGCCGTTTTCAGGCTGTTTTTCTGGCAAAAAAGACGCCCGATCAGTGAGCGTTCTTACTTTTTCTTGACCACTTTGCAGGACGAAATAGCCGCAACCGCTTTGTTTTTAAGCTCTGGGCTGGCGTTCTGGTTGGTCATCAATTCTTTGATTTCCGCAGTGCTCAATTCGGCGTTGATCTTGTCGGCGCCACATTCGCAATGGGCTTTGGCAGTTTTGACGTCCACGTTCTGGCTGGCCGCAGCGCTGCAGTCTTTGACGAAGGCGTCACGGGCGCCTTCCGGCCAGTTCGATGGTGCTGCGGCTTGCGCGCCAAACGAAAGGAATGCCAGCGAAGCGGCGAGGGCGAGTGTCGAGGTAAAACGCATCATGGGATGCTCCTTTGGGTCGAGGACGAACGGCGATTCTCGGGGTGTTTGAGGCGTGGCGTACAGCTCAAGTTCACTTTTGCGACCATAAGGCATCGAATTTACTTCTACCGCAGGTCGTGTCGGCGCGATGACCGTTCATCTGTGCTAGCATCCTGGGCTTGGCTTTTTCCAGGTGCGCCATTTGCCGCCTTGCCAGGTTATTTTTTTTAATCCAGTCACTCTGGTTCGATTATCGGTTGGCCGAAAGGCTCCTGCCGCTGTAAGGCAGGCGTTCAGCATTGAGCGGCCTGGTGTTGGATCTTGTACTGGCTCATCCCAACCCACGTGACCTTTGGTAGGGGTCACCACTAGGAGAGGAGGCGCCATGCCAACTATTACTCTACCCGACGGCAGTCAACGTTCGTTCGATCATTCGGTTTCCGTAGCTGAGGTCGCCGCATCCATTGGTGCTGGCCTGGCCAAGGCCACCGTGGCCGGCAAGGTCGACGGCAGGCTGGTTGACGCCAGCGACCTGATCACCGCCGATGCCAGCCTGCAGATCATCACGCCCAAGGATCAGGAGGGGCTGGAGATCATTCGCCACTCTTGCGCGCACCTGATCGGCCACGCGGTCAAGCAGCTGTATCCCACCGCGAAAATGGTGATCGGCCCGGTCATCGACGAAGGTTTCTATTACGACATCGCCTATGAGCGTCCTTTTACACCGGACGACCTGGCGGCGATCGAGCAGCGCATGCACGCGCTGATCGAAAAAGATTACGACGTCATCAAGAAAGTCACCCCGCGTGCCGAAGTGATCGATGTGTTCACCGCCCGTGGCGAAGACTACAAGCTGCGCCTGGTGGAAGACATGCCGGACGAGCAGGCCATGGGCCTGTACTACCACGAAGAATACGTCGACATGTGCCGTGGCCCGCACGTGCCGAACACGCGCTTTCTCAAGTCGTTCAAGCTGACCAAATTGTCCGGCGCCTACTGGCGCGGCGACGCGAAGAACGAGCAGCTGCAACGGATCTACGGCACCGCCTGGGCCGACAAGAAGCAGCTGGCCGCCTATATCCAGCGTATCGAAGAAGCCGAGAAACGCGACCATCGCAAGATCGGCAAGCGCCTGAACCTGTTCCATCTCCAGGAAGAAGCGCCGGGCATGGTGTTCTGGCATCCGAACGGCTGGACGCTCTACCAGGTGCTCGAGCAGTACATGCGCAAGGTTCAGCGTGAAAACGGTTACCTCGAGATCAAGACCCCGCAGGTGGTTGATCGCAGTCTGTGGGAGAAATCCGGGCACTGGGCCAACTACGCCGACAATATGTTCACCACCCAGTCGGAAAACCGCGACTACGCCATCAAGCCGATGAACTGCCCATGCCACGTGCAGGTGTTCAACCAGGGCCTGAAGAGCTACCGCGAGTTGCCGATGCGCCTGGCCGAATTCGGTGCCTGCCACCGCAACGAGCCATCGGGTGCGCTGCACGGCATCATGCGTGTGCGTGGCTTCACCCAGGATGACGCCCATATCTTCTGCACCGAAGAGCAGATGCAGGCCGAGTCCGCCGCGTTCATCAAGTTGACCATGGACGTTTACCGCGATTTCGGTTTCACCGAGGTCGAGATGAAACTGTCCACTCGTCCGGAAAAGCGCGTCGGCTCCGACGAACTCTGGGATCGCGCCGAAGCTGCACTGGCCGCCGCACTCGACAGCGCGGGCCTTGCGTACGACCTGCAGCCGGGAGAGGGCGCGTTCTACGGTCCCAAAATCGAGTTCTCGCTGAAAGATTGCCTTGGCCGCGTCTGGCAGTGTGGTACCCTGCAGCTCGATTTTAACCTGCCGATCCGTCTGGGAGCCGAATACGTCTCCGAAGACAACAGCCGTAAACACCCGGTTATGCTGCACCGGGCGATCCTCGGCTCGTTCGAACGGTTCGTCGGGATCCTGATCGAGCACTACGAGGGTGCATTCCCGGCGTGGCTGGCTCCGACTCAGGCAGTGATCATGAATATCACTGATAAACAGGCAGATTTTGCCGCTGAAGTTGAAAAAACACTCAACGAAAGCGGATTTCGTGCCAAGTCCGACTTGAGAAATGAAAAGATCGGCTTTAAAATCCGCGAGCATACTTTGCTCAAGGTTCCCTATCTTTTGGTTATCGGAGATCGGGAAGTCGAGATGCAGACTGTCGCTGTGCGTACTCGTGAAGGTGCTGACCTGGGCTCGATGCCCGTCGCCCAGTTCGCTGAGTTCCTCGCGCAAGCGGTTTCCCGGCGTGGTCGCCCAGATTCGGAGTAATTATTATTAAGCGTGAAATGAGACAAGATAAACGAGCTGCACCGAAAGCCCCGATCAACGAGAATATCTCGGCACGCGAGGTTCGGTTAATTGGCGCTGATGGCGAGCAGATTGGCATCGTCTCGATTGATGAAGCGCTTCGTATTGCAGAAGAGTCCAAGCTGGACCTGGTGGAAATTTCCGCCGATGCAATCCCACCCGTTTGCCGGGTGATGGACTACGGCAAGTCGATCTTCGAGAAGAAGAAACAGGTTGCCGCAGCGAAGAAGAACCAGAAGCAGATTCAAGTAAAAGAAATCAAGTTTCGTCCAGGGACGGAGGAAGGGGATTACCAGGTAAAACTGCGCAACCTGGTACGTTTCCTGAGTGATGGGGACAGGGCCAAGGTATCCTTGCGATTCCGCGGCCGTGAGATGGCCCACCAGGAGCTGGGGATGGAACTCCTCAAGCGGGTTGAAGCTGACCTGCTCGAGTACGGTTCGGTCGAACAGCATCCTAAGATGGAAGGACGCCAGCTGATCATGGTCATCGCCCCGAAAAAGAAGAAGTAATCAACAGGGCACGGCAGGCCTTCTGATTATGTTTATCAACTGAATGCGGAGTATCCGAACATGCCAAAGATGAAGACTAAAAGTGGTGCTGCTAAGCGGTTTCTGAAAACTGCTAACGGTATCAAGCACAAGCACGCTTTCAAGAGCCACATCCTGACCAAAATGTCGACCAAGCGTAAGCGTCAACTGCGCGGTAGCAGCTTGCTGCATCCGTCTGACGTGGCAAAAGTCGAGCGCATGCTGCGCCTTCGTTAATTTTGGATCAAGAATAGAGGAAGTAACTCATGGCTCGTGTAAAGCGTGGCGTCATTGCCCGTAAGCGTCACAAAAAAATTCTGAAACTTGCTAAAGGCTACTACGGCGCGCGTTCACGCGTATTCCGTGTTGCCAAACAAGCGGTAATCAAGGCAGGCCAATACGCCTACCGTGACCGTCGTCAGAAAAAACGTCAGTTCCGCGCCCTGTGGATCGCTCGTATCAATGCTGGTGCACGTGTTAACGGTCTGTCCTACAGCCGTTTCATCGCTGGCCTGAAAAAAGCGTCCATCGAAATCGACCGTAAGGTTCTGGCTGAACTGGCCGTGAACGAAAAAGCGGTGTTTGCTGCGATTGTCGAGAAAGCTAAAGCCTCTTTGGCTTAAGTACCCCCGACAGTCACCCTGGGTTACTCCTGTAGCCCAAGGTGGTAAACGTCATAAATAGGGGAAGAGCCTTCAAGCTCTTCCCCTATTTTGTATCTGGAGTCTGTACATGGAAAACCTGGACGCGCTCGTCGCTCAAGCTCTTGAGGCTGTGCAAAGCGCTGAAGATATCAATGCCCTGGAGCAAATCCGGGTTCACTACCTTGGTAAAAAGGGTGAATTGACTCAGGTGATGAAGACCCTGGGGAATTTGCCGGCTGAAGAGCGCCCGCAGGTCGGTGCGCTGATCAACGTTGCCAAGGAGCGCGTCACCGAGGTTCTCAATGCGCGCAAGGCGTCGCTCGAGGAGGCCGATCTTGCGGCCAAGCTCGCCGCCGAGTCCATTGACGTGACCTTGCCTGGCCGTGGCCAGGCCTCGGGCGGTTTGCACCCGATCACCCGGACTCTGGAACGTATCGAACAGTTCTTCACCCACATTGGCTACGGCATTGCCGAAGGCCCTGAGGTCGAAGACGACTATCACAACTTCGAGGCGCTCAACATCCCAGGCCATCACCCGGCCCGGTCGATGCACGACACCTTTTATTTCAACGCGAACATGTTGCTGCGCACCCATACCTCGCCGGTACAGGTCCGCACCATGGAAGCGAACAAGCCGCCGATCCGCATCGTCTGCCCAGGCCGTGTGTACCGTAGCGACTCTGATATTACCCACTCGCCGATGTTCCACCAGGTCGAAGGCCTGCTGGTTGATCGCGATATCAATTTCGCCGACCTCAAAGGCACCATCGAAGAGTTCCTTCGGGTGTTCTTCGAGAAAGAGCTGGCGGTGCGTTTCCGTCCGTCCTTCTTCCCGTTCACCGAGCCGTCCGCTGAAGTCGATATGGAATGCGTGATGTGCAGCGGTAAAGGCTGTCGCGTGTGCAAGCAGACTGGCTGGCTGGAAGTGATGGGCTGCGGCATGGTCCACCCCAATGTGCTGCGCATGTCCGGGATCGATCCGGAAGAGTTTTCGGGCTTTGCCTTCGGCATGGGCGTTGAGCGTCTGGCCATGCTGCGTTACGGCGTGAACGACTTGCGTCTGTTCTTCGACAACGACTTGCGGTTCCTCGCGCAATTTCGCTAGTCGTAACGAATCTTTAGGAGAGCAGGATGAAATTCAGTGAACAATGGCTGCGTGGCTGGGTAAGCCCGCAGGTAGATCGCGACGAGCTGGTTGCTCGTCTGTCGATGGCCGGTCTTGAGGTCGATAGCGTTACCCCGGCCGCCGGTGTATTCAGCGGCGTGGTAGTGGGCGAGGTGCTGAGCACCGAGCAACACCCGGATGCCGACAAATTGCGGGTGTGCCAGGTCAGCAATGGCGCCGAAACCTTCCAGGTCGTGTGCGGAGCGCCCAATGTGCGCCCGGGCCTGAAGATTCCGTTCGCCATGATCGGTGCCGAACTGCCGGGCGATTTCAAGATCAAGAAGGCCAAGCTGCGCGGCGTCGAGTCCAACGGCATGCTGTGCTCCCAGGCCGAGCTGCAGGTAGGCGAGGGTAACGACGGCTTGATGGAACTGCCGGTCGACGCGCCAGTGGGCCAGGACATCCGTGTTTACCTGGAGCTGGAAGACGCCAGCATCGAGGTCGACCTGACCCCAAACCGTGGCGACTGCCTGTCCCTGGCCGGTCTGGCCCGTGAAGTGGGCGCGCTGTACAACGTGCCTGTTACGCGCCCGGTGGTTGCCAGCGTGCCTGCCGTGCACGACGACGTGCGCTCGATTGAAGTGCTGGCGCCAAACGCCTGCCCACGTTACCTGGGGCGCGTGATCCGTAACGTCGACCTGTCCAGGCCGACTCCGCTGTGGATGGTCGAACGCCTGCGCCGCGCTGACGTACGCAGCATCGATGCAGCCGTCGATATCACCAACTACGTGATGTTGGAGCTAGGCCAGCCGCTGCACGCGTTTGACCTCGCCGAAATCAATGGCGGCATCCGCGTGCGTATGGCAGAAGAAGGCGAGAAGCTGGTACTGCTCGACGGCCAGGAAGTCAGCCTGCGCGCCGACACGCTGGTCATCGCCGACCATTCCCGTGCCTTGGCGATTGCCGGCGTGATGGGTGGAGAGCATAGCGGCGTATCTGCGACCACTCGCGACGTATTCCTTGAAAGCGCGTTCTTCGACCAGATCGCCATCGCCGGCAAGGCTCGTTCATACGGCCTGCACACCGACGCGTCGCACCGCTACGAGCGTGGCGTGGACTGGAAGCTGGCCCGTGAAGCCATGGAGCGCGCCACTGGCCTGCTGCTGGAAATCACCGGTGGCGAAGCCGGCCCGATCACCGAGACTGTCAGCGAACAATACCTGCCGTCCGTTGCGCCAATCACGCTGCGCGCCAAAAGCGTTGAGCAAATGCTCGGCCTGGTGATCGAGCCAGCCGAGATCGAGCAACTGCTATCGGCCCTTGGTCTCGCCATCTCCGCGGGTGGGGAAGGGCAGTGGCACGTTGAAGTGCCAAGCCATCGCTTCGATATCAGCTTGGAAGTTGACCTGATCGAAGAACTGGCCCGCCTGTACGGCTACAACCGTCTGCCGGTTCGTTACCCGCAAGCGCGTCTGGCCCCGCAGCCGAAAGCTGAAGCCCGTGCGCATCTGCCTGAACTGCGTCGCCTGCTGGTTGCGCGTGGTTATCAGGAAGCAGTGACTTACAGCTTCATCGATCCAAAGCAGTTCGAGCTGTTCAACCCAGGTGTTGAGCCGCTGTTACTGGCCAACCCCATTTCCAACGACATGGCGGCCATGCGTTCGTCGCTGTGGCCAGGGTTGATCAAGGCGTTGTCCCACAACCTGAACCGTCAGCAAGATCGCGTGCGCATGTTCGAAAGCGGCCTGCGCTTTGTCGGTCAGCTCGATGGCTTGAAGCAAGAGCCGATGCTGGCGGGTGTGGTCTGCGGTAGCCGCCTGCCGGAAGGCTGGGCACAAGGCCGTGATGCCGTGGACTTCTTTGACGTCAAGGCTGACGTGGAAGCAGTGCTGGGCTTCGCCGGTGCGCTGGACGCCTTCACGTTCCTGCCAGGCAAACACCCTGCGTTGCACCCAGGCCAGACGGCGCGTATCGAGCGCGAAGGTCGTTTGGTCGGATTTGTCGGTGCCATTCACCCGGAGCTGTCGAAAACCCTGGGCCTGGACCGTCCAGTCTTCGTTTTTGAGCTGGTCCTGGCTGAAGTTGCGTCGGGCAAAATGCCCAAATTCAGCGAGCTTTCGCGCTTCCCTGAAGTACGCCGCGACTTGGCCCTGATCGCCGACCGTGAAGTCGCCGCCACGGCTGTTCTGGATGTAATCCGAGAAAATGCAGGGGAGTGGCTGACAGACCTCAGGCTATTTGACGTCTATCAGGGTAAAGGCATTGATCCGCATAGAAAAAGCCTTGCGGTTGGCTTGACCTGGCAGCATCCATCGCGCACTCTTAATGACGATGAGGTGAATACCACGACACAAAATATCCTCACCTCGCTCGAACAAAGGTTGAACGCCACGTTAAGGAAGTGACGTATGGGGGCTTTGACGAAAGCTGAGATGGCGGAACGTCTGTACGAAGAGTTGGGTCTGAACAAGCGCGAGGCCAAGGAATTGGTCGAGCTGTTTTTTGAAGAGATCAGGCACGCTCTGGAAGACAACGAACAGGTCAAATTGTCCGGTTTCGGCAATTTTGACCTGCGGGACAAACGCCAGCGGCCTGGCCGCAATCCAAAAACGGGAGAAGAAATCCCGATCACGGCTCGCCGTGTGGTCACCTTTCGTCCAGGGCAGAAGTTGAAGGCCCGAGTTGAGGCTTATGCTGGAACCAAGTCATAACGACGAACTACCCGTCATCCCGGGCAAACGCTACTTCACCATCGGTGAAGTCAGCGAGCTGTGTGCGGTAAAACCGCACGTGCTGCGCTACTGGGAGCAGGAGTTTCCTCAACTCAACCCCGTCAAACGCACTGGGAACCGCCGGTATTATCAGCGCCAGGATGTGCTGATGATCCGGCAGATCCGCGCGTTGCTGTACGACCAGGGGTTCACCATCAGCGGCGCACGCCAGCGCATGTCCGGTGATGAAGCCAAAGACGACACCACCCAATACAAGCAAATGATCCGCCAGATGATCTCCGAACTCGAAGATGTGCTGGTGGTGCTGAAAAAGTGATTCAGGCTTTAAAAATACTTCCACATTTCAAAAGCTTGCGGTATATTCCGGTTCGCTTCGTTAAGAAGCAAACCCAGTAACACGCCTAGTCGGGGCGTAGCGCAGTCCGGTAGCGCACTAGCATGGGGTGCTAGGGGTCGAGTGTTCGAATCACTCCGTCCCGACCATATTATTCAATGACTTAGCCGCTTTCTAGCGGCTTTGTTGTTTTTGCCATAGTGACTTTCCGAGTGACCCTGGCGTTCTTCATCATGCCTCCCTCCTTTTCAGAATCGTCAGCGCTGGTGCGCGTGAGTCGGTTGCTGATACCTTGTTTGCCGCCGCAATCAGCTGATCCAGTTCCGCCGCCGAGTAGTGGCTGGTGATGCTCCCGTTCTTGTGGCCGAGCAGCGCTTTGCGATCCTCCTCCGTCACGCCAGCAGCACGCAGCCTTCTCCCAAAGGTGTGCTTCAAGTCGTGAATTCGGATTCTGGCAAAGCCGTCATGTGCCGGTCGCAAGAATTTCTCCTGCCACTTCTTCGCCGCTCGGATCCGCGCCTTCTTCCAGGCCGAGTCGTTCATGCGGTGAACCGTCGTTTCATTCCCATCGCCATCTGGCTTGCCAAACGGAAACACGTAGAGCGGATGCTTGCCGCGTTGCTTCTCGATCACCGACTTGGCCACGTCATTCATAACGACCAGGCGTTCGTCTCGGTTTTTCACGCCGGCCCTGGCACTCCTCCCCCCAAACCCGGCAGGGATCAGGAATACGCTCGTTCCAAGCTCCGGTACCGCAATCTCCCAATTCCACTGAAGCTTGCAAACTTCCTGCTCCCGGCAACCGGTGTTGACCTTGAACATCGCCATGGTCTGAAGGTGTGCCGGGAGTTCAGCGAACAGGATTGACTGCTCCTCCCATGAAAGCGGGTAGGGCTTTCGACTGTTCGTCTTCTCATCCAGCAGGGAGATCATCGGAACCACATCGAGCAATGGCCGGCGCTCCTCATCACGCCACTTGCGCGCGCAGAGGTTCAACACCCGGATGACCCGCTGAAGCGCAATGTTCACCGTTCGATTGGTGACCGGTTTCCCTACCGCTGGATGTAGCTTCGACTGGATGTATGGCGCGAGTGCATCGTCATCGATGTGTGTCAGCGGCATATCCCCAATGAACGGGTCAAGTTGTTCCATATAGGTGGCCGAGATATGGATCGAGGCCTGATCCTTCACTTCCAGCAGGAAACGAGTCGCCGCCTCCCGCCACGTCCTGACCCGCCGAACGCCATACACCTTCTGCTGGCGCAATTTCTCCAGCTTATGGATTAGGTACTGCTCTGCTTCGGCGCGGTTACAAGTGCCAGTACTCTCTTGAATTCGCTCTCCTCTATACTTTTTGTCGATCTTCCAGATGCCGTTCGGCATTTGCTGGAGCCCGGTGATAGCTTTTTGGGCCATGGCAATTCTCCTTTCTTCTTGCCCTGGCGCTCACTGCGGGGGCGATTGTTGTCCCGATCGGCCTGCTTTTCAATTGCCATGGACTCAGCCCAGGAATCTGCCCATTCATCCAGCTCGATGCGGTCGAAGCCAACACCCTGTTTCCCAATGGGAAATTCACGGACGTTAGGCCGAACCGTCTTATTAAATTCTTCCCTGCACATGCCCAGGTACGCGGGGGCAGTTGACGCTCTGAGGAAGCGCGGCGTGGTCTCTTTGATGGGTAATGCAGTTGACTTGGCCATGGCGTCATCACTGTTCGATAGAGGACATTATTTGCACTGACTTCCTGACGGGAAAGGCCTCGCCCTCCCACTTGCCGGGTTTGCCGCGTATCGCGCCATGCAGGTCGTAGCGGTGGGGCTTTTTGCTGGCGAATAGCTTTTCACACGCCTTCAGCAAGGTGCTTTCATCTTCAATTGCCAGCAACTCCTGGCCAGCCGTCGAGCCCACCTGAATCCAGCCGGATTTGTCCCGCCCGTAGTTTTCTGTCTTGAACAAGCGATACCTGTTCCGGTGTCCGGTACCGGGTGAAGAGGTCTCGGTGTTCATGTAGAACGCGACGCCATCGAGGCGCACCCGGAGTACTGTCTTAGCCATGGGGTGTACCACCTTGAAAGTGGTCGGCCAGCACCTGGCGCGCGTCGACCCCGCACGATGCTGACATAGCGTAAATTTGGCCGAAGGTGGTTTCCCGGCGCTGCAGGGCGTTGAACAGCTCAATCAGACGCTCGCCCAGCTGTCCGTTGCGGCGGCTCATTGGCCCGAACTCCCAGCAGGTGGGAGTGGAGCGGCGGCACTTGCCAGCGCGCCCAGCAGCAAGGCTTGGCGATTCTGTCCGTCCAGATACTGGCGCACGGCTTGGATGAATACGCTGTTCATGCTGCGGTCCGCGGCGTTCGCAGCCGCCTCAATGTCAGCGCGCAGGCCGGCAGGCAGGCGCACCACAAACTTGTCGGCGGTGCGGGAATCGTATTGGTTGGTGGTCATGATGATCTCCTGGCGAGCTCTTGAAATATTGGGAGCTGGCTGACTGGGTTAATCGCCTGATTTCGGCGTGGTGATGAGGAGGAATAAGCAGGCGCTTGCAATGAGCCAGACTGTGGTGCCGAAGAAAGCCGCCGTCACGTCGAAATCCGAGGAACTGCTGATCAGGTCGCGGGCGGCAAAAAGCAGCCAAGCGCCAGAGGCGGTGATGTAGAGCAGGATGGAAATCATCACTTTGAATAGCTGAAGCGGTGTGGTGGGTTTACGGGACATTCACTTTCTCCAGGGTGAGCAAGGGCCCGCCACGTTGTTGGCTTTCACAAAAAATTGAGGTGCTCTTGTTTCGCCATGAGGTGGCGAAGGAGTGGCTGCAAATTAGCAATAGCTAAATAAATTAGCAAATTGTTTTTGAGATTTGACGTTTGCTAATTTTTCGCGGGGAGAAAGCTTTCAACTCGTAGTGGCTAAATAATGGTGTTAGATTCGCTTCATTACGACTGGTTGGCAGCACCAGCTAGAGCTTCAGTTTGCCGGCCTCAGGACATAAAGGGACTTTATGAAAAAGATGCTTCTTTGCCTCTCAATGGCAGCGCTCCTCTCGGGCTGCGCTAGCAGTGGCACCAAAATCGAACAAGCCCAGATCGACAGTTTGGTCAAAGGCAAAACCACCAGCAATGAAGTAATTGCTCTTCTCGGCCCGCCCACAGCAGTCACTCAGAATTCTGACGGATCGCAGGTTTTGGGTTGGGGCTATGCCTACGTCGGTTTCGCAGGTATCGGCACAGAGGTAGAGAGCACGACGGTGACCATTGCTCCTGATGGGAATGTGAGCAGCTATGCCCGAAGCGGGTCGAAGGTCGGGGGAGGGGCGCCATCGAAATATTCCGCTGCGCCCGTGCAGCCGACACCTGGACCTATGACCAAGAGTCAATACAAGCAGGTCCAGCTCCAGAAGCTCACTGAGCAAAACCTGCCTTATGACGAATACCAGAAGCGCTATCAGGAAATAATGGCGCAATAGGTCTTAAGGTATGCCCCTCGCCAAGCCCAATCCGCAACTGCGCCGCGAGGTCAAGGCAATAGCGTTCAACCTTGAGCAGTCCTGTGTCGACCTGGGAAAGCTTTCGGAAAAGCTCAGCGATGCCGATGCCATAGCCCTGATGGGGTTGGTGGGTACGCTTTATGAGGAGGCAGATAGACTGGTGGCTTATGCGGATGAGGTCAGAGATCAGCGCATCACCAGGGCCAAACCGGAGTAGGAAGCAACCCGAAAAACCCATTCATATCTCAAGGACGAAGACGTGGTAGACACGCTCCTTACTGATGCGCAGATCAATGATCTGCTCACTTGCAATAAAACCATATCAAACCCCGGCGCTCGCTGGAAAGATATGCAGTCGTGCAAGCAGAAGAACTACGATGTAATCTCGGATGATGGCGCAGAATTCGAAATTTACTTGCGACAGAACTCCAGGATTGCACATAGCTTCTCATGCGGGATATTTCTAAAGCACCCCTCCGGCGATACGATCACGCTAGCGCGATACAACGGCAGCTGCCATCCTCATCAGAATTTGCTTGAGGATGGGGAGCGGATTGATTTCACTCCGCACATACATCGCGCAACGGAGCGCTACATGCGTGCCGGCAGAAAGCCAGAGCATTACGCCGTTGCCACGAACGCCTACACTGATCTTGAGGGGGCGCTTTGGGCAATGCTGCAGGATTGCAATATTTCTGGCCTGCAAAAGCCCGTCCCGCCAACAATCGAGAACGGGGCAGTCAAGGGTATGACGACACAGCTGAGTTTTTTTGATGAATGAACTAACTGAAATCCGCGAATCACTCTGCACAGCCTTCTGCGAAGATGTTGCTGTGCGTGAGTGCGGGGATTTGCTGGCGGTATCTCTCCCGCTGGTTGCACGCGACGGGGATCAGTTCACTGCTTATCTAGCCAGGACGTCTGGTGGCTGGCGGTTGTCCGATGCTGGCACAACAATGATGCGCCTGAGCTACGAGAACGACATTTCAAAATACTCAAATGGCTCGCGAGGAAAGTTCTACCAAGGAATCCTGGCAGAATCCGGACTGCGCGATGAAGATGGTGAAATTTTCATTGAGGTTCCAGCGGATAAGCTGGTGCGGGGCCTGTTTGACCTGACTCAGGGTTTGTCGCGCGTTGAAGACATGGCGCTATGGTCACGCTCCCGTCTTGGTTCGACGTTCTACGATGATCTGCGGGCGGCCTTGAAATCCATCCTTCCTGCTGACAGCTTTGAGGAAAACTATGTGCCTGAGATTGCGGATGGCCCGGCCTACACGGTCGATTACCGGATACAGTCGCAAGGCCGGCCTATTTATCTCTTCGGGGTAAATGGCAAAGATAAAGCGAGAATTACCACGATTACCCTTCTGCACCTGAAGCAGGTTGGAGAGTCTTTCACCTCGATCATCGTTTGCAGCGATTTCTCTTCTCTTCCAAAACAAGATCACACCCGCCTGCTCAAGGCGGCGAATGATTTTGTGCCGGACATTGCTGATATTGATAACTTCAGAGACAAAGTTCTTCACCACATTCGTTAAGCCCGGCTCAGCGCCGGGCTTCTTGTTTCTGGCGACCGCCATGCTCTGCTATTGTGGCGATCTCTGGACGTGATGGAAGCAACGAAGAATGGACTCATGGAAGACGCTGGCGATCGCCCTGCTGGCAGCGGTCAGCACGCAGGCCGTATCAGGTGATGGTGCTAACCCTATCGCTGCCGCGATATTTCTCACAATCTCCGCGCCAACCATTTTAATTGGAGCGACCACATCTCTCACGACCGAGCCGCCAAAGGTTTTCAAATCGGCGAAGACCGACGCTCTGGCATTCATTGGTTCGGAGGGCGAGATTCGCGGCGCTCAGTTTGAGCAAGCATCTCAGTTCTATCGCTCGACCTACAGGTTGCCTCTCATGTCTGACATGCAACTGGCCCAAGCAATCGCTACTTCTCTCTGATCGACCTTCAAGCTTGCCGTGACACCAGACCATCCGTTTTTGGGACATCCTTTTCACTTGGCATTTACACGACGGTGAGTAAGGTCGCCCTACTCCTTTGAAAAATTCCCATTAGGCCCGCACTTAAGCGGGCCATTTTTTTGCCTGCGGCTATGCTTCCCACGCCCTTCCCGGATGGCCGGAGTCAACGGACAACTGGACCCGACGACGGGTTATCTTTCTTCTGGCCTATCCTGGCCCGCCATACATTGCGCAGTACTGCAAAGCAATGCTCCGGCGTGCTTCACAAGCCTTATCCACTCATCACCTTTGATGAGGTCGGCTCGCTCCATGGCATCAACCCGCCTCAGCAATTCGAAGTATTTAACCTCTGCGCCCGTTCGACTTCCATCCAGCGCTGAAAGCTCTCACCAGGCTGTCAGGGTCAATTTTCGTCGTGCCTCTCTCATTGGGGCCTCTATCACGGTTGTGGGTAAACTCAGCATAGTCGCGATGGCAGGTATCCAGTCAGTGTTAGAGCAACGACGGCTGTACGCCACGAAACACATAGGGTTCCCCCCCAAGCCCTAGTGAAAACCTTTCAGTCGGCTGCTCATCTCTGCAAAACTGACCGACCCACCCTTATCAAAATCCCACGCCTTGACACTAGAGGTTCCTCATCTACTCTTCCCACAGACCGCACCCAGGGACCGGGTGGCCGGACTCCCTTTTAGGGCCGCGGTCGGCAACTGCCACTCAAACAAGGAGTTGTAAAATGTCTGGATCGACCCAAACCATTGATGTACTCATCGCTATTGACGCCGATTACTTGATCGCCAACCCCAACGCATTAGTAGCTAATGCGGTTTCCATGCTCGTGAATCGCGATGCGATCGATAGCCAAGCCAGCGGCATCACCGCCGACGGAGGCTACGAACTGTGGATCGACCTCAACCCGGGAGACATCGTCCGCTGGCGTGCCACCACCCTGTCGCGTAACTTTGACCGCGTCGCAATTATTATCGGCATCAACCAATCCAAGGATTCCACGCAGGGCGGCTCCATTTCTGCACCAACGCCCATAAACGTTAAAAATATCCCGGTGCCCTATCTAGAGGACGGCCAAACCCAAGCCTTCGCTAAAACCGATGTGACCTACACCGTTTGGCAGGCCGTTGCTGAAAGCGAGGGGAAGCTCGCCTATCAAATCAAATTCGTCCTGCTGGACCGTAGCCTGAAGCAAATCGGCGAAACCCATACCTGGGATCCTTACATCACCGTCACTGACCACTAACTGGAATAGCCGAGACGTCGCGCACAGACCCGACCGGTGGCATGCCGGTCAGGTCCGCTCGCAGACGCATTATCGATTTAGCCCGCAATGAACAAGAACTTTGAAGCGAATTCATGTGCTTGGATAAAATCTAATGCCCTCTCTCGAATACTCTCTTCCTGACACTCTCGAACGCATTTGCGAGAACCAGCTCGCTCTTGAGGCTGCTTTGATGGAGCTGACATTGCTCGTCGAAAGCCAAGGCAGCGCCGAGGCTGGCGGCAACGTGCGCGGTGCCCTGGAGACGATCGGCGAGAACGCCGGGCACATCAAGCAGGGTATTGCTAGGCTGAGGGCGCAGGGGCGGGATTGATCGCCAGGGGGAGGGCGGCCACGATCTCGTCCATCTTCGCTTTGTCTCGCTCAAAGTAGGCAGCGCTGGCACGTGTAATTGCGAGCTGATGCTCCCCAATTTCGACGACGTCCACCAGGGCGAAAAGTGAGATCA
Source organism: Pseudomonas sp. R3-52-08 (assembly GCF_003851745.1). NCBI lineage: Bacteria > Pseudomonadati > Pseudomonadota > Gammaproteobacteria > Pseudomonadales > Pseudomonadaceae > Pseudomonas > Pseudomonas sp. R3-52-08. Next base: position 3,903,794 of record NZ_CP027730.1, on the reverse strand, counting down.
GGTCTAGCCCTTCGGCTCTACTAATCACCGTGTTTGGTGGTCCACGCTCCTCATCCAGCATGGCTGCAAATTCTTCGGCATCTTCGTGCGTGCTGAAAAGCTCAAGCATTTCCGTCGACCAGATTTTACTTCGATCGCGATACGCAACTGTCTCCGGATATCCTTGGCTTCCCAGATAATAAGCGTGCCTGTTTGCGAGAGCTTTGGTGTCTGGATGGTTGGGGCCGCGGCGAATTACCCAAGCGCCGTTAGGGCCCTTCCTGCTGATGTGCGGGAGGAGGGCGTATTGCTTGATGGTTAGTTCTTCGAATGGGTTGTGCGGCAAAGCGGGGCGCCCCAAATGCAGAGCTGTCGCACCGCAGCTAAACTTCACGCGATAGCTATCTGATGAACCCCAGCCTCCATTGGGCTCGTACCTGGCCATTAATCGAATTATCGCAGGTATCAGCGCCTGGGATTTCTTGCCCATCATGGGAGCTATCCGGAGGAGCTTTCTATCCCGATCGCTGACTTCTTCTGCCGGTACCGGATCGAGGTCTGCCGAGGTGAATTCGACAAACTCCCAGTCAACGAGGCCTTTTCTCTCCTGCGCTGCTAACTCCTGCAGACGCTCCGCTTCCATGTACAGCTGTTCCGGTCGCAGCGGGATCGAGTCCGTCTCGCGTGCTGCGCGGCCGGCGCTATGGACAGGCTTAATTGAATCGATCGCAGCTCTCCAATCGCAGCCAGGCTCGGTCCAAATCACGATTGCGTCAGGGAACGCAACTCCTGAGGTGCTGCTCTCTGGTTTTCCGAAGTAATAGCTAACGTACGGAGGGGCGCCGAAGAACGTCTTCGTCATAGTGCGAGGCGCAGGGTGAGGGCCTTCCACAAGTTGGTACTCAAGGACAAGATCCAGGTCGCCACACATCAGCGCGCCTCGGGCGTACGAGCCGACAGCCCACAGCGAAGTGATCTCAACCCGGGACGTCACTGCTTTGTTGAAGAAGTCTTTGTGAGCGATAGCTCGGGTGGATGCCTCGTCCAGCTTCTGGCATATCCGGGTGAGCTTCCTTGTGAACGATTCGCGGGGATAGCGCTTCTCGAGTGCAGCCATGCTCTTGTCTCTTCACGCCGGGTGAGGAGACTGAACGTATCACTCTGGGCAGCTAAACCACCATTAGCAACAAGTACAGATAGGCGCTGCACGCTCGAGCATTGGGACGCTCCGTTTGATATTGGAGTTCAACCAGACTTAGTGAACAGGGCCTTCAACCGTTCCGCTGCAGTTTCGTTTTTCAACTCGTCCTCTGCTTCGTCAAGACGCGCCTTGGTATCCGCAAGCAGTTGCTTCATGGCCGTCGATGACTTTTCTGTCTGAAGGGCGTGATGGAGCGTGAGTCCGCCGATCCCTATCATCACCGCCCAGTGCCACCGCAACCCTTCCATGAACATTCCAATCACGCCCGTGGCGCCTACGAAGCAAAGCGCCACGAGTACCAATGTCTTCGCCGATCCAATCCGAGACCGGCGCGCATCAATCGACGAGCGCAAAGCCTCTATAAAAGTATTCAGCTCATTGATTTCTGCTTCAAGCTTGCGAGCTTTTGCCTCATTCATTTGCATATACGTCCATAAATACGCAGGTTCCAGTCTTGTTGGAGGTCGCCATTCGGCTTGCGGTGGACAAGGCCCAACCGGTTAGTGGGCAATCTGAAGGCGTCAGTACATGTTCGGGCACTTGTAAAGCTTGATCGACGAACTGTCCAGGCCAGTACTGCCAACCACATAAAGCGTTTGAATGTTGGCCTTCTGTGCAATAAAGCCTTCACAGGAGTAGCTGCACATCATGATCCTGGCAGTAAAGCAAACGTTCTGTAGCTTGAGCTTGTACAAGTCTTGAGGCCAGGTCATGCAGTCGTAATTGCCGAGAGGAGGGCAGGTAACTCGCTCAAGTCCGCCAGAAGCCAAGATTGTTGATCCTGCCAGGTTATCAATATCTCCATACCCCCACGCCGTTTGGCTCAGCGCAGCAACGGTCAGCGGCAACATCATCCAGCGCAGTGTGGGCATCATCTTTCCATGATTCAGGTGGTGGGGCGCTGACTCTACCAATCCCAGATGCCGCCCTCAACGCCTGAATGCCCGGTCATTTTGGGTGTGTTCCTCGGATGCGCCGCAGGGCTATTACAATTTGCTAACGGGCTGGTTAAACTGGTGTCATCGCTGGATGGATAGACAGCTATGGGACGCGGTATGCGAGGTGTGACATGAGCTTCAGCGGTTTTTTGGCTGTGGATCCTTACTTAACTTTCGCTGACGGCGAGTTAGGATTTAAAGAAAAACTGTTCATAGGGCTTGATGGCGTACCAAGTGACAGGTCTTGGTATGGCAATGAGTGGAACGGACAGCCTTCGCTTCCATCTGTTTGGCGCCTTGGCCGTGAGGCATATGTTCTTGTTGCAAAAAAATTAGGTAAAAATCCATCGGTCCAGGATTTTAAAGATATTTACAAGGAGATTGTTGGTATTGAAGAAGAATTTGCACCTGTCGTGCAGAGCTGGATTGATGCAGATGTACTGGTTCTACATTCAGATGCGGACGAACCTCCTGTAACTAATCTGGTTGCTGAAATGCAAGATGCCCCACTTGGGTGGCTCGTAGAGGTTTTTATGAGGACGGCAAAGGATACAGTCATTAGTGGTGAAATTGCGGCGGATAAATTCCCTGATTTTGAGAAGTTACTTTCCGCTATAGCAGTAATGCACGTGGATAGCTGTGTTATCGCTAGCCATATAGATGGACGTGGACTCGATGAGGCTATTGATATAGTCCAAACAAACTTATCTTCTGCAAAGCTTTATAAAGAATGCATTGCGTCGGTTGGCCTCGCTTTGGGATCAAGAGCAAAAAAGGCCAGTAGTAGTAGGCACGCGCCCACAAACGCACTCAAAGCCAAGCTAGTCAATGAGTGGGTGGAATCAAAGCACGAGTACAGAAGCCGTGCTGATTTTGTGCGGATTATCGCTCGCGTCCATGGAGTCAAAGAAAGAACGCTTTACGAGTGGATTGGTCAATACGAGCAATCACAGCGGTAAGTTTTTACGGTTTGCGCGCATACCGTAAGGTCTGCGCGCAAACCGTACTATTGGGCTTCGAAGCGTTGATTTAATCTGCACTAATGGAGATGAGGAACTATTCGCTCTGGTCTTTGGCTAGCAATTTAATAAGCTTCTGATATGCACCTGGAATCTCAGCCTCCAACTGCGCCATCAAGTCGGGGTTTCTGTCCATACGGTCCTTCATACCGGCTGCGACTATCTTATTTACTGCCTGCTCAAAGGAGATGCCTTCTCTGGCAGCAAAATCTTCAATTGCTTTTTCCTCGGAGGCTTTAAGCATCAAGGTAATTTCACGGCCTTCGTCATCGCTGCCTTCGCCGGATAGGTCCTCCGCTGTCACCCCCAATGCCTCGGCAAGCTTGAGTAGAACCCCGAGACGCGGTTTTGCCTTCGAGGCTTCGTAGCGAGAAATCTGAGACCAAGTTATGCCGACAGCGCCCGCCAATTCCCGCTGTGTCATGTTGGCCGCTGCCCTAGCTCGGGCTAACCGCTTGCCAAACAATGCGTCCAATTCATGCTCCGTCAGTGCAAGTAAAGCCATGAAAGTACACGGCTAGGCGTGTACATGCAAAATAAGCAACATGTTGCTTTACAAAGGCAACAAAGAGCAATAAAGTCAACGCTCAGACAACGGAGAAAGCTTCATGAAAGGCGCAGAAAAGAAGGTAGTTGGCGTTCGCATCGCTGTGGTGATGCGAGAGCACCTTGAAAAAAAGGCAACTGAGAATGGACGCAGCCTAAGCAGCGAAATTGTATTCCGCCTGAGAAAATCCCTGGAGCGTGAAGATGAGCAAATCAGCCAAGCATAAAAAAACCCCAGCGCTGGCCGGCGCTGGGGTTGGGATTAACGAGATCAACTTCGAGGAAGAAATCGTCATGAATAAGCATACCGAAGTAAACGAAAAACTCAATGCTGGCGCTGTTAAAGGGGCGCTGACCGTGCCGCTTTCATTCGTACGCTGCAACGTTGAGCGACAAGATTTGTACAGCGTCTGTCCAGGCGTTCCTGCCGTCGATGCTTTAAATCAGGCATCTTGCATTCTTCATAGCGTGAGATCGGCGTTGGGGGACGCGGGAATGGCAGAGCTCATTGTTACGCCAAGCCAAGCATGGTTGCTACACTTGGCGGTCGAGTCTGCTAAGGCTGCAATCGACTCTGTCGCCGAAGGCCTGGAGAAAACGCGATGAACACTATCTCCATTCAATCCGAGCAATCTTCTGATGGTGCGCCACGTTTTCCGCAGTCTTCAAATGTGGCCCGAACAATGTCGTCACAGGAAATAGCCGATCTGGTGAGCTCTCGACACGATAGCGTCAAGCGAGCCATTGAGAGGTTGGCAGCCAAGGGGGTAATCGATATCCCACCGATGGTGGAAAAGCCTACCGGCGGCCGGCCGGTCGAGGAATATGTATTCTCCGGCGAAAAAGGAAAGCGTGACAGTCTAGTGGTAGTCGCGCAGCTAAGCCCTGAGTTCACTGGTGCGCTGGTCGACCGCTGGCAGGCACTGGAGGAATCGGCATTCCAGCCTGCGTTTGATATGACGCGCCTAAACGACCCCAAGGTTTTGCTTGCACTGCTGACTGACAACGTCCGCAAAGTTGTCGCCTTGGAAGCTGACAACACTGAGCTGTCCCAGGAAAACCACGAGTTGGAAGTGAAGGTGGAGCAGGACGCGCCGAAGGTGGCCTTTCACGACATGGTGGTGGTTTCACACAAGACGTACAACGCCGCCCAGGCTGCGAAGCTCATCGGTACCGGCCGCACCAGGCTACTGCAGTTCATGCGGCAGAAGGGCTGGATCACCCGATCGAACGAGCCGTACCAGGCGAAGATCGAGGCCGGCCTGCTGGATGTGAAGCTCGGGACCTTTGAGCATCCCATTCAGGGCACGATCCCTACGTGCTCGACACTGATCACCGGGAAGGGGCTGACGAAGCTGGAAGCGCTGTGGCGGGAGAGGGACGCCGATCTGTTGGCGTAGGAGTGAATTGAGCCCGGCCTTAGCGCCGGGCTTTGTTCGATCAGGAGGCGTAGTTTTCAAGGCGCACCTAAGAGAGTTGGCTTGATGAGCGTCACAACGTGCTATATCAGTTAATCACTATCCGTCCACGTTGGATGGAGATACAGGTGCGTTGTAGCAGGATCGATAAAAACTAAGAATCTCGTAGCGAAAAGGACCGTTGGCCCTGCGTAAGTCGAAGGTTTAGCAAGCCATTGCTCAAATATGAGCAACGGTTATAATTGGTTGACACGCACGTCAGCTTGATCTGTGCGAGCAACACATCGAGAGAGTCCCATGGCGTCAGTCGTCGAAAGCAAAACTCCAATCGCTACCAAGCTCGCACTTGTTTGTGCGCTGGCTGTGTCTGCGACCGCGTTTGCCGGTGATGCTGCTCAAATTGGGCAAGAGCCTTCCTATCGGGAAGGCGAATTGATAGCTTCAAGCTCTGCGGATGCTGACGCTCTGGCTCGAATACCTGGCCTGATCCAAATGGGTGAGCGAGTAATTGCTTTTTTTGACAGGGCTTACGCTGCCATTCTTGCTGGCGAAGTTCCACATCAACGTCTTCTGAATAATCCGTTCGTTACTGTGTCGGAGATATTTGGTCGAGCCTTGAAGGAAATTAGAGACCTCAAAGGCACGGGCGAACTGGGTCCTCATGGAGACCAGTTGATTACCGTTCTAGCGGAGTCCCGGCACAAGGCTGATCGCAACGCAAACCTGATCCGTCAGATGCTGGCAGAGCCAAAACCCTATGTCAGCGCTATTGATCGTAAAGGCTTGGTTGCTCTTGCCAAGCTGAGTCGAGAAGCTGCTTCGTCGTTCAACTCCTGATTGATGGAGCCTATTGAGGTTTCATTTCATCCGAGTACCTATGAGAGATTTTTCAAGCCTCTTGAGTCCTCCCATCCCGGATTTTTGGACCAGCTTTTAGCGGATTTTTGCCGCTATCAGCAATCCATGCGCGAAGATTTACCTGACTATTTTGGTCTGGATGTTGAATACGGTTCTCCTCCAGCGATAGCTGGATGCATCGAACATATTCACCTGTGTATCCCGCCTAGGAATTTTCCAAAGCGACAAAAGCAGGCGCAGCGTAAATGTCGGAAGGGTGAGCCTGAGAATGATATTGCGCTTGTTTACGCTAGGGGGCTTTTTGAGAATCACAAATTCTGCATTATCGGGATTTTGATGCCTTCTGCTCATGACCAAGCAAATGACAATGAACTCATGCTCTATTTAGGGCGTCTTGGACGTGAGTTTCGCAACGATAACTGAGTAGCTCTATCAAATTTCTAGCCCGGCCCAGTGCCGGGCTTTCTGCATTTGGCTCAAGGCTTTTCAGCGTTGGCCTTCTCAAGCAGTCCTGCAATGCCTTCGAGTAGAACTAGGTCCGACTCCTTGAGCCTTCCCTTCGCCGCGGCCCGGGCGAGCTTCTCGATAACCGCAACAGCTCTCGGCGTCGCCTTGTCCTGTAGGACCTGGTAGGCCGACGGCGCCTCTCGCACCAAATCCTGCCGCGTGTACTCGCCCTCGATCATCGCCGGCCCTTGCCCGTTAGGGTTGACCAGTACACCAGGCGTGAGCCCGATTTTCTGCTCGAGGTTGAGCGCTGCCTTCTCGCCCAGGGAGCGGTGCCCATTGAGGATCTGGGACAAATACGACGCGTCCAGATCGTGCTGGTCGGCGAAGTCTTTCTGGCTGAGTGGGCCGATGACACGCCGCAGCGCGTCGACCCGAAGAGTTTTGATATCCATAGGCGAATAGTGTCCCTGCGTTAGCAAACAGTAAATTATAAAATGCTATTGCTATTTGAATTAGCAAAAAGTAATCTGAGCTTCTTTCGGAGGCAAACATGACGCTACTCGAACTCATTCGGTCCCTCGACACCCCCTCGGTGGAGTCGTTGGCCAAGCGCAGCGGCACCAGTGCTGGGAACCTCAAGCAGATTGCCCACGGTTTTCGCCGGGCGGGTCCAGGCCTCGCTATTAACCTTGAACGGGAGTCGAGCAGGGCGGTGACCTGTGAAGAGCTCCGGCCCGATGTTGACTGGGCCTATCTGCGTAATTCAGGCCAAGAGCCGAATCTTTAAACCCGTTTAAAAGAAGCCCTGACCGAGGACGCATATCTTCGCCTCGAGCTGAACGTTCCGCCACGACAACCACCAAGAGGTTTCCCGAAATGGAACAGGTACATCGCGCAATCCACGAGGCAGTTCTGGAGGCGGGGCCAAAACAATTGGCTCATCTGATGGGCATGAGCCACACCGCGTTGCTCAACCGCAGCAATACCAACGATGACTCGCATCGCCTGAATCTCGAGCAGTTCCTCCAGATCCTGGTGCACAGCAACAATCCAGAGCCACTGCAATTGCTGGCTTGTGCTTTGGGGTACGAGTTGGTGCCGCTGGTTAAGCCTGATGGCAAAAGCCTGGTTCAAGCGCTCGTCCACATGGCTGCTGAAACTGGAGATGTTTCCCGGGCGGTTCATGACGCCATGGCGGATGGCCGGGTAACGCAGATCGAAAAGGCCGGCATTCAGAAGGAAATCGGCCATGTTCGGCAGAGCTTGCTGGTGCTGGAGGAGTCGGTGAAAGCGGCGTGAAGGACCGGCAGAGCAGGCGGTCGTCTGGAGACTTGCATTATTTAAAACGGGTGGAGAGTCAATTTTGCCCGGTGCAGAAAGCAACAAACCCGGCGGGAACCGGGCTCATCTAATCGTCCTGTGTGATCAGGACTACACAACTGCAGAGGTGTTAATCATGGCACGCGCAATCCGTAAAGAACAAGCAAGCTCGAATGTACATGCGTTTCCAAATCCAAAAGTACGAGATACCGAGGCCACTTTGTATGAGGCTAAAGAGGGGAGCGTACTACACGGCCTTTCCGAGGAGCAGCGTATAGCTGTTGCAGAGCTTATCCAGGCTGAGCGTAAACACTATTCTAGGTGGTGGACCTTTCTCAACGAAATGCGTGCTCGCAAGCATTTGCCGGATTGGGTCGATAACCAAGCTGTCGGTACCGGCCCCGAATACGATCGCTACCGTGAGGATTGTGAGGCTGTAAATCTGAAGTTATTTGGAACTCGGCGCGTGCTGCAAGCTGGCGGGTACTGCAGTGTGGAGTTCGACTCATGAGTCTTCCCAAAGAAACTGGCCCAACCGTCATCGACGAAGCGCACTTCGAGAAATATCCCGATGCAGCGCTGTTGTTGAAGTGTTTCGAGGTCGTCAAGGACACGCTAGACGTCATCGACGAGCCTGAGTACTCCATTGAAAAAGAGGATGACACTCACGTTGACCTGTACCGAGCCTACTACGCACTCATGGTGCTGTTCAGGCGTAGGACTGGCCACGATGCAAGGCAAGTTGCCCTGGATCACTTTGAAGCCATGAGCTGCCACTTGTTGGAGGGAAAGCCACGACCAGAAAACAGCATTCCCATCGTCGTGTTCCCTGGGGAGTGCCTACCGGATGAGGCATTCGCCGGCCTGACGGACCAACAACTGGCTTGCGCGGCGTTCAACTACAGCGATCGCGTTCGAGTTCTGATCATGGACCACTCACCGCAGGCTTTGGCGTTGGACGAGGCTCGCACGCTCTCAATTGACTCCACCACAGCACTGCGCCTGCTGGTGTTGCGCCTGTCTGGCGGCTCAATGGAAACCATGGGTGCCGGGATGTGCCGCAAGCATGGGGAGACGCTGCAATGATCGGCTCTGTCGAATCAACTACGGGAATCCCCGTAATTAAACCTGCAACGGCCTGCACCATCGCCGGCCCCTGGCCAACCTACGGTAACTTCCGAACGCTTCCAGAGCGCGAGCGCTGGGTGCTTTACGGCAGCGCCAAGGCCTACCGCGAGTCGCTGGAGCGCCAAGGTTTCGAGATGGCTGAAACCTACGATGCCTTCATCCGTCGCGTGACAGAGGAGCTGGATATCTGATGGCGCGCATTAGGACGATCAAGCCAGAGTTCTGGAGCAGTGAACAGGTGATGGAGTGCCAGGCTCTGACACGCTTGCTGTTCATTGGTATTTGGAATTTTTGTGACGATGGCGGCAATCATCCTGACTCGGAGAAAACCATCAAGGCCCGGGTTTTTCCCGGTGACGAAATCAGCTCGTCGAGTATTCGTCGAATGCTCGACGAGCTGTCGTCGAACGGTCTTTTGGCCTTCTACGAGCACTCTGGCAAGCGGTATTTGCATGTCAGCGGGTGGGAGCACCAAAGGATCGATAAACCAACCTTCAAGTACCCGGAGTTTGTTCAGTCCCCAGCGGTGTCCAGTCCGCCACTTCTGGGGGCTGGCACTGATGACAACCAGAAACCGGGGCCTGGAGGTGATTCTGTCGGCGAGCCCTCTAAGATCATTCGACTACTTCTCGACGAGGACTCGTCGAATCCTCTGATAGGCCTCGACCCCGGAAGGGAAGGGATGGGTAATAGGAAAGGAGAAGAACAAGATCAAGAGCATGTCCATCGTCGCGATGCTCCGCCGGACGATACGACACTGGAATCTCAAGCTGAGGCAAATGGGCAGGCGCAACCCGTAACTGATCAACCCGCTTCGGCGGACTTGAAACCGAAGCGAGATATCAAACCTGCAGCTGCGGATCCGCTAGACGGTTTTGAGCAGTTCTACCGGTTGTACCCGCGGCGTCAGAAACGACCGAGCGCCGAGTCAGCCTGGAAGAAGCTCAAACCTGACGCTGCACTGCGCGAAACCGTGCTTGCTGCATTGGCAAGGCACTGTCTGCGACCTGACTGGATCAAGGACGGCGGCCAATACATTCCGCTCCCAGCTACCTGGCTCAACGGCCGATGTTGGGAAGACGAGCTCCTGGCTACGACCGAGCAGTCCCATCACGTGGACCTCAACAGAATTGACCACACCGACGGCCTTGAGCAGCAGACCGACGGCACCTATCGAATTGCGAGCGTGACCCCATGACCACAAAACCAAAGTACACCCTCGAAACTCGGGCGGGTGAATGCCAGGTGGATGGCAGCTTTGCTGATCACCTGGTGCAACAGTTTGGCGCCGATCCGGTTTGGTTCGGTTGCCTCCGTTGCCACTTCGATGCTCGCCACTCACAAGACTTTGACCAGCGTTCGAAGGCGGTGGGTATCCAGCGGGACCGACTGCTGAACGAACGCCTCCTCGACGCAGGTATCCCCTATCGCTTCATGGGCTGCACTCTGGACAACTGGATTGCTGAGGCTCCTGCGCAGGTTCAAGCGCATGCAGCCTGCGGCGGTTTCGTTGAAGCATTCGGCGAGAACTTTGCCGTCGGGCGTTCCGCGATGTTGCTGGGTACCGTTGGCACAGGAAAAACGCACTTGGGCGCGGCCATACTGCAGGCCGTGATCCGCGAACACGCTCATGATGGACTACGCGGTCTTTACGCTACCGCCGGTTCAATCATCCGCGATGTGAAAGCCACGTTTGGCAATCGCGGGCGTACCGAGGCGGATGTCTACGCCGACTTGATTCACCCCGACCTGCTGGTCATCGATGAGGTTGGCGTTCAGCACGGGACCGACTTCGAACGCCAGGTGCTGTTCGAGGTGATCAATGGCCGGTACGAGAAGATCAAGCCCACAATCGTGGTGAGCAACCTGGGCGTGACCGAGCTGCGCCAGTGCCTGGGTGATCGAGCTGTTGACCGCCTGCGCGACAAGAGCGGCATTGTGGTGGTATTTCGCTGGGCATCTGCGCGGGGTGCCGTATGAGCCGCGAACTGTTCAGCATCGAAGCCGAGCATGGCGTCCTGGGCGCGATCATGCTGAAACCGGATCTGTTCGACGAAGTGACCAGCAAGGTCAGCGTCTCCGATTTCCACGACTTGGAGAACGCCGCGCTCTACCAGGCAATCATTGACTGCCACGCCACAGGTGATCCGGTTGACCCGGTCACAGTTGGGCTTTGGCGGCCGAAGTTGCCGAGCGGTGATAGCACCCTGGCGTTCGCAGTCGAGATCGTCAATAACGTGAGCAGCACCGCCAACTGGAAGACGTACGCTCGGCACGTTCGGGAGCGGGCAATACTTCGTCGGGTGGTTGAGGCCGGAGATGTGATTCGTGAGCAAGCCACGGAAGAACTACCGCTTGCGGAGATCATCGCACTTGCCCAGCAGGCGACGGCTGACCTACGTGATCTGGACGACGACGGCCAGCGGGATTACTACAGGGCGAGCGAAATCCTTCCTGGTGTTGTCGACGCCATAGACTCGAAGTTCAACAAAACGATGCCAACCGGGCTTTCGACTGGGCTGACGGATCTTGATGAGTTAGTGCGCGGGTTACGTCCGGGCAACATGATCGTCGTTGGCGGCCTGACAGGTTCAGGCAAGACCATCCTCGGCCTGCAAATCGCCCAGCACGTCACCTGCAACCTTGATGGCGTCGGCTTGGCTTTCTCCATGGAAATGACCAAGGAGGAATTGATCACTCGCGGTCTTGCATCGATCGGTAGCGTCAATCTGAGCAAGTTGGACAGTGGCGATCTTGAAGACCATGACTGGCCAAAGCTAACCAGCGCGGTCAGCGTCCTCAACGAAGCCAAGCTGTTTGTAAATGACCAAGCGGGCATGACGATGCCCCGCATCCGCTCAATCGCCCGGCAATGCCAGCGCAGGGAAGGGCTCAGCGTGTTGCTGGTCGATTACGTCCAGTTGATCAGCGCCGAAGGTAGCGCCAATCGCTCTATCGAGGTCGGGAAGATATCTACGGCCCTGAAGAACCTGGCCAAGGAGCTCAAGATCCCGGTGATCGTGCTGGCCCAGCTCAACCGCGGCTCAACCAATCGTCCAGACAAGCGTCCTCGCCCGAGTGACATCCGGGACTCTGGGCAGATCGAGCAGGACGCTGATGTAGTGATCTTGGTGCACCGCGATATGGACAGCGAAGAGGGCCAGAACGGAGTAACCGAACTCATCGTCGGCAAGGTCAGGCACGCAAAGGTCGGTTCGTGCCTTGTGCAGCAGCAGGGCAAGTACGTCAGGTTTGTTGATTTCGGAGGTAAAGCACCAAGCACCGAAGAGGTTGAAATGGGGCGCGTATTGAAATTCACCAGCCGCTCAAAGGGGAGAAAAGATCATGAGTAATGTCACAGCAGCATTGCCGCGCAAAAGCATGAGCGACCTGGAGCGGCGCTTTCTGAAGATTGCGGGTGAGGAACTGGCCAAGGTCAAAGTCGGCGGGCCGAGTGCGCTGGCCTACCTGTTGGATATGGTCGCCAGTTGGCACGGCAGTCGAGCGCAGATTGGTTTCCATGATTTCGGGCAACGCTGGCTGATCGAGGGCAATGCAAAGAACAAACCCGCTGACCGGTTGCTGCGTGACCTGTTTGGCCTGATTGATCCAGATCCGAGGAAAGCCGCATGAATACCAGAAAACCAGCGCGTCTTCCTTTGGGTGATACCGAGTACATGCTTGAACAGTGGGGCTTCTGGCGCATGGATGGTATGGGCGTGCCGAGCTATGTGTCGCCGTCCTGGGCGATCATGAGAGATATGATTCCATCGACATGTAGGTCCTATGTCATAACGGATGAACTGGCTATTGTCGTTGATGGCGCAGTTGCTAGGCTTTGCAAGCGGGCGCCTGAAATGGGCGACTTCGTTTGGCTGTACTACGCGGCCAAGTGGCCAGCCAAGCGAGTTGGCAACAAGTACGATATGAGCGAAGCCAAGGCCAGGGAAATCATCAAGACGGGCGTCGGATGGATAGACTGCTCGCTGGAGCGATTCATCGAAGCCGCATAAAAAAATACTTGCACACGCGGAATAGCCTTGTTTTCATGGCAACGTGTTCAGCTTTTCAAGCGCGACACACAAAGAGCCCGGCCTTCGAGTCGGGCTTTTTGTGCGAGTACAGAGCGAATACACAGTAGCTGGGATGTTGACAGAACTCTTTGGTTGGGCAAAGGTTGAGCTCTATTTAAAATGGAGCAGTACCGATGCGAAAGATCCTCGCCATGGCCGCACTCTTGATTTCCACCTTCGCGCTTGCAGACGACCGTGTAACGGTTTCCGGTATTCATGCAGGCAAGGCTCCTGAAGGATTTATCGCGGTAATGGGCACTGCTCACAACAATACGAATGCCCAGCTGGGTTCTGTATTTGTGAAGTTCAAGCTTTATGACGCGGCCGGGAATGTAATCGGCAATACAGTGGCTCACGCAGCGGACATTGGTCCTGGTGAGAACTGGAAGTTTTCAGCACCTACCACCGCACCATTTGCTCAGGCCAAGCTAAGCAGCATCGATATTTACTGAATTTAGATAGACGCCCGACCCTAGAGTTGGGCTTTTGCTTTGTGGGCCTCGACGCTTGAAAAGGACGAAATAGTGGAAGGCATAAGTCCATCGATTTGGTTTCCCGTAGTTACACTGGTCATCGGTGCCTTTCTAAAAGCTTTTTTTGATTCATGGACGGAAAAAAGACGGGCTGGGTTTGAAAGAGAATCCAGAGTCGAAAAACGCAAAGAACTCATCCTCATGCAGCGGATTGATATTCAACGAAAAGCGCTCGGGGACATACAAATCGCTATTTCGGATTTGATGCGTTGCACCACGGTGCTGCACCTAGCTGAATGCAATATGTACCAAGAAACCGGGAGCTGGGGTGAGAGCGAGTTAACCGAAGACGTGAATGACCGATCTCGCTCTGCCTTCCGTCAAGTTACCCTGACCAAGGTTCGTGTCCGTGACGAGCATGTAAGAGACATGGCAGAAAGGCTGTCAAAGCTTTGCTCTCAGGCCTCATTCGCGATCTCGCATAATGCGGCGGAGGATGCTGTTCTTGATGCTGGAAGTCTTTTCAACGAATTCAATGAGAAGGTTGGGGAGTCTCTTAGGGCCTTGGAGGATGAAGAGCAGGCGTTGCTAGTTTAACAATCTGCGAGTCTGATTCAGCCCTTTCGAATAAATACTGAAGCCCGGCCAAGTGCTGGGCTTTTTGCTTCTTGGAATCAATAAGCCTCGACATGATCGGGGCCTTTCTGTTTTCGGCCCCGCCACACCCTTCGCTCTGAGCAGGGAGTGCCGCCGGGGCTGACCTATTTCAAACATGCCCCACGGAGTCGAGCGCATGGAGTATCTACAGCGCCTGCTCGACAAGATCGACAGGTTCGAATTGCTGATTGCGGGCCTGATTGGGGCTGTCGTTGCGAGCTGGTGGCACAAGGACGACTTGTCCGACTGGCGCGCCTGGATGGTGTTCTTGATCACCGGGGTAGCCTGCTCGCTGTACCTGACGAGCATGGTCAGCGCCTACCTGAATGTCACCGAGCCCAAGATCGTCGCCGGCATCGGATTCTTGCTGGGCACATTCGGCGGTTCCCTCCTGGCAGCAATCAACCGAGCCATCAAAGCCGCTGACCTCTGGGCGCTCATTCGCCAGCGGTTCGGGGGAGGCAATCCACCATGAATCTTGAACTGATCAACTCCATCGCCTGCGGCCTGATCGCCCTATGGGCTGCCTGGTGCGTACTGAGCGGGAAGGTGAGGGACGGCATCCTGGGCAAGCTGATCTATTCGGCCATTGCCATCAGCGGGTTCGTCGTGATGACCCGTAGCCAGAACATCTTCTTTGGCCCGACCAGTGCTGGAGTGACTTTCCATGTCGCACTCTGCATGGCCGGAGTACGGCACATGTTCATGGTCACCTGCTGGTTGCGGGTGAAGGCCTGGCTCTGCCGAACGCTGAACTGCGAGCACTGCCTGCAATGCGACAAGGCACCTGGTGGTGTCGACCGCCGGGGTAAGTAGCAGACACGTTTCACCCACAATCAGCCTGTGCGCAGGCCGGAGGCTATATGAGTACCGAATACCAAGTTCGCCCAGTCACCCGTTATGTCGTGACCCGCTACGAAGCCGCGTCGAATCAAGACGGCTCGCAGGCCGGTGCCGTGTCCAGTGTCATCGGTGAGTTCGCCAATGGGCACATCGCTGATGACGTTGCTAACGGGATGGTCGCCAAGGACATCACCGCCGGGATCAAATCGCAGCGCAGCCGTCACCGCTTGACGCTTGGCGAAGTCATCTCAGGTCGGCGGACCGAGTAACGCAATTCCGCGCCACGTTTTCGAATGCGCCAAATCGTGGCGCGCAATTGGGGAAAGATATGAGTATCTGGACCTGGATCAAGCATTGGGCTGAGCGCCAAGAGCGCAAAGCCTGGCTGAATCGCTACTACTGCGATCAGCGGTGCCCTAAGTGCGATACGTGGCAGGCAAACTGCGGCGGATGGCGTCACGTCGAGCTGGATGGCCCAGCACCGTTCCACGATGTATGTACTTGCGGCAAGTGCGGGCAGAAGACCACTTTGTTCGACTTCGGCATGGGCTACATCGAGGTTGACCCAGTCACCCTGGAGCGTCTTGCATGAGCGACCAGTCAGGCGAGCATGTCCACTACTGGGATGATGGTCGAGGCCGGCGGGAAGTGGCCATCGACGGCCAGCCCGTCACGCATGTGATCTGGTGCGACGCGAAGGCCGGTATCGCTGTTGTAGCCGACCAGCCGCTCAAGTCCACGGACGGCGAGTATGTCGACTTCCATCCTGTGTGGGGTGAGATCACCGTTCTAACCCTGGAGGAATCGTGAGTAACGTCACCCGCCTGCGCCACGCTCTGCCAATGAGCTCGGACATCAACGCCGCAATAACCGCACTCGACAAGGCTATTGCCGATGCCGTGGACGCTGCCAAAGAAGCCGGGCTTCCCCAGGGCTTGCTCGTTGGATTGCTCCACGGGCATGCCCATGCACAAACACATCAGATGGTAACCGTATGACGACCATTGCCTACAAAGACGGCGTGATCGCCTATGACTCCCGCCGAACATGCGATGGAAGGATCATCACTGACAGCGCAGACAAGAAGCGTGAGCGCGATGGGCATGTGTTCTTCGGCTCTGGTTCGACCTCTGACATTCTGAACCTGATGGATGCCTTCTTTGGTGCGAAGATTGAAGGGGAGTGTGATGCTCAGGTGATAGTCGTACACGATGGACGGGTGACAGAGATCATCTGGACTGAGGGCCGACTGTTCAAATACCCGGTAGACCACGAGTACGCAATCGGTAGCGGTTCGGACAACGCCATCACCGCAATGGACATGGGCGCCACTGCTTATCAGGCGGTGGAGATGGCTTCCAAGCGCGACACCAGCACCGGCGGCACAATCCGCACACTGATCATTGACGAGGGTATGGCTGATGCAAAGACCAATACCCCCGGCGTCACTGC
The DNA here is from genome assembly GCF_003851745.1 of Pseudomonas sp. R3-52-08. Taxonomy (NCBI): domain Bacteria; kingdom Pseudomonadati; phylum Pseudomonadota; class Gammaproteobacteria; order Pseudomonadales; family Pseudomonadaceae; genus Pseudomonas; species Pseudomonas sp. R3-52-08. Next base: position 3,887,439 of record NZ_CP027730.1, on the reverse strand, counting down.
TTGAGCTGTCTGACCTATCCGACTTCGGTATCCGCCTGACTCCAGCCCCTGAAGTATGGGAATGGCTCCAAGCCGAGATCCTTACCGACACGGGAACCATTCACAACGAAGACCATGCCCACTTACTGGATGCAGACATCCGGGTCATGTGGGCGTCGTCGAGCTTCAGCAAGCAAGGCCGCACAGTCCTGGGCCAGGCCGAACAGGTAGCGTTCCGTGCCGGTGGCTGGCAGAAAGCCCGCATGGAGCAACAGATGCGTGATTGGTTCGGCGATGTTCCGGCCTTCATCATCACCCTGGCGGCTGACTACTGCGTCCAGTGCAGCGACCTTGAGTTCTGCGCCTTGATCGAACACGAGCTGTATCACCTAGCTCACGCGACCGACAAGTACGGTCAACCAGCATTCACCCAAGACGGTGCACCGAAGATCAAGCTGCAGGGCCACGACGTCGAAGAGTTCGTCGGTGTAGTCCGCCGCTACGGCGCGAGCCCTGACGTTCAAGCTTTGGTGGATGCTGCAAACAGTCCTGCTGAGGTGGGGAAATTGAACATTGCGAGGGCCTGCGGAACCTGTCTGCTCAAGCTGGCTTAATCCTTGACAGCCCTTGACGGAAAACGAATCTATGGCAGCCCTGAAAGACGAGGTGAAGACCTTTATTGTCCAAGCGCTGGCCTGCTTCGACACCCCCAGTCAGGTTTGCCAGGCCGTCAAGGAGCAATACGGCATCGAAGTATCCCGCCAACTGTGTGAGCGATACGACCCCACCAAGTATTCCGGTCGCGACCTCGGGCAGAAGTGGAAGACGTTTTTTGAAGAGTGTCGCAAGCGCTTCAGGGAAGAAACAGTCGATATCCCGATCGCCAACCGCGCCTTCCGCCTTCGCGCCATGAACCGCTTCGTGGAGAGGGCCGAGTCGATGAAGAACATCGGCCTGGCTATGCAGATCCTCGAACAGGCTGCGAAGGAAACTGGCGACATCTACGTCAACCGGGCCAGGAAGGAAGAAGCTGGCGACGAACCGGTGATCCCGACCCGCATCCAGGTCGACGTGGTGGATGCGAGGAAGCCGAATGCCGAGCCTTAACGTTCCGCAGGCTCAGTTCCTCACGCTGCCCCACAAGTTTCGCGCGTTCGTTGCCGGGTTCGGCTCAGGCAAGACCTGGGTGGGATGCTCGGCACTGAGCAAGCATTTCATGGAGTGGCCTGGGGTCAACGCTGGCTACTTCGCACCGACTTATCCGCAGATCCGGGACATCTTCTATCCGACCATGGATGAAGTGGCCTACGACTGGGGGCTGAAGACCAAGATCAACCAGGCGAACCACGAGGTTCACATCTATAGCGGCCGGCAGTATCGCGGCACTGTGATTTGCCGGTCGATGGAGAAGCCGCAGACGATTGTCGGCTTCAAGATCGGCCATGCCCTGGTGGATGAGCTGGACGTGCTGACCGCCGTCAAGGCTCAGCAGGCCTGGCGCAAGATCATTGCCCGGATGCGCTACAACCTGCCCGGGCTGAAAAACGGGGTGGACGTCACCACGACACCGGAAGGCTTCAAGTTCGTCTTCCTGCAGTTCGTGAAGCAGCTGCGCGACAAGCCGTCACTCAAAGAGATGTACGGCCTGGTGCAAGCCAGCACGTTCGATAACGAGCTGAACTTGCCGGATGACTACATTGCATCACTAATGGAGTCGTATCCGCCGCAGTTGATCATGGCCTACCTCAAAGGCCAGTTCGTCAACCTGACGTCCGGCACGATCTACACGGCCTACGACCGCAAGCTGAACGGATGCTTCGACACCGTGCAGTCCGGGGAGCCGCTTTTCATTGGGATGGACTTCAACGTCGGCAAGATGGCGGCGATCACCCACGTCAAGCGCGACCAGGGCCTGCCCAGGGCAGTGGATGAGTTGATCGACGGCTACGACACGCCCGACATGATCCGCCGCATCAAGGAACGCTACTGGCAGCACGACGGCAACGACTTCAAGAAAACCTGCGAAATCAGGGTCTACCCCGATGCCTCGGGCGATTCGCGCAAGTCCGTGAACGCCAGCATCACCGACCTGGCCATGCTCAAACAGGCCGGGTTTACGGTCATCGCTCCAGCGGCTAATCCGCCGGTGAAGGACCGAATCAACGCAATGAACGCCGTCTTCTGCAATGCGCAGGGCGAGCGCCGCTACCTGGTCAACCCGTTCACCTGTCCGACTTACGCCGATGGCCTGGAGCAGCAGGTGTGGGGCACGAATGGGGAGCCAGATAAAACTGCCGGCATCGATCACGCGAACGACGCAGGCGGCTACTTCATCCACCGCGAGTACCCGATCATCAAACCGGTCACCGCTATCAAAATGGGATACGCCCGATGAGCAACGACGTCTCCTTCAAGCGGGCGGAATACACGGCAGTGCTGGACCGCTGGGCGACCGTTCGCGACGTCTGCGCAGGCCAGCACCGGGTTGTCGATCGGCTGCCGTACATCAACGCGCACGACAAATCGCCGGAAAATCAGGACCGGAATCGAGCTTACCGTGAGCGTGCGGTGTTCAAGAACGCCACCGGGCACACCCGAAACGGGCTGCTTGGCCTGGCTTTCCACAAAGACCCGACGCTGACGGTACCGACGAAGCTTGAGTACCTGCAAGACAACGCCAACGGCTCCGGGGTGAGCATTTATCAGCACTCTCAGGGCACGCTGGAAAAGGTGCTCGAGGCTGGGCGGCATGGCCTGTACGTCGACTATCACCAAGATAATGGCATTGGCGGGCACGCGGTGATCCTCACCTACTGTGCCGAGGAGATCATTAATTGGCGCACTGGCATGGTGAACGGACACAGTGTGCTGACGCTGGTAGTGCTGAAGGAATCGCCGGAAATCCCTGATGGCTTCGGCTTCAAGACGGTTGAGCAATACCGGGAGCTGGCCTTGGAGGAAGACGGCTTCGTTTGTCGAGTATGGCGCCGGTCAGGGCCCGAGACTGGCGGGCCACTGGCGGTTGCCGAGGAGTTCCGTCCGAAAGGCGCTGGCGGCCGGCTGAAGGAGATCCCGTTCACCTTCGTCGGCGCGCAGAACAACGACCCGAGCATCGACGAATCGCCGCTTTACGATATCGCCATGATCAACCTGGGCCATTACCGGAACAGCGCTGACTACGAAGACAGCGTGTTCTGGTGTGGGCAGGCTCAGCCGTGGATCAGCGGTCTGGATGAGCAATGGCGCGACTGGATGGAGAAGAACGGCATCTATGTCGGCTCCAGGGCCCCGATGATGCTTCCCGTTGGCGGTGCATTCGGTTATGCGCAGCCCACGCCCAACACGCTGGTCAAGGAGGCCATGGCCGACAAAAACCAGATGATGATCGAGCTGGGCGCCCGTATGGTGGTTGCGTCACTTGCGACCAAGACCGCTACAGAGTCCCGCGGCGATCAGTCAGCATCGACATCAGTTCTTGCCGGGTGCGTGGCGAACGTCAGCGAAGCCTACACACGAGCCATCATGTGGTGCTGCACCTACATGGGAATCACCGACAAGAAGGTCGCCTACCAGGTGAATCAGGAGTTCGTCGAACTCTCGGCTGATCCGCAGATGATCACTGCCTTGGTTGGCTTGTGGCAGAACGGCGGATTCGCCAAGGCTGACTTGCGGGCTTACCTGCGCAAGCTTGGGCTGATCGCACCAGAGCGCACAGACAAACAGATCGACGGCGAGCTGGAAGAGCAGGGCGATGGCCTTGGGCTGGACGACGAGGACAAGATAGATGGCAGCGAACCAAGCGATACTTGACGCGACCATTCGGCACGCCGTTTTCCTCGAAAAGCTCAAAGCTGGGGAGGTGGGCAAGTTCGCTCCCTTCCTCAAGGAGATTGACCGCTCGATCCGTGACCGACTCACCCAGTCGGACCTCACTGAGTACAACGTCAAGCGCCTTGAAGCGTTGCTGAAGGAAGTGGATAGCCTGCTGTTGGGCATCTTCGATCGCTACAGCGCGCAACTGAATCTCGACCTGGTGGATATCGCCAACTACGAGGCAGAGTTCGAGGCGACCAGTCTTGCCAGGTCGGCACCGGTTGGCGTGTCACTGGATGTGGTCGCGCCGACAGCTGCTGCAATCCGCACCGCCGTGCTGACGAATCCGCTCAGTGTGCGCGGTACCGGTGGCGGCAAGCTGTTGAAAGCCTTCATCAAGGGCTGGACCGGCGCCGAACGTGAGCGCGTCACCGGCACCATCCGGCAGGGGTTCTTCGAAGGGCAGACGAACTTCCAGATCATTCGCAACATCCGCGGCACCAAGGCGGCGGGGTACAAGGACGGGATGCTTGCTACCACCAGCCGCAATGCCAGCACGGTCGTACATACCGCGATTCAGCATGTTTCGTCTCAGGCGCGCATGGAGGTGGCCAAGGCCAACACGGATATCGTCGAAGAGATCCAAATGGTGGCGACGCTGGACAGCAAGACCAGCCAGCAATGCCGCTCGATGGATAAGCGCAAGTTTCCCGTGGAGTCCGGCCCCCGGCCGCCGTTTCACCCGAATTGCCGTACCACCTTCATCCTACTGACCAAGCTCAGCGCGATGTTTGCCAAAGGCGCTACGCGGGCTTCTGTTGGTGCCAATGGCGGACAGCAGGTCAACGCTGACCTCGATTACTACCACTGGCTCCAGCAGCAGCCGGCATCGTTCCAGGACGTGGCTATCGGACCTGTACGGGCCAAGCTGTTCCGGGAGGGCGGGTTGACCGTCGAGCGCTTCACTGAGTTGCAGCTTGACCGCAACTTCGCTCCGCTGACCCTGGCGCAGATGAAGAGATTAGAGCCGCTGGCGTTTGAGAAGTCCGGTATCACCTAACTTTGCGAATTGCACGCTACTCGTTGTTCTTCAAAGGTATTGAGCTCATCAAAGAAAAACTTAAAGAGATCATAGTTGGGATTTTTGAGCTCTTTCAATACGGCCGTTTTTTCTTCTTCGGTTTTGGCGGTCATGCGCTGCCTTATGGAGTCACCCGCCATAACCGCAGCCAATCCGAATCGAAGAGGCGCATTAACGGAAAGTTCCTGAGCGGCGGCAATTGCCTTCCCGCCGGATTGGTAGTAGTCATTGATATTGAAATTTGGATTCTCAGAAGTCGTAAGCCACTCAGCATACAGAGCCAGGAAATTGCCGGTTTTGTCCCTAAGGTCATCCTCTCGTTGATCGATTTTCCTGATGCAGCTTTCTGTGGTGGATAGGCGCAAAGCTCGCTCTGCGGAATACCATGTCAGAAACGCGACAAAAATCGCCGCCAGTGCGGCAATGCAAGCTGCGAATATCGCCTCGGGAATGCGGCTTTTTGAGCTTGGCGAGGGTGGATGTCTGTTAGTCATGCGGGTTCCTTTACCGTGAATTGCTCATTAGATCGTAATCAGGCCGACTGATCTTAACGACCTGTATCTGAAAACGAACCCGCTAAGGCGGGTTTTTTATTGCCTGCGAAGTGGGCAAAACATACCCAAGGGGTGCATCACGTGGCAGAAGAAAACGAAATCGACCTGGAAAACCCGGCAATCAAGGCCGCTATCGCGACTGCCGTTGAAGCATCCGTTTCCGGCTTGAAAACCAAGAACTCGGAACTGCTGGGCAAGCTGAAGGAAACCTCCGGCAAGCTGACCCAGTTTGAAACCCAATTCGAAGGCATCGACATTGATGCCGTGAAAGGGTTGCTCAGTCGTGCAGGCCAAGACGAAGAAACCAAGCTTCTGACAGAGGGCAAGGTGGACGAGGTATTCAACAAGCGCACCGAGCGCTTGCGTGGCGAATATGACAAGCAGTTGAAGACCGTCAGCGCGCGCGCAGAGAAGGCCGAGTCCTTCGCCGCCAAGTTCCAAGGCAAAGTCCTGGGCGACGCGGTGCGCAGCGCTGCATTGAAGGCTGGCGCGATTCCTGAAGCTACGGACGACATCATCCTGCGCGCCAAAGGCGTGTTCACCCTGAACGAAGACGGCGAAGCGGTCGCTGTGGATGAGTCCGGCCAGACCATCCTCGGCAAAGACGGCAAGACCCCTCTGACCCCGCTCGAATGGGCGGAATCCCTGCGTGAAAGCGCACCTCACCTGTGGCCAAGGGCTTCAGGGACACAAGCCCCGGGCGGGGGTGGCGGCCAGGCTGCATTCAAGCGCTCCGAAATGACCTCCGAGCAGAAGCGCGACTACCAGCGCAAGCACGGCCAAACCGCATATCTGCAATTGCCCAAGTAAGGGGAAACACCCATGGCGACAACCGTCAACAGCGACCTGATCATCTACAACGATGAGGCGCAAACCGCATACCTGGAGCGCGTCCAGGACAACTTGGATGTGTTCAACGCATCCTCCAACGGCGCCATCGTCCTCGACAACGAAATGATCGAAGGCGATTTCCGCAAGCGAGCGTTCTACAAGCTCGGCGGCGGGCTGGATCACCGCGACGTAAACTCCGAAGCCAAAGTGGTTTCGAAGAAGATCGGCGCCGGTGAAGCTGTTGGTGTGAAGGCACCGTGGAAATACGGCCCGTACCAGACCACCGAAGAAGCGTTCAAGCGTCGCGGCCGTCCAGTTGATGAATTCTCCCAAATCATCGGCGTTGATGTGGCCGACGCTACCCTGGAGGGCTTCATCCACTACGCCACCGCCGCGCTGCGTGCCGCGATCGGCTCCAACGCAGGCATGGTGGTCTCGGCCAACATCGAGACCGACGGCAAGAAAACCCTGACCCGTGGCATGCGCAAATTCGGCGACAAGTTCGGACGCATCGCCCTGTGGGTAATGCACTCGTCCGCCTATTTTGACATCGTGGACGAAGCGATCGCGAACAAGGTCTACGAGGAGGCTGGCGTCGTCATCTACGGCGGTCTGCCTGGCACGCTGGGCAAGCCAGTGCTGGTGACCGACACCGCACCGGCTGACGTGATTTTCGGTCTGTTGCCGAATGCTGTCGTGATTACTGAATCCCAGGCTCCGGGCTTCCGGTCCTACGAGGTGAACGACGAGGAAAACCTCGGTATTGGTTACCGCGCAGAAGGCACAGTAAACATCGACGTGCTGGGCTACAGCTGGAAGGAAACCACTGGCGGTGCCAACCCAACCCTGGCCGCTGTTGGTTCGGCTGCCAACTGGGTCAAGCACTCGGACAGCAACAAGGTCACCGCCGGCGTGATGATCACCCTGACCACCACGCCGCCTGCCGCCGGCTGATACCCACCCCAAGACGCGGCCAGCAATGGCCGCCATGGAGAGAATCATGGAACTCATTTACAGCAACCAACTGGGCGATTTCGACCCGAACAAGCGCTACCGCAATCCTGATCTGTTTCGTGCGGTGGAGCGTGGTGTGACCAAGGTCGTTATCGTGGGCGATTACCCTGAGATCAAAGCCGCGTATGACGCTGCCCAGATTGAGGTCGAGGTGCAGACCCGCAAAACTCCGGTTACGTCCGCCGCCGGTAAGGAAAAGACCGCGAAGGACAAAGTGGCCGCTGGTAAGGAAAAGACCGGTAAAAACGTGCTGACCGGTGGCACCAACGGGACCCTCAAGGATGGCACGAAGGATGAGCCGGTCTACATTCCGAAGCTGGAATCGAACGACCAGTGGATCATCATCACCCGCGACGGTGTACGATTCGGCGAGTTCGTCGGCACTGCCGATGAAGCGAAGGCCGAGGCTGACCGCCTGAACGAAATCAAGGAGTAATCATGCTCATCATCGAGGACGGTACCGGCAAGCCTGACGCCGAAAGCTACGCGAGCGCCGAGGACCTGGCCCTGTATGCCGTGAAATTCGGCACGGTCATCCCGGCGGGCGCTCCCGCGCAAGAGGCGTTGCTGCGCCGGGCCGCCTTGGTGATGGATGGCATGACCTGGAAGGGTCGCAAGTCGAATAGCGATCAGGCCCTGTCCTGGCCGCGCCGAGAAGTGCTGCTGGATCACGAGATCAAGCCGAACAACTACTTGCCCGCGCGCATTCAGTACGGGCAGATGGCGCTGGCCGCCGAGATACATCAGGACGACATCGACCCAATCGACAAGCGCAAGGGTGCTGTGACACTTGAGCGCATCGAGGGCGCGGTCACTCGCGAGTACGCGACGATCTCCAATACAAGCAATCGGCTATTGCCTGCTGCACCGGACCGGCCGAGCGCAACTCAGTTTGCCGACTACCTACAGAAGCGCGGACTGTTCGCTGTTCGGGCATAATTCGGCATCTTTATTTTTGGGCGCGCTTTGCCGCTAAAGAGGCTGCTGAATGAAAGTGTCTGAGCTAATAGAGCTGCTGAAAGCTATGCCCCAGGACCTTGAGGTAGTTGTAGTGCACGACTACTGCTACCACTGGCGCGTGAATGTGTCTTCTGTAGAAACGTTGGATGTTCGACGTGACGGATCTCTTTTTGAGACAGAGGATTCGGAGTTTGACGCTAAGGTGGTTTCAATCACTTAGCTTGTTATTTGCTACCCAAGCCCAGCCATCGCGCTGGGTTTTTCATTCCTGGAGCCACCATGGCCTTTTACGACGAAATGGCCGTGATGGCTCTGGAGATGATCACAGAGTTCGGCCAGCCCGTGAACATCAGCAAGACGGAGCAGGGCGAGTACGACCCGGAGACGGGAGGCGAAGCGCCGGGGGCAACTGTCGAGCAGATTGCTCAGGGCATCCTGCTCGACTTCACCGGCCAAGAATTTCAGAACAACAGCCTCATCAAGCAGGGCGACAAGAAGCTCAAGATCGCCGCGCAGGGATTGGCCTGGGTACCGGGTCTGCTCGACAAAGTAGTGGCCCAGGGCCGGACCTGGTCAATCGTACCTCCTCTGAAAGAGATCAACCCCGCCGGCACACCGATCCTGTACGAGCTGCAGGTACGGTCGTGAGCCGCGCAGGCGCCGGACAATCCGGCAGCTTCGCCCTGAGCCTGGCCGAGTTCGCCGCCCAGACCAGCGAAGCCATTGACGCAAGTGTGCGCGAAATCATCATCGAGGTCGGCAGCAGCCTGATCCGGATGTCACCCGTGGGTAACCCGGAGATCTGGGCGCAGAACGCTGTGGCGACCCAGTACAACAAGGCGGTCGACGACCACAACAGCGCGCTGCGCAGTGATTCGGCCAATCTAACTAAGGGCGGCAGGCTTAAGAAAGGCCGCAAGCTCAACGACGGCATGGACGTCAGAGCGCCTGAGGGCTACGTCGGCGGCCGGTTCCGAGCGAACTGGCACATATCGCTCGGTGTGGTAGAGAGCGTCATATTTGACGAGGTGGACCCAAGCGGCGTCGAAACCACTGCCGCACTGGTGGCCGCAATGAGCGACTTCACCGCCGGCCAGATGGCCTACATCATCAACAATTTGCCCTACGCGATCCCGCTGGAGTTCGGTCATTCCACCCAGGCTCCCGGCGGTATGGTCCGGGTAACCGTGGCTCGCTTCCAGCAGATCGTGCTGGAGGCCATCAGGAACAATCAGGTATGAGCCACAAGTTAATCCGCGCTTTGCTGGAATCGCGCCTGAAGGCCTGGGCATCCGCCCGAATGCCTGCGTTGCGCATCGCCTACCAGAACGTGCCATTCACCCCGAACAGCGGCGAAACGTACCTCAGGGCGTTTCTTCTACCAGCCGGAACCGACAGCAACGACTTGGCCGGCGAGCATCGGCTCTACACTGGTCTATTTCAAATCACCATCGTAACGCCGACAGGCAATGGTCCTGGCGGTGCCGAGACGATCGCCGATGAACTTGCCGCGCTGTACCCGTTGAACGATCGTCTAATCCGTGACGAGCTAACGGCTTTGATAATGACTCCTGTTGAGCCAGGCCCCGAGCAGACTGAGGACACAGCCTTCACCCTGCCGGTGTCCTTCCAATACCGCGCCGAAACCTACTGAGCCCCTAGAGTACAATCCCATCACAGATTGGTAGGGCGGACCCGTGATGGAAGAAAATAGGAAGCAACGTCTTCAGTATTTGAGCGAGTTGGTAGATGACCACTGCTATCGGAATCGTGATGAAATTAGCGAGAGCGACAGGTGCCTTTGTACTGGCTGCGGCGCATGGCTGAAACCTGAAGAGATCATCAAGTGGTACGAGGATCGGCATGCTTGCTGCCCCATTTGCGGGCTCACCGGCGTCGTCGTCGGTTCAAAGTCTGGAATCCCTCTAGACGAGGTTCGCAGCAATATGGAACTTGAATAGCACCAAACAAATTCGCCCGTTGGGCAACTCCGGAACCCGCCATTGAGCGGGTTTTGTCATTTCTGCACAGAGGAAAACCCATGTCTGTTTATTTCCCCAACGGGGCAACACTTTCGATTTCCAGCGGATTCGCTGCCGCCAAGCTGATTTCTTCAATCAGTAACGCGAACCCGGGTGTCGCTACCAGCGCGGCGAACGGTTTTGCCAATGGCGATATTCTGCTCGTCACCTCCGGCTGGGAGGACATCAACGAGCGCGCCGTGCGTGTATCCAACGCCGCCGCCGGCGCATTTACCCTAGAGGGCATCGACACATCCAATGTTGCTTTCTTCCCGGACGGGATCAGCGGCGGCACCGCCAAGAAAGTTACCGGCTGGGTAGCCGTCAACCAAGTGATCGGCAACTCCATGTCCGGTGGCGAGCAGCAGTACTGGACTTATGCGCCGCTCGAGGCTCGTCGCGACAAGCAGATCCCAACCACCAAAAACGCACAGGCTTTCGCCTTCCAATTGGCTGACGATGACAGCCTGGCTTGGTACGAAGAGCTCGATAAGGCTGACCGCGAGAAGGAAGTCCGCATCCTGCGTATGTCGCTGCCCAACGGCAAAACGATCTACTACGCTGGCTACGCATCGTTCAACAAGACGCCGACGCTGGTTCGTAACGAAGGCGCTGCTGTCTCCTTCGGGTTCACCATCAACGCGGAAATCACTGCGTATCGCGCGCCTGTTGCTGCAGGCGGCGGAGCTTAATCATGGCGAAATTCAAGATTGCCCAGGCGCCGACGTTTCTGGGTGCGGTGATGATCCCCGTGGTTGGCCAGGAGCCAGTGAAGGTTGAATTCACGTTCAAGTATCGAAACCGTATCGAATTGGCAGCCCTGTTCGATGAGTGGAATCAGCGGCGCAAGGACGGCCAAGAGCGCTTTGGTGAAAAGCCGACGGTATCGGAAATTATTGCCGTGGATACCGAAAACCAGATGCAGCAGATCAAGGATCTGGTCGTTGGCTGGGAGTTCGACGACAAGTTCGATGACGAGAGCATCAAGGCTTTGGTGACTTCGTGTCATGGGACGACCGAGGCCGTCGTGGATGCGTACCAGGCAGCTTTCGCCAAGGCTCGCACGGGAAACTGATCCGCGCCGCCCGCGCCCTGTATGAGCCCCCCCCGGATGCCGAGCAGATCGCGGCTTTCGGCTGGGACGCAGAGGACATGGAAGAAGAGTTCGAGGTTTGGCCGTGCCTCTGGTCTGCCTTCCTCCTATTCAACCGGATGTCCACCCAGTGGCGAGCAGGCGCCGGCGGCGCGATTGGCCTCGACTACAGCAGCATCCGCGACGTGGCCGGTTTTCTCGGCATCAAGAAAAAGAAACTCGCTGACATCTTCCCTGACCTTCAGGTCCTGGAAGGCGAAGCCCTGCGCGTTATGGCGGAGGAAAGGGAAAACAGCCCGTAACCACGGGCACTTATTCAAGGTGAGTCGATGAACATTGCAGAACTCGGCGTCAAGATCGACTCGGCCGATGCAATCCAGGCGAAAACGAGCCTGGATGAAATGGCGAAGGCTGGCGGCCGGGCCGAGCAGTCCGCCGTTTCGCTGATGAACGAAATGCAGGCCCTGGAAAAGTCGCTGTCCACCAGCGCCAAAACCACCCAGGACCTTGCAAAGCAGCGTGATGCTCTCGCCAAGCTGACCAAGACTGGTGCCTATGGCGAGGCCGAGGCGGCGAAGATCTCGGCACAGCTCGACAAGCAGCAGGTGGCCTTGGCCAAGTCTGCTATGGATGAGCAGAAGGCCTTGAACAGCCTGCTGGGTGCGATTGACCCGGCCCGCGCGGCGCTGGCAAAGCTGGACAACCAAGTCGAGCAGCTCGGCAAGCACCTCGACGAGGGCCGAATCAGCCAGGACCAGTACAACAACGCGCTGGGTAAGATCGACAAGGACTACGCAAAGCTCGAAAAAACCGCCACTGGTTTCGACAAGCTGCGCCTCGGTACCCGCCAGGCTCAGGAAAACGTTGTGCAGTTGGGTAACGCGCTTTCCTCTGGTGACTGGGGAAGCGGCGTTCGTGCCGTAGCGCAGTTGGGCGCTGGCGCTGGCGCTGGTGCGGCTGGTCTGCTCACCATCCTGGCGCCGCTGGCCCTGGCCACCGCCGCCGTGGGAGGCTTGGCCGTCGCCTACTACAAGGGCAGCGAAGAGCAGGACCGCTACAACAAGTCACTGATCCTTACTGGCAACTATGCCGGCGTGAGTGCTGGGCAGCTGGGCGACATGGCGCGGCAGGTCAGCGCTATCGTAGGCACCACTGGCCAGGCGGCCGCAGTCTTAGCGCTGCTGGCAGACAATGGCAAGATCGCCGGCGAAAGCTTTACTGGCATCACCCAGGCCGCAGTGTCGATGCAGGAAGCCACGGGCAAAGCGGTGGGCGAGACGGTTGCCGAGTTTGTGAAGCTCGCCGATGACCCAGTTCAGGCCTCGGCAGCGCTGAATGAGCAGTATCACTACCTCACTGCTTCGGTTTACTCGCAGATCGCCGCACTGGAAGAGCAGGGCGACCACGCGGGGGCCGTGAAGCTTGCGACCGAGTCCTACGCCGACGCCATCAACGAGCGCACTCCAAAGATTCTGGAGAATCTGAGCTTCTGGGAGAAGGCATATAACGCTGTCGCCCAAGCTGCGGACGGCCTGAAAAACGCCGGCCGCCGCGACATCAACTCGGACATCGAGAATGCTCGCGCTGGCCTGGCTGAAGCTCAGGGCATGGATGGCCTGTTCCAAAGCCAAAAGTCAAAGGACGCTTTGATTGAGTTCAGGCAAAACCGCCTGAACATGCTGGAGGACGAAAAGGCAGCTCAGGCAGACATCGCCAAGTGGGAGGGCGAGCAGGCCAAGGCCCAGGGAGCGGCTGTCACGGCAATGACGAAGGTTGATGCGCTGACCAAGTCGTCGTTGACCAATGAGCAAAAGCGGACGAAGGAGATTGAAGACTATAAGCAGCAACTCGCGGATATCCGGAAGGTTGCGCCAAACGATCCCCGTCTCCAGCAGGACGTTGTCGATAAAAACATCTCCAACATCAACGCCAAGTTCAAGGATCCCAAGGCCGCCGGTACACAGGTCGACCTGACTGCTTTCAATGACGCCAAGAACGAATTGGCCGCAATCACCGACACCTACAAAAACTACCAGAAGGAACTGGAGGCGGCTCAAAAGGCAGGGCTGCTGTCCGAGGAAGACTATCTGCTTCGACGCCAGGCGCTGATCGGCAACCAGCTCGACCAGACCACGGCGGCTTACGAGGCGGAGATTGCCGCGCTGGAAGCCGCCAAAGTCAAGAAGACCACATCAGCCGCGCAAAGCATCCAGCTCGACCAGAAGATCGCCGACGCGCGTGCTGGCATGGTCAAGGCGCAGAAGGACGCGGACAGCCAGCTTGAAGTGCTCGCCTCCAACGAGACCGGGCGCCTTGCTAAGCAAGAGCGTTCGATCAGTTCCTACGTACAGGCGCTCGGGCAGCAGCAGCGGGCGTTGGAACTGGCAGGCCAGCGCGCAGTGCTCGGCGTCGGCCAGGGTGACCGACAGAACGCACTGAGCGGGCAGTTGAACAGCCAGCAAGACAGGTTTGCTCAACAGTCACTTGAGTTGGAAAACCAGCGCTCCGACCCGTCGCGAAACATGTCGGAGGAAGAGTTCAAGCGGAAATCACAAGCGCTCGCAGACGCGAACAAGGCCGCAACTGACCAGATCCGGCAGAACTACGCTGATGTGGAGAATGCCCAGGGCGACTGGACGAAGGGCGCAACCGCCGCATGGGAAAACTATCTGGACTCGGCGAAGGATATCGCCGGCCAGACCAAGAGCCTGTTCGGGAACGCCTTCAGCTCCATGGAGGACTCTATCGTCAACTTTGCCATGACCGGCAAGGCGTCGTTCTCGGACTTCGCCAAATCGATCCTGGCCGACATGGCGCGCATTGCTACCCGCCAGGCCAGCTCGGCATTGCTGGGTAGTCTGGTGGGCGCTGCAGCGAGCTACTTCGGCGGCAGCGCTGCTGGCGGCGGCAATGGGCTGGCAGCGGGATCTGCCGGGGCAACGTCCTCGAACTTGGGCGCGTCCTCGGCCGGCTACTCGAGCACGTATTTCCCGCAAGCGAAGGGTGGTGCTTGGTCGGGCGGCGTGCAGATGTTCGCCGACGGCGGCGCTTTTACTAACTCAATCGTGAGCAAGCCCACGGCGTTCGGCATGGCCAACGGCAAAACCGGTGTCATGGGCGAGGCGGGGGAAGAGGCGATCATGCCGTTGACCCGGACTTCCAGCGGTAAGTTGGGGGTGATGGCGATGGGCGGCGGTGGTGCTGGCGCAACGCAGATCAATGTCGAGGTGCATATCGATGGCGACGGAAACGCGTCGTCCACCGCTGACGCGCCTGGCTATGACCTGTTCGGCAAGGAGCTGGCGACGTTCGTGGAGCAGAAATATCAGGAGCTGCGCTCCAAGGACATGCGCCAAGGCGGCGTCATCAACAAGGCAATCAAGGGGCGATGATGGCTATCGAACGATTTACCTGGGCCACGGAGAAGGGCGCGGAAGGGAATATTACCCAACGCGTTCGCTCCAAGCAGTTCGGCGATGGATATGAGCAGTCGGTCGAGGATGGATTGAACAACCGATCGCAATCGTGGCCGGTGACGTTTACCGGTCTGAAGCCGCGCATCAAGGACATCATGGCTTTCCTCGATCGGCACAAAGGGGCGAATGGCTTCCTCTGGGAGCCGCCGCTCGGCGAACTCGGCCTTTACAAGTGCAACGGCTACAAGCCAGTCCACAGAGGCGGCCAGGTCTACGCCATCACCGCGACCTTCCAGCAAACCTTTCATCCCTGAGTAACCGCACATGGCACTGATCACGGACATCCAGAAACTGGAGCCCGGCGGCGAGATTCGCCTGTTCGAAATCGACGGGACCGAATACGGCGCCGATTACCTGCGCTTCCACGGTCACGCAATCCCGTACACGCCCGAGGAGCTACTGGCCTACGAGCATTCGGAAGCGGACCTGCCCGCCAAGTCTATTTGGTGGCAGGGCGCCGAGTACGCAGCCTGGCCTGTGCAGATCGATGGCATCTCATCGAGCAGCGACGGGACCGCCTCCCGGCCAACTTTCGCTGCGGGCAATATCAATGGGCGCGTCACGGCGCTGTGCCTGGCTTTCGAGGACCTGCTGAAGTTCAAGCTGACAGTTCGCGAGACGATGGCCAAGTACTTGGATGCAGTGAACTTCCCCGAGGGCAACCCGACTGCTGACCCGACCCAGGAAGCGCTGGAAATCTGGTACATCGACCAGAAAACCAGCGAAGACGGGGAGGCTGTTGTCTGGGAGCTCTCTTCACCTGGCGAGATCGACAACCACGGACTTCCCGGTCGGCAGATGACCACGTTCTGCCACTGGGCCATGTCAGGTGGATACAGAGGCCCTGATTGTAACTATACCGGCGCTGCCATGTTCGACGACGAGGACAACCCAACGGACGACCCAGCTCTGGACCAGTGCAAGGGCTGCTTGTCTTCATGCAAGGTGCGTTTTGGTGAAGACAACGAGCTCTCCCACGGCGGATTCCCCGCCGTCAGCTTGATAGCGAGGAGCTGACCATGCGCAAGCACATCATTGCGGCCATCCAGGCGCACGCGGTGGCTCAGTATCCGAAAGAATGCTGCGGCCTGTTGCTGGCCGTCGGCCGCGCGCAGAAGTACTTTCCATGCAGGAACATCGCCACGGAGCCGAACGAAGAGTTTCGGCTTGATCCGGAGGATTATGCTGCGGCTGAAGACGTAGGTGAAGTTATCGGCATCGTTCACTCCCACCCGGACGCCACCAGCAGGCCGTCACCGCATGACCTGGCCATGTGCGAGGCAACCGCCTTGCCCTGGCACATCCTAAGTTGGCCCGAGGGCGACCTGCGAACGATCACGCCGACCGGCAGCACGCCGCTGCTCAAGCGCCCGTTCGTGCACGGCGCCTGGGACTGCTGGCAGGTCTGCGCTGACTGGTATCAACGTGAGTGGGGCCTTGAGTTCGAAGCATTCCAGCGCACCGATGGTTGGTGGGAGAGTGCAGAGAACGCCAGCTTGTACGAGCAGCACTACGAGGCCGCCGGCTTTGTTCGTGTCGACCGACCCCAGCGTGGCGACATGATCGTCATGCACGTCGGGCGGACAGTTCACCCGAACCATGCCGGGATCTACCTGGGCACTGATCCGGCGTTACCCGGCGAAGAGTCGGGCGCCTTCGGCCCTGGTCCATTCCTGCTGCACCACCTTTACGGTAGGCCGTCCGAGATCATCATCTACGGCGGGCCTTGGCATGACCGGACCCGTCTGATCCTCAGGCACAAAGATGCGAAACAACCAACATGACGCGGCATGTCCGCAGGGGTGAGATATGCAAGGCAGTCAAAACTACGAACTGACTATTCGAAATCTATTTACCAATTCCAGTGAAGGGGTAAGCGGTGCCGAAGCGGTGGTTTCCATCTTGGATGAAGCGCTCGAAATCGATAGCGTCACGCTTTCTGGAAAGGTGGGCCCTGGTGAAAGCGTTTACCGTCGGCAGTACACGGGTAAGCCTGGGTTGAGGGCTGCGCTACTCACAGAGGTTGGTCAGATCACATTTACGGCGATCTGACCTTGAAAGATCAGCTGTGTGGGTCGTCCTCTCTGATGAATTCATCAGTGCCAGGCAGATGGAACATGTAGCTGACCTTGTAACCCTCTCCCATGGTCTGCGCTCTGGCTTCTGCGGCAGCTTTGGTCGGGAAAGCTCCTACCATAATATTGGGTTCGTCACGCACTACGCCCCATGTATATATCCAGTCCTTTTTGCTTTGTGCGTAGTCGTCGTTGCTCACATTGACCTCCAGGTCATAAACGCGCCGAAATTGGCACTATCCCAGTCCTTGGGCCTGCAGGCGTAGGACTGGGGAATCCTTTAGCCTTTCGTTTGAGTTTCGACAATCAAACGCCATTGGACTTTGCTGTCGAAAACGCCAGGGTGCTGGTGCGTATTCTGAGGGGGAAATGGATCGCCTTTGTTTGAAGTAATCTCGTCACCACAGCCCTCACACCGATATATGCCGGAAACAAGCACCTTCTCAGCCGGGCCGAACAACGAATTCCAAGGTGCGCTACCGAGCAAGGTGGGTGTTGTTTTCTCGAGGTATTGCAACGATTCTTCTGTGAATAGCGCCATAGTGATTCCTTTCTGTGGGGGCAAGAGAGGCACAACGCTACTACGCTAAGCATCTGCTCGGTTACTGGCATTCCATCCACGCTGGATGCCTGGCCATGCAATTCGAAAACCTGTATAAATGTACAGTTGTGGTTATTTGTAGCTGGGAACGAGTGTTTGAGGGGCTGTCAACTAATATTTGACGAAAGCTCTTGACTTGTGCAATATCCCGCCTCATTTTGATCCAGCGAAGTTGCTGTCTAGCCAAATAAGGAGGGCGTATGGAATACAGAACTGCAGACGACGTCCTGCGTGCCCACTGGGATGGGCGCTTACCTGTAAACCCAAAAGCTATCGCAGAAGCGATGGGTATTGAGGTCAAGGCGCTGACACCATTCGACCCGCAGACATGGAAGCCATCTGAGAGCGGTCACTACTCGTTTCGCAATGGTCGCCCACTGATTACGTACAACTTTATCGATGCGCCGGTTCGCCAGCGATTTACTATTGCGCATGAAGTGGGACACCACGTGCATGGCGATCTAGATGCGCCTCGAGACACCTCTGAGCAATTTAGCGCGAGGTCAAGAGACCCCAAAGAGGTCGCAGCAAACCGCTTTGCCGCGGCCCTGCTGATGCCTGCAGCGCTAGTTAAGCACATGGTTCTTGAGCAGAGAGTCACCGATATCGCCAAGCTGGCCGGTGCATTTGGTGTGTCAACAGCCGCTATGGAGTTTAGGCTTAAGGCAATTGGGCTTTTATGATTGACACTAGCGATGACCTTGCAGGAGGCGAGGCAGATAATCCTGGACTGATCAGTGATTATCTCAGAAGAGAGTCTTGGCGGTTCAGGTGGGAGAAGAGGCTAACCAATGTAACTGTCGGATTGATCATCCTGTTTTACGTCTCTCTTCTAGGTTTTGTGTTTTTGGGGAATATTCGAGTTTCGGCCGGCGCTTGGTATTTCTTCAGCGCCGTCCGACCTCACAGCACAGGCGATATTCCGATTATCGTGTCTCTCTCAACTGTGCCAACGCTGCTTCTCATAGCGTTGCTTCGCTATTTCCACCATAGACCAAAATCTGAGCAGGATGATATTCAGGCGCCGCTTCCTATTAGCGTGGAAGCCGCTAAAGAGATAATCAAAGCAACGACAGATGCCATGAAGGGCAACTGAGTTTTTTGAGGAACAAAGCCCAGCCACGTGCTGGGCTTTTTGCATTTGGCCCGCAGTGCTACAGTCCCGCCAAACCAATGAGGGAACGACATGGACGTGGCACCGAAATTTGTCCCGGATGGGTTGATACATGGATAGGCTTGATCGCTTAAACGATCTGTTGCGCGAGCATGATTGTGTTATGTCCATCGACATCAAATTCAACGACTTCAAATACGATTTGGAGTTGATGCTGTCTGCCAATGAGTCAGGTTTGGATGCGGTGTCACTAATTTTTCATGATGTCAGCGCTCTTGAGTTGAACGGATTCGGTGGCGGCCTGACCCAGTTCATGCATCTTGAGGCCTCCCGTGTATATGATGGCCTCGACAGAATTCGGTATGAAATCAGAGATCTGAGTGGCGGGAAGATCTCGTTCAAGTTTTTCAATTTTAGCGGGTCAAATATTCAGGGGTGATCATGCGGATTTTGATAGCGGCGGTAGCGGTGGCGATGCTGGCGGGGTGTGCCTCATCGGCGATCACGGTGCGGGATGCAAAGCCGGTCCCGTCGGACGAGGTCTATGCCTTCCAGACTAAACCAGCTGGCAAAAGCGGAAAAATCACCGTGGTGCGCGACTCCGGCGCGATCGGTTCTGGCTGCGACATCGTTGTTTATGTCGACGGCCGCAGGGCTGCAAAAATCGGGACTGGTCAGCGGGCTACATTCTACCTTCCGCCGGGGTCGCCCAATCTCGGCGCAGGCCTGGCTGGCTCTGGCTTGTGCGCAGGCGCTGCAATTCGAACCATCGCAGCAACGGTGCAGCCAGGCAAGGAAAGCCTGTACCGTATCAGCGGCGACATGGCTGGGTTCTACATAGGACCCTATGTCGATTACAACTGAATCAAGAAATCCTTGAAGCCGCCTCCGGGCGGTTTTTTATTGCCCCGGAGAAAGTGATGCAGGCATCAGCGATCAACTACAAACCCATGACGACGATTCGCCTACACGGGCAACTCCGACAGTTCGGAAAGTCCTTCAGGCTCGCGGTGAAATCGCCGGCGGAGGCGATCAAAGCACTATGTGTGCAGATCCCTGGATTCGAGCGGTTTCTTTCGAATGCCAAGTCGCGCGGCCTTGAGTTCGCGGTGTTTCGCGATAAGCGCAATATCGGGGAGAAGGAGCTGAGCTACAACGGTGCCGGAGACATCCGCATCGCGCCGGTGGTCGTAGGCAGCAAGCGCGGCGGTATCCTTCAAACCATCGTCGGTGCGATCTTGATTGTTGTGGGTGTTATTTTCTCTGCAACGCCTTTCGGCACTCCACTCATAGGCGCGGGCATTGGCCTTGTTGCCGGAGGTGTCATCCAAATGCTCAGCCCCCAGGCGGCCGGGCTCAAAACCAGCGCCGCACCCGAGAACACCCCTGGCTACGCCTTCGGCAGCGCCAAGAACACCACGGCGTCGGGCAACCCGGTACCGCTTTGCATCGGTGAGCGCCGCTGGGGCGGGGCAATCATCAGCGCCGCTATTTACGCCGAAGATCAGATGTAGCAATAACCGAAGCAAGGTGCCGGTAATCTGAAGGTTGTGCGCGTGCGACTATTCGAATCGCGCCTTTTTTATGTCTCCGTGCTTGCTCTGTAGATAAATTGTGTAGGGCAAAAGGAGGGTATCTGCAATTCCAGACAGCCCCATATCCAGCAAAACTAATGACGCAGACGGGTATCCATCAAAGCCGGTGCTCTGACGTGGCGCTGCATCGAGTGTGCAGTAATCAAAAACGGCACCGCTATAAATTCTCGGTACCGAATCGCAGCTCGAACTCCAACGAGCCAGCTTATTGCTCGCGACGGTGTCGTCTCGGAAGGTAGTGTTAACGGTTCCACAGCCTGTAGCTGATATCGCTGCTACCAGCACCAAAGCATTTTTGAGCTTCATCACATTGGCTCCTTGCCAGAAAAGTTTGAGGTTAACCGAAGCCGCGTTATCGCGGTTTTTTATTGCCTGGAGGAAAGCATGGGCGCAGCACGCAAGATTGATATCCACGGCGCTAAGGGCGGCGAAGAGAAGCCGAAAACGCCAACGGAAGCACCGGACAGCCTGCGCTCGGTCGCCATTGCCAAAATGCTGATAGCGGTGGGCGAGGGTGAGTTCGAGGGCACGCCCACTGCGCAAGATATTTATCTCGACAACACCCCGCTGCAAGACCCCCAGGGCAACATGAACTTCCCGAACGTAAAGTGGGAATGGCGCACGGGGGCGGTGGACCAGACCTATATCCAGGGCATCCCGTCGGTCGAGAACGAAACGACCATCAGTACCGAGCTGCGCAGCGGCACGCCGTGGGTTCGGGCGATCAGCAACACCCAGCTTTCGGCGGTGCGAGTGCGCTTCGCCTGGCCTGCCCTCCAGTCCGTGGATGCCGGCGGCAACATCAACGGCTACCGGATCGAATACAAGGTCGAGCTGGCAACCGATGGTGGTGCCTATCAGCAGGTGCTGAGCGAAGCTGTCGACGGCAAGACCACCAGCGTTTACGAACGCACACGCCGAATTGACCTGCCCAAAGCCACCACCGGTTGGCTGATGCGAATCACGCGGCTGACGATCAACCAAAACAATAATAAAATCTCGGACACGATGCAGATCGCCGGCTTCACCGAGGTGATTGACGCGAAGATCCGTTACCCGAATACAGCGCTGCTCTACATCGAATTCTCAGCAGAGCAATTCCGCAGCATCCCGGCCGTGACGGTCGGTTGCAAGGGCCGCAAATGGTCCGTACCGAGCAATTATGACCCATCCTCCCGAACCTACACCGGTGTTTGGGATGGCACCTTCAAACAGGCGTACACCAACAACCCAACGTGGGCAACGCTTGGCATCACCACGAACGACCGCTTCGGGCTCGGCCGTCGCATCAAACCGTGGATGGTCGATAAGTGGGAGCTATACCGCATCTCGCAGTACTGCGACCAGTTGGTGCCGGACGGGAAGGATGGCCAGGAGCCGCGCTTCATCTGCAACCTGAACCTGCAGAGCAAGGCTGATGCCTGGTCGCTGCTGCGCGACATCTCTGCAATTTACCGGGGTATGACCTATTGGGCCCAGGGCCAGGTATTCACCCTTTCGGATATGCCGCGCGCCACGGACTTTGACTTCGCCTACACGCGAGCGAACGTCATCGACGGCAAGTTCACCTACTCCAGCGCGTCGGAGCGCACCCGTTACACACGGGCGCTGGTCAGCTACGACAACCCGCTGAATAACTATGACACCGACGTCACCTCCGTTACGGACCAGAAGCTGCAGCGCCGCTACGGCGACAATCCCCTGGAGATCAGTGCGATCGGTTGCGACCGTGAGTCGGAGGCCCAGCGTCGCGGCAAGTGGGCGCTGCTGACCAACTCCAAAGACCGGGCTGTCACCTTCAAGGTGGGGTTGGACGGGCGTATTCCGTTGCCTGGCTACGTGATTCCGATCGCTGACGAACTGCTGGCCGGTCGGCCGGTGGGTGGCCGCATCTCGGCGGTGAACGGCAAGGTCATCAAGCTGGACCGCGACACCCAGGCCAAGCCAGGCGACCGACTGATCCTGAACCTGCCAGACGGCAAGTGCGAGGGCCGCACGGTGCAACTGGTCAGCGGCCGGCAGGTAACCGTCACGGTGGCTTACTCGGTAACGCCTGAACCTGAGCTGGTGTGGGCGCTCGATGCTGATGACCTGGCCATCCCGCTGTACCGCGTGGTGAGCGTGGCACGGCCAGAGCCTGGCGTGTTCGAGATATCGGCGGTTCAGTACGACCCGAGCAAGTTTGCGCACATCGACACCGGTGCGCGCCTGGAAGAGCGGCCGATCAGCGTTATCCCGATCACCGTGGTACCGGCGCCGGCCAGCGTCACGCTGACGTCGAGCTATGCGGTCAACCAGGGCATTGCCATCAGCACCATGAACATCTCATGGCCTGCCGTCGCGGGCGCCGTCGCGTATGACGTCGAGTGGCGCAAGGACAGCGGTAACTGGATCAAGGTGCAGCGCACTGGCTCGACGAGCGTGGACGTCACAGGCATCTATTCAGGTGCATACGTGGCGCGCGTGCGTTCGGTGAGTGCGTTCGAAATCTCGTCGGTCTGGAAAAGCTCAATTCTGACCAACTTGCAGGGCAAGGTAGGCCTTCCGCCGGCTGTGTCGTTCCTGACCACCACCAGCCTGATCTATGGGATTGGCATTCAATGGGGTTTCCCACCGGGTGCCGAGGACACCCAACGGACGGAACTCTGGTACAGCCAATCGGCGGACCTGACTACGGCGATTAAGCTCAGCGACTTCAGCTACCCGCAGGCATCGCACGAGATGCACAGCCTGTTGGCTGGGGCGAGCCTGTTCTTCTGGGCTCGCCTAGTGGACCGGACCGGCAACGTCGGCCCGTTCTTCCCGGTGCCTGGCGCGATCAATGGCCAGGCCAGCACCAAGCAGAGCGACTATGAGGCGTACTACGCCGAGAAGATCGGCAAGGGCGCCCTGTACCAGAGCTTGCGCGAAGAGATTGAGCTGATCACCGGCAACGGGCCAGGCTCTGTAAACGAACGCCTTGAGGAAGCCAAGCAGGAACTGGAGGACCTGATCAACCAGGTGAACGACGCGCTCGCCTACAATCCCGACAAGTCGTATCAGAAGGGCGACATTGTCCGTCTCGATCAGCATCTGTACCAAGGCAAAGGCCCGGTGCCGGTTGGGGCAGCACCGCCCGACGCGGAATACTGGACCGATATCGGCACTATCCTGGAAACAGCGAATGCGCTGGCATCCCAGGTGCAGATCATTGAAACCAAGATCGAAGAGATCGACGGCAAGGTGTTGGCCACCGCCACCTCGGTGGAGGCTTTGCGCTCTGCTGCGCGTGGCGATGACGGTTCCGGCGATCTGGCCGACGCAGTCAAGGGATGGACGTCCACGGCAGATCTCGCCGTCGAGCGTAAAACCCGGGCAACCGAGACCGATGCGCTGGCTCAGCAACTGCTGACCCTGGGTGCCCAGGTCGGTGACAACAAGTCGTCGTTGACGTTGCTGGAGCAGGTGGTTGCCACCAACCGTGAGACGTCCGCGGCGCAGATTACCCAACTCAAGAGTGATCTGTCTGCGGTTGATCAAAAGACAATCGGCAATGCCCAAGCCATTAATGGCCTCGACACGAAGGTCACCAACTTGGACGGGCGGGTCACGGCCCAGGCGTCCAGTAATGAATCACTGCGTGCTTCGGTACGTGGCGATGACGGCGCCGGCGACCTGGCGGGGGCGATGAAAGCGTATGAGTCAGTCGCAAGTATCGCCCAACAGATGCGTGTTGAAGCATCTCGCGAACTAGCGACCGCTGAGCGTCTGACTACCTTGCAAGCCGGGATCGATAGCGCGAAAGGGCTTATCCAGCAGGAGGAGCTGGTAAGGGCCACTGCGATAGACGTTCAGGCCAAACGAACTGATACGGTCCAGGCAAGTTTGGGTCAGACCAACGCATCGGTTCAGCAGGTGAATCAGACGCTGGTGGGGCTCGACGGACGGGTATCTGCTCAAGTCACCTTGAAGGCCCAGACAATCGTAGACGGTCGCAGGGTCACCACGGGCATGGCATTCGGATCCAATGGTGAGCAGTCAGAGTTTCTGATCATGGCTCAACGGATGGCGGTCGTTAACGAAATCGACGGCAAGGTCGTTCCAATGTTCGTCATTGAGAATGGCCAAGCCGTATTCAACACGGCGATCATCAGCAAGGCAATTATCCAGGAAATTGTCCTCGGGATGGTCCTGCGCTCTCCAGCCGTCGACTCGAAGGGCCGACCACTGCTGGAAATCAACATTCCTGCGGGCACATTCACCCTGCGTAGTTCTGGTACTGGTGGTGCATCACTACTTACTAACGACGGGCTATCCGTATATGACGCAAGTGATTACCGACGAGTAATGGTAGGGAGACTAAATAATGGCTGATTACGGATTATGGACATGGGCACCCGGCAACGTTGCGCAGATTACTCCCGAATCTTTCACGATGCGCGTCGTTTACACCGGCGTTGCTGACCCAGGCAACGCGCCGGCTGGTAAATACTGGGACATATCAATCCCCGGAGTGACGCCGGAAAATTCGCAGGCTTTTTGTATGCCTCTTGGGCCGATTAATAGGAATCTCGACAGGCAGCTGGAGCCGGAGGTAGTCAATGGAGCGGCGAGAATCTGGAGAACCATTAGAGGAGATCCGTATGGAAATTCCTCCTACACCAACACGAAAATGAGACTGGTTGTAGTGAGGTTTAAGTGATGGCTGAGTCCTTTGGATTAATGTTTGAAAATGGCGGCTCAGATAGCCGTGTGATCTTAGACTCTGAGTATACGAGGCTGAACACGATCTACTCTGGAACCTATGCGCCGAACGGCGCGAATAATACAGCGCAGGTCAATTTTCCATCTCCTATCAACACCCAGGAGCAGCCGTTTGTTTTCATACGCCCGAACGCTGCCGACGGGGTAATTGGAATGTTACCTGTTATCTACGGAGCCCCAGGCAATTGGACAGGTTTTGGGGTTGGTTGGTACAACAGATACAGCGTTCTGCCCGCTGGGAAATGGTTTGCCGCTGGTTTTGGCGCATCACCTATTAGCGACTATGGAATGAGACTTCTTCTTCCGGTTGAAAACACCATATTCGACTCGGGAATGCCCAGCGCTCATTTTGTGAGGTCAACAAACACTTGGCGGCATACGGGGTACGATTATGATCCCCAAGGACTTACCAGATCTTATTTTGTTGCGCCGTTTTATCTTGAAGAGGGTGAGTATGTACTTATAAATAATATGTATATGCCGCTAATCCAATCTTCCGTCATCACCTCGCGGTCACTCTATTTGACTTGGGATTATCCCGGCAAGCAGCTTATTGCAGTTACGGTTGGGACTACTGGACCAATTTATCTTGGCATACCCGTAATGATCGGAAAGCAATCGAATTAAAGGTTTAAAAAGAATTTATATAACGCCCGGTGCGGCATTATTAGGAGAGACTCATGGCTTCTTGGTTTTCAGAAGGAACCGTCACAGTCAATAACGGCAATGCCGTTGTAACTGGCATCGGTACAAAGTTTTCTAACTGTCGCTCCGGCGATATGTTTGTCGGGCCGGATAACGGCATCTATCAGGTTATTAACCCATCCAGCGACACCTCGGTGTCAATCTCACCGGCCTATCGCGGAGCAAGCGTCGCCGGTGCGTCCTATGGCATTGTCCCTGTAAACGGTTACCCAAAGGCCCTGGCCGATGCGGTCAACCTGATGGTTCAGCAGTGGGGAGCCACGCTCGCAGGGCTTGGCCCTGTCTCCAGTATGGCGGTTGTCCCATTTGCAAATGGTGGCTTAGGTACTACCAGCAAAGCTGCAGCGAAAGCTGCTTTGGACCTTGGTACCGCGTCTGCAAAAAACTCTGGCCTTACTAATGGCGATCTGATCCCGGCGGGCGTTCTCAGTGGGATGTTCTCCAATGTTGCCCCAGACGCCTATCAAATGGACAGACCTGGCGAGCCCGGGCAACAAGGCGCTTTCTACAAATTTCTCAATAACGGTTCCTCGTCTGGGCTGAGCTATTCAACCCTGATTCGAATTCCGTACAACGTTGGATATGAGGCGCAAATCTTTATTCCCGTTTCGCAAGGCACCGGTTCGTTGCTCTTTCGCACCACGCCTGGAGCTTCCGGGACTTTCGGCCCGACGTACAGCGTGTATCACACCGGCAACACGACTCGCGGTTCAGGCGGCGCGCTTTCTGCGGCATCGCCGATCCTAAGAATTGCCAACGTCGCGCTCACTGAACGTCAGGACTTGGGCGAGCAGTCCTTTGAGCCGGCTGGTGAATGGGGTGTAGCCAACGAGGAAGCGCGCGGTGTTACCGTTGAGCGCCTCGGCCTGGGGGAGTACCGGGTGACGGGAAGCCTTGGTCTGGCGCTAGAAGGATGGCGGACCCATGATCCAAGCTCCCCAGATGGTGGCCGAATGCTGGGTATCACCGACAGCCACCAGGAAGAGGATGGCACGGTCACCATCCGCCTGTTCAAGCAGCGCTGGACGCTCACCGATGACGGAGAGATGGTGCCGGGCCGAGGCGCGCCGATAGATGTACCGCTGAATAGCTGGATCGACGTCCGTCTGCACATGCCGAGCGCTGAGCAAGGCCCGCCTGAAATGGCAGCCGTAGAAGAATGACAGCCCGCCCCGAGCGGGTTTTTTTACGTCTGGAGAAAGCCATGCAGAACACTGAAGCCCGTGGGGTGCGCAATAACAACCCCGGCAACATCGACTACAACCCGGCCAACCAGTGGCAGGGCCAACTGAAGCCCGACGCCGCGCTAGAGAAGCGGTTCGCCAGGTTCGACACCCCCGAAAATGGTATCCGCGCGCTGGGCAAGCTGTTACTGACTTACCAGCGCAAACATGGCCTGAAGACTGTGAAGGCGATCATCAGCCGGTGGGCGCCGTCGGTGGAGAACGACACCGCAGCGTACGTGCGCGCCGTCGAAGCCAATACCGGCACCCGGCCTAGCGCAGAGATCGATCTTGCCCAGTCGGTGGTGATGGCTGGTTTCGTCAAAGCGATCATCCATCACGAGAACGCAGGCTATGCCTACCCTGATGCGGTGTTGGGCGAAGGCGTGCGGCGGGCGCTGGCATGACGCCGGCGCAGAAGCTGGCTGGACTGGCGGTGCTGATCCTGGCGCTGATGGCCGTCGCCGCTGGCGTTGCCTGGCAGGTTCAGGACTGGCGAATGGGCAAGCAACTGTCTGAGCAGCTATCGGCCCAGAGCGCCGCGCACCAGGATCGGCTCGACGCAATCACCAACGAGGCCTGGCGGCAGCAGAAGGCCGAGCAGGACAGGCGCCTTGTCACCGAGCAGCAACTCGCCATCCAAGACCAACAACACACCAAGGAATTATCAGATGCTCAACGCAACCAGGCTCGCCTGCGTGACCAGCTTGCTACTGCTGATGTCCGGCTGTCAGTCCTCATCGAGGATTCAGCCAGTGGTTGCAACGTGCCTACCGCCCCCGGCGCCGCCGGCGTGGTTCATGCAGCCCGTCGAGCCCAACTTGACCCAGCGCATGCGCAACGAATTATCGCCATCACAGGCGACGGGGATAACGCCGTGATCGCGCTGCGGGCTTGCCAGGCATACGTCAGGGCCGTGGCGCACTGATTACTTTCGTCTATGCTGAATCACCGGCCAGCAGTGAGAGCCTCATACATTCAATCAGGTTGGAACTCATGGATAAGCGTCTTGCTGGCCTTTCGTTTCTGCAGACTCTCTGCTGGGTGATTGCATTCATCACCGTGATCTAGCTGTACTCATAGCGTTAGCTGATTGGCCCGCCGGCAGACGCTGCTCCTTATGTCTTCCCGGGCGTTGTTCAGTCCATTCTGCACGACTAACTCTGCTACACCGCGTGCACCGTGACATGCTACGTCTCGACCTAGCCGAGTGGGATGCAGTGCAGGACGTCCCGCGGCACAAAATGTCTGCGCCTGATTACGACCAGGCAATTGACCGGCAGATCTCGCGCTGGCGCCAGATTCAGCACCAGGCTGAAATGCAGCATCTAGCCCTGGAAAAGGCCGACGCTGAACAACTTGAAATGGCTGGCGAGGGGCCAGCCGAACCATAGAAAACTCCGAGAACGGACCTCTGGCAGCTGTCTAACGCGATCATTGAGTACGTAGCTTTCAAAAGAGTTTTAGAGAATGGAACCGTACCGCCTACAGTAACTTTAAGGGGGGCGTAATTGCTACTCATTGATTTATAAGCTTTTTCACAAGTAATTTTAATGAGGTTGGCGTCAATAATTTATCTTTAGGTGGCGATTTGCTACTGGGCTGTGGATCCAATTTAAACCGCGGGTTATCTTCGTAACAATTCTTGCGGAAAGGCTAAGCGGGAGTTAACCTGTGTGTTAATAAGAGGCGCAGCATGAAGCTAAGGACACTCACACGGACGTATCTTCTGGAGGCGGCCAGGATCGATCCGGCGAAAGCTCCTAGGATCACGAACCAGCCAATCTGGACGCCAGTGTTGGTGATGGGAGCGGGGAACGATCCAGATAAAACGCATCTGGTTCGTTCAATAAAGAAGGAGGTGGACGATAATGGAAAAAAGGGCTGCTTTCTGGTCATGGTGCAAAGTTTATTTGAGGCTATCTCATTAGAAGACTTTGGTAGTTTTTATGCGCAAAACTTAGTGGAGTATAAGACTGCCTTTAAGTTTGACTATAAAAATTCTCAGCACCATTTAAAGGAGCTCAAGCGTGGAAAGAAGGATAGGATTTATGTGTATCCCTATACCGGGAAGCTTGGTCGCTTCCTGTTCATTCTAGAGGTTGCGCATAAAAATCAAATGCAAACGGCTCCTGAGACAAAAAAATATGCTGAAGATATAATTAAAGAAATTCTAGATTCGAAATTAATGGTTTTTATTTGAGGTTGTATGATGAATAACGAACGTGTTGCGGAACAGATCGCTGAAGATATGGAGATTTTTGGATCGACTCGTCGCGCTGCACCAGTTTTCGAAATTCGACGTTTGATGATTGAAAAAGGTATTCGTAACTCTGATGTGGCCGCTCGTCTCCGAGTAAGTGAGGCGAATGTATCCAGAATGCTCAGAGGGGACCAGAATCTTAAAATCGATACGCTTTACTTGCTCGCCAGTGCCGTAGAAGAGAAGTTGAACTTTAGCTTCTCGGATGAGGTTAGACCTGTTCGTGTTACGGGTAAAGTTAAAAAGACGTGTGGCGAAGATACTTTTGACAATGATTACGCAGTGTTTTCCTTGAATCATGAGTTGTTTTTGGAAATCGCTGGTGACTTGGAGGAACGTTCTAATGAAGCCGTCTTTGCTCTCGGTTGAGAAAGTATTTTTTTTGAAGGTTAGAGTTGATTCTAATCCTGATTGGCTCGGTGACTACTCAGACGAACTTCTTCAAATCGCTTTTGATTATAAGGGTAGCCGTTTTACGCGGAAAGTTGAACTAGGTTATCCTGAAGACGAAATTGGTGATCCAAGAAATTTTTCCGTAGCATTAAATCTCCGTCTTGTTAAAAGCACTCAAGAAGATGGATTTGATCTTCCATATGACGTAGACATAACTGCTATGGCTTTGATCAGATATAGATCTGATCAGCATTCCGGATCTGATCGTTTCAGGGTGGTGAGGCACGCAGCTTACACGATACTTTATGGCGCTATCCGAGAAATGACATCTACCCTGACAGCTCGCAGCGTGCACGGCATGTGGTCTTTACCCGCCGCCGACTTCGCAAGCGCCGCTAGAGAGGAGGGCGAGGTGGATGAAGCTGAGCGTATAGAAAGCATTGGGCAAAAATCGCTAGTGAAGGATGGCGCTGTAAAAAAGACCAAGCGTCGTTCAAAAGAGAAAAATCAATCTAAATCTGACGTCGAGTCAGATTGAAGCTTATAGTCGCAAAGCAAGTAATGGCCGGATAAGTTCCGGCCTTTTTTTGGCTGATTTCAATCGACTCTTTTTAGAGTCACTCAAATTGCAACTGAACTTTCTCTTGCTAAGGTAGGCTCGATGCCATCTTCTAACCTAGCCAAGCGCAATCAATTAGGTTTTATATAATTGGACGAGTAGTGGCACTTGTCGATAGCACGGCGTGCTCCGTTGGGATCTACAGGGTTTATGAAGTCTCTGCTTATCTGGTCTGTATCGACAGACTGGATGCAATCTGTTGACAATTCGCGTCCGGATATTTCAGTGCAACGGCATCCCAGTGGGCGTGGGATTGCCCACACAACGATTCTGACCAAGCTGGCAAACGATATAGCGAAGCACCTGTAAGCCCAGAGCGGCGACGTGGTGAATGTCACCGATCCGGCAAAGCGTGACTGGGTATTGCGCAACACCGACGTTTCGGAGGGTGGTGCGTCGGCCGGAAGATGAAGCTTCACGCGGACACAATGGGCATCAAAACAGCGATGGACCTGGCTAAGGCAGATCTCTGGACGCTCTGCATAATTTAGCGTGGTGGTCGATGTGCCATCCCAACGAAGAAGTACGTTTGCTCACCGAGGCCGCGGTAGATGCGCTCGACAGAATCCTCCGGCCGGGCTTCAGGCACAGCATAGCCGCAACATGCTGCTCAACCTGTGCCAGCCAGGCGAATGCACGGCCGATCTGTTCGCGATATCGCAACAGGCCAAAGCAACACGCATAATGACGGTGCTTGACCAGATCAACGACGGGTGGGGAAGGGTGACGCTTCGCTCCGCAAGTATGCTCACCAACCACGACTGGGGTATGCGTCGGGAGATGATGAGTCAAAGCTATACCACCAAGCTGGACCAGCTATGGACCGTTGCCTGCAAATAGAGCTCATTCCGGGGTCTGCAAAACTGCCAGGGTCATTTTTATGAATTCTTCGTTGTGGCCGATGGTGGAAAGCGCGCCGCGGACGTTGTCTGCCACTTGAGCGGAGCCTCGCTGCTCCACCCAATTCGACAGTTCCATGTTGAAGCCTCGAGGGCGAGTTGATCTTTGTAGAGTTTGAAAAGTAGAGAAGGGATTGAGTTCGGCTTGGTTGTTCCTGCGTGGGGCAAATGGGGTGGCAGGTAAATTATTGAATTGGGAGAACGGTCGGCAGTTCGCCGGAGAAGCAAAAAAAAATAGGCGCAGTGACTTTACGAGTGACTTCGTAAACGACGGCTCCGCACTGTTAGGCATCGTTGCAGCGAGCGCCAGGCGCGAAGCCTTGTGTTTAACGGGCTGTAGAGTTGTCCGCTTGCATGGGGTGCTAGGGGTCGAGTGTTCGAATCACTCCGTCCCGACCATATATTTCAAAGGGTCGCGAGATTTTATCTCGCGACCCTTTTTTATTTTCATTGGTTTTCACCCTTGCAAAACCGCTAGCTCTAGGTGGAATCTTAGCTGGCGCATAGATTCTGGAGAGGCATGAGAACAGGGGGGTAGGAAGTACCACTCGAGGTTCACCCAAGGCCCTACCGTTATCTGTGAATCAATCAGCCGCGCAAAGAACAGGTGGCCGATGCACTGAATAGCACCTCGGATACTTTGCACCTGGGATTAGGTCTGTTTCACGGTCGCGCATGCGTCAATGCTTCGCAGTGCCCCACAGTAGGGGTTCAATTTGGCGATAATCTGATGAATCAGGTTGCTGACTTCAAACAATGGCGATTCAGTGATCAGATACTTCACGAATACGTGACGTATTTGGTTTTGTTAGCCACTAGAATGCCATTGATGAATGAGAACTGTAGGTAGCTAAATGGATCTAGCCGCCCATCCTCGCCCAGAATTCTTCGGCAGATTGACTGAGTGGCGCTATCGGACGGGTCAGATGAATGTCCAAGGGGATATCCCAGCTTTCGTCGAGTGCTCTGACTAAGCGGCCATCCAGTATTTCTTGCTCGGTGAGACTTTTGGGCAACCATGCAACTCCTTTGCTTTCCAGTGCCATGGACATCAGAACTGCCGCGAGGTGGCTGCTGAAAAGTGGTTTGAGGTGAAGGTAATCTTCCTTGCCACGCAGTCGGTGAGCGACTATGCGCCCCAATCCTGACTCATGGCTGTACGCCAGATATGGCAATGCCGCTGGGGAGGTGCCGAAGTTGGCAGAAGCACTCGCCAAAGGAACGAGAACGTCCTCTCCAACTTTCTTACCCACGAACTGGTCAGGAGCCAGTAAGGGGGGAACGTCGGGATGGCGGTGGCAGAGCAGAAACTGAACCTGTCCATGTATTAGCATTTGCTCACAAACAGCCATACTATCCGAGTGCAATTGCACAGCCTCGATTGGGGCGCCGTTTTCTGCGCTTCGAAGCCACCTTGGAAAAAATGTAAACGACAAGGAGTGGGTTGCAGCGAATTGCAGCGATTTAGCGGCCATTCCCGCCACTTCTTGAGCTTCGTTGCGCATTCTGTACAAGCGCCTGGCGGCCTCCTGAGCACTTGGCAGAATTTGCCTCCCTGCTTCGGTCAAGGTCGCACCTTGAGGCGTGCGAACGAACAGCTGTACCCCCATCCAATTCTCTAATGAGCGCACTCTGCGACTGAATGCTGGCTGCGTAACATGCCGTGCTTCAGCCGCCCTAACAAAGCTGCCGTATTCCGCAAGCGCTGAAAAATCCTCAAGCCAAACGAGTTCCAAGGGCAATGCCTCCTGTGCATAGGGCGCGGCATTAATAGCATTGGGCGGGTGTCATCGCAAAGCATAACGTGTGGCCACAAACAACAAGAGGAACCCGTTATGCGTATCGTAGACATCCGCGAAAAAACTGTTTCTATTGCCTCCCCAATTGCCAACGCCTATATCGATTTCTCCAAAATGACCTGCTCGGTCGTCGCTGTTGTCACGGATGTAATTCGCGATGGTAAACCTGTCATCGGCTACGGTTTCAACTCCAACGGTCGCTATGGTCAAGGCGCTTTGATGCGTGATCGCTTCCTGGCGCGTATCACCGAAGCTGATCCAGACACGCTCGTCGATCATGAAAACAACAACCTGGATCCGTTTGCCATCTGGAAAGCCCTGATGACCAACGAAAAGCCTGGAGGTCACGGTGAGCGCTCAGTAGCAGTTGGCACTATCGACATGGCTGTATGGGATGCCGTCGCCAAGATCGAAGGCAAACCTCTCTATCGCCTGCTGGCTGATCGTTACCGTAACGGCGTGGCCGATGACAAGGTCTGGGTCTACGCAGCAGGTGGCTACTACTATCCAGGCAAAGACCAGACCAAACTCAAAGCAGAAATGCAGAGCTACCTGGATCGTGGCTACGACGTTGTCAAAATGAAGATCGGTGCGGTGCCACTGGACGAAGATATCCGTCGCATCGAAGCGGTACTCGAGGTGGTTGGGGACGGTCGTCGACTGGCGGTCGATGCCAACGGTCGTTTCGATCTTCAGACCGGTATTGCTTACGCGCAAGCCATCAAGAAGTACAACCTCTTCTGGTACGAGGAAATCGGCGATCCGCTCGATTACGCACTTCAGGCTGAGCTTGCCAATCACTATGAGCTGCCTATGGCGACCGGGGAAAACCTGTTCTCCCACCAGGATGCTCGTAACCTTCTGCGCCACGGCGGCATGCGCCCTGATCGCGACTTTCTTCAGTTCGACTGCGCGCTGTCCTATGGGCTCGTGGAGTACATGCGCACCCTGAAAGTGATGGAAGAAATGGGCTGGTCTTCCCGCCGCGTAGTTCCGCACGGTGGCCACCAGATGTCCCTGAACATCGCAGCCGGTCTGCACCTGGGTGGCAACGAATCTTACCCCGACGTGTTCCAGCCTTTCGGCGGCTTTGCCGACGGAATCAAGGTGGAAAATGGTTATGTCGGCCTGCCGGATATTCCAGGTGTTGGTTTCGAAGCCAAGTCCGCCTTGTACGCAGTCATGCGCGAGTTAGGCGAAGGCTGATCAACCCCGATCTGCGGTTCCTTTTAAAGGGGCCGCAGACTCAGGCGTCATCCACTGACGCCAAACCACATGCCCATCACAAAAATAAAATGAGGTGCTACCGTGGAAATGTCCAAGTCCCGCTGGTACAGCCAGCTGTATGTACAGGTGCTGATCGGTATCGTCATCGGCGCTGCAATTGGTCACTTTGAACCGCAATTCGGAGCCAGGCTTCAACCTTTTGCGGATGGCTTTATCAAACTCATCAAAATGCTGTTGGCGCCGATTATTTTCGGTACTGTCGTGGTGGGTATCGCCAAGATGGGCAGCATCAAGGAGGTCGGGCGGATCGGCGTCAAGGCGCTGCTCTACTTTGAAATCCTTTCAACCATTGCGCTGGTCATCGGCCTTATTGTGGTCAATGTCGTAAAGCCAGGCGCCGGGATGAATATCAACGCTACCACGCTTGATGCCAGCGCTATCGCCAAGTACAGCCAAGCCGCCAGTGAACAGGGCGGCACTATCGATTTCTTTCTCAACATCATCCCGAGCACCTTCATTGGCGCATTCTCCAATGGCGTCATGCTTCAGGTCATTCTGATTTCGGTATTGATGGGCATTGCCCTCGTTCAAATGGGCGAAACCAGCAAACCGCTGATCAATACCATCGACTTGTTTCTGCAAGGGCTGTTCAAGATCGTCGCAATGGTGATGCGCCTGGCTCCCCTTGGTGCCGGCGCCGGGATGGCGTTCACTATAGGCAAGTACGGCATTGGTACCTTGCTGTCACTCGGCCAGTTGCTGGTCGCGCTCTACATCACTACCTTGATTTTTATCGTGGTCGTACTGGGGGCGGTTGCCAGATGGTCGGGCATGCCGCTGATGCAATTTCTGCGTTATTTCAAAGATGAAATTCTCATCACGCTTGGCACCTGCTCAACCGAGGCTGTGCTTCCGCGAATGATGGTGAAACTTGAAAAGCTCGGCTGCAAGAAGTCAGTGGTGGGCATGGTGCTACCCACTGGATATGCCTTCAATGCAGATGGCACCTGCATCTACCTCACCATGGCGGCGATTTTTATCGCACAGGCAACCAATACGCCCCTGACGTTTATGGATCAGATGATTCTGCTGGGTGTCTTCCTGCTGACCTCAAAAGGCTCCGCTGGCGTAGCGGGTGCCGGGTTCATAACCCTTGCGGCAACGCTAACAACCATCCACTCCATTCCGTTGGTAGGCCTTGTCCTGCTTTTGGGCATCGACCGATTCCTCAACGAAGCGCGAGCCGTGACTAACCTGATCGGCAACGGTATCGGCACCCTCGCCATTGCCAAATGGGACAACTCCTTTGACGCCGAAGCCTGCGAGCGTGAGATTGCCGCAATGAAACACGAAAAGACGGCCAGGAAGGCATTGCTGGCGCAGAAATAGCCTGCAAAGAGAGCCGGTCAGCTCGCCTTAGAAACGGATATGACCGGTAGTGCCTTGCAGGTTTCGTTCAACTCGAATGAGAAAAATAAATTACTTGTAAGAACTTGGTGGAGCCAAAAATGATTGAGCGATCACATCATGAACTGCGCGAGGCGTTTGGTGATTTACTCCAGGGAACCATCTGCAAATTTGCTGCTTCCGTGTTCGATCCTATCTCGGTTCGTATGGCATACGACCTTGGCTTTGAGGTTGCCATTCAAGGTGGCTCCGTCGCCTCGCTTCAAGTGCTCGGAGCTCCGGACATTTCTCTGATCACGCTTGATGAATATGTCGAGCAGGTTTCCAGAGTCGGTCGGGCCAGCCAGATCCCAATCATTGGGGATGCTGATCATGGGTTTGGTAACGCACTCAATGTAATGCGAACAGTGACCGAGCTGCAGAAAGCCGGTGTTGCTGCCCTGACGCTGGAAGACACCCACCTACCGGCCAGATACGACGAGCAGTCGCACGTACTTATCGAAATGGAAGAAGCCGCAAGCAAGATTTACGCTGCGCGGTTTGCCCGTTCAGATGATGCCCTCAGCATCATCGCCCGTACGAATGCGGCCGTTACCACTTTGGAAAACTCCATTGCACGCACCACGGCCTATCAAAAGGCTGGGGCTGACGCGATTTGCCTTGTCGGAGTAAAGGACTTCCAACATTTGGAGGCACTCACCTCGCATCTTTGCGTGCCGATCATGCTGATCAATTATGGAAACCCGGCACTGAGCGATGTTGAGAAACTGAGCGCAGCCAATGTGAGGATCGTGGTCAATGGGCATGCTCCATTTTTGGCCGCTATCAAAGCGAGTTACGAGGCGCTGCGCGAACAAAGCGGCACAGAGGGAAGCGAGCTTTCGCTTCCTGATCTGCTTTCTAAATACACACTCTCGGACAATTACCGTGAGTGGGCGAAAACCTATTTGAAGTCAGGACACGACTTCGGCTAAAAACCTCTTGATGCATTGATACAACTGGACTCGACCGCATCCGTTCAACGGAGGGCTGGCGCGAGCTCGGGCCGAAGAAAAACTGAACGTCGTGTCCGGGATTAGTTGACCACTACAAGTGGATTGATTTGAACTGCTGATTCCACTAAGTGCCGAAACAGCTACCACCCAGAGGATATAGCGATGACTGAAGAAAAGAAGAAAGAGCCCGAGCAGGAAACCCCAGCGCACTCCACTGAGCAAGAGCGTGAGCGCTTGAAGGACTTCAACAAAGACGGCATTCCGCCTGGCGCTTGCTGATCTGTTCGCCACTTGACCCAATAGGCAGGACGTTCTAGCTGGATGGCCTCGACGCCAGGTTCATGACCATCTCGTTGCTCCGCTGAAAGCGACCTGCCTGGTCAGCAGCGTTTTCGCCTCATAGACCTCCTTGTTCCGGGGGAACCTTGTTGGCCGATATCCAAAGATTTTCGATGCTCAGCAACGGCGGCTGGTTGTCTGAGGGCAATGCTCCCTGTGCCAGTTGGATCGGATCGTCGGCGCTGAACGCGCGCAGGGTCAGGTCGATCCGGGCGTTGCCCTGGACCGTGGCTTTTTCGGCCAGGCGCCAGCGATCGATGGCCTGGCTGAACGTGTTGATGAAGGCGGGCGGGGTGTTCAGCGAAGTGCTCACCGGCAACATCAGCGCGGCCGGCAGCACGGTGCGCGCGACGACTCCCTGCCCGGCGATGTCGTAGCTGTAGCGCCCCTCCATGCCCACCTGGACCGTGGTGCCGTTGCTGCCTGAACCCAGGGCGGCAAAAAACACATTCAAGTAATCCTCCAGACTCGCCTTCGCCACTGGCAGGCTGTCCAGGGAAAAGCTGTCCTGGATGATGTGGGGGCTGATGCTGTCGACAAAACGCACGACCGGTGTGGAGAAGCGGAACAGCGGGTTGGTGTGCAAGGTGCCGATCTGCGCGGCGGGGAACAGGATGCGGTTGCGCTCCACCGACAGCGAAGCCCACGCGTCCTGATGATCGAACACGTTGAGGGCCGGCAGGCTGGTACAGCGCTCGTTGACCAGCAGCGCTTGCGCATAATCGAGCCATTTTGCCGGCACCACATTCTTGAGGCGATAACGGTAGGCGACCGCCCCGGGGATGTCCGGATCGATGACACTCACCGCCTCGTACTGCGTCGGATCTATTTCCACCCGTGGCGCCGGCAGGCTGACCTCGCCCCATTGCGCCAGGGTGGCGCTGATTCGGCCGGTACCTGGATCGTAGCTGGCCGCCACATCGTTGATGGTCATGTCCAGCAGCAGGGTCTCGGCCGCCTCTCGCCCGTCGACCATCACCCAAGTGAGCACCTGGCTGAAGGCGCAGGTCAGGGCTTGGGGGGGCACAAACGCGGTTTTACTGCGGATCGGACTGGCCCAGGCATGGTAGGCATCGGTGACCTCCTGGACGATGTACACGAAGGCCGCCACTGCATGCTGGGCCGCAGCGATTTGCACTTCGGTCGGCTGGCTGACATTGATCCCGGTGAGGTTCTGCTGCATGGCCACTTCGATGCTCGGGTAAACAGTGACGAACTGGGCCAATGCCGCGACCAGGCTTTTACCGGTGCTGCGCAACGCGCCGTTGGTTGTCGGGGTGTTCAGGGCTATGGCGACGTTGAGGCTGTCCTGGGCGGCACCCCGGACCAGGGAGTCAAAGGCATAAGTCCACTTGCTCAGGTCCGAAGCACTTTGCGCCGTCTGTGCCCAGGCTGTCGCTGTCTGGCGCTGGACCGTCGGGGGTTCAGGCAAGGCTCGCAGCAGCACCGGCAGGTTCATGGTCTGCCCTCCGGCCAAGGGGATCAGCAATGGCCCGCCGATCAATGAGATCCAGTTCGACTGGGTGTAGCCGCTGATCCCCGGGACGCTGCGCATGTCGTGTTCCAGGTGACTGACCTGCAACGCCAGTTCCAGTGGTACATAGCTCCTTGCTGCCTCGTTGCGGGAATTGAACACAAACGCAAGGGCGCTTTCGCCAACCGAAGCCTGCAAGCGAATGCGGCCGCTGCCGAAGGCGTAGTTGTCGTTCCCTGTGCCGGGCGTTGACTGACTGGAACCCGAAACGGTCGGCTGGCCGTACAGCGACAACGTTTGGTCGGTCGCGCTGCCTTGCACGCAGAAGCCGACGATAGCGGTGGTGCTGTAGGCCGAGTACAGCTGGTTGAGCAGGGCCTGGCGCAGTTTTTCAGCCGCTGCGGCCCGGGTTGCCCCGTCTTGCGGACCTGCCGATAGCACCGGTTCCAGGGTGGACGCGATATCGTCAGCCAGCACCTGTTTGGCGCTGAGGATTTTGCCGAGATAACCGTCCTTGAGCGGGTCCTTGCTGCCCAGCAGGGTGTCGAGCAGGAACACCGAGGGGGCATAGGTCGGTGACAGGAAGCCGTCGATGGCCTTGAGGGCTGTTTCGAACCAGAGGTTCTGATCGACGCCCGTGAGGTTGAGTGTCGCCAAGTCATCGCCAGGGAACGGCTGGTCCGGCCGGTAGGTGGGGTAGATCTGCACGCTGTCGGAGGTCAGGCTGTTAGCGATCGGCCGGGCTGCGAAGTAGCCTGGGACCGGATCGATGCGGTAGCGAATACCTGCCGCGCCGTCCTGCTCGGCGAAACGGACGGCCCATAGCGTCTGGCTGCGTCCGTCCGGCGTGCTGCCGGGGTCTGCGGTGCCGCTGCCGACCCGTGTCAGCCAGGCGCCGGGGCGCAGGAACAGCGCCTCGAAGGCTGCGGCGAACACGCTATATCCACTGGTGCTGGCGGTCACTGGATCGGGGACCGGCAGCAGCGTACTGGTCACCGCCACGCCGCCTGCCAGGCCGGCGACATCCGGCGCCACCAGGGTCGAGACCCGCCGCAGGCCGAGGGTCAGGCTCAGGGGCAGGATCGAGCCGGGCGCGAGGCTATCGATATCCACCGCCAGGCACAGGCGCACGGTAGCTGGTGGTGCTGCAGCGGCGCCCTGGGTCAATTGCCCGAGGTACAGAATCACCCCGTTGATGTAGTCCAGCAACGGCTGCGACTGGCTGACGTCGAGCTGGCTCAGCGGCTGGGCGAACAGGCTGTTGACCAGTTCCACGCTGACCGCGCGGCCGTTGCACCAGGGCAGGTTCAAGTCCTGGTAGGACTGGTTCAGTTGATAGTAGATCAGGCTGAACATCTCCAGATCCTTACCGGCCTGGACCTTGATGTCGCCGCCGCCGGCCGGGTCGTAGCTGGAGGTGTCGAGGCTCAGGTGGATAACCAGTTGCACGCCGCCGGCAGCGGCTTCATAGGTGTAGAAGGCGCGGGTGTTGGGCCAGGCCGACAGGGCGATCAGGCGATCGTTGTAGCGCAACGGCAGCGGAGGATGGTTGAGGCTGCCACTGTAGCCGGGCGGTGGCTGCTGGAAGGGCGTCACGGTGATGTTGCCAAAGATGTCCAGCCAGGAGAGGTTCACCTGGGCGAAGCTGCCCACACCTCGATAGGGGTTGTCGGAGGCGGACGGCAGGCCTGGGTCCACCGGCTGCGGGGCGGCATTGCTGGTAGCGCGGCGGGCCAGGCCAAGGGTTTGCTGATAGAAGTACTGGCTGTCCTCGGCCAGAGCGTTGAGGGCCTCGCGTCGGCTCTGCGGGTTGCGCATGGCTCGACGATGGATTTGCGCCTCAAGTTCATCCGCCCCAATGTCCGGCCGCTGTGGCCCGAAGGGCAGGGCCAGGTCGCTGGCGCTGTACCAGGGCGAGCCATCGATGCCTGCACTCAGCACCGAGTAAAGGTTGTACAGGTAGGCACTGGCATAACCGTCCGGGTCCACGCTCGGGGAATCCACCGGTGGCGGGTTGTCACGCAGGACACTGAAAGCGGCATTGCCTTGGTTGAACACCGCTTGCAAATCGAAGGTCCGGGTATCCAGCGTCAACGCACTGCCGCTGGCCAGCAGCCCGACTACCCGCTCGGCGCCGACCGCCAGTGCATCGAGATCGAGTCCGTAGTAGTCGGCCAGGGACCGCAGGCTGTTACCCGGTGCAAGGCTGCCGTCAACGACATAGACCAGTGCCGGGATGAACAGCGCCACGGTGCTGATGGCGCTGACGCCGGGGTTGAGGGCCGCGATTTGCGCGGCGCTGACCGGTTGCAGTGCCCCCACCGAGTAGTAGCGGGCCAGATTGTCGAGGATTGCCGCAGGCACGCCATTGCCTGCGCTGGCGTCGGCCGGTGTCACCAAGTGAATGATGCCGTCTATGGGTACTTGTGCGTTCGTGGTCAGGGTCGCGCCCGGGTTGAGTTCGGCAATGCGTCCGGAGCCGATACCGTAGAACGTCGCCAGGCTTTCCAGGCTGTCGCTGGCACGGGTCGGCTGGCTGACACCGGCGGTGCTGGCCGAGCGCAGGGCCATGTGGCTGCCTTGCTGGATCACCGTATCGGTGGTGACAAAGGCATTGATGAAGTTGCACAGGCGGCCTAGCAGGGCACCCCGTGGATAGGTCATTACCAGGGTCAGGGTCGCCGTGCCACTGTCGTCGAAAATCCCATCGGGCAACCCGCTGGCGGCGATCACGTCGTAATAGCTCAAGTAGTAGCCGCCCGAACGGACGGTAGACAGTTCCCAGAGCAGTTTTACCACTTCCTGGGGAGGATTGAGGATGCCGCGCGTCCCCGCGTCGTCGGCCGTGCGCGGGGTCATCAAGTCGGGTGGCGGGTTGGTTTCGGTCGACAGGTTGGTCTGCGTCAGGAACGCGAGGAAGTCGCTCTGTGCCTGACTCAGCAGGTTGCTGGCCTTGGCATTGCCCTGGGGCATCAGCAGGAACTGGCCGCTGATGATTGACGTACCCAGCTCGCTCACCGCGCTCAACAGGCGCTCCAGTAATTGCGCATCGGTGGCCGAAGGGCCGAGCAGTTGGTAGGTATACGCCAGGCTGCTGCCATCGCTGGCAATGACGCCGGGCTGGGCCTGGGGCAGCCGCTTGATGGTGAAGTCGACCCGTGTCGCGTAGCTGTAGGAGGCTATTTCGCGGCGCGTGGTTTCGAGGGTCGCGGGGTCGGTTGAAACTTCCCAGGGAGTGAAGGCCGGCAAGTAGGGCAGTTGCTGCGAGAGATCAGGCAGTTGCGGGGCGAGACAGCCCACTCGCTGGTTGCTCAGCCGGACCAGGCCATCCGGCAGGGACCAGAGTATAGGTTGCACGCTGGGCGCCTCTTCGGTTGAGGCTCGCAGGTTCGGCTGGCAGAGGTCACGCAACTGCTGCAGGTCAGCGGTCGACCACAGGGAGATGCTTTTAACCGCATAGTCTTTCGGGCTGCGGGCAACGGTCGGCAGCAGGCTGATGCTCGGTGCCGGCTGGAACTTGCCGTGTTGCGCGTAGGCCAGCACCACGCAAAGGTTGCTGTAGGCCTCGTTCAGGTTCATTGAGCCGCTGCTGCCGTCGGCGATCGTTACGAACGACAAGTCGACACCATGGCTGCTGGCGTCCCGGCGCAGGCTGATGGGGAAGTCAGTCCCGGGCATCTGGTCGGTTGGCGTGGGGAACTGCTGGCCGGTCAGTTGATAGAGACCATAGGCGCTCTGGTTGTTTGGGTAGAGAAATTGCGCGCCCAGGCTCAGGCCGCCCATGCCCGCCGGGTTTGACGGCAGACGCAGGCCATAGGCCAAAAAGCGCGAAAGCATGCCGGCCAATTGGGCCAGTTGATCGGTGCCCACCACCACGGCCCACAGGTCTTGGGTAAAGAGGCTATTGAGGGCTGTCAGGGTGATCTGTTGCGTGGCAAATAGCGGTCCGACACTGACGTTGCCGGACAGCGGATCGCTGAACAGGGCCATGGCACTCACGCCAAAGCGTGCGCCGCTGCTGTTCAGGCTGTCGCCGGCGGCGGTCTGGTACGCCAGGCTCGGCAGCAGCAACGGTTGGCCCGGCAACAGCAGGTCGGCCATGATGTACAGCGCGCTGTCCATGGCCAGTGCGGGCAGGTCGATTCCCAGGGCCCTGGCCAGGCTGTTGAACGTTTCTCCGGGGCCCGTGGTGTATTGGTGAATGTCGTTGCCCACCATCAGGCTGATGAGTTGACCGGCGGCAATCACCGTCGAGTTGCCGTTGGCCAGGATCAAACCCGCCGCAGTGGTCGTCCAACGGGCTGGCACGGCGCTGTCAGACCAGGCCCGTGCGACGCTTGCCAGGGTGTCGCTGCTTTGCAGGGTATAGGCGGGCAGAGGGATGCTCAGAGTCAGCCCACCGGTCAAGGCGACTTCAGCATTGGGCCGGACAATATCGTCGAGGGTCAGGCTGTTGCCACGTGCTTCATTGGTCCATTGCAGAATCTGCTCGATGGAGTTGCCGTTGGCCGTGGCATAGGCGTAGTCGTCAAAGGCATTGAGGGCGACCTGCAACAGTTGCCGGCCGATGACCATGAAGGCATCGGTAAAAATCACGGCGGCCATCGATTCGTTGGCATCGTCTGCAGCGCGCAGCGGCGGCGCGCTGCGCTCATCCTTGGCCGTGACAACGGCCGCCAGTTCCTTGAATAACTGCGCGACGTTGCTGCGATAGGTGCTGTTGGTGCCCACGTACTGGAGAAAGTCCAGGGTCGCGCTACCGGCGTTCGCCAGGGGGACGTTCAGGGACAGGCCGTCGAAGACCGGGAACAGCACCGAGCCGGCCTCCAGCACCTGCTTGATCTGCGCCTGGTTGGCAGCGTCGGGCAAGGTGATGCTGACGTCGAAGGACGACAGGAACGTCAACAACTCGCTGATGCCGAACGGCGGGTTGGCCAGGTCGGCAAGGCGTTCGATATCCACCTCCAGCAGGGCCTTGTCCACCAACGTGCCGAGGATGTCGGCCAAGGTGTCCTGCTCGCTTCTGGCCGAGCCCAGGGTGCCGATCAGCCACGGCAGGTAATCGGCGCACAAGCGCTCGAAACTGCTGGAGCCAACCGCCTGCCGTGTCTGTTGAGTCGGGGACGGTGCGTCCATGGTCAACAGGAACACGAAAGCACCTTGCTGGCCGCTGTAGCTGTTCACGCCTTCGTTGCACATCACGGTGAATTGCGGCGTCGCGTACAGGTTCAATGCCGGCTTGGTTGCACTGCGCGGCACCGACATTGCCTTGGGTGTGACGGCCCGTCGCTGGCCGGCGAGCTGCAGATGCCGAGCCTGGCGAGCCAGCAACGCGGTTGGCTCGGCCCAGGGAGCCGGGCCGCTGTTGAGGGCATTGATCTCGAAGCGCGCCGAGACGTCGGCATGGAATGAAAAGCTGATGCTGAAACTGAACAATCCCAGGTCGATCTTGACCTTGACGCTGACTTCCACCGTGGCTCGGGCCGCGATAGGAATTGGCATGTAGCTCTCGTACGTCAGCGAGAGCGACAGGGTGATGCGCACGTTGACCGCCGCCGAAATAATCGCGAAGTCGATACTGCCGTAGAGCAGGCCGATGACTCCGACTGTGCCCTGGATCTTGAAGTAGTAGTCGTCCTGCACACTGCCGTTGGCCGTGACCAGCGCGGTGGACGGGCGATAGGCGTGAAAGGCGGCGATAGTGCCCTCCAGGATGCCGAATACCGTCAGCGCGAAGCCGGCCTTGAGCGGCCCCTTGACGAAGTTGTAGCCCAGGCCCAGTTGCAGGCCCACGCCGAAGACAATCACCGGGTCGAAAGTGCCCTGGGTGGTCTTCGGTACCTGGGTCGCGGTGACCGACGAGAGCTTGCCCAGGTAGAAACCACCGGCACCCAGCACTGGCACGCCGTAGACGATCGCGCTAATCGAGAACGAGCGGCTGAAGTCGAGATTGTAGGGGAAGCCGATGTCGATGAAAAAATCGCCATTGGTATAGATCTTCACTCCGATCTCCGGCAGCACGATCGATACCGCACCGAAGTTCAGGTTGCGGATGCTGTCGGGAAAGGTCCATTCGATCTGGTAGACGCCCACATCGTCGGTGATTTTCTTGTAGAGGATGTCGAGCACCAGATTACCCAGCGCCTTGGCCTTCTCTCCGGCAAGGGCCAGGCGCAGGCCGTAGAGGTTGGGGTCGTTAAATACCAGCATCAGGTCGACGGTCCAGTCCTTGCCGGTCTTGAGCAGCAACAGTTGCCCGGCGATCAGCCAGTCGCTGTTGCGGTTGTAGTACGGCGTGCCCTTGGTACCGCTGTCGCCAGGGTTCAGCGGGTTGCTGGAGCCGGTGGTTGAAGGCACCGCTTTCAAGGCGTCGATCACCGCTTTGGTAT
The DNA here is from genome assembly GCF_003851745.1 of Pseudomonas sp. R3-52-08. Taxonomy (NCBI): domain Bacteria; kingdom Pseudomonadati; phylum Pseudomonadota; class Gammaproteobacteria; order Pseudomonadales; family Pseudomonadaceae; genus Pseudomonas; species Pseudomonas sp. R3-52-08. The sequence continues at coordinate 3,842,757 of NZ_CP027730.1, read as the reverse complement.
TAGCGAAGCTGTCGTAGCCACTGATGGCCACGCGTTGGCCGAGTACCAGCAACGGTAGGCTGAAATAGTCCGTACCTTGGCCTGGAACCGAAGGCAGCTTGTCCACGGGCTGACCTTTCTGGGGATCCAGCAGGTTGCTCCAGTCCTGTTGTTCCTCGGGATTGTTGCCTTTGAACACAGAGGAGCCGTCGATGCCCAGGGTGATTTTGTCAACGCCGTCGACCTTCTTGCGCTCGAATACCAGGCCGTCGATGCTCATGAAGCCCAGGTCGATCTTGCTCGCCAGGGTGTATTTGGCGGCGATGGTCGGCGTGCTGCCGTTGCTGGTTTCCAGGCTGATGACCAGCGACAGGCCGTCGAGGGAAACCTGGTTGAGCACGTCCCAGGGTGAGTCGAGCGTGAAGTAGGGGTCGCCCAGGGACTGCATGAGTTTCTGGATCAGACGCCCCAGGCTCCAGTTTTTCAGGGTGAAGGTCAGGGTTTTCTTGTCGACCTGATAAATCGCCGTCAAGCCTTCCCAGGACAGGCTCAATTGGGCATTGCTGCCCTGATTGTCGGGCGCAAAGCTATAGCCCAGCAGCACGCTGTCGTTGAGGAAGCTGAAATCCCACAGCGTAGTGGCGCTGCCACTGTACTGCTGCTGGGCGGGTTTGCTGGCGTCGTAGCTCAGGCTCAGGGTGGCCAGGGTGTCGACGCTGAAGGCCTGGCCCAGGTTGAAGGTCCAGCGCAGGCTACCGGCGACGGTGTAGCGGTCGATCGGCGTCGCACCGGTGGCAAGAGTGGCGTCCACCTCAAGCGTGTCGACCAGCAGGGTGCCGGGCAGGAAGTCGGGGAATGTGAAGGCGCCACCGAAGCTGAGGAATTGGCTGACCAGCTGTTGCACATCCACCGGTTGCGCCAGCCGTGCGGCGACGGTCCAGGTGGCTGGGGACTCGGTGCCGTCATAGTCGATGCTGGCGTTGGCGAAATACGGCCCGATGCCGACCAGTCCGCCGATGCCTGCCTGGTAAGTGGTGACCGGCGCGGTATTGGCGACACCGCTGGCACTGGTGGGGGTGGTGGCCTTGATATAAAGCTGACCGTCGGTGACCGAGAGTATCGGCAGGCCGTCGAGCGTGAACAGGTTCAGGTCCAGTTCGAAGCCGGCGTTGAAGGCGTAGCTCTTGGCGCCCACGTCAAGGCTCAGGCCTACGTCGGACAGCGAGGCATCGACGAAGCTTTTGGGAATGCAGATCAAACCCAGGGTGAGCGCGGCAATCAGGTCGTTGAGATTGGCGGTACCGTCGAAACGTGCAAGCAACTGGAGGTCGGAATTGAATTGGACGAAGAACAGGCCGTTTTCGCCGGTGGTCTTGCCCTTGAACACCTCGGGCAACAACAGGAACTGGGTCTGGAACAGAAAACTATAGGCACTGCCCTGGGGAAGATAGTTGATGCCCCATACCAACTCGAAATCGGTGACGCCGAACACCAACTGGTTGGTCGGGTCCTGCAAGGGGACCCAAGGGTGCTCGACATTGATCACCGTCGGGTCTGCGCCCAAGGTCACGCTGGCGCTGCTCAGGGCCAGGCTGGGGCTGGTGGTGCCGCTGAGGCTGAGGCTGCGCAGGCCGATCCCGGAGAGGAACTGCTGCAAGACCGGTGGCGTCCCCGTGAAAAAACTGCCTTTGTTGTCCAGCAGGCCGATGACCGTGGCCGGGGTCAACAGGGCGCTGCCGTCGTCGCTGTGACCGAGGTAGAAATTGAACGCGTTGCCATTGTTGATCTGGGCCAGGGCGCGCATCTGGTAGTCGATGGATTGACCGCGCTGATCCGTCAGGCTCAGGTCGAGGCCCAGATACAGGCTGACCTGCTGGTCGTAGAAGGCTTGCGCCGGGTCGTCGCCGTCCTGCAGTTCCGGTGGGCCGATGATCAACCCGAAAACCGGTGCATCGACACTCAGGTACAACAGTTTCAGGCCGCTGTCCGTGCCGAGGAAAGGCGCCTGCAGGGTCGTGGTCGGCATGAAGATATCGATCCCGTCGACCTTGGCGAAATCCATGCTGCCGCTGAAGGGCAGGGCGAGGGTGGGAAAGCCCAGGCCCTGCACCACCGCGACCGCATTGCTGAGCTGGGCGGGCGGCGTCAGGTTGGCGGCAAAACCCTGGCAGGGACCCAGGTTGTCATTGAAGGTGAACACCGCGTTGCTGATCGCTGCCCACTTGAAGGGAATCCCGGTGGCAAAACTCGACAGATCGGACCAAGTCCAACTGGCCGGCGTGGTGACGATCTCCAGGCTCAGGGCCTGCGCGCCGTCGATGCCGCTCAGGCCGAAGGTCAGCACCAGCCCCTGCTGCACGTCCTGTTGCAGAAACCGCGCACTGACGCCCGTGACCTTGAACGTCTGGCTGGTCGGGTTCAGCGGTTGCACGCTTTGCGCGGTCAGGCTGATCGACAACCCGGCGACAGACGATTGGAAGGCCGCGTTGAGGTCGCTGTCCAGGCTGTCGGAAACGCTGACGCCGGCATCCGCCAGGCCTGCGATCAGGTAGTCACGGGTGAGGAGGATCGGGGCGCCGGCATCGCGAGTCAGTGCCGCGGCGAGGTTGCTCAGTGGGTTGTTGGCCATCTGTCTTCTCCTTGAATCAGACCGTCACGAACAGGGCCAGGTGATCGCTGGTGGAGCGGATGTGCCCCATGTTTCGCCAGCCACGAAAACGTTGCCGGTCGCCAGCGGCGAATGCCGGCGCCGGTGATGGCGGCCAGCCGAGCGGAGGCGCCTGGAAATCGCTGGCGATGGCCACCATGCCCACGGGCGCACCGCCAGGCGCGGGGTTGACCACATTCAGCGGCGTGCCGACCACGGTGTTGGCGATGGTGAAGTTCCCGGCCGCGCCGCCACGTACCAGGATGTTGTCGATCGAATAAAGGTTGCTGCTGCTCGACGAGCCTATGTAGCGGTAACCCGGATAAGGCACGGCGCCCACGTTGGTCGACCAGAAGATCGTCGATTTCTTGCTCTTGAGGTGGGTGGCGAAATAGCCCATGTAGGCATCCAGGGCTGGAGGCGGGGCCGCGGCCGGTGGCTGCAGTTGCAGGGCGTAACCCAGGCCCGTGATCGGGGCGTAGCGCAGTGGATCATTGCCGGTCTGGCTCAGCAGGTTGACATTGAAATCACCGGTGATGACCCGGGTTTCCAACGCGCCCAGGGCGGCGCTGATGTCACGCACGTTGGCCAGGCCGTTGAGGTAGGCATTGGCCGCCACGTACTGCGGGGGCGAATGGATGGCAAACAGCGTGAGGTTGCGCTGCACCACCACGGGCGGGCCGTCGACGGTTTCACAGAACGTCACCATATAGGGTTCGCGCAGGCCGCCATAGTTGAGGGGCGCGCCGAGGTTATCGACGAAATCGACCCGCGCCGCGCACCGGCTTTCGGACAGGTTGCCGGGGTTCAGGGCGGCAGGGGGAATAGCGCGACCGGCGACGGTAAAACAAGCGTTGGTCTGCAGCGGCGGGTAGTTGCCGGCGGCGGGCGCGGGCAAAACGGTGGGGTTGAAGCTGATGCCATTGCCCGCCGGTGACCAGGCGTTGGGGCCGGTGAACAAGCGTCTGCCGGCCGCCACGCCGGGGCCCGCCGGGATCACCGGTTTGTAGAACACCGCGACGCCCTCGGCTCGCCCGGCCTGGCCGACCACCAGAGGCGGCACCAGGTTCCAGTCAAGGCCGGTCAGGTTGCGGATGCGCAACAACAGCTCCACGCAACCTTGCCAGCCGCCGGTTGGCGAAATCAGTGAGCCTGGGCCGTGGCTCGGGCCACTGGCGGTCTCTACCACCACAAAGATGTCCGGGTTGAACGCGGTGATATGGGCCAGGATCAGCGCCAGTCGGTCGGCAGCGTTCAGGTCGGGAATAAACGCCCCGGCGCGGTTCCGCTTGGTGCTCAAAGGGCGGATCTTGTTATAGCCGAAGCTCTCGATGTTCCAGTACAGGACGCGCGTCATGAGGCGATCTCCGATGGCCCGGTCAGTGCCGGATGCGTGGACGTATCCGGCGCCAGGGCCTGCAGACGTTCGGTGTCGCTGTCCGGATCTTTGACGTAGGCGGCATACCAGCCCAGGCTGCCGGAGGACTGAGGGTCGCCGAACAGGAAAAACTGCAGGGTCGCCCCCGGGGGCAACTTGGCGATGCCGAGGATCTTGATTCCGATATCGGTCAGTTGCAGATTGAAGAATTTCGCCTGCGGATCGGGCTGCCCCGGAATGGTCTGGTAGAGCAGTTTGATCGGTCCGGTGGACACCTTGATGATTCCCTGCAGGGAAAACACGCTGGCGGATGGCGCGGCGCCCGGCAGGCTCAAGCCAACGAAGAGCATGGGGTTGGCGTCGGTGCTCTGGCTGTCGGGCGACCAGGCAACCAACAGGTCGGACTCGAAACCAGCGCCCGAGACCAAGGCGCCGGGCGATCCCATGGTGACTTTGTAGACAATGCCCGACCAGGCTCCGGACATAGGCTTGAGCGACAGGTTCTCCGGCAGGACCGGGAGAAAACCGTAATCCGCGGGTTTCTTCTGTTCCGGCGCCTGGATGAATTGCTTGAGCTGCAGGGTCAAACCCTTGTAGAGGCTTTTGCCGCGAACCTGGCTGGTGACCGGATCGAATCCCAGGTTGCCGGGATTGAAGCTGAAGCTCACGGCGTTGGGTGTGGCGCTGGGAAAACTCATGCCGATCTGCAGGTTGGTATAAGCCAGGCCCTCGTTGCGCGCACTGCCGTCTTCGCTGCCAAAGGACAACAGGTCGAATGGCCCGGCGGAGGTCTCGAGCAGGGCGAAGTCCAGCTTGCCCCACAACAGGAAACGACTGGCGGTGGTGACGCCGCTGTCCGGGCTGCCCAGGGTGTTGAACTGGATGCGATTGACGGATGCGGCCGGCAGCACGTTGCTGTCCAGGTTGAACAGGTAGCTCTGGCTTTGTTCGAAGACATAGGTGGTGGTGTCGTTTTGTTGCAGGGCGCTGCCGTCGAGGACCATGGCATTTACGGCACTCGGATCTTCGGCGCGTCGTGTGGCCTGGATCGCTGAACCGAACAGGCGGTCCAGGCTCAGTTGGATACGACTGTTGAAGGTCACCAGCCTGGACTGACGAAACAGTGCCTGGAGCTGGAGGACGCTGAAGGCATAACCTTCGGTCGTGGCCAGGGCGATGGGCATGTCGGCGTCCGCGCCGTTGGCCCGGGCCTGTTCATAAGCCGGGTTCTGATAGTCGATCAGTCCGAAGAGGTTGGAAATGCCCTGGATATCCAAGGTGTCGTCCTGATGGCTGATGCGACTGACGCTGGCACCGAAGTGGTGGGCGAGAAAGCGGCTGTAATCGATGCCGGCGGCGATCCCGGCCAATTGCTCGGGGAGGCTGTCCAAGGGCAGGTCGGCATTGAGCACCATAAAGCCTTTCCATTCGGGGTCGTTGACCTGAGCGACGAAGTCCGCATAGAGGCTGTCCGGTGTGGCGGCGGCCTTGAGTTCGGCGGCGCTGATGAAATCCTGCAGCCACTGGGACAAACCGGTGTAGGCCAGGGTCTCAAGCCCCGGCACCAGGTCTGCGGTTTTCGAGAACGTCTCGGGCAGGGTCCAGCGGTTGGGATTGTCGATGCGCTCTTTCAGGCTGCCACTGCAATATTTCATGATCAGCACGTTGCGGTAGCTGGTGGTTTGCACGCCGGCACCGATATTGGCGATGAAGTGCCAGTCGGCGATCTCCAGGTGGTTGCTGAACGTTGCGCCCTGGGTGAAAAAAGGTTGCGGGTTGACGCCGACGAGAAATAACTGATTGGTTTGCAGCGCTTCGTGCAGTGCCTCGGTGGGCTGTTCGAAGGCAAAATCCAGCATGCTCTCGGCAGATTTCGAGCGTGCCAGCAGCACTTTGCGGTAGCCGATACCGTCCGGGTCCAGGTCCACCAGCAAGCCTTGCGGTGTTGTCGCTCGATCGGGTTTTTCGGCCGCGTCAGCCGGGCCCCGTTGCAGGCGTTTGAGCCGTGCGGCCCGCCTGCCCGGCAGGGTGGCGGCGCTGATCAGGCTCTTGCGCGAGGCCGCAAGAATCTCGCTCTCGAACTGGGTCAGGTTGACGCCCGTTGTATTGGGCATGCCGGCATACGGCACCAGGGGGAAGGCGAAGCCTGGGGTTTGCGGGAGCGGTGTGCGTGGCGCGGCGGGGGCCAGCATCACGGTGTCGCCAGCGGCCGCGGCCTGGCCATAAAGCGGGCTGCCGTCGGGCTGTGCGCTGTAGGCCGGGATAGAGGCGCCGGCAATCAGGCTGCTCCAGGAGGTCCGGTAATCGCCGGTCAGCAGGGCGGTGACCGCGCCGCTGGTGGGGGACACCAGGCTGCTGGTCGGGAATGGAAAGATGGGTGCATACGCCGATTGAGCGGCGAGCAGGCGTATGCGGTCATTTTCGGTGGGGCTGGCCGCGGGATTGTAATTGGAAAAGCTCAGCCATTCGGTACCGAAGATGCCGCACAACAGCGATTGCCCGACGGCGGCGGGAACGGTCGGCACACTCAAGCCATAGTCACCGCTCAGGGTGAGGCTGTAGCTCGCGCCATCATCGCAGAACACCAGGCTGGCCGCGTGGGGCAGGGGCCAGCCATTGGCATCGAGGCCGTTGAGCGGGACCAGATTGATGGGGTTGCCGGCAGTGCTGCGCCATTGACTGGGCAGCGAAGTGCTGCCGGCAGCGGCGAAGGTTAGGCCGGTTCGGATCAACCCGGCGGCCAGTTGCGTCGCACTGATGTGCTGGTTCAGCCGGTCCAGCGGGTCGAGGACACCGCCCATGTTCAACGTGGCCGGCATGCCGATCGGGTTGAACACCGGGTAGTTGAGCAGGGTGTTGCCGGTCCCGGTGTTGACCACATAGGCAAAGCCGGTCTGGAAATACCGCAGCGCAGCCACGGGGTTGTAGGTCAAGGCATACACCAGGCTTGCGGCCTGGCTACCGTCCAGCGGTACATAGGCCAACGGCTGCAGCGGGGGAGTCAGTTGCAGGCCGCTGTCTGCCTGCAGTTTGTCGTTGAAGCCCATGCTGATGCCGGTACTGGACTTCAGGCGCAACGCGTTGAGGTCGGCATCGTATTTGACGAAGGTGCCGAAGTTGATGAAGAAGGTCAGGCGGTCGCCGAGCTTTATGTTGAGGTTGTTCTGCACTTGGCAGGACGTTCCCAGGCTGATGCGCAACCCATAGTCGTTGAAGCGTTTGGGCGCCGGCAGGTTGCCGCCCGGCAACCAGAGCAGCGCCCTGCCGACGAAGTTGCGCTGCTCGACGGCAAACAGAAAGGCATAGAGGGCGGTGACGAAAGCCGACGGGTCGCTGCTTAGGCTGACCGGCTCGCTGGGGGCGAACAGGTAATGGCCGGCCTGCTTATCGAACGCATCGGCGGGGCTCAGGCTGGCCGGCAAATTGGCGGGCAGGGTGCCTTGGGGCATCACGTAGCCGCGCCAGCCATAACCACTGTCATCGGGCAGCGCATAGGCCGCGCTGTTGGCAATTTGCTGATAGTCGGACGGGGTGGCGGCGCGGCTGGTCATGTCTATCCCCTGCAATTGTCGGCACGCCCACGAATCCACGACCAGTCGGCGATGCTGCCGGCGTAGTGGTTGGGCAGGTTATGGCCAGACTGGAAAGTGCCATCGAGGCTGAGCTGCCCCCGCTGTTCCTGGGTAGCGGGACGAAACGACAAGGCTCCACCCTGGATATGTACCGGCCCGACGCTGGATTTGCGCAGGGTCACGGGGCTGGCGGTGGCCATCACGGTGTAGCGGTCGATCAGGTTCGTGGCGTAGTAGAAACTCACTTGGGCCGTCAACGCGTTGCTGCTGTCGGGTTTGTAGGGATCAAGCAGTTCCACGGTCACTTGCAGGTCCGGCAACAAGGGTTGGCGGTACTGGGCAATCACGCTGGTGGTTGGGCTCTGCCAGCGGATAAGGTCGCCGCGATAGGCTTGCGCGCTGTCCTTGTTGTCCTCGTGCGTGCCTTCGATATTGAAGTCGGCGAGCACATGCGAAGTGTTCGGAGGGGCACAGAAAAATGCGCCCAGGCTGCCACGTATGCGTTGCCCATCGCTGGCCAGGTCAAAGGTGGCAGTGGGTGTGTCGGCCGTCATGCTCAACCCGGTCAGGCCAGCGCCGCCCATGGACAGTTCGGCGTTCACCCGGGCCTCGCGACTGTCGACGATCAGAACGAACAGCACCGGACCGACCTGACGGCTGACGTTCATGCCGGGCAGCAGTATCGGCCCTGGCAGGCACGGTGCCGGGGTCGCCGAAGAGGCGGAAGGAGCGGGAACGAGGTCGGCGCAGCCCGAGGTCAGGGAGGCGTACTCGACGCTGGAAAAAGTATGGCTGAACCCGTCAGGCAAAGCCGTCGGCGCATGTCTGTCGGTCGCCATTACCCACAGGATGGTTGCCAGAATCGCGCCCAGTGTTAACCAGCAAACCCGGGTATAAAGCATCCGATGCTTTGTCACGCGAGGGTACCGTCCATGTCCCGTACTGCGTTAATGAAACCGACGTACGTGCGCGTCCGCCGGCTTCAAGGATGGGGTCTGGCTAAAGAACCCGTATGGATCAGGAAAGGCTGAATGTACCGATGTTGGTGCTGGTGAAAGGCGTCTCGGAACCGCTGTCGACGATGACGCCAGTGAACAGAATGCTGAACCCCGAGCCGACGTTTTGCAGCGTCACCTTGGCGCCCGCGCGCAGGATCACCGGTCCGGCAGGGGCGTCGGCGGAGAGAATTTGCGTTGAGGCAGTGTTAGTGACTTGGGTCGCCCACAGCAGGTTGTTCTGGTAGTTGAACGTGACCTTGGTGGTTTCGTTGGGATCGCCGTTATACGTGGTCACAGAGTTACAGTTGATGGTGAGGGGCGTGGTGACGGTATTTACCGAAGTGAAGGCGTTCATTTTGAATATCCTTTTCCAGTGTTGGTCATGATCCAGGGAGCTGAATCGAGTGAGAGTCTAGGCGTGCTTCTTCGGCTGTAAAGGAAGGGCGCTAACAGAATTTGGTGCATTTTTTCGCCAGTTTTGCGACGAGCGCGTGGCTTGCTTAACGTCCAACTGACTGTAATCAGATGGCTTTTTGCAATGGGGCAGAGTGTGGCTAAATGCCTCTAATAGCGTTTTATAAGCATCGTTAGGCCGAAATAGTCGTTCGATCAGCTCCCTGGGCACGCCCATGGGAAAAAGCAGTATTGGCTATGGAAGAAAGAGTAAAAATCCCTTCCCGGCGAAACACCTTCGCGAGTAGTGCCGGAGTAAAAACGCTTGCCTGTTTTTCCTTGCCGGTTATTTAAGGGAAAGTGCGTGAATAATTAAGGCGTATGGCTATGTGCAACTAGTGGCAATTGGCTGCCAACGCTCTAAATCAGTGCATTCAGCAATGTTTTGTATTTATATTTCCCTCGCACAGGAACTAGCGCTATAACTTCCAGTCGATACCCCCGGCTAACTCCCGGCAGGGCTATGGCGAACTAATGGCATTGTTCGGTAGTTCCAAATAGCCATACTTCTCGCCCTATCAGATATCACTTAATTATGTCGTCAGCCCCCATCAATGCCTGCCAGATGCCTGTCCCGCACACCGAGCAGGTGTGCGCATGGTTGATGGCGCATGCAGGGCTGAAGACCGTCGACCTGGACCGCGCCAGACGCTTATCCACCGAGGGTAGCGACCTGCTCGGTCTGCTCACGCGCCTGGGGTTGGTCAGCGAAATCGAACTGGCCCGCGCCTGGGCCGCCTTGCTCGATGCGCCGCTGATGCACGCCGAGGCGGCGCCGCCGTTGCTCGACCCGATCCCCGCGCTGACCGAGCGCTTCATGCGCCACTACCAGCTGGTGCCCATCGGCTGGGCCGATGGCGGGTTGCGCGTACTCGCGGCCAACCCGGCCCAGCTGTATCCATTCCAGGCCCTGGCCTATGCCTGCCAGGTGCCGATCTGGCTGGCCATCGGCCCGCGCACGGAAGTCGACAGCCTGATCGAGCGCTACTACGGCCAGGGCCGATCCGCCATGGGCACGCTGGTGGAGAACCTGGGCGAGCAGGGCGGTGCGCTGGAAGATATCGAGCACCTCAAGGACATGGCCTCCGAAGCGCCAGTGATCCGCCTGGTCAACCTGATCCTGCAGCGCGCCGTGGAGCAGCGCGCCTCGGATATCCATATCGAACCCTTCGAACACCAGCTCAAGGTGCGCTACCGCATCGACGGCGTGCTGCACGACGCCGAGGCGCCGCCGGCCAGCTCCTCGGCAGCGGTGATTTCCCGGGTGAAGATCATGGCGCGCCTGGACATTGCCGAGCGCCGCCTGCCCCAGGACGGTCGCATCATGCTGCGTATCCAGGGCAAGGAATTGGATTTGCGCGTGTCCACGGTGCCCACCGCTTTCGGCGAATCGGTGGTGATGCGCTTGCTCGACCGACAGACCGTGCAGTTCGATTTTCCCAGCCTGGGCTTCGATGGTCAGCGCCTGGCCACTTTTCTTGAACTGCTGGAACGGCCCCACGGCATTCTGCTGGTGACAGGGCCGACCGGTTCCGGCAAGACCACCACGCTCTACACCGCGTTGTCGCGCCTCAACACCCCTGAGCGCAAGATCATCAGCGTGGAAGACCCGGTCGAATACCAGCTCGAAGGCATCAACCAGATCCAGGTAAAACCGGCCATCGGCCTGGACTTTGCCGGCGTGCTGCGCTCCATCGTGCGCCAGGACCCGGACGTGATCATGATCGGCGAGATCCGTGACCTGGAAACCTGCCGCATCGCCATCCAGTCCGCGCTCACCGGCCATCTGGTGCTGTCCACCCTGCACACCAACAGCGCCGCCGCCAGCATCACGCGGCTGCTGGACATGGGCGTCGAAAGTTACCTGATTGCCTCGACCGTCAGCGGCATCCTTGCCCAGCGCCTGGTGCGCCGCCTGGACCCGGCCACCCGCGTGGCGTTCGAAGCGCCAGCGGCGTTGATCGAAGAACACGGCCTGGACCGTCTGACCGACCAGCGCCCGATCCTGCTCTACCACGGCGAATACCATGGCCGCAGCGCCCTCACCGAGTTGCTGGTGATGAACGACGAGGTGCGCGGCCTGTTGATGCGCCACGCCGACGCCGTCACCCTCGAGCAAGCCGCTCGCCGCGCCGGCTTGCGCACCTTGTATGAAGAGGGCTTGCGCCAGGCGCTGGACGGCGTCACGAGCCTGGAAGAAGTGCTGCGCGTCACCCGTGGGGAACCGGCGTGACGCTGTTCAAGTTTCGTGCGCTCGACAGCCAGGGTGTCGCCCACAACGGCACCCTGCAAGCCAGGGACCAAGCCGCTGCCGTCGCCGCGTTGCACAAGCGCGGCCTGCTGCTGTTGCAGATCGAAACAGCGGGTCGGCCCCTGTTGAACCCCGCGCGCGGAGCATTGAAAGGCGCGGGTCTGGTCAGCTTCACGCAACAACTGGCGACCCTGCTCGGCGCCGGCCAGCCCCTGGAACGCTGCCTCGGCCTGTTGCTCAAACAGCCCGGCTCGCCCCAGGTGCGCGGTTTGATCGAACGCATCCGCGACGAGGTCAAGGCCGGCCAACCGTTATCGGCCGCGCTGGAACAGGAGGGCGGCAGCTTCTCGCCGCTGTACCTGAGCATGGTGCGCGCCGGTGAGGCGGGCGGCGCGCTGGAACGCACCCTGCGCCAGCTCAGCGACTACCTGGAGCGCAGCCAGCGCCTGCGTGGCGAGGTGATCAACGCGCTGATCTACCCGGCGTTCCTGGTGGTGGGCGTGTTGGGTTCGCTGGCGCTGTTGCTGGCGTATGTGGTGCCGCAATTCGTGCCGATTTTCCAGGACCTGGGCGTGCCGATCCCACTGATCACCGAAGTGATCCTGGGGCTCGGCGAGTTTCTCGGCGCCTATGGGCTGCTGGTGCTGGCCGGGTTGATCGCCCTGCTGTGGGCGGTGGTCATCGGCCTGCGCGACCCGCGCCGCCGCGAGCGCTGTGATCGCCGCGTGCTCGGCCTGCGCGTGCTCGGCCCGCTGCTGCAACGGGTCGAAGCGGCACGGCTGACGCGCACCCTGGGCACCTTGCTCAGCAATGGCGTGGCGCTGCTGCCGGCGCTGGTGATTGCCCGGCAGGTCTGCAGCAACCGAGCGCTGCAGGCGCAGGTGGCGATGGCCGCCGAATCGGTGAAAGCCGGTGGCAGCCTCGGCCAGGCGTTTGGCGGCCAACCCTTGCTGCCCGAACTGGCGCTGCAAATGATCGAGGTCGGTGAACAGGCCGGTGAACTGGACAGCATGCTGCTCAAGGTCGCCGATATTTTCGACGTCGAGGCCAAGCGCGGCATCGACCGATTGCTCGCCGCACTGGTGCCCACCCTGACCGTGGTCATGGCGGTGCTGGTGGCGGTGATCATGCTCGCGATCATGCTGCCGCTGATGAGCCTCACCAGCCATATATGAACTTCAAGGAGCTATAACGATGAATGCCCGACGCCGCCAAAGCGGTTTTACCCTGCTGGAAATGCTTGCCGTGATCGTGCTGCTGGGCATTGTCGCGACCATCGTGGTACGCCAGGTCGGCGGCAATGTGGACAAGGGCAAGTACGGCGCGGGCAAGGCCCAACTCGCCGGCTTGAGCATGAAGATCGACAGCTACGCGCTGGACGTTGGCTCGCCGCCCACCAGCCTGCAACAACTGGTGGACAAGCCCGCGACGGCCTCCGGTTGGGCCGGGCCCTACGCCAAGCCGTCGGAATTGAAAGACCCGTTCGGCCACGCGTTCGGCTACCGCTTTCCCGGTGAGCATGGCGCCTTTGACTTGATCTTCTACGGCCAGGACGGCCAACCCGGCGGCGAGGGCTACAGTGCCGACCTGGGCAATTGGGAATAACCGGCCCATGGCCCAGCGTGGATTTACCCTGCTGGAAATGCTGGTGGTGATCCTGCTGATCAGCCTTGCTGCCGGCTTGCTCAGCGTCGGGTTGCGCCAGGGCCTGCAAGCGGCCAAGGAGCGTCGGGTGGTCGGGCAGATGGTCGAGGCGCTGCGCGCTACACGCGCCGGGGCGATTATCAGCGGCCAGGCGGCGCGTACCGAATTCGATCTGCCCAACCGTGCGTTCAGCGCGCCTGGCCGGCCACCGCTGCACTGGCCGCAAGCGCTGCAACTGAGCATGCACACCGCCGAGCAAGCCGGCTCGGCGGTTGAGTTCTACCCTGACGGCAGTTCCACCGGCGGCAACCTGTTGTTGACCAGCGGCACCCGGCGCTGGCGCATCGATATCGGCTGGCTGACCGGCAGCGTGCAGTCCAAGGCGTTGCCATGAAGCGCCAGGCCGGTTTCACCCTGCTCGAAATGCTCGCCGCCCTGACCCTGCTGGCGGTGTGCAGCAGTGTATTGCTGGTCGCCTTCGGCCAGAGCGCGCGTTCCCTGGCGCAGGTGGCGCGCAGTGATCGGCTGGCCCATGCGGCGCTCACGGTGCTTGATCAGGAAACCGCCGGCCGCCTCGACAGCGGTGTGCGCCAGGGCGAACTGGATGGCATCCACTGGCAACTGACCCTCAGCCGCCAACAGCCGCAGCTGTATCGCCTCGACCTGACCGTCAGCGAAGGCCCGCACCAGGCGCATTTCAGTACCTTGAAGGCGCGCCTGTGAAGCGTCGCGAGCAGGGCTTCACTTTGCTGGAAATCCTCGTGGTACTCAGCTTGCTCGCGGTGCTGCTGGTGCTGGTCGGCGGCGCCTTGCTGGGCGCCAATCGTGCGGTGACCAAGGCCCAGCGCTACACCGTCAGCCTGGACGAAATGCGTGCCGCCCAGCAGTTCCTGCGCACCGCCATCAGCGAGGCGCTGCCTCTGGATGTGACGGAAGACGACAGCCAGGCCGAGGGCTTTTTCAGCGGCACGGCCGAGCGCCTGCAGTTTGTGTCGACCTTGCCCGGTGTGCTCGGCGGAGGTATCCAGCGCTTTACCCTGCAGCGGGTCGATCAGGCGCTGCAGGTGCAGTTTGCGCAGTTGGAATCCCACATCAACCCGGCCCGCGTTGAACCGCAGGTGCTGCTCAACCACGTCGAGCAGATGCAGTTCAGCTACCGCGGCCTGTCGCCCCTGGGCCAGCCGACCGGTTGGGTCGCTGACTGGCCCTGGCCGAGGCGCTTGCCTTATGCGGTGCGCATCGTGGCCAACGTCAACGGGCCGGTGCCGTGGGTCACCCAAGTGATTGCGCTGCGCCTGAACCTGTCCAGTGGGAGCCTGGAAGAATGAAGCGCCAGCGCGGTGCGGCGTTGCTGCTTGTGCTGTGGGTGCTGGCATTGCTCAGCGTGTTGCTCGGCGGCCTGGCCGGTTGGGTGCAGTTGCAAAGTCGCCAGGCCCTGTGGCTCAAACAGCATACCCAGACGCAATTGGCGGCCCAGGCCGGCATCGCCATGGTGATGGCGCAGCAGCATTGGGTGGCCGATGGGCGCGCTATGGCGCTGGGTTTTGACGATGCGCGGCTGCAGGTCAGCCTGCGCAGCGAGCGCGGCAAGTTGTACCTGATCAACGCCTCGGCCGATGACCTCACGCGCCTGGCCCTGGCCTGCGGCGCCACCCCGGCCCAGGCGCAGCAATGGGTCAAGGCGCTCGAGGCCCGGCGTACACAAGGCCTGGCGCCGTTTCGGGTGCTCGAAGAAGTGCGCCAGCTGCCGGGCATGACCCAGGCGCTCTACAGCCAATTGCTGCCCGAAATCACCTTGTGGAGCGACCTGGATCGACCCGATCCGGCGTTCGCCAGCCCCTTGATGCGCAAGGCGCTCAACCTGCCAAGCCGCAACGCCGAGGGCGCCGACCCCGGCCAAGTGGTGGAAATCGACAGCCGCGCCGAGCGCCCCGGCGGTTACCAGGCGCGCGTGCGCATTACCGTTTCACTGAGCCCAGCGGAGGACAGCGCACAGCCCTATCGGGTGCTGCGGTGGCAAGAATGAATCGACTCGAACCTATCGCCCGCCATTGGCGCGGCAGCCTGGCCCAACAGGCCTGGCGCCTGTGGCTCACGGAGCTGCGCGGCTGTGTGCCGGGCTGGCTGGCACTCAAAGAGCCGCCGGAGCGCATCCATCACTGGCCGCTGAGCGCGCCGCTCGAACTGGGCCAAGCGCGCCAAGTGCTGATGCTCGGCCCTGACGACGTGCTGCGGCAAACCGTGCACCTGCCCCTGGCCGCCGCGCGCAACCTGGCCAATGTGGTGGGTTATGAACTGGACCGCTATACCCCGTTTGATGCCGAGCAGTTGTACTTCGTCGTGCGCCAGGAACAGCGCACCGCTACGCACCTTGAGGTGACGCTGGTAGCGATCCTGCGCGAACGCCTGGACCAGATTCTCGCCGACTGCGCCACCCTGGGCCTGCGGCCTCATCGGGTGGATGTGGCAGGCATGGGCATCGACCTGTTGCCCGCCAGCCTGCGCCCGCGTCAACGCGCACAGGGCTTAGGCTTGCAACGCAGCCTGCCGTGGCTGTGCGGCGCCTTGCTGATCGCGGCGATGCTGCTGTGGCTCAACGACCGCCAGCGTGTCCTCGATGCCATGCAGCACAGCGTCCAGCAACAAAAAGCCCAGGTGGCCCAGGTGCATGCCCTGCGCCAGCAACTGCTCAACACTCAGGGCGCGGCGCAGTACCTCACGCGCCGCAAACTGGCGCAGCCGCCCTTGGCCGGGCTGCTGAATGACTTGACCCGCTGCCTGCCGACCGACACCTGGCTCGAGCAATTGGACGTCAAGGACGGTGAGATTTCCATCGCCGGTCAAAGCGCCAAGGCCAGCGGCCTGATCACCCGAATCAAAGGCTGCCACCGTTTGGAAAACGCCCAGTTCGAAGGGGTGATTCAACCCGATGCGCGCACCGGCAAGGATCAGTTTGCCCTGCGTGCCCACTTGCGCCAGGAGGCTGCCGATGCGCCGACCCCTCACACCCCGTGAACGCCGCGGGGCCGCCTTGCTGGTGCTGGCCGTCGTGCTGGGCGCGGCCTATTGGCTGCTGATCGACAGCTGGTTCGCCGGGCCGCTGCGCAGTATGGGCGCCCACGCCGAACAGTTGCGCGAACAACAGCAACGCTATGCCAGCCTGTTGCGCCAGGGCGATGCGCTGCGCCAGCAGCTTGAGCAGGCACGGCAGGACCCGGCCAGCAGCGCCAGCCTGTTGCCGGGGGATGACCCCGACGTGGTCGCCGCCGACCTGATGCAGCGCCTCGCCGACCTCATCGCCAGCCAGGCCAGTCGTGGCGGCGGTTGCAGCCTGACCCAGCGCAAACCCATCACTGCCGGGCAGGACGCCGGCGAGCCGTATCGCCAGGTCAAGGTCAGCCTGACCCTTGAGTGCGCCATCGAACCGTTGACCGCGATCCTGCATGCGCTGGAGTATCAGCCGCCGTATCTGTTCGTCGATGAGCTGCGCATCCGTCGCAGTCGCGAAGCGCCCGCCCGTGGCGGCGCGGGCAAGTTGGTGGTCAACCTGCTGGTGCGCGGCTACCTGCAACCGGCGCGGGTGGCGCCATGAACGGCACACTGCGCCCCCTGGAATGGGGCTTGCTCGGCCTGGCCGGGTTACTGGGACTGTTGATGGCGGTGATCCTCAGCAGCATCGGCGATGAACCACAGTGGTTGCCCGAGGAACCTGCACCGGCGCAGCCCGCCGTCAATCTGCAGGCGCCGCCGACGGTGGCCCTGGCTGACCTCGCCGGTACCTGGCAAGCGCCGCTGTTCAGCCCGGATCGCAGCCCTGACCGTGTGGCGGGCAAGGCGCGGGTCACCAGCCTGTCGAACCTGAGCCTCAGCGGCATCATGATCACCGGCAATCTGCAAATGGCCATGCTTAAACAATCCGACGGCCCACCCCTGACGGTGCGCCTGGGCCAGAGCCTGCCCAACGGCTGGCGCCTGGAACACCTCACCCCGCAATCGGCGCGCTTCGCCCTGGACGGACGCACCCAGACCCTGAGCCTGTACGGCAAGCGGCTGCCCTCGATTTCTCCTTCTCGCGAGCCACTCCCTTGATTGATATGCGCACCCCGTTGTTTTGCCTGGCCACCACCGTCGCCCTCGGCGGCTGCGGTGCGTTGCCCGACCGCCTCGACCCGGATAAAGAACTGCTCCACGAAGCCCTGCAGGGCACCGGTTCGCAACGCCCGCCCAGCGAGGCGCCCGTGCTGCAAAGCTCCCAGCCCGAGGCGAAGTCACCCGCGCCGCGCCAGTTGATTCGCGGCAACCAGCAGTTCCTGCGCGCGCCTGCATCAACGCCTGCGTTGAAGGAGGCGGGCGGCGACATCGTGTTCAACTTTCAGGACCAGCCCATCGAAGCGGTGATCAACAGCGTAATGGGCGACCTGCTGCACGAAAACTACAGCATCGCCCAGGGCGTAAAGGGCAACGTCAGCTTCTCCACCTCCAGGCCGGTGGATAAGCAGCAGGCGCTGTCGATCCTCGAAACCCTGTTGTCCTGGACCGATAACGCCATGATCCGCCAGGGCAACCGCTATGTAATCCTACCGGCCAATCAGGCGGTGGCCGGCAAGCTGGTGCCGCAGATGCGCGTGGCGCAGCCCGCCAGCGGCCTCTCGGCACGCCTGTTCTCGCTGCGCTATATCTCCGCCACCGAGATGCAGAAACTGCTCAAGCCCTTCGCCCGGGAGAACGCCTTCCTGCTGGTGGACCCGGCGCGCAATGTGCTGAGCCTGGCCGGCACCCCGGAAGAACTGGCCAACTACCAGGACACCATCGACACCTTCGATGTGGATTGGCTCAAGGGCATGTCGGTGGGCGTGTTCGGCCTGCAACGCGCCTCGGTGGCCGAGCTGATGCCCGAGCTGCAAGCCATGTTCGGCGCCGACAGCGGCACGCCCCTGGCGGGCATGCTGCGGTTCTTGCCGGTGGAGCGCACCAACTCGGTGGTGGCGATTTCTTCCCAGCCCCAGTACCTCAGCGAAGTGGGTGACTGGATTCGCACCATCGACGAGGGTGGCGGCAATGAGCCGCAGATGTACGTGTACGACGTGCGCAACATGAAGGCCGCGGACCTGGCCAAGTACCTGCGGCAGATCTATGGCAATGGCGCGATCAAGGACGACACCCCGGCCAAGGTCGCGCCGGGGTTGCGCACCACTACGCTGTCCTCGTCCACCAGCGCAGGGCTGCAGGCCAACACCCCCGCGCCCGCCGCAGAGGAACCCACGCAGGAGAGCAGCGAGGAGACTCCGGCGCCGCCCATCAGCGACCTCGAAACCGGCACCCGCATCACCGCGCAAAAAAGCAGCAACCAACTGCTGGTGCGCACGCGTCCGGCGCAATGGAAAGAAATCGAAGCGGCGATCAAGCGCCTCGACAACCCACCGCTCCAAGTGCAGATCGAGACACGCATTCTCGAAGTCAAACTGACCGGCGAACTCGACCTTGGCGTGCAGTGGTACCTCGGCCGCCTGGCCGGCAACTCCACCAGCACCACGGTGGCCAACGCCTCCGGCAGCCAAGGCGCATTGGGCGGTGGCGGGGCAGGGCTGGGGGCGGCGGATTCGTTGTTCTATTCCTTCGTCAGCTCCAACCTGCAAGTGGCCCTGCACGCCTTGGAAACCAACGGCCGCACCCAAGTGCTGTCGGCGCCGTCGCTGGTGGTGATGAACAACCAGCCGGCGCAGATTCAGGTGGGGGACAACATTCCCATCAGCCAGACCACCGTCAACACAGGTGACGCCGATACCACCTTGAGCAGCGTCGAATACGTGCAGACCGGCGTGATCCTCGACGTGGTGCCGCGCATCAATCCGGGCGGGCTGGTGTACATGGATATCCAGCAGCAGGTCAGCGATGCACAGAGCCCGGGTAGCAGCAGTGAAACGCCGGTCAATCCACGGATTTCCACGCGCTCGGTGTCGACTCAGGTCGCCGTGCAAAGCGGGCAGACGGTGTTATTGGGTGGGTTGATCAAGCAGGACAACGCCGAGAGCGTCAGCGCCGTGCCGTACCTGGGCAAGATCCCCGGCCTGCGCTGGTTGTTTGGCAACACCAGCAAATCCAAGGACCGCACGGAGTTGATCGTGCTGATTACCCCACGGGTGATTACCAGCAGCAGCCAGGCACGGCAGGTGACGGATGATTACCGCCAGCAGATGCAGCTGTTGCGGCCCCTGTAGGAGCGAGCCCTCCCACATGTGGAATTTTGATCGTTCCCACGCTCTGCGTGGTAACGCCTCCTGGGACGCTCCGCGTCCAGCTTCCGGCCGATGCTGCTGCGTATAGGTGACGCAGAGCGTCACGGGCTGCATTCCCACGCGGGAGCGTGGGAACGATTTTCGAACGCCGTACCAATGTGGCTGAGACATTATTTATATGAATAAAGATATTTATAAATAATGAAATTAACAAATATTAGCTTATACCCAAATAGCATTATATTTTTAAAATCCATTCCGTTATGTTTGGTCTCAACAGCCTACCCCAGACCCCGGATGGTACCCAGCGTGATTCAGATTCTGCGCACCTGACCGGGTAATCCCCGGCAGCAGAATCGTTGGAACGGAGTTCAACGTATGTTGCCCCTTCAAGCCCCTCGCTCGCCCCACACCTAGTTCAAACCGCACCCACACCTTGAACACCGGCCATGCCGCGTCTGACGCGTGCCTGCCCGACCCTGCGATTTGAAAAACCGGGATCAGCGATGAAGCATGTTCTACCCCCCACCGCAGCCTTGACTTTTTCCCTGCTGGCCGCCGCGGCCCAGGCCCAGGGCGACAGCACCCTATCCACCGTGGTCGTCACCGGTAACCGTGGCGCCGAGCAACGCACGGTCACCAGCAGCCCGGTGCCTATCGATGTGGTCAGCGCCAAACAACTGCAAAGCACCGGTAAACCCGGTTTGATGGAAGCGCTCAGTGCGGTGATTCCATCGCTGACACTCCCGGAAAAAACCGGCTGGGACGCCAGCGGCATTGCCCGCGCACCCAACCTGCGTGGCTTGAGCGCCGCCGAGGTGCTGGTACTGGTCAATGGCAAGCGGCGTCATACCAGTGCGACCCTGAACATCAACGGCATCAACACCGGCGCCGCACCGGCCGACCTGGACCTGATCCCCATCAGCGCCATCGACCATGTGGAAGTGCTGCGCGACGGCGCCGCCGCCCAGTACGGTTCCGACGCCATCGCCGGGGTGATCAATGTGATCCTCAAGGCCGACACCAGCGGCACCTCGGTGACCAACGCCGGCCTTGGCTATGACGGCAAGAAGCAGACTGTGCAGCAAAGCCTCAACAAAGGCTTTGAAATCGGCGACGGCGGCATCGTGCAACTGGCCCTGGATGCGCGCAGCCAGAATGACGACAACAAGGCCAGCGCCAACGGCTACACCTACGAACAAGCCTACGGCCTGGCCGGCAAGTCCACTTACGGCGGCTACGGCACGCCCAAGACCAACCTGCTGACCCTGGGCTACAACGCCGAACTGCCGCTCGACGACAGCCTGAGCCTTTACTCCTTCACCACTTACTCACGGCGCAAGGCCGAGCAGGGCCAGAACTTTCGCCTGCCGACCATCACCAACACCATCACCACCGGGCCCAACGGTTATCCGGCCGGCTACACGCCCACCTGGTACATCGACGAAGACGATTTCCAGGCCGCCTTCGGTGGCAAAGGCACCGTGGGCGAGTGGGACTGGGACCTGTCCACCACCTACGGGCGCAACGAAGCGGAGCAGGGCACCACCCATAACCAGAACCCGTCCCTGGGCGAGGCCACGCCGAACAGCTTCACCTCCGGCACCTGGATTTCCACCGAGCTGACCACCAACCTGGACGTCAAGCGCGGCTTCGATATCGGCCTGCAAAAGCCGCTGGACCTGTCTTATGGCCTCGAGCACCGACGCGACACCTATGAGGTGCAGGCCGGTGACTACGCGTCCTATGCCAACGGCGGCTACTGCGTGGCACCGGGCAATTGCGCGTCGTCTGGGGCCCAGGTCACCAACGGCATTTCCCCGGACGAAGAAAGCACCGCCTCGCGCAACAGCGTCGCAGGTTACGTGGACGCGGGCTTCAACCCGCTGCCGGACTGGTACGTGGGCACCGCCGTGCGCTATGAGCATTACAACCAGGGCGTGGGCGCTACTCGCAGCGGCAAACTGACCACGCGTTATGACTTCACGCCGCAATTCGCGGTGCGTGCCACGGTGAGCAATGGCTTTCGTGCGCCGTCCCTGGCCAACAGCCTGTTCAGTGCGCGCTCGACCACCTATGGCGTGGTCGACGGGGTGTACCAGTCGATCAACTACGGCGTATTGCCAGTCGGTTCGGCGGCGGCCAAGGCGTTGGGCGCCGAGGACCTCAAGCCCGAACGCTCCACCAACTTCAGCCTCGGTTTCACCCTCACCCCCACCGACCGCCTGAGCTTCACCGCCGATGCCTACGTGATCAACCTGCGCGACCGCATCACCCTC
Organism: Pseudomonas sp. R3-52-08; assembly: GCF_003851745.1. Taxonomy (NCBI): domain Bacteria; kingdom Pseudomonadati; phylum Pseudomonadota; class Gammaproteobacteria; order Pseudomonadales; family Pseudomonadaceae; genus Pseudomonas; species Pseudomonas sp. R3-52-08. The sequence goes on along the minus strand of NZ_CP027730.1, from coordinate 3,821,320 downwards.
ACGGGCACCTTGCTCGGGCCGGAAGTTACCCAGGTGTTGCAGAACAACGGCGTCAACTCCACCTCTGGCGGCCAGTACTTCATCAACGGTGCCGACACCCGCACCAAGGGCCTGGACCTGGTCAGCAGCTATAACCACGACCTGGGCGCGTTCGGTGCCGTGAAGTGGACGGCCGCGTTCAACTGGAACCAGACCAAAATCCTCAATTACAAGGAGTCGACCACCATCCTCGGCACCTCCTACGAGCTGATGGACCGCGAGGCGCGCAACCTGATCACCGACGTGCAACCCAACACCAAGCTGATCCTCGGCGGTGACTGGAGCATCGGGCGCGTGAACCTCAACCTGGCCCTGACGCGCTACGGCGCCTACAAGGAAGTCAACGCATCGGCCAATCGCGACCTGGACCGCGTCTACAGCGCCAAATGGATCACCGACCTCGACCTTGGCTACAACCTCACCAAGGACCTCAACCTGGCCATCGGCGCCAAGAACCTCTTCGACATTTACCCCAAGAAACAAGGCGTGCCGAGCAGCACCATGCTCGCCAGCTACGGCACCTATTCGCCCTATGGTTTTACCGGCGGGTACTACTACACCCGGTTGACTTATGCCTTCTGAGGCCTGCGAGGAATAGAACATGCCCATTGTCGCCAAACCCTACGACCTGATCGATGAGGTCAACCATTACCCGATCCGCACGCGCCGCGCCGCCACGCCGATCAAGGCCCTGCAGGTGGTGCCGGCCCGGCATCCGTGGCGCTGGGCTGGGTCGATCTTCGCCGCGCTGGTGCTGCTCGCCATCGTGCACTCCCTGGCCACCAACCCGCGTTGGGAGTGGGGCGTGTTCGGCCAGTGGTTCTTCTCGCCGTCGGTGCTGCGCGGCCTGGGGCAGACCCTGTTGCTGACGCTGCTGAGCACGCTGTTCAGCGTCATTCTCGGCACCGCGCTGGCCCTGGCGCGGTTGTCGGGCTCGCCGCTGCTGGCGGCGTTGGCCTGGGGTTATATCTGGTTCTTCCGCTCGATGCCGGCGCTGCTGGTGCTGATCATCCTCTACAACTTTGCCTACCTGTACGACCACATCGTGATCGGCGTGCCGTTCACCGAGCAGGTGTTCGCGCAATGGTCCACCGTGGATGTGCTCAGCCAGTTCACCGTGGCGGTGCTGGGCTTGAGCCTGATGCAGGCGGCGTACGCGGCGGAGATCATCCGCGGCGGCTTGATCGGGGTGGATGCCGGCCAGCATGAAGCGGCGGCGGCATTGGGGCTGCCGGCCTCGCGGCGGATTTTCCGGATCATTTTGCCCCAGGCCTTGCGCTCGATTCTGCCGTCGGGTTTCAACGAAATCATCGGCCTGGTCAAGGGCACGTCCATTGTCTACGTGCTGGCCCTGCCGGAGCTGTTCTACACCGTGCAGGTCATCTACAACCGCACCCAGGCGGTGATCCCGCTGCTGATCGTGGCCACGGTGTGGTACCTGATCATCACCACGGTGCTGACCAGCGCCCAATATTACGTCGAGCGCCATTTCGCCCGAGGCACCGCGCGCGTGCTGCCGCCGACACCGCTGCAACGCCTGCGCCATTGGCTCAAGGAGACATCCCATGGCTGAAGCACGCGCAGGGCGCATCCAGATCCAGGGCGTGGGCAAGCGGTTCGGAAACCAGCAGGTGCTCGATAACATCGACCTGACGATCGATCCGGGCAAAGTCACAGTGATCCTCGGGCCGTCCGGCTCGGGCAAATCCACCTTGCTGCGCACCATCAATCACCTGGAAAAGATCGACAGCGGGCATATCACCATCGACGGCGAGTACGTCGGCTATCGGCGCAAGGGTGACCTGCTCTACGAGCTCAAGGAGCGCGAAATTCTCAAGCGGCGCATCGACGTGGGCTTCGTCTTCCAGAACTTCAACCTGTTCCCGCACCTCACCGCCTGGGAAAACGTTGCCGAAGCGCCGTTGGCCCACAAGCGCTGGAGCAGGGCCGAAGCCCAGGGCAAAGCTGCCGAACTGCTGACCAAGGTCGGCCTGGCGGACAAACTCGACGCCTACCCGCGCCAGCTCTCCGGCGGCCAGCAACAGCGCGTCGCCATTGCGCGTGCCCTGGCGCTGGACCCCAAGGTGCTGCTGTTCGACGAACCCACCTCGGCCCTCGACCCGGAACTGGTGGGCGAAGTACTCGACGTGATCAAGGGCCTGACCCGATCGGGCGTGACCCTGGTGATCGTCACCCACGAAATCGGCTTTGCCCGCGAGGTGGCCGACCATGTGGTGTTTCTCTGCGACGGCCAGTTGATCGAAGAAGGCCCGCCCGAACAGATCTTGCGCCAACCCCGACATCCCCGCACCCAGGCCTTTCTCGGCAAGGTGCTTTAGTTCAAGGAGTGACTGCCCATGTTTAACCATCCCCTGCGCGTGGCCGTGCTGGCGCTTGCCGTCGGCACCGCACAACACGCGCTTGCTGTGCAGCAGGTCGACCTCAGCCCCGACCGCCCGCGCATTCATGCGCCACGTAACGAGGCGGCCATCGCGCAAATCCCGCCGGGCTTCAAGTTCGCCCAGGCGGGCAAGTTCACCGTGGCCGTGTCCGGTGTGGCCGGGCCGCCATTGGCGCTGCTGGCCAGCGATGACAAGACCACCATCGGCAGTGAAGCCGACACCGCGCAGTTGGTCGCCGACAGCCTCGGCCTGCAACTGAACGTTGTGCAGACCAGTTGGGAGGACTGGCCCCTGGGCGTCAGCTCGGGCAAGTACGACGCGGTGATCAGCAACGTCACCGTGACCGAGGCGCGCAAGAAGCGCTTTGACTTCGCCACCTATCGACAGGATGTGCTCGGGTTTTACGTCAAGAGCACCAGCCCGATCAGCGAGATCAAACAGGCCGCCGACATTGCCGGGCTGAAGATCATCGTCGGCTCCGGGACCAATCAGGAAAAGGTCTTGCTGGCGTGGAACGAGGCCAATGAAAAGGCCGGCCTCAAGCCTGCGCTGTTGCAGTACTTCGACGACCAGGCCGCCGCGCAGCTGGCGGTGCAGTCGGGGCGCAGCGATGCGTTGTTCGGGCCCAACTCGGTGTACGCCTATTCGGCGGCGATCACCGGCGGTATCAAGCGCGTCGGCACCGTCAACGGCGGCTGGCCGTTGCAGGCGGATATCGCCGTGACCACGCGCAAGGACAACGGCCTGGTCAAGCCGATCCACACCGCCCTGGAAGGTGCGATTGCCGGAGGGCAATACGCGCAGGTGCTGCAGCGCTGGGGGCTGGATGTGGAGCGCGTGGATAAATCGCTGATCAACCCACCGGGCCTGCCGGATTAGGAGTCGCGAACATGACACTGACACGACGTGAAGCGCTGTCCAGCATCGCCGCAGTCGGCGGCGAAAAGGCGGTCAAGGATGCGCTGGCCGCATTGGGCCTGGGGCCGTCTTCACACCGGCGGCCGCAACCGCTGAAACTCAAGGATGGCCTGGGCCAGGGCACCCGCGTGCTGGTGCTGGGCGCCGGGATTGCCGGGCTGGTCACTGCGCTGGAACTGAACCGGGCCGGGTTCACCGTGCAGGTGCTGGAGGCGCGCGACCGCGTGGGTGGGCGCACTTGGACCCTGCGCAACGGCGACCGCGTGGACTACAAGGATGGCCGCTCGCAAACTGTGGCGTTCGATCCGGGCCAGTATTTCAACGCCGGCCCTGCGCGTATTCCCAGCCAGCATCGCACGATCCTCGACTATTGCAGCGAATTGGGCGTGCCCCTGGAAGTGCTGGTCAACAGCAGCCATGGCGCCCAGGTGCGGCCCGACTTGCAGCAACCGGCGTTCACCGTCGGCCAGGCGGTCAACGATGCACGCGGGCATCTGTCCGGCTTGCTCGCCAAGGCAGTGCAGCGCGATGCGCTCGACGATGTCTTGACCCTTGATGAACGCACGCGGTTGCTCGCGTTCCTGCAGGTGTATGGCGACCTTTCCCAAGCGCTGGCGTACGAGGGCAGTTTGCGTTCCGGCCACCTGGAATCGCCTGCGCACCCCGGCGCACTGCCGGCCAGCGCGCGGCCGCTCGACCTTGAGCGCCTGCTGCATCCAGAGCTGTGGGGCGCGCTGCTGCACACCGAATTCCCGGAGTTTTCGGCAACCATGTTCCAGCCGGTGGGCGGCATGGACCGGATCACCGAGGCGTTCTACCAGCGCGTGCGCGAGCAGGTGCAGCTGGGCGCACAGGTACGGCAGATTCGCCAGTTGGGAGACGGCGTCGCGGTGACCTATCACGACCAGCACAGCGGCCGTGAACAGGTGGTGCGCGCTGATTACCTGGTCTGCACCTTGCCGCTGCCGTTGCTGGCCAAACTCGACACCGACTTCAGCGACCCGATCAAGGCGGCCTTGCTCAGCACCCGCAGCGACCAGGCAACCAAAGTGGCGTGGCAATCGCCGCGCTTCTGGGAAACCGATTACCGCACTTATGGCGGCCTGTCCTGGGTCGAACACCCGGCGCGCTTGCTTTGGTACCCGAGCAACGACCTCAATACCCGCGAAGGCGTGCTGGTGGCCGGTTACGTCACCGGGGAGGGCGCCGACGTGTTCGGCGCGCAGTCGTTCGACGCGCAATACGCCACCTCCCGGCACGCCGTGGAGTTGCTGCACCCCGGTTATTCCAGGCACCTGCGCCATCCGTTGGCGGTGTCCTGGGAGCAGATCCCCTACAGCGAAGGCCCGTGGCTGCAACGCGAACACTTCCCGGCCGATGCCAGCGCGCTGCTGGAACAGGCCCACGGCCGCGTGTACTTCGCCGGCGACGGCCTGGTGCAAAGCGGCGTGGGCATCTGGCAGGAATCGGCGGCCAATTCGGCGCGGCATGTGGTTGCGCAACTGGCCGAGCGCGTGACGCAACAGCGCCAGATCACGGCATTGGCGGCGTCATGAGACTGCGCTGTCGTGGCGAGGGAGCTTGCTCCCGCTGGACTGCGTAGCGGTCCCAATCGTGTTGAGCTGGGAGCTAGGTGACCGCCATCCCGGCCCAGCGGGAGCAAGCTCCCTCGCCACAAAGGGTATGGGGCAGCTTTCGAGATTTGTGTAAACCTTCAATCAAGGAGCAACACCATGAGCGACAGCATCCAACGCACCAGCGTCGGCGATTTCCCCATCTCGCAAACCGTGACCGTACCGGCCTCGGCCAGCCTGATCTTCGTCAGCGGCACCTTGCCGGACCTGGCCGACCCGAACGTCCCCGGGGTTTACGGCAACACCGAAGTGCAGACGGTTTCGGTGTTCAACAAACTGCGCAAAATCCTTCAGCAGCAGGACCTGGACCTGGGCGATATCGTGCAGTTGCGGGTGTTTCTGGTCGGCGCTGCTGAAACCGACGGCAAGCTGGATTTCGCCGGGCTGCAGCGCGGTTACACGCAATTCTTCGGCACCCCCGAACAACCGAACAAACCGGCGCGCACCGCTTTGCAGGTGGTGGCGCTGCCCCTGCCGGGGGCGTTGGTGGAAGTGGAGGCGGTGGCGGCCAGGGCCGGGTGATGTCAGTCACTGCGCGGCGTCGAGGCGTTCCTGGGTAGAACGGTCGATCAACGCGCGCAGCGCCTCGAATAATGGCGCCGCATCCGTATGTTTCTTGCCGTATGCCAGGTTGAAGGCGTAATCGAAATCCGGCGGGTTGAGGCCCTGGGTGTGCTGCAGCAGGGTCTCCAGCTTGTCCATCGCCTTGACGGCTTTGGCTTCCGGCGACAGCGCGTTCTCGTAGTCATCCCACAGCGCCAGGATCTGGCTTTTCAGCGGCTCATCCAGGGCTTGGGTCAACTGCAGCAGGTCGCGCCGCTCCTGCTCGCCCTTGTTGGGAAACGCCGCCTGGCTGACTGCTGGAATGTCACCGTTAATGGCTTCGCCCAAGTCATGGATCACGCACATCTTGAGGATTTTAAGCAGGTCCAGGCCGGGCAGTTGATCGGCGAACACCATCGCCATCAGGCACAGGCGCCAACTGTGTTCAGCGGTACTTTCCGTGCGTCCCGAAGCGGTGTGGGCGCTTCTGAGCACGTCCTTGAGCTTCTCGGCTTCGCGCAGAAAGTCGAGGCGGCCTTTGATTTTCTCGAAGTCCATGACGCTGCATCCATCAGGTTGATGATGCAGGTAAGCCTAGGTGCGCTGGCGCGGTGCGTCCACGCATAAAAAATGCGCGAGGCCGGTCAGAGCGTCTCGACCAGACGCGCGGCGCTGCCATCGCTGAGGATCAGGCGTGTCCAGCGACACAGGCTTGGGCGGATCGGCACGAGGCTGGAGTCGTTGCTGCCGGTGCAGAATTGAAGCGCTGGCGGCGCCTGGTTCTCGCGCCAGCCGGTGTGATCCAGCGCAGCTTCCACCTGGCGGATTTCCGCTGTCGCATAACGCCACAGCGATTGGCCCATCAAGTCGACCAACGGGCGGCTGAACTGTGCGGCGCGGGAGGGCGAACAGGCCAGGAAGCGGTGCGTCAGGTCGCACACCAGGTGTACGGCGCGCGAGCTGTCTCTGACCAGCCCAGCCAGGGCCTGATCAGCTGCGGTGTCAAGCCGAGCGGACAGCAACCGTTCCAGCTGTTGGTGCGCGGCAGCGTCCATGGCTTGCAGGCCATTCTCCCAGCGGGACAACGTCGATTGGTTTACGTTGAACATCTGTGCGGCATGGGTTTGCTTGACGCGGTGTAACAGGCGCCATCGGCGCAGCGCAATGCCCGGAATGGCGGGCTGGAGCAGCAGGGCGGGCATTTCGCGTTTCCTCGGTAATGACATAGTGACATAGGTAATCTACACAACTTTTTAGCAGCCTACGGTAACCACGATGCGAAGCGAGCCGCTCTTGCTCGTGATCTTGCTTTTGATCTAGGCGCCCCGTTAAACCACGCTGGCCGAAATTCGATAGTGATTTGGGGGGTAAACCGGCAGGGATGCCGGTTTAGCCGCCCCGCGCCATGGATGGCGCGTGGCGGCGGCCCCCCAAATCACTGTCGGATTACGGGCACACCGAGCCTGGGCGAGGTGCCGAGTGGTGGGGCAAGAGCGTTTTGCTTACTTTTGCGCTTTTCAAAAGTGAGCCGCCGTAAGGGCGGAACCCATAGCCGCCGTTACCGCAGCAACGGATATGTACTCGCCCTGATCCAGCATCCTGGTCGTCTGTCAGGCCGCCATCGGGGGCAAGCCCCCTCCCACATTTAGGTCGCGGGGTATCAGTTAGAGAGGCTTCGGCTCCTGAGCCGTCACAGATTCAGAGCCACGCCAAAGTTGTGTAGATACCTATGGACAAGCCGGCGGGCTACAACTGCAACGCCTGCTGTTTGAGCCTGCGCTTTTGCTCGAATGGCAACGTTTCATTATCCCCATACGGCGCGCTGTACCAGTTGCCGTAAGTCGGATTGGGCAGCAGAAACCAGCGCTGCCCCAGCCAGTTCACATAGGGCGCCACTGCCTTGCGTTGGGCCGCCAGCGTGTTGTGCTCGGCCTGTACGAAATCCCCCAGGGAATCGCCGGCCATCAGCAGCACGCGCGCGTGACTGGCGACCCATTGGCGCCGGCAGGCCTTGCCGTAGCCGGCGCTTTCGCATTGGCCGATGGGGGTGCTGGCGGCCAGGATCTGTTCGTCGCGCTCGATCGGGAAACCACGCAAGCGCAGGTTTCTCGCTGTGGCTGCCACCTGGCTGTGTTCGCGGTTGGTGAGGTAATAGACCTCAATGCCTTTTTGCCGGGCCGCCTGCAGGAACGCCACCGAACCAGGCAGCGCCTTGGCCTTGGCTTGATCGACCCAGGTGTTCCAACGGTCATAGGAATAGACCTGGTTATGGATAACGTCACGGGCATTGAGCGGCACGTTGTCCAGCAGAGTTTCGTCGATATCGACCACCACGGCCGGGGGTAACCCTTTCAAATCCCGTGCAGGCAAGGGCAGGGCGTCCCAGGTGGGATCGGCCAGGGCTGCATCGAGTTGGCGGGTCGCGTTGGCGAACAGCTGGCGGTAGATCAGCTCGTGCTCGATGGAGGTCTGGGTCCAGAGCACGGCGTCGAGCTGGTCGTTGGCCGGTGGGGTTTGCTGGCAGCCGGTGAGGGCAATGGATAAAAGGCAGGCGCTGGCGAAGATCAGGTTACGCATTGAAAGGCTCTCAGCGGTGGGTAGGCTCAATCATAAGCGCTACCCATCGGCCTTGCGATCAATCCAATGGGTCTTGATGCCCTTGGCCCACGCCACCGTATAGAAACAGCTGAGCAGCACGATGCCCCATTGCTCGGCATTGATCGACGACCAGAACCAGAACGGCTGGCCGGCCATGCCGAACAGGCAGGCGTAGCGGCGTACGTGCAGGCGTTTGCTTTGGCTGAACCAGATAGCGACGACGCCGAGGGCGGCGATCATGATTTGCGCGATCAAAGCTGTCTCCTTGATCAAGGTGAGAGGGCACGGGCCTCTCCCACCTATTGAACGGCAGTGTGTCGCCGAAGGGCTATTTGTCCTCGCGCGCATCCATGGTTTTTTGATGCTCGGCAAGGAACGGCTGCTCCGCCGGATCGAAGCGATCGATCCCTGCGGTAAACCGATGCCAGTACGGATACAGCGGCTGGCGACGCGTCACGGCCTCAATGCGTGAGGACTGCGCCTCGGTCAGCTTCAGCTCGGTGGCGGCAAGGTTGTCGCGCAGATGCGCCTCGGTACGGGCGCCGACGATCAGCGAGGTGATCCCCGGGCGATCCTTGAGCCACGCCAGGCAAGTGCGCGCCACCGAGACCCCGTGTTCATCGCCCACGGCAGCCAGGGTTTCGATGATGTCCAGCGCGCGTTCCTGGTCGTGCACGTAGGGTTCCGGCCAGTCGCTGCCCTGGCGGGTATTGGCCGGTGGCTTATGTCCGCGCCGGGTCGAGCCGGTCAGCAGGCCTTCACCCATCGGCCCCCATACCAGCGTACCTACCTGCTGGTCCAATGCCAGCGGCAGCAGCTCGTACTCGGCCTCGCGGGATTCGGGGGTGTAGTAGATCTGCTGGGTGATCGGCTTAAGCATGCCGTGCAACTCGGCCTTGCCCAGGGTTTTCATCATTTGCCAGGCGGTGAAGTTGCTGGTGCCGAAGTAGCGGATCTTGCCCGAGCCGACCAACAGGCGCAGCGCCTCGAGCGTCTCCTCGATGGGCGTCAGGCCGTCCCAGTTGTGCAGTTGGTACAAATCGATATGGTCGGTGCCCAGGCGCTTCAAGCTGGCTTCACAGGCGCGAATCAAGTGATAGCGCGATGAGCCGGAATTGTTCGGGTTCTGGTCCACCGGACTGCGGCCCTTGGTTGCCAGCAGGATGTCGTTGCGCTTGTCGCCCAGGGCTTTACCGACCACTTCCTCGGCCAGGCCATGGGAGTAAAGGTCGGCGGTGTCGATCATATTCACCCCGGCGTCGAACGCGATATCGAACATACGCCTGGCCTGGGGCACGTCCACCGCACCGCATTTCTCGAACTCGGCACGACCGCCAAAAGGCACAGTGCCCAGGATGATTTCCGAGACCAGCAGGCCGGAATGACCCAGTTGTCGGTATTGCATGTTGCCTCCTACTTTGCGTTGCACGTGAAGGTGTGAACGATGAGGGTGGCGATAGTTTGAATTTTTTCATGAAAACTTCGCGCCACGGGTTGTTGGTGAGGCAATCAGGAATCCCACCCCCTCCCCGGCATGAGGACTGGCGCGGTTCGACCCGTGATTGATTTTTGCGGCAGCGCCGGCGTTGGGCACTGCAGGGGTAGTGCTGTTGACGTACCACCGGTGGTTCTCGGGCAGTCATCGGACTTTGCAGGAGCGGTTTGAGGAGTGCGCTTGTAAGTTAAAAGTACTGTAGGAAAGCTCCTTGGTGTGCGTACTAATAATTAACATAAGATGTAGTTTCTGAGTGTTCTGACAGGAAGTCTAATCCGCAATATCATTCGGAATTAAAAATACTATTTTAGGAAAGCTGAAGTATTTGGCAACAAAGTAACGCCGCAGAATATCAATTCTTGTTCTATACATTAAATGCGTTGAGCGACGTATGGTTTGAACTGATTTAATTTATAAATGAGCGAGGTGAATCATGCAGAACGTACAATTTGAAGAGCTTGAGGAGCGCGTATCGGCTATCTCTGAGGAGAAAGCTATGTATTCTGAAGGCGAGGAGATCGAACTGGAAGATTAATTAAGTTACGTTTCTCGGTAAGGGGTTGCTTACTGCAGCCCCTTTCCTTATGCCAAAAATAATTGCGAGTCCTCGTATGAATACCAACACCAAGCCTCTTATCAAGCGATCACATCACATCATACTGGCTGAGGACGGTGATATTTGCATCGGAGAGATTCCGGGAGTATCCAAGATCATTGTTGCACCGCCAGAGTGGGTGAAAGATGTGCTAGGGAAGTTGGATGGAACCCGCACAGTGCCGCGGATTGCCAAAGAGTTAGGGCATCAGGGTGTTGAGGTCTCTGAGCAGGACCTCACCGGCTTTATCGCATCACTTCATGAGATGAATCTGCTAGAAGATAACGCTTTTTTTTCAAATGCGTTGACGAGTGAAGAGGTCGAGCGATATGACCGTCAAATGCTTCAATTTTCGCTGATCGACAAGGGACATGTACATTCGCAAATTTATCAGGAGCGTCTAAAGTCCAGCAATCTCGTTATGTTTGGAATGGGAGGTTGGGGGACTTGGTGTTCTCTACTTCTTGCAATGGCCGGCATAGGAAAACTGCGCTTGGTTGATGGTGATGACGTCGAATTATCTAACATAAATCGTCAAATTTTATACACTACTTCAGATGTTGGAAAAGAGAAGGTGTCAGCGGCCAAAGAAAGAATTTATGAGTACAATCCTAATGTAATAGTGGAAGCCTTTTGTGAATTTGTTGCTCCAGACCCCTCACAAATTAGCAAGCTATTAGACGGTGTTGATTTGATCGTACTTGCTTGGGCAAGCTTGGGCTATTATCGAAAACACACACCAGAAGAAGTGATCCACACTATGGCCAAAGAGCGTGGCATTCCAGTAATGGAGTTAGGAGGAGACCCGCTTGAAATATCCATTGGGCCGTTATACCTAAATGATGGGTCACACAAATCTTTCGAAGATGTAAAACAATCCGCACGACAAACTTATTACAGCAATAAATCTAATATAGAGAAATTCCAGCGAGCTCGGCTCAAGCATAATTTTTTGGATGGGGATCGGACAGTTAATGCGTGGCAAAGCGCTCCCTCCTTGTCAGCAATGGCTGGATTAGCATGCGATCAAATCGTCAAGCATATTACTGGCTACGATCTGCCAACGGTAATAGGCAAGAGGATTTATCTATCAATGCAAACCCTGGATAAGCGAGAAGAGACTGTCTTCGAACATGAATAAGAAATCACAGTGCTTTAGAGAGCGAGGTTATTGCTCAATCGATCTATGTTCACGCATTCCAGACCTTGTGCATGGCTGTAAAGATGCGTGCGCAAGCATCGAAGAACAAGATTGGACGTATATAATTCGCAATTCTACTGAAGAAGTTGATTTGCCATACAGCGTGCCACACTCGCGTTTAAAGCATGCTAAAGCCGACGCACTTAAAATATACCATGAGGGAGGTTTTGCTTTTAGCTTTCGCCGACTAGCCGAAATCGAGGGTGCGCCAATTCATCCGGCCATGAAACTCTTCGATGATTACCTTATGAGGGACGATTTTATAGAATTATTATCGAAGCTATCAGAACGAACAATTGGAGCAATGGAGGCTCGCTACATAAATCGTTTCGACCAAGGTGATTTTTTAACAACTCATTGCGACCCAGGTTCAAATCTTGGAATAGCACTGAACATAACACCCCAATGGAATCCGAATTTTGGCGGGCTTACCTTCATTTTAAATAAAACCCATTCGTCGGTTAATGATACATTGACGCCAACTTACGGCCAGCTATTTGTGTTCGATACTTCACAGCGAAAAGTTCCGCATTTTGTATCAATGGTAACAGCTAATCCGGATCAAACCAGGATCGCTCTCATTGCTCGTTATGGTTAATTAAATTATGTCGCCATTTCAAAAAAGTTTGCTTCTTATCGCTGGCATGGCCCTAATTTGGGGGGCTGGCTTGCCAGTTTCCAAAATAGGTGTTCAAGCTATGGGCGCTTGGCCATTTCGATTGGCATGCGCTTCTATCAGCGTTCTTTTCCTCTACGCAATATTTTGGAACCCAGTAAATAGAATCGGCATAAGTTTAGAGCCTGTACTCTATTTTAAATTTTTCATCATCGCCGTTCCTAATGTTTTCCTCGTCCCAGTTTTGAACAATATAGCCTTGGAGCGCTTAAGTATTTCCGACTCTACGTCTCTCATTTACACAATGCCTTGTTTTACATCTTTTTTTGCGATGATCCTGAATAGGAAACTAGATGCTTTTTCTATTGCTTCGCTAGCTTTTTGTTTATCAGGGGTTGGGCTGATAATAGGTAGTTTTGAGTTTTCTTCGAGCCACCTTATCATTCTGTCAAGCGCAATAGCTTGGTCGATCGGTTCTATCATCTCACAAAGGTTAGAGACCAATGTGGATTTCCGGGTAAAAGTGTTCTGGCAGGTAACATTCGGTTGCCTTTGCGTTTTCTTGGTATCTCCGCTATTTATAAGTTGGCCTACCGAAATCATAAAATTTTCCGGGAGTTTTTCATTGCCTGTTGTTGCTTCAATTTTATTTATGGGGGTTGTAGGAGGGGCGATCGTATTTTATATTTGGTTTTATTTGATCAAGCTTCAGAATGCAGAATATGCGAGCTACGCAACGTTATTCTCTCCGATAATTTCTATAATACTAGCTATAGCTTACTTCGGTGAGACGCCATCAACTAGCACAATGATCGGTTTTTCATTAATTCTAATCAGTGCATTGATAGTAAATATTGTTAGACCTGCATTAATTTCAAAAACCAATCAGGCGGCAACATGACACTGGGGCTATTGATCCAGTCAATCAGCACTTCTATAAGGATCACCTGTTACGCCATGCGGTAAAGCCAGCTGACTGGGATCAATCACTTGGTGGGAAATCGCACCTATAGCTGCACGAATCCAGCCTCTAGCAACACTCAATGCTTTGCGCCGCGATAATCTTGTCGAGCTAATGGAATCATGCGATTTGACCGCTGCACTTAAATGTGCGGAAACCCATGAGCAGTCGAGTCGTTTTTCGAGGCAGTGTTTTACGTTGAGAACGGCCAGCCGATCGGCGTGACCCAGGATGTATTCAGTCAGCCGGGCACGGTGTATCTGGTTCATACCGACCCAGTGGTGATCGAGGCGGATTACCGCAGGATTCGCGCACTCGAATGCCAGGGAGCTTATCTGACTGCCGGCTAGCAGCGTCAGCGCGGAATCGCGTTATTGTTTCATTATCTGAAATGCTGGATTGTACAATCTGGTAATTCCGCTGGCGGTTGGTACATAAGAAGATTGCAGCCATCGACACGATATCCGGTCGACAAAGCTCTGGAGTCCGTCATGCCCGCAATCAAACTGTATGGTTTCCCCCTGTCCGGCCACTCCCATCGGGTCGAGCTGATGCTGTCCCTGCTGGGCCTGCCTATGGAATTTATCCTGGTGGACCTCAAGCAAGGCGCGCATAAATCGCCCGAATTCATCGCCACCCTCAACCGCTTCGGCCAAGTGCCGGTGATCGACGATGGCGGGACGATACTGGCGGACTCCAATGCCATCCTGGTCTACCTGGCTGCCACCTATGGCAACGGCCAGTGGTTGCCCGCTGATTCGGTCGGACAGGCACGGGTGCAGCGTTGGCTCTCGGCTGCGGCCGGTCAGTTGCATGCCGGGCCTGCCACGGCGCGGTTGGCCACGGTGTTTGGCGCCGACGTGGACGCGGACGTCGCCATCAACCGTGCCCATGCACTGCTGAACGTAATGGAGCAGCAACTGGGTGAGAGCCGCTTCCTGGCTGGCGATTCGCCGAGCATTGCCGATATCGCGTTCTACACCTATACGGCCCATGCGCCGGAAGGCAATGTGTCGCTGGCCGACTATCCTCAGGTGCGCGCCTGGCTGGCCAGCATTGAAGCACTGCCGGGTTTCGTCGGCATGCCGCGCACGGCGGCGGGTCTGCAATCAGAGTAACCAACAAGGGGCGTCGATGGACCGTTTTCATGAAATGCAGGTGTTCCTCGCGGTGGCCGACGAGGGCGGCTTTGCCGCCGCCGCACGGCGTCTGAACACCTCGCCGCCCAGCGTGACCCGGGCGATTGCCGCCATGGAACAACGCATCGGCACCCAGCTGCTGGCGCGCACCACCCGCAGCCTGCACTTGACCGAAGCCGGGCAGCGTTACCTGGAAGACTGTCGGCGTATCCTCGCCGAGCTGGACGAGGCCGAGGAAGCGGCAGCGGGCAGTTATTCGATCCCCTGCGGGCAACTGAACGTGACCGCCCCGGTGCTGTTCGGCGAGCTGTTCGTGGCGCCGACGCTGGGCGATTATCTCGACCGCTTTCCCCAGGTGAACATCAATGCGCTGCTGGTCGACCGTGTGGTCAATATGAGCGACGAAGGCGTCGACGTGGCCGTGCGCATCGGTCATCTGCACGAGCCGGGGCAGCAGGCGATCAAGGTCGGTGAAGTGCGCCGGGTGGTGTGCGCGTCGCCCGCTTACCTCGACCGGCATGGGCGACCCCAACGGCCTGAACACTTGCGTGAAGCGAAGATCGTGGCCTCATCCGCCAGCCAACGCCTGGATGAATGGGCGTTTGTCGACGCCGGCCAGGCGCTGACGGTAGCTATCGAACCGCGCCTGGTGGTCACTGCGAACAACGCCGCGATCCACCTGGCGCGCCTGGGCTGGGGCATGACGCGGGTGCTGTCCTATCAGGTGGCGGCGGCGGTGGCGGCGGGTGAGCTGGAGCTTGTGCTGCAGGATTTCGAGCCGGCAGCGCTGCCGGTGCAGGTGGTATTCCAGAACAACGGGCGAGTGCCGGCCAAGGTCCACACCTTCGTCGATTTCCTTGCCGATCGGCTTGGGCATGACGTGGCCCTGAAACCGCTGATAAAGCCGCGCGACTGATGGAACGTTATCGCGATATGCAGTTGTTCGCGGCGCTGGCCGGGCAACCGAGCCTGGCGGCGGCGGCGCGCTTGGCGCAGGTCTCCGGCCCGACCCTGGTGCGGGCGATTGCACGTCTGGAAGGGCGTTTGCGCGTAACGTTGTTGCAGCGCAGTACCCGTGGGGTCAGCCTGACCGACGCGGGCGATGCCTACATGGCCGACTGTGTGCGGCTGCTGGCTGCGGTGGAGGCGGCTGAAGCTTCGGCCAAAGGGTTGCATAGCCAGGCCCAGGGCAATCTGCGGGTATTCTTGCCGTTGCTGTTCAGCCGCTATGTGATGGCGCCGGTACTGGCCACGTATATGGACCGCTACCCGCAAGTACGTGTGGTCGCCCACTATCACGACTACTACCCGAACCTGCACGAAGAAGGGCTGGACGTGGCGGTGCTGGTAGGCGAGTTGCCCAGCTCGTCATTGATCGCACGGCCGGTGGGGCATGTGCGGCATATCCTCTGCGCCAGCCCCGGTTACCTGGCCGCCCACGGAGAACCGCAGCATCCCGCCGCCCTCAAGCAGCATCATTTGATCGCCAATGCCGACCCGGTGCAATGGGACTTCGCGCACTATCAGCTCAAGGCCCGCGCACGGCTGCGCTGCGCCACGGTGCAGGGTTCCATTAATGCGGCCTTGACGGGGGCAGGGCTGCTGCGTTGCCTGAGCTACCCGGTGCACGAGCACTTGCTGAGCGGCCGGCTGCTTCGCGTATTGCCTGGCTTTGAATTGCCTGCGGTACCGGTGCAGGTGGTGTATCGCGAAGGTCGCCATGCGTCCATGCGCGTGCGCAGTTTTGTCGATGACTGTGTAGCGGCCTTGCGCGAGCACCCGGCGTTTCAGTTGGCGTAACAGTGGATTGCCCGGGGTGGTCATTCTCTCGGCGACAGGTCAGGCGCAGCATTTGGCTATCCAACGAGAGGTGAGCGCCATGAACGCGATCGAAGCATCCCCCTGGCACAGCGGCGAACGGCAACTGCAGGAAAGTGCCGGCGTGGCAGAACGCATGGCCGTGATCGGCCCCAAGGTCATACGCGATCACCTGCCGGAGCAGCATCGCGATTTCTTTCCCTTGCTGCCTTACCTGATGCTGGGCGTGGTGGATGAACACGGCATTCCATGGGCAACGATGCTCGAAGGCGCGCCAGGCTTCGCGCATTCGCCTGATCCGCAGCGGTTGCAAATCGACAGCCTGCCCTGCAAAAGCGACCCCGCCCGGGCGGGGCTAACGGTCGGCGCGGCCGTCGGCGTGCTCGGTATCGACCTGAATACACGCCGTCGCAATCGTATGAATGGGCGCATCGGCGCGCTGGATCAAGACGGCTTTGCGGTGGACGTGGTGCAGAGCTTCGGCAACTGCCCCAAATACATCCAACTGCGCCCCGTCGATACTATTGCGCGCAAACCTGGCAGCGTGGCTGAGCGCAGCGACAGCCTGGATGGGGTCGCACACACAATGATCCGCAATGCCGACACCTTCTTCGTCGCCAGTTATGTCGACCTGCACGGCGAGCGCTCGGTGGATGTTTCCCATCGCGGCGGCAGCACCGGTTTTGTGCGGGTCGAGGGCAATGTGCTGACCATTCCGGATTTTGCCGGCAACCTGTTCTTCAACACCCTCGGCAACCTGCAAACCAACCCGGTGGCGGGGTTGTTGTTCATTGATTTTGAATCGGGTGACGTGCTGCAAGTGGCCGGGCGTACTTCGCTGATCCTCAGCGGGCCGCAAGTGGCCGAGTTCGAAGGGGCGCAGCGGTTATGGACGGTGACCGTGGAACAGGTGGTCCGCCGTCCGGCAGCATTGGCCTTGCGCTGGCGGTTCGTCGAGTTTTCGCCCTATAGCCTGGCGATGGGAAGCTGGTAGCCAGGCGCGGTCTGCCCGGCGCTGGAGGTCAAATGTGGGAGGGGGCTTGCCCCAGATAGCGGCGGTTCAGCTGGCTCATTTGTGGCAGCTGGAATTACGCTGAGGACTGTTCGGATGAAAACGTCGCCGTTGAGGAATTGTCCGATAGAAATCAGCTGAAATAGAAGGACGTTGTTACCTGTTACGCCTCTGATATCAGGAACGTTTCCCACTGGCTTGCCACGCATGAGGACTCCTTCTGATAAATGAGGCTAAACAAGATGGTCACGCTTAACACGTCTGACACTAAACAGGCTTATTCCGCCTATGCAACTTCTGAGCAGTTTGATAACACACAGGGGCCGTCAACGTCCGATCGACTCAATCGCTTCGGACAAGTACCGGCTCATCAGGCGATTGCTCGAACAGTTCAGCCGGGTGGTAATGATCGGGGAACAGCTGAACTGTTGACCTTGCTCAATACGCTCGTAACAACACTTAAAACATGGATGAACGAGCAGAATACGCCACCCGCCCCACCCCCCCCGGTGGCCGTAATACCCAAACCATTCGTGAATATCATTCCCAAACCCCAGATCGACGTCGTGCCAACGCCTGAGACTGTGCAGCCCGGTAAAAGCCGATGGAAAGAACAACTGGCACCGTTCATGAATCGGTCAGATCTGGCCAGTAGCCGAAACGCTTTCGATACTGAACTTATTGAAATGTTTTCCGATAAAAACAGCGAGCCGTCGAACACGTTTTTGTCTGAAAAAGCCCCAAGGCAAAAACCCGACGATATACGCAACGGGCTGCGCGCCACCTATGAGAACTTTCCCTACCTGGGCACCACGGGCAGAGAAGAACACGTGGCGGCGATCAAGGTGGCCATGGCCACCTTCGGGCAAAGTCCAACCGGGGTGTTCACGCACGTCGTCAAGAGTGGGGATGGCTATAACGTCACGATGAAAGACGGCTTCAAACTGCATATCACCGGTGAAGAGCTGCAACTGGCGGCCAAGGCGGCGAAATTCAGTGGCGGTGATGAAGGCATGGTCAAGGACGCGCAATTTCTGTTTGGGGTAATGAGCAAGCGTCAGCACCTGGAGCAGGCGCGCAACAATGCAACGGACCCGTTCTACAGCATTTATGGCAAGGACAGCGCTTACCACGCCCACCGTACTTATCCGGGGGTGCTGGCGGCAGCGGCACAGGGCATCGGCGGCGGTATGGCGTTGTCGTACCTGGGCCTCAAAGAACATATGCAGATCATCGACGCCAGTGCACTGGGCGCGCGCGTCGGGGTGCCATTGGACAAGGGCGAGCGACACAAGAATGGTGCGCTCTTTGATGGGGTCATGGAGGGGCAGCTATACAACCAGCCCGTTTCGCCGTCGTTGAAGGTTGTAACGCTTCGCGATCAAGTTGAGTAAAACCACATATTTATCTGCTTATTCTCATTAGAACAGTGGCCGTAGTGTTCATGGCGCTGAGTGTTTATGCGCCTTTTTTAAGTCAGCTATGCGAGTGATTGTGGATGTTAGTGTCTAACGTTAAGTATGCTGTCCCTGGCTTCGCCGAGGCGAGTGGTACGGTAATTTCTTCAGGTGCTGCAAATGAGGCTGCACCCGCCGGAGCAGCCGAGCAGTTGAATAACCTGGTGGGAGAGTTGGAACGTTTATTGGCGCTTTTAGCGGCGCGGCTTAAACCGGAAGTCGACGTAAAACCCTCACCGTCCCCCCTTGATAATCTGAATGAACGGCGCGTCGATAAGCGTGATGTAAACCGTGACGAGTTTCTGAAAGGCACACCTGCGAATACGGGCGCCAAACCCAAAGATATTTTCCAGAACTTCTATCAGTTGACCGAAGGCAATTGCGTGACGGTATCCGCCATCAAAGCCGCCATGATGAAGTTCGGTCACAACCCCCACGGTATTTACACGTCCATACACGCCATCAACACCGGCTATCGTGTCGTCATGCGTGATGGCTTCAAGCTGGACATCACCCATGATGAGCTGAAACAGGCCCGGGCCGGCGCGAACTTCGGCGCCGACCGACCCAATGATGTACTGGTCAATGCGCAGTTCTTATATGCCGTGAGCGCCAAGCGCGCGTATCTCGAAAATAATGACGGCGAGGCCAATGAGAGCTTCGCCGCCGCCATGCGCACGTTGAATGACGGTGAGTATCCGGGGCAGGCCCTGCGACGCCTGGGCTTAAAGGACTTCGTTGCGCCCGCAACCCTCCAGGACTTCATGGACGGGGCTATCGGCACGATCGCCGACGCGTTTCACTCAATGGCGGTGGTGGACGGCTTTCTGGACAGTTATGGGTACAAACAGCAACTGGATAAGCGCGACTGGAACCGCCATTCAGTCATTGGACTGAAACTGCTCTAGCGTGCGACCGCCAGGCTCGGTGGCTCGCCCCACGCGCCGCCCAGCGCGGTATAAAGATTTCAGCGGGTGAACCACATGGGATCGTTCCCACGCTCTGCGTGGTAACGCTTCCTGGGACGCTTCGCGTCCCGCCAACCGCTACTGGACACAGGTGACGCAGAGCGTCACGGGCTACTTTCCCACGCGGAGCATGGGAACGATCGCCTTGGCGGGTGGGCTTGATAACCGCCGGGTATCCAACTGAGACTCCACGATCCAACTGTGGGGACTTGCCCCAATGCCACTGTAGGAGCGAGCTTGCTCGCGAAAAACGGCCAGGCAACGCGTTCATTCTGAATAAACGCGGGGGCCCTGAGTTCTTCGCGAGCAAGCTCGTTCCTACAAAAAAGCCTTAACTGACTGGCATTGGGGCTTGCCTCCGATGGCGGCCTGACAGCCGACGAAAATATTGCATATCAGGCCGTTTTCGAAGGCTTCATGCACTCGATAGAGCGATCCACGGTTGTTTTGGCAATCTCCAGCAAGTGCCACACCGCCAGAATCTTCGCCCGCTCGGGGCTGCTAAGCAGCTCGCCGCAATCCAACGCCGTCGCCGAAGCGCTGTCGAGCAAGCTGGCGGTGTAGAGCAGCGCATCTTCGAAGCTCAGGTCTTCGTTGACGCTGTGGAATCCTTGGGTGGGCAGGTAATGGTCGATGGCACGGTTGAACGCGGCACGGTCTTTGGCGGGATCGAGGGGTGGATCGGGTAGGGCTTTGTTCATGGTGTAACTCCGTGTTGGATGAGGAGTCGACACCCGTCGCGACTAAACGAGGGTGGCGGCTGTACGCAGGTTAGTCGACCGGCCCAACACGAAATATCCGGCGCACCCGGAGGTGCCCTACGCACAGCCACCATAAAACTCATGGAGGGCCATGCCGTGTTGGAAGATTCGAGCGACTAAACCCGATCACTGATGAGCAGTGATAGGCCGCAGACTAGCCACCGATTCCAACCGGCACAAGGCGGCGGGGATTGTCTCGGAAACGTCCTGCAATTTAAAGAGATGTGGCTTGCTGGCCCTTTGAAAATGTTTCAGCGGGTGAACGACAGGGGATCGTTCCCACGCTCTGCGTGGTAACGCCTCCTGGGACGCTCCGCGTCTCGCCAACCGCTACTGCCTACAGGTGACGCAGAGCGTCACGGGCTGCATTCCCGCGCGGAGCGTGGGAACGATCGCAGGCAGCCCTGACACCTCTCGGTCCCCTGTGGCGAGGGAGCTTGCTCCCGCTGGGGCGCGAAGCGGCCCGGTCTTTTATTGTGTGACCCCACAGTGGCCGTGCTCGCTTATGCGTTGGCCACGTCTCAATGCCCAGCAGGAATAAACGC
This sequence comes from Pseudomonas sp. R3-52-08, assembly GCF_003851745.1. NCBI lineage: Bacteria > Pseudomonadati > Pseudomonadota > Gammaproteobacteria > Pseudomonadales > Pseudomonadaceae > Pseudomonas > Pseudomonas sp. R3-52-08. The sequence goes on along the minus strand of NZ_CP027730.1, from coordinate 3,800,618 downwards.
CACACTCCCCCCCGAGCGCTTCTGAAACAACCGCTCCCCATTATCCGGTTGCGTCGTGACCACCTGGTGATCCGCCCCCAGAAACGCCAGTGGCGTCGGATCTTCCTTGGAGTACTGCGCGACGATAATCGTGTGCCTTGGATCAAACCCCTGGCCGCTGGTCTTTTCCAGCCAGGCCATGAACGCGGCGCTGTCGCCCTGGCGCGGGAAGTCTTGGGTTTCGCTCACGTAGTAGAACGGTTTGCCGCCGTTCTGCAGGTACATCGGCAACTTGTTGTCGACTTCCACCAGTACCAGTTGCCAATGGTTCCAGGGCGCGCTCTTCACCGCCTGGGCTTGGACGTTCTCGGCGAAGCGGGTCACGCCGCCGTTGCGCGTGGTCCAGGGGTAGATCACGCCCAGCACCAACACCATCAAGCCTGCGGCGAGGCCGAAGCCTGTTTGCCAGCGCGGCCAACGGGCCGGGTGTTGGCGCAGGTGCTCGCTCAGCCACCAGGCGGCGAGTAATTGGGCGAAGGGCACCAGGGGCAGTACGTAGTAACTGCGTCGGCTGCCGCTGGCGGTGAAGAATATGAACAACAGGCCCAGGCTCCACAGCAGCCAGCGTACGTTGGGCGGCGTGCGGTGCCAGTGACGCAGAGCGAGCCACGCGCCGAGCATCCAGCATGGCGCCCACGGCAGGGTGTAGACCGGCAGGTAGATCAGGTAGGTGTAGATCGGGCCCATATGGTCGAAGGGGTCGAAGAAGCGCACCACGTTTTCGCGAAACACCAATTCCAGGCCGCTCTCGCCGTAGGTGGGGGCGCCGTAGAGGTGGGACAGTCCGAAGGGAATGGCGTAGAACCCGCCGGCGATGAGCAGGGCCAGTACCAGCCGCAGGTTGAGGTGGCGTTTGTAGCGGTGTTCGCTGAGCAGGTGCGGCAACAGCGCGAGTCCCGGCAGCACGAACCCGATCAGACCCTTGAACAGCGACGTGGCCGCCAGCAGCAGGAAAAATACGGTATAGCGGCCCAGGCGAGTGTCGTCCGGCCCGCGCCAGTACCACCAGACCGCCGCCAGCACGCCGCACACGGTCAGCACATCGGCCGTGGCCACGCGGGCCCAGAACAGGAAGTAGAAGGTGGTGGCGAGCATCCAGCCGGCGATCAGCCCGGTGCCTTTGCGAAACAGCTGTTCGCCGATCAAGTACACCAGCCAGATGCTCAGCCAGGCCGCGATCACCGAGGACAGGCGCAGTGACCAGGGGCCAAGGCCACCCATCAGGTTGGCGAAGCCGGTGATCAGCCAGTAGGAGGGCAGGGGTTTGTCGTAATAGGGCGTGCCCTTCAGGTACGGATCGAAGTAGTCACCGCTTTGCAGCATCTGCAGGGCGATGTTCGCCCAGCGTGTCTCCGGCCCCCACAGCTCGCGACTGCCCAGGCCCAGCAGCAGGAGCAAGGCCGAGACACCCAGCAATAAAGCCAGGGCGCCACGTTCGGTTTTCCACAAGCGCATTGGGCTGTTCCTGTAAAGGCTATCAAGGTTGTTGGGGGTAAATCGTCAGTACCAGGTCGCCTTTGCGGTAGCGCTTGCCACCGGGCGGCAGTTGGCCTTCCTCAAGGTGTTCGCTGGTGCTCATGACGCGCATCAGCACGCCGACCGAACCTTGGCGGCGGGCCTCGATCAACCAGGACTGAACGCTGTCCAAGGTGACCTTGCGCGGCTGCGAAGCCGGGTAGTCCAGGCCGTAGCGCAGTTCGCCCGCGGTGTTGTAGAACGCCACGTCCGGCCGGCGCAGGCGCCACGCAAGGGCAGACGCCGAGCCCAGTTCATTGCTCAGCAAAGCATGGGTGTGTTGCAGTTCATCCAGATGTTCAAGCACGAACTGGTCGGGCATTTCGTTCGCCGCGATGAGGTGTGGCATGCCCGCCGGCAGCAGCGCCACCAGCAGGCCGATACCCAGGGCCGGCGTCGCCCATAAGGTCAACGGGCGCATTGCTTGCAGCAGGTTGGCCAGGATCCAGCCGAGCAGCACGATAAAGGTCAGGGACAGGCTGAACATCTCGGCGTGGCTGTTGCTGTAGATCGGGTTGGCGATCTGCAGGTAAATCAGCGTGACCATGGCCGCCATGCCGAGGATGAAGTTGAGCGCGCCGTTGATGAAGATCGCACGGGGCTTGTGTTGGTTGATCAGGTCGATCAAGGCATGGCCCATCAGCAGCGCCAAAGGTAACAGGCACGGCATGATGTAGGTCGGCAGCTTGCCGCTGCTCAGGCTGAAAAAACCCAGGGGCAGCAACAGCCACAGGGCGAGAAAGGCAATGGCGGGCTGACGTTTGTCTTTCCAGGCCTTGAGCAGGGTAACGGGCAACAGGGCTGACCAGGGCAGGCACGCCACCACCATGATCGGCAGGAAAAACCAGAACGGCCGCGCATGCTGCGCCGTGTCCGAGGCGAAGCGGCGGATGTGTTCGTGCCAGAAAAAGAAGCGCCAGTAATCCGGTTCCTGCACATGAATCGCCAACGCCCAGGGCGAGCAGACCAACACCGCGACCAGGATCGCCAAAGGGCCGTACCGCAGTAACTCGCCGACGCGACGTTGCCAGGCCAGGTAGGGCACGGCGATCAGCACCGGCAGCAGCCACGCCAGAAAGCCCTTGGTCATGAAGCCCACGCCGCAGGCCAGCCCCAGTAAAGCCCAGGCACCCAGGCGACTGCGTGGGGTGGCGCTGTCGAGCGCAAACCAAAGCGCGACCAGGCTCAGGTTGACCCAGAACGTGAATTGCGGATCGAGGTTGGAATAGCCCGCTTGCCCGGCCACCAGGCCGAAGCTCATGTACAGCAGAGCGCAGGCGAAGCTTTTACGCGGCTCGTTCCACAGGCGGCGTGCAATCACGTAGGCCAACAGCACACTCAGCGCTGTGGTCAGGACCGAGGCGATACGCACGCCGAACAGGTTCTCGCCAAACACCGCCTGGCCCAGGGCGATCAACCAATAACCCGCAGCTGGCTTCTCGAAATAACGCACCCCCATGAAGTGCGGCGCCACCCAGTTGCCGCTCATCAGCATTTCCTGGCTGACCTGGGCATAGCGGGTTTCATCCGGGATCCATAAGCCGTGCAAACCCAACGGCAGCACGAAGAAAATGACCAGGCCAAGCAAGAATACCGGCAAGGGCTGCAATCGGCTCATGACCGTGTCACGCCATGGCGTTCAGTCGTGCGTGCGAAGTTTGAACAGTTAAAGACGTCAGGCATTAAGAGGGTCACTAATTCATTGGGAAGTTAGGGCGTCCTGAACTAACAGGCGCACTTAAAATGCCAGACGCAGGCTGTCGTCTTGCTGAACGCACTACTGGGCAATATGTAAAAAAGTGTATTTAAAGTTGCTTCAGCGCGGCGGCCCATTCCTGGATTTTCATCGTGCCGATTGCTTTGAGTGTGCCGTTGGGCAATACCTGCACGAAGAGTGCGCTGCCATACTCGGCGGCTTGCGCATGGGGGTAGCCGAGTGCGGCTTGGAAGTCACTCATGCAGGCGCTATGGGTGATCAGCATCAGGTTGCGATCCGCCTGTTTATGGCTGAGGATCTCTTCGCCCATGGCATCACCGCAGATGGCGAGGGGGCCAGGGGACAGCTCGGTCTTGCCGAACATGAACAGCGACGTCTGCGCAGTGCGCGTGGTGGGGCTGCTGAGCACGTCGGTGCGCTCCATGCCCAGTGTTTCAAAGGCTATGCCCAGGTTGGCCGCGCGTTGCGTGCCATTGACCGTCAGGCCGTCTGCGGGCCCGTAGCAGGGATTGTGCGAGCGGTCGCAGCGCTCTTCGTGGCGCACCAGCACGACTAGGTCGCCGTTGCGCCAGCTGGCCAGCACCCCGGAGGTGACCAGGCGGTTGCCGATGCCCAGATCTTGCGGTGAGCGTGGCCAGAATACAAAACCGGTCAAGAGCAGTGCGAACACAATGATACTTGCTACTGGCACGCGGAATTTCTTCAGGCGCTTTAACCTGGCCCGTGGGGGTTTGGTCAGGGTAATGTCTGCCACGCAGTTCACCATTGGCACGAGTGATTGTTTATTGTTAAAAGACAGGCGCAACTAATACGGCAGACGCCCTTGGTGGAGCAAAAGCCTGTCATACGGCTGCTGTCTTTTAGCTGAACATGTGGATATTAAGAAACACCGTTTTGATTAACTTTGAAGTGTTAGGTTAATCATGCTTGGGTGGGGAATTTAAAGTGTTTGGAGTGGGCAAGCGGTGAAATCAATGTGAAAAAATTGCGTAGAAAGGCCCCGCAGCCGTTATTCTCGTTTGCAGTCCTTAACCCGAGTGTTGGTGATGTTGCAGGTAGAAGGTGTTGTTAAACATTACGCGACCCCTCAAGGCCCGCTGGCCGTACTGGCAGGCGTCGATCTGCACCTGGGGGCGCGCAGCAGCCTGGCGCTGATGGGCGAGTCGGGCAGTGGCAAAAGCACGTTGCTGCACCTGGTGGCCGGGCTCGACCGCGTGGATGGCGGCAGCATCCTGATCGGCGGCCAGCGCCTCGATCGCCTCAACGAAGGGCAACTGGCCCATTGGCGACGTACCGAAATCGGCCTGGTGTTCCAGCAGTTCAATCTGATCGGCAGTTTGCGCGTCGAGGACAACCTGGCGTTCCAGGCGCGCCTGGCTGGGCGTTTCGATCCGCAGTGGCAGGCGCAGTTGGTGGAGCGCCTGGGGCTGGGCGAGCTGCTCAAGCGTTACCCGGAGCAGCTCTCGGGCGGCCAGCAACAGCGGGTGGCAGTGGGGCGCGCACTGGCGTCGCGCCCCGGCCTGCTATTGGCCGACGAGCCCACCGGCAACCTGGACGAAACCACCAGCGATGAGGTGCTGCAACTGCTGCTCGACCTGCTGCGCGACAGCCCCACCAGCCTGTTGATGGTCACGCACAGCCCGCGTCTCGCCGCGCGCCTGGATCGGCAGGTGGTGCTGCAACACGGCCGCGTCGTGCCGATGGACCCGCGCTGAGATGGCGGTGTTCCATTGGGCGCTGCGGGCGCTGTTGAGCCATTGGCGGCGCCACCCGGTGCAGTTTTTCAGCGTGCTGACCGGCCTGTGGCTGGCCACCGCGTTATTGACCGGGGTGCAGGCCCTCAACAGCCAGGCGCGCGACGGCTACGCGCGCGCCAGCCAGTTAATCGGCGGCGCACCGCAAGCCAGCCTGAGTGCGCCGGACGGTGCCGGCTTCCCGCAGGCGTTGTTCGCCGAACTGCGCCGTGCCGGATGGCCGGTGTCACCGGTGGTGCAGGGGCGGGTAGTGCTCAAAGGGCATGAAGAACAGCGCCTGCAGTTGATGGGCATCGAGCCGGTATCATTGCCCGGCAGCGGCAGCGTAGCGGGGCAGCGCTTGAGCCAGGCACAGATGCTCGCGTTTTTCGAGGCGCCGGGGCGCACCTGGATTGCCGCGCAAACCTTGCAGGCCCTTGGCTTGCGCCCAGGCGAACAACCACTGACGGCTAACGGGCAACGCCTGCCGCCGTTGCAGGTGCAGCCGGACATGGCCCCCGGCATGCTGCTCACCGACATCGGCTTTGCCCAACCCTTGCTCGACATGCACGGGCGGCTGTCGCGCCTGCTCCTGGACAACCGCTTCGCCGCCGGTCATCCCACGCCGCCCGCCGGGCTGCAACTCAAACAGGGCGACGACAATAACCTCTCGCGCCTCACCGAAAGCTTTCACCTGAACCTCGACGCCTTGGGCTTTTTGTCCTTTGTGGTGGGGCTGTTCATCGTGCACGCGGCCATCGGCCTGGCCCTGGAGCAACGCCGGGGCCTGCTGCGCACCCTGCGCGCCTGCGGGGTCAGCGCACGCATGCTGATCCTGAGCCTGGGCGTTGAGCTGGGGTTCCTCGCGTTGCTCGGCGGCGTGCTCGGTGTGGCCAGCGGTTACCTGCTCGCCAGCCTGTTGCTGCCGGATGTCGCGGCCAGCTTGCGCGGCCTGTACGGTGCCGAAGTCGCCGGCCAACTGAGCTTGAGCCCGTGGTGGTGGCTGGCTGGCCTGGGCTTGAGCCTGCTCGGTGCGTTGCTCGCCGGGGCCAGCAGCCTGTGGCGTGCGGCACGCTTGCCGCTGCTGGCGCTGGCCAACGCCCAGGCCTGGCATGAGGCCCATGGGCGTTGGTTGCGGCGCCAGGGCTGGGTGGCGGCCGCGGCCCTGCTCATCGCCTTGCTGGCGCTGGTCTGGGGCAACAGCCTGGCCGCCGGGTTCGTACTGATGGCGGCCTTGCTGCTGGGCGCCGCACTCGGCTTGCCGGTACTGCTCAATGCGCTGTTGAAGGGCGTGCTGGGGCGCAGCCGTTCGGTGCTGGGCCAATGGTTCCTGGCCGATTGCCGCCAGCAACTGCCGGCCTTGAGCCTGGCATTGATGGCGTTGCTGTTGGCCCTGGCGGCGAATATCGGTGCAGGCTCGATGACCTCGGGTTTTCGCAGCACGTTCAACAATTGGCTGGAGCAGCGCCTCACTGCCGAGCTGTACCTCAACCCGCAAAATCCGGCCCAGGCGCAGCACCTGCATGCGTGGCTGGCGCAACAACCGCTGGTGCGGGCGGTGCTGCCCAGCTGGCAGGTCGCGGTGCAGCTGCAAGGCTGGCCGGCGGAGGTGTTTGGCGTGGTCGACGACCCCACCTATCGCCAGCACTGGCCGTTGCTGGAGGCGGCGAGTAAGCCCTGGGACCGCTTGCTGCAGGACGACAGCGTGATGCTCAGCGAGCAATTGGCGCGACGCTTGAACGTACGACTGGGCGACACGGTACAAGTCCCCACGCCCCAGGGCCCATGGGCGCCGACAATCGTCGGGATCTACGCCGATTACGGCAACCCCAAGGGCCATCTGCTGGTCAACGTCAAGCACCTGTTGGCGCATTGGCCGAGCCTGTCACCGGTGCGTTTCAACTTGCGCGTGGCGCCCCAGGACGTGCAGCCGCTGATACGTGAAGTGCAGCGTGAATTCGCCCTGGAAGACAGCCGCATCGTCGATCAACAGCAACTCAAGGGCTGGTCCAGCCAGGTCTTCGAACGCACCTTCGCCGCCACCGCCGCGTTGAACAGCCTGACCCTCGGCGTGGCCGGTGTGGCGTTGTTCATCAGCCTGCTGACCCAGAGTCAGAGCCGCCTCGGCCAACTGGCGCCGCTGTGGGCCCTGGGGGTGACGCGGCGCCAACTGATGCTGCTCAACCTCGGCCAGACCTGGCTGCTGGCGGTACTCACCCTGGTACTGGCGTTGCCGTTGGGGCTGCTGCTGGCGTGGTGCCTGGATGCGGTGATCAACGTGCAAGCCTTTGGCTGGCGCCTGCCGTTGCAGGTGTTCCCGTGGCAGTTGGCGCAATTGATGGGGCTGGCGATGCTTGCCACCTTGCTCGCCTCGGCCTGGCCGTTGTGGCAGCTGTATCGCAGCCGCCCGGCGGATTTGTTGAGGACCTTTGCCCATGAAGATTAAAGCGTTGGGGTGGGCGGTGTTGCTGCTGCTGAGCGCCTGCGACCAGGCGCCGGCGCCCCAGGAGAGCTTTGCCGGTCTGGGCAGCGATGCGGCAGACTTTGTCCAAGTGCTGCCCGGCAAGGTCTTCACCTTCCCCGAAGACCACGGCCCCCATCCGGGCTTTCGCATTGAATGGTGGTACGTCACCGCCAACCTCAAGGACGCCCAAGGCAATGCCTTCGGCGTGCAATGGACGCTGTTTCGCAATGCCGTGAAAGCGGGGCCGACGCAAGCGGGCTGGCGCGACCCCACGATCTGGCTCGGCCATGCCGCTGTCACCTCCGCCACCCGGCACTATGCCGCCGAGCGCTTCGCCCGGGGTGGCGTCGGCCAGGCCGGGGCGCAGGCGCAGCCCTTCAGTGCCTGGATCGACGACTGGACCTTCGCCACCCGCCCTGGCGCCGCCAACCCGTTGGCCGCCATGCAACTCAAGGCCCATGGCGCGCAGTTCGCCTACGACCTGCAGCTGACCTCCAGCCGCCCGCTGGTGCTGCAAGGCGACAACGGCTACAGCCGCAAATCCGACCAGGGCCAGGCGTCCTACTACTACAGCCAGCCGTTCTTCAGCGCTAACGGCAGCCTCAGTATCGACGGGCAGACCTACCAGGTCAGCGGCCCCGCCTGGCTCGACCGCGAATGGAGCAGCCAGCCACTGGCCGCGAACCAGACCGGTTGGGACTGGTTCTCCCTGCACCTGGACCGAGGCGAACACCTGATGCTGTTTCGCGTGCGGCAGAAGGACGGTGGCGGCTACCTCACCGGCACCTGGATCGATGCGCAAGGCCGTACCGAGACCTTGCATAACGCCGATATCCAACTGGCGCCGCTGACCACCACCCAGATCGAGGGGCGCAATATCCCCACGCGCTGGTCGCTGAAAATTCCCGGCAAACACCTGGATATCACTACCGAAGCCGTCAACCCGAAGGCGTGGATGAACCTGGGAATTCCCTATTGGGAAGGGCCGGTGAAGTTCGACGGTGGGGTGGGGTATTTGGAGATGACCGGGTACTAGGATTTTTCATCGGGCTTGCTCCGACATGACCGACAAAAAATTGAGAAAATACTGTACATATAAACAGTATCTTCCTATAGTCCATCCCAGGTGACCGGATGTCACCGCTCACCTGAGCTTCAATTTTTTAACTATGGATGGATAAAAAAATGAAATCGAAAAAAGCCCTTATGCTAAGTGCGGCCGTGATGGCCTCCTGCTTCGTCTCGGCCTTCTCCCTCGCTGATCAAGCGCCTCGGACACTCAGTGCCGAAGCGGTCAAGCAGGCCGCGAACAAAGCGCTCAAGTCCGGCGGCAAGCTGGACGCCTCGCAGGTCTCGCCGCAACTCAAAAAGAAACTGTCGGTGGCCAAGTCCGGCCAATCCAAGGCAGTGACCAAAGCCCTCAAGTCCGCGCCGTTCGACAGCGTGGTCGGTGAGCTGAAGAAACCGGCGCAAAGCGAGTTGAAAAACGCGGCGGTTGCAGCGTTTGAGCCGCTGTTCCCAACCCTGGATATCAACACGCTCTACACCGTCGATGGAGTGCAGGCCGGTAACGAATTTGCCTACCACTTCAACCTGCCGCAAAACGCGCGAGTGCAGGTACAACTGGTCAACCAGAGCGCAGGCGCGGATATGGCGCTGACCCTGTTTCAGGACGACGGCCAGGGCAACCTGAGTGTGGTGGGGACTTCGGATGCCGCGGGCAATGCCGATGAATACCTCAACGGTGTACTGCCGGCCGGTGATTATTACTGGTACATGGTGGCCAATGTCGCCGATAACGCGCAGTTCAGTTTCGGCGTGGCGGTGGACAGCAACGTGGACGCGTTTGAGCCCAACGACAGCGCGCAAACCGCGTTCGTCTTGCCGGACTCGATGAACAAGCTCAGCGGTAACCTCGACAATGCCGGCGACGTCGATTATTTCGACTTCAAGGCGGTCCGTGGCCAAAGCGTGAGCATGTACTTGGCGGGCGACGAGAACGGCAGCCGTGAGCAGTGGATCTTCGATCGCTTCGATGGTGCCAATTGGATCACCGTGCCAGCGGGTTCCACCTCGACCTACCCGAGCGTCGCGCCGGGCACCACGGTGAAGGTGCGGGTGCGGGCCAACCCGGCGGTGGCGCAGGACCCGAGCAAGTATTACCAGTTGAGCCTGGGTTCCACGCCGAGCCTGAAGACGTTTGATGTGAAGGGTGACAACATCGTGCGGGTGCCGGTCAGCGAGGCTCCGCTGGCCACCCAAACCGCGCGGCTGTTGAATTGGTCGACCCAGTGGTCGGACTCCACCGGCGCGCCGCTGCTGGGCGTCACCCCGGTGTTGCGCGTGGACAACCACTTCGTTGACCTGAACTTCCACTGGGTTGACTACCCGGCGACCACCAACAGCGCCGGTGCGTCCACGGCCACGGCCAATATCGGCACCTGCTTCGGTGATTACACCACGGTGATCAACGACAGCAGCACCGGTGTGCCGTACCGGTGGAGAACCACCTACAACGAGGGTGGCTGGCGCATCGAACTGGCCGAGTTCCCCGGCGTGGGCGTCGGCGGTGATAGCAAGCCATACGTCAGCCTGGGGCATATCTGCACCCAGACCATCATCCCTTGACAGCGTGATGTGAAACAGAAGGGGCAGCCTCCAGGGGCTGCCCCTTTTTTTGCTTCGTGTGTATAGATCGTTCCCACGCTCCCGCGTGGGAATGCAGCCCGTGACGCTCTGCGTCACCTGTGCGCGGTAGCCGAAACGTGCAGCGGTTGGCGCGACGCGGAGCGTCGCAGAAGGCATTCCCACGCAGAGCGTGGGAACGATCAGCCCCCTCCCACATTTTGATTGCTGCCGACCAGCAAAGGCTTGCGCAGGTCTGATTTACTTGCTAGCTTCTCGCAAAATGTTAACGATAACATTTGCTCTAAAAATAAAAACAAAACAGAGAACCACGCCATGAAAATGCTCCCGAAAACCCTGTGTTTACTGGCTGCCAGCATCACCCTGGGCAGCGTTTCCTCCGTTTTTGCCGAGGCCGCCAAACCGATCCGCATCGGCGCTTCGTTCCAGGAAATCAACAATCCTTATTTCGTCACCATGAAAAACGCCCTGGAAGAAGCCGGCGCGAGCATCGGTGCGAAGCTGATCATCACCGACGCCCGCCATGACGTGTCCAAGCAAGTCAGCGATGTCGAAGACATGCTGCAAAAAGGCATCGATATCCTGCTGATCAACCCGACCGACTCGGTGGGCGTGCAATCGGCGGTCAAGTCTGCCCATGCCGCCGGTGTGGTCGTGGTGGCGGTAGACGCCCAGGCCGATGGCCCGCTGGATTCCTTCGTCGGCTCGAAAAACTACGACGCCGGTTTCCAGGCCTGCGAATACCTGGCCAAAAATATCGGTGACAAAGGCAACATCGCCATCCTCGACGGCATCGCCGTGGTGCCGATCCTGGAACGTGTGCGCGGTTGCAAGGAGGCGGTGGCCAAGCACCCGCAGATCAAGATTGTCAGCATCCAGAACGGCAAGCAGGAACGTGACCAGGCGCTGACCGTCACCGAAAACATGTTGCAGGCCCAGCCCACCCTCAAGGGCATTTTCAGCGTGAACGACAACGGCTCCCTCGGTGCGCTGTCGGCCATCGAGGCCAGCGGCCTGGATGTGAAGCTGGTCAGCGTCGACGGCGCGCCGGAAGCGATCAAGGCGATCCAGAAACCCGGCAGCAAGTTCATCGCCACCTCGGCCCAATACCCGCGCGACCAGATCCGCCTTGCCCTGGGCATTGCCCTGGCCAGGAAGTGGGGCGCGCAAGTGCCCGCCACGCTGCCGGTGGACATCACCTTGATCGACCAGGCCAAGGCCAAGGACTTCAGCTGGTAAATCGCCCGCGCCCCACGCCCGCCGTGGGGCTCGGGTTGTCCTTCTGAATGCGAGGTCGGTGGTATGAGCAGTCTTCTGAAGCTGGAAAATATCTGTAAGCGTTACCCGGGGGTACAAGCCCTCACGTCCATCAACCTGCAAGTGGAGCGCGGCGAAATCCACGCGTTGCTCGGGGAAAATGGCGCGGGCAAATCCACCCTGATGAAAATCCTCGGCGGCGTCGAGCATCAAGATGAAGGGCAGATCCTGATCGACGGCCAGGCCCGGCAATTCGCGACCTACCGGGACGCGATTGCCGCCGGCATCGGCATCGTGTTCCAGGAGTTCAGCCTGATTCCCTACCTCACGGCCGTGGAAAACATCTTTCTCGGCCATGAGCTGAGCAACCGCTTCGGCCTGTTGCGCAAGCGCGACATGCGTGAGGCCTGCGAAGCGCTGTTCAAGCGCCTGGGTGTGTCGATCAACTTTGATTGCGCGGTCAAGCACCTGAGCGTGGCCGAGCAGCAGTTCGTCGAAATCGCCAAGGCCCTGGCCCTGGACGCGCGCTTGCTGGTGCTCGATGAACCCACCGCGACGCTGACCCCCAGCGAAGCCGAGTTGCTGTTCGAGATCATGCGCGAGCTCAAGCGCCAGGGCGTGGCGGTGATCTTTATCTCGCACCATCTGGAAGAAATTTTCCAGGTGTGCGACCGCATCAGCGTGCTGCGCGACGGCGCTAACGTGGGGGTCACCGATGTGGCCGACAGCGACATCGACCGCTTGGTCGAGATGATGGTCGGCCGCCGCCTGGCCTGCAGTTTCCCGCCCAAACCCACCACCGAGCGCGGGCCTTTGCTGCTAGAGGTGAAGGACATTCAGCTGGTGCGTAATGGCCCGCACAACCGCTTCAACCTGCACCAGGGTGAGATTCTCGGCTTTGCCGGCCTCGTCGGTTCCGGCCGCACCGAGCTGGCCCTGGGCATGATGGGCGCGCTGCCCTCGGTGAGCAAAGACGTTTGGCTGCGCGGCGCAAAGGTCAGCCTCGACGACCCGGCCCAGGCACTTGCCCATGGCATCGGCCTGCTGCCGGAGAGCCGCAAGAGCGAAGGGCTGATCACCGACTTCAGCATTCGCGAAAATATCTCGCTGAATAACCTGCCCAAATACCAGAACGCCACGGGCCTGATCGACAAGGCCAGGGAATGTGCCAGCGTCGAAGCCCTGATGCGCCAGCTATCGATCAAGGCGCCCAGCGCTGAAAGCCGAGTGTTCAACCTCAGCGGCGGCAACCAGCAGAAAGTCGTGATCGCCCGCTGGATCAACCACCACTGCGACGTGCTGGTGTTCGACGAACCCACCCGTGGCATCGATGTAGGGGCCAAGGCGCAGATCTACGCGCTGATGCGCAGCCTGACCGAACAGGGCTACGCGATCATCATGATTTCCTCCGAGCTGCCCGAAGTCATCGGCATGTGCGACCGCGTCGCGGTGTTCCACAAGGGCGCGATCGTCAAGGTGCTGGAAGCGTCCGCCGTCAATCCTCAAGAGGTCATGCGCCATGCAACAGGGGGCTCCAGTGAATACGTCCATTAACCTTGCAGGCAGCGGCCGGTTGCGCCTGAACCTGGCACGGCTGCTGCGCTCGCCGGCGTTTTATCCCTTCGTCGGGCTGGTGGTGGTGACCCTGGTGATGATCCTGGCCAGCGACACCTTTCTCACCGCCAGCAACCTGTCGAACATCGCCCGTCAGGTATCGATCAACGCGATTATCGCGGTGGGCATGACCTGCGTGATTCTCACCGGCGGCATCGATCTGTCGGTGGGGCCGGTGATGGCGTTGTCCGGCACGCTCACGGCCGGCTTGATGGTCGCGGGTGTGCCGCCGGGCCTGGCCATCGGCGCGGGGATGCTGGTGGGGGTGGCGTTCGGCATCGGCAACGGCCTGTTCGTGGCCTACCTGCATATGCCGCCGATCATCGTGACCCTGGCAACCATGGGCATCGCCCGTGGGTTCGGGCTGATGTACACCGACGGCTACCCGATTTCCGGGCTGCCGGAGTGGTTCGCCTTCTTCGGCCGCGCCAGCGTGTGGGGCATCCAGGTGCCGATCCTGATCATGCTGCTCACCTACCTGGCGGCTTATGTGCTGCTGCAGCACACGCGCATCGGTCGCTACATCTACGCCATCGGCGGCAATGAAGAGGCGGTGCGCTTGTCCGGGGTGCGGGCGGCGCGCTTCAAGTTGCTGGTGTACGGCATCAGCGGCCTCACCGCCGCGATTGCCGGGCTGGTGCTGACGTCGCGCTTGATGAGCGGCCAGCCGAATGCCGGCGTGTCGTTCGAGCTGGATGCGATTGCCGCCGTGGTACTGGGCGGGGCATCGATTGCCGGTGGGCGCGGAGTGATCGTCGGCACGCTGCTGGGCGCCATGCTGCTCGGCGTATTGAACAACGGCCTGAACATGCTCGGCGTCTCGCCTTACGTGCAGAGCGTGATCAAGGGCGCAATCATTTTGCTGGCGATCTTTATCAGCCGTCAGCGCCATCGATAAACACTGATCCACATAGGACGAACACCATGGACAAGCACACAGAGATGCAAGCCGTCGTCTGCCACGGCCCGAAAGACTACCGCCTGGAGCGCATCGGCAAACCCCGGGCGCGCGCCAATGAACTGGTGATCCGTATCGCCGCGTGCGGTATCTGCGCCAGCGACTGCAAGTGCCATTCCGGCGCTGCGATGTTCTGGGGTGGCGACAACCCGTGGGTCAAGGCGCCGGTGGTGCCGGGCCACGAGTTTTTCGGCTATGTGGTGGAGGCGGGCGAGGGCGCCGAGGAACACTTCGAAGTGGCGGTGGGGGACAAGGTAATCGCCGAGCAGATCGTGCCGTGTGCCAAGTGCCGTTTCTGCAAGTCGGGCAAGTACTGGATGTGCGAAGTGCACAACATCTTCGGCTTCCAGCGTGAAGTCGCCGAGGGCGGCATGGCGCAGTACATGCGCATTCCCAAGACCGCCATCGTGCACTGGATTCCCGAGTCGGTGTCGCTGGAAGACTCGGCGCTGGTCGAGCCGATGGCCTGCTCGATCCACACGGTCAACCGTGGCGATATTCAGCTCGATGACGTGGTGGTGATTGCCGGCGCCGGTACCCTGGGCCTGTGCATGGTGCAGGTGGCGGCGCTGAAGACGCCGAAGAAACTGGTGGTGATCGACATGGTCGACGAGCGCCTGGCGTTGGCGAAGAAGTTCGGTGCCGATGTGGTGATCAATCCGTCCCGCGACAACGCCCGCGAGATCATCAACGGCCTTACTGATAAATACGGCTGCGACGTGTACATCGAGACCACCGGCGTACCGGCCGGCGTCACCCAGGGCCTGGACCTGATCCGCAAGCTCGGGCGTTTCGTCGAGTTCAGCGTGTTCGGCGCCGAGACCAGCGTGGACTGGTCGATCATCGGCGACCGCAAGGAGCTGGACGTGCGCGGCGCCCACCTCGGCCCGTATTGCTACCCGATCGCCATCGACCTGTTCGAACGCGGCCTGGTCACTTCCCAGGGCATCGTGACCCATGACTTCCCGCTGGATGACTTTGCCGAAGCCTTCGAGCTGGCCAATTCCACGAAGTCGATCAAGGTCTTGTTGAAGCCGGTGCTCTGACCATGGACTACGTGATCGGGGTCGATATCGGAACCCAGAGCACCAAGGCGCTGCTGGTGGATGCCCACGGCACGCTCATCGCCCAGCACAGCCAGGGGTATCGCGTGGATACCCCGAAAGTGCGCTGGGCCGAGCAATGGCCGCAGGTCTGGTTGGCGGCGGTCGAGGCATGCGTGGCGCAGTGCATGGTCAAGGCCGGTGTGGAGAAGGCGCAGGTAAAAGCGCTGTGCATCAGCAGCCTGTATGGCGGTTCGGGGATCGCGGTGGATGCGCAGATCACCCCGTTGCACCCGTGCCTGATCTGGATGGACCGGCGCGCTGGCGAGCAGGTGCAGTGGGTGCGTGAGCACATGGACCTGGAGCGGCTGTTCGCGGTCACCGGGAATTCGGTGGACAGTTACTACGGCTTCACCAAGATGCTCTGGCTCAAGCAGTATCGGCCTGAGGTGTGGGCCAATACGCACTATTTGCTGCCGCCCAACAGCTACATCAACTGGTGCCTGACCGGCGCGCTGGCGGTGGACCACAGCAGCGCCGGCAATATCGGCGGTGTCTATGATGTGGCTGCGCGCAATTGGTCGGGCGAGATGCTCGATGCGCTGGGCATCGCGCAATCGATGATGCCGGAACGGTTGGTGTATTCCGGTGAAGTGGTGGGCGGTCTGCTGGAAGACTGGGCCGCCCGCCTGGGCTTGCAGGCAGGCACGCCGGTGCTCGCCGGTGGCGTGGATGCGGCCATGGCGACCCTGGCCGCAGGCGTCACCCAACCGGGCAACCATGTGGCGATGATCGGCACCAGCATGTGCTGGGGCTACCTCAACCAGCAGGTCGACGCGCACCACGGGTTGGTGAGCATGCCCCATGTCTATAACGGCCATCGCGACCTGTACATCTTCGGGGGCGCGATCACCGCCGGGGCGTCGGTCAGCTGGTTTCGCGAGCAGTTCTGCCAGGCCGAGGAGCAACAGGCCCAGGCCACCGGCCAGGACAGCCTGGCGCTGCTGGAACAGGGCGCGATGACGATCCCGGCGGGCAGCGAGGGCTTGTTGTTCCTGCCGTACCTGATGGGGGAGCGCAGCCCGGTATGGGATGACCGCGCCAGTGGCAGTTTTGTCGGGTTGAACCTGTATCACACGCGCCTGCACCTGTACCGCGCCGTGCTCGAAGGGGTGAGTTTTGCCCTGCGCCACAACATCGAAGCCGGCACCCAGGGCGCGCATTCCCTTGACCCGCGTTTGATCGTGGTGGGCGGTGCGAGCCATTCGGATCTGTGGATGCAGATCATCGCGGATGTGACGCGCTACCCGGTGTACACCCTTGTCCAGGAAGTCGAAGCAGCGCTCGGGGCTGCATTGTTGGCGGCGCATACGGTGGGGATGGTCAGTGATGGGCAGATGGACAAGGGCTGGGTGCAGTTGACGCTGCGCGCACAGCCCAAGCGCGAGAACGTCGTGATCTACGACCAGGGGTTTACCGAATATCTAAAGCTGTACCCAGCCCTGAAACCGATCATGCACAACCTGCAAGCCACCTGAGCCAACACCGCCCAAAAATGTGGGAGGGGGCTTGCTCCCGATAGCGGTGGGTCAGTCACAGCAGCAGTGGCTGACACACCCTCATCGGGAGCAAGCCCCCTCCCACAGGGGATCTTCGTTGTTTTCGGAATTTCATTTATGCAGGCCAGCTTTGCACCTCGGCCCCACCTGATTCAACACCATCCAAATGTGGGAGGGGGCTTGCCCCCGATGGCGGTGGGTCAGTCACAGCTGCATTGGCTGACACGCCCTCATCGGGAGCAAGCCCCCTCCCACAGGGGTTCTTCATTATTTTGGGAATTCATTTATGCAGGCCAGCTTTGACTTCACCCGTCACCGCATCCTCGTCACCGGCGCCAGCAGTGGCATCGGTCGCGAGATCGCCCGGCAGCTCATCCTCAGCGGCGCTGAAGTATTCGCCCTGGGCCGCGATGCTCAAGCCTTGGCCGAACTGGGTTGCCATACCTTGAGCCTGGATATCGCCGACAGCGCGGCCCTCGATAAAGCGTTGCAAGGCCTGCCGCCGCTGCACGGCCTGGTCAACTGCGCCGGCATTTCGCGCCTGGAGCCCGCCGTTTCCGTCAGCGCTGCGGCCTTCGACCAGGTGATGAACGTCAACGCCCGCGCCGCTGCGCAGGTGGCCAGCCGTGTCGCGGCGAGGATGATCGAGGCGAGCATCGCCGGCAGTATCGTCAACGTGTCCAGCCAAGCCTCGCTGGTGGCCCTGGATGATCACCTCGGCTACTGCGCCTCCAAGGCCGCGCTGGATGCGATCACCCGCGTGCAGTGCGCTGAATGGGGCCGCTTCGGCATTCGCGTCAACAGCGTCAACCCCACCGTCACGCTCACGCCGATGGCGACCATGGCCTGGTCGGATCCGGCCAAGCGCGATCCGGCGCTGGCTGCCATTCCCCTCGGCCGTTTTGCGCAAACCGTGGAAGTGGCGTTGCCCGTGCTGTTCCTGCTCAGCGATGCCGCCAGTATGATCAGCGGCGTGAGCCTGCCCATCGATGGCGGCTATACCAGCCGCTAGCCGTTCTCCAGCTGCCCGGCGATAACCACCTTGTCCCGTGGTTTGTGCGGGTCTTGCAGGCGATCGAGCAGCAGGCGCACCGCGCTGCTGCCAGCCAGGGATGCGTCGTGGGCCACACAGGCGATGGGCACACCGAAAATGTCGGCGAAGGGCAGGCGGTCGATGCCGCAGATGGTCAGGCTGTCGTGGGCGATGTTGTGCATGCGCAGCGCACGCAGGGCGCCGAGGGTGATCAACTGGTTGAAACCCATGATCGCGTCCGGCGCCGAGTGCGCGGCGAGGTAGTCGAGGGTGTGCAGGTAAGCCGGCATCAACGTGTAGTCCCCAGCCTGCACTTCGACCTGCACCTGGGGATGTTCGGCGAGCACTTCGCGCAAGCCCTTGAGGCGTTCCACGGTGATGCGCGAGTGCTCGGGGCCGGTCAGCACCAGCAGGCGCTCAAGGTTCGGGGTTTGGCGCAACAGGTACTGCGCGGCCTGGATGCCGCTGTGGTAGTTGTCGAGCACCACGCGGCTGAATGGGCTGTCATGCAGCGTGCGGTCAAGCAGCACCACCGGCGTCTTGCCGTTGCCCAGGCGCTCGAGATAGTCGGGCTGGTAACTCGGCTCATCGGAGACCGGCGACAGGATGATCCCTGCCACGCGATACCCCAGCAGGGTATCGACGGCCTTGCTTTCCAGTTCTTCCAGCTCATCGGTGTCCACCAGCATGATGGTGTAGCCGTGTTTTTTCGCTTCGCGGGAAATCGCCTTGATCATCTCGCTGTAGAACGGGTTGTCCACCGACGCGGTGATCACACCGATGATCAGGCTCTCACTGCGCTTGAGCCCGCGCGCGAAGGCGTTGGGCACGTAGTCGAGCTCGCGCGCCACTTCCAGAATGCGCGCCAGGGTGGCGGGTTTGACCAGGTCAGGTTTGCTCAGCGCCCGGGACACGGTGATGGTGGTCATGCCCACCCGTTTGGCGATGTCGCTGATGGTGACGGACTTTTTCTTGTTCATCGGTAAGGCTGCGAGAGGAAACACCCGCAGGCTAGCATGCGCGCAGGGGCAGGGTGCTTCAAATCAGCGGATCCCAACGTTGTGACCAATCACCTTCGGCCTTGACCACCTCGCGCAGCAACCCCAGCGCCTGCTGCAGCACCGCCGAGTCCCGTGCCCGCGAGTACACCAGGTAAGTCGGAAAACTGAACTCCGGCGCCTTGGCCACGCGCTGCATCACGCCGCTGTCCAGGTAACTCTGCACCACCCGCGTGCGGAAGTACCCGGCGCCGCCGTTCTCGAGGATGTACTGCAACGCCAGCGGCCCCAGGTTGAAACTCACCGCCGCGCGCGCCCGGTCGGGCAGGGCGGCGTCGTGCTGCTGGCGAAAGCCTGGGCCCCAATCGATATACACGTAGGGCTCGGGCTTGCTCGCCAGTTGCACCAGGATCAGTTTTTCTTCCAGCACCTGCTCCACCTGCAAGCCCGGCCAGTACTGCGGCTGGAACACCAGCGCGGCGTCGAGCACCCCCAGTTCCAACTGGCGCAACAGGTACTCGCCTTCACGCACTTCAGTACGCAGCGCGTGCCCCGGTATCCGCTCGCGCAGCGCCTTGGCCCAGCCGAGCATCAACGGGTTGCACAGGCTGACTTCGCCGCCGATATGCAGCACATTGCGATAGCCATCGGGCAACGGCAGGTCACGGCGTGCCGCTTCCCAGGTTTGCAGCAGCTGGTTGGCGTACACCACGAAGGCCTCGCCATCGGCGGTCAGCCTGGCCCCGGCGCGATTGCGCACGAACAGCGTACTGCCCAGCTGGTTTTCCAGGTTTTTCACCCGTGCGGTGATGGCGGTCTGGGTGACGTGCAATTTCTCCGCCGCCGCGGCCAGGCTGCCGCAGCGGGTGATTTCGAGGAAGGTGCGTGCCAGTTCGATGTCCATGAAGCCCCCCGGGAATGAATGGAGGGCATTGTAGTGGAATGCGGTCAAAACTGTGGGAGGGGGCTTGCTCCCGATGGCGGTGGGTCAGCTAGGGATGTAGTGGCTGACACACCGCCATCGGGAGCAAGCCCCCTCCCACATTGGATCTACAGTGTTCTGGTGATTGGGGCTTGCAGATGTTGGGTGGGGAATGCCTTGGCGTACGCCTGGCACACCCTCAACACCTGCTCATCGGCAAACCGCGCGCCCACCACGTGCAACCCCACCGGCAGCCCATTCGCCGCCAGCCCGCACGGCACCGACGCGGCCGGTTGCTGGGTGAGGTTGAAGGGGTAGGTGAACGGCGTCCACTGCGTCCATTCCTCCAGGCCCGAACCCGGCGGGACGGTGTGCCCGGCCTCGAACGCGGTGATCGGCATCATCGGTGACACCAGCACGTCGTAGTGCTCATGGAACGCCGCCATCCGCGCGACCAGCGCGGCGCGGGCTTCCAGGGCCGCATTGAAATCATCCAGGCTCAAGCGCTCGCCCCGTTGCGCAATGCGCGACAGGCCGGGGTCCAGCAGCTGTTTTTGTGCATCGCTCATGCTGCGAGTCAAGCGCGCAGCGCCGGCCGCCCACAAGGTGCTGAACACCTCCAACGGGTCGCTGAAACCGGGGTCGATCTGTTCGACATGGGCGCCCAACTGCACCAGGCCATCGACCGCTGCGGCGACCACCCTGGCCACCTGCGGGTCGACATCCACGTAACCCAAGGTGGGGCTGTAGGCAACGCGCAATCCCTTCAGGTCGTTACCTGGCGTCAGCCACGGCGTGGTCCTCGGCGCACCGATCAGCCCGTCCCGCGCGTCCGGCTGCGCCACGGCCTGCAGCATCAGCACGCTGTCTTCCACGGTGCGCGTCATCGGGCCCAGGTGCGACAGGATCGTCATCGAGCTTGCCGGCCATTGCGGCACATAACCAAAGGTCGGCTTGATGCCAAAGGTGCCGGTGAACGCACAGGGAATCCGGATCGAGCCGCCCGCGTCGCTGCCCTGGTGCAGCACGCCGAGGTTCAGCGCCGCTGCCGCCCCGGCGCCACCGGACGAACCGCCCGCCGTGGTGCGGGTGTCCCAGGGGTTGCGCGTGATGCCGTACAGCGGGTTGTCGGTGACGCCTTTCCAGCCGAACTCCGGGGTGGTGGTCTTGCCCAGCAGCACCGCGCCGGCCTTGCGCATGAAGGCGGTGAAGGGTGCATCGACGTCCCACGGCCCTTCGGCGGACGTGGTGCGCGAACCCTTGCGGGTGGGCATGCCCATCGTCAAGGTCAAATCCTTGATCGAGGCCGGCACGCCATCCAGCGCGCCGCAGGGCTGGCCTTTGAGCCAGCGTTGCTCGGCGGCGCGCGCCGCATTCAACGCACCTTGCGGGTCCACATGGCAGTAGGCATTCACCTGCGGGTTGTAGCGCTCGATACGCAACAGCGCGTCCTCGGTGACCTCCACCGGCGACAAGGTCCTGTCGCGAAAATGCTGCAGCAGTTGCACCGCCGTCAGTTGGCCGATCTCGCTCATGGCTGGGCTCCCTGTGCGGCATTGACCATGGCGCGCAGCAGCACCGCGCAACCCGCCGCCAGGTCATCCGGCGCGGCGTTTTCGATTTCGTTGTGGCTGATGCCGCCTTCACACGGCACAAAGATCATGCCGGCCGGGCCCAGTTCGGCGACGAAGATCGCGTCGTGCCCGGCGCCGCTGACGATATCCATATGGCTCAAGCCCAAGGCCTTCGCGCCGTCGCGCACGGCGTTCACGCAGGTGGGGTTGAAGTCCAGGGGCGGGAAGTCGGCGGTGGGGGTCAGTTCGAACGTCAAGCCGTGCCGGGCGGCGCTGGCTTCGATCACGCCGCGCACTTCGTCGACCATGGCGTGCAACTTGTCCGCATGCAGGTGGCGCAGGTCGAGGGTCATGTGCACCTGGCCGGGAATCACATTGCGTGAGCCGGGGTGCAGGCTCAGGCAACCGACGGTGCCGCAGGCGTGAGGTTGCTGCTGATGGGCTATGCGGTTGACTGCGCTGACCACCTCGGCGGCGCCCACCAGGGCGTCCTTGCGCAGGTGCATCGGCGTCGGCCCGGCATGGGCTTCGACGCCGGTAAGGGTCAGGTCGAACCATTTCTGGCCCAGGCAACCCATCACCACGCCGATGGTGGTGGCCTGGTCCTCCAGCACCGGGCCCTGTTCGATATGCGCCTCGAAATACGCGCCCACCGGATGGCCCAGCACAGGGCGGGAGCCGGCATAACCGATGCGCTGCAATTCTGCGCCCACCGACAGGCCATGTTCGTCCTGTTTGTCGAGGGTGTCCTGCAGGTCGAACTTACCGGCGAATACCCCGGAGCCCATCATGCACGGTGGGAAGCGCGAGCCTTCTTCGTTGGTCCACACCACCACTTCGATGGGTGCTTCGGTTTCGATCTGCAGGTCGTTCAGGGTGCGGATCACTTCCAGGCCGGCCATCACCCCGTAGCAGCCATCGAACTTGCCGCCGGTGGGCTGGGTGTCGATGTGGCTGCCGGTCATCACCGGGGGCAGGGCGGGATTGCGCCCGGCGCGGCGGGCAAAGATATTGCCGATGGCGTCCACAGTCACGCTGCAGCCGGCGGCCTCGCACCACTGCACGAACAGGTCACGGGCCTGGCGGTCCAGGTCGGTCAGGGCCAAGCGGCACACGCCGCCTTTGGCCGTGGCGCCAAGCCGGGCCAGGTCCATCAAGGATTGCCACAGGCGGTCGCGATCGATCAGCGGGGCGTTGCTGGTTAGCGGTTGCGCAAAGCTGTTCATGGGCATTCTCCGGTCAGGCACTCAGGGCCAGGTAGCGATTCTTGATGGTCGGGTCGGCGCGAAAATCTGCGGCGCTGCCTTCGTACACCACGCGGCCCTGTTCGAGTACGTAATGGCGGTCGGCGAGCTTGTCGCAGACCATCAGGTTCTGTTCCACCAGCAACACGGGCAGGCCGTCGTCCTT
This sequence comes from Pseudomonas sp. R3-52-08, assembly GCF_003851745.1. Taxonomy (NCBI): domain Bacteria; kingdom Pseudomonadati; phylum Pseudomonadota; class Gammaproteobacteria; order Pseudomonadales; family Pseudomonadaceae; genus Pseudomonas; species Pseudomonas sp. R3-52-08. The sequence continues at coordinate 3,778,136 of NZ_CP027730.1, read as the reverse complement.
GACCTTGCGCAGGATCTTCACCAATTCGTCGACGATCACCGGGGCCAGGCCTTCGGTGGGTTCATCGAGGATCAGCAGCTTGGGGTCGTTAAGCAGCGCGCGGGCAATGGCGAGCATCTGTTGCTCGCCGCCGGAGAGTGCATGGCCGGCGTTCTTGCGCCGTTCCCTGAGGCGCGGGAACATGCCGTACACATCCTCCAGCTGCCAGCGGCTGGTCTTGCGGGCGGCGATGCGCAGGTTTTCCTCGACGCTGAGCAGGCGGAAAATCCCACGGTTCTCCGGCACCAGCGCCAGGCCCTGGCGGGCGATTTGAAAAATCTTCTGGCCCACCAGCGCCTGCCCGTTGAAGTGGATCTGGCCCTGGCGCGGGCAGATGATGCCGAGGATGCTGCGCAAGGTCGTGGTCTTGCCGGCGCCGTTGCGCCCGAGCAGTGTCACTAGTTCGCCGGGGTTGACGGTCAATGACACGCCTTCGAGCACGTGGCTCTTGTCGTAGTAGGAATGGATATTCTCGACGATCAGCATCAGGCAGCCTCCCCAAGATAAGCGCTGCGCACACGTTCATCGGCGCGCACGAATTCCGGCGTGCCTTCCACCAGGATCTGCCCGTGGCTCATCACGGTAATGCGTTGGCTGATGGACATGACGATGCTCATGTTGTGTTCGATCAGCAGCACTGTATGGTCGCGGCCGAGGTCGCTGATCAGTTGGGTCATGATCGGAATGTCATCGATGCCCATGCCGGAGGTGGGCTCATCGAGCATCAACAGTTTGGGCCTGGAGCAGATCGACATGCCCACTTCCAACACCCGCTGCTGGCCGTGGGACAACTCGCCGGCCAGGGTGTCGGCGCGAGCAGTGAGTTGCAGGCGCTCCAGCACCTGGTCGGCCATCTCCAGATGCTCGCGCTTGCTGTCCACGCGCCGCCAGAAGTTCAGGGCGCGCGCGCCGTCACGGCCCTGGGCGGCCAGGCGCAGGTTTTCGCGCACGCTGAGGTTCTGGAACAGGCTGGTGAGCTGGAACGAGCGCGCCATGCCCAGGCCGACGCGGGCGTGGGCGGGTTTGCGCATCAGGTTCCTGCCGTCGAAGTGGATCGCACCGGCAGTGGCTTGGCGCTCACCGGTGAGGCAGTGGAACAGGCTGGTCTTGCCTGCGCCGTTGGGGCCGATGATGGTGTGGATGGTGCCGGCCTCCACCCTGAGGTTGACGCCATTGACTGCATGGAACGCGCCGTAGGCCAGTTCCAGGTCTTGGGTTTGCAGCAGGATGCTCATAGCACGTCCTCCTTGGTGACGACGCTGGGCTTGCGACTGGCGCGTACTTTTTCGTACAGCGCGGCCAACCCGCCCCACAAACCGCCGCGCATGAAGATCACCACCAGGATCAGAATCACCCCCAGCAGCATCAGCCAGCGCGGCCACAGGTCCGACAGGAAATCCCCCAGCAGCACGATGGAACCGGCGCCCAGCAACGAGCCGAACAACGAGCCGGTGCCGCCGACGATGGTCATGATCAGGATGTTCTCGGACATCGCCAGGTCGATGTTCGACAGCGGCACAAAGTGCAGCAGCATCGCGTACAGCGCCCCGGCGATGCCGGTGACCGCGCCCGACAACACAAACACCAGGATCTTGAAGTGCCGCGTGTCATAACCGATCGCCGAGGCGCGGGTTTCGTTTTCGCGGATCGCCATCAGGGTGCTGCCGAACGGCGAGGCGATCACCCGGCGCGCGCCGATAAAGATCAGCAGGAACAGCACCGCGACAAAGCCGTAGAAAGCGCGGGCGTCGGCCAGCGACAGCAGCACCGTGTCACCGATACGAATCTCCGGGCGCGGCACGCTGAGCAGGCCGTTGTCGCCGCCGGTCCAGTCGCTCAGGGTGTAGGCGACGAAGTAGGCCATCTGGCTGAACGCCAACGTGAGCATCACGAAGTAGATACCGGTGCGGCGGATGGCCAGGGCACCTACCAGCAACGCCAGGAAACCACCGACGACGGCGGCACCCAGCAACGCCGTGAACAGGCCCCATTGCAGGTGGATCATCAGCAACGCCGCGCAATACGCACCGGCACCAAAGAAGATGCCTTGGCCGAACGACAACAGCCCGGTGTAGCCCAGCAACAGGTTGCAGGCCAGGGCGGCCATGGCAAAGATCAGGATTTCGCTGGCCAGGGTGGCCGAGGGCAAAACCAACGGCAGGCCGATGAGCACCGCCACGACCCACAGCAACATGGCGCGCGATTGCGTCTTGGCCAACGGCAGGGGATTTTTCTCGCTCATGTCAGGCTCTCCCGAACAGGCCGTAGGGGCGTACCAGAATCACCACGGCCATCGCGCCGTAGATCATCAGGCTCGCACCCTGGGGCCAAAGTGTGGTCATCAGGCTTTGCACCACGCCCACCAGCAAACCGCCGACCAGCGCGCCGCTGAACGAACCCATGCCGCCGATCACCACCACCACGAAGGCGATGCCGAGAATCTCCGGGCCCACGAACGGCTGCGCACCGCGCAACGGCGCGAACAGCACACCGGCCATGCCGGCCAGGCCAACGCCGAGGGCGAAGGTCATGGAGAACAAACGGAAGATATTGGTGCCCAGCAGCGATACGGTTTCGGTGCTCTCACTGCCGGCGCGTACCAGCGCGCCGAAGCGCGTGCGTTCCAGCAGCAGCCACAGGCCCAGGCCCACCACCGCAGAAAACACGATGAGGAACAGGCGGTAGTAGGGGTAGACGAAATCGCCCACCACCAGCACGCCGCGCAGCAGTTCCGGCACCGCGACGCTCTTGCCCACCGGGCCCCAGATCATCACGCTGGCTTCCTGGATGATCAACGCGATGCCCAGCGTTACCAGAATCTGGAACATGTGCGGCAAGTGATAAATGCGCTGGATCAGCAGGCGCTCGATCACCCACGCCAGCGCAGCCACCACCAGCGGCGCGATCAGCAGCGCCAGCCAGAAGCTACCGGTGAGGCTGACAGCGGTGTAGCAGATATAGGCGCCCAGCAGGAAGAACGCGCCATGGGCGAAATTGACGAAGTTGAGCAGCCCGAAAATGATCGTCAGCCCGACCGCGATCAGGAAGTAGATCATTCCCAACCCCAGGCCGTTGAGTATCTGGAACAGGTAAAGATTAAGCATGCGCAAGCCCTCAGCAGGAAGCCGGTGCGATAGTCAGGAACTCAGGCGAGCGTGCAGCCCGTGGCTTCCACCGGCGGGAAGGACTGGCCGGCGCTGAGCACCTTGGCCAGGTCGTCCTTGTCGGTCATATCGGCGGCGGCCTTGCCGATCAGCAGGTAGTAGTCCTTGATCACCTGATGGTCGCCGGCGCGGATCGACTCCTTTCCGGTCGGGCCTTCATAACTCAGGCCCTGCATGGCTTTGGCCACGGTCGGCCCGTCGAAGCTGCCGGTGGCGACGATGGTCTCGAGCATCACCTTGGTGCTGATGTAGTCGGCGGCGAGCGGGTAGGTGGGGTTGATGCCATATTTGGCCTGGGTCAGCTTGACCAACTCGCGGTTGAGCGGCGTATCGACCTGGTGCCAGTACTGCGCGCCGAGGTACACGCCTTCGAGAATGTCGCTGCCCAGTTCCTGGAACTGGTCGAGGCCGGCGGACCACACCAGCAGCACCTTCATGCGTTCCTTGATGCCGAAATTCACCGCCTGGCGCAGGGTGTTGGATGACTGGCTGCCGAAATTCAGCAGCACCAGCACATCGGGTTTGGTGGAAATGGCATTGGTCAGGTAGCCGGAGAATTCCTGCTCCTGCAAGGAGTGGTAGCTGTTGCCGACGTGTTCCAGGCCGTGTTCCTTGAGCACGTTTTTCGCGCCTTCGAGCAAAGCTTCACCGAACACGTATTGCGGGGTGATGGTGTACCAGCGCTTGGCGTCCGGCAGCAGCTTGATCAGCGGCACCAGGGTTTCGCGGATGGCGCCGTAGGTGGGCACCGACCAGCGAAACGTGGCCTTGTTGCAGTCCTTGCCGGTGACTTCATCAGCGCCCACCGGGGTCATGAACACGCCGCCGACTTTGTCGACCTCCTTGGCCACTGCCAGAGCGGAGGAGGACAGCGTGCAGCCCTGGAAGAATCGCGCGCCGTCCTGCTGAATCGCCTCCTGCACCTTGCGCACCGCCTTGCCGGCATTGCCCTCGGTGTCGATGACCTTGTAGTTCAACGGGCGGCCGAGCACTTGCGGGTGCTGCTCCACCGCCAGGCGCGAACCCATGTCGGCAAACTTGCCATAGCTGGCAAAGGCGCCAGACATGGACTTGAGGCCGTAAAAGGTAAAGGGCTCGGCGGCGAATGCCGCACGCACGCTCAGCGGGAGGCTGAGGGCGGAGGCGAAGGTGAGACTGGCTTTCAATAACGTACGACGCTGCATGGGGTGACTCCCTGGTTTAGTTATTGGCAGGAGCGGCAAGGGCGATACGGTGGAGCAAGGGCCTGTGGGCAGGCGTTTTTTATTGAGGTGACGCGGGTCTATCGATTGGAATGCAAATCCCAATGTGGGAGGGGGCTTGCTCCCGATGACTGAGTGTCAGGCACTGCATCAGGTGGCTGATCCACCGCTATCGGGAGCAAGCCCCCTCCCACATTGGATTTGTGGTGTTTGGGTTAAGAGTGATCGAACTCCAGCAGGAAGTGCGGGCTGACCTGGCCTTCCAGCGCGGTCATGTGGTGTTCGGCATCGCACATGTGTTCATGCATCAAGCTGCGCACCGCGCTTTCATCCCCGGCACGAAAGGCGATCAGCAATTGCTTGTGGTAGTCGAGGTTGGCCGCATCGAACTGCTTGCGCTTGGGCTTGTAGGCTTTTTTCAGCACCACCAGGTCGCGCAGCAGGTCGTTGAGGAACTGCGCCATGAAACCGAGCAGCGGGTTGGGGCAGGCCTTGGCCAGCAGGTTGTGAAATTCCAGTTCCGCCAGACGCTGTTCGCGCTGGCCGGCTTCGCTGTCTTCGGGGGCGCTGCAAAAGTCCACGTTGTCCTGCAAGGCCTGGTAGTCGCCCTCGCTCAAGCGCCCGAGCACCGACAGCGCCAGCTCCACTTCGATGACCTTGCGCAGTTGGTACACCTGCTCGCCGTCCAGGTGCTGGAAGTGCAGGTAGTTGCGCAGTGCGCGGCTGGCGGGTTCGGTGCCGGCCTGGTTCAGGTAGGCGCCGCCACTGGGGCCGGTGCGCGTGCTCACCAGGCCTTCGACTTCCAGCGCCTTGAGCGCTTCGCGGGCCGAGCCCTTGGAGCACTGGAAGCTTTCCATCAGCTCACGTTCGGTGGGCAGGCGGTCGCCGGGCTTCAAGGCGTCGGTGACGATGGAGCGCTTGACCGACTCGACGATCACATCGGACAGTTTCTGGCGCTTGCGGCGTAGCGGACGACTCAGCATGGTTTCGATTTATCGTATTAATGCGGATAAATAGCACTTAATAACGATCAGGCCGCAGCGTCAACGCAGGGTGTCGTTTCTGGCATCAACAGGTCGTAAACGTCAGGGTCAGTCCCAGCCGCCACGGTCCAGGCAGCGTGTATTCGCCGGTGGCTGTTTGCCGTAAGCCAGAAAATCACCGAGCCAGCGGCTGACACAGCCGTCACCGCTGGCCTGGGCGGGTTCCTTGAGCAGCAGCAGCTCGACGCCGGAAGCCACAGGTTCCCCGCGCCCGGCGTTGACCAGCACCGTGCGCGCGATGCGTTCGGGAAACAGCGTGGCATAGCGGTTACCGAGTCGCGCCGCGTCGGCATTGCCGACGTAGTTGAGTTGGGCCTCGCCCAGTTGCACACGGACATACTCCATATCCCGCGCCGCCTGTTCGACGGCGGCGGCCTGCTGCAGGTCGCGGGGGCTCAGTTCGATCACGTCGTAGCGGTCGACTAACGTGCGGTAAGCCTGGGTGGCATAAGACTCCCAGCGGCCGACGAGATGCAGGGCAAAGGTGGCGTTTTTAGCTGCACGCGGGTCGCCGGACTGGATAAACACCACGCCCTCACGGTTGAGCGGGTCGCGTGCGCCGACGCGTGTCACCCTCAGGCGAAGGCGGCCGCGGCTGGGTGCAGCATGGTCGCGGGGCACCGTCACCTGGCCGCATTGGGTGCGCGCGAGGACTTCGGGGTCGAGCCGTTCAAACGCCGGGAAGGGGCAATCCAGTAACCAGTCAATGGCGGTGGGCGTGATCAAGGGGTCGGCCAGGGCCAGGTGGGCGATCAGCCAGGCGCCGAGGCAAACCAGGCATTTTCCAACAACGCAGGGTTTCATTAAAAGGTCCTGGAAGAGCCGTGTGAAGGCGGCTTTTTTACCAAGGACCTTGGGTCTAATAATGTAAGGCGATTAAACGGTTTGTGTACGAAACTGGAGTTTCGTTTATCAGATGTCGCTACTCCAGCCACCGCCCAGCGCTTTATACAACGCGATGCTGGCCTGCAAGCGCGACAGTCGCAGTTGCACGTTCAAGTCCTGGGCCGCGTACAAGGTGCGCTGGGTTTCCAGCACCGTGAGCAAATCCTCGGCACCGGCCTGGTAACGGCTTTCTGCGATCTGGAACGCGGTCTGTGCCTGTTGCAACTCCTCGGCTTGCCATTGGCGTTGCTGGTCCAGGCGGGTGATGCTGCTGAGGGCTTTTTCCACGTCGGCAAAGCCGTTGATGATCGCCCCTCGGTAGGTGTGCAGCAGCTCATCCTGGCGCGCACGGGCCTTGTCGCGTTCCGCGCTTAAACGACCGTTGTTGAAGATCGGGGCCACCAGGCCCGAGGTCAGGGTGTAGAACGGGCTGCGCAGGATGTCGTCGGCTTTGTACGCGCCCGAACCCAGGGTCGCGCCCAGGGTGACGGCAGGCAACATCGCCGCACGGGCCACGCGCACATCGGCGCTCGCCGCCGCCAGCTGTGCCTCGGCCTGGGCCAGGTCGGGGCGCCGGCTCAATAACTGGCTCGGCACGCCGGGCCCGATGCTTGGCCAAGTCAGTGCCTGGAACGCCTCGTTGCCCAGCGCCAGCGCCTGCACGGGCTGGCCGAGCAACGCGGCAAGGGTGATCCGCGAATCTTCGGCCAACTGCTCGATCAGCGGCAGTTGCCGTTGCTGGCTGGCCACCAGGCTTTTCTGTTGCGCCAGCTCCAGGGCTGTGGCGGAACCGGCGTCGTAGCGGGTTTGCACCAGCTTCAGCACATTGCGCGCGTTCGCCAGGTTCAGCTCGGCGATCTGCACGCGCTGGCGCGCGGCCAGGGTTTGCGCGTAGCGGTCGGCCACGTTGCTGAGCAGGGTCAGCTCGACGTTGGCCTGGTCGAACTGGCTGGCCTGCAGGCTCTGCAGTGCACTGTCCCGTGCGGCGGCGCGGCCGCCCCAGAAGTCGAGTTCGTAGCTGGCCGTGAGGTTGGCGTCATAGCTGCTGACGGTTCTGTTGCTCTCGGTGGCGTTCAGGTCCGAGTTGCCGCTGCCGCGCAGCAGCTTTTCACGGCTGGCGGTGAGGTTGAACTTGACCTCGGGCAGCAGCGGTGCGCCGGCAATTACCGCCGTTGCCTGCGCCTGGCGCACGCGGGCCATGGCGGCGGCAACGTCGAAACTGTCACGGCGCGCCTGGTCGATCAGGCGGTTGAGCGAGGGGCTGCCAAATTGCGTCCACCAGCGCTGGTTGGTGGCTTGGTTGGCCGCGCGCTCGGCGTATTGCCAGGCGGCGGGCGGCGCGATGCCGCTGTCGACGGCGGGCGTATTACCCGCACAGGCATTGAGCAACAGGCACAGGCTGAGCAGCGCCAGCGGCGGTGCGAGGGGTCGTTTATTCATTGGTCAACGCCTTAACCGGATCGAGCCGGGCAGCTTTACGGGCCGGCATAAAGCCGAATACGACACCGGTGACCAGCGCGCAGCCAAAGGCGCCGAGCACCGCCATCAGGGAAAACTGCACCGCCACCTCGGCCAGTACCAGCACGCCGCCCACCAGCAAGGCCAGGGCAATACCCAACAGCCCGCCGACCACCGAGAGCATCACCGCCTCGGTGAGAAACTGGCGCAGGATGTCGCGCTGACGGGCACCGGTGGCCATGCGGATGCCGATCTCGCGGGTACGTTCGCGCACGGTCATCAGCATGATGTTCATCACGCCGATGCCGCCCACCAACAGGGAAATTGCCGCAATCGAACCGAGCATCAACGACAGTGTGTTGGCCGTGCGCGCCTCGGCCTGGATCATCGCGGCGTTGTTGGTCAGGTGATAATCGTCCTTGCCCTGGTGCAGGCGCTTGAGCAACTGATCGATGGCCTGCTCGGCGGCGTTCACCCGGGTGGCGTCGGCGGCGGCAATCACCACGTATTCCGGGTTATAGCTGCCGAACAGGCGGATGCTGGCGGCGGAGTAGGGGATGGCAATGCGGTCATCACTGTCTTTGTTGCCCGAGCTGGAGCCTTTTTCCTGGAGCACGCCCACCACCTGGAACGGCACGTTTTCGATCAGGATGTACTGGCCGATGGGGTTGACCCGGCCTTTGAACAGCTTGTCCCGCACCCTTGCGCCGATCACGGCGACGGTGGCGGCGTTGCGTTCGTCGGCTTCGGTAAAGTAGCTGCCCTCGACCACCGGCCAGTTGAAGATGCTCGGAAACTGGGTGTCGTTGCCACCGACATAGGCGATGTAGTCGATGTTGCCGAAACGCACGCCGGCTTCGGCGCCGTTGACCGGCATGATCCGTTTCACCTGGGGCAGGGTGGCCAGGGCGGCCACATCCTGGGGGGTGATGATGCCTAGGGGCGTACGCGGGTTGGGTGACGAACCACTGACATACAGGATGTTCGAGCCGAACGCGCCCATCTGCGCCATGACCTGGCGCTTGCTGCCTTCACCCACGGCCAGCATGACCACCACCGAGGCTACGCCAATAATGATTCCGAGCAGGGTCAGCGCGGTGCGAAAACGGTTGATCCACATCACGCGCCAGGCCGCTTGTAATGCGTCGAGCAGTTCGGCCTTCCAGGCGCCGTTGTGTTCGGCGCCGTCGACCAGGCGCTGGCGCAGGTCCACGGCCTGCAGCGCAGTGCTGTCCGCTTCGGCAGGCACGCAGACCTGGGCGCCGGCCGAGTCGCTGATGATCAGGCCGTCGCGAATCTCGATGATGCGGTTGGCCCGTGCGGCCACTTCGCGGTCATGGGTGATCAGGATGACCACATGGCCCTGGCTCGCCAGTTCGTCGAGCAGGCTCATCACTTCGGCGCCGCTGTGGCTGTCGAGGGCGCCGGTGGGTTCGTCGGCGAGGATGATATGCCCGCCGTTCATCAGCGCCCGTGCGATGGACACCCGCTGCTGCTGGCCGCCGGAGAGCTGGTGCGGACGGTTGCCGGTGCGGTCGGCCAGGCCCAGGCGGGTGAGCAGGGCGGTGGCGCGGGCATGCCGTTCGCTGGCACTGATGCCGGCATAGATCGCCGGCATCTCGACGTTTTCCTGGGCCGATGCCGACGGGATCAAGTGGTAGCCCTGGAACACGAAACCGAAGGCTTCGCGGCGCAGCCAGGCCAGTTCGTCGCTGCCCAGGTGGGCAACGTTTTCACCGGCGAACAGGTAGTCACCGTCGCTCGGGCGGTCGAGGCACCCGAGGATATTCATCAATGTGGACTTGCCGGAGCCGGACGCGCCGACGATGGCGACGAACTCCCCGGCATGGATCGCCAGGTCGATGCCACGCAGCACGTCGACCTGCGGGCTGTCGCCGCCGCCGTAGGATTTGCGGATGTGCTTGAGTTCGATCAGGGGCGTGGTCAATTCAACCCCCGCTGCTGTCGGCCGGGCCGATCAACAGGTGATCGCCTTCGCTGAGGCCATCCAGCACCTGGACGCGCAGGCGGTCGCTGACACCCAGGCGCACCGTGCGCTGCTCGATGCTGCCGTTCTTCGCCACCACGCGGGCGATTTGCGTATCCGCGTTGGGCGTGCCTTGCAGCGCAGCGACTGGCACGGTGAGGGCGTCCTTGACCTGGTTTGCGACGAAAAACACTTGGGTGGTCATTTCCGCCATCAGCGCGTTATCGGCGTTGTCCACGTCCAGCAGCACCGTGTACAGCACCACGCGGCCACTGCCGCTTTTGCTGGCGCTGCTCGGGCTGCCGCTGCCCTGGGTTTCGTTCAAGGGTTTGGGCGGAATCGGCAGGATCTGGCGCACGGTGCTGGTCCAGCGCCGGCTGCCGCCGCTCAAGGTGGTGAAGTACGCGCTCATACCGGGTTTGACGTGGCCGATATCCGCCTCGGAGACTTCGGCCCACACGGTCATCGGCGACAACCTGGCGATGCGCAGGATCAGCGGGGTTTGTTGTTGCGCGTTTAGCGTCTGGCCGACCCGCGCATCCACCGCGACCACGGTACCGGCCATCGGCGCATAGATACGCGTGTAACCCAGTTCCGCTTCGTCGCTGCGCAGGCTGGCCCGCGCCTGGCGGATCTGGGCCTGGAACATCTCGACCCGCGCCTGGGTCGCGCTCAGTTCGGCCTTGGCGGTTTGTACATCCTCTTCGCGCGTGGCGTTGCCGGCGCTCAGGCGTTGCTGGCGCTGGTACTTCTGGCGCGCCAATGCATGCTGGGCCTTCTGTTCCTGCAACTGCGCCGCAAGGTTTTCGATGGCGTAGCGGCTGGCATCGAGCTTGGCTTTTTGCGTCGAGGGGTCGATCTCTACCAGCAATTGGCCCTCCTTGACCTGGTCGCCGGCTTCGACGTGGATCTTCTGGATCTGCCCGGAAGCCTGGGCGCCCACATCCACATAACGCCGCGGTTGCAGGGTGCCCAGGGCCGTGACGCTGTTTTCGATATCGCCACGGGTGACGGTGACGGTGGTCAGGGTGTCGCGACCCGGCGCCAGGCCTTGCCAGGTGGCAAACGCAACGATGGGAATCAGGCACGCCACCACAAGCAGGGCGCGTCGGGCAGGTCGAGGGCGTTTCATGCGTAGGTTCCAGCCAGGAAAGATCGGGGCGCAGTCGCGCAGAGCTGACAGTTAAACGAAGAAAATGTCGCAGGATTTAGGCGGTTACACGCGCGGTTACAGCTCGCGCGGCGAAAAAAATCGGCCGTTGATGCGAGACTTCTTTAAAAGTAGATGAGAATTACTATAAATTGCACCTACTCAAACTGCCATCATCGATGGGCCTGTTCCTACCCGAACTGGCATCGTTAGCACCACGGCCATGGGGCCAGGAGTCATGTTGGAAAACTACTATCGTGAGCTGGTGTGTTTCCTCAACGCCAAGCTGGGCAACCGTCAGGTGGCCGAGGATGTGGTGCATGACGCGTATGTGCGGGTGCTGGAGCGTTCCAGTGACACCCCGATCGAACAGCCGCGCGCGTTCCTGTATCGCACCGCGTTGAATCTGGTGATCGACGGCCATCGGCGCAACGCCCTGCGCCAGGTCGAGCCGCTGGAGGTGCTGGACAGCGAAGAACGCTTCGCCCCGTGTTCACCCCACGCCAGCCACGACCAGGGCCAGCGCCTGGAGCTGCTCGAGCGCGCCCTGGCCGAGTTGCCGGCGGCCTGTCGCGACAGTTTCCTGCTGCGCAAACTCGACGGCCTGTCCCATCTGCAAATCGCCGAGCGGCTGAGCATTTCCCGCAGCCTGGTGGAAAAGCACATCGTCAACGCCATGAAGCACTGCCGGTCACGCATGCGTGAGTGGGAAGCCCACTGAAGCGGCATTAGTTAAATTTTATTTCACTGTCCTCGTTTCCTATCAACACACGGCCTGTTGTTCAGGCCATGAAGGTATTCCCGCCCCAACCGCCAAGGGGCTTATCCAGAGGACACTGGAATGACACAGGCAATTGCTTCGCCCGCGGTTCACGACCTGATCGGTATCGGCTTCGGCCCATCGAACCTGGCGCTGGCCATCGCCCTGCAGGAGCGTGAAAAGGCCCAGGGCAAACTGGACGTGCTGTTCCTCGACAAACAAGCCGACTACCGCTGGCACGGCAATACCCTGGTAACCCAGAGCGAACTGCAGATTTCCTTCCTCAAGGACCTGGTGACCCTGCGCAACCCCACCAGCCCGTACTCTTTCGTCAATTACCTGAAGGCCCGCGAGCGCCTGGTGGACTTCATCAACCTCGGCACGTTCTACCCGTGCCGCATGGAGTACAACGACTACCTGCGCTGGGTCGCCGGGCAATTCCAGGCCCAGGCCCGCTACGGCGAAGAAGTGCTGGCCATCGAGCCGATCCTGCACCAGCAGCAGGTGGAAGCGCTGCGCGTGATTTCCCGTGACGCCCAGGGTGAACAGCATGTGCGCACCACGCGCGCGGTGGTGGTCAGCGCCGGTGGCACGCCGCGTATTCCCGAGGCGTTCAAGGCGCTCAAGGGCGACAGCCGGGTGTTCCACCATTCCCAGTACCTGGAGCGCATGGCCGGCCAGCCCTGTGTCGACGGCAAGCCGATGCGCATCGCGGTGATTGGCGGTGGTCAGAGCGCCGCCGAAGCCTTTATCGACCTCAACGACAGCTTCCCCTCGGTGCAGGTTGACCTGATCCTGCGCGGCTCGGCGCTCAAACCCGCCGATGACAGCCCGTTCGTCAATGAAGTGTTCTCGCCGGCCTTTACCGACCTGGTATTCCAGCAAGTCGGCGCCGAACGTGAGCGCCTGGTCGCCGAGTACCAGAACACCAACTACTCGGTGGTGGACCTGGACCTGATCGAACGCATCTACGGCATCTTCTATCGCCAGAAAGTCTCCGGTATCGCGCGCCAGGCGTTTCGCACCATGACCGTCGTCGAAAAGGCCACCCCCGGTCCGCTGGGCATCGAACTGACGTTGCGCAACAACGCTACCGGCGAAACCTGCGTGAATCACTACGACGCGGTAATCCTCGCCACCGGTTACGAACGCCAGATGCACCGCGAACTGCTCGCGCCACTGGAAGCCTACATGGGCGACTTCGAAGTGGCCCGCGACTACCGTATCGTCACCGATGAGCGCTGCAAGGCGGGTATCTATATCCAGGGGTTCAGCCAGGCCAGCCATGGCTTGAGCGATACGTTGCTGTCGGTACTGCCGATTCGCGCGGATGAGATTGCGGCGTCGTTGTATGCCAATGACCGCAGCCGTGATTCAGCGCGTTCGGTACAGGACCTGTTGTTGGCGACGGCGAGCTGAGTTCCAGCCGCAAGTCGCAAGCCGCAAGCTTGCAGCTTGAAGCTAAAAGCTTGCAGCTTACATCTACCCCCTGATACTGTACAAAAAACCAGTATCGGTAGCTCTCCATGCAGTTGATCGAAAAACTCAGCATCCTCGCCGACGCCGCCAAGTACGACGCGTCATGCGCCAGCAGTGGCGCACCCAAGCGCAGCTCCGAAGGCAAGGCGGGGCTGGGTTCCACCGATGGCATGGGCATTTGCCACAGCTATACGCCCGACGGCCGTTGCGTGTCGCTGCTCAAGGTGTTGCTCACCAACTTCTGTCTCTACGACTGCCAGTATTGCGTCAACCGCCGTTCCAGCGATGTGCCCCGTGCGCGATTCAGCCCGGAGGAGGTGGTCACCCTGACCCTGGACTTCTACAAGCGCAATTGCGTCAGCGGCCTGTTTCTCAGTTCCGGCATCATCCGTTCGGCCGACTACACCATGGAACAATTGGTGCGGGTCGCCAGGCTGTTGCGCGAAGAGCACGACTTTCGCGGCTATATCCACCTCAAGACCATTCCCGAAGCCGACCCGGCGCTGATCGCCGAGGCCGGGCGTTATGCCGACCGCCTGAGCGTGAATATCGAACTGCCCACCGATGCCAGCCTGCAAACCCTGGCGCCGGAAAAGCAGATCGTCTCGATCAAGCAGGCCATGCAGGCCATCTACACCGGGGAGCAGACCGTGCTCAACGAACCCCGCGCACCACGCTTCGCCCCGGCCGGGCAGAGCACGCAGATGATCGTCGGCGCCGACGACACCGACGACAGCACCATCCTGCACGGTGCCGAAGCCCTGTATGGCAATTACAAGCTGCGCCGCGTGTATTATTCGGCCTTCAGTCCCATCCCCAACAGCCCGAAAAGCGTGCCCCTGGCCGCGCCGCCGTTGATGCGCGAGCATCGCTTGTACCAGGCCGATTTCCTGTTGCGCAGCTACGGTTTCAGCGCCAACGAGCTGTTCGAAGGCCCCGGCCACCTGGCCCTGGATATCGACCCCAAGCTGGCCTGGGCCCTGGAACATCGCGAGGTGTTCCCCCTGGACCTGAACCGCGCCGAACCTACCTTGATCGCGCGCATCCCCGGCATTGGCCTGCGCACCACCCAGCGCCTGGTCGACCTGCGCCGCGAACGCAAGATCCGCTTTGAAGACCTGGCGCGCATGCGCTGCGTGCTGGCCAAGGCCAAGCCGTTTTTCATCACCAGCGATTACCACCCCCAACAAGCGGACACCACCAGCGTCTTGCTGCGCGAGCAGCTGCGCGATCGCCCGCAACCGCAACAAATGGGGTTGTGGGGATGATCAGCCTGGAATGCGACAACCTGTTCAGCACCTGGCGCGAACAGGCGCGCTGGCTGCTCAGCCATCAGGTCGACCCCAGCCAGGTGAGTTGGGGCGAAGCCGAGGTGGCGGATCTGTTTGCCACCGACGAGCCGATTCCGCCTGGGCCTGGCCCGTTCCAGGCGCGCATCCCCAAGGCGTTGCTGCACCTGCTGGAGTCGGCCGCCTGCTACCACGGCGACCAGCGCTGGAGTTTGCTGTACGAGGTGTTGTGGCGGGTCAGCCATGGCGATCGCACGGCGATGCTGGCCGGTGACAAGTTGGGCAGCGAGTTGCAGCGACGCATCAAGCAGGTCAGTCGTGAAGCCCACCACTTGCACGCGTTTGTACGGTTTATCGCATTGCCGTCGGGGGCAGGGCCGCAGCTGCCGGAGTACGTGGCCTGGCACGAACCGGCCCACGATATTCTGCAAAGCGCCAGCCAGCATTTTGTCGGGCGCATGGGCCGGCATCGCTGGATGATCGCAACGCCCCTGGACGGCGTGTATTACGACGGCGAGCAATTGATTCACCAACGCCAGTGCCCCGAGGCTTGGCAGCAACTGGCGCAGAACGTCGAGGATCCGCACAGCGCCATGTGGTTGACCTACTACAGCCACATCTTCAACCCGGCGCGGTTGAACCCCAAGGTGATGGAAGGGCATTTGCCGAGCCGGTTCTGGAAGAACCTGCCGGAGGGCAAGTTGATTCCGGGGCTTATCAGCGAGGCACGTACGGGCAAGCAGAAAGATGGGCAGGCCAAGCTGGTTGGCACTAAGCCCGGCAAACGAATTGCGGGCGGGCACGGTTAGAAAATGTGGGAGGGGCTTGCCCCCTCCAACATTGGTATTGTGGTGCTTGTTATAGCGCCGTCAGCCAGGAGCAAGCATGTCTACCGTCGTTCGTAGTGCCCAAGCCTCAGATGCCGAAGGCATCAGCCAAGTCATCCTCGCCGCCTTGCACGGCAGCAATGCACGGGATTACCCGGCGGATGTGATCGCTCGCGTGGCGAGCAATTTCACACCCGAGGCGGTGCTGGAACTGCTCAAGCGTCGTGTGGTGCTGGTGGCGGTAAAAGCCGATGTGATCGTCGCCACGGCGGCCCTGGACGCCAATGTGGTGCGCTCGGTATTCGTCAACCCAGCGCTGCAAGGGCAGGGCATTGGCCGGTTGCTGATGATCGAGATCGAACTGCGCGCCCGTGAAGCCGGGGTGAGCGTGTTGAGTGTGCCGTCTTCGCTGACCGCCGAGCCGTTCTATAGCAAGCTGGGTTTTCATACCGTGCGCGATGTCTACCACGGCAACGAGCGCACGCTGGTTATGGAAAAGGCGCTGCTGTCTCGGCACCCCATCGGCCCGTATCGCGACCGCCAGCACCGTGCGCAGGTGGTTGCGTTATGGCAGGAAGCGTTCGGCTATGACACCGCGCATAACCTGCCGACCCTGGCGATCGATAAGAAACTGGCGGTCAATGACGGGCTGTTCTTTGTCGCCACCGACAAAAAAACCGTGATCGGCACGATCCTCGCCGGGTACGACGGCCATCGTGGCTGGCTGTATTCGGTGGCGGTGCACGCCGACTATCGTCGCCACGGCCTGGGATCATCGTTGGTGCGTCACGCGGAACAGGCGTTGACGGCGCTGGGTTGCATGAAGATCAACCTGCAGATCACCAGCGGCAATGATGCGGTGGCGGGGTTTTACGAGGCGTTGGGGTATGGGGTGGAACAGAGGATCAGCATGGGCAAGAAGATTGCGGTGAACATTCCTCAATCTTAAAAGTACTGGAGATCAAATGTGGGAGGGGGCTTGCCCCCGATGGCGGTGGGTCAGTCAATAAGTCTGTGACTGATACACCGCTATCGGGAGCAAGCCCCCTCCCACATTGAGTTTTGCGTTGTGGCTAGTAGACTTTGACGATCCAACCCGCTGGCGCTTCAACATCACCGGTCTGCACACCTGTCAGCTCTTTGTAGAGCTTCTGGGTAACCGGGCCCACTTCGGTCTCGCTGTGGAACACGTGCAGTTTGCCGTTGTACTGGATGCCACCGATCGGCGAGATCACCGCAGCAGTGCCGCAGGCTCCGGCTTCCTTGAATTGGTCCAGCTTGTCGATGAACACCTCGCCCTCGACCACGGTAAGGCCCAGGCGGCTCTGGGCCAGTTCGATCAGCGACAGGCGGGTGATGCCCGGCAGTACCGAAGGCGACTTCGGTGTGATGAACTGGTTGTCATGGGTGATGCCGAAAAAGTTGGCCGAGCCGACTTCTTCGATTTTCGAATGGGTCATCGGGTCCAGGTAAATCGCGTCGGCGAAGCCGGATTTTCTCGCTTCCGACCCTGGCATCAAGCTGGCGGCATAGTTACCGCCGACTTTCGCGGCACCGGTGCCCTGTGGCGCGGCGCGGTCGAAGGTGGAGATCTGGAAGTTGTGGGGCACCAGGCCGCCTTTGAAATAGGCGCCGACCGGGATGCAGAACACCGAGAAGATGAACTCCGGCGCGGTGCGCACACCAATGTTGTCACCGGTGCCGATCACGAACGGGCGCAGGTACAGCGCGCCGCCGCTGCCGTAAGGCGGGATGAAGCGCTCGTTGGCCTTGACCACTTGTTTGCAGGCATCGATGAACGCATCGGTCGTCACATGCGGCATCAGCAGGCGGGCACAGCTGCGCTGCATGCGCGCGGCGTTCTGGTCCGGACGGAACAGGTTGATCGAGCCGTCCTTGCAGCGGTAGGCCTTGAGGCCTTCAAAGCACTGCTGGCCATAGTGCAGGGCGGTGGAGCCCTCGCTGATGTGCAGCACGTTGTCGTCGGTCAGGGTGCCGTCTTGCCATTCGCCGTTTTTCCAGACCTGGAGAAACCGCTTGTCGGTCTTGATGTAGTCAAAACCCAGCGTGTCCCAATTGATGCTCTCGTTACCCATGACACCCTCTATCTTGGTCAAGTCGGATTTTTTTCTGGATGGCACAACAATACTGCATTCTTGGCTTGTGTGGGAGCGGGCGGATGGACCATTCGACATCTCTGTTGGCTGATCCATTGCTATCGGGGGCAAGCCCCCTCCCACAGGGGAATGCATTCCAAATGTGGGAGGGGCGGTGCGACGATTCGACTTGCCCCCGATGGCCGCACCCCGGTTCTACAGATGCAACGCGTGGCCCAGGGCTCGCAGCGCCGCTTCCTGTACGGCTTCACCCAAGGTCGGATGGGCATGGATGGTGCCGGCCACATCCTCCAGGCGCGCGCCCATTTCCAGGCTCAGGCCAAACGCCGTGGATAGCTCGGACACGCCAGCGCCCACCGCCTGCCAGCCGACAATCAGATGATTGTCACGCCGCGCCACCACCCGCACGAAACCGATGTTCGACTCCAGGGTCATGGCCCGGCCGTTGGCGGCGAAGGGGAAGCTCGACACGATGCACTCCACACCGGCCGCCTTGGCTTCATCAGGCGTCTTGCCGACCACCACCACTTCCGGGTCGGTGAAGCATACGGCCGGGATCGCCGCCGGGTTGAATCCGCGGGATTTGCCACTAATCAGTTCGGCAACCATTTCGCCCTGGGCCATGGCGCGGTGCGCCAGCATTGGCTCGCCGCTCAGGTCGCCGATGGCCCAGACGTTGCGCATGCTGGTCTGGCAACGGCTGTCGATCTTGATCGCCGCGCCGTTCATCGCCAGGTTCAGCGCTTCGAGGTTCCAGCCCTGGGTGTTGGGTTTGCGACCCACGGCCACCAGCACCTGGTCGGTCTCCAGCGCCAGCGTGTCGCCATTGGGGTCGCGCACCTGCAGGCGGTTGTCGGTAAACCCAGTGACGGCGTGCTTGAGGTACAGCTTGATGCCCAGTCGTTTGAGCGACTCGCCGACCGGTTGGGTCAGCTCGGCGTCGTAGGCCGGCAGGATGCGCTCCTGGGCCTCGACCACACTGACTTCGGCCCCGAGCTTGCGGTAGGCAATGCCCAGCTCCAGGCCGATATAACCGCCGCCCACCACGATCAGCCGCTTCGGTATGCGGGGCGGTGCCAGGGCTTCGGTGGACGAAATGACCGGCCCGCCCAGCGGCAGCATCGGCAGCTCGACGCTTTTCGAACCGGTGGCCAGCAGAAGGTGTTCGCACTGAATGCGCTGGTCGCCCACGTCGACGGTCTTGCCGTCCACCACCTTGGCCCAACCGTGAACCACCTGCACCTTGTGTTTTTTCAGCAGCGCGGCGACGCCGGTGGTCAGGCGATCGACGATACCGTCTTTCCATTCCACGCTTTTGCGGATGTCCAGGGTGGGCACATCCATTTCGATGCCCAGGGGCGAGCCCTGGCTGTGGTGAACGCTTTGCTGGAACTGTTCGGCCACGTGGATCAAGGCTTTGGACGGAATGCAGCCGATGTTCAGGCAGGTACCGCCCAGCGCCTGGCCTTCCACCAGAATGGTCGGGATGCCCAACTGGCCGGCGCGAATCGCAGCCACATAACCGCCCGGGCCGCCGCCGATAATCAGCAGGGTGGTGTGTAATGTCTGAGTCATGCCCTTACTCCAGGAACAGGCTGGCGGGTTGTTCGAGCAGGCTGCGAATGGCCTGGATGAATTGCGCCGCGTCCATGCCATCGACCACGCGGTGATCGAACGAGCTGGAGAGGTTCATCATCTTGCGCACCACGATCTGGCCCTTGATCACCATGGGCCGCTCGACGATGCGGTTGACACCGACGATGGCGACTTCCGGCAGGTTCAGTACCGGCGTGCTGACAATCCCGCCCAGCGCGCCGAGGCTGGTCAGGGTGATAGTCGAGCCCGACAGCTCGTCGCGGCTGGCCTTGCCAGTGCGCGCAGCCGTGGCCAAGCGTGCGATTTCTTCGGCATTGCCCCACAGGCTGCGGGCTTCGGCGTGGCGCACCACCGGCACCATCAGGCCAACGTCGCTCTGGGTGGCGACGCCCACATGCACCGCACCGAGGCGGGTAATGACCTGGGCTTCGTCGTCGTAGCGCGCGTTGATCTGGGGGAAATCGCGCAGTGCCACCACCATGGCACGCACGATGAACGGCAACAGGGTCAGCTTGCCGCGGGTGGCGCCGTGTTTTTCATTGAGGTGCACGCGCAGCTCGTCCAGCGCCGTGACGTCGATTTCTTCCACATAGCTGAAATGCGCGGCGCGGCGGGTGGCGTCCTGCATGCGCTGGGCGATCTTGCGGCGCATGCCGATCACCGGAATCTGGTGCTCGTCGTTGCGTTCGGCGTAGGGGTTGGCGGCGGTCGCGGTGTTGCTCGTGCCTTGCTGGAGGTAGGCGTCGAGGTCTTCATGCAGAATCCGCCCGGCCGGACCTGTGCCCTGTACCAGGCGCAACGCAATACCCGCATCCAGCGCACGCTTGCGCACGGCCGGGGAGGCCAGCGGGCGTTCATTGGCATCACGCGCTATCGCTGCGTGGGCCTGGGCCTTGGCCGCGATAGGCGCGGGCTGGCTTTGAACCGGTGGCGGCGTGCTCTCCACCACCGGCGCAGGGTTTTCCACCGGAGCGGCGACGGCTGGCGCTTCCTTGGCGTTACCGGCGCCTTCCACCTCAATGCTGATCAAAATACTGCCCACCGCCATGACTTCACCCGGCTCGCCGCCGAGGGAAATCACCTTGCCGTGGACCGGCGAAGGAATATCCACCATCGCCTTGTCGGTCATCACATCCGCCAGCACCTGGTCTTCGACGACCATGTCGCCGACCTTGACATGCCACTGCGACAGTTCAACTTCCGCGATGCCTTCGCCAATGTCCGGCATCTTGATTACGTGCGTGCCCATTCAGACCTCCATGACCCGTTTCAACGCCGCGCCCACTCGGGACGGGCCTGGGAAATACGCCCACTCCTGCGCGTGCGGGTAGGGGGTGTCCCAGCCGGTGACGCGCTCGATCGGCGCTTCCAGGTGGTGGAAGCAATGTTCCTGCACCAGCGCCACCAGCTCGGCGCCAAATCCGCAGGTGCGCGTGGCTTCGTGCACCACGACGCAACGGCCGGTCTTTTTCACCGAGTTGACGATGGTTTCCAGGTCCAGCGGCCACAGGCTGCGCAGGTCGATGACTTCGGCGTCGATGCCGGTTTCTTCGGCGGCGACTTGCGACACATACACGGTGGTGCCGTAGGTCAGCACGGTCACGGCCGAACCCGGACGCACGATGGCGGCCACGTCCAGCGGCACGGTGTAGTAACCGTCCGGCACTTGCGCTTGCGGGTGTTTCGACCACGGCGTCACCGGGCGGTCGTGGTGGCCATCGAACGGGCCGTTATACAGGCGCTTGGGTTCAAGGAAGATCACCGGGTCATCGTTTTCGATGGAGGCGATCAGCAGGCCCTTGGCATCGTAAGGGTTGGACGGCATCACCGTGCGCAGGCCGCAGACCTGGGTGAACACCGCTTCGATACTCTGGCTGTGGGTCTGGCCGCCGTAGATGCCACCGCCGCACGGCATGCGCATGGTCAAGGGCGCGGTGAACTGACCGGCCGAGCGATAACGCAGGCGCGCGGCTTCGGAGATGATCTGGTCGGTGGCGGGGTAGACGTAGTCGGCGAACTGGATTTCCGCGACCGGGCGCAGGCCGTAGGCACCCATGCCCACCGCCACGCCGATGATGCCGCTTTCGGAAATCGGCGCGTCGAATACCCGTGAGCTGCCGTACTTGGTCTGCAAGCCTTCGGTGCAACGGAACACGCCGCCGAAGTAACCGACGTCCTGGCCGAACACCACAACGTTGTCGTCACGTTCAAGCATCACATCCATGGCCGAGCGCAGGGCCTGGATCATGGTCATGGTGGTGGTGGTCATGGCGGTTTCCAGTTCGATGCTGTTGTTGTGATCGTTCATGTCAGACCCCCAGCTCTTGACGCTGGCGCTTCAAGTGCTCCGGCATCTCTTTATAGACGTCTTCGAACATGGTCGCGGCGCTTGGAATCTGGCCGCCGGCGAGGGTGCCGTACTGTTCGGCCTGTTTTTGCGCGGCGATGACTTCGGCTTCAAGTTCGGCACTGACTGCCGCGTGTTCCTCTTCGGACCACTGGCCAATCCGGATCAGGTGCTGCTTGAGACGGGCAATCGGGTCGCCCAATGGGAAGTGGCTCCAGTCATCGGCAGGGCGGTACTTGGACGGATCATCGGAGGTCGAGTGCGGGCCGGCGCGGTAAGTGACCCACTCGATCAGGCTCGGCCCCAGGTTACGGCGCGCACGCTCGGCGGCCCAGGCAGACGCGGCGTACACCGCGATGAAGTCGTTGCCGTCGACCCGCAGGGAAGCGATACCGCAACCCACGCCGCGTCCGGCGAAGGTAGTGGCCTCACCACCGGCGATGGCCTGAAAGGTCGAGATGGCCCATTGGTTATTCACCACGTTGAGGATCACCGGGGCGCGGTAGACGTGGGCGAAGGTGAGGGCGGTGTGGAAGTCCGATTCTGCGGTGGCGCCGTCGCCGATCCAGGCCGAGGCGATCTTGGTATCGCCCTTGATCGCCGAGGCCATGCCCCAGCCCACGCCCTGTACGAACTGGGTGGCGAGGTTGCCGGAAATGGTGAAGAAACCGGCGTCCTTGACCGAGTACATGATCGGCAACTGGCGGCCCTTGAGCGGGTCGCGCTCGTTGGACAGCAGTTGGCAGATCAGGTCGACCAGCGGCACATCGCGAGCCATCAGAATGCTTTGCTGGCGGTAGGTGGGGAAGCACATGTCGTCAATGTTCAAGGCCAGGGCCTGGGCGCTGCCAATGGCTTCTTCGCCTAGGCTCTGCATGTAGAACGACATTTTTTTCTGGCGCTGGGCGACCACCATGCGGTTGTCGAAGATGCGTGTCTTGAGCATCGCGCGCATGCCTTTGCGCATGATGTCGGCGCTGACACCCTCGGCCCACGGGCCCAAGGCCTGGCCCTGGTCGTCGAGCACGCGGATCAGGCCCTTGGCCAGGTCGGCGGTGTCGGCCGGTTCTACGTCGATGGCGGGTTTGCGCACCAGGCCGGCGTCGGTCAGGCGCAGGTAGGTGAAGTCGGTCTTGCAGCCTGGACGGCCCGAGGGTTCAGGGACGTGCAGGCGCAGCGGTTCGTACGGCTGGGTCATGGCTTCTACGCTCGATCTTGTGAATTTTTTGTAGTGGGCGCGCTAGCTGACAGTCAGTCTTCGGGTAGAAGAAATCTTGTCCTACAACAATCATAGGCGTGGCGTAGAAGAATATTTATCTGTGTTTCATTGCGCTCAAGATCATTTGCGGATAAAAAATCTGCATAAACATAATAAACAGGTGATTTTGTCTCATGCGCAAACTGGACCGTACCGATATCGGCATTCTCAACGCCCTGCAGGAGAACGCGCGCATCACCAACGCCGACCTGGCCCGCTCGGTCAACCTGTCGCCTACGCCGTGCTTCAACCGGGTGAAGGCGATGGAGGAGTTGGGCCTGATTCGCGAGCAGGTCACGCTGCTGGATGCCGACCTGCTGGGATTGCATGTGAATGTGTTCATCCATGTGAGCCTGGAAAAGCAGAATGAACTGGCGTTGCAGCAGTTCGAAGGGGCGATCTCCGACCGGCCGGAAGTGATGGAGTGTTACCTGATGGCCGGCGACCCGGATTATCTGATCCGGGTGCTGGTGCCGACGATCCAGGCCCTGGAGCGCTTCATGATGGACTTTCTGACCAAGGTGCCGGGTGTGGCGAACATCCGTTCCAGTTTTGCCTTGAAGCAAGTGCGCTACAAAACCGCACTGCCGCTGCCGGCCAACGGCATCAGCCTAGGTACCTGACACTCCGCAGGTCGAAATGTGGGAGGGGGCTTGCCCCCGATAGCGGTGTGACAGTCAGCTTATCTGTAGCTGACCCACCGACATCGGGGACAAGCCCCCTCCCACATTTTTAACCGCATTTCAAAGTTGGTTGAGGGGAATTTTCAGGTACGTCACGCCGTTTTCTTCCGCCGGCGGCATATTCCCCGCCCGCACGTTCACCTGGATCGCCGGCAACAACAGCGTCGGCATCCCCAGCCCGGCATCACGGGCGGTGCGCATCGCTACAAATGCCGCTTCATCCACCCCGTCATGCACATGGATATTTCCCGCCCGTTGTTCCGCCACGGTGGTCAGGCACTTGGCCTCACGGCCCTCGGGTGGGTAGTCATGGCATACATACAGTTTGGTATCCGAAGGGAAGGCCAGCAACTTGCGCATCGACGCGTACAACTGGCGCGCATCGCCGCCGGGGAAGTCGCAGCGCGCGGTGCCGACGTCGGGCATGAACAGGGTGTCGCCCACCAGGATCAAGCGCCCGTCGATCAGGTAAGCCATATCCGCCGGGGTATGCCCGGGCACATGCAGCGCCTGGGCCTGCAGGCCGCCAATGTGAAAGATCTCATCCGGCGCAAACAAGTGGTCGAACTGCGAGCCATCGACGCGAAACTCCGGTTCCAGGTTGAACAGGTGCTTGAACACGCCCTGCACCTGGCTGATGGACTGGCCGATGGCAATCTTGCCGCCCAGGGCGCGTCGCAGGTAAGGCGCGGCGGACAGGTGGTCGGCATGGGCATGGGTTTCCAGCAGCCATTGCACCTTGAGGCCATGCTCTTGGACAAAGGCAATCACCTGGTCGGCCTGCGTGGTCTCGGTGCGCCCGGAAGCCGGGTCGTAGTTGAGCACCGAGTCGACGATGGCGCAGGCACCGCCGTGCGCTTCATAGACGACGTAGGTATAGGTCGACGATGCCTCGTCCAGAAAGGCTTGAATCAACGCTGGCATGGCGGCTGTCCCCGATGCGGAAAAAAGTAGTTACAATCAGTTTACGTTTACACATAATGTTTTGAGCTTAAGTGAGACAAAGGAGCCGAGGCAAATGGAATCTACGTTGAGTGAGGGCGAAGTCGCCCAGTTGCGTGCATCGGCGTCCAAGGCCTGTTCCTTGCTCAAGGCGCTGGCCAACGAAGACCGCTTGTTGATCCTGTGCCAGCTGACCCAGGGCGAGCGCAACGTCGGCGAGCTGGAAGCGCTGACCGGCGTACGTCAGCCTACGCTGTCACAACAGTTGGGCATCCTGCGTGACGAAGGGTTGGTTGCCACCCGTCGGGAAGGCAAATACATTTTCTACGGATTGGCCAGCCACGAAGTGATTCAAGTGATGAAGACCCTGTCCGGCCTGTACTGCGGCGCGGTCATAAAAAGCTGGGCGTGACGCCATCCGGCAGCGACCCTTGTGTGCACTGACTCAAAAAGGCAGCAGACAATGACCGAACAACACTGGGGACCTACCATCAGTGGCGATATCGTAGTCATCGGCGGCGGCTCCGCAGGCATCGGCCTGCTGGCCAGCCTGCTCAAGCGCGACCCGCACCTGAACATCACCCTGATCGAACCCAACGACTTCCATTGCTATCAACCCGCCTGGACCCTGGTCGGCGGCGGCGCCTATAACCTGCAAAAGACCCGGCGCCCGCTGGCCGACGTACTGCCCAACGGCGTCACCTGGATCCAGGCCGCGGTCAGCCAGTTGCTGCCTGACGAGCAGAGCCTGGTGCTCGACAGCGGCCAGCGCGTCAGCTGGCGCCACTTGATCGTCTGCCCCGGCCTGCGCCTGGCCTGGGAAAAGATCGAAGGCCTGCAAGATACCCTCGGCCGCCATGGCGTCACCTCCAACTACAGCTACGAGCATGCCGCCTACACCTGGCAACTGGTGCAGCAACTCAACGGCGGCAAGGCGCTCTTCACCCAGCCGGCCATGCCGATCAAATGCGCCGGTGCGCCGCAGAAGGCCCTGTACCTGTCCTGCGATCACTGGCTCAGGCAGGGCACCCTGAAAAACATCGAGGTGGAATTCAACCTGGCCGGTGCCGCGCTGTTCGGTGTGCCGGCGTTCGTGCCGCCGTTGATGAAATACGTCGAGAAATACAACGCACGCCTGGCGTTCAATGCCAACCTGATCAAGGTCGATGGCCCGGCACGCAAGGCCTGGTTTGAAGTAAAGGACGCCGAAGGCAACGTCAGTGTCGTCGAAAAAGCCTTCGACCTGCTGCATGTGGTGCCGCCGCAAGTCTCCCCGGATTTTATCCGCCAAAGCCCGCTGGCCGACGCCGGCGGCTGGTGCGAAGTGAACCCTCACAGCCTGCAACACTTGCGTTACCCGCATATCTTCGGCCTCGGCGATGTGTGCGGCACTACCAACGCCAAGACCGCTGCGGCGGTGCGCAAGCAAATCGTGGTGGTTGCCGAGAACCTGCTGGCCCTGCGCAAGCAGGCGCCGCTGCCGCTCAAGTACGACGGCTATGGCTCCTGCCCGTTGACGGTGGAGAAGGGCAAAGTGGTGCTGGCCGAGTTCGGTTATGGCGGCAAGCTGCTGCCGACTTTTCCTCTCGACCCGACCCAGGCACGCCGCTCGATGTGGTTCCTTAAGGCCACGTTGCTGCCATGGTTCTACTGGAACGGCATGCTCAAGGGCCGCGAGTGGCTGACCCGCCTGAGCAAGGTGGACTGAATGCTGCTGGCGAGTGTGTTGGGTGTATTGATGGGCCTGGTCATGGGCCTGACCGGTGCGGGCGGCGGCATCCTCGGGGTGCCGGCATTGGTGCTGGGGTTGGGACTGACCATGACCCAAGCTGCGCCGGTGTCATTGCTCGCGGTGGGCGCGGCGGCGGCGGTGGGCGCGATCGACGGCCTGCGCCACGGCCTGGTGCGTTACCGCGCGGCCTTATTGATCGCGTTGCTGGGCGCGCTGTTTTCGCCGCTGGGGGTGTTCGTCGCCCATCAACTGTCGGAGCCGGTGCTGATGGGCCTGTTCAGCGCATTGATGGTGCTGGTGGCTTGGCGCATGTTGCGGCGCGAAAAGGTCGAGGCCGGGCCGAGTGACCACGGCGCGGCCTCCTGGGGCCAGAAGAACTGCATGCTCAACCAGCAGACCGGGCGCCTGGCCTGGACCGCCAAATGCAGCGCGACCCTGGCGGCGCTGGGGGCGGTGACCGGCGCCGTGTCGGGGCTGCTCGGTGTGGGCGGCGGCTTCCTGATCGTGCCGGCGTTCAAGCAACTCACCGATGTGCAGATGCGCGGGATTGTCGCCACCTCGTTGATGGTCGTCAGCCTGCTGTCGTTGATCGGCGTGGTGGGGGCCTTTCACGCCGGGGTGAGCATCGAGCCGGTGGGCTGGGTGTTTATCGGCGCGAGTATCGTCGGCATGTTGGCCGGGCGCCGCTTGTGCTCGGTGATGCCTGCGCGTGCGCTGCAGGTGGGCTTCGCCAGCCTGTGTGTGATGGTGGCCGCAGGCATGTTGCTCAAGGCTTTTTAGGGACCCTCAGTTATGTGCTCAAAAGTGACAAAATGAACCCCGCTCAGGTTTACTGTTCTCTGAGTCATGGCTTCACCGGCCTTGCGCGTCGGTTCATCAAGGTCACCGAATGGATAAATACACCCCACACGCCTGGCAACCCCACGAGCGGCCGAGCCTGCCCGGCTCGCCGTCGACGCCGTTGCACCCCACTCACAAGCGCTGGCTGTTTGCGCTGGTCGGCGTACTGGTGGCAATCACCGGCGGGTTGGGCAACGCGCTGGTCATCGCCAACCTGCAATACCTGCAAGGCGCCCTGGGCGCGACCACGGCGGAAATGGCCTGGCTTCCCGCCGCCTATGTAATGACCAACGTGTGCATGAACCTGCTGCTGGTGAAGTTTCGCCAGCAGTTCGGCCTGCGCGCGTTTACCGAAGTGTTTCTGGTGTTGTATGCGCTGGTGACCTTCGGCCATTTATTCGTCAACGATCTCAATTCGGCCATCGCCGTGCGCGCGGCCCACGGCATGGTGGGGGCGGCGCTGAGTTCGTTGGGCTTGTACTACATGATCCAGGCGTTCCCGGCCAAATGGCGCTTGAAAGCCCTGGTGCTGGGCCTGGGCACGGCGCAGTTGGCGTTGCCTCTGGCGCGGCTGTTCTCCGAGGATTTGCTGCAGATCGCCGAATGGCGTGGCCTGTACCTGTTCGAGCTGGGCCTGGCTTTGATCTGCCTGGGCTGTGTGTTCCTGCTCAAGCTGCCGCCCGGCGACCGCTTCAAAACCTTTGAAAAACTCGATTTCCTCACCTTCGCAATCCTGGCCACCGGCGTCGCCTTGCTCTGCGCGGTGTTGTCCTTGGGCCGCATCGACTGGTGGCTGGAAGCACCGTGGATTGGCGTTGCCTCGGCCTGTTCGCTGGTGTTGATCATGGCCGGGCTGGCCATCGAGCATAACCGCGCCAACCCGATGCTGATGACCCGCTGGCTGGGCAGCGGCACGATGATTCGCCTGGCATTGGCGGTGATCCTGATTCGCATGGTGCTGTCCGAACAATCCACTGGCGCGGTGGGGTTCATGCAAATGCTCAACATGAGTTACCAGCAGATGCATACGCTGTACGTGGTGATGCTGGCCGGGGCGATTGCCGGGCTGGTGGTCAGCGCCTTAACGATCAACCCGGCGCACTTGCTGATGCCGCTGGTGATTTCCCTGGCGCTGATGGCGACCGGGTCGGTGATGGACAGTTTTTCCAGCAACCTCACGCGGCCGCAAAACCTGTACATCAGCCAGTTCCTGCTAGGCTTTGGCGGTACCTTCTTCCTCGGGCCGACCATGGTGCTGGGCACCAAGAACGTGTTGACCAACCCGCGCAACCTGGTGAGTTTTTCGGTGATGTTCGGGATTTGCCAGAATCTCGGCGGCCTGATCGGCGCGGCGTTGCTCGGCACCTTCCAGATCGTGCGCGAGAAGTATCACTCAAGCCTGATTACCGAGCACCTGACCCTGCTTGACCCGCGTGTCGCGGCGCGGGTGCAAAGTGGTGGCTCGGCCTATGGCGGTATCGTCGCCGACCCGGAGTTGCGCAACCTCATGGGCATCCGCAGCCTGGCCACGGCGGCCACCCGTGAAGCGAACGTGATGGCTTACAACGATGTGTTCATGCTGATCGCGATCATCGCGATCCTGACCATGATCTGGATCTTTATCCGCAGCCTGTGGCTGATGAGCACCACCAAAGCGGCAACCCCTCCCGTTCAACCTGTCGGCGCCTCTTCATGACCGAACCCACGACCACCACTACCAATGCGATCGCCTCCACCCCCGAGGGCACCACGCCGCCGGGCGCTGCGGTGACCGAACCGCGCTCGCTGCGGGTGCGCATCCTTTCGTCCCTGGGCTTTGCCGCGATTGCCATCGTCGGCGTGCTGATCGTGCTGTATGCCTGGCAACTGCCGCCGTTCAGCAGCGCGGTGGAAACCACTGAGAATGCCTTGGTGCGCGGGCAGGTGACGATTATCGGCCCGCAGCTCAGCGGCTATGTATTCGAAGTGCCGGTGCAGGACTTTCAGTATGTGAAGGCGGGCGACCTGCTGGTGCGCCTCGACGACCGTATCTACAAGCAACGCCTGGACCAGGCCCTGGCGCAACTGGCGGTGCAGAAAGCGTCGTTGGCCAATGTGGTGCAGCAACGCAACAGTGCCGAAGCGACCATCAAATTGCGCCAGGCCGCGCTGGTCGACAGCCAGGCCCAGGCGCGCAAAAGCACCGCAGACTTGCGCCGCAACGAGGAATTGATCAGCGACGGCTCGGTGTCCAAGCGCGAACTGGACGTGACCCGTGCCGCCAATGCGCAGACTATCGCCGCCGTGGCCCAGGCCCAGGCCAGCCTGGAAATCGCCCGGCAGGACCTGCAGACGGTGATCGTCAATCGCGGCTCCCTGGAAGCGGCAGTGGCCAGCGCGGAGGCGGCGGTGGAATTGGCGCGGATCGACCTGTCCAACACCCGCATCACCGCGCCCCGGGATGGCCAGCTGGGGCAGATTGGCGTGCGCCTCGGGGCCTACGTCAACTCCGGCGCGCAATTGATGGCGCTGGTGCCCAAGCAGTTGTGGGTGATCGCCAATATGAAAGAAACCCAGATGGACAATGTGCAGGTCGGCCAGCCGGTGACCTTCACCGTGGACGCGTTGAACCACCGCAAGTTTCACGGCACGGTGCAGCATATTTCCCCGGCGACCGGGTCGGAGTTCAGCCTGTTGCAGGCGGACAACGCCACCGGCAACTTCGTGAAAATCGCCCAACGTGTGCCGGTGCGGATCACGGTCGACCCCGACCAGGCCGAGAGCGAGCGGCTGCGGCCGGGATTGTCGGTGGTGGTGAGTATCGACACGGCAGGAAGGCTTAAAAACAGCCCGCCCTGAAGGAACTCGGTCAATGTGGGAGGGGGGCTTGCTCCCGATTGCGGTGTATCAGTCACCCCATTTATTACTGACCCACAGCTATCGGGGGCAAGCCCCCTCCCACATTTGGACTGTATTTCAGGTTGAAATTGAGTTGGGTTGACTGGCCTCGCTCCAGCAGTTTCAGGCCCGGCCTACCCGGCAAGTGATGGGCATTCACCGGATGGCTTACCGGTTCGATGCAGAAAAACCCCAGCCCCGGCGGGCAGTACAGCAGGAAGTAATCGGCGCCGGTGGCCTGGCATTCGAGGGTATATCCAAGCTCCGGTTGTTCGATCAAGCAGTACCCATCCCACTCGCAGAATCCATTGTCCACCAGGCCTTGCGGCAGGGTTTGGGGTTGCCTGAAATCCCACTCCTGCGGCACCGGCGCCAACCCCGTCGGCAGCTTGGCCGCGTCACTCATCCACACCTGCGCCGCCTTGGCCTGTAAGCGCGTACCCGGCCGGCGCGGAAAGTACGGGTGCAGGCCTAAGCCATGCCATGCGGCTGTTTCGGCCAGATGCGTGACGCGCAACTCGATCCTCAGCACCCCACCGCTCAAGCGGATGCGCTGCTCGGCGCGATAGGCGAACGGCGTGTCACAGAGCACTTCCAGCAGCACCTCATCCGCGGACTGGCTGACCACCTGCCACGCTTGCTGCCAGGCCGAGCCGTGGATCGGCAGCGGATCGGTGAGGCTGTTGGGCTTGAGCGCGAGCCAGCCGTCGGGGTTGTCGAAGCCTCCCTTGGCGACGCGGTTGGACCAGGGCGCCAGTGGGTAGCAGCCCAATTTGCCCGGCAGTCCGGTGTTGATCGCCTGCTCATCGCTGTGCCGCAACAGCGGCTGGCCGGTGGCGCGTACCGTCCAGTTCACGATGGCGCCGCCGGTGGCCGGGGCGAGCACCAGATGGGTGAAAGGGTCCGAAAGCTCAATCACAATTGACCTGCCTTATGGAAGTTTGATCGTTCCCACGCTCCGCGTGGAAACGCCGCCCTGGACGCTCTGCGTCCGCTCTTGAATCGTGACGCGGAGCGTCACAAGGAGCATTCCCACGCGGAGCGTGGGAACGATCAACTCCGGGTTACAGCACCACGCTCGGCAACCACAGCGACAATGCCGGAATGTAGGTCACCGCCATCAACACCAGAAACAGCACCGCATAAAACGGCAGCAGCGCCTTCACGGTCTTCTCGATGCTGACCTTGCCCACTGCCGCGCCTACGAACAGCACCGCGCCCACCGGCGGGGTGATCAGGCCGATCCCCAGGTTCACCAGCATGATCATGCCGAAGTGCACCGGGTCGACGCCGATGCCGAGGATCACCGGCAACAGGATCGGTGTGAGGATCAGGATCAGCGGCGCCATGTCCATCACCGTGCCGAGCAACAGCAGCATCACGTTGATGCACATCAGGATCACGTAGCGGTTGTCCGACAGGGTCAGGAACAGCGTGGTGATCTTCGCCGGTATCTGCATCAGGGTCATGATGTAGCCGAAGCTGGCGGCGAAGGCGATCAGGATCATCACGATGGAAATGGTGCGCACCGTGCGGTGCATCAGCTTGGGCAGCTCACTCCATTTGTAGTCGCGGTAGATGAACATGGTCACGAAGAACGCCCACAGCACTGCAATCGCGGCAGACTCGGTGGCGGTGAAGATACCCGACAGGATGCCGCCAAGGATGATCACCATGGCCATCAGGCCCCAGAGCGCGTCGGCGGCGATCTTCAGCGCCTGCTTCAAGGGGATGACTTCGCCTTTGGGGTAATCGCGCTTTCTCGCGAAGATCAGGCACAGCACCATCAGGCACGCGCTCATCAACAGGCCTGGCACCACACCGGCCATGAACAGCGAGGCGATCGAAACGGTGCCGCCTGCCGCCAGGGAGTAGAGCACCGAGTTATGGCTGGGCGGCGTAAGCAACGCCTGCACCGAGCCGCTGACCGTCACCGCAGTGGCAAATTCGCGCGGATAGCCGCGGCGTTCCATCTCCGGAATCAGCACCGAGCCGACCGACGCGGTGTCGGCCACCGACGAGCCGGAGATCGCGCCGAAAAACGTCGAGGCCATGATGTTGACCAGCGACAGCCCGCCGCGCACGAAGCCCACCAGCACCCCGGCAAACGCCACCAGCCGCCGCGACATGCCGCCCTCGGCCATGATCGCGCCGGCCAGTACGAAGAACGGAATCGCCATCAGCGAAAACTTGTTGACCCCGCCTGCCACCTGAATCATCAGGGCCTGGAACGGAATGTCGATCCACCATGCGCCGATCAGTGCCGACAAGCCCAGGGCATAGGCCACCGGCATGCCGATCAGGATCAAGGCGATAAAGCTGCCCAACAGAATAAACGCGTCCATATCAGGCGGCCCCTTCGCTTTCTTCAACCAGGTCGAAGCGCACCACGCGCCGGTTGCTCTGGTCGCCCAACAGCAGTTTTTCCACCACGAATATCAAGGTCAGCAAACCGCCAATCGGGATTGGCATGTAAGTGATGCCGACCCGCAGCGTCGGGATGGCGCTCATGAACTGGTTCCAGGTGGACAGGCACAACTTGGTGCCCCAGATCGTCATGAACAGACAGATGGTGCCCATGAGCAGTTGCGAAACAATGCCGACGACGCGGCGTTGGGCGGTCGGCAGGCGGTCGGTGACCATGGCCACCGACATATGCGCACCGGCGCGGTAGCTGGCGGCCGCGCCGATAAAGGTAAAGACCAGCATCAACAGGATGGCGGTGGGCTCCGGCCAGCTTGAGCCGGTGCCGAGGATATAGCGGGCGAAAATGCCCCAGGGAATGATCAGTGCGACCCCGAGCACCGAGAGGCCGGCGACCCAGATGCAGGTCATGTAGATGCGGTCGTTGATGCGCAGCAGTAGATTCTTCATGGCGTTCACCGTAACCGGGCGCGGCCCCCTGCATGAGCAGCGGGCTGCGCCGGGCCTTGTCAGGAAGGAGGGCGTTATTGAACGGCGTCGATACGCTTGATGATGTCGGCGTAAGGCGCGCCGTACTTGGCGCGAACCTGTGCGGTGGCGTCATAGAAGGGTTTTTTGTCGACGGTGATGAACTCCACCCCGGCCTTCTTGAGTTTTTCCTCACTGCTGGCGGACTTGGCATCCCACAGCACCCGCTCATCAGCCTGGGCGGCCTTGGCGGCTTTCTTGACCATGTCCTGCTGCGCGGGGTTGAGCTTGTTCCAGGTGATCTTCGACATCACGATGGGCTCGGGCAAAATCAAATGCTCGGTGAGGGTGTAGTACTTGGCGTTCTGGAAATGGTTGTGCTCGAGCAGCGTCGGCGGGTTGTTTTCCGCGCCGTCGATCACACCGGTCTGCAATGCGCTGAAAATCTCGCCGGTGTCCATGGCAATGCCGTTGGCGCCCATCGCATTGAAGGCGTCGATGAACAGCGGGTTGCCCTGGACGCGAATTTTCATGCCCTTGAGGTCTTCGATCTTGCGCACCGGTTTCTTGGTGTAGAGATTGCGCGTGCCGCCGTCCATCCAGGCCAGGGCGACCAGGCCGAACTCGGAATCGGTGATCTTGGCCAGGATCTCGTCACCAATCTCGCCGTCGATGACCTTGCGCATGTGCGCCTGGTCGCGGAACACGAAGGGCAGGTTGAACACGTTGACGTCCGGCACCACCGGGCCGACGATGCCGAGGCTGACGCGGGTCATCTGCACGGCGCCGACCTGGGCCTGTTCGACCACTTCCTTTTCCGAGCCCAGCACGCCGCCCGGAAAGTACTTGAAGGTCAGTTCGCCGTTACTTTCCTTGGTCAGCGCCTTGCCCATGTTTTCTTCGGCGACAACGGTGGGGTAGCCGGCGGGGTGGATGTCGGCGAACTTGATTTCCAGCGCGTGAGCGGCGCTGCTGAGGGCGACGAGTGTGGCGGCGAGCAAGGTGCGTTTGAAGTCCATGAGGGGTCATTCCTGTCTTGTTATTGTTGTATTCAAGGCACAGCGATGCAGCTAGAGGATGAAGCTGGGTTCGGGCAATCCCTGCACGCCAGGGTTGAGGGCGAACACGCCGCCGGACAGCGATTGTTCACTCGCGTCGTCGCGGATCGAGGTGACGTACAGGGTGTCCAGGCGACTGCCGCCAAAGGCGCACATGGTAGGTTTTTTTACCGGTACGGGCAGCGACTGGTCGAGGCGGCCGTCCGGGGTGAAGCGGTGCACCAACCCGGCGTCGTTGGCGCAGATCCAGTAGCAGCCGTCGGCGTCTACCGCTGCGCCATCGGGCCGACCGAGGTGGTGATGCATGTCGACGAACACGCGGCGGTTGGACGGCGTGCCGGTCTCGATGTCGTAGTCGAAGGCCCAGATTTGTTGCACCAACGGGTGAGAATCGGAGGCATACATCGTGCGGCCGTCGGGGCTGAACGCCAGGCCGTTGAGGGTGATGAAACCGTCCAGCTGTGCGTGGGGCGCAGCGCCTGACGCGTAGCGATAAAGAATGCCCTCGGCGGCGTTCAAGCCCATGTCCAGCACCATGCTGCCGGCCCAGAAGCGGCCCTGGCGATCACAGCGGCCGTCGTTCAGGCGCATATCCGTGCGCGGGTGCTCGACGCCGGCCAGCGGCATGGTCTCAAGGCTGCCATCGCTGCGCGGGGTCAGTTGGAAAAAACCGCTCTGCATGCCGGCGACCCAGTTGCCTTTATCGGTGCGAGCAATACAGGCGAGCACCTGGGGGGCCTGCCAGGTTGCGACGAAGCCTGTGGCCGCGTCCCAGCGCTGCAGGCGACCGTTGGGAATATCCACCCAGTACAGGGCGTTTTCTTCGGGCACCCACACCGGGCATTCGCCCACGGCGTTGCGGGCGTCGACAATCAATTCTGCACTCATGGCCACTCATTCCCTTGGGTTGCGGTGAACTCAGTCACCGAACGGTCCCGCTGCGCAGAACGCGCCGCCCTGATAGAGCTTGGCCGGGTCATTGTCAGCCACCGGCGGCTGGGCCTCGACCTGGGCGCGGAACACTTCGGAGCTGTCTTTGGGCGCAAAGCCCAGGTGCGCGGCGTAGCGGTTGTCCCACCAGGTGTCCTGGTTATTCGACATGCCATAGACCACGGTATGGCCGACGTTCGGCGTGTACAGCGCGCGTTCGAGCAGTTGGGTCAGGTCGTCGAAGCTCAACCAGGTGTGCATCATCCGGCGGTTCTGCGGTTCCGGGAACGAAGAGCCGATACGGATGCTCACGGTCTCGATGCCGTAGCGGTCGAAGTAGAAACTCGCCATGTCTTCGCCATAGGACTTGGACAGGCCGTAGTAGCTGTCCGGGCGGCGCGGTGAGTGGGCGTCGAGTTTTTCGTCCTGTGGGTAGAAGCCGATCACATGGTTGGAGCTGGCGAAGATCACGCGCTTCACACCATGCCGGCGCGCGGCTTCGTAGATGTGGAAAACGCCGCTGATATTGGCGCCGAGCACTTCTTCGAAAGGGCGCTCCACCGACACGCCGCCAAAGTGCAGGATCGCATCGACGCCTTCCACCAGATGGTGCACGGCTTGTTTGTCGGAAAGATCGCAGGTTTGTACTTCTTCATGGGCGGCGGCAGGGGCCATATCAGCGATGTCTGACAGGCGCAGCACCTGGGCATAGGGACGCATGCGCTCGCGCAGCACTTTACCCAGGCCGCCGGCGGCACCGGTGAGCAGGATGCGGTTGAAGGGAACGGGGGTAGTGGTGGTCATGGGTAGTCCAATTTTTTGTTGTAGGTTGTCGTATGACTAGGCCGAAGTATTGTTAGGGATCCCCAGGTTGTCAACGTTCTTGCAGGCGAGTGAGATTCAAATGTGGGAGGGGGCTTGCTCCCGATAGCGGTGGCCCAGTCAGAAATGTATTCACAGACACTCCCTCATCGGGGGCAAGCCCCTCCCCACATTGGTTTTGCAGTGTTTTTAGATCACCAACAACTTTTAAAGCAGTGAGATTGGATAGCTGACAAAGATCCGGTTCTCATCGAACTCGTTATTGCTGAAATCCCGACGCATGGTCGAGTTACGCCATCTGACGTTCAGGTCCTTCAGTGCGCCGCTCTGCACGGTGTAGGCGAGTTCCGATTCGCGGCCCCATTCCTTGCCGTCGGTGATTGCCCCGGTGTGCACGTTACTGCCGCTGATGTAGCGGTTCATCATGGTCAAGCCAGGAATGCCAAGCACCACAAAGTTAAAGTCATGGCGCAGCTGCCAGGATTTTTCCTTGGCGTTGTCATAGCTGGAGTTATAGCTGTCGTTGGCCAGCGTACCGCCACTGGTGCCGTTGACGCGCATCCACACACTGTCGCCGGTGAGTTTCTGCAGGCCCACGTAGAAGGTGTTGCCGTTGTACTTGGCCGACAGCAGGGCGAACACGGTCTTGTTGTCGAGGTCGCCGGCCAGGGCGCTGCCGTCTTCCTTGCCATTGAAGAAGCCGAGGTTGGCGCCCAGGGTCCAGTCGCCCACCGGCTGGCTGTGGGTGAGGTTGAGGTACTGTTGCTGGTAGATATCAGTGAGCTCGGCGTACCACAGGCCGACCTGGGTGCGCTTGTCATTTAACGTGTATTCGCCGCCGCCGAAGTTGAACCGGTCGGAGGTGAACGCGGCTTTGCCGTTCATGAACATGTCTTCCATGCTCGCGTCATTGCGCGGGCTGTTGCCGCGAAACTGGCCGCCGTAGAGCGTCAGGCCGGCGATCTCGTTGGACGTTACCTGGCCGCCGCGGAAGGTCTGGGGCAGGGAGCGGCCATCATCGGAGCGCAGGATCGGCAGCACCGGCATCCATTCGCCGACCTTCAACTCTGTCTTCGATAACTTGGTTTTCAACGCCACGCCCAGGCGTCCGAAATTATCGGCGGGGCGCCCATCGTCATGCACCGGCAGCAATTGGGTGCCAGCGGTGCCTTTGCCGCCATCGAGCTTTTGCGAGTACAGGCCCAGGACATCAATGCCGAAACCCACGGTGCCACGGGTGTAGCCGGACCTGGCATCGAGAATGAAGTTCT
The DNA here is from genome assembly GCF_003851745.1 of Pseudomonas sp. R3-52-08. Taxonomy (NCBI): domain Bacteria; kingdom Pseudomonadati; phylum Pseudomonadota; class Gammaproteobacteria; order Pseudomonadales; family Pseudomonadaceae; genus Pseudomonas; species Pseudomonas sp. R3-52-08. Next base: position 3,741,488 of record NZ_CP027730.1, on the reverse strand, counting down.
GCGTCCACTCTTCGGCTTTGCCCTGGGGATTGGCGGGGTTGGTGAAGTTACGGTTGAAGTAGGCGTTGCGCAGGTTGAGCGTGGCCTTGGCATCGTCGACGAACCCATCGGCGTGCGCCGTGAGGGGTAAGGTACATGCAAGGCTGCCGAGGCTGATCAAACCGAGACGCGAGGACAAATGACGGGCGAATTGACTCACAGTGAGGCTCCCTTTTCTTTTGTTGTTTTTATTATTCGTCATACGTTGTCGTACAACGTTGGGCGCGATATTTACGGGGTTTTAAGGGAGTGTCAAGTAGAAGTTATAGGATGACTTGTTCGGTCTATCTAAATGTGGACACGGTTCAAAATGTGGGAGGGGGCTTGCCCCCGACAGCGATGATTCAGTCACATGTTTAGTGACTGGCACACCGCATCGGGAGCAAGCCCCCTCCCACATTTGATTGGTGACCAATCATGAGAATGGCGGGGTCTCAGCCGGCCATGACCATAGGCGGCAGGGTGCCTAGCAGGGAAACCGCTGCCACTGCTGCAATACCCAATAGCCATTCCAACAGGACACTGGCCTTCAAGCTGCCCACCCGCTGTTCACACTGTTCCACGCGCAATCGGTTCAGCAAGGCCAGCACCAACATGCCTGCTACCAGCAGCACCTTGATCAGCAGAATCAAGGCAAATCCTTCAAACGGCGGGGTGGGCCACAGTTGCCCGGTGAGCACGCGCACGTTGACCAAACCGGTCACCAGCAGGCCGGCAACCAGGCCATAACCCACGCCACTGAAGCGCCGCAGGATCGGCTGCAGGGTCAGCGGCTGTGGCTGTCTGAGGATCAACACCAGCAGCAGCAAGCCGCCCAGCCAGGCACCGACGCACGCCAAGTGCACCACTTGGTTGAGGATCAGCAGTCGCCCGCTGAGGCCATTGAGCATGGCGCCGTGGCCCACCGGAGCCAGGGTCGCCAGCACCAGCGCAATCAGCGGCAGGCGCAAGGCCGGCCACGGCTTGGTCAATACGATCACCAGCAACAGGTTGAGCAGCAGGTGCCAGACCCAGACCTGCCCGAAAAAGGTGCTGCCCAACACCAACATCACCGTGGCCGGTTGCCGCGCGGCTTCCCACCCGCCGGCCATGCTCGCAGTGATCAGCAACAGCCACGCGACCCCGGAGCCCAGCCCCAGCCAGGCCAGGCCTCGGGTAATGCGCAGCACTTGCCGGTCGAGTGCCGGTTGCGCGGCCGCGCCGAGCAACAGAGGCCTGAACACACAGACCCCGAACAGCAGCAGCACCACGATGAAATGCACAAAACGGCACAGCACCAGCAGGGTCGTCATGGATTATTGGCCAACCTTGAAGCTGTAAGTGCCTTCGCTCTTGTGGGTGTCGACGGACACGGCGTGCCACTCGACCTTGTAAGTACCGGCCGCCAGCGGAGCGGCAGGGGTGACCACCAGGGTTTTTTTGTCGGTGTCCGGGGTTTCCAGGCCCTTGATCGCGATTTCCGTGCCGTCCTTGCTCAGGGACACCTTGGTGAACGTCGCTTCGACGCCTTCGCTGAAGGTCAGGCGCAGGTCTGTCGGTGCGGCTACGCTGCTGTCTGCCGCTGGCGTGGCGCTTTTCAGGTGTGCATGGGCAAAGGCTGCAGACGCGCCCAGCAGGGAGGCGAGCAGGGCGACGATGGTCAGGGACTTCTTGATCAACATTGTTCAATACCAATCAGAGGATAGAAGCGAGCAGTGTACGAAGTTTCGGTTCGGCGTGTCGCCCCGATCTAGAGCGGATGGTAGTCTCTAGGTCGTGTTGTTGTCAGGGAGCCCTTATGGGCAATCACAAGATCGGAATTCGGCGGATCAACGTCGAGAAAATCCTGCTGGCCGCAGAGAAAGTCTTCGCTGAAAAAGGCTATGGCAGCACCGCCATGGCCGACATCGCCAAAGAGGCACAACTGCCGCGCTCGAACCTGCATTACTACTTCACCACCAAGAGCGAGCTGTACAGCGCGGTGCTGTTCGACCTGCTGGACCTGTGGAAACAGGACGCCCTGAGCTTCGAAACTTTCGATGACCCACGGGTGGTGCTCAGCAGCTACATTCGCGCCAAGATGCAGCGCTCGCGCACACGGCCGTATGGCTCGAAAGTCTGGGCCAATGAAATCATCCACGGTGCGCCCACCCTGGGTGAGGCGCTGGATGAAAGCCTGTACGACTGGGCCAAGATGAAGGAAGCGAAAATTCGCCATTGGGTGGAAGACAAACGCATCCTGCCGGTGGAGCCGTCGAGCCTGCTGTACATGATCTGGGCGTCGACCCAGCACTATGCCGACTTCGATCATCAGGTGAACATTTTGAATGATCACCAACCGTTGTCGGATATGCAGTTTGAGCGGGCGATACAGACGGTGACCGGAGTGATATTGCGCGGGATTGGGCTGGAGCCTTGAATAGTGTGGTGAGGTTGAGGGCCCCATCGGGAGCAAGCCCCCTCCCACACTTGGCTGTGTGAACCCAATCAAATGTGGGAGGGGGCTTGCCCCCGATAGCGGCCTACAGGACTACACAGCCTCCCGATAGGGATTCCTCGGATCCTGGGTCCAATTCAAAAACGGCTTGCCCGTGTCGACCGGCACCATCTCGATACAATCGGCCACCGGGCAGGTGATCTGGCACAAATTGCAGCCCACGCACTCGTCATCGATCACCTCATATTTATGCGTACCATCCGCCTGCTTCAAGCTGGCGATGGCCTGGTGCGAGGTATCCTCACAGGCGATATGGCAACGCCCACAGCCGATACACGCCGCTTGGTCGATTTTGGCGATCACCTGGTAGTTGATGTCCAGGTACTTCCAATCCGTGGTGTTGCCCACCGCGCGCCCGGAAAATTCCTGCAAGCTCTGGTAACCCTGAGTGTCCATCCAGCGCGACAGCCCGTCCTTCATCTCTTCGACGATGCGGAATCCATGCAGCATCGCCGCCGTGCACACCTGCACCGCGCCGCAGCCCAGGGCGATGAATTCAGCGGCGTCACGCCAGTTGCCGATGCCGCCGATACCGCAGATCGGCAAGCCCTGGGTCTGCGGGTCGCGGGCAATTTCGGCGACCATGTTCAGCGCAATCGGTTTGACCGCCGAGCCGCAGTAGCCGCCATGGGTACTCTGGCTGCCGACCATGGGCAGGGCGACCATGCGCTCCAGGTCGACGCTGGTAATCGAGTTGATAGTGTTGATCAACGACACCGCATCCGCGCCGCCGCGATAGGCCGCCCGCGCGGCCACGCGGATATCGGTGATGTTGGGCGTGAGCTTGACGATCACCGGCAACGAGCAGTACGTCTTGCACCAGTGCGTCACCTGCTCCACGTACTCAGGCACCTGGCCGACCGCCGCGCCCATGCCGCGTTCGGGCATGCCGTGGGGGCAGCCGAAATTCAGCTCGATACCGTCGCAGCCGGTGGCTTCCACCTGCGGCAGGATATTTTTCCAGGATTCTTCAACACAGGGCACCATCAGCGACACGATCAATGCGCGGTCCGGCCAGTCCTTTTTCACCTGGGTGATTTCGCGCAGGTTGATCTCCAGGGAGCGGTCGGTGATCAGCTCGATATTATTGATACCCAGCACTTCGCGATTCGCCCCGTAGTGAGCCGAGTAGCGCGACGACACGTTGACCGCCGCGGGGTCTTCACCCAGGGTTTTCCACACCACGCCGCCCCAGCCGGCCTCGAACGCGCGCACCACGTTGTAGGCCTTGTCGGTGGGCGGTGCCGAGGCCAGCCAGAACGGGTTGGGCGCTTTGATGCCGGCGAACACAATCGACAGATCAGCCATTACGCGGCCTCCACGTTGAGCATAAGTTGAGCGTGCATGGCCTCGGCGGCCAGCTTGCCGTGTTGCACCGCCTGCACGGTGAGGTCCTGGCCTAGGCTGACGCAGTCGCCGCCGGCATACACCCCGGGAATGCTGGTGCGCAGTTGTTCGTCGACGAAGATGCGTTCGCCCACGCGATGCAGCTGCTGGGCCAGCGGGTCGTGCAGCGCGTCGTTGTCAAAACCCTGGCCGATGGCCTTGAAGATCGCGTCTGCGGCCAGTTCGAAGGTTTCCCCGGTGGGGTGCAGGCGACCGTTCTCCATGCGCGTACGGGCGAAGCGCATACCGCGTACATGCCCCTGGTCATCGAGCAGCACCTGCTCCGGCTGGGCCCAGGTCAGCAGGCGAACCTGGTTGGCCTTGGCGATGTCTTGCTCATGGTGGGTCGCGCCCATGTCATCCAGGCCACGGCGGTACACCAGGTTCACATCACGCGCACCGAGCCGCGCCATTTGCACGGCCATGTCGATGGCGGTGTTGCCGGCGCCGAGCACGATGCAGCGGTCGGCCAGCGGCAGTTGGGTGAGGTCATCGGCCTGGCGCAGTTCGCGGATGTAGTCGGTGGCGGCGAGCAGGCCGGGGGCGTCTTCGTCGGGCAGGCCGAGGCGTTTGCTGGCCGCCAGGCCGAGGCCGAGGAACACCGCGTCAAATTGCGCGTGCAACTCGCTCAGGGTGAGGTTGTCGCCCAGGCGCTGGCCGTGACGGATCTCGATGCCGCCGATCTGCAGGAGGAAATCCAGTTCCTTCTGGGCGAAGTCGTCCACCAGCTTGTACTTGGCGATTCCGTATTCATTCAAGCCGCCGGCTTTTTCCCGGGCTTCGAAGACCACCACGTCATGACCGTGCAGGGCCGCACGGTGGGCGCACGCCAGGCCCGCCGGCCCGGCGCCGACCACCGCGATGCGTTTGCCGGTGGGCGCGGCACGTTGGAACGGGTGCTGGCTGAAATGCGCGTTGTCAATGGCATAGCGTTGCAGCAGGCCGATCAGCACCGGGGCGCATTCGTCGGCGTTGTTACGCACGCACGCTTGCTGGCACAGGATTTCCGTAGGACAGACTCGCGCGCAACTGCCGCCGAGGATGTTGGCCGAGAGGATTTTCTGCGCTGCGCCCTGGACGTTGTCGGTGTGGATATTGCGGATGAATGAGGGGATGTCGATTTCGCTGGGGCACGCGTTCACGCACGGGGCGTCGTAGCAATACAGGCAGCGCGAGGCTTCAAGCTGGGCCTGGCGGGCGTTGAGGGGCGGCGCCAGGTCGGTGAAATGGCTGGCGAGGGTGGGCCCGTCGTCATGGGGATGGGGAAGGTGGGTCAGGGTCTGGATCACGGTGGTGGCCTCACGGTTATTGAGGTGCTGCCTCTGATGGGCGATCGTTCCCATGCTCTGCGTGGGAATGCCTCACTGGACGCTCTGCGTCCGCTCCTGGAACGCGGAGCGTCCCTGGCTGCATTCCCACGCAGAGCGTGGGAACGATCATATGCGCTGTATGTTCAGCGTTTCACCGCAGTGGGCCTGGAATGCTCCGCCCGCTTGCGCAACTGTTCGAACACCGCCGGATACGCCGGCCGCTGCACATACCGCCCGGCCCCACGCTCGGCGCGCAGGTCGCCATCGGCCCAGACCAGCTTGCCCTGGCTGATGGTGTGGCTCGGCACGCCGCGTACGGTCTTGCCTTCGAAGATGTTGAAATCGACTTGCTGATGATGGGTCTTGGCGGAAATGGTGCGCGTGCCCTCCGGGTCCCACAGCACCAGGTCGGCATCGGCGCCGACGCGAATCGCGCCTTTGCGCGGATAGAGGTTGAAGATCTTCGCGGTGTTGGTGGAGGTCAGCGCGACGAAGGCCTGCATCGACAGACGCCCGGTGTTGACACCCTCATGCCACAGCAGCGCCATGCGGTCTTCGATACCGGCGGTGCCGTTGGGGATCTTGCTGAAGTCGTCACGCCCGGCGGCCTTTTGCTCGGCGCAGAAGCAGCAGTGGTCGGTGGCGGTGGTGTGCAGGTTGCCCGATTGCAAGCCGTGCCACAGCGCTTCCTGGTGCCCGCGCGGGCGGAACGGTGGGCTCATCACGTAGCCGGCGGCGGTCTGCCAGTCGGGGTGTTGATAGACGCTGTCGTCCAGCAGCAGGTGGCCGGCGAGCACTTCCCCGTAGACCGCCTGGCCCTTGCCTCGGGCATAGGTAATTTCGTCCAGCGCCTCCTGGGTGGAAACGTGCACCAGGTACAACGGCGTGCCAATGGTCTCGGCGATGCGGATCGCACGGCTGGCCGCTTCGCCTTCCACCTGGGAGGGGCGCGACAGCGGATGCGCTTCCGGCCCGGTGATGCCCTGGGCCATCAGCTTGCGTTGCAGGTGATAGACCAGCTCGCCGTTTTCCGCATGCACCGTGGGCACCGCGCCCAGTTCGAGGCAGCGTTCGAAACTGGCCACCAGGGTATCGTCGGCCGCCATGATCGCGTTCTTGTAGGCCATGAAATGCTTGAAGCTGTTGATGCCGTGATGGCTGACCAGCTCGGCCATTTCCTCGCGGACCTGTTCGCTCCACCAGGTGATCGCCACATGAAAGCCGTAGTCGGACGCCGATTTCTCGGCCCAGCCGCGCCACTGGTGGAACGCCTCCATCAACGACTGCTGCGGGTTGGGGATCACGAAGTCGATGATCGACGTGGTGCCACCGGCCAACCCCGCCGCCGTGCCACTGAAAAAATCTTCACTGGCCACGGTGCCCATGAACGGAAGTTGCATATGGGTATGGGGATCGATGCCACCGGGCATCAAGTACTGGCCGCTGCCGTCGAGTGTTTCAGTGCCGGCGGGAATATCCAGGTCCGTGCCGATAGCACGAATCAGACCGCCTGCGCATAACACATCGGCGCGGTAACTTTCATCATGGGTAATAACGGTAGCGCCACGGATCAACAGCGACATGTCGAGTTCCTCACAGGCTTGACCGGCTTGTGCCAGTTCTAAGTGTTGTAATACGGCTCGCCGATAACTGGTTGATTCCTGTCATCGGTGACAGGAATAGAAACTAGCCCGAGTTTTTCGATTGAGCAAGAATATTTTTATTAAGCTTATAACCAATATAACTATTTGATTTAAAAGATTAAAAATCAAAATTCACCAAAATGAAGCAGCCTCACACCATTTTGACGCACTTGACAGGTTGTCGATTTGAACAACATTTCTTATTGCAAATCAGCCGGTTGAACGATGGCGCTTGACGGGGCAGATAAATAAAAATAATTGTGTTGCACCAGATTGAGTCCTGAAGGTTCGGACAACTTCCTTGCTATTCACCCTGAGTTCCAAGGCAAGTTCCGAAGATGCAATCGGTCAACCGGATAAAGCTGATAAACATCAGCCAGTTATAGATGCAGTGTGGGTCGGGAAGCGATGGTCGGCACGGTTATTGAGTGCAGTGGCGGCTGGCCGGGCCCGAGATGTCATGTTGTCGACGAGGTACTCCGGCCACCTGCCTTAACCGTGCAGGTGAGCAAGAATAATTTTAAAAAAACCGTGGAGCGGCCATGCAACAGAACAGATCGCAAGTCATCGAACGTAACGGCCTGTACGAACTCGACGCCGGCCCCGACGTCCTCGACAGCCCTCGCTACAACCACGACATGGCACCGACCAAGGTGCACGAACGCACTTGGAACAGGTGGCACATCACTGCGCTGTGGGTCGGCATGTCGATTTGTGTGCCGACCTATACCTTGGGCGGTGTGCTCACTGCGTACTTCGGGTTGTCGGTGGGCGAGGCGCTGATGGCGATTTTGCTGGCCAACATCGTGGTGCTTATCCCCCTCACGCTCAATGCGTTTCCCGGTACGAAATACGGCATCCCGTTTCCGGTGCTGTTGCGCTCATCGTTCGGCATCCTCGGCTCCAACGTGCCATGCCTGATTCGGGCACTGGTAGCGTGCGGCTGGTTCGGCATCCAGACGATGTTTGGCGGCCTGGCGATTCACTTGTTCCTGGGCTCGATTTTCGAGGGCTGGAAATCCCTTGGCGGCACCGGGGAAGTGATCGGTTTCATGATTTTCTGGTGCCTGAATTTGTGGGTGGTGCTGCGCGGCGCCGAGTCGATCAAGCGCCTGGAAACCCTCTCGGCGCCGTTGCTGGTCGCTGTGGGCATTGGCTTGCTGGTGTGGGCGATGCCGAATGTGTCGATCAGTGAGCTGATGGCGATTCCACCCAAGCGTCCCGAAGGCGCGAGCCTGACGGGTTATTTCATGGCGGGCCTGACTGCCATGGTCGGGTTCTGGGCCACCTTGTCGCTGAATATCCCGGACTTCAGCCGCTATGCCAAAAGCCAGAAGGACCAGATCCTCGGGCAGATTTTCGGCCTGCCGCTGACTATGTTCCTGTTCGCTGCGCTTGGCGTGATCATGACTGCGGCCTCGGTGAAACTGGTGGGGGTCAGCGTGTCCGACCCGGTTACCCTGATCGGCCATATCCAGAGCCCGGTGTGGGTGGCTATCGCCATGGCGCTGATCATCATCGCCACCTTGTCCACCAACACGGCGGCGAACATTGTCTCGCCGACCAACGACTTCCAGAACATCGCGCCCAAGCTGATCAATCGCACCACGGCGGTGATTCTTACGGGGGTGGTGGGGCTGGCGTTGATGGCCCATGAGCTGCTGAAAAAACTCGGGCTGATCGTGTCCGATGTCAGCCTGGAGACGGTGTATTCCAACTGGCTGCTCGGCTACTCCAGCCTGTTGGGGCCGATCGCCGGGATCATGGTGGTGGACTACTTCATCACCCGCAGACAGCAGCTGGACCTGGCCGGTTTGTACCGCGACGACGTGTACCCGGCGTGGAACTGGAGCGGCTTCGTCGCGTTTGGCGTGCCGGTGGTGCTGACCTTGCTGTCCCTGGGCAGCGATGCATTCAGTTGGTTCTATAGCTACGGCTGGTTTACCGGTTCGGCATTGGGCGGGCTGTTGTATTACGCGCTCAATGCCAGGCGCGCGATCACCCCAGTCGCAGCCAAATCATCCTTGTGAACACAGTCAATGTGGGAGGGGGCAAGCCCTCTCCCACATTGGAATGCGGTCCAATCATAAGAAATGTAGCCTGAGGAGATCCCCATGAACGCTGCCCTCGACGTTTTGCAATCGACCCATCAGCACATCAACCGCGACCGCTTGTGGCAGTCGCTGATGGACCTGGCCAAGCTCGGCGCAACCCCAAAAGGCGGGGTGTGCCGGCTGGCCCTCACCGACCTCGACCGCAAGGCGCGCGACCTGTTTGTGCAGTGGTGCGAGCAGGCCGGTTGCACGGTGACCGTCGACGGCATCGGCAATATTTTCGCCCGGCGCCCTGGGCGCAATCCCGACCTGCCGCCAGTGATGACCGGCAGCCACATCGACACCCAGCCCACGGGCGGCAAGTTCGACGGTTGCTTCGGCGTGCTGGCCGGGGTGGAAGTCCTGCGTACCCTCAACGACCTCAAGCTTGAAACCGAGGCGCCGCTGGAGGTGGTGGTGTGGACCAACGAAGAAGGCTCGCGCTTTCCACCCTGCATGATGGGCTCCGGCGTGTTCGCCGAGAAATTCACCCTGGGCGAGACCTTGGCCAAGGTCGATGCGGACGGCGTCAGCGTGGGCGATGCGTTGAATGCGATCGGCTATGCGGGTACGCGGCCGGTGAGCGGGCACAAGGTCGGGGCGTACTTCGAAGCGCATATCGAACAGGGGCCGATCCTTGAGGATGAGAAAAAGACCATCGGCGTGGTGCTTGGCGCACTCGGGCAGAAATGGTTCGACCTGAAACTGCGTGGCGTCGAAGCACACGCGGGGCCTACGCCGATGCACCTGCGCAAGGACGCCCTGGTCGGCGCGGCAGCGGTGGTGGCTGCGGTGAATGCGGCGGCGCTGGGGCATCAGCCGCACGCCTGTGGGACCGTGGGTTGCCTGCAGGCGTATCCCGGTTCGCGCAATGTGATTCCCGGTGAAGTGCGCATGACCCTGGATTTTCGTCACTTGGAGCCTGCGCGGCTGGATTCGATGATTGCCCAGGTGCGCACGGTGATTGATGAGACCTGCGCCAAACATGGGTTGAGTTTCGAGCTGGAACCCACCGCCGACTTCCCGCCGCTGTACTTCGACAAGGGCTGCGTAGACGCCGTGCGCGATGCGGCGAATGGCTTGGGCTTGTCGAATATGGACATCGTCAGCGGGGCCGGGCACGACGCGATTTTCCTCGCCGAACTAGGCCCGGCGGGAATGATCTTCGTGCCGTGTGAGGGTGGCATCAGCCATAACGAAATCGAGAACGCCGCGCCGGATGATCTGGCAGCGGGGTGTGCGGTGCTGTTGCGTGCCATGCTGGCCGCTTCGGCGGCCATTGCCAGTGGCAAGCTTGCGGCTTGAAATGTGGTAACAAAATGTGGGAGGGGGCTTGCTCCCGATGGCGGTATATCAGTCGCCAGATTTATTGACTGACCCACCGCCATCGGGAGCAAGCCCCCTCCCACATTTGAACGGTGTGCTTCAGATACAGCGTCAGACCCAGATGGCATCCCACAATGGGTAGTCGCCAATTCGCTCGACTAATCCCGCTCGCAATGGGTTGGCCACTACGTACCGGGCCATTTTTACAAGGTCATCTTCTTTGCGCAGTGCTCGGTCGTGGAAGCTTTCCTGCCAGAGCCGGCCTTTGCGTCCGATGGCGCCGTTGACGCAGCGCGTGCTCTTGGATTTCACCTGTCGCATCAGATCCGCCAGTGAGCCTTTTCGTAGCTCGATAATCCAATGAAAGTGGTCTGGCATTACCACCCACGCCAAAGAGTTCGCCAGCCCTTGGTACTGAGCCAGGCGAAACTGCCAGACGACCAGGCGACCGAGATGGAAGTTGTTGAATATCGGTATGCGTTCGTGAGTGTTGGTGGTGATGAGGTAGATACGGTTAGGTTCGCTGAAACGCCCTATGCGCAGGCGGTGTGACGCCGGTAAATCTGCCATTCCCTGGCCCTCTCAACAAGTGTCTAGAGAGGCTAGGTTGTCGAGCAAGAGGCTGGTGGGCAGGCTTTTGGCAGGATGTGTCTGGAGGGCCGCTATCGGGGGCAAGCCCCCTCCCACAGGGGCTCGGCTCGGTTCATACATTGTGTGTCTGGCGCGGAACCAGTGTGGGAGGGGGCTTGCCCCCGATTGGATTTCAATCACAGCATCAGGCGCCGGGTTTCCACCCACCCCCCAGCGCCGTCACCAACCCCACACTCGCCTGCAACTGCCTTGTCTGCACCGCCTGCAACGTCCTCTGCGCCTGCAACGCCGCCGTTTGCGCGGTGACCACATCCAGATAACTCACAGCTCCGGCCTGATAGCTGTTCATTGCCAATACTTGTGTGTGCTGCGCCGCATCCGCCGCCGCTTGTTCATCCTGCGCCTCCTGTTGCAAATCCCGCAGTTGCGCCAGGTTATCTTCGACCTCGCGCACGGCCTTCAGCACCTGGCTGCGGTACTGCGCCGACGCTTCTTCAAACTCGGCCTTGGCCTGGCCTTCGTTGGCACTCAAGCGCCCGCCATCAAAAATGGGCAGGTTCATCAACGGCCCCAGCGCCCAATACTGATTGCCCGCCGCAAGCAGGTTGCCCACGCCCTGGGTCTGGCCGCCGATCAACCCGGTCAGGCTGAAGTCCGGATACCAGGCCGCCTTGGCCACGCCAATGTTGGCATTGGCCGCAAACACGCGCCGTTCGGCCGCCGCGATATCCGGGCGACGTTGCAGCAGGCGGCTCGGCAGCTGTGAGGGAATGCCGGGCAAGGCAATCAATTGCGGGCTTGGCGGCAGGGAGAAATCGCTGGCCGCCGCGCCGACCAGTTCACCGATGGCATGCTCGGTCAGGTTGCGCTGCCCGCGCACGTCATCCAGTTGCGCCTTGGCCTCGGCCAGTTGACTCTGCGCACGGGTCAGGTCCAGTTCCGACGCGATCTGGCCCTCATAACGGCTGCGGGTGAGTTGCAGCGCCTGGCTGAAATCCTCCAGCGAGTGGGCGAGAATCCGGCTCTGCGCATCCAGCCCATTGAGCTGCACATACAGCGTCGCCAACTGGCGTTGCAGGCTCAAGCGCGCTGCCGCCAGGTCATCGCCGGACGCTTGGGCCTGGGCGTCGCCGGCCGCGACCTGATTGCGGATTTTGCCCCACAGGTCCAAGTCGTAACTCAACGAAAACCCGGCGGTGTCGCTGTTGTACACCGACGGCTGCGTACTACCGCGCAACGGTCTGGAATCCGATTGCCGCTGGCGCAACGGCTGCGCACTGGCGCTGATCTGTGGGAAAAGCCCGGCATGCAATTGACTGGCATACGCCTGGGACGCATCGAAATGCGCCAGCGCCGCGGCCAGGTCCGGGTTGGCCTTGAGCAGTTGCTGTTGCAGCCCATCGAGCGTTGGGTCGTTGTACAGTTTCCACCACTGCGACATCAATTGATCGGACGGCTGCGCGCTGTGCCACGGGCCATCGCTGGTGTGTTCGCGATAATTCGCTGGCAGGTCAACCGACGGCACCTGGTAGCTGGGCGCCAGGGAGCAGCCTTGCAACGCCATCAACAGGCAGGCCGCAAAAGGTTTAAGCCTTGGGCGCATGGGCACCCCCTGTGGCGCCGGCCAGTTGTACCGGGTCGCCTTCGCGCAGGGCGTCGGGCGGGTTGTCGATGATGCGGTCGGCGGGTTTCAGGCCCTGGTCGACCACCAGGCGTTCGCCCAGGTCCAGGCCGATATGAATGTCTTGCAGGTGCACATGGTTGTGCGGGTCCAGCACCGCGACCTGGGTGCCCTGGGCACGGAAGATCAACGCACTGGCGGGGATGCTCACGCCGTGGGTGTCCGCCGGAATCGGCAGGGTGGCTTCGGCATAGTCGCCGGGCAACAGCTCACCGTTCGGGTTGTCGGCGACGAACTGCGCGAGCAGGGTGCCGGAGCGTCGGTCGATGGCGGTGGAGTCGCCGATCAGGTGCGCCTTGAAGTGTTCGCCCGGATGCTCGGGCACGCTCAGCTCGGCTTCCAGACCAGGGCGGATCACCGCTGCATAGTTCTGTGGCACCGGCACGTACAGGCGCAGTTGGTGGGTGTCGGCAATGCTGAACAGTTCCGGATCACTGTCGGTATCGGCCTTGATCAGTTGGCCGATATCGGTATTGCGCGCGGTGATGGTGCCGGCGAACGGCGCACGGATCGTCTTGTAGCTTTCCAGCGCACACAACCGCGCATAGTCGGCGGCGGCAGCCTGGGCATTGGCGTTGGCGGCGGCGGCGTTCGAGGTTTTTTCATCGGCTTCCTGGCGCGATACCGAATGACTGGCCAACAGGTTTTGCCAGCGCGTTGCGGTGGTGGCGGCAAGGCGCGCATTCGCCTGTTCCTGAACCAGGTGGGCGTGGGTTTGCGCCAGTTGTTGGTCCAGGTCCGGGCTGTCGATTTGCGCGAGAACCTGCCCCGCCTTGACCTGGCTGCCGATGTCGACCTTCCAGTCTTTCAGGTAGCCGCTGACCCGCGCATGGATCGGCGCTTTGCTCCAGGCCTCCAGGTGCGCGGGTAAGCGCAGGGTATCGCCCGCAGCATTCTGTTTGGGCTGGAACACCAGCACCTGGGGAATGGCCGCGGTTTCCGTCCAGGCGCTGACCGACTGTTCATGCAGCGCACGCGCGTGCAAGCCGTTGGCGACCAGCAGGGCAGCCAGGGTCAGGCCGCCGACACCCAGGAGCATCAGACGCTTGCGCGAGGGTTTGTGATCAGACGACATGGGGCATTTCTCCAGCAGTTGCGCGGGTAGGGTGACGGCCGTGGACCAGGCTGAAAACCACGGGAACAAACAACAAGGTGGCGATGGTGGCGAAGATCAAGCCGCCGATCACAGCGCGGCCCAACGGTGCGTTCTGCTCCTCGGAGAGCGCCAGGGGCAGCATGCCGATGATCATCGCCAGGGCGGTCATGCACACCGGGCGAAAGCGCGTGTAACCGGCTTCCATGGCGGCTTTCAAGGCATCGCCGTGTTCGGCCAGGCGTTCACGGCAGAAGCTCACCACCAGGATCGAGTTGGCGGTGGCCACGCCCATGCACAGGATCGCGCCGGTGAGGGCCGGCACCGATAACGAGGTGCCGCTGAGGAACAGCATCCACACGATCCCCGCCAGTGCGGCGGGCAACGCGGTGATGATCACGAAGGGGTCGGCCCAGGACTGGAAATTGACCACGATCAGCAAGTAGATCAGCACCACCGCGCCGAGCAGGCCGAAGCTCAACCCACTGAACGCCTCATGCAGCGCATCGATCTGCCCGTGCAGGCTGATCGTCGCGCCTTTGGGGCGCATGGACGCGGTGTCATCCAGCACTTTTTGCACATCACGGACGACGCCGCCGAGGTCGCGGCCTTGCACGTTGGCGTACAGGTCCAGGGTAGGTTCGATGTTGTAATGCGTGACCACCGCCGGGCTTTGTACCCGCGAGATACTCGCGACGCCGCCGAGGATTTGTGACTGGCCGTCGGCACCGGTCACCGGCAGCGCCTCCAGCGCAGGCAGGCTGTCGAGGCGGTATTGCGGCGTTGCGGCCACGATCGAGTAGGACACGCCATTGGCCGGGTTCAGCCAGAACGTCGGCGCCACCTGGGAACTGCCGGCGAGGGAGGCCACCATGCTGTTGGTCACGTCTTTCTCGGTGATGCCCAGGCCATTGGCGCGCAGGCGGTCCACATTCACCTGCAGCGACGGGTAGCCGGTGGATTGCTGGATACGCAGGTCGGCGATGCCGGGCACATGTTGCAGGCGGCGTTCGAGCTCTACGGCATAGGCGCGGTTTTCGGCATCGCTGCGCCCGGAAATTTTCACGTCCAGCGGTGCCGGCGCGCCGAAGTTGAGGATCTGGCTGCTGATGTCCGCCGGCAGAAACGCGAAGTGGCTGCCGGGGAAGCTTTGCGGCAGGGCTTCACGCAGTCTTTTGACATAGTCGGCGGTGGGCGCGTGGTGCTTTTTCAGGGTGACCTGAATATCGCCGTCCTGCGGGCCGATGGTGCCGCTGCTGCTGTAGGCCATGTCGATGCCGCTGAGGGGGATGCCGATGTTGTCGACGATGGTGTCCAGCTCTTGCGCCGGGATCACTTCGCGAATCCGCGCTTCGATGCGGTCGAACGCAGCGGCGCTTTCCTCGATGCGCGTACCCAGCGGCAGGCGCACATGCAGTGCCAGCGCACCGGCATCGGTCGCCGGGAAAAAATCCTGGCCCAGGCTCGGCAACAACACGAACGAGGCCAGCACGCAGGCGAGAAAACCGACGATAAAGCGTTTGCGCGCGCCCAGCGCGAGTATCAGCAGGCCGTGGTAGGTGTCACGGATGTTCGAGAAATGCCGCTCGAATCCCTGCTGGAAATTCAGCACCGCTTGCAGCACTCGATTGCGCGGTTTCTTGTGCTGATCACCTTCATGGTGATTGATGAATTCATCTTCCGGATGATGCCCTGCACCTTGCTCCGGCGTGTGCGGCTTGAGCAGGTACATCGCCAGTGTCGGCACCAGCGTGCGCGAAAGAATGAATGAACTGGCCATGGCAAAGATCACCGCCAGCGCCATCGGCCGGAACAGATACCCGGCGATGCCTTGCAGCAAGAACATCGGCACGAACACGATGCAGATGCACAGCAGCGAGACGAACGCCGGGCCGACGATTTGTGCGGCGCCGTCGAGGATCGCCGTCTTCACCGCCTTGCCTTGTTCCAGGTGCCAGTTGATGTTTTCGATGGTCACCGTGGCGTCGTCCACCAGAATGCCCACCGCCAGGGCCAGGCCGCCCAGGGTCATCACATTGAGGGTTTGCCCGCTGACCGCCAGCAGCGCAATGGCTGACAGCACCGCCAGGGGAATCGACGCGGCGATGATCAGCGTCGAGCGCCAGCTGCCGAGAAACAGCAGGATCATCGCACTGGTCAGCAGGGCGGCGATGATGCCTTCCTGGGCCACGCTGCCTACCGACTGCTTGACGAACACCGAGGCGTCGCCCAGCAGTGAGGTTTTCAGCGACGGCGGCAGGGTTTCGTTGATGCGCGGCAGCATCTGGCGGATGCCGTCGATGATCGACAGAGTGGAAATACTGCCGTTCTTCAACGCCGGCATCAGCACGGCGCGGTGGCCGTCGACGCGCACGATATTGGTCTGCGGTGGCGAGCCATCCCGCACGTGAGCGACCTGGCCGATGGTGATGATCGCGCCGTCGACGTTCTTGATCGGCAAGTCATTGAGCTCATCGATGGCCTTGGGGCTGTTGTTCAGCAGGATCGTGTATTCGTTGCGGCCGAGCTTGGCGGTGCCCACCGGGATGATCTGGTTCTGCAGCGCCAGGGCATTGCCGACGTCCTGGGCCGACAAACCTTTGGCGGCCAGGGCCTGGGGGTCGAGGTCGAGGGTGATCTGGCGCTGCTTGCCGCCCATCGGCGTGGGCATCGCCAGGCCGGGCAGGGCGCTCAGCGGCAGGCGGATATTGTTCTGCACCAGGTCGCGGATTCTGGCTTCCGACAAGCTCGGGCTGGAGAACGCCATTTGCAGGATCGGTACGGTGGAGGCGCTGTAGTTGAGGATCAGCGGTGGTGTGATGCCCGGTGGCATCTGTTTGAGCACGGTCTGTGACACCGCCGTGACCTGGGCGTTGGCGGTGCGGATATCCACGCCGGGTTGGAAGAAGATTTTGACGATGCCCATGCCGGGCAGGGATTGGGATTCGATATGTTCGATGTCGTTGACGGTGGTGCTCAAGGAGCGTTCGTAGGTGTAGATCACCCGCCCGGCCATGGCGTCCGGCGACAGGCCGTTGTACTGCCAGACCACGGCGACCACCGGGATGCCGATATCGGGGAACACATCCGTAGGCGTACGCAGGGCCGCCATCGGCCCGATGATGCAGATGAAAATGGCCAACACGATGAAGGTGTACGGCTTGTGCAGTGCGGTCTTTACCAGCCCGAGCATGCGTGGATCTCCGAAAGAGCAGGATTGCAAACCCCGGCAGTCTTGCCCGACCCACCTAACACGCACCTTTCAGCCAGGTGAAGGAAGATTTAGGTAACGGCTGAAGATCCTTTCATGTGTATTCATTTGTTCTACAAACAGCAGCTCTTCAAGCTTGTCAGCCATCGGATACGCTTTTTTACTGATGTGCTTTGGAGCCCTGCCATGTCACCGAAAACCCTGTTGTTGATTCCCGTCCTGGCTGCCGCCTTGGTGTTGTCGGCGTGTGCCGGCCCGATACCCCAGGCCGACCCGAGCGAAGCCTGGATCGGCTTGA
Organism: Pseudomonas sp. R3-52-08; assembly: GCF_003851745.1. NCBI lineage: Bacteria > Pseudomonadati > Pseudomonadota > Gammaproteobacteria > Pseudomonadales > Pseudomonadaceae > Pseudomonas > Pseudomonas sp. R3-52-08. The sequence goes on along the minus strand of NZ_CP027730.1, from coordinate 3,724,341 downwards.
AAGAAGAAGCACCGAATGACCTGTTGGCCGAGCGCGTCGACGGTCAGCGCGTGGATGACGGGCGCTACTTTGAAGTGAGCCCTGGGGACCATCGCCTGGACGTGACGCTGTTTGAAGAAGAGCCCGGCGACGATAACCAGCAGGACTGCCAGGGCCGGGTCGAGTACAGGCATTTCAAGGCGGGTGAGCATTACACCCTGGAGGAGTCGAGCCTCGGGACCACTGTGCGCGCAGCGCTCAAGGATGGGCACGGCAAAGAGGTTGCCGCCACGCAGGATTTTACCTGCATGCCGGGCTAGGCGTGATGCGCCGTCGCCTTGCGCGGCTTGGCGGGCGCAGTGGGTTTGACGTGGGGGTGATGATGGCGACGGGTCACGCGCATGACCCCCCACAACATGGCGGCGGCCACCGCCAGCCAACCGCAGATCAGCATGAAAATCGTCGTTGCAAGGCTCATTCAGGCCTCCCTTCGCCCCATCCGGGGTCTATACACAGTCTTCCCAATGGACAGTCTAGCTACCCGGTGGTTGCCTGCTATTGACCAATGGTCGTGTCTGTCCAACTCGTTTGCTCTATCGCCGGCGTTTTACCTACGCTGAAGGCTATACCCCCGCCCAAGAGCGTCCTATGATCGGGGCCCTCACCGGCAGTTGATCAAGAGAGTAAAAAATTGCGCTTACGGTCGAACCTTAAAGCATCCATCCTGCTGGCCTGCGCCCTGGGGCTGACGGCCTGTTCCAGCCATCCTTCGAAACTCCCCGGCCTGCCGGAGCGGGTTGAACTCAACGGCGTACCGACCTTTCGCAGCGAGGCTTATCAGAGCGGTCCTACGGCTCTGGCCAGCATGCTGTCGCAACAAGGCATTGTCATGACACCAGGGTTGCTGGATAAGCCGCTGCACTTGCCAGGCGCCGAAGCGGACCTTGAGCGCAACATGCCGAAGCTGGCGCGCGAATACGGGCTGATGGTGTATCCACTGGAGGCCAGGCTGACCGCAGTGCTGGCGCAGGTGGCGGCGGGTTACCCGGTGATGGCACGGATCAACTCAAGCTTCTGGTCCGACCCGCGCTATGTCGTGGTGGTGGGATTCAACCAGCAGAAGAGCACGGTGCTGTTGCGTTCCGGCAGGGAGCGGCGATTGATGATGGGCTTCAGCGACTTTGAGTCGGCGTGGAAGAGCGCAGGGAATTGGGCGATTCTTACCCAGCGTCCGAGCCAGTTGCCGGCGAATGTGGATGCGCAGCGCTGGCGCGAGGCGGCGAATGCTACGGCCCAGGCCGGGCAGGAAGGGGCGGCGGCCCAGGCTATCAAGGTCCTGGCAGAACGAAAATAATAAATGTGGGAGGGGGCTTGCCCCCGATGCGCTGGATCAGTAGATATTCATGTATCTGACCCACCGCTATCGGGGGCAAGCCCCCTCCCACATTTGATCGGTGCTGTCAGTTGACTAGCGACGCACTTCTGTCACACCTGCACGGTTCTTCAGGTTCTTGTCAGCCTTGTAGCGCAACGCCACATCCGGCACCGCGCCGCCCTTGCCGGTTTCGACCCAGCTGCGAATACGACTGGCATCGGCGAAGTGGGTGAATTTGCCGAAAGCATCCAGGATCACCAGCGACACCGGGCGGTTACCCATGCTGGTCACCAGCACCAGGCAATGCCCGGCCTGGTTGGTAAAACCGGTCTTGGTCAGCTTGATGTCCCAGTTGGCCCGGTTGATCAAATGGTCGGTGTTGGAGAAGCCCAGGGTGTAGTTGGGCTTGCGGAACGCCACGGTTTTTTCCTTGGTGGTACTCAGTTGGCTCAACATCGGAAACTTGCGCGCATAGGCCAGCAGTTTGCTCAGGTCGCGGGCGGTCGACACGTTATGGATCGACAGTCCCGTAGGTTCCACGTAGTGGGTGCTGGTCATGCCCAGCGCCTTGGCCTTGGCGTTCATCGCGGCAATGAACGCCGCGTAACCGCCCGGGTAATGGTGGGCCAGGCTCGCGGCGGCGCGGTTTTCCGAGGACATCAGCGCGATCAGCAGCATTTCCTTGCGCGGCATTTGGCTGCCGATCTTCACCCGGGAGAACACACCCTTCATCTCCGGGGTGTCGGTGATGTTGATGTCGATGTATTCATCCATGTCCTGCTTGGCTTCCAGCACGATCAGGCCGGTCATCAGCTTGCTGACGGAAGCGATGGGGACCACCACGTCGGGGTTGCTGGAATAGATGACCTTGTTGGTCTGCAGATCCACAAGCATGGCGCTGCCGGAGGCGATTTGCAGTTTGGAGGCGTCACGCGGGGCCAAGGTGGTTTCGGCAGCGTTTGCGAAGGTGCCCGTCAGTGCAAAAAATAGGCTGACAATGGAAAGACGAATTTTCACGCGGATGAACTCGCTAAAAAGTAAGAAGTACCGTTTGGGAACGGGTTTGGTGACAAATGGCGTTACATTTTAGGAGTATGGATCAGAAAGCGATAGAGAGCCTTTAAATAAAGGCTGTAAGCCGATGATTGGTTAGGGTTGTACCGTGCTTTTACCAATCAAGGCTTTGCTCAAGCTTTCCAGCAGTCAACCAGACCATCGTTGATGAAAGCTCTTTCGCATAGGTCGTCAGCAGTACTGGGATTCTGTGTCCAAGTTGTCCCGTGATGAAGGCAGTGCCGAGGCGCGCCGCTGAACAGCTGGATCGACGTGCGACTCGAAATGCAGAAGATTGAAACGCCACTACCCACAGCCATCACTGAAGAGTAACCGTCCGTCGATTGAGCGCTACGGCCATGGCCGCATCTCTGCCAACTTTGTGGATTGCTGAAGCGGTGCCGAAGAACTAAGTAAGTACAGGGTTATGCATCCCTTGACTGCTCACGCGGACAGGAGCAATGACTTTTCACCTCACCTGGTGTCTTGGATTCAGGCGATTTTTAAGGCAAGCTCACGGTCTTCACATGGCCGTAAAAAGTCAATAGCGTGGTTTAAATTGAAAAACGATCAGTGTCTGTGGGTGCATTATGTAAAAGCTGCAGCGATAGCTATGGTCGTGGTATTGCACGTTGCTGCACCCTATCTCTATCAGTTAGGCGAGATATCGCAGAGTGAATGGAGTATCGCAAATATTTACGACTCGTTTGTTCGCTCATGCGTACCATTGTTTTTCATGTCTTCTGGTTTTTTGCTTTTACGCAAGAGTGAATCTGTTTCCGTTTTTTTTGCCAAGCGAATTAATAGGGTCCTGTGGCCTCTGGTTTTTTGGTCGGTGATATATGTGTTCTGGAAAGTATACTACCAAGGCTCGCAGTTTAGCGATTTCGGTAATTTCGGTAAATTTATCTTTACCCCCGTTAGTTATCATCTGTGGTATCTGTATGCAATAATCGGGTGCTATATGTTTTTGCCTTTGCTCAGAGTTGTTGTCGCCTCAGGTGATGACAATGTTCTGGTGTATTACTGTGCGCTTTGGTTTTTGTCTATAACGGTATCACCGCTAGTTGATAAGTATTTTGGCGTAAAATGGCAGTTCGATTTTTCTTATGTTTCTGGCTATATTGGTTATTTTGTTCTTGGCTATCTACTTGGAAAGAAAGACTACAAGTCTTATCATGCAGTTATTGCCGTGTTATCCATACTCATTTGTTTTTCGATAATTACATGCATGACTTCTTATTTGACGGCAAACAATGACGGTATTTTTGTCGGTGATTTTTATAGTTATCTCTCTCCGCTGGTTGTCGTTGCATCAGCGTCTTGGTTTGTTTGTATCAAATTTTTATCCGGCATATATGTTCTTGATCCAGCAAAAAACATTAATCGTCTCGTTTCTTCTGTCAGTGCATGTAGTTTTGGTATTTATTTGATTCATGTGATTTTTTTAGATGTGTGCGGTAGCGCCCTTGAGTCACTGCTGCCGATGTTGTTCAGTACCCCTTACACCAATATACCCGTGCTCTCTGGAATTGTTTTCGTCGCGTCATATCTGGCTATATTGTTGCTCAGAAGAATTAAATTTATAAATCGCGTTGTCTGAGTGTAGAGTTCTCACTTCGCCCTCAGAGAAAAATGAATAAAGGCTAAGGAGATCGGTCTTTTCTTCGAGTGCCTGGGTTGCGAGATGATTCACGGCATCTCCACTGGCGCCGGCCCTGGTCCGCACAATGGCTACAATGGCGATGCCGAGTCGCCCACATTCACATCATCGGTGCTAATCCGCTACAACTGGTCGGACGGTCCAGGGTTTTCCGTCCTTCTGCTAGTTATTGCCTCTGAGGGAGTCGCTGTGGTTTAAAGCCGAGACAAGTTTGTCTTTGAACGCATGGATCGCAACCACTGATCCCGCCTTTGATAGGTGAAACGAATCACTGTAGTAAACTTTTTCATCGCCATATACCTTGCAAAAACGATTTTCGCAAAAGACACTGAACGGGTTTAAAAAGGTAACGCTCGGTGTTGAGGCGGCAAATCTTTCAAGCGCAGAATTACCGCTTATGGTGGGAATACCATCCTCCTTAACCCCTAGATGTTGTTCGCAGTCAGAAGAAAAAAATCTAGGACGACTGAAGCACCCGATTACATCAGATTTGCCGGCGCCTGGTACGTTGCCTACAATCACGAGCTGTCTGTTACCAATTCGGGTTTTTAGCTCTGCCAATTTCTCCGTTACAAATCGGTAGCCGTCATCTTCTGTGCCATTCAATATTTTCTTTTTGGTATTTATCGGCGCAGCGCTCACTAATTGCTCCATCCAAAACTGGCTAATGACGACGATTGTATTAGGGCTTTTGTCTATCACGTCCAGCGCGTTATCCAGTGCGCTTTGACAGCCTTTGTCGTGGTCTTCACCTGGAACGATTTTTGTCATGCCTGGCAACATCATGCATCCATAAACGCTGATGTAGATGCTTTTATTGAGGGGCTTGGCGATTTCAAGGTCAAGCCCCGTCGCGTAATGTCGCGCATGGCTGTCGCCAATCACAACCATGTCAGCCATACCGTTCTGCCCCCCGCTTATCCACCCTTTCCATGGGTAGTCCGCGCCGCCGTATTGATCCATATGGAACTGTTTGGAGTTTGCCAACTGTTCGGCAACACCTGCCGGAAGCGGGCTAAGGCGCCACTGCCAACCATGGCCCGTTAAAACAGTTACGGCGGTGATGCTTATGAAAGCGGCAAGACCGCCGCAGGCCGGTATGAAGCCGAGTTTTGGCGCTATGCTTTTCGCATTTGCACTTTTGCGGAAAGGAGTTTCGATATAACGCTGGAATATAAATCCTAAGGCTAGTGACGCGGTTACTATGACTAACTGCTCTATGAGGTCAAGGTTTATCTTCGTATAATATTTGTAGAATACGATGATCGGCCAGTGCACTAGGTAAACCGAGTAACTTATAAGGCCAATCTTAACCATGATTCTGTTGCGTACAACCCAGCCGGCGTATTTTGCATTTACTGAATAAATCACTAAGGCTGCGCCAATACATGGAGCCAGTGCATTGTAGGATGGAAATAGTGTTTTTTCCGTATAAGAGAAAACAGCAAAAAATATAAGCGATAGACCGATAACCATTAAGAGGTCAAGCTTAAGCGTTTGCTCTTTAGCCTTCGGTATCCACACCAATGCAGCACCGATAGCAAATTCAAAAACCCTGAATGGTGTGAAAAAGTATATCAGAGAGACAGTGTCGCTGGCTTTCTCACCCATTAGGTTCTGCCACCAGCCCGCAGAAGCGATACCACCGTCGGTAACCACTATATTTAGAATAAGGCTGGTGATACCGCTCACCACAATAGCGATTATCGGCGCGCTTCTAGATTTTCTAGTTAATAGAAAAACCAGAGCGGCCGGCCAAAGCAAATAGAACTGCTCTTCGACACTAAGAGACCAAGTATGAAGTAATGGCTTGAATTCCGAAGCGGTATTGAAATAGCCACTTTCACTCCAGAAAACGAAGTTAGAGACTGACAGTATTGAGCTTATGACTTCCCTGCCAAACCGCTGAAAGTGCTGTGGCGTAAACATTAGTATGGCGAATACGAATGTTAGTAAAATTGTAGCGAATAGCGCGGGGAATAGGCGCCGAATGCGCCGGGTGTAGAACGTCTTAAAAGAAAACATTCCTGTCTGTTTTACTTCGTCAGTAATCAGATTTGTGATCAAATATCCACTGATTACAAAGAAAACATCCACTCCGACATAGCCACCGCCGAAGGTTGATAGCCCAGTGTGAAACAATAAAACAGTCATCACGGCGATAGCGCGCAAGCCATCAATGCCTGCAACGTACTTCGATAAGTTCATTTCCTTCTCCATGGATAAAGCACGTCCTTTTTTTACTAGTGTCTGGCTTTGCTTTTGCTCTGAAAGCTTAACTGCTTTCTGTAGCTTTTTTTCTTGAGCGTGTCGAGCACTGGCGATCAGCGGAGGATTCTACAAGAGAATATCGAACATGTCAGGCTTGTGATTAGGTAAGTGTTGGCAGGGTGCTGCAGATTGCAATATCTCCCTAGTACCAGGATAGTCTCGCCCCAATTTGCTTGGCCTTAATCATCCTTTATGCATTGTTTTATGCAGACGCTATTCGTCGGTGTACGACTCCATCCGCCGATATTGCTGCAGAACGCTGCAATGAAGCGGGATGCCGCTGCACTTGGATAGTCTTCCGCACATAGTGGTCTGCGCTCATCGGTGCCTATGAACAGCTCACGCCTGGTCAATATCTACACTGTAGGCAATGGCCTCGAGTATTCGTCATGAGTATTAAACTCCAGCACATCAACGCACTGGAGGTGTGGCTTGCCCTACGCAACGATCCAAAATTCCTATTAGCCACCCCGGAGGAGCGCTACGAAACCCGACTTGCACTCGCTGATGACCTGAAGCAGCAGCGCTTGATCAATGAATCCGAATGGGTGAGTTCATAGAGGAAGCGGTTGCGGCATGCCGGCGAGTTAGATTAACGGCTGCTTATACACCTTTACCTCCATCAGCAATCGTTGGTTCTCCCCGAGCAGGTGGTCGTGCTAGTCCGAAACGATCTTCATGCTTCGCACGGACGCAAAAAATTAGCCAGACCCTGCATTCACTAGGTTTGGCTACGTGGAAAGCGTAGAGTTACACGGAGTTTATATAAGGAGTGTGGAGAAGAAACTGTCGAATGTTGTTCCAGAGCCGGACGAAAGTACTTAAAAACTATGAATAAACAGGTTTTTTTTGGACAATAAAAAGCCCCGCGATAAAGCAGGGCTTTTTCAGTACGCCTGGTTATCAGCTGTGCAGGGTTTCTGCTGCATACAGCGTGTTTTCCAGCAGGCACGCCCGGGTCATCGGGCCTACACCGCCGGGAACCGGGGTGATCCAGCCGGCGCGGGGCAGGGCGGTCTCGTACACCACGTCGCCCACCAGCTTGCCATCATTTTGGCGGTTGATGCCGACGTCGATCACGATCGCGCCTTCCTTGATCCACTCACCCTTGACCAGGCCCGGCTTGCCCGCGGCGACCACCACCAGATCGGCGCGGCCCACATGACCGGCGAGGTCCTTGGTGAAGCGGTGGGTAACGGTCACGGTGCAGCCGGCCAGCAACAATTCCATGGCCATGGGGCGGCCGACGATATTCGAGGCGCCAACCACAACCGCGTCGAGCCCATACAGATCGACCCCGGTGCTTTCCAGCAGAGTCATGATGCCTTTGGGCGTGCAGGGGCGCAGCAGTGGGATGCGTTGGGCCAGACGGCCGACGTTATAAGGGTGGAAGCCATCGACGTCTTTGTCCGGGCGGATGCGTTCCAGCAGTTTGGAAGCATCCAGGTGCTCGGGCAGCGGCAGCTGGAGCAGGATGCCGTCCATGTTCGGGTCATCGTTGAGGCTGTCAATCAGGTCGGTCAGGGCCTGTTGAGTGGTCTCCGAAGGCAAGTCATAGGCTTTAGAGATAAAGCCGACCTCTTCACAGTCTTTACGCTTGTGCGAGACATAAACCTGAGAGGCAGGATCGCTGCCGACCAGGATCACCGCGAGGCCAGGCGTGCGCAGGCCTTGCTGGCGACGCTCGGTGACGCGTTTGGCGATCTGCTGGCGCAGGCTGGCGGCGATTGATTTGCCGTCGATAAGTTGTGCAGTCATTACGCGTGATTAACCATCGAGAGGGGGAAGAAAAGTGCGCGCATTCTCGCACGCCAGGGCGCGAGGGCAAAGGCGCTTGGTCTGCAAATTGCCCTAACCCCTTAAATAAAATCAGTTTTTTTCAAAAAAGATTTGACGGGTTTCGGGACCCTCTATACTATTCGTCGCACTTGTCGGGCACAGCCTAGCACTGGTTAGAAGGTCAAGCAGAATTGTTGTGCTGCAAGACTGGAAACACTTAGTTTGTAATCCTCCAAGAGTACAGATTAATCAGGCGCCCGTAGCTCAGCTGGATAGAGCATCCGCCTTCTAAGCGGATGGTCGCAGGTTCGAGTCCTGCCGGGTGCGCCATTAGGCAGCTTTGGCACAAGTAGCGTTAGATGGTGGGCGTAGCTCAGTTGGTAGAGCACGGGATTGTGACTCCCGTTGTCGAGGGTTCGATCCCCTTCGTCCACCCCATATTTGAAAGGCGCCAGATTAATCGTCTGGCGCCTTTGCTTTAAGAGCTTCAAGCGCGGATGTGGTGGAATTGGTAGACACACTGGATTTAGGTTCCAGCGCCGCGAGGCGTAAGAGTTCGAGTCTCTTCATCCGCACCAAATAAAACGTTGCTCGGCCGTCAGGCAGGGCAGGGTTCAACAAAGAAGTGGTTTGGTTTCTTTGTTAACGCAATATGGTGGGCGTAGCTCAGTTGGTAGAGCACGGGATTGTGACTCCCGTTGTCGAGGGTTCGATCCCCTTCGTCCACCCCATATTCGAAAGGCGCCAGATTTAACAGTCTGGCGCCTTTTTTGGTTTTGGCGGTTTGATTATCTCGGCGGTCGCAGGTACTGGGCCGCATCGGCAGTGCGTTTCGTCGTATTTGTGTGTCTCGATGATGCCGCGTTGCCTGTCCGCTCCGTTCGCGGGGTGGGCCGTCAGGGAGATGAATGGCAGCTTCTTCTATATATAGAGGGGCGGCGCAGAGCCCTGGCGCAATTGGCTGTATTTGTCACCGGGGCGAGGTACTTCAGTGCCTTCGTACCGATAAATTGCCGGCGGTTTCCGGGTGTATTTTCAGTAGGGTGACTTCTTGAGTTTGACCCACTAGAATGCATGCCCTTGATTGGGGTCGGAAATGGCCGGCTAATGTCTGTGCAACGAGGAATATCCATGCAAGTTTCTGTTGAAAATACTACTGCTCTCGAGCGCCGCCTGAGCATCACTGTGCCGGCAGAGCGTATCGAGACTGCGGTCAACAAGCGTCTGCAGCAGACTGCCCAGAAGGCCAAGATCGCTGGTTTCCGTCCAGGCAAAGTGCCAATGAGCGAAATCAAGCGTCGTTTTGGTGCCGATGCGCGCCAGGAAGCTGTAGGTGACGTGATCCAGGCTTCCTTCTACGAAGCCGTTGTCGAGCAAAAGCTGAACCCGGCTGGCTCGCCTTCGATCGAGCCCAAGTCCCTGGAAGCCGGCAAGGACCTGGAATACGTAGCCGTATTCGAAGTGTTCCCGGAATTCGAAGTAGCGGGCTTCGACGGTATCGCTATCGAGCGCCTGAGCGCCGAAGTGGCTGATTCGGACCTGGACAACATGCTGGAAATCCTGCGCAAGCAGAACACCCGTTTCGAAGTGGTCGAGCGTGCCGCCCAGAACGAAGACCAGTTGAACATCGATTTCGTTGGCAAGGTTGACGGCGAAGTATTCGCTGGTGGCTCCGCCAAGGGCACTCAGCTGGTGCTGGGTTCCAACCGCATGATCCCTGGCTTCGAAGACGGCCTGGTTGGCGCCAAAGCCGGCGAAGAACGCGTTCTGAACCTGGAATTCCCTGCTGACTACCAGAACCTGGACCTGGCCGGCAAAGCCGCCGAGTTCACCGTGACCGTCAACAGCGTTTCCGAGCCTAAGCTGCCAGAGCTGAACGAAGAGTTCTTCGCGCAATTCGGCATCAAGGAAACCGGTATCGAAGGCTTCCGCACCGAAGTTCGCAAGAACATGGAGCGTGAGCTGCGTCAAGCGATCAAGTCCAAGGTCAAGAACCAGGTCATGGACGGTCTGCTGGCCGCCAACCCGATCGAAGTACCTAAGGCCCTGCTGTCCAACGAAGTGGATCGCCTGCGCGTACAAGCGGTTCAGCAGTTTGGTGGCAACATCAAGCCTGACCAACTGCCGGCCGAGCTGTTCGAAGAGCAAGCCAAGCGACGCGTCGTGCTGGGCCTGATCGTGGCTGAAGTGGTCAAGCAGTTCGACCTCAAGCCAGACGAAGACCGTGTTCGCGAAATGATCCAGGAAATGGCGTCGGCCTACCAGGAACCTGAACAGGTCGTGTCTTGGTACTACAAGAACGACCAGCAGCTGAACGAAGTACGTTCGGTTGTGCTGGAAGAACAAGTTGTGGATACTGTTCTGCAGAAGGCTAAGGTGACCGATAAAGCGGTCTCTTACGAAGAAGCAGTCAAACCGGCGGAAGCAGCACAAGCCGACTGATTGTCCAACTCGTTGGAAATTCAACCATAAGCCAGCCTCGCGCTGGCTTATGCGTTTTCAAGACATGACTATTTGGGAGTAACTGCAGAGCATGTTCCGTAATTCCTATATTCAGCAGAACTCTGATGTCCAGGCCGCTGGCGGCCTGGTCCCGATGGTTGTCGAGCAGTCCGCTCGTGGTGAACGCGCCTACGACATCTACTCGCGCCTGCTCAAGGAGCGAGTGATCTTTCTGGTTGGCCCGGTAGAGGACTACATGGCCAACCTGATCTGTGCGCAACTGCTGTTCCTTGAAGCGGAAAACCCGGACAAGGACATCCATCTCTACATCAACTCGCCGGGCGGTTCGGTGACTGCGGGCATGTCGATCTACGACACCATGCAGTTCATCAAGCCGAACGTGTCGACTACCTGCATTGGCCAGGCCTGCAGCATGGGTGCATTCCTGCTGACCGCCGGCGCCGAGGGCAAGCGTTACTGCCTGCCGAACTCACGCGTGATGATTCACCAGCCACTGGGCGGTTTCCAGGGCCAGGCATCGGACATCGAAATCCATGCCAAGGAGATCCTCTTCATTCGTGAGCGCCTCAACACGCTGATGGCCAAGCACAGCGGGCACACACTTGAAGAAATCGAGCGTGATACCAACCGTGACAACTTCATGAGCGCTGAAGCCGCCCGTGAGTACGGGTTGATCGACGCAGTGATCGAAAAGCGCCCCGCTTAATATAAGCCGCTCAAAATAGGGCTGGTCGGCATGTCCGACCACTGGCGGGCTTGAAAAAGCCCGCATAAGCCTTCATCTTGTGTTGCAAGCCTATCGGATTTGGATCGAACGAATGACTGACACCCGCAACGGCGAGGACAACGGCAAGCTGCTCTATTGCTCCTTCTGTGGCAAAAGCCAGCATGAAGTACGCAAATTGATTGCCGGCCCCTCGGTGTTTATCTGCGACGAATGCGTCGACCTGTGCAATGACATCATCCGCGAGGAGGTGCAGGAAGCCCAGGCCGAGAGCAGTGCGCACAAACTCCCATCGCCTAAAGAAATCAGCGGCATCCTTGACCAGTACGTGATTGGTCAGGAGCGTGCAAAGAAGGTTCTGGCCGTAGCGGTGTACAACCACTACAAGCGCTTGAACCAGCGTGACAAGAAAGGCGACGAAGTCGAACTCGGCAAGAGTAACATCCTGCTGATCGGCCCTACAGGCTCGGGTAAAACCCTGCTTGCGGAAACACTCGCTCGCCTGCTGAACGTTCCGTTCACCATCGCCGACGCCACCACCCTCACCGAGGCTGGCTACGTGGGTGAAGATGTCGAGAACATCATTCAGAAACTGCTGCAGAAGTGCGACTACGACGTAGAGAAGGCCCAGATGGGTATTGTCTACATCGACGAAATCGACAAGATCTCGCGCAAGTCGGACAACCCGTCCATCACTCGGGATGTTTCCGGTGAAGGCGTGCAGCAAGCACTGTTGAAGCTGATCGAAGGCACGGTCGCTTCGGTACCGCCCCAGGGCGGCCGTAAGCACCCGCAGCAGGAATTCCTGCAGGTCGATACGCGTAACATCCTGTTTATCTGCGGCGGTGCGTTCTCCGGGCTGGAAAAGGTTATTCAGCAGCGTTCCACCCGTGGCGGCATTGGTTTCAGCGCGGAAGTGCGTAGCAAGGAAGAAGGCAAGAAGGTAGGCGAGTCCCTGCGTGAAGTCGAACCTGACGATCTGGTCAAGTTCGGTCTGATCCCGGAATTCGTCGGTCGTCTGCCGGTCCTGGCCACGTTGGACGAGCTGGATGAGGCGGCTTTGATTCAGATCCTCACCGAGCCGAAAAACGCCCTGACCAAGCAATACGCCAAGCTGTTCGAGATGGAAGGTGTGGACCTCGAGTTCCGTACCGACGCGCTCAAATCAGTGGCCAAGCGGGCATTGGAGCGCAAGACCGGTGCACGTGGTCTGCGTTCGATCCTTGAAGGCGTGTTGCTCGACACCATGTACGAAATCCCCTCGCAGTCCGAGGTGAGTAAGGTGGTGATCGACGAAAGCGTTATCGAAGGCAAGTCCAAGCCACTGTATATCTACGAAAACAGTGAGCCGGCTGCCAAGGCTGCACCTGACGCGTAAGCGTCTTTGCAGTGGCGGTACAAGCAAGGGGCCTTTCGGGGCCCCTTGTTTTTTTCGGGTGTTTTTGCGGGATGGCAGATTAAATCGCGTTTATTCATGCGTTTAAGTGCTGGCATTGCGCTTGTTTTTTTTGCATGCAACCCCCATCTTGGTTTCAAGCTTATTTTTCAACTGTCATAGAGGCGAAATCATGAAGACAACCATCGAATTGCCTCTCCTGCCGTTGCGTGATGTCGTCGTCTATCCGCACATGGTTATCCCGCTGTTCGTGGGGCGCGAGAAGTCTATCGAAGCCCTCGAGGCCGCGATGACGGGCGACAAGCAGATCCTGCTGTTGGCCCAGAAGAATCCTGCTGATGATGATCCAGGCGAAGACGCCCTGTATCGGGTCGGCACCGTTGCGACTGTCCTGCAATTGCTCAAGCTGCCTGACGGTACCGTCAAGGTACTCGTGGAAGGCGAGCAGCGCGGCGCGGTAGAGCGTTTCATGGAGGTGGATGGTCACCTGCGCGCCGAAGTGGCGCTGATCGACGAAGTCGAAGCCCCTGAACGTGAATCCGAAGTGTTTGTGCGCAGCCTGCTTTCGCAGTTCGAGCAGTATGTGCAATTGGGCAAGAAAGTCCCGGCTGAAGTCCTCTCGTCGCTCAACAGCATCGATGAGCCAAGTCGCCTGGTCGACACCATGGCTGCGCACATGGCGCTGAAGATCGAGCAGAAGCAGGACATTCTCGAAATCATCGATCTGTCAGCCCGTGTCGAGCATGTGCTGGCGCTGCTGGATGGCGAAATCGACCTGCTGCAGGTTGAGAAGCGCATCCGCGGCCGCGTGAAGAAACAAATGGAGCGCAGCCAGCGCGAGTACTACCTGAATGAGCAGATGAAGGCCATTCAGAAAGAACTCGGCGACGGCGAGGAAGGCCATAACGAAATCGAAGAGCTGAAAAAGCGTATCGATGCCGCCGGCTTGCCGAAAGACGCGCTGACCAAGGCCACGGCCGAGCTGAACAAGCTCAAGCAAATGTCGCCGATGTCGGCCGAAGCCACTGTGGTTCGTTCCTACATCGATTGGCTGGTGCAGGTGCCGTGGAAGGCTCAGACCAAGGTACGCCTGGACCTGGCCCGTGCCGAAGAAATCCTCGATGCCGATCACTACGGCCTTGAAGAGGTCAAGGAGCGTATCCTTGAATACCTCGCGGTGCAAAAGCGCGTGAAGAAAATTCGCGGCCCGGTGTTGTGCCTGGTCGGTCCGCCTGGGGTGGGTAAAACCTCGTTGGCCGAGTCGATTGCCAGTGCGACCAACCGCAAGTTCGTGCGCATGGCCCTCGGCGGCGTGCGTGATGAAGCGGAAATTCGTGGCCATCGCCGGACTTACATCGGTTCGATGCCAGGAAGATTGATTCAAAAGATGACAAAAGTGGGTGTGCGCAACCCGCTGTTTCTGCTCGATGAAATCGACAAGATGGGCAGCGACATGCGTGGCGATCCGGCGTCGGCGTTGCTTGAGGTGCTCGATCCCGAGCAGAACCACAACTTCAACGACCATTACCTGGAAGTCGACTACGACCTGTCTGACGTAATGTTCCTGTGCACCTCCAACTCCATGAACATTCCGCCAGCGCTGCTGGACCGGATGGAGGTGATTCGTCTGCCGGGTTACACCGAAGACGAGAAGATCAACATCGCCGTCAAATACCTCGCGCCCAAGCAGACTGCGGCCAACGGCCTGAAGAAAGGCGAGATCGAGTTTGACGTTGAAGCCATTCGTGACATCGTGCGCTATTACACCCGCGAGGCCGGTGTACGGGGCCTTGAGCGTCAAATCGCGAAGATCTGCCGCAAGGCGGTCAAGGAGCATTCCTTGGAAAAACGCTTCTCGGTGAAGGTGACGGCCGATGCGCTGGAGCATTTCCTGGGTGTGCGTAAATTCCGCTACGGCCTGGCCGAACAGCAGGACCAGGTAGGGCAGGTGACTGGCCTGGCGTGGACTCAGGTGGGCGGCGAGCTGCTGACCATCGAAGCTGCCGTGATCCCGGGCAAGGGCCAGTTGATCAAGACCGGTTCTCTCGGCGATGTGATGGTCGAGTCAATCACCGCCGCGCAGACCGTGGTGCGCAGTCGCGCCAGAAGCCTGGGTATTCCCCTGGACTTCCACGAGAAGCACGACACCCATATTCACATGCCGGAAGGCGCTACGCCGAAGGACGGCCCGAGCGCCGGTGTAGGCATGTGCACGGCGCTGGTGTCGGCATTGACCGGTATTCCGGTGCGCGCCGATGTGGCGATGACCGGGGAAATTACCCTGCGCGGCCAGGTATTGGCCATCGGTGGGCTGAAAGAGAAATTACTCGCTGCACACCGGGGTGGAATCAAAACCGTGATCATTCCTGAAGAGAATGTTCGCGACTTGAAGGAAATTCCTGACAATATCAAGCAGGATCTTCAGATTAAACCGGTTAAATGGATTGACGAAGTCCTGCAAATTGCGCTGCAATACGCGCCGGAGCCCTTGCCGGATGTGGCTCCGGAGATTGTCGCGAAGGACGAAAAACGCGAGTCGGATTCCAAGGAAAGAATTAGCACGCATTAAGGTGTTGAAGCCTGGGGGGCTTCCTTGACAGCTTTTTAGAGCCCTTGTTATAAAGCGGCTCTTAAGTGTCTGTAGGCCATTCAGCACTGGTTTTTGCTTTTTACCAAAAAACTTAGAATCATACTCATAGATATATAAGGGGACTTAGAGTGAACAAGTCGGAACTGATTGATGCTATCGCTGCATCCGCTGATATCCCGAAAGCTGCTGCCGGCCGTGCGCTGGACGCAGTAATCGAATCCGTCACTGGCGCTCTGAAGGCCGGCGACTCCGTGGTACTGGTAGGCTTCGGTACTTTCTCTGTGACTGACCGCCCAGCTCGCACTGGCCGTAACCCACAGACCGGCAAAGCACTGCAAATCGCTGCTGCCAAGAAACCAGGTTTCAAAGCCGGTAAAGCCCTGAAAGAAGCCGTTAACTAAGCTTCGATCAAGCCTTTGCTTACCCGGGTCAGACGTAGGTCTGGCCTGGCAGCGGAGCGGTAGCTGACCCACGTATCCATTGGGTCGCCACGCCGGGGGTCAGAGTTCAAACCCCCGTCCGCTCCGCCAGTTACGAGAAGGCGCATCCTCGGATGCGCCTTTCTTCTATCCGGATTCTACCCACGCTCCACGGTTGCCTATTTTTGATGTTCAACCGTTTCTGGGGGACGCATGCTGCAAAATATCAGGGACAATTCACAAGGCTGGATTGCCAAGACCATTATCGGGATCATCGTCGCGTTGATGGCGTTCACCGGTATCGAGGCTATTTTCCAGGCTTCGGGTAATAACAAGCAGGACGTGGCCAAGGTCAACGGTGAGGAAATCACCCAGACCGAATTGAGCCAGGCCGTCGATATGCAACGGCGCCAGCTGATGCAACAACTGGGCAAGGATTTCGATGCTTCCCTGTTGGACGAAAAACTGCTGCGCGACGCGGCCCTCAAGGGCCTGATCGACCGCAAGCTGCTGCTGCAAGGTGCTGCTGATGCCAAGTTCGGCTTCTCGGAAGCGGCCTTGGACCAGGTGATCCTGCAGACGCCGGAGTTCCAGGTAGACGGCAAGTTCAACGCCGAACGCTTTGACCAGGTGGTCCGTCAACTGGGCTATACCCGCCTGCAATTCCGTCAGATGCTGACTCAGGAAATGCTGATCGGCCAAGTTCGCGCAGGCATCGCCGGCAGTGGTTTCGTGACCGATGCCGAGGTGCTGGCATTTGCCCGCCTGGAAAAACAGACGCGCGATTTTGCCACCGTCAACGTTAAAGCCGACCCGGCAGCGGTGAAACTCACCGATGACGAAGTCAAGGCGTACTACGACCAGCACGCCAAGGAGTTCATGACCCCGGACCAGGTGGTCATCGACTACCTGGAGCTGAAGAAGTCGTCGTTCTTCGACCAGGTCACCGTCAAGGACGATGAACTGCAGGCTGCCTACGAGAAAGAAACCGCCAACCTCGCTGAACAGCGTCGTGCCGCGCACATTCTGATCGAGGTCAACGACAAGGTCACCGAGGCGCAAGCCAAGGCCAAGATCGAAGACATCCAGGCGCGCCTGGCCAAGGGCGAGCAGTTTGACGCCCTGGCCAAGGAGTTCTCCCAGGATCCGGGTTCGGCCAGCAATGGCGGCGATCTCGGGTTTGCCGGTCCTGGCGTCTACGATCCAGACTTCGAGACGGCGCTGTACGGCCTGAAGCAGGACCAGGTGTCGGTGCCGGTGCGTACGTCCTTCGGTTGGCACTTGATCAAGCTGCTGGGCGTTGAAGCACCCGAGGTTCCATCGTTCGCCAGCCTGAAAGACAAGCTGACCCGCGAGCTCAAGACCCAGCAGGTTGAACAGCGGTTTGTCGAAGCGACCAAGCAATTGGAAGATGCGGCATTCGAAGCGTCCGACCTGGCCCAGCCGGCGTCCGATCTTAAGCTGACCGTACACACTTCCGCGCCGTTCGGCCGTGAAGGTGGCGAAGGCGTCGCGGCCAACCGTGCCGTGGTCACCGCAGCGTTCAGCCCGGAAGTGCTGGATGAGGGTGCCAACAGCAGCGCCATTGAGCTCGATCCGGAAACCATCATCGTGCTGCGCGCCAAAGAGCACCTCAAGCCTGCCCAGCTGCCGCTGGAAAAGGTTGCCACGGCGATTCGCGCACAGATGACCAAGGAGCGTGCGAGCGCTGCCGCCAAAGCCCATGCCGACGAGCTGATCGCCGGCCTGCGTGATGACAAGATCGCCCTGAGCCAGCCGATTGACGGACAGGCCTGGAAGGTGACTGAAGCCGCTACCCGTGGCCAGGAAGCTGTCGACCCTGCCGTGCTGCAAGCGCTGTTCCGCATGCCCAAGCCTGCGGGCAAGGACAAGCCGAGCTTCACCACCGTCAGCCTGCGCGATGGCAGCCAGGTGATCGTGCGCTTGAACGGTGTCAATGAAGCTGCTGCGCCTACGGACGAAGAAAAGGCGCAATACCGCCGCGCCCTCGCTTCGCGTATTGGCCAGCAGGATTTTGCGGCCTACCGCAAGCAGCTGGAAACCCAGGCAGACATCAAGAAGTTCTGATGCCGGCTTGAATGAAAAGACCCCGTCCTGAAAAGGCCGGGGTCTTTTTTTTGCGCCGTTTAAAGCTCAGGTTGACCCGCGATACCTGCCATCCGGGGCGACGATTGCCAACGTAGCCATCCATCACAGCATCGACGCCAACGTGGTCAGCTTACGAGCGCACCGCCGAGGTATTGTTCGTCGGTCACCGGCTCCATCCAGTCAGTATTCTTGCCATCGATCGTTTCGGTGACCGCGAAATGGGACATCGCAGTCGTCGCAGCAGCGCCGTGCCAATGCCGTTTCCCGCAAGCACAGGAGACTACGTCACCCGCGCGAATCTCGGTTCGCTGGCCACCTTCGCATTGAACCCAGCCGACACCCGTCAATACCACTAGCGTTTGACCCCCCGGGTGAGAATGCCAAAAGGTGCGCGCGGATGGCTCAAACGTGACGATGGCGCCCGTTGCTCGACCAGGTGCTGTTGCCTGGAACATAGTGTCGATACGAACCGAGCCAGTGAACCAAGTGTCAGGGCCCTTTGCAGATGGCTTGGTTCCGTTGCGGATGATGGTTAGGTCTGAATCACTCATGGAATTCTCTCTTAGTCGCGGGTGGCTTGAGCACGTAATGCGCCACCGATAGTGGGCGGCAGCTGCCACGTCAGTGGGCACCTGCGTTGCGGAAAATATTCACAGGCCCTGCTTATTTACCGGTCTCCTCGAACACCTTACGAGCGGTATTCAGTGCGGTCGCCGCGACGGGCCAGCCGCCATAGAACGCCAGATGGGTGATCGTTTCGATGATTTCTTCACGGGTCACGCCATTCTCAAGGGCAAGCTTAAGGTGGTACGGCAACTCGTTTTGACGGTAAAGCACAATCAGGGTGGTGATGGTTACAAGGCTGCGGTCACGAGGTGAGAGACCGGGCCGTTTCCACACATCATCGAACAGCAGGTTATCGGTGTATTCGGCAAGCGCCGGAGCTACATCGCCAAAAGCCTTATGGGCTGTGCCTTTTTCGTATGCCATCAGAATTTCCTTCCTTTCACTCGGCAGCGAGGCTGCGCTAGATCAGAAACTAAAGTAACAGCCACGATTGGTTCTGATAACGTGCTTAAAATTGATTAGATATATAAGGGGGGCTTATCAATGCACAAGCAGACCGCTTCCGACCTCGTCACGTTTTTAGTGGTTGCACGAGAACAAAGCTTTACCAAAGCAGCGAAGCAACTGGGTGTCTCCCAGTCGGCGCTGAGCCAAACGATGCGGGCATTAGAGACGCGCTTGGGCGTAAGGCTCCTCACTCGGACGACCAGGCGCGTGTCACCCACTCAGGCCGGCGAGCGCCTGCTGCAATCGGTCGGCCAGCGGTTTGCGGAGGTCGATGCGGAGTTAGAAGCGGTTACTGCATTGGGCGAAAATCCCAGAGGTACTCTGCGCCTCGCGGCTACCGAAAACGCCGCGGCCACCGTGCTCTGGCCCAAGCTGGAGAAATTCCTTCCTCTGTACCCAGAAATCAAAATTGAAATTGTCGTAGATGTAGGGCTGACAGATATCGTGGGCGGGCGTTTCGATGCTGGCATTCGACCTGGCGAAACGGTCGCGCAAGGCATGATAGCCACCCGGATAGGGCCGGACATGCGCATGGCGGTAGTCGGTACGCCCGTGTACTTCGAGAAGTACGGACAGCCGCAGGCGCCCTCCGACTTGACGTTTCACAACTGCATCAACCTGCGACTTCCTACACATGGTGGACTGTACGCTTGGGAATTCGAGAAGAACGGTCGAGCTGTAAACGTCCATGTGGACGGTCAGCTTGTTGTTGGATCTGCGTCCCTCATTTTGATGGGGGCTCGATCAGGTCAAGGGCTCGCGTACCTACCTGAAGAGCAGGTGAGATCGGACATCGAACACGGCAGCTTAATTCGTGTTCTAGAGGACTGGTGCCCGCCGTTTTCCGGATATCACCTGTACTACCCAAGTCGACGCCAACCCACACAAGCGTTCAGCCTCCTCGTGGATGCGTTGCGCTATCGCGATTGACGTCGTTTGGAGCGCCGGTCGGCCGCTTTTTACGCCGCACGCTTATGGCGGTGGCGCTTAGCTCTCAGATTTCTTGCCTGAGAACTTGAGCTTGCCCCAGCTCAGGCCGATGACCGCCGCCAGGGTCGAGGCCGTCAATACGCTCAGCTTGGCCGCCGCCAGCAAAGCCGGGTCGGAGAAGGCCAGGGAGGAGATGAAGATCGACATGGTGAAACCAATCCCCGCCAGCAGACCCACCAGGCCAACACCTGTCCAGGTAACGCCGTCCGGCAGCTTGCAGAGGTTGAGCTTGACCAGCGTGATGCTCGCCAGCATCACGCCGATGGGTTTGCCCAGCACCAGGGCGAAGATGACGCCCATGAACACACCCTGGGGCAGGGGATCGTCCAGGTTGAAGCCGCTCAGGCTGACACCCGCATTGGCCAGGGCGAACAGCGGCATCACGCCGAACGCCACCCATGGATGCAGCGCCGATTGGACCCGCTGCACTGGCGGTAATATTTCCCGCTGTGCTTCGCGCAATTGCTTCAACGGCTGGGTAACGTGACCTGGGCCTTCAGGCGACTGGGAAAAGCGCTCCATCAATTCGTTGAACGTGCGGCCGATGGTGTCCAGCGGGCGCTCGGTGGTGGGCTTGGAGTTAACCGGGGTCATCAGCCCAAGGATCACGCCGGCGAGCGTCGGATGAACGCCGGTCTTGAGCAGGCCGAACCACACAATCGCCCCTGGCAACAGGTAGATCGCGGCCTTGCTGATGCCCATGCGCTGGAAAACCAGCACCAGCGCCAGCCCGGCGACGGCAATCACCAGCCCCATGTAATCGAGGCTGGCGGTGAAGAAAACGGCAATGATCAGGATCGCCACGATGTCATCGATAATCGCCAGGGCCAGCAGCAAAATACGCACGCCGCCGGGAATCGACTTACCCAACAGTGCCAGCACGCCGACGGCAAAGGCGATGTCCGTCGCGGTGGGCACGGCCCAGCCACTGGCGGCGGCGGTGCCGTGGTTGAGCAGGGTGTAGATGAGCGCCGGCATCAGTACGCCGCCCAGCGCAGCGCCCAATGGCAGCGTGGCCAGCTTGAGGTTGGCGAGCGCGCCGTCCTTGATTTCCTGACGAATCTCGGCGCCCACCACCAGGAAGAAGATGGTCATCAGGCCATCGTTGACCAGGAAATGCAGGGAGCGCGACACGCTGTAGTCGCCCAACCCAAGGGTGACCGGCGTGTTCCAGAAGTGCTCATAGGTGTCGGCCGCCGGGCTGTTGGCCCAGATCAATGCGACGATGGCAGCCAGCAGCAGGACGATGCCGCTGACGGCTTCAATTCGTGAAAAGCGCTCGAGGGCCGACAGTGCGCCCTCGGTCAAACGCTGAGGACGAGGGATGGCAGGGTGTTTATCAGGCACGACAGATCTCCATTGGCGGCCCGACCAACGCTTATCCTTTAACCTGCGCTGTGCCATATGCAGCAGCGCACCCAGGGCGATAATAGGAAGTTGGGGAATAAGTTGTAAACAAACTTGTCATAGTCAGCGGCACCGGTCCCAAAAGCCTGTGACGTTTTACCGACAGGAATGCGCGCGCCAACGCCTCGTTCTGTTGCACAATACCGCCCGGACTGTTTTTCTCAGGATTTTCGATGTCGACATCATTTCACTTGCGAAACCTAGGGTTGGCGCTGGTGCTGGCGGGCGCGGCGGGTTGCTCGTCGCCCAAGACCGCTATTTACGAACATGAGAATTTCGACGATTCCGGTACGTTTTCCCGCGATTACCCGGTAAGCGATGTGGCGGCCTGTGAAGCCGCGCGTCGTGCCTTGCTGAGCCAGGGCTATATCATCACCAGCAGCGACCCGAAGTTGGTGGCCGGTAACAAGAGTTTCCAGCAGACCGGCGAAAGCCACCTGCAGATCAGTTTCAACGTGGTGTGTGCCGCGGATGGCAAAGGCAGCAATCATTCGACGATGTTTGCCAACGCCTTGCAGGACCGCTATGCCCTGAAGAAGGTCAACAACTCCGCGAGTCTCGGGGTAGGGGTACTGGGTTCGGTGTCGATGCCGATCGGCTCCACCGATGACTCGATGGTCAAGGTGGCGAGCGAGACCGTGTCGGCGCCCAAGTTCTATGAGCGTTACTTTGCATTGGTGGATGTGTTCCTGCCCCAGGAAGTGAAGCAGGCTGCGCACATCCCCGAGAAGCCCAAGGATGAGCTTGGTATGCCTGAGCCGAAGGCTGCACCGGCCGCCGAGAAGGTCGAGGCGCCCCAGGAGACACCGGCAACGCCTGCCGCTGCGCAACCGCTTGCACCGCCAGCCGAAGCCGCACCGATCGCGCCGAGCGTAGCGCCGGAGCCCGTACCGGACACCGCACCGGCCCCGGCAGCGGAGCCCGCGCCGGCGCCGACCAACCCGAACCTGCCAGCGCCGACAGAGGCGATTCCACCCCTGCCAACGCCTGCGCAGTGATTCACACCGCTACGGGGTCTGCCTTGTCGGCATTGATCCCGTAGCGGCTGATGGCCTCCACGACTTTGTCACGGCCTATCACGCCGTCATCTGCCAGTGCCTTCAGGGCAGCCAGCACGATGAAGTGTCGATCCACTTCAAAAAACTCGCGCAGCGCTTCCCGCGTATCCGACTGCCCGAAACCATCGGTTCCCAACGCCACAAAGCGGCGGCCGTGTACGAAAGGGCGGATCTGGTCTGCGAATAATTTCATGTAGTCCGTTGCCACCACCATTGGCCCGGCTTTACCGACGAGGCACTGCTCCACGTAGCTCAGGCGTGGCTCAGCCTCCGGATGCAGCAGGTTCCAGCGCTCTGTTGCGTGCCCGTCACGGCGCAGCTCAGTCAGGCTGGTGGCGCTCCATACATCACTGTGTACGGCAAAGTCCTGCTCAAGCAGGGCCGCTGCGGCGATCACTTCGCGCAAAATCGAACCACTGCCCATCAATTGCACCTGTGCGTCGGGGTGTGTGCTCAACGGGTACATACCTTTGAGAATGCCATCCTCCACGCCTTCGGGGATCGCCGGGTGCGGGTAGTTTTCATTGAGCAGGGTGATGTAGTAGTAGATATCCTCCTGCTCGACATACATACGGCGCATGCCCTCGCGAATGATCACCGCCAGCTCGTAGGCAAAGGTCGGATCATAGGCCACGCAGCACGGAATCACTGACGCCAGGATATGGCTGTGCCCGTCGTCATGTTGCAAGCCTTCGCCCATCAGGGTAGTGCGCCCGGCCGTGGCCCCCAGCAGAAAACCGCGGGCCCGCGCATCTCCGGCCGCCCAGGCCAGGTCGCCGACGCGCTGGAAGCCGAACATCGAATAGAAGATATAGAAAGGCACGGTCATCAGGCCGTGGTTGCTGTAGGACGTACTCGCCGCGATCCACGAGGAAATAGCACCCGATTCATTCAGGCCTTCCTGCATGATCTGTCCGTCCTTGCTCTCTTTGTAGTAGCTCAGTTGCCCAGCGTCCTGCGGGGTGTACAGCTGGCCGACGGCGGAGTGGATGCCGATCTGTCGGAACAGGCTTTCCATGCCGAAGGTGCGCGACTCATCCGGCACGATGGGGACGATCAGCTTGCTCAGATGTGGGTCCTTGAGCAGCGTGCCCAGGATGCGCACGAAGGCCATGGTGGTGGAAATCGCGCGCTCGCCGGTGTCCTTGAGTTGAGTGGCGAAGGCGGACAGCGGCGGGATCGTCAACGGCGCGACGCTGCTGTGCCGAGCGGGCACATAGCCGCCCAGGGCCTGGCGTCGGGCGGCAAAGTAGCGGGCTTCGACACTGTCGGCGGCGGGTTTGAGGTAGGGGATTTCGTCGAGCTGGTCATCCGCCACTTCCAGCCCGAAGCGGTCACGGAAGGCTTTCACCGCGTCGGCCCCCATCTTCTTCAATTGATGGTTGATGTTCTGGCCTTCGCCGGCTTCGCCCATGCCGAAGCCTTTTACGGTCTTGGCCAGGATCACCGTGGGCTGGCCCTTGTGCCGCACTGCGGCGGCGTAGGCGTTGTAGACCTTGTCCGGGTCATGCCCGCCCCGTGAGAGTTTCCAGATGTCGTCGTCGGACATATCTGCAACCAGTGCCAGCAACTCCGGATATTTACCAAAGAAGTGTTCGCGTACGTAGGCGCCATTCTGGGATTTGTAATTCTGATAGTCACCGTCCACGCATTCCATCATGCGTTGGCGCAGCAGGCCGCTGTGGTCCTTTTCCAGCAGCGCATCCCAGCCACCGCCCCAGATTACCTTGATCACATTCCAGCCAGCAGCGCGGTACAGGCTCTCGAACTCCTGGATCACCTTGGCATTACCGCGCACCGGGCCGTCCAGGCGCTGCAGGTTGCAGTTGACCACAAAGATCAGGTTGTCGAGTTTTTCACGGCCAGCGACGGAAATGGCGGCCAGGGATTCCGGCTGATCCATTTCGCCATCGCCCAGGAACGCCCAGACCTTGCGACCCTGGTGTGGCTTGAGGTCGCGAAACTCCAGGTAACGCATAAAACGCGCCTGGTACGCGGCAGTGATCGGCCCGAGCCCCATGGACACCGTAGGGAATTGCCAGAAGTCCGGCATCAGCCGTGGATGAGGGTATGACGATAGGCCTTCGCCGCCGGCCTCGCGGCGAAAGTTGTCCAGTTGGGCTTCGTTGATACGGCCTTCCAGATATGCGCGGCCATAGATGCCGGGGGAGGAATGGCCCTGGATGTACACCAGGTCGCCGTCGAACGTGTCAGTTCGGCCTCGGAAGAAATGGTCGAAGCCTACGTCGTACAGCACTGCGGCTGACGCATAGGTGGCGATATGCCCACCCACCCCGGAGTGTTTGCCTGCACGCAATACCATCGCCATGGCATTCCAGCGGATAAATGCGTTGGTGCGGCGTTCGATGTCCAGATTGCCGGGGTAGGGCACTTGGCGATCGACGGCAATGGTATTCACGTAAGGGGTGGTCACCCGTCCGTAAAAGTCGCCGTGGCGCGCGACGTCGAAATCCAGCAACTGATCGATCAGGTAGTGGGCGCGGGGGCGGCCTTCGGCCGACAGCACCGATTCGATGGAGTCCAGCCACTCGCGGGTTTCCTGCGGATCGTTGTCCAGGGACGCGGCGTTATTCGGGTTCATATGAGGCTCCAGGGTAAGCGGATTCCAGGCGGCGAACGCCTTGTGGGCGTGGCGCGGTTATAGTTGCAATTGCAACGACATGCCCGAATTTAGCCCGGGATGAGCTACTATTGCAACCTTCTTGAAATTCCCCGGATGGTGGTGCATGTCGTCGAAAGAGCCTGATGTATGGTTCCGTTTTGTCAGGGCCCACAGGACGGTCATCCGTGAAATCGAGCGCCGGTTGGCCGAGGCGCAACTGCCGCCGTATGCCTGGTACGACGCGTTGTGGGGACTGGAAAGCGGTCCTGAGGGCACTCGCCGTATGCATGAACTGGCCGATGTACTGGCCATCGAGCGTTACAACCTCACGCGTCTGGTCGACCGCCTGGAAAAAGACGGCCTGGTGGTGCGCTCGCGTTCCGACGGTGATGGTCGGGCGGCGTTTGCCTCAATCACCGAGGCAGGCCGGACCCTGCGCAAAAAAATGTGGAAGATCTACGAAAGCACTGTGGACGAGCTGTTCCTGTCGCAGATCGAGCCTGAGCATCGCCGGGCCTTTGCCGATGCGCTGGAGCGTACGGCGGGGCTGGCCATGGAGGCGGGTGTACAAACCCGCAGTCGACGCAAAACCTGAGGTGCCGCGTTTCCGCTCATATCAGGCCATAGCGTTGCAGGGCGTCTTTCACTTTTTGTGTGTCCAGATGCCCCTCATCGGCCAAGGCTTTGAGCGCCAACACCACAATCCAATACCGGTTCGGTGCGGCTGCCTGCACGGAGCCTGCGCCCAGCGCCACGAAGCGCGTATCAACATGCGCCGCCAACTGATCGACAACCGCCTGCGGGTATCCGGTGACGGCAACTACCGGGGCGCGGCTCCCCGCCAGGCAGTCGCGCAGATGGCAGCTGCGCCTGGGCGCATGCGGATGCAGGCGGTTCCAGCGCTCAGCGGCCGCCGCCTCGCGGGCCAACCGGGTGTAACTGGGGCAACTCCAGACGTGCGCCGCGATGCCCCATTCATCTTCCAGCAACTGCGCCGCGTGTATCACCTCCTCCAGTGCCCGGCCGGCACCGAGCAGGTGCACTGTCGCCCCTGCGCCCGGTCGCCGCACGGAGTACATGCCCTTGACTATGCCTTCACGGTCCAGCGTCTGCGGTGCGATGGCGCTTTCTTGGTCATGTAACGCCAGGTAATAAAAACCCGGCGTGCCGTCGATATATAACGTGCGCAACCCCGCCAGCACGATCGCCTGTGCTTCTTCGCCCGAGGCGGGGTCGTAGGGCGTGCAGCGTGGATTGGCCGACAGCCACAATGGCAACGACGGCTGCGCGCCCTTCGGCCAAGGCGATGGCTGGGTTTCGCTGGCGTTGCACAAGATGCCGCGCTGGGCGGTCTGGTCTGACAATGCGCACAGCTGCGCGGACGACGTCACGCTGTGCAGGTAGAGCAGCGGTTTTTCGCCGGTGTTGCGCGCAAACCAGGTGGGCCAGCTGCCCACGCGCCGACTGCGTGACTGCCCGCGAATCACCCAGGCTTGGCGGCTCGATTCCAAGGTGTTGGCCATGGTCATGATGGTGTACAGCGGCGAGTTGCGCGTGGATGCGCAGGGGGTGAGTGCGTCGATGCACAATTGCGCAGCGTTCGCGGTAGAGGCGGGCATGGGCGTGGCTCCTGGCAACAGAGGGTCTACCCTAATGGAATTTGACTGGTAATTGCAATTGCAATGATTGCAATTGCGCGTCAGCGCTAAGCCGCTAAATCAGTCCGCCGCCGATGCGTTTAATCTTCGAGAGCAGAGCCGTCATGGCGCAGACATTTTTTCGTCATGACGGCACTTTAGGCTGATCGTGCAGGTCATTAATCGTGCGGCCGCTTTTAACTCAACAAGGAGTCCCCCATGGACGATTACCAGGAAGAACTATTGGAGTACCAGGCATTCGAATTCGACCCGCTGGACCCGGTCGACGATGCCACCGAACTGTAAGCCCGACTTCAGGCGGAATGCCGCTGACTGCGGCGAAATTCCCCTGGGGTCTGGTTGTTCCAGCGCCTGAAGGCGCGTTGGAAGGCTTGGGCTGAAGCGAAACCGAGCAAGTAGGCGATCTCGCCGAAAGCCAGTTCCGTATCGCGAATGTAGGTCATGGCCAGGTCGCGGCGGGTGTCGTTGAGAATCGCACGGAACTGGGTGCCCTCGTCGGCCAGTTTGCGGCGCAGTGTCCAAGTGGGCAGCTTCAAGCGTGCCGCCACTTCTTCCAGGTCGGGTTCCCGGCCGCCATTGAGCATCGGCCCGAGCAACCGGGTAATGCGCTCGCGCAGGCTGCGGGTGCGCGTCAGCTGCTCCAGTTCCCGTTCACACAGTTGCAGCAACAGCTGCCAGGTACTCGGGCAGTGGTGCGGGTTGCGCAGGGCGAGGGTAGGTTGGCTGAGACGCAGTTGATTGTTCTCGGCACCGAACTGCACCGGTGCGGACCCCAGCACGTCATACCGCTCACTGTACTCGGGAGCCTCGAACTCGATTTCGATGCGCTGGGCCTGCACCCTTTGTTGCGCCAGGCTCGACAGTTGATGCAGCCAGCCGGCGATGATCGAGTCCACCACAAAGCGGTTGTAGGCGTTGTAAGGGCTGATCGAATAGAACCGCAGCCAAGCGCCTTCGGCGTCCTCATGAAAACTCGATTGCCCACGGTAGTTGGAGCCATACAAGGGTTCGAAACGCGTCAGCGTACGCGCGGCTTCGCGCACATTCGGTGCCTGGGCCGCGGTGACACCGGCGAGCCCGGCCTGGCTCAGGCGGCTGAGCTGGCCCATGCGCAGGCCCAGCCCCGCATCGCCGGTCAGTTGGATGGCCGCATGGCCCAGGCGCATATAGCGCGGTATCGACAACCGCGCGCCCGCTTCGGCCAGGCGGGCGGGGTCCAGGCCGTATTGCAGCAGCAGCGGTTGCGGGTCCAAGCCGTGGCTGTGCACGGCATCGGCCAAGGTATGCACGAAGCCCACCGACAAATCTCCCAGGCGTACCGGCTTCACGCGGCTACAGCCAGATATTCAGCAGGCGCGCGCCACGGGCATCGCCATCGGCGAACAGTTGCCCGTTGCGGCTGAGAAAGCTTTGCCCGGCGCTGCCCAGTTCCCAGAACTGCCCACGCAAAAACACGCTCATGCCCGCCGTGGCTTGGCTGATCGGTGGCTGGCTGATCAAAGTCAGGCGGCGCCAGGCTTCGCCCTCGCTGGTTTCTTCGGGCTTGAGGCTGACTTCCGACGGCGTCGACACGCTCTTGAAGCCGCGCCACGGGCGGTCCCAGGTGTCGCGCCCGGTCACGTAGGCCGGCACTGCGATCAATTGGGCGCCTTGATCGTTGAGCTTGCGGTAGTTATCCGGGTACCAGCTGTCGCTGCCGATCAGGATGCCCAGGCGCCCGGCCGGGGTGTCGACCACGCTGACGATGTTTTCATCGCCCGGCTCGATAAAGCCGCGTTCGTCGTAGATTGGATACAGCTGACGTTGCGGCTGGCCCAGGGGCAAACCGTCGGCGGCAAACACCAGACTGACGTTGTACAGCGCGCCGTGGCCGACCTGCAGTTGCCCCAGGCTGACACTCGGGTTGGGCAGGGCGATGGAGCCGGCCACCAGGGTCACGCCGAACTCCTTGGCCAGGCCGCCAAACAGCACTTGGTAATCGCGCGCCATGCCCGGCGCTTTCATGCGCAAATACGCATCGTCCATGCGGTTCTCGCCGGTGGCGCTGATCCAGGCGCGCATGAACTGCACCGGGTTGCTGACTGACAACCAGTTCATTGCGTCCCTGAGATGAGGCGCCTGGTACAGCTCGTTTTTCTCGCCGCCCAGCATCAGCCAGGTGCCGATGTGCTCGGGCAGCACCACGATGGTCTTGTCGTTGATCAAGCCCAGCTCACGGGCCTTTTGCAGATAGGCCGAGAGCTTCAAGTGCAAGCGTTCCAGGCTCTGGTAGTCGGCAGGGAACAGCTCCGGCTGGATGCCCAGCAGGTTGCCACGCTCGGCCGGCTGGCCTTCGTTGACGGCGAGGGTGATGCGCAGGTCTGACAGGTAATGCCCCACGGGGCGCTCCTGGGTCCAGACCAGATACGCGGCAAGGGCGGCAACCAGGGCCATGGAGACGGTGAACACGAGTAATTTACGCATGGGGCAACAGACAACACACCGGGGGCAGGGTTCGCGACTAGGGTAGGGCCCATGGCCTGGCTTGCCAAGGGGTGCTGTGCATTTGGATCAATAACTTGTCAGTTTCAGTCATTGAGCGGTAGGTGATCGCCTCTTAGTCTGTGGGACATAAACCGATGGGGTGCCATTCGAGCCCTCCACGTCCCGTGATGATCCGTTGTGGAGCTGTACCATGACCGCTGCTGCCTACCCGCATTTGCTGGCCCCGTTGGACCTGGGTTTTACCACCCTGCGCAACCGCACTCTGATGGGCTCCATGCACACTGGCCTGGAAGAAAAGCCCGGCGGGTTCGAGCGCATGGCGGCTTACTTCGCCGAGCGTGCCCGTGGCGGCGTCGGCCTGATGGTGACTGGCGGCATCGGCCCGAACGATGAAGGCGGCGTGTATGCCGGTGCGGCCAAGCTGACCACCGACGAAGAGGCGCAAAAACACAAGATCGTCACCCGAGCCGTGCACGACGCCGGTGGCAAGATCTGCATGCAGATTCTGCATGCCGGGCGTTATGCCTACAGCCCTAAGCAAGTGGCGCCGAGCGCGATCCAGGCGCCGATCAACCCGTTCAAGCCCAAGGAGCTGGACGAGGAGGGCATCGAGAAGCAGATCCGGGATTTCGTCACCTGCTCGCTGCTGGCCCAGGTCGCCGAGTACGACGGCGTGGAAATCATGGGTTCTGAGGGCTACTTCATTAACCAGTTTCTCGCCGCCCACACCAACCACCGCACCGACCGTTGGGGCGGCAGCTTTGAAAACCGCATGCGCCTGGCCGTGGAAATCGTGCGCCGGGTGCGTGAAGCGGTAGGCCCGAATTTCATCATTATCTTCCGCCTGTCGATGCTCGACCTGGTTGAGGGCGGCAGCGTCTGGGACGAAGTCGTGCAGCTGGCCAAGGCCATCGAGCAGGCCGGTGCGACCCTGATCAACACCGGCATCGGCTGGCACGAAGCGCGCATTCCGACCATCGCCACCAAGGTGCCGCGCGGGGCGTTCAGCAAGGTCACCGCCAAATTGCGCGGGGCGGTACAGATCCCGTTGATCACCACCAACCGCATCAACACCCCCGAAGTCGCCGAGCAGATCCTCGCCGAAGGCGACGCCGACATGGTCTCCATGGCGCGGCCGTTCCTCGCCGACCCGGAGTTCGTCAACAAGGCCGCGGCCGGGCGCGCCGACGAGATCAACACCTGCATCGGCTGCAACCAGGCGTGCCTGGACCACACCTTCGGCGGCAAGCTGACCACTTGCCTGGTCAACCCGCGGGCGTGCTATGAAACCGAGCTTAATTACCTGCCGGTCAAGCAGATCAAGAAAATCGCGGTAGTCGGCGCCGGCCCCGCCGGCCTGGCGGCGGCAACGGTGGCCGCCGAGCGCGGCCACCAGGTGACGCTGTTCGATTCCGCCAGCGAGATCGGCGGCCAGTTCAACATCGCCAAGCGTGTGCCGGGCAAGGAAGAGTTCTTTGAAACCCTGCGTTACTTCAAGCGCAAATTGCAGACTACCCATGTCGAGATGTGCCTCAACACCCGTGTCGACGTGGCGCAACTGGTGGCGGGCGGTTATGACGAGGTGATCCTGGCCACCGGTATCGCGCCGCGTACCCCGGCGATCCCCGGTGTGGAACACGCCAAGGTGCTGAGTTATCTGGATGTGATCCTCGAGCGCAAGCCGGTGGGCAAGCGTGTGGCGGTGATCGGCGCTGGCGGCATCGGGTTCGACGTGTCGGAATTCCTGGTGCATCAGGGCGTGTCTACCAGCCTGGACCGTGAAGCGTTCTGGAAGGAGTGGGGCATCGACACCCTGCTTGAGGCCCGTGGCGGCGTGGCCGGGATCAAGCCCGAGCGGCATGCACCGGCGCGTGAGGTGTTCCTGCTGCAACGCAAGGCGTCCAAGGTCGGCGACGGCCTGGGCAAGACCACCGGATGGATCCACCGCACCGGCTTGAAAAACAAACAGGTGCAGATGCTCAACAGCGTCGAATACCTGAAGATCGATGATGAAGGCCTGCACATCCGCATCGGCGCCGAGGGCGAGCCCCAGGTGCTGGTGGTGGACAACATCGTCATCTGCGCCGGCCAGGACCCGCTGCGCGAACTGCACGACGGCCTGGTCGCCGCCGGGCAGCACGTGCACCTGATTGGCGGTGCCGATGTGGCGGCCGAACTGGACGCCAAGCGCGCCATCAACCAGGGCTCGCGTCTCGCCGCCGAGCTTTGAGGCACAGGAGCTGTGAAGAACAGGAGCGGTGGTAGACTGCCGCTCTTTTTCAGGCAGATGCGCCCTCATGGGTCCTTTCGACTGGCTCCCCCACGCTCCTCTTGAACCCGTGCAACTGGACTGGCTGCAGGGCGTTGAGTTGGCTGTACTGCGCCTGGACCGTATCGACCCGCTGATCAGCGGCAACAAATGGTTCAAGCTCAGCGGCCACCTGGCCCAGGCGCAACAGGCCTGCGCCAGCGGCATCATCAGCCTCGGCGGGGCTTACTCCAACCATCTGCATGCACTGGCGGCGGCGGGCAAGCGCTTTGGCTTCGCCACCGTCGGCCTGTTGCGCGGCCATGCCCAGGACACCCCCACAGTGCTCGACCTGAAAGCCTTAGGCATGCACCTGCATTGGCTGGGCTACGGCGGTTATCGCGAGCGGCATGCGCCGGGGTTCTGGTTGCCTTGGCATGAGCAGTATCCGCATTTGTACCCGGTACCCGAAGGCGGTGGCGGATTGACCGGAGCGTTGGGTTGCGCGGTATTGCTCGAGCAGGCGCGGGCGCAATTGGCGAACCTGGGCTGGGGCGACTACGACGCCTGGTGGCTGGCGGCCGGCACTGGCACCACCCTGGCCGGCCTGGCGCTGGCCGAGGCGGGCGCGCATGCCGTGTACGGGGCGATGGCGGTGCCGGATGATCACGGTGTGGCGCAGAACGTCAATGCCATCGTGCAGCACGGCTACCACTTGCTTGACGCCAGCCGTGGCGGCTTTGCCAGCGTCGACCCGCTATTGCTCGAATTCATCGACAGCACGCAACAGGCGTGTGGCATACCCCTGGAGCCGCTCTACACCGGCAAGGCGCTGCTGGCGCTGAAGCAGCAGATCGACGCCGGACGTTTTGCGGCCGGCACTCGGTTGATCTTCGTTCACACCGGCGGCTTGCAAGGCCGCCGAGGCTTCAACGCCTAGCTCAGCGAACACTCCGGCCCGGCATCATGCGCAGTGCGGTGTTATCGCGCAGCACATAATGATGAAAGATCCCCGCCAATGCATGCAGCCCGATCAGCCAATACCCCGCTTTGCCGAACCACACATGCCAGCCTTCGATCTGCTTGGCCAATGCCTTGTTCTCGCCAATCAGCGGCGGCAATTCCATCCCATAGAACATCACCGAATGCCCTTCGGCACTGACGATCAGCCAACCGGCAATCGGCATGCCGATCATCAGGGCGTACAGCGCAGCGTGCATCAGGGTTGCCAGCAGGCTCTGCCATTGCGGCGGCTGCGGCAGTATTTTCGGTGCAACGCCCAGGCTGCGCGCAAACAGGCGCAACCACACCAGCACGAACACAGTGAGGCCAAGCATGAAGTGCATTTCCACAATCAGCGTGCGTGCGCCGCTGCCTTTGGGGAACTGCCCGCGCAGTTCAATGCAGGCGTAAACCACCGCCAGCAGCACCACCATCAACCAGTGCAACGCAATCGACATGGTGCTGTAGCGTGTATCGGAATTTTTCCACGGCATTACTGGGTTCCTCACTTGTCAGGGCATGCCTCCGTTCTTTGACGGAGTAGGGTAACTGTATGCCTGTTTCAAGCGCTTCGCCCGTTGCGAATGCGGTTGCCTTGACCTCGGTCAGTCGCTTTGCGGCATTTCCCCACGCGCCAGGCGCGCATTGATATCGGCGATCACCTGGGGCAGCTCGGTAATGGTGTCCACGCTGTAGTGCGGGCGTGAGCCTTCGAACAGCGCTTCGATACGCTGGCGCTCGCTGGCCAATGTGGCACTGTCCAAGCCCCGGAATTGCTCGTAGGTCAGGCCCAGGGCGTTGCCGGAGCAGGTCAGCGCCACGGTCCACATGCCTGCGCGGCGGCCTTCCAGTATGCCCGGCACGGTGTCGTCGACCTTCACGCACGCCGCCACATCGTCAATACCCAGCGCGATCACATTGGCCAGGGCCTGGGCCGGCCACGGGCGGCCATTGGGGACTTCGTCGGAGGCGACCACATGGTCGGCGACATAGCCGTTGCTGGCGGCCAGGGCGACCACTTTGTCCATCACTTGCCTGGGGTAGCCGGAGCAGGAACCGATCCGGATGCCCTGCGCGCGCAGCCCGGCGAGGGTGTCGAGGGCGCCGGGAATCAGCGCCGAGTGTTCGGCGATTTTCTCGATCTGCAACGGCATGAAACGCTGGTAAATGGCCGTTACGTCGTCGTCGGTGGGCGTGCGGCCGAACGCCTGGCGGTAGCGCTCGGCAACTTGCGGCTGGTCGCACAGCGTGCGGATGTGGTCCCACTTGCCCATCCCCATCGGGCCACGGGCTTCTTCGATGCAAACCTGTACGCCGAACTCCGCGAAGGCCTCGACGAAAATCTGCGTGGGCGCAAACGAGCCGAAGTCGACCACGGTGCCGGCCCAGTCGAGGATGACGGCCTGAAGGGTGGTGGGGTTTTGATAGTTCATTGTGCAGATCCTGTCGGTAAGGGGAAAATCAGATGTCCAGCACGTTCATGTCTTGCAGCACTTGGGCAATGGCGTTGACGGCGGCCTGCATGCCTGCGGCATCGACCTGGCCGATGCAGCCCACGCGGAAGGTCTCGACCTGGGTCAATTTGCCCGGATACAGGAGAAAACCCTTGGCCTTGACCCGCTCGTAGAATTCCCTGAACTGGTAGCGCGGGTCCTTGGGTGCGTGGAAGGTGACGATGATCGGTGCCTGGATCGCCGCCGGCAGGAAGCTGCGCAGGCGCAGTTCGGCCATGCCGTCCAGCAGTGTCTGGCAGTTAGTCGCGTAGCGTTGATAGCGGGCGCTCAGGCCGCCTTCTTCGTGGTACTGCAGCAGCGCTTCGTGCAGGGCAGCGACCACGTGAGTGGGCGGGGTGAAACGCCATTGGCCGGTCTGGACCATGTAGTGGTGCTGGTCGAACAGGTCCATCGCCAGGGAGTGAGAATGACCTCGGCTGGCGGCCAGCGCGGTTTTTTCGACGAAGACAAACCCCATGCCTGGCACGCCTTCCAGGCATTTGCCGGAGGCTGCGATCAGCGCGTCGAACGGCACTTCGCGCGCGTCGATCGGTAATGCGCCGAAGGAACTCATGGCGTCGATGATCAGGCGCTTGCCGTGGCGTTTGACCACCTCGGCGATCTGCGCCAGCGGGTTGAGGATGCCGGTGCTGGTTTCGCAGTGGATCAGCGCGACATGGGTGATAGCGGTGTCGGCGTGCAGCAGGCGGTCCACATCGGCGGCGGCGGTGGGTTCGTCCTCCCGGGTTTCAAAGGTGCTGAATGCACGGCCGAGCACCTCGCAGATCTTCGCCAGGCGCTTGCCGTAGGCGCCGTTGACCAATACGAGTACCTTGCCGTTGCGCGGTACCAGGGTGCCGATGGCGGCTTCGACGGCGAAGGTGCCACTGCCTTGCAACGGCACGCAATGATGACGCTCGGCACCCTGGATGATCGCCAGCAATTGCTCGCAAACGCTGGCGGTGAGTTGGTTGAAACGCTCATCCCATGAACCCCAGTCCACCATCATCGCCTGACGGGTGCGGTTTGACGTGGTCAGGGGGCCGGGGGTCAGCAGGATTGGCGTGGCAGTGCGCATCTTGGCTCCTCGTAAAACAACGGGTCGACTCTACGGCGCCTAAATTGCAGTTTGGCTTGTCATCAATCAAATTGTTTGTTGTTATTCAAGCTATCAGTGAGGCCGATAGCTATGAATCTGTTCCAACTGCGCGCATTCGATGCCGTAGCCCGCGAGGGCAGTTTTACCCGGGCGGCGGCCCGGCTGTTCATCAGCCAGCCGGCGGTGACCGGGCATATCAAGGCCCTGGAAGAGCACTACCAGATTCCCTTGCTGCGTCGCACCGCGCGGCGAGTGGAGTTGACCGAAGAGGGCGCGCGCCTGGCGGCGATCACCCGCGCGATTTTCGGTTTGGTCGACGAGGCGCAAGCCATGCTTGAAGCCAATCGCCAATTGCTCACCGGGCGCCTGGAAGTGGCGGCGGACGGCCCGCATCTGGTGATGCCGATGATCGCCCGCTTGCGGGCCTGCTATCCGGGGATCACGGTGAACCTGCGCCTGGGCAATGCCCAGGAAACCCTCGCGGCCTTGTTGTCGGAGCATGCAGACGTGGCGGTGCTGACCGAAGTAGAACCGCGCAATGGCCTGCACCTGCAACCCTTAGGCGAGTCGCGTATCTGCGCGCTGGTGCCGGCCGCGCATCCGTGGGCGGCGCAGGCCGAGGGCATTGAACTGGCGCAGTTGAACGAGGTGATCATGGTGCTGCGCGAGCCCAGCTCCATCACCCGGCGTACCTTTGACGACGCGTGCCTGGCCGCCCAGGTGCGGCCCAGGGTGCTGCTGGAACTCGACAGCCGGGAAGCGGTGACCGAAGCGGTTGCCGCCGAGTTGGGCTTGGGGGTGGTGTCGTCGATAGAGGTCAGCCAGGACCCGCGCGTACACGCCGTACCGATCCTCGGCGATGGCCTGCTGAACCGGCACAGTCTCGGCTGCCTGGAGCGGCGCCGGTCGTTGCGCTTGATCCAGGCGTTTTTCGAGTTGGCGCCTTGAGGGTTTTTTGGTGGAACGATGCGTGGCTGCGCTATAAACTCTGCCCCCAAAGCGCCGGCCAGTAGACGTTTCGGCGCCATGGATAGTAGAGAGTGAGTCATGGGCGCACAGTGGAAAGTCAAACATAAAGAAGCGGCAGCCAATGCCAAGGGCAAGATTTTCGGCAAGCTGGTGAAAGAAATCACCATCGCCGCGCGCAACGGTGCGGACACCTCGACCAACGCCCACTTGCGGCTGGTGGTGGAGCAGGCCAAGAAGGCCTCGATGCCCAAGGAAACCCTGGACCGCGCAATCAAGAAGGGCGCCGGTCTGC
This sequence comes from Pseudomonas sp. R3-52-08, assembly GCF_003851745.1. NCBI lineage: Bacteria > Pseudomonadati > Pseudomonadota > Gammaproteobacteria > Pseudomonadales > Pseudomonadaceae > Pseudomonas > Pseudomonas sp. R3-52-08. The sequence continues at coordinate 3,688,123 of NZ_CP027730.1, read as the reverse complement.
TCGGTGAAACCGTGCAGTACCACCGCGTGACCTACGAAGGTTTCGCCCCGCACCAGGTGCCGTTGATCGTCGAGTGCGTCACCGACAACATCAACCGCACCGTGGCGGAAATCCGCGTGGCGTTCCGCAAGGGGCAACTGGGCGCTTCCGGCTCGGTGGCCTGGGACTTCAACCACGTCGGCCTGATCGAAGCATCGCCGGACACCCCGGACGCTGACCCGGAAATGGCCGCCATCGAAGCAGGCGCCCAGGATTTCGAAGATGGCGAAGAAGCCGGCACCAGCCTGTTCATCACCGAAACCACCGACCTGGATGCGGTGCAGAAAGCCTTGCCGGAGCAGGGTTTCACCGTGCTGTCGGCCAAGTTGGGCTACATCTCGAAGAACCCGGTGACCGGGTTGAGCGAGGAGCAGATGGCGGAAGTCGAGGCGTTCCTGGAAGGCCTGGACAGCCACGATGACGTGCAGGATATGTTCGTCGGTCTGGCGGGTTAACACGCGGTGAAAAATGTGGGAGGGGGCAAGCCCCCTCCCACATTGGTTAGTGGTGTTGGAAAGATTGCAACACGGCTTCGATAACTTCGAAGCTTGGTCGCGCCAGCACATCGGGCTGGCAGCAGCTTTTGCGCAGGTCTTCCAGTTCGCCGGGGACCGTCGTATCAACCCGCTCCAGCAACTCCCCCAGCAACACCCCGAACGCGCGCACTTCAATGCGTTGCAACGCCCTGGTTTCCAGGGTGTCCGCCGTGGCATGAAACGACGCCGCGCCGAAATCCCCTAATAAACACTCGCCCGCGCTGTTCCACAAAATATTGTGGCCGTACAGGTCGCCATGGGTAATGCCGTGCCGGTGCAGGTGCGCCGCCACCGAGGCGATGCCGCGGGCCATGCGCAGCGCCACGTCGAGGCTCAGGCGCAGGCTCGGTTCGTAGATATCCCGGGTGCAGGACGCCAGGCTCGGCAACGCCGCGAGGTTGCGGTAGCTCGGGTCGATCAGGTCCATCACCAACGCGGCCTGATCGCCGGGGTGGTCGACGATGCGCCCCTGCACCCTGATCAGGTTGGGGTGCAACCCGGCGGCTATGCACGCTTGCATTTCGTGCAGCGGCGAACCGTCGCTGGTGATCGTGCCTTTATACAGTTTGACCGCGACGGGTAACGCGCGGGGCTTCCACAAGGCCTTGCGAATAATCCCCGAGGCGCCTTCGCCGAGTATGTCACCCAGTTCCAGTTCGGCCCAGGGAATATCCGCTGTCTCGTCGTCGCCGGCCACGTTCACGGCCATTTCCACCGGATTGCCGGCATAGGCCAGCCACGTCAGGCTGGGCAGCGTCAGCAGCCAGTGCGGCAGGTGCGTCAGGCGGTTCGACGCGATGCGGATCAGCTCGAGGTTTTCGCATTGGGCCAGGCTGGGCGGCAAGTGCGTCAGTTGGTTGCCGGCCAGCATCAGCTTTTGCAGCAGCGGGCGCTGGCCGAGTTCGTCGGGCAGCTGGCTGATGCAGTTGTCGGTGAGGATCAGCCAGCGCAACTGCGGCGGCAGGGCGGCGGCGGGCACGTGGCGGATCTGGTTGGCCTTGAAGCCGATCATGCTCAGCGCGGCGCACTGGCCCAGGCATGCCGGCAGTTCGGTGAAAGCGTTGTCCGAGCAGAACAGCACGCGCAGGTGTTTGAGGCGGTGCAGGTCGTCGGGCAGGCTGCTCAAGGCGTTGCCCGTGAGGTTGAGGATTTCCAGCGAGTCGGCCAGTTCGAAGATTTCCCAGGGAAATTCGGTCAGCCCGCAGGCCAGGTCCAGGCGTGTCGCACCGGCCAATTGGCCGGCCTTGAGTTGGGCGAGGGTATTGATCAACGGCGCGGTCACTCGGCAAGAGGCGTGAAAAGGCGCTCATGATACCGGGTCGGGCGCCGGTTGCGCGCTGCTCACGTGCAATTGCCCCAAGCGGCTGGCGGTGCGGGCAAGGTCGATGGCCTCGCCACTCAAGGCGTGCTCCAGCGGCTGTTCGCCGATCAGGATCAGCTGTTTGTCGCGGTCGTAGAGCACGTCAATCAGGTTGATGAAGCGTTGCTGCACGGCGATCGGGCAGTCGGCGAGGTGGGGCAGGCCGTCGATGACCCAGTGGTCGTAGTCCTGGCACAGCAGCAGGTAATCCATCACGGCGGTGAGTTGCTCGCACAGGTCGTTGAAGGTGAAGGCGATGCTGCGCGCTTCGCGGCGGCGGCACAGCAACTGCCGGTTGCCGACGGCCAAGGGCAGCGCCGGGCTGTCGACGGCAGGCAGGCCAAGCGCCGCACGTTGCGCCACGCTGCCGGGCCAGACGTACTGGCCAGTGCTGAAGCGCTGCTCGGCATGGGCCTGGGGCAGGCGGCGAAAATCCTCGGGAGCGCTGACTTCCAGCACGTCCATGCGCGCAGCGATCAGATCGATTACCGGCTTGAAGCGTTGGTGGTACAGCGGATTGGGCAGCAGGCCTTCGGGCGCATAGTTGGAGGTCACCAGTACCAGCACACCGCGCCGGAACAAGGCCTGGAACAAGCGGCTGATAAGCATGGCATCGCCGATATCGTGCACATGGAACTCGTCGAAACACAGCACGCGGCAGCCCGCCAGCAGTTCGTCGAGGGTGACGGCCAGCGCGTCGTTCTGCTCGCGGTGCCGGAACATGCCCCGGTGCAGTTCGGCAAAAAAGTCGTGGAAGTGCACGCGCTGCTTGGCGGTGATCGGCAGCGCCTGGAAAAATCCGTCGAGCAGCCAGCTTTTGCCGCGCCCCACCGGGCCGCGCAGGTACAGGCTGCGCGTGGGTCGGCCAGCGAGCAGGTGCTGGGTTTCGCGGGCCATGGCCGCAATTGCCTGCACCTGGCCGGCACTGAGGGTGTAGCCCTGTTGCCGGGCCTTGTCGTGGAAAAACGCCGCAACAGGCGAGGCGTGCGAAATGCGAAGGGTGTTGCCCAGCAGGCGGCGGATCAGGGAAAGCACGGCCAATACAGCTCACTCGTTATTGCGTTGGTCGCTTACTTTAGGGCGCTTGATGCGATTTGACCAATAGAGAAGGCGGTGCATAGCCGCCCGGACATGGGCCCCTAGAACCTGATTTGCGGCGCAGTGGCCTGATCCACCGGGCTGACCATCGCATAGTTGTACCCGCCGCCCGACCAGTAGTCGGCCTGCAAGCCGTCGGCGCTGCGACTGCCACGGGGCAGAAAGCCGTTGTTCGGGCCTGGCGGACGAATGTAGAAGCTGATGCGCCGTCCTTGCGCGTCTTCGTACAACACCATGGCTGCCGCGCCTTGGTCGGTGGTGAGCAGGCGCCCGCTGACCGGGGTGAACCCCGCCTGGCTCAAGTCGGGCAAGCGATGGGCCTGGTTGAAATAGCGGTCGAGCCAGGCTTGCATCGTGGTGCGGTCCTGGGCGCTGTAGTCGGCGGGCATGATGCCGTCCTGGGCAAACAGGCGATACGCCTGCATGGCATCGGCCATTGGCAGCAGCGCTGGCTGGGCGACATTGCGGGCGTGCCAGCCGCCAATCCCGCCGAGGCTGACGGCAATCAGCAGCAACGCGGCCGTGGCGAGGTGGCGGCGGGACTGACGCTTGATGCGCTGGCGAATCAGCGCCGGGTCCAGTGCCGGGTTGCCCGGCTGTTGCAGGGCACCGCTTAAAGAGGCGCGCAATAATTGCGCATCCTGTTGCCAGGCATGCACTTGGGCAGCCACGTCGGGGTGGCTCGCCAACCAGGTTTCAAGTGCCCGGCGATCACTGTCGAGCAATTGGTGATCGACGTAGGCATGTAAGTCGCGTTCGCTGGGGGGCAGGCTGATCATTTGAGTATCCGCAGGGAAGGGCTGGCAATTTCGCCATCGCTGAGTTGACGCAGGGCCTGGCGGGCGCGGGACAGGCGCGACATCACCGTACCGATGGGCACGTTGAGTATTTCGGCGACTTCCTTGTAGCTCAAGCCTTCGACCGACACCCACAGCAGCAGGGCGCGTTGCTCGGTAGTGAGCTGGTCGAAGGCTTGCAGGGTGAATTGGGCCATCACTGTACGCTCCACCGAGGGCTGCGCATCATCGCGGCCGGTGAAGAATTCGAGCATGCGGGCGTAGCGGCGGCTGCGCCGGTGGGCATCGAGGAATTGCCGGTAGAGGATCGAAAACAGCCACGCGCGCAGGTCGCCTTCGATGCGTTTGTCAGCCCACGCGATGATCGCCCGTTCCAGGGTGGCCTGCACCAGGTCGTCGGCGCTGCTGGCGTTACGGGTCAGGGACACGGCAAAGCGCCGCAGCCTGGGGATGAGTTCACGTAACTGTTCGTCGAGTTCATGCATGGGTTGAGTCTACTCAGTTGTGCTGGGTAGACGCGCGTGCGCGTAAGTTATTCCTTATTCGATCGAAAGATTTTTTAGCCATTCGAGTGGGATCAGTCTTTTTGAATGGTGGTTCTGTAATCCCAGGTGTTGCGCTCCATCCACCCTTGTACCTGTCGGCACTAAGCCGGCAGCCAAACAATGAGGGTGTGTTCATGACGTTGTCACCTATGGATAAACGCTTTCTCTCTGGCGCGGCACTGACCCACCTGGCTGCCTCAGAGCGAATCCTGTTCGAACAATGGGGGTGTGGTCCGTCGGTCCAACCTGCCTATTCCAATGTGCACCACGCGATCGAAGCGCAGGCGCGGCGGGCGCCCCAGGCAACGGCGGCGATCTGCGCGGGGCAGCGCATCAGTTATGAGCAGCTCAACCGCCAAGCCAACCGATTGGCGGTGCACCTGCTTGAACGGGGGGTCAAGCGCGGCGACACGGTGGGCTTGTTCGTCGAGCGTTCGATTGCGATGCTGGTGGGGTTGCTGGCGGTGTTGAAGGTGGGGGCCGCGTATGTCCCGCAGGACGCCAGAATCGTGCCCACCCTGCAATTGGGCCAGGTGCTGGAAGCGTTGAGCAGCCCGTTGGTGCTGACCTTGTCGAACCTGCTCGAACGCCTGCCGGCTGATGCGGTCCCGCGCAGTCTGTACCTGGACACGTTCCTTGCGCAAATGCCCTGGGTCGCCGAAGAAAGCGAGCAGGTGGTCGCCCTGGCTGAACCCGATGACCTGTGTTTCGTGCTGTTTACGTCCGGCACCACCGGACGCCCCAACGGTGTGTGTGTCAGCCATCGCAACGTGTGCAACATCTTGCTGACTTCGCCCGGGCAGATGGGCATGGCCCCCGGCATTACCGTAGGGCAGGTTCTTAACATCGGCTTTGATATGGCAGCCTGGGAAATACTCGGTTGCCTGGCCCATGGGGCGACCTTGCTGATTCGTGGCAAGGACATTGCGCAGACAGCCGCGCAGTGCAACGTCTTGATTGCGACACCGTCGATACTGGCCACCCTTGATCCATTGCAGTGCCCAGACCTGAGCGTGGTCGCGGTGGCCGGAGAGCCTTGTGCTCAGGCCCTGGCCGAGCGTTGGGCCGAGCACTCTACCTTCCACAACGGTTGCGGGCCGACCGAGACCACGATCGTCAACACATTGCACCGCCACGTGCCAGGCACGCTGTTGACCATTGGCCGGCCGACGCCCAATAACACGGTGTATGTGCTCGACGATCAGGGGCGCGCCTGCGCTTTAGGCGAGACCGGAGAGATGTGGGCCGGCGGCGCGGGGGTGACTGCGGGCTACCTGAACAACGCAGTGTTGACCCAGGAACGATACCGCCCGGACCCGTTTCTGGGGGGCGATGCTGTGATGTTCCGCACGCGGGACCTTGGGCGCTGGACCGCCGACGGCCAACTCGAACACCTGGGCCGCGTTGATGACCAAGTCAAAGTTCGCGGGTTTCGCGTGGAGCTGGACGCGGTAACCGCAGCCCTGGAGGCCGGCACCGGGTGCACGCGGGCGGTCACGTTGAAAGTGGACGACCGCACCCTGGTCGCCTTTGTCTCGCCGGCCAGTGCCGACACGCAGGACTGCCTATCCGAGTGTCACCGGCGCCTGGCCTACTACTGCGTGCCGAAGTTCATCTACGCGCTGGAGGCGTTTCCCATGACCGCCAGGGGCAAGATCGACAAAGCCGCTTTGCTGCGACTGGCCGAGGACTATCAGGCAGCGACGTGGGCGGGCGCCACCACGGAGCCTGGCCATGACTGAAGTATCGACCCGCGCCGTTTTGCCACCCAAGCCGGCACTATGGCGGCGCTTGAGGTCACTACCTGTGTTTTCTTACTACAACCGCTTGGCGGCATTGGTGCTGATGGGGAACGCCGCCGTGCTGCTGGCCGTTGACCTGCTGGCGATCACGCCGGCGATGCTGTCGGACCTGGTGCTGATCAATCTGTCGGTTGCCATTCTGATACGCCAGCAATACGTGATCAATGCGCTGTTCTGGCTGGCCACGCGGGTTCCGCTGTGTTGGCCGCTGTGGGTGCGCCGCCGAGCGGCCAAAGTGTTCCATTTCGGAGGGCTGCACAGCGGCGCGGCGCTGGCGGCCACTGCCTGGTTTGCAGCGTTGGTGTGTGTCCAGATGTCGAGCTTTGTGCAACAACCGGGCAGCGTGTCGTCGACAGGGTTGTGGCTCAGCGTCGCGCTGTTCAGCCTGTTGCTGCTCATGGTGGTTATGGCGCTCCCGCCGATTCGCAGTCGTTTTCACAACGGTTTCGAACGGGTTCATCGCTTTGCCGGTTGGAGTGCGTTGCTGTTGTTCTGGTGGCAAACAGTGCTGATGGCAACGCAAGCCTCATCGGACCTGCTGCACAGTGGCGCGTTCTGGATGCTGGTACTGCTGACAGTGAGCATTCTGCTGCCATGGTTGCGGTTGCGCAAAGTGGCCGTTGAACATGCGCGGCCTTCCGGACATGCGGTGGTAACGCGCCTTGGCCACACCACGCCGTTCGCCGGTTCGTCCACGGCAATCAGCCGCAATCCGCTGCTTGAGTGGCATTCCTTTGCGAACATTCCAGCGCCGGGCGAGGCGGGCTTTCGCCTGATCATCTCCCGCGCCGGGGATTGGACCGGACGGTTTATCGAGGATTTGCCCAGCCATGTCTGGGTAAAGGGCATCACCACCGCCGGCGTGGCCAATGTGGAAACCTTGTTCAAATCGGTGGTGTACATCGCCACCGGCAGTGGCATTGGCCCGGTCATGCCGCACTTGCTGGCCGCGCAGGCGCCGATTCACTTGATCTGGTCCACCCGCAGTCCGAGGAAAACCTACGGTGATGAATTGGTCGACGAAATTCTGCGCGTCCAGCCCACCGCGTTGATCTGGGACACCGATAAACAAGGGAAGCCCGACCTGGTGCAGTTGGCCTACGGCGCGGTGCGCACCTTTGACGCCGAAGCCGTGATCTGCATTGCCAACCAGGCGCTGACTCAACGCGTGGTGCAAGCGCTCGAAGCCCATGCAATACCCGCCTATGGCGCAATCTGGGACTCGTGAAACAGCGGTGTCGCAAATAATATCAATCTGTCGAGGTGCTTATGAATGTAGTGCTGGAGCGTCACCCCGGATCAGCAGGAGGGCATGCAAGCCTTCCTCAATGAACGACCTGCATTGTTCAACCAGCGTTAGCAGGACGTTTGGCCTGCATGTGCGTTTGCCATGAAAAAAACTACAGTAGAGGGGGAATAAACCTACATGGGATTCGTCTCATGACACTTTTCCCCTGCGGCCACGTGCCCTGGAGCTTTTCATGGTTGATCACTCACCACCGCCGCTTCCGCCTCTGAGTACCGCCAACCTGCTCGCCAGGCTCGCATGTATCGGTGCTGTGGTAGCGGTTGTCGCTGGTGCCTTTGCCTACGTCAACGGTACGCTCGACCCGCAGCGCCTGCGCCCAAAAACCCTGGTCAATGCCCTGGAAACCAATAACGGTGTGCACCCGGGATTTCGGCGTAACCATGCCAAGGGCGTGTGCGTAGCCGGCTACTTCGAGAGCAGCCCCGAGGCGCGTACGTACTCCAGCGCTCAGTTGTTCAGCGTGGCGAAAACCCCGGTGATCGGGCGGTTTGCCTTGCCCAGTGGCAACCCTTATGCACCGGACAGCAGCGTGCCGATCCGCAGTTTTGCCGTGCAATTCAGCCAGGCCAATGGTCAGCAGTGGCGCACCGGGATGAACAGCATGCCGGTGTTCCCGGTGGGCACGCCCGAGGCGTTCTACCAATTGCTCAAGGCCGGCGCGCCGGACCCCGCCACCGGCAAGCCGAACCCTTCGAGCATGCCGGCGTTTTTTGCCGCACACCCGGAGACCGCAGCGTTCCTGGCGTGGGTTAAAACCGCCAAGCCATCGGCCAGTTACGCGACCGAAACCTACAACGGCATCAACGCGTTTTACCTGGTGAGCGCCGACGGCAAGCGCCAGGCCGTGCGCTGGGCCGTGGTGCCGCAGAGCCGCGACGCCGCCGGAGATACCGCGCCCGAGGGCGGCGACTTCCTGGAAAAAGACCTGGTGCAGCGCCTGGCTGCCGGGCCGCTAAAGTGGCAATTGAACATGATGCTGGCCAACCCCGGCGACCCGCTGGATGACGCCAGCAAGACCTGGGCCGGTGAACACAAAGTGCTCAATGCCGGCACCCTGGTGTTGCAGAGCAGCCAGCCACAAGCCGACGGCGATTGCCGCGATATCAACTTCGACCCGCTGATTCTGCCCAGCGGTATCGAGGCCTCCAATGACCCGCTGCTGGCTGCACGTTCAGCCGCCTATGCCAGTTCCTACCTGCGGCGTGCCGGTGAAGTCGGCCCGTTGCACAGTGCCTCCCAGGAGTCGAAGCCATGAATGTTCAACCAAGGTTTTTCGCCCCGTTGGCGCGTTTGCTGCACTGGCTGATGGCGCTGATGATCATCGCCATGCTGTTTATTGGCGCGGGGCTGGCGGCGTCGGTTTCCGAGCGCCGCGAGTGGTTGATTCACCTGCACAAGCCGCTGGGGATCGCCATTCTGGCGCTGGTCATCGTGCGGCTGGTGGTGCGTTTTTCCACGCGCCAACCGCCGCTGCCGGCGGACTTGCCGCTGTGGCAAGTGTTGGCGGCCAAGGCTTCTCACGTGGTTTTGTACGGGTTGATGCTGGTGTTGCCGTTGCTGGGCTGGGCAATGATTTCGGCCGCCGGCGACCCGGTGATGCTCAGCAGTTCCGTACAACTGCCGGCACTGGTCTCGGCGAATGCGCCGTTGTTTGCGCTATTGCGCAAGGCCCACGGTTATCTCGCCTACCTGTTGTTCCTGACGGTGCTGGTGCATCTGGCGGCCGCGCTGTTTCACGGGTTGATCCGCCGTGACGGCGTGCTGCAAAGCATGACCGGCACCAAACACTGACCGAGCGTTAACGCACGTGGCCGATGATATCGGCCACGCTGCTCAACACATCCTTGCCCAGCTGCTTGGAGCGATCGCCGGACCAACCGGTTCTCGGGTTGGGTGCGTCGTCATTGTCCTTGAAAGGCATCTCCAGGGTCAGTGACAGGCAGTCGTATTTCTCACCCACCGCATTGCAGGCCAGGGTCATATTGGCTTCGCCGGGTAGGTCGCGGGTGTAGCCGTGGGTGGTCTGAAAGTCACGGGTCAGGTGGCTCAGGTGGCTACGGAAACGGTTCTCCAAGGCTTCGATACGCGGGCTGTAGCCCGGATTGCCTTCGCAGCCGGCGGTGAAGACGTAGGGGATTTCTTCGTCGCCATGGATATCGAGGAACAGGTCGACACCGTGTTTTTCCATCTGCTGTTGCACGAACAGCACTTCCGGGCTGAATTCCTGGCTGGCGCTCTGCCAGGCGCGGTTGAGGTCCTGGCCCATGGCGTTGGTACGCAGGTGACCATGGAACGCGCCATCGGGGTTCATGTTCGGCACCAGGTACAGGTCGGCCACCGCCAGCAGCTTTTTCAGCTCGGCGTCACCGTCCTGTTGCAGGCGTTCGATGACGCCTTCCATAAACCATTCGGCCATGTGTTCGCCGGGATGTTGCTGGGCGATGATCCAGACCTTGCGGCGACCTTCGCCGCCTTTGCCACGGCGCAGCAGTTGGATATCGCGCCCCTCGACACTCTTGCCGGTGGCCAATAGTTTGACGCCGGCGTACTTCAGGGCCTGCTCGATCAACCAGTCGTGGCGTTCGCGGCTATAAGGTTCGAAGTAGGCGAACCACGCGTGTTTTTCCCGGGTCTGGAGGCTGATATGCAGGATTTCGCCGTCAAAGCGCGACGGCACGCGGAACCAATTGACATGGTCATAAGACGCTACGGCGTTATAGCCGCTCCATGCATGCTTGTAAGACGAGCGGCCCGCGTTGCTCAGGCGAAACGTGTGGGTGTGGCCCACGTGCATGCCCTCGGCCTTGAAGTGGAACCACTGGTAGTGCTGGCTACGAGTGTCGGGCTTGATGGCCAGCAATAACTGGTAGGCATCGCTGGCATCCAGGACCTGGATATTGCCGCTGTCGAAAGCAGTGCTGATCTTGATGGAGGTCAAGGCCACGGTCATAGTCTGGTTGCCTGAATATGAGGATGTGGCGGCTATCTTACACAGGCGGTGGGTACATTCTGGAAGCAAAATTGTTGCACGGGGGGAGGGGGCGTCATCCGTGACGCGGCCGCAGCTTAGGGTTTATGAGATTGATTCTCAAGCGCTAAATCGCAAAGATCCGGGCTAGAGCGGTGCTGCGCCTTTCTTTTCGCGATGGGCTTTTGCTACCATGCGCGCCATCATGCACCACACAGTCTTCATTAGCCTGAAGCCACGCCAGGAAAAACTGGCAAAAAAAAGACCCGGCCAAAGAGCCGGGTCAAAAACCGTGATTAGCCTGATGAGGAGATATTCCAAGAGTCCGACCTAAGGTCTCTTGGTCTATCGACTGATCTCGCGATCAGCTGGGTCCAATAATAATCATTATCATTTGCAAGTCAAATGTTTTTATCCGCTCGATAGAAATTTTTTCGTGCACGTCCTTTAAATGTTCGCCTGCGCCTCAGTCGCTCGCAACGACCGCTCCACCATCGCTTTCGCCATATCGATCAAGTAAACCACCGAAAACGCCAGGTCGCGATGATTGCCTTGATGGCTGCTCGCCGATTCGTAGGCCGTTGCCGCAGCGCTGCGCAGCAGGTCAGAGGCATGCACCAGCGCTTCTTCCTGGCTGATGCCTGGCTTGATGGTGAAAAAGGCCTCGTCCACGTCTCGCGCAGACATATCTTCTTTCAAGTAATAGTCCAGCGCGCGCTGGGCGGCGCCGCTGCAGCGCATGTCATGCAGGTCAGTGTGTTCGGGTGTTTCAGGCAGATGATACGGGCTCGTCGTCATAAGGGGCGGTGCTCCGGGTGGGTGTCGAAAACCTTATGTCGATGATAGTACGTATCGTATTTATGTCGTTTTATGGATTACTACAAACTGTTTATTGCCCTGGAAAATACGCAACGTATTGTCAGCGCCATGGATAACTGGATAGCGTTGGTGCGAGCCAACATGAAAGACCGCAAGGTCACGCAGGATGAACTGGCGGAGCGCCTGGGCATGTCCCAGGGCGGCGTGGGCCACTGGCTCAACAAGCGCCGCGTGCCGAGCCTGGCGGACATGAACCGGGTACTGGCGGAACTGGGGCTGGGCTACCTGGAAGTCGCGCTGGAGATTCGCGAGAGGGCGGACACCAAGGCGGCACTGGAGCACCACCACAACCCGTACTTTCGCTACCCGGTCAGCGATTGGAACGGCGTGTGCGAGCTTCGCGAAGCACGCGCCAGCTATGGGCCGGCACGTTTCGAACTGACGGATTACCATGCCCACGGCGACGCCTTCTGGCTACCGGTGGTCGGCGACGCGATGACCGCGCCCAGTGGCTTGAGCATCAGCGCAGGCATGCTGATCCTGGTCGACCCGGCCATCGAAGCCGAGCCCGGTAAACTGGTGGTTGCGCAATGGCTCGACAACCCCCAGGCGACCTTTCGCCAGTTGCAGGCAGACAGCGGCCAGCTTTACCTGGCGCCGCTCAATCCCACCTATCCCAAGCTGCTGTTCACCGACGAGTGCCGCATCCTTGGCGTCGTCGTGCAAGCCACGGCGAAGTTCTAGTCCGCCGTTTCCAGCTCCACCAGCGCACTGCCTTCGGCGACCATCTCGCCCTCCTGGCAAAACAGCGCTTTGATCACACCCGCCTCAGGTGCGCGGATGCTGTGTTCCATCTTCATCGCTTCCAGTACCACCAGTTGCGCGCCGGCTTCGACGCGTTGACCGACATCTACCAGCACGCGCACGATGCTGCCGTTCATGGGCGCGGTGAGGCCGCCTTGAGGGGAGTGGCTGGCCTCGGCCGCCGCAATCGGGTCGAACAGGCTGACCGCCTGCATCTCGCCGTTCCAGCGCAGATACACCATGCCTTCATCGCGCACGGCCAAGTGAGAGCGGCGCACGCCCTGGTGTTCGATCACCAGTTGCTCGCCTGTGAGCTGCGACGATTGCCCGGCCAGTGTGACCAGCCGATCCTGCCCATTACAGCTCAGATGCAGTGAGACCTGCGCCGGCAGCCCCGCACGAAAGCCCCGGGTGTCTGCCCACGGCCCGTCACTGGCCGGCAGGCTCTGCATGAAAGCCGACCCCGCTGCCTGCCAGAACTCATCGTCCAGCGCCCCGGCCACCGGCAGCAGCTCTTGCTGATAGCGCGGAATGAATCCGGTATCCAGCTCAGCCGCGGCAAAGGCCGGGTGACCAATGATGCGCCGCAGAAAGCCCAGGTTGGTCTTGAGCCCGCCCACCGCACATTCGTCGAGCATGCTCAGCAAGCGCAGTCGCGCCTGCTCACGGTCTTGGCCCCAGGCAATCAACTTGCCGAGCATCGGGTCGTAGAAGGGCGAGACGCTGTCGCCTTGCTCGACGCCGCTGTCCACGCGCCGACCCGGACCTGGGGCAGGCTCGCGGTACACCGCCAATCGTCCGGTTGCAGGCAGGAAGTCATTGGCCGGGTCTTCGGCATACAACCGCACCTCAATCGCATGCCCCATCAGCGGTACCTGCGCTTGAGTGATCGGCAGCGCCTCGCCCTGGGCCACGCGGATCTGCCAGGCCACCAGGTCGAGGCCGGTAATCGCCTCGGTGACCGGGTGCTCCACTTGCAGGCGGGTGTTCATCTCCATGAAGAAAAACTCGCCGCGCGCATCCAGCAGAAACTCTACGGTCCCCGCGCCCACATAGCCAATCGCCTGCGCCGCGCGGACCGCCGCTTCGCCCATGGCCTTGCGCTGTTCGCTGCCGAGCCCCGGCGCGGGGGCTTCTTCCACGACCTTTTGATGGCGCCGCTGGATCGAGCAATCGCGCTCATTGAGGTACAGGCAGTTGCCGTGTTGATCGGCAAACACCTGGATTTCCACATGGCGCGGTTGCAGCAGGTATTTCTCCACCAGCATCTGCCCGTTGCCGAATGACGACAGGGCCTCGCGCTGGGCCGAGGCGAGGGCTTGCGCCAACTGGCTGACATCCTCGACCACTTTCATCCCCTTGCCGCCACCGCCAGCCGTGGCCTTGAGCAGCACGGGGTAACCGATGCGCGCACAGGCCTCGCGGAAGGTCTCCAGGTCCTGGGCCGCGCCGTGATAGCCCGGCACCAGCGGCACGCCAGCGGTTTCCATCAGCGCCTTGGCCGCCGACTTGCTGCCCATGGCGTCGATCGCCGAGGCGGGCGGGCCGAGGAAGATCAAGCCCGCTGCCTCGATGGCCCGGGCGAACCCGGCGTTTTCCGAGAGGAAGCCGTAGCCCGGATGAATTGCCTGGGCGCCACTGGCGTGGGCGGCGGCGATCAATTTGTCGATCTGCAGGTAACTGTCAGTCGCCTTGCTGCCGCCCAGGTCGACGCGAATGTCCGCTTCGCGGCTGTGCCGGGCGTCACGGTCGATTGCGCTGTGCACGGCCACGGTGGTCAGCCCCATCGCCTTGGCGGTGCGCATAACCCGGCAAGCGATTTCGCCCCGGTTGGCGACCAGCACGGTAGTGAGTGTGCTCATGGGCGCGGCTCCCGGGATTGCCAGCTCGGCGTGCGTTTTTGCAGAAAGGCGCGCAAGCCTTCCTGGCCCTCGGCGCTTACTCGAATACGCGCAATGGCGTTTTCACAGTAGCGGCGCAGCGCAGGGGTGAGGGCGCCGTTGCCCACCTCACGCAACAAGTCTTTGCTGGCGCGCATCGCCGCCGGGCTGTTTTGCAGCAGGTTGGCGACCCACTCATCCACCCGCTGGTCCAACGTGTCGGCCGGGTAGCTTTCCGCCAACAGGCCGATGTCGCGCGCGCGCTGGCCGCCAAACCGCTCGGCCGTCAAGGCATAGCGGCGGGCCGCACGTTCACCGATGGCCTGCACCACGAACGGGCTGATCACCGCTGGCGCCAGGCCGATACGCACTTCCGACAGACAGAACTGCGCGTCATCGGCGCCAATCGCCATGTCGCAGCAACTGATCAAGCCCAGCGCGCCGCCGTAGGCCGCGCCCTGCACCACCGCCAGCGTAGGGATTTTCAGTTTGGCCAGGTTGTACATCAGCTCGGCCAGCTCACGGGCATCGTCTAGGTTGGTGTGGTAATCCAGCTCGGCCGACTGCTGCATCCAGGCCAGGTCGGCGCCGGCGCTGAAGTGTTTGCCGCGCCCGCGCAGGACCAGGAAGCGCAGGGCCGGGTCGGCCTGGACCTGGTCGAGGGCGATGATCAGTTCGCGGATCATCTGGGCATTGAACGCGTTGTTCTTGGCTTCACGACTGAGCCACAGCGTGGCAAAGCCACGGCTGTCGGTGATCAGTTCGAGGGTGTTGAAATCGCTCATGGGTTACAGCTCCGATTACATGCGGAACACGCCGAAGCGGCTCGGCTCGATAGGGGCATTCAGCGCGGCGGACAACGCCAGGGCCAGCACATCGCGGGTCTGCAGCGGATCGATGACGCCGTCATCCCACAAGCGTGCGCTGGAATAATAGGGGTGGCCCTGGGTTTCATACTGGTCGAGGATCGGCTGCTTGATCGCCGCTTCATCGCTGGCACTGAATGCCAAGCCTGCGCGCTCTGCCTGCTCGCGCTTGACCTGCACCAACACGCCCGCCGCCTGTTCGGCGCCCATCACGCCGATGCGTGCGTTGGGCCACATCCACAGGAAACGCGGGTCATAGGCGCGACCGCACATGCCGTAGTTACCGGCGCCGAAACTGCCGCCGATGATCACCGTGAACTTCGGTACCTTGGCACAGGCCACCGCCGTGACCAACTTGGCGCCATGCTTGGCGATACCGCCGGCTTCGTACTTCTGGCCGACCATGAAGCCGGTGATGTTCTGCAGGAACAGCAGTGGAATGCCGCGTTGGCAGGCCAGCTCGATAAAGTGCGCGCCTTTTTGCGCCGCTTCGGCGAACAGGATCCCGTTGTTGGCCAGGATCGCCACCGGATAGCCGTGCAGGTGCGCAAAGCCACAGACCAGGGTGGCGCCGAACAGCGCCTTGAACTCATCGAATACCGAACCGTCCACCAGCCGGGCGATCACTTCGCGCACGTCGAACGGCTGCTTGGCATCGGCCGGGATCACGCCGTAAAGCTCTTCGCTGCTGTACAGCGGCGCCACTGGCGGACGTTGGCGCAACTCACCCAGCTTGCGCCAATTGAGGTTGGCCACGCTGCGACGGGCCAGGGCCAGGGCGTGTTCATCGTTGTCGGCATAGTGGTCGGCCACGCCGGAAATCCTGCAGTGCACATCGGCACCGCCGAGGTCTTCGGCACTGACCACTTCGCCGGTGGCGGCCTTCACCAGCGGCGGGCCGGCGAGGAAGATAGTCGCTTGCTGGCGCACCATGATCGCTTCGTCGGCCATGGCCGGCACATACGCGCCACCGGCCGTGCACGAGCCCATCACCACGGCAATCTGCGGGATGCCCTGGGCGCTCATATTGGCCTGGTTGAAGAAGATCCGCCCGAAGTGCTCGCGGTCCGGGAACACTTCGTCCTGGCGCGGCAGGTTGGCTCCGCCGGAGTCCACCAGGTAAATGCACGGCAGGCGGTTCTGCTCGGCGATGGTCTGGGCGCGCAAGTGTTTTTTGACGGTCAGCGGGTAATAGGAGCCGCCTTTGACGGTGGCATCATTGGCGACGATCATGCATTCGACGCCTTCCACGCGGCCGATGCCGGCAATCACACCGGCGGCCGGCACGTCTTCGCCATACACCTGATGGGCGGTCAACTGGCTCAATTCGAGGAACGGCGAGCCGGGGTCGAGCAGGCGATCGATGCGCTCGCGCGGCAGCAGCTTGCCGCGTGAGGTGTGGCGTTCCTGGGCCTTGGCGCCGCCGCCTTGTTGTACCTGGGCGAGCAGCTTGTGCAGCGCGTCGACCTGTTGGCGCATCGCCGCGCTGTTGGCGATAAATTCCGCCGAGCGTGGGTTGAGCTGGGTGTGTAGAAGCATGGGCTACTCCGTAGCAGCTTTAAGTTTCGAGCTACAAGCTACAAGTTAGAAGCAAGAGCACCGTCCTCTTGCCACTTGAAGCTTGTCACTTGCCGCTGACGAAATTTATTTCGTCTCGTTAAACAGTTCGCGACCGATCAACATCCGTCGAATCTCACTGGTGCCGGCGCCGATTTCGTACAGCTTGGCGTCCCGCAGTAGGCGCCCGGCGGGGAATTCATTGATGTAGCCGTTGCCGCCCAGGATCTGGATCGCATCCAAGGCCATTTGCGTGGCGCGCTCGGCGCTGTAGAGGATCACCCCGGCCGCATCCTTGCGTGTGGTCTCGCCGCGCTCGCAGGCCTGGGCCACCGCGTAGAGGTAGGCGCGGCTGGCGTTGAGCTGGGTGTACATATCGGCGACCTTGCCCTGGATCAGCTGGAATTCGCCGATGCTCTGGCCGAACTGCTTGCGGTCGTGGATGTAGGGCACGATCAGGTCCATGCAGGCCTGCAT
The DNA here is from genome assembly GCF_003851745.1 of Pseudomonas sp. R3-52-08. NCBI lineage: Bacteria > Pseudomonadati > Pseudomonadota > Gammaproteobacteria > Pseudomonadales > Pseudomonadaceae > Pseudomonas > Pseudomonas sp. R3-52-08. The sequence continues at coordinate 3,671,266 of NZ_CP027730.1, read as the reverse complement.
GATGCCGGTGGGGCCGCCGGAGAGCACCACGCGCTCGTAATCGAGGCCGCTCATCAGCACTTTGACGCCGCCGTTGAGCACACCGAGGATATTTTCCTGGGGGACGTGCACGTCATCGAAAAACAGCTCGCAGGTGTTGGAGCCGCGCATGCCCAGCTTGTCGAACTTGTTGCTGCGGCTGAAGCCTTTCCAGTCACGCTCGACGATGAACGCGGTGATGCCGTGGGCACCCTTTTCCAGATCGGTCTTGGCGTAGATCACGTAGGTGTGGGCATCGGGCCCGTTGGTGATCCAGGTCTTGCTGCCGTTGAGCACGTAAGCGTCACCCTGCTTGTCGGCGCGCAGTTTCATCGAGACCACGTCGGAGCCGGCATTCGGCTCGCTCATGGCCAGCGCGCCGATGTGCTCGCCGCTGATCAGCTTGGGCAGGTACTTGAGTTTTTGTTCATGGCTGCCGTTGCGGTTGATCTGGTTGACGCACAGGTTGGAGTGAGCGCCATACGACAAGGCCACCGAGGCCGAGCCACGGCTGATTTCTTCCATGCTCACCACGTGCGCCAGGTAACCCAGGCCGGCACCGCCGTACTCTTCCGGCACGGTGATGCCCAGCAGGCCCATATCGCCGAACTTGCGCCACAGGTCGGCGGGGAACAGGTTGTCGATGTCGATCTGGGCAGCGCGGGGAGCAATTTCCTTGGCCACGAAGGCCTGCACCTGGTCGCGCAGCATGTCGATGGTTTCACCGAGGGCGAAGTTCAGGGACGGGTAACTCATGGACAGACACCTTAATGTGAGCTTTTGTTGTTGTGTCGGCGAGGCGCGGAGGAGGGCGCTCACCTTTACGTTAACGTAAGCTTGCGTCGAGGCGCTGTCAATCGTAGTTTACGTTTACGTCAACCTACAAAAAAGACAACAGGGGCCGTTATGGATCAAGCGAACCTGAGCTACAGCCGTGGCTCCCAGGACAAGACCTTGCTGGCCGAGACCATTGGGCAGGCCTTTGATCGGACTGTCGCGCGTTATCCCGAAGGTGAAGCGCTGGTGGTGCGTCATCAGGATTGCCGCTACACCTGGCAGCAACTGGCCGAGGCGGTGGAGGTGCATGCCCGGGCGTTCATGGCCATGGGCATGCAAGTCGGCGACCGCCTGGGTATCTGGGCGCCCAACTGCGCCGAATGGCTGATCTGCCAGGTGGCAAGCGCAAAGCTCGGGGTGATCCTGGTCAATATCAACCCGGCCTATCGCAGCAGTGAATTGGAATATGTGCTCAAGCAATCCGGCTGCGCGTGGCTGGTGTGCGCCGGTTCGTTCAAGACCTCCGATTACCATGCCATGCTGCAAGCGCTCCAGCCCGACCTGCGCGCCATCGTCAGTCTCGACCCCGACCCGCCCGCAGGATTTCTGTCTTGGTCACACCTGTCGGCGTTGGCGGCGCAGGTTGCACCTGAACAACTGCACGCTCGCCAAGCCGGTCTGCACGCCGACCAACCGGTCAATATCCAGTACACCTCCGGCACCACCGGTTTCCCCAAGGGCGCCACCCTCAGTCACCTCAACATTCTCAATAACGGCTACATGGTTGGCCAAAGCCTTGGTCTTACGGCGCACGACCGCCTGGTGATCCCGGTGCCGCTTTACCATTGCTTCGGCATGGTGATGGGTAACCTCGGCTGCATCACCCACGGCACCACCATGATTTACCCCAATGACGGCTTCGACCCACTGCTCACGCTTACCGCCGTCGCCGAAGAACGCGCCACGGGCTTGTATGGCGTGCCGACCATGTTCATTGCGCTGCTCGATCACCCGCGCCTTGGCGAATTCGACTTATCCAGCCTGCGTACCGGAATCATGGCCGGGTCGACCTGCCCGATCGAGGTGATGCGACGCGTCATTGGCCAGTTGCACATGAGTGAAGTGCAGATCGCCTATGGCATGACCGAAACCAGCCCGGTGTCGTTGCAGACCGGCGCCGATGACGACCTGGAACGCCGCGTGACCACCGTGGGCCGCACCCAGCCGCAGCTGGAAAACAAGATCATCGACGCTGACGGCAACACGGTGCCACGCGGTGAGACAGGCGAACTGTGCACGCGCGGCTACAGCGTGATGCTCGGCTACTGGAACAACCCCGAGGGCACCCGCGATGCTATCGACGCGGAGGGCTGGATGCACACCGGTGACCTGGCAACCATGGACGAGCATGGCTATGTGTGCATCGCCGGGCGCAACAAGGACATGATCATTCGCGGTGGCGAGAACGTGTATCCACGCGAGCTTGAGGAGTTTTTCTTCACCCATCCGGCAGTGTCCGATGTGCAGGTCATCGGTATTCCCGATGAGCGCTACGGTGAGGAAATTGTCGCCTGGATCAAACTCCACCCAGGCCATGTGGCGAGCGAGCTGGAATTGCAAACCTGGTGCAAGGGCCGCATCGCGCACTTCAAGATGCCCCGGCACTTCAAGTTCGTAGACGCGTTTCCAATGACGGTGACGGGCAAGATCCAGAAATTCCGCATGCGCGAAATCTCGATTGAAGAGCTCCAGGCGCGCTAGATCGTTCCCACGCTCTGCGTGGGAATGCAGCCCCTGACGCTCTGCGTCACCTTAGCGTAGTAGCCGAAATGTGCAGCGGCTGGCGCGACGCGGAGCGTCACAGGAAGCGTTCCCACGCAGAGCGTGGGAACGATCAGCCAGAAAGCACAAAGGGGACCCGAAGGTCCCCTTTAATTTGTCGTTGCGTGCTCTTTTTTTATTATTGAGGGGCGGTCTATTGTTGTTTTTGGCAACCGTTACCCTTTACCGCTGTTTTGGCGACCCCCATCCGGGGTCAAGAGCAAACGTATTTTTTTGAACGCTGATCTGCTTCTTCGTAAACGATCCAACCAGTGGGTAGCTACCTGAGGTAGTTTTATTTTTCTCTGACCGGTTGCGGGTTTCGGCATGCCGTACCCTGCGAAGCACATCTTCTCCAAAAAAATCTGTTAGCTGCGTCTCTGCCGTGTTGTTTTTGTTATGTCAGAGTCGTTTCGTCTTATTTTTATTAGGTTTGGCGCTTTTTATTTTTGTTATGCAGTAGAGATAGCAGAAGCCGTGCCAACTTTTTAAAGTCGTTTAAAATCAATGCCTTGATTTTTCAGCAGATTATATCTTTCAAAAAATGCGCCGGATTCTGTTCCCTCGTTACCCGCTGTGTCGGCGTGCGGTAACACATTGTCACATCCGTGCTACTCAACCGGCGTTACGCGCCTTCGCCACCCGTGAGCCGCTCGCCCGTCCCAGCACCTGGCTGATGTGCTGGCCGGCGTCAATCAAGCGTTCCAGGTCGATACCCGTGTCGATCCCCAGCCCATTGAGCAGGTACACCACATCCTCGGTGGCGACGTTACCGCTCGCGCCCTTGGCATAAGGGCAGCCGCCAAGGCCCGCGATAGAGCTGTCGAATACCTGGATACCTTCCAGCAGGCTGGCGTAGATATTGGCGATCGCCTGGCCGTAGGTGTCATGGAAATGCCCTGCGAGCTTGTCGCGCGGCACCTGTGCACCGACCACCTCGAACAGCCGCCGTGTCGCGCCAGCCGTGCCGGTGCCGATGGTGTCGCCCAGGGACACTTCATAGCAGCCCATCGCATACAGTTCGCGGGCGACCGCCGCGACCTGCTGCGCGGCGATTTCGCCTTCATAGGGGCAACCCAACACACACGACACATACCCGCGCACGCTGACCCCATGCTGCCGGGCCGCCGCCATGATCGGAGCAAACCGCTCCAGGCTCTCGCTGATGGAGCAGTTGATATTGCGTTGGGAAAACGCTTCGGACGCCGCCGCAAATACCGCGACTTCCTTGACCCCGGCCGCCAGCGCATCTTCAAAGCCGCGCAGGTTCGGCGCCAGCGCACCGTAGGTCACGCCAGGCTTGCGCTGGATCTGCGCGAACACCTCGGCGGAGCCGGCCATCTGCGGCACCCATTTGGGTGACACGAAACTGCCGACCTCGATATAGCTCAAGCCAGCGCCGCTCAAGGCGTCCACCAACCGCACCTTGTCGGCCACGCTGATCGGTTGGGCTTCGTTCTGCAAACCGTCGCGCGGGCCGACTTCCACCAGGCGTACGTGTGAGGGGAGGGACATGACGGTTACCTTCTGATCAATGGCCGGCCTGGCTCATGGTCGTTGCCAGGGCCTGGGTGCAGCGCTCTTCGGCGGTGTCCAGTTCCAGCTTCATCTGTTCGATATCCAGCAACTGTTGCTCGAGCTGCTCGCGGCGCTCGGCGATTTTTGCCAGCATGCTGTTGAGTTGGATGTGGTTGCCGCTGGTGGGGTCATAGAGTTCAATCAGCTCGCGGCATTCGGCCAGGGAGAAACCGATGCGCTTGCCGCGCAGAATCAGCTTGAGGCTGACCTTGTCCCGCGCCGAGTAGATACGTTCCTGGCCTCGACGCTCCGGGGCCAGCAGGCCTTGTTCCTCATAGAAGCGAATGGCGCGGGTGGTGATATCCAGCTCGCGGGCTAGGTCGGAGATGCTGTAGGTGGTGCTCATGGCGGTGCTCAGGAAGGTCTTGACGCTAAGCTAATGTCAGGTTGACGTAAACGTCAAGGACTGCTGCGCACCCCGTCGGGGGCAAGCCCCCTCCCACAATGATTCAAACCGTTAGCCTGTCGAGTTTCTTCTCGTGGGCCGTCACCTGCTGGCACAACTCGATCATCTGCTCGCGCATCCAGCGGTTGGCCGGGTCCTGGTCGGTGCTTTCGTGCCAGTACAGGTGGGTTTCCACCGCTGGCACATCATTGACCGGCAGGTTGAACCAGTGCAGTTCATGGCGGCGGGCGAAGCGTTCGGGCACGGTCATGACCATGTCGGTTTGCTGCAATACCTGCGACGCCATCAGGTAGTGCTGGGAGCGCAGGGCGATCTTGCGCTGGATGCCCATCTTGCCCAGGGCCAAGTCGACATGGCCCAGCCCGTTGCGGCGGCTGGAAATATGGATATGGGTCAGGGACAGGTAGTCATCCAGGCTGAATTTGTCCTTGCCTGCCATCGGATGGCCCTTGCGCATGGCGCATACGTAGCGGTCTTCCATCAGCTTGACGTGACGCACCTGCGGGTCGGTGTTGAGCGGCGCATCCACGGCAAAGTCCAGGCGCCCGGCGGCCAGCTCCTTGGTGGTTTCGCGGCGTTTGGACAAAAAACTCTCGATGACCACCGTCGGCGCCAGGCGACGCAGGCGCTGGAACAGCGCTGGCAGAATGACCGCTTCGGTCAGGTCGGTCATGCTGATGCGGTAGGTCTTGGCCGCCTGTTGCGGATTGAAAATCCGGCTTTCCTGCACTGAAACCCGCAGCAACGACAACGCATTGCGCACCGGGCCGATGATGTTCTGTGCCATCGGTGTGGGCACCATGCCCTGGGCGGTGCGCACGAACAGCGGGTCGTTGAAGGTCTCGCGCAGGCGTGCCAGGGCGTTGGACACCGCCGGCTGGGTGATGCCTACAATCTGCCCGGCGCGGGTCAGGTTGGCTTCGGTATAGATCGCGTCGAAGACGATAAAGAGGTTGAGGTCGACCTTGCTCAGATTCATGTCGTTGCACTCTTATTGTTAGGTATTCATACGCCGATCATATATCGGTGATGAATGTTAATACACGCCGAGAATAGGCTAGGTAAATTATCAGCGCTGTTCTAGCATCGATTGCATGACCTAAACAACCTCTCAGAGAAGGGAGCTGCTCATGGATTTCGCCTATTCGCCCAAGGTTCAGGAACTGCGTGAACGCGTCAGCGCATTCATGGACGCTTACGTCTACCCGGCCGAGCCGGTGTTCGAACGCCAGGTCAGCGAAGGCGACCGCTGGCAGCCCACCGCGATCATGGAAGAACTCAAGGCCCGGGCGAAAGCCGAAGGGTTGTGGAACCTGTTCCTGCCGGAATCCGAGCTGGGCGCCGGCCTGAGCAACCTCGAATATGCACCGCTGGCCGAAATCATGGGCCGCTCGCTGTTGGGTCCGGAACCGTTCAACTGCTCCGCCCCCGACACCGGCAACATGGAAGTGCTGGTGCGCTACGCCAATGAAGAGCAGAAACAACGCTGGCTTGAACCGCTGCTGCGCGGTGAGATTCGTTCCGCCTTCGCCATGACCGAACCGGACGTGGCCTCCTCGGACGCCACCAACATGGCCGCTCGCGCCGAACGCCAGGGCGATGAATGGGTGATCAACGGCAAGAAGTGGTGGACCTCCGGCGCCTGCGACCCGCGCTGCAAGATCCTGATCTTCATGGGCCTGAGCAACCCGGATGCGCCACGCCACCAACAGCATTCGATGATTCTGGTACCGGTGGACACCCCCGGCGTAAAAATCCTGCGCCCGCTGCCGGTGTTCGGCTACGACGACGCGCCCCACGGCCACGCCGAAGTGCTGTTCGACAATGTGCGCGTGCCTTACGAAAACGTGTTGTTGGGTGAAGGCCGTGGGTTTGAGATTGCCCAGGGCCGCCTTGGCCCTGGGCGTATCCACCACTGCATGCGCTCCATCGGCATGGCTGAGCGCGCGTTGGAATTGATGTGCAAGCGCTCGGTCAGCCGCAGCGCGTTCGGCAAGCCGCTGGCGCGCCTGGGGGGCAATATCGACAAGATCGCCGACTCGCGCATGGAGATTGATATGGCGCGGCTGCTGACCTTGAAAGCGGCGTACATGATGGACACCGTGGGGAATAAAGTCGCCAAAAGCGAAATCGCCCAGATCAAGGTGGTCGCGCCGAACGTGGCGCTGAAGGTGATCGACCGTGCGATCCAGATTCACGGCGGTGCCGGCGTTTCCAACGACTTTCCGCTGGCCTATATGTACGCGATGCAACGCACCCTGCGCCTGGCCGACGGCCCGGACGAAGTGCACCGTGCGGCGATCGGCAAGTTCGAGATTGGCAAGTATGTGCCCAAGGAGCTGATGCGGGGCGGGCAGTAGCACCGCGTCGCCTGCCATCGGGAGCAAGCCCCCTCCCACACTGACCGTGTTCCAACAGGAGAATGCGGTCAAATGTGGGAGGGGGCTTGCCCCCGATGAGGCCAGTTCAGCCACTGAAGATCCAACAGACCTCAGTACACCCAAACCTCCACCCGCCGATTCTTGATCCGCCCCTCATCCTCAGTATTTGCCGCCACCGGCATCTGTGCGCCAAACCCGCGAATATCGCGCAGCACCACGCCGCTTTTCACCAGTTCCCTGCGCACCGCCATCGCCCGCAACTTGGACAGCAGGGCCGCCCGCTGCGGATCATTCTTGGCATCGCCAAAGCCCACCAGCGTCACCTGTTTGTGCAGTTTGCCGTGGCTTTGCAGATACGCCACCACCCGCCGCACATCCTGGCGCGCCTTGTTGTCCAGGCTGGCGCTGCCTTCCTCGAAACGAAAATTCACCGTCAAGCGCTGGGCGTTGCGCGCAATCGCCTGATACGCCTCGGGCATCGAGGCACGTGGGGCTACGCCAATCGCCTGCACGTGCTGGGCGACAAAGCCGTTGGCCGCCACGATCGCCTGGCCCTGATCGCTTTGAGCAAAGTCCACCAAGGCCTTGGCCCAGGGATTACGCGTCGCCGGCGGCAAATAAAAGTACAGCCGCCGTGACAGCGGGTAATCCTCGGTGGCGATCAGGCTGTTCAGCGCCGGCATCGGTTGCGAGTCGCCATCGACAATCGCCACGGTCTTGGCTTGGCGTACGTAGGGCAGGCCGATAAAACCGATGCCTTGGGGGTCTTGGCTGACCGCATCGGACAGCGCTTCGCTGGACTCGAAACGCTGGGCTGACGCGGCCAGCGGTTTGCCGCGTCGGTTCAGCACCAGCTCCTTGAAGGTGTCATAGGTGCCGGACTGATCGTCCCGCGCGTACAGGTGAATGGCACCGCCGCTGCCGCCGAGTGTTTCCCAGGTGCTGATTTCGCCATTGAAAATCTGCGCCAGTTGCTCGGTGTTGAGGGTGTTCAGCGGATTACGCGAGTTAAGGATCATCGCCAAGCCGTCAATAGCGATCACGTGTTCGGCGCCGGCGCTTTTCAGGTCGCCCAGGGACTCGAGGTCAACCAATTCGCCGTCGTTGATCGGACGGGACGAGGCGGCCAGGTCGGCGCTATGGTTTTTCAGCGCGGCAAACCCGGTGCTGGAACCATGGGCGGCGACGTCGACCCTCACGGTCTTGCCCTCACGGGTCTTGCCGGTCACACGCTGTTCATTGGCGCTCTCGGCGGGTTCGCTGTGCACGCCTTGCAAACCCTGCTGCTCCATCAAGCCCCTGACCAATGCCGGGACCAAACCCGCGCCAATGGTGTTGGAGCCCTGGATACGCAATGCCGGGCCTTGATCAGGCAGGGGCAGCGGGGCGGACACCGCGAAGAAAGGGAAAAGGGCCAGCAGTAACAGAGCGCGCAGCATCATGCCGACACCTTCGTCAGCCAAAGGGAGTGCCGGGAGATTAAGTCAGGGGGATTACAGCAATGTGACTGACACGCCACAGGTCAAAATGTGGGAGGGGGCTTGCTCCCGATCGCGGTGTATCAGCTACAGATCAGCTGACTGACACACTGCTATCGGGAGCAAGCCCCCTCCCACATTTGATCTTCACCCGTCTTGATATCAGCTCAGCTCCAACCAGATCGGCGCATGGTCCGATGGTTTTTCCAATGCGCGCAAATCGTAATCCACTCCCGCGTCCTTGAGCCGAGGCACCAGGCCGGTGGACGCCATGATCACGTCGATGCGCAGCCCACGCTTGGGCTCATCCTCAAAGCCACGGCTGCGGTAATCGAACCAGCTGAAGCGGTCGGTCACCTCAGGATTCAAGTGCCGGAAGCTGTCCACCAGGCCCCAGTTTTTCAGGCGGGCCATCCATTCGCGCTCTTCCGGCAGGAAGCTGCACTTGCCGGTTTTCAGCCAGCGTTTGGCATTGTCGGCGCCGATGCCGATGTCGCAGTCCTGCGGGGAAATATTCACGTCGCCCATCACCACCAGTGCCTGGTCATTGCTGAACTGGCTTTCCAACAGCTGTTGCAGGTCTTCATAGAAGCGCTGCTTGGCCGGGAATTTGGTGGGGTGGTCGCGGCTTTCGCCTTGGGGGAAGTAGCCGTTCATGACAGTGACCGGGTGGCCGTTCTCGTCGGCGAAGGTGCCCCAGATGAAACGGCGCTGGGCGTCTTCTTCATCGCTGGCAAAGCCTTTGTGCAGGCTCAACGCCTCTTTGCGCGAGAGCAGGGCCACGCCGTAATGGCCTTTCTGGCCATGGTAATAAACGTGATAGCCCAGCGCCTGGACTTCGGCCAACGGGAACTGGTCATCGTGGACCTTGGTTTCCTGCAGGCCGATGACATCCGGTTGATGCTTTTCAATCAGCGCCGCCAGCTGATGAGGGCGGGCACGCAGCCCGTTGATATTGAAGGAGACGATTTTCATGGTCGGCAGTCCAGTCTGGCAAAAGGGCGATGCTAGCCGACAAGTCGGACGGGGGCCAGCGTGGCGGTAGGGCGCATGCGCTGCTAATGTCTGGGAACGACTGGCGCTGCGCAGGTTCGTACCCATAAGAACGCCACCTCTTTGAGTGGCGTCCAGGAGATTGACTGTTATGCCTGACACTTCGACGGCCGCTGCCGAAATTCGTGTGCTCAATAGCGGCTATTCCCGCGAAGCGCGTTCCCTGCTGTACCAGGCCTACCGTCACGAACCGACCTTCGCCTACATCTTCGAAGCCGAGCGCTCCGGTTATGAACAGCGGGTGCGCGCCACCGTGCGCGAGCTGGTCAAGCAGCATTTCTTCCAGAAGCTTCCGGCCATTGGCCTGTTCGTCGACGACCGTTTGGTCGGCGTTGCCCTGATCGCCCCGCCGCAACGGCGCCTGGGCATCACCGAGAGCTGGGCCTGGCAAATCCGCATGTGGCTGAGCACCGGGGTACGCGGCACGCGGCGTTACCTTGAATACCATCAGGCCGTTATGGCGTGCCTGCCCGGCGAGTCGGTGCATGTGTTGCCATTGCTGGGCATTCACCCGCAGTTGCAGGGCCACCACTACGGCGAACAATTGCTTGAAGCGGTTCACAATTGGTGCGCCGAAGACCCGCATTCATCGGGCGTGGTGCTCGACACGGGCAATTCCCGTTACCTGGAGTTCTATAAGCGCCAGGGCTATGAGGAAATCGGTGAAATTGCCGTAGGACCTGTGCTGGAGCATGTGTTTTTCCATCCCAACCCCCAGCCGTTAAGTGCTGCAGCGACTTGAGACAGAATTATTCAGACAAATCCGGGTTCAAAGTTCCTCTCTCGCTCGTGTAGCATCCGCGCCTATGAAGTTTCCAGGAAGATTTACCAGCGGCTTGATCCTGCTGTTCACAAGCTGCGGCGCATGGGCGCAAAGCGAATTGGACGTGCGGATCAAGCCCTCTAACGACGCACTGAAAGCCAACATCGAAGGCTACATCGGCGGGGTGGGCGATCGTGATGAAGAGGCGCTGCTGCGGTTCAGCCGTGGCGCCGAGGAGCAGGCGCGCAAAGCGGCCCAGGCCCTGGGCTTCTATCAGCCACAGATCGCCAGCGATGTGCAGGGCGGCAAGAACCCGCGCCTGATCCTCACCATCGACCCCGGCGAGCCCGTGCATTTGCGCAACGTCACCCTGCGGGTCGACGGCCCGGCGGCGAACCTCAAGGCGTTTCGCGTGCCTGCCAGTGACGATCTCAAGCCCGGGGCGGTGCTCAACCACGGCCATTACGATGATGCCAAGCGTCTGATCCAGAACCAGGCCTCGCGCTACGGCTTTTTCAGCGGGCGCTTTACGCGTCAGACACTCTCCGTCGATCCCCAGGCGGGCGTCGCCGATATCGAGCTGGTTTACGACAGCGGCCCACGCTACAGCATGGGCAAGGTCAGCTTTAGCGGCGACACTCCATTCGATGAAGAACTGCTGCAACGCATGGTGCCCTTTGACAGTGGCACCCCTTACGACTCCGAACTGATCGCCGAACTCAACCAGAACCTGCAAGGCAGTGGCTTCTTCGACAGCGTGCGCGTGGACGCCAGCCCCACGGCCTCGACCAATGACGTGATTCCGGTGGCCGTGCAACTGGACACGCGCAAGCCACGCACGATGGGCCTGGGCCTGGGTTTTTCGACGGATGTGGGCCCGCGCGGCAAGGCCAACTGGACGCGCCACTGGGTCAATCCCCAGGGCCACAGTTATGGCTGGGAGGCCGAGCTTTCGGCGCCACGGCAGAACGTCGGCCTATGGTATGACGTTCCGCTCGACCCACCGCTCACCGACAAACTGCGCTTCGCCGGCGGTTACCAGAATGAAGAGCTGGCCAACACCGACACCCTGAGCAAGCTGCTCACCGTCGGGCCCGAATGGCACAGTAAATTGCCCAGCGGCTGGACACGGGTTATCTCGCTCAAATACCAGCGTGAAGAATACCGCCTGGGCAATGACTCGGGCCTGAGCAACCTGGTGATGCCGGGGCTCAGCTACTCCTACCTGCGCAGCGACAACCGTATCGATCCGCACAACGGTTATCGCCTGATGTTCGACAGCAAGGTCGCCAAGGAAGGGCTCGGTTCCGACACCAATCTGCTGTACGGCACGGCCACGATCAAGGGCTTGACCACCTTGTGGGATAACCATCGGTTCCTGGGCCGCGCGCAAGTGGGTGGCAGTGCCACCAACGGCTACAAGTCGGTACCGCCGTCGCTGCGCTTCTTTGCCGGTGGCGACCAGAGCGTGCGCGGCTATGAATACCAGACCCTGTCACCGGAAAACGATCGCGGTGACCGCATCGGCGGCCGCTATATGGTGGCGCTGAGTGCCGAGTACCAATATTCCATCGCCGACAAATGGCGGATCGCGACGTTTATCGACCAGGGCAACTCGTTCAATACCCTGGAAATGCCCAGCCTGAAAACCGGTGTCGGTGTGGGCGTGCGCTGGGTCTCGCCGGTTGGCCCGATCCGCCTCGACCTGGCCCATGCCCTGGAAGACCCGGGCGGCATTCGATTGCACTTTTCCATGGGGCCTGAGCTGTGATGCGTGGTTTGAAAATAGCGGGGCTGGTCCTGATGGCCATCCTCGCGGTGGCGGTGTTGGCGCTGTGGTCGGTATTGGGAACCCAGGCGGGCAGTCGCTGGGCACTGGGCCAGGTGCCGGGTTTGAGCCTGGAAAACTTCCAGGGGCGTCTGGGCGGACAGTGGAGCGCCGATCACCTGCTATGGCAGCAAGACAGCAGCCGCGTCGAGCTTGATGCGCCCAAGTTCGATTGGTCGCCGGGGTGCCTGTTGCGTATGACCCTGTGTATTGATCGCCTGGATGTGGAGCGGGTCAGCCTGCAATTTCCCCCCAGCGCCGAAGCGAGCAGCAGCGGGCCCATCGCGTTGCCCGACCTGAAACTGCCGCTGGCCATCCAGCTGGGCGACGTTCGCGTCGGTAGCCTGTTGTTCAACGGCAGCGAAGAACTCAAGGGCCTGCAACTGGCGGCGCACTGGACCTCCGCGGGTATGCAGATCGACGCCGTGCACCTGCAACGGGACGGCCTGGTGCTGGACCTCGCCGGCCTGCTGCAACCCGTCGGCGACTGGCCTTTGACGGCCAGCGGTAATCTCAGCCTGCCTTACGCGCCGGGCGGCGCACCGTGGACGGTGGCCCTCAAGGTCGATGGCGACTTGCTCAAGACCCTCAAGCTCGACGCCGACAGCAGCGGCTACCTGCCGGCCAAGCTCAGTGGCGAGTTGCAGCCGCTGGTGGACAATCTGCCGGCGCAATTGCGCATCACCGCAGACGCCTTCAAACCCAGCGCCGACCTGCCCGACACCTTGCAACTCAATCAATTGGACCTGAGCGCCAAGGGCGACCTGAAAAACGGTTACCAATTGCTGGGCAAAGCGCTGCTACCGGCGGAAAAAGGCCCGGTGGACCTGCTGCTGCAAGGCAAGGTCGACGCCAAGGGCGCACAGATCGCCGGTCTGGACCTGACGGCCGGCGACCAGCAAAGCCTCAAGCTCAGCGCCAACCTGGACTGGCAACAAGGCTTCAGCGCCGACGCCAAGGTCGCCTGGCTGGACTTCCCCTGGCATCGCCTGTATCCGCTGATCGACGAACCGCAGGTGACCTTGCGCACCTTCAACGGTGAAGTTTCCTATAAAGACGGCAACTACCTGGGCAACCTCAAGGCCGATCTCGACGGCCCGGCGGGCAAGTTCAATGTGGTCACACCGTTCAGTGGCGACCTCAAGCAAATTTTTCTGCCCGAGCTGAAGCTGACGGCCGGCCAGGGCAAGGCCGAAGGGCGTTTGAGCGTACAGTTCGCAGACGGCATCGCCTGGGACACCGCGTTGGATTTGACCGCGTTGAACCCGGCCTATTGGGTCGCCGAATTGCCCGGCACCCTGGCCGGGCCGCTGCGCAGCAAAGGCGAATTCAGAAACGAGCAACTCAAGCTCAACGCCGACCTTGACCTCAAGGGCCGTCTGCGCGGGCAAACCGCCGTGCTGGCCGCCAAGGCCGAAGGAGCGGGCGAACAATGGACCCTCGCCAACCTGGACATCCGCCTGGGCGACAACCGCATCAACGGCAGCGGCAGCCTGCAGCAACGCCTGGCCGGGCAGATCGACATCAAGCTGGCCCGCCTGGCCCAGCTCTGGCCGCAACTGCGTGGGCAGATCAACGGCCGCGTCGATGTGGCCGGTACCCTGAAGGCGCCGCAAGGCAAGCTCAACCTCAAGGGCCAGCAACTGGCATTGGCCGACAACCGCCTGCAAAACCTCAGCCTCGACGCGACACTGGACAGCGCCCAGCACGCCAGGATCGACCTCAAGGGCAGCGGCATCCAGAGCGGCGAGACCCAGGTTGGTACCCTCACCGCCAGCGCCCAGGGTGATATCAAGAGCCAGAAAGTCCAGCTGGATCTGGCCGGTCCTTTGCTCAAGCTGGCCCTGGCCCTGGACGGCAACCTCGATAAAGGCAACTGGCGCGGGCGCTTGGCCAGCGGCGACGTGCAAGCGGGTGGCCAGGACTGGAGGCTGCAAGCCCCGGCGAAAATCGAGCGCATGGCCGATGGCAAGCTGACCTTTGCCGCCCATTGCTGGGTGTCCGGTGGCGCCAGCCTGTGCGGCGAAGACCAGCGCCTGATGCCCGAGCCGAAGCTGCGGTACCACCTCAAGCAATTCCCCCTCGACAGCCTCGCGGGCTTTTTGCCCAAAGACTTCGCCTGGCAGGGCAGGCTCAATGCCGACGTGCAGCTCGATCTGCCGGCCAGCGGCCCCAAAGGCGTGGTGTCGGTGGACGCCGGTGGCGGCACCCTGCGCGTCAAGGACAAGAATCAGTGGTTGGATTTCCCGTACGACACCCTCAAGCTGGAAACCACCCTCAACCCCAAGCGTATCGACACCCAGTTGAACTTCCGTGGCGGCAAGCTCGGCGAGTTGCTGTTGCAGGCGCAGATCGACCCGTTGCCGGCCAACAAGCCGATCACCGGCAATTTCAGCCTCACCGGGCTGGACCTGGCGGTGGCTCGGCCTTTCGTGCCGATGGTGGAAAAACTCAGCGGCAAGCTCAATGGCAACGGGCGGATTTCCGGCGGCCTGCTCGCACCCCAGGTCAACGGCAGCGTGAATCTGGTCGATGGCGAAATCTCGGGGCCTGAACTGCCGGTGAGCCTGGAAGGCCTGAACGTGCAGGCGCTGATTGCCGGCGAAAGCGTGCAGCTCAATGGCGCCTGGCGCAGCGGCAAGGCCGGGCAGGGCAGCCTCAAGGGCGAGATCGACTGGGGCCGCGCCCTGGTGGTGGACCTGAGCCTCAAGGGTTCGCAACTGCCGGTGACGGTCGAGCCCTATGCCGTATTGGAAGTGGCGCCCGACCTGAAGATCAGCCTCAAGGACGACAAGCTGGCGATTGCCGGCAAGGTGCACATCCCGCGCGGCGATATCACCGTGCGCGAGCTGCCGCCGTCGACGGTCAAGGTGTCCGATGACACGGTGATCGTCGGCAGCCAGACCGAAGAGGGCAAGCCGCCGATGGCGATGGCCATGGATATCGACGTGGAAGTGGGCGAAGACCAACTCAACTTCGCCGGCTTTGGCCTCACCGCCAAAGTGCAAGGCCATGTGCATATCGGCGACAACATGGACACCCGTGGCGAACTGTGGCTCAACGATGGCCGTTACCGGGCCTACGGCCAGCGCCTGAATGTGCGCCGTGCGCGCCTGTTGTTCGCCGGGCCGTTGGATCAGCCGTTCCTGGATATCGAGGCGGTACGCGTGACCACCGAGTCTTCCCGCACGGTCACCGCCGGCATTCGGTTGAGCGGCAGTGCCGAGCAGCCGACCACGCAGATCTTCTCCGAGCCCGCCATGGCCCAGGAAGACGCGCTGTCCTACCTTGTGCTGGGACGTTCGCGCACCAACAACGGTGAAGACAACAATATGCTCGCCGAAGCCGCCCTGGGCCTGGGCCTGATGGGCAGCGCCGGGGTGACCTCGGACATCGCCACCAAGTTGGGCATCCAGGATTTCGATCTGGATACCCAGGGCTCCGGCAACAGCACGGCGGTGGTGGCCAGCGGCAAGATCAACGAAAAACTCAGCCTGCGTTACGGGGTTGGGGTGTTCGAACCGGCCAACACCATCGCGTTGCGCTACCTGCTGAGCAAGAAGGTGTACCTGGAAGTGGCCACCGGCGTGGCCAGTTCGCTGGACATCTTCTACAAGCGCGATTTCTAAGCATCACGCGGTCAAAAAATGTGGGAGGGGGCTTGCCCCCGATAGCAGTGTGTCAGTCAGCTAATCTGTACCTGACCCACCGCTATCGGGAGCAAGCCCCCTCCCACATTGGTATGTATTTCACTCAAGTTTTCATGTGATTACCAAGCAACCTAACTATTCCATTTGACATTCGCTGCCTAAGCAGTAATATCTCGTCACACATTCACTGCCTAGGCAGTAATAAGGTGACTTCCGATGCCGCATTTCACCCCTGAAAACTTCCACAACTGCCATCTCGGGCTGTTGCTGGGCCGCGCTGCGATCCTCAAAGACCGCATCATCGACACCCATATGGAACCCCACGGCATCACCGCCGCGCAGTTCAAGGTGTTGATCATCATGGCCCAGTTCGGCGTCGACACGCCGGCCGAGCTGTGCCGCAACCTGTCCCTGGACAGCGGCTCGATGACGCGCATGCTCGACCGGCTGGAGCAGAAAAAGCTGCTCAGTCGCAAGCGTTCCGAGCTGGACCGCCGCCAGGTGCAGTTGGTGCTGACCGCCGATGGCCAGCGTCTGGCAGACATGCTGCCGCACATCGGCGCCCAGGCCCTCAACCAACTGGCCGGCGTACTTGAGCCGGGCGAGTTGGAAAACCTGGAACGGATCCTCAAGAAAATTCTGATAGCTGCGGGTGATCCCATCACCCTTCAGCGGGTAGGACAATGATGAACACACGCGCATTCAGCCTGGTGCTGATGGCGATGACGTTGGCCGGTTGTGCCAACTACAGCGGCCTTGACACCCAAGGCAAACACCTCGACGCCAATAGCTTGCAAACCGGAAAATCCCTGAGCGGTGTCAGCCTGTCCAGCGCCGCCTGGCCGGCCGCCGACTGGTGGAAAAGCCTCGGCGACCCACAGCTCGACGGCCTGATCCAGGAAGCCCTGCAACACAGCCCCGACATGCAGGTCGCCAGTGCCCGTGCGCACCAGGCCGAAGCTGCGGCCTATGCCGCCAACGCAGCGCGCATGCCCACCGTGGATGCCAGCGCCGGTGTCAGCCGTTCGCGGCTGGCCAAGGACCAGGACCCGCGCGGGGAGGGCGATGCCTATTCGACGGTGCGCAACATCGGCGCCAGCTTCAATTACAACTTCGACCTGTGGGGTGGGCAGCGCGCCGCCTGGGAAGCCGCCTTGGGCCAGGCCCGCGCCGCCGAAGTCGACCAGCAGGCCGCGCGCCTGACCCTGGCCGCCAATGTGGCCAAGGCCTACAGCGATCTGGGCCAGGCGCATATCGTGCGTGACCTGGCTGCCGACGACCTTAAGCGCACCCGCCAGATGCTCGACCTGAGCAAGCGCCGCCTGAGTTCCGGCATCGACAGCGAATACCAATACCAGCAAACCGAAAGCCTGGAAGCCAGCTCCCAGTCGCAGTTGATCGATGCGGAAAAACAACTGCAAAGCGCCAAGATCGCCCTGGCTGTGCTGCTCGGTAAAGGCCCGGACCGTGGCAACGAACTGGCGCGCCCGAATGTACTGAAACCCACGGCGGTCGCCGTGCCGTCGGTGTTGCCCGCCGAGCTGCTCGGCCGGCGCCCGGACCTGGTCGCCGCGCGCTGGCGGGTGGAAGCTGCGAGCAAGGACATCGCCGCCAGCAAGACCCGTTTCTATCCCAACCTCAACCTGAGCGCGAGCGCCGGCGCCGAATCGTTGCTGGGCGATGCCATGTTCGGTTCGGCCAGCCGCTTCTTCAATATCGCGCCGACGATATCGCTGCCGATCTTCGACGGTGGCCGCCTGCGCGCCGACCTCGACGCCCGCGACGCCGATTACGACCTGGCCGTGGCCCAGTACAACAAAACCCTGGTGCAAGCCTTGGGCGACATCGGCAACACCTTGTCGCAACTGCGCGACACCGGACGGCAGATCCAGGCGCAGCAACACGCCGCCGATATCGCCCAGCAGTCTTACGACACCGGGGTGCAACGCTACAGCTCCGGCATCGGTAATTATCTGGATGTGCTCAGCATCGAGCAGCAATTGCTGCAGGCCCAGCGTCAGTTGGCGTCCTTGAATGCTGCGCAGATCGATCTGTCGATTCAATTGATGCAGGCCCTGGGTGGCGGGTTCAACGCCAGCAACGTGGCCGCGACCACCCCAGCCAACCGCACGGAATAATTTGAGGTATTTGTCATGGCCACTGCCGACAGCAACACCGCACCCGAACAAACCAAAGACAACAATCCGCGCAAACGCAAAGTCATGCTGATCGGCCTGGCGCTGATAGTCATCCTCGGTGTCGTCGGCGTCTGGGCTTGGTACGAGTTCTACGGGCGCTTTAACGAAAGCACCGATGACGCCTACGTGAATGGCAACGTGGTGGAAATCACCCCGCTGGTCACCGGCACTGTGGTCAGCATTGGCGCCGACGATGGCGACCTGGTCCACGAAGGCCAGGTGCTGGTGAACTTCGACCCCAACGACGCCGCCGTCGGTCTGCAAAGTGCCCAGGCCAACCTGGCCCGCACCGTGCGCCAGGTTCGCGGTTTGTACAGCAACGTCGATGGGATGAAAGCCCAGGTCAACGCGCAGAAAGCGGACGTGCAGACCGCCCAGGACAACTACAACCGGCGTAAGACCCTGGCCCAGGGCGGGGCGATCTCCCAGGAAGAATTGTCCCACGCCCGTGACAGCCTGACCGCCGCCAAAAACGCCTTGACCAACCTTGAGCAGCAACTCAAAACCAGCAATGCCTTGGTGGATGACACGGTGATTTCGTCGCACCCGGATGTGCAGGCCGCCGCCGCGCAACTGCGCCAGGCGTACCTGGCCAACGCGCGCAGCACCTTGATCGCCCCGGTCACAGGCTATGTGGCCAAGCGCACCGTGCAACTGGGCCAGCGCGTGCAACCGGGTACCGCGCTGATGGCGGTGATTCCGCTGGACCAGCTGTGGATCGATGCCAACTTCAAGGAAACCCAGCTGCGTGATATGCGCATCGGCCAGCCGGTGGATATCGAATCGGACATTTACGGCAGCGATGTGAAGTACAGCGGCACCGTCGACAGCCTGGGCGCCGGCACTGGCAGCGCGTTTGCCTTGCTGCCCGCGCAGAACGCCACCGGCAACTGGATCAAGATCGTGCAGCGGGTGCCGGTGCGCATCCATATCAACGCCGAAGAGCTGGCCAAGCACCCGCTTCGGGTCGGCTTGAGCACCGTGGTCAATGTGGACCTGCATGACCAGAGCGGCCCGGTGCTGGCGCAACAGGCACCGCAGAAGGCCTCGTTCACCACCAACGTGTATGACCGCCAACTGGCCGAAGCCGATGCCATGATCAATCAGTTGATCCATGACAACAGCGTCGCCGCTCCCAAGGCTGCGCAACGCTGATGAGCAATAACGCCTCGTTCACGCCGCCCAGCCTGGTGATGGCCACTATCGGGCTGTCGCTGGCGACCTTCATGCAGGTGCTCGACACCACTATCGCCAACGTGGCGTTGCCGACCATTTCCGGCAACCTGGGCGTGAGTTCGGAGCAGGGCACCTGGGTCATTACCTCGTTTGCGGTGAGCAACGCCATTGCCTTGCCGCTCACCGGTTGGTTGAGCCGGCGCTTCGGCGAGGTGAAGCTGTTTCTGTGGGCGACCCTGCTATTCGTGCTGGCGTCGTTCCTGTGCGGTATTTCCACCTCGATGCCCGAATTGATCGGCTTTCGCGTGCTGCAGGGCCTGGTTGCCGGGCCGTTGTACCCGATGACGCAAACCTTGCTGATCGCGGTGTACCCGCCGGCCAAGCGCGGCATGGCTCTGGCACTATTGGCGATGGTCACGGTGGTGGCGCCGATTGCCGGGCCGATCCTCGGCGGCTGGATCACCGACAGCTACAGTTGGCCATGGATCTTCTTCATCAACGTGCCCATCGGCATCTTTGCGGTGATGGTGGTGCGTGCGCAGCTCAAGAAACGCCCGGTGCAGACCAGCCACCAACCGATGGATTACGTCGGGCTGCTCAGCCTGATCGTCGGGGTCGGCGCCTTGCAGATCATCCTCGACAAGGGCAATGACCTGGATTGGTTCGAGTCCAACTTCATCATCATCGGTGCGGCCATTTCGGTGATCGCCCTGGCGGTGTTCATCATCTGGGAAATGACCGACAAGCACCCGGTGGTCAACCTGCGCTTGTTTGCCTACCGCAACTTCCGTATCGGTACCATTGTGTTGGTCGGCGGCTATGCGGGTTTCTTCGGCATCAACCTGATCCTGCCGCAATGGCTGCAGACCCAGATGGGCTACACCGCCACCTGGGCCGGCTTGGCGGTGGCGCCGATCGGTATTCTGCCGGTGCTGATGTCGCCGTTCGTGGGCAAGTACGCGCACAAGTTCGACCTGCGCCTGCTGGCGGGGCTGTCATTCCTGGCGATGGGCTTGAGCTGTTTCATGCGTGCGAGCTTCACCAACGAGGTGGATTTCCAGCACATCGCCCTGGTGCAGTTGTTCATGGGTATCGGCGTGGCGCTGTTCTTCATGCCGACCTTGAGCATCCTGATGTCCGACCTGCCGCCGCAGCAGATTGCCGACGGCGCCGGTCTGGCGACCTTCCTGCGGACCCTGGGCGGCAGCTTCGCGGCGTCGCTCACCACCTGGATCTGGATTCGCCGCGCCGACCAGCACCATGCCTACATGAGCGAGAACATGACCGTCTATGACTCGACCACGCGCGATGCCGTGCAGGCGCTGGGTGGGGCAGGGCACAAGGCCTATGCGCAACTGGACCAGATTCTCACCAGCCAGGCGTACATGATGTCTACCGTGGATTACTTCACGTTGATGGGGTGGGTCTTCGTGGGGTTGATGCTGCTGGTGTGGCTGGCCAAGCCGCCGTTCGGCGCCAAGGCCGGGCCAGAGGCGTCCGGGCACTGACCCGCAGAGGTTGGAATGCAATCCAATGTGGGAGGGGGCTTGCCCCCGATGGCGGTGTGTCAGTTACAGATGTATCAATTGACACTCCCTCATCGGGGGCAAGCCCCCTCCCACAGTTTGATCTTTGTTTACATGGATCAACGGTGTTTGAGGATCAAGCGCCAGGCAATGCCAACTGCGGATTGACGAAGTCAAACGCCGCCAGTTGAAAGCCTTGCTCATCCACCTGCAACGCCCAACCTTGCTTGTCCCAATCCCCCAGCACAATGCGCTTGGCCGCCTGCTCACCAATCTGCAGTTTATGGATGGCAGGGCGGTGGGTGTGGCCGTGAACTAGGGTGCGCACGCCAAAGTGTTGCATGACCCGTGGCACTTCTTCCGGCGTGACGTCGACAATGTCGTTGGCCTTCATCCGTACCTGGGCACTGCTTTCACTGCGCAGCTTGCGTGCCAGCCGGTGGCGGGTACGCAGGGGCAGGTGGCGCAGGATGAACAGCACCATCGGGTTGCGCAGAATGCGCCGCAGCTTCATATAGCCGAGGTCGCGGGTGCAGAGGCTGTCGCCGTGCATCAGCAGCACGGGTTCGCCGGCGAGCTGCACGACACTCGGGTCCTTGAGCAGCGTTGCGCCTGCCGCTTTGCAGAAGGCCTTGCCGATCAGGAAGTCGCGGTTGCCGTGCATGATGAAAATCGGGGTGCCGCTGTCGCTCAGTTCGCGCAGTGCGGCGCAGATCGAGCGCTGGAACGGTGTCATCCCATCGTCGCCAATCCAGGCTTCGAAGAAGTCGCCCAGAATGTACAACGCCTGGGCGCCACGGGCGCGGCCGTGGAGCAGATCCAGAAACGCCCGGGTGATGTCCGGGCGCTCCTCTTCCAGATGCAAATCTGAAATCAGCAATATCACGCTTCGATGATCTCGGCTTTCTCGACGATCACGTCTTCGGCTGGAACGTCCTGGTGGCCGGCCTTGGAGGTGGTGGACACGCCTTTGATCTTGTCGACAACGTCGGTGCCTGCGGTGACTTTACCGAACACTGCGTAACCCCAACCCTGTACGTTCTTGCCGCTGTGGTTGAGGAAGGCGTTGTCGGCCACGTTGATGAAGAACTGCGCGGAGGCGGAATGCGGCTCCATGGTACGGGCCATGGCGACGGTGTACTTGTCGTTGGAAAGGCCGTTGTCCGCTTCGTTCTGGATGCTTGGGCGCTTGTCTTTCTTCTCTTTCATGCCGGGCTCGAAACCGCCGCCCTGGATCATGAAGTTGCCGATGACACGGTGGAAAACGGTGTTTTCGTAGTGGCCGGCTTTGACGTACTCGATGAAGTTGGCGACGGTGATCGGCGCTTTCTCGGCGTTCAGCTCGATGACGATGTCACCGTGGTTGGTGGTCAGTTTGACTTGAGTCATGTTCACTACTCTTTTCAGGGAATTCGTGGGGTTGGGCGAATAAACGCTTTACCTGCCTGGCTAAACGGCGGCCAAGTCGCGCAGTTTAGCGTGCCCTGCAGGAATTTCGAGGTGGTTTTTTACCGCCAAGGCAATTAAACCAGCAGTTTTTGACCGCGCTCTGTCAGGCGGTTGACAGGTTCGGCTATGATAAGCCCTTTGTTTTATCTGGCCTCACCCGGCCACGAACCTGTCTGTTCAAGGATCCTATGAGCAAGCCCACTGTCGACCCTACCTCGAATTCCAAGGCCGGACCTGCCGTCCCGGTCAATTTCCTGCGCCCGATCATCCAGGCGGACCTGGATTCGGGCAAGCACACGCAGATCGTCACCCGTTTCCCGCCAGAGCCCAACGGCTACCTGCACATCGGTCACGCCAAGTCGATCTGTGTGAACTTCGGCCTGGCCCAGGAATTCGGCGGCGTCACGCACCTGCGTTTCGACGACACCAACCCGGCCAAGGAAGACCAGGAATACATCGACGCCATCGAAAGCGACGTGAAGTGGCTGGGTTTCCAATGGTCTGGTGAAGTGCGCTATGCCTCGCAATATTTCGACCAGTTGCACGACTGGGCCGTCGAGCTGATCAAGGCCGGCAAGGCCTACGTCGACGACCTGAGCCCGGAACAGGCCAAGGAATACCGCGGCACCCTGACCGAGCCGGGCAAGAACAGCCCGTTCCGCGACCGTTCGGTAGAAGAGAACCTCGACTGGTTCGCCCGCATGCGTGCGGGTGAGTTCCCGGACGGCGCCCGCGTGCTGCGCGCCAAGATCGACATGGCCTCGCCGAACATGAACCTGCGCGACCCGATCATGTACCGCATCCGCCATGCCCACCACCACCAGACCGGTGACAAGTGGTGCATCTACCCCAACTATGACTTCACCCACGGTCAGTCGGACGCCATCGAAGGCATCACTCACTCCATCTGCACCCTGGAGTTCGAAAGCCACCGTCCGCTGTACGAGTGGTTCCTGAGCAACCTGCCGGTGCCGGCACAGCCCCGCCAGTACGAGTTCAGCCGCTTGAACCTGAACTACACCATCACCAGCAAGCGCAAGCTCAAGCAACTGGTGGATGAAAAGCACGTGTTCGGCTGGGACGACCCGCGCATGTCGACGTTGTCGGGCTTCCGCCGTCGCGGCTACACCCCGGCGTCGATCCGCAATTTCTGCGAGATGGTCGGCACCAACCGTTCCGACGGCGTGGTCGACTTCGGCATGCTCGAATTCAGCATCCGCCAGGACCTCGACGCCAATGCCCCGCGTGCCATGTGCGTGTTGCGTCCGTTGAAGGTCGTGATCACCAACTATCCGCAAGACCAGGTCGAAAACCTCGAACTGCCGCGTCATCCGCAGAAAGAAGAGCTGGGCGTGCGCAAGCTGCCGTTCGCGCGTGAAATCTACATCGACCGCGATGACTTCATGGAAGAGCCGCCAAAGGGCTACAAACGCCTGGAACCCAACGGCGAAGTGCGCCTGCGCGGCAGCTACGTGATCCGTGCCGATGAAACCATCAAGGACGCCGATGGCAACATCGTCGAACTGCGCTGCTCGTACGACCCGGACACCCTGGGCAAGAACCCCGAAGGCCGCAAGGTCAAGGGCGTGGTCCACTGGGTCCCGGCCGCTGCCAGCATCGAGTGCGAAGTGCGCCTGTACGATCGGCTGTTCCGCTCGCCGAACCCTGAGAAAGCCGAAGACAGCGCAAGCTTCCTCGACAACATCAACCCAGATTCGCTGCAAGTTCTCACGGGTTGTCGTGCCGAGCCATCGCTTGGCGACGCACAGCCGGAAGATCGGTTCCAGTTCGAGCGCGAAGGTTACTTCTGCGCGGATATCAAGGACTCCAAACCTGGTCATCCGGTATTCAACCGTACCGTGACCTTGCGTGATTCGTGGGGCCAGTGATTCTCTAAGGAAGCCGTTGTGCTAACGATCTACAACACACTCAGCAAGACCAAAGAAGTCTTCAAGCCGCTGGATGGCAACAAGGTGCGCATGTACGTGTGCGGCATGACCGTGTACGACTACTGCCATATCGGCCATGGCCGCAGCATGGTTGCCTTCGACCTGGTGACCCGCTGGTTGCGTTTCAGCGGCTATGACTTGACCTATGTGCGCAACATCACCGACATCGACGACAAGATCATCAACCGCGCCAATGAAAACGGCGAGGCGTTCGACGCGCTGACCGAGCGCATGATCGCCGCCATGCATGAGGACGAGGCGCGCCTCAATATCCTCAAGCCGGACATGGAACCGCGCGCCACGGACCACATCCCTGGCATGCACGCGATGATCCAGACCCTGATCGACAAGGGTTACGCCTACGCCCCGGGCAACGGCGACGTGTACTACCGCGTGGCCAAGTTCATGGGCTACGGCAAGCTGTCGCGCAAGAAAATCGAAGACCTGCGCATCGGCGCGCGCATCGAAGTCGACGAGGCCAAGCAGGACCCACTCGACTTCGTGCTGTGGAAAGCCGCCAAGCCCGGCGAGCCGAGCTGGGAGTCGCCGTGGGGCGCCGGGCGTCCGGGCTGGCACATCGAATGCTCGGTGATGTCCACCTGCTGCCTGGGCGAGACCTTCGACATTCATGGCGGCGGCAGCGACCTGGAGTTCCCGCACCACGAAAACGAAATCGCCCAGAGCGAAGCGGCCACCGGCAAGACTTACGCCAATGCCTGGATGCACTGCGGCATGATCCGCATCAATGGCGAGAAGATGTCCAAGTCCTTGAACAACTTCTTCACCATCCGCGACGTGCTGGAGAAGTACCACCCGGAGGTTGTGCGTTATTTGTTGGTGTCCAGCCACTACCGCAGCGCCATCAACTACTCGGAAGACAACCTCAAGGACGCCAAGGGCGCCCTGGAGCGGTTCTACCATGCGTTGAAAGGCCTGCCTGCCGTGGCCCCCGCCGGCGGCGAAGCGTTTGTGGCACGGTTTACCGAAGTCATGAACGACGACTTCGGCACGCCGGAAGCCTGCGCAGTGCTGTTTGAAATGGTGCGTGAGATCAACCGTTTGCGTGAGACTGATCTCGAGGCAGCGGCGGGCCTGGCGGCGCGCCTGAAAGAGCTGGCCAGCGTGCTGGGCGTATTGCAGATGGAAGCCGATGACTTCCTGCAAGCCGGCGCCGAAGGGCGTGTGGACGCAGCTGAAATCGACGCGCTGATCCAGGCGCGTTTGGCGGCTCGTACCAATAAGGATTGGGCGGAGTCCGACCGTATCCGTGACCAACTGACTGCGATGGGTGTGGTGTTGGAAGACGGGAAGGGCGGGACGACCTGGCGGTTGGCTGACTGAGCGTTGGTTACTGCACGCTGAATGAAAAACGCCCCGACTGGTTCGGGGCGATCGTTCCCAAACTCCGCGTGGGAATGCATTCCGTGACGCTCTGCGTCACCCGTACGGATAGCGGGACGCGGAGCGCCCCAGGCGGCGTTCCCACGCGGAGCGTGGGAACGATCAACTCACCCGATCCAGCGTGTGAGCAGGCGTTGATGCCTGGGCCGGCCTCATACTTACTTTGCAGTAAGCCCATTACCTTTTCGTGCGTTCTTGTGGCGAGTCGCGCCAGTTTTCTATGCTGGAGTCCTATCCAATCTTCAGGAATACCCACCATGACCCTCGCGCTTGCCCCAGCCATCGCCCTTTACTTCGCCGCAGACGCCGCCAAAACAGGCGATTTCAGCGAATGTTTCACCGCCGACGCGGTGGTGAAGGATGAGGGCCATACCTATATCGGGTTGCCGGCGATCCAGGCCTGGAAGGACGGCACCTCCGACAAGTACACCTACACCAGCGAACCCTTCGCCTGTGAAGTACAGGGCGATAAAACCGTGGTCACCAGCCATCTGGTCGGCGACTTTCCTGGAAGCCCGCTGGACTTGCGGTATGTCTTCGGCCTGGAAGGCGGCAGGATCGCTGCATTGGAGATTCTGGTATGAGTTCGACCGCCGCGGGCTGCGTGGTCGCTACAAACAGCGGCACCAAGTCCGTGATCGACGGCGGGACCATGCCTACGGTCTAGCTCGCGGGTTTGGCGGCCTGCCATTTGAGCAGCCTGTCCAGCACCAGGCACAGGCTCTGGCCCCATTCGGTCATGCGGTATTCGACCGATTCCTGGAGGGTGGCGAAAATGGGCGGCACGAATACGGTCCATCGCTTGGCATCGATCGCACATTTTTAGCTCAGGCATAAAAAAACGCCCGCTACCTGGGTGCGGGCGTTGTGCGCTCGAAGTTTAACCGGGCGGCGAAACGCGGTCGATGGATTTGGCGACCGCCGAAGGGTGTGCAGCCATTTTTAAGTAACACCCTAAACACTGTCGGAACCGACTGGCGGTCAAAATGTTGACTTTCGCTTTGATTATAGTCTTGCCGAATTCACCCTAGGTTTCAGAGTTTCCTTACAGTCTCCCCTCAAGCAGGACAGGTAATGTTTTGTTTATTACTTGTCGTTGTAAGAAGGGAAACTATATGCAAATGCTTACAGAGACCAGGGGCGCGGGTTCAGGCTTGCCGCCACATGGCGGTAAATTGATCGTCGGCCTCGCCAGTACGTCAGAGCAACTGCGAGAAGTACAAGCCCTTCGTTATAAAGTGTTCAATGAAACTTTCCAGGCGACGGCACTTAAGAACGCGCAAGGTTTGAATGTCGACGAGTTTGATGACTATTGCGACCATCTGATTGTGCGCGATACCGCAACGGACTGCGTGGTCGGTACTTATCGTGTAATGAGTCCGACGGCGGCCCGGCACTTGGGGCACTACTACTCGGAGAATGAATTCGACCTGAGCCGTCTGGATCATTTGCGTTCCCGTATTATCGAAGCGGGGCATGCCTGTGTGCACCCTGACTACCGCAGCGGCAGCGTGATCATGATGCTGTGGTCGGGCCTGGCAGCCTATATGCAACGTGAAGGGTGTGATTACTTGATGGGGTGTGCCAGCGTCAGTTTGACGGATGGCGGTCATCACGCATCGGCGATCTATCGTGCGTTTAAGCCTGAACAATTCGCGCCCTCTGAATATCGTGTCATCCCTCATATACCCTTTGTGCTTCATGAAGTGAAAAGCGCACAACCTGCGCCCATGCCACCTTTATTAAAAGGTTATTTGCGCAGTGGTGCCTGGGTGTGCGGCGAACCGGCGTGGGACGCTGATTTTCATTCGGCTGATTTCTTTATGTTGTTACCGTTATCGAATTTGGATCAGCGTTATGCGCGTCATTATTTGAAGTGAATAAGTGGGCACTCCGTTGAGTGTGGTTGGCATATTGCACGAATCATTGAAGGGTTTTAAGCGCATGTTTTTGACAGAAGAACGCAATACGGCTTTTGAGCTGATACCGCAAATGGCAGCCTTCCTTGAATCCGCATCGCTTTTGGAGCTTGAACGGGGACAGTCGCAACGGTTGGCCGATCTGTTTCGAACAGTGGGCCGGCCTGGGCTTGCCATCGCTGAGACACTGGGTGGAGGAGGTGTCAGTGCGCGCAAGTTGGCGCAGTTGCATACGTGGGTCGGCGCACACTGCCCTTCATTGGCGGTGATGATGACCATGCATCACCACACCGTCGCCGGCATGATGGCGGGCAGTTATTTCTTTCCTGATCTTGAAGGACTGTTGAGCATCGTTGCACGCAACGACTTGTTGGTTGCGTCCGGGTTCGCCGAAGGACGTGCGCATTCGGATATTTTGGCGTCAACCATGGCCGTGGAGAAAACCGCCGACGGCTATGTGGTCAATGGCAGCAAGAAACCGTGCACCATGACCCATCACTTCGATGTGATCACGTTTGGCGTCAATTACGTTGATCCGCAAGGCCAGATGCACCTTGGCATTGGCGCGGGGTTGGCGGGGGATCCCTGTATCGAGCGGAAAACATTCTGGTCTGTTCCCCATTTGCAGGCGGCCGACAGTCACGAGGTGCGGTTCAATAACCTGGTGGTTCCCGAGTCCATGATGCATTTCAGCAAAACCGTGGATGAGCAGCTCGATGAGGATCAACAGGGCACGGGTAACCATTTGTTTGCGATCTGGTTCCAGTTGCTGGCGGCGGCGTCCTACCTGGGCATGGCGTCCGCGTTGGCATCGCGCGCATTGACGGCCGGTAAGGGCTCACCGGAAGACCGGGCGCTGTTGCTGATCGATCTGCAAGGGGCGACGATGGCGTTGCAGGGGTTGGCCACTTCGATAGACGAAAACCGCTTCTTGCGCACCGACCTGGCGCGTGCACAGGCCACACGCTTCGCGGTGCAGGAAGCGGTCAATCGTATCGGCACGCGTGCCTTCGAACTCATGGGCGGCATGGCGTTCATGTCGTCGGAAGAAGTCGCCTATCTGCTGGTGGCAACGCGTGTGTTGGCGTTCCACCCGACTTCCAGGGTCGCCAGCAGCGCATTTCTATGTGAGCAACTGGGCTAAAAGGTTGGGGGAACCAGACCTTTCGCTTGGCACAAAACCAAATGTGGGAGGGGGCTTGCCCCCTCCCACATTTTAAATCAGCGGCGGCTGCTGACCTCGGCGGGCACGTCGTCCCCGGCCATGCGCTTGCGGAACAGCGCGGTACGGGCCAATAGCAAGGTGGTCACCGGCACCGTGATCGACAACAGAATCGGGATCAACCAGCCGTGCAACACCGGCCCGGACTTGAGCACCGAAAAATAGATAATCGACGCCAATGCCACGCACCACGCCCCAATGGTCGAGGCCAGGGCTGGCGGGTGCATGCGCTGGAAGAAGTCTTTCATCCTCAGCAAACCAATCGCTCCGATCAAAGCGAACACGCTGCTGAGCACCAGCAGTATCGCCACGACGATTTCCATCCACAACGGCATCATTCAATCACCTCCCCACGCAGCAGGAATTTGGCCAGGGCGAACGAGCCGACGAAGCCGAACAGCGCAATCAACAGCGCCGCTTCAAAGTAGGTGTCACTGGCATAGCGAATGCCCAGCACCAGCATCATCAGCATCGCCAGGATGTATAGGTAATCCAGCGCCAGTACCCGGTCCTGGGCCGAGGGACCTTTGAACAGGCGGATCAAGGTCAGCACCATCGCCAGACTGAACAGGAACAGACTGAACAGGATCGCATTGGAGAGCAGGGCGCTCATTCGAAGATCTCCATCAGGGGCCGCTCATAGGTGGCTTTGAAGTGCGCGATAAACGGCGCTTCCTCGTCCAGGTCGAACACGTGCAAGAGCAGGATGCTGCGGTCCAGCGCCAGTTCGGACCAGATGGTGCCGGGGATCACCGTGGTGATCATCGACAGCGCCGCGAGGCCGTTGGGGCTGCGCAGGTCCAGGGGGATCTTGATAAAGCGCGAACGCGGCGCGCGTGAGCCACAGGTCAAGACGCCCCAGGCCACTTGCAGGTTGGAGACAATCACGTCGCGGCCCACCAGCAGGAACAGGCGCAGGATCACGCCGGGACGGCGCAGGCTGATCGGTTGCGGGCGCAGTGGCGCCATCATCAATGGCGCAAGCACGCCCAGCAGCGCACCGAGCAGCAGGTTGCCGGGGCTGATGGACAGGTTCAGCACCAGCCACAAGCCCAACAAGGCCAGCGACAGCCACGGCGCGGGAAACAGGCGTTTCATGGCTGCACCTCCAGGGCGGCGGCCTTGGCTTCAGGGCTGGGGACCGGACGCGTCGCCATCACTGCCATTACGTAATGCTCAGGGTTATTCAGGCTGTTGGCGGTGGCCAGGGTGTAGCGCATCAGGGGCTCGGCCTTGAAGGTCAGCGCAATGCTCAGGCCCAGCAGCAGGAAGATCGGCATACATTCGTAGCGGCGCAGCAGGGGCGATGGGCGCTCTTCGGGTGTCCAGAAGCGCTGGATGCCGAGCCGTGCGAAGGCGATCAGCGAGGCCAGGCCAGACAGGATCAACAGCGCCACCAGGCCCCAGGCCGCCGCGCGAATCGGTTCATCCAGCGCATTGCCCAGGCCCAGCGGGTTGACCAGCGCGCTTAACAAACTGAGCTTGCCGATAAACCCGGACAGCGGTGGCATGCCGATGATCAGCAGCGCGCAAGCGACAAAGCTCAACCCCAGGAACGCCATGGTCCATGGAATCACCTGGCCGACCACGGCTTTCTGTTCATCGTCGAGGTTGACGCCGGGCCGTGGATGCAGGGATTCCATGGCCTTGGGCAGTGCGTCGATCTCTTCATCCAGCGGCAGGTCATTGGCCGAGCGCGAGCGTTCGATCAATTCAGCCAGCAAAAACAGCGCGCTCAGCGCCAGGGTGGAGCTGACCAGATAAAACAGCGCCCCTGCCGTCAGGCTCGGCTGGGCAAAGCCCACCGCCGACAGCAGGATGCCGGCCGAGACCAGAATGCTCAGGCTCGCCATGCGTTCCAGGCGCTGCGCCGCGAGCATTGCCAGCGCCGCGCAGACAATCGTAGCCATGCCGCCGTACACCAGCCAGTCACCGCCAAACAACGCCGAAGCGCCGGCCTGGCCGGAGAACAGCAGCGTCCACAAGCGCAGCACGGTGTACACGCCCACTTTGGTCATGATCGCGAACATCGCCGCCACCGGCGCGCTGGCCGAGGAGTAGGCCGGGGCCAGCCAGAAGTTCAGCGGCCACATACCGGCCTTGGCCAGGAATGCGGTGGCCAGGATCGCCGCACCGGCGTGCAGCAGGCCGCGATCGGCCTCCGGCACCAGCGGGATTTTCAGCGCCAGGTCAGCGAAGTTCAGCGTGCCGGTGACCCCGTAGATCATCGCCGCGCCGATCAGGAACAGCGACGACGCCAGCAGGTTGATCGCGATGTAATGCAGCCCCGACGACACCCGCGCGCGGCCCGAGCCGTGCAGCACCAAGCCGTAGGACGCCGCCAGCAGCACCTCGAAAAACACGAACAGATTGAACAGGTCAGCGGTGAGGAAGGCGCCGTACAGGCCCATCATCTGCACCTGGAACAGCGCATGGAAACTGGTGCCGGCACGGTCCCAGCGGGCCATGGCGAACAGCAGCGCGCTCACGCCGATGATCCCGGTCAGCACCAGCATCAGCGCCGACAGTTGGTCCACCACCAGCACGATGCCGAATGGCACTTGCCAGTTGCCCGGCAGGTACACGCCGATCGAGCCGGGGCCGCCTTTTTGCGTCCAGTACAACAGCAGCACGGCGATGCCCAGTCCCAGCATGCTCGAGACCAGGTTGATTTTTGCCTTCAGCGGGCGGCGTTTCTCGCCGAGCATCAGCATCAGCGCGGCGGTCAGCAAGGGCAGCAGGATCGGCGCAACGATCAGTTGATTGACCCAATTCATGCCTTGGGCTCCCGGCCATCCACATGGTCGGTACCGGTCAGGCCACGGGAGGCCAGCAGCACCACCAGGAACAACGCGGTCATGGCGAAGCTGATCACGATCGCCGTGAGCACCAGCGCCTGGGGCAGGGGGTCGGTGTAGTTGAGCAGGTCCTGGGGCACGCCGTCCTTGATGATTGGCTCCTTGCCGATAAACAGGCTGCCCATGCTGAAAATGAACAGGTTGACGCCGTAGGACAACAGGCACAGGCCCATCACCACCTGGAATGTCCGTGGCCGCAGGATCAACCAGACGCCGGAGGCTGCCAGCACCCCAATGGCAATTGCAATGACTTCTTCCATCAGGCGGCAGCTCCTTGTGGGTTGGCGACGGCTTTGAGCTGGTTGCTCGGTTTGTGCGCGCGCACCGATTGGTGGCCGAGGGCGGTGAGCATCAGCAGGGTCGAACCGACGACCATGGCGTAGACGCCGACGTCGAAAAACAATGCGCTGGCGACATGGATATCGCCCAGCACCGGCACGCTCAGGTGCCAGGTATGGGTGGTGAGGAACGGGTACCCGGCGAACAACGCACCAAGCCCGGTGAGGGTCGCTGACAGCAGGCCGAAGCCCATCCAGCGCATCGGCCGCAGGCTCATCTGCGCCTCGACCCACTGGGTACCGGCCACCATGTATTGCAGGATGAACGCCACCGACATCACCAAACCCGCGACAAAGCCGCCGCCCGGTTGGTTATGGCCGCGCATGAACAGGTAGAACGACACCACCAGCGCTATCGGCAACAGCAGGCGCACCAGCACCGCCGGCACCATCATGAAGCCCAGGGCGGTGTCGCTGGCCTGGCGCGGGTTGACCAGGTCGGTGGCGACATCGGGCGCGAGCTGGCGCTGTTGAGGCGGCAGTTCCATGCTTTCTTTCGACGGGCGGAAGCGCCGCAGCAGCGCGTACACGGTCAGCGCCACTGCGCCGAGCACGGTGATCTCGCCAAGGGTGTCGAAGCCGCGGAAGTCCACCAGCATCACGTTCACCACATTGCTGCCGCCGCCCTCGGGCAGGGCGCGGCTGAGGTAGAACGAGGAGATATCGTTGGGCGTCTGGCGGGTCAGCATCGCGTAAGACAGCAGCGCCATACCGCCGCCCACCACAGTGGACAGCAGAAAGTCGCGCAGGCGCCGGATACGTGCCTTGCGCAGCGAGCTGGGCAGCGGCGAGACTTCTTCGATCCGCCGTGGCAGCCAGCGCAGGCCGAGCAGGATCAGCACGGTGGTCACCACTTCCACCACCAGTTGCGTCAGCGCCAGGTCCGGCGCCGAGAACCACACAAAGGTAATGCAGGTCATCAGGCCGCACACGCTGACCATGGTGAGGGCCGCCAGCCGGTGGTACTTGGCCTGCCAGGCGGCGCCCAACGCGCAGGCAATCGCCAGCAACCACAGGGTGACGAACACGATGGAACCGGGAATTTTCGGCCGGTCGCCCCAGCTCAGGCCGCTGTTGAACATGGGGATCATGGCGCCGATCACCGCGACGATCACCAGCAGGAACAATTGGGTTTGCAGGCGCTTGGTGCTGATGCGTTTTTCCAGGCGACGCACGCCGCGCATCATCAGCACCAGGCAGTGCTCGAAGCCGCGCTTGCCGTTGAAATAACCGACCAGGGGCGGGTAGGCGAAGCGGCCACGCTTGAGTTGTTTGCGCAGCATCAGGTACAGCACCACACCGCCGCACATGGCCACCAGGCTCATGATCAACGGAGCGTTCCAGCCGTGCCAGATCGCCAGGCTGTACTCGGGCAGCACGCCGCCCACCACGGGCAACGCGGCGGCCGCGAGGATCGAGCCGACCATCTGGGCCGGGAAAATCCCCACCAGCAGGCAGGTGAACACCAACAGCTCAACCGGCGCGCGCATCCAGCGAGGGGGTTCGTGGGGCGTGTGGGGCAAGTTGGTGGCAGGCGGGCCGAAGAACACATCCACGGTAAACCGCAACGCATAGGCCACGCTGAAGGTGCCGGCGATGGTCGCGATCAACGGCAGCGTGATTTCCACCCATTTTGTCGCCGAGATAAACACCGTTTCGGCGAAGAACATCTCTTTGGACAAGAAGCCATTGAGCAATGGCACGCCGGCCATCGAGGCACTGGCCACCATCGCCAGGGTCGCGGTGAACGGGATCAGGCGCACCAACCCACTGAGCTTGCGGATATCCCGCGTGCCGCTTTCGTGGTCGATGATGCCCGCCGCCATGAACAGCGAGGCCTTGAAGGTAGCGTGGTTGAGGATGTGGAACACTGCCGCGACGGCCGCCAGCGGGCTGTTGAGGCCCAGCAGCAGGGTAATCAGCCCGAGGTGACTGATGGTGGAGTAGGCCAGCAGGCCCTTGAGATCGTTTTGAAACATGGCGCAGTAAGCGCCGAGGAGGAGGGTAATGGCGCCGGCACCGCCGACGATCCAGAACCATTCTTCGCTGCCCGACAGCGACGGCCACAGGCGGGCCAGCAGGAACACGCCGGCCTTCACCATCGTGGCCGAGTGCAGATAGGCCGAAACCGGCGTGGGCGCCGCCATGGCGTGGGGCAGCCAGAAGTGGAAGGGGAACTGCGCGCTTTTGCTCAAGGCGCCGATCAGCACCAGGGCGAGCATCGCCGGGTACAGCGAGTGCGCGCGAATCTGGTCGCCCGCCGCCAGCACCTGGTCCAGGTCATAGCTGCCGACGATATGCCCGAGCAACATCACCCCGGCCAACAGGCACAGGCCGCCCGCGCCGGTGACCATCAACGCCATGTAGGCACCGCGCCTGGCATCGGCGCGGTGGTGCCAGTAACCGATCAACAGGAACGAGAACAGGCTGGTCAGTTCCCAGAAAAACACGATCTGGATCAGGTTGCCGGAAATCACCAGGCCGAGCATGGCGCCCATGAAGGCCAGGAAAAACGCGAAAAAACGTGGCACCGGGTCGTCCGGCGACATGTAGTAACGCGCATACAGCGACACCAGCGTACCGATGCCCAGCACCAGCATTGAGAACAGCCAGGCGAAGCCATCCATGCGCAGCACGAAATTCAGGCCGAGGCTGGGTAACCACATGAATTCTTCACGGATCACGCCGCCATGGGCGATCTGGGGGTAAAGCAGCGCGACTTGTATGGTGCCGACCAAGGCCACCAGGCCGGCCAGCAAGGATTCGGTGTTGCGTGCGTTGTGCGGCAGCAAGGCCGCCAGACAGCTGCCAATGAATGGCAGAAGCAGTAGAACTATCAGGGACATAGGCTTCTAATCTGCGGGAGTTTGGGATGCATCATACGTGCCGCTTTCTCGATCACCAAACGGCAAGATGTGGCAGGATCCTACAAGAGCAGTGGAAAACAGCTACAAGCTGCAAGCTGCAAGCTGCAAGAGAATAGCCGACCGCGTATTTCTTGCAGCTTGTAGCTTGCAGCTCAAAACATCACCCCTGACTTTCCCCTTCAACTTCGGCCCTGGCATCAACAACTTTAGGGCTGCTCCTCTTCATCTCACTCACAATCACCGCCAGCACAATCAACGCCGCTCCTACCATCGCAATCGGCGGGAATCGCTCGCCGGCAAGCCGACCGACCACGCCCGCCCACACTGGCTCGCCGGCATAGATCAGGGTAGCTCGGGTCGGCGAAACACTCTGCTGCGCCCAGTTCATCGCCACCTGGATCACCGCGCTGGTCAAGCCCAGGCCCACCGCACTGAACAGCAGCAACCACGAAAAGCCCGGCAATGCCTCGCCCATCGGCACCACCATCAGGAACGACAACAGCGACGCCGTGGCCAGCTGCACCACGGTCACCCGACGCACATCCACTTGCCCGGCATAAGCGCTGATCAGAATGATTTCGGCGGCTACCGCCATTGCGCAGATCAGCGTGGCGATTTCACCGGGGCTGAAATTGAAAGAAGCGCCGGCCGGCCCGGTTAACAGCATCAATCCGGTAAACGCCAGCATGATGCCAATACTTGGCAGCAGTGCCGGGCGCCGCCCCAGTACCAGCCATTGCAATAGCGGCACGAACGGCACATACAACGCGGTGATAAACGCCGACTGGCTGCTCGGAATGCTCTGCAGGCCAATGGTCTGCAAGCCGTAACCGAACATGATCGCCACGCCGATGAACACCCCGGCTTTCAACTCGAACAGGGTCAGGTCGCGCAAAGTACGCAAGGAAAAAACGCCGACCACAATCGCCGCCGCCGCAAACCGCAGGCCGACAAAAAACATCGGCCCGCTGACCGCCATGGCATGCTGCACCAGCAAAAAGGTGGCGCCCCAGATCATGGTGATCACCACCAGGATGCATTCGGCTTTGCTGAAGCGATTGAAACGCGAAGGGGAGTTCGGGGCAGTCATGGCGGCTCGGTCTTGCAAGGGAAAGGCACGGACCGCACAATGCGCCGCACGCTGGGCAGTATACTGCGCACACCCACCCATTGAGCAATATAGTGCACAAAGAAAATCCACACCGGGCTTCGGTCCTGCAACACGTCAGCCAGAACGTGCGTCGCCTGCGCCATGCCGCCGACCTCAGCCAAACCGCGCTTTCGGAAAGATCCGGGGTCAGCCGGCGCATGCTGGTGGCGATCGAGGCGGGGGAGAAGAATGTCAGCCTGTCGACCCTCGACCGCGTCGCGGAGGCATTGGATGTCGCCTTCAGCGATTTGATCCAGGCGCCGGATGCCGCCGACCACAGTCGCATCAACGAGCTGGCCTGGGCGGGTGATATCCCCGGCAGCAAAGCCGTGTTGCTGGCCAAGGCCACGGCACGGCGTGAAGTCGAACTGTGGGAGATGCACCTGGCACCGGGTGACCGCTACAGCCCGGACCCCGACCCGGACGGCTGGAGCGTGCAACTGTTTGTGTTCGAAGGCTGCCTCACCCTGTTGGTGGGCGAAGAAGAAAAGCGCGTCGCCGCCGGTGAGTTCTATATGTTTGCCAGTCGTCAGGTACATGGCTATCGCAACGATGGCGAGCTGACCGTGCGTTTTGTGCGCAACGTGGTGATCTAACTGTTCGCTCGGCAACAGTGGATGGACATTTTGCTGGCCTGGCAGCCGTTCCGCTGCCTTCGTTAACCTGTAATACCTTGATATAGCTGACGATTAAATTCAGGCACGACTCCTGCAAACGCTCTGTTATTCCTTCGGAGCCTGGAGTCGGCCCATGTCAGCCCACCCTCAACACCCTGCCCATATCATTCGCTCGGACGCCGAAGCCATCCAGGTCGCCA
Source organism: Pseudomonas sp. R3-52-08 (assembly GCF_003851745.1). Taxonomy (NCBI): domain Bacteria; kingdom Pseudomonadati; phylum Pseudomonadota; class Gammaproteobacteria; order Pseudomonadales; family Pseudomonadaceae; genus Pseudomonas; species Pseudomonas sp. R3-52-08. Next base: position 3,634,643 of record NZ_CP027730.1, on the reverse strand, counting down.
CGCGGCTGGCGGCGCGGTTTGCCCTGGAGGCCAGCGAACGCGACCGTGAGCGGCGCCTGCCGGTGGCGGAACTCGATGAGTTTTCCGCCAGCGGCCTGTGGGGCATCACCGTTCCCAAAGCCTACGGTGGCGCCGAGGTGTCCTATGTGACCGTGGCCGAGGTAATCAAGTTGATCTCTGCGGCCGACCCGTCGCTGGGGCAGATTCCGCAGAACCACCTCGGCGTGGTGGATATCCTGCTGCAAACCGCCACTGAGGAGCAAAAGCGCCACTACTTCGGCAAAGTGCTGGCGGGCTATCGCTTCGGTAATGCGTTTTCCGAAGCCAAGAGCAAAAACGCCGGGACCTTCGACACGCAGATTCGCGTCGAAGGCGACACCGCGCGCATTGACGGCGAGAAGTTCTATTGCACCGGCGCGCTGTTTGCGCACATCGTCCCGACCGTCGGCAACAACGAGCACGGGCAGGCGCTGATTGCCTTCATCGAGCGCGATGCGCCCGGCCTCACGGTGATCGACAGCTGGGACGGCTTCGGCCAACGCACGACCGCCAGTGGTGGGGTAACCCTCGACGGTGTGAGCGTGCCCTCGAGTGCGGTCATCCCCGCACACCTGGCGTTCGATCAACCCACCGCCAACGGCCCGATCTCGCAGATTATCCAGGCCGCAGTCGATACCGGCATCGCGCTGGGAGCGCTGGAGCAGGCGAAGATTCACGCCCGCCAGGCACGACCCTGGATCGACAGCCAGCAGGAGCACGGCTGGCAGGACCCGTTCACTATTGCCGCCATCGGCGACCTGGAGTGGCGCGTGCACGGCACCGAAGCGATCCTCGCCAAGGCCGGCAGAGCGGTCGACCTGGCCCTCGCCGAACCGACTGAAGACACCGTCGCCAATGCCTCGCTGGTCGTCGCCCAGGCCAAGGTGCTTTCCGCCGAAACGGCGTTGCTCGCCAGCAGCCAACTCTTCGAGCTGGCCGGCACGCGTTCAGTCACGGGCAAGTACAACCTCGATCGTTTCTGGCGTAACGCACGCACCCACACCCTGCACGACCCGGCGCGCTGGAAGTACCACCTGATCGGCAACTTCGTGCTCAACGGCGTGAAGCCCGCGCGCCACGCCTGGAACTGAGGAACCCTGCCCATGACCGCATTGAACCAGGCACGCCAACTGCTGGAAACCACCCGCCGCTTCGTCGAGCGCAGCGACGACCCTTATGTGATCAGCCGCTTCGGCGATGTGCAGATTCGTGTCGACGTGGCCGCCGCCCTGTTCGAGCGTGCCGAAACCGACCCCAGCCCGGTCGCCCTCACCGAAGCCCAGATCGCGGCGGCCCAAGCCCTTATCGCTGCGAGCAACGCTGAATTCGAACTGACCGGCCAACGCACCGCGCTGCCATCGTCGGTGGATGACCCGTTGCGCTGGAAATACCAGGTCGTCGGCAACTACCACCTCAACGGAGTGCTCTGATGGCCCGCGAAATCCGCTTGAATGCCTTCGACATGAATTGTGTCGGTCATCAATCGCCTGGGTTGTGGGCGCACCCGCGCGACCGTTCGTGGCAATACAAGGACCTGGAATATTGGACCGACCTGGCGAAAATCCTCGAACGGGGCAAATTCGATGGGCTGTTCATCGCCGATGTGCTGGGGATCTACGATGTCTACAACGGCAACGGCGACGCGGCGATCCGCCAGGCGACGCAGGTACCGGTCAATGATCCGTTATCGCTGATCACGCCGATGGCGCTGGTCACCGAGCACCTGGGGTTCGGCCTGACCGCCTCGCTGTCCTTCGAGCATCCGTATCCGTTTGCGCGCAGGCTCTCCACCCTCGATCACCTGACCAAGGGGCGCGTCGGTTGGAATATCGTCACGTCCTACCTGGAAAGCGGCGCCAAGAACCTCGGCCAGAAGGCCCAGACCGAACACGACGCACGTTATGACTACGCCGAGGAATACCTGGAAGTTTGCTACAAGCTCTGGGAAGGCAGCTGGGAAAAGGGCGCGGTGCTGCGTGACCGCGAGCGCCGGATTTTCAGCGACCCGAGCAAGATCCACGAGATTCGCCATGTGGGCAAACACTTCCAGGTGCCCGGCATTCACCTGTGCGAACCCTCGCCACAGCGTACGCCGGTGCTCTACCAGGCGGGGGCCTCAAGCCGTGGCAAACAGTTCGCCGCCGAACAGGCCGAGTGCGTGTTCGTGGCCGCGCCGTCCAAGGTGCTGCTGAAGAAGACCGTGGCCGATATTCGCCGGCGCGCGGCCGAGGCAGGGCGTGATCCGCGCAAAATCCTGATCTTCAACTTGCAAACGGTGATCGTCGGCGAGACCGACGCGCAGGCGAAGGCCAAGTTCGACGACTACAAGTCCTATGTCAGCTACGAAGGCGCGATGGCGCTGATCTCCGGCTGGACCGGCATCGACTTCAGCCAGTTCAGTCCCGATGAGCCGCTCAAGCATGTGCATACCAACGCCATCCAGTCGGCGGTGGAAGCCTTCTCCACGGCGGACCCGAACAAGGTCTGGACGCCGAATGAACTGGCCGACTGGGTCGGCATCGGGGGCTTCGGCCCGCTGTTTGTCGGCGGGCCGCAGACGGTCGCGGACCTGCTCCAGGAATGGGTGGAAGAGACCGATGTGGACGGCTTCAACCTGGCCTATGCGCTGACCCACGAAACCTTCATCGACGTGGTGGATTTGCTGGTGCCGGAGTTGCAGAAGCGCGGTGTGTACAAGACCGAATACGCCCAGGGCACCTTGCGTGAGAAGTTGTTTGGCGAGGGCGCACGGCTGGGGCCGAACCATCCGGGCGCCAGCTACCGTGACCTATCTACCTTACACAAAACCAATGTGGGAGGGGGCTTGCTCCCGATAGCAGTGGGCCAGTCAAAGGTGGTTTAACTGAACCACCGCCATCGGGAGCAAGCCCCCTCCCACAGTTGATTTGCATTGCCTGATAGAACCCAGCCAGCGGACCACCGCACGCCCACCCCTGATAGGAGCATCACCCCTATGAGCGTGCCCGAACCCAAAGCCGCCCTGGAACGCCTGCACCACTGGGCGCAACTCACGCCGTTGCACATCGCCCTGCGCCACAAGCGCCAGGGCCAATGGCATGCCTGGCGCTGGATCGACGCGTTGCGCGACGTCGAACGCTTGGCTGACGGCTTGCGCCAGCAGGGCTTCAGCGAACAGTCGCGGCTGGCACTCAGCGGCGCATTTGAGCCGAACCTATTGTTGCTGGCGCTGGCCGCCCAGTCGGTGGGCGGGCAGGTGCTGACGCTGGCCGACAGCCTGGAGCCCCAGGCCTTGCAGCAACAGCTGTGGCGCATTCGCCCCAGCCACGCCTACGTGCAGGGTCGCCAACCCGATTGGGAGTTCACCCAACGGTTGGACTTCGCCCAGTTGCTTGGCCCCGTAGATCCCGCGCAACGCATCAGCCGCTGGTGGCACCCCACCGGCGAAACCCTGCTGTGGAGCGAGGAGGGCACTCACTGGCAAGGTGGCCTCGCGGTGGTGTTGAAACAATGGCTGAACAGCGGCCACGGCCTGGCCTTCCCGGAGACCCTGGCCTCGGCGCGGCGCGATCGCAGCGAAGTTGCCCCCACCGGTCTGCTGCTGTCGCCCGAACGCTTGCAGCACCTGGCCGACGACATCGAAAACCGCCTTGCCCCCCGTGGCACTTGGCGCCGACGCCTGTGTGACTGGGCCATCGCCCATCCCCAAAGCGGCCTGCGCCGGTTGTTGAAAAATCGTGTGCGTACGCTGCTGGGCTTCCAGCGCCTGGGCTATATCTGGCAGCCGCTTAAAGCCACTGCCGAGCCTACCTGGCTGGCCGAATTCAAACGGGACATTGCATGAGCCAGGCCATTCTCCAGGTGCGTGATATTTCGCTGTCGTTCAAAGGCGTCAAGGCCATCAACGCGTTGTCTTTCGAGGTGCGGCGCGGTGAGATCTGCGCGCTGATCGGCCCTAACGGCGCCGGCAAAAGCTCGCTGCTCAATGTGCTCAATGGTGTGTATCGCTTCGATGCCGGCGAGATCCTGTTCGAGGCGCAACGCCTGCATCGCATCGACCCGCTGAGCGCTGCGCGCAGAGGCATTGGCCGTACGTTCCAGAACAATGCGCTGTTCAAGAAAATGAGCGTGCTGGACAACCTGCTCACCGGCCTGTCGCGGCATATGCGCAGCACCTTCATCGAGCAGGCCCTCGGCTTGCCCCGCGCGCGGCGCGAAGCCGAAGCGTTCCGTGAGCGTGCCCAGGGCATCCTGGACTTCCTGGAGTTGCAAGCCTATCGCGAGGTGCTGGTGGGCAACCTGTCCTATGGCTTGCAAAAGCGCGTGGAACTGGGCCGGGCGTTGATCGCCGGGCCCAGTCTGTTGTTGCTGGATGAGCCCATGGCCGGGATGAACGCCGAGGAAAAACAGGAAATGGCGCGCTTCGTCGCCGACGTGAACCGTGACCTGGGCACCACCGTTGTGTTGATCGAGCACGACATGGGCGTGGTCATGGGCCTGTCCGACCATGTGGTGGTGCTCGATTACGGGCGCAAGGTCGGCGACGGCACACCCGCCGAGGTGCAGGCCAATCCCGAGGTGATTGCGGCCTACCTGGGAGTGACACATTGATGACCTTCTTCTTCGAAACCCTGCTCGGCGGCCTGCTCGCCGGCACCCTGTATTCGCTGGTCGCCATCGGCTTCGTGCTGATCTACAAGGCCAGCGGTGTGTTCAACTTTGCCCAGGGCGCGATGCTGCTGTTTGCCGCGCTGACATTCGTCAGCCTGCACGACCAGGGCGTGCCGTTTGCCTTGGCGTTGCTGCTGACGGTGATCGTGATGGTCGTCGGCGCCTTGCTCATCGAACGCCTGGTGCTGCGGCCACTGGTGAACCGTTCGCAGATCACCCTGTTCATGGCCACCCTGGGCCTTTCGTTCATCATCGAGGGCCTGGCGCAAGGCTTGATGGGCTCGCAGGTGCGCGCGCTGGACTTGGGCATCGACGACGTGCCGCTGTTCGTCGGCCCGCTGATGCTCAGCCAGTTCGACCTGATCGCTGCGGCCACTGCCGTGGTGCTGGTGACGTTGCTCGCGCTGCTGTTCAACAAGACCCGTATCGGTGTGTCGTTGCGCGCGGTGGCGGATGACACCACGGCGGCGCTGTCCATTGGCATCAACCTCAACCGCATCTGGCAGATCGTCTGGGCAGTGGCCGGCATTGTCGGGCTGGTGGCCGGGCTGTTGTGGGGCGCGCGCCAGGGCGTGCAGTTCTCCTTGTCGCTGGTGGTGCTCAAGGCCTTGCCAGTGTTGATCATCGGCGGCTTCACCTCGATTGGCGGGGCGATTGTCGGCGGGCTGATTGTCGGCGCGGCGGAGAACCTCGCCGAGGTGTATATCGGCCCGTGGATCGGCGGCGGCATCACGCCGTGGTTTGCCTATGTCGTGGCCCTGGCCTTCCTGTATATCCGTCCCGCCGGCCTGTTTGGCGAGCGCGCCATCGAGCGAGTCTGAAGCCATGTCGACCTCTGTTGCACAACCCACGGCGCCGCTGCTGCTGGTGCCGCGTCGCTTGCCCTGGGGCCTGTTCGCCTGGCTGGCGCTGGCGTTTATCGCGGTACCGCTGTGGGGCAATGATTATTGGCTCAATGCGATTCTGGTGCCGTTTCTGGTGCTGTCGCTGGCCGGGCTGGGCCTGAACCTGCTCACCGGTTACACCGGGCAGACATCGGTCGGCGCGGCGGGCTTCATGGCGGTCGGGGCCTTCGCCACCTACGGTTTTCTGCTGCGCCTGCCGGAGTTGGGCTTGCCGGTGGCGTTGCTCGGCGGCGGGATTATCAGCGCGCTGGTGGGCCTGTTGTTCGGCCTGCCCAGCTCGCGGATCAAGGGTTTCTACCTGATGGTGACGACGCTGGCGGCGCAGTTTTTCCTTGAATGGTTGTTCGTCAAATTCCCCTGGTTCTATAACTACGGCTCTTCCGGGACTATTTCCGCCCCGCAGCTGACGCTGTTCGGCCACGACCTCAATACCCCGTTGGGCCGCTACTGGCTGACCCTGGTCACGGTGCTGCTGTTGACCTGGACCGCCGTTAACCTGGTGCGCAGCCAAGTGGGGCGCAACTGGATGGCGATCCGCGACATGGACACTGCTGCTGCCGTGGTCGGCATCCCGGTGGTGCGCTACAAGCGCCTGGCGTTCGCGGTCAGCTCGTTCTATTTAGGCGTGGCCGGTGCGCTGTGGGCCTTCGCCTACCTGGGTACGGCCAGTGCCAGCAGCTTTGATATCAACCGCTCGTTCCAGATCCTGTTCATCATCATTATCGGTGGCATGGGCAGCATCGCCGGCAACTTCGTCGGCGCGGCCTTTATCAGCTTGCTGCCGATCCTGCTCAGCCACGCCGGGCAGTCGCTGTCCGGCGGCGCGGTGGATGCGGGGCAGTTGCAGAACCTGCAGAAAATCATCTTTGGCGTGTTGATCATCGTGTTCCTGATCAAGGAGCCCGAGGGCCTGATTCGCCTGTTGCACAACCTGCGTGAGCGTCTGCGGCACTGGCCGCTGCGCTTCTAACCTTCCCTCAAGAGAATCTCCATGCGTGCATCCTTGAAACGTTCCCTGGTCGGCACCGCGTTCGCGCTGGCGGCCTTGGCTGGCGCCGTGCCCCAGGCCATGGCCTCGCCCGACCAGCAATTCATTCCCCTGGCGACCTACCGTGTCGGTGCCTATGCCTCCAGCGGCGTGCAGGTGTGGGCCGGGATGATCGACTACCTGCGCTATATCAACGAAGTCGAAGGCGGCATCAACGGCGTGAAGCTGGTGTGGCAGGAGTGCGAGACCGAGTGGACGGCGGAGAAGGGCATCGAGTGCTACGAGCGCTTCAAGAATGGCCTGGACGGCGCGCCAGTCGCGGTGTACCAGCCCAACGGCGCGCCGGCGGCCTACGCACTCAGCGAACGGGCGGAAGTCGACAAGATCCCGCTGATCACCTTGGGTTACGGGCGCACCGAAGCCACCGATGGCACGGTATTTCCCTACAACTTCCCGGTGATGCTGACCTTCTACAGCGAGGCCTCGACCCTGGTGAACTACATCGCCGAGCGCGAAGGCGGTTTTGACAAACTCAAGGGCAAGAAGATCGCCACGGTCTATCACGACTCGGCCTACGGTCGCGAAACCCTCGGCCCGTTGAAGCTGCTTGCCGAAAAATACGGTTTTGAAAATATCCAGATCCCGGTGGCTGACCCCGGCAACGAGCAGTCGGCGCAGTGGCGCCAGGTCCGCCAGGCCAATCCGGACTGGGTATTCCTGCGCACCTGGGGCGTATCCACCCCGGTGGCAGTGAAGACGGCGGCGCGCTTCGGCTTCCCGGTCGACCATATCATCGGCGATATCTGGGCCAGTTCCAGCGAAGACGTGTTACCCGCCGGCGTCGCCGCCAAAGGCTACCTGGCGCTTACGCCGTACCCGGCAGGCAGCGACTTCGAGATCCACAAACGCCTCAAGCAGTACGTCCTCGACAAGGGCCACAGCGACCTCAAGGACCTGAAAAACTTCGGCAGTGTTTACTACAACTCAGGCCTGGTGAACGCCGCCGTGGCGGTAGAGGCGATCCGCACCGGCCAGGCCCGCTTCGGCAAGCGCCCGCTCAATGGTGAAGAAGGCCGCTGGGGCCTGGAACACCTGAATATCGACGATGCGCGCCTCAAAGACATGGGCTACCTGGGCCTGATGCAGAACCTCAAGCTGTCCTGCCGCGACCACGAGGGCGGCGGCTCGGCGCGGGTGCAGCAGTGGGACGGTGCCAACTGGGCGCTGATCAGCGACTGGATCGCCGCTGACCGTGCGCTGTTGCGTCCGCTGATCGATGAAAAATCCGCCGCGTTCGCCAAGGAAAAACACCTGACGCCACGCACCTGCAACGGGGATGAATAAACCATGAACCAGCCTGCCATTGAGCCAGGGCGCCCGGCGTTGCTGACGGTCGACGACATCGAGGTGATCTATGACGGTGCGATCCTGGCGGTGGCCGGGGTGTCGCTGAGTGTGCCCAAGGGCGCCATTGTTGCGTTGCTCGGCGCCAATGGCGCCGGCAAGAGCACCACCCTCAAGGCCATTTCCGGGTTGGTGCGGGCCGAGCGCGCCGAAGTCAGCCGTGGCCGCATCGAATACGCCGGCCGCGACTTGGCGGGTGTGGACCCCAGCCAGCGCGTGCGCCAGGGCATGGTGCATGTGCTGGAAGGCCGTCATGTGTTCGGCCAGCTCACGGTGGAAGACAACCTGCGCAGCGGCGGCTTCGTGCGGCGCTTGAGCCGCAAGGAACTGGCCAGCGACCTGGAGCGCATCTACACTTGGTTCCCCCGGCTCAAGACCAAGCGCCACACCCGCGCCGGGCTGACCTCCGGGGGCGAGCAGCAAATGGTCGCCATTGGCCGGGCGTTGATGACCCGTCCTGCGCTGGTGCTGCTCGACGAGCCATCGATGGGGTTGGCGCCGATGATCGTGCAGGAGATCTTCGCGATCATTGCCCAGCTCAACCGCGACGAGCAGGTGAGCTTTCTGATCGCTGAGCAGAACATCAACGTCGCGCTCACCTATGCGTCCCACGGGTACGTATTGGATACTGGGCGGGTGGTGTTGAGTGGCAGTGCCCCCGAGCTGTTGGCACGGGGTGATTTGCATGACATTTATCTGGGTAAACGCTAAGGGCGAACGTGCATGAGTGAATCGATCCGCAACGCTGATGTACTGATCGTCGGCGGCGGCCTGAGCGGTACGATGCTGGCGGTGCAATTGCTGCGCCTGCCAGGCCGGCGGCGCATCCTGGTGATTGAGCCGCGCGCGGAACTGGGGCGAGGCGAGGCCTACAGTGCGGTCGAGCTGGGCCACACCTTGAACGGCAATGCGGCGCGCATGAGTGTCGACCCGGACAATGCCGATGACCTGACCCAATGGCTCACCGCCTACATCGACGCCGGGGGGTGGCCGCAGGCGGCGCAGCAGCCGGTGCCCATCAGCGAGCTGTTCCCGCCACGCGGGATATTTGGCCTGTATGTGCAGCAGCGCCTGGCTGAGGCCAAGGCGCTGTCGGCTTCCACGGTCGAGCATGTCCGTGCAGAGGTGGTCGACTTACAGGTTGAGGCTGCCGGCACCTTGGTGTCCCTGGATAACGGCGAACGCCTGCGTGGCACCTTTGCGGTATTGGCCACCGGCATGTTCCCGGCGGCACGCACGCCGCAGACTGAATCCAGCGGCTTGAACGCTGCGGCGCTGGACCCCTGGGACGTACCGGCGATGACCCGGCTCGACCCGCATTCGACCGTGCTGATCATCGGCTCCGGGCTGACCATGGTGGATGCCGTGGTGTCCCTCGAACAGGCCGGGCACCGTGGGCCGATCGAGGTGTTTTCGCGCCATGGTCTGTTGCCCCATGTGCGCCGCCAGCCGCCGAGCTGGGACGACTTTCTTGGCGCTGATCACCGGCTGCGCAGCCCTCGGCAGCTGGTGCGTGAGGTGCGGCGGCAATGCCGCATCGCGCTCGACCAGGACGTCGATTGGCAGGCGCCGCTGGACACGGTGCGGGTGCACATCGCAAGGCTGTGGAGTCAGGCCAGCGACCGCGAAAAACGCCAGTTCGTGCGGCATGTGCGGCCGTGGTGGGAAAGCCATCACCACCGTTCGCCGCCGTTGAGTGCGCAGTTGGTGGAACGCTTGCATGCAGAAGGACGCCTGCAGATTCACGCGGCGTCGTTCAAGGGGCTGGTGCCTTCGGCCAGCGGTGTGGCGATTCGCCTGCGCCATCGCGGCGAGCAGGCGCTCACCCAGGTGCACGGAGCGGCGCTGATCAACTCCAGCGGCATCGAATACGACTGGCGCCGCGTGGCCAGGCCGTTGCCGCAGCAATTGCTCAAGCGCGGGTTGATCCAGCCGGGGCCGTTGGCGCTGGGGATTGCGGCGGATGCCTGCGGTGCAGTGCTCGATGCTCAGGGCCAGGTGAGCGGGCGGCTGTTCGCCATGGGCCCGCCATTGCGCGGGATGTGGTGGGAGAGTACGGCGGTGACCGATGTGGCGATTCAGGCCAAAGCGCTGGCCTTGAAACTGACCCAAATCTAAATGTGGGAGGGGGCTTGCCCCCGATGAGGGTATATCAGCCACTGCACCTGTGACTGATTCACCGCCATCGGGAGCAAGCCCCCTCCCACAGTTGGATCTTCATTTATCTTGAGGTCTTTACCAGTCCGGGCTTGAGGCCGAACACCTCAATCCCTTGAGCAGTCGATTGCCCGGTCGTTACCTTTACCCGCTCCACCGGTTTATCCATCGCCGCTCGGTACTCGACGGTGCCGTCCGGGCCGATCGCCTCGCTCGGCACCACAATCGCCTGCGCATTGTTGTAAGTCACAATGGTCAAGCGCGCGCTCATCCCCAGCCGCACCCGCTGCAATTGCCGCGGCGTGAGCCTGGGAATCGACAAGGTCACCGCAAACTGCGCGCTGCCCTGGCTGTCGTTGGCGATCGCCAGGCCACTGACCACGCTCACCGAGCCCGTCAGGCGCTCACCGTCAAACCCATCGCCCATGACTTCCACCGCCTGCCCTTGATGCAGTTGGTTGATGTCCAGTTCAGAGACCTTGGCGACGATTTTCAAACGCTCGATATTGGCCAGGCCGAACAACACCTGGCCCTGGCTGACCTTGCTGCCGGCTTGTACCGGTGCGTTGTTAGTGCTGCCGCCCTGGGACGTGGTGCTGTTGCCGGGCGCGGGCACCACGATGCCGGAGAAGGGCGCCTTGACCTCCTTGCCTTCGAGCAGGGTGTGCAGGGCGTCATATTTGACCGTGGCGTTGGTCAGCTCCATATCGGCGATCTGCCGGTATACGCCCTTGCCCTGCTCCAGCGCCTGTTGCAGTTCGCTGCGCGCCGCTGTCAGGTCCAGCTGTTGCTGCTGGGTCTGTTGCTTGAGGTCGTCGAGCTCGTTGCGCGGGATGATGCCGCGCTTGAACAGGTTCTCGCTTTCAGTGAGTTTGCGCTGGGTATTGCCGGCGGTCATTTCTGCGGTGCGCAGGCTGCGCCGGGCACGGCTGACGGCGGCGCTGCTGTCCCAGTCCTGCATTTCCTGCACGGTGCGCCGGGCCTTGAGCTGGGCCGAGAGGGCTTCGCGCAGTTGCACTTCGAGGGTGGCCGGGTCCATGCGCAACAGCACCTGGCCGGCCTCGACGCGTTGGCCTTGCTCGACCAGGTTGGCCAAGACATTGCCGTCGAACGGCGCGGTGAGCGTGATGGTGGTGTCGGGTTCGATCTTGCCCACCAGGCCGATCTGGTGCACCAACGGGTCGGGCTTCACCGCCAGCCATTGTTCACGGGTGGCCGGCCCTTCGGCCGGGCTGCGCAGGGCCAGCCCCACCGCTGCCAGCAGCACGATCAACCCAGCACCCAGCAGGCGTTTGCGATTAGTAGTCATTGAGGGCGATTTCCCAGCTTTCCAGGGTCATGCCCAGCGTCAAGTCAAGCTGGGTCTGAGCGTTCAAATAAGCGATCAGCGCATTGAGTCGCGCGTTTTCGGCGTTGCGCAGGTCAGTCTCGAAGCTCAGCACCTGAAAGTTGGTGGAGCGCCCGGCGCTGAGTTTTTCCCGTTCGATCTCGATCTTGCGCCGCGACAGCTCCACGGCGCGCTGGGAGATTTCATATTGGCGCCAGCGGGTGCCGAGGTCGCGCACCACGTCGTTGACGTTGCGTTCCAGTTCCTGGCGGGCGTCGGTGATGCGGATTTCCTGGTCCTCGACATTCACCCGCGCGCGTACTTCTGCCTGGCGCGTGCTGATGTCACCAATGGGGATCTGCACCTGTACCCCGGCGTAGCTGTCCCAGGTGCGGTTATTGGTACGGCCGTTATCGTTATCGTAGGCGTCGCGCACCTGATTCGCACCGGCTACCAGGTCAACTTGCCAACGCCCGGAGTCCTTGGCGATCACCAGGTTCAGGTCGGCTTGCTGGCTGCCCAGCAGGGCGGCGAGGTATTCCGGTTGCTGGGTTTGCGCGAGGTTGAACGCCTGGCGCCTGTCGATTTGCATGGGCCTGGCCTCCAGGGCTTCGGTGGCGCGAATCGGCGTGGACAGGTCCAGGGCCAGCAGGCGCAGCAGGGCCAGGCGACTGGTATCCAGTTGGTTCTGCGCTTCTTCGACGCCCAATTGCTGGGTGGCGATGTCGGCTTCGGTCTGCACGATCTCGAACTCGGCCATGCGCCCGGCGCTGATCAATGCCTTGTTCACCTCCAGCAGGGTGTTGGAACGCTTGAGCGCATCCTGGACGATCACCTGTTGTTCCTGGGCCCGCAGCAGCTCGCGGTAGGTCGCGATGATCTGGCTGATGGTTTGCGCCACGGTGGCCTTGAGGTTGAGACGGTTGGCCTGCTCCGCCAGGCGCGACAGGCGCAGCGGCGCCGTGGTGGCGTCCCAGCCGGCGCCGCGCATCAGCGGCTGGATGACGGCCAGGTCAAGGCCGTCGCTGCGGTAACGGCCGGCACGGTCGGCGTTGTTCAGTTGCTGGGTCCAGGCCATGCTCAAACGGGTGCCGTATTCGCCGAGCAGGCTGGTGGACGGTGCGAGGTTGGCGTTGCGCGCGCTGTCCTGGGAACCGCGTGTGCCACGGTAATAACTGTTGAGGATGAGCTTGGGGTTGAACACGTCTTCGGCGACCCGCAGGTCGAACTTCTGCGCGACCCGCTGCAGGTAAGCGCTGCGGATCGCCGGGTTGTTGCGCAGGCCCAGGTACACGGCGTCGCCCAGGGTCAAGGTCGTCACCTGGGCGTTCAGCGATACGCCGCGGTCATAGCCGCTGCGGGTGCTGCTGGGCGCCGAGGGTTTGACGACCACGTCGGCCGCCATGCCGGGCAGGCTGATCAGCGCCAGCAGCAATAGCCCTTTATTCATCGCGCAAGGCCTCCACCGGTTGCAACCGTGAGGCCGAGACCGCCGGGTAGATGCCGAAGAACAGACCCACCAGCAACGTACTGCCGACGCCCAGGGGCAGGGCGGCCACCGCCAGGGAAAATGCCCAGCCCGAAAGCCACGCGTAGAACCAGGCGGCGGTCATGCCCAATACCGCGCCGCACAATGCGCCAACGGCAGTCAAGCTGACGGCTTCGAGCAGGAACAGGTTGCGGATATCCCGCTGGCGCGCGCCCAGGGCCATGCGGATGCCGATCTCACGGCGCCGTTCTGAAACGTTCATCAGCATCACATTCATCACCCCGACACCGCCGCCCACCAGCGAAATCGCGCCGAGGGCCAACAGCAGATAGGCGAAGGTGCGGCTTTGGCGGGTCATGCCGTCGATCATTTGCTGGGGTACGGTGATGTCGACCGTGTGCTCGGTCAATTGCGGTTGCAGCGCGGCGGCGGCGTCCCGCGCCACACGTTCCATGTCTTGTCCAGGCTGGGCGCGGATGATCACATTGTTGATCTGCGGGCTGGCGAGGATACGCCGCATGCCCTCGACGGGAATGAACAGCGATTCATTGGCTTGCACCGGCATCAGCATCGCGCGGGGCTGGTTGTGCAGGATGCCGATGATCAGGAACAGGTAGTCGTTGATGCGCACGCGGTCGCCCAGTTTGAGCGGCTCACCGGGTGCGCCGAGCGTCTGGGCGACCTGGTCACCGATCACCCCATAGGTTTCATTGGCATCGAAGGCGGACAGGAAACGCCCCTCGCGCAGCGCCAGGCGCATGGCGGCGTGCACATCGGGGGTGCTGCCGACGAAGTTGGCATTGGCGCTGCGGCCATGGAACACGATGGGCCCGCTGAACAGGCTGAGCGCGCCGATATGGGCGATGCCCGGCACAGCCTGGCGCACCGGTTCCAGGTCAATCTGGCTGCGCATCGCTACGTTGCTGGTGCCTTTGGGCGGGAACTGGACGATCAGGGTGTCGGTGCCCATGTCCTTGAAAATCATCGCGGCGTCCATCGCGGCGTTATGGCCGATATTGATCAACGCCACCACCGATGAACTGCCGATCACGATACCCAGCAGGGCCAGCACCGAGCGTTTGCCCAGGGTGCGCAGGCTGATGAACGCTTCATGCAGCAGTTGGCTCAGGCTCTGCTCGACCCGCAGGCTCATCGGCGCTGGTCCTCGTGCACTACGCCGTTGCTCACTCGGATCTTGCGCTCCAGCCGCCCGGCGATCTGCGCGTCGTGGGTGACGATGATCAGCGTTACCTGTTGCTCGCGATTGAGGGTGAGGAGCAGGTCCATGATGTCTTGGGCGGTGCTGCTGTCGAGGTTGCCGGTGGGTTCGTCGGCGAGGATGACCGAGGGCTTGCCGACCAGCGCCCGCGCGATGGCGACGCGCTGGCGTTGACCACCGGAGAGGTCGGCGGGGCGATGGTGGGCGCGCTCGGCCAGGCCGACTTGCTCGAGCATGCGCAAGGCCTGCTCCACCGATTCATGGCGAGATACGCCACGATAACTGAGGGGGAGTGCGACGTTGTCGAGGGCGCTGAGGCGCGGCAGCAGGTTGAAGCTCTGGAACACGAAACCGATCTGCTGGTTACGGATCGCCGCCAGTTCATCCGCCGTGGCGTTGAAAATGTCATGGCCGGCGAAGTGGTACTGGCCGCAGTTGGGCAAGTCCAACAGGCCGAGGATATTGAGCAGGGTGCTTTTGCCGGAGCCGGATGCGCCGAGGATGCCGCAGCTGTCACCGCTGGCGATGGACAGGCACACGTCATTCAGAATCGACAACTGTTGCCCGGCAAGCTGATAGCTTTTGCCGATGCCTTGCAGGGAAATCAAGCTGGGGTGCGCGGGGGTCTCGGTCATCATGACTACGCCTGCAGTCTCGACGGTCTTGGGTGGCCCTGCAAATGTTTGTAACAAGTTTGCGGGGCTGCCGATGCCGTCACCGACTAGTTTAATTTCTTGTTTTTAAAAAATTGTTTGAATAGTAACCGCGTTCAATCGGCTTCGCCAGCTATGGATGTAGAGCGGTTTGTTGCGTTGAGACGACGTTTGCGCAGGCCTCGCGAAGGGTTGAAAATCCGTTGGCGGCCATGAATATTCTCGCATGCAAGGCTTTTGCTCATATGGCACCGTGTCATTACTTGCTTTCGAACGAAGGCCCCGGTATAAAAAATCAAATTATTTTTTAAAACAATATTTCCCCCGTGGAACCCTTATGGCCGCGAAGAAGCTCAGCGCTCCAAACATTACCAAGACTCGACTGCTGGATGCGACAGAGGCGCTCTTTATTAAGTACGGATATGACGCGGTTTTATTACGGCAGATTACCGAGCGCGCCCAGGTCAACCTGGCTGCGGTGAACTATCACTTCGGGGACAAGGACTCCCTGATGAAAACCCTGCTGATGCAGCGCCTCGAGCCGCTCAACGAGCAGCGCCTGGAATTGCTGGCGCGTTGCGAGGCCGAGTCCGATGGCCCGCTGGACTGCGACACGCTGCTTGGCGTGCTGTTCGCCCCGGCCATGGGCCTGGAACGCAGCGATCCGGCCAGTGGGGAAGGGCGTTCCTTCATCCGTTTTCTCGGTCGGGTGTACAGCGACACCTCGCCGTTTATCCAGGAATACCTCAAGGTGCATTACCAGCCGGTGTTCCAGCGTTTTTTCGAGGCGTTCGCCCTGGCATTGCCGGATTTGCCACGCAATGAACTGGGCGTGCGCCTGCAATTTGCGCTCAAGGCGATTTCCGGGGTGATGGCCGGCACTGAATTGCGCCTGCTGATGAACTCCATGAGCCTCGGGCGCCCGGCGACGGATGCCGAAGTGATGGCCAAGTTGATCACCCTGGTGTCGGCGGCCATTCGTGTGCCGCAGCAGAGCGCTGAGGCCGAAACGGCCTTGGCCAAAGTGCTGGAGACCCAGCGGGCGATTCGTGAGCAGACGACGGCACCTGCCGGCAAGGTCGCGCGCTAGGTCAAATCCAGGGCAAAAAAAAGCCCGCTGGGGCGGCGGGCTTGATATGCAACGTTTGTAACGGATGAGGCTTCACACTACGTCTCGGCTTGTGAATAAAACGTGAAAAATATGTAAGAGAAAGTGTGAATACGTTAATGCGAGCAAACTTACCCAACGGCCTTCTCTAGATTTTCCAGCGAGGGGCACTTTTCGCCAGCCGTTGGCGCATCTGATCCACGTTATCCGCCAGTTGTACGGTCAACAATCGATAACCATCCAGCGCACTGTATACGGGTGCATCCAGTGTGGTTTGGGTGCCGCTGGCGGTATGAGGGCGTTGCAGACGCTCCGTAACGCCCGATTTCAACGCCCGTGCCATTCCCACCAACTGCACCCGAATCTGCCGATGCTCGGCCTTGAGCATCACGCGCATCCGCGCGGTAGCTTGCTCATCACGCGGGTCCGGTCGGGTATTGCCAAGAATCTCCAGGGTGCTGATGCACATGCGCAGGTGCCGCTGGAGTTTATCCAGCTCGGTCATGGAAATCCGCACTTCCTTGGACACCGACGGCATGAGCGAGCGCAGCTGCAGCATGGCCGCGTTCAAGCGGTTGAGCAGTTTGAGATGTTCATCATCGGTGACCGATTGGCCATTGATGATCCGGCTATAGATCGCTGCACAATCGCGCAGGGCACTGGCCAGGTTGTAGCGCCACGAATACACCGCGTACAGCGGCAGGGCGAAGGAAAACGCCAGGGCCAGTGCGATGCCGATCAGGATATCGACGGTGCGCCACAACCCATCCGAGATCGGGTTGTCGCCGTGCCCGGCCACGATGAACACCGTGATCGCCGACAGCAGCGCGATATAGCCGCCCTTGCCGATGGCGTGGTAGGAAAAGAACCCGCACACCGCGGACATCAATAAGTAGGTGAGCAGCGGCATACCCAGCCAGGCATGTTGTACCACCACCAACAAGCCGACACTGGCCCCGATCAACGTGCCGTAGGCGCGTTCCACAGCTTTCTTGCCGATATTGCCGTGGTGCTGCAGCCCGCCGATCACAATCAGCATGGTCACCGACGCCCACTCACCATGGGGCAGGTTGATGCCGGTGGTCAGCAGGATCGTCGCCAGCAAGCCGATGGACACGCGTACCGCGTGGATCAGCTTGGCATGGCGATAGCGGCGGTACGGGTCGAGCACGGGGCGCAGCAGGCGCCGGGCGAGCATAGGCAGGTTCATCGGTAGTAAAGGGGCCTCATCCATCAGGGTAAACTCGGTCAAACAATGTGGGAGGGGGCTTGCCCCCGATGACGGTGTGTCAGCTAACAGACTCTTTACTGATCCACCGCCATCGGGGGCAAGCCCCCTCCCACATTCAGATCGGCGTTGTGCTTAGAAAATGTAGTCGGTGCTGATGAAGCTCGAGTCACGGTTGCGCAGGATATCGCTGAGCAACGCCTTGTTGCTCTCCTGGAACTTGGTCGCGACCAAGGTGCGGATCGAGAACACACGCAGCGCGTCATGTACCGACAACGTGCCCTCGGCCGAGTTCTTGCGCCCGTTGAAGGGGAAGGTGTCCGGCCCGCGTTGGCACTGAGCGTTGATATTGATCCGGCCGACCTGGTTGGCGAAGGTATCCACCAGGCGTCCGACCTCGACGGGGTTGGTACCGAAAATGCTCAACTGCTGGCCGAAATCCGAGTCCAGCACGTAGTCGATTACGGTATCCAGGTCACGGTAGGGCACGATCGGCACGACGGGGCCGAATTGTTCTTCGTGGTACACGCGCATCTGCGGGCTCACCGGGTACAGCACCGCCGGGTAGAAGAACGACCCACGGCGGGTGCCACCATTGGCATTCACCACCTGGGCGCCATGCTGTGTGGCATCGGCCACCAGGTCGTTGAGGTAATCGACTTTGCCCACTTCCGGCAGCGGGGTCAGCGCAACGCCGTCATCCCAGGGCATGCCGGGTTTCAAGGTGGCCAGCCTGGCGTTGAATTTTTCGATAAAACTGTCGACCACCGCCTCATGCACAAACAGGATTTTCAACGCCGTGCAACGCTGGCCGTTGAACGACAGCGAGCCGGTAAGCGCTTCGCTGACCGCGTTATCAAGGTCGACCTCGGGCAGCACGATGCCGGGGTTTTTCGCATCCAGGCCCAATGCGGCGCGCAGGCGGTGAGGTTTAGGATGCAGTTTTTTCAGGTCGCTGGCGGCTTTGTTGGTGCCGATGAAGGCAAAGATATCGATCTTGCCGCTGGCCATCAGCGCGCTGACGGTTTCGCGGCCGCTGCCGTAGATCACGTTGATCACCCCGGCCGGGAAGCTATCGCGGAACGCTTCCAGCAACGGGCGGATCAACAGCACGCCGAGCTTGGCCGGCTTGAACACCACGGTATTGCCCATGATCAGTGCCGGGATCAGCGTGGTGAAGGTCTCGTTGAGCGGGTAGTTATATGGCCCCATGCACAGCGCCACGCCCAGCGGTACGCGGCGGATTTGCCCCAGGGTGTCCTGTTCCAGTTCGAAGCGGCTGCTGCGCCGGTCGAGTTCCTTGAGGGCGTTGATGGTGTCGGTGATGTAGTCACAGGTGCGGTCGAACTCTTTCTGCGAGTCCTTGAGGTTCTTGCCGATCTCCCACATCAGCAGCTTGACCACCGCGTCGCGCTGTTCGCGCATGCGCCGCAGGAAGGCTTCCACATGCTGGATGCGCTCGGCCACGCGCAGGGTCGGCCATTCACCCTGGCCCCGGTCATACGCGCGCACGGCAGCGTCGAGGGCGGTGAGGGCGGTCTCGGCATCCAGCAGCGGGGTACTGCCGATGTGCACGCGTTCATCGCCAAGTTGCACCGGGCTTTGGATACGCGCCAACGGGCCATTCCACACCCGCAACTGGCCGTCGACCAGGTAATCACGCTGTTCAATCGGCGCGCCTAGGCGAAACGCCTCGGGAATGTCGGCGGTGGAGGCGGGAAACAACTGGGCGAGCAGGTTACTGGTGGTCATGGCGCTACCCCTGGAATAGTTGCAAATCATGACTAGAGAGTCACCCATACCGAGGCTCTGTGGCAAGGCTTGCGCGCTTTCCCCTGCGCATTCCGGGTGCTTCGGGATAAACTGCGCGGCTTTCTTGAAGGAGTTCACATGAGTCAGTACCAGCCGGGCATTCTTGCCGCACCGGTGCCGTTGCAGGCACGCCATCTGTTTTTTGCCATTGAGTCACCGCAGGCCTTGCCCGCTGCGCTGGACGCACTGGTGCAGTTGACGGATTCCGCGGCGGTGGTCGGTCTCGGTGAGCCGCTGGTAAACGCATTGGGTGCACGCATCGCAGGGCTGCGTAGCTTCCCGGCCCTCAGCGGCCCGGGTGCGCATAACCCCTCTACCCAGCAGGCCCTGTGGGTATGGCTGCATGGCGTGGACCGGGGAGAATTGTTGCTGCGCAGCCGCGCGTTCGAAAAAGCCCTGGCGCCGGCGTTGCGCCTGGTACAAATGACCGAAGGCTTTCGCTACAAGACCGGTTTCGACCTGACCGACTACGAAGACGGCACCGAGAATCCCCACGACGACGCGGCCGTTGAAGCGGCCCTGACGGACAGCGGCGCCAGCTTCGCCGCTATCCAGCAATGGCAGCACGACCTCGACGGTTTCGCCGCGCTACCGGCCCAGGAGCGCGACCACATCATCGGCCGCCGCCATGGCGACAACGAAGAGCTCGACGACGCCCCCCAATTTGCCCACACCAAGCGCACCGCACAGGAAAGCTTCACCCCGGAGGCCTTCGTGGTGCGTCGTTCGATGCCATGGGCCGAGAACGGCCAGGCGGGGCTGATGTTTCTCGCGTTCGGGCATTCCTTCGATGCATTCGAAGCGCAACTGCGCCGCATGAGTGGCCTGGAAGACGGGATTGTCGATGGTTTGTATCGCATCAGCACACCGTTGACCGGTGGCTACTACTGGTGCCCGCCGTTGAAACAGGGGCATTTGGACCTGAGCGCGATTACCCCGGCTACGCCGATCCACAGGTGACAGCTTGCCCCCTGAAGCCCGGGCCAGGCCTGGCCTCGGCGAACATGAAAAAATTGACAGCCACGCCAATGACCGCTGAAAAAAATCCGCACTGGCCGTAATCTAAGCGCCTTGCCACCCGTGCGGATTGTTCATGTCTTCTGTTGCCGATGGGCTGCCCCTCAATAAACGCTTGCCGGCCGTGATTGCCCTGTCCTTGGGCATCGGCATGGCGACCCTCGACACCGCCATCGTCAATACCGCCTTGCCGACTCTGGCAGAGGGTATTGGCACTGACTCGGCTTCGGTGATCTGGGTGGTCAACGCCTACCAGTTGGCGATTGTCGCGACGGTGCTGCCGTTCGCGGCGCTGAGCGATGTACTGGGGCATCGCCGCGTGTACCTGGGCGGGTTGCTGCTGTTCATTGTTTCGTCGTTGTTGTGCGGGCTGGCCGATTCGCTACTGACCCTGACCGCCGCACGGGTGGCGCAGGGCCTGGGGGCGGCGGCGCTGATGAGCGTCAACACCGCGTTGCTGCGGCATATCTACCCCGCAAACATGCTCGGGCGTGGCCTGGGCTATAACTCGCTGGTGGTGGGGCTGGCGTTTACCTTGGGCCCGACCGCTGCGTCGGCGATCCTTTCGGTCGCCACCTGGCACTGGCTATACCTGATCAATGTGCCGTTGGGGCTGCTGGCCCTCGGCTTGGGTCTGCGTTCGTTACCCGTGCTGCCAATCATGGGTCACGCTTTCGACCGCTTGGCGGCGCTGTTGTGCGCAGGCTTGTTCGCTTTGCTGGTCTTGGGATTGGGCGCCGCCGTGCATGGCGCACAGGGCGCGCTGACCCTGGGACTGATCGCGCTGGCGCTGGTGTTCGGCGCGTTGCTGCTGCGCCGCGAGGCCGGGCACCCGGCGCCGATGCTGGCGGTGGATTTGTTCAAGCGCCCGGTGTTTGCATTGTCTTCGTTGACGGCGATCTGTGCCTTCAGTGCCCAGGGGCTGGCGTTTGTGGCGCTGCCGTTTCTGTTGCAGACGACGCTGGGCCACAGCCAAGTGGAAACTGGTTTTCTGATGACACCGTGGCCGGCCGTGGTGGCGGTCATGGCCTTGATCGCAGGGCGCCTGGCCGATCGCGTGTCACTGGGCCTGCTGTGCGGCATTGGCTTGTTGATGCTCAGCGTCGGCATGGCCGCGCTGGCCACCTTGGGCACTGACGCCTCGGCTTTCGAGATCGGCTGGCGCATGGCCCTCTGCGGCGCCGGTTTCGGCTTTTTCCAATCGCCCAACCTCAAGGCCTTGATGACCAGCGCACCGTTGGCTCGCAGCGGCGGGGCCAGTGGCATCGTGGCGATCTCGCGGCTGCTGGGGCAGACGTTGGGCGCATCGTTGGTAGCGTTGTGTTTTCATCTGTTCGTGGACAGCGGCCCGCAATACGCACTGTGGCTGGGGTGCGTGTTCGCGCTGGCCGGGGCCGTGGCCAGCGGCCTGCGTTTATTGCCCTATAAACGCACGGATCAGCCTTTATAGCTGTAGCCACGCCGGATCGAGGCGGGTCTGTTCGGTATCGATGCCCAGTGCCTGCATTTTCGCCGCATGCGCGTCGATCTCATCGGCCAGTTGCGCCTGGGCGCTGGAGTTGGCATCCAGGGCATGCATCTGCGTCAGGCCCAGGTGGTAGAAGCGCAGCAGCTTGATCGCGCTGGGGTCATTGGCCTGGACCCGTTCGCTGACCTTATGCATCACATTGGTCACGCTCATCAGGCTACGCTTGAGCTGCCAGCCGTATACCGCCGGCGCCAACCACGCCTGGTTCCAGAACGGGCCGCGTACCAGGGCGACGGTGATCAATACCCCGGCAAACACCCCGCCGACATTGAAGCGTAAGTTATCACCGCCCGGTTCACCGAACAGCATCACCGCCAGGCTCGACAGCAACATCGCCAGAGCCAGGAACACCACAGCGACGATCAGCGTGCTGCGGCGGGTCTGCTGCCGGTAGACAGCGGGGTCACAAGGTTTGAGTTCGAACATTCGGGTCGGGCCTCCAGCACGGGAGGGCATATTCTCATGCTTGAAGCAATCAAGTTGAACGATGGCCACAAGGGGTTCCTCTAAATCCATGAAGTCCCCATGAGGTAAGCCATCATGTCCGAACACAAGCAACCGCCGCCTGGCACCCCCGATCCTGATCGCACGCCCGGTGAAGAGGAGCGCGATAACGATGCACTGCGCCCTAATGACCCGGCGGAACGTCAAGACAACGACGACGTGGAACGGGTCGAACACGACCTGGAAAACCTTCACGACAAAGCTCGCCCGCTGTAAGCAAGGAGGTCTTCATGAGTAATCCCCCGAACGGTCCGCGTTCCGACGAACACGCCAGCGGTAACGATGAGTTGGGTTTCGACCCTGACTCGCCTGACCTGTCTGACCCGCAGGTCGACCCCGTCGGCCCGGCCATCGCGCCGCTGGACAAGCAAAAAGAGCAGCCGGAAAAAAAGCCGCCCTACGATCCGCTGGGCGACTTGAAGAAGTGAACCAGGCCCCGCACTTTGCGGGGCTTTGTTTATTTGGAGGGGTTTATTTTGGAGGGTTCCAGCTCACGTCAGTGATGCCGTACTTTTCAGCCCAGGGTCGGGTGGTTTTCTTTACTTGCTCGTGCCCCACGCGGCCGATGCGGCTGACGTGTGCAATGTCGGCATCGACGGCCGCCCAATGCCAAGCTTCGGTGCTGTTCATCACCTCGGCGCGTACCACGAAAGACTTGGGTTTACCGTGCAGTTGATAGTGGATGGTGTAGATCTTAGCGGTACTCATGTTGCCTCCCTGTCTTGTTATAGATGGATAGGTAGGCGCGCGGAAAGGTTCATTCAAAATCACAATTCGCAGCGGCACTTGCGCGGGGACTTGAACACCGGGGCCGGCCCGATAGCGAAGAGTATTGAACTAGAGCCTTCGCTGAACCGTTTTTTGTCCATTTTGGTGCAAATCCGTTCGAACTTTTTGCAAGCGCCGAGGTTCGAACCGATTCCTGAATACTTTGCCCACTCAAAAATGGAGATGTAAACGATGTCCAAACTATTCGGAAAATTTCTCAAGAACACCTCGCTGCTGGCCTTGGTAGCAGCACCAACCGTGGTGTTCGCAGCACCGTCCACCGACCCGATTTCCACCTTCGGGATTCTCGGCAGCTATAACGACTTCAAACTTGAAGGCGGTAGCGACAGCGACAAGGAGCACATGCCCGAGGCGGGCCTGTTCTATAACTTCGGCAACAAGCTCACCGCTGAATCCGGCTTTATCTACCAGGCCGGTATCGAAGCCAAGTACGGTGAGAAAAGCGACAACAAACTCAAGGAAGGCCAGGCCGACCTCGACCTCGGCTGGCGTGCCGCGCTGGATGCGCGCAACTTTGTCGACGTGATCGTCGGCGGTGGCTACACCTGGACCCGTTATGAACCGGACACCAATGGCTACGACATGAAGCTCACCAATAAGTCGCCGTTCGCCAAGGCGGCCCTGGGCTACAACCACCAGTTCGATGACATGACCCTGCGCGTTGAAGCCGGCGCCCGTCATACCATCGATGGTCGCGCCAAACTCAAGGTGGATGGCGTCGGCAGCGACAGCGTCGACCTCAAGGACCGCACCAACCCATACGCCGAAGTAAGCCTGCTGATGAACCAGAAGGGCGACCTGCCGGTGATGGCGGGCCTTTACTACACCCGTACCGAGTACAAGCTCGATGACGACTCCTATGTGGCCGACAATACCAAGCTCAAGCGTGATGAGTATGGCTTCAAGGTCGGTATCGCGTTCTGACGCTGTAGCCCTGTAAAAAAACGCCCCGAACTGTCGGGGCGTTTTTTTTTGCAGCTGTTTCAGATCAGCCCAGTTGATCGTTCCCCCGCTCCGCGTGGGAATGCATCCCGTGACGCTCCGCGTCACCCTTGCGCAAGTGCCGGATCTTGCGCTTAAAGCAGGACGCGGAGCGTCCCGGGTGGCATTCCCACGCAGAGCGTGGGAACGATCATGTGAACCAATTTGCAGGTCAGCCCAGTGCCGCCAGTTGCGCCACGGTCTCGGGAAAACGCGCCACCAGTCGTATCAACGTGACAGCCTGTGCATTGGGCTTGGCGCGGCCCTGTTCCCAGTTCTCCAGGGTGCGGGTATTGGTGCGCAGATACATGGCGAATACCGAGCGGGAGAGGTTGAGTTGCTGGCGTACGGCGATTACCTCATCAGCGGTGAGTGGCGCCAGCTTGTTGAGGTGGACTTTGTGGGTGCGCAGGGTGATTTTGCCCTGGCGTTCATCGGCCAGGGCGTCGAAGCCTTCGATTAGCTCTGAAGCGGTATTGCGAGTCATAGTCGCTCCTACGTAGATTGCGTATGAGCGGGTCACTCTAAGAAAGGAAGTTGGGACCGTATGTCAGACGGAGTTGTGTATTAGGTAAGGCGCTTCCGTAGTGCCCGTTCAGGCGCCTTCGCGGGCAAGCCCGCTCCTACATTTGGAATGCATACCCCTGTGGGAGTGGGCTTGCCCGCGAAGACGATAGTGGTTGCACTGCATCTCTATTGTTTCCCTCTGAGACGCAAAAACGGCGCCCAAAGGCGCCGTTCTTTTACTGCATCAACCTAAATGATCAAACCCCCAGCACCGCATGCTGCACCAACGTCAGCAACGGTTGCGGATACACGCCCAGGAAGAAGGCGAGCAGGGCGATGGCCAGCAGCATCACGCCGCCGGCCTTCTGTTCCCAATGCAGCTCGGCATCCACACGGCGCAGGTTCGGCTCGATCAGGTACAGGGTGACCATCACGCGCAGGTAGTAGAACACGCCGATGGCGCTGCCCAGGACCAGGGACGCGACCAGCCACCACTGGTGGGCCTCGACGCCGGTGGCGACGATGTAGAACTTGCCGATAAAGCCGGCAGTCAGTGGGATACCCGCCAGGGACAGCATCATCACGGTGAGTACGGCTGTCAGGTACGGACGGCGCCAGAACAAGCCGCGGTATTCGTACAGGGCGTCGGCGTCACGGCCTTTGTACGGCGAGGACATCAGGGTGATCACGCCGAATGCGCCAAGGCTGGTGATCACGTAGGTGACCAGGTACACGCCGATGGCTTCCACGGCCAGGCCTTTGCTCGCCACCAGGGCGATCAGAAGGTAGCCGAAGTGAGCGATGGACGAGTAACCGAGCAGACGCTTGAGGTTGTTCTGGGTCAGCGCCAGCAGGTTGCCGAACAGGATCGACGCGATGGCGATCACAGTCAGTACATTGCTCAGCACGCCGGTATTGGCGGCAGGCGAGATCTGGAACAGACGCACCATCACCGCAAACACGGCCACTTTCGACGCAGTGGCCAGGAATGCGGCCACAGGCGCCGGGGCGCCTTCGTACACGTCCGGGGTCCACAGGTGGAACGGCACCAGCGACAGCTTGAACGCCAGGCCGATCAGCATCATCGCCAGGCCCAGTTGGGCAATCGGCGCAGGGCTGTTGGTGGCGGCCAGGGCGTGGCCGATACCGGTGAAGCTCAAGCTGCCGGCTTCGGCGTAGAGCAGGGCCATGCCGAACAACAGGAACGCGGAACCGGCAGCCGACAACACCATGTACTTGATGCCGGCTTCCAGGGAGCGCTTGTTGAAGAAGGCGTAGGCCACCAGGCCGTAGGTCGGGATCGACAGCAGCTCCAAGCCGATGAACAAGCCGGCCAGGTGCTGCGCGCTGACCAGCACGATACCGCCGGCCACTGCCAACAGGATCAGCAGGTACAGCTCTTCCTTGTTGCCTGGGTACCCGGTGCCGCCTTCGCCGAGGTAGGCGTGGGCGAGGGTGACGCAGGCCAGGGTCGCGACCAGGATCAGCGCGATATACAGCAGCGCGAAGTCATCGACCATCATCAATGGCGTGACCGCCAGTGGTGCGACCTTGAGGGCCGGAATGATCGACAGCAGGGCCAGGTTCAAACCGGCACAGGACAGCAGGAACGTTTGCGAATGATTGCGGCGCCAGGCGATCGCCAGCATCACCACCACGATGGTGAGGCTGGTGATCAGCAGCGGCGCAAGCGCGATAAAGTGTTGGATCGTGAATTCCATAGCGCTCTTACCGGGCCGAAGCGAGTTGAGAGAAGGCGGTGCCGAACCACTGCTGCACGCCATGCATCGTTGCGGCAGAAGTGTCCAGGAACGGCTGTGGGTATACGCCGATGTAGATCAGCAGTACCGCCAGACCGAGCACCATGATCAGTTCGCGCGCATCCATCCCTTGCAGGACGGTGTCGGACTTGGCCGGGCCGAAGTAGGCGCGGTGGATCATGATCAGCGAGTAGACCGAACCGAACACCAGGCCGGAGGTAGCAATGGCGCTGATCCACGGCGTCTGCACGAAGGCACCCATCAGGATCAGGAACTCGCCGATGAAGTTACCGGTACCCGGCAAGCCCAGCGATGCAGCGGCGAAGAACAGGCTGATTGCCGGCAAGTACGCGATGCGCGACCACACCCCACCCATTTCACGCATGTCACGGGTGTGCAGGCGCTCATACAGCTGGCCACTCAGGATAAAGAGTGCAGCGGCCGAGACACCGTGGGCCAACATCTGGATCACCGCGCCCTGCAGCGCCAGCTGGCTGCCGGAGTAGATGCCGATCAGTACGAAACCCATGTGGGAAACGGACGAGAAGGCGATCAGGCGCTTGATGTCGGTTTGCGCGAAGGCCAGGAACGCACCGTAGAAGATCCCGATCAGACCCAGGGTCATGGCGATCGGCGCGAACTCGGCCGAGGCATTCGGGAACAGCGGCAGGGCGAAACGCAGCAGGCCGTAGGCAGCGGTTTTCAGCAGGATACCGGCCAGGTCCACGGAGCCGGCGGTCGGCGCCTGGGCGTGGGCGTCGGGCAACCAGGAGTGGAACGGCACCACCGGCAGCTTCACCGCGAAGGCGATGAAGAAGCCCAGCATCAGGATGTACTCGGTGGTCAGCGACATCTTGGTTTTCAACAGGTCGGCGTAGTTGAACGTGATCACGCCCGTGCTGTTGAAGTTGACCAGGACTAGACCGAGGATCGCCACCAACATGATCAGGCCGGAAGCCTGGGTGAAGATGAAGAACTTGGTCGCCGCGTAGATCCGGGTTTTTTTGCCGTCCGAAGAACTGTGACCCCAGAGCGCGATGAGGAAGTACATCGGCACCAGCATCATTTCCCAGAAGAAGAAGAACATGAACAGGTCCAGCGCCAGGAACACGCCGACAACGCCGCCCAGGATCCACATCAGGTTCAGGTGGAAGAAGCCCACGTGACGCTGGATTTCTTTCCAGGAGCAGAGTACCGAGAGGATACCCAGCAGGCCGGTCAGCAGGATCATCAACAGCGACAGGCCGTCGAGGGCCAGGTGCACGTTGATGCCGAAGCGCTGGATCCATACGTGCTTGAATTCAAGCGCGAAGGTCGGGTCGACACCCGGAGCGGGGGCGAATGAATAGTCGCCATGGGCCCACAGCCAGAGGCCGAGTGCGAGTTCCAGGGACATGGTCAGCAACGCAATCCAGCGGGGGAGGGTGGCGCCGAAGCGTTCACCCATCCAGCAGAGCAGGCCGCCGATAAAGGGGATCAGGATTAGCCAGGGCAGAATCATGACGGGCTCGTTTCCTTTCGCAAGTTCGCAAAGTACGCAGT
Organism: Pseudomonas sp. R3-52-08; assembly: GCF_003851745.1. Taxonomy (NCBI): domain Bacteria; kingdom Pseudomonadati; phylum Pseudomonadota; class Gammaproteobacteria; order Pseudomonadales; family Pseudomonadaceae; genus Pseudomonas; species Pseudomonas sp. R3-52-08. The sequence goes on along the minus strand of NZ_CP027730.1, from coordinate 3,607,036 downwards.
GCACTTAAACATAGTCAGACCGCTACCACGACGATGGCGCCGATCACCAGCACGGCACCCACTGCCATGGACGCCGCATACCAACGCAACTGGCCGGTCTCGCTGCGGCTCAGGGCGGTGTGACCGGCCTTGGCGGCGCGCGGGATCAAACCGATGGTCTGGTCGAGCGGGTCTTTGCGCAGCACGTGGCTGATCGCAAGGTAAGGTTTGACGAACAGTTTGTCGTAGATCCAATCGAAGCCCCAGGCAGCGAACCACCAGGCCGACAGGAACCGGCCGATACCGCTGTTGGCAACGCCCGTCACGAAGCGACGCTTGCCGAGGAACAGCAGGGCCGCCAGCAGGATACCGGCGATGGCAATGGCGCCGGAGGCGATTTCCAGGCTGTGCTTGTCGGCGCCGCCGGCATGGCCGACGCTTTGCGGCAGTACACCGGCCAGTGGCGGAGTGATCAGGGCGCCGATGAAGGTCGACAGGATGATCAGCACCGACAGTGGCAACCAGTGGGAGATGCCGTGGCCTGCGTGCGCTTCGGTCTTGGCTTCACCGTGGAAGGTGATGAAGATCAGGCGGAAGGTGTACAGCGAGGTCATGAACGCACCCACCAGGCCTGCGTACAGCAGGTTCTGGTTACCGCTGGCAAAGGCTTCCCAGAGGATTTCGTCTTTGGAGTAGAAACCGGCAGTCACCAGCGGCAGCGCGGCGAGCGCGGCACCACCAACGATGAAGCTGGCGTAGGCCAACGGCAGTTTCTTCCACAGGCCACCCATCTTGAAGATGTTCTGCTCGTGGTGGCAGGCCACGATCACCGCACCGGAAGCAAGGAACAGCAGGGCCTTGAAGAAGGCGTGGGTCATCAGGTGGAAGATCGCCGCGTCCCAGGCGCCAACGCCCAGGGCCAGGAACATGTAGCCGATCTGGCTCATGGTCGAGTAGGCGAGGATACGCTTGATGTCGGTCTGCACCAGCGCGGCGAAGCCGGCCAGCACCAGGGTCACGCCGCCGACGATGCCTACCAGATGCAGGATGTCCGGCGCCAGGGTGAACAGGCCGTGGGTACGCGCGATCAGGTAGACACCGGCGGTGACCATGGTTGCCGCGTGAATCAGTGCCGACACCGGGGTAGGACCGGCCATCGCATCCGCCAGCCAGGTTTGCAGCGGCAGTTGCGCGGATTTACCCACGGCGCCGCCCAGCAGCATCAGGGTGGCCAGGGTGATCCAGAAATCGCCGACCTGGAATTTCTGCGGCGCCAGCACCAGCAGTTCCTGGATGTTCAGCGTGCCCACCTGTTGGAACAGGATGAACAGGCCGATGGCCATGAACACGTCGCCGATGCGGGTGACGATGAAGGCCTTGAGTGCCGCGTTACCGTTGTTGCGGTTGCTGTAGTAGAAACCGATCAACAGGTACGAGCACAGGCCCACGCCTTCCCAGCCGAAGTACAGGAACAACAGGTTATCGCCGAGCACCAGGAACAGCATGCTGGCGATGAACAGGTTGGTGTACGAGAAAAAGCGCGAGTAGCCCGCTTCACCGCGCATGTACCAGGACGCGAACAGGTGGATCAAAAAGCCTACACCTACCACCACGCCGAGCATGGTGATCGACAGGCCGTCGACGTAAAGGGCGAAGTTGGGCTTGAAGCCTTCCACCGACATCCACTGCCACAGCACCAGGGTGTAGTGACCGCCTTCCGGCGGCGCCACGTTGAATTGCCAGATGACGTAGGCAGCCACAATGGCCGACAGGCCAATCGAGCCGACGCCGATCAGGGCCGAGAGGTTTTCCGACCAGCGTCCGCGAGAGAACGACAGCAGCAGGAAACCGATCAGGGGAAATACGAAAGTCAGAAAGATCATGTTCATCCGCGCATCTCACTGGCAGCGTCGATATCAAGCGTGTGGAAGCGACGATACAGTTGCAGCAGGATCGCCAGGCCGATACTGGCCTCGGCGGCTGCCAGGCTGATCACCAGGATGAACATGACTTGTCCATCCGGCTGGCCCCAACGCGCACCCGCCACGATGAACGCCAGTGCGGCAGCGTTCATCATGATTTCCAGGCTCATCAACACGAACAGAATGTTACGGCGAACCATCAGGCCGACCAGGCCAAGGCAGAACAGGATGCCGGCAACCGCCAGACCATGCTCCAAAGGGATAGCAGGCATCGTCATTGCTCCTTGGCTTCGTTGCGGCCCAAGTGGAAGGCGGTGATGGCTGCGGCGAGCAGCAGCATCGAAGCCAGTTCGACTACCAGCAGGTACGGGCCGAACAGGCTGACGCCCACGGCTTTCGCGTCTACGGTGGTGTGGCCGATGGCCTGGCCGCTCTGGTGAGCGAACAGCACATACAGCAGTTCACCCAGCAGCAGCGCTGCCAGCACGACCGGGCCGAGCCAGATGCCGGGCTTGAGCCAGACGCGTTCCTGGGCGACCGAGGCGGGCCCGAGGTTGAGCATCATCACCACAAACACGAACAGCACCATGATGGCGCCGGCGTAGGCGATCACTTCCAGCACACCGGCGAACGGTGCGCCGAGGGCGAAAAAGGTCATGGCCACGGCGATCAGCGAAATGATCAGGTAGAGCAGGGCGTGCACGGGGTTGGTGTTGGTGATCACGCGAAGCGTGGACACCACTGCAATACCCGATGCGAAATAGAAAGCGAATTCCATCTTTCTTCCTTAAGGCAGCAAGCTCTTCACGTTGATCGGTTCGGCTTCGTTTTGTGCGGCGCCTTTGGGCTTACCGGCAACGGCCATACCTGCAACACGATAGAAGTTGTAATCAGGGTTTTTACCGGGACCGGAAATCAAAAGGTCTTCTTTCTCGTACACCAGGTCCTGACGTTTGAACTCGGCCATCTCGAAATCCGGTGTGAGCTGGATCGCGGTGGTCGGGCAAGCTTCCTCGCAGAGGCCGCAGAAAATGCAGCGCGAGAAGTTGATGCGGAAGAAGTCCGGGTACCAGCGACCGTCTTCGGTTTCAGCTTTCTGCAGGGAGATACAACCCACCGGGCACGCCACGGCGCACAGGTTGCAGGCTACGCAACGCTCTTCGCCATCGGGATCGCGGGTGAGGACGATGCGGCCGCGATAGCGCGGCGGCAGGTATACCGCTTCTTCCGGGTATTGCAGGGTGTCGCGTTTGCGAAAGCCGTGACCGAACACCATCACCAGGCTTCGCAACTGGGTACCGGTACCCTTAACGATGTCGCCAATATATTTGAACATGGGTCAAATCCTCACTGAACCGCGGCTGCTGGCGTGTTCAACAACACGACGGCGGCCGTCACCAGCAAATTGATCAGGGTCAGCGGCAGGCAGAATCTCCAGCTGAAATCCATCACCTGGTCATAGCGCGGGCGCGGAATCGAGGCGCGCAGCAGGATGAACAGCATGATGAAGAACGCGGTCTTCAAGAAGAACCAGAAGAAGGCCAACTGCGGCAGGATGCCGAACGGACCGTGCCAGCCGCCGAAGAACAGCGTGACCAGCAGGGCCGAGATCAAGATGATGCCGATGTACTCACCGACGAAGAACATGCCCCATTTCATGCCGGCATATTCAATGTGGTAACCGTCGGCCAGTTCCTGCTCCGCTTCCGGCTGGTCGAAGGGGTGACGGTGAGTCACAGCCACGCCGGCGATGAAGAAGGTGCAGAAGCCAAAGAACTGCGGAATGATGAACCACAGGTTCTGCGCCTGGTACTCGACGATATCGCGCATGTTGAACGAGCCAACCTGCACCACGATGCCCATCAGCGCCAACCCCATGAACACTTCATAGGAGACGGTCTGCGCCGAGGCACGCAAGCTGCCCAGCAGGGCGAACTTGTTGTTGCTCGACCAACCGGCGAACAGCACCGCGTACACCGACAGGCCAGCCATGGCGAAGAAGAACAGCAAGCCGATGTTCAGGTCCGCCACGCCCCAGGTCGGGGTGATCGGGATGATCGCGAAGGCGATCAGCAAGGCGCTCATGGCCACGACCGGTGCCAGGGTGAAGATCACCTTGTCGGCAAACGGCGGGGTCCAGTCTTCCTTGAAGAACATCTTCAGCATGTCGGCGGCGATCTGGAACATGCCGAACGGGCCAACGCGGTTCGGACCGTAACGGTCCTGCCACCAGCCCAGCAGGCGACGTTCGACGAAGCTGAGCAGGGCGCCCGCGACGACCACGGCCAACAGGATCACGATGGCCTTGACGACCGAGATGATCACGTCGATCACTTCAGGGGTGAACCAGGTCATTGCGCTGCCTCCTGCAGACCGTCAACGGTTTGGCCAAAGATCGCTGGAGGAATACCGGCGATGCCTTTAGGCAGTGCAACCAGGCCGGCACCCAGCTCTTCGTTGATGCGCAGCGGCAGACGCAAGGTCTGGCCGGCCACGTTCAGGCTGAGCAGGGCACCGTCGTTGACGCCCAGGCGGTCGGCTTCGGATTTGGCCAGGGCCACGTAGGCGGTTGGAATGCGTTCTTGAACCGGCGCGGCCTTGGAAGAAGTCTCTTCGCTGCCGAACAGGTGGAAGAACGGCACCACCTGCCAGGTACCCGGGGCCGGGTTGAACGGGCGCGGTACGGCAGCGAACCAGTTCAGCGCGTCGCCCTGAGGTTCGATCAGGCGGGTGCCCGGGTCGCCAGCGCGGATATGCCCACCGACTTCGTCCTGGAACTTGTTCCAGGCCTGCGGCGAGTTCCAGCCCGGCGACCAGGCGAACGGCACCTGCTGACGCGGTTCGGCCGAACCCGAATAACCTTCCATGGAGAAGGCGAACGCGGTGTCGATGTCTTGCGGGGTACGCGGTTCATGCACGCTGATGTCAGCGCGCATGGCGGTACGACCGGAATAACGCAGCGGTTCACGGGCCAGCTTCAGGCCCTTGATGCGGAACGAAGCAGACGGGGCAGCATCGACAATTCGCGCCAGCTGCGGTGCGCTTGCAGCGGTAGCGGCGGTGACGTGGTCGAGCTGGGTCCAGTCGATCGGCTGGTTCAGCAGGGTTGCGCGCAGGGCATGCAGCCAGCGCCAGCCTTCGTGAACCAGGATGCTGGCGTCCATGTACTTCGGATCGAACACCTGGAAGAAGCGCTGGGCGCGGCCTTCCTGGCTGACCAGGGTACCGTCGCCTTCGGCGAAGGTGGCCGCTGGCAGCACCAGGTGCGCACGTTCGCTGGTGGCGGTCTTCTGGTGATCGGCCACGATCAGCACCTTGGCGGCGTTGAGTGCAGCGTCAACCTTGGCCGCGTCGGTGCGGGTGTACAGGTCGTTTTCCAGCACCACGATGGCGTCGGCGTTGCCGTCGGTCACTGCTTGCAGGGCGGCGTCCAGGGACTCGCCACCGAGCATGGCCAGGCCGAGGCTGTTGGCTTCCGGTACCACCAGGCTGATTGAGCCGTTCTTGTCGCGCAGCTTCAAGGCCTTGGCGATGTTGGCGGCTGCTTCTATCAGCGCCTTGGAACCCAGCGAGGTGCCGGCGATGATCAATGGGCGTTTGGCGGCCAGCAGGGCGTCGGCGATGCGCTGGGCCAGTGCCACGGCTTCGGCGTCCAGGCCGTCGACGGCAGGCGCGCTGGCGTCAAGGGCGTGGGCCACGGCGAAACCGATGCGCGCCAGGTCGTCCGGTGCAGCGTGGACGCATTCTTCGGCGATGTCGTCGAGCTTGGTTTCAGCCAGGGAGGCGATAAACAGCGGGTTCAGCGCGTGCTGGCCGATGTTTTTCACGGCGGCGTCGAGCCAAGGCTGCACGCGCATGGCGTCGGCCATGGCTTCGGCCTTGCCTTTGACCGACTGGCGCAGCGACAGCGCGATACGCGCGGCGGTTTGGGTCAGGTCTTCACCGAGCACGAAGATCGCATCGTGGTCTTCGATGTCGCGCATGTTCGGCACCGGCAGCGGGCTGTCGTTCAGCACTTGCAGGACCAGGCGGATGCGCTCCAGTTCGCCGGCTTCGATACCGCTGTAGAAGTGCTCGGCGCCGACCAGTTCGCGCAGTGCGAAGTTGCTTTCGAGGCTGGCGCGCGGAGAACCGATACCGACGATGTTACGGCCACGCAGCAGGTCGGCGGCTTTATCCAGCGCCGCGTCCAGGCTCAGCTTGGCGCCATCGGCCAGCAGTGGCTGGCGCGGGCGGTCTTCGCGGTTGACGTAGCCATAGCCGAAGCGGCCACGGTCACACAGGAAGTACTGGTTGACCGAACCGTTGAAGCGGTTTTCGATACGACGCAGTTCACCGTAGCGCTCGCCCGGCGAGATGTTGCAACCGCTGGAGCAGCCATGGCAAATGCTCGGGGCGAATTGCATGTCCCACTTGCGGTTGTAGCGCTCGGAGTGAGTCTTGTCGGTGAACACACCGGTCGGGCAGACCTCGGTGAGGTTGCCGGAGAATTCGCTCTCGAGCACGCCGTCTTCAACGCGACCGAAGTACACGTTGTCGTGGGCGCCGAACACGCCGAGGTCGGTGCCGCCGGCGTAGTCTTTATAGAAGCGCACGCAACGGTAGCAGGCGATGCAGCGGTTCATCTCGTGGGAGATGAACGGGCCGAGGTCCTGGTTCTGGTGGGTACGCTTGGTAAAGCGATAGCGGCGCTCGTTGTGGCCGGTCATCACCGTCATGTCTTGCAGGTGGCAGTGACCGCCTTCCTCACAGACCGGGCAGTCGTGGGGGTGGTTGGTCATCAGCCATTCGACGACACTGGCGCGGAACGCCTTGGACTCATCATCGTCGATGGAAATCCAGGTGTTGTCGGTGGCTGGGGTCATGCAGGACATGACGATACGACCACGGGTGTCGTTTTCGTCGGTGTACTGCTTGACCGCGCACTGGCGACAGGCACCGACGCTACCGAGCGCGGGGTGCCAGCAGAAATACGGGATGTCGAGGCCGAGTGACAGACATGCCTGTAACAGGTTGTCTGCCCCATCGACTTCGAGCGCTTTGCCGTCTACGTGGATAGTGGCCATGGTTCAAAGTTCTTCGTTGGCCCGTTGTCAGCGGGCGTGGCTAATGGAATCTTGTTATTCATGTGCATCTACACAGCCATCAAGGCGTCCGCACATGAGAAAAGCGAAGGGCACGAACCCTTCGCTTCTTTAAGCGTTACGCACCGACCATGGTCGGTGATACCACCTGAGTGAGTTCGCCCGCGCGGGTCGGCGCGATGCCGGCCTCGAATTCAGGGCGGAAGTATTTGATTGCGCTGCCCAACGGCTCCACGGCGCCCGGTGCGTGAGCACAGAAGGTCTTGCCTGGGCCGAGGAAACCGACCAGCCCGAGCAGGGTTTCGATGTCACCCTCGCGGCCTTCACCGTTTTCCAGGGCCATCAGCAGCTTGACGCTCCACGGCAGACCGTCACGGCACGGGGTGCAGAAGCCGCAGGATTCACGGGCAAAGAACTGCTCCATGTTGCGCAGCAACGAGACCATGTTCACCGTGTTGTCCACCGCCATCGCCAGGCCGGTCCCCATGCGGGTGCCCACCTTGCCGATGCCGCCGGCATACATCTGTGCGTCGAGGTGCTCGGGCAGCAGGAAACCGGTGCCGGCGCCGCCTGGCTGCCAGGCTTTCAAGGTGTAGCCGTCGCGCATGCCGCCAGCGTAGTCCTCGAACAGCTCGCGCGCGGTCACGCCGAACGGCAGCTCCCACAGGCCAGGGTTCTTGACCTTGCCGGAAAAGCCCATGAGCTTGGTGCCCATGTCTTCGCTGCCTTCACGGGCCAACGATTTGTACCAGTCCACGCCGTCGGCGATGATCGCCGGTACGTTGCACAGGGTCTCGACGTTGTTCACGCAGGTTGGCTTGCCCCACACGCCCACGGCGGCGGGGAAGGGCGGCTTGGAGCGCGGGTTGGCGCGGCGGCCTTCGAGGGAGTTGATCAGTGCGGTTTCTTCACCGCAGATATAACGCCCGGCGCCGGTGTGCACGAACAGCTCGAAGTCAAAACCCGAACCGAGGATGTTCTTGCCCAGCAGGCCCGCCGCCTTGGCTTCGGCCACGGCACGGTTGAGGTGCTTGGCGGCGGTGGTGTATTCACCGCGCAGGAAGATATAGCCACGGTAGGTTTTCAGCGCACGGGCACTGATCAGCATGCCTTCGATCAGCAGATGGGGCAGTTGCTCCATCAGCATGCGGTCTTTCCAGGTGTTGGGCTCCATTTCATCCGCGTTGCACAGCAGGTAGCGGATATTGATGGATTCGTCTTTGGGCATCAGGCCCCACTTCACGCCCGTGGGGAAACCTGCGCCGCCACGGCCTTTGAGGCCGGCGTCTTTCACGGTCTGGACGATGTCGTCCTGGGCCATGTCGGCGAAGGCTTTGCGCGCGGCTGCATAGCCGTTCTTGGCCTGGTACTCGTCGAGCCACACGGGCTCGCCGTCGTCACGCAAGCGCCAGGTCAGCGGGTGGGTCTCGGCCGAACGCTTGATCAGGTTGGCCGGGCCGAAAGATGTCAGGGTCATGGGTAGCCCTCGAGCAATTGGGTCACGCCAGCAGGCTGCACGTCACCGAATGTGTCGTCGTCGATCATCAACGCCGGCGCCTTGTCGCAGTTGCCCAGGCAGCACACCGGCAGCAGCGTGAAGCGGCCGTCGGCGGTGGTCTGGCCGAGGCCGATGCCCAGCTTGGCCTGGATTTCGCTGACCACGGACTCGTGGCCACCGATGTAGCACACCATGCTGTCGCACACGCGAATGATGTGGCGGCCGACCGGCTGGCGGAAGATCTGGCTGTAGAACGTCGCCACCCCTTCAACGTCGCTGGCGGGGATGCCGAGGATCTCGCCGATGGCGTAGAGGGCGCCGTCTGGCACCCAGCCACGTTCCTTCTGAACGATCTTCAAAGCTTCGATCGACGCCGCGCGCGGGTCTTCGTAGTGATGCAGCTCGTGCTCGATGGCCGAGCGCTCGGTTTCACTCAAGGTGAAACGGTCTGTCTGGATAAGCGTGCTGTTCATGCTTAGCGGTCCACGTCGGCCATAACGAAATCGATACTACCCAGGTACGCAATCAAGTCCGCGACCATCTCGCCTTTGATCACCGAAGGGATCTGCTGCAAGTGCGGGAAGCTTGGGGTGCGAATCCGGGTGCGGTAGCTCATGGTGCCGCCATCGCTCGTCAGGTAATAACTGTTGATGCCCTTGGTCGCTTCAATCATCTGGAAGGACTCGTTGGCCGGCATCACCGGGCCCCACGAGACTTGCAGGAAGTGCGTGATCAGGGTTTCGATGTGCTGCAGCGTGCGCTCTTTGGGCGGCGGCGTGGTCAGCGGGTGATCCGCCTTGTACGGGCCGGCCGGCATGTTGCGCATGCACTGCTCGATGATCTTCAGGCTCTGGCGCATTTCTTCGACGCGCACGATGCAGCGGTCGTAGGCATCGCCATTCGCGGCAGTCGGAATTTCGAATTCGAAGTTCTGGTAGCCCGAATACGGGCGCGCCTTGCGCAGGTCGAAATCGCAACCGGTGGAGCGCAAGCCGGCACCGGTGACGCCCCATTCCAGGGCCTCTTTGGTGTTGTACTGGGCCACACCGATGGTACGGCCCTTGAGGATGCTGTTATCCAGGGCGGCCTTTTGGTATTCGTCCAGGCGCTTGGGCATCCAGTCGATGAATTCCTTGACCAGGCGCTCCCAGCCGTTCGGCAGATCGTGGGCCACACCGCCGATGCGGTACCAGGCCGGATGCAGGCGGAAACCGGTGACGGCTTCGATGACCTTGTAGGCACGCTGACGGTCGGTGAAGGTGAAGAACACCGGGGTCATGGCGCCGACGTCCTGGATATAGGTACCCAGGAACAGCAAATGGCTGGTGATGCGGAAGAACTCGGCCATCATGATGCGGATGGTGTCGACGCGGTCCGGTACCTTGATGCCGGCCAGCTTCTCCACCGAGAGCACGTACGGCAGGTTGTTCATCACGCCGCCGAGGTAGTCGATACGGTCGGTATAGGGGATGAAACTGTGCCACGACTGGCGCTCGGCCATCTTCTCGGCACCACGATGGTGGTAGCCGATGTCCGGGACGCAATCGACGATTTCTTCGCCGTCCAGTTGCAGGATGATACGGAAGGCACCGTGGGCCGAAGGGTGGTTCGGGCCCAGGTTGAGGAACATGTAGTCCTCGTTGGTGCCGGAACGCTTCATGCCCCAGTCTTCCGGACGGAAGCGCGCGGCCTCTTCTTCAAGCTGCTGCTTGGCGAGGGTCAGGCTGAACGGGTCGAATTCAGTGGCGCGGGCAGGGTAGTCCTTGCGCAGCGGGTGACCTTCCCAGGTCGGCGGCATCATGATGCGCGTCAGGTGCGGGTGGCCCGGGAAGTCGATACCGAACATGTCCCAGACTTCACGCTCGTACCAGCTGGCGTTCGGCCAGATCCCGGTCACGGTCGGCACGCTCAGGTCGCTCTCGCTCAGGGCGACCTTGATCATCACGTCGCTGTTACGTTCCAGCGACATCAAGTGGTAGAACACGGTGAAATCGGCGCCGCTCGGCAGGCCTTGGCGCTTGGTGCGCAGACGCTCGTCCACGCCATGCAGGTCATAGAGCATGACGTACGGCTTGGGCAGGTTGCGCAGGAAGCTCAGGACTTCGACAAGCCTGGCACGCGCCACCCACAGCACCGGCATACCGGTGCGTGTGGCCTGGGCGGTGAAGGCGTCAGGGCCAAAACGGTTATTGAGTTCGACAACCACATCCTGGTCGTCTGCCTTATAAGGCGGGATGTACAGAGCACTGCCTGTAGTCATGGTTTTTTATCGCTTTCGGTCAACGTAAAGAATGAAGCCAGGTTTTCGTTCTATAAAAGAAGCGGACTGGATCAGACTTCGTCGGGGCTGCGCAGGTTGGTGACTGCGATTCGCTGTTCGCGGCGCTGTTCCTTTTGTGACGGCATCTCGGCGCGGTACACGCCTTGATCACCGACGACCCAGGACAGCGGGCGACGCTCCTTGCCAATCGATTCCTGCAACAGCATCAAGCCTTGCAGGAAAGCTTCGGGGCGGGGCGGGCAGCCAGGCACGTAGACGTCCACGGGCAGGAACTTGTCCACCCCTTGAACGACCGAGTAGATGTCGTACATGCCACCGGAGTTGGCGCACGAGCCCATGGAGATTACCCATTTGGGTTCGAGCATTTGCTCATAGAGACGCTGGATGATCGGCGCCATCTTGATAAAGCAGGTACCGGCGATAACCATGAAATCCGCCTGGCGCGGCGAGGCCCGGATGACTTCGGCGCCAAAGCGCGCGATGTCGTGGGGCGCCGTGAAGGCGGTGGTCATTTCCACGTAGCAGCACGAAAGGCCGAAGTTGTACGGCCACAGGGAGTTTTTACGCCCCCAGTTGACCGCGCCACTCAGCACGTCTTCCAGCTTGCCCATGTAGATGTTCTTGTGGACTTGGTCTTCTAACGGGTCGGAAACGGTTTCCCGTTCGCCGATGGGGTACTGCTCGTTAGGAGCATCCGGGTCGATCCTGGTGAGATTGTATTGCATCGCCAAAGCCTCATTGTTTCAGCTTCGCCTGCCGCTTGCGACGAGCTTCCGGAGCCCAGTCAAGGGCGCCCACTCGGAACAGGTAGACAAGACCTGCCAACAGAATTGCTATGAAAACGAGAGCTTCGACGAATCCGGTCCAGCCGCTTTCGCGAACGGACACAGACCAGGCAAAGAGAAAGAGGGCTTCGATATCGAAGATCACGAAGAGCATCGCGACCAGATAGAATTTTGCTGAGAGCCGCAAGCGGGCGCCACCTGTAGGTAGCATGCCGGACTCGAACGGTTCGTTTTTGCTGCGGCCCCAGGCTTTTGACCCGAGGAGGCTGGAGACGCCGAGCATGAAAGCGCAAAGGCCTACAACACCGAGGAGGAAAATGGCAAAGCCCCAGTTGTGGGCCATGAGTCCTGTCGCGTCGGTCATGCTGGAAATCCTTAACAGAGAGCAAAGGTCTCTGAGCTCGAAAAAGTAACGATGCAGTGACGATATGTCGCACTGCAATCAATCGCGGTGATTTTATGGCTAAACACCGGGCAAGTAAAATTCCTGTGGCGAAATTATTCGATGGAATAAGCACATAGTGCACCGTTGTGGGGCTGTAGCCCTTGCAGCATGGGCATTAGCGGGCTTTTGAACAATTGCGTTTTGTTTGACCGGTAAGAAAGTTTTCATGGTTTAAATGATAATGAATATTGTTTGCGCAGGGTTTAAGCGAATGTTTCTCGTGTGGCGGGGGAAGTTGCCGTTACTTGTGTGATTGTCGCCGGTTGATGGAACGGATTTTGTAACCGATTTATCTGCAGCGAATACCGCTCTGGATCAAGGTTTTGCACAAAATCTTCAGGCTCATCGCATTCCAATGTGGGAGGGGGCTTGCCCCCGATGGCCATAGGTATCTACACAACTTTGGCGTGGTCCTGAACCTGTGGCGGCCCAAGAGCCGAAGCCTCTCTAACTGACGCCCCGCGACCAAAATGTGGGAGGGGGCTTGCTCCCGATGGCGGCCTCAGGGCCGACCAGGATGTTGGATCAGAGCGAGTACATATCCGTTGCTGCGGTAACGGCGGCTTAGGGTTCCGCCCTGACGGCGGGTCACTTTGGAAAAGAGCCCCAAAGTAACCAAAGGGCTCTTGCCCCACCACTCGGCACCTCGCCTAGGCTCGGTGTGCCCGTAATCCGACAGTGATTTGGGGGGCCGCCGCCACGCGCCATCCATGGCGCGGGGCGGCTAAACCGGCATCCCTGCCGGTTTACCCCCCAAATCACTATCGAATTGCGGCCAGCGTGGTTTAACGGGGCGCTTAAGATCAAGAGCAAGAGCAAGATCAAGAGCGACTCGCTTCGCATCGTGGTTACCGTAGGCTGCTACAAAGTTGTGTAGATACCTATGCCCCGATGGCGGTGGATCAGCAACAGATGTGCTGACTGACACTCAGCAATCGGGAGCAAGCCCCCTCCCACATTTGATTTTGGGTGTGACTGAAACAAAAAAAACGCCCCGAACCAGTCGGGGCGTGATGTTGTGCGGCACTGCGGTTAGGTCTTCCCTGGGGCCGCAATGGCCGTGTACTCAGTCACTCAGTGGAACTGCTCTTCTTCGGTCGAACCGGTCAGCGCAGTCACGGACGAGGTGCCTCCCTGGATCACGGTGGTCATGTCGTCGAAGTAGCCGGTGCCCACTTCCTGCTGGTGCGCCACGAACGTGTAGCCTTTGGCGGCGTCAGCGAATTCCTGCTCCTGCAGCTTCACGTAGGCGGTCATGTCGTTGCGGGCGTAGTCGTGCGCCAGGTTGAACATGCTGTGCCACATGTTGTGAATGCCGGCCAGGGTGATGAACTGGTGCTTGTAGCCCATGGCCGACAGTTCACGCTGGAACTTGGCGATGGTCGCGTCGTCCAGGTTCTTCTTCCAGTTGAAGGAAGGCGAGCAGTTGTAGGACAGCAGTTGGTCCGGGTATTCCTTCTTGATCGCTTCGGCAAAGCGACGCGCTTCGTCCAGGTCCGGTTTGGCGGTTTCGCACCAGATCAGGTCGGCGTACGGTGCGTAAGCCAGGCCGCGAGCGATCGCCTGGTCGAGACCGGCGCGTACTTTGTAGAAGCCTTCCTGGGTGCGTTCGCCGGTGACGAATGGCTGGTCGTACGGGTCGCAATCCGAAGTCAGCAGGTCGGCGGCGTTGGCATCGGTGCGCGCCAGGATGATGGTCGGCGTACCGGCAACGTCAGCGGCCAGGCGGGCAGCGGTCAGCTTCTGTACGGCTTCCTGGGTCGGGACCAGTACTTTGCCGCCCATGTGGCCGCATTTCTTCACTGACGCAAGCTGGTCTTCGAAGTGCACGCCGGCGGCGCCCGCCTCGATCATGCTCTTCATCAGCTCGTAGGCGTTGAGTACGCCACCGAAACCGGCTTCAGCGTCAGCCACGATCGGCGCGAAGTAGTCGATGTAGCCTTCGTCGCCCGGGCCTTTACCGGCTTTCCACTGGATCTGGTCGGCGCGACGGAACGCGTTGTTGATGCGCTTGACCACGGTTGGCACCGAGTCCACCGGGTACAGCGATTGGTCGGGGTACATGGATTCAGCGGAGTTGTTATCCGCTGCCACTTGCCAGCCGGACAGGTAGATCGCCTGGATGCCGGCTTTTACCTGTTGCACTGCCTGGCCGCCAGTGAGGGCGCCCATGCAGTTGACGAAATCTTTGTCGGGACGGAAGGACGGCTTGGCGCCTTGGGTGACCAGGTTCCACAGCTTCTCGGCGCCGAGTTTTGCAAAGGTGTGCTCGGGTTGGACCGAGCCACGCAGGCGGACGACGTCAGCAGCGGAATAAGCGCGGGTCACGCCTTTCCAGCGTGGGTTTTCAGCCCAGTCTTTCTCAAGGGCTGCAATTTGCTGTTCACGTGTCAGTGCCATGTAGATAAACCTCGTCGTCGCGTCTTGTAGGGTTCGAAGGCCCTTGCCAGGGCCCCTGATAAGCAGGAGCGAGGCCATCATGCACAGCCTTTTTGAGGGCGTCAAATGTTTTGTAGTGCTTTTTTTCAGGCACTACATATTTGTTCCGGGACGACTCGACGGTCAGTTTTTGGTGCTTCAGTTCAGCGTGTCGACCTTGACCCGCAAAGTCAGGTCATCGCGGCCCTGAGTAGAGTAGCTGCGGGTTGTAGAGGATTTGTCGGCTTGGGTTTCGCGGTTGACGCCGGCCAGGGAGATCCATTCACCGAGGCGCCCGCTGACGCTTGTGTCGGTACTTTGCACGTTCACTACATCGGGACGTTCCTGGCTCATGCGGTCACGGTTGGTACTGATGGCGAGGTGAACGGTCTCGCCGGTGACGCTGGCGGTCACGTAAAAACCCTGGGTGACGTTGCGATACTGGGTCTGGTTCTGCAGGCGCCCGTAGCTGTCCTGCTGGGTCGTGGTCAGCGGTACGCTTTGACCGACCTGGATCAGCGCGGGTACGCCTTCGCTGGCGTGGATCTGCTGGATGCCCCCGTCGCGGCTGGTAGTGCCGTAGCTGATGATGCGGGTCTGGCTGTCGCCGCTGTTCTGCTGGTTGTTTTCGTTGGTGTCGACGGTGATCAGCAGGCGCTTGGCAGGGGTGTCGAGTTGAGAGAGCAGGGTGCGCAGGTCCTGGATCTTGCCGGGGTCGGCGTTAATGATCAGTTGATTGCCATAGGCGCTCACGGTGCCGTCCTTGCCGATGAAGTTCTGCGCTACGGGCAGCAGGTCGGCGCTGGTGCGGTTGCTCAGGTTGACCACTTCGGTGTCGGCCATGGCTGATGCGCTGGCGGCCAGGAGGAGGGCGGTGAGCAGGGTGCGTAGGGACATGTCCGTTATCTCTGCGAGTCAAAGGCTGGATAGTGCCAGTTTGTCGGCCCGGCGGGTCGCAAGTTGAATACTAGACGGCAAAATGCCCTGGCTGGCAGGGCATTTTGGGGTGTGGCTGGGATAGCTATCGGGGGCAAGCCCCCTCCCACACTTGATCGGGTTCACAGGTCAAAATGTGGGAGGGGGCTTGCCCCCGATGGCAGCGCTGCGGTCTCGGCTCAGCCCTCGCGCACCATATCAACATGCGGAATCCCGACTTCAAGGAATTCATCGCTGACGATCTTGAAACCCAGCCGCTCATAAAACGGCGCCGCGTATACCTGCGCACTGAGGAACTGCCGGGTCTGGCCACGCTTCTCGGCTTGGCCGATCACCGCTTCCATCAGCTTGTCGCCGACTTTAAGCCCGCGCCAGTCCTTGAGCACCGATACGCGTCCGATCTCGCCGCTGGGCAGCAAGCGAGCGGTGCCAATCGGAAAGTCGCCTTCGAAGGCCAGGAAATGCATTGCGCCGGCGTCGTCCGCGTCCCACTCCAGCTCAGGTGGGACCGATTGTTCAGCGATAAATACCGCTTCACGAATGCGCCGAATCTCGTCGATATCCTTTCGCCAGTCCGCGACACTTACGTGAATCTTATTCATCCGCAAACCCCAGGCTGCCTTGCTTGACCAGTTCGCACAGCAGGTCGCGACCGTCTTCGTCCGCCAGCCAAACGCCCAGATTTTCGTTGTGCAGGGCGTCTGCCGAGCACACCAGTTTCAACAGTTCGCGCAGTTTGCCCGGCAGGTAACGGCTCTGGCCGCTGGCGAACAGCAGCACATCGTCGTCCACTTCCGACCAGGCCAGGCGCGCGCTCGGGTTGCGTACCAGGATCGCGCCGTCTTGCAGGCTGCTGATGAAATCGTCCTCGCCCAACTCTTCGCCCGCCACCAGCTCCGGGTAGCGCGGTTCAGTCATGAACTGGCCGAACCAGGTCAGCAGCATGCGCTCGTCGCTCATGTGCTCGGCCAACAGGCTCTTGAGGCGGTCCAGGGCGTCGCTCTGGATCTGGTGCGGGTCGCTGACCGGCTGGGCGTCTGCGTCGGTGTAGCGCTCTTCGTCGGTCAGGTACTGGCTGAGGAAGTCGGTGAAGTGGGTCAGCACTTCGGCGGCGCTTGGGGCGCGAAAGCCCACCGAGTAAGTCATGCAGTCGTCTTCGGCGACGCCGAAGTGCGCCAGGCGCGGCGGCAGGTACAGCATGTCGCCTGGCTCGAGCACCCATTCGGCACTCTCTTCGAATTCGGCGAGGATGCGCAGGTCGGCGTGCTGCAGCAGCGCGCTTTCAGAGCTGCACATCTGGCCGATCTTCCAATTGCGCTTGCCCTGGGCTTGCAGCAGGAACACATCGTAGTTGTCGAAGTGCGGACCGACGCTGCCACCCGGCGCGGCGAAGCTGATCATCACATCGTCGATGCGCCAGCTTGGCAGGAAGCGGAAATGCTCGAGCAATTCGGCAACTTCCGGCACGAACTGGTCGACCGCCTGCACCAGCAGGGTCCACTCACGCTCGGGCAGGGTGCTGAAGGCGTCTTCGGCGAACGGGCCGCGACGCAGTTCCCACGGACGCTCGCCGTGTTCGATCACCAGGCGCGATTCGACTTCCTCTTCCAGCGCCAGGCCGGCCAGTTCGTCGGCGTCGATCGGGCTTTCGAAATCAGGGATGGCCTGGCGGATCAACAGCGGTTTTTTCTGCCAGTAGTCGCGCAGAAATTCCCGTGCCGTGATGCCGCCCAGAAGTTGAAGAGGGATATCAGGATTCATGTGTAACCTATTGAAAAAAAGCACTTTTAAGACAGGAATAAAAACGCCCGGCGCGGCCGGGCGTCTCAAAGGGTCGTGCGACGGTCAGATGCGCTTGGCTTGCTCTACAGCGTTACCGATGTAGTTGGCCGGGGTGAGCAGTTTCAGCTCGGCCTTGGCAGCGGCTGGCATATCCAGGCCATCGATGAAAGTTTGCAGCGCGTCGGAGGTGATCCCCTTGCCGCGCGTCAACTCTTTGAGCTTCTCGTAGGGGTTTTCGATGTTATAGCGGCGCATCACGGTCTGGATCGGCTCGGCCAGCACTTCCCAGCAGGCGTCCAGGTCAGCGGCGATTTTCTGCTCGTTGAGTTCCAGCTTGCTGATGCCTTTGAGGCTGGCTTCGTACGCGATCACGCTGTGAGCAAAGCCCACGCCGAGGTTGCGCAGTACGGTGGAGTCGGTCAGGTCGCGCTGCCAGCGCGAGATCGGCAGCTTGCTGGCCAGGTGCTGGAACAAGGCGTTGGCGATGCCCAGGTTGCCTTCGGAGTTTTCGAAGTCGATCGGGTTGACCTTGTGCGGCATGGTCGACGAACCGATTTCACCGGCAATGGTGCGCTGCTTGAAGTAGCCCAGGGAGATGTAGCCCCAGATATCGCGATCGAAGTCGATCAGGATGGTGTTGAAGCGCGCGATTGCGTCGAACAGCTCGGCAATGTAGTCGTGGGGTTCGATCTGCGTGGTGTAGGGGTTGAAGCCCAGGCCCAGCTCGTCTTCGATGAAGGCGCGGGCGTTGGCTTCCCAGTCGATCTCAGGGTAGGCCGACAGGTGGGCGTTGTAGTTGCCCACCGCGCCGTTGATCTTGCCCAGCAATGGCACGGCGGCGACTTGAGCGATCTGGCGCTCCAGGCGGTACACCACGTTGGCCAGTTCTTTGCCCAGGGTGGTCGGCGAGGCCGGCTGGCCGTGGGTGCGCGAGAGCATCGGCACGGCGGCGAAACGGATCGCCAGCTCGCGGATGGCCTCGGCGGTCTGGCGCATCAGCGGCAGCATCACCTCATCACGGCCTTCGCGCAGCATCAGGGCGTGGGACAGGTTGTTGATGTCCTCGCTGGTGCAGGCAAAGTGGATGAACTCGCTGACCTGGGCCAGTTCCGGCAGCTTGGCCGCCTGCTCTTTGAGCAGGTACTCGATGGCTTTGACGTCGTGGTTGGTGGTGCGCTCGATCTCTTTCACACGCTCGGCGTGCTCCAGGGAGAAGTTTTCCGCCAGGGTGTTCAAGACAGCGTTGGCTTCGGCGGAAAACGCCGGCACTTCGCTGATGGCAGGGTGAGCGGCCAGGCGCTGGAGCCAGCGCACTTCAACCAGGACGCGGGCACGGATCAGGCCGTACTCGCTGAAAATAGGGCGCAGGGCCTGGGTTTTGCCGGCGTAGCGGCCGTCAACAGGGGAAACCGCAGTGAGCGAAGAAAGCTGCATGGGGTGTTCTCGGACAGTCGGGCAACGAAATGGGGCGCGTATCATACATGAAAACATTCGCCGGTCCGTCGCCAACTGACCGGCGTATTACGCGTAATGGCTTGAAAAAGGTCTGCTGGTGCGACTTATTCGTTGCGCATCAACGGGTAAAGCTCTTTGAGCAATTTGCGCCGGCTGATCACCAGTTGCCAGCGATGGCCGCCCAACTGGCGCCATAACCGCGCCGAACGGATACCCGCCAGCAGCAGGGCGCGGATTTTCGAGGCGTTGTTCGGTTGTTGCAGGTTGCGCATGTCGCCGTGCACCTGGATGCGCTGGCGCAGGGTGCTCAGGGTGTCCTGGTACAACGCGCCACAGGCGGCGATCACGTTCTCGTGGGCCGGGCCGAAGTGCTCCACCTGAGACTGGATCTGCGGCAGGCGCTTGCCAATGGTTTCCAGCAGGTCGTCGCGCTTGGCCAATTGACGCTCCAGGCCGAGCATCGACAGGGCGTAGCGCAAGGGTTCGCGCTGCAGGGTGCTGGGGTCGCGTTCCAGGGCGCCGATCAGGGCGCGGTAACCTTCACGCAGCGCCAGGTCGTCGCCACCGTAGACTTCCAGGGTGTCCTTGGGGTCGCGGATCAGCAGGCTGCCGAGCATGCAGGTCAGGCCCGCCTCGGTGACCTGGCCGGTCTTGGCGATCTTGTCCACCAGCACCGCTGCAAGGAAAACCCCGCCCAGCGCGGTCAATTGCTCCTGGGTCGGGCTCATGCCGGGTTGCTCCAGGCTTGCGCAACTTCAATCACGCCGCCGCCCAAGCAGACTTCGCCGTCATAGAACACCACGGATTGACCAGGGGTGACTGCGCGCTGCGGGTCATCGAAGGTGGCACGGTAGCCGGTAGCGGTTTTTTCCAGGGTGCAGGGCTGGTCGCTCTGGCGATAGCGCACTTTGGCGGTCAGGCGGCGCGGTGTGCTCAGGTCGATGGGGTTGACCCAATAGATTTCTGAAGCGAGCAGGGCGCCGGAGAACAGCAAGGGGTGCTCATTGCCTTGGCCGACGACCAGCACATTGTTTTCCAGGTCCTTGACCAGCACGTACCACGGTTCTTCGCCGGCATCTTTCAAGCCGCCGATGCCCAGGCCCTGGCGCTGACCAATGGTGTGGTACATCAGGCCGTGGTGGCGGCCGATCACTTCACCTTCGGTGGTCTTGATCTCGCCCGGTTGTGCCGGCAGGTATTGCTTGAGGAAATCGCTGAAGCGGCGCTCGCCGATAAAGCAGATCCCGGTGGAATCCTTCTTCTTGGCAGTGGCCAGGCCGTGTTGCTCGGCGATCCTGCGCACTTCGGGTTTTTCCAGCTCGCCCACCGGGAACAGGGTCTTGGCGATCTGTTCACCGCCGACGGCATGCAGGAAGTAGCTCTGGTCCTTGTTCGGGTCCAGGCCCTTGAGCAGTTCGGTGCGGCCATCGATATCGCGGCGGCGCACATAGTGGCCGGTGGCAATCAGATCGGCGCCGAGCATCATGGCGTAGTCGAGGAACGCCTTGAACTTGATCTCGCGGTTACACAGGATGTCCGGGTTCGGCGTGCGCCCGGCCTTGTATTCGGCCAGGAAGTGCTCGAACACATTGTCCCAGTACTCGGCGGCGAAGTTGGCGGTGTGCAGCTTGATACCGATCTTGTCGCACACGGCCTGGGCGTCCGCAAGGTCGTCCATTGCGGTGCAGTATTCCGTTCCATCGTCTTCTTCCCAGTTCTTCATGAACAGGCCTTCCACCTCATAACCCTGCTCCATGAGCAGAACGGCGGAAACGGAAGAATCCACGCCGCCGGACATACCGACGATGACGCGCTTCTTTTGTGTGTCAGAAGGGGCTGGATCACGCATAGGGTTTCAACGGGTGTCTTGAAAAAGGACGCGATTCTAGCAGGCCTGGGCCCGCAAGGCTAAAGAGAAGGACGGATCAATTCCAGGCTGTGACGCTGGCCGGCCAGATAATCATCGATACACCGGATGATCAGCTCGCTGCGCCAGTCGTCGCGCAGTTCCATCAGTTCGTCACGGGTCAGCCAGCGGGCGCGCAGGATGCCTTCGTCGAGTTGGTACTCCGGGTGGTGTTTCAGGGCCTTGGCGATGAAGCAGACCCGTTGATAGGTCACGCCATTGCTCGGGGCTGTGTACAGGTAGATGCCGACGATGCCGGTGGCTTCGACGTCCCAGCCGGTTTCCTCGAGGGTTTCGCGCACAGCGGCTTCGGTCAGGGTTTCGTTCGGGTCGAGATGGCCGGCCGGCTGATTGAGCACAGCGCGACCGCCCTTGAGTTCTTCGACCATCAGGAAACGGCCATTGTCTTCAACGATCGTGGCGACGGTGATGTGGGGGAGCCAAGTCATGGAAAGCCTCTCGATTCAGGATACAACGCGCTCTTCAAGCAGAATTGCGGTCAGTGTGGGAGGGGGCTTGCCCCCGATAGCAGTGTGTCAGCCAGTACATTTGAGCCTGACACTCCTCCATCGGGGGCAAGCCCCCTCCCACATTTGGATTCGGTTTCGTCAGGTGAATGCTGGAAACAGAAACCCCGGCGCAGGGCCGGGGCTTCTTTGCATCCTTACAACCTTACTTCAACTTGGCAATCGCCGCATTCAGCGTGTGGCTTGGGCGCATGGCCTTGCTGGTCAGCTCCGGGTTCGGTGCGTAGTAGCCGCCGATGTCCACTGGCTTGCCCTGTACGGCGTTGAGCTCGGCAACGATGGTTGCTTCGTTCGCGGCCAGGGTCTTGGCCAGTTCGCCGAACTGCGCTTGCAGTGCCGTGTCTTCGGTCTGGGCGGCCAGGGCCTGGGCCCAGTACAGCGCCAGGTAGAAGTGGCTGCCGCGGTTGTCGATGTTGCCGACTTTGCGCGAGGGCGATTTGTTGTTATCGAGGAACTGGCCAGTGGCCTGGTCCAGGGTCTTGGACAGGACCAGGGCTTTCGGGTTGTTGTACGTCACGCCCAGGTGCTCGAGGGACGCGGCCAGGGCCAGGAACTCGCCCAGGGAATCCCAGCGCAGGAAGTTTTCTTCCAGCAGCTGCTGCACGTGTTTCGGCGCCGAGCCGCCGGCGCCGGTTTCGAACAGGCCGCCGCCGTTCATCAGCGGCACGATCGACAGCATCTTGGCGCTGGTGCCCAGCTCCATGATCGGGAACAGGTCGGTCAGGTAGTCGCGCAGTACGTTACCGGTCACCGAGATGGTGTCCAGGCCTTTACGGGTACGCTCCAGGGTGAACTTCATCGCGTCGACCGGGGCCATGATGCGGATGTCCAGGCCTTCGGTATTGTGGTCTTTCAGGTAGGCCTGAACTTTCTCGACCACCACGCCATCGTGAGCGCGCTGCGGGTCCAGCCAGAAGATGGCCGGGGTGTTGCTGGCGCGTGCGCGGTTGACGGCGAGCTTGACCCAGTCCTGGATCGGTGCGTCTTTGGTCTGGCACATGCGGAAGATATCGCCCGCTTCGACGTTCTGTTCCATCAGCAGGTTGCCCTTGCTGTCGGTGACGCGGACTACGCCGTCAGCCTTGATCTGGAAGGTCTTGTCGTGGGAGCCGTACTCTTCGGCTTTCTTCGCCATCAGGCCAACGTTTGGCACGCTGCCCATGGTGGTGGGGTCGAAGGCGCCATTGGCCTTGCAGTCTTCGATGACCGCCTGGTAGATGGTGGCGTAGCAGCGATCCGGGATCACGGCCTTGGTGTCGTGCAGTTGGCCGTCGGTGCCCCACATCTTGCCGGAGTCACGGATCATGGCTGGCATCGAGGCGTCGACGATCACATCGCTCGGTACGTGCAGGTTGGTGATGCCTTTGTCGGAGTTGACCATCGCCAGCGAAGGGCGAGCGGCATAGACCGCCTGGATGTCTGCTTCGATCTGCGCTTGTTGCTCGGCAGGCAGGGCCTTGATGCGGGCGTACAGGTCGCCGATGCCGTTGTTCAGGTTGAAGCCGATCTGTTCCAGCACGGTCGCGTGCTTGGCCAGGGCGTCTTTATAGAATTCGGCAACGATCTGGCCGAACATGATCGGGTCGGAGACCTTCATCATGGTCGCTTTCAAGTGAACCGACAGCAGCACGCCTTGTTTCTTGGCGTCTTCGATCTCGGCGGCGATGAACGCGCGCAGGGCTTTCTTGCTCAGTACGGCGGTGTCGATGATCTCGCCAGCCTGTACCGAGGTCTTTTCTTTCAGGACGGTGGCGGTGCCGTCTTGAGCGATCAGCTCGATTTTGACAGCGTCAGCGGTTTCGATCTGTACGGCTTTTTCGCTGCCGTAGAAGTCGCCATTGCTCATGTGGGCAATGTGCGACTTGGAGTCGGCAGCCCAGGCGCCCATCTTGTGGGGGTGCTTGCGTGCGTAGTTCTTGACCGACAGCGGTGCGCGGCGGTCGGAGTTGCCTTCGCGCAGGACCGGGTTCACGGCGCTGCCCTTGACCTTGTCGTAACGGGCACGGGTTTCTTTTTCCGCGTCGGTGGTTACGGTTTCCGGGTAGTCCGGCAGGGCGTAGCCCTGGGCCTGCAGTTCCTTGATCGCGGCTTGCAGCTGCGGGGTCGAGGCGCTGATGTTAGGCAGCTTGATGATGTTGGCTTCAGGCGTAACGGCCAGGTCGCCCAGTTCGGCGAGGTGGTCCGGGATAGCCTTGTCGCCCAGTTGCTCGGGGAAGCTTGCGAGGATGCGCCCGGCGAGGGAAATATCGCGGGTTTCCACGGCAATATCAGCGGAAGCGGTGAAGGCCTCTACGATAGGCAGCAGTGAATAGGTGGCGAGGGCTGGGGCTTCGTCGGTGAAGGTGTAGATGATCTTCGAGCGGGTGGGCATATTCGGATTAACTCTCTTCTTTGCTGAAAGCGTGCGCAGAAACTCGAGATGCGCCGGGTGGAGCGCGTTCGTTCAAAGTCATCCATGAGCGAAATGTCGAGGTTTCTTCGCGGTGATGTTGGGTTGCATCAGTCGAGCGTCAAGCGTTTGGACTATTGTAATAGTCCTGCTTTCTGGCTGAAGGCTACTGTCTAGAGCGGTCAACCGTCGTGACTCTTTGGTCAGCGGCGGCATTATACATAGGTCGCTATGCTTACGCTGAGCCTTCATACAAAAGGTGGGTCGTCCATTGGTCTAAAGGTCGCAGGGGGTGCGTGTGCGGCTAAAGTCGCACGCTGTGCTCAAGATTGGCGATTTTGCCTTTGCTTTCAGGCTAGTAGGCGACAATTTATGCTGTTTTCGATGCAAATGAGCATGGCGCAAGGTTTCAGTCGCCATTTATCTGGAGTAGGCTCGAACGCAGCCAGATGTTCAATCCATAGATGGAGTTCAGCATGGGATACAAGAAGATTCAGGTTCCGGCAGTCGGCGACAAAATCACCGTCAATGCAGACCATTCTCTCAATGTTCCTGACCAACCGATCATCCCCTATATCGAAGGTGACGGTATTGGCGTCGACATCAGCCCGGTAATGATCAAGGTGGTCGACGCAGCTGTTGAAAAGGCCTACGGCGGCAAGCGCAAAATCTCGTGGATGGAGGTGTACGCCGGTGAGAAGGCCACCCAAGTCTACGACCAGGACACCTGGTTGCCTCAGGAAACTCTGGATGCGGTCAAGGATTACGTGGTGTCCATCAAGGGCCCGCTGACCACCCCGGTCGGCGGCGGCATCCGTTCGCTGAACGTAGCCCTGCGCCAGCAACTCGACCTCTATGTATGCCTGCGCCCTGTGCGCTGGTTTGAAGGCGTGCCCAGCCCGGTCAAGAAGCCGGGGGACGTGGACATGACCATCTTCCGTGAGAACTCCGAGGACATTTACGCCGGCATCGAGTGGAAGGCCGGTTCGCCTGAGGCGATCAAGGTGATCAAGTTCCTCAAGGAGGAGATGGGCGTTACCAAGATCCGCTTCGACCAGGATTGCGGCATTGGTATCAAGCCGGTATCGCTGGAAGGCACCAAGCGCCTGGCGCGCAAGGCCCTGCAATATGTAGTGGATAACGACCGCGACTCGCTGACCATCGTGCACAAAGGCAACATCATGAAGTTCACCGAAGGTGCCTTCAAGGAATGGGCCTACGAAGTGGCGGCCGAGGAGTTCGGCGCGACCCTGCTCGATGGCGGGCCGTGGATGCAGTTTAAGAACCCGAAGACTGGCAAGAACGTGGTGGTCAAGGATGCGATTGCCGATGCCATGCTTCAGCAGATCCTGCTGCGCCCGGCTGAATATGACGTGATTGCGACGCTCAACCTGAACGGCGACTACCTGTCTGACGCCCTGGCGGCGGAAGTGGGCGGCATCGGTATTGCGCCGGGTGCCAACCTGTCCGACACCGTGGCCATGTTCGAAGCCACCCATGGTACGGCGCCCAAGTATGCGGGCAAGGACCAGGTCAACCCGGGCTCATTGATTCTCTCGGCGGAAATGATGCTGCGGCACATGGGCTGGGTAGAGGCGGCCGATTTGATCATCAAGGGCACCAACGGCGCGATTTCGGCGAAGACCGTGACGTATGATTTCGAGCGCCTGATGGAGGGCGCTACGCTGGTGTCGTCGTCGGGCTTTGGTGATGCGCTGATCAAGCATATGTAAACAGGCAGAAAAACCGGCCGTGCTGATAACTCAGAATGGCCGGTTTAGCTCTCAAGACTTTGCCAAGTGGCTGGTCAGGCCCGTTGCGTTGTCGATAGCAGAGCAGGCGCTTCTGCTTTCGGCGCGTCTTTAGTAGCTTCTGGTGCTTTAATTTCTACGGCATGCTTGCCCTTGGGACCTTGAATGATCTCAAAGCAGACAGTCTGACCCGCTTTCAATGTCTTGTAGCCATCCATCTTGATTGCTGAGTAATGCGCAAAAAGGTCTTCAGCCTTGCCGTCTTCGTTAATGAAGCCGTAACCCTTGGCATTGTTGAACCACTTGACCTTACCACTAGCCATTCCCTTATCCCTCTGCACCAGACTCCATCACTGGAGTATCATCCCGTCTATCCGTCCTAACCCGAATAAATAAGGTTGACTGCGCGGACCTTTTTTACCCACTGTGGGCTCTATTGGTTGTAACACCGATTTGCTGATAGTCAAGGCGACCGAAGGGTCAGAGTTGAAAATCTGACAGCTCGCCCCCACCACTGTATTTGAACCACTGACGAACCTTTCTTTCCATGCATGCAAATAGCCAGATTCGACTAACATTCAATCAGGATCGCCCGGATCAGGAACATGACGACGACGGTTCTGCAGGCATTGCTGTTCAGGAGGCCAAGCCTGCTTTACAGGCGCCGCCGATGTACAAGGTGGTTTTGTTCAATGATGACTACACACCGATGGATTTCGTGGTCGAAGTGCTCGAGGTGTTTTTTAACCTGAACCGCGAGTTGGCGACCAAGGTAATGCTGGCCGTTCACACAGAAGGACGGGCAGTATGTGGAGTGTTTACCCGCGACATCGCCGAGACAAAGGCCATGCAGGTCAACCAGTACGCCAGGGACAGCCAGCATCCGCTACTCTGTGAAATCGAGAAGGACGGTTAACGCCGACCACTTGGGTATGAGGTGAAGCTATGTTAAACCGCGAGCTCGAAGTCACCCTCAATCTTGCCTTCAAGGAGGCTCGTTCGAAGCGTCATGAATTCATGACCGTCGAGCACCTGCTGCTGGCACTTTTGGATAACGAAGCTG
The DNA here is from genome assembly GCF_003851745.1 of Pseudomonas sp. R3-52-08. NCBI lineage: Bacteria > Pseudomonadati > Pseudomonadota > Gammaproteobacteria > Pseudomonadales > Pseudomonadaceae > Pseudomonas > Pseudomonas sp. R3-52-08. The sequence continues at coordinate 3,580,815 of NZ_CP027730.1, read as the reverse complement.
CCGCCACCGTTCTACGTGCGTGCGGCGCCAACCTCGACAAACTCAAGCATGACCTGCAGGAGTTTATCGACTCCACCACGCCACTGATCCCCGTGCATGACGAGGACCGTGAGACCCAGCCGACCCTGGGCTTCCAACGGGTATTGCAGCGTGCTGTATTCCACGTACAGAGCTCCGGTAAGCGTGAAGTCACGGGCGCCAATGTGCTGGTGGCGATTTTCAGCGAACAGGAAAGCCAGGCCGTATTTCTGCTCAAGCAGCAGAGCGTTGCCCGTATTGATGTCGTTAACTACATCGCCCACGGTATCTCCAAGGTGCCTGGGCACGGCGATCATTCCGAGGGTGAGCAGGATATGCAGGACGACGAGGGCGGTGAGTCTTCTTCTTCAAGCAACCCGCTGGATGCCTATGCCAGCAATCTCAACGAGTTGGCGCGCCAGGGGCGGATCGATCCGCTGGTGGGGCGTGAGCTCGAGGTTGAACGTGTAGCGCAGATCCTCGCACGCCGTCGCAAGAACAACCCGTTGCTGGTGGGTGAAGCGGGCGTGGGGAAAACCGCGATCGCCGAGGGCCTGGCCAAGCGTATCGTCGACAATCAGGTGCCGGACCTGCTGGCCAACAGCGTCGTCTACTCCCTGGACCTGGGCGCATTGCTCGCCGGGACCAAGTACCGTGGCGATTTCGAGAAGCGCTTCAAGGCGCTGCTCGGCGAGCTGAAAAAACGCCCGCAGGCGATTCTGTTCATCGACGAAATCCACACCATCATTGGTGCCGGCGCCGCGTCGGGCGGGGTGATGGACGCGTCCAACCTGCTCAAGCCGCTGCTGTCGTCGGGTGATATCCGCTGCATTGGCTCGACCACGTTCCAGGAGTTCCGCGGGATCTTCGAAAAAGACCGTGCCCTGGCGCGTCGTTTCCAGAAAGTCGACGTGTCCGAGCCTTCGGTTGAAGACACCATCGGCATCCTGCGCGGGCTCAAGGGCCGGTTTGAAGCGCATCATGGCATCGAGTACACCGATGAGGCCTTGCGTGCGGCGGCTGAGCTGGCGTCGCGCTACATCAATGACCGGCACATGCCGGACAAGGCGATCGATGTGATCGACGAGGCGGGGGCCTACCAGCGCCTGCAGCCGGTCGAGAAACGTGTGAAGCGCATCGACGTGCCTCAGGTCGAGGACATCGTGGCGAAGATCGCGCGTATTCCGCCTAAACACGTCAACAGCTCCGATAAAGAGCTGCTGCGTAACCTGGAACGTGACCTCAAGCTGACCGTGTTTGGCCAGGACGCGGCCATCGATGCGTTGTCCACCGCGATCAAGCTGTCGCGTGCGGGCCTCAAGTCGCCGGACAAGCCCGTGGGCTCGTTCCTGTTCGCCGGCCCGACCGGTGTCGGCAAAACCGAGGCGGCGCGCCAATTGGCCAAAGCCATGGGGATCGAGCTGGTGCGCTTCGATATGTCCGAATACATGGAGCGTCACACTGTGTCGCGCCTGATCGGTGCGCCTCCGGGCTATGTCGGCTTCGACCAGGGCGGCCTGTTGACCGAGGCGATTACCAAGCAGCCGCATTGCGTATTGCTGCTCGATGAAATCGAGAAGGCGCATCCGGAAGTCTTCAACCTGCTGTTGCAGGTGATGGACCACGGCACCCTGACCGACAACAACGGGCGCAAGGCGGATTTCCGCAACGTGATCGTGATCATGACCACCAACGCCGGCGCTGAAACCGCTGCGCGGGCGTCGATCGGCTTCACGCATCAGGATCACTCCTCCGATGCGATGGAAGTGATCAAGAAGAGCTTCACACCGGAGTTCCGCAACCGCCTGGATACCATTATCCAATTTGGTCGCCTCAGCCATGAGGTCATCAAAAGCGTGGTGGACAAGTTCCTCACCGAGCTTCAGGCGCAGTTGGAAGACAAGCGCGTGCAGCTGGAGGTGTCGGAAGCGGCGCGCAGCTGGATTGCGGAAGGCGGCTACGATGCGGCAATGGGCGCTCGCCCGATGGCGCGTCTGATCCAGGACAAGATCAAGCGGCCGTTGGCCGAAGAGATCCTGTTCGGCGAGCTCTCCGACCATGGTGGCGTGGTGCATATCGATCTGAAGGACGGCGAACTGACCTTCGACTTCGAAACCACCGCTGAAATGGCCTGATCGTTCACTGCAATAACACAAAGGCGCCGAAAGGCGCCTTTTTGCTGGAATGCCATTACCAAAACGATGAAATTCCAATGTGGGAGGGGGCTTGCTCCCGATAGCAGTGGGTCAGCCACCCATGTACTGGCTGACCCACTGCTATCGGGAGCAAGCCCCCTCCCACATTAGTTTTCAGGTGGCAGGTAAACCCCACGCACACAAAAACGCCCGGCAGAACCGTAATGCTGTTCACTTAAGCATTTGAGTCCAAGCCGGGCTTTCTAGAGAATCCGATGTCAGACCCCTGGCATCGGATTTTTTTATGCCCATTCAGCAGCAGTTGCTCGACCTCGGCGATCTCTTCAATTTTTCTGACCTGAGCACCTTCACTCAGAACATCCCTATCGAGTGGGTAGCGAGTGCGCTGAACCTCTCGGCGCAAGCTACGATACGACGGCGCCGTTTGCCGAGCGATCAAGTTCTTTGGCTAGTTTTGGGCATGGCTCTGTTCCGCGATGAGCCTGTTCATGAGGTCGCCAGGCGTTTGAATATCTGCGCGCAAGGCTTGGCTTCTGATCAGTTGCTGGCCCGAAGCGGGGTAACTGAAGCTCGCAAAAGGCTCGGCGCTGACCCCGTTGAATCGCTGTTCCGTCAGACCGGTAAACATTGGGGCAACGAGCGTTACGAGGGAGATGACTGGAACGGTCTACAGGTCTTCGCGGTGGACGGTGCACTACTGCGAACTGCTGACTCACCTGAGATCAGAGAACATTTTGGCTCCGGTAATACCGGCACCGACCGTCAAACCCCGTTTCCGATTCTGCGGCTCGTTGCGCTGATGAATGTCCGTTCGCATGTCATCCTCGATGCGCAGCTCAGCCCTTATCGGGGCAGTGAAATGCGGTTGGCCGAAACGTTTCTGGGGCAAATTCCGGACAATTCGATCACCTTGTTCGACAAAGGCTTCTGGGGCGCGGATCTACTGCTAAGCGTGGTGGGTGGCGGCGCGAACCGACACTGGCTGACACCTGCTCGCAAGAATTTGGTCATGGAGGAAGTAGAGCGCTACGGCGAGCGCGACCGTCTCGTCCGGATGAAGGTTTCCCCTCAGGCACGTAAACGAAATCCTGAGTTGCCCCTGAGTTGGGAAGTGCGTGAAGTTAGCTATGAAAGCCATGGAAAAGTCAGATCGCTGCTTACCTCTTTGCCTGTCGAGGACTACGACACCGCAGCTGTGGCTGAGCTGTACCTGGAGCGATGGGAGATTGAGCTGGGCTTCAGGGATATCAAAAGCTCGATGCAACAGAACGCGGTAACGCTGCGCAGTAAGAAAGTCGAGCTGATTTATCAGGAGGTCTGGGGGCTTTTGCTGGCTTATAACATTATTCGTCGAGAGGCCAGCCAAGCCGCTGTAGCGTTCGGCCGCGCACCTTCGGATATACGGTTCAAGCCTGCCTGCCAGTACATAGCGGTGCAGTTGATAGTGATGGCAGCCGCTAATCCGGTATCGGCAACAGGAAGGAGGCTAAGCGAGCTGAGGGGAGGAGTAGGAGGAATGTTTCTGGATCACCGCCCAAGGCCGGGAAGGCCAAGGACGGTGAAGATTTCCAAAACCCGGTACCCAGTGGACCGTAAGGCTGCTCCGCTTAAGTGAACAGCATTACGGCAGAACCGGGCGTTTTGTATTGACTTGCTTAGCGAGCGCGGTAAGTGATGCGCCCTTTGCTCAAGTCATAGGGCGTCAGCTCGACGCGCACTTTGTCACCGGTAAGAATACGAATGTAGTTCTTGCGCATCTTGCCGGAGATATGCGCGGTTACGACGTGCCCATTTTCCAACTCCACACGAAACATGGTGTTGGGCAGGGTGTCGACGACAGTGCCTTCCATTTCGAAGCTGTCTTCTTTCGACATGCAGTAAAGCCCTCGGTATCCAGTGAATGGCCCGGTGCAACTGCGCCAGGCAAAAGCGGCGTGCATTGTGCCCGAAAAAGGGTGTTCAAGCCAAGGGGTTCTAGTTAAGCGTTACCCATCTTTGATTAATCAGCAGTTCAATGGGCCGATATTGGGTCTTGTAGTTCATCTTTTTGCAGTTCTTGATCCAGTATCCAAGGTACACCGCCTCCAGTTCCAGGCGCAGTGCTTCCCCTATCTGCCAGAGAATGGCAAAGCGTCCCAGGCTACGGCGCTCTTCGGCGGGTTCATAGAAGGTGTACACCGCCGACAGGCCGTTGGGCAGCAGGTCGGTGACCGCGACCGCCAGTAGCCGTCCGTCGAGGCGGAATTCGTAGAAGCGCGAAAAAGGCAGGTCACGCACCAGGAAGGTGGAGAATTGATCGCGGCTGGGCGGGAACATATCGCCGTCGGCGTGGCGCTGTTCGATGTAGCGTTGATAAAGATCGAAGTATTCTTCGCTGTACTGCGGTTTGACCGCATTTACCGTCAGGTCGGCGTTGCGCTTGAGAATGCGCTTCTGGTTGCGATCCGGCACAAATTGCGCCACCGGAATCCGCGCCGGCACGCAAGCGTTGCAATTTTGGCAGTGAGGCCGGTACAGGTGATCGCCGCTGCGCCGAAAGCCCATCTCCGACAGGTCGGCGTACACATGCACGTCCATCGGTTGGCTGGGATCGAGGAACAGCGTGGTGGCCTGCTCGTCGGGCAGATAGCTGCAAGAGTGGGCTTGAGTGGCATAGAACTTCAAGCGCGCCAACTCGGTCATGATCAACCCTCGGGATAAGCTTTGAAATAAGTGTAAGCCAGGTACGCGGATGCCGCTTAAGAAACCCACGGCCCCGAGCTGGGTGCGTCCAGATGATTGCGCAGCCACTGCGCGAATTCACTGCGCGGTATGGCGCGTGCGCCCAGGCTGTGCAGGTGGTCGTTGGGCATCTGGCAGTCAATCAGCACAAAGCCCCAGGCCTGCAATTGCCGGGTCAGCGTGGCGAAGCCGAATTTGGAGGCGTTGTCGGCGCGGCTGAACATCGATTCACCAAAAAACAATTGGCCCATCGCCAGGCCGTAAAGGCCTCCGACCAGTTCCCCCTGGTCCCACACCTCCACCGAGTGGGCGTAACCACGCTGATGCAGCTCCAGGTAGGCGCTCTGGATGCCTTCTGTGATCCAGGTGCCATCGGCATAGGCGCGTGGCGCCGCACAGCCTTGAATAACCGCAGCGAAGTCCTGGTCGAAGGTCACGCGATAGCGCTGTTGGCGCAATAATTTGCCGAGGCTGCGCGAGACATGCAGCTCGTCGGGGAATATCACTGTGCGTGGGTCCGGCGACCACCAGAGAATCGGTTGGCCTTCGGAGAACCAGGGGAAGCAGCCGTGACGATAGGCCTGAATCAACCGTTCGGCTGAGAGGTCGCCGCCGGCGGCAAGCAGGCCGTTGGGTTCGCGCATGGCCTTGGCCAGTGGCGGGAATGTGAGGGTGTCGCGTTGTAACCAGGTCAGCATGGCATCCAGGCTTACGGAAGGGGAGGGGAGTGGCAGGTTATTGGGCGCCTGCCCCAAGCGGTGATTATTGTCGACACAGCGCCACGGGGCCAGCCCGAATAGGTTTTCGGCGCGGATTAGCGTGTAAGGGTGTTTCTGCAACTCTGTGCATAAGGCGCGGTCGTAATCGGGTCTGGCCAGTGCAGGCCATTTGCCAAGCTTGCCTGGTTTGCTAAATACAGCGCATAAGCCTTTGTCAGCAAAGACAATGCATGCTCAAATTGAACAGGCTGCAACACCTGGAGGGTTCACGCTGCCGGGTGACGGGCAAGTGCGTGGCATCGCGCACGCAAACCCGTACAATGCGGCGATCGTGGCGTTATCGCCATTTCGCCTATGCGTTACGCAGTGTTAAAAGTAGATTCAGCAACATTCGTCATTTTTCAGCTGCTCGGGACAGAGCAGTCGTGTGCAGTCATTCAACAGATGGACGCGCTAAAAGGCGCAGGAAAAGACCCGTTTTGAAGAAATCCGCCGCAACACCCAAAGCAGCAGTCGTGCCGGCCTGGCGTCAGCACCTGCATTACCGACTCAAGGAAGGTGCGCTGATCGCTATCGGCGCGCTGTGCCTGTTCCTGATGATGGCCTTGCTCACCTATGGCAAGGACGATCCTGGCTGGAGCCATAACAGCAAAATCGACGACGTGCAGAATTTCGGTGGCCCGGTGGGTTCCTACAGCGCCGATATCCTGTTCATGATTCTCGGTTATTTCGCGTACATCTTCCCGCTGCTGCTGGCGATCAAGACCTGGCAGATCTTCCGCCAGCGGCATGAGCCGTGGCAGTGGAGCGGCTGGCTGTTTTCCTGGCGCCTGATCGGGCTGGTGTTCCTGGTGTTGTCCGGCGCCGCCCTGGCGCATATCCATTTCCACGCGCCCACCGGTTTGCCAGCAGGTGCGGGCGGGGCGCTGGGCGAAAGCCTGGGCGACCTGGCGCGCCGCACCCTGAATATCCAGGGCAGCACCCTGATGTTCATCGCGCTGTTTCTGTTCGGCCTTACGGTGTTCACCGACCTGTCTTGGTTCAAAGTGATGGACGTGACCGGCAAGATCACCCTCGATCTGTTCGAGTTGTTCCAGGGGGCCGCCAACCGCTGGTGGGCGGCGCGTGTCGAGCGCAAGCAAATGGTTGCGCAGCTGCGCGAAGTGGACACCCGCGTCAACGAGGTGGTGGCCCCCAGCACGCCTGACCGCCGCGAGCAGGCCAAGGTCAAGGAGCGCCTGATCGAGCGCGAACAGGCCCTGAGCAAGCACATGTCGGACCGCGAAAAGCAGGTACCGCCGGTGATCGCTCCCGCGCCGCCCAAGGCGCCCGAGCCAAGCCATCGCGTGCAGAAAGAAAAGCAGGCCCCGCTGTTCATCGACAGCGCCGTCGAAGGCACCCTGCCGCCGATCTCGATTCTCGACCCGGCGGAAAAGAAACAACTCAACTACTCGCCCGAATCCCTGGCGGCCGTTGGCCACCTGCTGGAAATCAAGCTCAAGGAATTCGGGGTCGAAGTGTCGGTGGACTCGATTCACCCAGGCCCGGTGATTACCCGTTACGAAATCCAGCCGGCTGCGGGCGTCAAGGTCAGCCGTATTTCCAACCTGGCCAAAGACCTGGCCCGTTCCCTGGCTGTGACCAGCGTGCGCGTGGTGGAAGTGATTCCCGGCAAAACCACCGTGGGCATCGAGATTCCCAACGAAGACCGCCAGATCGTGCGGTTCTCCGAGGTGCTGTCGACCCCGGAATACGACAATTTCAAATCGCCGGTCACCTTGGCCCTCGGCCATGACATCGGCGGCAAGCCGGTGATCACCGACCTTGCGAAAATGCCGCACCTGCTGGTGGCCGGTACCACCGGTTCCGGTAAGTCGGTGGGCGTGAACGCAATGATCCTGTCGATCCTGTTCAAATCCGGCCCGGACGACGCCAAGCTGATCATGATCGACCCGAAAATGTTGGAATTGTCGATCTACGAAGGCATTCCGCACCTGCTGTGCCCGGTGGTCACCGACATGAAGGACGCCGCCAACGCCCTGCGCTGGAGCGTCGCCGAGATGGAACGTCGCTACAAGCTGATGGCGAAGATGGGCGTGCGTAACCTGTCTGGCTTCAATGCCAAGGTCAAGGAAGCCCAGGACGCCGGCACACCGCTGACCGACCCGCTGTACAAGCGCGAGAACATTCACGACGAAGCGCCGCTGCTGACCAAGTTGCCGACCATCGTGGTGGTGGTCGACGAATTCGCCGACATGATGATGATCGTCGGCAAGAAGGTCGAAGAACTGATCGCGCGTATTGCCCAGAAGGCCCGTGCGGCCGGGATCCACTTGATCCTCGCGACCCAGCGGCCGTCGGTGGATGTGATCACCGGCCTGATCAAGGCCAACATCCCCACGCGCATGGCGTTCCAGGTGTCGAGCAAGATCGACTCGCGGACCATCATCGACCAGGGCGGCGCCGAGCAACTGCTGGGCCACGGTGACATGCTCTACATGCCGCCCGGCACCAGCCTGCCGATCCGTGTGCACGGTGCCTTCGTGTCCGACGATGAAGTGCATCGCGTGGTGGAAGCCTGGAAACTGCGTGGCGCACCTGAATATAACGACGAGATCCTCGCCGGCGTTGAAGAGGCCGGTAGCGGCTTCGACGGCGGCAGCGGCGGTGGCGACGATGACGCCGAAACCGACGCGCTGTACGACGAGGCCGTGGCGTTCGTGCTGGAAAGCCGTCGCGCCTCGATTTCTGCGGTGCAACGCAAGCTGAAGATTGGCTACAACCGCGCAGCCCGCATGATCGAGGCCATGGAAAACGCTGGCGTCGTCACCGCAATGAACACCAACGGCTCGCGTGAAATCATCGCCCCCGGGCAGATGCGCGACTGATCCCGCGCCGCGTGGCAGCACGCGGCGCGCCCTGATTACTCAATGAGGATTCCCATGCGCATTATCCGCATGCTGTTGTTGCCGGTACTGGCCCTGACCGCCGCTTCGGCTCACGCTGACCCGGCTTCGGTGGCCAGCCTGAAGAACCTGCTGGACAAATCCCAGACCCTGACCGCGCGCTTTTCCCAGCTGACCCTGGACGCGGGTGGCACCCAGTTGCAGGAAACCGCGGGCGAAATGGCCGTGCAGCGTCCTGGCCTGTTCTACTGGCATACCGAAGGCAAGGCCGAACAGACCATCGTTTCCGACGGCCAGAAAGTCACGCTGTGGGACCCGGACCTGGAGCAGGCGACCATCAAGAAGCTCGACCCACGGCTGAACCAGACGCCAGCGCTGCTGCTGTCGGGCGATGTATCGAAGATCAACGACAGTTTCGATATCACCTCCAAGCAAACCAGCAACGTGATCGAATTCACCCTCAAGCCAAAATCCAAGGACACGCTGTTTGACAGCCTGCAACTGTCGTTCGGCAACGGTGTGATCAATAACATGCGCCTGATCGACAGCGTCGGCCAGCGCACCGATATCCTGTTCTCCGGGGTCAAGGCCAACCAGCCGGTGCCCGCCTCCAAGTTCAAGTTCGACATCCCCAAGGGTGCCGACGTGATCCAGGAATAAACTCCCCAGAGGTTTCAAACGCTGCCCATGGATCTGTTTCGAAGTGACCCGATTGCCCAGCCTCTGGCCGCGCGCCTGCGCTCGACCAACCTGGACGAGTACGTCGGTCAGGAACACCTGCTCGCTCGCGGCAAGCCCCTGCGCGAAGCTCTGGAGCAGGGTGCGCTGCACTCGATGATTTTCTGGGGGCCGCCGGGGGTGGGTAAAACCACCCTGGCGCGGCTGCTGGCCAAGGTCTCGGATGCGCACTTCGAAACGGTCTCCGCCGTGCTGGCCGGGGTCAAGGAAATCCGCCAGGCGGTTGAAATCGCCAAGCAGCAGGCCGGGCAATACGGCAAGCGCACCATCCTGTTCGTCGACGAAGTGCATCGCTTCAACAAGTCCCAGCAGGATGCGTTCCTGCCGTACGTCGAAGACGGCACGCTGATCTTTATCGGCGCCACCACCGAAAACCCTTCGTTCGAATTGAATAACGCGCTGCTCTCGCGGGCGCGCGTCTACGTGCTCAAGAGCCTGGACGAGGCGGCGATGCAGAAGCTGTTGCAGCGCGCCTTGACCGAAGACAAGGGGCTTGGCAAGCGCCAGCTGAGCGTCAGTGAAGAGGGCTTCAAGATCCTGCTCACCGCCGCCGATGGCGATGGCCGGCGGTTTCTCAACCTGCTGGAGAACGCCTCGGACCTTGCCGAAGATGGCGGCGAGATTGGCGTCGACCTGCTGCAAAGCCTGCTGGGCGACACACGCCGGCGTTTCGATAAGGGCGGCGAAGCGTTCTACGACCAGATATCGGCGCTGCACAAATCCGTCCGTGGCTCCAACCCGGACGGCGCGCTGTACTGGTTTGCGCGCATGATCGACGGCGGTTGCGACCCGTTATACCTGGCGCGCCGCGTGGTGCGCATGGCCAGCGAAGACATCGGCAATGCCGACCCGCGCGCCCTGAGCCTGTGCCTGGCCGCCTGGGACGTGCAAGAGCGCCTCGGCAGCCCGGAAGGCGAGCTGGCGGTGGCCCAGGCCATTACCTACCTGGCATGCGCGCCCAAAAGCAACGCGGTGTACATGGGCTTCAAGTCGGCGCTGCGCGCAGCGGCCGAACACGGTTCCCTCGAAGTGCCGATGCACTTGCGCAACGCACCGACCAAGTTGATGAAGCAGCTGGGTTACGGTGACGAGTACCGCTATGCCCATGATGAGCCGGACGCTTACGCGGCCGGTGAAGACTACTTTCCCGATGAGCTGGAACCGTTGCCGCTCTATCAGCCGGTGCCCCGTGGCCTGGAGCTGAAGATCGGTGAGAAGCTCAATCATCTGGCCGCACTCGATCGTTTAAGTCCCAGGCAGCGGAGAAAATCATGATTCCTCTAGTGGTCGCCGTCTCGGCGGGCGGTATCGCGGGTACACTGCTGCGCTTTGCGACGGGTAACTGGATCAACGCGAATTGGCCCAAGCACTTCTATACCGCGACGCTGGCCGTTAATATCGTGGGCTGCCTGTTGATCGGTGTTTTATACGGCCTGTTCCTGGTGCGTCCCGAAGTACCGATTGAGGTGCGCGCCGGACTGATGGTTGGCTTCCTTGGCGGCCTGACGACCTTTTCATCATTTTCACTGGATACCGTACGCCTGCTGGAAAGCGGGCAAGTGCTGCTGGCGATTGGCTATGCAGCTATCAGCGTATTCGGCGGGCTGCTCGCCACTTGGGCCGGCCTGTCCTTGACCAAACTTTGATAAACGAGAGACCGACATGCTCGATTCCAAACTGTTACGTAGCAACCTTCAGGACGTAGCGGACCGCCTGGCATCCCGTGGCTTTGCCTTGGATGTTGCGCGCATCGAAGCGCTGGAAGAACAGCGCAAGACCGTCCAGACCCGCACCGAAGCACTGCAGGCTGAGCGGAATGCGCGTTCCAAGTCCATCGGTCAGGCCAAGCAGCGCGGCGAAGACATCGCGCCGTTGATGGCGGACGTCGAGCGCATGGGCACCGAGCTGTCCGACGGCAAAGCCGAGCTGGACAAGATCCAGTCCGAGCTGGATTCGATCCTGCTGGGCATCCCCAACCTGCCCCACGAATCCGTACCGATTGGCGCGGACGAAGACGGCAACGTTGAAGTGCGCCGCTGGGGCACGCCCAAAGCCTTCGATTTCGACATCAAGGACCACGTTGCCCTGGGCGAATTGACCGGCGGCCTGGATTTCGAAACCGCCGCGAAAATGTCCGGCGCGCGTTTCGCCCTGTTGCGTGGCCCGATTGCGCGCATGCATCGTGCCCTGGCGCAGTTCATGATCAACCTGCACACCGCCGAGCACGGTTACGAAGAGGCCTACACCCCGTACCTGGTGCAAGCGCCGGCGTTGATGGGCACCAGCCAGTTGCCGAAATTCGAGGAAGACCTGTTCAAGATCAGCCGCGACGGCGAAGCCGACCTGTACCTGATCCCGACCGCCGAAGTGTCGCTGACCAATATCGTCGCTGGCGAAATCCTCGATGCCAAACAACTGCCGTTGAAATTCGTCGCCCACAGCCCGTGCTTTCGCAGTGAAGCCGGCGCGTCGGGGCGCGACACCCGTGGCATGATCCGCCAGCACCAATTCGACAAGGTCGAGATGGTCCAGGTGGTCGAGCCGTCCAAATCCATGGAAGCGTTGGAAGGCCTGACGGCCAACGCCGAGCGCGTCCTGCAGTTGCTGGAACTGCCGTATCGCGTGCTGGCGTTGTGCACCGGCGACATGGGTTTCAGCGCCGTGAAGACCTACGACCTCGAAGTGTGGGTGCCGAGCCAGGACAAGTACCGCGAGATTTCGTCGTGCTCCAACTGCGGTGATTTCCAGGCCCGACGCATGCAGGCGCGTTTCCGCAACCCGGAAACCGGCAAGCCGGAACTGGTGCACACCCTCAACGGTTCGGGCCTGGCGGTAGGCCGTACGCTGGTGGCAGTGCTGGAAAACTACCAGCAGGCCGACGGTTCGATTCGTGTGCCTGAGGTGCTCAAGCCGTACATGGCGGGCGTCGAGGTCATCGGCTAAATGGAATTTCTGCCGCTGTTTCATAACCTGCGCGGCAGTCGTGTGCTGGTCGTCGGCGGCGGGGAGATTGCCTTGCGCAAATCCCGGCTGCTGGCCGATGCCGGGGCGTTGCTGCGGGTGGTTGCTCCCCAGATCGAAGACCAGTTGCGTGAACTGGTGCTGGGCAGTGGCGGGGACCTGATGGTGCGCGGTTATCAGGAGACGGACCTCGACGGTTGCGTGCTGATCATCGCGGCCACCGACGACGAGCCACTGAACGCGCAAGTGTCCAGTGATGCCAAGCGGCGCTGTGTACCGGTCAATGTGGTGGATGCGCCGGCCCTGTGCAGCGTGATCTTCCCGGCGATCGTCGACCGTTCGCCATTGGTGATCGCGGTGTCCAGCGGCGGCGATGCGCCGGTACTGGCGCGCTTGATCCGCGCCAAGCTGGAAACCTGGATTCCGTCCACCTATGGCCAGTTGGCCGGGTTGGCGGCGCGTTTTCGTGCCCAGGTCAAAAGTTTGTACCCGGATGTGCAGCAGCGCCGGGCGTTCTGGGAAGAAGTGTTCCAGGGCCCGATTGCCGATCGGCAACTGGCCGGGCAGGGCGATGAGGCTGAGCGTCTGTTGATCGAAAAGGTCAATGGCGCGCCGCCTTACGCACCGGGTGAGGTATACCTGGTGGGTGCAGGCCCGGGCGACCCGGACCTGCTGACCTTCCGCGCCTTGCGCCTGATGCAGCAAGCCGACGTGGTGTTGTATGACCGGTTGGTGGCTCCAGCGATCCTGGAACTGTGCCGCCGGGATGCCGAGCGCGTGTACGTCGGCAAGCGTCGCGCCGATCATGCCGTGCCGCAGGATCAGATCAACCAACAACTGGTGGACCTGGCCAAGCAAGGCAAGCGCGTGCTGCGCCTCAAGGGCGGCGATCCGTTCATTTTCGGGCGGGGCGGCGAAGAGATCGAGGAATTGGCGGCCCATGGCATCCCGTTCCAGGTGGTTCCGGGGATCACGGCGGCCAGCGGTTGCGCGGCGTATGCGGGCATTCCGTTGACGCACCGTGACTACGCGCAGTCGGTGCGCTTTATCACCGGGCACCTGAAGAATGGCACCTCGGACCTGCCCTGGCAGGACCTGGTCGGGCCGTCACAGACTCTGGTGTTCTACATGGGCTTGATTGGCTTGCCGATCATCTGCGAGCAATTGATCAAGCACGGGCGCGCGCCGGATACGCCAGCAGCCTTGATTCAGCAAGGCACCACCGCCAACCAGCGCGTGTTCACCGGCACCCTGGCCGACTTGCCGCGCATGGTGGCGGAGCATGAAGTGCATGCGCCGACGCTGGTGATCGTGGGTGAGGTGGTGGTGTTGCGCGAGAAGCTGAAGTGGTTTGAAGGCGCCCAGGCCCAGGTCTGAGTCTTAAAAGCATTGATCGTTCCCACGCTCTGCGTGGGAATGCCACCTTGGACGCTCCCCGTCACGCGGTACAGCTAGCGTCACGGGGTGCATTCCCACGCAGAGCGTGGGAACGATCAGTGTGGGAGGGGGCTTGCCCCCGATGAGGCCATCAGCTTCAGCCCATCATCCGGATCAGCTCCACACACCTTTGCCATTCAACCGCTTCCGATCATGCTCAACGTCAAACCGCTGCAGCGGCCCCTTCGGCACAATCCCCGTCGGGTTGATGGTGCGGTGGCTGGCATAGTAATGCCCCTTGATGTGTTCAAAATCCACCGTCTCGGCCACCCCCGGCCACTGATACATTTCCCGCAACCAATTCGACAGGTTTGAATAATCGGCAATCCGCCGCAGGTTGCATTTGAAGTGGCTGTAATACACCGCATCAAAACGAATCAGCGTGGTGAACAGCCGCACATCCGCCTCGGTCAGGTATTCGCCGGCCAGGTAGCGATGCTCGCCCAGGTGCTGTTCCAAATGGTCCAGCTCGGCAAACACGTCATCGAACGCACCTTCATAGGCCTGCTGCGAGGTGGCGAACCCCGCGCGGTACACGCCGTTGTTCACGGCCGGGTAGATGCGTTCGTTCAGCGCATCGATGGTCGTGCGCAGTGCGTCGGGATAGAAATCCAGGGTATTACCGGTCAGCTCATCAAATGCGCTATTGAACATGCGGATGATCTCCGCCGACTCATTGCTGACGATGCGTTTGAGCTGCTTGTCCCATAACACCGGCACCGTGACACGCCCGGTGTAGTCAGCGGTATCAGCGGTGTAACGCTGATGCATGAAGTCGAAGCCGTCGAGCGCGTCGCCGCTGGAGCCGTGGGCCTTGTCGAAGGTCCAGCCGTTTTCCAGCATCAGCCAACTGACCACCGAGACGTCGATCAGGCTTTCCAGGCCCTTGAGCTTGCGCAGGATCAAGGTGCGGTGGGCCCAGGGGCAGGCCAGAGAGACGTATAGGTGATAGCGACCTGCCTCGGCCTTGAAGCCGCCTTCGCCACTCGGGCCGGGCTGGCCGTCGGCGGTCACCCAGTGGAGGCGTTGCGCCTGTTCACGCTGGAACGCGCCGTCTGCGCTACTTTCGTACCATTGGTCTTTCCAGTGTCCTTCGATCAGCAAACCCATGACTGGCTCCTTGGCTAATAAGCGTTGGAGCTCAGTCTAAAGGGATGAGTTCGAACTAAAAGCGCAAAGACCCGAGGTGAATGATCGATTAAATCGATTTGTCTCGCGCATCCCAGTACTGCCGGGCCAGTTCGAACGCCTGCTCCCGGGTGTGTCCGAGGCCGCGCAGGGCCAGGGCCATGGTCGCGATCAGCGCCAGTTGCGGGTAGCTGTCCTCGACCTCGCCACGCCACAGGGCGGTCAGGTGCTCAGGCTCCAGGCTCGCCGGTTTGACGTGGCGCTGGGCGGAGAGGGCGGGCCATTCTTCGTCCCAGCTCAGGCCACCGGTGGTGCCGTACAGGTGGCTGAGGGTGTCGGGGTTGATTTCCACTTCGCCGCCATCGCCCTTGACCACAATCACGTTGTCGCCCAGCAAGCCACTGGCATCGCGGTGCACGCCCTGGTAACCCGGATGGAAGATGCTTTGCAGGCCGCAACGGGCATTCAGCGGGTTGAGCAAGCGGGCCAGGGAGTGGATCGGCGAGCGCAGGCCCAGGGTGTTGCGCAGGTCGATCATGCGCTGCAACTGAGGCGCCCAATCGCCCAGCGGGATAAACGCCAGGTTGCCTTGTTCATACGCCGCCTCGACCTGCTGCCAATTGCGGCACAACGGTATCTGCAAACGCTCCAGCAATTGCTCGGTGTACAGGCGGCCCGCCGTATGCGCGCCGCCGCCGTGCATGAGGATGCGCACGCCATTTTGCGCCAGGCATTTGGCCGCCGGCAGGAACCACGGCAAATGGCGCTTTTTGCCGGCGTAGGTCGGCCAGTCGATATCCACCTTCAAGGCGGGCGGATTCAAGCGCTCGCGCACCGCTTCGGTGAAACCGGCGAGCTCCTCTGGGCTTTCTTCCTTGTGACGCAACAGCATGAGGAAGGCGCCCAGTTGGGTGTCTTCGACTTTTTCGTCGAGCAGCATGCCCATGGCTTCCCGCGCTTCCTCACGGGTGAGGTTGCGCGCGCCGCGCTTGCCTTTGCCGAGGATGCGCACGAACTGCGCAAAAGGGTGCTCTTCAGGCGTTGAGAGGGTCAGTGGGGCAAAGTCGGTCATAAGCAATTCGTCGGCCTGGGCAGGCCCGCCAGCTTGGCGGCAAGTTTGGCGGGAGTGCCGTTGAACAGTTTATTGAGGTGCAGGCTGTTGCCCTTTTCCGGGCCGAGGTTCAAGGCGACGTACTTGATCAGCGGGCGCGTGGCCGGCGACAGCTGATATTGCGCGTAAAAGCCGCGCAGCAGTTCGAGGATTTCCCAGTGGTCCGGGGTCAGTTCCAGCGATTCTGCAGCGGCCAGGGCGCCGGCAATTTCGGCAGACCACGCGTCGAGGTCGACCAGGTAGCCGTCCTTGTCCAGTTCGAGGGTGCGCGTGCCTACGGTCAGTGTATTCATAACCAGGTATTGACCTTGTCATAGTCGATCGACAGCTGCACGAAGCCCGGATAATCCACGCTGTCGGCCCAGTCCGGCAAAGGCAGGTTGCGCGCCTGCATGTCTTCAGCCAGCACGAACACCTTCACGCCTTTGGTATGCAGCGCCGGGTGGCGCAGGCCGTAGGCGCCGTCGCCGCACAGCAGGATCGCATCTGCGCTGGCACAGACGCGCAGGCAGCTGTCGAGACGGCTGTCGGTAAAGGGGGAGTGGGACACCACATGTAGAGTCGACATCAGAGGGTAATCACCTGGTCGTAACGGTCAATCAGTTGGGAAATGGCGTCATGGGCCAACGGCTGCGCGCTGGCCGGCACACCCAGCCCGCGTTCGGCCAGGCTGTGGCTGCAGGCGAACACGTCATCGATGCCGAACAGGCCCAAGGCTTGCAGGTTGGCGCTCAAGTCCTTTTGTTGCACGGCCTTGGCGTCCTGGTGCGGTGCGAGCTGGAACACGCCGTCGTCCAGAAACAGCAGGCCGATCGGCAGATCGAACGCGCCACCGGCCAGCACGATATCCAGCGCTTCTCGCGCACTGGGGCCGGACCACGGTGCCTGGCGGCTGATCACCAGCAATGACTTGGCCATGTCATGAACCTCCAAAACAGATCAGGCGGTCGGCGTCCTGGATCGCGTCATGCAGTTGCCCCAGGCCCGACAGCGCCCAGGGCGCCTCCAGGTTCACCGCGCTGCGTTGATAGCGCATGGCTTCCTCGGCGTTGAGCACGCCACGGCGCAGGGCTGCAGCGATGCACACGACGCCGTCGAGCTGGTGGGCGCTGACGAACTCGCGCCATTGGCGCGAGATGTCTTGCTCATCCTGGGGCGCGACGATGTTATTGGACGCGCTGTACACGCCATCCTGGTAAAAAAACAGCCGCACAATCTCATGCCCGCCGGCCAGGGCCGCCTGGGCGAACAACAGGGCGCGGCGCGAGGAGGGCGCGTGGGCGGCGCTGAACACTGCAATCGCGAACTTCATGGAACACTCTGCCAATAAAACGTGGGCCAATGATAAAGCCGTGGCGACGAAAAAGCCCGCCGTGATCAAAACGGTCAGGGGGGTTGATCGTTCTGACGATTGCCGTCGACGCTCAAGGCTGACTACGCTGTGAACCGTCGAATCGGAAACGGAGTTTGTATGACAGGCCCCTTGGCGTCCCTCAAAGTGCTGGATTTTTCCACCCTGTTGCCCGGCCCATTCGCCTCACTGATGCTGGCGGACATGGGCGCCGAGGTGCTGCGCATCGAATCGCCGACGCGCATGGATCTGTTGCGCGTGTTGCCGCCCCATGATCACGGCACCTCGGCGAGCCATGCCTACCTCAATCGCAACAAGCGCAGCCTGGCGCTGGACCTCAAGCGGGCCGAGGCGCTGCAGATCGTGTTCGAGCTGGTCAAGGGCACCGATATCCTCATCGAACAATTCCGCCCCGGCGTGATGGAGCGCCTGGGCCTGGGGTATGCGGCCTTGAACGCGATCAACCCGAGGCTGATCTATGTGTCGATCACCGGCTACGGCCAGACCGGCCCTTACAGGGATCGCGCCGGCCACGATATCAACTACCTGGCCGTGGCCGGCGTGGCCAGCCACAGCGGGCGGCGCGACAGTGGGCCGTTGCCGTTGGGCGTGCAACTGGCGGATATCGGCGGCGGGTCGTTGCATGCGGTGGTGGGCTTGCTCGCGGCGGTCATCTCGCGGCAGCAGAGCGGCGTCGGCCAGTACCTGGATGTGAGCATGACCGACTGCGCGTTCAGCCTGAACGCCATGGCCGGCGCGGGTTACCTGGCCTGCGGGGTGGAACCGGCGTGGGAAAACCATGTGCTCAATGGCGGCAGTTTTTACGATTATTACCGCACCCGTGATGGGCGTTGGATGTCGGTGGGCAGCCTGGAACCGGCCTTCATGCAGCCATTGTGCGAAGCGCTGGGGCGGCCGGAGTTGGCGCTGCACAGCCTCAAGCCTGAGCAGCAGCCGGCCCTCAAGCAGGCGCTGCAGGTGGAATTCGAAAAACGCAGCTTTGATGAAGTGTGCGCGTTGTTTGCTGGAGTGGATGCGTGCGTGGAACCGGTGTTGAACTTGAGTGAAGCGGTAGCGCATCCGCAGCTGCAGGCGCGCGCGCTGATCAGCCAGGTGCCGAGGGGCGATGGCTCGACCCAGGCGCAGATCGCCTGCCCGCTGAAGTTTTCCGAGGGTTTGCCGGCGCCACGGCATATTGGCGCGGCTGTTGGTGCGCACAGTGATGAAGTGCTGGGGGAATTGGGGTTCAGTGCTGAGCGGATAGAGGAGTTGCGCCAGGCCAAGGTTGTTGGGTGACTGTTCTGATGCCATCGGGGGCAAGCCCCCTCCCACATTTTGAATGTATTCACAAATCAAAGTGTGGGAGGGGGCGTGCCCCCGATGAGGCCCTCATTCCACCCGCGTTTCCCCAGTGAACACCAGGGTCTGCCGACAGCGCCGACACAAATACCGCCGCCCCTGGCCTACCAGCCCATGGCGCTGCGGCGAAAACGGGAAGTCGCTGTTGGCACATGGGCACCGGTAGATATAGCGCGTCACCTGACGCCGCTTGACTTCATAGGTGTGACAACGGTCCGGCGGCAGTTCGTAAACCCCACGCATGATCAACTGCCATTCCTCACCATGGGGCTGGATACGCTCGCCAAACAGTTGGTGGGCGATCAGGTGCGCCACTTCGTGGGCCACGGTTTGTTTGAGGAAATGTTGGCTGTTTTCACGGTAAAGCTGAGGGTTGAAGCGCAGCAGGTTTTCGTGCAAATGCGCGACACCGGCTTTCTGGCCCCGCAGCTTGAGGCTGACCTTGGGGCGTTTGAAGCTTCGTTTGAAAAAGGATTCGGCTTGCAGGAAACAATCTTCGACGCGGGTATTGAGTTGCTCGGGCATGCTGTACATATCTCCAGAGACGTCCAGTATGCCGCAAAGCAGGATGTTTCCGAATCTGTCAGGCGCCGAATGGTCATGCATAACGCACAAAGCCACCTTGTGGTGGCTTTGCCTGCGGTAAAAAAGGCTTAACTGGTGTAGATCGGCCCAACGCCCAGGCCCCAGACGATCACGGTAAACGCCATGATCGCCACCAGTACCACCAGTCCTACAGCCAGTACCGAGCTGGAAAACAGGAAGCCTTCATCCGGGTCGATACTCATGAAGGTCGGCAGCCCCACATACAGCAGGTATACCGTGTAGCAGATCGCCGCCGTGCCCACGACCATGCCCAGCCACATGTGCGGATAAAGCGCCGCCAGCCCGCCAATAAACAGAGGCGTCGCTGTGTAGGTGGCGAAGGCAATGCAACGCGCCATGCTGGGGTTGGCGTCGTAGGTGCGGGCCATCCAGTGAATGAACGCGCCCATCACCGCCACGCCGCCGAGCATTGCAGCGTAGGACATCAGGGTCATCCACAGCGCGCTTTCCTGGGTCAGCATGACCGGTGCGCGGCTGCCGATGACCCAGCCGACCTGGGTGGTGCCGATAAATGCAGAGACGGCGGGAATCGCCGCGAGAACCAGGGTATGGGTGAGGTACATGTGGCTGATGCTTTCTTCTTTATCGCCACGAATTTCCCGCCATTCCTGATCGGGATGGGTAAACAGCCCCACGACGTGATGGATCATGCCAGTCACTCCTGTCGTTATTACCATCGCCCCCCAGCGGAGCGCTGCCGGCCAAATGGCCTGCAAGGTCCGGATAGTTGTGCGACCTCTAGTCGCAGTATAGGAAGTGATGTCCTGGAAAACTGTAGGGCCTTTAGAGTAAATCGCGCTGTAAACACAGGCGCTAATCGCGGCACGGTCTGTAGCTGGCAATGCATTCAAAGGGAGCAAGCCCCCTCCCACATTGAATCCAGTGCGCTCAGGTCGCTAAAATACCCCGCTTTTCGTCACACACTTGCAGCGGATCCAAGCGCCATGGGCACTCTTACGGTCAACCAGAACAAACTGCAAAAACGCCTGCGTCGCCTGGCCGGTGAAGCGGTCGCCGACTTCAACATGATCGAGGAGGGCGACAAGGTCATGGTCTGCCTTTCCGGCGGCAAAGACAGCTATACCCTGCTCGATGTGCTGCTGCACCTGCAAAAGGTCGCGCCGATCAAGTTCGAGATCGTCGCCGTCAACATGGACCAGAAGCAGCCAGGCTTTCCCGAGCACGTGCTGCCGGCCTATCTAAAGGAACTGGGCGTCGAGTATCACATCGTCGAGAAAGACACTTATTCGGTGGTCAAGCAGTTGATCCCCGAAGGCAAGACCACCTGCTCGCTGTGCTCGCGCCTGCGGCGTGGCACGCTCTATACCTTTGCCGATGAGATCGGCGCGACCAAGATGGCCCTGGGGCATCATCGCGACGATATCGTCGAAACCTTCTTCCTCAATATGTTCTTCAACGGCTCGCTCAAGGCCATGCCGCCCAAGCTGCGTGCCGATGACGGGCGCAACGTGGTGATCCGCCCGCTGGCGTATTGCAACGAGAAGGACATCCAGGCGTATGCCGACTTCAAGCAATTTCCGATCATTCCGTGCAACCTGTGCGGCTCCCAGGAAAACCTGCAGCGCCAAGTGGTCAAGGACATGCTGCTGGAGTGGGAACGCAAGACGCCGGGCCGCACCGAGAGCATCTTCCGCAGCCTGCAGAATGTGATCCCGTCGCAATTGGCCGACCGCAATCTGTTCGACTTCACCAGCCTGAAAATCGATGAAACCGCCGCGTCGCGTTTCGTCAATGTAGTGAACCTCTGACGCTCTACAACGCTCTGAAAGACGGCGCTCACGGGCGCCGTTTTCATTTCACCTGCCAGGAGAGGGCATGCGCGATTACAAGTGGCTGCACGAATATTGTCTGAACCGTTTTGGTTCAGCGGCCCAGTTGGAAGCCCATCTGCCGGTGCCCAAGACCCCGGCGCAATTGCGCAGGATCAGCGCTGACCGCTACCTGTCGACCCTGGCGCTGCGCGTGTTCCGTGCAGGCTTGAAGCACAGCGTGGTGGACGCCAAGTGGCCGGCGTTCGAACAGGTGTTCTTTGGCTTCGACCCGGAAAAAGTCGTGCTGATGGGCGCCGAGCATTTGGAACGCCTGATGCAGGACGCTCGCATTATCCGTCACCTGGGCAAGCTCAAGAGCGTGCCGCGCAATGCGCAGATGATCCTGGATATCACCCAGGAGAAGGGCAGCTTCGGCGCGTTTATCGCCGAGTGGCCGGTCACCGATATCGTTGGGCTATGGAAGTACCTGAGCAAGCACGGCCACCAGTTGGGCGGCCTGTCGGCACCGCGCTTTTTGCGCATGGTGGGCAAGGACACGTTCGTGCCGAGCTATGACGTGGTGGCGGCGTTGAATGCGCAGAAGATCGTCGACAAGGTGCCCACCAGCCTGCGCGACCTGGCGACGGTGCAGGGCGCCTTCAACCAGTGGCATGCCGAAAGTGGGCGGCCGATGTGCCAGTTGTCGATGATGCTGGCTTACACCGTCAACCATTGATCGTTCCCACGCTCTGCGTGGGAATGCTGCCCAGGACGCTCTGCGTCCCAGACCTTGCTGTATCAGACTGCCGCCAACCGCCGATTCAACTGGTGGCGCCAGCGCACATACAGCAACGCCGTACAAAACAGCGCCAGGCTCGCCACCATCTCAAGCACCCCGAACCCTTGCCGGTTCGGGTCATACGCCGCCAGCGCGCCCTTGATGAAATACAGATTCACCACAAAGCACATCCACGAATGCCCGCGTGCGCTGCCCAGGATCATGCCTGGCGCCAGCACCAGCAGCGGCACCAGTTCGATCAGCAGGATCACCCACGGACGCGCCCCGTGCAGGTCGGCGACGAACAGGTAGTACACGCACAACAAGCCCACCAGGCCAAAAAACGCTAGAAGGCTGAGTGCGCGCGCGAGCTTGACCCGCGGCTCCAGCCACGCCTGGGGCGGCAGGACCTTAGGCTGCCTGGCCACGGCCGTTCTCCAGCAGCGTGGCGGTTTTTGCCAGGCGCAGGCCCAGGGCGCGGCACAGGGTGATTTCATGGGGGTCGAGCATGCGCTTGCCATCAGGCCCGGCATGGTGGCTGGCGCCATACGGCGTACCGCCGCCCTGGGTGTCGAGCAGCGCCTGCTCGCTGTAGGGCAGGCCGGTGATCAGCATGCCGTGGTGCAACAGCGGCAGCAGCATCGACATCAGCGTGGTCTCCTGGCCGCCGTGCAGGCTGGCGGTGGAGGTGAACACGCCAGCAGGTTTGCCGACCAGGGCGCCGGTGAGCCACAGGTTGCTGGTGCCATCGAGGAAGTACTTGAGCGGTGCGGCCATGTTGCCAAAACGCGTCGGGCTGCCGAGGGCCAGGCCCGAGCAGTTTTTCAGGTCATCCAGGCTGGCATACAGCGCGCCCTCGTCCGGGATACTCGGCGCCACGGCTTCGCACTCGGTGGAGATCGCCGGCACGGTGCGCAGCCGGGCTTCCAGGCCGCCTTGCTCGATACCCCGGGCAATCTGCCGGGCCATTTCGCTGACCGAGCCATTGCGGCTGTAATACAACACCAGCACATAGGGGGTAGTCACGGCAGCAGCTCCAGTACGTTTTCCGGCGGACGGCCAATGATGGCTTTATCGGCGGTTTCCAGGATGGGACGTTCCATCAGCTTGGGGTGTTCGGCGATGGCGGCGATCAACTGCGCTTCGCTGAGACTGGCATCGGCCAGGTTGAGGCTTTTGTATTCCTCTTCGCCGCTGCGCAACAATTGGCGGGCGCCCAGGCCAAGCTTGGCCAGCAGGGCCTGTATTTGCGCCGCATTCAGCGGGGTTTCCAGGTAGCGCACCACGGTAGGCGTGAGGCCGCGGGCTTCCAGCAGTTCAAGCGCACCGCGGGATTTCGAGCAGCGCGGGTTGTGATAAAGCGTCAGATCGGTCATGTGCGGGTCGCATCTTGCGTAAGGTGGCGGGTATTCTACCTGCGCTGCGGGCCGTCCTTAAACCGTAAGAGGCGATAGGCCGCAGCCAACGTTCATTTTTACGAAGGATTACCCCATGACAAGGCGACTGATCGGTGCATTGGCGATCATCACAACCCTGCTGCTCAGTGGCTGCGGTAACGATTACGGCGTTGACCAGTATGGCCAGAAAATACCGGCCGAACGCCTGGACAAGCAGTGGCTGGTGGTCAATTACTGGGCTGAATGGTGTGGCCCGTGTCGCACGGAAATCCCCGAGCTCAACGCCTTGGCCGAGCAACTCAAAGCGCAGAACGTGGGCGTGTTCGGGGTCAATTTCGACAATGTGCAGGGTGAGGAGCTCAAAGCCGCCAGCGACAAGCTGGGCATCAAGTTTACCGTGCTGGCGCAGAACCCGGAGGGGATCTTCGATATTCCACGCAGCGAGGCGCTGCCGGTGACCTATATCATCGATGACAAAGGCAAGGTGCGCGAACAACTGATGGGTGAGCAGACGGCGCAAGGGGTGTTGGCCAAGCTCAAGGCCCTGCGCGGTTAAAGCATCAACTCAGAGCCAATGTGGGAGGGGGCTTGCTCCCGATTGCGGTGGGTCAGTTGAATAACTGCTGGCTGATACACCGCTATCGGGGGCAAGCCCCCTCCCACATTTGGATCCCCATTGGTTCAGCGACTGGGAATATCAGCCTTCTTCCAGCCACAGGCGAATCGGCTTGCCTTGGGCCGGCCAGAAGCGGGTCTGTTCGATCGGCGAGATGTCCCAGCGCTGCACGCCTTGCAGGGCCTGGAAGAAGCGGTGCTCCTGTTCCATCAACGCCTCGGCGCACATTTTGCGGGTGCTGCCGATCGGGCCGAAGCTGAGCTTGTCGCCTTCGAGGGTGTACGGCGCAAACCAGTGGTTGCAGCCGCCATTGCCATAGGCGCGCCCATCGGCACCGAGGGTGACGGTCAGGTGCGCGTAGTCCATCAAGGGCCGCTCGCCTATCCACTCCACCACATAGCTGTGATCCTGCTTGAGCTTGGCCGCATCGCCGGCGCAGCCACTCAGGGCCGCGCCCACGGCGGCAAGCAGCAGCAGGCCCTTCATTGTGCGGCCCGCTGGCATTTCGGGCAGCGGTGCTTGTCGCCTTCGCTGGCCCAGCCGAGTTCTTTGATACGTGCGTTGGCGGCCGGCTGCAGCGGTTCTTTGGTCAGCTTGGTTTCCACCGCGAATTCAAACTCCAGCACGCTGTCGCAGCTGTCGCAATTGACCTTCCAGGTGTGAATCTCCAGCTCGCCGAATTTCGGCCCCAGGGCCATGGCGACCCATTGGCCCGCCGGGCGGATGGAGTAGCGCGCGTCACCTTCCACGGTCAGGCGCATCGACAGGGTTTTGCTGCCGCGCAGGGTGACGATCAGCACGTCGCCATGCTTGATCGAACCACCGTTGCCGGTGACTTGATAACGGCCCGGCACCAGGGCGCGGCATTCGATCAGGGTGTGTTGCGGGCTCAGCAAGCTGAAGCGGAAATCGTGTTCGGCCATGGATCCTCCAAATAGGCGCGGCATCCTATCACGGGTGCCGGCTCATCATGAGCCCGGTATGTGACCGCTGATCATCCCTCGACGAGGTTCTGCGCGCGGCCATCGACCCACGCCGCAATATTGGCCAGCGTCGTGCCGGCAATCGCCGCCAGCGCCTCGCGGGTCAGGAAGGCCTGGTGGGCGGTGATGATCACATTGGGAAAGGTCAACAGGCGGGCGAGCACGTCGTCTTGCAGGGGCAGGTCCGAGCGGTCCTCGAAAAACAGCTGCGCCTCTTCCTCATAAACATCCAGCCCCAAATAACCGAGTTGCCCGTTCTTGAGCGCTTCGACCAGTGCCGGCGTGTCGACCAGGCCGCCGCGACCGGTATTGATCAGCATCGCACCCGGTTGCATGTGTGCCAGGGCGCGGGTGTCGATCAGGTGTTTACTCTCGGCGGTCAGCGGACAATGCAGGCTGATGATCTGCGCCTCGGCGAGCAATTCGGGCAGGCTCACGTAGCGCGCGCCCATGGCTTGCACCTGAGGGTTGGGGAAGGGGTCGCAGGCCAGCAACTGGCAGCCAAAACCGGCCATGATCCTGGCGAAGGTGGCGCCGATCTGCCCGGTGCCGACCACGCCGACGGTTTTGCCGACCAGATCAAAACCGGTGAGCCCGTGCAGGCTGAAGTCGCCATCGCGGGTACGGTTGTAGGCGCGGTGCAGGCGCCGGTTCAGGGCGAGGATCAGGGCCACGGCGTGTTCGGCCACGGCGTGGGGCGAGTAGGCCGGTACGCGCACCACGCTCAGGCCCAGGCGCTTGGCGGCGTGCAGGTCAACATGGTTGTAGCCGGCCGAGCGCAACGCAATCAGGCGCGTACCGCCACTGGCCAGTTGCTCGAGCACCGGGGCGCTGAGGTCATCGTTGATAAACGCGCAGACCACCTCGTGCCGTTCGGCCAGGGCGACGGTGTCGAGATTGAGGCGGGCGGGTTGGAATTGCAGCTCGATCCCCTGAGGGCGCGGCTCACCGAGAAAACTCTCGCGATCGTAGGCCTGGCTGCTGAAAAGAATCACGCGCATTAAAAGGCTCCCTGCAATTTATACCTTGGAAATACTGACCCAATGTGGGAGGGGGCTTGCCCCCGATAGCGGTGTATCAGTGACAGATATTTCGACTGACACATCGCCATCGGGGGCAAGCCCCCTCCCACATTTTGATTGGCTTCGTCCATGAAATCGGGTCAGGCGCTGACCCGCGCTTCACTGGCCAGCCGCGCAATCGCCATGTCCAGTTCATCCAACGCGGCCATGGCCTTGGCGTCGTCCTGCTTGAGCAGGGTTTCAGCGCGTTGGCAGGCCGCGCGCAATTGCGGCACGCCGCAGTAGCGGGTGGCGCCATGCAGGCGGTGGACGCGCTCGATCAGGGCGTGGTTGTCATTGGCTTCGCGGGCGACCGTGATCGCCAGGCGATCAGCTTCCAGGGAGGCCAGGAGCATGGCGAGCATGTCGGCCGCCAGGTCCGCCTTGTTAGCCGCCAGGCGCAGGCCTTCCTCATGGTCCAGCACCAGCAGTTGCACGCCTGGGCCAAGGCCTTCGGGGAGGCGCTCGGGCCCCTGGTTGCGCAGGGCCAGGCCGGTCCATTTCAGCACCACCTGGGCCAGCTGCCGCTCGCTGATGGGTTTGGTCAGGTAATCGTCCATGCCGCTTTGCAGAAGGGCACGTTTTTCGTTGGCCATGGCATGGGCGGTGAGGGCGACCACCGGCAGCGGCGTGCCATGGCGTTCGCTTTCCCATTGGCGAATCGCTTCGGTACTCTGGCGCCCGTCCATGCCGGGCATCTGCACATCCATCAGCACCAGGTCGAACGTTTCCTGCTTCACGGCGTCAATGGCCGCGAAGCCGCTTTCCACGGCATGGACCTTGGCGCCCATGTCTTCGAGCAGGGTTTGCACCAGTAACAGGTTCGCCGGGTTATCGTCCACGCACAGCACTCGCGGCGCACGGCTGGACAACGGCTCACCCGGCTCGCTGCGCGAGGGGCGCGGGCTGATCAGGTCGGCCAGGGAGCGGCGCAGCTTGCGCGTACAGGCTGGTTTGGCCTGCAACTGGCTGTTGGGGTTGGGCACCGACTGGTTGAACAACATTTGTTCGGTGGTCGGGCACAGCACCAGCACCTTGCAGCCCAGGTGTTCGAGGTCCCACAAGTGCTGGTTGAGGCGCTCGGGCGGGATGTCATTGGCGGTGACGCCGAGCACCGCCAAGTTGATCGCCTGTTCGGTCTGATGGGCGCTGGTAATGCCGTTGGTCAGGCTTTCCAGGGTATTGAACAGCGTGACTTCCAGGCCGCAGTCTTCCAACTGGTGTTGCAAGGCCTGGCGCGCCAGCTCGTGGTTCTCCAGCACGGCGACGCGGCGACCGAGCAGCGGCGCGCTGGGCAGGTCTTCGATGTCGTCGCGGGTCTTGGGCAAGTTCAGGCTGATCCAGAACTCCGAGCCTTCGCCAGGTGTGCTGTCGACGCCGATTTCGCCGCCCATCTGTTCGATCAGGCGCTTGGAAATCACCAGGCCCAAGCCGGTGCCACCTGGCTGGCGCGACAGCGAATTGTCCGCCTGACTGAACGCCTGGAACAGTGCGCGCACATCCTGGTTGGACAGGCCGATGCCGGTGTCCTGCACGCTGATGCGCAGTTGTACGCTGTCTTCCTGCTCATCCTCGATCATCGCCCGGGCCACGATGGTGCCTTCGCGGGTGAACTTGATCGCGTTGCTGATCAGGTTGGTCAGGATCTGCTTGAGGCGCAGCGGGTCGCCCACCAGCGCCAGCGGCGTGTCGCGGTAGACCAGGCTGACCAGTTCGAGCTGCTTGGCGTGGGCGGCCGGGGCGAGAATGGTCAGGGTGTCCTGCAGCAGGTCGCGCAGGTTGAAAGGCACGCTGTCGAGCACCAGCTTGCCGGCCTCGATCTTGGAGAAGTCGAGGATCTCGTTGATGATGCCCAACAGGTTGTCGGCGGATTTTTCGATAGTGCCCAGGTAATCCAGCTGACGTGGCGACAGCTCGCTTTTTTGCAGCAGGTGGGTGAACCCGAGGATGCCGTTGAGCGGCGTGCGGATTTCATGGCTCATATTGGCCAGGAACTCCGATTTGATCCGGCTGGCTTCCAGGGCTTCCTTGCGGGCCAGGTCCAGCTCGATGTTCTGGATCTCGATGGTTTCCAGGTTCTGGCGCACGTCTTCGGTGGCCTGGTCGATGCTGTGTTGCAGTTCTTCCTGGGCGTTTTGCAGGGTTTCGGCCATGCGGTTGATGCCCGACGCCAACTGATCCAGCTCCTGGCTGCCCAGGGGCGGCAGGCGGGTTTCCAGGTTGCCGTCTTTAAGCTGGGCCACCGCTTGCTTGATCAGGCCGATCGGCGAATTGATGGTGCGGCTGATGCGCAGGGCCAGTGCCGCGGTGCAGATCAAGCCGATGGCGATCAGCAGCAGGCTGGCGAACAGGCTGCGATAGCCGCGCAGCAACATGCCGTTGTGGGACAGTTCCACCTCGACCCAGCCCAACAGGCGGTCGGACTCATCCGGAATCAGCTCGCCTGCGAGGTTGCGATGGCGGCCAAACACTGGCATCAGGTAACGGGTGGCATCGTTGCCGGTACGCTGCAGCAGGTGCGAACTGTTGCCAGTGGGCGGTTGATTGAGCATGGTCGGGCCGGCATGGGCCAGGGAGGAGCGGTCCGGCGCCAGGAACGACACCGCGCGCACGTCCGGTTGTTCCAGGGATTGGGTCGCGATGCGCTCCAGCAGGTCGGTGTTCTTGCTGCTCAGGGCGGGCGCGACCAGCGGCGCCAACTGCTCGGCGATCATCTCACCGCGTTGCAGCAATTGAGTTTGCAGCTCGGAGAGCTGCATCCAGGTGAAATAGCCCCCCAACAGCAGCGCCATCAGGCTGGTCGGCAATAACGTCAGCAACAGTACGCGGCCTTTTATCCCCATTCTTCTAAGCACGCCACTCTCCTGCTACCACATTGATATCAATCTTCCGCGCGGGCGTCCGGCCCGCGCTACCTGCGCAGTGTAGCCATTTGCGCCGCCAGGAATCTCGTAAATTAATGACACAACGCAATCTTCGGGCCATTCGGTAGCGGCCTGTGATTGCCTGTAACACTTTAATCTTGAATAATCAGTCATTGAGAATGACTTGCAGACGCTAATGAATCCCGCAGCCGTTGGCCTACCCAGTATCCTGACCATCGAGGATGACCCCGTGCTGGGCGCCTACGTCCATGAACATCTGGGCCGCTGTGGCTTCGAGGTAACCTGGTGCCGCAATGGCCAGCAAGGCCTGCAACTGGCCCGCGACCAGGCGTTCGACCTGGTGCTGATGGACGTTCTGCTGCCAGGGCTGGACGGGCTGTCAGTCCTTACGCATCTGCGCCAGAGTCATGCCATACCGGCGAAGCCCGCGACACGCTCCGCGGCTATGCAGCCGGCGCCGAGTTGGCCTGGAGTACCCAGGGCAGTGCCGGTGTGGATGCGTGGTTGCAGCATATGGGCGAGCGTGAAACCACTTGGCTGGGCATCATCGGCAATGACTTGCAATCACTTGGCAGCGCACCGTTGAGCGACAAGCAAAGCCAGCGCCTGACCTTCTTGCGCGGATTGGACTGGCCGGTGAGCCGCCATGCCAAAGGCTTGCCCTGGTTGAAAATCGCCTTTCCGGTCGACCCCGATGCGGGGTCACTGGTGATCGAGTTGCCCAAGCGTTTTATGCCGGGGCGTTATCAACTGTTCTGGCGGGTCATCACCAACGGCCTGATTCCCGGGTTGTTTACCTTATTGCTATGTATCGGCCTGTATCGATTGCTGATCATGCCCCTCAATCAATTGCGTGCGCAGGCCAATGCCTGGCGTGCGGACCAATTGAATGCGCGGATGTCCGGTGACGCGACCAGCCGCCAGGACGAGTTGGGTGAATTGGGACGCGCCTTCGACCAGATGTCCGAACGCTTGCAGGGCACGGTGCAGTTGCAGCAACAGCTGCTGCGGGACATGTCCCATGAGTTGCGCACGCCCCTGAGCCGCTTGCGCGTGGCCTGCGACAGTGAGCAGGACCTGGCGCGGTTGCGTGAACGCCTGAGCCGGGAGATCGACGCCATGCAGCGCCTGGTGGAAGACAGCCTGCAACTGGCCTGGCTCGACAGCGACCGGGCGCCTTTGCCCCAGGAGGACATTCAATTGCCCGCGCTGTGGGACATGCTGCGGGAAAACGCTTGTTTCGAAAGCCATTGGCCGGCATCGCGTTTACCCTGCCTGTTGCCAGCTGAGTGCTGGGTGCGAGGCAATCTCAATGCACTGGCCCAGGCCCTGGAAAACATCCTGCGTAACGCAATACGCCACTCCCCAAGCCAGGGCCGGGTGACATTGGACGGCGCGCGTGAAGGCGAGTACTGGCATGTCTGGCTGGAGGATCAGGGGGGCGGCATCGATGAGGCCGACCTGGAGCGTATCTTCGCGCCCTTTATCCGGTTGGACGGTTCCCGGCCCGGTGACGGCGGCTTCGGCCTGGGCCTGAGCATTGCGCGCAACGCGGTGCAGCGCCAGGGCGGGCGTATCTGGGCGCAAAATACCGGGCGGGGCCTGCGTGTACACCTGCGCCTGCCTGCCCGTTAGTCATCAGCGGCGGCGCAGTTTGCGTTTCTTCCACTGGTGCGCGACCCACCAGCGCCAATAGCCCATGGTCAGGCAATAGGCCAATGCGCCCAACACCAACCCGGATACCACCGAGCCCAGCAGGAATGGTTGCCACATTGTGCTCAATTCGCCGCTGATCCATTCCCAGGTGAGGTTATCGGGGAGGCTGCGTGGCGGCACATTCATCAACCAGGCACCGGTCATATAGGTGCAGACAAACACCACCGGCATCGTGATCGGGTTGGTCAGCCACACCAGGCTGACGGCAATCGGCATGTTACCGCGCACCACGATCGCCAGGATCGCGGCCAGCAGCATCTGCAAGGGAATGGGGATAAACGCGGCAAACAGACCCACGGCCATCGCACGGGCCACCGAGTGCCGGTTGAGGTGCCAGAGGTTCGGGTCATGCAGCAGGGTGCCAAGAAACTGTAATGACTTGTGTTCCCTGATACTGCTGGGGTCGGGCATGTACCGTTTGAATAAGCGCCGGGGCATAAGGGGTCCAGGTCAGTTCGAGGGGCAAGTATGCGCGTATTCTATAAACAGAAAATTCAGACTTTGTGACAAAACATCAAAGGCACCATCGGGAACCCCGGCTAAGACTGAGTGAATCATTTAAAGGAATGACTCATGAGGACAGGGATGTTCGCGCTTGCGCTGGGGCTGCTGACCCTGCGTTTTCTACCGGTGTTGCCGCCCATCGGATGGCTGTTGGCCATGCTGGTGCTGGCATTGATGTTATTGCCGTTTCGTACCTATCCGCTGGCGTTTTTCCTGCTGGGCTTGAGCTGGGCGTGCATCAGCGCGCAGTGGGCACTGGATGATCGATTGCGACCAGCACTGGACGGCGAAACACGATGGGTGGAAGGGCGCGTGGTCGGCTTGCCTCAGCAGACCGAAACCAGCGTGCGTTTTGACCTGGCCGACAGCCGGTCGCGCAAAGCCCGGCTACCCAAGCGCATTCGGGTGTCCTGGCACGGCGGGCCGCCGGTGCGCAGTGGAGAACGCTGGCGCCTGGCTGTCACCCTCAAGCGGCCGTCTGGCCTGCTCAATTTTCACGGTTTCGACCACGAGGCCTGGCTGCTGGCGCAACGCATCGGCGCCACGGGCTCGGTGAAAGACGGTCAGCGCCTCGCGCCAGCCCGCAACGCTCTGCGCGACAGCCTGCGCCAGCGCCTGATGGCTGCGGATGCGCAAACCCATGAAGCCGCCGTGGCGGCGTTGGTGCTGGGTGACGGTTCCGGGCTGCGCGCGGATCAATGGCAGGTGTTGCAAGACACCGGCACCGTGCACCTGTTGGTCATTTCCGGCCACCACATTGGCTTGCTGGCCGGGCTGATCTACGCACTGGTGGCCGGGATGGCGCGTTACGGTTGCTGGCCACGCAACCTGCCATGGCTGCCGTGGGCCTGCGGCCTGGCCTTTATGGCAGCGCTAGGTTATGGCCTGCTGGCAGGTTTCGGCGTGCCGGTGCAGCGGGCCTGCGTGATGGTGGGCCTGGTATTGCTATGGCGGCTGCGCTTTCGGCATTTGGGCGTGTGGTGGCCGTTGCTGCTGGCCTTCAACGCTGTGCTGCTGCTTGAGCCTCTGGCCAGTTTGCAACCGGGTTTCTGGTTGTCCTTTGCGGCGGTTGCGATCCTGGTGCTGACGTTCGGCGGGCGGCTGGGGCCCTGGAGTGTCTGGCAGGCCTGGACGCGTCCACAGTGGTTGATTGCTATCGGTTTGTTTCCGGTCCTGTTGGTGCTGAGTTTACCCATCAGCCTCACCGCGCCTGTGGCCAATTTATTCGCCGTGCCGTGGATCAGTCTGGTGGTGTTGCCATTGGCGTTGCTGGGCACGGCGCTGCTGTGGCTGCCGTTGGCCGGTGACGGTTTGCTCTGGTTGGCCGGCGGAGCGCTGGAGGGATGGTTCAAGGGGCTGATCCTGCTGGCCGGGCAGTTGCCGGCCTGGACGCCGGCCGAGGTGCCGCTGGTTTATTGGCTGGTCAGCCTGGCGGGCGCGGTGTTATTGCTGCTGCCCAAGGGCGTGCCATTTCGGTTGCTGGGCTGGCCGATGCTGCTGTTGGCCGTGTTTCCACCCAAGGAATCGGTACCCCATGGGCAGGTGACGGTGGTGCAACTGGATGTCGGCCAGGGGCAGGCTGTGATCTTGCGCACCCGCAACCATGCCTTGCTTTACGATGCGGGGCCGCGTTCGGGGGCGGTCGACCTGGGTGCGCGCGTGGTTCTGCCGTCGTTGAAAAAGTTCGGAGTAGAGCGGTTGGACATGTTGCTACTGAGCCATGCCGACGCCGATCATGCCGGTGGCGCTGCAGCTATCGCCCGTGGGCTGCCCATCCGGCGTGTGGTCGGCGGTGAAACCGAAGGGTTGCCCGCGTTTCTGGGGACCGAGCCTTGTGTCAGTGGCGAACGATGGGACTGGGATGGTGTGTCGTTCGTGTTATGGCAGTGGTCCGGCGCCATCAGTGGCAACGCCAAATCCTGTGTGTTGCAGGTGCAGGCCAAGGGTGAACGGCTGCTGCTCACCGGGGATATCGACCGTGCGGCGGAGCGCGCATTGCTTGACACACCGTTGGCGGTGCCCACTGACTGGTTGCAAGCGCCCCATCATGGTAGCCGCAGCTCGTCATCCAAGTCCTTTGTGCAACGGCTTGCGCCTGGATCAGTGCTGATCTCCAGAGGCCGGGGCAATGCCTTTGGTCATCCTCATTCGCAAGTGGTAGAACGCTATCGGGCCCTGGGCAGCCGGCTATACGACAGCGCCGAGCAAGGTGCCGTGCGTCTTCAGTTGGGCGCGTTCCAACCCGCCGTTGTTGCGCGCAGTCAACGCCGGTTCTGGCGCGAACCGTTACCGTAATCCGGCGTTACCAAACACCGCGGGCTGCGACAGTCCGGTCTGCGGCCAACGAACCCCGCTGCCGAACCTATATGATAAAGTGGCGCACTTTTTCGAGGGGGCATTCACTGTGTGGGAATTGGTCAAATCCGGCGGCTGGATGATGTTGCCGATCATCATGAGTTCCATTGCCGCACTCGGCATCGTCGCCGAACGCCTGTGGACCCTGCGTGCCAGTCGCGTTACCCCCGAGCATCTGCTGGGGCAAGTCTGGGGCTGGATCAAGAACAAGCAGCTCGACAAGCAGAAGCTCAAGGAACTGCGCGCCAATTCGCCACTGGGTGAAATCCTCGCCGCCGGCCTGGCCAACTCCAAGCATGGTCGCGAGATCATGAAAGAGTGCATCGAGGAGGCCGCAGCGCGGGTGATCCATGAGCTGGAGCGCTACATCAACGCCCTCGGCACCATCGCCGCCATGGCGCCGCTGCTCGGTTTGCTGGGCACGGTGCTGGGCATGATCGACATTTTCAGCTCGTTCATGGGCTCGGGCATGACCACCAACGCCGCGGTGCTGGCCGGCGGTATTTCCAAAGCGCTGATCACCACGGCTGCGGGCCTGATGGTGGGTATCCCGTCGGTGTTCTTCCACCGCTTCCTGCAACGGCGCATCGATGAACTGGTGGTCGGCATGGAACAGGAAGCCATCAAGCTGGTGGAGGTGGTGCAGGGCGACCGTGATGTGGACCTGGTCGAGGGCAAAGCGTGAAATTTCGCCGCAAGCAACGGGAAAATGTCGACATCAACCTCGCGTCTCTGATTGACGTGGTGTTTATCCTGCTGCTGTTCTTCGTCGTTACCACCACGTTCACCCGAGAAACCCAGCTGCGCGTCGATTTGCCCGAAGCCGTGAGCGGCTCTCCAGCCGAAGACCAGCAGGTCAAGCAACTCGATATCGCCATCAGCGCCGATGGCGTGTTTTCGGTAAATAACCAGTTGCTGGAGAGAAACGACCTGGCCAGCTTGATGGAGGCCTTGCAGAAGGAGTCCGGGGGCGACACCAACATGCCACTGTCGATCAGCGCTGACGGCAAAACCCAGCACCAGGCAGTG
This sequence comes from Pseudomonas sp. R3-52-08, assembly GCF_003851745.1. Lineage (NCBI taxonomy): Bacteria > Pseudomonadati > Pseudomonadota > Gammaproteobacteria > Pseudomonadales > Pseudomonadaceae > Pseudomonas > Pseudomonas sp. R3-52-08. The sequence continues at coordinate 3,546,508 of NZ_CP027730.1, read as the reverse complement.
ATTACCGCGATGGACGCTGCCGGCAAGCTCGGTTTCAGTCATCTGCGCATGACCACCGTCGAGGCGGCGAGCCCACCCTGATGGCTATGTCCGATCGTTTGCTCAAGGCCTGGTACGACGGGCATCCGGCCCTTGTGCTGTTAAAGCCGCTGGAGTGCCTGTATCGCCGCGTGGTGCAGCGCAAGCGCGCGCGCTTCCTGGCGGGTGAGGGCGCTGTCTACCAGTCACCGGTGCCCGTTGTGGTCGTGGGTAATATCACCGTAGGCGGGACTGGCAAGACGCCGCTGATCCTGTGGATGATCGAGCACTGTCGGCGCAGTGGGTTGCGCGTAGGCGTGGTCAGTCGTGGGTATGGCGCCAAGCCGCCACAATTGCCGTGGCGGGTCGAGGCCAACCACAGTGCCGAAGTGGCCGGCGACGAACCGTTGCTGATCGTGCAGCGCTGCGGTGTACCGTTGATGATCGATCCGGATCGCAGTCGTGCGGTGCAAGCGCTGTTGGCCAGCGAAACCCTGGATCTGATCCTTTCCGACGACGGCCTGCAGCACTATCGTCTGGCCCGTGATCTGGAGCTGGTATTGATCGATGCCGCCCGAGGCCTGGGCAATCGCCATTGCCTGCCGGCCGGGCCGTTGCGTGAGCCGGTTGAGCGCCTGCAGAGCGTTGATGCGCTGCTCTATAACGGCGCCGCCTCGGACCGCGAAGACGGCTTCGCCTTCCGCCTGCAACCCTCGGCGCTGGTCAACCTGCACAGCGGCGAGCGGCAGCCGGTCAGCTACTTTCCAGTAGGCCAACCGGTACACGCGGTTGCCGGTATCGGCAATCCGCAACGTTTCTTCAATACCCTTGAAACGCTACACTGGCAGCCGATCCCCCATGCGTTTGCCGACCACGCGCCCTACAGCGCCGAGGTGCTGGATTTCACGCCGCCATTGCCGCTGGTCATGACCGAAAAAGACGCGGTGAAGTGCCGCGCCTTCGCCCGGCCCGACTGGTGGTACCTTGCGGTGGATGCGCTGCCGTCGCCAGCATTTGTCGCCTGGTTCGACACGCAGTTGATGCGCTTGCTGCCCAACCGTCTTTTGCCTTAACCGCTTATTTCCAGGAACTACTCATGGACACCAAACTGCTCGACATCCTTGCTTGCCCGATCTGCAAAGGCCCGCTCAAGCTCAGCGCCGACAAAACCGAGCTGATCAGCAAAGGCGCCGGCCTGGCTTACCCTATTCGCGACGGCATTCCGGTGATGCTGGAAAGCGAAGCCCGCACCCTGACGACCGATGAGCGCCTGGATAAATGACTACCGCCTTTACCGTGGTGATTCCCTCGCGCTATGCGTCGACCCGCCTGCCGGGCAAGCCGCTGCAAATGATCGGTGCCAAGCCGATGATCCAGCTGGTATGGGAACAGGCCTGTAAAAGCAGCGCTGAACGGGTGGTGGTGGCGACCGACGATCCGCGCATCATCGAAGCCTGCAAAGGTTTCGGCGCCGAGGCGGTGCTGACCCGTGAAGACCATAATTCCGGCACCGACCGCCTTGCCGAAGTGGCCACGCAACTGGGCCTGGCGCCCGACGCCATCGTGGTGAACGTGCAAGGCGACGAGCCGTTGATCCCGCCAAGCGTCATCGACCAGGTCGCCGCCAATCTGGCGGCCCATGGCGAAGCGCGCATGGCCACCCTGGCCGAACCGATCGAAGACAGCGAAACCTTGTTCAATCCCAACGTGGTGAAGGTCGTCAGCGATATCAACGGCCTGGCCCTGACATTCAGCCGCTCGATCCTGCCCTGGGCGCGGGATGCCTTCGCCAGCAACCCCGATGCACTGCCGCAAGGTGTGCCGTACCGCCGCCATATCGGCATTTATGCCTATCGCGCCGGCTTCCTGCATGACTTCGTCAGCTGGGGCCCGTGCTGGTTGGAGAACACCGAGTCCCTGGAGCAGCTGCGGGCCCTGTGGCACGGCGTGCGCATCCATGTGGGCGATGCGCTGGAGGCGCCGCCTGCAGGCGTCGACACCCAGGAAGACCTCGAGCGCGTCCGTCGCCTGCTGGGGGCTTGATGGAGGTTCTGTTTGTCTGCCTGGGCAATATCTGCCGCTCGCCCACCGCCGAAGGCGTTTTGCGCCATAAGTTGCGCGAAGCAGGTTTGTCCGGCCAGGTTGAGGTGGCGTCAGCGGGGACTGGGCAATGGCATATCGGCAACCCACCGGACCAGCGCAGCCAACGTGCGGCGCTGGCGCGGGGCTATGACTTGTCATCCCAGCGTGCCCAGCAGGTCTCCCGCGCCGACTTTGCGCGCTATGACCTGATCCTGGCCATGGACCACAGCAACCTGCGCCACCTCAAAGCCATGCAGCCTGCACAGGGTAAGGCTCAGTTGGATATATTCCTGCGCCGCTTCGGCGGTGAAGTGGACGAGGTGCCAGACCCTTATTATGAAGGCGAACAAGGTTTTGAGCGGGTCCTGGACCTGATCGAGCGCGCCTGTGATTTATTGGTGATTGAATTGAAGGGGCGGTTATGACCTTGCAAGTACTGGCGCAGGTCTCCCTCAAGCCATTCAACAGCTTTGGCATCGACGTGCGCGCCCAGCTATTTGCCGAGGCCCGCAGTGATGCCGACGTGCGCGAAGCCTTGGCCTACGCCGAGGCGCACAGTGTGCCGCTGCTGGTGATCGGGGGCGGCAGCAACCTGCTGCTGACCCAGGACGTGCCTGCCCTGGTGTTGCGTATGGCCACCCAAGGCATTCGCGTGCTGCACGATGATGGCGTGCAGGTGGTGGTCGAAGCCGAAGCGGGCGAAGCCTGGCACCCCTTTGTGTTATGGACCCTGGAGCAGGGCTTCTGCGGCCTGGAAAACCTCAGCCTGATCCCCGGCACGGTCGGTGCGGCGCCAATGCAAAACATCGGTGCGTACGGCGTGGAGGTCAAGGATGTGTTTGCCGGACTCACTGCGCTGGATCGTCAGACCGGTGAACTGCGGGATTTCAGCCTGCAGGAGTGCCGGTTTGCCTATCGCGACAGCCTGTTCAAGCATGAAGTCGGCCGTTGGTTGATCCTGCGGGTACGCTTTGCCCTGAGCCGCGCCAGTCACCTGAAACTCGACTACGGCCCGGTGCAGCAGCGTCTGGCCGGGCAGGGGATTACCAACGCCACGCCAGCGGATGTAAGCCGTGCGATTTGCAGCATTCGCCGCGAAAAGTTGCCCGACCCGGCGCAGCTTGGCAACGCCGGCAGCTTCTTCAAGAACCCGCTGGTGCCCCAGGCCTTGGCTGCTGAGCTGAAAAGCCAGTATCCGGACCTGGTGGCCTACCCTCAGGCAGACGGGCAAACGAAGCTCGCCGCCGGTTGGCTGATCGACAAGGCGGGCTGGAAGGGCTTTCGTGATGGCGACGCTGGCGTGCATGCATTGCAAGCGCTGGTACTGGTGAATTATGGCTCTGCCACCGGGCGTGAGATTGCCAACCTGGCGCTGCGTATCCAGCAGGATATTGTCCAGCGCTTCGGGGTGGAACTGGAGATGGAACCTAACCAGTACTGATCGTCCTTGGGCCGGAAATGAAAATGCCCCGTATCTCGCGATACGGGGCATTTTTTATAGCGTTAACAATCAGTCGTCACGGCTCATGATGCCGAAGATCTGCAACAGGCTGATAAACAGGTTGTAGATCGACACATACAGGCTGATGGTCGCCATGATGTAGTTACGCTCGCCACCATGGATGATGGCGCTGGTCTGGAACAGGATGCACACCGAGGAAAACAGCACGAAACCTGCGCTGATCGCCAGTTGCAGGCCGCTGATCTGGAAGAACATGCCGGCTACCACTGCCGCCAGCAACACGAAGAAGCCCGCGGTGATGAAGCCGCCCAGGAAACTCATGTCCTTACGGCTGATCAGCACGTATGCCGACAGGCCACCAAACACCAGTGCGGTCATGGCAAATGCCGAACTGACCACTTCCGCGCCGCCGGCCATGCCGAGGTAACGGTTAAGGATCGGGCCCAGGATAAAGCCCATGAAACCGGTCAAGGCAAAGGCCGATACCAGGCCCCAGGCCGAGTCACGCAGCTTGTTGGTCAGGAAGAACAAACCATAGAAGCCGATCAACACGACAAAGATATTGGGATAACCGACGCGCATCTGCTGGGCCACATAAGCCATCACGCCGCTGAATGCGAGGGTAAGGGCGAGCAGGCCGTACGTATTGCGCAAGACGCGGCTGACTTCAAGCTGCTCAGCCTGCGCGTTGCCATTCACTGCGTAATTCTGTTCGCGCATGGCGACTCTCCTTCAGTTTTGAAACGTTCAGTCGCAAAGATCATAACAGACGCTCTGTAACAAGCTATGCAGAGAGTTTGACAGTGTGTTTCATTCGGGTATTATTGCGCCCGCTGAGGCAGGATGAGCTACTATGATCCTGTAACGCACAAGGGAAATTGGCAGAGTGGTTGAATGCACCGGTCTTGAAAACCGGCGAACGTTAATAGCGTTCCCAGGGTTCGAATCCCTGGTTTCCCGCCAAGATTTACACGAAAGCCTCGCGAAAGCGGGGCTTTTGCGTTTCTGAGTTTCGGTATAGCTGGCGGGCTATAAGCGGCTGCGGGAGTGTTGGCAGCGGAAGGTCAACAGTCTGCTAGGATTCAAACCGCTATCCGGGAGAAAGGCTGATCCTTTCTGCTCGCCATGAATGACTACTCAGGGAGAAGATATGTCGGTCTACACCGTTACCATTCCGTGTTTCGCGCAAATGCTGCGAGCGTTATCGTTTCTTTTGTCAAAGGGTCAGGCATCTGCCCAAGAGCACGGTTACGACCCGCAAATTCTGCTTGAATCTCGACTGGCGCCGGATATGCACGATCTCGCCCGGCAAATTCAGTATGCATGCACTCAAGCCCAGGAGGCGGTGCTGCGACTGACGCAACAGCCGGTGCGCTCGCTAACTCCTCCGGGAAATCTGGCGGCAGCGCAAGCGCTCATCGAGAGCACGTTGGCGTTTCTCGACTCAGTCGATCAGGCTCAAATCGAGGAAGGCGCTGAGCGCCAGATTTCTATTGAGTTACCCAATGGCATGGCCTTCGATATGTCCGGCAGCGAATACGCAGTGAACTGGGCTACACCTCAGTTTTACTTTCATCTGATCACGGCTTACAACATTTTGCGTCATAACGGCGTACCTCTCGGGAAAGCCGATTACGTACGGCACATGTTTGCCTACCTACGAAAGTAACCTTGCCGCCTGAACTCGTTAAAGACCCAGGCCCTGCGAGGGTGCTGTGCGAGTCGCGACCATGATCTGGTCTTGCGAGCCGGCGTTGTGGGGCATCAACCAGACGGGGCAAAGGGTGCATGAATGTTTCTAAGCCTTGAAGTGCGCAGTTACGAGCGCGAAAACCACAACCATCACCATGACCACACTCAATTGGTATTGCCGATCCATGGCCGCATGGAAATCGACGTAGGCGGTCGCGGAGGGTGCATCGATCCGTCAGTGGCAGCCCTGGTGACGCCTGGCGCGGTGCATTCGCAGCACACGAACGCCGATAGTTGCTTTCTGGTATTGGACTGCGCGCCGACCACCTTGGAAACGCTGCAGATCGAGCGTCTTGCCCAGCAGATATATGTCCCTATTCCCCCGGCGACACGCCGGCTGATCGAGTTCGCCGAGTTGGTAGGCAATGCCCAACTGTCCCTCACGGCCTCACAGCTGGGGCCGTTGCTTTTGTCATCCCTTAGCCCGGATGCCCCGCGTTTTTGCGACCCGTTCGAGCAGTTGATTGCCCGTCTGCGGTCAAATCCGGGGGCGAACTGGACTAACCAAGCCATGGCTGAAGTCGCCAGCATGAGCATGAGTCAACTGCACCAGCGCTTCCGGCAGGCGTTCGAGATGAGTCCGCAAGCCTGGTTGACCGACGTGCGCATCCAGCAAGCTCAACGATGGCTGCGCGCTACGTCATTACCCATCTCCGAGATTGCCCTGCGCGCCGGTTTTTCCGACCAGGCCTCGCTGACCCGAGCCATGCAACGGGTAAGCGCTACGAGCCCGGCGGTTTATCGTAAAGCGCAAAAACAGCCTGGGTAAAAAATCCCGCAATTAGCGCCAATATTCCCTGAGCCCGCTGCCGCAGACTTCCACCACCAGTCTTTGGAGCGCGGATGAAATGTTTGCTGATCGATCACTGCTCAAGGGCATCGTCTACGGAGTATGCGCGGGGCTATGTTGGGGCGTGATCTTCCTCGGGCCCCAGCTGACTCCGGGGCTGAGCGGGCTGCAGTTCGCCGTCCTGCGGTTTCTCTGTTATGGCGCGATCTCGTTCGCTTTGCTGATGCCGCGCTGGCGGCGGGTCTGCGCCAACCTGACGATTGCCGATTGGAAATCACTCTTCTGGCTCAGCCTGGTAGGCAACCTTATCTACTATGCGCTGGTGGGCACCGGTGTGCAGCTGGTGGGCATTGCCACAACCTCGCTTATCGTCGGGCTCATCCCGGTGTTCGTCACGTTGGCGGGGCGTCATGACGTCAACGCCGTGCCATTGCGCAAGCTCGTTCCCTCGTTGTGCTGTGCCGTAGGCGGCGTGGTACTGATCAGCTGGCATGCGTTGGTCAATGGCGACAGGCCCGACACATTGACCAGCCTCGCAGGGATTTCATGCGCGCTGGGCGCATTAGCCACCTGGAGTTGGTTCGCGGTGAGCAACGCTCGGCGGCTGGTTCAGGTCGCCAGCGTGTCCTCCCATGACTGGGCACTGCTGATGGGTGTGATAACCGGCGCGCAGTCGCTGCTGTTGGCGGCGCCGGTCCTGGGTTTGCACGCCGCCAGCCATGGCAGCGCCGAATGGCTGCACTTTTTCCTGGTGGCTGGCGGCGTGGCGTTTTTATCCTCGGTTATCGGTGGCGCGTGCTGGAATCAGGCCAGCAGGCTTCTGCCATTGGCGCTCAGCGGGCAAGTGCTGGTGATCGAGACGCTGGCGGCGCTGGTTTTTGGTTTTCTATGGGAACATCGATTCCCCGATTCATACGAATTCGCCGCGATCCTGCTGCTGGTCACCGGTGTCGTCTGGTGCCTGAACAGTCATCGCGCGCCCCAGCGCACGCCGGCGAATGCTTAGCCCTGAGACTGTATGGCATCGCCTATATGGATGCCCAGATCCTGACGGCCCGGCGCGATATGCGGCTTGAGCGTCAATGCCGGGATGTCATAGTCCCCGGCATTCTGACGACGAAACGGCAAAGGTTCATCATCGAACAGGCTATCCAGCCGCGCAGCATAGGCCTTGGCTAGCTCGTCGAAACGAGCGGCGTCCATTTTGCTGGTTTTATAGATTGGGAAGGGCGGCATCACAGTGAACCCGGGATAGAACAGCACCCCGTGCTGGATAGGAAACAGCAGGTCATCCAGCGCACCGTTGACCCCTCGGGCACTGTAGTGCGACTCCCAGCCGCCCATGGTGACCACCAGCATCGCCCGCTTTCCTGCCAGGCGGCCTTCGCCATAGCGGTCACCCCAGTGGCGTTCGCTGTGTTCGCCGACACCGTAGGCAAATCCGTAGGCATAGACGCGTTCGACCCAGCCCTTGAGGATCGCAGGCATCGAGAACCACCACAGTGGGAATTGGATGATCACGGCATCGGCCCACAGAAGCTTGGCCTGTTCCGCCTCGATGTCTGCCGGTTGGGTGCCGGCGGCGAATACTCGCTGGGATTCGATTGCCGGGTTGAACGGTTTGCTGTCGTCATAGCCTGGCGCGTCGTTCGTATCGATGGGCGCTTTCCAATGCATAGCGTACAAATCTGAAACCTTGACCTGGTGGCCTGCGGTTTCCAGGTGAGCAATCGCGAAATCCCTCAGCGAGCCGTTGAGCGAACGAGGTTCAGGGTGGGCGTAAATCAGCAGTAGCTTCATGAGGGGCTCCGAGTGGTTATGCCCTCACCGTAACGACGAACCAGGTATGATAGAAATGAATTTCTGAAACATATGGTATTTACATGCACAATACCTTGAGCCGTCTCGATCTCAATCTGCTGGTCACCCTGGATGCGCTGTTGTCCGAGCAGAACGTTACGCGGGCCGCTCGATTGCTCAACCTCGCCCAACCTACCGTCAGCCTGCAACTGGGCCGACTGCGAGAACTGCTCGACGATCCCCTGTTGCTGCCCGGCCCGCGAGGCATGTCGCCTACCGAGCGGGCCCGTGAACTGCGTGGGCCGCTGCGTGAAGCGCTGGTAGCGCTGGAAGGCGCACTCAGTCCTGGCGGCGCTTTTGAGCCCGCGATGTCCCATCAGACGTGGAAGGTGGCAGCCAGTGATTATGCAGCCACCGCTTTGGTCTGGCCCTCGCTGGCGCTGCTCAGGCGCCTGGCCCCGAATACCCGCCTGGCACTGTTGAACAAGCATCCCGTCAGCCTTGCCAATGAACTGGAGAACGGCCAGCTCGACCTGGCGCTGCACACCCGCGATGACGCTCCAGCCAAACTGCGCCATCGGTCTTTGGTGCACGAACGCTACGTGCTGGCAGGGCGGCGCGGCCATCCGGCGTTGGCAGCCAAGCTATCGCTCAAAGCGTTCTGCGCCCTTGAACATGCTGTTATGTCACCTGATGGCGCTGGGTTCGTGGGGACTACTGATCAGGCACTGGCAGTGAAAGGGCTTGAACGACGCGTCGTATTGTCAGTGTCCAATTTCAACTCGCTTGTCTCAGCATTGGCGCACAGCGACCTTGTGGCGGTGGTGCCAGAAAGGCTGGTGCGAGATGAGCCGGCACTTCACGTCCAAGCGCCTCCACTGGCCATTCCCGGTTTTGAAATGCTGATGTTATGGCCCGAACGACTGCACCGAGACCCGGCCCATAGATGGCTGCGTGACCTTATCGCCTCGACGTTGCAGGCAGCCTCTAATCCTGAGGTTTGATTGGAGTGAATAGCCAGCTCAGTTCTCGGTTACAGGACTGCTAAATCAACTGACGAATCCCCAACGACAAAATCAACCCTCCACACAGCCGATCAATCGCTTTTTTGCGTCCTTGATAAGCGCTGGCAATCCTGGGCTGGGAAAGAGCGATTGCGACCATTCCATACCAAACCATCGAAACTACCACGACAACGGCCAGCATCGACAAGAACGTGCCTGGCGAAACGTGGGCGGGGGCTGCGGCTGAGAATACTGCGGCATAGAAGGCCATGGACTTCGGGTTGCCCAGGTTGGTAATCACCCCTTGAGTGAAGGACTGTCGGCAACTGCCGGCTACGGTATCATTTGAGGGACCGATAGCATTCCTGCCGGCATTGAGTAGCAATCGGAACCCGAACCACATCAGATAGGCGGCCCCGAGCATCTTCACAACAAAGGCGGCCCAGGGGAGAGCAGCGAATACGATCCCCAGCCCTCCAATCGCACAGGTTGACCAGAACAGATTGACCACCACGATTCCCGCGACCAAAGCCAGGGCTTCAGCGCGCGTAGCGGCCACCGCCTTATGGACGACGGCAACGAAATTCGGGCCAGGAATAACGACACCCGCCAAGTAGACAAAGAACACTGTTAACACAGCGGAACCGTCGATCATGTGATTACTCGCAAGGTCTGCAGGGAGGCGGTGACTGTCACCAAAGCATGAGTTTTACACAGTCCCAGCAGATCGGGGCCTGTTTTATGTAGGCGTCCCTTGCGCAGTGCTGGAAGGTGCCAACGGCCGGCTACGCCGCCAAGCCGTCAGCAGTGTGGACCGTTACTCTACCGTGCAAATCCAGCGGTGATTATGCCGATAGGGTGCGCGGGTGAAGTGGACATCTGAAACCAGATTCAGGCCGCGCTCTTTCAGCGCTTCGGTCAGTTGTACGAGTGTCTCTGCCTGGATAGTCATTGCTGTTACCTCGTCAGATTTATCGTATCCATAATTCTTGACCGAGGGGGCAACTCGCTAATTCAAATTTTCTACACGTTTAATAGTTAAAGGCCGGGCCTGTAGTCCGATGCTTATCTGAACCCGTGGTGCTGCACTTTTTCCCGTTTTCCTGATCTACCTCTGTCCCAGCCATCCGATTCCTGCGGTTGGCCAACAGGCGTAGACCCGGTACCGATGCATCGAACGTTCACAGTTTTTATCACCCGTTGGCCGCGGTGGCTGGTTGCGATACTGGCGCTGTGTGCCGTCGGTTGCAGCCAGCAACAGGGGCGCGACATCGCCAGGCAGTTCAGCGATGGCAAGCCCGATGAGTTTTTTCAAACCAGCGTGGACCGCATGGCCACCCTGGGCATGCGCGACAACCTGCAAAGCCTGTATCTGCTGATGAGCAAGCTTTACCTGCGCAATCCCAACCAGTGGCGCCAGTCTGGTTATCCGGATGCGGTGAGCGCTGCGCGCGCTATTCGCCAGGCCATCGAAAACCGTCAGCCATTGCCTGCGCTGGGAGAGCGCCGTGATCTGGTGGCCTTGAGCTACTCCCTGAGCCCGGAGTTTCGAGGTGATCGGGTGGGGGCGTTCATCTACGCGATCGGCAGCATGCTGGTGACCGCACACGGAGGGCGTACGCAGTTCTATGTGACCGACTCGATCAACCCCCAGTTTGTCAGCAACGCCGCACGCAATATCGAGAAAGCCACTTGGCTGCTCGGCCAGCGTCAGGACGCCAATGGCGTGTTGCTGCTGTTTTCCAATGAAATATCGGAGGAGGGCAGTAACCTCAGTTTCGCCGTCGAGTTCGGCAAGATCGTCGCACGCTTGGATCTGCTGACCCAGATACTCGATGAGCGCTACCGACGTATCGGCCTCAACTATGCGCAAAGTCTGCTGCTGATGAATTTCCTGCCTGTGCAGTGACACGCGGGGGCACGAACAGGCCTGTGGGTGCGATGTTTCTTTTTCCTCTGTAGGAAGATGCCTATGATGCCCTGGACAGCTTGAAACACGCCCCCGGTCGGCCCTAGCCTCGGACTTTTCTTAAACACGAGTGCCTACCTTGGGTAAGCGAAAAACGGTTTGGCCTACTGATCGCGAAATCCGCCTGCGATTTATCCTTTTTGCTGTCATCGACGCCGCGAGTGCTCAAGGAGTGGCCTCGGAGGTTTTGCTATCCGCGCACAAACTGCTGCGCGACTCACCGACCGAGGCGCAGCTATGCGATGCGCTTGCCGACATCCTGGCCACCGATGAGATGTATGGGTTCAGATTTCCTGCTGGGTCGGACGCTGACGATCTGACGCAAACCCTGGAATTGCCAGGCAGCGGGGCGCGCAAGTGATCTATTTGCAGTGGGTTAGATCGTTTATTTCCATCTGGAATATTTAAGTTCCTGGTTCGCATATCCATCGCGTCCATTTCGCAACTTACATGGCGTGTTTTGCCGTTGCAGCGTCGGTATCGACGTGATGCCGGTTTTTGCGCGTGTTAAAACCGGCCAAGTCGCCCTTCGAACATCCAATCCTGCTGCTCTGCCAACGTCTTGCGCCGTTGCCTGTCGGTTCTAGAATCGGCGCCAGAACCTGGCCTTTCCTGTCGATTACGGAGTTTCGAACATGATGAACGCAATGCAGATGCCGATGAACACCTCCATGCCAATGATGCCGATGATGGGTATGCCCATGATGATGGCGACCATGCAGTGCGAAATGGCCGGTGACGCCATGATGTGCACCATGAAACCTGCCGCAGGCATGGACATGGCCCAGTTCAAGACCAGCGCCGAGATGATGGCGATGATGATGAACTGCGGCATGCCGATGATGATGCAGTGCGCCAATATGAACATGATGTGCATGTCGGCGGACGCGATGAACATGCTGTCGAGCATGAACATGCCGATGCCCATGGGCATGATGAAATGCGTGATGGAGTGCACCCTGCAGGGTGACAGCATGCTGTGCAAAATGATGCCGATGTCGGGCATGAGCATGGGCATGATGGAAAACTGCTGCATGCTGATGAACAAAATGATTAACGACTGCGCCATGCCGATGATGATGAGCTGCAACGGCATGCCGATGATGTGCTGCACCTGCTGACAGCTCGCCTGGCAGACAAAAGCCCCGAATTTTCGGGGCTTTTTGCATTCAGTCCAGGCGTTCGGGGTAAATGATCACCAGGAACGCCACCGCCTCGCTGTCAGCCGGGTTGCGATAGCGGTGCGGCTGGTCGGCGAAAAACAGAATCGAATCGCCGGTAGAGAGCAGGTAGCGCTCATCGTTGACGCTGACCTCCAGCACCCCCTGGGCGACCACCAGGTTTTCCTGGATGCCGGGTCCGTGGCCCTCGGAGACTTCTTCACCCAGGCCTCGCAGACGGATTTCATAAAATTCGGACTGACGCGCCCTATCGAAAGGGAACAACGCGCGGCTGACGAACGCTCCATCAGCGCTCACCAGGCGTTTGCTCTGTCGCGCCGGCAGCACTTCGACACCCTCGAACGCGCGGTCTTCCAGAAAGGCCGCCACCGACACCTTCAAGCCCTTGGCAATCTTGCACAGCACCTTGATCGACGGCACGCTGCGCCCGGACTCGATTTGCGCCAGCATTGCACGGCTTACGCCGCAGGCACGCGCCAGCCCGTCCAATGACAGGTGGCGCTTGCTGCGCAGGCGTTGCAGGTTATGCGCCACGCACAGGCTGATCACGTCATCGTCGGTGCTGGGTGTGGGCGGCGGCTCAGGCGGTTCGGGAATGGCGTGAAGGAAGTTCATCGGCGTTACGCCTGGCGGGTATCGCTGTTTGCCAAGGCCCGCGCGGTAAACACGGCCAGCCCTGCACGCGCGGCGTACATCGCCCACATCAACTCGGCCGCCGCACGTGCCTGGCGACGCTTACGATGAAGGGTGAAGTCGATGAGGGTGGCGGATGTTTGCATGGGTGGGATCTCGGCGGTGGGGGGTTCGATGACCCACAGTAAAGCGTAGCGGTTATTTCTATAAATACTGAGTTTTCATTTGTTAATTCGATTTTGGACTTACCAGCGAATCCCGGTGCGCGCGTGACTTGGCGGGTGTGGGCGCCTTCCCATGACTGTTCGCGTGCCGGCGCTGCCGTCCACGCCCTGTCTTCCAAGGACCCGCCCATGCTGTTGCGACAACCTCCGCTGCTATTCGCCACCCTGGCCCTCAGTTCGCTGGTACAGGCCGACAGCCTGCAATTGGCGCCGGTCGAAGTCACCACGGGCCAAGCCAGCGCCGGCGAAATCGCCCAGGCGCAGCTCAAAAGCGTGCCCGGCGGCACCAATTTCATTGACATGAACAGCGTGCAGCAAGGGCGAATCAGCACCAATGAGGACGTCTTCAAATACCAGGCCGGGGTATACGCCAAGGCGGCGAACAATGAAGGGGTCAAGCTGTCCATTCGCGGTTCGGGCCTGAACCGCAGCCCCGGTGCTCATGCCTCCGGGCTGTACGAAATGTTCGACGGTCTGCCGCTCACCGGCCCCGGCGGTACGCCCTATGAGCTCAAGGACCCGCTTTGGCAAAGCCGGGTAGAAGTGCTGCGCGGCGCCAATGGCTTCGACCGGGGCGCGTTGGCCCTGGGCGGCGCGGTCAACTATGTCAGCCGCACCGGTCTTGATGCGCCCAAACTGCAACTGCGCTATGAAGCGGGCAGCCGTGGTTACGCCCAGCGCGAGATCAGTTCCGGCCAGGTGCTCGGGGATGCCGATTACTACATCAGCCTCACCGATTCTGCGTCCGACGGTTATCAGCACCAGAGCGCTGGCACCGGCAAGGGCGTCGCGGCCAACTTTGGCTATCGCTTCAACCCGGACCTGGAAACGCGCTTCTATTTTCGCTACCGCGAAACCACCAACGACACCCCGGGCAAGCTCACCCGTTACCAAATCAGCCATGACCCGCGTGCCGCCAACAGCCTCAACGCCGCCCGCGATTCCAAGCGCTTGCAACCGGGTTCCACCTGGATCGCCAACAAGACCACCCTGCAATTGGATGACGCTTCGCGCGTCGAAGTCGGGCTGGCCTATCACGACTACCCGATGGACCTGCGCGAAGGCACCAACCGCCTGAAAGTCGCCTACACCGACATCAGCGGCACCCTCAATTACATTCGCCAGGACAGTCTGTTCGGCCACGACAGCAAAACCACGCTCGGCCTGCGCACCTCCCAGGCGATGCCGAACAACGGCGCCTCGGAGTACGTGCGCATCCCGGCGGGCAATACGGCCGGCTACGCTCCGGGCACCAAGACCCGTGACTACACCTACCTGGGTTCCGACACCGTGCTGCATTTCGGCAACGAACTGGAGCTGGTGCCTGACCTATGGCTGACCACCGGCCTGGCCGCGATCTATACCCGCCGCGAAACCCAGGTCACCTATCCAGACGGCCAGGCACCGACCAGCCAGCACGATTGGGACTACGCGCCACGCATTGGCCTGCGCTATGACTTCACCCCGCAATTGCAGGTGTACACCAACCTGAGCCGCTCGGTAGAGCCGCCGCACGCCTGGTCGATGATCTGGGGTTCCAACAAATACTTCGGTACCGGCAGTGGCGCGGCCACCGGCTTGCAGCGCGAAGGCGTGAAGTTGCGCAACCAGACGGCGACGACGCTGGAAGTCGGTGGCCGCGGTGAGGCCTGGCTAGGCCAGTGGGACCTGGCGCTCTACCGCTCTGAAGTTCGCCACGAGCTGTTGACCGTGGAAACCCAGGCCCAGACCGCGACCAGCAATGCCATCGTCGCCGAAGCCAACGCCAGCCCCACCGTGCATCAGGGCGTGGAACTGAGCCTGCTCAGCCCGCTATGGGAGGGCGGTCGCAACGGCCAGCTTGCGCTGCGCCAAGCCTACACCTTCAGTGATTTCCATTACCGCGATGACGAGCGTTTCGGTGACAACACCTTGCCGGGCATTCCCAAGCATTATTATCAGGCGCAGTTGCGCTACAGCCATCCGAGCGGTTTCTACACCAGCCTCAACACCGAGCATGCCTCGCGGGTGGCGGTGGACTACGCCAACTCTTACTACGCCGCGGCCTACACCACCCTAGGCGCCACGTTTGGCTTTGACGCGCCCAAGCAGGATTGGCAGGCCTGGGTCGATCTGCGCAATCTGACCAACCGGCGTTATGCCAACACCGTTACCCCGGGCTATGACGACAAAGGCCTGGATGTCGCGCGCTCCACACCGGCCGATGGCCGGGGCCTCTATACCGGCGTGTCGTGGCGTTGGCGCTGAAGGGGCATCTGGCTGCCTGACGTGCCGGTTCAGCCTTCGTTCTGGCGCAGGCGCTTATACAGGGTATTGCGGCTCACCCCGAGTTCGCGGGCGAGGTGCGATATGTTGCCGCCTGCCGCCTTCAAGCGTTGCGTCAGGTCGATGCTGTCATCCAGGCGCTCGCTGGCGGGCTGCGGTATCGGCCCCTGCAAATCCACAAAAAAGTCATCGGGCAGATGCTCCGGACGGATCGGCTGTTCCTCAGCCATCGCCAATGCCACCTGCAACACACTGCTGACCTGGCGCAGATTGCCCGGCCATGGATGCTGTTCGAACAGCTTCAGCACCTCGGCGCTCAGGCCGGCCCACTGCGTGGGGTCGCGGTGTCGCTGCCACAGTTGCTGGAACAACGCCTGCTTGTCGCTGCGCTCGCGCAACGGCGGCAGTTCCAGGGTCAGGCCACCAATGCGGTAATACAAATCCTCCCGAAAACGCCCGGCTTGCACCAGCTCCCGTAGCACGCGGTTGGTCGCAGAGATGATGCGCAAGTCCACCGGGAACACCTCACTGCTGCCCACCGGCTGCACGCAGCGTTCCTGCAGTACCCGCAACAGTCGCGCCTGGGTGGGAAGAGGCATATCGCCGATCTCATCGAGAAACAGCGTGCCCTTGTCGGCCTTGCGGATCAGGCCGATGCTGCCCTTTTGATTGGCGCCGGTGAACGCGCCTTTTTCATAGCCGAACAGTTCCGATTCCACCAGCTCAGCCGGAATCGCCGCACAGTTCACCGCGATCAATGCCTGGCGGCTACGGGAACTGGCCTGGTGCAAGGCTTTGACGAATACCTCTTTGCCCACGCCGGTTTCGCCGTGGATCAACAACGGAATGTCCTTCTCCAGCAGGCGCTCGGCCTGGCGCACGGCTTTCTCCACACGCATATCGCCAAAATGCAGGGTGGTGAGGCTGACGGCGCTCGGCTTCGCAGGCGCCGGCTCATTGAACACCCGCGCTTGTACCGGCGTCTGCCTGGGGCGCTTGAGCAGGCATTGGAAGCGATTGCGTCCCGCTGCTTGCAGGGAAAACGCCAGCCCCTCCGGCTGATTCAACAACTCCAGCAGCGACACCTTGAACAAGCTGTCGATCATCACCCTCGACAAGCTGATCCCCAGCAGGTTATCCGCGCGCCGGTTGGCCGACAGCACCTGGCCGCTTTCATCAAAAATCAGCAGGCCTGCCCACTGGCTGTCGAGGTTGCTCAGGCCGGTGTTGAACGTCAGCTGGAAATGCTCGCCGCGAAACAGGTTGAGGATCAGCCGGTTTTCCACGGTCTGGCTCATCATCTTGACCATGCCCAGGGTGTGGGAGGGCGGCAGGTAGCTGTCGCTGGAAACGTCCAGCACCGCGATGATCTCGCGTTGCGCGTCGAAAATCGGCGCCGCCGAACCGGTCATGAAGCGGTTGGCCTTGAGGAAATGTTCGTCGTGCTCGATATGCACGGCCTGGGCACAGGCCAACGCGGTGCCGATGGCGTTGGTGCCGCTGGCGTGTTCCATCCAGCTCGCGCCCGCGCTGAAACCACGGGCCAGCCCAGGCTCGATAAAGCGCTGGGTGCCCCACGACGTCAGGACCTGGCCCTGGTTGTCGGCCAGCATGATCAGGCAGTTGGAATTGCTCAGGATGTTCTCGTAGTAGGGCAGCACCTCCTGATGGGTGGTCTGCACCAGTGAATGCTGGCTCTCCAACAACTGCCGAATGCCCTCGGCGGGCAGTTGGTCGAAGCTGGGGACGCTTTGGTGATCCAGGCCGAATGCTCGGCAACGGCGCCAGGAGTCCTGGATGATGGTGTCGTGAGTCAGTGGTTCGGCCATGTATTGACCTTCATTTTTATTGTTTTGGGGTCTTGCACAATCCAATGGATGTAACCAGGTCAATGTGGGAGGGGGCTTGCCCCCGATAGCGGTGGGTCAGTCAGCACGTTTTTCACTGATGTACCGCCATCGGGGGCAAGCCCCCTCCCACATTTGGCCTTTGTTGGGATCTGAAGAGTGTTGTTCAAAACTGTTCATTGTCAACCCCCTGGCTGTTCAGTTGCGCAGTCAAATTGTTCACTCCCGAACAGCACATTGACCCATTCTCTTACGAATCAACCACCTGCCATTTCTGGCACGAAACTCGCTCTGATAACTGGCCAGATTCATTCCAATAATAAAAAGGTCGTGTCATGTCATTGACCCTGGAACATGTCTCCCGCGTTGTCGAAGGTCAAACCTGGATCGACGACGCCAACCTGCGCTTCGAGGCGGGCTCCTTCAACGTGTTGCTCGGTCGCACCCTGTCCGGCAAGACCAGTTTGATGCGCCTGATGGCCGGTCTGGACAAGCCCGACAGCGGTCGCATCCTGATGAACGGTGTGGATGTCACGCAAAAACCGGTGCGCCTGCGCAACGTGTCGATGGTGTATCAGCAGTTCATCAACTACCCGACCATGACCGTGTTCGAGAACATCGCCTCGCCTTTGCGCCAGGCCGGTGTGTCCAACGAGCTGATCCAGAGCAAGGTGCTGGAAACGGCGCGGATGCTGCGCATCGAGAAATTCCTGCAGCGTCACCCGCTGGAACTGTCCGGTGGCCAGCAGCAGCGTACGGCCATGGCCCGGGCGTTGGTGAAGGACGCCGAGCTGATCCTGTTCGATGAGCCGTTGGTCAACCTGGATTACAAGTTGCGCGAAGAGCTGCGCCAGGAAATGCGCGAACTGTTCAAGGCGCGCCACACCATCGCCATCTACGCCACCACCGAGCCGAACGAAGCGCTGGCGCTGGGCGGTACCACCACCATCCTGCATGAAGGCCGGGTGATCCAGAGCGGCAAGGCCGCCGAGGTCTATCACCAGCCACAAAGCGTATTGGCTGCCGAGTTGTTTTCCGAGCCGCCGATCAACCTGATGCCGGGGCGCATCAGTGGCAACGAAGTGAGTTTCGCCAACTTCGTGCATTTCCCGCTCAATGTCGACCTGCGCCCCATCGGCGAAGGTGAGTTCCGCTTTGGCGTGCGCCCCAGCCATATCAGCCTGGTGCCGAGCAACGACGATGACCTGGAGCTGGCGGTGACCGTGGAAGTCGCCGAGATCAGCGGCTCGGAAACCTTCCTGCATGTGCGCAGCGAACACTTCCTGCTCGTATTGCACCTGCCGGGGGTGCACGAGTACGACGTCGATGCGCCGATCCGCGTGTACATCCCTACCCATAAACTGTTTGTGTTCGATGGCCAGGGCCGTTTGGTCCAGGCCCCTGGGCGCCGTGTCGCGAGGGTTGCCTGATGGCCGAGATCCATTTGCAGAACCTGGCGCACAGCTACAGCGCGACCCCGAGCGGCCCTGAGGATTACGCCATCCGGGCAATGAACCATGTGTGGGAGCAGGGCGGAGCCTACGCCTTGCTCGGGCCGTCGGGCTGCGGCAAGTCGACCTTGCTTAACATCATTTCCGGCCTGCTCAGCCCGTCCGAGGGCCAGGTGTTGTTCGATACCCAAGTGGTCAACGACCTCACCCCGGAAAAGCGCAATATCGCCCAGGTGTTTCAGTTCCCCGTTGTGTACGACACCATGACGGTGTTCGATAACCTGGCGTTTCCCCTGCGCAACCAAGGCATGGCCGAGGCGAAAATTCACAGCAAGGTGCAGGAAATTGCCGAGGTTCTCGACCTGCAAAACCTGTTGAGCAAAAAAGCCCGCAACCTCACCGCCGACGAAAAACAGAAAGTCTCCATGGGCCGTGGCCTGGTGCGCGACGACGTGTCGGCGATCCTGTTCGATGAGCCGCTGACAGTGATCGACCCGCACCTGAAGTGGAAACTGCGGCGCAAGCTCAAGCAGATTCACGAGCAGTTCAACATCACCATGGTCTACGTCACCCACGACCAGCTCGAGGCATCCACCTTCGCCGATAAAATCGCCGTGATGTACGGCGGGCAGATCGTGCAGTTCGGCACGCCACGCGAATTGTTCGAGCGGCCGAGCCACACCTTTGTCGGTTATTTCATCGGCAGCCCTGGGATGAATCTGATCGAGGTGCAGGCCGAGGCGGGTGGGGTGCGGTTTGCCAACACGTCGTTGCCGTTGTCCGAGGCATTGCAGCAACGCCTCGCTGCCACCGATTACAAGAAGCTTCAGGTGGGTATTCGCCCGGAATTCATCCATGTGTGGGACGAGCATAACCCTGACGCCTTGCAGGCCGACGTCACACATGTGGAAGACCTCGGCACCTACAAAATCATGACCCTCAACCTCGACGGCGCCACGCTCAAAGTGCGCCTGGCCGAAGACAAACCGGTGCCCGAAGGCCGCGCCTGCATCAGCTTCCCCGCGCAATGGCTGATGCTCTACGCCGACGATTACCTGCTGGAGGAACTGCCATGAACAAGGTGCAGAACAACAAGGCCTGGTGGCTGGTGTTGCCGGTGTTCCTGCTGGTGGCGTTCAGTGCCGTGATCCCGATGATGACCGTGGTCAACTACTCGGTGCAGGACATTTTCGACCAGTCCAGCCGCTATTTCGTCGGCGCCGACTGGTACAAACAGGTGCTGCTCGACCCGCGCCTGCATGACTCGCTGCTGCGCCAGTTCATCTATTCGGCCTGTGTGCTGCTGATCGAAATCCCGCTGGGCATCGCCATCGCCCTGACCATGCCGACCAAGGGCCGCTGGTCGTCGCTGGTGTTGATCGTGCTGGCGATCCCCTTGTTGATTCCGTGGAACGTGGTCGGCACCATCTGGCAGATTTTCGGTCGCGCCGATATCGGCCTGCTCGGTTACAGCCTCAACGCCATGGGTATCAGCTATAACTATGCGGCGAACACCATGGACGCCTGGGTCACCGTGCTGGTGATGGACGTGTGGCACTGGACTTCATTGGTGGCGTTGCTGTGCTATTCGGGGCTGCGGGCGATCCCGGACGTGTACTACCAGGCTGCGCGCATTGATCGGGCGTCGGCCTGGGCGGTTTTCCGACATATCCAGTTGCCCAAGATGAAAAGCGTGCTGTTGATCGCGGTGATGCTGCGCTTCATGGACAGTTTCATGATCTACACCGAGCCGTTCGTACTCACCGGTGGCGGGCCGGGCAATGCCACCACCTTTCTGAGTCAGACCTTGACCCAGATGGCCGTAGGCCAATTCGATCTCGGCCCGGCGGCGGCGTTTTCGCTGGTGTACTTCCTGATCATCCTGTTGGTGTCCTGGCTGTTCTACACCGCCATGACCCACTCCGACGCCAACCGCTGAGGCCGCCAACATGAGCAAGCGCAAGCTAATTCCCTTATTGATCTACATCCTGTTCCTGTTGGTGCCGATCTACTGGCTGCTGAACATGTCGTTCAAGAGCAACACCGAAATCCTCGGCGGGTTGACCCTGTTTCCGCAGGATTTCACCCTGGCCAACTACAAGGTGATCTTCACCGACCCCAGCTGGTACACCGGCTACCTCAACTCGCTGTACTACGTGAGCTTGAACACGGTGATTTCCCTGAGCGTGGCATTGCCGGCGGCCTACGCGTTTTCGCGCTACCGTTTCCTGGGCGACAAGCACCTGTTCTTCTGGCTGCTGACCAACCGCATGGCGCCGCCGGCGGTGTTTCTGCTGCCGTTTTTCCAGCTGTATTCGTCCATCGGACTGTTTGACACGCATATCGCGGTGGCGCTTGCGCATTGTTTGTTCAACGTGCCGCTGGCGGTGTGGATCCTGGAAGGTTTCATGTCCGGAGTGCCCAAGGAAATCGACGAAACCGCCTACATCGACGGCTACTCTTTCCCCAAGTTTTTCGTGAAGATTTTTATCCCGTTGATCGGCTCCGGTATCGGCGTTACGGCGTTTTTCTGCTTCATGTTTTCCTGGGTCGAACTGTTGCTGGCGCGCACCTTGACCTCGGTCAATGCCAAGCCCATCGCAGCGGTGATGACCCGCACGGTGTCGGCCTCGGGTATCGACTGGGGCGTACTGGCGGCGGCGGGGGTGTTGACCATCCTGCCGGGCATGCTGGTGATCTGGTTTGTTCGTAACCACGTGGCCAAGGGCTTTGCCCTGGGCCGGGTCTAGAGGAATCGATGATGGAATGGATGGCCTGGACCACCCCGACTGCACTGTTCTTTGGCGGCATCGCGCTGATTCTGGCGGGCATGACCACCTGGGAGTTGCGCGCGCCGAGTATCCCTCGGCGTGGTTTTCTGCCGATCAGCACCACCCGTGGTGATCGCTTGTTTATCGGTCTTCTCGGCAGCGCCTACCTGCATTTGCTGGTAATCGGCGCCACCGGCTGGAGCATCTGGGTGGCGACTGCGCTGTCCCTGGTGTGGCTGTTGAGTGTGATGCGCTGGGGCTAGGTGTGCACACCCTGTAGGAGCGAGCTTGCTCGCGAAAATCGTCAACGATAACGCGGTGTTCCCGGTAGCCCGCGGAGTCTTTGAGTTTTTCGCGAGCAAGCTCGCTCCTACAAGAGAGGGGTGTCTGCGAGTCCCGTCTTGAAATTAACCAGGAGGTCTCTATGTTGAATAAAAACAATAAGCTGCGACATAGCATTTCATTGGCCGCCGTACTGGCCCTCAGTGGTTTGAGCGCTACGGCCTGGGCCGATGCGTATGAAGATGCCGCGAAAAAATGGATCGGCAGCGAGTTCAAGCCGTCCACCCTCACGGCCGAACAGCAATTGGAGGAATTGAAGTGGTTTATCAAGGCCTCGGAGCCGTTCCGTGGGATGAAGATCAACGTGGTGTCGGAAACCCTCACCACCCACGAGTATGAATCCAAGGTGCTGGCCAAGGCCTTCAGCGAAATCACCGGGATCAAGCTGACCCACGACCTGCTGCAGGAAGGCGACGTGGTGGAAAAGCTGCAAACCCAGATGCAGTCCGACAAGAATATCTACGACGGTTGGGTCAACGACTCGGACCTGATCGGTACGCACTTTCGCTACGGCAAGACCGAGTCCATCACCGACCTGATGGCCAACGAAGGCAAGGACTTCACCTCGCCGACCCTGGACCTCAAGGACTTTATCGGCCTGTCTTTCACCACCGCCCCGGACGGCAAGATTTACCAGCTGCCCGACCAGCAGTTCGCCAACCTTTACTGGTTCCGCGCCGACTGGTTCGAGCGCCCGGAGCTGAAAGCCAAGTTCAAGGAAAAGTACGGCTATGACCTCGGCGTGCCGGTGAACTGGTCGGCCTATGAAGACATCGCCAAATTCTTCAGCGAAGACGTCAAGGAAATCGACGGCAAGCGCATTTACGGGCACATGGACTACGGCAAGAAAGACCCATCCCTGGGCTGGCGCTTCACCGATGCCTGGTTCTCCATGGCCGGTGGCGGCGACAAGGGCTTGCCCAACGGCTTGCCGGTGGACGAGTGGGGCATTCGCGTGGAGGACTGCCACCCGGTGGGCTCCAGCGTCACTCGCGGCGGTGACACCAACGGCCCGGCCGCTGTTTTTGCCACGCAGAAATACGTGGACTGGATGAAAGCCTACGCGCCACCGGAAGCGGCAGGCATGACCTTCTCCGAATCCGGCCCGGTGCCGTCCCAGGGCAACATCGCCCAACAAATCTTCTGGTACACCGCCTTTACCGCCGACATGGTCAAGCCGGGCCTGCCGGTGGTGAATGCCGACGGTACGCCGAAATGGCGCATGGCGCCGTCACCGGTCGGACCGTACTGGGAAAAGGGCATGAAAAAGGGCTATCAGGACGTAGGATCCTGGACCTTCCTCAAGTCCACGCCGGAGAAGCAGAAACTCGCGGCCTGGCTCTACGCGCAGTTCGTGACCTCGAAAACCGTGTCGCTGAAGAAGACCATCGTCGGCCTGACGCCGATTCGTGAGTCCGATATCAACTCCCAGGCCATGACCGACATGGCCCCCAAACTCGGCGGCCTGGTGGAGTTCTACCGCAGCCCGGCCCGCACCGAGTGGTCGCCGACCGGTACCAACGTGCCGGACTACCCACGCCTGGCGCAACTGTGGTGGAGCAACATCGCGGCCGCCGCCAGCGGCGAGAAAACCCCGCAACAGGCCCTGGACAACCTAGCCAAGGAACAGGACGCGATCATGACGCGCCTGGAGCGCTCCAAGGTGCAACCGGTGTGCGGCCCGAAAATGAACCCCGAGCGTGACGCGCAATACTGGTTCGACCAGCCTGGCGCGCCGAAGCCGAAACTGGCGAACGAGAAGCCTAAAGGCGAGACCGTGAACTACAACGACCTGCTCAAGCAGTGGGAGGCGGCGCGTAAGTAATAGGGACACTGAGTATCAAAAGTGGGAGGGGGCTTGCTCCCGATAGCGGTTTGTCAGTGACCAATGCACTCACTGATCCACCGCTATCGGGAGCAAGCCCCCTCCCACATTTGAATCTGCTTCATGAGCCCGTAAGGCATTTGCAACTTGCCGAGCGACCGCTTATCCCCCCTTTTACAACCTCATTTGAATTTTTCGCACATCCCGAGGCTCTGCATTCCATAAGCGTGTGGTTTGAAGCGCTTTTGCGGGGCCGCCTTGCCGGGTGGCCCGTTGTAACGGACTTTGCGGAAACTGCCACCATGACACTCCTCACTGCGCTGTCGGGCCAACCGGCCTCTCTCACCGACTCGGCCCCTGGCCGGCATCAACGGGTGTATCAACAGCTGTATGGTGAAGCCCCAGGCGCGGCAGCATTGGCGCGTGACTACCTGCAGGATCAGTTGGCGCACGTAGAAGACACCGCTTGCGACCTGCCCGACGTGCCCGAGCAGTTGCTGGCCTGGGTCGAACAGCGTTGCGCCGTCGTGGCCCAGGCTTATGCCGAGTACTTGGAGCAACGCCAGCAGGGCCGGCCGCGTCGCTATTTCCAGAACAAGGCGCACGCGTTGTATGTGCTGCAGCGCGTGGCCCCGACCAAACAGGTCGACGGCGCCTGGCTCTACGGCCTGTTGCGCTATTGGCAGGACCAGCGTTTCGACGGCCTGCTGACCACCTACCTCGAAGAGTTGGGCGACGGCGAAGCCGCGCAGAACCATGTGGTGATCTATCGCAAGCTGCTCAGTGAGCACGATGCTGACAGCGAGGCCGGGCTTGAAGATGGCCACTACCTGCAAGGCGCCCTGCAGCTGGCCCTGGGCCTGTGCGCCGACGAGTTCCTGCCGGAAGTCATCGGTTACAACCTGGGTTACGAGCAGTTGCCACTGCACCTGTTGATCACTTCATACGAACTCAGTGAATTGGGCATCGACCCCTATTACTTCACCCTCCACGTGACCATCGACAACGCCAGCAGCGGCCACGCCAGCAAAGCCGCGCAATCGGTGTTGAGCTTGCTGCCGCTGGGGGAGGGCAGGGAGGCGTTCTACCGTCGTGTTGCGGCCGGGTATCGCCTCAACGATCTCGGCCCAGGCACCACGGCGGTCATCGCAGATTTCGATCTGCAGGACGAAGTGGTGGCCATGCTCGAACGCAAGCGCACCTTTGGTCAGCACATGCATTCGGACTACTGCCGCTTCGAAGGCAAGACCGTCAACCAGTGGCTGGCCAAGCCCGGCCAGATCGGGGATTTCCTCAGGGCAATGGAAGACAAGGGCTGGATCAAGCGCAACCAGGATCCCGCCGAGAGCCGCTTCTGGCAGTTGATCGAGGGGGCGGGAGCGGCAATGTTCGGCGTGTTCAGCGGTTATGAAAAACAGGTGCTGCATGACTGGATCGCCGGGGACTGGATCAGCACCCAGCGCGTGCCGCCGGTTCGTCCGGGCCGTGGCAGCCGTTTCTCCCGCGAGCAGCATCGTCCTGCGGATCCTGACACCCAGGCCCTGGTGGATTCGTTATGGAACTTGCCCGATGACCAGCAGCTCACCGCGCTGATCTCGTGGATGTCGGCGCGGCGTCACTGCAGCCCCGCAGGGTTGTACGCCACCCGCCGCTTTATCCAACTGCGCGCACGCCTGCGCTAAGGAAACTCCATGTCTGCACAACAACTGGCTGACCGCGCCCTGCTCAACCTCGGCCGAGGCTTGAAGGAAAGCGGTTACCGTTTTATCACGCCGACGCCGCTGACCCACGAGCGCGTGTACCGGCGCCTGGGCACGCCGCTGGCGATGAATATGCGTGACGTATTCGGCTGGTCGATGCCGTTTGACAACGAGCTGTTGCCCGAGGCGTTTCGTGACGAGTTGCAGCAGGCCGAGGTGATCGAAAAACACGACGCCCTATGGCGCAGCACGGTGCGCTGGTCGAGCCTGGATGACCTGCTGTTTGCCCATTCGCCTTTTCCCACCGTCGAGGCGGACGCGGTGTTTTTCGGCCCCGACAGCTATCGATTCGCCCAGGTTATCCAAGCCCATCTGCAGCAGCGTTTCGAACCGCTCAAGCGTGCGGTGGACGTCGGTTGCGGGGCGGGTGTCGGCGCGCTGGTCATCGCCCATGCGCGGCACGACGCCGAGGTGCTGGCGGTGGATATCAATCCCCGTGCGCTGCGCTTGACTGCGGTGAATGCCGAGCTGGCCGGCCTGGCGAATGTCAGTGTGTACCAGAGTGATGTGCTGACCAGCGTCGACGGCGAATTCGACCTGATCGTCGCCAACCCGCCGTATATGAATGACGACCGCCAGCGCGCCTATCGCCACGGCGGTGGCGCGTTGGGCGAACAGCTGTCGGTGCGCATCGTCAGCGAATCGCTCCCACGCCTCGCCATTGGCGGCAGCCTGGTGTTGTATACCGGCGTGGCCATGGTGGCGGGCGGCGATGCGTTTCTGGAGGCGGTCAAGCCGCTGCTGACCAGCGACGCCTATGGCTGGACCTACCGTGAACTGGACCCAGACGTCTTCGGCGAAGAACTCGATAAACCGGGGTATGAACGCGTCGAGCGGATCGCTGTGGTTGCACTTACCGTTACACGCCTGCGCTGAACGCTCATGCTCACCTTCGGTGTCGAAGAGGAGTATTTCATCACTGACCTGCACACGCGCCAGATGCTCGCCGCACCCTCGGCAACCGTAATCGCGGCCTGCCGAGAAGCCATCGGTGAGGGTTTTACCCATGAAATGTTCCAGGGCCAGATAGAGGCCGCCTCACCGGTGTTCCACTCCGGTGAGGAGGCGGCCCACTACCTGGCAACGGTGCGCCGCAACCTGGCGCGGGCCTTGGCTGACTTCGGCCTGGGCGTGGTGTGCGCCGGCAGCCATCCCTTGGCCGACTGGCGTGAGCAACGGCCCACTGAGCACGGGCACTTCCGGCAATTATTCGAGGATGTGCAGTACGTGGCGCGGCGCAGTGTGTTGTGTGGCTTGCACGTGCATGTCGAGGTACCGGCACGGGTCGATCGCATCGCGGTGATGAACGAGGTGTTGCCCTGGTTGCCGTTACTGCTGTTGTTGAGCTGCTCCTCACCCTTCTGGAACGGTGCGCCCACGGGCTTCATGAGCTACCGCCAGGCCGCTTGCGATGAGTGGCCGCGCATGGGTGTGCCGGAGCATTTTGCCGACTGGGACGAGTACCAGCGCTACTTGGCAATGTTGCAGCGCATGGGCGCGATCGAAGCCGATGGCAACGGCTGGTGGGGCATTCGCCCGGCGGCGCGCTATCCCACCCTTGAACTGCGCATGACCGATGCATGCCCGCGGCTGGAAGATGGCCTGGCCCTGGCGACGTTATTTCGGGTGATGGTCAGCCATGCCTGCTCGATGCAGCAGCCCGGTGCGGGCTTCACCCCCGAGATGCGTTGGCTGCTCAAGGAAAACCGCTGGCAAGCCAAGCGCTTTGGCGCAGCCGGTACCTTTGCGCTGGACGCCTCAGGCGCCCTTTGCAGCGCGCACCAGTGGTTGCAACGCGCTTGCCAGAGGTTCGCCGACACGGCCGACGCCCTGGGTGAAGGCCAGCTGTTTGACAGCCTGCACAGGTTGCTGCGGCGCGGTAACAGTGCAACCGAGCAGTTGCATTGGTACGCGCAGGCGCGCAGCGCGGGTGCCAATGCGTCGGGCGGCCTGTGCCGCGTGGTGGATGGGCTCCTGGCCCAGAGCCGCGGCGACCATTTATCGGTTGCCGCAGCAGGTTGAGGGAACGCTGGGCACTGCATGCGCCCTTAACTAATAAGCCCAACCACAGGAGTGCAGAGCATGCGCGCGATGACCTACCAAGGCGCCCACAAAGTCCAGGTCGATACGGTACCTGACCCGATCATTGAACAGCCCGACGACATCATTTTGCGCGTCACCGCCACGGCGATCTGCGGTTCGGATTTGCACCTGTACCGGGGCAAGATCCCGACCGTGGAGCATGGCGATATCTTCGGGCACGAGTTCATGGGCATCGTCGAGGAAACCGGCCCGGCCGTGACGGCGGTGCAACGCGGTGACCGCGTGGTGATCCCCTTCGTGATTGCCTGTGGCGACTGTTTTTTCTGCCAGCTGCAGCAGTACGCTGCCTGCGAAACCACCAACGACGGGCGCGGTGCGATCCTGAATAAAAAGGCGATCCCGCCGGGGGCCGCGCTGTTCGGCTATAGCCGCCTGTATGGCGGCATTCCCGGAGGCCAGGCCGAGCTGGTGCGCGTGCCCAAGGCCAACGCCGGGCCGTTCAAGGTGCCCGGTGTGCTGGCGGATGAAAAGGTGTTGTTCCTGTCCGACATCCTGCCCACCGCCTGGCAGGCGGTGACCAACGCCGGTATCGGCAAAGGCTCGAGCGTGGCGATCTATGGTGCTGGCCCGGTGGGCTTGCTCAGCGCAGCGTGCGCGCAGATGCTCGGCGCCGAACAGATTTTCATGGTCGACGACCATCCCTATCGATTGGCCTACGCGCAAAAAATGTACGGCGTGATCCCGATCAACTTCGAAGAGGACGACGACCCCGCCGACACCATCATCCGCCAGACCGCCGGCATGCGCGGTGTCGATGGCGTGGTGGATGCGGTGGGTTTCGAAGCCAAGGGCAGCACCACCGAAACGATCCTCACCACCTTGAAGATCGAAGGCAGCAGCGGCAAGGCCCTGCGCCAATGCATCGCCGCCGTGCGCCGTGGTGGCGTGGTCAGCGTGGCCGGGGTGTATGCCGGCTTTATCCACGGCTTCATGTTTGGCGACGCGTTCGACAAGGGCCTGACCTTCAAGATGGGCCAGACTCACGTGCAGCGCTTCCTGCCGGAGCTGCTGGAGCATATCGAACTGGGCCACCTGAACCCGGAAGCGATCATCACCCACCGGCTGTCGTTGGAACAGGCGGCGCGCGGCTATGAGCTGTTCGATAAGTGCGAGGAGGAGTGCCGCAAGGTGATTCTGGTGCCGGGGAGCAGCGACCGGCCGCTGACCGAGCCGCTGGAAGAACTGACGCCTGAGATTCGGGTGCAAGGCGTTCCCGGTTTTTAATTTGCTAATACAAAACCAATGTGGGAGGGGGCTTGCTCCCGATAGCGGTGTGTCAGCCAACCAATGCTTAGCTGGCTCACCGCCATCGGGGGCAAGCCCCCTCCCACATTTGAAGTGCGTTCAAGTCAATGCTTGTGGCTGAATGTGCAATTGGTCATCGACATCCTTTACCAACCCGCTGGCCAATAGCAGTGGCGCCACGCGCTTGTGCAGCTGTGGCTCGACGAATTCCTTGACGGTATCGAGCACCAGCACGCCGCTGAGCGGCAACTCCGCCTTGGTGTAGGACAACCAGGCTTTCTTCAGCACCATCACCACATCACTGCCCGCCGTGGAGGCGAAGCGGCGGTGCGTGGGCTTGCCGTCGAAATTGAAGGTGTGCTGGAACGCATAACCGCTCTCATCGCCGCCGCTGGCGCCGCAGCGGATGCAGGTGCACGGGCCGTCGCCGAAAGCGCTGCGCAGGTAGGCGTTGAAGTCCACCACGGGCTTGAGTGACAGGCGCTTATCAACCTCGAACAGGTCCCCGGTCATTTTTTCGTCAGTGTTCAACGTCCATTTCCTCGCAAGTCGGTAGCGGTCTTTCAAAGCGCGGCACAATACCAGCCGAGCGCGTGTTTGGGGATTATTTGAACGTGGCGCTTGGTCAACTGGGCAACGCTCAGCGAAAAAATTCACCGGGCGTGGCCTCGAACTGCTGGCGAAACGCGTTGATAAACGCCGAAGTCGATTCATAACCACAGCCCAACGCCACATCCGTCACCCGTTCACCTTGCTCCAGGCCGGGCAGGGCGCTCAACAGTCGCAGGCGTTGGCGCCACGCGCGAAACGTCAGCCCTGTGTCGCGCAAAAACAAACGGCTGAGGGTCTTTTCGCTCACCCCCAGTTTGCGGCTCCACTCACCCAGGGTGGTCTGCTGCTCTGGATGCAGGTTCAGGCTGCGGTAAATCTGGCGCAGGCGCGGGTCGTGGGGCAAGGGCAGCATCAAATCCACGTGGGGCGCTGCAGCGAGTTGGTCCAACACCACTTGGGCCAGGCGGCCGTCGGGGCCATCCTCGGCATATTCCACGGGCAGTTCGCTGAAGCTGCGGATCAATTCGCGCAACAAATTGCTCACCGCCAGCACCTGGCAGCGCTCTGCTGCCCAGGCGGTCACGCGGCAATCGAGGTAAAGGCTGCGCATTTCCGTATGGGGCGAGCTATAAACGCGATGGGGCATGCCCGCCGGAATCCACACCGCACGCTGCGGTGGCGCAACGAAGCGGCCGGCGCTGGTCTGGATCTCCAGCACCCCGGAAATCGCATACGACAACTGCACCCATGGATGGCTGTGCCGCCGCGTCAGCGCGCGGTTGGGCAAGGATTCGGTGCGCCCATACACCGGTCGTGGCAGGCTGGACAGCCCGGGTACGCTGCGGCGGACGGTTTTTTCGTGTCCTTTAGGCGGCATTTACTGGCTCATTGGCGTTAGTCGGTAACAGGTCGTTACGTTAGAGTCGCCAAGATGCTCTTGGCAACCCCTGGAAGATTTGCTTATGACCCGTC
The DNA here is from genome assembly GCF_003851745.1 of Pseudomonas sp. R3-52-08. Taxonomy (NCBI): domain Bacteria; kingdom Pseudomonadati; phylum Pseudomonadota; class Gammaproteobacteria; order Pseudomonadales; family Pseudomonadaceae; genus Pseudomonas; species Pseudomonas sp. R3-52-08. Next base: position 3,516,460 of record NZ_CP027730.1, on the reverse strand, counting down.
CACGTTTCCTACCCGACAACTTCACCCTGACGCTGATCGCCACGGTGATCCTCGCCTCCTTGCTGCCGGCCAGCGGCCAGACCGCCGTGGCCTTCGGCTGGGTCACCAACTTCGCCATCGCACTGCTGTTTTTCCTGCACGGCGCCAAGCTGTCACGCCAGGCCATCGTCGCCGGGGCCGGGCACTGGCGTCTGCACCTGCTGGTGTTCAGCCTGACCTTCGTGCTGTTTCCGCTGCTCGGCCTGGCGCTCAAGCCACTGCTGTCACGGCTGATCGGCAACGAGCTGTACATGGGCATGCTTTATCTCTGCGCGCTGCCGGCCACGGTGCAATCGGCGATTGCCTTCACCTCCCTGGCGCGCGGCAACATCCCGGCGGCGATCTGCAGCGCGGCGGCCTCGAGCCTGTTCGGGATCTTCTTGACGCCGTTGCTGGTGACCCTGCTGCTTGATGTGCACGGCGATGGCGGCTCCACCGTCGACGCGATCCTGAAGATCAGCGTGCAGTTGTTGCTGCCGTTCGTCGCCGGCCAAATCGCCCGGCGCTGGATCGGCGACTGGGTGGGCCGCAATAAAAACTGGCTCAAATTTGTCGACCAGGGCTCGATCTTGCTGGTGGTGTACGGTGCCTTCAGCGAAGCGGTCAACGAAGGCATCTGGCACCAGATTCCGCTGTGGGAACTGGGCGGGCTGGTGGTGGCGTGCTGCGTGTTGCTGGCCCTGGTGCTGGTGGCCTCCGCGCTGCTGGGCAAGGCGTTCGGCTTTAACCAGGAAGACCGCATCACCATCCTGTTCTGCGGTTCGAAGAAAAGCCTGGCCACCGGCGTGCCCATGGCCCAGGTGCTATTCGCCGGGGCGACCATGGGCGTGCTGATCCTGCCGCTGATGCTGTTTCACCAGATCCAGCTGATGGTGTGCGCGGCGTTGGCCCAGCGCTATGCGAATCGACCGGAAAGCATTCCTGAGTTGATGACGCAGGTGGATCCGTAAGTCAGGCTTGATACGTTGCCCTGAGACTGCGCGCGATTGTCGCAGGATCGGCGCCAACAGCTGCACGAGAAACCTATAGAATGTTCAACGGCCCGCATGCCCTGCGCGGCCGTTTGATCACTGTCAGAGTACCTCGCCCGTCAATGAGCCTTTCAGCCGCAACCCCTCAAGCCAATTGGCAACCGGTCATCGCCCTGGCGCTGGCCGCGTTTGTGTTCAATACCACCGAATTCGTGCCGGTCGGCCTGCTCAGCGCTATCGGCGCCAGCTTCGATATGCCCGTGGCCAGCGTCGGCCTGATGCTCACTATTTACGCGTGGATCGTGTCGCTGACATCGTTGCCGGTGATGCTGCTCACGCGTAACGTCGAACGGCGCAAGTTGCTGATCGTGTTGTTTGGCTTGTTTATCGCCAGTCATATCCTGTCCAGCGTGGCGACCAGCTTCGGCCTGCTGATGGTCAGCCGCATCGGTATCGCCCTGGCCCATGCGTTGTTCTGGTCGATCACCGCCTCCCTGGCGGTACGCCTGGCACCGGTGGGCAAGCAGGTGCAAGCCCTTGGCCTGCTCGCCACCGGCACCTCCCTGGCGATGGTGCTGGGCATTCCCCTTGGCCGCCTGCTCGGCGAAGCCATGGGCTGGCGCACCACCTTCCTGGTGATCGCCGCGTTTGCGGCCGCGCTGGTGTTCTGGCTGGCGCGCACCTTGCCGCCGCTGCCGAGCCAGAACTCCGGCTCGCTGCGCAGCCTGCCGTTGCTGTTCAAACGCCCGGCATTGGTGGCGCTCTACGTGCTGACCGCGATGACCGTCACCGCACAATTCACCGCCTACAGCTACATCGAACCCTTCGTCGAAGGTGTCGCCGGCCTGGGCGGCAGTGCGGTCACCCTGATCCTGCTGGTGTTCGGCGGCGCCGGCATCATCGGCTCGCTGCTGTTCAGCCTGGTGCATCGGTTCAATCCGCACGTGTTCGTGATCAGCTGCGTATTCCTGCTCGCGGCCTGCCTGGCGCTGATGCTGCCGTTGAGCGGCGCCCAATCCTACCTGGTGGTGCTGAGCGTGTTCTGGGGCATGGCGATCATGGGCTTCGGCCTGGCGATGCAGTCCAAGGTACTGGTGCTCGCGCCGGACGCCACGGACGTGGCGATGGCGATGTTTTCCGGCATCTACAACATCGGCATCGGCGGCGGCGCGCTGATGGGCAGTTGGGTCGGCAGCCACTTCGGCTTCGCCTGGATCGGCGCGGCGGGCGGGTTGCTGGCGGCGCTGGGGTTGATAGGGTATTGCCTGGCGATTCGGCGGTTTGGGACGGGTGTGGTGCAGAGCTGAACGGGAAAAATAGAGAGCGGCCTTGGGCTAATGCCAGTCAGTCAAGGCTTTTTGTAGGAGCGAGCTTGCTCGCGAAAAACGTCAACGATAACGCGTGCTTCCTGAATAAACGCGGTGCCTGTGAGTTTTTCGCGAGCAAGCTCGCTCCTACAGACGGTGGTGTACGCTTAACTGACTGGCATTAGGGCAAGCCCCCTCCCACACAAAACCGGACAAGTCCTATAGGGCTCATCAATGTCCATTGCTACCGTCGCGCGGGACCGCCCACCCCCCGTGTGACGGCATGAACGGCAATGGAGTCGAGTGTGCAAAAGCGTTTGATCGCAGAGCTTCTGGGTACTTTCTGGCTGACCTTCGGCGGATGTGGCAGTGCCATCCTGGCGGCGGCGTTTCCAGAGTTGGGTATTGGTTTTGCAGGGGTGTCGCTGGCGTTTGGTCTTACGGTATTGACCATGGCCTATGCAGTGGGCGGTATTTCCGGCGGGCATTTCAACCCGGCGGTGACCATTGGCTTATGGGCGGGGCGTCGAGTGTGTGGTGCTGATGTGTTGCCTTACATCGCGGCGCAGGTGATTGGCGCAATTCTGGCGGCCGCAGCACTGTACTTGATCGCCAACGGCCAGCCCGGTTTCGAACTCGGCGGTTTTGCCGCCAACGGTTATGGCCCGCTGAGTCCCGGCCACTTCGACATGAAGTCCGCTGCATTGGCCGAGCTGATCGCCACGTTCTTTTTTGTGTTGATCATCATGCGCGTCACGGCGCCGGGCGCGGTTGCCGGCTTTGCACCCATCGCCATCGGCCTGGCGCTGACCCTGATTCACCTGGCGCTGATCCCGGTGACCAACACGTCGGTCAACCCCGCGCGAAGCACGGGCCCGGCGTTGTTTGCCGGGGCGCAATACCTGTCACAGCTCTGGTTGTTCTGGCTGGCGCCAATCGCAGGCGGGGTGATGGGTGCGTTGGCGGCGCGTGCGTTGGATGAACGCGATCCGGATTGATGTGCCTGGGGCCACATGCAAGAGGGGCTTGCTCCCTCACACATGGTTACGGCTGCCAAGTCTGCACGGCCTTGGCGTCCACGGCCCTGGGCAACAAGCCTGCCTTGAAGAACGCATCGGCAATGTTCTGCTGTTCACCCAACTGCTCCGGCGTCACCGGTTGCACCTGATAACTGCGGTGCGCATTCGCAGCTTCCACCGTTGCCCCATCCAGATTGCCCCACAACGGGCCGAGCACTTTCGCCGCGTCCTGCGGATGGGTTTTTACCCATTGGCCGGCCTGCTCCAGCTGCGCATACACCACCTTCAGCACCTGGGGGTGGGCCTGGGCGTAGGGCGTGCCCGTCAGGTAATAACGCTTGTAACTGGCCAGCCCGGTACCGTCCGCCAGCGTGCGCGTCGGCAATTGGCGTTGCACGCTGGTCAGGAACGGTTCCCAGGTAACCCAGGCATCCACCTTGTTGTTTTCGAACGCGGCGCGGCCGTCTGCGGGCGAGAGATACGCCGGCTCGATATCCGAGAAGGCCAGGCCGGCCTTGTTCAAGGCGGCGATCAGCAAATAGTGACTGCCGGCAGCCTTGGTCACGGCGACTTTTTTGCCTTTGAGGTCTGCCAGTTGTTGGATCGGCGAGTCCTTGCGCACCACGATGGCCTGGGCGGCAGGCGAGGGTGCTTCCTGGGCGAAGTAGGTGAGCTTGGCCTGGGCCGCCTGGGCGAAGATCGGCACGGTGTCGGCCACATCGGCGCTGATGTCGACGTTGCCGACATTCAGCGCTTCCAGCAAGGGAAGGCCGCTGGGGAACTCATGCCAGCTGACGTCGACGTTATCGGCCTTGAGGGCTTTTTCCAGGGTGCCCTGGGTTTTCAGCAGGGTGATCAGGGTCGAGGATTTTTGATAGCCGATGCGCAGGGTTTCCTGGGCGTCGGCGCTCACGGCAACGGACAAAGCCAGCAATCCTAATACAGCAGCGATGGGGCGGCGAAGGGTCATGAGCGGCTCGATTTTCAACGGAATGAACCGAAGCATAAGGTTCTGAAAACCGCTTGATAAATACTCTTTCGATCTGAGCTTAAGGGCACTTGACGCTTTGTCCGTTGACTGAAGGCGTAACAGTCAAATCGGGCCGTGAGCGATCACCTGTTGAGCAGTAATCGATGCATTCGAACAGGCGACACAGGCCAAATGTGGGAGGGGCTTGCCCCCGATGGCAATGTTCCAACCACTGATGTGGTGAATGGCACACGGCTATCGAAAGTTCTCGCGCGTATTTAATTCCTATACATCAAGTAGTTATTGCTGTCCCTTTGATCTGCTTTGATTTCAAGCTCGCGTTTAGCAACCAAATGATGTGCTTCTGGCTACACAGCCTGGCTCTTGAGGCCGCGTAGCTTTGCAGGCGTGCTGCACCGGGCGCCGAAGGTCATTCAGACTGATACGGCAAAGCTCTCGCAAACGTCCGACTTTACTCTAAGTAACTTTCCCATCCAAAGTTTGGAAATCCTATAACTTGTACTTGTTAAGCCGATGTAGCGAGCAACGGTAGTCGTATTAAGTCGTAAGTATGCTAACAGCCCGACGGTTATTTCCCCGCGTGCGCGGCCAGCAACGTTGGACGCGCAACCGCACGGGCACACTTGCCCAATGCCTGTTGCACATCCGCCAACAGGTCGGCGACGTCCTCAAGCCCCACCGACAAGCGCACCAGGCCTTCGCTGATGCCGTGTTGCGCGCGTTCCTCGGGGGTGTAGGTGGAGTGGGTCATGCTGGCCGGGTGCTGGGCCAGTGATTCGGCGTCGCCCAAGCTGACCGCGCGGGTAAACAGCTTGAGCGCGTTCATGAAGCGCCGCCCGGTGTCGATTCCGCCTTTGAGCTCAAAGGCAATCATGCCGCCGGATTGCTTCATTTGCCGCGCAGCCAGTTCGTATTGTGGGAAGGACGCCAGCCCTGGGTAGGTCACCCACTGCACGGCGGGATGCGCCTGCAAGGCTTCGGCCACGGCCTGGGCGTTGCTGCAATGGCGGTCCATGCGCAGGGCGAGGGTCTTGAGACCGCGCATCAGCAAGGCGGCGTCCTGCGGCGACATCACCGCGCCGGTCAAGTCCTTGAGCCCTTGCAGGCGGATGCGTTTCGCTATCGCATGACTGCTCACCGCAATGCCTGCGGTGATGTCGCCATGCCCGCTGAGGTACTTGGTGGCCGAGTGCACCACCACATCGGCGCCCAGCTCCAGGGGCCGTTGCAGGTAGGGCGTGCAATAGGTGTTATCGACTACCACGGTGACATTCGGTTGTTGGTGGGCGAGCCGGGCCACCGCGGCGATGTCCACCAGGCGCAGGGTGGGATTGGCCGGGGTCTCGCAGTAGATCATGCGGGTTGCGGGGCAGAGTGCCGCTTGCAGGGCGGCCAGGTCGGTGAGGTCGACATGGCGCACCTTGATGCCGAATTCGCCGATGCCGTGCAGCAGGGCGAAGGTGCAGCCGTACAGCGTCTGACTGACGATTACCTCGTCGCCTGGGCGCAGCAGGGTCCAGAACGTTGCAGCAATCGCGCCCATCCCGGAACTGAACGCCACCGCCGCCTCGCCGTTTTCCAGGGCGGCCATACGCGACTCCAGCAGGGCCAGGGTCGGATTCGAAATACGCGTATAGAAGTGACCGGAGGCCTCCCCGGCAAAGCAGGCCGCGCCGTACTCGGCTGTCGGAAAAGCGAAGGTGGCCGACAGGTAGATCGGCGGTACCAGGGCGCCGTGATGGTCCTTGGGGTCGTAACCGTGGTGAATCGCGCGGGTAGAAAAACCGAACGCAGGGTGTTTATTGTTCATGTCAGGCGCTCCTTATTTCCTACAATGCTATGCTCATAACCACAGTTGAACGTTGCAAAAATGCCTCGAAACGCCGTCGTTCATGGATGAAAACCCGATAAAAACAATGAATAGAGGCACGTTATGCCTATCAGTCTGGACCGCACCGATAAAGCCCTGTTAAACGCCTTGCAGAGCAATGCCCGCCTGACCGTGGCCGAACTGGCCGAGCGCGTTGCCCTGACCACGTCGCCGTGCTGGCGACGGGTGCGCAACCTGGAAGAGAGTGGGGTGATCAGCGGTTACCAGGCGATCCTGTCCCCCAAGGCCCTGGGCTATGGGGTGACCGCCTTCGTCAGCATCATGATGGAAAGCCACACCCAGGAAATCGCCCGGGCGTTCGAGCAGCGGCTGTTGGCGATTCCAGAGATTGTGGCCTGCCATAACGTGTCGGGGCGCTATGACTTCCTGCTGGAAGTGGTGGCCAAGGACCTGGAGTCATTTGGCGAATTCGCCAGGGAAGTTCTGCAGACCCTGCCCTGTGTGAAAGAAATTTATTCGAGCTTTTCCTACAAGTCGGTGCGGCCGTTGCGGGTAATGCCGTTGCCGGGGTGACGGCACCGCCACTCAAGCTGCCCGTACCGCCTGCACCAACAACGCCTCGAATACCCGCTGCACCCGCGGCTCATCACTGTGGGCCACATTGAACCGCATCAGGTCGCGATGCGCCGGGTCGTAGCCGAACAGTGTGCCGGGCGCCAGCACCATGCTGCGCTTCAAGGCTTCCTGGGCCAGCAGCTCGCCGTTGACGCCGGTCGGCAGGCGCGCCCAGATAAACATGCCGCCTTCAAACGCCATCGGCAGTTCGCAACCGCAGCGCTTGAGCCACTGCTCGACGCGCCCACCGGCTTCCATCAGACTCTGGACCATGCGCTTGCGGTGCTTGGCATAGCTACCCTCACTGAGCATGCGGTACACGATCTGCTCGAACAGCTCCGAGGTCACGCCGCCGCTCATCAATTTCATATTGGTCAGGTTGGCGGCCAGCTGCGGCGCGGCCACCACGTAACTGACGCGGGCGTTGGCGCTGAGGATCTTGGAGAACCCCGACAGGTAGGTGACCTGATCCAGCCCGGCGACGGCGGCCAGGCGTGGCGGCGGGTTGGGGTGCAGGTCGCCGTAGAGATCATCCTCGACGATATGGCAGTGGTAGTGCTGGGTCAGTTGCAGCAGGCGAAACGCCTGACTGGGGCTGAAGGAATGGCCGGTGGGGTTATGCAAGACGCTGGTGGTCAGGTACAGGCTGGGCCGGTGTTCGGCCAGCAGGTGTTCCAAGGCGGTGAAGTCGAAGCCGTCGGGGCGTCGTTCCAGGGTCACCACCTTGACCCCATGCAGGGCCAGGTTGGCGTGGAAGTTGAAGTAGCACGGCGCGTCCAACAGCACCGTGTCGCCGGGACGCACCAGCAGGCGCATGAGCATGTCCAGGCCTTGCACGGTGTTGGGCGTGGTGATGATCTGTTCCACCGGCACCGACAGGCCCTCGCCGTGCAGTTTCTGTTGCAGCGCCTGGCGCAACGGCAACAGCCCGGCCGGAGTGCCGAGCCCGGCGATGCGCAGCGACGGCGCGCGCACCACGCTGCGCATGGCCTGGCGGATTGCTTCGCCATTCAACCATGCTTCCGGCAAGTGCCCGCCGCCGGGGCGTAGCTCGCCACTGGCGGTGGCCAAGGGGCGGCGCAACACGCTGAGCAGGTCCTGGGGCAGCAGGTCGACCCAGGTCACCGACGCCGGGCGCGCAGTGTCCATCGCCACGAAATAGCCACGGCCCTGGCTGGAGGTGAGCAGGTTGCGCCCGCGCAGGCGGTCCAGGGCCTCATTGAGGGTGAATTTGCTGACACCGAGGATTTCGGTCAACGCCCGCACCGACGGCAACTTGCTGCCGGGCGCCCATTCACCGGCCTCGATGGCCTGGCTGAAGGCCTCCACGATCTGCTGGACCTTGGGTGTGCCTTCCACGAAAGCGATGGCGGATACCAACATGAAGCGTCCTTTTGTTTGCCGGTACTTTTACCGGTGAAGTCAGGCCGGATTAGGCATCACTTTACCTGCCTGGCGCAATGCCATTCCCCTAGACTGCGCGCCATCTCGCCAGGAATTGGCGGAATTTCCTACTCCCGAGCAATGGATTCTGCATTCTCATGAAGACTTATATGTGTGCACCCTGCGGTTTTATGTACGTAGAAGAATTGGGCATTCCGGAGGATGGAATACCCGCCGGCACCCCTTGGGAAGAGGTGCCTGAAGATTGGACATGTCCGGATTGTGGCGTGACCAAGGCCGATTTCATGGCCATCGAACTCGCTGACCCTTCACACGCCTGACCCTCCATCAACGAAAGGAATCGCTCCATGGAAAGCAAACTGATCAACTCTGCCGTGCCGTTCTGTACCGGTGTGGCGCACCAGAAGTACCTGGACGCTGAACAGGGCCTGCAAGCCGCCATCGAAGGGCAGTGCACCCACTGGTATGTCGACGGCAGCCTGTTCGGCGAAATGGTCGATGACTGGACCGAGGCGCGCATCGAAAGCCTGCGCGCGCAAATCGCCGCCAGCGGCGTCAAGCCGGTCTTCCACGGCAACTTCAAGGCGCCGCTGGCCAGTGACGTCGAGGCGTTCCGCGTGGCGGCGGTGGCCTACGTCAAGCAAGAAATCGATATCGCCAGTCGCCTGGGCGCGCCGCTGATCATTCACGGTGGCTGCATCGTCGAACCGAAGATGGTGCTCAAGGCCAAGAAAGTTGCCCTGGAACATTACCTCAAGTCAGTTCAGGAACTGGCCGCTTACGCCGCGACCCAGGGCACGGACATCTACCTGGAAAACCTGTCCAACTACGTCAACTATCGCCCGTTCCACTACATCTTCACCCATGAGGCGGAATACGCTTTTGTGTTCGAGCGCCTTCAAGCCCATGACAACGTGTATTTCTTCCTCGATGCCGGCCACGCCAATATCGAGAACGGCCTGCCGGCGGCGGTGGTGCGCAAGTATCACCACGTGATCAAGGGCATCTCCTTCAGCAACAACAACGGCGTGCAAGACCAGCACTTCGGCATTCACGACGGCAACTGCGACTACGCCGACGTGATGCAGGCCATCGTCGAAACCAACTGGAAGGGCCTGGTGGCATTCGAGACCCGCAACCAGACCGCCAGGGCCGCCTTGGCTGACCTCGCCTTGATGTACCGCGAATCCCTGACGACCGAAATCGCGGTCGCCTGATGTAAACCATGGGCGCACGCGTGCGGCGTGCGCCCCATTCAAGGTCCCTGACCATGACAAGTGCGTTAACGCTGTCTTCGTTTCTCTACTTCCTGTTGTTTTGCGCGACCATGACCTTCAGTCCCGGCCCCATGACCCTGTTGTTATTGAGCCTGGGCCTGAAGGACGGCCTGCGCAGTTCGATCCCGGCGCAGCTCGGCGCCAGTGTGTCGTACCTGATTTCGATCCTGATCTTCGCCGTGGGCTTTTCCGAGCTGATCAAGGGCAACCTTGCGATTACCCAGGCCATCCAGTTTGTCGGCGTTGCCTACATTCTTTACCTGGCGTACAAGCAGTGGACCAGCAGCGGCGTGTCGATCGACAAGGCCGGCGCCGTGGAGGGCTCGCGCAGCCTGTTCGGCAAGGGCTTATTGACCGGCTTTTCCAACCCCAAGACCATCATCATGTTCAGCGCCGTCTTCCCGCAGTTCGCCGGGGCCGGGGAGCACAGCTCGGCGGCGGATATCGCGATCCTCGGCTTGACCTTCCTGTTGCTGCAATTTGCCAGTGGATGCCTGTACTGCTATTTCGGCCAGCGCATCAAACACCTGCTGGAAAACCCCAAGCGGCGCGTGATGTTGCAGCGGATCACGGCAATAATGTTGCTCGGCGTGGCATTGATGCTGGCGCGCGGGTTTTCGCACTGAAGTATCAGCCTGTAAGCAGTAGTGGCGATTTGCCGTCGCCCTGATAGACTCCAGGGACTCACCCAGGATTACCCCCCCATCATGGCAGCCGTCGGAGGAAATGGACTTCCGCTCGCTTCGCGCTTGTACAAATCCCGCCTCCTGGGGCTGGCGCTCGGCTTTGTTTGCGTGGCGTTCGGCATGTATCCGCTGAACCCGTCTCCATGGGTGTGGGCCTGGATGCTGATCAACGCATTTGTCTGGCCGCACCTGGCGTTCCAAGCGTCTTTGCGTGCCGCTCATACCCTGCGCAGTGAGCGCCGCAACCTGCTGTTCGATTCCTTCTGCGGCGGCTTTTGGGTCGGCGCGATGCACTTCAACCCGCTGCCCAGCGTCACCACCTTGTCGATGATGAGCATGAACAACGTCGCCATCGGTGGGCCGCGCTTCTTGCTGGCGGGGTGGGTGGCCCAGGCGCTGGGCATCGCCACGGCGCTGCTGATAGTCGCGCCCGCATTCATCGGCGTCACCACCCAGGCCCAGCTGTATGCCTGCCTGCCGATCCTGACGTTGTATCCCCTGGCCCTGGGCTGGATCTGCTACCGCCAGGCCGTGACCCTGGCGCGGCACAAGCGCGAACTGCTGGCCCTGAGCCGCACCGACAGCCTGTCGGGCCTGCTCAACCACGGCGCCTGGAAGGATCAATTGGAAATCGAGTTCCAACGTTGCCGCCGTGGCCCTTCCGGGGCGGCCATCGCGCTGATCGATATCGACCACTTTAAAATCATCAACGACACCTATGGCCATGTCACCGGGGATATCGTCCTGCGCCAGTTAAGCCGGGTATTGCGCCAGAACCTGCGCGCCACCGACCTTGCCGGACGCTACGGCGGCGATGAGTTCTGCGTGATCCTTCCGGACATGCCGCTCAACCGTGCCACTGAAGTGATGGACGCGTTGCGTGATCGTTTCAACGCCCTGGCCTACGCCCAGGACCCGACCTTGCGCGCGAGCCTGAGTATCGGCCTGGCGCCGTACCAGCCGAGCCACGCCGACGCCACCAGTTGGCTCAACGATGCCGACCAGGCTTTGTACGAAGCCAAAAGCAGCGGGCGCAACCGGGTCAGCTCGCTGCAGGGGGCTTGGTTGCGGTCCGTTTAGTGGGGTAGGGTGTGGCGGCACCCCTCAACAAAAAACAAGGATCGGTCCATGCTCTTCACCTTCCCCCGCACCCTGCTGGCCGCCACCCTGGCCTTGTCCTTCGCCGTACCGGCTTACAGCGCCGAACCCCACAAGCCGATCCAGGCGGACGCTGAACAGTACAAGGCCGAGGCCCTGAAACTGCTGGAGCGCCTGGTGAATATCGACTCCGGCTCCGGCTACGAGCCCGGCCTGACCCAAGTGCGCGACATCGCCGTGGATGAATTGAAACAGCTGGGTTTCAGCATCGAGCTGGTGCCGGACAAAGCCGCCAACAACAGCCATGTGATCGCCACCCTCAAGGGCACCGGCAAGGCCAAAATTCTGCTGATGGCGCACATGGACACCGTGTTCAAGGAAGGCTCGGCCGCCGAACGCCCATTCCACATCAAGGACGGCCGCGCCTATGGCCCCGGCGTAATGGACGACAAGGGTGGCATCGTCGCCGGCATCTACGCATTGAAAGTCCTGAAAAACCAAGGCTTCAAGGACTATGCACAAATCACCTTCCTGCTCGACGCCAGCGAAGAAACCGGCTCCGACGCCGCCTCCGTACTGATCCGCACCACCGCCAAGGGCCACGACGTAACCCTCAACCTGGAACCCGGCCGCCCAGCCGACGGCCTGGTGGTCTGGCGCAAAGGCAGCGCCACCGCGGTGGTTGAAGTCAAAGGCAAAGCCGCCCACGCCGGCGTCGCGCCTGAACTGGGGCGCAACGCCGCCATGGAAGCCGCACACCAGATCCTGCAACTGGGCAAACTGGGCGACGCCGAGAAAAAAACCACCATCAACTTCACCGTACTCAAGGCCGGCGACCGCACCAACGTCATCCCCGACCAAGCCACCGCCAAGGCCGACGTGCGCGCCGCGCTGCCGGAAGAGTTCGACCGCATCGAGAAGGACCTGGCACGGGTCTCCGCGAACAAACTGATCCCGGACACCGAAGTGAAGACCAGCCTGCAACGCGGCTTGCCACCGATGCCGCAAACGGCGGAGTCAGACAAACTGGTCGCGATTGCCCAAGGCATCTACGGCGAACTGGGCAAAACCCTGACCATCGAAGGCAGCGGCGGCGCGGCGGACGCAAGCTTGTCGGCCGGGGTCGGCACACCGACGCTGGACGGGTTTGGGATAGTGGGCGGGAATATTCACACGCCGGAGGAATATGCCGAGGTGGACAGTGTGGTGCCTCGGGTGTATTTGTTGAGTCGGATGATTATGGAGCTTTCCAAGCGCTGAGCGGGTCGTGTACTTGTGGCGAGGGAGCCTGCTTGCTCGCCACAAGGGGGATGTTATTTCAGGGGGGCTACCAGGTTGATTGGTCTTCGCGGCTGGCTTTTTCGAGGTCGTCTTTCCAGGCCTCGTTGGCTAGGCGATATATGTCGGCGAAGAAATCACGTGGATCGGCTATTTCCGTTTCGTCCCAAGCCATAGTAGAGCACTTATCTGGGTCATCCTCAAAATAAGAGTGGAAGTTGAAATTTTGGGTGTTTAATGCGATAGATAAGTTTTCTATTAATTTATACCTGTGTCGATAGGATAGTTTTTTGTATGGATCTAGGCAGTACTTTGCTATGAGGGTTTCTCTATCTTTACGGTCATTAGGGTTGAAGCAAGCGAGCTCTTCCCCTTTGGTTTCCTCCCTGTCATAGATATCAAAAATTCCCACAAAATAGTAAAGGCTGGCATCGAAGGGGATAGTGTCGGAGTGTGGGTGAAATAACATTTTTAATTTCCTAGTTGAAAAAAAGTTTGCGGATTTATTTAATGCACGCTTATTACTACAAGCAGAGGTCTTTTGCTGATGAGATTTTTGCAGCGGGCGAGCGACCTCGCTCGCCCGAGGGAGTTGATTCTTCCGAAAAAGTAGCGGTGTTTCTACCAAGTTGACTGGTCTTCGCGGCTTGCTTTTTGAAGGTCGTCTTTCCACGCATCTTTAGCTAAAAGATAAATCTCTCTTAGAAAATCCTTTGGATTATCAAGTTTATACCATTATGCTCTTGGTCACGATCCAGTGTTGTCTTCGCTTATCTCAAATAAGTTATGGAAGTTGTAGATCTCGTCATTCAGCTTGTTTTTTGAGCTTTCGGTTAACGCGTATTTGTGCCTATACGATAGGTAGCTTAAATTCAATGCGTAACGTTTTATTGGTTCTTCTCTGTCTGACTTTTTATTTGGGTCATATTTACTAATCTCTATACCGACCTCTTGCTCGCGGTCGTATATATCAAATACCCCGATAAGCCACATTGGACTTGGGTCAAACGGCTCATTTAAGAATGGGTCTTTCAACGTCGTCTTTGCTCGACAGGGAATGGGGGAAAGCTTGGTCGCGCGGGGCTGCGTAGCAGCGTTGAACCCAACGATGATAATTCGACTGAAACACCGCATCGCCTGATGGCGGCCCAGCGCGAGCACGCTCGCTCGCCACAGGGAATTGTGGAGAGGGTGTGGTGGTGGCCCTACTAGGTCGTCGCCTCAGTTCGATAACGAGTCAGACATTCGAGTAAGGTCTTCACAAATGCTCTATTGTCGTTAATGTCATCTTTAAAATATGTGTCAAAAAGATAAAAGACTGAGTCGAAAGTTTCTTCGGTTGATAGGTAATATCTGATGGTTTCGATATACCAGTCCTGTTCTTCCAAGGTGTATGTATAAAATTCTGGTTTGGTTAAAGCATCGAAAAGCTCTGTTAGCTCCTTTGAGTCATTGACGTTTTTTGAAGCTATGATCCCCTCTCTTTCTAAATTTCTAGAGTTTTCGATGCAATAGGTGAATAGCAATCCTTGAATTATTGATAGCTGTGGTCGTGTTTTCATTTTTTAAAGTCGTGTAAGCGATAAAAGTGATTCTGGTGAGCGCCATTCAAACCCAAATGACACAGTCATGATCATCCATGTGTACTAGGAACGTAAGCTTTCTATTCGTTATCCAGAAAGGGTATCCCGAGGTCTCACCTAAAATAGATGTAATATTTTTCGCACAGTCGATTTCCCAGCCTCTATATTCTGAGTCAAGTACTAAAAGAATCAGATTTTTTTTGTCAATGCGATGCTGTATTTCCTTCCAGAATTTGGGGTTGTGTTCGGTGCCTTTCTCGTTCATTTCGACTGGGTCGAGAACGTTGCTTTGAAATCTGAAAAAATGTTTCGTGAGACCATTTACCAACGTTATGAGTTCGTCCTGCCCAAGCTTTTTGGCGTTTATAGCCAACGTTATGCAGGCTTCGTCTATTTCTTGTTTCAAGTAGTTCATTACAGGGTACCAATCTTAAATCGGGTAACGGGGACCAGCTTTAGAAGTATATGGCCTCTTGCTCAGGTTTGGTATATGTCAGAAATTCTGGTTTGGTCAGTTCGTTAAAAAGTTTAATACGTTATTTTTCGTTGTTTGCGTTTTTTGACGCTATGAGCTTTTTTTCAGGCCATCTGTGTTTTCGATGTCATAAGTAAATAGCAGGCCGCGAATTATTGATATCTTGGATGCTCTTTTTTTCAGAATCATAATTTTGTATAAGCTGTTTTAGGTCTTCCATTTTTATCCAGTATTGCTCGTATTTAAACGATTGGGTGAAAGGTAGTCGAGAGCGATTGTGTGCTATCGACGCTAGTTGAATTTTTCATAGTCCTGTGCCTCTAATGATGCCAACCATTTTTTGAAAAAAATGACTTGTTTCTTGCGGGTGGGCGGAAGCTGTCCGGCTCAGCCTTTGGTGCCCGGGAGCCCAGCCAGCAGGCGCTGGCCTATTCGGGTCAGCTCTTACTTGGCCTAGGGCTCGCTTCGTTCGGCACCTATAGATGCTATCCATCTTTTGTAGAAGCGATGCTGTTCATGTGGGTCATTCGTCAGATTTTGGTCTTCAAAATCAAATATGTGAACTAAGTCTTCTCGTGTCGTACGTTTTCCGAGGGTCAATTCATAGGCGACCATCCCGCCACTCATTTGTGAAGACATGCTTGAGGGCCGGACATTTATTTTCGCGCCTTTACAAAGAAACTGTATGTGTGGGAAGTCAGCTATGACTTTTCCTAAACATATATACATATCCTCCGCCGTATACACTTTTTCAAAGTTATCTGCTTCGGAGAACATTAATTTTGTATGGGCTGAGTCGTACTTAAAAGTAACGTACTTTTCTACATTGTCTATTATGGCTTTGATTTTTTTTGTTTTCATTTGATCTCCCTGTTTGGATTCGGAATTGAATAGCCTACGTAGCTACCATCACGCTTAACTGGAGTTACCCCTAAAATGTCTGCTGTATTGATTTTACTTTGTATAGCGATTTCTGCCTCGCTGTCAAAAGGAGCCAATTTCCCAAGCTCTTTGTTGACGTCGCGTCCGGGGATTTTCCGCAAAGCGTAGAGAAATCCTTTTCGAGTTCCGTATCTAGTCGCAAAATCGATTCCTATGAGCGTCGATGGAGAAGTACTGATAAAGTTACTTGGTGGATTGTTACTATCCAAAGCGTGCAAATACAAGTCATTGCTTTCACCTTTGCTTTTGAAACCATTTTTAAATACATGGTCTGGCGTCTTGTCATCACCCCGATAAAGGTATTTTCCGGCGCTATTGATTGGCTGCTTAGGATCCCCTTTAACTGGAGGCGTAACTGTTGCAGGGTCCTTTACCTCAGACCTCGATCGGCAGCCATCCCCTCCTGGGCAATTATTTAATCCTAGCGGATCCACCCAACCTGTCGGATTGGGCACGTACTGGTATGCATTGATCCCACCCGCCAGTTTCACCGGATCAGGCGTCAGGTAACGACCAATATCCGGATTGTAGTAGCGATGGCGGTTGTAGTGCAGGCCGCTTTCCTGATCGAAGTATTGGCCTTGAAAGCGCAGCGGATTGTCGATTTTGCCTACGTCGAGACGGCTGATTTCGCCGTAGGCGCGGTAATGGGCGGACCAGACGATTTCGCCGTCGGGCGTGGTGAGTTCTTGCGGTGTGCCGAGGTGGTCGAGTTGGTAGTGGTAGGGCTGTGTATCTGCTGGGCCGAAGCCTTCCAGCAGTGCTAATGGGCGGAAGCTGTCGGGTTCGTAGAGGTAGCTGCGATGACGATCCGCGTGATGCTCAGCAATGACTTTGTCGCCTTGCCAGAAGAACTCCGTGGTTTTCCCATCCGCGGTTTTGCTGATGCGCCGCCCAAACGGATCGTAGAGATAACTGACGGTTTGGCCATTGGGCTTTGTGATGCCGATTAGCCGGTGCTGACAGTCGTAGCGGTATTCGGTAACGAGCTGATGACCCTTGCCACGCCGCTCGTGGATCAGGTTGCCGAAGGCGTCATAGTCGTAGTGGTGATCGCCTTGGATCACCAGCCGATTGCCCGCAACGATGTCCGGGCCAGGACGATCTTGCATGAGCAGGTTGCCGGCCGGGTTGTGGCCGAAGCGCTCCTGGACGTCTTGCGAATGATCGGCGCGGGTCAGGCGGTGGAGTGGGTCGTAGCGGTAAAGGTGTTCGCCTTTGCGGGTGTCGTGCAGGCGGGTGAGGTTGCCGGTTTTGTCGTAATCGTAGCGGCGTTGGTAGAGGTGGTTTTCCTGTTGGGTGACGGCGTGGGTATGTAGCCGGTTTTGCTCGTCGTAGTGGTAGTGGCTGAGCAGTTGGCCTTGTTGGCGTTGGTGTTCGCGGCCGGCTTTGAACAGGTGGGAGGTCAGCAGCGAACCGTTCAGCTCGACGGTGGCAAGATGGCCGCCTTTGTCGTGGTTGAAGGTGAGGCGGTTGTTGTCGGGCAGGCGCAGGTTTTTTAACTGGCCGCAGGCGTCGTAGCCATAGCGCAGCGTGCCCCAGCCTTGGTGTTCGGCAGTGAGGCGGTTTTGGCGGTCGTATTCGTAGGCCAGGAACCAGTGGCCGTCGTCGACGCTGAGGAGGTTGCCTTGGCGGTCGTAGGCATAATCGACAACGCTTCCGTCGGGCAGGGTTTTTCTTACGAGGCGGCCGGCGTGGTCGCGCTGGTATTGAGTGACGAGCTGACTGCCATCGTCGCCGTATTCGGTTTTCTCCAGCAGGTTGCCGTTGAGGTCGTAGATGTACGCGGTGCGTTGGCCGTCAAAACCGGTTTCCTGTTGGATCAGGCCGTTGGGGTGGTAGTCGAGCCGGTAGGTTTCGCCGACTTCGTTTTCGATGGTGGTCAGCAGTAAGCGGGCGTTGTTGTAGCGGTAGTTGACCTGGGTGCCGTCGGCATTGATGCGGCGGCTGATCAGGTGCAGGCCGTCGGCGTATTCGTAGCGGGTGACGTGGCCCAGCTCGTCGCGCTCGGCGATGATTTTTCCGTAGGGGTTGTAGCTGAATTCCCGGTAAGTACCGTCGGATTGGGTCAGTTTCAGCAGGCGGCCTACGGCGTCCCACTGATACTGGGTCAGCGCGCCCTGTTCATCCTCACGCGCAATCTGCCGGCCCAGCTCGTCATAGCGGTAGCGCTTGATCCCGCCATTCGGTAATTGCTCTTCAACGAGCTGCCCACGCTCGTTCCACACCAACCGATGACAACTGTGATCCGGATACCAGACCCCGGTCAGTTGCCCCTGTTTGTCGTAGCTGTAGTCGGTCGCGTTGCCATCCGGATCGATCTGGCGAATGACATCGCCTTGTTCATTGCGCTCGTATTTCCAGACCGCCTCACCGCGCCTTACAACTCGTACGAAACCGTTGTCATGCTCGTAGGACGTCGGCTCATCATCCCCCGGAAACAGCGCGATCAAGCGTCCGGCGTCGTCGTATTGATAGGCCGTCACCGCGCCCAGCGGGTCTTGCTCGACCGTCAGGCGGCCCTTGTCATCGTAGGATTTGAAATGCTGGGCGCCGTCTGGGTCGATGCGCTGTACCAGCCGCGCCCGCTGGTCATGTACGTAAACTTCCTGGCTGCCGTCGGCGTTGTGCACGGTGACGCGACCGTCATCGCCCCAGGCATACCGCGTGTCCATCTGCGAAAAGCTGGCCCAATGGCGGACACAGCGCGCCGCCTTGCCGGAACCTTCCCACTCCCAAAAGAAACTCGCCCCACCGGCCAGTTGCCGTTCAAGAATGACGTGCTGCTCGTCGTACCGATAACGCTCACATTCACCGACGGCATTGGTCGCTGAAACCAGTCGTCCGGCGCCGTCATAGGCGTAGGAAACGACGTTCTGCTCGGTCACCCAGACGAAGGGTTCATGCCCCGTGGCGCGATGAATCTGGTAGTCCACCGCCACGATGCGGTCGAATTCATAACGCAACAAAAGCGAACGGCCCACGCCGTTATCCAACCGCTCAATGCGGCCCAACCGATCCCGAACAACCAACAACCGGTTGTCATACACATCGCTGATCGCCGTCAGCACTCCGTCGCGAAAATGGTAGAACCGCGACCCCTGGGCCAGCACCAACTCGTCAGGAACCGAGCCCAAATAGATCGCCACTTCGGCCAAGCTGTTGGTAATCGCCGGTCGAGAAACCGTCGGCAAGGGCAGGGTGGTCGCGCGATTTTCGTGGTCGGTCCACACCACCGAGTCGCCCGCTACCACAAGCCGCTGCGCCAGCGCATGACTCCAGCCAAACCCCAACCCACAATCCACTTCCACCGCACTGCTGCGATACAAGCGCGTCCACTCGAATGGCAAGACCCCATCCAGCGCGCCATCGGTAAGTGTCAGCAGTTCCTCGCCAGTGACCATCGACACCGGGCAACCGTTCGTAACGGTTTTATCCGCAGAGGCCGCCGCATCGCCCTTCGGATTCGAAGCCACGGCAGGCACATCATCCACCGCCTCCTGCCGCACCAACGCCGTACGCTGGGTCTTGCTGCGCACCGCCGGCACCGGGTTCGAAACCAGCGTGTCGCCGGCCTTCAACGGCGCCACCGGCACCGCCCTGATCGGAATTGGGGCACTGCCCAGCAGCACCGGCTTAAGCGCTTCGGTGTGCCCCTCCAAGCGAGTTGTCCCGAACTGCGCGGCTATCTGCTCCAGCCACCTGCGCACCCGACGTGACTTGATGCCGGCCAGCACTTTGGTGCTGATGCGCACCACAACACCCATGCCGGCCGTCGCCAGCCCCAATAACAGGGTAATGACGACCTCGGCGCCAATCGCCCCGAGCATTTCGTTCATATATGGCGGTGGCAGCATGCGCATCCAGCTGACCAGGGCCGCCAGGTGAACGAACAGCAAAGGCTCATCGCTGAGCACCAGCAAACCCTTGGCGAGGGTCTCGGCACTTAACGCGAGTAACTTTTCAAGCTCGTCCTGGGAAAGGTAATGCAGCAGCTTTTCAGCGTTGGCCAGCGGGTCGGACAACCACTGGAGCAACTGCGTGATGTTGTCCCAAACCGAGTAAAGGACTTCGCCAAAGCCTTGGGCATAAGCGCGGTGCAGCGAGAGGTAGCGCTGGAGAAAATTCGCTTCGCAATAGTTCTTCCACAGCGGTTCGAAGGTGGCGTCCCACTCGCTGCGCAGCCAGCCCTCCAGTGGCGTGATGACCGACTGATAAGAGGCATACAGCGCCTTGAAATGCGCCGAGGAAACGTCGGGGTAGAAACTCACCCGGTACCGCTGGTTGCGGTCGCACTCGGTGACTTCGAGGATGCCGCTCGGGCCGATGGTTTTATGAATGGGCTCGCCCAGCGGGCCACCGTCTGGATCGATGCGCTGCAACGTCACCGGCGTGTTGCCGATCGGCACGAAGCGCGAGCTCTGGAACATATGCACTAGGGTCAACGTGCCGTTGGCCTGGCATGTAGCGACGGTGCTGCTGGGGAAGATCGAACGGTTGATCGGGGCGACCAGCGCCACCTCGTTCCCAACCTTGAACACCTGCTCCACATCCAGTGCCGACGCGCTGAAAAAGCCCTGTGCCCAGGTATCGTAGTGGTTGAGGCAGCCGCGAAAATCGCTGAGCACGGATTCGACGTCCCGCGTCTTTGAATCCATCGCGGCCAGCACCAGAAAGCCAATGGCTCGGCCGGTTGCTTCGATCATGGGTGAGCCCCATCGATCAGGGCTCTCACTGGAAAAACCATCTGCACTCCCTCGCACTGTTTAATCAGGCGAGGGACTTTGCAGAGGTTTTCAGGGCAGGGGAGTAGAGCTTATCCGGCGGTTGCGTGGGAAGTTTCAGCAACCCTGTCGCGCAGCACCAGGCTGCACAGCGCCGGCAGGAACAGTAGCGTCAACACCGTGCCCACCAGCACCCCGCCGATCAGCACGTAGGCCAGGGATGACCAGAACACCGACAGCGTCAGCGGAATGAACGCCAGCGCCGCCGCCAGTGCGGTGAGGATCACTGGCCGCGCTCGGCGCACGGTGGCTTCGACGATGGCCTCGCGGATCGGCATGCCGTGGTCCTGGTTCTGGCGAATCTGGTCGGTGAAGATCAGCGTGTTGCGCATCAGAATCCCGCCGATGCCGATCAGCCCGAGGAT
Organism: Pseudomonas sp. R3-52-08; assembly: GCF_003851745.1. Taxonomy (NCBI): domain Bacteria; kingdom Pseudomonadati; phylum Pseudomonadota; class Gammaproteobacteria; order Pseudomonadales; family Pseudomonadaceae; genus Pseudomonas; species Pseudomonas sp. R3-52-08. Next base: position 3,495,795 of record NZ_CP027730.1, on the reverse strand, counting down.
CGCGTTGAACCCGAACGGCTGGTTGAACAGCAACAAGGTCGGCACCGCGCCAATCAGGCCCAGCGGCGCGGTGGCGAAGACCATCAGCATCACGCCGAAGGAGCGCACCTGGAACATGATCACCGTGAGGGTCAGCAGGATCATGATCGGGAACAGCGCCGCCAGGGCGACGTTGGCCTTGGCGCTTTCTTCCACCGGGCCGCCGATGTCGATCCGGTAGCCGGTGGGCAGTTGGGCGATCAGCGGCTGCAGGTCTTTGTACACGGCCATTTCCACATCGGGCGGTTGTACGCCGTCGATGATGTCGGCGCGCACTTCCACGGTGGTGGCGCGGTTGCGGCGCTTGAGGATCGGTTCTTCCATCACCGCCTGGAAATGCCCGACCTGAGCCAGCGGCACCGACGTGCCGGCGCTGTTGGTCAGGGTCATGTTGTTGAGGTTGCCGAGGTCTTCGCGTTGGCTGCCCTGGGCGCGGGCCACCACGGACACGGTGCGGTTGCCTTCCCGCACTTCGGTGATCGGGTTGCCGCTGAGCAGGGCGTTGAGCTGGGACTTGACCTCGTCGGGGGTGAAACCCAGCAGGCGCAGGCGATCCTGGTCCAGCACCAGGCGGTAACCGCTGGCACGCTCGCCCCACTCGAGGAAGGCGTCGCGGGTCAGTTGGTTGCCGGCCACCACTTGGCGCACCTGTTCGGACAGCCCGCGCAGCGTGTCCAGGTCCGGCCCGGACACACGAAACACCACGGGGAACGGTACCGGCGGGCCGAACACCAGTTGCGTGACGCGCACCCGCGCCGCGGGAAACTCGCCGGCAGCGATGCGCTCGCGCATGCGCACTTTCAAGGCATCGCGGGCGTGGGAATCCGGGGTTTGCACGATCAACTTGGCGAATGCCGGGTCCGGCAGCTCAGGGTTCAATGACAGGAAAAAGCGCGGCGCGCCGCCGCCTACATAGGTGTCGACCAGGCTCGTCTGCGGTTCCTGCAGCAGGGCTTTTTCCACCTGCGCCGCCACTGCTTCGGTGCTTTTGAACGCGCTGCCGGGCGGCATGTACACCTCCAGAATCAGCTCGGAACGGTCGGAATCAGGGAAAAATTGTTTCTTCACCACCGCCATCCCCAGGCCGCACAGCACAAACGCCGTCACCACCAGCCCGGTCACCAGCCAGCGCCCACGCACACAGGCCTCCACCAGGCTGCGCAGTTTCTGGTAATAGCGCCCGGCGTAAATCGCATCATGCCCGCCGGGCACCGGCTTGATTTGCGGCAACAGCTTCACGCCCAGATACGGCGTGAACACCACCGCCACCAACCAGGATGAAATCAAGGCAAAGCCTACGATCCAGAAGATATTCCCGGCGTACTCGCCCGCACCGGATCGCGCGAACCCCACGGGTAAAAAGCCGATGATCGTCACCAGCGTGCCGGTCAGCATAGGTGCTGCCGTGGAGCTCCAGGCATAGGTGGCCGCATGGATGCGGTCAAAGCCTTCTTCGAGTTTCACCACCATCATCTCGATGGCGATGATGGCGTCGTCCACCAACAGGCCCAGGGAAATGATCAGGGCGCCGAGGGTGACGCGGTCGAATTCACGGCCGGTGACGAGCATGATCACGAACACGATCGACAGCGTCAGCGGCACGGCCGCCGCCACCACCAACCCCACGCGAAAGCCCAGGGCCAACAGGCTGATCAGCATCACAACCGCCAGGGCGACGAAGAACTTGAGCATGAACTCGTTTACCGCCAGGCTGATGTTTTTCGCCTGGTCGGACACCTTGGCAAAATTTACGCCCAAGGGCAGGTCGGCCTGGATTCGGGCTTCCTGGGCCTGCAGGCTTTTGTCCAGTTCCAGGCCGTTCCAATGCTTCTGCATGATGACCCCGAGCATCAGCGCCGGGTCGCCCTGATGGCGGATGCGGTAGCTGGGCGGGTCTTCATAGCCACGCCTGACGGTGGCCACATCGGCGATGCGCAGCACGCGGCCATTGGCTTGCACCGGCACGTTCTCGATCAGCGCCAGGCTGTCGAAGGCGCCATCGATACGGATGTAGGCGCGGGCGCCGGCGGTTTCGACGAAGCCCGAGGGCGCCACGGCGTTTTGCGCGGCGAGGGCGGCGAAGATCTGTTCGGGCTTGATACCCAGGGTCGCCAGGCGCTCATAGGAGAACTCGACAAACACGCGCTGGGCCTGTTCGCCGAGGATATTGACCTTCTTCACTCCCGGCAGGTTGAGCAGGCCCTGGCGCAGCGCTTCGGCCATTTGCACCTGCTGGCGATGGGGCAGGTGTTCGGCCTCCAGGGCATACAGCGCAAAGTAGACATCCGAATACTCATCGTTGAAAAACGGCCCGATCACGCCCTTGGGCAGTTTCGCGGCTTCGTCGCTGAGTTTTTTACGGGTCTGGTAGAACAGCTCCTGTATTTCGCTCGGGCGCGTGGATTCAAGGAAGGTCATGCGCATCGAGACGAAACCCGGTTGGGCGATGGTCTCGACGCGGTCGTAGTAGTCCAGTTCCTGCAGGCGCTTTTCCAGGCGGTCGGCCACTTGCTCCTGCATTTCTTCAGCAGTGGCGCCGGGCCAGGCGGCGGTGATGGTCATGACCTTGACGGTAAATGAGGGGTCTTCGGCGCGCCCCAGTTTGCCGAACGAGAAGATCCCGGCAGCGATAATTGCAATGATCAGGAACAGCGTGACGGCGCGGTGCTTGACCGCCAGTTCCGAAAGGTTGATTCCACGCATGCTCATTGGTCCTGTTTGCGGTTGAGTGCCAGCGCCTGGGCGGGCAGCAGGCGTACTTTGTCACCGCTGTGCAACAGGTGCGCGCCGAGGGCGACGATGGTTTGGCCGGGCGTGACGCCGCTGTCGAGCAGGGCCTCTTCCTGGCCGAGGCTGGCGACTTTCACGGGGGCGAAGCTGATCCGGTTGTCTTCACCGATCAGCCATACGCCGGTGCCTTGCCCCGCATCCTGCAACGCACCGATGGGCACGCGGGTTTGTTGGGCCTGGCCGTTGCCTTGCAGGCGCACGGTGATGGTGGAGCCGAGGGCGAAACGCTCGAGCGGGCCATGCAGCACATAGCGCGCGCGGTAGGTGCGGGTGGTGGGGTCGGCGCTGGCGGACAGCTCGCGCAGGGTGGCGGTGACGGCCTGGTCCGCGGCGCCGAAGGGGAAGGCCAGGGCGTTTTGCGCGGCCTGGGCGCGCTGCTGTTCGGGCAGGTTGACGATGGCTTCGCGGGCACCGTCATGGGCCAGGCGCGCGACGATCTGCCCTTCGGCCACCACCTGGCCGCGATCCGCCAGGACGTCGGTGATGATGCCGTCGCCATCGGCCTTGAGCACCGAATAAGTACGCCGGTTTTCGATCTGGCTGGCATCCGATTGCGCCGCCGCCAGTTCCGCTTCGGCGACGCGCAGGTTGGTCGCCGACTGGTCGAAAATCTGCCGCGACACCGCGCCGGTACTGGCCAGGCGCTGGTAGCGGTTTTCGTCGTCGCGGCGCTGGCGCAGTTGCGCCTGGGCGGCGTTGACGCGGTTTTTTGCCGAGCGCAACGCCAGTTCGAAATCACCGATATCCAGCACCAGCAGGGTGTCGCCCCGAGAGACGTGCTGGCCGGGATCGACCTTGCGTTCGATCACCTTGCCGCTGACTCGAAAGCCCAGGTTACTTTCGGTACGGGCGGCAACCACACCGGTGTACGCGCTTTGCTGGGTGCCGCCAGCCTCGACCTTGACGGCGAGTACCGGACGCGGCGGAGAGATTTGAGCGTCGCTGTCGGCCTTGCTGTTGCAGCCACTGAGGACCATCAACAGAGCCAGGGGCGTTAAGAGGCGAAGAGAAAGGGGCGGCATGGCGGACTCCAGGGTGACCATAGGACAAAAAATTATGGACATAATTTTTCGCTCATATTATGGTCGAAATATAAATTAATCCAGCCCCCGGACATTCCCCATGGCAAACGCCCCGGCACCTTCGCGCCGCTTGTTGTTCTTACTGGTTGCGCTGACAGCGCTGGGTGAAGTCTCGACGCAATTGATCATCCCGGGCCTGGGCGCCATCGAGCAGGCGTTGGCGGCGCCGCCAGGCTCGGCGTTGATGGCATTGTCGGCATTTGTGGCCGCGTTCGGCCTGGGGCAGTTGCTGTTCGGGCCGTTGTCGGACCGTATCGGTCGCCGCCCGGTATTGATCGCCGGCCTGACGCTATACGTGCTGGCGACGCTGTCGATGCTGCTGGTGACGGACATTCAGCAATTTATCGCCGCCCGCGTGCTGCAGGGTCTGGGGGCATGCGCCGCGTTGGTGCTGGCACGCACGGTGGTACGCGATGTGTGGAAAACCGAGGCGGGCCCGGCCCTGGCGCTGACCATGATCGGCATGCTCTATGCCATTGTCGTGGCGCCGATGGCGGGCGGCTTGCTGATCAAACTGTTCGGTTGGCACGCGCCCATCGTGCTCGCTGTGGTCATCGGCAGCGTGGTGTGGCTGCTGGCGGTGGCGTTCTTTCGCGAGAGCAACCCTCACCTCGATCCCAAGGCCGCGCATTGGCGCACCCTCGGCGGGCAATACCTGGATTTGCTTAAGGGCCGCCAGTACCGCGCCTATGCCGTGGCCCTGGCCTGTACCTACGGCGCGATGTTTGCGGTAATTGCCGGTTCGTCGGCGGTGTTCATTAACCTGCTGGGGTTGAGTAGCCTGGAGTACGGCATCAATTTTGGCCTGATCGTGTCGATGCTGATCGTCGGTTCCACCTATACCCGGCGCAACATTTTGCGCCTGGGACCGCAGCGGATTGTGACGATGGGCGTGACGCTGGTGGCCGCCGGCGGGGTGTTGGCACTGGTGATTTATGCGCTGTTCGGGCTCTCGGTGGTCGGCCTGGACCTGCCCATTGCCCTGGCCACGCTCGGGGGCGGGCTGGTGCTACCCGGTGCGGTCACGGGCGGGGTGATGCCCAACGCCCGTCGCGCCGGGCTGGCGGCCGGGTTGATGGGGTTTGCGCAGATGCTCGGCGCCACCTGCAGCGGCGTGCTGTTGAGCCATTTACGTGATGGCAGCGCGACGCCGATGATCGTTATTCAAGCCGTTTTTGCCGTCGCGGCCTTCGTCGCGTTCCACCTGTTGCGTCAGCGTACGTCCAAGGCATTGTCCTATACATAGAACGCTCAAAGCCGCGTTCGCCGGCTAGTGCTCAACGGTTGGGAGACTTATGGTGTAGGCACTTTGGAGGTACACCATGAAAAAACTGATCGGTATCTACACCAGCCCTCGCACCCATTGGGTCGGCGACGGCTTTCCGGTGCGCACCCTGTTTTCCTACGACACCTTGGGCAAACACATCAGCCCATTTCTGCTGCTGGACCACGCCGGCCCGGCCGATTTCACGCCTACCGAAACCCGTCGCGGCGTCGGCCAGCACCCCCATCGCGGCTTTGAAACGGTGACCATCGTCTACGATGGCGAAGTCGAGCACCGCGACTCCACCGGTGCCGGCGGCAAAATCGGCCCGGGTGACGTGCAATGGATGACAGCCGCCAAAGGCATTCTCCATGAAGAATTTCATTCTGAAGCTTTCGCGCGCAAAGGCGGGCCGCTGGAGATGGTGCAGCTGTGGGTCAACCTGCCCGCCAAGGACAAAATGGCCGACGCCGGTTACCAGACCATCGTCGATGGCGACATTCCAGTGTTGCCGCTGCCGGGCGACGCGGGGCAACTGCGCTTGATCGCCGGTGAATTCGCCGGCACTCAAGGGCCTGCGCGTACTTTCACGCCGATTGACCTGTGGGACTTGCGCTTGAAGGCCGGTAAGGCCGTTACGCTGGACCTGCACGCCGGGCGTAACACCGCGCTTGTGATCCTGAGCGGAACGGTGTTGATCAATGGCGAGGAAGTCGCGCGCCAAGGGCAACTGGCACTGTTCGAGCGTGACGGTGACCGGCTCACCCTGGAGTCCAATGACGACGCCAAGGTGCTGTTGCTCAGCGGCGAGCCGATCGACGAGCCCATCGTCGGCCACGGTCCGTTCGTGATGAACACCGAGCAGGAAATCCACCAGGCCTTTGCCGACTTCCAGTCCGGAAAATTCGGGCGCATGCAGGCCTGACAGCCCGTGGAAGGGGGCTTGCCCCCTCCCACATTTTTTTCTGCGCTATACCCGGCACCGCCATTTCATGCGATCTTCTCGGCATTCGCCCTGGAGTCGCCTGGATGCCCTCATTTATCGCTGATCACCCGATGTTGTGCGCCGTGGCGCTGATCCTTATCGACATTGCCGTGTGGCGCCTTATCTCGCCCACGCTCGCCAACTGGAAACTTGCGGCGCGGCTGGTCATCTTTGCGGTGTTCAGCGCGGTGTTGTTCAACGACGGCATGAACCCCATGCAAGCGGCGCCCTACGCCGATGACACCACCCTGCACCTGGCGGCCACCGCGTTGCAGATCGGCTGGTGGCTGTTCGCCGCGCGCACCCTCACGGTATTGCTCGGCGCGGTGATGATGCAGCGGGTCGGCCATACCGGACGGTTGTTGCAGGACCTGATGGGCGCCGTGATTTTCCTGATCGCGATCATCGCCGCCATGGCTTACGTGCTCGACCTGCCGGTCAAGGGCGTGCTCGCCACCTCGGGCGCCGTGGCGATCATCGTCGGCCTGGCGCTGCAAAGCACCCTGAGCGACGTGTTTTCCGGGATCGTCCTCAACACCACCAAGCCTTACCAGATCGACGACTGGATCTCCATCGACGGCACCGAAGGCCGCGTCACCGACATCGATTGGCGTGCCACGCGGTTGCAGACGTCCCAGGGCAGCCTGGCGGTCATCCCCAATTCGCTGGCGGCCAAGGCCAAGATCATCAACTTCTCGCGCCCGGCGGATATGTTCGGCCTGGCAGTCAGCCTGCAAGTGAGCCCCCATGCGCGCCCACAAACGGTGATCGAGGCCCTCGAGCGGGCGATGCAGGGCTGCCGGGCGTTGTTGGCCAAGCCGGCACCCAGCGTGGCGTTCAAGGTGTCGAGCAGTGGCGGCGTGGAGTATGAAATCAGTGGCTTCGTGCCGGCCATGGGCCTCAAGCGCGAAGTGCGCAACCAGCTTTACGACCTGGCATTCCGGCACCTGCAGGCGGCGGGCGTGGGCCTGTTGTCTGCCACCGAAGGTAGCACGCCCGCCACGGTCTCCGGCGCGCGGGCCTTGCTTGAGCGTTCGTCGATCTTTTCCACGTTGCGCCAGGAAGAAAAGGACACCTTCAGCCAGAACATGACCCTGCACACCTACCGCGCCGGCGATATGATCCTGCCGGCGGGGGAGGTCAGCGACCATTTGTTCATCATTGAATCCGGCGTGGTTTCGGTGATGTTGCTCAAGGGTGGCCATAAGTTCGAAGCCGGGCGCATGGGGCCGGGGGAGGTGATTGGCGAGTCCGGCATCCTGTCCGACCAGGCCGCGCTGGCGGACTTCACCGCCAAGACTTATTGCACCCTGTACCGCATCGAAAACGAATACCTCAAGCCCTGCCTGGATGCACGGCATGACATCGGCGAAGCCATGAAGGCGCTGTTGGATTTCCGCGTGCATGCCGCCCAGGCGCTGACCGAGGACGCGCCGGTGGTGCCGGTGAAGAAGGGTTTCCTGCAGTGGTTGAAGAACCGTGGGCTGTAGATTGGTCACCTGTTCTTCGCCCGGATTGGCTATTTCTCCAGAACGCCCAGGTGACTAACCTGCTCACCAATCCCACCGTTCTGGAGTTCCACCATGCAAACCCGTACCGATTTCTACACCGCTTCCCCCGACGCCATGAAAGCCATGCTTGCCCTCGAGGCGGCGGTCGGCAAACTGTCCATCGAACTGCCGCTGCTGGAACTGGTGCGCCTGCGCGTCTCGCAGATCAACGGCTGCGCATTCTGCCTCGACATGCACACTGCCGATGCACGCAAGGGCGGCGAAACCGAGCGCCGCCTGTACACCCTGTCGGCCTGGCGTGAAACCCCGTTCTTTACCCCGCGTGAACGCGCCGCCCTGGCCTGGGCCGAAAGCCTGACCCTGCTCAGCCAGACCCACGCCCCGGACGCAGACTTCAACGCACTGGCCGCTGAGTTCAGCCCGCAGGAACAGGTTGACCTGAGCGTGGCGATCGCCACCATCAACAGCTGGAATCGCCTGGCCGTTGGCTTTCGCAAGATGCCCAAGTAACCCTTAGAAATTCACCGAAGCACTCAGGCGCGCCGTCAACGGCGCGCCCTGGAACAGGTAGTCATCGCCCATGTATTCGCCCGCGTCGCGCCAGTAGCGCTTGTCGAACAGGTTGTCGACGCTCAGGCGCAACACCGTTTCATAGCCATCGACCCTGGTGGTATAGCGGCTGCCGATATTGACCACCGCGTAATCCCCCACCTCCACATTGCCGGTGCGGTTGGCGTACTTCTTGGCGCTGTATTGCACACCACCAAGCACCGCCAGGCCATTGACCCACGGCAGCGCATAGTCGGCATATACACTGGCGCGCAGTTTGGGCACGTTGATCGCCTGGTGCTCTTCGTATTCCGGCGTACCGCTGCCGTTCACCCGCGCCCGGATCGCCGCGACGCTGGTGGAAACCTGCAGGCGCTCGGTGGCCCAGCCGTTGGCCGACACTTCGATCCCGGTGTTTTTCTGCTCGCCTTGTTGCACGTAGGTGAACCCACCGTCTTCGGGCTTCGCGTACTGATAGGCCTGGCGTGTCTGGAACACAGCGGCGGCGAAGCTGATGCGGCGCCAGTCGTATTTCACCCCGGCTTCGATCTGCCGCGAGGTGGTAGGCGCCAGGGTTTCATCGGCGTTGTTCGCAAACCACGGCGCGGTGCCGCCCAGGGACAGCCCTTTGCTATAGCTGGTGTACAGCGAGATGTTTTCAATCGGTTTGTAGATCAACGAAGCCTGCGGCAGGAACACATACTGTTGGGTGTGGCGGGCCTGGTTGCCGGTGACGCCGTCGAAGGCTGTTTCGTCCAGGCGTACTTCGCGGCCGCCGAGGATGGTTTGCCATTGCTCGTTGAAGCGGATGCGGTCGGTGACGAACAGGCCGTATTGGCGGCTGTCGAGGTTGCGGTGGCTGTCGTTCAACGGTTTGTCAGTCGGCGGGAAGCTCGGCGCATCTGCGTCGATATTGGCGGTGCCAATGAGCTCATTGACCGACTTGCGCTTGTCGATCACCCGGCGAAACGCGCTGGTGCCGAAGGTCAGCTCATGGCCTATGCCTGCGGTGTCGAACAGGCCGGTCATGGCGGCCTGGACTTCGTCGTCACGCCGAGTGTCGTCAGGGCTGCGGTAGTCGTAGACGTCGTAGTTGCCTTCGGGGCTGAAGTAGTTCGGCACGCTTGCCGAGCTGCAGCTGGCCGAGCCGTAGCAGCCCCACGCAAAGGAGCTGTAATCGTCAATCACCACCTTGCTGCGCGCCGCGCTGATGTTGCCTTTCCACTGATCGCTGAAACGGTATTCGAATTTGCCGTTGAGGTTCAGCGAGTCGATGCCCACTTGTCTGGAGCCGGTCTGGTGGCCAAGCAGCTTTTTCGGCGAGGCGTCGTGGGGTACCTCGGTACCGCCCAACAATTGATAACCCGGCACCGAGCGCTGCTGTTTGTTCTGGTATTCGGCATCCAGTTGCAGCACGGCATCGGGGCTGATATTCCAGTCGAAGGCCAGGGACACAAAATCACGCTGGCCGTTGGCATGCTCCACGTACGAATTCAGATCCTCGTGGGCGACGTTGGCGCGCAGGCCGAACTGCTGCTCACTGCCGAACCAGCCGCCGACATCGGTGGCCACATAACCGCTGCCGCGATCATCGCTGGAAACCGTCACCGAACGCACGTCCTCTGGGCGCTTGGTCACGTAATTGATCACCCCGCTGGGCTCGGAAATCCCGCTTTGCAACCCGGCCAGGCCCTTGAGCACTTCCACCTGTTGCTTGTTTTCCAGGGCGACGTTCTGCTCGCCGGTGATGGTGCGTCCATTGATCTTGTAGCTGCTCGCTGCATTCAGCGAGAAGCCGCGCACCACGAAGTTTTCGTAATAGCCGATCGGCGCGTAGCTGTCGCCCACCGACGCGTCGTTGCGCAGCACCTCACTGAGCAGGCGGGCTTGCTGGTCCTTGATCAGCGTGGCGTTGATTACGCTGATCGAGGCGGGCGTATCGAGCAGGGGCGCCTCATCGAAGCCACCGACCGCGGCGGTTTGCGAGCGATAGCCGGCCTCATCCTGGCCCTGGATCTGCACCGCCGGCAGTTCAACCTGCGCCGCCAGGCTGTGACCGATGCCTCCACTGAACAACAGGCCAAGGGCGAAACGTGAAGTGACGACGGGACGAAAACGCAAAACCATGGGGCAAGGCCTTAAAGCGCTGGGCGGGGGGCGCATAAGCTAGGGTGAAGTGCGGGACTTTACAAGATGCCAGTATGGACTCGGTCAAACTGTGGGAGGGGGCTTGCTCCCGATTGCGGTATATCAGCCATAGATGAGCTGACTGACCCACCGCTATCGGGAGCAAGCCCCCTCCCACAGTTTGGATCGCGTCAGCCTTGGGGGTCGGTCAGCACCTTGCGAAACGTCTCCACCAACGGCCGCAGGTTGATCCGATGCCAGGCCGCCCACAGCGGGGTGGTGTAGCTCAGCCAGGGCAGCTCGCGCAACACCACGCCGGGCGGTGCGTTGCGGCTCAGGCCTTTTTGGACCATGGCCACGCCCAGTCCGGAGGCCACCAGGCCCAAGGCGGTGAAGGGCTCGCTGGCTTCCATGGGAATCTGTGGGGTGAAACCGGCACGGATGCACGCGGCGACGAAGTCATCAGCCGGGCTGGCGCCGGGTTTGCGCTGTACGCCGATCCATTGTTGGTCGGCCAGGTGCTCGGGCAACAGCTCGTGTTGCTGCGTCAGCGGGTGATGTTCGGGCAAGGCCAGCAGCATGGGTTCATCGAGCACCTGGCGGGCAGTCAGGTCCGGGTCGTCGGCTGCTGGTGGTTCGCCCACCAGGGCAATGTCCAGGCTGCGCTGGCGCAGGCCTTCCAACTGTTCAAGGGAGGGCAGGTTATACAGCTTGATATGCACGTTAGGCCGGTCATCGCGCAGCACGCGCAAGGCAGTGGGCAATACCCCGGCGTGCATGGCGTTCTCGATATAGCCGATGCACAAACCGCCTTCTTCACCCCGGCCCAGGCGCTTGCCCAGGGACTCCAGGCGGTTGGCGTGGGTCAGCAGCGCTCTGGTTTCGGCGAGGAAGGTCTGGCCGTCGCGGGTCAGGCGGATACGTTGCTGGCTGCGCTCGAACAGCGTCAGGCCCAGGCGCTCTTCAAGCTGGGCGATCTGCCGGCTCAACGGTGACTGGGAGATGTGCAGGCGCTCGGCGGCGCGGCCGACGTGTTGTTCTTCGGCGACCACTTCGAAGTAGCGCAGTTGGCGTAGATCAATCATGTAAGACCTATCGGGACTCAAGTTGGTCGTAGTATGTCTTGGACGGTCCGATACAGGCAATCTAGGATCTGCTCAACGGTCATTGCGACCCTGAACCGATTGAGGAACCACCATGAGCTTGAAAGACAAACTGCCCGGCGTCCTGGGCTTTGGCACCGCACCGCTGGGCAATATGTTCCGCGCCATTCCTGAAGACGAAGCCCAGGCCACCGTCGAGGCCGCCTGGAATCACGGCGTGCGTTATTTCGATACCGCGCCGTTCTACGGTTCGGGGTTGTCGGAAATCCGCCTGGGCCAGGCCTTGTCCCATTACAACCGCGACGACTACGTGCTCAGCACCAAGGTCGGCCGGGTGATTCTCGACGAAGTCGAAGACAGCGCCCGTGACCTGGGCGAGAAAAGCGGCGTGTTCGAGCACGGCCGTCCGAACAAAATGCTCAATGACTACAGCGCCGACGCCACCTTGCGCTCGATCGAAGACAGCCTTGAGCGCCTGCGCACCGACCGCCTGGACATCGTGTGGATTCACGACATTGCCCAGGATTTCTACGGCGACCAGTGGCTGGAGTACTTCAACCAGGCGCGTACCGGCGCGTTCAAGGTGCTGACGCGCTTGCGCGAAGAAGGCGTAATCAAGGCCTGGGGCCTGGGTGTGAACCGCGTCGAACCGTGCGAGCTGACGCTGGACCTGGCCGAAGCCCAACCCGACGGCTTTCTGCTGGCTGGTCGCTACACCCTGCTCGACCACGACCGAGCCTTGCAGCGCCTGATGGACGCGGCCCTCGCACAGCACGTTGAGATCGTGGTCGGTGGCCCCTACAGCTCCGGCATCCTTGCCGGCGGCGCGCACTTTGAATACCAGCAGGCCAGCCCGGCGATCATCGGCAAAGTCGAGCAGATCAAGGCGATTGCCCAAGCGTTTGGCGTCAGCGTCAAGGCCGCTGCGCTACAGTTTTCCCTGGCCCACCCGGCCGTGGCCGCGGTGATTCCCGGTGCCAGTCGTCCGGGGCGCATTGCCGAAGACGTGGCGGCGTTGTCAGAGCAGATTCCAGCAGCCTTCTGGCAGGCGTTGCGCGATGCGCAGTTGATCTCGCCTCGCGCGCCTCTGCCGCTTTAACTTCAGGAGTTCAACCATGAAAATCGATGTGAGCGGCAAAGTAGCCATCGTCAGCGGCAGCACGGCCGGGATCGGCCTGGGCATCAGCCAGGCCCTGGCGCAATCCGGTGCCACCGTGGTGGTGATCGGGCGTGACAGCAGCAAAGTCGACGCTGCACTGGCGAGCATCCGCCAGGCGGTGCCAGGCGCCGATCTGCGCGGGTGCGTGGCCGACCTGGGCACGGTCGAAGGCGCCGAGACACTGTTCGCCGCCGAACCCCGCGCCGATATCCTGGTCAATAACCTGGGCATCTTCAATGATGTGGATTTCTTCGAGGCACCGGACAGTGAATGGACGCGCTTCTATGAAGTCAACGTGATCTCCGGCGTGCGACTGGCGCGGCATTACGTACCGGGCATGGTCGAGCAGGGCTGGGGGCGGGTGATCTTTGTGTCGTCTGAATCCGGCGTGGCGACCCCGGCAGACATGATCAATTATGGCGTGACCAAAAGCGCCAATCTGGCGGTGTCCCATGGCCTGGCCAAGCGCCTGGCAGGTACCGGCGTGACGGTCAACGCGATCCTGCCGGGGCCGACGTTCACCGATGGCCTGGAGCACATGCTCAAGGACGCCACGCAACAATCCGGGCGCACCGCGCGGGACGAGGCCGATGTGTTCGTGCGCAACGCGCGGCCGACGTCGATCATTCAGCGCGCGGCGAATGTGGATGAAGTGGCCAACCTGGTGGCGTACATTGCTTCACCGCTGTCGTCTGCCACTACCGGCGCCGCGTTGCGGGTCGACGGTGGTGTGGTCGACAGCATGGCGATCTGATTTTTTAACGGTCTGGAGTATTTATCGTGGCAACAGCGTCTTCTGTGATTGAAATCCCTGCGTCGGCTGACCAGGTCTGGAAACTCATCGGTGGCTTCAACAGCCTGCCTGACTGGCTGCCCTTCATCGCCAAAAGCGAGCCGAGCGACGGTGGCCGCGTGCGTCACCTGCATACTGCCGATGGCGGCCAGATTGTCGAGCGGTTGCAGACCTTCGACAACGTGGCGCGCACCTACAGCTACACCATTGAGCAGTCGCCGTTTCCGGTGAGCGCCTACTTGGCGACCGTGCAGGTTGAAGCGCTGACCGAATCGTCTGCCAAAGTAACCTGGTCCGGTGTGTTCACGCCGGCTGAGGGCACCACGGATGCAGCGGTGGAGGAGCTGTTTGCCGGCGTGTACAACGATGGCCTGGAGGCGTTGCGCGCCAACTTCCCCGGCTAACGCCAACCCTCTGTCAGGGCTCGTTCCCATGCTCCCGCGTGGGAATGCCTGCTGGGAAGCTCCGCGCCCCGTTGCGCAGGTGACGCAGAGCGTCACGGGCTGCATGCCCACGCGGAGCGTGGGGACGATCAAGCAGTGCGTGGGCCGACGCGATGGCCTGTGCGGGTGTGAGCCGCGCCGTATCGAGCAGGTACGGCGGCTCATCCCAGGCTTCGTATTCATGTGCCAACACCGACTGCCAAGTCGGCGGCAGCAACCCTGGAATATCGCTTTCACGGCTCTCGACCCTGCGCCGATGCTCCTGCTGATCAGAACAAATTACCTGGATATCGACCAGCTCAACGCCCGCCGCCCGCGCCACGCCTCGCCAGGCCTCGCGGCTCTCCCTCACCGGGTTCACACAGTCAGCGATCACTCGTTGCCCCAGGCGCACATTACTCAGTGCCAACGCATTCGCCACGCCATACCCGCTGGCACCCACATCGCCCGCCAGCGCGCCAGACTCGCGCAGCGCTTGTTCGATCACGTCGATGCGCAGGTAAACCGCGCCCATCTGCCGGGCCAGCTCCCTGGCAATCGTGGTCTTGCCGGTGCCGGGCAGGCCGCTGAATACGATAAGCATGGTTGATCTCCTCGCTGCTACGGGGGTGTTAGAGTGGGGCTGTTTCGTTCGACTACAGGACCGTTCATGACCTTGCCCTTCGTCAAGATGCACGCCCACGGCGACGACTTCATCATCATCGACCGCCGTGGCCAGGATAACCCTATCACGGCGCAGATCGCCCGACGCCTGGGCGACCGGCACACCGGCATTGGTTTCAATCAACTCGCGGTCATGCTCGACTGTGACGACGCCGCCGCCCGCATTCAGTTCTGGAACTGCGACGGCACGCCGCTGCAAACCTGTGGCAGCGCCACACGAGGCGTGGCCGACCGCTTGATGCATGAGGCCGGCACCCATGCCGTGGTGCTGCGTACCGACCGTGGACTGCTCACCTGCGTACGCGTGGACGGGCAGCGGGTGTCGGTGGACATGGGCGAGCCATCGTTGGCGTGGGAAGCGGTGCCGCTGGCGCGGGCGATGGACACCCGCGTGCTGCCCATCGACGGTGAACCGGCCGCCTGCGGCATGGGCAATCCGCACTGTACGTTCTTCGTGGAAGACATCGCTGCAGTGGATGTCGAAGCGGTGGGCCCGGCCCTGGAATATCACCCGCTGTTTCCGGCCAGGACCAATGTGCATTTTGTGCAGGTGCTCGAGCGTAACCGTATCCGCCTGCGGATCTGGGAACGTGGCGGCGGCGTGCCGCTGGGTTCCGGGTCCTGTTGCTGCGCGGCGGTGGTTAATGGCGTTCGACGCGGGCTGCTGGATGACAAAGTGGAGGTCGAATGCGATGGCGGAACCCTGACGGTGCAATGGGACGGGCAGGGTGGGGTGGTGTTGACGGGCAGCGTCGAGCCGATCATGCAGGGTGCGGCGTACCTGCCTGGAACGTCACGCTGAAGGTGGTGCCGCGCGTCGCGCAGGAGTTCACCGCCACATCGCCGCCGTGCACCCTGGCCAGTTCGCGCACGATGTACAGGCCCAAGCCCACGCTGCGCACATCGCTGCCCTGGTGAGTGCCTCGGGTCATGGGTTCGAACAGCCCGGCCAGCAACGCTTCGGGAATCGCCGCGCCGTAGTTGTGTACCGCAACCTCAACGCCCCCGGCGCCCAGGCGCGAGGTGACGGTGATCGGCTGTTGCAGGTCACCATAGGCCACGCTGTTGGCGACGAGGTTGCCGACCATCTGCTGCACACGGTCGGCATCCAGGCAAGCGTCGCCATGGCCCTCGGCCTGATGCACCAGCGTGGCCCTGGGGAAGGCCACCCGCAGTTCGTCCACGGCGTGATGAATCACCCGGTGCAAATCCAGTGGCCGGGCCCTGATAGTGATGCCCTGGCCGACCCGGGCCTGGGTGAAGTCCAGCAGGTCGGCGATCATGCGCTGGGCGCGTTCGGACGATTGGTCGATATGCCCGAGCAACTGGTGCTCCTTGGGGGTGCGCTCGCCGCGTCGAAGAAAGTCCGACGCCATGCGGATCGCGGCGAGGGGGTTTTTCAAGTCGTGGCTGACAATCGCCACCATCTGCTCGGCAAACAACGCACGTTGCTGGGCAATGGCATAGGCTTCGCTCAATTCGGCCTGGGCCTGGTGCAGTGCCTGTTCGGCGGCGGTTTTTTCCTGAAGCAGCGCTTCGGCCAGCTTGCGTGCGTTGAGCAGCTCGCGCTCGTACTTGTCGCGGTCGGTGGTGCCGAACAGCGCCAGGTCATACACCACGCCCTCGGCCTGCTGGCGTTGGCTGGCATTGAGCAGCACGGTGACTTTGTGCCCGTCACGATGGCGAATGTCGAGCTTCACCTCGTTGACGCTGCCATGCATGCGCAGCATCGGCGCCAGGTGGGTCTGGTAGAAAATCCGCCCGCCCATGGTCAGCAGGTCTTGGAAACGTTGGCCGAGCAGCTGGGGCGCGCTGAGCCCGAGCCACTCACCCAAGCGCTGGTTGGCGTGCAGAATCGTGCCGTCTTGCTGGGTCACCGCCAGGGCGCAGGCGGCGCTGTCGAATAGCGACTCAGCCGGCACTGACGCTGGCCCACGGCGCCAGGAACTCATCCATCGCCGCCGCGCACGCCTGGGG
This sequence comes from Pseudomonas sp. R3-52-08, assembly GCF_003851745.1. Classification (NCBI taxonomy): domain Bacteria; kingdom Pseudomonadati; phylum Pseudomonadota; class Gammaproteobacteria; order Pseudomonadales; family Pseudomonadaceae; genus Pseudomonas; species Pseudomonas sp. R3-52-08. The sequence goes on along the minus strand of NZ_CP027730.1, from coordinate 3,479,310 downwards.
CGCACTCATGTGCGGGCAATGGCCGATGTTGTCTACCAGGTGATAGGTGCTGTTGGGCAGCACGGCATGCAGGTATTCGCCGACGGCCACGGGGGCGATCAAGTCGTCGCTCGACTGCAGGATCAGTACCGGCGTGGTCAGACCGATCACATCGTCGCGATTGTCCGAGAGAAAGGTCACCCGGGCAAATTGCTTGGCGATGTCGGGTTCGGTGCGGCAGAAACTCTCGGTCAGTGTGGTGCTCAGCTCGGGTTGCCCAGGGGCACCCATGATCACCGGGGCCATGCTGCTGGACCAGCCGAGGTAGTTGCTGTCGAGGGTGTCGAGCAGGTCTTCGATGTCGTCGCGCTTGAAACCGCCGACATAACCCTCGGCGTCGATATAGCGCGGCGATGGGCCAATCATCATGTGCGCCGCGACCCGCCCCGGCGCGAGACGGTCAGCGAGGGTGCCGATCATGGCGCTGACCGAGTGCCCCACCAGAATCACCGGGCCTTCGGCGTAGGCGTCGATCAACTCGTCGAGGTCGCGGGCGTAACCTTCCAGAGTGCCGTACTTGGCTTTGTCGAAGGCGCCAAGGTCCGACAGGCCGGCGCCGACCAAGTCGTACAGCACTACGCGAAAGCGTTCTAGAAAATGCGGTGCCAGGTAATTCCACATCGCCTGGTTGCAGCCGAAGCCGTGGGAAAACACCAGGGTCGCAGCGCCGCGGCCCATCACATTGACGTTGTTGCGGTGACGTAGATCCATGGCGTTCTCGTAGATGGCTTGTTGCTATACAGCGTGGCGGCAGTTTAGAGAGTCGCAGGGCCTGGGTCACGCGTTTGCGCGTAGATAAGGTAAAGTCGGCGCCTTCAGGAAGAAACTTCAGGTAACAATAGATGATGCTGATTCTGCGGCAATCCGTCATGAGCGTGCTGGTCCTGATGTTTGTCAGTTTGTTGATGACCGCCCAAGCCGACACATCGCCCATTGGCGTTGCGCTCGATCAACGGGTCATAGACCTGACCAATACCCTCGACGCGGGCAGCGTCCTGCGCCTCAAGCAGCAACTGGCCGACCTTGAGCAGCGCAAGGGCGCACAGGTTGCCGTATTGCTGGTGCCCAGCACCGGCGACACCGGCATCGAAGACTATGCCAACCAACTGTTCCGCGCCTGGAAGCTGGGGCGCAAGGACGTCGATGACGGCATCCTGCTGGTAGTGGCCAAGGCTGACCGCACCGTGCGCATTGAAGTGGGCTATGGCCTGGAAGGTACGGTCACCGACCTGCTGGCCCATCGCATCATCGAAGAACGCATCACCCCGGCGTTTCGTCAGGGCGACTTTGCCGGCGGCGTTCAACAGGGTGTGGATGCCTTGATCGTGCTGGTGGACGGCGGCGACCTGCCCAAAGTGGCCGGGCCTGGGATCAATCCACAAATCATCGCGGTACTGGCGGCGTTTGTCCTGGGCGGCCTCGTTGGGGCGCTGCTCGCCGCCGGCAAGGTGCATTGGCGCAAGGCCTTGATCGTCGCCGTGGCGGCCACGTTATTGCTGGCGCTGCTGGGCGGTGGTCGAGAATGGCCGATGTTTCTGTTTGTAATACCGCTGACCCTGTTGATTGGCGGAGCCACTTTCGGCGCGTTGTGGCAGCTACGGCCGCTGTTTTACGGCGTGGTCGGGCTGCTGGTCTACAGCGCCGCGTTGGGGGTGGCGGATCAGTATGTGAACGTCAGTTTTATCCATTGGCTGGCGTGGCCGCTGGCTGTGTTGGTGGTGTTGGGGCTGTATCTGCTGCTGTTGATGATCATGAGGCACACCTGGAGGACCAGCCGCACAGGCTTTGTCGTGCGGCTGCTGGCAGCGGTCGCCGTCTATGGGGTGGCCGGGTGGATGCTGGATGACGGCCGCGACGGTTGGCTGCTGGCGTTTCCTATTGCTTCGTTCGTGGCGCTGATTATTTTCGGCAAGGTCGGCGAGGGATCGGGGTCTGGCGGTGGGTCGGGTTCGAGTTCCAGCGGTTCAAGTTCCAGTTCCAGGAGCAGCTCGTCCGGTGGTGGGGGTTCCAGTGGCGGCGGTGGGGCGTCGGGGAGTTGGTAGTACGCCGCTGAGGTGGCTGCCAGGTCTGCCTGATGTATGAAGATTTAATGTGGGAGGGGGCTTGCTCCCGATAGCGGTAGGTCATTCACTCCATCAGTGACTGATCTGCCACTATCGGGAGCAAGCCCCCTCCCACAGTTTTGATCGAGTGCGCCATACAGGCCTTATCCCAGGCGCAACCAGGCGTTTGTATCAGACCCCAGCCGCCAACTTGCCCCCCTCCATCCGGCGCTTATACGCACTGTCCCGACTCGCCAACCAGAAGTACAACGGCGACGTCACCACCAACCCCACCACCCAGGACAGATCCGCGCCGTTGATGTGTTCGGAAATCGGCCCGACGTACAGCGGCGTATTCATGAACGGAATCTGCACCGCAATCCCCACCGCATACGCCAGCAGCGCCTGTGGGTTGTACTTGCCGTAGATCCCGCCATCCACGCGAAAGATCGAGGCGATGTCATATTGGCCTTTGTGGATCGCGTAGAAGTCGATCAGGTTGATCGCCGTCCACGGCACAAGTACCACCAGCAGCACCAGCACCATGTCGACGAAGTGGCCGATGAAGTCCTTGGAGGCGAATACCGCCGCAATCGCGCAGGCGGCCAGCACCACCACCGAGATCACCGCGCGGCTTTTCGCCGTAGGGATCCAGCGGTAGGCGAAGGTCTGCACCAGGGTGATGATCGACAGCACCGCGCCGTACAGGTTGAGGGCGTTGTGGCTGATCACGCTGAGCAGGAACAGCACCAGCATCAGCGGGCCGATGGCGCCGGTGGCGAGCTTGACGGCGTCCATGGTGTCCATGCCCACGGGGGTGGCGAGCACGGCGACGGCGCCGAAGATGAAGGCCAGGCTCGACCCCAGCGCGGAGCCCAGGTAGGTGGTCCAGAAGGTGGACGCGACGGGTACATCGGCCGGCAGGTAGCGGGAATAATCCGAAACGTACGGCGCAAAGGCGATCTGCCACAGCGCGGCGAGGGAAACGGTGGCCAGCCAACCGGAAATGTTGAAGCTGCCGCGGGTCAGGAAATCTGTGGTCTGCACATGGGTGAAAATGTAGCCGAAGCCCAGCACGATGCCGGCGCCGAGTACCCAGGTACCGATGCGGTTGAGCACATGAATGAAGCGATAGCCGATGATGCCGATGATGCCCGAACCAATGGCGCCGATCACGATGCCGACGGGCACCGGCACCGCATCGACCACGCCATGCAGGGATTTGCCGGCCAGCACGATGTTGGAGGCGAAGAAGCCGATGTACATCACGCCGGCAATCACCACCACCAGCAGCGCGCCAAGGGAGCCGAACTGGGCACGGCTCTGGATCATCTGCGGAATGCCCATTTGCGGGCCCTGGGCCGAGTGCAGCGCCATCAACACACCGCCGACCAGATGGCCGACCAGGATGGCGACGATGCCCCATACCAGGTTGAGGTGGAACAACTGCACCCCCAATGCGCCGGTGACGATCGGCAGCGGCGCGATGTTGCCGCCGAACCACAGGGTGAACAGGTCTCTTACCTTTCCATGGCGATCTTCCGGGGGCACGTATCCAATCGTGTGTTTTTCGATAAGCGGGGCGGAGGATGTTGCAGTGGTAACCATGAGGAGCTCCAAGGCAAGGTGAGTACGTGGACGTACTTCGCTGTGCGCAGCAACGGCGGCGCTTTGTTGTTGGAGTGATCATCTGCAATGGGCAGGGGGAGGTAAATTAGTAAGTTTGTTGCTATAGACCTTAAAAAAAGTATCTCGCGGCGGTTTTTGCTCCGGTATGTTGCATGGGCTTGAATCGATGAAAAAAGCCGGTTTTTCTTGCACGTTTTTGGGGCGAAAACCCCCGTTTTCGGAGGCCCCGATGGCTGCCTACAACCTGCGCCAACTCAGATATTTCGTCACCACCGCCGAATGCGGAAGCGTCGCCGAGGCGTCGCGCAAGCTGTATATCGCCCAGCCGTCGGTGTCCACCGCCATCAAGCAGCTGGAAGACAGTTTTGGTGTGCAGTTGTTTATCCGCCATCACGCCCAGGGTGTGTCGCTGACCCCCAGCGGCGCGCGGTTTTATCGCAAGGCGCTGGAGCTGCTGCGGGTGGCCCATGAGTTCGAACAGAACGCCTTGGCCGACAATGATGTGGTGGCCGGGCAGATCGATATCGGCTGCTTTGAAACCGTGGCGCCGTTGTACCTGCCGCGCCTGATCGCCGGGTTCAAGACACGCTGGCCGGGGGTGGAAATCCGCCTGCGTGACGGTGAGCAGCAGGAGCTGGTGCAGGCGCTGACGGCGGGCACCATCGATGTGGCGATGCTGTTCGAGCACGACTTGGGCGGCGCCATCGAAACCACGCCCTTGATGCCGCCGCAGCAGCCATACGCGTTGTTGCCGGCCGATCACCGTTTTGCACGGCAGGCCAAGGTGTCGTTGGTCGACCTGGTGCTGGAGCCGATGATTCTGCTGGATGTGCTGCCGAGCCGGACCTACTTCGTGAGCATCTTTGACGAGCGGGGGTTGACGCCGAATATCGTGTTCAGCTCGCCGTCGATCGAGATGGTGCGGGGCATGGTGGGGCGCGGGTTCGGGTTTTCGATCCTGGTGACCAAGCCGTTCAGCGAGTACACCTATGATGGGCAGAAGGTGGTGTGTATTCCGCTGGCGGAAACCGTCACTGGCTCGGGGTTGTCGGCGGTGTGGCTCAAGCGCGCCCCGCTGACCAAGCCGGTGCAACTGTTCGTTGATTACTGCCGCGAAGAGCTGGCGCGATTACTCGGGTAAACACAGAGCCCAATGTGGGAGGGGGCTTGCTCCCGATAGCGGTGTATCAGCCAGCTCATGTATTGGCTGAACCACTGCTATCGGGGGCAAGCCCCCTCCCACATTTGATTTGTGGTGTATTCAGATGCGTAGCGAGTCCAGCATCCGCTGTAACAGGGCATCACACTCTGCCAGCTGTTCCACGCTCACAAACTCATCCGGCTTGTGCCCCTGGTCCATGCTGCCAGGCCCGCACACCACCGTGGGAATACCCGCTGCATCAAACAGCCCACCCTCAGTGCCAAACGCCACGGTGCCAAACGCACTGGAGCCGCAAAACGACGCAATCAATTGCGCGGCCTGGCTGTGCTCATCGGTGACCAAACCCGGGTAGGCGGACAACGCGGTGAACCGAATCGAGCTCTGCGTGCTCACGGCCTGCATGCGCGGCAGTACTTGCTGCATGGCGTAGGTGTGCAGTTCGTGCGCCACTTCACCGGGATCCGTCGAGGGCAGGGCGCGTACTTCGAAATCAAACCGGCAGTCGGCGGGCACGATATTCAGTGCCTTGCCGCCGCTGATCACGCCGGTTTGCACGGTGCTGAACGGCGGATCGAAGCGAGGGTCCTGGTGCGCACGCAAGCGTTGGCCAATGCGCCCCAGTTCGCCGATCAACTCGGCGGCATGCTCGATCGCATTCACTCCGGACGGTGCATACGCCGAATGACAGGCCTCGCCATGCACATCGCAGCGCATCGCCAGCTTGCCCTTATGGCCGAGCACCGGTTTGAGCTCGGTCGGCTCGCCAATAATGCACAGCATCGGCTTCACCGGACGTTGCGCCAACACGTCGAGCAGCGAGCGTACCCCGAGGCAGCCGACTTCTTCGTCATACGACAGGGCGATGTGTACCGGCAGGCGCAACCGCGCCTCGACCAACTCCGGCACCAGCGCCAGCACGCAGGCGATATAGCCTTTCATATCGGCGGTGCCACGCCCGTACAGCTTGCCGTCACGCTCGGTCAGTTGAAACGGCGGCAGCGTCCAGGGCTGCCCATCCACCGGCACCACATCGGTATGCCCCGACAACACGATGCCGGGTAATTCCACCGGGCCGACGCTGGCAAACAGGTTAGCCTTGCTGCGCGACGCGTTGTAGATCAGCTCGCTGGACACGCCGAATCCCTCCAGGTAGTCGCGCACGAACTCGATCAACTGCAGGTTGGACTCGCGGCTGGTGGTATCGAACCCCACCAGCGTCTGCAGCAACTCGCGGCTGCGGCTCATCGCTCGTCTCCGGCCACGCCATAGCCTGGGGAGCGATCCGGGGCGAGGGCGCGGTCGATGTAGTCCTGCACTTGCGGACGGTAGGCGTCCCACAGTGTTTGCAATTGACTGATGGGGGCTTCATCGGCCCAGTCCACGCGCAGGTTGATGATCGGCCAGGTCAGCTCACCCACCACCACCAGCGCGGCCGAATGCACCGGGCCGGCTTCGCCACCGGCGCCGATGGCGGCATGCATTGCCGCGAGCAAGCGGTCCGCCAACTGGCCTTCGCCGTGTTCGAAGGCGCTGACCATCGCCTCGATCACCCCTCGGTCGGCGAGCATATTCCCCGCCGCCACGCATTGCTCGCCCGACACGGCATTGTGGGTGCCCAGGGTTTCGCTGCCGCTGAAATGCACGCTGCGGCCCAGGTGATCGATTGCGGTCAGCTGGCGGTATTGGCTGTAGCCGTTGCGCGTCAGGGCTGTGTCGACGGCATCCGCCGGCGTGAGGCCTTGCTCCAGGCAGTCGAGCACTTCCGGGCCAAGGGCCGGCAGCGTGATGTTCTGGGTGGCGACCGCACCTACACCCGGCCGCAGCCATGGGCAACGCGCGCCCACGGCGATGCTCGAGGAGCTGATGGCGATGCCCAGCTGGCCGGTCTCCGCGCAGCGACCCACGATTGAAAAGGTCATGGCTAGTCTCCTTACTCTGGAATAACCGCGATCACATCGATTTCCATCAGCCACTGCGGCTGGCCCAGCGCCGAAACTACCAGCCCGGTGGAGATCGGGAACACGCCCTTGAGCCACTTGCCGACTTCCTGATACACCGGTTCGCGGTAGCGCGGGTCGATCAGGTAAGTGGTGGTCTTGACGATATGCGACAGATCGGAGCCCGCTTCCTCAAGCAGTTGCTTGACGTTGCGCATGGCTTGTTCGGCCTGGGCACGTGGGTCGCCCAGGCCGATCAGGTTGCCGTCGAAATCGGTGCCCACCTGGCCGCGCACATACACGGTATTACCGGCACGTACGGCCTGGCACAGGTCGTTGTCCAGGCTTTGGTTGGGGTAGGTTTCTTTGGTGTTGAACATGCGGATGCGAGTATGAGTAGGCATCAAAAAAACTCCGGCAAAGGGATCAGGCGCTGACAGGGGAGGGGCGAGCCAGCGGGGCGGCTTCGCGGTACTCAAGGTATTGACGCTGAATGGCGATATGGTCGGCCACGTACTTGGCGTCGTGCCACACGCCCCAGATAAACGACGAGCCACGGCGCGACTGCCATGGCAGCCCCAGGAAATAAATCCCGGCTTCGCTGGCTACGCCGCGCTGGTGCCGGGGCTTGCCGGCTGCGTCGAATGCGTCGACCTTGAGCCAGCTGTAGTCCACGGCAAACCCGGTGGCCCAGATAATCGAAGTGATGCCGGCCTGGGCAAGGTCTAGTTCCAGGATCGGATGCCTGATGCAGTCGGCATCCGGGAATACGCGGCGGGCGTCGGGCTCAAGCGGCAGGTCGAGGCCGTTGCGCTCGATGTAGGCATCGGCCGCATCCAGCAGGGCCAGGTAGTTCTCATCGCCACGGGCCAGATTCTCTACCAGGTTCGGTTGGAACGTGGCGACGCTGCCGTTAAACGCTTGGGTGAGGCCGACCAGGGTCATGCCTTGCTGGGCCAGTTCCCGAAAGTCGATGGTCTTGCCGCCGTGGGCGCCGCTCACCGCGATGGTCACGTGCTCGCGGCCGGGTTTCATCGCGGCCTGGTCCCACTCGCCCAGCACCCCCAGCCACCAGCAGAAATCCCGGTTGCGATAAGCCCGAGGCGGCCGGTCATGGGCGCCGACCGACAGGTACACCTGACGACCGGAACGTTGCAGTTCATCGGCGATTTGTACGCCGGAAGAGCCCGCACCCACCACCAGCACGGCGCCCGCCGGCAGTTGCGCCGGGTTGCGATAATCGGCGGAATGCAGCTGATGCAGCGCGGTATCTGTCGGCGCAATCGCCGGAATCACCGGCTTCTGAAACGGCCCGGTGGCGGCCACCACGCGGTTAGCTTCGATCACGCCTTGGCTGGTGTGTACGGTAAAGCCTGGACGGCCTTCATTGCGCACCACCGACGTCACCTCCACGCCCGTACGAATCGGCGCATTGAACTTGCGCGCATAGGCTTCAAAGTAGTCCGCCACGCGCTCCTTCGGCGCAAAGCCATCGGGGGCCACATCATCGAATTCCAGGCCGGGAAAACGGTCATGCCAGGCCGGCCCGTTGGCTACCAGTGAATCCCAGCGCCCGGTGCGCCAGCGCTCGGCGATACGACTGCGCTCCAGCACCAGGTGCGGCACGCCGTGCTTGATCAAATGCTCGCTCATGGCCACACCGGCCTGGCCGGCGCCGACCACCAGGGTGTCGGTTTTTGTTATTGCTTGAGTCATGTGTCTGTCCTTGCGTCATGCAGTTGGATTCAACGTGGGCATGGCTTCAAGGCTAGGGGGAGGGTGGTTTTTAATAAAATATTATTAAGCTTGGGAGTGAGCATAAATATCGGATGCAGCGGGTCTTGAGATAGCCTTCGGTGGAGGAGGTAGGGCGATTAATACAAACGGTTAAGGGTGGATTTTTTAAAGTCATGGAGAGAGTGAGTGCTGTGCTAGAGATAAAACGAGCCACACCAGACGACGCTGACAGGGCGTTTGAGATTCGTCGCGAGGCCATTCGCAGTCAGTGCATTGGTGCCTACAGCGCTGAGCAAATGGCACTCTGGACCCGAGGTCGCGCAAGCGACGGTTACAGCACATTGATGGAAAAATTGTTCTACATGGGTTGGGTGAACGGTGAAGCCGTCGTCACGGGCATGCTTGACCTGGCCAACAATGAACTCGGGGCGTTGTTCGTAAGGTCCGCATTCACCGGGCGCGGTTATGGCAAGGCAATGCTTGACCACCTGGAAGACGTTGCGCGGCAGCGGGCGGTTGCAGAGGTGGTGCTTGACTCGACGTTGAACGCGGTGAGCTTTTATAAAGCGTGCGGGTATGTGGGGCATGAGCAGGCGGTGTATCGCTCGCCAGCGGGACTGGTGTTGGCGTGTGTGCCGATGGTGAAAAAGCTTGCGCAGAATTCCGGTGCGGCAGGCAACCAAATCGAGTGCCTGGTTACATAATCGCCTGCTCCGTCGATCACCGTATAGCCCTGATCGTTCCCATGCTCTGCGTGGGAATGCCTTCCGGGACGCTCCGCGTCCTGCCAGCCACTGCGCTCAGGTGACGCAGAGCGTCACGGGCTGTATTCCCACGCGGGAGCGTGGGAACGATCTTTGAAACCAGTGCGCAATCGCTCAATCACCTGCTCCACCCCGGGCCCTTGAATCAGCGGCGGTGTGAGGCTCTCGCCAAATTCCCGCCATACAAACAACGTCAGTTCAGCCCCATCGGTCAGGATTTTGGCTTGTGCTTGCGAGCCGAAATTGTGCAGCGTGCGATAGCGTTCGTCCTGCCAGAACGCTTGCTCTACCCAGTCATAGACGGGGATGAAATGAAAGTGCAGCGCAAATCCCGGCATATGCCCGTAGCGGCTTATGTAGAGCCATTTGGGCTGCAGCTGCGTTTCCATTATCCGTTGGGTTCGGGCAAGCAGACCGCCCAGTTCGGCCAGTGCGGCGTCGGGCATGTCAGCCAGGGAGGCAATCGGTGCCTTGGCGCCCAGCATCAGGTAGCCCGGCAGTTTTGAAGATTGATGATGGTTGAGCAGCCAGTGTTCGGTCTGGTGCAGGATGAAGGCGGGGTCGATTGGCATGGGCGCGCGTCCATGTGAACTGGAGCGCCAGGATAACAAGGATCCCCGTAATGGGCGTGGTTCCGAATCTGTGGGAGCCTGACCATCGACGGCTATGTAACTGATACGCCGCAATCCAAATGTGGGAGGGGGCTTGCCCCCGATGAGGAAGTATCAGTCGCTCCACCTGTGACTGACCCACCGCCATCGGGGGCAAGTCGAATCGTCGCACCGCCCCTCTCACATTGCTGACCGGGTTCGAGCCTCAATGCATTTTGCTGTGGTCCATCTGGCTATGGTCCATCCCGTCAACTCCCCGCGCAGCAGCCTTCACTTCAATGCTTTGCTCAGCGCCCTTGGCGTCTTTTACCGTGAGAGTCAGCGGCACCTGGTCGCCTTCCTTGATCTGGCCGGTCAGGCCCATCAGCATCACGTGGTAGCCATTCGGGTCGAGCGTGACGGCTTTGCCGGCGGGCAGCGCCACCGAGTCCACCGGGCCCATGCGCATCACGTCGTCCTTCATGCTCATTTCATGGATCTGCACGTCCTTGGCCACGGGCGACGCCACGCGCAGCAACTGGCTGTCGCTGTCGGCGGTGACGGTCATGAACGCGCCGCTGGAGGGCTGGCCCGGCACGGTGGCGCGGACCCAGGCGTCGGTCACTTGCACCTGGGCGCTGGCGTGGGCGGCGAGGCCGAGCAGGGTGAGGCCGAGGGTGAGACGCTTGAGGTGTTGAACGGCAGTCATTAGCAGACCTCCATGACGGTGAGCAGGTCTTCTGCGCACTCTTTAGCAGTAAGGGACGCCTGCAAGCCAAGGCGCAGGTTGCCACGGGTGTCGAACACGAAGCTGGTGGCGGTGTGGGACAGGGTGTAGGTGTCGCCGGCGGGGATCTTTTCATAAAAGATCCCGAACTCCTTGGCGGCCACGGCGATTTCCTGCGGGGTGCCGTAGAGGGCTTCGAAACTGGGATCGAAGGCCTTGACGTATTTGTCGAGAATCTCGGGGGTGTCGCGCTCGGGGTCCAGGGTGATGAACACCACCTGCATGATTTCACCGTCGCGGCCCATCAGCTTCTTGGCCTGGGCGGCGCGTGCCAGGGTGGTCGGGCAGACCGCCGGGCATTGGGTAAAGCCGAAGAACACCACGGGCATCAGGCCACGGTACGAGCTGAGGGTGACGGTTTCGCCGTCGGTGTTCTTGAGCTTGAAAGTGCGCCCCATGATCTTGTCACTGAGGTCTTTGCCGTACTTGAAATTCAGCTTGGGGCTGTAGTCACAGCCGCCCAGCAGGCTGCCCAGGCCTAACAGGCCCATGCCGGTCAGCACTTTGCGGCGGGTGAATAACGTACTCATCAACTGTGCGTCCTGTGAAACGCCTGAATGGCTGTGCAGCGGCCCACCCGGCTTTGAAAAGGAGTAACGAGAAGGGTGCTGAGTCTACCAACCTTGGCCACCCCGCGTAATCTGCGACGTTCTGCCACAGGGCAGCATTGCGCTGCGTCCTTTTGCGGGTTCGGTGGTAGCGGCGGCGCATGAAAAGGGGAGTCTCGGTTTCCGATTAAGGCTTGGCTGACCGGTGTTCCAGTAACATCCCGAACTACTTTGCCTGCTCGAGTGCAGCGCCGTTACCGTCGCGATCATATTCATGATTTTTCAGTTGCGATGCAACGCGACAGGGCCTGTGAGCAGGCCTGTCGCTACCGCAGATCAGGGAAGGGCTTGCAAGCAGCGCATCACGCGGCCAATGGCTTACTCGCCAAAGACTTCTTGTAAGTTGCTTTCATCGCTTCCATTTGCTCGCCCAGCTCGTCCAGCTTTGCCTTGCCCAGCAGTTTCTTGGCCTGGGGAAACATCTCGGTTTCTTCCTCTTCGATATGGTGTTCCAGCAGCTCCTTGACCACTTTGACGCGACCGGAAAACTCGGTGGAAGACGGATCGGTCTGCTTCAGGTCAGGCAGCACCAGTGAATCGACAGTGCGGTGCTCCTCCTTGGCTTCGTGGTACATGATGTCCTGTTCCTTACCGCCGGCTTCCCTGAAAGCCGGGTAGAGGATTTCTTCTTCCAACTTGGTATGCACGGTGATTTCCATCTCCAGCTTGGCCAGCAACTCGGTGCGTTTTTTCACCCCGCGCTCGGTGGATTCGCTCAATTGGGTCAGCAGGGTCTTGACGCGTTCATGGTCGGCTTTGAGAAGGTCGATGGCATTCATGTGGAACCTCACGGATAGTCGTCGGGCATGTCGAAACGCACGCCTCGTGAGTCAGAAAATTGCATTACGCGTACCAACTTTCACGTAAAAAAAATTGTTTTAAGAATCATATAGATAGAGTCAAGCTAGCGTTTCGCTGTCGTGCAGCTTGCATGATCGGGCGTTGCCGGGATTGCACAACGCACATTTACCGCGTTGGCCCAGGTTTCAGTTGAAAAAATCCAATGGAACCCTTGGCGCTTCTGCTTGACCTAAGCCTTAGACATCAGGAGGTGAAGCATGGAAATAAACTATATCTGGATCGTACTGGCGGTGATTCTGCTGCTGTTGGAACTGTGGGCGATCAATATCGTATTGCGCAGCACTGGGGGCTGGGAAACCAAGGGCTTGTGGGTGGTGGTGCTGGTCTTCGTACCGCTGCTGGGGCTGATCGCCTGGGCGATGTTCGGGCCCAAGCGGGAGATGGCGCAAGAGCGCAAAAACTAACAGCATTCAGCGATAAAAAAACAGGCGCCCCATGGGGCGCCTGTTTTGGTTGCGGCCTAAAGATCAGCCCGCGACTGCCTTGGCAATCGCTTCATTGAACGCCGGCAGATCGTCCGGCGTGCGCGAAGTGATCAAGGTCCAGCCATTGGCTTTGCATTCCTGCACCTGGGCATCGACCACGCCGGCGGCACCGGCGTTTTCCAGGTCGATACGCACGCTTTTAAACGCGGTGAGGGTCTTGCCTTTGACCACGCCGGCGTCGATCAACGCCCACGGGCCGTGGCAGATCGCCGCGATGGTCTTACCGGCCTGGGCGAACTCATTGATCAAGCGCAGCGCGGCTGCGTCCTGACGCAGGGTGTCGGCATTCACGGTGCCGCCGGGAATGACCAGCGCATCGAAGTTGCCGCCGACCACGTCCGACAGTTGCACGTCGGATTCCACGGTCTGGTCTTTTTCCGTATCGCCGACAAAGGTCTGGGTGGTGCCGCCTTTGCTGGACGCGTGCGTTACCGTCGCGCCGTAGCTACGCAGGGTTTGCAAGGGCTTGAGCAGTTCGTCACGCTCGATGCCGGTGTTGGAGGTGATGACGAGGATGTGCTTGCCGTTGAGTTGCGAACTCATGGTCGAGTGTCTCCTTGGGTCATGGAAGGATTAATGGGCGTGTTTGGCTTGCAGCTCCTTGGCCATTTTCAGGTGTGCTTCCAGGGTTGGCAGAGTCTTGGTAGCGAAGGCCTTCAACTCGGCGTTGTCCGAGGACTCGGCTTCCTTCTTGAACAGGTCGACGGTTTTTTGATGGGCGTCGACCTGGTTGTTGGCGTACGCCTTGTCGAACGATTCATCGCGCATTTCCAGGATGGCTTTCTTCGCCTTGTCGGTCAGAGCAGCATCATCCGGTACTTCGATGTCGAGTTTTTTCGCCAGGGCCATCAGTTCCTGATTGGCCTTGGTATGGTCAGTAATCATGTGTTGGGCAAAAGTTTTCACGTCTGCCGAGCTGCTTTTTTCCAGGGCCAGCTTGCCGGCTTCCACTTCGGTGATACCACCCTCGGCGGCATTGTCGACAAAGTCGTTGGACGTGGCGGCCATCGCGGTGGAAATCGAGCCCGCAACCAGCGCGAATGTCAGGCCCATTTGTTTCATCAGTCGAGTCGTCATGGTGTCTCTCCTTGGGAAATGGCGTGATGCCGTTACGTAATGCCGTTACATCAGTGTTGAGCCGCGCCCTGCGCAAAAGGTTTAAATTTTTTTTGCGTGAATTGACCCAGCGGCCAAGCGGGCAATTTCCTTGAACTAATCCAAATTCCCAAGGTTCTGCTGCATAGGGCCGCCGCTGTGGGTGGCCTGTCATTGCCAGGAGATAGCACTGTGACCGATCACACGCCCGCCGATAAAACCCCCGCACCCATCAGTTCCGAAGACGCGCAAAAAGGCCATGCCGACGGCGCCAAGGGGCAGACCCTGGAGCGTCCGAACCCCAAGACCGAAACCATCGACAAAGTCGTGACGCCAACCTCGATCAAGGACATCGAGCGTCAGACGGATGCGATCAACGAGAAGCTCAGCAAGGGGCAGTGAGCATGGCCCGTTCCATCAGCGCGATCGAGTTGGGCATCGCGCTCAAGCCCGGCGATGACACCGGCCTGTTCAAGTGGTTTATCGCCAGTTTCCTGATGGGCAAGCGCATTCAGGCGCCCATTGCCGCGCAAGCCTACAAGGTCATCGTTGAAGAGGAGGGCCGCGACACCCCGCGCAAATTGCAGCACTGCACATCGCGGGAGCTGGTGGCGATGTTGGGGCGCGCGCATTACGTGCGCTACGACGAAACCACGGCGCAACGCCTGTTGGACCTGAGTGCGAAGCTCAACGCCGAGTACAGCGGCAAGATCACCCGCATGCGTGAGGCCAGCGATAACCGCCAGGCGTTCGAAAAACGCCTGGGTGAGTTCGAGGGTGTCGGCCCCAAGACCATCGAGATTTTCATGCGCGATGCCGCCACGGTGTTGTTTTGACAGCACCTCTGTATGTGGGCTGCGCCGGCTGGAGCTTGCCCCGCGAGCATTGGCCGGCCTTCGCTGAGCAAGGCACGCATTTACAACGCTATGCCTCGCGTTTCAATGCGGTGGAAATCAACAGTTCGTTTTATCGACCTCACCTGGCAAAAACCTATGAGCGTTGGCGTGAGTCGGTGCCTGCGGGTTTCCGTTTTTCCGTCAAGGTGCCCAAGCGGATCACCCACGAACTGCGCTTGCAGCAGTGCGGTACCGCCTTGGACGAGTTTCTCGCGCAGTGCCTGCAACTGGACGAGAAGCTGGGTTGCCTGTTAGTGCAGCTGCCGCCGTCCCTGAGGTATGAGCCGTTGGTTGCCGACGCTTTTTTCGAGGCGCTGCGCCAACGGTTTGCCGGTACCGTGGTGCTGGAACCGCGCCATTCCAGTTGGCTCGCGGCCGGAACTTTGTTGCAGTCGCTCGAAATCGGTTGGGTCAGCGCCGACCCTGCGGTGATCGCTGCCGGTGATGCCTGGCACGGCGTGCGTTATTGGCGTTTGCACGGCTCGCCGCGGATTTATCACAGCGCCTATGGGCACGAGCGGGTGCAGGCGTATGCGCGGTTGCTGCGCCAGTCGATTGAAGAGGGCATTCCCACCTGGTGCATTTTCGACAATACCGCCAGCGGCCATGCGGTCGCCGATGCCCTCGACCTGCTCGACTTTTACCCGCACCTCGACACTCGGCAAGGCTTATAAACGCAACGGCTGGTTAGCTGGGCGAGGGCCGAGTACTCTTTGTTCTCAGTTCAGGGAGAGGTGACCCGATGTCGTTGATCACAACCATCGAAGACTTACGCAAGCTTGCGCAAAAACGTGTCCCCCGCATGTTCTACGACTACGCCGATTCCGGCTCCTGGACTGAGAGCACCTACCGGGCCAATGAAAGCGACTTTGCCCGGATCAAGTTCCGTCAGCGCGTGGCACGCAATATCGATGAGCGTTCGATTCGCGCCAGCATGATCGGCCAGGACATGGCCATGCCGGTAGCGCTGGCACCCACCGGCCTGGCGGGCATGCAGCACGCCGATGGCGAAATTCTCACCGCCCGCGCCGCTGCGGCGTTTGGCCTGCGCTATACCTTGTCGACCATGAGCATCTGTTCGCTGGAAGACATTGCCGAGCACGTCGGCCAGCCCTTCTGGTTCCAGTTGTATGTGATGCGCGACCGTGGGTTTATCGAGCGTTTGATCGAGCGGGCCAAGGCGGCTGGTGTTGATGCGTTGGTGTTGACGCTGGACCTGCAGATCCTCGGGCAGCGTCACAAGGACCTGATCAACGGCTTGTCCGCGCCGCCCAGGCTGACCCTGCCGAACATCCTCAACATGATCACCAAGCCGCGTTGGGTGATGGGCATGCTGGGCACCCAGCGACGGGGCTTCGGCAATATCGTCGGGCATGTGACGGGGGTGGCCGATATGAGTTCGCTGTCGGCGTGGACCGCCCAGCAGTTCGACCCGCGCCTGAGCTGGGACGATGTGGAGTGGATCAAGAAGTGCTGGGGCGGAAAGCTGATCATCAAGGGCATCCTCGATGTGGAGGACGCGCGCCTGGCGGCCGATACCGGCGCCGATGCGTTGGTGGTCAGCAACCACGGTGGCCGCCAGCTGGATGGCGCGCCGTCGAGCATCAGCCAGCTGCCGGCGATTGTCGAGGCGGTGGGCAGTCGGATTGAGGTGTGGCTCGACGGTGGTATCCGCTCTGGCCAGGATGTACTCAAGGCCATGGCACTGGGCGCCAAGGGCACCATGATCGGGCGCCCGCACCTGTATGGCTTGGGGGCGATGGGCGAAGCGGGCGTGACAAAAGCGCTCGAGATCATCGCCCGTGAGTTGGATGTGACGATGGCACTGTGTGGCTATAACGATATACGCGAGGTGAATCGCGAGATCTTGCTGCCTGGCACGTTTCCTGACGGCGCGTGATGCGCAAAAAAAACCTGAAAAAGTAAAAAGAGTTGTCCACGAAAACCGTGGGTATCTCTGTGGATAACTTTGCAAGGGCCCGGCAGCGTTGGCGATTTAACCTGCGGTCAATATTTGATCAACTTTCAACGGGGGCCAATATGGCCAGGGTTTGCGCTTGACAGGCCTGAGCGAACCCAGTGCCGAAAAGCGCATTTATGAGTCGCCCACGCGGCCTGTGGAGTGCGTGACCAGCGGTGAGGGCATGCTCGTTTGCATCAGCTTGTGCAGTGCCTGACCATAATCGCGCCCGGCCAGGCTCATGCTGTTGTTATGACTGGCACCCGGCACCAGTAACAGCCGCTTGGGCTCCTGGGCGGCTTCAAATAATTGCTGGCTGAAACGCGGTGGCACGTAGCGGTCATCGAGGCCATGCACCACCAATAAGGGCATATGGATATCGGCCATCTTGTCGATGGAATCGAATTTCTGCGAGAGCAACCAGCGTACCGGCAACGAGGTATTGGCAACCGCCGTGGCAACATCTCCCAGGGAAGTGAACGTGGATTCGATCACCAGCCCGCGCACCGGCAGCGGTACCTGTTTGCTCAGCTCTGCGGCGAGGTCGATGGCCACTGCGCCACCCAGGGAATGCCCGTAGAGCAGGCGTTTGCCGGGGTCGGGTTGCAAGGTCTGGAAGCGCTCCCAGGCGATGCGTGCGTCTTCATACACCGTGGTTTCCGAAGGCAGGTCGCCCTGGCTTTTGCCAAAACCGCGATAGTCGATGGCCAACACCGAAAAGCCCATGGCGTGCAATTGTTCGATGCGAAACAGCTGGCCGGTGAGGTTCCAGCGTACGCCGTGCAGGTAGAGGATGGCGGGCGCATCTTTCTGCGCGGCCGGGTACCACCAGCCATGAATATTCTGGCCGGCTTTGAAGGCGGCGGGCTTGATATCGAACTCCTGTACGGCGTTGGGCAGCCCGGTGTACCAGCCTGCGGTGCCCGGCTCGATGCGAAACACCAGTTCGCGCTCCTTGTGTTGCAGCACGGCGCAGCCCACCGGCAGGCCGACGATCAACACGGCCATGCACAGCAGCGCCAGCCAGCGCAGGCCCCGACGGGGCATAGAACGAGATGACATGAAGGTTCCATTACAAAGGGCGAAGCACGGGTTGTACCAGATGGCCCGGGTGGGGGAGAAATTAATGCGACGGCCGTGACCCAGGATTGCTTGCAAAGTGTTGCAGCGATGCAGCGGGGCGACCGGCTTGACGCTGCATGACCTGCACGCGATGCTCCGCTTCTTTGAGCAAAGGCCCGACCATGGACAACAGCCCCGTGCGCATCACCGCCGAAGAAACCCTTTCGGACAACTGGTACCTCCTGAAGAAATACAGCTTCGAGCTGCGCCGCCGTGACGGCAGCTGGCAAGCTCAGACCCGCGAGGTGTACGACCGGGGCAACGGTGCGACCATTCTGTTGTACAACCGCGAGCAGCGCACGGTGCTGCTGATCCGCCAGTTCCGCATGCCCACGTTTGTCAACGATTACGCCGGCTACCTGATCGAAGCGGCGGCCGGGTTGCTTGACAACGCCAGCCCCGAAGAGCGCATCCGCCTGGAGGCCGAGGAAGAGACCGGCTACCGCGTGGGACATGTCGAAAAAGTCTATGCGGCGTTCATGAGCCCGGGGTCGGTGACCGAGCGGATTCACTTTTTTATCGGTGAATACCAGCCGGGCGACCGGGTTGGGGCTGGCGGCGGCCTGGCGGAGGAGGGCGAGGATATCGAAGTGCTGGAGCTGGGGTTCGAGCAGGCGCTGGGGATGGTAGCCAGTGGGGAAATCGTGGATGGCAAGACCATCATGCTGCTGCAGCATTTGGAACTGCGGATGTTGAAAGAGCGGTGGTAGCTCGATCGAGCATGAAGATCAAAAGGTGGGAGAGGGCTGCTCCCGATGGAGGTGTGCCAGTTACCAATAAGTTGACTGATACGCTGTCATCCGGGCATAGGTATCTACACAACTCTGTAGCAGCAGCCTACGCTAACCACGATGCGAAGCGAGTCGCTCTTGATCTTGCTTTTGATCTAGGCGCCCCGTTAAACCACGCTGGCCGGAATTCGATATTGATTTGGGGGGTAAACCGGCAGGGATGCCGGTTTAGCCGCCCCGCGCCATGGATGGCGCGTGGCGGCGGCCCCCCAAATCAATGTCGGATTACGGGCACACCGAGCCTAGGCGAGGTGCCGAGTGGTGGGGCAAGAGCGTTTTGCTTACTTTTGCGCTTTTCAAAAGTGAGACGCCGTAAGGGCGGAACCCTAAGCCGCCGTTACCGCAGCAACGGATATGTACTCGCCTTGATCCAACATCCTGGTCGGCTGTCAGGCCGCCATCGGGGGCAAGCCCCCTCCCACATTTGACCGAGGCGTATCGCCGACTGACGGCTATTGTCAGAAATTTCCCACAAGAGTACAAATGTACTCCATGACGACCCTGACCCCCCGCCGTACCGCCATCCTGACCTTCATCCGCGACCGCATCGCGCAGCAAGGCCAGCCCCCCAGCCTCGCCGAGATCGCCGAGGCGTTCGGCTTTGCCTCGCGCAGCGTCGCCCGCAAGCATGTGGTGGCCTTGACCGAAGCCGGCTTTATCGAGGTCAACCCCAACCAGGCCCGGGGTATTCGCCTGCTCAACCAACCGCCGCGCCCGGAATGGCTGGACATCCCGGTGCTCGGCCGTGTGGCTGCAGGCCTGCCCATCGGCGCGGATGCCGAAGTGCACAATCGCCTGCAACTCGACCCCGCCACCTTCGCCAAGACCCCGGACTACCTGCTGCGCGTGCAGGGCGATTCGATGATTGAAGACGGCATTCTCGATGGTGACCTGGTGGGCGTGCGGCGCAGTGCCGAGGCCTTGAACGGGCAAATTGTGGTGGCGCGCCTGGACGGTGGAGTCACCATCAAGCGTTTCGAGCGCCATGGCGACAAGGTGCACCTGTTGCCGCGCAACCCGGCGTATCAACCCATCGTGGTCGGGGCCGATCAGGACCTGGCCATCGAAGGGGTGTTCTGCGGCCTGGTGAGGCAAGGCTGATGGGCGCCGTGGTTGCCCTGGACTCGCTGTTCAATGGCGGGCGAGTCTGGAAGGGCCGGCCCGCCGCGCCACCGGCCAGTGTGCATCCCACCGGGCTTGCGGCGCTGGATGCAGTGCTGCCCAGCGGCGGCTGGCCGGAGGCGGCCTTGAGTGAAATCCTGATGGCCAAGGACGGTGTGGGCGAACTGCAACTGGTGCTGCCGACCCTGGCGCGCTTGTCGGCGATGGGCGAACGTATTGTGCTGGTGGCACCGCCCTATACGCCGTATCCCCATGCCTGGCAGAACGCCGGGGTGGATGTGCGTCAGCTCGCGGTGATCCAGGCCCAGGAGCGCGACGCGCTGTGGGCGGTGGAGCAATGCCTGCGCTCCGGTAGTTGTGGTGCGGTGTTGTGTTGGCCGCGCAAGGCCGATGACCGTGCCTTGCGCCGTTTGCAGGTGGCCGCGGAAACCGGGCAGACCCTGGCGTTTGCCTGGCGCGCCTTGAGTGAAGCGATCAACCCATCGCCGGCCGCCTTGCGCCTGGCGGTCGAGGCAAGGCCTGCGCAAGTGCGTGTGCTCAAATGCCGTGGCGGTCTGGCCCATCCGGCGCCGATTGCCCTGGCGGGGCATTGAGGTTGCCATGCGCTGGGTCTGTATTGTCTTCCCGCAATTGGCGCTGGACGGGGTACTGCGGGCCCATCCCGAGCCCGACCAACCGCTGGCACTGCTGGCCGGTACGCCGCAGCGGCGCGTGCTGCAAACCGTCAATGCCGCCGCCCGCGCCCTGGGGTTGCGCCCCGGCCAGTCGCTGACGGCGGCGCATGCGCTGACCAAGACCTTCGCCTGTGCCGAGTACGATCCGCTGGAAATCGAGCGCTGGCAGCAGTTTCTCGCCGCCTGGGCCTACCGCTTCAGTTCCCAGGTCAGCGTGTATTACCCACGCGCCTTGCTGTTCGAGATCGAGTCGAGCCTGGGCCTGTTCGGGCCCTGGCCGCAGTTCGAGGCGCGTTTGCGCAAAGAGTTGACCGAGCTGGGCTTTCGTCACCGCATCGTTGCCGCGCCCAACCCGGCGGCGGCACGGGTGTTGGCCAACCGTTACGATGGCCTGGCGGTGGCCGACGACAGCGCCTTGATGCAGGCCCTGGCGCCGTTGCCGGTCGACCGCGCCGGGATTGAACCGCAGGCCGCCACCGCGTTGTCGCGCATGGGCCTGCGCACCTTGGCCCACGTGCAGGCGCTGCCTCGGCATACCCTGGCGCGGCGCTTTGACGCCAGCCTGCTCAAGCACCTCGACGCCCTGAGCGGGCAGCGGCCGTTGGCCCTGGGGTTCTATCAGCCGCCGGACCAGTTCGATGTACGCATCGAGTTGAATTTCGATGTGCAATCCCACCAGGCACTGCTGTTTCCCTTGCGCCGTCTGACCGCCGACCTGGCCGCCTTCCTGTGCGGGCGAGACAGCGGCGTGCAGCGTTTCGACCTGCACTTGGAACATGCCCAGGCAGCGGACAGTGTGATCAAGGTTGGCCTGCTGAGCGTCGAGCGCGAGCCTTCGATGCTGTTCGAACTGGCCCGGGGGCGATTGGAGCAGGTGCAAGTCACTGCACCGGTGCGCGGGTTTCGCCTGGTGGCCCAGGACTTGCCGGTATTCGTGCCGCAGCGCCAGGACCTGTTCGACGACCGCCCGCAACAGTCCCTGCCCTGGGAGCAATTGCGCGAACGCCTGCGCGCGCGCCTGGGCGATGAGGCGGTGCAGGGCCTGCGTTTTCACGCCGACCATCGCCCTGAATGCGCCTGGCAAGCCGCCGTCGACAACCACCCATGCCCGAGCTTGAACAAGGTCCGGCGCCCTGGCTGGTTGTTGAACCAACCGACCTTGCTGGCCGAGCAGGGCGTACAGATCCTGATGGGCCCGGAGCGCATCGAGTCCGGCTGGTGGGATGGCGCCGATATCCGCCGCGACTATTACCTCATCCAGACCCGCGCCGGCCAGCAAGGCTGGGCCTACCGCACGGTGGGGCAACAGGATGGCCTGTGGCTGCAAGGCTGGTTTGCATGAAAACCTATAAGTCGCCACCCCCTGTAGGAGCGAGCTTGCTCGCGAAGGTGGTTAACGATAACGCGGGGCACCAGAATGAATGCGGCGCCCTTGGGCTTTTCGCGAGCAAGCTCGCTCCTACAGGGGCGGGGCAGGCATGAAGTACGCCGAGCTGCATTGCCTGTCCAACTTCAGCTTCCAGCGCGGTGCATCCAGTGCGCTGGAACTCTTCGAGCGGGCTAAACGCCAAGGCTACAGCGCCCTGGCGATCACCGACGAATGCACCCTGTCGGGTATCGTGCGTGCCTGGCAGGCGGCGAAAGCGCTGGAATTGCCGCTGATTATCGGCAGCGAAGTGCGCATCGAGAACGGGCCGAAACTGGTGCTGCTGGTGGAAAACCTGAGCGGTTACCAGCACCTGTGCCGGTTGATCACCCTGGCCCGCCGCCGCGCCGAAAAGGGCAGCTATCGCCTGCTGCAGGAAGACTTCGAACAACCGCTGCCCGGCCTGCTGGCGCTGTGGGTGGCGCAGGACAGCGACACCCAGGCCAGCATCCAGTGGCTGCGACGTACCTTCGCCGCGCGCCTGTGGCTGGCGGTGCACTTGCACTGCGGGCAGGACGATGCACGGCATCTGGAGCAACGCCTGCAGCTGGCGGCCAGCCTGAAAATCCCGGCTGTCGCCTGCGGTGATGTGCACATGCATGCGCGCGGGCGCCGTGCCCTGCAAGACACCATGACCGCCATCCGCCATCACGTACCGGTGGCCGAAGCCGGCCTGCATTTGCATCCCAATGGCGAGCGGCATCTGCGCAGCCTCGACGCCCTGGCCGCGCTGTACCCGCAAGCCTTGCTCGATGAAACCCTCGCCATCGCACGGCGCTGCACCTTCGACCTCGGCCAGTTGCGTTACCACTACCCACGCGAGCTGGTGCCCGTCGGCCATGACGCCGAATCCTGGCTGCGCACTCTTACTAAAGAAGGCATCGCCCAGCGCTGGCCCGACGGCATCGACGCCAAGACCCTGAAGCAGATCAACACCGAGCTGGAGCTGATCAGCGAGTTGGGCTACGAAAGCTATTTCCTCACGGTGCACGACATTGTGCGCTTTGCCCGCAGCCGCTCGATCCTGTGCCAGGGCCGTGGCTCGGCGGCCAACTCGGCGGTGTGTTTTGCCCTGGGCATCACCGAGATCAACCCGAGCCTGAGCAACGTGCTGTTCGAACGTTTCCTGTCCAGGGAGCGCAATGAACCGCCGGATATCGATGTGGATTTTGAACACGAGCGCCGCGAAGAGGTGCTGCAATACGTGTTCCAGCGCTATGGCCGCACGCGTGCGGCGTTGACGGCGGTGGTCAGCAGTTATCACGCGACTGGCGCGGTGCGGGATGTGGCCAAGGCCCTCGGCCTGCCGGCAGACCAGGTCAACGCGTTGGCCGAATGCTGCGGACGTTGGAGTGACGACGCGCCGCCGTTGGAGCGCCTGCGCGAAAGCGGCTTCGACCCGGACAGCCCACTGCTGCGCCGCGTATTGACCTTGACCCAACAATTGATCGGCTTTCCTCGGCATTTGTCCCAGCACCCCGGGGGCTTCGTGATTTCCGAACACCCGCTGGACACCCTGGTGCCGGTGGAGAACGCCGCCATGGCCGAGCGCACCATCATTCAGTGGGACAAGGACGACCTCGACGCCGTCGGCCTGCTCAAGGTCGATATCCTCGCCCTGGGCATGCTCAGCGCGATTCGCCGCTGTTTCGATCTGCTGCGCCGCCATCGCAACCTGGACTTGAGCCTGGCAGGCATGCCCAAGGAGGATGCGGCCACCTACGCGATGATCAGCAAGGCTGACACCATCGGCGTGTTCCAGATCGAGTCGCGGGCGCAGATGTCGATGCTGCCCAGGCTCAAGCCGCAAACCTTCTATGACCTGGTGATCGAAGTCGCCATCGTGCGGCCGGGGCCGATCCAGGGCGGCATGGTGCATCCGTATTTGCGTCGCAGAAACAAGGAGGAGCCCACCACTTATCCGTCACCGGCATTGAAAGAAGTGCTGGAACGCACCCTGGGCATCCCCTTGTTCCAGGAGCAGGTGATGCAGATCGCCATGGTCGCCGCCGACTACAGCCCTGGCGAGGCCGACCAGTTGCGCCGCTCCATGGCCGCCTGGAAACGTCACGGCGGCCTGGAACCGCATCAAAAGCGCCTACGCGAAGGCATGCTGAAAAACGGCTACACCGAAGCCTTTGCCGCGCAGATTTTCGAGCAGATCAAAGGTTTTGGCAGCTATGGTTTCCCCGAGTCCCACGCGGCCAGTTTTGCCTTGCTGACCTATGCCAGTAGCTGGCTCAAATGCCATGAGCCGGCGGCCTTTGCCTGCGCGCTGATCAACAGCTGGCCGATGGGCTTCTACAGCCCGGACCAGATCCTGCAGGACGCGCGCCGGCATCGCCTGCAGATCCGCCCGGTGGACGTGCAGGCCAGTGACTGGGATTGCAGCCTGGAACCCATCGACGGCCAGCAGCCGGCGATCCGCATGGGCCTGCGCATGATCTGCGGGTTTCGCGAAGAAGATGGCCGGCGCATCGAGGCCGTGCGCCAGCACCGCGCCTTCAGTGACATCGCCGACCTCGACGCCCGCGCCGGCCTGGATTCGCGCGCCCAAGCGCTGCTGGCGGATGCCGGCGCCTTGCGCGCGTTAGCCGGTAACCGCCACCAGGCGCGCTGGGAAGTGGCCGGCGTGCACACGCAACTGGGCCTGTTTGCCGGCCTGCCGAGCCCCGATGAAGCGCCGGTGGCGTTGCCCCAGCCCACGGTCGGCGAGGACTTGCACGCCGATTACGCCACGCTCGGCACCACGCTTGGCCCGCATCCCCTGACATTGCTGCGCGCGGAACTGCGCAGGCGCCGCTGTCGCAGTTCCCAGGAGCTTTTGACCGTGGAGCATGGGCGCAATGTGAGCGTCGCCGGGCTGGTCACCGGGCGCCAACGCCCGGGCACCGCCAGCGGCGTGACCTTTGTCACCCTGGAAGATGAGTTCGGCAACCTCAATGTGGTGGTCTGGCGCGACCTGGCCGAACGTCAGCGCCAGGCCCTGGTCGGGTCGCGCCTGCTCAAGGTGGACGGGCGCTGGGAGGCGGTGGGCGAGGTGCGGCATTTGATCGCTGGACGCCTGACCGACCTGACGCCGCTGCTGGACGGCATTGTGGTGCGCAGCCGGGATTTTCACTGAGGCCAGTGGTTTCTTCAGCTTAAGTTAGCCAAGATGAAACCATCTATCGCCGCTGCGCTCCAAAACTTGCGACTGTCCTCTCACTGCCCAGAGCCCGAACATGCAATTCTTATCCAACCCCCACGGCTGTGAAGGCTGGTCCGGTGAAATGGCCCAGCGGATTCGCGGGTTTGACTGGTCAACCACCGACCTCGGCCCGATTGATCGCTGGTCCACCAGCCTGGCCTGCACCGTGCAGATGATGCTCGCCTCGCCTGTACCCATGGTGATGTTGTGGGGGCGGGCGGGTTATATGATCTACAACGACAGCTACTCGATGTTCGCCGGCGGACGCCATCCGTACTTGCTGGGCACGCCGGTGGAACTGGGGTGGCCGGAAGTGGCCGAGTTCAATCGGCATGTAGTGGATACATGCCTGGCGGGTGGCACCTTGTCGTTCAACAACAAGGAACTGGTGTTGTCGCGCAACGGCAAGCCGGAAACCTTGTGGATGGACCTCTATTACAGCCCAGTGGCCGGGGACAACCAGCAACCGGCCGGGGTGCTGGCGATCGTGGTAGAGACCACTGAACTGGTGCGGTCCGAGCGCGTGCGCCAGGAGCTGACCCACAATCTGGAGCAGCGCGTAGCCGCCGAAGTGCAGGCGCGTTCCGCCGCCGAAGAGCAGTTGCGCCAGTCGCAGAAGCTCGAAGCGATTGGCGGCCTGACCGGCGGCGTGGCCCACGACTTCAACAACCTGCTGCAAGTGATCGCCGGCAACCTGCACCTGCTGGCCCGTCATGAGCCGGACAATGCACAGGTGCAGCGGCGTGTTTCTGCCGCGATTGCCGCGGTGGAACGCGGCGCCACCCTGTCCTCGCAACTGCTGGCGTTTGCCCGGCGCCAGCCCTTGTCGCCGGCGGTGTACAACCCGCAACGTATCTACGCCGGTCTCGGTGAACTGCTGCAACGCGCGCTGGGCGAAACCATTCATATCGACGTGCAATTGCCGCAGGATTCCTGGTGCATCAACGTCGACCGCAACCAGCTGGAAAACGCGCTGCTCAACCTGGCGATCAATGCCCGCGATGCCATGCACGGCGAGGGCGTGATTCGTATCACCGGCGAAAACATCATTCTCAATCCGGCCGAATGTGCGGGCAAAAGCATCAAGCCCGGCGAGTATGTGCGCCTGGCTGTCACCGACACGGGCACTGGAATGCCGGCGACCGTGCTCAAGCGTGCGTTCGAGCCGTTTTTCACCACCAAGCGCGAAGGGCAGGGCACAGGCCTGGGGCTGAGCATGGTGTTTGGCTTTGTCCGGCAAAGCGGCGGGCATGTGGACATCTGGAGCGAGGAAAACAAAGGTTCTGTGGTGCAGATGTATTTCCCGCGCAGCCTGGAACCGGAGCATCTGGAGCCGGACATTGGCCAGGAGAGCCCTTGCACCGGCCAGGAAACCATCCTGGTGGTGGAAGACAATGAAGGCGTGCGCCTGGCCGTGGTGGAGCTGCTGCAACAATCGGGCTACACGGTGCTGACGGCCGAAGACGGCGACCAGGCCATGGCCAAGCTGCAGGCCGGCCTGCAGCCGGAATTGATTTTTACCGATGTGGTGATGCCCGGCCGCATCAAGAGCATCGACCTGGCCAACTGGGCGCGTGAGCAGGTGCCGCCGATCCCGGTGCTGTTCACCTCCGGCCACACCCGCGACATTCTTTCCTCCAATCATCTGCTGAGCGCTGATATTCACCTACTGAGCAAGCCCTACAGCCCCGATGCCCTCACGCAACGGGTGCGCAGCGTTCTCACCGCCAGACAAGGTTGTCCATGACTTCACAACGCAACACCCCCGCACCGACCGCCCCGCACACCGGCTTCGTGCGGGTGCGCGGCGCTCGCGAACACAACTTGCGTAACGTCGATGTGGATATTCCCCGGGATGCCCTGGTGGTGTTCACTGGCGTGTCCGGTTCCGGCAAATCTTCCCTGGCGTTTTCCACGGTCTACGCCGAGGCCCAGCGTCGTTATTTCGAGTCGGTGGCGCCCTATGCGCGGCGCTTGATCGACCAGGTCGGCGTGCCGGATGTCGACAGCATCGAAGGCTTGCCACCCGCCGTGGCCCTGCAACAGCAGCGTGGCTCGCCGAGTGCACGCTCATCGGTGGGCAGTGTGACCACTCTGTCGAGCCTGATCCGCATGCTGTATTCCCGTGCCGGCAGCTACCCGCCGGGGCAGGCGATGCTGTATGCCGAGGACTTTTCGCCGAACCTGCCCCAGGGCGCGTGCCCGCAATGCCATGGCCTTGGCCGCGTGTATGAAGTGACCGAAGCGCTGATGGTGCCCGACCCGTCGCTGACCATTCGCCAGCGCGCGGTGGCAGCCTGGCCGCTGGCCTGGCAAGGGCAGAACCTGCGCGACATCCTGGTAACCCTGGGCTACGACGTGGATATCCCGTGGCGCGACCTGCCGAAAAAACAGCGCGACTGGATCCTGTTCACCGAAGAAACTCCCACCGTACCGGTGTACGCCGGCTTCACCCCGGCGCAGACCCGCGATGCCTTGAAACGCAAGCTGGAGCCCAGTTACCAGGGCACCTTCAGCGGCGCGCGGCGCTACATCCTGCACACCTTCGCCCACACCCAAAGTGCGCTGATGAAAAAGCGCGTGTCGCAGTTCATGCAAGGCAGTGCCTGCCCGTTGTGCGAGGGCAAGCGCCTGACCAAGGCGGCGCTGTCGGTGAAGTTTGCCGGGGTGGATATCGGTGAGTTGTCGCAACTGTCCCTGACCCGCCTGGCCGAATTGCTGCGGCCGGTGGCGGCAGGGCAGGACAAGATGAAGTTGTCAGTGGAAAAACGCCTGGCCGCCCAACGGATCGCCGAGGACCTGCTCGAACGCGTCAGTACGCTGATCGAGCTGGGGCTGGGCTATCTGGCCCTGGAGCGCAGCACGCCGACGCTGTCGTCCGGAGAATTGCAGCGCCTGCGCCTGGCCACACAACTGGGCTCGCAGTTGTTCGGCGTGATCTACGTGCTCGACGAGCCGTCCGCAGGCCTGCATCCGGCCGATGGCGAGGCCTTGTTCAGTGCACTGGCGCGGTTGAAAGCGGCCGGCAATTCGCTGTTTGTGGTGGAGCATGACCTGGAAACCATGCGCCGCGCCGACTGGCTGATCGACGTCGGCCCGGCCGCTGGCGAACACGGCGGGCAAGTGCTGTACAGCGGCCCGCCGGCGGGGTTGGCGCAGATTGCCGCGTCGCAGACCCGCGAATACCTGTTTGCCCAGCCGCGCCCGGCGAACCCGGCTCGGCGTCAACCCAGCGGCTGGCTGAAGCTGCAAGGCGTGACGCGCAATAACCTGAAGAATCTTGCGGTGGATTTCCCGCTGGGCTGCTTCACGGCAGTGACCGGGATTTCCGGTTCGGGCAAGTCCAGCCTGGTCAGCCAGGCGCTGTTGGAACTGGTCAGCAGCGGCCTCGGGCGCGTGTTGGAAAACGTCGAAGAGCCCAGCCTGGAAGACGCTGCGCCTTCCGCCAGCGAAGGCCGCATCAGCGCCGGGCTGGACCAGATCCGCCGTCTGGTGCAGGTGGACCAGAAACCCATCGGCCGTACGCCGCGTTCCAACCTGGCGACCTATACCGGGCTGTTCGACAACGTGCGCAAACTGTTCGCCGCCACGCCAGCCGCGAAAAAGCGCGGTTACGACGCGGGGCAGTTCTCCTTCAACGTGGCCAAGGGCCGTTGCCCGAACTGCGAAGGCGAGGGCTTTGTCAGCGTCGAATTGCTGTTCATGCCCAGCGTGTATGCGCCATGCCCGACCTGCCACGGTGCGCGCTATAACCCCGAGACCCTGGCGATCACATGGCAAGGGTTGAACATCGCCCAAGTGCTGGGCTTGACGGTGGAGCAGGCCGTCGACGTATTTGCCGAACAACCGGGCGTGCTGCGCGCTCTGCAGGTGCTGCGCGATATCGGCCTGGGCTATCTGCGCCTGGGCCAACCGGCCACTGAGTTGTCGGGCGGTGAGGCGCAGCGCATCAAGCTGGCGACCGAGCTGCAACGCAATGCGCGGGGCGCCACGTTGTACGTACTGGACGAACCCACCACTGGCCTGCATCCCAAGGATGTCGACCGCTTGCTCAGCCAGCTCAACCAATTGGTCGAGGCGGGGCATACGGTGGTGGTGGTCGAGCATGAGATGCGCGTGGTGGCGCAGAGTGACTGGGTGATCGACATCGGCCCGGGTGCCGGGGACGCGGGCGGCAAGGTGGTTGCCAGTGGTACGCCGCAAAAAGTTGCCAGCAGCAAAACCAGCCGCACGGCGCCGTTCCTGGCGCGGGAATTGAGATTGAGTTAGTCGCCAGGTTAGTCGCCAGAAATGTGGGAGGCACGAACGGCCTCCCAACTGTTCTCAAGCGACTTGCCTGGCCCGCTCGCGTTCAGCGACCAACTGGCGGGTCAGCGGTATCAGCGCCTTGCCGTAGTCGATCGCATCATTGAGCGGATCGAACCCACGAATCAGGAATGTGGTGATACCCAGATCGTAGTAGTCGAGCAGTGCCTGCGCGACTTGCTCGGCCGTGCCCACCAGCGCCGTGGAATTGCCCTGCGCGCCGAGCAAGGCGGCAATCCCGGTCCACAGGCGTTTATCCAGGCGCGAGCCTTGCGCCGCCGCCGCCAGCAACCGGCGCGAGCCCTCATTGGGCGGCTCGCGCCGCACAAAGCCGCTCTGTTCGGCCAGCGCCGTGGCCTGCTGCAAAATAGTGTCTGCCCGCTGCCACGCCAGTTCCTCGGTCTCGGCCAGGATCGGGCGCAATGACAAGCTGAAACGAATCGTACGCCCATGCCGGGCCGCTTCGGCACGCACCTGGGTCACGACCTCGCGCACTTGCTCATAGGTTTCGCCCCACAGCGCATACACGTCCGCATGCTTGCCCGCCACCGCAATCGCCGCCGCCGACGAACCGCCGAAGTACAACGGGATATGCGGCTGCTGCGGCGACTTCACCGTGGAGTGCGCGCCTTCGACCTGATAGTAGGTGCCGGCGAAGTCGAAGGGCTTGTCGCTCGTCCATTCCTGGCGCACCACGCTCAAATATTCGTCGGTGCGCGCGTAGCGCTCGTCCTTGCCGATATGGCTGCCATCGGCGCGCAGTTCGCGGTCGTCGCCGCCGGTGATGATATGCACGGCGGTACGCCCGCCGTTGAATACATCCAGCGTGGCGAACTGGCGCGCGGCCAAGGTGGGCTGGGCAAAGCCTGGGCGGTGGGCGATCAGGAATTTCAAGCGCTGAGTTACGCTGGCGGCATGGGCGGCGATCAGCGTGCTGTCCGGGCTGGTGGAGTGGAAGGCCACCAGGGCGCGGTCGAAGCCGGCCTCTTCATGGGCGCGCGCCACACGCTCAACGTAGTCTGGCTGCAGCGTCGGGCCGCTGCGCGGGTGGATTTCAGAGGCATGGTGGCCGCCGATGTAGCCGATGAATTCGATGCTCATGGTCAGGTCCTTGTTGAAGTCGATAAACAAGCCTCCACCGGGCAGGGGGTCGGTCCGTAGCGTGAAAGTAGGGCGCACGGGCGCGTCTGTAAAAGGCCGATTGGTTCTAACCTAATTATTAAATTATGGAATTATAGTTTTTTCTATTATCAGTAGATTGCATTTAGCCGGCACCGTTGTGCGGTTTTGCCGTGCCTCGCCACCCTGCTGGCGCTCGACAGCCTACCCATTTGAACTACCTTGAGTGACGAGCCTTTCCACTCGGTACACAAGCATGCGCACCTTATGGACGCGGTATCTGGCGTTGCTGGAAAACGACCTGAGCACACAGGTGTTCGACAACGTGAAAAACCTGCTGGTGTGTGCGCTGTTGTTTGCGGCGGGCACCAATACACTGGTCGGCCAACGTGAGTTATTTATCGGGGTATTTGCCTCCAACGTCGCCGGCTGGGGGCTGATTATCCTGTCGACGCTGTTGATGCTCTTGAACGTCAGCGACGGCATTCGTCGCCTGGCCAAGTTGCGCTATCACCTGGCGCTGCAAGTGTTGTTGATCCTGATTTATCTGGTGGTTGCCGAGCGGGTCGTAGAGATTGTGTGGGGCTATCGCGCCCATTGAAGTATCCTCCGCGCCTCGCTCACTACTGATCCAGAGAAGATGACAGGACAAGATATGCAGGCGCTGCTGGAGTCGATCCTCGACGAAGTGCGCCCCCTGATCGGCCTCGGCAAAGTCGCCGATTACATCCCCGCGCTGGCCGACGTGCCCGCCAACCAGCTGGGCATCGCGGTCTACGGCAACGACGGCGCGGCCTATTGCGCCGGGGATGCCGATACGCTGTTCTCGGTGCAGAGCATTTCCAAGGTGTTCAGCCTGGTGCAGGCCATCGACCACGGCGGCGAAACCATCTGGGAGCGCCTGGGCCACGAACCGTCGGGGCAACCGTTCAACTCCATGGTGCAACTTGAATTCGAACGCGGCCGCCCGCGCAATCCGTTTATCAACGCCGGCGCGTTGGTGATCTGCGACATCAACCAATCACGCTTCGCCGTGCCGATTCTGTCGATGCGCGATTTCGTACGACGCCTGTCGGGTAACCCGCAGATTCTGGTCAACAGCGTCGTCGCCGATTCAGAAGCGCAGCACGGTGCGCGCAACGCGGCCATGGCTTACCTGATGAAGGCTTTCGGTAACTTCCACAACGATGTGGACGCGGTGCTGCACAGCTACTTCAATTACTGCGCGTTGCAAATGAGCTGCCTGGACCTGGCCAGGGCGTTCAGCTTCCTGGCCAACGAGGGCGTGAGCGCCCACAGCGGCGAGCAGATTCTGACGGCGCGCCAGACCAAGCAGGTGAACTCGATCATGGCCACCAGCGGGCTGTATGACGAGGCGGGCAATTTTGCTTATCGGGTCGGGCTACCGGGCAAGAGCGGGGTAGGCGGCGGGATTGTCGCGGTGGTGCCGGGGCAGTTTACAGTGTGTGTCTGGTCGCCGGAATTGAACGCGGCGGGGAATTCACTGGCAGGGATGAAGGCGTTGGAGTTGTTGAGTGAGCGGATTGGGTGGTCGGTGTTTTAAGATCGTCGCCACGCTTCTAGTGGGAACGATCTCAACACGCGCACGCGCCTGACAAAAGCCCTGCGTGACGGGTATTCTTCAACTCAACCCCAAACATCAGGTTGAGTCAGGAGACTGCACATGGACAGAGTCGTCATCATTACCGGAGGCAGTCGCGGGATTGGCGCCGAAACAGCCTTGCTGGCCGCTCGCCAGGGCTATCGCATCTGCATCAACTACCAGTCCGACGAAAACGCCGCCCAGCGTGTACTGGAACAGGTGCGCGGCCTTGGTGCACAGGCAATTGCGGTACGCGCGGACGTCAGTAACGAAGATGAAGTGATCGCCCTGTTCAACCGTGTCGATACCGAGCTGGGCCGCGTCACGGCGCTGGTGAATAATGCGGGCACTGTCGGCCATAAATCGCGGGTCGATGAAATGTCCGAATTCCGCATCCTGAAAATCCTCAAGACCAACGTACTGGGCCCGATCCTCTGCGCCAAACATGCGCTGCTGCGTATGTCGCCCAGGCATGGCGGGCAGGGCGGCAGTATCGTCAACGTCTCGTCGGTGGCGGCGCGCCTGGGCTCGCCAGGGGAATACGTTGACTATGCTGCGTCCAAGGGCGCGCTCGACACCTTCACCCTCGGCCTGTCCAAGGAAGTCGCGGGCGAGGGCATTCGTGTCAACGCGGTGCGCCCCGGCTATATCTTCACCGACTTCCACGCCCTCAGTGGCGACCCGGACCGGGTCAGCAAGCTGGAGTCCGGCATTCCGATGGCCCGTGGCGGGCGCCCGGATGAAGTGGCAGAGGCGATTATCTGGTTGCTGTCGGACAAGGCCTCGTATGCTACCGGTACGTTTATCGACTTGGGCGGCGGTCGCTGATCGCGCGTTTCCCCAACCGATGCATGCCGACTGTAGGAGCGAGCTTGCTCGCGAAGAACTCAGGGCCCCCGCGGTTATTCAGAATGAATGCGTTGCCTAGACGTTCTTCGCGAGCAAGCTCGCTCCTACAAAGAGCCTTGACAGGCCGGAGCGCCATTGTGCAACTCAAAACGAGCGTACGATCCGGCCCAGGGTCTCCATCGCCTGCTCCGACGCTTCGGTCCACGGGCTGCCGTAGTTCAATCGGATGCAGTTGCGAAAGCGCCGGGTTGCCGAAAAGATCGGCCCCGGTGCGATGCTGATGCCTTGCGCCAGGGCCATCTGAAACAACTTCAATGAATCGGTGTGCTCGGGCAATTCCAGCCATAGGAAATACCCGCCGGCCGGTTGGCTGACTCGGGTCTGTGCCGGGAAGTAACGGCCGATCGCCGCGAGCATCGCGCTTTGCTGTTCTTCCAGGGCATAGCGCAGTTTGCGCAGGTGCCGGTCGTAGCCGCCGTGTTGCAGGTAGTCGGCAATCGCGGCCTGGGCCGGCATCGACGGGCACAGCGATGTCATCAGTTTCAAGCGCTCGACCTTCTGCGCGAAGCGACCAGCCGCCACCCAGCCAACGCGATAACCCGGCGCCAGGCTCTTGGCAAAGGAGCCGCAGTGCATCACCAGCCCCTCGGTGTCGAAGGCCTTGGCCGGTTTTGGCGCGTGCTGCCCGTAATACAGCTCGGCATATACATCATCCTCGATCAGTGGCACTTGGTGGCTGCGCAGTAGCTCGACCAACGCCCGCTTTTTTTCTTCCGGCACCGTGGCGCCCATTGGGTTCTGGAAGCTGGTCATGCTCCAGCAGGCTTTGATCGGGTAACGCGCAAGGCTCTGCGCCAGGGCGTCAAGGTCGATGCCGTCGCGCGGGTGCACCGGAATTTCCACGGCCTTGAGCTTCAGGCGCTCGAGCACTTGCAGGCAGGCATAAAACGCCGGAGCTTCAATCGCCACCAGGTCGCCCGGCTCGGTGACGGCCTGCAGGCACAGGTTCAGCGCTTCCAGGGCGCCGTTGGTGATCAGCAGTTCTTCCATGGGCAGCATCAGCCCGCCGACCATGTAGCGCAGCGCAATCTGACGGCGCAGTTGCGGGTTGCCTGGGGACATGTCGGTGACCACCAGGCGCGGGTCCATTGCGCGGCTGGCGCTGGCCAGGGAGCGGGCCAGGCGCGGCAACGGGAACAGCATCGGGCTGGGGAAGGCCGAGCCGAAGGGCACGGTGTTCGGGTCTTTGATCGAATCCAGCACCGAAAACACCAGCTCACTCACATCGACTTCGGTGCTCTCGTGCACCTGCGCGCTCACCACCGGCTCGGAAAACGGGCTGGGCGCATGGGTATTGACGAAGTAACCGGAGCGCGGTCGGGCGCGGATCAGGCCACGGCGCTCCAGCAGGTAGTAGGCCTGGAACACCGTGGACGGGCTGACGCCGTAAGTCTGGCTGGCGTAACGCACCGAAGGCACGCGCTGGCCGGGGCCGAGCACGCCGGAGCGGATCAGTTCTGCGATGTCTTCGGCGAATTTTTCGTAGCGTTTCATGGGGGCCTTGGGTGCTGATTTCCCCCGGGGACTATACCCGCACCTCTGTTTGCATAACAGAATCACGTAGTGCGACAAAAAGCGGATCAGATGGGCGACTCGCCCAGCGCTAACTGAAGAACCCGACTCAAATGTGGGAGGGGGCTTGCTCCCGATTGCGCTGGGTCAGTTGATACATCAGGTAACTGACCCTCCGCTATCGGGAGCAAGCCCCCTCCCACAGGTACTGCACAGCTCAGTTAAATCACCTTAGTCAAATCACCGAGCCAGGTGCATCAGCCTTCACATGCTGACGCCCATCATGGGCCCCCGCAACGGTCAGGGCGTCAGCCTCGGCTTCGGTGATGTAGATCCGCTCGGCCGCCAATTCTACGTACGACATGGATTTTTCGGTGTCGGTCGCGATATTGACTCGGGTCGCAGGCACGCTGTGTTCCTGAGCATTGTCACCGAGCGTGAGGTAGCACAGCTGATCTTCGATACGTAGGGACATGCCGGTCTCCTTTGTTCATGGGCGATGAAGGTTAGGGTGTTGCGGTGTATGCAGGTTCCGCGCAACTGACTGGCGGTCGCCGCTGTCCATGCTTTACCTATAAAAAACACAGGAGGGCATTCATGGACGCTTGGTTGCATGAAGCGTGGCAAACACTGCAGGCTGAATTTGCCGATATCGGCGACGCCCGGCAGCTCACCCAGATGACCGTGCGCCTGCTGATGGCCGCGCTACTGGGTGCCATTCTCGGGTTTGAACGGGAGAGCAAGGGCAAGGCCGCCGGGGTGCGCACCCATATGCTGGTGGCGTTGGGCGCGGCGCTGTTTGTGATGGTGCCGCAGATGTCCGGCAATCAGGCCGATGCCATGAGCCGGGTGGTGCAGGGGGTGATTGCCGGCATTGGCTTCCTGGGAGCCGGCACCATCATCAAGGGCAAGGATGACGATGCCGGCCACGTCAAGGGTCTGACCACCGCCGCCGGTTTGTGGATGACCGCTGCGATTGGGGTCTCGGCCGGTCTGGGCCGGGAATCGACAGCGGTACTCAGTACCTTGCTGGCCCTGGCGGTGTTCAGCGTGATGCCGAAAATCGTCAAGCGTTTCGAGAAGGACTGACGATCACAGGCGGCATCGTGGTCGGCGGTTCCTGCACCGGTGGCGGCTCGTTCTCCGGCGGTTCTTTTTCAGGAATCGGTGCAGGCTCCGTGGGGGGCAGCGTCGGGTTGTCGATGTTCGGGTCCGGGGTTTCAGCCGGGATGGGGATATTCATCGGTGTGGCCTCCTTTGTGCTTTGCTCTATGGGTGGACAGCCATTGGTGGGAATTGATTCCCCGCCGGGTGGCGGCATATTCACCTGAACTTTTGCCCGAAGCCCAGGCTCGGACCTAATACGGGCCTGCTCAGCGAGCGCGCCGCCATCTCAAGAATTCGGATCAAGCACAGAGCGTCCACAGGGCGTAAGGGGAATATGCTCGATGACTGCTGAAACACTGGTTCCAGAAGAGTCTTTATTGCCGTTGTCCCAGGCGCTGCTATTACCCAGAATTGCGATTGAAAGCACCATGCCGGTGATCGATGGTGGCGAGTTTGCCGTCAAGGCGGTGGTTGGTCAGCGCGTCAACGTGACCAGTAAAGTGTTCGCCGATGGCCATGACCAACTGGCGGTGCTGGTGCGCTGGCGCCCGCGCGGGCAGGAAAACTGGCACAGCGTGGTCATGAGCGATGTGGGCAACAACGGCTGGGAAGGTGCATTCACCGTCACCACCCAGGGGCCCCATGAATACTGCATCGAGGCCTGGATCGATACCTTCGCCAGCTTCTGCTATGAATTGCGCAAAAAGCACGAAGCCGGGGTGCCTGTCAGCCTGGAGCTGCAGGAAGGCCGCAGCCTGGTGCTGCAGGCCGCCGAACGCAGTGACAACGAACTGCGCGACCGCTTGATGCTGCTGCATCACGAACTCTCCGGCCTGCTGGAAACCGAGCAGGTCGCGCAGTTCCTGCACGAAGACAGTGCACACCTGATGACCCAGGCCGACCACCGTGCCTATTTGAGCATCAGTCGCGTGTACCCGATCGACGTGGAGCGCGAGCGCGCCCAGTTCGCTAGCTGGTATGAGCTGTTTCCCCGCTCGATCACCGACGATCCGGCCCGCCATGGCACCTTCAACGATGTGCATTCACGCTTGTCGATGATCCATGACATGGGCTTTGACGTGCTGTACTTCCCGCCGATCCATCCCATCGGCCGCAGCCATCGCAAGGGCAAGAACAACTCCCTGAACGCCGGCCCCGATGATCCCGGCAGCCCCTACGCAATTGGCAGCGAAGAGGGCGGGCACGAGGCGATCCATCCGCAACTGGGCAGCCGTGAGGATTTCCGCCGCTTGGTCAAGGCTGCCGCCGACCACGGTCTGGAAATCGCCCTCGACTTCGCCATCCAGTGCTCTCAGGACCACCCGTGGCTCAAGCAGCATCCGGGCTGGTTCAACTGGCGCCCGGACGGCACGATCAAATACGCGGAAAACCCGCCGAAAAAGTATCAGGACATCGTCAACGTCGATTTTTATGCGGCGGATGCGATTCCCGGCCTGTGGACCGAACTGCGCGACGTCGTGGTGGGCTGGGTGGAAGAGGGCGTGAAGACCTTCCGCGTGGACAACCCGCACACCAAGCCGCTGCCGTTCTGGCAATGGTTGATCAGTGACGTGCGGGCCAAATACCCGGAGGTGATCTTCCTGGCCGAAGCCTTTACCACCCCGGCAATGATGGCGCGCTTGGGTAAAGTCGGCTATTCCCAGAGCTACACCTATTTCACCTGGCGCAATACCAAGGCCGAACTGAGTGAGTATTTCACCCAGTTGAACCAGTCGCCGTGGCGGGAATGCTACCGGCCGAATTTCTTCGTCAATACGCCGGACATCAACCCTGGCTTTCTGCATGAGTCCGGCCGCCCAGGCTTCCTGATCCGCGCCGCGCTGGCCACCATGGGCTCGGGCCTGTGGGGCATGTACTCCGGGTTCGAATTGTGCGAGTCCGCGCCGGTGCCGGGTAAAGAGGAATACCTGGACTCGGAGAAATACGAGATCCGCCCGCGCGATTTCACCGCGCCCGGCAACATCATTGCCGAGATCGCCCAGCTCAATCGCATCCGCCGGCAAAACCCGGCGTTGCAGACGCACCTGGGGCTCAAGCTGTACAACGCCTGGAACGACAACATCCTGTACTTCGGCAAGCGCAGCGAGGACGGCAGCAATTTCGTGCTGGTGGCCATCAACCTCGACCCGCACAACGCCCAGGAAGCGCACTTCGAGTTGCCGCTATGGGAGATGGGCTTGCCGGACGACGCCCAGACCCAGGGTGAAGACTTGATGAACGGCCATCGCTGGACCTGGTATGGCAAGACCCAATGGACTCGGCTGGAGCCGCAGATGCCGTTCGGGATCTGGCGGATTACCTCTTCCTGAGTCTTGCGCAGATCAACTGTGGGAGGGGGCTTGCTCCCGATGGTGGTGTGTCAGTCACTGAACATCTATCTGAACCGCCGCCATCGGGAGCAAGCCCCCTCCCACATTGAACGCGTTCAGTCTGTAAGAGTTTGAGTATTCCAGGAGTTTCCAATGGCGAAAAAACCCAAGGCTGCCACCTTTATCAAGGACCCGCTCTGGTACAAGGACGCGGTGATTTACCAGGTGCATGTCAAATCCTATTTCGACTCCAACAATGACGGCATCGGCGATTTTCCCGGGCTGATCGCCAAGCTCGACTACATTGCCGACCTCGGCGTAAACACTATCTGGCTGCTGCCGTTCTACCCCTCGCCACGCCGTGATGACGGCTACGACATCGCCGAGTACCGTGGCGTACACAGCGACTACGGGACCATGGCCGACGCCAAGCGCTTCATAGCCGAGGCCCACAAGCGTGGGCTGCGCGTGATCACTGAGCTGGTGATTAACCACACGTCCGACCAGCATCCCTGGTTCCAACGCGCCCGCAAGGCCAAACCGGGTTCGGCGGCGCGGGACTTCTACGTGTGGTCGGATGACGACCAGAAATACGACGGTACGCGGATCATCTTCCTCGACACCGAGAAGTCCAACTGGACCTGGGACCCGGTGGCCGGCCAGTACTTCTGGCACCGTTTCTATTCGCACCAGCCCGACCTTAACTTCGACAACCCCCAGGTGATGAAAGCCGTGCTGTCGGTGATGCGCTACTGGCTCGACCTGGGCATCGACGGCCTGCGCCTGGATGCGATTCCCTACCTGATCGAGCGGGACGGCACTAACAACGAGAACCTCGCCGAAACCCATGGGGTGCTCAAGCAGATCCGCGCCGAAATCGACGCGAATTACCCAGACCGCATGCTGCTGGCCGAAGCCAACCAATGGCCGGAAGACACCCAACTCTATTTCGGTGACAGGAAGGGCGACGACGGCGATGAATGCCATATGGCCTTCCACTTCCCGTTGATGCCGCGCATGTACATGGCCCTGGCCCAGGAAGATCGCTTTCCGATTACCGACATCCTGCGCCAGACCCCGGAAATTCCGGCCAATTGCCAGTGGGCGATCTTCCTGCGCAACCACGATGAATTGACCCTGGAGATGGTCACCGACAAAGAGCGCGACTACCTGTGGAACTACTATGCCGCAGACCGTCGCGCGCGCATCAACCTGGGCATTCGCCGGCGCCTGGCGCCGTTGGTGGAGCGTGACCGGCGCCGCGTGGAACTGCTCAACAGCCTGTTGCTGTCGATGCCCGGCACGCCGACCCTCTACTACGGCGACGAAATCGGCATGGGCGACAACATTTACCTGGGCGACCGCGATGGCGTGCGTACGCCGATGCAATGGTCCATCGACCGCAATGGCGGTTTCTCCCGCGCCGACCCGGCCAGCCTGGTGCTGCCGCCGATCATGGACGCGCAATACGGCTATCAGTCGGTCAACGTCGAAACCCAGGCCCAGGACCCGCATTCACTGCTGAACTGGACGCGGCGCGTGCTGGCGGTGCGCAAGCAATCCAAGGCGTTTGGCCGGGGCAGCCTGAAAATGCTGTCGCCGAGCAATCGCCGCATCCTGGCGTATACCCGTGAATACACCGGGGAGGACGGCCGCACTGAAACCATCCTGTGCGTGGCCAACGTTTCGCGCAGCGCCCAGGCGGCGGAGCTGGACCTGTCGGCGTTCGCCGGCATGGTGCCGGTGGAGATGCTCGGCGGTAACGCGTTCCCGCCCATCGGCCAACTGAATTTCCTGCTGACCCTGGCGCCCTATGGCTTTTATTGGTTCGTGCTGGCGGCGGAAAACCAGATGCCGAGCTGGCATGTGGAACCGGCCCAGAGCATTCCTGACTTCACGACATTGGTGTTGAAAAAACGTATGGAAGAGTTACTGGAAGAACCCTGCCGCACCACCCTGGAGCATACGTCGCTGCCGGCCTGGCTGCCCAAGCGCCGCTGGTTCGCCGGTAAGGACGCCACCATCGACAGTGTGCATATCGCCTACGGCGTGCGCTTCGGCGACGCCCAGCACCCGGTACTGCTCAGCGAGATCGACGTCACCAGCGCGGGCCAGACCAGCCGTTATCAGCTGCCCTTCGGCTTCCTTGGCGAAGACCAGCTCACCAGCGCCTTGCCGCAGCAACTGGCAATGGCCCGGGTACGGCGCAGCCGCCAGGTAGGGCTGGTCACCGACGCGTTCAGCCTCGAGCACTTTGTGCGCAGCGTGATCCAAAGCCTGCAGGCCGGTACCGTGCTCAATAGCAGCGAGGGTGACCTGCGCTTTGAAGCCACGCCGCACCTGGCAGCCTTGCAACTGACGGATGAATCAGCGGTGCGCTACTTGTCTGCCGAGCAGTCCAACAGTTCGGTGGTGGTCGGCGAGAGCCTGGTGCTCAAGCTGATCCGCAAA
Organism: Pseudomonas sp. R3-52-08; assembly: GCF_003851745.1. Taxonomy (NCBI): domain Bacteria; kingdom Pseudomonadati; phylum Pseudomonadota; class Gammaproteobacteria; order Pseudomonadales; family Pseudomonadaceae; genus Pseudomonas; species Pseudomonas sp. R3-52-08. The sequence continues at coordinate 3,439,057 of NZ_CP027730.1, read as the reverse complement.
GTCAGTGCCGGGGTGCACCCGGAACTGGAAATGAGCGCCTACTTGACCGCAGCCGAATACCCGAACATTTCGCCGTTGATGGGCTCGATGAGCCGGCGCGACGCCCAGGGTCAGGACAACCTGCTGATGATTGCCCAGGGCTACCTGAGCAACCAGGGCGACGCCTGGAGCTGGACCCAGAACAACCTCGAACGCGCCATTCGCGACGAACTGGCCGAGGCGATTTCCGAACAGGAGCAGCACTACAACGCCCTGGGCGAGCTGGCAGACTTTGCCGGCCTGCTCGGCCAGCGTCTGGGCGAGATGCACGTGGTGTTGGGCGCGCCTACCCAGAACAAGGACTTCAAGCCCGAAGTCACTTCGGTCAAGGACACCCAGGCCTGGGCCAAGGATGTGGGGGCGCAGATCGAGCGGGCCCTGCAGTTGCTCAAAGTAAATCAAAGCCAGTTGAACCCCGCCGATCAGGCGCTGGTCAGTGAATTACTGGCGCAGAAAAAAGCCATCGGCAGCCATGTCCAGGCGCTGGCGAAAGCCACGCTGGGCGGGTTGCGGATTCGCGTCCACGGTGACTTGCACCTGGGCCAGGTACTGGTGGTCAAGGGCGATGCCTATTTGATCGACTTTGAAGGCGAACCGGCGCGGCCGCTGCATGAACGGCGCGGCAAGCACAGCCCCTACAAGGACGTGAGTGGGGTGTTGCGCTCCTTTGATTACGCAGCGGCCATGGCCCTGAATGTGCAAGGGGTTGATCATTCGCCAGAAGCCGACGCCGCGCGTCGTCGCGTGACCGAGCGTTACCTGAGTGAAGCCCGCCAGGCATTTACCCGGGCTTATCAGGCGGCGACGGCTACACTGGCGCATGACTGGCAGGATGCCAACGGCCAGGACGCCGCGCTGACGTTGTTCAGCCTGGAGAAGGCCGCGTATGAAGTGGCCTACGAAGCGGAAAATCGCCCGAGCTGGTTGCCGGTGCCCTTGCAAGGGTTGCACGGTTTGCTCAGCGGGCTTACACCTGAATCGAAAACTGCACGCGGTGGGGAGACGTCATGAGTTTTACGCATAGAGAACCGCTGCAGCCCAAGTTGACTGCAATGCCGGCGTCCAAGGACGTCGAGGCGCTGGTACGCGCCGAGCACCACGATCCATTCTCGATCCTTGGGCCGCATGATGATGAGCAGGGCGGGCAATTTATCCGCGCGTTCCTGCCCGAAGCCTTGAGTGTCCAGGTACTGGCGCGTGACAGTGGCGAGCCGATCGGCAGCCTCGACGCCAGCCAGGTGCCGGGGCTGTTCGTCGGGCACTTCAGCACGCGTCAGGCCTACCTGCTCAAGATCCAGTGGGCCGGCGGCGAGCAGATCACTGAAGACCCGTACAGCTTCAACCAATTGCTGCTCGGTGAAATGGACCTGTACCTGTTTGCCGAAGGCAACCACCGCGACCTGGGCAGTTGCCTGGGGGCTCAGGTAACCACGGTCGACGGCGTGCAGGGCGTACGTTTCGCCGTGTGGGCGCCGAATGCCCGACGGGTCTCGGTGGTGGGCGACTTCAACATCTGGGACGGTCGCCGGCACCCGATGCGTCTGCGCCATCCGTCGGGCGTGTGGGAAATTTTCATCCCGCGTCTGCAACCGGGGGCGGCCTATAAGTACGAGATTCTCGGTGCCCACGGCATTTTGCCGCTCAAAGCCGACCCGATGGCCCTGGCCACCCAGCTGCCGCCGGACACCGCTTCGAAGGTCGCCGCGCCATTGCAGGTGGACTGGCAGGACCACGAGTGGATGCAGGCTAGAGGTGACAAACAGAAATCCACCGCGCCGCTGTCGATCTACGAGTTGCACGTGGGCTCCTGGCAATGCGAGCTGGACGAGGCCGGGGAAGTGTCACGCCAGTACGGCTGGCGCGAACTGTCCGAGCGGCTGATTCCCTATGTGCAACAACTGGGCTTCACCCATATCGAGCTGATGCCGATCATGGAGCATCCCTTCGGCGGTTCGTGGGGCTATCAGGCCTTGTCCCAGTTTGCGCCGAGCGCACGCTTTGGCTCGCCGGAAGATTTCGCGTATTTCGTCAATGCCTGCCACCAGGCGGACATCGGCGTGATCCTCGACTGGGTGCCGGCGCATTTTCCGACGGACGCCCACGGCCTGGCGCAGTTCGACGGCACCGCGCTGTACGAATACGCCAACCCGCTGGAAGGTTTCCACCAGGACTGGGACACGCTGATCTACAACCTGGGCCGCACCGAGGTGCACGGTTTCATGCTCGCCTCGGCACTGCACTGGCTCAAGCACTTCCACGTCGACGGCCTGCGCGTGGATGCGGTGGCCTCGATGCTGTATCGCGACTATTCGCGCAAAGCCGGTGAATGGGTGCCCAACCGTCACGGTGGCCGCGAAAACCTGGAAGCCATCGATTTTCTGCGCCACTTGAACGACGTGGTGGCGCTGGAGGCGCCGGGTGCCCTGGTGATCGCCGAGGAATCCACCGCGTGGCCGGGGGTGAGCCAAAGCACCCAGCAAGGTGGCCTGGGCTTCAACTACAAATGGAACATGGGCTGGATGCACGACTCGCTGCATTACATCCAGCAAGACCCGGTGTACCGCGCCCATCACCACAACGAGCTGAGTTTCGGCCTGGTGTATGCCTGGTCCGAGCGGTTTATCCTGCCGATTTCCCACGACGAAGTGGTGCACGGCAAGCACTCGCTGATCGACAAGATGCCCGGCGACCGCTGGCAGAAATTCGCCAACCTGCGTGCCTACCTGAGTTTCATGTGGATGCACCCCGGCAAGAAGCTGCTGTTCATGGGCTGCGAGTTCGGCCAGTGGCGCGAGTGGAACCACGACCAGCAACTGGACTGGTACCTGCTGCAATACCCCGAGCACCGTGGGGTGCAGAAGCTGGTGGGCGACTTGAACCGCCTGTACCGCGAGGAACCGGCGCTGCACGAGCAGGACGACGCACCCCAGGGCTTCCAGTGGCTGATTGGCGACGATGCGATCAACAGCGTCTATGCCTGGCTGCGCTGGAGCAAGGACGGCAAGCCAGTGCTGGTCGTCGCCAACTTCACCCCGGTGCCGCGTGAGGCCTATGCGGTCGGCGTTCCTTTCGCCGGACGCTGGAGCGAAGTGATCAATAGTGACGCCGACATGTATGCCGGGTCCAACTACGGTAATGGCGGTGCGGTACAGACCCTGGATGAACCCCGCCACGGGCAGCCGGTGTCGCTGTCGCTGAACCTGCCACCTTTGGGTGTGTTGATTCTGCGACCACAGGAGAGTTAAACGCGCCTGGCGCGACGGATGCGGTTGTCCGGGCTACTGGCAGGGTGCCACAATGGTACCTTTGTCGTAGCACTCAGACAGGCGAATCGCATGAATAGCCGTGGGCTTGGGCAAGACCCGGACCGTGTTATCGAACAGCAGGTGCGCACCGACCGTTTGCACCAGCTGTTTCGCCAGTCATTCCCGGCGCTGTTTGGCAGCTACCTGGCTGCTCTTATGCTGTGCTGGTTGTGCTGGGACCGCTTCGATCACCAAGTGATCGTGGTATGGCTGGTGCTGCTGGCCGGCTCGTCACTGCTGCGCCTGCAATTATTCCTTGAATGGTTCCGCTGCCCTGACAGCGAGCGTACGCCTGCGCGTTGGGAGCGGCGTTACTGGCTGACGCTGATGCTGTCGGCGGGCATCTGGGGGAGCGGGGCGCTGGCGGTGATGCCGGTCGATGACCGCGTGTCCCAGGTGTTGGTCATGCTGTTCGCCGTGGGCATGTCGGTCAGCGCGGTGTCGTGCTATTCGGCGTATCGCTACATGTCGCTGGGGTCCATGGGCCTGGTGCTGTTGCCCTGTACCCTGTGGCTGCTGTTCCAGCCGTCGCCGATGCAGGTGGGCGTGGCGCTGGCGGTGTTGGTGTTCTCATCCTTTGTGGTGGGCGCCACGCGCAAACTGTCCGACGCGCTGGAAAAAGCTTTTCGCCTGACCCGGCAAATGGAGCGCGCCCACACCATTTCAACCCACGCCTCCCAGACCGATGAGCTGACCGGGTTGATGAACCGTCGTGCATTTTTCGAACAGGCCCAGGCGCTCTATGCCCAGTGCCGTCGCGAGCAGCAGCCGCTGTGTGTGCTGATGCTGGACATGGATCACTTCAAAACCATCAATGACACCTACGGGCACCAAGCCGGTGATCAGGTGTTGCGTCAGATTGGCAGCGTGATCAGCACCTCGTTTCGCCAGGTCGATGTGTACGGCCGCCTGGGGGGCGAAGAGTTCGCAATATTGCTGCCCAATACGTCCCTGGAGACCGCGCGCAGCATCGCCGAGCAACTGGTCCAGGCCATTGGCGACCTGAGGGCCGACCCGGTGCAGGGGCTGAGTGCCAGCCTGGGCCTGGCTTCGACCCATACCCAGGCGCTGGACTTGTATGGCTTGATGGACAGCGCCGACAAGGCGCTGTACCGGGCCAAGGCGCTGGGCCGCAATCAGGTGGCCGTGGCGGGCTGATCCTTGGCCATGGCCTTGGCCAACGCGCGCGCAACCTGTTCGGCGGAGTAGGGTTTGGCGAGGAACTCAAAGCCTTCATAGCCACTGTCCGCCAGTTCTTCGCTGTAACCCGAGACCAGCACCACCGGCAGGTCCGCCCGGCGCTGGCGCATCAGTTTGGCCATGGCGACGCCGGTCATCCCAGGCATCACCACATCCGAGAACACCGCGTCGAAGGCCTGGGCGTCGTTGCCGGCCAGCGTCAGCGCCTGTTCGGCGTTGGTGGCCCAGGTGGTCTGGTAACCCAAATCCTTGAGGATCTGGCTGGCGAAGCGTCCCACCTCCAGGTTGTCCTCCACGATCAGTACATGCCGTTGGGCCAGGTCCAACGGGGGTGGAAGGTCTCGCTGTGCGTCCTGCCGGGGCGCGGCTTCGCCTTCCACCTCGGGCAGGTACAGGGTGAACACCGTGCCTTGCCCCAGGGTGCTGGCCACATCAATATTGCCGCCCGATTGCTTGGCAAAGCCGAACACCTGCGACAAGCCCAGGCCGGTGCCCTTGCCGACGGCCTTGGTGGTGAAGAACGGCTCGAAAATGCGTTCGACGGTATCGCCGGGAATGCCCACGCCCGTGTCGGCCAGGGAAATAGTGATGTAGGGCAGGCGCGACTCGGCATCCCCGCGGATGCGCGGCAGCGGCTGCTGGCCGGCGACCTTGATGATCAGGCTGCCTTGGCCGTCCATGGCGTCGCGGGCATTGAGGGCGATGTTGATCAGGGCGGTTTCGAACTGGCTGGGATCGATGCGCGCATAGCAGGGCTGGTCAGGCAATTGCACCTGCACCTGAATGCGTGCTCCGGTGACGCTCTCGAGCATGTCGCCGATGTTGCGCACCCGTTGGCTGACATCGAACACCTGCGGATTCAAGGGCTGGCGGCGGGCGAAGGCGAGCAGTTGGCTGGTGAGCTTGCTGGCCCGCTCGACGGTATCGGACACCGCGCCCATATAGCGTTGCCGGCGTTCTTCCGAGAGCCCCGGCTGGCGCAGGAAGTCCACGGATGAGCGAATGATCGTCAGCAGGTTATTGAAATCATGGGCGACGCCGCCAGTGAGTTGGCCGATGGCCTCGAGCTTTTGCGACTGGCGCAACGCGGCTTCGGCCTGGGCGAGGGCGCGGGTGCGCTCTTCGACGCGCTGTTCCAGGGTTGCATTGAGTTCGGTATAGGCCGCCAGGCCCTCACGCACCACAGCATCGGCGCGTACGCGCTCGATATGCGCCCAGGAACGTTCGGTGACTTCGCCCAACAGCGCCAGGTCATAGGAGGACCAGTGGCGGGGCTGTTTGTCGTGCACGGCCATCAGCGCGGTGAGGCGGCCGTCTTTGATCAAAGGCATACAAATGGTCGCCGTTACACCGAGTGCCTGGAAGTTCGCGGCTTCATGGGCCGGCAACTCGAGCAGGTTATTGCCGATCACCAGGGGCTCGCCGGCGCGCAGGCAGGCCACCGCGCGCTCACCGAACGCAGCCAGGCTGTAATGGCCGATGATGCTCGGCGAGCCTTGCGCCGACCAGTCGCCGCGAATGGTAAAGCCGTCTTGGTCGTCTTCCATGTCGGCGTAGGCGCAAATCGATACTTGCAGGTGTTCGGCCAGCAGGCGGGTGGTCGACATCATGATTGCTTCGGGGTCGGTGGCCGTGGCGACGCTGTTGCCGATGGCGTCCAGCACGGCCAGGCGCCGGGTGAGGAAGACCGTGGCGGTGGTTTCGGTGACGGTATCGAGCAACCCCACCACCGCGCCTTTTGCATCACGGATCGGGCTGTAGCAAAAGGTGAAATACGCTTGTTCAGGCGTGTCGTCACGCAGGATCAACAGCGGAAAGTTTTCGATATAGGTGGCCTGCCCGGCGAACGCGGTGTCGGCGATAGGGCGGATGTCATCCCATGCCTCGTGCCACACCTCGTTGAACGGACGGCCCAGGGCGTCGGGCTTGTTGCCCAGGATCGGCACGAATGCATCGTTGTGGAGGGTGATCAATTGAGGCCCCCAGACGATGGCTTGGGGAAAGCTGGAGGCGAAGCACAGCGCAACGGTTGTCTTCAACACGTCCGGCCAGTGTTCAACCGGCCCCAGGGGCGTACTGGCCCAATCATGCCGACGAACCCGCTCTGCCATTACGCTGCTGCCTTGCAGCCAATTCATCATTGGGTTCACACCTTGCTCGCTACGCGTTGTTAGGCTTTGAAGAAGTCAGACCGACTAGCAACAGACCGGAATGACCTGGATCAGTTCAGCGCGATTATCTCCTATATAGCACTTTGATTTCATTGCCCATTTGGCGGGGCGAGTCGTCGCAGGTCCGGGCCTGCGCCCACCGTTATTGCGCGCCGAACAGCCCCGTCCAGTAGATGCCCGCATCGCTTTTCGGGTCCATTGCATAGGCCGCGCCCAATTCACGAAATTGCGGGTTCATCAGGTTGGCGCAATGGCCGGGGCTGGCGAGCCAACCGTCGAGCACCTTGCGTGGGGTATCGAGGCCGGCGGCGATGTTTTCACCGATGTTTTTTGCGATATACCCGGCCAGCTCGGCGCGGTCGCCGGGGGTACGGCCGTCGTGGTCGAGGTGATCGAAAAAGTTGCCGTTGGCCATGTTGCGGGTATGGCTGTTGGCGGCACCGGCCAGGTCGTCGTTCCACGACAGCGGCGTGGTCGCGGTGAACGCCTGGGTGCCACACTGGCGCGGCTGGGCGCGGGCGGCGTTGATCAGGTCGAGCAGTTTGCGGCCTTCGGTCTGCCAGTCGCCCAGGCCGCTGGTCAGCAGCGGGCGGGCGAGCACGATGCGCCAGTCCTGGCCGCTGTTGCTCACGCCGATGTCAACGAATTGCGGGTCGAGTACCACGCGACAGAAGCTTTCACGCACCGCTTTCATGGCGGCCTCGGCATCCCTGGGCCCGGACAGGCTGATGGCCTGCACGTTGACCATGGGGTACGCGGCCCGCGCCAGCGATTGCTGCAAATCGCCGACATTGGTGGCCGGCAGCACCAGCCGTGTGTCACTGTTGAGCGGCGGCAATTCCTGGGAACCCTGGTCGCCGCAGCGCTGCACCTGGCTGCGGTACTGGTTGATCTGTTGCACCAACTGACTTTCTTCATTCGCCATCGCGCTGGCGCAGAACACCGTACTGGCGGCCAGCGTCGTAAGACCCATCATCAATGACAGAACGCGCATGGACGTTACCCTTGAGCTTGAAAGTGCCCATGATGCGCGATCCAGGTGCGTGCATGCACCCGTTGGTCCGAACTTTTTTTGTTCAATGCTTGAGTGCCGGCGGTTCAGGGCCGAGGCTTCACGGCGTGCAACAGGTACAATCGCCACTGCCTTGACGTGAAACCCCAGGAATTTGCATGTTCAGCCTTACCCGCTACACCACGCCGTGCCCCGAACCGATCAACAGCCAGATCCTGCAGTTGGTGGTCGACAACCTCACCGACATCAGCAGCGTGGCACTGGCGCCCAGCAACCTGCTCTACAACATTTACCAGTACGCCATCGGGTTTGAGGTGCACCTGTACCTGGAGGCGCTGGATGGATCGAAGGGCATCAGCGTTGAGCTGGTCGTGGCGATGCAGGAGGAGACCGTCGTTGGTTTTTGCCTGTACCTCCCGGTGAAGGACGACCCTCAAGCCTGTGGCGTGGCCTTTATGGCCGTGCACTCGGCTTTCCGGCGCCAAGGCGTGGCCCGGGCCATGCTGAATGACGTGTTCGCGCGCTATCCCCATGGAGAGCTGGCGTGCTCGGTGGAGAAGGTTCCGGCATTCGAAGCGATGGGCTTGCAGGTGCGCGGCGCGCGTGGCACCCAAGTGCTGATGAATACGCGGGACTATGGCACCGATGGGTTGATGGGCGTGCTCGACGTGGCTGCTATCTACAGCTCACTGGAAGTGCGGCAGATCCATACCTACCTGCTGCAAAAGCACGGGAAGCGCGCAATGGTGGACGCGGAAAAGCAGCGCGACCGGCACCTGGATCAATTGACGCGCAAGGTGCAGCGGTTTGTAGATGAACGCTTGGGTTGAGAACCGGTGACAGTGTGGGAGGGGGCTTGCTCCCGATGGCGGTGTGTCAGTCACCTATCAATTGACTGAACCATCGCTATCGGGAGCAAGCCCCCTCCCACATTGATCTGCTTTTAGTTGACGACCGTCGCGGTCTCAGGCGGCGCCGCGCTTGACCATCGCCAGGATGATCGCCAGCAGTTCCTGCTGCGCTTCTTCGCGGCTGATTTCCGCGCTGGCTGCGGCATGGGACAAGGCTTCGGCCGCGCCCAGCATGGCGCGCAGGCCCGCTTGGGAAAGCGTGCCATCCGGCGCGAAGGGCGCCAGGGCATCGCGGCATTTGTCGAGGAAGATCGCCTCGTACTTGCGCTTGAGCGCCTCCAGCTCCGGCGAGCCACTGAGCGCCGCCGTTACCCCCGGAATCTCGCGGCCCTGCAGCAACACGCAATCCACATAGGACGAGGCGATCACCCACGCGCGCGCTTCAAGCGTCGCGCTGCTGGCCTCGATGGCGTCAACAAACACCTGGTTCTGGCGCCCATCGAAATCTTCATACAGCGCGGCCAATAGGCCAGAGCGGGTGACGAAATGATCGTACACCACCGGTTTGGTGACTCCGGCCAACTCGGCCAGGCGCCCCAGGGTCAGGGCATCGGTGCCTTCCTCGCGCACCAGTTGCCAGGCGGTTTCCAATAATTGTTGCAGGCGTTCTTCGCGGGAAAGACGCCGACGGGGGGCAGGGGATTGTTCGCTTGACATGCTTATATACCAAAAGTAACTTAAATAAGGTAACTTACTAAAAGTAGCTTAAGCCGAAAAGGAGTCAATGTCATGCATGCACTCATCGTTGTGGCTCATCACGACAGCCAATCCCTGACCCACAGCGTGGCCGCGCACGTGGGTGCCGGTTTGAGCGCCTCCGGGCACACCTTTGAAATCGCCGACCTCGCGGCCGAAGGTTTCGACCCGCGCTACACCGCCGCCGACCACCAGGTACACCGCAGCCGCGCCACGCCGCCGGCGGATGTCCTCGCCGAACAGGCCCGCATCGAGCGCGCCGACGCGTTGGTCATGGTGTTCCCGATCTACTGGTGGTCCATGCCGGCGTTGCTCAAGGGCTGGATCGACCGTGTCTTCGTCAACGGCTGGGCGATCGATTACGGCCCGGATACACCGGTGACCAAGAAGTTGCGGCACTTGCAGGTGCACCTGCTGGCCTTGGGGGCTGCCGATGCCGGCGCCTTTGACCGGCACGGTTATGCCCAGGCCATGCGCACGCAGATCGATTACGGGATCTTCGACTACTGCGGAGCGCAGGTGCTGACCTCGCAGTTGCTGCTGGAATCGGAAAGCGACAGTGCCGAAGCGCATCTGCGAAAGGCCAGGGAGACAGGGCAGACGCTGTTTTTGCGCGAGACGGTAGCGGGGTGATTCAAGCGTCGCGAAACAGGTCGTGGGCGTCCAGCAAGCGGTAGGCAATCTCGGGCTGCTTCTCCAGGCCACGACGGATCGCCGCTGGAATCGATTGGCGGGTCTTGCGGCACAGGCCGGGCAGCTCGTCGATGACGATCTGGATACCGCGCATGCTCTTGACCTCGGTGTGGCCCGGCGCGATATGCACGCGGATGCCCAACTGTTCGTACATCCGCTGCTGCAGATGTTCGAGGTCCTGCAGGCTCTTGAGGTTCTCCAGGCGCTCGAGCAGGCGTTTTTCTTCCTGGCGTGTCAGGTTGAGAATGCGCAGGTCGGGCTCGGGCGCCTCCAGCAAGCGTTCGCGCTCGCAGTCACAAACGCCGGGCGGGCAGGGTTGGCGAATGGTCATGTGCGTGCCCTCCCTGAACCTGCGCTGTTGTCTTAATAGCTGAGCGTTACGCCCAGGCTGCCCAGGGCTTTCCAGTACCCAGGGTAAGTCTTGGCCACGCAGTCCGGGTCCTGGATGCGAATGCCCGCGACTTTCAGCCCGGCCAGGGCAAAGCACATGGCGATGCGATGGTCGGCGTGGGTATCGATCAAGGCGTTGCAGGACGTGCCGGCCAGGGCCGGATCAGCCGCAACCAGCAGATCGTCGCCCTCGATGGTCGCCAGGCCCGGCCGGATTGCGTTGAGGCCGTCGTGCAGCGCCTGGACGCGGTCACATTCCTTGACGCGCAGGTTGGCCAGTTCCGTGAAGCGCACCGGCGTATTGTTGAACGCGGCGAGCACCGCCAGGGTCGGGATGGCGTCCTGCATTTGCGAGCCCACCACCGTGGCCTGCATGTTCGGGAACTGGGCGATCACCGCCTGGGCCTTGGCGTCCGGCTGGGTGAAAGCCTCGGCGGCAACACCGATGTCGATACGGCCGCCGGTCAATACTTCTGCGGCCCACAGGTAGGTGGCTGCGGAGGCGTCGGGTTCGATCAGGTAATCATGGGCGGTGTAGCCGGTCGGGGCCACGCGCCAGGTGGTGTCGTCGACGGCTTCAACCTGGGCGCCGAAGGCACGCATGCAGTCCAGCGTCAGGTCTACGTAGCCACGGGCGCCGATGTCCTTGCCGGTCAGGGCGACTTCAATCGGTGCTTCACCGCATGCCGCGAGCATCAGCAACGCCGAGACATACTGGCTGGACAGCCCGCCATCGATCTCGAAACGCTTGGCCTGGACCTTGCCCACGCCGTGCACGGTCACCGGTGGGCAGCCGGTCGGGCTGTCGACCTGGATGCCGTTCTGGCCGAGGGTGGCGAGCAGCGGCCCGATCGGGCGCTTTTGCATGTACTCGTCGCCGTCCAGCACCACGGTGCCGTGCACGGTTGCCACGGCCGCGGTGAGAAAGCGCATGGCGGTGCCGGCATTACCGAGGAACAGCGGTTGTGGCGGCAAGTGCAGTTTGCCCTGGCCGGTGACCACGAACGTGGTGTCGTCCGGCTCGTCGATGGTCACGCCCATCTGCCGCAAGGCCACCGACATGTGACGGGTGTCGTCGCTCTTCAGGGCGCCGCTCAAGCGGCTGGTGCCCTTGGCCAGGGCCGCCAGCAGCAGGGCGCGGTTGGTAATGGATTTGGAGCCGGGGGGCGCGACCTTGCCATTGAGAGGAAAGTTGGGCGGGGTAACGGTCACGGTTTTCTGCGAACTCAAGGGACAAGGCTCCTGATCAAGGCGAGGTGGCATGGAGTGGCCGACGGGGCGGACCCGAATAATCGGCCAAAGGTGCGGTGCTTGTCGAGATTTAGCGCTTGCTCAGCCAGTAATCGTGCAGCGCCCGAGCCGCCGGTTCGATTTCGCTGACCCGCTGCTGATGGGCCCGCACATCCAGGTCCGCCGGTAATTCGAAATTGTCCTGCTCGGCGCACCAGGAAATTTTCTCGAACTGAATGGCCAGTTCGGCGGGCAGCGGCGGCCAGTTGCCGATGGCCGCGCCACGGATATAGCCGAAGCACCATTCTTCGGCGAGGGTCACAACCTGGCCGTGGTGTTCCTTCTCATCGAAATGCGCCTTGAATCCCTGGGCATCACCGGCCAGTTGCGCCGCAAGCCTGTTCAGGTGACGCACGCACAGGTCCAGGAACTGCTTGGCTTCATCGGCGCTTTCCCACGCCGGGTTCTGCCCGCCCCAGATCGCCGGAAACCATTCGGCGATATCCACCTGCGTCGGGCTCGATACCAGTGCGGTGAAGTAGCCGTCGAGTTCGGCGACGTTGAGCACCGAATGGTCGTCGCCGTACTTGAGCAGGGTTTCTTCGATCAGGTCGAAATCGGCGGGAGTGAGCGGCTGGGCGTGCATGGGGCATATCCTTCAAACGTCGAACGCCGCAGGGGCGGCTTAAAGCGCCAAGGATGGCGCCTGGCAAGGTTTTTTGCCAGTCCCGCTTTTGGCCGATGCGCCGTTGCCTGCCCTTGTTATAGTTCGGCCCTTATCACTCGCCAGTCAGGGATCACGGCCATGTCCGAATACCAAGCGTTCGTTGTGGAACTCAGCGGCAACGTTGCCCATGTGCAGATCAATCGCCCGGAAAAGATCAACGCGATGAACGCGGCGTTCTGGAGCGAAATCATCGAGATCTTCCAATGGGTCGACGACACCGATGCCGTGCGCGCCGTGGTGCTCAGCGGTGCCGGCAAGCATTTTTCCTCCGGCATCGACCTGATGCTGCTGGCCTCGGTGGCCAATGAGTTGGGCAAGGATGTGGGCCGCAATGCGCGCCTGCTGCGGCGCAAGATCCTCGGGCTGCAAGCCTCGTTCAACGCGGTCGACAACTGCCGCAAGCCGGTACTGGCAGCGATCCACGGCTACTGCATCGGCGGTGCCATTGACCTGATCAGCGCCTGCGACATGCGCTACGCCGCCGAGGACGCGCAGTTCTCGATCAAGGAAATCGACATGGGCATGGCCGCCGACGTCGGCACCTTGCAACGCCTGCCCCGCATCGTCGGCGACGGTATGTTGCGCGAACTGGCCTACACCGGTCGTCAGTTCGGAGCCGAAGAGGCGCGCAGCATCGGCTTGGTCAACCGCGTGTTTGCCGACCAGCAAAGCCTGTTGGCCGGCGTCATGACCATTGCCCATGAAATCGCCACCAAGTCGCCGATCGCCGTGGCCGGTACCAAGGCCATGATCAGCTATATGCGCGACCACACTGTCAATGATGGCCTGGAATACGTTGCCACCTGGAACTCGGCTATGTTGCAATCCAACGACCTGCGCGTGGCCATCGCGGCCCATATGAGCAAGCAGGCACCCGAATTCTTGGATTGATCGATATGACCCCAGGCTGGATTACCACAACGCTGTTGGACAATGACGCTGCCGGCGGCTGGGCCGTCGCCCGCAGCCGCGATGGCTTTTTGCAGGACGCCAACGGGCCTCTGTTCCCTCGGGAATGGCTCAAGCGCCAGGACCTGTCGGTGTTTGCCGAACACGGCATCGGCCACCTCGATGGCGAGCCGGTGTACCTGCTGGAACTCGACAGCGCTGGCGAAGTACCGGGTTGCAGCTGGCAAGGCCTGCGCGGCTTTATGCTGCAAGGCGATCACACCCTGTACAAAGTGCTGGGCTATGCCGCACAGATCGGCACCTGGGCGCGCGAGCATCGGTTCTGCGGCAGTTGCGGCCAGGCGATGGTCAAGGTGCCACGGGAGCGCGCGATGTATTGCCAACCCTGCGACCTGCGCAGCTATCCGCGGATTTCGCCGAGCATGATCGTGCTGGTGACCCGTGGCGATGAGGTTCTGCTGGCGCGCTCCCCACGCTTTGTCACCGGTGTCTACAGCACCCTGGCCGGCTTTGCCGAGCCGGGTGAGTCGGCCGAAGACTGCCTGATCCGCGAAGTGCGCGAGGAAGTGCAGCTCGAGGTGAAGAACCTGCAGTACATGGGCAGCCAGTGCTGGCCGTTCCCGCATTCGATGATGCTGGGTTTCCATGCCGAGTATGCCGGTGGCGACATCGTGCCCCAGGCCGACGAGATCGAAGATGCGCAGTGGTTCAACATCCACGACCTGCCGCCGTTGCCGGCGTCACGCTCGATTGCGCGTTATCTGATCGACCTGTATGTGGCCCGTCGCTTAGGCCACGCTGAACCAATGCTGCCAGGCTAGGCGCACCGTCAGGCCGAGCACCACGGTGATGAATACCGGGCGAATGAACTTGGCGCCGCCGCTGATTGCGCTGCGCGCGCCAAAGAACGCGCCGCCCATTACCGAGACCCCCATCGCCAGGCCGACCACCCAGTCCACCGAGCCGTTGATGATAAACACCGTCAGCGCCGCCGCATTGCTGACGAAGTTCATGCTGCGCGCCACACCGCTGGCCTTCACCAGGTCGATCGGGTGCAGCAGCATGGTGCTCACGGTCCAGAACGCACCGGTCCCGGGCCCGGCCACGCCGTCGTAGAAGCCCAGGCCGAAGCCCTGGGTAGCCTGCCATTTCTTCTTGATCGGCGCCTCGGCGTCCAGCGGTGCCTTGGGCGTGCCGCCGAACAGCAGGTACACCCCGCAGGCGAACACAATCACCGGCAGCATCTTGTTCAGGGTCTCGGCGGGCAAATAGTGCGCGACCACAGCGCCGGTCAGCGCGCCGACCAAGGTGCCGACGATGGCATGCACCCACTGGCGCGGGTGGAACAGCTTGCGGCGGTAGAAGGTGAAGCTGGCGGTGGCCGAGCCAAAGGTGGAACTGAGTTTATTGGTGCCCAGCACCAGGTGCGGCGGCATGCCGGCGGTCAACAGGGCAGGGGTGGTAAGCAAGCCACCTCCGCCAGCGATGGCGTCGATGAAGCCGGCGATAAAAGCCACGACGGCGAGAATGGCGAGGGTAGTCAGGTCAACGCTGAGTTCGAAGGGCATGGGCAGGGCTTATTGTTGGAGGTGCGCTATGCGAAAGGCCGTATCTTACCTGTCGAATGTACGCAGAACCAAATGTGGGAGGGGGCTTGCTCCCGATAGCAATGGGTCAGTCAGCTTAAGTGTTACTGACCCACCGCCATCAGGAGCAAGCCCCCTCCCACATTTGGGTTATTTGTGAGTGCCCATCCACTCCAGCGCCGTGCGCCAGATGCAAATACCCAGGAAGTACGCCGACATCAGCGACCATAAGCCGAACGTCCACGGGTTGGTGTTCGGATAATCCACCACCATCAGGAAGCTGCACAGCAACCAGATTGTGGTCACCGCGATATTGATCGGCATGAACCGCTTGACCCGGAACGGGTGCAGGAACTTCATCGGCGTCACGGTCAGCAGCGCCAGGCCGATTACAGTGAGCAAGGTGATCCAGGCGTCGGGCTGGATGATGTACACACACAAGGCCACCACGTTCCATGCCGCCGGGAAGCCGACGAAATAGTTGTCCTTGCTCTTCATGTTGACGTTGCAGAAGCAGAACAGCGACGACACCAGGATCACCGACACCGCAAACAGGTGGGTGAAGTCCGGCAGGTCGATATAGCGGTAGATAAACAGCGCAGGGATGAATACGTAGGTGAGGTAATCGATCACCAGGTCCAATACCGAGCCGTCAAAGCTGGGCAATACCGTGCTGACATTGACCCGTCGCGCCAGGGAGCCGTCGACGCCATCCACCACCAGTGCCAGGCCCAGCCACAGCAGGCAGGCCTTGGGGGAATTTTCCAGCAGTGCCAGGGTGGCCAGGAATGCCAGTACTACACCGGTGGCGGTAAAGCCGTGGGCGCCCCAGGCTTTGATTCTGGCTACATGCAGGGTCGATATCACGGGCGGTTCTCCAAAGGGTCAAACGGGGCAGCCGACAGCGTAACGCTGTCGAGTCTGGCCGGGGAATGCAGGTATCGACCGGGAAGGCAGGGATAAGGTTCACCGCCCGGCGTATGCCTTAGCGTAGCAAGCGTAGGACTTTTCGGCATCAGCCTTGGCGAAACACCAGGGCCTTCAACCCGCTTTGCGGGTCGATATCCTGGAATTCCGGTGGGTTTGCCAGGCGTTCTACAAAGCGCAGGCCCGGTGCCTCGCGGGTGACGCCGTCGATCAGGAAGTCTTCGCCAAACGCCGGATCGTTCATGCACGCCAGCACCGTGCCCTGGGCCGTGAGCAAATCCGGCAGGCGGCGCAGGACGCGCTGGTAATCCTTGGTCAACAGAAAGCTGCCTTTCTGAAAGGACGGCGGGTCGATGATCACCAGGTCATAGGGGCCGCTGTTGGTGACTTTGGCCCAGGACTTGAACAGGTCGTGGCCCAGAAAGCTTACCTTGCTCAAGTCGTGACCATTCAGGCGATGGTTGTCGCGACCACGGCTCAGGGCGCCACGGGCCATGTCCAGGTTCACCACATGGTCGGCGCCACCTTCGATCGCGGCCACGGAGAATCCGCAGGTGTAGGCAAACAGATTAAGCACGCGCTGGCCCCCGGCCTGCTCGCGCACCCAGTTGCGCCCGTAACGCATGTCGAGGAACAGGCCGCTGTTCTGCTTTTTACCCAGGTCGATCAGGTAACGCAGGCCGCCTTCGGTGATGGTCAGCTCATCGATTGCCTGGCCCACCAGCCACTCGGTGGTGCTTTGCGGCAGGTAGCGGTGTTGCAGCGCCACGGTATGGGCACCGAAACTTGCCCAGTCGATCTGCAACAACTGCTGTTTCAGGGCCTGCAGATGCTCGGTTTCCTTGAACAGCGCTACCAGCACCACGCCTTGCAGCCAGTCCACCGTCACCTGCTCAAGGCCCGGCCAGCAGCGGCCACGGCCGTGAAACAGGCGCCGGGTTTCAGCCGGCGCGCTGGCCAGGGCGGTGAGCAGATGGGCGTGCAGGGTAGCGAGTGCGTCTGGGGTCATCGTTGAGCGTCAGTCGTTGAGCGGGCGGCATTTTAAACACAATTGCGCGTCAGAGCGTGGCGATCAGGGCTGGACCAAAGGTGTCGCGCAGAAAAACCGGCGCAATATAGCGCTCGTAATGCGCCTCGGACAGCAGGAAAAACTCCCGGTCAATCGCATCGCGCAGGTCCGTGAGGCTACGTTCACGAAACTCCGGCAGCAACGCCAACCCATAGGCGTCCAGCTTCGACATCACCCGCGCACCCCGCGCAATCAGCTGGTATGCCCAGCAATACGGCGACTGTTGCGGCATGAAGCGAATCTTGCGGTCTTCCAGTTGTTGGCGCAGACGCTGCGGGTCGACCACTTCCAGCTTGCTGGCCATGACCTGCACCAGCAACTGCTCGAGGCGCAGCCACACCGCGTGTTTTTCCTCGGCGTTATAGCCGTTCCACTGGATCACTTCGTGGTGATAACGCTTGCAGCCCCGGCAGACCAGGTCACCGTAGACGGTGGAACACAGGCCTACACAGGGCGTTTTGATGGTTTGGTTGGGCATAAAGGGCAATTTGCAAAGTTTATGAAACACCGCGTTCCCAATGTGGAGGGGGCTTGCTCCCGATAGCAGTGGTTCAGTTAAAGCACCTGTGACTGATACACCGCTATCGGGAGCAAGCCCCCTCCCACATGTTGGATCTGTGCTGTTGAATCAATCCCAGCTCAGCGCGCCGCCGGTCTGATACTCGATTACACGGGTTTCGAAGAAGTTCTTCTCTTTCTTCAAGTCCATAATCTCGCTCATCCAAGGGAACGGGTTAGTCGTTCCTGGATACTCTTCCTTCAACCCAATCTGCGACAACCGACGATTCGCGATGAACTTCAGATAGTCCTCCATCATCGCCGCATTCATGCCGAGCACCCCACGCGGCATGGTATCGCGCGCATATTCGATCTCCAGCTGGGTCCCTTGCAGGATCATCTGGGTCGCTTCTTCCTTCATCTCGGCATCCCACAAATGCGGGTTTTCGATTTTGATCTGGTTGATCACATCGATACCGAAGTTAAGGTGCATCGACTCATCGCGCAGGATGTACTGGAACTGCTCGGCCACGCCGGTCATTTTGTTGCGGCGGCCCATGGAGAGGATCTGGGTGAAGCCGCAATAGAAGAAGATGCCTTCCAGCACGCAGTAGTAGGCGACCAGGTTGCGCAGCAGTTCCTTGTCGGTGTCGACGGTGCCGGTTTCGAACTTCGGATCGGAGATCGAACGGGTGTACTTCAAGCCCCAGGCCGCTTTCTTGGCGACCGATGGAATCTCGTGGTACATGTTGAAGATCTCGCCTTCATCCATGGCCAGCGATTCGATGCAGTACTGGTAGGCGTGGGTGTGGATCGCTTCTTCGAAGGCCTGGCGCAGGATGTACTGGCGGCACTCCGGGTTGGTGATCAGGCGGTATACGGCCAGCACCAGGTTGTTCGCAACGAGGGAGTCGGCGGTGGAGAAGAAGCCGAGGTTGCGCATGACGATGCGGCGCTCGTCGTCGGTCAGGCCTTCGGGGTCTTTCCACAGGGCGATGTCGGCGGTCATGTTGACCTCTTGCGGCATCCAGTGGTTGGCGCAGCCGTCGAGGTACTTCTGCCAGGCCCAGTCGTACTTGAAGGGCACGAGTTGGTTGAGGTCGGCGCGGCAGTTGATCATGCGTTTTTCGTCAACGGCGACGCGGGCGGAGGCGCCTTCAAGTTCGGCGAGGCCTTCGGCGACGTCGAGTTTGTCCAGGGCGGCCTTGGCGCGCACGATGGCGGCGGAGTCATTGGCGGTGACGGCGCGGGCTTCGATGGCGGCAGCAGCGCCGGCACCGTCGAGGCGGTCCATGTTGGCTTCGGTGGCGTGGCCGGCGTTGGCGCCTTTGATCACGGGGGCAATGCTGTCTTCGCTGTCGACTTCATCCCAACTCAGCATCGAAATACTCCTTCCTGTTCTGTTTTGACGGTGCGTGAAACCGTCCAAAAATATGCGGTTTGCAGGCTTCAAGGCATTGAAATACGGCGCATAGTGTGGTCGGAAATACCGAGCCTGCACACTATGTAGTGGTGTTATGTGTTTGTGGGCACACTATATGGTGTGTGACAGCGATGGTCAACGCACAAGTCGGCGCCTGAGCGTTGAACGCTGGAGGGGAGTCCGTCAGATGACGTGGGCGTGTTGCAACTCGGTCAGGCACAGCGCCTTGAGCCGAGCCAGGGACGGATCGCGCCGGTCTCGCGGGTGCGGCAAATCCACCGCCAGCACCTGGCGAATGCTGCTGGGCCGATCGCCCATCACCAATACCCGGTCGCTGAGGTACAGCGCCTCGTCCACATCATGGGTCACCAGCAGCAAGGCGATAGCATGGTGTTCGGCCAGTTGCAGCAGCAGGTCCTGCAGCTTCATGCGCGTGAACGCATCCACGGCGCTGAACGGTTCATCCAGCAGCAACACCTGCGGCCGTGAATACAGGCCACGTGCGATCGCGACCCGTTGCGCCATGCCGCCGGACAACGCCTTGGGCAGCGCCTGGGCAAAACCCGTGAGGCCGACTTCTTCGATCAACTGCGTGACCCAGGCCTTGTCGTAGTGATTGTCCGCGCTGAAGCCGATGTTTTGCTCCACCGTAAGCCAGGGCATCAACCGTGGTTCCTGGAACACGAAGGCCACCTCGCCGTTGGGGCTGTGCAGTTCGCCCTGGTAGTCGTTGTCCAGTCCCGCGACAATGCGCAACAAGGTGCTTTTGCCGCACCCGCTGGGCCCCAGCAGGCTCACGGCTTCGCGCGGTTGCAAGGCCAGGCGCACATTGTTCAAGACGGCGGCGCTGTCGAAGCTTTTGCGCACAACGTGAATGTCCAGCAGCGGTTGCACACTCATTTTTCGGCTCCCTGGAAGGTGTCGCGCCAGGCCAGGCAGCGCTTTTCCAGTGCCGCGAGCAGGCCATCGCTGACCTTGCCGAGCAGCGCCAGTACGATGATCGCCGCCAGCACGATATCCGGCCGCGAGGTTTCCCGCCCATCGCTGAGCAGGTAGCCCAGCCCTTTGGTGGCCGCGATCAACTCTGCCGCCACCAGAAACATCCAGGCCAGGCTCAGGCCGCTGCGCAACCCGGTAAACAGGCCGGGCAGCGCCGCCGGTAAGAGGATGCGACGTACCAGGCGGCGCCGATTGAACCCATACATTTGCCCGACTTCCACGAGCTTGCGATCGATATCGCGGATGGCCGCAACGCCATTGAGGTACACCGGGAAGAACGCGCCAATCGCGATCAGCACGACCTTGGAGGTCTCGTCGATGCCCAGCCACAGCAGCAGCAATGGCACCCAGGCCAGGCTCGGGATCGAGCGCAACCCGGCGAAGGTCGGCTCCAGATAGGCCTCGGCTTCGCGGCTCAAGCCCACCCAGGCGGCGAATACCAAGGCCAGGCTCGCACCAATGGCAAAACCCAGCAGCACCCGCACCAGGCTGGCGCTGATGTGTTTCCACAGGGAGCCTTCGGCGAGGTCCGCCAGGGTCACGGCGATCTCGCTGGGCGCCGGCATCTGGTACGACGGCAGCCAGCCCACGCGCACCACCGCCTCCAGCACCAGCAGGATCAGTACTGGCAACACCAGGCCCTTGAGCCGTTGCGGCCAGGCGCTGCGCTTGATCTGTCGTGGCGGGGCGAGTGGCAGGGCTTGGGTTTTGCTGGTCATCACGCGCTCCTTAGCGGCCGAACGAGGTGTCGAGCAACTGGTCGATCACCTGGTCCACGTTCACCCCTTTGCGAACCAGCTCTTCGGACACCAGGATCGGCGCGGCGGCCTTGGAGGCGAGCACATCCTTGCTGCTCAAGAACGGCGTGCTCAGGTCGGTACGCGACAGCTGCAGCTTGGCCACTTCCAACGGCAGGCCGGATTCATCGGCGAGCAGCTTGGCGAACTCATCCGGGTGCTTTACCGCCCAATCCCGGGCCTTTTCATAGGCGCCCAGTACCGTGGTGATGGTCTGCGGATGCGCCTTGGCGAACTGCTCGGTGACGCTGACCACGCCGTAGCTGTTGAAGTCCTTGTTGCGATACAGCAGGCGCGAACCGGCCTGTATCTGGCTGGCGGCCATATGCGGGTCGAGGCCGGCCCAGGCGTCAACGTCACCTTTTTCCAGGGCGGTGCGGCCGTCCGGATGCTGCAGGTGCACCAGTTCCACATCGTCCTTGTTCAGCCCGGCTTGTTGCAGGCTGCGCAGGGTGAACAGGTAGGGGTCGGTGCCTTTGGTAGCGGCGATTTTCTTGCCCTTGAGGTCGGTGACGCTGTTGAAGGGCGAATCCTTGCGCACCACCAGGGCCGTCCACTCGGCGCGGCTGTACACATACACCGATTTGATCGGGCTGCCGTTGGCCCGGCTCAGCACCGCGGACAAACTGGCGGAAGAGGCGAAATCCACGCCGCCGCTGTTGAGGTATTCCAGCGAACGGTTACTGCCCTGGCTCAATACCCAGCCTACCTTGGAATTCGGCAAGGCTTGTTCAAGCCAACCAAAATGCTTGAGCACCAGGCTGACGGGCGAGTAGTAGGCGTAGTCGAGATTGACTTTTGCGGGATCGGTTTCGGCGGCCTGGGCCAGCGGTTGCAGGCACAGGGCGAGGGCGCATGCGCCAAGTAAGCGTTGGGCAAAGGGTTTCATGGAACAGCTCCGGGCACGTGGGCGTTTAGAGTTTTCTTATATTCAGAAAATTAATTCGCATGTTCCATCATGCGTTTCAGGAATATGCAGTCTCTGTGCCATCTGCGTTGTCGCGCGTTTGCGCCTGTGTGCCGAGTGGAGGCTGTGGCGGATGCAGGCAGATTGTTGAAGTGCTGTTGGCTGGGCAACAGTTTGTATATATCTATATCGAATAAATAAAGAGTTATATATTCCTTTTAATGTTCTTATCGAGAGCGCATTTTGAGTGCCTGCGCATTCGTGCGGATTGACTCAACAGCCAAAAGGAAAACCGACATGACCATTAAAGCGATCAACGTGCGCAACCAGTTCAAGGGCGTGATCAAGGAAATCCTGCTGGGTGAAGTGGTGTCGGAGATCGACGTGCAAACCGCATCCGGCATCGTCACGTCGGTGATCACCACCCGCTCGGTGCGTGACCTGGAGTTGAAGGTGGGCAGCGAGGTAATTGCCTTTGTGAAGTCTACCGAAGTGTCCATCGCCAAGCTTTAAAAAGCCTCAGGCGGGCGCTTTCAGTCGACGCGATCAAACACGCTGGCGACGTCTTCGCGACTGAGTACCCCTTTACCGGTTCCGTCGAGCAATTTGAAGGTGCCATCGGCATTGATTGTGATGCCGGTGGAACTGGCCAGGGTCACTGCCGCGCCTGAGTGGCCGATGAGCAGGTCCCGTAGCGGCTGCTCGCCGTGCAGGGTTTGCCCGATGGTCGTTGCCATGCCTTGCAGGGAACTTGAATTCACCCCGGCTACCAGAATCACATGACTGTTCTTGTCCAGCGATGCCTGCAATCTGTGCATCAACGCTCGAGTATCGCTATTTCCCGGATTCAGGCCCAGTTCCAGATTGCTGCCGGTAAGATGCATCAAGGTGCGATTCTGGTAGGTGGATCCGTTCCAGCCGGTGAGCACTGCCAGCGCCGAGCAGTCCGACAACCCGCGGGTAGCGAGCGGGTCGTGGCCTCTATTCAAAGAGACTGACCGGCCCATTTCAACCTCCACAGACTTGATGTCTGAACGCGCGCCGGGCGGGTTAGCCAGTGGATGTTTCAGCCCCACAAAGCGCGTCAATTGATGTGATGCGGTGGAGGCAGCGGCCTCTAGAACCGAGCCCGTTGGTGCAGGTTCTTGCGGTGACTGGTTCGGCTTGAATGATTCTGTGAATTGCACAGGGCCGTTGGTTGCAGGGCGTGTCGACAGCATAGGGCGCAAAGCTCCGAGAAGGTTCAGCGGCACAAGGGGATTGCCTTGAGTGCTGAAAAAGCCTTCTACGGTTCCAGCCCATTCAGCGGTTTTTCAGGCTGCGTTCCATACGTTGCAGGCCCTCTTCCAGCATCGACCGTGGGCAGCCGAAGTTCAGGCGCACGAACTGCTGGCTGTCATCGCCGAACTCAATGCCGGCGCTCAACCCGACCTTGGCCTGTTCCAGGAAGAACTGCTGCGGATCTTCCAGGCCCAGGGCGCTGCAATCGAGCCAGGCCAGGAATGTACCTTGTGGCGCATGCATTACCACGCCGGGCAGGCGAGTGTGCACGGCATCGAGCAGGTAATCACGGTTGGCTTGCAGGTAATGCTTCAGCGCGTCGAGCCAGGCGCCGCATTGGCTGTAGGCGGCGCGGGTGGCTTCCAGGCCCAGGGGGCTGACGCTGTCGACCATGCCGCAACGGGCCTGGTTGAAACGCTCGCGGATTTCGGCATTCTGCACCACGGCAAAACAGGTCTTCAGCCCGGCCACGTTATAGGCCTTGCTCGCCGACATCAGCGTGATGGTGCGCTGGGCAATCTCTTCGCTGAGGCTGGCGATCGGGATATGCCGACGGCCGTCAAAGCACAGTTCGGCATGGATTTCATCGGAGATGATCAGCGCACCGCTTTCCAGGCAGGCATTGGCCACGGCCAGCAGTTCTGCATGGGGAAAGACTTTGCCGATGGGGTTGTGCGGGTTGCTCAACAGCAGCGCACCGGCGCCGCTCAGTGCCTGGCGCAGCGCCGGCAGGGGCGTGCGGTATTCGCCCTCGATCCACTCGAACGCTACTTCGATGCGTGGCAAATTCCAGTGCCCGGGCGCCAGGCGAATCGGCCGGTAGTTGGGGGTTTGCAGCACCACCGGCTGGCCTGGCTGGACAAACGCGTGCAATGCCATATTGAAACCCGGCTCGACGCCCGGCAGGAACAGCAGCTCATCCGGTTGCACGCGCCACGCGTACTTGGCCCACAGGTCGGCGATGATCGCCTCGCGCACATCCGGGCCGGCGACGCTGTAGCCGAGCACCTGCTGGTCGAGGCGCGCATGCAACGCTTGAAGGATGGCAGGTGGGGCGGCGATGTCCATGTCGGCGATCCACATCGGCAAGACGTCTTGCGGGTAGCGGTTCCACTTGGTGCTGCCGGTGCCGAGGCGTGGGTGGATCGTGTCGAAATCAAAGCTCATGGAGGGGCTCGTATCAGGAAGGCGGGCAGTATAGGGCGGTGATTCTAACGGGATAACATCCCGTTGCCAGCAGCGTGTTTTACAAGCCCTGGCTGCCACGAATCAAGTCATAGGCTTTCCTGGCAATCGGGTTGGCCGTGTTGGGGCGGATCCAGAGGTAATACGTCACCTCCGGCAGGCGCGGCAGCCCGTCCGTTTCGCCCAATACGCGCATGTCCGGGCCAAGCATCTCCATGCTGCGCGGCGTCACCCCCAGCCCGGCACGGGTCGCCGCCTTGATCCCGATCAAGTTCGACGCCAGGTACGCCTGGCGCCAGGCAATATTGGCCCGCTCCAGTGCCTCCAGTGCATAGCGCCGGTAGATGCTCGGCTCATCCACCAGAATCAATGGCAACGGTTCGCTGGGCTGATGAATGTACTGCGCCGAACAAATCCACCAGACCGGCGAGGTGCGCAAGGCAAACCCCTCCAGGGTGGGGTCGGAGCGGGTGGAAATGACCATGTCGACCTTGCCCCGGTGCAGATCGTCCATCAGAAACGGGCTGCGCCCCACATCGATTTCCAGGCGCAGGCGCGGCGCGGAGCGGGCGATGTGGCTGAGGATCGGCGGCAGGATGGTGTCGGCGATATCGTGCGGCGAGCCGATACGCAACACGCCGCTCAGGCTGCTTTCACGCAGGGAATTGAGCACCTCGTCATTCAGCGACAGCATCTGGCGCGCGTGGCGCAGCAGCTGCAGTCCGGGCTCGGTCAGTTGCTTTTGCCGCCCGCGCTTCTCGAACAGGCTGACCCCCACCTGCTGCTCGAGGCGCTGCATATGCTGGGTCACGGAAGATTGGGTGCGGGCCAGGTGCAGGCCGGCTTCGGCGAAGCTGTGGTGATCGACCACGGCGATAAAGGTGCGCAACAGTTCTAGGTCGAGGGTCGACATGGCCGGTTCCGGAGGCGGTTTTATATCAACGGTGTGAAGTTAAACATTACATTTTTTTATGTATGAGGGAAGCCTGTTTTTATTCAGTCCAGCAAAGCATGGCTTATTCCGCAATCGAAGGTGGCGCCTCAAAGTAAAGTTATAACGATATGAGATATTTGCATTTCCGTTGCTCGCCCACTCTCCCTAGCATGCCCCTCCATCAGGTCGGGGCTACGCCGATCATTCGCCAGGGGAAATCCAATGAAGTTGAAGAAATGGTTGCCGGTGGCCCTCGGGTCGATGATCGCCCTGGGCGCCAGCGTGGCGGCGCAGGCCGATGCGACCCTGGACAAGATCGAGCAGCGCCATGTGCTGGTGGTGGGCGTGCTGTTGTCCGGCGGGCCGTTCGGCAGCATCGACCCGACGACGCAGCAGCCCAAGGGCCTGAACGTGGACCTGGCCAACGAACTCGGCCGCCAGCTCCAGGCCCAGGTGCAACTGGTGCCGGTACTGCCCGCCAACCGTGTGCAGTTCCTGCAGCAGGGCAAGGTTGACCTGCTGATCGCGAACATGGAATGGACCGCCGAGCGCGGCGAAATCCTCGGGTTTGTGCCCACTCCGTTCTACCGCGTCGGCGGCGCCGCGGCCGTACTCAAGCGCAGCAAGATCGCACGCTGGGAAGACCTCAAGGATCAGCCGGTGTGTACCTCCCAGGGCAGCAGCTATGTCAAATCGCTGACCGAATCCGGCGCGCAGATCAAGGCGTTCAAAAGCTCCTCCGAATCCCTGCTGGCCCTGCGCGGTAACAATTGCGTGGCGGCGGTGCATGACGCCACCCTGATCAACCCGCTGATTAACGACAGCGCCGAATGGCAGGACTACCGTGTCATCGGCCCGGAACTCAACCCGGCGCCATCGGTGATCTGGACCCGTCGCGGCGAAAGCGACACCCAGGCCAGGCTCGACCCGATCATCAAGCGGCTGCACGGCAGCGGCTGGCTGATCGAAGCCCAGACCCGCAACCGCATCAGCCCGGCCTCGCCGGCGCTGGTGGAGTTGCAACAACAGTTCAAGGGGGCCTGACATGCCGTTCAAAAGCCTCCTCGCGCTCGGCCTGGCCCTGTGCGCAGGCGTGGCCCATGCCGACGCCACCCTCGACAAGATCGGCCAGCGCCACGCCATCAGCGTCGGGGTGATCCTCAGCGGCCCGCCGTTCGGCACCCTCGACCCCAAGACCGGCGAGCACCTGGGTTACAACGTCGAACTGGCCAAGGCCGTCGGCCAGGCGCTGGGCGTCGAGACCAAGACCGTTTCGGTGCTGGCGCCCAACCGTGTGCAGTTCCTGCAACAGGGCAAGGTCGACATTCTGATCGCCAATATGCAGTTCACCGAAGAGCGCGCCGAGATCCTCGACTACGTGCCCACGCCGTACGAAGAAGTCGGTGGCGCGGCGTTGATTCGCAAGGGGTCGGGCATCAAACAGTGGGCCGACCTCAAGGACAAGCCGGT
This sequence comes from Pseudomonas sp. R3-52-08, assembly GCF_003851745.1. Taxonomy (NCBI): domain Bacteria; kingdom Pseudomonadati; phylum Pseudomonadota; class Gammaproteobacteria; order Pseudomonadales; family Pseudomonadaceae; genus Pseudomonas; species Pseudomonas sp. R3-52-08. Next base: position 3,412,698 of record NZ_CP027730.1, on the reverse strand, counting down.
GTGCGTGTCCCAGGGCAGCAACTTCATCAAGCCGTTGCAAGACACCTACGGCGCGCAGATCAAGGCGTTCCGCAGCCAGTCCGAATCGCTGCTGTCGTTGCGCGGCAATGGGTGCGTGGCGGCGGTGCACGTCAGCCCGACCATGCACGCCTTGCTCGGCGACGCCGAGTGGGCCGGTTATGAGATACCGCTGCCGGGTGACCTGATTCCCTCCAACTCGGTGATCTGGATTCGCAAGGGCGAGCACGACACCCAGGCCAGGCTCGATGCCATCGTGAAGGGCTGGCATAAAAGCGGCTTCCTGATTGCCCTGGGCGAGCGCACCGGCATGGCGCCGTCCCAGGCCCTGCGCGATTTGCACGAGCAGTACAGCCATGAGTGATGCGCTGTTCGCCACCCTGCAGCAACTGCTCGGCAGCGCCCATGTGCAGAGCAGCGCGCAGGCGGCGCAGTACCTGACCGACAAGCAGGGGCGCTACACCGGCCAGGTCGTCGCGGCGGTGCACCCGGCCAACACTGACGAAGTGGCGGCGGTGGTGCGTGCCTGCGTGGCATTGAAGGCGCCGATCGTGGTGCAGGGCGGCAACACGGGGCTGATGGCCGGCGCTACGCCGGATGCCAGCGGGCGTTCGGTATTGCTGTTGCTGGACCGAATGAACCGCGTGCGCGATGTCGACACCGACAACGACACCCTGACCGTGGAAGCCGGTTGCATCCTGCACGACGTCCAGGCCACGGCGCGCGCGGCCGGCCGCCTGTTTCCCCTGAGCTTGGGCGCCGAAGGCAGTTGCACCCTCGGCGGCAACCTCGGCACCAATGCCGGTGGCACGGCGGTGCTGCGCTACGGCAATACCCGCGAGCTGACCCTGGGGCTGGAAGTGGTTACGGCCGAAGGCGAGATCTGGCATGGCCTGCGCGGTTTGCGCAAGGACAACACCGGCTACGACCTGCGCGATCTCTACATTGGCAGCGAGGGCACCCTTGGCATTATCACCGCCGCCACCTTGAAGCTGTTCCCGCAGCCCTTGGCCCAGGCCACGGCGCTGCTGGCGTTCGATGAACTGGCCCAGGCCGTCGCCTTCCTGTCCCATGCCCGCGCCGGCTTCGGCGCGAACCTGACTGCTTTCGAATTGCTCTCTGCCGATTGCCTGGCCCTGCTGCGCGAGCAGTTCCCCCAAGGCCCGCAGCCGTTCAAGAGCGCGCGCCAACCCTGGTTCGCCCTGATCGAACTGTCCGACAACCACGGCGAAAGCCATGCCCGCGAAGCCTTCGAACACGTCTTGGGTGAGGCCTTCGAACACCGATTGATCAGTGATGCGCTGATCGCCGAGAGCCTGGCGCAGAGCCAGGCCCTGTGGCTGCTGCGCGAAAACATGAGCGAGGCGCAGAAACGCGCTGGGCGCAACATGAAGCACGATATCTCGGTGCCGATTTCCCAGGTGGTGGCGTTCGTGGCCCAGACCGATGCGTTGTTGCAGCAGCACTTTCCCGGCGTGCGCCACTTCACCTTCGGCCATCTGGGCGACGGCAACCTGCATTACAACGTGGCGCATCCGCTGGGTTCGACGGTGGAGGCGCACATGGCGCACTACGCGCAGTTGAGCGCGCTGGTGCACGACAGCGCCCACGCCCACGGTGGCTCGATCAGCGCCGAGCATGGCATCGGGCAGCGTAAGGTCGGCTTGCTGGGGCGCTACAAAAGCGCGGTAGAGCTGGACCTGATGCGCCGCATCAAGCAAGCGCTCGACCCGCACAACCTGCTCAACCCAGGAAAAGTCCTCGAGGTGCAGCCATGAGCGTACGCCTGTCTCGGCGCGTGCAGCGGGTGTCGCTGTCCGCCAACGCCGCCGCCAAATCCCGCGCCACCGAGTTGCGCGAGGCCGGGCGCGACATTCTCGATCTCACCACCGGCGAGCCGGATTTCGACACCCCGGAGCCGGTCAAGCAGGCCGCCTATGCCGCCATCGCCGCCGGCGCGACCAAGTACACGCCGACGCCGGGGGTGAAGGCGTTGCGGCTGGCGGTACAGCGCAAGCTCGCGGCTGAAAATCGCCTGGACTACCCGCTGGCCAGCATCGTGATCGCCAATGGCGCCAAGCAGATCATCTTCAATGCCTTCGCCGCCACGCTGGATGATGGCGACGAGGTGCTGGTGCCGACGCCTTACTGGCCGTCGTTCCCGGACAGCGTGCGTTTCAACGGCGGCGAGCCGGTGTTTACCGAATGCGGCCTGGAGCAGGGCTGCAAGTTGTTGCCGGCCCAACTGGAACAGCACCTCACCCCGCGCACACGCTGGTTGATTCTCAACAGTCCGGGCAACCCCAGTGGCGCGGTGTACAGCGAGGCCGAGCTGACGGCGTTGGCTGCGGTATTGCGCCGCCATCCCCAGGTGCTGATCCTGCTGGATGAACTGTATGAACATATTCGTTTCGACGGCCACCCGGCGCAGAGCCTGTTGAATGTCGCTCCGGACCTGCAGGCGCGTTGCCTGCTGGTGGGCGGCGTGTCCAAGACCTACGCCATGACCGGCTGGCGTATCGGCTTCGGCGCCGGGCCGCAGACGCTCACCGACGCCATGACGGTGGTGCAGTCGCAATCCACCTCCGGTGCTTCATCGGTGGGCCAGGCCGCCGCGTTGGCGGCGTATTCCGGCGGGCTGGATTTTCTCGCGGAGCAGGTCGCCACCTATCAAGCGCGTCGGGACAGGCTGGTCCAAGCGCTGAGACAGGTCGACGGCCTGGAGGTGCTCGAACCCCAAGGCGGTTTCTTCGTGTTTGTGCGCTGCGCCGGGCTGCTGGGACGCTTGCGCCCGGATGGCCTGCGCCTGGAAGACGACGCTGATGTGGTCGCCTGGCTGCTGGAACAGGGCGTGGCGGCGGTGGCGGGCAGCGCCTATGGCCTGTCGCCGTGGTTTCGCCTGTCCATCGCCACGGCGACCGACAGCGTTGTCGAGGCCGGACGGCGTATCGCCAGCGCCTGCGAGCAGTTGCGATGATGGAAGTGTTCGTGCACTGGGCCGCCGGTATCGGCCTGAATTACAACTTCCTGCTCGATGCCTACCAGCGCGGCTCCCTGGTGCAAGGGGCGTTGACCACCGGCCTGCTGTGCCTGTTCACGGTCATCGGCAGCCTGCTGGCGGGCATCGGCCTGGCGGCGATGCTCACCTCGGGCAACCCGTGGTTGGCCAGGCCTGCGCGGGTATTCATCGAAGTCACGCGCAATACGCCCACCCTGGTGCAGCTGTACTGCGCGTTCCTGGTGCTGAACATGCTGCTGACCCAGGCGGTCGGCGCGGCCAACCCGCTGACGCCGTTCGCCTGGGTGGTGATCGTGATTTCCCTGCACAAGGGCGCGTTCCATGCCGAGGCCTTGCGCGCCGGCATCGAGGCGGTGCCCGCGGTGACGCTGGAGGCCGCCAGTTCCCTGGCCTTCAGCCGCCGCCAACTGCTGTGGAATGTGCAACTGCCGCTGGCGCTGCGCTTTGCCTTGCCGTCGCTGATCAACAACCTGATCGACCTGGTGAAGATGACGGCCGTGGCCTCGGCCATCGCGGTGGGCGACATCACCTACGCGGCGATCATGATCTGGACCCAGAGCGACAACGTGCTGGAGCTGATGATCCTGATCCTCGGCTTTTTCGGCCTGCTGAGCTTTATCGTCAATTGTGTGGGGCGCTGGCTCGAAGCGCGCCTGAGGATGCCCGGCTATGGCCACTGATTCATTTGCGGTGCTGTCGGCCTTGCTACAATGGTCGCCGGCGCTGCTGGCCGGTTTCGGCCAGAACATTCTGATCAGCCTGCTGGCGATTGCCATCGGTTCGGTGCTGGGCCTGTTGATCGGCGCGCTGGCGCTGTCGCCCCTGGGGTTTGTCGCACGGCTGTGGGTGCAGGTGTTTCGCAATGCGCCGTGGCTGGTGTTGATCTATTTCACCACCTACGTGTTTCCGTTCGAGATCCACATTGGCAACAGCTACGTGTCGTTTCCCGACTGGGTCAAGGTCACCCTCGGCCTGGCGCTGCCGGCCAGCGCCAACGTGGCGGAGATCTTTCGCGGCGCCATCGGTTCGATCCCCAGCACCCAGTGGGAAGCCGCGCGCTCGCTGGCCTTTACCCGTGGCCAGTTGTTCCGCTCGATCATCCTGCCGCAGTGCTTCAAGCGCATGTTGCCGCCCTGGATGAACCTTTATGCCGTGGTCACCATGGGCACGGCACTGGCCTCGCTGGTGGGCGTGCATGACGTGATCGACACCGCGCAGATCGCCAGCAACACGGTAAACATGACCGGCTTCACAGTGGTGATCTACCTGAGCCTGTTGGTGCTGTTCTTTGCCTATTGCTACCCGATCTCCCGTCTCACCCAACACCTGGAGCGCCGTTATGCCTTCTATTGAACCCTTGGTGAGCCTGCGGGATGTGCACCTGTCGTTCGGCGCCAACCCGGTGCTCAAGGGCATCAACCTTGAGGTACTGCGCGGCCAGGCGGTGTCGATCATCGGCCCGTCGGGCTCGGGCAAGTCCACGATCCTGCGCTGCATCACCGGGCTGCTGCAGCCCCAGCGCGGCAGCATCCGCGTGGGCCAGACCCAGGTCGACACCCTGGCCCAGGAAGCCCAGCGCATCGAGCTGCGCAAGCGCGTCGGCTTTGTGTTCCAGCAGTACAACCTGTTTCCGCACCTGTCGGTGCTGGAGAACCTGGTGATCGCGCCGCGCAAGGTGCTCGGGCGCCACCGCGCCGAGGCGGAAAAAGACGCGCGGGCGCTGCTGGCCAAAGTGCGCATGGAGCACAAGGCCGATGCCTACCCCGGCCAATTGTCCGGCGGCCAGCAACAGCGCGTGGCGATTGCGCGCGCCCTGGCGATGCGCCCGGAGCTGATCCTGTTCGATGAAGTGACCTCGGCGCTCGACCCGGAAACCGTCGGCGAAGTGCTGACGGTGATCCGCGAACTCACCGAAGAGGGCATGACGTGCGTGCTGGTCACCCACGAAATGCGCTTCGCCGAAGAGATCAGCGATGTCGTGTACTTCACCGAACACGGGGTGATTGTCGAGCATGGCAGCGCCGCACACATCTTCCAGAACCCGGCCAACGAGCGCACCCAGACGTTCCTGCGCCATGCCCTGGGCGACGCGGGGCGTCGTGGCCCGATTGCCCACGACCCGTACCTGCTGGCCAATTTGAGCCGCTACAGCCTGTCTGTCTGACCTGAGGAAATTCGTCATGAGTACCGAAAACCGTGCCGCCGTCATCGAAGCGTTTTTGCAACAGGTCCGTGTGATCAACCAGCGTGGCGTAGACCGCGCAGCGCTGGTGCAGATCGTTGGCCTGCTGGAACGCCTGGCCGAACGTCGCGACCTGTTCAACTTCGACCAATTCCCCGCACCGGTGCCGGGGCAGGGCAGCACGGCGTTCCGTTATCGCCTCAACGATGACGGCGACACCCCGACGCTGTACCTCAACTCGCTGTTGCCGGGCAAAAGCACGATCCCGCACAACCACGAGACGTGGGCGATCATCACCGCGATTGAAGGCCAGGAAATCAACTACGTCTATGGGCGCAGCGACGCGGGCCGCGAACCGGGCTTCACCACCCTGACCCTGGAACAGGAAGTGATTGTGCAGCCGGGCACCTCGATCTCGTTCCTCGGCGAAGATCTGCACGGCATAAAGGTTGAAGGCGAACAGGCGACTTTGCATTTCCACCTCTACGGCCTGCCCTTGGAATCGTTGAACGGCCGTTACGGCGTGGAAGCGGACGGCCGCATCCTCAACTACAACGCCTCGCAGATGGCACCGTCGATTCGCGCCTACTGAGCGTTCCTCGCCCTAATGCCAGTCATTTAAGCGAATGGGGCTCACTGTAGGAGCGAGCTTGCTCGCGAAAAACGTCCAGGCAACGCGTTCATTCTGGATAAACGCGGTGGCTCTGAGTTCTTAGCGAGCAAGCTCGCTCCTACAAAAAGCCTTAACTGCATTAGGGCTTTGCCCTCACTTTTCTTTTAATTGTTGGGACTTCCATGAGCCAGACCATCACCCCGCATCAACTGCAGCAGTGGCTGTTCGACGGGCAGGAAATCGCGCTATTCGACGTGCGCGAACACGGGCAATACGGCGAGGCCCACCTGTTTCACGGGGTGAACCTGCCCTATAGCCGCCTGGAGCTGGATGTACGCCGCCTGGCGCCCAACCCCCAGGTGCGCCTGGTGATCTACGACCAGGACGGTGGTGAGGTCGCGGCAGCCGTGGCCACGCGGTTGCAGACGCTAGGCTACAGCCATGTGAATGTGCTGGAGCGCGGGGCGGACGGCTGGCAGGCGGCGGGCTTGCAGTTGTTTGCCGGGGTGCATGTGCCGTCCAAGGCCTTCGGCGAACTGGTCGAAGCGGCCAGCCATACGCCCCACATCACCGCGCGGCAATTGGCCGAGTGGCAGGCGCGGGGCGAACCGCTGGTGCTGCTGGACGGGCGACCGTTCGAGGAGTACCGCAAGATGACGATTCCCGGTTCCATCTGCTGCCCCAACGGCGAGCTGGGCTATCGCGTGCATGACCTGGTGCCGGACGACACCACCCCCATCGTCATCAACTGCGCCGGACGCACCCGCAGCATTATCGGCGCGCAGACCCTGATCAACCTTGGCTTGAAGAATCCGATCTATGCCCTGGAAAACGGCACCCAGGGCTGGTATCTGGAAGACTTGCCGCTGGAGCACGGCAGCACGCGACGCTATGGCGACCCCGTCAGCCCACAGCTGGATCGCCAGCGCCAGGCCGCACGGCTGTTGGCTGGGCGGGCAGGGGTGGAACAGGTCTCGGCGGATCAGGTGCGCCAGTGGGCCGACGACAGCCAGCGCAGCCTGTTCCTGTGTGATGTGCGAACTTTCGAGGAATTCGCCGCCGGCAGCCTGCCGGGTGCGCAACATACACCGGGCGGGCAGTTGATCCAGGCCACCGACCTCTACATCGGCGTGCGTCAGGCGCGGGTGGTCGTGGTGGACAGCGAGGGCGTGCGCGCGCCTATCGTCGCCAGTTGGCTGCGGCAGCTGGGGCATCAAGCCTACGTGTTGAGCGGCGGCATCGACAGTGGCCTGGCGTTGCCGACAGTGCAGCCGGTGGCGTACGAACCGCTGCCGTTGATCAGCGCCGCAGCCCTGGCGCTGGAATTGAACGAGGTGGACCTGGTCGACCTGCGCCCCAGCATGGCGTATCGCAAGGGGCATATCGCCGGCTCGCGCTGGTCGATTCGTCCGCGACTCACGGCGGGGCATCGGCCCCAGGTGCTGGTGGCGGACGACCCCGCATTGGCGGCCTTTGCCGCGCAGGGGCGCGCGGTACGCCTGCTCGAGGGTGGTTTCGCGGCCTGGGTCGCGGCCGGCCTAGCGGTGGATGCAGACCCGCACTCGCCGCCCGACGCGCAGTGCATCGACTTTCTGTTCTTCACCCATGACCGTCACAGCGGTAACAAGGACGCGGCGCGCCAGTACCTGGCCTGGGAAATCGGCCTGCTGGCGCAGATGAGCGCGGCGGAGATCGCCAGCCTCAAGCCGTTGGCGCCGGTGTCGCGGGTGCGTACGCGGTTGATTCACGCCGCTCGGACTGAAAGGGGCCACGGCGGCCGCGCGGTCAATGTGCCGATCACGCGCCTGAGTACGGTGCTGTTCGACAACCTGGCGCAGATGCGCGACGCCCGGGCCCGGCGGGACAGCGAGCGGGTGCTGAGTTACGGCGCGCGGGGCAACCCGACGGCCCATGCCCTGGAAGACCTGGTCACCGAGCTGGAAGGCGGCTATCGCACCCGGCTGTATGGCACCGGCCTGGCAGCGGCGGCCCAGGTGTTCCTGGCCTACCTGCGCCCCGGCGACCATGTGTTGATCACCGACGCGGTGTATTCACCGGTGCGCAAGCTGGCCCGTGAATTTCTCCAGCCGTTCGGCATTGAAGTGAGCTATTTCCCCGCCGATGGCCAGGGCCTGGAACACCAGCTGCAGGCCAACACCCGGCTGGTCTACGCCGAAGTGCCGGGTTCGCTGTTGTATGAGCTGTGCGATCTGCCGGCGATTGCCGCGCTGTGCAAGCCACGCGGGATTCTGCTGGCGGTCGACAACACCTGGGGCTCGGGCTATCTGTACCGGCCCCTGGCACTGGGCGCGGATATTTCCATCATGGCCCTGACCAAATACCTCGGCGGCCACAGCGACGTGATGATGGGCAGCGTGTGCACCACCACCGCCGCCTGGCCGGCGCTGGGCAGGATGAGCGATACCTTCGGCAATGCGGTGAGCGCCGACGATGCCTACCTGATCCTGCGCGGCGCGCGCACCCTGGCGTCGCGCCTGGATGTGCATGAACGCCAGGCCTTGCACATTGCCCAGTGGTTGCAGGCGCAACCGCAGGTCAAGCGGGTGTTCCATCCGGCGCTCCCCACCCATCCTGGGCACGCCCTGTGGCGCCGGGACTTCACCGGCAATAACGGCTTGTTATCGTTTGAGCTGGCGAAGGCTGACATCGGCTACCTCGAACGTTTTATCGATGGCTTGCAGCTGTTTGGCCTGGGCGCCTCGTGGGGCGGCTATGAAAGCCTGGTCACCGTGGTCGACACCCAAGACCGCGACAGTGCCACCGACCGTGGGTTGAACCCGGTGGTGCGGCTGCATATCGGCTTGGAAGATGTCGCGGCATTGCTTGAAGATCTGCAGCGCGGCTTTGCACGGGCCGGTGAACGGCTTGAAGGCTCACCGGCTTGACGTGCGTTCCATCACCGACAGGTTCTGTAATAAAAACGCCATCGCGCTGGGGATCGAATAAGGGAAGGGCTATTTTGGTGCATCTCAATAAATAGAGTAGCCATGGATGAAATACCAACCCTTCAGCCGCACCTTGATTGCCACTGCGCTGGTGTTGACGGTCAGTGGCGTGCACGCCGCTTCCCAGGCCCCGGTGGCCGGTGAAAATGGCATGGTGGTCACCGCCCAGCATCTGGCCACTCAGGTCGGCGTGGAGGTGCTCAAGGCCGGCGGTAACGCGGTGGATGCGGCGGTGGCCGTGGGCTATGCGCTGGCAGTGGTGTACCCGGCGGCAGGCAACCTGGGCGGCGGCGGTTTCATGACCGTGCAGCTGGCGGACGGGCGCAAGACCTTCCTCGACTTTCGCGAAAAAGCCCCGCTGGCGGCCACGGCCGATATGTACCTGGACAAAGACGGCAATGTGGTCGAAGGCCTGAGCGCCAAGGGCCACCTGGCCGTCGGTGTACCTGGCACTGTCTCGGGCATGGAGTTGGCGCTGAGCAAGTACGGCACCCTCAAGCGCGCCCAGGTGATCGCGCCGGCGATCAAACTGGCGGAGAACGGCTTTGCCCTGGAGCAGGGCGATATCGACCTGCTGCACACCGCCACCGGCGAATTCGAGAAAGACCAGGATCTGCGCGGGATCTTCCTGCATAACGGCCAACCGATGCAGGTCGGCCAGAAACTGGTGCAGAAGGACTTGGCCAGGACCCTCAAGGAGATTTCTGCCAAGGGCAGCGATGGCTTTTATAAAGGCTGGGTCGCCAACGCCTTGGTGGAGTCGAGCCAGGCCGGCAAGGGCCTGATCACCCAGGCTGACCTGGACACCTACAAGACCCGCGAACTGGCGCCTATCGAGTGCGATTACCGTGGCTACCATGTGGTCTCGGCGCCGCCGCCAAGCTCTGGCGGCGTGGTGATCTGCCAGATCATGAACATCCTCGAAGGTTACCCGATGGCGGACCTGGGGTACCACTCGGCCCAGGGCTTGCACTACCAGATCGAAGCGATGCGCCACGCCTATGTAGACCGCAACAGCTACCTCGGCGACCCGGATTTCGTGAAGAACCCGATTGCGCATCTGCTGGATAAAAATTACGCGGCGAAACTGCGCGACGCGATCGAGCCACACAAGGCCGGGGACTCCCAGGCGATCAAGCCGGGCGTGTCGCCCCATGAAGGCAACAACACCACCCACTATTCCATCGTCGACACCTGGGGCAACGCCGTTTCCGTCACCTACACCCTCAATGACTGGTTTGGCGCGGGCGTGATGGCGAGCAAGACCGGGGTGATCCTCAACGATGAAATGGACGACTTCACCGTCAAGGTCGGCGTGCCGAACATGTACGGCCTGGTCCAGGGTGAAGCCAACGCCATTGCGCCGGGCAAGGCGCCGCTGTCGTCGATGAGCCCGACTATCGTGACCAAGGATGGCAAGACGGTGATGGTGGTGGGCACGCCAGGCGGCAGCCGCATTATCACCGCGACCTTGCTGACCATCCTCAATGTCATCGACTACAAGATGAACATCCAGGAGGCCGTGGATGCGCCGCGCTTCCACCAGCAGTGGATGCCGCAGACCACCAACCTTGAAACCTTCGCGGTCAGCCCGGACACCCAGAAAATCCTCGAGAGCTGGGGGCATAAATTCGCCGGTCCCCAGGACGCCAACCACCTGGCCGCGATCCTGGTGGGCGCGCCGGCCCTGGGTGGCAAGCCGGTGGGCAACAACCGCTTCTATGGCGCGAATGACCCGCGTCGCAACACGGGCCTGTCGTTGGGTTACTGAGGCCGACTCGCTCGCGCATGGAACATCTGCGGCATTTCGGGGCTCTATCCCAAGAGCCCCGAAAGGACCCCACCCCATGAAAGCGCTGAAAATCGCCACCTTCAACATCAACGGTATTCGTGCCCGTCTGCCCAACCTGCTGCAGTGGCTGGCCCGCGAGCAGCCGGACGTCGTCTGCCTGCAAGAACTCAAGGCGCCGGAAAGCCTGTTTCCCTATGCTGAGTTCGAAGCGGCCGGCTACGGCGCGATCTGCCTGGGCCAGGCCTCGTGGAACGGTGTGGCGATTCTGGCCAAGGACGCGCAACCGCTGGAAAGCCGGCGGGGCCTGCCCGGTGACGAGAGCGACCAGCAAAGCCGCTATATCGAGGCGGCCGTGCACGGCGTGCTGGTCGGCTGCCTGTACCTGCCCAACGGCAACCCGCAACCGGGGCCTAAATTCGACTACAAGCTAGCCTGGTTCGAACGCCTGATCGACTATGCCCAGGCGTTGCAAACCAGTGATCACCCGGTGGTGCTGGCCGGGGATTTCAATGTGGTGCCCACCGATCTGGATATCTATAACCCGCGCTCCTGGCTCAAGGATGCGCTGTTGCAACCCGAGAGCCGCGCCTGCTATCAACGCCTGCTTGACCAGGGCTGGACCGACTCAGTGCGTCATTTGTACCCCGAAGAGCGGGTGTATACGTTCTGGGACTATTTCCGCCAGCACTGGCAGAAAAATTCCGGCCTGCGCATCGACCACCTGCTGCTCAACCCGGCGCTCAAGCCCTATCTCAAGGACGCGGGCGTCGATGCCTGGGTGCGTAACGAGGCGCATGCCAGCGACCACGCGCCGACCTGGATTCAGCTCGGCACGCGCAAAAAGCGTTAACCGACCGTTGTCGCCCCGAGCAAGCGCTCGACTGCGGCAAACGCGGCGTTCCGGCGCGCTTGCCAGTCTCCCCGGATCACCATCACAGGCTGTTGATGCGCGTGCAGCCAATCCAGGCTGGCCTGGAAGAACGCTCGGCGGTCGGCCAGGTCGGGTTGGCAGCGCTGGCCGTCGGCGCTCCATTCCACGTCTTCGGGCGACAACAGCAGATGCAGGTCGTAGTGACGGGCCAGCAGTTCGCTGTCGAGCCAGCTGGGGCAGTCGCCGAACAGGGTCTGGCTCCAGAGTGTGTTGGTCAGCAGGTGGGTGTCGAGGATCAGCAAATCAGGCTGCGCTGCGCGGGCGGCGTCTTCCCAGGCCAACTGGCCCTGGGCAATCGCCGGGATATCCGCCAGGCAGGTGTCGCGCTGGTGGTGGTCGATGAAATAGCGCACATATTCACCCACCATCAGCCCGCCGAAGTGCGCGTGCAGCTCAGCCGCCAGCCAACTTTTGCCGCTGGATTCAGGGCCTGCCAGTACCACCACTTTCATGCGTGCAACGCCGGGTCGGCGCGCCATTCACGCCAGCCCTGCATGGCGATTACGGTGAACAGTGCGTAGAGCGCGGCGGTGAGGTAGAGGCCTTTGTAGAGGAATAGCCCGACGAAAATCACATCCACCACGATCCACAGCGGCCAGCACTGCACGCGTTTTTGCGCCATCCACAACTGCGCTACCAGGCTGAAACCCGTCAGGGCCGCGTCGAGCCAGGGTTGAGCGGCGTCGGTCCAGTGGGCCATGGCGGCGCCGAGCAACAGGCTGAACACCGCGCCGACGGCCAGGGCGGTCAAGATGGCCGGCCAGCCCAGGCTGCTGACCTGACGGCCTTGCTTGACCGTGCCGGCGCGGGTCCATTGCCACCAGCCGTAGACTTGCAGCACGGCGTAGACTCCCTGCAGCAGCATGTCGGAATACAGCTTCACCTCAAGGAACACCCAGGTGTAGAGCAACACCATCACTAGGCCGATAGGCCAGCACCAGGGATTTTGCTTGACCGTCAGCCACACAGCGATCACCCCCAGGGCGGCGGCGAACAGTTCAAGCCCGGACATGGCGGTTCCTTGGGAGAGCGGAAGAGGGCGCTGATTGTACCTATAGGTCATCCATCCTCAAACAGCGGAGGGTAAATGTGGCAATGGGCGGGTTCCCGAAGGCTGGGATCAGTCGCTGGTGGCGGTGACTGACACACTCCCATCGGGGCATAGGTATCTACACAACTCTGTAGCAGCAGCCTAGGCTAACCACGATGCGAAGCGAGTCGCTCTTGATCTTGCTTTTGATCTAGGCGCCCCGTTAAACCACGCTGGCCGCAATTCGATAGTGATTTGGGGGGTAAACCGGCATGGATGCCGGTTTAGCCGCCCCGCGCCATGGATGGCGCGTGGCGGCGGCCCCCCAAATCAATGTCGGATTACGGGCACACCGAGCCGGGGCGAGGTGCCGAGTGGTGGGGCAAGAGCGTTTTGCTTACTTTTGCGCTTTTCAAAAGTGAGACGCCGTAAGGGCGGAACCCTAAGCTGCCGTTACCGCAGCAACGGATATGTACTCGCTCTGATCCAACATCCTGGTCGGCTGTCAGGCCGCCATCGGGGGCAAGCCCCCTCCCACATTTGGAGCGCGGGGGGCAGTTAAAGAGGCTTCGGCTGCTGAGCCGTCACAGGTTTAGGGCCGCGCGAAAGTTGTGTAGATACCTATGGCCACGCGCCGCGTTCCTACAAAAAGCCTTAACTGACCCGCATTGGGACAAGCCCCCTGCGACAATTGATCTTCATTGTCTGTGAAAATCTTCATTCGCCACTTTCGCTTCCAGCTTCTACCCTGAGTGCAAGCCCTCAGGAGTAGGAGCGCCCATGTACAAAGACCTGAAGTTTCCCGTCCTTATCGTGCACCGCGACATCAAGGCCGACACCGTTGCCGGTGATCGGGTTCGAGGCATCGCCAGGGAGTTGGAGCAGGAGGGCTTCAGTATCTTTTCCGCCGTGGACTACGCCGAAGGGCGACTGGTGGCGGCCACCCACCACGGCCTTGCCTGCATGCTGATCGCCGCCGAGGGCGCCGGGGAAAATACCCATTTGCTGCAAAACATGGTCGAGCTGATCCGCCTGGCGCGGGTGAGGGCGCCCAACCTGCCGATCTTCGCGCTGGGCGAGCAAGTCACCCTGGAAAACGCCCCGGCGGATGCCATGAGCGAACTCAACCAGTTGCGCGGCATCCTGTATCTGTTCGAAGACACCGTACCGTTTCTCGCGCGCCAGGTCGCGCGTGCGGCGCGCGCCTACCTCGATGGCTTGTTGCCGCCGTTCTTCAAGGCCCTGGTGCAACACACCGCCGACTCCAATTACTCCTGGCACACCCCCGGCCACGGCGGTGGCGTGGCGTATCGCAAAAGCCCGGTGGGGCAGGCGTTTCACCAGTTCTTCGGGGAAAATACGTTGCGTTCGGACTTGTCTGTCTCGGTCCCCGAGCTGGGCTCGCTGCTCGATCACACCGGACCGCTGGCGGAAGCCGAAGCCCGCGCGGCACGCAATTTTGGCGCTGACCACACGTTTTTCGTGATCAACGGCACCTCCACCGCCAACAAGATCGTCTGGCACTCCATGGTCGGTCGCGATGACCTGGTCCTGGTCGACCGCAATTGCCACAAGTCGGTACTGCATTCGATCATCATGACCGGCGCGATCCCCTTGTACCTGTGCCCGGAGCGCAACGAGCTGGGGATCATCGGCCCCATCCCCTTGAGCGAATTCAGCGCCGACTCGATCCGCGCCAAGATCGACGCCAGCCCTCTGACCCATGGACGCCCGGCGAAGGTAAAGCTGGCGGTGGTCACCAACTCCACCTACGACGGCCTGTGCTACAACGCCGAGCTGATCAAGCAGCAACTGGGTAACAGCGTCGAGGTGCTGCACTTCGATGAGGCCTGGTATGCCTACGCGGCGTTCCACGAGTTTTTCGCCGGGCGCTACGGCATGGGTACCTCGCGCACGCCGGACAGCCCGCTGGTGTTTACCACGCACTCCACCCACAAACTGCTGGCGGCCTTCAGCCAGGCCTCGATGATTCACGTGCAGGACGGCGGAGCGCGGCAACTGGACCGCGACCGCTTCAACGAAGCGTTCATGATGCATATTTCCACCTCGCCGCAATACAGCATCATCGCCTCCCTGGACGTGGCGTCAGCGATGATGGAAGGCCCGGCGGGTCGCTCGCTGTTGCAGGAAATGTTCGATGAGGCCCTGAGTTTCCGCCGTGCGCTGGCCAACCTGCGTCAGCATATCGCCGCTGATGACTGGTGGTTTTCGATCTGGCAGCCGCCGTCGGTGGCCGGTATCGACCGGGTCGTCACCGCGGACTGGCTGCTGCATCCTCAGGATGACTGGCATGGTTTTGGCGACGTAGCTGAAGACTATGTGCTGCTGGACCCGATCAAAGTCACCCTGGTAATGCCCGGCCTCACTGCCGGCGGCGCCTTGAGCGATCGCGGGATTCCCGCCGCCGTGGTCAGCAAGTTTCTCTGGGAGCGCGGCCTGGTGGTGGAAAAAACCGGGCTGTATTCTTTCCTCGTGCTGTTTTCCATGGGCATCACCAAAGGCAAATGGAGTACCTTGCTCACCGAGTTGCTGGAATTCAAGCGCAGCTATGATGCCAATACCAGCCTGGCCAGTTGCCTGCCCTCGGTATATGCCCAGGGGGCGATACGTTATCAGGGCTTGGGGTTGCGCGACCTGTGCGACCAGTTGCACAGTTGTTATCGCAGCAACGCGACGGCCAGGCATCTCAAACGCATGTACACGGTGTTGCCGCAGATCGCGATGAAACCGGCCGATGCCTACGACCAGTTGGTCAGGGGCGAAGTGGAAGCGGTATCCATCGATGCCTTGCCAGGACGCATCGCAGCCGTGATGCTGGTGCCGTATCCGCCGGGTATTCCGCTGATCATGCCGGGCGAGCGCTTTACCGAGTCAACCCGTTCGATCATCGACTATCTGGCGTTTGCCCGGACGTTCGATAGCAGTTTTCCCGGTTTTGTCGCCGATGTGCATGGGTTGCAACACGAAGATGACGGCAGTGGTCGTTGTTACACCGTCGATTGCATCAAAGGTTAAGGAACGTTATGCAAGCTGTCATGAACCCGAAGTATCCAGGGCTCAGTGTGCGAGTCGCCGACGAAGGCTTCGACGCTTACGTATGGGGCAACGACTTCAGTTTTGAGGTCAGTGCCTATGGTGTGCCGCAGATGGGCAAGCGGGTCGATCAATGGCCGGTGGAGCGCATCCTGCCGTACCGCAAGTGTTACGGCATCGACCCTGAAGAATTCGCCAGCTTTCGCGATGCGACCGACAGCGCGGTCTTCATGGCCTATCTGGATGATCGCGCGGTGGGCCACGTTGTGATCAGTACCAACTGGAACGGCTTTGCCCATGTCGACGAGTTGGCGGTGGCGCTGCCTGCGCGGCGTCACGGTGTCGCCAAGGCGCTGTTGGACGTGGCGCAGTTCTGGGCACGCAAGAAGAACCTGCCGGGCATGATGCTGGAAACCCAGAACAACAACCTCGGTGCCTGTCGCCTGTATGAACGTAGCGGGTACGTGATGGGGGGTATCGATCAACTGCGCTATCGCGGCATCGACCCGCAAACCCGCGAAGTGGCGATTTTCTGGTATCGGCTGTTCAAGAACGAAGTCGAATCGATCTGAGACGGTGTAGCACGTCAGCTTGCGTCTACAGTGGCTTGGTATCGTTGGACAGCAGGTTCTCGGCCTTTTGCGTGACGATCTCCAGCAGTGCATTCAGGGCTGGTGAAGCGGCCCCGTCCTGCAGGGTCAATGCATACAGGTTGACGCTGATCGGGGGTGATATCGGGCACACATCCAGCCCCGCGTCCCGCGCACCGAAGGCGGTGAACGGGTCGACCACCGCCAGGCCTTCTCCCGCCTCCACCATGCTGCGCATCATCTGGTACGTCTGTACCCGCGTCTGCACCACCGGCAGCGGGCGCAAAGCTAGCAGCTTGGCGTCCAGCAGACGGCTCAACGGGTCGTGGCCCTCCAGGCCAATCATCGACTGCCCCGCCAGATCCTGCAGCGCACTGTACTTCTGCTTGGGTTTCAGCCAGCCGTGGGGGGCGAGCAATTGGAGTTTGCCTTGGGCCAGCACGCGACTCTGAATGTGTGGGTGTTGCGGGTCATGCAGGCTCAGGCCCACATCGGTCTCATGCAGCAACAGGCGCCTGACGATCTCCCGGGTCGGCTGGCTCGATAGGTTGCACGGCGTATCCTGGAACCGTCGGCGCAGCAGGGCGATGCTCTGGGGTAGTAATTGGTTGGCCAGCGGCGGGGTGCACAGCACACGCAAGGTCGGCGCGTGATGGTGTTTCAAGCGGCTGGCCAGGCGCTGTATCGGCTCAAGCGCGTCGTACAGGGGGGCGATTTGCGCTTGCAGCTCCAGGGTTTCACGGGTGGCTTGCAGGCGCCCGCGGACACTGGCAAACAGCATGAAGCCCAATTGCAGTTCCGCATCCTTGAGCGTGGCGTCTACCTCGCCCACGGGGAGTTGCAACCACTCGGCGGCCGTGCCGAGGTGTCCGGTCTGCAAGATGGCCTGAATCACTTCGATATGACGTAAACGCATGGCCGGAGTCTATGTGCAGTGGGGTGGGGATTCAATGGCGCAGGTCCCCGTGCGCAAAAAAGACTGCACGGGTCGCCCCTGCCTATGGCGTTAAGCCAGGACCTCACTAGAATGAGGCGTCTGATCAGCAACGACCAATGCCGGGTACCCGGTACTTACAACAAAAACAGGTCTGGTCTCAAATGCCTCTACCCTCGACGCTTTTCGGGGTAACGGCCAAGCAATTCCTGGTCCTGGTGACCGTGGGGTGCCTGGCGGCTTACTTCTTCAATAATCACGATGAATACGCGCCGGAAAACCTCGCACTCGAAGCGTTTATCCGTTCCCAGGAACAGGTCGCCGAGCAGGTGGGCGCGGTGCTTGGTATGACGTTGATCAGGCAGGTGGAGGCGTATCCCGCTTACGACCGGTCGGGCTACAAGCGTTCGATGTATGCGGTGGAAGGGGAGAGAGGGCAGTTGGTGGTGACGCTCAAGCAAGGCGAGCAGGGCATTGAAGTAACGGAAATCCGCAGCCCGTAAGCATCCCCAGCCCAGTCGCGAGGACTGAGCAGGTGGACAGGGCGAAATCTTATGACACGAGAGAGGTCGGAGATTCGCGGACGATAATCGTGCCCGACTGGATCAATTTGAACTCATCACCTTCCAGTTTTTCTACACGGTCGCCAATGGCCAGCTTGTAGGAGGTGGTAGGCGCCGAGCCAGCCAGGTCGCCGTGCGCCGGGTTGGATTCCTGGAACTCATGCACCGAATATACGCGGCCTTCCGCGTCTCTGGCATGAAACTGTCCGACTAATACTGCTGCCATCTGTTTAGAACCTCTGGAGATAAACACTCGATTTGCGGTTCTGTAGACCGTCAGTGAGCGGGGTAGTTTACCTATAAGAAAAAAATACTATTCGTTTAAAGTTTCAGATGTTTCCTACGCGAGCGCGTGCGTGGCGACTTCTTGGGCATTCGCAAAACACTCTGGTGCACGCGCCGCGAAGCCTTTATAACTACTCGCTCCTTTAGTCACACGTCGGGAAACCTCAATGAGCAAGGTCTACACGATTGCCGTCCTGGTTGGCAGCCTGAGAAAAGAGTCGATCAACCGCAAGGTCGCCCTGGCATTGGCCGAACTGGCCCCCGCCAACCTCAAGTTGAATATTGTCGAGATCGGCGATCTGCCGCTCTACAACGAGGACATTGAAGGTGCGGCAGCGCCCGAAGCCTACAGTACTTTCCGCAAACAGGTGAGTTCATCCGACGCAGTGCTGTTCGTGACCCCGGAATACAACCGTTCGGTGCCCGCGCCGTTGAAGAATGCCATCGACGTAGGCTCCCGCCCTTATGGGCAGAGTGTCTGGGGCGCCAAGCCGGGGGCGATCATCAGCGTGTCGCCGGGCGCCATGGGTGGCTTTGGGGCCAACCATCACCTGCGCCAGTCTTTGGTGTTTCTGGATGTGTGGTGCATGCAAACGCCGGAAGCCTACCTGGGCGGCGCGGGCAGTGTGTTCGACGAGGCGGGCAAGCTGTCGGAGAAGACCAGGCCGTTCCTGCAGGCATTTATCGATGCGTTCGGCCAGTGGGTCGAAAAACAAAAGGGCTGAATTGACAAGGCGTGCTGATGTGGGAGGGAGCAGGCTCCCTCCCACAGGGCATCATCGTAGCCAGTTGGTGCGTGCCAGCTCGATCACTTCATCGCCACGCCCGCTCATCACGGCCTTGAGCATATACAGGCTGAACCCCTTGGCCTGTTCCAGCTTGATGCTCGGCGGCATCACCAGCTCTTGAGTGGCGGTGACCACATCCACCAGCACCGGGCCGTCGTGGGCCAGGGCGCGGCGCAGGGCCGGCTCCAGGTCTTCGGATTGCTCCACACGGATCCCCAGGATGCCCATGGCGTTGGACATGGCCGCGAAGTCCGGGTTTTTCAGCTCGGTTCCTGTGTCCAGGTAGCCTGCCGCCTTCATCTCCATCGCGACGAAACCCAGTGACGCGTTATTGAACACGATCAGTTTCACTGGCAGGTTCAATTGCGCCAGAGAAATGAAATCCCCCATCAACATGGTGAAACCGCCGTCGCCAGACATCGAGATCACCTGGCGCCCAGGGAATGCCGCCTGTGCGCCGATGGCCTGGGGCATGGCGTTGGCCATCGAACCGTGGTTGAACGAGCCGATCAGCCGGCGCTTGCCGTTCATTTTCAAATAGCGCGCGGCCCATACGGTCGGTGAGCCGACATCGGCGGTGAAGATCGCGTCGTCATCGGCCAGCTCGCTGAGCAGGCGTGCCACGTATTGGGGGTGGATCGGCCGATCTGCCTTGGACGGTTGCGCCAGGTCATCCAGACCCTGGCGGGCTTTTTCGTAATGCTTCAACGAGGTTTCGAGAAAGCTGCGATCCGTCTTGCGGGTCAGGCGTGGCAGCAACGCATCGAGGGTTTCACTGACATCGGCGGCGATGCCCAGGTCCAGGGTCGTACGTCGTCCCAGGGCCTGGGGGTCGCGGTCGACCTGAACGATCGTCGCGTCGGTCGGGTAGAACTGGCGGTAGGGGAAGTCCGTGCCGAGCATGATCAGGGTGTCGCAATCGAGCATGGCGTGGTAACCGGAGCTGAACCCGATCAGGCCGGTCATGCCGACGTCGAACGGGTTGTCCCACTCCACATGCTCCTTGCCGCGCAGCGCGTGCACCACCGGCGCGCCGAGGGCATCGGCCAGCGCGACCACTTGGTCATGGGCGCCGGCGCAACCGCTGCCGCACAACAGGGTGACTTTTTCACTGCGCTGGAGGATCTCGCTCAGCCGCTGCAGATCGGCCTCTGCCGGCAAGGTGCGCGGTGCATGCAGCGCCGGCCAGGGCTTGAGCTTGTCCTCCACTTCCAGCAGCGAGACATCCCCGGGGATCACCACCACCGCCACGCCCCGATTGAGGATCGCCGAACGCATGGCGCGATGCAGCACCTGGGGCATCTGCTCGGGGTTGCTCACCAGCTCGATAAAGTGGCTGCACTCCTTGAACAGCTCCTGGGGATGGGTTTCCTGGAAGTAGTTCAGGCCGATCTCCGAGGACGGAATTTGCGCGGCAATCGCCAGCACCGGCACATGGTTGCGATGGCAATCGAACAACCCATTGATCAAGTGCAGGTTACCCGGCCCGCAACTGCCGGCGCACACCGTCAGCTCACCGGTGGCAGCGGCTTCGGCGCCGGCAGCGAACGCGGCCACTTCTTCGTGGCGCACATGCATCCACTCGATGCTGTCCATGCTGCGCAGGGCGTCGGTGAGGCCATTGAGGCTGTCGCCGGTCAGACCCCAGATGCGCTTGATACCTGCCTGTTCAAGGGTGGTTGCCAACTGCTGGGCCAGGTTGATTTTCGCCATGAAGAACTCCAATCGTCATTGAGATGAATAACTGCTGATCAGTAGAGGACAGTTCGATCACGGCGAATGCTCCGCCTCTAATGTGAAGATTGCGTCATGGCCGCGCGGTATTGGCGCGTGCGGCGAGCGAGGAACCATTGGTCCCGCACGAGCGCCCACCAGGGAATGACGTTGAGGCTGGGCAGGCGGCCGCGGCTCAGGCGGCGCATCTGGTGGCGCACCACAGCCACCAGCGCAAGGGCCGCCAGTGTCTTGCGCTGCCAAGTGATCGGTTTGAGCTGCGGGTTGAGCTCGCGACCGTCACGCCAGTGTTTGATCAGTTGCGGTTCCAGGGTCAGGGCGGTGGCGATGCCGGCCATGGCGATGCCGCTGTCCAGTACGTGCTGCACGATGGCTAGGCGACGGATGCCGCCGGTGACCATGACCGGCATCCGGGCGATGGTTGCCAGGTCTTTGGCGAATTCCAGGAAGTAGGCTTCGCGGGCCAGTGTGCGGCCATCGCGAGCGTCGCCTTGCATCGCGGGTGCCTCGTAGCTGCCGCCGGATAATTCGAGCAAGTCGATCGGCAATGCGTTGAGCATCTCGACCACCGCACGCGCATCGGCTTCATCGAAGCCGCCGCGCTGGAAGTCGGCCGAATTGAGTTTGACCGCCACGCAAAATGCCGGGCTGACGCTGGCGCGCACGGCGCGGATCACTTCCAGCAGCAGGCGCGCGCGGTTTTCCAGTGGGCCGCCCCAACGGTCGGTGCGTTGGTTGGTCAAGGGCGACAGAAATTGGCTGAGCAAGTAGCCATGGGCGCCATGGACCTGCACACCGGTAAATCCTGCTTTCTCGGCCAGGCGGGCACTGGTGGCGAAGCGTTTGATTACGTCTTGAATGTCGTCTTCGGTCATGGCCCTGGGTTGGGCGAACAGCTTCGAAAAGCCGCCGAGGTCCAAGGCGATGGCCGAGGGTGCCAGCGCTTGCTGGCCCAGGTTGGCCATGGTCTGGCGTCCTGGGTGGCTGAGCTGCATCCAGAAGTGCACAGCCTTGCTCCGTGCCACATCGGCCCACTCGCGAAAGCTGTCCAGGTGCTGCTCGTCTTCCAGGGCAACACCGCCTGGGCCGGTCAGGGCACGGCGGTCGATCATGACGTTACCGGTGAGCAGCAAGCCGGGTTCACCCTCGGCCCAGGTCGTGTATAGCTGCTTCAATTCACGGGAGGGTGCCTGATTGAAATCGGCCATGTTTTCTTCCATCGCTGCCTTGGCAATGCGGTTGGAAATAACCTGGCCGTTGGGCAGTTGCAAGGCTTCAAAGGGTGACATGGATTGACTCCTGAGCGGGGGAGGCCTCAGGCTAAGCTTAAAGTTAACTTTAATGTCAAGCGGGCGTTTCGATGAATATTGGTGAGCTGGTAAAACAGAGCGGGTTGGCGGCGTCGCGTATCCGCTTTTACGAGGCCGAAGGCTTGATCAGCCAAGTGGGACGCCAAGCCAATGGGTATCGGCGTTATGCACCCGAGGCGCTGCAGACGCTGCAATTGATCCAGAGCGCGCAACAGGCCGGGTTTACCCTGCAGGAACTCAAGGCGTTGATGCCGGCGCCGGGGGAGCACAGGCGCGATGAGTTGATCGAGGCGTTGGAGCGCAAAGTGGCCCAGATCGAGGTGATGCAGGCGCAGTTGGCCCACAGCAAGGCGCAATTATCAGGCGTGATCGATGCGGTGCGGGCGCAGCCAGACGATGTACCGTGCTCCATGGGGCAGAAGCAAGTGCTGGCGTCGATTAAACTGCAATCTTGAAGTCGCTGAATAGCCAAGGTGGGAGGGGGCTTGCCTCCGATGACGGTGTGTCAGTCCCGCCTAAGCTGGCTGATCCACCGCCATCGGGGGCAAGCCCCCTCCCACATGTTTAACCGTGTTCGGCTGGCTATTTGTAGGGTTCCCATCTACTTCAACGCTGTGCGCAGATGCAAAATCTGCCGGATGTACGCAGATCCAAATGTGGGAGGGGGCTTGCTCCCGATGACGGTGTGTCAGTCCCGCCTAAGCTGGCTGATCCACCGCAATCAGGAGCAAACCCCCTCCCACATTTTTTACTCAGCGGCGTCGGAATAGCGGTAGCGGCTCATCCGTTGCAGCCTGGTACGTCACCGAAAAGTCTTTAAGGCTTTCCAGCGCTTCGTACGGGTCTTTGTCGGGGCGCAAGGCGAAGGCATCGAAGCCGCAGCGGCGCAGGTAGAACAGTTGGTCGCGCAGCACGTCGCCAATCGCCCGCAGTTCGCCCTTGTAGCTATAGCGCTCACGCAGCAGGCGGGCGTTGGAGTAGTTGCGTCCGTCGGTGAAGGCCGGGAAGTTCAGGGCGATGACTTGGAAATGCTCCACGTCATCACCGATCTCTTCGGCTTCTTCATCGGCGTCCAGCCACACGCCCAGGCCGCCGTCGCGGGCCTTGAGGGCATGGCCGTGTTCGCGCCACAGGGCCAATGGGACGATCAGGTCGTCGCAGTTGGAAATGCCGTCGAAGCTCGCATCCTTGGGCAGCAGGTGCCAGGTTTCGTCGACGACTTCGTTGTGCTTAATGATTCGCTGCATAGACGCGCTCCTTGAACAGGTCAATGCCGATGCGCTGGTAGGTGTCGATGAAACGCTCATCTTCGGTGCGCTGTTCGATGTACACGTCGATCAGCTTGCCGATCACCTCTGGCATGGCTTCCTGGGCGAAGGACGGGCCGAGGATCTTGCCCAGGCTCGCATCACGGTTGGCGCTGCCACCCAGGGACACTTGGTAGAATTCTTCGCCTTTCTTGTCCACGCCCAGGATGCCGATGTGGCCGACATGGTGGTGGCCACAGGCGTTCATGCACCCGGAGATGTTCAGGTCCAGCTCGCCGATGTCGAACAGGTAGTCCAGGTCGTCGAAACGGCGCTGGATCGATTCGGCGATCGGGATCGACTTGGCGTTGGCCAGGGAGCAGAAGTCGCCGCCCGGGCAGCAGATGATGTCGGTCAACAGCCCGATGTTCGGCGTGGCGAAACCGCCTTCGCGCAGTTCGCCCCACAGGGTGAACAGTTGGCTCTGCTCGACGTCCGCGAGAATGATGTTCTGCTCATGGGAGGTGCGCAGCTGGCCGAAGCTGTAGCGGTCGGCCAGGTCGGCGACGGCGTCCAGCTGCTTGTCGGTGATGTCGCCCGGTGCCACGCCGGTGGGTTTGAGCGACAGGGTCACCGCCACATAGCCCGATTGTTTATGCGCCAGGGTATTGCGCGTGCGCCAGCGGGCGAAGCCCGGATGCTGCTGGTCGAGCGCCGCGAGCTCGGCGTCCTGATTGCTCAGGGTTTTGTATTCGGGGTCGACGAAGTGCTTGGCCACGCGCTGCACTTCGGCCTCGGTCAAGGTCGTCTGGCCGCCGCGCAGGTGTTCCATCTCGGCGTCGACTTTCTGCGCGAACACCTCAGGGGTCAGCGCCTTGACCAGGATTTTGATCCGGGCCTTGTACTTGTTGTCGCGGCGACCATAACGGTTGTAAACCCGCAGGATCGCGTCGAGGTAGCTCAGCAGGTCCTGCCACGGCAGGAACTCGTTGATGAAGGCGCCGACCACCGGGGTACGCCCCAGGCCGCCACCCACCAACACCCGGAAACCCAGCTCGCCGGCGGCGTTATGCACCGGCTCCAGGCCGATGTCGTGCACTTCGATGGCAGCGCGGTCCGACGTCGAGCCATTGATGGCGATCTTGAACTTGCGCGGCAGGTAGGCGAATTCGGGGTGGAAGGTGGTCCATTGACGCACGATTTCACACCAGGGACGCGGATCGATCACTTCATCGAAGGCGACGCCGGCGAATTGGTCGGTGGTCACGTTGCGCAGGCAGTTACCGCTGGTCTGAATGGCGTGCATCTGCACGGTCGCCAGTTCAGCGAGGATGTCCGGCACGTCCTCCAGCGCCGGCCAGTTGAACTGCACGTTCTGGCGGGTACTGATGTGGGCGTAGCCTTTGTCGAAGTCGCGGGCGATCTTGGCCATCATGCGCGTCTGGCGCGAGGTCAGCTGGCCATAGGGCACAGCCACCCGCAGCATCGGCGCAAAGCGCTGAACATAAAGGCCATTTTGCAGGCGCAGAGGGCGGAACTCTTCTTCGCTCAGTTCACCTGCTAAGTAGCGTCGGGTCTGATCACGGAACTGCTTGACGCGGTCCTCGATGATGCGCTGATCGTATTCGTCGTATACGTACATATAGGTCCTGTTCTCGGCAAATCTGCGCGCACGGCCGCGCACTCCCAACGGAGCCGGCGCACGATACCAGTTTGCGTTTATGCGCAAAAGTGATGTTTGAGTATATGCACATAACCAAAATGACTAATGGGAAGGGTTATTGCGATATCCACATTTGTCATAGGGGCAAGTCTGGTCTTTACTGGTGTCGAGTCTTAGGGCAATCACCTATAAAACCGACAAGAGGCGATGCGATGAGCAATTCGACAAAAATACGTAAACCCGACAGCACCGTGGATGCCTGGGCGATTCTGTTCCTGATCATCCTTGTGGTGGGCACCGCTGTGTTCTGGGTCAGCCACCAGTAAGTCATTCCTTCAGCTTGCAGTCCTTGCCGCCTCGGCCGGCTTCATACCCCGGCCAGGTGCAGCACCAGCTTGACAATGCCAAACAGCGTCAACGCAAACACTGCCGTGAATACAATACCCATTATCACGAAGTGGCTCGGCTTGCCGTGGGTGAAGTCGCGGGCGCGGTTCTTGCCGCTTTGCACGCCAAAGGCGGCGGCCAAGACGCTGTGGAGCATCTGCCAGAACGTGGGCGGTTTGTGCTGTGGGTCGTCCATGGATCCCTCGAAATGAAGTGCGACTGAATCAGGTGCTTCAAAGCATAGTCCAGCCCCTGGGCTGTGGCGGGCCATATAGCTCACTACCGCCTTCGCGATGGCTAGTAATGGTGTGCTGTCACTCTACTTCCCAGAGAGAGACACCATGACCATTACAACTGTGCCTGTGCACCACATTACCGAAAGCCTGCATGGCAAACTCCTGAAAAAATCGCTGCCTCAATGGCTGTTGAACGCCCCGTCTGCGCGGCGTGCCGAGCTCAAGCACACCGATGCGGTGTTACCCCAGGCCTATCTGGACGCCACCTCCGCGCAACGCAAGCAGCTACATGACTATTTCACCGCGAGCTTCACCGCGCAAACGACGCTCGACAAGACCATGGCCGACTTGCAGAGCATCGACGCCTTCGCCGAGTCCTTGCTGCTCAAGGCGCTGAACGATCAGTACGGCGTAGTGCTGGACGTACGCAAGACATGGATCAGCCTGAGAAAAACCACGAAAGCGGGTTATATAGAGCTGGGAAATTTTGAGTTCCTGAAGCTTAGCTTGCTGGAAGCGACGAAACATAACTTTGAAGTCTCTGAAGCCGCAGAGGGTGCATTTCATCATTCCTCCGGTTTCATGGAACAGGGCGCGACGCCCGATACCTTTACCCAAGTGACCGTCAACCTCGAGGTTCATCAGTTCTTGACGCTCTGCCGGACGCTGGATGTCGGTGCGAAGTATCAAACCCATATCAAGGCATTTCTCCAACCCACCGATCTCATGAAGGCCGCCACACTGCGCCGGCAGTTCATTGCGAACCAGAAGGCAACGATGCGCGCCGCCGCCGAGCTGGCTCTGCTGCAAAAAGACATCGATGTCGAGGAGCATGCAATGGTGCTGTCGGTGATTGATGGTGAGGTGTTCCCGCAATTGCGAGGGCAACCCGTCTGGTTTTGCGACCTGGGTCTCATGAAGCGCCGCTTGACTGGCTGCGTGGTGTTTATGCCGTGCCAGAAATATCGTTATGCGAAGGGATGTATCGTCTATGTCCCGCATGATCAGACGCATTCCATGAAAAGCTTTACCTTTCGCGAGATGGAGGCGTACTTCAAGGAGCGATTCACTGCTGCGGATACCTCGTCCCCTGAGGCGGCAAGCCCGACCACTTACCAGAAATTCTTCAGTCGGTTCGTGCCGTATAGCGATCATCCCTACTATTTCGGCCAGTTCACCAAGGACGGCGAGACCACGCGGGCCAGAAAATTCGCGTCCATAGCGCCACCTGCCAGTAAGGTGCTGGATGTGCTCACGCCATTCCCTATTGGCCTCACCAATCCAGCCCCTTTGCCGAAGCCCCCGCAACAGGTGGAGGAGGACCCCTATCTGAATGTCGCACCGTACCGACAAAAGGGGCAAGGGCTCTGGGGGGATAACCTCGACCTGTGGGACTACCTGTTTGACTGCAGTTGCACTCAGAGCATCAACGACGCGGCGGCGCATGCGGTGCCTACCGCAGAGGTCGATGCCAAGGTGCGCGCGCAGAGAATCGCCAGTTGGCTGAATATCGGCTTTTTCGCCGCGACCTTCTTCGCAGGCTTTGTGCCGGTACTGGGCGAAATCGTGCTGGCCTTTATGGCTGGCCAGCTTCTGTACGAGGCGTTTGAAGGGACCATAGAGTGGGCGGAAGGTGATCGTAAGGCCGCCAAGGCGCACCTGATCGACCTGGCGGAAAACCTCGCGCTGATTGCTCTGTTGCACGTTGCCGGCAAGGGGGTAGGCAAGCTGCTGGCGATCAAGCCCTCGACCGTCATCGAGGACCTGCACCCGGTCAAACTGCCCAATGGTCAGACCCGGTTGTGGAAGCCCGATCTGTCGCCTTACAAAAGCGTCGTGAGGTTGCCTGACGGCGCTCGTCCCAATGCTTTGGGACAATACGAAATCAACGGCAAGACCTACGTCCGGTTGAATAGCGATTTGTACGAACAGGCCCTCGACCCAACCGTCAACAAATGGCGGATCAAGCATCCCGATGACCCTGAGGCGTACCAGCCCATTCTGGAACACAACAAGGCCGGCGCCTGGCGGCACATGCATGAGCGCCCATTGGAGTGGGACCGTCTGACGCTGCTGCGCCGGCTCGGCCACCGTACCGAAGAGTTCTCCGACGAGGTATTGCGCACCATTGGCCAAGTCAGTGGCGTTGAGGACGCGGTGTTGCGCAAAGTCCATGTGGACGGCTTGCCCATTCCAGCGGCACTGGATGAAACGCTGGAGCAGTTCAGTGTCGACCAGCAGGTCGGCGAGGTGATCGAGCAAATCCGTCGCGGTTTCGGGTCAGGCAGTCGCTTCGAGTATGTGTTGCCGCTGATAACAGAACTGCCGCACTGGCCGGAAGGCCGGATATTGGAAGTGTTCAACGGGCCTGAGCCCTGGGGCGCGTCCCAGCGCTATGGTGTGACACCGTCAACGAGTAACGCGGGTGTAAGCATCAAGCTCACCCGTGGCGAGGTACGGGCCGGCAAGCTGGGCGAGAAGGTGCTGTCCCGGATGAGCGCGGACGAAATCGACCGCCTGCTGGGGAGTGCGTCGGGTTGGAACGGGCTGACCCGAGAAGAAGAGTTCAACAAGCGCCTGGCGGACCATGCGCTGAAGAGGCAGCGTGCGCTGTTCGATAGCCTGTGGCAATCAAGGATGCCGACGGTGCCCGACACCAGCGTACTGGGCCGACGCTACCCATCTTTACCGCGTCAGGCCTTGAACGAGGTGATGGACGCCGCTACCCAGAGCGAGCGCAATCGCTTGAATAAGGGCAGGGTGCCGACGCGCCTGGATGACCTGGCGCGCATTCACCTGCAACAGCATCGCCTGAACCGCGCTATCGCCGGCCTGCACCGCGAGAATCTAGCGAGCCTGGACAGCGACCGCCTGGCCTTGCACTGCCTGGAGCTGCTGCCGGGCTGGCCGGGAGGGTTGCGGCTGGAACTGCGCGGCGACACCTTTCGCGGGCCGCTGCTGGACAGTATCGGCGCAGAGGACGCCGCGATGCGTAAATACCTGGTCAAGGAAGGCGACAGCTTCCAGGCGCATGATGAACAAGGCGAGGCCATGCATAGCGTCTTGCCCACCAGCCGCAACTTCTATCAATCGATCCTGCATGCCTTGCCAGATGAATTCCGTAATGGGATAGGTATTCCATCGACCGGTCAGGATGGCCTGTTGAAGCAGACGCTAGTCAACTATGCGAGCAGCCATCGCAGCGAAATGGCGGGTATTCTCGGACAACGGGCGCCCCGGTCGCGACCGTCCCTGCGCCTGCCGGGCGGCCGCCTGGGGTATGAGTTGTCGGGGAGGGGAGCGGCGGCAGGCGATATTGATCGCTTGGTCACGCGGGTGCGAGATATCTACCCAAATGTGTCTGACCCCATAGCCAGGCTTTTTGTGGTCAGACACCTGGCCAGCGGTGAACACCCGCAACAGATTTTCAACCTGTTGGCCAATCGCCAGCGAGAAATCGATGGCTTGCGCAATGCCCTTGAACCCTGGGCGGGAAGTGACCTGGATCGTCTACGAGTGGCTGGCAACGTCATCGACTGTTGGCGCAATGGCCTGAATCGTGGCGGCGCTCCTTTCAGCAGCTTGAGCCTATTCGGTGAGTCAAGGTTACCCGCATTGAACGCCGATTTTTCCCATGTGCGTACTTTGAATATGTCGGGTGCGGCGCTGCTTGACGCCCAGGGAACGGCGCTTATCCGCCAGTTCCCGAATGTGCGACGCCTTGAGCTACACGTCGACGCCTCCACCCGCAATGCGATCGCCGAACGGCTGGCGAGCTTGTCGGATATCACTGAGCTGGTATTCACGGACCTGGAATCCTCCAGGCCTTCGTCCTCGCCCGTCGTCCCTGATGAAGTATTGCAATCGATCAATCGCATGACGCAACTTGAACAGCTGTCCCTGTCAGGCGGCATGGACCGGTTGGATGTCGGCGGGCTGGTAAACCTGCGCAGCCTGCATGTGTCCGGATCGCTGGCGACCTGGCCGGAAGGTGTCCTCGGGCTTGAGCACCTGGGCAGCCTCAACCTGGCGTCCACACCGATCACCTCCATACCGCCGCAGATGTTCACCGGCCATGAGAACCTATGGCGCGGGCTGCGGATGAACTGGGGGCAGTTTGAACAGCAGGCATTCATTCAGGCCTATGAACACGTGCGTGACAACACAGCGCATCTTGTGGATGAAGAGGCCATGGTTCGGTCGTACGTAGAGGGCTCACTGTTCTACATGACGGGCGGTGATGCGGCCACACTCTTCAACGTTCTTGAGGCATTCAGACTGCAGCGGGTACCCGCCATTGAACAGCTCGATCGGCTTAACGCCTTACGCGACGAGCAACGTAATTTGACCCAGGAGGTGCAGCAGTGGTCGACGCGCACTCCGGTTGACCCGGATAACTGGGCAGACTCGTTTAATCGTCAACAGGCTGCGGATCGCATACTCGTCTCCTGGCAAGAGGGCCTGGGCCAGCGTCTGGCGCCGGGTACAAGACCGGTGCCGTCTACACAGACCGCTACGCCAGAGATGCGCCTCGACCTTTCAGGCGGTGGATTGGTCGATTTACCGTCGTTACCGGCAGCCGGCTTTTCCCATGTACGTGTCTTGAACCTGGCAGGCGTGCGAGTACCGCTCACGGAGCTTGAGACCTTTCTGGGGCGGTTCAGCCAAGTGGAGCACTTGGACCTTGCCAATAACGACCTGACCAGCCTGCCTTCAACCCTGACTGAGATGACGTCCCTGCGTTCCCTGGATTTTTCCCGCAACCTGTTGCACGTCACCCCCACGATCCAGGCCCGCTTGAATAGTCTGACGAACCTGACCTCTCTGAATCTGCAATTTAACCCCGTCCGAACGCTGGATATCAGCCGTCTCCTGCAGTTGACGACCCTCGACCTGGGGCACACAGCCATTCGTGATTGGCCTGTGGGCGCGTTGCAGTCGACTTCCCTGCGGCAACTAGACCTGAGCCATAGCGCGATAACCACGATTCCCAAGGCGGCGTTGACCGGCCATGACCCATTGCTGTCCAACTTGAACCTGCGCGGCTGTCGTCTTACGGCGGCTACCGTGGCGCAGGTACAGACGATCGGCCAACGCCTGGGAAGCGAGAGCCCGCTGGGCATTTCCCGTGTGTTTCTGGAGCAAGGCAGAACGGGCGGCGTTCCTGAGTACTTCCCTGAGGGCGTTGAACAAAATCCTGGCCTTCTGTTTCCGCTGCCCTTATCGGTTGAGGGCGCAGCGGCGCCGATGACTGCCGCGGCGCGCATGCAGCGCCTGGACCCAAGCCTGGACACCGCGCAGGCCGTGGCGCGCATCGACGCGTTGAGCAGCGATGGGCTGAGTGCGATTGAAATAGAGGATCGCCTAGTGGAGTGGGAGGGGCAGCACCGCCAATGGGTCGAGGCTTTGAATGAATGGATCGATATTCGCGGTATCCGTGACAACGGGCGCTGGATCAACGCCCTCGACCGGCACCGGGCGGCAGGACGGATGCTGTCCAGCTGGCGCTATTGCCTTCGCGAAGGGCTGCCGGTACCGGCGCCGCAAGGCCTGCACCAATTGACTCTGTCCGGGCTGACGCTGGGGGATTTGCCGGCGCTACCCAGCCTGCTCCCCCATGTCCGCGATCTAGACCTGAGCGGGGTCAGGATTACGGATCAAGGCTCCAATGAGTTTCTGCGCACGTTTCGCCATATCGACACCTTGACCCTGGGCAACAACGACCTGACGGTATTGCCCGATGCCGTGAGTGAATTTCGTTCGCTGCGGCATCTGGACGCTGCCCGTAATAACTTGCGAGACGCGCCGGCGCTGCGCCGACAACTGCTTAATATGCCCCTGTTGGAAAGCTTGAACCTGAATGAAAACCTGCTGCCCGAGCTGGATGTGAGCGGTATGTCGCAGGTGCAAACCTTGAACCTGAGCGACAACGTATTGACCGAGTGGCCGGCGGGCGTGCTTCAGGCGCCGCGCTTACGCTCGTTGAACCTGCGTAACAACCGGATAGAGGTCATCCCACCCGAGGCCCTTAGCCTCAGGCATCAGGCGTTGATGGCCGGCACCGACCTGTACGACAACCTGCTGCTTGAGGATGAGTTCGAAGCTTTGCGAACGCATCTGCTGCGCACCGGCAATGGCCTGGGCTTTACCCTCGAGGATATCGAAGAAATGATCGCAGGCTATCATTCTGAAGAGTCCGAAAGCTCCGATGAGCAGTCGGATTTCGATGAGCACCCGGAAATCGAACCCCCCCAAGTGCAGCGAGACCGCTGGTTCGCCGACGTGGCTGAGGGTTCGGAGCGGGAGCAAGCCTGGGACGAACTACGGGCCGAGCCTGACAGCGCTGCCTTTTTCTTCACCTTGTCGCAATTGCGCAATACCCGGGATTTCCAGCGCAATCCGGCGGATATGACAACGCGGGTGTGGCGGGTCCTGGATGCGCTCTATGCAAACCGCTCTCTGCGCTCGGACGTATTTGCCAGGGCAAGTGCGGCACAGGTCAGGGTGACATGCGGCGATGGTCGAATTCTGGTGTTCAACGACCTTGAAACGGCTGTCTATGAGTTCAACGTGCGCAGTAGCGTGACGCCTGCGCAGGAAGGTAGCGAATTGTTCCGGTTGGCCAGGCGCATGAGCCGCCTCGATGCCGTCGAGAGGCATGCCGAAGAGGCCATTCGCGGGCGGCCAGGCGCCGACCCAGCGGAAATTCGCCTGGCTTACCGTATTGGATTGGCCCAGCGTCTGGATCTGCCGAGCCAACCCCATGGCATGATCTATACAAACGTCGCCAACGTGACCTCGGCGGCCCTGGATACTGCGTATGACAGCATCATTGAAAACGAAGGCCGCGATGCCTTTGTCCAGAGCCTGGTTGAACGCACCTACTGGGTGGACTACTTGAGAAGGACGTACGCTGTCGAGTTCAGGGCCTTGGCCGACGACATCGCCACACAAATCGACGCCCTGGATGATCGTTACCCCGACGCAGGCGCGCACTATTTACGTGAATATGCAGAGTTGGGCCGCAAGCGGGCTGAACAGGAAACCGCCCTGGCCATCGAGCTGACCGCGAGGGAACGCACCCGGCTGGGTCTGTAGGGCGCACGTCCGTGCAGGGGCTCGACAAGCCCCTGCACGGACGCAAGAGCCTATCAGTTGTCGTAGCCCAGGTTCGGCGCCAGCCAGCGCTCGGTCACGCTCAGGTCCTGGCCCTTGCGCGCGGTGTAGCTCAGCACCTGGTCCTTGTCGACCTTGCCGACGGCAAAGTACTGCGCCTGTGGGTGGGCGAAGTACCAGCCGCTGACGGCTGCCGCCGGGAACATCGCATAGTGCTCGGTGAGGAACACGCCGCTGCGGCCGGCCTGCATTTCCCGGGCCTCGGGGTCGAGCAGTTGGAACAACTGGGCCTTCTCGGTGTGGTCCGGGCACGCCGGGTAGCCTGGGGCAGGGCGGATGCCGCTGTATTGCTCCTTGATCAGCGCGTCGTTGTCCAGCTGTTCGTCCTTGGCATAGCCCCAGTGCTCTTTACGCACTTGCTGGTGCAGCCACTCGGCGCAGGCTTCGGCCAGGCGGTCGGCGAGGGCCTTGACCATGATCGAGTTGTAGTCGTCGCCGGCGTCCTGATAGGCCTTGGCGACCTCTTCGGCGCCGATGCCGGCGGTGGTGATGAAGCCACCGATGTAGTCGGTCACGCCGCTGTCCTTGGGCGCGACGAAGTCGGCCAGGGAGAAATTCGGCTTGCCGTCGGTCTTGATGATCTGCTGGCGCAGATGATGCAGCCGCGCAATCGGCTGGCCGTCTTCGCCATAGACTTCCAGGTCATCGTCCTGCACCTGGTTGGTCGGCCAGAAGCCGAACACCGCACGGGCACTGATGAGTTTTTCGTCGATCAACTTCCTGAGCATTTCCCGGGCGTCGGCATACAGCGCGGTGGCCGCTTCGCCCACCACTTCATCGGTGAGGATGCGTGGGAATTTGCCGGCCAAGTCCCAGGAAATGAAGAACGGCGTCCAGTCGATGTACTCGGCCAGCACGTTGAGGTCGATATTCTCCAGCACCTGGGTGCCGGTAAAGGTCGGCTTGACCGGGGTGTAGGTGCTCCAGTCGAACTGCGGCTTCTTGGCAATCGCCGCCGGGTAGCTCAGGCGTTCTGTGCGGGCGCTGCGGTTGGCGGTGCGCTCGCGTACGTCGATGTACTCCAGACGGGTTTTTTCGACGAAACCGGCTTTCAATTCCTTGGACAGCAACTGCGTGGCCACGCCCACGGCGCGCGAGGCGTCGGTGACGTAGATCACCGCATCGTTGCTGTACTTGGGCTCGATTTTCACTGCCGTGTGCGCCTTGGAGGTGGTTGCGCCACCGATCATCAGCGGCAGGTGGAAGTCCTGGCGCTGCATCTCGCGGGCCACGTGCACCATCTCGTCCAGGGACGGGGTGATCAAGCCGGACAGGCCGATGATGTCGCACTTCTGTTCCTTGGCTACCTGCAGGATCTTTTCCGCCGGGACCATCACGCCGAGGTCGACGATGTCATAGCCGTTGCACCCCAGCACCACGCCGACGATATTCTTGCCGATGTCGTGCACGTCGCCCTTGACCGTGGCCATCAGGATTTTGCCCTTGGCCTCGGGTTTGTCGCCCTTTTCCAGCTCGATAAAGGGAATCAGATGGGCCACGGCCTGCTTCATCACGCGGGCGGACTTGACCACCTGGGGCAGGAACATTTTGCCGGCGCCGAACAGGTCACCGACGATGTTCATCCCGGACATCAGCGGGCCTTCGATCACCTCGATCGGACGCGCGAACGACAGTCGCGACTCTTCGGTGTCTTCGACAATGTGCGTGGTAATGCCCTTGACCAGCGCGTGTTCCAGGCGCTTGTTCACCGGCCAGCCACGCCACTCTTCGGTCTCGGCCTCCTTGACGCTGCCGTCGCCCTTGTACTTGTCGGCGATGGCGAGCAGGGCGTCGGTGCCGTCCGGAGTGCGGTTGAGCACCACGTCTTCCACCGCATCGCGCAGCTCGGCCGGGATCTGGTCATAAATCTCCAGTTGGCCGGCGTTGACGATACCCATGGTCAGCCCGTTGCGAATCGCATACAGCAGGAACACCGAGTGGATCGCCTCGCGCACCGGGTTGTTGCCACGGAATGAAAACGACACGTTGGACACGCCACCGGAGGTCAGCGCATAGGGCAACTCGTCGCGGATGTAGGCGCAGGCGTTGATGAAGTCGACGGCGTAGTTGTTGTGCTCTTCGATGCCGGTGGCGACCGCGAAGATGTTCGGGTCGAAGATGATGTCTTCCGGCGGGAAGCCCACTTCATTGACCAGGATGTCATAGGAGCGTTTGCAGATTTCCTTCTTGCGCGCTTCGGTGTCGGCCTGGCCGGCTTCGTCGAACGCCATCACCACCACGGCTGCGCCATAGCGCTTGCACAGCTTGGCGTGGTGAATGAACTGCTCCACGCCTTCCTTCATGCTGATGGAGTTGACGATGCCCTTGCCCTGGATGCACTTGAGGCCGGCTTCGATCACTTCCCATTTGGAGGAGTCGATCATGATCGGCACGCGAGAGATGTCCGGTTCGCCGGCGATCAGGTTGAGGAAGGTCACCATGGCCTTCTTCGAGTCGAGCATGCCCTCGTCCATGTTGATGTCGATCACCTGGGCGCCGGCTTCGACCTGCTGCAGGGCGACTTCCAGGGCTTCGGTGTAGTTGTCCTCACGGATCAGCCGGGCGAACTTGGCGGAACCGGTGATGTTGGTGCGCTCGCCGACGTTGACGAACAACGAGCTGCGATCGATGGTGAACGGCTCCAGGCCGGACAGGCGGCAGGCCTTGGGAATGTCCGGGATCGAGCGCGGCGCATAACCGGCCACGGCCTTGGCGATGGCTTCGATATGCCCCGGCGTGGTGCCGCAGCAGCCACCGACGATATTGAGGAAGCCGCTCTGGGCGAACTCTTCGATGACCTTGGCCGTTTCCGAGGGCAGTTCGTCGTACTCGCCGAACTCGTTGGGCAGGCCGGCGTTAGGGTGCGCGGAAACGTGGGTATTGGCCTTGTTCGACAATTCTTCCAGGTATGGGCGCAGTTCGCTGGCGCCGAGGGCGCAGTTCAAGCCGACCGAGAGGGGCTTGGCGTGGGCTACGGAGTTCCAGAACGCTTCGGTGGTCTGGCCGGACAAGGTGCGCCCGGAGGCATCGGTGATGGTGCCGGAAATCATGATCGGCAGCTCTACGCCCAGTTCCTCGAACACGCCTTGCACCGCGAAGATCGCGGCTTTGGCGTTAAGGGTGTCGAAGATCGTTTCGATCAGGATCAGGTCGGCGCCGCCTTCGATCAGGCCCTTGGTGGCCTCGGTGTAGTTTTCCACCAATTGATCGAAGGTCACGTTGCGGTAGCCGGGGTTGTTCACGTCCGGCGACAGCGAGCAAGTGCGGCTGGTGGGGCCGAGAACGCCGGCGACGAAGCGCGGCTTGGCCGGGTTCTCGAGGGTCTTGGCGTCGGCCACTTTACGTGCCAGGCGCGCGCCTTCCACGTTTAATTCATAGGCCAGCTCTTCCATGCCGTAGTCGGCCATGGAAATGCGCGTGGCGTTGAAGGTGTTGGTTTCAAGGATGTCGGCACCGGCATCCAGGTAGGCCTTTTCAATTCCGCCAATCACGTCAGGGCGGGTGAGCACCAGCAAGTCATTATTGCCCTTGACGTCGCTTGGCCAGTCGGCGAAGCGTTTGCCACGGTAGTCCTGTTCCTCGAGCTTATAGCTCTGGATCATCGTGCCCATGCCGCCGTCAAGGATCAGGATGCGTTCCTTGAGGGCTTGGTGGAGGGCTTGCAGACGAGCGCTACGATCGGACATGGGACTACTCTAAGTCAGGCATTACGGAGGGCGTGGATCATAGCAAACCTGTGCGCTTTTGGAGCATGCCCGGGTTTTGCATGAATATCGCTCATGTTGATCGCGCGTCGAAGGCGGTCTATGTGCTGACGACGTCTTTTAGTGTCCACGCACGCCGACCGAGCTGAACCGCTGCGAGAATCTTTGATCGACCTTTGACCGTCCACGAGGGTCCCAGCTTTATGTGAATGTACTGGGAGTGGGCGGGCGATGTTGATTTCGGTACAGGCGTTGCGCGCCCTGGCGGCCTGGACGGTAGTGGGGCACCACTTCATGCAGATTTTCTTCGGCTTCAAGGCGGACAGCGCTTTGGGTCGGCTGTTTGTCGAAAAAGGCGCGGCGGGCGTGGATGTGTTTTTCGTGATCAGCGGTCTGGTGATTTTCCTGTCTACCCAGGACAAGGACCTGCCACCGTGGCGGTTTTTGCTGTATCGCCTGCTGCGGATCGTACCGGCCTATTGGTTTTACACCCTGCTGATGGCGCTGCTGGTGGTGGTCGCCCGGCCGATGTTGCCGGACCAGAGTGTGGATGCCGCCCATCTGTTGATGTCACTGCTGTTTATCCCGTCCGAGAACCCCGGTGGCTATGGGGTGTACCCGACCCTGAACGTCGGCTGGACGCTCAACTACGAGATGCTGTTCTACCTGCTGTTCGCCTGGGCGCTGCTGTTTCGTCGGCAATGGCGGCTGCTGGTGGTGGCGGCGTTGCTGTTCGCGGTGTGCGAAACGTGGACCTCATTTGGCTGGATCAGCGCGTTCTATCGTTCGGATATCGTCATCGAATTCCTGATGGGGATCGGCATCGGCATGCTGTACCGCAAGGGCGGGATTCGCCCCGGATTGTGGCTGCCTCTGCTGGGAATCGCCGGTGCGCTGTTGGCGATCTACCATTGGCCAGCCTCACCACGCGCCCTGACCTGGGGCCTGCCCAGCGCGGTGCTGGTGATGGGGTGCATGGCGCTGGAGCGGTTTTTCGAAGGCAACCGCCTGCTCAAGGTCCTGGGCGATTGCTCCTATTCCGTGTATCTGCTGCACGTGCTGGTGCTGTCGGCCGGTGGTTATGCTGCACAGCGCTATGGCCTGAACCCCTATGCCGTGCTCGCTGTGTGCGTGGTCATCATCGGGCTTGGCGCCCTCGGCAGTTACCAATGGCTGGAAAAGGGCAGTTATCGCCTGCTCAAAGGCTGGTTCGATGGCGACCAACGGTTAACTTTATCCCGACAAAAATACTAGGACTTTGTACCTCTGTAATGATTTGGCGTAAACTGCCGGCAAGCCTGTGAGGAGTTTCCATGACTGCCATAACCATTACCGACGCCGCCCACGATTACCTGGCTGACCTGCTGTCCAAGCAGAACACCCCAGGCATCGGCATCCGCGTCTTTATCACCCAGCCCGGCACCCAGTACGCCGAGACGTGCATTGCCTACTGCAAGCCTGGGGAAGAGAAACCTGAAGACACCGCTCTGGGGCTGAAAAGCTTCACCGCGTATATCGACAACTTCAGCGAAGCCTTCCTCGACGACGCCGTAGTCGACTACGCCACCGACCGTATGGGCGGCCAGTTGACCATCAAGGCGCCGAACGCCAAGGTGCCGAACGTCAACGCCGACAGCCCGGTCAACGAGCGCATCAACTATTACCTGCAGACCGAGATCAACCCGGGGCTGGCCAGCCACGGCGGTCAGGTCAGCTTGATCGATGTGGTTGAAGACGGCATCGCCGTATTGAAATTCGGCGGCGGCTGCCAGGGCTGTGGCCAAGCGGATGTGACCCTGCGCGAAGGCATCGAGCGCACCCTGCTGGAGCGTATTCCAGAGCTCAAGGGCGTACGCGACGTGACTGACCACACGCAGAAAGAAAACGCCTACTACTGAGTAAGGTGTTCACTGCGAGCATAAAAACGGCGCCCCGTGAGCGCCGTTTTTTATTGTCTTTTTTCAATGAGTTGCGCGACATTGCTGGCGCAGAACATTAACTGTGGGAGCAAGCCCCCCTCCCACAGTTTTGGCGGTGTTTATCCGGGGCGATAGAGATGGGCATGGCCGGCACGGTAAAGCGATGACTCGCTGAAGCTGTTATTGGTCAGCACGCGGCCCACCAGGATCAGCGCGGTACGCCGGAAACCTTTTACCTCAACCTTGGCCACAATATCCTCAAGCGTACCAACTGCCCAATCCTGATCCGGCCACGTCGCCCGATGCACCACGGCAATCGGGCAGTCCGCGCCGTAATGCGGCAACAGGTCGGCGACGATCTTCTCCAGGTGGTTGACCCCCAGGTGAATCGCCATGGTCGTGCCGTGTCGCGCCATGCTGTCGAAGTCTTCGCCCGGCGGCATGCTGGTTTTATCGGCGTAGCGCGTCAGGATTACGCTTTGGGCGATGTCCGGCAGGGTCAGCTCGGTCTCAAGCAGCGCTGCACACGCCGCTACTGCGGTGACGCCAGGAATGATCTGGAACGGTATGCCCAGCTCGCGCAAGTAACGAATCTGCTCGCCAATCGCGCCGTACAGGCTCGGATCGCCGGAGTGCACGCGTGCCACATCCTGGCCATTTGCGTGGGCGACCTTGATCAAATCGATGATCTGCTCCAAGTGCAGTTCAGCGCTGTTGACCACGTGTTCAGCGTTATGACCTTCCAGCACCGCCGTTGGCACCAACGAGCCCGCGTAGATGATCACCGGGCAACTGCGAATCAGCCGCTGGCCTTTGACGGTAATCAGTTCCGGATCGCCGGGGCCGGCGCCGATGAAGTAGACGGTCATGGGGGATTCCTGTCGAAAAACGGGCGAGCATGAAGATTGCTCATGATCGGAACGGACGATTATCGAGGTTTTAGCCGGTGCAGGCCAATGCAAAGGTGGCCTGGGCGGTTTTTTTGCGGGTGATCAGCAGGCGTGCGGGGGCGTTGGCGAGATGTTCGGCGAGGGCCAGGGCAGCGCTTTCGGCGACCCCATGGCAGCCGGTATGCGTAAAGGCAACGGCCGATTTATGGCTCAGCCGATCTTCATAGGCGGCCAGTTGTTCAGCGCTGAAACACTGCAACGGCAAGCCCAGCAATCGGGACAGGGCGAGCAGCCCCGGTTCCTCGCGCTTGAGGTCGATACCTGCCAGTGCGGTAATGCTTTGGCGTTCAATCCCGCCCTCGGCGAGGGCGGTGTCAAAGAGGCTCAGCAGAGTGTGAAGATCACAACCGCGCTGGCAGCCCAGGCCGACCACCAGGGTCATGCCGAGTATTGATCGTCGCGGTTGCGGCGGAACAGCCAGGCGCTGATCAGGCCCAGTGCCAACCAGAACGCCACGTTGGTCAGCTGCGACGCGATCTTGAACTGGGCCTCCAGGGCTTCTGGCGCGAGCATCGAATGCATTTGCGGTTGCGGCGCACCGACCACATGCGGCACGGCCAGGATCGCCACGCCCAGCACTTTGAGCAGCCAGTTGCGGCCGAACACGATCAGCGCAATACCGGCGGCGGTAGAGGCGGCAGTACCGACCCACCAGATCTGGCGTTGGGCCAGGTCAGCGGCAGCGGTGCCCGGCAGCTCTGGCGGCAGGCCCAGGGTCGGCGCCAGCACGAAGGTCGCGTAACCGGCCAGACCCCACAGCAGGCCTTGGGCCGTGCGGGTCGGTGCGCGCAGCGTGTAGAGGCCGGCCAGCATCAGGGCGAACCCGACGGCAACTACCAGGTTGCCACCGGTTGTGGACAGCACGCGCTGCCAGCCGTCTTCCGGTTCCCAGGCTTCGGCATCGTGGGTGTGGGCGGCGGCGCCTGCGGCATGTTCATGCGCCGGTTCGGTGGCTGCCGGGGCGTTTTCAAAGGTTTCCGCCTGCAGAATCAGCGGGGCGACCCAGAAGCTTTGCAGCAGGGTCAGCAGCAGGGCGGCCAGCAAGCCTGTGAAACCTGCGGTTTGGGCAATACGCTTGATCATGTCGGCAGGTCTCAGTGGCACGGGAACGCGGCGCTGTGGCGGGTATCGTGAGCAGCGTTGTGCACGGCTTCGATGTGCGAGAAACCGGCGAAATACACCAGGCACGCGCCGAGGATCGACGCGCCGATGGCGGCGGTCAGGCGTTGGCCCAGGGTGGCGGAGTTGCTGGCGGTGTGCGAGGTGCTGCTGATGATCGACATGGCGCGTCCCTTCTGGGTGTCAGGGTGAAACGAGCGCATGAAAACCCCGCGAGCCGGGCACGCAGGGTTCTGAACAGCGCCCGCCCACCGCGGGTTTGTTATCTGAATTTTTCGGGCCGGTCTCCGGGCTTGCGAGGGGCGCTTGGCCTGTCAAGCATCTCCTTCCCATGCACAGCACAGTGGATTTGACGCTTCGCTCGCTTACCGTTGCGGGGGCAGCACCGGACTTGCCATAGCTCTATGGCGCACCGGTTTCCCGTTTCACCCTGTGAAGGGCACCCGAAACAAGATGGGTAGGAGAGCATGGGCCGGGGACGGTAGTCAAATGCTGCGAGCCCCTGTAGCCTTGCACCTTCGAGGTTCTTCGGCCCAGGCCGAAGCTAAGAAGGGAACGCGGTTCAAGCCGCGGCTGCCCCCGCAACTGTGAAGGGTTCTACTGACTGCCACGCCACTGCCGATCCGGCGGGAAGGCGCAGTCGGCGCCGGTCGCAAGATCCGCAAGCCCCAAGCCAGGAGACCTGCCTCGCAATCGATTTTTCAATTCAACCGGGCGGGGTGATCCGGTGACGAAATCCGCTGCTGCGCGCCGTCGCAGGGCCTATCGTCCCGTATGCCCGCCCCAAAGGGCATCCGATGAAAACACTGGCTAAACTCCCCGTCACCATCGTTACCGGTTTCCTCGGCTCGGGCAAAACCACGCTGCTGCGCCATATGCTCGACAACGCCCAAGGCCGTCGCATTGCGGTGATCGTCAACGAATTCGGCGAGCTGGGCATTGACGGGGTCATCCTCAAGCAGTGCTCCATCGGTTGCACCGAAGAAGAAGCCAACGGCCGCGTGTACGAGCTGGCCAATGGCTGCCTGTGCTGCACCGTGCAGGAAGAGTTCTTCCCGGTGATGCGCGAACTGGTGGCCCGGCGTGGCGACCTCGACCATATCCTCATTGAAACCTCGGGCCTGGCCCTGCCCAAGCCGCTGGTCCAGGCCTTCCAATGGCCGGAAATCCGCAATGCCTGCACCGTGGACGCGGTGATCACCGTGGTCGACAGCCCGGCCGTGGCCGCTGGCACCTTCGCCGCGTTCCCGGACCAGGTCGACGCCCAGCGCAAGCTCGACCCGAACCTGGACCACGAGTCGCCCCTGCACGAGCTGTTCGCCGACCAACTGGCCAGTGCCGACCTGGTGATCCTCAACAAGGCCGACCTGATCAGCGCCGAAGACCTGGCCCGCGTGCGCCTGGAAGTGGCCGAGGAGTTGCCGCCGGCGGTGAAAGTCATCGAAGCCAGCAGCGGTCGCGTACCACTGGACGTGCTGATCGGTCTGGGCGCCGGCTCCGAGGAGCATATCGACGCGCGCCATAGCCATCACGACCATCATCATGATGGTGAGGACGATCACGACCACGACGCGTTCGACTCCATCTCCATCGACCTGCCGCCAGCCGACGAAGCCCTACTGCTCGACGCCCTGACGCAATTGGTGGTGCAGCACGGCATCCTGCGCGTCAAGGGCTTCGCCGCCATCCCGAACAAACCGATGCGCCTGCTGATCCAGGGCGTGGGCACACGTTTCGACAAGCATTTCGACCGTGCCTGGGGCGCCGGTGAGGCACGCACCACACGCCTGGTGCTGATCGGCCAGGCGCTTGACGCGGCAGGCCTTGAAGCGCAACTGCGCGCCGCCATCAGCGCCTGACCCATGCACCTGCTCAGGACCCAGCCCGGTGGCTTCGTCGCGGACGACAACATCGCCGACCTTGGCCAAACCCCTGCCGAGTTGGTGATCCTGTGCAGCGGCGATTCCAGCCTGGCGCTGCTTGCCGAGGCGGCCCGGCAGTTGCCCGAGGATTACCCCAGCCTGCGCCTGGCCAACCCGATGCAGGTGCAGAACCATGGCTCGGTCGACCTGTACGTCGACGACGTGCTGCGCCACGCCAAGGTCATCCTGATTTCGCTGCACGGCGGCATCGGTTACTGGCGCTATGGCGTCGAGCGTCTGGTGGCGTTGGCGGAGCGTGGCGTCACGCTGATCCTGGTACCGGGGGATGATCGCCCAGACCCGGAACTCAGCGGCTTGAGCAGCGTGGAGGCGCCCGAGCGTGACCGGCTGTGGCAGTTTCTGCGCCAGGGTGGCCTGGGTAACGCGCTGGATTTCTATCGCTGCCTGGCCGCCGGCTATCTGGGGCGCGACTATGCCTGGGCTGAGCCGCAGAGCTTGCCGCGCACCTCGATCTACCTCCCGCATACCGCCAACGCTTACCTGGCCGATTGGCAGGCGCAGTGGCACGCTGATTTTCCGGTGGCGGCGGTGCTGTTCTACCGCTCGCACTTGCAGGCCGCCAATACCGGGTTTATCGATGTGTTCTGCCAGCGCCTGCAGGCGGCGGGCCTTAACCCATTACCGATCGCAGTCGCCAGTTTGAAAGAGCCCGGTTGCCTGGCGGTGGTCGAAGACCTGCTGGATGAGGTGCAGGCGGCGGTGATCCTCAACACCACCGGCTTTGCTCAATCGAGCCCCGAAGCGCCGCATCTGCGCCCGTTTCGCCGCAATATCCCGGTGATCCAGGCGATCTGCGCCCAGGACAACCAGCCCGGCTGGCAGGCCAGTGAACAAGGCCTGGGCCCTCGCGACCTGGCGATGCACATCGCCTTGCCGGAGCTGGACGGGCGCATCATCAGCCGGCCGATCAGCTTCAAGGACCTGGCCTGGCGCAGTGAGCGCAGCCAGTCGGACGTGGTGTGCTACCGCGCCGCGCCTGAACGCATGGATTTTGTCGCCGAACTGGCGCGCCGCTGGGTCGAGCTGGCGCGGGTGCCGAATGCGCACAAGCGCGTGGCCTTGATCCTGGCTAACTACCCCACCCGCGACGGCCGTATCGGCAACGGCGTGGGCCTGGAC
This sequence comes from Pseudomonas sp. R3-52-08, assembly GCF_003851745.1. Lineage (NCBI taxonomy): Bacteria > Pseudomonadati > Pseudomonadota > Gammaproteobacteria > Pseudomonadales > Pseudomonadaceae > Pseudomonas > Pseudomonas sp. R3-52-08. The sequence goes on along the minus strand of NZ_CP027730.1, from coordinate 3,369,426 downwards.
ACGCCGGCGGCGGCGCTGAATATCCTGCGCGCGCTGCACGCCGAAGGGTATCCGGTGCCTGCCACCTTGCCGGACAGCGGCACGGCCTTGATCCATGCGTTGCTGGGCGGCGTCACCAACGACCTCGACAGCCTCGACCTGCGCCCGTGTCATCAGAGCCTTGCGCTGGACGACTACGCGGCGATGTTCCAACGCCTGCCCGAAGCCAATCGCCAGGCGGTGCTGGAGCGCTGGGGCGCGCCCCATCAGGACCCGATGTGCCGCAACGGTCGCCTGATGATCGCCGGCCTGCGCCTGGATCAAACCTTCGTCGGTATCCAGCCCGCGCGCGGTTACCAGGTCGACCCGAGTGCGGTGTATCACGACCCCGACCTGGTGCCGCCCCACGGCTATCTGGCGTTCTATTTCTGGCTGCGCCATACCTACGGCGCCCATGCGCTGATTCACGTGGGCAAGCACGGCAACCTCGAATGGCTGCCGGGCAAGGGCGTGGGCCTGTCGCAAACCTGCTGGCCGGACGTGCTGCTCGGCCCGCTGCCGAATATCTACCCGTTTATCGTCAACGATCCCGGCGAGGGCGCCCAGGCCAAACGTCGCACCCAGGCGGTGATCATTGACCATTTGATGCCGCCCCTGACCCGCGCCGAAACCTACGGCCCGCTGCGCAACCTGGAGCTGCTGGCCGACGAATATTATGAAGCGCAGTTGCTCGACCCACGACGCGCGCTGGAACTGCAGAAAGACATTCTCAAGCTGGTGCGCGAAACCCATATCGACCAGGAGCTTGAGCTGGACGGCAATGCCGATGCCGACAGTTGGTTGCCGCGCCTGGATACCTACCTGTGTGACTTGAAGGAATCCCAGATCCGCGACGGCCTGCACATCTTTGGCGAGTCGCCAGCAGGGCGCTTGCGCATCGATACCTTGCTGGCCTTGTTGCGCATCCCCCGGGGCGATGGCCGTGGCGCGCAATCAAGCCTGTTGCGGGTGCTGGCCAAGGCGTTCGACCTGGGCTTCGACCCCCTGGACTGCGCGCTCGCCGAACCGTGGACCGGGCGTCGGCCCGAGGTGTTGCGTGAGGTCGACGCGCAGGTGTGGCGCACCGCCGGCGACACCCGCGAGCGTCTGGAGCTGTACGCGGCGCGCTTGATCGAGCAGGCGCTGGAAGGGCCGCTGGAAGAGTTGGAGGAACCTGGCTGGGAGGACGTGAAGGCTGTTGTCGAAAGCCTGCGCGTGGTCGTGGCGCCGCGTCTGGATGCCTGCGGCCCGGCCGAAATGCGCGGCCTGCTGGACGCCTTGAGCGGTCGCTTCGTGCCGGCCGGCCCTAGCGGCGCGCCGAGTCGCGGGCGCCTGGATGTGCTGCCCACCGGGCGCAATTTCTTCACGGTGGACGTGCGCAACCTGCCGACCACCACGGCCTGGCGCATTGGGTTCCAGTCGGCCAACCTGCTGCTTGAGCGGCATCTGCAGGACCACGGCGACCATCTGCGCCAGTTGGGCCTGTCGGTGTGGGGCACGGCCACCATGCGCACTGGCGGCGACGATATCGCCCAGGCCATGGCGCTGATGGGCGTGCGGCCGGTCTGGGCCACCGGCAGCCAGCGCGTGGATGACTTCGAGATCCTGCCGATCAGCCTGTTGGATCGCCCCCGCGTCGACGTGACGTTGCGCGTGTCCGGCTTCTTTCGCGATGCCTTTGCCAACCTGATCCGCCTGTTCGATGCGGCGGTGCAAGCGGTCGCCGCCCTGGACGAGCCGGACGACATGAACCCGCTGGCCGCCAAGGTGCGCAGTGAGCGCCAGGCCTTGCGCGAATCGGGCCTGGATGAAGAGGCTGCGGCGAAACAGGCCGGCTGGCGCATTTTCGGCGCCAAGCCGGGGGCCTATGGCGCGGGCGTGCAGGGTGCGATTGACGGCCGCCTGTGGCAAAGCCGCGAAGACTTGGCCGAGGTCTACCTGAACTGGGGCGGCTACGCCTATGGCGGCGCTGACGAAGGCACCGCTGCCCGCGAGCAGTTCGCCCAGCGCTTGAGCCAGGTGCAGGCGGTGTTGCAGAACCAGGACAACCGTGAGCACGATGTGCTCGACTCCAACGATTACTATCAATTCCAGGGCGGCATGCTCGCCGCCGTGGAAACCCTGAGCGGCGCCAAGGCCGCCAGCTACCATGGCGACCACAGCCAGCCGGACCTGCCGAAGATCCGCACCTTGAAGGAAGAGCTCAACCGAGTCATTCGTTCCCGCGCGGCCAACCCGAAGTGGATCGAGGGCGTGAAGCGTCACGGCTATAAAGGCGCGTTTGAAATGGCCGCGACCGTGGACAACCTGTTCGCCTTCGACGCCACCACGGCGCTGATCGACGATCACCAGTACGCGTTGCTCGCCGACGCCTATCTGCTCGACCCCGATACCCGCGCCTTTGTGCAACAACACAACCCCGCCGCCCTGCGCGACATGACCGAGCGCATGCTCGAAGCCCAGCAGCGCGGCATGTGGCAAGCGCCGGGCGCCTACCGCGAAGCATTGGAAAACCTGTTGCTGGATATAGAAGAAGACCGCTGATGACCGATATTCCGCATTTCCCGCTGGCCGCCGTGGTCGGTGCCGACGCGCTGAAACTGGCGCTGTGCCTGACCGCGATCGATCCTCAAATCGGCGGCGTGCTGATCGAAGGCCCGCGCGGCATGGCCAAGTCCACCCTGGCCCGTGGCCTGGCAGACCTGCTCGCCAGTGGGCAGTTCGTCACCTTGCCCCTGGGCGCGACCGAGGAGCGCCTGGTGGGCACCCTGGACCTGGACGCCGCGCTCGGCGAGGGCCGCGCACAGTTTTCCCCCGGCGTGCTGGCCAAGGCCGATGGCGGCGTGTTGTATGTCGATGAAGTCAACCTGTTGCCCGATCACTTGGTCGATCTGTTGTTGGACGTGGCCGCCAGCGGCACCAACCTGATCGAGCGTGACGGCATCTCCCATCGGCATTCGGCGCGGTTTGTGCTGATCGGCACGATGAACCCGGAGGAGGGGGAGTTGCGTCCACAGCTCCTCGACCGCTTTGGTTTCAACGTGGCGTTGAGTGGGCAAACGCTGCCCACCGAGCGAGGGCAGATTATTCGTCGCCGCCTGGATTTCGACCGTGATCCCGCTGCGTTCTGTCAGCAGTGGAATGCGCCGCAGGCGGCGCTGCGCGAGCGTTGCACCCAGGCGCGGGCACGGCTGGACGGTATTGAGCTGGATGATCACGCCTTGGCGCAGATTACCGAACGCTGCTTTGCCGCAGGCGTCGACGGTTTGCGCGCCGACCTGGTCTGGCTGCGTGGCGCCCGCGCTCATGCCGCGTGGCGGGGCGCTGACAGGATTGCCGAAGAAGACATTGAAGCGGTTGCGGAATTTGCCTTGCGTCACCGGCGCCAGGAACAGTCGCCACCGGCCAGCCCGCCGAATCCAGGGCAGTCGCCGCAACCCTCGGATACCTCGCCGGGCCAAGGCCAATGGGGCGACATGCCTGCGCCGGCCCTGACCACCGGTTCCCGTCGCGATGTGCCCACCTGGCCAAAAAAGCCCTAGGCATTCGCCCCCGACCTGACGCGGGGGCGGATGCCCGGCCCAAGGCGGGGCGACTGGACAATGGCAAGCAGGGCAAGGCGCGCAGCGCAGGGCAGGGCCAGATCGATTGGCCGGGCACCTTGCTCGGTGGCCGGCCGCAGCGTCGTGAGGATCTGCGCTGGCACCTGCGCAGCCGTTCGGCCCATGAGCTGTGGCTGGTGATTGTCGACGCCTCGGCCTCCACCCGACGGTACCGGGCGTTGAGCGATGCCAAGGGCCTGTTGGCGCAGCTGTTCGATGACGCCTACCGGCAACGGGCGCGCCTGGCGTTGTTGACCGCCAGCGGGCAATCGCCGCAGTGGCAGGTGCAGGGCTTGAAGGCCTCGAAAGGCTTGGCGGATTGGCTGGAACAGCTAGGCGCCGGTGGCGGTACGCCGTTGCTGGCAGCCTTGAGCGAGGCGGCCCATTGGTTGGTGGCGCGGCGTAAGCGTTACCCGGCGGAGCAGCAGCGGGTGCTGGTGGTGACCGATGGGCGGCTCAAGGCGATCGATGGGTTGGCGCTGTTGGAGTGTCCGGGGGTGCTGGTGGATATCGAACGCGGGCCGATCAGGCTGGGGCGGGCGCGAGAGCTGGCTATCGGGTTGCAGCTGGATTATCGGCATATCGATGATGTGTAGTGCCTGGCCAGCCGCCATCGGGGGCAAGCCCCCTCCCACATTTGGAATGCATTCCCCTGTGGGAGGGGGCTTGCCCCCGATGAGGCACTCGCAGACCCCCACGCTCTATCAGCCAGCCCCCGGCACATTCGGCCATAGATCCGCCACCAGAAACAGCCGCTCGGCTTCCTCCCAATCCTCACCCTTCTGCACCAGCCGCACCAACAACTGCGCCGGCGCCATCGGGTCCAGGTCTGCCAGCCAGCCCTGCATCTGTTCCTCGCTCCACACCTCGCTTGCCGGGTAATGCGCCGGCGCCAGCCAGGCATGCCGGGGCAGGGGTTGCCAGCGACCTGCCGCGCTCGCGCTGACAAAGTCCGGCCAATCGCGCTGATGCAACCACCGCCCACGCAAATGCTGCGGATGGGCGCCATGGGGTGATTCGGCCTGGCCCGGCCACGGATACAGCAGATATCCACCCAGCCACAGGTACGCATCGAACTGCTGGATATCCAGCGCCGCCAACGCTTCACGGCTTTCCGCGCGCGCCGAAATCGGCAGTTGATGCTGGGCCAGGTGCGCCAGTTTGCGGTCGAGCCGGTCATGGCAACCCGGCCCCAGCCACTGCGCCGTGTCGCGGCCGTTGCCAGCCTGCGGGCCCAGATAAAGCTTGATTGCCAACTCCAGGTGATGCACGCCATCGCGGTCTCGCAGCAGCATGTCCAACTCGCCCAGGGTGTGCCCGGCGCGGCGGATCGGCAGGTTGGCCGCCAGCAGCTCCACGCCCGGCGCATGTTGCACGGCGAACTGCCACAGGCGCTCATAATAAAGGCCCAGACGCCGGGTGCGCGCCAGGCTCAGCCATTGCTGCAGCGCGCTGCTGTCCTGATCGAGCGCACGCAACCAGGCTTCGAGCAACTGCGGCGCCTGTACCCAGTCACTGCCAGCCAGCGGATGGCGCTGCGGCCAAGGCGTGTGTGCGAGCATCGGTGGCGCTAGCATCACCCACGCCAGGTCGCGCACTTCGGGGTGTCGCAGTTGGCGGGGCAGGGCGTGCAAGTCGGGGAACAGAGTCATGGTGCGAGCATAGCCTCTTACGTTGCGTGCAGGTGCTGAGAACCGCCTGGGAACCGCCTGAGAACCATTGTCATCAAGGCTGGGCGGCGACAAAGGATTTTGCCTGAGCCGGCCTTTCGCCCATAATCCTTTCTTTTTGCCACACCCCTATGCCCGCAGGAGCCCCATGGAGCAATTTCGCAATATCGGCATTATCGGTCGCCTGGGCAGTACCCAGGTGTTGGACACCGTCCGCCGGCTGAAAAAATTCCTGCTGGAACGCCACCTGCATGTGATCCTCGAAGACACCATCGGCGAAATCCTGCCGGGCCACGGCCTGCAGACTTCTTCGCGCAAAATGCTCGGCGAAGTGTGCGACATGGTCATCGTGGTCGGCGGCGACGGCAGCCTGCTCGGCGCAGCCCGGGCGCTGGCGCGGCACAACGTGCCGGTGCTGGGGATCAACCGTGGCAGCCTGGGGTTTCTCACCGATATCCGTCCGGATGAGCTGGAAGTCGAAGTGGCCAAGGTGCTCGACGGCCATTACCTGGTGGAAAACCGCTTCCTGCTGCAGGCCGAAGTACGCCGCCACGGCGAAGCCATCGGCCAGGGCGATGCGCTCAATGACGTGGTGCTGCATCCGGGCAAATCCACGCGGATGATCGAGTTCGAGCTGTATATCGACGGCCAGTTCGTGTGCAGCCAGAAGGCCGACGGCCTGATCGTCGCCACGCCGACCGGCTCAACCGCGTACGCGCTGTCGGCCGGTGGCCCGATCATGCACCCCAAGCTCGACGCCATTGTGATCGTGCCGATGTACCCCCATATGTTGTCGAGTCGGCCGATTGTGGTCGATGGCAACAGTGAGCTGAAGATCGTGGTGTCCAAAGATATGCAAATCTACCCACAAGTGTCCTGCGACGGGCAGAACCATTTCACCTGCGCTCCCGGCGACACCATCACCGTGAGCAAGAAGGCACAGAAGTTGCGCTTGATCCACCCGCTGGACCACAACTACTACGAAGTGTGCCGCACCAAGCTGGGCTGGGGCAGCCGCTTGGGGGGTGGAGGCGACTGATGCTCGATCCCGCGCGTAGCTACGACCTGATTGGTGACGTGCACGGTTGCGCCCACACGCTGGAGCACTTGCTCGACCAGATGGGTTACCACAAGCAGGGCGGCACCTGGCGCCACCCGTCGCGCATGGCGGTGTTTCTCGGCGATATCATCGACCGTGGCCCGCGCATTCGCGAAGCGCTGCATATCGTCCACGACATGACCGAGGCCGGTCAGGCGCTGTGCATCATGGGCAACCATGAGTTCAATGCGCTGGGTTGGACCACGCCGGCACCGCCGGGCAGCGGCAAGCAATTCGTGCGCGAGCACACCCCACGCCATGCGCGGCTGATCCAGGAAACCCTGACCCAGTTCGAGCAGCACCCGGCCGACTGGCACGACTTCCTCGGCTGGTTCTACGACATGCCGCTGTTTGTCGACGCCGGGCGTTTCCGGGTGGTGCATGCGTGCTGGGATGAGGGGTTCATCCAGCCGCTGCGCGCCACGTTCCCGGATGGCTGCATCGATCAGCATTTCCTGCAGGCCGCCGCCGTACCGGGCAGTTTCGCCTGCAACGCGTTCGATCGCCTGTTGCGCGGCACCGACATGCGCTTGCCCCACGGGCTCACCCTGACCGGTGGCGATGGCCTGACGCGCTCGTTCTTTCGCACCAAATTCTGGGAAGACGACCCGAAGACCTACGGCGACATCGTGTTCCAGCCCGATGCCTTGCCCGAGCCGGTGGCGCGCACGCCATTGTCCTCCACTGAAAAAAATTCCCTGCTGCGCTATGGCGTCGACGAGCCGCTGTTGTTCGTCGGCCATTACTGGCGCAGCGGCAAACCGGCACCGATCCGCCCGAATCTGGCCTGCCTGGACTACAGCGCGGTGCTGTACGGCAAGCTGGTGGCGTATCGCCTGGACCAGGAAACCCAACTGGATCCGCATAAATTCGTCTGGGTCGACGTTGAGCGACCTGAGGTTAGTCAATGAGTACCGTGGCTGTATTGCGCCTGCCCCTGAGCGTCGACCTGGGCGGTTTCGTCAAGTTGCTGCAACGCATGCAGGTGCCTCATCGCGTCAGCGAGGAAGCCGGCGAACAAGTGCTGTGGGTGCCCGAGAGCATCAGCGACGATGTGCGCGTGTTGTACCAACGCTTTCCCGCCGGTGACCCGGACCAGCAACTGGATATTCCCGAACAGGCGCCCATGGCGCGGCCAGGGTTTGTCCAGCAGGTACGCCATAGCCCGGTCACGGCACTGGTGCTGTTGGCCAGCCTCATCGTGGGTGCGGTGACGCTGCTTGGCGAAAACCTGCAGACCATGGCCTGGCTGACCTTCCTGCCGTTCCGGGTGCTGGGCGAATACATCCAGTTCACGCCGCTGGCCGACAGCCTGGCGTCCGGGCAGTGGTGGCGGTTGGTCACGCCAATGCTGATTCACTTCGGCATCCTGCACCTGGCCATGAATGGCATGTGGTACTGGGAGCTGGGCCGGCGCATCGAAGCGCGCCAGGGCAGCATCAACCTGCTGGGACTGACCCTGTTGTTCAGCCTGGTCTCCAATTACGCGCAGTATGCGTACGGCGGCCCGGGCCTGTTTGGCGGTTTGTCCGGCGTGTTGTATGGCCTGCTGGGGCATTGCTGGATCTTTCAACTACTCTCGCCCAACCCGGCGTATCGCCTGCCCCGTGGGGTGCTGGTGATGATGCTGGTGTGGCTGGTGCTCTGCCTGTCGGGGCTGGTCTCGATGATCGGCTTCGGCGAAATCGCCAACGCGGCCCATGTGGGCGGCTTGGTTATCGGTTGCCTGACCGGTTTGCTGGGCGGGCTGTACAACCGTCGCAAATCGGCTATTTGATAAGGAAGAGCCTTATGTCCTCTTTTGCTGAAATGATCGAAAACATCACCCCGGACATCTACGAGAGCCTTAAGCTCGCCGTGGAAATCGGCAAGTGGTCCGACGGCCGCAAGCTCACCGCCGAACAGCGCGAGCTGTCGCTGCAAGCGATGATCGCCTGGGAACTGCAGAACCTGCCCGAAGACCAGCGCACCGGCTATATGGGCCCGCAGGAATGCGCGTCGAAATCGGCACCGGTGCCAAACATCCTGTTCAAGTCGGATGCGATCCATTGATTGAAATCGGTCGCGGTGCAGTCAGCAAAATGTCGGCGAAACTCGGTGAGCCGACCGTTCAATACGCGTTTCGTCTTGGCGACACCGAGGTTGCGGTCAACCCGTTGATCGGCACCCATATCCGCCTGGAATACCTGGGTGCCATTCATTGCAGCCATTGCGGGCGCAAGACCAAAAACAGCTTCAGCCAGGGTTATTGCTACCCATGCATGACCAAGCTGGCCCAGTGTGACCTGTGCATCATGAGCCCCGAGCGTTGCCATTACGACGCTGGTACCTGCCGCGATCCGAGTTGGGGTGAAACCTTCTGCATGACCGACCACGTGGTCTACCTGGCCAACTCGTCGGGGATCAAGGTCGGCATCACCCGCGCTACGCAGTTGCCGACCCGCTGGCTCGACCAGGGTGCCAGCCAGGCGCTGCCGATCATGCGCGTGGCCACCCGCCAGCAATCGGGCTTTGTCGAGGATCTGTTTCGCAGCCAGGTGGCCGACAAGACCAACTGGCGCGCGCTGCTCAAGGGCGATGCGCAATCGGTCGACCTCAGGCAGGTACGCGATGAATTGTTCGCCTCCTGCGCCGAAGGCTTGCTGGGGTTGCAGGAACGCTTTGGCCTACAGGCCATCCAAACCATTGCCGACATCGAACCGATCGAGATCCGTTACCCGGTGCAGCAGTACCCGGCCAAGATCGTCAGCTTCAACCTGGATAAGAATCCGATTGCCGAAGGCACGCTGCTGGGGATCAAGGGCCAATACCTGATCTTCGATACCGGCGTGATCAATATTCGTAAATACACGGCCTACCAGCTCGCCGTGCATCAGTAGAGGGATGCCACCCATGCGCACCGAACAACCGAAGATGATTTACCTGAAGGACTATCAGGCGCCGGACTACCTGATCGACGAGACGCACCTGACCTTCGAGTTGTTCGAGGACCACAGCCTGGTCCACGCGCAGCTGGTGATGCGCCGCAACCCCGAGCGCGGCGCCGGGCTGCCGCCGTTGGTGCTGGACGGCCAGCAACTGGAACTGCTGAGCGTCAACCTCGCCGATCAGCCACTGACGGCCGCTGATTACCAGTTGACCGACAGCCACCTGACGCTGCAGCCACAGCGCGAAACCTTCACCCTCGACACCACGGTCAAGATTCACCCAGAAACCAACACCGCCCTCGAAGGCCTGTACAAATCCGGTGGCATGTTCTGCACCCAGTGCGAGGCCGAAGGCTTCCGCAAGATCACGTACTACCTCGACCGTCCGGACGTGATGAGCGTGTTCACCACCACGGTGATCGCCGAGCAGCATCGCTACCCGGTGCTGCTGTCCAACGGCAACCCGATTGCCAGCGGCCCCGGCGAAGACGGGCGGCACTGGGCGACCTGGGAAGACCCGTTCAAGAAACCGGCCTACCTGTTTGCCCTGGTGGCCGGTGACCTGTGGTGTGTCGAAGACAGCTTCACCACCATGACCCAGCGCGAAGTTGCGCTGCGCATCTACGTCGAGCCGGAAAACATCGACAAGTGCCAGCACGCCATGACCAGCCTGAAAAAATCCATGCGCTGGGATGAAGAGACCTACGGCCGTGAGTACGACCTCGACATCTTCATGATCGTGGCGGTCAACGACTTCAACATGGGCGCCATGGAGAACAAGGGCCTCAATATCTTCAACTCCAGCGCCGTGCTGGCCCGCGCCGAAACCGCCACCGATGCCGCCCACCAGCGTGTCGAAGCGATCGTCGCCCACGAATATTTCCACAACTGGTCGGGCAACCGCGTGACCTGCCGCGACTGGTTCCAGCTGTCGCTCAAGGAAGGCTTTACCGTGTTCCGTGACTCGGGCTTTTCCGCCGACATGAACTCGGCCACGGTCAAGCGCATCCAGGATGTGGCGTACCTGCGTACCCACCAGTTTGCCGAAGACGCCGGCCCCATGGCCCACGCGGTGCGCCCGGACAGTTTTATCGAAATCTCCAATTTCTACACCCTGACCGTGTACGAAAAGGGTTCGGAAGTCGTCGGTATGCTCCACACCTTGCTCGGCGCCGAAGGCTTTCGCAAAGGCAGCGACCTGTATTTCGAGCGCCACGACGGCCAGGCCGTGACCTGCGATGACTTCATCAAGGCCATGGAAGATGCCAACGGCGTCGACCTCAGCCAGTTCAAGCGCTGGTACAGCCAGGCCGGCACGCCGCGTTTGGCGGTGAGCGAGTCCTTTGATGCGGCGGCCAAGACCTATAGCCTGACCTTCCGCCAGAGCTGCCCGCCAACCCCGGACAAGGTGGAAAAACTGCCGTTCGTGATCCCGGTTGAGCTGGGTCTGCTGGACGACAAGGGCGCCGGTATCGCCTTGCGCCTGGAAGGTGAAGCCACGGCAAGCGGTACCTCCCGTGTGATCTCGGTGACCGAAGCCGAGCAGACTTTCACCTTTGTTGACGTCGCGGAAAAACCGTTGCCTTCACTGCTGCGTGGCTTCTCGGCACCGGTGAAGCTGAGCTTCCCGTATGACCGCGACCAACTGATGTTCCTGATGCAGCACGACAGCGACGGCTTCAACCGCTGGGACGCCGGCCAGCAATTGTCGGTGCAGGTGCTGCAGGAACTGATCGGCCAGCATCAGGCCGGGCAACCGCTGAAGCTCGATCAACGCCTGGTCGACGCGTTGCGCACGGTATTGAGCGACGAGCGCCTGGACCAGGCCATGGTCGCCGAGATGCTCTCGTTGCCGAGCGAAGCCTACCTGGCCGAAATCAGTGAAGTGGCGGATGTCGATGCGATCCACGCCGCCCGCGAATTTGCCCGTAAGCAACTGGCCGACAACCTGTTCGAAGGGCTGTGGCTGCGCTATCAGGCCAACCGTGACCTGTCCCGGAAAACGCCCTACGTGGCAGAGGCCGAGCACTTTGCCCGGCGTGCCCTGCAGAACATCGCATTGTCCTATTTGATGCTCAGCGGCAAGCCTGAAGTGCTGGCGGCGACGCTGGACCAATTCGACACCAGCGACAACATGACCGAGCGCCTGACGGCCCTGGCCGTGTTGGTGAACTCACCATTCGAAGCGGAAAAAGCCCAGGCGCTGGCGGTGTTTGCCGAGAACTTCAAGGACAACCCGCTGGTCATGGACCAATGGTTCAGCGTACAGGCCGGCAGCACCCTGCCGGGCGGGCTGGCGCGGGTCAAGGCGTTGATGGAACACCCGGCGTTCACCATCAAGAATCCGAACAAAGTGCGCGCCCTGATTGGCGCCTTTGCCGGGCAGAACCTGATCAACTTCCATGCGGCGGATGGTTCGGGCTACCGCTTCCTGGCGGACCTGGTGATCCAGCTCAACACGCTGAACCCACAGATTGCGTCGCGCCAGTTGGCACCGCTGACGCGCTGGCGTAAATACGACGCCGCGCGGCAAGCGCTGATGAAGGCGGAACTGGAGCGCATCCTGGGCGCGGGCGAGCTGTCCAGCGATGTGTTCGAGGTGGTCAGCAAGAGCCTTGCTTGACATACACGGCCAATCTTACTGAATCACACCCTTCAAAATGTGGGAGGGGGCTTGCCCCCGATGGCAGTGTGTCAGTCGCTGAGTAAGCCAACTGATACACCGCTATCGGGAGCAAGCCCCCTCCCACATTTTTATCCCGGTGCAGCTTATCGGGCAAGCGGCGTCAGCACCTCGGCCTTGTCGTCCAGCACCATCACCACCAGCAGCCTGGCAGGCTGGGTCTGGCTGGCGTTGCTCGATTCGAAGTGCCGTGAACCGGCGGGCTCGTAGAACGACTCGCCGGCCTTGTAGGTCACGGCTTTCTCATCGTTGACCCTTGAAGTGACTGCACCTTCCAGCACATAAGCCACGGCAGTGCCGGTGTGGCTGTGGGGCACGGTGGCCTGGCCGGGGGCGTAATCGACGGTGAGCATGAGGGTTTTCTTGCCGGGCATGTTGGTCAAGGCGTGCTCCTGCAGCACCTTGAGGGTTTCCTTGTTGTACACCGGCTCATGGGCGTAGGCCGTGAGCGAGGCAAGTACCGCAGCGGTGGCGAGCAGACGTTTCATGATGGGGTTCCACGGGGTTGGAGACCTGTTCACCCTACGCTTGGGGGCAGGATCGACCAATGACCAATCCGCCGGAAAACCCCCTAGCCAATCCGCAACAGGATGTCGCGCACCCTATCCAGCGCCGGGTCGATATCGAGGGTTTCGATGGCACCGAAGCCGAGAATCAGCCCCGCGCGTGGCGCAACGTCGTGGAAAAAACCATCCAGGGGGTACAAACCCACCTCCACCTCACGCGCCTGCTGCATCAATAGCGGGATGCCCACCGGCACTTTGCACAGTGCCGCCAAGTGGAACCCGGCCACCGTCGGCACCGCCTCGAACCAGGGCGACAGGTCGCCCGCCAGGCGCTGCAGGATTCGTTCGCGGCGCCCCGCATACACGCTGTGGCAGCGGCGGATATGCTTGAGCAGATAGCCTTCGCTGATGAACTTGGCCAGCGCCCATTGCGGCAGGGTGGAGCTGTGCTGGTCGGTCAGTTGCTTGGCCTTGAGCACGGCGCCATGGATCGCCGGCGGAAGCACCGCGTAGCCCAGGCGCAACTCGGGCAACAGGGTTTTCGAGAAGGTCCCGACGTAGGTCACCACGCCTCGCGTGTCCAGGCTTTGCAGGGAGTCGGTGGGGCGGCCCTGGTAGCGGAACTCACTGTCGTAGTCGTCTTCGATGATGATCGCGCCGAGTTCGATCGCGCGGTCCAGCAAGGCTTTGCGCCGCGCCAGGCTCATGGGCATGCCGAGCGGAAACTGGTGGGACGGCGTCACATAGACGAGCCGCGTGCCTTCGGGGATCTGGTCAACCTGAATGCCCTGTGCATCGACCGGAACGCTGGCGACCTTCGCCCCCATCGCCACGAACAACTGGCGCGCCGGGCTGTAGCCAGGGTCTTCCATGGCGACGATGCTGCCTGGCTCGAGGACCACGCGGGCGATCAGGTCGAGCGCCTGTTGCGCGCCATTGGTCACCACGATGTCACTGGCGCGGCATTTCACTCCGCGTGAAAACGCGATATGCCCGGCGATGGCCTCGCGCAGTGCCGGCAAGCCCTCCGGTTGGCTATAGAAACCGCTGTTCCTGGCGATACGGCGTAACGCATCCTGGGTGCAGCGCCGCCATTCTTCCTGGGGGAACTGACTGCGCGTGGTTGCCCCGCCGATGAATTCGTAGCGCAGAATGTCGCCGCTGGCGGGGTGGTGCATCGGCGAGGGCAGCGCCGCCCATTTGCCCAGGTTGGCGGCGCAGGCCAGGTCGGTGGCGGTCTGTACACGGTCGGGCTGCGGTGCCCAGGCGTTGACGAAAGTGCCTCGGCCAATCCTGCCGACCAGCAGGCCTTCATACGTCAAGGTGGCGTAGGTATCCGACACGGTTTTGCGCGATACGCCCAATTGCTCGGCGAGCAGCCGGCTGGGCGGCAATTGCGCGCCGGCTGCCAGCCGCCCGGTGGCGATGGCTTCGCGCAGTTGCTGGTAAAGCTGGGCTGCCAGGTCCTTGCGGCCATTGATGACGAGGTGCAGTTCCATGTTTCATCCTGGGACAGATCGATCTGCGCCAAGGTTACGCGCAAATCGATCGGAAGAAACCCGGCGGCCTCAGGACAGGAAACCACCGTCCACGTTCAACGACACGCCGGTGGTGTAGCTCGACGCATCGCTTGCCAGGAACAGCACCGCGCCGGCCATTTCGCTGGGGTCGGCCACGCGCTTGAGCGGGATCTGCGCCAGGGCCATCTTCAGGATCGCGTCGTTCTTGACCAGCGCCGAGGCGAACTTGGTGTCGGTCAAGCCTGGCAGCAGCGCGTTGCAACGAATGCCGAATTCGGCGCATTCCTTGGCGAACACTTTGGTCATGTTGATCACGGCGGCCTTGGTCACCGAATAGATGCCCTGGAACACGCCAGGGGAAATGCCGTTGATCGAGGCGACGTTGATAATGCTGCCACCGCCGTTGTCACGCATCAGCTTGCCGGCCTCCACCGACATGAAGAAGTAGCCACGGATGTTCACGTCGACGGTCTTCTGGAACGCGCCGAGGTCAGTGTCCAGCACGTTGCAGAACTGTGGGTTGGTCGCGGCGTTGTTGACCAGGATGTCCAGGCGGCCGAACTGTTCACGGATACCGGCGAACACTTGGGTGATCTGCTCCATTTCACCGATATGGCAGGCCACCGCAGTGGCCTTGCCGCCGTCGGCGATGATCGCGTCGGCAACGTGCTGGCAGCCTTCGAGTTTGCGGCTGGAGACAATCACATGGGCGCCTTGCTGGGCCAGCAGCTTGGCGATGGCCTCGCCGATGCCACGGCTGGCGCCGGAAACGAAAGCGATCTTGCCGTCGAGGTCGAACAGGTGGGTCTTGGACATGAAGGGTTCCTTGTGATTGTTATCAGAGGGCGGATTTGCCGATGACTGCCAGGCTCATCTGTTCCAGCAGCTTGTTCATGTGTATGAACTGGGCAAAACGTTTGTCCTGGGTCTGGCCATGGAAGAAACGGTAGTAGATCTGCTGCACGATGCCGGCCAGGCGGAACAGGCCGTAGGTGTAGTAGAAGTCGAAATTGTCGATCTGGATGCCCGAGCGTTCGGCGTAGTAGTCGACGAACTGGCGGCGGGTGAGCATGCCGGGCGCATTGCTTGGCTGGCGACGCATCAACTGCACGGGCGCGGGGTCAGCGGCTTCGATCCAGTAGGCGAGGGTGTTGCCCAGGTCCATCAACGGGTCGCCGAGGGTGGTCAGCTCCCAGTCGAGCACGCCGATGATCTGCATGGGGTTGCGCGGGTCGAGAATCACATTGTCGAAGCGATAGTCGTTGTGCACGATGCTGGAGGTCGGGTGGTCGGCCGGCATTTTATCGTTGAGCCAGGCGCGCACGGCTTCCCAGCGCGGGGCATCGGGGGTCAGGGCTTTTTCGTAGCGCTCGCTCCAGCCGCGGATCTGGCGTTCCACGTAGCCTTGGGGCTTGCCCAGGTCGGCCAGGCCGCAGGCGGTGTAGTCGACCTGATGCAGTTCGACGAATTTGTCGATAAAGCTTTTGCACAACGCTTCGGTTCGGCTCGCGTCCAGGCCCAGTTCGGCCGGCAGGTCGGAGCGCAAAATAATCCCATTGACCCGTTCCATGACATAGAACTCAGCGCCGATCACCGTTTCATCGGTGCAATGCACGTAGGCCTTGGGGCAGTACGGAAAGCCATCCTTGAGCTGGTTGAGGATGCGATATTCACGCCCCATGTCGTGGGCGGACTTGGCCTTGTGGCCGAATGGCGGGCGACGCAACACGAATTCCTGGTCCGGGTATTCCAGCAGATACGTCAGGTTGGAGGCGCCGCCGGGAAACTGGCTGATCTTGAGCGTGCCGTGCAGGCCGGGAATATGGGCCTTGAGGTAGGGATCGATCAGGCCGGCATCTAGTTCTTCGCCGGGGCGAATCTGGGTCGATTGGTCGTTAAGCGCCATGCTTATCCCTTCTGCTTATTATAAAGGCCTTGGACTATTGGCTAATCTAATGCGCCGCGCCGCCCACCGACAAGGTCGGGGCGGCTTAATAGGTTAGCGTGTTGGGGAATGATCAGCGGGCCTGATCCACGCAAATCACCCGGGCGGTACGGCCCCGCCGCGGGCATTCGCTACGGGTTGCGCGACGGGAGTGTCACGGGGGTCAGTACAGGGCGACCAGCAAAGTATTCCACCAGGTTGTCGGCCACCCGTTGCACGGTGTCGTGGGCGGCTTCGGGCGACAGGCCGGCCACATGGGAGGTCAGCACGGTATTGTTCAGGCGCTTGAGCGCGTCGGGCACCTTGGGCTCGTCGTCGAAGACGTCCAGCGCGGCGCCGCCGATACGTCGCTGTTCCAGCGCAGCCACCAGGTCGGTGGTGACCACCACGCTGCCACGACCGATATTGACCAGATAGCCGTTCGGCCCCAGGGCGTCGAGGGCGTGGCGATCGATCAGGTGGCGAGTGCTGGCGCCACCGGGCGTGGCCAGGATCAGGAAATCCGAGGTGCGCGCCAATTCCACGGCGCTTGAGCAGTAGGTGTAATCCACATCATCGCGGGGTTGGCGGTTGTGGTAGCTCACCTCCATGCCAAACCCCAGGGACGCGCGCTTGGCGATCTCCAGGCCTACGGCGCCCAGCCCGAGAATCCCCAGTTGCTTGCCGCCCAGGGAAGGGCGCATCACCTTTGGCCATTCACTGCGGCGCACGGCGGCGTCATTCTGGGGGATACCGCGCACCAGCGACAGCAGCAAGGCCATGGCATGGTCAGCCACCGACGGCGCATTTACCCCGGCGCCGTTAGTCACCACAATCCCACGGTTGGCGGCGGCCTGCAGGTCTACATGTTCGTAGCCGGCACCGATCACGCAGATGATCTCCAGCAGCGGCAGCGCGGCGATTTCCTCGGCATACAGCCCCAGCGGGCCACGGGTGAGCACGGCCTTGATCTGCCCGCCATGGGCCTTGATCGCCTGGGCTCGTTCGACAGGCGTCGGCGCCAGGATCACATGGAAATCATTGCTCTCGATGATTTGCAGGTATTCGTTGATGGTCTCAACCAGGACCAGAACAGTGGTAGTCATGCAAGGTTCTTCCTGAAGTGCTTGAGCGCATGAGTATGCGGGATTTGTAAGACGGAACGTAGGTTGCTGTAGGAGCGAGCTTGCTCTCGAACGAAGTTGAGTGCGCTACGCATTACCGTGCAGCCGGCTCCACCACCTGACCATTCCTCAGCTAAGTCTTTGCTTATGCACGAGAATCCCGGACAATCGCGTCCCTGTTGAGGTCGGGGCGCTGCCTGTCAGGTTTTTCTGACTCGTCCCGGCCGTGTGAATGCGGAGATCCGACCGGATGAATGATCAGGCCAATAGCGTCGATGAACGCTATGCAACGACACCTGCAACGCTCACAAGCTGGAGCCGCCAGGACACCACCTGGATGCTTGGGCTGTTCGGCACCGCCATCGGCGCCGGTACTTTGTTCTTGCCGATCAACGCGGGCCTGGGGGGCTTCTGGCCGCTGGTGATCCTGGCGCTGCTGGCCTTTCCAATGACGTTCTTTGCCCACCGTGGGCTGACCCGTTTCGTACTCTCCGGCCGGGAAGGTTCCGACATTACCGATGTGGTCGAAGAGCATTTCGGCATTAAAGCCGGCGCGTTGATCACCTTGCTGTACTTCTTTGCGATCTTCCCGATCCTGCTGATCTATAGCGTGGCCCTGACCAACACCGTCAGCAGCTTCATGGAACACCAACTGCACATCATGCCGCCGCCTCGGGCAGTCCTGGCGTTTGTGCTGATCCTGGGCTTGCTGGCGGTGGTGCGTTGCGGCGAAAAGGTGATCGTCAAGGCCATGAGCCTGATGGTGTATCCGTTTATCGTTGCCTTGCTGTTCCTCGCCGTGTACCTGGTGCCGCATTGGACGGGCGGCATCCTGAGTACCGCCCGTGAGATTCCGGCGCCGTCGGCCTTGCTCAACACCTTGTGGCTGGCGATTCCGGTGATGGTGTTCTCGTTCAACCACTCGCCGATCATCTCGGCCTTCGCGGTGGACCAGAAACGCCAGTATGGCGCACACGCCGACGAGCGCAGCTCGCAGATCCTGTCTCGCGCGCACCTGTTGATGGTGGTGATGGTGCTGTTCTTCGTGTTCAGCTGCGTGCTGACCCTGTCACCGGCGCAGTTGGCCGAGGCGAAAGCGCAGAACCTGTCGATCCTGTCGTACCTGGCCAACCACTTTGACAACCCGACCATTGCCTTCGCCGCGCCGTTGATTGCATTCGTGGCGATTGCCAAGTCATTCCTGGGCCACTACATCGGTGCCAGCGAAGGCCTCAAGGGCCTGGTGCTGAAGACTGGCCGCCGCCCGGCAGCCAAATCTCTGGACCGCATGACCGCCGCCTTCATGCTGGTGGTGTGCTGGGTCGTCGCCACGCTTAACCCAAGCATCCTCGGCATGATCGAGACCCTGGGTGGGCCGGTGATTGCATCGATCCTGTTCCTGATGCCGATGTACGCCATCCGCAAAGTGCCGGCCATGGCCAAGTACCGGGGGCAGGCGTCGAATGTGTTTGTCACGGCGGTGGGGTTGGTGGCGATTACTGCGTTGGTGTATTCGCTGATGGCTTAAGGCCTGACGCAATCTCCAAGGCTGTCCGAGATCCAAATGTGGGAGGGGGCTTGCTCCCGATAGCGGTATGTCAGTCACCAATGAATTGGCTGAACCAACGCTATCGGGGGCAAGCCCCCTCCCACATGTGTTTGGTGGTGTTGCTGGGATTGTATTCCAGGCATGAAAATGCCGCGTATCTCCAGATGGCGATCACTGCTCTGGTTGACTCGCTGATGGCTTAAGGTCTGACACAGCCTGCAAGAGCTACAGAGACCAAATGTGGGAGGGGGCTTGCCCCCGATGGCGGTGTATCAGTCACCTATGAATTGATTGAACCACTGCTATCGGGAGCAAGCCCCCTCCCACATGTGTTTTGTGGTGTTGCTGGGATTGTATTCCAGGCATGAAAATGCCGCGTATCTCCAGATGGCGATCACTGCTCTGGTTGACTCGCTGATGGCTTAAGGTCTGACACAGCCCGCAAGGGCTACAGAGAACCAAATGTGGGAGGGGGCTTGCCCCCGATGGCGGTGTATCAGTCACCTATGAATTGACTGAACCACTGCTATCGGGAGCAAGCCCCCTCCCACATTTGTTTGTATTCCAGGCATAAAAAACGCCGCGTACCTTGCGATACGCGGCGCCTATCACATCAACACACCGTTAAGCTTGAATCACCGGGATGTTGGCGCTTGCTGCGATCTTGCGGAACTCGGCGATCTGGTCGAAGTTCAGGTAGCGGTAGACGTCGCTGGCCATGGTGTCCAGTTTCGCCGCGTAGCCCATGTACTCTTCGACGGTGGGCAGGCGACCCAGGGTAGAGGCGACTGCCGCCAGCTCGGCCGAGGCCAGGTAGACGTTGGCGCCATCGCCCAGACGGTTCGGGAAGTTACGGGTCGAGGTCGACACGACGGTCGAATTCGGCTCTACACGCGCCTGGTTACCCATGCACAGCGAGCAGCCCGGCATTTCCATGCGCGCACCAGCCTTGCCGTAGATGCCGTAGTAGCCTTCTTCGGTCAGCTGGTGGGCGTCCATCTTGGTCGGCGGCGACAGCCACAGACGGGTTGGCAACTGGCCCTTGACCTGCTCCAGCAGCTTACCGGCAGCGCGGAAGTGACCGATGTTGGTCATGCACGAACCGATGAACACTTCGTCGATCTTCTCACCGGCAACGCTCGACAGCAGACGGGCATCGTCCGGATCGTTCGGTGCGCAGAGAATCGGCTCGTTGATTTCCGACAGGTCGATCTCGATGATTTCGGCGTATTCGGCGTCGGCATCGGCTTCCATCAGCTCCGGGTTGGCAACCCAGGCTTCCATCGCTTGGGCGCGACGTTCCAGGGTGCGTGGATCGCCGTAGCCTTCGCCGATCATCCAGCGCAGCAAGGTGATGTTGGAGTTCAGGTACTCGGTGACGGAGTCCTTGGACAGCTTGATGGTGCAACCGGCAGCCGAACGTTCAGCCGAGGCGTCGGACAGCTCGAAAGCCTGTTCCAGCGTCAGATCGTTCAGGCCTTCGATTTCCAGGATGCGGCCGGAGAAGGCGTTTTTCTTGCCTTTCTTCTCTACGGTCAGCAGGCCAGCCTGGATCGCGTAGTAAGGAATGGCATGCACCAGGTCACGCAGGGTGATGCCAGGCTTCATTTTGCCTTTGAAACGCACCAGGATCGATTCCGGCATGTCCAGCGGCATCACGCCGGTGGCAGCGGCGAACGCGACCAGACCGGAGCCGGCCGGGAACGAGATGCCCATCGGGAAGCGGGTGTGGGAGTCACCACCGGTACCGACGGTGTCCGGCAGCAGCATGCGGTTCAGCCAGCTGTGGATGATGCCGTCGCCTGGACGCAGCGATACACCGCCACGGGTCATGATGAAGTCAGGCAGGGTGTGGTGGGTGGTCACGTCGATCGGCTTTGGATAAGCCGCAGTGTGGCAGAACGACTGCATCACCAGGTCGGTCGAGAAGCCCAGGCACGCCAGGTCTTTGAGTTCATCACGGGTCATTGGACCGGTGGTGTCCTGGGAACCGACGGTGGTCATCTTCGGTTCGCAGTAGGTGCCAGGGCGCACGCCTTTGCCTTCCGGCAGGCCGCACGCCTTGCCGACCATTTTCTGCGCCAGGGTGAAGCCCTTGCCGGTGTCGACAGGCGCTTCAGGCAGCTTGAACAGGTCGGTAGGGCCCAGGCCCAGTTCGGCACGGGCCTTGTCGGTCAGGCCGCGACCGATGATCAGCGGAATACGGCCGCCGGCGCGAACTTCGTCCAACAGCACCGGGGTCTTCATTTCGAAGGTGGTGATGACTTCATCGGTGCCGTGTTTGCAGACTTTGCCAGCATGCGGGTACAGGTCGATCACGTCGCCCATGTGCATGTTGGTGACGTCGAACTCGATCGGCAGTGCGCCCGCATCTTCCATGGTGTTGTAGAAGATCGGAGCGATTTTGCTGCCGAAGCAGAAACCGCCGGCGCGCTTGTTCGGAACAAAGGGAACGTCGTCGCCGAAGAACCACAGCACGGAGTTGGTTGCCGATTTACGCGACGAACCGGTACCGACCACGTCGCCAACGTAGGCGATCGGGAAGCCTTGGCCGCGCATTTCTTCGATCTGCTTCATCGGGCCGGTCTTGCCTTGCTCGTCCGGCACGATGCCTTCACGGGCCATTTTCAGCATGGCCAGGGCGTGCAGCGGGATGTCAGGGCGCGACCAGGCGTCCGGGGCAGGGGACAGGTCGTCGGTGTTGGTTTCACCGGTGACCTTGAACACGCGCAGGCTGATCTTGTCGGCCAGGGTCGGACGGTTACGGAACCATTCGCCGTCGGCCCAGGATTGGATCACGCCTTTGGCGTGCTCGTTGCCGTTGCGGGCTTTTTCCGCCACGTCGTGGAACGCATCGAACATCAGCAGGGTGTGCTTGAGTTGGGCGGCCGCGACAGGCGCAAGCTCGGCGTCGTCCAGCAGCTCGACCAACGTCACTATGTTGTAGCCGCCTTGCATGGTGCCAAGCAGTTCAACAGCGCGCTTTTTGTCGATCAGGGGGGAGGTGGCTTCACCCTTGGCCAGGGCGGACAGGAAACCGGCCTTGACGTAGGCAGCTTCGTCAACGCCCGGTGGAATGCGGTTGGTGATCAGGTCAACGAGGAATTCTTCTTCGCCAGCCGGGGGATTTTTCAGCAGCTCGACCAGGCCTGCGGTTTGTTCGGCGTTAAGCGGCTGGGGCACGATACCCAGGGCGGCACGCTCTTCGATATGTTTGCGGTAGGCTTCAAGCACAGTTATTACCCTCATCAGTGGTCCCACGGGACGCTCATCCAGGAATGACCGGCACGCGTGCGCTCGGGGGCTTTTTGGGCCGCAAAGCCAGCGCTGCCGACCGTCCTTACAGAAGCTGCTTTCAAAGTTTTACGCCTGCAGAACGGAGCTGATGAGGGTCGGCGCAGTGTTGACCTACCGGGGTCAAACCTGCGCCAACACCGTTCTGAAGGAACGACTGTGCTCGTGACGCTTTGAAAACAGCTTCCAGCGGATTATTGGCGCCTTACAAGGCCGGGTGATTCTACGGCAAAAAAAATCTAAAGGTAAGTTGCGTCACCAAGTTTGCAGGGTGATCAACCTTAGACAAAGGGCTAACATGGCGCACTGTTTCGCTGATCTGCGTGTTTTCGCCCATGTCCAACCAAACCATCAAGACCCCCTGCGTCGGCCTGTGCTCCACGGTCTACGGCGATCTCGTGTGTCGCGGCTGCAAGCGCTTTCACCACGAAGTGATCCAGTGGAACGGCTATAACGAAGAAGAAAAGCGTGCGGTCTGGCTCAGGCTCGAGCAATTGCTGGTGCAGGTGATGGCCGGCAAAGTCGAGGTTTTTGCCCCCAAGACCCTGCGCGGGCAGTTGGAACAGCGCAAGATTCGCTTCGTGCCGCACCAGTCCGAGTATTGCTGGGCCTATCAGTTGATTGCACGTGGGGCGCGGGTGATCAATAACCTGGAGGCCTACGGCATGGTACTGCTGCCGGAGTTCCGCGACTGGCCCTTGCCAGACCTGCGCGACGCGATTGATCGGGAATTCTTTATCTTGTCCGAGGCGCATTACCAGCGTTATATCGCACCGGGATTCCTGAAGGATACGCTATCTACCTGACGGTACAGGGGCCCCTGTAGGAGCGAGCTTGCTCGCGAAAAACGCCCAGGCAACGCGTTCATTCTGAATAAACGCGGGGGGCTGAGTTCTTCGCGAGCAAGCTCGCTCCTACAGAAAAGCCTTGAGGCAAGCCCCCTCCCACATTTGATCTTCATTGCTTCAGGCTTGGGTGGCGAGTTCTTCCAAATGGTCCATCAGCGTCTGCGGCTTGAGCACCAGCACATCGCTTTCCACCGCATCCAGCACCACCTCTGCCGTATTGCCGATCAACGCCCCGGAAATTCCAGTGCGCGCCACAGTGCCGATAATCGTCAGTGCCGCCTGCAACTGGTGGGCGATATGGGGAATCAGCACATCCGCCGGGCCTTCCTTGATATGCAGGTGTGCGTCATCCACATCGAATTCGGCCTGGAAGGCCTGGCACTGCTCGCGATAACGCGCCTCGATAGTTTCCCGCAGTTGAAACGTCGGGTCCGCCGCCGACAGCATCGGCGAGGGGTGTGCGCTGATCACATGCAACTGCGCCTTGGCCAGGCTCGCGATATCAAAGCCGTGGTCGATGATGGAATTGTGCAGCGAGCGGTGTTCGCTGTCGGTATTGCCCACGTCGATGGCCGCCAGAATCACGCCGCCGGCCCAGGGCGTGGCGGTCTTGACCAGCAGCACGGGCGTCGGGCAATAGCGCAGCAGTTTCCAGTCTGCCGGGGTCAGCAGGGCTTTTTTCAGCGGGCTGTCGGCAAAGTGCTGCTTGATCACCAGGCCGCAGCCCTCGGCCTGCTGCACGTCGACGATGGTTTCATGCAGGCTGTCGTTCCACGCCTGTTCGGTCGTGACGCTGTACCCGTCCTCCTGCAGGCCAGATTTGAGCAGGCTCAGCAGCGCCGAATGCTCATGCTTTTTGTCACAGACCAGCAAATGCAGGTGCGCGTCGGTGACCCCAGCGATCAGCTTCGCGCGCTTGAGGGCCAGGCTTTCGGTATGCTCGGGCTCGATGACCACCAGGATGCTGCGGATGGCTTGCATGGTCGGTTCTCCAGGAGTGGGCCTGCAACAACTATAGTTGCTGCACGCGTGCCGTCATCTTGATGTACATCAAGGCCCATGGCTGGTGGTCTGCGGCGTGGTCGGTATAATCGGCGCCCTTTTGTGATCCTTTGCCCGTGAGCCCGATGATCCTGCCCGAAATCCACGAATTCCTCGGTTGCCGCACCCCCGACGCCTGGGTCCAGGCCGCGCTGGCCGACCAGGACACCCTGCTGATCGACCACAAGAACTGCGAATTCAAAGCCGCCAGCACCGCCCTGAGCCTGATCGCCAAGTATCACGGCCACCTCGACCTGATCAATATGATGTCGCGGCTGGCCCGTGAAGAGCTGGTGCACCACGAGCAGGTCATGCGCCTGATGAAAAAACGCAAGGTTGAACTGCGCCAATTGTCCGCCGGCCGTTACGCCTCGGGGTTGCGCAAGGTGGTGCGCAACCATGAGCCGGTCAAACTGGTGGATACCCTGGTGGTGGGGGCGTTTATCGAAGCGCGCAGTTGCGAGCGTTTTGAAGCGCTGGTGCCGCATTTGGACGAAGAACTCGGCAAGTTCTACTTCGGTTTGCTCAAAAGCGAAGCGCGGCACTTCCAGGGCTATTTGAAACTGGCCTACCAGTACGGTGACGCCAAGGACATCGCCCAGGTGATCGAGCGGGTGAGGGCGGCCGAGCAGGCGTTGATCGAGTCAGCCGACGTCGAGTTCCGCTTTCACAGTGGCGTGCCAGCCTGAGGCCACGGCTACGCCGATCAAGGCGCTGATTCCGGTCAGCAGCAGAATCACCGTTTGCGTGCCAAGCGGCGCTGCCAGCACCGCAATCAGCAAGCCCGCCAAGGGCTGGGCGAGGTTGTTGAGCAGGGTGATCACTCCCACCGTTTTGCCGAAATCCTGCACCGGAATCACCCGCTGACGGGTGCTGCGCATGTACACGTTGAACATCTTGTCGAAACCGCTCACCAGCAGGAAGCCCACGGCGTACATCCACACGCCGGGGCTGAGGGCGGTGATCAACGCGCCCACGGCAATCATCGAATACGACAGCCCGCCGAGCACCTTCAGCGCCAGGCTCGAGCGTGCGAGGTAAAACAGAATTACCAGGGTGACCACCGCGCCAGCGGCTTGCAGCAGGGCGTAGGCGTCCTTGTCCGCCGCGTATTGCCCGGTGACCAGGGCCGCCGACGTGGCCAGCGTCACGCCGACGATCAGGTTCACACCAATGGCCAGGGTAATGATGCGCTTCAACTCCACCCGGCTGCGGATGTGGCCCAAAGCGGTGCGCAGCGGCTGCAGCCAGAGGCCCGGGTGCTGCGGCTCATGGGGCTGCAGGTGCACGCGGGTGTTGCGCTGCCAGGCCAGCATCGCCAGGTCCGCCAGCACAAACAGTGCGGCGATGCCCAGCACCACCCAAGGCCACGCCCAGATTTCCAGCATCAGCGCCGCCACCAACGGCCCGAGTACCAGGCCGCTCTGGTCGGCGATCTGCGAATAAGACAAGGTCTTGGTGTAGGTATAATGCTGGAAAATATGCGGCATCAGCACTTCCCGCGCCATGATGCCCTGGGTGGTCAATACCCCGCACAACGCCGACAGGATCACCAGCCATTGGATACCGTCGAACAGCCCGTACAGCACCACCGCTACCACGCAGGCCAACGCCCGATACACTTGGCTGACATGCAGGATGCGCACGGGTGAAAACCTGTCGCACAACGCCCCGCACACCGGAAAGGCCAGGTAGCGCGGCAGTGACTCGGCAAAGAACGCCAGGCCCGCCCAAGACACACTCTGGGTAGTTTGGAACACGATCAGCGGCACGATGAACAGCAGGATCTGGTCCGCCAGTCGCGACAGGAACAGTGAAACGAAGAACGCCAGGTAATCCTTGCGCATATAACTCCCTGTGAATGGCGTAAAAGAGTGCAGGCTATTTGTTAAAAACTCTTAAAAGCATGAAGCTTGCTGGCACCCTGCGTGCGGCGGCTCCCGTTGGGCAGCTTGCCACCTATACTGCCAGCCTTTCAATCGGCGTTCCTACACTGAGAACTTATGGAAAACCTGGGTCTGGGCAAAGTCCTGCTCGTCGAGGACGATGAGAAGCTGGCAGGGCTGATCGCGCATTTTCTGTCGCAACATGGTTTCGAGGTGCAGGCGGTGCACCGGGGCGATTTGGCCTTGGCGGCGTTCCTGGCGTTCAAACCGAAAATGGTCGTGCTCGACTTGATGTTGCCGGGCCAGAGCGGCCTGCATGTGTGTCGCGAGATCCGCGCAGTGTCCGACACACCGATTGTGATCCTCACCGCCAAGGAAGATGACCTGGACCATATCCTGGGCCTGGAGTCCGGTGCCGATGACTATGTGATCAAACCCATCAAGCCGCCAGTGTTGCTGGCGCGCCTGCGGGCGCTGCAACGTCGGCAAGTGCCCGAGACGACGGTACGCGATTACCTCGAATTCGGCCGGTTGTCGATCAACCGCAGTTGCCGGGTGGTCAGCCTGGGCGATGAAAAAATCGACCTCACCACCATGGAGTTCGAATTGCTCTGGCTACTGGCGAGCAGCTCGGGAACCATCCTTTCGCGCGACGACATCCTCAACCGCATGCGCGGCATTGCGTTCGATGGCCTGAACCGCAGCGTCGATGTGTACATCAGCAAACTGCGCGGCAAGCTCAATGACAACCCGCGCGAGCCAGTGTGCATCAAGACCATCTGGGGCAAGGGCTACCTGTTCAATCCGTTCGCCTGGGAGATGTAGATGCTGCGCCTGTATCTGCGCTTGTACCTGATTCTCGCGCTTGGGTTGGCCGGTGCGATCTGGTTGGTCAACTATGGCCTGGACGCGTACATGCCCGAGTCCAATGAAACCTATAATCGCGAGGCCCTGCGCGGCCCAGCGTGGGCCCTGGTGGAACAACTGCGGCCGGTGCAGGGCGAGGCGCGCCAGGCGCGTCTGGACCAGCTGCAACCGCATTACGGCCTGCGCCTGCAGCTGGTGCAGCGCGACAGCCAGCACCTGAGCGCGCGCGAACAGGCACTGCTGGCGGCCGGCCAAGTGGTGGTGCGCGAGGACTTCATGAAGTTCCTCGCGCCCATCGACGACGGCCCGCAATTGCTCGAAATCCAATTGCCGGAAGAACCGAAATGGTTGTACCTGTGGGCCTACGGGCTCCTGGGCGTGAGCCTGGCCATTGTGTTGTACTTTTGGGTGCGTCCGCACTGGCGCGACCTGGAGCACATCCGCCTGGCGGCGCAGCGCTTTGGCGACAACGACCTCGGCTCGCGCATCCTGTTGCCGCGTCGCTCCACCGTGCGTGCGCTGGCCGGGCACTTCAACCAGATGGCCGAGCGCATCGAAAGCCTGATCGCCAACCAGCGCGAACTGACCAACGCGGTATCCCACGAGCTGCGCACGCCGATTGCGCGCTTGTCTTTCGAGCTTGACCAGCTCAAGCAGCAGGCCGATCCGCGCCAAAGTCGCGAACTGATCGCCGATATGTACGCCGACCTTGGCGAACTGGAAGAAATGGTCTCCGAGCTGTTGACCTACGCCAGCCTGGAGCGCGGCGCGACCCAGGTCACCCGCGAAAGCATCGAGGCCCACAGTTGGCTGGACAGCGTGATCGGCAGCGTGGCGCTGGAGGCCGAGGCCGCAGGTGTGCAGTTGTCGCTGCGTACCTGTGAGGTCGATGTGATTCGAATCGAGCCACGATTCATGGCGCGCGCGGTGATCAACCTGCTGCGCAACGCCATTCGCTATGCCGACCGGCGGGTTGAAGTGTCGTTGATCAAGTTCGGCAGCGGTTACGAACTGCAGGTCAGCGACGATGGTCCTGGTATTCCGGTCGAGGGCCGCGCCAAAATCTTTGAACCCTTCATGCGCCTGGATTCAAGCCGCGACCGCCGTACCGGCGGCTTCGGCCTGGGCCTGGCGCTGGTCCAGCGGGTCAGCCAATGGCATGGCGGACAGGTGCAGGTGCTGGACTCGGAGTGGGGCGGAGCGTCGTTTCGGATGACCTGGGCGTATGCCGAGTAAGTACCCGTAAACAACGAAAAGCCAATGTGGGAGGGGGCTTGCCCTAATGCCAGTCAGTTAGGGCTTTTTGTAGGAGCGAGCTTGCTCGCGAAGCATTCAGGCCCCCCGCGTTTATCCAGAATGAACGCGTTGCCTGGGCGTTTTTCGCGAGCAAGCTCGCTCCTACAGTGAGCCCAGATTGCTCGCCCAGGTTAAAAATTCAACGTGTCGAGGGGCGAGTGCAGACGTTTGAAGGCGTAGCCCGAAGCGCTCAGGCCATTGACCTGACGGCTGACGGTATCGCCCAGGCCATAGCCGCTGCCGGCTACGACCGCGTGGGCGTTATCGACGGGCAGCAGGATGTAGTCGGTCAGGGGCTCATCATGCAGTTGGCCGCGAATCACCAGGAAGCCTTCCTCCAGGCGCACGCTGACGCCGCTCAACGGCGCATCGGGCTCGTGGGTATTGAGCACCTGGTACGTGCCGACGGTGTCTGCCCACGCCAGGGGCAGCGGCGGCGGCTCGATGCGTTCGCCCACGGCAAGGCGTTGGCCGTGGCTGCGGGCGGTGAGGATCTGCCGGCCCTGTACCCTGACTACGTCCAGTTGCACACGACCGAGTTCGCCAAGGTCCTTGAGCCAGAAGCCGAGGATTCTTTTCTGCGCGCGCAGCCAGCCTTGATCGTCGCGCAGCAGCTCGAAGTCGCACCCGCCCAGTTCGCCGGATAAACGCCCGTGATCATCCTTGATACGCAACACACCCCATGAGGTCGCGTAGAACCCGGCCAGGCGCTTGCGGTCGACTGCGGCCGGCACTTGGCGCAGCTTGAGGCCGTGGTTCGGGGCCTGGCAGTCGTCGGCACAGACCGCCTTGCCGGTCTGCGCCTGGAGCATCAGGCGCAGGGTGTCGGTGGACAACGATACCACCAGCTGTTCGGCATTGCTGTCATTGGCCATGATGATCACGGCCAGTTGCTGATCCGGAAGCATGCTCAACTGCGCGGCGAAATCATCGCCGCCGCCACTGTGCTGATAGGCCCGTATGCCAGGGCCGACCGGTTCATCCCCGCACGGCGCCAGAAACCAGCCGAGACCCATCTGGCAATCGAAATCCAGGGCGTTGCCGGTGTTCTGCTGGGTGAACATCTCATCGATCGAAGCGCTGCCCAGTACCCGGTTGCCTTTGTAGACCCCTTTGGCGAACAGCATGTGTACGTAATGGCTGAGGTCTTTGGGGCTGGCCCACAGGCTGGCGGCGGCGAGGTCACGGACCTGCGCGTCGTTGCTGGCCTTGCCCTCTTCGTAGCCCAAAGCGCGGTAGCTCAATTGGGTGCCGGTGCCGACGAAACTTGACTGGTTCATTTCCAGAGGCCTGAGCAGGCTGCCTTGCAGTTGCGCCTCGAAGCTTTTACCAGTGCTGCGCTCGATGGCTGCCCCCACCAAGGCGTAGCCCAGATTGGAATACGCCACCTGGGAGCCCGGCGGGCTGCTCAGCCACACGCCCGAAATGCGTTGCGGCATCTGGCCCATGGCGTAGTTACTGCGCAGGTCGCGCAAATGCTCGCTGGGCAAGCCGGATTGATGGCTGAGCAAGCGGCGCAAGGTAATCGCTTGGTCCGCCTCGGCCTGGTCGCTGTGAAACCGCGAGCGTACGTGGAACTCGCGCAAGGTTTGCTGAAGCGGCGCATCCAGCCCCAGGCGCTGTTGTTCCACCAATTGCAAGGCCGCTGTGGCGGTGAGCAACGTAGAGAGGCCCCCGGCGCGAAATGCCGTGTTGGGGGTGACCGGCACCCCTCGGGCCTTGTCGGCCAGGCCGAAGCCCCGGGCCCAGATCAATTCCTGGCCACTGACCAGGGCAATCGACAAACCCGCCACATTGTCCCGCGCCATCTCACGGGGAATGCGATTTTGCAGGTAGCGGATGATCGCGCCGTAGTCGCCTTTTTGAATCGGCGGCGGCACGCTCGATTGCCCCTGGCAACCGAGCGTGCCCAACAGGCAACCGAGCAGCGGGATACCGCGTAACGTGCGAAACATGAAGAGCACCCGGATGGTGGTTTGGATGCTCGAATGTTAGGGCCGTGGCGGCACGTAATCTTTGAGTGCTTTGTCGGGAAACTGTCAAAGACTGTTAACGCCGGCCTCGACCATAGGGTTATGTGTCAAGTCAGTTATCCAGGGCAGTCAAGATCGCATGCGCCACTTTCACCCGTTCGGCATTCGGGTAGTTCCTGTTGGCCAGGATCACCACGCCAATATCCCTGCTCGGTACATACGCCACGTAGGCGCCGAAACCATTGGTTGAACCGGTTTTGTTGTAGAGCACATTGGCCGGTTGGGCCTGCGCCGGTTGCAGCCACTTGACGGTGTGCGACTCCAGCGCCATCGGTGTGGAGTTGCCCTCTATCAAAGCCTGCTGGGTGATGGGGTAGGGGTAGTATTCCCAACCCAGGCCCTGGGTCATGCCGTCGACGCTGTAGTAACCGTTGTGTGTGGTGGCGATCGCCTGTTGCAGCGGCGCGCTCAAGGTTTCGGGGTGCAGGTTGAGCATCACGTAGCGCGCCAGGTCCTGGGTGCTGGTCTTGATGCCGTAGGCTTCGCTGTCGAGTGCGCCTGGGCCCACGCGCACGGGGTTGTCCTGCTTATCGTAGCCTTGGGCGTAGCGGCCCAGCTTGTCGGCGGGCACGTTGACGTGGGTGTCCTTCAAGCCCAGCGCCGGCAGCAAGGTCTGTTCCATGGCGACATTGAACGGCTGGCCCAGGCTTTTGGCCGCGAGGTAGCCGAACAAGCCGATGCTCGGGTTGGAGTAGAGGCGTCGCGTACCGGGGGTGTCGGTGGGTTGCCAATGCCTGTAGTAATCGAGCATGGTCGCGGCGCTGTCGGCCGCACCTGGGAACTGCAGCGGCAGGCCGCCTGCGGTGTAGGTCGCCAGTTGCAACAGGCTGATGTGATCGAACGCACTGCCGGCCAGTTCGGCCCAGTGCTGGCTGGCGCGGTCCGACAGCTTCAACTTGCCGCTGGCCTGGGCATAGCCACCGAGGGTTGAAGTGAAGGTCTTGGACACTGAGCCGACTTCGAACAGGGTGTCTTGCGTGACGGGCTGCTTGCCTTCCCTGGACGCCACGCCGTAGTTAAAGTATTGCGCCTGTCCCTTCTTCACCACGGCCACCGACAGCCCGACGATGCCCTGTTGCTGCATCAGCGGTTTGACGCGACTGTCCACCACTTCGCGCAGGTCAGTCGCAGCCATGCACGGAGCAGAAACCAGCAGAGACGCTGAAATCATTAGGCTTCGTACGCTAAAACGGGATTTTTCTTGCATAGTATTTTCGCTTTCTTGTAACGGATGGACTAAGGCTGAGAGCCTGCGCGGGCGCTGCCAATCTAGGCGTTATTAGTCGCTGATACAAACGATGTCGCCGAACAGCTGCACACGCCGGCCGACCTGTTGAAACACACATTGCTGCGCTCTTACCGCACCGATGAACGGAGCCTGTGGTTCCAGGCTGCCGGGCTGCCGGTCGATACCCCTGGTACCGCGCAGCATCGTGTTCGATTCGTCGCTGGCGATGATGGAAGCGGCGCTGCAGGGCGTCGGCGTGGCACTGGCGCCGGCGATGATGTTTTCGCGGCAATTGGAGAGTGACGTGATTCGCCAGCCGTTCGCGGTGGGGATAACCACCGGCAGTTACTGGCTGACGCGCTTGCAGTCGCGGGCTGAGACGCCAGCGATGCTGGCGTTCAAGGGGTGGTTGCAGGCGAGTGCTGCCTGATGTGCATAGGTATCTACACAACTTTGGTGTAGCCCTGAACCTGTGACGGCTCAGAAGCCGAAGCCTCTCTAACTGACGCCCCGCGCCCTAAATGTGGGAGGGGGCTTGCCCCCGATGGCGGCCTGACAGCCGACCAGGATGCTGGATCAGGGCGAGTACATATCCGTTGCTGCGGTAACGGCGGCTTAGGGTTCCGCCCTTACGGCGTCTCACTTTTGAAAAGCGCAAAAGTAAGCAAAACGCTCTTGCCCCACCACTCGGCACCTCGCCTAGGCTCGGTGTGCCCGTAATCCGACAGTGATTTGGGGGGCCGCCGCCACGCGCCATCCATGGCGCGGGGCGGCTAAACCGGCATCCCTGCCGGTTTACCCCCCAAATCAATATCGAATTCCGGCCAGCGTGGTTTAACGGGGCGCCTAGATCAAAAGCAAGATCAAGAGCGACTCGCTTCGCATCGTGGTTACCGTTGTTGGATTGTATCTAAGCAAGGTATTTGCGGAACCATCCCAGGGTGCGCTCCCACGCCAGGTTCGCTGCTGCCTCGTCATAACGCGGCGTCGAATCGTTGTGAAAGCCGTGGTTGGCTCCCGGGTAGATAAATGCCTCATACGTCGTGCCGGCGGCTTTCAGCGCCTGCTCGTAGGCCGGCCAACCTTCGTTGATGCGCGCATCCAGCTCCCCGTAATGCAGCATGATCGGTGCCTTGATGCGGGGTACGTCCTTGGCCTCGGGTTGACGCCCGTAGAACGATACGGCCGCCGCCAGTTCCGGGTAGGCCACCGCCGCCGCATTGGTCACGCCACCGCCATAGCAGAAACCGGTGATGCCGACTTTGCCGGTGCTGCTGTCGTGGTGCATCAGCCACTCAATGGCCGCGAAAAAGTCGTTCATCAGTTTGGTGGGGTCGACGGTCTGCTGCAGGGCCACGCCTTTTTCATCGTTGCCGGGGTAGCCGCCCACCGAGGTCAGGCCATCGGGCGCCAGGGCGATAAAGCCGGCTTTGGCCAGGCGCCGCGCCACGTCTTCGATATACGGGTTCAGGCCTCGGTTTTCATGCACGACCACCACCGCAGGCAGTTTGCCGGCGGCCTTGGCCGGGCGCACCAGGTAGCCGCGCACCGTGCCGTTACCCTTGGGTGACGGGTAGGTGACGTAGTCGGCAACGATAGCGGGGTCGGTGAATTTCACCTGTTCGGCGAGTGCGTAGTTGGGGCTCAGGGCGGCGAGCAGGGCCGAGGCGGTCAGGCCACCGAAGGTAAACAGCGCGGCGCGGTCGAGGAATTCGCGGCGGTTCAGCGTGCCGTGGGCGTAGCCATCGTAGAGTTCCAGCAGTTCGGGAGCGAAGTCTTTGGCGGTGAGACGAGTCATCGGTGCAGTCCTCGATTAGCGGTTGCCGTCAAATGTAGACCAGGATCAACCCGTGCGGCCACGGGCGCGGACGCCATTTCTGTTTAGCAGCCCCTGGCCCCTAGCGCTAGCGCGCGAAGCGCTTCGCGCCGGCCACGCAGCCGATCACCGCCACCGTGACCAGCAGCATGCCCAGGCTGACCTGCTCATGCAGCAGGCCCGCCGCCAGCGCCAAACCAAAGAACGGTTGCAGCAACTGCAACTGGCCGACCGCAGCGATGCCACCCTGGGCCAGGCCGCGATACCAGAACACAAAGCCGATCAACATGCTGAACACTGCGACGTAACCCAGGCTCAGCCAGGCCGGCAGGCTGATGCCGGTGAACGACGCGGGCGCCAGCAGCCAGCTCAACGGCGCGACGACGGGCAGCGACATTACCAGGGCCCAGCAAATCACCTGCCAGCCACCCAGGCTGCGCGACAGCTTGGCGCCTTCGGCATAGCCCAGGCCGCAGACCAGCACCGCCAACAGCATCAGCAGGTCCCCGGCGGGCGCAGCGCTCAGGCCCTGGGCGAAGGCGTAAGCCATCACCAGCGCGCTGCCCAGCCCCGAAAACAACCAGAACACCGGTCGCGGCCGCTCGCCGCCGCGCAGCACGCCGAAGATCGCCGTCGCCAGCGGCAGCAGGCCGATAAACACAATGGAGTGCGCGGAGGTCACGTATTGCAGCGCCAGCGCCGTCAGCAGTGGGAAACCGATCACCACGCCGACCGCGACGATAG
Source organism: Pseudomonas sp. R3-52-08 (assembly GCF_003851745.1). Lineage (NCBI taxonomy): Bacteria > Pseudomonadati > Pseudomonadota > Gammaproteobacteria > Pseudomonadales > Pseudomonadaceae > Pseudomonas > Pseudomonas sp. R3-52-08. The sequence continues at coordinate 3,335,751 of NZ_CP027730.1, read as the reverse complement.
CCAAGGGCGCCCATTGCGGGCGGGTGGGGCGTTTTTCGCGGAATAACCGCAACAGGCACAGCCCCAGGATGGCCGCGAGCGTCGCGCGGATCATGGTCAGGAACACCGGCTCGAATTCCATCACCGCCAGGCGCGTGGCCGGCAGCGAACCGCTGAAAATCACCACGCCAATAAAACCGTTGATCCAGCCTTGGGTGCTGCTGTCCAGTGTGCCGAAAGGCGAGGTGCGTTCCATGGGGGGATGTCCGAAAAAGGGAAGTTGCGTGCCCGGCATCCTAGGGCTGAAGATTGAGGCAATCAAAAAATTGTCATGGATACATCGCCAATGCCGCGCGCCCGCTACAAGTCGCTGGTCGATACCTTCGCCGAGGCCATTCGTGCGGGCAAAATGCCGCCCGGCACGCGCCTGCCCACGCACCGCCAACTCGCCGCCGAGCATCGCCTGGCGCTGGTCACCGCGAGCCGCGTATACGCCGAGCTGGAGGCGATGGGGCTGGTCAGTGGTGAAACCGGGCGCGGCACTTTTGTGCGCGAACTGGCGTTACCGCCGGGGCAGGGCAGTGGGCAGATGCCCGTCGCGGCGGGCATGCTCGACCTGAATTTCAACTACCCCTCATTGCCCGGCCAGGCCGACCTTTTGCGTGGCGCGCTGCGCCAGTTGGCGTTATCCGGCGACCTGGAAGCGCTGTTGCGTTACCAGCCCCATGCCGGCCGCCTGCATGAACGTGCCACGGTCGCGCAGCACCTGTTGCAGCGCGGGCTGGCGGTGCAGACCGAACAGGTATTGCTGGTCAGCGGAGCCCAGCACGGCTTGGCGGTAACCCTGATGGCGCTGCTCAAACCCGGCGATGTGATCGCCGTCGACGCATTGACCTATTCGGGCTTCAAGGTGTTGGCCGAGACCCTGCATCTGGAAATCGTCGCGATCCCGACCAGCGCCACCGGCCCGGACCTCGATCACCTGCTGGCCCTGTGCCGCAAGCGGCCGGTGCGCGCGGTCTACAGCATGCCCACCCTGCATAACCCGCTGGGCTGGGTGATGAGCCTGGCGCAGCGCGAGCGCCTGGTGGCGATAGCGCGAGAGCACCACTTGATGATCATCGAGGACGCCGCCTACGCCTTCCTGGCCGAACACGCACCGCCGCCGCTGGCGACCCTGGCGCCTGAATGCACTGTCTACGTGGGTGGGTTTTCCAAAAGTGTCGCCACCGGCTTGCGCGTCGGTTTTATCGCCGCGCCCCTGGCTTGGGTCAAGGTATTGGAACGCACCGTCATGGCCACCACCTGGAACGTGCCGGGGGTGATGAGTGCGATCGCCGTGGCCTGGATCGAAGATGGCACCGTCGCGCAGTTGGAGGCGCAAAAACGTGCAGATGCCCAGGCGCGGCAAGCTTTGGCTGCGCAAGTGCTGACGGGGCTGAGCTATATCAGCCATCCATCATCGTATTTTTTGTGGCTGCCGCTGGCCGAAGATGCCCGCGCCGATCAGGTGGCCATGACCTTGCAGCGCGAGGGCATTGGCGTTTCCACCGCCGAGCCGTTTGCCGTCTCGGCCCATGTGCCCCACGCGCTGCGCCTGGCGTTGGGGTCGGTGTCGATGACGGCGCTGCGTGAGGCGTTGCTCAAGGTGCGCAAGGTGGTGCAATGGTGAGCCGTGGCTGAGCGGCTCACCGACAAGGGTCAGTATTTGTAGGCCTGGCGACCGATCAGCAGCCATTGGCCTTGCTGCTTCTGCCAGACCTGGAAGTTATCGATATCGGTCGGCACTTCGACGCCACTGTTCACCGCCAGGGCGTGAAAGTGGTTGCGCACCAGAGCGGTATCGCCATTGAGGGTGATGCTCTGGTTTTGCATTTCCAGGGTCTTGAACGCGCTCTTGTGAGTTTCCAGGTCTTCGATGAACTGCGCTTTGTTCTGCACCTTGCCGCTGGAATGGCCGTAAGTGAGGGTGTCTGCGGTCAGCGCATGCAGTTGCTTGAGGTCCAGGTGCAACATGGCCTGGGTCAGTTGGTCGACCGCCTGGGCTACTTCCTTCTCGGCGGGCGCCGGTGCGGCCGCGACGTAGCCGGAGAACAGGCACAGGAAAGCGATCAGCACTTTGAGATTTTGCATGGGGAGTCCTTATTGTTGTTGGGGATCGACATGATGACGTCTGTCGTCGTACAACCATGCAATAAATTGGCAGGGGAAGGAAAGGGGGTTCTTGAAATATTCTGAAATTACTTATTTGCCGACGTGGAACTCGGCTGAACCTGTGGGAGGGGTTTTCGGGCAAACCCTAATGCCATTCAGTTAGGCGAAAGTGGTCCACTGTAGGAGCGAGCTTGCTCGCGAAGAACTCCGGGCCCCCGCGCTTATTCAGAATAAACGCGTTGCCTGGACGTTTTTCGCGAACAAGCTCGCTCCTACAGGGGGCCGTAATCAGCCGGCTGACAACGGCGGTGTACGCGGTGGAATCATGCGTTTGCTGCCGGTGGCTTCGTACGCTGACGCCAAGCGCAACAGCGCCGAATCGTCATACGCCCGCCCGGCAAATGTCAGCCCGACCGGCATGCCGATATCGGCCATCACGCCCATCGGCACGGTGACCGTAGGCACTCCGAGGTGGCGAATGGCGAGGTTGCCGTTGGCCACCCACACGCCATTGCTCCAGGCGATATCGGCGGAGGCTTCGTTGACATCGGCATCGGCCGGGCCAACGTCGGCCACGGTGGGGAACAGCACCGCGTCGAGCCCCAGGCGGTCCATCCAGTCTTCCAGGTCCAGCCGGCGGGTTTGCTCGAGGCCGCGCAAGCCGTCGGGCAAGCTGCTGATCTCGTTCCATGGCGTGATGCCGCGCTGGGCCATGCGCACGTATTCATCCATGCCGGCGGCCAGGTCGTCTTCGCGGTTGGGCAGGGTGCCGGGGTCGTGGGGAAAGATCTTCGGCCCATCCACATCCGCCAGGCGGTTCAGGGCTGGGTCGCCGTTGGCGCGCAAGAAGTCATCGAACGCCCAGGCCGACAATTCCCACAGTTCATCGTGGAGGAATTGCCGGGACACCAGGCCACGGTTGAACACTGTGGGCGCGCCGGGGCGGTCGCCTTCGCAATTGGACACCAGTGGGAAATCCACTTCAATGACCTCGGCGCCAGCGGCTTCCAGGGCGTGGCGTGCGGCTTGCCACAGCTCGATCACTGAGGCGCGGGTGTGGATTTTCCGCCCGGTCGGGCCGCCGATTCCGGGTTTCTCGCTGGTGCCGGCCTCAGGGTCGGCGTTGATGTACATGCGCGGCACGCCGAAGCGTTTGCCGGCCAGGGCCGCGCTGCCCACCTCCAGTTCGGCGTAAGACGCCGGGCGTACCGAACTGACGCTGGGGATCGGCACCCAGGGTTGCAGGCGCCACAGGTCGCCACGGGTGTGCGGGTCTTCGGCGACCACCACGTCAAGCACTTCCAGCAGGTCGGCCATGGTGCGCGCATAGGGCACCACCACGTCCATGGTCGGGGTCAGCGGCCAGTTGCCGCGTACCGAAATCACCCCACGCGAAGGCGTGTACGCACACAAGCCGTTGTTGGAGGCCGGGCCGCGACCGCTCGACCAGGTTTCTTCGGCCAGGCCAAACGCGGCGAAACTTGCCGCCGTGGCCGTGCCGGCGCCATTGGATGAACCCGAGGCGAAGGGTGCGGTGAGGTAATCGGCGTTGTACGGGCTTTCGGCGCGGCCATAGACGCCGCGCTGCATGCCGCCGTTGGCCATGGGCGGCATATTGGTCTTGCCCAGGCAGATGGCCCCGCCAGCGCGCAAACGCTCGATGGTGAAGGCGTCACGCTGGGCGACCAGCTTGGCGAACGCCGGGCTGCCGGACGCGGCGGTGAGGCCCTTGACCAGGTAACTGTCCTTGGCCGTATAGGGAATGCCATCCAGCGGCCCCAGCGTCTGGCCTTTTGCCCGGCGTGCATCGGACGCCTCGGCTTCCTGCAAGGCCTCGGGGTTGCGCACCACCACGGCGTTCAGCGCGGTGGCGGTCTGCGGGCCGTCATAGGCGTCGATCCGCGCCAGGTAGGCCTGCACCAGTTCAACGGCGCTGGTCTGGCCGGATTCAAGCGCAGCGCGCAATTGGGCAATGGAGACTTCGGTAACTTGCATCAGGTTTTTTTCGCCGCCTTCAAGTGGGGGTATGGCGGCAGTCTACGTACAGATATTTCTCAGTGCCAGCTTACTGCTAAGGTAAGCGGCCTGATGATTCACATTGCACTCCAAGGAGGAGAACATGCCAAGACCCTATATCGCCCTGGCCGGTTTGCTCGGGTTTTCGTTGTACACCGTGGCGACCATGTTAACGGCCGAGCAATCGCTCATTGCGTTTGGGCAGGAGTTGATGTCGCGGCCAGATACGGCGCAGGTGGTGATTGACCTGTACCTGATGGCGATACTGGCGTGTGTGTGGATGTACCAGGATGCGCGGGGGCGGGGGCGCTCCGTGGCGTCGTTGATCCCCTATTTCCTGCTGACGGCGGTGTTCGTGTCGGTAGGGCCGCTGCTGTATATCGTCGTCAATGGTTTTACGCGACGCACCTGACGACAAAATACCAATGTGGGAGGGGGCTTGCCCCCGATGGCGGTGGTTCAGTCACATCCTCTATAACTGACATACCGCCATCGGGGTGTAGAACCGTAGACATCGTTTACATCTGAAACCGGGGACATCGTTTACACATTTGAGGCTTGGACGCGGGTCATACCTCGCCCAAGCCTTCCCAGGGGATAATCACACAAGTACAAATCCCAAACATCATCCTCAGCCTCTTTAAGCCCTATCTGCTCCCCTGACAGCGCCTCGCTGATAAATACCAACTTGCCGTTCCACTTGATCGACCCGTCCTGTCTGACGCTTCGAACCTTCATTTCGGACGGATACTCCACATCCGGCAAGCATCCTGGGTAAATCCGCGTAGACGGCACATACACGTCCCCTGGACGCTTCATACCGAGCGCTTCATGAGGGCGCACGTAATTGAACTCATGCCTGAAATGCTCCAGCAAAAGCTGCTGCTCGATTAAGTTTTCTCCTAAGGGCAGCTCCAGTTTCAAGCTACGGTGCATCCGCTCATGGCGACCATTTTGGGCCGGTCTTCCTGGCATGGTGCGCTCCGGATAGATGCCCAGACGTATCCACCAAACTGCCAGCGTGGATATTCTTGCCAGGCCAGGAGAGGCAAACGGAACACCGTTGTCCGACCGAATAACTTCGGGCATGCCGTACTCCTGAAACAGTCTCTCAAAGGCTTGTTTAACAGGTTCAGTCTTGATCTTTGAATGAGCCCTGCACGCCAAAATCATCCGGGAAGCGTGGTCTGTGATGGTCAAAGGGAAGCACATCTGCGCGTTATGCATTTTGAATTGCCCTTTGTAGTCGGCGCACCACGTCTGGTTAGGTTCGTTGGCCTCGCGCATTACTACAGGGGAATTACCGTGTCTGCGCTTGAAGCGCCGCTTTTGGACGAGCCCAAGTCGATCAAGCCATTGGCCTGCTGTACTTGGGGAAGGCCAGGCGATGGAGGGATCTTCAAGTCGCAATAGCTCGAGAAGCTTCTTCGGACCCCATTTATCGTGCGCCTCCTTCATCGCCACCACACGGGCCAGGATTTCATCGTCGGTTTTATTGGGGCTGTTGTGAGGGCGTCGGGACAGTTCGGCTAACGACTTTAAATCGCCATTGTGCCGGCCGATCCATTTGTCGACGGTAGGCCGACTTACGTTAAAGCGGCGCGCCAGCTGGCTTTTGGTGTAATTACCAGAAAGCCAGTCAGCGACCAGTCTGATTCGTTGATTCATCGGAGACTCTTGGTTCCAGGGCATGATCAGTTACCTCCTGATCATGCGTATTAACCTGTAAACCATGTCCCCGGTTAGAAATGTAAACGATGTCCCCGGTTTGTACCGGGGCAAGCCCCCTCCCACATTGTTTAAGCGTCTCCCGCCTGGACAGCGGCAGGCTCACACGCCTTTGGTCGACGGCAACAATATCGTCAGGACGCCCGCCAACGGCAGGAACGAACAGAGCTTGTAGACGTATTCGATACCGTGGCTATCGGCGAGCAAGCCCAGCAGTGCTGCGCCGATCCCGCTGAAGCCGAACATCAGGCCGAAGAAGATCCCGGCGATCATGCCGACATTGCCCGGCACCAGTTCCTGGGCGAACACCACGATGGCCGAGAACGCCGAGGCGATGATAAAGCCGATGATCACGCTGAGTACGGCGGTCCAGAACAGGTCGACATAGGGCAGGGCGAGGGTGAACGGTGCGGCGCCGAGAATCGAAAACCAGATGACCTTCTTGCGCCCGATCTTGTCGCCGATCGGCCCGCCGGCGAAGGTGCCCACGGCCACCGCGCCGAGGAACAGGAACAGGTACATCTGGGAGCTGGCGACCGACAGCTGGAATTTTTCGATCAGGTAGAACGTGAAGTAGCTGGTCAGGCTGGTCATGTACCAGTATTTGGAGAACACCAGCAGCGCCAGCACCACCAGGGCAAACGTCACCCGGCCTTTGGACAGGCCGTGGGTCGGCTTGCTGCCTTGCTTGAGCTTGAACAGGTTGAGGTGGTGGCGGTACCAGCGGCTCAAGCCGTACAGCACCAGGATCGCGAACACCGCGAACAGGCCGAACCAGGCGATACGGCTCTGGCCGTAGGGAATGATGATGGCCGCCGCCAGCAGTGGGCCGAAGGCGCTGCCGGTGTTGCCGCCGACCTGGAACGTCGACTGCGCCAGGCCATAGCGGCCGCCGGAAGCCAGGCGTGCCACGCGGGACGTTTCCGGGTGGAACGTTGACGAGCCGACACCGACCAGCCCCGCCGCCAGCAAAATCAGCGGGAAGCTGCCGACAAACGCCAGCATCAGAATGCCGATCAAGGTGCAGACCATGCCCGCCGGCAGCAGCCAGGGCTTGGGATGACGGTCGGTGTGGTAGCCGATCCAGGGTTGCAGCAGCGATGCGGTGAGTTGGAAGGTCAGGGTGATCAGGCCGACCTGGGTAAACGTCAGGCCGTAGTTGGCCTTGAGCATTGGGTAGATCGACGGCAGCACGGCCTGGATCAGGTCGTTGATCAGATGCGCCAGGGCGCAGGCGCCGAGCACGCGCATGACCAAAGGGCTGACCTGAGGCGTCGCGGTGGCAGCGGCGGGTGTCGCGGTGAGGGTCGACATGCAGGCATTCCATACAAGGCAGCGAACAGGGGCCGACACTACTTGAGCGGGCGGCCCATTTCTAATTATTTCGGGAGCCATGCTAGAGTCGACGCAAATGCCTGTCTCGCGCAATTCGGGCGTAATTCATCGCAAAAAGGGCGAAATCATCAAATCCCTCGACAAATTCCTCCAAGAGATCGATGAAGGCGATTGGGCCGTCATCAGCTCGGCCACTGACTACCCGGAAAACTGGGTGATTCCCGAGCACAGCCACAACAAGCATCAACTGCTCTACGCTATTGGCGGCGTGATGGTGGTGTATTCGGCGCTGAACCAGTGGACCGTGCCGCCCAATCGCGGGTTCTGGATGCCCTGTGGCCAGGTGCATGCGCTGCGTTGCGTGGGCACCTTGAAAATGCGCAGCGTATTCGTGCGCCCGGACAGCTTTCCGGACCTGCCGACCGAGCCGAAGACGGTGACGGTGTCGCCGCTGCTGAGTGAATTGATCAAAGTCTCGGTCAGCTTGAAACCGCCCTTTGCCGAGGATTCGCGCGACGCCAGGATCATGCGCCTGATCCTCGATGAGCTGGCTATCCTGCCCGCGCTGCCACTGTCGCTTCCTCAGCCCGCCGACCCGCGCATCAATCACATCTGCCTGACGCTGCAGCAAGACCCGGGCGATGCGTCCACCGTCGCCGATTGGAGCCAGCGCCTGGACCTGGATCAAAAAACCATTCAACGCCTGTTCCGCCGCGAAACCGGCATGACCTTCGGCCAGTGGCGCCAACAGGCCCGTTTGCTGTTGGCGCTGGAGCGCATCGCGGTGGGCGAGAAAATTATCGATGTGGCCCTTGAGTTGGGTTACGAAAGCCCCAGCGCCTTTACCAGCATGTTCAAAAAACAGTTCGGCAAGACGCCGAGTCAGTTTTTCAGCTAACGCTGCTGATAATGCGGGCAGGCCGCGGGCGGCGTGACGCCAGGTAGGCCAGCACGGTGGCGACCACCAGCAAGGCCGCGCTCAGTTCGAAGGTCGCCTGGTAACCGCTCAGGTCGAACGCCACGCCGCCGACCGTGGCGCCTGCGGCAATCGCCAATTGAATGATGGCGACCATCAAGCCACCGCCAGCCTCGGCGTTGTCAGGCGTGGTTCTCGATAACCACGTCCACCAGCCCACCGGCGCGGCGGTCGCCACCAGGCCCCAGCTGCCCAGCAACACGCTGGTCATGAGGGTGGAACTGCCGAACGCCACCAGTGCAAGGGCGATGCCTGCCATGATCAGCGGGATAGCAATCAGCGTCGGGTACAGGTGGTGCTTCAGGAAGCGTTCAATCAGGAACGTCCCGGCCAGGCCCGCCAGGCCGAGCACCAGCAGCATCAACGACAGGGTGGAGACGTCAACTCGGGTCACGCTTTCCAGGAACGGCCGCAGGTAGGTGAACAGCATGAACTGGCCCATGAAGAACACGCTGACGGCCACCATCCCCAGGGCTACGGTGGGGTTTTTCATCAGGCTCAGGACATTGCCGGCTTTCGCCTCGGCGTTGTGCTTCAGCGCAGGCAGGCTCACCAGCAGCCACACCAGTGCAATCACGGCCACCGGCACCACACAGAAAAACGCGCCACGCCAGCCGATGATGCCGCCCAGAAAGCTGCCCAGCGGCGCCGCAATCACCGTCGCCAGTGCGTTGCCGCCGTTGACGATGGCCAGGGCACGCGGCACCTGGGCCTGCGGCACCAGACGCATCGCCGTGGCCGCCGACAGTGACCAGAAGCCGCCAATCGCCACGCCGATCAACGCGCGACCGAGTATGAACACCAGGTAGTTCGGGGCGAACGCCACCACGCTGCCGGAGACGATCATCAGCAGTGTCAGCGCCATCAGCAGGCGCTTGCGATCCACCCGCGCGGCGATCGAGGCGATCACCAGGCTGGTGAGCAGGGCAAACACCCCGGACACCGAAATGCCCTGGCCGGCCTGGCCTTCGGTGATGTGCAGGTCGGCGGCCAGGGGTGTCAGCAGGCTTACCGGCATGAATTCGGAAGCGACCAGCGCGAACGCCGCCAGCGACATCGCCAGCACGGCGCCCCAGCGTTGGGTTTGGGATGTAGCAGACATCACTTCAAATAGCCCTGGAAGAAGGTGGTGAGTTTGGCGAACGGGATCAGGTCGACCCGGTCGTAGAGATCGACGTGCCCCGCGTTCGGGATGATCAGCAATTGCTTGGGCTCGGCGGCGCGCTGGAAGGCGTCTTCACTGAATTCACGGGAGTGCGCGTCGGCCCCGGCAATCAGCAGCAGCGGGCGTGGGGAGATCGTCTCGATGTCGTTGAACGGGTAGAAGTTCATGAACTTCACGTTGCTGGTCAACGTCGGCCGGGTGGTGGTCAGCTTGGAGGCGCCTGGCGGGGTGACTTCGCCGCGCGGGGTGCGGTAGAAATCGTAGAACTCATCGCCCACCGCGTCGCCGGTGAGGGTCTGCGGCGTGCCCCCGGTGTAGACGGTCTCGCCGCCCTGGAACTCGACATAGCGCTGGTTGGCAGCCTGGCGCAACACCTGCTGGCGCTGTTGCAGCGTCACGCCGTGCTTGAGGCCGTTGCGGTTGGCGGCGCCCATGTCGTACATGCTGACGGTCGCTATCGCCTTGATGCGCGGATCGATCTTCGCCGCGCTGATCACGAAGCTGCCGCTGCCACACACGCCGATGGCACCGATGCGTTCACGATCGACCTGGGGGCGGGTGCCGAGGAAGTCCACGGCGGCGCTGAAGTCTTCGGTGTAGAGGTCGGGCAGCACCGCGTTGCGCGGCGTGCCGGCGCTTTCGCCCCAGAACGACAGGTCCAGGGACAGCGTGACGAAGCCCTGTTCGGCCATTTTGGTGGCATAGAGGTTGGCGCTTTGTTGCCTGACGGCGCCCATGGGGTGACCGACCACAATGGCCGCGTTTCTGGCACCTGCGGCCAGCTTTTTCGGCATGAACAGCGTGCCCGCGACCGGCATGCCGTACTGATTGTTGAAGGTTACGTTCTCAGCCGTCACCGTGTCGCTTGTGTAGAAATTATCAGCATCTTTGGACATGTCGGCTCCTAATGAAGAAAGGGAGGTCACCAGCAAACCCAGCGCGAGCAAGAGGCGTTTCATAGGGATGTTCCTTGCGAAGTGTCCGAGCATTTTCCCGATGGCGGCCGGGCTTCTGTAGTGCATTTGAGTGGATTACTTGCCTGATCCTCTGAGTTTCACGGTTTGGCGGCGACGCCTGGGGCTGACGCAGGTAAAGTCCTGCCAACACATTCAGTGAAGCAGTGGAAGGGCCCTATGACGATCCATCAATCGCCGCTGGACGCGCTGATCCAGGCCATCGGCTCGCGCATCCCGGCGCCCGGCGACTTCCCCATGCCGATCCCGGGCCTGGGGTTCTATCGGCGTGAACAACCGGCCGCGCCGGTGGTGTGCATGGTCGAACCGAGCATCGTGCTGGTGGTACAGGGAGAGAAGCGGTTGTGGGTCGGCGGTGAGGGCTATCCCTACGACACATCGCGATTTCTGGTGACCTCGCTGGATATTCCGGCCAACTCCGAAGTGCTGGTCGCCAGCCCCGAGCAACCGTGCCTGGGGCTGATGTTCAAGCTGGACCTGCGCATGCTCGCCGAGCTGATCGCCCAGGGCGGCCTGCCGCCCGCCCGTGAGCGCACGATGATGAAGGGGGTTGGCATCGGCTCGGTGACGGACAGCATGCTGGCCGCATTCGCGCGCCTGGTGGCGCTGCTCGATGAGCCTGAAGCGATACCGGTGTTGGCGCCGTTGATCCAGCGTGAAATTCATTACCGCTTATTGAAGAGCGACCAGGCCGGCCGGCTGCGGCAGATCTGCTCGGTGGACGGGCAGGGCTACCGGATCGCCAAGGCCATTGATTGGCTGAAATTGAATTTCGATAGCCCACTGCGCGTGGAAGAGCTGGCCGCGCGCGTGCAGATGAGCGCGGCGACCTTTCACCATCACTTCCGCCAACTGACCTCGATGAGCCCGTTGCAGTATCAGAAATGGCTGCGCTTGAACGAGGCCAGGCGCTTGATGTTGAACGAGCACCAGGACGTGTCCAGTGCCGCGTTCAAAGTCGGCTATGAAAGCCCGTCGCAGTTCAGCCGCGAGTACAGCCGCCTCTTCGGCGTGCCGCCCAAGCGCGACATGGCCGTGCTGCGGGGCAGGGCGGGTGTTACTGATCTGACGGCGTCAAGTTAGCGTAAAAGATGCACCCGATCAGTCGTGCGAACAGGCTCAGGGTTTCTGGCAGGTTGGGGTCGTCGAACAGCATGGCGCGCGAATCCAGCGCGCACAGCGCGCCGAACAGGCGCCCGTCGGGCAGGAAAATCGGCGCGCCGGCATAGCTCTCGATGGCGAATTGCTTGACCACCGGGCGTGCGGCAAAGCGGCCGTCGAGGCTGATCTGCGGGACGAACAAGGCTTGGGGATCGACGCAAAACTCACTGCACAGGGTGGTTTCCAGGTCGAGCACGTCGTCGACATGGATGCCCATCTGCATGGGGTCGTAGGCCGAGCAGACCACCCATTCCAGGTCGGTGAATTTGGCGATGCCGGCGAAGCGCATGCCGGTCAGGCGGGTAACCAGTTTAAGGATGTTGGTGGTCGCTTCGATTTCTGCGATGGCCGCGCGTTCGTCGGCGCTCAGCAGCGATTGGGCAGAGGTGACGCTTGGAATCATTTGAACGCTCCAAAGGCGTGGCCGCAGGCAGCGACCACGCACAGCCAGGTCTTAATTGATCCTTGGGTGCTGCTGCACCAAGTTTTCGCGCTTGGCCTGGAGCGCCGCAATCTCAGCATCGATGTCCTCGATCTTCTGCTCGATATTGTCATGGTGCTCCTGCAACAGTTCCTTGGCTTCTTCCATGTCGGAGGCCGCCGGGGCCGCCCCACGCAGTGGTTTATTGGCAGTTTCCTTCATGGTCAGGCCCGTGACCAGACCGACCACGGCGAATACCATCAGGTAGTAAGCAGGCATGTACAAGTCATTGGTGCTTTCTACCAGCCAGGCCACTGCCGTTGGCGTGATACCGGCGATCAATACCGAGACGTTGAAGGCACTCGCCAGCGCGCTGTAGCGCAGGTGAGTGGGGAACATCGCCGGCAGCGTCGATGCCATCACGCCGATAAAGAAGTTAAGCACAATTGCCAGAATCAGCAGGCCGCTGAAGATCAGCCCGGTCTTGCCGCTGGTAATCAGCATGAACGCCGGGATCGACAGGAACAGCAGGCCGATGCTGCCGGCGATGATGAAGGGCTTGCGGCCGATCTTGTCGCTGACAAAGCCAATGAACGGCTGCACGAACAACATGCCGACCATGATCGCGATGATGATCAGCACACCGCTGTTTTCGGCGTAATGCAGGTTGTGCGACAGGTAGCTGGGCATGTACGTGAGCAGCATGTAGTAGGTCACGTTGGTGGCCGCGACGATACCAATGCAGGTCAGCAGGCTGCGCCAATGCTTGGTGGCGATCTCTTTGAAGGAGACCTTGGGGCCATGGCTGAGGCCTTCGCGGTCACCCTGTTCGAGTTTGTCGACGTGTTGCTGGAACGCCGGAGTCTCTTCCAGCGCGTGGCGCAGGTACAGGCCGATGATGCCCAAAGGCAGGGCCAGGAAGAACGGCAGGCGCCAGCCCCAGGCCTCGAAATCCGCCTCGCCGAGCACAGTGGAAATCAACACCACCACGCCGGCGCCCAGTACGAAGCCGGCAATCGAGCCGAAGTCCAACCAACTGCCGAGGAACCCGCGCTTGCGGTCCGGGGCGTATTCGGCGACGAAAATCGACGCGCCGGTGTACTCGCCGCCCACCGAGAAACCCTGGGCCATTTTGCACAACAGCAACAGGATCGGTGCCCAGATGCCAATGGACGCGTACCCCGGAATCAGGCCGATGGCGAAGGTGCTCAGGGACATGATCACGATAGTGGCAGCGAGGACTTTCTGTCGTCCGTACTTGTCACCCAGAGCGCCGAAGAACAGACCGCCCAGCGGACGGATCAGGAAGGGTACCGAGAAGGTGGCCAGTGCCGCGATCATTTGTACGCTGGGGGACGCGTCGGGGAAGAACACCTTGCCCAGCACATAAGCGACAAACCCATAGACGCCAAAGTCGAACCATTCCATGGCGTTGCCCAGTGCGGCGGCGGTGATTGCCTTGCGCATCTTGTTGTCGTCGACAATGGTGATGTCGTTCAAACCGATGGGTTTGACGCGTTTCTTACGTAATTTCATGCGGGCCACTCTAGAAGCTGAACGGGAGGCGCCATCGCCGCGATGGCACCGCTCTGTCACTTCAGATACAAGCGGACACTAAATAATTCACCCACTGGGCTACTTTTTCTCGAATTAGCCAAAATGTCGTGATCCATGCCACCCGGCAGTGCGCGTATCCAAGCGTCAACGAAACTCTAATGTGGGAGGGGGCTTGCCCCCGATGAGGGGCTGTCAATGAATGCATCTGCTGCTGACCCACCGCCATCGGGGGCAAGCCCCCTCCCACATTGTCCAGCTGTGTGCCTACCGAGGCGTGTACTTGCTGGTTAAACTGGGTTCGCAGCGCTATGCCGCCAATAGGGACGTCATTTGTATGCCAAACAACCATTCACGCCTCATCTACCGCCAACCACGGCCAACGGATGTTCAGCGATTGTTCGCCATCTACAGCGACCCGCAGACCAACCTGTTCAACCCTGCCGGCCCTATGGCCAGTGTTGATGATGCGCAGCGCCTGCTGGAGCGCTGGCTCGAACAGTGGTCTGCCCTGGGTTACGGCTGGTGGGCGGTGGCGCGGCGTGAGGCGCCGGAATACATCATCGGCTTCGGCGGTATCGCACCGCTCAACTACCTGACGGAGCCGCGCATCAACCTCGGTTATCGCTTCGCCGTCGAAGCCTGGGGGCAGGGCTATGCCACTGAGTTGGGACGCGATGCCTTGGTGCTGGCATTCGAAACACTGGGCTTGCCGGAGGTTTTCGGCTTGGTACGACCGGAGCACGCGGCGTCGATCCGCGTGTTGGAGAAGATCGGCATGCAGCCATTCGGCCTGCTGGATGATGTGCCCGGCCAAGCACCCAGCCGGGTAATGCGCGTTTGTCATCCTACAACCGCCTCAGCCTGACAGTTTTCACACCCCTGTAAATCCTCGCTCACAGCAATCTTTCAGATTGACACTGCCCAGGCAGCCCGATATAAAAGCCACAGTTGTACGACGACATATGACGTTGCATATGTCCTACCTAACAAAAATAAAAAGTGATGCCATGAATCTGAACGAGCCCATCAGTGCCCATCGTGTCGGCCAGGCGGTCGGCAGCTATCGCTGGACGATCTGCGCGATGCTGTTTTTCGCCACTACCGTCAACTACCTCGACCGCCAGGTGCTTAGCCTGTTGGCGCCGCAGTTGTCCACGCAATTTGGCTGGAGCAACACCGATTACGCCAACATCGCGGCGGTGTTCCAGTTTGTCTACGCGATTTCCATGCTGTTTGCCGGGCGGTTTGTCGACAAGATCGGCACCAAGGCCGCCTACGTCGTGGCGATTGGCATCTGGTCCACCGGCGCGATCATGCATGCCTTCTCGGTGCAGATGGGCGAGGGCCTTGCGGCGGTCAGCACTGCCGTCGGGCTGGCGGTGATTCCGGTGTCGATTGCCGGTTTCATGCTGTCACGCGCGGTGCTGGCGATTGGCGAGGCGGGCAACTTTCCCATCGCGATCAAGGCCACGGCCGAGTACTTCCCCAAGAAAGAGCGTTCCTTCGCCACCGGGATCTTCAATTCGGGCGCCAACGTAGGCGCGATTTTGGCGCCCATCTGTGTGCCATTGATCGCCGGGATGTGGGGCTGGGAAGCGGCTTTCATGGTCATCGGCATGCTGGGCTTCGTGTGGGTGGCCGTGTGGGCCGCCGTGTACGAAAAACCTGAGCAGCAAAAACGCCTGTCGGCCGAAGAACTGGCCTACATTCGCAGCGACCAGACCGTACAACCCTTCACGCCATTGGCTGCGGGCGCAACACCGAAAAAAGTCTCGTGGTTCAAATTGCTGACCTATCGCCAGACCTGGGCCTTTGCCTTCGGCAAGTTCATGACGGACGGCGTCTGGTGGTTCTTCCTGTTCTGGCTGCCCACCTACCTGTCGGCACAATACGGCATGAAGGGCGCCGACATCGTGATGCCGCTGGCCGTGCTGTACAGCATGACCATGGTCGGCAGTATCGGGGGTGGCTGGTTTCCCAGCTATTTCATGGCACGGGGCGACGCGCCCTATGATGGCCGCATGAAAGCCATGCTGGTAATTGCGCTGTTCCCGCTGGTGGTGCTGCTCGCGCAGCCGTTGGGCTACATCAGCTTTTGGGTCCCGGTACTGCTGATCGGCGTGGGTGCCTCGGCACACCAGGCGTGGTCGTGCAATATCTTCACCACGGTATCGGACATGTTCCCGCAGAAAACCGTCGCTTCGGTGGTCGGTATCGGCGGCATGGCCGGGGGCTTGGGCGGGGTGGTGATGACCAAGATCGGCGGCTGGGTGTTCGACTACTACAAATCCATCAACGACATCCACACCGGCTACATGATCATGTTTGCGATCTGTGCCCTGGCGTACCTGGTGGCGTGGAGCGTGATGAAGACGCTGGTGCCGCGCCATAAGGAAATCACCGACCTCTGAGTGAGTATGCCGGAGCGGGCAAGCCGCTCCGGCAATGTCGGTTTATCGATTACGCGTTACCCGCCACACTGTGTTGGCCAAGTCATCGGCAATGATCAGCGCGCCTTTCGGGTCCACCGTCACACCGACCGGGCGACCACGGGTCTTGCCATCATCCCCGCGAAAACCGGTGGCGAAGTCCACAGGCTCGCCAGCCGGTTTGCCGTTGCTGAACGGTACGAAGATCACCTTGTAGCCCACCGGATTATCGCGGTTCCAACTGCCATGCTCGCCAACGAACACGCCGTCGGCGAATTTTTCGCCCATGGCCGGGATGGAGAAATCCACACCGAGTGCCGCAACGTGCGAGCCGAGGCTGTAATCGGGCTTGATCGCCGCAGCCACTTTGGCCGGGTTCTGCGGTTGCGCACGCGGGTCGACGTTCTGGCCCCAGTAGCTATAAGGCCAGCCGTAGAAGGCGCCTTCGCGCACCGAGCTGAGGTAATCCGGCACCAGGTCCGGGCCCAGTTCATCGCGCTCGTTGACCACCGTCCACAGCTGCCCCGAACCCGGTTGGATAGTCAGCGCCGTGGGGTTGCGCAGGCCGGTGGCATAGGGCTTGTGCGCACCGGTCGCGGCGTCGATCTGCCAGACCATCGCCCGGTCGATTTCCACTTCCATGCCGCGCTCGGTGATGTTGCTGTTGGAGCCGATCCCGACATAGAGCTGGCGACCGTCCTCGCTCACCGCCAGGGATTTGGTCCAGTGGTGATTGATCTGCGCCGGCAGGTCGGTGACCTTGGTCGGGGCGCCGCTTGCTTTGGTCTGGCCGTCGGCATAGTCGAAGCGTACCAGCGCGTCCTGGTTGGCCACGTAGATTTTCCCATCGGCGTAAGCCAGGCCATAGGGCGCGTTGAGATTGTCGGCGAACACGGTCTTGAGTTCATAAGTGCCGTCACCATCAGCATCGCGCAACAGCGTGATGCGGTTGCCGCTCTTGACCTTGGTATTGCCCTCGGCCTTGATCAGGCTGGCGATCACATCCTTGGGCTTGAGCTTGGCCGCACTGCCGCCACGGCCTTCGGCGACGAGAATGTCGCCGTTGGGCAGTACCAGGGTCTGGCGCGGAATGGCGAGGTCGGTGGCAATCGCCGTGACGCTGTAGCCCTCGGGTACCTGGGGCTTCTGGTCGCCCCAGGCGACGGGCTCGGCGATCTTCATGCTAGGCAGCAGGCTGCTTTGTTGGGCCGGTAACTTGGGGTCGGGGCCGTGGACCTGAGTCTTGTCGCCTTCGCCGCCGCACGCGGCCAGCAGCAACGCTGCGCTTAACAGGGTCAAGGTGTGGGTGGTTTTCATTGGGCAGCTCCCGAACGCAGGTTAGTCAGGCCGATCCACGTCGCCACCATCGCCAGCAGCGTGACGATCACCGACAGCACCAGGCCGGTGGGCATCATGGCGTAGGCATCCTTGGCATGCTGGAAGGCATTGATCAGCCCCAGCACCCAAGCGGCCAACAACACCAGAAAGTAAGCGGCAGGGCGCCCGGCCTTGCGTTCGGCGCGCAGCAGATTGACCAGGGCGAATAACAGGGCAAACCCACTGAACACCAACGCACCGGCAATCAGCCAGGAGGCGAAATTGGCCCACTGAATCTGGTAGGTCTGGCCGTAGGCAATGTCACTGAGCGTGGCGCCGAGGAACAGCGGCACGCTGCCGGCGAGCAAGGTCGCATGCAGCGGGCCTGGCGTGCAGCGATAGGCGGGAAGGGTAGTCATGGGGGATGCAGCTCCTTATCGTTCGGCACGCCTGGCTAGGCGTGCGATGACTTTGCATAGGCTTTGCACATAGGCTTTGCATAGGAAAGGAGCGCGCTGTTTGTGAGAAAGTTCACCGAAGGTTCGTGTCCGGATGTTTTTCGAACCCTTGGCCGCCGGATTCACCTAAGCCTCTAACCTTCATTGCTTATTACAGGCGTTCCCATGACCCACCCGCGCATCGGCTTTGCATGCCAGTACAAGCATCCCGAACGACTGCCTTCGGCCAGTGCCTTGAAGCTGATCGAAGGCCCGTTCAACCCGCGTACCACCACGTTGCGCTGGATGAACAGCGTCGAGCCCAAGGTGGCGCGGGATAAACTGGTCGAGGTAGTCACCCACAACCTCGCCGCCCAATTGCGCCTGCTGGCCTACGTCGCGGAGTTGCCGCCGACCCTGCGCATGCTGCGCCTGAGCAGTGACCTGTTGCCGTTCTACAGCCACCCCGACGTTGCCGCTGTCTATCAGGACCCGGCGATCCAGCGCCAATTGCAGGAAGGGTTTGCCGCCATCGGCGAGCTGGCGCGGGCGTCGGATATCCGCCTGTCGTTTCATCCCGGCCAGTACTGTGTGCTGGCCTCGGAAAACCCTGGCGTGGTGGAGAACAGCTTGGCCGAATTCGAATACCACGCCGACATGATCCGCATGATGGGTTACGGCCGCCGCTTCCAGGACCTCAAGTGCAACGTGCATATCGCCGGGCGCCTGGGTGTCGAAGGCACGCGGGCGGTGTGGTCGCGCCTGTCCGAAGTGGCGCGCAACTGCATCACCTTCGAGAATGATGAGAAAACCTACGGCCTGGACCATTGCCTGCAAGTCGCCGACCTGGCGCCGGTGGTACTGGACATTCACCATTGCTGGATCAACGAAGACCACTACATCGACCCAGATTCCCCACGCGTCGCCCAAGTCATCGACAGCTGGCGCGGCGTTCGGCCCACGATGCATTACTCCCAGCCCCCGGAAAGCCTGCAGGCCCTGGGCTTTGACACCGAGCACAAACTGGAAATGGCGGCCTTGTTGAAAGTGGTGTCCAAGCGCGACCTCTACGCCCACAGCGCGCAAATGTGGAACCGCTGGACCAACGACTATGCACTGCAGTTTCTCGACCGTTTCGACATCATGCTCGAAGCCAAGGACAAGAACATCGCCGCCCTGGCGTTCTATACGTATTGGCAGCACCGATCCGCCTGAAACATGGCATGCTTTGCGGCCCCACAAAGGAACCGTCCCATGGCTACCCTGCATCTGCTTTGCGGCAAGATTGCGTCCGGCAAGTCTACGCTCGCCAGCAGTCTTGCCACCGATCACGCTGCCATCTTGCTCAGCGAAGACCATTGGCTCGCCACGCTGTATCCCGGTCAGATCAAGACGATTGCCGATTACCTGGCCTGTGCCCGGCAGATCCGCGGTGTCGTGGAGCCGCTGGTGATCGATCTGCTGAAGTCGGGCGTCAATGTGGTGCTGGATTTTCCGGCCAACACATTGGCCAATCGCGAATGGCTGCTCACCCTGGCGCAGGCCGCCCAGGCACCGCATTGCCTGCATTACCTGGAGCTGGATGACGCCACCTGCCGGACTCGACTGCACGCACGCAACGCCAGCGGCGAGCATGATTTCGCCGCCACCGATGCCGAATTCGACCTGATTACCCGCCACTTTTGTGTGCCGAGTGAGGAGGAAGGGTTGGTGATCGAGGTGCATAGCTTATGAGTGTTGAGCCACCTGTCGGTGTTGACGCCAATGGCTATGTTGTCACCGTGGGCGCCGCGCCTGTGCAGTCTGAGTTCGAACCTTTGCTGGCGGATGCGGTGGCGACGCTTTCACAGTCCGCATTCGGGCTGGATGGCATCTACCTTTACGGCAGTGTCGCCCGAGGCGATGCCAGTGTCGAAGCGTCTGACCTGGACCTCACCCTGATCCTGCGCGATGCCCCCGACGAGTGCCTGCTCAAGCAGCTTGAGCTGGCACGGCTGGCGCTGGAGCAGCGGCATCCGTGTGTCACGAAGGTGGATTTCGACATTGGCCACCGCGCACAGGTATTGGCACCGCAGAACCATAATCGCTGGGGGTTCTGGCTCAAGCATCATTGCCGGTGCCTGTGGGGCGATGACCTTGGATTGCGATTCGAGCCATTCCGGCCAAGCCGCGATATCGCCCTGGCACTCAACGATGATTTTGTGGAAGTGCTGAGCCGCTATCGCGCAGACATCGTGCAGGCCGCGAACACACCGCAACGCCTGCGTTTGCAGCGCGAAGCTGCGCGCAAGTTGATCCGCTCCACGCATACGCTGCGGTCAGCAGAAGCCACGATGTGGCCGCAGACGCTGGAGGAGCATGTGGCGCTGTTCCGGCAGCGTTATCCGACCATGATCACCCAAATCGCCTACTTCCTGTTCGAGGCCAGAAACCCAAGCGCCGAGGGTGAGGCGTTCTTGCTGCGCCTTGATGCATTCATCGACTGGATGGTTTCGCAGTCGGCATAACCTGTGGCGATCAGAAAGGAATCTATTTAATGCGCGAGCGCAAAGCCGCATGGACTGAACAGGAAGCCTAGGTCATGGCCGATCATCGGTATTGGTCAGCTCAGGCACTGCGATCATCGGATGACAGGGTATGGCCGCATGCGTTGGCCGAGATGTTGGCAGAGGCCGGGGTTTTTCGATCTGCGCCTCAGAGGTGCCTTTAGCCTCAGGTGATTGCCCACCTGCTCCCTGAACCGTTACCCTCGGTCCACATCCCCACCCACCGACCGTAACAGTGAGTCACGGTCTGCACTGAATCAGGACGATGAACGATTATTCTCTGAAACTCGCCAACTACTGGCGCACCTCGCTGGCCGACGCGGAAAACGGCAATGGCGCGTTATCCCCGAGCCATGTCAAAACCTACTCCGCAGTGCCCTTGGCTTCGCTGGCCGCCGGTTGTTTGCCGGTTGAGCAAGTGGACAGCCTATTTGCCGGCGAACCGGCACAACTGCTCCATGTGGAGGTTACGCTACGCCCGTTCGTGTACGCCTCACGCCAGGAGCACCGCCAGGCGCGCAACGGGCTGCCGGCGTTTATCACGCCGATCATTTGCAGGGTGTCGGTCACCCGCGACGGGCTGATCTATCCGACCGGGCCCACGCTGGTGCCGCGCGATATTCTGGAACCGTTGGATCGCGACAACTTCACCATCGGCGCCCAGCATGACCTGGATACGTTTCTAACCGCACAAGATGCGCCGCAGTTCGAGCCGCCACCCGCCGGCACGGAGGTGCAGCCGGAGCACTACCGCGAGCAGTGGATCACCTATCTGCGCTATTGCAAGACGATGTTCCAGACGGTCTGCAACGCCTGGAACGGCGTGGATGACGGTTTTGATCCGGTCAACTATTGCTATGTGTTCAAGGAACAGAAGGCCGAAGGTTTCAGCCGTAATATCGTGGCGCTGTACGATCATTTGCGCCTTGGCAAACCGGATGCGCCGTTGTTCGAGCGGTTCGCACAACGCGAGCGCATGCCCGATGAGCCGTGCCTGGCCGCCAACAGCCTGTTCGCCGGGCGAGGAGGGCATGCCGGTGACGAATACGCGCTGGCGCCTGCCCAACGCGACAGCCTCGCGCACCTGCTGGCGGGTAGCGCCGGGGATATCCTGGCGGTCAACGGGCCGCCGGGTACGGGTAAGACCACATTGCTCCTGTCGGTCGTCGCATCACTCTGGGCCAAGGCCGCTGCCGAGGGCGGCGAGCCGCCGGTGATTGTCGCCAGTTCTACGAACAATCAGGCGGTCACCAACATCATCAAGGCATTTGGCAAGGACTTCTCGGCAGGCACCGGCCCCTTTGCTGGGCGCTGGCTTCCGGATATCAACAGCTTTGGCGCTTACTTTCCAAAGGCCGCTGCGGAAGCGGAGATGGCCCGCACCTATCAGACCAAAAGCTTTTACCTGGAGCTGGAGACACAGGCCTATCTGGATAAAGCGCAGCAGGCGTATCTGGAGCATGCCGCCATCGCCTTTCCCGGGCCGTCGCAGCCCACGCTTCAGGGCACCGTCGACAAGCTGCAGGCCCTGATTCAACTGCGCCAGCAGCAACTGGGCGATATCGAGAAGGGCTGGGCAAGATTGAACGCGGCGCGCGACGCCATGAAGGCCTTGCTCGGCGATAATCCATACACGGCAATTGCGACGCTTGAAGGGCAATGTCGGGCGCAGTCCGATCAGTTGGCAA
The DNA here is from genome assembly GCF_003851745.1 of Pseudomonas sp. R3-52-08. Lineage (NCBI taxonomy): Bacteria > Pseudomonadati > Pseudomonadota > Gammaproteobacteria > Pseudomonadales > Pseudomonadaceae > Pseudomonas > Pseudomonas sp. R3-52-08. The sequence continues at coordinate 3,313,868 of NZ_CP027730.1, read as the reverse complement.
GCGCCAAGGCACGCCTGAAAGATTTCAAGCATTACCTGGCCCATGAGTCATTGATTTACACGCTGTTCGGCTGGTTCGGCCCGATTGCCGCCAAGCGCCTGCGCTTGGCCAAACTGCACATCGATGAAACTGATGCACAGCTGCAGAGCGCCAACGACGTGCATGAGATAGAGCGCCTGCTGACGGCCGCCGTGGCGCACACGCCCAAAGCCTGAAAATCCTTGAAACCCAGCGTGAGCGTGTGGAGCACTTGCGGCGCGATGAGCAGCGTGAGCTGTTGAACTGGCAGGCGGCGATTGGTCGGTTACCCAATGCCGTCGGCAAGCCCGCCGCCGAGGTAACGCTGGAGGACTGCGACCGTTGGGCGGACACCTCGCTGCGCTTCGAGACGTTCCTGCTGACCACGCATTATTGGGAGGGCCGCTGGCTGTTGGAAGTCGCCGATGAGCTGCCACTGATTCTTAAAAGCCGCAAAAAAAACGGCCGCAAGACCCTGGAAAAAAACTGGCGGCGCTGGATGAAGCTCACGCCTTGCGTGGTGGCGACGTTCTATCGCTTGCCGGCCGAGCTGTCGTGCAGCCGCCATGACGGCAATGGTTATGTCGCCGATTACGCGTTGAATTTCATCGACCTGCTGATCGTAGACGAGGCGGGCCAGGTGCTGCCCGAAGTGGCGGCGCCGTCGTTCGCCTTGGCGCGGCAAGCGTTGGTGATTGGCGACACGCAACAAATCGAACCGATATGGTCGGTGCCGCCGTCGGTGGATATCGGCAACCTGCTCGCTGCCGGCCTGCTGTCACGCAGCCGTGTGGACGATGAGTACGAGGCCTTCTGTGAGAGCGGGCGCAGTGCCGCCAGTGGCAGCGTCATGGCGATTGCGCAGTCCACCAGCCGCTATCATTACGACCGCGACCTGGCCCGCGGCCTTTATCTATATGAACACCGCCGTTGCTATGACTCGATCATCGATTACTGCAATGCGCTCTGCTACAAAGGCAAGCTGCAACCGCGACGCGGCGCCAAACCGCAGGGTGGCCTGCCGGGCCTGGGTTACCTGCATATCAACGGGCTGTGCCAGCAGAAGCAGGGCGGCAGCCGCCATAACCTGCTCGAGGCACAGACTATCGCTGCCTGGATCAAGGCCAATGAACAGCAGCTGACCCAGCGCTATAACAAGGAACTCTGGGAAATCCTCGGGGTGATCACCCCCTTTGGCGCGCAGACCCAGGCCATTACCGAGGCGTGCGCCGCCCTGGGCATTCGTACCGGCAAAGGCGACGGTGAAATGACCGTTGGCACCGTGCACTCCTTCCAGGGCGCCGAACGCCCGGTGGTGATTTTTTCTGCGGTGTATTCCAAGCATGCCGACGGTGCGTTTATCGACCGTAGGGACAGCATGTTGAACGTGGCGGTTTCCCGCGCCAAAGACAGTTTTCTGGTGTTCGGCGATATGGACCTGTTCAGCCAGATCCCCGCCAGCAAGCCGCGTGGCCGGTTGGCGCAGTACTTGTTGAACAGCGCAGACAATGCGCTCACCTTTGATTTCCAGCCTCGGGCGGATTTGCTGACGGCGCGCACCGGGTTGAGCCACCTGCATGAGTTTGCCGAACATGATCAGTTCCTGTTGCAGACCCTGGAGACGGCGCAGCAGCAGGTGCAGATCGTGACGCCCTGGGTGCGCCTGAGGGGGATGCGCGAAAGCGGCGCCCTTGAGGCCATGTGCGGCACCGTGCAGCGCGGGGTGCCGGTCACGGTGTATACCGATTTGCACTTCAACACTGGCATCGGCCGCAGTAAGTCAGAGGGTGACCCCGGCAAAGTCGCCGAATTCAAGGATGCGCTGGCCACTTTGAAGCACCACGCCGTGCAGGTGCGTGTGGTCAACAAGGTGCACAGCAAACTGGTGATGGCCGATGAAGCGCTGTTGTGCGTGGGCTCGTTCAATTGGCTGAGCGCGGCGCGTTCGGGCGATTATGTGCGTCATGAAACGTCCATGGTCTATCGCGGGCCGGACGTCAGCAGCGAGTTGGCGATCAATCGAACCAGCCTGGCGCAACGCCTGATTTCACGCGAACTCTGACCGGCCATCACGTTATGCCAGCGGCTCAAGCGCTGCTGGCATAGCGATACCGATCAGCAGCCCACACGCAAAACCCTGAGACTTCCCGGCGAAAATCTTCATAATGGCGGCCATTTTGTTTAGCCCGTTATTCTGGTGTGCCCGCATGGAAATTAAGGTCAACTTTCTCGACAACCTTCGGCTTGAAGCCAAGTTCGATGATTTTACGGTGATTGCCGACCAGCCGATTCGCTACAAAGGCGACGGTTCGGCGCCGGGGCCATTCGATTACTTCCTGGCTTCGTCGGCGTTGTGTGCGGCGTACTTTGTGAAGTTGTACTGCGCCACGCGCAATATTCCCACGGAGAATATTCGCCTGTCGCAGAACAACATCGTCGACCCGGAAAACCGCTACAACCAGATCTTCAAAATCCAGGTCGAGCTGCCGGCGGATATCTCGGACAAGGACCGCCAGGGCATCCTGCGCTCCATCGACCGGTGTACCGTGAAGAAAGTGGTGCAGGCCGGGCCCGAGTTCGTGATCGAGGAAGTCGACAATCTCGACGCCGACGCCCAGGCGCTGTTGATGCCCAACTCGACGTCCCAGGTGGGCACCTACATCGCCGGCAAGGACCTGCCGCTGGAGCAGACCATCGCCAACATGTCCGCGATCCTGGCGGGCCTGGGCATGAAGATCGAAATCGCCTCATGGCGCAATATCGTGCCCAACGTCTGGTCGCTGCATATCCGCGATGCCCACTCGCCGATGTGTTTTACCAACGGCAAGGGCGCGACCAAGGAAGGCGCGCTGGCGTCGGCGTTGGGCGAGTTCATCGAGCGGCTCAACTGCAACTTCTTCTACAACGACCAGTTCTGGGGTGAGGAACTGGCCAACGCGCCCTTCGTGCATTATCCCGACGAGCGCTGGTTCCAGCCGGGCCCGAACGACGAGTTGCCGAGTGAAATTCTGGATGCCTACTGCCTGAAGGTCTACAACCGCGACGGCGAGCTGCGCGGTTCGCACCTGTTCGACACCAACTCGGGCAACGAAGCGCGGGGCATCGTCTCGCTGCCGTTCGTGCGTCAGTCCGATGGCGAGGTGGTGTATTTTCCCTCCAACCTGATCGAAAACCTTTACCTGAGCAACGGCATGAGCGCCGGCAACACCCTGGCCGAAGCCCAGGTGCAGTGCCTGTCGGAGATTTTCGAGCGGGCGGTGAAACGCGAGATCATCGAAGGCGAATTTGCGCTCCCGGATGTACCGGCCGAGGTGCTGGCCAAATACCCCGGCATTCTGGCCGGTATCGAAGGCCTGGAAGCCCAGGGCTTCCCGGTGCTGGTCAAGGATGCGTCCCTGGGCGGTGAATTCCCGGTGATGTGCGTGACCCTGATGAACCCGCGCACCGGCGGCGTATTTGCCTCGTTTGGCGCGCACCCAAGCCTGGAAGTGGCGCTGGAGCGCAGCCTCACCGAACTGCTGCAAGGCCGCAGTTTCGAAGGCTTGAACGACTTGCCGCAGCCGACCTTCGAAGCCCAGGCAGTGACCGAGCCGAATAACTTCGTCGAGCACTTTATCGACTCCAGCGGTGTGGTGTCGTGGCGCTTCTTCAGCGCCCAGTCCGATTATGAGTTCGTCGAATGGGACTTCTCCGGCCACGGCGAAGACTCCAACGCCCAGGAAGCCGCGACGCTGTTCGGTATTCTGGAGGGCATGGGCAAAGAGTCGTACATGGCGGTTTATGAGCACCTGGGCGCCACCGCCTGCCGCATCCTGGTGCCGGACTACTCGGAAATCTACCCGGTGGACGACCTGATCTGGGACAACACCAACAAAGCGCTGTTTTTCCGTGAAGACATCCTTAACCTGCACCGCCTGGACGAAGCGCAGTTGCAAGCACTGGTCGAGCGTTTGATCGAAAGCGAGCTGGACGACTACACCGATATCACCACGCTGATCGGCATCGAGTTCGACGACAACACCGCCTGGGGCCAACTGACCATTCTGGAGCTGAAGCTGCTGATCTTCCTCGCCTTGCAGCAGCATGAGGAGGCCAAGGAATGTGTGGAAATGTTCCTGCAGTACAACGACAACACCGTCGAACGCGGGTTGTTTTACCAGGCGGTGAACGCGGTGCTGGAGATGGAACTGGACGAAGATCTGGACCTGGCCGACTACGAAGCCAACTTCCGCCGCATGTTCGGTAACGAACGCATGGACGCGGTGATTGGCTCGGTCAACGGCAGCGTGCGGTTTTATGGGCTGACGCCGACCAGCATGAAGCTCGAAGGACTGGACCGGCATTTGCGCTTGATCGACAGCTACAAGAAACTGCACGCGGCAAGGGCAAGCGCTACCTCGGCACATTGATAGCTATCTGATGTATGAAGGGCAAAATGTGGGAGGGGGCTTGCCCTAATGCCAGTCAGTTAAGCGTACACCACCGTCTGTAGGAGCGAGCTTGCTCGCGAAAAACGTCAACGATAACGCGTGCTTCCTGAATAAACGCGGTGCCTGTGAGTTTTTCGCGAGCAAGCTGTTCTGGCCTAATGATCCCGGACACCTCTTAAGGGCGATATGATTCGCCCAATCAGGAGGTTCCATGCAACAGCGAAAGACCTATACCCGCGAGTTCAAGCAACGTGCTGCAAGCATGGTTCTTGATGATAACTGCTCAGTTCCCGACGTCTGTGCATCCATGGCCGTTGGCCCTACGGCTCTGCGCCGCTGGGTGGATCAGGTTCGTAAAGAGCGTCACAAAGGGCAGCCAGTGGCAGGTACCAAGGCTATCAGCGACGAACAGCGAGAGCTTCAACAGCTACGAGCCAAGGTCAAGCGCCTGGAGACTGAGGCTGAAATCTTAAAAAAGGCTACGGCTCTCTTGATGTCGGATCCCGATCGTTTTTCCTGATCGAGGAACTGAGGGAGTCGAGTTCATATCCGACCAGCCTGCTTTGCAGTGCGCTAGGCGTTTCTCGTAGCGCGTTTTATGACTGGATCAAGCGTCGCTCAGCGCCGAATGCCGAGCGTGACGCGCTTAGAGCAAAAGTCGTGCAATTGCATGTCGAAAGCCGGGAAAGTGCAGGCGCGCGGATGATTTCTCAGCACTTGAAAGCCCAGCAGATCAAGGTGGGACGGTATTTAGTTGCAAAGCTCATGGCGGAGGCAAATCTGGCCAGCAAACAGCGCCGCCGCCATCAGTATCGTTCTAGAGGCGTCGAAGCGTTTGTGGCCAAGAACTTGCTTGAGCGTAACTTCGAGCCAACCGCAATTAATCAAGTCTGGTGCGGCGACGTTACCAGCCTGATGGTTGGGAAACGCTGGTATCACTTGGCAGCGGTCATTGATCTGTTCGCCCGCCGAATCGTTGGCTGGGCGTTTTCTCTGATCAATGACGCCAACCTGGTTAGCAAGGCGCTGAGAATGGCGGTGGAGGTTCGAGGCAAACATGCAGGCTTGATGTTTCATTCGGATCAAGGCTGCCAATACACCAGCCAGCTCTTTCAATCCGAGCTGCTGGGGCATGGGATAACGCAAAGCATGAGCCGTAGGGGGCAGTGCTGGGACAACGCGCCAACAGAGCGTTTCTTCGGGACGCTCAAATCAGAGTGGGTGCCCACCAAAGGCTATACGACAGTTGAAGAAGCCAAGCAGGATATGACTTGCTTCTTCATGCGATACAACCGGATCAGGCTGCACAGCTACAACAACTACCTGTCGCCAATAGCCATGGAGCAGGAGGCGGCTTGATCACCGTAATCGGTGTCCGGAAAAACTTGACCAGAACAAGCTCGCTCCTACAAAAAGCCTTAACTGACTGGCATTAGGGCTTGCTCCCGATGGCGGTGGTTCAGTCACCTAATCCAGGGACTGACAGACTGCCATCGGGGGCAAGCCCCCTCCCACATTTGGATCGCCGGTGTTTGGGGATTTATATGTGGGCCAGGGCTTGGGCCAGATCCGCGCGCAAGTCCTCCACGTCTTCAACTCCCACCGACAACCGCACCAACCCATCCCCAATCCCCAACTGCGCCCGCGTCGCCGCCGGGATGCTGGCGTGGGTCATGATTGCCGGATGTTCGATCAGGCTCTCCACGCCACCCAGGCTCTCGGCCAGGGCGAAGATCTTCACGCTTTCCAGAAAGCGCGTTGCGCCTGCCAGGTCGCTATTCAAGTCCACTGAAATCATCCCGCCAAATCCGCGCATCTGCCGTTGGGCCAGTTCGTGCTGAGGGTGGGATTTCAGGCCCGGGTAATACACCCGCGACACCTGCGGTTGCTGCTCCAGCCAGGTCGCCAGTTCCAGCGCGTTGCGGCAATGGCGCTCCATGCGCAGGGCCAGGGTTTTCACGCCGCGCAGGGTCAGGAACGCATCGAAGGGCCCTGCGATGGCGCCCACCGAGTTCTGCAGGAAACCCAGGCGCTCAGCCAATTCAGGGTTGTCGCCGACGATGGCGATGCCGCCGATCACGTCCGAGTGGCCGTTCAGGTACTTGGTGGTTGAGTGCACCACGATGTCGCACCCCAGCTCCAACGGGCGCTGGATCCACGGGCTGGCGAAAGTGTTGTCGGCCACGCAAAGGATGCCGCGGGCGCGGCAGAGGCGGGTGATGGCGCTGAGGTCGGTGAGGCTCAGCAACGGGTTGCTGGGCGTTTCGACCCAGACCATACGCGTGTCGTCGCGCAACGCCGCTTCAAACGCCGATACATCACTCAGGTCCACATAGCTGAACGTATGCCCGGCGCTGCGCTGACGCACCTTGTCGAACAGGCGGAAGGTGCCGCCGTACAGGTCATTGCCGGAAACGATATGCGCACCGGCATCGAGCAATTCGAGCACCGTGGAAATCGCCGCCAGTCCCGAGGCAAACGCGAAGGCCTGAGTGCCGCCTTCAAGGTCGGCAACGCAACGTTCCAGGGCAAAGCGCGTGGGGTTATGGGAACGGCCGTAGTCAAAGCCCTTGTGCACGCCGGGGCTATCTTGCAGGTAGGTGGAGTTGGCGTAGATCGGCGGCATCAGCGCGCCCGTGGTCGGGTCGGGGGACTGTCCGGCATGGATCACACGGGTGGCGAACGCGCTTTTATCGGGCTGGCTCATGCAAGGGATCTCCGTAGGTGGTTGAGCAGGTCGACGCGGGTGATCAGGCCATGGAAGCCCGAGGCGTCGGCAATGATGGCGACCAGGCCGCGATCCAGCTCCGCCTGCAGTTCGGCCAGGCTGGCGCTGGGGGCCAAGGTGTGCAGGGTGCGGGTCATGGCGCTGGCCACGCTCATGGAAAAATGCGTGGCGTCCTGATGCAGGCCCAGCAGCAGGTCGGACTCATCGATGACGCCCGCCAGTTGCGTGCCGTCCACCAGCACCGGCAGTTGCGACACATCCGCCAGGCGCATGCGCTGGAAGGCGGTGAGCAGGGTATCGTCGGGGCTCACGCTGATCACCCGGCCATCTTCGAAGCGACGGGCGATCAGGTCGCGCAGGTCGCCGTAGTGCTTGTACTGCAACAGGCCGGCGTCGTTCATCCATTGGTCGTTGTAGACCTTGGACAGGTAGCGCGTGCCGGTGTCGCACACGAAGGTGACCACGCGTTTGGGCTCGGTCTGCTCGCGGCAATAGCGCAGCGCGGCGGCGAGCAGGGTGCCGGTGGACGAGCCGCCAAGAATGCCTTCGGCCTTGAGCAACTGGCGGGCATGGTCGAAACTTTCTTCATCGCTGATGGAGTAGGCGTGGCGCACGCTGGACAGGTCGGCAATCGACGGTATGAAGTCTTCGCCGATGCCTTCCACGGCCCAGGAACCAGGGGTTTCAAGCCGACCGCTGCGGCTGTACTCGGCCATCACCGAACCCACCGGATCGGCCAGCACCATGGCCAGTTCGGGCTGCACGCGCTTGAAGAAACGGGTCAAGCCGGTGAGGGTGCCGGCCGAGCCGACGCCTACCACAATCGCATCCACATCATGCTGGGTCTGCGCCCAGATCTCCGGCGCGGTGCTGGTTTCATGGGCCAGGGGGTTGGCCGGGTTGTTGAACTGGTCGGCGAAGAACGAACCCGGAATGTCCTTGGCCAGGCGCGCGGCCACGTCCTGGTAATACTCGGGGTGGCCCTTGCCCACATCGGAACGGGTGATATGCACCTCGGCGCCCATGGCTTTGAGGTGCAGCACTTTTTCCGTGGACATCTTGTCCGGCACCACCAGCACTACCCGGTAGCCCTTGGCCCGGCCAACCAGTGCCAGGCCCAGGCCGGTATTGCCGGCGGTGGCCTCGATAATCGTGCCACCGGGGCGCAGGCGGCCGTCGCGCTCGGCGGCGTCGATCATCGCCAGGCCGATGCGGTCCTTGATGGAACCGCCGGGGTTTTGCGATTCAAGCTTGAGAAACAGGGTGCAAGGGCCAGTGTCGAAGCGGCTGACCTTGACCAGCGGCGTGTTACCGATCAGTTCAAGTACGGCGGGGCGGGGGAGGTTAGGCATGTCGTCACCTGGTTACGGAATGGGCGTAGGGTGGGGGACAGCAACAGCATGGCTTGAAACATAGGCCGCTATCGCCAGGCTCGCAACCAGGCGGTCCGATGCATGACTTTTTTTGGCGCATGGAGGGTGAGGGGGGAGGTGGATGGCGGGCACAGCACCTGCAGGCAACACAGATCAAATGTGGGAGTTGTCGAGCCCCAGCGAGGCTACGAAGGCGGCGGTACTGCTGGCCTATAAACCACCTGACCCACCGCTATCGCGGCCTCGCTAAAGCTCGTGCGCTCCCACATTCACACACCCCATCAGCGCCCGGCGATGGCGGCTTCAATAGTTGCAATGTCAATTTTGCGCATGGTCATCATGGCCTCAAACGCACGCTTGGCGACCGCCGGGTCCGTGCTGGTCACCGCATCGACCAGCACGCGTGGCGAGATCTGCCACGACAGGCCCCATTTATCCTTGCACCAGCCACAGGCGCTTTCCTGGCCGCCATTGCCGACGATGGCGTCCCACAACCGGTCGGTCTCCGCCTGGTCATCGGTCGCCACCTGAAAGGAAAACGCTTCACTGTGCTTGAACATAGGGCCGCCATTCAGGCCCAGACACGGGATGCCCAGCACGCTGAACTCCACGGTCAACTCATCACCCTGCTTACCGGCCGGGTAGTCGCCGGGCGCGTAGTGCACCGCCTTCACTTCGCTATCCGGAAACGTCTGGGCGTAGAAGGTTGCCGCCTCCAGCGCATCGCCGTTGTACCAGAGGCAAATCGTATTTTTGTTGTTCATCGCAGGCTCCTCAGGTTGAAAGGTGCCTGGAGTCTAGACGATCGCTACGCCAGGGCGTCTTTAGCACCAACACCCGCACGTCGCGAACGCCAGCCCAACCCGAGCACCATCAACAAACCCAGGCCTGCCATCAGCGCGCCTGCCAGGGAAACGGCGGGATAGCCCAGCCCGGCATTGATCACTGCACCGCCCAGCACCGCGCCGATGGCATTGCCGAAATTGAACGCGCCGATATTCATTGCAGAGGCCAGGTTAGGCGCATCCTTGGCGGCCTCCATCACACGCATCTGCAACGGCGGTACCAAGGCAAAACTGGCGGCGCCCCACAGCAGGATCGACAGCGCGGCGGGCAGCGGCCATTGCATGAGCACCGCGAAGGCCAGCAGCACGGCGATCAACACCACCAGCGAGGTAATCAACGTACGGTCTACCGACCGGTCCGCCGATTTGCCGCCCCACACGTTGCCCAGGGTCAGCCCGATACCGAACAGCACCAGCATACCGGTGACGAAGTTGGTCGACGCATGGGTGACATCGCGCAAAATCGGCGCGATGTAAGTGAACACGGTAAACATTGCACTGGAGCCGACCACGGTCAGCGCCAACGCCGCCAGCACTGGCCCGCGACCGAGTACGCGGATTTCCGCCATCAGGCTGCCACCCTTCGGCGCGGGTGCATTCGGCAGTGCCCACCACAGCGCGGCCATCACCACCGCGCCCAGACCGCTGATGCCCCAGAACGCCGTGCGCCAGCCGAAGTTTTCGCCAAACCAAGTGGCCAGCGGTACGCCGCCAATGGTCGCCAGGGTCAGCCCCAAGAACATTGCGGCCACAGCCCCCGCGCGCTTCTCCGGCGCGACCACACTGGCCGCCACAATCGAACCAATGCCAAAAAACGCCCCGTGGTTCAGCGATGTCACCAGCCTGGCTATCATCAAGGTCTGGTAATTGGTCGCCAGCGCCGACAGCAGATTACCCAAGGTGAAGATCGCCATCAGCCCGATCAACAGATACCGGCGCGGTACCCTGGCCGTCGCGAGCGTCATGATCGGCGCGCCGATCAGCACGCCCATGGCATAGGCACTCACCAACAGCCCGGCGGCGGGGATGGATACGCCAAGGTCGGCGGCAATACCGGGCAACATGCCCATGGGGGCAAACTCCGTGACCCCGATGCCAAAGGCACCGATGGACAAGGCTACAAGGGGTGGATTGATACGCATGGGTGACTCCTCATCTGTGTGCCGAATGCTACAATCCAGCCTTTTGCAGCAGTAGCCCCTGGTTGGGAACTACACCTTTGCGTATGAGGCACAAATGGACATCGGCGGCCGCTCGGGAGAGATGGAAGTGTTCGTCATGGTCGCCGAGCACGGCAGCCTGTCGGGCGCCGCGCGCGCCCTGGGGCTGACGCCGTCGTCCATCAGTCGCATCATCACCCGTACCGAACGACGCATCGGCACCCGGCTATTGCTGCGTACCACCCGCGCCATCACCTTCACCGCCGAAGGCGAAGCCTACCTGCGCGGCGCCCGGCGGATCCTGGCCGACATGGCCGAAGTCGAAGACGCCATCACCGACCAGGGCGCCCCCCGCGGACGCCTCAGAGTCAGCGCAGCCCTGGCCCACGGCCGCCTGACCGTCGTGCCGCTGATCGCCGCTTTCAGCGCCCGCTATCCCGCCATCGTGGTCGACCTGATGCTCGGCGATGAACTCGTGGATATCCTCGCCGGCCAGGCCGACGTCGCCATCCGCTTCGGCCACCTGGCCGACAGCCCCCTGACCGCCCGCCACATCGGCTCCACCGGCCAAGTCATCGTCGCCTCACCCGACTACCTGGCCCGCCACGGCACCCCGGTGACGCCACAGGATTTACTTGAACACAACTGCCTGCGCTTCAACTTCCGCAGAGCGGCGCCAGATTGGCCGTTTCGGGTGGATGGGCAGGATTTTTCGTTGAAAGTGACGGGAACGATTGAAGGGAATAGCGGAGAGGCGTTGGCGCAGTTGGCGAAGCTGGGCGCGGGGATTGCGCGGGTAGGGGCGTTTAGTGTGGCGCAGGATCTGGAGCGGGGGGAGTTGGTGGCGTTGTTGGAAGCGTATAACCCGGGGGATGTGGAGCCAATTCATGCGGTGTTTGTGGGTGGGGCGGCGATGCCGGCGAGGGTTAGGGCGTTTGTGGATTTTTTGGTGGGGTGGGATTGGGTGTGAGGAGGGAGTGACTGGCGGGTTTCGGCCAAAAGCAGTCACTCGCACGGCTTGTAACACCCCATGGCGGGCGGATCTCGACTGGCTGTTTCAGTCAACACTGCATTTCAACTGAATGCACCGGAGATCGACGATCAGTGATTGTAGGTTGGCTACCCAGCGCAGCAATCGCCGGATTTGCCAGATACCCATATCTGAGGTACTGTTTGGATGAACAGTATTTTATGGGGAGACACCAGGACATCAGAACGCTACGCGACCTTAGAAGACGAAGACATTTTGCCATCATTGGAATTAGAATCAGCGACCTTCTGGTTCAGCAGGTGAGGATCTAATCAGATCTTACAGGCCGTTTAGTGCGTCTAATGATCGTGCAGACGAGAGTTTTCAGTTAGCCGTAGTGCTATTAATCATTCATGGAAGTAGGTCGCAATGCACGAGACGCTGAAGATCAAGATCGATTTTGCCAAGGAACGTCGCAGACCCGCCGAAATATTCCAGGCCATGAGCAGCTACATAGAAGCTTACCAGGCACTCGGGCAAGTTATTGCAACGAGCGTTGGCGCAAAAGACGATTTTGAACTTCGATTGGAAAATGTCGAGGCGGGATCGATAGCGAGTTTGCTGAAGTCCGTTCCAGGGAAGGTAAGAACGTGGGTAGAAGATGCTGTTTTTGATGCTGGTGTGAAATTAGCGGGTGAGCTTTCTGAAATCGACTCAACGAGCACAGAAGAAGACGTGGACCTCTTGGCGGCGAAGCTGGAAACTCACTTGAGCAAGTTTGATTTTGGGCAAACTGTGGATCCAATGATTGATCGAAAAGCTTTGGCAGTGGCTTTGAGTAAGCTTTCGGAAGCCAATAAACGATTGCTTCCAGAAGAGAGTGCTACGGCTACCCTGACCGAAGCTCACTGCGTAACTCCGATCAACACGCATTGGCGCTTCAATGCTAATCCCAAAGATATGTTTTTGGGGACAAAGGAAAGCCATATTGGTGTCGATAAACTTTATGTGAGGGCTCCTGTCAATATAGGCAAGGGTGCATGGGCCATGTTAAGTGTCAGCACTGGTAGTCGATACAATGCCAATGTTTCTGATCTCGGCTGGCTAGAAGGGTATCAGGATGGGCTGATAAAACCTATCGGGCCAAAAGATGTCATGGAGGCTGAAGTTGCCTACGAGATTTACACGCCGCCCGCGGGGAAAGGTAAGCCTTTCATATCCAGTGCGAAAATTAAAAGGGTAATTGACATCCATCGAGATGTGGGGCTTCAGCATGAACCCAGACCTCTCCTCTAGAGACCGGAAGGCTATTTTAGCCGAACTTATGTCCGAGTACCTTTTTATCGTGATTCCCTTCACGATGCTGGTACTCATCAAGCTGTATGCATACACATGGCAGGAAATTGTGCTTTCAGCAGATTGGTCGCTGGGGTCTTGCATAATTTTTGGACAGGTAGCAGTAAGAATGACGAGATCGGCCATCAAGCACCGCTCTACCGATGATAGGTTTCTGGGCTGGTATGCTTCCAAACGCTTCTTCATGGTAGCGGTGTCCTTATTGTTCTATTTTGGGATGATTGCGCAGCCAACCTTGAAGCTGGGATTTGCGCAATTTATTTTGTTTGGACTTGCCAGTTACTTTCACTTCAAAGATGGCGTGGCGGCGAGAGTCCTTGAAGCGCGAATAGAAGTATGAAAAGTCTTATAGAAAAGCATTGCTGACGGATGTTACTTAACATGGGTGTATGAGTTATTTGCAGCGAGCAGAGCGGCAAGGAGTATGAGGCTAAAGATATAATTCTCATCTTAAACTTCTCCGGTGGAGCGCACCAAGCTTGCTATTTTTACTTATGGTTGGTGATGTCCGAAAAATAGTAACCCGCCTTGATCGTATGTACTCAGCACAAAAGTGAATGCTTCATCTAAGTATGCGGTTCAAGTATAAGCGCTTATTCAATCGCTTCGATAAACTTGTTCGTTAAGGCTTGTGGTCGAGGTGTATTTGACTTTGTAGTAAGTTCGAGCTTAGCTTATGTCGACCGACAATGATTTTAATCAAGCATTTTGTCGCATTCGCTTGCGGCAGCAAGACGCCTCCATTCAACGTTTCATCACCGCGCTGAGGACTGATTATGCTCAATGATGACGGCCATGCAAAACTCTCTCACCCGCTACTAGACACATTTAGTCACATTGAGGCATCACAGCCTAGCCTTTCTTCTTGTCTTGACGCTTTGGGGTTATATCATCCCACACAATATGTTCTCAGATTGAGTTATTCAGTGCACAAGTTGGTCGATAGTGCAACTAAAAAAAAGAATGGAGATATAACTTGGGAAGAGTTTCAAGCTTTTTCTACATATCTCCACGAAACTGTTCACTGGTGGCAATTCATTGGCTCAACTACAGGCTTTATGTTGAGTATGGGTTATCCCGCACAAACGCATAATAATATGGAAGCGCTGCAACACCTCGCAAAATCGAAGAAAGCCAAAAAGCCACTTATGGCGTGGGCTGAAGCGGAGATGCGCAGGGGGAAAGATCATACGGATCCAGACATTGCATATGCTAATACTGTAACAAACAACACGTTGGACATAGCGTTTTACAGATCGCTAATCATAAATGCTTCGGACATTAAGCAGATAGCGACTTTAAATTATTTTGAATCAAAAGCCCATGCTTTCAATGTTGCATACGTCGCGACATTAAACATTCTGAAAAGTATGTTTGATCCTGAATCGGAGTTTCTTCCTAACGCTGACGATTGGCACGACGATTTTGAGAGTAACAAGGCTGCGAAGCTTAGTGGTTTTTTCTATGGTTCCCCTTTAAAGCTATATCCTATTCGAGGGTTTGATATCATTGAAGGGCAGGCTAGATTCATTCAGCTACAGTTTCTGTCGGCTGTAAGCGAAAATAAGATAACGTTCGAGCAAATTGAAAAAGAGGGTTACCTACAAGGAGTATATGGTGAGGCGTTCAAGTTGTTTCTGCAGCTAACAAATAGTGAGGCGCCTAAGCTAATCGATAGTCCTCTTGTTGCGTTGTATCTTCTTGTTTGTGACATATCACTTAATCCTTCTGAAGGATTCCCAAAGACAGTAAGTAATATGAAGGACTTCATTAATGTCGTCGATTGCAATTATCGATTTCTAACACTTTGCAAGGCTGTTAAAGAAAATTCTCACTTAAAGTTTCATATTAAAGATTGCAGCAAAAAGGAATACCTTGAGGTGGCGCAAATACTGACGCAGAGCAGTGGCCTCGAGCATCCATATGAAATACCTACGTTAATATCCAAATGGAAAAAAGATAGAAGTTCAATTCAAGAGTTATTAAGGCAGCAAGACACTTTTGATTATGATCCAGAAAGTATTGCCATTCGTGTCCTCTTCTCGCATTTTATAACTTTTAACTTGGATAAGCTTGAGGCTCCAGAATTTTTCTGTTGGGCAGGAAAACATTTTATGTTTGGACAGGAGTTCAGAAAATATCAAGATATCTGGTTGAGAAATTTATCATTGTACAGTGATCATTCTGAAGAGCAGACAATTTTGCCGCGTATGATTCCTGGAAAACCTGAATATAATATAAAAAAAACGTTCAATGCATTTTACGCTGCGAACCTTGTATATAACTTGAGTAGCCAGTGGGTGACTGCGCAGGGAGCATTTAAATATGAGTTTTCGTGGCTTACAGAGCGAGAAGATTCTGGGGTGATAAAAGATAGAACAAGTCGCTTGTTTGAAAATATCTTTAAAGTTCATCCTGATAATATTAGCTACTGAATAATTGTAGTTGGCTTGCCCTCAATGGTGTGATTCGATTATATCGGCAGATGTTTAGCTTTTTTGGTGAGGGGCTTGTGTGCGATTTGGCTGGTGTGCATTGGAAGTGAATATAGTTGGCAGACTATTTCGAAAATTGCGACGTAGGGTTGTCTGTGCGTGGAAGACTCGGAATTAATAATTCTATTCATTTGAGCGGTATTTATTCCAAGATGTGATGTGCAGGTTGAAATGAGCGGGCTAGGCTAGTCAGATATATCGAATGCTCAACTGGGTCAAATTCAGCCTGAAGGTAGACGTCCGCTATTGGCCGATAGCAGTCGTTCGTGAGCGGCAGCTATCAGCCGATTGCTGCCTGTCATGAACGACTGCGATCGACCCAGAGTGTGTAAAAACGCTTCGCCAAAATTGAAGTGTGCGCGTCTACGTTAAATCTGAAATTTATCGGCACGTCTGCAGATGTGGATTTCGCGTAGAAACGCGATTTCCGGCCCAGTTTGGAGTACCTGACGCGCTCAAAAACGTTTTTGCACATCCTCGGCCAGTATCCGGCTTGATCAGGGCTATTTGCGGGATATCCTGAACCCGGATTACGGGGCGCTTTCCAATATCGGCAACCTAACGTTCTTGGAAAAAATGGTGAATAGGTTCTCTGACTGAGCGTTGTAGCCCTGGCGACTCGACTTGCGCCTACGCATGGGTGAGGCCGGTCAACGTATCCGCAATGGTTTTAGTGCGTTGCGCCGTACCCTCGGTCGCGCGGCTCGACGCCTCCAGTGCATTGAGCATTTCGCGCAACGCGCCGACGCCGGTGGATTGGTCTTCGATCTGCTGGGCAACGCGCTGGATCTCACTGGACAGCAGGTCAATATCCACGCCGATTTCCGCCGCATTCTTACGGGTGATTTCCGCCAGTTTGCGCACTTCATCCGCCACCACCGCAAAACCCCGGCCCAGGTCGCCCGCGCGCGCCGCTTCAATGGCGGCGTTAAGCGCCAGCAGGTTGGTCTGCCCGGCGATCTGCTGGATCACCTGCACAATCGACTGGATACGCAAACTCGACCCGGCCAGCGTGCGCGCACCTTCCACCGCCACATCCGCCTGGCTGGAAAGCCCTTCTACCGTTGTCCCGGCCTGGGCAGACACGGCGTTCTGCTGGTCGATCGTACCCACAAGTTCATCCATCGAAGCGTGCAACTCACCCGAGTAATGCTTGAGCTGCGCGGCGATGTCCTCCTGCTGACGCTCGGCATGGGACAACACCATGCCTAAGTCTGCCAAGCCTTCGAACACCGGCAGGATATTGCGGTCCAGCCCACGGGTATTGAGGGTATTGCTGAAGTCATTGTTCTTGAACGCGGCAATCTGCTTGACCACCACATGGTTCAACCCCGCCAACTTCTTCACCTGGCGCCGTAGGAAAAATGCCTTGAACTCGCCGTAATGGGCGATGAAATTGTCCACGTACTCATCAGTGAAACTCGCACCCTTGGCCACCCGAAAGAAGAAAATCGCCGTCAGCGTCTGATTCAGGTTCAAGCCCAAAATCTCCCCAAAGGTCGAAAACCCCGCCAACGGTACATCACCAAAAATGCCGGCCATGCTACCCAGCTCGGCGCCGTTGTTCAGCCGGCGCAAAATGCAGTCATTCAAAATCCCCGCCACCGGCTGGCCACCCTTGCCGCGCAGGAACTGCTCATAGTCCAGACGCGTCGCCTCACGCAACGGCGTACGCCGCACCATCACCAATTCCTCGCCCGGCGCCACGTCGCAAAACAACTGCACGATCTGCTGCTCATAATCGATGCGCGCGATGGATCGTACAAACAACTCACTGCCCACCCGAATCGCAAACGAATAGTCCGCCAGCTTCGACTCCAGCGCCTGGGGCGCGCAACTGAACGCATCACACAGCGCTTGCACCATGCTCTTGATATTGCCGTTGCTGTCGATCACCTGGTCAATCGTGCGGTCCTCCACCGAGGCGGTCAGCACACTGAAGGTCAAATCCGCCGGTTTGAAGTTCTGGCTCTTGAACACCCCAAACCGCGCATGCGCCGCCGTCTTCAGGAACACGATCTGCGCATGGTTCTGATAACTGCGCTGACCGTCATGAATCAGCGTCTTCTGGAAATCCGACTTACCCCCGGCCGATCCCCCGACAAACAAACAAGGAAACCGCCCCGACTCATACAGCGCCTCCATAAAAAACGACTCCGACGCCGACAACCCGTCGAACACCACATACGCCAACGTATCGCGATGATCAATCGACATGCGTACCTGCATTCGCTTGATATTGGCCACCAACTTGGCAATCCGCTCCTGCATCCCCAACCGCTTACCGCCACCGCGGATGTCCTCACACTCCAACGGCACCATCACCACCTCGGCCGAGGCGATCAGAGTGTCGTCGAACAGCTGTAATACCACCCGGTCCCAGCGCTCGCCCGTGGCGCAATACAGCGAATTGGGTGCATTGCAGAGTTCGCCGGAGGTGGTGCACAGGCTGATGGAGGATTGGGGGAAGCGGCGTTTGAGCTTGGCGGAGATTGCGTCGATGTCCAGATGCGGCGAGATAAAGCCGGTGATCAGGGTGGGGGTGATGCGTAAGGCGGTGAGGGCGGCGTCCAGATCGTTGGCAGTGCTGGTGAGCGTGGCGGTGCCTTGACGATCGCCCCGGGCTTTTTTTAGACGGGAGAGTGGGTTCATTCGGTGGACTCGATTGAGGGGGGGGGTAGGGGTAGGCATGCGATTAGTAGGGTTATCGGCAGGTTGGGTGGGGGCTGGAGGGGGGGGGTGACGGATGGACGCGGTTTTAGGGAGTTTCCCCTTTATTGATAGGCTGCTTTCGGCCGAGAGTGAATCGCTCCGGGTTTCGTTGACGCTCTTGGTGTCCGCTTTTGGCCGATAGCTGCCCTTCGCGACAGGCAGTTATCGATGCCCAAGGGGCACACCGGAGCAGGTTATATACCAGCAGTGTGTTTGGAGGTGTGTATTGTTGAATTTGCCGTTACCTTCTGGGACATCACGCAATAAGGACTATGCACATGAATGTCGGAATGGCTCATTCGATTGAGGCCGCAGAAAGCGAGTATTTGTGTGCCCGCGTCGAGAGTTTGTCTCGGATAAGTGGAAACCCTTTTGGTGCTCGTGTGTTTTTCAACGAAGCTTTTCCATGCTTTCAGGTGAAGGCATCACCTAGCCCGATGCTCAATCGCATCTACGGCGATAGTACCGACAGACCCAAGTCACTATTGAGCTTGCTCAAGGAATCTGCAGAGTATTCGACAGTAACGCCTCTTATCGGAAAGGCCTCGACTTTGGAACAGTACGCTTTGGTGGGTGAGAAGCGGCTGGAGCGTCTGAGGGGGTGGACGCATCTGCAACTCGCATGCACCATCGAAAATGTGGTCTTGAATCACCACTCATTCGAAATCGAAGAAGCCACCTCACAAACGCTTCCTGAGTTCGCAGCCGTGCATGCGAGTGGATTTCATACCAAGCCAGAGCATCTTCAGTTGAGCCAGGCTTCGTTCGCAGGACTGATGTCAAATGAACGTCTGAAAATCTACGTCCTTAAAGCTGATGGAAAGGTCGTGGCAGGAGCGTTGATGTACCTGGCCTGCAATGGAGTTGCCTACCTTGGGACGGCTGCCACCCGAAAAAATGCAAGAGGCCAGGGCTACCATGGAGCTCTGATATCTCATCGGATAGAGCAAGCAAAAAAACACGGCAGTCTTGTGATCGCCGCAACCGCGCTCCCCAGCTCGCAAAGTCGCCGAAATTTGCAGCGTACAGGGCTAGCGACATCCCACGCTCAAGCGCTATATCGCCTGGTAGATAGCTGAAGTCTGTTCTTGGCCGAAAGCAGGCGCCGCTCTCGTCATCGCAGAGGGGGTTGCGCCGAGGCTGGAATCCACCAAGGCCATCAAACGCCAAATTGCCGAGTCGTTGTATGTAGCTTGCGACGACGCGGCGGGTCATCGGTCTAATGAGTCGAGAAGCTGATCATCAGCCAGGGCAGGGAACTTCTCGGTCAAGGAGTCTGGCGGTGAGGAGTACGCCCATTTCGCTCAGTTGGTGGATGGCCAGGGCGACGTCGCGGTGTTTGCCGTTGAGGTCTTCGGACAGGTCGAGCAGCAGGGTGCTGACGCTGGTGAAGGTTTCGTAGCTGTTGGTGATGAGGCTTTCGTTGCTGGCGTTGGGGTCAACATCGAAGAGGGCACTTGAATCTGATTTGAGCATGTTTGAATTCCTGTTTAGGGCCACCATCCTTTAGCTACTAAACATAAGGGTGGCGGCTGTGCGCAGGTTAGTAGACCGGGGAATCCAAACAAAGCCGGCGCACCCGAAGGTGCCCTGCGCACAGCCACCATCAAACACAGACGCAATGTCTGATCGATGAAGCTTGTGCACATTGTTTGGATAAACCCTCAGGCTACTAAACCCGATCACTGAACAATTCAGCGACCAAGCCACCTTAGAGACAGCCTCTCTAGCGCACAAGCCGGCGGATTCTGACGCACGCGTAGGCAATGGAGCAAGCCGCGGCGAGGGAATCGGATTTTGCCTTCAGGCACTGCGAATTGCGGCGAAAGATGCGGTGCTCAACAGCACGTCTGACCCACTGCAGCCCCTTTAGTACAAGCCCTGCGGCGAATGCGGGTTGAAGACAATGGCCCCATAACTTGGGTGATTGGTCAACAGCGGGTTGTTATCAAGGTGCGGGTAGCTGGACAATAGGTCCGGCCGAGCCGGCAACGAGGCACCAGGTGTGCGAACTTTTAGTTCGCTCGGCTGGGATCTACGAACTGCAAGATTACTGATCGGAAAAAGACCAATGCTAGGGAAAGTCAGCAGTAAACATCTAGTCTGGGCCGCAGTCGCACTTTGCGTGACCCTTCTGTCCGGGTGCGCTACGTCACGCTACGACGGCAAGCACGCACCGGACCCGAGTAAGGCGATCATTGTGGGTTCGATTGATGAGAGCTATGTGATGATGCAGCCGCATGGGCTGGTGGTTGAGATCAACCAACAGGGGGCACCCGGCACTGCATTACGGCTGACGACGCTGGGCAATGAAGACGATCAGCCATCACCCCATGTGCTGGGCCACTACTTCATGTATGAAGTGCCGCCTGGAGAGTATGAGTACACGCAGTGGCATTACGTGTATTACGCGGGCCGATCGATGCCGCGTCCTGTGCCTGCGGTTTTCTCGGTGAAGGCCGGGGAAACCCTCTATATCGGCGATCTGCGCGCCGATGCCCTGCGCTTTTGCCTGGCCAACGTGAACAATGCCGAAAGCACTGTGCAGGAGCTGAAGCGCAAGTACCCGATGCTCAAGGATCGGAACATCTTGAATGTGACGGCAAAGAGCGGTTTTGCGCCTTGGCCGAGTTCTGATGCCACTGACTTCGGTAAAGGGCTGTGCACGATCTGAATCCGGTAACAGTGACAGTCATCGAACCCGCGCCCATTGATCCCAGTTCAAGGAGTTTTATGCTATGAAGCGCTCTACGCTACTCTGGGCCAGCCTGTTCGTAGGCCTGGCGTCACTGACCGGCTGCATCAGCGGTCCAGACCTGACGGGCCAGCCATTCTTCACATCACCGGCACAACCCCGTCCGGACGAGGCCACGGTTTACTTCTATCGCACTTCCGCCAGCATCGGTAGCGGGGTCGCTCCGACCATTCTGGTCGATGGTCGCGCTATTGGCAGCTTGCCCTCCGGTAGTTTTTTCAAAGCCGACATTCCCGCCGGCAAGCACAGCGTCGCCTCCACCTCGCCACCCATAATAAGCGGTATGGTTAACAAGCGTTTCGATATCACCGTCGAGAATGGAAAGGTGTATTACATCGCAGACCAACTCAGCACATCTGCTTACAAGGACGGACAGACCTTGGGCGAAATCGACGAGGGTCGTTTCGGTGGAACAATGTTTTACTCACGCTATGCGCTTGTGCCTGCTGAGGAAGCGCTGCGTTCTATCAAATGGTGCCAGGAGTTGCCGGCGACTGCACCGTAACCACGCGTACCTCATGCCTCGGCCAAGTCCATCACAAGCCCAGCCGTCAACGTTGGGCTAATCCAGTATGAGGGCGAGCAGGGAAACCAGTATGGATATGACTGACCCACTTCAAGCGCTCGTGAGCCTTCAAGCTGCGATCCGAAAGGGCGTATAGGGCCGCCTTGTGTAACCGATTTTCAAGAGCGAGAAGGCGTCTGAGCAGACCAGATAGGAAGGTCTTTTAACTGCATATTGTGCAAGAGTTGAAGTCTCTAAAAATCACGCAGAGCTTATGGAGAGTTTAAAGTATGAAATATTTAAAATACTTAATATTTGTGCCGATTTTAATATTGTCAGGTTGTTCTACGATAGATAACCTAAAATCTTTTACGACTGCATATATTGAGCCGCCTAGTCCTACATCAAGCAGGCTCAGAGTTATCACCAATCAAACTGTACGTCTGGTGCCAGGTAGCACCTGTGTCGACTGGGCACTTCCCGGCGTTGGAATGGTGAACTCAAGATCATTTGCTATTGCAAATGATCGGACGTTCAATGATCGCATGCTGGGAATACCGGGTAGTGACGGGATGAAGAATAGCTCAGAAGTATATATTGAGCCGGGCAAGCCGATAACTCTAGTGTATGCAGGTACACCAGCAAGTGGGAGGTATCAATGTTTTACAAGTGTGCACTTTTTACCTGAGGCCGGCGCTGACTATGAATCTAACTCAGGGCTGTGTTACATCACAATTTAAAAAATCACCAAAAATGAAGATTCTGGAGAAATAAGCCGCACAACTGTTGGAGGCCGCGAAGCTAAGGTTTGCACTTACTAATTAGCCCTTGATCGAGTTGAAGGAGTACGACGGACAGTTGGACACATGCTGCAGCGGCCGTTTAGGGTGTATGAGTTCCTCATTAGGGTGTAAAGGAAAATCGGCAACCGCGCCTAGGGGCTTGGTGAAAAGCGGGGTTCGCCCCCGATCAGAGAGGATTGACCTCAATGCAGATTCAACGGATCACCCATCTGCCGCCCCAAATCCTCGACCTGGAAAAAGCGGCAGTTGCAGAAGGCTTCAGGTTTCTCACCCGACTGACTACAGACTGGGAGTCAGGCACCAATCGCTTCGATGCGCCTGGCGAATGCCTTATGGCAGCGTATCTGAAGCAGCAGCTTGTAGGCATTGGAGGTCTGTCTGTTGATCCGTTCACCCATGACCGTACAGGAAGGCTGCGACGTATGTACGTGGCGCCTGCGTCACGCGGGCAACAGGTCGGCCGCAGATTGGTTAGCGCATTGCTTGCTCACGCCGCATTGCATTTTGAACGTGTGCGCCTCTATACCGACACTATCGAGGGGGACATTTTTTACCTGAGCTGCGGCTTTATTCGAACGGAAGACACTCATGCGAGCCACTTCGTGCAGATCACAAACCTTTGAATTTGTCGGGTATCGGCCGATAGCTGCCCCTCATAGGCGGCTGCTTTCGTCCCCGGTAAACGGCATCTCCAGGGTCTTCGCGATCCGGGCCAATATCTTTGTGCATTCTTCAGAAACAATGAGCGGTGGCTCATTAATCATGTAAAGCAGGTGTTCGAACGCTATCCCAGCCTCGTTGTGATCGACATAATCCAGAACGATTTCACCACCATTCTTCGATCGCATCTACCTGCGCTGGCACCGAGTCGATTTTCCAACTTTCCGCAACCCCTTTTCGGCACTTGCCCACGTAATACCGCCTTTTACGCTTGCTGAAACGTTTAATCGAGTCTATAAAACTGCCACAACTCCAAGAAAGGCAACCGTCATGATCCCCCTAAAATTCGCTGTCGCCCTCACCGCACTCTCCGCCGCCTCCCACGCCATGGCCTGGGACTACGTGCTTCTCGACACCGACAAAGCCGCGCAGAATTGGCAGGTCACCAGCCAGCAACTCGGTGTGCAAACCGACAAACCCTTCAGCGTTACCCTGCGCACTCTGCACGGCGGTCGGCAGGAGGGGGTGAGCATTGTCGATATCGATAACGGCACGATGAAGCTCTCGGTGGTGCCGACTCGCGGTATGAACGTGTTGCAGGCTTCGGTCGGCGATGTGCGCATGGGGTGGGATTCGCCGGTCAAGGAAGTGGTCAATCCTTCCTTCATCGAGCTCAATGGTCGCGGCGGGCTGGGCTGGTTGGAAGGTTTCAATGAGTTGGTCACCCGTTGCGGCTATGAATGGGTCGGTCACCCTGGCATCGACAACGGCGAATTGCTGACTCTGCATGGCAGGGCCGCGAATATTCCTGCGAACAAAGTCACCCTGCACATTGATGAGAAGCCGCCGTACGCCATCACCCTGCGCGGCGAACTGAAAGAACAGGCGTTCAAGAAGGTCGATTTTTCCGTGGCGACCGAACTGGTCACCGAGCCCGGCAGTGTCGTGTTTGCTCTCAACGACACCCTGACCAACAACGGCGACTATCCGAAGGAATACCAGGCGCTGTATCACAGTAACTTCAGCACCCCGTTTCTGGAGCAGGGCGCGCGTTTCGCCGCACCGGTGAAGCAGGTGTCGCCGTTCAACGACAAGGCCAAGGGCGAATTGGCCGACTGGCAAACCTACCGCGCGCCCACAAAGGACTACGACGAAACGGTTTACAACGTGGTGCCCTATGCCGATGCCAAGGGCGATACCTTGACCGTGTTGCATAACAAAGCTGGCAGCCTGGGCGTGTCGGTAGGTTTCAATACGCAGACGCTGCCGGTGTTTTCCCTGTGGAAGAACACCGATACTCAAGGGCAGGGCTATGTCACGGGGCTGGAGCCGGGGACGAGTTTTTCCTACAACCGCCGTTATCAGCGGCCACTGAACCTGGTACCCACCATTGGGCCCAAGGAACACAAGCAGTTCCGCATCAGCTACAGCTTGTTGGCGGACAAGGCGGCTGTGGACAAGGCCTTGCAGCAGGTCAGCGAGATTCAGGCCGGGCGCGAGACTGAGGTGCGGCAGACGCCGTTGGTTGATTTGACCAAAGGGTAGGGCGCCTGCAGGCGTGGGAATTACGCCCGGCGTGCCGTCAACAACACCGTTGCGGCCGCCGACAACAACCCCGCGCAGCACCGATTGAAGATCCGCTTACCCCTAGGCTCGGCAAACCAGCGGCGCATATGCAGGCCCATATAGGCGTAGGCGCTGATGGCGATCCATTCCAGCGCCAGGAACATTGCGCCCAACAACGCGAATTGCGCGTTAATAGGTTGGCCGGGCACCACGAATTGTGGGAGGAAGGCGGTAAAGATCAGGATGGCTTTCGGGTTACCCGCCGCTACCAGAAACTCCTGACGCGCCAAGGCCCATAAGCCCACGTTGTTCGTGGCGGTTTGCGCCTCCGTGTGCGGGTCTGCGCGCCACAGCTGATAGGCCAGGTAAAACAGATACGCCGCACCAAGCAGCTTGATCCCGTAGAACAACAACTCCGAGGTTTGCAGCACCACCGCCAACCCGGCGGAGGCGAGGGCGATCATGCCGGCGAAGGCCAGCAAACGGCCGAGACCGGCGAGGCAGGAGGTGCGGTAGCCGTAGCGGGTGGCGTTGCTCACCGACAGCAGGTTGTTGGGGCCGGGCGCCATGTTCAGGGCGAAGCAGGCGGGCAGGAAGAGGGCGAGGGCGGCGAGGTCCATGGCGGCTCCGGAGTGGGTCGGACGGGAGCGTCGAGGATAAGGGGAGTGGGGGCGCTGCGGCAATCACGGCCGAGTTATGTCGACTAAGGTACAGGTTGTCC
The DNA here is from genome assembly GCF_003851745.1 of Pseudomonas sp. R3-52-08. Taxonomy (NCBI): domain Bacteria; kingdom Pseudomonadati; phylum Pseudomonadota; class Gammaproteobacteria; order Pseudomonadales; family Pseudomonadaceae; genus Pseudomonas; species Pseudomonas sp. R3-52-08. The sequence goes on along the minus strand of NZ_CP027730.1, from coordinate 3,288,771 downwards.
TGACCTAAGCCCTCGTCCCAAACAGCCGATCAGCTAGTTCCCGACCGCGCTCCAGCCCTTGTGGCGTCAACCAGACCGATTTGTTCTTGTTTACCGGGTTATCGATAAAACCCTGTCCATGTAATCGGTTCATGACCTGAAAATCGTGCCCCTTCCATGAGTTTCCGTCATCGGTGCTGAAGACTGTCAGCAGGGCCAGCACGGCTTCCTCTATCAGCTTTTCGTCGTATTCCATAGTGGTTACACCCCTCGCGAATCGGGCGCGCCTCGTTTCAGGCAACACTGTTCTCTTGCTTATCAATCGGCACTCTCACACTAAACACCGTGCCCTGTTCCATATCGGAACTTACCTCAATCGACCCACCATGAGACGCCACGATTTCCGAGGCAATGAACAGGCCCAAACCCAAACCCTCCGTGGGGCCGTGATTGATCGCGGTACGCTGGGAGAAGCGGCCCATGGGGTTGAAGATGAACGGGAGGACGTCCTCGGGGATCGCTTCACCGCTGTTGTGCACGGTGAAGACCGCGAAGCCCTCGCGTATGCCCAACTCGACTTGGATCGGCCGGGTGGTGTCCCCATGCTGCACCGCGTTGCTGACGATGTTCGAGAAGACCTGCTCCATGCGCGGGCCGTCGAATTGCCCAGCAACCGGCGTTTTGGCGTCGAACATCACGATAGCTTCAGGATGAAAGGTGCGGATTTCTTCTATGACGCGTTGGCACAGCGGTGAAAGGTCGATATCGGCCGTTTTGACCGGGATGCCCGGCCCCATCTGGCAGCGGGTCAGGTCGAGCAGGTCGCCGACGATCTGGCTCGCGCGGCGTACACTGGTGTAGATCTGGTTGGCGATTTTGGTCGCGCGGGCGCCGGCGTCCTGTGAGCGGCGCAGCACGTCGGCGCCCAGCAGGATCGCGCCGAGCGGGGTGCGCAAGTCGTGGCCGAGAATGCCGAGGAACATGTTGCGTGAGGCCTCGACCGCGCGTGAATAGCTGGCGATGGACTCGGCCAGGGCCTGATCGATGGCTTCGTGGAAGCGGGTCATGTCGTCGACATTGATCGGGGTGCCGTCCTTGATCTGGCGCATCCACTGGCTGACCACGCTGGTGCGCAGCGCGCGGTATTCCGAGACCATCTGATCGATGGTGAAACCCGCCATCAGCCGCGTCATGGCATGGGTTTCCGCCGCGGTTTCCTGGTCGTCCGCCGGCGCCTGGCCCTGAGCCTTGGCTATTTGTTCCTGGCGGGTCTGCTTGGTTCGCAGGTCGCTGACGATGGCCCGCAACATCTGCTCGGCATGGTCGCGCAGCCCGACACTGTCGAGTTCCTCGCCCGGTGTCTCGATGGTTCTGGCGAAATCTTCCCAGGCCTGCAGGATCGGCTCAAGGTTTTCCAGGATGAAATCGGGCAGGCGCATGTCTGTAAATCCTGATGCGAGTCGGGCAGAAGAGCGAGGCTGCGCAGATGAAGGGAAATTCCCGGCAGTGTAGGAGGTTGTTCGCCGCTTTTAAAGCGCGGCCGGTGCCGGGGCTGCCATGGATCCAATCTACGCGCGCACAGCGCTCATGCGCCTGACCCTACAGGCCCAATGTCAGGGCCCTCAGCCTCTGTTCTACCACGCTGTCGAAATGGCTTGCCAGCTGCTCGCAGCGCTCCGACGTCAGCCCTTCACAGCAGGTGATGCCCAGCACAAACCCCTGGGCTTTGGCACCGCTTTTGACAGCCAGGATCATCGACCCTGCCAGTTCGATCTCACGCAAAATTCGGTCAGCCTGTCGTTTTATAGGGCCGGGCAAATCGCTAATGGCTTCTTTCATGGCCGTCTCCGCAGGCATTCACTACACACACAAAGCACCCGAGGCACTGTCGGCCTCTTGAAAGCATCGACCGGGGGAAAGTGCAGGAGTTTCGTAGTGCGCGAGCGGGAGGCGATGACTTGCAGTGTTACAGGTACAGTTGTTCGCTAGTTTCAGACCGCCATCGGGACAAGCCCTAATGCCAGTCAGTTAAGGCTTTTTGTAGGAGCGAGCTTGCTCGCGAAGAACTCAGCGCCCCCGCGTTTATGCAGAATGAACGCGTTGTCTGAGCGTTTTTCGCGAGCAAGCTCGCTCCTACTGTGAGCACCTTTTGCTTAACTGACTGGCATTAGGCAAGCCCCCTCCCACATTGGAGCGCGGGGCTGCAGTTAGAGAGGCTTCGGCTGCTGAGCCGATGGCATGAATCAGGGATGAAACCTGCGCCCCAGCGCATCCAGGCGCACGGCGATCGGTGGCAGGCGTTCGCTGCTGCGGGCCAGGGTTTCCACGTCGTCGGCGGTGTTTTGCGCGATGTGCTGCACCGATTGCAGGCGTTCGACAATTTCCAGGTTCGCCGAGGTCTGTTCGCGGGTGGTGGTGACGATGCGGCCGTTGAGTTGATCGATATGCGCGATGTCTTCGCCCACGGCGCGCAGCATGTCGACGGCCATCTGGCTGTCTTCCACGCACCGCTCCACGCCCTGGCGGCTGTCGTGCATGGCTTCGACGGCCTGGCGGCTGCCTTGCTGCAGGCCTTCGATGATGGTCTTGATTTCCTGGGTGGAGAGGGCGGTGCGTTGGGCCAGGCTGCGCACTTCGTCGGCGACCACTGCAAAGCCACGGCCTTGCTCGCCGGCGCGGGCGGCTTCGATGGCGGCATTGAGTGCGAGCAGGTTGGTCTGGTTGGCGATGCTGCTGATCACCTCCAGCACCGAGCCGATTTGCTCGGCCTGCACCGCCAACGACTGTACGGTAGATTGCGTGCCATTGATGCGCGAGGCCAGTTGGGTGATTTCATGCCGGGCGCGGCCAACGCTTTCCTGGCCGCGCACAATCTGCTGGCTGGCCTGGCCGGCGTGTTCCACCGCTTGTTCGACGTGCAGGGTGATATGGCCCATGGCGTCTTCCATGCGCTGCATCGAGCCGGTCATCTCATTGATCTGCGTTAGTTGATGCCGCGCGCCTTTTTCCAGGGTGCCGCTGGCCGTGGCCAGTTCCTGACCGAGTTGGCCGAGGCCATGGGAGTCGCGTGCGACGCCGTCGATCAGGTGGGTGAGTTGCTGCAGGAAGTGGTCGAAGCGCTTAGCGAGGGACACACGCACCTTGTCTTCACCCTTGGCGGTTTCGGCTTCGAATTGCGAGGTGACAGCGAGCATTTTTTCGAGCATTTCCTGGCTTTCGACCGCCTCGGCGTGGCTGTGCACGGCGAGGTAGAGCAGGGCGACCGTTTCCATCACCACGTAGAACGCGTGCACGAAAATCATCGTCCAGCCGCCGTGATGCGCCATCACAAACACGGGCAGGCCTTGATGCTGCAGGGCATGGAATACCAGGTGATGCACGGCGATGGTCAGCGCCGCCACCAGGATCGGCAGCCAGTCACGGTAGAACGTCAGCACCGCCAGCAGCGCGAAAATACCGAAGTGCGCTTCGATCACCCCCTGCGCCTGATTGATGTGCAAGGCCGCCATCACCATCAGGCCGGCACCCAGCACGCAACGCATCACGCGGGTGCCGCCGATGGCGCGGTAGAGCGCGGTCAGCACCACGCCGGTGCCGCCCCCGACGATCAGCGCCTGGGTGAAGGTGTCATGCCAGAACGCCAGGCCCAAGGAGAACAGGAACATCAGCCAGATCAACGCCAGCATGATGCGGTCGGCCTTGCGGTAGTGCTCCATAAAGCGTGTGCGGTTGAGCATTCACGTGTACTCCATGTGGTTTGGCCAGGAACCAAGCATGCGGCGTGCCACGCTGGCCGCAGGAAAAGCAGGTGTGGCGATGGGGGCCGGACAAGATCCGACAGACGGTTATCGGCCAGTCGAGAGGGGACTTTAAGCACGGCCGCCCGAGCGGGCAGCCGCGGATGACGATCAGAAGCTGTACTTGGCCGTCAGCATCATGTTGCGTGGGCTGCCGTAGGAATCGCCGCCATAGGTGACCGCGTTGGAAATGGACTGGTAGTAGTGACGATCAAAGATATTGTTGGCGTTGAGCTGCAAGTCCAGGTGCTGGTTGACCCGGTAGCCGGCCATCAGGTCGGTGACAGCGTAGCCGCCTTGTTTGAGCCGATAGGTGCTGCCGTCCGCCAACTGGATGTCGTTGTACATGCGGCTCTGCCAGGAGACGTTGCCGCCCACGCGGAGTTTTTCCAGCGGGCCCTGGAAGTTGTAGCGGGTGGTGACCTTGAACAGGTGCTCCGGGGTGTCGGTGTCGAACTGCTTGTTGACCTTCTGCGGGTTGGCGTCGTCCTTGAGGGTGTGGGTGCGCGCATAGGTGTAGCCACCGCCGACCTGCCAGTTCTCGGTCAAGGCGCCCTGCAGTTCGAAGTCGATACCCTGGCTGCGAATCTCGCCCGAGGCCTGGTAGCAGGAGGCCTGTGGGCAGTCCGGCACGACGATCTGCACGGCGCGGTTTTCCTGATCGACCCGGAACAGCGCCACGCTGGCATTCAGCGCGCCGCCCAGGTATTCGCCCTTGATGCCGACTTCATAGTTTTTGCCGACGATGGGCTTGAGCGGGGTGGCGCCGGTGTTTTTTTCACGTTGCGGCGTGAAGATGTCGCTGTAGCTGGCATACACCGAGTGCTGGTCGTCCAGGTCGTAGATCAGGCCCGCGTAGCGGGTGAGGTTACGGGTGACCTTATAGTCGCCGTCGCCATCGCGGTTGTCGTAGTCGTACCAGTCCAGGCGCCCGCCGAGGATCAGCTTGAGCGGGTCGGCCAGGCTCAAGCGGGTGGTGACGTAGACACCGTCCTGAGTGGTGACATCGCGCTGGTTGTTGGTGTGGGTAAAGTTCGGTTTGCCGGCGTTGATCGGCCAATTCAGATCGTACGGGCTGTAGTTGCGGGTGGTCAGATCGTAGATGCGCTTGCTGGCGCCCACGACCAGCTCATGGGTGCGCCCGAACGCCTGGAACGGGCCGCTGGCAAAGGCGTCGAACCCGGCCTGCTTTTCATCGGCGGCGGACTGGTACACGGTGCGGGCCAGGGTGTTGTCGGTCCAGCGCGACTGGTAGGAACCGGAGAACAATGCGTCTTGTACGGCGTAGTTGGCGTTGACCTGCAGTGCCCAATCATTGGCCAGCTGCTGGCGCAGTTCGACGAAGACGGTGTTGATCTCCTGGTCTTTGTTCTCCCAGTCGGTGCCGGGATTGTACGAACGCGACAGGTCGAGGTGATGGCCATCCAGGCCGATCATCGACGAGCCCCAGAAGTAGTTGGTCTTGTCTTTCTGGTTGGAGTAGCCAAGGGTCAAGCGGGTGTCTTCGCTCAGGTCGGCTTCGGTCACGGCATAGAACAAACCGTGATCCTGCTCGGCCTTGTCGATGAAACTGTTGGCGTCGCGATAAGAGGTGACCACTCGGCCACGCCAGGTGCCGCTGTCATTAAGCGGGCTGGAAGCGTCGAGTTCGCCACGGTAGTCGTCCCAACTGCCGGCGGCGCCAGTCAAGGTGACTTTCTGCTCGGCCAAGGGCCGCTTGCGAATCAGGTTAATCGCCGCCGAGGGGTTTCCGGCGCCGGTCACCAGGCCAGTGGCACCGCGAACCACCTCGACGCGATCGAACATCGCCAGGTTCGGCTGGGCACCGACGTTAACGCCGTCATAGCCACTGGGAATGCCGTCGTACATGAGGTTGTCGACGTCGAAACCACGCGCGGTGTAGCCCTGCCGGCCGGGGCCGCTGGAGTAGTTGAGGAACAGTCCTGGCGTGGCGTTGACCACATCATTGATGCTGGTCATCGCCTGGTCATCCATGCGCTGACGGGTGATCACGGTGACGGCCTGTGGGGTTTCACGCAGGGTCAGGGGCAGTTTGGTTGCGGTTTTCATCGAACCGGTGGTGTACGACTCGCTGCCTTCAGTGGTTTCGCCAAGCTGGTGCCCCGAAACCTCGGTAGCGCCGAGCTCAATGGTAGTGGGCGGGGCGTCGGCTTCGGCCGCGAAGGTCGCCTGGGTGGTGGTCAGGCAGATAGCCATTGCTATCGAACTCGGTGAAAACCCTTTGCCGCCATGGTGTCGCACAGACATGAATGTAGCTCTCCCGGAACGCCATCCTTAGCGAATAATAAATCTGTTGATAATTATTCGCATCAGTGTGGCAGATTGAGCTTGTGGGAAAAAGCCTACGAGATGAATCAGTTAACGAAATTTTCATACGCCGGGCACCGGCGTTTTGCCACCTTTGCCTAGGTGAGCACTATTTCGTAGGGCTCGCGCATGCGCTCCAGCAACACTTGGGCAAGCATCGGCGCCAAGCCGATCGCGGGGTCGCCCATCAGCTGGCTGGCGTAGGCGTGCACGGCGTGCAGCTTGTGCGCCACGCTCCAAGTGTCGAGGCACAACTTGCGCGCGCGTTGCCAAGGGATCACCGAGCCTTCGCGTGCCGGCCAGTGCCAGGCCCACATCGGCAATTCATAGAGTTGCGCGCCCACCAGCGTGCACGCCTTGGCACTGGCACGGCCGACGGCTTCGTGGTCATCGTTGCCATCATGGCGCCAGGTGGTGAACACCACATCACCTGGCTTCAGGTAGCGGGCGATGAACTGGCTGATCGGTTGTTCATGGCTGGCCAGGGCGTTATCGCGAAAGCCGCCACGAATCCATTTCAGGCTGTGCAGTGGCACGCCCAAGCGGCGCAGGGCCTCGGCGCTTTCCTGGGGACGCACCGCGCTCAGGCGGTTGGCCGACCAGACCTGGGAGCCAGGGTGGCTGGCGCTGCCATCGGTGATGGAAATTAATTTCAACGGGTGCGCGCGGGTGCTGAGCAGCTGCAGCAGGCCGCCGCAGGCGAGCACTTCGTCGCCGGGGTGAGGGGCAATCACCACCACCCGGGCGCCGGGCGGTACCAGGCTGCTCAGCGAGATAGCGGGAATATGCGCCAACTGCGGCGCGCTGTTCCAGATTTGCGCGGGGCCGCGACGGCCCTCGCTTAACGAGGCGGTTTTCATCAAGTGTCACATCCTTGTCGGTTCAAGCGTGTGTGTTCACCCCAGGCTCCGCTGCGGTGAGTGCGCGGCGCTCCGATCCTGGAGCGCTGTGCGATGGGTTATAAGCATAGACAAGAAATGTGGTTGTTTTTACGAAACCTGCATCAGGCTCTTCAAATAGTCACCGAAACCACCTTGGGCGCGACACTCCAGGCGTGCACTGGTGATCACTTGCGGGCTGTGGCTCCAGGCGATGGAAGCACCGCAACGTTCCAGGTTGCGCACCAACTGCACATCTTCATGGCACGCCAGGGGTTCAAAGCCACCGGCCTGCAGATAGGCGCTGGCGCTTACGCCGAGGTTGGCGCCGTGGATGTGCCGATGCCCGTCGCGGGCCTGGTAAGCCTGGTGATAGCGAATCTGCGCCGCTGCGTCGAAGTCTGCACTCCAGGCGTCCACGGTCACGGTGCCGCACACGGCGTCGCAGCCCAGCGCCAGTTGCGCCACCAGCCAGTCCGGAGCCACGAGGCTGTCGGCGTCGGTGCAGGCGATCCAACGCGCGCCCAGGTTCAGCAGATGTTGCGCGCCCACCCCACGGGCATGCCCGACATTCCGTGCCTGCACCGCCAGGCTGTGCACCCCATGCGCGCGGGCAATGGCTTCACTGCCGTCGCTGCAGCTATCGAGCACCACCAGGATCTGTACCGCTTCGCCGAGCAGACCGGGATGGCGGCCGGCGACCTTTGCAGCCTTCAGGCATTCGCCCAGCAGCGCTTCTTCGTTGTGCACTGGAATCAGAATGCCGATCATCGCAGGCCCTCAAGGCTGGCGACCGAGGCGCCGTCGCGGCCCCACAGGTCGAGCAGGAAATCTTCTTCATGGTGGCGCACGACCGAATGCAGGCCCAGCCGCTGCTGGAGCAGGACGTGGACCTGCTCGGCAGTTTGCGGGCAGCCTTCAATGGGCGGGCGCCAATGGCACGCCAGCAGTTGGCCGTCATCCGTCAAGGTATCGAGGCAGCGGTCAATCAGGCGCTCAAGATCAGCGGCGTCAAGGTAGTAACACAGCTCACTTAACACGATCAGCTCGAATTGCCCCGATGGCCACTGTTCGGGCAACCGGCATTGCTCCACCTGCACGTTGGAAAATCCTGCGAGCCGCTTCTTGGCCAGCGTCACCGCAGCGCTCGCCGTGTCACAGCACAGCAAGCGATCACAGCGCGCCGCCAGTTCAGCGCTCAACTCGCCGTTCGCACAGCCGGGTTCGAAGATCGAGGCATAACGCGCGCGGGTCAGTACGGCCAGGGTCATGGCGCGTTTGCGCCGTTCGTACCAACGTTGGCGAAATGCCCAGGGGTCGTCGTTGCCGGCGAACATCTGGTCAAAGTAAGGGGTTGTCACACTCAAACGAACACCACTTCAAAAGGTTGCAGTAAGCGCTCCACCACATAGGGCGCCAGCACGGGGGGCAGGCCGATCTGGGGGTCGCCCTCCAGCTGGCTGGCGAAAGCGTGGATGGCATGGCGTTTGCGCGCCACCCTCTCAGGCGTCAAAGGGATCTTGCGCGCACGGTCCCACGGCACCATGCCGTCTTCGGCGGTCGCCCAGTGCCAGGTCCACACGGGCAGTTCGTACAAGGTGGCGCCCACGGCCTGGGCGGCTTTCGCACTGGCGCGGCCGACGGCCTCATGATCGCAATGCCCGTCTTCGCGCCAGGTGGCGAACACCACGTCGTCGGGTTTGAGGTAGCGCTGGATGAATACGGCCAGTTCTTCTTCGCGCTCGGCGACTTTACTGTCGGTGAACCCGGCGCGCAGCCACTTCAGACTGTGCATCGGCAAGCCCAGGCGGTGCAGGGCCTGGGCCGACTCCTGGGGGCGCACCACGCTCAGACGTTGCACCGGCCAGCGTTGCGAGCCTGGATGGCTGGCGCTGCCGTCGGTGACCGAGATCAACTGAATGGGTCGGCCCAGGTCGGCCAGCCCTTGCAGCAAACCGCCGCAGCCGAGCACTTCATCGTCAGGGTGCGGGGCGATGATGACCGCACGATGCCCCTCCGGTACCAGTTGCTCAACGCTGATATGCGGCAGTTCAGCCAGGCGCGACGAGGTTTGCCAGTAATGCAGCGATGTGCCCTGGCCGACAATCGGATTGGGTTTCATAACTGCCACCTCCCGGAGGGCTCGCCGGCTACCTGTACGCCCAAGGCGGCCAAGTCGCGTTCGGCGTGGCTTTGGCGCACGTACACCGGCAAGTCCGCCATCAATTGGGCGAAGTGCGGGTCCTTGCAGTAAGGCCCCGCGCCTACGCCACGCCCGACATGCTGGATCACCTGCTCGACGGTTTCCTCGACGCACGCGCGCACTTGCTGGGCCAGCAACCGGGCATCGGCGGTCGGTGCCCGGTCGATCTGCTCGGCACTGGCGCGCAGCACGCAGGCTGCGCTGTTCAATGCACTGTCCACCGCGCCGAGGTGGGCCATCGCATGCGGCTCGGAGTGCTTGGCGCACTGCTCGCGCAGCACTTCGGCCAAGCGCTGCGCCGCGCCATACCAGCACGCCGCAATGCCGATGCCGCCGTGCCAGAAGCCCGGGCGCGCCAGATAGTCGCCCGGCCCGCCGACTGCGAGGCCCCTGGCCTCGCTGAAGACGATCTCGACACTGCCTGTGGCGGCCATGCCCACCGCATCCCAACCTTCATCCGTTACCCTGACGCCCGGTTGGTCCATCTTCACGGCCACCAGTTGCTGACGGTCCTCCTCGTCCCACGCGGTCAACAACCCGTGCGAGACCACGGACGCACCGGAACACCAGGCTTTACGCCCGTCGACGATCAAGCGCTGGCCGTCGCGCTGCACGCGCACCTTGGCGCTCGGCGGCTCGGCGGCCCACATCCCCCAGGTGCTGCCCAAGGGCGGCAGCGGGCTGTCGAGTTCAGCAATGATCGCCAGCGCATCGGTGTGGCCTTCGAACAGCTTGCACAGGCGCAGGTCATGGCCGGCGACTTGCGCCAGCCCGCTATAGCGCGAAAGCGTCTGGCCGCTGCCGGGCAACGGCAGTTGGTCCAGGCCTTCTTCCTGAAGGTCCTTCAAGGCCTTACCAAGGGCTTGCGTGTCCGCATAGCCCCGGTAGCCGGAAAGGAATCCGTGCAACGCCATCTCACACCTCGTCGTCGTGTTGCAGCTCAAACAGTAGGAGCGAGCGGCCGGTGGCAGCGTACTCGTGTTCGAAGTCAAAGCGCTCCTGGCCACGCACCGCAGGGTCGTTGGTATCGAGCAGGCAATTCCAGAACTCGCCCTGTGGCACCGGTGGCAGGCGGAAATTGACCATGTCGTGATGGGCATTCACCACCAGCAACAGGGTCGCATCGGCACCAGCACGCCGAATCCCGGTCTCTTGGGCGCGGCCATCCATCAGCATGCCCAGGCAACGACCATTGCTGTCTTCCCACTGCTCAGTGGTCATTTCATTGCCATCCGGCGCGAGCCAGGTGACGTCTTTCACGCCGATGTCTTCGTTGTAGTCGCCGACCAGGAAGCGCCCACGACGCAGGATCGGGTACGCCAGGCGCAACTTGATCAGGCGTTTGACGAACTTGAGCAGCGCCTTGCCATCGTCGTCCAGGTCCCAGTTGACCCAACCGATTTCGCTGTCCTGGCAGTAGGCATTGTTGTTGCCGTGCTGGGTGCGGGCGAATTCATCGCCAGCCACGATCATCGGCGTGCCTTGGGCCAGCAGCAGGGTGGCGAAGAAGTTGCGCATCTGGCGCAGGCGCAGCTCGTTGATTTCTGGGTCGTCGGTAGGGCCTTCGACGCCATGGTTCCACGACAGGTTGTTGTTGCTGCCGTCCTGGTTGTTCTCGTCGTTGGCTTCGTTGTGCTTGTCGTTGTACGACACCAGGTCGTGCAGGGTAAAACCGTCGTGGGCGGTGATGAAGTTCACCGAGCTGTAAGGCCGGCGCCCACGGTGGTTGAACATCTCGCCCGAGGCGGTCATGCGCCCGGCGAAGTCCGCCAGCTGGCCGTCGTCGCCTTTCCAGAAGGCACGCACGGTGTCGCGGAAACGGTCGTTCCATTCTGCCCAGCCCGGCGGGAAATTGCCCACCTGATAGCCGCCTGGCCCGCAGTCCCAGGGTTCGGCAATCAATTTGAGCTGGCGCAGGATCGGGTCCTGGCGGCACGCCACGAGGAAGCTGTGACGTTCGTCAAAGCCGTCGCGGTAGCGACCCAGAATCGTCGCAAGGTCGAAGCGGAAGCCGTCGACGTGCATCTCGGTGGCCCAGTAACGCAAGGAGTCGGTGACCATCTGCAGCACGCAGGGGTGACTCAGGTCCAGGGTGTTGCCGGTGCCGGAATCATTGATGTAGAAGCGCTTGTCATCGGGCATCAGCCGGTAGTACGAAGCGTTGTCGATGCCGCGCATCGACAGGGTAGGGCCGCGCTCGTTGCCTTCGGCAGTGTGGTTGTAGACCACATCGAGGATCACCTCGAGCTTCTGCTCATGCAGGTGCGCGACCATCTCCTTGAACTCGGCGATCTTGCCGCTGGCCAGGTAGCGCGGGTCGGGCGCAAAAAACGCAATGCTGTTGTAGCCCCAGTAGTTGGTCATGCCTTTTTCCAGCAAATGCTGGTCGTTGACGAAGGCGTGGACCGGCAACAGCTCGACCGAAGAAACCCCCAACTGGCGGATGTGCTTGAGCACGTCATCTTCCATCAGCCCGGCGCAGGTACCGCGCACGGATTCGCCGACCGAAGGGTGACGCATGCTGATGCCGCGCAGGTGGGTCTCATAAATGATGGTGCGGTCCCACGGCACGCGAACCGGCTGGTCATTGCCCCAGGTGTGCGCCGGGTCGATGACCTTGCATTTAGGCACGAAGGGCGCACTGTCGCGCTCGTCGAAGCTGAGGTCGTCGTCGGGGTGGCCGATGGTGTAGCCGAACAGGGCTTCGGACCACTTGAGTTCGCCCACCAGTTGCTTGGCGTAGGGGTCGATCAGCAATTTGTTGTGGTTGAAACGATGGCCGTTGGCCGGGTCGTAGGGACCGTACACACGGTAGCCGTAGATCAGCCCGGGGTGGGCGTCGGGCAAGTAGCCGTGGAAGATCTCGTCGGTGTATTCGGGCAGTTCGATGCGCTCCAGTTCCACCTCGCCAGCATCATCGAACAGGCACAGTTCGACCTTGGTGGCGTTGGCCGAAAACAGCGCGAAGTTGACGCCCAGGCCATCCCAGGTGGCGCCAAGAGGGAAGGGCAAACCTTCACGAATCCGCGACGGCTCGTGGTCCGGCGTCGTTGAGGCTTTTTCGGGCTTGCTCATGGTGTAGCTCCTGCAGGGGTTCTTTTTTTCGGGCCGAACGCGGCCGTACTGACAGTTATTCAGCGCATGACGTAAAGAGATAAAGGCTCCCCCGACGGCAAGGCAGTCAGGGGGCGCGGCGATCAATGAGCGGGAGGTTTGGGCTTTTTCGGCGCAGCGGGCTTCTTTGGCGCCGGTTTGGCGGCAGCAGGCTCAGCCGGCTTGGCTTTGGCCGCTGCCTTTGGGGCCGTCTTCGGCTTGGCGGCCGGCTTGGGCTTGCTTGGCGTCAGCGCCTCGGCTTCGGCCAGCTTGCGCGCCATCTCCCAATGACGGGCATCTTCACCGTGAGGCTTGCCTTCGGACTCCCAGATCTGATGCGCTAGTTCGCGGATGCGTTTGTCTTCATTACTCATCACACACTCCTCAGAGAAAATGTTCAGCTTTCTTGACTATCGGAATTGATAAAGACATTGACCGGGAAATCCCCCAGGGCAGCGCTGATCAACAGCTCCTTGTCTGGTGTGACTACGCTCGTCTGAAAAAGTCCCTTCCAGTTTTGCGTTGCGGCGGCGAACGGTAATTTCACCCGCGTATCGCCCCAAACCTGCGCAGGAATCAACGGCTGCAGTGCGTTTTCCAGCATGCAACGGGACCAGCGTGGCACCACCACCAGCACATAGTTGCCTTGGTGTTCGCGGCAGAAGGCGACGACGTGCTCGGCCTGTTGCCCAACCACCTCCAGGGCGGTGTAGGCACCGTCGCTGAACAGCTCAAGGTTAGCCTTGCGCAAGGTCAGTACCTGCGCGATCAACGCCTGTTTGATACGCCCGTCGCGCCAGTTGGCCAACAGTTCAGCGGTGTCCACTGGCGCCTCCAACGCGCGTTGCCGCGCCTGGAAGTCCACCGGGCGGCGGTTGTCCGGGTCTACCAGGCTGAAGTCCCAGAACTCATCGCCTTGATAGACGTCCGGCACGCCGGGCACGCTCAGGTGAAGCAAAGACTGCGCCAGCCCGTTCAGGGCACCAGCGGGTGCAATCGCCTCGGCCGCAGCGGTAAGGGCGCTGCGCAGCGGGGCGCCGGCCTCACTGAGCAACACGCGCTTCAGGAACGCTTCGACGCCCTGTTCGTAGGCCTCGTTGGGCGCGCTCCAACTGCTCTGCAGCTTGGCTTCGCGCAGGGCTTTCTGTTGCCATTGCCACAGGCGTTGCTGATAGGCCTCAAGGTCGGGGTTCGGCTCCAGCGGCCAGCTGCCGAGCAGCACCTGATACAGAATCAGTTCATCGCCTGCCGAGGGGCTGTCGGCACTGTCGCGCAGCGGCGCGGCCAGGCTGCGCCAGTGTTCGACCTGCTCGGCATACCAGGAAGCGCATTCACTCAGCACAGCCAGACGGGCGCGGGTATCTTCGCCGCGTTTATGGTCGTGGGTGGCGGTGGCCAGCAGGTTGTGCGGAAAGCACTGCAGCCGCTGCTGGTTGACCGCGTGAAAATCGGCCAACGGCGCGCTGAACTGCTCGGTGCTGAAGCCCACATCGTTACGCGACAACAGCACCGCAGACCGGTAGAACGCCGTGTCTTCCACGGCCTTGGCGGCGGCGGGCGAGGTCAGTTGCTGGAAACGCACGCAGGCATGCTTGAGCATCTTGCGCTCGCGGCCCACCGGGCGATTGCGCCAGGGTTGCCCACCCAGCCATTTTTCCAGGTGGTCGAGCACCGGCCAGTCACCTTCGCTCAGGGTGCTGCGCGCGCCCTCCATGGCGTGCTGGAACACCTTGTCGTCAGCCGCGCTGCGCCCGCGTGCGCTGATATAGGTGCGGTACACCGGGAAGTGCACGATCAGTTCCTGCAAGGCGCGGCGGATCGCACCCAGGGTCAGGTCGCGGGTCATTACGTCGTCACGGGCCACTTGCAACAGCGCCTGGGCCACGCTTTCGAAATCGCCGCCCAACGAGCCATTGAGAATCTGCTGGCGCGCCAGCCGGGCTTCTTCGATAAATGCCGAGGGCCGTTCGCTGTGGCGTGACCACAACTCGGCCAGCGGCGCGAAACCGTCCGGATGATGTTGCAGCAACGACAGTTGGTTCATGAATTCGTAGCCGGTGGTGCCGTCCACTTGCCAGTCTTCGCGCAGAGTCTCGCCTTCGCCGAGGATCTTCTCCACGAAGATCGGCAAATGCTTCTGCGGCGACAGTGCATCCACCCGGCGCCGCAGCTTGCGGCAGTAACCGCGTGGGTCGGCCAGCCCGTCGATATGGTCGATGCGCAGGCCATCGATCAAGCCTGCGCTGATCAACTCGAAAATCTTGCCGTGGGTGGCTTCGAACACCGCCGTACGCTCCACGCGCAGGCCGCCCAGCTCGTTCACATCGAAGAAACGGCGCCAGTTGATGTCATCCGCCGCCGTGCGCCAACTGGCCAGGCGGTAGCTTTGTTGTTCCAGCAGCTGATGCAGGCGCGCGAAACCTTCCGGCGTACGCCCGTCGAATGCGGCGAGGCGCTGTTCGATGGCGGGCAGCAGTTCGCTTGCGCGCTCGGCCAGGGCCTGTTTGAGCAGGCCGGCTTCGGCGTAGGCGTCGTCCTGATAAGCCAGGGTGGCGAAGCGATCGGCCAAGGGCTTGAGCCCCTCGTCGCCGCCAAGCACCAGGGCGTAGTCCCGTGGGCAGATCGGGAAACGGTGTTCGTAGTGCTCGACGTAAAACGCGCCCTGCGCCGCGTCAAACTTCAGCACCAGGCTGCCGCTCTGCAACGCTTCGCCGTAATCGCTGCCAAGGAACGGCATCAATAGTTGGCCCTTGAGCAGCGGGTCCGGGGAGTGCCACTGAATATCGAAGAATTCGCTGTAGGGGCTCAAGCGCCCCCATTCGAGCAGGTCCAGCCACCAGGGGTTATCGGCGCCGCCGACGGCCATATGGTTGGAGACGATGTCGAGGATCAGGCCCATATCGTGTTCGCGCAACGCGGCCACCAGGCGCTGCAACGCCGCCTCGCCGCCCAGTTCCGGGTTGACACGGGTGGGGTCGACCACGTCGTAGCCGTGCATCGAACCGGCACGGGCTTTGAGCAGGGGCGAGGCATACAGGTGGCTGATGCCCAGTCGGGCGAAATACGGCACCAATGGCACCGCGTCATCCAGGGTGAAGCCTTTATGAAATTGCAGGCGCTGGGTAGCGCGCAAGGGCAGTGCTTTCATCGATCACGCTCATAAGCTTGGTTGCGCGCGACGGCCAGCAGCTCGAGGCGGCGTGCGGCGCCGGCATTGTCGAGCAGGCTGGACGCTTCGCCTGGCAGGCGGCGGCGCCAATTGGGGTGGGTGTCGGTGGTGCCGGGCAGGTTGGGTTGTTCCTCCATGCCCAGCGCATCCTCCAGCGGCAGCAACACCAGCGGCGCACGGGTGTGGCCGAGGTAGCGCACGCTGGCATCGATCATGTGGTCGGTGTCGTTGCGGATTTCATCGACGAAGTTCTGCGGGTCCTGGCTCAAGGCCTGGCGCAGGGCCTGACGTTCGCGCAGGCGGTGTTCGCTCCACTGGTCTACGGTTGGCGCGTCGATCAGGCCCAGTTGGATATTCCATTCGATGTCGCGGCTGTGCCACCAGCCATTGAGGGTCGGCAAGTCGTGGGTGCTGGTGGTGGCCAGGGCGTTGTCGGGCCAGTCGAGGATGGGCCTGAACTGGCCTTCGTGGTTTTGCTCGAACAACAACACGCGCATGCCGAGAATCGCCCGGCTGCTGAGTTTTTCGCGCAGGCCGTCGGGCACGGTGCCCAAGTCTTCACCGAGCACAATGGCCTGGTGGCGATGGGATTCCAGGGCCAACAGGCGCAGCATGTCGTCCACCGGGTAATACAGATAGGCGCCTTCGCGCGGCGACGCGCCATTGGGGATGACCCACAGGCGTTGCAGGCCCATCACATGGTCGATACGCAGGCCGCCCGCATGGGCGAAATTGGCCCGCAGCATTTCAATGAACGCGCGGAAACCGTTGCGTTGGAGCCCCTCGGGGGAAAACGCGGAAATGCCCCAACCCTGGCCCGCTCGGTTGAGAATGTCCGGTGGCGCGCCGACGGTCAGGTCGGCGAGCAATTCATCCTGGCGACTCCACGCCTGGCTGCCGGCGCCATCTGCGCCCACCGCCAGGTCGGCGATCAGGCCGATACCCATGCCGCTGCCACGCGCTGCCTGTTGCGCACGTTGCAGGCTGCGCGCGATCAGCCATTGGGTGAAGGCGAAGTAGCCGATCTCCTCGCGGTGTTCCTCGGCAAACTGCACCAGCGCCGGGCTCTGCGGTGTACGCCAGTCTTGCGGCCAGTGGCGCCAATCGAGTTCTTCGCCAGCGGCGGCGCGCAACGCTTGCACGGCTTCGAAACGGCAGTGGTTTTCCAGGGCCTCGCCGCCATTCTGGCGAAAGCTCTGGAAATCGGCGTGTTGCGGATGGTGGCCGTGGCGGAAATCTTCATACAGGGCGCGCAGCAGACGTTGCTTGGCCTTGGCGGCGGCGGGCCAGTCGATCAGCGTGAGCTGTTCCAGCTCATGCAGCTCCTCGGCCAGGCCTGCGGTTTCGATGGCATTACGCACTTCACGCTCGCCCAAAATGCAGGCCGGCGAGGCATACAGGCTGTTGAGAAACAGCCGGCTGGAAGGCGAATAAGGGCTGTAGCGTTCGGCGTCGGCGCTGAACATGGCATGCATCGGGCTGATCGCCAGGGCGTCGGCCCCGCGCTCGGCGGCTGAGCGGGCCAGGTGCTCCAGGGCCAGGGTGTCGCCGAAACCACCGTCGCCCAGGCGGCGCAGCGAGTAGAGCTGCGCGCTCAGGCCCCAGGCGCGGGCGGGGTTGGTGTCGACCGCTTCGGCCACGCTATAGCATTGGGCGGGTGCTACCGCGAGGGTAAACGTCTGGCCGTCGATATGCGCTTGGTGGTAGCCCGTGGCGATGACGCCGGACAGCACAGCATCACCGTCCAGACGCAATTCCAGGACTTCACCGTTTTCCAGATGGACACGGCACGGCGTGTCGGGTGCAAAAAATCGCGCCAGGTCCAGGCCTTCACCGCTGTCGATGGTCAGCAGCGGCGGGAGATGCTTGTCCTGCTGGGCCTGCTCTAATTCTCGCAGGCTGGCGTCGATCTCGGCCTCGGTATCGGCCGGGTGCCCCAGCCCTTTGAGCACGGCGCGCAGGGCGTCGGGCTGCACATGTTGCGGGCGACCGTTGGCATCGATCCAATCGACGGCCAGGCCCGCGCGGCTGGCGAGTAGTTCCAGGTTCGCTTCGCTCAAAACTCTTCTCCGACGGGGAATAAGGACACGCGTGCGCTGAGGGGCGGCAGGTGCGCCACGGGCTCGGCAGGCGTTTGAAAGATCACATGTGGCGAGGCGGGCTGGTCGATGGGCTCGGCGCTCAGGTTCAGGTCGATTTGCAACACGCTGCCATCGCCCAGGCGCCAGCGCGCAGTCACGGCGCTGTCCGACAGCACCTGCGCACCCAGGGCCACACTGCCGGGCAGATGGGGCACCACATATTGATGGCGCAGGCCCAGCAAGTGGCGATAGAGCTGGGCATGCTCGTTTTCGACCAGGGACGGCTTCGATTGCAGGAAGGTCGTCAATGCGTTGGGATCGGGAATTCGTTCGCGCTGCTCGGGGTCATGAAACGCGGCGAAATCGGCGAACTCGTTACGTCGGCCCTCACGGACGGCCTGCGCCAGTTCACCGTGATGGTCGGTGAAAAACAGGAACGGCTGCGCGGCATTGACTTCATCGCCCATGAACATCAGCGGGATCATCGGCGACAACAGCAACAGCGCGGTCGCCGCCTTCAACGCCTGCGGCGGGCACAGTTGGTGCAAGCGTTCGCCCAGCGCGCGGTTGCCGATTTGGTCGTGGTTCTGCAGGAACGCCACGAAAGCGGTCGGCGGCAGCTCCGCACTGGGTTCGCCGCGTGCATGGCCGTGGCGGGTGGGCTCGCCTTGGTAGATAAAGCCTTCACCCAGGCAACGTGCGAGTTTGGCAGTGGGCTGCTCGGCGAAGTCGCTGTAATAGGCATCGGTTTCGCCGGTAAGCAGTACGTGCAGCACGTTATGGAAGTCATCGTTCCATTGCGCGTCGAAATCCTCTGCGAGCAGGCTGGCCTGGTTCAGCTCGTTCTCCAGCATCAGCCACACGTGGCGGCCGGTGTCGACCTGCTGGCGCACCCGTTGCGCCAGTTCCAGCAGGAACCCTGGGTTGTCGATGGCGTGCACCGCGTCCAGGCGCAGGCCGTCGAAGCGGTATTCAAGCAGCCACATCAAGGCGTTATCCAGGAAGAAATCCCGTACTTCACGGCGCTCGAAATCAATCCCCGCGCCCCATGGGGTGTGCACGTCTTCCTGGAAGAAGCCCTTGGCGTACTGGCCCAGGTAATTGCCATCCGGGCCGAAGTGGTTGTAGACCACGTCGAGGATCACCGCCAGGCCATGCCCGTGGGCACTGTCGATCAAGTGCTTGAGTTGTTCAGGGGTGCCATAGGTAGAGTGGGGTGCGTAAGGCAGTACCCCGTCGTAGCCCCAGTTGCGCTCACCGGGGAATTGCGCCAGGGGCATCAGTTCGATGGCGGTTACACCCAGCTCGGCCAGGCGCGGCAGCTGCTTCTCGACTTCAGCGTAACCGCCCATGGCGCCAACGTGCAGTTCGTAGATGACTGCCTCGTGCCAGGGGCGGCCTTGCCAGTGGCTGTGCCGCCACTCATATGCGAGCGGGTCGACGACGCGGCTCCAACCGTGCACATCCAGCGCCTGGGCCCTGGAGGCAGGGTCGGGAACATCCCGTTCGCCGTCGATATTGAAGCGGTAAAGCGTTCCGGCAGGGCAGGCCACTTCTACTTCGAACCAGCCATCTGCCTGGGGCAGCATGGCGATGGATTTTCCGTCCTGCAATTCAACGCTGACATAAAACGCGTCTGGCGCCCACAAGGCAAAACGCGTGTGTTGCGCGTCCAGCATCAGTGCGCCGTGGGGCCAGGTTTCCAAAGTCCGTAACGGCATCTATGAAGACCTCTCTTGATTATTTAGTCGATTTCCCCAGTGCTTTAACCACCAGTTGTTCGTACAGCTCGGCGTAGGGTTCCACCGCCTGTGACCAGTTGAAGGGTTGGGTCATGGCGCGGCTGCGCATGGCGTTGAGCAGGCCAGGGAAGGAAAACACTTTGAACGCGCGCTCCAGGGCTGCTTTGTAGCTGTCGACAGTGGATTCGTTGAACAGAAATCCGGTGACGCCGTCTTCAATGGTGTCGGCCAGGCCGCCAGTGTTGCGCGCTACCGGCAACGAGCCGAAACGCTGGGCATACATCTGGCTCAGGCCGCAGGGCTCATAACGCGATGGCATCAGCAGGAAGTCGCTGCCGGCGAACATACGGCGGGCATCGGTCTCGTTGAAGCCGATGCGTACACCAACCTGGCCTGGGAAGCGCAGTGCCAGCTCACGCATGGCCTGTTCTTCTTCCGGCTCGCCACGCCCGATGATCGCGATCTGGCCACCGTTCTCAACGATGAAGCTGGCGACCGCTTCGGTGAGGTCCAGGCCTTTCTGGTAGACCAGGCGCGACACCACGGCGAACAACGGGCCGGTGGAATCGTGCAGGCCGAACAGCTCGCGCACGTGGGCGGCGTTGATGGCCTTGCCTTCCCAGTCACCAATATTGAAGTTATGGGTCAGGTGAGTGTCAGTGGACGTTTCCCAGCTTTCGTCGATACCGTTGGGAATCCCGCTGAGCAGGCCTTGCTGGGTCTTGCTGGCCAGGAATCCATCAAGGCCACAGCCGAATTCCGGCGTGGTGATCTCCTCGGCGTAGGTGGCGCTGACCGTGGTGATGTGGCTGGAATAGGCCATGCCGGCCTTGAGGAACGACATTTTGCCGTAAAACTCCATGCCTTCCTGTTGCAGGGCATGGGGCGGGATGCCCAGTTCGGGGGTGCAGCCCAGGCTCACCACGCCTTGGTAGGCGAGGTTATGAATGGTGAACAGGGTGGGCGTGCGTGAACCACGCCAGTGCATATACGCCGGGGCCAGGCCAGCGGGCCAGTCGTGGGCGTGCACCAGGTCCGGGCACCAGTGAATCTGCGCCAGGTTGGCGGCCATGTCGGCGGCGGCCAGGCCCAGGCGGGCGAAGCGGATATGGTTGTCCGGCCAGTCGCGGCCATTGTTGGCGCCGTAGGGCGTGCCTTCGCGCTCGTACAGCTCAGGGCAGATCAGTACATAGATGACCAGGCCATCCTTGAGGTCCATGCGCCCGATCTTGCACGGTGGCAGCGCCGCGTGGCCGCCCAGCTCACCGACGATATGGATCGGGTTATCGCTCTCCATCACCTGCGGATAGCCGGGAATCAGCACCCGCACATCGTGCAGGTGCGCCATGGCGCGGGGCAGGGCGGCGGAGACGTCGCCCAGGCCACCAGTCTTCACCAAGTCGGCAAACTCGGAGGTAACAAACAACACTTTCTTTCGATTCGGGTTCTTACTCACGATCGGCCGCACAGTGTTGGGCAGGTCGGCCAACGATGTAGGCCCCCCTGCCGGCTGACTAAAACGCTCTCCCTGAGTTACTACTGCGGCACTGATCATAATGCACTCCCCTTGTTTCTTTGGTCGGCTAATGGCCCGCTGCCATCAGCTCCGAGTGACCGCATCCTGCGGCCAGGCGCACAAGCGCAATACAAACTGGCAAGGCGTATGCCAGTTGCACGGTTAGCTGAAATAGTTTGGATGGGCGGGCATGCGGCCTGAACCGGATATGTTCGCCTTACCTAAAACTGGACCTGCGGCAGAGTTCGAAAGTTTCGATTTTTTGCGGGGTTTTTGTTTTGGAACGGACCCATCGGTCATCAGTCTAGGACAGATTCCAGCATCCATAGGGTTTAAACGGGGATTTTGTAGGACAAAATAGTTTTAACCCTATGCCTGCGGATGTGCGTCGCCCCTGTAGGAGCGAGCTTGCTCGCGAAGGACGTCAATGATGACGCAGGCATCCTGAATGCACGCGGCGCCCTTGGGTTTTTCGCGAGCAAGCTCGCTTCTACAAGGGGCACGTAGTCATTTCATTCAAGGTGTCGCCCCGAAATGGTGCGTCAGCCGAGCACCCGAATGGGCACGCCGTTCGTCCAGGCCTGGATGTCTTCGATCATCTGCTGATAGAATTGATGGTAGTTCTGTTCGCTCACGTAACCGACATGGGGCGTTGCCAGCACATTCGGCAGCAAGCGGAAGGGATGTTCAAGCGGTAGTGGCTCTTGGCTATATACGTCCAGCGCCGCGCCGGCCAGTCGCCCGCTGCTCAATGCCTCAACCAGTGCCTGTTCATCCACAATCGGCCCGCGTGCCGTGTTCACCAGCCGGGCAGTGGGTTTCATCCAGCTCAACGCCTGCGCATCGACCAGACCGCGACTGCGCTCGCTGAGTACCAGGTGAATGGTCAGAATGTCAGCCTGTTCGAACAGCTCGCGCTTGCTGACCCAGGTCACGCCGGCCTCGGCTGCCCGTTGCGGCGTAAGGTTTTCGCTCCAGGCGATTACGCGCATGCCGAAGACCTGAGCGAACTGCGCAACTTTTCGCCCGATGCTGCCTAGCCCCAGGATGCCCAGCGTCTTGCCATACAGGTCGCCGCCCAGGCCGACTTGCCAACCGCCTGCGCGCAGGGAATTGGCTTCGCCCAGCAGGTTGCGTGCCGAGGCCATGATCAGCGTCCAGGTCAGCTCCGGCGCGGCCTGCTTATAGCTGTCGGTGCCGCACACCTGAATACCCAATGCCTTGGCGGCGGCGATGTCGATGGCGGCGTTGCGCATGCCACCGGTCACCAGCAATTTGAGCCTCGGCAGACCTTGCAGTAAGGCCTGGTCGAAGGGGGAGCGCTCGCGCATAACGCAAATGACGTCGAACGCCTGCAGACGCTCGACCATCGTGGCGGTATCGGCGGGGTAGTCATGGAGAAAATGCACCTGGCCCAAGGGCGCCAGCACCGACCAATCCACCACGCCGCTGGCCACTTGCTGCCAATCATCAATGACTGCGATCTGTAGCGACATGCGCGTGCCTCACTCAGGTTAAAGGGCCTTCAAACCCTGCAACAGCGCTTGATGAAACCGCGCCGGTTCTTCCATCTGCGGCGCATGGCCCAAGCCGTCGAACTCCACCAGGGTCGCATGGGGAATCAGCTTGGCCACCTGCTTGCCCAGCACCTGGTAGTTGCCGACCCTGGCTTTCACGTCCGGTGGCGCCAGGTCTTTGCCGATGGCGGTGGTGTCGCTGGTGCCGATCAACAGCAGGGTTGGTGCCTGCACGTCCTTGAACTCGTAGTACACCGGCTGGGTGAAGATCATGTCGTAAATCAACGCCGAGTTCCAGGCCACCAGGGTATGCCCCGGCCCTTGGTTGAGGCCGACGAGCATGTCCACCCAGCGCTCGTATTCGGGCTTCCAGCGGCCCGCGTAATAGGTGTCGCGCTCGTACTTGCGCACGCCGTCAGCGTTCAGTTTCAGCTCGCGCTGATACCACTGGTCAACGCTTTGGTGGGGCACGCCCAAGGCCTTCCAGTCTTCCAGGCCGATCGGGTTGACCAGCGCCAGTTGCTCGGTTTGTTCGGGGTACATCAAGGCATAGCGCGTGGCGAGCATACCGCCGGTGGAGTGGCCGAGCAGCGTGGCTTTTTGAATGCCGAGCTTTTCCAGTAACTGGTGGGTGTTGAGCGCCAGTTGCTGGAAGCTGTACTGGTAGTGCTCAGGCTTGCTGGAGGTGCAAAAGCCGATCTGGTCCGGCGCGATCACCCGGTAACCCGCGTCGCTCAGGGCCTTGATCGAGCTTTCCCAGGTGGCGCCGCAGAAGTTCTTGCCGTGCATCAGCACCACGCTGCGGCCGTTGGCTTTGCCTTTGGCCGGGACGTCCATATAGCCCATCTGCAGGCTTTTGCCTTGGGATTCGAAGTTGAAGCGTTCGACCGGATAGGGGTACTGGAAGCCCTGGAGTTCAGGACCGTAGGTGGCGGCGAACACAGGCGCGGCGCTGGCGGTGAGCAGGCCGGCGACGCATAAGTCACGGATGGAAGGCATGGGCATCAACTCCGGGAAAAGATGCTCTGGATGCTGTTTGGGGGGGATTAACGGGGGATTAACAGACCCGCTGCGGGGGGGGCGGAACCCTAAGCCGCCGTTACCGCAGCAACGGATATGTACTCGTTCTGATCCAACATCCTGGTCGGCTGTCAGGCTGCCATCGGGGGCAAGTCGAATCGTCGCACCGCCCCTCCCACATTTGGACCGCTGAGCGTCAGTTAGAGAGGCTTCGGCTGCTGTGCCGTCGCGCCGCGCGAAAGTTGTATAGATACCTATCGTTACTTCGCCAAGCCGCTGGCGTTTTCCAGCCGGTGCTTAAGCCGGTCCAGCGCGATACGCGAGAGCTCGATCATGCGCTCATGCAAGGTCACCAGTTGCAGTTCGGTCTCATAGGTCAGTACCCGCGTAAACAGCGTGCCGCCAGGCTGTGGTTGCAGGCAATACTGCAGGGAGCCGTCGACCACCACTGAGGTGAACACGGTCATGAACTCAAAGGGGCAGCGGGCGATTTTTACGCGGTAGCTCAGCGGCACGCGGATACCCAGCAGGTCGATGATTTCGGTAAACCGCGTACCGGTCGGCAGGGAGCCGTGGGTGCCGGTGTCGGCGCTGAGGGAGGTGGGGTGCCATTCGTGCCAGCGGTCGGGTTGGGTCACGTAGTCGTAGACGGCCTCGACCGGGGCGTGGATGAACCGTTCCTGGCTGATTCGCTCCACGCGGATCGGTTGCTCGATAGCGTGCATGACACACCTCCTGTGTGGCGGGTTTTAAACCAGGAGCTGTGAGAATAGTCCGACTCCCGCGCTTTGCACGGGAGTATTCAGGCGTGGATCAACGCACTTTGAAGCGCCCCATCAAGGCAATCACCCGGCCATTCGCTTCCAGCAGGCTGTGGGTATTGGTTTCAGTGGCATGGCCGCTTTCGACCAGCTCTTCTACCATATGTCGGATCTGCACCATGCTGCGGTTGATCTCTTCGGTCACGGCGCTTTGTTGCTCGGCGGCCGTCGCGATCTGGGTGCTGAGGTTGTTGATATGGCTGACCGAACCGGCCATTTCATCGAGCCCGCTGTTCACCCGCGCGGTGGCATCCGCCGCCGACTGGCAACTGGCCTGGGTGTTTTCCATGGCGGCAACCGATGAGCTTACGCCGGTGGTCAAGCGCGCCAGCATCTCGTTGATCTGCGAGGTGCTGGCCTGGGTACGTGCGGCCAGTGCGCGTACTTCATCGGCCACTACGGCAAAACCGCGGCCTTGTTCGCCGGCCCGCGCCGCTTCAATCGCGGCGTTGAGCGCCAGCAGGTTGGTCTGGCCGGCGATGGCGCCGATCACGCCGAGGGTTTCGGTGATACGTGCGGCGTCCTGGCGCATGTTCTCGACGGTGTGGGTCGCGCTGGCCACCTCACCGATCAAGGCGCTGACACTGGTGGACGCTTCGCCCACCACCACCCGGGAACGGTCGGCGTGTTCGTTGGCGCGCTGGGTGAACGCTGCGGTTTCAGCGGCGTTTTGCGCGACGGTGTCGGCGGTGGAGCTCATTTCGGTGATGGCGGTCACCGTCTGGTCGGTTTCTGAAGCGTGGCGCACCAGGATCTGGTTGGTGTGCGCCGAGGTCTGCTGCAGTTGCGCAAGGCCCGAGGCCATGGCGCCGGTGGCCTGGGTCACTTCGCCGATCATGTTTTGCAGGTAGACGATAAAGTGGTTCACCGAGTGACCGATGGCGCCCAGTTCGTCTTCGGCGCGGATGGTGATGCGTCGCGTGAGGTCGGCGTCGCCGGCGGACAGCGCGTCGATATTGCCCTTGAGTGCTTTCATGCGCTGTACCAACTGGCGAATGGCATACGCCGCGAGCAGCACCAGCAGGATCACCATCGGGATTTGCAGCAACGCCAGGCTGCCGAGCACGTCATTGCGCTGGGCGGTGATCAGTGAGGTGGGCAGGGCGGTCGCCAGGAACCACGGGGTGCCCTCGATCGGACGCATGTAGAACGTGCTGGCCACGCCCTGGTTGTCGAACTCGCTGCGTTGCAAGGCCTGGTCACGATGGGCCAGGGCTTTGCTGACCTGGGCGGCAAAGGCCGAGGTGCCGGTCAGTTCGCTGATGTTCTTCAACACCACCGGGCTGCTGATGCGCGAGCTGTTGCTGATGATCTTGCCGTCGCCTTCGACGATCAGCATTTGCCCGCCGATGTCTTTTTCCTTGCTGGCCACCA
Organism: Pseudomonas sp. R3-52-08; assembly: GCF_003851745.1. NCBI lineage: Bacteria > Pseudomonadati > Pseudomonadota > Gammaproteobacteria > Pseudomonadales > Pseudomonadaceae > Pseudomonas > Pseudomonas sp. R3-52-08. Next base: position 3,263,253 of record NZ_CP027730.1, on the reverse strand, counting down.
GGTCATTGAAGAAGCCCAGGGTCACGTCGATGGTCGCCACTCCATAGGCGGCGCCGTCACGCTGGATCGCCATGGCGCAGTTGGTGCGCGGCTCCTGGCTGGCGTCGTCCTTGTAGGCGGCGGCCCAGGCGCATTGGCCACGGGGCGAGGCGAGGCCGCCCTTGTACCAGCTCTGGTCGTAATAGTTGGGCGCGGGGTCACTGTTCCAGAAGGTGTTGACCGCCAACTTGCCCGACGCGTCACGGTGCCAGAACGTGCTGTGTTTGTTGCGCCCAGGCGTGCGCTGGTTGGGCAGCGGCCAGATACCGCCGCCGAATACTTTCAGCTCGCCGTATTGATCCACCAGGCCGGGCAGTACCTTGTCGATGGCGTCGCTGTCGAGCAGCGGAATCGTTTGAGTGATGGTGCGTTGCTGGGCCTGAACCTTGTTCAGTTCGCCCTGGATCTGTTCGGCCACTTCGCCGATGCGATTGAGTACCACCTGTTCTTCGGTGTATTGCAGCTTGGGTGCGACCAACTGGCCGATTCCCACGACAGTCAACACCAATAACACCAGGACGAACAGCACCAGGAACAGGGTATAGCGAGCTTGGATGGAGCGCAGTGGGGGCATGGGATCGTCCTTACGAAGCGTTATTGTCGGCGCGGCTTTGTTAGAGCTTCGTAGGGCTATCGGCTTGGACGGTAGGAGCTTTAGGTAGGTGTGTGCAAGAAAGTGCCAGCGCCGTCGAGCGGCGCCGCCAGGTCAGATCTGGAGCATGGCCATCACGTCCTCGGGGTAACGCATGCCGGCTGTTGCGTGCGCCGGGAAGATCGCTGCCAGTGCTGCCACTTCAGTCGCGGTCAGGCTGATCGACACGGCCGCCACGTTCTCTTCCAGGTATTTGCGCTGCTTGGTGCCTGGGATCGGTACAACGTAGTCGCCCTGCGCCAATACCCAGGCCAGCGCCAGTTGGCCCGCCGTGATGCCCTTGTCCGCCGCCAGCGCCTGCACCTGTTTGACCAGTTGCAGGTTTTTGGCAAAGTTCTCGCCCTGGAAACGCGGGTTGAAGCGGCGGTAGTCGTCAGCGCCGAAATCTTCCGGGCTTTTCAGCGCGCCGGTCAGAAAGCCCCGGCCCAGCGGGCTGTAAGGCACGAAGGCGATGCCCAGGCGTTGGCAGGCGGCGAGGCAGCCGTTGTGCTCCTGGTCGCGGCTCCACAGTGAATATTCGCTTTGCAGGGCGCTGATGGGGTGGACCTTATGCGCCCGTTCCAGGGTGGCGGCTGACGCTTCGCTCAGGCCCAGGTAGCGCACCTTGCCCTGTTGCACCAGCTCGGCCATGGCGCCGACGGTTTCTTCAATGGCCACCTGCGGATCGATGCGGTGCTGGTAGTACAGGTCCAGGGTTTCAATGCCCAGGCGCTGCAGCGTGCCGTCGATGGACGCGCGAACGTACTCGGGGCGCCCATTCACGCCGCGCAGCGCCGGGTTCGCCGGGTCGCGCAGGATCCCGAATTTGCTGGCCAGGAACACCTGGTCGCGCTTGCCGGCGATGGCCTTGCCGATCAATTGTTCGTTGGTGTGCGGGCCGTACATGTCGGCGGTATCGAGAAAGTTGACCCCCAGTTCCAGGGCGCGGTGCAGGGTGGCGACGGCTTGCGTGGTGTCGACGCCGGGGCTATAGAAATCGCTCATGCCCATGCAGCCGAGGCCGATGGCGGAGACGTGCGGGCCGTTTTTACCCAGTTGACGAGTGCGCATGGTGGAGCTCCTTGGATGAAGGCGTCCATTGTTATCCTCGACAAAACCTGGATAAACCGGCTAAAAGCACTATGACTATTTATAAAATCTAAACAATCCTCAAGGGGGGCACGGTGGACCGTTTCAACGCCATGCGCGTTTTCACCCGGATTGTGGAGTTGGGCGGTTTCGCCAAGGCTGCGGACAGCCTGCAATTGCCGCGCGCCTCAGTGACTATCCTGATCAAGCAACTGGAGGCGCACCTGGGCGTGCAACTGCTGCAACGTACCACGCGCCAGGTCAGCCCGACCCTCGACGGCGCGGCGTACTACCAGCGTTGCGTGCAGTTGCTGACGGACCTGGAGGAAACCGAGGCGGTGTTCTCCTCGCGCCGACAAAACCCGCGAGGCACCTTGCGCATCGATATGCCGTCGGGCATCGGCCGTTTGATCGTGATTCCGGCGTTGCCGACATTCACCGCGTTGTACCCGCAGATCGAGCTGGACATCGGGCTCAATGATCGCCCGGTGGACTTGATCCGCGAAGGGGTCGATTGCGTGCTGCGCGGTGGCCTGGCGTTGGACGAGTCGCTGGTGGCGCGTCCGCTGGCGATGATGGACCAGTTGACCCTGGCCAGCCCCGCCTATCTGCAGCGCATGGGCGTGCCCGCCAGCCTGGACGAGCTGGCGCGGCACCAGATGATCGAGTATGTCTCCAGCGCGAGCGGCAAGCGCTTTGGCCTGGAGTTCCAGCTCGGCGCCGAATTGCGCACGATCAACTTGGCGAAGGTGGTAGCCGTGAACAGTTCCGATGGGTATTTCGCCGCCTGCGAAGCCGGCTACGGGCTGATCCAGGCGCCGCATTATCACGCCATGAAGCAACTGGCCGAGGGCACGCTAATGGAGGTATTGCCGCAGCTGGCGGTGCCGACCATGGCGTTGACCGCGCTGTACCCGCCACATCGTCAGCTGTCTCAGCGGGTTCGGGTGTTTGTCGACTGGCTGGTGCAACTGTGCGCCGCGCCGGGCAATGGGTTGCGGCGCTAGCTTTGCGCGCGGCGGTAGGCGCCCGGTTGTTGCCCGGTGACTTTATGAAAGGCTCGGGTAAACGCTGCCACCGATTGATAGCCCACCGCCAGCGATGCATCCGCCACGGTCTGGTCTGCCTTGAACAACTGGCAGGCGTGGCGCATGCGCATCATCAACAATACCTGGCCGGGTGATTGTCCGCATAGTTCATTGAAACGCTTGAAAAACGCCGAGCGTGACAGCCCGGTGCAGGCGGCCATGCTTTCCAGCGTCCAGTTTTCGGCCGGGCGTGCAATCAGCTGTTCCAACAAATTGGAAAATGCCGGGTGCCGAGCGAGTGCCGCCAGCCCGCCCAATTCGCGGTTATCCAGCACTTGTTGACGCAGCACATACAAAAACAACAGATGGCACAGCCGTTCGAGCATGGCCGAGGAGGGCGCTGGCTGGCGCTCGCACTCTTGCAGGATCAGTTCGAACAGATTGCGCGCGGCAGTCAACGACGGGTCGCCGGCGCGCAGGATGATCCAGGCGGGCAGGTTGTCGACGATCATCGCCGACAGCCCGGACTGGAAATGAAAGAAACCGCAGACCAGGCCCACCCCGTCCGCAGCGTTGCTATCGAGCGCCAGCATCGGCCGGCGCGGGCATTCCTGCGCGCCCTGCGCAGTGTCTGCACCGGACAGCCGATATTCCAGGTCGCGCAGCAGGAATACCGCATCGCCGTTGTTCAGGTACTGCGCCGGCTGGCCGTGGATGTGCAGCCAGCATTCGCCTTGCACAATCAGATGAAAACTCGCCCTGGCCAGCCCATGGGTGCTCGCATGCCAGTCGCCACAATAGCGGCCGACATGGAACAGGCTAGTGTTGAGTTCGAGGCTGTCTAATAACCAATCGACGAGCGCGCTGGACGAATTCATCTAATGAAAAGACTCTAGAGCAAGTAATCGCTACTTTAGCCTATTGAGCGGTTTTTTTATAACCAACAGACTGGAGTCATTCACCCATGAGGAGACCACTCCATGTCCCGCGTACCGCTGCTCACCCTTGAAACCGCGCCGCAAGCTGCCAGGCCCTTTCTGGAAAACGCGCTGAAAGGCTCAGGGTTCATTCCCAATCTGCTCGCCGTGCTGGCCAATGCTCCGGCCGCGTTGGAAACCTATATCACCGTTTCCGGCCTGAATGCCAAGTCGGAACTGAGCCTGGCTGACCGCGAAGTGGTGCAACTGATCGCTGCCACCCAGCATGGTTGCGATTTTTGCGTTGCCGGGCACACCGCCGTCGCGCGTAACAAAGCCAAGCTGCCCGAAGACGTGATTGACGCGCTGCGCCAGCGCGGTGAGTTGCCCAATGCGCGCTATGAGACACTCGCCGCGTTCACCCGAGAAGTGATCGCCACCCGCGGTGATGTCAGCGATGCAGGCTATGACGCGTTCCGCGCCGCCGGCTACAGCGACGGGCATGCGCTGGAAGTGATCCTGGGCGTCAGCCTGGCCACGCTGTGCAATTTCGCTAATGTGTTTGCGCGCACGCCGCTGAACCCGGAGCTGGCGCAATACCGTTGGGAAAAACCGGCAAGCTGAACCGGCGATGGTCCATCTGTAGGAACAAGGAGAAACGTACATGCTTGACCCAATCTTGAGCCGTTGGCTCGATGTTCAAGCGCAGGCCCTGGACGTGGGCAGTTGCGATCCACAGGAAGTGCTGCCACGGCTGGCAGAGGCCAATGTGTTGCGCGTTGGCGTGCCCAAAGCCTTGGGTGGCCTCGGCGGTGACGTGGCCGGGGCCGTGGAGGCCATCGCCAATATTGCCAGCCATTCCCTGGCGGCCGCGTTCGTTTGCTGGGGCCAACGCTCGTTTATCGAATACCTGCTGCAGAGCCCCAACGCGCCGCTGCGCGAGCAATTGCTGCCGGACTTGCTCAGCGGCAAGCTGGCCGGTGCCACCGGGCTGTCGAATGCGATGAAGTTCCTGTCCGGCATCGAGACGCTGCAGATCAGCGCCGAACCCAACGATCACGGCTGGACCCTCAACGGTCGCCTGCATTGGGTGACCAACCTGCGCAAGAGCGGCTTCGTCGCCGCTGCGGCCGTTGAACACGCGGCTGGCGGCGCGCCGTTTATCCTGGCGATTCCGGATTCAGTGGCCGGCTTGCAGCGCTCCCGCGACCTGGAGTTGCTCGGGCTGCAGTCGAGCAATACCGCCGCCCTCGGCCTGGAAGGCGTGGAGCTGAGCCGCGACTGGTTATTGCATGAGGACGCGCGCCAGTTCCTGCCCGCCGTGCGCCCGGCGTTCCTGGGTTTGCAATGCGGCCTGTCGATCGGGCTGGCGCGCCGCTCCCTGGCGGAGGTGGCTCATCATTTGGGCGCTTCGCGCACCGTGCTGCGCGAAGAACTCGAAGCGCTGCGCGTGACACTCGATCACCTGGTCAGCGAACTCAAGAACGGCCTGCTGGCCGGGCGGTTCGCCGCTGAACCGGTGCCGTTGTTCAAGCTGCGCATCGCCCTGGCGGAAACCGCCGCCAGCGCTGTGCAGCTGGAATTGCAGGCCAGCGGCGGCAAGGCCTACCTCACCGCCCACGGCAGCGGCTTTGCCCGGCGCTGGCGTGAATCGGCGTTTGTGCCCATCGTCACGCCCAGCCTGGTGCAGCTGCGCACCGAGCTGCACCGCCAGGCCAACCTATGAGCCCCGCGGTATTGACGGCGCAGGGCGTTTGCCTGGGGTATGCCAGTGGCCCGGTGTTGGAAGGCTTCGACCTGCAGTTGCAGCCAGGCGAAGTGGTGTCAATCCTCGGCCCCAGCGGCGTGGGCAAGTCCAGTCTGTTACGTGTGCTGGCCGGTTTGCAGGCGCCCCAGGGCGGCAGCGTACGCGTGCTGGGGGAGCCTTTGAATGGCCCGCATCCACGGGTGGCGGTGGTGTTTCAGGACCCGAGCCTGCTGCCGTGGCTGAACCTGGAAAAGAACGTCGCCTTCGGCCTGGATTTCGCCCGGCAACCGCACCTGGGCAATGAACAGCGCCGCCAGCGTGTGGAGCATGCGATCGCCGCTGTCGGCCTGGAACACGCCCGCCACCAATTTCCCGCGCAGCTGTCCGGCGGCATGGCCCAGCGCACCGCATTGGCCCGCTGCCTGGCCCGCCAGCCACAGGTGTTGCTGCTGGACGAGCCCTTCGGCGCCCTCGACGAAGTGACCCGCGCGGACATGCAGCACCTGCTGCTCAAGGTCAATCGCGAACAGGGCTCGGCGGCCGTGCTGATCACCCACGACATCGATGAAGCCTTGCTGCTGTCTGACCGCATCCTGCTGCTGGGGAACCGCCCCGCGCGCACCTTGGGCGAGTGGCAAATCGACCTGCCGCAACCGCGTGAGGACCAGGTCGAAGCCATTGGCGCATTGCGCATCGACATTCTTAAAACCCTGCGGCAGGCGAGCCGCTCTCAACCCAACCCCCTTGATCTGCTGGAGCTTAGCCATGTGTCTGGATGACCTGTCCCACTCGCGTCGCGACTTTCTCAAACTCTCGGCGGTGCTCAGTGCCGCTGGCGCCTTGCCGTTGCTGAGCAGCCTGCAGGCGCGCGCCGCCAGTGAGCCCGACGCGCCGGTGCGCATCGGCTACCTGCCGATCACCGACGCCACGCCGCTGTTGGTCGCGCACAATAATGGGCTGTTCGAAGCCGAAGGCATCAAGGCTGAACGCCCGGTGTTGCTGCGCAGCTGGGCCCAGGTGATCGAAGCGTTCATCTCGGGGCAGGTCAACGTGATTCACCTGTTGTCGCCCATGACCGTGTGGGCGCGCTACGGCAGCAAGGTGCCGGCCAAAGTGGTGGCATGGAACCACGTTGGTGGTTCGGGCCTGACCGTGGCGCCGGGCATCACCGATGTGAAGCAGCTGGGCGGCAAGTCGGTGGCGATTCCGTTCTGGTATTCGATTCATAACGTGGTGGTGCAGCAGTTGTTTCGCGATAACGGGCTGACGCCGGTGGCACGCGCGGCGGGCGGTGCGATTGGCGCCAATGAAGTCAACCTGATCGTGCTGCCGCCGTCGGACATGCCACCGGCATTGGCCAGCAAGCGCATCGACGGTTACATCGTCGCCGAGCCGTTCAACGCCCTGGCCGAGAACCTCAAGGTCGGCCGGGTGCAGCGCTTTACCGGCGACATATGGCGCAACCATGCCTGCTGCGTGGTGTTCATGCATGAGCATGACCTGACCAACCGCCCTGAATGGTCGCAGAAAGTGGTGAACGCCATCGTCAAGGCCCAGGTCTGGACCCGTGACCATCGCGAGGAAGCGGTGAAGCTACTGTCCAAGGACGGCCCGAACCGCTACACGCCGCATGCCGAACCGGTGTTGAGCAAGGTGCTCGCGCCTGCCACCGCCGATCGCGCCGGGTACCTGGCCGATGGCGCGATCCAGCACGCCAACTGGGACGAGCACCGCATCGACTTCCAACCTTACCCATTCCCCAGCTACACCGAAGAACTGGTGCGCCGCCTCAAAGACACCTTGATCGAAGGCGACAAGCGATTCCTCGCCGATCTCGACCCGGCCTTCGTCGCCAAAGACCTGGTGGACGACCGCTTTGTGCGCAACGCCATCGAGGCCGTCGGCGGCATGCAGACCTTCGGCTTGCCTGAGGGTTACGCGCGGCATGAGGAGATTGGCGTTTGAACAACGGTAAAACCGGCGCGTGGCCGGGCTGGTTGCTCGGGTTCGGCGGCCTGGCCGGGTTGTTGGTGTTGTGGTGGCTGGGGGTGAAACTGTTTGGCGTGGCGGACGGCCTGTCGGCGCGCTTTTCCCTGGCGGCGACGTTCAGCAGCCTGTGGGAATTGCTCGGACGCGGTGAGGTGTATGTGCACATCGCGGTGAGCCTCAAGCGCATCTTCGTCGGGCTGTTCCTGGCCTTGCTGGTTGGAGTTCCGCTGGGTCTGCTGGTAGGCAGTTCGCGCAACCTGGAGGCGGCGACCACGCCGGCCTTCCAGTTTTTGCGGATGATCTCGCCCCTGTCCTGGATGCCGATCGTGGTGATGCTGATGGGGGTAGGGGACCAGCCGATCTATTTCCTGCTGGCGTTCGCCGCCGTGTGGCCGATCATGCTCAACACGGCGGCGGGCGTGCGCCAGCTCGACCCGCGCTGGCTGCAATTGAGCAAGAGCTTGAGCGCGACGCGCTGGGAGACGTTGCGCCGAGTGGTCATTCCGGGCGTGGTGGGGCACGTGTTGACGGGCGTGCGCCTGGCCATCGGCATTCTGTGGATTGTGCTGGTGCCGTGCGAGATGCTTGGGGTCAGTGCGGGGCTTGGGTATTACATCCTCGATACCCGTGACCGCCTGGCGTATTCGGAACTTATGGCGATGGTGTTGCTGATCGGGCTGCTGGGATTTGCGCTGGATACGTTGGCGCGGTGGCTGCATCAGCGCTGGGTGCATGGCGGGTAGCGGTTTTTACAGGGTGAGCGTCTCGCCGGCAGCGAGACGCTCGTTCATTCAGCGGTGCTCGTAGCCTGGGCCACCGCCGTAGCGATGGTCATGCCAGCCGCCGCCACCTCGTGGGAAAAAGAAGCAGCCGCTCAGGGTCAACATGATCAGCAAGGGAATCAGCAGGGTGATTCGACGCAGCATTTGGGCAATCCTCCAGGGGCTCACAAGGTCAATCGGGCGCGGAACGAGCCAAAGCTTTTCATCGCCTGTAACATGAGACCTTGCCGCCCAGCGTCCATCCCCGTTTTCGGGTATGTGCTTGGCATCTGCGGCGATACACACTGGATACATTCTTTAAGGTTCAGGAACTCGTCATGACCCAGAAACAACGCTTGAAATACTCGATTCTGATTGCCCTGGCCGTGCTGGCCTCGATGTTCGGCCTGTCCTACCTGCAGAACATTGGCGCTATCAGCGAGAAAACCTTCCAGTACCTGGCCATTGCCATTGCCGTGGTGGTGGTCGTGATCAACGGCATCATGCGTCGCAAGGTCAAGCCACACTTCTGATGCGCGCGCGATTCAGGCGCGTCCCTCGAGCACTTTGGCGGCCTCTTCGTGGAGGCTGTAGCTCTTGTCGGCATTGAGGGTGATCACGCCCTCGCTGCACAAGCGCTTGAGCACCTCGCGCACACTGAGAAACGACAACGGGATGCCCAGCTCCAGCAGATGGCTGTGCACGCCGCGCACGCCGAGGGTGCGCTGGTTGCCGGCAGCGGTGAGCAGGGCGTCGATGACCTTCAGCCGGATCAGGCTGGTGCGCAGACCGAAGCACTTGAGCAAATGGCGAATACGCTGGTTGCCCTGCTGTTCGGGCGTTTTGCCGAACCCTAGGGGGGTGTTGCCGACATTGGCCTCGGCGGTCGATGAATGTCCATCCGTGGGCACTTGCGGGTTATACATGCAAAAACTCCTTATCAGAGCCTGATCAGGAAAATGATGGTGCTCTTATTCAATAAGACGAACGAACGCGCAAAATCATGAAGTGCAGGATGTAGAAATTTTGTCGGTATCGGGTTTGTCACAGTGCGAGCGCCTGGAATAAACCGCCCACGCCATTAAATTATTTTCGGTTGGCTGCGTCCTTACGGTGGGGGAGTTGTCCCTACCGAGGGTGTTCAATTTGACTGTGGAGTCGGCGTGATTATTTTCAACGGGTTGTCCAGGGTATGCGTGGCAGGGCTGTTGCTGGGAATGAGCCTGGCGGCATCGGCGCGGGAGTCAGTGGCGCAGGCGTCCACAGAGATTCGGCGTACCACCTACGGCGTGCCGCATATCCGCGCCAATGATGAGCGCGGCCTGGGTTTCGGCATCGGCTATGCGTATGCCCAGGACAACCTGTGCCTGCTGGCCAATGAAGTGGTCACGGTGAATGGCCAGCGCGCCCGGTTCTTCGGCCCCGAGCAGGCAACCTTGGAGGAGCGCAACAACCTGGCCAGCGATGTGTTCTTTACCTGGCTCAACACACCCGATGCGGTAGAGGCGTTCTGGAAGGCGCAAACGCCGCAGATCCGCCAGCGTATCGAAGGCTATGTGGCCGGTTACAACCGTTATCTGAAAGAGCAGGGCGCGCCGGCGCAGTGTCAGGCGGCGTGGGTGCGTCCGCTGGTCAAGGAAGACCTGATCAAGTTGACCCGTAGGCTGCTGGTAGAAGGCGGTGTCGGCCAATTCGCTGAAGCCTTGATGGGCGCGACGCCACCCCAGGCCACCGCCGCCGTGCAGCCCGATGCCAAGGCATTCGAACTGGCTGCGGCCAATCAACAGCGCTTCACCCTTGACCGAGGCAGCAACGCCGTCGCGGTGGGCCGCGATCGCTCCTTCAATGGTCGCGGCATGTTGCTGGCCAACCCGCATTTCCCGTGGGTGGGCGGCATGCGTTTTTACGAGATGCACCTGACGATCCCCGGCCAACTGGATGTGATGGGCGCGGCGCTGCCTGGGTTGCCGGTGATGAACATCGGCTTCAACCAGCACGTGGCGTGGACGCATACGGTGGACACCTCCAAGCATTTCACCCTGTATCGCCTGACGCTCGACCCCAAGGACTCCACCCGCTACCTGCTCGATGGCAAGTCCGTGCCCCTGGATAAAACCACGCTGACGCTGCAGGTCAAGCAGGCCGATGGCAGCGTCAAGGACGTCACCCATACGGTCTACAGTTCACAATTCGGCCCGGTGGTGCAGTGGCCCGGCAAGCTGGATTGGGACAATCATTACGCCTTCAGCCTGCGCGACGCCAACCTCGGCAACGACCGCGTGCTGCAACAGTGGTACGCCATGAACCGCGCCGGCAGCCTCGCGGAACTGCAAACTTCGGTGCACACCCTGCAAGGCATCCCCTGGGTCAACACCCTGGCCGCCGATGACCAGGGCCAGAGCCTGTACATGAACCTGTCGGTGGTGCCCAACGTCAGCGCCGCCAAACTGGCGCAATGCAGTGACCCCCGCGCCGGCCTGCAAATGATCATGCTCGACGGCAGCCGCAGTGCCTGCGCCTGGGACATCGACCCTCGGGCCGCTCAGGCCGGCATCTTCGCCGCCGCCCAATTGCCGCAACTGCACCGCGCGGACTATGTGCAGCATTCCAATGACTCCGCGTGGCTGGCCAACCCCAAGGCGCCGCTTACCGGCTTCTCGCCAGTGATCAGCCAGGACAACATCGGCCTCGGCCCCCGTGCCCGTTTTGCCCTGCAACGCCTGCAATCCCTGGATAAACAGCCGATCACGGTCAGCGCCCTGCAAAATATGGTCATGGACAACGAGGTGTACCTCGCCGGGCAAGTCATGCCGGACCTGCTGCAGTTCTGCGCCAAACACCTGGGCAACGATGCTGCTGCGCTGCAGGCGCTGTGCACCAGCCTGAAAACCTGGGACCAACGCGCCAACCTCGACAGCGGCCTGGGCCTGGTGCACTTCATCAACCTGGTGGAGCACCTGCAGCAAATACCCGATGCCTGGCGCGTTGCCTTCGACCCGGCGCACCCGCTTACTACTCCCAGCGGCCTGGCCATCGACCGCGCGCCCGTGGCCAAAGCCCTGCGCGAAGCCATGCTGGCCTCGAGCAGCGCAGTCGGTAAACTCGGCGTCAGCCGCTGGGGCGACATCCAAGTCTCCGGCCAAACCCCGATCCATGGTGGCCCGCAAGAACTGGGCATCTACAACGCCATGCAAACCGTGCCCCGTGCCGACGGCAAACGCGAAGTCGTCAGCGGCACCAGCTACCTGCAAATCGTCACCTTCGACGACAAAGGCCCCCAGGCGGTAGGCGTACTGGCGTTCTCCGAGTCCAGCAATCCTGACTCAAACTATTCCAAGGACCAGACCCAGGCTTTCTCCGCGAAAAACCTGCGCCCACTGCCATTCACCGACGCCCAAATCAAAGCCGACCCGCACTACCAGGAGCAACGCATCCAGGAGTAGGGCAGGCACGCAACCCCTTGATGCCAATGCGAAATATTTTTGAAATCAAGGGGTTGCAGGCAAAAGCAAATGAGTACATAATGGCGCCCATCGAACGCAATGAAGCATTAAAAACTTCAATGTATTCAATGAGTTAGAGTAGAGGCGCGCTTCACAGAGCCCACTCAAGTTTGTATGCGATGAATGTTGGCAACACAGGCATTGATCGTTTGAGGCCGAGTAGCAAAATGGTTATGCAGCGGATTGCAAATCCGCCTACGCCGGTTCGATTCCGACCTCGGCCTCCACTCTTGAAAACCCCGTAGATTAACGTCTGCGGGGTTTTTTATTGGCTGAAATTTAGGAAACGTTCCGCAACTTTTGGTATGTGTTCCGCAACTATGTAATGATTTCTGCAAATCCAAGGACACTCAATGCGGCGGGATTTTAGGTCGTAAGCGCGGTGAAACCTGTGAATTGACTACTTGATTTGAGCGCGTGATGGCTCGCATGATGTCAGTGGGGATGACGTGAGACAGACAGCCGAAAGAGCTGCAACTACGAAGGTTTGAGGGGCTCAATGAAGCTAATAGACGAAGCGATAGACATCCTGAGTGATGCTAATCTCCCGTTGGCAAACGCTTTTTTTAAGGCTCAGGTTATTGCGCATAAACTGCAGAACAAAGACTTCGCAAAGTGGGTGAAGGGTGAAATTCAGGGGTACGGAGATGACGATGAGCTTCCAAAATATCGCATCTCAAATTTAACTCCGTACGGCAATGTGGAGAATGGGGTCAAACGTTATACGAACTATAGATTGCCAATTGGCGGCATGCCTGAAGACTTTATAGAAAAAGTATTGGTTGTCCGGCACAGTCAAAGTATTGCCGTAATTGAAGAGTTTTCCAAAAAGCCCGATGACCTCATAGTGAATATTGACCACCGTTTTTTTCCATTCCTACGGCAAGGAATAGAGAAATCGTTCGGTATTTCAAGTGCTTGGGGAAAGCCTCCTGCTGGTTGTTTTGAGCAAATCCTTAACGAGTCAAGATCCCGACTGCTGGACTTTTTGCTAAACCTTGAACATGTCTTACCGGAAACGGAAGCGGGCGCCGACCCCAAGGTCATACCAAAGGTTGAGGGGCTAAGTGAAATGTTCAAAGGCGCCGTTTTTGGTGATGGTGCAAATATAAGTTTGGCTATTGGTGAGGGGAATCAAGCATCACATAATAAGTCAACTGTTGGCATAAAGGATTTGCCGTCTTTGATTCGTGAGCTAAGAAGAAACAAGGTTGCAGAGGCGGATGTGGCAGAGCTGCAAATTGCCATTAATGACGATGACCTAAATGCTGAATCAGATAGCAAGAATTTTGGGCCTGGTGTACGCGCTTGGCTGGCCGGCATGATTTCTAAAGCCGGTACTCCAGCATGGGAGATACCGGCTCAGGTTGGAGCTGGCGTGCTGACCTCTGCGTTGACAAAGTTCTTTGGGATGTAAGTATTAAACGGATAAATCAGTTCGTTGGCTTAACGATTTCCCCGACACGTCGATAGATCTTTTTGGTCATCTCTTCCGTGGTGTGGCCAAGCAGGCGGCTCGCGTGTGTCAGCTTGATCTCGCTGGCCGCTTCGGAGGGATCTCCTTGAATTGGGACTGGCGAATCAGCGCCTCCAAGGAAGAGTCTCCGACAGCGCCAGCTTGATCTCGTGTTGAGTGCTATGGGTTTAGGTTCTTCAACATACTGACGATTGTAGAAAACTGTAGAGATGCGGAGATGGTGATCAAATTAGCCATAATTGTTGATGCGTTCACAGAGCCATTGACTAATGCACCCAGCTTTGAGCGTTTAATGAGAGCTGTCTTTTGAACAGCGTCGCTTTTTTCGTGCGCTTTCAAAATCCGTAGTACTTCAATAATGGCGTCATGGGGTGTATCCCCAGGTAGCCCGATTGACTCAAGCACGCTAGGGGCGTCGCGATATTCAACTGCTACGCCACAGCGATTAATCTGCGGGTTAATGAAGACATCCCCCGTCCCTCCGTTGGGCATAGATATCCCGATTCCACAGTCATTGATCTGCAATCCTATAAATCGGTTATACATGTCATTCAGCCATTAATGAGAGAGGGTTGCCTTAGGTTAGCTCATGTAGCAAAGGTTGGGCAGAGAGTGCGTACTTTTGGTTTGTCCACGTTTACCTTTAAAACCAGCGGCTACGGTGAAGAAAAGGATGTAGCTGCGCTGCACACTGGAAAATCAGTTCCGCAAATGATTGCTTGCCCCTGGGGAATTGAGCAGAAACGTACAGTTTTTCCATCGTTTTCGGAATTTAATTTTTTGCAGCTAGTTGATAAATAATGAACATCCGTGGTTTGTAACCCGCCTACGCCGTTCGATTCCGACCTCGCCTCCACTCTTAAGAACCCCGTAGATTAACGTCTACGGGGTTTGTATTGCCTGCGGTTCGGTGTCATCCGGCTTTCAGAACCTCATGCGTTATGGTCTCGCAACAATCACTTGTACGATGTCCTACCACGCGGTATTACTACCTCTTCCCAACAAAAATAAATTCACGGAGACCACTCCATGGAATCATCCCTGTCCGCCACGCCTGAAACCCTTACCCAAGCCAAGGGCAATACCCGCCGCAGCTTCCTGAAAAAATCCCTCGCTGTTTCCGCCACGCTCGCCACCGTCGGCGGCGCCGCGCTGAGCCGATTCTCCGAAGCCGCCGAACCCTTGAGCCAGCGTTACCCTGATCCATTGGTCCACATCCTCGACGACAGTTTTCTCGAGCTACGCGTATTCAACGCCAGCGTTGAAAAGCTCGCCACCGGTATGCGCTGGGCCGAAGGGCCGGTGTGGGTGGGTGATGGCCGCTATTTGTTGGTCAGCGACATTCCGAATAATCGCATCATGCGCTGGGACGAAATCAGCGACACCTTCACTGTGTACCGCGAACATTCGAATTTCTCCAACGGCATGTGCCGGGATCGCCAGGGGCGTCTGATCGTCTGCGAAGGCTCGACCACCACTAGCGAAGGCCGACGCATCACGCGCACCGAATACAATGGCACGATCACCGTGCTGGCCGACAGCTTCGACGGCAAGCGCTTCAATTCGCCCAACGACATTGTCTGCAAAAGTGACGGATCGATCTGGTTCACCGACCCGCCATTCCAGACCGGCAACAACTACGAAGGGCACAAAATCACCCCGACCCAACCCCACGCCGTGTACCGCATCGATGGCGAGAGCCAAGCCGTCACGCGGGTAATCGACGACCTCAATGGCCCCAACGGTCTGTGCTTTTCTCCGGATGAAAAAACCCTGTACGTCGTCGAAGGTCGCGCCAAGCCCAATCGCCTGATCTGGGCGATTGCCGTGAAGGACGACGGCACGTTGGGCGAACGCCGCAAGCACATCGAGGGGCTGGACTATGCCGCAATCGACGGCATCAAATGCGACGAAGCCGGCAACCTGTGGTGTGGGTGGGGCGGCAATGGGGATCCCAAGGCTGACCTGGAAAAGCTCGATGGCGTGCGCGTGTTCAATCCGCAGGGCAAGGCCATCGGGCACATTTCGCTGCCAGAGCGCTGCCCGAATGTGTGCTTTGGGGGACGTGAAGGGAATCGGCTGTTCATGGCCAGTAGTCACTCGATCTATTCGCTGTTTGTGAATACGCGTGGCGCTACGTTTGCGTTGTAAGCTCGACAGTTCGTCTGGCGATAGTTCCTGATAAGGGTGATCTGCGGTGAATGAAGGCCTGGAAGACATATTGGCCGAGCAGTTGGCGGTGGTGTTTTGCGGAATCAACCCCGGCATGACCGCTGCCGCCCAAGGGCATCACTTTGCGGGCCGAGGCAATCGTTTCTGGCGCACGCTGCATCTGGCCGGGTTTACCTCTGGGCAAGTGCCTGCGCAAAGTGATCGCACCCTGCTTCAGTACCAGTGCGGGCTGACCGCCGTGGTCGAACGGCCGACGGCGCGGGCCGATCAATTGTCCAGGCAGGAGTTCATCGCAGCGGCAGCGGCTTTCGAACAGAAGATCGCTCGTTATGCACCGCGCTATGTGGCGTTTCTCGGCAAGGCGGCGTATGCAGCGTTATCCGGGCAGCGCCACGTGGAGTGGGGGCTGCAGAGCAGGACGTTCGGCAATGCCGCCGTGTGGGTCTTGCCCAATCCCAGTGGGCGAAACCTGGCGTTCAGCCTGGAGCAACTGGTGGTTGCCTACCGCCAGCTCAGGCAGGTCGCATGCAGCTAAGGACGTGTTTGCGCCGACTCCCGGAATGCTGAGCCGACCACCATTCGTCTAACAGCCGGCACTCTGCCTGCCATGCCGTCTCTGAATATCAAGCGCGGATATCCCGAGCGTTTTTGAACGGAGAGCCAGCATGCACATCAATGAAAATGCCCCAGGAAACCTTTCCCAGCAGGCAGTGACCCGCAGCACGGACAACGAAACCGGGCACGATCCCAAGCGCGACGAAGATGGTATTCCGTTGCCGCCGGACGACGAGGCGCCTCTGGAGGAGGATATGTCCGATGTGGATGCGGCCGATTCGGTGGCGAGTGAACATCCGGATAACTAGTGGTTGATTCAACTTTCCGAGCCCGGCCTGGTGCCGGGTTTTTTTGCGCTCGTGGTGCGTACGGGAGGGCTTGCTCGGCTCGGGCGGGGGGCTGGAAGGGGACTGCTGCGCAGTCCAGCGGGAGCAAGCTCCCTCGCCACAGGGTTCTTGAGCGGTTTTTCGACGAGTGACGCGTCTAGATCAAGGGTTATAGCCCGGTCAGGGTTGTCATCAGCGTCTTGGCCGACTACCCTGAAAATGTTTGTATTGTTACAAACAATTTCGGTGTGACTGTTTTCCAGTCACACGGCTTCAGGACGAGGAACGAAAAATGTTTTCACACGAAGGTACTGCATTAGAGCTGTTAACCCTGGTTTTCGGTGTGACAGGCCTACTCTTGGTGGCCTGGTTCTTTCATCATCAATACGAACTCAGAGCGCGAAAGCGTGTAAAAAAACAACATGCTGACGGCGGTCAGCATTTAACGCAACACCGCTGATCAGTCCTATGCAGCGATGCGGCTGGTCTCAGCCAGCCGCTTCAGATCGATTGATTCGCTGCTCTTTGACTTCATGTGCATAGGCCTCAAGACGTTTCTGCTGGACGGCCAGCAGTGTGCACACTTTGGTCAGCAGCGCCGCTTGATCGCCCGTCTTGCCGCTGGCCGCCAGGGCCGCCAGTTCAACCACCGACCAGCCGATTACGGCGCTGGCATCTTCAAGGTCGTAGAACAGTGCTTGTTGTGCGGTTCTGGGACCGCCAAGATCGTCTATCACAGCGTTCACCCTGTTTATCCGGGAAAAATCACAGGCAAAGAAAAGCCCGCGATGGGGGAGCGGGCTAAAAGGTGTTCATGTAGGAGCTGGGTTAACCTTAGGCCTGCGTCTGTGAAAGCTTTGTGAAACCCATGTCATCAAAGTGTATTCCTCGATCCAACACCAGCTGTATGGGGCGATAAACTGCGCAACCCTCTACTGTCGCAGGACATCAACCCCGCTTGGATGCCGCGCCATGTTCATGTCCACCAGCCTTCTTTCAGCCTTTGTGCTGTTCGCCTTCGTCTCCTCGATCACGCCGGGCCCCAACAACACCATGTTGCTGGCCTCAGGCGTGAATTTCGGCTTTCGGCGTTCGATGCCTCATGCACTGGGTATCAGTATTGGCTTCATGGTGCTGGTGATTTGCGTGGGGTTGGGCCTGGGCGAAGTGTTCAAGCTGTTCCCCTGGGCGTACACGCTGTTGCGCTATGTCGGTGCTGCTTATCTGCTGTACCTGGCCTGGAAGATCGCCAACGCTGGCGGCATGGCGGACAGCACGGACGAACAGGGCAAGCCGATGACTTTTCTCGGCGCGGCGGCCTTCCAGTGGGTCAACCCCAAGGCGTGGATCATGGCGCTGGGCGCGATCACCACCTACACGCCGGCCGAGGGGTATGTGACCAATGTGCTGGTGATCGCGCTGGTGTTTGCCGTGGTTAACTTGCCCAGTGTGTGCGTGTGGGTCGGCTGCGGCAGCGGCTTGCGCAGCGTATTGCGTGAACGCGCTGGTTGAAGGTTTTCAACTGGACGATGGCGGGTCTGTTGGTGCTGTCGTTGTATCCGATGCTCGTTGCCGGGTGACAGGCCCGTCAAACCGGCGAGATGGTCGCCAGCAAGCCGATGCCGATGGTCAACACCAGAAAACCGAACAGGAAAATAGCCATCTTGGTCATAAGGCCTCCGAAGGGAAGGGGGGACGACAGTAATATCGTGGTGGTGCCATTGTCCGCTTCGGGCGGTTTTCGATACAGACGCAGATGGCGCGCAAAAAACCGTATCAGATTGCGCCGCAGCGGCTGAACCGGGGGGGTAAACGCCCCTCGGGTTTTTAAAGCTCAGCACCATGGATTGAGACAGGTACCCCATTTGCCCCTAAGATAGCGCCCATTGCATCAACAAGAAGAGTGGGCCAACCCTCGATGGAAAGACGCCAGTTCAGCGGTGGCATGAAGGGCAAGAACCTGCGCTACCTCAATGACAACCCCCGGCAGCCGGCTGCGGTCACCCGCATCGGCTTTTTGTTGCTCGAACACTTCTCCTTGCCTGCCTTCACCCAAACCCTCGACACCCTGGTCACCGCCAACCTGCTGCGCCCCGAGCTGTTCGCGACGCGCACGTTCGGTTGGGACGAGCGTGAGGTCATCAGCGACCTTGGGCTGGTCATCCGCCCCGATGCGCGCCTGGAACTGGCCGTGCTGGCGGAGTTGGACCTGCTGGTGATCTGTGGTGGATTTCGCACCGAACTCAAGGCCAGTGAAGACTTCATTCACATCCTGCGCGCCGCAGCCGAACACGGCATCGGGCTTGCCGGTTTGTGGAACGGTTCGTGGTTCCTCGGCCGCGCCGGGTTGTTGCAGGGCTACCGCTGCGCCATCCACCCGGAGCATCGCCCGGCACTCGCGGAGGTGTCCAAGGCCGCGCAGGTGACTAGCGAGCCCTATGTGATCGACCGCGACCGCCTGACCGCTTCCAGCCCGTCGGGCGCCTTCCATATGGCCCTGGACTGGATCAAGAGCCTGCACGGCAAGGCGCTGGTCGAAGGTATCGAAGACATCCTCGCCTTCGAGGAGTCGCGCTACCGGCGTATCAAACCGACCGAAAACGTCTGCGTCAGCGCACCGCTGCGCGAAGTGGTCAAGTTGATGGACGCCAACCTCGAAGAACCCCTGGAACTCGACCAACTGGCCGTATACGCCGGCCGCTCGCGCCGCCAGCTGGAGCGCCTGTTCAAGGAACAACTGGGCACCACGCCGCAACGCTATTACATGGAATTGCGCGTCACCGAAGCGCGGCGCCTGTTGCAGCACACCGAGCTGTCGCAAGTCGACGTACTCGTGGCGTGCGGGTTCGTGTCGCCGAGTCATTTCAGCAAGTGTTACAGCGCGTATTTCGGCTACAGGCCATCGAAAGAAAAAAGGTTGGTCAAGTAGCGCGGGTGAACTGCATGGCTGAGAGTTTGGTTGCCAGGTACGCATGGTCGGGAGCACCTGACGAGCTGGCCAAAACCTGCAGATGCAACGCGTCGCTCTTTAAATCCAGAATCCCGCTCAGGCTGGAAACTGTTGAGTCTTGCGTATTGGCGACGGTGATGCTGACTGACTGCAAGGTGAGTTTGCTGGCCAGCGCATGGATGTCGGTAAAGCCGGAAATTTCAGTCGCTATGCTTGATTGGACGCTGGTGAAATGGCCGTGAACGCTTCCAAAGCGCTGCTGGCTATCACTGCGCACACTCAGTACCAACGATGCGCCATCAGCGGCGTTCCATCTGCCTGCCAGGGCGTTTTCAACCGGCAGCCATTCTGAGGTGGCAACCGGCGCATGACGCAGTGACGGTTCAACCCGATGATAAATCAGCTTGTCGACATAGGTACCACAGCTCGCAAGCTCAGGGAAATCGCCACTGGCAACCAACAGGTGGGAAAGGGTCAGCACATCACCCTCGGGCGAGACGCTCAATTGGCCACTGAGTCCCGAGGTCCAGTTCCAGCTGGGATCGGGCTTTTCATTGCCCAGATCGTGCCATTCAATGGCTAATGCGATTGGCTGACTCTTGGTACGGGTTGCGCCTGGCCCCGCCGAATATCCGGTGATCCGGTACTCGCCCGTCGAGCCGGTCGAGGAACGATACGACCCGTGGATGTTTTGTCCCGATACCTCCAGACTCATGACTGATCCATAGTCGTTTTTCCAGATGCCCGCCACCGAAGTCGTTTTAGTCATAGGGCCTGGGAGGGTGACTTTATGGTTGAGCACGGCTCGCGCTCCAGGTACGAAGCGTTTCGAAGAGGATCGCGTAATGATCTGCGGGCCGTCGGGCCGATTGAACAACCAAACGCCTACGGGCGCCAACGAATAGACCTCGCGATCGCATTTGACCACCTGATACTCATACACGGTGTAGCAGTGCTCCATCACCAGCGACCCGACCAACACCAGGTCTGTCATGCCCAACGGTGCGAACTGAGGCAGCCTTTGGCCTTTTTGCGGGCCTTCCTCGATCAGGCAGTTATAAAGGTCTGCGCCTAAGGTTATTTCTCCATCGGTGAACCCGAGCACGATATCTGGGTGCTCCCCCTGTGCAATAAGCGCCAATGTTTGACGCATAAGTGAATCGTCGCCCTTGAATTGTGAAGAGCCGGAATCGAGTGCGAATTGAATGTCCCTCGCCAATAAGTGCGAGCCGACCGAATAGGATTCCAGCGCTGTTGACCAGATGTATTCCACTCCGGGCAACCTGTTATAGACGGACCAAGGTAAAAACAGATGGGGCCCTTGGGTTTTTGACGGATCGACGGCGCCCATTTGGCAAGTGCCGTTGCGCGACCGGCTATTCCAATCAAACGTCACGTAGGGACAGGTAGGGGCCAGTTGACCTTCACGCATCAATGACTGAAGCACAAACGAGTTGCGGTTTTCCAGGTAGGCACTGCTGCACGGCAGGCCCAGGCCACCGTCCCAGTCCAGCTGTTTGAATTGCTCTCCCTCGTAGGCGGCCGTTAAGAACAACTGGATATCCACGAGGTCGTCGCTGGGAACGGCCAATACGTCGCAGGCGGCCTCGACCTGCATAGTGCCCCAGGGTCCGAAGCTGTAGGGGCGTCGCAGGCAATCGGTAAAGGCGAAGGTGCTGGACGCCGCGAAATCGAAACGGCCACCGGAAAAGTGCACGCACTGGTCGGCAGGGCACAGTGTCGAGGTAATCCAATTCATATTCGTACCCGTGTCAATCGCGAACCTGAGCGGTTGAGCGGGGGTGCCAAGTTTCAGGGTGCAGAACCAGGGTGAAGCACCGTTGTTTTGATAAGCCCCGCGCTGCATGGGCACTACCAGGCGGGTTGGGGGGTGTTGATTGTCCATGGGAACTCCGTTTCCAAGGGGAGAAGGATTGTTGGGTGTGGCGGCTGTCATTCAGCCTGGTTTTGAAGTGGGGCACAGTCAGCGCAGAGTCCTGCGACGCGTCGGATTCTGCGCTGAACAGGTGACTTCAACGTAATGCCTTGCCCTCGGTTTCGGGCATGAACGCGGTGAGAACCACCGTGACCACCAGGAACGCGTTGATGATCGTAGTCGTCTGGTTGAACGAAGAACCGTATGCGATCAGCGCACCAATCAGCGAGGGTGCCAGTACGTTCGCCATACGTTGCGCGAAAATCGCCCAACCGTAGCTCACAGTACGCAATGATGTCGGGTACAGCTCACCGATCCACGCGCCCCATACGCCCCATGCCCCCAGGCTGAAGAATGCCAAGGCGAAGTTGCTCAGATAGAGCATTTCCAGGCTGGTGGAATTGGCAAACCCGTAGCCGGCCAGCACGGAGGCGCTGATAAACCCCACGATGATTTTCTTGCGCCCGAAACGTCCTGTCAGGTACGACGCGGTCATGTAGCCGGGGATCATGCAGAGCGCCGACAGCGCAATGAAACCGTAGCTTTGCGGCAGGTTGAGGCCACGTTGTTGCAGCAACGTGGGGAGCCACGTCTGTAAGCCCCAGTAGCCCCAGGAGAAGGTGAAGTTAACGGTGATCTGCAGCAGGCTGATGCCGAGCAAGCCGCCCTTGAACAATTCACGGTGCAGGCCCGAGGTACTGCGGTCAACCTGCAATACACAATCATCATCGAGCTTCACTGCGCCCCGGCTCAAGGCATTGATCGACGCCCGGGCATCCTGTTGTCGACCCACCGAGGCCAGCCAGTAAGGCGACTCCGGAACCCAGCGCGCGACCGCGATGGCCCAGAGCCCACCGAGCGAGCTCAAGATGATGATCGCTCGCCATCCTTGGGGCAGCAACCAGACCGTCGCGCCGAGGGCCAGCAGCATGCCGATGGGCCAGCCGGACGCGAGATACACGGTCAGTGCACCTCGGTGGCGTATCGGCAACAGCTCCTGGAAATGCGCAAAGGTCACCACCATCATCCCCACCGCTGCAACGCCCGACAGCAGGCGCAAGGCGTATAGCGTCGTGTAGTCTGGCGAAAATGCGCTGGCCAGCGAAACCACCCCATACGAGGCCAGGCTCCAGATAATTGCGCGTTTACGGCCAATGCGTTCAGCGAGCCTGCCCCACGCCAGCGCGCCGAGCAGCATGCCAATGAACATCGCGCCGATCAGGTTGCCTACGGCAAGCGCATCCAGGGAAAACTCTTCTGCAATCAGCGGCGCGGTGTAGACGATGATCATCATCTCCCAGGCTTCGATCGCAAATACCAGGAACAGGACAAGGCAGCATCGCAGATGCGTGCGTGTCAGGGGGACGTCTTTGAACACATCGCCCACGTTGGGGGCGAGCGTCGACGGTATCTCACTCATGGTGACGATCCTCTTTAGTGTCAGGCTTCAACGCGGTTGCCGATCGGGGCGGGGCCCTGAAAGAGTCCGAACCGTGCGATTTCGGCTTCAGGCGGCGGTTCACAACTGCCCACCCGACTGGGCCGCCATCCAAACCGGCGCTTCATTCCTGCCATGGATTCCGCGACCTTGAAGGCAGCGACGACGGGGTCTATCACCGGTACGCCCACTTCGCGTTGTACCTGCTCGAAAAAGCCGAACTCGATGGTGCAGCCCAGGATGACGGCCTCGGCGCCGTCTTCCTGTACCGCGCGATGGGCTTGCTCGATAATCTTGCGTCGCGTCAGGGCAGGGTCACGCTGGAATTCATCCACACCCATGTCCAACGATCGCATTGACGCCAGTCGATTGCCTGCGCCGTAGCCGTTCACTCGCGTACGCATCTGCTCGATCCATTTGGTCCGGCCGACAATGACCGAAAACCGATTGGCCAGGTGTTCCATGACTTGCAGGCTCGCCTGGCACGGCCCGACTACCAGGGTTTCACCTGATATTTCACGGGCATCTTCCAGCGCCGGATCGTAGAAGCAGCCCAGTACCAGCGCATCCACGCCCGACGGCTCGCAGTCACGAGCAATGCGCACGATGCGCTCATAGGTGAGTGCTTCATAGGCACGATATTCCAGGTGTGTCGGGCTGGGATTCATGTCAAACGACACCACCTCGATCCGCGTGGAGGGTTGTTTGATGCTATGCAGCAATTGCGCAATGGGTGTGTCGAACGTCGAGCAGCCAATCGGGTTGAGCCAGCGTACGGTCACGGGTACGTCTTGCGCGGGGTTGTTCGAACTTGAACTGTCCATAGGGTATTCCTCTCTCAGTGGGCTGATGGCACTAGAAAAACTTCACCAGAGCCATGGTCAAGCTATTGGAATAGGGCAGGTTATCGCTGTGGTAGTAGTCAAAATTCAGGTTGGCGGACAGGTAGAACTTCTGTTTGCTGAAACCTGTGTAGGTCATCGCCGGACCGATCTTGCCTTGCCGGGACTCTTTGAAGTCTGACGCCGAGCGGTTGTTGATGTGGTAGGCGTGATGCACCCCGAGCCAGAGGTCGTCCGTCACCGCGTACCCGGCAGCGATATTGGCCAGCCAGTAACTGACGCCACCGCGCAGTTGGCTCGGGTTGCCGTCGCCAAGGTCGGTGGCGTGTCGATTGCGCGCCGCATAGTGGATGCCGGCGGGAGTGACCGTGGCGGCAAAGCGGCCCATGCGAACGTAGAAGGGAAGGCTGAAGCTGGCGCCATAACGGTTGGCAAAAGCGCCATAACCCGTTCCTTGATCATTGCCGTTGGGAAACTCAAGGGAGAGCGTCGGATTGACCCAGAAGGTGGTGTAGTCATCTGAGCCATAAGCGCTGGTGGGCTCAAGCACGTTGTAGTAATAAGCCAGGCCCAGGTTCGGTGATGCGACGCTCCATGAATCATCGTTGCTGGCGCCATTAGTGCGGGTATACCCCGTATCGGCGCCCACCCAGAATTGCAATTGGTCACGCTGCGTTCCCGTAAGGCCGGTTTCCGAAAAGTACGCCAGAACGGTATTGCTGCCGGCGCGAACGTCGCCTTTTGCGGTGCGGTTGAACACTGGAAACGATTCCAGGGCCCACGTGCCGGGTAAGCCTGGTTGAGCAAATCCAATGAACTGATCGCCCCGAGCTGCTGGGCTGATTGCTAAAACCAAGGCAAGGGTGGGCCCTACCCATAAACGCGATGAGTATTGCGGTTTCATAGTGTTGCTCTCTTTTTTGTTGTTGTTCTTGAGGTCTGTGCGGGAGGTCAGTCTCTCCCAGGGATCACGTCACCAGGCCGTACACCTGCCGCGCCGTGGCGGCGTCGACATAGCCGTTTTTAAGGTCGTCGCGTACGGCGTCCGGATCACGTTGGCTGGCAGGGCCGTATCCACCACCGGCTCCAGTGCGCACTCTGACCAAGTCCCCGGCGCTCAGGGCGATGCCACTGGCCATGCAATAGCGTTCGCTGTCGCCGTTCGTGCGGACGACTTCGACGTAATTGGGCGTGCCTTCGGCCCCCTGTTCCAGGCCCCAGGGCGGAATGACCGAGCGCGTATAGCCGCAAGTCAGGAAGCTGCCGTCGGCACGAATGCGGTAGTCAATGCACACACCGCGCCCGCCGCGAAACTGCCCATGCCCGCCGGGTTCATCATTGAGTGTCATACGTTCGACATACAGCCCATAGCGGGCCTCACAGACCTCAACCGGGCAGTTGTAAGTTTCGCCATGTAATCCGGAGTAAACAGCGTTATTGCCGTCGCGTCCTGGTTCGGCGCCCCACCCACCGATTTCCGGTTCGACAAGGGTGAACGTGCGGCCGGAGTCTGGGTGCACGCCGCCAATGATCGTGGCGCACACCGAGGCAAAGTTTCCGGCGGGCAGCCGGTCGGGGAAGTGTTGCGCCAGGCAACACAGGATCAAGTCATGTACGCGAATCAGGTTTTCGAAATAGAAGCCTTCAGCGGCAGGCGGCAATGCGTCGAACAGCGACCCGGGGCGGGTCAATACCCGGAGCGGGCGAAACGTGCCGCCATTGGTGATGCCTTGCGGGGCCGTTAACGCCTTGAACGCCATCTGTGCTGCGACTACAGCACCGTCGCGGCTGAGGTTGGTCGGGCCCAGGCATTGGTCGGGATTATCCCGAAGGTCAATCACCAATTCGGTGTTGCGTATATCAATACGCACCTTGAACAGACTGCCGTCGTCTTGCAGTTCTTCCAGGTTCAATTGCCCGGCGGGCAACGCGGCCAGGGCTCTGAGCGAAACTTTTTCGCCAAGGTCCATGAAGTCTTGCATGGCCAGTAGAAACAGCGCGCTGCCGTACTTGCTCACCAACTCTCGCAATCGCGTGGCCCCGCCGCGCACTGCTGCCACTCCCGCCCACAGGTCGCCTTCCATGAAGTCCGGCATCCGCGTGTTGGCGTGCAGGATCTGCAAGACCGAGCGAATCGGTTGCCCTCGGCTGATCAACTTGACCGATGCCAGGCGCAAGCCCTCCTGGAAAATATCCGAGGCATCCGTGGACAGTGATCCGGGGACTCTGCCGCCAACATCATTCCAGTGCGCGATGTTGGCGGTCCAGGCGATCAGTTGACCGTCGGCGAACACAGGCATGGCCAGCACCACATCATTGAGGTGGGTGACCGCGCCGTCATGTGGGTCGTTGCTGATGAAAACGTCACCGTCTTCGATGTCTTGGGGCAAAGGGTGATGCAGCAGGATTTTCTTTACGGCTTTGTCCAGCACACCGACAAACGCCGGGATACCCGCGCCGGAACTGGCGATTTCGCCCTGGGCGTCGGTAATCCCGGTGCCCATGTCCAACACTTCGTAGATCACCGGGCTCATCGCGGCCTTGCGCATGACGGTGAACATTTCGTCCGCGATCGCCTGGAGTGAATTTTGAATGATGTCGCGAGTGAAAATATCGAGACTACTCATGGCAGTGCTCCCTTAGCCGTGGATCATGATGTGCAGGTTGCCGAGGCGGTCTACGTGCACGCGGTTGCCGGGGTGAACCACTACGGTGGTTCCCGCGTCCTCGACGATGGCCGGCCCGAAAAATGTCATCAGGGGCTCGAGCAAGCTGTAGTCGTAAAGGCTGGCCTCATGAATGCCTTCCTGGGCGTAATCCACCAGGCGCTGGCCTTTGCAGGCTTCGCTGATCCGGCGGCCGGTAATCGGCAGTGCATGGGGCGTCAACTTGTCAATCTGGCCAACGGCGACGATGTGAAAACCGATGATTTCCAAAGGTGCCTGCAGACGATAGGTGTAGTGCTGTTCGTAAAGATCATGGAAGCGTTGCTCGATCGCCGCCCAATCGGTGTGCAGGGACTCAAGCGGGTTAAGGGGGACCTCGACGGAATGTTCCTGGTTCTGATAGCGCAGCTTGCACAGAACCTGGAGTTCGACCTGTTGCGGATGGATCGCTTCAGTGATGAACTGCTCGCGGGCGCGGCCTGTCAGCTCATCGAGGAACTGCTGTGTCTGCGCAAGACTGCCGTCTTGTGTGGTATCCACGAAGCGGTTGATAAACAGGTCCCGCCGCAGGTCCGAGAGCGTCATGCCCCAGGCGGAGAAGACCGACGCGCTGCGTGGAACGATCACTTTCTCCACGCCCAGTTCTTGCGCAAGCGCGACAGCGTGCATGGCACCGCCGCCGCCGAACGCCATCAGCGTCAATTCTCGTGGGTCATGTCCACGGCTCAAGGACACGAGCTTCAAGGCGTTGACCATATTATCGTTGGCCAGGCGCACGATGCCCCGGGCCACTTCATCGGTCGGCAGTTGCAAGCGTTGCCCAAGGTCATTCAGGCCGCGGGTTACAGCCGGCAGGTCGGCAACTATGCTGCCGCCACAAAAGTAATTCGGGTTGATGCGCCCGAGCACCAGGTTGGCGTCGGTGGTGGTGATCATGGTGCCACCGTTGCCATAAGCGGCCGGGCCCGGTACGGCGCCGGCAGACAGGGGGCCGACGTGCAGCTTGTCGAAATCGTCGACCCAGGCAATTGACCCGCCACCGTTGCCGATCTCGACCAGGTCGACCACTGGCACCATGATGGGATAGCCCGCATTGATTCGATTGCGCTCGATCCAGTAGTCGGTTTTTATCGATACCTGGCCGTTGCGAATCAACGCACATTTAGCGGTAGTGCCGCCAATATCGAGGCCCAATATATTGGGCTCGTCGATTAATTTTCCCAGTTCGGCCGCAGCCCAAAAACCACTTGCAGGGCCCGATTCGACCATGGTGATCGGCGTTTCCCGTGCATGCTCCACGCTATCGACGCCGCAGTTGGACTGCATGATGTACAAGGGTGCTTTATACCCGCCCTCGCGCAATCCGTCGGCGAGATCATCGAGATAACGCGCAGCGATAGGTTGTATGTACGCACAGAGTGCGGTGGTACTTGAGCGCTCATACTCACGCCATTCGCGGGTGATCTGATGGGACGCTACGACCGATACGGTCGGCCAAAGCCTGCGGACTTCGCGCAACAGTGCCTGTTCATGCGCCGGGTTGGCGTAAGCGTGCAGCAGGCAGATCGCAATGGCTTGCACCTTGTCGGCACGAAACGCTTCAAGGATTTCAGGCAGTTGCGAGAGGTCGAGCGGCTCGCGTTCCTGGCCCGAGGTGCCAAGGCGGCCGGCAACCTCGCGGCGCAAATAGCGCGGCACGAAAGGCGCCGGCTTGACCCATTTGAGGTTGAAATAGTCGGGGCGATTGGCCCGGGCGATCTCCAGCACGTCACGGAAACCCTGGGTCGTGATCAGGGCTGTCTTGACACCCCGGCGCTCGGTGAGGGCATTGATGACAACCGTGGTGCCGTGTGCCAGGAAATCCACGGTGTCGAGGTCGACGTTGGCTTTGCGTATCACGTTGAGCACCCCGTCGGCGAAGTTCGGCGCGGTGGTATCGACTTTGGCGGTACGAATTGTCTGTTCGCCAGTGATCGAATCGCTTTCGAAATACACAAGGTCAGTAAAGGTTCCACCGACATCGGTGGCCACACGCACTGTTTTGCCGTTCATACCCATAGGGAACCTCCTGTTGTCTTTATTGTTTTTGCAACCAGGAGAGCGCCTCTCGCTGGTGTTGATAAAAGACTAGGGGCGCGGCTGGGGAGACGGCTACACGGCTGGCGGGTAGGGCGTGATGAACTGGGCAGGTCGACTACCCGTCCGGGTAGGTTGGTGCGTCAATCAAGTGCAGCAACGAGGCCCAGGCGCAACGCTGCAGCCACAGCCGCTGTGCGGCTTTCTACATTGAGCTTGGTGAATACGTGTTTGAGATGGAACTTCACGGTGTTCTCGGAAATAGCCATGGCCTGGGCGATCGCCTTGTTCGATTGCCCTTCGGCAAGCAGGATCAGAATCCGGGTTTCCTTGGCGCTGAATGAGGAGCGTGGGCGAATAGGGTGCGCGCGCCATCCCCTTATGCGTGTAATAACTGCCTGCTGGTTGGCACGGGTGGCGGGGCTTGCTTCCAGTGCAGTGAGTAAGCATGGGCCGGCCTCCAACAGCAGCCCTGGCAACACATACGCTGGAATGGACGCCAGGACCGCATCCTGGCTAACAGCGTGGCCCTTTGCGTAGCCTGCGAGGGTCAGTAGTTGCAGGCGCCAGGCGGGCAATTGCAAGCCTTTGTCCTGCAGAGCCTTGGCCCCGGCTCGTAAACCACTGAGCGCGACGCCGGATGCGCCTGTCGCGAAGTTGAGCCTGGCCAACGCCAGCGTGGCGGCCTCCTGGTTGCGCCAGTCGTCCGGGCTCGCCGCCGCCTTTTCCAATTGGGCCGCCAGCGCCTCTTGGCGCGCCTGGGTCAATGAACCACTTTGTACCAGCGCATCGACTCGCCAGGTACGCACCAACCGGGCCAGGCGTTGCCAGTTGCGCGAGGCCGCCAGTTGACTGGCGTGCTCAAGCTCCAGCAAGGCCGGTTGCAAGCCCAGGTTTCTCAACGCTATACGCCATGCTACTTCCGCAGTGACGGCTGCGATGTCCAGCCAGCCATCCGTGTGCTCCAGCGACACCCAGCCATCGCGAAACCAGGGCGTTGCCTCGGTCCATAAGCCCTGCCAGTACAGATGCTGTGCCGGGGCAGCCCACTAGCGCTCGTAGCGAACTTTCGCTGCCGAACTCCCTGTCGGCCATTGCCAACGTTTCATCGACCGTCCTGGCTGACACACGCACATCGCCCGCCATGGCCAGCACCTGTGCTTCATGCACCCTGCAATAGTGTTCGCCGCGCAAGCTGGCGACCAGGCGCATCTTCAGGTGTGCCGCGCGGATGGTCTCTAAAGCCTGCGGCAACTGCCCCTCCACTAACGCTTGCAGCGCATGCACACACGCGAGCGTAGCCTGTGCCAGCGAGCCGTCGCCTACGATGTCTGTGCAGGGATGGCGCTCAAATTGATCCACGTAGGCGTTGGCCAGTGTCTGGATTACATGAAAGTCGCGTGCCAGGCGCGGAGCGTCCTTGATCCGACGTCGGGCTTCATCAAGCCATTGAGCGGCGAGGGCGTAGTCGCCGAGTTTGGCGTGCAGGTAGGCCTGGAGCAGGAGCAGATCGGGTTCTGTCCTGCGGGTATGTTCTTCGAACAAGTGCAGCAGGCTTTGGGCGTAGCGAATGCCGTGGTACAGCACCACCTCCCAGCCCCCTGCACGCACCAGCAAGTCGACCGCCAGCCGTGTGTCGCATGCGCCCAATGCGTGGGCGATTGCCGCTGCCCAGTGTCGTTCTTCAGCGAACCATTGCGCCGCCGCATAATGGATAGTGCGCGCCGCCTCTGCATCGATGCTTTGCTTGAGAAAGTCCCGCAGCAGGCGATGGTGACGAAACCACTGGCGCTTGGCGTCCAGTGGCACGAGGAGGGCGTCCAGATGGGCCATCTGCATCAATAACCGTGCGCTGTCACTGCGCCCGCGCACAGCGTTGGCCAGTTCGGCATTGAAGCGTTCCAGCAGTGCCATGTCACGCAGGAGGTCCTGACATTCAGGCGACAGTCGCTGTACCACTTGCCCTGTCAGGTAGTCGGTCATGTCGGTAATGCGCCCGCTAAAATCCGCCAGGCCATACATGGATGTATCACCCTCGGCGCGCCACAGACGGGCCAGTTGCACAGCCACTGGCCACCCTTCGGTTATTTCGTGAACATGTTGAAGTTCGCGAGGCGCAACCTCCGCCCCCAGGATTTCACCGGTCTCGGCCATTGTCAGTTTCAGTGCCTGGGCGGACACCTCATGCACCCAGCCATGGGCCTTCCACTGTGCCAAGGGCCAATCCGGCCGTATCCGCGCGGACACTACCCATTCCAGCCAAGGCGCGGCCTGTTCGAGCAGGGCCTGCACAAGGGGGTCAAGATCACGATTTGCGGCGGCGTGATAGTCATCGACAAACAATGTGATCTGGCGGTTCTCCCTGGCCAGTGCGTGAAGCAGGGCGGTCAGCGTGCGCTTGGGCTGTGCGTCCAGTGACTGGTTGTGCGCCAGACGTGGCAAGTGACCCAGATCGAACCCGGCGCGGTCCAGGGTAAGGATCAGATAAGACAGGAAACGATTAGGGTCCGCGTCGGCTTCGTCCAATGACAACCAGGCTACGGATGCCGGTGGAGTGCTCGCCAGCAACGCTTGTCGCCATTGCATCAAGAGTGTCGTCTTGCCGTATCCGGCCGGTGCGACCACCAACACCAACGTGCCTTTGGTGCGCATACGCAAAGTGTCGAGTAAGGCTTTGCGTGGCAGGGTTGTCAGTAACGTCAGCGGCGGCATCAGTTTGCCCACCCAGCACCAGGCGCTGATCGAGTCGTTAGAGGACGGGGTTTTCACGGCGTTGTTCTCGTGGAGAGGGGCCCGCCTATGGTTTTATCAGCAACGTTTCCAGCGCACGGGTTGAATTATTGCTTGATGTTTAAACGTGCCGTTTATGGGGCCAACGCCAGAGCGCGTGTGACCTTCATCCGCCCGCTATGCCTTGTTTTTAAGCTGCGGCGGAGACTTCAACGGCTCTTTGTAGGGATTCTCCTGGTTTTTCGTAAGTTGCTGCCGTATCAAAATCGCCCGAGGCGATAGGGCGCAATAAAGGATGTGTCGGGCTGTTCCACATCAGCTGATGCCAACCGCCCAACCAGCTCTGCCGTCACCGCCGCCTGGGTCAACCCCAAATGCTGATGACCGAACGCCAGCAACACCTTGCCATCGCACACCCGATCAATGATCGGCAATGAGTCGGGCAGCGACGGCCGGAAGCCCATCCATGGCGTGGCTTCGTCAGCATTCAACGGCTGGCGGAACAGCCCGTTGGCCAAGCGATGCAACTGCCACGCCCGCTGCATGTTCGCCGGGCGTTGCAGGCCGGCGAATTCGACGGTGCCGGCCAGGCGCAGGCCGCCGGGCATGGGGGTCATGATGAATTTGCGCTCCAGCGAGGTGACGGCGAAGGGCAGGCGCGCGTGTTCGTGGGGCAGCATCAGGTGATAGCCGCGCTCGGTGTCCAGCGGTACGCGTTTGCCGGTGAGTGTGGCGGTCAGCGCCGCCGAGTGGGCGCCGCAGGCGATCAGGACCTGGCGCGCCGTGACTGGGCCTTGGTCGGTGAGCAGTGACACGCCGCTGCCGTCCACACGGGCGTCGAGGACGCGCTGCTGCAAGAAGTCCACGCCCAGGGCTTTGGCCGCATCCACCAGGGCGCCAACCACCGTGTACGGGTCGAGAAAATGCCCCGTAGCGGGGAAAAACAGACCGCCCTGTATGGCCTCGCTCAAGTGCGGCGCCGCCGCGTGCACCGCTTCAGCCGACCAGAACGCCACCGGCACGCCTTGCGCGATCATGCGTTGTTGCAAGGCATCCAGCGCTGCGCGGGATTCGGCGCGCTCATACACCAGCAGCGAACCGTCTTCGCGTAACAGCTGAGGTTGCCCGATGGACTGCAACAAGCGCTGCCACGCGCCGAGGCTGGCTTCGTTCAATGCACGAATGCCGGCCACGCTGCGCTGGTAGGGGGCCGGTCGCAGGTTCAGCAGCAAGCGGATAAACCAGGGCAGGGCGCGGGGCAGGTAGGTCCAGTCCAGACGTAGCGGGCCCATGGGATCCAGCAGCATGGCCGGCAAGCGTTTGAGGATTGACAGGTCGGCGATGGGAAACACCTGCTCGGTCGCCAGGTGTCCGGCATTGCCATAGGAGGCGCCCAGGCCGGGCGCCTGCGCGTCGATCACCTGCACCTGGCGCCCTTGTCGCGCCAGTTGCACGGCACAGGCGACGCCAATGATGCCGGCGCCGACCACGACGATATCCGCTGAGTTGGGCGTGGCCATCGTCTACGCCTCTCTCTGGCCGTCGAGCAAGCGGCGCAACCGCAACGGGTTGCCCTGCTGCAGTGCGGCGGGCAGCAAAGCGTCCGGGAAGTCCTGGTAGCACACTGGGCGCAGGAACCGCAGGATCGCCGCCGTACCCACCGAGGTGCTGCGCGCATCCGAGGTGGCCGGAAACGGCCCGCCATGCACCATGGCGTCGCACACTTCCACGCCTGTCGGCCAGGCGTTGACCAGCAGGCGACCGGCCTTGCGTTCCAGCACCGGCAACAACGCCCGTGCCTGTGGCAGGTCAGGTTCATCCAGATGCAGGGTGGCGGTGAGTTGGCCTTCCAAGTGTTCGGATACCTGGCGCACTTGCTCGGCATCGCGGCATTCCACCACCAGCGCGGCGGCGCCGAAGACTTCGGCTTGCAAGTGTGGATTGCTCAGGAATGCCTCGGCCTGGGTCACGAACAGCTGGGCCTGGCCCTGGTTCGGTCCGCTCGCCGCTAAGCCCTGTGCGGCGGTTCGCGCATACTGGGTCAGACTGGCTACGCCGCGTTCGTAGGCCTGGAAGATTCCGGGGGTGAGCATGGTCTGCGCCGGGCACCGCTGGAGCGCGTCGCTGGCGCTGTGGATGAAGCGCTCCAGGGCGGCGCCCCGCAGGGCGATCACCAGGCCTGGGTTGGTGCAGAACTGACCGGCGCCCTGGATCAGTGAGGCGACAAACGCTTCGGCCAGCGCCGCGCCGCGTGCTTGCAGCGCGGCTGGAAACAGGTACACCGGGTTGATCGAACTCATTTCCGCATACACCGGGATCGGCTCGGGGCGTGCCTGGGCCGCCCGGCACAACGCGATGCCGCCGCTGCGCGAACCGGTAAAGCCCACCGCCTTGATACGCGGGTCGGTCACCAGCGCGGTACCCACCTCATGCCCGGCGTCGTAGAGCAGTGAAAACACCCCGTGTGGCAAACCGCAGTGTTGCACCGCCTGGGCGATGGCGCGGCCCACCAGCTCACTGGTGCCGGGGTGGGCCGGGTGGGCCTTGACGATCACCGGGCAACCGGCGGCGAGTGCCGACGCGGTATCGCCGCCGGCCACCGAGAAGGCCAGGGGAAAGTTGCTGGCGCCAAACACCGCCACCGGGCCCAGGGGAATGTGGCGTTGGCGCAGGTCTGCGCGGGGCAAGGGCTGGCGCTCAGGGTGCGCGGGGTCCACCCGCACGTCCAGCCATTCGCCCAGGCGCACAGTGCGGGCAAAGGTGCGCAACTGCCCGCAGGTGCGGCCGCGTTCGCCCTGGATTCGGGCACGGGGCAGGCCGGTTTCAGCAATGGCGCGGTCGATCAGCGCATCGCCAAGGGTTTCGATGTTGTCGGCGATGGTCTCGAGAAACGTGGCACGGGCGGCCAGGGAGGTTTCGCGGTAAGCGTCAGCAGCGGACCACGCCAGCGCGCAAGCCTGCTCGACATGCTGACTGTCGCCGCCGGCGTAGGCGGGCTCCAGGGGCGTGTCGGTGGCGGGGTTAACGGCCCGGATCGCTTCGCGCGTGCCGCAAAGGGATTGCTGACCGATCAGCATATTGCCCGTCAGAGTCATGGGATCATCCTGGAAAACACAAAGAGTAAGTAGGCGCGAGACATTTGTGGCGAGCAAGCTTGCTTGCGCTGGGGTGCGCAGCGCCCCCCAATAAAGGCCGGAGGCCGCTATGCAGCCAGCGGGAGCAAGCTCCCTCGCCACAAGGGTCAGTCAACGTTCTGCTCTGCCGACCAGTTGGCGTACCACTGGCGGAACAGCGCGTACTGCTGCTCGGCATAGCGGCGCTGCGCGTCGCTGAGCACGTCGGTTGCGTTGAAGTGCAGGGCATAGCCCTGGTCACCGTTGAGGACCATCAAGTGCTTGTAATACAGCACCAGGTCGCAGCCTTCATCGAACGACGACAGCACCGCCAGCGCCGCTTCCAGCTCCCGCGCCTGGCGACGGGCCTTGGCATCGCCCTTGGCGGCCTTTTTGCTCAGTGCCACCAGTTGCAGCACTTCCCGTGGCAATGCGTTGCCGATGCCGGTGATCGCGCCGGTGGCGTTGCAATTGACGAAGCCGTGCACCACCTGGGTATCGACGCCCACCATCAGGGTCACGTCATCGTCCTGGGAGGTGATGTTTTCCGCTGCGTAGCGCAGGTCGGCAGCGCCGCCGAATTCCTTGAAACCGATCAGGTTCGGGTGCTCGCGGCGCAGTTCGAAGAACAGCTCGGCGCGGGTGGCGAAACCGTAATACGGGCTGTTGTAGATCACCGCCGGCAGGTTCGGCGCTGCGTTGAGGATCGCCGCGAAGTGGGCCTTTTGCGCGGTGGCGCAAGCGCCACGGGACAGCACGCGCGGAATCACCATCAAGCCATGCGCGCCGACCTTGGCGGCATGCGCGGCGTGGGCCACGGCCTCGCGGCTGTTGACTGCACCGGTGCCCACGATGGTCGGTACGCCGGCGGCCACCAGGCGCGCCACGCCTTCCTGGCGCTCGGCTTCGGTGAGCAGCGGCCAGTCGCCCATGGAGCCGCAATACACCACGGCGCTCATGCCGATATCGACCAGCTCGCGACCCTTGGCCACCAGGGCATCGAAGTCGGGTGTGCGCGCCGGGGTGCAGGGCGTCATCAGGGCGGGCATGCAGCCGGTGAAGATGTTGTCGCTCATGGTACTGACTCCTTGGTACTTGAGTAGGAAGAGGGGCTCAGATGCCCCAGGCAAAAGGGTCTTGCTCGTCGATCAGCAAGGTGCTGTCGGCGGTCATGTGGGCGCGGCCGGTGATGAACGGGCGTATGCGTTCGCCGTCCCATTCATAGCGGGCCTGGAACTGGCTGCCGGTGATGCTGGCCTGAACCCACGGCTCGCCGGGGCCGAGTGTGCCGTCGGCGGCCAGGCAGGCGAGCTTGGCGCTGGTGCCGGTGCCGCAAGGGGACCGGTCGTAGGCCTTGCCGGGGCACATCACAAAGTTGCGGCTGTCGGCATTGGCGTCATCGGCGAACAGTTCGATGTGGTCGATCAGCGCGCCGTCTGCGCCATGGATACCTTGGGCCTCAAGGGCCTTGAGCATGGCCCAGGTGTAGTCGGTGAGGGCGTCGACGTTGCTCATCTGCAACGCCTGGCCGTGGTCGGACACCAGGAAGAACCAGTTGCCGCCCCAGGCAATGTCACCCATCACCGCGCCATGGCCGGGCACGTCCACCGCGACGTGCCGGCGATAGCGATAGGCGGGCACGTTGCGCAGGGTCACTGTGCCGTCGTCGTGCAGCGTAGCCGCCACCGGGCCAACCGGGGTGTCGAGGGTGTGCACACCGGGCTCGATCAGCCCCAGGTAGTGCAACGAGGCAATCAGGCCGATGGTGCCGTGGCCGCACATGCCGAGGTAGCCGGCGTTGTTGAAAAAGATCACGCCGCAGGTGGCGCCTGGGGTGACCGGCGCGCAATACAGTGCGCCCACCAACACGTCGTTGCCGCGCGGTTCCAGCAGACAGGCGCGGCGCCATTGGTCGTGGTGGCTGCGCAGGTCGTCGAGCTGGTCGGCGACAGTGGCCCCCGCCAGCGCCGGGAAGCCGTTCATGATCAGGCGCGTAGGTTCGCCGCCGGTGTGAGAGTCGATGACGTGCAGGCGTTTCATGCAAGGCTCCATCAGTGAGTGGCTGCAGAGAGTGGTGGGCTGTAGTGATCGTCATTGACGGCTTCGCTTTCATCGTCTTCGCTTTCCAGGCGCACCAGGTGGGCCGGTACGCCGGTGGCAGCGCCCCAGTAGTAAATGCCCAGGGCGCAGACCGCCACGACGACGGTGTCGAACGGATGGCTGATAAGGCCGATGCCGCCGAAACTGCCGAGCTTGGAGAGCAGGATAGTCACCGCATAGAAACCGATCAGCCAGGCCGACGAGCGCACCTGTTGCTTGAGGTTCAGGTGCGCGGTGGGCACCCAGCGTGCGCACAGCAGGTACACCACGAACATCAGGATCTGCAGGCCGAGCAACCACGACACCGTGCTCCAGCCCGACCAGTACACAATCAGCGCGGCGATGATGAACGACAGCGGGCCCAGTACCGCCATGCCCTTGACCCGGAACGGGCGCGCCAGCTGCGGTGCATTGCGGCGCAGCGCGGCAACGGTGACCGGGGCTACGGCGTAACTCAGGATCAGCGCAGCGGAGACCACGTTGATCAGCGCTTCCCAGGACGGGAACGGCAGGGTCCAGAACACCGACAGGCCGAAGGTCAGCCACAAGGCCGGGCGCGGGATGCCGGATTTTTCATCGATGCGG
This sequence comes from Pseudomonas sp. R3-52-08, assembly GCF_003851745.1. NCBI lineage: Bacteria > Pseudomonadati > Pseudomonadota > Gammaproteobacteria > Pseudomonadales > Pseudomonadaceae > Pseudomonas > Pseudomonas sp. R3-52-08. Next base: position 3,226,583 of record NZ_CP027730.1, on the reverse strand, counting down.
GTGAAAATCTTGAAAAACGTGCCGGTCTGCGCCCAGCCATACACCACGCGCGGGGTGGCGTTCATGTAGATATTGCCGCAGCCGCTGGGGGAGATCACCGCATCGGCCACCACCAGGTACGCCAGCCAGCCCACGCCGAGTGCCAGGGCGATATCGCGGTAGGGCAGCGCCAATTCCTTGCTGATCCCGGCCCAGCCGTTGGCAAGCATCTCGGTGGGCACGCCCCCCAGGAACGCGGTTTGCAGCAGCACGTAGATTGCCGTCGACAGCAGTACCGAAAGGATCAATGCAATCGGAATCGTACGTTGCGGGTTCTTCACTTCACTGGCCACCGAAATGATCGGCGTCAGCCCCAGGTAGGCGAAGATCACCCCGCCGGCCGACACCGCCATCTCGATGCCCGACAGCCCGAACGGCGCAAAGCCCTGCACCTGGAAATTCGCCGGCTTGAAAAAGGTGAACAACACGCCGATCACCAGCAGCGGCACGATGAACTTGAACACGCTCACCAGGTTATTGGCGATGGCGAAAGTCTTCACGCTGCGGTAGTTGAGGAGGAAGAACAGGCACAGTAAGGCGAATTGCACCAGCCAGCCGAGGGTGGTCGGGTCGCTGGAGCCGGCCTTGGTCAGCTCGGGAAACCACGCCCCAGCGTATTGGCGCGAGGCGACGACCTCGATCGCCACCAGGCTGGAGAACGCGATCAGCGTGATAAACCCCATCAGGTAACCCAACAGCGGGCCATGGGAATACACCGGGTAACGCACCACGCCACCGGCACGGGGCAGGGCGGCGCCGAGTTCGCAGTACACAATGCCCAGCAGCAGCACGGCGAAGCCGCCGATGAGCCAGGAGATAATCCCGGCGGGACCGGCGATTGCAGACACATGACTGGCGGCGAATAACCAACCCGAACCGAAGATGGCACCCAACCCGATAAAGGTGAGGTCCATCAATGACAGCTGTTTCTTGAACTTGCCTTGGCCTGACATAGCGGCGCCTTCTTGTGAGTTATTGGATAGGCATGCAGGGGCCCTATCGTGAGCCCGATAAACCCACGGCGATTGATGTTTTTTGTGGGGATGGATGACGAATTCAGCACAATCGCCGGCGCTCGACAGCGTCCCGGGCATGGGGCACTCTGCTCGGCGTCGGGGTCAGAAACGGGCGATGAATGTCATGGTGCAGAACATGCTGGCGAGTCTCTTGCAGGGCAGCCGCCCCCACAGCATCGAGCAACTGCTGACGGGCGCTGCGCAGCTGTTGCCGTTACTGGACGTGATCCCCAACGCGGCGATTTTCATCAAGGACATCGACGCCCGCTACGTGCTCGCCAACCGCACCCTGGTGCAGCGCTGCGGCCTGCGGCAACTGCAACCGCTGCTGGGCAAGACCAGCGCCGAAGTGTTCCCCGCGCAACTGGGGCCGGGCTATACCGAGCAGGACCGACGGGTGCTGCAACAGGGGTTCGTCCTGCAAGACCAGCTTGAGCTGCACCTGTACGGCAGCCGCGAACCCGGCTGGTGCCTCACGCACAAATGGCCGTTGTATAGCGATAGCGGCACGATCATCGGCCTGGCCGGTATCTCGGTCGACCTGCAATCGGCCAGCGAAACCCACCCGGCCTACCAGCGCCTGGCGGCAGTGGACGCGCATATCCGCGCGCACTTCAACCGCCGTGTCACCCTCGGCGAGCTGACGCGCATTGCGGGCATTTCCGTGGCGCAGCTGGAGCGCTACTGCAAGCGTGTGTTCCACCTCACGCCTCGGCAGATGATCCAGAAGGTACGGCTGGAACATGCCCACCGATTGCTGCATACCGCGCTGCCGATCACCGACGTGGCGTTGCAGTGCGGGTACACCGACCACAGCGCGTTTACCCGGCAGTTCAAGGCGTCGACGGGGTTCACGCCGAGGCAGTACCGACAGGCGACGCAAGGCTTGATATAGCTGCTATCCAATGTGGGAGGGGGCAAGCCCTAATGACGATCGTTCCCACGCTCCCGCGTGGGGATGCAGCCCGTGACGCTCTGCGTCACCTATGCGCAGTCGCTCCCAGGTGCAGCGGTCGGCGGGACGCGGAGCGTCCCAGGAGGCATTCCCACGCAGAGCGTGGGGACGATCAGCAACGATCAGCAAGCCCCCTCCCACAGTTGAATCTGCATCTCAATGCAACGAATCGCCCCGCGCGTCGCTCCTATGCGTACGAGTAACCTTTCACGACCACAGGTATCAGGCTTATGACGGCGGCGGACAACGATCATGTGAATTGGCTGGTGCAATGCTCCATGCTGCACGCGGCGCGCCAGCGGGCCAAACTCTATTCGGGGCAGGGGCGGATGTGGCAGCAGCCCTTTGCGCAAACCCGGCCGCGTGACGCGTCAGCCTTGTCATCGGTGTGGTTCACGGCGTATCCGGCATCGATAGTGACTCGCGAAGACGGCACGGTGCTGGAAGCGCTGGGCGACGAAACCCTGTGGCATGTGCTGTCGAAGATCGGCATCCAGGGCATCCATAACGGGCCGCTGAAGAAATCCGGCGGCTTGTCCGGTACCGAACATACGCCGACCATCGACGGCAATTTCGACCGCATCAGCTTCGACATCGACCCGCAACTGGGCACCGAGGCGCAGTTGCAGGCGCTGACACGCATGGCCGCCGCGCACAACGCGGTGATCATCGACGACGTGATCCCCTCGCACACTGGCAAGGGCGCGGATTTTCGCCTGGCGGAAATGGCCTATGAAGACTATCCCGGCCTGTACCACATGGTCGAAATCCGCGAAGAAGACTGGCCGTTGCTGCCGGACGTCGCCGAGGGCCGCGACGCGCAGAACCTAAGCCCGCCGCAGGTGGATGCGCTGCGCGACAAGCACTACATCGTCGGCCAATTGCAGCGGGTGATCTTCTTCGAGCCCGGCGTCAAGGAAACCGACTGGAGCGCCACGCCGGTGGTGCTGGGTGTCGACGGCAAGCCGCGGCGCTGGGTGTACCTGCATTACTTCAAGGAAGGGCAGCCGTCGCTGAACTGGCTCGATCCATCCTTCGCCGCCCAGCAGATGATTATCGGCGACGCGCTGCACGCCATCGACGTGATGGGCGCCAAGATCCTGCGCCTGGACGCCAACGGCTTCCTCGGCGTGGAGCGCAAGCTCGACGGCAGCGCCTGGTCGGAGAGCCATCCGCTGTCGATCACCGGCAACCAGTTGCTCGGCGGGGCGATCCGCAAGGCCGGCGGTTTCAGTTTCCAGGAACTCAACCTCACCGTGGACGACATCGCTTCCATGTCCCATGGCGGCGCCGACCTGTCCTATGACTTCATCACCCGGCCGGCCTACCAGCACGCGTTGCTGATGGGCGACACTGAATTCCTGCGCCTGATGCTGCGCCAGATGCACAGCCTCGGCATCGACCCTGGCTCGCTGATCCACGCGCTGCAAAACCACGATGAATTGACCCTGGAGCTGGTGCATTTCTGGACGCTGCATGCCCATGACAGCTTTATGTTCCAGGGCCAGACCTTCCCCGGCAATATCCTGCGTGAGCATATCCGCGAGCAGATGTACGAACGCCTGACCGGTGAACATGCGCCGTATAACCTCAAGTTCGTCACCAACGGCGTGTCCTGCACCACCGCCAGCATCATTACCGCCGCCCTCGGCATTCGTGACCTGGAGGCCATCACCGCAGCCGATATCCAGCAGATTCGCCAGATCCATTTGCTGCTGGTGATGTACAACGCCATGCAGCCTGGGGTGTTTGCGCTATCGGGGTGGGACTTGGTGGGCGCGCTGCCGTTGGCCGCCGAAGAAGTCGCGCATCTGATGGCCGATGGCGATACGCGCTGGATTCATCGTGGCGCCTACGATCTGGTCGACCTCAACCCCGACGCCGAGCTGTCGGCCGGGCAGATGCCGCGTTCCAGAAGCCTGTATGGCAGCTTGAACAGCCAGTTGCAGGACCCGGACTCATTCGCCTCGCAGCTGCAGAAAATCCTCGGCGTGCGCCGCGCCTACGACATCGCCGCCAGCCGCCAGATCCTGATCCCGGATGTAGAACACCCAGGCCTGCTGATCATGGTTCATGAATTGCCGGCGGGTAAGGGCACGCAGATCACTGCGCTCAACTTCGGCGCCACGCCGATCACCGAATCCCTGCACCTGCCCAACATCGCACCGGGGCCGGTGGTGGACATCATCAATGAGCGTGTGGAAGGGGACCTGACGGAAGAGGGGACGTTCACGATTACGCTGGATGCGTATGAAGGGCTGGCGTTGCGCGTGGTGAGCAGTACGCCGATGTAATGCTGGCAGGCCGGGCTGAACGGCACTTAACGTCGTTCAGCCCGGGCAGCGTCAGATCAACGGTGCTTGTTCTTGTGTTTATGCTTGTTGCCCTTGTGCTTGCGGCCGTCGGAGCGATGGCTGCTCTCGTCATCCGCCAGGTTGTTGCCCACCGCGCCACCGGCGGCGCCACCCAGGCCTGCGCCGATGGTCGAACCGGTACTGCCGCCCAGGTGGTTACCGATAACCGAACCCCCTGCAGCCCCGACCCCGCCGCCAAGCGCTGCTTCCGTGCGATTGCCTTTCTGCGCGCCCACCGCGCCGCCGGCTGCGCCACCTACACCGGCGCCGATGGCCGCGCCGGTCGAACCACCCAGCTGCTGGCCCACCACATTGCCCAGCACGCCGCCGACACCACCGCCCAGGGCGGCAGTGCCATCCCCGGCGGCCATGGCGCCTTGGGAAATCAGGATGCCCAATGCAAGGGCAGGGAGAGTCATTTTCATTTTTTTGTACCTCAAGGGCTGTCTCAGGCGCTCACGGGTTAAAGCACGCCTGGGCTTAAGATTAGAGCACAAGCGATAACGCCGCAGTTCTCGCGATAGCGTTATCCGCCAGATAAAAATTTTTTCTCAGCCCTCTTGAATTCTTTTTGTGCGTCCATAAATTTTTGATCACGCGATGCCGAAGACGGGTCGCGTACTAAATCACTTGGAGAAACTCAGGAGATTTTAAAATGGCTACTACCCTTTCGTTGGCCCCACTGTTCCGTCAATCGGTGGGCTTTGACCGCTTCAATGACCTGTTCGAGTCGGCGCTGCGCAGCGAGGCTCCGAACTCCTATCCACCTCATAATGTGGAAAAGCACGGTGATGACGCCTACCGGATTGTCATCGCAGTGGCTGGCCTGACCGAGGAGGATCTGGATATTCAGGTCGAACGAGGCGTTCTGACGGTTTCCGGCGGAAAACGCGAAACCGACGAGAAGGTCGCTTACCTGCACCAGGGCATCGCCCAACGTGCGTTCCGGCTGTCGTTCCGCCTGGCGGACCACATCGAAGTGCGTGGCGCATCCCTGAACAACGGCTTGCTGAGCATCGACCTGCTGCGCGAGGTGCCTGAAGAGGCCAAACCCAAACGCATCACGATTGGTAGCGAGGCAAAGCCTGAGTTGCGTCAGGTCAGTTTGCAGTAACGCAATCGGCGGTAAGAAGGCGCTCTACGGAGCGCCTTTTTTGTTTGAATCGCACAGAGCTGACCAGAGAAACAAATTTCTACATTTAATTGACGCCAACAAAATGCCACTTTAAGATCCGCGCCCGTTGGTGGCACTGAGCCACATAGAGGGATCTAGACATGTGGCGTTTGATACGTCTGGGCGGCCTGTCCGTTATCGTTTGCTTGAGCACCACCGGTTGGGTGCAAGCCGCCACGGCGCAGAACACGCCGGGCATCACCGACCTGATTCGCGACCGCCAAGACCGTTTGCTCGAACAGCAGCAACGGCGCATCGACGAACTCAAAGACCTGCCGGGCAAGTCCGCTGCGACAGCAGCACCGGCCACCCCCGTCGACACCCGCTGCTTCCCGATCAGAACCATCGAGCTGGGCGGCGCCGATGCGCTGACCGAGGCTGAGCGCACGCGTCTGATCAAACCCTACATCGGCCAGCGCTGTGGGGCCTATCTGCACACTAATGAGTTATTAAGACTTAAATCATGTATTACTTAATGATGTGGGATAAAGATCTAGCAGCCACTGGGCAAGAGGGTTGTCTTGATAAAATTGAAATCCCTTTAAGTGCTGCGAATCTTTTCTTCAAGCTGGATAGCAAGCAGTTTCCAATGCTTTCCAACTTGAGTTTTGATGACTACGATATATTTTCTGGTTCGCAGATTGACGCACTTGTAGACGAATTATTAGCAGCCGCCAGCTTAAATCCAAAGATTTCCGAAGCAGTCAAGCTAACGGTGGAATTTATACGTAAAGTGAAGCTTTTAGGACAAAGTGTTCTATTTGACCCGTTCAGGATGAATTAATTGGATATTCAAGTGGAGGTGCTTGTAGGGCGGCGGATTTTTATTGTTGGGGATGGAGTGATCCTATTAATTAAGTGCCCTCGCAGGGGCATGGAAATAGGCTAAACGGTTGTCTTTTTTTGTCTTGGTTCTTTGTAAGACAAATATCTCAGCCTGGACAGGAGATTGCGCAGTTGTTCGACTTAATTAAAAACTTTCACATCGGTGCTACCCTTCTGGGCGGTCTAGGTGCAGCAGCAATGTTGGTTGCCATACGCGACCCCAAGACCCCCAAATGGATGGATGTGGCGGCATCGATACTATTGCTCGTATGGGCAGCACTTTTTCTGGGGATGGTTCAAAGCATTTTTGGACTCTTGCCAGACTCGACCGCCGAAGAAAGGGATCTTCGAAATCAATATCAGGTCGTGCTGTATTTGATACCTTTTTTCAGTGCAGGCCTTGCAACCAACCTGTTGTCCAATGTCATCCTTAGCCAGCGGGATTATACCGGCACGATGTCGTTTCATGAGGCTGCTAAAAAGACCCTCTGGGCGATCTGGTTTAGCTGTCTAGTGGTTAGCGTGGTTGGGCTGGTTCTGTACGTCTTTATTAAGAAAATCAAAAGCCCACAAGGTTTTTCTTCGTTGACGTAGAGAGCATTCGCACGGCCATCTGGCCAATGATTGAAGCCGCAACAGGTGCGGCTTCAATTGATGCAGCAGGGGCGTCACCACTCTCACTTGCCGAGTTTTTTACGCACGTCGTCGACCATTGGACCAACAGCTTTCACTGCCTCCTTGAGCTGTTGCTCAGTCACGCCAAACTCTTTCGTCCAATGTTTCAACTCCCAGGCTTCGGAGGTGTTCACTCGAGCACGGTCTTGCGGGCCACGGTTTTTCAGATCGTCAGACATGTTCAGCTCCATGCGGGTTGGCCTGGAAATGTCCAGGTGTCTCCTGATAGAACCTTGGGATGCGTGCGTAGTTCGGTTGATTTTCTGTGGGAGTCAATCGATCGGCAGAGCGCCGGAGAAGGGTAATTGCGCAGCAGAAAAGATAAGGGCCTGCCCAGGTTTCCCCGGCAAGCCCTTGATATCTATGGTGCCCGAACCCGGAATCGAACCGGGACGCCCTTACGAGCGGGGGATTTTAAGTCCGCAATGTAATCGTTTAAAACAATGACATAGCGTCAATTCTGCACCGCTATGCGTTCTCTTAATACCCCTTGCAGTTCTTTGTTTTCAAGGGGAAGAAAATGATTGCGGTGCAGAATTCACCTCGTCGGCGTGACCTTTTACCGATCCTTTTGCGAATGTAGTTCTCGGCCATGACCACGGTGGTGTGCCCGAGCTGATCACGAGCTTGCAAAATGTCACCGCTCGACGCTGCCTTGTCGGTACCTGCCTTAGCGCGCGAGTCGCGCATCTGATTTACTATTGGTCCGCCAACAATCAATGGAAGGAACCAGCCTATGAATTTCAACGAGTCGCTAAGAAGTGCCGCCCACAGTGGTGCTTTGTTAACTCAACGCTCCATCGCTTTCGCGCGATCTGAAATGAAGGCGTTTTTAGGGTGTGCTCTAGGCTGTTATCTTGGCTTCATCGTATTATTTCTCCTGAAAGCTGATCCGGAGACGGCGACCTTCGGTGATTTTCTCAATGTGATTCATTCATCTTCGAAAATTGCTGCCTCCTTCTTAGCGGCGGCTCTTGCGGTTGCTCTAAGATGCCTATTCCCAAGGAAATGACGAAGGCTTCAGGATGGCTGTCCTCTACAGCCATAAATTCCGCCCCTCAGATGGAGACGTAGGCGAACCAGACGGCGGCATTCTTGGGAAGCTGATCTACACCACGATCGCCATCACCGGTTTCGTTGTGTCGGTGCGTAGCCAGAATATCTTCTTCGGTCCGACCACCGCCGGCCTGACGCTACACGTATCCCTGGCTATGGCCGGTGCCCGGCACATCTTCATGGTCAAGTACTGGCAGCGGGTGAAGGTCTGGCTATGTCGGACGCTGAGCTGCGAGCACTGCCTGCATTGTGACAAGGCGCATGATGGTGTCGAGCGGCGGACCAAATAATACAAGCGCCTACCATGCCCCTGGAAACCACTGGCGGGCGAGACTTACCGTCACGCGCAGTGCATGCTGACTTTGATCGCACTCCAAATGCTGATCTTCGGGCGTCGCTGGTTTGCGCCACCTAAGATCTGCCGCTAAGCCTTTGACGAAAGTTCGCTCAAATTCGGGGTTAGCTTCTTTGGTAAGGCGCATCGCTTTCGCATAGTCCGCTTCAAGGTCATCAGGCAGCGATTCACAAGCCAGCTTGGCCTGTTGATACCTGACGGCGTACATGTAGCCGTCAGTAGGGGCTTCGTCGTAGCTGTAGCGGGATGGCTCCGATGCCAGTGCTGGGCCAGTGAGAAGTAACGCGATGAGATACAAACGTGCGTGCATGGTGTTGAAGTCTCATAAAATCAAATTCAGCGGAGTAGACCCGGCTCATCCGCGCCACGTTTTCGAATGCGCTAAATCGTGGCGCGAGATTGGGTGCCATGCTCGGCTATGGAAATGTGATATCAGCCCTGATCAAAGGAAGATTGCTTGCATCGTAGGAGCAATGATAAGAGCGCCCTTCATCGGTGTCTTTTTTCGGGATTTCTTCGCACTTGAATGAAGCAGTGACGCCGTATTTTGTAGCTCTGAACCCTTTGACCGCTTCCTCAGGGGTCAGCACCGTAACGAGCTCACGATTGAAGCTCAGGGTGATATCTGGGCCACCGAAGACTTCATATTTCTGCGATCGGATACATAGGCTGGCTCCAATCAATTTGCCATTCAGAGTATTTGTGCCACTCGTACACGCTTTCGGTGAAATGAAGTTGCCAACGCTCATTTTGGCAGTCGGTACTTCAGTTTTAGGCCCCGGCGGGGTGTATGGCCCGCTCTGACAGGCTGCAATAAGAGTCGTCGCAGTTATTAGCGCTGCAGCGGTGAGCATTGACTTCATTAGGTCAGTATCCTTTGACTGGTGTAGTGCCAGGCAGTCTGGTCACGTTTTTTACGGATCGGAACGTTAGATCATGCTGGCGCGCAGCTTGCGGATCAACAAATTCATGGTGGCCTGAATGACCGTTAAATTGCTGGAGTTCAAGCGGGAAGACTGTCGCGACGCCGCCAAGACCTTGCGCAAGATCGCCGACGACCTCGATGCGGGTGAGCATCCCGAATGCACCGTGGGTGCGCTGACCATGATCGGCGCCAAGGGAGAGGTGACGGTGTTCGGCCTCGGTCCTAAGTGCGACGACCTGCAATGTCTCGGTGCAATGCGCCTGGGTGAGCAGAAGCTGATTGATGTGCTGCTGGAAAATTCAGAAGGGTAAATTGCTGACCCAACTCGTCGCCCGCCTCAAGCCTTCGCTCTTTTCAATGTAAGGGCGAGCATGGAGCTCGAGACTATTCCTGGCATAAGAAATATGTATGTGAGTTCGGGCAGATCGCGCGTCCAGTACGCGAGGACCATACCCCAAATCATCGCAATCACCGCTCCCGATGCCAGCAAGTGTGAGTTGCGCTCAACAGGTGCCGCTGCCATTGAAAGTGCATAGATCTTCCATGCCGACCATATCGCGAATGCCGAGACGATTGCTGCGCCTATAAGTGCTAGCGTCCCAAGCGGAGGACTCTTGGCGACAAAAATGAGCGGAATAAAGAACGCCACTACGCCGATCGTGAAGAGGATGGTGATTGGTACAAGCCCGACAACCGCCGCAATTGTCAGTCCGATACGCAACTTTATCAGGTTATCCATTTCCTACACCTTGAACTCTGTAGCGTTATCGGGCGACTTATAACCGGCAAGTCGCGACTATTACAAGCTCAAGGTGCCCCATGGATAGGCCATTCCCTCCGCCTTCAATACTTGAGCTGTCTGACCAAGCCGACTTCGGCATCCGCCTGACACCAGCCTCTGAGGTGTGGGAATGGCTTTAGGCCGAGATCCTCGCCGACACAGGCAGCATTCACAACGAAGTCCATGCCGACCTAATGGATGCAGACATCCGGATCATGTGGGCGTCGTCGAGCTTCAACAAGCAGCTCGGCGTCAAGATCGACTCGGCCGATGCAATCCAGGCAAAAACGAGCCTGGATGAAATGGCGAAGGCTGGCGGCCGGGCCGAGCAGTCCGACCATGTCGGCAGAACCTTGCCGGGCAACCCAATTGGACAGCTCCAAAATGGCGGCTTCGAGGGTGAGTTGATTCTCGTAGAGTTTGAAAAGCAGGGAAGGGAGTAGATCTGTGCTCGGCATCAGTGTTCCTCCGTGGAGTGAACAAGGTAGCAGGCAAATTATGAATAGGGAGATAGGTCGGCAGGACGCCGAAAGAAGGGAATTGCGCAGCACAAAAGATAAGGGCCTGCCCAGGTTTCCCCGGCAAGCCCTTGATATCTATGGTGCCCGAACCCGGAATCGAACCGGGACGCCCTTACGAGCGGGGGATTTTAAGTCCCATGCGTCTACCAGTTTCGCCATTCGGGCGGTAGCGCGGTGCAGCAGGGTTGCGAATATATAGATCCAGCGGCTTCGGCGCAACCTCGATGCACGCTTTCCTGCACAAACAGTTATCCGAAAAAACCTGCCAGATCAGTGATCTACGCAGCCTTCCAGATTATTCCCATGGCATGGGCCCTACCCAGGAACAAGCTCTATAAATGACAGTCATAGCGATATGCCACCCCGGCAGTTCGTTAAGGAGTCAGTTGATGCGCAAGGTCCGTATGCATTCTTGGATGATGGCTGCAGGCATGGTTGGTTTTTTGAGCGCTGCGATAATCGTCCCGGCGCAGGCTGCGACTGCGGTGCAGTGGGGTGACCGCAGAGCGTGGTCGGAAGACCCGCTGACCGCTGCCACATTGGGGCCGGGTAACGCGTTAGTGTTGAATCCGTCGAATATCAAAGTCGGGGATATTGAGGCGCTTAAAGAGGCGCGAAAGCTTACCGCCAGCGAACTGCAGAGCCTCAAAAGTAAAGTAGAGGATCAGGACCGCGCCTTCGACGAATTCAAGCGCAAGGATGGCTCCAGCACCGGTAGCAATGAGAGTCAGCTTGCCAGCCTCAAGCGTGCATTGGACGAGCAGAAAAGCACTATTGATCGGCAGAAAAGCGAGATCGAGGGCTTAAAGCGCAGCCTGGATGATTTGAAGCGCAGTGTGGAGACGCTGAGCAGCAAGGTGAAATGATCAGTCGCTCTCAGTCGAACAACGCCAGTAGATCAGTATCGCCCACATCCACCCCGGCCTGGCTCAACAGCGTGGTCACCTGGCCACGATGATGTGTCTGGTGATTGAAAAAATGCACCAGCAGGCCGAAGAACGGTTTCTCAGCCGCTGCTCCGCGCATGGTGTGGTAGCGCAAACGCTGGTCCAGGTCGGTTTCCTGCAGGCTTTCGGCCCAATTGAGGATCAATTGATCCAGCCAGGCACGCTGGGCCGAAAGTTCGCGTATGTCTGCGAACGCCAACTGCCTCAGGTCGACGGGTGTGGCGATGGTGCTGAGGGGGGCCAGCGCGGCAAAACCTGCCGGGTGCTCGGCAAAGCGCTTGAGCCAGACCGTGTCGCCCAGCACCAGGTGATTCAGGGTGCCGAGGATCGAGCCGAAAAACGCTTGTCGGTCTGCTGCCAACGCCGCGTCTGTCAGCTTGCCGGCGGCTTCGTAGACCTTGCGATTCATCCATTGGTTGTAGCTGGCCATCAACCTGATGTGCTCAATGCGGTTCACCGATGCGTCCTCTCGAATGGCGGAGTGGCGCCATCATAAAGCTTGCCCGCCCAGCGGTCATGGTGTTCCATCAGCGGCGGACTAAGGTTGATTTAACCCCACTATGCGCCTTGGAGGGCGACACCATGAATACCAGCGATCTACTGGAACAACTGTTGCGCGGCGCAGGGCAGGGCGGTGCTTCTTCGGGCGGCGGGTTGGGCGGTCTGCTTGGCGGGCTGCTCAAAGGCACCAGCGCCGGCAATGCTTCGGCCGGCGGCGGCCTGGGCGGAATATTGGGTGGGCTGGGAGGCATGCTGGGCGGTGGCGCGGCAACGCGCTCGACGCAAGGGCGCGCCGGTGGTATGAACTATGCCGCGTTGGCTTCTCTGGGGATGATGGCCTACAAGGCGTATCAGGCCTGGCAGAGCCAACAGGCGAGCCAGCCGCAGCAGGCCTTTCAGACGGCCGATCAGCTGTCGGGCGCGCAAATCGAAGCGCACAGCCACGCCGTATTGCGCGCACTGATCGCTGCCGCCAAGGTCGATGGCCGGATCGATGCGAACGAGCAGCAGTTGATCTCCGATGAGCTGGGCAAGCATACCGACGACCCGCAATTGCAGGAGTGGCTCGACGCTGAAGTCGCCAAGCCTCTGGATGCGGCAGATTTCGCCGAGTTCGCCAGCGACCCGGCGTTGGCGGCCGAGGTGTATCTGGCCAGCGTCATGTTGGTGGATGACCAGCAGGACGCGGAGCGCAATTACCTGGACGATTTAGCCGCCCAGTTGCAAATCGATGCGCAGTTGCAAGTGCAGCTGGAGCACCAGACCAAGGCCTGAAACCTCACCGTCGAGCCCCGGCCTGTTAAATACCCTGCGCCGCGAGAATGGCCAGATAAATCAATACCAGGCCACAGGCGCCATAGCTGATGCGTTGCCAAGTTGGCGAAGCATTCTTGCGCAGCACGTTGACCAGCGCGGCAGTCAGAAAGCATGACAGCACCGACGCCAGCATGAAGCCGGCAAAAAACATCAGCGTTTGCCCATGGCTCGGGGTGGTGCCGACGATGCCCGACAACGCGCTGCCCAGGGCGCCCCAGTAGACGATGTTCTTCGGATTGGCCAGTGAGATCGCCGCGCCCACCGCCAGGGCGTTTTTCCCGGAGCTGGTGGGTGCACTTTCGACTTGCGGTAGCTGCCACGCATCCACCAGGCTGCGGATGCCCAGCCAGGCCAGGTAGAGCGCGCAGACCACCGTCAGCGGCACGCGCACCGCGTCATGCTGGATCAGCAGCGCGATGCCAGTCAGCCCGATCACCGCCCAGACCGCATCGCCCACCAACGAGCCAATCTGCACCAACAGGGCCGGTGTGAAACCGTACAGCAAGCCTCGGCGCAGGGTTTCAGCGAGCACCGCGCCGGGAGACAGGCAAAACACAAAACCGAAAACCAGCGCATAGAAAAAGATCGTCAGCATGCCCGCGTCCTTTCGAGAAAATGCGAGAGCATATGTCAGTGTCGAGATGAATGAACACCGTGTCCTTTACACGCTCAGGCGCAAGGCCAGGGCGGCAAGGGTGATCAACAGCACCGGCACGGTCAGCACAATCCCGACCTTGAAGTAGTAACCCCAGGTGATGGTGATGCCTTTGCGCGCCAGAATATGTAGCCACAGCAAGGTCGCCAGGCTGCCTATAGGGGTGATTTTCGGGCCCAGGTCGCTGCCGATCACGTTGGCATAGATCATCGCGTCCTTGACCACGCCCACGGCATGGCTGGACTCGATGGAAAGCGCGCCGATCAACACCGTTGGCAGGTTGTTCATCGCCGAGGACAACAGCGCGGTGAGCACGCCGGTGCCCATGGCCGCGCCCCACACACCGTAGCTGGCGAAGGTGTCGAGCCAGGTGGCCAGGTAGTCGGTCAGGCCGGCGTTACGCAAGCCATAGACCACCAGGTACATCCCCAGGGAAAAGATCACGATCTGCCACGGCGCGTCTTTCAGCACTTTGCGTGTGGAGATCGTGTGGCCCTTGGCGGCAATCACCAGCAACAGCACGGCGCATACTGCGGAAATTGCACTGATGGGAATGCCCAGCGGTTCCAGTGCGAAGCAGCCCACCAGCAAAATACCCAGCACCCACCAGCCGGCGCGAAAGGTCGCACGGTCGTGTATGGCACTGGCGGGTTGTTCCAGGTCGGCGGGGTCGTATGACTGCGGAATATCGCGACGGAAAAACCATAGCAGCACCGCCAGGGTCGCGGCGACGCTGACCAGGTTCACCGGCACCATCACGGCGGCGTATTCATTGAAGCCGATCTTGAAATAGTCCGCCGAGACGATATTCACCAGGTTCGACACCACCAGCGGCAGGCTTGCCGTGTCGGCGATAAAGCCCGCGCCCATGACGAATGCCAGCGTCGCCGCCGGCGAAAAGCGCAGGGCCAACAGCATCGACATCACAATCGGGGTGAGGATCAACGCCGCGCCGTCATTGGCGAACAACGCCGACACCAGTGCGCCCAGCAGCACCATATAGGCAAACAATCGCCGGCCCCGGCCACGCCCCCAGCGCGCCACATGCAGCGCGGTCCAGGCAAAGAACCCGGCTTCATCCAGCAACAGGCTGATGATGATCAGCGCGACAAAGGTGCCGGTGGCATTCCAGATGATGTGCCACACCACCGGAATATCCGCCAGGCTGATCACCCCGCAGGCCAGGGCCAGGATCGCGCCCAGGGAGGCGCTCCAGCCGACGCCCAGGCCCCTGGGCTGCCAGATGACCAGCACGATGGTGATGATGAAAATAGCAATTGCGACAAGCATGAATAAACGCTCCGATGGCTCAGCAAGTGCTGGCCTGTTGTGGTCTGTCGCCCATTGCATCCAGACGCCGCGCGTCGTTTTGCAACCCTGGCGGGCTGTCATCCAAGGCATGGATCAGTTCGCCCACGTAAAGTTCGCCTTTGCGCAGGATCAATCGCATCAGCTGTGCTCGGGTGGCGTTGGCCAGGCATTTAAACAGGGTAGGGGCCGACCTATCCATGGCGTTTGCCTGTTTGCGACTTCGCACAGGAGGATAAGCCTCGATGTAAGCCAAATCCTGATTTCGTTTGACGTGGATCAACTGCCTCGTAATCGGCCACAAGTGATTGAAATTAAACTGAAACACGAATGTCCTAAAGTGCCGCCCATTGCTGATGAAGGAAGATCCCGCGTGACCCGAGCCACTCGTAACCTGCGCAAGACCCTGGATTCCGTCGCGGAAAATAACGAAACCGCTGCGTTCGACCTGATGCGTGCCGTCGAAAAACTCGGCGATGAGGTGCTGCGCCAGCGCCTGCTCAACACCATTCACCGGTTGAACCAGGACGCCTACGAACTACGCGAAGCGCGCGACTCGGTGGAGCTGGTGTCGGTAAAGCTCGCCTGAGCAAGATCGTTCAAGACAAGTGCCTGGGCGCGCTGGCATGCTTGCCGACTGTCTGTCGATGAGCCTCATCCATGCCTACTGCCCTGCCTCATGACGCGTTCACGCGTGGCGCAATCGCTGTTATTCCGTTATCCCTGGCCTGTGCCCCCTGGGGCTTGCTCGCCGGCTCAATGGCAATCGATGCGCAGTTCACCCCGCTGCAAGCCCAAGGGTTGTCCGCCATCGTGTTCGCCGGCGCCGCTCAGTTGGTGGCGATCGGCATGGTCAAAAGCGGCGCGAGCCTGATCTCCATCGTGCTGACCACCTTGCTGCTGACCTCCCAGCACTTGCTCTATGGCATGCACATGCGCCCGACGCTGTCCTCGCTCAACACCCGCTGGCGCATGAGCCTGGGCTTTCTGTTGACCGACGAGTTCTTTGCCCTGGTCAACCACTATGACCGCCAGACCTTCAATCGCTGGTATGCCCTGGGTGTCGGCCTGACGTTCTATATCATCTGGAACCTGTTCACTTTGGCCGGCATCGTCCTGGGCAAAAGCATTCCCGGCCTGGACCAGTTGGGGCTGGAGTTTTCGATTGCCGCAACCTTTATCGCCCTGATCACGCCGGTAGTGCGCGACGTGCCGACGGTGGTCTGCGTTGCCGTCTCGCTGTTGTGCTCGGTGTGGCTGAGTTACCTGCACTGGGAATCGGCGGTGGTGGTCTCGGGGGTGTTGGGAATGAGCGCCGGGTTCGCCTGCAAGCGCCTGGGAGTCGGCCAGCGATGATCTACCTGATGATTGTGGCGATGGGGCTGGTGGTGTTTTTCAATCGCTACCTGTTTATCGAACCGCGCCTGCCGGTGCGACTGAACCGGGGGGCGCGTGAGTTCCTCGGGTTCGCCGTGCCGGGCATGCTCACCGCGATTTGCGGGCCGATTATTTTCATCAAAGACCACCAGCTCAACCTGAGCCCGAGCAACCCCTATTTGCTGGCTGGGATCTGCGCCGTGGCGCTGATGATTTGGACGCGCAGCGTGCTGATCACGGTGTTGTCGAGCATGGTGTTGTTCTATCTGTTGCGCTGGTGGTTGTGAGCCGCAGGCGAAAAAAAGCCCGCGGAGGGCGGGCAGAAGGAGGACTTCTTGAAAATGAGCCTGGCCACTATAAGCGGCCGGTTTTGCCTGCACAGTGAAACAAAATTCATGGGCGCGTCAGTTGGCGGCGGCGCAATGGTAGAGTCACGGTTTTTCCAGGGAAGCACGAGCATGCATAAAGCGGTGATAGGCGCATTGGTACTGGCAGCACTGGCCGGTTGCGCGGGTTCGAAGATGAAGGAGGCGCGCGCGGGCAGCCCTTACAAGACCATGGCCTCGGACAAGGCCACCCTGGTGGTCGCCCAATGCATCCAGTACGGCTGGCAGGACGAAAGCGTATTTGGCGTCGACGCCGGCGGCTTCAAGGAAGCCACCGAGGCCGGGGGTTTCACGGTGTACACCACCGGCGGAGACTATTTTGTGGATGTGCTGAGCACGGGCGCAGGTTCTACCGTCAAGTATTACGCCGCAGAAGACACGATGCCCGCCAAACGCCGTTTGGCCGCACTCGCCACTTGTCTTTAATACTTTGCCTTGGTCATATTTGGCCTATTATTCACCCGCTCGCCCGACGTAATGGCTCTTTACCGGTACACGGATGTCGAGGCTTAAACGTCGGGCGGGCACCTCCTTCCGGGGCCACTGTTCAGCGTGGCATGAAGCCTAACTGCCAGCGTCGCGGAATCGCCAGGGTCGCCAGGCCCAATGATCCCGCCAACGCGCCGCTGACCCACAGGGCGCTCAGGCCGATCTGCTGCTCCAGCAGCGCGCCGATCACGGCGCCGATAAACATTCCCGCCCAAGGTATCAGCTGCATGCGCCAACCATTGCGGCGCTCGCCCAACAACCAGCGGCCCAGCCCGCGACCGAAACGCGACAGCGCCCCCGTGACATAGGTGAGCCCTACCGGCACCCCGTTCACTTGCTCGACGGCCGCGTTGAGCATGCCCATGGCGATAATCGCCGCTAACAGGGCGGGCAAGGTCTCGGCCCATGGCAGCAGCGCCGCACCGCAGAGCAGCGCGGCGATGCCCAGCAACAAGGGCAGCGCGCGACGCTTGCTTACGCGGCTGACAACCACGCCCAAGGCATTGCCGACGATGAAGGTGGCAACCAGCAACAGCAACCGCCCGGTAAGGCCAAGGTCACCCGCACTGATCGCAACCGCCAGGCGCGTGGTGTTGCCGCTCATGAACGAGACAAAATCGCCGCTGGCCATGAAACCAATGGCATCGGTCATGCCTGCCAGTACCGACAAACCGGCCACCAGCATTAAGCCCACACGCCCACGCCAACGCTGTCGATGGGCGAGCGCGGCGTTGGTGTAAGGCTTGGCGGGCGAAGGCAGCATAGGGCTTTCCAGTGAAGTTATTCGGCCACTACCCTAGGGCGCTTTGCGTGCGCGCGCAATCACCTCACACCGGCTCCAGGCGCCAGCCCGTGCTATGCCAGCTCAAGTAATGGCTGGGCTCGGTCGCCTGTAGGAAGGCTTCATCGTGGGACACCACCAGCAATGCCCCGGTAAAACCTTTCAAGGCCTGTTCAAACGCAATCACCGTCTCCAGGTCGAGGTGGTTGGTCGGCTCATCCAGCAGCAACAGTTGCGCCGGCACGCCGCGCCACAAAGCGATCGCCATCGCCGCTTTCAACCGCTCGCCACCGCTGAGTTGGCCTGCCGGCTGGGTCACCCGCGAGGCATCCAGTTGCAGCAAGGCCAGGCGCGTGCGCAGTTCGGCTTCGACCAGCGGCGTGTCGAGCAGGTTGAGCTGTTCGACGACAGTGCGCTGGTCATCCAGCAGCGTCAGGTGCTGATCGATATACGCGCAGGGCAGCGCCACCGTGCACGTCCCACTGGGCGCTTGCCATTGCCCGGCAAGCAGCTTGAGCAGGGTGGATTTGCCGCAACCGTTCGGCCCGCGCACAGCCACCCGCATGGGGCCGATCAGGTCAAGCGTCAGAAAGGTGGAAGGTGCCTGCGGATCCAGCCAGGGCAACTGTGCCTGTTGCAGGCTCAGAACCTGGCGGCCGTTGGGCACCGCCGCACCCGGCAAGGCCAACAAGGTCGGCGTCTCATCCACCACGCGCTCGTAAGCTTGGCGCACCTGCGCATTGAGGGTGTCTTTTTGATCATGATGGGCGCTGCCCAGAGTGCTGACGATTTGCGTGGCCGCGCTTTTCCATCGTGCCTTGGTAAACCGGTCGACGTTGGCGGTCGCTGCATATTGGCATGCACGCGCCGCGTTGCGCTGCAGGTTGTCATGGTCTTTTTGCAAGCGTCGGCGTTCGCGGCTGCGCTGTTCGCGGGCGTGTTCCCACGCCGCGATAGCCGCCTGCCGTTGTGTATCGCGTTGCTGAAGATAGGCATCGTAGTTGCCGCCATACACCTGCGCACCCAGGGGCGACAGTTCGATGATCCGGCCCATGGCGTTGAGCAGTTGGCGATCATGGCTGACCACCACCAGGCCACCGCGCCATTGCGACAATTGCTGCAGCAGCCAAACGCGCCCGAGGCTGTCGAGGTGGTTGCTGGGTTCGTCGAGGATCAGTAACGGCGGCGCCGCCAACAATGCGCCGATCAGCGCCACCTTGGCCAATTGGCCACCACTGAGCCGGTCGGCCCGGGAAGCCGCGCTGAGCGAGGGCAGCCCCGCCGTATCCAGGGCCACGCGCAGGCGTTCGGCGAGGTCCCAGCGATCATCGATCCGTTCAAGATCACCGGCCACGCCTGCGTCCTGGGCCATGCGTGCAAGGGCGGCCAGGCACTGGGCGGTGCCGGTGATATCGGCGACGGTCGCACCCGGCCGCACCACCACGGTCTGGGGCACGTAAGCCACCTGGGCCGGCGCGTTCAGCGTACCGGAGGAGGGTTGCAGGATGCCGGCGATCAGTTTCGCGAGGATACTTTTACCGCGCCCGTTGCGGCCGACAATGCCGGTCGGCGTGTGGTCGATGGACAAGGTGAGGTCTTCCAGCAAGGTTTCGCCATTGGCGAACTGGAAAGACAGGTGTTGCAGGGAGACCAGTACGGGCAGCCGGTTGACGTGAGTCATCAGCACCTCCAGAAAAATGTCGAACAGGCCAACAAGCGCGCCAGGCGGGCTTGTTGCAGATACATTTTGGAAGGCTTAGTTGTTCACGTCGGCGATCGTCCCGCGATTCAGAAGGGAGGCAGAGGCTAACCCACCTTGGCTTGCCCGGGCAAGTCGGCGGCCAGTTGCTCAAGGAACATGGCCAGGGCAACTTCTTCGGCTTTCAGCCCCTTGCGCACCCGTGGCTTGGGCAGTTTCGACAACTCACCCAGGCTGAAATGCTCCAGCACCGCCGGGTGGATATAGCACTTGCGACACACCGCCGGCGTATTCCCCAACTGCCGGGCGACGTCCTTGACCATGGTCACCACGTGCCGTTTGGCATCGGACTCCGGTTGCCACGCCAACTCGCGCAACACCGCCAGCGCCATGGCCGTGCCGGCCCAGGTGCGATAGTCCTTGGCGGTGAAATCTTCGCCGGTCAGGCTATGCAGGTAAGCATTGACGTCCTGGGAGCTGACGGTATGGCGTTGACCGTCCTCGTCCAGATACTGGAACAGGTTCTGCCCCGGCAACTCCATGCACCGCTTGACCACGCTGGCCAGGCGCCGGTCCTTGACGCTGATCTGATGCTCCACGCCGCTTTTGCCGCGAAACTGGAATTTTATCTCGCTGCCCTTGATGTCCACATGGCGGTTGCGCAGGGTAGTCAGGCCGTAGGATTTATTGTCGCGAGCGTACTGAGTATTACCGACACGGATCAGCGTGGCGTCGAGCAACATCACCACCGTGGCCAGCACCTTTTCGCGGGTGAAGCCGGGTTCGGCGATCTGGGCTTCCAGCTGTTTGCGCAACTTGGGCAGGGCGCTGCCGAATGCCTGCAGCCGTGCGTACTTGTCGCTGTCGCGCACTTCGCGCCAACGCGTGTGGTAACGGTACTGCTTGCGGCCACGGGCGTCGCGGCCAGTGGCTTGCAGGTGCCCCTGCGGGTCGGCGCAGATCCACACATCGGTGTAGGCGGGCGGTACCGCCAGGGCATTCAGGCGCTTGATCTCATCGGCATCGGTGATGCGCTCGCCGTCGGGGCCGAAATACTGGAACTTACCGCGCATTTTTTTGCGGCGGATGCCGGGTTGGGTGTCGTCAACGTAATGCAGGTCGCGGGGCAGAGCGACGGGCGGCGAAGAGTCGGGCATGGTGCAGGTTCCTTGGCAATGGATCAGGCCGGTATGTCTGATTGACCGCGTCGCCCTGCGGTCGTGCCAAATGGTTTAGGCCAGCACCGCCACCGCCTTGATTTGCGCCCACAGCGCCTGGCCCGGCTGCACTTGCAGTTGGTCCCGCGAGAACCGCGTGATGCGCGCCAGCAACGGCGTGCCACCGGCATCCAGGCGTACCAGTACATGGGCGCTGTTATCCGCGGCGACGTCCTGGATGACCGTCACCGGCAGGCGATTGAGGATGCTGCTGTGTTCCTGCGCCTGGTGGCTGAGGCTGACGTCCCGCGCCTGAATTTTTACCCGCAGCTGTTTGCCCACGGCCATCGGCCTGTGGGCCACGCGTATCTGCAGCGGGCAATCGGGCAATTGCAGGGTGAGCAACTGATAGTGATCGTCGTAGGCAATCACGCTGCCCGTGACCACCACACCGGCATCGTCGCCTCGTGCCAGGGGCAGATCGAGCCGCGCCAGGGTTTCGCCGATGGGCCCGCTGGCCAGGACCTTGCCGTCGCCGAGCAGGACAAGGTGGTCGGCCAGCCGCGCCACTTCGTCCTGGGCATGGCTTACGTACAGCACCGGGATATCCAGCTCGTCGTGCAGGCGTTCGAGATAGGGCAGGATTTCATTTTTGCGCTGGCTGTCGAGGGCCGCCAGGGGTTCATCCATCAGCAGCAATCGGGGGCTGGTGAGCAACGCGCGTGCGATGCCGACGCGCTGTCGCTCACCGCCGGACAGATGCTGCGGATTGCGCTCAAGCAGGTGCGCGATGCCCAGTAACTCAGTGGCGTGGGCCATCTCCACACGCCGCTGCAAACGCGGGATGCGCTTGAGGCCGAACGCCAGGTTGGCCCGCACCGACAGATGAGGGAACAGGCTCGCCTCCTGGAAGACATAACCCAAGGCGCGTTTATGCGGCGCCACGAACCGCCCGTTACGGCTGTCTTGCCAGACTTCATCGTTGATCTGCACAAATCCGTCTTCGGCGCGCTCCAGGCCAGCGATACAGCGCAGGCAGGTGGTTTTGCCGGAGCCCGATGGGCCGTACAGGGCGGTCACGCCACGGCCGGGAAGTTGCAGCTCCACGTCCAGTGCGAAACCGGAGTATTTCAAGTGCAGACGTACTTCAATCATCGCGCTCAGCTCCAGCCCATGTTGGTTTTACGGCTGGAGTAGAGCGCCAGCAGCACGAGGAATGCGAACACCACCATCGCGCCGGCCAGCCAATGGGCCTGGGCATATTCCATGGCTTCGACGTGGTCGTAGATCTGCACCGAAACCACCCGGGTCTTGTCCGGGATATTGCCGCCGATCATCAGCACCACGCCGAACTCGCCGACGGTGTGGGCGAAGCCGAGAATCGACGCCGTAATGAAGCCGGGGCGTGCCAGCGGCAGGATCACCGTGAAAAAAGTGTCCCAAGGACCGGCGCGCAAGGTCGCGGCCACTTCCAGCGGGCGCGTGCCGATGGCTGAGAAGGCGTTCTGCAGCGGTTGCACGACGAAGGGCATGGAGTAGATCACCGACCCTACCACCAGCCCGGCGAAGCTGAAAGTCAGGGTGCCCAGGCCGAGCCATTGGGTGAACTGGCCGAAGTAGCCATGGGGGCCCATGGACAACAGCAGGTAAAAACCGATGACCGTCGGCGGCAACACCAATGGCAACGCAACCACGGCCCCCACCGGGCCGCGCCACCAGGAACGGGTGCGCGACAGCCACAGGGCGATCGGCGTACCGATCACCAACAGGATCACAGTGGTCAGCGACGCCAGTTTGACCGTCAACCAGATCGCGGAAAAATCGGCGCTCGTCAGCGGCATTTACAGCGCGTAACCGTAGGACTTGATCACCGCAGCGGCCTTCGGCCCTTTCAGGTAGTCAACCAGTGCCTTGGCGGCAGCACTGTCCTTGCCTTTATTGAGGATTACGGCGTCTTGTTTGATCGGGTCATGCAAGGACGACGGCACGATCCACGCCGAGCCGCTGGACACTTTGCCGTCCTTATAGATCTGCGACAACGCCACAAAGCCCAACTCGGCGTTACCCGTGGAGACGAATTGATAGGCCTGGGTGATGTTCTGGCCTTCGACGAGCTTGTCCTTGACCTTGTCGGTCAAGCCTTCCCTGGCCAGCACCTGGGTGGCTGCCAGGCCGTAGGGCGCGGCTTTCGGGTT
Organism: Pseudomonas sp. R3-52-08; assembly: GCF_003851745.1. Lineage (NCBI taxonomy): Bacteria > Pseudomonadati > Pseudomonadota > Gammaproteobacteria > Pseudomonadales > Pseudomonadaceae > Pseudomonas > Pseudomonas sp. R3-52-08. The sequence goes on along the minus strand of NZ_CP027730.1, from coordinate 3,203,596 downwards.
GGCAATGGACAGGTGCTTGAATGCATTCTGTTTGAGCACGTCGCCATTGGCATCCACGTAGCCTTCTTTGGCCGACCACAGGGCCAAGGTGCCGACCGCGTAGGTAAAGCGCGAACCCTTGACGGTATCGCCTTCGGCCTCGAGTTTTTGTGGGGTGGTGTCGTCGGCACTGAGGAACACTTCGAACGGCGCGCCGTTCTTGATCTGGGTATAGAACTGCCCGGTCGCCCCGTAGGCCGCGATCAGCGTGTGACCGGTGTCTTTTTCGAAGTCGGCGGCAATGGCCTGGATCGGCGCGGTAAAGTTCGCGGCCACGGCGACTTGCACCTCATCGGCATGCGCCGAACCCAAGGCAAAGGCGGCAAGCAGGGGGGCCAGGCGTGAGGCGCGGATCAACATTAAACAACTCCTTGAGGATGTACGGCTGGGTATCGCTATGTAGGAGAATATATAGCGGTTGCCTGCTGCCGGTACAGTGCCGCGTTGTTCCAAGCGCTAACGCTGCCGTTGCAGTTTGGCCAAGGTCTGCGCTGCCAGATGGCGGGTCAGGTCATAAGTTGAGTGTTCATTACACAGGCGCAAGGCCTGGCCTGCCCACAGGTTGCTGAAGCCGGCTTCGTCCTTGGCCTTGAGCGGCATCAACGCGCCACCGGCCCGTGGAAACGCCGGCGCAGCGGGGTTGATCGCGCCCAACTCACGCATCACCCGATTGACAATGCCCCGCGCCGGACGCCCGGTGAACAGATTGGTGAGGGCTGTTTCGCTGGCCTGGGCATGTCGCAATGCATGGTGATGGGCAGCGCTGACGCTGGCTTCAGGGGTGAACAGATACGCGGTGCCGACCTGCACCGCCGAGGCACCCAAGGCAAAGGCCGCGACCATTGCGCGCGAATCGGCGATACCACCAGCCGCGATCACCGGCACGCTGACGGCGTCGACGATTTGCGGCAGCAGCGCCATCAAGCCGATCTGGCTGTTGAGGTCGTCGCTGAGAAACATCCCCCGGTGCCCACCGGCTTCAATGCCCATTGCAATCACGGCGTCACAACCGTTTTCTTCCAGCCAGACCGCTTCCTCCACCGTTGTAGCCGATGACAACACCTTGGCACCGGTGGCTTTTACCCGGGCCAGCAAGGATTTTTCCGGCAGACCAAAGTGAAAACTGACGACTTCAGGGCGGAAGGTTTCAACCACTTCACATGCCGCTTCGTTGAAGGGCGCACGATTCGATACTGGCGTCGGCGCATCAAAATCGGCGCCCAGTTCGCGGTAGTAGGGCGCAAGCAATGCTTTCCAGCCGCGGTCGCGCGCTTCGTCCGCCTCGGGCGCCTGATGGCAGAAAAAGTTGACATTGAGCGGGCGGACGCCGGCTTGCCGAATGACGGTCAACGCCTCGCGCAGTTGCTCGATGCTCAGCGCCGCCGCAGGCATGGACCCCAGCGCACCGGCCTGACAGGCGGCGATCACCATGGCGGTAGTGGTCGCTCCCGCCATCGGGGCCTGGATGATGGGCAGCTCGATGCCCAGCAGATCGATAATGCGCGTGTCTGGCCAGGTGCTCATGGGGTGCGTCTCCAGCTTCAGTAAGGCGTTGCGCTGTTTTAGCAGGCCCCCTGGCGCCCGGCCAGTCTGTTTTATTCACTGGACGGGGGCGGTGCGTTGTGCAGCGGGTTAACGGGCGAAGCTTGCGGTCAAATCAGCCGGCGGTGCGAAAGGTCAGGTTGATGCGTTGCGGCCCCATGATCGGGTGAACGCCTTCTCGGACTGGCATCACCCCGTGGTAGCGCAGGCGATCCACGCCGCCCCAGACCACCACATCACCGTGGAACAGCGAAATCTTTTGCGCCTTGTCACTGCGCTGGTGACCACCGAACAGAAAAATCGCCGGCAGACCGAGGGACACCGAGACCACCGGTGCATCGTAACGCCGCTCGTTCTTGTCTTGGTGCAGGGACATTTTCGCGCCGGGCACATAGCGGTTGATCAGGCAGGCATCCGGTGAGAAATCGGGGAAGCCCGCCGCGTTTGCCGCCGATATCGCCAGTTCGCGCAACGCGTCGGGCATCGCCGGCCAAGGCTGCTGGCTACGCGGATCGAGTGGGCTGTAGCGATAGCCGGCCTTGTCGGTCGTCCAGCCCAGCTCGCCGCAACTGCTCAGCGCGGCCGACATGGTAAAGCCGCCGGGCGTGACCATCTGCCGAAACGGCGATTGGGCCAGGATACGCCGCAACTCTGGCAGTAAACGCTCAACCCAGGGCAGGGCGTAGCCTCCCAGAACATAAGACTCTTCGCCAATCTTCTCGCGCCTTGCGGGCTGTTGCAGGGCGTCGTCGGCAAACAGGTCAGCAGGAGGGCCCGGCATGGCTTACAGCGCCTTGCTCACGTTGATGTCAGTAATTTCGTCGCTCGCATCGTGGATTTTCGCCAGGGCTTGCTTGGCTTCCTCAACGCTATTGCTGGTCAACTGGGCAAATTCGAAGCGACGTTCGCCGTTGAGCTTGTACTTGATGACGTATTTGGTCGTGGTGGTCACAGCTTTTTTCCTTGCGGTGTTCGGGGTCAGCTCAGCTTGGTGCCGGTGCGACGAACGATGCGAATCTTGTGGGACAACGCGGGCTTGCGGGTAACGCTGATGGCGCGGCGCGTGACCACATCAAGGGTAATGTTCCAGAAACCAGTGCTGGGTGCGGTGATTTTTGCCGGGAATGTGTCGAATGCCCCACCGTGGTAGGTATGGCGACCGCCGTTCTTGAAGCTGCGAAAATTCGCGTCGCTCATGAGACGAATATTACAGGTCTGCGAGCATTCGATGACGACAATGTCTCCCTCGTTGAGGTGCTCACGCTGATGGATAAATTTCATGGGGTGTCTCCAGAAGGGCTTTTTCTGAAAAATCAGAACGATACGTAGGATAAGATAGAGTTTATCAGCCCCAGCGCGTTTATTATCGGGTCGTCGACGACGACTTCGACAATTTAAAACAGTTATTTACCGAGTTTTCAGAGATAAATCCTACATCGGCGGGAGAAATCTCCTGCGCCCGCTGTCGTAGGGTCTTTATCGGAGGTTTTAGTATGAAGTGGAGTGTGTTGGTGCTGGCCTTGGCGATAGGTGGCTGTGCTTCGGTTGCAGATATCAAGCAGACCCCACCTACGTTGGTGGTCATTTCCGGGAAAAAACCGCAGGAATATGCTGCGTGCGTAGTGCGCAAATTGGAGGCGACACGTCGTCCACCGCAGATCGAGCGCCATAAAGAGGGTTTTCAAGTGATCGTGCCGCAGAAGTTCTCGGCCGATCCATCGGCGATCTTCGAAATCGAGGATCGCTCCAGCGGTAGCAGCATCAAGCTTTATGAAAGCATGTCCAATGTGCCGATCCGGCCGGGCGATGTGAAGAAAGCCGGGGAAGATTGCATTTCCGGTTAAGCCAAGGCGAATCCCACGCACTGACCCGATAAAGCCACACCCTGTAGGCACGAGCACCTTCGCTCCTACAGGGTGGGGCTTTTTTTTTGGCTGTTTCGGGGTGTTGTGACGCTGGGTTAATTCCCATACTATCTGCATGGTTATGCTTTTTATGCCTAAGCTTATAACCATAAAGATGGAGCTGTGATGAAGTCTCTGGAACGAGCACTGGTGGGAAGCGCGTTATGGCTGCTGTTGGGTAATGCCTTCGCGCTCGACGGCAACACAACTTATACCGAGGGCGGCTCTCAGCCAGGCGCGATGCCCTGTGTGGCGTGTCATGGCGCCGATGGGCTGGGGCTTGCGGCGGCAGGTTTCCCCAGGTTGGCGGGGTTGCCCGCACAATACGTGCGCAGGCAATTGTCGGACTTTGCCAGTGGGGCGCGAAGTAATCCGGTGATGCAGCCGTTGGCAAAGGCGCTCACCGACGCCGAAATCGCCGCGCTAAGCGAGGCTGTGGCCGCGATGCCAGCCCCTTTAACCGCCAGGATGCCCCGCAGCGAAATGCCTGCCAACCCGATACAGAAACTGGTCCTGCAAGGAGCGTGGGAGCGGCAGATTCCCGCGTGCGTCAGTTGTCATGGCCCTTCCGGTGTCGGTGTGGGGGACGCATTCCCGCCGTTGGCCGGCCAGCCGGCGGCGTACCTGGCCGCGCAATTGGGCGCCTGGCAGAACGGTACACGGCGCGACGATCCCAATGACCTGATGGGGCACATCGCCAAATCCCTGACCCCGGATGAGGTGCAGGGCGTGGCCCAGTACTTCGCCTCATTACCGCTGGAGGCCAAGCCATGAAGGCGCTCATGTTGATGGGGATGTTGATGGCAGTGCCCGCCTATGCCACGCCGATCGCCATGGAAGACCAATCCCAATTGCAGGCCGCTGCGCACCCCAATGCCCCTGCCTTTCAACCCCCTCAGGAAAGCGAACTGCCGGACAATGCCTACGGCAAGCTGGTCAGGCAGGGGTATGATTTGTTCGTCGACACCAAGCGCCTGGCACCACAGTTTGTAGGCAACGGGCTCAACTGCAGCAACTGCCATCTGGATCAAGGCCGCATGGCCAACTCGGCGCCATTGTGGGGTGCGTACCCGATGTACCCGGCTTATCGCAAGAAGAATGACAAGGTCAATACCTTTGCCGAACGCTTGCAGGGCTGCTTCCAGTTCAGCATGAACGGCGGTACTCCGCCGGCGGCGGACAGTCCCGAAATTACCGCGCTGTCGGTGTATGCCTACTGGCTCTCCAGCAAAGCGCCCTTGGGGGTTGAATTACCCGGGCGCGGCTATCCCGAGGTGGCGCAACCGGCTAAAGGCTACGACCTGGCCCAGGGCGCGCAGGTGTACAACCGGCAATGCGCGGTGTGCCATGGCGCTGAAGGGCAGGGGCAGAAGGTGGGCGAGGGTTATGTCATGCCGCCGTTATGGGGTAAGGATTCCTACAATTGGGGCGCCGGCATGCATCGGATCAACACGGCAGCGTCCTTCATCAAGCACAACATGCCGCTGGGCAAGATCGGCAGCTTGAGCGATCAGCAGGCATGGGATGTCGCGGCGTACATCAACAGCCACGAGCGGCCCCAGGATCCAAGGCTGGTCGAGGGATCGATAGAGAAGACTCGCATCAAGTTTCACGCCAATGATGGCGTCAATCTCTATGGCCAGACGGTAGATGGCGTGTTGATCGGGCAAGGCATCCGGTAAACTGTCGGTCACCGCCTACAAAAATGCCGCTCAAACCCTGGGTCTGAGCGGCATGCCCTGCCTGGAACGCCCATTATGAAGCGAGAACACGTTAAAGCCCGCCATGCTGAAGGTCAGATCACGGCGACCCACGTCATCCAGAACCCCGCCGACCTGGGCGAGTGGATCGTCTTTTTCAAGAAGAGTGACGGCCGCAGTTACTTCCTGGTGGATGATCAGGATGAGGTCGAGTCATTTCCGCGCCTGGATGACTTGATCGAAATCCTGCGCAGCCTTGGGATCAAGTTCGCCGAAGTTCATCTGTAGTGCTACGGCTTACTTGCACACCACCACTACGCTGCGGCTTTTGAAATTGCCCACGTCCTTGCCCAGTGTCTGTTCGCTTTCCTTGAGTGATGGGGTGCCGTCGGTGCCGACGATACGGTAGCCAGTCCCTGCGCACGAGGCGTCAGCTTTCTCATAGCAACTGGCCCACGAGTTGGCTTCGCCCGAGCAGTCGATGGTCAAGCCTTGTTCGCCATTTTTCAGGTAGGTGTCCGACGTGGTGGTGCAGCCGGCCAGCGCCAATACCGCAGTGAGTGCCAGGATCTTGTTCATAGAGAGTCGTCTTCGAAGGTGTTGAGGGGAGCGCTGACACTATTGTGGGGCGTTGGCGGAAGATTATAGCGAACTGCCATCTAGGTACAGCCAAACACAAAAAAGCCCCGCTTGGCGGGGCTTTTGATGCAAGGCAACGTGGATTATTTGCCTTTTGGCCGCTTGCTCGACGCATGACCTGCTTCATCCACAAACACTTCGGCTACCGCAATCGCCATGGCTTCGGTCTCGAAAACGCCTGCGATGCTGTCGCCATGGAAGTTGATCAGGTGCCAGCCGTCCGCACGTTGGGTGATCAGGTAGCCGTTTACGCCTTTTGGTTCTGACATCTAATTAGCAATCTCTTAAGCTGATTCAAGGGTGCAATGATAGCCGCAAATACTCCGGGTTTGCCCAAGTAATTCAAGCCCGGTGCCGGACGCCGAAAAGCGTGCTACAAAGGGTGCAGCCCTTGGAAACATCAACCCCCAAGCGCCGGTCAGTCTGCCTGTTGAAAGATCAGCGGAACTTACGCCGACATTTTTTCTCTATGATGACATCGCGGCGCCAGCAGGACCCATTGTAAGGTGACTGCGGCCTCATTAGACTGCGCCGAATTCCGTACGCACAGCCCTTTGTAAGGACTCATATGATCAAGAAATGCTTGTTCCCAGCAGCCGGTTACGGCACTCGCTTCCTGCCAGCGACCAAAGCCATGCCCAAAGAGATGCTGCCGGTGGTGAACAAGCCACTGATTCAGTACGGCGTCGAAGAGGCACTGGATGCCGGCTTGAATGAAATCTCCATCGTGACCGGCCGCGGCAAGCGCGCGCTGGAAGACCACTTCGACATCAGCTATGAGCTGGAAAACCAGATCAAGGGCACCGACAAGGAAAAATACCTGGTCGGTATCCGCAAGCTGCTCGACGAATGCTCGTTCTCCTACACCCGTCAGACCCAGATGAAAGGCCTCGGCCACGCCATCCTCACCGGTCGTCCACTGATCGGTGATGAACCGTTCGCCGTGGTACTGGCCGATGACCTGTGCGTGAACTTGGAAGGCGACGGCGTGCTGACCCAGATGGTCAAGCTCTACCAGAAATACCGCTGCACCATCGTTGCAGTGATGGAAGTAAACCCGACAGAAACCAACAAGTACGGCGTGATCGCCGGTGACGACATTGGTGATGGCCTGATCCGCGTGCGTGACATGGTCGAAAAACCTGCGCCGGAAGATGCACCGTCCAACCTGGCGATCATCGGCCGTTACATCCTGACCCCGGACATCTTCAAGCTGATCGAAGAAACCGAGCCAGGCAAAGGCGGCGAGATCCAGATCACCGACGCCCTGCTCAAGCAAGCCAAAGACGGTTGCGTGATTGCCTACAAGTTCAAAGGCCAGCGTTTCGACTGCGGCGGCGCTGAAGGCTACATCGAAGCTACCAACTTCTGCTACGAGCACTTCTACAAGACTGGCAAAGCTTACTGATTTTAGCGTTGCTCATCTGTTTCAAGTGAAAGCCACCTTCGGGTGGCTTTTTCGTTTTTCAGCCCCATGTAAGTCGGTATGCTGATGGCCTGCCGAGGAGAATGAAATGGCCTACGATTTTGACCTGTATGTAATTGGCGCCGGTTCCGGCGGTGTTCGCGCGGCGCGCTTTGCCGCCGGATTTGGCGCCAAGGTGGCCGTGGCGGAAAGCCGCTACCTGGGCGGTACCTGTGTGAATGTGGGGTGCGTGCCAAAGAAGCTGTTGGTGTACGGCGCGCACTTTGCCGAAGACTTCGAACAGGCCAGCGGTTTTGGCTGGTCGTTGGGTGAAGCGAACTTTGACTGGGCGACCCTGATCGCCAACAAAGACCGCGAGATCAACCGTCTCAACGACATCTATCGCAATTTGCTGGTCAACAGCGGCGTGACCCTGCACGAAGGGCATGCGCGCGTGGTTGATCCCCATCAGGTGGAAATCAACGGCCAGCGCTTCACCGCCAAACATATCCTGATCGCCACGGGCGGCTGGCCGCAGATCCCTGAGATTCCAGGGCGTGAGCACGCCATCGGCTCGAACGAAGCGTTCTTCCTGAAAGAGCTGCCAAAGCGCGTACTGGTGGTGGGCGGTGGTTATATCGCCGTTGAGTTCGCAGGCATTTTCCATGGCCTGGGCGCACGGACCTCGTTGCTGTACCGCGGCGACCTGTTCCTGCGCGGGTTCGATGGCGCGGTGCGCAAGCATTTGCAGGAAGAGCTGACCAAGCGCGGCCTCGACCTGCAATTCAATGCCGATATCGAGCGCATCGACAAGCAAGCCGATGGCAGCCTCAAGGCCACCTTGAAAGACGGTCGCGTGCTGGAAGCCGATTGTGTGTTCTACGCCACCGGCCGCCGGCCGATGCTGGACAACCTGGGCCTGGAAAACACCGGTGTCACACTCGACGAGCGTGGCTTTGTCAGCGTGGATGATCTGTATCAGACCGCCGAGCCGTCGATCCTGGCCATTGGTGATGTGATCGGCCGCGTGCAATTGACGCCGGTGGCCCTGGCCGAAGGCATGGCGGTGGCGCGTCGCCTGTTCAAGCCCGAGCAATACCGCGCGGTGGATTACGCGATGATTCCAACGGCTGTGTTCAGCCTGCCGAACATCGGTACGGTGGGCCTCACGGAAGAAGAGGCGAAGAAGAACGGCCACAAGGTGCAGATCTTCGAAAGCCGTTTCCGGCCCATGAAGCTGACCCTGACGGACTGCCAGGAAAAGACCCTGATGAAGCTGGTGGTCGACGCCGACACCGACAAAGTGCTGGGCTGCCACATGGTTGGGCCCGACGCCGGCGAGATCGTGCAGGGCCTGGCGATCGCGCTCAAGGCAGGCGCGACCAAACAGCATTTCGACGAGACCATTGGCGTGCATCCGACGGCGGCGGAAGAGTTCGTCACCATGCGCACGCCTGTGGCGAGCTGATCAGGGCTCGGGCGTTGCCTCTGGCGTCGTTGCAACGACGGCGGCCAGGCGCAACGCTTCAATGCTGGCCTGGGCCTTGATCAGGTCCAGTTCCAGCGCCTTGTTGGCCTGTTGATGTTCGGTCAGCGCGTCCTTTCGTGACTGACTTTCCAGCAGCGCAACCCGCAGGCGCTCTTGAAGCAGCGTGCGCTCGCTGTCGACCTGGCTAATCCTCTCGTTCAATTCGAGTCGCAGCGCCTGGTCTTTGCGTACCTGCTCCTGCAGTGCGCTCAGCGCCTTGGCAGTCACCCGATGCTCGATCAACACGCGTTCATTGTCTCGATGCAACTGAGTGATTTCATCCTGACGCACCAGCGCACTCTGCTGGGCCTGGCGCAGTTCGGCCTGTACCTGCTGCAACTGGCCTTCATGGCGACGCTGTTCCTGCTCACGCTGCTCCTTGACGGCGTTGCGGTAGTGCTCAAGCGCATCGCGGGCGTGGAGGTGCTTGTCTTCCAGGGAGCGAATCTGCTCGTCCTTGTCGTTGATCCTCAGTTCGTAATCGCTGCATGCCTGGCTTAGCCCGGCATTACGCGTTTGCTCGGCCTGCAGGCTGGTACTGGCGGTTTGCAGCGCAGCGCTTTCCTCGGCGAGGGCGGCGGCCTGGATATCAAACTGCTGTTGCAGTTGGTGATGGGCCTCCTGCAGGGCTTCAAACTGAGTGAGCAGGGCGCTTTTCTGCTGCTCGAACTGCGCCAGGGCAAGGTCGATGGGTTCCTGGGCTTTCTCCTTCAGGCGTTGTGCGAGGCGTGCCACCAATTCACCCAGCTCATCGTCGATAGGCGCTTCGGTGATGGTTTGCCGGGCTTCGCTTTCGTCCAGTTCCTTTAAATAGCGATGAATCGTGGTTTTCGAGCCGGTATTGCCCATCTCGATGCGTACAGCATCAATGCTGGGGTTTTCACCGCGGGCGAGGATTGCCTGGCGTGCCGTTTGAACCACTGCTTTGTTTATGCCGCCGCGTGCCATGGGGTCTCCGTCGATTTCGTACTGTGGTACATGATATGTATATACATACGGTATCACGGCTGAAAAACTCTTTAAATTCATTATTTAACAGATGGGATATTGGCGTATTATCCCGTGTCACACGCATTTTCAACGTCGATACAGGCGTTCGCAGTACGAATGGGCCCTGCCATGAGTGATCTTGACCGTTACCTCAATGCCGCTACCCGCGATAACACCCGCCGTAGCTACCGCGCGGCCATCGAGCATTTCGAAGTCAGTTGGGGTGGGTTCCTGCCGGCAACCAGCGACAGCGTGGCGCGCTATCTGGTGGCGCATGCGGGCGTGCTGGCCGTCAACACCTTGAAGTTGCGGCTCTCTGCCTTGGCGCAGTGGCACACCAGTCAGGGGTTTGCCGACCCGACCAAGGCGCCGGTGGTGCGCAAGGTGCTCAAGGGCATCCGCGCCGTGCACCCGGCGCAGGAGCGGCAAGCGCAGCCATTGCAGCTCACGCATCTGGAGCAGGTGGTTGCATCGCTTGAGAATGAGGCCAGGCAAGCCGCTGAAAACCAGGATCAGCCCGGGTTACTGCGTGCCAAGCGAGACACGGCGCTGATCCTGTTGGGGTTCTGGCGCGGCTTTCGCAGCGATGAGCTGTGTCGCTTGAGCATCGAGCATGTCCAGGCAGTGCCTGGGGCCGGCATCAGCCTGTACTTGCCGCGCAGCAAAAGTGACCGCGATAACCTCGGCAAGACCTACCACACCCCCGCGCTGTTGCGCTTGTGCCCGGTACAGGCTTATAGCGAATGGCTCAGTGCCTCGGCATTGGTACGTGGCCCGGTGTTTCGCGGGATCGATCGCTGGGGCAATCTGGGGGAGGAGGGGCTGCACCCCAACAGCGTGATCCCCTTATTGCGTCAAGCCCTGGAGCGCGCAGGCATCCCCGCCGAGCAGTACACCAGCCACTCCCTGCGACGTGGCTTCGCTACCTGGGCCCATCGCAGCGGCTGGGATTTGAAGTCATTGATGAGTTACGTCGGCTGGAGCGACATGAAATCGGCCATGCGCTATGTTGAAGCGACGCCCTTTCTCGGCATGACGCTGGCGACTCAACCGCTGCTGTGAGATTTCTTCTATTAATACAGCCGCCTGATAGGGAAAACCAATCGTCAGCATCAGGTTTGCCAATGAGCCATCGTCGGTTGGAGTGGGTAGGATTCACCTCATCAACTTCTTAACCCCTGACGGAGAGTCAACGATGCCTATCATCAACAGCCAAGTAAAACCGTTTAAAGCCACCGCTTTCAAAAACGGCAGCTTCGTCGATGTGACCGACGCTGACCTGAAAGGCAAGTGGTCCGTAGTGTTCTTCTACCCAGCCGACTTCACCTTCGTTTGCCCGACTGAGCTGGAAGACCTGGCTGACAACTACGCCGAATTCCAGAAACTGGGCGTCGAAATCTACAGCGTGTCCACCGACACCCACTTTGCCCACGCTGCCTGGCACAACACCTCGCCAGCCATCGGCAAGATCCAGTACACCATGATCGGCGACCCAACCCTGACCATCTCCCGCAACTTCGACGTGCTGATCGAAGAAGCTGGCCTGGCAGACCGCGGTACCTTCGTGATCAACCCGGAAGGCCAGATCAAGATCGTTGAACTGAACGACGGCGGTGTTGGCCGTGACGCTTCCGAGCTGTTGCGCAAGATCAAGGCTGCTCAGTATGTCGCTGCCCACCCAGGCGAAGTGTGCCCAGCCAAGTGGAAAGAAGGCGAGGCCACTCTGGCTCCGTCCCTTGACCTGGTCGGCAAGATCTAAGTCTGTGAAGTCCCAAGGGCGGGTATCCGCACCTACCCAGTAAGCTGCAACCGCCCTCAAAAAACGCCCGGGCGAGATTCGTTCGGGCGTTTTTTTATACCAGAATTAAAGGAAATCGCCCGTATGTTGGACGCCAATCTTAAAGCTCAGTTGAAATCTTACCTGGAGCGGGTCACCCAGCCGATCGAGATCGTCGCCTCCCTCGACGACGGTGCGAAATCCCAGGAAATGCTCGCTCTTTTGCAGGACGTAGCCAGCCTCACTACGCTGATTACCCTGAACATCGATGGCAATGATGCGCGCAAGCCGTCGTTCTCCATCAACCGCCCGGGTGCCGATATCAGCCTGCGTTTCGCCGGCATCCCCATGGGCCATGAATTCACGTCCTTGGTGTTGGCCCTGTTGCAAGTCGGTGGCCACCCGTCGAAGGCCAGTGTCGAAGTGATCGAACAGATCCGCGCGCTGAAAGGCGAGTTCAGCTTCGAGACGTACTTCTCGCTGTCGTGCCAGAACTGCCCGGACGTGGTCCAGGCGCTGAACCTGATGGCCGTGCTTAATCCCAATATCCGCCACGTGGCCATCGACGGCGCGCTGTTCCAGGCCGAAGTCGATGAGCGTCAGATCATGGCAGTGCCCAGTGTCTACCTCAACGGTGTGAATTTCGGCCAGGGCCGCATGGGCCTGGAAGAAATCCTCGCCAAGCTCGACACCAGCGGTATTGAAAAAGCGGCCGAGAAAATCAGTGCCAAGGATGCTTTTGATGTACTGGTTGTCGGCGGTGGCCCGGCGGGCTCGTCGGCCGCGATCTACGCTGCACGCAAAGGCATCCGTACCGGCGTGGCCGCCGAGCGGTTTGGTGGCCAGGTGCTGGACACCATGTCCATCGAGAACTTTATCTCGGTCCAGGAAACCGAAGGCCCGAAGCTGGCCAATGCCCTGGAAGCCCACGTGCGTCAGTACGACGTCGACATCATGAACCTGCAGCGTGCCAGCAGCCTGGTACCCGCGAAGAATGCCGGTGAGTTGCACGAAATTCGCTTCGAAAGCGGCGCGACGCTCAAGTCCAAGACTGTGATCCTGGCCACCGGTGCGCGCTGGCGTGAAATGGGTGTGCCGGGCGAGCAGGAATACAAGGCCAAGGGCGTGTGCTTCTGCCCGCACTGCGATGGCCCGCTGTTCAAGGGCAAACGCGTGGCGGTGATCGGTGGCGGTAACTCCGGCGTCGAAGCGGCCATCGACCTGGCCGGCATTGTCAGCCACGTCACGTTGCTCGAGTTCGACAGCAAGCTACGTGCTGACGCTGTGTTGCAGCGCAAGCTGTACAGCCTGCCAAACGTCGATGTGATCACCAGCGCGCTGACCAGTGAAGTCAAGGGCGATGGCCAAAAAGTCACTGGTCTTGCCTACAAGGACCGCGACAGCGGCGAGTTCAAGACCATCGACCTGGAAGGCATTTTCGTGCAGATCGGTTTGCTGCCTAACACCGACTGGCTCAAAGGCACCGTGGAACTGACGCCTCGCGGCGAGATCATCGTCGATGCGCGTGGCGAGACCTCATTGCCGGGTGTATTCGCCGCCGGTGACGTGACGACCGTGCCGTATAAGCAGATCGTCATCGCGGTAGGCGAGGGCGCCAAGGCTTCCCTTAGCGCGTTCGACCATCTGATCCGCACGTCCGCGCCGGCGTAAAAACAGCGCGCAAATAAAAAACCCCATGAGCGATCATGGGGTTTTTGTTTTACAGCGGTGCTGGCTGAATGATTTCAACCCAGTAGGCGTCCGGGTCCTTGATGAAGGCCAGGCTTTTCATGCGGCCATCGCTCAGGCGCTTCTGGAAATCGCAGCCCAGGGCCTCGAAGCGTTCGCATGCCGCGACGATATCCGGCACCGAGATGCAAATATGGCCAAAGCCACGCGGGTCGGTGTTGCCGTTGTGGTAAGCGAAGTCGGCGTCGTTTTCGGTGCCGTGGTTGTGGGTCAGTTCCAGAATGCCTGGGATCGACTTCATCCACTGGGTGCGCTCGGCAGCGTCAGCCGGGATCTGTGCCTTGTCCACCAGGGCCAGGAAATACAGGCTGAATTCGGCTTCCGGGAAATCGCGTTTTTCAACCAGGGAAAAACCCAGGACGCGGGTGTAGAAATCCAGCGACTTGGTGATGTCCTTGACCCGCAACATGGTGTGGTTGAACACGAAGTTCGTGGTGGCGGTGTCGGGTTGGGCAGTAACGCCGGGAAAGGTGTTCAGTTCGTGCAGGCTCATGGGCCCTCCAGAAAAAATGGGGCAAAGCGGTCCCTTGGCTTGCGGCAAGCATCCGTGCAGCCGAGCCATGATACGCAAGGCCTGCCGATCGCGCCAAATGAAAAAGCTCACGCGGCCCTTGCGAGGGGCGGGGCTCGGGCCGCAAACTTTGGTGCTGGAACCTTGGATGCTTTTGGCAATGATCGAGTTTCGTAAACCGTTATTGGCTACGTTGTGCTTAGTGTTGGGCAGCCCGTTCGTACTGGCGGCCGAGCCGGAAATTCATTGGCCCAGCGGCTGGCAGGTCGAGGAAGTTGAGCCCGATGGCAACGCAACCGGAAAGACCCAGAGCGTGTCGCGGCAGCGCGCGATCAAAAATGATGAAAATGGCAAGACCTTGATGGTGATGGAGTTGACCGGTACGCCGATCGAGGCTGGGCATAACGTCAATCTTCAAGGCGTTTTGCTGGAAATGCGTAAATCCATCCAGAAAGATTTTGCCCAGGGTGGTTATCAAAGCGTGTGCACCAAAATGCACCCCGCTACATTGAGCCGTCTTGAGGCGCTGGAAACTACCTGTGTGATTACCGAGAACGGTCGACATGTGCTGTCGCAAACACTAGTGGGGGCAGTGGATGTCGATAAAGCCTACGTGTTTTCATATGCGGGCCAGGCGCAAGCGTACGAGGCCAGCAAAGATGAGGTCAGTTCGGTGCGTGATAGCCTCAAACTTTGAATGGTTCTAGGCGAACGAATGTGAACTTAAGTTAGTTTCGTTTGTGAACCTATAACGAAAAGCCCCGCGTAAGCGGGGCTTTCTGTTAGTGCATGTTAATCAACCGCGAAGCCAAGAGTCTACAGTGGCTGCGCCGTGCTCTTCTTTCCAGGCTTTAAGGCCGCGGTGGTTGCCGCCTTTGGTCTCGATCAGCTCGCCGGTATGCGGGTTCTGGTAAACCTTGACCACACGTGCGCGGCGCTGTTTCGGCGCACGAACGGCTGCAGCAGCCGATTTGCCCGGGTTTGGATCAAGGATGGCGATCACATCGCGCAGGCTCTTGTCATAACTGCTCATCAGCTTTGTAAGTTTTTCTTCGAATTCGATTTCTTTCTTCAGCCCGGCGTCGTTCTTCAGCGATTCCAGCTGGGCGAGCTGCTCTTGAAGGGCTTTTTCTGCTGCGCGAAATTCGGCGAGTCTGGACAAAATCTGTACTCCAATAGTGTAGTTAGCTGATAGCTACTGCGAAGAAAGCCTTAAGCCAAGAGGATTAAGCTAACTCAACGAAAACACCTGCGTGAGTGTATCGCCGGCACGAAAAATTGTAGTGGTTAATCCACTTCGAGTAAATCATGTCTTTGTCTAAATAAGATTGTTTCATCTAAAGTCGATGGCTATTCAATGGCGGGTCAACGCCTTAATGAATTCATCGCAGGGTACCGGACGGCCGAACAGGTAACCCTGCAAAAGGTCCACGCCTTTTGCAATGAGGTAATCACACTGTTGCGCTGTTTCCACACCCTCAGCCACGATACCCAGGTCGAGCTTGGCGGACAGTTCTATGATGCTGTCGAGAATATGCCGGGAGAGCGCATCCGCACCGATCATGGCGACGAAGCTTTGATCGATCTTCAAGTAATCCACATTGAAGTTGCGCAAGTAAGCCAGGCTTGAATGCCCGGTGCCGAAGTCGTCGATTGCGATCATCACGCCCAACTGGTGCAACGCGTCGAACAAGCGGCGCGTGATGTCGGTGGGTTCGATCAGCTCGCGCTCGGTCAACTCGAGTACCAGGGTGACCTGGCCGGGCGGGAAGGCCGCAAGGAACTCCCGGCAGTCGTCCACCAGATCCAGATCGTGGCAATGCCGCGCGGTGATGTTCACACCAATATGGAAGCCCGGGCTGAAGTGCTCGGCATGCGGCGCCAATTGCGCGGCGGTCTGGCGCAGCAGGGCACGGGTCATGGGCACGATCAGGCCGCAGTGCTCGGCCAGGGGGATGAACAGGTCCGGCCGCACCAGTCCCTCTTTAGGATGCTTCCAGCGCATCAGCACTTCGCAGCCGGCCCATTGGCGCGTGTCGCCGCGCACCACCGGCTGGAAATAGGGAATGAACTCGTTGGCGCCCAAGGCCCGTTGCAACTCGTGGGTAGGTGCCGAAGAGCGCTTCTGCAGCCAATGGGCCAGGACGCCGGCCAGCACCCCAAAAAACACCACCAGACTGAACACCGCCGGGTAACGCGCCTGCATATAACGCCACACCTCACCCTCGGGCATGCCCACGTCAACGCTGTAGGGATAGCGGTTGGAGGCCAAAAAGTGCTGGGCCACGGCAAACGTCGGTGGCGCGCTGGTATGCACTTTGCCCCCGGCGTCCAGCCAATGGGGGCCGACCTTCAGCACCAGGAAGGCATAGCGGCTGATCAGGCGCAGGGCATTGGTGAGGTGGTAGCCGTCAATTGAAGCGAACGCGGCTCGATCGCCGTCGACCAGCCGGTAAACCAGCAGCGCGGTATCCGGCGTGACGGGGTTGCCGTTCATCAACCACAAACTGCCGTCAACGTAGTCATCCGGGTTGACCGGCGACTCATAACCGCTGCCAAACAACGAGCTGCAATAAATGTTTTTCTGCCAGGACAAGGTGGTGGCGCGCACGAACGGCCGACGAGTGACCTGCTCACGCAGCGCCAGCTTCGCGGCCTTATCACACGGCAAGCCGGCCAGTGGTAACAGTGCTTGGGCGGCGGCGGCGGTGTTGTCGAGCATCAAGTCGAACTGACGCACGGCTTCCTGCGCCGTTTGCGCGGTGCTTTGCTCAAGCGTGCGCTCGGCCTGCCAATAAAGAATTACCACCCCAAGCAAAACGGGAAGCAGGCCGCAGACTGCGCTGAACACATAGCAGGCGACTCGGTTTCGTGGGCCTTGGGAGGTCAGGGGCATACAGGGGCAGCCATGCAGAAAGGGGAGACTATGCCGATGATAGATGGCATTGCCACACGGTGCTCGGCAAAACGTAACGTCTTATCTGCGCACTAAACTCCTTGCGCACAGCAAGGCAATGGAGATTTGATAAGAGTACGGACAAACACGGTTACGCTGTGTAGAATCGATTTACGCATACAAGAATATGGACTTGCGCTCACGCAAGCCTCGCCGTCAGAGACTGATGACATGAAGCAACTCGGTTCGCCCCTCATCTTTGGCGACTTCCTCGCCCGCAGCGTGCGAGGCCTTTCCTGTGCGCCACCCGCTGACCTCATCCTTGCCCGCAAATAACCATATAGCTAGTAAATAACTAGTTGTTACCCCAAGCATGATGAGGCACCGAACATGACCGACCAATACGAAAACCCGATGGGCCTGATGGGCTTTGAGTTCATTGAATTCGCCTCGCCGACCCCGGGCACCCTGGAGCCGATCTTCGAGATCATGGGCTTCACCAAGGTTGCAACCCACCGCTCCAAGAACGTGCACCTGTTCCGCCAGGGCGAGATCAACCTGATCCTCAATAATGAGCCCAACAGCCTGGCCTCGTACTTCGCCGCCGAACACGGGCCGTCGGTGTGCGGCATGGCGTTTCGCGTGAAGAACTCGCAGGAAGCCTACAAGCGCGCCCTGGAACTCGGGGCCCAGCCGATTCATATCGACACCGGCCCGATGGAATTGAACCTGCCAGCGATCAAAGGCATCGGCGGGGCGCCGCTGTACCTGATCGACCGTTTTGGCGAAGGCAGCTCGATCTATGACATCGACTTCGTCTACCTCGAAGGCGTAGACCGTAACCCGCAGGGCGCCGGCCTGAAGGTCATTGATCACCTGACCCACAACGTCTACCGCGGCCGCATGGCTTACTGGGCCAACTTCTACGAGAAGCTGTTCAACTTCCGTGAAGCGCGCTACTTCGATATCAAGGGCGAATACACCGGCCTGACCTCCAAGGCCATGAGCGCGCCGGATGGCATGATCCGCATCCCGTTGAACGAAGAGTCCTCCAAGGGCGCCGGCCAGATCGAAGAGTTCCTGATGCAGTTCAACGGCGAGGGCATCCAGCATGTGGCGTTCCTCACCGACGACCTGGTCCAGACCTGGGATGCGCTGAAGAAGATCGGCATGCGTTTCATGACTGCGCCGCCGGACACCTACTACGAGATGCTCGAAGGCCGCTTGCCGAACCACGGCGAACCGGTGGACCAACTGCAGGCGCGCGGCATTTTGCTCGATGGCTCCTCGATCGAGGGCGACAAGCGCCTGCTGCTGCAGATATTCTCGGAAACCCTGATGGGCCCGGTGTTCTTCGAATTCATTCAGCGTAAAGGCGACGATGGCTTCGGCGAGGGCAACTTCAAGGCGTTGTTCGAGTCCATTGAGCGTGATCAGGTGCGTCGCGGTGTGTTGACCGCTGACTAAGCAATAATCCCTGACACAACAGCGATCAAATGTGGGAGGGGGCTTGCCCCCGATGGCGGTGGCTCAGTCACATATGCGCTGACTGACACTGCCTTATCGGGGGCAAGCCCCCTCCCACATTTTTGACCGAGTCAAGCCTTGCGCTGACGCACCAAGTGCTTGAATCCCTCATACACCAGCACCATCACCGCCAGCCAGATCGGGATATAGGTCAGCCATTGCCCGCCCTTGATGCCTTCACCCAGCAGTAGCGCGACCGCCAGCAACAACACCGGCTCCACATAACTGAGCAGGCCGAACAGGCTGAAGGCCAGCAAACGGCTGGCGATGATATAGCTCACCAGCGCCGAGGCACTGATGACGCCCAGCATGGGAATCAACGCGTAGAGCTTGGGCTGTGCATCCAGTACCGCAAAGCCTTGTTCGCCGCTTTGCACGAACCACCAGGCCACCGGCAACATCAACGCCATGTCCAGCCACAGGCCGCCCAGATGGTCGGTGGTCAGGTATTTACGCACCACGAAATACACGGGGTAACCGATGATCACTACCAGCGTCGCCCAGGAAAAACCGCCGGCCTGGTACAGCTCGTTGAGCACACCCAATGCGGCAAATACCACGGCGATCTGCTGCAAGCGCGACAACTGTTCGCCGTAGACCAGGCGCCCGGTCAACACCATGGTCAGCGGCAACAGGAAATACCCCACCGACACATCCAGGCTGCGGCCATTGAGCGGTGCCCACATGAACAGCCATAACTGCACGCCGAGCAACGCAGACGACACCAGCACGCCGCCGATCAAGCGCGGCCTGGCCGCCAGCAGACGCAGCAACTCCCACACCCGCCGCCATTCGCCGCTGACTACCATGAATACGGTCATGCAGGGCACGGTCAGCAACATGCGCCAGCCGAAAATTTCCAGGCCACTCAACGGTGTGAGCAGGGACGTGAAGTAATACATCACGGCGAACAACACCGAGGCCAATACCGATAACGCAACACCTTTAGACACGCTGTCCTCGCGAAAGCCGATTCAGATCCAATTCCAGCAGAGGATTATGGTGCTTTTAGCGTCAAAGCGCTGCGCTGTTTTGGGGCGGGCTTGCGTAAATTTTCGTGTAATGCGCGGTTTGAACGCGTTTTCGTGGTCAGCGAGAACGCGTCATCGCGACTAACGCGTCACTCGGCCCGACACGAAATGCCCGACGTCATTGAAGCCCGGCGTGGACGAATGCCCCGGCGTTACCAATGAGTCGACGAACGCCTCATCCTGCGCCGTGATCTCTACCGCCAATGCCCCGGTATATGCATCCCACTGCGCCTCGGTGCGCGGGCCGACAATCGCTGAACTCACTGCCGCGTTGTCCAGCACCCAGGCAATCGCGAACTCAACCATCCCCACGCCACGGCCCTGGGTGTATTGCTGGATCTGCTGGGCGATGCGCAGCGATTCGACGCGCCATTCGGTTTCCAGGATGCGTTTGTCCTGGCGTGCCGCGCGGCTGCCCGGTTCAGGTGTCAGGTCGGGGGCGTACTTGCCGCTGAGCACGCCACGCGCCAACGGGCTGTAGGGCACCACGCCCAGTCCATAGGCGGCCGCGGCGGTGATTTGCTCGACCTCGGCCTGGCGATTGACGATGTTGTACAACGGCTGACTGATGATGGGCCTGTCAACGCCCAGGCGCTCGGCCACGCGGATGACCTCGGCAATACGCCAGCCACGGTAGTTGGATAACCCCCAGTAGCGCACTTTGCCCTGGCGAATCAGGTCGCCGATCGCCGATACCGTGACTTCCAGCGGCGTGTCGTGGTCCTCGCGGTGCAGGTAGTAGATGTCCAGGTAATCGGTGTCCAAACGCGCCAGGCTCGCCTCCAGCGCGTTGAACAGGCGTTTGCGGCTCAGCCCGTTGCGGTTGGGCACGCCATCCACCGGGCCGATCCCGACCTTCGACGCCACCACCCAGTCCTGGCGGTTGCGCGCGATGGCCTCGCCGACGATCTCCTCGGAGCGCCCGCCGGTGTAGATGTCGGCGGTGTCGATAAAGTTGATGCCTTGACTCCAGGCCTTATCGATGATGCGCAGCGAGTCTTCGGTGCTGGTCTGTTCGCCAAACATCATGGTGCCTAGTGTCAGTGCGCTGACCTTCAACCCGGACTGGCCCAATGTGCGGTAAATCATGCAAAGCTCCTCATGGCAGGCAAACGTGGCTCATGCAATACCAGACACCAACGCTCTGGAACAAGCCCTGTGCGTATTTCTTCACGCGCTCAGCAACGTCTGGCAGCGCACCTGTAGAAAACGCTGCAGCACTTTCACCCGTTCCGATACCTGCAGGCGATGCGCACTTTACACCTTCAAGGTGCGTGTCATGCGCAACGCCAACACACTGCCGGCCACGATCACCGCTGCCAGCAAGTACAACGCCACATCCGTGGAGCCCGTCGCATCCTTCACGAACCCGACGATGTAGGGGCTGAGAAACCCGGCCATCTGGCCCATAGAGTTGATCAACGCCAGCCCACCCGCCGCCGCGCCCGCGCTGAGCATGGCGGTGGGCACCGGCCAGAACATCGGCAGCCCGGTGAGGGCGCCCATGGTGGCGATCGTCAGGCCGAGAATGGCGATAGCCGGGGTGGTAGCGAAATTCACCGCGATCACCAGGCCAATTGCGCCCATCAGCATCGGCACCACCAAGTGCCACCGGCGTTCCTTGCGCAAGTCTGCGGAGCGCCCCACCAGCAACATGAACACCGCAGCCAGCAAGTACGGGATCGCACTGAGCCAGCCGATCACCAGGTTATCGCTGAACCCCAGGTTCTTGATGATCGACGGCAGCCAGAAGTTGATCGCGTAGACGCCGCTCTGGATGCAGAAGTAGATCAGGCCGAATGCCCAGATCGCCGGGTTCTTGAACACCTCGGCCAGGGAGTCGGTGGTGGTCTTCGGTTTGTTCGCAAGATCGGTGGCCTGGTCGGCTTCCAGTACCGCGCGTTCGTGGGGTTTGAGCCACTTGGCGTGGGCGAAGCTGTCACTGAGCAGGAAGTAGGCGAGGGCGCCGAGGATCACGGTGGGAATGCCTTGCAACAGGAACATCCACTGCCAACCGGCGAGGCCGCCTTGACCTGCCGTAAAGTGGTTGAGAATCCAGCCGGAGAACGGGCTGCCAAGCAGGCCGGAGACCGGAATCGCGGACATGAACAGCGCCATGATCCGGCCTCGGCGAAACGTCGGAAACCACTGCGAGAGGTACAGCACCACACCGGGAAAGAACCCCGCCTCGGCGGCGCCGGTGAACAGGCGCAAGGTGTAGAAATGCGTCGGGGTGGTCACGAACAATAGGCAGGTGGACAAGGTGCCCCACACGATCATCATCAGCGCTATCCAGCGCCTTGGCCCGAACCGGGTCAGCGCCAGGTTGCTCGGCACGCCACACAGCACGTAGCCGATAAAGAAGATCCCGGCACCCAGGCCGTACACGGTTTCACTGAATTTCAACGCGTCGAGCATCTGCAACTTGGCAAAGCCAACGTTCACCCGGTCAAGGTAGTTGAACAGGTAGCAGATAAAGATGAAGGGGATCAGGCGCAGGGTAACGCGCTTGTAGATGGCGTTTTTATCGTCATCGGTGGCCAGTGCTGCGGCGGCGCTCTGTGACATGGCGAGTCTCTCTTTATTATGTTTTTTAGCGATGCGAGGGTAACGTTGATCGCCCAAACAGTCTCGGCGACGCGATGGGCAACTGTCTTTGTGCTTGCGCACAGCCATGCCCGCTTTGCGCTGTGCCGGTGACCAATTCGCTTTGGAAGGAAAATAGCCCCATGTTCGAGCTGGATCATGAGCTGGCACAGGATATCGTCGATCGCACCATGGCGATCCTGCCCTACAACGTCAACGTTATGGACAACCAGGGCCTGATCCTCGGCAGCGGCGAACCGGAACGCATCAACACCCGCCACGAAGGCGCCCAACTGGTGCTGGCGAACGGGCGCGTGGTGGAAATCGATGGGCAGACCGCCAAGCACCTCAAGGGTGTGCTGCCTGGCATCAACTTGCCGCTGATGCATGATCAGCGCTTGATCGGTGTGCTGGGTATCACCGGTGAACCCCAAGGCCTGCGCACCTACGCCGAACTGGTGCGCATGACCGCCGAGATGCTGGTCAGTCACCGCCACCAGCAGGCCGAGCAGCAGTGGCGGCGCCAGCGCTGTGACGACCTGCTGGCATTGCTGCTGGCCGATACCGGTGACTCGCCGCGCCTGGTCGACGAAGCGCAACAACTGGGCCTCAAGCCGCAACTGGCGCGTACGCCTTACCTGTTCGAACTGGGCGCGGGGCAGTCGGCCGAAGCCTTGAGTGCCTGGCTGACGTCGCGTTATCCGGACAGTTGGTGCGTCAGTTCAGCGCCGTTGTCGCTGTTGTGGTGTCGACCCGCGTCAGTGCAGATCGATAACCCGCGCCTGCTGGAAAAGCTCGACGGCCTGGGCTGGACGGTATTGCGGGTCGCCGTAGGCGGGCAGGCGCAAGGTTTGGCCGGGTTGCGCAGGTGCTATCGCCGTGTCAGCGATTTGCTGGCCTACGGTCGAGATATCCTGCCGCATTCGCGCCTGTTGATCCTCAACCGCTATCGTCTGCCTGTCATGCTCTGGCGCCATCGTAACGACGATGCCCTGGATGAATTGCTCAACCCGCTGCGCAAAGTCCTCGCCAGGGACAACAACGGCCAACTGCTGGCCACGCTGCGCGCATGGTGCGACCACGACGGGCAAAGCCAGGCCTGTGCCGATGCCCTGGGGATTCACCGCAACAGCCTGCGCTACCGCATGGAACGGATTGCCGAACTGAGCGGCGTCGACCCGCTGACTCTGGATGGCATGCTTGCGCTGTACCTGGGCGTGCAACTGTTGCCCCAGGCTTTGTAAAAATGAACAACAAACCTCAGCTGCACTTGTGCATCGGACCGGCGTCATTGGCGGTGCCAACTGGCAGCATGGGCGCTATAAAAACCGGAGAACGCCCATGAAAATCATCATCGCCCCCGACTCGTTCAAGGACAGCCTGAGTGCCGAAGGGGTCGCCCAGGCCATTGCGCAAGGGTTGGCTCAGGTCTGGCCTGACGCACAGCTGGTGCAATGCCCGATGGCGGACGGCGGTGAGGGGACGGTCGAAGCAGTGCTCGCCGCGTGTAACGGCCAATTGCGCAGCCAGGCCGTGCGCGGGCCAATGGGCGATACGGTGCAGGCGCATTGGGGCTGGTTGGCCGACAGCCACACCGCGATCATCGAAATGGCTGAGGCCAGCGGCCTGCAGTTGGTTGCACCGGGCCAGCGTGACGCCTGCTCCAGCAGCACGTATGGCACCGGCGAGCTGATCCGCGCCGCGCTCGACCTGGGCGCCCGGCGCATTATCCTGGCGATCGGCGGCAGTGCCACCAACGATGGCGGCGCAGGTGCGGTGCAAGCGCTCGGCGTGCAGTTGTTCGACGCCCAGAACCAGCCCTTGGCACCTGGTGGCTTGGCGTTGAGCGGCCTGGCGCGTATTAACCTGGAAAACCTCGACCCACGCTTGGCGCGGGTCTGCTTCGAAATCGCGGCGGATGTGAACAACCCGCTGTGCGGTCCCCACGGCGCCTCGGCGATTTTCGGCCCGCAAAAAGGCGCCAACCCCGAACAGGTGCAGCAGTTGGATGCTGCCCTTGGTCATTTTGCCGACCATTGCGCCAGGGTGCTGGCCCAGGACGTGCGTGACGAACCGGGCAGCGGCGCCGCTGGCGGCTTGGGGTTCGCCGCGAAGGCATTCCTCGGCGCGCAGTTCCGCGCCGGCGTTGAAGTGGTGGCCGAGCTGGTTGGCCTCGACGCCGTGGTGCGTGGCGCCGACCTGGTCATCACCGGCGAAGGCCGCTTCGATGCCCAGACCCTGCGCGGGAAAACCCCGTTTGGCGTGGCGCGTATTGCCCGGCAACACAATGTCCCGGTGATCGTGATCGCCGGAACCCTGGGCGATGGCTACGAGCAGATGTACGCCCACGGCGTGGATGCCGCCTTTGCGCTGCCCTCGGGGCCGATGAGTCTTGCCCAGGCATGCAGCGAGGCGCCGCGCTTGTTGCGTGAGCGTGCGGCGGACATCGCCCGGCTATGGCGGACAGCGCTGCGAGGCTGAACCTGAGTTCAGGGGGATTCGTAGCAGATCGAGAAGCGGTCAGGTTTACGTCCATAGGCCAGAAAATCTCCGACGTTCCTGTTTACGCAGACGTTGAACCCGGAGAACGAAACGCCGTGTCGGTAGGCGCCCTTGAGCAGCGTCATGTGCGCAGCAGGCACGCTTCTGAACGCTTTGAGAGCACCTGCTGCGGGCGTCTGATCGTCATATTCGGCCTGAACCATAAAGAGGCCGTCGACCTGCGCCAGCCTTCGCTGCGGGACCCCGTCAAGCTGTTGGCCGCGCCACTCGGCGCAATGCCTCGACGGGAAGAAACTGCCCCCCACCGGATACTGGATGGCGTACTGGTTTTCTTTTTCGGTCCAGAATGCTTCGCCTGCGGACACTGAATCGTTGCATAACACGGTGCTACGGACGGACTCCTGGGGCGTGAGGTTCAAGGGGCCAAGCGCCAGACCATTCCACGGTGACGGGCGGCGAATGACGTCGAGCAGGCGTGCAAAGGCCTGTTTCGCCAGCGCATTTACGCCAGCGTCGGGGCTGAATCGATGGGCTCCGGCGTTGGCCAACAGCTTGGCGTCTGGCAGGTCTGGCGACTCACGTAGCCACTGATTGAGCGCGCGGGCAGCCATCAGGTATTCAGGCGCGCTGTAGTACTCGTTGTCTGAACGCAGCGCCACCCTGACTTGAGGCAACAGGTCGAGGAAAACCGCGCTTATTGCCTGTGGGGTGCCTCCCATCTGGTAGCGGTGCGGATCGTCGGCGGCGCGCTGGGCAACAAATCGCGCGAACACGCGTTCTTTTTCCGGTGCTTGAACCAACGAGGCGTCCTGGAACGTGGCGGTCCAATCTGTACTCGAGTCGAGCACCATGCGCCCGACCTGCTTTGGAAACAAGCCGGCGTACCAGGCGCCCAGCCATGTGCCGTAAGAGTTGCCGAAGTAGTTGAGCTGGCGTTCGTTGAGCAGCACACGCACCAGCTCCATGTCCCGCGCCGTTTGTTCAGTATTGATATAGGGCGCCAGGCTCTGGCTGGCACAACCCCGGGCCAGTACGCCAGCGTTATGCCCGATAGCCTCGATATTGGCCGGACTGCGATCTTCAGTGATGTCGTTTTGCGCAACGATGTCCTCGTCGGATCGGCACACCAGTTGCGATTGAGGGTCACTGCCCATCCCTCTTGGTGTAATTCCGATCACATCATAGGTATTGAGCAGGTGCCGATAGGCCTCACCCTGTGGCTGATCGGCGTAGCCTTTCCATATGGAGGCCAGGAGCACGGTGAATCCGTCGGCCTCGGCGCCGGGCCCGCCCGGATTGGTAAACAGGGCACCTTCGCGCTCGGCGGGCAGCAACGCTGAAACGCGGGTGATATCCAGCTTGAGCTTGCCCAGGCTGGGGTTCAGGTGGTCCAGGGGCACGGTGGCGATGCCGCATTGCGTCCTGGCGACCACCTCCGGATCCAGCCCGGCGAAGGGCCGGCCGGCGCAATCCGGCAGCCAGCGGATACCCCACTCAGGCAGTTGTTTCGTCGTACAAGCGCTGCCCCCCAATAGCACAGAGACAAAAAAGCAGGCTGATAGCGTTCGTTGTTTTATCAATTGGCAGACACTCGGTTGCAGGGTTGGACCCGCCCGAGTTTTTCAAGTAAAGCCTGCCGTGAATGTAGGACCGTATCGGTTGTTTGGTCAGCAACTTCCGATAATACTCAACCAGCCTGCGACCCAGCCGCCTGGTACACGGGAGGTCAAGGGCTCGCCAGGGCGCCGAATTTGCTCCTACACTGGGCGGCCACGTGTCTTTCAAAGGATGAAATACGATGCACACCCCCGAGCCCCATATCGTGATCCAGCGTTTCACCGAGGCCCATCTTGAGGGCGTTGCTGCGCTCTATAACGAACCGGCGGTATGCCGTCAGGTGCTGCAAATGCCTTTTCAGTCAGTGGAAGCGTGGCGCAAGCGCCTGGTAATGGATAACGAACGCCGTTTGCAACTGGTGGCGGTGCACGGCGGCGAAGTGATTGGCCAATTGGGGTTGGAACAGTACCTGCGCGTGCGCCAGGCGCATGTGGGGTCGCTCGGCATGGGGGTGGCGACGGCCTGGCAGGGTAAGGGCGTGGGTTCGAAGTTGCTGACCGCCGCGCTGGATGTGGCCGACAACTGGATGAACCTGCATCGCGTAGAACTCACGGTGTACGCCGACAACGAAGCGGCGCACAACCTGTACCGCAAATTCGGCTTCGAAGTCGAAGGCTGTTTGCGCGATTACGCCCTGCGTGACGGTGTGTTCGTCGACACCTTGAGCATGGCGCGCCTGCGCACGCCGGTTTAGTCCTCCAGCGCAAACGCCACCGCAGCCCGCGCATGCAGCTCGGTGGTGTCCAGCAGCGGCAGGTCGCAGTGCTCGGGTTTGATCAGCAGGCTGATTTCGGTACAGCCGAGAATCACCGCCTGGGCACCGCGCGCGGCCAGGGATTCGATCACCCGCTGGTAGACGGCGCGTGATTCGGCGCTGATCACTCCCACACACAACTCTTCATAGATGATCCGGTGCACCGCTTTGCGTTCGTCCGCATCCGGTACCAGTACGGTCAGGCCCTGTGCGACCAGGCGGGACTTGAGAAAGTCCTGTTCCATGGTGAATGCAGTGCCGAGCAATCCCACGGTCAAGGTGCCCGCCTGTACGGCGGCAGCGCCCGCCGCGTCGGCGATATGCAGGAAGGGAATCGACACCGCCGCCTCAATACGCGGCGCCACCCGGTGCATGGTGTTGGTACACAGCACCACACACTCGGCGCCCCCGGCCTGCAAACGGCGCGCGGCGTCTTCCAGGATCAACGCGGCATCGTCCCAGCGCCCGGCGTGCTGCGCCTGTTCCACCGGGCCGAAGTCCACGCTGTACATCAACACTTGCGCCGAACGCAGCGGGCCGAGCCGGTCGCGTACTTGCTGGTTGATAATGCGGTAATACTCGGCGCTGGACTCCCAGCTCATGCCGCCGATAAGGCCGATGGTGCGCATGCGATGCTCCGGGCAGGGAATGTGGATTCCACCATACTCACCGAAGGTGGATTAGTCATGTGCAGTTGCCCGTCAATTCACCAGAGCAGTTCATGCGCGTTTGGTGGCCTGGGACTGCTCAGGTACTGAGCGGATATGACCTGTCTGCTGCCTGGCGCTGGCGCAGCCGCCCATAACCCGTACGCCGAAGGCACGTATCTGCCATGATCGGGCTTCGCAACCTGGCTCACCCAAGGAAATCCGCAATGGACGATCTACAGCAACTGGGCGAGATGCTTCGTCATTACGCCGAGAGCGAAGCGCAGAAAAAACAACAATTCGAGGTGCAGTCGGCGCGCTGGGCGCTGAAGCTTGGCGAGTTGTTCGAGCAGATCGAACAGTGGCTGGAACCGGTCAAAAGCGCAGGTTTGCTGGAGGTGCGTCGGGAAGCCTATGTTGCTAGCAGTCCGAGCGTGCCAGTGGAGGCATCGACCTTCAAGACCGAGAAGTTGAATGTGAACATCACAGGTAAAAGCGTGGAGTTCGTGCCGGACGTGATGGGCGCGGACGGGTTTATTTCTGTCGCGGTAATGGGCCTGACCGCCGCCCGGCATGGCAGCGTGTCGCTGGTGCTGCCGGCGGATAAAAATGATTGGCTCTGGAAGAAGACCAATGGCCTGAAAGACCCGGATACCTTCGGCTTCGATGCCAATTTCCTGGCTGCGCAATTGCAGAGCCTGATCCCCCGCGAACGCGGCTGAGCAATACTGATCATGAGGGGCGAGGCGGCCGACGACTGCCTGACTGATGCTCCGCGAGCTAAATGTGGGAGGGGGCTTGCCCCCGATGGCGATGGGTCAGTAGCAGATGCATTTACAGACGCTCCCTCGTCGGGGCATAGGTATCTACACACCTTTGTTGCAGCCTAAGTAACCACGATGCGAAGCTCTTGATCTGAATATGTACTTGCTCTGATCCAGCGTTCTGGTCGGCTGTCAGGCCGCCATCGGGGGCAAGCCCCCTCCCACATTTGGAACGCGGGGCGCCAGTTAAGAGGCTTCAGCTCCCGAGCCGTCACCGACAACCTGTGGCTTCGCACCCCAAGGCCCGTGGCCAAAATAAGCAGCCCGTTTTGCCAAGATTGGCTATACCTAGAGCTCAAACTATCGATGGGGAGCTCCAACGATGAAACTCAGGCTAATGGTCAGCATGCTGTGCATCGCCTCGATCGGCATGGCGGGCTGCGCCAGCAAGGTCACGCAACCGGACGAATATTCGGGCTTTCTGTCGGACTACAGCCGACTCAAGGAAGCCAAGTCGCCCTCCGGAGCCGAAGTGATGCGCTGGGTCGATCCCACACTGGACCTGAACCGCTACAGCGCGGTGTACATCGAACCCACGCAGTTCTATCCCAAGCCTCAAGCCACCCCCCGAATTCCAGACAGCACCCTGCGCGGCATCAACGACTATTACAACCAGGCGCTCAAGCGTGAACTGGCCCGTTCAATGCCGTTGGCAAATGGCCCTGGCCCCGGGGTGATCGTCGTGCGCGCAGCGATTACAGCCGTCAGCAGTAAAACCGAAGGGCTCAAGCCTTACGAGTTCATTCCGGTTGCGTTTGTCGCGGCGGCGGTAAGTACCGGCACGGGGATCCGCGACCAGCAAACCACCTTGGGCACCGAGGCGCAGTTCCTTGATGGCGCCAACGCAAAAGTGATTGCCCAGGTGGTGCGCAAAGGCACAGGGAAGCCTCTGGCAAACGACACTCAAGTGATGAAGGCCGGTGATGTAAAAAGCGTCATCGATGGATGGGCAACCGACCTGCATCAGTCTTTTCTGAAGCTCAAACAGCAATGACGCATAAACGCGCGACGGGAGGCCACTGTGAGTCGAGTCCCGCCACGCGTGGTGTTACTTGAGCGGGGTCAACGGCGGCAACGTCCATTGACTGATTTCAGGCGTGGGCAGGTAAATACGCAGCACCGCGAAGAACGGCCCGGTGGGGGCGGGCAGCCAGTTGCTCTGTTCGGCCTTCGGTGGCTCATGATGCTGCAGCGCCAGGGTCAGGCCTCCGTCGGCGTCCCGCTTCAGCTCAGGCAGCATGCGTGAGTTGATCAGGTAACGTTTCTTGTGGTTGGGCACTAGCAATTTGGTCTTGGCGTCGTACATGGTCAGCGACCAGAACGCATCGGCGGGCGGCAGCTGGTCCTTGGCAAAGTGCACGGTATAGCTGCGGCGTGCGCCGTTGGCCGGCTTGCCTTCGCTGTCATCGAAGTAGGTGAAGTAAGCGGCTTCGTCGGTAGAGTTGCCGAAAATACCCAGGTTGGTGCCAGCGTAACGGTACAGGTAATTGTTTTTCAGGCGGTCACGGCTGCCGAACAGCTCCCCGCTGGAGACCTGGTGGGTGTCGATCTTGTCTTTCTTGAAGGCGGCGAACTCGGCCTTGCCGTCGGCAATCCCGTCCTCCAGCGCTTTACGCTGTTCGGCGGTCAGTTGGTTCAGCTTGAAGGGCGCGCCGGGGGCGATGCCGATTGTGGCAAAACGCGCCAGCAGGTCTTTCTCACTGTCCTGGGGCGCCGCAAAGGCCAGCATGAAGTTCAAGTAGCGGAACAACTGCGGGCTGTCGCTCATGTTCGCCATCGGCTTGGGCCACTCGATCTTCGGCACTTTGGCCGGGGCCGCTTGTTTCACGTAGCTGCTCAGCGGCTGCACTTTGTAGCCGCTCTGGATTTGCTTGACCTTGCTCAAGTCTTTTTCATCGAACAACTGGGTACGATACAGCGCGTAGGCGATATTGCTTTCGCTGTAGACCACGCGGTCGATGTCGACTGGCTGCTGACCCTTCCAGTCGGGCCCCGCGATCATGTAGTGACCGCCATTGTTGCCGGTGCTGCGCGTGCCCAGGTAGGCAATATTGTGGGTATATAGGTCGATCAACTGCACCGAGTAGTAGCGGTTGTCTTCGACCTTGGGCAGGGTCAGCACCAAGGGTTCCTTGCGCAGATCCATCCAGACGAAGGAGTAGGGCGTGTCCGAGTTCGGGGTCACGAACGCGGTGTCCTTGGGGGTGAAAACCTGCGCGGTATTGCCGATGTGATTGAACGCGGCCTTGTAGTTGACACCGCCTTTATCAACGGCCTGGGTATAGAGCGTCTTGTACATCTGCACCACAGGATAGCCGTACAAATAGGCTTCCTTGGCAATGGCCCGTGCTTCGGTCGGCGTCGCCGTGAAGTCGGCCCAGGCGCTGGTGCTCAGGAGTATCGAGAGGCTCGCCAACACCAGGCGCGCGGGTTGTCCAATCATGTTGTTGCGTCCTTCCAGAGTTCGTTTGACTGACGGGGAAATAAAGGCGATGAGTTTCCTGTTTTATTTCCCGGACGTCACGTTAAAACCTGCAAAAGGACAAGGGATCATGCGGGCAACATCGATTTGACTTTATCGCGCAGTTGATCGATCGAGAATGGCTTGCCAATCACCTGCATACCGGCTGGCACGTCGATGTTTTCGGCATAGCCGCTGGCGAACAGGATGGGCAGGGCGGGGCGCAGTTCGCGCACCTTGGTCGCCAGTTGCTTACCGTCCATATCCGGCAGGCCGACGTCGGTCATCATCAGGTCGATGACCGTGTCTTTGCCTTCGACAATCTTCAGCGCCTCTTCGGCATCGGCGGCCTCGAGTACCGTGAACTCCAACTCCTCAAGCACATCGACGATCAGCATGCGCACGATAGCGTCATCTTCGACAACAAGGATGGTGGAGCTAGACATAATAAGGCGTTCCCAAAAAAGACGAGGTTTTTACCAGCGGCCGTTCTGACCGACCTGTTACTTGAGTAAGCGCAGGTTATCGACAAGTTCCGTCGGGCGGTAAAAACGATAGAAAAGACCAGTCAGAATAGCCTGTTCTATCGTAGGAATCTGTACCAAATCATTCCAGAAAAATGGTCTTGGCCGTCACTTTGGGGCAAACTCCCGGTTTTTCCGCACTTGGCCAAGGCATGCCCATGACTCCCGCGTCGTCAGTTGATGAAAAGAGCTTCCGTAAACTCCTGGGCCGCAATGTGGCCCTGCCATTGGGCGTGGGTGTGCTCAGTGCGGTGTTTTTCGTTTTCCTGATCACTTACTTGCTGTCGGTGATCCAGTGGGTGGAGCACACCGACCGGGTCATCAACAACCTCAATGAGTCGTCCAAACTGACGGTCGACCTGGAAACCGGCATGCGCGGCTTCCTGATTACCGGTGACGAGCATTTCCTCGACCCTTACGAGGTGGCCAAGCCGCGAATCATTGCCGACCTGCGCAATTTGCAGGAATTGGTGGCCGACAACCCGCAGCAGGTCGACCGCCTCAAGCGTCTTGAAGCGTTGCAGGCAGAGTGGAACAACTACGCGCAGTCGATGATTGAATTGCAGCGCGACAGCGGCGACTTCCGCGGTGCGGTGAAGGCGGGCCGGGGCAAGCGCCTGACTGATGAAATTCGCAAGGAATATGACGACGCGGTGGCGATGGAGCAGCAGTTCCGTATCACCCGCAATGAAGAGGTCACCCGCACCACGGTGCTCAGCGTCACCCTGTACCTGGTGTTCGTACTCGGGCTCAGTGGGTTTCTGGCGTATGTCGGCCGAAAAAACTTAGTTGAACTATCAAACAGTTACAGCGCAAGCCTCGCGTCACAAAAGAAGATCGCCAAGCGCCTGGAGCAGCAAGCCTGGCTGCGCAACGGCCAAACTGAACTGGCCGAACAGGTGCTCGGCCAGCTGACCCTGAACCTGTTGGGCCGCAATATCCTGCAGTTCTTTGCCCAATACATGGGCTCGGCCGTTGGAGCGTTGTATGTGCGCGAAGAACACGGCGGGCTCAAACGCGTGGCCACCTACGGCTTCTCCCGCGAACAGGCGCAGCTGGAACAAGCGATCTACAGCGACGAAGGCATTGTGGGACAGGCCGCCCAGCTCGATCGCCTGATCCGCCTGGACGACGTGCCGGTGGACTATTTCAAGGTCAGCTCGGGGCTGGGCGAGGGCGCGGCCCGCAGCGTACTGGTGGTGCCGACCAGCGATGACGATCGCGTCAACGGCGTGATCGAGCTGGGCTTCCTGCGCCCGCTGGAAGAGCGCGATGTCGAATTGCTGGAGCTGATCGCGGGCAATATCGGTACGTCCATCGAAGCCGCGCGTTATCGCCAGCGTTTGCAGGAAGTACTCGCTGAAACCCAGCAGCTCAACGAAGAGCTGCAAGTGCAGCAGGAAGAGCTCAAGACCGCCAACGAGGAGCTGGAAGAACAGTCACGCATCCTCAAGGAATCCCAGGCGCACCTGGAAACCCAGCAAGCGGAGCTTGAGCAGACCAACGAACAACTGGCCGAACAGACCCAGACCCTGGCCGATCAGCGCGATGCCATGGACCGCAAGAACATCGAACTCAACCGGGTGCAGCTGGAACTCGAAGACCGCGCCGATGAGCTGCAACGCTCCAGCAAGTACAAGTCCGAGTTCCTCGCCAACATGTCCCACGAGCTGCGCACGCCGCTGAACAGTTCGTTGATCCTGGCCAAGTTGCTGGCCGAGAATCCCCAGGAAAACCTCAGTGCCGAACAGGTCAAGTTTGCCGAGTCGATCTATTCGGCCGGCAATGACCTGCTCAACCTGATCAACGACATCCTCGATATTTCGAAGGTAGAAGCCGGCAAGCTGGAAGTGCGCCCGGAAAATTCCAGCGTCGAGCGCCTGGTGGATGGCCTGCGCGGCATGTTTGAGCCGCTGGCCAAGGATCGCCATCTGGGCTTCCAGATCGACCTGCAGGAAGGCGCACCGTCCTTGTTGTTCACCGATCGCCAACGCCTGGAGCAGATTCTCAAGAACCTGCTGTCCAACGCCATCAAGTTCACCGAGCAGGGCGATGTCAGCCTGACGGTGTCCCGTGCACCGGGGGAGGGCATTGCCTTTACCGTGCGCGACTCGGGCATCGGTATCGCCCAGGATCAGCAGGAAAGCATCTTCGAAGCCTTCCGCCAGGCCGATGGCACCACCAATCGCCGTTACGGCGGTACCGGCCTGGGCCTGTCCATTTCCCGTGACCTGGCTAACTTGCTGGGCGGCTACATCAGCGTGGCCAGCGAGCCGGGCAAGGGCAGCATTTTCACGCTGGTATTGCCGGAACAGTATGTTGAGCGCGCCGAAGACGCCGCGCCGATCGAGGCCCCACGCCAGGCCGTAGCGGTACCGGCCCCCGCGCCCGTAAAGGTTGCGACGTTGCCGGTAGCCGATGCCGAGCCGATCCCGCGCTTTGCCGACGACCGTGACAAAGGGCCATTCACCACCCGCTGCATCCTGGTGGTGGAAGATGAACCGAACTTTGCGCGCATCCTCTTCGACCTGGCCCATGAGCTGGGCTACAACTGCCTGGTCGCCCACGGTGCTGACGAAGGCTACAGCCTGGCCGAGGAGTTCGTCCCCGACGCGATCCTGCTCGACATGCGCCTGCCGGACCATTCCGGGCTGACGGTGCTGCAGCGTCTCAAGGCGCACGCCAATACCCGGCACATTCCGGTGCATGTGATTTCCGTGGAAGACCGCGTCGAAGCCGCCATGCACATGGGCGCCATCGGTTACGCGGTGAAACCCACCACCCGTGAAGAGCTCAAGGACGTGTTCGCGCGCCTGGAAGCCAAGCTGACGCAAAAGGTCAAGCGCGTGCTGCTGGTCGAGGATGACGACCTGCAGCGCGACAGCATTGCCCGCCTGATCGGCGACGATGACATTGAAATCACCGATGTCGGCTACGCCCAGGCTGCACTGGACCTGCTGCGCACCAATGTCTACGACTGCATGATCATCGACCTCAAGCTGCCGGACATGCTCGGCAACGAGCTGCTCAAGCGCATGGCCACCGAGGATATCTGCTCGTTCCCACCCGTAATTGTCTACACCGGGCGCAACCTGACCCGCGACGAAGAGGCCGAACTGCGCAAGTATTCGCGCTCGATCATCATCAAGGGCGCCCGTTCTCCGGAACGCCTGCTCGATGAAGTCACACTCTTTCTGCACAAAGTCGAATCCCAGCTGTCCCATGACCGCCAGAAGATGCTCAAGACCGCGCGCAGCCGCGACAAGGTGTTCGAAGGGCGCAAGATCCTGCTGGTGGACGACGACGTGCGCAATATCTTTGCCCTGACCAGCGCCCTGGAGCACAAAGGCGCCGTGGTGGTGATCGGGCGCAACGGCCGCGAAGCGATCGACAAGCTCAATGAAGTCGAGGATATCGATTTGGTACTGATGGACGTGATGATGCCGGAGATGGACGGTTACGAAGCCACCGCCCTGATCCGCCAGGACCCGCGCTGGAAGAAGCTGCCGATCATCGCCGTGACGGCCAAGGCCATGAAGGACGACCAGGAGCGTTGCCTGGCGGCAGGTTCCAACGACTACCTGGCCAAACCGATTGATCTGGACCGGCTGTTCTCGTTGATTCGCGTATGGCTACCAAAGATGGAACGCATTTAAGTGGAGCGAAGTTTTTTGGACAAAAGCAGCGACATTGAGCTGCGCCTGTTGATCGAGGCGATTTACCTCAAGTACAGCTACGACTTTCGCGACTACTCCGGTGCGTCGGTCAAACGGCGGGTGGCCCATGCCTTGCGCCAGTTCGACTGTGCGACCATTTCCGCGCTGCAGGAGCGGGTGCTGCACGACCCGGCCGCGTTCATGCAGTTGCTGCAGTTCCTGACGATCCCCGTGAGCGAGATGTTTCGCGACCCCTCGCACTTTCTCGCGATTCGCCGGGAAGTGGTGCCGCTGCTCAAGACCTACCCGTCGATCAAGATCTGGATCGCCGGCTGCAGCACGGGCGAGGAGGTTTACTCCATGGCGATCCTGCTGCGCGAAGAAGGCTTGCTCGAGCGCACCATCATCTACGCCACCGACATCAACCCGGCATCGCTGGACAAGGCCAAGCAAGGCATCTTCTCCCTGGAGAACGTGCGCGCCTACACGGCCAATTACCAGCAGGCCGGTGGACAACGCTCATTTGCCGACTACTACACCGCAGCTTACGATAACGCGATCTTCGACAAGACGCTGCGCGAGAACGTCACGTTCGCCGACCATAGCCTGGCGACCGACAGCGTATTCTCAGAAACTCAATTAATTTCATGTCGCAACGTCTTGATTTATTTCAATAAAAAGTTGCAAGACAGGGCGTTTGGGTTGTTTCATGAGTCGCTGTGCCATCGCGGTTTCCTGGTGCTGGGCAGCAAGGAAACCCTGGATTTTTCCGCCTACAGCAAGCAATTCGAACCCTTGGTCAAACAGGAACGGATCTACCGCAAATTATGAGCGACGCTGCAATCACCCCGATTATCGGGATTGAAGCCATCGTCGTCGGCGCCTCCGCCGGCGGCGTGGAGGCGTTGCTGAGTATTTTCGGCAGGCTGCCGAATACGTTCGGCCTGCCGATCATTGCCGTGCTGCACCTGCCGGATGAACGTCGCAGCCAATTGGCGGAGGTCTTTGCGCGGCGCTTGCGCATTCCGGTCAAGGAGGCGCGGGACAAGGAGTCGATCGAGGCGGGCACCTTGTATTTCGCTGGCCCTGGCTATCATTTGTCGGTGGAACACGACCGCAGCCTGTCCCTGAGCCAGGAGGACCGCGTGCACCATTCCCGGCCAGCCATCGATTTTCTCTTCGCCTCGGCCGCCGATGCCTACGGGCGAGGCCTGCTGGCGATCCTGCTGACCGGCGCCAACCAGGACGGCGCGCGCGGGCTGGCCCACGTCAAGCAATCGGGCGGCATCACCGTTGTACAGGACCCCGCTGAAGC
The DNA here is from genome assembly GCF_003851745.1 of Pseudomonas sp. R3-52-08. Classification (NCBI taxonomy): domain Bacteria; kingdom Pseudomonadati; phylum Pseudomonadota; class Gammaproteobacteria; order Pseudomonadales; family Pseudomonadaceae; genus Pseudomonas; species Pseudomonas sp. R3-52-08. Next base: position 3,167,472 of record NZ_CP027730.1, on the reverse strand, counting down.
CCGGATTGCCGTGATGCCCCTGGCGGCCCTGGCGTTGCACACACCCGACCATATTCTTTCCTTGAGCCAGATTGGCTCATTGCTGGCTTCCCTGGAACCTTCCCCATGTTAAGTACTGTCCAGGCCAAACTGCTGATCGTCGACGATCTGCCGGAAAACCTGCTGGCCCTCGAAGCGCTGATCAAGCGCGAAGACCGCCAGGTATTCAAGGCATTGAGTGCCGACGAGGCGTTGTCCCTGTTGCTGGAACATGAATTCGCCATGGCGATCCTCGACGTGCAGATGCCTGGCATGAACGGTTTCGAACTGGCCGAACTGATGCGCGGCACCGAAAAGACCAAGAACATCCCGATCGTGTTTGTCAGCGCCGCCGGCCGCGAACTCAATTACGCCTTCAAGGGTTATGAAAGCGGTGCGGTGGACTTCCTGCACAAGCCGCTGGATATCCACGCGGTGAAGAGCAAGGTCAATGTATTCGTTGACCTGTACCGCCAGAGCAAGGCGATGAAGCTGCAGGTCGAAGCCCTGGAGCGCAGCCGCCGCGAGCAGGAACTGCTGCTGACGCGCCTGCAGGCCACCCAGGCCGAGCTGGAGCAGGCCGTGCGCATGCGCGATGACTTCATGTCGATCGTCGCCCATGAAGTGCGTACGCCGCTCAACGGGCTGATCCTGGAAACCCAATTGCGCAAGATGCACTTGGCCCGCGACAACGCCGCAGCGTTCACCCTGGACAAGATGCACGCGATGGTCGACCGCGATGAGCGCCAGATCAAAAGCCTGATCCGCCTGATCGAGGACATGCTCGACGTGTCGCGCATCCGCACCGGCAAACTGTCGATACGCCCGGCGCGCTTTGACCTGGCGCAACTGGTGCGCAATCTGGTGCATAACTTCGAGCCGCAGGTCGCTGCCGCCGAATCGTCAATGCATCTGGTCGCCGACGAGCCGGTGGAAGGCCATTGGGATGAGTTCCGCATCGAGCAGGTGGTCACCAACCTGTTGACCAACGCCCTGCGCTACGGCGCCAAGAGCCCGGTCGAAGTGCGGGTTTACACCGAACACGGCGAAGCGCGCGTGGAAGTGCGTGACCACGGCATTGGTATCAGTGAAGAGAACCAGAAGCGCATTTTTCAGCAGTTCGAGCGGGTTTCCGTCAACCACGCGGCGGCCGGCCTGGGCCTGGGGCTGTTCATTTCCGAACAGATCGTCGCAGCCCACGGCGGTACCATCGAGGTCGAAAGCCAGATAGGCGAGGGCGCGCTGTTCCGGGTGTGCCTGCCGCTTCAGGCGACGGCATGAAATCAATCGTCACCTGGACGCAACCTCTACGTGACCCCATGGTCGTAACACCAGCAACTGACCGAACAAAGGCTTCCCATGAGTGAAGATGCGCAAGATGTCGTACTGATCGTCGAAGACGACGAATCCATTATGTTTGTGCTGGGTGAATACCTGGCGGGCCTGGGTTATCGGGTGTTGAAGGCGGTCAATGGAAAAGAGGCGTTTGAAATCCTCGCGACCAAACCGCACCTGGACCTGATGGTCACCGACTACCGCCTGCCCGGCGGCATTTCCGGCGTGCAGATCGCCGAACCGGCGCTCAAGGTGCGCCCGGAGTTGAAAGTGATCTTTATCAGCGGTTATCCGCAGGAAATTCTCGACTGCGACAGCCCGATCACGCGCAACGCGCCGATCCTGGCCAAGCCGTTTGACCTGGATACGCTGCAGGAGCATATCCAGCGCCTGTTGGCCTGACGCCCTCCAGGGCTGCCGTGCAGCCCTAGTCCCTGATCATCTCGCGCACCTTCTCGGTCAGCAGGTCGAACGTGAACGGCTTGGTAATCAGCTGCATGCCGGGGTCAAGAAACCCGCCACGCACCGCTGCATGTTCGGCATAACCGGTGATGAACAGCACTTTGAGGTCAGGGCGGATTTGTCGACCGATTTCCGCCAATTGCCGGCCGTTCATGCCAGGTAGGCCAACGTCGCTGATCAACAGGTCGATACGCTGATCGGATTCGATGATCGGTACCGCCGTGCTGGCGTCACCGGCTTCGACAAAGGCGTATCCCAACTCTTTGAGCACCGCGCTCACCAGCACCCGTACCGCCGGGTCGTCTTCAACGATCAATACGGTCTCACCGTCATTGGCGAACGGCAACAAGGCCGGATTCACCGCGGCATCCTCAACCATTTCCCCGACAAAGCGCGGCAGGAACAAACTGACGGTGGTGCCCTTGTCCACTTCGCTGTGCAGCGTGACGTGCCCCCGGGATTGACGGGCAAACCCATAGATCATCGACAGACCCAAGCCCGTGCCCTGGCCGATCGGCTTGGTGGTGAAGAAGGGGTCGAACACTCGGCCCATGACACTCTCTGGAATGCCGCAGCCGGTGTCACTGACACTCAACTCGACGTAGTCACCAGGGCTCAAGGTGCCATAGGCGGCTGTGAATACACTGTCGAGGTGACGGTTGGTGGTTTCCACGGTGAGGCTGCCGCCGCTGGGCATCGCGTCACGCGCGTTAATCACCAGGTTGAGCAGGGCGCTTTCCAATTGATTCGGGTCGGCTTCGGCCGTCCATAACGTATCGCTCAGGCGCATTTGCAGGCAGATACTTTCATTGATACTGCGTTCCAGCAGCTCACCCATGGAGGTTACCAGTTTATTGATTTCCACCGGTTTCGGGTCCAGCGACTGCCGGCGCGAAAACGCCAGCAGGCGATGGGTGAGGCCAGCGGCGCGGTTGGCCGAGGTGACACCCAGGTCGATCAGGCTGTCCAGATCATCCAGCTTGCCCCGTGCCACACGCCGGCGCAGCAGTTCCAAGCTGCCGATGATGCCGGTCAGCATGTTGTTGAAGTCATGGGCGATGCCACCGGTCAATTGGCCGACGGCTTCCATTTTCTGCGACTGGCGCAGGGCTTCTTCATTGCTGCGCAATTGCGCGGTACGTTCTTCCACTTGCTGTTCGAGGGTTTCCAGGGTGCGTTGCAGGCGCAGTTCACTGGCGCTCAGGTCGACCAAGCGGTCCCGGGCTTCGTATTGCCGGCGCCGCCCACGCAGGGCAGTGCTGACCAGGCTGATCAGGGTGATGGGATGAAATGGGCGTTCGAGGAAGGTGACATTGCCCAATAGTCCGCTCAGATGCGACGAGCCATTTTGCTCGCTGCCGCCGTGATGGGTCATCAGTACAATGGGCAAGTCCGACCAGGCCGGCTGCTGGTGCAGGTACTCCAGCAGCGGCTCCATGTCCACGCCCCGCAAGGCTTCGGCGGCAATGATCAGCACGCCGGCGCCCTCGTGCAGTGCTTCGCACAAGTCGGCCAGGCTGCCGGCAACCACGCCATGGTAGCCGGCCTCTTTGAGCATCATCAGCGCCAACGAGCTGTCGCGCCCCAAAGGCGCAAGAATAACGGCCCGTTCGGAGACTGGGGTAAGGGACGTCACACTCCCTCTTCCTTGAGCAGAGGCGAGCCGGCGCCCATGTAGATCGGGATGCCGCGCAGCACGCCCTGGAAATTATCCAGGGGTTCGCCAACGGTCATGCCGCGACTGCTGATGCGGTACTCGCGAATCGTCGACTCATGGGTACCGGTGCGTTTCTTGATCACCGAAATGGCCCGACGAACCTTGCCCAGTGCCTCGAAGTAACGCAGCAGGATCACGGTGTCGGCCAGGTAGGTGATATCCACGGGCGTCTGCATATCGCCGACCAGGCCATGCTGGGCCACGGTCATGAACGTCGCGGCACCCCGTCGGTTCAGGTACAGCAGCAGTTCATGCATGTGCAGGATCAGCGCGTTCTCTTCCGGCATGGCGGCCTGGTAGCCGTTGATGCTATCGATGACCACGGTTTTGATGCCGCCTTCGTCCACGCAACGCCGTACTCGGTGGGAGAATTCCCCAGGAGACAGCTCGGCCGCGTCGACCTGTTCGATCAACAGGTTGCCGGTGGCCTGCATCGCAGCCAGATCGATACCCATGTTATGCATGCGCTCGAACAGCAAACCCATCTCTTCGTCAAAGATAAACAGCGCGGCCTTTTCGCCACGCTGTACGGCGGCGGCGGCGAAGACCATTGAAATCAGCGATTTGCCGGTGCCGGCCGGGCCAAGGATCAGGCTGCTGGAACCTGTTTCGACGCCGCCGCCCATCAGGGCGTCGAGTTCGGGGATGCCGCTGCTCATGGTCTGGCGCGTGTAGCCGCCGCGATGTTCGGCGGCGACAAGGCGAGGGAATACGTGTACACCGTCGCCCATGATGGTGAAATCGTGAAAGCCGCCACGGTATTTCTGGCCACGGTATTTCACTACCCGCACCCGGCGGCGTTCGGCGCCGTAACTGGGTGTCAGTTCTTCCAGGCGAATCACGCCGTGGGCCACACTGTGAACGGTTTTGTCGAGGGATTCGGTGGTCAGGTCATCGAGCAGCAGCACCGTGGCGTCATACCGCACAAAGTAGTGTTTGATCGCCAGGATCTGCCGGCGATAGCGCAGGGAGCTCTGCGCCAACAGGCGGATCTCCGACAGGCTGTCGACCACTACGCGGGTCGGCTTGACCCGTTCCACCACCTCGAAAATCTGCCGCGTGGCTTCGCCCAGCTCAAGGTCCGAGGAGTACAGCAGGCTCTGCTGGTGCTCGGCGTTGAGCAGGCTTTCCGGCGGAGTCAATTCGAAGATATGGATGTTGTCGTCCAAGTCCCAACCATGGGACTTGGCGCCTTGGCGCAGCTCATGTTCGGTTTCGGACAGGGTGATATACAGAGATTTTTCACCGTCTTTCGCTCCCGCCTGCAGAAAGTGCAGGGCGACGGTGGTTTTACCCGTGCCCGGCTCGCCTTCCAGCAGGAACAAGTGGCTGCGCGATAGCCCCCCGGCAAGAATGTCATCAAGACCTTCGATACCAGTGGCTGCCTTTTCACTTAAAAGCGAATTAGATGTAGACAAGAAGTGCCCTCAGGTCACGTACAAGTTGGGTGCGCGCCGCTGTGGCGCGCCATATTCACTTGACCGTATCGACCTGTGGCGGTTCAACGTTTTGAATTATTTGTGCGCGGCGCCGGCATCTTCCATGCATTTTTTTGAGCGCGGTCACAGACCCTGCTGCAGCGCGGGGTCATCCGGGTTCTGTTGCTCAAGCTGTGCCAGCAGCACCTGGACATTCTGCAACTGGCCGCTCTCTTTCCAATAGTTGACCAGCAGCACCCGCGCTTTCCGATTGGCCGGGTGGCGCTGCACGATTTCTTCCAACTGGCGCTGGGCAGCCTCGAGTTCTTCCTGGTCGTGCAGCGTGGTGGCCAGGTCGTAGCGGTAGTCCTGATTGTCCGGCTCAAGCTCCACCGCCTTGGACAGGCCGAGCAGGGCATAAGGCCGCTCGCCATGGTGCAGCAGCCACATACCCAGGGCGTGTTGCAGGTAGGCCGATTCCGGGTGCGCCGCCAATTGCTGCGCGAGCAGCTGGCGCGATTCGTCGGTCTTGCTCTGTTTATCCAGCAGCTCGATCTGCGCCACCACCGCTTGCAGGTTATCCGGTTGCAGGCGCATGGCCTGCTGCAGGGCGTTTTGCGCCTCCGGCAGCAGGGCGCTGTGGATATACAGGCGCGCCAACTGAATCCAGCCTTCGGCGGTCTCGGGTTGGGCCTTGAGGGTATTGGCGAATTCGTCGAGCACTTGCTGCAGCGGTCCGAAGTACAGGCCCAGGGTGTCCGGCGACAGGCCGAGCAGGGCGTTGGCGGCGGCAAAGCGCACCTGCTGCTCGGGGTCATCCAGCACCGGGCCGAGCAACAAGGTGCGCTGGCCGGAAGGTACCAGGCCGACAATGCTGTGAATTGCCGCTTCACGCACCCGTGGCGATTCATTGGCCAAGTCTTTATCTGCCAGCTTCAACGCCTGGGGGCTGGGGTAGTTAGGCAATTCGGCATGCAGCGCGGCGCGGCGCTCAGGTGAAAGGTCCGGCCGCCCCAGCTGTTGATACAACACCCGCGCCGCGCCCGGCTCACCGTTGCGCGCCTGCTTCAAGGCTTGGGAATAACCGTGGGCAATCGCCGGCGGCACGGCCACCGGCGTTGCGCGGGCGAAAAACCAGGTGATCAACAAAATCGACAACAGGGCGCACAGGCCGACAATGGCGTAACGGCGTGACTTTGACATGCAGGCGTCCGAAGGCAGGGTACAGGTACAAAGCCTCAAGCTTCGGCCAGTGCAGGGCGAGTGTCAAACCCGATTGGCCAAACCGGTCAGCCATGTTGAAGGCTTTGACCATTGCTCGTAGCGCCGCTGCAGGGCGACTATTTGAGAGCGATTGACCGCCTGGAAAGTGTCCTTAAAACAAAAACACACAAGGAACTGAAGCGATGCGTGATTACCTGGCCGCCACCACCGAGTTCGATTACCAACACACCGTCGACGCCGCCCTTGCCGGCAACCTGCAGGCGCTCAACGCCTGTGTGGAATGCTGTGACCGTCACGCATTGCCTGGGCGCATTGCGCTGTTCTGGGAGGGCAGGGACGAGCGCAGCGCCACGGCGACCTTCACCGACTTGCAGGACCAGGCCTCACGCTTCGCCAATTTCCTGCTGGCCCAGGGCGTCAAGCGCGGCGATAAAGTCGCCGGCCTGTTGCCGCGCACGGCCGAACTGCTGGTGGTGGTATTCGCCACCTGGCGTATCGGCGCGGTCTATCAACCGTTGTTTACCGCATTCGGGCCCAAGGCGATCGAACATCGCCTGAACAGTTCCGGCGCCGCGCTGGTCGTCACCGATGCCGTGAACCGGCCCAAGCTCACCGACGTTGACGGCTGCCCCACCATCGTGACGGTCACCGGGGCCAAGGGCGAAGGCCTGGTACGCGGCGATTTCAGCTTCTGGGCCGAACTGCCCAACCACTCGAACGTCTGCGAGCCCGTGCTGCTGGGGGGCGACGAGCCCTTCCTGCTGATGTTCACCTCGGGCACCACCGGCCCATCCAAAGCCCTGTCGGTACCGCTCAAGGCGATTGTCGCGTTCCAGAGCTACACCCGCGACGCGGTGGACCTGCGCCCAGAAGACGCGTTCTGGAACGTGGCCGATCCGGGCTGGGCCTATGGCATCTACTTCGGCGTGACCGGGCCGCTGTCCCTGGGGCATCCGATCACCTTCTACGATGGCCCCTTCAGCGTGGAAAGCACCTGCCGGATCATCAACAAATACGGCATCACCAACCTCACCGGTTCGCCTACCGCGTATCGACTGTTGATCGCCGGCGGCGAGCCGTTCGCCCGCTCGATCAAGGGCAAGCTACGCATCGTCAGCAGCGCCGGCGAGCCCCTGAACCCCGAGGTGATCCGCTGGTTCGCCGACAACCTTGGCGTGACCATCCACGATCACTACGGGCAGACCGAACTGGGCATGGTGCTGTGCAATCACCATGGCCTGGCGCACCCGGTACACGTCGGCTCGGCCGGGTTCGCCTCGCCTGGGCATCGCATCGTGGTACTGGATGACAATTACCAGGAACTGCCTGCCGGTCAGCCCGGCATTCTCGCCATCGACCGTGAGCAATCGCCAATGTGCTGGTTCGCCGGGTATGAAGGCGTCAACACCAAAGCCTTTGTCGGCAAGTACTACCTCAGTGGCGACACCGTGGAGCTCAACCCGGACGGCAGCATCAGTTTTGTCGGGCGCAGTGATGACGTGATTACCACTTCCGGCTACCGCGTAGGACCGTTCGACGTGGAAAGCGCCCTGGTCGAACACCCGGCCGTGGTCGAGGCCGCCGTGGTCGGCAAGCCCTGCCCGGAGCGCACCGAACTGGTGAAAGCCTTCGTGGTGATCAATGAGCAGTACCGCGCGACTCCGGAACTCGCCGAAGAATTGCGCCTGCATGTGCGCCAGCGCTTGGCGGCCCATGCGTACCCGCGGGAAATCGAATTCGTCAGCGACTTGCCCAAGACCCCCAGCGGCAAGCTGCAACGCTTTATTTTGCGTAATCAGGAAATCGCCAAGGCCCAGGCGGCCGTGGCGTGATCCGTTGAAAAGGAAACCATGATGCAGATTGAAAACAAGGTATTTTTGGTCAGCGGCGGCGCTTCGGGCCTCGGTGCGGCCACTGCCGACATGCTGGTCGCAGCGGGTGCCAAGGTCATGCTGGTAGACCTCAACGCCGATGCCGTCGCCGCCAAGGCCCGGCAACTTGGCGATAACGCCCGCAGCGCCGTGGCGGATATCAGCCAGGAAGCCGCTGCCGAATCCGCCGTGCACGCCGCCGTTGCCGCCTTTGGCGGGTTGCATGGCTTGGTCAACTGCGCCGGTGTGGTGCGCGGTGAGAAAATCCTCGGCAAAAACGGCCCGCACGCCCTGGCCAGCTTCGCCCAGGTGATCAACGTCAACCTGATCGGCAGCTTCAACCTGCTGCGCCTGGCTGCAGCGGCTATCGCTGAAACACCTGTGGATGCCGATGGCGAACGCGGTGTGATCATCAATACCGCTTCGGTGGCGGCGTTCGACGGGCAGATCGGTCAAGCCGCGTATGCCGCCTCCAAAGGCGCGATTGCCAGCCTCACCCTGCCGGCCGCACGGGAATTAGCGCGTTTTGGTATCCGGGTGATGACCATCGCGCCCGGCATTTTCGAAACCCCGATGATGGCCGGCATGACCCCGCAAGTTCGCGATTCCCTTGCCGCCGGCGTGCCGTTCCCGCCGCGCCTGGGCAAACCCGCCGAATATGCGGCCCTGGTGCGGCATATCATTGAAAACAGCATGCTCAATGGCGAGGTGATCCGTCTTGACGGTGCCTTGCGTATGGCTGCCAAGTAAGGAGGTCTCTTCATGAACGATCCTATCGTTATCGTCAGCGCCGTGCGCACGCCCATGGGCGGGTTCCAGGGCGACCTCAAGGGCCTGACCGCACCGCAACTGGGCGCCGCCGCGATTCGTGCGGCCGTGGAGCGCGCGGGTATCGCCAGCGACGCCGTCGATGAAGTGTTGTTTGGCTGCGTGCTGCCCGCCGGCCTCGGCCAGGCGCCGGCACGCCAGGCAGCGTTGGGCGCCGGGCTGGACAAAGCCACCCGCTGCACCACGCTCAACAAGATGTGTGGTTCCGGCATGCAGGCGACGATTCTGGCCCACGACGCGTTGCGCGCCGGCAGCGTCGACGTGGTGATTGCCGGCGGCATGGAGAGCATGTCCAACGCGCCGTACCTGCTCGACCGCGCCCGCAGCGGTTATCGCATGGGGCACGGCGAGGTGCTCGACCACATGTTCCTCGACGGCCTGGAAGACGCCTACGACAAGGGGCGCCTGATGGGCACCTTTGCTGAAGATTGCGCCGAGCATAACGGTTTTACCCGACAAGCCCAGGACGCCTTTGCGATTGCCTCGCTGACGCGTGCGCAGGAAGCCATCACCCATGGCAGTTTTGCCGCCGAAATAGTCCCGGTCCAGGTCACCGTCGGCAAAGAGCAAAAAACCATCCTGCATGACGAACAGCCGCCCAAGGCCAAGCTGGACAAGATCGCCAGCCTCAAACCGGCCTTCCGCGACGGCGGCACGGTGACCGCAGCCAACTCCAGCTCGATCTCCGATGGCGCGGCGGCGCTGCTGTTGATGCGTGAGTCCGATGCACGGCAACGCGGCCTCAAGCCGCTGGCGGTGATTCATGGGCATGCGGCGTTCGCCGATGAGCCGGGGCTGTTTCCGGTGGCGCCTGTCGGCGCGATCCGTAAGTTGATGAGCAAAACCGGCTGGAACGTGGCGGATGTCGACCTGTTCGAGATCAACGAAGCGTTCGCGGTGGTCAGCCTGGTGACCATGAGCAAACTGGAGATTCCCCACAGCAAGGTCAACGTGCACGGCGGCGCCTGCGCCCTGGGCCATCCGATCGGCGCCTCGGGCGCGCGCATCCTAGTGACCTTGCTCTCGGCCCTGCGCCAGAAAGGCCTCAAACGCGGGGTCGCCGCCATCTGCATCGGCGGTGGTGAAGCCACGGCCATGGCCGTTGAATGCCTGTATTAAGGACTGACCATGCTGCCTAATGACGAACAATTGCAAATCAGCGACGCGGCCCGGCAGTTTGCCCAGGAGCGTCTGAAACCGTTCGCCGCCGAATGGGACCGCGAGCATCGCTTTCCCAGGGAGGCCATCGGTGAAATGGCCGAACTGGGCTTTTTCGGCATGCTGGTACCGGAACAATGGGGCGGCTGCGACACGGGTTACCTGGCCTACGCCATGGCCCTGGAAGAAATCGCCGCCGGCGACGGGGCTTGCTCGACCATCATGAGCGTGCATAACTCGGTGGGTTGCGTGCCGATCCTCAAATTTGGCAATGACCAGCAGAAAGACCAGTTCCTCAAGCCCCTGGCCAGCGGGGCCATGCTCGGCGCCTTTGCGCTGACCGAACCCCAGGCCGGTTCCGACGCCAGCAGCCTTAAAACCCGCGCACGCCTTGACGGTGATCATTACGTGCTCAACGGCTGCAAACAATTCATCACTTCCGGGCAAAACGCCGGCGTGGTGATTGTGTTTGCGGTCACTGACCCGGCGGCGGGCAAGCGCGGCATCAGTGCGTTTATCGTTCCCACCGACTCGCCGGGCTATACCGTGGCGCGGGTCGAGGACAAGCTGGGACAGCACGCATCGGATACCTGCCAGATCCTGTTTGAAGACATGAAGGTGCCGGTCGCCAACCGTCTGGGCGAGGAGGGCGAGGGCTACAGGATCGCCCTGGCCAACCTCGAAGGCGGACGCGTGGGCATTGCCGCGCAATCGGTGGGCATGGCCCGCGCCGCCTTTGAAGCGGCCCGCGACTACGCCCGCGAGCGTGAAACCTTCGGCAAGGCGCTGATTGAACACCAGGCCGTGGCCTTTCGCCTGGCCGACATGGCCACGCAAATTGCCGTCGCCCGGCAGATGGTCCATTACGCGGCAGCCCTGCGTGACAGCGGCAAACCGGCCTTGGTCGAGGCCTCGATGGCCAAGCTGTTCGCCTCGGAAATGGCCGAGAAAGTCTGTTCGGCCGCCTTGCAAACCCTGGGCGGTTACGGTTACCTGAGCGACTTCCCGCTGGAGCGGATCTACCGCGATGTGCGTGTCTGCCAGATTTACGAAGGCACCAGCGATATCCAGCGCATGGTCATCTCACGCAATCTTTAAGGAGCCGATACATGAGTTATGAAACCATTTTGCTCGAAGTCCAGGGCCGCGTCGGGCTGATTACCCTCAACCGCCCGCAGGCACTGAACGCCTTGAACGCCCAACTGGTCAGCGAGTTGAACCTGGCGTTGGATGGCCTGGAAGCCAATCCGGAAATCGGCTGCATCGTGCTGACCGGCTCGAAGAAAGCCTTCGCCGCTGGCGCGGACATCAAGGAAATGGCCGAGCTGACCTACCCGCAGATCTACCTGGACGACCTGTTCAGCGACAGCGACCGCGTGGCCAACCGCCGCAAGCCGATCATTGCCGCCGTGAACGGCTTCGCCCTCGGTGGTGGCTGCGAGCTGGCGCTGATGTGCGACTTCATCCTGGCCGGTGACAGCGCCAAGTTCGGTCAGCCGGAGATCAACCTGGGCGTGCTGCCGGGCATGGGCGGTACTCAGCGGCTTACCCGTGCGGTGGGCAAGGCCAAGGCCATGGAAATGTGCCTGACCGGGCGCTTTATCGATGCTGTAGAAGCCGAACGTTGCGGCATCGTTGCGCGCATCGTGCCTGCTGACGAGCTGCTGGACGAAGCGTTGAAAGTGGCCACCCTGATCGCCGGCAAATCGGTGCCGATCAGCATGATGGTCAAGGAAAGCGTGAACCGCGCGTTTGAAGTGAGCCTGTCTGAAGGTGTGCGGTTTGAGCGCCGCGTGTTCCATGCAGCGTTCGCGACCCAGGATCAGAAGGAAGGGATGGCGGCGTTTGTGGCCAAGCGCGCACCGGAGTTCAAAGACAAGTAGCTGTGGAGAGTCAAGATCGTTCCCACGCTCCGCGTGGGAACGCAGCCCTTGACGCTCTGCGTCACCCGTGGCCATCGTTAGCGGGACGCGGAGCGTCCCAGGTGGCATTCCCACGCAGAGCGTGGGAATGATCAACCCTTATCAGTCAGAGCTGATAATTCTTCAACTCCCTGGCAATCACCATCCGCTGAATCTCGCTGGTGCCCTCATATATCTGCGTGATCCGCGCATCCCGGTAGTAACGCTCCACCGGATAGTCTTCCAGATACCCATACCCGCCATGAATCTGCATCGCTTTCGAGCAAACCTTTTCAGCCATTTCCGAAGCAAACAGCTTGGCCTGGGACGCTTCCGACAGGCACGGCTTGCCGGCGCTGCGCAGGCGTGCGGCGTGCAGGATCAGCAGGCGTGCGGCGTTCAGTTGGGTTTGCATGTCGGCCAACAGGTTGGCCACGCTCTGGTGTTCGATGATCGCCTTGTCGAACTGCACCCGGTCACGGGCATAGGCCAGCGCCGCCTCAAAAGCGGCCCGCGCGATGCCCAGGGCCTGGGCGGCGATGCCGATGCGCCCACCCTCCAGGTTGGACAGGGCGATGGCCAGGCCTTTGCCGCGCTCGCCCAGCAGGTTGGCTTCGGGCACCGTGCATTGGTTGAAGGTGACGGCGCAGGTGTCCGATGCGCGAATGCCCATCTTGTGTTCGGTGCGGTCGACCACGAAGCCCGGGGTATCCGTGGGGACCAGGAATGCCGAAAGGCCTTTCTTGCCCAGCTCCGGGTCGGTCACGGCGAACACAATGGCCAACTTCGCGCGCTTGCCATTGCTGACAAACTGCTTGGCGCCGTTGATCACCCACTGGCCATCGCGCAGTTCGGCACGGGTGCGCAGATTATGGGCTTCAGAGCCGGCCTGGGGCTCGGTCAGGCAGAAGCAACCGATGGCCTGGCCGCTGGCAAGCGCGGCCAGCCAGGTATGTTTCTGCGCCTCTGTGCCGTAGTTGAGGAGTGGGCCGCAACCCACTGAATTATGGATACTCATCAGTGCGCCCGTGGCGCCATCCCCGGCGGAAATTTCCTCCACGGCCAGGGCATAGGCGACGTAATCCACGTAGGTGCCGCCCCATTCTTCCGGCACCACCATGCCGAGCAGGCCCAGCTCGCCCATCTTGGCCACCAGGGCGTCGTCGATCCAGCCGGCCTTTTCCCAGGCCTGGGCGTGGGGTGCGATTTCACCTCGGACAAAGTCACGCGCCATGTCGCGGATCATCACTTGTTCTTCAGTATATTCAAGATCTTGCATGGCTTATTTCTCAATCTGCTTGAAGTCGTGAAAGAAGCTGTCGACATGGTCGGCGTCCAGCCCTTGCAGGGTGGGCGGATTCCACTGCGGGTTCTTGTCTTTATCGATGATCAACGCGCGAACCCCTTCAATCAGGTCGCCGCGTGCGAACCACTGGCGGTCCAGATGCAGCTCCAGGGCAAAGCACTGTTCCAGCGGCAGGTGGCGCCCACGGCGCAGCATCTGCAGGGTGACGGCCATGGCCAGGGGCGAACGGGTCTGCATCAGGGCGACGGTGGTCAGCGCCCAATGGTGGCTGTCGGCGACGGTGACTTGCTGTAGCTGTTCGACCATGCTCGGCACGTCCGGCAGCGCGAAGAAATGGTCGATGGCCGGGCGCAAGGCCGCCAGCGGCGCATCCGGCAGTTGTTGTACGGCCAGCCCGGCGAGCACGCCTTGCAGGTCCTTGAGGGGCGAGTCGCGCCATTGCAGGCTGTCGAGCGCGTGCCCAAGCTCCGTCAGTTTGGCGCTGTCGAGGTACCAATCGGCCAGGCCGCAGTACAGGGCGTCCGCCGCACGGATCTGCACCCCGGTGACGCCGAGGTAAATCCCCAGCTCGCCTGGAATACGCGGCAGGAAGTAGCTGCCACCCACATCCGGAAAATAGCCGATGGCCACTTCCGGCATCGCCAGCCGGCTGCGCTCGGTCACGACGCGCAGGTCGGCGCCCTGTACCAGGCCCATACCACCGCCGAGCACGAAGCCGTCCATCAAGGCCAGCACGGGTTTGGGGTAATGGTGGATGGCCAGGTCGAGCGCGTATTCCTCGACGAAGAAGTCTTCATGCAGGGTGTCGCCACGCTTGAAACTATCGTACAGGGAACGGATATCGCCGCCGGCACAGAAGGCCTTGTCGCCGGCACCGCGCAGCACCACGGCATAGACAAGCGGATCATCGGCCCAGGCCTGCAGCTGCGTCGTCAGCAGACGCACCATCTCCAGGGTGATGGCATTCAAGCCGGTGGGGCGGTTGAGGGTGAGGTAACCGATATGGTTACGCACCTCACTGAGTACTTCTTCCTGCTGAATATCGGTGTGGCGTGCTTCGGAGGACACCTGAGCAGTCATCACTAACTCCCTGCTTTTATTGTTCTTTATCAAGATGTTCGCGGGCGAACTATCGCGTGATCGTACCAGCGCAAATTTGCCGCCTACAACCCGGAATCATGCAGCTCGTTGTTGCATTTATGCACACCGCGTCAAACCACGCGACTGGCCAGGACTTCGCCGATACTGCGCCGTCGCGCATGGCCTTCGGCGGCATGAATCAATTGCTCCAGCTCCGTGGGCTCGACGTCGAAGAACTGCTCCATGTCGGCCAATGCCAACTTGAGGTCGGCGGCGGTGATGGCCGGGTCGGTCACCGGCGCGCTGCCGAGCATGACAGGTACCGGTTCGGCTTGTCCCTTGGGATAACGCGTGCGGGTGGCATTGTTGTAGGCCAGCGCACACGCCAGCAGGGCAGCGGCGCCGAGCATGACCGGTGCCAGTTCGTGCCAGCCGAGGGCGATGGAGGCAGGGTCGGCCAGTACCAGCGTCATGGCCAGGCCACCGGCCGGGGGATGCAGGCAGCGCAGCCAGCAGATCAGCACGACCGTCATGCCCGCCGCCAGGCAAGCGCTGCCCAGGGTGCGTCCCAACACCCGCGCCACGAGCAATGCCACCACGCCAGCACACAGATAGCTGCCCATGATCGACCAGGGTTGTGCCAGCGCCCCCGACGACACGGCAAACAGCAGCACCGCCGACGCCCCCAGCGGGCCAAGCAGGTGCAGGGCGACTTCCATGCCGAACACCTGGGCACACACCCAGACACTGAGCAGTGTGCCCAAGGCCATGCCGATAGCGGCGCGACTCCATTCGGAAGGACGGGTATTGATGGCAGCAGGTAACCAGCGAGCGAGCATTGAAGAGGGGTCCTGAAACTGAGGGCGAAAAAAAAGGCCTGCCTGGTTTCCCGGAAAAGCCCTTGAAAGTTCCAACATTGGGGGAAGGAACCCAAACAGTGTGCCAACTGAGTTGCAGCGGCGCCAATGCATATTAATGAGGGTTGAATGCAAAAATTATGTACTTAAGGAGCTTCGTCAAAAAAGATCCGCTTGGTGTTATGGGCGGCGGGCGTGCAGATCTTGCCCAGTACAAGGCTGTCGACTTCCTCATTGAACAGGCGTTTTTGCAGGTTCGCCTGCAAGCCTGGTTCGTCGGCCAGCGGCCCCTTCAACGCTACCAGCGCGTCACGTAAGCCCCTCAACCGATCCAGTCTCGGCGCGGCTACAGATAACCGATCCTCTCGCACGGCATTGCCCTCCTTGTTGTTATGTCGTTATGCAGGTTCCCTGACCAGGGCTGTTACAGGCAGCCCTTGATACGGGTGGTAGATAGTTAATGCCCTTGCAAACGAGTCTACAGTTGGGCTCCGGGCACCGGAAGGCGAAGTTCAGCGGCTGTTACGCAAAGCACTGTAGGGGGTTTCTCGGTGATTATGATGAAAAACGCCCAGGGGGTTTATAAGCGGGCGTTTTTCTTACGTGACGGCTGTAAACACACTCAAAGAGGTGCTTTTTTCTCCAGGTGCAACAACACGTAGGGGGTCATATCGAACGCCCCGGTGAGCGTCGGCGTGAGCGCACGCAAGCGTGGGTCAGTCAGGCTGTTAAAGTCGGCCTGGCTCATCACCAGCCAGGCGGGCGCCTGAACAGGCTGGAGCTCTATGGGCAACTGGGTAAACAGCGGAACCTTGTCGCAATTGAAGTTGACCATGAACTTGATGGCTTTTGCGTCTTTGCCCAACGCATGCAAGACCAATGGCGCCGGTTGTTGCAGGATCTGCTCCTTGGCCGCCAGGGTGAATGTGCGGGTGTCGTAAAGGCTGCGCTCCAAGGGTTCGACGACCATGATGTAAGTCGTCCAGATCGCCATGACCGCGGCGAATGCCGGACCGACCGGGCGCAGTCGAGCCCAGAACAGTGCTAGCAACGCCAATACCTGCAGCACTGCCAGTACGCCAAACATCGGCCCGAGATCGGCCAACAGTTGCGGGTAACGCCGTCGCGCAACCATCAAGCCCACCGCCAACAGCGCCGGCAGCAGCGTCCACAGCACCAGCATCAAGCCGCGCAACCCGCTGAACAGACGGCCTTGTGCGACCTGAAACGGATACGCGGCAATGATCGCTGCCATCGGCAGCATCGGCAGGATATACCGCGCCTTTTTTGCCTGGGGTACCGACAAGCCAAGCATCACCAAGACACCCGCCGCCGCGCAGTACAGCACCAGCTTCAACGCCGGGTCTGGCGCTCGGCGGCCGCCGCTCATCACGGCCAGCAGCACCAGCAGCGCCACCGGATAGGCCAGGGCGTAGTTGCCGAGGGAGCTGGTGAAGTAATACAGCACGCCGCCAGAGCCTTCGCTGCCATCCATGCGCCCCAGAAACTGCATGCGAATCACCTCACGCATGAAGTCTTCGCCACCGCTGAGCTTGGCCAGCAGCAACAGCAGGCCGATACACGCTGCCAGCAAGGCCAGCGCCAACAGCCCGAAGCTGAACAACTGACGCCATTGACGGTTGATCAGGTAGTAGCTGCACAGCACCCCGGTAGGAATCACCAGGCCGATCGGCCCACGAATCGCAAAACCCAGCATCAACAGCGCAAACACCCAGTGCAGGCGTTTGGCTGCAGCAAAATGCTCATGGGCATAACCCAGGTAAAACACCGCCAGGGTCACGGCCGCGAGCATCTGGTCCAGGGAGACGGCGCGGGTTTGGCTGATAAAGGTGCTGCTGAGCAGCAACATTGCAATGCTCAGCAGACCCCAGCGCGCGGAGTAGGGCGCGGTGAGCCGATAGACCAGCACCACGATCGACGCCGAAGCCACAGCGCTGGGCAGCCAGGCCGTAAAGCTGGTGACCTGGCCGATAGGCAGGGAGAGCAGCCAGGTCAGCAGGGTCGAGGTGGCCAGGTAATCGGCATATGGCTGGCCGTAAGTGGTGGGAAAGAAGCTCGGCCCATGGCGCAGCATCTCCTGGGCAAACACCACGAAGCGTGAGTCGAAGCCGATAATCGCCTGGTGCCAGCTGCCGGCGATGAACAGCAGCAGCGCCAACAGCCCCAGACCCAGTGACTGTCGGCGCAGCGTTGGCGTGAGCAGGGGCGGGTGAACCTTGTGCACTGATCAGCCTGCCTTGGCCTGTTGCACCCAGTTTTGCTGGGGGATCGGCAACTCGCACGAGTCACCACGGCCAATCGGGAAGTATTTGAAGCCTTTGCGCGTCAGGCGCTCACCGTCGTACAGGTTGCGACCATCGAAGATCACCGGGGTTTTCAGGCGCTGGTGGATCAGGTCGAAGTCCGGTGCCTTGAATTGCTGCCACTCGGTGCAGACGACCAGCGCATCGGAGCCGCCCAGGGTGGATTCCGGCGTGCCCATCAGCATCAGTCGTGGGTCGTCACCATAGATGCGCTGGGTTTCCTGCATGGCTTCGGGGTCGAACGCACGCACATTGGCGCCGGCGGCCCACAAGGCTTCCATCAGCACGCGGCTCGGCGCGTCACGCATGTCGTCGGTGTTGGGCTTGAAGGCCAGGCCCCACAGGGCGAAGGTCTTGCCGCGCAGGTCGCCCTTGAAGAACGCGTTGATGCGCTCGAACAACTTGCTTTTCTGGCGCTGGTTGATCGCTTCCACGGCTTCCAGCAGGTCGCTGGAACAGTTGGCCTGTTTGGCGCTGTGGATCAGAGCGCGCATGTCTTTGGGGAAACAGGAGCCGCCGTAGCCGCAACCGGGATAAATGAAGTGGTAGCCGATGCGCGAGTCGGCGCCAATGCCCAGGCGCACGGCTTCGATGTCGGCGCCCAGGTGTTCGGCCAGCTCGGCGATCTGGTTGATAAAGCTGATCTTGGTGGCGAGCATGCAGTTGGCGGCGTACTTGGTCAGTTCGGCGCTGCGCAGGTCCATGAAGATAATGCGGTCATGGTTGCGGTTGAACGGTGCGTACAGGTCGCGCATCACTTCCCGCACTTCTTCGCGCTCGCAGCCAATGATGATGCGATCCGGGCGGCGGCAGTCGGCCACGGCCGAGCCTTCCTTGAGGAATTCCGGGTTGGAGACAATATCGAATTGCAGCTCACGGCCGGCGGCGCGCAGGTTTTTTTCGATATGCGAGCGCAGGGTGTCGCCGGTGCCGACGGGAACAGTGGACTTTTCCACCAGGATCACCGGCGCCATGCGATGGCGCGCCACCGCGTCACCCACCGACAACACGTATTTGAGGTCGGCCGAACCGTCCTCATCCGACGGCGTACCCACCGCAATGAACAGCACCTCACCATGCTCGACGGCGAGTTTTTCGTCGTAGGTGAAATGCAGGCGTCCGCTTTCCAGGTTTTCCTTGACCATGGCCGCCAGGCCCGGCTCGAAGATCGTCACATGGCCTTTCTGCAGCGACTCGACCTTGCTCCGGTCAACGTCCATGCAAATAACATCGTGACCGACTTCGGCTAATACGGTGGCCTGTACCAAGCCGACATAACCACTACCAAATACACTGATTTTCATGGGGTATTCCTGGGACTTGAGGTGCTAGCACGACGAGAGTTGATAACCAGTACACCGAGGATGACCAAGGCCACCCCCAGGGTTTTTGCAAGCGAAAAGTGTTCGTTGAATACCGGCAGGCAGACGGCCAGCAGATACACCAGCGCGTAGCTGATGCTCAGCAGCGAGTAAGCGCGCCCGAGGGGCAAGTGCTTCAGCGCGCCGAGCCAGCAGAGCATCGACAGTGCATAGGCACTGATCGCCAGGGCCACCACGCCCAGGGCGCTCAGGTCGATGCTGGCGCTGCTCAAGGCGCTCAGCCACGCATCCGGCAACGGCAGGCGTGTCATGCTCCAGCGCATGCCCAATTGGGCCACGCTGACCAGGCCGACACTGCCCAGGGCCAGGGCGAAACCGCGGATCCGGCTCATACCTGGCGCCCCAGCAGCACAACACCGGCAATGATCAGCACCACGCCCAGCCAGTGGCGGCCATCGATGTGTTCAGCAAACACAAAGCGCGCCACCAGCGTGACAACGACAAAGTTCATGCTGAGCATCGGGTAGGCAATCCCGACTTCCAGGCGCTGCAACACCAGCAGCCACACCAGCAAACCCATGCCCAGGCACACCAGGGCCGACCACAACCAGGGTGAGCGCAGCTTCAGCGCCCAACCGTCGGGCAATTCACGCCAGCTTTCCACGGCAAATTTCTGCGAGACCTGGCCCGCGCATGTGAGCAGGCAGGCGCTGAGTAACAGAAGCAGGGTGATCATTGCGCGACCTGCGGGAAAATCAGAATCACGATATTGCCCTGCGCATAGCGCTTGCCATCTGCAGGCAGTAGGGCGAGCTCTTCCCTTTCGCCCTGGCTGTTGACGCGCATCACCACGCCGACAGCGCCGCTGCGGCGGGTTTCGGCCATCCAGGCCTGGATTCGATTGCGGTCGACCAGGCGCTGGGCGGTGTCCGCATAAGCCAGGCCGTATTTCACCTCGCCAGAGGTGTTGTAGAGCGTGATGTCGGGCCGTTTCAGGCGCCACGACAGCGCAGCGGAGGCGCCCAGGTCGTTGCTCAACAGCGCAATGGAAGGCTTGAGTTCTTCGGCATGATCGATGATGAACTGGTCCGGGGTCTTGTTATAAACCACCGAATGGGGCAGCGCGGCGGGCACCAGGGCAACCAGCAAGGCACTGCCGATCAGCGGCGCGGCCCACAGTTTCAGCGGGCGG
Source organism: Pseudomonas sp. R3-52-08 (assembly GCF_003851745.1). Classification (NCBI taxonomy): domain Bacteria; kingdom Pseudomonadati; phylum Pseudomonadota; class Gammaproteobacteria; order Pseudomonadales; family Pseudomonadaceae; genus Pseudomonas; species Pseudomonas sp. R3-52-08. The sequence continues at coordinate 3,147,459 of NZ_CP027730.1, read as the reverse complement.
GCAGCCTGAAACAGGTTGGCCAGGATCCAGCCGAACAGACAGGTAAACAGCAGCACCAGGCTGAGGGTTTCTTCACCGGGTTCGTACACCGGTTTCTTCCACTGGAACCAGATGATTGCCAACAGGGCGAGCACGCCGATGACCAGGTTCAGCCAACCGTTGATGCGCAATACGCGGCCACGGCCTTGAGCGAGCTTGTCACTCAAGGTCGACCCCATCAGCAAGGCCAGGGGCAGCAGGCACGGCATGATGTAGGCGGGCAGTTTGCCTTTGGCCAGGCTGAAAAAGGCCAGGGGCATCAGCAGCCACAGCAGCAGGAACGCGGTGTTCGGCAGGCGCCGGTCCAGCCACGCCTGTTTGAGGCTGGACGGCAGCAGCGCAACCCAGGGCAGCGTAAACGCCACCAGCAACGGCAGGTAATACCAGAACGGCTCGGCGTGCTGCGCGTCTTCACCGGCAAAGCGCTGGATATGCTCATGCCAGAAGAAGAAGTGCCAGTAATCCGGCTCTTGCAGGTGCACGGCCAGGGCCCATGGCAAGCTGACCAGGATCGCCGCAGCCACGGCCACCGGGCCGAACTTGAACAGTTCCGTCGAGCGTTTCTGCCAGAGGGCGTAGGGCAGGGCGATCAACACCGGCAGCAACCACGCCAGGAAGCCTTTGGTCATGAAACCCATGCCACAGGCCAGGCCGACTACGGCCCAGGACCACAACCTGGCCCGTTGCGTGCGGCTGTCGAAGCAGAACCACAAGGCTACGCCTGTGAGGTTGACCCAGAAGGTGAACTGCGGGTCCAGATTGGCGTAGCCACCGAGCATCGCCACGCTGACGAAACTCATGTACAGCACGCTGCTGATCAGGCTTTTCTGCGGGTCGTTCCACAACCGGCGGGACATCAGGTAAACCAGCAGGATGCTCAAGCCGGTGCTCAAGGCCGACGCAAAGCGCACGCCGAACAGGTTCTGGCCGAAGATCGCCTGGCCCAGCGCGATCATCCAGTAGCCCGCCGCCGGTTTTTCGAAGTAGCGAATGCCCATGAAGTGCGGCGCGGCCCACTTGCCGGTCAGCAGCATTTCCTGGCTGATCTGCGCATAGCGGGTTTCATCCGGAATCCACAGGCCGTGGGTGGCCAGTGGTAACAGGTAAAACACGCCAAACGCCAACAGGAGCAAGGGCAATGCCCAGCGGCGGATCATGCCTGCTGCACTCCGAGCCAACCTTCGCGGCCGCTCAACGCGCCGCGCACCAGCTGTTGCTGGGGCAGGGTGGTCACATCCGCAGGCAATAACGCGCTCAAGGGTTGGAAATCAATGCCGCGCTGCCCTGCCTGGGCGAGCAACTGGCGAAAATCCTGGGCCATCAGAATCCCTTCTACTTCTGCGTGAATGGTGTAGACGTTCAGCTTCGACGCGTTGAACCGGTCGAGGATAAACGCGTTGAAGTCCTTGGCAGCCACCACCGGCCCGACGACTTCGTCGAAGGTCGGCAGGTCTACCGGAATTTGTGGGGTGCCCGCGCAGCCATCGGCCAAGGTCGGTCGAAACAGGCTGGTGCCCCGGCAATCACTGTTGTAGCGAAAGTTGAAGGCTTGTTTGGCTTGCACCACGCGCTCGTCGGCGCGCCAACCGGCGGCCGCTGAACAGTCGATCCGCTCACCCAAGATATCGCTCAAGGTATCCACACCGCGTCGGATCTGCTCGACCAGTTGTGCGTCGCTCCAGCGCCCGGTGTTGGCCTGCCAGCCGTGGTGGTCCCACGCGTGCAGGCCGACTTCATGCCCGGCGGCCTTGGCCTGGCGCATCAAGTGCCCCAGGTCACGGCCAATCGGCTTGCCCGGCCAGGCGGTGCCGGCCAGCAGGATGTCCCAGCCATACAGGCCGGCGGCATTGGAACGCAGCATTTTCCACAGGAACTGCGGGCGGATCAGGCGCCACAAGTGGCGCCCCATGTTGTCCGGCCCGACGCTGAAGAAGAACGTCGCTTTAATCCCGGCTTCGTCCAGGGACTCGAGCAGCCGTGGCACGCCTTCACGGGTGCCTCGGTAGGTGTCGACGTCGATGCGCAGGCCTGCCTTCATTACTTTTTATCCGCTATTTCAAGCATTGCTTCACGCAGGAAGAAGTCCAGCGTGTTGCCGATGGTCTCGCTCATCGCCACGGTCGGCTCCCAGTTCAACAGGCGCTTGGCGTTCTCGATGCTCGGCTTGCGGTGTGCCACGTCCTGGTAACCGGTGCCGTAGAACGCCTTGCTTTCCACGTCGCGAAAACCCGCGAACGGCGGGAAGTTGCCGCGCAGCGGGTGCGCTTCGAACTGACGCAGCAGCTCTTCGCCCAACTGACGGATGCTGGCTTCGTTTTCCGGGTTGCCGATGTTGATGATCTGGCCGTCGCAGACGCCCTTGTCGTTATCAATGATGCGCGCCAGGGCCTCGATGCCGTCGGCAATGTCGGTGAAGCAACGCTTCTGCTCGCCACCGTCGAACAGGCGGATCGGCGTGCCTTCCACCAGGTTCAGGATCAGCTGGGTGATAGCGCGGGAACTGCCGATACGCGCCGAGTCCAGGCGGTCCAGGCGCGGGCCCATCCAGTTGAACGGACGGAACAGGGTAAATTTGAGGCCCTTGTCGCCGTAGGCCCAGATCACGCGGTCGAGCAGCTGCTTGGAGACCGAGTAGATCCAGCGTTGCTTGTTGACCGGGCCCACTACCAGGTTGGAGGTGTCTTCGTCGAAGTACTGGTCCTGGCACATGCCATAGACTTCGGACGTGGAGGGGAAGATCACGCGCTTGTTGTACTTGACGCAGTAGCGCACCAGCTTGAGGTTTTCTTCAAAATCCAGCTCGAACACGCGCAGCGGGTTGCGGGTGTACTCGATCGGCGTGGCGATGGCCACCAGCGGCAGCACCACGTCGCACTTCTTGATGTGGTACTCGATCCACTCGGTGTGAATGCTGATATCGCCTTCCACATAGTGGAAGTTGGGGTGGCTGCGCAGGCGCTCGATGGCGTCGGAGCCGATATCCAGGCCGTAGACTTCATAGCGGTCGTCACGCAACAGGCGCTCGGACAGGTGGTTACCGATAAAGCCGTTCACGCCCAGGATCAGCACGCGGGTGCGGCGTGGCTTGCGGCCCGACTCGGCGCCGCGCAGCACGGAGCCGTCCACCAGGCCCAGTTCATCGGCCAGGGACGGGCCGGCCAGGTACAGGCCGTTGTCGTTGCGCTGGCCGAACTTGATCACCAGCGAGTCTTCACCGCAGGCGATGCGCAGCGGATTGACGCTGATCACCCGGCCCGGCGCCAGGCCTTCGTTGCCCTGGGCCACTTCCGCCTGCCAAACGATGAGTTTGTGCTCGCCCACCGCGCAGAAGGCGCCAGGGTAAGGCTGAGTCACGGCGCGCACCAGGTTGAACAGTTCTTCGGCGGGCTTGTTCCAGTCGATCTTGCCATCGGCGGCGGTACGGCGGCCGAAGCAGGTGGCCTGGCTTTCGTCCTGGGCAGTTTCAGCCAGTTTGCCTTGGGCCAGTTGCGGCAGGGCGTCGCGCAGCAGGTGGCTGGCGGCCTCTCGCAGCTTGGCGTGCAGGCTCAGCCCGGTGTCGCTGCGCTCGATGCTGACTTTGTGTTGGGCCAGGATCGCGCCGGCATCGGCACGCTTGACCATGCGGTGCAGGGTCACGCCGGTTTCGGTTTCGCCGTTGACCAGCACCCAGTTGGCTGGCGCGCGGCCACGGTATTTGGGCAGCAGCGAACCATGCAGGTTGAACGCGCCTTGGCGGGCGAGGGCCAGCAGCGGTTCGCTGAGCAGGTTGCGGTAGTAAAACGAGAAGATGAAATCCGGGTTCAGCTTGGCGATGCGTTCGACCCACAGCGGATGGTTCGCGTCTTCCGGGGCGTGCACCGGGATACCGTTGCGGGCGCACAGCTGGGCGACGGAGCCGTAGAAGTTGTTTTCCTTGGGGTCATCGGCATGGGTGAACACGGCGGCAATGTCGTAGCCCGCAGCCAGCAGGGCTTCGATACCCGCACAGCCAATATCGTGGTAGGCGAATACAACGGCTTTTGAACTCATGACTGAACCTGATCGGAAGAAGAAGTAGAAGTATGGGAAGACACCAGGCCATCGACGACGACCACGGGAGCCGGTGCTGCCGGTTGGTTGCGCAGCACTTTTTCAATGAAGAAACGCGGGCGGGCGCGCACATCGCTGTACATACGGCCCAGGTATTCGCCCAGCAGGCCCATGCCGATGAACTGGCCACCGGTGAATACGAACAGCACGGCAAACAGCACGAACAGGCCGTCGCCCGCCCAAGTGGCACCGAAGGCCAGGCGCATGACGATCAGCGCGAAGGCAAACAGCACGCCCAGCGCCGCCAGGCTGAACCCGACGATGGACAGCAGGCGCAACGGCGTGGTGGTCATGCAGGTGAGCAGGTCGAACATCAGGCTGATCAGGCGCATGGCGCTGTATTTGGATTCGCCGTGTTCACGCTCGGCGTGGTGCACCAGGATCTCCGTGGTGTGCCGGGCGAAGCCGTTGGCCAGGATCGGGATAAAGGTGCTGCGCTCGCGGCAGGCCAGCATCGCGTCGACGATGGTGCGGCGGTAGGCGCGTAGCATGCAGCCGTAATCGGTCATGGCCACGCCGGTGGAGCGCTGCACGGCCAGGTTGATCAGGCGCGAAGGCCAGCGGCGGAAGGCCGAGTCCTGGCGATTGTTGCGCACCGTGGCGACCACGTCGTAGCCCAGCGCGGCTTGTTCCACCAGGCGCGGGATTTCTTCCGGCGGGTTTTGCAGGTCGGCGTCGAGGGTAATCACCACTTCGCCGCGGCACTGTTCGAAACCCGCCATGATCGCGGCGTGCTGGCCATAGTTACGGTTGAGAATCACCGCCACTACCTTGCTGCCATCTTCGGCGGCGGCGTCTTCGAGCAATTGCGCCGAATTGTCGCGGCTACCGTCATCCACCAGAATGATTTCGTAGTCGTAGGCCAGCTGTTGGCAAGCGGCCGTGGTGCGGCGCAGCAACTCAGGCAGGCTCTCTTGCTCGTTATAGACCGGAATAACGATCGATACGCAATGAATAGGGTAGGGTTTCAAAGATTAATAACCTCGGCTGGAGCAACTTGGAGCGCGAAAACAGCAGCGATTAGTGGGCGAAACTACGGCCCGCAGATGACAAAACGGCGCTAAAGATAAAGTGTAATCAACAGGTTAGTCGATAAACCCCGGATTGTTCTGAAGTGATGCCTATAAGGTTAAGCGCAAAAATGTTCAACGAATATGAAAGGCGGATGAAAAACTCGTTTATTTGACAGGTAGACAGCCAGTGTTCAGCTATGTGGCCAAGGTGTTAAACCTTGTGAATGTTCAGCCGAATAGGAACGGGCTGGCACGTATTTGGTTCACGTGATCGGCGCACGTGATGGCTCCACTGCCTGTATTCAACAATCTTCTCTGCATTGCCCTTCAAGTGCCGGTAAAGTAAGCCATCTCTTGCCAGGGTACTCGGATGAATAGCGTGCAGCTTTTACGCGGCCAGTTGCGGCCGGTGTTGATCGGATTGTTGGTGTGCGTTGCCTGGGTCACCACCGTGCGAGCCGATGAGGGTGTGACCCTGGCGAGCATTGACCAGGTACCGGAGGGCGTCGAAGTACGCGGCAAGCAGGTCGCTGCCTATACCTGGGACGACCGCCAGGGCAAGAACCTGCTGGTGCTGGCCGAACAGGTCAGCGAGCGGGACGACGATGGCACCCAGTCGGCCTTTGTCTACGCGGCCCAGTACCTGCTGGCCGGCGAGCATCCCAAGCGCGTGTGGATGCTTTACGACGATGTGCGCCAGTGCGAATTCGACGCCGGGCTGCACTTTGACACGGCAGCCACCCGAGTCACCGACCTTCTGGGTGACGGCACGACCCAGGCGACTGTCGGCTACTCGCGCACCTGTACCAGCGACGTGAGCCCCAATGAATTCAAGCTGATCATGCACGCGGGCAAGTCCGAGAAGTATCGCCTGCGCGGCGTCGACCGTTACGGCGCAGCCTGGTGGGACGAGGACGCCGGCGCCCTGCGCGGCATGCCGTTGCCGACCGATTGCAGCGTTGCCGCGCAGCAGGCGCTGGTCAGCCAGTACAAAGAGCAGGGCACCGAGCTACCGCTGCCGGGCTGCTATGGCGACGAGAAGGATTTTGCCAAGGCACCGGACAGCTACCTGGCGTTCATGCGTCAGCACTGGTTTGCGCTGATGAAAAAACAGGACGCCGACTGGAGCCAGTCCCAGACCCAACCCCAGCAACCCACGGAAGAGGATGACGTGGCGCCGTGATTTGATGGCAGTGCCCGGATTGCGCTAGACTCGGCCCTCGCCAATTCAATAAATATCGCGATTAATCAATAGATTGCTCGTGATATTTAATCCAAAGGCTGATCTATCTTGACTGAGTCCATCCGCAACCCGCTGACCCTTTATCTCACCCGCCTGGCGCCCTCCAGCCAGCTGACCATGCGCTACGTGCTGCAGGACGCCGCCGACCGCCTGGGCTTTGAAGACGTCAACCTTGAAGAAATCGACTGGCACCTGCTGCAGCCCGAACAGGTAATCGCCCTGGTCGCCGCGTTGCGCGAGGACGGCTATGCGCCGAACACCTCATCGCTGTATGTGAATGCGGTGCGCGGGGTGATGAACGAAGCATGGCGGATGAGCCTGATCAGCCAGGAACACTTGTTGAAGATGCGCTCGGTCAAGGCCGCGTCCGGTACGCGCCTGGGGCAGGGGCGTAACCTGCGCCGCACGTTGATCCGCGAAATGATGGAGGTCTGCGCCGCCGACCCGCGCCCGCAAGGCCTGCGCGATGCCGCCGTGATCGGCATCCTGTACGGCTCGGGCATGCGCAAATCGGAGTCGGTCAACCTTGACCTGGCGCAGATCGATTTTGAACAGCGCAGCTTGCGCGTGATCGGCAAGGGCAATAAAGAGCTGATCAAATACGCGCCAGACTGGGCCTTCGCCAAGCTGCAGGCCTGGCTGGAGTTTCGTCGCGGGCAACTCAAGGAGGGCGAACAGGACGACCCGTTCCTGTTCAACCGAATCCGTCGCGGCAGCCATATCACCCGGGAACGCATCACTAAACACGCGATTTACTACATCGCTCGCCAGCGCGGGGACCAGGTGGGCGTGAAGATCATGCCCCATGATTTTCGCCGCTCGTTCATTACCCGGGTGATCGAGGAGCATGACCTGTCGATCGCGCAGAAGCTGGCCCATCACACCAATATCCAGACCACCGCCAGCTATGACGTGCGTGACGACAATGAGCGGCGGCGCGCGGTGGATCGCTTCGATTTGTAAGGCTCAAGCACTCGCCAGGTGCGGCGGCAAGCGGCGCAGCGTCCATATCACCGTGAGCAGGGCGGCGGCCGCGCACAGCGCGATGCCCACCAGCATCGGCGCCGGCGTATGGTCGGCGAACAGCCCCACCAGTGTCATCGACACAGCGGCGGTGACCATCTGAATCGCGCCCAGCAACGCCGACGCAGACCCTGCCACCGCACCGTGATCCTCCAGCGACAACACCCCGGCGGCCGGCAACAACAGGCCCAGAAAGCCGAAGCCGACAAACAGCAGGGTCATCATCAACGCCAGGTTATCGCCCCACAGCGTGGTGGCCGCCAGCAGCGCCATCACGGCCGCCACGACAATTACCGACCAGCGAATCAGCGGTGCCAGGCCAAAGCGCGCGCTCAGGCGGGCCGTCAGCTGGCTCATGGCGAAAAACGAGGCGGCGTTGACGGCAAAGCACAGGCTGAACTGGGTAGGCGTCAAGCCGAAATACTGGATATACACGAACGGCGCGCTGCCGATAAACACAAAGAACGTGGCCAGGCCAAAACCACTGACCACCGCCAGGCCAATAAACACCGGATCGCGCAGCAGCGCGCCGTAGCTGCGGATCGCACCGCCCAGGGTTTTGCCCAGGCGCCGCTCGGCCGGGTGGGTTTCGGGCAGTTGTACAACGGTCATCACCAGGCACAGCACGGCCACCACCGCCAGCACGGCGAACACCTCGCGCCAGCTCCAGAGTGAAATCACCACACTGCCGGCCAGGGGCGCGAGGATCGGCGACACACTCATCACCAGCATCAGCAACGCCATCAAGCGCGCGGCCTGATGGCCGGTATAGAGGTCGCGCACGATCGCTCGCGGGATGACCATGCCGGCGCACGCGCCAAACGCTTGCAGGGCGCGAAACCCGATCAGCACTTCAATGGTCGGCGCCAGTGCGCAACCGACGCTGGCCACGGCGAAAATTACCAGGCCGGCATAGATCGGCGGCTTGCGCCCATACACATCGCTGAGCGGCCCGTAGAACAACTGGCACACGCCGATGATCATGAAAAATACCGTGAGGCTCATCTGCACGGCGGCGGGCGACGCCTGCAGGCTGGCGCCCAGGGTGGGGAGGGCGGGGAGGTAGCTGTCGATGGCGAACGGGCCGATGGCGGTGATCAACCCCAGCAGCAAGGCGAGGTGGGCAATACGTTGAGGCATGGGTGTCCCGGGCAGGCAAAAGACGCCCAGCTTAAGGTATCCGCGCAGATCCGCAAACTTGAGCTTCACTAACAGCCAGTGATGCCGATAACGCTGGTAACGACGCATCGGCGCTTGGGTAAGGGGATATCCGCATGACGATCAAGTTACGCTTAACGCTGTTGATTGCGACCGGGTTGCTGACCGCCGTGGTCATGAGCCTGGCCGGTTACCTTGGAAACCGGCAGATGAGCGCTGCCGTGCAGGAAAACGAAGTCAGCATGACCGTTTTGCGCAACCACATGGAAGCCGACATGATGCATGACGCGCTGCGAGCCGATGTGTTGTCCGCCATGCTGGTAGGCCTGGGCAAAAGCACCACCACCGCCGCAGAGGTCAACAGCTCGCTCAAGGAGCACGCCGAGCACTTTCGCCAGTCGCTGGACGCCAACCTCAAGTTGCCGTTGGAAGCCACGCTCAAAACCAATCTCGACAACATCAAGCCCAGCCTGGACACCTACATCGGCGCCGCCGAGCGTATCGTCGCGCTGGCCTTGGGCAACCCCGAAGGCGCTCGCGGGGAGCTTGAAACCTTCAATAAAGCCTTCAGCCAGCTTGAAGATCAAATGGGCGCCTTCAGCGAGTTGATCGAAAGCCATACCGAACGCACGGGCGAAGCCACCCAACGCACCATCCATAACGCCAATCTGATCCTGGGCGCGGTACTGATCGCCAGCCTGTTGCTACTGCTGGCCCAGGGACGCTGGGTAATCCTCAGCATCATGGGGCCTCTGCAAGCAGCCAGCCGCATCGCCGCGAGTATCGCCAGCGGCAACTTGAGCGAACCGATTGTCGAGCCCAGCCGCAAGGACGAAGCCAGTTCATTGATACGCAGCCTGGCCACCATGCAGCGCGACCTGCGCGGCATGATCGACGTGGTGCGCAGCAATGCCCATGGCGTCAATGGCGTGAGCGAACGACTGAGCCAGGGCTGCCATGAAGTGGCGGGCAGCAGCCAGCAGCAAAGCGCCGCCGCCAGCACCATGGCCGCCGCCGCCAGCGAAATGACCGCCAGCATCGAAGAAATCACTCGCCACGCCGGGCGCGCGCTGGACATGGCCAACCAGGCCGAAGCCCTGGCCAAGGACGGCGGCCGGGTGATTCACCAAGTGGTCAGCGACATGGACGGCATTGCTCGTTCCGCCCAGCAATCGGCTCTGGTCATTCGCACCCTGGACAAGGAATCCGAGGCCATCTACAGCATCATCCAAGTGATCAAGGGCATCGCCGACCAAACCAATCTGCTGGCCCTCAACGCCGCCATCGAAGCCGCTCGCGCCGGTGAACAAGGGCGCGGTTTTGCCGTTGTTGCCGACGAAGTACGCAGCCTGGCCGGCCGCACCAGCGCCTCCACCCAGGAAATCGCCAGCATGGTCGGGCGTATCCAGCAAAGCACCCGGGAGGCGGTGACCAGTATGGAGGAGGGCGTCGCCCAGGTGGACAAAGGCATGGCCGTGACCGCCGATGTGGAGCGCGCCATTCGCGAGATTCTGCAGGCCACCTTGAGCACCACGGAGTTGGTCAACGACATCTCCCGGACCATCGGCGAGCAGAGCCTGGCCAGCAATGAAATCGCCCACCAGGTGGAGATGATCGCCGGTATGTCGCAAAACAATAGCCGCGTCATCGGTGAAACAGCCGCGACCACCGATGAGCTGGCCGGCCTGGCCGGGAAATTGTCGCAGTCGGTGGATCGGTTCAGCGTGTAGACCTGTTGATCAAGGGCCGGCCTCTGAGGCCGGTTTTTTTTGTCCGCAGAAAGGGGAACCGGGTAAGACCATCCGGCAAAATTGATTCGACCCACAAAAAAAGATTGAATATTCACACCTAATGTTATTTAAATAACAAAACAAGAGCGGCACGCCTTGCCTCGTCGTGCCGTAACAAGGTGGAATAGCAATGAGCAAGATCGCAGTCATCGGCAGCAACATGGTTGATCTGATTACCTACATCGACCGCATGCCGGCCCAGGGCGAGACCCTCGAAGCGCCGGGTTTTGCCCTCGGTTGCGGCGGCAAGGGGGCCAACCAGGCCGTCGCGGCCGCCAAGTTGGGGGCTGATGTCCTAATGCTGAGCAAGGTCGGCGACGACATGTTTGCCGACAACACTGTGGCCAACTTCCAACGCTTTGGCATCGACACCCGTTACGTGCAGCGCGTGCCGGGTGTTTCCAGCGGCGTCGCGCCGATCTTCGTGCGAACTGACTCGCACAACAGCATATTGATCGTCAAAGGAGCCAATGCGCATCTGTCGCCGGCGGACATCGATGCCGCTGCAGCGGACCTGCGTGAATGCACCCTGATCGTGCTGCAGTTGGAAATCAACGTGGAGACGGTCTACCACGCCATCGAATTCGCTCACCGACACGCTATCGCGGTGCTGCTCAACCCGGCACCGGCGCTGACCGGGTTGAGCGCCGAGCACTTGGCGCAGTTGGACTTCCTGATCCCCAACGAATCGGAACTGGCGCTGATCACCGGTCACGTCGTGAACTCGCCGGCCTCGGCCCAGGCCGCCGCGCGCATCCTGGTCACCAGCGGCATTCGCCACGTGATCGTCACCCTTGGCGAGCACGGTGCGTTGTACGTGGGCGAAGAGGGCGAATTCCATGTGCCCGGCGTACAGGTGGTGGCCCGTGATACCACGGGGGCCGGCGATGCCTTTATCGGATGCTTCATTCACCACTGGAACCGCGACGGCCATATCCGTCAGGCCATTGAACAGGCGGTAGCGTATTCCGCGTGCTCGGTCATGGCGCTGGGTACGCAAACGTCTTATCCCGACCACGAAACGTTCACGCGTTTCCAGCAACAGCGGTAATACCCAACCCAGCCCGGAGAACAATAATGAACAAACCTGCGCTGCAACCGACTCCCGATGGCTTCTACCTGAACCGCACGCCCTGGTTCGCCTTTATCCTGCTGTGCAGCATCTTTGCGCTGTGGGCGGCGGCGGCGAGTATGAACGACGTGCTGATCGCCCATTTCAAGAAAGCGTTTCTGCTCAGTGATTTCCAGACCGCCTTTGTGCAGTCGGCGTTTTACCTGGGCTACTTTTTCGTGGCGATCCCGGCCGCGATGGTGGTGCGTCGCTTCAGCTACAAGAGCACGATCCTGATCGGCCTCCTGCTGTATATGTTCGGCTGCCTGTTGTTTTTTCCGGCGGCGTCCACGGCCAAGTACGGCATGTTCCTGTTGGCGCTGTTTGTGATAGCCGCCGGGCTGTCGTTCCTTGAAACTGCGTGCAACACCTATTCGACACTGATGGGGCCACGGGAAACCGGGACCCGACGCTTGAACATTTCGCAGACCTTCCACCCATTCGGCGCAATGGCCGGGGTGTACGTAGGCAGCTTTGTGATGTTCAAGGACACGGACGCCACCAGGGAACAACTGACGCAGATGAGCGCTTCCGAGGCGGCGGTTGCGCAGTTGCAAATGATCCAGTCCACGCTCTTGCCCTACAAGTGGATGATCGCCGTGCTGGTGCTGATCTTTATCCTGATCGCCATTACGCGATTTCCCGCCTGCAAGGGCAATAAGCCCGCTGGCAGCAAGCCCGGCAGTCTGCGTCAGAGCCTGGGCCGGCTGTGGCGCAACCCACGCTTTACCTTTGGCGTATTGGCGCAGTTTCTTTACGTGGGCGCCCAGGTCGGCGTGTGGAGTTTCACCATTCGCCTGGCCATGCAAATGGGCGGTATGAACGAGCGCAGCGCCTCCTGGTTTTTGCTGACCACCTTTGCCGCGTATTTTGTCGGCAAGCTGATCGCCAACCTGTTGATGCGGCGGCTGCACCCCGCGAAGGTCCTGGCAATCTACGGCGTGCTGTGTATCGTGCTGCTGGCCTATACCATTCTGGTGCCGAACATTTCGGCGGTGTATGCAGCAGTCGGCGTGAGCATTTTCCTCGGCCCCTGCTGGCCGACCATCTACGGCCTGACCATCGATGGCCTGGGTGAAGACACCGGTGTCGGTGGCTCATTGCTGGTGATGAGCATTGTAGGCGGCGGGGTGATCCCGATCTTCCAGGGCCTGCTGTCCGACGCCAGCGGCGGCAACATGCAGCTGGCTTACAGCGTGCCGTTACTGTGCTTTATCGTGATCGTGATGTATGCGCTCAAGTGCATGCGCCAACCCGGCACCTTACCGGCGGGCGCCACCGGGGCGGTGGCCTCATGAATACACGTATCCCACTGTACCGAGCGGTGTTTGGCGAGCAGGAAAAGATCCTTCTGCAATCCCCTGCATTCAAGGTCAGTGCCTGGACCTATGCGTCCGGTGTGTTGGCCCTGAGCCTGGAGAACAGCCGTGGCAAGCTGGTGGTACTGCCTTATCAAGGACAGATGATCTGGTCAGCCGAGTTCGACGGTTGCAACCTGACTATGAACAACCTGTTCGAGCAACCTCGGCCCAGCCCGACGGTCATCGACACCTATGGCTGCTTCATGTTTCACAGTGGCCTGCTGCGCAATGGTTGCCCGACGCCGGACGACACGCACGCCTTGCACGGCGAAATGCCCTGCGCGCCCCTGGACACGGCCTGGCTGGAAGTGGGCGAGGGCTTTTTGCGCCTGGGCGGCTCGTATCAGTACGCCAAGGGGTTCGGCGATCGTTACCTGGCTTGCCCCAGCGTCACATTGCGCGCCGATTCGGCCTTGTTCGATATCAATATGGACGTGACGAACCTTGCCGGAAAGCCCATGGACCTGATGTACATGGCCCACATGAACTACGCGTTTGTGACCGGTGCGCGGTTTGTCGAACCGTTGGGCGTGCAACGCCTGCGCCTGCGTACCAGCGTGCCGGACCACGTCAAGCCGACGCCAGCCTGGAGCGCCTACATGGCCCGACTGGCCGAGCACCCGACTCAGTTGGCCTGCCTTGAACAGCCGTCACTGTACGACCCCGAGATCGTGTTTTTCCTTGATGGTGTTGCCACTGACGCCGCGGGCCAGGCGCATTTTCTACTCGATCATCCCAATGGCGCGGCGTTTTACACCCGTTACCGTCCCGAACAGTTTGAGCACGCCGCGCGTTGGATCTTGTACACGCCGGATCAGCAAGTGGCGGCGTTCGTCCTGCCGTCCACCTGTGAACCCGAGGGCTATAACGCCGAGAAAGCCAAAGGTCACGTGCGTGTGCTGGCGGCTGGAGCCAGCGCTTCGTTCAGTGTCACCACCGGTTACTTGAGTGCGCAGGAGCGGCGGAAGCTGTTGGGTTAGACCAGCAATTGCGTGCCGTTGGCCTGGATGACTTCCTTGTAGCCACGGGGGATTTTCTTGTCGCTGACCACGTAATGAAAGTCTTCCAGGGCGGCGAAGTGAGCGGTGCGCACCGTGTCGAACTTGCTGAAATCGGCGAGCAGCACGCGCTGCTGGGCCTGGCGTATGACCTTTTGCTTGACCTCGACTTCGTTGAAGTTGAAGCACGTCACGCCGAATTCCTGGCTGACGCCGGCGGCGGTCACAAAGGCCCATGTCAGGCGCACGCTGTCGAGGATGCTGCTTTCGGCGCGGCTTTCAAAAACCTGGTTCTTGCGGTGAAAGGTGCCACCGCACAACACGATGTGGCAATTGGGCTTGTTCTGCAGTTTGAGCAGCACGTTCAGCGAACTGCACACCGCCGTGAACTCCAGCGCATCGGGAATGAAATCAACCACAAAAGGCGAGGTGGTGCCGCAGTCAAAAAATACCGTGTCACCGGCCTGGATCAACTGGGCAGCGAGCTTTCCGATGCGGCGTTTTTCCTCAACGTGACGCGTGTCCTGCTCCGCCACGCGATAATCGCCGGCCTCGTTGCCGACTCGCGTGATGTAGCCGCCCAGCAGGCGCAAATGATCGCTGAAGTGGTTGAGATCGCGGCGTAGGGTCATTTCGGAAACCTCCAGCAGCGCGGCCATTTCCTTCAAGTGAATGGCATTCTGGTCCTGCAAGGCTTGTTGAATGAGCTTCAGTCGCTCGGCTTTTCTACTGTCCACGAGTATTCCAGGGGGTTGATTGTTGTTGTTAAATAAGTAACATTAAATGTTGTTATTGTAACTATTTTATATGCGCACTGTGACGCGCGCGCCACAATCATTGGCAACATACAGGCAAGGGATCGTTAAATGAACAATCTTCCACCCGCAGCATTGGCCAAGTACATCGATCACACCCTGCTGGCTCCCGACGCCTCCCGTGAGCAGATCCGAACCTTGTGCGAAGAGGCCCGTGAACACGGCTTTTACTCCGTATGCCTGAACTCGGGTCAAGTACCTTACGCCGCGTCATGCCTGATAGACAAAAGCGTAGTGATTTGTGCTGTTGTGGGCTTTCCATTGGGGGCCGGCCTGAGTGACACCAAGGCTTTCGAAGCCCAACGGGCAATTGCCGCCGGGGCAGGGGAGATCGATATGGTGCTCAATATCGGATGGTTGAAAGACGGGCTGCTGGACGCCGTGCGCGAAGACATCGCCCTGGTCCACAAGGCCTGCGGCGCCGTGCCGTTGAAGGTCATACTGGAAACCTGTCTGCTCGACGACAAGCAGAAGGTCCAGGCCTGCGAAATCTGCCGCGACTTGGGTGTGGCGTTCGTCAAGACCTCCACCGGCTTCAGCCGAAGCGGCGCGACAGTCGAAGATGTGGCACTGATGCGCCAGACCGTGGGCGCAGGGGTTGGTGTAAAGGCGTCCGGCGGTGTGCGCGATTATCCGACGGCTTTAAAGATGATTGAAGCCGGGGCGACACGTTTGGGCAGTAGTTCAGGAATTGCGATCGTGGGCGGAGCGATGACGGCGGCGGGTGGTTATTAAAGATTCTTTGCTGATTAGTGATCGGTAGATATAACTATACTAAATAGTCATTTAGTTGAGTTATACGATATATCTATATAAACGGGCAGGGCAACAGGTCGATTTCAGCCGAAAACAGCCAGCCAGATCGTATGCCCGCCACATTCCGGATCTTCTGTTATTTGCTCAACGACGCTGAAACCGTGGGCATTGAGCAGCGCATTATATTCACCATGGTCCAGGCTGGCATGATAAAGCGTTTCGCCCTCAAAGCTGCCCAGCGCAATGCCATGTGCCGTGCCACTGGTAAACATCATTGCGGCACCAGGCTGGGCATGGGCCTGGAAAATCGGGAACATTCGACGCTGATCATCAGGCGTCAGGTGAAAGAAACTGTCCCACGCCAGAATGCCAGCGTAACGCTGATTCAGCGCCAACTGGCGCATGTCGGCCACATGCCAGGCGTGCTGCGGGAAACGTTGCCGACACAAGGTGATCATCGCCGTGGAAGAATCAACGCCAGATACAGCGTGACCCGCGTTGATCAAATAAGCTGCCATGGGTTCGGCGCAACCACAGCCAACGTCGAGGACGTGACCAGCCGCAACCGGTATGGCCTGGCGGAAACGATCCAGCCAGCATTGTTCAACGAGGCGCCGTGAACGAACTTGATCCCATGTTTGAGCATGACGTTCGTAAAGATCGATG
The DNA here is from genome assembly GCF_003851745.1 of Pseudomonas sp. R3-52-08. Taxonomy (NCBI): domain Bacteria; kingdom Pseudomonadati; phylum Pseudomonadota; class Gammaproteobacteria; order Pseudomonadales; family Pseudomonadaceae; genus Pseudomonas; species Pseudomonas sp. R3-52-08. The sequence continues at coordinate 3,131,397 of NZ_CP027730.1, read as the reverse complement.
ATCTGATGGGCTGCTTCATGCATGAGGAAGAATCCTGAGGGGATGTGGCTGGGGTATGAAATGTACCTGGGAGACGCCCTGTATGGAATATCTATAGGTACGCATAATGTATATTATGTTAAACGACAGGCCATGTCATAAATGTTCATGAGCTGCCTAAAAGGTTCTCAGCACGCCTATGTCAGCATCAATGATCGCGAACATGATCCCCGCGACCCGCGCGTTGAAGAGCCTGCGCTCAAAACACATGGACGGACCGTAGGCATCTCCGCACAGTTGTATGAGGTCTACGAGCGCTATATCCAAAGCGACCGGCGCCCTCTGCGTGACGGTAAACCGATGAAATTGCTCTATCGCTATTTGTTCATCTCGGATCGTGGCCGCCCGCTATCGATCCGCGCGTTGTCTAACGTTCTTGATCGGCTGTTTCTGACCATTGAACTGGCTGATCCAGGGTTGTTGCCTACACTTTCTGCGCATGACTTTCGCCACACATTTGCAGACCGGTTTTTGGCTTACCTGGTCGAAAAGCGTGGGCGTGACCTCGAGCGGGCCACGGACGAACTCCGGCGAGTCTGCGGTTGGTCTGAGACCTCGACGATGCCACGCCGCTACGCAGGTCGTTATCTAGCCGAGTCGGCCAACCTCCATAACGCCCAGCGCACCTCGGCAGCCTGGAGTCGACTAGACAGTTAAGGAGGTTCGCCGTGACCAAATCAGCCGATCAAGAACACGCGTCACCACCCTCCTCTTTGCCAGCTTATGTGTTCAAGGGCCCCGCTTACGTTGCGATTCGAACTCGCACTAATGACCAACCACGATATGTCGATACTCAACTGAAGGTGTGGACCTGGTATGACGGTGGACTAGCAATGAAAATCGATTGGACTGCGATCCAGTTGAATTCAGAGCTAATCGAAATAGGCAAAGGCTTTATGGCTTATGCACTTGAGAAATATGCACCTCGAACTGCGGCAATGTTCGCGGATACCCTTCGATTTTTACCTGGTACAAATCTCGCGGCCGGACTTCCTTGGGCTACACATCAACTAATCACTGCTCTCGAAGAGATCAAAAAAACGAGGACAGTACTGGTAGGATTTCGAAGGCTTTATTGTTGGGCAATGGATAGAGGAATCAATGGCTTCGATCAGACTGGAGACTCGTTGGACGTATCGCTGTCCGTGACTGGCAACGTCAACTGCGGGTTCGAACGCCCTAGTCAGGGAAGCGTTGAAAGCAATATTGTCAATTTGATTTTTGATATTGACATATCCAGAAACAAATGTGATCGTAACGCCCATGAGTGAGGATAGTACTCATTGTAATAATCACAATAACGCTCAAGGGATTGGCATGTTTCATATCACTGTTATAAATCCATCTTCTCTTTCGCTTGCCTTTCCCTCCCGGGCACTTCGTACACTTTCAGCCTCTGTTCGATGCCGCATCAATGATTGGCGTTATTACGTCCTCGGCATGAAGTCGTCCCTCGTCGGTTGACGAGTACTCAAATCAAATAAAGCCTTTACGGCATGACGTTCAAACATATGCGTAACGACGCGCCGCTCGTTTCTTTTTCTGAAGCGCGCGACGAATTTTATCGGCCTCATGAATCAACATCGGTACATTTGCGACTTCTGGCCACAGAGATAGCGCGGTGCATGGCGGTGTCGCTTGCGACTTGATGGATCAACAAGGCCACAGAAAAATGAAAAGATCACTTATCGGTTTACTAGGATTTTTATCGCTGCTTCAGACATCACTTTCCTTTGCCGACAACGCCAACGGAAAAGCCCTTTTTGTACAGCGATGCGCCGTGTGTCACGGCCCCGACATCAAGGGAACAGGGCCGCTGGCCAATAAAAGCAATCCACCAACGCCAGACCTTACAACGGCTGCGTTCAAGAAGCGTCTCAATGATTATCCGGGCGTGATTGTGTCCTCAATAATACTTCGCCCCAGTGGAAGCCTGATTCCAAAAACGTTGCGAGAGAATGGCGTGAAGATACCGCCACATGCCTGGAGCGTGAATGATCTGCGTGACTTGCATCAATACATGAGTGACGTCATTACAAAGAAACGATGATTGTCGATGTTCAGGTTCACGGCACCGATGGAAGCACCCCTTCCGTTTCCTTCATTCAAGACGGCACACAACAGACGCTGGAATGCGACTTTGTTGTCGGCTGCGATGGTTTCCATGGTATTTGCCGTCCTCATATTGCTAACGCGCTGACCTGTCACTCGCACACCTACCCTTTTGCCTGGCTGGCGATCCTCGCCGAAATGTCGCCCATTTCAGAGGACGTCATCTTCGCCCCTCACGAAACCGGGCTGGCGTTGTTCACCATGCGCTCCCGCAGTGTTTCCCGAATTTATCTGCAGTGTGCTCAGAACGAAGATCCGAATGATTGGTCGGGTTCGCAAATCTGGGATCTTCTGCAGTCGCGCATCGAAGGTAGGCCGGAGAAAGTCAACGGCGGCGCCATCATCGAAAAAAGCCTCGTGCAACTCAGAAGCTTTGTTGCGGAGAAGATGCAAAAAGGACGGCTCTTTCTTGCGGGGGATGCCGCCCACATCGTGCCGCCGTCTGCCGCCAAGGGGCTTAACCTCGCCGTCTCCGACGCGAACATCCTTGCTCAGGCCTTTGAACGGTTTTACGCCCACGACAAGGATGACCTGCTGCTGTCTTATTCCGACATCGCGTTGAAGCAAGTGTGGAGAGATGTTCAGTTTTCCCACTTCATGGCCATGCTGCTGCATCGCTACGACGACAACGCTGATTTCCATCGGCGACTTCAGACGGCCGAGCTTGATCGCATTCTCGGTTCGGGCCCGGCGGCACAGAACTTCGCAGAACTGTGGGTCGGCAATCCTCCATTTACGGGGTCACTCTGAACCGAAACCCGGATCCAGCCTGATCATCTGAATGAATGGAGTTGTGCAATGGATCAAATACGCAAGGTCCTGATTGTTCTGCATCAGGAACACTCGACGCCTGGCCGTGTCGGCCACCTGCTGCACCAATCGGGGTTCGAACTTGATATCCGCAAGCCGAGATTTGGTGATCCACTTCCGAAGAACATGTCGGAACATGAAGGCGTGATCATTTTCGGCGGCCCGATGAGCGCCAATGACAATGACGCGTATGTTCGTGAAGAAATCGACTGGCTTGCCAGACCGTTGAAAGAAGGGAAACCGATACTGGGTCTGTGTCTGGGCGGGCAAATGCTGACCCGACACTTGGGCTCCCGGGTGTACCAGCTCGACAACGGCGCCATCGAGGCCGGCTATTATCCGATCACGCCGCTCGCGGCTGCTCACGAGATAACCGCTGAGGCAAGCACACCCTTTCCGGACCATGTCTATCAATGGCATAGCGAAGGTTTCGATTTGCCCAACGGCGCAACGCAACTCGCCGAAGGCTCGACTTTCCCAGTGCAAGCCTACCGATACGGAACCAACGCCTACGCGTTGCAATTTCACCCCGAAGTGACCTACGAGACGATCGACGGCTGGGTCACGCGTGGTACCGAACGACTCAAAGCGCCGGGTGCAAGGCCTGCCAGTGAACATCTTGCCGGTTGGCACCGACATGACTCGGCAGTTGAAACCTGGATCAAGGCGTTTCTTCCAGAATGGATAGGATCGCCTGCCTGAATCATTGAGTGATCGGGCATCAGGACTCTAATAACAACTTCATCCAGTACGAAATCATTTGAATTCGGCACGTGTGTAGGGATAGCGCAACATGGACTTTCAACTTTGGATTTTGTTTTGCATCGTCTTCCTTTCGGCCGCGATTCTTCCAGGCCCGAACGTTGCTTTTTCCATGGCGCAGGCACTTGATCATGGCTTCAAGGAATCTTTTCCGGGCGCCATTGGTTTCGGACTGGCAAGCGGTGGGCACGCCGTTATTGTTCTTTCGGGGCTCGGGATACTGGTCAGCGAGCACCCTGGCATTTTGTTCTGGCTCAAATGGATCGGCGTTGCCTACCTGCTCTATCTTGCGCTGAAGTCATTGCGTTCCCATTCTCAAGTATTGGTTGCAACTTCCAGCAAGCGCACGCCTTTGCAAATGTTCACCGGCGCCGTAATTGTTTCATTCACAAATCCCAAAGGCATTCTGACCAATGTCATTTTATTCCCGACGTTCATCAACAAGGCGCTGCCATACCTCCCGCAGTGCATTGCACTGGTGACGACGGCAATCTTCATTTCCACATCGGTGTACGCCATGTACATGCTGATGGCTCGGCATGCGGCAAAAGTCTTTCGGACCAAGCGCCAGATGAGTGTTGTGACGGGCGTTCTGTATATCGGTGTCGCGACTGCCATTGCGACAACAATTTAGGCCAACGGCTTGGTATCACAAGCATTTCAGTGAGGTGTAAATTGATTGGCGTATTTGACTTCGGTAGCGGTGGGTTAACAGTGATGCGCGCGTTTGAATCCGCGCTACCCAATGAAGAGTTTGTCTATCTGGGTGATCACGGCAATGCGCCCTATGGCAATAATTCATCCGAGCATATCTTTGATCTGACGCAAGCCGCTGTGGCCCGGCTGTTCAAGCACGGCTGCACACTGGTCGTCATCGCTTGTAATACGGCAGTGGCCACCAGCCTGCGCAAACTGCGGGAAACCTGGCTCCCAGAGAGGTATCCGAATCGGCAAGTGATTGGCGTCATTGTCCCTGTCGCCGAAGAGATCGCAGGCACACCGGTAAGCCAGGCGTTCGATGTCATAGATGATCCCTGTGTGGAGAGCGTCGCTGTTTTCGCAACTCAACACACGGTGCAATCCAATGCCTTTGGCGTCGAAATCAATAGCAGACGGCCCCATATAAAAGTTTATCAACAGATCTGTCATGGTCTTGCGTTACTCATTGAACAGGACGCTTGCGAGGAAGTTCTGCGTGCGGAGATCCGTAAACACGTAGATGCACTTCTAAGCGCCACTTCGAAAAAACCGGATGTCTGCGTACTGGGATGCACACACTATCCGATCGTTGAGCATCTATGGCGGGCGGAACTGCCGGCTTCAACGCGAATTGTTTCCCAACCCGATACTTGCGCCCGGGGTCTGATTGAGCACCTCAGGAGAAACCCTCATCTTTCTACCAAAAGAACAGGGAACAACAGATTCTTTACCACCGGCGATATCGAAACGGTTTCAGAACGAGCCTCGTTATTTTACAAATCAGCAGTCTCGTTTTCGAAAATGGATACATAGCGACTCCCGTCACTTGTGCACGTGTAGGTCGCACTCTTTTTACCGGCAACACACCGAGTGAAAGTTAGATAAACGGACGATTGGCACCTTGGAGAAAACGATGAAACTGGTTGGCATGATGGGTTCACCCTATGTTCGGCGCGTGGCGATTTCAATGCGTTTGATGGGTCTGGGGCACGAACACAAACAGATCTCGGTGTTTCGCAACGCGGATGAATTCCGAACCATCAATCCGGTTGTCAAAGCCCCCACACTGATTTGCGATAACGGCGAAACGATCATGGATTCCTCAATGATCATTGATTATCTGGAATCCATGGTCGAACCAGGCCGTAGTTTGATGCCGAAGGATCCGGGTCAGCATAAAAAAGTGCTTTCGCTGATTGGACTTGGCCTCGCAGTCTGCGAAAAGGCTGTGCAACTTGAATACGAGCACAACAAGCCAGTCGAGTATCACTACGAACCCTGGATGACTCGCGTGACCGAGCAATTGCATGCCGCGCTGCTACTTCTGGAAGAGGCTGCCGGCTGCGCCAGTCTGTGGCTCGCCACCGAGCAGATATCGCAGGCCGATGTCACTGTGGCCGCCGCCTGGCGTTTCACGCAGTTCAGGGTTTCCAGCCTGGTGAATGTCGAAAGCTACACGGCGCTTGCCACTTACGCTGATCGCGTCGAACAACTGCCGGCGTTTGTCGATACCCCCCTGAAGTAAGTTCATCCCCTGCCCCTCCTCGTCAGGGGCGATCGGTTGCGGCGTGATTCACAGGAGACACGAGTATGTTGAGTCTGGAAGACTTTTTTGCCTACGGCGAAGCGGGTTATTCCCATGTCCCGATTTGGCAGAGCTTGCTGTTGCCGCCCGGAGTCGAAGCCATTTCACTGTACGAGGTACTAGCCAACTGCGGGCAGGACTACCTGTTTGAAACCGGGCATTACCAGGAAGGTGTGTTCGAGCAGACGTACTCGGTGATCGGCCTGCCTTGCAGTCAGCGTATCGAGCTTGATGAAGGGGGCCTGCGCCTTTATCGCGACGGCGAACTGTCCATCAGGACTGAATGCGGCGATCCGCTGGCAGAACTGGCTCGGGTACAAAAGGACTTTCGTATCCCGTCCTGCCCAGGTCTTCCGCCATTCAGCGGAGGATTCTTCGGCTATTTCGGTTTCGAAACGACTCGCCTGATCGAGCCTCGTCTGCGTCGAGTCCCGCGCAAACCCTCAGGTTTTGATCTCCCTGACGTACTGCAATTGATCAGCACCGACCTGATCGTGCTGGACCATCACAAGCGTCTGGCCTTTTGCATCGTGCATGAATGCCCGAAGGCGCTGGGTGATTATCAGCACGGGCTGGATCGGCTGAACCGGATGGTTGCGCATTTGCGTCCACTGCTCGTTGCGCCCGCGCCTTGCGTGCAATTGACTGAAGTGACTCCGCTTGGCGCTCAGTCGGCCTTCCCGCAGCCGGCGTTCGTTGAGGCCGTGGCACGTATCAAGGACTACATCGCTGCAGGCGATGTGATGCAGGTCGTTTTATCCCAACGCATGAGCCTTCCTTTCGAGGAAGACGCCGTCGCGTTTTATCGCTCCCTGTATGACTTATGTGACACGCCCTACCGCTACCTGCTCAACCTTAGCGACTGCCAGGTGGTCGGCGCATCACCCGAAATGTTGTTTCGACAGGAAGCGCAAACGGTCACGACCCGGCCCATGGCAGGCACGCGTCGCCGGGGCAATGCGGTGGCCGAAGACCATCGCCTGAAGGAGGAGTTGCTCGCTGATCCGAAGGAAATTGCCGAGCACATGATGCTCGTCGATCTGTCGCGTAATGACCTCGGCCGCTTGGCCAGCGTGGGCAGCGTGCACGTGACCCAATTGCTGAATGTGGAACTGTTTTCCCATGTCATGCACATCGTTTCGACGGTGACCGGCCAGATACCTGACCATGTCAGTGGCCTGGAGCTGCTCAAAAGCATTTTCCCGGCTGGCACCCTGAGCGGGGCGTCGAAAGTGCGGGCGCTTGAGATCATTGCCGAACTGGAACCGCATTCTCGCGGAGTCTATGGCGGGGCCATCGGGTACCTGGACTGGAACGGCCGGGCCGACCTGGCGATTGCGATCCGAACCGCCCTGCTGCACGACGCTCGCCTCTATGTTCAGGCTGGTGCCGGCGTGGTGCAGGACTCGGTCGCCGAACGCGAGTGGCAGGAAACCATGGAGAAAAGTCAGTTGATCCGGGTTGCAGCCGGGCGGTGTGAAGCACTCGCACAACACCAGGAGGTGGCGTATGCATTTAATGATCGATAATTACGACTCTTTCACCTACAACGTCGTGCAATACCTGGGAATGCTCGGGGCTGATATTGAAGTGCGTCGTAACGATGAAATCACCCTGGCAGAAATCGAAGACCTGGCCCCGCAATCGCTGATTATCTCGCCCGGGCCTTGCTCTCCGGCCGAAGCGGGCATTTCTCTTGCAGCCATCCAGCACTTTGCGGGCCGCTTGCCGATCCTGGGCATCTGCCTGGGTCATCAGTGTATAACCGCCGCTTTTGGCGGTGAGGTGCGCAGGGCCCGCCAGGTCCTGCATGGGAAAGTGTCGCGTATCCGTCACGACAGTCGCGACTTGTTCAACGGCCTGCCCGACGGATTGCAAGTCGCCCGGTATCACTCGTTGGTGGCAGGCACCCTGCCCGACCCGTTGATCGCAACGGCACATGCGCTGGATGACGACGGCAACCCGGGAGAGATCATGGCGCTGAGGCACCGGGAATTTCCGATCTATGGCGTGCAGTTTCATCCCGAGTCAGTGATGACCCAGCAAGGCCTGGCGATGCTGGGCAACTACCTTCAACTGGTTGAGGCTGTCCGCCCCGCCAGGGCAGCGATCTGATCGTTCGCGCTGAGGCGACGCCGGGTCGCCGCCCGAGGCCCGGCGAGGTGATGACTCAGCCCAGACGCATCGATACTTCGATGTCATCGCCGAACGGCACGCTGAGATAACCGTTCTGCGGCGAGCGCACGTGAGCCAGGTATTCCGGGCAATAGTCAGTGTTGTCGGCGATCACCAGTGCACCGGGGCGCAGGTGTTTTTCAACCAGACTCAATACGTCGCCATACAACGCCTTGGCGCCATCGAGCAGCAACAGATCGACCGTCCGCGGCAGGTTGCTGGCAAGGCTGTCAAGTGCATCGCCTTCGCGAATTTCAATCAGGTCACTGACGCCACCTTCTACAAAGTGATGCCGCGCCAGTTCAATCTTCACGGTTCGAATTCGCTAGTTCGGATCGACCAGACGAGCGGAAAATCTCGTCCATGAACATAACTCGATGAACAATCGCATTCGTTTTGAGCTATTGAGCCAAGTGCAGTGCGCTGGGGAGCGTCTTATGAACATCTGACATCGCCCACTTGTTAAATCCTGGATCAAGACAGGCATATTCCAATCAACCCTCCACGGTTCCCGGAAGTGAAAATCGAAATTTCAGAGAAGTAAAAATCTATGCTGCCGTTCAGGATCAGAACATCGTGTTGGCGTTGGTCGGGTCGGCAAGGATGGGCTGCATCACGTCCCAGTGCTTGACGATGTGGTCACCTTCAAGGCGAAAGATCTCCATCACCGCCGAGCCTCGATCCTCAGCGTTGTCCCACCAATGCAGGTGCACCGTGCTGCCGTCCGAATGGCGATGCGCAATCGACCGTCAATCAGCTCTCGATGCGTTTGGAAAGCATCGATTTGGGAATCAACAGGATCAGCACACAGCTGATGAGCAGGCAGCCACCTAACACATAGGTGCCGTTGTTTATGTCGCCTGTCAGCGTTTCCGCCATGGCCGTGATCATGGACCCGGTGGACCCGGAGAGATTGCCGATCGCGTTGATCATGCCGATGCCGGCCGCAGCTGCCACACCCGATAAAACCGTACCCGGCAAAGTCCAGAAAATCGGCATCAGGCTCAGTAACCCTGATGCGGAGATGCTGAGGAAGAAAATCGACACTGGCAGGTTATGGGCAAAGACCGCGCTGAAAATCAGCCCTACCCCACCGATGAACGCTGGAATGGCCGCATGCAGTCGGCGTTCGCCGGTTTTGTTGGAGTGCCAGGCATTCAGGGTCATGGCCACAATGGCAATGGAGTACGGGATCGCCGTCAGCAAACCGATGTGCAGGGTATTGGACACCCCCGTGGACTTGATGATCGTCGGCATCCAAAATGCCAGCCCGTAAAAGCCGGTGTTGAACGTCAGCAGGATCAACACCAACAACCACACTCGACCATTGAAGATCACATCCCGAAGGCTCGACGCCTTGGTGGTGTTTTCCCGATCGAGGTTGTTTTTGAGCATGTTCTTTTCGGCGCTCGTCAGCCACTTGGCGTTGTCGATCTTATCGACCAGCAACGTCACCACGACAACGGCCATGATCAGCGATGGAATGCCTTCGATAATGAGCATCCACTGCCAGCCGGCCATGCCGTGGACACCCTGCATCGCCCCCATCAACCAGCCGGACAAAACCCCGCCCAACGTCAGGCTGATCGGCATGGCCATCAGGAAGCCCGCCATCACCCGGCTCTGCCGGTGCGTCGGAAACCAGTAGTTGAGGTAGAGAATCACCCCTGGAAAAAAGCCGGCTTCGCATATCCCCAGCAGAAAGCGCAGCACGTAAAACATGGTTTCCGATTCGATGTGAAAGAACCTGGCCAGCGGTACTGTGAACGCCACCGCCATGGAGACAATGCCCCAACTGATCATGATGCGGGCGATCCAGAGGCGCGCGCCAAAGCGATGCAGCAATAGATTGCTGGGGACTTCGAAGAGGAAATAACCCCAGAAGAAAATGCTCGCGCCCAGTGCGTAGACGGTGTTGCTGAATTGCAGATCGTTAAGCATGTCCAGCTTGGCAAAGCCGATATTCACCCTGTCCAGGTACGCCGCCATGTAGCAAAACAGCAGGATTGGCAGGATACGCAGGATGACTTTGCGGTAAGTGCGGTCCTCGGAGGTAAGCGCCGCCGAGCCCTCTCTTTCGAGAGAACGCTGAGAAACTGATTCCATCTGTAGACCTCAAGGCATGTCGTCATGCCGATTGTTTTTATTTTGGCTTGCGACCTAGAGTTCCCTGGGCTGATTTGAGTCAATCGACAGGAAAAGGAATCTGCAAGTGGACTGTTACCGGTAACATTTCCAGTTTAGCCATTAATTTCGAGGCAGCGCAAGCGGGCCCGATTAAAAAATTCAGCTGCTTTCGCGTGCTATGATTTTGAATTCGACGACATCGGACACCTGCGGGCGGGGCCGCCCAAGGCGTTGCGCAGCCGCGCTGGCCACCAGCAATTCACCGGCGCGCCGGCCGATTCGATAAGGATCGACCGAGACGGTGGTGATGGACGGCGTGCAGTAGCGTGAGACTTCGAAATCACCGAACCCTGCGACCGCGATGTCCTCGGGCACGCGGCGTCCTTGTCGATGGCACTCCATGATCGCTCCGAACGCCGACAGGTCACTGACGCACATCACCGCCTCGGTGTCGGGCCACTTTTCCAGCAGCCGCTTCACCGACTCCCCGCCATGGCTCATGGTGATGGGCGACTCGCCATACTCCATCACCCTCGGCTCCCCTGCCCCCGACGCCGCGACGGCCTGAAGGTAGCCTTGCTGACGTTGCTGCCCACGGTGGTCGAGTACCGACGCCCCGCCGATGTAGCCTATGCGCCGATAACCTTGCTGGTACAGATGCTCGTAAAGTGCCGCCGCCGCGGCGACGTTGCTGAACCCGACCGATTGCTCGATAGGATCGTCTGGAGTGTCCCATGTCTCGACAACCGGCACTTGCGCCTGGCGCAGCAGCCTGCGGGTTTCGTCCAGATGCGCGCTGCCCGTCAACATCACCCCCACCGGCCGATGCCGCAGCAGCGTACGCACCAGCAAGGCCTCTTGCTCCAAGTGGTAATCCGTGTCCCCCAGCAGCAGGCACAGGCCGTGTTCGCTGACGGCGTCATTCAGGCCGCGCACGGTGTCGGCAAAGTTGGAGCTGGCCAAGGAAGGCACCAACGCCACGATGAATTCGGAGCGCCCGGTGGCCAGCGTCCCTGCAGAGGCATCAGGCAAATAGCCGAGTGTTTCAATCGCTTCATGGACGAGCTTCTGCGTGCGCTCCGACACATCGCGACCGGCCAGGACCCGGGAAACCGTCATCTTCGAAACACCGGCCAGCCTGGCGACATCGGCCATACGCGGCGGCGGGTTGGTTTTGCCTGAATCCTCGTAACTCATGAACGTCCTGTTTTCCTGAAAATGACCGGCGGACCCTGGGAATCAACGCCACTAACACGGATGGGCGCTGATTATACATAGGCACCCACTGGCCTACCTCTGCTCGTTACACCCTGAGGAAAGCGCCCGCTCGAGTATCGATTGGGCCTTTACAAAAACGATGTTACCGGTAACATCAAGGCATTCGAACACGTGGCGATGCTGACTTCTTCACCGCCCTGCGGGTGTTCACTTCTATCGATTTGCTTACAACAAGAGATAAAACCATGCCTGAAAACACTCCTCAGCCTCTGCGAAGTCAACAATGGTTTGACGATCCCAGTCATGCCGACATGACCGCGCTCTACGTTGAACGCTTCATGAATTACGGTATGACGCGCGAGGAGTTGCAATCGGGCCGCCCCATCATCGGTATCGCCCAGACCGGTAGCGATCTTGCGCCGTGCAACCGCCACCACCTCGAACTGTCGCAGCGCACCAAGGCGGGCATTCGCGATGCCGGGGGGATTCCGATGGAGTTCCCCGTGCACCCGATGGCCGAACAAACCCGGCGTCCCACTGCGGCACTGGATCGCAACCTGGCTTACCTCGGCCTGGTCGAGATTCTGCACGGCTACCCGCTGGATGGCGTGGTGCTGACTACGGGCTGCGACAAGACCACGCCGGCCTGCCTCATGGCGGCGGCGACGGTGGATATCCCCGCGATCGTATTGTCGGGCGGCCCCATGCTCGACGGGCACCACAAGGGCCAGTTGATTGGCTCCGGCACCGTGCTGTGGCATGCGCGCAACCTGCTGGCCAGCGGTGAAATCGACTACGAAGGCTTCATGGAGATGACCACCGCGGCCTCCCCCTCGATCGGTCATTGCAACACCATGGGCACTGCGCTGTCGATGAATGCGCTGGCCGAAGCGCTGGGCATGTCGCTGCCGGGTTGCGCGAGTATTCCGGCGGCCTATCGTGAGCGCGGTCAGATGGCCTATGCCACGGGCAAGCGCATTGTCGACATGGTGCGTCAGGATATCCGGCCTTCGCACATCATGACCCGCGACGCCTTCGAGAACGCCATCGCCGTGGCGTCGGCACTGGGTGCCTCGACCAATTGCCCGCCGCACCTCATCGCTATCGCGCGGCACACCGGCATCGACTTAAGCCTGGAAGACTGGCAACGCGTCGGCGAAGACGTGCCTTTGCTGGTCAATTGCATGCCGGCCGGCAGATACCTCGGCGAAGGCTTCCACCGCGCCGGCGGTGTGCCTGCGGTAATGCATGAACTGAAGAATGCCGGCCGGTTGCATGAAGCGTGCGCCACGGTGTCGGGCAGGACCATTGGCGAGATCGTCAGCAACAGCGCCGCCAGCGATACGGATGTGATCCATGCGTATGAAGACCCCTTGATCCAACGCGCCGGGTTTATCGTGTTGAGCGGCAACTTTTTCGACAGCGCCATCATGAAGATGTCGGTGGTGGGAGAAGCATTTCGTAAAACCTACCTGTCCGAGCCTGGTGCAGAGGACAGTTTCGAAGCCCGCGCCATCGTTTTCGAAGGCCCGGAGGACTATCAAGCCCGAATCAACGACCCTGCGCTGGACATCGACGAACGCTGCATTCTGGTCATCCGGGGCTGCGGCACCGTGGGTTATCCGGGCAGCGCCGAAGTGGTCAACATGGCGCCGCCCGCAGCGCTGATCAAACGCGGCGTCGACTCCCTACCCTGCCTGGGTGATGGACGTCAGAGCGGGACTTCGGCCAGCCCCTCGATTCTCAACATGTCGCCTGAAGCCGCCGTGGGCGGCGGCATAGGTTTGCTGCAAACCAATGACCGTCTGCGCGTCGACCTCAATGCGCGCCGGGTCGACCTGCTGGTGGATGAAAGCGAAATAGCACGCCGACAAGCGGCGTTCAAGCCATCCATCCCAGCCTCGCAGACGCCGTGGCAGGAAATCTACCGACAGCAGGTTGGCCAGCTCTCGACCGGTGGCTGCCTGGAGCCTGCGACCCTGCACCTGCGTGTCATCGCACGCAGCGGCGATCCACGCCATTCCCATTGATTTGTCCTTTTACAGAAGGTAATGCCCATGTCCCAACCATCCGCTGTAACGACATTGTCGGCGTTGAACGTACCGGCTCAGGACCTGGCGCAAGGCACCTGGATCAGCCGCGCCTGGGTGCCCGGTGTCGCTGCAGGGCCCGCCGTCGTGTTGCTCAGAGACGCGCAGGTCTATGACATCAGTGCTCGGGTGGCGACCGTTTCGGCGCTGCTTGAGCTGGATGATCCCGTGACCTACTTGCGCAGCTTATCGCTGGAGGAGCCATTGATCAGCTTTGACGCATTACTGACCAACAGTGATGCATCCATTCGCGACGAAACACGGCCTTGGCTGTTGGCTCCGATCGACTTGCAAGCTGTGAAAGCGGCCGGCGTTACCTTCGCCACCAGCATGCTTGAGCGAGTGGTCGAAGAGCAGGCCAAGGGCGATCCGGCCAAGGCCGACAGCATTCGCGCAACACTAGTTGAGAGCATCGGTGCTGACCTCGGAGAAATCGTACCGGGCTCTTCCCAGGCCGCCGCGCTCAAGGAAGTGCTGATCAGCCAAGGCATGTGGTCGCAGTATCTCGAAGTGGGGATTGGCCCGGATGCGGAGATATTCACCAAGGCCCAGCCTTTGTCAGCGGTGGGTTACGGATCACACGTGGGCATCCACCCCAAATCCGGTTGGAACAACCCCGAGCCTGAAGTGGTTTTGGCGGTTTCCAGTCGCGGCAAGGTCCAGGGTGCTACGCTGGGCAATGACGTCAACCTTCGCGATTTCGAAGGACGCAGCGCGTTGTTGCTGTCCAAAGCCAAGGACAACAATGCGTCGACCGCGCTGGGGCCTTTTATCCGGCTGTTCGATGAATCCTTCAGCATTGAAGACGTGCGCTCGGCAGAAGTCGCACTGCGTGTGGTCGGCGAGGATGGTTTCGTCATGGACGGCAGCAGTTCCATGAACCAGATCAGCCGCGACCCGTTGGACCTGGTTGCTCAAACACTTAACGAGAATCATCAGTACCCGGACGGCTTTGTGCTGTTTCTCGGCACCCTGTTTGCGCCCAAGCAGGACCGCGACCTGCCCGGCGCAGGCTTTACCCATAAAGAGGGTGATCTGGTAGCCATCAGCAGCGCCAAGTTCGGCACACTGGTCAACCGGGTCACCACCAGTGACCGCGCTCCCGCATGGCAGATGGGTTATCGCGCCCTGCTCGACAACTTGAACGACCGTGGCTTGGTTTCTGCCGCAGTCAAGCCACGCTAAGATTGCGCAGAAGAAAGCCGGTCGTCGTCCATGGCGAAGACTCGGTCAAATAACTACCAGGATGGTCCCACAGCTGCGCAGTCATCGAGATCACCCAATAGGGTGAGCTCGTATCCCGATATTTATACCCACTCCGCGTCCCCGGCGTAACTACCAGAAATGGGCTTCTAAAGCTTGATCGTATCATCTAATGACACGATGAATCATGCATTGACACCACAAGCATTTACTCCTCTAATGAACTGGCGACCAGACGAGCCTGGTCGCCGTTCCTGATAAAAACAATTTTGGAGAACAGGCATGGTTGATTTGAATCCCTATCGCGGGCGCATCAGATCCTTACGCGCTGTAGGGCTTGGCAATGCGCTTGAATGGTTCGACTGGACGCTCTATGCGACGTTTTCGGTGTATCTGGCCCGAAATCTTTTTGATAAAACCGATGCGCGCTCTGCCATGCTTTCGACGCTTGCGGTGTTTGCAGTCGGTTTTTTTGCGCGGCCGGTGGGTGGGCTGATATTCGGCCGACTGGCAGACCGACTGGGGCGACAGAAGATCATGCTGATCACCATGTCGCTTCTGGCACTGAGCAGCATTGGCATCGCCCTGATTCCAAGTTACGGCGATATCGGTTTGCTCGCTTCAATTGCACTGATGTTCTTTCGGCTGTTGCAAGGGATTGCCCACGGCGGCGAGACAGGGGTGTCGTACACCTATGTCGCTGAAATAGCTCCCAAAGAGCATCGCGGTCTATGGTCCAGTTCGATTTATCTGGGTGTCATTGTTGGCGTCATCGCCGCGACGATCGTTGCGGCTGCGTTAACGTCAATGCTCGGCCCAGACGCGATGAATGATTATGGCTGGCGTATCGGTTTCGGGATCGGCGGAGTGCTCGGTATCTATGTACTTTTCATGCGTCGCAATGTTGAGGAGTCGCACGTCTTTACAGCGCAGGAAGAGAAATCCCAAGTCAGTCGAAAATTGTCACGGGGCGAACTTTTCCGTATTGCACGTAATCTGGTGATGCTCAACTGCTCAGCCAATCTGACCTATTACACCTGGGTAACTTTCGCCCCGGCGACTGCCATCACTCGGGGCATGGACCCCGTGGGCGCCTATCGCGCCAGTCTGTTTGCCATGATTCTTTGTGCGATCTGGTTACCGATCTGCGGAATGTTATCGGACCGGATCGGCCGCAAACCGGTGATTGTCGCGTGGGGCATTCTGGTGGTGTTGTTGACGTATCCGATCTCCATCATGGTCACTACCGAACCCCATACGCTGTTTTGGGCGCAGGTGATCGGTCTCGGCGCGTGGTCACTGATTGCCTCGATTTTCCCAGCGGTGTTGTCGGAACAAGTACCAACCCAGGCACGCGCCCAGGGCGTAGGTTTCGTCTCGTCGGTCTCGGTTGCCGTGTTCGGTGGTACCGCCCCTTACCTCAATACTTACCTGGCGGGCATTGGCTTGGAACATGTCTATAGCTACTACGTCATGAGCCTGGGACTTGTTGCGGTTGCCGCAGGATTTCTGATCCGCGAAACGGCCGGCGTCGACCTCAGCGAAATTGATGCCAGTAACGTATCGGCAAACCTCGCAACGCCCTCCCTGCCCGCAGCGAATACCCACCGCGACGCAGCCCGTTAAACCTGAAACCCGCACTGCGCTTCGCTCACGGCGTGGCGCTTTTGGCTGGAATAGTTGAAGACCTATGAGAAATTTCTCGCAACCCCTGTCTGAGCTGTGCGAGGCGTCAGCGAGCGATCTCTGTGCCGCGTTTGCCAGCGCAGACGTATCCCCGGTCGAGGTCACAGCGGCGTGCCTGGCGCGAGCTGAAAGCATCAATTCTACGCTTAACGCATTTACGGTCATTGATCACGACGGTGCACTGACGGCGGCGAAAGCAGCGCAAGTACGCTGGGGTCGTGGGCAGCAACTGTCTGCCATCGATGGGATACCGATCACGGTCAAAGACCTCATCGCGTGCGAAGGCCTGGATGTTCGCTATGGCAGTCTTTCTGCTGGCCGTTCGTCCGCCATGGCGGATGCGCCTTCAGTTCAACGGTTGCGAGCTGCTGGCGCGGTCATTCTAGGCTTGACGACCACGCCTGAGTTTGGATGGAAGGGAGTGACGGACAGCCCGCGCAACGGCATTTCACGCAACCCCTGGAATCCATCCAAGACCGCGGGCGGTTCTTCAGGAGGCGCCGCGATTGCAGCGGCAACGGGAGCGGGCGTGCTCCATCTCGGCACCGATGGTGGAGGATCAATCCGCATTCCCGCCTCTTTTTGCGGCGTGGTTGGACACAAGCCCACGTTTGGCCGCGTACCGTCGCACCCCGCCAGTACGTTTGGAACCCTGGCCCACGTTGCGCCAATGGCCAGAACCGTCGGCGACGTGATAGTCATGCTCGACATCCTCAGCGGCCGCAGCTTGCGCGACTGGAGCCAACCACCGACGGCCTTTTCAGGCATCCGTGCCCGCCCATTCGACTGGAAGGGCGTGAAGATCGGGTATTGGGAAATGCCCTGCGTCGGGCCTGTGGATCATGAAGTCGCCGCAATCGTACGTTCCACAATCAATGCGCTGGCCCAGGCGGGTGCAGTCGTAGAACCGATTCGCCTTCCGGACCAGGACGCCTTGCCAGAGATGTTCAAAAGTCATTGGTATGTGGGGGCCGCGGCGCGAATCGCCGGGATCGACGAAAACGCGCAGGCCCAATGTGACCCCGGCCTCCTTGCGGCGGCTGCGCTTGGGCGGGAACTCAGTGCGGTGGACCATGCAAGATCGCAAGTGGCAAGGGCACACTATGGCGCGAAGATGGATGCGCTTCTAGCCCAATATGACCTTGTGGTATCGCCGACGGTCGCCATCGCGCCGTTTGAAGCGGGAGCCGATGTCCCCGTCGCCCTCGGCTATACGAGTTGGATCGAGTGGGCCTCATTCACCTTTCCCATTAACCTCAGCCAGCAACCCGCCTGCTCCGCCCCCTGCGGCCGCACACGTATGGGCTTGCCAGTCGGACTGCAGTTCATTGGTGCACGGGGGGCCGATGAGAACGTTCTGATTGCCGCATTATCTTATGAAGAGATGTTTACCGAGCGCTTTCTGTCTCGTGGCGCCGTCTGGCCTTTGCGAGCGCAAGCCTCTGCATGAAGTCCGGGATCAGGTCCGCCTGGGCATTGCCTCCACGCACGGGCGAATCTGCTGATTGATCGCCGGACGAGGATCGCTGGCGCGATCCTCGAGCGTTGATGGCCTATCGCATGCCAGGCCAATCCGAATACCCGGTAGCGTCACCGCCATACCAATACTCCTTGGGAGCTTCTGCCAGTGGCGCGCCGGCGCGGAGTCTGTCGACGAGGTCGGGATTGGCGATGAACGGCCGCCCCAGACTGACCAGGTCGGTATTGCCCTGGGACAAGGCTCGTTCGGCCAAGGCCAGCGTGTACTGATTGTTGGCTATGTAGGCGCCCTGAAAACGCTTGCGCAACTGTTCAAAGCTCACCCCACCAGACTCCTCGCGACTCATTTGCGTGATGCCTTCAATGTCGTGGACGTAAAGCAATCCCAGAGTGGATAACTCGTCCAGAAAAGTGCCGTACGTGTTCATCGTGTCGCTATCAAGCGGGGTGTCACCCGGCGTCGTGGTAATAGGAGAAATTCGGACACCGACGCGATCCGCTCCCCATACCCCGATCACCGCGTTGATGACCTCCAGAGGAAACTTCAAGCGATTATCAAGCGTGCCCCCATATTGGTCAGTGCGTTGGTTGGTACTGTCACGGATGAATTGCTCCAGCAAGTAATTGTTCGCACAATGCACCTCGACACCGTCAAAGCCTGCTATTTTCGCATTCACTGCGGCGCGACGATAGTCCTCCACGATCAGTCCTATCTCGTCGGCCATCAAGGCCCGCGGGGTGACAAAATCCTTCATTCCATCGTGTACCCGGATCTGGCCAGCCGGCTTCACGGCCGAAGGTGCCACCGGAAGTTCGCCACCCTGCATATCGGGATGCGACATGCGACCGGTGTGCCACAGTTGCAGGAAAATCTTCCCATCCTGGCGATGCACTGCATCGGTGATGCGTTTCCAGGCGGCCACTTGCGTGTCGCACCAGATACCCGGTGTTCGTGGATAACCACGGGCCTGAGCGGAAATATTCGTCGCTTCGGTGATGATCAGGCCGGCCCCGGCGCGCTGCGAATAATAGTCGGCAGCGTAGTGCGCAGGGACCCCATCATCGTCAGATCTGCTGCGTGTCATCGGGGCCATGACAATACGGTTTTTCAGGTGTAGACCAGCTAAGGTGACAGGTTGAAAAACCGGGCTTTTATCGGGTGTATACATAGGATGTGCTCTTTCCAGGCTGGGTTGATAAAGGCAGGATCCGGCGGTCCGACTCTTTCAGCTTTCGGTCGCGGCACATTGTTAATGTCCGTACGCCGGCCGAGCCGATCGTCTTGCCCGTTGCGGAGCGCTCTGCCCAAGCCGTAGAGCTTATGCAACACATGCGGCCCCAAGAAGGTGCCTTGTGAACCTATGACCGAGACTCACAGTCAACGGGCCGCGGGATATAAGTCACCAGCGAAAGATCCGGGCGGCCATGCGGGGTCAGCGCTATGTACGTAAACTCGATATGCCCTGCCTTGGGATGCAAGAGGCGTTTACAGCCTTCATCGAACCCCTTCACATCCGTATCCGGCCACCAGTCGCGGAACTCGGGGCTCAGGGCATTGAGTTCATTCACCAGACTATCGAAAGGCGCCTTGTCATCGGCCTGAGCACGGGCTGCACGGAAGGTCGAGATCATGCCTCGCGCCATGTTCTCCCAGTCCAGGATCAGCGTGCGGTAAGGCTGATAGAGGAATAAAAGGCGCAACGTATTGCGCTCGTCAGGTTGCAGCGATCCATAATCGACAAACAATTGAGCGATGGCGTCATTCCAGGCGAGGATGTCCAACCGTGTGTTGCGAACATAAGCCGGTATCGGATCCATCTCGCGAACCAGCAATTTCAGACCGGTGCTTACCTCGCCGCTCAGCGAGACCGGGCGCGCTGTGCGTGCTCCCAAAGCCAGTAAATGCGCAGACTCCACGTTGTCGAGATTGAACACTCTCGACAGCCGTTGCAGTGCTGCGGTCGAGGGCTTGATATCGCGTCCCTGTTCAAGCCATGTGTACCAGCTGACACTGACCCCGGCGAGCAATGCCACCTCTTCTCTACGAAGCCCTGGGGTCCTCCGGGGCCCTGGCGGCAGGCCGAAGTCAGCCGGGGTCAGACGCGCCCGGCGGCTGGACAGGAAGATCCCAAGCTCGCGGCGTTGCTCATTGGATGATCTGTTCGACATGCGGTATCCGCCTGGATTTCGATCCGGAATTTCATTGCAGGAAGATCAATCTCGCCGCAGGCTCGCAGCGATCTCGGCTGCGGCCTTCAGGACTAGAGGAAGATGTTCCGGTTGACCATTGCTCATCGCAAACTGCGGGGTCAGGGTCGCAATGCTGACGCTGGCAACCAAGTCTCCCTTGTGATCCAAGATGGGCGCCCCAAGCCCTGACATACCAAGCGTAAAGTCATTAACCGCAAACTCCCATCCCCGCTGCC
Source organism: Pseudomonas sp. R3-52-08 (assembly GCF_003851745.1). Taxonomy (NCBI): domain Bacteria; kingdom Pseudomonadati; phylum Pseudomonadota; class Gammaproteobacteria; order Pseudomonadales; family Pseudomonadaceae; genus Pseudomonas; species Pseudomonas sp. R3-52-08. The sequence goes on along the minus strand of NZ_CP027730.1, from coordinate 3,110,986 downwards.
TGATGTCTGCCGCCGCTGATTCCAGCGCGACCGGATCAACCGTTGAGAGCTCGGTCGGACGCTCCAGCGGACCGCTCAGGACTTTCGCGCGCTCCTCGGCTGAAAGGTAAGCAAGTAGCACCCTGGGACCGCCGCTATGGTTCAACGAAACCCGAGTACCAATGCCGGACCAGCGCGTGTGGATGTGCAAATCAGGCGAGTTCACTCTGTCCAGACATAGGGCCGAACCATCGAAGTAAGTCCAGAGAAAAGCGGTCGCGCCTGTTTTTTCTGACAGACGCGTGAGGGCTGGAGCCGCAATGGCGCGCAGGTCGTTGCCATATTGCACGCCCGGCATGAGAAGCAGCACACCCGGGCCAAGGGCGTAGGTCTTGGTGGCATCGTCGAACTCGATGAAGTCGCCGCCTGCAAGGGTGTGTAACAGGCGACGCGTGGTTGCCTTGTCCAACTCCGTGAGTCGAGTCAGCTCTGCCAGCGACAGACGCAGCGCGTTAGGCCCAAACGCGCGCAGGATCGTCATCGCGCGCTCCACCGCGCGCACTTTGGACAGGGGGTTGGCTGCTGTATCTACCATGAAATTGCTCCATATAAATGCGAAACTGCTCAATATCGTATCATCTGGTGACTCAATATATCATTAGTTGACATAAGCGCAACACCCGAGCTTAAATTCATCTAACGGTATGGGCACAGCCATTCGATCACTCATTGCAGTTCGCGAGTAAATACCATGACAGCGATAAAGACGCTCCCGACATCTGTCAAGCAAGCCGGCACCGACATCACTGTCAGTCAGACTTCAGCATCGCGCCAGGGCGCTCGCGAAACCTGGGTAGAAGTCCCGACAGAGAACGGGCCTGCAGCGGCTTGGTGCTACTGCGATCGCCACTCTTATCTGCCAGGAGACACAGTGCTGTTACACGTCTCCTCAAACACCGATCAAGTCGCCCTGAGGATCTACCGCGATGGCGCTGTAGCGCGGACTGTGCACGAAACAACCCTCCTCAATACTCGCTTCCATCCCCTGCCCGACCGGGCTTATGAGCGTGGATGCAACTGGCCGGTCTTATCGCAATGGACAATTGCCGGAGGCACCCAGGCGGGCGCCTATGTAGTCGAAGTTGTGAATGCGGCAGGTGTCGTCCTCGGGCACCATCTGTTTTTCGTGAAGGCGATTCAAAAGCACTCAGACTCTTTAGTACTGGTAGCCGCAACTTCTACCTGGACGGCGTACAACGACTGGGGCGGCGCGAACCACTATTTCGGCATACATCCGGACACGACGCGAGGGCGCTCACCCCTACTGTCAACTCAGCGTCCCTGGGCGCGTGGACAAGTCTGGCTGCCAGCGGATGCACCGCGTTCGATTAACGCCAGACGCCCGCATAAACCGGGGCCTGCACGCTACGAATTCATCGAATGGGCTTCGCTGCATGGTTTCAGTAAATACTATGCACTCGCCGGATGGGCCTCCTACGAGCGTCCGTTCGTGATCTGGGCAGAAGAGCAAGGCTACTCGGTCGACATCATTACCCAGGAAGATCTGCATCGAGAGCCCGACGCCCTTGAGGGCTATGCTTGCGCTGTTTTTGTCGGGCACGACGAGTACTGGACCCGGGAAATGCGCGACCACGTGGATGCCTTTGTCGAACGCGGCGGAAACGTCGCCCGCTTCGCCGGCAACTTCATGTGGCAGATCCGGCTGGAAGATGACCATAAGCGGCAAGTCGCGTACAAATACGATGCTCGCACGCTTGACCCCTTCGCTCGCACCGATCCGGCGCGGCTGACCAGCGCATGGGAAGACCCTATGGTGAACTCTCCGGGCGCCAGCACGTTTGGTGTAAATGGACTTCGAGGCATCTATGCAAGCTTTGGAGGCATGGCTCGGCGCAGTCCCCGTGGATACCAAGTGTTCAGGCCTGAACATTGGTGTTTTGCAGGAACGGGCCTTTCTTATGCGGATATGTTTGGCGATGAGGCGAGCATTTTCGGTTATGAAGTGGACGGGCTCGACTACAGCTTTGTTGAAGGCCTGCCTGAACCACTGGGCACTGATGGTGCTCCTCAAGGGCTGAAAATCTTGGCAATGGGCTGGGCTACTTCTGCCGAAAATGGCCGTGGTGAAGATGCCTATTCGTTCATGCTTGACGACCGCGACGCCCAGTACCGTGCATCTTTATTGGCGCCTCAGCTTTCCGAGGAAAGCGTCCGTCAGCACAGTCGCGGTACCGGTATGATTGTTCATTTCAATAAAGGAAAAGGACAGGTTTTTACGGCTGCTACCTGTGAATGGGTGCACGGCCTCATAGTGGATGATCTCTACACTGTGATGATAACTAAAAATGTCCTTAACCGTTTTTTGCGCCCGCATGAATGGGCCTGATCCGTACCCCTACAATTTAAGCGCACACCTGCTCTAACCTCTTACCCGACCCAACCGACCGCAGTTTTGGGAATCACTTCCGACTCGTCGAGTTTGGAGGCGAACATGCTCACCGCCGCGACGGCGTCGCTGGTGCCGCTGCGAATCTGCAATATCACCGAGCCAGCCTGATCGGCCAGGCCTACGCCGCGTTGCGCACCCTCTTGAGTAGCGTTCATGCTGGCGACGGCATCACGGGTTTCGGAAAGGATCTTGCCGATCATTTCGGCAATTTCCGCAGTCGAGCGGCTGGTGCGCCCTGCCAGTTGCCGGACTTCGTCGGCCACTACCGCAAAGCCTCGGCCCTGATCGCCCGCTCGAGCGGCTTCAATGGCGGCGTTGAGGGCCAGCAGGTTGGTCTGATCAGCGATACCACGAATAGTATTGACGATGGCCGTGATCTGTTCGGAACGGTCACCTAACTGACCGACCAGCCGCGCCGACGCGCCAATGTTTTCGGCTATCTGGCGCATCTCTCTGGCTGTTTCCTGGATGACTTGGGCGCCCTGTTCGGCGACTTTCTCGGTCTCGGCGGAAATATGGTACGCCCGGGAAGCGCCGCGCGAGTCCTCTTCAAAGCGCTCGATGCGCGCGGTGATATCACTGGCGAACTTGACGATCTTCGATAATTTGCCGTCAGCGTCATACACCGGGTTATAGGTCGCTTCCAGCCAGACTACCCGTCCGTTTTTGCCGATACGTTTGAACTGACCGCTGAAAAACTCGCCGGCATTCAATCGACGCCAGAAGTCGCTGTATTCGCTGCTATTGACCAAGCTTGGCTCGCAAAACAGCCGGTGGTGCTTACCCTTGAGCTCGTTCAGGCCGTAGCCCATGGTGTGTAGAAAGTTGTCGTTGGCCGAGAGGATATTGCCCGTGAGGTCAAACTCAATTACAGCCATGGCGCGATCCAGCGCGGCCAGCTTGCCCTGCGCCAGCGCTTCTTGAGCGACTTTTTCAGTCACGTCCAATGCATACTTGACGATCCTGTTCACTTGGCCGCGCTCGTCGAGCACCGGGTTGTAACTGGCTTCAAGCCAGACATTCTGCCCCATCGCGTTAATTCGCTGGAAAGTCCCCGACACGAATGTACCGGCACGCAATTGCGCCCAAAACTGGCTGTAATCCGCGCTGCGAGTTAACGCAGGGGGGCAGAAGTCTCGATGCGACTTACCAAGCAATTGGTCGGCGCTATAGCCCATGGTGGCGAGAAAATTATCGTTGGCTCGCAGCACTTTGCCGTCCAGATCGAACTCGACCACCGCCATAGAGCGGCCCAGTGCTTCGAACAATCCCTTGTAACCCACTACTTCAGCCTTCCTGGCCTCCAGTTCATCTTTTATAGTTTTATTGAACATGGACTGACCCTCGGTTTACCGCCAACGGATACGACTTGAATAGGTATCGGCGGACAATCGGGCAACTGAATGGCGTCCTACACAATTATGATTTGACGTCAATAAACCGCGCTCTGATCACGCCTCATTCAACGTCAGCGCCATCTTCAACCGAAGATCCTTTTCCGCGAACGGCTTATGCAAAACCGGGCAGTCAGCAAACTCTTCCGGCAAACCGCTGGCTCCATACCCCGTGCTGAATAAAAACGGAATGTGGCGTGCACGCAAAACACTGGCAACCGGAAACACGCGTTCTCCCGCCAGGTTCACGTCCAGAATCGCCAGGTCGACGTCGAGCACACTGGCCTTTTCGAGTGCCTTCGCGAGTCGGGCCACGGAGGCGACTACCGTGCATCCCATGCCTTCGAGCATTTCCTCGATCAACATCGCGATGGCGCCCTCGTCTTCAACCAGCAGCACCCTGATCCCTGGGAACACGGTCATGGTGTGTTCTCAACGACCATGAACGAGAAGCGGCAATGAACGCCCTCATGGGCATAGTCGAGTTCAAAAGAACCGTCTAGATCACGCTCGATGCAGCGCTGCATCAAACGCGAACCCAACCCTTTGCGCTCTGGCGTGATCACCGCAGGGCCGCCCTCCTCGCGCCAGTCCAGGGTGAGTAGCGCGCCGTCCGGTTGGGGTTGAACGCTCCAGTTCACGTAAAGTGTCCCGGTCTCGTTCGACATCGAACCGTATTTCAGGGCGTTGATTGCCAGCTCATTGAGGGTCATGGTGAGGCTCAGGGCGACGCGGGTGTCCACATCAATGGCATCACCGGCGATCATGATGCGCCCAGGTTCATCGCCGAATACCGGCATTAGCACTTCATGGGCGAGCACGCTCAGTGGAGTGTGGCCCCAATGCCGCTTCGTCAGCAGGTCGTGGGCACGCGACAGTGCGAGCAGCCGGGCTTCGAAGCGGACATAGCCTTCGTTGGCGTCCCGCGCGCTGCGCGCTGTTTGCGCCGCCAGAGACTGGACCGTGGCCAGGGTGTTCTTGACCCTGTGATTGAGTTCATCGATCAGGTTTTTCTGTCGGTCTTCTGCCTGCTTTCGCTCAGTAATGTCCACGAGCATGTTGATCGCACCGATCAGGTTTCCGTCGGCATCGTGCAAAGGGGTCGGATACGGCGCAAAGGACACGCGAGTGCCGTCCGGGCGTTCCGCAATGGCCTCGACGCCCCGCACCGGCCGATTTTCCCTGAGCGCCACGGCCATGGGGCATTGGTCGTGAGGCAGATACGTGCCATCGGTGTTGAACAGTTTCCAGGTGACGCACCACAGGTCGCCCAGTTGCGGTGTGCGCCCCGACAACTCGACGGCCGCGCCGTTATAGAAGTTGATGCGCCCTTCGGCGTCGGTGGTGTAGACGGCCGCCGGCAGCGCCTCCAGCAGGTTGCGCATGTGTCGCTCGCTTTCGCGCACGCGGTGTTCCATCTCTCGGGCCAGCGTCACGTCCTGGATGACCCGCACGCCGTAGCGGAACCTGCCATCGGCAGCCCTTACCGATGAGCTGTGAATATCCAGATAGATCGGCTGGCCATCGAGCTTTACGGCACGTTTGCGCAACACGTAATTGTCCAGTTCGCCCGCCACCTGCCGTGCGTATAACGCCGCGTCCTGCTCGACACTGTCTGGATGGGTGTAGTCCAGGAAGGTCATCGCCAGCAGTTGTTCGCGAGACCGACCGAGCATGGTGCACAGGGCATCGTTCACCCGCAGCAGGCGACCGTCCTCCCCTGCTTCCGCAATGCCGATGGTCGCCGCCTCGTAAGTCGCCGCCAAGCGGTCATCGCTCTCCTGGCGCTCGGTTTCGGCGTCGTGCACGCGGGTCACGTCGATAGTGAAACAACGGGTATTGAAGAATTTGCCGTTTTCAAAGCGCCCATTGGAGGTAATCGCGACATGCTTGATGGTGCCGTTCTTGGCTTTAAGGCGCGCCGGATAGCTGTTCAGGCAATCGCCGCTGCCAAGCTTGGTGAGGATGTCACCGATAACCGGCTCATCCACATGGAATTCGGTGATGTGACGGCCGATGTACTCGTCCGCTGAATAGCCCAGCAGCGACAACTCGGCTTTGTTGGCCCGCAGAATAATGCCTTCGCCGCTGACGATATGAAGGCCCACGGCGCTGTTTTCGAAAAAGTCCTCAAGGTCGCAGCTTTTGCGTCGCAGCTCCTCGGCGATGGCGTGGTGCGTCGAGACATCCTGAAAGCAGTTGATTGCGCCCTGGATGTGTCCCTCCCGGTCTCTCAGCGTGCGGATACTCATGAGTGCCACAAATCGCGATCCGTCAGGGCGCTCGATCAAGACTTCCTGGTTACGCGCGCACTGGCCCGCCTTGAGGGTCGAGGCCATCGGGCATTCGTCAACGGCCAACGGCGTGCCATCTGTGGAATAAAGGCGATACGAACCGCAGAAGCGGTCTGCGCCCTCCCCCAGCGCCGGCGTCCTGCCCCACAGCTCGACCGCTTCGCTGTTGAATCGGACGAGCCACCCGTTGTGGTCACAGAGATAGATAGCCCCGGGAATGGCATCGAGCGTTTGAGTTCCCATCGCGACCAGCTTCTCGTACTCGCTGGGCTCGCGCGCGTCTCTGGGGCGCTCATCAAAATTCAACATCGTTCATTCCTCAAACACCTGATTGGAACGCATCTGTTTTCACCGTCTTGGGGCCTACTCTGCCTGAGACGGCGTTCCACTTCAGATAAATCTCATTTCACCCGCAAAGATCTTTTCTGAGCCTGCAATGGACGCTAGATCATTATGGGTTTCGGTAGTTCAGTAAAAATGGCGCATAGAGCCCACTACAAGATCTTGTAGGTGCCAAGCCTCTACAAGTCCTCTATAAAAACCCGCACTTGCCCCCTCCCCAAGGAACATCCTGTCATGCACATGGAAGAGCATACGCTGAGCGAAATGAGTGACGAGCTCAAACTCATGTTAGGTCGCTTTCGGCACGAACAATTCGTCGAGAAACTTGGATGGCGATTGCCCATCCAGCCGCATCAGGCCGGTTGTGAGTGGGACCAATACGACACGGAGCACGCCCGCTACCTCCTGGCGTTCAACGAGCATCATTGCATTGTAGGCTGCGCCCGCCTGATACCCACAATATTCCCCAACCTGCTGGAGGGCGTCTTCAGCCATACCTGCGCAGGCACACCGCCCAAGCATACCGCCATCTGGGAAATGACACGTTTCACCACCCGCGAACCGCAATTGGCCATGCCCTTGTTCTGGAAAAGTCTCAAGACCGCTCGCTTGGCAGGCGCCGATGCCATCGTCGGCATCGTCAACAGCACGATGGAGCGCTATTACAAAATCAATGGGGTCAACTACGAACGCCTGGGGCCGGTCACCCTGCACCAGGACGAAAAAATCCTCGCGATCAAACTCTCGGCTCACCGTGAACACCACCGTGGTGCGCGCATGCCTTCAGCCTTCACGTCCGGGGCGTTTCTGGAAGAGACCGCATGATACCGGCCGAGTCGTCCTGCTGGACGACTCGGCGCAGTCGATGAACCTCAGATATAGCCCAGCGCGACCGCGTAAGACACGGCCTGCACGCGGTTGCTGGCACCGAGTTTGCGTTGGATATTGCGGTGATGGTAATTCACGGTGTCGGTGCACACACCCATGATCACGCCAATTTCTTCCGAGGTCTTGCCGTCTGCGGTCCAGCGCAACACATCACATTCCCGCTCGCTGAACTCCACATCGGTGTTGAACGCACGAACGTCGCTTTCCAACTCGGAAATCTTCGCCAGGGCCGCCGCGGCAAACGCTTTGGTCACCGGCTTCAATGCTTCGAACTCCTGAAGACTGATGACGTTGTCCTTGCGTGCCAGGCTCAACACCCCGACACGCCCCTGGGTGTTGAACGAGGGCTGTGCCAGGCCGTGGCGTAGATTCGAATCGTTGGCTTCAGACCACAGCTGCGGGCAGCCCCGGAACAGCTCATTGCTCCACAAAATAGGGGCCGACGAGACTTTGCTGTGTTTCACCGTAGGGTCGATCGTTGCGTAGTTAGCTGCCTGATAGCGCTGTATCCAGTCTTCGGGATAATTGCTGTACATATGGGTTCTGGGCCGCATGAACGGCGTCACACTGCACATGCCATAAGCAAAGAAATCAAACCGCAGTTCACGCAAGACCCTCAATGAAACCGCCGTGAATTCCTCCATGTTCATGGTTTGCGCAAAGATACTGTAAAAATAAGCATCCCATCCCAACAGCTGTCCTAATTCCATTTTGAACACCTATAAAGCTCCAAAGGAGATATGAGACTAAACCAACCTGAACTCATGTCAAACACAAAATCCCAGCGCCATAGACTGCTTCGCACTAGCACTAGATTTCTTATGACTAACCCAACTAACTAGCCATAGGCCACTGTTTCTCGGCCGACGAATGAACCTGCCCATTCATAATACTGCAACAACCTATCCGACAGCCCGCACCGCACCACTCAGGCTTGAGCCACTACAAGATCTGGTAGTTCCAAGCCCCGGAAATGCGGGTGTATAAACAACACCGCTCGGAACAGCCGCGAAGGCACGACAGTTAAAACAACTGTTAGATACGGCCATGCGTAATTAACTAAATATTTACTTGATTTTTTAAACCTTAATCAACTAAGGAGAACGCTGCCCATGCCTGCTTCGCTTATCACTGGCGGTTTTAATGATCAGCTCGAACTTCGCCAAAAAAATCGCGCCACGGTTGAACAGTACATGCGCACTAACGGCGCAGATCGCCTGCGCCGGCATGAGCTGTTCACGCCGGATGGCAGCGGCGGCTCCTGGAACACCGAAACCGGTGAGCCCCTTGTGTTTAAAGGCCACGCGAAACTCGCCGCCCTCGGCGTGTGGCTGGACAAGTGCTTTCCAGACTGGCAATGGCACAACGTCCGGGTGTTTGAAACCGACAATCCCAACCATTTCTGGGTGGAAAGTGACGGCCGTGGCAAGTCCCTGGTGCCCGGTTACCCGGAGGGGTATTGCGAAAACCATTACATCCATTCCTTCGAGCTGGACAACGGCAAGATCACGCAAAACCGTGAATTCATGAACCCCTTCGAACAACTTCGCGCCTTGGGCATCCCGATTCCAAGCATCAAGCGTGAAGGGATCCCCGCCTCATAAGCCCTTTATCCATTGGAGATTGAGCATGTCTACTAGCGCAGCACAACAACTGACAACTAATGACACTGAACTACGTCGCAAGAACCGCGCCACGGTCGAGCAATACATGCGCACCAAAGGCCAGGGTCGCCTGCGTCGTCATGAACTATTCACTGAAGACGGTTCCGGCGGCTTATGGACCACGGATACCGGCGCCCCGATTGTAATCAGTGGCAAAGCCAAATTGGCCGAACACGCTGTTTGGTCACTCAAGTGCTTCCCGGATTGGGAATGGTACAACGTCAAGGTGTTTGAAACCGATGACCCTAACCATATTTGGGTCGAGTGCGATGGTCACGGCAAGATTCTCTTTCCGGGTTACCCGGAAGGTTATTACGAGAATCACTTCCTGCACTCTTTCGAACTGGAGGACGGCAAAGTAAAACGCAATCGTGAATTCATGAACGTCTTTCAACAACTGCGCGCCTTGGGTATTGCGGTACCGCACATCAAGCGTGAAGGCATCCCTACTTAATCCTTTGGGAGAGTGATCGCATCATGGAAGACTTACTGAAACGGGTTCTAAATTGTGAAGCGTTCCAGCAGCCTCAATGGAGCGAACCCTCACAATTGCATGACGCGCAGGCCTACCTCAGGGACAGCGCGTCACTGATTCGCGTCGAAGACATTCTGGTCCTGCGTGCCACCCTGGCGAGGGTCGCGGCTGGCGAAGCGATGATCATCCAGTGCGGCGACTGCGCCGAGGACATGGATGAAAGCGCGCCCAGCCATGTGACGCGCAAAGCCGCGGTGCTGGACATCCTGGCTGGTGCGTTCCGGCTGGTAACCCAGCAACCGGTGGTGCGGGTGGGGCGGATTGCCGGGCAGTTTGCCAAGCCGCGTTCCAACCACAGCGAACGCATCGGCGATGTCGAGTTGCCGGTGTATCGCGGTGACATGGTCAACGGTCGCGAGGCAGTCAGCGGCCATCGCCAGCATGATGCGCAACGCCTGGTGCGCGGCTATCGCGCCGCGCAGGACATCATGCAGCATCTGGGGTGGAAGGACCCGGCCGGCAAGGAGTCGCTCAGCGGTTCTCCCGCCTGGACCAGCCACGAAATGCTGGTGCTCGACTACGAACTGCCGCAAGTGCGCCAGGACGAGCAGGGCCGGGTATTTCTCGGCTCAACCCACTGGCCGTGGATTGGCGAGCGTACCCGCCAGTTGACCGGCGCTCACGTAGCCTTGCTCAGCGAAGTGCTCAACCCGGTGGCCTGCAAGGTCGGCCCGGACATCACCCAGGACCAGCTGCTGAGCCTGTGCTCGCGCCTGGACCCCAGGCGCGAGCCCGGCCGGCTGACGCTGATCGCCCGCATGGGCGCCCACAAGGTCGCCGACCGCCTGCCACCGCTGGTTGAAGCGGTGCGCCGTGCCGGCCACCAGATCATCTGGCTCAGCGACCCGATGCACGGCAACACCATCGTCGCGCCCTGCGGCAACAAGACCCGCATGGTGCAGACCATCACCGAGGAAATCACCGCCTTCAAACATGCCGTGATCTCCGCTGGTGGCGTGGCCGGCGGACTGCACCTGGAAACCACCCCGGATGACGTCAGCGAGTGCGCCTCCGATGCCGCCGGCCTGAACCAGGTTGCCAGCCACTACACAAGCCTGTGCGACCCGCGCCTGAACCCCAGGCAAGCCATTGCTGCGGTGATGGCCTGGCAAACCTGCCCTCCTCCACCCTTGGTTCCCTCTGACTGGAGTTTGTCGCCATGACCGGCATTCCATCGATCGTCCCTTACGCCCTGCCCACCTCCCGCGACCTGCCCTCCAACCTCGCGCAGTGGCGTATCGACCCCGAGCGCGCCGTGCTGTTGGTGCATGACATGCAGCGCTACTTCCTGCGGCCCTTGCCCCAGGCCCTGCGTGAAGAGGTCGTAAGCAATGCCGCGCGCATTCGCCAGTGGGCCGCCGACAACGACGTGCCAGTGGCCTACACCGCCCAACCGGGCAGCATGAACGCGGAGCAACGCGGGCTGCTCAAGGATTTCTGGGGCCCAGGCATGCAGGCCAGTCCGGCCGACCGCGAGGTGGTCGACGCCCTCACGCCCCAACCGGGTGACTGGCTGCTGACCAAGTGGCGCTACAGCGCCTTCTTCAATTCCGACTTGCTGCAACGCATGCACGCCGGCGAGCGCGATCAGTTGATCCTGTGCGGGGTGTATGCGCATGTCGGGGTACTGATTTCCAGCGTGGATGCCTACTCCAACGACATCCAACCCTTCCTCGTTGCCGACGCGATCGCCGACTTCAGCAAGGAGCATCACTGGATGGCCATGGAATACGCCGCCAGCCGTTGCGCCATGGTCGTCACCACCGACGAGGTGGTGCTATGAGCCAAGCCGCCGCCCGCCTCATGGAACGCATCCTGCAACCGACGCCCGAACCGTTTGCACTCTTGTATCGTCCGGAATCCAGCGGTCCCGGGCTGCTGAACGTGCTGATCGGCGAGATGTCGCAGCCGCAGGTACTGGCCGATATCGACTTGCCTGCCCCGTCGATCGGTGCCCCGCGCCTGGATGTACTGACGCTGATTCCCTACCGCCAGATTGCCGAACGCGGCTTCGAGGCGGTGGACGATGGGTCACCGTTGCTGGCGATGAACATCACCGAGCAGCAGTCCATCGGCATTGAGCAGTTGCTGGCGTTGCTGCCCAACGTGCCGATTCAATTGAACAACGAACGCTTCGACCTCAGCGACGCCACCTATGCCGACATTGTCAGCCAAGTGATCGCCAACGAAATCGGCTCCGGCGAAGGCGCCAACTTCGTGATCAAGCGCACCTTTCTGGCCGAGATCAGTGAGTACGGCCCGGCCAGTGCGCTGTCGTTCTTTCGTCATCTGCTGGAGCGGGAAAAAGGCGTTTATTGGACATTCATCATTCACACCGGCAGTCGCACCTTTGTCGGCGCGTCCCCCGAGCGCCACATCAGCGTCAAGGACGGGCTCGCGGTGATGAACCCCATCAGCGGCACCTATCGCTACCCTCCCGCCGGACCCAGCCTGACCGACGTCATGGACTTCCTGGCCGACCGCAAGGAGGCCGATGAGCTGTACATGGTGGTCGACGAAGAGCTGAAAATGATGGCGCGCATCTGTGAAGACGGCGGACACGTGCTCGGTCCTTACCTCAAGGAAATGACGCACCTGGCCCACACCGAGTACTTCATCGAAGGCAAGACCCGCCGCGATGTGCGCGAGATCCTGCACGAAACCCTGTTCGCCCCGACGGTTACCGGCAGCCCGCTGGAAAGCGCCTGCCGGGTGATCCAGCGCTATGAGCCGCAAGGCCGGGCGTACTACAGCGGCATGGCCGCGCTGATCGGCAGCGATGGTAAAGGCGGACGCTCCCTGGACTCGGCGATCCTGATTCGCACCGCCGACATCGATAACAGCGGGCAGGTACGCATCAGCGTGGGTTCGACCATCGTGCGCCACTCCGAGCCTCTGACCGAAGCTGCTGAAAGCCGGGCCAAGGCCGCCGGCCTGATCGCCGCACTGAAAAACCAGGCACCTTCGCGCTTCGGTGGCCATCTGCAGGTGCGCGCAGCATTGGCCAGCCGCAATGCCTACGTCTCGGATTTCTGGTTGATGGACAGCCAGCAGCGCCAACAAACCCAGGCCGACTTCAGCGGGCGACATGTGCTGATCGTCGACGCCGAAGACACCTTCACCTCGATGATCGCCAAACAGCTGCGGGCGCTGGGCCTGGTGGTGACGGTGTGCAGCTTCAGCGACGAGTACAGTTTTGACGGTTACGACCTGGTGATCATGGGCCCTGGCCCTGGCAACCCGAGCGATGTTCAACTGCCGAAAATCGACCATCTGCACGTGGCCATCCGTTCCTTGCTCAGCCAGCAGCGGCCGTTCCTGGCGGTGTGCCTGAGTCATCAGGTGCTGAGCCTGTGCCTGGGCCTGCAATTGCAACGCAAGGCCATTCCCAACCAGGGCGTGCAAAAACAGATTGACCTGTTCGGCAACGCCGAACGGGTGGGTTTCTACAACACATTCGCGGCCCAAAGCTCCAGTGATCGCCTGGACATCGACGGCATCGGCACGGTCGAGATCAGCCGCGACAGCGAGACCGGCGAGGTCCATGCCCTGCGCGGGCCGTCGTTTGCCTCCATGCAGTTTCATGCCGAGTCGCTGCTGACCCAGGAAGGCCCGCGCATCATCGCCGACCTGCTGCGGCACGCCCTCATCCACGCACCTGTCGACAGCACCGTTTCGGCCGCCGGGAGATAACCATGCACAACTACGTCATCATCGACGCCTTTGCCAGCGTGCCGCTGGAAGGCAATCCGGTCGCGGTGTTCTTTGACGCCGACGACTTGCCGGCCCCGCAGATGCAACGCATCGCCCGAGAAATGAACCTGTCGGAGACTACCTTCGTGCTCAAGCCACGTAATGGTGGGGATGCGCTGATCCGGATTTTCACCCCGGTCAACGAACTGCCCTTCGCCGGCCACCCGTTGCTGGGTACGGCCATTGCCCTGGGTGCGCACACCGACAATCACCGGCTGTACCTGGAAACCGAAATGGGCACCATCGCTTTTGAACTCGAGCGCCAGAACGGCAGCGTGATCGCCGCCAGCATGGACCAGCCGATCCCGACCTGGACGGCCCTGGGCCGCGACGCCGAATTGCTCGAGGCGCTGGGCATCAGCGAGTCGACCTTTCCCATCGAGATTTATCACAACGGCCCGCGCCATGTGTTCGTCGGCCTGCCGAGCATTGCAGCCTTGTCGGCCCTGCATCCCGATCACCGTGCGCTGTCCAGCTTCCACGACATGGCCATCAACTGTTTCGCCGGCGCGGGACGGCATTGGCGCAGCCGGATGTTCTCGCCGGCCTACGGCGTGGTCGAGGATGCAGCCACCGGTTCTGCTGCCGGGCCGTTGGCGATTCACCTGGCGCGCCATGGCCAGATAGCGTTCGGCCAACCCGTGGAGATTTTGCAGGGCGTGGAAATCGGCCGCCCTTCACTGATGTTCGCCAAAGCCGAGGGCCGCGCCGATCAACTGACGCGAGTCGAAGTATCCGGTCATGGCGTCACGTTCGGACGCGGGAGCATCGTGTTATGAATCTTTCACTGCAAGGCAAGCCGCTGCTGGGTAAAGGCATGTCGGAATCCCTCACCGGCACACTGGATGCGCCCTTCCGCGAATATCAGACACTGCCCGCCGACCCCATGAGCGTGCTGCACAACTGGCTGGAGCGTGCCCGCCGCGTGGGCATCCGCGAACCCAAGGCCCTGGCGCTGGCCACCGCCGACCGCCAGGGCCGGCCCTCCACGCGGATCGTGGTCATCAGTGAAATCAGCGACGCCGGGCTGTTGTTCAGCACCCATGCTGGCAGCCAGAAAGGCCGTGAACTGACCGACAACCCGTGGGCGTCGGGTGTGCTGTATTGGCGCGAGACCAGTCAGCAGATCATCCTCAATGGCCAGGCCGTGCGCCTGCCAGATGCCAAGGCCGATGAAGCGTGGCTCAAGCGCCCGTATGCGACGCACCCGATGTCATCGGTATCGCACCAGAGTGAAGAACTGCAGGATGTGCAAGCCATGCGCAACGCCGCCAGGCAGCTGGCCGAGGCGCAAGGCCCGCTGCCGCGTCCCGAGGGGTATTGCGTGTTCGAGTTGCGGCTTGAATCGCTGGAGTTCTGGGGGAATGGGCAGGAGCGGTTGCATGAGCGATTGCGCTATGACCGCAGCGATACGGGCTGGAGGGTGCGGCGTTTGCAGCCCTGATTTATGGGTGGGCGCTGCGCGATTGCAGCGCCTGGTTTTGGAGTTATTTCTCCGCCCCAACGCAGGCAAGCCCTGGCGCCCGCCAGTTAAGGCTCGCTCCTACAATGAACCACTTTCGCTTAACTGATCGGCATTGGGGTGCGTTCGCCCGCCACAAGGTCGAGTTGTCCTCGCTCGCAGCGCTGTGACCGTTTCACTGACATCCCCATTTGTCGTTAGCTAGGAGACATAACGCTGACGCCTAACCCACCACCACCGATTTAGCCTCAAGAAACGCTTCCAGGCCATGCACGCCAAACTCTCTGCCTATCCCCGACTGCTTCACTCCGCCAAAGGGTGCGAGTAATTCTGGAGTGGCACGATTGATCAAGACGGTGCCAGCCTCAAGCTGGGAGGCCATACGCTTGGCGCGGTCGAGATCTTTACCGAAGATATAGGCCTGCAGTCCGTAAATGGTGTCATTGGCAATCTCGACAGCCTGTTCCTCGGAGTCGTAGGTCATGATTGACAGCACCGGCCCGAATATCTCTTCCTGCGCGATCGCCATTGAACTCGTCACATCGGCAAATACCGTTGGTTTGACAAAGTAGCCTCTGTCGATGCCGTCCGGGCGCCCTGCCCCGCCAGCGACGAGTCGGGCCCCCTGTTCCAAGCCCTGGCGGATGAAATGCTGGACTCGATCAAACTGCGCTGCACTGGCCAGCGGCCCCAGGCTGGTATCGGGACGCCATGGATCGCCCACCACCAACCCATCAACACAGGCCTTCACGGCAGCAACGACCTCGTCTGCCCGCTGGCTCGGCACCAGGAGTCGCGAGCCAGCGACACAGGCCTGGCCGTTGTTCATGAACGCGGCATTCACGATCATCGGGATGGCACTCGCCAAATCTGCATCCTCCAGCAGAATCGAGGTGCACTTGCCGGTCAACGACAGGCTCACCCGCTTCAGGCTGTCGAGGCCTGCACGCGCAATCAACTTGCCGGTTGGGGTAGAGCCCGTGAATGAAATCTTCGCAACCGTCGGGTTGGTGCTCAGTTCATCTCCAACGTCGTGCCCTCTGCCCAGCAAGACATTGAACAGTCCATCCGGTAACCCCGCGCTGTGAAGCGCCTCGGTAATCACCTGTGTCTGGAGGGGGCTGAGCTCGCTGGGCTTGATCACAGAGGTACAACCTGCGGCGATAGCCGAGGCCAATTTGCTGCAGACGGTTCCGGCGACACTGTTCCACGGCACAATCAGCGCTGCGACACCCACCGGCTCCATTGATACCCGCGCCGCGCCGATTGTTCGCACCAGAGGGTAGTCTTCAAGCGTCTGGATAGCATTCGCAAAGCTCTGCGAGACGTACTGGCTTACCCATTGAGTACGCGAGTAGACCCCGCCGTACTCTTCAATGGCAGAGTCGCGAATGCTATCGGCGTTCCTTAATACCGCAGCTTGCAGCGCTCTGAGCATGTCAATCCGCTGCGTCTTAGGACTTCTGGCGAATAAACGTTGGGCCCGCGCGGCTGCTTCGATGGCCAGCACCGCATCTTCGCGGTTTGCCAGCGTGACCGTCCCGAGGACGTTCTCGGTCGTGGGAGAAATAATCGGCAAGCTCTCCGTGCCCCGAACCGGGACAAATGTGCCGTCTATATAGCTCGTGCTGAGGGTGTACATAGGCTTCACCTTGGGGGCTTTATAGGGCGCTCATTTCGCCGTCGCGGCTCTTTCGATCAAGCGTGCAACGGGCGCCGGGTTTGAAACCATCACCACATGGGAGGCGCCCTTCACCACCTCCACGGCTTTAGCCTCCGCTCGCTTGGCCATGAAGGCCAGTGCCTGGGGCGGAATGTTCTTGTCCTTGTCGCCGTAGATAGCCCAGCTTGGAATGTGCTTCCACGCTGGCGTGGCAAACGGCTCATGCAGCGCGGCTTCGGTGACCGGACGCTGGGTGGCGGCCATCACTGCCGCTTCAGCCGCGGGCACGTCAGCGGCGAATTGCGCGTGGAATTTGTCCTGCTGAATGTACAGATCCTTGCCACCCTCACTCAACGGCACCGGTGCCGCGAGGGTCGGCCCCAAGGTGCTGCCGGGAAACTTGCCAGCCAGGCCGGCGACCGTTTCGCCGGTGTCGGGAGCGAACGCACTCACGTAGACCAGCGCCTTGACGTTGGCCTGGTCATTGGCCGCTTCGCTGATGACGTTGCCGCCGTAGGAATGCCCCACCAGCACAACGGGCGACTTGATACTCGCGATCAGCGAGGCGACGGATGCGGCATCACTTTTCACACTGCGCAACGGGTTTGCCGCGGCGACAACGGTGTAGCCATCCTTTTCGAGGATATTGACCACGCCGTTCCAGCTCGAGGCGTCGGCGAAGGCGCCGTGAACAAGCACGACCGTCGGCTTCACAGTCTGCGCGAACGCGTCAGCACCGACCAACACAGAGGCAGCGACTGCCAGCGAGGCAATGATTTTCTTCATGGAGAACTCCTTGAACTTGGGGTTATGGGGCGTACCGGGTGAACACGAAATCATGGTTTTTGACGCGCGCTTGATGGCAGGCAAAACACGTCTCGTGCTGAGCCTGGTCGACCGCTTTGCCGTTGATAAAACGCCCAAAGCCCCAACCACCGGTCGCCGCGTACTGCTTCGAATCCTTCACCATGACTTGAACCGTGGTGGCCGCACCGGGTATTGAGGCGGGCTCGAACTCGGGTGATTGGACGTGCTTCCACGCCAGTTTCACCAGCACCGTGCCATCGGGAAACGGCAGCGCTGAATCCTGGTAGGCCTTGATTGCCAGGTTATTGCCGACCACGGCGCGCAGTTCATCCAAGGGCGCGGCTTCCTGCGCTGGCGCAATCAGCGGCCACTGGCGATAGCCTTCGGGAATCTTCACGCCGTAGATCGGCGAAGCGTCACCGCCAGCGGAATCGCCCGCTGCGACGCCAGCGACGGTGAGCGCAAGCGCTGCAACAGCCCCGGACAGATGCATGAGTTTCATGGTGACGCTCCCTGTCAGAGATGATCGGCGTCAATCACCGCCTGGGCGAAAGCCTGCGGCGCTTCCTGAGGCAGGTTGTGGCCTATTCCACCGCTGATAAGGCGGTACTCATACTTGCCGGTGAATCGTTTTGCATACGCTTCAGCCGGTGGATGGGGCGCACCGTTCGCGTCGCCTTCCATCGTGATGGTCGGCACGCTGATGGAAGGGAATGCCGCCAGCTTCTTCTCGATCGCGTCGTACTTGGGCTCGCCTTTGATCAGGTCCAAGCGCCAGCGGTAGTTGAACATCGACACGGCCACGTGATCCGGGTTTTGCAGGGATGCCGCGCTGCGGTCAAACGTGGCGTCGTCGAAATTCCACTTTGGCGACGCCAGCTTCCAGATGAGCTTGGCGAAGTCATGGGTGTTTTTCTCGTAGCCCAGACGCCCGCGCTCGGTTGCGAAGTAGAACTGGTACCACCACTGCAACTCGGCGGCGGGTGGCAGTGGGACTTTGCCCGCTTCCTGGCTGCCGATCAGGTAACCACTGACCGCCACCAGGGCTTTCACGCGCTCCGGCCATAGTGCGGCAACGATATCGGCAGTGCGGGCGCCCCAGTCGAATCCACCCAGCACGGCTTTGTTGATTTTCAGTGCGTCCATGAAGTCGATCAGGTCGGTGGCCAGCGCAGCGGGTTGCCCATTGCGAACGGTTTTGGCCGAGAGAAAATGCGTGTCGCCATACCCACGGGCAGACGGGATCAACACCCGATAGCCCTTGTCCGCCAAAGCCGGCGCGACATCAGCGAAGGCGTTGATATCGTAGGGCCAGCCGTGCAGCAAAATAACCACCGGGCCATCGGCGGGGCCGAGTTCCGCGTAGGAAACGTCCAGCAGACCCGCTTTCACATGCTTGAGGTCACCCAGCGAAGTGTGAGCGCCCGGCGTAATAGCGGCCACCGTGGAGGCCGGTACGTCAGCAGCGCTGGCCTGGGCAAACCCTGCCGCCACGGCGCCGAATTGCAGCAACGCTGCTGCCAGTAGCGAGGGGGCAAAACCCTGCAGGCGGCCGGATTTATTCTGGTTGTTCAGCAAGGTCATCTCCATGATGTTTCTCCGTAGCGAGCCGCCGCATAACGGCCCGGTGTATTGACAGGGTTGGGTAGGCGTTACTGAGCGGTCTTCGTTACGCCGAGCTTGGCGCGCAGTGGCCGGAAGGCCTCACGCAATTCTTCGCTGAATAGTTGCGGTTGTTCCCAGGAAGCGAAGTGGCCGCCCTTGTTAACCTGGTTGTAGTAGGCCAGTGAGGGATAAGCGCGTTGCGCCCAGCTTTTGGGTGCCTGATAGATTTCGTGGGGGAAGACCGTGATCGCCACCGGCACCTTGATGCTTGTAGTTTTCTGCGCGGCGGCGCTGAAATTGTTGTTGTTGTTTTCCCAGTAAAAACGCGATGACGATGCGCCGACGTTCGTCAGCCAATACAGGCTGATGTCGTCCAGCATCTCGTCACGGCTGAGTACCCGCTCAGGCTGACCGTCACTGTCGGTCCAGGCGGCGAACTTTTCATACATCCACGCCGCCGTACCGGTGGGCGAGTCGGCCAGCAGGTAGCCGATGGTCTGCGGGCGGGTCACCATCATTGCGCCGTATGCCGCGTTGCGACCGAAGAAGCTACTCAGGGACTCAAACGCCCTCCGTTCAGGCTCGCTGAGCCCGACAGGTGCCGGGTCGCCACTGTTGATCGGCTTGACCAACTCAGGCGGGATGGTGGCCGGCATGTTCAAGTGAATGCCCAACAGACCCGGCGGATTCAGGCGACCCAGCGCATCCGATATCACCGAGCCGTGATCACCACCCTGGGAAACATAGCGGGAGTATCCGAGACGCTTCATGAGCACATCCCACGCCTTCGCGACGCGATCCGGCCCCCAGCCCAATTCAGTGGGCTTGCCGGAAAAGCCGTGACCGGGGATCGAGGGAATGATCACGTCGAACGAATCTTCGACCTTACCGCCGTAAGCCACAGGGTCGGTCAGCGGGCCGATGGTCTTCAGGAACTCGAACTGCGAGCCCGGCCATCCGTGTGTCAGGAGCAGCGGCATTGCATTCGGGTTGCGCGAGCGGACATGGATGAACTGAATATCCACGCCGTCAATGGTGGTGATGAATTCAGGCAGCGCATTGAGCTTCGCTTCGGCCTTACGCCAGTCATAGCCGTTGCCCCAATACTTCACCAACGCCTGAACCTGGGCCAGCTGCACGCCTTGGGAGACGTCATTGACCGTCTCTTTATCTGGCCAGCGGGTCGCGGCGATGCGCTGTTTGAGATCGGTCAGTTGAGCTTCATCGACATGAATTCGGTAAGTCCGGATCGATTCGGGTTGGATCGTGGCCGAACTGGCAACTGACGCTTCGGCGGCCCAGGCACCGCCGCTGCCTGCGACCAGGGCCAAACCAAACACGCCCATCCTCGCGGGGTTTTTCCAGGGCATAACGAGATCTCCGAGCGTTAGATGAGCCATCAGTTGGAGAGGGGCTGCGCCTTCTCGATGGGTTCATTTAACGCCCCGCAGGTATCCGGTATGTGTCACCAACCGCCTTGAACGAATCACTGTGTATCTGGCTGCGGCGCAGATACACAACGATACAAACCCACCCAGGCGAGTCTGGTGCAAAAGTTTTATCAGCTGGAAAGCGTCACCTGGATATACTCGACGCCACCTTCTTCAACGCCGTTAAACAGGGATAAAGGTGAGTCAAGTGGAGCACGTAGATCACATCCTCATCGTCGACGATGACCGCGAGATCAGAGAGCTGGTGGGGAATTATCTTCAGAAAAACGGGCTGCGCACGACGGTAGTGGCGGACGGTCGCCAGATGCGTGCCTTTCTGGCGTCCACGCCGGTCGACTTGATTGTGATGGACATCATGATGCCCGGAGACGATGGGCTGGTGCTGTGTCGGGAACTGCGCGCAGGCAAGCATAAGGCCACACCGATTCTGATGCTGACCGCGCGCAATGACGATACGGATCGAATCATCGGCCTGGAGATGGGCGCCGACGATTACCTGGCCAAGCCCTTTGTCGCCCGGGAGTTACTGGCGCGAATCAACGCCGTGCTCCGCCGCACCCGCATGTTGCCGCCCAACCTGATCGTCACCGAAGCAGGCCGGCTGCTCGCATTCGGCAAATGGCGGCTGGACACCACGGCTCGACACCTGCTGGACAGCGAAGGCACCATCGTGACGTTAAGTGGCGGGGAGTATCGCTTGCTGCGCGTCTTCCTCGATCACCCCCAGCGCGTGCTGAACCGCGATCAGTTGCTCAACCTCACCCAGGGCCGGGACGCCGACCTCTTCGACCGATCGATTGACTTGCTCGTCAGCCGGTTGCGCCACCGGCTGCAGGACGACGCCCGCGATCCTGCCTACATCAAGACTGTTCGCAGCGAGGGCTATGTCTTTACCTACGCGGTGCAAGTGTCAGGAGCACAGCCATGACCATGACGCGTTGGCCGCGCACGTTGGCCTCGCGGTTGACACTGATCTTCCTGGTGAGCCTGGCGGTGGCCCATGGATTGTCATTCGGGCTGCAGTTCTATGAGCGCTACCAAAGCGCCAAGATGTTGATGCTGGACAATTTCGAACAAGACCTGACCACCTCACTGGCGATACTGGAGCGGTTACCGGCCAATGAGCGTGAGGCCTGGTTGCCGCGCCTGGAACACCCCAACTACCGATACGAACTTGATGAGGGCCAGCCGGGCACGCCAATGGACATGACCAGCGCTCCCGTCTCCGTGCGCTCCATGCAAGCCACGCTGGGCCGGGACTACCCATTGAGCTTCAGCGATATTGCCGATGCGCGCCCTCATTATCAGGCCCACTTGCGCCTCAAGGACGGCAGCCCCCTGACGATTGATGTACGACCCTTGGTGATGCCGCTATCACCGTGGTTACCGGCAGTTCTGGTTGCGCAACTGTTGCTGCTGTTCGTCTGCACCTGGCTCGCCGTACGCACGGTCATACGGCCACTGACGCGGCTTTCCCAGGCGGTAGACGGCCTGGATCCGAATGGCCAGGGCGAACCGCTCAAGGAGGAAGGGCCAATCGAAGTGGTCTACGCGGCCGTGGCATTCAATACCCTGCAGGAGCGCATTGCGAATTACGTCAAGGAACGCATGCAGCTGTTGGCAGCGATTTCCCACGACCTGCAAACCCCGATCACACGGATGAAGCTTCGCGCGGAGTTCATGGACGATTCGGTGGAAAAGGACAAGCTCTGCAACGACCTGGAGGAAATGCAGCACCTGGTCCAGGAAGGCGTGGCCTACGCGCGGAGCATGGCGGGTTCCAATGAGCCAAGCCGGCGCGTGGATGTCGATTCCTTTCTGGAAAGCCTGGTCTTTGACTACCTCGATACCGGCAAGCAAGTGGCGTTAAAAGCTGACGGCGGCGCAGCCATCGATACCCGCCCCCACGCGCTTCGCAGAGTGTTGGTGAACCTTGTGGACAACGCTTTGAAGTTCGGGTCAGAGGTGCAAATCATCGCGCAGCGCCAGCCGGACGGTGGGCTGCTGATTCAAGTGCTGGACCGTGGCCCCGGCATACCTGACCACCAATTGCCCGAAGTGCTGAAACCTTTTTATCGCGTGGAGAATTCGCGAAACCGGGAAACCGGTGGCACAGGGCTGGGCTTGGCGATTTCGCAACAACTGGCGCTTACCCTGCAAGGCGCCCTGCGCTTGGTGAACCGGGATGGCGGCGGTCTGTGTGTGGAGTTGACACTGCCACCGAGGCTCTCGGGTCAGCGCAATAAGTCAATACACGGTCGGCCCTAAGTAGGCGGGACGCCTCTGCATAACAGTCGGCCACGAATCCAACGTCGTCCAGTCGATGCCTTTTTCCAGTTCAAATCGACAGACAGGCCCGCGAATCAATAGCTGCGTCAGGATGGCCTGCTCAGCGGCGGCGGTATATCCCCATGGAACCGCATCCAAGTCCCGTAGTAGAGCTGCTAACAGGTCCTGATCAAGACGGTCGCCGAATCGAGCGACCAGAAAATGTTTAGCGCGGCGAAACCGAATTCCAGTGCCGACCAGTTGCTCAGCGAGGGCCGATGCACCTCGGCCCGCTACAGCAATTTCGGGGGCATGCCGCACGATCATCCCCAGCATTCCCGACAGCGTTGGCGATCTCGCCGCCACGATTTGCCGGAGGTCATCCGCCAGGTCCGAGCGTTTGAACAGGCAGGCCGCAATCAGGTCGTCGCCGATATTGAAGACGACCCGCCCAGCGAGCTCCGAAAGTGCTTTGCTTGGCCACTTGGCCGCCAGGAAAAGGCTGGCCTGCCGAAGCGACTCATAGCGTTCGTACCACCGCCCATCGTTCTTGGCCTCCACATTTAGCCAACGTGCATACCCGTCAATTAAGCCCAAGCAATAAGCGAACCCCCTGCGTTGACAACGTAAGAGCAGACCACGAACGACCCGGCTCTGCGCTATAGCGGCGACCGTCGACGACATCGGCAGGGCATGCAAGGCAACGTACTGTGACGCGTCCTCAAGTACCGCCCGATGCCGTATTAGGGTGGTGAATATCTCCTTCCATTCCAAACCGTCGAAATGTTCGGCGAAAGCGTCGACGGCTTCGTTGGCGACATACGAAAAATCGTAAGAGGCGTCGAATAGCAAACGCGTGGCGACCACAAAGCGCCATAAATGCTCGTAATCCCAGGGATCTGATCCTTGCGCATTGAGGCGGATGAACAGTGTCCAGGTGCCCAGCACTTGCTCACGCCGGATCGTCATTGCTGGGAACATCCAAGTGCGGAATCGATCCAGGAATATCTCAAACGCCAGGATCCGCGCGATTTCGTCTTCGGGGCAATCAGGCGGCTCCGTCCACTCCACCGAAATCTGCCTCGGCGTGAACACGTAGCTCGCCTTGTGCGTTCCCATCGGAATCTGGATCTCGAGCAACTCTCGCTCGAAACGCAGTACCTTCGTCGAGCGACTGCTAAACGTTGAGCAAAACTGTTCGAGCGCTTGTACGCGTCTTGGTAGCCCCAGCGTATCAAGCCGTAGTCCCGCTAGGGAGTATTGGTGAAGCAGATTGTGTAGAACGTGCGGATTTTCGTACCGCTGCGCAGTCTCGCGGGAAACCACAATGGCGTCAAACTCGAACTGCCAGTTACGATCCTGTATCTCGAATGACTCAGGGATCGCCTCATCAGTCCACTGAAGCAGCCAAGTTTGAAAGCACTGAAGCACCACGACATCGCGTTCAGACAGCAATCCGATGCTCAGGAATTCGATCCAGCATTGCATCACGTTGAGGTAGCGGCGATAGCTGCTAGCGTCGCCCTCCTCCACCGCGCGCCCTAGTAGCCCTTTCAATGAGGCGTCGTACGTTTCGACCAGCGATCCTCTGATTTGCTCGGCGACGTTTTCCAGACCTGCCTCGTGCAGCGTGCCCCGGAGCGTCAAATAAGTATCGTTGAGTTGCTGAGGAAGCCTTGCCGTCGCATCGCCACCCGACACAATGCCTCTAAACAACGCTACTGATTGCTGGAATGCGTCCACCGGTTCAACGACAGTAGGATTATCGAGAGCCTGGCGCATAAGCAGGATTACACTTGCGATCGGCAACTCCAATGAACGTATGGATATCATCGTGTCGGCAAACAAGCCGTCTTCAAGAGCGTGCGCTAATGCGTCGAGGTAAGAGACGGCGTCTTCCAGCACGTAAACCGGCAGTTGCGCGCACTCCGTCCTGACGAAGGATACGCTTTCAAGAACCAACACAGCGTTGTCGCGTCGAAGCGCCGTCAATTGCACAGTTGCCGAATCGAGCAGGCGGCACAACGTTTGCGACGGTACCCAGGACGCCGCCACCTCACAGTCGAGCAGTGCCATGACGATTCGAAGGTCACCACTCGCGACCAACGTGCGCGTCACGGACGACAGCGCGTACAGTGTGCGCAATTCGCGCGGCGGCGCATCCTGTGGCACTTGGACGGCACGTTGGTAGTCTCTCGCAAATTCAGTAAGTGCACAGCATTCGCCGACATACCGTGGGTGCTTTGACCGCCCGATTGCCGCGAGCAAAGAGGGTGACTCCACTACGCCATTGGCGCGGTGCATCCACCTCGCCGGCATCGGCTGTTCGCTACGTGCGAACAGCTGCTCCTTGACTTCACGCGCGACCGGCAGGCGACGCAACTGGGCGAGGACATCGATGCAGTCTCGCGTCAGCTCGCCGCCAGGTACCAGCACTTCACCGGTGAAGATAAGGGCACAGTCGTCAGGCAACACCAACTCTCGGCGCAGCTCACTCTGAATTGATCGCAGCATCGTCCGGTCGCCGAGAATGCAGGCGCCGCGATCAAATACAACGCAGTCGGCTCCGGCTGGCATGCGTCGTGTGTCCATCCTGACGCAGGTAATTTCCTGCTGGCGAAACATGATACCTGCGTGTTCCTCCGCACTGCCCTCGTCGACTATCACCACCGCGAGGTCGGCCTGCTCCCCTGGACCGAGCGCAAGATACCGGCGCCAAGCGCCCATAAGATCAGGTGCCACCAGTGCGCGGCCCGAGGATTGGGCACCCAGCGTTAACAAGCTTGCTTCCACGACATCGTAGCGCCCGATCAACGCTTCACGGCATACATCGGTCAACATATAACGATCGCGAAATGCATCGTCAGCATGCGCCGGCCGCGCCTGCAGCAGATGCATCTGTAGCACCGTCGTCTCGCGCAGATGGCGTCCGCGCCATAGCCTAAGGTCTGAGCAGGCCGGACGCAGGACCAAAGCCGTCGCCCGCGAGCCGGTATTCTGAGCGCTCGCAAAACCGAAACCAATCGTATGCGCGACGTTCATCAGTTGTGGATTTCTCGGCATGACGGTGGTCACGGACACAAAACCAAGCGTCGTCTCGAGGCCCCATTCACAATCGATCGCTATGAAGTCAAACGTCTGCATCAGCTCGTTACAGACCGCTTCCATGTGATCAAGAACTGCCGTGTCCAGATACGGCGAATGATCGTGACCGACATCGCGGGAGACATCAATCTTCAGCAGCGGCTGCACAAAGCATGGAATTGCCCCGCCATGATCGTTACACCCCGAGAGCGCAAGCTGGCGTCGTGCATGCTCGGTCGATCCACTCATGGCCACAGCGGCAATGCACTGTATCAACGCTTGTGGCTCGGGACATATCAGGCTTTCGTAGCCGCCGGCATTGACGTGATTCGTCAGGTCCTCGTTACCTGCGCTACGCACGATCCAGGGCGCTGGGCCACAGACGTCCTCCACGCTCCGCATCAACTGCGGAAAAGCCCTCTCAAAAGCGGCCGCGTAAATCGATACCGCGTCATCCGCCTGTGCCAGGTTGCCCGGCACTGCGGTCGGCAATGGGGTGATCGGAAAGACTGGCAGGACAAGATTCCCCAGGGTTTCCATCCTCCGAATGCGCAACAGTCGATCCACCTTGGGTGCGTGGATCGGTTCTTCGTTTGTAGGCATGGTTTAGTACTCAAGATTCGGTGAACGGGGTGGTAAAGCACGCAGAGGGACCAGCATCTGGGATATCAACCTCGCTATGCTGTCGGTGTCGGCGTGTCTTCAATGGGCCGCGCACTTTCATTTCGGGTCGCCCAGGAACCCGCCGCTCTGATGAGCCCACAACTTCGCGTAAAGACCTCCTTGCGCGAGTAACGCCGTATGGTCGCCCTGTTCGACAACACATCCCTCATCAAGCACGATCAAGCGGTCCATCGCCGCGATGGTGGAGAGTCGATGCGCGATCGCGATCACGGTCTTGCCTGCCATTAACCGGTAAAGGCTTTGCTGGATAACGGCTTCGACCTCAGAATCAAGTGCACTGGTCGCCTCGTCGAGCAGCAGGATGGGTGCGTCCTTCAGCATCACACGCGCAATGGCGATACGCTGACGTTGTCCGCCTGAGAGATTGACGCCGCGCTCGCCTACATGCGCCTCGTAACCGTGGTGCTCGCCCGCATCGCCGAGATTTTGGATAAACGTGTGAGCCTCTGCGCGCCGCGCCGCCGCTTCTATCTGTGCCAGCGTTGCATCGGGTCTTCCGTAGGAAATATTCTCGGCTACTGACCGATGCAGCAGCGAGATGTCCTGCGTAACCATGCCGATTTGGGTGCGCAACGAATCCTGCTTAGCGTGTGCGATGTTCTGCCCATCGATCAGGATGCGACCGCATTCCAGATCATGGAAGCGCAGCAGCAAGTTCAATAGCGTTGACTTACCAGCCCCCGAGCGGCCGACCAGACCAATTTTTTCGCCAGGCCTGACCGTGAGCTCCAGATCGTCGATTACGCGGCGACCGGTTTCGGCGTAGCGGAAGCTCACTCGTTCGAATCGTACCTCACCATGCGTTACTGCTAACTCGACGGCGTCAGGCGCCTCGAGAACGGAAGGTGGGATCGACAGCGTCTTCATGCCGTCCTGCACTATGCCGACGTTCTCAAATAAACTAGTCATTTCCCACATGAGCCACTGCGACATACCCTGCAGTCGCAATGCCATAGCGGTGCCGGCTGCAACGGCACCCACTCCTACCGCGCCTTGCGACCACAGCCACAACGCGGTGCCCGTCGCGCCAATCGTGAGCCCAATACTCAGGAGATAGTTGACGATCTCAAAGGCGCTCACTAGCCGCATCTCGCCGTAGCCGGTGCGCATGAATTCGCGCATGGCCTCGCGCGCGAACCCTGCTTCGCGTTGCGTGTGAGAGAACAGTTTGACAGTGGCAATGTTGGTGTAGGCGTCGGTTACACGCCCCGTCAAGAGCGCGCGCGCGTCGGCCTGCTCCTTGCCGAACTTGCCAAGGTGAGGCACGAAATAGAACAACGCCGCGACGTAAAGGAAGAGCCAGCTCACAAAGGGCCATACCAGTTGCGCATCGAGCATGCCAGCCAGGATGATCATTGTCGTTACGTATACACTCATAGTGACCGTGACGTCGGCCAGCACGAAAATGGTTTCGCGCACTGCAAGTGAGGTTTGCATCACCTTTGCCGTGATACGGCCCGCGAACTCATTCTGATAGAAGGCCATGCTCTGCCCCAGCATCAGCCTGTGGAAGTTCCACCGCAGCCGCATGGGCAAGTTCACGGTGAGGGCCTGATGCTTGACGACAGTCTGCAGCGCCACTATGGCGATGCTGGCCACCATCACGGCGACTAGCCATAGCAATGTCTCGCCGCGCTCGGCCCACAGGCGCGACGGCACCTGGACGCTGAGCCAGTCGACGATGTGTCCGAGCATGGCAATCAGCATCACTTCTAAGGCAGACATTATCATCGTGAGTGCCGCCATGGCCGCGATCTTGCCGCGTACACCCTGTGTGCAGGCCCAAAGAAAGGCGAAGAATCCCCGAGGCAGCGGCGATGGCTCGGAGGAAGGGAACGGGTAGAGCAGTTTTTCAAAGAAACCAAGCAAAATTTATCCTCCCCGCGACTGATGCCACACGCCCTACTGCATGTCGGGCAATGCTTTGCCATACCAAGACAACGCGATTAATACGCCGTTTGCGCGTCCGCTTAAGCGCGCCGATTGTTAATCAACCTGGCTACCTTTTCGAAAGCGGCGGCCACATGCTCTATCGCGCTCGTATCGGCCAATAGCATGCGATGAGGCAAAGCGATGCAGGACCTGGAAAACTCTTGCGCTATAGGCAATTGATAACGGGATGGATCTACGGCATCGGTAAATGCCTTGCCCAGTTCGAACCGATGTCGCGAGGAAGGGTTATAGAGGCGATTCTGGTTAAGTGCGCCGTACATCGTCTTGCAGGGCAACCTGATTTCCGCGGATAAGGCCGCAGCGAACCGCGCAGCGCCCTGCGTCTCCACAATTGACTGAGGCAACCGCACAACGTAGGTGTAGTGCGCCCGTTCCGTGGTGCAAGGGGCGGTAGCCTGTGGCAGGAATCCAAGAGAAACCAGAAAGCTGTCCAGAACAGCGGCATTACGACGCCTATGTGCCAGTTGCTCGTCCAAGGCCTCGAGTTGCGCCACCAAGATCGCGGCATGAAACTCCGAGAGGCAGTGGTTGTTACCCATGACCTCCGCCGTCTCAATCAGCGCCATTTCGTCTATTCCAGGAGGCTGCTCGGAGAGCGTTCGGCCGTCGGCCCTCAGATGCGCCAGGCGGCGTGCGAGGCTCTCGTTGTTAGTAATCACCGCCCCACCCTCTCCGCTCGTCAGCAGCTTACTGTGCTGCATAGAAAAGGTGCCCGCCGCGCCGAAGCAACCAACATGCCGACCGGCATACCGGGCGCCATGTGCTTGGGCGCAATCTTCAATCAATGGAATGGAGTGCGCCTGGGCGATCGCCACCAAGCGATCCAGGTTGGCGACCGCCGATCCAAGATGGACCACAGTGATGGCTCGTGTGCGCGATGTGATTGCGCGCTCAAGTGCCACTGGATCAAGGCAGCCGGTCTCGGGCTCCACGTCGGTCAGGACGGGAATAGCATTGACTCCGAGTACTGCGGACGCTGATGCAACCCAACTCATGCCCGGCACTATCACCTCGTCGTACGCCCCGACCTCGCAGGCCTCCAAGGCCATGCTCAAGCTGGTGGAACCAGTCGCGGACGGCACGCAATATCCAGCGCCAGTGTAAACGGCAAACGCCTGTGCGAAACGCTCTTCCCAAGACGGTCCCCCACGGTATTGACCACTGATGGACCACCGGTGGCTGCCTAGCACAGCATTAACATTACGTTGAGTGTTCTCATTGCTCTGGGGCCAATTTGGCCAATTCCCATCGTGGACCGCAGCCCCTCCGTAAATTGCTAGCGTTTCCAACATGGATGCCTCCGTTAATCAGGGTTAATCGGTCTGCCCATGACAGCCACGGGGTCAGGCCAGCGGTTTTTCCAGATCAATTCTTTCGCTAAAGCGGATTCAATTTAAGCGACGCCACAGGCGCTCCGCATATCGTGTGGTGCCTGTGCCGACACGGCCAGCATGTAGCAGCATCTCAGAGATGGTGGATGCGCTGGTTTGCGAACGGTAGCCCCACATGTCTTTGCATTTGCTTTCTAATACTGCTTCGATGTCGACCGCCATGACGGGTGTTAGGCCTTGAACGGCAAGCTGTCTTTCGAGTTTTGGGAGCTTCAAGCTTGAGCTGTAGGGAACGTCTTCGTAGTAAAGGACTTCGATGTGATGCAGCGCATCTGCGGCAATTCGTACGATCTGATGATCGACATGCCCGCCAAGGCCGCACGGAGCAAGCACGACTTCAGGCAACCGACACGCCACAGCGTTACGGATCATGTTCACGACGTCGTCGGTCCTGGGATCATCGGTGGCGGCAATGCTAAGTTCCGTCACTTCGTCATATCCCATCACAAAGCTATCCGGACACAACAGAAGGTCGTAATCGATCCGCCGTCGCGCACAATACGCACGATCCTCGCGCTCCCGCTCTGCCGATATCGCATCTGCGGACTTCTCGCACGAAGCCTGCGGCAGTGCCCATCCGCTGTAGCCGAAGATTGTCATGAGACTGAGATCCACTCGTTTGGAAAGCCGCGCAACGATGCCTCCTATCGAGTAGGCAACATCATCCGCATGAGGTGATAGCAGCAGGATGCGCTTGCCCATCATCGACTCCAGGGATGACGGGCTCATCGCTGCTCCTTGATCCAACGAATCGCTTCCTCGGCAGGAACGATATCGTTGGCTCCGTCCATCATGCGAAAAGCTGCTTGGAAGCGCCGCTGCGGGCTGATCGACGCGGGGCCGCCTTTTCGGAACCGTTGCGAAGTGGCAGTAAGCGCTTTCTCGAAACGTTCGAGCAGTTCGTCAAGCACGTCGCCGGTCGCGAGTGAGACAGCCTGATTGTCCCCTTCGTATAGAAGTAGGCCCGCCATGGCGCAATTCGCGTACAGGGCCTGATCCAATGCCTCAGTGGCGCCCACGATTTGCAGCAGTGGACCATCGCCGTATATCTCGATGGGCAGCTCCATCCGTCGCACAATATTGCGCATTTCCGCAGCCAGGGTGGCTCCACATTGAACCAATCGCTGGTAACCGTCATGGCTGTCCATGTAGTCCAGTGTGGCCAACGCCGCCACGATCGGGATCGTGTCAAAATAGGCGGTATAGGTAAATTCCTTCGCCGCGGCCATCACATCGGATCGGCCCACCAGGCACGAAAGCCGGTGACCATTCGCCAATCCTTTGGCAAATGTGTACAGATCGGCCTGGAAGCCGACCGCCCCTGAAAATCGGGAGGCGCGCACCGAGCGGTATCCTTGCTTGACATCATCGCAGCACAGCAGCACCCCCTCATATCGAGCGATCTGCGCCAGCCGACGAAGTGTATCCGGTTGCAAGTGGACGTAGTCGGGCGACAAGATCACCAAGGCCGTTTGTCCGCGATGCCGTTCGAGCACCTGCTCCAGCAGTTCCGGCACAAAGTAGAAGTCAATAACTCCACTCGCATTGGCTTCCAGCAAGTAGTCGCTGCTGTCCCAGTACTCACCCCAGCCGTGATAACCCGCACTCGCTATGACGTGCTTGCCCGTGAATTCCCGTGCAACCTGAACGGCGGCCCGACAGGCTTCCGTCCCCGTGCTGAACAGGGCAAGTCGTGCTCCGTTCAATCCGACGTCGTCGATGATCCGGTTGGTGATCGCCTCATGCAGGTTGCTCCAGCAGGTCGCCGATGCTAGTCCGCTGTGTAAATGGCGCGTAATCGCTGAATTCACTGCTGGGTGGTGGTGCCCAAGCGTGACGCTGCCTTTGCCATTCATCAGGTCGATATACTGCTTGCCGTCCGAGAGCGTCACCGTGGCGCCCCTGGAACTGACGGCGCGCAGCCTGGGCTGTGCGGTATAGATGTCGGTGACGATGTGGTCAGGTCTGTCCATGTCATTTCCAGGAAGGTTTGCTGATTTCGGCCAACTCGGAGGTTGTCCTGATCAATTTATGGAAGTCTTCGTAGAAGGTAATACGTCCACTGTCGCTGGGTATTCTCACGCTGCGTACCCTAGACTCGATGATCATCAGCGCAGCTAATGACAAGCTCTCCCGGACGCTCAACCAAGCGAGACCGCACAGTGATGCGAGCTGCCCGGCGTCTTCGATCGACAAGTGATTTTCGAGAATGAAAGCTGCCAATTCCAACTCGGGAAAGCTGACGTCGCCCCAGTTCGCTTCCAGTTGAAAACGATGAAGCCGTCCGTGTTGGTCAACCTGCCAATGCCAACCGCCACTGCTATAACGCAGGGACGAACGGAACACTGTGCCCGCCTGTCCCGGCCAAGGTACCGGCTCCGCTAGAAACGCGCTTAGTGGCTCAGATATCTCCTGCAGCGGATCGCAACCGCAGCGCTCTTGCATAGTATCTGCCATTGCCGACCAGCGCGGATCAAGGTCCATTACCACCGGGCTATGGTATGTATGGGCAATGGTTTGCTGTGCAGGGACAGTCAGCCAGTTCGCCGCTTGAAGCAATAAGTCGGCTCGTCTCGGCCGGTTCGCGATATGAAACTCCTCTTGAAATGATCGCGTGGGCCCGATGTCGACCGTAATGGCATAACCGTCAACTAACCAGGCTGCGGCCGTGGTGCCCATCTTCCGCACGCGCTCGAACTCCGCACGACCGAACAAGCCTTCACCGATGAAACGCAGATGTAACAGCACCTCACCATCAGGTCCGAGAATTTCGATCGGCGTCTTGCGCGGGTTCACCAAAGGCCGATGGCCGTTTAGAACCCGAGGGTCGTTCCACGGAAGCCAGGCGCAACTTTGCCCGTAACGCACCTCACCTTGCGGGCAACGGAAGTGCAGGCGCGCCTGGGCGGGGATCGAAGGTATGCCCGATGTTTCCCGCAGTCGTGCGATGAATTCAGGTTGTCCATCGGGTAGCAAGCATTCCCAAAGCCGTGGTGCACGCGAATCGGGCAGCACGTAAGCCTGTGGGTGTGGCGGCATCGGATGCGTCGTCGGGCCGTGCCATAGCTCTCCGACGCTCGAAAACCATAGATCGACGCCGGGCTTGCGCAACTGCGCCGCTACGCGCTCCATTGTCGCCCCTGTATCCGGGCGATCATCCACCACCACGATCACAGGGACGGAGTGGTACTCCAACCAGGCTCGAACAGTTTCTAAGCCATCAAATGTCACGCATCCTTCTCGCGGCCGCACCGTACACCAATGCACATCAGCGATACCTAATCCGCTCAGAACTGCCTTCCAGAGCGGAGCAAGATATGTTCCACCAGTGCGGATCCCGACAATCAGGAAGGCCCGATCAAGGCGCACCTGCGCGATCAATCGGTCGACATCGCCGGCAATCAACTCGAGATCAGCAAGGTCGTAGCCGCAGCACTCCGGCATCGGCAAGTGGAGCACTTTGCTCAGGGAATCGGGCGATGAGTTTTCATGGAGTGCGACACACGCAAGTGCGAGGTGATCGATGTCTTCGGACGCAGCCGCTATTCGCCCCAGCATCGCCTGTGCGGCGCGATCGGCCTCGCATTCGGCGCGGCGAAGTTGCTCTCCGAGTTCATCCATATTGGTATCGACGAGTACGCCGTCTAGTTTTCCCACCGCGAGCAGGTCGGCCCAGAATTGCACGCAGGCACAGGCCATCAGATATTGATCCAGATTTCCAGGAGCGGCCGCGGCACGCAGGTAACTCAGTACTCGCCCAATATCGATGCGCATGAGTCCCGCAGCGCCCAACGGGGTAGGCCGGCTTACAAGAAGGTCTGTCATAGTTATTGCACGTACCGAGATCCGTGGTCGCGCCGAGCGCGAAACACCGACGCAGTTAGAGATCGGATGGCCCACATTGGCCAGCGCATGAAAAGCGCACTTGTCACTGAAAACCTCCCTCGACGGCGATCTCTTTGATCCCCGTTAGACAATCCTCAATGCAAGACTGAATTAGCGAGGCGTCGACCAGCATCAGTGGTCTGCCAACCGGCCCGGCTGGAACCCCCAGACCATCCAGCAGGATCATGACGACCTGGTCAGTACGAGCGCTGAGATAACCTCGCTTATTGTCCGTGCGCAGCAGGGCCATCAATGCGGCGACAGTAACCCCGACGGGCAACCGAACCGTCAGTCCGTTACGTCTGAGTAGCTGATAATGAAGACTCCGGTCTGCTTCGCTCAGCCGCCCTAGACGGCTGGCAACTTCTGCCGCCACGATCATTCCTAGGCCGACGGCTTCTCCATGTGGCACTCGACCCTCCGCTGCGAGTTCGATTGCGTGGCCGACCGTATGGCCATACTCAAACACAAGGGCCTCTTTCCGCTCGCGTTTGTCGTCTTTCATCACCTTTTGTTTTGCAAACAAACCTGCTTCGACAATAGCCATGAATTCCGTATCGGAATAGTTTGCGTCCGGCTTCAATCCCTTTTCGAGCAGAGGGATGTTCTCGGTGGCCACGGTCAATGCATTCTTGATGATCTCGTACATTCCGGACCTAATTTGCGTCGCCGGTAACGTGCGCAGGAAGTTAATATCAATCAGAACAGCCGTGGGTTTGTGAAAACACCCCAAAAGATTTTTACCTAGAGAAAGATTCACTGCTTGCTTGAGCGAGGCGACTGAATCTGCCGCTGCAATCAATGTCGTCGGCACATGCACGAGGCGAATGCCACGAAACAGCAATGCGGCTATTAATCCCGCGAGATTCCCGATTACCCCGCCACCCACGGCGACGATGACGCTGCTCCGGTCAATACCGTCTTGTACCATCTTTTGAGCAAGATTCTCGACAGTTCCCAAGCACTTGCATGACTCTCCATTGCCGACGACCCAAAGGCTGGCAACAGCTTGAGCCGAAAGCCGCTCGTACAATACGCCAGCATGCAACTGACTGACGGTACTATCGGTAATCATGTGATAACTCGATGCGCTAAGCTCACGCAGATTCGACATGATTTCATCTACGCATCGAACGCCAATCCATACCGGATAGCACTCATTTTCGAATTGAAGTCGCAGGTTACGCATAAGACTCTCTCTCCGGTATACAAGAGCGTTGTTAACAACCTGGCGTCGTCGCCATCGCGCTAGTCAACACAGCCATCAGCCTCTGCATTGCCGATCCACAAAACATATGGATCACAAAGCGCCGACTCAACAATTGCACCCATGCGGGGGGGGCGTCACACATAAGAAAAACCAAGCCTATTTGTTCTTCACTCATGTGTACCGACCGAACAAATAAAGAACACTTGAAACATCAATACTCTCAAGATCACTACAGCGTCAACAACTAGATGCACCAAGTTACATATTTAAACGATTAAAACTTAAGCTATACGTACGAAGACTCTTACGGCGCCACAGGAAAGATATTACGCCGCCTTCCTATGCGCAGTAAAAACTGTAAATTGCAATTCTCTACTTTCGATTTCTCTGCTAGATTGATTTAACTTCGCCGGAATAGAGTGGTTTCTTCAGGGTCTTTACTGGTGGTCCGAGTACAGTGCTCCTCCATAGACTGCCTATTGTGCGCTGCAACTTTGTAGATATCGAATCATTGATTCGGCAGGAATACGAGATACCTTTATTACTTTCTGAGCGTTTCCATGTGACACCGTCAGAGGACTACCCATAACGATGACTTCTTCATTAAAGCAGCACGTCGAAGACCGTCCACTCGGTACGTCCCATATACATGGGCTGCGGTCAAACACCCTGTTAGATGATCCTTTTGACGTGGTCATCATTGGGAGTGGGGCCGCTGGTGCGGTTGCTGCAGACACCTTCGTTCGAGCAGGACTTCGCACTCTTTTGCTGGAGGAAGGCGCCAGACTTAAGGTCAGTGCGAACAATGCAGACGTTGACGCACAGGCAGAGCACGCACTGGCTGGAAATTCCACGCAAGGATGGAATCTACAGGGATGGCCATGGAGCACGCGCAATCTTGGTGGTGGCACGGTTTTCTACGGCGGAGCCTCGTTTCGGTATACCGAATTCGATTTCGATCCCAGCGAGCTCATCCGTGTCGAGGGATTACCGGTGAAATGGCCCATCGGCGCTTCCGATCTGGCCCCTTTTTACAACGAGATAGAGTCGATTCTATCCATCGACCACGCTGGGTTTGAGTGTAGGCGAAGACAGGCTCCAAATACGCTGAGCCTGCCTGCGGAACATTTGTGGGAAGGTGCGCTCCGGCTCGGCCTGTCCCCCCGCCCGACACCTGTAGCGATCGACCGCAGCCGGTGCGACCTCTGCTCCTTATGTATCTCGACACAATGCACGCGCGGCGCCAAGCGCGATGTGGTGAACTCCTTACTCGTTCCCTTGGCCGATATGCCCAACCTGCTACTGCTGACGGGCGTGAAAGCCATCGCACTAACGCAGGAACAGCGCAATCGTGCCAGCGCGGTGCGGTGCATGGACACCGTAACTGGTCAGGTTCGTTCAATCCGTGGGCATCGTTTTGTACTGGCCTGCAATGCAATTCAAACAGCGGCGCTACTGCTCCGCTCGATTACGCCTCATGCGCCAAGAGGGCTTGGCAATGACTACGATATGGTGGGTCGGGGTCTTTGCATGAAACTCAGCGAATATTCGCAGGGCGTGGTGCATACAAATCGGCAGCAAATTGACGATCACCCGATAGGTTATCGGGGGCCGTTCTCGACAGTTTGCACGCTTGACCACTATCTGGACGAGCGCTGTCCGACCGGAGTCGGCGGGTTGATCTACGAGGCCAAGCACGACGACTTGAGTCGTCTACAGGGTGATTGTTTGGTGCTACGTGTGGAAACCATTCTCGCTGACCATCCGTCTCTCGGGAATCGGATCCGTCTAGCAAGCAGTACAGACTCATGGGGCTTTCCACGGTTGATGATCGACTACACGACGGATCGAAAGGATCTGACACGCTTGGCTTATATGGTGGAGCGCTCAGCCGACTGGCTCGAAGCCGCAGGAGCGCGAAATATCCAACATGAAGCCTCCAACTTCGCAATGGGCAGTACTCACCTACACGGCACCTGCCGCGCAGGTGACGACCCCCGAACGTCCGTAGTGGATCGTGATGGCAAGCTCCATTCGCTGGATAATGTCTACGTTGCGGATGGGAGCTACATGCCCTACCCCGGCGGAGTGAATCCTACTCTGACGATCCAGGCCAATGCATTGAGAATTGCTCGCCAGATCGCCCGCGATGCGACGGGTCGTTCGAGCGCGTCGCTAGCGCTATAGCCTGTTGCTAACTGAAAATCATCATAAAGCGACCACACTCATGACTCCCCACTTCATTCGCCAACTCGTCATTCACACAATCTGCAATGTGACCGGTGCGTCTCACAAAGAGGTTGCGACCCTCGAGTGGGTCAAATTGAATACACGCGACTGGGAGCAGGTCTTCAGCCGGTTGGAAGCAACGCTCGATATCCAGACCGGTATGTTGATCTCGGTCGAGCGATCCTTCTCCATCGAGACGTTGATGCATGCGCTGTACGCGAAGCTTACAGACAACATCGTCACCTGACCGATACGTGATCTGAACCACTCTGATTCCTGGCGGGGGCCAAGGACGTCGGACGATGTATTGCTTACGCGTCTCACCGGGCAATCGTGACGGGCGCACATATCGCTCGCTTGCCCCTCCTGCACTCTTGAACCGCTCGACCTTAATTCATTTAGCAAGGGCCTGATTCGTATGAAAGTCTTGAAGCTAACGCCTTTTTTCCATCATCCGGATACTGACTCCTGGCCTGCGGCGTACGACTCGGTAGGTGGCATGCAGATTCAGACTTGGCGCCAAGCAGTTTGGCTTGCTCAGCAAGGTGTCCATCAACATGTCATGACTATCGGTTTCCCCGGACTGCCTAAGATGCGACAGCTGCTTCCGCTTCTGTGGGTCGAGCGCATGCTACTACCTATGCCGCGGATACGGTCCGAATTCAGCGGTTTGATAGGTTTAACGCAGTCGTGGGCGGTGGCAACACTGTTTGCGCTGCTCCAAAAAAGGCGTAAGCATGATTTCGATGTAATTCATACGCATCTCGACGGACAAATTCCCGCGCTGCTGGTCGCCTGTTTAGCGCCTCGATTGCTACGATGCCCATTGATCCTGACGGTGCATTGCTCTCGTCTTGCGGTTTACACACCGCATTCCTGGCTGGATATGCTTCAGCATCGTATGGCCCGGTGGCTAGAACGCAAAGCCGTGGGCACGGCCTTCGCGGTAGTCACCCTAACCCAACGAACCGCATCACAACTCACCCACAATGCGCGTCATATCGAGGTTGTTCCTGACGTGGTCGACACCACGCAATTCGCGCCGCCCCAGCGAGAAATCGTAACTGCGTTTCGCGAACGTCATAATCTGCGGCGGCAAACGGTGGGCTTTGTCGGCCGTATCGCAAAAGAAAAGGGATGGCACCATCTCATCCCGCTCGCTCAGGCGCTTCGAGAGCAAGAGTGCGAGTTGCTGATCGTTGGCGACGGGACACAGCGGGACCGGCTGCGACACTCCGTTAAGAAGGCCGGACTGCAGGACTGGGTGACGATTACGGGCTTCATCCCCCATCATGAAGTAACCCTGGCGATAGCGGCCTGCCGGCTGATCGTGATGCCGTCAGCGTATGAGGAGTTCGGGGGGGCCAGCATTGAAGCACTGGCTACCGGCGTTCCGGTAGCGGCTTTCGACGTTGGCGGCCTTTCGGAAATTCTGCGCGGTATAACTCCCGACCTGCTGATCGCACCAGAGGATACGCTCGCTCTGATTGCAAAAGTCAAGGCGGTGCTAGCTGGACGCCATGCGCAAAGTATCGATCCGGCTCGGTTGCGTGCCTACGTTGAGCAACGTTATGCCCCATCCGCGATGGGCGCTCGAATTCTGGATCTATATCGATTGGCGCTGATCGACTTTACGAAACCTGACAGGCCATGAGTGCTACGGCGCAGCAACTGCACGGCACGGCACCGGCAAAGGCTCGCCCAACGGAAAACAACCCGCCTCGGAGTATTTTCTATGTCGCTGATTCACCTTCCCAACACCGTTTCCGCATCAGAAGTGGAGCAGTGTTTGCGCGAGCACGGCTACGCCATCATTGATAAACTCGTGCCCGGAACCTCTATGGATCGCATCGCCGAAGAACTCGAACCCTATACGGCGGTGACGTCATTCGGGTCCGACGGCATTCTCGGCAGACGGACCAAACGCACCGGCGGGCTGATTGCGCGATCCATAGGGGCGCGTGAGTTGATCCTCAATCCTACTATTCTTGAGACCACACGGCGCTTTCTCTCCCACGCTACGACGTTTCAGATCCATTGCACTCAGATCGTATCCATTCATCCGGGTGCAAGAGCACAGACACTGCATCAAGACGAGGTAGCCTGGGATATGTTCCCCTTTCCCAGCGACTATCATGCGCAATGCAACACCCTATGGGCCATGACCGACTACTCCGAGAAGATGGGCGCCACACGCGTCGTACCCGGCAGTCACCGAGCGGGGCGCAGCGTTGAGTTTGAAATTGCAGCCAGCCTCCCTGCGGAGATGGAAAAAGGATCAGTGCTCGTTTACGACGGAAAGGTGTACCACGGCGGCGGAGCCAATCGTTCTAACCAAGTCCGGTCGGCCATCAACCTGACTTATGCGCTGGGCTGGCTTCGGCAAGAGGAGAACCAGTTTCTGTCCTGTCCGCTGGAAATTGCCCGTACGCTGCCGGACGAATTGCTTCGTCTTATGGGCTATCAGTGCGGAGCGTTCGCCTTGGGCTATGTCAACGGGTTCGAGGACCCGATGACTGTATTGGGAAGGAGTCAACCTGGCAAACTCGTGGGCGCGGAGTTGATGCTGAAGGCCGAGCAGAACGAGGATCGTAGGTCTTTCCTGCGGGAAGCAAAATTCGATTGAAAAACGTCTGGGAAGCGAGCATAGACGTCTGTGGTCGGGCTATTCATCGTCTGGCCCGCAATCTCAACGACTTGCGGCGGTGAAAAGCTAATCAAACACAGCGAGCGTATCGAGTTTTAAAAAAGCTTGGTGTTCACCGCTGAGGGTTCGCCTCCGCCAGCAACTGCTGGATCACTTTTTCCTGAGTGTCATAGCTGCCTTCGCCGAAGTGGGTGTAGCGGATCTTGCCTTCGGCGTCGACGAGGTAGTGGGCGGGCCAGTATTGATTGTCGAATGCGCGCCAGATCGCATAGTTATTGTCGATCGCGATCGGGTAGTTGAGGCCCAGCTTCGCTACGTTTTTGCGCACGTTGTCTATCACCCTTTCAAAGGGATACTCCGGGGTGTGCACGCCGATGACAACCAGCCCTTCCTTCTCGTACTTCTTTGCCCACTCGTTCACATACGGAATGCTGCGCTGGCAATTGATGCAGTCGAACGTCCAGAAGTCCACCAGCACCACTTTGCCTCGCAACGACTCCTTGCTCAGTTCGGGTGAATTCAGCCACTGGACGGCGCCCGACAGGGACGGCATTTCACCCTTAGCACTCAGGTCAGGTGTGGTCGCGGCCTTGACGCTGTCCACCAGGTAATCAGTGACTTTGGGCACACCGCTCAGCAGCGACTGCTCCAGCTTGGCAGCGCCCTGGGATGAAGTGCCGGCGAGTAATTGGCTCTGTGAGCCACTGGCGATCAGCCCCGCAACCACCAGCGCGGCCAGCCCTGTGCCGCGTCGCAGCCAGGCAATCACGGGCAGCGACAACTTCAACCGAGACACCAGGCCTCGGCCCGCGAAGATCAGCACGCCCAACGAGACGCCACTGCCCAAGCCGTAGGCCAACAGCAGCAGGCTGGTGTGCGCGCTCGGGCCTTGAAGCATTGCGCCGGTCAGGATGATTCCGAGGATGGGCCCCGCGCACGGTGCCCAGAGCAATCCGGTTGCGACCCCGATCAGCAGCGATGCTCCGGGCCCCGACAATCTGCGCGTGGCGGGATCGAGGCGATTACCCAGTGCCGTCAACGGCCGCATCAACCCGTTACCGACTTTGGCGGAAAGCAACGACAGGGCGAACAGAACCAGCACCACCAGGGCGAGCTGGCGACCAATGCCGTTGGCGGTCACCACCCAGTCACTGCTGACCACGGCGAGGCTGGACACAAGGGCAAAGGTCAGCGCCAGGCCAAGCAGGGTCCACACCACTGACGCTGGCGAGCGGTCAGCACGGGCGAATAAAAACGGCACGACGGGAAGAATGCACGGGCTGAGTACCGTGACGATGCCGCCGAGAAAGGCGATCAAGAACATGGCGCTACCTGCTCAATTGGCCGAGGGGGTGTCCCTCGCTGGAGCCAATTGAACCGCCTGCAGGTATCGCGGATGTGTCGGTAAAGCGGTCTATTGAATCCGCAAGTATCCGCAGGGCCTGTAGATACACTGCGATACGGAACTGCTAGCGCCCACTCAGCACGCCATAGATCTCAGCAACCACCTGCGCCGTGGCGTCCTCGATCGTTCCCTCGTTACGGCATCGCACCCATCCGTGATCGGCAACCGCTCGCTCAAACCCCAGCGTGCAGGCCACCTGTTCTTCCAGGGAGTGCAGCACCGTACTGCCCAGCCCACGTGTTCGTGCCGCCGCCCTCGCCCATGACGTTTCAGCATCGGTGACTACCCCGACATGCAGGTCTGGCACCTGTACGCCTCGCTCGATGTTCAACTTTAGAATCTGCGCGAACGGAATCAGGCGCCGAAACGCCGCGTCAGACGGGTACCAGCGGTCAATCAGGATGATGCTGTCAGAAGGCTGTTTGGGCAGTACATGCCGGGAAATCCAGCCACGGCTATCAGCAAATCGCTCACACACCGCCAACTCCAGTGCCGGGCTGGGATGCCTGACGAGCTGGTTGACCAGCGCCATGGTTTCACCCCGATGCGGATCGCTCTTTTTTTCGCACAGTCGGATCACCTTTTTGCCGTCTGCCCTC
Source organism: Pseudomonas sp. R3-52-08 (assembly GCF_003851745.1). Lineage (NCBI taxonomy): Bacteria > Pseudomonadati > Pseudomonadota > Gammaproteobacteria > Pseudomonadales > Pseudomonadaceae > Pseudomonas > Pseudomonas sp. R3-52-08. The sequence continues at coordinate 3,069,324 of NZ_CP027730.1, read as the reverse complement.
AATGCTGAGGTAACAGCCTCCAGCAGCGTGGTCTTGCCGGTGCCCTTGGGCCCGTCCAGCGAAACGAACAGCGGGCGAATCATTTGACCTGCTCCATGGCGCGCATCGTGTTGGTCAGTCAAGGCTTTTTGTAGGAGCGAGGCGGGCGGCTAGCCCTTGCTCGCGAAAAACGCCCAGGCAATGCGTTCATTCTGGATAAACGCGGGGGCCCCGATTTTTTCGCGAGCAAGCTCGCTCCTACAGTGACCTGAAATCGCATTACCTCGTCACCAGCAGCCGTAAATGGCCCGCGAACTTGCAAGATTCAATCGATCGGACCGATATTGATCGTGCGGTCAGCGCCCAGCCCCTCGACCTTGGCGAGGATTTCGCTGGGCGTGTCCGCGGAAAACGTCAGCACATAGCCCATGCCGCTGCCGTCTTCTTCCACCGAAGCCACCCACAACTCGACTTCATCGGCGGCCAGGCCTATGGCATTACCGATCGAACGGTTGCGCGCTTCTGAATCGGTGTCGCCCGCTGGGTAATCGTTCATGGGTAAACCTCCTCGTGTCTGTGTGATCGTTGTTATCACCATAGACGCACGAGGCAGCGCAGGGTTCGTTTTCTTGTCTCACACCCGCACACGCGCCGCTCATCACCCCTACCCTGTGTTTTTTTAAACTCTTGGATTTCGGCTTATCAAACTAGGTGTGGACTCTTCAACCATGACTGACAATTGGAGGACTCATGAACCACGCCACCCCGGATTTGCCATGCGCCTGCCCAGGCTGCAGTTGCCAGGTGACCGATGCTGCGCGCTATCAACGCGACGGTAAAGCCTACTGCAGCCAGGCCTGCGCCGACCTGCACCCACGCGGTCAGGCATGCCCCAGTGCCGAATGCCATTGCGAGTCGCATGTAAAGGTGCAGGACCGCGCTGTCAGCGATAGCCAGCTTGACGAGGCCATCGAAGAAACCTTCCCGGCGAGCGATCCTATTTCACCCTGATCGTGCAATCCACATTGGGGCGTTGTTTTATCAACTGAAGCGAATATCCAACGCACGCAGGTAGGTTTGCAGCCCCGCGTCCTGGATCGGGATGAGGAACGCCTCGGTGTCGGATTCATTGAAGTGCGCATGCCAATACCCAGGCGGCGTCACGAACGCCAGGCCGGGCGACCAGTCGACCCGTACCGGATTGCGGATCTGCCCATCCGTGTCCAGCTCGGTGCCGACCAGGGAGTAGCAGCCTGGCGGGCAGTCAATGATGAAATCCAGGGCAATCGACTGGTGCCGGTGGGGCTTTTGCACCGATCCGGCCGGCAGAATGCCGTACATCGCCCACAGTACGTGGGTGACGGTGCGCGTTTGGGGAAAGTTGCGATTGCCCAGCAGGATACTGATGCGGCTGCGGTCCTGGGCACGCGGGTCATCCGCCGCTTCGCGCAGCTTGGCGTTGGCCAGCGCTGCGGGGTACAGCGTTGGTGTGAAGCGATCTGCACTGGGTACCACCCCGAGGTAGCGCAGCAACGGTTCATCGTGCACGTAGTAAAGGCGCGCATCCGCGCTGGCACTGAAGTGCGCCGCCTGCAAACCCGGCAGCGCGATAAAGCAGCCTTTGGACCATTGAATCTCATGCTCGGCCTGCACCACGCTGCCCTCCCCGGCGATCACGTAGAACACCTGGGAGGTCGCGTTGGGTTGCACGGTCAGCGTGTCGCCACGGTTGAGTCGCATAAAGTTGGCGCACAATCCGGGAGCTGTGGCCGGGCCTTCGCAGCCCAGGGCGTCGCTGAGGTCCAGCGGGACGACGCGTGAAGGGCCGCTGTCATACAGCGCGGCAGGAAAACTGTGGTAGGGAATGCGCGGTATGAGATTGGCACTGATGGGGTTGGCGGCCTTGCTGTACTCGAAGTACTCGGCGTCCACTTGGTGGGGATCGGACAATGCGCGGCTGAATTCACGGTTCATCAGGCTCACCTCAGTCTTCGGCTGGTTTGCACAGCGCCGTTGAGTGCGCTGTGGGGTGAGTGAACTATAGGCATAGCGCGCCGGCGGATGCATCCCTTGATCCGCACGGCGGTCAGGTCAAACGAGGGCAGCGGCTTAACGCCGTGCAAACTGCGGAATTTCCAGCCCCAGGCGCTCGCGTAACGTACTCCCTTCATACGCGGTCCGGTAAACACCGCGTTCCTGCAGCAACGGTATGACTTCTCGGGTAAAGCGAGTGAACTGCTCCGGGTGCCCGATGTAGATGTTGAAACCATCCACGGCGCGGGCGTGCAGCCAATCCGCCATTTTTTGCGCCACCGTGTCAGCCGTGCCGGTGAAGGCTCCCGGACGCAATTGGCGACCAAACTCGACGGCCTGGCGCAGGCTGAAACCCTTCTCGCGGGCCTGATCGGCGATGCGTTTGGCCGCAGTGAAAAAGCTGCTGCGCGCAGCCTCCAGGCTTTCTTGAGGAAATGGCGCATCCAGGTCGTACTGGCTGAAGTCATGCCAGCCGAAATTACGCCCGAATTCTTTCAGCGCAAGCGCGAAACTATGGTCGACCTGATGATAATGCTGCTCGATTTCGCGGGCGTGGGCATCGGTGTCGCCCACATAGATTTCCGCGCCAGGCATGATCAATACCTGCTCCGGATCGCGTCCGCGTTGCAGCGCCCTGCCCTTTATATCCCGGTAAAACGCCTGGCCCTGCTCGATGCTGGCGGCATGGGTGAAGATGACGTCGGCGGTGGCGGCGCCCAGGTCGCGGCCTTGCTCTGAATCCCCGGCCTGGAAGATCACCGGCTGCCCCTGGGGTGAGCGCTGGATGTTCAGCGGGCCGGCCACCGCAAAGTGTTCGCCCTGATGATTCAGGCTATGCAGTTTGCTCGGGTCGAGAAACTGGCCGGTGGCGCGGTCGCGCACGAAGGCGTCGTCCTCATAGGAGTTCCACAGCCCTTGCACCACCTGGACGTGTTCGGCGGCGCGGCTGTAGCGCGTGGTGTAGTCATAATGCTCATCAAGGCTGTAATTGCCGGCGGTACCGGCATCGCCGCTGGTCACCACGTTCCAGCCGGCGCGGCCTTTGCTGATCAGATCCAGGGAAGCCAGGCGCCGCGCAACGTTATACGGCGCGTTGTAGGAGGAGGTCAGCGTACCGACCAGGCCGATATGCCGCGTGCTCACGGCCAGCGCCGACAACAGCGTCAGCGGCTCGAGGCGATTGAGGTAATGGGAAGGCGAGCCCGGGGTGATGAACTGGCTGTCGACGATAAAGATCAAGTCGAACAACGCCGCCTCGGCCTGGCGCGCGATATCGATGTACCAGTCGATGTTCACGCTGGCGTCGGCCGGCAATTGCGGGTCGAGCCACAGGTTGTGGCGGCCCGGCCCACCGCAACCCATGGTCAAGGCGCCCAGTTTGAGCTGTCGTTTGGTCATGTCAGAGAGATTCCTTGGTGTATTCAGGGCTGTGCCTGGGCGACGGCGGGCTGCAGGGCCGCAGCGAATGACGGGTCGAACAGGCTGGCGGCCGGGTAAGCCTTGATCAGGCCTTCGCTGGCGAAGAAGTCCACGGTCTTTTGCGCCTCGACCGGTGCCTGGGCCGTCAGCGGTTCGACCGTGGTGCGTGCCCTGGCAAACCAGGCGCGGGCGATTTCAGCGTCGGCGCGGGTGCGTTTGGCCCATGCGTCAGCGTAAGCGTTGGTGTTGGCCGGGCTCTGGCGTGCCCAGTCACGGGCTTTTTTCAGGCGCTGGAGAAAGTCGTTGATGGACGCGCGTTTGTCGTCGACCGCCGTGGCGTTGGCGGCGATAAAACTCTGGGCGGGAATCAACCCCTCGGCCGTCGCGAGTACCCGTGCACCTTGGCGTTCCTGCTGGGTCACATAAGGCTCCCAGGTGGCGATGACATCGACCGAGCCGCCTTCCAGCGCATGGGACGCATCCAGTGCGCTGAGGTAACGCAACTGCAGCGCGTCGCGGGCAACGCCGGCGTTATCCAGTGCGTTCAGCAGCAGTTGCTGGCTCCAGGAACCTTTCCAGATGGCTGCACGTTTGCCCGCCAGGTCCGCCAGGCTGTGGATCGGCGAATCCTGCTTGACCAGAATCGCCACGCCCGCCAGGTTTTGTCGGCTGACGGCGATCACCTTGATCGGCGCGCCCAATGCGCCCAGGAACAACACCGGCGCGTCGCCGAGCAGGCCGATATCCAGGCTGCCGACGTTGAGCGCTTCGGCCACCGGCGATCCGGCCGTGAACTGCTTCCATTCAAGGGTGTAGGGAAGATCCTCAAGCACCCCCGCCGCTTCCATCGCGGCTTGGGCGTTATAGCTTTGATCGCCCACTACCAGCGTTTGCGCATGGGCGGTGAGGCAGATCAATGCGGCGGCCATGCCGGTCGCCAGTTTTGACAGGTAACGCACGTTCGTCTCCAGATGCCATGGGAGGCACGTCAAGTCGATCCGCGCGTGCGGTCTCGGCGATAGTCGTAAGGGGCATTACGATGAGGTTATAAGAAAGACATGTAAAATATTTATATTGCATAACGTAATTCACTAAAAATGCACATATTGCATTTTATTCGCGCATCGCCGCGCAAGACGCATCGTGCGCCTTCAAACGTCATCAACCCCTGCCCGTCTGCGTGGTAATCTCACGCGACCACGAATAGACATTGATCGTCACTTGACGATGACCAAAGCCAGGAAAGAACATGCCCAAGATTTCTCACTCAGCGCTGCGCCGTCACTTCCGCGAACTGCTTGCCACGCCCATCTGTGTTGAAACCGCCTCGGTTTTCGACCCCATGTCCGCCCGTATCGCGGCCGACCTGGGTTTTGAGGTGGGTATTCTCGGCGGCTCCGTCGCTTCCCTGCAGGTACTGGCGGCACCCGATTTCGCGTTGATTACCCTGAGTGAGTTCGTCGAACAGGCCACCCGCATCGGCCGCGTCGCACAGTTGCCGTTCATTGCAGACGCCGACCACGGCTACGGCAATGCCCTGAACGTGATGCGTACGGTTGAAGAGCTGGAACGCGCTGGCGTCGCGGCGCTGACCATTGAAGATACCCTGCTGCCTGCGCAATTCGGGCGTAAATCCACGGACCTGATCTCCGTCGAAGAAGGCATCGGCAAGGTCAAGGCGGCTCTGGAGGCGCGTGTCGATCCTGAACTGTCGATCATCGCGCGCACCAACGCCGGCGTATTGCCCACCGAAGACGTGATTGCGCGCACCCAGGCCTATGAAAAGGCCGGCGCCGACGGAATCTGCATGGTCGGCGTCAAAGACTTCGACCACCTGGAAAAAATCGCCGAAAACCTCACGGTGCCGCTGATGCTGGTGACCTATGGCAACCCCCAACTGCACGACAGCGAGCGCCTGGCGAGCCTGGGCGTGCGCATCGTGGTGGCCGGGCATGGCGCCTACTTCGCCGCGATCAAGGCCACTTACGACAGCCTGCGCGCGCAACGGCAGTTGACCCACAGCACCTCGAACCTCAGCGCGACCGAGCTGACCCACACCTACACATTGCCGGAGAGCTATGTGGCGTGGGCTGAGGAGTTCATGGACGTGAAAGAGTAAACCCCTGGTTTGCCCCAGGTGGTTTTTTCAGGGACCATGGCGCCTTTTCGTTCCTGCCAACACGAGGCGCCCATGGCCAACCACGACCTGACCTTCACACCCGACCCGGATGCCGATTCGATCTCTTCCGACGTGATCGGCTTCAACGGCATTTTGGTCTCTACCCAGATTCCAACCCGCGCCGACGGCAGCCTGGAACTGGGCGATATCACGCTGCAAAGCGAATGCACCCTGCAAGCGCTGAAAGTCGCGCTGGAAAAAGCCGGCAGTTCCATGGACCGGGTCATGCACCTGACCATCTACCTGACCGACATGGCGGACCGCGCCGCGTTCAACGAAGTCTACAAACGCTTTTTCGCCAAGCCATGGCCGGTACGGGCGGCGGTGGGTGTTGCCGCGTTGGCTGTAGAAGGCATGCGTGTTGAAGTAACGGCGATGGCGGCCAAGGCCTGACTGGGTCAAAACTGTGGGAGGGGGCTTGCTCCCGATGGGGCAGTGTCAGCAAGTGCATGTGTAACTGACCCACCGCCATCGGGGGCAAGCCCCCTCCCACATTGGCTCGGCGCATACCGACCGCTTTGGGTAAACACAGCGAAAGGTCTTGGAGCCAACCGGGCCTGGATGCCGAACTCGGTCAAAACTGTGGGAGGGGGCTTGCCCCCGATGAGGCAGTGTCACCAAGTACATGAGTGACTGACCCACCGCCATCAGCGGCAGGTCCATGAGCCCGACAGCCCTGTGGTAGATGCCGGTAAGACTTTTCGCAGCTACAATGCCCGCCTCGACCGTGACAAGCCTGACTAAAAAAACTATGTCCTTGCCCAAGCATCACCTGGAATTGCTCAGCCCTGCCCGCGATGTGGCCATCGCACGCGAGGCTATCCTGCATGGCGCCGACGCCATTTATATCGGTGGGCCGAGCTTCGGCGCCCGTCACAATGCCTGTAACGAGGTGAGCGATATCGCGCAACTGGTGGAATTCGCCCGCCGTTACCACGCTCGCGTCTTCACCACCATCAACACCATCTTGCATGACAACGAGCTGGAGCCGGCGCGCAAGTTGATCCACCAGCTCTACGACGCCGGTGTCGATGCCTTGATCGTGCAAGACCTGGGCGTGATGGAGCTGGATATTCCGCCCATCGAGCTGCACGCCAGCACCCAGACCGATATTCGCACCCTGGGCCGCGCCAAGTTTCTCGACCAGGCCGGTTTCTCCCAGTTGGTACTGGCGCGCGAGCTGAACCTGCAAGAGATCCGCGCCATCGCCGACGAGACCGATGCCGCCATCGAGTTCTTCATCCATGGCGCCTTGTGCGTGGCGTTCTCCGGGCAGTGCAATATTTCCCACGCACAGAACGGCCGCAGCGCCAACCGTGGCGATTGCTCCCAGGCGTGCCGCCTGCCGTATACCTTGAAAGATGATCAGGGCCGCGTCGTCGCCTTTGAAAAGCACCTGCTGTCGATGAAAGACAACAACCAGAGCGCCAACCTGCGCGCACTGGTCGAAGCCGGCGTGCGTTCGTTCAAGATCGAAGGCCGCTACAAGGACATGGGCTATGTGAAGAACATCACCGCCTACTACCGCCAGCGCCTCGACGAAATCCTCGAAGACCGCCCGGACCTGGCCCGCGCTTCCAGCGGGCGTACCGCGCACTTCTTCCTGCCCGACCCGGAAAAAACTTTCCACCGTGGCAGTACCGACTACTTTGTCAGCGACCGCAAGATCGATATCGGCGCCTTCGACACCCCGACCTTCACCGGCCTGCCGGTGGGTGTGGTGGAAAAAGCCGGCAAGCGCGACTTGCAGGTGGTCACCCATGAGCCGCTGTCCAACGGCGACGGCCTCAATGTACTGGTCAAGCGTGAAGTGGTGGGGTTCCGCGCCAACATCGCCGAGCCCAAGGGCGAATTCGAGGAAGACGGCGAGAAGCGCTATCGCTACCGCGTCGAACCGAACGAAATGCCGGCGGGCCTGCACCAGCTGCGCCCGAATCACCCGTTGAACCGCAATCTGGACCATAACTGGCAACAGGCGCTGCTCAAGACCTCGGCCGAGCGCCGTATCGGCCTGGCGTGGGTGGCGCGCCTGCGTGAAGAACAGTTGCAAATCACCGCCACCAGCGAAGAAGGCATCAGCGCCAGCGTCACCCTGCCCGGCCCGTTTGGCGTGGCCAACAAGCCGGAACAGGCCCTGGATACCCTGCGCGACCTGCTGGGCCAGCTCGGTACTACCGAGTACCACGCCACCCGCATCGAACTGGACGCGCCGCACGCGTTCTTCATTCCCAACTCGCAGCTCAAGGCGCTACGCCGTGAAGTGATCGAAGCGCTGACCGTCGCTCGCGTCGCCGCGCATCCGCGCGGTGGACGCAAGGCCGAGACCACGCCGCCGCCGGTGTACCCGGACGCGCACCTGTCGTTCCTGGCCAACGTCTACAACCAGAAGGCCCGCGACTTTTACCACCGTCACGGTGTGAAGCTGATCGATGCCGCCTTCGAGGCTCACGAAGAAACCGGCGAAGTGCCGGTGATGATCACCAAGCACTGCCTGCGTTTCTCGTTCAACCTGTGCCCTAAACAGGCCAAGGGCGTGACGGGGGTGAAAACCAAGGTGGCGCCGATGCAGTTGATCCATGGCGATGAGGTACTGACGCTGAAGTTCGACTGCAAACCGTGCGAAATGCACGTGGTCGGCAAGATCAAGGGGCACATCCTCGGATTGCCGCAGCCGGGCAGCGCCGTGGAGCATTTCAACCCCGAGAACATCATTTTCCAGGGCACACACTGACCCTCTGTAGGAGCGAGCTTGCTCGCGAAAAACCTGAGAACGCCGCGTGTTTACTCGATGGGCTGCGTTATCGTTAGCGTTCTTCGCGAGCAAGAACTAGGCGTCCCCCTCGCTCCTACCGAGGTTACGGGGCCACCACCAGCCCCGCTGCAACCCCGCCGCCGCCAGCAGAATCGCCGCCACGCCCAACCATTGCAGCCATCCAAGGCGATGCCCGAAGGCGATCCAGTCGACGAAAATCGCCGCAATCGGGTAAATGAACGACAAGGCGCCGGTCATCGCAGTCGGCAGCTTCTGTATCGCCCCGTACAACAACACATACATCAACCCCGTGTGCACCAGGCCGAGGGTGGCGAGTGCCGCCCAGGCATCGGTCGACGCGGGCAAGTGGTCCCAAGGCACCAGCGGCGCCAGCAATACCGCGCCGGTAGTCACCTGGATCAACGCCATCAAATGCGGCGGCACTTGCTTGAGTTGCTTGATGATCAGCGCTGCAATCGCATACAACAACGCCGCGCCCAGGGCCAGCGCGATGCCGGTCAAATAGTCCTCGCCAGCCGGTTGTTGACCATGGGCCGTGACGATTGCCAGCATGCCCAAGAACGCCACGCTCAACCAAGCCATCTTCTGCAGGGTGATTTTCTCACCGAGAAACAGCGCCGCCAGCATCACCAATAGAAACGGTTGCACGTTGTACACCGCCGTACTGATGGCGATTGACGCACGCGAGTAGGATTCGAACAGCAGCAGCCAGTTGCCGACGATGGCCACACCGCTGAGTACCGCCAGCCCGAACTTGGCCCAACTGAGCAAGTCCAGCCTGAGGTAGCCGAGCAATGCACACACCAGCAGCAGCGCCAGCGCGCCGATCACGCAGCGCCAGAACACCACTTCGATCACCGATACGCCCGACACCAGCACAAACCAGCCGATGGTGCCGGAGATCAGCATGGCGGCGATCATTTCCCAGGTTCCGCGACGGACAGCTGTATCCATGATTGATGCTCCTCAAGTGAGGCGCAATTATGGCAAGCTGCCCGACAGCCGCTCCAGCGACTAAAAAAGGCCAAAACCTCAAGTTACCTTTTCTTATTAGGCGAATACCATGATTGACACCATCGACCAGCAACTGATCGCCGCCTTGATGGATGATTCGCGTCTGTCCCTCAAAGCCCTGGCCGGCATCACCGGGCTGTCTTCGCCAAGCGTCGGCGAGCGCTTGCGCCGCCTGGAGGAGCGCGGCGTGTTGACCCACTACACCGTCGATATCGATCCCAAACACTTTGGCTATCTGCTGCAAGCCATCGTGCGCATCCGTCCGCTGCCCGGCAAGTTGCAGGAAGTGGAACGGCAGATCCAGGCGATCCCCGAATTCACCGAATGCGATAAAGTCACCGGCGAAGACTGCTTCATCGCCCGCCTGCATGTGCGCACCATGGACCACCTGGACAGCCTGCTCGACCGGATTAATGGGTATGCCGAAACCAACACCGCCATCGTCAAAAAAACCCCGGTGAAACGGCGCTTGCCGCCGTTGACCGACTGACAGCACGCAGAACACTGATCGTTCCCACGCGAGAGCGTGGGAATGATCCTGTTCAATCCCGGAGGGCTTTGGCTGCAGCAAGCAACCCCTTGAATTTGCCATACCGCGCCGCCAACACTGGCTGCACCCCCTCGTCAGGTACATACCGCGCCTTCACCGGCATCCCCGCCGCCAGCAAATCAGCGCCCTCCCCGATGGCCATGAACCCCAATTTCGCCGCCCCGATGCACGCGCTCAGTTCGCTGCCATGCAGGGTAAAAACCTCCCGCTGCAGAATATTCGCCAGCAGTTGCGCCCAATACTCACTGCGCGCCCCTCCGCCGACGAGCGCGAAGGATTTGACCTCAGCCCCGGTCGACTGCACCGCGCGCCAGGCGTCGAGCAAGCCAAAACCCACGCCTTCCATCACCGCATAGCCAAGCATCGCCGGTGCGCAGTCATGGCCAAGCCCCATGAAGCCGCCGCGCAGCAAGGGGTCGTTATGCGGCGTACGCTCACCCGCCAGGTACGGCAGAAACAACGGGGTGGACAGCGGCACCGCGTGTTCGATTGGCAGTTGCGCCTGCACCTGCTCCAACAGCGTTTGTTCATCCGCCGTGCCCGTCAGGCGCGTTACCCAGCGCAAGCAACTGGCGCCGGCCAGCATGGCGCCCATGGTGTACCAGCGCTCGGGCAGTGCATGGCAGAAGCTGTGCACCGCACTGGCCGGGTTGCCGGCGGCGTGAGCGGTAATCGCGACAATCGCCGCGCTGGTGCCCAGGGTGATAAACCCGTCACCGGCATCGATAGCGCCGATCCCGACGGCCGCTGCCGGGTTATCGCCGCCGCCCCCGGCGATCACCACCTGCGGCGACAAGCCCAAGCCAGCGGCCGTGACACGCGCACTCGCCGCACCGCCCTCCACCAGCCGGGGCATGTGCGCAGGCGTCAGGCCGGTGGCGCGCAGCATCGGGGTAAACCATTCACGCCGCGCCACGTCCAGCCACAGGGTGCCGGCGGCGTCCGACATCTCGCTGATCCGCTCCCCGCACAGGCGCAAGCGCAGGTAATCCTTGGGCGACAGCACGCAATCAATCGCCTTGAACACCTCGGGCTCGTGCTGTTGCAGCCAGAGTAGTTTTGGCGCGGTCAACCCGGCCATCGGCAAGCTGCCGGTGATTTCGGCATAGCCGGCGCCCAGTTGCTCTGCCTGCGAAACCGCGCGGGAGTCGTCCCACAGGATTGCCGGGTACAACACGCGGTTGTCGGCCCCCAGCAATACCGCGCCGTGCATCTGCCCCGACAGGCCGATACAGGCCACGCGGGCAAACGCCTCATGGGTGCGCAGTGAATCCAGTGCCTGCAGGCAGGCCTGCCACCAGTCTTCGGGCGCCTGCTCGGACCAGCCGCCATGGCGGCGCGACACACTCAAGTGCACGCCCGCGCGGGCCAGCACGCTGCCGTCGAGGTCCATCAGGATGGCTTTGAGTTCGGAGGTGCCAAGGTCAATACCAAGGGAAACAGGACGGTTCATACGGGGTGGGTCCGATCAATCACAGCCACAGGAATTACGCACCTGCAGGCGTGGCGCCAGGCGCACGCTGTGCTTGGGTGCAGTGGGGGTCGCCATGCGTTGCAGCAACAGCTCGACCGCGCGGGCGCCGAGTTGCTGGACCGGCTGTGCGATCAAGGTCAGGCGCGGCACGAAAAAGTCCGCCCATTCGAAATCATCGAAGCCGACCAACGCCATGTGCCCCGGCACTTCGATCTGTGCATCACGCAGGGCGTGCATGGCGCCGAGGGTCATCAGGTTATTGCCGGCCATGATGGCGGTCGGCGGTTCGGCCAGGCTCAGCAACTGCCGGGTGGCCTGGCGGGCCGGCTCGGTATTGGAGCCGCCGTTGACCAGCAACCGTGGATCGAACGCCAGCCCCGCCGCCTGCAACGCGGCCTGGTAGCCCGCCACCCGCTCATCGGTGGTGCTGAAGCCCGCACGCCCGGCGATAAAGCCGATGCGCCGGTGCCCGTGGGCGATCAGGTGCTCGATCAACGCCTGGCTGGCCTGGCTATTCTCCACCCCGACCTGATCGAACTGCTCGCTCATCATGCGATCGACCAGCACCGCAGGCAGCTCATTGGCGCGCAGGTAGTCCAGCGCCAGCGAGCCGTTCGACGGCGCCAGCACAATCCCGTCGACCCGCCGGTGATGCAGCGCGGTGACCACGCGTAATTCCTGCTCCGGGTCGTCGTGGGTGTCGACAAACAGCATCATGTAGCCGTGCCGGGCGCACTCGGTTTCAATCGCGTGCACCGTCTCGCTGAAATAATGGTTGGACAGCGCCGAGATCGCCACGCCAATGGTGTTGGTGGTGGAACGGGCCAGCGCGCGCGCCAGGGTGTTGGGGATATAGCCCAGCTCCCGGATTGCACGCTGTACCGCCTGCACCGTGGCCGGACTGACCTTGCGGGTGCCGTTCAACACGTGGGACACGGTTGACGGCGACACGCCGGCCCTGCTTGCCACGTCGTCCATGGTGACCACGGCGCGCTCCCCTTGAGTCAATCAGTGCTTGCTCGACCAGCCGCTGTAAGTGCCGACGTTGTCGCGGGTGATGAGTTTGGGCGTGAGCAGGGTCACCGCTTCGGCCGGGGCTTTGTCATTGAGCAGGTCATTGCCGACGTTCACCGCGGTCTGGGCCATGGCCCACGGGTCCTGGCTGGCGGAGGCCTGGATCTGTGTGTCGGTCTTGAGCGCATTCTCGATATCCGGTGCGCCGTCCACCGAGGTAATGATGATGCCGCTGCGCTTGAGCTGCTTGGCCGCCAGGTCGCTGCCGATGGCTTGCGGGTCGTTGATCGCGAACAGGCCGTCGATTTTCGGGAAGCGTGTCAGGTAACCCTGCATCGCGTTCAGGCCGCCTTCGCGCGAGCCCTTGGCGTCCTGGTCATCGGACAGCAGCTTGATATCCGGCGCGGTGGCCAGTGCGGCCTTGCAGCCTTTGACGCGGTCGGTCACGGCGGTCACTTGCGGGCCGTTCTGGATGATCACATTGCCTTTGCCCGACAGCTTGTCCACCAGGTACTGGCAGGCCAGCTTGCCGGCTTCGACGTTGTCGGTCTGCACCGTGGCGTTCACACCCTTGGCGTCCACATCCACCGCCACCACCACAATGCCGGCGTCGCGGGCTTTCTTGATCGCCGAGGCCATGGCGGACGGGTCGACGGCGTTGATCAGGATCAGGTCGACCTTGGACGAGATGAAGTTGTCGATCTGCGAGAACTGCTTGCTCAAATCATAGTCAGCCGACACCGACGTCACCTTGACGTTGGGGTTGAGTGCCTTCGCCTGCGCCGTGGCGCCGTCGGCCAGGGTCACGAAATACGGGTTGCCCAAAGAGCCCATGCTGATGCCCAGCGCCTTGAGTTCGCGGGCCTGCACGGCCTGGGACATCAGGGCAGCCAAGGCAATGACGGGGAAGATACGTTTGACGTTCATGGCGGTCTCTCTTGTGATTGTTGTAGGAGTGAACTCAGGTTCGGGCGCCGGACTGGCGATAGCGATCCAGCGCCACCGCGCCGATGATCACGATGCCCTTGATGATGTACTGCCAGATATCCGATACCCCCAGCAGCACCAGGCCATTGGTGAGCACCGCGATGATCAGTGCGCCGATCAGCGTGCCGCCGATGGTGCCGACGCCGCCGGTGAAACTGGTGCCGCCGAGGATCACCGCCGCGATCGCATCCAGCTCGTAGGACTGGCCCAATTGCAAGCCATTGGCGGCGAACAGGCGCGAGGCGCTCATCACCGCGCCAAGCCCGGCCAGGGCGCCGGACATGGCGTAGACGAACAACAGCACTTTCCACACTTTGATTCCCGACAGCCGCGCGGCTTCCGGGTTGCCGCCCACCGAGTAGATCTGCACGCCCATCACCGTGCGGCGCAGAATGAACCACGACAGCGCCACCACGGCCACGGCGATGACCACCAGCCACGGCACGCCGAGGATCGAGTCGTTGCCGATAAAGGCAAACGGCAAGTCGGGGTTGAATACCGTCTTGTCATCGGCCAGCAAGCGCGCCAGGCCACGCATGGCGGTCAGCGCGCCGAGGGTGACGATAAACGGCGGCAGGCGCATGAACGCGATCAATCCGCCGTTGACCAGGCCCAGCAACAGGCCGAAGCCAATACCGGCGGCAATCCCGAACATGCCGAACTGCGGCGACATCGACGCCTGCAGGGCGACCACCGCCGACGCCGCGAGGATCGCGCCAACGGACAGGTCGATACCCGCCGTGAGAATCACGAACGTCATGCCGGCCGCCAACACCACATTCACTGAGGCCTGCTGCGTGATGATCGACAGGTTCTGCATCGTCAGGAAGTTTTCGCTGGCCAGGGCAAAGCCCACCAGTAGCAGCACCAGCACCGGCAACATGCCCACCGTGCGCATCAGCTCGCGTACGCGTTCAGCCTTGCCCGTCGTTGGTGTTGCGATATTCGATTCAGCCATTGACCACCACCTGATCGCCACCGGTGGCGAGGTCGATAATACGTTCCTGGGAGATGACGTGACCGGAGGCCCCGCCGACTTCAGCCACCAACTGGCCTTCGCGCATGACCAGCACACGATCGCAGGTGCCGATGATTTCCGGCAGCTCGCTGGAGATCACCACGATGCCGACACCCGCCTGGGCCAATTGATTGATGATGCGGTAGATCTCGGATTTGGAGCCGATGTCCACGCCACGGGTGGGCTCATCCAGGATGAGCACATGGGGCTTGACCTCCAGCAGCCGCGCCAGCAACACCTTTTGCTGGTTGCCACCGGACAGCGCGCCCACATTGACCTTGCCCGACGCCACGCGGATCGACAGCGCCTTGATCGCGTCGTTGGCGCGCTGTGCGCCATGGCTGCGATCCAGCACACCGCCGGCGTGGGCATCCGGCACACAGGCGCACACATTGATGTTGTCGGCCACGCTCATGTCGAGGAACAGGCCCTGGGCCTTGCGGTCCTCGGTGAGGTACACCACGCCGGCGCGGATCGCATCGGCCGGGGTGCGCAATTGGGTGACGTGCTTGCCGACCACTTCGAGGGTGCCGCTGGTGCGTGGGTCGGCGGCGAAGATCAGTCGCGCCAGCTCCGTGCGCCCTGCCCCGACCAGCCCGGCGATGCCCAGCACTTCGCCGGCATGCAGGTCGAAGCTGCACTGGCGCACGCGTTTGCCGTCGGCCATGTCACGCACGCGCATCACCACATTGCCAGGGTTATAGGCGGCGTGTTCTTTCTTGTAAAAGCCGGAGAGGTCGCGGCCCACCATCATTTTCACCAGCACTTCGGCCGACAACGCATCGCGGCTCAGTTCGCCGATGTACTGGCCGTCGCGCAGCACCGACACACGGTCCGACAACTCGTAGATCTCGGCCATGCGGTGGCTGATGTATATGATCGCCAAGCCCTGGCCGCGCAGTTGTTTGATCAGCGCAAACAGGCGGTCGGTCTCGCGGGAGGACAGCGGCGTGGTCGGCTCGTCCATCACCAGGATCCTGGCGTGGGCATGCAGGGCACGGGCGATTTCCACCAGTTGACGCTCGGCAATCGACAGGCTGCTGACCGGCGTTGAGGGTTTGAACTCGGCGCCCAGGCGTTGCAACACCTCGACGCAGCCGTCCTGCATGCCCTTGCGGTCGATGGTCCAGCCACGCCGCAGCTCGCGGCCCAGGTAGATGTTCTCGGCCACGCTCAGGTTCGGGCACAGGCTCAATTCCTGGTAGATCACGGCGATGCCGAGGGCTTTTGCGGTAGCAGGCGTGAAGGTCGCGACGGGCTGGCCATCGATGCGGATTTCGCCGCCAGGGTCGGCTTGATAGGCGCCGGAGAGAATTTTCATCAGCGTGGATTTGCCGGCACCGTTCTCCCCCATCAAAGCGTGGATTTCGCCGGGGTAGACCTTCAGGCCGACGCTTTTGAGCACGCGCAAACCGTTGAAGGTTTTGCTGATGCCCTGCATCTCAAGCAAGGGTTCAAGGCTCATGGATGAGCTCCTGGATTTATTGTTTTTGTTGTCGAGTGCTGCCGACTCTAGTCCAGATACATTTGCTTACGCAAGCGCTTGCGTGCGCATTTATTTGCCTGATGAAACGTTTCATCCAGCCAAAAAATACGCAAAGCCCTGTAGCGCCGGCTTTTACGCGTCAAATGGATGGCGTAGCCATCAAAACGCCATGTTTTCTGCTATTGTCCCAAGAACGCATCTCCTGCGCGTCGCGTTCGCGCGATCGTCAATGAGCATGCTCCACGCCATCGTGCTCTGCCGATGGCAGGCCTGAAGTTCACGGAATGCTTGGCAATGGACACCCCTCTACCCGACCCGCCCCAATCACGCGCTGAAAAGATCGTTGAGTTCAAACGCCAGAAAACCTTGCTCAAGACCGGTGCGCTGCAGGATGCGATCTTCAACAGCGCGTATTTCTCCAGCATCGCCACTGACGAAAAAGGCGTGATCCAGATTTTCAATGTCGGCGCCGAACGCATGCTCGGCTACGCCGCTGCCGATGTGCTCAACCGCATCACCCCCGCCGACATCTCCGACCCTGCCGAACTGATCACCCGCGCCGCGGCCCTCAGCCTGGAACTCGACACGCCGATCACACCGGGCTTCGAAGCCCTGGTGTTCAAGGCTTCCCGTGGCATCGAGGACATTTATGAACTGACCTATATCCGCAAGGACGGCAGTCGCCTGTCGGCCATGGTCTCGGTGACCGCCTTGCGCAACCGCCATGACACCATCATTGGCTACCTGCTGATCGGTACCGACAACACCGCACGCAAGCAGGAGGAAGCCGAACGCAAAGGCTTCGAGCGCGCGCTGGAAGAAAAGAACCTGGAGCTGGAGCACGCCAGCCACATGAAGTCCGAGTTCCTTGCGACCATGTCCCACGAGTTGCGCACGCCGCTGAACGCGGTGATCGGCTTTTCCGAAGCGCTCAAGGATGGCCTGGTGGGCGATATGAGCGAAGTGCAGCGCGAATACATCGGCGATATTTTCACCAGCGGGCAGCACTTGCTGTCGCTGATCAACGACATTCTCGACCTGTCCAAGGTCGAGGCCGGGATGATGGACCTGGAGCTGGAAGCCGTGGCGCTCGACGGGTTGCTGGCCAACAGCTTGCTGATCGTGCGGGAAAAGGCCGCGCTGCAGCGCATCGAGTTGAAGCTCGAATGTGCGACGGATTTCGGCGTGCTGGCGCTGGACCTGCGCAAGACCAAGCAGATCATCTACAACCTGCTGGCCAATGCGGTGAAGTTCAGTGAGCACGGCGGCCGCGTGACCCTGGCGGTGCGCGAAGTCAGCCGCGCCCAGGTCGGCCAGGTGCCGGGGGATTGGCCGGCCCATGGCTTCGCCCTGCAACCCAGCGCGCACCAGCGGTTTCTGGAACTGAGCGTGAGCGACGCCGGCATCGGTATCGCCGAAGACGACATGAGCAAGCTGTTCAAGGCCTTCAGCCAGATCGACAGCAGCCTGGCGCGCAAGTTTGAAGGCACGGGCCTGGGGCTGGCGATGGTCAAGCAACTGACCGACCTGCACGGCGGCAGCGTCGCTGTGGCCAGTCGCGTGGGCCTGGGCGCCCGCTTCGTAGTGTGGCTGCCATTGCATCGTGCCCCGGAGGCGTCATGGCCGACATCCTGATCGTCGAAGACAACGAGGCGAACATGCGCCTGGCCCGCCTGCTGCTGATCAACGCTGGGCACACGGTGCTGTGGGCCGCCGATGCCGAAATCGGCCTGACCCTGGCCCGGGAAAAACAACCGGCCCTGATCCTGATGGACATCCAACTGCCGGGCATGGACGGCCTGGCCGCCACGTCTCTGCTCAAGCAAGACCCCATCACCGCCCATATCCCGGTGATCGCCCTGACCGCGATGGCGATGAAGGAGGACCGCGAAAAAACCCGACTGGCCGGTTGCGATGCCTACATCATCAAACCGCTGCGCTACAAAGAGCTGTACCAGGTGATCGACAGCTTGCTGCAAAAGACTATCAACCCCCTCACATGAGCCCTCTCCATGGCCAGCCAACCCGCCACGCTGTTGATCGTTGACGACGAACCCCAGGTTCGCAAGCTGCTGGAAACCCTGCTGCAGCATGAGGGCTACCAGACCCTGAGCGCCGCCAGCGGTGAAGAAGCCCTGCTGTTGGTGGCGCAACAGCCGCCGGACCTGATCCTGCTGGACATCATGATGCCGGGCATGGACGGCTACGAAGTGGCCAGCCATTTGAAGGGTGATGAAACCACGGCCAGCATCCCGATCATCATGCTCTCGGCCCTGAGCGAGTCCAGCGCCCGCGTCAGTGGCCTGGAAACCGGCGCCGAGGAGTTCCTCAGCAAGCCGGTGGAGCGCGTCGAGTTATGGCTGCGGGTGCGCAACCTGCTGCGGCTCAAGGCCCGTGGCGACCAGTTGAAAAACCATAGCCTGTTGCTCGAGCAGCAACTGCAGCGGCAAACCGATCAGACCACCGGCATGAGCGTGCACGACCTGGCGCGCCAGGACCTGGAAAAGGACTTGCGCCTGGCGGTTGAGCAACAGGATTTCACCCTGCACTACCAGCCCAAGATCGAGTTGGCCGGTGGCCAGATATGCGCCCTGGAGGCGTTGCTGCGCTGGGAGCGCCCAGGCTATGGGCCAGTGTCTCCAGCGGTGTTCATTCCCATACTGGAGAGCATTGGCTTGATCGTGATTGTCGGGCGCTGGGTGATCGACAGCGTGTGCCGACAGATCGCGACCTGGCAACGCGGCGTTATCGGCGCAGTGGAGGTGTCGGTGAATGTCTCGGGTCACCAATTGATCGAAGGCGACCTAATTGCCGATATCGCCCATACCCTGGCCAGGACCGGGGTTCAGGCCCATTACCTGGAGGTCGAACTGACCGAAAGCTCGCTGATGGAGAACACTCAGCGCACCATCGCCAGCCTGCAGCGCCTGCGCGCCATGGGCGTGAAAATCTCCATCGATGACTTCGGCACCGGCTATTCAAGCCTGGCGTATCTGCGCCGTTTTCCCATCGACACCCTGAAGATCGACATCGCGTTCATCCGCGAAGTCACCACCAACCCACAGGATGCGGCCATCACCCGCACCATCATCGAACTGGCCCACAGCCTGAACCTGCGGGTGGTGGCCGAAGGCGTGGAAACCCAGGAGCAGTTGGCGTTTTTGAAGGAGGCCGGGTGTGACCAGATCCAGGGCTACCTGTTCAGCCGACCATTGCCGGCTTCCACCCTGGAGCGTCTGCTGCTGGAGCGCCTGGTACCCGCGCGTTGACCGATGACTCCAGCGCTCTTGATACTGCGGCTAGCAAGCGTCAAACCACATTGAACCTGTGTCCGGCCATGCCTCTCCAACCTGCATAGACCACGGCCGGATGCACGCTTGATGACGTTTATTTTATGGATGGCCGTACTCGGGGCTATTTTGCTGATATTGGCCCTCACCTCCTCCTACCTGCGCTGGATGCCGGTGACTACCTCGGCGGTGTGCCTGTTGCTGGGGGTCGCCATCGGCCCGATGGGCGCTAACCTGCTGCACCTGGACATCAAGGGCTCGGCCCGCTGGATGGAGCACCTGACTGAAGTTGCGGTGCTGTTTTCACTGTTCGTCAGCGGCTTGAAACTGCGCCTGCCCCTCAAGCATCGCACCTGGCGTATCGCCTTCGGCATGGCCGGGCCGGTGATGCTATTGACCATCTTCGGCGTGTGCCTGGCGTTGCACTATCTGTTGGCGTTGTCATGGGGCGCGTCATTGCTGGTCGGCGCCATGCTCGCACCGACTGACCCGGTGCTGGCCGGCCTGGTCCAGGTCAACAATGCCCAGGACGATGACCCCCTGCGTTTCGGCTTGTCCGGTGAAGCCGGGCTGAACGATGGCACGGCTTTTCCCTTTGTGATTTTCGCGCTGCTGTTCATGCAGCACGGCGGCTTCGACGGTGACTGGCTGGGTAGCTGGGTACTGAAGAACCTGCTGTGGGCGGTGCCGGCCGGCTTGTTGATTGGCTACTGGATGGGCCGGGGCATCGGGCGTGTGACCTTGCGCATGCGCATCGCCAATGCCGACAGCACCCTGTCGCCCAACGATTACCTGACCCTGGCCCTGATTGCCTTGGCCTACGTGGCGGCGCAAGCCGTGGGTGGCTATGGCTTCCTGGCGGTATTCGCCGCCGGGCTGGGGTTGCGCCAGGCCGAATTCAAATCCAGCGGCAAAGCGCAGACACCGTCCGAGCACCTGGCCCAACCCGTGGTCGGGCATCTGGAAGTGGCGCCGGAAAAAGCCTTGCACGGCGATGTCAGCGCGCTGGAGGACACGCAAATTGCCGCCGGGGTCATGATGGGCGACATGCTCGCGTTCGGCGGGCTGGTGGAGCGTTCGATGGAAGTGTTCCTGGTGACGGTGCTGGGGATCGTGCTTGCCAGTCATTGGGATTGGCGCGCCCTGCCGATAGCGGCGTTGTTGTTCTGCGTGATCCGGCCGCTGAGCGTATTGGCGATGCCCTGGGGACGCCTGATCGATCTTCGCCAACGCGGCTTGATGGGCTGGTTCGGTATTCGCGGGATCGGCAGTATCTTCTACCTGTTCTATGCCCTCAATCACGGCCTGATCGGCACCAGCAGCGCGGTAGCCGTGGACCTTACGGTGTCGGTGATAGCCTTGAGCATTGTCGTGCATGGCCTGAGCACTCAGCCGATGCTGGCGTGGTACGAGCGCCGTGCCGTGCAAAAAACGTGACGCCTGGCCGCTGTAATCACAACGGGCGCAGGCCGGTGGGCAGCCCGAGCAAGACGTTTGCTGCAAGCTCGAGCCCCCTTGGCAGCCATCGGATCAGTCCTGCTCCTCGGTGTTGCCGACGTCCGCCGCTTCATCCAAGTCGTTGAGCGGCACTTCGGCATCGTCCATCAACGAACCTGGGTCTTCATTTCCAGGATCGTTGAGTTCTTCATCCAGTTCTTTTGACATAACTGTCTCCTCTAACCGCCTTGGGTATCGATATCAGCATCGGTTTCAGGCTTGGGCTCGAGCGGCTCAGGCTTGAAGTCTGGACTGTAGTCGTTTTCCTTGGCCTTTGGGTCGCTTGCCGGCGCTGGATCTTTGGGCGCATCGGCGCCAGTGCTGGGGGCCGGCTCGCCACCGTCGATCGCTGGGTCGTTGCGGTTACTGGTTTGGGGATCGTTGTTTGTCGTCATGGCACACCTCTTACAGGCCTGTGGGGAATCTATACCCCGTAATGCTAAGGCGCCGCGTTACTGGATGAAGTTCCGTACGATTGCTCATCGCAACGGGTTGTCGACCTGGATGTAGAAGGCGTAGATGCCCAATACCAGCCAGAACCCCATGAATAGCCAAGGCGCGCGCATGGAAAACAGCAGCGATTTGCGATAGCCCTTGTGGGTCGACTCCATTTCGGAAAACAACGGCGAGTCATCGTAGGCCATGCCCATCACCGGTTCACTGCGCAGCAGCTCGCTTTGCTTGTAGTGCCAGTGATCGATGATCTCGTAGGCGGCGCGTATGCCCGGCCAGGCGTTGAGTGAGCTGAGGATCCCCAGCGCGGCGAGAATGGCCGGCACCAGCAGGGTGAACAGCTTGCCCCACTCCGGGTTGAGATTGCCCATCCCGGAGACGAAGGCAATGACCAGAAATGACTGGGCGGTGAGGTAGGCGTCGGTGCGGTTGGCCAGGATGCTGGTTTCGTACTGGATCTCGCGACGATAGAAGTCGAGACGGTCCTTGGGCGAACCGAAGATCTTGGCGTTGTGCTCGCTGTGGTCGGTCAGGGCCGCTTCCGGGGTATTGGGCGAAATGATTCTGGGCACGACGAAGGGCTCCACAAGGTTTCAAGGCTTATTAGAAGAAGCGCGCCTGGGTGAAGTTCAAGTTTGTCGCGCACCAAATTGAAGCGTTGTGGCGCGGGCGCTTGCTTGCGCCGGGCGGCAATGGTCCTGCAAAAGAACGAGCTGCGCACTCCAGCGGGAGAATCAGCGTGTCTCAGCGGTTCCGGCACACGCCTTGCTTAAACCATTCATCTGCCCACATTCAGGAGCATTCGTTACCCCCCGACCCAGAGCCGACCCCATAAGAAAGTAAGGACCAGGCCCGTTGGCACCCTCGACCACGGGCTCATAAAAAATGCGTTTAAAAGCGGCAGTGCCCCCCGCGCTCCCCTCGGCACTGACAAGGTACTGGAATGGCTCGATCTTTCTTTGACGAAATGAATGACGCGCAAGGCGTTTGCCGCGCGCACTACCAGGATTTCTCCCGCTGGCTGGCCAACACGCCGCCGGAACTGCTGGCCCAGCGACGCCGCGAAGCCGATTTGCTATTCCACCGCGCCGGGATCACCTTCACCCTCTATGGCGACGAACAGGACACCGAGCGCCTGATCCCCTTCGATATCATCCCGCGCAGCATCCCCGCCAGCGAATGGAGCGTGATCGAGCGTGGCTGCATCCAGCGGGTCAACGCGCTGAACATGTTCCTCGCCGACATCTACCACGACCAGCGCATCATCAAGGCCGGGATCATCCCGGCCGACCAGGTGCTGGGCAACGAGGGCTATCAACAGGCAATGGTCGGCCTCGACCTGCACCGGGGCATCTATTCGCATATTTCCGGGGTGGACCTGGTGCGCGACGGCGACGGCACCTACTACGTGCTCGAAGACAACCTGCGCACTCCCAGCGGCGTGAGCTACATGCTCGAAGACCGCAAGATGATGATGCGCCTGTTCCCGGAAGTGTTCGCCAAGCAGCGTATTGCGCCGGTGGACCATTACCCCAACCTGCTGCTCAAGACCCTGAAAAGCTCGAGCCGCCTGGACAACCCCAACGTGGTGGTGCTGACGCCGGGCCGCTTCAACAGCGCGTTTTTCGAACACGCCTTCCTCGCCCGGGAGATGGGGGTGGAGCTGGTGGAAGGCGCCGACCTGTTCGTCCACGACCTCAAGGTGTTCATGCGCACCACCGACGGCCCCAAGGCGGTGGACGTGATTTACCGGCGCATTGACGACGCGTTCCTCGACCCCGAGGCGTTCAATCCCGACTCGATGCTCGGCGTGCCCGGCCTGGTCGCGGCGTATTGCGCCGGCAACGTGGTGCTGGCCAACGCCATCGGCACCGGCGTGGCGGATGACAAGTCGATCTACCCCTATGTCCCGGCCATGATCCGCTTCTACCTGGATGAAGAGCCGGTGCTGCAAAACGTGCCGACCTTCCAGTGCCGCAAGCCGGAGGAGCTGTCCCATGTACTGGCCAACCTTGAGCACCTGGTGGTCAAGGAAACCCAGGGCTCCGGCGGCTACGGCATGCTGGTCGGCCCGGCGTCCAGCGCCGCCGAGATCGAGGACTTCCGACAGCGCATCAAGGCCCGGCCCCACGCCTACATTGCACAGCCGACCCTGAGCCTGTCGACCTGCCCGACCTTTGTCGAAAACGGCATCGCGCCACGGCATATCGACCTGCGCCCCTTTGTGCTGTCGGGCAAGGAAACGCGCCTGGTGCCCGGTGGCCTGACGCGCGTGGCATTGCGTGAAGGCTCGCTGATCGTCAACTCGTCGCAAGGCGGCGGAACCAAGGACACCTGGGTGGTGGAGGGCTGAGTATGTTGAGTAGAACCGCCGCAGACTTGTACTGGATGTCCCGCTACCTGGAACGCGCCGAGAACCTGGCGCGCATGCTGGAAGTCAGCTATTCGCTGTCGTTGATGCCCCAGGCCGGGCGCAGCGATGGGCTGGATGAACTGGCGATGTCACTGCTAAGCAGCGGCACCCTGGACAGTTACCTGGAGCGCCACACGCAACTGGACGCCGAACGCATGCTGCATTTCTTCGCCCTGGATGAAGAAAACCCGGCGAGCATCTACAACTGCCTGCGCGCCGCCCGGAGCAACGCCCATGCGGTACGCGGACGCATCACCGCCGACATGTGGGAAAACCTCAACGCCACCTGGCTGGAAATGCGCAGCATCGCCGCTGGCGGCCTGGCGCGACACGGCATCAGCCACTTCTGTGACTGGGTCAAGCAACGCTCGCACCTGTTTCGCGGCGCCACCTCCGGCACCATCATGCGCAATGACGCCTATCGATTCATTCGCCTGGGCACCTTTGTCGAGCGCGCGGATAACACCCTGCGCCTGCTGGATGCGCGTTATGAGATGTTTGGTGAAGAGTCCGAAGAAGTCAGCGACCTGTCGGCACGCGGTTATTACCAGTGGAGCGCCCTGCTGCGCGCGTTATCGTCGTTCGAGGCGTATACCGAGTTGTACCCGAACGCCTTGAACGCACGCTCGGTGTCGGAGTTGCTCCTGCTGCGCAGTGATGTGCCGCGCTCGCTGCATGCGTGCATCGAGGAACTGAGCCATATCCTCGCCGACCTGCCCGGCAGCTACGGGCGCACCGCGCAGCGCCTGGCGGCGGAGTTCGAGGCGCGGCTCAGGTACACGGGCATCGATGAGATCCTGGAAGACGGGCTGCACACACGGCTGACGGACTTTATCGACAGCGTGCGCGAGTTGGCGCGATCGATACAGAGCTCCTATCTGGAAGTGGTCTAAGCCCCAACACCGTGCAAATGTGGGAGGGGGCTTGCCCCCGATGGCGGTCTATCAGCCAGCTTATGTGTAGCTGACCCACCGCTATCGGGGGCAAGCCCCCTCCCACAATGGGTCTAGGTATCAATCGACCACCATTTGGGCAACAACTGCCGCACCCGCGCCTCGCCAAAGCGGTCATCGATCAACATCACCACCCCGCGGTCGTGCTGGCTGCGGATCACCCTCCCCGCCGCCTGCACGACTTTCTGGATACCGGGGTACAAATAGGTGTAGTCATACCCCGCGCCGAAGATCGCGCCCATGCGAATCTTCATCTGTTCATTCACCGGGTTGAGCTGCGGCAAGCCCAAGGTGGCGATAAACGCCCCGATCAGGCGCGCACCGGGCAAATCGATGCCCTCGCCAAAGGCGCCGCCCAGCACCGCAAAGCCGATGCCCTGGCTGTGCTGGGTGAACTGGTCCAGAAAAGCCTGGCGCTGCGCCTCGGCCATGCCCCGCGACTGCAACCACAGCGCAATCTGCGGATGACGCTCGGCCATCAACTGCGCCACTTGTTGCAGGTAATCGAAGCTTGAGAAAAACGCCAGGTAGTTGCCGGGTTGCTCGGCAAATTGCCGGGCGATCAAGGCCACAATGGGTTCCAGCGACGCTTGGCGATGCACAAAGCGTGTGGAAATACGCTCGACAATGCTCACCCGCAATTGCTCGGCCTGGAACGGCGATTCGACGTCGACCCAGGCGGTGTCCGTCGGCAGCCCGAGCAGGTCGGCGTAATAGTGGCGTGGGCTCAGGGTTGCGGAAAACAGCACGCTGCTGCGCGCGGCGGTCAACCTGGGCCGGATGAATTCGGCCGGCACCACGTTGCGCAGGCACAGGGTCGAACTGCTGCGCTTGCCGCTGAATGTGCGTTTGCTGATATCGAAGATGAAGTGCTCATTGAACAGCTCGGCCACCTTGGCAAATTGCAGCGCCTCGAAGTAGAAGGCTTGCAGGTCGCCGTTGAGCGCTTCGGGATGCTCGTTGAAGTAATCGCCCATGGCGCTGGCACACAGGCTCAGGGCCTGGAGCAGCTTGTCGGGTTTGGCCGCGTAGGCCAGATACGGCGCGAGCTGGTCCTTGTGCAAAGCGTTCCACTCACGGTTCAGGCGCTGCAAGGGCTTTTTCAGCACCTCGGGCGCACTCTCGCGCAGGGTCTTGAGGCTGTACTGATCGAGGCTCGCGCTGTACATCGAACGCGCGCGCTCGACCAGGTTATGGGCTTCGTCCACCAGCACTGCGACGCGCCATTGATTGAGCTGGGCCAAGCCGAAGAGCATCGCGCCAAAATCGAAATAGTAGTTGTAGTCGGCGACCACAACGTCGGTCCAGCGCGCCATTTCCTGGCTCAGGTAATACGGGCACACATTGTGGGCCAGCGCCACTTCGCGCAGATTACGTTGATCAAGCAGGCGAACCCCGGACGCCGCCTGGCGCGCGGCGGGCAAACGGTCGTAAAAGCCCTTGGCCAGCGGGCACGAATCGCCGTGGCAGGCTTTATCCGGGTGCTCGCACGCCTTGTCCCGCGCCACCAGTTCCAGCACCCGCAAAGGCAAGTCGGGGCTGCTGTCGTACAGCACCTGGGCGGCATCCAGCGCCAACTTGCGCCCAGGCGTCTTGGCGGTGAGGAAAAACACCGTGTCCAATTGCTGCGGTGCCAGGGCCTTGAGCAGCGGAAACAGCGTGCCGACGGTCTTGCCGATGCCGGTAGGTGCCTGGGCCATCAGGCAGCGGCCGGTACTCACCGCTTTGTACACCGATTCGGCCAGCGCGCGCTGGCCGCTGCGAAACTCGGCGTGGGGAAACGCCAGGCTCTGCGCGGCGCTATTGCGCGCTTCACGGTGCTGCATCTGCTGGTGGGCCCAGTGCAGGAACAGCGCGCATTGCTGGTTGAAGAAATGTTCGAGGTCGGGCGCGGTAAAGCGTTGCTTGAGCAGGGTTTCGCCCTCGCCGACGATATCGAAGTACACCAGCGCCAGTTCGATGTCATCGAGCCCGAGCTTCTGGCACATCAACCAACCGTAGACCTTGACCTGGGCCCAATGCAGTTGCCGATGGTTGGCCGGCTGGGCCTGGAGGTCACCGCGATAGGTTTTTACTTCTTCGAGGCGATTGCTGTCCGGGTCATAGCCGTCCGCCCTGCCGCGTACCTTGAGTTGCTGATACTCGCCTTCGAGCGCCACTTCGTTCTGATAGTGGGCGCTGCGCCGCGACGCCACCGTGCGATGGCCGACGATGCCTTCCTGGGCGCTGGGCGATGGGGTAAAGCGCAGGTCCAGGTCTCCGACCTTGGCCGTGAACTCACACAACGCCCGCACCGCGACGCTATAGCTCAAGCGGACTCTGCCCAGCGCACATAACAGACCGTGACCGGCATCTGGTACTCACCGCAGAATTCCAGCCAGCGCAGCTGGTTGTCCTGCAGACGGTCGCCAGGGCCCTTGACCTCGATCATGCGGTAGGTTTTTTGCGCCGGCCAGAACTGGATCAAGTCGGGCATCCCGGCGCGGTTGGCGCGAATGTCCAGCAGCAGCCGCTCGAACCAGTAGCGCAAATGTTCGGCAGGCAGGCACGTCAGGGCTTGCTCCAGCAACTCTTCGCTGAGCAGATTCCAGAACACAAAGGGCGACTGAATCCCCCATTTGTCCACATAGCGTTGGCGGATAGTGGTTTTGTAGCGCTCGTCGCGCAGTTGCTCGAAGCACGCGCTGAACAAGGCGGCGCGGCGTTGCTGGAAGTCTTCGCTGTGCAGGTCGGCCGGCCCGCGCTGGAACGGGTGGAAAAACGCGCCCGGCAGCGGCGCAAAAATCACATCCCAGCACAGCAGGCCGAACAGTGAATTGATCAGGCCATTTTCCACATAATGCACCGGCGCGTCCGGCTCGCTCAGATGGGCCTGCACGCAATATTCCACCGACATCAGCGGCTCGGGGAATGCCAAGGCGAGGTCCAGGCGCGTGAGGGGCCGCGGCTTGGCCTTCGCCACCTTCGGCTCACCCAGCTTGCGCCGCAGGCGCGGCACTACGCGCAGCAGGTGTTGCTGCTCGGCGGCGCTTTCCGGCGCCTGTTGCGCGGCGACGGCCAACGCCAGGGCGGGCGCATAAGCCTCCTGGCGTTCCAATACGCGGATCAATCGTGCGCGCGCGCCGGGATAGCTGCAGCCGCGATAGATCTGCTCGGCCAAGCCCAATTCAGCGCTGCGTTCACAGCATTGGCCGATCTGGAACAGCAACTTGGCGCGGCGTTTTTCCAGCCAGGGGTTGTCGGTGTGCAAGCTAGCGATGTGGGCCAACACCGTTTCCAGCGCCTCACCCGCCTCAAACGCTTGCTGGCACTGGTGCAGGAACACACAGCCCTCCACGTCGGCGCGGCTGCGCAACCCACGGGACTCGGCGCAGAACGGCACCTTCTCATAGGTGTAAATGCCCAGGTCCGCCAGCACGAACTCCGACCAGTCCTGGTAGAGGTTGCCGAAAAACATCAGGCGCAGGCGGTCGCACAGCTCCATCACGGTGAGGCTGTAGAGCACGTCCTGCAGTTCGGGGCACCAACGGGCAAAGCTGCGGCGTTCATTGAACCGCGCAGCCAATGGCGCCAGCCAGTCGGACTTCCTGGCGCTGGGCTGGTCGATCCAGGGCTTGAAGGCCATGAGCAGTTCGCCTTTTTGCAGCAAGCCGAACAGTTCATCAAAGCCCAACAGGCATTGATCATCGACCCAACCGCTCGCCAGCAGTGGCTGCATGGCCGCATGGGGGCAGCCGATTTCCAGGTAATCGAGCTTTGCTCCACGAAAATGCACACCCTTGCGCATGACCATGCGTACCAATAACGCCTGGGACGCTTGCGGCAACCTGTCGAATTGCTGAATGAACTGCAATTCGTCCGGGTCGAGCAAATCGGCGTAGCGCTGCTGCAACCCGATCAGCACTTGGCGGAAGTTGTGCAGGTAATACAAGGGGTCTTCAAGGGGGTGGGCCATGGCGCAGAGCAATCAACTACTGGTTATGCATACAGAGTGCCGTCGCAAACGCATTGTTGCAATCGGTAATAGATAAATGGCGCCTGCAACTTTTTGCAAAAAAGCGATCAGATGTGGGAGCTGATCGCGTAACATTTATGCCCCGCAGCCAGACGCTGCGGGGCTTTTCAAGGTAAAGGTAAGGGTAATGAACATGAAGAATTTGGGTCTGCCGCTGGTTGCACTCACTTTTCTGGTATTGGCCGGTTGCTCCACGCAAACCGTGGTGACGTTGCAAAACGGCACACAGTATTTGACCAAGGACACACCCAACGCCAAAACCGCCGACGGCTTCTATGAGTTCACCGATATCGCCGGCAAGCGCATCCGTATCAAGGCCGCTGACGTGGCGACGGTGCGCAAGGAACAATAAAACTGTGGGAGGGGGCTTGCTCCCGATGGCGGTCTGTCAGCCAGCTTATGTGTAGCTGACCCACCGCCATCGGGAGCAAGTCGAATCGTCGCACCGCCCCTCCCACAGTTTTGACCGCGTTCCAATAGTTAGCCGATCACGATCCCCTCCCCCGACAAACTGCTCACACCCACCAGTGTCACCGAGTCGGCGCCGAAGCTGATCACGGTATCGCCGCCCACCACCTTGGCGTGGTCACGATAATCCGTGCTGCCCCCTACCCCGTCGAACACCAGCTTATCCGTCGCCTGATAGCCGATCACCCGGTCATTGCCAAACTGCCCGCTGAACAGAAAGGTGTTATGTCCGCTGCTGTCGCGAATCGTGTCGTTACCTTTGCCACCCTCGATAAAGTCCGCGCCCTTGCCGCCCTGGATCAGGTCGTTGCCGTGGCTGCCGATAATGAAGGTATTGCCCTGGTGCGCTTCGGCGTTACGGTTGAGGTCTTGCACCCAGGTGGTGGCCCGCGCCGGGTCGGACAGGTTGGCAACGATCACCGTGGAGTCGCGGGTCATCTGCTCGTAGAAGCCGGAGTCGAGAATGCGCGTCATGCCGTCGCCATAGCCGGTGGGCAAGTGCGACACCCAGGTCGGCAGGTTGAGGATGGAAAACGGCAGCGCGTTCCATAGCGTCGACGCGTAGTGGTCGTTGAAGCTGACGATATTATCGGTACTGGACTCGTGGGGCTTGTCGTGCACGCCAAACGACGACAGGTTGGAGGAGTAGCCATCCAGCGCACGGAACACCGGGTCATTTTCGTAGCCCACGTTCAGCACCTTGTCACCGGCACTCTGGGTCGGCGAGGCATAGGCCACGTAGTTGGAATCCTTGTAAAAGCTCGACCATTTGCTGTCGCTCAGGTCGGCCATGCTGTTGACCGCAAGCCCTCCCAGGCTGTGGCCGCTGACCACCACGTCGTGGCCGCTCAGGCCGTGGGCACCGGCATACTCGGCGACGTTCTTGAGCAGGCCGCCGAAGGCTTCGCTAGCGTAGTTTTTTGCGTAGTCCTTGGGGCCGAGGGCAGCAAGCAAGTCGCTGACCAGGTCGCCGATGGAATCGGTGATCAAGTTTTCACGCGGCCCGGACGTGCCGCGAAAACCGATACCGATCTCCAGCAACGTGCCCGCGTCATCGTACTTGCCCAGCACCTCGACCTGTGCCGTGGTGTAGCCGGGCTTCTCGCCGAAAAAGGTACCCCGGGCATCAACCTTGCCGGTGTAGCCGAGGGTGCTGGCGCTGATGGGCGTCCAGCCGGCCTGTTGCACCGCTTCGAGGGCGGCTTTTTCCGAATCGGGGTTCCAGGGCAGGCCGGGAATCACCCCCTGGGAATCGGTGCTGCCCAGCAAGGCCCCGACCAGCGTGGCCGGCAGGCCCAAGCCCAGGCCATTGTGCTGATACCCCACGGCGAAGCCGTTATCCAGATTGTGGTAGGAATACAACGTGATCGCCATCGCATCGGCGAACAACGCTTTGGAGCCCTCGGTCCCGAGGTTTTTATAGTCAAAGATACCCATGATATTGCCTCTCTGTTGTTGGATTTGTAGAGAAAGCGAAAACACCTGTCACCCCCTGACGGACTCCATCAGGGGGTGTGTAGCCTTAGAACGCCCAGTCCAGGCTCAAACCGACGCCGTGCACCTTCTCCTTGCTGGCCAGCAAACCGTTGTAATCGAAGTTCACCCGCGCATCCTTGCTCAACGCCAGGCTCACCCGCGCACCGACCAGTGCGGCATCACGCACCATCGGCGCGCTTTCCACCGCGAACGAAGGGCCACCCGAGGCAAACGCCAGGTGCTGCTCAGAGTCGGTGCTGCTCAAGTTGTGCTGCCAGCCCAGGGTGCCGGACACTTCCAGTTGCTGGTGATCGTTGACGTTGAAGGTTTTCAAGGCGCGTACACCCAGGGTGCTCAGCACCAGGTCGCGGCTGTCGTCTCCGCTTTTCAGCGCGGCGGCATCGCCCTTCTCGGTGAACCCATCGGTGTCCAGGTGCACGTAGGCCAGGTTGGCGAACGGCTCCAGGGCCAGTGGTTGCAGGTTGACGCGGTACGCCGCCTCGGTGAACACCTGGGTGCTGTGGGCATCGACCTTGGCTTTTTGCTTGCCGCTGACGTCACCGTATTGCAGGTCGCGCTTCACATCGGCGCGGTGCCAGCTGTAGGTGGCGCCGCCGCTCAGGCGCCAGGCGCCGATTTCATGCCCGGCATACGCGCCGAAGTGGTAGCTGTCGACCGACGCACGGCTATGGGTATCGCTGCCCATGTTCAACGAGGTATCGCTGTAGCCCGCCACCAGGCCGATGCGTGTCGCGTCGTCGAGGGCACCGTCGACACCGGCCAGCATGCCGCCGATAGACGTGGTGTAGCCCGCAGTGTCGTTGCGACTGTCGGTCTTGCCCCATGCACCCAGCGCCTTGACCCACACATTGCCACGGCTGTCGATGGCCTGGCTGGTCGCGCCCATTTCACCATTGCGCAGGCGCTCGCCTACCGCTTCGCGTACGTAGCGGCTGTCATTGACCAACGCCGTTTCCAACGCCGGATAGACTTCGCCGCTCAGTTGCTGGAACGCGCCTTGTGCCGAAGCCGCGGTCGGTGCGAGCAGCAAGCTTTCATACACCCCGTTGCCCGCGCCCAATTGCTCGGCGGCGGCGGCGACGGCGCGTTGGTTCGGTGTGGCGGCCACACTGGCGAAGCTGTTGGTGCGTGCCACGTCCAGCTGCACACCATTGGCCGCGTAGTTCAAGGTGCCGCCGATGAACAGGTAGTCAGGCAGTACCGCACCGAAGCTGCCAGTGACGCCACCGGCGGCTTGCAGAATGTTGTACTGGCGGCCGATCAAGCTTTGCGCCTGGGTCGCGCTCAACAGGGTCGGGCTGTTTTCCAGGGCCAGGGTCACGGTGCCGCCGTTCAGCGTGGCGGTGCCGCCGGCAACGATACGGTCGCTGCTGGTGGGCGACAATTCCACCGCGTAAGTCGAGCCCGGTTCGAAGGTGACATTGCCCGCCACGTTCAGCGTGCCAATGGAGTTGCCCGGCGCCACGGTGCCGCCGCTGTTTGCGCTCAGCGAGCCGATGCGCCCGGAGCCACCGACGATGCCACTCTGGCTGACGGTCACGTCGGAGGTAACCGAGCCGTTGATCGCCAGCAACCCCTGGTTAACCAGGGTCGGGCCGCTGTAAGTGTTGGCGCCGGTCAGCACCAGGGCGCCAATGCCCTGCTTGGTCAGGCCACCATGCCCGGCGATGTCGTTGCTCCACACATCCAGCCCGCAATGCACGTCGTTGCACACGCGCTGGGTCGGTTTGCCGGCATCCACCACCGCGCCGATGCCCGGCAGGTCCGCGACGAACTGGCCAGTGCCATAGGCGCCGTCAATGCGAAACTCAGCCGGAATATCCTCGGCGGTAATGAACATCCCCGGCCCGTTGACCGCCTTGCCCAGGTTAATCATGCCCCAGCCGTACAGCGAATCGATGCCTGGCGCGCCAAGGTCGGTGGCGGTGGTCTTGAGCAGCGTGGAGATCTGGTCGCCACTCATGTACGGGAAGCGCTCCATCAGCACCGCCGCACTGCCGGCCACGTGGGGCGCGGCCATGGAGGTGCCGTTGAAGTTGGCGTAGTCGGTGGTGAGGTTGTCCAGGTTGGTGCCGTTGATGATCGAACTGAAAATCTTGGTGCCCGGTGCCGACACACAGAAACTCGCCGCATAGCCGCAGCGCGAAGAGAAGGTGCTGATCACGTACGGGTTGGCACTGCTGGTGTCCGGGTTCTGCTGCAGGGCCGCCACCGACAGCCAGTTCGGTGCAATCTCGGGTACGAAGTACGCCAGGCCCGAAATCGCATCCGGGTTGTTGCGGTTGTAGTCGTTACCAGCGGCAAAGATGGTCAGCACACCGCTGCGCGCGGCGTCGATCGCACCTTGATAGGCGCCACCGGCAATCGTGCCGAGAATCGGCCGAATGGTGTTGAATTGCGCCTGGGCTTCATTGACCGTGAAGTTGGGAAAGGCGGGATCGCGGCCGCCCTTGGCGTACTGGTCACCGATGCCAATGCCCCAGCTGTTGTTGATGATCCGCGCGCCGCTGGCCACCAGCGCATCCCAACCGGCTTTGTACACCGCGCCGTCGTTGCCCAGGATGATCCCGTCTTCCGGGCCTGGGTCACCGTTTTCGGCGCTGATGATCTGCGCGTTGAACGCCACGCCATGCATCGGCCCGCCGTCGCGGTTACCGGCGGCAATGCCGCCGACATGGGTGCCGTGGTTGCCCAGCTTGCCGTTGGAGCCCAGGGACGGCGTGCCGTCATAGCGAAACGCATCACCGGCCTTCACCGGGATATACGGGTCGGTGTATTGGCGGATGCCCTCGGTGACGATCGTCACCACTTTGTTGGGGCTGGCGAATTCCGGGTGCTGGGCGTACACCGGCTGGTCGAAGATGCCCAGCTTGACGCCCTTGCCGGTGTAGCCCGCCGCATACGCGGTGTCGGCATGTACCGCGCCCAGGCCCCAATCGGCCTTGAACTCATTGCTGCGCCAACTGGCGGCGTCGCCCAGCTTGCCTGTTTCCACATAGGGTGCGGCCTGGGCGGTCCCCAGGCTTGCCAGGCAACACAACAACGCGCCGTATGGCACGCTGCTCAAGGCCTTGAGCGGATAGCCCGGGCCGGTGGGGATGGCGGTAGTTAACCCTGACTTGCGTTTTTTCACGGTGACCTTCCTTAGTTTTCTTGTTGCCAGTATGTGAACCACTTCCAAGGTGGGAGGGGGCTTGCTCCCGATGAGGGTGGATCAGTCAGTACATTCGGTGGCTGACACTCCGCCATCGGGAGCAAGCCCCCTCCCACAGTTGAACTGCGGTGTTCCCCCTAGAACTGCCAGTTCAGGCTCAGCCCCACGCCCTGGGTTTTCTCGCGTCCACCCAATTGGCCGTTGTAATCCAGGTTGACCCGCGTCGACGGGCTCAGCGCCAGGCTCGCCTGCACGCCCACCAGGGCCGCATCGCGCAGCAACGGCGCGCTGCGCACGGCGAAAGAAGGCCCTCCCGCGACAAACGCCAGATGCTCTTCGGATTCGACGGCGGTGAGGCTGTGTTGCCAGCCCAGGGAGCCCGACAGCTCAAGCTGCTGGTGGTCGTTCAACGCCAGGGTTTTCAACGCCCGCAGGCCCAGGGTGCCGAGCACCGCATCACGTCGATCACTGCCACGTTCCAGGGCCGCTGCGGCGCCTTTTTCGTGGAACGACTCACTGTCCAGGTGCACGTAGGCCAGGTTGGCAAACGGCTCCAGTGCCAGCGGCTGCAGGTGAATGCGGTAGGCGGCTTCGGTGAACAGCTGCGCGGTGCGCGCATCCAGCTTGGTTTTCTGCTTGCCGCTGACCTCGCCGTATTGCAGGTCACGTTTCACATCGCCGCGATGCCAGCTGTAGGCACCGCCGACGCTCACCCGCCAGTCGCCCAGCTCGCGCCCGGCATAGGCACCGAAGTGGTAGCTGTCGATAGACGCCGATGAATGCGTGCCGCCGCCCAGGCTCAACGAGCTATCGCTGTAGCCAGCGACCACGCCGATGCGGGTCTGTTCGTCAAGTGCGCCGTCGACCCCGGCCAGCAAGCCGCCGATGGAGGTGGTGGCGCCCGCCGTTTCACTGCGAGTGTCCGACTTGCCCCAGGCGCCCAGGGCCTTGAGCCACAGGTTGCTTTCACCGGCCACCGGCACATGCCGCAGACGTTCGCCTACCGCGTCGCGCAGTTGGCGGCTGTCGTTGATCAACATCGCGTCCACGGCCGGGTAGATTTCACCGGACAGCTGCTGCAAGCCCTGCTGCGCCGTGGCAACCGAGTCCGACTGCAGCAGGCTTTCATACACCGGGTTGCCGGCGCCCAATTGCTCGGCGGCCGTGGCGACGGCGCGCTGGTTACGGGTGGCGCCGACGCTGGCAAAGCTGGCGTCATTGCGCCCGACCGCCAGTTGCACGCCGTTGGCGGCATAGTCGAGGGTGCCGCCGAGGAACAGGTAGTTCGGCAGCACTTGGCCGAACTGGCCCTGGATACCGCCGGCCGCTTCAAGGATCGAGTATTGGCGGCCGATCAGGCTCTGGGCCTGGCTCTGGCTCAATAGCGTCGGGCTGTTTTCCAGGGCCAGGGTCACTGTACCGCCGCCGAGCACGGCCTTGCCGCCGGCGACAATGCGGTCGCTGCTGGTCGGGGTCAGTTCGACCGCGTAGGTAGAGCCTGCGCCCAGGTTCACATCCCCCGCTACCTGCAACGTGCCCACTGAATTGCCCGGCGCGACACGCCCGCCGTTGTTGACCGACAGCGCGCCGATACGCCCGGAACCGCCCAAGGTGGCGCTGTTATTGACGGTGACGGCCGAGGTCAACGAGCCGTTCACGGCCAGCAGGCCGCCGTTGACGGTGGTCGCGCCGCGATAGGTGCTGTCGCCGCCGAGCACCAGGCTACCCGCGCCGGATTTGATCAGGCTGCCTTCGTACACGCGATTCGCTGCGGCTTGATCGCGCGCGTTGCCAACGGCGTAGTCGGTCTGGTCCTGCTGGCTGGCCGTGGCGCCCACGCCGTTTTGCCAGCCCTTCTCGAGCAGGGTCTGCTGCCAGGCGCTGTGCTCGGCGCGGTCTTCTGCCTGACGCTGGAGCAATGCCTGGTCAGAAATACCATTGCTCCACACATCGCCCTGCCCGGCCGCGAGGTTCACGTCCATCGCACCGAGCAACTGCCCCGGCCCGTGCATCGCCCGGCCCAGGTCCGGCACGCCCCAGCCGACGATGGCGTTGGGCGCCTGGGTGATCGAACCGTCGAGCTGCGTGGCGGTGGTCAACAGCACCTGCAGCGCCTGCTCGTTGGTCATATAGGGATAGCGTTCCATCACCAGCGCCAACGCGCCCGTGGCATGGGGCGCCGACATCGAGGTGCCGGATTTCACACCATAACCGCCGTCCGGGATGGTGCTGTTAATCAGCGCACCGGGCGTGGAAATACACCAGTATTTGGCGATGCCGCACTTGTTGTACTTCTGGTTGTTGGCTTTATCCAGCCCCGACACCGCCAGCCAGTGGCCTTCCAGTTCCGGCTGAAAGTACGGCAACGCCGAGCGCACGCTGGCGTTCGCGTAACCGCTGTTGCCGGCGCTGAACACGTTGATCACGCCGGCCTTGGCCACGTCCGCCGCCGCGTCCAGCCAGGTGCCGCGGTTGTAGTGCTGGGCGTAGGCCGCGTGCAGGTCGTCCAGGGTCTGGTAGCTGACGTCCTTGGGCTGGCTGCCCCAGCTGTTGTTGATGGCGCGCACGCCGGAATCCACCAGGGCGGTGTACACCTCCTTGAAATACTTGGGGTCCGGGGTGGGGCCAAACAGGAAGCTGTCGTTGGCGTTGGTGTTGCCGACATACACCTGCGCGTTATATGCCACGCCGTGCATGCCCACGCCGTCGCGGGCCGCGCCCATGGTGCCGGTGACGTGGGTGCCGTGGGAGTCGTTGTTCGGGTTGAGCGCGCCGGTAGTGCTGAAGGCGCTGCCGTCGACGTAGGTGCCGCTGGCGGTGACCGGGTGGAAACGGTCTTTGGCCGCTTCGGGGTGATTGGTATCGAAACCCGAGTCCAGCGCACCGATTTTCACGCCATTGCCGCTGATCCCGGCGGCATAGGCTTCATCCGCCTTCATGCGCCCCAGGCCCCAGTCGCTCTGGTACTCGGCGGAACGCCAGCTGGCGGGATCACCCGGCTGGCCGGTTTCGGCGTATTGCGCCTGTGCCGCAACGGACAACAGCAGCAATGAGCCTGCGGTGAAAGGTTTGAAACGTGGTGAATCCGTGATCATCCGTACACTCCTGTTTATTGTTATTCACACGCCTACAGTTTTCTCTCCGGGCCGAAGGCCTCATCCACCTTGGCCAGGTCGGTGTCACGCAAGTTGCCCGCGTAATAGTGCAATTTGGTCCAGGCCATCAGGTAGTCGTACCGCGCCTGGGCGAGGTCGCGGCGGGTGCTGTAGAGCTGCTGCTCGGCATTCAATGCGTCGAGGTTGACCCGCTCGCCGCCGAGGATGCTGTGCTTGGTCGACACCACCAGTGCCTCGGCGGAAGTCAGCGCTTTTTGATAGGCGCGCAGCTTGCTCACCCCGGACAGGCAAGCGCTGAACTGGCGGCGCAGTTCGATCAGCGTTTCGCGAGTCTTGCCTTCCAGTTCGTACTCGGCCTGTTCCATGGCGCGGCTGGCCTGGCGCGTGGACGCCGAGATGCCGCCACCGGCATACAGCGGCACGCTGACTTCGACGCCGATGGTGTTGGTGTCGTAGCGCTGGTTATAGGTGTTGCCGCTGTCGGACTCCTGCTTGCGCGAACTGGCGTACGCAGTGACCTTGGGCAAATGCCCGGCGCGGTTGCGCTCCACTTCATAGCGCGCCACTTCCAGGGCCTGGCGCTGGGAGGCGAGCGTCGGGTTGTTGCTGATTGCCAGTTCATGCCAGGTGTCATAGTTGGCCGGCGATAGGGTGAACGCGGCGAAGCCCTGGTTCAGCGGTGCCAGGTCGTCGATGTTGACGCTTTGCACGCCAATCAACGCACCCAGCTCGCGCAGGGACGCATCCTGCTCATCCAGGGCCTGGATCTCTTCGGCGGTGGCCAGCTCATAACGCGATTCCGCCTCGAGAATATCGGTGCGGGTGCCCTCGCCTTGCTGGAACAGGTGCTGGTTCTGTTGGAACTGTTGCTCGAAGGCTTTCTTCTTGGCACGGGCGATGTCGATCTGGTCCTGGGCGAACAGCGCCTGGGTGTAGTAGCTCAACACCCGCACCAGCAACGCCTGGCTCTTGTCGCGGAAGCTTTCATCGGCAAACAGCGCCTGGGCCACGCCCTTGCGGTAGTTGGCATAGGCTTCGTAGTCGAACAGCGGCTGTTGCAGGCTGAAGGTGGAGCCGTAGCTGTTGTAGTTGCGGTCGTCGCGATAGCTGCCACCGCGCCCATCGGGCAGGTGCGCTTCGGAATTGTTGCGGCCCTTGTTGTAGTTGTACGACAGCCTGGGCAACAAGCCGGCGCGGCCGATGGTGCGATTTTCCAGGCCGGCGTCGCGCTCCTTGATCGCGCCGAGGAACACCGGGTCATTGCGCAGGGCTTGCTCGTACACATCGAACGGGCCCATGGCGGCGTGCGCGCTGGCACAGCTGAAGAGCAAGGCGATGAACACAGGTTTCATGCTCATTCCTCGGTCAACGCGGAGCCGGCGCGATCGAGCAGCGGCTTGAACAGGTAATTGAGCAACGAGCGCTCGCCGGTGCGCACGAACATCTCGGCGGGCATGCCCGGTTTGATCACCAGGCCGTGGAGTTTTTCCAGCGCTGCCTCGCTGACCGTGGTGCGCAGCACGTAATAGGGGGCGCCGGTCTTTTCATCGAGCATCTGGTCGGCGGAAATCAGGCTCACCTCCCCCGGCACGCGCGGGGTGCGGCTCTGGTTGAAGGCGGTGAAGAGGATGTCCACCGGCAGGTGCGTGCCGACCTTGTCCACCAGGTGCACCGGCAAGTGCCCTTCCACTTCCAGGCGCGTGCCTTGGGGCACGATCTCCAGCAGAGTTTCACCGGCCCGCACCACGGCGCCTTCGGTGTGTACGCTGAGGTTGACCGCGATGCCGTCGGCCGGCGCGTTGATTTCGCTGTGCTGCAGGTCGAACCCGGCGGAGGTCAGTTGCTGCTCCAGGGTCAGACTGCGCAGTTGCGCATCGGCCAGTTGGCTGCGCACTTCCTTCTGATATTCCTCGGTGTGCTGCTGCAATTTGAGGCGCGACTCGACAATGCCCTGCTCGACGCGGCCAGTCTCGCCGGCGTTTTGCGCCAGGTCCTGCTGCACCTGGGACAACTGGCGCTGATAGTCCATCAGGCGGTTGCGCGGGATGTAGCCATTGTCGGCCAGGGGTTGCAGGTTGCTCAGTTGCTCACGCAGGGATTGCGCCTGGGCGCTCAAGTCACTGCGGGCGCGGCGCATGCCGCCCAACTGCGAGGTGGCGCCATCGATGCTTGCACGGATGCCGGCCTGTTCACGGGCAAAGGCTTCGCGCCGACTGCTGAACAGTTGGCGTTGGCCTTCGAGCACCAGCGCCAGGGCCGTGTCGGGGTTGGCGCTCAGTTCGGCCGGAAAGCGCACACCTGGCAGGTTGTCACGTTCGCTCTGCCAGCGCGCAGCGCTGGCCCAGGCCATGCGGTACTGGGCTTGCAGCGATTGCACGTCGGCCTGGTGCTGGGTCTGGTCGAGGCGAAACAGCGGCTGGCCCTGCTTCACCACCTCGCCTTCGCGCACCAGAATCCGGCTGACCACGCCGGGGCTGAGGGTTTGCACGGCCTTGCGCTTGCCCGACACCACCACCGTGCCTTGCACCGGGATGCCTTGGTCCAGCGGCGCCAGGCTGGCCCAGAGGAAAAAACCGCCGGCGCCGACCACGGTCAGCAGCCAGCCCATGCGGACGAAGAAACGTGCGTCGTGTTGTTCAACTATAAGGCTGCTCATGCGCCTGGATTCCTTCCGGCCTGATACTGGCGACTAAAGCTGACGCCGGTTTTTTCCTTCGGTGCCTCTTGCTGCCCGGACAACGCGCGCAGCACTTCCTGGCTGGGTCCGAAGGCCTGCAACTGGCCTTCGTTGAGGATCAGCAACTTGTCAGCCTGGGCCAGTGCGGAGGAACGGTGCGTCACCAGCACCACGCTGCTGCCCTGGGCCTTCATCTGCACAATGGCGCTGGCCAGCGCGGCTTCGCCGACGGTGTCAAGGTTGGAGTTGGGCTCATCCAGCACGATCAAGCGCGGGCCGCCATACAGCGCGCGGGCCAGGGCCACGCGTTGCTTCTGCCCGCCGGACAGGCCACCGCCATTGTCGCCCAGCAGGGTGTCGTAGCCTTGGGGCAGGCGCAGGATCAACTCGTGCACCCCGGCCTGTTGCGCCGCCTTCACCACAAGCTGCGGGTCGGCTTGGCGAAAGCGCGCGATGTTGTCGGCGATGCTGCCGCTGAACAGTTCGATGTCCTGGGGCAAGTAGCCGATATGCGGGCCGAGGTCGTCGCGGTCCCAGCGGTGAATATCCGCGCCGTCCAGGCGCACGGTGCCGGCCAGGGTCGGCAACACGCCTACCAGTACGCGAGCCAGGGTGGATTTACCGGAACCCGAGGCGCCGAGCACGCCCAGCACTTCACCGGCGCCGAGGTTGAAGTTGATGTGGTGCAGGGTCGCCAGGCGCCGACCCGGCGGGCCGGCGCTGACCTGCTCGAAGCTGACCTGGCCGTTGGGCGCCGGCAAGGCCATCTGCTCGGCCTGCGGCGGGAATTCGCGCAGCAGCTCGTCGAGGCGCTGGTAGGCCAGCTTGGCGGAGCTCCACTGCTTCCACACCGCGATCAGCTGGTCGATGGGGCTGAGTACCCGGCCCATCAGGATGGAACCGGCGATCATCATCCCGGCGGTCATATCGCCTTTGATCACCAGCAGCGCACCGAGGCCCAACACCAAGGATTGCAGGCAAAGGCGCAGGGACTTGCTCAGTGAGGTGATCACCGAACCGGTATCGCTGGCCTTGTTCTGCAAGCCGAGGAACTGCGAATGCACCGCGAACCAGCGCTGGCGCAGCGCGCCGAGCATGCCCATGGCCTGGATAGTTTCGGCATTGTGCAAATGGCTGGTAGCCAACTGAGTCGACTGTTGGGAATAACCGCTGGCTTCGCCCAGGGGCTTTTTGGTCAGGTATTCATTGAGGCAGGCCAGTGCGATCAACAGCACCGCGCCGGCCGTGGCCAACACCCCGAGCCACAGGTTGAACAGGAAAATCACGAACAGGTAGATGGGAAACCACGGCGCATCGAAAAACGCGAATAACGCAGGCCCGGTAATGAACTGGCGAATATGGGTCAAGTCGCCCAAGGACTGCCCGGCGTGCCCCTGGCCGCGTTGCAGGTTGCGTTCGAATGCGGCTTTGTACACGCGCAAGTTGAACTGCCGCTCCAACTGGGCGCCGATGCGGATCACGATAAAACTGCGGAT
Organism: Pseudomonas sp. R3-52-08; assembly: GCF_003851745.1. Taxonomy (NCBI): domain Bacteria; kingdom Pseudomonadati; phylum Pseudomonadota; class Gammaproteobacteria; order Pseudomonadales; family Pseudomonadaceae; genus Pseudomonas; species Pseudomonas sp. R3-52-08. The sequence continues at coordinate 3,028,368 of NZ_CP027730.1, read as the reverse complement.
AACTTCCAGCAGGCCTATAAAGGCAAAGAACCCCACGACCATCAACGTCAACATCACCAGGGTGGTTTCATTCTGGGAGGACAGCACGCGGTCGTACACTTGCAGCATGTAAATCGAGGGCACCAGCATCAACAGGTTAATCAGCGCGGTAAAACAGCCAACGCTGATCAAGATGCTCTTGTATTCACCCAGCGCCTTGAACAAGGGTGCAACGGTATGGGGCTTGGCCATATCTTCTTATCTTCCATGAACCCAAAGTACGCGCACTAGTTGCCCTACCCCCTGAATAGCGGGCGGCCAACTAATAAATGAAGTTATAAGCTTATAACCTGAAACTAAGGTGTACGTTGCAGCACCACGATGGCTCCAGATTTAGTGCGGGCCTGATATTCGCCTTCCTTCTGGCGATTCAAGTGCGTAATGCCACTGCCTTCGGCATTCATCAGCCAGATGCCGTCCGGCGTCGGCGACCACGTCAGCGGTTTATCGCCCAGCCATTGCGCGGCACACGCCACATCGCCCCCCAGGCTGTTGGGCTGCTCGAGCAGGTCCAGCGCACACACCTGGTCATCCTGGTGCAACTGCCAATGCCCCGCCAACTGTGCGGTAGTGGGTAAAACAAGACTGCTCGCCATTGCATGGGCTCCTGCCGACACGATCAATAGGGTGACCCCTTTGGAAAAACGCTGCATTGCCTGGCTCCATCCTGGAACGCGGCGCCGGAGCGCCGCGCTTTACATCACGCCACGATGTCGCTGGCAGCCGCCTGGCCAACGGTGGTGACGAGGAAATCCGCCACGCCGTGCCCGGAGAAGTCAACGGCCAACGTACCCAGGTTAGTACCTGATGCGTAGGACAGCACCGCGTCGCCGGCATGCCCGGTAAACGCGTTGACGAAGCTCACGCCCGCGCCTTTGGTGATACCGGACAGGTCGATCTTGTCGGAACCTGAGGTGAAGTCAAAGATCTTGTCCGCCGCTCCTGGCTTGGAATCGGACACGGCACCGAACACAAAGGTGTCGCTGCCGGCGCCGCCCCACAGTTGGTCCGCACCGCCGCCACCGTAGATGAGGTCGTTGCCGGCCCCGCCCTTGATGAGGTTGGCGGCCTGGTTACCAATGATCAGGTCGTTGCCCGCGCCACCGAAGGCGTTCTCGACCGTCACGCCCTTGGCGATGGAAACGTTGCCCACCAGGCCGCCGACATCGGAGAACGAGGCTGCATTGAGGTTGATCTTCTGGTTTTGCGTGAAGCCGGAGAAGTCCAGGGTGTCATTGCCACCACCGTCCCATACCGAGAACACCAGCTTGTCGGCATTGGACGTGGCGCTGAGGAAATCACGCCCGGTGTTGGAGTTGAAACCGTAGGTCGTGTCACCGGCGCGGGTATTGAGGTTGGCACCGTAGAGCTTCTGGATCGCGGCAATATCGTCGATCAGCGGACCGGAAGCGTAAGCCTCGACCCCGCCTTTGCTGAAGTTCTGGTTGGTGTTGCTCTCGCTCCAGTAACTCATGACGCTATAGCCACGCGTGTCCTGTCCATAGGTCGCGTCGTTATAGGTCGGGTTGCCATTCCCGGCGTTGTAGTCGCCAGGGTGAGCCAGGCCCAGGGTGTGGCCGATTTCGTGGGTCAGGGTCTGCCGGCCATAGTTGTTCAGGTCCGGGGTCTTGTTCGGCGTGTAGCTGTTGTTGGTCAGGTACCACGAGGTGCCGTCGTAGCCTGCACCGGTGCCGGGCAGGTAGGCGAAAGCCGCCGCGCCATCCTGGCCGCCGCTGTAGTTGCCGAAGGTCATGTGTGCGTCACCGCCGGAAGCCTTTTCGGTAAAGGTCACGTTGGCAACATCCGACCAGGATTGCATGGCCAGTGCGGCCTGCGCTTTCTGCTGGGCGTTGAATTGGCTGAAGCCCGAGATGCCATGTTTGTTCATGGTGCTCGAGGATGCCGAGGTGAGAAAGGTATAGGTCAGATCGATCTTGCCGTTGCCATCAAAGTCCCGGTACGCGGCGCCGTCCCGCAACAGCTGGGTGGCTGCCTGGTCCACGCTGTAGGACGGTTTGCCATTGACCGTCAGGTTGCCGCCACGGTCATACAAATGGCTGAAGCTATCGATTTGCGAGTAAGCAGTGCTGGCTTGCGCGGCAGATACAATAGCCTTGTCTTTTACTTTTGACATAAACGTACTTCCTTGTTTGCAAGTGCATCAGTCTTTGTTCGATAGGAACCTCGCGGGCGAGGATAGTCCTATCACTCACCTCTTTTGAAGGCGTAAGAAAACTGACACAATTTGAAATCTTTCGTCTACACATATTTCAGCAGGGAAAAGCTGCCCCAGATGCAACTTGAGGAAGTCGTGCGTAGCGTTTGTTGGGGACGGTTGTGTTTAGGTGACCGAATAGCGCGCAGCGATATTTAAATATTAAATACAGGTAAAGCCGCGCTAGTTGCGCGACCTACTTGAATAAGGGATCCAATATATTGTCACGGTGTCATTGGCAACATTAAAGAGCCACTACTTACACCATTAAACTGCGTTGTCCCCTTTTACCGGGACATTACGCCAGCCACATGTGTGCAGCGCCTCCAATACCGTCTCGCCGGCCAGGCCCGGTATCGTGACGCCGTCCTGGGTGGTCATGTCCTCTCCGGCCAGCAAGGCATTGATGATCGCCTCCTCCACCGCCTCGGCGGCGGCGCTGAACAGCGGGGAGATGTGGTCGTTGTTGACCATGCGCAATACCGTACTGTGCGGCAAATCCTTGCGCCCGTAATCGGCGGGCGGCAAGTCCTGATTACCCGTGGCGAAGGCCAGGAACAGGTCGCCGCTGGAATCCTCGGTGCCGCCGCCGGTGCGGGCGATACCGATGGAGGCGCGCTGCGCCAGGCGCTGGCACTGATGGGGCAACAGCGGCGCATCCGTGGCAATGATCACCACGATGGAGCCCATGCCCGGTGTGCCGCGGTCGGCGAACGGCGAAGCGATCTGCATCAAGTAGCGACCGACCGGATAACCATCGATCCGCAGCTCCTGGCGCTTGCCATGGTTGGCCTGCACCAGTACGCCGACGGTCCAGCCGCCCTGCTCTGCCGGCAACCGCCGCGACGCCGTGCCGATGCCGCCCTTGAACTCATGGCAGATCATCCCGGTGCCGCCCCCCACCGCGCCCTCCTGCACCGGGCCCGACTCAGCCTTGTCCAGAGCTTCACGCACATGCTCAGGGCGCACATGCTGGCCCCAGATGTCGTTGAGCAAGCCATCATAGGTTTCCATCACCACCGGCATGCACCAGTACACCGCCGGGTCAGCCAGGCGCTCACGCTCAAGAGCGATCAAGCTGTCACGCACGATGCCGATGCTGTGGGTGTTGGTGACGGCTATCGGCGTGGTCAACAGCCCCGCTTCGCGGATCCACTCAAGGCCGGTGGCGTCGCCATTGCCGTTGAGCACGTGGTACCCGGCAAAACAGGGTTGATGGCGTGCTTCGCCAGGGCGCGGCTGGATCACGCTGACGCCTGTGCGTACCTGCTTGCCGCCGACCTCGCTGTTGAGCGTGGCATGGCCGACGCGGACGCCGGGCACATCGGTGATCGCATTCCATTTCCCAGGCGTGCCCAGCCCCAGGGTGATGCCCAATTGACGTGCGCGCATAACCACTCCTTACAATTTCTGAAAGACCGGACTCAACCGGCCACTGATGCAATACAGAATCACCGACAACGCCAGCAGGCCGATGTTGTTTATCCAGTCATTGGGGCATGACCTGGACAATCCGTAGGCTTGGAACATGATCCAGGTCAATGTCAGGTAAAGAACCGCCGAACGGGCCTGAAAAAAACACCTCGTCTTGCGAACGAATGCTATTTTGAGGGTTCGATGCCATGACTAGTGAAGGTCCTGGCCCCTGCCGCGAGCTAAAGGAAGCGCTCAATGAACAAGGTAGGCAACATGAACAAAGTGACATTCCCCAACGCCTGTCAGCTGATGCGCTGGCATTTTCATCCGATGGGCTTCGAAGGGAGCATGGACGCCCCCGGCAGCATGGTTGCCCGCCTGTTCGACCGGGCCAGCGGCGAGACGCTGATCGCGATCGCCGGCATTCCCTGCGCCACCGTGATGAACGCCGCCGATGTGGAGCGCATCATCGAGGCGGTGGAGGCTGAGCTTGAGAGTTTTGTGCCGCCTCTGTCGTTGCGGGCCTGATCAATATCCGCAGACCTGTGAAATCCAATTGTGGGAGGGGGCTTGCCCCCGATAGCGTTGGGTCAGTCACTGAAAGGTCGACTGGCACACCGCCATCGGGGGCAAGCCCCCTCACACATTAACCGCGCTGATCGTCGAAAAATACTTTCTTGCCGTCTACTCGCTCCGATGCCCTTGGCACATTCACCGCCTGGCCTTCGGGCTTTTCCACATACCAATAACAGTGGCTGACCGCGCGAGTGATGCCGACGTAGGCCAGGCGCAGCACTTCGTCTTTTTGAGCGTTGTCGTACGCCTCACTGTCGCCATCCTTGCCCAGGCCCGCCATACGGTAGACCTGGTTCTTGTAAGGCGAGCTGGTCAGGTGCTGGCAGTCCCCGAGTAGAAACACCGCATCCGCCTGCAGGCCCTTGGCGCTGTGGTAGGTCAGCTGTTTCAGCCTGCGCGCCTGGGACGGCAAGCTGGAATCCAGATTAACTACCGCCTGAATATGCTCTTGTATCAACAGCTTATCGCTGCTTTTTCGATACAACATTAATACTGTATCGCCCCGCTGATAGTGCTCGATCAACTGCCGGGCCAACGCCGCGTCGTCGCGCTCCAGCACCACCACGGGCACCAAGGGCCTGGGCTCGCCAGCGGCCTTCGCCTTCTTGCCGGGAATGGCCGGGGCACTGCGCACGATGTGCTCGGCAGCGTCGATGATGTGTTGGTGACTACGGTAATTCTCACTCAGCATGACGCGGGTGGTGCTCGGCGAGGTGAACTCCTTGTTGAACTCCATGAAGTACTTGGGCGAGCTACCGCGCCAGCCATAGATGGACTGCCAGTCATCCCCTACGCACAGCAACGATGAACGCTGCGCCCCGCGACCAACGTGCATCGCCGGGCCACGGCTGCGGATTTCACGCAGGCTGGCGCGGATCCACGAGACGATCTGCGGCGACACATCCTGGAATTCGTCGATCATCAGATGCGACATCGGCCGCAGCAGCGCGTCGCTGAGCAGCTTGAGGTTCTCCGGGGTGTTTTCGCCAAACAACGAAAACATGCGGTTGTAGGTCATGATCGGCGGCGATTGCTCAAGCAAGTGGTCTTCCAGGGCTTTCCAGAAAATACCCAGGGCCTCGAAGAACAAGCGGTCCGGATCGTCTTTGGCGAAGCTCATCCGGCCGACGGCGGTGGGCACATCCAACCCGAGGTTCTCGATAAAGCCGGCGGCCATGACAAAGCTGTCGAGGAGCGGCGCCGAGGCAAGCTCGCCCTTGACCTTGTAATCAAACCCGGGCCCGGCCGTGGCATCGCCCGCCAGGCAACTTAACACTCTTCGTGAAGAATCGTAGCTCTCCAACCATATCAATGGCTTACGACAGAAAGCTTGAAACAGCGTGCGCTTTACCGCCCACTCTGCGCGCACGGACAGCTTGGCATTTGGCCGGCTGATCTGAGGGTTTTCCCGCGAATCGAAGCCCAGCACTACCCAGGCGTCCAGTTCAGGGATATAGCCATGGCAATGAAACTGCGCGCCATTGATCTCAAACGTTTGCCGGCTCGGTTCGATGCCCTTGATGGGCCAGGCGCAGGCACGAAACCACAGGTCCTCGATGACGTCACAGAGTTCTTCGTCACGCTTGGCCGCCAATTCCGTGACCGCCACGCGCTTCTGCACATCGGGATGATCACGCTCCAGTTCCTTGAGCTGCAGCCCATGGCGTGCCAGCGGTGCGATCAACTCGCGAAAACGCGCATGACGGCCGTGCAAGCGGTGGTAACACGCGTTCATCTGCTGGCGCTGGGCGTCGTTGATGCGCAGGTCGAACGGGTTGCTGTCGGCATCCTCGAACCCGGCGCTGAGGTTCTCGAAGGCTTGCAGTCGCTCAAAGCCCGGCAGGCTGCGCACCATCGGCAGGATGCGTGAGTGAAAGGTGCGCACCACCGCCTGGGCCTCTTTATGGTCAAGGGGCTGGCCCCATAAGCTGAGAATGTGCATGAGCTTTTGGATGAAGTCTTTGCGCGATTCGCGAGTAAACGTCACCACGGTCATCGAACTCAACTCGAAGCCCAGGTAATGGGTGAGCAGCAGGATGCGCAGCACCAGAGAGGTCGACTTACCCGCGCCGGCACCGGCAATCACCGAAGTGGACGGCGTGTCGCTGAAGATCATCTTCCACTGCGCCGCACTGGGCTGGGCGTGCACCGGCAGCAAACGTGCGACGTCGGCCTTGATGCGCTTTTTTATGTCAGCAGTAAGCGGCAATCGCCAGTCGTCGAACAGGCTGTCATCAATGCCTGGCGCACGGGGTTCATCCGACCGGAAATCGCGGATCAGCAGGACTTGCCGGCCCTCCTCCAAACCGTCCGCCTTGCCCTCGCGGTAACCATATTCCACCCCGGCTTCATGCCCGCTGCGAAAACCGTCGGCCTGGCCATGCAACCACGAAAACCGGTGCTGAGCGCGCAAACGCGTGAGGCCGTGGCCGAACAGGCGCGCGGCAAGCCGTTTCAGTAGCGGCATTTCAGCCAGGGGGCGCAGTTCAGGGGGCAGATCAGGCTGTGGGTGCGGCACGCGGACTCCTGCGATGAGCTAGGTTTTTACAGTGCGCCATGGTCGCCGGAATTGCCGCTCAGTTCCAGCCAAATGCTTTGATCTCATGCAGTTAGGCGATGAAGTGAAAGTGGATACCTGAAATAAGCATCAAATAAACAGATAGGAATCAGGCATTTTTTACGCTTTTTATCGATCATGCACTGATGGATCATAGCGCTATCCATAGGAGACGATCATGCTTGAACTTCGACCCTTCAACACCCTGGGCGGCGCCCACCATGGCTGGCTCGACGCCCATCATCACTTTTCATTCGCCGAATACCATGACCCCGAGCGTATGCACTGGGGCAACCTGCGGGTGTGGAACGACGACATCATTGCGCCGGGCAGCGGCTTCCCGCAGCACGCACACCGCGACATGGAAATCATCACCTACGTGCGTGAAGGCGCGATCAGTCATGCCGACAACCTGGGCAACAAGGGCCGTACCGAGGCTGGCGACGTACAGGTGATGAGCGCTGGCACCGGGATCGCTCACAGCGAATATAATCTGGAAGCCACTCCGACCAAGATCTTTCAGATCTGGATCATCCCGAATGAGGCCGGCCTGCCGCCCTCCTGGGGCGCCAGGCCGTTTCCACAGGGTGCGCGCGAAGGCTTCGTGACCCTGGCCAGCGGCAAGGCCGGAGACACGCAAAGCCTGCGCATTCGTGCCGATGCACGCCTGGTGGCGGCTAATCTGAAGGCCGGGGAAAGTGCCGAGTATCGGCTGGACAGCGGCCGCCGGGCGTACCTGGTGCCGGCAACGGGGACGATTGAAGTCAACGGCTTGCGTGCGCAGGCTCGAGACGGCGTGGCGGTTGCCGATGAGCAGGTGTTGCGGGTGACGGCGATTGAAGACAGCGAGATTGTGTTGGTTGATCTCGCCTGATCTCAAGCCTTGTTAGCCTCTAATGTGGGAGGGGGCTTGCTCCCGATGGCGGCGGATCAGCATCGAATATATCGACTGACACATCGCTATCGGGGGCAAGCCCCCTCCCACATGGGTGTTGCGTGATTACTGGGAGATTGCCCCGTCTACCAGTACTTGAGCCTCTTCCACCAGCTGCTTGAGGTGATCTTCGCCGATAAAGCTCTCGGCATAGATCTTGTAGATGTCCTCGGTGCCCGATGGACGCGCGGCGAACCAGCCGTTTTCGGTCATCACTTTCAAGCCGCCGATCGCCTGGTTGTTACCCGGCGCATGGCTGAGGATCTGCTGGATGCTTTCGCCGGCCAATTGCGTGGACGTCACCTGCTCCGGCGACAGTTTGCCCAGCAGGGCTTTTTGCGCTGGCGTGGCCTTGGCATCAACGCGGATGGCAAAGGGTTCGCCGAGGGCGTCAGTCAGGCCGCGATAGATCTGACTCGGGTCCTGGCCTTTGCGCGAGGTCATTTCGGCCGCAAGCAAAGCCGGGATCAGGCCGTCCTTGTCGGTGCTCCAGACCGTACCGTCCTTACGCAGGAATGAAGCCCCGGCGCTTTCTTCGCCACCAAACCCCAGCGAACCATCAAACAAACCGTCAGCAAACCATTTGAAGCCCACCGGCACTTCGTACAAACGACGACCGATGCGCGCGGCGACGCGATCGATCAGGCCACTGCTGACCACGGTTTTGCCCACCGCCGCATCGGCGCGCCAGTCAGGACGGTTCTGGAACAGGTAGTCGATGGACACCGCCAGGTAGTTATTCGGCGCCAACAGCCCGCCGGACGGGGTCACGATGCCGTGACGGTCGTGGTCCGGGTCGCAGGCAAACGCCACATCAAAGCGCTCCTTCAGGCCGATCAGGCCTTGCATGGCGTAGCTGGAAGACGGGTCCATACGGATCTGGCCGTCCCAGTCGACGCTCATGAAGCGGAAGGTAGCGTCGACTTCGGTGTTGACCACCTCCAGGTTCAGCCGATAGTGCTCGGCAATCGCCGACCAGTAGCGCACCCCTGCTCCGCCCAGCGGGTCTACGCCCAGGCGCAGGCCGGCGCTGCGGATGGCGTCCATGTCGATCACATTGACCAGGTCGGCCACGTAGCTGTTGAGGTAATCATGCCGGTGCGTGGTATCGGCCTTCAGCGCCTGGGCGTGGGTGATGCGCTTGACTCCGGCGAGCTTGTTGGCCAGCAGCTCGTTGGCCTTGGCTTCGATCCACTTGGTGACGTGGGTGTCGGCCGGGCCACCGTTAGGCGGGTTGTACTTGTAGCCGCCACTTTGCGGCGGGTTGTGGGACGGCGTGATGACGATACCGTCCGCCAGCCCGCTGGTGCGGCCACGGTTGTAGCAGATGATCGCGTGGGAAATTGCCGGCGTTGGTGTGTATTCGTCGCCCTCGGCGAGCATCACGTGTACGCCGTTGGCGGCGAGCACTTCCAGCGCACTGGCGCCGGCTGGCGTCGACAGCGCGTGGGTGTCCAGGCCGACAAACAACGGGCCGTCGATGCCCTGGGCCTGGCGGTACAGGCAGATGGCCTGGCTGATCGCGAGCACATGCCATTCGTTGAAGCTCAGTTCGAACGAGCTGCCACGGTGCCCGGAGGTACCAAAGGCCACGCGCTGGGTGGAGATCGCTGCATCAGGCTGGCCGGTGTAATAGGCCGTGACCAGTCGCGGGATGTCCACCAGCAACTGGGCTGGCGCCGGCTTGCCCGCAAAAGGACTGATAGTCATGCATAAACCTCGAGAAAAATAAGGATTCGGAAAAATGACAGTTTACGGTGACTTGGACTACGGCGCGACGGTATCGATCCCACAACTAATATAGAAATTTCATACGCGTCAAATCTGCGCCTGCTGCAGTGCCTCGGCCAATGTATCCAAGGCGATGTCCAGGTTCGGATGCCCGCTGAACGCATGCCCCAGGCGCATATGCTGGTGATGCAAACCGCTGAGACTGAACAGCTCACCGGGAGCGATCACCACCTGCTGCGTGACCATGCGCTGGAACACATGGCGCATGTCCACAGCCGCCGTCGACTGCAGCCAGAAACTTGCGCCGGCGACGGGCATCCGATAGCTCACCCACCCCTCCAGACGTGCATCCAGGCGCAGGCCCATAGCCTGTGCCTGCTCACGCAGGCGCTGGCGTAACGTCTGCACATGCTGGTCATACCGTCCGCTTTCGTACAAGCGGGCAATGGCACGCTGACGAATCGACGACAAGCGGAATGCACGCAATAAAAACTGACGCTGCAGCTCGCGGCTCAGCTGGCGCGACAATACAAAACCAAACGGTGCTTCCGGGCCAAGGATCTTCTCGAACGAAGAGAACACTATCAGCCGTTCAGGGTCGACCAGGTGCCGCAGGGACACGGAGGACGGTGCGAAGCTCAGTTCGCCAAAGGTGTCATTCTCCAGCAGCCAGCAGCCGAATCGGTCCAGCAATTGCGCCACCTGCATGCGCTCCTGAACCGACAGCACGCTGCCCGACGGCATGCTCACCACCGATGACAGCACCACCAGGTGCACCGGCTCGTGGCTGAGCAGGTGTTCAAAGGTACTCAGATCGAAGCGGCCGTCGGCGAGCCAGGGCAATTCGATTACCCGCACGCCGGCCCCCTGCAACAGGCGCAAGACCAGATAATCGCAGGGTGATTCGGCCACCACCACGGTGCCCTTGAGGCCCAGGGCGTCAATCAGGATCTCCAGGACGCCACGCACGTCGGCGCCGATATACACCTCATCCGCCTGCCAGCAGCGCGTGGGCGATGAGGTATAACGTGCCGCCAGCGCCGCGCGCAGCTCCCAGACGCCGGAGGGTTGCGAGTGGGTTTGCAGGTGGTGCGGATAGCGGCGGATCAGTTGGCGCTCCAGTGAAAGCAACGCACCATCGAGTGAGCCCAGCAGCGCCGGTTCGTCGCCACTGAGTACCACCATGCCAGGCCGCCGCGCTGCCGCGTAAAGGCGCTCAAGCAAGTCCCCACTCGTGGCCATTGGCGCGTTAGCGGCCACCGGCCAGGCAAAGTAGCCGGACTTGGCCACCGAGTAGATCCGCCCTTCCTTTTCCAATATCGAGTAGGCGTACTGGATCGTCGAGATCGACACCTTCAAGCGGGTCGACAACTGCCGCAGGGACGGCAGCTTTACCGGTTTTTCCAGGCTGACTTCGTTGATCAGGTTGATCATGTAGCGGTACACCGCCTGGTAGGCAAAATCCGCTTGCCGCTCCCCGCGCAGTCTCATGAGCGCCCGCCCGAGTTCGCACGCACAGGCACGCGGCTAACGCCCCGACACTTGCGCAATCTGCGCCTGGGCCCCACGCCGTTTGCGCGCCTGGGTGCCACGACCCGCCTGCTGAGGACGCTTGCGGTACAGGTTTTGTAACAGAGGCAATGGCAGGCCGCTGGTATCAATCAGCCACTGCTGCAGCATATCTGCGGCGGGCTTGCCCTGCAGCGCCTTGTGCAACTCGGGAAGCCCCACCAGCATGCCGGGGTGGCATTGGCGCAGGTAACCCTCGAGGCGCTCGCCATGATGGATGAAGGGCGAGAACAACAGGCAAGTCAACTGGCCCTCGTCCAGGCCGAAGAACTCCTGGGCATAGGTCGTCGACAATACGCGCCCATCGTGGCCGCCCAATGCGTCGATCAAGGTGTCTGGAATGTGTCGACGGCTCATCGCGTCCCTCGCCTGCCGCACAAAAGCCTCGACGCCTTCGCCGTAGGACAGCTCACGCAGGCATTGGGCCTGCAACCCGTGCAGATGCGCCATGAGCAACGGGTTGGGATAGTCAGGATGGCTGAAGTGAAAGTCGAACGGGTCCGGTTTGTGGGCCAGGAACTCGGTGAGCAGCGGTGACGAGGCAACGTCAACCTCGTCGAGCAGGTCGGCAACCCCGATATAAGCCAGATGGCGGTGCCCGCCATGCCCCGGGCTCTGGGCCTCCACGTATTGCTCGCCGTAGAGGTCGCGGTAGCAACCGGTACTCCACTCTTCCATGCGCGCGAACAGAATATTGAGCGACGCGGACTGGCGCGGCGGGACAGCGACACCCGCAGCCAGGGCCGAACGCTTCAGCCAGGCCAGGTATTGGCTTTGCTTGCGCGCAGAATCGCCGCTGACCAGCGCATGCACGCCGCCGTTCCACGCGCTCACACGCTGGTAGAAATCCCCCAGGGCCAGGTAAGTGTCATTGCACAGCGTGGCACGCACATCCCCGGACGTCAGGTGCCCGATCATTAGCCGGTCGCGTTGGTTGACCTCACGGCCGGCGCTGGAAGCGGGCCGCTGATGATTGAAAGGCTGCACCTCCTGATTTTCCACCATCAACACCTCCACCCGAGGGTCATCGTGAAAAAACAGCGCGCTATAGCCCTCATTCAGCCTGCCCAGTGTGGCCTGGGTCATCCCTGCATGCCGCAGCGTCGCCACGCGCAGGTGAAAGGTCTTGGGCGTACGGCCGGCGATGCTCAACTGTGCCGCGCGCAGCAGCGCCAGGGTATAACTGCTGACTTCGCCGCCGCCGTGGGCGATCAATACTTTATAGTTACCCACATGTTCCATGCCGCCTGCCGCCACCACGATTCGCTGGATCAACAATTGAAGTGCAGTCCGTTCGGCACGCGTGAAGTGCCCCATCAAACGTTGCAGAACTTGCTGATAAACATAGTTCATGGCTTGTTCGTGAATTGCGCTCATTGTTCTACTACCTGAGTTGAAATATCAGTTTCAAGCAACTCTGTGACGTCGTTGCCTGACCCATTACATCTGTAGGTCTGTCTTGCGCGGCAGGGCATAAGAATGATTAAACATTAGCACCCTGCAACAAAATTACCGGAGCGGACACCTGAGTCGCGGGCACCCCATCCCACAGACAGACGCGCTAACCCGCAGTCGCGTGTGCTCAAGTGGCAACTCCTAGGAATGTTCCGACACTATCCTACAGCGCGTTAACTAATTAATTAGCGAAACCTCCGACAAATAATAAATCACCCACTTAATCTGGCTTCTTGCAAGAAGAAGGGATGTTTCGAACGTTTTTTTCGACGGGCAAGGTAACGCCTCGTTAGTTTGCTGATACAAGACAGTAATGTCGGGCAGCTGATCATTGCTCAATCCTTGAGATGATGGTTAAGCCGCAATTATCGGCACTCAACTAATGATTAATAGATACAGAACCGCGCAGGAAAGCAGTTCAGATGATCTGCGGCGCGAACTTCAGTGACGCCCACACGACAGCGCCGCGCTGGATTTCAGGGCGGCATAAGGGCCAAAGGTATTGTTTGCAGGGCGCAACGCCCTCGGAGTGGCTCAACCCGATCGTGGGTTAAGCCCTGACAAATGGCGCATCTGCTGCATCCGCGCAGACGCTGGAGTATTCATTTGCGAATACTCCTACAGCTCAAACAGCTTCAACCTGCAACGCAACTCGTTCGCGGCACGGGCATTCGTCCATATAGCGGTGGGCTTCGACGAATTGACTGAACGGAAACACCGTGGTTTTCAACGGCACCAGTACCCGGTCGGCAGTCAGTTGGTTGATATCCCGCAAAGCGCGCTGCAACGCAACCTGGTCCTGGATGATGCCCAACTCCGGCTTGCCGGTGAAGTTGCCGATGCAATGCACGAAAAACTGAATATTCTTCTGGAACGCGGCGCAGGCCGGAAAAGGTGTCTGGTTACCGCCTTGCAGGCCATACAAAACCAGGCTGCCACGCGGCGCCAGCACGTCACCGAGCAGCGACATCTGCGGCCCGCCCAGGCCGTCGAACACCACATCGACGCCACGGTCACCCGTGATTTTGTTGATTTGCATGAGCAGGTCCTGCTCTTCGGTGACGATGACCTTTTCCGCCCCCAGCGACAGCAGGTATTCACGTTCCGCGCTGTCTTTGGTCGCGGCAATCACCCGTACCCCCAAGGCTTTGCCCAACTGCACGAACGAAGGCCCGGCGCAGTGGCTGGCATCGGTCACCAACGCAAATTGCCCAGGCTTGACCCGCGCCAGGTCCATGTAGGCAAAGTAGGCAATCAGCAGCGGCGTGTAGTGCACGCTCGCTTCAATGGGGCTCAAGACATCCGGGTAACGGGTCAGGGCCGAACGGGGCAGAACGATCTGCTCGCCATACACCGGGTAATCGTTAGGGCTTTCGGCAGGAAAACTGGCGACCTTGTCGCCCACCGCCAAGTCGTCCACGCCGTCGCCCAGGGCGACAACCACGCCGGCCATTTCATGGCCAAGGCCAGACGGCAGGCGTGCATGTGACGACGCCAGGTTCTGGCGCCACAAAACGTCGTACCAACTGATACCAATCGCGTCGACACGCACCTGCACTTCGCCCGGTGCGGGCTGCGCGGTTGCATGCTCTTCGCATTTGAGCACCTCGGCCGGACCAAACTTGTGAAAACGAATCGTGCGGGACATCGCAAACCTCGTCAAAGTAACCTCTAATGCCATGAACTCTATCTGGGCTTTCCCGGTAAGACCACCGGTCGCCATTAATAGTCGACATGTCTGTCATTGATTCCGCTGTGAGGCATAGACCTCAGCTATCGTAGGAAAACTCAATTATCTTGTGCAGAGTACCAGCCTTTCCCCGTAAGATTCATGCCGGTCATGCTTCTGAACGGAACCTTGGAGGTTCTGGATATGGCCGCTCTCGTCAAGTTCGCTGACTCTTCCAGGACACAAGATGAACCGTAACGACCTGCGTCGTGTCGACCTTAACCTCTTGATCGTATTCGAAACCTTGATGCACGAGCGCAGCGTGACCCGCGCCGCCGAGAAACTGTTTCTCGGCCAGCCGGCCATCAGCGCGGCCTTGTCACGCCTGCGCGGGCTGTTTGACGACCCGCTGTTCGTACGCACCGGGCGCAGCATGGAGCCAACAGCCCGCGCCGTGGAAATCTTCGCCCTGCTCTCCCCGGCCCTGGACTCGATTTCCACCGCCGTCAGCCGCGCCGCCGAATTCGACCCAGCTACCAGCACTGCGGTATTCCGTATCGGCCTGTCCGATGACGTGGAATTCGCCCTGCTGCCGCAATTGCTCAAACGCCTGCGCGCCGAAGCCCCCGGCATCGTGCTGGTGGTGCGTCGCGTCAACTACATCCTGATGCCTGGCTTGCTGGCCTCCGGCGAAATCTCCATCGGCGTCAGCTACACCGCCGACCTGCCGGCCAACGCCAAGCGCAAGGTCCTGCGCCGCAGCCTGCCGAAACTGCTGCGCGCCGACAGCGTACCCGGCCCACTGAGCCTGGACGACTTCTGCGCCCGCCCGCATGCCTTGGTATCGTTTGCCGGTGACCTGAGCGGGTTTATCGACGAAGAGCTGGAAAAGCTCGATCGCAAACGCCACGTCGTGCTGGCCGTGCCCCAGTTCAATGGGCTGGGCACGTTACTGGCGGGCACCGATATCCTCGCCACCGTACCGGATTACGCGGCAGAGGCGCTGACCTCAGCGGGTGGTTTGCGAGCCGAAGACCCGCCGCTGCCGGTGCGTTCGTTTGAGCTGCATATGGCGTGGCGTGGGTCGCAGGATAATGATCCGGGGGAGCGTTGGTTGCGGTCGCGGATTCAGATGTTTTTTGGCGACCCTGAGAGTCTTTAGGTGTCGTTGGGCAGGCAACTGATCGGGCGACAGTTGCAATGTCAGGATCTGTTGCTTCAGCCGTTCGTAGAGACCTTGCTCGCTATTCACGACAACTCCGTCGGTTGCTTCCCAGCTCGCCCCACCCCTTTACAGCCTCGGAATTGCCCCAGTCCCGCGACTGGGGCGATAAGGCCGTCACGCCCTCTGCAGCACTCAGGAGGCGTCGATCCAGATGGTTTTTATCTCGGTGTATTGGTCGTGCGCCCAGATGGATTTGTCCCGCCCACCGAACCCCGACTCCTTGTAACCACCGAAGGGTGTAGACGCATCCCCCTCTCCAAAACAGTTGACGGTCACAATGCCGGCGCGGATGCCGCGTGAGAGCTTCAGCGCATTACGCAGGTTGCCGGTATACGCCGACGCTGCCAAACCATAGGCCGTATCGTTGGCCAGCTTGATGGCTTCATCAAGGGTATTGAAGGTGGTGACACTTAGCACAGGGCCGAAAATTTCCTCTTGGAACAGGCGACTGCTACGCCCTACTCCGTCCAGGATGGTCGGCTCTACGAAGATATTGTCAACAGTATTGCCGCCCGCCAGAACAGTCAGCTTTTCGTCCTTGGCATGCTCGATGTAGGACCGCACTTTCTCAAAATGCGCTTTGCTGACCATTGAGCCCAAGCGGTTGTCCGGGTCAAGTGGGTCGCCCATTTTCCAGTCTTTGAGGTGCACCTGAATACGCTCAAGCAACGCTTCCTTGATATCGGTATGAACGAGCAGGCGCGAAGACGCCGAGCAGTTTTCGCCCATGTTCCAAAAGGCACCGTTCACCACATGCTGCGCGACTTGGTCAATATCCTCGGCATCATTCATCACCACCGCTGGGTTTTTGCCGCCACATTCCAGCACGATGCGCTTGAGGTTGGATTCACTGGAGTACTTTAGGAAAATCCGGCCCGTATCGGTCGAGCCGGTAAAGCTGACCATGGCCACGTCACCATGCCGGCCCAACGGTTCACCTGCCTCCTTGCCGCCACCAGGCACCACATTGAACACACCGGCGGGAACACCAGCCTGATACGCCAGCTCAGCGACACGCAGCGCGCTCAGCGAGGTTTCCTTTGCTGGCTTGACCACGATCGAGCAACCTGCGGCCAACGACGGACCGATTTTCCAGGCGAGCATCAGCAGCGGAAAATTCCACGGCAGCACCAGGCCCACTACGCCGATGGGCTCGCGTACCACCATAGTCACAGCGCCCGAACCCACCGGCGCGGTAGCGTCGTAGATTTTGTCGATCAGTTCGGCGTGCCAACGCAGCGTGTGGATTGTCTCTGGTACATCAACGTTCTGGCACTCGCGGATGGGTTTGCCGCTGTCCAGGCTTTCAAGTACCGCCAGTTCGTGCGAGTTGTCTTCCAACAACTGGGCAAAACGCAGCAGCACGCTTTTACGTACAGCAGGTGAAAGACCCTGCCAGCGTGCATCTTCAAACGCTGCCTTGGCAGCCGCCACCGCCACGTCTACGTCCTCGGCATCACAGGCCGAAATCTCGGCCAGTACATCACCGGTGGCCGGGTTGGTGGTGGTGAACGTACGGCCTGATTTCGCGCTGCGAAACTGGCCGTCAATGAACGCCTGAGTGCGAAACTCAAGCTTGCCGGCCAGTTCGCGGTAGGCTTCTTTACTCAGCAAATCGGCCATTTCAAGCACCTCCCACAATGTGCGCAACGTTTTGTTTAAGCGTTTGGATCACCGCCTTCAGCGCCTGCTTCTCGGATTCTTCCAACGCTTGCAATGGCGCGCGGACACCACCGGCACGCAAGCCAATCAGCTCACTGCCATGTTTGATCGATTGCACAAACTTGCCGCCTTCAAGAAAGTCCATCAACGGCAGCAGGGCCGACATGATGCGACGGCCTTTATCGAAGTCCTTTTCAATCACGCAGGCCTCATACAGCGCAACGTGTTCGCGAGGAATGAAATTGGAGCCGGCGCATACCCAGCTGCGAGCGCCCCAGGCGAAGAACTCCAGGGCTTGATCATCCCAACCGCACGAGATCTGGATCGAAGGATGGGCGCAGGCCAGGCGATGCAGGCGATTCATTTCCCCGGAGCTTTCTTTGATTGCTTCAATGTTCTTGCACTGCGCAATCGCTTCGAAGAACTCATCCCCCATGGCCACCCCCATACGCGCCGGGTAGTTGTAGAGCATGATGGGGAGGCCTGCTGCCTTGTCTACCGCCAGCACATGCGCGGCGATTTCTTTTTGGGTGGGCAAGGCATAAGGCGGCGAACCCACCAGGATCGCATCTGCCTTGATCGCTTTCGCTTGCTCAGCGAAATACACCGAATCCTCGGTTCTGATCCCGCCGGTGCCGACAACCAGCGGCAGACGACCTTGCAGGACACTCTTCGCACGTTCAGCCACCGCCAGACGCTCAGCAGGCGTATGAGCGTAATACTCGCCCGTGGAGCCGCCGATGATGATGCCGTGAACCTTGGACTCGACCAGGTATTCAAGCACTTCATCAAAGGCCGAGTAATCAACTTGACCATCCGAAGAGAGCGGAGTTATCGCGGGGGTAAAAATGCCGTCAAAGTTCATGCTGTTTTCTCCAGTAATTCCAAGGGTTGATCCAGGGGTTGCTAATTCAACGAGGCGGCTTGTTGCAGGTTGAGTGACCGCGTTTCAGGCGCCAGCACCCAAGACAACACCAGCCCCACCAACGAAATGGCGGCGGCGACATACATGGTTTCGGCGATCCCTAACTTGCTCAATGAAATCGGTACCAAGTAAGTGCCCGCGGCGGCGCCGATGCGTGAGAGCGACGTGCCTATGCCGACCGCAAATGCGCGAATTTCTGTGGGAAACAGTTCATTGAGATAAACTCAGCTTTCTCGACCGGCGCGGTACTGCCCCCATTTAAGATTTGCGTTGACACCCAACGAGAGAAACGGCTGCGGCGGGTTACTGTTCGGCCCGGGTGCGTTCAATAGAAAGTCGATCCGTTCATCACGTTGGCCTGCGAGCCACTCGGCAAGCAGTTGCCCTGTCACTGTGCCGCGGGTCACGCCTAAGCCATTGCAACCCAATGCCCCATAAACGTTGGGGGCCAACTCACCAAAGAAACCGTTGTGGTTTCGAGTCATGGCCAATGCACCACCCCAGGTGTATTCGAAATTGACGTTGGGCAACATGGGAAAGCGTTTATCAAACGAGGCTTTATGTCGGCGTATGAATCGCTCGTTATATCGACTGTCGCTGCGGCCGTCGGGATTAAAGCTAAAACTGTTTCTGATCAGTAAGCGGTTATCCGGTGTACGCCTGACGGTGGTCCCAAATGGATCAGCTGGGATCGCGCCCCAATACGGTTTTCCACCGAGTTGTGCCTGCTCTTCTGGCGTCAATTGCCGCGTAATACTGCCGTAGGTATAGATGGGCAGCATCCGGCCCCTGAGGAAACCAAAGCGCATGCCAAATGAGTTGTTCGCGAGGATCAGCTTGTCGGCGGTGATACTTCCATTGGCATGTTTCAGTACGGTTTTCGCACCGTACTCAACTTCGAGAATCGGCGTACGCTCATACAACGTCACGTTGGCTGGCAAATGGTCAGCGAGCCCCTTGACCAGTGCCGACGGCTGAAGCAACACGGCACCCGGTGTGTATAACGCCTTACGGTAGAAGTGCGTACCCAAGTGATTGGGCAACTCATCTTGCTCAATCATTTGATAGGGTTGGTCCAACTTATCCAGCCCGCGCCGATAGGCTTCGAGTACCGCGATGCCGCGGTCCTCCACGGCCGCCTGGTACTTGCCGCAGGCCTTCATCTGACAGTCGATGCCATGTTGATCGACCAAGTCGCGCAGAATGGATTGCCCCGCCAGATTGAGCTTCAGGCTCGTCCTGGCAAGGGTGATGTCGCCGATGTAATCCTCTGCCCCAATATCATGGGGCAGATCGATAGCGAACCCGGCATTCCTGCCGGAGGGCCCGAGACCAACCTCCTGAGCCTCAACCAGTACGATCTCGTCATTCGGAAAACTCATCGCCAGTTGCCGGGCTGCCGCCAGCCCGGTAAAGCCCGCACCAACAATCACCCAACGGGCAGTACTGTGTCCCTGGTGGGCGGGCTTAGGCTTACGCGGCCGGCTTAAATGAAACCAGCCACAGCTATTATCGTCGGCGGGTAACGAGGTAACTTTCATAATAGTAGGACCGTAAAGTTGAATGCATTACCGGGTCCAACACAACACAATGCGCAGGACGAAATAAACTGAGTAACTACCGACGACACAGCGGCAAAACGCGTTTCAAAAACCTGCCGCAATTGCATAGCGTTCCGAATTGCTAAAGTCGCTGGAATAGTAGTTATCCCGGAACGTCATGGGCGGCAGGCCGAACAAATCCTTGAAGCGCTTATAAAAGTGCGGATAGCTGACAAAACCGGTAGCGAGTGCCACGTCCGTCAACGAGCGATTACTTTGAATAATCAGTTGGCGGGCGCGGGTAAGTCGCAGTTCCAGGTAATAGCGGTTGGGCGCCGCGTTTAAATAGCGCGCAAATCTGCGCTCAAGCTGTCTACGCGAAACCCCCACGTGGCTGGCGATCTCATTGATTTCCATGGGTTCTTCAATGTGGTTTTCCATCAGGGAGACCGCAACGTTCAGAGGGCGAGGTACCGGTTTAACCAGGCTGACAGCACCTAGGGTTACAGTATTGAATTGAGGCTTTTTGGGTTGATGTACACGTTTGATTTCATCCACCAGATCAGCATCGCGCTGTGAGCTGAGGTCCTGCATGATTGCCAGGATCATATCCAGCGCGGATGAAGCACCAGCGCACGTCGCGCGCCGCTGGGTAAAGGTGTATTCGGACTCCCCCGTTTTCACTTGGGGGTAATACTCGTTTATCAACGCACAACTATCGGAATGACAGGCGCAATCCTGGTCATCGAGCAAGCCCGCATCGGCCAGGTAAAACGCAGCATTCCATACACCAGCGACGATGCCCCTTCCCCCTGCCGCCTTTTTCAATGCGCGGCGAATGGTGGGGTTGCTGGACAGCCTTACCCGCTGGCCACCGATAACCACAAGTGCATCGTGATTGATTTTCTCAACGTTCAAACGTTCCGAGGACAACGGTATGCCGATATCACTTTCAACCAGTCCGCCCAAGAGCGAATACGTCGATACTTTGTAGACGGTATTACTGTTGATCAGATTGCCGGTCGCCAGCGCGTCCATCGCTGTTGAGAGTGCGGTTAATGAAAAGTGGTCGAGCAAAATGAATGCCACCCGTACAACTTTTTCATGACCGACCGAGTCGGTAGTTTGCCGAAACCCAATATTCTGGAACTTCAACGAGCTTTGGAAGGTATCCATTATCTTCGCCACCTGATCACTTTATTACGTAAAACAAACGCAGCCGGTCCCGCGTACGGCCAGCTCAATCGAGCTGGCAGCACTTTCCTTGCTGTTTTCTATTGCTTGGCTGCGGCGCGCGCGTCACTCAACCAACCATCGTATTGCGCCTGGTGAGCCTTGATCCATTCGGCCGCATGGCGCTTGATGTCAGCGAGTGATTTCTCACCCTTTTGCATGCGCAGGTTCTGGGCACTTTCGTCGTCCGTGGTGATACTGACTTCCGACAGAAACTTGCGAGCCACCGGGTTCTTCTCGGCAAACTCTTTGTTCATCACAGCGTTAACGGTATCCACCGGGAAACCGAGATTTTTGCCCTGGTAAAAGGTGTCTTTACTGTCTTTGCCATCAGGCAACGAGGTGAACGGAACCGGCAGCCATACGACGTCGCGCCCTTCCACCAGCACGCTGGAGATCCATTGCGGCACCCAGGTGAAATACAACACGGGTTTGCCCTGCTGGAACCTGGCGATAGTGTCTGCCATCAGCGCGAAGTAAGAACCCCGGTTGTCCACGACGGTTGGGCTCAGGCCGTAGGCTTTCATGTGGTATTCAACCATCACTTCGCAGCCCCAACCGGGGTTGCAGCCTGTCATGTCTGCCTTGCCATCGCCATTGGCGTCGAACAGCTTGGCGATCTCCGGCTTCTTCAAATCCGAGAGATCCTTGATGTTGTATGCGTCGGCCGTTTTCTTGTCGATCATGTAGCCCTGCAGCACGCCCTTCATGACCTGGCCAACTTTCACCATGGTGTCGTCGCCGCCGCCTTTCTTATAAAAGGCAGCGTGCAGGTTCTCCCACTCATGCACGGTGAAATCCGCATCGCCATAGGAGAGCGCCAGGAACATCGCGGGATAATCAACTTCCTTCGGGGCCTTCACGTCATAGCCAAGGTCTTTCAAGCCTGCAATCGCCACCTCACCGCGAAAACGCTCTTCAGCGATAGTCGGGAAAATAGGCGTGATGGAAACACCGTCACCCGGTTTGTTTGCATCAGCGGCGTACGCTGCCGAACATGCAGTTGCACCCAACATGGACGCCATCAGCGTCGCGACGACGGTTTGCTTGAGATTTGCAAGTTTCATATTTCACCGCGCTTGAATTTATAGTAGGTGAGCAGGTGTGCTTAGTTAGTCACTGGGTGTGCTACGTTCTTTTTCTTCTTGAATTTCATCACTAGGCCAACCGGCCCGGTTTCGTACCAACGCTGGCCGGTTGCCAGATCACTGCTGCGCTCACCCATCGCTTGGGTCAAACGATCGAGGAAGACAGCCAGGAGTACCAGGCCGGCACCGCCGACGCTGGCCAGCCCCATGTCCAGGCGGCCGATGCCGCTCAATACCATCAGCCCAAGCCCGCCAACGGATATCATCGAAGCAACGACGACCATCGAAAGTGAAAGCATAAGTGTCTGGTTCAATCCGGCCATCATGGTCGGCGCCGCAAGGGGCAGTTGGACCTTCAACAGCATCTGGGTGGCGGTGCAGCCAAACGCACGTGCGGCTTCGACCTTATCGGCGGGTACCTGGCGAATGCCCAAGTTGGTCAGGCGCACCAAGGGCGCAACCGAGAAAATAATCGTCACGATGACGCCTGGAACGTTACCGATGCCAAACAACATCACCACAGGCACCAGGTAAACGAAAGCGGGCAATGTCTGCATCGCGTCCAACACCGGACGCACGATCACTTCCATTCGGTCGCTGCGGGCACATAGGATGCCCAGGGGAATACCAATAACCGCACAGAAGAGTAATGAAGTCAGGACCAAAGCGAGAGTCACCATGGCATCGGCCCATACACCGATCAAGCCTAGTCCGGTCAATGTAGCGATACTGAAAATTGCGATTCGTTTACCGCCGATCTGCCAACTGATCAATCCGGCGATAAGAATGAATACTGTGGGGGGCACGGAAAGCAGGCCCCACTGAACACCATCAAGTACTTGGTCAACCGGCCATCGAATCGAGCGAAAGACTTCCCGAAAGTTATGTACCAGATAAGTCAGCGTCGCTTCAACCCAAGCGCCCAATGGAACAGTGAAACTTTGGAACGGGTCTAAATAATTAAAGTCCGACATGATACTTCCTCGCCCTCAGAACTTGAGACTGCTCTGATTATTCAAATTAACTATTATTCAGGCAGCTCAGAAGATGGCCTTGGGAAATCGAGCCCTTATACAGGCCAACTTCATCCACCACCGGCATAGGCGTTGCGGAGGCCGCGACGATATGCAGAATCTCTCTGAGCGAAGCTTCTGCTTTTAGGGGGGTGTGACGACCAGGCTCATAGGTGATGCTGGTGTCCTGTTGAGCGATATCGCCCGCTTTCAGGATTCGACTGGTGTCGAATCCATTAAAGAAATCGCGCACGTATTTATTGATGGGGTTGCACAGTAACTCGCGCGGTGTACCAATTTGCACCACCCGACCGCCTTCCATGATTGCGATGCGGTGGCCGATCCGTACGGCCTCTTCAATGTCGTGGGAAATGAAGATGATGGTGCGGTTCTGCTCGGCCTGAAGCTTAATCAATTCGCCCTGCATCTCGCTACGAATCATCGGGTCGAGGGCCGAAAACGCCTCGTCCATCAACAGGATCGCCGGGTCATTGGCCAGGGCACGGGCGAGGCCGACGCGCTGTTGCATGCCGCCGGAGAGTTGATGGGGAAAGCTGAACTCCTGACCAGCAAGCCCAACCTGGGCCAGCGCGCCCATGGCGCGGCAGTAGCGTTCTTTCTCGGCGACGCCGCTGATCGCCAAACCAAAGCTGACGTTGTCGATGACGCTCATGTGCGGCATCAGCGCAAAGGATTGAAAGACCATGCCCATGTCTTTCCTGCGCACTTGCAGAAGGTCTTTATCCGCCAGACCGGTGATTTCCTTACCATTCAGAAAGATCGAGCCACTGGTGGGTTCAATCAAGCGGTTGAACAAGCGGACCATGGTTGACTTGCCGGAGCCCGACAGCCCCATGATGACAAAGATCTCGCCGCGGCGGACGGAGAAGTTTGCATCAAAGACGCCAATAGCTTGCCCGGTTTTTTTAAAGACCTCTTCTTTAGAGGCCCCATCAGCCAGCAACTTCATTGCAAGGTCCGGTTGAGTGCCGAATACCTTATAGACATTTTTGACGGAAATGATTTCGTCGGAATTAGTCATACCTTGCCCCTTCGTGTTCAGCACTATTCGCTTTAAGCGATGCGCAAACGATCGAAAATAGTTTTAAACGGCAGCGGGAATGAATAGAGAGTTTCACGACGGGTTTCCTTTTATTATTTTTTGGCCCCTAGGAAAGAGGGATGTTTCAAATTTAGTAGTAACCCACCGTCAATTCCAACTACATTTACAGGGACAATTGGATAACGTCGGGTTATAGATCGTCTCAAGCGGACAGTTTTCTTGCTGCGGCACACAGGAACGACCCGTAATGTCTCAAAAACGACCTGCACACCGTTTTTACCGCCTGGCTTCAGTTACTCTCGCGTCGCTTCGCTGGGGAGCGGCTGCATGAGGAGAACGTAAGGATGTCAAAGCATGTCGACCCTGACAGCATTCTGCTGAAAATGCCGTCGTTGAGGGCCGTGAAAGCGTTTGTAGCGGCTGCCAAGTACGAGAGCTTCACCCTCGGCGCCGAGGCGCTTTGTGTTTCGCAGGCGGCTATCAGCCGGCAGATTCGCGAGCTGGAGGAGTACCTGGGTGCGCAGCTTTTCAACCGCGTAGGGCGTGCTGTCGAACTGACTTCTGCCGGGGCAGTGTTCTTTGATGCCGCGCAGCTGTCATTTGTAAACATCGCCCAGGCAGCCGAGCGAATCCGCAGCAGCCAGTCCTCCAAAAAAATGCTGACCGTCTGCTGCTCTCCCGCCTTTTCCGCCCTATGGCTGTCAGACCACCTGCCTGAATTCATCAGACAAAACCCCGGCATTGAGTTGAACCTGGTCACGACGCAGAACTTCCTGACCATGGAGCCCGGGGTACAGCCGGACGTCTTCATTACCAAAATGGCCCGTGTCCGGGACGACTATAAAAGCTACCCGTTGTGCCATGACGTGATCTATCCCGTTTGCAGCCCGCAATTTTTGGAGCAACACCCGGAAATCTCGACGATCGAAGGCCTGAGAGACTCAGCCCTGCTGAACCTGAGCCCCTACGGACGATCCCAGGTAGCCGAGCACGTTGACTGGGGTGTCTGGTTTGCCTTTCAGTCGATTGACATTGATGACCGCCCGCAAGACAGCCCCCAGATTTTCAATGCCAACGACTACAACTTGCTGATCAGCATGGTGCTGACCCACCAAGGTATCGCCCTGGGTTGGAACCACCTGGTTACCCGGCTGGTAGAGCGTGGGGTGTTGGTGCGGCCGATCCAGCAGCAAGTTCAGCTGCGCAACAGTTCGCACTACTTAAGCTGTCGAGAAAACGCCGAGAACGAAGATGAGCTGCGCCGGTTTCGTGAGTGGCTCCTGGCCAAGTTCCCCCGCTGACGCCGCATGCCTTAGAAGCAGAGTCGTCATTTTTGTTATCGATTGCCCTACGAAAATGTTGCTGGAACGGTGAGCCCTCGCTGGATCATCGTGCAGCGACACCATAATGATTTTCGTAAGGAATGCCCGGGATGTCACTGTTCGAATTTTGTCGCAATTTCGATCTCCAACAAGCACCCGCCCACACGCAAGCGATACTCAGAAACAGCCTGTTGGATATCGTCGGTGTGATGGCCGGTGCGGCATCCAATGACACCAGCGAGATAATGCGCAGCTATGCACGCCTCCACTACCCCGGTGGTGTGTACACCAGTCGGCTGATGTTCGATGGCCAGCGCGTCAGTATGCTTGGAGCCGCCTGGGCTGGCGGATTTTCCGCAGACAGCCTGGACGCTCACGAAGGGCACTTCAAATCCAAAGGGCACGCCGGCGCAACGGTGGTTCCGGCGTTGCTGGCCCTGGCCGACGCATTGCACCACAACGGCCAGGAGATCAGCGGGCACGAACTTCTTTCGGTGCTGTGCATTGGCTATGAAACCGCGCTGCGCGCTGGCACTGCATTGATGGCAACCTCACCCACCTACCACGCTTCTGGTGGTTTTTCCGCCATGGGGGTGGTGTGTGCTGGCGCACGATTGCTTGAGTTCGATGAGCCGACCTTTCGGCACGCATTGGGCATTGCCGAGTATTTCAGCGCACGCTGCCCAATGATGCGTGTGGTGCTGGCACCGACCATGTTGCGCGATGCACATGGAGCAGGCGCTTACGTTGGCTTGAATGCACTGTTGATGGCGCAGGCAGGCATGACCGGTGCCCCTGCGGATATCGTGGAAGACCCAAGTGTCGCGCCGCACTGGGCGGATATAGGAAACCGCTGGGAAATCGATAGCCAGTACTTCAAACCATGGCCCGTATGCCGATGGGCACAACCCGCCTTGACGGCAATGCTTGAATTACAGCGCCAGCATCCCGAAGTGAGCGCGAGCACCCTTGAAACAATTCGCGTGGAAACGTTCTTCGAATCGATGTGCCTGCAGGGCCATACCCCACGTAACGCAGATGAAGCCCAATACGCGTTGGCGTTTCCGCTGGCAGCGCTGATTGTGCGAGGCAAGCTGGGGCCTGATGAAATCACGGGGGGCTCAATCACCGCCCCCGATATTCTCTCGCTGAGTTCACGCATCGAGATTGTCGAAGCGGCGGATATTTCCGCGCGTTTCCCGGATGAAATTCTTTCCAGACTTACCCTTACCTTGAAAGACGGTACGATCATCGTCAGCCCTGTGACAGCGGCAAAAGGTGATCCGCACACCGCGATGACGGCCGCTGAGCTGGATGGAAAATTCGACCTGTTCAGTAGCCATCTTGGAGTTGAACGAAGCCTTGCGGTGAAGCACGCGATTCATTCATTGGGTCAGGCGCACTCAGCCATTACGACGCTGGAGCCTATATTTTCAAGCGTTACGCATTCCGAGGAAGCGGCTGATCGATAACCTGGAATTATTGATTGCCCCTACGAAATGTCGTTTGCGGGCGTCGCGACAGCCCCCTAGGCTGTCATCTATCTAAAAAGGCCGTGAAGTTATTGCACCGCCATTAAGCAGGCAACCGATGCCGAACTTTTAGAGCACTATAAAAGTCACCGTTAAAGGTGAGCGCTCACGTTATTTATCCTGGGAGGATAAGATGGATAATAAAGAAACCGTGTTTGACCTGATTGCCCAACGTAAACCATGGCACTCACTCCCGGGAAAGCTCTATAGCAGCGAAGGCGTCTATCGCCAGGACCTTGAGCAAATTTGGCACAAAGACTGGATCTTCGCCGGACACACGTTTGAACTGGAAAAGCCCGGTCAGTACTTCACGCTGCAAGTGGGTGACTACCCGGTGGCCGTGGTACGCGGCAAGGACGGCCAGGTGCGAGCATTTCACAATGCTTGCCGCCACCGTGGCGCCAAGATTTGTGAAGCCGACCATGGCAAAGTCGCCAAAATGGTGTGCCCTTACCACAAGTGGACCTACGAGCTGGACGGCAACCTGCTATTCGCCGGGAACATGGGGCAGGATTTCGACAAATCCGAATACAACCTCAAAAGCGTTCACTGCGAAATCGTGAACACCTTTATTTATGTGTGTGTCGCGAGCAAAGCACCGGATTTCGAACACTTCCGTACCGCCGTGACCCCCTTTGTCGCCCCGCATAACCTCGATGACTGCAAAGTGGCCTTTGAGTCCAATATCGTCGAGAAAGGCAATTGGAAACTGGTCTTCGAAAATAACCGTGAGTGCTACCACTGCGACGGATCTCACCCCGAGCTGCTGCAATCGTTCGTGGACAACCTTTCCGTGGGCGGCACCAGCGGCGACGACGATCCCGAGCTTTCCGCTTACTGGAACAAATGCGAAAAAGCCGGCTTGCCGAGCCGCTTGGTGATGGACATCAAAGGCCAGTTCCGCATGACCCGCATCCCATTGTCCAAGGGCGCGGTGAGCTACACCATGGACGGCAAGCCCGCGGTGACCAGCCGCCTGGATACCACCGGCGAAGCGGATATCGGCGCACTGCTGTACTTCAACTATCCGTCGACGTGGAACCACTTCCTGGGGGACCACGCTCTGAGCTTCCGCGTGCTCCCCATCAGCGCGACGGAAACCTTGGTGACCACCAAGTGGTTGGTGCTCAAAACTGCCGTAGAAGGCGTGGACTACGACATTGATCGGCTGACAAAGGTATGGATCGCGACCAACGATCAGGACCGCACTCTGGTAGAAGGCACGCAGCGTGGTGTGACTTCACCCTCTTATGAGCCAGGCCCGTATTCCGAGACCGCAGAGACCGGTGTCTGCCAATTCGATGATTGGTATTGCGCCACCATGATGGAAAGGATCAAGGGGCCTATCCCCTTGAAGTCTGTCGGATAAGAACGATGCCTGGTGGGTAAGCCTTTCAATACAGTCGTGCATTGAAAGGCTTACGCCTTAGCAACTTGCCCCTTCCTCCTTCCAGGCCTCAGCGCAGTCGCTGCCAGGCCTTTCTTCGTGTGCCTGTTTGGGTGATTCAAATGACTACGTCATCGTTAGCGATCAACGCCAATTACGGCGAACGCACGTCAACCCGTATTGCTTTCCTGATCGCAGGGCTTGTCATGTCGGCATGGGCGCCCTTAGTGCCGCTTGCCAAGGCGCGCACGGGGTTGGACGAAAGCGGGTTGGGGCTTTTGCTGCTGGGCCTGGGCGTGGGGTCGATTGTTGCCATGCCGTTTGCCGGGCACCTCACCGCACGTTACGGCTGCCGCCCAGTCATTGTGTGTTCCACTGCGACTTTATGTGTATTGCTTGTACTGTTGAGCAGCCTCAGTTGGCTGCCGGGCCTGGCATTGGCCGTAGTGCTGTTTGGCGCGGCTATGGGCATGCTGGATTGCGCGATGAACATTCAGTCCATCATTGTGGAAAAAAACAGTGGCGAGGCACTTCAGTCGGGGTTCCATGGCCTGTACAGCGTCGGAGGCATTCTGGGTGCCGGCGCGTTGACTGCATTGTTGAGCATGGGATTAGAACCGGTGTTTTCAGTGCTGTGCGTCGTCATCGTGGTAATGGGGTGCCTGTATAAAGCGATTCCAAGTTTATTGACCTATGGAACCGAAAAAGACGGCCCGATCTTTGCAATCCCAAAAGGCATTGTCTTTTTACTGGGCGCGCTGTGCTTCATCGTTTTTTTAACCGAAGGCGCAGTACTGGACTGGGGTGCTGTCTTTCTCGTATCCAGCCGAAAAATGGAGCCCACCTTGGCCGGCTTGGGTTATGCCAGTTTTGCGGCGGCGATGACCCTGGGACGGCTGACAGGGGATGCCCTCGTACGCAGATTCGGCGGCGTGCTCGTGGTGGCTTATGGCGCAATGATTGCTGCCACCGGCATGCTCGTATCGCTTGGATTCGAGGGCTGGCCCGCCTCGTTACTGGGATATGCATTGCTCGGCGCAGGATGCTCGAACATTGTTCCCGTGCTGTTCACCGCCACCGGAAAACAGGACCGCATGCCCCAAAGAGTCGCCATACCGGCGGTTATCTCCATGGGCTATGCAGGAATTTTGATAGGCCCGGCGGTGATCGGTTTCGTTGCCCATATGAGCAGTCTTTCATTTGCGTTAGGGGGCCTGGTGTTTCTTCTACTATTTGTGAGCGCTGCCGCGCATTGTCTGCGCGTGTGATCCATCATCAACCAACTGAACGTTGAAGTAGAAATACTCCGATAGCCCCTGTCTTGCGTC
Source organism: Pseudomonas sp. R3-52-08 (assembly GCF_003851745.1). NCBI lineage: Bacteria > Pseudomonadati > Pseudomonadota > Gammaproteobacteria > Pseudomonadales > Pseudomonadaceae > Pseudomonas > Pseudomonas sp. R3-52-08. The sequence continues at coordinate 2,998,888 of NZ_CP027730.1, read as the reverse complement.
CCCCACAGACAGCCGGAATGTATAACACCTGGTTACCAATGTAGGAAAAAGACGAAGGATAAGTCGTCTATTTGGTCTTTACAGTGCACCAACTGGCGAATAAGAATGAACACTCACTCACGCCACCACCCTGATTCATTCAACCTGAAAAATAATTTTCCGGAGAATACAGTATGGCCAGCGAAAATAACGCCACGAGAACTTCCGACGCCTATTGTGCGACATCGGTCAATCGCGCCCTGAACTTCAATCGCGACTACTTTCGCCTCTGGGATTACTATGAGACATGGTCTACTGATTACGACAACGATGTGTCAGAAGAGAACTATTGTGGCCCACTCGTGATCAGCGACCTGCTGACATCGCTGCTTGGCAACGCAGACACAAACAACAAACAACCTCGTAGCGCTTTGCGCATCATGGATGCCTGTTGCGGGACCGGATTGGTGGGGAAAGAACTGACCCAGCGAGGTTTTAGCAACATAGAAGGATGCGACCTATCACCGGCGATGACACAGTTGGCGCGTCAGACTCAGGCGTATGGGGCGCTCTACGGCGGCGTGGATCTGACCGAACACAACACGTTGATTGCGGACAACAGGTATGACGTAACCTTGTGCTGCGGTGCGTTCATCGAAGGCCACCTGCCCATAGAAGCCATTCACGAACTTATTCGCATGACCTCCCCCGGCGGACTTTTATTGTTTAGCACGCGCTGCACGTTTTATGCAGCAGAAAACTTCGCGGACCTGTTGGACAGTTTAGTCGCGGCCAAAAAACTATCCTCTCTACCGTCACTTATGAACGCTCCTTATTTAGATGAGGTACATGCTCACTACCTGGCATTTAGAATTGCCCGATAAGGAGACTGCAGCATGGAAGCCTTAAATCGCATTTCACTTGAAATGCTTGAGTCTATTGATACGCCGCGCGAAGTACGCCGTCTACGTGAAACCTGTATTAAGGACGGTTTTTTTTATTTAACCGATCACGGTATAAGTCCGTCGTTTATCGATCAGGCATTTACTGCGGCGCGACAATTCTTCGAACTGCCGCTGGAGATCAAGAATCAGTTCTCCCAAGACCACCAACAGGTCAGCCCCAAAACTTGTCGGGGTTATGTACATACCTTTGGCGAAACGTTGCACGCGCCTACGGGCCCCGATTGTAAACAGCACTTCGACATGGGAAGGGAGGCCGCCCTGTGTGAAAAACCCTTCACCGGTCCGAACCTGCTCCCAGACGAGCAAACAGCTCCCGCGTTTGCCAAGGCAATGTTGGCCCTGCAGGATCAAGTCATGCACCGCGTGGTGCCTGGATTATTACACGGGCTGGCGCTTGCATTGGGGTTGAACAAGCTATTTTTCGAGCCCTTCTTTTCTGATCCGGTGCTGATCCAGCGCGCCCTGTACTACCCACCCCAGCGCAGTGGCGCGGGCAAACACACGGACAACGGCATATTCACCTTGCTTTTCCAAGAGGCCGGTGATGCCTGCGCGCTACGCGCTTTTTCCCGAGGACGTTGGATCGACGTACCGCCTCGGGGACACGAAGTGGTGATCAACCTGGGGGACATGCTGATGAAGTGGAGTAACGGCCTGTTTACCAGTACACCGCACCAAGTCATTCACCGTGCGGACAGCGCCCGTGTATCGCTGCCGTTTTTTGTGTACCCGAATGTGGACGCCAGGTTCAACCCTCTGGGCAGCGACCAGGTCTTGTCGTGCCAGCAAGTCATGCTTGAAAACTTCAACTCAATCTGGGTAACCGGCCAGGGTGCCGGCAGGGCCCGCGAACTCGCTTGATTACACCCTCAAGAGGAATCGATATGCAAGCTGCCAAGCCGAAAGTCGGCTTTATCGGTACCGGTAATATGGGCCGTCCATTGATAGAGCGCCTGCTGAACGCGGGGTACGAGGTCCAGGTGCATGATATCGACCCCGCACGTGCGGGCCCGGTGATCGAGTTGGGCGCCGTGTGGAAAGACACGCCTGCGCTGTGCGCCTACACATGCCAGATCGTGGTGACCTGCCTGCCGCTACCGCACCATGTACTGGAAAACATGACAGGCGAGCACGGAGCCCTGGCAGGCATGGCGGAAGGTACGGTGTGGATCGACACATCCACCACCGATTACCACAACACCCGTCATATCGCTGAATTAGCCTGGCAAAAAAATATATTCAGCCTGGAAGCGCCCGTCAGCAACCTGTCACATATGGGCGTGGATTTCGCCAACGTGTGCTTCTACATCGGCGGGGATGAGCGCGGCTATCGATTGAGCCAGACCACGCTCGACACCATGGGCCGCAAGTCTTTCTACGTTGGAGAGATCGGCGCCGGCCAATCGGTCAAGTTGCTCACCAACCTGCTGTTCTACACCGCCACCGTGGTATGGGCCGAATTACTGGTCATGGCCAGGGCCCACGATATTCCGCTGCACTGGCTCTGGGACTACGTGAAAGTCTCGCGGGGAAACTGCTTTGTCAGCAACCAGTTGACCCCGTTCATATTCGACGCTAGCTACGATCATTCCTGTACGTTGGAGATCACCGTCAAGGACACGAGTCTCACTGAGGCACTGGCCGATGAACTGGGGGTGGCAATGCCGCTGGGACGCATCGTCGCCCAGCGCTATCACCAGGCGGGAACGCTGTTCGACAGCCAGGACAATCATGTAAAAGTGGTGGCCTTGAGTGAGCGGGAAAACGATCTATCCCTCACCCTGCCCGATTTTCATGCACCTTCGCCCTATGGCGCCAACCGCGACTATTGCCATAGCGGCGAAGTGATTGAGGACCCCATGGGCCGTATCACACCAGCCCTCACACCGATGTTTCATTCAGGCCTGGTATTCACCGACAACAGCAAGATCAAGCTGGCCTCGCACCTAGTGGAGTTCTTGGCCTGCATCAACAAGGTCATCCTCGACGAGGCCTGGCAAATCGGCCGCGCAATAGGTCTTGCGGACGCGCTGATCGAGCAGGTGGTGAACTGGAGTTGCGGCCCCAGTTGGGTTGCCGAACACCTGGATAGCTATGAACCGTGCCTGGATCAGTATCGCAGCGGTTGGCGAGCTCCAGCAGGCGCTGCGACTGCCCGTCATCGAGCAAATTTTTCACCAGTCGATTCTGGGCTTTCCCTCCCCTGCCCGCGCAGTCGGGCCGGCATTGCGACAGGGAGCGGTCGCACCATGAAAATTACTTCTATCAAGGTCTATCAACTGGATATACCGCTCAAGAATAAATACAGCCTCAGCGGCGGACGACTGCACTATGACTCACTCGACTCCACCATCGTCCTGGTCTTCACGGACAGCGGCTTGGTGGGCGTCGGCGAGAGTTGCCCATGGGGCGCCACTTACTTGCCGGCCTACGCTAAAGGCGTGCGGGCCGGCATCGAGGAATTAGCGCCGCACCTGCTGGGTGAAAATCCACTGCACCTGGATCAGATCAATGCACGCATGGACGTGATGCTACCGGGTCACCCCTATGTGAAAGCTGCAATCGACCTGGCATGCTGGGACATCCTCGGCAAACACTGCCAGCTGCCGGTATATGCATTGCTTGGTGGACGGTTCCAGGCGTCGATCGCCTTGCAAAGCAGCATCCCCACCGATGATACAGAGCAGATGGCGACCCACTTGGCCCTCGCTCGCAGCGAAGGTTATCGCACCCACTCCTGCAAGGTCGGCATCGGGGTGGAGGAGGATGTGGGTCAAATCCGGCGCCTGCTCGATCAGCGCCTGCCCGGGGAGGTCATCACTTTCGATGTCAATCGTGCCTGGACGGTTTCGGAGGCCGTCGCTGTGATGAACAGCGTGGAAGACCCCACAGTGTGCTTTGAACAGCCCTGCGAATCCTTGGAGCAATGTCGAGCGGTGCGGGAACTGACACGCAACCCGATCATTCTGGATGAGTCCATTGTGACCCTTGGCGACCTGGTACAAGGCCAGCGCCAGAACATCGCCCAACTGATCGGGTTAAAGATTGGCCGCGTCGGAGGCCTGACCAAAGCCCGACAGCTTCGGGACTTCTGCATCTACCACGGCATCCGGATGAATATTGAAGACGTTGGCGGCACCCAGGTCAGTGACAGCGCCGTGATGCATCTAGCGGCCTCGACCCCTGGCCGCCTGCATCGTGCCAGCTGGAATTGCTGCCGACACCATGAGATGCGTGTGGCCGAGGTGGATTTTGAAATCAGCCAAGGCCGTGCCTACCTGCGTGACCGCCCAGGCCTGGGGCTGACGCTTGACTCCCGGCAGTTCGAGCACCCCGTCGCCCAATACGGATAAATTTCACTGTCCTTCCAACTGATCCATGGAGGTTCCATGACCAGCGCCCCTGCTCCGTTGCACCTGGCTCGCGGGTTCGACATCGACCCTTTTGCGTCTTTTACCTTGCCCAGCGAACATTACATCGACAGCCAGTTGTTCGACCGGGAAATGGAAGCGGTGTTTGCGCGTACTTGGCAATACGTCTGCCACGTCTCCGCGCTTCCCAATGCGGGTGACTACCGAGTGCTTGACCTCGGTCGGCGAAGTGCCCTGGTGGTCCGGGACAAGGACGGTACGCTGCAGGCCTTTCATAATGTTTGCCAGCATCGCGCGCATCGATTGGTCGAGGGCAGCGGCCATGTGCCTGGGTTATTGACCTGCCCGTATCATGCCTGGGCCTACAACACCCGTGGACAGTTGATCAGCGCGCGTAAATCCGAGCATCTCAAGGACTTCAGCACGGATCAGGTTCAACTCAAGCCGGTACGCCTGGAGGTGTTCTGCGGTTTCATCTTCATCAACTTCGACTGGAATGCGCAGCCCATGCAGGCCCTGCTACCCGGGCTCGAGTCATCAATCCGAACCTTCTCGCCAGCCCCGGAAAAGCTGTTCCACGCCTACTCCAAGGAATACAGCGTGCAGTCCAACTGGAAGGTCTCTGTGGAAAATTACTCAGAGTGTTACCACTGCCCGATGTGCCATCCCACTCTCTCGACAGCGACCCTTGACCTGAAAAGTTATCACCTGGCGATCCACGAGCATTATCACGCCCATATCAGCAGCGACAGTGGCGCCAACCAGGGCTATACGATGAAGCAAGGCTCGGCCCGATCGCGCGAATTTGGCGCCTGGTACCTGTGGCCGAACTTTTGCCTGGAGGTCTATCCAGGAGGGTACATGAATGTGTTGCATCATCTGCCGGTCAGCGTGGACAAGACCCTGCAGGTGGTTGAATGGTTTTGCACGGCAGCAACGCCCTCCCGGGAAGAGCAGGAGGTCATCGACTTCGTCGCCGTGATCCGTGAAGAAGATATCCCCCTGTGCGCCAGTGTGCAGCGCGGCCTGAACAGCGACGGCTACCAGCAAGGTCGCTTTATCGTTGACCCGGCACTTGGGGCCAACAGCGAGCATGCCGTGCACGATATTCAGAAAAAAACGCTCGCCGCGCTGGGACTGCTGCACACGGACCACCAGTCGTCAGTCTGCGAACGATGAACTCAACCATTCCAGCACCTGGCGAGCCGACAGGTTCAGGGTTTCATTACGCCATCTGTACACGCTCAGGGCTTCAGGGAGGTGTATGGATTCGGAAAAAGGCCTTACCAGATCACCACTGGCGAGCATCTTTTCACTGGTTCGACGCCACCCAAGGGCAAAACCCAGGCCTTCGACACACGCCTGCATCATGACCGGATAACTGTCATAGAACTTGCCCTTGAGTTCTCCGGGCCTGATATGAAACTCCCCCAGCCAGTCGCTCCAGGTGCTCCAGTACTGAGGCGTAGCGACGTGATGCAGCAAAGGCAGATCCACCAAGGTTCGCAAGGTCAGAGGGTGATCGCCCAACGAGGCCAGGTAGCCGGGACTGCACACCGGAAACACGTCATCACTCAAGGTCAACAGCCGGGTGTGATCACCGGATGGGCGACCCGAGGTTTGGATGGCTATATCGAATTTTTCCGCGGTTTCGGTAATAGGTTGGATGGATGCATTAAGGCGAACTTCCAGATCAGGGTACTTCCTGTGCAAATGCGTGATATTTGGCATCAACCAGTAAAAGGCTTCGCACAATTGAACCTCGAGGACGATTTCACTGTTATCTCGCCCGGACTTCAAGTCTTCGGCGCGTGAAGCAATGCCCAAGAACGCTGTGCGCACCGCGTCGCGAAACTCTGCGCCCGCCTCGGTTAGAAATACGGCGCGATTTCTACGCGTAAATAACGCGACGCCAAGGAATTCTTCCAGGGATCGTATCTGTTTACTGATTGCAGCCTGGGTGAGATGCAACTCATCCGAGGCTTTGGAAAAACTTTCCAGACGCGCCGCGGCTTCAAAGGGAACCAGGCTGGAAAGTGGGGGCAGTGAGCGTTTGAAGTTATCCATAATTTTCATTCCTCCTGCGTAACCATAAGTCACTTTAAATGCAATACGAGCTCAACCAAAATCCTCCAGGTCGATCACATCAGGACCCATCATGTCTGCAACCACAACCGTTACCGCCGCTGAAAACCGACAAAGCATACTCATCGTCGTAGGTTCGGTGTTCCTGTTGTCAGTTTCAGATGCTCTTATCAAGGCCACCAGCGCCGAGACATCGATGTGGCAGCTCTACGTGATTCGTTCGGTACTGGCCATTGGCATGCTCGTCGCCTTGCTGATGTACCGCCGCGGCACAACGCAGCAAAGGCCGCTTTCCCCTTTGTGGATAGGTGCAAGAAGCCTGCTGCTTGCCCTGATGTGGATTGCCTTTTACAGCGCACTGCCCTTCATCAGCCTGACCATAGCCGCATTGGCAATCTATACGACACCTTTGTTTATCGCTTTGTTCTCGGCAGTCACCCTGGACGAGCATGTCACACCGCGCAAATGGGTGGCCATTCTGGTGGGGTTCGCCGGGGTGCTGGTCACACTCGCACCGAGTCAGGCTGACTTCAACCTATGGACACTGCTGCCCGTGCTCGCTGCGATTTTATATGCCCTCGCAGCGGTCGTGACCAAGGGCAAGTGCGCCAATGAGGCGCCCATGCACCTGGCCCTGGCGCTGAATATCGTCCTGTTGTTGATGGGAATGGTCGGCAGCATTGTCGTCGCACAGACTGGCCCTCACCTGCCGGCCAACGAGGGCCTGCGATTTCTGGTGGGCGACTGGTCGCCCATGGCGATCAGCGACTGGGGCGTGATGGTGGTGCTGGCGATTCTGATGGTACTGGTCAGTACCGGCATCGCCCGGGCCTATCAAATCGGCGAGACCTCGATCATCGGCGCATTCGATTACACCTACCTGATCTTCGCGATTGCCTGGGGGGCGTTGCTGTTCAATGAAGTGCTCAATGGCCGGACCGCGGCCGGTCTGGCCCTTATCCTGATTTCAGGCTTCATCCTGCTGAACAAGCCCACTGCTACGCGCTGAACGCTTCACATGCACAGGCCTTAACAAGGAGCTGTTTATGCTGACGTCATTTGATTCCTTGCCCAATGTGATTCTGTGGGCGGTTTCCCGCAGCCGCTCTACCGCTTTCGAGCGGGCCGTGATGCAGCATCCGGGCGTCAGGGTGTTGCACGAAAGGCTCTCCGAACCCTTTCTGGCCAAGCACTTTCCCGAAAAACATGCACTGATTGAGCACACCCGCCGCACCAATAACGGACCGCCCGGCATTACCGGTTACGCCGAGGCGATGGCGTTGCTCGGCGAACGTCCAGCACCACCGCACCGCTTGCAATTCTCCAAGGAGATCGCTTACTTCGTCGACTTCGACTCGATCGATAGCACGTGGCTGGCGCAATTCAGGCATGTGTTCCTGGTCCGCCAGCCGCGGGATGTGATGCGTTCGCTGTATCGCGTCAGCCAGAGCGGTGGCACCACCTATTTCGATGCGGATGAATCCGGCTTCGATGAGCTGGCTCGTATCCATGAGCGGGTGCTCGAACAGTGTGATGCCAGTCAGGTGCTGTACCTGGACAGTGATGAGGACCTGATGGGTGATACGCGAGGCACGCTGGCGCGCTTTTGTGATTTCGCCGGTATCGACTTTTCGCCTCGCCTGTTGAGCTGGGCACCGGAAAAGGTCGAACAGTGGCAATTTTTCCAAGGCTGGCATGACGATGCCGAGCGCTCGTGCGGTTTCGCCCAAGTCGCGCACCCCGAAATCACGTTTCCGGATGCCGTCGAATCCACGGCACGGGACAAGCAACCCCTCTACAGGTTTTTCCATCTGGCAGCTGCCTGGCAGCGCGTGCCCCCCACGAAGGATCACCTTGCCTGCCTTCATGAACCGGCGCAGGCACATCTGCGCGTGTTGTTGCTGGCATCGACGAGGCAGCAGCTTCTGCGTGCGTTGCAATGGGCAGCGCAATTGCCTGGCGACTATGCCGTTTGGCTATGGAGCAGCCCCACAGCCTGCCATTTCGACGCAATCATCCGCGAGATTGAGCAGTTGCAGGACCTGCCTCTGGTGACGCTGACGACCTCTGAAGACCCGGTGTCGCTCGAGTTCGTAGGCCGTCTGAGTCATCGCCAGCTGTGCCTGATCTGCCCCGACAGCCCATATGCACGCCACACCGGGGTCAAGCTGATCATTGTCGATCGAGATAACCCGGCGATGAATGAAGTCAGCCTACAGATTTCTCAGTACCAGCGGGCGGCAGCTCAACACAGTCGCGAGCAGCAGATCACGACCCAGCGTCTCAACGCCCCGGCCGATGCAACAACGCCCTCCTGGCACACGCATCTGCGTCAGTTGCTGCGCGATGCCCCAGACAGCACGGTCGCCGCCAGCCCCCAACGAAGCCTGAGCGCCCGCGATCTGAGTGACCAGGCCCGCAAGCTGGCTGAGCGACTTTTGCACAGTTGCCCCCACGGCGGCTGGGTGGCTATCCGCCTGGACAAAGACCTGCGCACGCTGGTGACCATGACCGCCTGCAGCCTGCTGCGCTGGCCCTACCTGGACATCCCGCAATGGTACGGCCCCGACGCCACTGCGAACGTCTTGGCGAAACTCGATCCAGTGGTCGTGGTGGGCGATACACTGACTCTCCAGTCCCTGGCAGGCCGTTATCGCACGCTGCTGCTGGACCGCCTGCCGGAGCGCTGCGACGCTGCGCCAGAGGTTCGACCGCAGCCATTGGGTGATGTGGCCTATGGCTTGCTGACCTCTGGTACGACGGGTATGGCAAAGGTCGTCACAATTGGCGAACACGCTCGCCTCGATTCACTCGCCTTCTGGCGTCAGCATTTGCGTCCCGGGGATCGCATCGGCCTCAATGCGTGGATGACCGGCTATGTCTACTACCCCATCTTCAGCGGCGCGGTGGCCTGCCTGATTCCGGACGCCATGGTGCTGGATCCCCACGCTCTCACAGGTTTTATCCAAAGCAGTCGTCTCTCTCAATTGATGATCACCCCCAGTCTCGTGGCCGGCCTGCTGCAAAACGAACAGGCATTCCAGCAGGCGTTTGCCAGTGTGCATACTCTGTGGCTGAGCGGCGAGCCGCTACCCGACGCGACTCGCGAACAACTCACGCGTTGGCTGCCCCACTGTAAGGTGCTCGATCTGTATGGCTCGAACGAAGCCGGGGACGTGGCCCTGGTCGGCCCGCAAGGCCGCTTGCACTTCACCCCCGGCACCGAAGCCTTCGTGCTGGACTCGACACTTGAATGCGTTCGCCTGGGCAGCCCTGGCGAACTCTACGTGCACACCCAGGGACTCACGCTGGGTTATCTGAAGGACGATACGGCCGACCAGGCGGCCTTCGTATCCAATCCGCTGGCGCCAACCCACCCGGACCTGGCCCGGCGGCTGCTGCGCACCGGTGATAGGGTGCAACTCACCGAAAGCGGAAATATCCACCTGCTGGGCCGCAGCAGCACGCATCTGAAATTGCGCGGGTTCAAGGTATTCAGCACCGATGTGGAACGCATCCTGATTGCTCATCCCGAAGTACGCACGGCCTTGGTCACCACGCGCGGCGACGGGCTTGACCTGCAACTGGTGGCCTTTATCGCCCCAGCGGATGCCGAACACCCGCCCCATGCCAGCACGCTGCGGCAATGGGCGAGTCAACACTTGCCGGCCTTCAGCGTTCCGGTGGCCTACTTCCTGACCCCATCGATCCCGGCCGGTGCCAGTCAGAAGCGCCTGGGTTCGCACATACTGCTGCAACTGCCACTGGTCCCTCTGCCAGATGACGAACCGCCGCTCACGCCCCTGCAATCCCGGGTTGCTGCCTTATGGGGCGACTGCCTGAACCTTCAGGGTGTGACCCTGGGCCCCGACAGTGACTTCCTCGACATGGGTGGCAGCCTGTTGCTGTTGGAATTGATAAACCTGATCAACCGGACTTTCCGTTTCGATCTCTCCGTTGCCGACATCACCCGCGACGCTACCCTGGCGGGCATTACGCAGCTGATCGCGCTTAAACTTCAAGGCGAGCCCGTCAAGGAGGCCCCCTTCTCTGTTGAAGCCGAAACCGAGCTTTACCTGGCCAGGCTGCAAGCGCCTGTTACGCATATGCCTCAACGCGAGGCACGGCGCACGATACTGGTTACAGGGGCCACGGGGTACCTGGGGCGAATGATCGTGCGCCACCTGCAACAGGCCGTGGGCGTGGAACGCATTCTATGCCTGGTGCGGGCCGAAAACCCGGCTCACGCACAGCAGCGGGTTGCGGATCTTGGGTCAGTGGAGGCTGTAGTTGCGGACTTGGGCCAACCCCGGCTAGGCCTGTCACCCGAGGATTACCGTCGATTGTCTTCGGAAGTCGACTGCATCATTCATTGTGGTGCCGAGGTCAACTGGCTCAAGCGTTATGAACGCCTGGCCGAGACTAACGTAGGCGGCGTTCTGGAAGTGCTGCATCTGGCTGCCCTTGGCGGTGCCGGCGTTGTCATCGCCTCGACCTTGCCCGAAACGGTTCCGACCACCGGCTACAACCGAGCCAAGCTGGTTGCCGAAAGCGTGGCGATAAGGTTCCGTGAACAGACCGGCATAGATCTGCACATCCTGAGATGCGGGGACATCAGCGCTCCCCTTGAGGCCAATGCCTGCGACCGCATCAACCCCGACGACTATGTCGGACTGATGATTCGTAGCTGTGTTGCTCTCAAGGCCTGGCCGGCGCAAAGCGACTGGTCGCTGAATCTCACGCCGGTGGATCATGTCGCACGGATCTTCGTGCACTGTGCCCTCGGCGGATCGATGACGCAATCGACGTCAATCCATCACCTTTACAACCCAGAAAACACCCGCTGGGAACAGATCTGCAGTTGGATCCAGACGCTCTTGGGGGCGGACCGGTTCACGGCACTCCCCCTCGCTCAATGGCGCGTCAGACTCGAAGCCCAGGCACCTGGCAACGCCGTGCTACAGCGCACGTTGCTGATCCTTCCAATGATCATCGAAGACTTCAAACACTTCAGCCACCCGGCCCCGTTGCAAGTCGCGCAGCTGGAATGCCCGGTGATCGATGCCGAATGGACGCAGCAGTACCTCACCGCACTCAACCTGGACACAGGAGAGACCCCATGACACAGACTACCACCGGATGGGCGGCCCATAGCCCAGGCTCGCCATTGGAGCCTTTTACGTACCCCCGCCTGGACCCGGGTCCCAATGAAGTCGAGATCCGGGTCACCCATTGCGGCGCCTGCACGAGCGACCTGCATTTGATCGAAGGAAACTGGGGCGAAGCCTCCCAATACCCGCAAGTGTGTGGTCATGAGGTGGTCGGAAAAGTAGTCCGCAGCGGGTCCTCGGTAACGGGGCTCGCTGCGGGGCAACGTGTCGGCGTCGGCTGGTACAAGGGGGCATGCCTTGCGTGCGAGTGGTGCCTGAAGGGTGAAGAGCAGCATTGTCCAAAGGTAGTGCCTACGTGCAGCAATGGGCAGCGAGGTGGCTTCGCGGACTTTTTGACCTGTGACGCAAAGTTCGTATTCGCCATTCCCGATGCCCTGCCCTCAGCCATGGCGGCGCCGTTGTTTTGCGCGGGACAGACGGTGTTTACCGCACTGCTGCGTGGCACCCGTCCGGACATGCGGGTCGGCGTGCTAGGGATCGGCGGGTTGGGTCACCTGGCCATCCAGTTCGCCGCCAAGTTCGGGTGCACCGTGACCGCGCTGTCGAGCTCTGAGGACAAGAGATCCCAAGCCATGGAATTGGGTGCCAGCCACTTCTGCACCCTGGACCCGCACACGCTGAAAGCCCAGGAAAACACCCTGGATTTCCTGTTGGTGACGGCCTCCAACGATCAGGACTGGGCGAGCGCCATCGCCTTGCTGCGGCCGCGCGGCACCCTGTGCTTTGCAGGTATGCCCAACCCGGTCACCTTGGACATCGCAGCCATGACGTACAAAACCCTGACGGTTTCCACTGCCAATGTTGGCGGGCGTCACGACATGCTGCAAATGTTGGCGTTTGCCAGCGAGCATCACGTCTGGCCCCTGGTCGAAACATTTCCGGCGACAGGAATCAATCAGGCCTTGGATGCACTGCGCAACAATCAGGTGCGTTATCGCGCCGTCGTTGAGTTCTGACCCACACAAATTCCACGGAGATACCTCATGTCTTCTTCGCTGGCACTACCGCCAACCCTCCCAGTGCACTCGGACCTGGTCCCGCACCCCTTCGAGATAGGGCGTCAGGAACATTCCGATCTGAAGGGCCACCGTTCGCTCCTGTTGTGGTTCACCGGCATGTCCGGCGCGGGCAAGTCGTGCATCGCCAACCGGGTCCAGGCCAACCTGCACGAGCACCAGCTGCACACGTGCCTGCTGGACGGTGACCGGCTTCGTCAGGGCCTGACCGCCGACCTGGGCTTTGTCGATGACGATCGCAAGGAAAACATCAGGCGTACCGCCGAGGTGGGCAAACTGATGGTGGATGCGGGCGTGATCACCTTGGTGTGCCTGATCTCACCGTTCGAACAAGAGCGTCGCATGGCCAGAGCTCTCTTCGCCCCCGACGATTTCATCGAGATATTCATTGATGCGCCGCTGGCAGTCCTGGAGCGACGCGACCCCAAAGGGCTGTACGCCAAGGCGCGTAGGGGCCTGATCAAGAATTTCACCGGTATCGACTCTCCCTATGAACGGCCCCTATCCCCCGACATCTTGATCGATAGCGCAACGACCTCTGTCGAGCAGGCCGCGCGCACCATCGAAGCATTCCTGCACAACCGTCGGTGCTGGAACTAACCGTTACATTCATATGGGGCAACCATTATGAAGACGCTCGTTATCGTCGGTGCTGGCTTCAGCGGTGTGGTCACTGCGGCACAGATCCTGCGTAGCGCAGGCACCAAACTGCGCATAATACTGGTCAATCGTACGCGGGCCATGGCACGAGGGCTGGCCTACGGCACCAGCAGCCCCCTCCACCTATTGAACGCCAACGTGGGGAAAATGAGTGCGCTGGATGATGAACCAGAAGATTTTTTGAGGTTCTGCAGAAGCCGGCACCTCAACGCTGAGTCTACTTCGTACGTCACTCGCAACCTTTATGGCGACTACTTGAACGATGTGCTCGACGGCGCTGAACGCTTAAACCCTGGCGCGCAGTTGTCACGGATTGTCGCGGAAGTCATACAGGTGCAACCCTGCGGTGACGGCGCCCGGCTCAAGCTGTCGGATGGATGTACCCTCGAGGCGGATCATGTGATCCTCGCCTTTGGCAACTTCCCTCCCGCCGACTGCTGCAATTTGAACAAGACCCTACGTCCGCAGACCTACGCGCATGATCCCTGGAGTCCTCCTCTATGTCTGGCGTCCGATCCAGACGCCGCAGTGCTGTTGATCGGCTCCGGCTTGACAGCGGTCGACATGGCACTGCAACTGCTTCAAAAAGGCCATCGCGGCCCAATCCATTTACTCTCTCGGCGCGGGCTCTTGCCCCTTGGACACTCAACGGAGGTTATTGCCCCCCTTTGCGCCCCTGTGCACCTGGGGCGCGGCTCACCTCGACAGCTGATGGCGACACTGCGCAAGCGGGTCAAGGAACATCAGCGCCGAGGAGGCGATTGGCGAGCCGTGATCGACAGCTTGCGTCCGTGGGTACAAAAACTCTGGTGCGCGATGGATACCACGCAGCAGCGACAATTTCTACGGCATGTCCAACCTTGGTGGGACGTCCATCGTCATCGTTTGGCGCCTGCCACTTTCGAACACTTTCGAGATCATCTGGAAAGTGGACAGCTGGCCATTCATGCCGGCAGGTTGACCAATGTGGCGCTGCTGGGCAAAGGCTTGATTGTGGGCTTTAAACGGCGCAGCGACCAGGCAACTGTATCGCTCAGGGTCAGCAACATCATCAATTGCACCGGGCCCAACCTTGACATCCAGCGAGTCGATACCTCCCTGGTCAACAACTTGCTGGAGCAAGGGCTTCTCAGCGCTGCCCCTTGTGGCTTCGGGATACTTGTGGACGACCAATTGCGCGTGTTGGATCAGCAGCATCAGCCGATCCCTTGGCTTAGCTACGTGGGGCCCATGCTCAAGGCGCAGTATTGGGAAGCCACCGCCGTCCCTGAGCTTCGGCGCTTTTCGTTCAAGTTAGCCACGCGCATGACAACCCTGCTGACAGATGCACCGGCTGGCGGTGGGCAGAGTTCCAGGTTGCGTGTGACGCCTCAAGGCGAGCCAGGTGTTGCCGCTGACCTGAAACGCACTCCGCATGCTGCTGGGTGAAAAAAAGTCAAAAAAACTTTTATTAACATAAAGTTATGGCTAAATTTAGTTCAGCCCCGTCCGTCCAATTCCACTGGATTCCAGAGCCCATGGGGGCAAAATTTTCCTTCTCTGGGCAGGCTGGCACAGCGCGTAATCCATTTTTCCACTGTTCATCACTGACTCAGCGAAGCATCAATGGGGATATCCAGGGTAAACGTTGCACCTTGTCCAGCGCCGTCGCTGTGTACAGTCAAGCGGCCACCCATTTCCTGCGCAGCCAGTGCACAGCTGTGCAGGCCGAAGCCGTGGCCCTCCTTGCGTGTGGTGAAGCCATGCGAAAAGATCCGCGCCAGGTGCTCTGGCGTAATCCCGCTGCCGTTGTCGGTCACCGAAATACGCAGCCCTGATGAGTCAACGAGGGCGGCATCGAGCGTGACGCATGGGCTGCGATCGGCCACGCCTTCCAACGCGTGCTTGGCATTGCTGATCAGGTTCACCAGAATCAGCAGCACACGGTGACGGTCCAGCGCGAGCAGAGGCACATCGGCGATTTCCTTGACCACCGTCACCCCCTGGCGCTCCAGCGAGCCGGCGCTCATGCGCAAGGCATCATCGATTAACGCGGTGACCGACACTGTCTCCACGACACTGACAGCAACGGCATAGGACTGCTGGGCAGCGACAATGGTTTTGATGTGGTCAATGCCTTTGGTGAGTTGCCCGAGCTCTTCGACAATGCCTTTTTGCTCTGCCGTCACCACCTGCGCCAGCTTGAGCAGGTAGTCGGGCAGCATCTTGCCTTTGGGGTCCTGGGTAAGAAAATCGCTCAGGTCGTTGACGTGTTCGTTCATCAGTTGAGCGACCTTGCCCAGGCCATGGACTTTGGATGCGCGCAACTGGTTGCTGACCAGGTCTGCCGAGACGTTCACGCTGTTGAGGACGTTGCCGACGTTGTGCAGCACAGCCGTGGCGATTTCGGCCATGCCCGCCTGGCGCGATTTGGCATGCAGTTCGCTTTGCACCTGGCTCATGCGCAGCGCCGCGCGAACGCGAGCCTTGAGCTCCAGCGGCGAGAAGGGTTTGGCGATGTAGTCATCGGCGCCACTTTCCAGCCCTGAAACGCAGGCGTCACCGCCGCCGCGGGCGGTCACCAGGATTACGGGCAAATGGGCAAAACCGGTGCTGGCCTTGATTCTGGCGGTCAGGCCGAAGCCGTCGAGCAGCGGCATCATCACATCCGAAACGACGACATCGATCGGTCGACGCTGCAGGAGCGCCCAGGCCTGCTCTCCATCCGTAGCGGTGGCGACACTGTAGTCGTCGTGCAAAAGCTCGGTGAGATAGCTGAGCATTTCCGGGCTGTCGTCTACCACCAGCACTCTGGACCGCGAGGCGTGTGCCGGGTGCTGCTCCTCGCCTGCGTCTGGCGTTGGAGCGCCCTGGTGGCCGTCGTCAAAACGCAGGTGGCGCTGCTCGGTTGAGCTTGTTGTGCTCAGTGACGGCTGCTCGTACAGAGGGCCGCCTTCGGTCGCTACCCTGTCTTGCTCAGCCCCCAGTGGAAGTCGAACAAAGAAACACGAGCCCCGTCCGGGCTCGCTGTTGACGCCGACTTCGCCGCCCATCAATTCGACCAGGTCCTTGACCAGGGCCAGGCCGATGCCTGTGCCGCTGTAGTGGCGCGTGGCGGAATTATCGATCTGGGAAAAGCGCTGGAACAGCAGCGGCAGTTTGTCGGGCGCGATGCCAATCCCCGAGTCGTGCACCGCCAGTTCAAATCGCTCGCCATCGATCGGCGTCACGGCCAGGTGCACCGTGCCGCCAGCGGGCGTGAACTTGATGGCATTGCTCACCAGGTTGAGCAGGATCTTCTCGAAGTGTCGGGGGTCCAGAAACACGCTGCCGAGCGCGGGGTCGATGCTGCAGGTCAAGGTGCAGCCCTTGCCCTCGGCCACCATGGCGGCATCCTCGGCCAGCACCCCCACCGCTTTATTCAAATCAACCGACGTTGGACACACCTCAAACTTGCCCGCTTCAGCCTTGGAGAAATCGAGGATATCGTTCACCCGGTTCATCAGGCGCAGCGCATTGCGTTGGGCGCGCTCGATCTGCACGCGCCAATCCACGGGCGGGGTGGCCGCCGCCGAGAGCTGCTCCAGGGGCGCGAGAATGAGGGTCAGGGGGGTGCGCAATTCGTGGCTGACCGTGGCCACGAAATCGCTCTTCGCCTGATTGGCCGTCTCGGCCTGGTTGCGCGCCTGGATAAGTTCGACGGCTTGCGCTTCCAGCACTTCGGTCTGTTGGTGCAGCGTATCGGTGCGTTCGGCGACCATTCTCTCCAAAGAGGCCTGGACTTGCTGTCGTTCGGTTTCGGCCTCGGCCTCCAGCACCCGGATGCGCAGGGCATTCTCCTGGAACACCCGAACGGCGCGGGTCATGATGCCAATCTCATCGCCGCGTCCGACGCTGGCGATCTCGGCATGCAGGTCGCCGGCTGCAAGCCGACGCATGACCGAGGCCAGAGCCACGATGGGCTGCGCGACAAATCGCGACGTGCTCCAGGCAATGGCGCCGGCCAGCAGGATGGCGACGGTAACCGCGATGATCGTCGCAAGCATGCCGCGATCATTGTGGACCAGGGCGTCGGAGCGCGCTTGACCCGCGAAGCGCGCAACCAACAGGCCGGCGCTGCGGGCCTCGTTGCGAACCTGGTCGCGCGCGTCGCTCAAGGCGTTGCTTGCCTGATGGAACCTGGCGAATGCCGCCCGGTAACCGGCAATCTGCTCGTTGACAGTCAGCGGCGTAGCCGTGCCTTGCAGCCCCACGGAGGAAGGAAGCACCCGAGAGAGACGGAGTAGCTCGTCCAGGAGGGTGCCGACGGCGCCGGCGATCTCGGCCGACGGTGACAGACGAAACGACAGGGTTTGCGCTTCCAGGGTCGCCACACGCTCGGCGAAACGCTTGGATAACGCCGCTGCATTGTGCAGCAAACCGGTGGCTGCCTGAATGTCGCTGGCGTCATGGGCAACGTCCCCTTCCACATCACTCAACAGCGCCTCGAGGCGCCCGGCCACATCCCCCACGGCGGAGAGATGCCGCAAAACTTCCTCTGCGTGCAGCCTGGGTGCCTCGCCAAGACGCTCTATCGTCACACTGGCAGCCGCGAGCGCCGCAGCCAACTGGTCGAGGACCTCGCTCTCCTGCGGCGTCCCCATCACCTCGCGCAACTGTTCGACCAGGGGCTGGAGTGCCGCGCAGGCATTACGCACCGCAGTCGCGGCGACCCCGTCACCGGTCACCAGCATCCTGGCCACGTTGGCGGTGATGAGCCGTTCGCCGTTGCGCAGGACATCGAGGATGCGGTGGGCACTTTCGATGTTGCTCACCCGCGCCTGGTGCTCAACGGCGCGAGCGTCGACCGCCTTCAACCCATCGGCGATGCCCTGTTCGACGAGAGTCGTCGCCTCTCGCATCCGGCCGTAATGGGCGGTCATGTTCTCCGTTTCGCCATCCATGGTCAGGCTCGCCGCGCGCAAGGCGGCGATCGCGGCGGCGAGCCGCTCCAGACTGCCCTTGAGCGATTCCGCCTCGGCCACCGGAATGGCGGTGAGGCCAGCGATAGCCGTCGCCACCCTGCCCTCGGCCTGGGACAAACTTTCCTGATCGCGGGTGGCAATGAAGTTTTCCACCCGCCCGGTGGCCGCGTTGACCGACGCCAGGATTTCTGCGGAATGACTGGCCGAGTCCACCGCGCGTACCATGCCTCGCAGGCCGTAGAGGTTCACCAGAGACACCGTCAACATCAGGAACACCAGGGCGGCGACCGCCAAGCCAATTTTGACGGCAATGGGCCGATCGCTGACGGGTTTGAATATCAACATGGCGCCCCGCAGCCGCGCCCCCCGCCCGCCACTACTTCGCAACTTCCGGCAAAGGCGCCGACGGCGCCGTATGGTTGGCGGCCGCGTCGATCATCGCCGCGACGGAAGCCTGGCTGTAGAGCGGATTGGCGGCGCCGCCCACCGGCATGCTGGCGAGCCAGGCGTCGAGGTCTTTCGCATCGATACGCACCAGCGGTACTTCGACGAACTTCGGCACCTGCTTGCCCGCCAGCACCTGCTGGGCCACCCAGAACCCCACCTGGGAGACGCTTGGAGAAGCGGAAACGGAGACGGTCTCGTAGCCGTTGGCATCGCGCTCCTGTTGCCACAGGGTGAGTTCGTCCTGACGATTCCCCATCACGATGATCGGCAAAGGACGCCCCGCCGCCTTGAACGCCATGGCCGCGCCATAACCGTCGCCTCCCTGGGTAGCAACGGCATCAATGCCGGGCAGCGATGGCAACGCCAGCGCCACTTCCTTGCGTGCGACAGACTCCGTCCAGTTGCCGTACACGGTCTTGGCGAACCTCAGGCCCGGATAGTCACTGGCGGCCTTGCGAATGCCGTCGCTGATATTTTTATCGGTGGCATCGCCGGCAATGCCGCGGATTTCCAGCAGTGTCCCTTTACCCTTGAGGCGCTCGGCAATGTAATCCACTTCCACGCGGCCCATGGCGGACCAGTTGTAGTCCACCGTATAGACACAGGGTTCGGTGACCAGGCTGGCCATGACCACCACCACGATGCCGGCGTTGCAGGCATCGCGGATCACCCCGTTGAGGGCCGTGTCGGACGCGGCCAGGATGACGATGGCGTTGACGCCGTTGACGATCATCTCCTGGATATGGGCCGCTTGTTCCGAGGCCGAGTTATTGGCGCTGACCACCGGAGCCTCACCGATCAAACCCTCTTTTTGCGCCTGGAGCGCAATCTCCTGCCAGTTGCGCACCATCACCTTGCGAAAATCACTGCCCGCATAGGAGTTGCTGAAGGCAATGCCATAGCTTGCGGTAGGGCCGCTGGCGATACCACCGTCGGCGGCCTGGACCGGATGGGCGGCAATCATCATTAGCCCACCCAGGCAGCCGGCGAAGCGCCACATGATTGTGTGGATCGGTTGAGCCTTCATGTCGTCCTCCATCGCGCCCGGGATTGACCCACAGTCATCCCTCTACATCTGCCGACAGCCTGTCGATGAAGCCATTTCAGCGGGTCGGACTGCTCGTTCGGCCAGTGCAACAATAGAACCGGGTATGAAGAACCAGACATGTACAGACTCCTTTCCTTGGCGGACGACAACTGAAGCCAGTACATGGCCTGAGGTGGGGATGAGCATAGTCTCAACAGACCTGCTGCGCGCGAAATCGAGCTGACTGCCCCCATGGACTGGACGAGCGCTCGGGAACCTAGCGATACCCCCGCGCCTGAACATCGAACAACTCGGCATAGCGCCCAGCCGCCGCCATCAGCTGGTGATGGCTGCCCTCCTCCAGGATTCGCCCGCCGTCCAGCACGATGATGTGGTCGGCATTGCGCACGCTGGAGAATCGATGGGAAATCAGCAACGTCATGCGGCCCTTGGCGTGTTCGCGAAAGTGCTCGAACACCGCCGCCTCGGCGCCGGCGTCCAGCGCGGCCGTGGGCTCGTCAAGAATCAGCAGATCCGCCTCCTGGCGCATATACGCGCGTGACAAGGCGACTTTCTGCCATTGCCCACCCGACAACTCCTGGCCGCCAAGCCAGCGCCCTAACTGTGTGCCGTAGGTTTTGCTCAGGCGCTCGATGAATTCGGCGGCCACCCCCTGGGTTGCGGCAGTGCGCCAGCGCGCCTCGTCGTTCAGCGCATCGACGTCACTCACCCCAAGGTTCTCGCCGACGGTCATCTGGTAGCGGATGTAATCCTGAAAAATCACCCCAGTGCGCTGGCGCAGTGTCTGTTCATCCCAGTCTTGCAAGTCGCTGCCATCCAGCAGAATGCGCCCCTCGTGCGGGGTGTAAAGGCGCGTGAGCAGTTTGATCAGGCTGGTTTTGCCCGAGCCATTCTCGCCCACCAGGGCCAGGCTTTGCCCCGGCGCCAGGTGCAGGTTGATATCAGTCAATGCCGGCCGCTCAGCGCCTGGGTAACTGAACCCCACGTGCTCGCAGCGCAGACCGTCGCCAGGACGCGCGCCCTGGGTAAGCCGGCCACTTGGCACGACCACCGGGGTTAGCAGGTACTCATAAAGGTCCGACAGAAACAGACTGTCGTCATACAGGCCGGCAATCGCGCTGAGGCTGGCGGTGATCGCGCTTTGCCCCTGCTTGAACAGCACGATGTACATGGTCATCTGTCCCAGGCTGGTCTGGCCGCGCACAGTGTCCAGCACCACCCAGGCGTAAGCCACATAAAACGCCGCGGTGCCCAGCAGGCCCAGGGCAAAGCCCCAGGCATCCCGGCGCACCGTCAACTGGCGGTCTTCGGTGTACAAGCGCCGGGCGTTGTCGCGGTAGCGCTTGAGGAACA
Organism: Pseudomonas sp. R3-52-08; assembly: GCF_003851745.1. Lineage (NCBI taxonomy): Bacteria > Pseudomonadati > Pseudomonadota > Gammaproteobacteria > Pseudomonadales > Pseudomonadaceae > Pseudomonas > Pseudomonas sp. R3-52-08. Next base: position 2,977,850 of record NZ_CP027730.1, on the reverse strand, counting down.
GCGGCGCCAGGCCGAACAGCTTGACCTCTTTGGCATGGGTCTCGTGGGACAGCAGCGATTCCAGGTAATTCTGCTGACGGGTCTCGGGCGCGCGCCGGTGGAACAGGCGAAACGCATTGCCCGAAAAATGCGTCTCGGCGAAGAACACCGGTAAGGCACCGACCACCAGAATCACCAGCGCCCACGGCGAAAAGTGCACTAACAGCACGGCAAAGCTGATCAGCGAGATCAGGTTCTGCACCAGCCCCAGGCCCTTGGTGACCAGGCTCAGCGGCCGTGTCGACGCGCCCTGGCGCACGCGCACCAGCTTGTCGTGGAACTCGGCGTCTTCAAATTGCAGGAGTGAGAGGGTCTGGGCTTTCTCCAGAATCATCAGGTTGACCTTCACCCCCAACTGCACCCGCAGCAACGATTGCTGCATCGACAACGCGCGCTGGGCGGCGGCCAGCAGCGCCAACACGCCCGCCTCGGCCAGCACGTATTGCATCACTGGCCACACGGGCGCCTGGCTGCCGGCTGCGTGAATTTGCATCGCGTGCACCACGCCATCGACAATACGCTGGCCGATCCAGGCCGCCAGCGCAGGCAACAGACCGGCAACGATGGTTGCCAGCAGCAGGCCTATGAATAAGGACCGCGACGTCCCCCACACCAGCTTCAGCGCCCTGCGCGCCTGGATGGAAAACGCGCTCAATCGATTGAACAGCACCATCAATGGTATGGACTCCGTGTGGGGGCTGGGGTGAGACGGGTGGATTATGACAGGCGATGACGTCGCGCACATCCAACGGCCAGATAATAAAAATAGATGATCTTATTAAGCCGAAAAATAACATTATCTAATAATTAGCTTATTCCAAAAAAGACTTTCCCCGCAGTTTTTTATAGAGATATCTTCACCTCACAGACCGACCCCATGCCTGGCGGAGGACGTACTCCCGACATGGATCTCTCTCGATATGCCAGATATTTCTCTCCCCGCCCCGCTGAAAAAATTCCGCCTGTCGCTGTTAACCAGCTCGCTGCTGCTGGCGGCGGTGCCCGCCTGCGCCGAGGACGCCAAGCTCGGCACGGTAACGGTGATTTCCACCGGTTTACGCGGCCAGGAGCGCACCGTCGCCGACAGCCCGGCACCCATTGATGTGATCAACAGCGAGCAGTTGCTCAAGACCGGCCGCGCCGAGTTGTCCGAGGCGATTGCCAAGCTGCTGCCCTCCTTCAACTTCGGCACCAATATCGCTGGCTACAACTCGGTGACCCGCCCGCTGAGCAACCGCAGCCTCGGCCCGGCCTACACCCTGGTGCTGGTCAACGGCAAACGGCGCCACAACGGTGCCACCGGCCAGCGCGGCTCGATCGACAACAGCGGCGCGAATGCCGTGGACATCGACCTGATCCCGGTCAGCTCGGTCGACCATATCGAAGTACTCAAGGACAGCGCCGCGGCCCAGTACGGCTCGGATGCGGTGGCTGGGGTGATCAACATCATCCTCAAGTCCACCAACAACGGCGGGCACCTGGAGACCAGCTATGGCCAGTTGTATTCCGGCCAGGGCGAAACCATCAAGGTCGCCGGCGACCAGGGTTTCAAGCTCGGCGATGGCGGCTTCTTCCACCTCTCGGCCGATGCGCGCAAGCGCGGCGAAGCCTCCTGGAACGACAAGGCCGACAGCAGCGTACGTGCGTTCAACGATCCGGCCAAGGAAGCGGCCTGGGACCGAGTGGCAATCAAGAACGGCGACCCCGACCTCAAGGCCTTCAACCTGGCCTACAACGCCGAGCTGGCGCTGGAAGACCTGACCCTTTATTCGTTCTCCACCTACGGCGAGCGCGACGCCGAAGCGGCCAACTATTTGCGCCTGCCCACCGGCCGCGCGGCGGTGCCTGAGGTGTTCCCCGACGGTTACTTTCCGCTGAACAACATCAAGGACCGCGACTACCAGTTGCTGTTTGGCGGCAAGGGCCAAGTGGCCGAGTGGAACTGGGACCTGAGCACCACCTACGGGCGCAACAATGTGCACCACTCCAGCGACCTGAATATCAACCCGTCGCTGGGCACCGCCTCGCCGACCCAATTCGACAACCTGGCGACCTTCCGCTTCGAGCAATGGGTCAACAACCTCGACTTCACCCGCCGTTACGACAGCCTGTTCAACCTCACGTCGCCGGTGCAGGTGTCGGCCGGCCTGGAGCATCGCTGGGAGCATTTCAGCACCTTCGCCGGCGACCCCGAGGCCTACATCACCGGCACCTACCCGGCGGCATCGGGCGCACAGGCGGCGGTGACCATTCGCCCCGAAGATGAGGTCAGCCTGATCCGCAACAACTACGCCGGCTACCTGGACCTGGGCTTTGACCTCACCGAGCGCTGGTTCCTCGATGTGGCCGGGCGGGTCGAACATTACGACGATGACTCGGGTAACACCTTCGGCCTCAAGGTGAACTCGCGCTACGAGCTGACCGACAGCGTGGCGGTGCGCGGCACCGTCGGCACTGGTTTCCGTGCGCCGTCGCTGACCCAGATCGGCTACACCGTGGCGGACAACCGCGTGGCCACCGACGTCAACGGCAACGTGGTTCCGGCAGTCACCCGCCTGACCCCGTCGGGCAGCAACCTGGCCAAGGCGCTGGGTGGCGATGATCTGAAACCGGAGAAGTCGCGCAACCTCGGCCTGGGCCTCACCTGGCAACCCGCGCCGCGCACCAGCATCACCGCCGACGCCTACCTGATCGATATCGACGACCGCATCGCCCTGACCAGCAATATCTATGACCAGGGCAATGGCGCAGTCAACGCGATCCTCGCCGCCCAAGGGGTGCCCACCGGCACCTGGGTCAACTATTACACCAACGCCTTCGAGACCCGCACCCGTGGCCTGGATGTGGTGGCCGACCACACCACGCCGCTGGATGCCTGGGGCGACGTGCGCTGGAGCCTCGGGTTCAACTGGAACAAGACCACCATCGAAGGCGCCCGTGACACCCCGGCCGCACTGAACGGTTCCGGCGTGACCCTGGTGGGCCGCGACCGCGAGGGTGACCTCACGCAGGCATCGCCCAAGACCAAGTGGATCCTCGGCGCGAACTGGAAGGTCGAGGACCTCGCGGTCAACCTGCAAACCTCCCGCTACGGCGCGGTCAAGACCCTGGCGGTCAACCCCACCGGGGATCGCAGCTTCGGCGCCAAATGGATCACCGACCTCGACGTCAGCTACACCTTCGTCGACAGCATCACCGTCAGCATCGGCGGCACCAACATCTTCGACGTGCGCCCCGACCGGCACGCCGTCTACAGCAACCTGGGCCTGGCGCCTTACGGCAACCCGCCGTTCTATCCGGGCGGCGGCTACTGGTACACAAAGCTGGCCTACGACTTCTGATTCACATCGCCAAACGAGGGCACCCCATTGAACACCTCCAACTTGATGAGCCGTCTGCTGGCCCCCTGCGCCCTGGCGATCAGCCTGGCCGCCTGCTCACCTTCGGGTGACCAGGCGCAAGCGAACAAAACCCTGAATATTGCATTTTTTGGCGACAACACCACCCTGGTCAGCCTCGACCCGTTCCAGGTCTACTGGCTGGAACACCGCGTGCTGCTGCGCAATGTCGCCGAGTCGCTCACCGACCAGGACCCGGCCACCGGCAAGATCATCCCCTGGCTGGCCAAGAGCTGGGAGATCAGTGACGACGCGCTGGCCTACACCTTTCACCTGCGCGACAACGTGACGTTCAGCAACGGCGAGCGCTTCGACGCAAAAGCGGTGAAAACCGCGTTCGACAGCGACAAGGCCCTGGCCACCGAGCTGCCGGCGACCTTCGGCGCCACCTACCTGGCGGGTTATGACCACGCCGAAGTGGTCGACGACTTCACCGTCAAGCTGGTACTGGCCAAACCCAACGCGGGCTTTTTACAAGCCACCTCGACCACCAACCTGGCAATTCTCGCGCCCGCGTCCTATGCACTCACGGTCAAGGAGCGCTCGCTGGGCAAGATCATCGGTACCGGACCGTTTGTGCTGGCCAGCTATACCCCGGAAGTCGGCGCGCACCTGACCAAACGCAAGGGTTACGCGTGGCCCTCGGCGAATATGAAGAACCCGGGTGAGGCACACCTGGACGCCGTCGACATCAGCTACATCCCCGAAGAAAGCGTGCGCAACGGCCTGTTCCTGCAGGGCAAGGCCGACATCCTGTGGCCACGCAACCCGTTTTCAGAAGTCGACCTGAAGCTGTTCCAGTCCAAGGGCGCGACCATCCAGAGCCGTTCGCTGCCGGGCCCGGCGCTGAACCTGTACCCCAACACCCGTGGCGAACGCATCCTCGCCGATCAACACGTGCGCCTGGCCGTGCAGAAGTCCATCGACCGCAAGAGCTACGCCAGCACCGTGTATAACGCCGAGTTTCCGGTGGTGGACGGCATTTTCGACGTGACCACGCCTTACTTCAAAAGCCAGGGCAGCAAGCTCGTCTACGACCCGGCAGCTGCCGAGAAACTGTTGGATCAAACCGGCTGGGCCAAGGGCGCGGACGGTTACCGCAGCAAAAACGGCAAGCGCCTGAGCCTGAGCTACAACATCAGCCCGGCCGAAACCGCGGGTGACGTACTGATCCAGGACCAACTGCGCAAGGTCGGCATCGAGTTGAAACTCAGCGTGGTGACCCGCGCCGAATGGGTGGCCAACAACTCCGCCGGCAACTACGACCTGACCATCAACTACATGACCCGCGCCGACCCGATCATCCTGCAAACCATCCTCGACCCGCGCAGCGCCAACAGTTCCACCGTGGCCACTAACACCTACGAATCGGCTACCCTGGAAAAAGCCAAGGGCTTGTTCGATGCCGGCATTACAGCCACCCAAGGCGCACAACGCGCCGCCGCCTATGGCGACCTGCAGGACCTGCTGATCGACGAAAGCTCGGCATTCCCGGTGTACGAGCGCGTGTGGCAGGCCGCAACGTCGCCCAAGGTGAAGAACTTTCGCTGGACCGCCGAGGGCTTCGCGCTGCTGGGTGATATCGAGATCGGCACGCCATGAGCCGCTACCTGATCGGCCGCGTCGGCCAAGCCCTTCTGGTGCTGTGGGGGGCCTATAGCATCACCTACTTCATCCTCTATCTGCTGCCGGGCGACACGCTGTCGATCATGCTCAGTGCCTCGGGCATGGAGGCCGATTCGCTGTCGGTGGCCGACCTGGCCAAGGCACGCGCCTATTACGGCCTGGACAAGGGCCTCTTCGAGCAATATGTCGACCTGCTACTGGGCACCTTGCACGGAGATTTCGGCCAGTCCCTGTCGCTGAACCGCCCGGTCGCCGAGTTGCTCGCCGAGCGCCTGCCGCAAACCCTGTCCCTGGCCGGTCTGGCGATTGTGTTGTCGCTGGTCGGCGGTGTCGGCCTGGCCTACCTGACCGCCTATATCCGCTGGCAACCGCTGAAAAAAGCCCTGGCGCGCCTGCCTTCCCTGGGGTTTTCGGTGCCAGTGTTCTGGATGGGCCTGTTGCTGATCCAGGTGTTCGCCTTCGGCCTCGGCTGGCTCCCCGCCACCGGCAGCCGGGGCTTTGAAAGCCTGGTACTGCCGGCGATCACCCTAGCGATTCCAAGTGCGGCGGTGTATGCCCAAGTGCTGCAGCGCAGCTTCCAGGGCGTGTGGCAGGAGTCGTATATCGTCACCGCCTACGCCAAGGGCCTGAGCCGCGGCCAGGTGCAGGCGCGCCATGGGTTTCGCAACGCGGCGCTGCCGATTCTTACGCTGATCGGCCTGCAGGTGGGCAACACGGTGTCCGGTGCGGTGCTGGTGGAAACCATCTTCGCCCGCTCCGGCATCGGCCGCCTGGCCCAGGAGGCCGTGCTGCGCCAGGACATCCCGGTGGTGCTGGCGATTGTCACGGTGTCGGCGGCAGCCTTTGTGCTGGTCAATCTGCTGGTGGACTTGCTGTACCCGTGGCTCGACCCGCGCATCTCCCACACGCCAAAGGTGTCCTAGACCATGACTATCCTTGAGCAAAACCTCGGCCTTGCGCCCCCACTCTGGCAACGCCGCACCCGCCGACAACGTGCCACGGCGGCGGTAATGCCCTTGCTGCGGCGACCGGGTTTCAGCCTGGCGGTGTTGATTGTGGTGTTTTCATTGCTGGCCGCCGTGGCGCCGCAGTGGTTGACCAGCTTCGACCCCTATGCCACCGCACCTGCGGTCAAGCTCACAGCGCCTGACCTGAGCCATTGGTTCGGCACCGACGAGCTGGGCCGCGACCTGTACACCCGAGTGGTCTACGGCGCCAGGCTGTCGGTGCTGGCGGCCTTGCTGGCGGTGGGGATCGCGTTGTTGGGCGGGCTCGGGCTGGGCATTCTGTCCGGTTTTGCCGGTGGGCGTATCGATGCAGTGATCATGCGGTTCGTCGACGTGTTGCTCGCCCTGCCCGGCTTGCTGCTAGCCCTGGCGATTGTCACCGCCATCGGCTTCGGCACGGTGCCAGTGGCTATCGCCGTGGGCGTCGGGATTATCCCCGGATTCGCCCGCACCACCCGCGCCGAAGTGCTGCGGGTCAAGACCCTGCCGTACGTGGAAGCCGCACGCCTGGGCGGCGCCAGCTGGGGCCGCACCTTGCTGCGGCACATCCTGCCCAACGCGTGGGGCCCAGTGGCGGTACTGGCGACCCTGGATTTCGGTGCAGCCATCCTCGCCACCGCCGGCCTGAGTTTTCTCGGTTTCGGCGCCGCGCCTCCAGCCGCCGAATGGGGCACGTTGATCGCCAACGGTCGGCACTTTCTGATCACCGCCCCCTGGGTGTCGTTGCTGCCCGGCCTGTTCCTGGTCGCGGTGGTGTTCAGCCTCAACCACATTGCCCGCACGTTCGAGGAGGTTCAGCGATGAATGCTTTAGTGGATGTTCGCCAGCTTAGTGTCAGCTACCGGCACGGCAACCTGGCGGTAAACCAGCTGTCACTGACCATCGCCCAAGGCGAGACGCTGGCGATTGTCGGCGAGTCCGGCTCGGGTAAAACCACCCTGGCCAACGCGATTCTCGGCCTGTTGCCGGACAGCGCAACCATCAGCGCCGGCGAGCTGTGGGTGAACGGCAACAACCTCACCCACGCCGGCGAACGCCAGAGACGCGGCCTGCGCGGGCGCACCATCGGCCTGGTGCCTCAGGACCCGATGGTCAGCCTCAACCCGACCCTGCGCATTGGCCAGCAGATTGCCGAGGCGCTGATCCTGGCCAAGGGCAAGCGCTACCCCGGCGTCGATGCCGATATCGTCGAGCTGCTGCAACAGGTCGGTATCGAAAAGCCGGTACTGCGCGCGCGCCAGTACCCGCATGAACTCTCCGGCGGCATGCGCCAGCGCGTGCTGATCGCCATTGCCCTGGCCGGCAACCCACGCTTGATCATCGCCGACGAGCCGACCAGTGCTCTGGACGTCACCGTGCAGCGCAAGATCCTCGACCACCTGCAACGGCTGGTCAGTGAGCGCGGGATTTCGTTGCTGATCATCACCCATGACCTTGGCGTGGCGCTGGATCGCGCCGACCGCGTCCTGGTGATGCAACAGGGGCAAGTGGTGGAGCAAGGGGCACCCCGGCAGATTCTCGGCGCGCCGCTGCATGACTACACCCGCGCCTTGATCGCCGCCGCGCCGGCGTTCGCCAAGCGCCGCCAGCCACTGGCTCGACCGAATCCAACGCAGCCGCCGATCCTGCAACTGCAGAACGTTGGCAAGACGTTCGCGCTGCCCAAGGTCAAGGGCGAAGACGCGACCTTTGTGGCGCTGGAGGACCTGAGCCTGCAGGTCTACCCCGGGCAGACTCTGGCGATTGTCGGCGAGTCCGGCTCGGGCAAAAGCACCGCGCTGCGCATCGCCCTCGGCCTGGAAAAACCCAGCCGCGGGCGGGTGTGGTTCGAGCAACAGGACGTCACCGACCTCAGCTGGCGCGACTTCCGCCCGCTGCGCCAGCGCCTGCAACTGGTGCAACAAAACCCGTTTGCGGCGCTGGACCCACGCTTCACCGTGTTCGACAGCATCGTCGAACCGCTGGTGTCGTTCGGCTTGCTCAAGGGCCCGGCCCTGGAACAGGCCGCGCGCGAGCTGATCAGTCGCGTGCACATGCCGGTGAGTTTCCTCGATCGCCTGCCGCGCGAACTTTCCGGCGGCCAGTGCCAACGTGTCGCCATCGCCCGCGCCCTGGCGCTGAAACCGGATCTATTGCTATTGGATGAACCGGTCAGCGCCCTCGACGTGTCCGTGCAGGCGCACATCCTTGAACTGCTGCAAGAGCTGCAACGGGACATGGGCATCGCCTACGTGCTGGTGTCCCACGACTTGTCGGTGGTCGCCAACTTCGCCCATGAGGTGCTGGTGTTACGCAATGGCCGGGTGATCGAACAGGGTTCGGTGGAGCGCATCTTCAACCGCCCGACCAGCGATTACACCCGTGAGCTGATTGGCGCCATCCCGGGCCAACGCGCTAGCGCGAGCGCCGCCTGAGCGGCGCTTTACTCGGCAGCACAGTCGAAGCGCGCGGACATTTTTCATTGCATTACCACTTCGCATCCAATATTTCGCAACGGACAAAAGAGCTCCCCATCCTGCTGCGGGGCCGCGATAAGGTTGATAACGCTTTTCGAAGCTCATTACTTTTATTCTCCCGCATGTAGGACGCTCAGACGTTCCCCGCCACAAAGCTCAAATCTGCCCCTCGCTGCAACAGATCAATGCGGCATGTTGCTGAATAAGGCAATTGAAAAGAACTTGAATCTGTTCACTACAGTAATGACGATCACGGTCTTCCTCGTCAGTCCATACACCCATAATCGACCATTGGAATGCACTATGTGTCCAATAGCTTAATGCGTAATTAACGCACCCAGGCAACGATGCGAGGCGATCGAGGGCATCTTGTAGTTCAGGCCAAGGCCGAGGTGGACAGGCATGGAACTGCACCCGGATTTGATTATAGCTTACGAACACCTGCAGCTTTTCCGATGGCTCGCTCATTCAACACCTCACGGATTTCCTTAACATGTTCAATTGACGACATGCCGCCTTGGAAGGGTCACCGTGCAGATTGATCAACGAGTAAACCCTTTGCAGTTGGATCATATTTCCAAGCAGCGAAGAAGAGAACGCACGCCAGCATTTAGGACTTAAATGAATTTAGTGCTAATGCCGCTACGCCTTTAAAACTCTGGACTGCACGCATTTACATCGCAAGAGTTTAGGTGTTAATCCGTAGCGCACCTGTATTTTTAAATGCGACAGGGTGATGCTCACTCCAGAGCTGCAATCGGTGCAGCGGCTACAGATAACGGCGATAGCCAATATGCACTTTTATACGGCACCTTTAGTTAGCTGGGTCGTTAGGATACATCTATGAAAAGCTTAGCCATCATTATCCCGCCGAGACGTATAGACGCACCGATGCTCTTATCGTGCCTGGGTGTATGGCGCAAAGAATATAACCTGAAAATTTTCTCCGTCGATGCACGCACTACGCACGGAATGACTTTTGAACACATCAAGACTCAAGATCTGGAAGAGCTGTACAGTGAATGTTTCGATGCCATCGCTGTGATGGGGGGAGCGGGGACTAAAGAGTATTTGTGGAATAACATCAATGTTATCGCTCAACTACAAGAATTCGATAAAGCCCGAAAGTTGGTTGCGGGAATTGGACTTGGCGCAATAGTGCTTGCCCAGGCAGGCATCTTGGTTGGAAAAAAAGCAACCATCAATAACTCCGTCGAATTGGTGATCCAGTTGAGTAGTTATGGCGCGATATTTATGCCCGACGATGTTGTGGCCTTGAAGTGGATCATCACTGGCAATGGAAAAGACGTTGAAGCCTTTGCACAGGCCGTATCGAACTGGCTCCGAACGTCCCTCCGGCAGACCATCAAGTAGCGTCGGACAAGACTTCAAAAATACACCACCGCTATCAGTATGAGGATTAAGACATGAACTCTATTACTTCCGCGCAGGACGCCTTAACCGGTGATTTAGCAGGCAAAAACATTGTTGTCTTTGGGGGGACCTCCGGAATTGGCCTGGCTGTCGCGATTCAGGCCAAGGGCCGGGGTGCAAAGGTCATTGTTCTGGGTTCAGATCCGCAACGCGCAGAGCAGGCCGCCAAGACCCATGAGCTGGACGGCTGGCGCGCGGCCGATATCACCAGGCCCGAACAGATCCATGCCGCAATGGCAGACATACAGCAGGTTGACCATTTGGTGCTGTTGGCGGGGACCTTCGTCGCCGGCAAAGTCCTCGAAGCGGACATCCCGTACTTGCAGCGCGCTTTTGATGAGCGGATCTGGGCGTCGGTACATGCCTTGCGGGCTCTCGGCGATCGCCTTTCCAAAAAGGGCTCGGTGACTTTGATTTCAGGTGCGTTGGCAGATCGGCCAAACGCTTACGGCACCGCGGTGCTCGCCGCTGCATCGGCTGCCATGGAGGCATTGGCCCGTGGCCTTGCTCTGGAACTTGCACCTATCCGGGTCAACACCCTTTCTCCAGGGCCCATCAACACGCCGATCCTTGCGAAAGCCTTGGGCGATGCGCGCGATGGCTATGTCGCCGCGCTGGAGCAAACCCTGCCGCTGCATCGCCTCGGCACGGCGGACGAAGCGGGTGCAGCCGTGGTGTTTCTGATGAGCAACGGCTTCATGAACGGCGCCACGATCAATATCGATGGAGGTTCGCGACTGGTTTGACGTCGAGACAGCTCACGCGCTGCGTCGTCCTGACGTGGCCATGTCTTATTAGAAGGGAAACCATGATGAGCAACGTCGTTCTTGTGACCGGAGCATTAACCGGGATTGGTCGAGCCGCCTGCTTCGCATTCGCCCGCAACGGTTATCTCGCCCAATAACCCCCCATACGAGGCTGGCCGGATGACACCGATAGTCGCCCTCGTTCTTACACGCTTCATACAAACCAATGGCTTCAGGAGGCAACATGAAACACGTCGTGAAAGCAGTGCCGGCGATGATCGCCCTATCGGTCGGGTCCGCAATGGCCGCAGGCAATCCAATACCGGAACATCAAACCCAAGCCTTTCTGAATGCGCTGGCGGCGGGTGGCGGCAAGCCGCTCGAGCAATTGAGTCCAACAGAAGCCCGCGCGGTGCTGACGGGCGCGCAAAACTCGGTAAAGGTTGATCTATCGGGCGTTGAGGTGAGTGACAAGACCATTACCGCCAATGGCAAGACGATCAAGCTGACGGTGGTTCGGCCTGAAAAAGCCAAAGGCGAGCTTCCTGTCTTTATGTTCTTTCATGGTGGCGGCTGGGTCCTGGGGGATTATCCCACCCATGCGCGCCTGATCCGCGACCTTGTCGTCTCCTCCGGTGCGGTCGCGGTGTACGTCGATTACACACCATCCCCTGAGGCCCATTATCCCACCGCCATTAACCAGGCTTACGCGGCCACCAAGTGGGTGGCGGAAAACGGCAAACAGATCAACGTGGATGGCAAGCGCCTGGCGGTGGCCGGTAACAGTGTCGGCGGCAACATGGCCGCTGTCGTGAGCCTGATGGCTAAAGAAAAAGCCACTCCGAAAATTCGATTTCAGCTGCTCCTCTGGCCGGTCACGGACTCCAACTTCGAGACGGACACCTACAAGCAGTTCGCTGAAGGCCACTTCCTGACCAGGAACATGATGACCTGGTTCTGGGACAGTTACACAACCGACCTGAAAGCCAGGACGGAAATTCATGCCTCCCCGCTCAAGGCCAGCATCGATCAGTTAAAAGGACTTCCACCTGCCCTCGTACAGACTGCGGGGCTGGACGTGTTGCGCGATGAAGGCGAAGCCTACGCGCAGAAGCTGGACGCGGCCGGGGTCAATGTCACGGCGGTTCGCTACAACGGCATGATCCATGACTATGGCCTGCTGAACCCGTTGAGCCAGGTACCGGAAGTCAAGGCGGCCATGAGGCAGGCGGGCACAGAACTCAAGGCTCACCTTAACTAAGCAAGCCTTGCGCATGCCGTTCACCCGGCCGGGTCCGGCATGCATCACATTGCACACCCGCCTTACGCTCCCGGGCTCGAAAGGCCCGGGTCAGACGGGACAAAAAAGGCACTCGCCATGACCAACCTGACGCACAAACGCGCCACCGTTAACGGTGTTCGACTCAACTACGTGGTTGCCGGGAAAGGCCCCGTGGTCCTCTGTATGCACGGCTGGCCACAAAATCATCGAGAGTTCATGCCGGTCATCGACAGGCTCGCAGAACATTACACGTTCATCGCCCCCGACCTCCGCGGCTTCGCCGACAGCGATAAGCCGTATCAAGGTTACGACCCCATCAATATCGCTAAAGACATGCTCGGTCTGCTGGAGGTTGAACAGGCTCATACATTCCACATCCTCAGCCATGACCTGGGAGGTCCGCCTTCGGTTGCCCTGGCCTACCTGGCGGCTGAACGCGCTTTGTCGTTGGCCACTATCGAAACACCTTTTTTTGGCCTGGATTTTCCAGGTTATGTCGATCCGCGGGTGCCCTACTGGCATCTGAGCATGCACATGAACATGGACATCAGCCGTGCCCTTATTGAAGGTCGGGAGGATATGTACCTGCGGCACTTCTTCAGAGATTTTGCCTACAACCCGACGGCAATGCCCGAGAAAGACATCGACTATTACGTCATGCAGATGCGCCAACCGGGCAACCTGCGTGCCAGCCTGAATCACTATGGCTCTATCCCGCAAATGGCGGAGCAGACCGCGCAACTGACCAAGGGGAAGCTAAAGATCCCAGTGTTGGCCTGGGGTGGCGAAGTGTCATTTGGCGACCATTGTTTTACCTCGGCAAAACACATCGCGCTGTCGGCAAAAGGTGGTGTCATCGCGCAGTGCGGACATTGGGTATTTGAGGAAAAGCCTGAATTCATCAGTGCTGAACTCCACCAGTTCTGGCGTGGCGTCGCCATTTGATCGCCTGTTCCGCCGCTTGTGGGAAAGCACGAATGCACCAGACTCCGGGAGGGCCACATCGTGACACTTGAATGGCTGTGCGCCCTCCTCGGGGCGATATTAATCGCCGATATTATTGGTTGGTGGGTTGTTCCCCGAAGGCTGCAGGGGTTGCGCGTGGGCATTAATATTTGTCTCTACGCCTGTTACAGCGCTGCCATCTTTCTGTCCGGCAACTCCCCCTTGCAACCCGTGCGCGATCCTGACTCTGGTTCCTGGCAGTTGGCTGCAACACTGCTGGTACTCGTCTGGTGGTTTTTAAGCGCGCGGATGCTGACGGAGTTGCTCGGCGCAATCCTGATATCCAGAACTGAGGGAGGCGGTCGCTTGCTCAGGGAAGTGCTCGGCGCTCTGATTTTTCTGGTCGCCACCGTCGCAGCGGCAGCCTACGTACTGGAACTTCCCGTCAAAGGATTGCTCGCCACTTCTGGCGCGTTGGCCATTATCGTCGGCCTGGCTTTGCAAAGCACACTCAGCGATGTATTCAGCGGGATTGTCCTGAATGCCACTCGCCCTTATCAAGTGGGCGACTGGATTCAAATCGATGGCATGGAAGGCAGGGTCACCGACATCGATTGGCGCGCCACACTGTTGCTGACCTCGCAAGGCAGCATCGTCGTCATACCCAATTCGGTGGCGGCGAAAACCAAAATACAAAACATGAGCAGGCCCCAAGATCAACACGGGGTGACGATAAGCCTGCACCTGCCTCTGCGATTTCGACCCGAACGCGTCCAGGAAATACTCGAGCAGGCGCTGCTGGGTTATTCAGCGCTACTGCCAGTTCCTGCGCCCAAGGTCATCCTCAAAAACATAACGGAAGGCTTATTGGAGTATGAGGTCATCGGTTTTGTCGGCACGCCTGCCGAAAAAATTGCAGCACGTAATCGCCTTTACGACATTGCTTACAGGCATCTACGCGCATCCGGCGTTGATATCGCCAATTCCGCTGAAATCCCGGTGGCCGGTATCACTCGCTTTGTGCTGGACGACGTGCGCATTTTCGCAAGTTTCACTTCAGAGGATAAAGACCGTCTTGCCATGAACCTGCTATCAACCTGGCTGGCAACTGGCGACTTTGTGTTGAAAGCCAACGCAATCAGCGAATACTTGTTGGTTATCGGCAGTGGAGTGGTGTCCGTCCAGTTGAACGATGGAGCCCATTGGGTCGAAGTCGCGCGGATGGGGCCAGGGGAAGTACTAGGCGAAGAAGGCGTCATGGATAACAAGCCAAACGGCGCGCAATTCATTGCGCTTTCCGCCGTGAAAGTACTTCAACTGCATCGGGATGAAGTACGTCGGTGTATGGGTGAAAGGTCGCAATTACGCACGTCCCTCACCCGCCTCCAAATGCTCCGCCAGCAACATGCCCGCTCCATTCTTATGCAGAAAGCGCCGACGGCGGTACCTGGAGGGTTTCTGAAATGGCTAAGGCACCACTGACCGGCTTCGAGCCTGAAAATCCATAACTCCGGGCAAACAACTGCTTTCAAATCGTCAGCAGCATCACGCCTGAACTTTAACGCACCAAGAGATCGACATGATAAAACACGCATCCTGGCCGCTACTCACGGAGCTGCCCAAAAACACCATCACTCCGACTGAATATAACTACGAGCAATTGGAACGTAACGATATTGACCTTCTATGCGCGCTTATCAAATCGTGGTATCCGGACATCAGTGTCGGATCTGGCAAAAAGTATATTGACCCACGATTCTATGAGGCGAAGGTTTACTTTTCGGGTGAAGAGACGAAGGACGTTATCGTCTACATCGGTCGACACGGCGAGGAAATTGTCTGCGCCTTGTGCCTGGAAGTGGATCGAGACGCGCTGACGCTCCATAGCCGCTATGGTGTGTGCGCTCCGGCGCATCGGGGCACGGGCGCTACTCTTTTTGCGGCTTATATTGTGGATGCCCTGGCTCAAGCGATGGGTATCGCAATGGCTTTTTCATACGTCACGATGAAGTCGAAAGCCATGCAACAGTTCACTGAGCGTGCGGGGTTCGAGCCTGTAGGTATCCTTCGATTTTCCGATGTCGAACTGGATGAAAACGGCGAGGTCCGACACGTAACTGAAGCGATTTACGCCAAATATTTCAAAGAAGCCATAACACTTCAGAGCGTGTCTGAAACCAATATGACACTCAAGTTAAAACGGCTCTGGGATGTGCTCTATGCCTGAGTGCACTCAGGCTATTTTGTCTCCCACAGGGGCCCCCCACTTCGATCTGATTCATTGAAAGGTACCTTTATGCAAAAACCTGAAAACGACCAGCCAGTGAAAGTGGACACTCTTTCGTGGGGCCATGGCCCTCACCTGTTTGAAGTTTTTCTTGAGCCCACCTGCCCCTATTCCGTCAAGGCGTTCCTCAAATTCGATGCGCTCCTCGCAGAGGCCGGCGAAGACCGGATCACGTTGATCATTCGCCTGCAGTCCCAGCCCTGGCATATGTTTTCAGGCGTCATCATCCGGTGCATCCTTGCCGCGGCGACGCTTGAGGGCGGAAAAAAAAATGCCAAGGGCGTCATGGCCGCTGTCGCAGCGCACCGGAGGGAATTCGAATTCGACAATCACGCTGAAGGTCCCAATCTGGACGTAACGCCCAGAGACATCATTGAGCGCCTTGAGCGTTATAGTGGCGTCAAACTGGCAGAGGCTTTCGCAACTCCAACCCTGGATCAGGCCATCAAATGGCAGTGCAAGTATGCTCGACAGAACGGCGTCCACGTTTCGCCCACGTTCATGATCAACGGGATTATCCGGCCGAACATGAGCAGTGGTGACCCGGTGTCCTCCTGGATCGAGCAACTCAACTGAGCGCTACGCTGTCGTACGTCCTTAGGGATTATTACCCGCCGATTCGACTATCACATCCCAAGGGGCCGGTACCGGGAACACTTCTTGTAGGAAGTCTACAAATACCTTCACGTTTGGATTGCCTCTGCGGCTTTCGGGCCAGAGAGCGGTGATGACGAATCTGTCTACCGCATATTCGGGAAACACCGGTACCAACTCCCCCCTCAGCACAAAAGGCGCAGCAACATAAGTCGGAGAGATACCAATACCGCCGCCTGCCACGAGCGTCACCGCGACCGCATCGCTCACATCAATAGTCATGGTGGCGTCGGGAGTGATCTCGACAACGCGCTCCCCCACCTGGAAGGGCCAGCGTAGCGCCTGTCCCGAACTCTGATAACGGAAATTGATGCAATCATGATTGACCAGATCATCGATGTTGCGCGGTTTGCCCTTTCTGGCGAGATAGCCGGGCGATGCGAAGGTGCAAATTCGGTGTGGGCCGAGAGGCTTGGAAACCAGCCTGGAGTCAGCCAGGTTGCCGACCCTGATGGCGACATCTATCCCCTGCTCGATAATGTCGGCGAATTGATCGCCAAGCCGCAAGTCCACCGCCAGTTTCGGGTAACGCTCACGGAATGCCGGGAGCGCAGGAGCAAGAATGTTGACGCCGATGGGAAGCGGTGCGGTTACTTTCAGAGTGCCTGACGGCTCGCCTCTCGACGCTACCGCAGTCTGCTCAATGTCCTCGATTTCCCGGATCACCCGCAATGCACGCTCGTACAGTTCACGTCCCTCGGGAGTCAGGGTCAGCGAGCGGGTGGTGCGACTGAAGAGGCGCAGACCTAAATGCTCTTCCAGGCGCTGAACGCTTTTGCTGACGGCCGAGGGTGACACGGAGAGATCCCGTGCAGCGGCTGTATAGCTGCCCAGCGAGGCCGTGCGAGCAAACGCAATAAGGCCTGTCAGGCGGTCCAATCCAATTTGTGCTTTCATGGAATAATAGTAACCACCTGAACCCCTATTATCAACTTTGAAGGTTACCCATAGGCTGTCCTCGCAGCATCAATTCGATGCCCTAGAGGAGCCAACAGCGATGATCGATATTTCCAACCCAGGCCATAGCAACGTACGCCCACACCCCCTTCTGGGTCAAACCGTGGTAGTCGTGGGCGGCACATCGGGAATCGGCCTTTCAACTGCAATTCAGGCCAAGGCGTCTGGTGCAAAGGTCTTCGTGATCGGCTCCAATCCGGACCGGGCACAGCAAGCCGCCAATACCCACGAGCTGGATGGCTGGCGTGCCGCTGATGTCACTAAGCCCGAACAAATCGAGGCCGCTCTGGCCGATATCCCAAAGGTTGATCACCTGGTGCTGCTGGCCGGTACGTTCGTCGCCGGCAAAGTGCTCGAAGCGGATGTGGCGTATTTGCAACGCGCTTTCGACGAGCGAATCTGGGCCTCGGTATATGCCTTGAGAGCGCTTGGTAATCGCCTTGCCAAAGACGGCTCCGTCACCTTTATTTCCGGTGCGCTCGCAGATAGACCCAATGCGCACGGCACGGCGGTGCTCGCCGCTGCATCAGCTGCCATGGAGGCATTCGCCCGCGGCCTGGCCCTCGAATTGGCGCCTATTCGGGTCAACACCCTGTCTCCAGGCCCTATCGATACGCCAATCCTCGCGAAAGCCATGGGCGATGCGCGCGATGGCTTTGTCGCTGCACTGGAGAAAACCTTGCCCCTGCACCGCCTGGGCACAGCCGACGAAGCGGCCGCGGCAGTGGTTTTCCTGATGAGCAACGGTTTCATGAACGGCGCCACGATCAACGTCGATGGCGGCGCCCGCCTGGTTTAAACCTGACAATCTCGTCAACACAAAGGAGATCCACATGGCCACACTGTTCGAGCCCCTGCGTCTGGGCGCCATGACATTACCTAACCGCATCATCATGGCCCCAATGACTCGGGCCAGGGGAACGCAGAACCACGTCCCTACCCCCATCATGGTTGACTACTATGCTCAACGTGCGACGGCGGGGCTTATCATCAGCGAGGCGATCGGCATCAGCCAGCAAGGCTTGGGATGGGCCTATGCAACCGGTATCTGGTCCGCTGAGCAAATTGCCGGCTGGCGATTGATTACCGACGCCGTGCACGCTGGCGGTGGTCGAATAATCGCTCAACTGTGGCACATGGGCCGGGTGGTACATCCCAGCTTCCTTGATGGCGCACAGCCCATAGGTCCCTCGGTGACGACAGCACCTGGACTGGCCCATACCTACGCTGGGAAACAACCCTACTCCCAGGCTCGAGCGCTGCCGCTCGAGGAGATCCCGCAACTGATTGCCGATTTCGCCCAGGCAGGCAGGAATGCATTGCTGGCGGGGTTTGATGGCGTCCAGATTCACGCCGCCAACGGATACCTGATCGATCAGTTTTTACGCGACAGCGGCAACTTTCGAACCGACGCCTATGGAGGCTCAATTGAGAACAGGGTCAGGCTGCTCAAGGAAGTGACGCAAGCGGTCGCGGGAGTCGTTGGAGCAGATCGGACGGGTGTTCGGTTAACCCCCAGCAGTCATGACCAGGGCGTGAGGGACAGTAATCCTGTGCCTTTATTTACCCACGCCGCTGACGTGTTATCCGAGATCGGTGTCGCCCATCTCGAGCTTCGCGAGCCGCCGGCTGATGGGAGTTTTGGCGTCTCGGAATACCCTCCAAGCGCAGCCATTATTCGTAATGCCTTCAAAGGCACGCTTATCCTTAACTCAGATTACGATTCGGCTCGGGCCGAGGCCGTTGTGGAAGCGGGTATTGCCGATGCCGTGGCGTTCGGACGTCCATTTATCGCCAATCCCCAGCTGCCAGAGGTACTTCGCCGTCGCTTGCCATTGAGGCAGGAGGATCGTTCGACGTGGTTCAGCCAAGGGAAGGAAGGCTACACCGACTATCGCGGGCTTTCTGTCCAGCCAGGTTGAAGCAGCCAGGTGTTGGCACAATAACGTCTGCCGCACGCCTAGGCGTGCGTCACTAACAGCGATTCACACTTATCTTTCAAGTACGCGTAAAGCAAACGAATCGCCGGGGTAAACTGTTTCCTGTGCGGGCAAACGAAACTCAAAGGGTAAAGCTCACCTGGAACCTCAGGTAGTAATACCTCCAAGTGACCGGCACTGACATCTTCACACACGTCCATCCATGATTTGTACAAAATCCCCTCTCCCGCGATGGCGCATCGTCGAATGACGTCTGCGTCATCGCTTAGAACCGGGCCGTTTACAATAACGAAGTCGCTCTCCGGCAACTTGGGAAATATCCATCTGTCGTAGAGTTTTCCATTCATATGGAAACGAAGACACGCATGAGTCTTAAGATCTTCCACGGACTTGGGCCGCCCGTGGAGTGCTATATAAGCCGGCGATGCAGCCAGTACGCGGCGATTGTCAGGTACTAAAGGCAACGAGATAAAGTCGGCGTTTTGTACTGTGCCATACCTGACGGCTACGTCTATCGGATCGCGAAAGATGTCCGAGACGCTATCGGACAACATCACCCGAAGCACCAGACCAGGGTTGTCTCGTCGAAAATCGATCAGCCAGGGAAGCAACACATTTCTCCCGAAATCTGAGGCACTGGCGATCTGCAAGACGCCATGGAGTTTACGATCGTCCTGTTGTAACCCGGCTCGCCCCTCACTGAGCGTATTCAAAACCTCCCGAGCGTAAGGCAGATAACGTTCGCCTTCGGCTGTCAGGCGCAGACTTCTTGTTGATCTCGCAAACAGGCGCGTATCAAGTTCACACTCCAAGCGCTTGATAGCGGCGCTGATTTGAGCAGGAAAGAGATCCATTTCCCTGGCCACGACGGAGAAACTGTCAACGGTTGCCACACGTACAAAAATGGCTAGGTCATTAAATCTGATCATTACTGCGCTCTCTTAATATGAAACCCATAGACATTTAGTTAAAAGTCCATATAAGACGGCAGAACAAAAATAGGCATTCCACGTGCGGCATAATTTTTTGATCATTCCCCTGAATCAATTCATGTGCATTAACCGCATACCCGAGGCTGCGTACTAAGTCGTCACAGCCTGAACGCGCATTCCACCTCTGGACGCCAAGCGCTTTGCAGGGTTGATCAACAGTGGTCGAGCGCTAATTGAAGAATAACTCTCATCCTTCAGCCACATGCTTAGGCGTCTAAATTAGGGGTTTCGGGGAGCCAGGGAAATGCGATCAGATGGAATTTCAGACATGCCGCGGTGGCACAAATGGGCTTGGTCACCGGTCCTGCCCGCCGCAGACGGTGTAAGCTATCAATCAGCAATGCCCGCGCCGCGTCAAACGCTTCGGTCAGCGCGGCATTCACCGCTTGTTCGACCAGGCATTGTGTTTACAGAATCGCTCCGTGTCGCATCCGCACCTCTTGAGCCACGCCCGCAACTATCGTCTCAGCACTCTCCACCCCATCAACACGCAACACCGGCGCCTTCTGCCGGATACCCAAGCCTCGTGCCAAACTCGATTGCGTCCTAAAAAATCGGGATGGTCGTGCGTCGGCATCCAGAAAAATCATCGACATCGACATGCCGTACACCGAGCAGCGTTGCGAAGTTTTGCCCCAGCGTAGTGACGCCCGCACACGAGGCACCTGTGGTGCACATCCGCATTTTTTCCTCCATGAATATGAGCCGATTTTGAGGTCGGCAAGATATCGCATACCTCGCCTCATCGCGGCCCCCAGCGTTCGCAAAACCCTCAAAGCATCCGTTCGATGGCAGAATCCCCTCAACTTGATCGTTTTGGAGACCAGCATGCTTCGTGTATTTGAACGAAGACTCGACCCCTTCCCGCCTGACGAAGTGCCACCGCCGCCCGCTGGCCTGGCCCGGTTCCTATGGGCCTGCACGCGCGGCGCTCGCGGTTACATCCTGGCGCTGGCGCTGCTGAGTGCCGGTGTGTCGATCTACGAAGCGTGGCTGTTTTCGTTTCTGGGGCAAATCGTCGATCTGCTCTCGACCTGGCAGGCCGGCGGTGAAGCGGCGGCGCAGGAAAGCCGCGTGTTGTGGGGCATGGGCATTGTCATGGTGACCAGCGTCGGGCTGGTGGCGTTGCGCACGATGGTGCAGCACCAGGTATTGGCGATCAACTTGCCGTTGCGGCTGCGCTGGGATTTCCATCGCCTGATGCTGCGACAAAGTCTCGCGTTTTTTTCCGATGAATTCTCCGGCCGCGTCACCACCAAAGTCATGCAGACTGCGCTGGCCGTGCGCGACGTGCTGTTCACAATGATCGAGATCCTGCCGGGGATCGGCGTGTATTTCATCGCGATCATCGCGCTGGCCGGCGGCTTCGCGCTGAAGCTGATCCTGCCCTTCATGGCCTGGTTCGTGTTGTTCGGCTTGGCCATGTGGTATTTCGTGCCGCGTCTGGGCAAAGTCGGCCAGGAGCAGGCCAACGCACGGTCGATGATGACCGGACGAATTTCGGACGCTTACACCAACATCACCACGGTGAAACTGTTTTCCCACTCCAATCGCGAAGCGCATTTCGCGCGTGCGGCGATGGAGGATTTCAAGCAAACCGGTTTCCGCCAGATGCGCCTGGTCAGCCAGTTCGAGATCGTCAATCAGGCACTGGTAGTGGCGTTGATCATGTCGGCGGGCGGTTATGCGTTGTGGCTCTGGCATGACGGCGCGGTCGGCGCGGGTGCCGTGGCGGCGATCACTGCGATGGCGTTGCGGATCAACGGCATGTCGAACTGGATCATGTGGCAAATGACTTCGCTGTTCGAAAGCATCGGCACCGCCCAGGATGGCATGGCGACGCTGACCCTCGGCACCAAAGTGCAGGACGCGCCGGATGCGGGCGCGCTGCAAACCGCCGGCGGCGCGGTGACTTTCAACAATGTCAGCTTCAACTACAACGGCGAGCGCCAAGTGCTCAGCGGCCTCAACCTGAACATCCGTCCTGGCGAAAAAATCGGCCTGGTCGGACGCTCCGGTGCGGGTAAATCCACGCTGATCAACCTGCTGCTGCGTTTCTATGATGTCGACAGCGGCGAGATTTGCATCGACGGCCAAAACATCGCAAAAGTGACGCAAGACAGCCTGCGCGCCTCAATCGGCATGGTCACGCAGGATACGTCCCTGCTGCACCGTTCGATCCGCGACAACATTGCCTACGGCCGACCCGACGCGACCGACGAACAAATCCGCAGCGCCGCCGCCAATGCACAGGCCGACGAGTTCATCAGCCAACTCAGCGACCGCCAAGGTCATAGCGGCTACGACACCTTGGTCGGTGAGCGCGGCATCAAGTTGTCGGGCGGCCAACGCCAGCGCGTGGCAATTGCCCGGGTCATGCTCAAAAACGCCCCGATCCTGCTGCTCGACGAAGCCACCAGCGCGCTGGACTCGGAAGTCGAAGTCGCAATCCAGGAAAGCCTCGATGAGATGATGCAAGGCAAAACCGTAATCGCCATCGCCCATCGACTGTCGACGATTGCCGCCATGGACCGGCTCATCGTGATGGATGACGGGCGCATTATCGAACAGGGAACCCACAGTGAACTGCTGGCAAAGAATGGCGTTTATGCGCGGCTTTGGCAGCACCAGAGCGGTGGTTTTCTGGGCGAGGACAAAGGTGTGATTGAGGCGTTGGATCAGGTGTGAACGGTGGAGTGCGGCGAGCGATGCCGTCCACTGAGCATCGATCCAGTTAGAAAACTGCTCCTTCGATATGGTGGACCGTCGGTTCTTCAGAAAAATAGTCCTCCAGGCCCAGCATGAACATCTGATGGTCATCACTCGCCTCGAAGCCTGGCGAGTGATCTTCAAGTGAAGCCCAGCGCACTATCAGGTTGAAATGCTCGGGGGTTTCGATTCCTTGCGCGAGCAAGTGGCCGCCGTAACCCTTCGCGCGGGTGAGCAACGGCGCGACCTCGGCGAAGGCACTTTTGAATTGGTCAGTGCGTTCTTTGTGTACGGGAAGCAGAGCAATTTCATAAATCATGGCATTTCCTCTGATACGACTTAGACGGCTGAAAATAGGCGCTCAGGAAATAAGCGATGGCTCAACTGCAATCGCAATTTTGCCTTGAAGGCCGTTCTCTGGACTTTCCAACCGAGCATGGGCCAGGCCGATATCGGCCAGCGAATAGACCGCGCCAACGTGTGGGCGCAACTGACCGCGAGCCACCAACGTGCTCAGCTCATCAAGCTTGCCGCGGTTTTGTCGGGTGAAGACGAAGTGATAACTGGCGTTCTTGCCCCAGGCCTGAACGAGGTTTTGCGGCTGCGCGATGTCGACAATCGAGACCACGCGGCCCAGTTGAGCCAGCGCATCCGGGCTGCGCGACAGGGTGTCGCCGCCTATGGTGTCGAACACCACATCCACACCTTGGCCGCCGGTTTCTCGCAGGATGGCGTCGACGTAATCTTCCTTTTTGTAGTCGATGAGCACATCGGCACCCATGCTACGGGCGAACTCAAAGTTTGCTTCGCGCACGGTGGTGAAGACCCGCGCGCCAATGGCTTTTGCGACTTGGATCGCTACATGACCCACGCCTCCCGCGCCGCCGTGTATCAGAATGCTTTCCCCTACCCTGAGCGCCGCTCGCACGGTCAGTGCTTCCCACACCGTGCCGCCAACCAGAGTCAGACTTGCCGCCTCAAGATGGCTCAGCGATGGCGGTTTGTGGCCGATGATGCTTTCGGCCGCAACGTGGTACTCGGCATAACTGCCTGGCCCGTCGAATATTTGCGGGGTGTACCAAACTTCGTCCCCCGGAGCGAAGCCTGTCACCCCCGGCCCGACTTCTTCGACAACGCCCGAAACGTCATGTCCGGTAATCGCCGGCAGTGGCACCAGGTCAGCGTAATCGCCGCGCCGAACCTGAAAATCCAAGGGGTTGATGGAGGTTGCGTGTACCCGCACCAAGACCTGTCCCACACCCGGCACTGGCTTGGGTACGTCGCAGAGTTCGAACGATTCCGGGCCGCCAAATGATTTGAGTAGCATCGCTTTCATTTTGAAATCCTCGTATCGATAAAAAGGAATATCGAGATATCTCGATATGGTGTGGTAAAAAATTACAGATCTTTCCCGATCAACTCGGCAAGGGCACTGATAGTTGCTTCATTGCGTTTGTAGTACGTCCACTGGCCGATGCGCCTGACTTCGACCAGGCCCACTCGTTGCAGGGTTGCCAGATAACCCGACACCGTAGACTGCGACAGCCCGATACCCTCCTGGATACTGCTGACGCAAACACCCACCGTGAAAACGTCACCCTCATCCTGCGCAGGGAAATTGTTCACGGGGTCCTTCAAGCCTTTCAGGATTTGAAGGCGTACCGGATTTGAGAGTGCTTTGAATATTTCGAGTAAGTCCATAGCTCGGATGATATCGAGATTTTCCGATATATCAATACCCGATTTCCCTTCGCGACCGACGGCTCACATTCTGCTGAACAGACCTCTCCAGTTGCTGCGAGAGGAGATGAAGACTCGCAATGTCCGTGGCCAGACATCGATCAACCAGCTCTTCATCCCCCACTCAGATCACCCGGCGCTGGCCGGCACTGGCGCGTTGAGCAACTGCTGCTCCCACAGATACGCAATACCGCTACCGGCAGCATGCTGCAGCAGCACATCGGTCAGCGCACCGGCGGTTTCCTCCCGAGCCCAGTCACGTTGCCACTCTGCAGCGAGAGCGAGCCAAGTCATCATGTTCGCACCCGCCGCAATCATGCGCTGGATCGCCACTTGATGGGCCTCGACCGAAACCGCGCCGGATGCGTCAGTGATCACCGTTACATCCCACCCTTCGCCGAGTGCCTGGATCACGGGCATGGCGACGCAGACTTCGGTCCACAGACCCGCGATAACCAGTTGCTTGCGGCCCGTCGCTTTTACCGCGTCCACCACCTTCTGGTCTTCCCAGGTGTTGATCAGCGTCCGATCAATCACCTCTTGGCCGGGAAAAACATCGAGGATTTGCGGAAAGATGAAACCGCCCCGCTCGGCGATCACGCTGGTCAAGATGGTAGGCACGTTGAACGCCTTGGCTGCCTTCGCCAACGCCGTCGCATTGTTGACCACCATTTGCGGCTCATGGCTGTTCAGATTAGTGAGCTGGAAAGGCTGGTGGTCGATCAGAACGAGTACCGAATCTTCAGGACGAAGAAGCGATGTAAGGCCGTTACGAAAAGTCATTAGTAGATCCCGTGTTGTCGTTATGAATTGGATTGGTAATGAGCGGCATACGCCAGCGCCGACGCTGCCTGCGAACAACACTGTGCTGTTTCGATGCTTAATCCGGTAGTGTTGCCAAGTGTTTGGCTGTGTCGCGAAATGAGGAACACCGTTTGGATATCGAAGAGCTTCAGACATTCGTAGAGGTTGCTGACGCGGGAGGCGTTTCGCCTGCCGCAGCCCGGCTGGGCGTGTCCAAGTCAATCGTCAGTCGCAGGCTGGCGCGATTGGAAGCGCAGCTTGGCGTGCAGTTGCTGACACGCTCGACTCGCGGTGCGGCGCTGACTGAGGCCGGCGTGACCTTTCGCGACTATGCAGCGAGGGTCTGCTCAGAAATGGAGTCAGCCAGGGAAGCGATCCTGCCTGCCGGAGCGCTGCAGGGTCGTTTACGAGTGGCCGCGCCGCTTTCTTTTGGCCCGACTCACTTCGCCCCCGTACTGGCGGAAATGGCCGTGCGGCACCCGCAACTTCAGATCCAGACCTGCTACAGCGACCGCTTCGTTGACCTCATCGCCGAAGGTTACGACTGCGCGATCCGCGTCGGCTACCTTCAGGATTCCAACCTGATCGCAAGACGCATCGGCCCGATCAACGGCAAGCTGGTCGCGAGTCCGGGCTATATCAAGGCTTATGGTTCACCCGAGAAACCTGAGGAGATAGCCGCCCATCAAGCCCTGATGCAAAGCACCGAAGCTTGGCAATTCATGGATGGCGACAAGATCGTCGCCATTCGCCCGCAAGGACGCTTCAAGGCTGACAACGGCATCGCGCTAGTCGCCGCCGCAGTCGCAGGACTCGGGGTCGCGTACCTGCCCGATTGCCTCACGTATGACAGCGTGGCATCCGGCGCACTGGTGCCGATCATGACGCGGTATCCACCACCGCCAGCGGGTGCTTACTTAGTCCGCCCGGCCGGTCAGCATCCTGCGCAGAAGATCCGGATCTTTGCGGAATTGTTGATCGAGTATTTCGGGAAATCTCCGTATTTTGCGGGAGATGTTGCTGTTTGATTGGGCGGGGTGTTTGAGTGCGTGGTTTCGGCCAGGAGCTGCCTGCTGTGCTGAGGCGCTTGTTGTTGACCGAGATAGGCATTGACGTAAAATCGCCACCCCAAAAAATCAACTTGCATAGCGAGAAGGAGCTTCGATGCAACGGGTGATGATAGTTGGTCAACCTGGGGCGGGCAAAAGCACTTTGGCGCGTGAGCTTGGCCAGCGCACGGGGCTACCGGTTGTTCATATCGACACTATCCACTGGCAGCCAGGGTGGATCGAAAGAAGCCGGGACGAGAAGACGCAGCTTTGCCTCGAAGTAGAGGCACGAGATTGCTGGATATTCGAAGGTGGCCATTCAGCCACGTGGGATAACCGGCTGGCACGTGCAGATCTGTTGATTTGGATTGACCGATCTGCAACGCTTCGATTCATGCGCGTACTGCGCAGAACGCTGCTCCAACGTGGTCAGTCTCGGCCTGACCTGCCGCAGAACTGCCCCGAACTGCTGGCCAACCTGCCGGAGTTTTTTAGATTCATGTGGCGGACGAAAAAAACAGCGCGAGCAAAGATGCAGCAACTTGTGGCAACAGCGCCATCAGATTGCCGCGTTGTTCGCCTGCGGTCTAATCGGGATACCGAAACTTTTCTCGCGAGCATTGGAAGTTCGACCGTCCAGGCCCCGCGAGATTGAACGACGGTTGATTGACTCAAAAAAAGCAAAAAAGGAGACAGATTTATTATCTTAAAAATAAATCTGTCCCTGAGAAATCCCCACAAATCTACTCCAGTCTCTGAGCTTGTCGGTGCACTTCATCGCGCAGCAGTAGCTCCATATCCGCCAATTTCGAGCAGGACAATCCGGTGGTGGAGCATCTCAAGTATTCGAGGCCAAGACGGCAGAGTGAGAGCACCGGCTTATGCCTGATGCTGTTGCTCTGGAAGTGACGTGACCGCCCTGTCGTTTGAGCCTGAAGACCGGCCAAGCAGGCAAAGATCAGAAGCGGCATTGATCGTATTTCAGCGCATTTGAGGGCTTGTCTGGAGGTTCCTAGGCATCCTAGCGGGAAATAGCTATGCTTTATTATCCAACTTCTGGAATATTATAATGGATATCTCGATTAAAACTTATCAGGCGGGTACTCCCGCAAAAGTCTCTGCGCAAGAGATCGTTCGTTCGGAGACGTCTGCTGATTCTTCTTCGGATAACCTCTCCTCAGGTACAGAGAAAACTGTTTCAATATCCAGCTCTGCTCGGGCACTTTATATTCTAAGCAGCTCTAGCGAACGACAAGTATCTATGTCAGAAAGCGATTTGAAAGAAATGCATGAAAAAGGGCAAAAGGATATTTATAATTTCGGGCACCGCATTGCTGGCGGGAATTACAACAAGGAAGACATGCTCCCCAAAACGGATGACCCTGACCGTTTGGCGTTAGGCCAGAAGTCACTGGATTACTCCATCGGCCTCTCTCAAGTCCCACCTAAAAATCTTCCTAATCCGTTTGAGGGCATGGCGCGAAACGGCCTAAGCGCGATTGTTTATGATGACACGGGAACCTATACCGATGCCGAGCGCTATGCCGCTTATGGGGAGCTTAACAAACAGGACGAAGCATACTTCTCAAAGCTGTACGCCAAAATAACGAATGGAGGCGACAATAGTGAAGTATTCAAAGGCATCATGGACTATTTCGATGATCTGCCTGCTGTTGAGAGGTCGGCCTATCCTGATGGCTTCAGGAATAGTATCGAAAGACTTTATCAAGAACAGAGAGAGCAATCGGGATCGCTCGTTCTCATCAATAAATCGACCGAGGAGTATTCAGAGAAGAGCTTCAGCAAGGGACAATCGTCGGAGAAGATGTTGCAGGCAGTCCTAGAAAAAGCTGTTGATCTCTCCACGGCGCATTGGTCAGTGAATAAGCGCGACTAGATGACTTGGCCGGATGCATACCCTGGCTAGAATCAAACATTACCGATGCCGAGGTTCCAACCATGACCCTAGCCCAAATCCTTCTGTTTCTCCCCGCAGCAGCAATCGTTTCGATCTCACCAGGCGCCAACAACCTGCTTGCATTCGCAAATGGCAGCAGGCGGGGTTTGCTGCCTACAGTGGTCGCCCTGTTAGGTCGGTGTATGGCCTTTGTATTGATGATCGCGATGGTGATTGTCGGTTTGGGAGCATTGCTAGAGGCGTCTGAACCTGCTTTCCAGATTCTTAAATGGGCCGGTGTTCTTTATCTTGTCTATCTCGGCGTAAATATGATGATAGGCCGTGATTGTAACGAAGATGGGGCTTCGGGCTTAATCCAGCCTTTCGATGCCTACTCCTTGGCACGCCGGGAGTTCATGACTGCCATGACCAACCCCAAAGCAATCTTGCTCTTCACTGCTTTTGTTCCCCAATTCATTGTTTCTGGTGCTGGCGCCTCCTTCACTGCCCAGTTCATCGTTTTAAGTGCAATCTACATTGCGGTCGAGTTTATCGCCGCTATAGGCTGGGCCCTCGCTGGCAGCATCACTCGATCTCTGCGCCCTTCGGAACGGAAATTGTCGGTTATCCATCGCATAACGGGTGGAATGATGCTCGGGGCAGCCGCCTTGCTGGCTACAGCCAGACGAACTTAAGTGTGTATTTCCGGACGTCACGCTTACTGATTAACTGACTGCCACTCGTGCGAGGCAACTGATTGATGTCACTCCCCCGCTACGTCGGAAAACGAGTGAACTACCGACTTACTTCCATTTCGCTGGGTCAAACTGGGAAGCTAATCGTTGGGAATATTATCAAACGGGGAGATAGCGATAGACCTTTGTTTATCTAACAGTAAATCCTCCTATCCGACCTTTACCGTTTGTCATAACGGCTCCGTGCCTCATTAAACCTCTCCGACTGTTCGATCACCCACGCCCATAGAGGAATCATCTGCACCAATAATCCCATTCCAAGTTCGGTCAGAGCGTATTCGACACGCAAGGGCTTCTCGCCAAAATCGTGACGAGAGATCAGCCCGTCGCGCTCCAGCTGGCGCAACGTGTGAGTGAGCATGCGTTGAGTGACGCCGTGCAATCGGCGGCGTAACTCCGAGTGCCGCAAGGGGCTACTCACACCCAGCGCATGCACTACGCCTAGTAACCATCGGTTACCGGAATGACTGAGGATATCGCGCTTGAGACCATCCTCGTCCTCGCTAAGTGCGCGACAGGCATCCTGTGAAAGACGCACGATTTCCTGAGCGTCCAGACCGCTCGGTATCACCACCGGCATGTTCACCAGCTTTCTATTCGATCCAGCTTTCGGGGTCGTTGACCTGACCGCCGGGCAGGTCAATGCGTTGGGCAGCTTTGAAACTATGGTTACGGTGACAACACCGGAAGACATAGGCACGCTCACCGCAGCCATTGTCCTGCACAGCCCGCGCCTTATTAATCAGGTCGTATACACTGCTGGTGACACCCTTACCTACGGCGCTTTGGCTGATTTGGTTGAGCAAGTCATCGAACGGAAAGTCGAGCGCCGAGAGCTTAGCGTGCAGCAGTTGCTAGCAGACCTTGCAGAAAAACCTGACGATAATTTACGAAAATACCGGGCAGTTTTTGCTATGGGCTGTGGTGTGGCGTGGGATGTAGCGAGGACATTCAACGCAATACATGGATTACCAGTGACCAGCGCAGAACAATGGGCGCAATCAAATCTGCGTCGTAGTTAAGGTTGGCAGACGCGCGTTGAGTAGCTGAAGACGAGTCAACACATCCCTCAAAGTAAACGTACCTTGCTCAGATCGGGCAAGCGGCCACCAATACAAGCGACTTGGCCGTACGGGCTTGTATGTATCCGAGCTGTGCCTGGGCACGATGACGCTCGGAGGTAATGCTAACGCGGGTATGTGGGCCGCAATCGGCGCGGTTGAACAGGGCGAAGCCAACAGGTTGATTGTCCAAGCTCTGGCGCAACGGATCAACTTCATAGACACCGCCGATATTTATTCTTTCGGTCAGTCGGAGCGCATCCTGGGTGATGGATTCACCTGTCACCCAGTGCGAATGCCGCGATGCCAGAAACACGGCGAGGGGTGCGATATCTTCCGGCTCACCGAAGCGACCCAGCGGAGTGCCCGCGATGAGCTTTTCACCAAATTCACCGGCAAAATTTCCGTCAGGTGCCGTACTCGATCCGGATCGTGACCCCCTGGATAAGCCTTAGGGTACTTATTGGATGTGCTGCCATTTCTTAAAAACAAATTCGAGGCTGTACCCATCCGGGTCCAGCACATTGGCCGCGTAGTAGTCGGGATCGTAATGCAAGCGTGCCCCAGGCGGGCCGTTGTCGACCGCTCCCTGATGCAGCGCAGCGGTATAGGCGGCATCAACTTCAGCCTGGCTGCTTGCGACAAAACCTACATGTACCGCGCGCTCTTCCACAACGCCCTCACGCAACCAGAAAAACATCCGGCCGTTGGCACCGAAGCCTTTCAGGTCAGGATGCCCCGGTGGGCCGTCCTTGCCGTCGTAGTTCAGGCGCGCGGTGATACCCAACGGGGTCAGGGCAGCTTCGTAGAAACGGATGGACCGTGCGATATCGCTCACGGACAAAAATATATGATCCAGCATGGCAAAACCCTCATGATTCAGATGTTGTAGCCGCCGGCTACTTCGAGGGTCTGGGCATTGATCCAGGCGCCCTCCTCTGACAGCAACATGGCGATAACGCGCGCGACGTCTTCCGGCTCGCCGACCCGGCCGAGTGCCGTTTGCGCCGCCAGCTTCGCCTCGAACTCAGCGTTCAGCCCCCCGCCCAATTCGGTACGGATGGCGCCGGGTGATACCGCGTTGGCTCGTATTCGCCGCTCGCCGAATTCTTTGGCCATGTAACGGGTGAGCACCTCGAGCCCGCCCTTGAAGGCAGCATAGGGCGCCACGCCAGCGGTGGCGACGCGGGTAGTGGCACTGGTCAGGTTGACGATACTGGCATTTTCCGCGAACAGCGGCAGGAGGGTTTGAGTGAGAAAAAACGGCCCTTTGAGGTGCACATTGAACAGGCCATCGAACTGCGTTTCGGTGACAGTTGCCAAGGGATTGAACAGCCCGTACCCGGCATTGTTGACCAGGCCACCCAGCATGTTAGCGTTCCAAGTGTCCTGTAAGGTCAGTACCACTGACTTGCGAAACGCTACGAAGCTGCCAACATCAGACACGTCGAGCTTGAGAGCGACAGCCTTGCCACCGACGCGTTCGATGCGTTCCACGACTGCGCCGGCAGCCTGGGAATCAGCGTTGTAGGTGAGGATGACACCCATACCGCGCCGAGCAATCTGCTCGGCGGCACTGGCACCGATTCCACGGCTGCCGCCGGTAATGACGATGACGCTCATTTGATGTTCCTCTGTGGCTTATAGGTGGCCCCACAGTACTCATCACGATCGCCAGGGTCGTACCCATTTCTACTCGAAACCTGCCTGTTTCTGCTTTTCACTTGCAGGCGCAGGTTTCTGCCGTCAGCATCCCGACATGGACAATCAACTGAATGAACTCAGGTCGCTCGCGGCCAAGGCTGAAAATCGCCGCACCGAAACGGGCATCCCACGCGTCGCCATGGTCAAGGGCAAGATCCCCGAACACATGCTGGCGGCGGTCTATGACCCGATGATCAACCTGATCCTGCAAGGCAGTAAAAGCATGAGCGTGGGGGATAGGACGCTTCAGTATGACCCTGCGACCTATTTCGTCATGTCCATTGATTTGCCAGCAGTGGGGTCTGTTCATCCAAGCGTATCGGGAGAACCTTACTTGGCAGTCAGCCTCACTCTTGACCCAACTGTATTGTCAACGCTATTTGAAGACTTGCCCAAACCTGTCAGCCGCCCTGAGAACAATCTCGGGTTCTCCGTAGCGCCAGTCACAACCGACCTGATGGATGCCTGGGTGCGAATGTTGCGATTAATGGGCGATCCAGACGCCATCGCAGCCCTGGCCCCGGTTTATGAACGGGAGATCATCTTTCGTGTGCTCCAGGGCCCCCATGGCTGGATGCTGCGGGAAATTGCAGCACCGGATACGGCGATGGCCCGAGTCAACATGGCGATCCAGTGGATCCGCCGTGACTTCGCTGAGCCAATTGGGGTGGAGCGCCTGGCGCAACGAGCATCAATGAGCGTCTCGGCGTTTCATCGCCACTTCAAGGCAGTCACCAACCTGAGTCCTTTGCAATATCAAAAACGGGTTCGCCTGCTCCAGGCTAGAACACTGATGGTGGCCCACGCCAAGAGCGTCATGGCGGCGGCCTTCGAAGTCGGCTATGAAAGTGCGACACAATTCAGCAGGGATTATTCACGGGCATTTGGACTGCCTCCTGCACAAGATGCCGGGAGGATTCTCGGCAAACGAGCGCTATCAGACTAAGGAGCACTACATGAACCGCCAGCAATTGATCGATTACATACTGAAGAAATACCAGACAAAGCCTGATCACCCATGGGAGAAATTCCCCGACTACGCCGTCTTCAGACATTCGGACAATGAGAAATGGTATGCCCTGCTCATGGAAATTCCTGCCGAGAAAATAGGCGTTGATCAAGATGCGCGGGTTGACGTACTCGACTTGAAAGTTGAGCCCGAGTTGGTCGGCTCCTTGAGGAAAAAGCCCGGCATTTACCCGGCTTATCATATGAATAAAGAGCATTGGATTACCGTCCTGCTGAACGGCCCACTCGGCGCGCAAGAAATTCACTCACTGATTGAAGACAGCTTTCAACTCACACGCTGAGAGCGATCCCGCGTGACGCTGTGGTCAAGCTGGGGCTGGGTCGGCAAGTGCACTACCTGCCCGCCTCCCCCACTGCTGCTGGCTACCTATGTTCAAAGGGGCGGGCCGGTTCAACCGCGCCCGTCCCTTGAGCCGATTCACATCGCCCGTCACTCGAACTGCTGACGATTCTCCGGAGTAATCAACTGGAACGGCACCCAGATGATCGGTGTATCCAGCTTTTCGCCACGCGCCAGGCGGACAGCCGCATCAACCGCTCCACTCGCCTGCCCTACAGCATCCTGGAACACACTGACAGCCATCTTTCCATCCGCCATGAGTTTGAGCCCATCCGACGTACCGTCGATGCCCCCTACCCAGTAATCCTTGGCCTGCTTGCCGGCCTTCTCCAGGCCCATGATCGCGCCGATCGCCATTTCGTCGTTATTGGCCGCGACAATCGAAAAATCGACGCCCTGCTTCACCCAGTCCATGACCACCGTGGCGGCCTGGCTACGCTCCCAGTTGGCGACTTTTTTCTGCACGATTTTCATGTCCGGGTACTTGGCGACGACTTTTTCAACGTCCTCGGTGCGCATCAATGAGGACGCATTGGCGGGGTCGCCGACCAGAATCACCACGTTGCCCTTGTAGCCGGCCCGGCGTGCCAACTCTTCCATCTGCAACGTGCCTGACTCCAGTTCATTGGAGCCGACAAACGCAGCGCGCGCGGTGAGCTTTTCGGGCGAGGGATTGCGGTTGACGAAGACCAGGGGAATATTCGCTTCGCTGGCCAACTGCATCATCTGCGGCGTGCTTTTGCCGTCGACCACGGCCACGATGATCGCGTCGACTTTGGAATGGATCAGGTTGCGAAACTGCCGCAGCTGCAATTCGGAATTGTCCTGCCCATTCTCCATGAAAATATCGATATCCATCGCCGCCGACTTTTGCTGCACGCCATTGCGCAGCAACGCCTGGAAATTATCGTCGTATTTGGCCATGGCCACGCCCACCAGCGGGGTAGCGGCCTGGGCCAGGCCTGTGGTTAACAGCGCCGCCCCCAGGAAACATCTGAACCATGCTTTCATTTTCTAGCTCCCGAGGATCAAACGCTGAATTGATGAAGCAGTTCACGCTGCACTTTGGCCATGGCCGATAAGCGTTGGCTGCTGCTGGCCGATTGCTCGGCACCTTCGGCCGTCTGCTGCGCCGAATCATTGATCTGGATGACCATCCGGCTGGTTTCCGCCACGGTGGCGCTCTGCTGCTCGGTGGCCGCAGCAATCTGGATGTTCATATCGCGAATCGTGCCGACCGCCTCGCTCATCGAATGCAGCAATTCACCGGCTCCCGAGGCCAGCGACACGCATTGGCCCGACTGCACCTGGCTCTCGTTCATCACCTGGACCACGGAATGAATTTTTTCCTGCATCCGTCCGATCATTTCCTGGATTTCGCTGGTAGAGGTCTGGGTACGACTTGCCAGGGAGCGCACTTCATCAGCGACGACGGCAAAACCTCGACCTTGTTCGCCCGCACGCGCGGCTTCGATAGCCGCGTTGAGTGCGAGCAAGTTGGTCTGTTCGGCGATGGTACGAATGGCAACCACAATGCCTTCGATATTGTGGCCGTACTTCTGCAGTTCGTCGGTAACCTCGGTGGCTTTGTTTACCTGCTCGGCCTGAAGGCGAATGTTGACGATGGTCTCGGCCACACGCTCCTGCACTTGATCGGTGAGGTCACTGGTGTCGTCCACCGCCTTGCGGGTGTCTTGCGCGCGCCGTGCGACTTCTTCCACGGTACTTTCCATCTCAGTCATGGCCGAGGCCGCCGACTGCAACCTGTCTTTTTGCTCATCCACTACGCGAGTAGTCTGCTCGCTGCTCAAGGCATTGTTGTCCGCCGTGGTCGCGAGGGCATCGGCGGAGCTGATCAGCTCACGGAAGGTTTTGCGCAGGGCGATGGTCAATTCATTCAGGTAGCCCCCCAGCTCCCCGAACTCGTCCTTGCGCGAGACATCGAAACTGACACGCATATCGCCGGCCGTCAGTTGCTTGAGCACCTCGCGAAACGCCGCCAGGGGACGACGCAGGCTGAAGGCGACCCAAATGCCGATCAGCACGGCGGCCAGCACCGCAAGTACACAGGCGATCAGCACCAGGCTGCGGCTGGTGCCGATGGTGGCGTTGGCATCGTCCCGGGCGTGATTGGCGACCTCAAGGGCCTGGCTGCCAAATTCGCCAATCTTGCCCAGGGTGGATTGCAGGGCGACTTCTACCGCCGTGCGTTGCTGCACAACCTGCGCACTCAATTTTGCCTCGGCGAGGTAGGCATGGAACACGCCGTCGGCGCCGGTCAGATCGGTGAGTAGACGATTGACCATCACGGCGGCAATCCGCCCGCCTCTGGGGTCAACGGCCAACAGCGCCTGAAGGCGCGTGCTGATGACCTCGTCCTGCAGGTTCAGCACGCGTTGCAAGGTGTCGATGGCTGGCGTCGCCGCATGCGCGGCCAGCCCGTCATAGGATTTGTTGACTTCCAACAGCAGTTTTTCAGCCGCCGCCACCTGTTGTGCGTCGCCGGCACTGCGGGCCCGAGCAATGTAATCGCGCAGGTAACCCGCCAACTGCGAACCCTGGCCGCTGCTGTAACCTTGCAGCACGCGCGTCAACGCGAGTTGCTGCACATGCTCACGGTGCGAGGCCATCAGGGTTTGCGCCTGGTCGGCGTAGGCCGTCACTAACTGGCGCTGCTGGGCGAGGCCAGCCTTCAACTCGTCGCGGTCGACCACATAGACCGCCGTGCTGTCGAGCAAGCGATTGAACTGGGTAATGCTGTCGGTGAACGCTTGCTTGCCGGCGTCGATCTGTTTGACATCGGCGCTGATCAGCATGGCCAGCAACGCCTGGTTGGCGCGCAGGATATGCACGTACAACTCACTGGCCGCGCGACTCAATGGTGCCGATTGGCTCGTGATGATGCCCAGACGCTCGCTTATAGAATGCGTGCTTTGATAGCTGACCCCTGCCATGGTCAGCAGCAACAGCACAAGCACCGCAAAGCCCCCGATAACCCGCTGTAAAATGGTCATGGCTAACCCCGTTAGGTTTTTATTGTTGTGGAGCTGGTTTGAAGCGTCGGCGTACTTCGAGGGAGACTGCTCGGAGCGCTAAGGACTGGATCGGCCGCGCAGCCAGGAACTTGAAAGGAGAAAGCGACTGGCGCAGGTTTTAAGATCGACTCAGCGCGAATAAACCGCTGAAATACGGGAGTGATGACCGAGGCGCACTCCCGACAGCCTGCCGGTCGTGCCTCGCGTCAGCACTGTTCATGCACCAACAGTGCTTGGACAGCTTGTACTGAATCAACACACGCCAATCCCCAGGCACGCCACCTATCCATTTGAAATACAACCACTTATCCCTCTGGCATGGCGCATGCAATCACCTGTGCTCCTACCCCGAAGGATGTATCCATGCCCCAGACATTGCCCCAGGCGCTGTTGCGTCAAGCCCACATCCGCGGGTCGGCGATCGCTTTGCGCTACAAGCGCCTGGGCATCTGGCATGAGCGCAGCTGGAGCGAGGTGGCTGGCGAGGTCAGCCAGCTCGCCGCTGCCTTGCATCAGCGCAGCTTGGGGCGTGACGATGACCTGTTGATCATCAGCCAGGCGCGTCCCGAAGCGTTGTTGCTGGCGCTGGCGGCGCAATGGTTGGGCGCCAGCGTCACACTGCTCGACCCGGAGCGCGACAACCAGGCGTTGTTGGACGTGCTGCGGCCACGCTTTGTGATCGTGCAAGACCTGGACACGTTGCAACAACTGCGTGAGCGCGACGTGGTGGTGTTCCTCGACGGGCGTGGCCTGAGCCAGTACCCGGACGCCGGCTTGATCGACTATGCCGACTTGCGTACCGATGCCTCGCCCCCCGCCCACACGCCGCAACCCGACGCCACGGCCTTCGTCTTTCATGCCGAGACCACCCTGCGCCTGACCCATGCGCAGTTGCTCGCGGGCGGCCGTGCGCTGGTCGACCGGGAACACCTCGGCGCCGACGACGAGGCCCTGGCCGCACGGGTGTTTGCCGCCAGCGGGCAAGCACGCTACCTGCTTGCACCCTGGCTGCATGCCGGCTTTGGGCTGAACTTTCCGGAGGCCCTGGCCACCCGCGACATCGACCGGCGCGAGCTGGGCCCGACCTTGGTGCTGGGCACCCGCGAATCCTATGCACGCCTGGAGCAGTGGGTGCGTGAACGCCTGCCGCTGCCGGGGACGTTCAGCCATCGCGTGTACCGCTGGGCCATGCAGCCGAGCCCATCCCTCCTGCGCCGCTGGCTGGGGCACTGGCTGGTCCGTCGGCCACTGCTGGATGTACTGGGGATGAGCCGCCTGCGCGTGCCCTTGTTGGTCGGGCCAGCGCTGAATCCGGACAGTGCGGCGTTCTTCGGTGCCCTGGGCATCCATCCCGGCCATTGGCAAGAACCCGCTTCCCGCCACGAACCCAGCGACCACTTGCTGCCTCAATCTGCCTGACGAGCCTTCCATGCGCACATCCACTGAAGCGGTATTACTGCGGCTCGATGACATCTCCCTGTCGTTCAAAGGCATCAAGGCCATTACTTCCATCAGCTTTGAGGTCAAGGCCGGCGACATCTGCGGCCTGATCGGCCCCAACGGCGCCGGTAAAAGCTCGCTGCTCAATGTCATCAACGGGGTCTACCACCCCCAAAGCGGCAGCATTCGCTACGCGGGCCAGACCCGTCGACGCATGCGCGCGCACCAGGCGGCCGAAGGCGGGATTGCGCGGACCTTCCAGAATATCGCGCTGTTCAAGGGCATGAGCGTGCTCGACAACGTGCTCACCGGGCGCAACCTCAAGCGCCGCAGCAGTTGGCTCGAGCAAATGCTGCGCCTGGGCCGGGCACCGCGTGAGGACGACGCGCACCGCTTGCAGGCGGAAAAGGTGATTGCCTTTCTGCAGATCCATCCCTGGCGCCATGTGCTGGTAGGCACCCTGCCCTATGGCCTGCAAAAACGTGTCGAACTGGCCCGCGCACTGGCCGCCGAACCCACCCTGCTGTTGCTGGATGAACCCATGGCCGGCATGAACGCCCAGGAGAAGGCGCAGATGAGCCAGTTCATCCGCGACATCAACCGCGAGTTCGGCACCACCGTGGTGTTGATCGAACACGACATCGGCGTGGTCATGGGCCTGTGCGACCACGTGGTAGTGCTCGACTACGGTCGCAAGATCGGCGACGGCACCCCGCAACAAGTGCGCGCCAACCCCGACGTGATCGCCGCCTACCTGGGTACCTGAGCATGGAATTTTTCTTCGAAGTGCTGATCGGCGGGCTGCTGGCGGGTGTGATGTATGCCCTGGTGGCGATTGGTTTTGTGCTGATCTACAAGGCCTCCGGCGTGTTCAATTTTGCCCAGGGCGCCATGGTGCTGTTTGCCGCGCTGACGTTTGTCAGCCTGTTGGAGCGCGGCTTCCCGTTCGCCTGGGCGTTCCTGGTCACCCTGGCGAGCATGGTGGTGCTGGCGCTGCTGATTGAAAAAGTCGTACTGCGCCCGCTGGTCAACCGGCCACCGATCATCCTGTTCATGGCCACCCTTGGGCTGTCCTACATGATCGAAGGGTTTGCGCAGTTCCTATGGGGCGCACAGGTGCACGGACTGGACTTGGGCATCGCCGACGAACCGCTGGAAATCCGCGGCATGCTGCTCTCGCAATTCGACCTGTTTGCCGCCGGCACCGCAGCCGTGCTGGTGATCGTCCTGTCGCTGCTGTTCAACAAGACGCGGGTGGGCCTGTCGTTGCGCGCGGTGGCCGACGACCCGCTGGCGTCCATGGCCATCGGTATCCGCCTGCCCCGCATCTGGGCCCTGGTGTGGGCGGCGGCAGGGTGTGTCGGCCTGGTGGCCGGGTTGCTCTGGGGTGCCCGCCTGGGCGTGCAGTTCTCGCTTTCGCTGGTGGTGCTCAAGGCGCTGCCGGTGCTGATCATCGGCGGGCTCTCGTCCATCAGCGGCGCGATTGTCGGCGGCTTGATCATCGGCGCGGCAGAGAAAGTCGCCGAGATCTACCTAGGCCCGGTCATCGGCAGCGGCATTGAAAACTGGGTGCCGTACGTCCTGGCGTTGTTGTTCCTGCTGGTGCGGCCTGCCGGGCTGTTCGGCGAGCGCGCCATCGAACGGGTTTGATTGTCCCTGAGGAACTCCCTGCATGCTGTATCAAGAAGCCGGTCAAATCAGCACTTCCTATGCGGCCGAGCGCCGCACCTTTCGCCTGCGTCAGGACCGCGTCGCGCTGTGGCTGCTGCTGGGCCTGGCTTTTTTTGCGGTGCCTTGGCTGGGCAATGACTATTGGTTCAGCGCGATCCTGGTGCCGCTGCTGGTGCTGTCGCTGGCCGGGCTCGGGCTCAACCTGCTGACGGGCTACGCCGGGCAACTCTCACTGGGCTCGGCGGCGTTCATGGCCGTGGGCGCGTTTGCCGCCTACAACCTGCACTTGCGCGTACCCGGTCTGCCGCTGCTGGTCAGCTTTGCCCTGGGCGGCGTGATTGCCGCCGGGGTGGCGGTGTTCTTCGGCTTGCCGAGCCTGCGCATCAAGGGGTTCTACCTGCTGGTGGCGACCCTCGCCGCGCAATTCGTGGTGGAGTGGGTACTCACCCGCTTCAGCTGGTTTACCAACGACAACGCGTCCGGCGTGATCACCTCCCCGCCGCTGCTGATTGGCGGACTGGATTTCAGCTCACCGCGCGGCCGCTACGTGCTGACACTAGCCGTGGTGGTGGCGCTGTTCTGGCTGGGTAAAAACCTGGTGCGCAGCGAACTGGGGCGTAACTGGATGGCCGTGCGCGACATGGACACCGCCGCTGCCGTGATCGGTATTGGGCTGTTGCAGGCCAAGCTGCTGGCGTTTGCAATCAGCGGCTTCTACCTGGGCGTCGCCGGGTCCCTGTGGGCGTTCGCCTACCTGGGCACGGTGGAACCCCACGGCTTTGACCTGAGCCGCTCGTTCCAGGTGCTGTTCATCATCATTATCGGCGGCCTGGGCAGCGTGCTCGGCAACATCCTCGGCGCCGCGTTCATCGTGTTATTCCCGATCCTGCTGGGCAACCTCTTCGCCCTGTTGCCCGCCGGGCTGATGGATGCGGGCCAGCTGGAAAACATCCAGAAGATGCTGTTTGGCGCGCTGATCATCGTTTTTCTGATCAAGGAACCGGAGGGGCTGGCCCGTCTGTGGCAGCGCTTTCGTCAACGGGCCAGGGTTTGGCCGCTGCGTTACTGAACTCAATAACCCCCCCAGGAATGACCTCCATGACACACCGCTTATCGCTGCGCCGCCTGGCCCTGTGCCTGGCCCTGATCACCGCTGGGCTCACGGCCGGCGCC
This sequence comes from Pseudomonas sp. R3-52-08, assembly GCF_003851745.1. Lineage (NCBI taxonomy): Bacteria > Pseudomonadati > Pseudomonadota > Gammaproteobacteria > Pseudomonadales > Pseudomonadaceae > Pseudomonas > Pseudomonas sp. R3-52-08. The sequence goes on along the minus strand of NZ_CP027730.1, from coordinate 2,937,680 downwards.
CAGGCCGCCAACGAACAATACTTCCCCTTGCAAAGCTACCGGGTCGGCCCTTACGCCGCTGGCGGCAGCGGTTTCTTCGGCGGTTTCATCGACTACCTGCAATACATCAACGCCAAAGGCGGCGTGAACGGCGTCAAGCTGACCTGGAGCGAATGCGAGACCGAGTACGTGGTGGAAAAAGGCGTCGAATGCTATGAACGCCTCAAGGGCGGACTCAACGGTGCGCCGGCCGCCGCCACCAACCCGCTGTCAGTGGGCATCGCCTACGCCACGCTGGAACGCTCCACGGCCGACAAGTTGCCGCTGATCACCATCAACCATGGCCGCACCGACTCCACCGACGGCAGCGTATTCCCTTACGTATTCCCGTTGCAGTTGAACCCGTATTCGGAAGTCTCGGCGATCATCAACTACATCGGCCAGCGCGAAGGCGGCGCCGACAAGCTCAAGGGCAAGAAAATCGCGGTGCTCTACCACGGCTCGCCCTATGGCAAGGAAACCAATGGCGTGCTCCAGACCCTGGCGAAAAACGCCGGCTTCGAACTGACCTTGCTGGAAGTGCCACACCCCGGCAACGAGCAACAATCGCAATGGCTGAACATCCGTCGCCTCAAGCCCGACTGGGTGATCCTGCGCGGCTGGGGCGTGATGAATCCGGTGGCGCTTAAATCCGCGCAGAAAGTCGGCTACCCGGCCGATCACATCATCGGCAATATCTGGAGCAACTCCGAAGAAGACGTGGTGCCGGCCGGTGCCGCCGCCAAGGGGTTTATCTCGATCACCACGCACCCGTCGGGCACTGACTTCCCGGTGCTGCAAGGCATCGCGCAAAGCGTGGTGAATGCCGGCAAGGGCAACCTGGCCGACCCCAAGCGATTTGGCACCGTGTATTACAACCTGGGCGTGGTCAACGGCATTCTGAACGTCGAAGCCCTGCGCCTGGCCCAGGAAAAATATGGCCAGAAGCCCCTCACCGGCGAGCAAGTGCGCTGGGGTTTCGAACACTTGAACCTGGACGACGCGCGCCTGCAAGCGCTGGGCGCCAAGGGCCTGGTGCAACCGCTGAAACTGTCCTGCGCCGACCACGAAGGCGGCGGCGCCGTGCGCTTCCAGCAATGGGACGGCCAGCGCTGGAACCTGATCAGCGACTGGGTCCAGGCCGACCGCGCGCTGCTGCGACCGATCATCGAAGCCTCCGCAGCCGGGTACGCCAAAGAGAAAGGCATCACGCCGCGTGATTGCAGCCAGGAGCAGTGAGGCGCTGTCAGTAAGGCAGGTGACACAGCCATTTCAAAAGGGCTGTGCCACCAAGCGCCATTGCGTCCCCGTGCTACATGCGGGCAAGCTTTAGAGCGCACCACTCACTTGAATCCAGACCTGCGAAGGCCTACCCTGCACGCGTGCAACACTCACCCAGTGCGTCAGGAAGACCTTTAATGTGGGATGGCAGCGTTACCTTTGGCGACTCGTGGGCCGGCTACATTGGCCGTGCCGATCAAAACACCGCCCACTCCCATGTCGCTATCCAACTGTGCATCGGCTTGGGCCAGCCGGTCACCCTGGAGTTGCCCGGACAGTTGGTCCGCGCAGCCGGTGTGATCATCGGGCCCAACGTCGAACACCGGGCCGTGGCCGACAGTCATCCAGTGGCGTTTGTGTATGTCAGCCCGGACTCGGCATTGGGCCGTGCGCTCAATGCATTGCTGCAAGACAATGGCATCGCCCTGGCCAGTGACGAATTACTGGAGTGCTTTCGCCGCGCCACATCCCTCCCGCACTTTGTCGACGCCCTCTCGCGGTTGCTCGCGATTACCACGCCGATCGACCATAGGCTTTACAAAGCCCTGAATATTCTGCGCCTGGACCGCGACGGTCCCGGTAGCGTCAGTCGCGCTGCCCATGCGGTGGGGTTGTCCAGCCCACGCTTGCGCTGCGTCGCCACCCACCAGATGGGGGTGTCCCTCTCCCAATGGATCATCTGGAACAAATTGGAACAGGCCTCCAAATCCCTGGCCGGCGGTTCGACGTTATCGGACGCCGCCGCCGAAGGTGGCTTCTCCGACCAGGCGCACCTGGCCCGCATCATGCGCCGCATGATTGGTATGACGCCGCGCACTGCCGCAGAGGTTTTGCGCAAGACAAGCGTTTCGTTCAAGACGCGCTGATATCAAAACGCCAATATCGATCGCATCTTATTCGCAAAAACGGTAAGCGCTGATCGTCTCCCTCCAGAGCCACTCAGCGCCACCGACCGTGAATAAAAAGTGTTCGCTAGGGGCACCCGTGCCTGCGATTCGGCGAATGGCCCCGTTAATTGTTTCGATGAGTCCGCAGGGAAGCGCCCTACATGTCAGCACAGCAAAAATTAACCGTCCTTCTCACAGGAGGCTCAGGCGTACTGGGTGAGTCACTGATCGACTGCCTGGCAGAAGACTTTGACTTGGTCTGCCTGGCGCGTAAAAGCCGCATCCGCGATCCCCGGGTGGAAGTGCTCACGGGCGATATCTGCAGCCCTCGCCTGGGGCTGGCCGACGACGTTCATGCAGCGCTGCTTGAGCGTGTCGACTGGGTGATCCACGCCGCAGCGGTGACTCGCCTGGACGGCGATATCGATCAGATTTTTTCGGTGAACTACCTCGGCACCGAAAACGTAGTGGCCTTTGTGAAGCAAGCCAAGGTTCCGCTGTATCACATCAGCACCGCCTTCACCCATCCCTGCGACTATTACGAAGGCGTCCAAGCCGAAACCCCTTACGAAGTCGCCAAGCGCCAAGCCGAAACCCTGGTTCGCTCGGCCGGTATCGATGTGTCGATTTTTCGCCCATCCATCATCATTGGCGATGCGAAGACCGGGTTCATGCCCAACTTCCAGGGCTTTCATATGACCATGGGGCTGATGATGTCCGGCGTGCTGCCCATCGTGCCCTGCCCGTCTGCCGGCTATGTCGACCTGATCGCCCGTGATGTCGCGGCACAGGCCATTACCAACGCGCTGCGCCAGCGTTTAATCGGCGAAGACTATTTTCTTACCAGCGGTTCCCAGTCCCTTGATCTCGATGGTCTGCTGGACCTGATGTGCCAGTCCATGCAAGCCCAGGCGCAACCGTTCACACGGCCACGATGCCTGGCGCCGGACATTTACGAACGGTTGATCCGCCCGGTATTTCTTCCGGCGCTGAGCGGCAATATCCAGGCCGCCCTGACCCGCGCCACACAGCTGTGCCGCTATGCCTGCCTGCGCACGCCGCTGCCCACGTCCTTGCCGCAGTTACTCGGCGAAACGGCGTTCAGCCAGCGCGATGTCAGCCGTGAGTTACTGCTGTCGCTCAACCACCTGGCACCCAAGCTGGGAGCCTTGACGAGGATGCTCAAGCAGCCGCTGTTACCGTCCACACAAGCGAGCGCGGCATGAACCCGCTTGTCGCCGAACCCGCCATCGACGCCGCACAGGTCGACCAGTATTTGCGCAAGCATGTCAACTCGGGCTACGCACGCCTCGCTTCGCTGATGAACCTGCCGATCGAGCAGTCCAGCCGTGGCGTCTACATCTATGACGAGCAAGGCCGCCAGTACTTGGACGCCGGCGGATACGGCGTGTTTTTCCTGGGCCATGGCCATCCGGTGGTCGTGGAAGCGGTCGCCCGGCAACTGCAGAAAAATGCGCTGGCGAGCAAGCTATTGCTCAATCCGCAACAGGCTTTTGCCGCGCACGCACTGGCTGCACATTGCCCAGGCAATCTGGAGTATGTGTTCTTTTGCAACTCGGGCGCCGAGGCCACTGAAGCAGGCCTTAAACTCGCCCGCCTCAACGGCTGCCGCCGCACGTTGTCAACTCTCGGCGGCTTCCATGGCAAGACCCTCGGTGCCCTCGCCGTCACCGGCCGCGAAAGCTACCGCGAGCCGTTCAGTGGGGTGCTCAGCGACAGCGACTTTGTGCCGTTTGGCGACAGCGTGGCACTGGAGCAGCAACTGCGGGCATCGTCGCAAAAGGCTTGCGTGATCCTCGAACCGATCCAGGCCGAAGCTGGGGTGGTCCTGCCGCCGCCAGGCTATCTCAAACGTGTGCGCGAGCTGTGCGACCAATATGACGCCGTGCTGATTATCGATGAAATCCAGTCTGGCCTGGGCCGCACCGGCTACTGGTGGGGCTGCGACCATGAGCAGGTGGTGCCCGACATCATGCTGGTAGGTAAAAGCCTGTCGGGCGGCTGCGTACCGGTGAGTGCCATGGTTGCCAGCGCTACGATCTATGCGCCTTTCAACCGCAACCCCACGGTTCATACCTCGACCTTCGGCGCCAATCCGCTGGCCATGGCGGCGGTACAGGCCACGCTGCAAGTGATGGTGCAAGAAGACCTGGTAGCGCGTGCCCGGCTGCTTGGGCAGGACCTGCATGCCCGCTTCAGCGCGCTGTTGCAACAACGGGGCTGGACCGAGCGAGTCGAGCTGCGTAGCGCAGGTTTGCTGTTCGGCTTTGAATTTGCCGACGCGTCGATCGCAGCAAACATGGTCATGGCCCTTATCGAGCAACGAATCATTGTGTGCCACTCGCTCAATGATCATCGGGTGCTGAGGCTCACGCCATCGCCGCTGTTGACCGCCCAGGATTGCAACTGGTTGCTCGAAGGCTTCGCGCAGGCGCTGACCACCTCAATGCCATCCCTTTGAATGGAGTTTCCCCCATGCAAGAAGTCAACGTGCAGGCCCACATTCCCCATGCCTGCGCTGATGAAGTATTTGCCGTGATCAGCGATTTCAGCAAGTACGTCGAGCTGTGTAAATCGGTGCGTAACATCACCATCAACAAAGTCAGCGACCAGGTCTCGTTCACCTCCTGGGAGGTCAACTTCCACAGCGGCATCCTCAAGTGGCAGGAGCGCGACACGTTCAATGCTCAGACCCGGGAGATTCATTTCGAGCAAATGGCCGGCGATGTCGATCACTTCTCCGGCACCTGGCAGGTTTTACCGGACGGCAAAGACGCGATCATCACCTTTGAATCACGCTTCGACCTGGGCCTTCCGATGCTTGCGGACATGCTCGACCCGGTGGCCACACAGGCCATTCGGGAAAACATCCACTCAATCATCACCGGCCTGTTTCCGGCGAGCTACTTGAAGGCGTGAACCATGTCACTGTCATTGCTGAATCGCTCGCGCGCCCTGCTTCAACGCTACGCCCCGGGTTTTGACGAGCGTCTGGCGGCGATACCGGCCGGCGAGCGCGAAGCCCCCCAAAGCGACGTCATCGCCCTGTTCAAGCAACATGGTCCGGTGGGCTTGTTGGTCAACCGCGCAGCAGGCGGGCTGGGTGCGGACATCCTCGACGCAATGCATGTGCAGATCGCCATTGGCGCGCGGTCGCCCTCACTGGCGGTGGCCAGCACCATGCACCAGTTTTCCGTGGCGAGCTTGTTGGCACTCACACAAAACGGCGGCGGCGCCGAAGGTCTGTTGCTGGCCGCCGTCGCACAAAACCGCCTGCTGCTGTCGTCGGGTTTTGCCGAGGGCACTTCGGGCGCCGGGATCCTCGATTCGGCCATGCAGGCGGTGCACACCCCGGAAGGGGTACTGCTCAGCGGCAGCAAAAAGCCCTGCTGCCTCGGCCAGTCGATGGACCTGCTCACTGCCAGCTACATCCGCCAAACCCCGGCGGGTGAAGAACTGATGGTCGCTTTGATTCCCGCCACTGCATCGGGCATCAGCCGCAGTGCCTTCTGGCAGAACAGCGCCCTGGCCGCTGCTGAAAGCATCGAAGTGCGCCTGAACGACGTGCTGGTGCCTGAGCGCATGCTGTTTTCCGCCGGCTACACCCACCTGCTGGGTGACGTGCAGACCGTGGGGTTTATCTGGTTCGAACTGCTGATTTGCGCGTCTTATGTAGGCGCCTGCGCGGGTCTGGTCGAGTCAGTGACCGACGCCGCACGCTGGACAGCCCATCACCGCGTGGATCTGGCAGCCGACCTGCAATTGGCGATCAGTGCACTGGAAGGCGCAGCCCTGGATATCGAGCGCAACCCGCAGGACTTGCCGAATGTGCTGGCCCGCCTGCTGTTGGTGCGCTACGGCATCGAACGGCGGCTTGCCCAGCTCTCCGACCAGGCCCACGCCATGTTGGGGGGGATGGCGTTCATCACCAGCAACCAGAGTTCCAACGGCTTACTGGCCTGCCGCGGCCTGCAATTCCATCCCCCGGCAAAGATCTCGATGGCGACCAACCTCGACACCTACTTGACCGACTCAACCTTCAGCATGACCGGAGCGCACCCATGAACCTGCTCGGAAAAATCATCGTAATCACCGGTACCGCGCGCGGCCTGGGCTTGGCGACCGCCAGCAAGCTCAAGCAACAGGGCGCCACGGTGATTGGTCTAGACATACTTACGCCGCAGGAGGGCAGCCTGCTGGACGCGTTTTATCAAGTCGACCTGTGCGACCGTCACGCTCTGGCCGCCGCAATCAGTGCCATCAGCACCGATTTCGGTGACATCGACATTTTGGTCAATAACGCCGGCATCCTGACCCTGGAACGCGGCGAAACCGGCGTTACCGATGAAGTGACCCGCGCGGTCGATGTGAATCTGTTCGCACCATGGCAATTGGTCTCGGGGTTCCTGCCGGGGTTGCTGCGCAAACGCGGCAAAGTGGTCAACGTGTCGTCACTGTTCGCGCTGGTGAACGCGCCCTACGTGGCCGCCTACGCTGCCAGCAAACGTGCACTGAGCGCTTATTCGGATGTGTTGCGCATGCAGTACCGCGGCGAACTCGACGTGGTCACGGTGTACCCGGGGTTCATTGACACTGCAATCCACTTGCCGGCGCAGCGTGTGGGCCTGTCGGTCAAGCGCCTGGTGACGTTCAAGTGGGGTGACAAGACCCTGCTGTCGCTGGAAGAAAAACTGGAGGCAGCCGCTGCCGGCCTGGTGCGCGCCTGCCAGAAAAATGGCCTGCGCAACCGTGGGCTGACGTTCATGGGCACGCTGGCCATGTACACCGCGCGCTGCATGCCAAGCGTGATTGATACTTTTATCGCCCTGCGCCTGCGCACGCTCACGCGTGGCGGCCACCTGGCACTCAAACCTGAACTGATCGAGTAAGCCGTAGCCAATGGCCAGCCACCCGCATCCCAAACCCCAGGTCCGCCTCGACCGTGCCTTGTTCAGGGCCCGATCAGGAGAATCCTTGCTGATCATTGCCTACGCCTTGAGTCTCTACCTGTTACCTCTCGCACTGTTTGTGTGGGTGGTGAGCACCTCCTCCGTTTTTTGGGTGCTGGTGTGCTCGCCGTTGGTGGTATTGGCCGGATATGGGTTGTTTCTGCAAGCGATCCTTGGGCATGAAGGTTTTCACTTCAACTTGAGTGCGAACCCCTTGCACAGTTGCTACTTGGGCATTGCCACCAGTTCGTTGCTGCCAGGGTTCTGTGTGACCGGTTATTTCGTGGACCATTGGCAACACCATCGTTACAGCAACAGCGAGAAGGACCCGGACTACCGGCTCTTTTCGCGTTACCACACGCTGGCAAGCCGCATCATGCTGTCGCGCCTGGTCGCCACCCTGCGCTATCTGCAGGCCACTTGGCGCCTGGCCTTCGGCCCACTGAACACGCCCTCGCCACTGCCGCTGAGTGCGATCGAGGTGCAACGGCTGGCTCGCTGCAATATTGCCTGCCAGGCTGGATGGCTCAGCCTTTACGGGCTGGCTATCTGGCGCATCGACGGGCTGCTTCTGGGGTTTTCCTTGAGCCTGGCGGTGGCGTTCCTGATCTCGGCGGTCAATGCCTATCAGGAACATGCTTTCGAAGCGGGCCATCAACAGCCGCCAGCGCGCTCACGCACTTCGCGCTTCAACACCTGGCTGCACGCCGGCTCGAATTTTCACCTGGAGCATCATTTTTATCCCGCAGTGCCGTGCTGGCGACTGCCCCAGGTACACCGCCACCTGTTGGACGCGGGATGGTATGCAGGCCGGCAATACCTGCTTGAAAAGCACTTCGTTCGGTCCTTCCGATACGCCTGCAGTCGCCACCCCTATCGTGGAAACACGCTGAACGACAAACACCCTTAATTTCCCCATGGATTTTCCGCCTGAACCCTCAGGCCGCAGGAGCACCTATGCCTTTTAACATCGATAGCCACATTGAAACCGAACGCGAACAGCTGTTCAGCCATCCGCTGTTTGCAAACATCCGCACCCTCGAAGACGTGCGCACGCTGATGGAGTTTCATGTGTTCGCCGTATGGGACTTCATGACCTTGCTCAAGCGCATCCAGCGCGACCTTACCTGTGTGGAGTTGCCCTGGGTGCCGCCGGTACACATCACCGCCGCCCGTCTGATCAATGAAATCGTGGTCGGCGAAGAAACCGACGAGCACCCCAATGGCGGTTTTATCAGCCACTTGGATTTGTACCTCACGGCCATGGATGAAATCGGTGCCGACAGCACGGTATTCCGCCGCTTCCTGGCAGCGATCAAGGCCCAGGTTCCCCTGGCAAAGGCGCTCAACGACCCGGCTATCCCAACGGCGGCGAAAGTGTTCATGTGCCAAACCCTCGACATTGCACAACACGGCACGACCGAAGCGGTGCTGGCGTACTTTTTCTTTGGTCGTGAAGACATCATCCCAGATATGTTTGGCCGACTGCTGTCGCAATGGTCGGTCAGTGAACATGATGTACCGATGCTCACGTACTACTTGAAGCGCCACATCGAAATGGACGGCGACGACCACGGTCCGGCAGCCAAGCGCATCATCGCCGAGATCGTCACCACACCCGCGCAACACCTGCATATGGTCGAGAGTGCCAAGACCGCCATCAATTCACGGATCGAGCTGTGGAACAGCGTGCACCAGTTCCTGCTGGACAAGGCCCATTCCACTGCGGACCGCCCTGTGCGTGAGGTCGAAACCGTTTCTGAGCCTGCTTGACACAGACGCGCAATTACAGGGAGTACCTCATGACCAAAGGCAAGCTGGTAAAACTGACGCTGTGCGGCGTCGTGGTGGGCGGGCTGCTGATGTTGGGCTGGCAGCGCTGGCAGTATTCCAGCACCTACGTGAGTACCGACAATGCAGAACTCGATGGGGTGATTATCCCGGTGCGGGCCAAGCTAACGGGCGTAGTGATCAGTGTGCCGGTGACGGACAACGTCACCGTACAAAGCGGTGACTTGCTGTTTCAGATACGCGACAGTGAATATCACTACCAGCTGCAGCAGCGCGAAGCACAATGGCAAGCGTTGCTTGCCGCCGCCGGGCGCGCCGGAGGGCCGGGTGCGCTGGACAGCCAGGTCCTCGGTGCGGTTGCCCTGCGTGAAGCCGCGCAGGCGGCCCTGGCGCAGTCGAGTGCCAACCTTGAGCAGGCGCGCAATGACTACCAACGTGCCCGTCGCCTGGGTGCTCAAGGCGCGCTGAGCACCCAGGACCAGGAAGTGGCCAAGGCGCGTTTCGACGCCCTTCGTCATGCTCAGGAAGTGGCGCGCAGTAATACTCAGGCCGCCGCTCAAAGCACCTTGGCCAACAAGGCTGAACTCAAGGTGCAGGACTACCGGATCGCCGCCGCGCAAGCCGAAATGGAACAAGCCAGGATCAAGCTGAACGACGCCCGCCAGACCGCGCCGATGCGCAGCATTGTCTCGAAAAAAGAGGTGGAGCCCGGCCAGTTCGTGGTTGCCGGCCAAAAGCTCATGAGCCTGATTGCAACCGACCCGCTGTGGATCACCGCCAACTTCAAGGAGACCCAGGTGGGCCGCGTACGCGTCGGCCAGAATGCCCGGGTTACCGTAGATGCGTTCCCCGGGCACACCTTCGACGGCGTCGTCGAAAGCCTGGCACCGGCCACCGGGGCGAAGTTCTCCTTGCTGCCCCAGGAAAATGCCACGGGCAACTTCACCAAGGTGGTTCAGCGTGTGCAGGTACGCATCGCGCTTACCGGTGTGCCGGATAACTACAAGGCGCTGTTGAGCCCGGGCATGAGTGCCTTTGTTGAAGTCGCCACACACCACAACGGCAGCCAGACGCTATGAGGTCGCCCTACCTGATTGCGTTCACCGTCACGCTGGTGTCGATGATGGAGTTGCTGGATGTCACCATCGTCAACGTGGCGATTCCCAGCCTGATGGGCACCTACGGTGCCTCGGTCGATGAAATTTCCTGGGTCTCCACCGGTTACGTCGTGGCCAACGTGGTCATTCTGCCGGTCAGTGGCTGGCTGTCGGCGTGGTTTGGGCGGCGTACCTATTACCTGGTATCAACTGCAGTATTCGTGCTGGCATCCCTGGGTTGCGCACTGTCGGCCGAACTGTGGCAACTGGTCGCGTTCCGGGTGTTGCAAGGCCTGGCAGGCGGCGGGTTGCTGGGTATTTCCCAGGCAATCATCTACGACGTGTTCCCCAAGGAAAAGGTCAGCAGCGGCATGGCGTTGTACGGCGTGGGCGTGATGATGGGGCCGACCCTGGGCCCGACCGTCGGCGGCTACCTGATCGACACGTTGTCGTGGCATTGGATCTTCCTGATCAACCTGCCGATCGGCGCCGTGGCCCTGCTGCTGTGCTGGCTGTGTATCAGCGACTCGCCCAACGAGCAAAAACCCAGCAGCGTCGACTACAGCGGCTTCTGCTTGCTGGCCCTGGGGGTCGGTAGCCTGCAGATCCTGCTCGAGCGCGGCGAACATTGGGACTGGATGGCGTCCAACTGGACCGTCGCCTGCCTGTTGCTCAGCAGCTTCAGCCTGGTGGGCTTCTTCTGGTGGGAACGGCGGGTGACCAACCCCATCGTCAATGTCGCGCTGTTTCAGAACCGTGAATTCCTGATGGGATGCATTTGTGCCTTTTGCGTGGGTTTCGGGCTGTACAGCACCCTGTTCATGGTGCCGCTGTTCCTGCAGACCTTATTGGCACAAAGCGCCTACCAGAGCGGACTGGTGATTTTTCCAGGTGCGGTGGCCAGCGCCATCAGCACCCTGGTGATCGGCAAGCTGTCCCAGGAAAACAGAATCGACGAGCGCGTGTTCGTGACCTTGGGCATCGTGATGTACTGCTATGCCATGTTCCTGCACACCCAGTTCACCCTCGACAGTAACCCGGACACGCTTTATTGGCCCCTGGTGATCCGTGGCCTGGGCCTGGGCATGATCTTCGTACCGCTGACCAACCTGGCGATGCGCCGCCTGCCGCTGACATTGATCTCCGGCGCCTCGGGGGTCCTGAACCTGATGCGCCAGCTGGGCGGCAGTGTCGGCATCGCCATCGCCGCCACGCTGCTCACGCGATTCTCGTGGGAGCGTTATCGCCTGCTCTCCGAACACGTCACCGAATCCAGTCTCGTCGCGAGCGGCTGGGCAGGCGTGGAGACCGACCCGTTGTTTCTCTCCCTGGGCCTGGCGAGCCATCAGCAAGCCATAGCCCTGATGCCTTACCTGCAAGCGCGCGAGCAGGGGCAAATGCTGGCGTTCAGCATGTTGTTCGGCACCTTGGGAGCCGTGATGGCCATCGGTATTCCAATGGTGCTGATGATGCGTAGAAGCCCCGTCAGTCGATAAATTTTTCAGTGGAGCACACCCCTTGCGTATTCCAGGCCTGCGTCTCGACACCACCACACTGCTCACGCCCCTGTGCTTGCTGGCCCTGACCTGCGCGCCCGCACAGGTGTCGGCAGATGACCTGTATCACCTCTACCAAAAGGCGCTGACCCATGACATGCAGTTCGCCGCTGCACAGGCCCAGCAATTGGCCACGGCGGAAAAGGAACCGCAAAGCCGCGCCGACCTGCTGCCGGACCTGTCTGTCACCGGCGGCGCGGCCTGGGTCGATGCCGAGGATTCATCCGACTACCACCGCAATCGCAATAACACCAACGCCTACGCGGTGGTCCTTACACAACCACTGCTGCGCTGGCAGAACGTGATTGCCCACGATCAGAGCAAGCTCTTGATCAGCGCCAGTGAAGTCCACACGGAACAGGCGCGCCAGGACCTGATGCTGCGCGTTGCCCGCGCTTATTTCGATGTACTGCTCAACCAGGAACTGTTGAATACACGCACGCAACAACTGCAAACGCTGCGTGAGCGTCTGGGCCGCAGCCAACGACTGCTGGCCGATGGCGCCACCACCGCCAACACGCTCGCACAGGTGCAGGCCAAGTATGACCAGGCATTTGCCGAACAGATTGGCGCGCGTGGCGCATTGGACATTGCCAACGAAACACTCACCCAATTGACCGCCACACAGGCGCGCCCGTGGTCAAGCAAAGAGCCGCAGTTCAGTGCCCCAATGCCCGCCGCCATAGGTGATTGGGCCAGCACCGCGCAACAAGGCAACCTGGCCGTGCAGTCGGCACAGATTGCCCAGCGCCTGGCTGAAATGGACATCGACAAGGAACGGGCCGGCCACTTGCCGACCCTTGACCTGATCGCCGCCCATGGCCGCTTCGCTTCGGTCGGCGGTGATGTGTACGACGTCACATTGCCGCAAAATCGCTATAACCAGACCGTGGTAGGGGTCAAGTTGAGCGTTCCACTTTACAGCGGCGGTCGCACCAGCAGCCGCATGCGCGAAGCTCACGCACTGCAAAGCAAGGCGGCGGATGAAGTGGAAGAGGCGCGCCGCAACGCCGGGCTGATGGCGCGTCAGGCCTACCTGCAAGTCACGAACGGCATAAGCCAATACCGGGCACTCAAGCAGGTGCTGAACTCCAGCCAGATCAACCTCGCCGCCGTGACCCACGGCTTCGAAGCCGGCTCGCGTATCAACACCGATGTGCTGGACGCCCAACAGGTGGTCACCGATACCCAGCAACGTCTGGTCCAACAGCGCTATGCCATTCTGATGGCTCAGTTGCACCTGTTGGCCTCCACTGGCAACCTGAACGACGTGCGCCTGCGTGATGTCAGCCGTTCGCTGAACTGAAGTGCTGATGAATGGAGCGCTGCGCCCTGGGCCTCAGGGGCGGTTAGCCAGCGGCCAACCGACGCGCGCCGCCCGAACCAGGCTGGCCTTGACAACCAAGCGGTGGAACGGCGCGATAACCATGATGTAGGCCCGGCCCAGGCGGTTGTGGCAGTGCACCACGGTTGAAAAAACCAGTTGGCGACTGCCATCTGGCTCGGCCTCATCCGCACACAGGAGCGATATGCGAAAGTCCAGGTGCTTGTCGTCTTCGCCCAACACAATTTCGGTGCGGTGGGTGCTGTAGACCTTGAAGACGCCAACCCGATCAGCCAGTGATGCCAGGTACCTGGCGGTCTTGAGACCAAAACAGGCAACGATCGTGTCGCGCACCGTCATGAGCCAGCCGATCCACGCTGGCTGGTGGGAAAGGATGAATCGCACCAGCACATCCGCGTCAGCGGATGTACCTGCCGGGAGCCGAATCGCAAAAGCGTCCGCCAGGTGCATCGATTGATAAAGGTGGGTGATACTGGACCTTGAGGGAACAGGCACGGACGTAACGAGCTCGCATTCTCGGGGCATCGGGGGAATCTCTTTTGGGTGCTAAGGGGCATGAGCATGGATCAACGGGATGTCGTTAAGGTGCCCACTTCTCCTTGCCGAATACTGAGCCCGATCAAGGCATCATAGAGCGCTTGCTGGCCGGTTGGCAGTACCGGGAGCAACGTCGCACGGCGCTTGTCGACATCGAACCAGGACTCCACCAGCCATCCCACCAGATAGAGCGCCGAAAGGCATCCGCCAGCGGTTGCAACGTTTCCCTGGAAGACAAGCGGCCGGTCCATGCACTCAATTCCCAGAGCCTGCAGGTGTGATCGTGCATCCGGGTGCGTCGTGGCCAGGCCGTTGAGCAGCCCGAGCCGTTCAAGAATGAAAGCGCCGGCGCAGATGGCGCCGATGCGCTGGCGTTTGGGGTCAAGTTCAAACACCGGCAGGAAATCCGGGGCGGCAAGTGCAGCGGGTATGCCTTGCTTACCGCTGACGAACAATACCGCGTCTGCGCTATTGGCCTCGCGAAGCGGACCGTGCACCGAAACAGGCAAGCCGTGCGCTGATCGCACGATGGGGCTGGCACCCACTATTCGCACGTGCCAGTCCTCCGTATTGCGGCCTAGAATGTCCCACATCAGGAACAGGTCGATATCGGTGAAATGGTCGAAAGCAACCAGGACGATTTTCTTCAAGGCGAACTCCATGAACAGGCAGGCCTGCAAAACGCAGCGGCCATCTATGCGGGTGTTCGTAGCCTATCCATCGTTTGCGCACCATACACAGCCTGTATGGCGCTAAATAGGGAGTGAATAACGGGTGAGCACACTAACGCGGCACCATTGGATCGCGGCGGGTTTTGAGGCGCTCGATCAAGTGGGGCATCCTGGCGTGTCGGCCGAGAGTCTGTCGCGCCGACTGAATGTGACCCGTGGATCCTTCTACCACCATTTCCGCAATCGCGAAGATTTTGTCCGCGCCTTGCTGGCCGCCTGGGAGGAAGACTACACGGAGCGCATGCTCGCTTATGCCGCGCAGGGTCGTGGCGCGGGCGAAACCTTGAAACGCTACTTGAGTATTGCCGCTGAGAAACAACCCGGGCGTGAAATTTCGATCCGCGCCTGGTCGCTGCACGACCCGTTGGTGGGCGAGTTCCAGCAACGCGTGGACGCAAGGCGCCTGGACTTCGCCATACGCACTTGCCGCAGCGTGGTGCACGGGCCCGGCGAAGCCGAAGTGATGGGCCAGATGGCCCATCTGTGCCTGATTGGCGGCCAACAGGCAGGGCTGCGCCGTGATGCCGCGCGCTTCAACCGTTTCCTGCACCGAGCCGTTTCACTTTTTGAACGGGCTCTTTCTCCGTGGCGGCTTCGATCCTGAGCTGAGCGTCCCCTTTTGATCGGGTTGTAGCAGGGCTACGTTCTGATCGATGCGGCCTTGGATCATGCGCAAGGTGTCTCGGGTAATCGCCTGTGGGTACAGGTCTTCGGCGATGCTTGCAAACCGGCTCGCTACCTCACAAATGCCGTCAATCACTCGGCCTGCAATCTCCGGGGGCAGCTCGGCTTCCTCGGCAAGCCTGAGCATGTGCGCGCGAGAAATCGACAGGGCTTCTCCCATCACGTCCATCTGGTGGTAGCCGCCTGGCCCCTCGCAGAAGGTTACGTCGTAAGCCGGAGACAGTCTCCACTGACCGCCTTTGGACATGACATAGGCAAAATTCTTGGGATGATCGTCTCTGTTGTTGAACGCTACATTGAAGACGGCACGCTCGAACGCCACCGCCATTTCTCGCACGTCGTTGGTACACATCTGCGTTGCCCGCACGAAGTTGACATAGTCCAACACCCCAGGAGACCGGTAATTGGCCCCCGTAAAGGCCGCAAGGCTTTGCATGGGTATGCGCTCGCCGTCCCGGCGGTCAAATCGCTTGCAGGCAAACGCTGCCAAGCCACCGGGCAGACTGAAATACTGCGTGTCAGCGGTCTCGATACCGCACAGGCGCAGGCATTGGGCATACACCATTTCGATGGCGCACACCTCGGCCTGTTCTTCTTTGGCCGGGAACTTGATCAACCATGCTTCAAAGTCCGGCGTGACAGCGGTGGTGAACCTTCCCGTTTCCGGATCGCGATAAACGAGGGCCTTGGGCCTGGCGCCTTGAGGCGAGCCGCCCACCAACAGCAACGTCTGCAGGAACTCTCCTCCATCGCCATGGAGCACTTCGTGCACTTCGCTGGCAAGCTGCTCCAGCGAAATGTGGGCAGTGGATTCCAGCCCTTCGGGTACCACGGGCTCGAACGTCATGGCGCCCATCGCGCTGCTACCGACGTAGGCCAGCCGTTCCAGTGGGCCGATTCGCGCCGTACTGAGCCCGCGGCGCCTGAACAGTCGGTCCATCAGCATCATGCCCCACCCGTCCGGCAACGCGTCGTAAACAGGACCTGGCAAGTACAGCTGGTGGTCTGGAAAGTCTCGGCGCAGTTGAGCCCCCTCCAACGGCAGCGTATAGGAGGACAGTTCCAAGCCCCTTTGCCTGGCTTGATGGCTGTACTCGAACAGGATCAATGGGCGACCGGTCAAGGCGGTCGTGGAGACCAGCGTGCCCCATTGCCACCGCTCGCCCCAGCCCTCGTAGAAGACATTCACCTGCTCAAGCATTGCCGGGCTTCCTCTTGGTACGCAGACGATTGGCGCTGTTTTCGTAGCGTCGAATATCCTCGATGCTGTCCAGCTTCGGCAGGAACAGGCCTTCGAGTTCCTTGGTTCGGCCAAGGGCCATCGCCACCCGGACCACGTTCTCGAACCCGACATTGCGCCCGGCTTCAAGGTTGGACACGGTGTTGGTGCCGATGCCGGCACGTCCGGCCAGGTCAGCTTGTGTCATGTCCAGCGCCAGGCGCTCTGTGCGCAAGCGATCGCAGAGGCGCTTGACGACCTCGCTCGGCTTGCTGAAGCTTAAATCCAACATAGTGTGTACCCAGCCCATGCTCTGCCAGTTAACCCCCGTGACTATAGAGTTAACCACAGTGACTAACAAGCTTGGTAAATCCAGTATATTGGATATTAATGGCTTAAATTATGCGATAATCCACGTCTTATTGGATTTATAGAGTACAGAATGGGCGCAAGAAAACGCCATTGTGCAGTACAGCCCTGTCCCCCCCAGCCCTTCAACGGGGCTGACCGCAAAAAAAAGCCCACACCGGCACAGGCATGGGCATTTTTGTTCCAGCGGTTACTTCCCGGCGTGTTTGGCCTGCACCTCCGGCATCGCCGAAGAGTGATGGTTAAGAATTTTCCACTGCCCGCCCACCTGCTCATAGACAAAGGTATAGCGTGCCTGCACCTGGCGTACCTTGCCGTCCGATTCGGTCAGGGTGAAGGTGTACACGCCGCTGTCCATGGCGACGTTGCTGCCCAGTTGGCGGATCTCGCGGTAGTTGATCTGGCCCACCGGCTTGAGCATCAGGAAGTGGTCGAAGTAGTCGGTGATCTGCTCCGGCGTGGTGCGCACCTGGTTCGACACGGTCGGCTGCAACACGGCGCCCGGTGCGTAGAGGTCCACTACCGATTTAACGTTGCCGGTCTGCAAGGCGCTGTTCCAGCGGTCGAACAGCCCGGCAATCTCGCGGTCTTTCACATTGGCCGGCGCCTGGGCCACCTCACGGTAGACATAGGGGGCTGTCTCGGCAGCGTGAACAATCGGTGCGCTCAGGGCAAATATCAGGGCAAGCGGCGCGATCTTGAATGTCATGGCGTTACTCCAGTGGTCGTCGTTGAGCCCACTTTGCCCTCCTCCCCGGCGCCCGCCATCGGCCAACCGGAGGTGTTTACCTATGCCATTTGGCAGATAGCGCCAAGGTGTTCAACGATGTTTAATACATCCCCCTCGCGCCCGCCGTCCACTGGAGCATTATCCGTGCATGACAACCCCCATGACCCCGCCAGCGCCTTGGCCATGCGCGCGCATTTCCGCCAGTCGGAAAGTCGTACGGCGCGCCTGCGCCTGTTGGTGGATACCGGGCAGCAATTGCGCGAACTGGCCCCCGACGCCATGCGCGAACGCGTACTCGCGCGGGCCTGTGGGTTTCTGGCGATGGACCACGGGCTGCTGCAGGAGTGGGACGCCGACGGCATCGCACACACCAGCGCCCGCCATGGCAACCCGGCGCGATTGAGCAGCCTCGCCGACCTCGCCGACCGCAGCCTGCGCACGCCGTGTTGGCAGGAACGGCCATCAGAGGACTTGCCCAGTGTGTTGCAAGTGCCGTTGCGCGCCGGCGACGGCCCTGCCATTGGCGTACTGGTGCTGGGCAATAGCGTCAGCCTGCGCACGCCGGAGCATGAGGACAGCGAATCGCTGCAACTGCTCGCCACCTTGCTGGCTGCCCACCTTGAAAACGAGCGGCTGCTGAGCACCCTCAAGACGCGCGACAAAACCCTGTCCGACCTGGTCAACCGCTTGCTTCGCGCCCAGGAGGATGAACGCAAGCGTGTGGCCTACGACCTGCACGATGGCCTGGCGCAAACCCTCGCGGGTCTGCACCAACGGCTGCAAGGCTTCGCCGGGCGTTGCCCGCCGCTGCCGGACGCATTGGCCGCCGACCTGCAGGCGATACTGACCCTGGCCCAACACTCGGTCGGCGAGGGTCGGCAACTGATCGCGGGCCTGCGCCCCACGGTGCTGGATGATTTCGGTCTGTTCAAAGCCCTCGATAAAGAAGCCGACCGCCTGCGTGACGCCGGCATCAACGTGCTCTGGCAGGCGCACTGTGACACGCGCTTACCCAGCCAAGTGGAGATCGCCCTGTTCCGGATCGGCCAGGAAGCCATCAACAATGTGCTCAAGCATGCGCGCGCCAGCCAGGTGCAATTGACTCTGGCGCTGCGTGACGGTCACGCGTCGCTGCGGGTTGATGACAATGGCAAGGGCTTCACGTCGGAGCCGTCACTCGATGACGCCCAGCACCTGGGCCTCGCCACCATGCAGGAGCGCGCCAGCCTGCTGGGCGGCAGCTTCACCTGCGCCAGCGCCACCGACGGCGGTACCCGACTGCACGCTCGCGTGCCAGCCCACTGGAACGGAGTCCCTCAATGACCCACGTCTTGCGCCTGGTGCTGGCGGACGATCATGAAGTCACGCGCACCGGCTTCGTCTCCCTGCTGGCGGGCCACCCGCAGTTCGAGGTGGTCGGTCAAGCCAGCGATGGCCTGCAAGCGGTGGAGCTGTGTGAGCAACTGCTGCCAGACATCGTCATCCTCGACATCCGCATGCCCGGCCTCAACGGTTTGGGCGCCGCCCGCTTGCTGCAACAACGCCTGCCGGAGGTGAAGGTGGTGATATTCACCATGGACGACAGCCCCGAGTACCTCGAGGCGGCCATGCAAGCCGGTGCAGTGGGCTACCTGCTCAAAGATGCCAGCCGCGCCGAGGTGATTCAGGCGTTGCAACAGGTGGCCGCCGGCGGCGAAGCGCTTAACACGGCGGTCAGCGCCCGGCTGCTGCGGCGCATGACCGAACGCCAGGCCAGCGGTGCCGCTCCCGGCGAGCCACTGACCCCACGGGAGCGCCAGGTGCTCGGCCTGGTCGCCACCGGCATGAGTAACCGGGCCATCGGCGAACAGCTGGGCATCACCACCGGCACGGCCAAGGCCCATGTGGAGCGGGTGATCGGCAAACTCGGCGCGGCCGACCGCACCCAGGCCGCCGTGCGGGGCATCGCCCTGGGCCTGGTGACGCCACCATGAAGCGACGCCGATGAAAAAATATTGGGCCGACCTGCCGTTACGCGGCAAAGCGCTGGTGGTCATTTCGCTGCCCCTGGTGGTGCTGTTGCTGTCCCTGGTGCTGATCTACACCACGGAGCGCCAGACCGCCCGCGCCGAAGAAGATGTGCGCCGCGTGTTGCGCGTGCAAGGCGATATCCAGGCCGTGCATACCCTGCTCGCCGAAGCCGCCGCCAGCGTGCGCGGTTACCTGCTCACCCACCGCGAAGACTTCCTGCCCACCTACCTGAACGCCAAGCCGCAGATCGAGTCAGCCCTGCGCCGGCTCGACCGCAATGTGCGCGATCAACGCGTGCGCGAGCAGCTCAGCGCGATCAAACCGCTGATCGAGGCCAAGGTCGACGGGCTGGAGCAAATGCTCAAGGACAGCAAGGCCACACCGCAAGCCATCAGCGCCATCCTGATCAGCAACAAACACATCCTCGATGCCCTGCGCCAACACATCAGCACCATGCTCACCCTTGAAGACTCGCTGCTGGCCGAGCGTAGCGCTGCGGCATCCGATACCCGCCAAAGACTGTTGCTGTCCACCTGGCTGGCGGCGATCTGCGGGCTGTTCGGGGCGATTGTGGCGGTGTTGTTTCTGTCCAAGGGCATCGTGGCCAGGGTGCAGAATGTGCAGCGCAATGCCCAGCGCCTGGCCCAGGGCTCGCCGCTGCTGCCACAGCCCCCGGAAAAAGACGAAATCGGCCAGTTGGGCACCCGCCTGGTGGAGGCTGGGTTATTGTTGGCCGAACGCGAACGCGCATTGCGCGACAACGAAGAGCGCCTGCGGCTGATCATCGACGGGGTCAAGGACTACGGGATCTTCGCCCTCGACACAGCGGGCCATGTCACCAGTTGGAACAACGGCGCGCAGCGGATCAAGGGCTATACCGAACAGGAGATCATCGGTCAGCATTTTTCACTGTTCTACCTGCCCGAGGAATGCCCGCAGCACCCCGACCTGGCATTGCGCGAAGCCACCCGCAACGGCGATTACACCGAAGAAGGCTGGCGCTGCCGCAAGGATGGCACACGGTTCTGGGCCAGCGTGGTGATCACCGCGCAACACGACGCCACCGGGGCGCTGCGCGGGTTCTCCAAGATTACCCGCGACATTACCGACCGCCGTGCGGCGGAGATCGCCCTGCGCACCGCCCGCGAGGAAGCCGAACGCGCCAGCCGTGCCAAAAGTGAATTCCTCTCGCGCATGAGCCATGAGCTGCGCACCCCGCTCAACTCGATCCTGGGCTTCGCACAGTTGTTGGACATGGACGTGCCCAAGACGCAACAGGCCAATGTCGGGCACATTCTGCGCGCCGGCCAGCATCTGCTTACGCTGATCAACGAAGTGTTGGACATCGCCAAGATCGAGGCCGGCAGCCTGGCGTTGAACATCGCGCCGATCCCCCTGGCGAGTGCCCTGCAAGAGGCGTTGACCCTGGTGTCGCCGATGGCCGCCGACGCGGGCGCGCAGCTTCAGCCGCTGCCGGCACTGGCGGCGGATACCGGCATCGTCGCCGATCGCCAACGCCTGACCCAGGTGCTGCTGAACCTGCTGTCCAATGCGATCAAATACAACCGCCGCGAGGGTCAGGTGAGCCTTGAGATCGGCATCCACGGGCAGCGGATCAGCGTGTCGGTGTGCGATACCGGCAACGGCATCGCCGCCGATCACATCGGGCAACTGTTCAAGCCGTTCGAACGCCTGGGGGCCGACCCGAATGTGGAAGGCAGCGGCCTGGGCCTGGCGCTGAGTAAAAGCCTGCTGGAAAACATGGACGGCCAACTCAAGGTGCAGAGCCAGCCCGGCATCGGTTCGCGCTTCACCCTGGAACTGCCCTTCGTGCGCTTGGCCCACGCCCACAATGGCGCCACGCCCGGCATCGAGCCCGAATTGAAGCGCCCTGCCCCCGTCGCCAGCACGTTCCAAGGCAAGGTGTTGTGCATCGAACACAACCTCTCCAGCCTGGCGTTGATCGAAACCCTGCTGCAACGCCGGCCCGGCATTCGCCTGCTGTCGAGCATGCAAGGCCAGTTGGGGCTGGACCTCGCCGCGCAGCATGCGCCACAGCTGATCCTGCTGGATATGTCGCTGCCCGACATCGACGGCTTGAAGGTGCTGCAACGCTTGCGCCAGTCACCGATCAGCCGCGACACACCGGTGCTGATGATCACCGCCGACGCCAGCGACCTGACCCGCCAGGCGTTGCTGCAGGCCGGCGCCACCGCCGTATTGAACAAACCGATCAACGTGCCTGGGTTTCTTGCCCACCTCGACCAAGCTTTTCCGGAGCCTGCGTGAACCTCGACCTGCGTATCCTGATCATCGACGACCAACGCCCGAACCTCGACCTGGTGGAGCAACTGCTGGCGCGCGAGGGGCTGACCAACGTGCTGAGCAGCACCCAGCCGCTGCGCACCCTGGAGTTGTTCAACAGCTTCGAGCCGGACCTGGTGATCCTCGACCTGCACATGCCGGAGTTCGACGGCTTTGCCGTGCTGGAACAACTCAACCGGCGCATCCCTCAAGGCGAATACCTGCCGATCCTGGTACTCACCGCCGACGCAACCCGCGACACGCGCCTGCGCGCCCTGGCCCTGGGCGCCCGGGATTTCATCAGCAAACCCCTCGACGCATTGGAGACCATGCTGCGGGTGTGGAACCTGCTGGAAACCCGGGTGCTGTACAAGACCCTGCGTACGCTGGTGCCGGCGGATCAGATTGAATTGCTGCAGCGTTGCGGTTCGACGGCGATACGGCGCTGCTAGTGCGGTTGGCTGACGAAGCCGGCCGTCGCTTCACGCACAAAGTCCTCATAGGCACGCAACGGATGCCCGATGATCGCCTCCAACCGCTCCACGGTACCTTCGGCGGCGTGCATCCCGAACGTCTGGATAGCGGCCATCATCAGGCGCATGTCGTACGCCAACCAAGCGGGGCCGTAGGCAGCCAGTTGCCCTTCGAAGGCCACCACATCGTCACCGCCGTAGGCGATCTCGCGGCCCAAGGCGGCACTCCAGATCTTCGCCACGGAGGCACCCGTCAGGGCGGTTGGCCCGACCAATTCCAGGGTTACGCGCGCAAGCGCGGAAGGTGCTTTATCGCGTCGCAACAGTTCTGCCACGGCCACATCGGCGATGTCGCGCGTATCGATCATTGAAACCCCGGCCGAGCCAATGGGCATCGGGTACACCGCGTAGTCCTGAATGGTCTGCCGGACCATGAGGTCGTTTTGCATAAAGTAAGCGGGGCGCAGGATCGTCGCGGGCATGTCGAGGCTTTCGAGCATGCGCTCAACCGTGTGCTTGCCGGTGAAATGCGGCACTTGGGTGAAGGTGTCGGCATGAATCACCGACAGGTAAACGATGCGCTCGATCCCCGCCTCACGCGCGAGGTTCAAGGTGATGAGGGCTTGGGTGACCTCGTCGGGCGTCACGGCATTGAGCAGGAACAGCGTGCGCACCGACGACAGCGCGGCGCGCAGGGTGACGACATCGGTAAGGTCCGCAACAACCTCGGTGACGCCTTTGGGGAAATCACGCTTGCCCGCCTGGCGAACCAGGGCCTTGACCTCGGCGCCCGCCTCGGCAAGGCCTTGGGTGACGAGTGAACCAATCGTGCCGGTGGCGCCAATAACCAGAATGCTCATGGTGAAACTCCTGCAGTGGGTTTAGATAAGTTAGTGAGTGAAATCCGCAACGCTCGCTGCGATGTGTTCAACGATATGCTGTTGCGCAGGCGGAGCACAGACGCCAAAATACAGACACTTCGTTTCAAAAGTGGAACACCATGAACCTGAACGCGCTGATCGATTTTGCCCTCGTCGCCACCAATGAAGGGCTCGGAAAGGCCAGCCGTGCGAGCGGTATAGCCAAGGCGACCTTGTCGCGCCGCATCGCTGACCTGGAGGAGCAACTGGGCGTCAGGCTGATCGAGCGCAGCGCACGCGGCTTGAAACTCACCGAAGCCGGTGAAGTGCTGATGACGCGCACGGAAGGTCCGCTGGGCGAGGTGATCGAAGCCTTGACGGCGGCTCGTGAGGGCATCTCAACACCGCGCGGACGCTTGCGCGTGGCTGCCCCGGTGCTGTTTTCCCAGCTTGCGATGGGGCGCATTGGCGCCGAGTTCTGCGCCGCCTACCCTGAAGTGGAGATCGAAGTCGTCGCCGAGGATCGCCTGGTTGACCTTGTAGAGGAACGCTTTGACGTTGCCATCCGCATCAACCCCAGCCCGGACAGCAGCCTGGTTGGCCGCTGCTTCGCCAAAGACCGACTGATCGTGGTGGCGGCGCCGGCGGTGCTCAAGCCGCTGCCCGGCGCGGTCCGGCCCGTTGCCGCTATCGTGACGTCGAATTTCGAGCCCACCCACTGGCATCTCGATGGCGGGGAGCTGGTGCTGGAGCCTAAGCCCAAGCTACGGTTCTCTTCGTTATTGATGGTGCGGGATGCGGCTGTTGCCGGTGCAGGCGCCGCCCTGATTCCACAGTCCATTGCCGGGAGCCAGCTTGCCCGTGGTGAGTTGGTCCAGTGGGGTACGGTGCACGGAATGGAACCCGCGCTGTGGGTGCTGCATACATCCAGGCGCCTTGCGGCGCCGAAGGTTCGCGCGTTTGTTGAGTTCATCTGCGCCCACTATCCGGGCATGTCGTTAGTGTTGAAGGGATAACGGCGCTCTCGCGTGAGTCTCTTGCAGCCTGCGCAATAGACTGTTGCCATCAAGGGCATTGATAGCACCCTAACGAAACCCCCATGCTAGAGGGCTGATCCCGCGCTTATATCATTCCGAATGATAGTTACCTTTGCTTCATTCGATTCGTGACATACCGTCTCCCCGCGCATGATCCGCCCATCTCAATACATTGGCGGATGCACCTCATGGAACAGTCACTCAAACATTTGCGCTTCCCCCTGGCGATCCTGGCCGTGGTGGTGATGAGCGCATGCGGCAAGACCCCGGACCAAGCGGCCGCCATGCCAGCGGCGAAAGTCAGCGTGGCCAAGGTACTCGAGCAGCCGGTCAACGAGTGGGATGAATTCACCGGGCGCCTGGAAGCACCGGAAACCGTACAGATTCGTCCACGCGTGTCGGGCCAGATTGACCAAGTCGCTTTCACCGAAGGCGCTTTGGTCAAGAAAGGCGACCTGCTGTTCCAGATCGATCCACGTCCGTTCCAGGCCGAGGTACGCCGCCTCGAAGCCCAGTTGGCGCAAACGAAAGCCGCCGCTACCCGCAGCGATAACGAAGCGCAACGCGGTGACCGCCTGCGCCAGAGCAATGCGATCTCCGCCGAACTGGCCGACTCGCGCACCACCGCCGCCCAGGAAGCCCGCGCCGCTGTTGCCGGGATTCAGGCGCAGTTGGACCTGGCCAAGTTGAACCTGAGCTTTACCCGCGTCACGTCGCCGATCAGCGGCCGCGTCAGCCGCGCCGAGATCACCGCCGGCAACCTGGTGACCGCCGACACCACCGCGCTGACCAGCGTGGTCTCCACCGACAAGGTCTACGCCTACTTCGACGCCGATGAGCGTGTATTCCTCAAGTACACCGAGCTGGCCCGCCAAGGCCGTCGCGGCGCAACCACCCCGGTGTACCTGGGCCTGTCGAATGAAACCGGCAACCCGCACCTGGGCCAGATGAATTTCGTCGACAATCAGGTCAACCCGGCTACCGGCACCATCCGTGGGCGCGCGGTGTTCGATAACAGCAAGGGCGAATACACCCCTGGCCTGTATGCGCGCTTGAAGCTGGTGGGCAGCGGCACCTACTCCGCCGTGCTGATCAACGACGAAGCCGTGGGCACCGACCTGGGCAAGAAGTTCGTGCTGGTGATGGAAGGCGACAAGCCCGCCTATCGCGCGGTGGAACTGGGGCCGAAGATCGAAGGCCTGCGCATCGTGCGCAGCGGCTTGAACAAGGACGACACCATTATCGTCAAGGGCCTGCAGCGCGCACGCCCAGGTTCGCCGGTCGCACCGGAAACCATTCCGATGGCCAGCCAGGAAACCCTCGCCGCCTTGGCCCAACAACGACAAGCGCTTGAAGCCAGCAACCTGGAGCAAGTGGCGCCGGAAAAACCCGCGCCCAAGCTCGCCAGCAGCGCGACTCCACGCGGTTAAGGGATACGACTCAAGATGAATTTTTCCAAGTTCTTCATTTCGCGGCCGATCTTCGCAGCGGTGCTGTCGCTGTTGATCCTGATCGCCGGTGCCATCTCGCTGTTCCAACTGCCCATCAGTGAGTACCCGGAAGTGGTGCCGCCGACCGTGGTGGTACGCGCCAACTTCCCCGGCGCCAACCCTAAAGTCATCGGCGAAACCGTGGCGGCTCCGCTGGAGCAAGCCATTACCGGTGTCGAGAACATGTTGTACATGTCCTCGCAATCGACCGCCGACGGCAAGCTGACCCTGACCATCACCTTCGCCCTGGGCACCGACCTGGACAACGCGCAGGTGCAGGTGCAAAACCGGGTGACGCGGACTCAGCCAAAACTGCCTGAGGAAGTAACGCGCATCGGTATCACCGTGGACAAGGCCTCTCCCGACCTGACCATGGTGGTGCACTTGACCTCCCCGGATCAGCGCTACGACATGCTGTACCTGTCCAACTACGCGATCCTCAATATCAAGGATGAGCTGGCCCGCCTGGGCGGCGTCGGCGACGTGCAGTTGTTCGGCATGGGCGACTACTCGCTGCGCGTCTGGCTGGACCCGAACAAGACCGCTTCGCGCAACCTGACCGCAACCGATGTGGTCAACGCGATCCGCGAACAGAACCGCCAAGTGGCCGCCGGTGCCCTGGGCGCCCAGCCGGCGCCGAGTGACACCAGCTTCCAGTTGTCGGTCAATACCCAGGGCCGCCTGGTCACCGAGGAGGAGTTCGAGAACATTGTGATTCGCGCCGGCGCCAACGGTGAGATCACCCGTCTGAAGGACATCGCCCGGGTCGAGCTGGGCTCCAGCCAATACGCGCTGCGCTCGTTGATCGATAACCAGCCTGCCGTCGCGATTCCGATTTTCCAGCGTCCGGGCTCCAACGCCATCGATATTTCCAACGATGTGCGCGCCAAGATGGCCGAGCTGAAAAAAGGCTTCCCGGCCGGCATGGATTACCGCATCGCCTATGACCCGACGATCTTTGTACGCGGCTCCATCGAAGCGGTGGTGCACACCCTGTTTGAAGCGCTGATCCTCGTGGTGCTGGTGGTGATCCTGTTCCTGCAGACCTGGCGCGCCTCGATCATTCCATTGGTGGCGGTGCCGGTGTCGTTGATCGGTACGTTTGCGGTGATGCACCTGTTCGGGTTCTCGCTCAATGCCTTGTCGTTGTTCGGTTTGGTACTGGCCATCGGCATCGTGGTCGACGACGCCATCGTGGTGGTGGAGAACGTCGAACGTAATATCGAACTGGGCCTGGAGCCATTCCCGGCCACCGAAAAAGCCATGCGTGAAGTGACCGGCCCGATCGTCGCCACGGCGCTGGTGCTGTGTGCGGTGTTCATTCCGGCCGCCTTTATCAGTGGCTTGACCGGGCAGTTCTACAAACAGTTTGCCTTGACCATTGCCATCTCGACGGTGATCTCGGCATTCAACTCGCTGACGCTGTCCCCTGCCCTGGCGGCCGTGTTGCTGCGCGCCCACGACGCACCGAAGGATCGTTTCTCCAGGTTCCTCGACAAGATCTTCGGCGGCTGGCTGTTCCGTCCCTTCAACCGCTTTTTCGAAAAGGCCAGCCATGGCTACGTCGGTACCGTGCGCCGGGTGATTCGCGGCACGGGTATCGCCCTGTTCGTGTACGCCGGCCTGATGGTGCTGACATTCTTCGGGTTTGCCCACACGCCGACCGGTTTCGTACCGGCCCAGGACAAGCAATACCTGGTGGCCTTCGCCCAACTGCCCGACGCCGCGAGCCTGGACCGTACCGAAAGCGTGATGAAGCGCATGTCGGACATCGCCCTGAAGCAACCTGGCGTGGAAAGCGCGATTGCGTTCCCCGGCCTTTCGATCAACGGTTTCACCAACAGCCCGAACAGCGGCATCGTGTTCGTGACCTTGAAACCGTTCGACGAGCGTAAAGACGCGAGCATGTCGGCGGGTGCGATTGCCGGTGCGCTGAACGGCCAGTACGCCAGTATCGAAGAAGCCTATATGGCGATCTTCCCGCCGCCACCGGTACAAGGCCTGGGCACGATCGGCGGGTTCCGCCTGCAGATCGAAGACCGTGGCAACCTCGGCTATGACGAGCTGTATAAAGAAGTGCAGAACGTCATCACCAAAAGCCACGGCGTGCCTGAGCTGTTCGGCCTGTTCACCAGCTACACGGTCAACGTGCCGCAGGTCGATGCAGCCATCGACCGTGAAAAGGCCAAGACCCACGGCGTGGCAATCAGCGACATTTTCGACACGCTGCAGGTCTACCTGGGTTCGTTGTATGCCAACGACTTCAACCGCTTCGGGCGTACCTATCAGGTCAACGTGCAGGCCGAGCAACAGTTCCGCCAGGACTCCGACCAGATCGGCCAGCTGAAAGTGCGTAACAACAAAGGCGAGATGATCCCGCTGGCGACCTTCATCAAGGTCAGCGACACCTCGGGGCCGGACCGCGTGATGCACTACAACGGCTTTATCACCGCTGAAATCAACGGCAACGCCGCACCGGGCTACAGCTCCGGCCAGGCCCAGGCCGCGATTGAAAAACTGCTCAAGGATGAACTGCCCAACGGCATGACCTACGAGTGGACCGACCTGACCTATCAGCAAATCCTCTCGGGCAACACCGCGCTGTTTGTGTTCCCGCTCTGCGTGCTGCTGGCGTTCCTGGTACTGGCCGCCCAGTACGAAAGCTGGAGCCTGCCATTGGCGGTGATCCTGATCGTACCGATGACGCTGCTGTCGGCCATCACCGGGGTGATCATCTCCGGCGGCGACAACAACATCTTCACCCAGATCGGCCTGATCGTACTGGTGGGCCTGGCCTGCAAGAACGCGATCCTGATCGTCGAGTTCGCCAAGGATAAACAGCAGGAAGGCCTCGACCCGCTCGCTGCGGTACTGGAAGCCTGCCGCTTGCGTCTGCGGCCGATCCTGATGACCTCGTTCGCCTTCATCATGGGTGTGGTGCCACTGGTGTTGTCCAGCGGTGCCGGTGCCGAGATGCGGCATGCCATGGGCGTGGCGGTGTTCTCCGGGATGATCGGGGTGACCTTCTTCGGTCTGTTGCTGACGCCGGTGTTCTACGTACTGATCCGTCGCTATGTGGAGCGCAGCGAAGCACGCAAAGCGGCCAAGGCCTTGAAGCTGGAGACACAGCAATGAGCGTGAAAGTATTCCTGCCGAGCTTGCTGGTACTGGCGCTGAGCGCCTGTGCCGTGGGCCCGGACTACAAAGCCCAGACCCCGGAAGCGGCCAACATCACGGCCGCCGCCGATGCCAAGCAATATGACCATGCCAGGTTCGAAGGCATCTGGTGGCAGCAGTTCGAGGACCCGACCCTCAACCAGTTGGTCACCCAGTCGCTGCAGGGCAACCGCGACCTGCGCGTCGCCTTTGCCCGTCTGCGTGCGTCCCGTGCGATCCGCGATGACGCCAGCAACGACGCCATGCCGACCATCACCAGCCGCGTCAGCAGTGACCAGGGCAAGGGCCAGATTCCCGGCCAGACTACCCGCCGCGTCAAGACCGAGCGCTACGACCTCGGCCTGGACATGGCCTGGGAACTGGACCTGTTCGGTCGCATCCAGCGCAACCTGGAAGCCACCGACGCCGACCAGCAGGCCGCTGAGGCTGACTTGTACCAGCTGCAAGTCACCATGATCGCTGAACTGGTGGATGCCTACGGTCAACTGCGTGGCGCGCAACTGCGTGAACGCATTGCCCTGGACAACCTGAAAAACCAGCAGGACTCCCGCGGCATCACCGTCAGCCTGCGCGATGCCGGCGTGGGCGACCAACTCGACGTGGAACGCGCCGATGCGCGCCTTGCGTCGGTGGAAGCCAGCGTGCCGCAACTGCAGGCCGAGCAAGTGCGCGAGCGTAACCGCATCGCCACCCTCCTCGGCCAGCGCCCCGACAAACTGAGCGTGGACCTGAGCCCGAAAGACCTGCCAGCGATTGCCAAGGCGCTGCCGATCGGCGACCCGGGGCAACTGCTGCAACGGCGCCCGGACATCCTCAGCGCCGAGCGCAAACTGGCCGCCGCCACCGCACGCATCGGCGTGGCCAAGGCCGACCTGTTCCCACGGGTCAGCCTCAGCGGCTTCCTCGGCTTCACCGCCGGGCGCGGCTCGCAGATCGGCTCGTCCGCCGCCAATGCCTGGGCCCTTGGCCCGAGCATCACCTGGGCCGCCTTCGACCTGGGCAGCGTACGCGCCCGCTTGCGCGGCGCGGACGCCGAAGCCGATGGCGCCCTGGCGAACTACGAACAGCAAGTGCTGTTGGCCCTGGAAGAATCTGAAAACGCCTTCAGTGACTACGGCAAGCGTCAGCAACGCCTGGTCTCACTGATCCGCCAAAGCGAATCCAGCCGCGCCGCCGCCGACCTGGCCGCGATCCGCTACCGCGAAGGCACCGTGGACTTCCTGGTCCTGCTCGACGCCCAACGCGAACGCCTGGCCGCCGAAGACTCCCAGGCCCAGGCCGAAGTGGATCTGTATCGCGGCATCGTTGCGATCTACAAGGCGCTGGGAGGTGGCTGGCAGCCGGACACGGTGGTCGCTACCGCCAAGTGATGTAAAGAGCTCCTTTGGTTGGTCGCATCCAGCCAATTTTTAGCCCTGCGATCGATTCGGTCGCGGGGCTTTTTTTTGCTTGGAGCGTCCTGATCGTTCCCACGCTCCGCGTGGCAATGCATCCCGTGACGCTCCGCGTCACCATTGCGCAAGTGCCTGAGTTTTCGCTGAAAGCGGACGCGGAGCGTCCCGGGTGGCATTCCCACGCAGAGCGTGGGAACGATCATTGTTCTACGTTGCGTCGTTAAGAATCAAACTCCGATAATGCCCCGGATTCGACCCGCTCCACTTACGAAACGCCTTATAAAACGAACTCGTATCGGCAAACCCCAATCGCTCGGCAATCTGGGCGAAGCTGATCTGCGGCTCAGCCAGCCACACAATCGCCAGTTCCTTGCGTACGCTGTCCTTGAGGCCCTGGTAGGTCTGGCCTTCCTCTGCCAGGCGGCGGCGCAGGGTGGACGCGGAGATGCACAGGGTGGCGGCAAGGCCGTCGGTCTCCGGCCAGGTGTGTGGGGGCATGTGGCGCAGGTCATGCTTGATGCGGCTGGCAAGGCTTTGCGGGTCGCGGTATTTGACCAGGATATTGGCCGGCGCGTGGCTGAGGAAACGCTGCAATTCCTGTGGGGTTCGTTTGATCGGCAGGTCCAGGCACTCGGCGGAAAAGATCATGCGGGTGCGTGGCCGATCAAAGCGCAAGTTGTCGGAAAACATCACTTGGTAATCATCACAAAAGTCCGGCCGTGCGCAGCGCAATTCGATGGCCAGAATCGGGATGCGCCGCCCCGCCAGCCAGCAGGCGACGCCGTGGACGATCATCCAGTAAGTGAAATAGGTGAACGCGCGCTTGGGCTCGGGCTCCGGTTCGAGCAACACGATTTCCGCCAGGCTTTGTTGGCGCACCAACTGGGCAGGCAAGCGCTCAAACATCAGTGAAAGAAAATCCAGGCCGGTTTCCAGGCCGGCCACCAGGCTCGGTTGTGCCATAGCGGCACGACACAGGAACGCCAGGCTGCCGGTTTTAAGCTTGCGCGGGTCCATGCCAAAAAACTCGTCATCACTACGCCGTGCGAGCAAACGCCACAAGCGCGCATAGGCGGTGGCGGCCACCCGTGCGCCGGGCTGTTCCAGCAGCACCGGGTCAATCCCGACTTTGCTTAACGCCTCGACGGTGGCCGCGCCCGGCGCACAGCTCTGCAGCAGGGCTTCGCGCACGAGGTGGATGGAGATGGTGTCTTTTTCCGACATGGGCTGTTGGGCAATCCGGCTGCGGTTCGGGTGGCCTGCATGATAAGGGCGGTTGCGCTTCGCCACCACCGTTCAGCCCACGTTCAGCAAAGGTCAATATTTCTTGTTTGGCAATGAGTATCATTATGTTACAACTTAGCCTCCTATCTAGTTACGCCCTGGTGCCCGATGCTCGTTCCTTTTTTAATCATGCTGCGCGAAGGCATTGAAGCGGCGTTGATCGTCGGCATCATCGCCAGCTACCTGCAACAGACCGGGCGCGGCCAGTGGATGCCCGCTGTGTGGATCGGCGTATTTCTCGCGGCTGCGCTGGCGTTGCTGGTGGGCGGCGGGCTGGAACTGGTCAGTGCCGAATTCCCGCAGAAACAGCAGGAATTGTTCGAAGGCATCGTCGGACTGGTCGCGGTGGGCATTCTCAGTTCCATGGTGTTCTGGATGCGCAAGGTGGCGCGCTCAATCAAACATTCGCTGCATGCGTCCTTGGACCACGCATTGGCCGGCTCCCAACACCAAGTCTTCGCGCTGATCGCCATGGTGTTCTTCGCCGTGGCCCGCGAAGGGCTGGAAACGGTGTTCTTCTTGCTCGCCGTGTTCCAGCAGAGCGAGGGCCCGGGTGCACCTGTCGGCGCCCTGCTCGGCCTGATCCTGGCGATCATCGTCGGTTTCCTGATCTACACCGGCAGCATGCGCCTGAACCTCGGTGCGTTTTTCCGCTGGACAGGCCTGTTCATCCTCGTGGTGGCCGCCGGCATTCTCGCCAACTCGGTGCAAGCCTTGCACGAAGCGGGCGTGTGGAATCACCTGCAGACCGTGCTGTTCGATTTCAGCGCCGCGCTGCCCATGGACAGCCCGCTGGGCTCAGTGCTTGCCGGTTTGTTCGGTTATCAGGAAGCGCCGACCGTCAGCACCCTCGGCGCCTATCTGATTTACCTGGTGGTGGCGCTGGTGATGTTCTTCCTGCCCTCGCCTTCGGCCAAGCCTGTCACCTCCACTTCTTCCGTCTCCAGCCAGTAAGGACCGTCTCTTGTCCAACCCAACCCCTCAACCGGCTCCGTCGTCCCGCGCGCTGCGCTGGGCCGTGGCCGGCTCGGTGGTCGTGATGATCGCCGCCGGTGGCCTGTTCTATTACGCCGCGCAGTTGGCTGCCAGCAAGCGCCAGGCCAACCAGAATGAGATCGCGGTGACCATCCACGGCCACGCTTGCGAGCCCAACGCCCTGACGGTGCCCGCCGGGCGTGCGAGTTTTCGCATCATCAACCGCTCCGACCGCGCGGTGGAATGGGAAATCCTCGATGGCGTCCTGGTCGTCGAAGAGCGGGAAAATATTGCCCCCGGCCTGAGCCAGGTGATCAATGCCAATCTGCAGCCCGGCGACTACGCGATCACCTGCGGTCTGCTGAGCAATCCCCGCGGCACCTTGCATGTCACGCCGACTGAGCAATCCGAGGCCCAGGCCAAGGCCAAGCCGTCGATGGTGGCGTTTATCGGGCCGCTGTCGGAGTTCCGCGTTTACCTGAGCGGCCAGGGCACTGCACTGGTGAAGGCGGTCACCGCGTTGCAACACGCGATCGATGCCGGCGACCTCGCCCAGGCCCAAGCCCTGTATGTACCGGCCCGCGAAGCCTACCAACGGTTGGCGCCGGCATCGCAACGCCTGGCCGAGCTGGACAACGCGATCAACGCCCGCGCCGATTATTTTGAAAAGCGCGAACAGGACCCGGCCTTCAGTGGCTTCCATCGCCTGGAATACAGCCTGTTTCAGCAGCGCAGCCTCGACGGCCTGGCGCCCGTCGCGCAACGGTTGGCCAACGACGTCAGCACCCTCAAGCAGCAACTGCTGGCCCAATCCCTGCCACCGGAGCAACTGGTGAGCATTGTGGTGCGCAACCTCAATAGCCTGGCGGATGTACGCGCCACCAGCGGTGAAGAGGAACGCTACAGCCACATCGACCTCAACGGTTTTGCCGCCAACCTGGAGGTCGCCCACAAGGTCGTCGCGCTGATGCGGCCGCTGTTGGCCAAGTCCGCCGCCGAGCTGCTCCCCAACGTCGACAGCGCCCTTGCCGCCTTTGATGCCGAACTCCAAGGCTTCAAGGTCGACAACGGCTACGCCACCTATGACAGCGTGAACGCCGATCAGCGCAAGCAGATCGCCGACAAGGCCAAGGCCCTGGCCGCCGCACTCGATGGAATCGACCCCGCCCTTGGCCTTTCCGGCCTGCAGTGAGACGAACGCATACATGAGTGATTCAGCACAATTTGACCTCCAACGCCGCCGTGTCCTGCTGGGCATGGCCGCCACCGGCGCGGCGATTGCCGGTAGCACCCTGACCTGTCCGGCCATGGCGGCGGCCGCCGAGCAAGTCACCACCGCGCCCCGCAGTGACAAGACCCAGGACCACCACGCGTTCTTCGGCAAGCACCAGAGCGGCATCGTCACCCCGCGTCCCGCCTGCGGCATGCTCGTGGCGTTCGACGTATTGGCCAGCGACCGTGAAGACCTGGAGCGCCTGTTCCGCACCTTGAACGAGCGCATCGCCTTCCTGATGACCGGCGGCACCGTGCCGCAAGTCGACCCGAAACTGCCGCCCACCGACTCCGGCATCCTCGGCCCGGTGGTGACACCGGATAACCTGACCATCACGGTCTCGGTCGGTGAGTCGTTGTTCGATGAACGCTTCGGCCTCGGCGCGGCCAAGCCCAAGCGCCTGACGCGCATGGTCGGCTTCCCCAACGATGCGCTGGAACCTTCGCAGTGCCACGGCGACCTGAGCCTGCAGTTCAGCTCCAACACCCCGGACACCAACATCCACGCCCTGCGCGACATCGTAAAGAACCTGCCCGACCTGCTGCTGGTGCGCTGGAAACAGGAAGGCAGCGTACCGCCCCAGGCGCCGGCCAAACCCGGCGAGCCGGCGCAGAGTGCGCGTAACTTCCTGGGCTTTCGCGATGGTTCAGCCAACCCCAATTCCAACGACGCCAAGGCCATGGACCAGATCGTGTGGGTGCAGCCAGGCAGTGACGAACCGGCCTGGGCGGCCAACGGCAGCTACCAGGCCGTGCGCATCATCCGTAACTTCGTCGAGCGCTGGGACCGCACCCCACTGCAGGAACAGGAAAGCATCATCGGCCGCATCAAGCCCACCGGCGCGCCGATGGATGGCCAAAATGAATCCCAGGTCCCGGACTACAGCAAGGACCCGGAAGGCAAGCTGACCAAGCTCGATGCCCACATCCGCCTGGCCAACCCGCGCACTCCGCAGACCCAAGCCAACCTGATCCTGCGGCGGCCGTTCAACTACTCCAACGGCGTCAATAAAAACGGTCAGCTGGACATGGGGCTGTTGTTCATCTGTTACCAGGCTGATCTGGAGAAAGGCTTTATCAGCGTGCAAACCCGGCTCAACGGCGAGCCCTTAGAGGAATACCTCAAGCCCGTCGGCGGCGGCTATTTCTTCACCTTGCCGGGGGTCACGGGGCCCGACGATTTCATCGGGCGCACACTGCTTGCAGCAACGCACCCTCGAACCACTGCCGTTACCTAAAACACACTCAGAGCGGATACCGTCCCATGAAGAAGTCGACCCTCGCGTTGTCGTTGCTGATGACCCTTTCGCCACTGTCCGCCTTTGCCGCCACGGCGCCGCTGGACCTGGTCGGTCCGGTGTCGGACTACAAAATTTATGTCACCGAGGAAATCGGTGAATTGGTCACCCAAACCCAGGCCTTCACCGACGCCGTGAAAAAAGGCGACCTGGCCACCGCCCGGAAACTCTATGCGCCGACCCGCGTGCATTATGAATCCATCGAGCCGATCGCCGAGCTATTCAGTGACCTCGACGCCTCCATCGACTCACGGGTCGACGATCACGAAAAAGGCGTGAAGGCCGAAGACTTCACCGGCTTTCACCGCATCGAATACAGCCTGTTCGCCGAAAACACCACCCAGGGTCTCGACGCCCTCGCCGACAAGCTCAACAGCGACGTGCTGGACCTGAAAACCCGGGTAGACGGCCTGACCTTCCCACCGGAAAAAGTTGTCGGCGGCGCCGCGGCGTTGCTCGAAGAAGTTGCCGCCACCAAGATTTCCGGCGAAGAAGACCGCTACAGCCATACCGACCTGTACGACTTCCAGGGCAACATCGACGGCGCGAAGAAGATCGTTGACCTGTTCCGTGGCCAGATCGAGAAACAAGACAAGGTATTCCTGGCCAAGGTCGACAAGAACTTCGCCACCGTGGACAAGATCCTGGCCAAGTACAAGACCCCGGACGGCGGTTTTCAGACCTACGACAAGGTCAAGGATAACGACCGCAAGGCCTTGGTGGGTCCGGTCAATACCTTGGCTGAAGACCTGTCGATGCTGCGCGGTAAATTGGGCCTGAACTAAGCCCCCGCGCAAAAAAAACACCCAGGCCCCGTTCGGAGCCTGGGTGTTTTTTTGCCAGGTGTTTTTACAGAATCCGGTAGAGCAACCGCTCGATGCGCACCCGGCTGACCCGGCGCAGGAACTTGCCCACCGCCACCGGGTAATCCACCAGCGTCTGCAGTTGTTGGTAGCCGGCGATGCGCGTGGTGTGTTGGAAAATATGCGCAAGCTCCTGCGCACGCGGCGCCAACCACTGGCCCTGGGGGTCGTCGATCAGCAAGGCGTTTTCCAGGTCGAGCCGGAACGCCCTGGGGTTGAGGTTATTGCCAGTCAGCAAGGTGTAGCGCTGGTCGACCCACAAGCCTTTAAGGTGGTAACTGTTGTCACCGTCGTGCCACAGGTGCAGGTTCAACTGGCCGCTGTCGATCATCGGCTGATGGCGCTTGGCAAAGCGACGCAGGCTGATTTCATACAGATACGGCAACGCCGCGATCACCTTGAAGGGTTCGCTGGGCGGAATGTAGAAGTCGTTGGCGGTCTTGTCGCCGACGATGATGTCGATCTTCACCCCGCGCGCCAGGGCCCGGTTGATCTCGCGCGTCACCGGCAGCGGCAGGTTGAAGTACGGCGTGCAGATAGTCAGTTGCTGCTGGGCGCTGGCGATCAGCTCGAGGATCACCCGGCTGAGCGGGTTGTTTTTGCCGACACCGAGTAACGGGCTGACCTGCAAGTGCCCATTGGGCAACTGCCCGGCGCTGGTGTCATACGCCGCATGCTTGAGGCGGCTGCGCAGGTCACCGATGTCGTTGCGCAGACTGCGGGTGGTGGGCGGGTTGGGCAGGTCGAGGCGATGCACCGCCTTGGACGCGACCAGGCCATGTTCCACCAGGTGCTGCATGGAGTCGGCCAGCGCCTGGCTGTGGATCAGGTGATAACGGTCGAAGCGGTACTTGTCGAATTTGTGCAAGTACACGTTGTTCAGGCTGGCGCCGCTGTACAGCACCGTGTCGTCGATCACAAAACCCTTGAGGTGCAGCACGCCGAACAGCTCGCGGGTTTGCACCGGCACGCCGTACACCGGCACTTCACTGGCGTGACCCTGGGTCATGGCTTGGTACCAGGCGCTATTGCCCGGCTGCTTGCCGGCGCCGATCAGGCCACGCTGGGCGCGCAGCCAGTCGACCACCACGACGATGTCCAACGCCGGCCGTGCGGCTTTGGCGGCGTGCAATGCGTCGTAGATCTCCTGCCCCGCCTCATCCTGCTGCAAGTACAACGCAACGATGTAGATGCGCCGGGTGGCCTGGGGGATTTTCTCCAGCAGGCAGCGCCGATAGGCATCGGCGCTGGGCAACACCTCGATGGCATCGGTGGACAGCGGGAAACCGCGCAGTTTAGGCAACAGGGAGCGTTTGAAGAACGACGGCATAAGGCTCGCAATGGGTCGAATCCGAAGAGGCCCAAAGCTTACACCATGGGGGTGCTCAGGTCTCGTCGGCGCACAGGGAAAAATATCCATTGACCAAGAAGAACGATCGTTCTACTGTCTGAGGCATGAACGATATGACTCTTAATGAAACCCGCGACATTATTCTCGACGTCACCGAGAAGTTGATTTATCGCCACGGCATCGCCGCCACCGGCATGGACTTGCTGGTGAAAACCGCCGGCGTCTCGAGAAAAAGCATTTATCGCTACTTCAGCAACAAGGATGAGCTGGTGATTGCCGCCCTGCAGCGCCGCGACGAACGCTGGATGCGCTGGCTGCGCACGCAAGTCGAGCGCCATGAAGACAGCGGCGAGCGCCTGCTGGCGCTGTTCAGCGCGCTGAAAAGCTGGTTCGACTCGGCGGATTTTCGCGGCTGCGCCTTTATCAATACCAGTGGCGAAACCGGCAACGCGCAAGCCCCGGTACGCCTGCTGGCCAAGGCTCACAAACAGAAACTGTTCGAGTACGCGCTTGAACTGTGTCAAGCCCATGGCACCCCCGACCCGGAGCGGCAGGCCGCGCAGCTGCTGATCCTGATCGATGGCGCCATTACCGTTGCCCTGGTGATGGGCGATTCAACGGCTGCCGATACTGCGCAAGCGATGGCGCGGACCCTATTGGGGCTTTGAACTACTGTCGATGCACTTTCATAACTTTTCAGGAGCCGTTCCATGTCCTCTAACCCAGAAGTCCGCCCACCACTACCGCCCTTTACCCGCGAGTCAGCGATTGAAAAAGTGCGCCTGGCCGAAGACGGCTGGAACTCACGCGACCCGCAACGGGTGTCGCTGGCTTACACGTTGGACACCCAGTGGCGCAACCGCGCCGAGTTCGCCCATAACCGCGAAGAGGCCAAGGGCTTCCTCACGCGCAAATGGGCCAAAGAGCTGGATTACCGACTGATCAAAGAGCTATGGGCCTTCACCGGCAACCGCATCGCCGTGCGCTATGCCTATGAGTGGCACGATGACTCCGGTAACTGGTTTCGTTCGTACGGTAATGAAAACTGGGAGTTTGACGAAAACGGCCTGATGACCAATCGCTTTGCCTGCATCAACGATTTGCCGATCAAGGAAAGTGAACGCAAGTTCCACTGGCCGCTGGGGCGGCGTCCGGATGATCATCCGGGGTTGTCGGAGTTGGGCCTGTAGGTGCAGCAAGCCGATCGTTCCCACGCTCCGCGTGGGAATGCCTCCCGGGACGCTCCGCGTCCCTAATACACACAGGTGACGCGGAGCGTCAGGGGCTGCATTCCCACGCGGGAGCGTGGGAACGATCCGCGCGGCTGTTACTCAGTCCTGATTCAGCCCAACTCGATACAGCACCCCATCATCCTCATCCGTGAGCACATACAGATAGCCATCCGGCCCCTGCCGCACATCGCGAATCCGCGCATTCAAATCACCCAGCAGACGTTCTTCATGGACGACCTTGTCGCCATCGAACTGCAGCCGGATCAGCTCTTTGCTGGCCAGCGCGCCGATAAACAGGTTGTGCTGCCAGGCCTTGAAACGGTCGGCGTCGTAGAACGCCATGCCACTGATCGCTGGTGATTTCTCCCACACATGGTGCGGTGCCACGGTGCCTTCGGCGGTCTTGCCCTTGGCCTCGGGGATCGGCGTGAGGGAATAGTTGATGCCGTGCGTCGCCAGCGGCCAGCCGTAGTTCTTGCCGCGTTCGATGATGTTGATTTCATCACCGCCCCGTGGCCCATGTTCGTTTTCCCAGATCGTCCCGCTCCAGGGGTTCAACGCCAGGCCCTGTGGGTTGCGTTGGCCGTAGGACCAGATCTCGGGGCGTACCCCAGGCTGGGCAACAAAAGGATTGTCGTCGGGTACGCGACCATCCGGATAAATGCGTACGACTTTACCTTGCAGCTTGTCCAGGTCCTGGGCGGTGGGCCGCACATTGTTTTCGCCCAGGGTCACGAACAGGTAGCCGTCACGGTCAAACGCCAGGCGCGAGCCGAAGTGGTTGCCGGTGGACAGCTTGGGCTCCTGGCGCAGGATTACCGTGAAGTCCTTCAAGCCGCTCAAGTCATCGGCCAGGCGCCCTCGCCCCACGGCGGTCCCGGCCTTGCCATCCTGGCCGCCCCCTTCGGCGTACGACAGGTAGACCATGCGGTCTTGCTTGAAGTCGGGCGACAGCACCACGTCGAGCAAACCGCCCTGCCCCTTGGCCCACACCTGGGGCACGCCGGTCAACGGCGCGGACAGCTTGCCGTCCGGGCTGACAAAGCGCAGCTGGCCGGGAAGCTCGGTCACCAGGAAACCTTGCCTGTCCGGCAGGAATGCCACCGCCCAGGGGCGATTCAGGCCCTTGGCGACCGGCGTCGCAGTGATGCTGCCTTGTTCACTGGGAAACTGTTGGGCATCGGCGGCTTGAACCGCAGCCATTGGCAGCAGCGTGGTTGCGCAAAGAGCGGCTAGCAGGGTTTTGCGTAGAAACATAAGACGGATCCTTACCGGCGATTGCCGTTGGCATCATAGGTGGGAGCTTTGGTTTCGGTATTCGGGCGACTGGGCGCGGCGTCACGCTTGGGATAACTGTTGCCGATCCCGCCGTTTTCCAAGGTGGGCCGAGGTTGGGTCGGCGCGGTCTGGATACCGCGAACGGCCGGGGTATTGGGCTGGGTGCCCTGCATGCTGTTGGGGTTGGCCCGGTGAATAGGGCTGTTGTTGGAGTCGTAACGACCCGGCAGGTTCTGCGCCTGGGTCAGTGGAGCCAGGGCCAGGGCCGAGGCCAGTACTGCAACCAGCGCTGCAAGATGACGCACATAACGGTTCATGACGATGCCTCTCTATGCCGAGGAGTACGTGCTTTCGATAACACGCTACCCCAGGGGTTCGTCTGGCGACATTAAATAGTTGCTCATCAGGTGTAACACGATCTGTCCGAGCATCCGCTCGCCGAAACTTTTGCCCAGGCCCACGAGTCACCAGAACACAGACTTATCTTTGTAGGAGATGCACTTATGCCCCGGGCAATCTGGAAAGGCGCCATCAGTTTCGGTTTGGTTCACATCCCGGTGTCGCTGGTGTCGGCGACGTCTGCCCAAGGCGTCGATTTTGACTGGCTGGACAAACGCAGCATGGACCCGGTGGGCTACAAGCGCATCAACAAGGCCACGGGCAAGGAAATCACCAAGGAAAATATCGTCAAGGGCGTAGCTTACGAAAAAGGCCGCTACGTGGTGCTCAGCGAAGATGAGATCCGCTCAGCCCACCCCAAATCGACCCAAACCATCGAAATCATCGCCTTTGTCGCCAGCGACCAGATCCCCCTGCAAAACATCGACACGCCCTACTTCCTGGCCCCGGATAAACGCGGCGGCAAGGTCTACGCGCTACTGCGCGAAACCCTGAAGAAAACCGGCAAGGTCGCCCTGGCCAATGTGGTGTTGCATACCAAGCAGCATCTTGCCGCATTGATGCCGCTGGAGTCGGCCCTGGTGCTGGTCATGCTGCGCTGGCCCGCCGAGGTGCGCAGCCTGGATGAGCTGGAACTTGGCAGCGATGTGACCAAACCCACCCTGGCCAAGGGCGAGTTGGACATGGCCAAGCGCCTGGTGGAAGACATGAGCGCCGACTGGCAACCCGAGGAATACCGCGACAGTTTCCAGGAAAAAATCATGGCGCTGGTGGAGAAAAAGGCCAAGGCCGGCAAGATCGAAGACGTGGAATCGACCGAAGGCAGCGAAGAGCGCAAATCGGCCGATGTGATCGACCTGACGGAACTGCTCAAGCGCAGCTTGGCGGGCAAACCTGCGGCGAAAAAACCCGCTGCGAAGAAATCCAACAAAAAGGCCTCTTGAGCCTGCCATTGGCTGGAGAACGACATGGCAAAGCCCCTGAGCGAGTACAACCGTAAACGCGACTTCGGGATTACCGCCGAACCCGCCGGCGACTCACCGGCCGGCAAGCGCAAAGCCTCGGCCTTGAGCTTTGTGATCCAGAAGCATGACGCGCGTAACCTGCACTATGACTTTCGCCTGGAACTCGACGGCGTGCTGTTGAGCTGGGCGGTGCCCAAAGGCCCGAGCCTGGACCCGAGCCAGAAGCGCCTGGCGGTCCACGTTGAAGACCACCCACTGAGTTACGGTGGCTTCGAGGGCAGTATTCCCGCCGGCCAATACGGCGCCGGGGATGTCATCGTGTGGGACCGCGGCATCTGGCAACCCCATGACGACCCGCACAAGGCCTACGCGGCCGGCAAACTCAAATTCAGCCTGGTCGGCGAGAAACTCTCGGGGGACTGGACCTTGGTGCGCACCCGGCTCAAGGGTAGCGGCGACAAGCAACAATGGCTGCTGATCAAGGAAAAAGACCAGCAGGCACGGCCCATCGCCGAATACGATATTGTCCAGGCCGAACCCGCCAGCGTGCTGAGCGACGCGGTGGTCGGCAAGCCCAAGGCCAAGGCTCAGGCGAAAACCAAAGCGGCACCCAAAGCAGCTCCCAAGGCGAGCACGCGCAAGCAGGCCACCGCCGTGCCCGAGCAGTTCTCCCCGCAATTGGCCACCCTGGTCGATCGGGCACCGGAAGGTGACTGGCAGTACGAGATCAAGTTCGACGGTTACCGCATCCTCGCGCGCATCCAAGGAGGTGAAGTGCGCCTGTTCACCCGCAACGGGCACGACTGGACCGAGCGCCTGCCGCGTCAGGCCAAGGCTTTGCAAGCGCTCAAGCTCAAGGACAGCTGGCTGGACGGCGAGGTGGTCAGCCTCAACGGCGACGGCCTGCCGGATTTCCAGGCGTTGCAGAATGCCTTCGACATCGGCCGCAGCCTCGACATCGTCTATTACCTGTTCGACGCGCCCTTTCTGAATGGCCGCGATCAGCGCGAAGACCCGGTCGAAACGCGTCGCGCCGCGCTCAAATCCGCGCTGTCCGCCAGCAAGAGCAAGCTGCTGCGCTTCTCCGAAGCGTTTGCGGCCAACCACCGCGACATTTTCGAAAGCGCCTGCGACCTGGCCCTGGAAGGCGTCATCGGCAAGCGTGCCGGCAGCCCTTACGTGTCCAGGCGCAGTGACGACTGGATCAAGCTCAAATGCCGCTTGCGCCAGGAGTTTGTGATTGTCGGTTATACCCGCCCCCAAGGCTCGCGCACCGGGTTTGGCGCGCTGCTGTTGGCGGTCAACGACGACGCCGGGCTGGTATACGCCGGGCGTGTGGGCACCGGCTTCGACCAGGCGTCACTGAAAGCCATCTACACCAAGCTCACCGCGCTCGAACGTGACGACTCGCCACTGCAAAAGCCGTTGACCAGCGCCCAGGCGCGTGGCGTGCACTGGGTCGAGCCGAGCCTGGTCGGCGAGGTGCAATTTGCCGAATGGACCCGTGAAGGCGTGGTGCGCCAGGCCGCGTTTGTGGGCATGCGCACCGACAAGCCCGCCGCGCAGATCATTCACGAACTGCCGCGCGCGGCCAAATCGGTCAAGGCGCCGGCGGCGAAAAAAACCGAGAAGGAGGTGAAAACCGTGAAGGACCTGAAAATCACCCACCCTGATCGCGTCATCGACAAGCAGAGCGGTACGCAAAAGCAGCAACTGGCGCAGTTCTACGCCGACACCAGCGCATGGATCCTGCCGTTCCTGCGCAACCGGCCCGTGTCGCTGCTCAGGGCGCCGGAGGGCATCGAAGGCGAACAGTTCTTCCAGAAGCACATCGAACGCATGACGATCCCGCACATCAAGCAACTGGACCAGGCCCTGGACCCCGGCCATGCACGCCTGATGGAAATAGACACTGCAGACGCCCTGGTCGGCGCCGTGCAAATGGGCACGGTCGAGCTGCACACCTGGGGCGCCACCACGGACAAGATCGAAACCCCCGACCTGTTCGTACTCGACCTCGACCCGGACCCCGCCCTGCCCTGGAAGGCCATGCTGGAAGCTGCGCAACTGACCCTCTCGGTGCTGGATGAATTGGGCTTGCAGGCCTTCGTCAAAACCAGCGGTGGCAAAGGCTTGCACCTGATCGTACCGCTGGCCCGGCGAGACGACTGGGACAGCGTGAAAGCCTTCGCCAAGGCCATCGCCCAATTCATGACCCAGCAACTGCCCGAGCGCTTCACCGCCACCAGCGGCCCGAAAAACCGCGTGGGCAAAATCTTCATCGATTATCTGCGCAACGCCCGGGGCGCCAGCACGGTAGCCGCTTACTCCGTGCGGGCGCGACCCGGCCTACCGGTTTCGGTACCGATCAGCCGGGAAGAGTTGAATGGGTTGCGCAGTTCCCAGCAATGGACAGTCGCCAACCTGCACGAACGCTTGCAGAGTTTGAAGACCGACCCCT
Organism: Pseudomonas sp. R3-52-08; assembly: GCF_003851745.1. Classification (NCBI taxonomy): domain Bacteria; kingdom Pseudomonadati; phylum Pseudomonadota; class Gammaproteobacteria; order Pseudomonadales; family Pseudomonadaceae; genus Pseudomonas; species Pseudomonas sp. R3-52-08. Next base: position 2,894,342 of record NZ_CP027730.1, on the reverse strand, counting down.
GGGCCGGCTATGCCAATCGACAGAAGATCAGCAAGAAGATGTGGGACAAGCTGGGCGCCAAACCACCGAAGTGATCCGCGCCACGGGTGGGGCTCAGATAAGGATGAAGATCAGCGCGAGGCAAGCGAAGATCGCCCACTTTTCCAGGTAGTAGCGCGTGCGGTTGCGCTTTTTGAGCTCCTTGCCGCGCAAACGGATCTTGTACAAGCGGGTAAAAGCGCGGTTGAGGCCGCCGGTCTTGTCGCCTTCATCATTGGGCGAACCCGCAGCGGCCATTACATTGCGGCTGAACCAGCGGTTGAACGCGGCTGCCCAGCGGTATTTCATCGGCCGCTCGATGTCGCAGAACAGAATGATGCGGTTGTGCGCCGTGGTGTTTTCCGCGTAGTGGATGTAAGTCTCGTCGAACATCACCGGCTCGCCGTCGCGCCAGTAATAGCTCTCGCCGTCCACATTGATGTAGCAGCCCGGATCGTTTGGGGTATCCAGCCCCAGGTGATAGCGGTAGGAGCCCGCATAGGGGTCACGGTGACGCACCAGTTTGGAGCCCGGCGGCAGCTCGGCGAACATCGCGGCCTTGATCGAGCCGATGCTTTGCACCAGTTCGGTGGTGCGCGGGCACAGCTTCATTGCCGAAGGATGGCTGTCGCCGTACCACTTCAGATAGAAGCGCTTCCAGCCGGACTTGAAGAACGAGTTGAAGCCCACGTCATTGTATTGCTCCGAACGCTTGATCTCTCCGGCGCGCATCAGGTTCTGGGCTTCCTGGCGGATTTCTTCCCAGTGCGCCTGCAATGGGCTCAGGTCCGGAAAATCGCTGGGCGACAGATAAGGGCGGCTGGGTTGCTTGGAGAACAGATAAAGGAAGCAGTTGATCGGCGCCAGGAACGTCGAGTGATCGCTGAGCTGGCGACCCAACTTGTGTCGCACCCGGCCACGCAAATGTACATACGCGATGGAGGCAACGTAGAGAGCAACAATGATGAGTTTCAAGGGATTCGTCACACGTCAGGGAGAGAACAGGCTGCTCCTGCGGGCCCACAACGGCCGAGGATGGATAAGCAGCACCTGAAATCACAATTCACATACAGGCGACACGACCGGCAGGATGACCTTCCGATGTGTGACCATTGGCCGTTATTTAGCCATACTTTGTAACCAAAGGTTAACTAAGAATTGTGAAAAGCTGTCCACTGAGTGTGTTGGGGAGGTTGTGCCGGCGGGCCCCCAGGACCCGCCGGCCAGAGACGTCGCTACGGCTTAAAGCTGATCGTCCTTACGTTCGCGGCGTGAAAAACTGCTGTCTTCCAATGCCGAATACGGTACTGCACCACGCTGGGTAAACATGAGGTGGCGGACCAGCGCGACCATCAGCCCGAGCAATAACCCGCCCACCAGGCTCAACGCAATGACCAGAGCTTTTTTCGGTTTGATCGGTGCCAGAGGCTCCTGGGCGCGACGGTCAATTGTCACCAGCTTCAGGTTGCTCATGTCGATGTTCAAACCACGCAACCTGGCGACTTCGGCGCGAAGCGGCTCGACGTCCTGCAGGAAGATGTCTTCATTGCCACGTTTGCGCAGCACTTCAACTTCGCGGTTCGCGTCCAACAGCTGGAGTTCCTTGCCAATTTCGGCAATACGCGGATTGGTGAAGTCATCGCTGGTGCGCTTTTGCAGCGCGGCGCGCTCGGCCTCCAGGGCCTCAGTACCCATGAAGTACAGCGGAATCTTCTGATTGTTGACTTCGGTGCGCATCACCTGGCTCGAGCCGGTTCGCGCGGAGTCGGCCATGGAGGATGGCGTGGTCGGTGTTTTGATCCCCATGGACTGAGCGATGCCGATGGCTTCAGCCAATTCCGCCAGGCGGTTGGTCCGCTCCATTTTCATCTGCAAGCGCAGGGCGCTGAGTTCGTCCTGCAATTGGGCACGCTTGAGACGGTCCGCCTCGAGCAACTTGGCGATTTTCGATTCCTTTTCGGTGTCGTAGTTGGCCCGGGCCGCGTCGATCTTGCCCTTGAGCTCGGACAAGCGGTTATTCACGATCACCTTGAGGTCGGCGCCGACCTGCTGGCGCTCTGCGGCAATGGCGTAGTCGACAAACCCGTTGAGAATTTTCACCCCATCAACATCGGTCGGGTACTGCAATTCCAGACGGATGTAGTTGCTCAGCGAGTCGGACTTCTTCGGGTCCGGCAGGATGAGGTTGACCGAGTTTCGATTGAAGGCTTCAAAACTCTGTTCCAGGGTTTGCCCTGGTTTCTGAAACGCCTTGAACAATTCCTCGTGATCCTTGAAGAACCCAAGGCGAGCCTCGTAGGAGTCCAACTGCGCGCCCACTTTTAGCAACGCATCGGCGGGCGGCAATTTATACACTTCAGAGCGGTTCAACGCATCCAGCTCGTTGATCGCCGCAGGCCGTAGCACGCTGCTGACCTCGTAGGTCTTGGGCGCCAGGAAGGCATACCCCACGCCTAAAACTCCCGCCAGAATCGTACACCCCACGATCAGCTTTTTTTGTCGCCAGATGGCGTGAAACAATTCAAACAGATCAATTTCATCAGACGCTGGCGGGGAAGTACGATTCAAAATAAGCACACCTTAATTAATACTAAAAGGCCATCACTCGAAGAAGTCCTAAGGCTTCAAATCAGGGACAACGCCCTGAGCACGGCGGAACGATGGCAATCTGACTACGGAGTCTGACGAAAAATCCCGCGTATTTAAGGATTATTTCTGCTTTATGTCGATGTGTAGCCAAAAAGATATTTTGATGTGGGATTAATCACGCTACAAGCGTAGCTAATACAACATGAAAATGCTGTCAAATAGCTGTCCCATAAAGCAAAAATCCCGCCACCTGAAGGCACTGCCCCTGTGCGGATACAATCCCCTTCCCCCCTTCAGCAAAAGGAAGTTGCATGTCATCCCCTTCAGTCACGGATTACCACGCCCTGCAAGGTGCCTGGGAGCAAACCGCCCTGGAAGACAACGGCGTACTCAACCCTGCCGATGCACATAGCGCGCCAGGTGCCATCACCAGGATCAGCGGGGACACGTTTGAAGTCGTCACGGTCGAGGGCGACCTCTTGCTGGCGGGGCGTTTTGTCTTGGACGCCGACACCACGCCCAAGAGCATTACCTGGGTGGACGCCATCGGCGCGGACGCCGGCAAGTCGCTACCGGCCAGCTACCGGCTCGAAGGTGATCATTTTGTATTTATCGCTGCCGATGAAGGCATGCCCCGGCCCACCGTGTTCAGTACCGGCCCGGGGCAAACCATGCGCACCTTCGTGCGCCGGGCATGAACGACGCCCTTATCCGCTTTGATCACGGCATTTTCACGAGGCCTTCACGTTCCGGCCTATAGGGTGAGGCCTACCTACTCCAGTGATTCCCTTGGCCCGCCGTTATGTGCGGGCTTTTTTTGCGCGCAGAAAAACGCCCTGGGCCAGCGCGAAACTTATCGCCAAGTGCGCAGGTCACTAGCCCAACGCGTGTCCGGCCCCTGGACTGCACTCTGGAAGGTTGCATCGTGGCCCATCACTCAGACCTGCGCACTGCCTTGTCCCTGGACAGCCTGAATTTCTTCCTCGCGGATGTGCGCGACGGCCTGGGGCCGTACCTGGCTATCTATCTGCTGGCGGTCCATCAATGGGACCCGGCCAGCATTGGCGTGGTCATGACCCTGGCGGGCATTGCCGCGCTGATCACCCAAGGTCCGGCAGGCGCATTGATCGACCGTACCCGCAGCAAACGCGCGGTGATTGCACTTGCCGCGCTGCTGGTCACGCTCAGTTGCCTGATGCTGCCCTTCGTCAGTTCGTTTGGCTGGGTGGCGCTGACCCAGGCCGCCAGCGCCATCGCCGCGTCGGTGTTCGCCCCGGCGATTTCCGCGATTTCCCTTGGCATCACCGGGCCGCGTGCGTTTACCCGGCGGACCGGGCGCAACGAAACCTTCAATCACGCCGGTAACGCCGTGGCAGCACTACTGGCCGGGGGTTTGGCCTATCTGTTCGGGCCGGTGGTGGTGTTTTACCTGATGGCGTTTATGGCCGTCGCCAGTGTCATCGCGGTCGGTTGCGTGCCGGGCAAGGCGATCGACCATGAGGTGGCCCGGGGCTTCGACCCCGCGCATCATACTGACGATGAGCAGCCCTCGGGCATGAACATCTTGCTCGCCAACCGCCCCTTGTTGCTGTTCGCCATCTGCTGTGCGCTGTTTCACCTCGCCAATGCCGCGATGCTGCCGTTGGTCAGCCAGAAGTTGTCGCAGATCAATCTGCAGATGGCCACCCCGTTGACCTCGGCCTGCATCGTCGCCGCGCAACTGGTGATGGTGCCGACGGCGATGCTGGTGGGAGCCAAGGCCGACCTCTGGGGGCGCAAGCCGCTGCTGCTGGCCGGCTTCATGATTCTGCCGTTGCGCGGCGTGCTTTATACCCTGTCCAGCGACCCCTACTGGCTGGTTGCCGTGCAGATGCTAGACGGCATCGGCGCGGGCATTTTCGGCGCGCTGTTCCCCGTGATCGTCAAGGACCTGACCCAAGGCACCGGCCGCTTCAATGTCAGCCTCGGCGCGCTGTCCACGGTATTTGGCCTGGGCGCGGCGCTGAGCAGCAGCCTGGCAGGCTTCGTGGTGCAAATGGCCGGCTACAACGCCGCCTTCCTGACCCTGGCCGGGGTGGCGGCCGTCGCGTTGCTGCTGGTAGGGCTGGCCATGCCCGAGACACTGGCAAAACCATCCTTCGCTCGCCATACACCTGTCGCCTGACATATGCGACAATGCGCGCCAAATTCCAACACACATTCCAGATTTTGCGCTCAGCGACCGGGTTTCGCGCCTCGATGTCGCTGTTGACGCATGCCTGAAGGCTCCTGCCGTCACGCTCGCAACCCATTGATAGGTAAAGTAATTGATCTCCACAGCTAACATCACCATGCAGTTCGGCGCCAAGCCGCTCTTCGAGAACGTCTCGGTCAAGTTCGGCGCCGGCAACCGCTATGGTTTGATCGGTGCCAACGGTTGCGGCAAGTCGACCTTCATGAAAATCCTCGGCGGCGACCTCGAACCGTCCGGCGGCCAGGTCATGCTCGAGCCGAACGTGCGCCTGGGCAAGCTGCGCCAGGACCAGTTCGCCTACGAAGAATTCACCGTGCTCGACACCGTGATCATGGGCCACGAAGAGCTGTGGAAGGTCAAGGCCGAACGCGACCGCATCTACTCGCTGCCGGAAATGAGCGAAGAAGACGGCATGGCCGTGGCCGAGCTGGAAACCGAGTTCGCCGAGATGGACGGCTACACCGCCGAATCCCGCGCCGGTGAGCTGCTGCTGGGCCTGGGGATTCCCCTGGAACAGCATTTCGGCCCGATGAGCGAAGTGTCGCCCGGCTGGAAGCTGCGCGTATTGCTCGCCCAGGCGCTGTTCTCCGACCCGGAAGTGCTGTTGCTCGACGAACCGACCAACCACTTGGACATCAACACTATTCGCTGGCTGGAAAACATCCTGACCCAGCGCTCCAGCCTGATGATCATCATTTCTCACGACCGTCACTTCCTGAACAGCGTGTGCACCCACATGGCTGACCTGGACTACGGCGAGCTGCGCCTGTTCCCGGGCAACTACGACGAGTACATGACCGTGGCGACCCAGTCCCGCGAGCAACTGCTGTCGGACAACGCCAAGAAGAAGGCGCAGATCTCCGAGCTGCAGTCCTTCGTCAGCCGCTTCTCGGCCAACGCCTCGAAAGCCAAGCAGGCCACTTCCCGCGCCAAGGCGATCGACAAGATCCAACTGGCCGAGGTCAAGCCTTCGAGCCGTGTGAGCCCGTTCATCCGTTTCGAACAGAACAAAAAGCTGCACCGCCAGGCGGTCATGGTCGAGAAGATGGCCAAAGGTTTTGACGGCAAGCCATTGTTCAAGGACTTCAGCTTCCAGGTTGAAGCCGGCGAGCGCGTGGCGATCATCGGCCCGAACGGTATTGGCAAGACCACCCTGCTGCGCACCCTGGTCAACGAACTGACCCCGGACGCCGGCAGCATCAAGTGGACCGACGCCGCGGAACTGGGCTACTACGCCCAGGACCATGCCCATGACTTCGAAGACGACCTCACCCTATTCGACTGGATGGGCCAGTGGACCCAGGGCGAGCAGATGATTCGTGGCACATTGGGCCGCATGCTGTTCTCCAACGACGAAATCCAGAAGTCGGTAAAAGTGATCTCCGGTGGTGAACAAGGCCGCATGCTGTTCGGCAAGCTGATCCTGCAAAAGCCGAACGTGCTGATCATGGACGAACCGACCAACCACTTGGACATGGAATCCATCGAAGCGCTGAACCTGGCGCTGGAGAACTATCCGGGCACGCTGATCTTCGTCAGCCACGACCGCGAGTTCGTATCGTCCCTGGCTACCCGCATCATCGAGTTGAGCGCAGACGGCGTGATCGACTTCAGCGGCACCTATGACGACTACCTGCGTAGCCAGGGTGTGGTGTTCTAAGAACAGCGCATAGCTGCCGGGCCAAACAGGTTCCAATGTGGGAGGGGGCACCCCCCCTCCCACATTGAACAGCGCAGTGGCATCATGGCCGCACCGCCCGCCAGCGAACGAGTTCACATGCCTGCCGCCCCCTCCTCCCTGTCGATCACCCTGCAGATCGTCTCCATCGTCTTCTACACCTTCATTGCGTTTATCTGCATCGGCCTGCCGATTGCGGTAATTCCAGGCTATGTGCACGAACACCTGGGCTACAGCGCCGTCGTGGCCGGGGTCACCATTGGTTCGCAATACCTCGCCACCTTGCTCAGCCGGCCGATGGCCGGGCGCATGTCGGACAACGTCGGCACCAAGCGCGCCATTGTGCTGGGCCTGGCCGGCATCCTGATCAGTGGCGTGCTGACGTTTATCGCGGTGCTGCTGGAGGACCTGCCGGCGCTGAGCCTGGCCATCCTGATCGCCGGTCGACTGTTGCTGGGCGTGGCCCAGGGCTTGATTGGCGTGGGCACCATCAGTTGGTGCATGGGCGCGGTCGGCACCGAACACACGGCCCGGTCGATTTCCTGGAACGGTATCGCTTCCTACGGCGCCATCGCCATTGGCGCGCCGCTGGGGGTGGTGATGGTGGCCGACTATGGCTTCGCCAGCCTGGGCCTGGCGCTGACGGGGCTGGCCGCGCTGGGCCTGGTGCTGATCCGCAACAAACCCTCGGTGCCGGTGGTGCGCGGCGAGCGCCTGCCGTTCTGGGCGGTGTTCGGACGTATCGCTCCGTTTGGCGCCAGCCTGTGCCTGGCCTCGATTGGCTACGGCACGCTGACCACCTTTATCACCTTGTACTACCTCAATCGCGGCTGGACCGGCGCAGCGTACTGCCTGACGGTATTTGGCGTGTGTTTTATCGCGTCGCGCCTAGTGTTCATTTCCGCCATTAGCCGCGTGGGCGGTTTCACCGCCGCCATCGCCTGCATGCTCATCGAGACCCTGGGCCTTACGCTGTTGTGGCTGGCGCCGTCGACCGGCGTGGCGTTGATTGGCGCGGGGTTGACCGGTTTTGGCTTGTCATTGGTGTACCCGGCGCTAGGGGTCGAGGCTATCAAGCGCGTGCCAGACAGTAGCCGTGGCGCCGGGCTGAGTGCGTATGCGGTGTTTTTCGACCTGGCCCTGGCGATTGCCGGCCCGTTGATGGGCGCGGTGGCGCTGAACCTCGGCTATGGCTGGATATTCTTCTGCGCGGCGCTGCTGTCAGTCACGGCGCTGGCACTGACCGTGCTGCTCAAGCGTCGCGCTTACTGATCGGCCGTCTGTAACCCGGCACGGGTGGCTTCGCCGAGGGTGTGACTGAAAAAGCGCCCGGCCTCGGAGACCAGATCGCGGTGGATGCCCTCACGGTCGACACCGTCGGCATCGGTGCAGATGGCCGGCATCGTCGCCAATTGGTCGCTGTCACACGGCGCCATGAACACGAAGTGCCCTGCCCCGGCCAACAGTTTGAAGTCCGGCGGCTCCGGCAGTTTGCGCGCCAGGGCGGCGGCGTTCTTGTCCACCGCCACCAATTTGTCGCCATCGCCACTGTAGAGCAGCACCGGTACGTGCACGTCAGCCAGGGTGTGGCGACCAAACATCAGGCTCAGCGGCGCCATCAGCATCAGGGCATGGATGCGCGGGTCGGCCTGGGGTTGCAAGTCGTCACGGTCGACCACCAGTTCGCCTTTGGTGTTGCAGGCGTCACGGTCCTCCGGGCGCTGCTGGCAATAGCGGCGCAAACGCTCGAAATCCGGCTTGGCCCCCGCCAGGATCAGCGCAGTTTCACCGCCGGCCGAATAGCCGATCACGCCCACCTGGTCGATGTCGACGAAGGGCGACAGCATCGGGTCGTCCAGCGTCGCGGTGATTGCCTGGGAAATCTGGATCGGCCGGCCATACAGATTGCTCACGGTGCCCAGGCGGCTGTGATCCTTGTAGTTGTCGCCGGGGTGCAGCACCGCCACCACCACAAAGCCCTTGCGCGCCAGCGAGGTGGCCAGGTCATGCAGGGCCAGCGGCGTACCGGTATTGCCGTGCGACAACATCAGCATCGGGAAACGGCCGATGGCAACCTTGGCGTCTTCGCCGGCAGCCACATGGTAGGCGCCCAGCGTCGTGGTGTGCTCGGTGTCGGTGGAGGGGTAGAACGCAATGGCCTTCATCGGCTGCGAATCCAGCGGGTCCAGGACGCTCATGCGATGAAAGCCCACACTCCAATGCGGGTGCGGCGCAGGCGCGGCGTGCACTGAAAGCAGGCCGCCGCACAGGGAAAGAACCAAAACAGCACAGAGACGCATCATGGGGATGTCCACCTTTGCTGCGTGAGAACCGGCATGCCGTATGAAAATTCCAGGGTAGTGAACCCAAGCGTGCATAACCTGGGCCATAAATGCAAAAACTCCGTACTCCGCTCGCGCTCAGGCGAACAGAATACAGAGTTTAGACGCCCGGCTTCAGATTGAAACCGGCCGCGACGAACATTTACACAAGCCTTACGCAGCGGCGAACAAGTGCTCGCTGATCAGCACGTTGGCGTCGCTCAAGGCTTTGCTGCGCACTTCGTCGCCGTAGGCCAGGCCTTCAGCACGTACGATTTCGATATCAGTGATGCCGAGAAAGCCGAACAGCAACTTCAAGTAGCCTTCATGGGCGGCACCGGACGCCTGGCCGGCATGCAGGCCGCCGGCGGTGGAGACGATGATGACTTTCTTGTTGCCGCACAGGCCTTCAGGGCCAGCCTCGGTGTAGCGGAAGGTCTGGCCGGCGACCGCGATGCGGTCGATCCAGGCTTTGAGTTGGGTCGGGATGGTGAAGTTGTACATCGGTGCGCCCACCACCACGGCATCGGCGGCGAGGAATTCAGCCAGCGACGATGCGCTCAGTTCGGCTTCATGCTTTTGCGCGGCATCGCGCAGTTCGGCAGCGGTGCCCAGCGCACCCAGGGTGGCGCCGGAAAAATGGTTGATGCCTTCGCTGGCGAGGTCACGGTAAGTCACTTCCACACCCGGCTCGGCGGCCTGCCATGCCTTGACCACGCCGGCGCTGAGCTGACGGGAAGCGGAGTTGTCGCCGAGGATGCTGGAATCGATATGCAACAGTTTCATGGTGGATCTCCGAGGGTGGGATCGGCAGGGGCGATCAGATGGTGTTGATGCTACGCATCCAACCAATGGTCGATAAGCCATCTGGAATGCGATAGATTGTCCCACTGACAGGACAATAGGCTGACCATGCAAGACCTCAACGACCTCTACTATTTCGCCAAAGTCGTCGAAGCCGGCGGTTTCGCCGCCGCCGGCCGCCTGCTGGGGATTCCCAAATCGCGCCTGTCGCGGCGCATTGCCGAGCTGGAGGAACGCCTGGGCGCGCGCCTGCTGCAACGCACCACCCGGCAACTGACCCTGACCGCCGTCGGCGAGCGCTACCTGCGCCACTGCCAGGCGATGTTGCTGGAAGCGGAGATGGCCGATGAGGCCGTGGCCAGCATGTCCACCGAGCCCCGTGGGCGTCTGCGGGTCACTTGCCCGGTCGGCCTGGCCCAGCAGATCCTGCCGGAACTGGTGGCCGGCTTTCTCGCCGCGCACCCGCTGGTGCAACTGGACATGACCCTGGTCAACCGCCGCGTCGACCTGGTGGGCGAAGGGATCGACGTAGCCTTGCGCGTGCGCGAACTGGGCGACGAAGATCCGTTGCTGGTCACCAAACGCCTGCGCCAGGCACACACCGTGCTGGTGGCCAGCCCGGCACTGCTGCGTGATCGGCAGGTCGACAGCCTGGACGACCTCAGGCAATTACCGATAATGGGCGCACTCGAGGCGGACCGCATGGTGCACCAGCGCATCATCGACCCCCAGGGCAACGCTCACGAGCTGGTCATGGAGGCGCGCCTGGGCATCGAAGACTTTATCGTACGCAAGACCAGCGCGCTCATGGGCGTGGGCTTCACGGTGCTGCCGATGATGTATTGCGAAGAGGAACTGGCCAGCGGCCGACTGGTGCAGCTGCTGCCGCAATGGTCGTTGCCCGGCGGCTGGCTGCAGGCCGTGTATCCGCACCGGCGCGGCGTGCTGCCGGCCATTCGCGCCTGGATCGACTACCTGGAAGAAGGTTTCAAAGGCTGTGGAGATCGCCTGCTATGAGCATGACCGAAGCGCAAGTCGCGCAATTCTGCCTGAGCCTGCCGGGCGCACGCGAGGACTACAAATGGGGCGGCGTACGGGTATTCTCGATCGCCGGCAACAAGATGTTCGCGCTGCAGAACCTGCGCGGCGACTCGCTGGCGTTCAAGGTCGACAAGGAACTGTTCCTCGGCCACGTCGACCGCCCAGGCATCCACCCGGCGCCGTACCTGGCACGCGCGCAATGGATCATCATGAACACGCCCTACCCGCTGGCGCCCGAGGAACTGCGTGGTTTGTTGCAACGCTCCCACCAATTGGTGGTAAGCAAGCTGCCCAAGCGCACGCAGGTGGGGTTGTTGCTATAGGACCGACAGTAGCGTGCCGCCGAGAAACAGCTGGTCCAGCCAGAACACTTGATGCAGCAGCACGATCACCCAGAACAGCACCTGGTAAGACACCTTGCGCGTCTTGTGCCGGAACACTTGCTGGGCGATCAACGCCCCCGGCCAACCGCCCGCCAACTCGACGGCGTGCAGGATGTTTTCCGGGATGCGCCGGCCCTCGGTCTGGGCCTTGCGCTTGTCACTCCAGTACAGAAAGAACGCCACCACGCTGACCACCCCGTAGGCCGCCAGTGGGATGACCGTCTCGCCGCGCTGCCACAGCAGCGCCGCACCCAGCAGCGGCGCGGCGCACAGCACTAGCAGGACCAATGCCTTCAGGCGCGGATGCTGAATGCTCATGGCTTGACGGCGGTCCAGTCGATCCAGCCGAATTGCCAGGTCGCCAGGATCACCAGGCCGAACGCGATCCGGTACCAGGCAAAGGCCGCGTAGCTGTGGTTGGCAATAAATTTGAGCAGGCCCTTGACCGCGATCATCGCGAAGATGAACGAGGTGACAAAGCCGATGGCGAACACCGGCAGGTCCGCCGGCTGGAACAGGTCGCGGTATTTGTAGCCCGAGTACAGCGCTGCACCGACCATGGTCGGCATGGCCAGGAAGAATGAAAACTCGGTGGCGGTCTTGCGCGACAGGCCGAACAGCAGGCCGCCGATAATCGTCGCACCGGAGCGCGAAGTGCCTGGAATCATCGCCAGGCACTGGGCGACGCCGACCTTGAGCGCGTCTTTCCAGGTGATGTCGTCCACGGTTTCGGCATGAACGGCATGTTGGCGACGTTCAGCCCACAACATGACCACGCCGCCCACCACCAGGGCCGTGGCCACAGTGATCGGGTTGAACAGGTAATGCTTGATCAGGTCAGCGAAAATCACCCCCAGCACCACCGCCGGCAACACGGCGATGATCAGGTTCACGGTGAAGCGCTGGGCGTTGCGCTGAGTGGGCAAGCCGATAACCACATCGAGGATCTTGCGGCGAAACTCCCAGACCACGGCCAGGATCGCGCCCAGCTGGATAATGATATTGAATGCCTCGAAACGCTCGCCACCGAAGTTGATCAGGTCGGCGACGATGATCTGGTGGCCGGTGCTGGAGATCGGCAGGAACTCCGTCAGCCCCTCGACCACGCCAAGAATCAATGCCTGTATGGCAGTCCAAAAATCCATGCTTTCTCCAAAGGTCACGCGCCTGGCATGCCTCTTATGTTTTTTAAGTTCACTGACAACGAGCGTGCTGCAGCGCCCGGCATCGATTCTCAATGCCGGACTGCAAAAATTCCGTGAAAAATCAGGCAGTACTCAGGTTTTTCGATTACGGGCCGAAAGCCTATCAGACAAGCCGAAAAAGTCGATGCAACACCCACAATTATAAAAGGCACGGAGTGACAGGACGATGAACAGTTTGCGCAATATGTCGATCAGCCGACGTCTCTGGCTGATCCTGGTAGTCGCCGTGCTGATGCTGCTGACCTTGGGCGCGTTGATGCTCAAACAGATCCAGGACGACCTCTACCAGGCCAAGCGTCAACAGACCCAGCACGTGGTGCAAACCGCCAGCGGTGTGTTGAGCTACTACCAGAACCTGGAAAAAACCGGCGCGCTCACCCGCGAAGCGGCGCAGCAGCAAGCCCTGAGCGCAGTGCGCGGCCTGCGTTACGACCACGACGATTACTTCTGGATCAACGACCTCACCCCCGTGATGATCATGCACGCGGCCAATCCCAAGCTGGACGGCCAGAACCTCTCGGCGATCCGCGATCCGGACGGGTTTGCGGTGTTCAACGAGTTCGTGAGCCTGGCCAAGGCCAAGGGCGCCGGCATCGTCAATTACCGCTGGCCGAAACCGGGGGCCGATGCGCCGGTGCAGAAAACCTCCTACATCCAGTTGTTCGCACCCTGGGGCTGGATTATCGGCTCGGGCGTCTACGTGGACGACGTGCAGGCCGAGTTCACCGTCCAGGTGTGGAAAGCCTCGGCCATCGGCCTGGGCATCGCGCTGATCATGGCCCTGCTGGTGCTGTTGATCGCGCGCAGCATCCTGCAACCGTTGCAGGCGGCGGTGAATGCCATGGGCAACATCGCCAGCGGTGAAAGCGACCTGACCCGCAGCCTCGATACCCACGGGCGCGACGAGGTCACCCAGCTGTCCCAGCACTTCAATGCGTTCACCGCCAAATTGCGCCAGGTGGTCGGCCAATTGCAGGTGTGCGCCAACGCCCTGGGCGAGTCGTCCATCGAGTTGGGCCACAACGCCAGCCAGGCCCACGACCGCAGCCAGCAGCAGTCGCAACAGATGGAACTGGTGGCCACCGCGATCAATGAAGTCACCTACGGCGTGCAGGACGTGGCCAAGAACGCCGAGCACGCCGCCAGCGAAATGCGCGACGCCCAGGCCCAGGCGCAACAAGGCCAGGTCAACATCGACGGCAGTTTGCAGCAGATCGACCAGCTCTCCAGCACCATCAGCCAGGCCGTGGAGGTTATCCGCACCCTGTCCAGCGAGAGCACCCAGATCGGCGGCGTGCTGGAAGTGATTCGTTCAATTGCCGACCAAACCAATTTGCTCGCGCTCAACGCCGCCATCGAGGCCGCACGCGCCGGCGAGCAGGGTCGTGGGTTTGCCGTGGTGGCCGATGAGGTACGGTTGCTGGCCCAGCGCACGCAGAAATCCACGGCTGAGATCCAGGCGATGATCGAGCGGTTGCAGGGCCATTCGGAAGCGGCGGTCAAGGTCATCAGCGACAGCCACAGCGCCTCGCAACTGACCATCGAACAAGCCGGCCTGGCCGGTGCAAGCCTCAGTGCCATCGGCCAGGCGCTGCATAATCTCAACGGGCTGAACGCCTCGATTGCCAGTGCCACCCTGCAACAGGCCCATGTGGTGGAAGACATCAACCAGAACGTCACCCAGGCGGCCGGCTTATCCCACAGCACCGCGCTGGCGGCTGAACAGTCGAGCGTGGCGAGCGCGCAACTGCGCGGCTTGAGTGAGCAGCTTGACGGGCTCTTGCGCCAGTTCAAAGTCTGACGCCCATGTCATGAGCACGAAGATCCCCTGTGGGAGGGGCCAAGCCCTAATGCCAGTCAGTGAAGGCTTTTTGTAGGAGCGAGCTTGCTCGCGAAGAGCTCAGGGCCCCCGCGTTTATTCAGAATGAGTGCGTTGCCTGGACGTTTTTCGCGAGCAAGCTCGCTCCTACAGTGGACCACTTCGGGGCAAGCCCTCTCCCACATTTTTTTACTGCATCAAACCAGGATCATTGTTGGGTCAATTGAGTCCACAACGCTGGCGCACCGGCTGCCTTGGCGATCGCGTCCAATCGTGCGGCATGCTCGGCCAGATCCTGCTCGCTGGCACGGATGATAGCCGTAGGCCTGCGATCAGCCGGCAGGCGACGGATCTCCGAGGGACGATTGCCCGAGCCTTCCGCCGAACCGTTGCCATCGGTGGCATTACCGGCCAGCGACAGGCTGGTCTGCCCACCGGTCATGGCCAGATAGACCTCAGCCAGAATCTCGGAGTCGAGCAAGGCGCCGTGCAGTTCACGGCCGGAGTTGTCCACGCCGTAACGTTTGCACAAGGCATCGAGGCTGTTGCGTTGGCCCGGGTGACGCTCGCGGGCCATCATCAAGGTGTCGAGGATCGAGCAGTGCTGGGAAATATCCGCTCGATCCATCTGCCCCATCAGGGAAAATTCATTATTGATGAAGCCGACGTCGAACGCCGCGTTATGAATGATCAGTTGGGCGCCGTTGATGAACTCGAAAAACTCATCGGCCACTTCGGCAAAGCGCGGCTTGCCCTTGAGGAACTCGTCGGTGATGCCGTGGACGCCGATCGCGCCTTCGTCACTGTCGCGGTCCGGTTGCAGGTAGACGTGAAAGTGACGACCGGTCAGACGGCGGCCCATCAGTTCGACACAGCCGATTTCGATGATCCGGTGACCATCGGTCACCGGCATGCCGGTGGTTTCGGTATCGAGTACAACGGATCGGATGGCCATCAGGGTTCAGCTCTCAACGGTGTGGGGTGAGTCAAAGGGCGCGATGTTAACACGTCAGCAGGCTTCAGCTCTGCTTGTAGCCGCGCACTTCATCCACGCCCCTGTTGGCGAGTTGGTCGGCCCGTTCATTGCCGGGATGACCGATATGCCCACGCACCCATTTCCAGGTGATGTCATGCCGGTTGCATTGCTCATCGAGCAATTGCCACAGGTCGGCATTCTTGACCGGTTCCTTGGACGCCGTTTTCCAGCCGCGCTTCTTCCAGTTGACCATCCACTCGTTGATGCCCTTCATTACATATTGCGAATCGGTCACCAGCAGGACGTTGCAGCGCCGCTTGAGCTCTTCCAAGCCGCGAATGGCGCCCATCAGCTCCATGCGGTTGTTGGTGGTGTTGGCTTCGCCGCCCCACAACTCCTTCTCCACGCCCTTGCACACCAGCAATGCGCCCCAGCCGCCGGGGCCGGGGTTGCCCTTGCAGGCGCCATCGGTGAAGAGTTCTACGCTATCGGTCATCGGTTATTGAGCCTGAATCAAAAGAGGTTTTACGGTTCGCGCTGTTCGCGGTTGACCTTGGCCAGGGGCATCGGCACCAGCTTGGCGAGCGGTTCGCGGCGCACTTGCTGCACCGGCCGCAGCCCGACCGCGATCTTGCGCGCCACTAATAAATAGAAGCCCCCACCCGACAGTTGCCAGGCACCTGCGCGGCGTTCCCAGCCGGCGAGGCGCCCCTGCCATTTGGCGGACGCAAGCGGCGGACGATAGCACCCGAAGCGGCGTTTCTCCAGCGCGAAGCCCAGCAGGTTCAGCCAGTCGCCCACCCGTGAAGGTGCGATGCAGCGCGCCTGGCGCAGGCCGTCCTGGGCAAACGCGTGGCGCAGGCCCCAACTGCTCCAGGGGTTGATGCCGACAATCAGCAAATGGCCACCGGGACGCACGCTGCTGGCGGCTTCGCGCAACAAGCCATGGGGAGACAGGCAAAAATCCAGGCCATGCTGCAATACCACCACATCGGCGGCGTGTTCGCTCAACGGCCAGGCCTGCTCCTCGCAGACGATTTCCACGCCCGGCAACGGCGCCCCCAGGCGTACATTGCGTTGTACCTGCGGTGCGCACGGCGGCGTTTCGGCCGACGGGCCGTAATGCACCAGGTAGCCACCAAAGAACCGGCCCAGCTCGTCATCGAGCATGCGCCGCTCTTCATCCAGCAGAAATTGCCCAAGCGGCCCGGACAACCATTCGCGGGCTGCACCGATCAGGGCCAGCCACTCAGGATCGGCCTGGGCGAACGCTTTATCAGTCATTGCATTCTCCAACTCGCCTAGACGTTCTAAGATGCACCAATGTGTTCAGCTTGGCGAATCGAAGAATGATACAGATCAGTGCCCTGCCCGCCTTCACCGATAACTACATCTGGTTGTTACAGGATGAGCAAACCCACCGTTGCGCCGTGGTCGACCCCGGTGACGCCGCGCCGGTGCTCGCCTGGCTCAAGCAGAACCCGGCCTGGACCCTCAGCGATATCCTGGTCACCCACCATCACCATGACCACGTCGGCGGCGTCGAGCAACTCAAGACGGTCACCGGCGCCAGGGTGTATGGCCCCGCGAACGAGAAAATCCCGGCACGGGACGTCGACTTGCAGGACAACGACCGCATCACCGTGCTCGGCTGGGATTTCGATGTGTATGCAGTGCCCGGCCACACCCTTGGCCACATCGCTTATTACCATCAAGGCGTGCTGCTGTGTGGCGACACCCTGTTTGCCGCCGGTTGCGGTCGCCTGTTCGAAGGCACGCCGCAACAGATGCACGCGTCCCTGGAACGCCTGGCTGCCCTGCCTGCCGACACCCTGGTGTACTGCACCCACGAATACACACAAAGTAACCTCAAGTTTGCCCAAGCCGTGGAACCGGATAATGCCGACATCGCTGAACGGGTCGCGGAAGTCGCTCAATTGCGTGCCCGTGGCGAGATGACGCTGCCGTCCAACCTGGCCCTGGAAAAACGCACCAACCCTTTTCTACGCACCTCTGAAACATCCGTTAAACAAAAAGCGGACGAACGGAACGGACGCGACAACCGCTCTGGGGCCGAGGTGTTTGCTAGCTTGAGGGCTTGGAAAGATAAGTTCTAAGCGGACGCAATCTGATACGTAATTTCTGAATGGTTGACCGGAACCGAAGCGCTTTCTAGAATCGCCCGACATTTTTGCCCGGAACTTACTTCCAGCCAATGTCGTCATCTATTCGTAAATCCATTTCTTCAGACGCATTGACCCGCCTGGCTCAAGCCGTGGCGGTGGCCGTTTCCGCAACTCTGGCGGGCTGCCAATCGACTCATTACGCTGCACAATCCACCGTGCAACCCAAACCCAATCTTGCTGCCAAGATCAAGCAAAAACCTATTTGGCTCTCAGAGAAGCCTAGCCCCGAAGTGCCCCAGGATGTCTGGGAACGCATGCGTCGGGGCTTTCAATTGCAGGACGGCGTAGGGGTCAACCCGCGCATCGAGCAACAACGCCTGTGGTTCGCCAGCAACCCGTCCTTCCTGGAGAACGCCGGCGAACGCGGCAGCCTCTACATTCATTACATCGTCGAGCGCCTTGAAGAACGCAATATGCCCCTGGAGCTGGCGCTGCTGCCAGTGATTGAAAGTGCCTACAACCCGATGGCCTATTCGCGCAGCGATGCGGTCGGCTTGTGGCAGTTCATTCCGTCCACCGGGCGCTACTTCAACCTGCGCCAGACCCGCGCCTACGACGGTCGCCGCGATATCACCGCCTCCACCACCGCCGCACTGGACTACCTGACCCGTCTGCACGACATGTTCAACGGCGACTGGCTGCTGGCCCTGGCGGCCTACAATGCCGGTGAAGGCACGGTGAGCCGTGCCATCGAGCGCAACGAGAAGCTCGGCCTGCCGACGGACTACTGGAACCTGCCGCTGCCCCAGGAAACCAAGGACTACGTGCCCAAATTCCTGGCGTTGTCCCAGGTGGTGCTGGCCCCCGAGGCGTATGGCGTCAACCTCAACCCGATTGCCAACACGCCGTATTTCGAAGTGGTTGAAGTCAAGCAAAGCATGGACCTGTCCCGGGTCGCCGCGCTGGCGGAAATCGATGAAGACGAGCTGTTCCAGCTCAACCCGGCCCTGAAACAACGCACCACCCTGGACGGCCCCCAGCATTTGCTGGTGCCCACCTCCAAGGCGCAACTGCTCACCAGCACCCTGTCGACGATGAAGCCGGAAGAATTGTTGAGCATGCGCCCGAAAAAGCCGGTGTTCGACGAAGTCGAGACCAAGGCGGTGGCTGGGCGTACCCGCAGCTACAAGGTGCGCACTGGCGACAACCTCACACTGATCGCCAAGGCCAACAAGGTCGATGTGCATGACCTGCAGCGCTGGAACAAGCTCAACGGCCAGGCGCTCAAGGTCGGCCAGACCCTGGTGATGCAGGACACGCGTAAAGCCGCCGCGACCAAACCGGTGCAGTACAAGGTCAAGAAAGGCGACTCGCTGTACATGGTCGCCAAGCGCTTCAACGTCGAGATGCAACATCTCAAGCGTTGGAACCCACGCACCGGCCAGGCGCTGAAGCCCGGGCAGATGCTGGTGGTTTCCGGGCCAAGATAAAGGCCTGAAGTACACCGGGGAACCTAATGTGGGAGGGGGCTTGCTCCCGATAGCGGTGGGTCAGTTAGCCTATGTAGTGACTGGCACAAAGCTATCGGGGGCAAGCTGTTCTGGCCTAATGATCCCGGACACCTCTTAAGGGCGATATGATTCGCCCAATCAGGAGGTTCCATGCAACAGCGAAAGACCTATACCCGCGAGTTCAAGCAACGTGCTGCAAGCATGGTTCTTGATGATAACTGCTCAGTTCCCGACGTCTGTGCATCCATGGCCGTTGGCCCTACGGCTCTGCGCCGCTGGGTGGATCAGGTTCGTAAAGAGCGTCACAAAGGGCAGCCAGTGGCAGGTACCAAGGCTATCAGCGACGAACAGCGAGAGCTTCAACAGCTACGAGCCAAGGTCAAGCGCCTGGAGACTGAGGCTGAAATCTTAAAAAAGGCTACGGCTCTCTTGATGTCGGATCCCGATCGTTTTTCCTGATCGAGGAACTGAGGGAGTCGAGTTCATATCCGACCAGCCTGCTTTGCAGTGCGCTAGGCGTTTCTCGTAGCGCGTTTTATGACTGGATCAAGCGTCGCTCAGCGCCGAATGCCGAGCGTGACGCGCTTAGAGCAAAAGTCGTGCAATTGCATGTCGAAAGCCGGGAAAGTGCAGGCGCGCGGATGATTTCTCAGCACTTGAAAGCCCAGCAGATCAAGGTGGGACGGTATTTAGTTGCAAAGCTCATGGCGGAGGCAAATCTGGCCAGCAAACAGCGCCGCCGCCATCAGTATCGTTCTAGAGGCGTCGAAGCGTTTGTGGCCAAGAACTTGCTTGAGCGTAACTTCGAGCCAACCGCAATTAATCAAGTCTGGTGCGGCGACGTTACCAGCCTGATGGTTGGGAAACGCTGGTATCACTTGGCAGCGGTCATTGATCTGTTCGCCCGCCGAATCGTTGGCTGGGCGTTTTCTCTGATCAATGACGCCAACCTGGTTAGCAAGGCGCTGAGAATGGCGGTGGAGGTTCGAGGCAAACATGCAGGCTTGATGTTTCATTCGGATCAAGGCTGCCAATACACCAGCCAGCTCTTTCAATCCGAGCTGCTGGGGCATGGGATAACGCAAAGCATGAGCCGTAGGGGGCAGTGCTGGGACAACGCGCCAACAGAGCGTTTCTTCGGGACGCTCAAATCAGAGTGGGTGCCCACCAAAGGCTATACGACAGTTGAAGAAGCCAAGCAGGATATGACTTGCTTCTTCATGCGATACAACCGGATCAGGCTGCACAGCTACAACAACTACCTGTCGCCAATAGCCATGGAGCAGGAGGCGGCTTGATCACCGTAATCGGTGTCCGGAAAAACTTGACCAGAACAAGCCCCCTCCCACATTGGATCTTCAGTGCTCTCAGCAGCCTTTTTCCATCCGGAACAAGCTGTTACTGTACCGATCATAAAGCCCAAGCCGCCCGGATCGGATCTCTGACTTGAAGCGTTCCCTCCTTCTACTAATAAGTCTGGCCTTGAGCTTTGCTGCGAACGCGACGATTACCGAGAGCCACGGTTACGCGCAGTTCGGCACACTCAAGTACCCGGCCAAATTCACCCATTACGATTGGGTAAACCCTGCAGCGCCGAAAGGCGGGACACTGCGGGTGATGGCCTTTGGCACGTTCGACACCCTCAACCCTTATACCTTCAAGGGCACCAGCCCGGTTTCCACCGGTAACTTCCTGCAGTACGGCGTCAACGAGCTGAACGAACCGCTGATGGTCGGCACCGGCCAGTACGCCCCTTCCGGCGATGAGCCGACGTCCAGCTACGGCCTGATTGCCCAATCGGTGGAATACAGCGAGGACCGCAGCTGGGTGGTGTTCAACCTGCGCCATGAGGCACGTTTTCACGATGGCACGCCGATTACCGCCGATGACGTGGCGTTTTCCTACCGGACTCTATTGACCGAAGGCCACCCGCAATACCGCACCAACCTGCAGGAAGTGGCACGGGTCGACATCCTCAATCGCCATCGCATTCGTTTTGTGTTCAAGCGCGCCGGCAACCCGCTGCTGATCCTGCGCCTGGGCGAGTTGCCCGTGCTGCCACAGCATTACTGGAAGAACCGCGACTTCAAGGCCACCACCTTCGAGCCGCCACTGGGCAGCGGGCCGTACCGCATCAGCAAGGTCACCCCCGGCCGCCAGCTGGTGTTCGAACGGGTCAAGGATTACTGGGGCAAGAACCTGCCGGTCAACCAGGGTTTGTATAACTACAACAAGGTGGAGGTGGAGTTCTACCGCGACAGCGACGTCGCCTTTGAAGCCTTCAAGGCGGGCGAATTCGACATTTATATCGAACACCAGGCCAAGAACTGGGACACCGGCTACCACTTCCCGGCGGTGAACCGCGGCGAGGTTATCAAGGCGCAGATCGCCCACCGCATCCCCACTCAGAGCCAGGGCCTGTTCATCAACACCCGGCGCCCGGCCTTCAGCCAGACCAAGGTGCGCGAAGCCCTGGGGTTGATGTTCGACTTCGAATGGACCAACCGCACCCTGTTCAGCAATGCCTACAAACGCGCCTTGAGTTACTACCCCAACAGCGAATTTTCCGCCACCGGCGTTCCGGTCGGTCACGAGTGGCTGATGCTCTCGCCCTACCGCGACCAACTGCCGGCCAGGCTGTTTACCCAGGCCTTCAGCCTGCCGCAGACCGACGGTCGCGGCATCCCCCGCGACACCCTGCGCCGCGCCCTGGGCCTGCTCGGCGAGGCCGGCTGGAAGCTGTCCGGCCAACGCCTGTTGAACCAGGATGGGCAACCGCTGCGCCTGGAAATCCTGCTGGTCAACCCGAATCTGGAGCGCATCCTGCAGCCCTATGTCGAGAACCTGATCAGTATCGGCATCGACGCGCACCTGCGCACCGTTGACCGTGCGCAGTACAAGCAGCGCCTCGACCAGTTCGACTTCGACATGATCCTGGTCACCCTCAACCAGACCCTCAGCCCAGGGCTGGAACAGTGGCAGTACTTCCATTCCAGCCAGGCTGCCATCAAGGGCAGCAAGAATTACGCCGGCATCGCCAACCCCGTGGTCGACCACCTGCTGGAACAACTGCTCGCGGCCCAGACCCGCGAAGAACAACTGGCCGCCGGCCGCGCCCTGGACCGGGTGCTGCTGTGGCAGCACTACAGCATTCCCAATTGGTACCTCAACTATCATCGCCTGGCGTACCGCAACCGGTTCGCGTTTGTCACCACGCCGCCCTACAGCCTGGGCTTGAGCGCATGGTGGCTGAAAGCTTCGGAGAAAGCCCAATGATGTCTTTGCGCAGTACTCTATTCGCCAGCCTGTTGCTGTGCAGCGCGGCCCAGGCCGCCCCGCAACATGCGTTGACGTTGTATAACGAGCCGCCCAAGTATCCCGCCGATTTCAAGCATTTTGACTATGTGAACCCCGACGCCCCCAAGGGCGGCACCTTCCGCGAGTCGGCCATGGGCGGCTTTGACAGCCTCAACCCCTACATCAGCAAAGGCGTGCCCGCAGACAATCTGCCGTTGATCTACGACACGCTGGCCATGCAGAGCCTGGACGAGCCCATCACCGAATACGGCCTGGTGGCCGGCAAGATCGAAAAGGCGCCGGACAACAGTTGGGTGCGCTTCTATCTGCGGCCCGAGGCACGCTTCCATGATGGTCACCCGATCCGCGCCGAAGACGTGGTGTTCACCTTCCAGACCCTGATCAAGGATGGCACCCCGCTCTACCGCACTTACTACGCCGACGTGGATGAAGTGGTCGCCGAGGACCCGTTGCGGGTGCTGTTCAAATTCAAGCGCACCAACAACCGTGAGCTGCCACTGATCCTCGGGCAATTGCCGGTACTGCCTAAACATTGGTGGGCCAGCCGGGACTTTTCCAAGGGCAACCTGGAAATTCCGCTGGGCAGTGGCCCGTACAAGGTGGCTGAGGTCAAGGCCGGGCGCATGATTCGCTACGAGCGGGTCAAGGACTACTGGGCCAAGGACCTGCCGGTCGCCAAGGGTTTCTACAATTTCGATAACCGCATCACTGACTATTACCGCGACAGCACCGTGTCCCTGGAAGCCCTGAAAGCCGGGCAGTTCGATTATTGGCTGGAGTTCAGCGCGAAAAACTGGGCCAACGCCTACAACATTCCGGCGGTAGCCGAGGGCCGCTTGATCAAAGAAGAAATCCCCAACGGCAATCCCACCGGTATGCAGGGTTTCGTGTTCAATACGCGCAAACCGATGTTTCAGGATGTCCGGGTGCGCAAGGCCATCAGCCTGTTGCTGGATTTCGAATGGAGCAACAAACAGTTGTTCAATGGCGCCTATACCCGCACGCGCAGTTACTTCGAAAACTCGGAAATGGCCGCCACCGGTTTACCCGGCCCGGATGAACTGGCGATTCTCGAGCCCCTGCGCGACAAGATCCCTGCCGAAGTCTTCACCCAGTCCTTCGAGCCCTCCAAAACCGACGGTAGCGGCATGATCCGTGCGCAGCAGCGCGAGGCGTATCAGCTGTTGCAAGAGGCCGGCTGGAAGATCGTCGACGACAAGATGGTCGACACCACCGGCAAACCGGTCACCCTTGAATTCCTGCTGGCCCAAACCGAATTCGAGCGCATCCTGCTGCCGTTCAAGCGCAACCTGGCCGACCTGGGCATCGACCTGGTGATTCGCCGGGTTGACGTGTCGCAGTTCATCAACCGCCTGCGCTCGCGGGATTTCGACATGCTGGTGGGCAGCTTTCCGCAATCCACCTCGCCGGGTAATGAGCAGCGTGAGTTCTGGAAGTCGTCCAGCGCCGACAAACCCGGCAGCCGCAACTACATGGGCCTGAAAGACCCGGCCGTCGACCAGTTGGTCGAGCAGTTGATCGACGCCGACTCGCGCAAAAGTCTGATCGCCCACGCCAGGGCGCTGGAC
Organism: Pseudomonas sp. R3-52-08; assembly: GCF_003851745.1. Classification (NCBI taxonomy): domain Bacteria; kingdom Pseudomonadati; phylum Pseudomonadota; class Gammaproteobacteria; order Pseudomonadales; family Pseudomonadaceae; genus Pseudomonas; species Pseudomonas sp. R3-52-08. The sequence continues at coordinate 2,870,731 of NZ_CP027730.1, read as the reverse complement.
CGCGTGCTGCAGTTTGGTTACTACGTAATCCCCAACTGGCACATCAAGACCTTCCGTGTGGCGTATTGGGACCACCTCGGCCATCCGCAAGTCTCGCCGCGCTATGACGTCGGCACCGCCACCTGGTGGGCCAAACCCGACGTCAAACCGGCGATCCCCCTGGACACCACACAAAGCGCCGAAGCGGCGAGCGGAGGCGATTGAATGCTGGCCTATATTGTTCGTCGCCTGTTGCTGATCATCCCCACGCTGTTCGGCATTCTGCTGATCAACTTCGTGATCATCCAAGCCGCCCCCGGCGGGCCGGTGGAACAGATGATCGCCAAGCTCGAAGGCTTTGACGGCGCCACCAGCCGTATCGCCGGTGGCGGCGCCGAAGTCGCGGTGGCCGGTTCCAGCTATCGCGGCGCCCAGGGGCTGGACCCGGCGCTGATCAAGGAAATCGAGAAAATGTACGGCTTCGACAAGTCGGCGCCGGAACGCCTGTGGATCATGGTCAAGAACTATGCCCGGCTGGATTTCGGCGACAGTTTTTTCCGTGATGCCAAGGTCATCGACCTGATCAAGGAAAAGATGCCGGTGTCCATTTCCCTCGGGCTATGGAGCACCCTGATCATGTACCTGGTGTCGATCCCCCTGGGCATCGCCAAGGCTACGCGCCACGGCAGCCATTTCGATGTGTGGACCAGTTCGGCAATCATCGTCGGCTATGCGATCCCGGCGTTCCTGTTCGCCATTCTGTTGATCGTGGTGTTTGCCGGCGGCAGTTACCTGGACTGGTTCCCCTTGCGCGGGCTGACGTCCAACAACTTCGACGAATTGAGTTGGGGCGCCAAGGTGCTCGATTACTTCTGGCACCTGGCCCTGCCCGTGACCGCCCTGGTAATCGGTAACTTCGCCACCATGACCCTGCTGACCAAGAACAGCTTTCTCGACGAGATCAACAAACAGTACGTGGTCACCGCCAAGGCCAAGGGCCTGACCAACCACCGCGTGCTCTACGGCCATGTGTTCCGCAACGCGATGTTGCTGGTGATCGCCGGTTTTCCCTCGGCCTTCATCGGCATCTTCTTTACCGGGTCCTTACTGGTGGAAGTGATCTTCTCCCTCGACGGCCTCGGCCTGATGAGCTTTGAAGCGGCGATCAACCGCGACTATCCGGTGGTGTTCGGCACGCTGTTTATCTTCACGCTGCTGGGGCTGATCGTGAAACTGATCGGTGACCTCACCTACACCCTGGTCGATCCGCGTATCGACTTCGCCAGCCGGGAGCATTGAGATGAACCTGTCCCCCCTCAATCGCCGCCGGTTCGAGCGGTTCAAGGCGAACAAGCGTGGCTGGTGGTCGCTGTGGCTGTTCCTGATCCTGTTCGGGCTGAGCCTGGGCGCCGAGTTGATCGCCAACGACAAACCGCTGGCCGTGCACTTCGACGGTGACTGGTACTTCCCGGCGCTCAAGCGCTACCCGGAGACCACCTTCGGCGGCGAGTTCCCCCTGGAAGCCAATTACAAGAGCCCGTATATCCAGGAATTGCTCAAGGCCAAGGACGCCTGGACCTTATGGGCACCGATCCCGTTCAGCTACCAGAGCATCAACTACGACCTCAAAGTGCCGGCCCCGGCGCCGCCGTCCAGCGTCAACCTGCTGGGCACCGATGACCAGGGCCGCGATGTACTGGCGCGGGTCATCTACGGTTTTCGCGTGTCGGTGCTGTTTGCGCTGACGCTGACCGTGCTCAGCTCAATCATCGGCGTGATCGCCGGCGCCCTGCAGGGTTTTTACGGCGGTTGGGTGGACCTGGCCGGGCAACGTTTCCTGGAGATCTGGTCCGGGTTGCCGGTGCTGTACCTGCTGATCATTCTCGCCAGCTTCGTGCAGCCCAATTTCTGGTGGCTGCTGGGCATCATGCTGCTGTTCTCGTGGATGAGCCTGGTGGACGTGGTGCGCGCCGAGTTCCTGCGCGGGCGCAACCTGGAGTACGTGCGCGCGGCCCGTGCGCTGGGCATGCAGAACGGCGCGATCATGTTCCGCCATATCCTGCCCAATGCGATGGTCTCGACCATGACCTTCATGCCGTTCATCCTCACCGGCGCCATCGGCACCCTCACCGCCCTGGACTTCCTGGGCTTCGGCCTGCCGGCCGGCTCGCCGTCATTGGGCGAACTGGTGGCCCAGGGCAAATCCAACCTGCAAGCGCCGTGGCTGGGCATGAGCGCGTTTGCCGTGCTGGCGATCATGTTGAGCCTGCTGGTGTTTATCGGCGAGTCCGCTCGCGATGCCTTCGACCCGAGGAAATGAGATGAATCAGGACAATCTGATCGAAATCCGCGACCTCAGTGTCGAGTTCGTCACCGGCGAGCATCACCATCGCGTGGTCAATAACGTCAGCTTCGATATCAAGCGCGGCGAAACCCTGGCCCTGGTCGGCGAAAGCGGCTCCGGCAAATCGGTGACCGCCCATTCGATCCTGCGCCTGCTGCCCTACCCGTTGGCGCGGCACCCGTCCGGCACCATCCACTACGCCGGGCAAGACCTGCTGACGCTCAAGGAAAAGACCCTGCGGCACATTCGCGGTAACCGCATCGCGATGATCTTCCAGGAGCCGATGACCTCGCTGAACCCGCTGCACTGCATCGAAAAACAGATCAACGAAGTGCTCGGCCTGCACAAGGGCCTCAGCGGCAAGGTCGCCACCCAGCGCACCCTGGAACTGCTGGAGCTGGTGGGCATCCCCGAGCCGCACAAACGCCTCAAGGCATTGCCCCACGAACTCTCCGGTGGCCAGCGCCAGCGGGTGATGATCGCCATGGCCCTGGCTAACGAGCCGGAACTGCTGATCGCCGATGAGCCGACCACGGCCCTCGATGTAACGGTGCAATTGAAGATCCTGGAACTGCTCAAGGAACTGCAGGCGCGCCTGGGCATGGCGTTATTGCTGATCAGCCACGACTTGAACCTGGTACGCCGGATCGCACACCGGGTGTGCGTGATGCAACAGGGCTGCATCGTCGAACAGGCCGATTGCGAGGCGCTGTTCCAGGCGCCGCAACACCCTTACACCCAGGAATTGCTGGCGGCGGAACCCAGCGGCGGGCCGGCCACCAACGCCGCCGGGCCACCGCTGTTGGAAGTGGACGACCTGAAAGTCTGGTTCCCGATCAAGAAAGGCTTTTTGCGCAACACCGTCGATTACGTCAAGGCCGTGGACGGCATCAACTTCAGCCTGCCCCAGGGGCAAACCCTGGGCATCGTCGGCGAAAGCGGCTCGGGCAAGTCCACCCTGGGCCTGGCGATCCTGCGCTTGATCGCAAGCCAGGGCGGCATTCGCTTCGAAGGCCAGCAACTCGACCGCCTCACCCAGCAACAGGTACGCCCGCTGCGCCGCGAAATGCAGGTGGTGTTCCAGGACCCCTTCGGCAGCCTGAGCCCGCGCATGTGCGTCAGCGAGATCGTCGGCGAGGGCTTGCGCATCCATAAAATGGGCACGCCCGCCGAGCAGGAGGCGGCGATTATTGCCGCCCTCAAGGAAGTCGGCCTGGACCCGGAGTCGCGGCACCGCTACCCCCACGAATTTTCCGGCGGCCAGCGTCAGCGCATCGCCATCGCCCGCGCCCTGGTGCTCAAACCGCGCCTGATCCTGCTGGATGAGCCGACGTCGGCGCTGGACCGTACCGTGCAACGCCAGGTGGTGGAACTGCTGCGCGGTTTGCAGGCCAAGTACAACCTGACCTACCTGTTCATCAGCCATGACTTGGCGGTGGTCAAGGCGCTGAGTCACCAGTTGATGGTGGTCAAGCAGGGTCAGGTAGTGGAGCAAGGCGATGCCGGGGCGATTTTCGCCAACCCACAACACCCCTATACTCGGCAATTACTGGAAGCAGCCTTTCTGGTGCCCGCTTAACGTCGGAGCCCTCGCCATGTCGTTGAACACTCGCGCCCACCCTTCGCACTCGCCGCGCTTCTGGCGCGATGAGCGCTTGCCGTTCATCGAGGCGCGCACCATCGCCGACGGACGCAAGGTGACGTATACGCGGCATGCCCATGAACATTTTTCCATTGGCGCAATCACCTGCGGGCGCAGCTATTACCACCATGGCGCGCAGACCTACCAGATCAGCGCCGGCACTGTGGTGTTGATGAACCCCGGCGACGTGCATGCCTGCAATCCTATCGAAAACGAGCATTGGTCCTACCATATGCTCTACCTCGACACGCCCTGGCTGACCGACCTGCAGCATCAACTGGGCTTCAGTACCGACCAGGGTTACCGCCCGTTCAACTCCCCACACACGCGGGACCCGTCGTTGTACAACGGCTTGCTGGCGTTGTACCGCCTGTTGGTGGATGAGCGGGCCGAACTGCTGCACAAACAGAGCGCGCTGGTGAGCTACTTCAGCGAGGTGCAGCAGCGCCTGAACCCTTCGCTTGCACCGGTACGAGAGGTCAATCACAAACTGGAGCGGGCCGCCGACTACATCCGTGAACACTGCACCGAGGCCCTGAAGCTCGAGGACATTTGCCAAGCGGCCGAGCTGTCGCCGTCTTATTTGATTCGCGCCTTCAAACAGTATTACGGGCTGACACCCCATGCCTTTCTGGTCAATCGCCGTATCCAGTTCGCCCGCACCCAGCTGCGCCATGGCGAGCTGATTGCCGACGTGGCCCTGGCCGCAGGCTTTGCCGACCAGGCGCATTTCCAGCGTGCGTTCAAGCAGCATTTCGCCGCCACGCCCGGGCAATACCGCGAAATACTCAAGCCATCAGCAAATAACCCACACTGGCCACCAGCAACGCGGCCATCGAGCGGTTGAATACTCTGACACCCTGGGGATTGTGCAGGTAGCGCCGCAGAAACGTTCCGGCATAGGCCCAGCACGCCACCGACAGGTAGCAGATCACCAGGTAGAGGCCAGCGAACAACCAGACTTGCCCGGCATCGCCGTCCGCCGCAAACAGCCCCATTCCCGCCACACAGGCCAGCCAGGCCTTGGGGTTGAGCCACTGCATGATCGCGCCGTACAACATCGATGGCGCCGTGGCAGCGCCATCGGCCTGCAACTGGCCATCATCGACGGCGAGCTTCCAGGCCATGTACAGCAAAAAGGCCACCCCGCCCCACTGGATCAGTTGGGTCAGGATCGGCCAGCGCAGCAGCACCTCGTGCAGGCCCAGGCCGATCAGTATCAACAGCAGCGTGAAGCCGAGCGCAGCGCCGAACACGTGCTTCTGGCTGGCAGCAAACCCGAAGCGCGCGCCGCTGCTCAGGGCGACCACGTTGACCGGCCCAGGCGTAATGGAAGTGGCGAGGGCGAAGGCAGCCATGGAAATGATCAAGCTCATTGCGGTTCCTTTTCGTGATGTCATACGGATGACATCACGCTATAGGCTGGAGCGAACTCGGTATTGAACAAAATGCCCCTCAAGCTGCGCGAGGCATCCGCTCAGCGCTGCGCGGGGATCCGGATATCGCCGCTGCGGCACTGGCTTTTCACGCTGCGCGGGCAACCGGCGAAGGCCAGGTCCTTGGTCAGGCATACCCGCACTTCAGACAGCACTTTGCCTTTGCAGATGACAGCCATCCCGTGATTGCCCATGCGTGGGTTGCTGTCGCGAAACAGTGCCTCGATCTCGCTGGCCGCTAATGACGGCGGCGTATTGAACGGCTGCAGTTGTGGCGGAATGACCACCGCCCCCAGTGCCGTATCGGTTTTCTCCAGGTAATCCAGCGGCACGAGCCCGCTGCAGGTGCCGTGCTTGGCCCATTCATGCTTGAGCAGCGCACGGGTGGGAAACAGCGTCGCGCCCTTGCGCATTTCCTCGTTGGTCAATCGCACATCAGGTGCACAGGAGGCCGGCCACCCGCCTCGCGCGTACTGCGGCCACAAGCCATGCAGGACAAACCCGTAGCCTTTGCCCGAACACTGTTCATTGTTCGGGTGTGTCAGGCAAAACGTCGGCGACCATGACAGCGACAATACATAGAAATCAAAGTCCCCCGGCAGCCCTTGGCTGCGCGGCGCTGCCGTTGCGCCGGTGATGATCAGCAGCCACCCCACCATCCAGTATTTCATCGCGATATCCGTTTAAACAAAGTGAATCACCACGCTATCGCGACGGCTAGGGATGTTGAGAATAACGTTGCAGCACCTTGTCCAGGATTCGATCCGTCTTCAGCGCCTCGATTGCCAGCGAAGGGTGCTTGGCTTCCCCACGGATATGGGCATTCATCGCAAGCACGTGGTGCCATTGGATGTGCGCATGACAAGGCACTTCCAGCACCTCATCGGACTCCCCTTCAAGACGCAGCGGCTGGTCTTCGAATACCGAGAACGTGATGCGTCCATGACTGCCGATCAACTCGACCCGGTCTTCGCGGCGGTCTGCCACGAAGTTCCAGCAGCCCATGCCCAACGCACCGCTGGCAAAGGTCCAGCAGGCGGTCACTGCATCTTCCGCCGCGTAACGCCCGGCCTGCCGTGCGGTGAAGCCCGAGACTTCGACGATATCTCCCGCCAGGTACTGGAACAGGTCGAACCCATGGCTGGCCAGGTCGGCAAAATAACCGCCGCCGGCAATCGCCGGGTCCGTGCGCCAATTGGCGGGATTGGTGTCGGCCTGTGCCGCAGGCTTGCACAGGGTCCAGGTCAGGTGGCGTAGCTCGCCGATACGGCCTTCCTGCAACCAGCTGCGCACTTGCTGAAAGCGTGGCAATGAGCGCCGATAGTAGGAGACGAACAGGTGCAGCCCGGCGCGCTCGAAGGTGCGTTGCATCAATGCGCTCTGTTCGGCGTTCAACGACATGGGCTTTTCGACGCAGCAATGCTTGCCTGCCGCTGCCACCATCAAGCTGTACTCGAGGTGGCTGTCGGGTGGCGTGGCGATGTACACCGCGTCCACCTCGGGGTCGTCGATCAGGGCCTGGGCGTCGGTATAGAAGCGGGCAATGCCATGACGTGTCGCATAATCGCGCACGGCGTCCTCGCGCCGCCCCATCACGGCTACCAGGGCAGAACCTGGCGCTTTGTAGAAAGCGGGTCCACTCTTCAATTCAGTGACACTGCCACAGCCGATCATGCCCCAACGTACGGTGCTCATCTGCTCTCCTCGTTCGTTTATGTCAATCGGGCAGTATCCACATACACACCCTGGCGCGCCATAACCACTTAGCATGACAATTGCATTACACTTTTATGACAGAGATTTCGTTACGGGCACAGATGATGAAAATACGGGCCACGGTCATATGCGAACACGAGGGGCATATCCTCTTCGTGCGCAAGGCAAGATCGAAATGGGCGTTGCCGGGCGGTAAGGTCGAACGCGGTGAACGCCCGGTGGGCGCGGCAGAACGCGAGCTGGAAGAAGAAACGGGGTTGAACGTGGACGGCTTGCTGTACCTGCAGGAGCTGAAGGCCCGCGACACCCTGCACCATGTATTCGAGGCCTCGGTGGTGAACATCGACGAGGCGCGACCGTGCAACGAGATCGTCGACTGCCAGTGGTACGCCTACAACGCTCTCGATGAATTGGACACCACTGACGCCACGCGGCACATCGTCAAATCTTTCCTGCGCCGCCTCTGACGCGACGGTTTGACTGGCGAGCCGTGCTGCCACTGCTGTGCACAGGGTCAAATTCAAGGCAAAAAAAATCCCAAGTAGCTGATGGAAACTTGGGATTTAAAAATGCATAAACCGTGGGAGGTGAACGCACGGCTATATTAGCGATTGCAAAAACACGTCACAAGATTATTTTCTTCCTTTCGTCGGATTGGAAGCATCGTAAGTCATTCAATAACCACATGTTTTTTAAGGAAAGAGGCAAATTTGTGCCACTTTTTGGTGCAAGTTAGGGGCAAGGCTTTGAACTTTATCCACTTATAAAAAAGGGATATTAGTTATTCCACTTTCACAGTTTTCAATAACGGTTTGTTCAATCGCCTACATGCGCGCTGCAGCGCCCAACACTCCAGCACGAAGTTGCGCAAGCTGTCAGCTAATCGGGGGCTTAGGCGCTCATGAAGTCAGTATGCCCTGCTTTTTTCGTAGCGAACGTCATCACCCTCAACACGGCCGGCCCTCAGCCACCCCAGGCGCTGATAAAACCCGTTAGCGCGGACTTCATCGCGGCCATCAGTGACCAGGTACACGCGCTCGTGATGCACAAACAACGCGGCCTCGGCCACTGCCATCAACCGCCGGCCCAGGCCCAGGTTCTCGTGGGAAGGTAAGACGAACATCGCGAACACCTCGCCGGTCTCAAGATCGACCATGGAAAAGGCCGCTGCCTGGCCGTCCACTTCTGCGACCCATGCGCACGGGGCTGTGCGCAGCGCGTCGGCCAGTACCTGTGGCGTGATCCCCAGATCAGCCATCTGTTCAAGGCTCAAATGGTTTTGCACCACCGAGGTACGAATTTTAATGAGCGTGTCGAGGTCTTCGACGGTGGCCACTCGAATAAGCACTTGCATACATGCCTCCTGATCAAGCACGCGATTGTATGCAAATACTTACACAGCATTTGTCGTGGATTTGTAAACCACTCGGCAGCACGGTAGGAAAAAAACGCTTATTTACGCGCCACCTTATAGCGCACGCAATCCTGGTAAAAACTCTGGCGAATCGCCTCGGGTTTGAGCCGTGAACGGCTGTCATAGGTCTGCTCGGTAATGCCCATGGCCATCATGCGCATCCACGATTTGTTGAATTTGATGGTCTGGATCTTTTGCCGCGCGGCGTACAGCGACACCCCCGAAAGCTTGAGTTCCTGAGCCCTGGCAGCCGTGCCTGCGCCCCAACTGCACATATACTTGTCGCCCTCGCGCAACTCCCGAGCCTGCGCGGCTGCCGCGCCGCCGGCCAGGGAACAGGCAATCAGCATGATTCCAACAGTGCGCATTAGCTTCCTCACCTAACCACCTGAAATAAAAGTGATTCTGGCGAGAATTTTGTTACAGAGGGGCCATCAGATTGCCCTATCCTCCACCCCTCAGCCCCATGCCACCATCAACAGCCCGGCGCCCAGCACCAGGCACAGCGGCGAATAGAGAAAGGTATCCAGCTTGGCAAACCTGGAGCCGCCGACTTTTTTGAAAAACCCCACCAGCTCCGAATCCCCAATCGCCCGGGCAAACATTACCACGGCGATCGCACTGATCCCCCATTGCAGCGCCCCATGGGACACCGGCGGAAAATAAATCCCGGCGCGCAGACAGACGAGCAGCGCAATCGCCACCAGCCCCATGGCGACCAGAAAGGTGCCCAGCGCCGAGGGTTTGAATGCCGGCCTTGGCCCGCTGGCGAATTCGCCCGGTAATTGAGGAATGGCGGCCAGGCTGCCGAGTTTGCCGCCCGCGGCCCAGTACAGATGCACCATGCTGATGCAGGTAAAAATGGCGACGATCCAGCGCGCGATGATGAAGCTCATGGCGGGCTCCTCACAGAAATGTGCGAATGAGGATAGTCGCCCTGAAGGTTTCTGCAGGTATTTCGTCGGCGGAGCGGGCGCGCTGCACAAGCCCGCGCGCTCATTTCCCAAAGGTTGACCCGCGCTCTACTGGAGGCTTGCCTCAACCTTGCGCGCCACATCGTCCGTCAACCAGGCCTTCCACACATCAGGATGCTCCTTGAGGAACGCCTGGGCGACGTCCCTGGGTGCTGTGTGATGCTCGCTCATCGCCGCCAGCGCTTTGTTGAGCGGCTCGATGGGAAACTCGACCTTCTCAAAGAACTCGGCGATCTGCGGATGCTCCTTCTGGAACGGCGTGGACACGCCGATGCTCAATTTCGAGGCCAGCGAGCGCGTCGGCTTGGGATCAGGATTGTCCGCATCCGTCAGCGTCTTCCAGGCCTCGGCGTCGAACGGCGGCTCTTGCAGTTGAATCAATTTATAGCGGCCCATCAACGGCGTGGGCGACCAGTAGTAGAACAGCACCGGCTTGCCCCGGCGGATCGACGACGCAATCTCGGCATCCAGTGCCGCCCCCGAGCCGCTGCGAAAGTTCACGTAGCTGGTGTCCAGGCCGTACGCCTTGAGCTTTTGCTTGTTGACCACTTCCGAGGTCCAGCCGATGGGGCTGTTGAGAAAGCGCCCTTTGCCGGGAGACTCAGGGTCTCGGAACACATCCTTGTAGCGCGCCAGGTCGTTTACGCTTTTCAGGTCAGGGGCCAGGGGCTTGATGTTTTTGCTCGGGTCGCCCTTGACCACGTATTCCGGCACCCACCAACCTTCGGTGGCGCCCTTGACCGTATCGCCCAGGCCTACCACCTTGCCTTCAGCCTCGGCCTTGACCCAGACCGGACTGCGGCCCGCCCACTCTTCACCGATCACCTGGATGTCGTTCTTGGCCAGGGCGGTTTCCAGGGTGATGGTGGTACCGGGCAACGTGTCGGTTGGCAAGTCGTAGCCCTTCTCGACAATGAACCGCAGCACCTCGGTAATCAGGCTGCCGCTTTCCCAGTTCAGGTCGGCAAAGTGCACCGGCGCCTGGGCGGCCGATACCGGCATTGACGCCAGTGACAGGCCCAGGGCCGTCAACGATGCAGCCAGCAGTGTTCGCATTCCTTTCATACCCTCGCACCTCGCGATATCGCAGCCATCAGCGGACGGCTTTGCTGCTATGCGCGAAGCCTCTGAATAGTTAAGTCAACTCAACTGTAGTAGAGGTTCCGGAAGATAAAAGAAGTTCGCCGCGGCGATATTTATTCACTGGCCTTGAACGTCACCAGTTCGCCCTTGCGCCACTTGGCGGCTTTGCCTGTCACGGCCTTGAGGGTTTTGGTCAGGCCTTCCTGCAGTTGCTCGTGGGCAGCAAATACCAGCATGACGCTGTGGCCTTCCTTGAACACAATCCCCTCGCCCTCGGCCGATGACACAAACGCGTAGTCGCCCAAGCCATACACGGTCAACTTGATATCGCGGAATTTCAGTTCGAACTTGCCACCTTCGCGGCTGGGCAATACCGCCGCGCGAAAATGGTCGCCGACCTTGAGTTCCAGGCGTGGCTTGTCGTCCACCACCAACGCGGCTTCGGTATCGATCTCAGCGACGTAGATACCTTCCGGTGTCTGCTCGGTGACGTAGACAAAACGAGATTGAAACTGCTTGACCAACTTTGCGCGCAAATCACCCAGCACGAATAACGCGTGCATATCCAGATTACTGACTGCCAAGGAAACGTCCCCACATCGAAATAGCACTGACCGCTTGAGCGGGCAGCACAAAAAAACGGCCGTTACGGCACGATCACAGACTCGTTAAAAACCTGAAGAAAACCCATAAGACCCGTACAGATAAGCGCGGCGGCCCTTATGCGAGGTCATCCGGCAACACAGCAAATCACAGGTTCAACGACCCGAGAATACGAGTCGAGCAACTTCAGAGAATAACCCGATTAAAAACACAGTTTTCCGACACGCATCACAAAAGAAAACACCTGGACATGGAACCAGGCGCGTGCCGCCAACGACAATACTAAAACAGCAACACTAGTCAAACCACCCGAAATGTGGCGGCTATAACAACAAGGTCGATCGACAGGAGCTGAGCATGCTACGACGTCAACACGACGATACGTCCTTCCACTCGCATTCATCATGTCCGGACGAACCGCAATACTACTGCTTACCTACGCCCGATGGGTACTCCCATTCCGTGCTTTATCGCGTTGTGCCGGCCGGAAGGAATTTTTTCCATATCCAGGAAGTGACCAGCGGCAGGATAAAAGGCTTTCGCAGCGATCACACCAAGGCCTGTGCATTGGCCAAAGCCCTGGAAGCCAATTTGTATAGTCTGCACGGCACACTCGTTTCGTCACCTGGCTGACTTTACTGCACAGCGGCCCTTCAACAACTGCCATACTGACCCGTCCATTGGAGTTTGCCCCGTGCGGGTCAGGTTTCATCAGTGCAGTTACCTTGAAGAGAAGCCTATACGTGACGGAATTTGATATTGGCGAATTTTTTATCCATGGCGATGCCAGGGAAGTAGACGGTGAGTTTCAAGCAGTCATCATCATGCGGGCCAAACCGCCGTTGACCACAGTGACAGCGCATCAGGTAGAGAAAGACCGCTGGTTCAAAACTGTCGACGCTGCGGCCATCGCAGCAAAAGAGGCCGCCAAGGAGCTGAAAGCCGCCGTGGATTCAGGCGCACTCAGTTCTTGATAATCCGATAGAACTCTGGCGTGCCATACCCCTCACATGCAGGACGATGATCAGCCCGCATGGAGAATGTTATGGACACCACCACCCCGACACTTGAAACCCTGTTCGAACAACTAGGCCTGGATTCCAGCCAGGAAGCCATCGAACGCTTCACCGCCGAACACCGTTTGCCGGATGACGTCAAACTCATCGACGCGCCGTTCTGGAGCGAGCAACAAGCGGCCTTCCTCAGGGAACAATTGCATATCGACGCCGAATGGGCGCCTGCGGTCGATGACCTCAACGCCCTGCTGCACGAGTCTCCCGCCGCTTGATGCAATGCAGGCTGCCTGATTGCTCCGGCGCATCAGCCCTTGCCAGGCAGCCTTGCATTCCTGCGCCTCCTCACGCCTGTTGAAGGCGGTGCTGCGTCGTATCGTTATCGCCCTGGCTTTGCACCTTGCGGTTTGTAGCCCAAACGCAAACCACCCCAATGGCGCCCCTGGACCATGATCGGCACCGACAAGTCGTGCATCAGCTCGCCGGTATCGCGCGTGTAAGTCTGCAGCAACATGGGCTGTTGATGGCTACCGCAGCGTATGCCGGTACGGTCGTCAAACTTGCGCTTGGTGCGGTTCTGCACTGCGTCCACTTGGTCATCCCCGGTCAAGGCGTGGGAAAACACTTTGTTATGCGTCGGCACGTAGCCCTGTTGGGTGCAGGCGATCGCAAACACCAAGCCTTCATGACGTGGCAACAGCGCCTCTTGAATGGCGGGCAACACCTGGTCGGTGTAAGCGTCAAACCGGGTTTTATATTTGCTCGGGCGGGTGTTCGCAATCGGCGTGTAGTTGCGGTCAAACAGATCCTCGAGGCTGATCCGGCGGCTCAGCGCATCCGCCTCGAACTGTTCGGCAATGCGCCTGGCGCCTTCGCGAGCCAAGTCGTAGATACGCTGGTGATAGTCATCCAGGCCGACTTGCGCCAGGCGCTCGCTGATGGTTTCCGCCTGCCCTTCCATTTGCACAGCGGCGTCGGCGAGCTGGCGGGTTTGCTGATCGCTTACCGTGAGGTCGCTGCGCATCTGCTCCACGGCGTGGAACAAGCTGTCGAGTTGCGTGCGGTTGGTGTCGGTGCCCTGGGCGATTTCACTGACTTGGGTTTCTACATCCGCCGCCAGGCTGGCGATGCTCGCCAGGTGTTCGCCTGCAGATTCCACCTGTTCAACACCGGTGTGCAGGTCCGCCGACAGTTGGCGAATCTGCTCCACCACCTGGGCGGTACGTTGCTGGATGTCAGCGACCATCACCCCGACTTCATCCGTGGCCGTGGCCGTACGGCCAGCGAGGCCGCGTACTTCATCGGCGACCACGGCAAAGCCACGCCCATGTTCACCGGCCCGCGCCGCCTCGATCGCCGCGTTCAGCGCCAGCAGGTTGGTCTGGCTGGCAATAGACTGGATCACCAGCGTCACACGCTGGATTTCCTCGCTGCGCTGGCTCAAGGCTTCGATCAGCTCGCGGCTGGCATCGGCACGCTGGCTGAGTTGATGCATGCGGGTGATGGACTGCACCAGCACTTCCCGGCCTTCACTGCTGCGCTGATGGGCTTGGCTGGCCGCGCCCAACGCCTGGCGGCTGAGCTGGGAAGTTACCTGTTCGGTGCTGATCATCACTTGCGCGCTGCTGACGATCTGTTGGGAGGCGCCGAGTTGCGATTGAAGACGCGCCGCCAGCTGCTTGACCGAATAGGCCACGCCCGCAGCGGAGAGTGCGTTATGGCTGGTGGTATAGGACAGATCGCGCGTCAGCTCGCCAATCGCATCGCTGGCCGCAGCGTGCGCCACCCCAGGCTTGGGACTTTTCAGGCGGGGTAGCCAGATCACCAGCAAGGCCAGCGGCAGGCACACATAAATCGGCAAGCGGGTAAACGCGAGGCCCAGCAGTAGCAGCACCAGGACGGCGCTCTGCGCGAGCGGTGTGAGCCAGCCGGTCAGCACGCGCGCCACCGATTGCGGTGGCATTGCTGCGCCCGTCAGAGATCCGTCTCCAGCCATTGTCGTTACCCCGCTGCTTGTCGTTATTGTGTCTGCATTAAACGCCACTATCGGGCCATTATCCATGGGCCTTTAGTGCAAGTGCATGCAGTAGATCAATAACCAGAGCGTAACGAATAATTCTTTGGGGAGCCGAGCCTGCGGCCCCCCGTGCAGCGCATCAGGCTTGACGCTGGTGCTTGTCGATCTGCTCGTGGCGCTCTTGCGCTTCGATGCAGTATTTGGTGGTGGGGCTGATCAGCAGGCGCTTGAGGCCGATAGGCTCGCCGCTGTCATCACACCAGCCAAAGGAATCTTCCTTGATACGTTCCAGGGCACGCTCCAGTTGCGGCAACATGCGCTGGTCGCGATCGATGGCATTGACCAGCCAGGTGCGCTCTTCTTCCACGGAAGCAGCGTCAGCCGGGTCGGCAGGCGTGTCCAGGCTTTCAATGGCGATACGGTTCTGTTCAATGCGCTCGTGGTGTTCCACTTTCATATCTTGCAGCAACTTCTCAAAAAAAGCGTGCTGTTCGGCATTCATGTAGTCATCCGCCGGCATGGCCAGCAACTTTTCCTTTGTCATTGATTTCTCTATAAAAAATACGTGCATTAAGGCGAATAAGGGAGCGTTCCGGCCGACCTCTGCAGGTCTCGGAAAGGCGCCATCCGTTCCAAGCGCCACCCGGCACTCAATTTACGAGGGGCGGCAGTCTAAGGCCGACTTGAAGGCGCAGCAACTGAAATGACAGGCATTTTTCCCGATCAACCCCCAAAAGCACCAGGACGGGCTTGGCGAACGGTCATCGGAGTGCGTTTATAGCAAGAAATTCAGTCCAGGTGAGCTATATAGAAGACAAACGGTTGAACAAGCTGGCGCATTACTCAATGTGGGAGGGGGCTTGCTCCCGATTGCGGAGTGTCAGTCGCCATCTGTTTGACTGAGCCACCGCAATCGGGAGCAAGCCCCCTCCCACATTTGACCGGTGCTGTCCTCAATATTGTCTCAACGCTTGAGCTTGCGCTTGTTGCGGTATTGGTCGATCACCACCGCCACCACGATGATCAGCCCCTTGATGATGTCCTGGATATACGCATCCACCCCGACAAAGGTAAACCCACTGGCCATCACGCCGAGGATCAGCGCGCCGATCACGGTGCCGGTGATGCGCCCTACCCCGCCCGCCAGGCTGGTGCCGCCGATCACTGCGGCCGCGATTGCGTCCAGCTCATAGGACATGCCCATGCCGGCCTGGCCGGTCGCCGCACGGGCCGAAGCCACTACGCCGGCCAGGCCAGCCAGGAGGCCGGCGATGCTGTAGACGATGATCAGGTGCCGCTTGACGTTGATCCCCGAAGTACGCGCCGCCTGCATGTTGCCGCCAATGGCGTAGGTGTACTTGCCGTACTTGGTGTAGCGCAGGGCGATATGGAAAATCACCGCCACCACCAGGAAGATGATCACCGGCATCGCGCCATGGCCGATGGCCGTGTACGAGTCAGACAGCATGCTCACCGGCTGGCCTTCGGTGTAGTAACGCGCCAGGCCACGGGCCGAGACCATCATGCCCAGGGTCGCAATGAACGGCGGGATCCCGGTCACCGCGATAATACTGCCGTTGATCGCCCCCGCCAGCAGCCCCACGCCCAGGCCCATCGCCACCGGGATCCACACCGGCAAATCGGTCAGGGACGGAAACACCGCGCGGGAAAAATCGGAAGTCTGCGCCAAACTGGCAGCGATCATCGCGGACAAGGCCAGCACCGAGCCGGACGACAGGTCGATGCCGGTGGTGATGATTACCTGGGTCACGCCTATGGCCAGCAAGCCGATGATCGACACTTGCAGGATCATCAGCACCAGGCGCTGGGAGTTCATCAAAAAGCTCTGGTCGCGCACGATCCAGCCGAACAACTCAAACACCAGGCCGATGCCGATCAGCACCAGGAAGATGCTCAATTCAGTGGGCATGCGTCGACGGTTCTTGACCGGTGCCATCGCCGGCTTGTTGTCTGTTATTGCGTTCATAGCCAATTACCTTCTTATTCTGGAGTCAGTGGACCACGGTCATACCGGAGGCCAATTGCATGACTTTTTCCTGGGTGGCCTCAGCCCGATCCAGGGTGCCCATCAGTTCGCCTTCGTGCATCACCATCACCCGGTCGCTCATGCCGAGCACTTCGGGCAGTTCCGAGGAAATCATGATCACCGCCATGCCCTCGCTGGCGAGGAAGGCGATCAGGCGGTAGATCTCGGCCTTGGCGCCCACATCGATGCCACGGGTCGGCTCATCGAGGATCAACAGTCGCGGGTTGGTCATCAGCCAGCGCGCCAGGAGCGCCTTCTGCTGGTTGCCGCCGGACAAGGTATCGATGCACTGTTCCAGCGAGGGGGTTTTTACCCGCAGCTTCTTGCACATGTCTTCGCACAAGGCGCGCAGGGCTTTCTGCTGGATGAAACCGTTGCCCGAATAGTGCGGCAACACCGCCATTTCCATGTTTTCCAGCACCGACAGGCACGGGAACAGGCCGCTGAGCTTGCGGTCCTCGGTCAACAGCGCAAAGCCCTTCTCGATGGCCATGTGCGGGTCGCTGATGCGCACCGGTTTGCCGTCGAGGGTGATCTGCCCGCTGCTGCTTGGGGTGATGCCGAAAATGGTTTCCGCCACGTTGGTGCGGCCCGAGCCCATCAACCCGGCGATGCCGAGGATTTCGCCGGCGTGCAGGTCAAACGAAACGTCCGTGAACACACCGTCCAGGCTCAGGTTGCGCACCGACAGCAACAAGTCGCCGATCGGCGTCTCGCGTACCGGGAACAACTGGCTCAGCTCACGGCCGACCATCATCGAGATCAGGCTGTCGCTGTTCATCGTGTCGGCACGCTGCAAGCCGATGTACTGGCCGTCGCGAAACACCGCCACTTCATCGGCGATGGCGAACACTTCGTTCATTTTATGCGTGATGTAGACGATGCCTTTGCCCTGGGACTTGAGGTCGGCAATGATCGAAAACAGATGGGCGACTTCCTTCTCGGTAATCGCCGAGGTCGGTTCATCCATGATCAGGATGTCGGAGTCATAGGACACGGCCTTGGCGATCTCGACCATCTGCCGCTCGGCGATGCTCAGGTTGCCGACCTGTTCTTCGGGGTCGAGGTTGATGCGCAGGCGCGCCAGCAGCTCGGCGGTACAGCGGTGCATTTCGCGGTGGTTGACCATGTGCAGGCTGTTGAGCTGCTCACGGCCGATCCAGATATTCTCGGCGATGCTCATGTGCGGCATCAGGTTGAGTTCCTGGTGGATCATCGCAATCCCGGCCTTTTGGGCCGCCAGGGGCGTTTCAAACACAATCGGCTTGCCGCGCAGGCGAATTTCGCCGGCATCGGGCTGATAGATGCCGGCGATGATTTTCATCAGCGTCGACTTGCCCGCACCGTTCTCGCCCATCAGCGCCAGCACCGTGCCGGGGCGCACCCGCAACTGCACATCGTCCAGGGCCACGACGCCGGGAAAGCCTTTGCTGATGTTGAGAATTTCCAGCAGGTAGGGTTCGTCCTGCGCCAGCGGCTGGATACCCGGCGGCTGCGAGACAGTGGCATGAGCGAGCATAGGAAGGTACTCCATCTGCAGGGCGGCCGTGACCGCCCTGCCGGCTTAGGGTTGTGAGGTCAGGGCTACTTGAAGTCTTTGACGTTGTCCGGCGTGATGAGCTTGAACGGGATCACCACGTTCTGCTCCACCGGCTCGTTCCTGGCCATCTTGCGCGCCGCTTCCACCGAGCCCACGGCCTGGCCCTTGGCATCCTGGAACGCCGAGGCGGCCATCTCTCCCTTGGTGATTGCGTTGAGGCCGTCCGGCGTGCCGTCAACCCCGGCGATCAACACGGTGCCGGGTTTGGTGCCTGCCGATTTGAGCGCCATGGACGCGCCGATCGCCATTTCGTCGTTGTTGGCCAGTACGGCATTGAACTCACGGCCCTGGGTCAGCCAGTCGTTGACCAGGGTCATGCCCCTGTCGCGCAGCCAGGTACCCGTCTGTTCCTGCTCGATCTTGATGCCCGGGTAGTTGGCCAACACTTCCTTCACGCCCTTGGTGCGGTTGGTGGTGGAGTTGTTCGCCAGGTCGCCGAGCAGGATCACGATCTTGCCCTTGCCGCCGAGTTTTTCGGCGATGTACTGCATCTGCAGCTTGCCGGCTTCAACGTCATCGGACGTCACCGCGACCACGTCCTTGGGCAAGTCTTTCTGGTCGGGACGGCGGTTGACGAACACCAGCGGAATTTTCGCTGCGGTGGCGGCCTTGATGATGTTGGCTGTCGAGGCGGTGTCCACCGGGTTGACGATGATGGCGTCGACTTTCTGGCTGATAAAGTTCTCGACCTGGCTCAGTTGCTTGACCACATCGGCGCGGGCGTCTTCGAACTGCAGTTGCACGCCGTCGCCCTTGGGATAGGACTTGGCTTGCTTGTCCATGTCTTCGCGCAGGTAGGTGAGGAAGGTGTCATCGAAGGCGGACATGCTCACGCCCACCTTGATGTCGGCGGCCGTGGCGACGCCACTGGCGAGGAGCATCGACAGGGCCAGCGCGGTAAAACGAATCGGGGTCTTCATGAACGGTCTGTCTCCACTTTCTTGTTGGTTTTATGGACGTTGCGTTTATCAGCGCTCGGCGGGCACCCGCACCACCGGCGCGCCTGGAATGCAGCAGACCAGCGCGCCCTGGTTTTCGACGCACAGCACATTGAGGAAGGAGAAGTAGAACGGCCGGGCGCGGGGCAGTGCGCGTGGCGTGTGGGCAGGGCGTAAAACTCGCAGTACAGCGTTGAAGATTTTCATCTGACGGTACCTGGTTGTTTTTGATCTTGTTTTTGTTGAGTCGCCGGGGTCGAGCCCAAGACGTACTTTATGCAACCTGGAAAAGACTTTATTGGAAAATAATTTCCATATCAACCTGTTTTAGAATTTTATTCTATTTTTGTTGCAACCACCTGCTGGCGCTCGGCGCTGAGGCGTGCGGCGTCCAATATACGGGTGGTTTCCAGCGCGTCATAGGCGTCCACGGGCAATGGGCCCTGGCCTTGCACCGCCGTTTGCAACTGCCGATAGAACTGGGTCCAGCAGCCCTTTTCAGAGGGCACTCGCTCGCGTTCCGGCCCCTGTTCGAACCAGCCCCAGCGTCGATGCTCCTCCGCGCCCCAGTGCTCGCCTTCGGTTTTCGGCGACTTGCCGGCCATCAATGCTTCTTCCTGGCCATCCAGCCCGTCCACGGTGTAACAACCCAAGGTGCCGCTGACGCGAAAACGCGGGGCCTGGCAGTTCTGCAGGGCGTTGCCCCACAAATGGGAAACCACTCCATTGGCGTGGGTCAGGGACACGAAGAAGCCGTGATCGACGTTGGGGTGCTCAGGGGTGAATTGCAATTGAGCGAATACCTTGTCCACCGGGCCGAACAATTGCAGGGCCTGATCCACCAAATGGCTGCCTAGGTCGCGCAACCAGCCGCCGCCGCTGGCATTGCCCACGGCCTGCGGGCTGTAGCGTTCGACACGGGACTCGAAACGGGTGATCTCACCCAAGGCACCGGCATCGATGAGTTTGCGCAGGGTCAGGTAATCCGAGTCCCAACGTCGGTTCTGATAGACGCTGAGCAGCGTACCTTGGCGTTCAGCGGCGGTGATCAAGGCCTGGGCCTGCTCGGCGTTAGCGGCGAAGGGCTTATCGCTGACCACCGCCACGCCATGTTCGATGGCTTCCAGCACCAGCGCCGGGCGGCCCTTGAGGGTGGTGGAGATGACCAGGGCATCGACGCCGGCTTCGACGATCTGGCCGATGCTGTCGAAGGCCTTTACCCCTGGTAGATCGGTATTCAGTTGCTGACGCCGCTCGGGTGAACGGGTCACCACCCCCACAAACGTGGCGCCCGGCAATGTTGCAATCAGTGGCGCATGAAAAAAGCGCCCTCCATGGCCATAGCCGACCAGTCCGATTCGCATAAATTCACCCCTTACTTGAAGTGCTAACCCAATCAAAATGTGGGAGGGGGCTTGCTCCCGATAGCGGAGTATCAGTCAATAAATCTGTACCTGATACACCGCCATCGGGAGCAAGTCGAATCGTCGCACCGCCCCTCCCACATTGACCCGGTTGCACCTGTGAAATTGTGATCAGCCGTAGAAGTGTGGTCGGTTTGGCAGGCTGACCTTGACGATCTGCCCACTGCCCTGCGCTTCAATACACGCATCCGCCGCCACCGCTGCCGCATAGCCATCCCACGCCGACGGCCCGCCCACCTGCCCGGCCCGCACGCTGTCAATGAACGCCTGCAATTCCACGTCATAGGCGCCGATAAACCGGTCCTTCCAATCCATCAGAATCGCATTCGACAGCTTGGCCTCGCTGCGCAGTTGCACCTGGGAAGGCTCGGGCAATTTGGCGATGCCGCTCTCCCCCACCACTTCGCACTGGATGTCGTAGCCATACTGGCAGTTGACGAACACTTCGACGTCGATGCGCGTGCCCTTGGCGGTCTCCAGCAGCACGATCTGCGGGTCGCGCAGGTGGGCCAGGGCTTTGCTGGTCTTGCGCGGGAACACCACCTGCACCGAGACGTAGTCGTCATTGAGCAGCCAACGCAGTACATCCAGTTCGTGAATCAGGGTGTCGGTAATCGCCATGTCGGTCTTGTAGTTTTCGCCCACCGTCGGGTTGCGATGCGCGCAGTGCAGCATCAGCGGCTCGCCGATCTGGCCGCTGTCGATCACGGCTTTCAAGGCGCTATAGCCTTCGTCGTAAGGGCGCATGAACCCGACTTGCACCAGACGTTTACCGTGCGCCACTTCGGCCTCGACGATCCTGCGGCAGCCTTCGGCGGTCACGGCCAGGGGTTTCTCGCAGAACACCGGTTTACCCGCAGCGATGGCGGCGAGCACGAACTCCTCGTGGCTCGGCCCCCACGAGGTCACCAGTATGGCTTGCACCTGCGGCGAGTTGATCAGCGCGTGACCATCCGGGTATACCTCGGCGTCCAGCTTCAACTCGGCCACCACCTTAGCCGCCTGTTCCAGGTTGATATCGGTGACCGCCACCACCTGGCTATTGAGCAGGGTCTGGCTGCAACGACGAATATGGTCACGGCCGATGGCACCGGTACCGATCACTCCAAGCTTCAACGACATACAAACACTCCTCTTGTTATTAGTACTGCCGGGCCTTGGCCAGGTGTTCATTGAGTTTTTTCGCGGCGGCGTTGGTGCGTTCGCTGGTGGACACCTGCGCCACGCCCACCCGCCACCACGACAGGTAGCCGTGCACCATGGTCTTGGGCAGTACCTTGATATCGATCAGGGTCGACACGGTTTGAGTACGCGCATCGGCCAGAGCCGCTTCAAGCTGTTCCACGCTGCTGACCTTGTAGGTCTTGCAGCCGTAAGCCGCCGCGCTCATGGCGAAATCCACCGGCACCAGGCCGCCGTCGAGCTTGCCGCTCTCGGGGTTGCGATAGCGGAACTCGGTGCCAAAGCTGTCCATGCCGTTGCCGATCTGCAGGTTGTTGATGCAACCGAAGGCCATGTTGTCGAGCAGCACCACGTTGATCTTGCGCCGCTCCTGGATCGAGGTGGCCAACTCCGAATGCAGCATCATGTAGGAGCCATCGCCGACCAGCGCGTACACCTCTTTGCTCGGCTCGGCCAGCTTCACACCAAGGGCGGCGTTGATCTCGTAGCCCATGCACGAATAGCCGTACTCGACGTGGTAGGTGTTGACGCCCTTGCTGCGCCAGGCGCGCTGCAGATCGCCGGGCAGGCTGCCAGCGGCGGCGACGATGATTGCGTCATCGGCGAGCGTCGCGTTGAGCACGCCAAGCACTCGGCTTTGGGTCAGGCATGAGCCGGTCAGCTCGATGAATTCGCGCAGTACCGCGCGGTCCAGGTGGTCGTCGACTTCCGGCACGAAGTCATCACCGTGGTATTCGACCTGATGCACGCGGTCCACTTCGGCATCCAACTGCGCCTTGGCATCAGCAATCTGCTCGCCCCAGCCGGAACGGTAATCACCGAGGGCATCGGCCAACGCTTCGAGGGCAACCTTGGCGTCGGCCAGCACTTGCACGCCGTCGAGTTTCAACGCATCGCCGGGGCAAATATTGAGGTTGAGAAACTTTACCTCGGCGTGCTTGAACAGGGATTTGGACGACGTGGTGAAGTCGGTATAACGGGTGCCGATGCCGATGATCAGATCCGCTTCGGGCGCCAGCAGGTTGGCCGCCAGGCAGCCGGTCTCACCAATGCCGCCAACGTTCAGCGGGTGGATGGACACCACCGCGCTCTTGCCCGCCTGGGTTTCGGCGAAGGGAATATCGAAGCGCTCGGCGAAGGCCTGCAACGCGGCATTCGCGCCGGAGTATTTAACCCCGCCACCGCAGATGATCAACGGTTTGCGCTTGCCGCTGAAGGCCGCCAACGCATCGCCAAGCATCGCGGCGGTGGCTGGGCGACGCTCAATACGGTGCACGCGCTTTTGCAGGAAATAGTCGGGATAGTCCCAGGCTTCGGCCTGCACGTCCTGGGGCAGGGCCAAGGTCACCGCGCCGGTGTCGGCGGGGTCGGTGAGCACGCGCATCGCATGAATCGCCGCCGTCATCAGTTGCTCGGGACGGTTGATGCGGTCCCAGTATTTACTCACCGAACGGAATGCATCGTTGGTACTGATGCTCAAGTCGTGGAACTGTTCGACCTGTTGCAGCACCGGGTCCGGTTGACGGCTGGCATAGACATCGCCCGGCAACAGCAGCAACGGAATACGGTTGGCCGTCGCGGTCGCCGCGGCGGTGAGCATATTTGCCGCGCCGGGCCCGACCGATGCGGTACACGCGTAGATCTTGCGCCGCAGGTGCTGCTTGGCGAAACCGATGGCAGCGTGGGCCATGCCCTGCTCGTTACGGCCCTGATGCACCACCAGGTCGCCGCTGTCCTGCTCCAGCGCCTGGCCCAGGCCCAGCACATTGCCGTGGCCGAATATCGTGAACACGCCGGCGACGAATTTGCTCTGCACGCCATCGACTTCGATGTATTGGTTATCCAGGAACTTCACCAGGGCCTGGGCCATGGTCAGTCGGGTTGTGGTCATGTCGCGCCCCTTAACGTTTTTGCAGGTGGGCGATGCTTGCCCCCAAGGCCTGCTGGATATCCGCCAGCTCATGCACACTTGTGGCAAACGGCTCGAACGACAGGTGGCCGCTGTAGCCAGTGCTCAGCAAGGTGTCGATCTGCGCGGCGTTACCGAGGATGTCGCCCTCGCCCACCAGCACGCGGTGGCCGTCGCGGATCGAATTGAGCGGCGCCTCGGCATCTTCCACGCCGGAGATGTGCACCAGCCCGGTCAGCTCAGGGAAGAACTCGTGCTCGCCGGCCAAGTGATGATGGAAGGTGTCGTGCACCAGGCGGAACACATCCAGGCCGCCGATGGACTGGATCGCGTCCACCGCCACGCGCTTGCGGCGCATGGCGCATTCTTCGAAGCCCAGCGGTTCGATAAAACCGAGAATCCCGTGCTCGCGCAGGATCGGCGCCAACTCGCTTAGCGCCGTGCGCAAACCGGCGGCGCGCTGGGCTTCGTTGCGGGTGTCGCCCGGCTCGTTGAACGGGCACATCACCAGGCCTTGCGCGCCACATTCCCGGGCATAGGTGGCCAGCTCGATCGCTTGGGCACGGCGCTCGTCATTCCACACATCAAAGGGGTACAAGGCGTTGATCGACAGCACCTTGATGCCCTGGGCCGCGCACAATTGGCGCACGCGGCTGGCCGGGGCGCCGTATTCGATCTGGCGGTCCTTGAGGTCATTGCGGATCTCGATGGCGTCGCACTTCAAGGCCACGGCCAACTGGATGAAATCCGGCAGGGACAGGTTGGGCGCGACCATGCGGTTAAGGGCAAAACGTAACGGCGACTTCATTGTTGTTGTTCTCCATGCAAAACCGTTCAGAGGTCCAGCAGCCAACTGTGCTGCGGGTCGTTATGGAAGTGCCAGGCGCGCTTGGGGCCGGCCATCACGTTCAGATAATACGACTCGTAGCCGTACGGCACGCTGACCGGGTGATAGCCCTTGGGCACCACCACCAGGTCACTGTTTTCCACGGCCATGGCCTGGTCGATGCTGCGATCGTCGGTGTAGACCCGCTGGAACACGAAGCCCTGGGGCGGGTTGACCTGGTGGTAGTAGGTTTCTTCCAGAAAGCTCTGGTGCGGCAGGTCATCAAGGTCGTGCTTGTGCGGCGGGTAGCTCGACGAATGCCCGGACGGCGTGCGCACTTCCACCACCAGCAGCGAATGCGCCGGCTCGCTGTCGGGCAGGATGTCGCACACGTAGCGGGTGTTGGCGCCCTTGCCACGCACGCTGCGCTTGCACTGCTCCGGACGGATCAGGCGCGGGGTGTAACCGCTCGCACCGGGCGCGGCGCAGACAGCGATCTGCACGTCACTCAAGGCGCTGACCAGGGCCTGGGTGCCCGGCGGCAGGTAGGCGGCGAACGGGGATTTGTCCTCGAATACCGATTGACGGTCCCCCAGGTTCTGCCAGTCGAAGCCCTCGCCTTCGATATTCACCCGGCCGCTGAGCAGCACCAGGCACAGTTCTTTATCGCCGGCGCTGACCGGCAAGGTTTCGCCCAGGCTCAGGCGATAGGCGCTAAAGCCCACATACTCCAGGCGCCCGGCTTCCAGGGCGACCATGGTTTGCCCACGTTTATTGCTCTTGACCAGCAAGCTCATGGTTAAGTCCTCTCGTTGAGCAGCGCACGCAAGGTGTCATAGCCCTTTTTTGCATAGATGTAGCTGGGCGCCACGGCCGGGTCCTGCTCGGCCTCGACCACCAGCCAGCCCGCGTAGTTGGCGGCCAACAGCACATCGAGCAATTCGGCAAAGTCGATATCGCCATCGCCGGGTACGGTGAAGGTGCCGTTGACGATGCAGTCGGGAAAGCTCCACATCTGGTTGCGCGCCAGTTGCACCACGGGTTTGCGCACGTCCTTGAAATGCACATGGCAGATGCGCGCGATGTGTTTGCGCAGCACCTCAAGGGGTTCGCCGCCGCCCATGTAACAGTGGCCCGAATCGAACAGCAGGCCGACTTCCGGGCCGGTGCGTGCCATCAACTGATCGATATCCTCGGGCGATTCGACATAGGCGCCCATATGGTGGTGGTAAGCCAGGCGCACGCCCTGGGACAGGGTGAACCGCGCCAGTTCTGTGAGTTTGTCGGCATAGGCCTGCCACGCCTGTTCACTGTGAAAACGCGGGCGTTCGATCAAACGGATGCGCGAACCCTGGATCGAATCGGCCACTTCGCCATACACCAATACGCTCGCGCCGTTCTGTTTGAGCAACTCGACGTGGCCGGCGATGGCCTCGATTTCTTCAGCCACCGAACGCCGCGCCAGGCGGCTGGAATACCAGCCGGACACCAGCGCCAGGTCGTAGGGACGCAGTACGTCGCCGACACCTTTGGCGTCCTTGGGGAATTTGCCGTTGAGTTCAAAACCTTCGTAGCCGATTTCCTTGCCTTCGCTCAAGGCGGTGCTCAGCGGCGTTTCACCGCCGAGGGCCGGCAGGTCGTCGTTGCTCCAGGAGATCGGGTTGATGCCAATTCGGATTGCGGGCATGGCTGCACCTTTATTGTTTTCAGGTATCACTGAGATCTGCTTCTGCTTTATGTGGGAGGGGGCTTGCTCCCGATAGCGGTGTGTCAGGCAACACTCCTGTAACTGAACTATCGCTATCGGGAGCAAGCCCCCTCCCACATTGGAATTGCATTGCATATTTGGAACTGTGATCAGGTTCGGGCGCTGCGCCAAGCGTTGATGAGCTGTTCGAAGGTAGCCTGTACCTGCTGAATCAGGACTTCATCATCGATCTCCCCCGCCATCCACGCGCGGCTCGGTTCCTGGAAGATCGTGCGGCCCACGGCAAAACCTCGGCAGGTCGTGCTGCGGCTGGCTTGCCGGAAGCCGTCGGCGAGGCATTCGGCCGAGGCGTTCAGGCCCAACAGCACCACACCCCGGCAGTACGGGTCACGTTCTTCGATCAGTTCGTCGAGCTTTTGCCAGTCCTCGGCCGATTGCGCCTCGATCTTCCACCACGCCGGGTAGATGCCCAGGTTGTACAGGCGCTTGAGGCTGCGGTAGAGCACGTCGGGATAGGTCGAGGGGTGATCCTTGGGCGGGATGACCTCCAGCAGCAGTTCATGCCCGCTGACAATCGACGCCTCGTACACCGCCTTGAGCTGCGCTTCCTGTTCCAGGCGCAGCAGCGGCGCGTCATCGGGATGAAATTGCACCAGGCACTTGATGATCTGTTCCTGAGGCCAGGCGATCAGGTTGCTGCCGATGGAGCGGCCATGCTCGAACGCCAAGGGCCGCGAGTTCTGCACTTCCACCGGGCGGGCGATCCACCAGCCCCGGCCGCTGGCCGCGTTGAGCGCGTCCTGGCCAAAGCGCTGGTCGGCGAGCAGGCCGACGTCGGCTTCAATGCCCTGATCAGCCAGTTTTTTCTCGACGCGTTCGATGGCCTGAATAAACAGTTGCTTGGCATCACTGATGCGCGCCAGATCCTGGCCGCCGCGTTGGGCCAGGTCGACCAGCTGCCAGCGGTGGTCGAAGGCGAACACGAACAGTTGCTTCCAGGTTTTGCGCGGCACGCTGACGCGATGCAGGCGTTGCAGGGTCGCGTCCTGGTCCGGCCGAGTAATCGGCACCGGGCTGTTGAACAGGTATTCCAACTCGACAGGTGTGGGCATGGCCGGCGCGCAGGCGTGGCGCGACACCACCAGGCCGCCGCAGGCATTGGCCAACTGGCTGCAACGCTCATCGGTTGCGTCGTTGAGCCAGCCACTGAGGAAGCCCGACATAAACGCATCGCCGGCGCCCAACACATTGAGCACTTCCACGCGCACGCCGGGGTAGATCGCCCCGTCCTCCAGGCGCTCCGGGATAGCGCCATGGATCACCGTGCAGCCCTGTGGGCCGAGCTTGACCACCAGGGTCGCGGACGTCAGTTCACGCACTTTGCGCAGTGCGGTGAGCAAGTCTTCACTGCCGCCGGCGATCAGGAATTCTTCTTCGGTGCCGACGATCAGGTCGAAGCGCGGCAGGATCTTCTGTACATGCTCGCTGACCTGCTGGTCGGCGACGAAACGGGTCTCGCCATCAGCCTTGCCGGCCAAGCCCCACAATACCGGGCGGTAATCGATGTCGAGCACGCGCTTGACGTTGTGCCGGGCCGCGTAATCCAGCGCCTGGATGCTGGCCTTGTACACGCCATCGGTAGAGAAATGCGTGCCGGTGATCAGCAGCGCCTTGCTGGAGGCAATGAAGGCTTCGCTGATGTCTTCGGCGCGCAGGGCCATGTCGGCGCAGTTTTCGCGGTAGAACACCAAGGGGAAGGTTTCACGGTCCTTGAGGCCGAGCAGCACCAGGGCGGTGAGGCGTTCCGGGTCGACCTTGACAGCGCTGACGTCGCAGCCTTCACGGGCCAGGGATTCCAGGAGGAAGCGGCCCATGTGGTCGTCGCCCACGCGGCTGAGCATGGCCGACTTGAGCCCCAGCCGCGCCGTGCCGAAGGCGATATTGGCGGAGGAACCGCCGAGGTATTTGGCGAAGCTGGACACGTCCTCAAGCCGCGCCCCCACTTGCTGCGCATAGAGGTCGACGCCCAGGCGTCCGAGGCAAATCAGATCCAATTGACGCCCACTGGCAAAACGAGTCTGGCCCATGCTGGCTCCTGTTATTTTTATCAGCCTGCGTTGTGCCGCCGTGGCGACGGCAAACGCTCTTGGTGGGAGCAGACTAGAACGTCCGGCGGCCGCAATCAATATTTATTCCATAATTATTTTTAGTGGAATATTTTTTCCAATAAGCCAGCATAATGCTGCGGCAGCCGTCGTGCATCGTTTCAGCAGCCCAGGCGGGCCGTGATGCCGAGGTATTTTTTTACGCCTACCCTGTAGACTTGCGCCACCCATCAGCGCACCAGACGAACACGCCAGAAGGATTGCCCATGTCCCGCACCGATCCCGAGACCCACCTGGAAGATACGATCGCCAGCCCTCCGATCAATGCCGAACGCCTGTTGCAGCTGATCACCGACGAATACGAAAGCCTGCCGCGCCAACTCAAGCGCATCGCCAGCTACATGAGCCAGCAGAGCGACCGGATCATGGTCGACCGCATCAGCGACATCGCCCGTGAATGCGAAGTGCATCCCTCGGCCATCGTGCGCTTCTCCCAGCGTTTCGGCTTCAGCGGGTTCAGTGAGATGCAGGCGCTGTTTCGCGAGGCGTACACCCACAAGACCACGCCGGTGCAGAACTACCAGCAACGCATCCGCAGCATGATCGCCAATAAGTCGCAGAAGGCCAGCGGCGGCGACCTGGCGCGTGAATGCGTCAACGCAACGCTGTCGGGCATCGAGCGCCTGGGGATGGAGCTCGACGACGTTGCCTTCGACAAGGCCGTGGACCTGGTGGTCAATGCCGACAATATCTACGTGGTCGGTGTGCGCCGCTCATTCGCGGTGGCCGATTACCTGGTCTACAACCTGCAGCACACCAACAAGCGCATCCACCTGATCTCGGGCCTGGGCGGCAGCTACCGCGAACAGATGCGCAGCGTGCGCGCCAATGACCTGGTCATCGCCATCAGCTTCACGCCCTACGGCAAAGAGACCCAGCACTGCCTGCGCATCGCCCAGCACCATCAGGCCAAGACCCTGATCATCACCGACAGCAACCTGTCGCCCCTGGCCAAGCGGGCAAACGCGGTGTTATTGGTCAATGAAGGCTCGTCGTTCGCCTTCCGCTCACTGAGCGCGACGTTGTGCCTGTGCCAGGCATTGTTCATTGCGGTGGCGTATCGCTTGGAACTGAAAGTGGATGAGATTCACGAGCAGGTAGGGTTCGACGACTGAAGCGGGCTCACCGCAAACCAAATGTGGGAGGGGGCTTGCTCCCGATGGCGGTGTGTCAGTCGCTTGCAGCATCGACTGTTCCACCGCCATCGGGAGCAAGCCCCCTCCCACATGGGACCGAGTAATGCTCGGGTTTAGTGCATGAAGATTGCGATCAGGATGATCAACGGAATTGGAATGCCGAGGAACCACAGCAGTAATGAGCGCATCATGTTCTCCTTGAATTAACGAACGTAGGTTTCGGTTTCGACGTACACCACAGCATCGCGGCGGCGACCGCCGAAGGTGGCGGCGAAGCTGGCGAAGAACGCGCCGATCAGCAGGGCAACGAAGGTCCACAGCGACGTATAGGCAGCCACTTTGGCGGCTGTATCAGCGGCTTGCTTGGCTTTGACCTTGGCATCTTCGATGGCTTTGCGGGCATCGCCATACACTTTGTCGATACGCGCTTCGGCATCGGCCTGGCTGAGGTTGGTGCGCTGGCTGATCAACTGGGCCAGGTAGGTACGGTCTTCCGGCGCCAGTTGGCCATCATTGCTCAGGGTGCGAGCGAAGATGCGACCGACCACGGCATGTGCGGCGTCATCGCTGACAGCTGCAGGGCGATCGTCGCGGAACAGGCTGTCGACGTAGTAGCCGAAATCACCGCTGTGTGCGCCTTTTGCTGCGTTGCCGGCGGCTTGAGTCATGCTGCTGGCGGCACCCGAGGCAACGCTGGCACCGGCTTTCACGCCGCCGCTGACCACACTGCTGACCGAACCGACCACCAGCATCGCCGTGATCAGCGTCGCCACTGCCCAGGCCAGGAACCCATGAGCGGTGTCGCGAAAGTACACTTCATCGCCATGCATGTTGGCCCACTTCACGCGCAACCGGCCAGCAATGTAGCCGCCCAGGCCCGACGCGACGATTTGGGTGAAAGCCAGCCAGACAATCGTGGAAATGCCAAGCCCCTTGGCACTCATGCCGCTGTCGGCCCACGGCGATACCGCCGAAAAGCCCAGGCCGAAGCCCAGCAGCACCAGGATCAGGGACAGCGCAGCCGCCGCAGCGGCACCAGCAAAAATCGCCCCCCAGGAAACCCCGGAGAGCGCGCTCGACTCTTGCAGCGTGGATGAGGATGTGATCATTGTTGTTTTGCTCCAGGCATGAAAAATAGTGTTACAAGTCTCAAAAAGGACAGTGCAGGCAGCGTGCCAGCGTAAACAAAAAATAAAATCCTTATATTTCAGCAAGTTAACTAAATTGAACTTCCTAAAGCCATGCAAGTTGCAAGAATTGCTTATAGAGAGCGGGCGTTATGCATTCCCTGTGGGAGGGGGCTTGCTCCCGATAGCGGTGTATTAGTTAAGCATTGACAAAATGACCCACCGCTATCGGGAGCAAGCCCCCTCCCACACTGAATTGGGCAAGGCTTGGAAGTACCGGTTTCGCGTAGATGAAGTTTTATTTAGGAAACATTCAGCAACTTCTTGGCAAAATGTCCGCACTTCTAGTGTGAACGCTCACCAGGTAATCCTATGACCCGCATTTTGACCATCGAGGATGACGCCGTAACGGCCCGCGAGATCGTCGCCGAGCTGAGTAGCCATGGACTGGACGTAGACTGGGTGGACAATGGCCGCGAAGGCTTGGTCCGTGCTGTGAGTGGTGATTACGATCTGATCACCCTCGACCGCATGCTGCCCGAACTGGATGGCCTGGCCATCGTCACCACCCTGCGCACCATCGGGGTGTCGACGCCGATCCTGATGATCAGCGCCCTCTCCGATGTCGACGAACGCGTGCGCGGCCTGCGCGCCGGCGGCGATGACTACCTGACCAAGCCCTTTGCGTCCGATGAAATGGCCGCCCGCGTCGAGGTACTGCTGCGGCGTAAAAGCACGGTCAAGGAATTCGAAACCGCGCTGCGCGTGGCCGACCTCGAATTGAACCTGATCAGCCGCGAAGCCAGCCGCGCCGAGCAGCCGCTGAGCCTGCTGCCCACCGAGTACAAGTTGCTGGAATTTCTGATGCGCAACACCGGGCAGATCCTGTCGCGGATGATGATCTTCGAGGAAGTCTGGGGTTATCACTTCGACCCCGGCACCAACCTGATCGATGTGCATATCGGTCGCCTGCGCAAAAAAATCGACCCACCGGGCCTGCCGCCGCTGATCCGCACGGTACGAGGCTCGGGCTATGTCATTGCTGAACCCCTCTAAGGGCTGGCGTTCTTCCAGCAGCCGCTTGCTGGCGCTGTACAGTTCGCTGTTCGTGGCGTGGAGCTGCATCCTCATGGGGGTCCTGTATTACGAGGTGTCGGGGTATCTGAGCGACCTGTCGCGCCATTCGCTGATGCAGCGCCAGCATTTGTTCCAGCATTTCGACGGAGAAGAACTGGTAGACGCACTGACCACCAGCATGACTTTCGACATGAAGGGCGTGGATGCCTATGGCCTGTTCGACGAGCAGTTTCGTCCCTTGAGCGGGCCGATCCGCGCAGTACCGCCCGACCTGCCCCTGGATGGCAAGATCCACGCCCTGGCCAACTGCGTCGACTCCGATGACCCGAAACTGCCCAAGGACAGCTGCGACGCCGTGGCCACCCACACCGAAGACGGCCGTTGGCTGGTGCTGGTGCGCGCCAACGGTTCGTTGTTCGGGGTGACCCGGATTATCTGGCATGCCCTGCTGTGGGCCGTGTCATTGACCATCATCCCTGGCGCCGCCGGCTGGCACCTGCTGCGCCGGCGTCCGCTGCGCCGCATTCGCGGGATCCAGGCGAGCGCCGAAGCCATCGTCGCCGGCGACTTGACGCACCGCCTGCCCCTGTCCGACCGGCGCGACGAGCTGGACATGCTCGCGGCCATCGTCAACGCCATGCTCGACCGCATCGAAAAGCTGATGAACGAGGTCAAGGGCGTGTGCGACAACATCGCCCACGATTTGCGCACCCCGCTGACGCGCCTGCGCGCGCAGCTGTACCGCATCAAGCAGCAAGCGGAGGAAGACTCGGCCCATGCGGTGAAACTCGATGACGCGATTGCCGAAACCGACACGCTGATGGCACGTTTTCGCGGATTACTGCGCATTTCCGAACTGGAAGACCACCAGCGTCGTTCAGGCTTTTTGCTGATGGACCCACTGCCGCTGTTACGCGAACTGCACGACTTCTACCTGCCCCTGGCAGAAGAAGGTGAGTTGGAACTGGTGCTGCAGACCCCGGATTCACTGCCCTGGATTACCGGCGACCGCGCCCTGTTGTTCGAGGCCCTGGCCAACCTGCTGAGCAATTCGATCAAATTCACCCCGCCCCAAGGCAAGGTGATCCTGCGCGCGGTCAATGACCTGGGCAGCACGCGGATCGACGTCCTCGACTCCGGGCCGGGTATTCCGACCGCCGAACGCGCTTCGGTGTTCCAGCGCTTTTACCGGGTCGATGAAAGTGATCAGCAAGGCGGCTTCGGCCTGGGCTTGTCGATTGTCGCGGCGATCATCAACCTGCACGGTTTCAAGCTGGAAGTCGGCACCAGCGAACTGGGCGGCGCACGGCTTGTGCTGGAATGCCGTCAGCAACTGATGCCGGAATAATTAACTGAATGAACACAGATCCAAATGTGGGAGGGGGCTTGCTCCCGATGAGGGTGTGTCAGCTACAGATAAACTGACTGACATACCGCAATCGGGAGCAAGCCCCCTCCCACACTAGCCTTTTCCACATTGCTACCAAGCCATTCTGTTCTACAGCACAGCCCCCATCGCCTTGATCAACACCGGGTCGCGCGCGTAAATATCCGGCGCGTACACCAGGCTGCCCTGGCGATCCACTTCCACCGTCCAATAGCCCAGCAGCACCGGTACCGGCGTGGCCAGCCTGAATTCATGGGTCACGCCGGTGGCCAGTAACTCATCGGTGCGCGTGCGCTCGGCCGGGCTGACCAGCAGGTCGCGCAATAACAACGGTTGCTCAACGCGCACGCACCCCGAACTGAACGCCCGTGGCCCCTTGGTAAACAGCGGCTGGCTCGGCGTGTCGTGCAGGTACACCGAATACGGGTTGGGAAAGCGCATCACGATCTTGCCCAACGGGTTACGCGGCCCTGCTTCCTGGCGCAGCAAAATATTGCCAGGGTGAGCCCAGTCGACCTGCTCGGGTGCCAGCGGGTGGCCTTCGGCGTCGAGCACTTGCAGGTTCTGCTG
The DNA here is from genome assembly GCF_003851745.1 of Pseudomonas sp. R3-52-08. Classification (NCBI taxonomy): domain Bacteria; kingdom Pseudomonadati; phylum Pseudomonadota; class Gammaproteobacteria; order Pseudomonadales; family Pseudomonadaceae; genus Pseudomonas; species Pseudomonas sp. R3-52-08. The sequence goes on along the minus strand of NZ_CP027730.1, from coordinate 2,837,414 downwards.
GCGCAGATATTCCGGGTTGAGGCGAATGGCCGGCAGCTTGTCCTCGCGCATGATGGTGGGTGGAATAGTCCACGTGGGGTTGAGGGTCAACCGCGTGATACGCGACTTGAGCAACGGCGTCTGGCGCTCGGCGCGGCCCACTTGCAGGCGGGTTTGCCACACCGGAATGCCGCTCTGGTACACGCTCAGTTGCGCGGCCGCGACGTTGACCACCACGCCTTCGGGCTCCAGGTCCTGGGCCAGCCAGCGGAACCGCTCGAGGTTGATGCGCAACTGGTCGCGGCGCATCGCCGGGCTGATATTCAGTTCAGCCACGGTGCCGGCGCCGATCACCCCGTCGGACTGCAAGGAATGGCTGAGCTGGAAGGCCTTGACCGCAGCGACCAACTCGACGCGGTACTGCTTGGCGCTGCCCTTGGGTTCCTGGGTCAGGTAACCGCCGCTGTAGAGCCGACGCGCCAGTTCCGGCACCCGTGGGTCTTCCATGCCGGGGCGCAACAGCGGCCCGTCGCCGACCGCCTCCCAATGCGGCAACGGCTGCTGGCGCACGCTGGAATAAGCGTTACGCAGGCTGCGATACAAATCCGCGCTGGGCCGCGCCTGGTCGAACGCCTGGGCCATGTCCCGCAGGCCGGTGGCGGCGAAGGCAAGCAACGCGGTGTTTGGATCGACGGCCGGCGGCTGGGCGTGCCACAGCGGTTCGAAGCGCGACTGCTGCAGGCGCCCGTAATGCAGGTCCTGCAGGGCTTGCAGGTATTGCTGGCTGACCGCGAGATCGCTGCACAGCACATTGGCCGTGGCATCTGCGGTGGGCAAGCTATAGTGGGTGGGGTCCAGGCCATCGTCGGCCAGCATCAGCAATTGGCTGTGCAAGGCTTGCCGGCGCGCGTCATCCGACCACAGCGGCGTGTCGCCCTGCTGCTGGTAAAAGGCTTGCAGACGCAATTGCGCGGTAGCATCGATATGCGGCGCGAGCTGCGGGCAGACACTGGGCAACTGCGCCAGCGCCTGTTGCAGCGGCGCCAGGTCAACCGGTGCAGGCGTCGTGACCGGCAATGGTTCCAGCGGCAGCGTTTCGGCTGTGGCGACCAGTGGTGTAACGAGCAGGCAAATGCTCAAGTAACATGCGTGTTTTTTGAACAATTGCTTAGCTCCACTCCACAGCGGGGAATCGACTGTAGATGCTGACTTTTATCCGCCGGCTCGGCATCACCAAGCTGGGCTTGATCACCGGGAGCCTGGCGTTACTGAGCAATGTTGCGCTCGCCGCCAATGGCCCCCCTCCTTCTTTGTATAGCAGCCTGGCGCGCTCGGCTCCAGAACTCAATCCCATCGTGCTCAAAAGCGCCTTGAACGCGGTGCAGTGCGCGGTCAGTAACGGTGAGGAACGTTCCGATCGCCTGGCAGTGATTGACTACTCCCAGCCCTCGACCGCCCGTCGGCTGTGGATCTTCGATCTGCGCAAAAAGACTTTGGTCCTGCGCGACCTGGTGGCCCACGGTGCCAAATCCGGTGAAAACTTTGCCACCGCGTTCTCCAATCTCGAAGGCAGCCACCAGTCCAGCCTGGGCCTGTTCCGCACCCAGGAAAGTTACCTCGGCACCCACGGCTACTCGCTGCGCATGGACGGCCTGGAGCCCGGTTTCAATGACCTGGCCCGTGACCGCGCCATTGTGATTCATGCCGCCGACTACGTCAGCCCGTTGTGGAGCAAGCGCGAAGGCCGTATCGGCCGCAGCCAGGGCTGCCCGGCAGTGCGCCCGCAAGTCGCGCGCCAAGTGGTGGACAAGCTCAAGGACGGGCAGTTCATGTTCTCCTGGTACCCCGACCAGCGCTGGTTGAAGTCTTCGACCTATCTCAATTGCAAACCCCAACAGGTGGCGAGTAGTCGTACAATCCGTGGCGGATAGCCTGTCCCCACAGATAAAAGAGAGCGTCGCATGCTTCTACATAAATCCACCTGGATCGAGATCGGGCAGTTTCTGGAGCGCAGCCGCACGGTGGTGATCCCCATCGGCTCCAACGAACAACACGGTCCCACCGGCCTGCTGGGTACCGACTGGATGTGCCCGGAAATCATCGCCGTCGAGGCGCAGAAGAACGCCGACATCCTGGTCGGCCCCACCTTCAATATCGGCATGGCCCAGCACCACCTGGGCTTTCCCGGCACCATCTCGTTGCGCCCCTCCACCTTTATCGCCGCGATCGGCGACTGGGTGCGCTCGCTGGCCGGGCATGGTTTCGACAAGATCCTGTTCCTGAACGGCCACGGCGGCAATATTGCCACTATCGAAGCGGCGTTTTCCGAGCTCTATGCCGAAGCCAGCTATGCCCGCCGCCCGGCCGGCTTCGCGCTGAAGCTGGTCAACTGGTGGGATTTGGAGGGCGTCACCGACCTGGCGCAGCGCCAGTTCCCGGTGGGCCATGGCAGCCATGCGACGCCGTCGGAGATCGCCGTGACGCAATGGGCCTATCCGGACTCGATCAAGTCAGCCGATTACGCGCCGAAAATCGCCAACACCGGGCCGATCCGCGAAGCACTGGACTTCCGCGCCCGCTTCCCCGACGGGCGCATGGGCTCGGACCCGGCATTGGCGACGGTGGAAAAAGGCGGTGAATTAGTGGCGTTGGCGGCGCAAGGGCTAGTCAAGGCGGTGAACAGCTTCAGCCACGAAGCAAAGCCCTGAATCGAACGCCATCCAAATGTGGGAGGGGGCTTGCTCCCGATAGCGGTGGGTCAGCTACAGTTTTGCTGACTGACACACCGCCATCGGGAGCAAGCCCCCTCCCACATTGTGGTCAGCGTGATCCTGGGATTACTGGCAATCCTGCGCCGCCTGCTCCAGCCGCGACGGCTTGAGTGCCGAAGCCAGGGGCTTGCGCTCATACAGGAACACCTTGGTGCCGTCCTGGGATTTGTAGGCTTCCAGCACATCATCGGCCGCGATCTTGCTGGTCAACAGCACCTTGGCGTGGCGTGAGTTCTGGGTCACGGTCGAGGTGATGCCGTGCTTTTCAAGCTTGGGCAAGACGCATTGCACATAGCCTTCAGGGGTCTTGGTGGTTTGCAGGGTCAGCGAGGGGGCATTGGGCGCCGTGATACAACCGGTCAGCAGCAGGGAAGCAAAGGCCAGGGCCGGGGCGAAAAAAGAGCGCATAAACATTCCTGAAAATAACAGATAGGTTTGCATCGGCCCGCGTATCAACCGGCGCGGACCAAGGCTTTTAGCGACGCATCGAACTGCTTCAAGGCATCTTGTTGTACATCTCGCTGCTGCTCGATCTGCGCGGCGATCTCAAGTGCTGACTTGTCATGCACCCACACCGACGGCACCTGCTTATCCACCGAGCCTTCGGCCTTGGCGATGTATTGCAGGTCGGCGTCATAGAACCGCGCGGTAAAGCGCGCCTCGACCACGTCATTACGCGGTGTCAGCAGCTGGCTATGGGTATCGAGCACCACCACCACGTCCGGATGCGCCTGCACCAAGTCATCCAGGCTGGCATAGACCGTGACCGAGACAAATGTGCCTTGCAGCGAGTGCATCAGCCAGTCGATGGCCAGTTCCGGATCGGAGCTGTTGACGAACGCCTCGCGAATGCGTGCATCCAGGGCATCCTTGGCGCCATTCAGCGCCATGGCGTGGTAGCGCTCGAGGTAGCTGAGGTTGTCGCGCGTGTTTTCGCTGTACAACACCCCCACCGACTGCGCGCGCTGCAGGGAGTCTACGCTAGCAACGAGTGGCAGCAAATGGCCTGTACGCAGCTCATCGGCAATCGCCGGGTTGGCCAGCACCGCAGTGCCGAGCATCAGGGTCATCAAAGCCAGCTGGATTATTGTCCTCATCGCGCAGTTCCTTGAGCAGCGTTTCGATGAGCGGATTCTGCGCCTTTGCCATAAAAACAGAACTTGTGATCCTTGATGGTGACTATCATTTGAACCGATAGTGTCAGGCAGCCCAGCCCCATAAAACCTATAAGGACCACGCCATGAAGCCTCACCAGAAAACCTTCGACCGCATCCGCGAAGCCGTATTGCCGGAGTTTCGCGAGCGGGTCGCCGATTACCTGGTCGAATATGAAAATGTGCTGCTGAACGAGGCCAGTGGCGCCGACGAGCAAGCCTCCAGTGCCCAACAGCTGCGTGGCTACCTGCGGGGCTTGAATACCACGCGCGTGCTGGGCATGGCGGACTGGGAAGACTTGGACCGGCGCGTCGCGCAAATCAACGAGAGCGCTACACCCCAGGGCGTGGCTGGTTGAGCCACGCCTGCACCGACGGCCTTTGCCACTGACGCCGCGCGTACGCCACCAGCTCGGCGGGCACCACGTCGCCGTTGAGGATCAGGCGATTGAGCATCAGCGCCAGGTCCACGTCGACGATCGACCAGCTGCCGAACAGGTAATCCGGGTTACCCGCCAGCAACCCCTGCGCCACGCTGATCAACTTGTCTGCCGCCGCGCCGGCCAGTGGCGACAAGGGCGGCATTTTCTGCCCGCAGAACACCACCAGCGTCGAACGCTCCTGGCGGATCGGCAGCAGGTCACTGCGCAGCCACGCTTGCACCTGCCGCGCCCTCGCCCGCTGCTGCAGGTCGACGGGGTAAACGCTCGTCTCGGGGTAGGCTTCGTCCAGGTATTCAGTGATTGCCGAGGATTCCGACAGGGAGAACTCGCCGTCCTCCAGCGTTGGCACCCGCTGGGTCAGTGACAACCGCGCATAATCCGTAGCCTGATGCTCGCTTGCACCCAGGTCCACCGACACGGTTTCAAATGCCAGGCCTTTTTCCTGCAGCGCGACGAACACCGACAGGGCATAAGGGCTGGTAAACAGCGAATCAACGTAGAGGCGCAGCGGACGGTGGCTCATGGACGAACTCCTTGAAATGAGGCCTAACGCTACGAGATCCGGGACGATAAAGACAATGCGCGGTTTTTATGGGGGCATTCCTGGTGGGAATAGTGCGGCCTGACAAAAAGCTGATTAAGCACACCGGAGCCTGTACCTTCCCGACGCGGCAAAGTGCCGATCAATGTTATATAATAACAAACCATCTTCGCCCAGCCTTGTGAACCGCCCCCCATGCCTGACGCTGTTGCGCTACGCCCACGCCTGCTTTCCATCGACGCCCTGCGCGGCTTGGTGATCCTGTTCATGTTGCTCGACCATGTGCGCGAAACCTTTCTGCTGCACCGCCAGGTGGGCGACCCGATGAGCATCGACACGACTGAGCCTGCGCTGTTTTTCAGCCGTACCCTCGCCCATCTGTGCGCGCCGGTGTTTGTGCTGCTCACAGGTTTGTCGGCCTGGCTGTATGGCCAGAAATACCAGGGCCGGCGCGCGGTGTCGGCGTTTTTGTTCAAGCGGGGTCTGTTTCTGGTGGTGTTGGAGTTCACGCTGGTCAACTTCGCCTGGACCTTCCAGTTGCCGCCCAGTGTGATTTACCTGCAGGTGATCTGGGCGATTGGCGTGAGCATGCTCGCCCTCGCCGCGCTGGTGTGGTTACCGCGCCCGTTGCTGATCACCCTGGCGCTGGCGATCATCGCCGGGCATAACTTGCTCGATGGCGTGCATTTCGCGCCCGGATCGGCCCTGCAGGTTGCCTGGTCGATCCTGCATGAGCGCAGTTGGATCGAGGTGGCAGGCACCCTGCGCCTGCGCGTGACGTACCCGGTGCTGCCGTGGATCGGCGTGATCGCCCTGGGCTACGGCCTCGGCCCATGGTTTGCGAATGCCGCCCTGCCCGCCGTGCGCCAGCGTTATTTGCTGCTGGCGGGTGCCGGTGCGTTGCTGGGTTTTGTGCTGTTGCGGGCGGCCAACGGCTATGGCGAAAAACCCTGGCAGGCCTATGACAGCGGCGTGCAGACATTGATGAGCTTTTTCAACATCACCAAATACCCGCCTTCGCTGTTGTTCCTGGCGCTGACGCTGGGCATCGGCCTGCTATTGCTGCTGGCATTCGAACGGGCCGGGCAGAAACGCTGGATCAGCATCCTTGCGGTCTTTGGCGCGGCGCCGATGTTCTTTTATCTGCTGCACCTGTATGTGCTCAAACTGTTGTATGTCGCTGCCGTCGCGTTGTTTGGGTTGAATCACGGCAATTACTTCGGTTTCGACAGCATGGGCGCTGTGTGGCTGGCGGCGTTCGCACTGCCCCTGGCGTTGTATCGGCCGGTGCGCTGGTTTGCCGGGCTTAAGGCGCGGCGCAGGGATATCACTTGGCTCAAATATCTTTGAGGCAATGACTCAGGGTCGTTGGAATTGGCGGCGTAGCACTTCGATTTGCTCACGGCGAACGCAACCCTGCAGATGATCATTGACCATCCCCATCGCCTGCATCAGCGCATACATCGTGGTCGGGCCGACAAAGGTCCAACCACGCTTCTTCAGCGCCTTGGACAATCGCACCGAAGCCGGTGACGTCGGGTTGGCCGTCCAGTACGCCATGTCCACCAGCGGCGGGCGCTCCTCGGGGCCGGGCTCGAAAGACCAGAGCCAGCGCGCCAGGGAACCGGTCTCGCTGACCAGCTCACAGGCGCGGCGCGCATTGTTGATCGTGGACAGGATCTTCGCCCGGTTTCGCACGATACCGGGGTCGTTCATCAAGCGTTCGATCTGCACCTCGCCGTACTGCGCCACCTTGTGAAAATCAAAGCCGTCGAATGCCTGCCGAAACTGCTCGCGCTTGCGCAAGATGGTGATCCACGCCATACCCGCCTGAAAACCTTCCAGGCAAATCTTCTCGTACAACTGGATGTCATCCGCCACCGGCACGCCCCATTCATGGTCGTGGTACTGCGGGTATTGCGGCGCGGCGTTGCGCCACGCGCACTGGGTGCGCCCGGTTTCGTCCGTTGTCAGCCCTGATGGGTCCATTTATCACCTCGCATGCCGAGCGCGGATGATACGCAAAAAAATTTGCGCCCCGTCAACCGCTCAAGCATCGCGGTTGCAGGCGCACTGGTCAGACCGGCGCCCCCCAACCGACGAATATTCGCTTGTGGTTTGAAAAAAACCGGGCGTAGACTGGCCGCGCACTGGACTTACCGGTAAGACCACAACAATTAAGCCCTGGAACCACCAGGGCACCGAATAGAGATCCTTCCCATGCTCAGATGGTGCTCGCGTTCGATTTTCCTGCAAGTCGTGATTGGCCTGATGCTCGGCGTCATTTGCGGCCTGGCCCTTCCCGAATTCTCCTCGCAACTCAAACCCCTGGGTGATGGCTTTATCAAGCTGATCAAAATGCTGATCGGCCTGATCGTGTTCTGCGTAGTGGTCAGCGGCATTTCCGGCGCCGGCGACTTGAAGAAAGTCGGGCGCATCGGCTTGAAGTCAGTGATCTACTTTGAAGTGCTGACCACCGTCGCCCTGGTGCTCGGCCTGATTATGGCCTTCAGCACCGGCATCGGCAGCGGCGCGAATATTCATCTGGAGCAACTGTCCTCCGCCGGCCTGAATGAACTGGCCGACAAGGGCCAGCACATTCGCGGTACCAGCCAGTTCCTGATGGACCTGATTCCCAACTCGGTGATCGGTGCCTTTGCCGAGAATAACGTGCTGCAGGTGCTGTTGTTCTCCGTGTTGTTCGGCAGCGCGCTGAACCTGGTGGGTGAAGCGGCTTCCGGGATCTCGCGGCTGATCAACGAACTGAGCCATGTGATCTTTCGCATCATGGGCATGATCGTGCGCCTGGCGCCGATTGGCGTGTTCGGCGCCATCGCGTTCACCACCAGCACCTACGGCCTGGACTCCCTGCAACACCTGGGCAGCCTGGTGGGCCTGTTCTACCTGACCTGCTTTGCCTTCGTCGGGCTGATCCTGGGCCTGGTGATGCGCCTTTCCGGGCTGCGCATGCTGCCGCTGCTCAAGTACCTGCGCGAAGAACTGCTGATCGTGATGGGCACGGCTTCCTCCGACGCGGTGCTGCCGCAGATCATGCGCAAGTTGGAGCATCTGGGTATCGGCAGCTCCACCGTTGGCCTGGTGATTCCTACCGGCTACTCGTTCAACCTGGATGGTTTTTCGATCTACCTGACCCTGGCCATCGTGTTTATCGCCAACGCCACCGGCACCCCGCTGTCGATGACCGACTTGCTGACCATCCTGCTGGTCTCGTTGATCACCTCCAAGGGCGCCCACGGCATTCCGGGCTCGGCGCTGGTGATTCTGGCGGCAACGCTTACGGCGATCCCGGCGATTCCGGTGGTCGGCCTGGTGCTGGTTCTGGCGGTGGACTGGTTCATGGGCATTGGCCGGGCCTTGACTAACCTGATAGGCAACTGCGTCGCTACCGTGGCGATTGCGCGCTGGGAAAAAGACATTGATATCCAGCGTGCCAACAAGGTGCTCGACGGCCAGCAGGGTTATGCGTTCCAGGCCAAGAAGCCGGTGGTGCCGGCGCATCAGGAGTTCTGAGGGCGACACAGGCCAATCTGGGAGGGATTTTGTGACTCACACACTGCTATCGGGGGCAAGCTCCCTCCCACATTTGTCCAGTGTCAGCCTGACAATTGTATTCGCAACATTAAGGAGATAACGACGTGATCAGCACCTCAACCGTCGTCAATTCAGTCGTGGAAAAACTGCGCGCCGCCCTGGCGCGCGGCCAGTGGCGGCGTGGGGAAATGCTGCCCGGCCAGCGTGAACTGGCCGAACAGATGGGCATCAGCCGCCCGAGCCTGCGTGAAGCGGTGATTGTGCTGGAAACCCTCGGCCTGGTGCGTTCCATGCCCGGCAAAGGCGTGGTGGTGCTGGAAACCAGTGTCAGCGGGCCGCAGTCGAGCGACGCGGTGGCGGATGCCAGCCTGGAAGACATCCTGCAACTGCGCTACACCCTCGAGCCCTTCATCGTCGGCCTGGTCGCCCAGTCCATCAGCAGCAAGGAAATCGGCCAACTGCGCCTGACCCTGATGGACATGCGCGAAGCCCTCGATGCCGACGATGCCGAAGCCGGCATGAACGCCTATATCGGCTTTCACGAAGAACTGTTCGCCCTGACCTCCAACCCGATTTTCCAGAACGTGGTGCAACAAACCAGCAACGCGCTCAAGCAAAGCGCCCAGGTGCTGCGCAATTCCCCTGAACACCTGGCCGAGCGCCTGCGCGAGAACGAGGCGGTGGTGCGAGCCATCCGTAACAAGAACAGCGCCCTGGCCAGTGCCGAAATGCGTCGGCACATCCTGCAGGAAGGCCTGCGCATGGGCATTCGCTTGAACATCCCGGACGACCATCTGGGCAGTTGATACTCTGGAGACCGGCCATGAACGCTCACGCGCTGCAACGCGACCCCCTCCTCCCCGCACTGCACCTGGTGGCGGGCAAAAAGCCCTCGGTGGATGACATCTATCCACGCCTGTTCGATGCGATCCTTGAGCAGCGCATCGCCCCGGCCAGCCGCTTTACCGAAGAAAGCCTGGGTGAAACCTTTGGGGTGAGCCGCAGTGTGATTCGTCGGGTGCTGGCCAAACTGTCCCACCAGCAAGTGATCATCCTGCGCCCCAACCACCGCGCCCAGGTGGCGGCGCCGGACGCGCACCAGACGCGGCAGATCCTCGAAGCGCGGCGCCTGACTGAAATTACTGTGGTGCAACTGGTGTGCGCCCAGGCCACCGGTGCACAGCTACGTCAGTTGCGGGAATTGATCAGCCGCGAACGCGACTGCATCGAGCGTGACCAGCGCGGGCCGGCGCTGCGTTTGTCGGGGGAGTTTCACCTGTTGTTGGCCGCCATCGCAGGCAATGGCCCGCTGACCCAGTTCCTCAACAGCCTGGTGCCGTTGACGTCGTTGGTGATTGCCCAATATGAAGCGAAAGCCTGCACGTATTGCGCGTGGCAGGAGCATGTGGCGATTGTGGATGCGATCGAGCAGCGCGACATAAACGCTGCGGTGGGCTTGATGACCCAGCATCTGGATCACCTGGAAAGCAAATTACTCAAACACCCTTGAGCTGATCGTTCCCTCGCTCTGCGTGGGAATGCCGCTGGGGACGCTCCGCGTCCCGACTGAGAGCGGGCGACGCGGAGCGTCACGGGAGGCATTCCCACGCAGAGCGTGGGAACGATCAGTGTGGGAGGGAGCAAGCCCCCTCCCACATGGGTACTACGAACGCATCACGCCGGCTGCAACACCGACTGACCGCTCAACGCCAGGTCCAGCAACTCACGGTTGGCCACCGCATACATGGCGTAGTCCGTGCCAACCGCCGCACGAATTTCCACCATCATTGCGCGCCAGCGATCAGCCATGTCCTGGTGCTGCTCAAGCCACAGGGCCACGCGGGCTTCCATGTCTTGTGGCGCGTCGGCCATTTGCAGTACCGAAATGGTGATCGCCCGTTGCTGCCAGTCCACGTCGTCGCGGAAGGCTTCGCGGGCCTGGGCCTGCCAGTTGTTGGCCACCGGCAGGTCGCTGATCTGCTGCAGGTACCACGGCAGGTCCAGGGCGCTGCCGACGGCGAAGTAGGCCTTGGCCACTTCGGCGGCGTCATGCCCGGTCACGTCGGCGGCTTCGATGATCGGCAGCAGGGTGTACAGGTGGGTCGTGCCTGCAACCATGCGCGCCAACAACTCCGGAACGCCGGCCTGGGTGTAGGCCTGGTAACGGTTCTGCCAGCCTTCACGGGTCGGGCCTTCCAGCAGTTCGTCGAGCTTGAGGCCCAGCGCCGCCAGGTGCGGACCGAAGTGCGCAGTGTCACGCCCGGCGTCCTGCTCGTTGCGACGGCTGCGCAGGAACCAGCGCGTGGCGCGACGGCCCAGGCGCATCAGCTCATCCATCAGCTCCAGTTGCACATCGGCGGACACCTGGTGATCCAGGGCTTCGATCTGACGGAACCAGTGCGGAAGGTGGAAGATGTCGCGCACGATCACATAGGCGCCAGCCACGTTCGCCGGGCTCATGCCGGTCGACTCTTTGAGCCGTTGAACGAAGGTGATGCCCATGTGGTTGACCAGGTCGTTGGCGATCTGAGTGCTGACGATCTCGCGCTTGAGGCGGTGACGACGCATGGCCTCGGAGAACTTGGCCACCAGGCTCGGCGGGAACGCGGTCTCCATGTCACGGGTCAGGTATTCGTCATCCGGTACCTGGGACTTGAGCAGCGCTTCCTTGAGATCGATCTTGCTGTAGGAAATCAACACCGACAGCTCTGGACGCGTCAGGCCCTTGCCCTCCGCGGCGCGCTCGGCGAGCTGCTCCTCGGTCGGCAGGTACTCGATGGCGCGGTCCAGCTTGCCACGGGCTTCCAGGTCGCTCATCAGGCGCTTGTACTCGGCGGCACGCTCGTAAGCCTTGCGTGCGGCCAGGGACAGGGCCTGGGTCTGCTTGTAGTTGTTGCCCAACACCAGGTTGCCGACTTCGTCGGTCATGCTCGCCAGCAACTGGTTGCGTTGCTTGTCGGTCATGTCGCCGGCCTGCACCACTTCGTTGAGCAGGATCTTGATGTTCACTTCGTGGTCGGAGCAGTCCACACCACCGGCGTTGTCGATGAAGTCGGTGTTGGAGCCGCCGCCATTGAGGCCGAACTCCACACGGCCCAGCTGGGTCATGCCCAGGTTACCGCCCTCGCCCACTACCTTGCAGCGCAACTCGTTGCCGTTGACGCGCAGCGCATCGTTGGCCTTGTCGCCCACATCCGCGTGGCTTTCGGTGCTGGCCTTGACGTAGGTACCGATACCGCCGTTCCACAACAGGTCCACCGGTGCCTTGAGCAAGGCGTTGAGCAGTTCGGTCGGGGTCAGCTTGTCGGCCTTGATGTCAAAGCGTTCTTTCATCTGTGGCGAGATGGCAATGCTCTTCGCGCTGCGCGAGAAGATACCGCCGCCTTCGGACATGATGCTGGTGTCGTAGTCGGTCCAGGCCGAACGCGGCAGTTCGAACAGGCGCTGGCGCTCGACGAAGCTGGTTGCCGGGTTCGGGTTCGGGTCGATGAAAATGTGCAGGTGGTTGAAGGCCGCGACCAGTTGCAGCTTGTCGGACATCAGCAAGCCGTTACCGAACACGTCACCGGCCATGTCGCCGACGCCCACCACGGTGATGCTGTCTTCCTGCACATTGATGCCGCGCTCACGGAAGTGACGCTGCACGCCGACCCACGCGCCCTTGGCGGTGATGCCCATTTTCTTGTGGTCGTAACCGGCCGAACCGCCGGAGGCGAACGCGTCACCGAGCCAGAAGCCGTAGTCGATGGCGATGCCGTTGGCGATGTCGGAGAAGGTCGCAGTGCCCTTGTCCGCCGCCACCACCAGGTACGGGTCATCGTCGTCATGGCGCACAACATTGGCCGGCGGTACCAGGGCGCCGTCTTTCAGGTTGTCGGTGATGTCCAACAGGCCGGAAATGAAGATGCGGTAGCAGGCGATGCCCTCGGCCGCGATCTCATCACGGCTGCCGCCCAACGGCAGGCGGCGCGGCAGGAAGCCGCCCTTGGCGCCCACCGGCACGATCACCGAGTTCTTCACTTGCTGGGCTTTTACCAGGCCGAGCACTTCGGTACGGAAGTCTTCTTCACGGTCGGACCAGCGCAGGCCGCCACGGGCCACGTTGCCAAAGCGCAGGTGCACGCCTTCGACGCGTGGCGAGTAGACGAAGATTTCAAACTTCGGCACCGGCTTGGGCAGCTCGGGGATTGCATGGGGGTTGAACTTGAAGCTGAAGTACGACTTGTTCTGGCCGTTGGCGTCAGACTGGTAGAAGTTGGTGCGCAGGGTGGCCTTGATCAGGTCGAGGTAGCGACGCAGGATGCGGTCTTCGTTGAGCACCTGAACGTCGTCCAGGGCGCTGAGGATCGCTTGTTCCAGGCGTTGCTGCTTGTCTTCCAGGTCATCGGCGGTGAGCTTGCGCGCCAGGTAGAAGCGGGTCTTGAACAACCGGGTCAACTCGCGGGCGATGTCGGTGTGGTTGTTCAGGGTACTGGCGATGTAGCCGAGGTCGAAGCCCAGGCGGATCTGCTTCAGATAACGGGCGTAAGCGCGCAGCAGCGCCACGTCACGCCATGGCAGGCCGGCGGTGAGCACCAGGCGGTTGAACGCATCGTTCTCGGCATCGCCGTGGACGATATGCACGAACGCGTCCTGCAGGGTGTCGTTGAGCTGCTGGATATCCAGGTTCACGCCTTCGGCGGCGATGAACGCGAAATCATGGATCCAGAACTCACGGCCGTTGGCGTGGCGCAGGCGATACGGGAACTCACCCAGCACGCGCAGGCCGAGGTTCTCCAGGATCGGCAGCACGTCGGACAGCGCCAGCGGGGTGTCGGCGTGATACAGCTTGCAATGCAGCTCGCGCTGGCCGGAAACCTGGCCCAGCGGCTGATAGAAGCTCATCACCAGCGGGTTGGCTTCGGTGAGGCTGAGCAGATGCTGCATGTCGACCACGGCCGAGTGCGCGGCGAAACGCTCGCGGTAGCCGGCCGGGAAACCTTTCGGGAAGTCCGCCAGCACATTGGTGCCGTGGGCTTCGCCGAAGCTTTCCACGACCAGGCTGGCGTAGTCGTCCTGCCAGCTGCGGCAGGCCTGCACCACTTCTTTTTCCAGCTGCACCGGGTCGATGTCCAGGCGATTCTTCGGGTCAACCCGCAGGATCAGCTGCACACGGGCCAGCACGGATTCGGAGAAGAAGGTCCAGAATTCGCAGTCCGAGGCTTTCAGGCGATCCATCAGCACTTGCTGGATTTTCTGGCGCACTTCGGTGGAATAGATGTCACGCGGCACGTAGGCCAGGCAGTAGCAGAAACGGCCGTACGGGTCTTTGCGCAGGAATACGCGGATCTTGTTGCGTTCCTGGATCTGCACGATCGACATCACCGTGCTGAACAGCTCATCGACCGGGGTCTGGAACAGGTCGTCACGCGGCAGTACTTCCACCACCTGGGCCAGTTCTTTACCCAAGTGCGCCTTGGCCTGGAAGCCCGAGCGGCGCTCGATTTCCGCGACCTTGCGGCGGATGTAAGGGATCACCCGCACGCTTTCGCCGTACACCGAGGAGGTGTATAGGCCCATGAAGCGGTGTTCCTTGATGACCTTGCCGTCGGCGCTGATCTCGCGGATCGACACGTAGTCCGGATAAGCCGGGCGGTGCACACGGCTGGGGTGTGCAGCCTTGGCGAACGACAGCACGGTCGGTTCGCGCAGGTAGGCCACGGCGTAGTCTTCGATGCGCAGGTCTTCGGCGGTGAGGCCGGCGCGCAGCAGTTTGGTCAGACCGAGGAAAGAGCTGGCGTCATATTCGATATGACCGCCGTCCGCCTCGTCACGTACCACGAACTCTTCGTAGCCAAGGAAGGTGAAATGGTTGCCCACCAGCCATTCGAGGAAGTTCTTGATCTCGGCTTTTTCTTCGCCGTCGATCACGAATTCACTGGCGTCGACACCGGCCAGCAGGTCCTGGACCTTGGCTTTCATCGGCTCGAAATCGGCCACGGCCACGCGCACTTCGCCCAGCACCTGCTCGAGCTCTTTGCTCAACACATTCAATTCGGCGGCGTTGGCGCAGCGGTCGATCTCCAGGTACATCAGCGATTCTTGCAGGATGCCTTCGCCCTGGGTGCCCTTGGGCAGGATTTCCAGCAGCTCGCCCTTGCTGCCACGGCGCACGCTGAGCACGGTGGTTTGCAGGGTGTGGATGCTGTAGCCACGGCGGTTGAGCTCGGTACGTACCGAGTCCACCAGAAATGGCAGGTCATGGTGCAGCACTTCAACCGCGGTGTGGGTCGACTGCCAGCCATGACGTTCATAATCGGGGTTGTAAACCCGCACTTGCGGTTGGGTGTGGTCGAAGCGCTCAAGCAGGCGCCAGGCAGACAGGGTGCAACCGGCCAGGTCGGAAAGGCGACGCTGGGTCAGTTCGTCCAGGGAAATGATGCCGAAGAATTGCTCAGCGAACAGCGCCACTTGTGGCAGTGCCTGTTCACTGATGTGCTGCGCCAGTGCCGCTTGCAGTTGGTGCTGGAAGTCGGCCTTGCTGGCTGCGGTGAAGAACGCCATCTGTGGTACTCCGCTTGGGCTTGTTATTGATGGAAGCGTCGCGTGTTATCCCCTTGCGGGGAGACCGTCAGCTCTGTTCTGGTAGTGATGACAAGCACCATAAACGAATCAGAGTGACAGGTGGGTGAAGCTGGACAAGACAGTCAGGTCACATACAACTTCCACAAGATGCTCACCGCGCCGGGTGACGGTACGACGGGCAGGTCAGGCGCCTGGCACGGGGCATATCCGTTGCGCAGCTTAACGAGTGTAGGAAGCCGGCTGCTTGCGGTGCTGCGACATATTCGGTCATCGGTAAGCAGGTGTGGGGTTGCGACTTGGGCAACCGGCAATATTCAGGCCCGCCAGTATCAAAAATGACTGCTTTGGCCCGCCAGGTCATGCACTCGGTCTGACACACAATGCAGCATAAAATTCGCCGCAATGGCACAATCACCCGGCGCAAACGCCCTCCTCCACACAGGATTCCCCATGCTGCAGCTGAAAACCGACGCCTTGATGGTCACCCCGTGCGACGACGAAGAAGACAACATGGCCATGCTCTGCTGCCACGGTAAGAACGGCGAGATGTTCATGCTGAGCCGGTATCCGGATGAAGACGAGGTGGAACTGACCTGGGATTACGAGCCTTCGACCCTGGATGGGCTGAAAGTCACCTTGGGCGACACCAGCTTATTGATCGAACTGGCGGCCGGCGATGCGGATGCTCTGGGGGGCAAGGATCAGTTGCAGATCACCCACGCCACGGCCGCCTCCGACCTGGCCGAAGTCGAAGAAACCCTGCAGAACATCCTCAAAGGCACCGGCACCTACATCCGGGCTTAAGACCACCAGAAACCAAATGTGGGAGGGGGCTTGCTCCCGATGACAGTGTGTCAGGCACTTCTATATGACTGGCCCGCCGCAATCGGGAGCAAGCCCCCTCCCACATTGACGGCCTTCACAACAGAAAGCGCACCACCTACACAAATTTCCTACAAGTTTTGCCAAAAATACCCGTCACGCCGTTAGTCGCCGCACCCCACGATGCATTAAAGTAAGCGCCCCAGGCCGGTGTTTTTCCCTGACACCCGGGCTCATCTTTCCAGGAACCGTCATCGATGGAACATCGTGAAGCGCTGCTTGCGCTGCGAACCTTTCTTTCTACGCAGATTCTCGGCCAGGAAAAACTCATCGATCGCCTGCTGATCGCCCTGCTCGCCGACGGCCATATGCTGGTCGAAGGCGCGCCGGGCCTGGCCAAGACCAAGGCGATCAAAGAGCTGGCCGAAGGTATCGAAGCGCAGTTCCATCGTATCCAGTTCACCCCCGACCTATTGCCCGCCGACATCACTGGCACCGAAATCTATCGCCCCGAAACCGGCAGCTTCGTCTTTCAACAGGGGCCGATCTTTCACAACCTGGTGCTGGCGGACGAAATCAACCGCGCACCGGCCAAGGTCCAGTCGGCGCTGCTCGAGGCCATGGCCGAGCGCCAGGTCAGCGTAGGCCGCAGCACCTACGAGCTGTCGCCGCTGTTTCTGGTGATGGCCACGCAGAACCCCATCGAGCAGGAAGGCACCTACCCCCTGCCGGAAGCCCAGCTCGACCGTTTCCTGATGCACGTCAAGATCGGCTTCCCGGATGCCGCCGTCGAACGGCGCATCCTGCAACAGGCGCGTGGCGAAGCGCTCAACGGCGAAACCAAGCCCGAGCGCCGCGTCAGCCAACAGGCGATCTTCGCCGCGCGTAAGGAAATCCTCGGCCTGTACATGGCCGATGCGGTGGAGGAATACCTGGTGCAGTTGGTCATGGCCACGCGCACCCCGGCCAAGTTCGACCCGGAAATGGCCGAGTGGATTGCCTACGGCGCCAGCCCGCGCGGCTCCATCGCCCTGGACCGTTGCGCGCGCGCCCACGCCTGGCTGGCCGGCCGCGACTTCGTCAGCCCCGAAGACATCCAGGCGGTGCTGTTCGACGTGTTGCGCCACCGCATCATTCTGTCGTTCGAGGCCGAAGCCGCAGGCGTTGACCAGGACCGCGTGGTGCAACGCATTCTTGACGTCGTTGCCGTCGCTTGAAGTCGATGAACGCGAGCGCGGGTATCCACGTCACGCTCAGTGAGCTGATCGAGATGCGCCATCGCGTGCGTGAAGTGCAATTGTTCTCCACCCCCGGCCAGCGCAGCCCGTTGATCGGCCTGCACCACTCCAAGCTACGCGGGCGCGGTGTGGATTTTGACCAGGTGCGCGTGTACCAGGCCGGGGACGACGTGCGCACCATCGATTGGCGTGTGACCGCCCGCACCCAGGAGCCCCACACCAAGCTGTTCCACGAAGAACGCGAGCGGCCGATTTTCATCATGGTCGAGCAAAGCTGCCGGCTGTTTTTCGGCTCGGGGCAGATGTTCAAGTCGGTGCTCGCCGCACAAGCCGCCAGCCTGATCGGTTGGGCCGCGCTGGGGCATAACGACCGCGTGGGCGGCCTGGTGTTCGGCGACAGCGAGCACTACGAAATCAAACCCCGGCGCAGCAAGCAAAGCCTGCTGCAACTGCTTAACCGCCTGGTGCGGGTCAACCAGAGCCTGAACACCGAAAGCCTTCCTGAAGCCGACGCGCTGGGCATGGCCCTGCGCCGCGGCCGCGAAGTGCTGCGCCCCGGCAGCCTGGGCATTGTGATCTGCGATGAACGGGCGCTGACTGAAGGCGCCGAGCAGCAACTGAGCCTGTTGTCGCGCCATTGCGATTTGCTGCTGCTGCCCATCTCCGATCCGCTGGACCACGCCCTGCCCGCCGCCGGGCTGCTGCGCTTTGCGCAACGGGGCGCGCAACTGGAACTCGATACGCTCAATTTCGATTTGCGCCAGGCCTACAAGGCCCAGGCTGAAGCACGCATCGCCCGCTGGGAGTTGCTGGCGCAAAAGCTGCGCGTCTTGTTGATGCCGTTGAGCACCCAGAGTGAAATGGTCGAGCAACTGCGCGAATACCTCAACCCACAGCGCCCGGTCAGAAAACAATGAGCAGCCTTGACCAACTGCAACCGCTGATCGCCCCGCCAGCCATCGGCTTCTGGCCGCCCGCGCCGGGCTGGTGGCTGTTGTTGCTGCTGCTCCCGATGCTGGGCTGGGGCCTGTGGTGGCTACGCCGTTTCCTGCCCGCGCGCCGCCCCGTGGCCCGCGCCGAACAACCGCTGGACCCGCTGCGCATTGCGGCCCTGGCCGAGCTGGCGCTGATGCCCAAACCCTATGACGGCGCGCCCGCCGGAGCGTGGCTGCAGCAACTCAATGGCTTGCTCAAGCGCCTGTGCCGCAACGACTACCCCTACAGCCAAAGCCACACCCTCAACGGCCGCAAATGGCTGGCGTTCCTCGATAACCGCTGTCCCGCCGCCGGCCTCACGCGCTGGATGGTGCTGGTCGAAGGCGCCTACAAGCCCGAATGCAAACTCGACGACAAGGCCATCGCTGGCCTGACCCAAGCCGTCGACACCTGGATTCGCAAACATGTTTGAGTTCGCCTGGCCTTGGATCTTCACCCTGTTGCCGTTGCCGTGGTTGATGCGCCTGGTCCTGCCAGCGGCCGACAGTGGCGAACCCGCGTTGAAAGTCAGCTACCTCAACGACCTCGAACACCTGGCCCGGCGCCGCGCTCGGGTGAACCTGCCGGGCTGGCGCCAGCAGGCACCGTTCGTGGTGCTGTGGCTGTTGCTGTTGACCGCCGCCGCCCGCCCGGAATGGCTCGGCGAGCCGCTGCCAATTGCCGCCAGTGGCCGTGACTTGCTGGTGGCGGTGGATGTCTCCGGCTCCATGGATTTTCCCGACATGCACTGGCAGGACGAGGACGTCAGCCGCCTGGCGCTGGTCCAGCACTTGCTCGGGGATTTTCTCGAGGGCCGTGAAGGCGACCGCGTAGGCCTGATCCTGTTCGGCAGCCAGGCTTACCTGCAAGCACCGCTGACCTTCGACCGACGCACCGTGCGCACTTGGCTGGATGAAGCGCGCATCGGCATCGCCGGCAAGAACACCGCCATCGGCGACGCCATCGGCCTGGCCTTGAAACGCCTGCGCCAGCGCCCGGCGCAAAGCCGCGTGCTGATCCTGGTGACCGACGGCGCCAATAACGCCGGGCAAATCGACCCACTCACCGCCGCGCGCCTGGCCGCTGAAGAAGGCGTGAAAATCTACCCGATCGGCATCGGCGCCGACCCTGAGCAAACCGGCTCCCTGGGCATTCTCGGCGTGAACCCGAGCCTGGACCTCGACGAACCGGCGCTGAAGGCCCTCGCCGAGGCGACGGGCGGCCAGTATTTCCGCGCCCGCGATGGCAACGAGCTGGAACAGATCAAGACCACCCTCGACACCCTCGAGCCCGTCGAACAGCAGCCCACTCAGGCCCGCCCGGCCCACGCGTTGTACAGCGGCCCGCTGGCCCTGGCGCTGCTTCTCAGCCTGTTGCTGGTGGTGCACGAACGCTGGCCGAACAACGCCTTGCAGCGGCTGTACACCAAACTGTCGAGCAAGGGCATGTTCCTGCCACAGAGCCCGGAATGGCGCCAGCGCCTCAAGCGCCTGCGCTTGCGGAGGCGTCGATGATCGCTTTGTGGCCGCACTGGTTGCGCCCCTGGTGGCTGTTGCTGCTGCCGCTGCTCGGCTGGTTGCTGTGGCAACTGTGGCACCGGCAAAAACGCGCCGGGCGCTGGCAGCTCATCCTGCCCCAGGCCTTCCATGCCACGCTGCTCAGTGGCGGCAACGGCCGCGAAAGCAAATCGCCCTGGGTGGTACTGGGCATCGCCTGGCTGCTGGCGTTGCTGGCGCTGCTCGGGCCCAGTTGGCAACGGGTTGAACAACTCAGCCAGAAGCCTTCCGACCCGCTGGTGGTGCTGCTGGAGCTCACCCCGCAAATGCTCGCTACCGACAGCCCGCCCAACCGTCTCGAACAGGCGCGGCGCAAGCTTTATGACTTGCTGCAGGCGCGCACCGATGCGCAAACCGCCATCATCGTGTATGCCGGCAGCGCCCACACCCTGGTGCCGCTGTCGGATGACCTGGCCACCAGCCGTAACCTGCTTGAAGCGCTGCGCCCCTCGATCATGCCCGCGCCTGGCCACCGCGCCGACCTGGCCGTGGAAAAAGCCCTGGCCCTGCTCAAGCACGGCGGCCTCGGCCAGGGGCGCCTGCTGCTGATCGGCTCCTCGCTGTCCAAACAGGAGCGCCAGGGTATCCGGTTGCTGTTGCAAGGCAGCCAGGCGCCGAGCTTGTCGATCCTCGGCATCGGCAGTCGTGAAGGCACGCCAGTCACCCAGGAAAGCGGCGAATTCCTCAAGGACGAACAGGGCGCAATCCTGATCCCGCGCCTCGACAGCCCGACCCTCAAGGCGTTCGCCAGCGAAATGGGCGGCCGCTACCGGGCTGCGCGCCTGGACGAAAAGGACCTGCGCCAACTCGGCGTACTTGACCCGCCCCAGGCCTTGCGCGACGACGGTCAACTGCTGCGCCTGGACACCTGGGCCGACCAGGGTTACTGGCTGCTCCTGCCGCTGCTGCTATTGGCCGCCTGCGCCGGGCGTCGCGGCTGGCTGTTCTGCCTGCCGCTGCTGTTGATGGTCGCACCGCAGCCCAGCTATGCCTTCGAATTCCAGGACCTGTGGCTGCGTCCCGACCAGCAAGGCCAGTACCTGCTGAAGAAAAAACGCCCGGCCGAGGCCGCCGAACGCTTCCAGGACCCGCAATGGCAAGGCGTGGCCCTGTACGAAGCCGGTAACTATGCCGAAGCCATCAAGCGTTTTGCCCAGGGTGACAACGCCTATGCCCACTACAATCGCGGCAATGCCCTGGCCCGATCGGGTGAGCTGGAAGCCGCGATCGATGCCTACGAACAGGCGCTGGAAGCCCAACCCGATCTGCAGCCGGCCCTGAAGAACAAGGCGCTGGTGGAAAACCTGCTGCGCGAACAAGCCCAGCCTGAGCCCGACGAACCCGAAAAAAACCAGGATGACGAAACCACCCAACCCGGCCAAACTGCGCAACCGGGCGCCGACGGACAAAATGCCCAGGGTGGCGAACAATCCACCCAGGGTCAGGGCCAAGCCGCCAACGGCGCCACCGACACCGCGGGCTCGCCGCCAACCGACGGTAACGAAGTGCCAGGCAGCGAGCTCGGCGACGAGCAAACCACCACGCCGCCGCTACGCCCCGCCGATGCCAGCCTTGAGGGCGAACATCGTCAGGCGTTGGAGCAATGGCTGCAACAGATCCCGGACAACCCCGGTGAACTGCTGCGACGCAAATTCTGGTACGAACAGCAACAACATCAGGACAAGACTCGATGAGCCGCCGCACCACCCTTCTGCTCTTGCTCGCTTTGTCGGCAGGCCACGCCCAGGCGGCGAACCTGATCGCCAGCGTCGACCGCAGCCGCCTCAACTCAGGGGAAACGGTGGAGCTGACGGTGGAATCCAGCGACGTGACCCAGTTCGGCAAGCCCGATCTGTCGCCCCTGGATGCGCAGTTCGAAGTCAGCGGCACGCGCCAGATCAACCAGCTCACCACCCTGGGCGGCGATAACCACGCGACCACGCGCTGGATCATCACCCTGCTGCCCCGGGAAAACGGCACCGTGGTGATCCCGCCGCTGCAGGTGGGCGACCTCAAGACCCAGCCGATCACCCTGCAAGTGCTGGAAACCGCCAGCCAGAACACCAGCGCCGAACTGGCACCGGTGTTCGTCGAAGCCAACCTCGACCAGACCAGCGTTTACGTGCAGGCCCAGGCCCTGCTGACGGTGCGCGTGTATCACTCGGTGTCGCTGTATGACGACAGCAGCCTCACGCCCCTGCAAATCCCCGACGCACGGGTCGAGCAATTGGGCGAGTCGCGCACCTATGA
Source organism: Pseudomonas sp. R3-52-08 (assembly GCF_003851745.1). Lineage (NCBI taxonomy): Bacteria > Pseudomonadati > Pseudomonadota > Gammaproteobacteria > Pseudomonadales > Pseudomonadaceae > Pseudomonas > Pseudomonas sp. R3-52-08. Next base: position 2,815,569 of record NZ_CP027730.1, on the reverse strand, counting down.
AAAAGTCATCAACAGCATCCGCCATGGCGTGATCGAAACCCGCTACGCGATCTATCCGCAGCACAGCGGGGCCTTGGCGATTGGGGCGCAGACCTTCAGCGCGACCCTGGTGGAGTCGCGCCCTCCCCAGGAGAACACGCTGCAGGGCACCAAGCCGGGCAAGCTGATCCACGCCAGCTCAGCGCCGCTTGCGCTGACGGTCAAGCCCAAGCCCGAGTTCTACCCCGCCGACACGCCGTGGTTGCCGGCGCGCAGCCTGAGCCTGGACGAAGCCTGGAACCCGGTGCCCGAACATGTGCAGGTCGGTGACTCGCTGACGCGCAGCCTCACGGTCAAGGTCGAGGGCCTGTCCAGCGCGCAACTGCCGGCGCTGCCCAGTACCGACGTCAACGGCCTGCGGCGCTACCCGGACCAACCGGTATTGGCCAACCAGACCAGCGACCGTGGCCTGATTGGCAGCCGCGAAGACCGCGAGGCACTGGTGCCCACGCGAGCCGGTGCGCTGGAACTGCCCGCCGTGGAAGTGGTGTGGTGGAACACCCACGAAGACCACCTGGAACGCACCAGCCTGCCGGCCCGCACCCTGCAAGTGGCGGTCAACCCGAGCCTGGTGGTGGACACCCCCGCCACGCCGACCGTCATCACCGCGCCGGATGACGAACGCCTGTGGCTGTGGCAGCTCAGCACCTTGCTGCTGGCCTGCACTACCCTGCTGGGCTTCGGCCTGTGGTGGCGCGCCCGCCGCCAACCCGCCGTGCAACGCGCCGCGCAAACCGGCCCCAGCCCGCGCACCCTGCTCGACGACCTCAAGCGCGCGACCCAGGCCAACGACCCCCACGCCACCCGCCAGGCCCTGGATGCCTGGGCCCGCCAACAACCGGAAACCCTCGCCGACATGGCCGCGCGCTTCGTGCCGCTGTCGGATGCGTTGGACGGGCTGAACGGCGCGTTGTACAGCGAAAGTGGCCAGTATTGGCTGGGTGAAGACCTGTGGCGCGCAATCAAGGCCATCCCCGTGGCGGAGCGCGTACAAGACCCGGCCACCGATACCACCAGCCTGCCGCCGCTCTACCCCAAATAGCCCAGACACCACGCAAGCAACTGTCAGAGATCGTTCCCACGCTCCCGCGTGGGAATGCAGCCCGTGACGCTCTGCGTCACGGGCTGCTTGGCGGGACGCGGAGCGTCCCAGGAGCCATTACCACGCAGAGCATGGGAACGATCAATAGCGGTGTGTCAGTCAACACACCTGTCACTGACACACCGCTATCGGGGGCAAGCCCCCTCCCACAGTTGGCCTGCATCGCCTGCTGGACATGCATTGTTAAGGGCCAGCAATCCATATCGCTTTAATTTGCAGGACGTTTCCTAGACAATCCTTCGGCCTTGCGCCTGCTCAACCCACTGGCTAGCCTTCGCTTCGTCGCTGCATATCAGCGATCGGGTGTGAGATCCCGTGTATTAGCAGGCGCCATGCGCTACGACCGTCTATGGCGGCTATGTGCGGGCAGGCTTTGGTCTGGCCGGGTCCTGCTTTCCGGTATCTCACCCCGCACATAGCTGCCACCTTTTGACGTGTGAGATCGGCAAAAGAATGGCTCCCAATCCAAGCAGGAGCTTCACGCATGAACAAACTCGTCCCCGATCCCCCCTTTCCGATTTTTGTCGCCCACGAAGACCTGAGCTTCGAGGACGCCATCGCCAGCATTGCCTCGCTATTACGTTGCGCCGCCACTACCGCAACGCAGACCGCTGAAGACCTCAACGGCGCCCAACGTGACATGGCCTGCTCCACCGCCCACCTGATTGACATGGCCCGCACCCTGGCGGACCGAGCCTTGGAGTGCCTGCAACCCCAGGCATAACGCCCCCCCCTGTGGAGCGCGGCTTCAAAGATCGTTCCCACGCTCCCGCTTGGGAATGCAGCCCGTGACGCTCTGCGTCACCTGTGTGCAGTAGCGGAACTTGCAGCGCCTGGCGGGACGCGGAGCGTCCCAGGAGGCATTACCACGCAGAGCGTGGGAACGATCAACCCCGGCGTCCCCCAAGGCACTGCGCTAGTAATACAGGTAAACTCCCCTCCTTTTCATCTTCTCCCCGGAGTTCGCCTTGCGTCTGTTTCACACCTCCGACTGGCACCTTGGGCAAAACCTGCACGGCCAGGAACGCGACTTCGAACATGCCTGCTTCCTCGAATGGCTGCTGGGCCAACTGAAGGCCCATCGCCCGGAGGCGCTGTTGATCGCCGGCGATATCTTCGACACGGTCAACCCGCCGCTCAAGGCTCAGGAACGCCTATATGACTTCATCATCGGCGCCCACGAACAAAACCCCACGCTGACGATTGTGATGATCGCCGGCAACCACGACTCCGGTTCGCGCATCGAGCTGCCCGCCCCGCTGATGCGTCGTCTGCGCACCCATGCATTGGGCCGTGTGCTGTGGCTGGATGACGGCCAACTGGATGCCGAACGCCTGCTCATCCCATTGCCGGACGCCAAAGGCAAGGTCGTCGCCTGGTGCCTGGCGCTGCCCTTTCTGCGCCCGGCGGAAGTCACGGGTGCGCAGTTGGGCGATGATTACCTGCGCGGCATCGGCCAAGTGCATGAATGGCTGATCGCGGCCGCCAACGCCAAACGCAAGAAAGGCCAGGCGCTGGTTGCCATCAGCCATGCGCACATGGCCGGGGGTTCGGTGTCGGAAGACTCCGAGCGCAGCCTGATCATCGGCAATGCCGAGGCGCTGCCGGCCAGCCTGTTCGATAAGAGTGTGGGCTATGTTGCTCTCGGCCATCTGCACAAGCCGCAAAAAGTGAATGGCGAAGAGCGCATTCGCTACAGCGGCTCGCCGATTCCGCTGTCGTTTTCCGAAATCAGCTACAAGCACCAGGTGCTCGACGTAACGTTCCAGGGCGAACGACTGGTCGGCGTCGAACCGCTGCTGATTCCGCGCTCGGTCAACCTGCAACGCTTGGAAGCCGCGCCTCTGGCCGATATTCTCAAGGCCCTGGCCGAGCTGCCCGACATCGACCTGCTCGCCGAAACCCAGCGCCATCCCTGGCTGGAAGTGCGCGTGCGCCTGGACGAACCGCAACCGGACCTGCGCCAGCAGATCGAAACCGCCCTGCAAGGCAAGGCCGTGCGCCTGGTGCGCATCGCCGCCGAATACGCCGGCAACGGCCCGCGCGCTGACGGCGATGAAGAGCGCCTGGTCGAACTCGACCAGCTCACGCCCCAGGAACTGTTCAGCCGTGCCTGGCAGGACAGCTACGGCAGCGAAGTGGATGAACAAACCTTGAAGGACTTCGCCGTGCTGCTCCAGGAAGTGCAACAGGAGGACGAACAGCCATGAAGATCCTCGCCATCCGCCTGAAAAACCTCGCGTCCCTGGCCGGGCCGTTCGAGATCGACTTCACCGCCGAGCCGCTGGCCAGTGCCGGTCTGTTCGCCATCACCGGGCCGACTGGCGCCGGCAAAAGCACTCTGCTCGATGCACTGTGCCTGGCGCTGTTTGGCGCGGTGCCGCGTTTGGGCGATACCGGCCAGGCGAAGATGCCGGATGCCGACAGCGATATTTCCATCGGCGACCCGCGCACCCTGCTCAGGCGGGGTACCGGCGGTGGCTACGCCGAGGTGGATTTCGTCGGCGTCAGCGGCCGGCGCTACCGGGCGCGCTGGGAAGCCAACCGCGCCCGCGACAAGGCCAGCGGCAAGTTGCAGAGCAGCCGCCAGAGCCTGATCGACCTGGACAGCGAGCAACTGCTGGCCAGCCAGAAAACCGAATACAAGACCCAGCTGGAACTGGCCCTGGGCCTGAACTTCGAACAGTTCACCCGTGCGGTGCTGCTGGCGCAGAGCGAGTTCAGTGCCTTTCTCAAGGCCAACGACAACGAGCGCAGCGAACTGCTGGAAAAGCTCACCGACACCGCGCTCTACACCCAACTTGGCCGCCGCGCCTTCGACAAGGCCAAGGACGCCAGGGACGCCCACAAACAGTTGCAGGACCAGGCCACCGGCGTGGTACCCCTGGCCGCCGAAGCGCGCGCCGAGCTGGATCAACAACTGAACCAGGCGCAACAGCAACTCAAGACCCACCAGGCCCAGCTCAAGCAATTGGAGTTGCAGCACACCTGGCTCAAGGAACTGCGCGAATGGCAGGAGCGCCAGCAAAGCGCTGCCGAGCAGTTGCAGCACGCCCAGCAACAGTGGGACAGCCAGGGCCAGCAGCGCCAGGACCTGACGCGCCTGGACCAGCTCGCCCCACAGCGCCATCACTTCCTGCGCCGCGCAGAACTCGACGCCTTGCTGGCACCGCTCGCCACGCAGATTCAGCAGCACCTTGCACAACAAGCCGTGCTGCACAGCCGCCAGGAACAGGCGCAACAGCAGCAGGCCAGCGCCCAGTCGGCACTCGGGCAAGCCCAGCAGAACCAGGCGCAGGCCGCGCCGTTGTTGCGCCAGGCCTTCGAACAACAGACCACCCTCGCCCACTTGACCAAGGAACTGGCCAAGCGCACCGAAGACCAGCAGCAGCACGCCACCGCCTGCAGCGAAGGTCAGATTTTGCTCAACAGCCTGCAAGAAAAGCAGGCCCAGATCGACGAGCGCCTGCAACGCCTGGCCGCTGAACTGGAGCGCAGCGCCGCCCTCGCGCCCCTGAGCGACGCCTGGAGTGCCTACCGCGACCGCTTGCAACAGTTGATGCTGATCGGCAATCGCCTGAATCAGGGCGAGACCGAACTGCCGCAACTCGAACAGCGCGTCACCGCCGCCGTGGCGCAATTCACCCAGCAGCGCGAAGCCCTGGACCTGCTGTACCAAGAGGCCGGCGCCGAGCCGCACGCAGTGGCCGAACAACTGCAATTGCTCGCCAGTCTCTTGCAGGACAATCGCAAGCAACAACGTGCCTTCGAAGACCTGGCACGTTTGTGGGACAGCCAGCAGCAGCTCGACACCCAGGCCAGCAGCCTGGCGCAAAAACTCGCCGAGGCGGCGCAGCAACGCGAGCAACTGAACCAGACCGGCCTGCAAACCAAAGCTGAACTGACGGTGGCCGAGCAAACCCTGACGGTGACCAAGCAACTGCTGGAGCGCCAGCGCCTGGCCCGCAGTGCCAGCGTCGAGGAACTGCGCGAGCAGTTGCAGGATGACCAGCCCTGCCCCGTCTGCGGCAGCGACGAACATCCGTATCACCAGCCCGAAGCGTTGTTGCAGAGCTTGGGGCGCCACGATGAAAACGAAGAGGCCACGGCGCAGAAAGCCGTCGACAGCCTCAAGGAAAAGCTCACCGAGCTGCGTGGCGAAGTGGGTGGCCTGATCGCCCAGCAAAAGGAATTCCTGGCGCAGCAGGAACAGCTTGCGCTGCAGCAGCAAGCGTTGGCGCCAAGCCTGCAGGCGCATCCGCTGTGCGCTGCGCTGTTCAACCAGGACGCCGCCAAGCGCAGCAGCTGGTTGGCCCAGCAACTGGCGCAACTGACGCAAAGCATCGCCCAGGACGAACAGCGCCAAAGCGCCCTGCTCAACCTGCAACAGAACGCCGGGCGTTTGCAGCAGCAGTTGCAAGCCGCCCAGGACGCCAGCCAGCAGGCCCGCCAACTGTTGCTCGACCAGCAGCGCGCCCTGGCCAACGACCGCGAACGCCTCGATGCAGAACTCGCAAGCTTCGCCAGCCTGTTGCCCAGCGCGACGCTGGAAGGCTTGCGCAGCGAGCCGGCGGCGACCTTCATGCAACTCGATCAGCAGGTCAGCCAGCGCCTGGAACACCTGGGCCATCAGCGTGATGAGCTGGCTGAACAACAAGAGCGTCAGCAGGCCATCGAGAAGCAACAGACCCACCAGCAGCATCGCCAGCAGCAATTGGAGGCGCTGAATCTGCAGGTCGCCGAGCTGGCCACCCAGCACCGCGACGCCCAGGAAACGCTCAGCGCATTGCTGGGCGAGCACGCGAGCGCCGAACAGTGGCAACAGCAACTGGATCAGGCCGTCGCCCAGTCGCGCCAAAGCGAAGCCGATGCCAGCCAGGAGTTGCACGCCGTTCACTCCGCACTGGTGCAATTGGTCGCCGACCTCAAGGCCGTGCAGGAGCGCCAGCAAGCGCTCGAGAGCGAACGACAGGCCCTGGACACGCGCATCAGCGCGTGGCGCGCCGCGCGCCCCGAGCTGGACGATGACGGTCTGGCGCGTCTGCTGGCATTGGACGACGCCCAGATCACCGACCTGCGCCAGCAGTTGCACACCTGCGAAAAAGCCGTCGAACAAGCCAGCGTACTGCTGCAAGAGCGCGAACAACGCCTCGCCGAGCACCAGGCCTTGCACAATGGCAACCTGGACGCCGAACAGCTGGACAGCAGCCTCGCCGCGCTCAACCAGCAATTGGCCGAGGGCGAGAAACACTGCGCCGAACTGCGCGCGCGCCAGTCCGAGGACCAGCGCCGCCAGGATGCCAACAGCGCCCTGGCCGAGCAAATCGCCAAGGCCTATGACGAATGGCAGCGCTGGGCCCGCCTGAACGCGCTGATCGGCTCGGCCACCGGCGACACCTTCCGCAAGATCGCCCAGGCCTACAACCTCGACCTGCTGGTGCATCACGCCAACGTGCAGCTGCGCCAACTGGTGCGCCGCTACCGCCTCAAGCGTGGCGGCAGCATGTTGGGCCTGCTGGTGATGGACACGGAAATGGGTGATGAACTGCGCTCGGTGCACTCGTTGTCCGGCGGCGAGACGTTCCTGGTGTCCCTGGCATTGGCCTTGGGCCTGGCGTCGATGGCGTCAAGCACGTTGAAGATCGAATCGCTGTTTATCGATGAAGGTTTCGGCAGCCTCGACCCCGAATCACTGCAATTGGCCATGGACGCCCTCGACGGTTTGCAGGCTCAGGGCCGCAAGGTCGCGGTGATTTCCCATGTACAGGAAATGCATGAGCGCATCCCGGTGCAGATCCAGGTCAAGCGCCAGGGCAATGGCTTGAGCACCCTGGAGGTCAAGTGAGCGAAGCGCTGCTGTATTCATTCCGGCGCTGCCCCTATGCGATGCGTGCGCGCCTGGCGCTGCGCTACTCGGGGGTGGCGGTGCAGATTATCGAGGTGAGCCTCAAGGCCAAGCCGGCCGAGATGCTGGCATTGTCGCCCAAGGGCACGGTTCCGGTGCTGAGCGTGGAAGGTCGGGTGATCGAGGAAAGCCTGGAGATCATGCAATGGGCATTGGCGCAAAACGACCCCGGCGATTGGCGACTGCAAGGTGATCCTGCGGTACTGGCATTGATCGCCGAAAATGACGACCTGTTCAAACATCATTTGAATCGATACAAGTACGCCGAACGCTATCCGCAGCAGCCGATGGAAGATTATCGGGCCGAGGGCGAGGTGTTCTTGCAGAAGTTGGAGGGTTTGCTGGCGGATCGTGAGTACTTGCTCGCCGCGCACATGAGCCTGGCAGACGCAGCCATCGTGCCGTTTGTGCGGCAGTTCGCCCATGTGGATCGCGAGTGGTTTGCGGGTACGCCCTATCCACGGCTACAGGCGTGGCTACAGCGGATTCTGGAGTCACCGCTGTTTATCGCGGTGATGGCAAAGCCCTGATACCAACATCAATCAACCTGTGGGAGGGGGCTTGCCCCCTCCCACAGGTTGATCAGTGTTAGCCCTGGGTCTTGTGATCCAGCGCCGCATAAAAGTTGGCGCTCTGTTGCAGGTATTTCTGGGTGTAGGCGCTGGTGCTGGATTTTTTCCCGGCGACGTCCACGCTGGCGTTGGCAGGCAAGGCCACGGTGGCGGAAACAGCGGAAGCGGCGATGACGGAGAAGAGGTTCAGATTCATGTCGGTAACCCTTGTGTGCGTTTGGTTGAGTGGCCTGGGAAGGCCTTGGAACCAAACTTACGCCCGGGGGTTGAACCTTAGAAATGCTTTGAAACAGTAGCCGTCATCAATGGAATTAATACTTAGGGTCAGGCCCCGCGTTGCGGGGCCTGTGGCTTATTGACGCACCAGGAACTTGAGGTCGCTGGGCGCATCGATCGGCAATTTCTGCACGGTTTTACCCAGCAGGCCGGTGTTGGGGTCACGTTCGACCACCACAATTTCGTTGCTCTTCTGGTTGGCGACCAGCAGGAACTTGCCGCTCGGGTCGAGGCTGAACTCGCGCGGGTGGTCGCCTTCCACGCTGCGGCGCTGCAGCTCTTTGAGGTGGGCGGTGGCTGGGTCTACGCCAAATACGATGATCTGGTTGGCGGTGCCGCGATTGCTCACATACAGGAACTTGCCGTCACTGGACGCATGCACGGCGGCGCCGGCCTTATCGGACACCGGTTGCCCGGCGGCGTAGTCAACCAACTGGGTCTGGGTGAGCTTGCCGTCGGCATAATCGAACACCGCGACCTGCGCGCTCATCTCGGTGGTCAGCCAGGCGTGCTTGCCATCGGCGCTGAACAGCAGGTGACGTGGGCCGCTGCCCGGTGGCAATTGCACCGATGCCTGGTTGGCCGGGGTCAGCGGCAATTCGTGATTGGCCTTGGAGTCGTAATGGTAGGCAAATACTTTGTCCGCCCCCAGGTCCTGCACAAACACGTACTTGCCATCCGGCGAAGACACCACTGAGTGCACGTGGTTGGAGGCCTGGCGCTCGGGGTTGACGCGACTGGCCGGGTGCCCGCTCAACTGCACCGGCGCCGACAGTTTGCCGGTAGCGTCCACCGGCAGGATTGCCAGGCTGCCGCCCGGGTCTTCCACCACCGAATAATTGGCGACGAACAGGTAACGCCCATCCGCAGCGATGCTGGAATGGGTCGGCTCGTTACCCAGGCTCTGCACCTGATTGATCAGGGTGAGCTGATGACTCTTCGGGTCGATGCTGTAGCTGCTGACGCGACCGACCGGGTCTTGCTGGCCGGGACCGTTTTCATTGACCACAAACAGGTGCTTCTGGTCTTTGGAGACCGTCAGCCACGAAGGGTTGTCAGCCTTCGCTGCCAGCACCGGTTTGCCCTGGAACTGGCCAGTGCGGCTGTCGAATTGCAGGCGATAAATACCTTCGCTGGCGCCAGCGGTGTAGCTGCCCACCAACAATTCATAGGTGTCAGCCGGTGCAGCCTGCACCGACATCGCCCCCACACTGCCGGCCATCAGCAGCGGCCAGAATTTACGCATCATCATGCTCGTCTTCCTCGTCGTTATTGTTGCCGGTGAAGGCGGCCATGCACACCAGGCGGTGTTCGCCCGAATCACCGGTGAGGGTCCAGCTTTGCAAGGCGTCATCAAAGGTCGCGGCCTGTACTTGCGCGAGGCTGAACGTCCAGCGCTTCTCGGCCCGGCCGTCCATGCAGGTCATGCGCAAGCCTTGCTCGTCTGAGGTGAAATCGAAGGCATGCAGCCCATCGATTTCGAGCATGTCGCTGGTTTGAAGTTCAGTAAGCAGGCTGGCGGCAGTCATCAGGATCATTCATCAAGGGGAAAAATGTCGATGATAGACCAATCCTTAGCGCCTTTCTTCTTTCCCATCGCCCTGCGGTAGCCGACTACCGCATCAGGCACGCCGTCGACATTACTTTACGAGGACCTCGCCAACCCACGTTAAGGATGACTCCCGTGCCAACCACCACGCGCGCCCCAGCTGAAAACCTTCTGAAAAAGACCGTAGAAGCACAATTTCTCACGCGTCCATCCCTGCGTTCAGTCGCTACTCAGATGCTGACCTACACCTTGAAGGAACAATTCCCATCCCTGTCCAATGCGCTCTCCGATCTTTGCCTGGCACTGCCCCGTGACGGCGGCGGCCGAGCCCTGCATCCGCTGTTGGAGGTGGCCCTCAAACATATGGCCGACGGCAGCTTCCCCGACCTCTCCGTGCGCCACAACCTCGACAGTTACCTCAGTGACGCCACGGGCACCCGCCTCACCCTGCCAGCCAATGAGCATGTCTCCTATGACCTGAACGTCGTCGAAAGCGTGATACGGGAACTGCCCTTGATTGTGTTTATCGGATTTCAAGATGCGCTGACCGAATACTGGAACCAGGACAGTGATGCCGGCGGCAGTCGTTGGCAATGGCTGGCCGGTTTGCTGCAAGGCTTGCTGAGGGCCTCGGCGATTCGCCAATCAGGGGATGATGCCCAACAACTGCAGATACTCAGCACACTGGCAAACTGCCCCAGCCGGGAGGCCAGAGCGAAGCGACCATGGCCCGACAACTCGATCCATGCCTATACCCTGGAAACGCACCTTGTACGTGCTGCCACAACCTTGACGTTGCAATCCAGCGACATCCTGGTGGTCAGCGGCGAGCGGGTGTTTTTGTGTACCGTGTCAGGCCGGATTGAGCCCTACACCAGCCTGGATGCTTTCGGGGAGGCTTGGGGTAAACATGTGGCAGAGCAATTCATCGCCGACAAAATCACTTGGCAATTGTACGAACCCGACGGCGATATTTTCGAGGTACAGGCAGCACTCGCGCTCAACCAGCACCTGGAGGACCTCGCAGCGGTCCGACTGCCTGGCGCCACCACCGTCAGCGACATGGAAACGCTGTTTGCGTCGATCACCAATCCAGCCAATTTGTTTGCGCTTTCGCCACTCACCGCCATAGAAACATTATCGCCAATCCAGGCCGCGCTCCCCAGGTGGCTGCAAGATGCCTCACCGGCCGACCGCTTTGTCTACCGCCAATGCTTACTCGAACAAGCCAGCTTCAGACGCCTGACGCAGGGTGAAGGCTACCTGGATGGGCTGGACGATATCCGCACTTATGCCACCCGTCATTTGAATCACCAACTGTGCTTGAAGAGAAACGCCGTATTGCACGCCAAGGCCGCCTGTACAGACGTTGCGCAGTCAAAATACAAAGCCGACGAACTGGAACTGAGCTTCGATGTGCCCGTCGGCACCTTGCAAAGTGGCTACATCGAGAAGGTCACGATGAGCCTGGTCGATCTGGCCTTGAAAAACCTCTCGGGAAAACCCAGAGGCCGCATGACATTGCGTCACACCGCAGGCCTGGAGATCGAAACGTGGCTGACCACGGCTTACGTGGACGAACTGATCCAACGTGTCAATGTCGGCCTGAACTACCCCGCCTATATACAGCAGCAATTGCTGAGTGATACCCCGGAGGCTGAAAAGCGCAAACGCCTGTTCTGCGGGCAACGGCCCGTCGCCCTGAAAATGCAGGCGCTTGAGCACAAGATCAAAGGTGAAGCCGGGCTGACGCCAAGAGGTTTGCGTTGCGTCAGGGCAGTGGTCGGCACCCACCGTACAGAGCGTTGGGTCGACGCCGATGAAATCGTCATGCGCACCCTCGCCTTTCAACGCAAACCCGGCGCCAAGGCTGATGTGGTGCAGAACATGTTCATCATCGAGCCCCGTGACACGCAATCCGGACCGCACCTGCTTTATCGCCCGGCCTATCGTGAGTCACTGCTGGAGTTTGCCAGCCGCGACAGTTTACTGGAGGCCATCGCACAGCCCGGGACAATCCAGGAAAGCGTACTGGCCTGGTTGGCCGATGACGCCAGGGACATCTACAGCCATGGCGGCTTTAAAGAACCGCATTACATACGTATCAGCGGAATAGGTTCAGAGTTCGACCCTTTGCCCGGCATCCCCAAACCCGCGACACTGGCAAGTGCGGATGCTGAAAGCAACGATCAGATCCTGCAGGCACTGAACCGCAATGAATTGATGGAGTACCTGTTTGTCTGCGAAGCATGTCAGTTGCTCGACCAGGCCGACCGTGAGTCAACCTCCAATACTGAAAGCCGATGGGCGCTGATTCTCGAAGGGGTGCAACTGGGTTTCAATACTTTATTGATGCTGGTGCGCGGACCGTTGGCGGCTGTGGGCTGGTTCATGCAATTGGCACTGAGCCTTAATCAGGACCTGCCGGCATTGACGAGCGAAGATCCCATTGCCAGGGAACTTGCATGGGTCGACCTGTTGCTCAACATCGGCATGGTACTGATCCACCATGGATTGCCCACACAACCTTCAGGCGGGCCGTTGCTCGAGGATAATACCGCCCGACAGACCCTTGCAGGATTGCCCTTGAGGCGCCCACCCAGCCGGGCAGGCAGCGGGTTCCCGCTGATTGAACGTGGCATCGTTGGCCTCCCTTCCGAACCGCCAGGGGGCGGCAGAACCCTGCTGGACGTTGATCGCTCCCTTGCCGGCGACAGCGCAGCGGCGCGTCTGCTGGAAAAACTGCTCGAGGTCAACACGCCTTGGCCTGAGCCGGTACCGGAACCTATCGCTATTGGTGCGCTCAAGGGGTTGTTCAAGGTCGACAACCACTGGCACGCCTCAGTGGGTGGCCTGTTTTTTCGGGTCACTGTCGTTCCGGGTTTTGACGAAGTGTTCATTGTTCATCCCGACAAACCCAACCATCCCGGCATCAAACTCAGCACCGACGGGAACGGCCATTGGACCCTGGATCGTGGGCTGAAACTGACGGGCGGTGGTCCCAAGCGCGTGGCGGCCCTGCGCGAGGAAAATCGCCGCCAACTGGAACTGCTTCAGGGCCGCATGCAAGAGCTCAATGTGGAGCTCACTCATGGGATGGCCGAATTCAGAACGTGGCTGACTCGAATGAACAGCAGCCGTGATGACCTGATCAAACAAATCAGTACGTTGAAACTGGTATGGCGGCTTCTGCAAAATGCCACCGACGCTCAGAAAACAGCCCTTCAAACGCGGCACGAGCAGGAGATATCGAGCTACTCAAAGATACGCGTCAGCTATGAAGTTTCTCTGGATATCCTGGAAAAAAAGCATGCGCTTTTGCTGCCACGGCGAATTGAACTGTACAAGGTGGGCCAGGACCTCGAACGGTGCGCCGGGGCTCGTGGTCATGTCCAGGACAGGGCAATAACCCTGAAGTCGCTCTGGGATGATCAACTGCGCCTGCATCTTCATCTGCAAAAATGGGCGGACACCTTTCTATTCAGCGACCGTGGCGAGCCAATGAATAACTTGGTGCAGCGCATGCTTCCTGAGATACAGAGCGGACGTCCCTGGCACTATAACGACCACGTTACTCGATTAATTGAGCTCGCGGACGTGATCCAACGTATGGCGGTCCGCTCCCGCGAAATGGAAACCACCCTTGAATTGTTAGAGCAGGACTCAGCGGTGGGGCGTGTGATACGGGAAGAGTTGCTGGCAAAAATCAGCGTTCCTCAACATTTTTTTTCAGAAAATCTGGAAATCCACGCTCTGATCCCGCTATCGCGGGTGGTCGTAAAACTGTCAGCAGTTGAGCCCTCCCCGCTGGAGTTGCTGTATATCAAACATCTCGATGAATCGAGGCTGAGTGAAGTCTTGCTGTCGCACACCGAAGTGCGCAGCAGCACCGGTTATCCTCTCGAGGAACAGCGTCTGCTATATGACACTATCCTTGGCAAGTACCGCAGCTACGCGTCCGCCATCGAAGCCCTCACGTTTGTTAATCCGCAGCGCCTGCACCTCATCGCCGAACGGCTGCTGAGCGGGCTGAGACGGGCTCGCACCCTCGCCGAAAACGAGCTGGAAGCCGTGGTGCGCAGCCAGGAGGCACTGGAAGTCGAAGCGTCGCTGGCAAAGCTGCGCAGACCAAAAGCCCGTACAAAGCGCATCTTCAAAACCCGCAATAGACACTATCTGGTCGGTGACCTCAGGCCTGCTGATGGCCAACACCCTCAAGAGCATTTCACCATCACCAACCCATTTTTCGATGAAACCGTTACTTCGTTCGAACAATTTGAGGCCGACACCTGGGTGGAAAAAACCCTGGCACCGATGGACGTGCCAGAACCTGCCCCACAGGCGCGGTCCCTGGCAGCGATAAAGAGCCAGGGCGAGAAACTGGTGCAGCAACGCACAGAGATTGAACGGGCCATAACCGCTCAGCAGCACCAATTGGAAAACCCCTTTACCCGGCAAGATGTCAATCCAGCTGACTGGGACGAGTTGCTCACCGGGCAGGCGAAAAAACTAACCGACCTGGCCGATGAAATTGCTCGGGAACACCGCAGCCAGCCCTCGGCGCAAGACTTGATCGACAACTACCGGGCACACGCCAGAGACATGCAGCGCATGGCGAAGCGTGTATGCAGTGAGGCTTACAAACGCCAGTGGCCGACGCTGCAAAGCCTTGAATACTTGTGGCGACAGAAAGAAATCGACATCAACCTGACCAGCCAGGCAGACCCGCAAAGGCCTACCCTCAGCGGTGATTTTTTCACTGAATATGCCGTGTATGACAAAGCGCAAAAGCCTCCGACCGTGTTGTGGTACGCCCACTTCCACTACGCGACAGCCGATGCGCCACCTGCCAGCTATACCAGAGCACACCTGAAGCTGGCCAGTCAGCGCAAGTACACCCAAAAGGACCTGCTCAAACAGCACGTACAAGCGCTCTTGCATAGCCAGCAGGAGCCAGGGGCCGAGCCCATTGAAAAAATCCTCTACGTGCTGATTGTGCCGCCTCAGGACCAACTCTTTTTAGCCATCGCACCTGCACCGTAAATTCAAGCCGTACCGACAGCCATCCGAACACAAACGCTCGACGGTTTAACGTCGGGCGTTTGCTTGAAGCATGCCGTGCTCGAGTCGTTGCCCTTTTAGTCCTCAGCGGTAGCCAGCTACCACCCTCATTGATTGCAGACCCGCCACTCTGGCCCCAAAACGACAGCCCTTTATCCATAGAACGGAATCTGCCATGCCGGATATTTCATCCCCACCTCGTCCCCACCGCAGCAACCTGACGGCCGACGCCGTCGCGCACCAGTTTGCCAGCCGACCGACCCTGCACGATGTAGTCGAACAAGTTCTGCACCAGTCCATCCTTGAGCATTACCCGCCCCTGCTGCTGGACCTGAGCAAGGCCAAGGTCGCCAAACCCAATCAACGAAGCGGCTGGGACCTGAAACTGCTGACAGATGTTGCACTCGACTATCTGGCCAACAGTACGCCGATGGACTTTACCGCCCATGTGGACGGGCGGCGCTGCTTCCTGACCCAGCAAGCCCCCAGGCATCTGACTTATGAAGCCAACGGCCCCAAAGAACCGGACATGCGGGTTATCGAGCAGGTCATCGTCCAATTGGCTGACGCCCTGCCCCTCCACTTTCAGGAAGCACTGGCTGCCTACTGGAACCTCAACAGCGACACCGGCGTCAGCCGCTGGCAATGGCTGGGTGACCTGCTGGCCGGCAACCTGAGCAGTGCGGCCAGCCTGTGGGGCGAAGCACGCCGTGCGGCCCAGCACGCGCTCTTTGACCTGGCCCGCTACCCCGACCGTCGTGAGCGACAGGCCATGCCGCATCCAGACGGGTTTATCCATGCCTACTGCCTCGAAACCTGCCTGATTGCCAACGGCACCACCACACGCCTGCTGACGCCCGATATTCTGGTGGTGCAGGGAGACTTGACACTATTGTGCGCGGCTTCCGGGAGCGTCGAGGCGTACCCCTCAATGGAAGCCTTCAACCAGGCGTGGGGGAAACGCCTGGAAAGCCAGGTACTGGTCGATAAGATCATCATCAAACGCTATGAACCCGACGGCAATCTCTTCGATGTCCAGGCAGCCCTGCTGCTGAATCACCAGCTGGAAAACCTCGAAGCCATCCAACTGCCGACCCATGACGGTGTGCGACCTTTGGAAAAACTGTTCGCCGATATAACCGACCCCACGCCCTTCTTCAATGAGGCGCCCGTGCCTGATCCGATAAACCAGGCGGCGATCAAGGCGGCACTGCCCCAATGGCTACAGACGGCCAACGCCGGTGACCGGTTTGCCTATCGTCAGCTGCTGGTGGAACAGGCACGCCTGCGCCGGCAAACGGCAGGCGCGTCTTTTCTCGACGGGATCGAAAACCTGCATGATTTCACCGACCGCGCACTGCGCGAGCTGATACGCCTGGATCATCCCGAGTCCAGTGTCGAACCGGGCAACCTGGAGCTGACCTTTCATGTTCCGGTCGGGGATTTGCGCGGCGGTTATCTGAGCGCTGTGACCATGAGTCTTCGGGAGCTGGCGGTCAACAATCTGGCAGCCGCTCCACACGGCGCAATGACCCTTCGTGACACATCCGGAACACCGCTGCCGCCATGGCTGACGGCGGACTATATTCTCGGTGAAAAGGGCCTTTTCAGCAGTTCACCCGGGCTGGTCAGCCGGGTCAACATCGGCGAGCGTTATCCCCAGAAGATCCGTGAGCTGCTGCTCAGTGACAGCAGCGAATCGCGCCGTCGCGAGGCGCTGTTCGATCAGGCGTTGAGCGTACATTTGCCGCTTCAGGCGCTGGAACACAAGATTCGTGCCGAACACGGCTTCACGTTCCTGGGCTACCGCTACGTAAAGGCCTTGATGCAACGCGATGCACCCCGACGCGTTGTCGACGGGCAAGACATAGAGATCCATCCGCTGGCCTTCACCCGCACGCCTGATACCACTGCGGATATCGTCGACAACATGTTCATCATTGAGCCTCGCAACAGCGATGTCGGCCCTCATATTCTCTACCGACCGCTGTATCAGGACGCGCTGCGGGAGTTCGCAACCCGCCAGGCACTGTTCGATGCGATTGCCCAGCCCGGCGCCTTGCAAGACAGTGTACTGAGCTGGCTGCCGGAGAGTGCCCGGACGATCTATAGCAATGGTGGTTTCCTCAGCCCGCATATCCTGCGCTTTGGCCAAGGAGACGACACCGTTCAATGGGCTGCGCCCCCAGCCGCCCAATTGGCCCGCCCCTCCAACGGTGACGCGGTTCACGGTTCCCTGGCGCAGTCGCTGGCCTCCGGCAATCTGAGTCAGTACCTGTATGGCAGCAACGCCAGGACGCTGGTGGACCTGGCCGACCGGGACTCGGTCTCCAATACCGAGAGCCGCTGGAAGATCCTGCTGGAAGGCGGCTGGCTGCTGTTCAACACCCTGCTCATGCCGCTGCTGCGGGGGCCGGCCATGTTGGCAGGCTGGATGCTGCAATTGGCGACCAGCCTCCAACAGGATATCGCTGCGCTGCAAAGTGATGACGCCACAGCCAGGGAACTGGCCTGGGTGGATGTGTTGCTTAACATCGGGCTGATCCTGTTGCACGCAGGTTCCGGGGAGCATCCGGTCATCAAGCCCTCACAGCGTTCAGCCGACAACGATCGCCCGCTGATCCTCGCGGCCCTGCGTCGTGCACAGCCCGACACTTCACCGCAACCGACGGTACCTGTCGAGCAAGGTCCGATAGCACTGGCGGCCGAACCACCCGCCGGCGACAAGACGCTGGTGGACTTTATTCACTCCACCGCAAGGGATTCGTCCAGTCGACGACTGCTCAATGCCTTGCGTGAACTGAACGTCCCATGGCCGGAGCCGGCACCTTCAGCCGTCGAAATTGGACCCTACAAAGGGTTGTACCGTCTCGGTCATCAGTGGCACGCGTCGGTGGCGGGCCTGCTGTTTCGCGTCAGCATCGTTCCTGGGTTCGCTGAGGTTTTTATTATTCATCCGGAAAAACCCTCCCACCCGGGGTTCAGGCTCAAGACCGACGGACATGGGCATTGGGCGTTGGATCAAGGGCTGAAGCTGCGAGGGGGCGGTCCGAAAAACCGACTTAAGGCAAAGTTGGCGGAAATTGACCAAAAACGCACTGAGATCGGGGAAGACCTCAACCGGATAATTGATGCCGTGCGTCAAGAGACCACGCGCGTAATGCCTATCGACGACGCACTGAATGACACCAAACGGCAGTTTGAAAGAGCCCATGTTGAGCTGAAGGTTGCCTACGCCAAGTTGCGTTCATCACCTGAAGACAAGTCGCTGGTGGCTGAGCACGCAGCCCGGATGACCCAGTACTCAAGAGCACGCTTGAACTACAAGATCAGCGAAGAACAGTTTCATCAGACGACTGACGTTCTATTGCAACTGCGCCGAGACCTGATCAAGCGTTATCGGGAATTCAAGGCGGTGCAAAATCAGTTTGATGACGAATCGAAATGCATCGATCAATACCTGTCTATCCTCGCCGCCAATGAGCTGCGCATCAAACGCCTTGGCTCGTTTTACCACGCGTCTTTTTATTCTGATGAGGGGCAACCGCTGATCGAGTTGCAAAGGACGGCACACGATCCTGCGTCATCCGCCTATGTGCAGGATCTTATGGAGACCGTGTTTGCCGCGGCTGAACTGCATGCGCAGGCTATAACCGACCTTGAGAACACCCTCGAAGAAATGGTCAAGCTGCAGAAAAGCGGTGCCTCACAACGCACAAAATATCTCAATGCCGATCCGGTACGCAGATTTTACAACCGCATATATGTAGTCCTTGCGTCGCTGGATAAATTGACCGACCTGAGCATCGATCTGACGATTTCTGCTCAAACCCCACAAGAACAGTATCTCCTCAGTCTCTATGACAACTATCAGCGCGCCATGTCGTCGATAGAGGACAGTCACATAGATCTGCTCACCACCGAGGGGTTCACGTCCGGCGAGCACAAGGATGTGCTGAACAATCTGATCAAGCACTACAACAGACGCCTGCAAATCTGCCGCTCCCTGGTGGAACTTGACTCACCGCTGGTCCGCCCTCACTACATGACGCTGTTGATCGAACGCCTGGAAATCGCCAACAGCAATGCCGAGACCGAACTGGCCAACCTGTTGCGCGAGGAAGAATTCCTGCCGCCTCGGCAGGCCAGCTTGAAGCCGATAAAAACCGTGTCGCAAACCAAGCGGACCTTCAAATCACGGGACAAGGGGGCGCTGGTCGGCGATCTGCAACCGACCGAGGCCGGCACACCGTTTCCTACTATTGTCACGCGCAATCCGATCACCCAGCAAATCAGCGGCCGGTTCATGGAGCACCCCGCAGAAGGCTGGGTGGAAATCGTCGACGCCAAACCGGCAGCGCCCGCCCCCGCACCTCAGGTACGCGCCTTTGCAACGCTGCGTGGGGAAGGCAACAGGTTGATCGGTGAAGTCGGGGCCATCGAAAAGTCGATCGAATTCCAGAAACGCAAACTCAAGGACCCACTGCGCCGCGACGACCTCAACCCTCGTGACTGGAGCGATATGCTCGATTACCAGGCCAAAAGAATCGAGGCGATCGCCGATGAAATACACACCGCTCACCAGGACAAACCAGAGGTAGCGCAAACGGTGGCACGCCTGCGCGAGCAAGCCGGTGTGATCCGGCAGCAAGGCGTGCAGCACTGCATTGAAGGTTACAAGGCCCAACGCCCTCGGCAAGAAAACATCGACTACCTGCGCCGCCACGGCGCGGTGGATATCGGCCTGGTGCATGGCCCGCAACGAACAGCCGCCAAGGACTATGTCTCTGAGTTTGCCGTGCGCGAGAAAAATGCTCAGACCGTATTGTGGTATGCGCATTTTCACTACAGCAGCCCCACCAGCGCGGGCAGCGAATACACCGCCGCCCACTTGAAACGACCGGAACATCGTTTTTTGACGCTCAAGGATCTGATCGTGAAGGCAGGCGCAGACAGTAAATCCATCGTGCGCGACCTCTATAACCCCGTGACTGCCCCGCTGGATCAGCAACTCTTTTTGAGCCTATTGCCCGGATAAGCATAAGTATCGACACAACTCAGGTGAGCTCCTGTACCTGCGATGGCGAAGGGGCTCGATCCCGGACGGCCTCACAGCCGGCAGGTATAGAGCGGGTGAAACGCGGGCCAAATGTGGGAGCGGGCTTGCTCGCGAATGCGCTGTGTCAGTGAATACATCCTTGACTGAACCACCGCTTTCGCGAGCAAGCCCGCTCCCACAATTAAATCGCAATAAACCCGTTAAATACGTTTCGCCTGGCAGACCGTCACGGGAGCAAGCTCCCTCGCCACAGGGTTTCGCGTCGCATCAAAAGTTGTGTAGATACCCATGCCGGACAAGGCCTCGATGGCCCTGCCATTCGTGTGCCGCCGAGTAAAACCATTCCACCTGCTACCTGTAAAAAAGGACTTTTCATGCAAATACATACCCCCAAGAGCCCCGCCCCCTGACGGCAAAAGCTGTCAGCGCGCGATTTGCCGATCCGCCCGACCTGAATGATGTGATCAAACAGTTACTCGGCGAATCCATTACCGAAAAATACCCTTCCCTCACGATAGACCTGTCCAAGTCCTCTCTCTTCATTCCGCAAACCCACAATGAGTACAAGATTCGCCCGCTGCTACAAGCAGTGCGTGAGTATCTGGCCAGCGGTGCGATTCTGGACTTCAGCGACGTCGGCGATAAGTCTTACTACCTCTCAGTAGCACCGCCAAAACGTCTGAAACTGCCTGGCCTGACCCTGGAAAAGCTCGACATGAAGGTTATCGAGGCCTTGATCAAGGAGCTGCCCACAACCCTGCCCATCGCCCTGCAAAACGCGCTGCTCCAACATTGGAACAACGTCGTTCCCGATGCCTGGGGCTGGCTGAGCAATATGTTGATGGACACCCTCAGAATCAGCGCCATCAAGCAACCCGAACTGGGTGTCTGGCAACGTGAGACCGTGGATCAACTGATCACCCGCCCGGACCGCGAACGGCGAGTTGCGCAATACGGCCAGGAAGCGGTATTCGCCTACTGTCTTGAGACCACTATCGACAGTGCCCCCCAACGCGTCACCTTGCTGGGGCCGGAGATAGTCCTGACACGCACCATCAACGGCACCGCGCCAGCATTGCTATGTAAGGCTGGGGGGCGCATCGAGGCGTTCTCGTCCATGGACGCCTTGATACAAGCCTGGGGAGAGCATCTGAGCACCCAATACGTGGCGCAGCAAATCGTGACCCGACGCTATGAACCCGAAGGCAACATCTTCGATCACCAGGCCGCGATGATTTTCAATCAGCAGCAGGAAAATCTCGGCGCATTACGCCTGCCAGTCAACCAGGGCTTCGATGCGTTGCAATCGCTCTACCACGAAATTACCGACCCCGGGCAATACCTGCTCGACACACCGGATATCCAACCTGAGCTGCTGACCCTATTGCGTCCGCTGCTTCCGGACTGGCTGCGACAGGCCAGCGTCGACGATCAGTTTAGCTATCGTCGTTTGAGCCTGGCCCTGGCCAGTGCAAAACAGCGCGGGAACGGACGTACCTTTCTCAGCGACATCAAGGACCTCAAGACCTTTACAGTGGATGCGCTGCTGCAGGCGCTGCAACACGATGCCATACAGTTCAACACGCCGGCGCAGGTATCCGCCTTGCACCCCGACGACCTGGAACTGACGTTCGTGATTGCCGCCGGCTACCCCGGCACCGTCGGCATTATCCAACACAAGCGAATGAGTCTGACGGAGTTGGCCATCAACAACCTGGTGAGTGCGCCCAGCGGTCAATTGAGCATTGCCCATCGTCAGGGAGCGATACTGCCCTCCTGGCTGACCCCAGGCTATATCACCGGCTCCGCCGGTCTCATCGAGCGCGTGGACATCGGCACGTATTACCCCCAGATGCTCAACGAGCGTCTGCTGGAAAACATGGCCCAGGCACAAGAGCGTGAGGTGCTGTTCGCCGACCAACAGTCGGTGTATCTGCCTCTATTGGCCCTGGAGTTGAGCCTCAAGCAGGCATTCGGTCTGACACGTGCCGGTGCGTACATGGTTGAAGCGTTGATGCACACAGACGTTGCCGACCAGCGCGGTATCGTCATTCGCCACCTGTCACTGTTGCGCGAGCCCGGCGCCCAGCCGGACATCGTGAGCAACATGTACATCATCGAAGGGCAGGACACCGCTGAGGGATCACACATCCTGTACCGTCCCTTATATTCAGACCCGCTCCAGGAGTTCACCAGCCGGGAGGCGTTGTTCCAGGCCATCGCGCAACCCGGTGCCCTGCAAACCAGCGTGCTGACATGGCTGCCCGACAGCGCCCGATCGATTTACGCCAACGGCGGTTTTCAAGAACCGCACATCGTACATTTTCATCCTGGCGATGAGTTCACCTACATCAGGCCTCCCTCACCAGCCCAACTGGCCACGGGCAGCGATCAAGATGAATTGCACCAATGCCTGGTGACAGGCCGTTTGATGCAGTACCTCTACAGCGAAAACGCCCGGGCCCTGGTGGTGCAGGCAGACAGTGATTCGGTGTCCAACAGCGAAAGCCGCTGGCAAGTATTCCTGGAGGGGGCCAGCCTGCTGTTCAGTAACCTCCTGCTGCCCTTGTTGCGCGGTCCGGCCATGGTCACGGGTTGGTTGTTCAGCCTGTATGCCAGCCTTGGCAGCGACATCAGTGCCTTGAGTGATAGCGATCCAAAATCCCACGAGCTGGCGGCTATCGATATGCTGCTCAACCTCGGCCTGTTGCTGTTGGAGGGTATACCCAGCGTGAACCGGGCGCGACCGGTGGTAGCGACCGAATTCAAGGAGCACGCATTGGCGCCGCTACTGCCAAGACGCATAGCCGAACAGTGGCCGGTACCCAGCCCGCCGCGCATCCACCAAGCCGGCGTGTCGTTGCCTGGCGTGCTGCCGAAACCGGAAAATACCGTTCTGGATTTCAGCTTTTCCCAGACCCATGCGCTCACGGCCAGCCAACGCGCGCGCCTGACCGACTTCCGCGCCACGCCTCCGGCCACTGTGCCTGCGCCGATCTTGAACGGACCGCGCAAAGGTCTGTACCTGATCAATGACCTCTGGCACGCCCTGGTGGATTCACACTGGTTCCAGGTGACCCTGGAGCCCGACGGCGAGGTGGTGATCGTCGACTCCGCCGCACCGCAACGGCGTGGCCCGCATTTACGCACCGACACTCAGGGTGTCTGGTCCGTTGATATCCGGCTGCGTCTGCGCGGCGGCATGCCCCCCAAACGTATTGCCGCTGAACGCCAGCGGCGGGCGCAGCGGATCAGCCAATTGGAAGCCGAATACAACCAATTCATCAGTTTGCAAACAAACCGGCAAAGGGCAACCGACATTGCACAATCCGTCATGGAAAGCGCCGAGCGCGATAACCGCTTCAACGCCGCACAGCGAGCCGGCACTCGTCAGCGCTTCGACGGGGCGTTGCAACAGCAGACGACCGAGTATCGACAATTGCTGGAGAGCCTGAAGGAGCGTGATGAGCTGGGTATCCCGCTGGCAACCCGCACCGTCGTGTCCTTGATGGAAAACACCGTCAACAATGCGCGAAAACACTTCGTCATTGCCGAAAAAGATCGGTCGGCCCTTTACGATGCCAATAAGGACTTCACCGTCGCCGGTGCGCGGCTGAAACTTGCCGTCATCGGTGACCCTGTAGGTTATGAGCGGTTCATCAAGGACTCTCTGGAAATCAATGATCGTTCGATCCAATGGCTGGAATTGAGGGATCGCTATCTGGATGAACTGTTCAACCTGGGCGCCGCCGCCAGCGAGGTGCTTGCGCGGCTGACCCAGGACCGACCGAACGAAATCAGCGCTCTGGCAATCAAGGATCTGCAGATCCGCAGCCTCAAGCTGCTCGTGATCAAAGAATTTGGTCATCCGCTGTTCGACACCCTGGACAGTATTTTTACCCCCTTGCAGGAACAGGTGCGTACTCACAGTGAACTCAACGCCCTGGAACTGACGACTGAGGATCGCGTCAAGGTCTTGGAGAGCCTGGTAGAACACTATGGCCGCAGTGTGGACGCCTTGAAGGGGATCGGCATTGTCAATGCCGACGAACTGGAAAACGAGTACTTCGCCCGACTCTCAATGCGGGTAGAAGAACTCTATCAGCAGGCCGTCCAGCAATTGGCCGGTGAAGTCAAACCGGTGGTACAGCCTCGCCGGCGCGCACCCAAGCGCAATTTGGCAACGGCAGGAAGACCGACAAAAAAGGTCATCAAGACACCGAAACGCGGCACCTTGATCGGCGAGGTGAAATCCATCGGCAGTCTGGAGACCGTGGAGGTACGCTCCGAGATCGGTGACCAACTACTGGGCCTGTATTCGCAACGTGGCGATGAGTGGATAGCATTCACCGAGCCACTTGCTCCCAAACCACCCGCGGTGGCCCGTGGGCTGAGCATGGTCAAGGGTGAGGCGCGTAAATTACTGGCCATGCTCGATACCCATCTACGCAGGGGAGACGACTACCGCAAGGTTTCCAGACACCCTCAAGATGTGCAGGAAGTACTGCATTTCGAGGCTGCACGCTACGACAAACTTGCCACGGAACTGGATCAGGCCATCCAGGCGCTTCCCGCAGAGGCCCGCGTGGCAACCGACCAAGCGCTCGCGGCCGAAATGCGCCAGGCCGCCGTTCGCCTGACGACCAAGGGTGATGAGTTGCGGATTCAGCTGTGCCTGGAGCTGGCGCCCACCCATGGCAATCTTGAGTACCTGATCAGCCAGAAACGCGTCGGTGTGGCACGGTACGGTGAGCGCATTCAATTGAGTGGCGAGCGTCGCGACTTTGTACAGGAATATGCCGTCACTGACCTGAAGGGCTACCCGTTGTGGTATGCGCACTTTCACTACGCCAGTGCTGACGCCCCCAAAGCCAGCTACACCGCCGCGCACCTGAAAACCAGGGAGCAACGCAAGCAAAGCTATTACTCGCTGTTGGCCAAGGCACAAAGTGCCCAGGCCGTGGTCGATGTGCACCGTGGCTTGATCGACAAGGGGCTGGCCGAGCGCTGGTTCCTGCCGTTGGCGCCGTGATACGAAGCCCTGTGAAACATCGTTCACTGTAGGAGCGAGCTTGCTCGCGAAGAACCTGAGAGCGCCGCGTTCATTCAGGATGAGCGCGTTATCGTTGACGATCTTCGCGAGCAAGAACTGGGCGTCCCCCTCGCTCCTACAGGTTGTTTGCCGTTTAGTGGGCAAACAGCGAGTTGCCTTTCTGCCCCGCCAGCTTCTCGGGCTTGATCAGGAAGCGTGCCAGTGCCGGCAGCAGCCACAGTGCACCGAACATGTTCCACAACAGCATGAAAGTCAGCATCAGGCCCATGTCAGCCTGGAACTTGATGGCCGAGAAGATCCAGGTGCACACGCCGATGGCCAGGCACAAACCGGTAAACAGCACGGCTTTACCGGTGGACTTGAGGGTCTGGTAATAGGCTTCCTGCAACGGCAAGCCCGCGCGCAGGAAGCTTTCCAGGCGGCTGTAGATGTAGATGCCGTAGTCCACGCCGATCCCCACGCCCAGCGCCACCACCGGCAGGGTCGCGACCTTGACGCCGATGCCCATGAACGCCATCAGCGCATTGCCCAGCACCGAGGTCAGCACCAGGGGCAGCACGATGCACAGGGTCGCCGCCCAGGAACGGAAAGTGATCATGCACATGGTCGCCACGCACAGGTACACCAGGATCAGGATGGTCAGCTCCGACTCTTTGATCACCTCGTTGGTGGCCGCCTCGATCCCGGCGTTGCCGGCGGCGAGGATGAATTCCAGGCCGTCCTTGTTGTTCTCCTTGGCGAAGTCCTGCACCGCATGCACGGCGCGGTCGAGGGTCTCGGCCTTGTGGTCGTTGAGGAACACCAGCACCGGCGCCAGGGAGCAGTTGTTGTTGTACAGGCCGTCGGCGCGGGCGATGGAGTTGTTCAGCACGTCGGGGTTGCGCGACAGGGTTTCCCATTTCAGGTTGCCCTCGTTCATGCCTTTGATCATCTGCTTGGACACAGTGACCAGCGAGATCGCCGACTGCACGCCCTCGGTGTTCTGCATTTTCCACATCAATTGGTCAATCGGCGCCATGGCTTCATAGCGCGAACAACCTTCGGCGCGGGTCTTGACCATCACCACCAGCACGTCGGAGCTGGTCGAATAGTTGCTGATGATGAAGTTGTTGTCTTTGTTGTAGCGCGAGTCGGGGCGCAGTTCCGGCGCGCCCTGGTCGAGGTCGCCGATCTTGAGGTTCTGGCTGTACCAGAGGCCGCCGCCGAAGGCGAGCACGGCCAGGGCGATGGAGATGGGGGCGATTTTCGGGTTGGCAAAGTTCGACAGCAGGCGCCAGAACGGATGTTCGCGGTTCGCGTCCTTCTTGCTCCGGGCGATGGCCCGCGGGCTGATGCCGACATAGGAAATCGCCACCGGCAGCAGGATCAGGTTGGTGAACACGATCACCGCCACGCCGATGGACGCGCCGATCGCCAATTCGCGGATCACACCGATGTCGATGATCAGCAAGGTGATAAAGCCCACGGCATCGGCGAGGATTGCGATCATCCCCGGCAGGAACAGTTGCCGGAAGGTGCGCCGCGCGGCGGTCAGGGCGTTGTCTGCCTCACTCGACTGCAGGGCGATCCCGTTGATCTTTTGCACCCCGTGGGAGATGCCGATGGCGAAGATCAGGAACGGCACCAGCATCGAATACGGGTCCAGCCCGAAGCCGAAGAAGTGCATCAGCCCGAGCTGCCAGACCACCGCCACCAACGTGGTGCTGAGCACCGCGACGGTGCTGCGCAGGCAGTTGGTAAACCACAGCAGCAGGATCAGGGTGATGACGAAGGCGATGCCGAAAAACAGCACCACCATCACCAGGCCATCGATCAGGTCACCGACTTTCTTGGCGAAGCCGACGATGTGGATCTTGACGTTGGGGTTCTGCGCTTCGAACTTGTCGCGGATCTTGTCTTCGAGTTCATGGGAGAACTTGCGGTAATCCAGGGCCAGCAACTTGCCCTGGTCCTGCGGGTCTGGGTAGGACTCCAGCAGCGGGATATCGACGATGCTCGACTTGAAGTCGTTGGCCACCAGCCGGCCGACCTGGCCGGACTTGAGCACGTTGTTGCGCAACTGGTCGAGGCTTTGCGGCGAGCCGTTGTAGCTCTGCGGGATCACTTCACCGCCGGCGAAGCCTTCTTCGGTCACTTCGGTCCAGCGCACGCTGGGGCTCCACAACGACTTGAGGCCCGAGCGGTCGACGCCGGAGATATAGAACACCTCGTCGTTGATCTGGCGCAGGGTCTCCATGTACTCCTTCGTGAAAATGTCGCCGTCTTTGGCTTCCACCGAGATGCGCACGGTGTTGCCCAGGTTGGCCAGGTCGTTGCGGTGCTCCATCATCTTCTCGATGAAGGGGTGCTTGAGGGGGATCATCTTTTCAAAGCTGGTGGACGGGCGAATCAAGGTCGCCTGCCAGAACAGGAAGATACTCACCAGCAGGCAGATGACGATCACTGCCGGGCGGTTATTGAAAATCAGGCGCTCAAGAAAGGTCGCTTTATCGTTGTGATGACTGCTCATTCTTTCCCCGCCTTCTTATTGTTTTGTCGGTTCGGCGCCAGCAGCTGTAGCGACGCGAACGCCGCCCTGCCCGACCAGGACCAAGTTGCCGTTGCCGGCCGCAGTGACCGCCGAGAGTGAGATACGGTCCGGACGGTTGAACACGCTGAAGGTCTGGCCGTCGTCATGGCTGACCACCACGCTGCCGCCATTGCCGACGACGACGATGGCGCCATCCTCCAGCAAGGTCGCGCCGGACAAACCAAACTCCAGCGCTCCCCGCGCCGCGTTCAACTCGACGGGCTCCCAGGTGCTGCCGAAATCGGTGGAACGGTACAGGTTGCCGCGCAGGCCGTAGGCCAACAGCGTTTGCGCTTGAGCGGTGCCGATCACGCCAAACAACGAACCCTCATAGGGGCCTTCGAGTTTTTCCCAGGTCTGGCCGTCGTCGCTGGAGCGAAACATGCTGCCCTGCTCACCAACGATAAACAGGCCGGCGTCCTTGATGGAGGCGATGGCGTTGAGGTGGAACTGGTCTTCGTTGTCGAGGCGGTCGCTGACGTCTTCCCAGGTCTGGCCGCCGTCGGTGGTCTCGATCAGCGCACCGTAGGCGCCCACGGCCAGGCCGTGATTGGCGTCGTTGAACCACACATCGAGCAACGGCGCTTCGCGCTTGAGGTCCTGGTATTGCTGGGTCCAGCTGGCGCCGCCGTCGCTGCTGGCGAGTATTTGCGCATCATGGCCGACCGCCCAGCCGTGGCTGGCATCGACGAAGAACACCGCCGTGAGCAACTGCCGGGTGGGGACTTTGGCTTGGGTCCAGGTGCTGCCCTGGTCATCGGAATAGAGGATGTGCCCGCGATCACCCACCGCCACCAGGCGCTGGCCGGCGTGGACCACGTCAATCATCAGGCCTTTGGCGGCCTTGGGCGATTCAATCGCAAACACCGCTGCGGCGGGGGTATCGCTGGCGGCGTGGACGACGCTGGGTAACGCAACGGCGCCAAACAGCGAGAGCGCTGTGGCCAGCAACGCAAGCTTGCGTGCGGCGCGTGGGCGGCAAACAACCCAACCCATGACAGGCTCACTCATAGACCTTTCTCCCATTTATTATTGTTAGGTCGTGTTGCTTTGCGCGGGGCTCTGAAACCTGCAATCTAGAGCGCCTGACGCAAGCACGGGCCATCCTATCGGGCTTTGGAATCGTCTGACAATCGGCGCTACGTTATCTTTTGTTAACTGGCGGCGTTTGGCCACATGGTGAATATAGCTGCATCAGCTCAAATGATGATGTTATGGGACGCGGAGCGTCTCTGGCGGCGTTACCACGCAGAGCGTGGGAACGAGCATCATGGCGCCATGCGGGATAATGAATTTTTATTCCATCTATTGAATTTTGAGAATATTTATTCCATTAATACGCTTCCTGAAAACAATAATCCAAAGGACCACGGCGATGCGTGAACTCGGAATCGGCTTGATCGGCACAGGCTTCATGGGGCGCGCCCACGCGCTGGCGTTCAACAACGCTCGGGCGGTGTTCGAACTGCCCGTCA
Organism: Pseudomonas sp. R3-52-08; assembly: GCF_003851745.1. Classification (NCBI taxonomy): domain Bacteria; kingdom Pseudomonadati; phylum Pseudomonadota; class Gammaproteobacteria; order Pseudomonadales; family Pseudomonadaceae; genus Pseudomonas; species Pseudomonas sp. R3-52-08. The sequence goes on along the minus strand of NZ_CP027730.1, from coordinate 2,786,909 downwards.
CGCTCACACTGGCGGCCCTGGCCGATGCCGACGCCGAGCGCGCGCAGCGTTGCGCCAGCGCCTGGGGGTTTGCCCAGGCCCATGCCGACTGGCAGGCGCTGATCGACGATCCCAAGGTCGATGTTGTGGCCATCACGACCCCCAACCACCTCCACTACCCGATGGCCATGGCTGCGATTGCGGCCGGCAAGGCGGTGTATTGCGAGAAGCCGCTGGCCGTCAGCCTGGAACAGGCCGATGCCATGCGTCGAGCTGCCAGCGCGGCCGGTGTGGTGACGCGCGTGGGTTACAACTACCAGCACAACCCGATGATCGTGCTGGCGCGACAGATGATTGCCAGCGGCGAGCTTGGCGAGATCATCAGTTTCCAGGGCGAATTCAGCGAAGACTTCATGGCCGACCCGGCCTCGCCCTGGTCGTGGCGCTGCGAGGTAGGACACGCTGGCGGCGCGCTGGCGGACCTGGGCAGCCATTTACTGTCGATGGCCCATTACCTGGTGGGCGATGTGGCCAGCGTGTGCGCCGATACCCACACCGTCCACGCTCAACGACCGGCCCTCAAAGGCAGCCATGAACTCAAGAGCATCGCCGTGGATGACCAGGTGCATGCCCTGCTGCGTTTTGCCAACGGCGCGCGCGGCACGGTGAGCAGCAGTTGGCTCAAGCATGGCTATAAGAATCACCTGAGCTTCGAAATCAGCGGGACCCTGGGCACGCTGGCGTTCGATCAGGAGCGCTTGAACGAGCTGCGCCTGTGCCGAGCCGGCCAGGATGGCTTCCAGCGCTTACTCGCCGGCCCGGCCCTGCCCGGCTATGCCGCGTTCAGCCCGGCGGCGGGCCACCAGCTGGGGTACAACGAGTTGAAGACGCTGGAGGTTCACGAACTGATCATGGCGCTGGCGGGGCAAGGTGTGGATGGCACTGATTTTGAAACGGCGTGGGCGGTGGAGCGGCTGGCGACGGCGATTCGTGTGGCGGCGCTTGAAGAGCGCTGGGTCGAAGTGAACTCAATCTAAATGTGGGAGGGGGCTTGCTCCCGATGGCGGTGGTTCAGCCAATACATGAGTCGGCTGATACACCGCTATCGGGAGCAAGCCCCCTCCCACATTTGATCGCAGTCGCCTTCAATATCAGCGCAAGGCTCGGCGCAGTACTTTGCCCACCGTGGTTTTGGGCAGTTCGGTGGTGCGGAACTCCACATAACGCGGGACCTTGTAGCCGGTCAGATATTCCCGGCAATGGGCGAGGATTTGCTCCTGGGTCAGGCTCGGGTCCTTGCGCACCACGATGATCTTGACCTTCTCGCCGGTCACGCCATCTTCCACACCGATCGCCGCTACTTCCGCCACCCCTGGATGCATCGCCACCACGTCCTCGATTTCGTTCGGGTATACGTTGAAACCCGAGACCAGGATCATGTCCTTCTTGCGATCCACCAGGCGGATGTAGCCGCGCTCATCCATCACGCCGATGTCACCGGTCGACAACCAGCCCTCGGCATCCAGCACTTCGGCGGTTTCCTTCGGGCGCTTCCAGTAGCCCTGCATCACTTGCGGCCCGCGCACTTGCAGTTCGCCTTGCTCGCCGATTTCGGCCATTTCGCCGTCTTCACGAACGAAGCGCACCCAGGTCGACGGCAAGGGCACGCCGATGCTGCCGGTGAATTCCATCTCGCGCATGCGGTTGATGTCGATGGGGCTGATGCTCACCACCGGGGAACACTCGGTCAGCCCGTAGCCCTCGACGATCGGCAAGCCGGTGACTTCCTTCCAGCGCTTGGCCACCGCTGTGTGCGTGGCCATGCCCCCGGCGATCACCATGCGCAGGTCGGAAAAGTCCCGCGCGCAGAAATCCTTGTTCTCCAGCAAACCGTTAAACAGCGTGTTGACCCCGGCGATCCCGTTGAAGCGTTCCTTGCGCAGGATCATCTGCACCCGCTTCACGTCCCGTGGGTTGGCGATCAGGATATTGCGCCCGCCCAGGCACATGAACATCAGGCAGTTCACCGTCAAAGAAAAGATGTGGTACAGCGGCAGCAAGGTGACGTTGGTCTCCTGCTTGTCCTGGTCCAGTTGATTACCGACCCAGGCCTTGGCTTGCAACAGGTTGGCAATAATATTGCGATGGCTGAGCATCACGCCTTTGGCATCGCCGGTGGTGCCGCCGGTGTATTGCAGGAAGGCCAGCTCATCGCGACTTATGCTGACGGGCAAAAAATTGAGCGCCCGCCCCTGTTTCAGCACCTGGTTGAAACGCACCGAGCCAGGCAGCGTGAAGGCCGGCACCTGCTTCTGCACGCTGCGCAGGATGAAGTTCATCGCCGCGCCCTTGAAGGTGCCGAGCAGGTCGCCGATGGCCGCCACCACCACGCGCTTGACACTGCTACCGGCGATGACCTTTTCCAGGGTGTGGGCGAAGTTTTCGAAGATCACCACGGTCTCGGCGCTACTGTCCTTGAGCAGGTGCTTGAGTTCATGGGCGGTGTACAACGGATTGACGTTGACCACCACCGCGCCGGCCAGGATCGTGCCCAGCAGGCAGATCGGGTACTGCAGGCAATTGGGCATCATCAACGCGACGCGGTCGCCCTTCTTCACCCCCTGGCCCTGCAGCCAGGCGGCAAATGCGCTGCCCTGGATGTGCCAGTCGGCGTAAGTCATGGGCGTGCCGATGCTGACATACGCCACCCGCTCGCGGAATTTTTCCAGGTGTTCCACGAACACTTCGCGCAACGAGGGGTAAGCCTCGATAGCGGCATCGATGTCCGCCGGCACGCCGGGCAGGTAGGCGTTCAACCAGATGCGTTCGGTGTGTTCCAGGCTGATGGCGTTCATGGCTGCGTCCTTATTGTTGTTGTGGATAGGGCTACTTTTCGACGATGGCGGCAATACCCAGCCCGCCTGCCGCACAGATCGAGATCAAGCCGCGACCGCCGCCGCGCTCATGGATGGCCTTGGCCAACGCCGCCAGTTGCCGGCCACCGGTGGCGGCAAACGGATGGCCGCAGCCCAGCGAACCGCCGTTGACATTCATTTTTGCGCGGTCGATGGCGCCCAGCGGTGCGTCCAGGCCCAGCCGCTCGCGGCAGTAGTCGGGGTCTTCCCAGGCCTTGAGCGTGCACAGCACCTGGGCGGCGAATGCTTCGTGGATTTCGAAGAAATCAAAATCGGCAAAGCCCAGGCCTTCGCGCTTGAGCATGCGCGGTACGGCGTAGGCCGGGGCCATCAACAGGCCTTCGGTGCCGTCGACGAAATTCACCGCCGCCGTTTCGCCGGTGCGCAGGTAGGCCAGCACCGGCCAGCCATTGGCAGCGGCCCACGCTTCGCTGGCCAGCAACACCACCGAAGCGCCGTCGGTCAGGGGCGTTGAGTTGCCGGCGGTGAGCGTGCCGTCCTGGCGGTCGAAGGCCGGCGCCAGGCTGGCGAGTTTTTCCACGCTGATGTCGGCGCGCAGGTTGTTGTCTCGTGCGAGGCCCCGATGGGGCTGATCAGATCGTCGAAGAAACCGCGCTTATAGGCCGCGTCGAGGCGTTGGTGACTGGCGAGGGTCAACTCATCCTGGGCCAGGCGCTTGATCTGCCAGCGCCTGGCCATTTCTTCGCAGTGCTCGCCCATCGACAAGCCGGTGCGCGGCTCGCCATTGCGCGGCAGCAGCGGCTTGAACAGCATCGAGGGGCGCACCTTCAACAAGGCCTTCAGTTTGTCGCCCATGCCCTTGGCCCGATTGGCCGCAAGCAAGGTGTGGCGCAGGGATTCGTTGATGCCAATGGGCGCGTCGGAGGTGGTGTCCGCGCCTCCCGCGATACCCACTTCGATCTGGCCAAGCGCGATTTTATTGGCCACCAGCAACGCGGCTTCCAGGCCCGTGCCGCAGGCCTGCTGCACATCGTAGGCCGGAGTCTGCGCGCACAGCGTGGTCGACAGCAGTGACTCGCGCGCCAGGTTGAAATCGCGCGAATGCTTGATCACCGCACCGGCGACGAATTCGCCCAGGCGCTGACCGTGCAGGTTGTAGCGATCCACCAGGCCTTGCAAGGCGGCCACCAGCAAGTCCTGGTTACTGTCATGGGCATACACGGTATTGGAACGGGCAAACGGCAGGCGGTTACCGCCGATGATCGCCACGCGTCGGGTCGGTGGCGGATTGAAGCTGTAGTCACTCATGTAAGGCTCTCATTCCAGGCGTTTGATCCCACAGCAACAACCCGCGCATATGCGGTTTGTCGCCGGCCACATTGCGCACTTCGAATTCCCGAAGCGGGCCGGTCACGGGGCGGCCCCACAGGGCGACCTGGCCGGGCAGGAAGATCGGCAACTTGAAATCGCAGTGGGCCTCGGCGTGGTCCAGGCCACCCGGTGGCTGCTGTGCCGCCAGCGCACGGCCCAGGGTCCACATGCCGTGGGCGATGGCGCGGCGAAAGCCGAAAAGTTTCGCGCCCATCACCGAGGTATGGATCGGGTTGAAGTCCCCCGAGACCTTGGCAAATTGGCGCCCCAGATCGGCGGGCAATACCCAGCGCTGGGTGCGTAGCAAGCCCTCGTCCTGTAACGGCAGTGCGTCCACCCACCGCTCCCCGACGGGATTTTTCACATTCCGGCGCAGGTACAGGCTGTCGCTTTCCCATACCAGGGCGCCCGCGCCGTAGGCACGGGTCGCGATGCTCAACGCCTGCCCCTTTGGATGGGCAACCCAGCGTTCGCAAAACACTTCCAGGCGCAGCGCCTGGCCTTCATGCAAACGTTGGTGCTGGCGAATACGATTGGCCAAATGCACCATGCCGCTGGCCGGGTACGGGAAGCCGGGTCGGGTCAGCAGCATCAAGTGCAAAGGGAACGCCAGCACGTGGGGATAGGACAGCGGCACGCCTTGCTCGCGACGAAAGCCACAGGCACGCGCATACGCCGCGATGGCGGCGCTCGACAGTTCCACCGCCGGGCGTACCAGACGCTCCTTGGGCAATGGCGGCGCGGACCCAGGCTCGGGCTTGCGCAAGCCACGCACAGCGTCGAGCACCAGTTGGATGCGCGAGGGTGGCGGGTCGATGATCTGGGTCACATAGTCCATGGTTCAGGCTCCCAGCAGGCTTTGGCCGCACACCCGCACCACCTGGCCGTTGACCCCACCGGACGCCGGATGCGCCAGCCAGGCGATGGTCTCGGCCACATCGACCGGTTGGCCGCCTTGAAGCAAGGAATTCATACGCCGCCCAGCCTCGCGGATCAACAGCGGGACTTTCGCGGTCATCTGCGTCTCGATAAACCCTGGCGCCACCGCATTCACCGTCACCTGCTGTGCCGCCGCACGCGGGGCCAGCCCCTGCACCAGGCCGATCACCCCGGCCTTGGACGTGGCGTAGTTGCTCTGCCCGAGGTTGCCGGCGATACCGGAAATCGACGAGACGCACACAATCCGCCCACCGGGGTTCAGGCCGTGGTTGTCCAGCAGCGCCTGGCTGAGCTGCAACGGCGCCTCGAGGTTGACCGCCAGCACACTGCGCCAGGCGGTTTCGGTCATCTTGGCGATGGTCTTGTCGCGGGTGATTCCGGCATTGTGGACCACCACATCGAAGGCGCCATACTGGCTGACATGCGCCTGCAATAACGCGGCGGCATCCGGCGCGGTGATGTCCAGGGGCAATGCCGAACCGTCCACACTGTCGGCGGCCTGCTGCAGCGCCGACTGGGCCTGAGGCACGTCGACGCACACCACATGGGCACCGTCGCGCGCCAACACCTGGGCGATGGCCAGGCCGATGCCGCGGGAGGCACCGGTCACCAAGGCGCGACGGCCGGCGAACGGTTTGTCCCAGTGAAGGGTGATGTGACTGTCCACCGGCTTCTGGAGGCGTATCACTTGCCCCGACACATAAGCCGAACGGCGCGACAGGAAAAAACGCAGGCTGCTGTCCAACGCGTCTTCGGCGCCCGGCGCCACGTAGATCAATTGCACGGTGATCGCCCGGCGCAGCTCCTTGCCCAGCGAGCGCACCAGCCCCTCGAGCGCGCGCTGGGCGACGGCCTGGGGCAAGTCCTGGCAATGTTCCGGTGCGGTGCCGAGTACCACCACGCGCGCGTGTTGGCTCAGGCGTCTGGCGTTGGCGTGAAAGAATGTATAGAGCTCATCCAGGTGCTGCAGGTCGGCCACGTGCGTGGCATCGAACACCGCGCCCTGCACCTTCACCGTCGACGGCGCCTTGACGGTCGCCGCGGTGGCGGCGACGGTGTCGGTGTTGCTGAAGAGGCGATGTACGTGCTCGGTCAGGCGCCCTGCCCCGGCGACGATGACCGGGTTGGTCAACCCGTGCTGGCCGCTGCGATGGCGTTGCAGGGGCAAGGGTTGCGGCAAGCCAACGGCCTGGGCCAGGCGGCGCCCCCAGGGGGAATTGACGAAAGAAAGGTAGCGGTCACTCATAACACAAATCCTGCTTTGTAAATCCGATCAAATGTGGGAGGGGGCTTGCCCCCGATAGCTGAGTGTCAGTCAGTGAATCTGCATCTGAGCCACCGCTATCGGGAGCAAGCCCCCTCCCACATTGGGACCGCGTTTGGATTAATTGACCGAAGCGTTCTCGCTTTGGCTGGCGCGACGTTTGGCGGCGGGCTCCAACGCCTGCTTGCGCTGCTGCAGGGCCTCGAGCAAACCGAAGTCCTGCGGGAAATCGTCGACCTGGATGCCGTGGTCGGCGTATTCCACATAGCGTGCGAGCAAAGCGTCTTCGTCGTCGCTGATCAGATCCAACGCCCGTGCCTTGACGCGCCAGCCGGTAAAGGCCGCAGACGAAATCGGCATCGGCGCGAGCACGCCCTGCTTGATGACGGGCTTGAGCCGTGCCTCGATCAGCTCCACCTGGGGCAACAGGCGGAACCCCAATTCGCCATAGGCCAGCTTGTCGATTTCCGGGCGCGGAATGTAGGAGTTGGCGAGCAAACGGTCGCGGGTTTCGCCGGGGGTCTGTACGACCTCGGCGACTTGGGCCAACAGGCGATCCGACGGTTTGCGCAAAGGAATGCCAAACGGGAAACTCAAGGCCCGCAGCACCGCCGCAGCGGCTTTGGACGGGTAATTGTCGAGCACTTCGGCCAGCGCTTCATGGGCGCGCAGCAATGCGTCCTGGGCCGCCCAATGCACCAGCGGCAAGTCGGCCTGGGGCCGGCCGTCGTCCTCAAAGCGCTTGAGCACGCAAGACAGGATGTACAACTGCGACAGCATATCGCCCAGGCGCCCGGTGATACTTTCCTTGCGCTTGAGGGCGCCCCCCAGCACCCCCATGGAAACATCCGAGACCAATGCCAGCACCACCGACAGACGATTGGCCTGGCGGTAGTAGGAAGCCAGCGCCGGGTCAGTCTTGGCCGGCGCAGAAAGCAGCCGGCCAGCGGTCAGCGCATGTACCGTGGCACGCACGGTGTTGGCCAGTACAAAACTCACATGGCCGAACATCGCGCTGTCGAACGCCTGCAGGGCCTTGCGCTGGTCCGGGTTGCGCGCCGCTTCCATTTCGCGCAGCACATAGGGATGGCAGCGGATCAGGCCCTGGCCGTAGATGATCAGGCAGCGGGTCATGATGTTCGCGCCTTCCACGGTGATGGCGATGGGGCTTTGCTGATAGGCGCGCGCCAGGAAATTATTGGGCCCCATGCAGATGCCCTTGCCGGCGACGATGTCCATGCCATCGTTGACGATCATTCGCGCGCGCTCGGTGACGTGGTATTTGGCGATGGCCGAGATGACCGAAGGTTTCTCGCCGGCATCCAGGGACGCCACCGACACCTTGCGCACCGCATCACAGGCATACAAGTGCCCGGCCATGCGGGCCAACGGTGCCTGCACCCCTTCGAACTTGCCGATGGGCAGGCCGAACTGCTTACGCATCGCAGCGTAGGCGGTGGTGCCACGGACTGCCACTTTGCCCAGACCGACGTTGGCCGACGGCAGTGAAATCGCCCTGCCCGCCGCCAGGCATTCCATCAGCATGCGCCAGCCGTTGCCAACTTGTTCGCGACCGCCGATCACCCATTCCAGCGGAATGAACACATCCTTGCCGGTGGTCGGACCGTTCTGGAATACCGCATTCAGCGGCCAGTGGCGACGGCCGCTGTTCACGCCTGGATGGGAGGTGGGAATCAGCGCGCAGGTGATGCCCAAGGCACCTGCGGCACCGAGCAAACCGTCCGGGTCCTCGGCACGGAACGCCAGGCCCAGCACCGTGGCAATCGGGCCGAGGGTGATGTAACGCTTGTCCCAGGTCACGCTGAACCCCAGCACCTCCTCGCCTTCGTGCATGCCCTTGCACACAATCCCCACGTCGGGAATGGCCCCGGCATCGGAGCCGGCATATGGGCTGGTCAGCGCAAAGCACGGAATATCCTCACCCCGCGCCAGACGCGGCAGGTAATAGTTGCGCTGGGCCTCGGTGCCGTAATGCAGCAGCAGTTCGGCGGGCCCCAGGGAGTTGGGCACCATCACCGAAATGGCCGCGGCCGAACAGCGGGTCGACAGCTTCATCACCACTTGTGAGTGCGCGTAGTGGGAGAAGCCTTTGCCGCCGTACTGCTTGGGAATGATCATGCCGAGAAAGCCGGCATCCTTGGTGTACTGCCAGCCCTCGGGGGACATGTCTTGCCACACCTGAGTGGTTTCCCAATCGTTGGCGATGTCGCACAGGGTTTCGACTTCGTTGTCGAGGAACGCCTGCTCCTCGGCACTCAGGCTGGCCGGCGCGGCTTGCAGCAGGCGCTGCCAGTTGGGCTTGCCGCTGAACAGCTCGGCGTCCCACCACACGGTTCCCGATTCGATGGCCGCACGTTCGGTGTCGGACATCGCCGGCATGATCGTACGAAACAGCCCCAGGGCCTTGCGGGTCAACAGCACGCGGCGCAGGGGTTTGATCGCCAGCAACAAGGCCGGCAACACCACCAGCACCGCTGCGACGGTAGCGCCGAATGCGGCCACTGCGTTGAACAGATAGCCAGCCGCCAGCCATACCAGGCCGGCGCCCAGCCACAGGGTGGCAGCGGCTTGTCGATACGCCAGGGCAATCGCCGTAACGAAACCCACCAATAACCAGATAACCATGGGATACCTCTACTTGATTCAGGGCGTGGCACCCGTGCGGACCGCTCGGATTGAGCGGGGCGTAGAGCCACACTACAAACTCGGGAAAATAAATTCAAATTTTGTTTTGAAATTTTTATTTAATGGTCAGGCGAAAATATTCAGGGCTGAACGAGGCAGCCTAATTGCATCAGTCATGTGGCTCCGATTAGGTTCTGCGGATTGTTCTGTAAGCGTGTCAGTGTGCGCCGGGTCTCAAGATGCGCTGAATACCCGGCTTCAACACGGTCAGGTACGTGACTAGAACTTATAGGTCGCCGACAAGCTCACGACGTCACCTGACGACTCAGCCTTCCCGTCCAGTTGAGCAGCGCCGAGGCGATCGACGTTCTTGGTTTTCAGGTTGACCTTTTCGACGAACTGGTGCGAGTACGCGGCATCCACTGACAGGCCTGGCACTGCCTTGATGTCGTACCCGGCACCAAACGCCAGGAAATAACGATCGCCATCAGGGATCCGCGGATCGCGGGTGGAGTTACGGGTAGGCGTCTGGTCATACGCCACACCTGCACGCAGGGTGAGCTCGTCGGTGGCTTTGTAGTCGCCGCCGATTGAGGTCATCCACGCGTTTTTGTAGTTGTAGGGAATGGCAACAATGGTCGAGCCCTGAGACTTGAGTGTGAGGTCCTGGAACGAGGACCACTCAGTCCACTGCGCACTCACACCGAGCGTCCAGCGGTCATTGAACTGATGGACCCAGTCAATCGCAGCAGTCGCCGGAATATCCAATTGAGCACTGGCATGCGCACCATCCGGGAACAGGCTGAGGCCGGGATAGGCTATTTCAACCAGCGTCTCTCCGTTCGGACCAATAGGGTTGGTCATCGCGTTACGGCCAATGGCGTCCGTATAAACGTCGTACTTGCCGGTCATCTTGTTTTTGATCTTGGCGTGATAATTCAAGCCCAGCGTGTCTTGCTGCGTTGGTTTCCAAACCACGCCACCAAACCAGCCCACCGAGATATTGTCGACTTTCACGCGCATCAAGGAATGCCCGACACCGCTCGGAAAACCGGTGCCACCAAGCCCGGGAGAGACATCTGCGGCAGCCAACAGATCAACGTTCTGGCTGACGTTGCCCTGGCTGCGCTGAACGATGGCACCACCACCGACCGAAAATTCATCATTGACCTTGAACGACAGGGAGCCTGTCAGGCCGATGGTCTCGATTTTGGTGTCGACCGCGAAATCCCGCAGCTTTGAGTTTTCGTTCCACGTACTTTTCATACCTTGCGGTACGACCTGGCTCAGGCCAAAAGCGAAGCGGTCGCCGATGGGCATGACCATAAAACCGGTGGGCAGCCATGCGGTGAAACCGCCCTGGCCGCCATTATTGGTATTGAGGGTCGGATCGCCCAGGTTGCCTTGGTCATCCAGCACTGGCGTGTTGGTCACCGGGTTGCCGTTATGGTCATACGCCTGGCCGGAATATTTGATCTTGATCCGGGCGTAATCGACGGTCTGCTGCACGATGGTTGAATCGATGAACGCCATGGCCGCTGGGTTGTTGTACGCCGCACTCGGGTCATTCTTGAACAGAGAACCGCCACCAAATGCGCGGCCCCAACCGGGGGCGCCATAAGTGGGCGTGGAAAACCCGCCCGCCTGCACATGCCCCGTAGTGATCAGGCCTCCCAGCAGGGCCAGTCCCAGTAACGTGTAAGCGTGTTGTTTCTTATTATTCATGCGGTACTCCCTATTATTATGTGCGCCCGGCCCCTGCCGGTGGGTCGTGTAGCCATGGAGCGTTGTTCAAAAGCGCCTGTACTGGAACGGTGTATGACAATCAGGGATGGGTGATAAGTGAAGGCGATTTACCGTTGACCGGCGCCTCGCGGGGGGCGCCGGCATTTCAACGGGTGATCAGCCCTTTACGGAGTCACGCGCTTACGGGTTTACCGTGAGCGTCGGGGCGACAACGTTCAGCGAAACCACAGTGCAGTTTCCGCTCAGCGACTGATTGGCGGCCGAAAGGGTTTTGGTCCCTGCAGCCCAGTTGACTGCGATAGGGGTTGGTCCGCAGTTGGTGGCTGGGATCGAGCTGATCTTGTAGCCGACATTGGTCACGGTACCGGTGGTGCCCGTCGAGGCAGTCAATACCCAAGGCAGGTTAGTCAGCGTTGGCAAAGCGCACAGACCGCCGCCGGTCAGCGTTGCGCCGTTGATCGAGGCCACGCCACCGCTAACGTTGCCGGTAAAAGTGATACCGCATGTCACTGCCGCGCCAAAAGACGAAGGCGACTTCACCACGATGGTGCCTGCGTTAGTCGAGAACGGACCGTCCGGAGAGACGGAAGCCGCACTGGCCATCGACGCGGCGCCAAAGCACATTGCAAACGAAGTTGCACAAACGAGGGTTTTCAAGCTTTTCATTATTTTGCCTCACATGTAATGGCGAGTTATTCGCCTGGGGTAATGACCATGAACACGAAGCCACCTGTAAAACTGCAGAGCTTCATATTCCAGCCAAATTCAGTTAAGTCCGACAACCTTATTCAACTACTTTGAAATCAGGCGGCATCTTGATTGACACCGCTTTAATGGTGCAATCATCACCAATAGGTACATTGACAGCCTCCAACTTGCCGGTGGCGTTATCCCACGTACCGACTGCGGTAGAAGGACCGCACTTGCCGCCCAGACCGAATGCATGCACGTCGACGCTGATCTTCGACATCGAGCCGCTTTTTATATCCTTTGCAATCAAGACCCATGGCAAATTAATAGCTTCGACCCGGCTGCACTTGAGCCCGCCATCGAACGCCACTTTGTCGATATTGACGGATGTCCCATCGGCCGTCACTTTGCCGGCCACCTTGATGGTGCAGTCGGCACTGATCAACGCGCCTTTGGAGAAGCTGATTGGGCCCTGGGCTGTAAACGCGCTACCGGCAGGTTCGATACGGGCGGCCTGTGCGTGATGCCACGCGATCAGGCCCAGCGCGGCCAGTACGACTTTAACGGTGAACTTTATAGTGACCTGAGTTACTTGCATGTTTACGCCCTTCTCTTGAAATTATTTTCGTTCGGGTAAACAACCATCTTGTAACTAAGCTAACAAACAATCGACGTAGAAATCCTTATCGAAATACACTCGAAAAACGCGTTTTTATTTCAAATTAAAACGGCTTGGCTTCGCCGCTGTACTTCTCCAGATACTTCAAGCGCTGTGAAGGCTGGAGATTAGCCAAGGTGATATCACCGGCATAATTATTCAATACACGATGATCCATCCGGCGCCGCCACAAATACGGCACATAGGCCCAGACAATCATACTCGCGTAACCATAGGGAAGTTGCGGCGACTCATCAAAGTGGCGCAACGACTGATAACTCCGCGTGGGGTTGGCATGATGATCGGAATGCCGTTGCAATTGAAACAGGAAGATATTGGTGACTATTCGATTACTGTTCCAGGAGTGCCGCGGCGAACAGCGCTCATAACGACCATTGGGCAATTTCTGGCGCTTGAGGCCGTAATGCTCGACGTAATTCACCACTTCCAGCAACGAGAAACCGTAGACGCCCTGAATGATCAGGAACGGGATCACTGCCGCGCCCAGCCAGGCAATCATCGCGCCCCAGAGCAGCACGCTGTACATCCAGGCGCTGAGCACCGCGTTCTTCCAGTGCCAGGCCGGCAGGCCAAGTTTGCGCAGGCGTTCGCGCTCCAGGTTCCAGGCCGAGCGAGCGCTGAACCATACCGAGCGCGGCAGGAAGGCCCAGAAGCTTTCACCCAGGCGCGAACTGGCCGGATCTTCCGGTGTGGCGACGCGTACGTGGTGGCCACGATTGTGTTCGGTGTAGAAGTGCCCGTAGAACGTCGGCGCCAGCGTGACCTTGGCCAGGAACACTTCCAATGGCTTGGGTTTATGCCCCAGCTCATGGGCGGTGTTGATCGCGATACCGGTAGCGGCCCCGGTGGACATCGCCATGCCCAGATAAGTGAAGCCACTGACGGGGCCGTGCAACTCGGTGCGGGCGCTAATGAACGCTGCGGCATGTGCCAGCCCGCTCGACGGATCGAGCGTCGCGGTGGCCCGCAGCAGCCCGCCGCCGATAATCCAGTCAATGCCGCCGGCGGCGAGCCAACCGGTGATCACGACCGAGGCGATCACAAACAGCACGCCGGTATAGACGATCCAACGGTAGTAGCGCTGGGATTCGAGATGGCTGACGGCAGATTCCGGCGGGTTGCTGAGGTCTTCACCCAACAGGCCGTCGATCAATGGGATCAAGCCGAAGATGACCAGCACACCGATCCACCACAGTTGCTGAATACCGGTGCCGATAGCCAGGGCCCCCGAGAGCAGTGGAGTCGCCAGGGGCATGATGCCGAGCCACCACAGGTAACGCTTGCCGTCGGCCCAGACGCCTGGCATCGCCAGGGACGGGTTCATGCCCACCTCCGAGCGCAGGCGGAGGCAGCAAACAGGAGGGCGGAGCGCTGGCCGCTCCAAGACATCAACCATGCGATAAAAGGCGTTTTTTTCATTATTTTATTCGCTCTTAGGCATTTCAAAAAATGTTTCAAATTAGAAATTGAAATAATTTTTTAAATAAATAGCGCGGAATCGTTAGGTCGTCAACCAGTTTATCCGGGCCTTTTTGTGTGACCGGGCAGTCTCTTTTTCAGAGCGCCGGCCAGGTGTCTAGGGCGGGCGTCGACGCGCTGGAACCGCAGATCGCATGACATGGTTATTTGCCCGCCAAGGCAAACGAGGGCTGCAATACGGCGGCGCTTCGTGCAAGCCCAGCCCGTTTGGCGGTCTGCTCGACCAACGCCACCACTCGCTCTGTGGCGGTAATCGGCAACATGTGCCCTCGGTCTTCCACCACCTGCAGTTTCAGCCCGGGCACCTTGCTGGCCAGGCCCTGACCGTGTTTCTGGAAGTCGAGCACGTTGTCCCGGGCGCCGTAGATGAGGCCGATTGGCAACGTCAATTGCGGGTAGCGTTTGACCATGTCCGGCAAGTGATCGTTGACTCGGTTGATCTCAGTGGACGCCGCGTAGAAGTTCTCGGGACGCATCCCCAGCAAACCGCCGCCGCGCGTGGCGAAGTCTGGCGGGGCGGCATCGGGGGCGAATACGCCCTTGACCACCGCGCCCTTGGTCAACAGGCCAATGGGCAGGGTCAAGGTGCGCGACACCCAGCGTCGCAGCCAGGCAGGGCGCACGGCCAGGGGCAGGAACACCAACGGCAGCATGCGCTGGGGATGGGTCAAGGGCGCCACCAGGATCAAGCCAGATACCGCATGCGGATGGTCAAGGGCCAATGCCAGGGCAACCGCACCGCCCAGGGAATGCCCAAGCACCAGCGGCTGATCCAGCTCGAGGGTTTTGATAAAAGCGGCCATTTGGCGCGCCTGGGCCGGCAGGTCTGCCGCCGTGTGGTGGTGCCGACTGGAGTAGCCGGACCCTGGGCGATCGACGCTGATGACGCGGAACTGCCCACGTAACTGACCGGACAACGCATAAGTCAGGTTGCGACTGCTGCCCATCAGCCCGTGGATCATCACCAGCGCCTGGCCTTGGCCTTCGTCTACATAATGAAAGCGCTCGCCATCCACCTCGACGACGCGCCCGTTGATCGGAACGGCGGTTTCAATACGCCGTGTCATCCAGGCGCTGAAAGCCCACGACACAGCGCTCGCGCCTATCACTACACCTGCAGCGACAACCCACTCGACAGCCATAGCTCGGTCCTCTGCTTCCCTGCTGCTGGCGACCTGATCGGGATTGATCAAGGCCTCAACCTTCGTCCACACCTTGGACCCAGCCTCCATGCGCGTCTGTCGGACAAGTCGCATAGATCGAACAAGGTCCTAGCGTAGGCGAAATTTTCAGGTAGATTATTTAAAATCTTTTTTAAAATAATTAATTCAATTTTCCTTTGCAATGGTGTTCTATCTAAAACACAAAAGAAAAACAGGAGCACATCCGATGCCCACCAAGGACCGCTTATGAATGCCCACAGCGACGCAATCGACATCGCCATCATCGGCTCGGGCTTCGCCGGCCTATGCATGGCGATCAAACTCAAGCAAGCCGGGCTCAGCGATTTCTTCGTCGCTGAGCAGGCCGACACACTCGGCGGTACGTGGCGTGACAACCACTACCCTGGCTGTGCCTGTGACGTGCAGTCCCATGTCTACTCCTTCTCCTTTGCGCCCAACCCCGACTGGACGCGCCAATTTGCCCCGCAAGCGGAGATTCGCGCTTACCTGGAGCAATGCGCGCGGCGGTTCGGGCTGGCGCCGTACCTGCGTTTCGGCATGGGCCTTCAACGGGCGGTGTTCGATGATCAGCAGCAACGCTGGCAACTGACGTTCAGCGATGGCCGCCAAGTCAGTGCGCGAGTGCTGGTGTCGGGCATGGGTGGCCTGTCGCGTCCTGCATTGCCGGATATTCCTGGGCTCGACAGTTTCAAAGGCAAGCGTTTCCACTCGCAGCAGTGGGACCATGACTACAGTTTGAAGGGCAAGCGCGTGGCAGTGATCGGCACCGGCGCCAGTGCTATTCAGTTCGTGCCGCAGATTGCGCCGCAAGTGGCGCATCTGGACCTGTTCCAGCGCACGCCGCCCTGGATCATGCCCAAACCCGACCGGCCGATCTCACATGTCGAACGCTGGCTGTTCAAGCATCTGCCAGTGACCCAAAGGCTGGTGCGTAGCGCCTTTTATTGGGCATTGGAAGGCCGTGTGGTGGGCTTTGCCCTGCACCCGCGCTTGATGAAGATGGTGCAGAAAATCGCCCTGCGTCATTTGCGCAAACAAGTGGCCCGCCCTTCCCTGCGCAAGATTCTGACGCCGGACTACACCATCGGCTGCAAGCGTGTGCTGATCTCCAACGACTACTACCCGGCGTTGTCACGCAGTAATGTCGAGGTGGTGACCGACCAGGTGCTGCGGGTCGAAGCCGATGGCGTGATCACGGCTGACGGCATCAAGCACCCCGCCGATTGCCTGATCTTCGGCACCGGGTTCCAGGCTGCCGATCCGCTGCCCCGTGGCTGCATCATCGGGCGCAACGGCGTCGACCTGATGGACACCTGGCACGACGGCGCCCATGCCTATAAAGGCACCACGGTGCCGGGCTATCCAAACCTGTTCCTGATCGTCGGGCCCAACACCGGCTTGGGGCACAACTCGATGATTCTGATGATCGAAGCCCAGGTCGCTTACATCCTTGATGCGTTGCAACAGATGCAGCGCCAACGCATCGCCATGGTGGAGGTCAAACCCGCCGTGGAGCAGGCCTACAACGCGCAATTGCAAGGCAAGCTCAAGCGCACCATCTGGAATACCGGCGGTTGCCAAAGCTGGTACCTCGACCCGCGTACCGGCAAGAACACCACGCTGTGGCCCGGCTCGACGTGGCGGTTCAAGCAAGTCACCCGGCATTTTGCGCTCAAGGACTATGTGGTCAGCCGGGCGCCCGTTGTGCCTGTGCCGCGCCCCGCACCCACCCCTCATTGCGCCACAGAAGGCAGTCTGTCATGAAGTCATTCACCGGCCGCGTGGCGGCAATCACGGGAGCGGCCTCCGGCATGGGTCGCGCACTGGCACTGGCCCTGGCACGGGAGGGTTGCCACCTGGCCTTGGCCGACAAGAACAGCCAGGGGCTGGAGCGCACACGGGACCTGGTCAGGACCTCGACCCTGTCGCCGGTGACCGTCACCACTCAGGTACTGGATGTCTCGGACCGTCAAGCCATGCTGGAGTGGGCGGCGCGTTGTGCGGCCGAGCATGGCCAGGTCAACCTGGTCTTCAATAATGCCGGAGTGGCGCTGTCGAGCACCGTGGAAGGCGTGGACTATGCCGACCTGGAGTGGATCGTCGGCATCAATTTCTGGGGCGTGGTGCATGGCACCAAGGCGTTCCTGCCTTACCTGAAGGCCAGCGGCGACGGGCATATCGTCAACACCTCCAGCGTGTTCGGCCTGTTCGCCCAGCCCGGCATGAGTGGCTACAACGCCAGCAAGTTCGCGGTGCGCGGCTTTACCGAAGCGCTACGCCAGGAACTGGACCTGCAACGCTGCGGCGTCTCCGCCACCTGCGTGCATCCTGGCGGAATTCGCACCGACATCTGCCGCAGCAGCCGGATTGACGCGAACATGACCGGTTTCCTTATCCATAGCGAACAACAGGCACGCGCCGATTTCGAAAAGCTGTTTATCACCGACGCCGACCAGGCCGCCAAGGTGATCCTGCAAGGCGTGCGCAAAAACAAACGCCGCGTGCTGATCGGCCGCGACGCGTATTTGCTCGACCTGCTCGCCCGTTGCCTGCCGGCGGCCTATCAAGCGCTGGTGGTGTTTGCCAGCAGGCGCATGGCGCCCAAACCACGCACGCCCGTGTTTGAAACCAACGACGAGCCCCGTCTCTGAACAGGAGCACACCCCATGTTGCCGATTCGCCGTGATATCCGCTTCGCCCTGCCCGCCGGGCGCATCACCAACTGGCATGAACAAGGCCCGTTCATCACGCACTTTTTCAATGCCCTGTCGCTGCTGTTTCCCCAGGGCGAGCTGTTTTTCATGGACAGCGTGCGCCACTACCGTTCCCGCATCGACGATCCGGACCTCAAGAAAGAAATCCAGGGCTTCATCGGCCAGGAGGCCATGCACAGCCGGGAACACGTGGCCTACAACGACCTGCTGCAAGCGGCAGGCCTGCCGGCGCACAGCCTCGATCGCCGCTTGAAATTCTTCCTCGACCTGCAAAAGAAACACCTGCCGCCGTCCTTTAACCTCGCGGTGACCATCGCCCTTGAGCACTACACCGCGATGCTCGCGGAAATCCTGCTGAGCGACCCGTCGCGTTTCGGCGACTCACTCAAGGGCTACCAACAGATGTGGTACTGGCACGCCCTTGAGGAAACCGAACATAAAGCGGTGGCCTTCGATGTGTGGAACCGGGTGATCACGCCTGGGCCCAAGCGCTACTTGCTGCGCACCGGCACCATGCTGTTTACCACGCTGCTGTTCTGGCTGGTGGTGTTCGATTTCCACGTGCGCCTGTTGATTGCCGACCGCAAGTCGGGTGGGCATCTGCAGGGGTTCTGGCGCATGCTCAAGTTTCTGTATGCCCCCAAGGGCATCTTTGCGCGCATGCTGCGGCCGTGGCTGCACTATTTCAAACCGGGCTTTCATCCTTGGGACCATGACAATCGGGCACGGTTGGAGGGGATAGACGCACTGGTCGAGGAGATCGAGCGGACCAATCGGGGCTACGAGGCGGTCTAGCAAGCCGGCTTGCATTTGAACGGGGCCGGCCGCCAAAGCGGTCGGCCCCATGACTGCATGGGTATCTACACAACTTTGGCACGGCTTTGAACTTGTGATGGCCCAGGAGCCGAAGCCTCTCTAACTGATGCCCCGCGTTCCAAATGTGGGAGGGGGCTTGCTCCCGATGGCCATAGGTATCTACACAACTTTGGCACGGCCCTGAACCTGTGACGGCTCAGGAGCCGAAGACTCTCTAACTGATACCCCGCGACCTAAATGTGGGAGGGGGCTTGCCCCCGATGGCGGCCTGACAGCCGACCAGGATGTTGGATCCGAGCGAGTACATATCCGTTGCTGCGGTAACGGCTGCTATGGGTTCCGCCCTTACGGCGTCTCACTTTTGAAAAGCGCAAAAGTAAGCAAAACGCTCTTGCCCCACCACTCGGCACCTCGCTTAGGCTCGGTGTGCCCGTAATCCGACAGCGTGGTTTAACGGGGCGCCTAGATCAAAAGCAAGATCAAGAGCGACTCGCTTCGCATCGTGGTTACCGTAGGCTGCTACAAAGTTGTGTAGATACCTAAGCCCATGACTGCCAGATCACCCCAATCCCGCCCGCTCGCGCACAAACTGCGGCACTTCATGCCCCGGCAACGCCCTGCTGAAATACCAGCCCTGAATGAACAACTCAGCCCCCGTATTCAGAAACGCCAATTGCTCGGCGGTCTCGACCCCTTCCACCACCACGCCCAGGTTGAGCGCCTCACAGAAACGCAGCATGCCGGTCAGCACCTGAGCGCCCTTGGGATCGTGCTGGGCAACCACGAAGCTGCGATCAATCTTGATGAAGTCCACCGGAAACTGATGCAGGTAACTCAACGCCGAAAACCCGGTGCCAAAGTCATCGATATATACCTTTGCCCCCAATGCCTGCAGTTTCTGGATGGTCTGACGGGTCGCCTGGATATCGCTGACCAGCGCATCTTCGGTGATTTCCACCGACACCCAGCCCTGGGCCTGGGCGAGAATTTCCACCAGGCGATTACCATAAGCCGCGTCCTTGAGGGTGACGCTGGAGACATTGATGGTCATGGGCAATTCAAAACCGGCCTTCTTCCACTGTTGATACTGGCGTACGGCCTGGGACGCCACCCACACGTCCACATCCGGCATCAACCGGGCCTGTGCCAACCATTGCAGGAACTCCCAGGGTGAATGCACCGTGCCCTCGCCGTCCCGGGCGCGCATCAAGGCTTCGCAGCCGGTACACAGGCCGGTACGGGTGGAGACTTGGGGCTGAAACTCAAGATAGAACTCGTAGTCGCTGATCTGCTGGATCCGGTTCAACTCAATGGCCTGCCGGGCCAGGGCGCGGTGCGACGCGAGTACCGGGTCGAACTCCAGCAACCGCCCCTTCTCCTCCAGGCCGCGAAATGTCATGTCCAGGGATTTGAGGTATACCGTGCCGCCGTCACTTGCCTGGCGATGGATCGCCCGTACATACGGCGCATACACAAGCGTCCCCAGGCCCATCAGTACAACCTGCAATACCACGGCCGCGACGTCGCCATGGGTACTGAGGTAAGCATTGAGCAACACCGGTGCGGTAAACGGCACGCTGGCCACGGCCGGTGCTACCCAACCCAGTTGCACCACCGCCAGCGCCACCGTCGCATTGACCGCCGGCACCAGCAGAAAGGGTATGAACAACCGCGGGTTGAGGATGATCGGCAAACCGAACAACAGCACTTCGCTGACATTGAATAACGACAGCGGCAAGCTGGCCATCGCCAGTAACCGCATGGACTGGCTCCTGGAAAACAGCAGGATTGCCAGGAGCAGGCACAACGCGCCGCCCGACCCACCGATAAATGCGAAGCTGCCCAACAGGCCGCTGTTAAGCAGGTATTGGACCGGCTCACCCGCCGCCAGCGCTGCGCCGTTGAGCACCACAGCTTGATCCAGCACGTCGAACAGCGGCTGCATGGCGTACACGCCATGAATCCCGAAAAACCACAACAGCGAGTTCATCAAGGTCACAAACAAACCGCTGCCGTAAGGCGCCTGTAACGCATTGAGCACCTGCGGTCCCTGCAGTTGCGCCACATAGGGGATCTGCAGCAGCAACGACAACACCACCACCAATGCCAGCGCAGTGATCGCACCGGGCAGCACCATGTTGATCGTGCCCTTGAGGTTGTGTCCGATCAGGTCTTCATTCACCAGGCGAGTCCAACGCAAACGGTGCAACCAGGCGATGGACGGCACATTGATCAGCGGCGACGCGATGGCAATGAACAGCAGGAAGGTGGCCGAAGCCCGAGGGTATTCGCGCAAAAGAAACGTGGCCACCACTACGTTGGCAAGGCACAAAAAGGCTATTGGCAGTTGTGGCAAGCGGTGCTGAATGGCCAGCATATAGCCAATGGAAGCGGCGACCAGCAGTGGAATCACCGAGCTGATCCGGTCATGCAGGCCCGAAAGAAAGCTCACTGTTGGTGGGCTGAAGCCCAGCACCTTGGCGCATTCGGACAGGATCAGGAAAATGGCAGACACCAACAGGCACGGCAGGATCCACAACAATCCCTCCCGAATCGCACGCAACGACTCGATACTGGCCAGGGCCGCCAGGCGCTGGGTAAGGAAAAGTTTGAACAGCGTTTGCGCCATGAGCCGCCCTCTGCCCGTATTCGCGGGGTCTGGAGATCAGCGCCGGAATACCCGTCAACGCTACACGCCCTGATGCTCGGCGCGAAAGCTTTTTGCCATCTCACCGGGCTTTTCAGCAAAAAAAACCTGGGGGCTGTGAAAATTCCTAGATAAAAAATCGAACTTTCTGACCTGAGTCATCCCCTAAACCTGTCTGAGTCGGTATTATCCGCCGCGTTTCCGTTTGTTAAAGGATGTTACAACCTGGTTAACACCGGGTGCCCACTCAGGGAATATTGCCTGGCCAGAAGCAGGCACAAAGGAGAGAGAGCCTTACCATGCACCATAAGCGGTCCAGCACCATGCGCCCCCTATTTGTCACCATCCTGTTGTGGCTGTGCAGCGTGGCGCTGTTATTTATCATCAAGAACGTCATCGAACTGTATACCGGGCCCGTCGCGGAGACCTGGATAGATTTGACGTTGGTGCTTGTCGCCTACCTGATGTTCTTTTTACTGGCACCGTTGCAACGCTGGCTCCAGCGCAGGTCGCGCAAGCGCGCTCGGCGTCACGTCGACGGGCACGCGCCCGACGTCGACTCCCCTCTCTCTCGCTGAGGGGCTTGGCGTTGTCAGCACCTGGCGATAACTATCAACGCGCACTGGACCGGTTCCTGCACGAACACCCGGATGTGGCCGCTGAATTGAACAACCTCAACCCACTGGCTGCCCAGGCCAGGGGAGAAACCGTGGCGCAGTATCGTACCGAGCGTCTGTATGAAGCGTTCGAGGCGCAGGCCGAGCGCCAGGGCCTGTTCGCCTGGGAGCTGACCCTCAAGCTGACTGCCGAGTCCAGCGAAGCCTTCGAAACTCAGCGCCTCGAGGTGCACAAGGAAGTCGCACAGATGGCCGGCATGAGTTGGGCCGACTACTGCCAACTGCATGACCTGGCTGGCTGACGTTCTGGCTAGCCGAACCAGCGAAGCCGCCTGCACCCCATGACCTGCCGCAACTCGGCGACCGTTAGGGCCCGGCGTTGCGGGTCTTGCGCCAAGGCGGTGTGCAGTGCCGGCCAGCAACGTCGGGGCAACTGCCTGGGCCGAGGCAGCCCGGCGCCCGGTTGACGTTCCCCGAGGCGCTTGCCCTGGGCCAGCTCATACAGGACGCACGCCACGCCATAGAGGTCCGCAGCGGGCGTCAACGCGCCACCCGCCAGTAATTCAGGCGCCGCATAGGCCCGGGTCCAGGCATTCAACCGGCTGCGATTCACCGCCGCCAAGTCCGCCGGGGTCTGCGCAAATGACTGCCCAAGGCCGAAATCGAATAAACGCACGCCCGCTTCGCCCACCATGACATTGGCCGGTTTGATATCGCCATGCAGCACGTTGTGTTGATGGGCATAAACCAACGCGTCCAGCAGTTGCAGGGCAATCGGTTGCAGCTCTGCCCACGGCAATCCATCAGGGCATTCCACAAGCAGTCGGTCCAGCGTCAGGCCATGCAGCAGCTCCATGGTAAAAAAGGCGATCTGGCTGGATGTATCCACCTCAAACGAATACACCCTCACCACGCGCTCATGTCGCAGGCGGCGCGCCAGGGCAAACTCGCTGAACAGCAATACATGGGCGTCCGGGCATGCAGATAAAGACTCGTCCAGCAGCTTGAGCGCCACAGCGGAACAAGGCTCGCCAAATTGCTCATGTAACAGATCGCGCGCACGGTACACCACGCCCATCCCGCCCCGGCCCACGACCTGCTCAAGGTGGTAGCGGCCAACGAGCAAAACCGGGGGAGTTGATGCCGCACTCATGAGTGCACCACGACGGCGGTCAAATCATCGCGTGCCGGGGCGCGCAACGCGCTGGCGAACAATCTTTCCACGACCTGCTGCGGCCCGCCTGCACTCAACGCCAGGCCCAGCTGGACATGGCTGAGGGCCTGGTAGAGACCATCACTGCACAATAAAAACACATCGCCAGGGCGGGTCCTGAGCTCCAGCACCTCAAGCCGCAATGACGCGTGCGCGCCAATGGCCCGGGTCAAGGCTCTGGCATCAGGGTGGGCCCGAGCTTGCGTCGCACTCAACTGCCCCTCGTCCATGAGGCGCTGCAACAGCGAATGATCTTTCGACAGCTGGTACAGGCGTTGTTCACGCCACAAATAACAGCGGCTGTCCCCCGCCCACACACAGGCCGCACGCCCGTTATCCAGCAACAGTGTGACCACCGTACTCCCCATCGTCGCACTGCCGGTGCGCCGCGCATCCGCCAGCCGCCGGTTGACACCTTGCAGCCGTTGTCGAACCGCATCGACCCGCTGGTCAAGGCTGCCCTGCGCCGACAACGAAGCCAGGCTGCTGATCACCCATTCGCTCGCGAGATCGCCGTGCCGGTGCCCGCCCATGCCGTCCGCCACCGCCCAACAGCCTCCTTGCGCACAATCGAGCAGGGCATCCTCATTGCGCGGCCGTGACTGCCCGCGCTGTGTACGCCCGGCGCTGCGCCATGTGGGCCGCATCGGGTTCACAGTTGCTCCGGCAGACGGAAGGTGCGCCACGTGTCCATCTCAAATGGGCTGGGTGTCCGTTGGCTGGTCAGCAGGTAGTTGGCACGCAATCCGGCCAGGTCAGCCTTGACGATCTGCGCGTTGCGGTCACTCGCAGGCTCGCGTTGCAGCAAGTCGAAAAACCGGAACAACGACCAGGCGCCGGCGCTCTTCTCGATACCCAGGGGGCGCAATTCGCCCCCCCTCTCCAGTACGAGGCTGGCGCGTCCGTTATCTGCTTCGATGGGCCACCGGAACGTCATGGGTATGATCGGGCCGTGCCGGTATTCCAACTGCTTTTCACCCAATCGCAGGATCGCTCGGTTGACCGACTGATCCAGGCTGTAGGGCGCCAAGGTAAAGCCCACCGCCAACTCTCCCTGATCTTCGGTGAAAAAGCTGCGTCGGATAACCTGGGCTTTCGTCAGTTGATCCAGCAGCGAACGCGAGATCGGCAAACCCTGTCCGTCCAGCCCACGCAACCGGTAGCGCGTGCCATCCGCAGTGACAAACGAGCGCAGGTACCCCTCGTAAAAACGCGCCCACACGCCTTGGGGTTTAAAGAACTCACGAAAATCGTCAAGGGCCACATCACTCGTCGCGTGGGCATTGAACGGGTACCGTTGGCGAATCGCCCTGGCGTAAAGCCCCTGCACCTCGCTCTGGTAGCGCTGATTGACATGGGCATAGGCCTGGTCCAATAAATGGCGCCACGTCTGATCGCCAATCCCTTCAAACCAACCGGCAAGCGGAAGCGGCAAACGGCTGGACGCTGCACGCAGGTCGCCCAGCACGTCCTGCTGGCCGTCCATCCGCCGCTTTGCCCGCAAAAAGGCCGCCTGCTCCGGCGAACCCTCACGGCTCAGCGTCGCTAATTGCAGGTGCAATTGGTCGAGCAGGCGCAACCCCTGGGCCAGCTCCGCGCTGGGGTTCTGCTGCTCATCCAGCAACTGATGCAAGGGTTCAAAACGCCGCTGCAAAGCCCGGCGTGCCGAGTCGCCCAAGGCAGCCTGCCCCTGCGCCACCGCAGCCTTGGCGATCACGCCCAACGCGCCTGACGGCTGGGCCATCGTTGCTGGCAGCTCCAGGCCCGGCAGTAAACGGGTATTTTCACGAAGCTGCTGCAATAGCAGAAGGACTGGCGATTGGGCCGACGTCAGCCCCGCGAGCCGTTCGGCATCCTCGCGCAGGCCGTCGGTGTGCAGCAGCCTGACGCGACCGAGGGCGTCGCTCCAGGCCTGGGCATACTCACTGAAGTAGCGCTGTTGCAGTTCGATCATCAAGCGCTGCAGATCCTGGTTGCTCAAGTCAGTGCCTTCGCCCAGTACCCAGTTATCCTGGGCGATGGCGTTTACCAGCCTGGGGCCTTGCGCTTCGAAGTACTGCACATACCTTTTGGTGTAGAAGCCAGGAACCGGTGGATCGATGGCGGCAAAGACCTTGCCCTCGGCCAGACGCAACGGCTCCAGGTCGCGCGATTGTTCGCGCAGCACCCGGTACACCACGTCGGCCAATGACTCGCCCCGCAGCGCGGCCCGCGCCTGAGCCACCAACTCGTCGTTGAGGCGGGCGGAAAATGGCTGCTCAAGCAGTCGCGCCCAATGTTCATTCAGGCGCTTCTGTACCGGCATATCACCGGGAAACCGCAGCGACCAATGGCTGGCCATATGCTGCGCCAACCACGCGGTATCCCGGCGTTCGCGCAGATTGAGCATCAGGTACGCACGCAAGTTGTCGAGCAGGCGCTCGCGATCGCCGAGGCTGGCGCGTACCTGCTCTTCGAGCAGGGCAACGGTGCGGCCCAGCAGTCGCTGCTGCAACGCCTGCTCATAGGCGCGCGCCACCCACGGTCGGCTGACCTCGCCCTGATACAGGCCGGCTCGCTCGATCAGCGGAGTGTCGCCTGGTGTGGGAAACACCTGGGTCGCCGCCCAGCGAGCGTCCAGCAGCGCCAGGAGTGTCAAGGTTTCATCGCTACCCTGCACGACGGGGGCGCTAAGTGCAGCGATATGAGCCAAACGTTGTTGGTTGGCCGCGTAACTGTGCATCCACAGCCCCCCGGCACCCGCCAGGACCAGCGCAGCCGCCATCCCCAGCAACCCATTGCGCCGCCAGATGCGCTGGCGCTCCCGGGTCTGCAAGGCGGCCAGGTCCGCTCCGGCAAAGATCACCCGACTGAACAGGCCCTGCACGAAATGGCTGCGGCTGTCGCTGGCACAGGTCAGGTAGAACCCGCGCAAGCCGCTGATGCGCTGGTAGCGATGGGCGCAAAACGCCCACTCGATAAACAGGCACAAACGCTCGCCTATTTGCGCGGTCTGCTGGGGAAAATCAAGCATTCGCCCGCGGCGCTCGACATCGCGCTCCTGATGCAATCGCTCAATCAGTTCGCCGTGCAAACGTTGCAGTAATTGCTCGAACGCTCGGCGAACCTGGGTGATGTCATTGCCCGCCTTGTCAGCCTCCAGAGGTTGGCCCAGCACCGCTCCGACATCGTCCCCTGACGATGAGTCGAAGTACTCGATGAACCCCGCCAGTCGATCGGCCTGGGTCACCACCAGATAGAGGGGTACGTCCACCTGCAGCACCTGCTGAATTTCCTGCACGCGCGAATGGACATGGCGCGCCAGTTGCTCCAGGTCATGCTCATTACCGCTCAGGAGCCTGTCTACCGACAGCGTCACCACCACGCCGTTGAGCGGGCGCACTCGATGCCGCCACCTCAGGCTGGCCAACAGCGTGGTCCAGCCGGCGGCATCCACCGAACGGTCTGGTTGAATCAGATAGCGCCCTGGCGTGTCGATAAGCACCCCTTCATCGGCGAAGTACCAGTCACACTGCCCGCTGCCGCCCGTCGGTCGCGTGTCAACCTGATCGAACGGTGACTGCAAACCCGCTGCCGCCAACAGTTGGGTCTGGCCACTGCGCGGCTCACCGATCACCAGGTACCAGGGCAAATCATGGCGCCAACGTGCGTTGCGCTCGCCATAGCGCGCAGACGTTTTCAACCGATGAAGGGCTTCCTTGAAACGTCCACGGACGTGCTTCTGCTCGTCCTCCACCGCTCTCAATGGCGGATGAGCGGTTGGCGGAGCCGGCCTTTCGAGTCCTGCAGCACGGCGCCCGCCAGCCAGGACCATCGCCAATCCCCACAGTAGAAACAATACGCTGAGGGTCAACAGGCGGGCAGTGGCGCTTTGCCAGAACCGGTGGTCGTCCACGGCCAACAGCGGTCCGGCGTACCACACAAATGCAGCGCAGCAAAGCACCAGCATCAGGCTCCACACCCAAACCTTGGCCAGCACGGCGCCCACGCCCTTGAAGAATGCGTTCATTCGTTGCTCCCTGCGTTTACTAGGGCGTGCGGGTAAGATCCGACGCCGACAATTGAAGGCTTTGCAGCGCACTTGCCCTTTCTCGCTCCAACACCCAGGCGAATCCCGTGTACATCGCGAGCAAACCGCACAGCGTGAAGGCCACACACCCGCCAACCGGAATGACGCGTACGTGCCTGCGTCGCGTGCGCCCCTGCCCTTCCGGCAACACCGACGCCGACGGTGGATTGCCTCGCACCTGCCTGATCTGTCGATACAGGCCATCGCGAACGGCTTCGAGTTGCACTACCCCCCGCTCCATCACCCGGTATTTACCTTCGAACCCCAGGGACAGGCACAGGTACACCAGCTCCAGCATCGCCAAGTGTTTTACCGGGTCGCGCGCCAGGCGTTCCAGCAACTGGAATACTTTCTCGCCGCCAAACGTCTCGTGATGAAAGCGACTCAACAGGCTCACCTTCGACCAGTCACTTCGAGCGCCCCACGACGTGGTGACGACTGCTTCGTCGATCACGCTGCACAACACGTAGCGCGCAGACATGACTTGGGTGTTTTCAACGCCCCCCTGCAAGGCACGGGTTTCGAATTGAGTCACCGCGGATGACAATCGGTCGTTGATCGTGATGAGGTTTTCCCGACCGGAGCAGCCCTTGAGCTGGACCACTTGCGACAATAGCTCCCAGGCGGCGACCACGAGGGGATTGAGCGCTGTGGTGAAGCTGTGCGCACCCAGTGCTTGGCTCGCGTAGATCATCCGGTCCTGCAATTGTTCATAGCGCGGCGGCGCCGGGAACTCCGTGAGCGGCCCTTGCGCGGGCCCGTGGCCGTCGCGATCGAGCAGGACGGTTTTTTCGTCCTGCGAGTATTCACTGTCCATAGCATTCAATTCCTGATGGCCCAGAAGGTCAGCTCAAGCCCGGCGAACTCGCCCCCGACATGGAACGCGAAGCCACCCGACTGCTCCAGCTGCGCGATATCGCGGGCATTCATGTCCAGCATGAAATAGGTCTTGGCGGCGTGGAACGGGATCTGGCGCGGCGCCACGGGCAGTGGTTTGACCTTGATACCCGCCAGGTGCAGATTGACCAATTCGCGTATGCGCTCAACCGCGCCGACTTTCAAATGCGCTGGCAGGCGTTGGCGCAATGTCTCCGAATCACATTGCGCCGTAGCCGCCAGGATGAACGTCGCCGTACCCAGCAATTTCAGGTCGCTGACCGGGCAAACCAATACGCCGTACTGACGTTGTTGCAATGGCAACTCGATGGAGTGCTGTTCCAGCACGACCGACAGCACCGTACGCACAGCCTCCATCAGCCCCCGGAAACTTGCCCCCTGGTCAGCGTGCCGGTAATGCACATCCAGCGCCGGGCGCCTGCTATCGCTGGCGAACGTCGACAACTCACCGAGCAGCGCCACCAGTGCGCGGAACACCGCTTCAGGGCGAACCTGGGCCTGGCTCAAGCAGTGGCGCAGCTCCAACTCGGTACGATTGATCACTTGCAGCATGAGGAAATCGCCCACCTGCGTGCCGGCGGCGCTGCTCTCGCCCCGGATCCGCGCCGCGATGGCATCCCCCCGCGACGCCAGCAGGCCGATCACCTCCTTGAGACAAGACGATACATACCCGCGATCCTGCATAAAAATGAACGTCGGGACGAACTCCGCATCCAGGCGCACGCCCCCCGCATCGGTAGACTCCAGCACCTGGGCGACCTTGAGTCTGACGAAGCCCTGCTCCCTGTGCTGCTCACCCAGCAGGAGACGCAAATCAGGTCGCGCGCAGTGAATCCGACAGCGAGCGTCGGCACCGGCGTTCGAATCACCTACCTCCACCTCACAAGCGAGGTAGCGCGCCAGGACATCGCCCTGCTCCGGTTGGCGGGCTTCAATCTGGTTGCCGGTTGCCAGCAGCAGCGCCAGGTAAACAGCCTGTTCCCCTGGGTTGGCGGGTACCTGTAATACCAGAGGCTCCATCGCGGTGCCGTGGTCGAACAGGCTACCGTCCGGCAACACACCGCTGGCTTGAGTGACCACCAGTTTGCCCAGGTTGAGGTACTGCACATCGAGTTCCAGCGTGAGGAAGCCCCAGGCGTCAGGACCCAGCAAACGCGTCTGGTTGAGCTGTTGCTGGTAATGGCGGTCGTTGTGCTGCAAGTGCTGCGGCCGCAACAGCATGCCTTCCTGCCAAATGACTTTATGCGCGTGCATATCACTGCACCTCCTTGCCGGAGCGCGGGTCGGCAAGCCGGATTCCGTCGTGGTCCAGTACCAGCTCGGCACGGTTCAATTGCTGCGCGGTGAGCGGAACGAGCAGCCGCCATTGAACGTGCGGCAAGTCTCGGTACGCCGCCAGCACGCCCACAAAATGACTTTTTGGCCCGACACTCAGCTTGAGCGCCAGTCGGTCCCCTGGGCGCAGCTCTATTTCCTCGCTGCTCACCCAGTCCTTTGGCAATACCTGCTCGGCGTGGTCATACAGGCTGAAGAAGTCGGCATTCTCGAAAGCTACGCCATGGCGCAGTTCAATCAGTTGCAGCACGACCGGCGAGGGTCGGCCATGAAGGTCCGGGTTGACCTGCTCACTGGCGGTCAGTACCAGGTCCAGTTTGGTCAATGTCGAAAAAGGCGATACGGCGCTGCAGCCAGCCAACAGGCCGAGCGTGAGCAACAGGGGCGTGAGGGTGATTCGATACATGGACATCATCCTGGATAATCGCTGTGCAGGGTTGAGATCAGGCGAACCTGTTCTTCAAAGGCCCGGCTGTGTTGCAGCCGTTCAACCTCCAGCCGACAAAGGCGCGCCACCTTGATCGCCAGCGCCTTTCGGGCAACGTGGTCAAGGCGGCCCAGGTCAAGCCCCAGCGCCGCAGCAAACTCCGTCCAGAAGACGTCATCCAGCGGCGGTGCCGTCGCGACAGAGTCCGCTACGGGAAGCTCCTTGACGGGCTCCACCCGGCACGGCATTGCCACATGCTCACGGTCGGCGGCGTGCCGGTCCGCCCACTCTCCGGGCTCGCCAACGCCCGCATTCAAAGCTGCCAGTTCATCCGAGGTGCTATGTCGCTGATGCTCAAGGTCCAGTGCCTGCAACGGGTCCAGGGCCAGGAAAGCATCGTCGGGAATCGGCACTCCCGTGGTGATGGGCTGCTCACGCAAAAGTGGAATCGGCTCCATCAACCGCGCGCGTATCGACAGCGCACCCAGTTCGAACACGTCGCCATCTTCGATCAATCGCGCCTGCCCTTTGTGCAACCGTTCGCAACTGCCTGCCATGCCGATACCGTTGCTGCTGATATCCGTCAGAAAGTAACGACCTTCGCGGTAACCCACCAAACCGTGGTGACTGGAGAGCAGCCGGCTGGGATCATGGATGACCCAGTCACAGCCAGAGCCACGCCCAATCACACCGCCCACGCCGTCAAACACTTTGCGCACCGTGGACACAGGGTCTGCGCCTGCGGCCTCACTTACCTCAAACACAAGCCGCATGGTCAAGCTCCCTCTTTCTTATCGGCCACGGGTCACCGCCTGGGGCTCACCCAAAGGACGGTATTGGGCATCATCGAATACGTAATTGGCGTTACAACCGCCAAGCAGACACAACACAAGCACGACGACGTGCCACGGACGATCAGGCATCAGGTTTCTCCTCGGTGAAAAGGCCCGCCGACTTCATATCGATGACGGCGGCAATGATCTCGGCAATCCTCGGATGCACCGTTCAACGCTCCCCGCTGGCTTCGCCGCAAGGAATGTTCAAGCGTGCAAGCCGGTAAAGCAGCGTGCGCCGTGCGACGCCGAGCTCACGCGCCGTACGGGTCCGGTTGCCACGATTCTTGTGCAGGCAATCGAGCAGGAACACGCGCTCTACCCGCTCCAGACGCTGGCGCAGCGTGACATCATCAACGGCGGTCGCGGCCGACGCCTGGGGAAGCGACAGGTGCGCCGGCAGGATCACGTTGTCGTCACACAGCAGAACGGCTCGCTCCACCAGGCACTTGAGTTCACGCACGTTGCCAGGAAAGGCATGACTCGACAGTTGATCAAGGGCGATATTCGACCATTCCACAGGTGTCCTTCCCAGGCTTGCGCACGCCTTGTCGGCGAAATGCCGTGCCAGCTGCAGCACATCCCCGTCTCGCTCACGCAAGGCCGGTAACTGGATGGGGAACTGGGCAAGCCGGTAATAAAGATCCTCGCGAAAACTGCCTTCGGCGACCATGGCTGCGAGGTCACGGTGGGTCGCCGCGATGATGCGCACATCAACCTTGTGCGCAGCACTGGCGCCCAATGGGCGAACCTCACCTTCCTGCAATACACGCAACAACTTGGCTTGCAGGGTCAGTGGCATATCGCCGATTTCATCCAGCAGCAACGTGCCGCCATGGGCGGCGTCGAACAGCCCTGCATAGTTGCGCTCGGCACCGGTAAATGCGCCTTTGCGGTAGCCGAACAGCTCGCTCTCCAACAAGCCTTCCGGGAACGCAGCGCAGTTCTGCACCACGAAAGCCTTGGCTGCACGCGGCCCTGCCAAGTGGATGGCCCGAGCCACCACCTCTTTGCCGGTGCCGGTTTCTCCCCGTAGCAGGACGGTATAAGGGGTATGCAGCACCTTGCTGATTAATTGGCACGTTTGCGCCATCGCTGTGCTATGGCCAATCAGGCCATACGTGCCTGTCAGCGACACTGGGCGCCCTTGCGGCGCAACAGCCGGCACCCACCGCAGGCTGCGCAGCAGGGCCAGTTGGTGCAAGGCGAAGCTGGCGAACTGGCCCAGCGAGGACGCGTAGCCTTGCAACGCTGCCGGGCGTTGGGTCACGCACAGCAGCACGCCTGTGAGCGTATTGAGGCGGTTGAACAGCGGCACACTCAACAAGGCGCGCCAAGGTGATGCGAGCACCGGCAAGAAACCCAGGTCGTAAGGGCTGTTTTGCACATCATCCACACTGACCGCGGCGCCTTGATCCAGTGTGTCGCGCAGTAAAGGCACCTGTCGCGGATCGATACTTGAAGTCGCCACCGCCACCGAGGGCGTCGCGCTCAGGTGTTGGGCGGCCAGCTCAAGCCGGCCGGTCGCTTCGTCAAGCCGGTACAACTGGGTGAGCTCACAGTGACTCAGTTGCGCCACCGCTGAAACGCACGCGCCGGGCAATGAAGCGCCGTCACTGTCCAGGCCTATACGTGTGAAGCAGCCGATCAAGGCGTTGGCGTGGGCAAGCGGGTCAGGCAATTGATCAAGGTCGGTCATTGGCTGAACTCGCAGAGCGGCAGGCCGTTGCCATCCAATCGCGCATGCACCGAGGAAACCGGGGTCTCCATGGCCATGGCGCCGAGCAGACCGTCCACCATCTGCGGCAACAAATGGCGCTCGATCCAATGGTCGATGTACCGCGCACCGCTGTCACCGTCCGCGCAACGCTCGGTCATGTGCGCGACCAATTCTGGCGTGTAGGTGAATGCCAGTTTGCGCGAGTGCAGCCGTTGGCCAAGGCCCGCAAGCTTGAGCTCTGCCACGTCGTGCAGCACCTGCTCGTCAATCGGGTAATACGGTATGACGCGCATACGGGCGAGCAATGCGGGCTTGAAGTGGGCATGCAGCACCGGGTAAATGGCGTCTTGCAGCACCTGGGGTTCAGGTCGTTGACCGCCTGCGCAAAGCGCGTTGATAGCGTCGCTGGCGAGGTTGGATGTCATCAGCAGCACGGTGTTGCGAAAGTCGATTTCCCGCCCTTCGCCATCATTCGCGCGCCCTTTGTCAAAGACCTGGTAAAACAGGTTCAATACCTCAGGGTCGGCCTTCTCCACCTCGTCGAGCAGCACGACTGAATAGGGACGCTGGCGTACGGCTTCGGTCAAAACCCCGCCCTCGCCATAACCGACATAACCCGGTGGCGCACCGATCAATCGGGAAAGCGCGTGCTTCTCTTGGTACTCCGACATATTGATGGTGGTGACAAACCGTTCACCGCCGTACAGAAGATCCGCCAGGGCCAGGGCTGTTTCTGTCTTGCCTACACCGCTTGGCCCCACCAGCAGAAACACCCCGACAGGGGCATCGACCTTGTTGAGCCCGGCGGCAACGGCGCGCAAGGCACGATCAAGGGCCTGCACCGCGTGGTCCTGCCCAAGCACGCGCGAGCGCAAGGCCGCGGCAAACCCAAGCACTTTTGTGTTCGGTTCAAGGGCCAGCTGCTCGACGGGAATACCGGTCCACGCGCTGATGACATGCGCTACGCCGTGCGGGCAGACCTCAGGTTTCACCAACGGCCCATCGCGCTCAAGCCACTGTTGCTCCAGTACCTGGCGCTGGTGCTCAAGGGTTTCCAGGCGCAACTTCAGCGCCTGAAGGGCCTGCGCATCCACAGGCAATCCGCTATCAAAGTCTCGACTCAGCGCCCGCGCCTGCCGCTGGCCCTCGATCAGTTCGGCGCGTAACGCCTGCAGGGCCTCAGGCGGCATTGCCTGACGCGTGCGGACGCTGGCACAGGCGGTGTCCAGCACGTCCACCGCCTTGTCAGGCAACTGTCGGCCCACCAGATAGCGTGCGCTCATGTGGGCCGCTGCTACCACCGCATCATCACGGACATACACGCCATGGCTCGCTTCATAGACAGGCACCAGTCCCCGCAGAATCGACACTGCCTGCTCGACACTCGGCTCCTCGACCAGTACCGGCTGGAACCGCCGCGCCAATGCCGGGTCCTTTTCGATGTACTGCTTGTATTCCGACCAGGTGGTAGCGGCGATCGTACGCAGCGCGCCGCGCGCCAGGGCCGGCTTGAGCAGGTTGGCCGCGTCCAGGCCTCCCGGCTGGGCGCCAGCGCCCACCAAGGTATGGGCTTCGTCGATAAACAGGATGACCGGCTCAGGCGATGCGTTCACTTCATCAATCACACCTTTGAGACGTCGCTCGAACTCGCCTTTGAGGCCAGCACCCGCTTGCAGCAAGCCCATATCGAGGGTCAGCACGCGAACGCTTTTAAGGGCCTCGGGCACCTGCAAAGCCGCGATCTGCAACGCAAGCCCTTCGACGATCGCCGTTTTCCCCACCCCGGCCTCCCCCACGAGAATCGGGTTGTTCTTGCGCCGCCGCACCAGGATGTCGATCAATTGCCGTATTTCGCGCTCGCGGCACAGCACTGGGTCTATCCGGCCCTCACGGGCATGCTGGGTGAGGTCCTGGGTAAAGCGCTGCAACAGCGACTCCGTGACAATCGGCTGACTTTCGCAGGGCTGGCCCTGCAGAAAATCACGCACCCTGCCGGTATTTAGACGGCTGAGCACCGCGTGATACCAGCTGCCCGCATGCTCCAGCGGGTGCTGTAAAAGTGCCAGCAACAGGGCACCGTGATCGACGCAACGTTGGCCCAACTCTACGTGTGCAACCATCACGGCTTGTTGTAACCACAGCACCAAGGCCTGGGCGAACACCGGGTTGCGTGTAGCGCTCTGCTCACTCCTGGGCTGCAAGGCTGCTTGCAGTTCGCCCAGGGAAACGTCGGCATCTGCCAGTGCCTTGGCCATCAACCCGGCGGGATGCTCGAGCAAGGCCAGAAGCAGATCCTCCACCAACACTTCATGACCACCACGCGCCATGCAGCGCTCAGCCGCGCGCGTCAGGTCCCGGCGGGTCTGGGCCGTCAATGCAAGGATCAGTTGTTGCAGGTCCACATTAATCATGCTCATCAATCCTTAATGAAAATGGCCGGCGAGCGTGATCGCACCGTCCGCTCGCTCATGTTCCAGCCAACTGGTCCAACCCAGGCGGCACACATTGTTTTCGCCGATATGCAACGCCCTGATTTCGCCGGGTGCCAGTACCAGGCGCAGGTCAAATTGCAACGCGTCTCGCGCGGTTAAACGTACCAGCGAGCACGCGGGGGCATAGGCCGTTCCCGTGGGCAGAAAGTCGTGAAAACGCTGCCAACCCAGGGCCTTGATGTGCACTCTGAACTTGCCGCTGCGATCAGCGATGCGACGCCCCAATACCAGGTCGTGGCCAAGCGTGCAGTTGGCGTGGCCCAAGTCATTGCGCTGCGAATGCGCGACGTCCACCGTGCGTTCGACCCATTGCTCGATGAACACCTGGGCATGCTTGAAGTAATACCGCAGGACGGTCTCCATCAACGCAGCCGAGTGCGCGCGCAGGCTCAGAAGCCCGAGGTAAGGCAGCAAGCGCTTGCAATCAAGAAGCGAGGCGCCCCGTATCGCGTGACTGCCGAGGCCAATCAGCGCAAACATTTGCTGGGAAAACCCATCACTGGCGCCCTTTTGAAAGCAGGCCCGGTAACGGTATTTGCGCCAGATCGGTAACATCAGACGGTGCAGTCGGTGGTGGAACATATCGAGGAAGTCCGCGTGGGGTTACCACCTGCGCGCTCCGCAAACGCCTGCTCGGCATAAAACGCGGGCAATGGTGAGCCCGCGCCAAACAACCCCAGCACGTTGATGCGCAGACGCGCCCGCAAGTGCCCGTGGTCCAGGAAAAACTCCACACGGTCGATATCGTGTCCTGCAAACCCCAGGCCTGGATTGGCCTGGAATTCCAGCTGGTCATACAGCGCATCCTCATCCAGCAGGGGATGAGCTTCACGTAAACGTGCGACCACCTGCACCACCGCCTGGAATAGCGTGTATTCGCGGATGGCATGGCAAAGCTGAGTCAAAGCAGGGGTTGCTGCCCCATCCGGAACGGCCATAGATACACGTCTCCTTGTGTGCTGATCACTCGCAACTCGTGATACGAATTGAGGCTGGCGTAAAGCGCAAAGAACTGATTGAGGACCGAAGCGAACACAAACAGATCGCCCTGGCCTGCAAACCCCAGGGGATCCACCGTCAGGTCCACCCGCAATCCGCGAATCGGCAGGCCCCGGTGCAACCGGTCAACCGCTTCGTGCTGGATAGAGCGCAGCGCGCCCAACTTTTTCTGGCTGATTTTCAGCGCCTGTCGATCGTGATAGCGCGGCAGGTCGTAGGTCGCGAGAATCACTTTCAATGCGTTGATATCGGTCAGCGACACATAGTTGAGCGACATGTTGCTGATGAGCTTCCAGAGATAATCCTGGTCCAGTGGCGGCGCAAAACTCGCGGTTGGCGCAGTGATGTTACGGAACGTCAATGACTCAGGGGTGTGCTCGCCGGGCTGGTTGATCTCACCTGCCCTTAGCTGTCGCGGCAGACCGGCATTGGTACAGGTCAGCTCGATCGACAGTGTTTCCGGGCCCTGCTCGCAGCGATCGCCAAAGCCTATCCAGGTAGCCAGCCCGTCATGCTGGACCGACGGCCGTTGACGGATGCTGAAGCTGGGCAGCGCCCGCGAAGTTTCGCCATCATGGTCATGCTCGAACGACTCAAAGGGCACGTAGGTTTGATAGCCCAAGCCGCCAGGACGCCATCCGGTAACACGGTCAACCGAAAACACCCCGGCGTTTTCCGGAGAATATTCCCCCGGCAACAGCAGGTATTCATCCTGTTTTCCATCCAGCCGAATGGGTATCGCGTCGTGACTGAACAGGTTGACGATAGGCGTGCAGTACAGCTTGACGTTGTCCAGGGTGGGGCGCTGGAGCGCATGCCCCTGGGTGCACAGCTCGAAGCGCAACACCATGCCATGTGCCTGCTTGAGCACCTCTTGGGGCAATCGATGCAGCGCACCCAACCCTTGAACATCGACAAACAAGTATTTCTCGGGAAACGTGAAATATTCCTGCAAGTGGCGATAACCACGGAAGGTGTTTTGCGGGTAAGGAATTAATGCGTGTTCCTCTGCAAAACCCACCGGCTGAACCTGGCTGGCGCTGAGCCATAGCGTCGCAGGTTGACCATCGATCCCGTTGACCGGCAAATCGTTTTGATCCAATAGCTGCAGATGGATGCCATCCAGATGTCGCAACAAGCTGAGGTACAGGCCTTGGCTCACATAGTGGTCTCCGGCCAGGTGCAGTCGTAACGATTCGAATGTCAGCGCACTGAAATTCCCCTCTGCACTCAGGGTCAGGCGCAGGTCCAACCAGGTTGC
Organism: Pseudomonas sp. R3-52-08; assembly: GCF_003851745.1. NCBI lineage: Bacteria > Pseudomonadati > Pseudomonadota > Gammaproteobacteria > Pseudomonadales > Pseudomonadaceae > Pseudomonas > Pseudomonas sp. R3-52-08. The sequence continues at coordinate 2,750,016 of NZ_CP027730.1, read as the reverse complement.
TTCGCCCTGGCAGGCGTAATCCAGGCTACGAAGTTGCAGCGGCATCACATCGGTGGCATAGCAGGTTCTGAAACGGCAACGCTCGCCCTGGATGGGCACGCTTTCCACTGCGGTGTCCCGTGCCACGCGAACGCTGGGGCCGGCGCAGTTCAACGGGTCAAATTGCAGGATGCTGAAAGCAGGCATTGGGCGCATGTAATTGGGCCATAACAGCTGCATCAGGGAATGCGTCAACTCAGGCAGCTCGTCATCGAGCTTCTGGCGCAGGCGTGCGGTCAGGAATGCAAAACCCTCCAGCAAACGCTCCACATCCGGGTCTTGACCGGTCTCGGCGAGAAACGGTGCCAGGGCCGGGTTGCGCTCGGAAAAGCGCCGCCCGAGTTGTCGCAGGGCACTGAGTTCGCTTTGAAAATAGCGGTTAAAGGCCATCTGCGCAGACCTCTACCTGCCCGGCATCCGCCAGGCGCGCATGGAACACGACAGATTGTGTGCCACCGTCGATGAGCAGCCCGGCCTCGATGGCAAATGCCAGTGCCAACGTTTCATGGACGCGCGGGAGCACTCTGACGCGAACATTCACCAGCCGTGGTTCGTAAGCCTGGATGAAGCGCTCGATCAGCAGGCGTGACTGGGTCAGGGATTCATGCAGGCTGAGCCGCATATCATTGAGATCAGGCAAGCCGTAATCCAGCAGCGTCTGGACGCTGCCGGCGCGGGTGCTGAGCATTTTCGTCAAATGCGCGGCGACGGACGTCATGCGGCACACGCTGGCGCACGCATCGGGCTCGAGGCGCTCGAAAAGGCTGTTTTGGTGGCGCATCCCCTGGCCTCGGCTCATTCTTTGTCGAGCTTGCCGACGAGGGACAAGGTGAAGTCCGCTCCCATGTACTTGAAATGCGGCCGTACGCTCAAACTGACGCGGTACCAGCCCGGCTCACCCTCGACATCGCTGACGACGATGCGCGCTGCGCGCAGCGGACGGCGCCCGCGCACCTCGGCACTGGGGTTTTCCTGATCCGCCACGTATTGGCGAATCCACTTGTTGAGTTCCAACTCCAGGTCGGTCCGTTCCTTCCACGAGCCCAGTTGTTCGCGCTGCAGGACCTTGAGGTAGTGGGCAAGGCGATTGATCACCATCATGTAAGGCAACTGGGTACCGAGCCGGTAGTTCAGCTCCGCTGCCTTGCCCTCTTCGCTGATGCCGAACGTCTTGGGTTTCTGCACGGAACTGGCGGAAAAGAAGGCAGCGTTGTCACTGCCCTTGCGCATGGTCAGGGCGATGAACCCTTCTTGCGCCAGCTCGTATTCGCGCCGGTCTGAAACCAGTACCTCGGTAGGGATCTTGGTTTCAATCTCACCCATGCTCTGGAAATGATGCAGCGGCAAGTCCTCGACCGCCCCGCCACTCTGGGGGCCGATGATGTTCGGGCACCAGCGAAAGCGCGCGAAACTGTCGGTCAGGCGAGTGGCGAAGGCGTAGGCCGTATTGCCCCACAGGTAGTGCTCGTGGCTGTTGACCACATTTTCCTGGTAGGCAAAGGTTTTGACCGGGCACTCAAGGGGGTCGTACGGCGTGCGCAATAAAAAACGCGGTACGGTAAGGCCGATGTAGCGGGCATCTTCGCTCTGGCGAAAGCTCTGCCACTTGGCAAACTGCGGGCCTTCGAAATGATCCTTGAGATCCTTGAGGTCAGGTAGGCCGGTAAAGCTTTCCAGACCAAAGAAGCCTGGCCCGGCGGCCGCGATGAACGGCGCGTGAGCCATACCGGCGACACTGGAAACGTACTGCATGAGTTTCACATCAGGCGCGCTGGGGGACAGGAAGTAGTTAGCGATGATCGCCCCAACCGGCTGGCCGCCAAACTGGCCGTATTCAGCACTGTAGATATGCTTGTAAAGCCCCGACTGGGTCACTTCCGGGGAATCCTCGAAGTCGTCCAGCAGGTCCTGCCGAGAGACATTCAGCAGCTCTATCTTGATGTTCTCGCGAAAATTGGTGCGCTCTACCAGCAGTTGCAGCCCTCGCCAGGCTGCCTCAAGTGCCTGGAAGTCCGGGTGGTGCAGGATCTCGTCCACTTGCTGGCTGAGCTTGGCATCAATCTCGGCAATCATCCGGTCGACCAGACGCTTCTTGACCGGTTCTTCGCGGTTGTGAGGCTTGACCAATTCTTCGATAAACGCCGACACACCCCGCTTGGCGATGCTGTATGCCTCGTCATCGGCGCTCAGCAACGTCTGGGCAATGATGTTGTCGAGAATGCTGCACTCGTCGGCGGATTTGGGCAGAGGCAGCGAGTTGTACTGGGTAGTCGTCATGGTATCAGTGTCCTTTTACTGAATAGGTTTGGCATCAGGGCTGCTCAGCCCCAGTTCGGCCAGCACCCAAGCACGGGAGTCGTCATCGGCCAGGGCCTGCTCAATGGCTTTACGAAAGCTCGGGGTGTTGCCCAGCGGGCCCTTGAGTGCCACCAATGCCTCACGCAGCACCATCAGCTTTTGCAACTGCGGTATTTGCTCGACCAGGCTGGCGGGGTTGAAGTCCTTCATCGAGTTGATTCGCACCTGGATCGCCAGTTCTTCAACCTCAGCGTCATCCTGAAGCCGATTGGGCACGCTCAATGTCAAATTCAGGGCCTGTTTGGCCAACACCTCGTCGAGGCTGTTCTTGTCGATCCCGATAGGCTTGCGATCCTCAAGCTTGCGCGGGTCGTCGCGCTGGGAAAAATCCCCCAGCACCAACAGTTTCAACGGCAGCTCGACGTCCTCCTGTGCACCACCAAGCGCGGGTTTGAAGGTGATATTGATACGTTCCTTGGGTGCTACCGAACCGTCTTTGGCCATGGTGCTTCTCCTTTTTGATGATTTTTATTCGAGTACTGCTTCCAGATCGAACTGGCACAACCGGCGATGCGTGGCGTCTTTGCTTTCGCGCACGGCGTGGTTTTGCGGCAACAGGTCATAGCAGCGGTACAGGAGCCGGCCGACGTGCAGGGCCAGTTCCGGCTCCCAGCGGTCCAGGCCCGCGCGTTGTAGTTCGAGGTCCAGCTGTTCCAGCTGGATTCTGCCCAGGTCAGGCTTGCCCGCGCGCATGCACAACCTGGCCAGTGCCAGCCGCCAATTAAAGCGCGCGCGCTCACTGCCAGCGCTGTGCAAACCCTGCTTGAGCACGCCGACGGCAGCCTTGAGCCCGTCCTTGCGCAAGCTGGGCATGACCGTCTGCAAGGCGGCTTCCCAGGGTTCGCTGCCGCCATCGGCAACGGCATTGAAAGGCTCGGCTTTGTGCAGGTGGCGAACAACATGAAGCGTGATCCACTCACAGGTCGCCGCGCCCGCAAACGGCGTGCCGTCGTCGAAGCGCAATTCGGGCAGGTTCGGCAAACGTTGCAATAACAGCGCGAAGCTCGTTTCCAGCTCGGTCATGGCCAAGTTCGCGTGCAAGGCTTCAAGGCATTCCCAGAGCATGCGTAGCCCATCGAACCAGAACAATGCGCCCGCCAGGCTGACCTCGAGCTCAAGCAACAGCTCGGCGTGATGGCCTTGGCAGAGACGATCCTGGTAACGTTTAAGCTTGTCGGGAGCCAGCGGGCGCAACGCCGTCACCCCCTCACTGTTGGCATCGGGATAATTGACCAGGCTCAGCCACGCCAAGGTGCGTCCCAAACGCAAGGCCCGCAGGTCGGTGGCATTCTGGCGCAACCACCAGGCACACAATGTACGGGCCTGTTCCTGTAAGGCGCGCAGCACTTTGTGGGCATCTTTTTCATTGTTGATCAGCAGCTCAGGCTTGAGCGACTGCGTGAGCGCCTGCCTGACCTGGGTGATCACGCCCGCAGCGCCCGCTGACTGCGCGCCGTCTTGCGTGGCACGCGCCAGACGTTCCGCCAGTTGTCGCCGGATCGGCAACAACAACGGGGCGTCGCTGCCAAGGCGTTCGTTCAATAGCTCATCAAGGCGCACGAGGTGTGCCTGCAGCGCCTGGAACAAGGGCAATCGGTCGACAAGCGACAGGTTCTGCGAGAAGAGCGGGGCCAGGCGCGTCACCAGCCAACCCAATGCGGCAACGCGGGTGCGCAGCTTGGTGGGATAGACCGCCGCCCAGTGATGCTCACAGAGATAAACCAGCAAACCGAGGCCGGCCAGCAACCCCGGGAATGAATCACGCTGATGCAGTCCCCAGGTGAGCCACACAGCGAGGCGCAGGTCCTTGGACTGCTCACGCAACAGGCGCTCGCTGAATTCGCAGACCTGCCGCCAGTCCGGCAGGCCCGCGCCATGTATGGACTGCGCCTTGGCAACCTCGGCTTCCACGGTTTCAAACTCACTTGAAAAGCGCACGTCATTGCCGGCGAAATCCCCTGGCGAACAAGGTTTCCGTGCAAGTTCCTGGTAATAAGCGCACAACTTTTCTGAATGAACCATTTTTGGGCTGCACACAACTATGAAGGCTGAATAGGCAAACTTGATGCTGGGAAATGCGTAGCAGAGCTGCGCTTAACCCTCGTTCAACACACAACGAAGTGAACGAACCTTAGCCATCAAAAAAACAGTCAGCAAGCCACAGCCTCACACTTAAGGAATTTCCTACGAGCCCTCTAAAATCAAGGCCTGCGCAGTAATTTGCGCACTTAATCAAGTTAAATAGCCCGCGATCACCGCCAACTGCGCCTGATTACTCACTTCTCACCATGAGCAACTAACTGCGCACTTATGTGCAACTTAAAATACTAAAAACCCGCAAAATCAGCCCCCTATGAAACGCTCTAACTTTCTACACCTTGATTTCATTGACCCACGCACTTTCAGGCACGCTTTTTGTTAAAGGCATTTCACCCGGCCGACAACTTCATCGCTCGGGAGCACCTACTCAATCAGACAAGGAAACCCGTCATGCCAACACCCGCGTACCTCTCAGTCACCGGTGTCAAACAAGGTTTGATCACCGCAGGTACATTTACCCAGGACTCGGTAGGCAACATTTATCAGGAAGGCCACGAGGATCAGATTCTGGTGCAGGCATTTGCCCATCAGGTGATCATTCCCCGCGACCCGCAATCGGGCCAGCCTACCGGCCAGCGCGTGCATAAACCGCTGATGATCAGCAAGGTCTTCGACAAATCCTCGCCCCTGCTATTCAGCGCACTGACCTCGGGGGAAGAAGTGTCATGCCGGTTGGAATGGTTTCGCACCTCTTCGGCAGGCACCCAGGAGCACTACTTCACCATTGAACTGGAAGGCGCGACGATCGTGGACATCCAGTCGCGCATGCCCAACTGCCAGGACCCGGACAACGCCCACTTCACCCATCTGGAGGACGTGTATTTCACCTATCGCAAGATCGTCTGGACCCATGAAGTAGCCGGCACTTCAGGCTCGGACGACTGGCGCAGTCCAGTAGCCGGCTAACCGCGGCGGTGGCGGGAACGGCCCAGGGAAGGTGCCGTTCCTGCTCGCGCTACACCATCGCCAGCGGGTGCTTGCGCTTGGGGGCGCCAAAAACGCGGTCGATCGCGTCCAGGTCATGTTCGTCCAACACCAGCTCCGCAGCAGCGGCATTTTGCCGTATGTGCTCGGGCGTTACTGCCTTGGGGATGGCGATCACACCTTCTTGACGCAAAACCCAGGCTAGAGAGACTTGCGCGGGGGTGGCCTCATGACGATGGGCAATCTGCTTGAGCGTCGGGCTCGCCAACAGATCGCCGCCCTGGGCAATCGGGCAGTAAGCGATCAAGGGCAGATGGTGCTGTTGCCACCATGGCAGCAGGTCGAATTCAATACCACGTTCTTCAATGTTGTAGAGCACCTGGTTGGTCGCACACGCGGGGGACGCCAGTTCCTGCAGGTCTGCCACATCAAAGTTGGAAATACCCCAACGGCCGATTTTGCCAGCTTCGCGCAGACGCTCGAACGCTTCGACAGTTTCTGCAAGGGGGTACTGGCCGCGCCAATGCAGCAGGTACAGATCGATGTAGTCGGTACCCAGGCGCTGAAGGCTGGCTTCGCAGGCGCGGGGCACGCCGTGGCTGCTGGCATTGTGCGGATAGACCTTGCTCACCAAGAATACCCGGTCGCGGCGGCCCTTGATGGCCTCGCCGACCACCTCCTCCGCACCGCCTTCGCCGTACATTTCAGCGGTATCGATCAGGGTCAGGCCTTCGTCGATACCCAGCTGCAAGGCGGCCACTTCGGCACGGCGCTGGTTTGGGTCTTCGCCCATGCGCCAGGTTCCCTGGCCGATGACAGGGACGGGAACACCGGCCAGATCGATAGTACGCATGACAACCTCCTGATGAGTTCGCGGATTAACAGTGTGGCATTGACCGGACAAAAGGGTTCAATCGCAGTATGGTTGGCCTCTGATCAATCGCCAGGAATCACCCGCAATGCTGTTTGTCGTGATGCTCGGGGGCAAGCACCCCAGGGCCCGGATCGAAGTACACGATGTCGCGTTTGCCGTGGCGGATACGCTACAGGCCACCTACCCGCAGTTGCGCGACGCCTGGTTTGGCAGCCCCAAGGGCGTGCACATTGATTCGTGGATGGCGGTCGATGGCGTCGACGGCTGGAAGGTCGAATTCAGTCAATTGGCGCCGCATGGCGATGCGCCTCGCTTGTATTTCCTCAACCTCGGCGGCTATGAGGCCAACCGCTTCGGCGAGGCGCATCACTACCTGTTGCTGGTGGCGCGCGACAAGCGCGAAGCGATGAGCAAGGGCAAGCAGCACCTGTTGCGCCACTGGTCCCAGGCCCACATCGACGCGGTAATGGATATCGACGACTGCCTGCCCATCGACCTGGTGGACGGCCGTTATGTGCATCTTGTACAAGGCCCGCATGCCGCCATCATCCAACAAAACGACTACATCGTTTTGGCCTGAACCCCGCGGGCCAGGCCGCTTCCGGCCCGCTCAGGCAAGTAGACGGAACTTTGCCAGGAAATAACCGCCTGAATCCGGTAGGCTCACCGTTTTTTTACTCAAGGAGTTATTTCCCATGGCCAAAGCCACCGCCCGCCACATCCTCGTTTCCACTGAAGACAAGTGCAACGAACTCAAGTCCCAGATCGAAGGCGGCGCTGATTTCGCAGAAGTCGCCAAAGCCAACTCCAGCTGCCCGTCCAGCCGTCAAGGCGGCGACCTGGGTTCGTTCGGTCCCGGCCAGATGGTCAAGGAATTCGACAGCGTGGTGTTCAGCGCCCCAGTCAATACCGTACAAGGCCCGGTGAAAACCCAGTTCGGTTATCACCTGCTGGAAGTCACCAGCCGCCAGGACTGATTCAGTCTGTGCTGATGTTGTAGACAACGGCCCGCCATTTGGCGGGCCGTTGTGCATGTGATGACTGACGACGCTTAAGCCGTTAACGTACAGCTCTCTATTTTTGTTCATCCGCGCTCAAGGCTGATAATGCGATTGGCTTTTCCCAGACTGTTCAGCATCACCCTGGTCGTGTTCCTGACCAGCAACGCCGTGATCGCGGCGCCACAAGCGTCCCTCACGGTGTATGGCGAGCCGGCCAAGTACCCCGACGGCTTCAGCCATTTCGACTATGCCAACCCCAATGCCCCCAAAGGCGGCAGCCTGCGCCGCTCCGCCCTGGAAATCGGGCGCTTTGACCATGTATTGCCGTATGTCGATAAAGGCATCGGTGTCTCCCAGGTCGATGGCTGGGTTTATGCGCCTCTGGCCCAGCGCTCCCTGGACGAGCCCTACACGGTCTACGGCCTGGTCGCTCAGAAGATGGAACGCGCCGACGACGGCCTGTCGCTGCGGTTCTACCTCAATCCCAAGGCGCGATTTGCCGACGGCAAACCGATCACCGCCGAAGACGTGCGCTACAGCTTCGACTTGTTGATGACCCAAGGCAGCATGCGTTTTCGCACGCTGTTCGCCGACGTCAAGCATGTCGAAGTCGAAAACGAGCGCCAGGTGCGTTTCGACTTTTCCAGCAATGAAAACCGCACCCTGCCCCTGGATCTCGCCACCCTGCCGGTGTTCCCCAAACATTGGTGGAAGAGCCGCGACTTCGCCAACGGCGGCGGCTATGAAGCCCCACTCGGCAGTGGCCCGTACAAGGTCAGCAAGATCGACTCCGGCAACACCATCACTTTTACTCGCGACCCCGATTGGTGGGGCAAGGATTTGCCGGTCAGCCGTGGCCTGTACAACTTCGATCACTTGAGCCTTGAGTATTTCGGTGACACCGAAGTGGCGCGCCAGGTGCTGCGCGGCGGTGCCTACGACTTCAATCGGGAGTTTTCCGCCACTGGCTACTCCATCGGTTATAACGGCCCGGCCCTTGACGATGGCCGCCTGCAACGCGCGCATTTGGCCAAGGAGATGCCGCAACCGGCCCAGGGCTATGTCTTCAATGTGCAAAACCCGATGTTCAAGGACCGCCGCGTGCGCCAGGCCCTGGCCATGCTGTGGGATTTCGAATGGGCCAACCGGCAGATGATGCGCAACCTGTATATCCGCCAGCAAAGCTATTTCTCCAACAGCCCGCTCGCCGCCACCCAGTTACCGACCCAGGAAGAACTGGCGATCCTGGAACCCTTGCGCGGGCAGATTCCCGATGAGGTGTTCACCCAGGTATTCAAGGCGCCCGTTACCGATGGCAGCGGCATGATCCGTGACAAACAGTTGCAGGCCCTGGCCCTGCTGGAAGAGGCGGGCTGGAAGCCTGAAGGCGACAAACTGGTCAACGCCGAGGGCGAGCCGTTAGAGTTCACCTTCCTCAACGCCCAGGCGGGCCTGGAACGTCTGCTGCTGCCGTACAAACGCAACCTGGCGCAGATCGGCATCACCTTGAATATCCGCCGCATCGACTCCTCCCAGTACGTCAACCGCTTGATGGCGCGGGACTACGACATGATCGTCACCGGTTTTCCGGTCACCACCTCGCCGGGCATGGAGCTGTACAATTTCTTCGGTTCCGCCGCCGCGTTCGATCCGGGCGCCAACAATTACATGGCGCTCCAGGACCCGGCCGTCGACCGCCTGATCAAGGGCCTGGTCAAGGCCGACACCCAGGCACAGATGCTCACCTATGCGCACGCCCTGGACCGGGTGCTGCAGTGGAACTACCTGTGGATTCCCAACTACTACCCGCCCGGCACGTCCGCCGCGTGGTGGAACCGCTTCGGCCGCCCGGCCATCGAGGCGAAAAACGATGAAGCCCTGGAAACCTGGTGGGAAGTCAGCCCGACGCCGCTGACCAACGAGCAGATGCAAGCCGAGCTGAAAAAACGCGGGGATGCGCGCTGATGTTTGCCTATATCGTGCGGCGCCTGCTGCTGATCATCCCGACCCTGGTGATCATCCTGCTGGTGAATTTCGTGATCGTGCAGGCCGCGCCCGGAGGGCCGGTGGAACAAGCCATCGCCCACTTGCAAGGCATCGGCGGCGGTGGTGTGGGCGGCGGCGCAGGCGAAGGTATCAGCGGCTCGCGGGCCAGCCGTGGCCTGGACCCGAAGCTGATCAAGGACATCGAAAAGCAATACGGCTTCGACAAGCCTGCACCGGAACGCCTGTGGCTGATGCTCAAGAGCTACGCCCAACTGGACTTCGGCAACAGCTTCTTTCGCGGCTCGACGGTGATCGACCTGATCCTGGAAAAGATGCCGGTCACCATTTCCCTCGGCCTGTGGGCCACCTTGATCACTTACCTGGTGTCGATTCCCTTGGGCATCCGCAAGGCGGTGCGCCATGGCAGCAGCTTCGATGTGTGGAGCAGCACCGCCATAGTCATCGGCTATGCGATGCCGGCGTTCCTGTTTGCGATGTTTCTGATCGTGGTGTTTGCCGGCGGCACGTCGCTGAACTGGTTCCCGGTGCGCGGGTTGGTGTCGGAAAATTTCGAAACACTGAGCACCGTGGGCAAGATCGCCGACTATTTCTGGCACCTGGTATTGCCGGTCACGGCACTGGTGATCGGCGGGTTCGCCACCTTGACCATCCTCACCAAAAACTCGTTCCTCAACGAAATTACCCGGCAGTACGTGGTCACCGCGCGCGCCAAGGGCTTGAGCGAACGCCGCGTGCTGTACGGCCATGTGTTTCGCAACGCGATGCTGCTGGTGATTTCCGGGATTCCCCAAGCGTTCATCAGCGTATTCTTCGCCGGTTCCCTGCTGATCGAAGTGATCTTCTCCCTCGACGGCCTGGGCCGCATGAGCTATGAAGCGGCCGTCTCACGGGACTACCCGGTGGTGTTTGGTTCGTTGTTTATCTTCACCCTGTTCGGCCTCTTGATAAAACTCATCGGCGACCTCTGTTACACCCTGGTGGACCCGCGTATCGACTTCGCTGCGAGGAACGCCTGATGCTCAATCTGTCGCCCGTGGCTCGTCGGCGTTTCGAGCGCTTCAAGAAAAACCGTCGCGGCTGGTGGTCGCTGTGGCTATTTATCGGCTTGTTTATCCTGACCCTCGGTGGCGAGTTGATCGCCAACGATAAGCCGCTGGTGCTCAGTTTCAAGCACGAGCTGTATTTCCCGGTATTCAAGCGCTACACCGAACAGCAGTTCGGCGGGCAACTGCCGTTCCAGGCCGACTACCGCAGTGACTACGTGCAGAAGCTGATAAAGCAGGACGGCGGCTGGATGTGGTTCCCGCCGATCCCGTTCAGCGACGACACGCCCAATTACGAGCTGGCCCGCCCTGCCCCCAGCCCGCCGTCGACGGTGAACTGGCTGGGCACCGATGATCAATCGCGGGATGTGCTGGCGCGGGTGATCTTCGGCGCACGGGTGTCGATCCTGTTTGCCCTGGCGCTGACCGCGATCAGCGCCGCCATCGGCATTGCCGCCGGGGCGTTGCAGGGTTACTACGGCGGCTGGGTAGACTTGCTGGGGCAACGCATCCTGGAGGTGTGGTCGGGCCTGCCGGTGCTGTACCTGCTGATTATCCTGTCAGGCTTTGTCGAGCCGAATTTCTGGTGGTTGCTGGGCATCATGGCGCTGTTTTCCTGGCTGGCGCTGGTGGATGTGGTGCGCGCCGAGTTCCTGCGCGGGCGCAACCTGGAGTATGTCAAGGCCGCGCGCGCCCTGGGCCTGGGCGACGGCAAGATCATTGGCCGGCATATCCTGCCCAATGCCATGACCGCCACCTTGAGCTATTTACCGTTCATCCTGACCGGGGCGATTTCGACCTTGAGCGCCCTGGATTTCCTCGGCTTCGGCATGCCGGCCGGCAGTGCGTCGCTGGGCGAGTTGATCGCCCAGGGCAAGCAGAACCTGCAAGCCCCATGGCTGGGCCTGACGGCGTTTTTCACCCTGGCGCTGATCCTGTCGCTGCTGGTGTTTATCGGCGAGGCGTTGCGTGATGCCTTCGACCCTCGCTCATGAGTGACTGCATATGAACCTGATCGAAATCCGTGACCTCAGCGTGGCGTTCAGCGGCCACACCGTGGTGCGCAATGTGAACCTGGACGTGCGCCCCGGCGAGTGCCTGGCGCTGGTGGGTGAGTCGGGCTCGGGCAAGTCGGTGACCGCTCATTCGATCCTGCAACTGCTGCCCGAAGCCGGCACGCTCAGCACAGGCTCGGTGAAGTATCGCGGCCAGGAGCTGATGGGCGCGTCGCCTAAGGCCCTGCAAAAGCTGCGCGGCAACCGTATTGCCATGATCTTCCAGGAGCCGATGACCTCGCTGAACCCGCTGCATACGATCGAAAAGCAGATCGGCGAGACCCTGCTGCTGCACAAGGGCCTGGGCGGCAAGGCGGCGCAGGCGCGTATCCTCGAGCTGCTCGACCTGGTCGGCATCCAGAAACCCCAGGAGCGGCTCAAGGCCTACCCCCATCAACTCTCCGGAGGCCAGCGCCAGCGGGTGATGATCGCCATGGCCCTGGCCTGCGAGCCGGAGCTGCTGATTGCCGACGAACCCACCACCGCACTGGACGTGACCGTGCAGCGCAAGATCCTGCTGCTGCTCAAGTCGTTGCAGCAACGCCTGGGCATGTCACTGCTGCTGATCAGCCATGACCTTAACCTGGTGCGCAGCATTGCCCAGCGGGTGTGCGTGATGCGCGCCGGCGAGATCGTCGAGCAGGCCGACTGCCAGGCCTTGTTTGCCGCGCCACAGCACCCCTACAGCCGCTTGCTGCTGGACGCCGAGCCCTCGGCTGAAGTGTTGTGCGGCGAGGAGCGCGAGACCGTATTGCAGGTGAACGACCTGAGCGTGCGGTTTGCTCTCGGCGGCGGGCTGCTGCGACCCAAGCGCTACCTGCGGGCGGTGGACGGTATCAGCCTCAGTGTGCAACGCGGCAAGACCCTGGGGATTGTCGGTGAGTCCGGCTCGGGCAAGTCGACCCTGGGCCAGGCGATCCTGCGCCTGCTCGATTCCACCGGCAGCATCCGCTTCCAGGGCGAGGCCCTCGACCCGCTCAACCACCGGCAGATGCGCCCATGGCGCAAGCAGATGCAGGTGGTGTTCCAGGACCCGTATGGCAGCCTCAGCCCGCGCATGTCGGTGCAACAGATCATCAGCGAGGGCCTGGAAGTCCACGCCCCGTGCAGCCTCGACGCGCGCGAAGCGCAGGTGATCCAGGTGCTCAAGGACGTCGGCCTGGACCCTGCCAGCCGGCACCGTTACCCCCATGAGTTTTCCGGTGGCCAGCGCCAGCGCATTGCTATCGCCCGGGCGCTGGTGCTAAAGCCGGCGTTGATGCTGCTGGATGAACCGACCTCGGCGCTGGACCGTACGGTGCAAAAACAAGTGGTGGCCTTGTTGCGCGAACTGCAGGAGAAATACGGCCTGACCTACCTGTTCATCAGCCATGACCTGGCGGTGGTGCGGGCGATGGCCCACGATATGATCGTGGTCAAGGACGGCAAAGTGGTAGAGCGCGGCCCCAGCCATGCCGTGTTCGAAGCGCCGCAGCATCCCTACACCAAGGAACTGTTGGCTGCCGCACACATCCCCTTGTAGAAGCGCGTTTATAGTGGCGAGCGGGCTCCCTCGCCACGCTTCACCTGCTGGACCATCAATCGGCGCTATGACTATGAACACCACCGAAAACCTCAAGGACTACCAACACGTTCGCGGCCTGGCCATTCAGTCGCTGTTCGAGATCATCGAGCAGTCCAGCGAAGGCACGGTGATCGTTGACCGTGATGCGAATATCGTCTGGATGAACGAGCGCTACGCCAAGCGTTTCGGCCTCAAGAGCGCCGAGCAGGCCATCGGCCAACCCTGCGAGCAGGTGATTTCCAACAGCCTGTTGCGCCAGGTGGTGCGCAACGACCGGCCGATTCTGCTGGATATCCAGGACACGCCCAAGGGCCCGCTGGTGGTGATGCGCCTGCCGATCCACGACGATGCGGGCGCGGTGATCGGTGCGATTGGCTTTGCGCTGTTCGATGAGCTGCGCAACCTGTCGCCGCTGATCGAGCGCTACCTGAGCATGCAGCAGGAACTGGCGTCCACGCGTTCGCTGTTGCGCTCGCGGCAAAGCAAATACAACTTCGCGCACTTTATCGGCACCAGCGCCGCCAGCCTTGAAGTCAAGCGCCGTGCGCGGCGCAGTGCCAGCGCCGAATCGCCGGTGCTACTGCTCGGCGAAACCGGCACCGGCAAGGAATTGCTCGCCCAGGCCATCCATGGTGCTTCGCCCCGAGCCCACAAGGCGTTCGTCAGCATCAACAGCGCGGCGATCCCCCACGACTTGCTCGAAGCTGAATTTTTCGGCACCGCCCCGGGCGCCTTCACCGGCGCCGACCGCAAGGGCCGTCCCGGCAAATTCCAGATCGCCCAGGGCGGCACGCTGTTCCTCGATGAAATCGGCGACATGCCGCTGCCGCTGCAAAGCAAGTTATTGCGGGTACTGCAGGAAAAGGAATTCGAACCGGTGGGCTCCAACGAAATGCTGCACAGCGATGTGCGGGTGATCGCAGCGACGTCCATGGACCTGGAAGCGGCGATCAAGCGTGGCGAGTTTCGTGCGGACTTGTACTACCGCCTGAACGTGTTGCCGATCCAGGTGCCGCCGCTACGTGAGCGGCTGGAGGATATTCCGGCGCTGAGCGAAGCGATCCTCGAGGAACTGCGCAGCCAGCATGAACTGGACCGCGAAGCCCTGGCGCTGTTGGCGCAGCATGCCTGGCCGGGAAATATCCGTGAGCTGCGCAACGTGCTCGAGCGGGCGGCGTTGTTGAGTGATGACCTGGTGTTGAATGCCGGGGAGATTCGGGCGGCGATTGGCACGTTCAGGCCGGTGGCGCGTGGTGCGGTAGCCACGGCCGAGGGTGAGACGTTTGCGTCGGCGCGGGAGCGGTTTGATAGGCAGGTGATTACGGCGGCACTTGAGCGCTGCGAAGGGAATGTGGTAGAGGCGGCGAGGCGATTGGGACTGGGACGCTCGACGCTGTACAAGAAGATGGTGGGGTTGGGGATTGCGCAGTCTCCAACATGAGACTCAAATCTCACTATAAAGACAATCCCTGTGGGAGGGGGCTTGCCCCCGATAGCGGTCAGCCAGCTCATATATTCACTGGCTGATCCACCGCCATCGGGGGCAAGCCCCCTCCCACATTTGATCGGTGGCGGTCTCTGAATTGAGACAAAGTCGAAAATCATCATAGACAACATAATTAATTTACTTATATTTCAATAAGTTAGAAACATGGCACACATCTCGCTATAGCCGTTCTCCAGCGTTTCACCCACAAAAATAACAATTGGAGACACACCATGAGTGTGATCATTGCTCTGGCAGCCCTGGCGTTGCTGATGCTGGCTGCCTACCGTGGCTATAGCGTTATCCTGTTTGCCCCGATCGCCGCCCTCGGCGCTGTTCTGCTGACTGACCCTTCCGCTGTCGCACCGGCCTTTACCGGGGTGTTCATGGAGAAAATGGTCGGTTTCATCAAGCTGTATTTCCCGGTGTTCCTGCTCGGTGCGGTGTTCGGCAAGCTGATCGAGTTGTCGGGGTTCTCGCGTTCCATCGTCGCCGCCGCCATTCGTTTGCTCGGCACGCGCCAGGCGATGCTGGTGATTGTGTTGGTCTGTGCCCTGCTCACTTACGGCGGCGTGTCGCTGTTCGTGGTGGTGTTTGCGGTGTACCCGTTTGCCGCGGAGATGTTCCGCCAGAGCAATATCCCCAAGCGCCTGATCCCGGCCACCATCGCCCTCGGTGCGTTCTCGTTCACCATGGACGCCCTGCCCGGCACGCCGCAGATCCAGAACATTATCCCCAGCACCTTCTTCAACACCACCGCCTGGGCGGCGCCGTGGTTGGGGCTGATTGGTACGATTTTCGTGTTCTGCGCCGGCATGCTCTACCTGTCGCGCCAGCGCAACAAGGCCCAGCGCGCGGGTGAAGGCTATGGCACCGAGTTGCGCAACGAGCCGGAAACCGCCGAGGACCTGGCCCTGCCCAACCCCTGGATCGCGCTGTCGCCGTTGCTTCTGGTGGGGGTGATGAACCTGCTGTTCACCCACTGGATCCCGCAGTGGTACGGCAAGACCCACAGCCTCAGCCTGCCGGGCATGAGCGCCCCGGTGACCACCGAAATCGCCAAGCTCACCGCGATCTGGGCGGTGCAGGCGGCGCTGCTGGTGGGGATTATCGTGGTATTGGTGTGCGGTTTTTCGGCGATCAAAAGCAAGCTGGCCGAGGGCAGTAAAAGTGCGGTCAGCGGCGCGCTGCTGGCAGCGATGAACACCGCTTCCGAATACGGGTTCGGTGCAGTGATCGCCTCGCTGCCAGGGTTCCTGGTATTGGCGGACTGGCTCAAGGGCATCCCCAACCCGCTGGTCAACGAAGCCATTACCGTGACCCTGCTGGCGGGGATCACCGGCTCCGCGTCCGGCGGCATGAGCATCGCCCTGGCCGCCATGTCCGAGAGCTTTATTTCAGCGGCCCATGCGGCCAATATCCCCCTTGAAGTACTGCACCGGGTCGCGGCCATGGCCAGCGGCGGCATGGACACCCTGCCCCACAACGGCGCGGTGATCACGCTGCTGGCGGTGACCGGGCTGACCCACCGCGAAGCCTACAAGGATATTTTCGGCATCACGATCATCAAGACCCTCGCGGTGTTCGTGGTGATCGGTACGTTCTACGCCACCGGCATAGTGTGAGGTTTTCATGACGACATTGAACGGCAAGACCGCCCTGGTCACCGGCTCCACCAGCGGCATCGGCCTGGGCATTGCCCTGAGCCTGGCCAAGGCCGGCGCCAACCTGATCCTCAACGGCTTCGGCGATGCCAGCGGCGTGATCGCCCAGGTGCAGGCGTTTGGCGGCAAGGTCGGGCATCACCCGGCAGACGTCAGCGACCCGGCGCAGATCGCCGAAATGCTGGCCTATGCCGAGCGTGAATTCGGCGGCGTCGACATACTGGTCAATAACGCCGGCATCCAGCATGTGGCGGCGGTGGAAGATTTTCCGGTGGAGCGCTGGGACTCGATCATCGCCATCAACCTGTCATCGGTGTTCCACAGCACGCGCTTGAGCCTGCCGGGCATGAAGGCCAAAGGCTGGGGGCGCATCGTCAATATCGCCTCGGTGCACGGCCAGGTGGGCTCGGTGGGCAAGGCGGCCTATGTGGCGGCCAAGCACGGGGTGATCGGCCTGACCAAGGTTGTGGGCCTGGAAACCGCGACCAGCAACGTGACGTGCAATGCAATTTGCCCGGGCTGGGTGCTGACGCCGCTGGTGCAGAAGCAGATCGACGATCGCGCGGCCAAGGGGGTGAGCCCGCAGCAGGCGCAGCATGATCTGCTGGCGGAGAAACAACCGTCGCTGGAGTTCGTCACGCCGCCGCAGCTGGGTGAGCTGGTGCTGTTTTTGTGCAGTGAGGCCGGTAGCCAGGTGCGTGGCGCGGCGTGGAATATTGATGGCGGTTGGTTGGCCCAGTAACCACGGTCTACCGAACAGAAGATATCCAAATGTGGGAGGGGGCTTGCTCCCGATAGCGGTGGGTCAGTCAATGAATGTGCAAACTGAAACACCGCCATCGGGAGCAAGCCCCCTCCCACATTGGACTTGCTTTGTCTGACACCCCTCATACAAGTACAAGAGACCCCGCAATGTCCGACATCCTCTGGCAACCCTCCCCGGAACGCATAGCCAACACGCGCATGGACCAGTTCCGCCGCTACATCAATGCGCACCACAACCTGCAACTGGGCGACTACCCCGCCCTGCACCAGTGGAGCATCGACCAGCGCCCGGACTTCTGGAGGGCGATCGTGGCGTTCTTCGAGGTGCAATTTCGCAGCCCGCCCAGCGCCACGTTGATCGAGAGCGCCGACATGCCCAGCGCCCAGTGGTTTCCCGGCGCTACCCTGAACTTCGCCGAGCACTTGCTGCGCCGTCGCGACGATCACCCGGCGGTGGTTGCCATCAGTGAAGACGGCCAGCGTGAACAATTGAGCTACGCGCAATTGGCCGAACATGTCGCCGGCCTGCAAAACAGCCTGCGCTCGGCCGGTGTCGGTGTGGGTGACCGTGTGGCGGCGTGCATGCCCAATACCTGGCAAACCCTGGTCGGCATGCTCGCCACCACCAGCCTCGGGGCAATCTGGTCGTGCTCTTCACCGGACTTCGGCACCCAAGGCGTGATCGACCGTTTTGGCCAGATCGAACCCAAGGTGCTGATCACTTGCGCCGGTTATCGTTACGCCGGCAAGACCCTCGACCAGAGCGCCAAGCTCAATGAAATCCTCGCACGGCTGCCGTCCCTGGAACACTTGATCATCGTCCCCTACGCCCGCCCTCAGGCGCAGGTCACGGATTACCGCACGCCCGCACGCGTCGCACTGTGGCGCGACTTCTACCAACCCGGCGGCACGCCCGAGTTCGTCGCGGTGCCGTTCGATCACCCGCTGTATATCCTCTATTCCAGCGGCACCACCGGCGTGCCCAAATGCATCATTCACGGCACCGGCGGCGTACTGCTCACCCATCTCAAGGAACATGGCCTGCATGCCGACCTGTCCCGTGAAGACTGCCTGTTCTACTACACCACCTGCGGCTGGATGATGTGGAACTGGCTGGTGTCGGTGCTGGCCCTGGGCGCCACGGCGGTGCTGTATGACGGTTCTCCGTTTCATCCGGGCCCGCAACGCTTGATCGACCTGATCGACGCCGAACGCATCAGCGTGTTCGGCACCAGCCCCAAGTTCCTCGCTACCGTGGAAAAGGCCGGGCTGCAACCGCGCCTCAGCCATGATTTGCGCAGCCTCAAAGGGTTGATCTCCACTGGGTCGCCGCTGTCGCCCCAGAGCTACGACTACGTGTACCGCGAGATCAAGGCCGAGCTGTGCCTGTCGTCGATGTCCGGCGGCACCGATATTGTCTCCTGCTTCGTGATCGGCAACCCGGTGTTGCCGGTGCGCCGTGGCGAAATGCAGTGCAAGAGCCTGGCGATGGCTATCGAAGTGTGGGACGACCAGGGCCGCCCACTGGTCGGCGAGAAAGGCGAATTGGTGTGTACCCGGCATTTTCCCGCCATGCCCATCGGGCTGTGGAACGACCCGCAGCAGCAAAAGTTGCGCGCCTCGTATTTCAGCCAGTTCCCCGGCGTGTGGGCCCAGGGCGACTACGCCGAGCAACGTCCCAACGGCAGCCTGCTGATTCATGGCCGCTCCGATGCGGTGCTCAACCCTGGCGGCGTGCGCATCGGCACTGCCGAGATCTATCGCCAGGTGGAAAAAGTCCCGCAGGTGCTGGAAAGCCTCGCCATCGGCCAGCGCTGGCAGGACGACGTGCGCGTGGTGCTGTTTGTGCGCCTGGCTGACGGTGTCCAGTTGGATGAGGCGCTGGAGCAGCAGATCCGCCAGGTGATCCGCGCCAACACCACACCGCGCCACGTGCCGGCGAAAATCCTCGCGGTCGCCGATATCCCGCGCACCATCAGCGGCAAGATCGTCGAATTGGCAGTCCGCAACGTAGTGCATGGGGAACCGGTGAAAAACACCGATGCGCTGGCCAACCCCGAGGCCCTCGAACACTTTCGCGACCGCCCTGAGCTGGCGTGACAGATGAAAGGTTTCAGCCCCGATACGGCGTTTTGCAGAAAAACCGGCAATGCGTGCTATTTTTTGAGGTAGCCACCCGTCGTTGTCTCTTGGAATAATGGGTGTTGTCATTTTTCAAAGCGTGATACGCAAGGCTTTTTCATGAATGGAACATCCACCGGTAGCGACGCCGCGGCAATGATCGAGCGGCTGGACTGGGCGCAAAGCCCCCTCGGTGAGGCCAATGATTGGCCGCAAAGTCTGCGCACCGCCGTGGATATCGTGGTGCATTCGCCCATGCCGATGCTGCTGCTCTGGGGCGAGCAGCTCACCCAGCTGTATAACGATGGTTTCGCCCGCCTGGCTGGCAGCAAGCACCCCGGCGCCCTGGGCCAGCCGGTGCATGCGACCTGGCCGGAGCTGCAAAGCTTCGCCGCGCCGGTCTACGACGCGGTGCTCAGCGGCCAGGTGCGCACCTTCAGCGAGCAGCGTTTCGTGCTGCAGCGCGACCAGCGCGACACCGAGATCTGGCTTGACCTGACCTACAGCCCGGTGCGCGATGAAAGCGGCCGCGTAGCCGGCATCCTGGTCACGGCCATCGAAACCAACGAGCGGCGCAGCAAGGCCCTCGAACTGCAACAGCGCTCCGAAGACAGCCTCAAGGCCCAGCACAACACCGAGCAACGACTGCAACTGGCCCTGGCGGCGACCGACGCGGTAGGCACCTGGGACTGGGACATCGGCGAAGACCGGTTTATCGCCGACGCACATTTCGCTTACCTGCACGGCGTCGACCCCAATGACGCCGGCCTGCTGCCCATCAGCGCCTACCTGCTCGGCGTGCATCCCGAAGACCGTGGCACGGTCACGCGCAGCATCAAGCATTGCATCACCTTCGGCACCGAATACGCCGAGGAATACCGCCTGCTGCAAGCCGACGGCCAGGTACGCTGGGTGTTTGCCCGTGGCCGCTGCTACAAGGACCCGCAAGGCCGCCCCGCCCGTTTCCTCGGTGCCGCGCTGGACCTCACCGAGCGCAAGCACACCGAGCAGGCGCTGCGTCAAAGCCAGACCGAACTGCAACTGATCATCAACGCCATGCCGGTGCTGATCGGCTATGTCGACCACGAGCAACGCTTTCGCTTGAACAATAGCGCCTACCTCGACTGGTACGGCAAGACGCCCCAGGAGCTGTACGGCAAGACCATTCGCGAAGTGCTGGGCGACGAGGTGTACGTCGGCCGCGAAGACAAGATCGCCGCCGCGCTCAACGGCAAGGCGTGCAGCTTCATGACCGTCACGCCGCATCGCGACGGGCGGCCGCGCCACGCGTTGATGAAGTACCTGCCGCGCTTCAGCACTGACGGCTCGGTGAACGGTTTCTATATCTTTGTGATCGACGAGACCGAACGCAAACTCACCGAAGAAGCCCTGCGCCACCTCAACGAAAACCTCGAAGAGCGTGTGGCCCAGCGCACCCAGGCGCTGGCCGAGGCCAACCAGCGCCTGCACAACGAAATGTTCGAACGCGAGCGGGCTGAAGACGCGCTGCGCCACGCGCAAAAAATGGAAGCCGTGGGCCAGCTCACCGGCGGTATCGCCCACGATTTCAACAATATGCTCACCGGCATCATCGGCAGCCTCGACCTGATGCAACGCTACATTGCCGCCGGCCGCAGCGAAGACATCGGCCGCTTTGCCGATGCCGCCGTGGCCTCCGCCCACCGCGCCGCCGCCCTAACCCACCGGCTGCTGGCGTTCTCGCGGCGCCAGTCGCTGGACAAGCGCCCCACCGATCCCAACCAGTTGGTGGCGTCCCTGGAAGATCTGTTCCGCCGCACCAAGGGCGCGCATATCACGCTCACCGTGCAGCTTGGCAAAGACATCTGGCCGGTGAACACCGACGCCAACCAACTGGAAAATGCGCTGCTCAACCTGGTAATCAATGCCCGTGACGCCATGCCCGACGGCGGTGAACTGCTGATCGAAACCGCCAACAGCTATCTGGACGGCACCGATATCACCACCCTGGAGCCGGTCAAGGCCGGCGACTACGTGATGCTCGGCGTGCGCGACAACGGCAGCGGCATGGCGCCGAAAATTCTTGCCAAAGCCTTCGACCCGTTTTTCACCACCAAACCCATCGGCCAGGGCACCGGCCTGGGCTTGTCGATGATCTACGGCTTTGCCCAGCAATCGGGGGGCCACGTGACTATCCAGAGCGAACCGGGCCAGGGCACCTGCGTGCGCCTGTACCTGCCGCGCCTGCACGGCACTGCGCTGGAAAGCAGCCTGCCCGCCAGCCTGGCCGAAGCGCCGCTGGCCCTGGCCGGCGAAGCGGTGGTGGTGGTCGAGGACGACCCGGCGGTGCGCATGCTGGTGGTCAATCTGCTCGATGAACTGGGTTACACCGCGCACCAGGCCGCGGACGCGCGCACGGCGCTGCCGTTGCTGGAATCGGATTTACGCGTCGACCTGCTGGTGACCGACGTCGGCCTGCCGGGCATGAACGGCCGGCAACTGGCGGAAATCGCCCGCCAGCACCGGCCGGGGCTGCGCGTGCTGTTCATGACCGGCTACGCCGAAAAAGCCGCCGAGCGCCAGGGCTTTCTGGAGCACGGCATGGACATGGTGGCCAAACCGTTTTCCATTGACCTGCTGGCGACCAAAATCCGCAGCATGATCGGCGTCGATGCCTGAGTTCAGGCATAATCGCGCGCCGTCGCACACCTGGTAAAGATCGATGAAAGCCCAAGCCCGTCATATCCTGGTGAAAACCAGCGAAGAAGCCGAACAGCTCAAGCAGCGCATTGCCAAGGGCGAAGCCTTTGATGTGCTGGCCAAGAAGTACTCCACGTGCCCGTCGGGCAAGCGCGGCGGTGATCTGGGTGAAGTGCGGCCAGGGCAGATGGTCGGGGCGATCGATGCGGTGATCTTCAAGAAACCGCTGCGGGTGGTGCATGGGCCGGTCAAGAGCAAGTTTGGTTATCACTTGGTGCAGGTGTTTTACCGGGATTGATGGGTTGGCTTTCAACCGCCATCGGGGGCAAGCCCCCTCCCACATTTGAATGTATTCACACATCAAAGTGTGGGAGGGAGCTTGCCCCCGATCCGCCGCAGGCGGCCATTCACCTGGGTATCAAAGCCCCCGGCACC
Organism: Pseudomonas sp. R3-52-08; assembly: GCF_003851745.1. Lineage (NCBI taxonomy): Bacteria > Pseudomonadati > Pseudomonadota > Gammaproteobacteria > Pseudomonadales > Pseudomonadaceae > Pseudomonas > Pseudomonas sp. R3-52-08. Next base: position 2,727,901 of record NZ_CP027730.1, on the reverse strand, counting down.
TGAATCACACGACTCGCCAACCGATGCCCGGCCAAGGCAGCCTGCTCCGGCGAACCGCCCTTGAGCCGGCCGGCCAAATACGCTGCGCTGAACGAATCCCCCGCTGCCGTGGTGTCCACTACCTTCTCCACCTTCAACGCCGGCACGGCAAAGCGCTCGCCGGCGCAGCGGATCAAACAGTCATCCGCGCCGCGCTTGAGCACCACCTCCTCAATCATCGGGTAGGCCGCAAACACCTGCTCGCTGTCGGCATAACCGAACAACGCGCGCTCGTCGTCCTCGGTCAGCAAGGCGATATCCACCTCGGCCAACACGCGGTGATACGCCGCGCGCGCCGCCTCGATGTTCGCCCACAGACGCGGCCGGTAGTTGTTGTCGAATACGACCTTGGCGCCGCGACGCCGGGTTTCGATCAGGCTTTCCAGTAAACGCTCACGGCCAACTTCACCCAGCACCGCCAGGGTGATGCCGCTGAAATACACCCAGTCATAGCCCGGCAGGGCTGCCAGGATCGGCTCGGCGGCCGGCGTGGTAAAACAGTCGCGCACAGCCGCTTCGTTGCGCCAGTAGAGGAATTTGCGCTCGCCGTTGGCGTCGGTCTGGATGCAATACAAACCCGGCAAACGCCCGGCCAGGCGCTGGACCATGCCCAGTCCAAGGCCTTCATCAGCCCACTGTTGGCACATGGCATCGCTGAAACTGTCATCGCCCAGGGCGGTGACGTAATCGACAGTGCCAAGATCGCCCAGCTCGCGGCGCAGGTACACCGCCGCGTTCAGGGTGTCGCCGCCGAAGCTCTGGTGCAGGCTGCCGTCGGCGCGGTGTTGCAGTTCGATCATGCATTCGCCGATCAGGGCGATGCGCGGTTTAGTGGTCATGGCTGCTGTCTCGGTGGGGCTGATGGACTCATCGGGGCAAGCCCCCTCCCACATTTGGAATGCATTCTCCTGTGGGAGGGGGCTTGCCCTCGATAGGCGCGACTCGGTCTAGAAGCAGGTGCGCAGGGACTCGATCACCCGCAGTTGCTCATCCACCAGGCAACCCACCTGCCACTTGTCGAAGGTCAGGCATGGATGGGAAGTACCAAACGAAATGATGTCGCCAATGCGCAGTTCAACCCCCGGCGCCACGGTCATGAACGCGTGTTGGTCCATCACGGCGGTCACCTGGCACGCGCTCACATCATCGCCCTCGGCCGGTAAAATTCCGGCCTTGTAGCGCTTGAGCGGCACCGGCAGACCGGCATCGTAGGCTACGTCGCGCTTGCCCAGGGCGATCACCGCAAAGCCTGGTTCCGGCAACGATTGCACATGGGCCCAGACTTCCAGTGCCGGGCGCAGGCCTTCGTTGAGGTCGCTGCGACGGTCAAGCACACAGCATTGCGCGTCTTTGTAGATGCCATGGTCGTGGGCCACGTAGCTGCCGGGGCGCAGGACGCTGAGGAAGCGGCCGGCGGCATTCTGCGCCTCGAACGATTCGGCAATCAGGTCATACCAGGCCGAACCCGACGCCGTCACGATTGGGGTGGGCAGGTCGAAATAGCCGTTGTCTTGCAGGTCTACCGCCTGGCGCACCAGGCTGGCCGCGAACGCGCGAATGCCGCTGATCGCCTCATCGCCGTGGATCACACCTTCATAGCCTTCGATACCGGTAAGGGCCAGGGCCGGCTGGGCCTTGATCGCCTCTGCCAGCTCGCGCACTTGCTGCTCGCTGCGGCAACCGCAACGGCCACCGACCACGCCGTACTCGATCATCACGTTCAGGCGCAGGCCACGGGCAGCGAAGAACAGGCCGAGGTCGGCAACGTTATCCGGATGGTCGACCATGCAGTGAAAATCGAAATCCGGGTCGGCCAGCAGGTCGGCGATCAGCGCCATGTTCGGCGCGCCGACCAGTTGGTTGGCCATCAGCACACGGCGCACCCCGCCGGCGTAGGCGGCGCGGGTCTGCACCGCAGTGGCCAGGGTAATGCCCCAGGCGCCCTGGGCGAGCTGACGCTGAAACAGCGCCGGCATCATGCTGGTCTTGCCGTGTGGCGCCAACTGCGCGCCGCTGTCACTGACGAATTGCTGCATCCAGCGAATGTTGTGTTCCAGGGCCTCGCGGTGCAGCACCAGGGCCGGCAGGCTGACATCGCGGACCAGGTGAGCGCCAACGGCGGCAGCGCCTTTTTCAACGGCATTGAAGGCAGACATGGGAAATTCCTATTCGTTGATGCGCCGGGCCAGGTTGTTGGCGCTGTCGATCAGCACCCGGCGATAGTCGTGATAGTTTTTGCTCGCATCGGCCCGCGGGGCGACGATGCACAGCGTCGCGATGCTGACGCCCTGCGCGTCGCGCACCGGGGCGGCAAAGCAGTGGGTAAAGGTGTCCGCGACGCTGTCGAAGGAGAAGAACCCGTCGAGGGTGGCCTGGCGAATCTGCGCCAGGAAGGTCTCCACGGGCAGGCGCAGGCCATCCGGCAGGATGAAATCGTCGGGGTCGATCAGGTCGATGATTTGCCGGTCGCTCAAGTGCCCGAGCAGCAGGCGCCCGGAGGCGGTCCAGGGGATCGGCGCGTTTTCGCCGATATCCGAGGAAATACGAAAATGCCGCTCGCCTTCGCGCATCAGCGCCACCGTGTACTTGCGCCCGTTGAGCAGGCACATCTGCGCGGTTTCGTGGGTCTGGCTGACGATCTCCTGCAAGGCGTGGTCGGCCTCGCGGGTCAGGTCGAAGTGGCGCAGGTGCGCCTGGCCGAGGAAGTACAGCTGGCGTCCGAGGTAGACGTGACCGTCCTTGCCCACGGTTTCCAGGATGCGCCGCTCGAGCAGCGAGGCGACCAGTTCGTAGACCGTGGACTTGGGGCTGCCGATGCCGCTGGCGATATCATTCGGGCGCAGTGGCTGGCCGATTTCCTTGAGAAAATCGAGGATATCGAACGCACGGTCCAGGCCCTTGGCGCGGCGTTTGATGGTGTCTTCGGTCATGGCAGTGTTAAGTCCTGACAAGGTGTGTGCTGCACAGTAATCCCCTGTGGGAGGGGGCTTGCCCCCGATGGCGGTGTGCCAGTAGGTACATTTGTTGCTGATACACCGCTATCGGGGGCAAGCCCCCTCCCACATTTGATCCATTGTGGCTTCAAGAGTGGGGCAATTTAGCCTTTTTTCTTGTAGGCCACGCAATCGATCTCCACCTTGCAGTCCACCATCATGTTGGCCTGCACACAGGCACGCGCCGGGGCGTGTTCCGGGGTGAAGTATTCGCCGAATACTTTGTTGAAACTCCAGAAATCCCGTGGGTCTTCCAGCCATACGCCGACGCGCACCACGTCTTTCAATTCGTAGCCGGCCTCTTCCAGAATCGCCACCACGTTGCGCATCGTCTGGCGGGTTTGCTCGATGATGCCGCCATTGATGATTTCACCATCCACCGCCGGCACCTGGCCCGACACATACAACCAACCATCGGCTTCCACCGCACGGGCGAAAGGACGTGGCTGGCCGCCGCCGGCGGTGCTGCCGGTACCGTAACGAGTAATGCTCATAAAATAGCTCCTGATTAAAAACGAATGCTCTTGAGAAATTCCGCCAGACGCGGTGACTGCGGCCGCTCGAAGATGTCCTTCGACGAGCCCTGCTCTTCGATGCGGCCCTGGTTCATGAAGACGATTTTGTCCGAGACCTCATAGGCAAAGCGCATTTCGTGGGTGACCAGCAACATGGTCATGCCCTCCTCCGCCAATCCCTTGATTACGCTGAGCACTTCGCCCACCAGCTCCGGGTCGAGGGCCGAGGTGACTTCGTCGAACAGCATCAGGCTGGGGTTCATGGCAATGGCCCGGGCAATCGCCACGCGCTGTTGCTGGCCGCCGGACAACTGGCCGGGGAAGTGATTGCGACGTTCCAGAAGTCCCACACGGTCGAGCCATTTTTCCGCGAGCGACACGGCCTCGTCCTTAGGCATTTTCTTAACTTTCAACAAACCCAGGGTCACGTTCTGCAAGGCGGTCAGATGCGGGAACAGGTTGAACTGCTGAAACGCCATGCCGGTCATGGCGCGGTGCTGGGCGATCACCCGCTCGGGGTGACGCACGCGCTTGCCGGCCACGTCGCTGTAGCCGATGGACGCGCCATCGAGGGTAATCTGCCCGCCCTGGAATTCTTCCAGCAGGTTGACGCAACGCAACAGGGTGGTCTTGCCCGAGCCACTGGAACCGATCAAGGTCACCACGTTGCCACGCTGCAGGCTCAGGTCGACGCCCTTGAGCACTTCAACGTCCCCGTATTGCTTGCGCAGGCCACGAATGTTCAGCAACGGTTCGATTGTTTGAGGTTGATTCATGGCAAGGCCACCTGCTTTTCAATGTAGCGCCCGAATAACTCGATGGCGTAGTTGATGACAAAGAACATGAAGCCTGCGAACAGGTAGAACTCCAGGGTCATGAAGGTGCGCGCAATGACTTGCTGGGTGCTCAGCAGCAGCTCGGCCACGCCGATCACCGAGAGTAAGGTCGAGGCCTTGACGATTTCCGTGGAGGAGTTAACCCAGGTCGGCAGGATCTGCCGCAGCGCCTGGGGCAACAGCACGTAGCCCAGGGACTGGTAGAACGTCAGGCCAATTGCCTTGCCCGCTTCCAGTTGCCCACGGGGGATGGCCTGCAGCGCACCGCGCACGATTTCCGCGACATGGGAGCCACAGAACAGCGTGAGCCCGACCGCGCCGGCCTGGAACGCACTGATTTGCCAACCGAGCGCCGGCAGCATGTAGAAACACGCCAATACCAGCACGAATACCGGCGTGCCACGAATCAGGTCGACATACAGGCGAAACGGCGCACGCATCCAGAACTTGCCGTAGGTCAGCACCAGCCCGGCGAAGATACCGATCAGGGTGCCGAAGATAATCGCCAGCGCCGAGCAATAGAGACTGGTCTGGAACCCGGCCCACAGCGTCTCCCGGGCGATCCACAGTTCATGCAGCCAGCTAGGGGATTCGTACATGGAAAACCCTCCTTAACGACGGATCGCCAGACGCTGCTCCAAGTAACGGAGCAGCATGGCAATGAGGTAACAGGCGGCCACGTAGAGCGCCGTCGTCACCAGCCAGGTTTCGATCACCCGGTAGCTTTCGACGTTGATCTTGCGGGCGTAATAGGTCAGCTCCGGCACTGCAATCGCAGCGGCCAGCGAGGTGTCCTTGAACAGCGAGATAAAGTTGTTCGACAGCGCCGGCAGCACGTTGCGCAGCATCACCGGCACGGTGATATACGCGCGAATACGCCACTCCCCCAGGCCGATCGCCAACCCGGCTTCGCGCAAGCCCTTGGGAATGTTCAACAGCCCGGCGCGGAACACTTCGGTCAGATAAGCCCCGGCGTACAGCGACAAGGTGATGATGAACGAGGGAATTTTATCCAGGCGGATACCCAGCGACGGCAAGGCAAAATAGATCAACAGGATCAGCACCAGGATCGGCGTATTGCGCACCACCGTCACATACACCGAAGCGAACACACGCAACGCCCGGTGCCTGGACAGCATGGCAAACGCCATCAGCAGGCCGATCACGCAGCCGATGGCGATCGACAGCAAGGCCAACTGCAGGCCCAGGCCGAGCCCCGCCAGCAAGGTGTCGAAATCACGCCATACGGCGGCAAAGTTCAACTGATAGTTCATGGTCGGCAGTACCTGAGTGGGGCGCCGTCAAGCACGCCCCGATTGTTCTGGATCACTTGAATTCCACAGGAAAACCAATCGCCGGCTCTGGCAGGTCCACGCCGAACCATTGCTTGAACGACGCCTTGTAGGCGGGAAATTCAACGCCGGTCATGGCTTCATGCAGCGCGGTATTGACGAAGTTCAGCCAGTCCTGGTCGCCACGCTTGACCGCACACGCGTAAGTCTGCGGGCTCCAAGCATAGGCCGGGCTGCGGTAGCGGCCGGGGTTTTGCACCATCAGGTATTTGACCGACGACTGATCGGTGGCAGCGGCATCGGCGCGACCAGAGTTCACGGCCTGGTACATCAGGTCGACGCTGTCGTACTGGTCAACCTTGGCCTTGGGCAGCGCCTGGTGGACCAATTCTTCGGCATACACGTTCTGCAACACGGCCACGGTGACACCATCGCCGGCCGCCTGCAGGTCTTCGATTTCCTTGTACTTGCTGTTGTTCGGCAGCAGCAGGCCCACGCCTTCGCGGTAATACGGCAGGGTGAAGGCCACTTGCTGCGCACGGCTGGCGGTGACGGTGATGAACTGGCAGCTCATGTCGACCTTGTCGGTCAGCAGGTTGGGAATACGTGCGTCGGAAGACTGCACCACGTACTCGACCTTGCTCGGGTCGTTGAACAAGCCCTTGGCCACGATGCGGCCGATGTCGATATCAAACCCCTGCAACTTGCCATCCGCTCCCTGGAAGTGCCACGGCGCATTGGTACTGCCTGTACCCACGATGAGGTGCCCACGCTTGAGCACATCATCGAGCTTGCTGTCCGCTGCCTGCGCGAGGCTGGCGACGGTAGCCGATGCGGCGAAGAGAAAAACACACGCTTTGAACACGGAAGGTCGGTGATGCATGACAAGCACTCCAGGAGTTGTGTATTCCGCTATACCGGAACTTGGTATGTAACAACGGAATAGACAGCAGAAAGTGTGCCATAGGCGTGGTAAGAAAAATATGCTGTAGGAAAACTCTATCGGTATCAGTGAGATAGTCATCAATGCCGTAAGGGCGTCGCGCCATTACTTTGCGGTGCACTGCTACGCATGACCTCACACAGTGTTACTGCGCACCAACACTGGGCAAATGGAAGATTCAATGTGATGGGCTAGCCTGTAGGAGCGAGGCGGGCGGCTAGCCCTTGCTCGCGAAGAACGCCCAGCCACCCGGTAGAAGCAGGCTGCCCGCGTTATCGTTGACGGTTTTCGCGAGCAAGCTCGCTCCTACAAGGATCCTGCCCTGATGAAGCTTAGCCTTAGCCTGTTGATCATTGGCACGTTGCTGGCCGGCAACGCCCTGGCCAGCAACGACCGCCGCGACTGCAAGGAAGAATTGCAAAAACTCAAGGAAGCCTTCGACACCAACTACACCAGCCAGAACCACCATGACTACCGCGACGCCAAAGCGGCCCGCGACAATGAGGAATACCGCAAGTGCGCAAGCCAGGCGCGCAAGGCACGGGAACGGCTGGAGCGTGGGCCGGACCTGTGAAGGTTGACAGTAGACGCGGGGGAGCCAGCGGCTTAGCGTTGGCACACACCCACGCTACCGGCAGGAGATCACCATGGGCGCAGCCACGCGAACAATTTCCAGCGCCAAGGACTTCCAGCGCGTGCTGAACACACCGCGCCCCGTCTTCATCCTGTTCGTTTCAGAGCACTGCCACGCCTGCGTCAGCGCAGTGCCCTTATTCGAACAGGTTGCCTGGCAACATCCGTGGATCGTGTGCATGGTGCTCGATTGCGCGCACACCCCAAGGCACCCTGACGTTACCGGCACGCCAACGCTGCTGGTCTACGAGCGCGGCAACAGGGTGGAACTGCACAAGGGTTTCGGCCCCGTGGAGGAGCAACAGCAGTTCGTGCACGCGCTATTCATGCGCTTTGACCGGAGCAAGGCTGCAAAACCACCTGGGTCACCCGCCGCTCTTCAACCGCAGCCACCGTTAATCGCCAGCCCTCATATTCCAGGCTATCGCCCACCACAGGCAGACGATCGAGCAGGCTCATCAGCAGGCCAGCCAGCGTTTGATAATCCTCGGTAGCCGCCGCCTTGAAGCCCGTGCGCTGACCGACCTGGCTCAAGTTCAAGGCGCCACTGGCGCGAAATCCGTCACCCTCCGCGACGATATCCGGCCCCTCGATTTCACTGGCGTCCGGCAACTCACCGGCGATGGACTCGAGGATGTCGGTCATGCTCAAAACCCCCATGAAGTCGCCGAATTCGTTGATCACAAAGGCGATGTGGGTGGATTCCTGACGCATCTGCTCCAGGGCATTGAGGATCGAAAAGCTGTCCAGCAGGTTGATCGCCCGACGCGCCAGATGCTCAAGGTTCGGCTCGTTGCCGGCCAGATACTCCTTGAGCAACTCCTTTTTGTGCACGAAACCCAAGGGCTCATCGACCGCGCCGTTGCGGATCAACGGCAAACGCGAGTAGGACGAATGCATCAGCTTCAGGCGAATACTCTCGGGATCATCCGCCAGGTCGATGCAGTCGACCTTGGCCCGCGGGGTCATTATCGTGCGGATCGGGCGTTCGGCCAGTTGCAGCACACCGCTGATCATCACCCGTTCGCGTCGGTCGAACAGCGGACCTTGCGCAGCATCCACCTCGCCCAGCAGATCGGCGACCTCTTCACCCACCTCTTCCACCGCCAGGCTGCGACCGCCGAGCAAGAGCATCACTGCGTGGGCCGTACGCTCGCGCACTGGTAATACGCCTTGCGCCGATTTCTTGCGCCGCGAACGGGCGATCTGGTTGAACACTTCAATCAGGATCGAGAAGCCGATCGCCGCGTACAGGTAGCCTTTGGGAATATGGAAGCCCAGGCCTTCGGCAGTCAGCGCGAAGCCGATCATCATCAAAAAGCCCAGGCAGAGCATGATCACGGTCGGGTGTGCGTTGACGAAGCGGGTCAGCGGCTTGCTCGCCACGATCATCAGGCCGATGGACACGATCACCGCGATCATCATCACCGCCAGCTCATCGACCATGCCCACGGCGGTAATCACCGCATCGAGGGAGAACACCGCGTCGAGCACCACGATCTGCGCCACGATCGGCCAGAACATCGCGTAAGCCACATTGCCCTTATGCTGGGCCACATGCCCTTCCAGGCGCTCATGCAATTCCATGGTGGCCTTGAACAACAGGAACACACCGCCGAACAGCATGATCAGGTCACGGCCGGAGAAGCTCTTGTCGAACACCTCGAACAGCGGCTGGGTCAGCGTCACCAACCAGGAAATACTCGCCAGCAGGCCCAGGCGCATCAGCAAGGCCAGGGACAAACCGATCAGCCGCGCACGGTCGCGCTGCTCCGGCGGCAGCTTGTCCGCCAGGATCGCGATAAACACCAGGTTGTCGATACCCAGCACCAGTTCCAGCACAATCAAGGTCGCCAGGCCGAGCCAGGCCGTTGGATCCGCTAACCATTCCATTTAAAAAGTCTCTGTATTCAAGAATGCCGGGCACGGCAAAGCGCGGTCATGGGACCGGGACAAGGTTAGTCGATGCAATATGGGGTGCTTGTGCGGGAGTCTTGGGGAAAGACGACTGGGAGGCTCCGAGAGGGTGTTCATGCAAGTCCTGAGGTAACGAAAGGACTTGAATCCTACAGCCCAAATACGATTTGCCTACAACGCAAAACTATTACAAAACCTGTCCTAAAAACTCACACAAAACCCATGTGGGAGGGGGCTTGCTCCCGATGGCGGTGTGCCAGTGAGCGCATCTGTCAAGATCGTGCCCACGCTCCCGCGTGGGAATGCAGCCCGTGGCGCTCTGCGTCACCGGACGTTGGCGGGACGCGGAGCGTCCCGAGCGGGGTTACCACGCGGAGCGTGGGAACGATCAATCGGGGGCAAGCCCCCTCCCACATTTTGATCTGCGGCGTGTCAGGATTTTCGGGTGGCGTCGTCCAGCGCGAGGATGGTGTGGGCATTGGTGACGGTCGTTGCCAGGGTATTGATCACCCCCGACCGCAATGCCCCCAGGGTCGCCGCCGCCTTGGTGTTCTCACTGGCAATCGCCACCACGTCCGGGATGCGGAACAGTTCCTGCACCGTCAGGCCGATGACCCGCCCCTGGATGGCGTTGACCGCCGGTTGACCGTGGATATCGATAAAGTCGTAACCCATCATGTCGCCCACCGTGCCGGACAAGCGTGCCTGGGCGATTTCCTGGGGCGAGAACCAGCCCATGCGCACCATGTTGCTGTTTTCGCTCATGTCGCCAATGCCGATCAAGGCAATATCGGCGCGGCGCGCGCGGTCCAGGGTGGAGCGCACCGTGTCGTTGTTGATCAACACACCGCGCAGTTCCGGGTTGGCCACCAGCGCCGGGGCGTACAGGCTTTCACTTTCACCGCCAAAGCGCAGGGCCAGGCGCCGGCAGATATGGTCGGGGTTCATGTACTCGCCGGCCTTGAGCGAACCGCCGATGGCGCAGACAAACGTGCAGTTGCGCGTCACCGGCAGAAAAACGTTATCAGCCACCGCGCCGACGTTACGCCCCATGCCCACCGCGACGATCATGCCGTCGCCCAGGGTTTTATTCAGGTAATTGGCCACCAGGCTGGCGACGGCCGAGCGCTGGGTGTCCGGGTCGCTGTGATCGACCGCGATCAACGCGCGATCCAGCTTGAAGCGCTCGACCAGCGCCCGCTCCAGCTCGTTGTTCATCGCCGGGTGCTGCAACACCCGCACCTCGACAATGCCTTCATCGCGTGCACGCTTGAGCAAGCGGCTGACCTTGGCCCGCGACAGGTCGAAGCGCTTGGCGATGGCCTCCTGAGTGACGTTCTCGAGGTAATAGAGCATCGCCACTTCGGTCATCTGATCGATATCGCTGGCCATGCGCTGGCTACTGTCACTCATGGGGACGGGCTTCCGTTTCGGCGTCAAAGGCGCATTCTCCCGACTCTTGCCCCGCGCCGTCCACTATTGATGCCCATCGCGCTCGATCGCATTGATGCGCGCAACCTTGGCCCCCGAGCGCGCAGCCTCAAACTCCGAGGCCAGGAACGCGGTGACGACGCTCTTGGCCAGTTCAATGCCGATGACCCGCGCGCCGATGGATAGGATCTGCGCATCGTTGCTCTTGCGCGCACGCTCGGCCGAGTAGGTGTCGTGGGCCTGGGCCGCACGAATGCCGAACACTTTGTTGGCGGAAATAGCCATGCCGATCCCGGTGCCACAAACCAGCACGCCGAGACGCTGCTGCCCGGCGGTGATGGCATTGGCTACGGCCAGGGCAATGTCCGGGTACAGCACCGGCGCGGTGGAATGCGTGCCGAAATCGGTCACCGGGTAACCCAGCGCTTCGATATGCCGCTTCAACAATTCCTTGAGCTCAAAGCCCGCTTCATCGCATCCGATAGCCACCGGGAAAGGTGTGTTCATGGCGTCTGGCTCCGCTGCCGTCATCGTACTTACGACTGATCATATGATCACTCAATGAAATTTCGCTCAGGCATTTCTCGGGCATACGGGCTGATCTGTCAAGCTCGTTTTTATCAGAGCTCCCGCTAATACGGCATTAAAAGCCAATATCGCCACGCCAGATGAGAATCATCGCTTTCAAGTGAAAGAGATTGACTGATCAGAATTTCATTTGGTACACATATGCTCACAGCGAAACATGACTGTGCGACCTAATAAGAATTCACAGCACGAGGACACGCCGATGGCCACGCCATTACTGCTCCAGGCTGAACACGTCGCCAAGGCTTACGCCGGGGTCCCTGCCCTGCGTGACGGGCGCCTCTCTCTGCGGGCCGGCAGCGTGCATGCCCTGTGTGGCGGCAACGGCGCCGGCAAGTCGACCTTCCTGAGCATCCTGATGGGCATCACCCCGCGCGACGCCGGCAGCTTCCTGCTCAATGGCGTTGCCGTGCAGTTCAACCGCCCGAGCGAAGCCTTGGCGGCGGGGATCGCGATGATCACCCAAGAGCTGGAACCCATTCCCTACATGAGCGTCGCCGAAAATATCTGGCTGGGCCGCGAACCGCGCCGCGCCGGCTGCATTGTCGACAGCAAGGCGCTCAACCGCCGCACCCGCGAGCTGCTCGAAGGCCTGGAGTTCGACGTCGACCCCACCAGCCCCATGCACCGCCTCAGCGTGGCGCAGATCCAACTGGTGGAAATCGCCAAGGCGTTCAGCCATGACTGCCAGGTGATGATCATGGACGAACCCACCTCGGCCATCGGCGAGCGCGAGGCAGAAACCCTGTTCAAGGCGATTCGCCGCCTCACTGCACGCGGCGCGGGCATTGTGTACGTGTCGCATCGCCTGAGCGAGTTGGCGCAGATCGCCGACGACTACAGCATCTTTCGCGATGGCGCCTTTGTGGAAAGCGGGCGCATGGCCGATATCGATCGCAACCACCTGGTGCGCGGCATCGTCGGCCAGGAGCTGACGCGGATCGACCACAAGGTCGGCCGTGAGTGCGCCGCCGCCACCTGCCTGCAAGTCGACAACCTGAGCCGCAACGGCGAATTTCACGACATCAGCCTGCAACTGCGCCAGGGCGAAATCCTCGGCATCTACGGCCTGATGGGGTCGGGGCGCAGCGAATTCCTCAATTGCATCTACGGCCTGACCACACCGGACTCCGGCAGCGTCACCCTGCAAGGCAAGCCCATGCCTGTCGGGCTGCCCAAGGCGACCATCAACGCCGGCATGTCGCTGGTCACCGAAGATCGCAAGGACAGCGGCCTGGTACTGACCGGCAGCATTCTTTCCAACATTGCGCTGTCGGCCTACAAGCGCTTGTCGAGCTGGTCGCTGATCAATGCACGCAAGGAAACCCAATTGGCTGAAAACATGGTCAAGCGCCTGCAGATCAAGACCAGCTCCCTGGACTTGCCGGTGGCCTCCATGAGCGGCGGCAACCAGCAGAAAGTGGTGCTCGCCAAATGCTTGTCCACCGAACCGATCTGCCTGCTCTGCGATGAACCGACCCGGGGCATCGACGAAGGCGCCAAGCAAGAGATCTACCACTTGCTCGACCAGTTCGTACGCGCCGGGGGCGCGGCCATCGTGGTGTCGTCGGAAGCCCCGGAGCTGCTGCACCTGAGCGATCGCATCGCTGTATTCAAGGGCGGCCGGCTGGTGACCATCAGCAGCGACACCGCCCTTTCCCAGGAAGCCTTGTTGAGTCTTGCCTCATGAATGCCAAAACGATTGTTGCGCCCGTTACCGCCGCACCGCGCAACCGCCTGCGCCTGTCCCTCGACCGCTTCGGCCTGCCGCTGGTGTTTATCTTGCTGTGCGTGGTGATGGCGTTTTCCAGCGAGTACTTCATGACCTGGCGCAATTGGATGGACATCCTGCGCCAGACCTCCATCAACGGCATCCTTGCCGTGGGCATGACCTATGTGATCCTGACCAAGGGCATTGACCTCTCGGTGGGCTCGATCCTGGCGTTTGCCGGGCTGTGCAGCGCCATGGTCGCGACCCAGGGCTATGGCCTGCTGGCGGCGGTCAGCGCGGGGATGTTCGCTGGGGCGATGCTCGGCGTGGTCAACGGCTTCATGGTTGCCAACCTGTCGATCCCGCCGTTCGTGGCCACCCTCGGCATGCTCAGCATTGCCCGCGGTATGACCTTCATCCTCAACGACGGCAGCCCGATCACCGACCTGCCCGACGCCTACCTGGCGCTGGGCATCGGCAAGATCGGCCCGATTGGCGTGCCGATCATCATCTTCGCAGTGGTCGCACTGATCTTCTGGATGGTGCTGCGCTACACCACGTACGGGCGCTATGTGTACGCGGTGGGCGGCAATGAAAAAAGCGCGCGCACCTCCGGTATCGGTGTGCGCAAGGTGATGTTCTCGGTGTATGTGGTGTCGGGCCTGCTGGCGGGCCTGGCCGGCGTGGTGCTGTCGGCGCGCACCACCTCCGCCCTGCCCCAGGCCGGGGTTTCCTATGAGCTGGATGCGATTGCCGCCGTGGTGATTGGGGGTACCAGCCTGTCGGGCGGCACCGGCAGCATCGTCGGCACATTGTTTGGCGCGCTGTTGATCGGCGTGATCAACAACGGGCTGAACCTGCTCGGCGTGTCCTCCTATTACCAGCAGGTCGCCAAGGGCCTGATCATCGTGTTTGCGGTACTGATCGACGTGTGGCGCAAGAAAAAACGCTAGAGAACGACCCACAACAATAACCGGAGTTCTACTTATGAAACTGGGTACAACCTTGGCCGCTGCGGCGACCTTTACCCTGCTGGCCAGCAGCATCGCCCTGGCCGCCGATGGCAAGACCTACAAGATCGGCGCCGCCGTCTACGGCCTCAAGGGCCAGTTCATGCAGAACTGGGTCCGCGAGCTCAAGGAACACCCTGCGGTCAAGGACGGCACCGTGCAATTGACCGTGTTCGACGGCAACTACGACGCGCTGACGCAGAACAACCAGATCGAAAACATGGTGACCCAGCGCTACGACGCCATCCTGTTCGTACCCATCGATACCAAGGCCGGCGTCGGCACGGTGAAAGCCGCCATGAGCAACGACGTGGTGGTCATCGCCTCCAATACGAAAGTAGCCGATGCCAACGTGCCGTATGTGGGTAACGACGATGTCGGAGGCGGCCGCCTGCAGGCCCAGGCCATGGTCGACAAGCTCAATGGCAAGGGCAACGTGGTGATCATCCAGGGCCCGATTGGCCAGTCGGCACAGATCGACCGGGAAAAGGGCGAACTGGAAGTGCTGGGCAAACACCCGGACATCAAGATCATCGAGAAAAAAACCGCCAACTGGGACCGCGCCCAGGCGCTGACCCTCACCGAAGACTGGCTGAACGCCCATCCCAAAGGCATCAATGGCGTCATCGCCCAGAACGACGACATGGCCCTCGGTGCGGTACAGGCGTTGAAGTCCCATGGGCTGACCTCCAAGGACGTGCCCGTCACCTCCATCGACGGCATGCCGGATGCGATCCAGGCGGCGAAAAAAGACGAAGTCACCACCTTTCTCCAGGACGCCCAGGCCCAGTCCCAGGGTGCGCTGGACGTGGCGTTGCGCGCATTGGCCGGCAAGGACTACAAGCCGCAATCGGTGATCTGGGCGCGCTACGGCAACGACGTGAAATGGGGGGATGGCACGGCCAAGAACTACATCCTGCCATGGGTGCCGGTGACGAATGCCAATGCCGATGCGCTGTACAAGCAGGTCAGTGGCGGTAAGTAGTTATAGATCGTTCCCACGCTCCGCGTGGGAATGCATCCCATGACGCTCCGCGTCATCCATCATCAGGACGCAGAGCGTCCCAGGCGGCATTCCCACGCAGAGCGTGGGAATGATCGAGCGTTATTGAAAGAGGAGTCATTCATGTCAGGTTTCTGGAATCAAGCCTTCGACCTCAGCGGCCGTTGCGCCGTGATCACCGGGGGCGCCGCCGGCATCGGCCTGGCCTGCGCCAACCTGCTGGTGGAACGCGGTGCCCGCGTGGCGCTGCTGGACCGCGACCCGGCAGTGGTCGAGGTGGCCGCGCGTCTCGGTGCCGGGCACTTGGGCATTGCCGTCGACCTCGGCCAGATCGGCCAGATACAACCCACCATCGATCAGGTTTTCGAACAGTTCCAACGCCTGGATTACCTGGTCAACAGCGCCGGCGTGGTGTTGCTGGACAAGGCCGTCGAGGTCAGCGAAAGCGCCTGGGACACCACCCTGGATATCAACCTCAAGGCCAGCTTTTTCGTGGCCCAGGCCTGCGCCCGCCACATGCTGGCCCAGGGCAGCGGGCGCATCGTCAACCTCGCCTCCCAGGCTGCCGTGATCGGCCTGGACCGCCACGTCGCCTATTGCGCGAGCAAGGCCGCCATCGTCGGCATGACCAAGGTATTGGCCATGGAATGGGCGCCGCAGATCAACGTCAACGCCATCTCCCCGACCATCGTCGAGACCGCCCTGGGCAAGCAAGCCTGGGCCGGCGCAGTGGGCGAACGGGCCAAGGCGCAGATCCCGGCGGGACGTTTCGCCCAGCCCGAGGAGATCGCCGCGCTGGCACTCTACCTGCTCAGCGATGCCGCGCAGATGATCACTGGCGCGAACATGCTGATCGACGGCGGCTACAGCATTCAGTAATTCATCTTTATGTGAGGTTTTGTCATGTCCACCATTACCGAACGCAGCGCTGAACACTTGGCCCCGGTCATCCCGAAAACCATGCAGGCCGTGGTGTGCCATGGCCCGGAAGACTATCGCCTGGAAACCGTCGACGTACCCACACCAGGGCCTGATGAAATTCTCACCAAGGTCGAGCTGTGCGGCATCTGCATGGGCGACATCAAGACCTATCGCGGCGCACCGTCGTTCTGGGGCGATGCCGAGCAACCGCGCTACGTGAAACCGCCGATGATCCCCGGGCATGAGTTCGTGTGCCGCGTGGTTGCCCTTGGCCCTGGCGCGGAAAAACGCGGCGTGGCAGTCGGTGAGCGGGTGATTTCCGAGCAGATCGTGCCGTGCTGGGGCTGCCGGTTCTGCAACCACGGCCAATACTGGATGTGCCAGAAGCATGACCTCTACGGCTTCCAGAACAATGTGCAGGGCGCCATGGCCCAGTACATGATTTTCACCAAGGAAGGCATCATCCATAAAGTGCCGGAATCCATCGCCCCGGATGAAGCGATCCTGATCGAACCCCTGGCCTGCTCGCTGCACGCGGCGGAACGCGCCGATGTCGACCACGACGACATTGTAGTGGTCGCCGGCGCCGGTACCCTGGGCCTGGGCATCATCGGCGCGGTGCGTCTGCGCAACCCGAAAAAACTCATCGTGCTGGACATGAAACCCGAACGCGCCGCCCTGGCCCTGCGCATGGGCGCCGTCGAAGTGTGGAACCCGGCCGAAGTCGACGTGCTGGCGAAAATCCGCGCGATCACCGATGGCTACGGCTGCGACATCTATATCGAAGCCACCGGGCACCACAAGGCAGTGAACCAGGGCCTGGCGATGCTGCGCAAATTGGGACGTTTCGTTGAATTCAGCGTGTTCAATGATGAAGCCACGGTGGATTGGTCGATCATCGGCGACCGCAAGGAGCTGGATATTCTCGGCTCGCACCTGGGCCCGTATATGTACCCGCGCGCCATCGACTTTATCGGCAGCCGCAAGATCGACATGCGCGATGTGGTAACCCATAAGTTTGCGCTGGCGGATTTCAAGGAAGCGTTTGCGGTGATGGAGCGTGGCGACAAGTCGCTGAAGGTGGTACTTGAGCCCTAAGCACACCACAAATCCAAATGTGGGAGGGGGCTTGCCCCCGATGGCTGTGCAACAGTGACAAATTAGTTGGCTGACACACCGCTATCGGGAGCAAGCCCCCTCCCACACTGGATAGCGGTGAACCAATAAAAACAGGAACCCGCGTTATGAATCGAGTCATCAACGATCCGGACCAAGTGGTCGAAGACATGCTGCGTGGCGTCCTGGTCGCGCACCCTGAACTGCGCCAGTACGAAGCCAACCCACGGGTCATCGTCAAGGCCAAACCCTCGGCCCAGGGCCGTGTCGGCATCGTCACCGGCGGTGGTTCCGGGCATGAACCGGCCTTTCTCGGCTACGTCGGCCCGGGCCTGGTGGATGCGGTGGCGGTCGGTGAGATTTTCTCCTCGCCCACCGCCAAGAGCTTTTTCGACGCCTTCCGCGCCGCCGACCATGGCGCGGGCGTGGCTTGCCTGTACGGCAACTACGCGGGTGACAACATGAATGTGAAGCTGGCGATGAAAATGGCCGCCAGTAAAGACATGCGTATTCGCACCGTGGTCGCCAACGACGACGTCGCCTCCGCGCCCCAGGCGGATATCGCCAAGCGGCGCGGCGTGGCCGGGGAAATCTTCATGTGGAAGATCGGCGGTGCCGCCGCCGCCCAGCATTACGACCTGGACGGTGTGATTCGCGTCGCGCAAAAAGCCGTCAACCACTGTCGCTCGATCGGCATCGGCCTCACGCCTTGCACCATCGCTGCAGTGGGCAAGCCGAACTTCCAGATCCCCGACGGCCAGATGGAACTGGGCATCGGCCATCACGGCGAACCGGGCATCGAAGTGATCCCCATCGAGTCCGCCGCGGCCATGGCCGAGCGCATGCTCGCCCCCATCCTCGCAGACCGCGATTTCAGCCAGGACGACAGCGTGGTGGTGCTGGTCTCCGGTCTCGGCGCCACGCCGGTGATGGAGCTATACGTGTTCTATGCCGAGGTGGAACGCCAGCTCACGGCCAAGGGTTTGAAGATTCACCGCTGCTATGTCGGCAACTACTTCACCTCCCTGGAAATGATGGGCGTGACCCTGACCCTGCTCGGCCTGGACGCGGAGCTGAAAACCCTGATCGACCAACCCTGCTGTTCCATCGGCATGACCCAGGCGGAGTGAACCATGAGTGAGCATTTTTCCAGCCACGACGGCAGCGCCATCGTCGCCGACCTGGTCAGCGTGATCGTGGCCAACCGTGACTACCTCAGCGAAATCGACGGTGCGATTGGCGACGGTGACCACGGCATCAACATGGCCAAGGGTTTTGCCCACTGCGGGCGCGCGCTTGAAGGTCGCCAACTGACCCTGGCCGAAGCCCTGGACGAACTGACCCTGAGCCTGATGGAGGGCATCGGCGGTTCGATGGGCCCGTTGTATGGCAGCCTGTTTATCGGCATGGCCGACGAAGTGCGCGGCAGTGAAGACATCGACGCCGCCACCTTCGCCCGCTTGCTGCGCGGCGGCCTGACGTCGTTGCAGGACATTACCGAGGCGGGGGTGGGTGACAAGTGTTTGATGGACACCCTGATTCCGGCGGTGCAAGCCTTTGAGCGAGCGCATGCCAATGGGGCTTCGTTCAACGCGGCGCTGGAGACGATGAAAAGCGCTGCTTCCCAGGGGCGTGATTCGACAAGGGACCTGGTAGCGAAGATCGGCAGGGCCAGCCGCCTGGGTGAACGCTCGCTCGGGGCGCTGGATGCTGGGGCGGTGTCGTGCTGCCTGATCCTCACGCGGCTGGCGGATTCCATCCAGCCTCGCTTGAACTGACCGGTGATCGTTCCTACGCTCCGCGTGGGAATACAGCCCTGGACGCTCCGCGTCCCGCCTGCGCGAGGGTGACGCAGAGCGTCACGGGATGCACGCCCACGCAGAGCGTGGGAGCGATCGAGTCGGTGTTTGCGGTCTCGGGTTACCAGAACCGTTGCTGAGTCAGCCGGCTCCACCAGGTCAGTAACACCCGGTCCACCGAACCACTGGCCGCCAGCCCTACCCGCTCCTGCAGGCTTTTACGCTCGGCGTAGTGCAGATGGAACACTTCGGCGGTCTTGGCCTTGGTGGCCAGGTATTCGTCGCTGGTCTGCAGTTCGTCGACCAGTTGCTTGTCGAGGGCGGCAACACCCAGCCACACTTCTCCGGTGGCTACCTCGTCAATCGCCAACTGCGGGCGATAACGCGAGACGAAGTTCTTGAACAATTGGTGCGTGATGTCCAGGTCTTCCTGAAATTTCTCGCGCCCTTTCTCGGTGTTTTCGCCAAACACCGTCAGCGTGCGTTTGTATTCGCCGGCGGTGAGCACTTCGAAGTCGATATCATGCTTTTTCAGCAGGCGGTTGACGTTGGGCAACTGCGCGACCACGCCGATGGAACCGAGGATCGCGAACGGGGCGCTGATGATCTTCTCGCCGATGCACGCCATCATATAGCCGCCGCTGGCCGCGACCTTGTCGATGCACACGGTCAATGGCACGCCCGCTTGACGAATACGCGCCAGTTGGGAAGAGGCCAGGCCGTAGCTGTGCACCATGCCGCCGCCGCTTTCCAGGCGCAGCACCACTTCGTCCTTGGGCGTGGCCAGGCTCAGCAGTGCGGTGATTTCGTGGCGCAGGCTTTCAGTGGCGGAGGCCTTGATGTCACCGTCGAAATCCAGCACGAATACCCGCGCTTTAGGCTCGGGCTTCTTCTTGCCGTGCTTTTTTTCGGCTTTGCTTTCGGATTTGCGCAGGGCCTTGAGCTGGTCCTTGTCGAGCAGGCTCGATTCCAGGCGCTCGCGCAAGCCCTTGTAGAAATCGTTCAGCTTGCTGACCTGCAACTGGCCAGCGGATTTGCGACGCCCTTTGCTGCGCAGCGCCGCGAAGCTGATCAGCACCACCAGAATAGCGACCACCAGGGTGACGGTCTTCGCCAGAAAGCTCGCATATTCGGCCAAAAAATCCATATGTCTCCTTAAGAATGCACTGCGCCAGGCGCGGATGGCCCAGCATACCGGCGCCAATGCCCGCGGACCAGTGCCCAAACCGCCACCAGCGCACCTCTAACAGGCTTTTAAAACAAGCGTATGTTTTTTCATTGACAGCTCGCGGGCATCCTCATAACCTCGCCAGACTTTCAACGTACCGGGAAAACGGACGTGGGCAGCATCTATCTGATTCGACATGGCCAGGCCTCCTTCGGTGCAGACGACTATGACGTCTTGTCGCCCGTCGGCGTGGAACAAGCCCAGGTACTCGGTCGCCACCTGGCCGACCTGGGGCTGACGTTCGATCGCTGCCTGTCGGGTGACCTGCGCCGCCAGCAGCACACCGCCACCGCCACATTCGATCAATACAGCGCCCTCGGCCTGCCCGTTCCGCCGCTGGAAATCGACAGCGCGTTCAACGAATTCGACGGCGAGGCGATTATTCGCGGCCTGCTCCCCGACCTGCTAGGCGCCGAACCCGACGCCGTGCACATCCTGCGCAATGGTGCGCAGAACCGCAGCGAGTTCCAGCGCATCTTCGCCCTGATCATCGAGCGATGGCTGGCCGGCACCTACGACCCACCGGGGCTGGAAAGCTGGCTGGGGTTTGTCGAACGTGTCCAGGGCGGCTTGCAGCGCATCCTTGAAGCGGCCGACAACTCGCACAAGATCGCGGTATTCACCTCCGGCGGCACCATCACCGCCCTGCTCCACCTGATTACCCGTATGCCGGCCGCCCAGGCATTCGAACTGAACTGGCAAATTGTCAACACCTCGCTCAATCAACTGAAATTCCGTGGTCGCGAGGTGGCACTGGCTTCCTTCAACAGTCATACCCACTTGCACCTGTTGAAGGCGCCGCAGTTCATCACTTTCCGATGAAGTGCGGCCAACCGTGACCCAAAGGTCACTGGACTCTACCCTAAAGGATCGAAACCATGACTGACGTAGCTAAAGCCGTAGAAGCAATGAAAGCCAAATTCAACCCAGCCGCTGCTGAAGGCCTGGACCTGGTATTCGGTTTCCGTATCGACGACACCAAGAACTTTTCGCTGGTGGTCAAAGACAAGACCTGCGAACTGCAGGAAGGTGAAAACCCGGACGCCCAGGTGACCCTGGTAATGGACAGCGAAACCCTGGAAGGCATCGTCGACGGCTCTACCGACGGCATGCAGGCCTTCATGGGCGGCAAACTGCGCACCGAAGGCGACATGATGCTGGCCATGAAGCTGAGCGAGCTGTTTCCTTCCTGATTCAGGCACAACCTGAATTTGATGAAGATCCAATGTGGGAGGGGGCTTGCTCCCGATAGCGGTGTATCAGTAACAGGTAAGCTGGCTGAGACACCGCTATCGGGAGCAAGCCCCCTCCCACATTTAGTTTTTAGGTTGCAGCAACAACGCCACCAGCGCACTCCACCCCGTCTGGTGCGACGCCCCCAACCCCCTGCCGGTCTCCCCATGAAAATACTCATGGAACAACACCAGGTCACGGCTGAGCGGGTCCGCCTCCAACTGCGCATACGCCGCCATCGACGGGCGCAGGCCATTTTCGTCCCTTAGAAACAACCCGGTCAGGCGCTGACTGAGGCTGTCGGCCACTTCCTCCAGGGATGACAGATAACCGCTGCCCTTGGGGTATTCCACCGAAAAGTTATCCGCGTAATAGCGATGAAATTCGCGCAGCGACTCAATCAGCATGTAGTTGACCGGCATCCACAACGGCCCGCGCCAATTGGAGTTGCCACCGTACAAACGTGAATCGGATTCGCCGGGCTGGTAACTGGCGCACAGAGTGTCGCCATTCATCTTCAGGGCCAGGGGCTGCTCGGCGAAGGCCTTGGACAAGGAGCGCACGCCAAACGCCGACAAGAACTCATCGTCATCCAGCATGCGCCGCAGCAAATCCTTGGTGCGCTCGCCGCGCAGCAATGCCAGTAGCAGCCGATTGCCCTGCCCCGGTTCGTTCCAGCGCGATACCAGCCTGGCCAGGTCCGGCCGGTGGTGCATGAAGCCCAACAGCCGCTCGCGCAAGCCCGCCAGGCCTTCATGCTCGCGCTGCTCCAGCACCAGCACCGCGAACAACGGCATCAGCCCGACAATAGAGCGCAGGCGCACCGGTTCGCTCTCGCCATCGGGTCGATGCAGCACGTCGTAGAAAAACAGATCCTGCTCATCCCACAGCCCATCGGCGCTGTCGTCGACGCGGTTGATGGCGCCGGCGATATACAGGAAGTGCTCGAAGAATTTCACCGCGATATCCACGTACACGCCATTGCGCTTGGCCAGCTCCAGGGCGATGCGCATCAGGTCCAGCGCATAGGCGGCCACCCACGCCGTACCGTCCGCCTGGTCCAGCTGATAGCCCGGCGGCAGCGCGGCAGAGCGGTCGAACAGGGCGATATTGTCCAGCCCGAGAAAGCCGCCCTGAAACAGGTTGCGGCCCTCGGCGTCCTTGCGGTTGACCCACCAGGAAAAATTCAGCAGCAGTTTGTGGAAAATCCGCTCCAGAAAGTCCAGGTCGCCCACACCGGTCAACGCCTTGTCCTGCTGATACACGCGCCAGCTGGCCCAGGCATGCACGGGCGGGTTGGCATCGTCGAAGCGCCACTCATAAGCCGGCAGTTGACCATTGGGGTGCATGAAGCGGTCCTTCACCAGCAATAGCAGTTGTTGCTTGGCGTAGCCGGGATCGATCAGCGCCATCGCCACCGCCTGGAAGCCCTGGTCCCACGAGGCATACCACGGATATTCCCAGGTGTCGGGCATGGAGAGGATGTCGAAGTTGGACAGGTGCCGCCAATGGGTATTGCGCAAATGCAGGCGCTCGGGCGGCGGCGCGGGCTGGGCCGGGTCGCCGTCGAGCCACTGGTTCACGTCGAAATAGTACAACTGCTTGGACCACAACAACCCGGCCAGGGCCTGACGCTGCACATTGCGTGCATCGTCGTCGGCGATCCCCTGTTGCAGCGCCGCGTAGAAGTCGTCGGCCTCCTGGCGACGCTGTTCGAACAGCTTGCGCGCGTTGACCTCGGGCGCGTCCACCGGCGCAAAGCGCAGGTACAGGACTTTGCGTTCATCGCCCGCCAGTTCCAGGACGAACCGCGCCGCCACTTTGGTGCCCGTATCTCGGCGAATCGCGCCTTGCACACCGCCGACCACGTAATCGTTGATGCCGTCCTTGAACGGCCCCGGCGCCGCTGGCCCATCCAGCCTGGGGACGTTGGTCTGGTTTTCACAAAACAACCATTCCACGCCGTCCTCGCCCCAGGCGCTGAGATGGCGGTCGTCCAGCTCATGATGACGCGCTCGCACGCGGTCACCGTCCAGGGCCAAGCCGGGCTTGGGGGCGCCGAAGGTCCAGCTCCAGTCATTGCGCGCCCACAGCTGGGGCAATACCTGCAGACGCGTGGGTTGCTCGGCACGGTTGTGCACGGTGATGCGCATGAAAATATCGTCGGGTTGATGCTTGGCGTACTCAACGCTGACGTCGCAGTAGCGGTTATCGTCAAACACGCCGGTATCGAGAATTTCATACTCAGCGTCAGCCAGCCCACGGCGGGCGTTTTCGGCGATCAGGTCGGCGTAGGGAAACGCTCCATGGGGGTATTTGTAGAGCATGCGCATGTAGGCATGGCTCGGCACGCCATCGACGAAAAAGTACAGTTCCTTGACGTCTTCACCGTGGTTGCCCTCGGCGTTATCGAGGCCAAACAGACGCTCCTTGAGGATCGCGTCGCGTTCGTTCCACAGCGCCAGGCCCAGGCACCAGCGTTGCGCCTTGTCGCTGAAACCGGCCAAGCCATCCTCGCCCCACCGGTAGGCGCGGCTGCGGGCATGTTCATGGGGAAAATAGGCCCAGGCGTCGCCATCGGCGCTGTAGTCCTCGCGTACAGTGCCCCATTGGCGTTCACTCAGGTACGGCCCCCACTCGCGCCAGCACTCCACATTCCCCGTCGCCAGGCGCTGGCCTTCGAGGGTGTCGAGCAATCGGGGTGTGGGTGTGGCCGTCATTGAGTCCTCCATCGCCGGTCTGGTGAGCAGCAGTGTAGAACCCAATGCCGCCCGGATGCACATGAAGACTGCATAGGGCCGTCACCTCATTCATTTGCAGAATGAAGTCCAGAGGAAACTTCGTTTGCACGCACCGGCGTGGCCCAACAAAATCCAGGAAAAGCCACACACCTCGCCTCAGCCTTCAGGAATTTTTCTATGCCAGGTACCGCACATGTCAGCCCCGACGAGATCCGTAAGGGCTTTTCCCGGGCGATGTCCGATATGTACAGGGATGAAGTGCCGTTGTACGGCGCGCTGATGACCCTGGTGGCCCAGACCAACGCACAGGTGCTGGAGAGCAACCCGGGCCTGGCCGAGCACCTGCGCCGTACCGGCGAGACCCAGCGCCTGGACATGGAGCGCCACGGTGCGATCCGCCTGGGCACGGCTGCGGAACTAGCGACCATCAGCCGCCTGTTCGCCGTAATGGGCATGCAACCGGTGGGCTATTACGACCTGACACCGGCTGGCGTGCCGGTCCATTCCACGGCCTTTCGCGCCGTCCACGAACAGTCGCTGCAAATCAGCCCGTTTCGCGTATTCACCTCGCTGCTGCGCCTGGAGCTGATCGAAAGTCCAGCGCTGCGCAGCTTCGCCGAAACCGCCCTGGCCAAGCGCTCGATCTTCACCCCCGGCGCGCTGGCGCTGATCGAACAGGCCGAAAAACACGGCGGCCTTGATGCCACCGACGCCGAGGCATTCATTCGCCAGGCGCTGGAGACGTTTCGCTGGCACCCCACCGCCACCGTCACGGCCGCGCAGTATCGGCAACTCAGCGACCAGCATCGCCTGATCGCCGACGTGGTGGCCTTCAGAGGCCCGCACATCAATCACCTCACTCCGCGCACCCTGGACATCGACCAGGTGCAAGCGGCCATGCCCGGCCACGGCATCACCCCCAAAGCCGTGATCGAGGGCCCACCTCGGCGCAAGTGCCCGATCCTGCTGCGCCAGACCAGCTTCAAGGCCCTCGACGAGCCCATTGGCTTTACCGATGCCCAGGGCAGCCACAGCGCACGCTTCGGCGAAATCGAACAACGCGGCGTCGCGCTCACCCCCAAGGGGCGCGCCCTGTACGACCAACTGCTGAATGCCGCTCGCGATGAACTCGGCGCCTTCCCCAACGAATCCAACGCCGCACGTTATGAGCAATTAATGGCGCAGCACTTCCAGGCATTCCCGGACGACCACGCGCAAATGCGTGAACAAGGCTTGGCGTACTTCCGCTATTTCCCCACTGAAAAAGGCCTGGCGGCCCGCGGCAAGTCCGACCAACCGCGCACACTGGAGGGACTGATCAGCGCGGGGCATGTGGAGGTTGAACCGCTGGTGTACGAGGATTTCCTGCCGGTGAGCGCGGCGGGGATTTTTCAGTCGAACCTGGGCGATGCGGCGCAGAGTCACTACGCGGCCAATTCGAACAAGCCCGAGTTTGAGCAGGCGCTGGGCCGGAGCACGATTGACGAGTTGCAGTTGTATGGCGAGACGCAGCAGCGTTCGATGGATGAGTGCATGAGCACGCTGCGGGAATAAAGGGGATGTCGGCTCGGCTCGCTGAACCAGTAACCACCAGAACCGCCCTACACCATTTTAGGAAGCCAATGATTTGATATAACTCCGACTCCATACGAAGCTGATATTTAGCCAACCCAGCAGTTTAATAGCGCCGGAGGGGATAGTTATGTCAGCAGCAATGAATATCATGATCATCGGTGGCGGGCATATGGGCAGTGCGATCGCATTTGGTTTAAAGCGATCCAGTGCAGACATGCTGATAACTGTCGTCGAGCCCGACGCTACTCGCCGAAACGATATCAAAAATGCAGGTATTTCAACGCTGGAAGAACTACCAAGTCCTTTAATAGCTGACGTTATCTTCCTAGCGATCCCACCTCAGGCTTTCCTGAGGTTCCTGGAAAATAATGCTCGCATCGGACAGTATGCTGGCATCGTCATTTCAGTTATGGCTGGAATCCGTATCCGCGAACTCACAGCCCGCTTGAAAAACTCGCAAATCTATCGAACTATACCCAATCTTCCGTGCGGCGTTAATGAAGGAATGACCGTTTTAATTGCCGCGACTGAGACAACGACTGCAAGCAATATCGTGGTTAATCAACTTCTCGCCAAGCTTGGAAATTTACTGGAGTTAAAAGATGAGGCTTTGCTGGATAGCGCCACAGCTCTCGTTGGCGGCGGCCCCGCTTACATTGCCTACTTCGCCGCGGCGCTCACAGAATATGCTATTTCGGCTGGCTTCGATAAATCAAGTGCTACCTCAATAATTCTCCAGCTGCTACGCGGAACCACGGCAATTTTGGAGCAACGCAAGGAACCTGCGATTAATCTATGTGAAAAAGTGATGACTGCAGGTGGAACGACAGAGCGAGCAATTGATTGGTTTAATCAGCACGGGGTACGAGCCGCCATCATAGGAGGTCTCAAAATATCCTGCGCTCGCTCGATGGAACTGGGTCAGAGGTGATAGATATGCAAGGACTTATTGATCATGGGCTAGCAGGACAGCACTATTTAGATTTTAATAAATCGAATTGTCTGAGCGACAGCTACAGCATTTATTATGGACTTGGCCAACAACTTGACTTCATACATTCGCCCACCGTTTTCAGAGTAAGCCTCGCGGGCGTGAGGCTCGGCTGTTATCTGTTACGTTCATTCAGCTCCAGCAGATCAAACAACAGCTTCCTGGATGTCGGGACAGGCAGCGGCGTCCATGCGCTATTGGCGCGCAAACTTGGAGTTCAAGACATTTTTGCCACGGACATCTCCCCATACTCCATTGAACAGGCAAAACTTCACGAACACATAAACTTCAAGCAGCCAGCCATTTCTTTTTGTATTGGCGACCTGTTCAGCAATCTGCCCGAAAGACAATTTGAAACAATCACCTTTAACCCGCCTGGCTGGCGAACTCCCTCACCGTCGCTCACCCAGCGCTTGGACATCATCGAGCCGACGGGACAGTTACCTCTGGAAGCAATGTTCTACGGAGAGCAAATCATCGCCCGCTTTCTTGATAATCTTCCCAAATACCTGGCACCCACGGGAACGGCCATTGTGGGGCTTAATTCTTTAGTGGGAATACGTGATGTATTGAACGGGTACAGGGAAAGGCATCACGGTGCTCCGCCGCTGGCTTACAGACTCATGGAACGCCATACACTCCCACTTCTTTATTACTCTGATCATTGGCAGGCCACGAGCAAACTTTTAAAAAGCGAATTCGAACAGTGGGCAAATCAAGACTTAGCTGCATATTCCGCCGACAAACACGGCATAATTTTCTGGTCTTACGAAATCGTTGAATTCTACTATCCCAAATAAAAATCATGATTATACAACCAGCACCTTCTACAAGGCGTTTTACGGCAATCGCATTGTCGGCGCTCGCGAATTTAATGCTAGGAGCGTCATCTCTTTATTGGAGGGCGCTTGACGGACTATCCTCTGCAACACTAGTTGCCTATAGGATTGTCCTGTCCTGCTTGATTCTCAGTGCACTTCTTCTAATTTTTCGACGCCTTGGCCAGGCAAACCAACTGACAGCCAAACTAATAGCTCTGCACGGCACCGCTTCTATTTTTATTGCCGTTAATTGGGCCACATTCATGGCGGCTTCAATCAACGGATATATTTTGGAAAGCGGAATCGGCTACTTATTGGCGCCGTTCATACCTATCACATTGGGAGCCCTGATCTATCATGAGCAATTTTCAGCGATCAAAACCCTGTCTATCGCTATCGCACTCGTCGCGATATTGCTTTTGATAACGTTCACTGAAAAGCTGAACCATTGGGTTTATCTATTGATCGCTGCAACATGGGGCGTGTACACCTACCTAAAAAAATACACACCTTTAAATGCAGTGACCGGCCTGTTCCTGGAAACTGTTTTCTTGAGCAGTTGTATTGTAGTTGCCGTCTGGATCTTCGATTTCCCAATCATATGGCCGAGTGAAGTGTCATATCGCTCAGCTCCGCTTATTTGGTTAGCCGGAGCGGTGTCAGTCACGCCGCTACTGATGTTCTCGTTCGCCACCGGAAAAATTCCGTTGTCCCTGACAGGTTTTTTGCAGTTCATACTTCCACTGACACTGCTAGCCATTGGCCTGATAACCAATGGGAAAAATATTCCCACTTTGTCTCTGACCTTAATCATCTCCACCACGGGCGTATTAGTCTGCCTTCTGGCTTACGACAGCCTACCTACCCGCTCGCCAAAAGAATAACGGGGATTTCTAAACATGAGGAACACTTACGACGTTATCGTAATTGGCTTGGGAATCATGGGCGCATCTGCATTGTGGAGAGTCGCTTCGAAATGCACTCGAGTACTTGGAATTGACGCATCGAGCCCCACTCACAGCTACGGGTCGTCACATGGAAACTCTCGCATATTCCGTCGCGCTTATTGGGAGGGCGAAAAGTACCTGCCATTATTGAACCAATCCGATTTGCTCTGGAAGGAATTGGAAAAGTTAATACAGCAAAAGCTGCTTTTTCGCACAGGGGGGATTTTCGTTGGGCATCAGTCCAGCCACGTGGTAGCAGGGAGCATTGAAACCGCAAGGAAGGGAGAGATAGAACATGCTGTGTGGAGCGAATCAGAAACCAGGTCCCATTTTCCCGCATTCAATGTATCGGATGGGTCGCAGACGGTATTTGAGCCCGGAGCCTATGCAATATCGGCCTGCGAAGCCAGATTAGGGATGCTCAACGAGGCTGTACACCAGGGCGCCATCATCGAATTTGGTAACAGCGTTACAGGCTTGGAAACCAGCGGTTTGGAGATGCGCTTAAGCACTCGAAGCGGGCGAACCTACTCTGCAAAAGCCGTAATAGTCACAGCAGGACCCTGGATTGGCACTCACCTCCTGCCGGAGCTCAAACGCTATATAGAGCCGCGTCAGATTCCCGTATTTTGGTTCAAACCAAAAACGGGTTTTGGTAATCTTTTCTCGTCAGATCAGTTCCCCATTTTCTTATATGAACATCAGGATGGAGCCCTCCTCTACGGTGTGCCATCCATCCTTAGCAACGAGCCTGGTGTAAAAATCGGTTTTCACAACAGGCAACAGACGCCAGCTGCTCCTAACTGGAAAAATATTCCCGTACACAAAAGACATTTAGACGAGATATCGCAGGTGGTTGGAGACCTTTTTCCCAAGTTGGAGCGTTCGCCTATCCAAGCAAAAAACTGCTTCTATACGCTTAGTCCTGATGAGTCGTTTCTGATCGGGGAATCCCAAGTGTTGAAATCGACTTATTTCGCATCCGCATGCTCGGGGCACGGATTCAAATTTGCGCCTGCTATCGGTGATGCGCTTGCCTGCATGGCGGTTGGGCTAAAACCATATGTGTCTTTAGCGGCGTTTTCTGCAGACCGATTCTACAACGTATCACCTGAATTTCGAGAGTGTCCGCCCGGCTCAACAACGCAATCCTTGCGCCGCGAAAAGCCCCAGAGCCGGGTGGACGGGGCGCATCATAAGGAGTGAGCTTGAGCGTGTCCTGCAAACAATTCTGAACAAATGTGCACATTCGAGTGCAACAGGCTGGTTGTGGCGAGAGCAAGCTCCCTCGCCACGGGTGACGGGTTATGTTTAACCCAACTTCTCGACAATTTGATCTTTGATCAACAAGCGCTCCTTCTTCAGCACCTCGACCTCCGAGTCATCAGCTTTGCGCGACTCGGCTTCCAGCACCTTGCCGTCGGCAACATCATATTTCGTGAGCAACGAGTCCAGACGCTTGTCACTCGCCCTGCGTTCGTGAACAGCTTCCTTGCTCATCCCCAAGTCCTGATACAGGTCGTGTTTCACTGGCATGGCGTACCTCCACAAGTTGATCAATGGCCTACCTCTTGAAACTAGCCCATTCCCAGGGGTCTTGTCATGTTCAAGGTCAAACCCTCTCCGTTCGTCGTAACCCAGGCGATGGAATCAAACCTTTGCCGTGCCCTGCCCTCCACTGTAGATCGCCACCCGAGGGAGACCGGTTTTATGAATCACACTGCCACTGCTGCCGACACGCAATGCATCAACACGATCCGCACCCTGGCCATGGATGCCGTGCAGAAGGCCAACTCGGGCCACCCCGGCACGCCCATGGGCCTGGCGCCGGTGGGCTACACGCTGTGGAGTCGCTTCCTGCGCTACCACCCGGAGCATCCTGACTGGCCCAACCGCGACCGCTTCGTGTTGTCGGTGGGGCATGCGTCGATGCTGCTGTACTCGCTGCTGCACCTGGCCGGCGTGGTGGAAATCGATGCCCACGGCAAGCGCTCCGGGCAACCGGCGGTCAGCCTGGACGACATCAAGCAGTTCCGGCAGATGGGTTCCAAAACCCCGGGCCACCCCGAGTACCGCATGACCACCGGGGTGGAAACCACCACCGGCCCCCTGGGCCAGGGCTGCGCCAACAGCGTGGGCATGGCGATGGCCGAGCGTTGGCTGGCCCAGCGGTTCAACCGCGACGGCCAGGTGCTGTTCGACTACGACGTCTACACCCTGTGCGGTGACGGCGACATGATGGAAGGCATCAGCAGCGAAGCGTCGTCGATGGCCGGGCATTTGCGGCTGGATAACCTGTGCTGGATCTACGACAACAACACCATCAGCATCGAGGGCCACACCGAGCTGGCCTTCAGTGAAGATGTGATCAAGCGTTTCCAGGCATATGGCTGGCACACCGTGCACGTCACCGATGCCAATGACCTGCAGGCCCTGAGCGTGGCGCTGGAAACCTTCAAGGCCAATACCGGCGCGCCGACCCTGATCGTGGTCGACAGCGTGATCGGCTACGGCTCGCCGCACAAACACAACACCGCTGCGGCCCATGGCGAGCCGTTGGGCGAAGATGAAATTCGCCTGACCAAAGCCGCGTATGGCTGGCCAGAGGATTCCAGTTTCCTGGTGCCCGATGAAGCACGCACCACGTTGCACGACGCACTGCATGAGCGTGCCGAACCGCTGTATGCCGAGTGGAACCAGACCTTGTCATCCCTCGACCCGCAACGCGCCGATGAACTGCAGCGCATGCGCGCCGGAGAAATGCCCGAGCACTGGCAGGCCGACCTGCCGCGCTTTGCGACCGATGCCAAGGGTGTCGCCAGCCGTGCATCCGGAGGCGAGGTGCTGAACGCCTTCGCCCAACACATCCCCTGGTTGCTCGGCGGCTCGGCGGATTTGTCGCCCTCGACCAAGACCAACCTCACCTTCGACGGCGCCGGCCGTTTCAGTGCCGATGACTACAGCGGGCGCAACCTGCACTTCGGCATTCGCGAGCACGCCATGGGCGCAATTGCCAACGGCATGGCGCTGTCCTACCTGCGGCCGTACACCTCGACGTTCCTGGTGTTCAGCGATTACATGAAACCGCCGATCCGCCTGGCGGCGATCATGGAGTTGCCGGTGGTCTTCGTGTTTACCCATGACTCGATCGGCGTCGGCGAAGACGGCCCCACGCATCAACCCATCGAACACCTGACCCAACTGCGCGCCACCCCAGGCCTGCTGACCCTGCGCCCAGGGGACGCGAACGAAACCCTGGAGTTGTGGAAGGTGGCGCTGGCGCAGACCGATCGACCCAGCTGCGTGGTGTTGTCGCGCCAACCGCTGCCGACGCTGGATCGCAGCCGCTATGCCGCCGCCTCCGGTGCGGCCAAGGGCGCCTACGTGCTGGCCGGCGCAGACATGCCTGAAGTGATCCTGATCGCCACGGGCAGTGAAGTCAGCCTGGCGGTCGCCGCCTACGAACAACTCACGGACGAAGGCATTGCCGCGCAGGTGGTGTCGATGCCCAGCTGGGAACTGTTCGAAGACCAGGACCAGGCCTACCGCGACAGCGTGTTACCGCCGGCGGTGAAGGCGCGCGTGGTGGTTGAACAGGCCGGCCCGTTGGGCTGGGACCGCTACGTCGGGCAGACCGGCGCCAAAGTGGTGATGAACAGTTTTGGCGCATCGGCGCCGCTGGCGAAGTTGCAGGAAAAGTACGGGTTCACTGTGGAAAATGTGGTGAAACTGGCCAAGCAACAGCTCCAGCACAACCGGGCTGAGTAACCCTATCAATGCGCAGGGGGCTTGCTCCCCTGCTGCATCCGGACCGGCGATGACTCAATTCTTGTAGTCGGTATCGCTACGCTCCAACTGCCGGATCAACGCATTCCAATGCCGCGCCACCCCAGGCCCTTCCCCGCTGCTGAAGACCTTGGCTTGCTGCTCGACCCTGTCCACCACCTCTGCGGGTGGAAAAATCAACTGTGCATTCCCGCCTGCCTGCGCCGCAATCTGGATGTTGCAGGCGCGCTCCAAACCCTGCAGCTGCTGGAATGCATGCTCCACGCTGATGCCTGCGGTCAACAGCCCATGGTTGCGCAGGATCATCACGCTCTTGTCACCCAGGTCCGCCACCAGCCGCTCGCGTTCGTCCAGGTCCAGGGCCACGCCTTCGTAGCCGTGATAGGCCACGCGTCCGGAAAACGCGATGGAATGCTGGGAGATCGGTAACAGCCCGTCCTTCTGCGCGGACACCGCAATACCGTCGCGGGTATGGGTGTGCAGCACCGCCTGCAGGTCGTGGCGCGCGCCATGGATGGCACTGTGGATCACGTAGCCGGCGTAGTTGATGCCAAGGCCGGTGGGGTCATCGACCAGGGTGCCGTCGAGGTCGACCTTGACCAGGTTGGAGGCACTGATTTCATCGAACAGCAGGCCGAAGGCGTTGATCAGGAAATGTTCCTCGGGGCCCGGTACACGGGCGGAGAAATGCGTGTAGATATGGTCGGTCCAGTTGTACAAGGCCGCCAGCCGATAGGCGGCGGCCAGTTTGACGCGCACCTCCCATTCCTCTGGCGTGACGCGTTGGCGGACGGTACTGGAAACGCTCGATAGCGAGGTGACGCTGCTCATGGCAAAACTTCCTGGATGGCCTTAAGGACTTCCAAGCCAGCCTAGGCGATGCGCAAAAATAATAAAAAGCACATTTTAATCTAAGCTAATTATTATTAATTTTTATAAAATCCTACATCAACACATAACAAATGTGGG
This sequence comes from Pseudomonas sp. R3-52-08, assembly GCF_003851745.1. NCBI lineage: Bacteria > Pseudomonadati > Pseudomonadota > Gammaproteobacteria > Pseudomonadales > Pseudomonadaceae > Pseudomonas > Pseudomonas sp. R3-52-08. The sequence goes on along the minus strand of NZ_CP027730.1, from coordinate 2,694,863 downwards.
AGGGGGCTTGCTCCCGATGGCGGAGTTTCAGTCAAAGATGATTTGACTGAAACTCCGCCATCGGGAGCAAGCCCCCTCCCACAGGGATTCAGGCAGCGTTGCGGATTTTATGCAGGGAATCGGCCACCCACTGACCAAACGCATCCACCGGCCCTTGCAGGTTGCCAAGAAAGTGCGGATAGATCAGCCATAAATCCATCACCGGTTTGAAGTCCTTCAGCGGCATCACTGCCAGTTGCTCGCGATGGGCACTGCGCGCAAGCAACGGGCGCGGCACCAGGCCAAGGCCCAGCCCATCCGCCACCAGCCCCAATTGCAACTCGGTGCCGAAGGTTTCCAGGTTGACCCGCAAGGCCAGGCCCTGGTCCGACAGGGTACGTTGCAGACCGGCGCGGAAGCCGCAGCCGTCTGGGTTGAGGATCCAACCGTGCTGGTACACGTCGGCCAGCTTGCACGGCTTTTTCGGCAGTTGCGCCGTGGCGCACACCACCACCAGGTCCATCTTGCCGATCGACTCACCAACGATGTTGTCCGGAAAAATCTTGCCCGCCGGGAATAACGCCACCGCCGCATCCAGCTCGCCGCGCTCGATCTTGCCGACCAACTGGCTGCCCCAGCCGGTCGCCACCTGGGCGCGCAGGTCGGCGTACTCGCTGCGCAGGTGCTTGAGCGCATCGAGCAGCACCACGTCGCCGATGGTCTGCGGCACCCCCAGGCGCAGCACGCCGCTGGGCGGTGCGTCGGTGGCGACCAGCTCGCGCAGCGCGTCCATCTCGCGCAGGATCGAGCGGCATTGCTCATACACCCGGGTGCCGATCCGCGTTGGCTTGAGTGGTTTGGTGTTGCGGTCGAACAGCTCAACCCCCAGCGCCTGCTCGAAGTTCTGCACGCGACGGGTGATGGCCGGCTGGGTCAACTGCAACGACTCGGCGGCATGGCTGATGGACTGGCAACGAATCACTTCGACAAAGGCATCGATATCGTCAATTTTCATTTGGGCCGCACATAGAGAACAGTCGTTAAGATGTGCGCCAAGCATAGTTGGCGCCACCCGGTCTGGATAGCCCGTGCTGTGATCAATAACGTCTAACGCTATACAGGACGATTCTAAATTACTTACAGCTATAAGCTAATCATTAAAAAATAGCATATTAACAACGAACATTATGCTTAGATAAACCCATCAACTACCGCGAATGGAATGTTCATGAGCCAGGCCCGACACCCCGAGAGATTACGCGCCTTTATCGGCGCCTTGGCTGAGCTGATCGACGGCAACCCGCGCGAGGGCGACCTGCTGCACCGTGGCGGCAAGCTGCTGGCGCAACTGGTCAGCCATGATGACTGGCTCCCGGACGCATTCGCCCAACCCGACCCCGAGCGCTACCAGCAATTTCTGCTGCATGCCGATTCGCGCCAGCGTTTCAGCATCGTCAGCTTTGTGTGGGGGCCGGGGCAACGCACGCCGATTCATGATCATCGGGTGTGGGGGCTGATCGGCATGTTGCGCGGCGCGGAATTTTCCCAGGGTTTTGCCCGGGCGCCTGATGGCGCCTTGGTTGCCGAGGGCACGCCGGTGCAACTGCTGCCGGGCCAGGTCGAAGCGGTGTCGCCCAAGATCGGTGATATCCATCAGGTGAGCAATGCCCACGACGACCAGGTGTCCATCAGCATTCATGTGTACGGCGCCAACATCGGCGCGGTGCGTCGGGCGGTGTATCAACCCGACGGCAGCGAGAAACTGTTTATCTCCGGTTATTCCAACGCCTACCTCCCGAATATCTGGGACCTGTCCAAAGAAAAGAGCCCTGCCCTATGAGCACCGTATCGACCCGCACCTACGCCCAGATTCGCCAGGCCCTGTTGGACCATGAGGAAGTCGCCCTGGTAGACGTGCGCGAGGAAGCGCCCTATGCCGAAGGCCACCCGCTGTTTGCCGTGAACATTGCCCTGTCCAGGCTGGAACTGGAGGTGTATGCGCGCATCCCACGTCGCGATACCCAGGTCACGCTGTACGACAACGGTGAAGGCCTGGCCGAGCGTGCTGCCGAACGCCTGGTTGCGCTGGGTTACACCCAGGTCAGCCTGTTGGAAGGTGGGCTTGAGGGTTGGCGCCAGGCCGGTGGCGAGCTGTTTATCGACGTCAACGTACCGAGCAAGGCCTTTGGCGAACTGGTGGAAAGCCAGCGCCACACGCCGTCCCTGGCGGCCGAGGAAGTCCAGGCGCTGCTCGAGAGCCAGGCCGATGTGGTGGTACTCGACGCCCGGCGTTTCGATGAATACCAGACCATGAGCATCCCCACCGGCATCAGCGTGCCGGGCGCCGAACTGGTGCTGCGCGCCCGTGAACTGGCCCCAGACCCGGCTACGCGCATTATCGTCAACTGCGCCGGGCGTACCCGCAGCATTATCGGCACCCAGTCATTGATCAATGCCGGCGTGGCCAACCCGGTGTCTGCGCTGCGCAACGGCACCATCGGCTGGACCCTGGCCGGGCAGACACTCGCCCATGGTCAAGCACGCCGCTTTGCGCCCACCAGCGAGGAACATCGCCAGATCGCCGCCCAAGCTGCCCGCGGCGTGGCCGACAAGGCCCGCGTCGGCCGCGCCACCCTCAATGATCTGCAACGCTGGCAGCAGGACGCGACACGCACCACCTACCTGTTCGATGTACGCACCCCGGAAGAATTCGAGGCCGGCCACCTGCCCGGCGCCCGCTCCACACCGGGCGGGCAACTGGTGCAGGAAACCGACCATGTCGCCAGCGTGCGTGGCGCGCGCCTGGTGCTGGTGGACGATGACGGCGTGCGTGCCAATATGTCAGCCTCCTGGCTCGCCCAACTGGGTTGGGACGTCTACGTGCTCGACGAGGTGCACGCCGCGCATTTCAGCGAACACGGCGCCTGGGTCGCGCCGGTGCCCGCGCCACCCCAGGCCGAACTGATCAGCGCGCACACCCTCGCCGACTGGCTCGAACATGGCGACACGCTGGTGCTGGACTTCACCGCCAGCGCCAATTACGTGAAGCGCCATATCCCCGGTGCCTGGTGGGCGGTGCGTGCGCAACTGCCCGAGGCGCTGGCAAAGGTGCCCCGCGCGCAGCGCTACGTATTGACCTGCGGCAGCAGCCAGTTGGCGCGCCTGGCGGTGCCCGAAGTCGAAGCCCTGACCGGCAAACAAGTGTTCCTGCTGGAGGGCGGTACCGCCACTTGGATCGCCGCGCAACTGCCGCTGGAGGAAGGCGAAACGCACCTGGCATCACCGCGTATCGACCGCTACCGCCGCCCCTATGAAGGCACCGATAACCCACGGGAAGCCATGCAGGCCTACCTGGATTGGGAATTCGGCCTGGTCGAGCAACTGGCCCGCGACGGCACCCACGGCTTCTACGTGATCTGATCCACCGCAGCACCGTTCCCGGATATCCGACCCCTTCTCCAGGCGGAGGTACCTTCCTTTACCCAACGCCTGGAGTCTGTCCCATGCTGTTCACTACCCACCTCACACGCCTGCTGCTGGGCAGCGCCCTGGCGATCGGCCTGCTTGCCAATGCCCACGCCGCCGACCTGCAACCCCTGCGCGTGGCCAACCAGAAGTCGACGATCAAGGCGCTGCTGGAAGCCTCTGGCGAAACTAAAAACGTGCCCTACGAGATCAAGTGGTCGGAATTCCCCTCGGCCTCGCCCCTGGGCGAAGCGCTGAATGCCGGTGCGGTGGATGTCGGCGCCCTGGGCGATGCGCCCTATGTGTTCGCCCTCGGCGCCGGTGCGTCGCTCAAAGTGATCAGCATCATCCACGCCGAAGGGCGTAACACCACCGCGTTGCTGGTGCCCCAGGATTCACCGATCAAGACCGCAGCCGACCTCAAGGGCAAGAAAATCGTCACCGGGCGCGGCTCCATCGGCCATTACCTGGCGATCAAGGCCCTGGCCAGCGCCGGCCTGACGTCAAAGGATGTGCAGTTCATTTTCCTGCTGCCCGCCGAATCCCGCTTGGTGCTGGATAACGGCACCGCCGATGCCTGGGCGACCTGGGACCCGTACACCACCGTGGTCACCTCACAAAGCAACGCCCGGGTGCTGGTCAGCGGCAGGAACCTGCTGAGCAACCACCTGTACTTCGCCGCCACCGCCCAGGCCATTGCCGACAAGCGCGTGCAACTGGATGACTTTGTCGCCCGCGTCGACCGGGCCTACGCCTGGGCCAACAAGCACCCCGACGAATACGCCGCCGCCCAGGCCAAAATCACCGGCCTGCCGTTGGCGGTGCACATTGAAGTGGCCAAGGACACCCACCTGTCCCCGGTGCAGATTGACGACGCGGTGATCAGCGGCCTGCAAGCCACCGCCGACACCTACCAGAAGGAAGGCCTGTTGAGCCGGCACATCGACGTGTCGCAAGGCTTCGACAAGAGCTTCAACGCCCAGCGTGCCCCCAATTCCCAAGCATCGCGCTAAGGAGCAGAACATGAGCAAGCCACGTCAATTGAAACTCGGTGCCATGGTTCACGGCGTCGGCCACGGTTGGGGCGAATGGCGCCACCCGCAGGCGCAACCCAACGCCAGCACGAATTTCGGCTTTTACAAACAGCAGACCGAACTGGCCGAAGCCGCCCGGTTCGACTTCGTGTTCATCGCCGACAGCCTGCATATCCACGCCAAATCCAGCCCGCACTACCTCAACCGTTTTGAACCGCTGACCATCCTGTCGGCCCTGGCCGCGCTGACCACGCACATCGGCCTGGTTGCCACCGTGACCGTCAGCTACACCGAGCCCTACCAGGTGGCGCGCCAGTTTGCCTCGCTGGACCATATCAGCGGTGGCCGCGCCGGTTGGAACGTGGTCACTTCGTGGCTGAGCGGCACCGCCGATAACTTCGGCAAAGCCGAACACCCGCCTCACGCCGTGCGCTACCGCATCGCCAAGGAACACCTGAATGTGGTCAAGGGCCTGTGGGACTCCTGGGAAGACGACGCCTTTGCCTATAACAAGCACAGCGGCGAATTCTTCACCCCGCACAAGTTGCATGCGCTTAACCACCAGGGCGAATTTTTCTCGGTCAAGGGCCCGCTGAATATTGCGCGTTCGCGCCAGGGCCAGCCGGTGATTTTCCAGGCCGGTACCTCGGAAGACGGGCGCAACTTCGCCGCGCAGAATGCCGATGCGATCTTTGTGCATGTAGAGACTGTCGACGAGGGCAAAGCCTATACCGCCGACTTGAAACGCCGGGCCAAGGGCTTCGGGCGTGACCCCGACAGCCTGTCGATTCTGCCGGGTATCCGCCCGATTGTCGGGCGCGATGCCGCCGAAGTGGAAAGCCGTTACCAGCAGGCGGTGGAACTGGTCACCGTCGAAGATGCAATCGTCGCCCTCGGCCGTCCGTTCAACGACCATGACTTCAGCCAATACCCGCTTGACGCACCGTTCCCGGAACTCGGCGACCTGGGCGCCAACAGCCAGAAAGGCGGTTCCGAACGCATCAAGCAAATGGCCAGGGACGAAGGCCTGACCCTGCGCGAAGTGGCGCTGCGATTCTCGCGGCCCAAGCGCGACTTCGTCGGCACGCCGCAGCAGGTCGCCGATGCGATCCAGCGCTGGTTCGAAGAGGGAGCCAGCGATGGCTTCATCATCAACTCGGTGCTGCCCGACGGCTTGCAGTACTTCACTGAACTGGTGGTGCCGGTGCTGCAGCAGCGAGGGTTGTTTCGTACCGAGTACAGCGGCCAGACGTTGCGCGACAACCTAGGACTGGAGGTGCCGGCCAACCGCTACAGCGTGGTTGAAGCCCCCGAAAAAGCCCTGGCCTGACACCATCCCCTGTGGGAGGGGGCTTGCTCCCGATGGCAATCTGTCAGGCGGTACATCCACTGGCTGAACCACCGCTATCGGGAGCAAGCCCCTCCCACATTTTTGACCGAGTACATGCTCATGACTCAATCATCTTTACGCGCTGTGGAGGCCGTCGATTTCGACATTCTGCTCGAACGCCTCAGCGCCGAGCTGGCCAGCACTGCCCACCTTTATGATGAAAGCGGCGCCTTCCCCCACGATAATTTCAAGCGGCTGCATGAACATGGCCTGATCGCCCTCACCGTGCCCGGCGCCCTCGGCGGCGGCGGTGCCAGCCTGCCCCTGGCGCGCAAGGCCATCAGCGCGATTGCCAAGGGCGAGCCCTCCACCGCGCTGATCCTGGTGATGCAATACCTGCAGCACAGCCGCTTGCAGGACAGCAAGACCTGGCCCCGGCACTTGCGTGTGCGCGTCGGCGAAGACGCGGTGCGCCATGGCGCGCTGATCAATGCCCTGCGCGTCGAGCCGGACCTGGGCACGCCGGCCCGTGGCGGCTTGCCGGCCACCACCGCCGTACGCAGCGCCGACGGCTGGCGCATCAGCGGGCGCAAAATCTACTCCACCGGCAGCCATGGCCTGAGCTGGTTCAGCGTGTGGGCGCGCAGCGACGATGCCGACCCGCTGGTAGGCGCCTGGCTGGTGCCCAAGGACAGCCCCGGGGTGAGCATCATCGATACCTGGGATCACCTGGGCATGCGCGCCACCTGCAGTCATGAAGTTGTGCTCGACAACGTGCTGGTGCCGCTGGACCACGCCGTCAGCGTCAGCCCGCGCAGCTCGCCGCAGCCGGAGCTGGATGGCGAGGGCCTGCTGTGGATGTCGGTGCTGCTGTCCTCGGTGTACGACGCCGTGGCCCAGGCCGCGCGGGACTGGCTGGTTAACTGGCTCGAAGAGCGCCAGCCGTCGAATCTCGGCGCGGCGCTGTCCACCTTGCCGCGTTTCCAGGAGACCGTCGGCCATATCGATACCCTGTTGTTTGCCAACCGCAGCCTGCTCGATGCCGCCGCCGACGGCCACACGCCGGCCGCCAATGCAGCGCAATTGAAGTACCTGGTGACTGGCAACGCTATCCGCGCGGTCGAGTTGGCTATCGAGGCCTCGGGCAACCCCGGCCTGTCACGGCATAGCCCACTGCAACGGCACTACCGCGATGTGCTGTGCAGTCGCGTCCACACCCCGCAGAACGACGCCGTGCTGCAAGGCGTCGGTAAAGCGGTGTTCGCCCAACGCCAGAAGGAACGCACATGAGTCAGCTGATTATTGCCAGCCAGTTGGACGAGGACTACAACGACGTAATCCGCGCACGTCTGGCCACGCGGCACCCCCACGCCCAGGTGATCGGCGTACCCGCCGGCGTACCGAGCGACCTGCCGCCCCAGGCGAATATCCTGCTGCTGCGCCCTATCAACGTGCGCGGCTACACTGCACCGGACACGCCACCACCGGGCTGGCCGTACGGCGCGCGATGGGTGCACCTGGTGTCATCGGGCATCGACTTCTACCCGCATTGGCTGTTCAACGGCCCTCCCGTCACCACCTCACGGGGCAGCGCCGCCGACAACCTCGCCGAGTTCGCCCTGGCGGCGATCTTTGCCGCGTCCAAGCATTTGCCGGACATTTGGGTGAAAGACGCGCAATGGCAATTCACCGCCCTGCGCCCACTCAAGGGCACCACCCTGGGCATCCTCGGCTTCGGCGCGATTGGTCAAAGCCTGGCGCAGAAAGCCCTGGCCCTGGGCATCAATGTCGTCGCGTTGCGGCAGAGCCTGACACCGTTTGGCGTGGGTGTAGAAGCTGCCAAGGACATCCACGACCTGTTCGCCCGTGCCGACCACCTGGTGGTGGCAGCACCGCTGACCGAGGCCACAAGGCACATCATCAACCATGACGTGCTGGGCAGCGCCAAACCGGGGCTGCACCTGATCAATATCGCGCGCGGTGGGTTGCTGGATCAAAAAGCATTGTTGGAAGCGCTGGATAACGGCCAGATCGGCCTGGCGTCACTGGACGTGACCGAGCCGGAGCCGTTGCCGGATGGGCATCCGTTGTACAGCCATCCGAGGGTACGGTTGTCGCCGCATACGTCGGCGATTTCGACCAATAGCCGCAATGAGATTGCCGATACGTTTCTGGCCAATCTGGAGCGCTATGTTTCGGGCATCGAATTGGCAAATCTCGCTAACGCCTGACGCCGTTTAAATGTGGGAGGGGGCTTGCTCCCGATAGCGGTGTGTCAGTCATTGATATAGAGACTGACACACCGCCATCGGGAGCAAGCCCCCTCCCACATTGATTCGGTGTCAGCCATTATTTGATGCGGTAGTGGAAGGTGTTGCGCACCGCCGGCACGGCGACTGGCTGGCCGTCGACGACCCTGGGCTGATAGCGAAAGGTATTCGCCGCCGCCAGTGAAGGCCGGATAAACAACGGGTGACAGCCGTCCAGCACCTTGGGATTTTCCACGCGGCCCTGGGTATTGACGGTGTATTCCACAGAACAGTCGCCTTCAATATTTTTGTCCAGTGCGCGCTCCGGGTAGTCCGGCGCTTCCTTGCTCAAGGGCTGATATTGGCGGCTGTCGAACGCCGGAGTGGGTGCCGGTACAGCAACTTGGGCTTTCTCGGACGCTACACGCTCTTGGTTCAGGCGTTGCTGTTCCAGCTCCCGATTGCGTTGCTCGGTGGCCAGGCGCTGCTGTTGCTGCTCGATTTTCTGCGCTTCGACCCGTTTGCGCGCCAGGGCGGCCTTCTCGATTTTTTGCGCCTGGATCTGCGGGTCAACCGTCGGTTTGGCCGGTACCGGGACCGGGACCGCAACGGGCTCAGGCAATGCGGGCGCTACAGGCTCAGGCGCCGGCATTATCACCAGTTGCGTGTGCATCACCCGAGGCGCGTCCACCTGCGGTGTCTGCGGCGACCAGCCCAGCATCAGTGCCGCCACTACCGCCACATGCAGCGCCACGGCGAGGCCTGCCGCCAGGCTAACGCGCCATATTCCGTCGCTGTGTGGCGCCCGCGCCTGTGTCGGGCTTTGCATGATCATCGCCGTCATTGCGGGGCCTCGGTCACCAGCCCCAGGTTGCTGACACCGCCCTTCTGCAACACCGCCATGGCCGCCACCACGCGGCCGTACCCGGCGTTGTCGTCCGCGCGGATATACACCTGGGTGTCGCTGCGCGCCGCCACCACCTGCATGACCTTGGCGCCCATTTCTTCCAGGCTCACGGCACTGTCGGTCTGGTTGCGGGTGTCGAGCTCGCCGCCCAGGTTCCAGTAGTAACCGCCGTCCGCCTGCACCGACAGCGTGAGGATCTGCTGGCGGGTGTCGGTGGCCAGCGCCTCGGCGGCGACCTTGGGTAACTCGATCTTCACACCCTGGGTCAGCATGGGCGCGGTGACCATGAAGATCACCAGCAGCACCAGCATCACGTCGATGTAAGGCACCACGTTCATCTCGGCCTTGGGCCCGTGCTTTCGTTGCGGCCTGGTCAACATCGGTTCGCTCCTTGTTCAGGCGGCCACGGCCAGGTTGATCGGGGTACCGCGCAGGGCACGGTGCAGGCGCACTTGCAGTTCGTTGCCGAAGGCGTAGTAACGGGTGAGCAGGCTTTGGCTGCGCGCGGCAAAGCGGTTATAGGCGATCACCGCCGGGATCGCCGCGAACAGGCCGATGGCCGTGGCAATCAAGGCTTCGGCGATGCCCGGCGCCACCGTCGATAACGTGGCCTGTTGCACCTGGGACAAACCGAGGAACGAATTCATGATGCCCCACACCGTGCCGAACAGGCCGATGTAGGGGCTGACCGAGCCCACTGTCGCGAGAAATTGCAGGCCCTTTTCCAACTCCAGCTCCTGCTCGGTGATCGCCACCTGCAAGGCGCGCTCCACGCCTTCGAGCACTGCGGGATCGTGGTGGTGCAGGTGCTGGTATTCCTGCAGGCCGGCGATAAAAATCGGCGCCACACCGCCCTCACCCGCCTGCACAGCGTCGCGATACAGCAGTTGCAGATCCGATGCGGCGCGAAAGCGCACCACGAAGGCGTGCAACTGCCGCTCCAGGCGCCGCAGCACACTGCCGCGCCGGATGATCAGGTACCAACTGATCACCGATGCCAACAGCAAGGTGATCATCACCGCCTTGACCAACAGGCTGGCGTCGCTGATCAAGCTCCAGATCGTCATATGTTCCATCGTCGCATGCATGGTGAAGCTCCTATTCGATTAAATACGCGTGACTGGGTGATGACAGCTCAAGGTAATTTCAATGCGCGGGTCACCTCGTCCCAGGGCACGAACTTGAAATTCTGGGCTTGCTCGGGCATGCGCTTGCGCCCGTCCTGCACCACCAGCATGCCTTGGCTCCACGGCCCACCCAGGTTGACGGCAGTGGCCTCGAGGCCGTCGGTTTCCGAGGCGCCATCGATGCCGGCGGCGGCGTTCAAACCGACGCGAAACGCCCCTCGCACGGCGAACGGCGGTTCGGCGTCGAGCACCAGGTAGCTGTCATTGCCCTGGCTGGAGACCACCAGGTAACCCCGCGCGGGGCTCTGATACAGCGCCAGGCCCTCGACGTCCGCATGCAACTGCGCACCCACCTTGATCACGCTGGTCAAGGTGGCCGGCTGGTCGGCACGCGCATCCACCGCCCACACGCCGACGTCTTCTTCCCCGAGAAACAAGCGCTGGCGTTGGTCATCGGCCACGCAGCCTTCCGGCTGGCTGTCGACCTTGAACTGGCGCACCAACTCGCCTTGCACACGCCCGGCCGGCGCACTCAGGCGGTATTGCAGGAAGGTGCCGTCCTTGCCATTGGCGATGGCATAGAGCTCGCCGCTGGCGGGCTGGAACAGGCAGATGCCGTAGATTTCCTTGAGCGGCGTCGGCACTTCGCCGGCTGCCTGCAGCTCGCCGCTCTGTCGGTCAATGCTGAACAGGCTCAGGCTGTTGCGATCGCGATTGCTGGCGACGGCGAGGTCGACGGTCTGTGCGCCAAGCTTGAAGTTGGGGCGCACGTCGACGTTGTTCAGGCGCCCCACGGCCAGTTCCTGCAACAGCTTGCCGTTGAGGTCGTAGGCCAGCAGGCCCTGTTTTTTGTTGGTGCCCAGCACACGGCTTTTCGCGGGGGTGTGCGGGTGAATCCAGATCGCCGGATCATCCGCCGCATCGCCCTGGCGGCTCACGGGTTCGGTCTGGCGCAATGCGCCGACCTGCGGCAGCACCGGGGCAGCCGGCACCGGCGTGGCCTGCCAGTCGAGGCGGCCCTGATAGAGCTGGCCGCTGTCGTCATCGCGCACCAGCAACTGCCGGCCGTGGATCGCCACTTGCTCCGGCTCCTTGAGGCCCGGCAAGCTCAGGCTCGACTGCTCGACCCAACGTTCGCCGGTTTGCTGGAACAGATGCAATTGCGCGGTTTTCGGGTCCAGGGCCACCATTCCACCCGGCACCAGCGCCATGGCGCCGGCTTCGCGCCTGGGGTCATCGAACAGCGCAACGGGCGTGCGTTTCACCGCGGCTTCCGGGTGCGCCGGGTAGGCCCACCAGCCGATATTGGTCTCGTTCACCACCAGGCGCGCGGCCGCATCGTCCACCTGGCAGAACTGCGCCGATGGCGGCAGCGGCAGCCCGCGTACACGCTGCGCCTGGGCCAGCAGCGTCGCGGCGTTGCCCACCAACCATTGCTCGCCCTTGCCCTCCTCGCCCACCAGGAACACAAACAGGTTGGCCGCCGAATCGCGGTACAGGCACAGGCCATTCACTGGGTAATCGCGGGTCGGCAGGTACAAAGGTTTGCCCCAGGTTTTGCCGGCGTTGTCCAGGCTGATCAGCAAGGCCTGCTGGCGATCGTTGTCGAGGCTGGCGACCAGCGTTTGAGTGCCGACGGTGCGCGTGTCGAGGCTGCTGAAATGACCCTTGAATCGGGCCAGCTCGACGCCGTGTTCGTCAAGCAGTAACAGGCCGTCGCGGGTGCTGGCGGCGAGGCGTTGGGTGCCGTTGGGCAGGAAGGCGACAGCTTCAGCATTCAGGCCCGGCGCCCAGGGAGCCAGGGCCAGGTCAACGGCGAACACCTGGCCTGACAGCGCCATCAACAGCAACAGCTTGCAAATTCTCATGGACAAACAAATCCTTTAAATACGATGAAGATCCAATGTGGGAGGGGGCTTGCTCCCGATAGCGGTGGCTCAGTCAATGCATGTGCTGCCAGACACACCGCTATCGGGAGCAAGCCCCCTCCCACATTTCGACCAAGGCGTAGGTTAGAAATGAGTGAAGGTCAGGCCCAGCTTGTAAGTAGGCCCGTACTCCTCGTACTGGCCGTTGTAGCTGCGGTGGCCGGTGTAGACGAAGTACGACTCATCCGTGAGGTTCTGCGCCTCGAAGCTGACTTGCAGGTTTTTGCTCAGCGAATAGCGCGCGCTGAAATCGACGAAGGTCTGCGCATCCACATGCAGGTCGTGGGCCTTGTCGTTGATCGACGCCAGCTCGTACAGGTAGGCCGACTTGTAGTTGGCCGAAACGCGCAGGCTGAGCCTGTCGTCCTCCCAGCCCAGCATCAGGTTGCCGACGGTGTCCGACTGGTTGGGCAGGCTGATGTTGCGCTTGCGGTTACCGCCACTGGCGCTGTCGAAGCCCTCGATATCCGCGCTGGAGCGGCTGAAAGTGCTGTTAGCGCCGATCAGCAGGCCGTTCCATGGCGCGGGCAGCCAGTCGAGCTTTTGCGAGTACGCCAGTTCCAGGCCATACAGCTTGGCGCTGTCGCCGTTGGCGAAGGTGTGCGCCTCGGCGAAGTTGGCCCAGGTGCCGGCGACGTCGGTGTTGTAGACGAAGTTCTGGATGTCCTTGTAGAACACGAAGGCCGACACGGTACCGGCGCGGCCCATGAAGTGTTCGATGCCCAGGTCCAGGTTGCTCGATTCCAGGGGCTTGAGGTCCGGGTTGCCGAAGGTGGCCTCGTCATCGTCGATCACGAAACCGGGGGCCAGTTGGCCGAAGGTCGGGCGCACCACGGATTTGGTCCAGGCAGCGCGCACCTGGGTGTTCTTGTCGATCTGGTAGCGCGCATGCAGGCCCGGTAGCCAGTGGTGATAACGGCGCTTGGTCTCGGTGGCGCTGAACTGGCCGTCCGTGGCGCCGGTGCCCTTGGCCTCGAACTCGGTGCCCTCGTAGCGCATCCCGGCGATGAAGCGCCAGTCGTCGATATCGACGGTGTTCATCAGGTAGCCGGCGTTGATGTCTTCATGGATGGTGAAGTCGTTGACCCGGGATTCGGTGGGGTCGTAGAAGTCATCGCGGTTGAGGCCGCCGATCAGTTGGCGGATGTTACCCGCGCTGATGCCCGGCCCGAAGCGGCCGAGACGGTAGTCGACATTACCCTTCTGGAATTGGCTGAGGTTGAGCTGTTCGTCAGTCAAGCCCTGTTCATCCAGGTCCTTGTAGACCCAGGCCTCCAGGTCGTTGTCCTTGTGGCGCCGACTGACCTTGCCGCCGAACTTGAACTGGGAGGCGTAGCCACTCAGGTCATAGTCGCGGGCCAGGTCCAGGCGCAGGTTTTTCTCGGTGTCCTGGGTGTGCTGTTTTTCCCAGTCGACCTTGTCGAGAGTGAAACTGCCGGGGTCGTAGAAGCTGTTGCCAATGATCGGGCGTGGCTTGGCCGTGTCGTAGAAGCCGCTGTCGGCAAAGTCACCGCCGTCGAACGTGGCCCCGGCAATATGCGCCGGGCTGTCTTCACTGGAGCGGCTGTAGCCGGCCTGGCCGCTCAAGGTCCAGAGGCCAAGCATGCGTTCGCCGCCGAACACGTAGGACTGGATTTGCTGGGTCTCTTCGCGGTTCTTCAGCTTGCGCTTACCCTCGGCTTCGCCCAGTTCGCCGGGCGCCTGGGGGCCTGCGAATTCGAGGCTGGCGGCGTTGCGGGTTTCGGTGTCCTTGTAGCGACTGTAGAGGGTGCGCAGGTAGTAGCTGCTCAGGTCATCGGGCTTGTAGTCGAAGTTCAGCCCGCCACCGGCGCGTTCGCGGCGGATGTCATAGTCGCGCTGTTCGAACTCGTTGAGCCTGGCGCCGTTGCTGAAATCCCAGGCGCCGCCGGTCTCGACGTTGTCCGAGCCGAAATCACGCTGCTGCCAACTGAGGGCCGCGGCCACGCCGAAGTTGTCGACACCGTCGCCGAGGCTGAAACGGTTGCTGGCGGCGCCGGAGAATTTCGGGCTGGTCTGGGCGGTGTTCTTGTCATAGCTGGCCTCGGTGCTGCCGGTATAGAACAGGCCCTTGTGGTCGAACGCCGACAGGCTTTTCACGTCGACGGTGCCGCCGAGGGAGTTGGCGTCCATGTCCGGCGTGAGGGTCTTGATCACCGACAGCGACTGCACCAGTTCCGAGGGCAGTACGTCGAGGGCCACGGCGCGGCGCTCGCTCTCGGGCGACGGCACCAGGGTGCCGTTGATGGTCACGCTGTTGAGGTCCGGGCCCAGGCCGCGCACGCTGACGAACCGGCCTTCGCCCTGGTCGCGCTCCACACTGACTCCCGGCAGCCGCTGCACCGCTTCGGCGACGTTCTCGTCCGGCAACTGCGCCACACCGTCGGCATGCACCACGCTCTTGATGCTGTCGGAGCTGCGCTGTTCCTTGAGGGCGCTGCCGATGGCGGCGGCCTGGCCGACCACCTCGACATGCTCGGTCTCGGCAGCATTGAGCCGCTCGCAGGTGATCGCCAGGGCCAAGGCGGTAAGCGTAAAGCTGACGAGCCCGGTGCGCTTGTACATGAAACCCTCCCCAAGAATCCGTTGGCGCCAGGCAAGGGGCCCGGCAACTGGAAGGGCAAGCTAGGGGTGGGGGATGACGGTTCTGTGACAGGCGTCGGTGTGAAGGCCCGTAAACCGGGGTTCAGCGCGGTACTGCTGGTGCAAATGAGCTGATATGACCTGTGAAGATCCGCTGTGAGAGGGGGCTTGCCCCCGATAGCAGTTTGTCAGCCCCAATAGCTGTGACTGATGCACCGCTATCGGGGGCAAGCCCCCTCCCACATTTTGATTTTCATCGCCCTTTGACGTGAGCTGATCCGACCCTCCTCCACCGTCATCCAACCGTCACATGCATCTGCTGTGCTGGCGCCCACGATTGATCAGCCAAGGACCCGCCCCCATGTTCTGCGTGCTCAAACCCCATCGCTGGAAGCTCGCCCTGCTGCTGATCGCTGCCAACCTCGGGCTGATCCTGCACCTGGCCTGCGGCGAGCTCAAAAGCCTCAGTGAGTGGGTGTGGCTGGATATCGTCGGTGAAGGCGGTTCGGCGCTGCTCGCGTTGATATGGCTGGGCCTGGTGCTGAAAAGCCGCCCCGCCGGGCGAGTCACCAACTACTTGGCACTGGGCCTGTCGTGCATCTTCTTTTCCTGGTGGATCGACAGCCTCGACGAGTTCATTCGCCTGCCCGACAGCATCACCTGGGACCACTGGCTGGAGTCGGGGCCGATGCCGGTGGGCATGATCCTGCTGACGATCGGCATCTACCACTGGCACCGCGAACAACTGGCGATCAGTGCACAGATGGAAAAGCGTGAGCGCCTGTTCCGCGAGCATCGGCTGTTCGACAAACTCACGCCCCTGGCCGGTGCCGACTATCTCAAGCGCCAGCTCGAAAGCAGCCTGCACGACAGCCGCGACCAGCAGCAACCGCTGTCGCTGCTGGCCCTGGACCTGGACCACTTCGCCGCCATCAACCAGGCCTACGGGCATGCCGAGGGCGATGCGGTACTGCAGGCGGTCAGCCATGTGCTGTTGCTCAACCTGCGCCGCCAGGACCTGCTGTGCCGCCTGGCCGGCGACCGCTTTGTGGTGCTGCTGGCCAACACCGGCGAGCGCCAGGCCCAGGGGTTGGCGCTGGAGTTGCAGCAAGCGGTGCAGAGCCTGGCGCACAAAACCCGGCTGCAGGGCGAACGCCTGCAACTGGCGGCGACCACGGCGGTGGTAATGGCCCTGGACGAGCCGCCCCACGATCTGCTCAGGCGCCTGAACCTGGCGCTGGCGCGGGCCAAGCAACCCCTTGCGAAAAGCGCCTGAGATGGCCGTGAAAGCCAGCTGGTATGAAAGCGACAGCCGCTTCATTCCCGGCCATTACCAGCCCGCCACGTTGATCGACCTGGCCTTGTCCCGAGACATCGACAGCCATCGCCTGCTGCGCGGCACCGGGCTGTTCCACGAAGACATCCTGGCCGGCAACGCGCGCTTGAGCCCCCGGCAGTTCCTCGACGTGATCGGCAACAGCCGCAAACTGCTGGACGCCGATGACAGCAGTTTCCTGTTTGGCCAACGCCTGCTGCCCGGCCACTACGGCGCGGCCAGCCATGCCCTCGGGCATGCGCAGAATCTGCACCAGGCGCTGGAGATCCTGATCCAGCAACAGGTGCTGCTCAACCCGCTGGTCACCCTGCACCTGGAGCTGGATGAGCACCATGCCTACCTGTACTGGCGGGACAGTTGCGGCGCCGGCGAGCACTGGCGCTTTGTGCTGGAGGCGAGCATGACCTCGCTGGTGGCCATGAGCCAATGGCTCAGCGGCCAGCGCCTGCCGTGGGTGTGCGGTTTCAGCTACGCCGAGCCGCGCTATGTGGAGCAATACTGGGTGCACCTGGGCGAACACACGCGCTTCGAACGTCCGTTGGACATGATGTGCCTGCCGCGCGAGTACCTGACCCGCGCCTGGCCCGGTGCCTCGGCCACGGCAGGCCAGGTGGCGCGCCAGCACGCCCGCGAGCAGATCGACCAGTTGGGCTTTGCCGCCAGCTTCCTCGACTGCCTCCATGACTACCTGCGCGAGCACGTACGCCAGCCGCCGAGCCTGGAACAGGCCGCACTGGCCTTCGCCATGAGCCCGGCGACCCTCAAGCGCAAGCTGCACAAGCACGACACCGGCTTTCAGCAACAGGTGGACCGGGTACGCAAGCACATGGCGTTGCACCTGTATCAGGTCAAAGGCTTGAGCAACGATGAAGTCGCCGCGTATCTGAACTTCAACGATGCGGCGAACTTTCGGCGCGCGTTCAAGCGCTGGACCGGCAGCACGCCCAGCCTGATCCGTCAGTTGTTCAGCAGCCGCTAGCCAGGCGTTCGCGCAGGAACTCGACCAACGCCTGCACCGGCCGCGAACTCTGCCGATGTTGGGGGTAAACCGCCGACAAGGTCAGGGCTTCGGGGGCGAACTCGTCCAGTACGCTGACCAGGCGGCCGTCCTTCAACGCGTCGCCGACGATAAAGGTCGGCAGGTAGGTCACGCCCAGGCCGGCAATCGCGGTGTCACGCAGCAGATCGCCGTTATTGACGCGCATGCGCCCGCTCACGTTCAGCGCTTGCAGCTTGCCCTTGAAGCGCCATTGCACGTGGCGGCCGTGGCCGTAGGGCAGGCAATCGTGGGCGGCGAGGTCATCGGGCTTTTGCGGTGTGCCGCGCAGGGCCAGGTAGTCGGGGCTGGCGCAGTAGACCCGTGGGATGCTGGCGATGCGACGGGCGATCAAGGTGGAATCTTCCAGGGTGCCGATGCGCAGCACCAGGTCGTAGCCTTCACCTATCAGGTCCACCGGGCGGTCGCTGAGGTCGACTTCCACCGCCACCTCGGGATAGCGCTGCAAGAACAGCGGCAACAGGCAACCCAAATGCGCCATGGCAAACGACAACGGCGCGCTGAGGCGAATGGTGCCGCGCGGTTCGCTGTTCTGACCGGCAATGCCCTGCTCCACTTGCTCCACATCACTGAGCAGGCGCAAGGCGGATTCGTAGTAACTCTGGCCCAGAGGCGTGACATCCAGGCGACGCGTGGAGCGGTTGAGCAGGCGCACGCCGAGGCGATCCTCGAGCTGGATCAGGCGGCGGCTGACAAACTGCTTGGACAGGCCCAGTTGCTCGGCGGCGGCGGTGAAACTGCCGGATTCCATGACCTGGCAGAACAGGCGCATGTCTTCGAAAGGGTTCATTGTCGCTTCTCGGTGGACGATGGGCTGTTTTATAACCGGTTGGTCGCAGCACCACAAATCAAAATGTGGGAGGGGGCTTGCTCCCGATAGCGGTGGGTCAGCAACAGATAAGCTGACTGATACACCGCTATCGGGAGCAAGCCCCCTCCCACAGGGATTACCGACAGGTTTGAGGACGAGTTACTTGGCGGTGAACGCCGAGTAGCTGTTCATCAGGTTGCGGTAGTTGGGGATGCGCGGCGACAGCAGGTTGGCCAGGCCTTCCATGTCGTTGCGCCAGTCAACCTGCAGCTCGCAGGCCACGGCGAACCAGTTCACCAGTTGCGCACCGGCCGCAGTCATGCGCGCCCAGGCGGCCTGTTGCACGGTTTCGTTGAAGGTGCCGGAGGCGTCGGTGACCACGAACACCTCAAAGCCTTCATCGAGGGCACACAGGGTCGGGAACGCGACGCACACATCGGTCACCACGCCGGCAATGATGATCTGCTTGCGCCCGGTCGCCTTGACAGCCTTGACGAACTCTTCGTTGTCCCAGGCGTTGATCTGGCCAGGGCGGGCGATGTACGGCGCGTCCGGGAACAGCGCCTTGAGTTCCGGTACCAGCGGGCCGTTGGGGCCGCTTTCGAAGCTGGTGGTCAGGATGGTCGGCAGGTTGAAGAACTTCGCCACGTCGGCCAGGGCCAGTACGTTGTTCTTGAATTCGTTGGGGGAGAAATCCTGCACCAGCGAAATCAGGCCGGTCTGGTGATCGACCAGCAGTACAACAGCATCATCTTTGTTCAAGCGCGAATAAGTCATGCGGGTAACTCCTTTGGGTAGTGACAATCAGAAGGCAAAGCACGAACAGCCAAACGCCCCCCAGAAACCCTGGAAGTCGCTGACCGGCACGCTGGAAAGACGGGCTTTTTCATGGCTGTGGGAATGCACACCACACGGGCCGCTGCACTGGTGAACTTGGGCTTGCAGCGGTGAGCTGGGGCGCCAGTGCCCCGGCACCTTGACCACCGGCGACCAGTCCGGCAGTACCGGAACGCGTGGCGGTGCGTAATCTTCGAAATCACCGGCGCCGTAGACGACCTTGCCGCCAACCACGGTCAGTACCGATTCGATCCACTTGATGGCTTCTTCATCGACACTGAAAAAGTCCGCCGACAACGCCGCCACGTCTGCCAGTTGGCCGACCTTGATCTGGCCTTTCTTGCCCTGCTCGGACGAAAACCAGGCGCTGCCGTGGGTAAACAGTTCCAACGCGGTGAGGCGCGGCAAGCCCTCGGCATGCAGCTCCAGGCCACCGACGGTGCGGCCGCTGACCATCCAGTACAGCGAGGTCCACGGGTTGTAGCTCGACACCCGCGTGGCATCGGTGCCCGCGCCTACCGGTACGCCTTCGGCGAGCATGCGCTTGATCGGCGGCGTGGCTTCGGCGGCCTTGGCACCGTAACGCTCGACGAAGTATTCGCCCTGGAACGCCATGCGGTCCTGGATCGCAATGCCGCCGCCCAGGGCGCGCACGCGCTCGATGTTTTTCGGGGTGATGGTTTCGGCGTGGTCGAAAAACCACGGCAGGCCATTGAACGGTATGTCGCGGTTGACCTTTTCGAACACGTCGAGCATGCGCGAGATCGACTCGTCGTACGTGGCGTGCAGGCGGAACGGCCAGCGCTGTTCCACCAAGTGGCGTACCACCGGTTCCAGCTCCTGTTCCATGGTCAGCGGCAGGTCCGGGCGCGGTTCGAGGAAGTCTTCGAAGTCGGCGGCCGAAAACACCAGCATCTCGCCGGCGCCGTTGTGGCGCAGGTAGTCATCGCCCTGGTGCAGGGTGACGCTGCCGGTCCAATTCTTGAAGTCGCTGAGCTCTTCCTTGGGCTTCTGGGTGAACAGGTTGTAGGCGATGCGCACCGTCAACTGCTGGTCCTTGGCCAGTTGCTCGATCACCGCGTAGTCGTCGGGATAGTTCTGGAAACCGCCGCCGGCATCGATGGCGCTGGTCAGGCCCAGGCGATTGAGTTCACGCATGAACTGGCGGGTGGAGTTGACTTGATATTCCAAGGGCAGTTTCGGGCCTTTGGCCAGCGTGGAATACAGGATCATCGCGTTGGGCCGCGCCACCAGCATGCCGGTGGGGTTGCCATTACTGTCACGCACGATCTCGCCGCCCGGTGGGTTCGGCGTGTCCTTGGTGTACCCGGCTACGCGCAACGCGGCCCGGTTGAGCAAGGCGCGGTCGTACAGGTGCAGTACGAACACCGGCGTGTCCGGCGCAGCCTGGTTGAGCTCCTCCAGGGTCGGCATGCGTTTTTCGGCAAACTGGAATTCGTTCCAGCCGCCCACCACGCGCACCCACTGCGGCGTGGGGGTGCGGTCGGCCTGATCCTTGAGCATGCGCAAGGCATCGGCCAGGGACGGCACGCCTTCCCAACGCAACTCGAGGTTGTAGTTCAGCCCGCCACGGATCAGGTGCAGGTGCGAGTCGTTGAGGCCGGGAATCACGGTGCGGCCCTTGAGGTCGATGACCTGGGTGCCGCTGCCGCGCAGGGCCATGGCTTCACCGTCAGTGCCCACGGCGACGAAGCGTCCGTCACGAATGGCGACGGCGGTGGCGCGTGGGTTTTCCCGGTCCACGGTGTGGAACTGGCCATTGAACAGAATCAGATCGGCGTTCATAGGGTTTCCTTTTCAGAGGCTTCAAGCCAGGGAGCAAACAGGCGGGTGGCGGCTGGCATCAGCAGGTAAACCACCAGCAGCACAATGGTCAGGGTGACCAGGAAGGTGGAGACCACGTAGTTGGACAGAAACGGATGCAACCGCAGGATCGGGCCCCAGATAAACGGCAGGAGCAGGGTTTGCGGCAGGATCACAAACAGGCTCACCACCGCCTGTTTCCAGCGCGGCGGCTTGGCCGCGCCGTCGGCCTGGGGGGCGAACCAGAATTCATTGGCGCCGCCGATTTCAGTCTGGTCGCCGTCGGCCAGCATTGGCGCCGCTTCATCGATCAGGGCCCGACGTTGTGGCGACTCGAGCCACAACTCCAGGGCGTCGGTGGAGCGGTAGCGCAGTACGCAGGTAAACAGCGCCATGCCGCCCTGCTGGCTGCGCACTACGTCGACGCCAAGGTGGCCGGGGCGTTCACCGGCGATGCGCACGATGCGGCGCAGCCAGGCTTCGTACTCGGTTTCGCGGCCGGGCTTGACCCGGTGCTTGACGACCAGGGTGACGACTTCGTCGGGGCTGGTGTTGGGTGTTAGGTCCATGATTGGGTGTTTCCCCAGGGCATTGAGCGATGGGGGAAGTTTGCCGAGCTGGGACGGCGGGGAATTGGATGTATGTGCTGTTTGGCTTTTATGTGGGAGGGGGCTTGCCCCCTCCCACATTTGATCTGGCAGTCAGTTCGCCGCCGCCATATGCTCCGCAATCCGCCCGCGCAACCACCGCTCGGCCGGGTCATTGTCATGCACCCCGCTCCACACCATCGACAACTCTGCCGCATCAATCGCGAACGGCGGGTCCTCGGCTCGCAGGCGGGTGCCTTCGGTCAAGGCGCAGGCCGCGTAATCCGGCACGGTCGCGATGATCTGCGTGCCTGCCAACAGCGCACGCAACCCGCTGAACTGCGGCACCGCCAGCACTACCCGGCGCGAACGTCCGATGCGTGCCAGGTCCAGGTCAATATTGCCGCTCAGGTCGCCCGAGAACGACACCATCGCATGGGGCCTGGCGCAATAATCGTCGAGGGTCAGTGGCGCCTCGCCATCATCGCCGCGCAGCACTTTGCAGGGAATGTCCCGCAGCTTCTTGCGCTTGGCATTGGCCGGCAGTTCCGTGGTGTAGCTCACCCCCACCGAGATTTCGCCGCTGGCCAGCAGCGACGACATCAGCAGGAAGTTGGCCCGGCGCACCACCACGATGATGCCCGGCGCTTCTTCGCGCAGGCGACTGAGCAATGGCGGAAACAACCCGAACTCCGCATCGTCGGACAGGCCGATGCGAAACACCGCGCAGCTGGTGGAAGGGTCGAAATCCTTGGCGCGGCTGACGGCGCCTGAAATGGTGTCCATGGCCGGTTGCAGTTCCTTGAGTATCGCCAGCGCCCGTGGCGTGGGTTCCATGCCACGACCGTTGCGCAGCAGCAACGGGTCATCGAACAAGTCGCGCAGGCGGCCCAGTGCCGCACTCACCGCCGGCTGGCCCATAAAGAGTTTTTCGGCGACCCGGGTCAGGTTTTTCTCGAACATCAGCGCTTCGAAAATCACCAGCAGGTTCATGTCGACGCGGCGCAGGTCGTTGCGGTTCATGGCGGTATCCAAACGGTGTGCAGAGGGTCAGGAAAGCATGCCCGGAACGCTCTGGATTGCATACCTGTGCTGTCTTTTCCACGCCCGTACCTGGCGAAATTAACAACGATTAACTCGTCAGCCAGGCGGTCCGGCAACAAGATAAGCGGCGTCTACACTGCATCCATTCACCGGGAACGCTCCCATCGACTGCGGATATTTGTCATGGCCCGACTCGAGCAATATGCCCCTCGTTTATCCGCCACCGGAGGCCTATGCCCCCGGCGCGAGCGTATCGCCAAGCAACTGATTCTCGCCAACCTCGGCGAAAGCCTGAGCATTGCCGAGCTGGCCCAGGCATGCGCCCTGTCGCGCAGCCATTTTTCCCGCGCATTCAAGTGCTCCACGGGCGTCTCGCCCCAGGAATGGATTCGCCAGCAACGCATCCTGCGCGCCAAGGAACTGATCACCGGCTCGTCCCTGAGCCTCACGCAAATCAGCCTGGAATGTGGCTTCTGCGACCAGGCGCACTTCTGTCATATGTTCACCCGCAGCGAAGGCGTAAACCCGATGACCTGGCGAAACCACCACTCGCGTCCCAAACCCGAGGTGATCGCCGCCTAGTGGTCTTGATGCACCTGGAATATGCTGACCTCTCCCTGACTCCTGAACCTGTGCAGCCATGAATGACTTGAGCGACCAGGCCGTGCACTTCGGCCCCTACCGCATCCATCCGCGTGAGCGCCTGGTGCTGGAGGCCGGTCGCCCGCTGCGCCTGGGACGGCGGGCGGTGGATATTCTGCTGATCCTGCTCGAGCACGCCGGCAATGTGGTGAGCAAGCAGGAGCTGATCGCACGGGTCTGGCCCAAAAGCGTGGTGGAAGACGGCAATCTGCGGGTGCACATGGCCGCGTTGCGCAAGGCCCTGGGCGACGGCCAGGCCGGGCAGCGCTATATCGTCACGGTCGCCCAGCGCGGCTACAGTTTTGTCGCGCCACTGAGCATCGAACCGATGACGCTACCCACCGACGGCGCACCCCAACGCCCAAGCCACAATCTGCCGCTGCGGCGCACGCGCATGCTCGGCCGCCAGGCACTGATCGACGCGCTGGTGCAGCAATTGCCGCAGCAACGTTTCATCACCCTCACCGGTGCCGGCGGCATCGGCAAGACCACCGTCGCCCTGCGCGTGGCGGAGTTGCTGATCGGCCATTACCGCGACGGCATCCACCTGCTCGACCTGGCGCCACTCAGTGCCGCCTCGATGATCCTGCCCAACCTCGCCGCCCTACTCGGCGCCCCGCCTGGCGAGCATGCGCCGCTGGCCGGCTTTGCCCGCAGCCTGCAGGCACGCCAGATGCTGCTGGTGATCGACAACTGCGAACACCTGCTCGACGACATCGCCCTGATCAGCGAAACCCTGCTGCGCCATGCGCCGCACCTGCACATCCTCACCACCAGCCGCGAAGCCCTGCGCGCCGAAGGTGAATACGTGCAACGCCTCGAACCGCTGACTTGCCCGCCTGCCACCGGCAACCGCGCCCAGGCCCTGGGTTACCCGGCCATGCAGCTGCTGATCGAGCGCGCCATGTCCCATCAAGACAGCTTTGCCCTCAGCGACGCCGAACTACCGCTGGCGATCGATATCTGCCAGCGCCTGGACGGCATTCCCCTGGCCATCGAGCTGGTGGCCGCGCAGATCGAGCGTTTCGGCTTAGCGGGGCTCTTGGTGCAGATGGAAGATAACTTCCGCCTGCTGACCCGCGGGCGGCGCAGCGCCCTGCCCCGCCAGCAGACCCTGCGGGCCACGCTCGACTGGAGCTTTGACCTGCTCACCGACTGCGAAAAAATCTGCCTGCGCCGGCTCGCGGTGTTTCGCGGCAGCTTCAGACTGGTCAGCGCGGCGGCGGTGATCGCCGGGGAGCATATAGCCCCCACCGAAGTGCTGGGCTCGATCACGCAACTGGTGGCCAAGTCGTTGCTGAACGTGGACGCCAGCGAGGACGAGATGGTCTATCGCCTGCTCGATATCACCCGCACCTATGCCCTGGAAAAGCTCAGCCTCGCCGGCGAGCTGCAAGCCACCCGCGAGCGCCACGCGGCACGCTGCCTGGCCCTGATGGAACAGGCCCAGGGCGATTGGGAATTGATTGCTACACAGCCCTGGATCGATCGCTATGCTCCACTGCGTGAAGACGTGCGCGCCGCCCTCGACTGGGGCTTTGCCGACACTGCCGGGCACTTGCTGGCGATTCGCCTGACGGTCAGTGCGATGCCCCTGTGGCAGGAACTGTCGCTGCTGCGCGAGCACGCCGGCTATGTGGACAAGGCACTGGCCCTGATCGGTCAGGTCGAAGCGCCCTGCACGCAATTGGCCCTGCAGCTGCAATTGGCCCTGGGCAGCCTCTCCTACCACGCCGTGGGCGCCGCGCCCCAGACCATCGCCGCGTTTGTCGGGGCCGCACGCCTGGCTGAAGAGCGCCAGGATCTGGCCGGCCAGTTGCGTGCGGTTTCCGGGCACATGGCGGCGAACCTGTGCGCCGGGCGCTATGTTCAAGCGCTGGAACAGAGCAGGCAGTTCGATCGCCTCGACCCGCGCACCGAGCCGCTGCTGGACCTGAGCACCCAACGCTTGCGCGCCCTGGCCCAGCATTACACCGGCCATCAGGCGCTGGCCCGACAGCAGGCCGAGCAGGTGCTGCAGCGCATGAGCCACAGCGCCCACGTGAACCGCTTCGCCCATGGCGTCGGCGTGCAATACGACCAGAGCGTCGCGTCCCTGACCGTGCTGGCGCGAATCCTCTGGTTGCAGGGCTTTCCCGAGCGCGCCTGGCGCACCGCCAGCCAGGCATTGGAACTGGCGCTGCAGATTAACCACGGTACGTCGATCTGCTACACCCTGGCCCTGGCCGGTGTGGTGATCGCCCGCTACAACGGTGCCGAAGACGATGCGCAAAACCTGCAAAGTCTGCTGCTGGAGCAGTCCCACACGCATTCGGTGCAACTGTTCCAGACCTGGGCCGGGCATTACGCCGGCATCCTGTGCAACGGGGATTTACAGGGCCTGGGGCTGATCGAGGACACCCTGGTCACCTTCGGCATGCGCCACGTCGATGAGCCAGGTCTCGAACGGGCGCGCAGTGGCGCGGCGGGTTGGTGTGCCCCGGAGATCCTGCGGGTCTATGCCGGGCAGGCAGCGCTGCAAGGTGATACCCAGGGCGCGCAAACGCTGCTGCTCGAAGCCCTCGACCTGGCACGCCAGCAAGGCGCCCTGGCCTGGGAGCTGCGGTGTGCGGGCTCCCTGGCGCAACTTTGGCAACAACAAGAACGCAAACAGGCAGGCATCGACTTGCTGAATCCCCTCTACGCCCGATTTACCGAAGGCTTCGCCACCCAGGATCTACTGCGCGTACGCCGCCTGCTCGACGAGTTGCAGGACAAACGGCCGGCCTGAAAACGCGCCCAGGCACTCCCCGTAGCCTTGTTGCAAGCGCGCTACCTGAAGCGGGTCACGCAGTTGCGCCAAGGCGTAGCTGCGCACGCAGTTGAGCAAGCGATAGCGCGTCGGGCCCAGGCCGGGCTCGACGCTCAGCAGCGACATATTCACCAGACGCGCCAGCAGGTGGGAAAGGTTGGCGTGTTCAAGCTCGGTGCCGCTCACCATTTCGTTCAAGGTGGGCAGGGTCACCGCCATCTTGAACAAGCCCAGCTGCAGGAACAGCCAGCACTCCGGCAGGCTCAGGCGCGCATAGCTCCAGTCCAGCGCAGCAGCCAGCGAACGATGGCGTTCCACCGCGGTGCGACGCCCGCGGCTCAGCCCGTGCAAGCCCATGCACAATTGCTGCTGCACACCGCCGATGCCAAGTGCGTCGACCTGGGCGGCGGCCAGTTCAAGGGCCAACGGGATGCCGTCCAGCCGCCGGCAAATCTCACGCAACGGCGCCAGCTCCTGAGGCCGCAACACAAACCCCTGCTGGCTGGCGCGTACCCGTGTGACGAACAGTTGCACCGCAGGACAGGCCATGGCCTGCTCGACACTGACCAACGCCGACAGTGACGGCACGCTCAGCGGGGGCACGCGCACCACCCATTCACCAGGCGCCAGCAAGGCTTCGCGACTGCTGATCAGCACGCTGACCTGCGGTGCCCTTTCGCCCAATGTACGCACCAGCGTGCGACAGGCACCGAGCAGCAGGTCGGCCCCATCGAGTACCAGCAACAACTGGCGCGAGGCTAACTGTCGGGCCAGCTCGTCGAGGCTGTCGGCGGGGTTCAGCTGTAATACCGTGGCCAGGTGGCCGAGCAGTTCGCCCGGGGTTTGCAGGCCGGTCACGTCGACCCACCACACCCCGTCGCGATAGCGGGGCACCACGCGCTCGGCGAGGGCCAGGGCCAGCGTACTTTTGCCGATGCCGGCCACCCCGGTAAGGGTCAACAGGCGCTGCCCGGCGATGCGCCGCACCAGCACAGCCACCAGCTCATCGCGACCGAGCACCGGGCTGAGCCGTGCCACCAGGTTGTGCTGTGCCGGCACCGTCGGCAGTGTGCCTTGCACGGGCGCGGCGAAGCAGTAGCCACGCTGCGGGTGATTGAGGATGACACGCTGCCCGTCGAGGGCGCGACGCAACGCGACAATGTGCACGCGCAGGTTATTGTCTTCGACGACGCTATTGGGCCAGACCCGCTCGATCAACGTCGCCTTGCTGATAAATTGCCCCGGTGCTTCCAGCAACACCGCGAGAATATCCAGCGCGCGCCCGCCCAGCGGCACCGGCCAACCGGCCTTGCTGACCAGGCGCTGGTGCCGATGAAAGGTGTAGGGGCCAAAGCTCACCGCCGCAGAATCATTCATGTCCGTAACCGCGCTGAAACACCCGTGCTTGAGTGCCTGCGCATCCTTTTCCGTGGGCTCGGGCTTATCTTGCCAGCTAGGGATGACAGGACAATCCCGGCACAGGGAGCGATACGGACAATCGGGTGCCTCAGACGGACATTGTGTCGTTAACTGAACTGTTGTCGGTATTGGGTAGGGTTCAGGCCGAGCTTTTCACTGAACAAAAAGCGCATATGCCGCACGCTGCCGAAGCCGGCGTGGAAGGCCACGGTCTTGAGCGGTAAATCGGAGATTTCCAGCAACTGCCGGGCCCGGTCGATGCGCGCGCCTTGCAGGAACGCCATGGGCGTCATCTGCACCTCCTTGGCGAACAGTCGCGCAAAGTGGCGCGCACTCATGCCGGCCAGCTCGGCCATGGACTCGATGGTAAAGGGTTGGTCCAGATGCGCCAGCACATGGTGCTGCACACGGGTGATCGCGGTTTCCTGGGGCGCCACGGCGGCGGTCATCGGGCTGAACTGGGCCTGGCCACCCTGGCGCTTCATCACCACCAGCAACACCTTGGCCACGTCTACCGCCACTTGCTTGCCATGGTCCTGGGCGACAATCGAAAGGGCCAGGTCGATACCGGCAGTGACACCGCCCGAGGTGATCAGGCGCCGGTCCTGCAGGTAGATGCGATCGGTCTCGACCATGGCGTGGGGGAACGCCTTGATCAGGCGCTCGGTGTAGTGCCAATGGGTGGTCACGCGGTGCCCATCCAGCAAGCCGGCATGCCCGAGCACAAAGGCGCCGGTGCAGATCGAACCGAAACGTCGGGCCCGTGGCGCCACCGCCTTCAGCCAGGGCAGCAGCGCGGGGTGGCATTCGTTATAGGCACCCGGGCCGCCCGGAACCAGCAGCAGGTCGTAGTCCGCCTGGGCCTGCTCCAGCAGCAGGTCGGTCTGCACCATCACGCCATTGGAGGCACGCAACGGCCCGGGTTCGGTGCCGATGGTGAGGATGCGGTAGTGGTCGGCCGCCGGCAGGTAGCGGTTGGCAATCGAAAACACTTCGAGCGGCCCGGCCATGTCGAGCAGCAGGAAGTCCGGGAACAGCGCCATGGCCACGGTTTTCATAGGTGGGAATGTCCATCGAGTAGAAAGGCGACGCGCATTATGGCATGACTTGACTGTCAACCCAGATATGACAGTTATTCAGATTTCATCTTCTTATTGAATTATCCGTAAACCATTAACCTTCTTCTCAACGCAAGCGCCCTGCATTTCGCAGCCCGCGCTCACTTGAGGACTGGACCATGCTGACTCTTCGCAAAGCTTCCGAACGCGGCGCCGCCAATCACGGTTGGTTGAAGTCATTCCACACCTTCTCCTTCGCCAACTACTGGAACCCCAAGGAGCAGGGTTTTTCTGACCTGCTGGTGATCAACGATGACCGCGTCGCCGCCGGCAAAGGCTTCGGCCAGCACCCGCACCGCGACATGGAAATCTTCTCGTATGTGCTCGAAGGCGCCCTGGAACACAAGGACACTTTGGGCACCGGCTCGGTGATCCGTCCCGGTGATGTGCAGCTGATGAGTGCCGGCAGCGGCGTGGCCCACAGCGAATTCAACCACAGCCAGCGCCAGGGCGTGCACTTCCTGCAAATCTGGATCGTGCCCAACGAAGCCGGGGCCAAGCCGCGCTATCAGCAGGAGCACTTCAGTGAAGCGCAAAAACGCGGGCGCCTGCAGTTGATCATCTCGCCGGATGGCGCCGAAGGTTCGTTGAACGTTCGCCAGGATGCGCGGGTGTACGCCGGGTTATTCGATGGCGATGAAAGCGCGCAACTGGACCTGGCGCCGGATCGCTACGCCTACATCCATGTGGCGCGCGGCAGCGTCGAGCTCAATGGCCAGCGCTTGCAGGAAGGCGACGGTGTGCGGGTACGGGACGAGCGCGAGATCCGCCTGAGCCATGGCGAAGACGCCGAGGTGCTGGTGTTCGACCTGCGCCCCAACGAACTGCCGCAGATGCCATGACCATTGTTGGCATCGATAGTCACCATCAGCGCAATGAAGTTCTCTTAAAAACTGCGACGCGTAACATCAAACCCATGCCAAACGGCACCCAACCAAGACACTCGGAGCACACACTCATGAAACGCCAACTCTTGCTTAGCCTCGCTTTCTCGGTACTGGCTGCAAACGCTTTCGCCCACCCGGTAGTCGCTGAAGGCGGCGCGGAACGCCTGATTGAAACCCGCGTTGCCGAAGGTGGTGCGGACCGTTTGCAGGAACGCGGCCTGGCTGAAGGCGGTGCAGATCGCTTGCAGGAACGTGGCCTGGCTGAAGGCGGTGCGGATCGTTTGCAGGAACGTGGCCTGGCTGAAGGCGGTGCGGATCGTTTGCAGGAACGTGGCCTGGCTGAAGGCGGTGCGGATCGTTTGCAGGAACGTGGCTTGGCTGAAGGCGGTGCGGATCGTTTGCAGGAACGTGGCCTGGCTGAAGGCGGTGCAGATCGTTTGTTGAGCAACCAGGTATAACCCCTGCTGTTGAAGGGACACCCCAAACCGGCCTGATCAGCCGGTTTTTTTTCGTCTCTGATTCAGGCGCTCAGGACGCGGCAACCAGAAATTTCCTCCGATACGCGGCGGGCAACATGCCCACCCGTTGCTGGAACAGGCGCCGAAACGAGTTGCTGTCTTCATAACCGACGGCGTAGGTGATGCTGTCGAGGGTCATGCGGGTCGATTCAAGCATCTGCTTGGCCCGCTCCAGGCGCAGCGTTTGCAGGTAGCCGATGGGCGTATAGCCGGTGGCGTCCTTGAACCTGCGCTTGAAATTGCGCACGCCAAAGCCGAAGCGCTGCGCCACGTCATCGATCACCACCGGCTGGGCGAAGTGCTGCTCCAGCCAATGCTGCACCCGCAGTATTTCCCCATCGCCGTGACTTTTGGGCAACGACCACAGCGCATACACCGATTGCTCGGTGCGCACGTTGTCAATCAGCAAGTATTTGCTGCAGGTATGCGCCAGCTCCGGTGAGCCGAAGCGGCGGATCAGGTGCAGCATCAGGTCCATCGCCGCCGTCGCGCCGCCGCAGGTGATCAAGCGGTTTTCTTCGCAGAGAATCTGTGCGTCATCCAGGCTGACCTGGGCATAGCGGCGCCGGAACAACGCGGCAAATGCCCAGTGGGTGGTGGCGCGCGCACCGTGCAACAGGCCTGACTCGGCCAGCAAAAAGGCAGCCGTGCACATCGAGGCCAGCACCGCGCCTTGCCCGTGTTGCTCGCGCAGCCACGGCCCGTAAGCTGCAAACGTCGGCAGGGCTTGTTTCAACGTAAACAGAAAACCGGGGATCAACACCAAGTCAGTGCGCATAACTTCAGCCAGAGAACATTGCACCTGCAGGCGCTGCCCGCCCCAGGTCGTCACCGCCTGGCCATCCAGGGAAGCCATTACCACCTCGAAGGGCGGATTGTCGGCGAACAAGTTGGCTGCGCTGAGCATTTCCATGGCCAGGGTAGCGTTGGCCGCCGAACATTGATCCGCCAGCAGCAAGGTAATGTGCATTTTAGAAACCCACTTGCGCTTTTCGCATGAAATAAGTCATTTGCGCACCTACCTTAGCCGATTCCACGTCAGTACAGTGCCAGCATCGATCAATTGCCTGGTGTACTTATGAATTTATGGTTTCGACTGTTGCGCATGTTATTGCGTCGCCCCTGGCGCACACCGGCGCATGGCCTGGCCACCACCGTGGTGCGCATGCGCGTGTGGCCGCTGGACCTGGACTTAAACCGGCATGTCACCAATGGCCGGTATTTCTCCCTGGCGGATGTGGCCCGCATGGATTTCGTCCTGCGCACGGGCGCGTTTCGCGTGGCCTTGCGCAACAAAGCCGTGCCGATCGTGGGCGATACCTGGGGCAAGTTTCGCCGGGAGCTGAAGCTGTTCGAAGTATTCGAAGTGCATACCCGCATGCTCGGCTGGGACCACAAGTGGAGCCTGATGGAGCACCGGTTTGTCAGCAATGGCCGGGTCATCGGCGTGGTGGTGATACGCGGGCTGTTTCGCTCCTCCAAGGGCACCCTGCCCCCCGCGGAGTTCGTGCAAGCGCTGGGCCTGGATGAGACCTCGCCACCGGTGCCGCAATGGATGAGCGGCTGGGCGCGCAGTTGCGATGCAATGAGCGGGCAGTTGCGGGATGAAGAACAGGTTTGAAAGCGCTCAACCCGCAGGTGTCAGCTTCTTCAAGTTGGCCTGCGCATCATCCCGCGCGATGTATAGGAAACTTTTTCCTTCCTGTACCTTGAATAAAAGTTTCATACCGACCAGCTTTTCAAGATCCTTGCGTGCGGTGTTTTCCGAAATGTCATAGTCATGGGTGAGTTCCTTGGGCGTATAAATGCGCCCAGGATGTTGCAGCACTTTTTTCAAGAAATGGCCCTGTCGGTAATTCAACCCCTCCTTTAAATCAAGGGCATCCAACCAGCTCATCAGCTCTACGGCTTCTCGTCTTTTACCCTCGAAATACAACATGAATTCGTTCATTGCGCGTTCGATGATTCGCAACTGATAGATGACGAAATAGGTCAGATCGAACCCATCGGTTTCCGTATGGATATACGAACGCCCATATTGCATGGGGGCTTCTTTAAGCAGTGCGCTGATGGAAATGTACTCAAAGGGCCAATAACCACTTTTGAGCATGAACCAATAAAACAAAGCGCGTGCGGTCCGACCGTTGCCGTCTCTGAAGGGATGTTCATAACCCAGCATGAAATGAAGGATGATGGCCTTGACCACTGGATGGATAAAGTGCGCGCCGCCTTGGCCGTCATGCTGATCGTTGGCAAACCTGCAAAGCGCCTCGAGCCTGTCCGGCAGCACTGCGGCCTGAGGTGGTTGATGAATGATTTCATTCCCGGCGCCGCCAACAAAAATATCGTTGGTCGTCCTGATATGCCCAGGGCGAACATCGTCCTCTTCAATACCCGCCGTTGCGATGGCATGAAACTCACAGATCAACGCGACAGACAGCGCTTCGCCCTGGTTGTACTTGGCATGTTTCATCAGGTGATAGTTGTTGAGGATCATCCGCTCATCATCATTCTGCGGCGCACGCTCCTTGGCCAGCATGTCCTTGGCGATTTTGCGCGTAGTCGCCGCACCTTCCAGCTGGGCACTGGAGATGGCCTCCTCCATCATCAATGAATCGACCAGGTACTGAGCATTATCGCGGTACTGAGGAGACGCCGCTGCTGCACCGCCCAGGCTGGAGGTCACAGACTCGACGGCGTGAATCACCGCATCACTGAAATCCGTGGAACATAAGAAAAAAACACTGCCACATTCGCTCTTGAGCTCAAGGGTCTTGCTTGCGCACGCCCGGGACATCTTGATGGCGGCCCATGCCGCTTCCTTATCGACGCCGGGTGTGGGGTAACGGCGAAATTCATCCCAATGCAGATACCGGCCTTTGTCATCGACTGCCTTGAAAATGCGTGCAAGCTCGAACACCTGCAAGCCGTGACGACTCAATAACGTGCCGAAATCAGTGGGTTTATGGATCTTTGCCACAACTGAAACTCAATTTTCCAAAATTGAGTTGATCGTGGCGCATGGGCGCTTAGACGTCAACGTTTGCAGCGTAAAACCCGCAAGACGCCTCACCCTGTGACGGGCTGCCTTACGCTTCGCGCTTGACCTTCAAGTGCCGCGCATACCACGGCCGCTGCGGCACGCGCTTGAACAGGCCCTTGAGCCGCTCCTCATCGGCGCCGAAGGTGATGCGCAGGGCCAGTTTCATGATTTCCGGGTCCATTTCCATCGAGCGTCCCTGCTGCAACCCCGGCGTGGTGCTGCAGCCATGGGTGTCCGGGCCGAGCCAGGGGTCGCCTATTTCAACCCAGCGCCCCGGCGCAAACCAGGCTACGCCGTTGACCTCGAGCCGGGTTACTTCGCCGGGATTGAAGCGTTCGTGGGCGCGAAACCAGTCTTCGATACGGTCATCGATCCACCCGTGGAAGTGCCAGAACACCGGATTGACATGGGATGAAAACGGATCGCCAAGGAAGTCGTTTTCCGGCGCATACCAGCGCGCGGCAAAGTCCGCAGGGTCGCGGGCAAACGGCACCGGGGCGCCGTTGGACGGGTCGCGCGGCACCGAGGCCCAGCGCATGTGCAGCCAGTCGTGCAGGCCCAGTTCCATTTCCGAGCCCAATTGGCCGAGCGTCAAGCGGGCCAGGTAGCGCGGGTCGCGGTATTGGGATTCCCACACCTGGAAATTGCTGTGGTAGGTCTCGGCGGCCTTGATGTCGCTGACCCACTGGGTGTAATCGGCGTCGTCCGGCGCCGACCAGCAGGGCGGCAGCGCAAAGCCGTCGTGGTTGTCGAAGTAACGCAAAAAGCCCTGGCGATCACGCTCCAGCGCCGGCTGCGGCGCGGGGAAATGCGGCCATGACGGCAGGTCCTGCAGGGAGCGGGCAGTGCCGAGCATATGGCGGTGCATGAAGAAGAAGTCGATGCCCGAGCCGTTACGGTCCTTGCGCTTGCCCCGCGCATCGCGCTCCTGGCCACGCGGGCCGGGTTGCCAGCCGATGCCGCGCAGGGCTTCGCGTTTTTCCTCGGAGAGTTTGTGCCATTGGTCACGGCTGGCGTGCCACAGCTGGTGAAACAAGCGATGTTCGGGGGCAATCAACCACGCCAGCAGGGCCTTGTTGAGGCCGATACGCTGGCGGGCTTCGGGGAACAGCTGTTTGTGGGCGATAAAACGATTGTCGCGCTCGGTCAATGCCAACGGCCGCTCAAGGTCGAGGATCTGCCCACTGAGGGTGGCGCTGCCGGCATTGCCGAAGTCGGCCCAGACTTCATCGAGGGTCATCTTGAATTCGTAGGCCGGAATGCCCGCCGCCGAATCGCGGTCGATCAGCCGCCAATAGAGCAGCGCGCCCTCGCCCGTCAGCAGATCGCCCAAGACACGGTAGCGTGGTTCGCCGTCGCCACGCAGGTTCTCGGCGGTGTCCAGGTAGCCGCGCAAGCCCCGCCCGCGTGGGGCGATATCGAGCAACAATTGCAGGCCCTGCAACGGCAGGCCCTTGAGGCCGGCATCACGGCCTTCGAGGCGCAGGTTCCACACGCCGCGCAAGGTGTTCGCCAAGTGCTGGCCCTGGGTGTCGGCCAGATCGACCGTGGCTTCGCCGGGGGTGACCGGGAATTCGTCTTCCCGTGTCAGCTCGCGATGGGCATAAAAGGCCGCAGGCACGGCCGCGCCGGTCAGCGCCAGGCCTGCGATGAACCCACGTCGAGAGATCGTCATTGTCTACCTTAGGAAACGGCTTAATCAGAGCTAGAACGTTTTCAACCTGGGTAAATTTACCGGCCCTGGGCCGCGCGCTAAATTTCCCCTGCCATCGCTCGTTCTTCCCTGATAGCAACGGCCTCAACTGACTGAGATGGCAATGACAAAACCACGTTCGAAAAAGGCGCTGTATATCGGCCTGCCGCTGGCACTGGCCGTCGCCGCCGGGGCCGGCCTGCTGGCCTGGGATCACTGGTTCAAGGGTAACGCCGGCTACCCGCTGGAGGTGATCAAGCAAGCCCACGAAATGCAGGATCGCCTGTTGTCGTTCGACAGCCATATCACCGTGCCCATGGATTTCGGCACCGCCGGCAATGAAGCCGACAAGGATGGCAGCGGCCAGTTCGACCTGGCCAAGGCGGCGCGCGGCCGCTTGTCCGGTGCGGCCTTGACCATTTTCGGCTGGCCGGAAATCTGGAACGGCCCGAACGCCCCGCACAAACCCACCGACGGCTTTGTCGAAGAGGCCCGCCACGAGCAGGAGGTGCGCTACAAGATTATCTCCGGCATGGTCCGCGACTTTCCCAACCAGGTCGGCATCGCCTATACCCCGGACGATATGCGCCGCCTGCACGGCGAAGGCAAGTTCGCGATTTTCATCAGCATGCTTAACGCCTACCCGCTGGGCAACGACCTGAACCAGCTGGACCTGTGGTCGGCGCGCGGCATGCGCATGTTCGGTTTCAGCTACATCGGCAACAACGCCTGGGCGGACTCATCGCGCCCGCTGCCGTTTTTCAATGACACCGCCGACGCCCTCGAGGGCCTGTCGCCCATCGGCCAACAAGCGGTGCAACGCCTCAACGACCTGGGCGTGATCATCGACGTGTCGCAGATGTCGACCAAGGCTCTGGAGCAGGTCGCGCAATTGAGCCGTACGCCGATGGTGGCCTCCCATTCGGCACCCAGGGCGTCGGTGGACATCCCGCGCAACCTCAGCGACAAGGAGTTGCAGCTGATCAAAAACAGCGGTGGCGTGGTGCAGGTGGTGGGCTTTCCTGCCTACCTGCGCCCCCTGAGCCAACCGACCCAGGACAAGCTCAACGCCCTGCGCGCGCGCTTCGACCTGCCGCCCCTGCCGAACCTGGCGATGGCCCTGATGCCGGGCGACGCGATCATCGCCGCGTGGCCCGAACAGCGCTTCGGCCAATACGCCAGTGAGTTGTACGCAATCCTCGAAGAAGAACCCAAGGCGACCCTCAAGGACTGGGGGGACGCCATCGACTACACCGTGCGCAAGATCGGCATCGACCACGTCGGCATCGCTTCGGACTTCAACGACGGCGGCGGTCTGCAGGGTTGGGAGAACGTCGGCGAGGTGCGCAACGTCACCGCCGAACTGATCCAGCGTGGTTATTCCGAAGCCGATATCGCCAAGCTGTGGGGCGGCAACTTCCTGCGGGTATGGGAGCAGGTGCAAAAAGCCGCCAAACCCTTGGCCAACCGCGAAGTCAGCCCATGACCGACCGCCGCACCTTTCTCAAGCAGGCCGGCGTGTTTGCCGCCAGCCTGCCGCTGGGCGCCGCGCTGATGCCGCAGGTGCTGGCAGCCGCCACCAACGATCCCTGGACGGGATTGAAGCAGCTTTTCGACCAGGACCCGGATTACCTGCATTTTTCCAACTTCCTGGTGGCCTCGCACCCCAGGCCGGTGCGCGAGGCCATCGAGCGCTACCGCGCGCAGATCGACCGCAACCCCGGCCTGGCGATGGACTGGGACCTGCAGGAAACCTGGAAACGCGAAGGCCAGGTGCGTGAGTGGGCCGGTCGCTACCTGAACGCCACGCCGCCGCAGATCGCCCTGACCGGCAGCACGTCCGAGGGGCTGGCGATGATTTACGGCGGGATCCAGGTGCGCGCCGACCAGGAAATCCTCACCACCGAGCATGAGCATTACGCGACACAGAACGTGCTGGATTTTCGCGTGCGCAAGGAAAGCACCCGGGTGCGCCGTATCCGCCTGTTCGACAGCGCAAGCCGTGTGTCAGTCGATGAAGTATTGGGCAA
The DNA here is from genome assembly GCF_003851745.1 of Pseudomonas sp. R3-52-08. Taxonomy (NCBI): domain Bacteria; kingdom Pseudomonadati; phylum Pseudomonadota; class Gammaproteobacteria; order Pseudomonadales; family Pseudomonadaceae; genus Pseudomonas; species Pseudomonas sp. R3-52-08. The sequence goes on along the minus strand of NZ_CP027730.1, from coordinate 2,658,606 downwards.
TATCCAGCGCAATATCCGCCCCAGCACCCGTGTGTTGGGCATGACTTGGGTGCAGTCGGGCAGCGGGGTCAAATTGCCCATCGGCGAAATCGGCCGACTGGTGACTGAACACAACCGCCACCGTGACGACAACGACCGCATCCTCTATGTAGTCGACGGTGTGCACGGCTTCGGCGTGGAAGACCTCGATTTCCCTGGCATGCATTGCGATTTTTTTATCGCCGGCACCCACAAGTGGATGTTCGGGCCGCGCGGTACCGGCCTGGTGTGCGCACGCGATGCCCAGAACAGGTACGTCACGCCGATGGTGCCGACCTTTTCCGAAGACAAGGATTTCGCCACCACCATGACCCCCGGCGGCTACCACGCTTTCGAGCATCGCTGGGCCGCCGACGAAGCGTTCAAGTTGCACCTGCAGTTGGGCAAGGCGCCGGTGCAGGCGCGAATCCACGCACTCAACACCGAGCTTAAGGAACAGCTGCTGGCGCATCGGCAGATCGAACTGGTCACGCCGCGCAGCCCGGAGTTATCGGCGGGCTTTACCTTCTTTCGGGTCAAGGGCCAGGACAGCGATGCAGTAGCGGCGCACATGCGGCAAAACCGTGTGGTGATCGACGCGGTGGACCGCGATGTCGGGCCGGTCATTCGCACCGCCCCCGGCCTGCTCAACAGCTCGGCTGAAATCCAGCGCTTCATGGCGCTGCTGAGCCAGCGGCTGTGACCCCTTTTTTTATTTGAACGAGACGCTCACATGATGCCCCTTCGACTCAAACCCCTGACCGCCCTGGCGCTCACCGCACTGTGCGGCGCCCTGCTCCCTGGCCTGGCCCAGGCGGCTGCACCGCAACCGGGCAAAGTCTTCAAGGACTGCAAGGACTGCCCGGAAATGGTGGTGCTGCCCGCCGGCACTTTCACCATGGGCACCCCGGAAGACGAAGTCGGCCGCGAGCCCGACGAAGGCCCGATGCATGAAGTGACCTTCGCCAAGCCCTTCGCCATGAGCCGCTTCCAGATCACCGCCGGCGAGTGGGACAGCTACGTGCGCCAGACCGGGGTCACCATCGCCAACGGCGACGATCGCCCCGGCCGCGAATGCATCGCCAGCAAACCGCGCTACCCTCAGGGGCCTCGCCAGCCGGCCGTATGCATGGACATGGACGACATCAAGCGCTACGTGAGCTGGCTGTCGAAGAAAACCGGCCAGCAATACCACATGGTCAGCGAGGCTCAACGCGAATACGCCGCCCGCGCCGGCACCAGCGGGCCGTTCCCCTTCCCGTTCGACGAAGGCAAGGGCTACAGCATCGCCCAGCACGCCAACACCTACGGCCCGGCGGACGGCTACAGCTATTCGTCACCGGTGGGCAGCTACCCGCCGAATGCGTTTGGCCTGTATGACATGCACGGCAACGTGTACGAGCGGGTTGCCGATTGCGAGCATGCCAACTACATCGGCGCACCGACTGACGGCAGTGCCTGGGTGGAGCCGAACTGTGAGGCCTACCAGATCCGCGGCAATGACTGGGGCGAAGCGCCGGTATTTTCCCGCTCCGGCAACCGCAACAACATCTACCCGCAGACGCGCGGTGACTGGATTGGTTTCCGGGTAGTGCGCGACCTCTAAGCCATACACGCATCCACTGTGGGAGGGGGCTTGCTCCCGATAGCGGTGATTCAGTCAATGCAGATGTCGACTGATACACCGCTATCGGGAGCAAGCCCCCTCCCACATTTCGGATTGCATTCAGCCTTTTTTGGCCAACAGCTCCAGGCCTTCATGCAACGCCGGGAACAGGCTGTTGTTGAAGTTGTTCCAGCGCAGTTCGAGGATCGTGTCCTCTGGTGAAATCTCGGTCTTCAATACGTCGTGGAACACTTCGCCGGAATCGATACCGTTATCCACATAGTGGAACGATGCTCCGGTAAGGTACAGCGGCTCCGAAGGTGTGGTGGCCTTGGTCGCCCAGTCCACCACCGTCTGCCCGCGTGCGCCGTATAACGCGTTCCACGTGGCATAGGCGCCACGGCGTTCGTAAGGCGATTCGATACGCGTGATTCCCGGATGGATGTTCATGATGCGCCGCGCAAACGGCGCGCCTGGGCGCACCAGGTCATCGAGGATCACCAGCAAGCCATCCAGCACCACGATGTCAGCGTTCAATTCAACCAGCGTGTCATGCAGGCGCCGCTCGAAATCCTGCTTGCCGGCGATATGTTCGGCGCTGCCCCGTGGCAGGCGGCGATAGGTCGACGGCACGCTCAGCAGCAGGTCGTTGACCAGCTTGCCCTGCACGCGCAAGTCGGCCGGGTACAGCCATTGGCGGCCAGGCTGGTAAGCGAAGCCGTAATCGGCGACCAGCGCCTGATCCCGCGGGTTTTGCTCATCATCGTCATACACCACGCCGACCAGGTTGTAGGCGTCGCCCAGCGAGGTGTCGTTGAGCGAGCCCACCAGAAACTCCAGCACCGACTTCATGTAGCGCTCATGGTCCTTGTAGGCCACTGGCTGCCCGGCCTTGTCGGCGGCGGCATTTCTCAGGGACCACACATACACCAGGTTCTTTTTCGTCATTAGTTTCGCTCTCGCAGAAAATACGTACGGCATGAATAGCCGTGCGCCTACACAACAGGAACGAACCAGCCCACACGCAATTTATCCCGCACCGACACCGCCTGGCACACCGGGCTAAATAGTCGCGCCGGCACTTCGTTTGTCATGGGTAAGGGTCTGTGTGCCCAGCCCCTCTTTTCACTTCTCCGGGATGTATTTATGACCGACCCCAAACGCGGCGCCTTCAACGGTTTGCTCGCCCTGCTGCGGCCCTTTCGCGCCATTGTGACGGTCTCCGTGGCCCTAGGCATGGTCGGCGGCCTGGCCATTACCCTGCTGCTGGCCACCATCAATAACGCGCTGCATTCTGCCGACGGCATGACCCAGGGCGTGGTGATGACCTTTGCCGCGTTGTGCGTGGTGGCGCTGCTCAGTTCGATCATTTCCGACATCGGCACCAACTACGTCGGGCAACGAATCATCGCCGCCCTGCGCAAGGACCTGGGCGAAAAGGTGCTGTCGGCGCCCATCGGGCAGATCGAACGGTATCGCTCGCACCGCCTGATTCCGGTGTTGACCCACGACGTCGATACCATCAGTGACTTTTCCTTCGCGTTCACGCCCCTGGCTATCGCGGCCACGGTCACTCTCGGTTGCCTGGGCTACCTGGCCTACCTGTCCGTGCCGATGTTCCTGATGATGGTGGTGGCGATCATTATCGGCAGCGCCGTGCAATTCATCGCCGGCGGCAAAGGCATTCAGGGCTTCGACCTGGCGCGCAGCCATGAAGACGAGTTGCAGCGTTATTACAACGCGATTGCGTCCGGCGCCAAGGAACTGCGCATGCACCGGCCACGGCGGTTTCGCATGAACACCCATCGCATCCAGGAAACCGCCGACCGCATCAGCGATATCCAGGTGCGCTCGGTCAATATTTACATCCTCGCCAAGACATTTGGCTCGATGCTGTTCTTCGTGGTCATCGGCCTGGCCCTGGCGATGCAGGCGTATAACCCCAACCCGGATCCAACCGTGATCACCGGGTTCGTGCTGGTGCTGCTGTACATGAAAGGCCCGTTGGAGCACCTGCTCGGTTACCTGCCTGTGGTCGGCAAGGCCAAGATTGCCTTTGGCCGCATCAGTGAGCTGTCGGAACGCTTCTCGTCGCCGGAACCGCACCTGTTGATGGACGACAGCGAAGCGCCAAAACCGGTGGTCAACAGCCTCGAACTGCGCGGCGTGAGCTACAGCCCGCCAGCGGTCGAAGGCAGCGAGCCGTTCCACCTGGGGCCGATCAACCTGAGCATCAAGCAAGGCGACATCGTGTTTATCGTCGGTGAGAACGGCAGCGGCAAGACCACTTTGATCAAGCTTTTATTGGGCCTGTACCCGCCTCAGGCCGGCGAGATTCGTCTGAACGGCGAAGCGGTCACCGACCCGGAACGCGACGACTATCGCCAGCTGTTCACCACGGTATTTTCCGACTACTACCTGTTCGACGACCTGGTGCAAGGCAGCGCCACCCAGTCCCTGGACAGCGCCACTAAATACCTGGAACGCCTGGAAATCGCGCACAAGGTCAGTGTCAAGGACGGCGTGTTCAGCACCACCGACCTCTCCACCGGCCAGCGCAAGCGCCTGGCCTTGGTCAACGCCTGGCTGGAAGAACGCCCGGTGCTGGTGTTCGACGAATGGGCCGCCGACCAGGACCCCGCCTTTCGCCGAATCTTCTACACCGAGCTGTTGCCGGACCTCAAGCGCCTGGGCAAAACCATCATCGTGATCAGCCACGACGACCGTTATTTCGACATTGCCGACCAACTGGTGCGCCTGCGCGCCGGCCAAGTGGTGCACGAGATGGAACCAGCGTGAATTTTATTTTCCGGTTTTTCGAGGTAGGAACGTCTCACTAGTGGTAATGAGAATTAACATCAATAGATACGTATAACTGCCCACTTAAAACCTAGAAGAGAAAGTATCCATGCCAGCACGACTCGGTCTCAGCCCCCTGAGCAAAGTGTTATCCATGCGCAGGGCCCTGAACATGAACCTTCTTCCGAGTGCCCTGGCACTGGCGGTGTCGCTGCCGATTGCAGGCTATGTACAGGCCCAGGAGATCGAGTTGAACATTCCTGCCCAGCCGCTGGGGAGCGCGCTGCAGGAATTCGGGCGCCAGACCAATGTGCAAGTGTTGTACAGCCCTGGCGATGTGCAGGGTAAGAACAGCCGGGCCATCAAGGGCAAGCTGCAGCCGCAGCAGGCCATCGATGCATTGCTGGCAGGCAGCCAGACCACCTACAGCCTCAACGGCAATACCTTGACCGTGGCTGCTGCCAGCGCGGGTGGCGGGCTGGAGCTGAGCCCGACCCAGGTAACCGGCAACTACCTGGGTAACATCACTGAAGGCTCGGGTTCCTATACTCCGGGCACCATCGCCACCGCCACGCGCCTGACCCTGACACCCCGGCAAACCCCGCAGTCGATCACAGTGCTCACCCGCCAGCACATCGAAGACTTCGGCCTCAACAACATGGATGACGTGATGCGCCACACCCCGGGCATCACGGTGTCGGCCTATGACAGCGACCGTACCAACTACTATTCCCGTGGTTTCTCGGTCAACAGTTTCCAGTACGACGGCATTCCGTCCACCGTGCGTAACGTCGGTTACTCGGCGGGCAACACCTTGAGCGACATGGCGATCTACGACCGGGTTGAAGTGCTCAAGGGCGCTACCGGCCTGCTCAATGGGGCAGGCTCTTTGGGGGCAACCATCAACCTGATCCGCAAGAAGCCAACGGCGGATTTCAAAGGGCACGTGCAACTGGGCGCCGGTTCCTGGGACAACTACCGCAGCGAAGTGGATGTCAGCGGCCCCCTGACCGACAGCGGCAATGTGCGTGGGCGTGCGGTCGCCGCTTACCAGGACAAGAAGTCCTTCATGGACCACTACTCGCGCAAGACCGAAACCTACTACGGCATCACCGAATTCGACCTGTCCCCCGACACCATGCTGACCGTGGGCTTCGATTACCAGGACAACGTTCCGCAGGGTTCGAGCTGGTCCGGCTCCTTCCCGCTGGTCAATTCCAACGGCAGCATCAACAAGATGCCGCGCTCCTACAACAATGGCACCACCTGGAGTTCCTGGGAGCAGAACACCCGTACCGCGTTCGCCATGCTCGAGCATGACCTGGGCGACGGCTGGGTGACCAAGTTCCAGCTCGACCACAAGATCAACGGCTATCACGCCGACCTCGGTTCGATCCAGTTCGTCCAGCCGGCAGCCGATGGCACCGCTGAAATCAACGGGCAGAAATACACCGGCGAAACCAAAAGCACTTCCGCCGACCTCTACGCTACCGGGCCTTTCAGCCTGTTCGGCCGCGAACATGAGCTGGTGGTGGGCGGTTCGATCGGTACCTCGCGCTGGCAGGGCAAGGGTTACTGGTCGCCGGAATGGCCGGGGGGCAATAAAGTCGATTTCTATAACTGGAATGGCCATATCTCCAAGCCGATCTACGGCCCGGCCCAGCAGTACATCGACGACACCATCCGCCAGACAGGCTACTACGTGACCACACGCTTGAACGTGATGGATGACCTGAACGTGATCCTCGGCGGGCGCGTGGCCAACTACCATGTGACGGGCAATAACCCTTCCTACAAGGAAACCGGCCGGTTCATCCCGTACGCCGGGGTGATCTACGACCTCAACGAGAACTTCTCGGCATACGCCAGCTACACCGATATTTTCCAGCCGCAGGAAAGTACCTATAAGGATCGCAACGAAAAACTGCTGGAACCGGACGAAGGGCAAAACTACGAGATTGGCCTCAAGGGCGAATTCTTCGAGGGCCGCCTGAACACCAGCATCGCTTACTTCGAAGTGCACGAGACCAACCGCGCGATCTCGGACGATGCGTACAACAACCAGACGCCGACCCCGCAAAATTATGCGTTCAAAGGCTCCAAGGCCGTGACCAAAGGCTACGAAGCGGAAATCTCCGGTGAACTGAGCCCAGGCTGGCAAGTGCAAGGTGGCTACACCCACAAGATCGTGCGCGATGATGACGACAAGAAGATCTCCACCTTCGAACCTGAGCATCAGGTCAACCTGAACACCACCTACAAGCTCAAGGGTGACCTGGACAAGTTCACCATCGGCGGCGGCGTACGCTGGCAGACCAAGGGCTGGAACGAGATCTGGAACGGGCCGCTCGAAACCAACCAGGACATCACCCAGGAATCCTACTGGCTGGTGGACCTGATGACCCGTTACCAGGTCACCAAGAACCTGTCGGCGACGGTCAACTTCAACAATATCTTCGACAAGTCCTACTACACCAATGTCGGTTTCTATAACTCCGCCGCCTACGGCGAGCCGCGTAACGTGATGGTCAGCACTCGCTGGGACTTCTGACCGCACGGCGACAAGCTCCCCAATCGGCGGAGTAATGAAGCTCTAAATGTGGGAGGGGGCTTGCTCCCGATGGCAGTGTGTCAGTCAATACATCTGTTGACTGTGACACCGCAATCGGGGGCAAGCCCCCTCCCACATTGGATAATGCCGTCCTGATCCGCCTCGTAATGGTCAGCATCGCTGGGACTCTGATCGCACTGCGGCAAGCTCCCCAATCGGCGGAGTAATGAAGCTCCAAATGTGGGAGGGGGCTTGCTCCCGATGGCAGTGTGTCAGTCAATACATCTGTTGACTGTGACACCGCAATCGGGGGCAAGCCCCCTCCCACATTGGATACGGGTTACCCCATCGCTTCCGCCAAGCTGCGGATGAACACGGCACTGTCGACAATGCCGTCGTGGTCCGTCTCGATCATCACCGAACGCTCGATGCGTCCCTGGCTGATCACTGTCGCCATCTGCTGTTCGATCAGTTCCCTGAAGCGCCCTGCCCGGCTCATGGACGCCCACCAGCAACTGACAGGTGCCTTGATCGGTTTGAAGTCGGCCGCCACCATCCGTTCGCTCAGCGCCTGGTCGACGTCCCAGGCAATCTGCGCTTCGTTACCGTGCAGCAATTGCTCCTTGATCGCGATAAAGGTTTCACCCAAAGCCTGCTCAGCCCAGCTCACGAACCCTTGCCATTGTCCCGCTTCGTCCTCGGCATCGCGCTGGCACTGCGCCCAGGCGCGCTGTATCGCGTCGGCGAACTCAGGGAACATCACGCCCAGTAAAGCGGCGCGGCGCTCGTTGGCTGACACCTCACGATCGTCCCCGAGGTCCACCGCGTCCCAGTAGGGTTTGACCCACTGTGGCGGTGCGGCGTCGATCCACCCCACGAACTCCACGTCACGCCCCGCCTGTTCCAGGCCGTGCGCCACTTCCATCGCCAGGTTGCCCCCCAACGACCAACCGGCCAGACGGAACGCCCCCTCAGGCTGGGCCGTCAACAGTTGTGCGGTGTAATCCTCGACCATCACTTGCCAGTGCGGCACCGCTGCGCCGTCCTCGGCCAAGGCACGACACATCACCCCCAATACCGGGCGCTGCTCGCGCAGTGCCAGGGCAATTGCGGTGTAACAATGCACCGAGCCGAAACTTGGGTGGAACAGGAACAACGGCGTGCCTTCGGTCTGCTGGTTGAGCTTGACGATCAACGACGTGCGGCTATCGCCCTGCACGCATCTGACCTGACCCGCTACGGTGGGGTTAAGCATCAACTGACTGACCGACACGTTCACGCCGCTGACTTTGCGGATGCGCTCCTTGAGCATCAGGACCCGCAACGAATGGCCACCCAATTCGAAGAAGTTGTCGTGCAGCCCCACGCGCTCCACGTCCAGCACCTCGCTCCAGATCGCCGCGACCTGCCGTTCGAGTTCGCTATGCGGTGCCTGGTACTGCTCGGCGCAGTGGGCCTGCGGCTTGGGCAATGCCTTGCGATCCAGCTTGCCATTCGGGCTCAGCGGCATCTGCGCCAGCAGCACCCACTGCGCCGGCACCATGTAATCCGGCAACTGCTCGGCCAGGTGCGCAACCACCTGCGTCTTCCAATCCTCCTGAGTTGTCTGCAGCACCAGGTAACCCACCAGATGCGTACCGTCGACGGCCAGCACCGCCGCTTCGCGGACGCTGTCGAGCGCCAGCAGGCGTGCTTCGATTTCACCCAGCTCGATGCGCAGCCCCCTCAGTTTTACCTGATGGTCGATGCGCCCGGCGTATTCAATCACGCCGTTCTCGCGATAACGCGCCAGGTCGCCGGTGCGATACAAGCGCGCGCCGCTGCCGAACGGGTCCGTCACAAAGCGCTCGGCGGTCAGCGACGGGCGACGGTGATACCCCCGCGCCAGGCCCACACCGCCCAGGTACAACTCGCCCAACACACCGACCGGTGCCGGTTCCAGGTTGTCGTCGAGCACATAGCACGCCAGGTTGGCGATCGGCCGGCCAATCGGCACGGCGTCGCGGCCTTCCTCGACACAGGTCCAGTGGGTCACGTCAATCGCCGCTTCGGTCGGGCCATACAAGTTGTACAACCCGGCGCGGGGCAGCTTGGCGAAGACCTGCTGCTGGGCGTCTGCAGGCAGCGCTTCACCACTGCACACAATGTGCTGCAGGCTGTGGCATGAGGCGACGTCCGCGTCCTGCAAAAAGGCTTGCAGCATGGACGGCACAAAGTGCAGCGTGGTGATGTGCTGTGCGTTGATCAGGCTGACCAGCCTGGCCGGGTCACGATGGTCGCCCGGTGCGGCCACCACCAGCCGTGCGCCGGTCATCAATGGCCAGAAGAACTCCCACACCGACACGTCAAAGCTGAACGGGGTTTTCTGCAGCACGCTGTCGTGCGCGCCAAGGCCATACGCCTGCTGCATCCAGCATAGGCGGTTGGTCAGCGCACGATGGCGGTTGCCGGCGCCCTTGGGTTGGCCGGTGGAGCCGGAGGTATAGATCACATAGGCGAGGTTTTCGCCCTGCACCGCGATGTTCGGGTTGTGGGCGCTGAAGGCGTCCAGCCAGGCATCGCCGCTTTCCAGCACCAGGCTTTGCATCCCCGCCGGCACCGGCAGTTGCGCCTGCAAGTGGGCCTGGGTCAATAGCAGTTGCACACCGCTGTCCTGCAGCATATAGGCCAGGCGCTCACGCGGGTATTCCGGGTCCAGCGGCACATAGGCACCGCCCGCCTTGAGCACCGCCAACAGGCCGACGACCATTTCGATCGAACGCTCCAGCGCCAGCCCCACCAGCACATCCGGGCCGACGCCGGCAGCCATCAGGCGATGAGCCAGACGATTGGCCCGCGCATTCAATTGTGCATAACTCAAGGTCTGCCCGGCGAACACCAAGGCCGGGGCCTGGGGTGTGCGCTGCGCTTGGGCCTCGATCAACTGGTGCACCGCTTGATCCAGCGGATACTCCACCGCCGTGGCGTTCCAGGCCCGCACCACTGTCTCGCGCTCGGCTGCGGGCATGGACGGCAATGCGCCGAGGCGTTGGGAAGCATCGTCGGCCAATGCCAGCAATAATTGCTGGAAATGCTCGGCCAGGCGCTGGATGTGCGCCGCGCTGAAGGCCTGGCGATCGTAGTTGAACTCCACACCCAGGCTGTCGCCCAGCGCCAACAAGACCGTCAATGGGTAGTGAGTCTGCTCCAGGCTGTGCACCGCGCCAAAGCGCAGCCCCGACGGTGCGCCCTGCTCCAGGGCCTCTGACACCGGGTAGTTTTCGAATACGAGAATACTGTCGAACAGCGCCTCGCCGCCCAGGCCGGCCCAGCGCTGGATCTCGAACAACGGCGTATGTTCCTGCTCACGCAAGCCCAGGTTCTGCTGCTGGATCTGCTGCAGCCACTGGCTGACCGACATCTGTGCATCCGGGGTCGCCACCACCGGCAAGGTGTTGATGAACAAACCGACCTGCTGTTCGATCCCGCGCAGTTGCGCCGGGCGCCCCGCCACCGTGGCGCCGAACGCCACGGTCGCTTGCCCGGTGTGCTGGCGCAGCAGCAACAGCCAGGCACCTTGCACCAGGGTGTTGAGGGTCACTTTGTTGCGCTGGGCGAATGCCTTGAGGCGTTCGGTTTGCGGCGCGTCAAGGCCCAGGCGATGTTCACCGTTGACCGCCAGGCTCACGTCTGGCTGGGCATGTGTGCCCCGTGCCAGGCGCGTGGGTTCCTGCAGGTTCATCAACTGGTCTTTCCAGAACGCCTGGCTGAGCGCCTTGTCCTGGGCTTGCAGCCATGCGATGTAATCGCGATAACGCCCGGTCGGCGCTGGCAACGGCTCACCCGCATAGTGTTGCAACACCTCGCCGAACAACTGCGAACCGCTCCAGCCGTCCATCAGGATGTGGTGGTTGGTGTAGATCAAGTGATAACTCGACGCGCCGGTGCGCACCACCGTCAAGCTCAACAGGGGGGCCTGTTCCAGCACAAAGCCCTGGGCCCGTGCCGATTCGGCGAGGCTGTCGAGAGCTTGGGCGGTGTCCTCGCGGGTCTGCCAATCCAGCTCGAAAAACGGCAGCCGTGCCTGCTTGTAGACCACCTGCAGCGGCTGCTCCAGCGCGGTCTGCCAGACAAACCCGCTGCGCAGGATCTCGTGACGCTCGACCGCCGCCTGCCACGCCTGGTGGAAGCGCGATACATCCAGGCCGTGCACGTCGATGCGCATCTGGTTGATGTAGTCACCCGAACCTTCGCCATACAGTGACTGGAAGAGCATGCCTTGCTGCATGGGCGACAGCGGGTACAAGTCTTCGACCTCGACCGCGTTCAGCGCCAAGTCGTCAAGCTGGTGCTGAGTCAACTGTGCCAGCGGGAAGTCGGAGGGCGTCACGCCCTGGTTGGCAGGCGTGCAGCAGTGGTCGATCAGGGCTTTGAGTTCCTCGGCGTACTCGTCGGCCAGTTGCTGGACAGTCGCCTGGGCAAACATGGCCTGGCTGAAACTCCAATTGAGCTTCAGCTCGCCGCCATACACCTGGCCGTTGATTTCCAGCCAGTTGCCCAGTGGCGCCTCCGGGCTTTGCTCGGCACCGCTGGCGTCATCGGACGGCGCGAACAGCCCTGCTTGCTCAGCGCTGTCGAAGCTGGCGTCGAATTGCCCCAGGTAGTTGAACGTGATGCGTGGGCGCGGCAACGCGGCCAATGCCCGCTGGGCCTCGGCATCGCCCAGGTAACGCAATGCGCCAAAGCCCAGGCCTTTGGCCGGGACAGCGCGCAGTTGTTCCTTGATCTGTTTCAGGGAGCTGGCCAAGGTTGCGGCAGGCAGCAGTTGCAACGGGTACAGGCTGGTGAACCAGCCGACGGTGCGGGTCAGGTCGATCTCATCGAAAAGGTCTTCGCGACCGTGGCCTTCGAGCCTGATCAACATCGACTCGTCGCCGGTCCAGCGCGTGATCACACGGGCCAGGGCGGTCAGCAACAGGTCGTTAATCTGGGTTCGGTAGGCGCTCGGCGCGTCCTGCAGCAGGCGCCGGGTGTAGGCCGGGTCCAAATGCGTGGTCACACTCAGCGCAAGGTGGTTACTCAGGCTGGCCTGCGGGTCTGCGCCCGGCAAGCCGGACGGGCTGCCCTGCAAGTGCGTCTGCCACCAGGCCAGCTCGTGTTGCAGGGCGGTGCTGCGCGCATAGGTCTGCAAGCGCTCGGCCCAGGCACGGGTGGCGCTGGTCTTGGCCGGCAGTTGCACGGCGGCGCCCTGGGCAAGTTGCTGGTAAGTGCTTTGCAGGTCTTCGAGCAGGATGCGCCAGGACACGCCGTCGATCACCAGGTGATGGATGACCAGCAACAAACGCTGGGAACCGTCGGCCAACTGCGCCAGCACCGCGCGCAACAATGGCCCGGCACTCAGATCAAGGCTACGCTGGGCTTCTTCGCCCAGGGCTTCAAGTTCCTCGACGCTATTCAAACGGGTCTGCCACAGCACCTGGTCGGCCTGGTGCTGTTGCGGCTCGCGATATGCCGCGCTCCAACCCGCCGGCCCGTGCACAAAGGTGCTGCGCAGCGCATCGTGATGCACGATCAGCGCCTCGAGTGCGGCCACCAGCAGCGGTGCCTGCAACGGTTGGTGCGGTTGCAGCACTACGGACTGGTTCCAGTGGTGGCGCTGGGGTATGTCATCGGCAAAAAACGCCTGCTGTACCGGCAGCAGCAGTAACGCGCCGCTCAGCGCCGACTGATCCAGCAGCACTGCGCCCTCGCCTTCCCGGGCGACGGCCGCAAGGCTCTGCACGGTCTGGTGCTGGAACAGATCCTTGGGCGAGAACCGCACCCCGGCCTGACGCGCGCGACTGACCACCTGGATCGAAATGATCGAATCGCCGCCCAGCTCGAAAAAGTTGTCATGCAAGCCCACTTGCGGCAGGCGCAACACGTCGGACCAGATCGCAGCGATTTTGCGCTCCAGCTCACTCTGCGGCGCCACATACACCTGCTGCATCAGGCTCACATCCGGCAACGGCAGGCCCTTGCGGTCGAGCTTGCCGTTGGGGGTCAGCGGCATGCGTTCGAGGAACATCAGGTGCGTGGGCACCATGTAGTCCGGCAAGCGGGTCTTCAGGGCGCGGCGCAGGGCTTCGCGGCCGTTGGCTTGGGCGACGGCATCGTCGAGCAGGGCCGGGTCCAGCGGCACCACGTAGGCCACCAACTGCTTGCCGGTCGGGCCTTCCTGGGCCACCACCACGGTTTCGCCGACGCTGTCCTGCTCACGCAGGCGCGCTTCGATTTCGCCCAGTTCGATACGGAAACCGCGGATTTTCACCTGGTGATCGACGCGGCCGAGGTAGTCCACCACGCCATCCGCACGCCCACGGGTCAGGTCGCCGCTGCGGTACACACGGCTGCCGGGCTTGCCGAACGGGTCCGGCACGAAACGTTCGGCGGTTAATGCCGGGCGTTCCAGATAACCCCGCGCCACGCCCTCGCCGCCCAGGTACAGCTCGCCGGCCACGCCGATGGGTTGCAGATTGAGTTGGGCATCGAGCACGTAGCCGCTGCGGTTGCCGAGCAAGGTGCCGATGGGCGCGTACACCGCGCCGCACGGGTCGCCTTTGCGCGCCTTCCATAGCAGCGGCGTGACCACGGTTTCGGTGGGGCCATAGCCGTTGAACAGGTAAGTCGGTTTCAGTGCGCGCCAGGCCAAGTCATAGCTGGCCTGGGCCACCGCATCACCGCCGAAGCAGTACACGCGCACCGCCGGTGGGTTGCCGTCGCGCTCGGCGTGTTCAGCCAGTTGTTGCAGGTACACCGGTGGGAACACCGCCATGGTCACGTTGTGACGGTGCATCTGTGCGTAGGTGTATTCCGGCAACCACAGGCTGTCGTCGCGGATCAGCACACTGGCGCCGTTGATCAAGGGGTGCATCCAGCCTTCGTGGGCACCGTCGAAGGCGAACGACATGAAGTGCAGTTCGCAATCGGCGGGGCTGGTTTCATAGCGCTCGCCAGTGGCAATGATGTGCGCCACCAACGGCCCGTGAGGCACCGCCACGCCCTTGGGCATGCCGGTGGAACCGGAGGTGTAGATCACGTAGGCGAGGTTGTCGGCGTGCAGCGCCACATTCGGCGCCGCGTCATGCGCATCGCACCCAGCCAGTAGCTGATCCACAGCCAGGGCTTGCAGGCCTTCCGGGATCGGCAGGCGGTGTTGCACCGCCGAGTGGGTCAGCAGCAGCCGCGAGCGACTGTCCTGCATCATGTACAGCAGGCGGTCACGCGGGTATTCGATATCCAGCGGAACGTACACGCCCCCGGCCTTCAGCACGGCGAGGAAGGCCACCATGATCTCGGCGCTGCGCGGCATGGCGATGGCCACCCGCACTTCCGGGCCGACGCCACGGGCGATCAGCGCATGGGCCAGGCGGTTGGCCTGGCGGTCCAGTTGGCCGTAGGTGAGCTGCTCGTTCGCGAACTTCACCGCCACCGCGTCCGGGGTTTCGCGGGCGCGGTCGGCCACCAATTCATGCACCAGCCGCTGGGCCGAGAAGCCGGATTCAGTACGGTCCCACAGTTGCAGGATCTGTTGCTGCTCGGCGGCGTCCAGCAGGCTCAACTGGCCAAGCTGCTGCCGAGGGTTGGCGACCATGCCCTGCAACAGGTTCTGCCAGTGGCGCGCCATACGTTGCACGGTGCTGGCGTCGAACAGGTCTTGGGCATAACCGAGGGTGGCCCAGATACCTTCGGTGGACTCCTGGATATCCAGGTCCAGGTCGAAATGCGCGGTCTTGCTTTGCCACTCCAGCCCTTCTACCAGAAGCCGCGGCAATTGCTGCTGGACCTGGGCCTGGCCGACGTCGGTCTGGTGGTTGAACATCACCTGGAACAACGGGTTGTGGCTCAGGCTGCGCTCCGGTTGCAGGGCTTCCACCAGCTGTTCGAACGGCAGGTCCTGGTGGGCCTGGGCTTCCAGCGCGCGCTGACGGGTGTGTTGTAACAGCTGCTCGACGCTCATCTGGCCGTGCAGCTCGGCCTTGAGCACTTGGGTGTTGACGAAGAAGCCTATGAGACGCTCGGTTTCGCTGCGATTGCGGTTGGCGATGGGCACGCCGACGCGGATGTCTTCCTGGCCACTGTAGCGGTGCAGCAAGGTCTGGAACGACGCGAGCAGCAACATGAACAGGGTCACGCCCTGTTGCTGGGCCAGAGCTTTGAGGTCGTGGCTCAGTTCGTGGGCCAGTTCGAAGGCCAGGCGCGCGCCACGGTGGCTTTGCACGGCCGGGCGCGGGTGATCGAACGGCAGCTCCAGCACGCTTTGCTCGCCGCCGAGCCGGTCGCGCCAGTACGCCAGCTGGCGGTCCTTTTCGCCCGCCTCCATCCAGTTGCGCTGCCACACGGCGTAGTCGGCGTACTGGATCGGCAGCGCCGGCAGTTGCACATCAAAGCCTTGGCTGTAGCCCGCATACAGCTGCACCAGTTCCTCGACCATCAACTGCATCGACCAGCCATCGGAGACGATGTGATGCTGCACCAGCACCAGCACATGCTCATCCGCAGCCAGGCGCAGCAGCGACACGCGCAGCAATGGGCCGCGTTCGAGGTCGAACGGCTGGGCGATCAGCGCCTCGACCTGTGCCTTGAGGTCGGCCTCGTCGACCTCGGCGTGCGCGATCTGCAACGACGCCAGCGGCTCGATCACTTGAACCGTGCGCGCGTGATCCTGGCGCAGGTGAGTGCGCAGGCTTTCATGCCGGGCCAGCAACGCATCAAAGCTGCGCTGCAACGCGTCCAGGTCCAACTGCCCTTTCAGGCGCAGCGCACTGGGGATGTGGTACGCGGCGCTGTGGGGTTCCAACTGCCAGAGAAACCACTGGCGCTCCTGGGCGTAGGACAGCGGCAAGGGGTGCTCGCGCCCAGTCGGCAATAAGGCTGGCGCGGTCGGCACCTGGCTGTCCTGGGCCTGCAATGCCGCGACAAATGCATCCAGTCGCGGGTATTCGAACAACGCCTTGAGCGGCACCTCCAGCTGCAATGCCTGGCGAATGCGCGACACTACTTGCATCGCCAGCAACGAATGCCCGCCCAGTTCAAAGAAATGCTGGTTCAAACCGACCTTCTCGACACCGAGAATATCCGCCCAGACCGTGGCGATCTGTTGCTGCAGCGGCGTGACCGGCGCCAGCCAGCCCGGTTGCGCCGCGTTGGCCTCGGGTTTGGGCAGGGCCTGGCGGTCCAGCTTGCCGTTGGGGTTGAGCGGCATGCGTTCGAGGAAGATCAGGTGCGCCGGCACCATGTAATCCGGCAGGTGTGCGCGCAGGATGATCAGCAACTGCTCGCCGGCTTTTTCGCGCTCCGCCTCGCTCAACGGCTGCGCAGGCACCAGATAGGCCAGCAGCTGATTGTCGGCGGCCAGCAACAGCGCTTCACGCACGCTGTCCTGGGCCAGCAGCAAGGTTTCGATTTCGCCCAGTTCGATGCGGAACCCACGAATCTTCACCTGATGGTCGACCCGCCCGACGTACTCCACCACCCCATCGGCGCGATAACGCGCCAGGTCGCCGGTGCGATAAAGCCGCTCGCCGCAGGCGTTGAACGGGTTGGCCACAAAACGCTCGGCAGTCAGGCCCGGACGCTGCAGATAAGCGCTGGCCAGGCCGCTGGCGCTGGCAATGTAGAGTTCGCCCACGGCACCGATCGGCAACAGGTTCAGGTCGCGATCAAGCACCAACAAGCCACGCCCAGGCACTGCGCGGCCAATGGGGCTGGCGGTGACACCGCTGATGACGTTGGGGTCGGTGCAGTCCAGCACGCTGGAGACCACGGTGGCCTCGGTCGGCCCATAGGTGTTGAGCAGCCGCACATGCCCCAGGCCCGCGCGTTGCCACAATAGCGGGCCGTCCAAGGGCATGGCTTCACCGCCGATATGCACCTGGCGCAAGGCGCCGTAAGGCCGCGAGCCCGCCGCCAGGCAATCCTGCAAAAACAGCTTCCAGTACGCCGTGGGCAAATCGGCCAGGGTGATGCCCTGCGCAATGATCTGCCGGTACAGCTCGGCGCCGTCCCACAGCTGCGGGCCGCGCAGCACCACCGTAGCGCCGAGGGTCAGGGCCGGGTACAACTGCTCGACGAAGCCGTCGAAGTTCAGGGTGGCGAATTGCAACACCCGATCCTGCGCGACCAGGTGCGAGTACTCGGCGGCGATGCCGGCGAACTCACTCAACGCGCCGTGGCTGATGGCAACGCCCTTGGGCTTGCCGGTGGAGCCCGAGGTGTAGATCACATAGGCCAGGCTTTGCGGCTCGACATCGCCGGATGGATTGTGCTCCGCACACAACGCCAGTTGCGCCTGGACAAGGTCGATCGCCACGGCGTCCACCTGCGCCGGCAATGGCAGCCGCTCGCGCAGGTGCGACTGGGTCAACACCAGGCGCACGCCGCTGTCCTCAAGCATGTGCAGCAGTCGCTCGCGCGGGTACTCGGGGTCCAGCGGCACGTAGGCGGCGCCGGTCTTGAGCACCGCCAGCAAGCTGACCACCATGGCAAAAGAGCGCTCCACGGCGATCCCGACCAATGCGTGCGGGCCTACGCCCTGTGCCATCAGGTAGTGCGCCAGGCGGTTGGCCTGGCGGTTCAACTCGCCGTAGCTGAGGGTTTGATCATCCAGGGCCAGGGCCTGGCGTTCGGGCTGCTCGGCGGCCTGGGCCTCGAACAAGCGGTGCACGCCTTGCAATGCACGGGCGCAGGCCGGGGCATTCCAGTCCTGGAGCATGCGCTGCTGCTCGGCGGCCCCCAGCATCGGCAGCTCGGCCAGACGGTTGCGCGGCGCGCTCACCACCGCCTGCAACAGCTGCTGCCAGTGCTGCGCCAGGCGCTCGATGGTCGCGGCGTCGAACAGGTCGGTGGCGTAGCTCAACGCCGCCCACAGCCCGTCGGTTGACTCGTGGGTGTCCAGGCTCAGATCGAAATGCGTGGTCTGGCCGTCCCAGTCCAGCTCCACCACGCGCAGACCCGGCAATGCCTGGCCGTCGCGCGCGCCCTGGGCGTCGGTCTGATGGTTGAACATCACCTGGAACAACGGGTTATGGCTCAGGCTGCGCTCAGGCGAAAGCGCCACCACCAACTGTTCGAACGGCAGGTCCTGGTGGGCCTGGGCCTCCAGGGCGCGCTGCTTGGTCTGTTGCAGCAGCTCGACAAAACTCATCTGCCCGTCCAGGTCAGCCTTGAGCACCTGGGTGTTGACGAAAAACCCGATCAGCCGCTCGGTTTCGACGCGGTTGCGGTTGGCAATCGGCACGCCGATGCGGATGTCCGACTGCCCGCTGTAGCGATACAACAGGGTTTGGAACGACGCGAGCAGCAGCATGAACGGGGTGACGCCCTCCTGCTGGGCCAGGCGCTTGAGGCCGGCGACCAGCTCGGGTTGCAGATGCACTTGCAAGCTCGCGCCGCGATGGCTTTGCTGCGCCGGGCGCGGGCGGTCCAGCGGCAACTCCAACACCGGCTGTTCACCGCCCAGCAGCGCCTGCCAATAGGCCAGTTGCCGCGCCCGCTCCCCCGCTTCCATCCAGCCGCGCTGCCACAGGGCGTAGTCGGCGTACTGGATCGGCAGTTCCGGCAGTTGCAGGTCCTGGCCTTGGCTGTAGGCGGCATACAACTGCACCAGCTCTTCGACCATCACCTGCATCGACCAACCATCGGACACGATGTGGTGCTGCACCATCACCAGCACATGGTCATCTTCAGCCAGTTGCAACAGGGTCACGCGCAGCAGCGGCGCCTGGAGCAGATCGAAAGGCTGGGCCACCTCCGCTTCCACGCGCGCCATCAACTGTGCTTCATCGATCTGCGCCTTCCGGATCTGCACCCGCGCCTCGGGCAGCACGGCCTGGCGCACCTGCTCGCCGTCCTCGATCAGTTGCGTGCGCAGACTTTCGTGACGGGCCAACAGGCTGTCGAAGCTGCGCTGCAGGGCCGCCAGGTCGAGCCGCCCATGCAAGCGCAAGGCGCCGGGGATATGGTAAGTGGCGCTGTCGGGGTCCAGTTGCCAGAGAAACCACTGGCGTTCCTGGGCGTAGGACAAGGGTACTGTGTCGCTGTCGTGACGCGTCGGGGCAATCGGCAGTTGAGCGAAACTCATGCCCCGGCCCTGCAGACGCTGATAGAACTGCTGGCGTTGTTCCAGAGGCAGGCGAAGAAAGCGCGACACCAGGTCGATATTAGGGTTGGAAAGCATGGTTCAAATCGCCTCTAGTTCGCTCAAAAAGTCACGAAGATCATCAAAGTCTTCCTCGCTGCCGGCGCGGAAGGTGGCTGCGGCCTGCACATAGGCACGCAGCGATTCGGTCTGGAACAGTTCCATCAGCGGTACGTCCAGGCCCAGCTCGGCCTGGACCCGCGAGGTGATCTGGATGGCCAGCAAGGAATGCCCGCCGACTTCGAAGAAGTTGTCGTTCAGGCCCACTTGCGCCAGGTGCAGCACGTCGGCCCAGATCGCGGCGATGTGCTGCTCCAGTTCGGTCTGCGGCGCCACGTAGCGTTGCTGCATTTGGCTGGCGTCCGGTAGCGGCAAGCCCTTGCGGTCGAGCTTGCCGTTGGGGGTCAACGGCATCTGCGCGAGGAACACGAAGTGCGCCGGCACCATGTAATCCGGCAGGCTGCTTTTCAGGGCGCGGCGCAGGCTGTCGCGGAATTCGGCTTGGTCAGCCAGGCTGGCATCGGCCGGTACTACGTAGGCCACCAACTGCTTGCCGGTCGGGCCGTTCTGGGCCACCACCACGGTCTCGCCGACGCTGTCCTGTTCACGCAAACGCGCTTCGATTTCGCCCAGTTCGATACGGAAGCCGCGGATTTTCACCTGGTGATCGACGCGACCGAGGTAGTCCACCACGCCATCCGCACGCCCACGGGTCAGGTCGCCGCTGCGATATACGCGGCTGCCGGGCTTGCCGAACGGGTCCGGCACGAATCGTTCGGCGGTCAACGCCGGACGCTCCAGGTAACCCCGCGCCACGCCCTCGCCGCCCAGGTACAGCTCGCCGGCCACGCCGATGGGTTGCAGGTTGAGTTGGCCGTCGAGCACGTAGCCGCTGCGGTTGCCGAGCAAGGTGCCGATGGGCGCGTATACCGCGCCGCACGGGTCGCCTTTGCGCGCCTTCCACAGCAGCGGCGTGACCACGGTTTCGGTGGGGCCGTAGCCGTTGAACAGATAAGTCGGTTTCAGTGCGCGCCAGGCCAGGTCATAGCTGGCCTGGGCCACCGCATCACCACCAAAACAGTACACGCGCACCGCCGGTGGGTTGCCGTCGCGCTCGGCATGTTCGGCCAGTTGTTGCAGGTACACCGGTGGGAACACCGCCATGGTCACGTTGTGACGGTGCATCTGCGCGTAGGTGTATTCCGGCAACCACAGGCTGTCGTCGCGGATCAGCACGCTGGCGCCGTTGATCAAGGGGTGCATCCAGCCTTCGTGGGCACCGTCGAAGGCGAACGACATGAAGTGCAGTTCGCAATCGGCGGGGCTGGTTTCATAGCGCTCGCCAGTGGCGATGATGTGCGCCACCAACGGCCCGTGGGACACCGCAACGCCCTTGGGCATGCCGGTGGAGCCGGAGGTGTAGATCACGTAGGCAAGGTTGTCGCCGTGCAGAACCACGTTCGGCGCGTTGTCGTTGAGGTGTGCCCATTGCTCGGTAGCGTCAATCGCCAAGGTCTCCAACCCTTGCGGTATCGGCAATTGCGCCAATGCCTGGGTATGGCTGAGCAGCAGTTGCGCCCGGCTGTCCTGCATCATGTACAGCAAGCGATCACGCGGGTATTCGATATCCAATGGCACGTACACGCCACCGGCCTTCAGCACGGCGAGGAAGGCCACCATGATCTCGGCGCTGCGCGGCATGGCGATGGCCACCCGCACTTCCGGGCCGACGCCACGGGCGATCAGCGCATGGGCCAGGCGGTTGGCCTGGGCGTCGAGCTCAGCGTAACTCAGGGTCTGCGCATCGAACTTCACCGCCACTGCATCCGGGGTTTGCCGCGCACGGTCAGCGACCAGCTCATGCACCAGGCGCTGGGCCGAGTAGCCGGCATCCGTGCAGTTCCACAGCTGCAGGATGTGCTGCTGCTCATGCTGATCCAGCAGGTGCAACTGGCCAATGGATTGATGTGGATCAGCGACCATTGCCTGCAGCAGGTTCTGCCAATGCGCCGCCATGCGCGCGATGGTGGCAGGCGCAAACAGGTCGGTGGCATAGCTCAGAGAGGCATGCACCGCCGTCGGGCTTTCTTCGACGTCCAGCGCCAGGTCGAACTGGGCCACGCCTTCGTCCCAACTCAGCACTTCAATGTGCAGGTCGGACAGCTGGTGCAACTGGCTTGCGGCGGACGTCACACGATGGTTGAACAGCACTTGGAACAGTGGGCTCAGGCTGAGACTGCGCTCCGGTTGCAACGCCTGCACCAGTTGTTCGAACGGCAGGTCCTGATGGGCCTGGGCGTCCAGGGAGCGCTGGCGCACCTGGCTCAACAACTGCTCGACGCTCATCTGCCCGTGCAGATCGGCCTTGAGCACTTGGGTGTTGACGAAGAAGCCGATCAAACCCTCGGTTTCCAGGCGGTTACGGTTGGCAACCGGGACGCCGACGCGCACGTCTTCCTGGCCGCTGTAGCGGTGCAACAGCGCCTGATAGGACGCCAGCAGCACCATCGGCAGCGTGACGCCGACGTTATGCGCCAAGGTGCGCAGGCCGTCCAGCAGCCCTGGCGCCAGCTCGATGCCCAGGCGTGCACCGCGATGGCTTGGCAGTGCCGGGCGCGGGTAGTCGAACGGCAGCTCCAGCACCGGCTGTTCGCCGCCCAGCTGCTCGCGCCAGTAAGTCAGTTGACGCGCCTGCTCGCCGGCCTCCATCCACTGGCGTTGCCACACGGCATAGTCGGCGTACTGGATCGGCAATGCCGGCAGGTTCGGCGTATGCCCCTGGCTGAACGCGGCGTACAGCTGCACCAATTCCTCGACCATCAGTTGCATCGACCAGCCATCGGAGACGATGTGGTGCTGCACCAGCACCAGCACATGGTCGACCTCAGCCAGGCGCAGCAACTTGACCCGCAACAGCGGCCCGCGCAGTAAATCGAAGGGGCGTGCGACCTCGGCCGCCACAGCGCCCTTGAGGTCGGCGTAGGCACAGGCGCCCCGGTCGATATCGATCAGGCCCAGCGCTTCGATGACTTGCACCGCGCCCGTGGCTTCCTGGCGCAGATGGGTGCGCAGGCTTTCATGGCGCGCCAGCAAGGTATCGAAGCTGCGTTGCAGCGCGGCCTGGTCCAGTGGGCCATGCAAGCGCAAGGCACTGGGGATGTGGTAGGCCGTGCTGTGCGGGTCCAGTTGCCACAGGAACCATTGGCGCTCCTGGGCGTAAGACAGCGGCAAGGGTTGCGTGCGGTCGGCCCTCTGCAGCGCCGG
Source organism: Pseudomonas sp. R3-52-08 (assembly GCF_003851745.1). Classification (NCBI taxonomy): domain Bacteria; kingdom Pseudomonadati; phylum Pseudomonadota; class Gammaproteobacteria; order Pseudomonadales; family Pseudomonadaceae; genus Pseudomonas; species Pseudomonas sp. R3-52-08. The sequence goes on along the minus strand of NZ_CP027730.1, from coordinate 2,636,211 downwards.
CGCGGTGACGCCCTCCTCGCCCAGTGCGCGCACAAAGTCGCCCAGCAGGGGTTGTTCGAACAGGGTCTTGAGCGCGACTTCCAGGGCCAAGGCCTGGCGCACCCGCGACACCACCCGCGTGGCCAGCAAGGAATGCCCGCCCAGTTCGAAAAAGTGATCGTCGAGACCAACCTGCGGCACGTCCAGCACCTCGGCCCAGATCGCCGCGACCTGTTGTTCGCGCGAGGTGACGGGGGCCAGATGGCCTTTACTCAGTTGGCTGGCATCCACCTTGGGCAAGGCCTTGCGGTCGAGCTTGCCGTTAGGGGTCAGGGGCAGACGGTCGAGGAACAGCAGGTGCGCCGGCACCATGTAGTCCGGCAGGCGCTCGCGCAACGCGGCTTTGTAGGCCTGTTGTTCGTCCGGTGCGGAGCTCACCAGGTAGGCGATCAAGCGGTCGTTGTCGGCCAGCACCACGGCTTCACGCACGCCCGGGTAGTCACGCAGGCAGGCTTCGATCTCACCCAGCTCGATACGGAAACCGCGCACCTTGACCTGATGATCGACCCGGCCGAGGTACTCGACCACGCCGTCTGCCCGGTAACGCGCCAGGTCGCCGGTGCGGTACAGGCGTGCGCCGGGCGCACCGAACGGGTCTGGCACAAAACGCTCGGCGGTGAGCGCAGGCTGGGCGTGATAACCACGCGCCAGGCCGACCCCGCCGATCAGCAGCTCACCGGCCGCGCCTTGCGGGCATGGCGTGAGCCCGGCATTGAGGATGAACAGCGAGGTGTTGGCGATGGGCCGCCCGACCAAAGGCTGCGCTTCGTGCAGCCGATGGGCCGACGACCAGATGGTGGTTTCGGTCGGCCCATAGAGGTTCCACACCGGACCTTGCAGAGCGAGCAGGCGCTGGGCCAGATCAGCCGGCAACGCTTCGCCGCCGCACAGGCACTGGACGCCGCGCAACAGCTGCGCGCGCGGGCTGTCGAGCAGCATGCGCCAGGTCGACGGCGTGGCCTGCAGCACCGTGGCCGCTTGGCTGTGGGCCAGGTCGAGAATGGCTTCCGGGTCGAGCGCCATGGCCTGCTCGCTCAGCAGCACTGTCGCGCCGACACTCAGCGGCACGTAGAGCTCCAGGGCGAAGATGTCGAACGAGAACGTGGTCAACGACAACAGGCGGGCATCAGCGCCGATGGACAAGCTGTCGGCCATGGCGCAGGTAAAACTGCACAGCGCCTGGTGCCGCACCATCACGCCTTTAGGCTTGCCGGTGGAGCCGGAGGTGTAGATCACGTAGGCCAGGTATTCCGGCGTGAGCGTAACCTGCGGGTTGTGTTCTGCTCCCGGTTCATCCTCGACCAGCAGCACCTGCAGGCCCTCGGGCTGGGCCAGCTGACCGTGCAACCGCGCCTGGGTCAGCAGCACCCGGGCGCCGCTGTCGTCGAGCATGAAGGCCAGGCGCTCGGCCGGGAACTGCGGGTCGAGCGGCACGTAGGCAGCGCCGGCCTTGAGGGTGGCCAACAGGCTGACCGCCATGTCCAGGGAGCGCTCCACATGCACCGCCACCAGCACGTCGGGGCCCACGCCTGCCGCAATCAAGCGATGCGCCAGGCGATTGGCCCGGCGGTTGAGTTCGGCGTAGCTCAGGTGGTCGCCATTGAAGCGCAGTGCGACGGCCTCCGGCTGGGCAAGGGCTTGGGCCTCGAACAACTGGTGCACGCACTGCTCGCTTGGATAGTCGAATGAGGTGTGGTTCCAGTCTTCAACCATCTGCTGCCATTGCGGCGCGCTGAGCATCGACAGGTCATCGAGCGCCTGGGACGCATCGCTCACCACTGCGTGCAACAGGTTGTGCCAATGCCCGGCCAGGCGTTCCAGGGTTGCAGCTTCGAACAGGTCGGTGGCGTACGTCAGCGACGCCCAGAGGCCATCGGCGGATTCTTCGGTTTCCAGGCTCAAATCGAACTGGGTGGTGTGCCCGGCCCAGTCCAGCGCCTGCAACGCCAGGCCCGGCAAGTGCACAGGGCCGGCGCGCAGGTTGTCCTGATGGTTGAACATCACCTGGAACAGCGGGTTGTGGCTGAGACTGCGCTCAGGCTGCAAGGCTTCGACCAGTTGCTCGAATGGCAGGTCCTGATGCGCCTGGGCCTCCAGGGCACGGCGCTTGACCTGGGCCAATAACTGTTCGAAAGGCATTTGCCCATGCAACTGCGCCTGCAGTACCTGGGTGTTGACGAAGAAACCGACCAGTCGCTCGGTTTCCAGGCGCGTACGGTTGGCGATCGGTACGCCGACGCGGATCTCGGATTGGCCGCTGTAGCGATGCAGCAAGGTCTGGAACGAGGCCAGCAGGAGCATGAACAAGGTCACGTCCTGACGCTGGGCCAACGCCTTGAGCTCGGCCACCAGCGCGCGGTCCAGATGGATCTGCCGGCGCGCGCCCCGATGGCTTTGCACCGCCGGACGCGGGTGGTCCAGGGGCAGCGCCAGCACCGGGTGCTCACTGCCCAGGCGCGCGCACCAGTAATCGAGCTGGCGCTGTGTTTCCCCGGCCGCCATCCAGTCACGTTGCCACTGGGCATAGTCGGCGTACTGGATCGGCAACGCCGGCAAGGCGTCGTCGCCCTGATAGAGCGCCACCAGCTCATCGACCATCACTTGCATCGACCAACCGTCGGAGATGATGTGGTGCTGGGTGATCACCAGCACATGATGCTCTGGCGCGACGTCGAGCACTTTAACCCGCATCAGCGGGCCGTTGCGCAGGTCGAACGGGCGCTGGATTTCCTCGGCCACCGCCTGTTCGATAGCCGCCACATCGACGCGCTGCTGCTCGATGGTCAGCGCCAGGTGCGGATGAATGACTTGCAAAGTGTGCTCGCCTTGCTCCACAAAGGTGGTGCGCAGCGGCTCATGGCGCTGTACCAGGGCCTGGAACGCCTGCTCCAGTGCGGCGCGGTCCAGTTGGCCGCGCAGGTGCAGGGCGACGGGTACGTGATAGGCCGCGCTGGCGGGGTCCAACTGCCAGAGGAACCATTGGCGTTCCTGGGCGAAGGACAACGCCAGCGGCCGGCCGCGTTCCAGCGCCAGCAACGGCTGCGCCGTGCTCATCTGCAACGCCGCGCAAGCGTCGGCAAATGCGCGCAGGGTCGGCTGTTCGAACAGCGCGCGCAGCGGCACTTCCAGCTTGAGCGCATGCCGCACCCGTGAGATCACCTGGGTGGCCAGCAACGAATGACCGCCGCGTTCAAAGAAGTGATCGTCCAGGCCGACGCGCTCAACCTGCAACACCGCTTGCCAGATCGCCGCGAGCTGGATTTGCAGCGGGCTGTGGGGCGCCACGTAGGCCGGGGCGTGCAGGTTCAGGTCCGGCGCCGGCAGTGCGCGGCGGTCGAGCTTGCCGTTGGTGTTCAAGGGCAACGCCTCGAGCACCACCCACTGCCCAGGCACCATGTAGTCCGGCAGCGACTGGCGCAAACGGCCCGCCAGTGCCTGTGTCTCCAGCACATGGCCCTCGGCGGCTACCACGTAGGCGACCAATTGCGTGCCCGTGGCGCTCGGCAGCGCATGTACCGCCGCTTCACGCACCTGCGGCAAGGCTTGCAGGCTGGCTTCGATTTCGCCCATTTCAATTCGCAAGCCGCGAATCTTCACCTGATGGTCGATACGCCCGACGTACTCCAGCGCACCCGCCTCGTTGTAACGGGCCAGGTCGCCGCTGCGGTAGAGCCGCGCACCGGGGACGGCGGCAAACGGGTCAGGCAGGAAGCGCTCGGCAGTCAGCGCCGGGCGGTCGAAATAGCCTTGGGCCAGGCCGGCCTCGGCACCAATGCACAACTCGCCCACGCCATCGGTCGTCTGCAGTTCGAAAGCGCTGTCGAGCACGTAGAGCGAGCGCCCTGCAATCGCGCGCCCAATCGGCACGCCGAACGCATCGCTGGCATCAGCCAACCGGCAATCGTGCACGCTGGACACCACCGTCGCCTCGGTCGGCCCGTACGTGTTGACCAGCCGCACACCGCCCAACCCGGCGGCATGCCAGGCGCGCAGGCCTTCCACGGACATGGCCTCACCGCCCACATGCACCTGGCGCAGCTTGCCCAAGGCGCGGCTGTACACGGCGCATTCCTTGGCCAGCAAGTACCAGTAGGCGGCGGGCAAGTCGGCCAGGGTCACGCCCTGTTCAACGATTTCTCGCGCCAGTTGCCCAGCGTCCCACAGTTCATCGCCGCGCATGATCAGCGCCGCGCCCACGCACAGCGGCGGGTAGCACTGCTCGACAAAGCCGTCGAAACTGAAGGTCGCAAATTGCAGCACGCGGTCCTGGCCGCTCAGTTGGCTGTACACCGCGGCGCTGTCGCAGAACTGGTCGAGAGCGGCATGGTCGATGGCCACGCCTTTGGGCTGGCCGGTGGAGCCGGAGGTGTAGATCACATAGGCCAGGTCTGCCGCCGCCGCGTGGTTGGGCGGATTGGTCGCAGGGTAGCTGGCCAATTCATCACCGCCGGCGCTGAAGTCGATGCGGCTCAGCCCTGCGGGCAATGGCAAGTCGGCCAGCAGGCCGGTTTCGCTGAGCAGCAGGTCGAGGCGGCTGTCCGCCAGCATGTAGGCCAGGCGCTCGGCCGGGTATTTCGGGTCCAGCGGCACATAGGCCGCGCCGCTCTTGAGCACCGCCAGCAGGCTGACGATCAACTGCGGGCCACGACGGGACGCCAGGCCCACGCGCTGACCGGGGCCGACGCCGCATTCCAGCAGGCGATGGGCCAGGCGGTTGGCGCGGGCGTTGAGTTGGGCATAGCTGAGGCGTTCGCTGCCAGCCTGCACCGCCAGTGCGTCCGGCGTGGCCTGGGCCTGGGCAGCGATGCGTTCATGGGCGCGGTGATGAGGCTGGGCGGCTGCGGGCAATCGGCTGAGGGCAAGCACGTCGCGCTGGGCGCTGGCGTCGAGCAGACGCAGGTTGCCCAGGGGGCCTTGCGCGTCTGCGAGAAATTGCGCGAGCAGGTACTGCAGGTTGTCGCTCAGGCGGATGACCTGGGCTTGGCTGAAGTGCGCCCGGTCGTAGCTGAATTCCAGGCGCAGGCTGGCACCCAGTTCGATGCCGAGGGTCAGTGGATAATGCGTGCGCTCATGGTTATGCAACGGCCCGAAGCTCAGCCCGGCCGGCGCCCCCTGCTTCAGGGCTTCGGCCACCGGGAAGTTTTCAAACACCAGCAAGGTGTCGAACAGCGCGGCGCCTGGTTGGCCAGCCCAGCCTTGGATGTCATAGAGCGGCACATGCTCGTGATCGCGAAGGCTGAGGTTCAGCGCTTGCAACTCACCAAGCCAGCTGATGGCCGATTGTGCCGGCGAGGCGGCGCCGATGATCGGCAAGCTGTTGATGAACAGACCCAACTGCTGTTCGATCCCCGGCAACGGCGCGGAACGCCCGGCCACGGTGGCGCCGAACGCCACGCACGCCTGGCCGGTGTAGCGTTGCAGCAGCAGGCTCCAGGCCCCTTGCAGCACGGTGTTGAGAGTGACTTTGTATTGGCGGGCGAACTCACTGAGGGTGTGGGTGAAGTCACAGCCCAGCACGACCTGATGGTCGGCAGTGCCCGCCCGCGCAACCGGCGTACGCAGCGCTTGGGCCAGCAGGGTCGGCGCCTGCAAAGGCGCCAACTGGGCTTTCCAGAACGCTTCGCCGTTGCCTTGCCGTTGCAGCCAGCCCAGGTAATCGCGAAATTGCCCGAGCGGTGCGGGCACCGTCTGGCCGGCGTAATGGGCAAGCACCTCGCCGAGCAACTGGGCGTTGCTCCAGCCATCCATGAGAATGTGGTGGCTGGTGAAAATCAGGTGCCAGGTCGGCCCCGCGCCGCGCACCAGCATCAGGCGAAACAGCGGCGCGGTATCGAGCGCGAAACCGCGTTCACGCTCGGCGTGGGCCAGGGCTTCGCAATCGGCACTCGGGTCTTCAATCACCTGCAGTTGCAGGTCGACCTGGCGCCGGATCACTTGATGGGCGCTGTCCAGGCCCAGCCAATGGAAGCTGCTGCGCAGGATGTCGTGCCGGTCCAGCGCGGCCTGCCAGGCGCGCCCGAACGCCAGCAGATCGAGGCCGTCGATGTCGACGCACAACTGGTTGATATAGGCCTGGGCCTCCGGCGCCAGCAGGGTGTGGAACAGCATGCCCTGCTGCATCGGCGACAGCGGGTACAGGTCGGCGATGGCCGGCCCGGCCACCGGCAATCCATCCAGTTGCGCCTGAGTGACCTGTGCCAGGGGGAAATCCGATGGCGTGACCTGCCTGGCCGGTGCGGCACAGCAATGGGCGATCACGGCCTTGAGCTCACAGGCAAAGTCGTCCGCCAGGCGCTGGATGGTCGCAGCCTCGTACATCTCGCGACTGAAGCCCCACTGCAGCGCCAATTCACCGCCATACACCTGCCCTTCCACCGTCAGCCAGTTGGCCAGCGGTGCCTCGGGGTCCTGGGCCTGGCCGCTGCCCTCGGCGGCCGGTACAAACAATGCCGATTCATCGAACTGGCGATCGAACTGACCCAGGTAGTTGAAAGTGATGCGTGGCACGGCCAGGCCGGCCAGGGCTTCGCGGGCTCCGGGCGCGCCGAGGTAGCGCAGCAGGCCATAGCCCAGGCCCTTGTCGGGGACTGCACGCAGTTGTTCCTTGACCGCCTTGATCGCGCCGGCCAACTCGCCGTCCGCTTGCAGGCGCAGCGGAAACAGGCTGGTGAACCAGCCGACGGTGCGCGTCAGGTCGATGCCGTCGAACAGGTCTTCGCGGCCATGCCCTTCCAGCTGGATCAGCGCGGCGGGCTGAGCGCTCCAACGGCTGACCACGCGCGCCAGGGCGGTGAGCAACAGGTCATTGACCTGGGTGCGATAGGCCGCCGGCGCCTCTTGCAGCAACTGGCGCGTGTGCTCGGCGTCGAGGCGCGTTTCCAGCTTGACGCCCAGGCGATGCTGCAGGCCGCCTTCAGGATGATCACACGGCAACTCGGCATCGACCGATTGCGCCTGCCAGTACGCCAGTTGGTGCTCGAGAACGTGCGCCCGCTCCTGCAGCCGGTGCGCCCAGTGCTGATAGGCGCTGGTCTTTGCCGGCAACCGCTGCTCGCGATACGCCTGTTGCAGGTCTTCCAGCAGAATGCGCCAGGACACGCCATCCACCACCAGGTGATGCACCACCAGCAGCAACCGCTGGGTGCCGTCGGCCATCTCGACCAGGGCGGCGCGCAGCAACGGGCCGTGCGCAAGGTCAAGGCTGCGCTGGGCCTTTTCACACAGCGCGGCCAATTCGGCGTCGGTGTCGGCCTGGGCCTGCCACAGCAGCGATGCATCGACCGCAGCGGCGTGGTGCTGTTGCCACCCTTCAGCCTGCGCCACGAAGCGCAGGCGCAGGGCATCGTGATGCCGGACCACTTGCATCACGGCCGCGTCGAGCCGAGCGGGCTGCAGTGGTTCACGCGGGGTCAGCAGCAACGACTGGTTCCAATGGTGACGCGCCGGGATGGCCTGGGCGAAAAAGCCCTGCTGCACCGGCGTGAGGATGACCTCACCGCTGACCGGCCCCTGATCGACTTCGCTCAGTTCGTCGACGCCCGCCACCAGCGCCAGGCTGCGCACACTCTGGTACTGGAACAGGTCGCGCGGACTGAGGCGGATACCGGCCTGGCGGGCCCGGCTGACCACCTGAATGGAGATGATCGAATCGCCGCCCAGCTCGAAAAAGTTGTCGTCCAGGCCGACAGCCTGAATGCCCAGCACGTCGCTCCAGATCGCGGCCAGGGCTTGTTGCACGGTATTTTCCGGAGCAGCAAAGGCCTGCTGCGCCGTGGCGTCCGGCAGTGGCAGCGCCTTGCGGTCGAGCTTGCCGTTGGCGGTCACCGGTAGTTTGGCAAGCGTGATGAAGTGGCTTGGCACCATGTATTCCGGCAGGCTGCCAAGCAGCCAGGCCTGGAGGTCGGTCGGTGCGTCGCGTTCAAGCACCAGATAAGCCACCAACTGCTTGCCGCCGTGTACCACTACCACCGCTTCGCGCACCGTTGGGTGCTGCATCAGGCGCGCTTCGATCTCACCCAGTTCGATGCGCAAGCCGCGCAGCTTGACCTGATGGTCGAGGCGGCCAAGGTATTCGATCACCCCATCGCCGCGCTGGCGCACACGGTCACCGGTACGATACAGGCGCTCGCCGGCCACGAACGGGCTTGGCACAAAGCGCTCGGCCGTCAGCCCCGGGCGGCGATGGTAACTGCGCGCCAGGCCGGTGCCGCCGAGGTACAGCTCGCCCGAGACGCCAGCCGCAACCGGATTGAGCTGGGCATCCAGCACGTAGGTGCCGAGGTTGGCGATCGGCCGGCCGATGGGCACGCTGTCGGCGCCTTCGTCGATGCAGGTCCAGTGGGTGACGTCGATCGCCGCTTCGGTCGGGCCGTAAAGGTTGTACAAGGCCGTATTCGCCAGCTTGGCAAACACGTGGCGTTGCGCGTCCAATGGCAAGGCTTCGCCACTGCAGACAATGCGCTTGAGGCTGGCGCAGGCCTCCACGCCGGGCTCATGGATAAACGCCTGCAACATTGACGGCACGAAGTGCACGGTGGTGATGGCGTGCCGGCCGATGGTCTCGATCAGGCGGGCCGGTTCACGGTGTTCGCCCGGCGCGGCAACCACCAGGCGCGCGCCCGTCATCAGCGGCCAGAAAAACTCCCACACGGAAACGTCGAAGCTGAACGGGGTTTTCTGCAGCACCGCGTCACCGCCATCGAGCGCATAGGCCTGCTGCATCCAGCACAGGCGATTGACCAGTGCGCGGTGGCTGTTACCGGCGCCCTTGGGTTTCCCGGTGGAACCCGAGGTGTAGATCACGTAGGCCAGGTTCAGCCCATGCAGGCTGACGTTCGGGGCTGCGGTGCTGTAGCCGTCGAGCCAGTTCGCCGGCAGATCCAGGGCAATCACTTGGAGGCCTGCGGTCGGCAGCCGTGCCAGCAGGCCTTGCTGGCTGAGCAGCAGCCATATGCCGCTGTCGTCGATCATGTACGCCAGGCGCTCCTCGGGGTATTCCGGGTCCAGCGGGACATAGGCGCCGCCCGCCTTGAGGATTGCCAGCAGGCCCACGACCATTTCAATGGAACGCTCGACACAAATTCCCACCAGCACGTCCGGGCCGACGCCTTGCTCGCGCAATGCATGGGCCAACCGGTTGGCGCGCGCGTCAAGCTGGGCGTAGGTCAGGGTCAGCTCACCGAACACCAGCGCTGGCGCGTCAGGCGTGCGTTGCGCCTGGTCTTCAATCAAATGATGGATCGCGCGTTCGGTCGGGTACGGCGTGGCCGTGTGGTTCCAGGTCTTGACCAGCAGTTGTAGCTCGTCGGCGTCCAGCATCGGCAGCTCACCGATGCGCTGTTCAGCGTCCGCCACCATCGCCTGCAACAGGCGGGTCCAATGGCGCGCCATGCGCTGGATGGAGGCCGCGTCGAACAGGTCGTTGGCGTAGGTCAGCGCGGCATGCAAGGTGCCGGATTTTTCATAGGTGTCGAGGGTAAGGTCGAACTGGGTGGTGCGGCCCTGCCATTCCACCAGGGCCAGTTCCAGGCCGGAGGCGGTGCTGACGGAGGCGATATCCGCCACCACCGGTTGATGGTTGTACATCACCTGGAACAGCGGCGTATGGCTGAGGCTACGCTCGACGTTCAAGGCGTCGACCAAGCGTTCGAACGGCAATTCCTGATGGGCCTGGGCGCCCAGGGCATGCTCCTTGATGCCTTGCAGCAATTCGGCAATGCGGGTTTGGCCGGTCAGCTCGGTGCGCAGTACCTGGGTGTTGACGAAGAAGCCGATCAAGCCTTCGACTTCAGTGCGGTTGCGGTTGGCGATGGGCACGCCGACACGAATGTCGCCCTGCCCCGTATAACGATGCAACAACACGTTGAAGGCGCCGAGCAACAGCATGAACAAGGTGACGTTGTGCTTTTGCGCGCACACGCGCAGTTGCGTGGCCAGCGCCGGGTCGATCTCGAAGGCATGGCGAGTGCCCTGGTAACTTGGCATGGCCGGCCGTGGACGGTCGGTCGGCAGCTCCAGAACCGGATGTTCATCGCCCAGGCGCGCCTGCCAATACGCCAACTGGCGCGCCTGTTCGCCGGCCTCCAGCCAGCGGCGCTGCCACAGGGCGTAGTCACTGTACTGGATCGCCAGCGCCGGCAATTGTGGCGCCTCGTTGCGCTCGTGGGCGTCATAGCAACGGATGAACTCGTCGATCAACACATTCATCGACCAACCGTCGGAGACGATGTGGTGCAAGGTCAGCAGCAGCACGTGCTCGTGTTCGTCGAGCCTGAGCAGCTGCACGCGCAGCAGCGGGCCATGCTCGAGGTCGAATGGCAGTAGTGACTGACGCGTCGCTGCTGCGTTGACCGCCTGCTCACGCTCAACGGGCGCCAGGGTGCTCAAGTCCAGGTGCTCGATGGCCAACGACGGCTCGATTGAAACCTGCGCCAGACGTTCATCCGTTTGACGCTGGAACACCGTGCGCAAGGTTTCGTGACGCGCCACCAGGCTGGCGAACGCTTGTTCCAGGGCGTCGAGGCTGAGCGCACCTTTCAAGCGTACGGCGCCGGGCAGGTTGTAGGCGCCGCTGGCCGGATCCAACTGCCAGAGAAACCACATGCGTTGCTGCGCGTAGGACAGCGCCTGGCGATCCTCGGCCTCCACCCCCGCCGGAATCGGAAACCGGGAAAAATCCACGCCTTCTTTCTGCAAGGCCTGCAGGAACACTTGGCGTTTTTCCAGGGGCAACCCGATAAACCGGCGAGCAAGTTTCAAGGAGTCTTCAGCATTCATTTGTTGGAGTCCGGAGCAATAGGCAGGAAGCACAAAGGCACGTCGTCCCTATAAAACGAACCGCGGAGGGAAAAATTAGCGAGGAATGGGGAGCTGCAAGCGAGGTGTCATCACGGGTTACATCAATCTCGGGAAAGACGCATCAGACCGAGCTAGCATTGACGTACACCACTTTTTGCAACTACATTTAGTTACACGCAGGGAACGCCGTGTCCAAAAATGAAAAGCTGCTCGCCAAACTGCTCAATGAGCACATGGCATTCACCTGGTCTGAGCTCGTAACGCTGTTGCGCCGACTGGGCTACATACAGATTGAAGGGGCTGGAAGCCGGGTCAAATTCGACATTGGCGACCCCAGTGCAATGATCACCTTGCACAAGCCGCACCCTGGCAACGAACTGAAACACTACATTCGGCGCCAAATCATCGAACAATTGAAATCAGGAGAACTGATTCAGTGAACAACCAACTGAAACACAAAGGCTACATCGGCTCCATCGAAGCCAGCCTCGAGGACAACTGCCTGTTCGGCAAAATCCTGTTCATCAAGGCCCTGGTGAGCTACGAAGGCAAGACTGTCGCAGAGTTGGACGCGGCCTTCCAAGAGGCGGTGGACGATTACCTCGCCACCTGCCAGTCGCTCGGGCAAACTCCTGAAAAGCCATGCAAGGGCTCGTTCAACGTACGCGTCGGCCATGACCTGCATCTGGCGGCAGCGTTGGCGGCGAACCGCAAGAAAGTGACGTTGAACGACCTGACACGCCAGGCGTTGGATGAGTTTCTACACCATCATTTCCCGCAGCCTTGCGCGGCGACCGGCTGACTGCCTAACCGCCGATACCCCAGCACCGCCGAACCCAACACGACCACCCCCGCCGCCAGTGCTACCCAGAACCCGCTGGCGGCGCCAAAGTGGTCAATCATCCAGCCGGAGCTGGCGGCGCCGATGGCCACGCCGATGCTCAGGCCGGTGATCAGCCAGGTCATGCCTTCGGTGAGGCGGCTGGGTGGGACGACTTGCTCCACCAGCGCCATGGACACGATCAGGGTCGGGGCGAAGAACAGACCGGAGATAAAGATCGCCACGGCCAGCCCCGGAATATCAGTCACCAACAGTAATGGCAACGTGGTCACGGCCGTAGCTACGCCGCAGTACAGAAACTGCCGGGGCAGCGGCGCCTTGAGCTTGAGCATGCCGAAGGCCAAGCCTGCCAGGCAGGAACCGATGGCGTAAACCGACAACACAATACTGGCTGCCGTCGGGTGGCCCGCCTGCTGGGCGAACGCGACGCTGACCACATCCACCACACCGACGATCACACCCATGGCGAGCAGCAAGGTCATCAGGATCAGCACCGACGGCGAGGCGATCAACCAGCGCCCGTGATGATCGTGACGTGCATGCACCGGCGGTTCAGTGGTGCGTTGCAATACGAAAGTGGTCACGCCCACCGCCAGCAATACGGCCGCCACCAAAGGCCCGGCCTCGGGGAACAGCACCACACTGAGGCCGACGGAAATGGGCGGGCCGATGATGAAGCACACTTCATCGAGTACCGACTCCAGGGCAAAGGCGGTGTGCAGCTTGGGCTGGCCACGGTACAGCTCGGTCCAGCGCGCCCGCACCATCGCCGACATATTGGGCATGCAGCCGGCCAATGCGGCGAACAGGAACAACGTCCAGCCTGGCGCCTGCAAACGCGTGCACAGCAACACCATCAACAACGCGCCGCCACCGATCGACGCGGCAATGGGCAGCACCCTGCCCTGGCTGTAGCGGTCCACCAGGCGTGACACCTGCGGTGCGCAAAACGCGGTGGCCAACGCGAATACCGCCGCCACCGAACCCGCCAGGCCGTAACCGCCATGCACCTGCGAGAGCATGGTAATCAGGCCAATCCCGGTCATGGAGATCGGCATGCGTGCCAGCATTCCCGCCAGCACAAAAGCGCGAGCGCCTGGCACCTGGAACAGCTCGGCGTAAGGGTTAGCCATCGATAAAGCGCCTTCTCTGCTTGGGTGGGCAACCTTTTATCACAGCAGCCGCTTGATCTGCTTATGCCGCCATACCAGGCGGTAATACGCGGTCTGCAGCACCAGCATCGCCAGGTAAGTCACCGGAAACGCCATCCACACGCCTTCGAGGCCAAAATGCGCATTGAACAGGTAGGCCACCGGCAACTCCACGCACAGCACACAGAAAATCGAGATGGCGACCGGTATCAACACCACACCGCTGGCGCGCATGATCCCGCCGATCACGGCCTGGAAGCCGAACACCAGGATGCTCCACAACATGATGTGCAACAGGTGCTCAGCGTTGACGCGGGCAGCGGCGTCGGTGATGAACAGCCCCAGCAACCAATGCGATAGCCCGTAGCCGAGCACGATCAGGCCACCGGTAAGGGCGGTGTTGATCAACAGCCCGGTGCGCAGGATCGGCCCGATGCGCTCCAGGCGCCCGGCGCCAATCGCCTGGGCCCCCAGGATCGAGGCGGTGATAGCAATCGACAGCGCCGGAAACTGCACGTAGTTGACGATCTGCGTCACCGCGCCGTACGCCGCCGTCGCCTGGGAACCGTGGCCGTTGACCAGCGCCAGGATGACCAGTTCCGACAACGACAGCACCACCATCTGCAGGCCTGTCGGCAGGCCGATGCGCAGGACCTTGCCGAGGATCACCCGGTCCAGGCGCAAGGCGGCGAGCATGTCGCGATCCGGCGCCATCACCGAGTTTTTGTGGCGCAGGCGCAGGATCAGAAACAGCATTGCCAAGGCATTCCCCGCCAGCCCCGCGTACGCCGCACTCTGGATGCCCATGGGCGGCAGGCCGATCCAGCCGCGAATCAGCGCTGGCGTCAGCAACAAGCCCACCAGGGTCGACACCATCAAGGCCAACAAAGGTGAAACGGTATCGCTGACACCGCGCAGCAGCTGGGTATAAAGAATGAATACCAGCAACAGCGGCATGATCAGCATCATCACCTGGGCGTAGCCCACTGCATCGTCAAGCACATCGACAGGGGTTCCCAACGCCTGCAACGCCGGGCGGGCCAACAGGCTGCCAAGCAGGGCGGCAACCAGGCCCACCAGCGCGCCGAGGGTCAGCGTGGCGCCGGTGATCACCTTGACCATTCCCGTCTCCCGGGCGCCCCAGGCCTGGCCGATCAACACCGAGGCGCCAGCCCCCAGGCCAATCACCAGGGCAATGAAGAAAAACACGATGGGAAACATGCCCGATACCGCCGCCAGCGCGTGGGTACCCAGCATCTGCCCGACATAGATACCGTTGAGCGTGCCGGAAAAGCTTTGCAGAAAGTTGGACAGCACCATCGGTGCCAGAAAAAACAGATAGACCTGCCACAGCGGTCGTTGTTGGATGACTTCCATGATGATTCGGGGCCCTGGGTCTCGGTGGTGTCGTCAATCGCTTGAGTCTATTGGCGCTGAACCGCGAATGCTACGCCGAGATGACGATCCCACTGCACAAGCCTCAAGCACCGACGGCTGCTACCTGAGTCACCGGAAGCAGCCGTTGGCGCTCAGTCGATACTAGCCACCCGCAGCCACGGAGTAATTACCCACAGATGCGCTGGCGTCAGGCTTGGCGCGCTCTGGGGAGGACTCTTTCTTGATCATATGGTCGATGTTAACCATGTCGAAACGTTTATCTTCAGCGCCTGGCGTACCGTCTTCCCGAACGCCGATATCCAACTCGCGCAATAATCCCGGACGATTGAGCAACTCCAAGGCCACTTCGCGCGCTTGCGGGCTGAACGTTCGGTCGGACGGAATAAGACCCGCCGCCTCTTTCAACTCATTGACATTGACATAATCATCAGTCCCACCGGCGGTAAACTGCCTGAAATTATCTTTCACGGCCTGCAGAAGTTCGGCGTTGCTATTTGTGCGGTACTCACTCGCTGCATCGCCCAGATCCTGCCGGCAATACTGCCGTCAAGTGTGCCAGTGCGGCCTTGATCAAGGGTCTTGAACAGTTGGCCCCGCTCCAGCAGCTCCTGCGCGATAGCGGCATCCGCCGCGCTGATAGGCCGACCATCCAGAGCGTATCCCGACGCTGCAGCACTCAGTGACGCGTCAGTGATCGTCCCCGTTGAGGGGTCTTGCAGGTTGCTGAAATGGGAGAGCACTTTGGCCGATAAGGCTTCGTTACTGTCATTCGCATACGGTCGCTGCCCTGTCGTCGTGGGGTTCCACTGCTGACTGACTGGCATCCCCGCATAGAACGGCTGCTGCGCCCCGAACGCTCGTGGTGCAGGTGGCGACGCGTCCCAGCCTTCCATGCCGCGCGGCACATTGGAGAAAGGCCGTTCGCAGAACGCAGGAGCAAACTGCTGGTTGACTCTCTGTTGCTGCATCGCGCTGGTATAGCGCGCCCCAAACTCCCCTGTTGGCCGTTGCATCGCGCCGTTATAACCCGGTGACCGATAGCCACATGCGCCTTGCTGAGCTAACTGGTTGATGGCTAGCTCCACATCCTCTTGGTTGATCAGCCCGTCTTCCTGCCCGCCGTTCTGAACGCCATCAAAGAGGCGTGGGAGGTCGCCCCTGCCCAATATATCCCTGGCAAGCAACGTCATCTGATCATGGTAACCACCGTCTACCAGTGGACGATTGGCAAAGTCAATAAGCGAGTCTCGCGTAACGAAAGCAGCTCCAGACGAGAAGTATTCAAAATTGCGTAGCAGCGACTCTGCGACTGCCGAATTGGAATAAATGCTGGTCATGTTGCTCGGCATGTTCGCAGTAGCCTTGCGCTCATAGTCGGCAGGGGTATATCCGAAGCTCTGTGCGGGTGGAGGCGAATAGAGCGGCTGGTTGAAGTTAGGATTCATTGCAACACCTCATGTCTTGGACGTAACAACTGCTTAACCAGGCCAGTAAGCCCTCGATTCAGCTACCTCTTGGTGGCAACCGAAAACAGTGCAGTTCCAAATAAACATGCAGTTACACGCAAGGAATTTACCGTCGCCCGCAAAGTAAAAGCCTGTGCAACGATGCGAAAAAGAATGGCATTTGCGTAGGACCGATCTGAAAAGCCCCGCTCTCTCATATACGCTTTCGCATCAGAAATGGACTACCCACCAAACGCCTGCGAAGGCCGGCGCAACGTCGGATCAAACGGATTGATCCGTGGCCCGATCGCCGCCGCCTCTCGCTTCAACAATTCCACCACCATCGGCAAACGGCTCGGCCCCAGGCGATCGCTGATGGTCGCTACGCTCAACGCCGCCACCGCATGCCCGTCACGGTTAAGAATGGGCACCGCCAGCCCAGCCATACCTTCGAGCACGCCCGTGTTACGCGCGGCATACCCCAGGCTGCGCACATTCTCGACCTCCGAACGCAACAGCACCTCGTCGTACACATGGAAATCCCTGAGCCGTGGCAGGTTGTAGCGGATTACCGTTTCGCGCTCTTCCTCGGGCAGGAATGCCAGGATCGCCAGGCTGCCCTGCCCCACGCCTAGCGCCACGCGCCCACCGATATCGCCGGTGAAGGTACGGATCGGGTACGGGCCTTCGCTGCGGTCCAGGCAGATTGCGTCGAAGCCACTGCGGGCCAGCAGGAACAACGAATCGCCCAGCGACGCACTCAAGCGCAACAGGCTTGGCCGTACCAGGTCGCGCAGGTTGCCGGTTTTGCCGGCATTCGCCGCCAGGGCAAAGAACTCCAGGCTCAGGCGGTAGCGCTTGCTGCGCGCGTCCTGCTCGACCATGCCTTCGTCCATCAGGCTGCGCAGGAGGCGGTGGGTGGTCGGTTGCGAGAGGCCGACCTGCTGCGCAAGCTGGGTCACGCGTTCACCGCCTTCCGGCACTTCACCCAGGATGCGCAGCAGTGCAAACAGGCGAGAGACGCCGCCTGAGCCAACTTCCCTAGCATCTTCATTCCGCTCAGTGGAATTATTCACGCCTTGTCTCCAATTAAATTCTGATGAATGAATAAAATAGAAAATAATCATCCATTCAGTGAAATACCGTCTTCCGTCCACTCTAGTCTTCGTCCTAATCTGCGTCCACAGGGGCGAAACGAACAACAACCGGCAGCCGACCGAAGATCGAGCGCCAGCGCACCCGCAACTGTTCTTTCGCATCTGCCCAAAACAAAAAAAGCGCGTTTCGACGCGACTCAAACAGGTGGAACGCAGACATGGCATTTCTCCAACTTCGCGCCTTGAGCAAACGCTACGGCGCCGTCGATGCGGTAGTCGCCACCGACCTTGCGGTGGAAAAAGGCGAATTCGTTTCCCTGCTCGGCCCCTCGGGTTGCGGCAAAACCACCACCTTGCAGATGATCGCCGGCTTCGTCGATGTGAGCGGCGGGCAGATCCTGCTCGACGGTCGCGACATCACCCATGCCAAGCCCGCCAGCCGGGGCCTGGGCGTAGTGTTCCAGAGCTATGCGCTGTTCCCGCACATGACGGTGCGCGACAACGTCGCCTTCGGCCTGAAGATGCGCAAGGTGCCCGCCGGCGAGATCGCCGCCAAGGTCAAGACCGTGCTGGAGCTGGTGCGCCTGGCCCCCCATGCCGAACGCTACCCCCGGGAGCTGTCCGGCGGCCAACGCCAGCGCGTGGCCCTGGCCCGCGCGCTGGTGATCGAGCCGCCGGTGCTGCTGCTGGATGAGCCGCTGTCCAACCTCGACGCCAACCTGCGCGAAGAAATGCAGTTCGAAATCCGCCGTATTCAATGCGCGGTGGGCATCACCACCTTGATGGTCACCCACGATCAGGCCGAGGCGCTATCGATCAGCGACCGCGTGGTGGTGATGCAGGCCGGGCGCGTGACCCAGATCGACGCGCCCTACCGGTTGTACGAGCACCCGCGCACACGGTTTATCTCGGACTTCGTCGGCAAGGCCAATCTGCTCGCCGGCGACTACGATGCCCTGGGCATCCCGCAGGTGCGTCATACAAGCGGCGCTGGCGCGCTGACCCTGAGCCTGCGCCCGGAGAAAATCCAACTGCTGGACGCGGGCTCGGGTCGCTTGCAGGGCAAGGTGCTGGACCGTTACTTCTTCGGCAGCCAGTGGCTGTACCGTATCCATACCGACCTTGGCGAAATCACCGTGGTACGCAGCAACGACGGCAGCGCGCCGCTGGGCAACGGCGCGGCAGTGGGCCTGGATTGGCAGGCGGATCTGTTGCGGGTCTTGGCGCCGGACGAGGTGCAGCCATGAGCCGGGGCTACTTGCTGTCCCTGCCGGCGCTGGTGCTGTTTGCCGGGCTGTTGGTGCTGCCGCTGGGCCTGACGCTGGTGCTGTCGTTCAACGTGTTCGATTACCAGGTAGGCGTGAAGGCCGATGAGTGGACCTTCGCCCATTACCTGTCGCTGTTCAGTGATGCCTACTTTTACGAGATCTTCTGGCGCACCTTCTGGATCAGTGCGCTGGTGACCCTGCTGTGCGTGGTGATCGGCGTACCGGAGGCCTATATCCTCAGCCGCATGGGCACGCCATGGCGCTCGATTTTCCTGATCCTGATCCTCACGCCGTTGCTGATTTCGGTGGTGGTGCGCGCCTTTGGCTGGAGCCTGCTGCTCGGCGCCGACGGGCTGGTCAACCAAGTGATCCAGATGCTCGGCGGCCGCCCGGTGAAGCTGCTGTACACACCGTTCGCGGTGATCATCGCGCTGGTGCATGTGATGCTGCCGTTCATGATCATCCCGGTCTGGACCTCGTTGCAGAAGCTCGACCCGTCGGCTGAACAGGCCGCATTGTCGCTGGGGGCCAGCCAGGCCACGGTGATGCGCAAGATCGTCTTGCCCCAAGTGATGCCCGGCGTACTGTCCGGCACCCTGATTGTGTTCGGCCTGGCCGCCAGTTCGTTCGCCATCCCCGGCCTGCTCGGCGGGCGCCGCCTGAAAATGGTCGCCACGGTGGTGTACGACCAATACCTCTCGGAACTCAACTGGCCCATGGGCGCGACCATCGCCGTGGTGCTGCTGTTGGTCAATCTGCTGATCATGCTGAGCTGGAACCGCATGGTCGAAGGCCGCTACAAAAAGTCCCTGGGGGTTTGAGCGCATGTCTAGAAACGGTCCTTTGGCCCTCGGTTTCCACGCCCTGGTGGTGGTGTTCATGCTGGCACCGCTGGTGGTGGTGTGCCTGGTGGCCTTCACCCCGGAAAACACCTTGAGCCTGCCCACGTCGGGCTTCTCCCTGCGCTGGTTTCGCGCGGTGTTCGAGCGCGCCGACTTTATCCAGGCGTTCTATAACAGCCTGATCCTGGCGTTTACCGCCGCGACGCTGGCCACGCTGATTGCGGTGCCGGCAGCCTTGGCGATCAGCCGTTATTCGTTCCCAGGACGGGATTTTTTCAGTGCGCTGTTTCTGTCGCCGATCATCATCCCGCACCTGGTCCTGGGCGTCGCCATGTTGCGCCTGTTTGCGCTGATGGGCGTGAATGGCAGCTTCACCTGGCTGATGCTCGCGCATGTGGTGATCATCACGCCCTATGTGCTGCGCCTGGTGCTGGCGGCCGCCATCGGTATCGACCGCAGTGCCGAACAGGCCGCCGAATCCCTCGGTGCCGGCCGCTTTACGCTGTTTCGCCAGATCACGCTGCCGATGATTCTGCCCGGCGTGGCCGGTGGCTGGCTGTTGGCGTTCATCAACAGTTTCGATGAGGTGACCCTGTCGATATTCGTCAGCTCACCGGCCACGCAAACCCTGCCGGTGCGCATGTACGTGTACGCCACCGAGTCCATCGACCCGATGATGGCGGCGGTCTCGGCGCTGGTGATCGCGCTGACGGCGGCAACCATGATTCTGCTCGACCGGGTGTACGGCCTGGACCGCGTGCTGGTGGGGAAACACTGATGGCCCTGTTCAAGCGACTCACTGAAACCCAGCGCCCTGCCCTGGCATTCACCCTGGACGGCCAACCGGCCGCTGGCCTGCTCGGCGACACCCTGCTGACGGCCATTCTGACCTGCGCCGAGCACCTGCGCGGCAGCGATTTCAGCGCGGAGCGCCGTGCCGGTTTCTGCCTGATGGGCGCCTGCCAGGACTGCTGGGTGCGCCTTGCAGACGGGCGCCGCGTACGCGCCTGTTCGACGTTACTGGAAGAGGGCCAGGCGATCAGCCGTGAACCGGGGCGCCACGCATGAAACCGATTGTGATTGTGGGCGCAGGCCCGGCCGGCATCACGGCGGCGCGAACCTTGCTCGAACATGGCATCAAGCCGTGCCTGATCGATGAAAGCCTGCGCGGCGGCGGGCAGGTCTATCGGCGCCAACCGGTGAACTTCCAACGCTCGGCCAAGCAGCTTTACGGCTTCGAAGCGGGTAAGGCCCAGGCCGTGCATCGCACCCTGGACGAGCTGGCACCGCTGATCGACTATCGCCCCGACACCCTGGTGTGGAATGCCGAAGACACATGCCTGGACACGCTCACAGAGGGCCGTGCCGAGCGCGTCGAGTACTCGCGGATCATCGTCGCCACCGGGGCCACCGACCGTATCCTGCCGGTGCCAGGCTGGACCTTGCCCGGCGTCTACAGCCTGGGCGCCGCACAGATTGCATTGAAATATCAGGGCTGCGCCATTGGCGAGCGCGTCGCGTTCTGTGGTTCGGGGCCCTTGCTGTATTTAGTGGCTTACCAATATGCCAAGGCCGGCGCCCAGGTGGTGGCGGTACTCGACAGCGCGCCGTTGCGCGCCCAATGCCGTGCGCTGCCGGCGCTGCTCGGGCAGCCGCTGACCCTGGCCAAGGGCGTGTACTACCGCGCCTGGCTGACCGCCCACGGGGTTGCCGTGCATCAGGGCGCCACCCTGCGACAGATTGACGGCGAACAGCGGGTCAGCGGTATTCGCTGGGGCGAACAGCGCCTGGCGTGCGACGCCGTGGCCTTCGCCCACGCGCTGCGCAGTGAGACGCAACTGGCAGACCTGCTCGGTTGCGCGTTTGCCTGGAACCGCCTGAACCGGGCCTGGTTGCCGCGCCGCGACAGCGCCGGGCGCAGCAGCGTGGCGCAGGTTTACCTGGCGGGCGACGGTGCCGGCATCATGGGCGCCGACGCGGCGCAATTGGCCGGTGAGCGTGCAGCGCTGGCCGTACTGGAAGATATCGGCAAGGGGGTCGATCAGCGTCGCATCACCCGGCTGGAACAGCAGCTGGCGCGCATCCAGCGCTTTCGCCAGGGCCTGGAAACCGCGTTTCCCTTCCCTGAACAATGGGCCGCGCAGGCCCCGGATGCGTTGACCCTGTGCCGCTGCGAAGAAGTCAGTGTGGGCGAGGTGCGCGCTGTGGTGGATGAAGGCCACTGGGAGATCAACCGGGTCAAGGCCCATTGCCGTGTTGGCATGGGCCGCTGCCAGGGGCGCATGTGCGGGCTGGCGGCGGCGGAGATCGTCGCCGAGCGCAGCGGACGGAGCATTGAACAGGTCGGGCGCCTGCGTGCCCAGGCGCCGATCAAGCCGCTGCCGTTCGGCGTGCAGGTGCAGCCGTGATCGACGTTATTGTGTTGGGCGGCGGGATTGTTGGCGCGTCGGCGGCCTTGATGCTTGCGCGCCAGGGTCAGCGGGTGGCGCTGGTCGAGCGCGACTTTTGCGGCTCGCACTCCAGCGGCGTGAATTACGGCGGCGTGCGGCGCCAAGGACGGCCCTTGCATCAGTTACCGCTGTCACAGCGCGCCCATCAGTTGTGGGCCGACCTGCCTGGATTGATCGGCATCGACGGCGAATACGTGCGCTCCGGACACCTGAAACTGGCGCGCAGTCATGGGGATTTTGCCGCGCTTGAAGCCTATGCCGCGCACACCCGTGGCTTTGGCCTGAACCTGCAATTGCTCGATTACACCCAGTTGCGCGAGCGCTTCCCGTGGGTGGGCGACATCGCAGTGGGCGCCTCGCTCTGCCCCGACGACGGCCACGCCAATCCGCGCCTGGTATCGCCGGCCTTCGCCCGAGCGGCGCAACGCAGTGGCGCCTGCGTTTATGAGCAGGCAGAAGTGAGCCGCATCGACCATGACGGCCAGCGCTTCCAGGTGCATTGCGCCAATGGCCTTCACCTGCAGGCGCCATGGCTGCTCAACTGCGCAGGTGCGTGGGCCGGCAGCGTCGCCGCGCAATTTGGCGAACCGGTGCCGATGATCTCGGCACACCCGGCGATGCTGGTGACCGAGCCGTTGCCGAGGGTGATGAACGTGAGCACCGGCGTCGAAGGCGGCGGCATCTATGCGCGGCAAGTGGCGCGCGGCAACTGCATCCTCGGCGGTGGTCGCGGCTTCGCCCTTGGCTCGCAGCAGGCCCGGCCCGGCCACGCGGCGGTGCTGGAGATCTTGCGCAATGCGGGTGAGCTGTACCCATTCCTGCGCGGGGCCCAGGCCATCCGTACCTGGAGCGGCACCGAAGGTTATCTACCCGATCATGAACCGGTGATCGGCCCCAGCAGCACCCAACCCGGCCTGCTCCACGGTTTCGGTTTTGCCGGCGCCGGGTTCCAGCTCGGCCCTGCGGTCGGTGAAGCCCTGGCAGAGATCGTCTGCTCGGGTGCCAGCCGCCAGCCCATTGAAGCGTTTTCCATCCGTCGTTTCCAAGCCTGAGAGGAAAAAATCCCATGAACCCACGTACCGCGCTGTCCTGCTTGTCCCTCACCTTGCTCGCGTCCAATGCCCATGCCGCGTCCACGCTGTACCTGGGCATGAACGGCGGCACCATGGAACGGGTCTACGCCGATAAAGTGCTGCCTGCCTTCGAAAAGGCCAACGACGTCAAAGTGGTGATTGTGCCGGGCACCTCGTCGGACATTCTTGCCAAGGTGCAGGCCAACAAGGACAACCCGCAGATGCATGTGATGTTCCTCGACGACGGCATCATGTACCGCGCCATCTCCATGGGCCTGTGCGACAAACTGGCGCCCAGCCCGACCCTGGAGCAGATCCCGGCCAAGGCAAAAATCAAGGACCAGGCCGTGGCCGTGACCCTCGGCGTCACGGGCCTTGGCTACAACGCCAAAATGTTCAAGGAAAACGGCTGGGCCGCGCCCACCTCCTGGATGGACTTAGCCGACCCGCGCTTCAAGGAAAAAGTGGTGTTCCAGTCCCTGGCATCCTCCACCTTCGGCTTGCACGCTTTCCTGATGTTCAACCGTATCCAGGGCGGCAGCGAGGCCGACGTGGAGCCAGGCTTCAAGGCGTGGCCGAAGACCGTCGGCCCCAACGTGCTGGAATACATCGCCAGCTCGGCAAAAATCTCCGAGATGGTGCAAACCGACGAAGCGGCGATCTTCCCCCTGACGCCGACCCAGGTCGCCACCCAGAAACTGCTCGGCGTGCCCATGGAATACGCGCAACCCAAGGAAGGCGCAGTGGTGCTGAACGTGGCCGAATGCGTGATCGCGCGCAATGACCAGCCGGAACTGGCGCAGAAGCTCGCGGCGTTCCTGCTCAGCGCCCAAGCCCAGGCGCCAGCACTGGAAGACGGTGATCAGATCCCGTCAAACCCGACCACGCCGACCACCGACAAGACCCGCGCACGGGTCGAGGCGATGCAGGGTTACCTGCAGACGGCGATTTCGATCGATTGGGACCAGGTCAACCAGGCACGTCCGGAGTGGAACGCGCGATGGAGTCGTTCGATCGAGCGTTGATCACAACGGCACGAAGGGCAGCGCGCGTTTGTGCGCTGTCTTGCTGTAGGCCGCCTCGACTAGTCCCCTCACCCGCTCACTCACCGGCTCGCCCATCAGGTAGGCGTCGATTTCTTCATACGAACAGCCGTAGGCGTCCTCATCCAGTTTTCCCGGTGCCAGTTCTTCAAGGTCTGCGGTGGGCGGCTTGTAAGCCAGGTTCGTTGGAGCGCCGAGGGCCGTGCCCAGCAGGCGCACCTGGGTTTTGGTCAGGCCGGACAGCGGCGCCAGGTCGCAGGCGCCGTCGCCGAATTTGGTGAAAAAGCCCATCAGCGCTTCGGCCGCCTGGTCGGTGCCGACCACCAGGCCATTGTGCAGGTTGGCGACCGCGTATTGCGCGATCATGCGCGCACGGGCCTTGACGTTGCCCTTGATGAAATCGAGTTGGGCGGCGCTGGCTTCGGCAGCGGCCAGGCTGGCCATCAGGCCGTCGACACTGGCCGCGATGTCGAGGGTGTCGATATGGTCCGGCAGGATAAAGTCCAGGGAAGCCTGGGCATCGTGTTCGTCGCCCTGGGTCTTATAGGGCAGACGCATGGCGATAAAGCGCGCGGCGTAGTCTTCTTCGCGCAGTTGCTGCGCCGCCAGCTGGCACAGGCGGCCTGCAACCAGTGAGTCGACACCGCCGCTGATGCCCAGCACCAGCGCCTTGCAGCCTGAATCGCGCAAGGTGGTCTTGATGAAGTCGATGCGCCGTTGAATCTCCTCGGGCTCGCCACCTTTGCCCAGCGAGCGGTTGACGTTCAGTTCACGCGCGATCCGTTCTTGAGTGTGCATGTCATTCCTCCACGCTACCAACGTTGAATACCTGTGCCGCGTACTGCGAAAACGACGGGGCTTCGCAGGACATAAGGTCTTTGGTCGTGGGGTGGATGCCGAGTTCCTTCTATCTGACCAGGACTTTGCCGGTCCAGGCGATGGAATCACCGGAGTCCTGGCGCAGGCCGTCATAGAGCTTGGCGAAGTACAAGTCGATATCCTTGAGAAAGAAATCGGTGCTGATGCAATCGGTCAGGACTATATCGAGACGGCCGCGGTACTCACGCACCCAGTTCTCCACGGCGACGTTCTGGCATTCGCGCAGACGGCCCACTTGCTGGTGCACCATCAGCCATTGGTGGGCCATGGTGCCGATCAGTAGCAAATTGATGCCGAAGGCCGATTACGCTTTTCAACTACGAGGATTACAGGTCGCCTGATGGTCGGGTTGAAACTTTTGAAACCTGGCATCGTATGGCGCTGATTCTACCGATAGTTTGGTTCTGCTGCCAAAAGCTCGCGCCCTCAAAGTTACTAGCCGGTAACGAGAGCGGCGGATCTCGACAAGACGAATACCAAGACCCACACTAGGAACCACCAAGCATCATCGTGTTAACTTTAATTGAGATTTGACCTTGAAGCGCTCAAGAGCGAGGAGTATTAATCGCTCTACAAGAGCTACATAACCAATACCAGACTCCTCCCACAATTTAGGGTACATGCTAATATCAGTAAATCCAGGCAACGTATTTACCTCATTAATATAAATATCTTTATTAAGCGTTACGAAAAAATCGATTCGGGCCATTCCTGCACACCCAAGTACTTTAAACGCTTTTAAGGCCAAGTCCTGAATACCAAGACAAACTTCTTTCTCGAGTTTGGCAGGAATTAAAATTCTTGTTGAGCTTTTATCAATATACTTGGTGTCATAAGTATAAAAGTCACCAGACACCACAATCTCTCCGCAAGCGCTAGCGATTAGCTCTTCATTCCCCATTACTGCGCATTCAATTTCACGACCCTCAATAGCAGTCTCAATTACGATTTTTTCATCGAATTCTAGAGCTGTACCTATAGCAGCCAAATATGTTGCTTCATCAAACGCTTTGGTAACACCTATAGAAGACCCTTGGTTGGCAGGTTTGATAAATACTACTGGCCCTAGTTTACGCTTTACCTCATCAAAACCGAGTTGCATAGCATCAAGTCTTCGAACAGTAATAAAGGGCACTACAGACAGCCCGGCATCGCGAAGTAATCTTTTACTCACATCTTTGTCCATACATACTGCGGATGCTAGAACGTCAGAGCCTACGAATGGGAGGTTGGCCATACGAAAAACCCCTTGCATGCACCCATCTTCTCCCGACGAGCCATGTACAATCGGAAATACTACGTCAATATTTTTCAAGTCACCTTGACGATCAATTTGAAAAAACTGATTGCTTGACTCTCCCAGGACAATTGCTAAATTCTTGCCCGTTTTACTCAGACTTATACATGCAGGATCATCTCTAAACTCAAGATAGCTTTCAATATCATTAAGCTCCCACTCTCCGGACTTATGAATACCAATAAGCACAGGTTCAAAAAGAGATTTATCTAGAGCGTTTATGATATTTCGTGCTGATTGCAGCGAAACCTCGTGCTCCGCTGATTTTCCACCGAATACGATTCCTACTCGCAGCTTAGTCATCCTTATCAACCTCAGTCATTGAGTTCACACCCAATAGTAAAACACTATAGGCTATGTGTCACAACCCTATTTTTTTGTTCAGTTCGGTGTGAATAGCGATCTTCCGCCGCCCATTGCAAAAATGTCTAGGCCGGTAGACAGGGATATCAAAGCCAAGGCGTCCATCAACCGTTTTCGCACCATTCACAAGCTCGACAAAGCGAACAAAATTGTCTACTGCGCGATGTTTTTCGACAAACTACGGAGAGTACTTTCGTATAACCAAACTGGCGCTTGATCACGCGAAACGGATGCTGAACTTTGGCCCGCACCTGTACTTTCGCATCTTCGATCTTGCGGCGCATGCGCCTGATCACACTCTTGTTTCCTTGCTTTTATAACTGCTCGGCCGAGCTGCAATCGACCACAACATCTTGCAATCTTGATGCTCCAGACGCTTGCCCACACCGGTGTAAACAGCGTCGTCACACACGTAAGTTTCCTCGCTGTGTAAACTTATCGACCTGCGTCACTTCCGCCACATGGTCGCCGTACCCACCAAGCTATGCACCAACTCGATTCGGCATCAGAGCTAATGTGCGCTTTCGTACCAAAAAGCTATTGGGTCCCTTTCTTGGTTTTGTGCATTTCGGGGCCTCGTTTGCCGCCCTTGTTCTTAGCTCGGCGCGTGAATAATTGTCACATTGACTACCGTGTCTTGGTACAACATCAGTACACGATCAACCAGATAGTCATTGATGACCTGCAAAATCCCGATAACCAACTCATGCTTTTCCAGCAAACAGCGGTAATTGAGGACCATGGCTTCATCGGGAACTCTATTCAGGACCAAGCGCGCGAACTGGCGCAGCATCGTCGTTTCATAAAGTGATTCTTCCATCGCTGTATCCAAACCAGCTTTGCATCAAATGAACCCGCAACATAGCCATCAACGGATACGCCGGACGCCCCCCTTCACTCTTTGGATAATGCGCTCGATTAAATCAACCAGGCCTCTTCAAGGCACCACCTTATCCGTCTCGATCAAGAAGCACTAACGGCGGGTCTGCTCGTTTACCGGCATACTAGGCGCCGGAGAAGGGAATCTGTTTCATCAGGGCTTACCTGTTTCGTTTGTGCGTGGTGGGTATTCCACCAGATGGGAGGTATTTTTTTCGAAGTTCCCTAAAGCTAAACAGGATAGGATAGGATAGGATAGGATAGAATAAAACATTATACGGAGACCGTTTTAATCGCTCAGAGAACATGACAAGCGTACAATAAGACCTTTGTGGACACCGCTAAGTATAATAGCCAAAACTATACGAGGCTGCGTCAAGTATGAACCATTTACCAAACGCCAAATCTGTAGCAAAACCTTACCACCTACGGAATTTCTCGCCAGAATCGCTAAGACAAACAATTACTTTAAATGCGTATTTATGGGCTCTTACACCTCACAACTCAGCTCATACTAAGCTGTCTTCTCGATGTTGGCTTTCTAATAGAAAAAAACTTGCCAGCTCTGAACTTGAAAACTTTTGATGCAACCACTCATAAAATATTATCAACATCCCACCCAAACTATTTTGCCGTTGAAACACATGAATATCGCTTGCACAGCTAACATCTGGCATAGGCCTTAACCGACCAGAGCTTATATCATCTTCAACTAGCAAATAATCTAAAATCACCCACCCTTGCCCATGCAGCGCAGCCGCATAAGCAAGATTAACATCCTCATAAATTTGAAACTGTGGTTCACAAATTAGAGTTTTTGAGAGAAAATTACCCATGGTACTCCACGTACTTGAACCGGTATTTTTTAACCACGGACCTGGTTGAATAGCCAGTAGCTTGTGGCTACTAAAATTATCTGCTCCTAAAAAAAGCCCAAAATCTCTAATATATTTTTCACTTGCGACAACAAGTAACTTTGACTTGTAGCTCCCAACGAGGTCAAAACCCGGCAAATCTTCTTTATCAAACTTTATAACCAAGTCTAAATTCCGATCATAGCTAAAGGAGGGGGAATCAGACGTGACGAGTTCAACCTTTGAGTCTGGGTTTACCGAGTAAAATTCATTTAACTTCGGCAGTAGCCAACTTATAGTAAATATGGAAGGAGCTGCAACTGTAATTTTAAACCTATTTCCAAGGCTAAGACTCTCAACAACATGCTGAATATCGCAAATCCAGCGCTGCGCGACTTCAGCTAATTTCCCTCCTTCAATGGTTAACGCAATCCGCTTAGTATCACGCTTCAATAGGGAGCAACCTATGGACATTTCTAAATTTTTGATATGTTGACTGATAGCACTCTGTGATACACCCAACTCATTGGCTGCATTAGTAAAGCTGAGATGCCTAGACACCGCCTCAAATGCGCGGATTGAATTTAGCGAAGTCCCTTTCATAAAATCCCCTAAATGCCGGTTGGCAATGAGAGCATATCATGAGATCGCTTTAAAAAAAAAGTGATTCCCGTAGGAGCTTCTCCTCATGCCATGGTCACAGCTGTATCTATTAGAGGACGATGTCTTTAGGGATCTTAGCCTCAGTGCCGCCATGTTCCCTATGCTCATTTGGAGCATTAAAGAACTTTATAAAAGACAGAAGTATTAGACAAACTAATAACGCCAAAAAAAACGCAGACTTTGCTGTAAAAAAATTTGAAATCACAAGCACGAAAAAATAGCATGAGTTTATAATCCCACTGAAAAAACTTATATAGCCTCGCTCTCTTCCAATTTCAGATTTGTTGACATTACCCTGAAAAGAAAATTCCACCTTTAGTAAGGCCAGGTTAAAAAAACCTCCAGCTACAAGCATAAAAACAACCATCAGTTGAAATTTATTTATAAAAAACAATACACCAAGACATATTAAAATCACGCAAAAAATTGCGGTCGCACCGATTAAATTATCTTTCACGCTTAACCTTGCTATCAGAAATCCACAGACCAACGACCCAGCAGCCCATGATGAGTCTATTAGTCCATAATCAGCAGCGGTTTTCTGAAGCTCATTAATCATAAGGAACGGAACGACACTATTAGTTACGTCCAAAATTAGATTTAAAATTGCAATATTCAACGAGTTTCTAGAAAGTATAATTGTTAATGGCTTTTTTACCCTTAGGTGTGGAACGCTGGCTTTCTCCTGCCCTTCAGCAATTTTATTTTCGCCACCAACATTTCTACTTAGCCAGCAACTTACAAAAAATGTCGCTAAAATATAGAGACCGCCAACGAAAAAAAAATAATTCGCCGTGCCATAAAAACTCGTAACAGCTCCCGCCGCCAGCGCACCAATACAAAGCCCGACTTCTTGAAGAATACCTATTTTTGCATTTGCCTTAAATCTAGCGTCTAATGGAATAGAGTTTATGATCAGTCGACTCAAGGAAAGCCTTGCGAAACGCTCAAATACGATAAATATCGAAAACACGAGCCACTTATTTACATCGCCGACAAAGATTGGAACTAATAAGAATGTTAACCCTCGAGCAAGATCTGGGAGGATCACAGAAACAGAAAATGATAGTTTGTCAAAAATTGCGCCCACCATAGGCGAACAACACATATCAAACACCGCGATCAGCAGGAAGGCAAAGGCTATCTGTTCAATTCCAGCAGAGCCTGTGCTAAAAAAAAAGGCTACACCCAAATAGGACCCACCCCTTGCCAGATACGATATCATTATATATATAGAAATTAAAATATTTGAACTTAACGAGTTTTGCATTAGCGCTGCCCATTGCTTATAAGTCACTTAGACTGTAAGAGAGCTCTCTCTTGGAGCCCTCCCCTTACAAGACATCAAGCTATACGACTTCATTCCATACATCATTAATGCGATATTGCCCAAGCAGTTCGCCAACTCTTGACTTAGCTGATTCAATCATTCCAAAGTCGTCCCCACACAACAAAACATCTGCAATTATATTTGCAAGAACTTCGAAATCAATTTCATCATAACCTCTTGACGTAGCCCAGGCCGTACCTAGTCTTAATCCACCAGCATCATCGAATTTATTGGTGGTATCCAATGGAACCATTTGACGATTCGTTAACAACCCAATTTCTTCGAGTAATTTTTCGGCACGAGCCCCTTTCATTCTATTTGTGCGTTCAAGATCAAGTACCAACAAATGTTTATCCGTACCACCTGTAACTATTTTTATCCCTCTATTTAAAAGTACACGCTCCAGCACCTTAGCGTTCTTTAGTGTTTGAAAAGCATATAATCTAAACTCTTCTGACTGGGTCGCCAGTAGCGTGGACGCGGTATCAGCTAACCGTCGAATTGGAAAACTTGATTGCGTTCCAGGATGGACACCTTTATCAATTTTCGAGCTCAAGTAAGATTTACAAAGAATTATGGCGCTGCTTACACCCCGCATAGTCTTGTCCAAAGACATTGTTACTACGTCTGCTATCGGAACAGGATTTTCTAACGCCCCAACACTTATTAGACCCGCTTCATGGGCGATATCACACATCAGATACGCACCTACCTTATCTGCAATAGCTCTTAATTTTTGATAGTCATAATTTCGCGGATATGCCGATGACCCGCAGAGAAGAAGATGCGGTTTTATATCAAGGGCAATAGAGAGTAGGTTATCGTAGTCTATGTTTCCTACATCTGTTGTACCGTAATAGTAAAAATCGTAAAGCCGACCAGAGAAATTTGACTTTCTTCCGTGGGTAAGATGTCCACCTGATTTGAAGTCTAGAGATAGGATACGATCTCCGTTTTCAAGAAGACCAAAATAAACTGCTTGGTTTGCTTGGCTACAAGAGTGAGGCTGTAAATTTGCATACTCCGCGCCGAATATTGTGCAGGCCAATTTATTAGCTATAATCTCTATCTCGTCATGGTACAGAGCGCCAGCATAGGGGCGCCTATTGACAATTCCTTCTTGAACCATTTCCCCTTCTAAATATAGAGCTCCTGTTGTTTTTCTACGAGGCTTCGCATTATCACTTGCGATCAAATCAATAAATGTGTACTCGTAATCATTTTGTTTTTTTATTGCGCTGATCATTTCCTGATACAATATTCTTACATCATTTTTCACATCAACAGAGTCCATGTTTCCGCCTTATAAAAATTACAGCAATTTTTTTCTAAAAGAGTAACTCTAGATTGTATGAATATCCGAAAATGTGCGAGCATTTAGCTAAGATATGACTCAAGCTTTCCTTTCCTTCTCACATCTACTGTTGCACAGTGAAAGGATCCCCCAAAACTGTTGAAGTTTCTAAAGTTGCATGGAATTGGTGTCATGCCAAAATCCTTCATCGCGCGAATCATAGCCTCATCTTGACGCTCAACGATCACCCGTTTTTCATCAAGCATAAGCACGTTCATACTCAACCACTTGCTGGTCATATAAAGTGGATGAGAATCGGGTATGGCGGGTTTTGGAGCAGAAACTATGTCCCAACCTTTGAATAGAGCAGGGATCGTCAAAACTCGCTCAGGGTTAATCAGAAGTTTACCAGGAGCCAATGGAACTAAAGTTGCATCAATATGCATCGGATGAGGATCATTGAACTCAAGAACGTGTATTTTGTAATCGTTACCTAGATGCCTTCCCAGCCATTCAATACCAAAATCGTTAGTCACATTGCTTTTCTGAGCAATTATATCTTTTCCAAAACGCGCAAAATCTGCAGCGTCGAAGGTGGGTTCAAATTCAGTAATTACAAGTGGTGTTACTTCCCCACCTGAAGCTTCCTCCCAATCAAAATTGTATTGCTCATCTTTAAGTTCTGGCTTCGGGCCGGAACTCCATTTAGCGCCACCTTTGAAATATTCTTTAAGTAGCGTTTTATATGCCGCCGTTTCAAAATAGCGCGAACGCCATGCAAGAGGGCATTCAATAATATCAGTACCTACAACAAGTAACACATCTCGGGGCATCGCAGCATAGAGACCTGTACTAGTCCATCCAGGAGCTCCAAAAGAAATACTTTGGTCAACCTTATCAGGTCTCCTTACTTTTACGCCCTCACCCTCCAGTATATTCACAAATTCCTCGAGCTCGAGTCGTGCTAACTCTACTCTCGCAGGCGGGAAAGGTCGCCCAGCATTTTTCTGAAACATTGAGTGATGTGCGGTTGGAATATTTGGCTCGAGCGCAATATGCCACGGTGGAATGCACGCGCCGTCAATCGTCCCTACTATAACTTCCTCTAACAGGTCCCATTCAGTATAAGAACAAACGGGGGACTGCATCTGTTCTGCACCCGAATTGATAGCGCAATTTTTAGGATCACCGACCGAATTATCAACTGCAATATTCACATCTATCTCCTTGAATTTAAATATATAGCTACAGAGTAATTATATTGCGTACCAAGCTTTCAAAATACGTGCTCGACCTCAAAATAAAAATCTCTCCGCTTGTGTTTTTCTTGAACTGCATTGTCCATACTAACCCCTAGCAGATCAGTTAAACTCAATCCAACTTTCTTTAGCATCTGAGTATAATGACTTTCGTCTGTCAGTCCTGGCTTTGAATTCACCTCAAGCAAGTACAACTTATCGCATTCTTCGATAAAATCAAATCGACAAGCAGTACCGTAATCAACTACGCTCGCCAGCTTTAAGCATACCCTTTCCATTTTTTTGTAAACTAACGAACTATCCGGCACAAACTCGATCCTAAAACCACCCTCACTAAACTTTTCACGCAAGCCCAAAAAACCAGATGCGCTTGTAATCCTTATAGCAGGCAATGCCTCATATTTACCATGCCGCTTTATTAGCCCAAAACTATATTCCGCACCTGAAAGTTTTCGTTGCACTAAAAATGACGCACTATATTCTGAGATAGCTTGAGAAAATGACGCTAACTCGTTCATCGATAAAACTTCAACTGATTCACACAGAACTGATGCGCCTAGATCATTAGGTTTAATTACACATGCAAGCCCTTTGAATTTTTCTACGACTTCCGAAAGGGTACTTTCATCAGAATTAGCAAGAATAAGTTCCGTAGGAATTTCATGTAGATCATCACTCGCCAGAATATTTGCGATATTACTGTGCGCCCACTTATTCATACTTAAAGATGAACTAAATACACCACCCAAATTTGAATGCAAATCCAATGCTGCGGCTAAGCCTTGGTAAACACCGTCCTCTCCTTCAGTGCCTTGAAGCAATGAGTAAACATAATGTTCGCCCCTATTCAAGCTTGCAATGAAAGACTTCAGTTCGATGACTGGAAGTTTTCTAAATTCCTTTACACTCTTTGGAGGTATCTCGCTTCCAGAAGGAGTCCAAGTATGCACGCCACCCTCTTGGGCTATATAGGCCACTGCAGCTAATTGGTATTTACTCCCCTCTTCCCTTAAGGACTCTATCATTGAGTAATACATATGAATTGAACTTTCGTGCTCTACAGACTTCCCACCAAAAAGTATCACTACTTTCATAACACACCTCACCAAGGAATAAATCTGTGGAATTCTTTCCTATACAGTGACTATTGAAATACTTGAAGCTACGTGACTGGCAATTTCCGCAGATTCAGAATTACTGCTTCCAGTAACGACAACATAGCCGATCCGATCCGGAGACTCCTCAATCGTTTTTACGGTAGAGCCAACAGTTAACGGCATTTCGATACGTGCTACATTTTTATGGCTTCTAAAGTATTCAAGCCCAATTATATCCGTAATGACTCCAGGTATCGCCTCCAGAAAATGAATCGACGCCGAACCAGTAAACTCTTCTTTGAATCTTACTGTATTTCCCACTGCCCACTTCAGATATTCCCTAATCGGATTAACCCCGGTAGTTCTTTCATATAACTCGTATATGTAGTCTCCACCAAATCGTGAATGAGTTTCAATTAATGCTATTTCTTCTCCCTTGACTTTAAATTCTGTATGCGACGGCCCATCATTCAAACCAAGCTTCATCAATATCTCTTTGCACCGCTTGATCGTTCGAAGCCTAACAACTTCCTTTATTCTCGCTGGAAATACGTGCTGCATCTCTACTAACTTATTTCCATGCGGGGAGTTCCGCTTTACCTCTTCATTAACTCCTAGACAGTATAGTTCTCCCCCCGAGCCAAAACAGTCAACCGATAACTCCATTCCGTCTATCCACTGCTCTGCTAAATATTCTCGTCCGTTAAAGCATACTTCGCATAAATCGTCGACTTCTTCAATAATATGAACCCCTTCACTTGCGACACCAGAAATTGGTTTTAATATAAATGGGTATCCATATTTTTTGCCGAACTCTATCAATTCATTCGAACCCTGAACCTTTGCAAAACCTATCACCTCCTCCATTTGGGACTGTAGATACTCCCGCATTAAATACTTGTCTCTTGATAATTTCACGGCTTCAACAGTTGCCCCCCTTAATTTGAAAAGCTCCGCTGCTTTTGCCGCTGGAAGCAGGCCAAATTCTGCAAGAGAAACCACGCCAGAAAACTCTGTATTAAGTCTTAGCGCCTGGAGAATTGATAAATGATCGTCACTCAAAGTATAGTCGGTAATTATTGTTGTGACTTGGGGAGCCCACGTAAAATTTAACGCATCCTCCGGGAGTACAAACTGAATAATTTCATGCCCAAGTAGTTTTGCAGTATCTATAAGGCGCGGCGTGTTGCCGTAGACTACCAATTTACTTTTTACGCCCACCTCAGCGTCCATACATTGTCCTCCAAGTTACTTACTGAGCGAGTTATAAAAATTAATATAGCTAGGCGAACAATGCTGTAAATCATGCTTTAAAAGAGCATGTAATAATCTTGTTTTTTGCATCGGTAGCCCAGGCACCAAGTGGTGTTCGACATGAAAATTATTCCCATTAACAAACCAGTACATAAGCCAATTCGAAGAAATCGAGCGGGTGTTAGAAAAGATGTCTATCGTATTTTTCGTACAGCCATGGTGCTCAGGTAATTCTATAACGTAATGTAAAGGCGCAGCGACTATTAGCAAGGGGATCAACCAGTAAAATATGATTATTGGGGACTCACATGCGATTGAAATAGCTGTCAACAATATAATTAGCGTTAACATCAATCGATATTCTTTCGCGTCTATCTTCGGACATTTTTTGCTACGCTGCAAAGGATCAATAGACTTCATTATTTTCGATGAGGCAACGTAGAAATGCATTAGCATAAAAAAATTATTTAATTGATAACTAATTTTTTTCTTGCGGCCACAATATTTTTTAGTATTAAAAAACTCTAAATCATCAGGAGTTCCCAAAAGCCGATGGTGCGATATATGCGACTTTCGATACGAGGTAAAAGACACTAGCATAGGTAGCCCAAGAATCACTCCTATATAATAGTTCATTTTACGACTGCTAAAACCGGTATAATGTAATGCTTGATGCTGTAGTTCAACCCCGTGAGCAAACATCGCACCTACCAATATAACGCCAATAATGCTTAATCCTCCACCCTTTGATATGAACCAACCGCCCAACAACATCAAGACAAACCATACCACCACCCTTAGCCCAAAAGTCACATCATTTGGTTTATAGTCAGATCGATTAATCATTTCAATATATTTGGAGGCCAATTTTTTGTTCATTTCTGCCACTTGCCGTATGAGAGTATGCATTTATAATGGCCGCAGTTATTCCGCCGCAAATTACATTGCAACATCACCGCGAGTTTTTATAATAACAACTTATGCCTATGATGCACTGACAAAATCAGACTAGGTTAATTTTGCAAGCCAGGCAACTATTTTTTGTCATAAGAATAACAGCAAACACAAGCGAACAATAAAGAGAACTAATTTTACAGACTTAAAATTAGTGAAACTTATCACCACCGCAACTTTTCTTTTTTGTTATCAGTACTATTAGCCAACCTTATTAATTTTTTATCTGCCAGTTCATAGCTAGTCAATATATTAGAAAACTTAATTTACTCGCCTCTTCCCATGTACATGCTATCCGGCCTTAAAGTTGCTTGAAGTTGCCAACATGGAGCGGACGCAATAAAGCGAGACGCAGCGAAGGTTTGCCAGTGCTATTCTTTCATGCGGAATCTCATAGAGAGAACCAAGGTAACTGAAATGCTCACACCTACCTCCGAGAACACTTTGTTCATAGGTCGATGGATATCGATATTAGGTTGCGCCCTGGATCAGGAATGGAACCAGCATCTCGTTATCGAACTTTTTGAAGATATCCAATTCGAACTCGAGAACATAAAGTTGAATGTGGTTAATGGTTTGTTGGGCAAGTCATCGCTAGGGGCGGTTACGGAAGATCAATGTAAGAATCCGACCAAGTTACCCTCCGAACTTCAGCATCAGAAGCGATGGTGTCAACTTCAACGCGTCGGCAAGACATCAGCGAGAGGCTCGATTACATGACGGGCGTGTTCGCCGTCGAACAACACATACGTGGCTAGTGGGCCTGCCGACAGTGCGAAACATTGTTCTAAGTACCGGTGTCGGCGCATGTCATCAACAAGGACATTCCGATCGCAGCCTGTTGGCGCATGTGACCGTGGTTAAGTTCGCCGACCATTTGCCGCAGGGAACGATTGCGCGCCAGTGACAAAGTCGGCCTGGACCTGGCCTGTAGCGAGCAGGTTGGAACGGTGGAGGATACATCCGCGACCCGCGCTGCTGGTCGTCATCCACTTACTACCTGGCGATCGTGGCGGATGAGGTGACACTGGATGAGCATTAGGCCTGGTTTTCGCTGAACGCGGTGGCGGACGGCAGCATCAAGCTGCCCTTCGATCACAACCTGATTGTCGCGGCGGTGCAGGAACGGCTGTTGTCCAAAGCGCTGTACAGCAGCTTGCCGCTGATGTTTCTGGACAAGGAGTTCAGTGCGCCGCAAGCGACCGCGATCTTTTCCCTGGTACTGGCGCGGCCGGTGCTCAAGACCAGCGTGCGCCAGCGGTTGTTGAAGCTGACGCAAGCGGGATATTTGCGTGAGACGGGGCGCAAGAAGCAGGGTGAAGGCGGCAGGCCACAGGCGACGCTGGAGATGTTGAAGCCAGGAGAGATTTACTTCTTCGACCGCAGTTTTGCCGAGTGACCAGACATCGAGATTCACGGGTGACCGATGGCTCTAGCTCATCCAATTGCCACCATCGACGTTGTAAGTCTGTGCGACCACATAGTCAGCCTCCTTCGAAGCCAGGAAGATCGCCATGCCGGTCAGGTCTTGCGCCGTGCCCATCCGCCCATAAGGCACCTCATCGCCTACCCGCTTTTTCTTCTCGCCCGGCGCCAGGCCCTCATGCCTGGCGAACAGCGCATCCACCCCATCCCAGTGCTCACCGTCCACCACACCCGGGGCGATGGCATTGACGTTGATACCCTGCTTGATCAGGTTCAACCCCGCCGATTGCGTCAGGCTGATCACGGCCGCCTTGGTCGCGCAATACACCGCCACCAGCGCCTCGCCGCGCCGTCCGGCCTGGCTGGCCATGTTGATGATCTTGCCGCCGTGGCCTTGGCGAATCATCTGCCGCGCGGCGGCCTGCAGGGTAAACAGCGTACCGGCGACGTTGATCGAAAACAGCCGCTCATAGCTCTCGCGGGTGATGTCGAGGATGGGGGCCAGGTCGAACAACGCCGCGTTATTCACCAGGATATCCAGCTTGCCGGCATGGGCGACCACTGCGGCCATGGCCGCGTCGATGGAGGTTTGGTCGGTGACGTCCATCGCCACCGCATACGCCTGGGGGCCCAGTTCGGCCGCCGTCTGCTCGGCGCGCTGCAGGTTGATATCGGCAATGGCGACGGTGGCGCCTTCCTGGATATAGGCCTGGGCAAACGCGCGGCCAATCCCCCGCGCCGATCCGGTGATCAGCGCGCTCTTACCTTCAAGTCGTTTCATCGAGGTGTCCTGTGGAATTACTTCGGATAACCGGCACGCTTCATCTCGCGCTCAGTGGTGGTCTGCGCCTGCTGCAGCGCCTGGTCGACCGTCATGCCGCCGGTGAGCGCTGCCGAAAACAGTTTGCCGACGGAAGTGCCGATGGCCTGGAATTCGGGAATCGTCACGTACTGGATGCCCACGTACGGCACCGGTTTGGCCGAGGGGTGCGCCGGGTCGGCGTGCTTCATCATCTGCAGCGTGACCTGGGCAAACGGCGCCGCGTTCAGGTACGCCTCGCTGTAGGTCGATTGCCGCGTGCCTGGCGGTACGTTGGTGATGCCTTCTTTTTCAGCGACCAGCTGGATGTAATCCTTGGACGTCGCCCAACGGATAAAAGCCTTGGCAGCGTCTTTGTGCTTGGAGGTGGCCGGGATGGCCAGCGACCAGGCGTAGAGCCAGGAAGAGCCCTTATCGGTGACCTCGGTGGGCGCCGCAGCGAAGCCTATGCGATCGGCGACTTTGCTTTGGCCGGTGTCAGTGGTGAAGGAGCCGGCGACGCTGGCATCGACCCAGATCGCACACTTGCCGCTGTTGAACAACGCCAGGGTTTCGTTGAAGCCATTGCTCGACACGCCCGGCGGGCCGTATTGCTTGAGGCTGTTGACGTAGAAATTGGCCGCAGCCGTCCACTCGGGGCTGGTCAGTTCGGGCTGCCATTGCTCATCGAACCAGCGCGCGCCGAACGCATTGGCCATGGTGCTCAGCAACGCAACGTTCTCGCCCCAACCCGCTTTGCCGCGCAGGCACAGGCCATATTGATCTTTGTCCCTCACCGTCAGCTTGGCGGCGAATTCGCCGAGCTGGGTCCAGGTTGGATTCGCGGGCATGCTCAGGCCGGCTTGTTTGAACAGGTCGGTGCGGTAATAGGTTACGGTGCTTTCGCCGTAGAACGGCAAGGCGTAGAGCGTGCCATTCACCGACAGGCCCTGGCGCACCGAGGGGAAGATGTCCTCAACATCGTAGTCGGCCGGCAGGTCGGTCAGTGGCTCCAGCCAATGTTTGGCGCCCCACAGCGGGGTTTCGTAGGTGCCGATGGTCAGCACGTCAAACTGCCCGCCCTGGGTGGCGATATCGGTGGTAAGGCGCTGGCGCAGGACGTTTTCTTCGAGCACCACCCAATTGAGCTGGATGTCCGGATGCTGCGCCTGGAACACCTTGGACAGGCGCTGCATGCGGATCATGTCGCTGTTATTGACCGTGGCGATGGTCAGGGTGTCGGCGGCCTGGCTGGGCAGGCTCATGGCCAGGCTGGAGAGCAGCAACAGCGTTTGGGCAAGCTTGGCTTTGCGGGTTGATAGCATGGCGGTGTCCACCGGTTGTTTTTGTTGTTGAGCGCCGATTACAGCAGCTTGGGCCGGCTTCTCACAAACCCCTGGCGGATGCCCGACCGATACTTTTTTAACCGGTGTCCCAGGCGCAAAAAAGTATCAGTGTGGGGCGACGCCGGGGGTAGCCCATGCCTGCCGAGGCGGGTATTTTGGTGGGCATCCAACGCACAAGAGGCAGCCGCATGCCCATCCGCGCCCCGCTGTTCGAGCACCGTCCTGCTGAACTGGAAGTGATCCTGCCCGAACCGGAGCACTGCTTTCGCTGGTTCGAACACGACTATCCGATTGAGCTGGCGCGCTGGAACCATCATCCTGAGTTCGAAATCCACCTGATTCGCCACGGCAGCGGCAAGCTGGTGGCGGGCGACTATATCGGTGCATTCAGTGCCGGGCATGTCGCCTTGATCGGCCCCGACCTGCCCCACGACTGGATTGGCGACGTGGCACCCGGCGAGTGCCTGAGCGGTCGCGACGTGGTGCTGCAGTTCGACGGCGCCGCCCTCCTCGCCTTGCGCAAGGCACTGCCGGAACTCGGCGATCTGCAGCCGCTGTTCGAACACGCGCGACGCGGCCTTGAGTTCATCGGCGAAACAGCGGTGCACGCGGCACGGTTGATGGAAGCCATCGGCAGCGCCCAGGGCCTGCAACGGCTGATCCTGTTCCTGCAACTGCTCGACACCCTCAAGAACGCCCCGCCCCGCCAGTTCAAGGTGCTGGCCAGCCCGCGCTACGCGCCGACCCTGGACCCGCGCAGTGCCGAACGCATCAACAAGGCCTTCGCCTACCTGATGCGTGAACTCGGCGGCGAGGTGCGCCTGTCAGACATCGCCCGGCAACTGGACATGAGCGAACCGGGTTTCTCGCGTTTCTTCAAACGCACGACCGGCCATGGCTTTATCGAGCTGATGCGCAAATTCCGCGTGCAGCGCGCCTGCCGGTTATTGCTGCAAAGCGATATGTCAGTGGCGGATATTTGCTTCGAAGTCGGCTACGCGAACCTGTCCAATTTCAACCGGCACTTTCGCATCGAGATGAACCAGACACCGAGTGAGTATCGGCGCGAGACCGGCAATCATCTGGAAAAAATGACACCCAGTCATTTCTGACCATAAAGACGACTAATCAGGCTTTTTTGCAGGCCTTTCAGACGATTGAGCAAAGTTGGTACAGCCTGTGCAAACGTTTGCGGAACGAACTTGGCCACCAGGTTCACTCCACCCGTGCAATCGGGTTCAAACCGCGTACGAATAGGGATTTTCAATGCACCCCACCTCAACGCCTCGCGCTTGCTTTGGTGTTTCCTTGCTACTGGCCGCCGTTACGGGAGTACTCAGTGCACCCATTTTGGCGCAGGACAAACCCGCCGATGACTCAGCACAGGGCGAAACCCTCAGTCCCGAGGCCAACCCGCCGGCGAAAAAAGGCGCCTACCTGTCGGAATGGTTCAACCAGGACCTGACGCTGATCGGCAGCAAGGACATCAGCTTCGGCCCAAAACCGCAGGATGACGTTTACCTGGAGTACGAGTATTTCGGCCGCAAGGGGCCGTTCGAGCTGTACGGCTACATCGATGTGCCGAAGATCCTCGGCATCGGCAATAGCAATGACAAAGGCGCCTGGGACCATGGCTCGCCCGTGTTCATGGAGCATGAGCCGCGAATCTCCATCGACTACCTCGCTGGCCGCAGCCTGGCGATCGGACCGTTCAAGGAATGGTATGTGGCGTTCGACTGGATCTACGACCACGGCAGCAACAAGGAGAACCGCGCCAACACCCTGTACAGCGGCCTTGGCACCGATATCGACACCCACTCGCGGGTCAACCTGTCGGCGAACTTCTACGGGCGTTACCAGTGGGAAAACTACGGCGCCAGCAATGAATATTCCTGGGACGGCTACCGCGCGCAGATGAAATACATCGTGCCCATCGGCAAATTCGACAATGGCGCCTCGCTGACCTACATCGGCTTCACCAACTATGATTTCGGCTCGGACCTGCACAAGGACAACCCGGCGCGCACCGCCAATTCCCTGGTAGCCACCAACGTGTTGCTGTACTCGTTCACGCACCTGCGTTTCACCCTGGTCGGCCGTTACTTTCATAACGGCGGCAACTGGGAGGATGGCAGCGAGTTGAATTTCGGTGAAGGCAACTTCCGCGCCCGCTCCGACGGCTGGGGTTACTACGCCGGCGTGGGCTACCAATTCTGATCAAGGAGCTGCAGATGAATACCTTTACCCGCCTCTCGCTGGCCATGGGCCTTGCCCTGCTGCCCCACCTGGTGCTGGCAGACAACGCCGCGCCGATCAAACCCAAGGTCATGCTGATCACCATGTTCGCCCCCGAGGCGCAAACCTGGATCGACCGCCTGGAACTCAAGCAGCAAGTGCGCGTGCCGGGCCTGTCCGCCGAATACCCGGTGATTCGCTGCAACACCCAGGACGTGTGCCTGCTGGTCACTGGCATGGGCCAGACCAACGCCGCCGCCTCGACCCTGGCCCTGGCCTTGTCGCCCAAGTTCGACCTGCGCCAGAGTTATTTCCTGATCGCCGGGATCGCCGGTATCAGCCCCAAGCACGGCACCATTGGTACCGCCGCCTGGGCGC
The DNA here is from genome assembly GCF_003851745.1 of Pseudomonas sp. R3-52-08. Lineage (NCBI taxonomy): Bacteria > Pseudomonadati > Pseudomonadota > Gammaproteobacteria > Pseudomonadales > Pseudomonadaceae > Pseudomonas > Pseudomonas sp. R3-52-08. Next base: position 2,594,461 of record NZ_CP027730.1, on the reverse strand, counting down.
ATTACCTGGTGGAATTCGGTACCCAGTGGGAGTTGGATTCACGGGATGCACCCAAGGAGTGGCCGACCGGTTATATCGGCATCAACACCAAGGGGCCCAATGAAAAACCGCCGCTGGACTACAAGACTGAAGTGTTCGAGCTCAACCCCAAGCTGCAAGCCAAGGCATTCGCCTTGTCGCACAAGGTGGAGCTGACGGAAAGCAAGGAATCCGCCGCCTGGCGCAAGCACTACCCCGCCGCGCCGGCCAACCAGCCGCCGCAAGTCACCCGCTGCGACACCCTGGCCGGCAACACCTGGTTCTCCGGTACGCGCCTGAGCGAGCGCGCCGAAGTGTGGACCAAACTGCTCACGGACAACAAGGGCGAATACTGCACCACCCAACAGGAAGACAACTCCACCTACGAAGCGCTGCTGCGCGCCAGCCGTGAAGGCTTGGTGGATATCCAGCGCCTGGCCGTGGTGCGTGCCGGTTCCGATTTTGACCGCCCGTATCCGGGCTACAGCGAAGTGGACAACCTGCTCAAGTATGCCGATCAAGGCGGTTTCGTACCGGCATTGGAGAATCTGTACCGCACGGGCAATCCGCTGGTACAGGCGATCCTGAACAACTGGTCGACCTGGGAAAAAGGCGTTCCAGAAGCCTGATGTAGAGCAAAATGTGGGAGGGGGCTTGCTCCCGATAGCGGTGTTTCAGCCACAGATGCAGTGACTGACATACCGCTATCGGGGGCAAGCCCCCTCCCACATTGGAGGGTTCAGTTCGCGTTGGCAGCCGCTTTGGCGCATTCGCAGCCCGTCGCCGCAGCGCAGGGTTCACCGTGCGCATGGTGCTCGGCGCAGCCTTGGCAGCAATAGCCCTTCCCGTCCTTCATGACCGCGTCGATGCCCAGTACGCATTTGCAGTGTGGGCAAGCACAGGTTTGATCCGGCATGGTCAGACTCCTTCTTCATGGTCGTCGCGGTGCAGCGAACGCCACACCTGAAACAGTGACCCGAGGCGCGGCGCCAAGGTTCAGCGCCGTCAGTCGGCCTGGCGCGTATTGCTGCGATACATGAACACCAGCGCCAGGGCCAGGCACAGCATCGCGACGATCCGGCTGCCGGACAGTTCGATCGCCGGGTTGCCCAGCCAGCCGAAATTGTCGATCAGCATGCCCATGCCTAATTGCCCCACAATCACCGCCACCGTGGCGACCGCCGTACCGACCACCGGCACCGCGCCGACCATTACCATCATGTACACCACGCCGAATAAAGCGCCGGTCAGTTGCCACTTCGGCACGTCCAACAAACTGACCGCCTGGGCGGGCTCGAAGAAAAATATCAACAGCGCGGTGGTTAGCGCACCGACCGCAAAGGTCAGCAGGCTGCTGCGCAATACCCCAACGGTCTGCCCCAAGCGACCGTTGATGGCCGCCTGCACGCTCAATACCGCACCTGCGGCGACCACCACGACCAACAACACAAACAGATTCATCGCCTTACCCTCGTGCAATCAGAACAAGTGCCGCCACAATCAACGCCAGGGCTATCCAGCGCTCTACATTGACCCGCTTGCGCGCCGTGCCGAACCAACCGAAATGGTCGATCAGTACACTCTTGCCCACCTGCCCGGACAGGATCGCAATCATCGTCATTGCCACACCGATATGGGGCGTGGCCAGCGTCAGCACCACTACGTACATCGGCCCCAGGAAACCGCCGATCAACTGCCAGCGCGGCAGTTGCGTGAAGGCCGGGCCCTTTTGTGGGCCGCTGAACAGCAACAGCAAGAACAGGATCGCCGAGCCGACGCCAAAGATGCTCAAGGTCGCCCATAAATGCCCGACCTGCACACCCAATGGCCCCAGCAAACCGGCCTCGACCGACAGCCCCATGCCCGCGAGAATAACCAACGGCAACAACAGCAGCCGGAGAACGTTTCGCTTTGGCCGGGATTGCGCCGTACCCTCGATAGAATGTGCCTGCATACATCACCTGCGCTTGAAGAAGAAAACAGGCGTGCATTATCCAGTGGCTTGCCTGTGCGATAAATGGCAGCATGCAGACAACACCTTTGCGCAAAACGCACAGCCTGGAGTCATGATGCAGGGTTTGAATGAACTGAGTTTCAAGGCGCTGCGCCTGTTCGTCGCCGTGCTGGACCATGGCAGTTTTTCTGAGGTGGCACGCCGCGAAGGCCTTGCGCCCTCGTCCATTTCCCGGCAGATCCAGCTGATGGAACAAGCCCTCGGTCAGCAGCTGCTGTACCGCCACACCCGTGCCGTGAGCCCGACCGAAGCCGGACGCCTGCTCGGGCGACACGCGCGGCTGATGCTGGAGCAGTTGGAAACAGCGAGCCAGGCCCTGCAGGAACAAGACAGCGAACCCAGCGGACTGGTGCGCATCAATGCGCCCATGGTATTCGGCCAGCGTCATCTTTCGCCGTGGCTGGGGGAGCTGTGCCGGCGCTATCCGAAGCTGCAACTGGACATCCAGCAGACCGATACCTTCGTCGACCCGCTGCAGGACGGCACTGACCTGTTGTTTCGTATTGGCGTGCTCAATGATTCCAGCATGCAGGCGCGGATCTTCGCGCCGCAACGCTTTCGCCTCGCCGCCAGCCCCGCCTACCTGGCGCAGCACGGCACGCCGCGCCATCCCGACGAACTGGTCAACCACCAGTGCCTGGCCTACAAGGGCATAAAAGGCCAGGAGCGCTGGTTTTTCCGCCGCGACCACGGCGACTGGAGCGCCTACAGCGTCAAGGGCCCGATCACCGGCAACCACGCTGACACCCTGACCCACGCCGCCGAGCAGGGCCTGGGGCTGGTGGTGTTTCCTTCCTGGCTGATCGGTGAAGGCCTGCGCGCCGGCACCTTGCAAGCGGTGCTGACCGATTACGAAGTGGCGACCACCCTGGAGCCCCAGCAGATCGCGGCGTTGTGGCCGGGTAGCCGCAGGCTGTCGCTGAAGGTGCGCACGGTGATCGATTATTTTGTGGAATGTTTTGGGACGGTGCCGTATTGGGATCGATGAGTCAGAACACCCACTGCCCAATCAACCACGCATTCGCCCCACTGATCACCGCAAACAAAAACCACGCCAGCAACCGCGTCGGCAGCCGGTTGACGAACGGGCCCATCAGTTGTTTGTCGCCGGTCATGCGGATCAGCGGGTATAACGCGAAGGGCAACTGCAGGCTCAGCACCACCTGGCTGAGAATCAGCAGCTTGCCGATGGCGTCGTCGCCCATCAGCCACACGCCGAGGAACGCCGGGATCAGCGCCAGCCCACGGGTGATCAGGCGGCGCTGCCAGCAGGGGATGCGCAGGTTAAGGTAACCCTCCATGATCACCTGCCCGGCAATCGTACCGGTGAAGGTCGAACTCTGGCCCGAGGCCAGCAAGGCGATGCCGAACAGGATGCTGGCGAACGCACCGCCCACCAGCGGGTCGAGCAGATGGTAGGCGTCCTGGATCTCCACCACGTCGGTATGGCCCGTCTTGTAGAACGCTGCGGCGGCGAGCACCAGGATCGCCGCATTGACCAACAGGGCCAAGGCCAGGGAGCCAATGGTGTCGATGCGTGCAAGCTTGACCGCGTCCTGTTTGCTGGCCAGGTCCTTGCCGATCAGGCGGGTCTGCACAATCGAGGTGTGCAGGTAGAGGTTATGCGGCATCACGGTCGCACCGAGGATGCCGATGGCCAAGTACAGCGGCGCGGCGTCGCTGATGGCCGACAGCGAGGGCGTGAAGCCACTGAGCACGTCCGGCCAGTAGGGTTTGATCAGCACCAGTTCAATGAAGAAACACACACCGATGGTCGCGACCAACGCCAGCATGATCGCTTCCAGCCGGCGGAAACCGCGGTTCTGCAGGGCCAGGATCAACAGCGTGTCGAAGGCGGTGATGACGATCCCGGTGGTCAGCGATACACCCAGCAGCAGGTGAAATGCCAGGGCGCAGCCGAGCACTTCGGCGAGGTCGGTGGCGATGATGGAAATTTCCGCCAACACCCATTGGGTGCGCGCGGAGCGCTTGCTGTAGCGCTCGCGGCACAGTTGCGCCAGGTCTTTACCGGTGGCGATACCCAGCCGCGAGCACAGGCACTGCACCGCCATCCCCGCCAGGCTGGCCAGCAGCACCACGAATAACAGGCTATAGCCGTAGCGCGACCCGGCTTCGATGGCGGTCGCCCAGTTGCCGGGGTCCATGTAGCCGATGGAAATCAACAGGCCGGGGCCGGCGAACATCAGCGCACGTTTGAAGAACGACGCCTTGGGATCAACGACAACGGAGCCGGCCACTTCCGGCGGGCAGAAAGGGGCGGTAGCAATTTTCGGCAGGCTGAATTTCACGCGGGATCCCAGGCAAACACACAAGTCAGGGCGCCAGCTTAGCAGTCCGACGCGACGGTGCGCATCACCGTCTCCCGGGGCAGGTCAAATGCCTCAACCACCTGCACCACCAGGTCCAGCTCCTGGTTCAGCGCCTCACGTTCCAGGCGCTGGCGAATTACGCCGACCACCAACACCGCCAACGTAGTGATCGAATACGCTGGGCCGGAAAACGCCCGTACGCCGCTGACCAGCAACATCGCTGCCGCCAACGCCTGGCCAACCACCGGAATCGCCGTGGCGGCACCGCGGCGCAGCATAAACCCGGTGAGCCCCGCCAATGCCGTGCCGCTCAAGGCGGTGGTGGCCGTACGGCCCATGTCGAGACGCTTGAACACACCTTGCTCTTTTTGCATCGCGGCCTTGAGTTCGGCGTCGAACGCCTGTCGGTCGGCACCGCTGAGGTTGTCCTGATACTGCTTGAGGAGTTTTTCCGCGACCTGCGCTTCGATATCCGCCAGGGCCACGCTGGCCAGTGGCTCGTCGAACCTGATGCCTAAGCGTTGCGCCACCGCTTCGGCGATCTGGCGATAAGCCACGCCGTGGCCACGGGCCAGGTTCATGAAACTGTCGCCGCCCATGCGCTGCAACTCGATGGCGAGCTTGCGCGGTTCGCGTACGCTGGCATCAATCGAAGCACTGCGCTTTTGCGCCATCAGTTCGGCGAGAAACTTCAGCTCATCCGGGCGCGCCTGCATCAGCATCGGAAACAGATCGAGATCTTCTTCGGCAAAACGCGCTTCACTGCTGCGCAGGTCGGCGCGGATCAGGCCACGGCGTTCCTGCAGCAGGTCGGTGTACTGCACCACCGTACGCAACTGCGGCCAGTAGGCGGCATGGTCGAAACTGGCCAGATGCACGTTGGTGACCTTGGCCTTGAGCGCGGGCGTTACCGCAATCGCATAGCGGCCGATGCAACGCTCGGTATCCGGCTTCATCGCCAGTGCCCAGTCCTTGCTCGAGTAGCAATTGATCAGCCGTCCCTTGAGCGGTGCCGACACTGCCTCCCAAGGGGTAGACGTACAGATCGCCCCGCCCATCAGCAGCACATTATTCAATGGCAGTTCATGGGCGGTTTCAGGGCTGGCCAGCACACTCTTGACCAGGATCCGGGCGCCGAGGGAGTGGCCGATCAGGTTGATCTGCCGCACCTGGAGCGATTCGGCGTGCAGGTAGCTCGCCAGCTCGGGCAGCAAGGTCCTGGCCACTTCATCGACCCGCGCCTCGACACTTTTGTAATGGTCGAGAAAATACGCGATCGCCTTGCCCACACCCACCGTCGCCGCGCCCAGGCCACCGCCGCCGAGCATCGAAGCGATCACCTCCTTGAACGGGGCAAACAGGTTTTCCAGGAAGTGCCCCGCCGGCCAGAACAACATCAGGTTGGTCGAGCCTTCAATGCCGGCCAGTTGTTCCTTGAAGCCGGCCAACTGCTGCTGGCTGAAAAACGCCGAATAACCGTGCACATAGAGATTGAGCACGTCCCCCTGAGGCTCGCCACACAGGACGAACGTAGGCTTGCGGGTGCGGTGCATTTCATCCCACTGCTGTTGCATGGGCCGGTGACTCCTGGTGACAAGGGGCGGCCATGGTAACAAAGAGCCAATCAAGCCGAGATGAAAACCACAGGCATCGCGACGCCGGACTGGTTCAGCGAGCGAAGTTGTCGATTTTTACCTGGCCATCGGGAAACGTCGCGATAATTTCCAGCTCTCCCCCCATCGCACGTATGTAGTCGCGCAATGTGCTGATGTACATATCGGTGCGACGCTCCATTTTCGAGACCGCCGCCTGATTGATATTCAACGCCTTGGCCAGACTTTCCTGGCTCAGTTGCTGCGCCTTGCGCAGCTCATGCAGGGGCATCTCTCTCAGATGCTGTTGAAAAAGCTGCTCGGCATCGGCACGCGACTCGGGAGTCATGCGCGCCTTGAGATCAGCGAATTTTTTAGCCATGGGTAAGGCCCTCTTTGCGCAATGTTTTCAAATGGATGTCATACAGCTTTTCCGCCACCGGTACGTGCACGTCGTACCAACGATGCTGTGCGGTTTTATCGCCACCTATCAGCAGGACTGCGCAGCGCCGGGGATCAAAGGCATACAGCACCCGATAGGGACGACCTGCGTGCTGTATACGCAGTTCGCGCAGATTGCCGTGGCGAGAGCCCTTGATATCGCTGCTGTGGGGAAAGCCAAGCCCCGGGCCGAGCAGGCCCAGCAGATCCACGCTGGCAGCGACCGAAGATTGCTCCTTCTCACCCAAGTTGCCCCACCACTCGCCGAATTCATCCGTGTATTCAATGTCCCATACCATGCAAATATGCCACCCAAGGAATATAAACTCAAGAGCATGAATTTAGGTACAGAGGTGACGAGTCTGCCAGCCGAGCATTGGGAGAAAGTGTTTGTAGATTCTTCAGCTTCCACGAAAAGCAAACATCCGTAGCCGCCGAAATCCGCCAGATAACAGCCACATTCATTGACCTCTGCATCAAAAATACAAGTTTCAAAATGTGAAAACACGCTCTAATAGGGCCCTTTCCCTCGCCCTTGAAAGCGTCAGCATCTGATTCAAGCAAACAATGGAGTTCGCAATGCCCCATGAAGGCAACCTGTTACAAGCAGCCGTGGTGTTCCTGTTCGCCGCCGTGCTGGCCGTGCCGTTGGCCAAGCGTCTGCAACTGGGCGCGGTGCTGGGCTATCTGTTCGCCGGGGTGATCATCGGCCCCTCGGTGCTGGGCCTGATCGGCAACCCGCAAAGCGTGGCGCAGTTCTCTGAACTGGGCGTGGTGCTGTTGCTGTTTATCATCGGCCTGGAGCTTTCGCCCAAACGGTTATGGGTGATGCGCAAGGCGGTATTCGGTGTCGGCCTGGCCCAGGTGCTGCTGACCGGGCTGGTGATGGGCGTGGTGGCGCTGTGGCTGTTTGGCCAGTCCTGGAACAGCGCGATTGTGCTGGGCCTGGGCCTGGCGCTGTCCTCCACCGCGTTTGGCCTGCAAAGCCTGGCCGAGCGCAAGGAGCTCAACCAACCCCATGGGCGCCTGGCCTTCGCGATCCTGTTGTTCCAGGACATCGCGGCGATCCCGTTGATTGCCATGGTGCCGCTGCTGGCCGGCAGCGATCATCCGACCAGCGAAGCCCAGGGCGTGCAACACGTCTTGCAAATCCTCGGTAGCATTGCCGTGGTGATCATCGGCGGGCGCTACCTGCTGCGTCCGGTGTTTCGTATCGTCGCCAAGACCGGCCTGCGTGAAGTCTCCACCGCCACCGCGCTGCTGGTGGTGATCGGCACCGCCTGGCTGATGGAGCTGGTGGGCGTGTCCATGGCCCTCGGCGCGTTCCTCGCCGGGCTGCTGCTGGCGGACTCGGAATACCGCCACGAACTGGAATCCCAGATCGAACCGTTCAAGGGCCTGCTGCTGGGGCTGTTTTTTATCAGCGTGGGCATGGGCGCCAACCTCAGCCTGCTGCTCAGCACACCGCTGGTGGTGATCGGGCTGACCTTGCTGTTGATCGGTTTGAAACTGCCACTGCTTTACGCCGTGGGGCGCATGGTGGGCGAACTCAATCGTGAAAGCGCCCTGCGCCTGGGCGTGGTGTTGGCGGCGGGAGGTGAGTTCGCCTTCGTGGTGTTCAAGATCGGCCGCGACCAGGGCCTGTTCGAACCGCACCTTTACGATGTGCTGGTGTTGACCATCACCCTGTCCATGGCCGTGACCCCGCTGCTGCTGTTGGTGTGCCCGAAGCTGTTCAAGTCCAAGGCCAAGCCGGTGGACGTGCCCGAGGAGTACCGCGCTATCGAAGGCGACGCGCCGCGTGTGGTGATTGCCGGCATGGGCCGGATGGGCCAGATCGTTGCGCGAATCCTGCGCGCACAGAACATCTCGTTCATCGCCCTCGACACCTCGGTGGAAACCATCGAACTGACCCGCAGTTTTGGCGGTATGCCGGTGTTCTACGGTGACCCGCAACGCCCGGAAATCCTCCACGCGGCCAAGGTCGACCAGGCGGAGTTCTTTGTGATCGCCATGGATGATCCGCAGATCAACATCAAGACCGCCGAACTGGTGCGCAACCTCTACCCACACATGAAGATCATCGCCCGCGCGCGTAACCGCCAGCACGTTCACCGCTTGGTGGACCTGGACGCCTCACCGGTGCGTGAAACCTTTTACTCAAGCCTGGAGATGAGCCGCCGTACCCTGGTCGGCCTTGGTCTGAGCCAGGCCCAGGCCGACGCGCGCATCGACCGCTTCAGGGCCCACGACCAGCAAGTCCTCGCCGCCCAGCATGCGGTGTACGACGATGCGGCCAAAGTCATGCAGACCGCCCAGGAAGCCCGTGCAGAACTGGCGCGCTTGTTTGAGATGGACCGGCTTCAGGAAGAGTCCGACAAGGTGTGAGGCTGCAGATGAACGATATTGCGAATTTTCTGACAGAATACGCCGCAATTTCGTTCATCTCTGGAGCGCTTCATGGCCACCTTCACCAAGACTGCAGTGCTGCTGGCCCTCGCGCTTACCGCCAGCAGCGTGTTCGCCGCCGCCAAACCGGCCACGCAAACGCTCTCCACCCTGGGCGGCAAGTTCACCTTCAGCCTGCCCAAGGCCTACACCGCCGACGCCCTGCCCTCCGGCAAGGCTGAAGACGGCACCGCCGATACCCAAGGCACCCTGTACGCCAACGCAACCACGAAAAGTGTGGTGATCGTCGCCGAAACCGTGCGTAACGATGGGGTGTCAATCCAGGACAACGACGCCAAATTTCTCGATGGCGCCGTGAGCGATTTCGTCAAGAACCAGAGCGCCGCCCTGCCCGACTTCAAGAAACTCGGCGAGAAAAAACTGACCTTCAAGGGCCTTGGCCTGCGCCAGGTCGACAGCACCGCCACCCAAGGCGGCGGCAAGACCCTGAACTCCACGTTCCTGGCTGGCTCGGGCAATCACCTGCTGGTGATCCAAGCGATTTCGCGAGCGGATGATGTGAAGGGGCATGCCGCGCTGGTGAAGCAGATTACTGGTGGCAAGTAAGCCAACCTCCCAAGCGACATAAAACCAATGTGGGAGGGGGCTTGCTCCCGATAGCGGTGAATCAGTCGATACATCTGTGACTGAAATACCGCCATCGGGAGCAAGCCCCCTCCCACATTTTTTACGGTGTTTACCGCAGGCTCTTCTCCAGCCAAGCCTTCAGGTCCTGGATTTCCGCCTCGCTGATTGTATGGTTCATCCCCGGATACCCGTGAAACTGCGGCTTCAAGCCAATCCCTTCCAGCACCTCGTTGGCCCGCGTTCCGGAAACATAAGGCAGCGCCTGATCCAACGTGCCATGGCCGATAAAGATCGCCAGCTTGTCCAACGCTTCATTCGGCTTGAGCTCGGCCTTGAGCACCGGCAACACGCTGCCGCTCAGGGCCGCTATACCACGCAGCAGCTCGGGCCTGCGCAAGCCCACCTCATAGGACATGATCGCCCCCTGGCTGAACCCGACCAGAAACACACGATCACTCTGGGTGTGGTACTTGGCGGTGGCCTTGGCCACAAAGTCTTCGAGCAGCCTGGCGCTGCTTTGCAGATCAGCCGTCACCCCATCGTAATCACCGTCACCGGGGGTCTTGGTAAACCAGCGATAGCCATGCGGCTCCACCGGCATCGGCGCGCGCACCGACAGGTAGGTCCAGGTGGAAGGCAGCGCATCCTTGATACCGAACAGGTCTTCCTCGTTGCTACCAAAGCCATGCAGGAAAATCACCAGCGGTTGGTTGCGTGCATCGCCCTGGGTTTGCTCCAGGTACGACAACGGCAGGTCGGTATGCAGATCGGAGTCCGCATGGGCGACACCGGCCAGCAAGGCCAGCGCGAGAGCGAGCAGTTTGAGCATGGGGTCTATCCCTCAGGGTTTGCGCAACAAATAGGTGTCCATGATCCAGCCATTGGCGAGTCGCGCGGCCTTGCGCGCCCGTTGGATTTCGTCCGCGACCTCGCTAACTTTGCCGCTGATCAGGATTTCATCCGGCGTGCCCAGGTAGGCGCCCCAATAGATATCCAGGTCCTGATCCGCCACGCTGCGGTAGGAATCTTCGGCATCGAGCATCACCACCAGGGTGTCGGCATCACTCGCCTGCCCCGCCGCCAGGCGGCGCCCGGTGGTGATTTCAATGGACTTGCCGATACGGTTCAACGCCACCTTATGCTGGGCCGCCAGGGCCTGCACGCTGGTAATACCGGGAATCACCTCAAACTCGAATGCACAGCGCCCCTCGGCAAGGATCGCCTGCAAAATGCGGATAGTACTGTCGTACAACGCCGGGTCACCCCAGGCCAGAAACGCCCCCACTTCGCCGTCGGCCATGTCCTCGTTGATCATGCGCTCGAAGGTCTGCTGCTTGTCGCGGTTGAGGTCGCGAACGGCGGTGGTGTAGTCGATATCACCGCGCACGCGCTCGGGGCAGTCGGCCTCGACGAAGCGGTAGCCGGGCCTGGTGATGTAGGTTTCGCAGATTTCACGGCGCAGGTCGATCAGCTTGTCCTTGCTCTGGCCCTTGTCCATCAGGAAAAACACGTCGGTGCGGTTCAGCGCTTTCACGGCCTGCATCGTGATGTAGTCAGGGTTGCCGGCGCCAATGCCGATGATCAGGATGCGTTTCATGGGTTGCTCTCATTGCGGGGCGTGGATTTTGCCATGATCGTGGGCTCAGGCATAAGTTTCCAGGCGCAGGCGCCAGACCGCGTTGAAGCGCAGCTCGGTGCGCGACAGTGGTTCTACGTCGATCCGGTAGAACATTGAGGCCGGGTACTGCATGACGTACAACAGCGCGGCACGGATCACAAAGGGGTGGGTCACCGCCAGCACATGACCGGGCTGGCTTTCCAAGGCCTTCATCCACTGCCCGACCCGCGTGCACAGTTGCACCACCGATTCGCCGCCATGGGGCGCATGGGCGCTGTCGGTGAGCCAGGCGTTGAGTTCAGCACTATCGAGCGCGCGCAGGGCCTGGCCTTTCCAGTGCCCAAGGTCGACGTCGCGCAGGGCCGGCTCGATGCGCGGCTGTTCGCCGAACAAACCCGCCGTCTGCCGGGTTCGCGTCTCCGGCCCGCACAGCAGGCACGCAGGCTTGGGATAGTGGCCTGCCAACGACAACGCCGCGCCCTGCCAGTCCATGACCAGCGACTCGTCATCGGCAAAGCGCGCCTGTTTTTGCGACGGCGTGGCCGCATGGCAGATCAGGGTCAAACGGGTAGCCTGCACGCGATTCATTCCGAAGGGATGAGGCTGCCAAGCCTGGCGCAGTCAGCGCGCCGATGCAACGCCCTCAGGCCAATGCCGCTCCCCCAGGCACCGCCGCCGGGCTGGCGCTGGCCACAAAGTCCTCCTTGCGCAGCACCACTAGGGCAATCAACGACACCACCCCGGTCGCCACGTAGAAGTACCAGGGCGAGGTGATGTCGCCGGTCACCTTGATCAGCCAGGTGGAGATCAGCGGCGCGCTGCCGCCGAACACCGCCACCGGCACGTTGTACGCCACGGCGATCCCGGTGGAGCGGATGCGTGTGGGCAGCAGTTCGCTCATCAGCGCATAGGTGGACGACGCATAGAGGCCGAACAGAATCGCCACCGCCATCAACGGCGCAAAGAACGTCGCCGGCGTTGCGGTCGGGGCCATCTTGAACAGCCAGAACATCGCCAGGGTCGCCAGCGTGCCGACCACCATCAGGAACGGCTTGCGCCCGTATTTATCGGTGAATGCGCCACCGAACGGCATGACGAAGGCCGCCGAGAAACTGGCGACGAACACATAGAGCAAGGTGGTGCCGCTGTCGAACTTGAGAATCTTGGCCATGTAGGTCGAGGCGAAAGTCAGGACCAGGTAAAAGATCGAGCTGTGCAAGGTGATGATGAAGAACACCAGGGCGATGGCACGCTTCCACTGCCAGACCTCGCGCAGGGGCGCACGGGAAGTTTGCCCGGCGCGTTGCAAGGCCAGGAACTCAGGGCTGTCTTCAAGCTTGAGGCGGATGTACATGGAGATGAAGCCCAGGGGCGCGGCGATCAGGAACGGCACGCGCCAGGCCCATTCCTGCATGACCTCGGCGCCCAGCACCCAGGTCATGCCGTTGGCCACAGCGCCGCCCAGCAGCAGGCCGAGCACCGCGGTGACCATCAGCCAGCAGGTGGCAAAGCCGCGTCGGCCAGGGCCGGCGTATTCGGAAATGAAGCTGGTCACCGTGCCGATTTCACCGCCCGCCGAGAAACCTTGCACGCAGCGCACCAGGATCAGCAGGATCGGGGCGACGATGCCGAGGGTGGCGTAGGTCGGTAGCAGGCCCAGCATTACCGTGGAGCCGGTCATCATCACCAGCGCCATGATCAGGGTTTTACGCCGGCCGATCTTGTCCGCCAGCGGGCCGAAGAACAGCCCGCCCAACGGGCGGATGAAGAAGCTCAGGGCGAACGCGGCAAAACTGGCCAGCAGGCTGGTAGTGGGGTCGTCGGAAACGAAGAACGCCTGGCCGATATACACGGCAAGAAAGCCGTAGACGCCGTAGTCATACCACTCGATCAAGTGGCCGGAGGTGGCACCGAGAAACGCGCGGCGGCGTTTGCGGACGGTGTCTTGCGCGTGATTGCCCATCGGGGGGACTCCTTGTCTGTTGGTCGATCCGTGCTAAAGCGCGGCGATAGTCGCTGCTTTCAACCACTGCCGCAAGTCGGTCTTGAGGACCTTGCCGTAGCTGTTCTTGGGCAAATCGCTGCGCCACACATATTTTTTCGGTTTTTTGAACGAGGCCATGCGCGCCACAAACCATGCCGTGAGCTCGCCTTCGTCGAGGGGCTCGCCGCTGCGCGTCACCACGAACGCCACCACCGACTCGCCCCATTGCTGGTCCGGCTCGCCCACCACGCACACTTCGAAGACCTCGGGATGCTGGGCCAGCACCTCCTCGACTTCGCGTGGGTATACATTGCTGCCGCCGCTGATGATCACGTCCTTGGAGCGATCCGTGAGAGTCAGGTAGCCGGCGGGGTCGAGAAAGCCGATATCACCGGTGAGCAGCCAACCCTCAAACAAGGTGTCGCTGGTGGCCTGCGAATTGCGCCAATAGCCTTGCATCACCGTGGCGCCGCGCACCGCGATCTCACCGCGCTCGCCGGTTGGCAACGGTCGGTGGCGGGCATCGAGAATGCGGATTTCCACGCAGGCTTGCGCGTAGCCTACGGACGCGGCCAGGGTCGCCCAGTCGCCGCGCTGGCGATCGGCGATCAGCCCACGGGGCAACACGCTGATAGTCATCGGGCTCTCGCCCTGGCCGTAGATCTGCACCAGGCGGGGGCCGAACGTGTCGACGGCGTCGCGCAAGTCGGCCAGGTACATCGGGCCGCCGCCGTAGACGATGGTCTTGATGCCTTCGCCGTGATAGCCCTGTTGCCGTGCCTGCTCGACCATGCGCTTGACCATGGTCGGTGCGGCAAACAGTGAAACGCTGCCCAGCTCTGTCGCCAGCCCGAACAACTCGGCGGCGTCAAAACCGTTGGACGCCGGCACCACATGCCGCGCGCCGCAGCGTACGTGAATAAAGTTGTAGAGCCCGGCGCCATGGGACATCGGCGCGGCGTACAGCGCGGCATCGTCGGCGCTGACCGGATCGACGTCGGTGGCGTAGCACAACGACATGGCGATCAGGTTGCCATGGGACAGCATCACCCCCTTGGAACGCCCGGTGGTACCGGAGGTGTAGAACAGCCAGGCGAGGTCGTTGTCCTGGCGTGGTACCGGTTGCTCCAGGGTTGGCCAGCCCTGGTTCGGCGGGAGCACGTGACCGTCGAGTTCCGTGCAGCGCGCAGGCAAATCCCGCGATGAAAACACCCGCCCGCCATCGGTAAAGATCAAGCGTGCTTCGGCGTTATCCGCGATCCAGGCCGCCTCGGTCGGGTGCAGCTTGGCATTGATCGGTACCGCCACCGCGCCCATCCACCAGATGGCGTAGAGCAACTCCAGATAGTCGCAGCTGTTTTTCATCAGCACCGCCACCGCGTCCCCTGGCTGCAAGCCGTGCTGGTCGACCAGGTGCGCGGCGCGCTGGCGCACATGGGCGGCGAAGGTGGCGTAGTCGGCCACTTGCCGGGCGCCGTCGAACAGTGCCGGGCGTTGCGGGTCGCGACGCTGGGTGTCGTGCAACCAATTGGCAATGTTCATGGTTCAGTACCGACGCGCGTGCAGGACCGAAGCGTAGTTGGCCACCGCCATACCGCCCATGTTGAATACCAGGCCGAACTCCGCGTTGGGCACCGCCAGGCCAATCGGCTCGCCGGTCAGTTGCCGGAATGCCAGGGCATGCATCGAAACGCCGGTCGCGCCGACGGGATGGCCCTTGGCCTTGAGCCCACCGGAAAGGTTCACCGGCAAACGCCCGCCCGCACGCACCACGCCGCTGTCGAGCACACGGTGCCCCTCGCCCTTGGGCGCCAGGCCCATGGCTTCGTAGATCAGCAGTTCGGCGATGGTGAAGCAATCATGCACCTCGGCGAAGCTCAGGTCGGCCAGGGTCACATTCGCCCCGCGCAGCGCCGAATGAATCGCCCGCTGCGGGCCTTCAAACGCCAGGATGTCGCGCTGGGCGATGGGCAATGTGTCGTTGACCTGGGTCATCGCGCGAATCTGCACATCGCGGCGAAACGCCCGCGCACGCTTGGGCGACGCCAGCACAATCGCCGCAGCGCCATCACTGATCAGCGAGCAATCGGTGAGGCGCAGCGACTCGGCCACGAACGGGTTGCTCTGGGACACGTTATTGCAGTGCTCGAAATTCATCTCGCGGTGCATCTGCGCCAACGGGTTGACCATGGCATTGGAGTGGTTCTTGGTGGCAATCGCTGCCATCGAGCCCAGCGGGCAATGGTAGCGCTCGGCGTATTGGCGAGCGGCGCGGCCGAACAACTGCGGGAAACTCAGGCCGGCTTCGGCCGCATCGTTCTGGTAACCAGCGCCGGCCAGCGCCTGGGTGACGGCGGCCGTGGAGGTATGGGTCATTTTCTCGGCCCCCACCACCAGCACCAATTCGGCGCTGCCGGAGAGAATCGCATTGACGCCGGCCTGGATCGCCGCCGAACCGGATGCACAGGCGTTCTCACAGCGTGTGGCCGGCTTGAAGCGCAGCCCGGGGTCGGCCTGCAGCAACAACGACGCGGCAAACCCATCCGGCACCAGCCCGGAATTGAAATGGCCGAGGAACAGCGCGTCGATTTGCGCCGCATCGAGGGCAGCATCGCTCAAGGCCTCACGCGTGACCTGAACAATCAGATCTTCCAGCGTGGTACCTTCCAAGCGACCAAAACGCGAATGACCAGCGGCAACGATAGACACGCAATCAGCAGGCATAATCAATTTCTTCTGTTCTTGAACCGGACTTTCCCTACAATGACCCACCTCTGGTCGCGGGCCAATTCGTGTAACTACTTACATGGATAAGTAGTCCGCCAATCAGTTGAATAACGAGGCAGGATGCCCATGACTGTGATTACCCCGCCATTCCAGAACCTTGAACGCCTGGCGTTCAAGCTGTCCCCCGCGCCGCAGCTGGTCACCAGCAACCGCGTGATCATCGACTGCAACGACGCGTTCCTGAACCTGTTCGGCTACACCCACGCGACGTTGGTCAATCAATTGACCCTGCTGATCTACCCGTCCCAGGCCGACTACCACGCCATTGGCAAGCGCAGCCATGAGTGGTTGCTCGACAGCGACAGCGGTTTTTATTCCGACGAGCGCTTCATGCAGCATCGCAATGGCGAAGTGTTCTGGGCCAGGTCCCATGGCTACACGCTCACGCCCAGGGATCCGTTCAAGTTGATGATCTGGCACTTCGAACGGCTGGACCGCACCCATCAAGGCACGGGCGACCTTACGCCGCGGGAGCGGGAGATTGCCATGCACATCGTCAATGGGCTCAAGTCCAAAGAGATTGCGCTGCGATTGGGGATTTCGCATCGGACGGTGGAGGTGCATCGGGCGCGGTTGATGAGGAAGTTGCAGGCCAAGACGGTGGTGGAGTTGGTGTCGAAGATCATCATGGTGGCTTGAGGTTGGCCGGGATTTTTTTGGAATTGGCCGAGTACATATCCGTTATTTAGGTAACGGCGGCTTAGGGTTCCGCCCTGACGGCGGGTCACTTTGGAAAAGCCCCAAAGTAACCAAAAGGCTCTTGCCCCACCACTCGGCACCTCGCCTAGGCTCGGTGTGCCCGTAATCCGACAGTGATTTGGGGGGCCGCCGCCACGCGCCATCCATGGCGCGGGGCGGCTAAACCGGCGTCCTGCCGGTTTACCCCCCAAATCCCTATCGAATTCCGGCCAGCGTGGTTTAACGGGGCGCTTAAGATCAAAAGCAAAATCAAAAACAAAGCGAGGCGGCCTTAAAGCCGACCTGGTCATTGAAGCGTGCGCGGTGTCGCTTCTACTTCCTTAGACGCTGACGAAGTCAGCAATCTTTTGATCTGGCTCTTGCTCTTGCTTTGGATCTTGATCTCAGTCGCCCCGTCAACCACGCTGGCCGAACGCAGGTTTGAATCCGTGGGTAACCCGGCAGGACGCCGGGTTAGCCGCCCTGCGCCATGGATGGCGCATGGCGGCGGCCCACGGATTCAAGCCTGCGTTCGGGCACACCGAGCCCAGGCGAGGTGCCGAGTGGTGGGGCGAGGACCTTTTGGTTACTTTTGGGTCCTTCCAAAAGTGACCCGCTGTAAGAGCCAGCCCTTTCAAGGTCTTTTGATTTTAGCGGCCTTGAGCACCCGATCCGTCGACACATGGGCATTCGCGGCTTTGCCTTCCAGCCATTCCTTGGGTTTAGGCACCTTCGGCCCTCGCTTGCTCTTGACGACCGCTTTGGGCTGGATATTTCGAGCAAGTGCAAGCAGATATTGAGCCAGCCCCGCTGCGGGGATAGGGATGGATAAATATTCTGGCAAGGCTATTTGCATTCCCTCGTAACCGCTGCGTACCTGCACCGTCAGGTGGAAAATCGATGCCTCCCAATCGTCGGGCAAAGTTTGGCGATGAGCTTGTTCGACGCTGCGTTTGAGCACGGCCAGAACGTTGTAAGCCAGCACGGCCGATGCAAATCCCAACAGGGCTGCCTTAGGGTTGCCCAAGGTTTCGATTTCACTGTCCAACACCGCTTCCAGGCGCTGGAACATCCCTTCGATGCTCCAACGACGGCGGTACAAATCGGCGATTTGCTCAGCACTGATAGAGTCGGGCAAGTTGCTCCAGAACAGCAGCGTGGTGTCGCCGGATTCGGTGGGGTTTTGCAGGCTCAGTTCGACTCGCCGCCACTGGCGTCCACCTTTTACTTCGATGATTTGCTCACGCACGCTGCCTGCCGCGACCGCAACAGGCAGCTGCCAGTCGCTTTCCTTAAGCAGGCGTGGATGTTTGCTCTGTTCGCGAATGATGAACGAGGCCCCGGTATCTTCGCAGGCCTCCATGACTGGGAGCGTGCAGTAGAGTCGATCAGCCATCCACAGTTGCCCCGCGTTGGCCTTTTCCAGCAACGGCAGCACGCTGACGCGTTCGCTGGCATAGGCATCTTCACAAGGCTGAAGATCAACGACCTGGTCCAGATCGGGGTCGTAAACCACAACGGAAAAACCAGGCCGGGCGGCGCCTCGTTCACGGCGCAAAGCGCCCAGACGCTTTTCGCTGGAAGGCAGGTGGTTACCGTCAACGACCCGTAGTTGCCAGCCAGGCAAAATGGCTGTGTGCCCCAGTTCTTTTATCGTCGGTGCCAAACGCTCTGCGCTACCGGTAACCAGGGCGCGCAGTAGCGCAGGCTCTGTACGACTGACCTTGTCATACAGCGCCGCCAAGCTGACAGGAAGATCTTCCATCTGTCGCGCGGCGGCATGCAGCGAAGGTCGCAAACCCAATGAAACAAGGGACATCAGTTCAACGATGGTTGAAAACAAAAGCTCTCGTGGGTACTGCCGCTGACGGTGCTCTTCGAACACCTGGTCGACCCACTCAGCAGGAACAGCCTGCTCCAATACCACTCTGGTCATGACACTGGTCGGTGCTTTTTTCTCAAACCGCGCTAGAACCTCTGCCCACATCGCTTTCGTCACCCTGATCGGAGTTTTGCGGGATTTTATCAAAGACCTTGAAAGGGCTGGCTGTAAGAGCGGAACCGCCAGCAGCCACGACCTAAATAACGGATATGTACCCGGTCACCCCCACCCCAGCACAGTCATCAGGCCGTCTGACTTTCCTTCTTCAAACTCTCCATATCAATCACAAACCGATACTTCACATCCCCCTTGAGCATTCGCTCATACGCCTCGTTGATCCCCTGGATATCAATCATCTCAATATCAGAAACAATCCCGTGCTTGGCACAAAAATCCAACATCTCCTGGGTCTCCTGAATCCCACCAATCAACGACCCCGCCAAACTGCGCCGCTTGAAAATCAGGTTGAATACCGCAGGCGACGGATGCGGACTGTCCGGCGCACCCACCAGCGTCATCGTGCCATCACGCTTGAGCAAGCTGATAAAAGCATCAAGGTCATGGGGCGCAGCCACCGTATTGAGGATAAAGTCCAGGCTGTTGACCACCTTGGCCATCTCATCGGCATTCTTCGACACCACCACCTGATCAGCACCCAAACGCAACCCATCCTCACGCTTGTTCGGTGAAGTGGTGAACAACGTCACATGTGCCCCCATGGCGTGGGCAATCTTCACCGCCATATGCCCAAGCCCGCCAAGCCCGACCACCCCAACCTTCTTGCCCGGCCCGACCTTCCAGTGGTGCAGCGGCGAATAGGTGGTAATCCCGGCACACAGCAACGGCGCTACCGCCGCCAGGTTCGAATCATCGTGGGAGATGCGCAGCACGAACTGCTGCTTGACCACGATGTTGTCCGAATAGCCGCCGTAGGTGTTCTCGCCACCGAACAGCGGGCCGTTATAGGTGCCGGTAAAGCCGTTCTCGCAATACTGCTCCTCGCCCTCGGCACAGGATGCGCACTGCTGGCAGCTGTCGACCATACAACCGACACCCGCCAGGTCACCCACCTTGAATGTCTTCACATTGGCGCCGACCGCCGTCACACGGCCGACGATTTCATGACCGGGCACCGACGGGTACAGGGTGTTGTTCCACTCGTTGCGGGCGGTGTGCAGGTCGGAATGGCATACCCCGCAATAAAGAATCTCGATCTGTACGTCATCCGCGCCGGGGGCGCGGCGCTCGAAGGTAAAGGGCTTGAGCGAATCCTTGGAGTCCCGAGCGGCATAGCTGTAAGTCTTGGCCATTTCGTTCACCTGTGTGATCTGACGGAAGAGTTCGGTGGACACGCCTGGCCGCTGAAACGTTCAACCGAGCACGTCCATACAATTCCCAATGGCGCCTGCCCCCTAACCTCACGGCTTTCGAACCCGTAGAAGCGCTGGAGAATGGGCATGCGTAACAAAGCAATCAAGGTATCCGTAGCATTGACGCTGTTGGCAAGCGCCATGATAAACAGCGCTTTGGCGGCCACCCCAAGCGTCGCCGTGGCGCCGCAATACGACACCAGCCACGTGTATGTCGCGCCGGCCGATGTCGACCGTTTCGCCCAGAGTTTCCTGGCTACCTTCGGCGGCAAAAGCACGCCCCAAGTGGTGGTGAATGTGCTGCCGGTGCCGAGCAGCACTACTTCGCAATTGCTGCAGACCCCGGCGGGCACGGTCTCGTTGTTCGGCTTCACCACGCCCGTGCCGCACCCGTTCGGTCAGGAACGCAACGGCTATCTGGTCAAGGACATGGACATAGCCCTCAAGGCGGCGCGGGACAATGGCGCCGATGTGATCGTCAGCGATTTTCCCGACCCCATCGGCCGTGATGCCGTGGTGCAGTGGCCGGGCGGCGTTAACATGCAGCTCTACTGGCACACCAAGGCCCCGGACTACGCGGCGTTCGAGGCGGTTCCGGAGAACCGCGTGTATGTGTCCAATGACAGCGCCGAGCGCTTTATCAAGGCGTTCCTCGGCTTCTCCCACGGCAACATAGTGAACGACGACAAGCACGCCCCCGCCGCTGATGTCGGCCAAGCGGGCGGCGAGTACCGTCGGGTCGAGATCGAGTCAGCCTTCGGGCGCATGGCGGTGCTGGTCACCAATGGCCATCTGCCCTACCCGTTCGGCCACGACACCACCGGCTATCAAGTCAGCGACCTGGCCACCACCCTCGGCAAGGCCAGCGGGTCTGGCGCCAAGGTGCTGGTGCCGGCGTTCGACAGCAAAGGCCGGCGCAGTGCAGTGGTCGAATTCCCCGGCGGTTATGTGGCGGAAATTCACCAGCTCACCGCGAAAAAATGATCCGTCATACAGGCTGGAGCCTGGCCGTGCTGTGGCCGCTGCTCGTCGGCAGCGTCCACGCCGACGACCCACCGAGCCGCCCGGCGATCAAGGCCAATCGCTGGCAGGAAGACTGGTCGGTGCTCAAGGACCCGGCGCTGCGCACGCAGCCGCTGGACACCCTCAAGTACATCCCGCTGTCGGGCGCCAACCCGTACACCTACCTGTCCCTGGGCGCGACCTTGCGCGAGCGTTTCGAGATGAATGACGCCAGCGGTTTCGGCGTGAAGGACGTGGCCCGTGATCGCTACCTGATCCAACGCTTCCAGGTTCATGCCGACCTGCATTTGAATGAACACTGGCGCGTGTTCACCCAGCTCGAAGACGTGCGCGCCTATGACAAAACCACCCTGGGCGGCGCCGATCAGAACCGCGTGGATTTGCGCTTGGCCTTCGCCGAATACGTGAACACCTTCAGCAGCGGCACGTTCAAGAGCCGTATCGGTCGCCAGGATTTTGCCTTCGACTTGCAGCGCTTCATTTCGTCACGGGACGGCCCGAATGTGCGGCAGTCGTTCGATGCGTTGTGGGCCGACTGGGAAACGCCAAACTGGCGCTTTATCGGGATCGCCAGCCAACCGGTGCAGTACCAGGATGGCCGGCATTTCGACGATAAGTCCAACAGTGACGCGCGTTTTCATATGCTGCGGGTCGAGCGCCTGGTGAGCGGCACGAATGAGCTGTCGGCCTACTACGGCGTGTATGAGCGCAGCGCGGCGCACTATCTGGACGCCGATGGCGACGAAACGCGCCAGCTGTTGGATGCGCGCCTGGGTGGCGCGGCCCAGGGCTTCGACTGGGACATCGAAGCCATGCTGCAAGGCGGCTCGGTGGGCAACAAAGACATTCGCGCCTGGGCCGGCGGCAGCCGCACCGGCTACACCTTCGACAGCCTGGCGTGGAAGCCGCGCCTGGGCCTGCAACTGGACATCGCCTCGGGCGATCGCAAAACCGGTGACGGCACCGTCGGCACCTTCAACCCGCTGTTTCCCAACGGCTACTACTTCTCCCTGGCGGGCTATACCGGCTACAGCAACCTGATTCACGTCAAGCCATCGATCACCGTCAAGCCTATCGCCAAGCTCAGCGTGCAAACCGCCATCGGCTTGCTGTGGCGGCAAACCACGGCGGATGCGGTCTACACCCAGCCCAGCGTGCCGGTCGCCGGCACTGCGGGCCAGGGTGAACGCTGGACCGGTGCCTACGGTCAGCTGAGAACCGACTACGCCTTCACGCCGAACCTGAGCGGCGCGGTCGAAGCCGTGCACTACGCGGTCGGCCAGACCCTGCGTGATGCCGGCGGGCACGACAGCAACTACCTGGGCATGGAGCTCAAGTTCAGTTGGTAATTGAGGCAAGCACACCGATACAAGCCCGGCTTGGTTTTTTGGCGCAGGCTTTTCGCGATGTAACAAGGCGGATTTTTTACCCAGTCTTTTCATGCAGACACAGGAGTTTCAGATGAGCACATTCGTTGCCAAAGACGGTACCCAGATCTACTTCAAGGACTGGGGCAGCGGCAAACCCGTGCTGTTCAGCCACGGCTGGCCGCTGGATGCCGACATGTGGGAATACCAGATGGAATACCTGAGCAGCCGTGGCTTTCGCACAATCGCGTTCGACCGCCGAGGCTTTGGCCGCTCTGACCAGCCGTGGACCGGCAACGATTACGACACCTTCGCCGACGACATCGCCCAGTTGATCGACCACCTGGACCTCAACGACGTGACCCTGGTGGGCTTCTCCATGGGTGGCGGTGATGTGGCCCGCTATATCGCGCGCCATGGCAGCGCGCGGGTCGCCGGGCTGGTATTGCTGGGTGCGGTGACGCCGATCTTCGGGCAGAAAGCCGATTACCCGCAGGGCGTGCCCAACGACGTCTTCGATGGCATCAAGGCCGGCCTGTTGAAGGACCGCGCGCAATTCATCAGCGATTTCAACACGCCGTTCTTTGGCCTCAACAAGGGCCAGAAAGTCTCGGAGGGCGTGCTCACCCAGACCCTGCAGATCGCGCTGCAAGCCTCGCTGAAAGCCACCGTGGATTGCGTCACCGCGTTCTCCCAGACCGACTTCCGCCCGGACATGGCCAAAATTGACGTGCCGACCCTGGTCATCCACGGTGACGGTGACCAGATCGTGCCGTTCGAAACCACTGGCAAAGTTGCCGCCCAGATGATCGAGGGCGCGCAACTGAAGGTGTACAAAGATGCGCCCCACGGGTTTGCCGCCACCCACACCCAGCAGCTCAATGAAGACCTGCTGGCCTTCCTGAACCGCTGAGTAACCCCTGTGGGAGGGGGCTTGCTCCCGATAGCGGTGGTTCAGTCAGCGTACTGATAACTGACCCACCGCTATTGGGAGCAAGCCCCCTCCCACAGTTGAATCACCTTTACTATTCAGGCAAGTCGCTGCCCCAGTCTCAGACTCCCCGGCCCCGCAATCAGGATGCTGGTGAAGATAATCATCAACAGCCAGCCAAACTGCCCTTCGAACAGCGTCCATTCCGGATGCACCACCAGCAGCGCGATCACCAGCACCGCCAGGATCGGCAGGCATGCCAAGCGCGTCCACACCCCCGCGATGATCAGCAGCGGGCACAGCACCTCGGCAAATATGGCCAGCAGCAAGGTGAGCGGCGCGCCCAGGTGAAACGGGTCTTCGATCAGCTTCAACTGGTCGCTGTAGTTGAGCAGTTTCGGCAATCCATGCACCCACAGCAAAAACAGCGCCCCGCTGACCCGCAGGAACAACAGCCCGATATCTTGTTTCTTGGTTTCGTTCATATGCCACCTGTGTCCGTCGAAATGACCGACCGCCAGTGTGGCCCTGGCCGCGACGATGGGCTTGCAGGCGTGTGCTGACCTTAGACCGGTGACACTGAAAAACCCGCGACGATTTCATCGATCACCACCCGCACCCGTGCGGTATGACGCAGGTCGGCGTGGGTTACCAGCCAGACGTCATAGGGCAACGGTCGCGTGCGCTGCGGCCACAGGCGGACCAGGCCGTCGCGTTCGCCGGTGTACACAGGAATCTCGCCGATGCCGATGCCAGCGGCAATCGCGCGGCGTACCAGCAGGCTGGAGCTCAACGCTGCCACAATCCGCCCGCGCCCCAACGGTTCGCAGAGCAGCGTCAAGTCTTTCTGGCTTTGCAGGTAGGGTTGATACACCACCAGGTCATGGCCTTCGAACAGGCTGCCGGGTTCCGGCACGCCGTGGCGATCGATATAGGACTGCGCCGCGAACAGCCCCACCGGCCAGCGGGCGATGCGCCGGGCGATCAGGTCCGGATTGTCCGGGCGGATGTTACGCACGGCGATATCGGTTTCACGCTTGGCCAGGCTGAGGAACTGGGTCGAGGCGTCCAACTGCACGCGCACGTCCGGGTGCTGCTCATGCAGACGCGCGATGGCCGGGATCAGGAAGTCGATGGCCAACGAGTCGGTGGTGCTGACGCGCACGGTGCCGGTGAGACGCTCATCCAGCCCTTGTATCTGGCGCTGCAACTCCAGGGCCGAACGCTCCATTTTTTCCACCGAAAGCAACGCGGCTTCGCCGACGGCGGTCAAGGCATAGCCCTCGGAAGTGCGCAGGAACAACGTCGCGCCGAGGGATTTTTCCAAGGCGTTGATCCGCCGCCCGACCGTGGCCTGGTCCACGCCCAGCACCCGAGCCGCGCCACGTAATGTGGTTTCCCGGCAAACCGCGAGGAACACTCGCGCATCGTCCCAATTCATCACTACCCCCACTGCATAAACGCATCAACGCGCCGCAAATTCGCTGCATTATTGCATCAGCAAACCTGGCTATGCTGACCGCCACAGAAAAATATCCAGGACCGCCATCATGCTGCACACACAGGTTTCATCCCGAAACGCCGTCTGGTTACCGATCTTTGCCGGGCTCTGCGCTAGCCTGGTCAGCATCGGCCTGGCGCGCTTTGCCTATACGCCGTTGATCCCCTCGCTGATCCAGGCCCAGTGGTTTTCCGCCAGCGACGTGGTCTACCTCGGCGCCGCGAACCTGGTGGGTTACCTGGTGGGCGCGCTGATCGGACGGCCCATCGCCCGAGCGACTTCCAACAAAACGGCGCTGCGCCTGATGATGGTGGCAGTGACCCTGGCGTTTTTCGCCTGTGGCTATCCGTTGTCGGTGCTGTGGTTCTTCGCCTGGCGCTTGCTGTCGGGCATCGCCGGCGGCGCGATCATGGTGTTGGTGGCGGCGACCGTGCTGCCGCATGTTCCGGCCCCGCGTCGTGGCGTGGCCAGTGGTGCGATCTTCCTCGGCATCGGCTTGGGTATCGCCGGCTCCGGCACAATCGTGCCGCCGTTGTTGAGTCTGGGCCTGCAGCAGACCTGGTTCGGCCTGGGCCTGCTGGCCCTGGTGCTGACCGCCGCCAGTTGGTTCGCCTGGCCCAACGGCACGCTGCAGGAGGCAACGCCGCCAACGGCTAAAGCGCCGACACCGGCAGCGGTGTACCTGCTGTTCGCGCAATACGCCTTCATGGCGGCGGGCCTGGTGCCGGCCATGGTGTTCCTGGTGGATTACGTGGCACGCGGCTTGGGTGCCGGGGCGCATGTCGGGGCGAGGGTCTGGGTGATGTATGGCCTGGGCGCCATCGTCGGGCCGGTGACCTACGGATTTTTTGCCGACACCCTCGGTGCCCGCTTGAGTATTCGCGTCGTGCTGGTGATACAGGCGATTGCATTGGGCTCGCTGGCGGTCTCCAGCTCGTTCGTGGCCCTTGCCGTATTGGCGCTGATCCTCGGCTCGTTCCCGCCGGGCATTGTGCCGCTGGCGCTGGCGCGAATCCACGAACTGATCCCCGAGCATCACCCCCAGCAAATCGCCTGGAGCCGGGCGACAGTGTCTTTTGCCACCTTCCAGGCGCTCGCCGGCTTTGCCTACTCGGCGCTGTTCAATGGCAGTGGCGGCCAGCATGGGCTGTTGTTCCTGATCGCGGCTGGCGCCATTGTGGTTGCACTGTTGCTGGAAGCGGGCATGATCTGGCTGAACCGTCGACCGCTCGCCACGGTCCCAACCCATACGCTCATCGTCACAGGAACCCCTTCATGACCCTGCCTCAAGAAATGACCCTGATCGAAATCACCGCCCCCGGCGGCCCCGAAGTGCTGCAACCGCGACGTGCAGACGTACCGGTGGCCGGCCCGGGCGAGATCCTGATTCGCGTGCATGCGGCCGGGGTCAACCGCCCCGACGCCTTGCAGCGGGCCGGCAAGTACCCGATGAAACCCGGCATGAGCCCGATTCCCGGCCTGGAAGTGGCCGGTGAAGTGGTGGCGCTGGGTGAAGGCGTGGATCAATTCGCGCTCGGCGATAAGGTCTGCGCCCTGACCAATGGCGGCGGCTATGCGCAGTTCTGCGCGGTACCGGCCAGCCAGGCGCTGCCGATTCCCGAAGGCATGGACTGGATTCAAGCCGCTGCCGTGCCGGAAACCTTCTTCACCGTCTGGGCCAACCTGTTTGGTCTGGGCGGCGCCTGCAGCGGCGAACGCGCCTTGATCCACGGCGGCACCAGCGGCATCGGCACTACCGCCTTGATGCTCTGCCAGGAATTCGGTATCCAGGCCTTCGCCACCGCTGGCAGCGCCGAAAAATGCGCAGCAATTGCCAAGCTCGGCGCGCAGCCGATCAATTATCGCGAGGAAGATTTTGCCCAGGTCATCGCCGAGAAGACCGCCGGCCAGGGCGTTGATGTGATCCTCGACATCATGGGGGCCTCCTACCTCAACAACAACCTCAAGGCCCTGGGCATGGACGGCCATTTGGTGATGCTGGGCTTTCTCGGTGGCGGCAAGGCCAATGATGTGGACCTGTTGACCATTCTCGGCAAACGCGCGGTGATCACCGGTTCGCTATTGCGCGCCCGCACCCGCGAAGAAAAGGCCGCGATTGCCGAGCAGTTGCGTGAACATATCTGGCCGGTGCTGAGCGAGGGGCGCTGCCTGCCGATCATCGACAAGGTGTATGAATACACTGACGCCGCCCAGGCCCACGCCCGCATGGAAGGCGGGGACCATATCGGCAAGATTGTGTTGCGCGTCGAATAAACCCTTCACGCCCCTGTGGCGAGGGAGCTTGCTCCCGCTGGAGGGCGAAGCCCTCCCCTACAGGGGTAACGCTCAGCTCAGTCCGGTTTGGCATATTCCGGATAATCGACATACCCCGCCTCAGTCCCGCCATACAGCCCTTCAGCCTTCAACGCATTCAACGGCCAGCCATTGAAAATCCTTTGCGGCAGGTCCGGGTTGGCAATGAACGGGCGCCCGAACGCGATCAGGTCCGCCAGCCCCGCCTGTACCAGTTGCGCGCCGCGTTCAGCGGTGTAGCGGCCGGCGTAAATGATGCGCCCGCTGAAGGTGCTGCGCACGGCCTGGCGGAAGCTGTGCGGCAGGACGGGGGCGTTATCCCAGTCGGCTTCGGCGATGGAGACATAGGCGATACCCGACTGCTCCAGCACTTTGATCGCTTCGATGTAGGTGTGGTGCGGGTCTTCTTCCACCAGGCCGATGTACACGCGATCTTGGTCAGTGCCGCTGAACAAAGGCGAAAAGCGCACGCCCACACGTTCCGGACCCACTACGCGGCAGACGGCTTCGACGATCTCGCGCAGAAAGCGCAGGCGGTTGTCCAGTGAGCCGCCGTATTCATCCTCACGCTGGTTGGAATGGGCCGAGATGAACTGGTTGACCAGGTAGCCGTTGGCCGCATGAATCTCCACCCCGTCGAAGCCTGAGTCCAACGCATTGCGCGCCGCCTGTGCGTAGTGGCCGACCAGTTCCTCGATCTCCAGCACCGTCAGAGCACGGGGTACCGGGGGCTGTTTCAGCTCGCCGGCACCCGGCGCGGTTTCGATAAACGCCTTCGCCTGCAGGGCCTGGATCGCCGACGGTGCGACCGGCGCGGCGCCGTCGGGTTGCAAGGCGTTATGGGATACGCGGCCCACATGCCACAACTGGGCGAAGATCACCCCGCCCTCGGCATGCACCGCCTCGGTGACCTTGCGCCAGCCGTCGATCTGCGCCGGCGTGTAGATCCCCGGCGTCCACGCGTAACCCTGGCCACGCGGCTCGATCTGGGTGCCCTCGCTGACCATGAAACCGGCGCTGGCGCGTTGACGGTAGTAGCGGGCCATCAAGTCGGTGGCGATATCGCCGGGCTGGGCACTGCGCTGGCGCGTCAGGGGTGGCAACACGATGCGGTTGTTCAAGGTGTGATGTCCCAGTTTTACTGGGGTGTTCAATGGATGAGCCATGGATATTCCAAATTCAGGACGAACGAAAACACTGGCGACTCTCGCGAGCCGCCAACGCATCAATCGGTTATTAAAATTAAGCGGTGAGTTTGAGCAGCGCCTTGGCTACTTCGCTGGAGCTGCCGGGGTTCTGCCCCGTCACCAGCAAGCCATCGACGATCACGAAAGACTGCCAGTCAGCGCCCTTCTCATAATTGCCACCCAACTTCTTGAATTCATCTTCAATCAGGAAGGGCACCACCTCGGTCAATTCCACTGCCGCCTCTTCGGAGTTGGAGAACCCGGTGACGCGACGGCCCTTGATCAATGGCTCGCCGTTGACCGCCTTGACGTGACGCAAGGCACCCGGTGCATGGCAGACAAACCCGACAGGCTTGCCGGCACGCTCGAACGATTCGATCAGTGCGATGGACACCGGCGACTCGGCCAGGTCCCACAGCGGGCCGTGGCCACCTGGGTAAAACACGGTGTCGAAGTCGGCAGCGTTGACCGAGTCCAGTTTCACCGTGGTGGCCAAGGCCTGTTGCGCGGCCGGGTCGGCGGCGAAGCGTCGGGTTTGGTCGGTCTGGAAGTCCGGCTGATCGCTGACCGGGTCCAGCGGCGGCTGACCACCGGCGGGCGATGCCAGCACTACATCGGCACCGGCGTCCTTGAACACGTAATAGGGAGCGGCAAACTCTTCGAGCCAGAAGCCGGTCTTGCGGCCGGTATCGCCAAGCTGGTCGTGAGAGGTCAGTACCATTAATACTTTCATTTTCCAGTGCCTCGATCGTTGTGATTAACAGGGTTTTCGGGGTGGCCCAACAACTGTCGGGTCAGCCCCAGCGCCTCATCGAACGGCGCGGTGGTACGGGTAATCTTGCCCATGACGCTGGTTCCCAGCCACAACGCATACAAGCGTCGCGCCAGGCTTTCGGGGGGTTGCCCGATCATCAGCGAGCCGTCCTGCACACCGTGCTGCAACGCCAGGGCGAGCAACTCGATGGTGCGTGAAGTGCCGCGCTGCAATGCCAGGCGCATCGGCTCTGAAAGGTCAGACACTTCGGCGCCGAGTTTGACGGCCAGGCATTTTCCGGCGTCGGTGCAGCCGGTGTGGTTGTCGATCCAGGCCTGCCAGTAGCGCATCAGCTTGGCGTATGCAGACAAGTGCGCCTGGCTGAACAACTGCTCCATGGATTGTGTGTAGTTATCGAAATACGTATCGAGCAACACCACACCGAAGGCGTCCTTGGAGCTGAAGTAGTGATAGAACGAACCCTTGGGCACGTCGGCGGCTTGAAGTATTTCGTTCAATCCCACCGCGGAAAATCCCTTGCTGCCCACAATCGCTTGCGCACTTTCAAGAATGGTCTGCCGTGCACTTCTGGTTTCGCTGTTCATGCTTCGCCCCTGCCGATTAGACCAGTCGTCTAGTTCGTTGGAGGAATGTTAGGGCCGCAGGCGCAGGCTCACAATGTCATATGCGCAAGGATTCCGGCCATCGGCCAAAGGCAGTTGCCGTTTACCTGGCACGCGCCGACAATCGCCTCTCCCGCGCCCCTTGGAGAATGCCGATGCACAGCGTTGCGTTGATGGTTTACCCGAATTTCCAGTCCTTGAGCCTCAGCCTGGGCTCGGTGTTCGAGTGCGCCAACCTGCTGCGGGGCGAGCCGGCCTATGAGTTTCACCTGGTATCGGAAAGCGGCGGCGCGGTGATGACGTCCCAGGGTTTTTCGGTGAACACCGCGCCGATTAGGCCGCAGGGTTACGACACGCTGATCGTCAGCGGCTACCTGGAGTTTCGCCTGCCGGAAGCCAATCTGTTGGAGATGGTCAAGGCCGCCTCCGCGCAATCGCGCCGCGTGGCCTCATTGTGCATGGGTATTTTCGTGCTGGCCGAAGCCGGGTTGCTCGAAGGCAAGCGCACCACCACTCACTGGATCCACGCACCGGCGTTTCGCAAGCGCTACCCGGATATTTGCCTGGAAGAAGACAAGTTATTCGTGGTGGACGGCCAGGTATGGACCGGCGCCGGCATGAGCGCCGGGGTCGACCTGGCGCTGGCCATGGTCGAAAACGACCTGGGCAGCGACCTGGCCCGGCGCATTGCGCGCAAGCTGGTGATCGCACAACGGCGCGGCAGTGAACAGTCGCAACTGTCGGCCCTGCTGGAACTGGACCCCAAGTCCGACCGCGTACAACTGGCCCTGGCCTACGCCCGCGAAAACCTCACCCACGACCTGTCGGTGGAAGCCCTGGCCGAGGTCGCCCGTCTCAGCCCGCGCCAGTTCAGCCGGGTATTTCGCGAAGAAACCGGGCAAACGCCGGCCAAGGCCATTGAGGCGCTGCGCGTGGAGGCGGCGCGAGCGATGATGGAAACCAGTCGCCACCCGGTCGAAGTGGTGGCCCGCGAGACCGGCTTTGGAGATCGCGAGCGTATGCGCCAGGCGTTCCTGCGAGCCTTCGGGCAACCACCGCAGGCGATGCAGCAGGTGTTGTTCAGCCCCGCCCAGGCCCATGGCCGCTCAATGCAGTGAAGCGTGGGTCACCAGGTAGCTGATCAAGTGCGGTTCATCCTCGAGTTCGAGGGTTTGCACCGGGCGCGGCAGGTTATCCAGCACCGTGCGCCAGAACGCCTGGGAGACTTCGTCCTGGTCATAAAACCGCACCAGCCAATTGGCCTCGCCGCTGCACAGCACTTGGGTGGCGATGGCGCGGCCGATGCCTTTGCGGCGGTAGCGCTTGAGGATGAACAGGTCGGCCAGCTCCAGGGCATCGATGCCTGGCAGTTCGCTGCCTTCGATCAGCAGGAAGCCGGCCACATAGCCGTCGACCAATAACAGATTGGCGCTCCACTGCGGGTCATGCCAATAGCGGGCCAGGTGCTCGTCGTGGATGTAGAAACGGCCATCGGCCTCGACATCTTCCTGCTCCCAATCTGAAGACTCATAGGCGTAGTACTGGTAGAGATTGCGGATCAGCTCGGCGTGTTCAGGGCCGGTCTGGATCAATTCGACAGTGGTTTCAGGCATGGGGCTCTCGGTGAAAAAACGCAGGGCGCCATTGTTCACAAATCGGCTGGCAAGGCCAATACATTGCCCAACCTTTCTATTGGCTGAACCGATTGCAAATAGCCCTGGCCCCTGGCCGAAATCCAGAAACATTTAGAATAAACTTCGCCGGCTCTCCCTTTTTTCAAGGACACGTATTTTGACTAACGTCTGCTCCGCCGGCCTGGATGTGGGGTTTGCCTCCCTGGATTACCTGCAGATTTTTATCCTGGGTGTGATCCAGGGCATTACCGAATTGCTGCCGGTGTCGTCCACCGCGCACATGCGCGTGGTGCCGGCACTGCTTGGCTGGCAAGACCCTGGCTCGGCGTTTTCCGCAGCGATGCAGTTGGCGGCGCTGGCGGCGGTGGTGAGCTACTTCTGGCGCGATGTGCAGCAAGTGACCACGGGCAGCATCAGTGCCGTACGCCGGGGTGACTACAACGACCGCTGGTTCAAGCTGGCGGTGGCGATTGTGCTGGCGACCATCCCGATCTGCATCGCCGGCCTGGCGCTGTCGTCAACCTTGAATACCTGCAACTCGCCGCTGCGCGGGCTGATGGTGATCGGTATTGCCTGTGTGGTGATGGCGATATTACTGGCGGCAGCCGAACTGCGCGCCCGTCACACCCGCGAGGTGAGCGAAATGCGCTTGCGTGATGCGTTGATCGTCGGCATCGCCCAGATCGGCGCGTTGATTCCCGGGGTCTCGCGCTCGGGCTCGACCTTGACCGCCGCGCTGTTCCTGAATTTCAAACGCGAAGAAGCGGCACGCTTTTCGTTCTTGCTGGGCCTGCCCGCCATCGCCCTCGCCGGCCTGAAAGAACTGTGGGTGCTGCTGCACGCCGACCTGCCCGCCCACGCCTGGCCGCACTTGCTCTTCGGCCTGGTGGTGGCGAGCATCTCGGCGTTTTTCGCGATCTGGGGCCTGATGAAGTTTCTGGAACGCTTCTCCACCTGGCCGTTCGTGATCTACCGCGCGCTGCTGGGGGTGTTTTTGATTGGGGCGGTCAGCACCGGGCTGCTGAGTTGATCGTCCAGGCACTGCTTCCATAGGTTGCGAACCAGGGTTTTCATGGTGAGCGCCTCAGCCCAGCGATCACTGAGTTCCCGGCCATCCGCGCCGGTGATCGCATAGGGCGGCGGGCCGAGTTCGCAGGTGAAGGACAGGCTTTGGGGGGTGTTCGGGCGGGCCAACCAGTCCTCGATTCCGTAGCGCCACCAGCCGAGAAAGCGTTCTACCCAGGCTCGATGCTGGGGGAAATCCAGCGCCACCTGCACCTGTTCACTGCTGGCTACGCGCCCATGAAAGCCCCAGCTATGGTGCAGAATCGTGCGTATCTGTTCATCGTCGTCGGCGGCGCCAGGTTCGGGCAATTCGCCACCGACCACGTAGTGGGACAGGTCCGCCAGCAGTTTCAGGTCAGGCATTTGCGCCAGCAGGTCGAGGGTGAACAACAGGTCACTGGTCAGGCGATAACGGTGGGTTTCCAGCAGGATCGGGAAAGCCACCTGCTCGGCCAGGCGTTGCCAGCCGTCGATCAACCGGCCCGCCTCGGCCTGGGTACGCGGGCGCACGTCGGCTTGCAGAGTGAGGTGATGACAGCCGTAGCGGCTGATCACCTCCAGTGCGCGCGCCAGGTCATCCACCGATTGCGGAAACAGCTGGCCTTCGATCTGCAAACCCCGTGCGGCGGCGGCCGCGTGCAGGCGTGCAACCTCGGCCGCCTTCCAGTAATGATCGGTGACGCCATCGAAACCGGCGGCGGCGATTCGATCCAGTTGCGCCTCGAGCGGGCCGGGTTCGGTATGCATCGCCCACAGCGATTGGAATACTAGAAATTCGCGCATGTCAGCCCCGCAACCAATGTTTGAGAGAGACCGCCGGATCAGCCAGGCCCACCGACGGCAACGGCACATGGGCGATGATCAGGCGTTCACACAGCTTGATGTCCTTGGCCACGCTATTGCCCGGCGCCCAGCCGCAGGCGCCTTGCAGATACCCATCGGCATCGAGGTAGAACAGCAGCAGACCGCCGTGGGGCAAGATGCGGCTGACCACCCTCGGCGTCATCCCACCGACCGTCTGCAAGCCCCAGTCATAGTGGTCGGACCAGAAACCCGGCACGGCGTCAAAGGGCAATGCCCGGCCCAGCAGGTTCAACGCGGCATGCCGCCCCTGGGCCTCGGCATTGCGCCAGGTTTCCTGACGCTGATAGAGGCCGCCAAGCCGGAACTCGCAGACGTCTCCTGCTGCGTAGATATTCGTCGCACTGGTACGCAAGTGCGCGTCAACGCGAATGCCCTGCCCGACTTCCAGTCCGGCCGCTACGGCCAGTTCGATATTGGGTTGCATGCCGATGCCGACCACCACTAGGTCACAGGGCAGCGTCTGCCCATCCACCAGTTGCACGGCGTCGGCCTGGATGGATGCCACGGCGACGTTCAAGCGCACGTCCACACCCTGCTCGCGGTGCAGATCCAGCAGTGCTGCACTGATGACCGCGGGCAATACCCTGCCCGCCAGGCGCGGCCCGGCTTCGAGCACCGTCACCGCGCAGCCCAGGCCTCGCGCGGTCGCCGCCACTTCCAGGCCGATAAACCCACCGCCGACGATCACCAGCCGGGTGCCGGGGCGCAACTGGGCGCGCAGGGCCAGCGCTTCATCGTGGGTGCGCAGGTAAAGCACATTGGCCTGGGCCTCAGGCAGACGCCGCGCACGGCCGCCAGTGGCGAGTAGCACGCCGGCATAGTCCAGCCAGCGGCCATCGGCCAGTTGCAGCCGATGCTGCTGCGGCGCCAGCTGGCTGACCGCATTGCCCGCGATATGCTCGATATCCAGCTCGGTCAGCCGCGCGCTGTCGCACAGGCTACACCCGGCCAGGTCCTGGCTGCCTTGCAACAGGGCCTTGGACAGCGGCGGTCGTTCGTAGGGCACGTGCGGTTCGTCGCCGATCAGGATCAGCCGACCGTCGTAACCCTCCTCGCGCAGGGTCAACGCCGCACGGCCACCGGCATGGCCGGCGCCGACGATAATCAGGGGCGCGCTCATCATCACGCCGTGACAGCGAGCAACACTCGCCCCGCTTCAACCCGTACCGGGTAGGTCTTCAGGTTGACACAGACCGGCGCGCCCAGGGCCTTGCCGGAGCGGTAATCGAAACGCCCGTTGTGCTTGGGGCATTCGATCACATGGTCCATGACTAGGCCGTCGGCCAGGTGGATTTTCTCGTGGGTGCACAGGCCGGCGGTGGCGAAAAACTCATTGTCGGCGGAGCGGAACACCGCATAGGTGTGTGCCCCGTGGTCGAAGCGCAACACGTCTTCTTCGTCGATTTCGCCCACGGCGCAGACGTCGATCCATTGATCGTTCATGATTTTTCTCCAAGTGAATAACGTTCCTGGTGGCGAGCGAGCTTGCTCGCGCTGGGCTGCGAAGCGGCCCAGGATCGCGATTGAGGGTTATCTGAAAGACCGCGCCAGGTTTATTGGGGCTGCTGCGCAGCCCAGCGCGAGCAAGCTCGCTCGCCACTATGGGTGGGGCGCTGGACGAAATAGGTCGGGTCGCTGCGCTGCTTCCACAGGGTTGGCAGGATTTCCTTGTAGGCCTCGAACAGATTGGCGTACGGCGGTGGGCAGTCGCGGCGGATTTCTTCGTGCAGCTGTTCGAGGGCGTGGTACGGCACCATCGGGTACATGTGGTGCTCGAGGTGATAGTTCATGTCCATGTAGATAAAGCGCAGCACGCGGTTCATGTAGATGGTGCGGCAGTTGCTGCGGTGGTCGAGCACATCTTCGGCCAGGCCCACGTGCTGGGTGAGGCCGAACAGGTAACCGAGCCAGGCGCCATAGAGACTCGGCAGCCCCACCAGCATCAGCGGCAACCAGCTGTGCAGGTACAAGGCGGTGCCGATGATCAACGCGTAAATGCCCACCCAGATGCGCGCGGCGCGAAACACTTTGGGCCATTCGGATTCGGGGATGAAGTCCTGCTCCTGGGCACTCATACGGCCGATGGCATGGCGGGCCACGCCACTGAAGGTCTTCCAGGCCAGGGGCAGATTGAACAGGCTCAGAAACATCATCCAGAAGCTTGGCGGGCGCGGCTCGACGATCTCCGGGTCGCGGCCGACGACGATGGTGTCGGTGTGGTGCCGGGCATGGCTCCAGCGCCACACATGGGGTTCGAACAGGCACATGAAGCATGCCACCGGGTACAGCGCGTCATTCATCCAGCGGGTCTTGAACGCCGTGCCATGCCCGGTTTCGTGCCAGCGCGGGTTGGAGGCGGTGCCGTAGAGCACGCCATAGGCGAGGAAGAACGGCACACAGGCCCAGGAGCCCCAGAACCAGTAGCCGCCAAAGCCTGTGACGAACAACGCGGTGAACCAGATGGCCGTATCGACCAGGGCCGGGCCGTCACGGCGCTGCATCAGTTCCTTCATGCGTTTGCGCGGAATCGGCGATTGGTACCAACGGGCCGAGACCAGGCCTTTTTCGGCGGCGCGGGCGGCTTCGGGGCCGGTCAGGCTGTAGTCGCGCCGGGCGCAGTGAGCGGTGTGTTCAGGCATTGTTATTGTTCTCCGCAAGCGTGTGGTTTCAGGGGCTTTGCGAGACCAACCATAGAGCGCGGCCAAATCAGCCTCAAGGGCTTGAATCCATTCCCTATCAAGCTATCATCCAGGCCCAGCGGGGCTTGATAGTTTTCTATCAAGACGCTCAAGGGGCTCGCCATGAATACCCATAAACGCCCGACCATCGCCACGGTTGCCGCCCACGCGGGCCTCAGTGTGGCCACCGTCGACCGTGTATTGAACGCTCGCGCACCGGTCAATCCGGACACCGCCGAACAGGTGTTCCAGGCCGCCGAAGCGGTCGGTTATTTCGCCGCGCGACTGATCGGCCAGCGTATTCGCGAACGGCGTCCGACCTACCGTTTCGGCATTCTCCTGCTGGGCACCGCCCAGGCGTTCTATGCCAACCTGGCCCAGTCGATCAGCGCGGCGGCGCAGCAGCACGCCAGCGCCAACCTGAGCTGCCAGTTCGAGTACATCGTTGACCGCACACCCAGCGCCATCGTCGCGCAGATCGAGCAACTGGCCGTGCAGTGCGACGCGCTGGCGGTGGTCAGCTTCGCCCACCCGTTGATCAATGCGTGCCTGGCGCAGATCCGCGCAGCCGGCGTGCCGGTGGTGGCGCTGCTCTCGGACATCCACGAACGCGCGGCCGAACCTTATGTGGGCCAGGATAATCACGTCGTCGGCCGCACCATGGGCTGGCTGTTGGCGCGTACCTGCGGTGCGCGTAAAGGCAGCGTGGGCATCTTGCTGGGGGGCCACCGTTTTCTCGGCCACCAGGCGCGGGTCGAAGGCTTGCACAGTTACCTGGCCGAACACGCGCCGGGGCTCAAACCCTTGGAACCCCTGATCAATCTGGACAACTGCGACATCACCGAAGAAGCCACCCTCGACCTGCTCAGCCGCCACACCGACTTGCGCGGGCTGTGCGTGGTGGGCGGCGGCGGTGACGGCGTGATCAACGCCTTGGCGCAACTGCCCAAGCGCCCGGCGTTGTGCTGCATTTTGCAGGAGTCCACCGAACTGTCGCGCCAGGCGTTGGGCCGAGGGTTGATCGATGTGGTGATGGATTCGCAGCCGCAGCAGACGGCGGTGGCGCTGGTGCAGTTGCTGGTTGAATTGCAGAGCACCGAAGTGTTCGACCCCGTCCGGCATCGTGTGCATATTCCGCCGCAGATCGTGACCTCGGAGAATATCGGCAACTGAGCCGCAACAGCGATTTTCCGGACTTTCAGGGCCTGCGAAAATCAGCCGCATTCAGGCCAAACCGGCTCATCTTGTTGTACAGCCCGCCACGGGAAACGTTCAGCTCTCGAGCGGCCAGGCGGATATTGCCAGCGGTGTTTTTCAGCGCAGTGATGATGGCGTGCCTTTCGTGGCTGCTCAGGTCTTGCGTAGGCGGCGCAGCATGTAGGCTGGCCGGGGCGCGCGGCCTGGGCTCCAAAGGTAAATCGCCAGGCTCGATCCACTCGCCCATCGCCAGGTTGGTCGCCCGCTCAATCGCGTTTTCCAGCTCGCGCACGTTGCCCGGCCAGCCATGGGCCGACAGCAACGCCAGCGCATCCGGCGAGAATCCTTGCAGCGATTTGCGCAACGAACGCGCGCAACGCTGCAGGAAATACCGCGCCAGCAAGGGAATATCGTCACGGCGCATACGCAGGGGCGGCACGGTGATATTCAGCACGTTGAGGCGGTAGTAAAGGTCTTCGCGGAACGCCCCCTCGGCCACCGCCTGGCTGAGATTGCGGTGGGTCGCCGCAATGATGCGCACATCCACTGGCCGTGAGGTCTTCGCGCCCACGCGGGTCACCTCGCCTTCCTGCAACACGCGCAACAGGCTGACTTGGGCGTCGAAGGCCATGTCGCCGATTTCATCGAGGAAAATAGTCCCGCCATCGGCCAGTTCAAACTTGCCCGCCGAACCGCCGCGTGCTGAGCCGGTGAATGCGCCTTCGGTATGGCCGAACAATTCGCTTTGCACCAGGTCCCGTGGGATCGCGCCGCAGTTGACTGCGACGAAGGGGCCAGTGCAACGCTCGCTGGCGTTATGAATGGCCTGGGCAAATAACTCTTTGCCGGTGCCGCTTTCGCCGAGGATCAAGGTGGTGGAATCACTGCGACTGGCGATGCGTCCCAGGTGCAGCGCGTCCTGGATCGCGCGCGAGGTGCCCTGGATGGTTTCAAAGGTGTAGCGGGCCTGGGTGCCGACAATGCGCCGGGTGATTTCGCGGATGCGGCGGTTTTCACGCACCGACACGATCACCCCGCCCTGCTCCAGCGGGCACACCGAGACCAGGCAGGCGAGTTGGCTGCGGTCGTGCAAGTGAAAGGTGCAGTCCAGATCGCGCAGGTTTTCGCCGCCGCGCAGGAGCATGGCGTCGCTCAGCTCGCTGCGAGCGAGGCGATTGAAGGGGCTGCCGAGCAGCTCCAGGCCCACGTTGAACAGTTGCCGCGCGTAGCGATTGATCGCCTTGATGCACCCGCGTTCATCCAGCACCACCAAGCCTTCGTTAAGCACTTCAAGCACGGTTTGCTGCTCTTGCAGCAACGCTTGCAGCGCCATCTGCCGCGACACGGCCTCGGTGGCCGCCTGGACGGTGCCCAGGGTATGGAAGTGAAACCAGCCGGGCTCGGCCGTCAGCGTCAGCATGGCCAGGGTCTGGCCCTGGGCATTCTTGATCGGCGCGGCGGCGCAGTGCATGCGGCGTTGACGCAGGCCGACGGCGAAGTTTTCTTCGGCCAGCACATACACCAGATGATCTTCGGCCAGCGCCAGGCCGGTGCAGTTGGTGCCCTGCACCGATTCGAGCAGGCGACTGCCCACGGGAGTGATGTCCAGCCCGCAGAAATACAAAGTGGTGCCGTCAGCGTCGGTAAGGTTGATATGACCGCGCGGGTTGTACGCCAGCAATCCATGCATGACTTGCGCGGCGGCGGCGATCAGCACGCGGTGGCTGGCCAGGGTGGCCGCCAGTGTGTCGGCAGCGACGAAACGGTAGGCGTTGTCTGCCGGATCGATGCCGGCCTCGATGCTGCGCCGCCAGGAATCCCAGATCGTCTGACGCACCTCGGGCGGGCGCTGCAGCTGGCCGCTCAGGCAGGCCTGCCACGCCTGCTCCAAGGCTGCAACCGGGCCGTCATTCAGCGCCGCGGGGCCCAGCGCCGTCAGGTAATCGAGGTCTTGCACACTGATCGCCATGCTCATAAGCGGTGTCCATGTTCATGTTTTCGACATGTCAGCATAGACATGTCATTTAAATGAACACCATTTTTCTAATGTTTATTTAAAACCGTTAAATATCAGTCACTTGAATTTTGGCACAGCCCTTGCTCTTACCCCTTTACCCGCCAGGACCGTCCTGAGGCCAACAATAAGAAGGGGTCATACATGAATACAAAAAACATCCGCCTGGGCTTGATCGGCGCCGGCCGCATGGGCAGCTTCCACGGCCTGACCGCCGCCCGGCACATTCCCGGCGCTTGCCTCGCCGCCATCGCCGACCCAACCCCAGGGCAAGCCGCGCGTCTGGCGGCAGAGCTGGGTGTAGCCAAGGTTTACACCGACCCGCAGCAACTGCTCGATGACCCGGATATCGACGGCGTACTCATCGCCGCCCCCGCCCGCAGCCACGCCGAGCTGGTGATCAGCGCCGCCCGTGCCGGCAAGGGCATCTTCTGCGAGAAGCCCATGGCGATCACCCTCGATGAAGCCGACCGCGCCATCGCCGCTGCGGCCGATGCCCGAGTGCCACTGCAAGTCGGCTTCAACCGGCGCTTCGCCAACAGCTTTCGCGCCGCCCACCTCGACGTTGCCGCAGGCCGTATCGGCACTCCGCAGTTGCTGCGCTCCCTGACCCGCGACCCGGCGCTGAACAACCCTGGCGCCTCACCGCAATGGGTGATTTTCCTGGAAACCCTGATCCACGACTTCGACACCCTGCGCTACCTCAACCCCGGCGCCGAAGCGGTGCAGGTGCAGGTGATGGCCGACGCCCTGATCGCCCCGGACTACAAAAGCCAGGGTTTGCTCGACACCGCCGTGGTCACGATCCGTTTCGATAACGGCGCGATTGCCACCGCCGAAGCCAGCTTCCAGGCGGTGTATGGCTATGACGTGCGCGGTGAAGTGTTCGGCAGCGCCGGCATGCTGACCATGGGCAGCGTGCAGGCCTGCGACCTGGTGCGCTACCAGGCCCAGGGCATCCAGGCCGACACCCAGCGCCTGGACACCGACCTGTTGCGCGATGCCTACATTGCCGAGCTCAACCACTTCGTCGACTGCCTGCAAAGCGGCGCCAAGCCCCTGGCCAGCGGGGAAGATGCCCGCGCCGCCCTGGCGATTGCCCGCGCCTGTATCCAATCCTATGAGCAAGGTACGGCGGTGAGCCTATGAGCCCGTTCAAGCTGGCGGTGAGTGCCGAGATGGTGTTTCTGGATCTGCCCTTCGTCGAGCGGGTCAAGCGGATTCATGCCCTGGGTTTCAGCGCCGAAATCTGGAACTGGACAGACAAGGACATCAACGCCCTCGCCGCGACGGGCGCGGACTTCACCTCCATGACCGGCTACATCAGCGGCACGCTCACCGACCCCGACGGTATCCGCCACTTGCTCGACAGCGCCCGCGAATCCTTAAGCGTTGCCGAGCGCCTCAAGTGCCCCAGCCTCAATTTGCACGGCACCGGCCTGGGTGACGGCGGCCTGCCGGTGCAACCCGTCAGCCGGACCACCGGACGCATGTGGCTGAGTGCCTGCAAGACGCTGGAGAAAATCGCTCGCCTGGGGCAAGACGCCGGCCGCGTGTTCCTGCTGGAAAACCTCAACACCGAGGTCGACCACCCCGGCACGCCATTCGCCCGCGCCGACGACACCCTGGCGCTGATCGAAGCCGTGGGCAGCCCGCATTTGAAAATGAACCTGGACCTTTACCACGCGCAAATCGGCGAAGGAAACCTGATCGAATTGATCCAGCGCGCGGGCAGCGCCATCGGCGAAATCCAGGTGGCGGACGTGCCCGGGCGCCAGGAGCCTGGCACCGGGGAGATCCATTACCCGGCGATTGCCAGGGCGCTGCAGGCCATCGGCTACAGCGGCGTGGTCGGCCTGGAAGCCTGGGCCAGCGGCGACAGCGAAGCGGCCCTGGAGCGTTTTCGCCAAGCCTTCACCCTATAACAACAAGAGGAACACCTCATGCATCGCTATTCATTGATCGTTGCCACCCTGTTGCTGCTGTTCAGCCAATGGACCTTCGCCGCGTATCGCATCGGCGTGAGCATCGCGCGGGTCGACGATAACTTCATGACCTACGTACGCACTGGCCTTGAAACGGCTGCCAAACAACAAGACGTGCAGATCCAGTTCGAGGACGCCCAGGGCGACGTGGTGCGTCAGCTCAACCAGGTCGAAGGGTTTCTCAACCAGAACGTCGACGCGGTCATCGTGCTGCCGGTGGACACTGCCGCCACCGCCAACATGACCCGCGCCGCCGTGGCCGCCAATAAGCCATTGGTGTACGTCAACCGCCATCCGGATCAACGCACGCTGCCCAAGGGGGTCGTGACCGTGGCGTCCAACGACATCGAAGCCGGGCAACTGCAAATGCGCTACCTCGCGGAAAAACTCGGCGGCAAGGGCAACGTGGCGATCATCATGGGCGACCTGGCGCAAAACGCTACCCATGATCGCACTGAGGGCGCCAAGCAGGTGCTCAAGGACTTTCCCGGGATCAAGATTGTCGAGCAGCAAAGTGCCGAATGGCAACGCAGCAAGGCCATGGACCTGACCAGTAACTGGCTGCTG
Source organism: Pseudomonas sp. R3-52-08 (assembly GCF_003851745.1). Classification (NCBI taxonomy): domain Bacteria; kingdom Pseudomonadati; phylum Pseudomonadota; class Gammaproteobacteria; order Pseudomonadales; family Pseudomonadaceae; genus Pseudomonas; species Pseudomonas sp. R3-52-08. The sequence continues at coordinate 2,553,008 of NZ_CP027730.1, read as the reverse complement.
GCGGGCACGCAGTTCGATGCAATTGTGGCCAACAACGATGAAATGGCGATTGGCGCGGCCATGGCGTTGCAGCAGGCCGGCAAGGCCAAGGGCGACGTGGCGATTGTCGGCATCGATGGCCTGCCCGATGGCCTGGCGGCGATCAGGCGCGGCGTGCTCACCGCCTCAGTGTTCCAGGACCCCAAAGCCCAGGCGACTCAAGCGGTACAAGCGGCGGTGCGGATGATCAAGGGCGAGCCAATCGAGTCAGAGGTGTGGGTGCCGTTCGAACTCATAAAACCCGAACAGGTAGCGGTGTTCGAACAACGCTACAAATAATTGAAGCCAAGAAGATCCAAATGTGGGAGGGGGCTTGCCCCCTCCCACACTTTCAGTCCAAGTCGCTCGCACTATGGCGCTCGGCCAACTGATCATCACCGGACACCCGATTCACCCGCCGCCCGCGCTGCACCGCCGGCCGTGCATCGATCGCATCCGCCCAGCGCATGACGTGCTTGTATTCATGCACCGAGAGAAACTCCGCCGCCCCATACAACCGCCCTTTGACCAACCCGCCGTACCAGGGCCAGATGGCGATGTCGGCGATGGTGTACGCGTCCCCGGCAATGTATTCGCTCACCGCCAGGCGCTTGTCCAGCACATCCAGCTGGCGCTTGGCCTCCATGGCGAAACGATTGATCGGGTATTCCATCTTGCTCGGCGCATACGCGTAGAAATGCCCGAAGCCGCCGCCCAAGTACGGTGCGCTGCCCATCTGCCAGAACAGCCACGACAGGCATTCGGCACGGGCGGCAGGTTCGGCGGGCAAAAACGCGCCGAACTTCTCGGCCAGGTACTGCAGGATCGCGCCCGACTCGAACACGCGAATCGGCGCAGCGCCGCTGTGATCCATCAACGCCGGAATCTTCGAGTTCGGGTTTACCGCCACGAAACCGCTGCCAAACTGGTCGCCGTCGCCGATCTTGATCAACCAGGCGTCGTATTCGGCACCGGTGTGCCCGAGCGCCAGCAGCTCTTCGAGCAGGATCGTGACCTTCTGCCCATTGGGCGTGGCCAGGGAATACAGTTGCAACGGGTGCTTGCCGACCGGCAGCGCTTTTTCATGGGTGGCACCGGCGATGGGCCGGTTGATGCTGGCGAAGGTGCCGCCGCTTTCAGTGTCCCAGGTCCAGACCTTGGGGGGTACGTAGTCAGCCATGCTCGGTGCTCCTAAGGGGCGCTTGCGATCAACAAAGGGTTTAAGACTAAACCAAAGACGCGTGGCGCGTCACACTGGTGTCCCCTTCTTGCCCAGGCACCTGCACACGCAGAGCGATGAGCAAGGCCGCGAGCAACATCAACACACCCGCACCGATAAACACCCCACCGATGCCGCTGAAGCTGAACATCAGCCCGCCGCCGGCAGCGCCCGCCGCGATGGCCGACTGCACCGACGCGACCACCATGCCTCCGGCACTTTCCGCCTGGTCCGGCACCGCACGCGCGACCCAGTTCGACCACGCCACGGGTACGCCGCCAAATGCCATGCCCCATAGCGCCAGGAGCATCGCCTGGCCCGGCAGTGACGCAGGCAACCAGACCAGGGCCAGTGCCGCGATTGCCACCAACACCGGCATTAACACCAGTGTTGTGCGTGGGCGGCGCACCAGAAGCCAGCCGGCGAACAGCGTGCCGGCAAAGTTCGCCACGCCGAACCCCAGCAGCATCAGCGCCAACCCCTCGGTGTCGACCCCGGTGGTGCTTTCCAGGAACGGCCGGATGTAGGTGAACAGTGCGAAATGCGCGGTGTGCACCAGTACGCAGCCGAACATGCCGATGGCGATGCCGGGGCGCTGCAGTACGTCCACCACGGTGCGCAGGCGCGCGGTGCCATGGGGCGCCATGCGCGGCAGCGTGAAGGCCTGGAACGCCAGGGTCAGCAGGCCGACGGCGGCCGCCGCAATAAACGCACTGCGCCAGCCGTACAGGCCACCCAAATAGCTGCCCAGCGGCACGGCGACCACGGTGCCTAGGGCGATCCCGCTGAAAATGATCGACAGCGCACGGGGCAAGGACGCCGCCGGCACCAGGCGCATCGCCACTGCAGCCGCCATGCTCCAGAAACCGCCGAGGGCGATGCCCAGCAGGATGCGCATCAACAACAGCACCGTCAGGCTGGAGGACAACGCCACCAGCAGGTTGGAGGCGATCATCAGCGTGGAAAACCCCAGCAGCACGACGCGCCGGTCGATACCACGGGTCAGCCCAGGCACCAGCAGACCGGCAAACAGTGCTACCACCGCCGTCACCGTGACGGCTTGCCCGGCCAGCGCCTCTGTCACGCCCAGGTCCAGGGCCATCGGTGTCAACAGGCTGGCCGGCAGGTACTCCGCCGTGAGCAAGCCGAATACCCCCATCGCCAGGGAAAATACCGCCAGCCAGGCCGGTTCTGTCACAACGCCCGCAGGCGTATGGGCTGCACAATCAGTCATCGCAGGTCTTCCTCAAGTCATTGGCGAGGCGCTCAGTCTAGGTAGGCCGACCAGGATGATCTATGATACAAAACCTTGAGTTTTTAACCGAAACCCCGAGTATGACTTCAGTGGACGCATTCACCGCTTCTTCAGAGCTGATCAACGAGTTGCTGCGCGGCATGCGCCTGCGGGGTGTGCAGTACCGGCGCATCCAGGCCGGGCCCACATTCGGCATGGGCTTTGGCGCCCGGCCGGGCCACGCCTATTTCCACTTCATCGCGGCCGGCCGCGCCACGCTGCGCACTGAGGACGGCAGCCTTTTCGCACTGTCGGCCGGCAATGCGGTGTTCATCTCCCACGGCGGCGCGCACGCGCTGTTATCCGCAGCGGATGCCGATGTGCAGGACATCGACCATTTCGACAGCGCACCGTTGGGGGATACCGTGTGCGCCGTGAATGCATCACCCGATACCGTCCCCAGCCTGGTGTTGTTCAGTGCGTGCATGGAATTTGAGCTCGGCAGCCTCCAAGGGCTTGGCAACCTGATGCCGGCCCTGATGCTGATCGATGCCGCAGGCCAGCGTTACCCGGGGCTGATGCCGATCCTGGCGGTAATGGAACGCGAAATGTCTACGGCGCGCGTAGGCTTTGCCGGCATTCTTGCGCGCCTCGCCGATGTCGTGGCGGCGATGATCGTACGCGGCTGGGTCGAGTGCGCCTGTGGCAACGCCTCGGGCCTGGTGGCCGCGTTGCGCGACCCGCGCCTGGCCAGTGCCCTGCTCGCTTTGCACCAGCAGCCGGGCCACGACTGGAGCGTGGCGGAGCTGGCCGCCCAGTGTCATACCTCGCGCTCGGTGTTCGCTGACCGCTTCCAGGCCGTCCTCGGCATACCGCCACTGCGCTACGCCACGGAACTGCGCATGCGCCTGGCCAGCCAATGGCTGACCCTGGAACGCATGCCCATCGAAACCGTGGCGCAACGCCTGGGCTACACCTCCCAGGCGGCGTTCAGCCGTGCCTTCAAGCGCATCACCGGGCAGCCGCCGGGGGCTGCCAGGCGTTCGGCATGAAGCCTCGCGCGGCACGCGGCCTTCAAAGCCTGACCCGATCGAATAAACACCACTGTTCAAATGTGGGAGGGGGCTTGCTCCCGATGAGGGCATGTCAGTCAATGCATCCTTGACTGACCCACCGCTATCGGGAGCAAGCCCCCTCCCACAGTTGGACAGTGGCGCCTGGCCTAGACCCAACCGCCATCCACGATAAAGTTCTGCGCCGAACACATCGCCGAGGCATCGGAAGCCAAAAACAGCGCCATATTGGCGATATGCTCGGGCATCACGCTGCCCGGCAGGCACTGGCTGCGGGCGATCAGCTCACGGGCCGCATCGTCCACCCACATGGCCAGTTGTTTTTCCGTCATCACCCAGCCTGGCACCAGGGTATTGACGCGGATGTGGTGGGGGCCTAACTCCCGCGCCAGGCCACGGGTCATGCCGTGGGCGGCGGCCTTGCTGGCGGCGTACACCGGGTAGCCGGCGGAGGCCATCATCCAGCCGACCGAGCCCAGGTTGATGATCGAGCCGCCACCGGCCTGTTTCATCATTGGTACCACGGCCTTGGCGGCAAAGAAGGCGTGCTTGAGGTTGACCGCAATCAGCCGGTCGAACATTTCCGAGTCGATTTCTTCCAGGGTATGGCGTACGTCGTTCGCCGCGTTGTTGACCAGCACCGTGATCGGGCCGAGGGAATGTTCGAAGCGCCCGATCGCCGCGCGATAGCCGATCTCGTCGGTGATATCGCAGCATTCGAACTCAACGCTATGCCCGTTGGAGTTCAACAGCGCAGCCAGGCGTTCGCCCTGGCTTTGGGCGCGGTCCACGAACGCCACCTTGGCGCCCTGGGCGGCGAACGCCCGCACCATGAACTCGCCAATCCCGGAAGCCCCGCCGGAGATCAATACGGTCTTGCCTTTGAGGTCGGGATACAGGGCCTGCTGAGTACTCATAACGTGATGCCTCGATCAATTAGTCTTATTTTATTTTACGAAATCGGCGTTAAAGGCTATAAATTCGCTGTCTCAATCGTGAAATATCGCACATTAGTAGAACTATTCAATCCAAAAACAACAAAAGGAAGTTCGACCATGAAGCACCCTCGATACCTGCTGTCCGGCCTGGCGATGTCCATGTTGATCGCCAGCGGCGGCGCCCAGGCCGCAGGCCTGACCAGCGAACACAAACCCTTCGGCAAAACCAATGACGGCACCGCCGTCGAACAATACGTGTTGCGCAACAGCCATGGCATGCAAGCCACGGTGATTACCTACGGCGGTGTGCTGCAATCGCTGAAGGTGCCGGACAAACACGGCAAGGTCGACGACGTGGTGCTGGGCTTTGACGACGTACAAGGCTATCAAGGCGGTACCGCATTTTTCGGCGCGACCATCGGCCGCTTCGGCAATCGCCTGGCCGGCGGTGCCTTCGAACTCGATGGCAAACGCTACCAGGTGCCGCTCAACGACGGCCCCAACTCGCTGCATGGCGGCGCCCAGGGCTTCGACAAGCAGGTGTGGCAAGCCAAGCCGGTCAAGGACAAGGACTCGGTCGGGGTCACCCTCACCTACCTGTCCAAGGACGGTGAAATGGGTTTCCCCGGCAACCTGAAAACCGAAGTCACTTATCGCCTCAACGACAAGAACGAGCTGCACATCGACTACAAGGCCACCACCGACAAACCGACCGTGCTCAACCTCACCAACCACAGCTACTTCAACCTGGCTGGCGCGGGTAATGGCGATATTCTCAAGCAGGTCGCCACCTTGCACGCCAGCCATTACACACCGGTGAACGCCACCCTGATTCCCACCGGCGAACTGGCGCCGGTCAAGGGCACGCCGATGGATTTCCTCAAGCCTACCGCCATCGGCCAGCACATCAAGGAGGATCATCCGCAGCTCAAGTTCGCCGAACCGAAACAGGGTGGGTTCGACTTCAACTGGGCACTGGACACCAAAGGCGACGTGAAGCAACTGGCGGCCGAGGTGCATGATCCTGAATCGGGGCGGCGTTTGCAGCTCTATACCAGCGAACCGGGCGTGCAGTTCTACACCAGTAACTTCCTGGATGGTTCGGTGAAGGGCAAGGCTGGCAAGACCTACCAGCACTGGAGTGGGTTCACCCTGGAGACCCAGCACTTTCCGGATGCGCCTAACCAGCCCAAGTTTGCCTCGACCCGCTTGAACCCTGGGCAGACCTACACCCAGAACACCATCTTCAAGTTCACCGCCAACTAAAACCCTACATTGATCGTTCCCACGCTCCGCGTGGGAATGCCGCCTGGGACGCTCCGCGTCCCGGTTCAGAAGTGGACGCAGAGCGTCCCGGGGTGCATTCCCACGCAGAGCGTGGGAACGATCAAGTTCAGCGTTGTTTCATGCGGTCGATGACGACGGCCAACAGCAGGATCGAGCCGCGAATCACGTACTGGTAGAAGGTATCGATGTTCTTCAGGTTCATCGCATTTTCGATAATCGCCAGGATCAATACCCCGGCGATCACATGGCGGATCATGCCGATACCGCCACTCAACGACACCCCGCCCAGCACGCAAGCGGAAATCACCGTCAGCTCGAAGCCCTGGCCGATCATCGGTTGGCCGGAGGTCATGCGCGAGGCCAGGATCACCCCGGCCAGCGCGCCGATCAAGCCGTGCACGGCGAAAATCAGGATCTTGGTGCGATCCACATTGACCCCCGCCAGCAACGCCGCTTCCGGGTTGCCGCCGATGGCCATGGTGTTGCGCCCGTAGGTGGTGTAGTTGAGCAACCAGCCAAAGAACAGGAAGCACACGATGGTGATCAGGATCGGCACCGGCACCCCCAACAGCTGGCCGTTGCCGAACACGAAGAACTGATCCTGGGACACGCCCACCGCTTTGCCGTCGGCGAAGATATAGGCCAGGCCACGCACGATCTGCATGGTCGCCAGGGTGGTGATCAGCGCGTTGACCCGCAGCTTGGCGATCACGATACCGTTGATCAACCCCACCATCAGGCCCATCAGCAGCGCCGCGCCGATGCCGAGCATCACGCTGTCGGTGTCGCGCATCACAATCGCCGCGACCACGCCGGCGCAGGCAATCACCGAACCCACCGACAAGTCGAAATGCCCGGAGGCCAGGCAGAACAGCATGGTGCACGCCGCAATCCCCACCGTGGAAATCGCCAGGCCCAGCCCGCGCATGTTCAGCGGCGAGAGGAAGTTATCGATCAGCAAGGCACACAGGACAAAGATGCCCACCGCCGCCAGCAGCATCGCCCAGTTGTCGAGCAAGGCGCGCAGGTCGAGGGGTTTGCGTGCCGAGGGCAGCGCGTTGTTTTGAGTGGTCATGGTCGTCTCTCAGTTCGCCAGGCCGCGCGGCAAGGCCAGCTGCAGCAGGTTGGATTCAGTCGCGTGTGCGCGCAGTTGTTCACCGCGCAAGGCGCCTTCGCACAGCACCAGGATGCGGTCGGAAATGCCCATGACTTCCATCAGGTCGCTGGACACCACGATCACCGCGATGCCCTGCGCCGCGAGGTTATGGATGATCTGGTAGATCTCGGCCTTGGCGCCGATATCGATGCCACGGGTCGGTTCGTCCAGCAGAAGCACCTTCATCGGCATCGACAGCCAGCGGCCGAGGATGGCTTTCTGTTGGTTGCCACCGGACAGGTACATGATTTTCTGCGCCGCGTTCGGGGTCTTGACCTTCATCGCCTTGATCTGGTGGTCGGCGTTGCCTTTCTCCCAGCCATCGCGCAACAGCCAGCCGAACGCGGAATGCGCGCCACGGGCACTGATGTTGATGTTTTCGGCGACGCTGGACAGCGGAATGATGCCTTCCTTCTTGCGGTCCTCGGGGCACAGCAGCACGCCGGCCGCGATGGCATCGCGAGGTGAGCGCAATTGCAGCGGTTCACCGCACAACTCCAGGCTGCCGGCACTGGCACGCTCCAGGCCGCTGAGCAGTCGGAACAGTTCCGTGCGCCCTGCCCCTACCAACCCGAACAGGCCGAGGATTTCGCCTTTGCGCACCTCAAAACTGATCGGTTCGCGCAAGCCGGGACCGAGCAGACCGTTGACCTTCAGGGCAACTTCGCCGTGCTCGCGCGGGCGATAGTCGTAGATGTCCTGGATATCGCGGCCGACCATGCAGGTCACCAACTGGTCGTGGTTCAGCGCGCTCATGTCATCGAAGGTGCGCACGAAGCGGCCGTCCTTGAACACCGTCACCGCGTTGCAGATACGGAACACCTCCTCCATGCGGTGGGACACGTACAACACCACTTTACCCTCATCGCGCAGGCGCGTGATGATCGCCATCAAGCGATCGATCTCCCGCGCCGAGAGGCTGCTGGTCGGTTCATCGAAGGCGATCACATGGGCGCCACGGGACAGCGCCTTGGCGATTTCCACCAGTTGGCGCTGGCCCAGAGACAAGCGCCCGAGCTTTTCCTGGGGGTCGATTTCATCCGCCAGGCCCTTTAGGCATGCCAGCGCCTGCTGGCGCAGCACGCTGCGGTTGACCACGCCAAAACGCGACGGTAAATGCCCGAGGAACAGGTTCTCGGCAACCGTCATCTCCGGCACCAGGTGCAATTCCTGGTGGATCACCGCGATGCCGCTGGCAATGCTGTCGGCGGCGCATTTGAAGGCCATGACCTGCTCGCCGATCTGCACCGTGCCGGTGCTGGGAATATAGGCGCCGCCGAGGATCTTCAGCAGCGTCGATTTACCCGCACCGTTCTCGCCCATCAGGGCATGCACTTGCCCCGGATGGGCGGTGAAGCTGATGCCGTCGAGCGCCTTGACCCCAGGGAAGGTTTTGCCGATACCGTCAAAACGCAGGGCCGCAGCGGTCATTTCCACAGCCCGATCTTGGTCAGTTCCGCCTGGAAGTTCTCGCGGGTGATCAGGGTCACTTCGTCCATGGCGGTGTACTTCGGCGGTTCAGTGCCTTTGGTGACCCACTCGTACATCATCAGCGCGGTGTTGTAGCCCTCGATATGCGGGCTGGGCAGCATCGAGCCGAAGAAGCCGCTGTTGGCTTTCTTCAATTCGCCGATGGCGTCGGTGCCATTGATGCCGATGCCGATCACATTAGCCGCTGCGAAGCCGGCGCTTTCGGTAGCACGTACGCCACCGAGCACGGTGTTGTCGTTCATGCCGCCGATGATCAGGTTTTTTGCGCCGCCAGGCAGCTTGACCAGCGCCGAGTTGGTGGCGTCCATGCTGCCTGGGACGTCGAGGGTTTTCAGCGCGGCGGTCAGGATATGGTCCTTGGGAATGCCGGCTTCTTCCAGGGATTTGATCGAGCCGTCGGTGCGTTTCTTGCCGGTGTCGAGTTCGTTGAAAGTGTTGATCACCGCATAGGTGTCCTTCCAGTCCCAACCACGTTTTTTCGCTTCGGCGGCCATGGCGGCGCCCTGCTTCTGGCCCACTTCGAAGGCGGCCATGCCCAGGTACGGCACGTCCTCCATGAAGTTGCCCTTGGCATCGACGAAACGGTCATCCACCGCGATCACTTTCAGGCCGTTGGCCTTGGCCTTGGCGACAATCGCCGGGCCCAGGGACACATCCGGCGGGCAGATCACGAAACCCTTGGCGCCGTTGGCGGCCAGGCTGTCGATGGCCGAGAGGGTTTTTTCACCGTCGGGCACGGCGATCTTGATCACAGTGAAACCGTGCTCCTTGCCGGCTTTTTCGGCGAAGGCCCATTCGGTCTGGAACCAAGGCTCTTCGGCCTGCTTGACCAGAAAGCCGATCTTCACTTCTTCAGCAGCCAGCAGCAGGCCGCTCAAGCTCATGGCCGAGACCGCCACAGCGGCGCAGCACAGGGAACGCAAACCACGACGACGATTCATACGGGTGACTCCTTGTTGTTGTTTTTGAATATTCGTTTTTCGGTTCATCCGGCGAAGCGGTGACAGGGCTTGCCTGGCACCTCCACTTGCAGGCTCAGTACCGCACCGTCCAATGGGTGATCCAAGGGGCTGGCGGCGCTGGTGATATACAGGGTGGTCAGATCAGGCCCACCAAACACGCAACTGGTGGGGCGGCTGACGGGCAGTTCGACGATGCGGTCCACCTGCCCTTCAGGCGTCAGGCGCAGCAGGCAACTGCCGTCCCAGCGCGCATTCCAGATGTAGCCCTCACTGTCCATGGCCGAGCCGTCCGGCCCGCCGCGTTCGTGGGCAGCGAACCAGGTCCGGGCGGCGTCGAGCTGGCCGTCAGGCTGAATGGCATGCCGGTACAGCGTGCCATCCAGGCTGTCGCCGAAATGCACATGGCCGCCGTCGTCGCTCCATAACAGCGTGTTGGGAATGCCCAGCCCGCTCAGCAGCGGCGTAACCGTCGCATCGGCGTCGATACGAAACAGCCCGCCGGAGCGTCGCGTGATGGGCAGGTCTTCACCGTGGGCGCCGATGTTGTTCTGCATGGTGCCCAGCCACAGTCGGCCCTGGGCATCGCAACGGGCTTCGTTGCCGCGGTTACCCGGTTGTGGGTCAGCCACGCACAGCAAGGTCAGGGCTTCGGTGCTCAAGTCCAGCCGGTACACACCGCTGCTCAGGGTCACCAGCGCATCCCCGCTTTCGCAGGGGATGAACGCCGAGACGTGTTCGGGTAATTGCCAGACTCGCAACTGCCCGTCCATCAGGCGCAGGGCCTGGCGGGCGGCGATATCCACCCAATACAGGGCCTGGGACGGAGCATCCCAGAACGGCCCTTCGCCCAACCGGGCACGGTGCGGGGTGACTGCGCTCAACGACATGAAGCCTCCGGATGACTTACAGGGATTCTCGAGACGGCGCGCCATCCACCAGCCGCTGGATACGCAACGGGTTAGCGTTTTTCAGCGCGTCGGGCAGCAGGCTATCAGGGTAGTTCTGGAAGCACACCGGGCGCAGGAACCGATCGATGGCCAAGGTGCCGACCGAGGTGCCACGGGCATCGGAAGTGGCCGGGTACGGCCCGCCGTGCACCATCGAATCGCAGACTTCCACACCGGTGGGGTAACCGTTGAGCAGGATGCGCCCGACTTTCTGCTCCAGCAGCGGCGTCAGCTCGGCGAACTGTTGCAGGTCGGCCGGTTCGCCAATGATCGTGGCGGTCAACTGCCCGTGCAGGCCGTGCAAGGCGGCGCTGAGCTGGGCCTGGTCGGCGACTTCGACGAACACCGTGGTCGGGCCGAACACTTCTTCCTGCAGCACTTCATCGCCGTCGATCAACAGGCGCACATCGGCCTTGAACAACTGCGGCTGGGCCTGGTTGCCCGATTGGGCGTTGCCCGCCAGGTGCTCGATACCGGGGTGAGACAGGAGCTTTTCCAGGCCCTTGCCGTAGCTGCCCAAGGTGCCCGCGTTAAGCATGGTTTGCGCTGGTTGCTCGCCGATCAGCTTCGCGACCTGTTGCGTGAACGCGCTGAACGCTGGGGACGTGATGCCGATCACCAGGCCAGGGTTGGTGCAGAACTGACCACAGCCTTGCACCACCGAGGCGGTCAGGTCGCGGGCGACGCTGTCGGCGCGGGCTTGCAGCGCCTGCGGCAGCACGATGACCGGGTTGATGCTCGACATCTCGGCAAACACCGGGATCGGCTGCGGGCGCGCCGCCGCCATATCGCACAGGGCACGGCCGCCCTTGAGCGAGCCGGTAAAGCCGACGGCCTGGATCGCCGGGTGCTTGACCAGCGCTTCGCCAACGCCGCCGCCGAAGATCATGTTGAACACGCCCGCCGGCATTTCGGTGGCTTGGGCAGCGCGGATGATCGCATCGGCCACCTGCTCCGCCGTCGCCATATGCCCGCTGTGGGCCTTGAATACCACCGGGCAACCGGCTGCCAGCGCAGCGGCGGTATCACCGCCGGCGGTGGAAAATGCCAGGGGGAAGTTGCTGGCGCCGAACACCGCGACCGGGCCCAGGCCGATGCGGTATTGGCGCAGGTCCGGACGCGGCAATGGCTGGCGATCCGGCAGCGCTTTGTCGATGCGCGCGCCGTAGAAATCACCGCGACGCAACACGGTAGCGAACAGGCGCATCTGGCCGCTGGTACGCCCACGTTCGCCTTTGATGCGCGCCGCCGGCAAGGCGGTTTCGCGGCAGACCAGTTCGACGAAATCATCGCCCAATGCGTCCAGCTCGTCGGCAATCGCATCAAGAAATTGCGCACGGCGTGACGCGCTCAAGGCGCGGTAAGCCGGGTACGCGGCGGCGGCCGCTTTGACGGCGGCATCCACCTCCTGCGGGGTGGCCTGGTAGAACGCCTGGGGCAAGGCTTCGCCGGTGGTGGCGTCGACGCTCTGCAACTGGGTGCTGCCGTTGGCACTGCGCTGGCCGCCGATGTAGTTGTGACCGAGGAACTGAGGCATGGGGCTCTCCTTTAAAGGGTAATGACGTTGCCGGGTTCGAATGCCGCATCACTGCTGCCGACACGGTTGACCAGCGGCGCGCCGAATTCAACCTGGGTGATCTCGAACACGTCGCCGGCCTGGGTACGTATACCGTCGGCAAATGACAGCGTGGCAGTGCCGAAGAAGTGGATGTGCACATCGCCGGGCTTGAGGAACTGGCGGTATTTGAAGTGGTGGTATTCGAGGTTTTCCAGGCTGTGGCACATATTGGCCTCGCCGCTGAGGAATTCGTTCCGCCAGATTTCTTCGCCGTTACGCAGGATGCGGCTGATGCCTGCCAGGTGCTGGGGCAAGTCGCCCACGCGCAATTCCGGCCCGTAGCTGCAACTGCGCAGTTTGGAATGGGCCAGGTACAGGTAGTTCTTGCGTTCCATCACATGGTCGGAGAATTCGTTGCCCACCGCAAAGCCCACACGGTAGGGCTTGCTGTCCGGGCCGATCACGTAGAGGCCACCGATTTCCGGCTCTTCGCCGGCGTCTTCGGCAAACGGCGGTACCGGGAACGCTGCGCCGGGGCGCACCACGGTGCTGCCGTCGCCTTTATAGAACCACTCCGGTTGCACGCCCGCCTGCCCGGCGGCTGGCTTGCCGCCTTCAACGCCCCATTTGAAGATGCGCATGGTGTCGGTCAGGGCGGTGTCGTCACCGGCCTGGTGCATTTTGTCTCGCGCCGAGGCGCTGCCCAGATGAGTCAAGCCGGTGCCGCTGATCAGCATATGGGCCGGGTCCGGGTGGTCCAGTGGCGGCAGCACCTTGAGTTCGGCCAACAGCGCGGCGTAGTCGTGGCCGTCGCCCAGGCCAAGGCTGTTCACCTGCTGCTCAAGGCCAACACCGGCTTCGATCGCGGCCAGGGCCAATTCACGCACGCTGCGCGCCGCCTGAACTTCGCGCAGCTGTGTGCCTTGCACTACGCCGACGCGGCGTTCGCCGTTGGGCAACTCGAACTGAACTAAACGCATGCCATTTCTCCTGAATTAAGTACGTGTGGCGCCACGGGCACTGGCGGCGAATTGGTCGGCGGGCAGCACATGCTTGCGTTCCAGCAGGCGGTAGACCACCAGGGTCAGCACCAGCCCGAACAGCATCACACCGGATAGGAAGTACAAGCCCGACGCCAGGTTGCCGGTGTATTCCTTGAGCGCACCGATCACGAACGGGCCGATGTAGCCGCCAAGGTTGCCCACCGAATTGATCAACGCGATACCGGCCGCCGCACTGGCACCGGCGAAGAAACGCCCCGGCAAGGTCCAGAACACCGCCGTGCAGGAAAACATCGCGAACGCCGCCAGGCACAGGGCCGCCATCTGCAGCACCGGCACACTGAGCCAGGCGCTGAAGAACAGGCCGATGGCGCCCAGTACATAGAGCACGGCGAGGTGGCCGTAACGGTCATTCAAACGGTCTGAACTGCGCGGGATGATCAGCAGGCCGATGATGCCGAAAATGTACGGCACGGCGGAGATGAAACCGGTGGTGAGGTCACTGCCGCCAAATTGCTTGATCAAGGTCGGCAGCCACAGGCCCAGGCCGTAGATGCTCAAGGTCACCGGCAAATAGAACAGCGCCAGCAGCAACACGCGCTTGTCCTTGAGCGCATGCAGCGGGTTGCCGTGGCGGGTCTGGCCGTAGGCTTGCAGGTCTTTGTTGAGCTCACCGGTGAGCCAGGCCTTCTCTTCCTCGCTCATCCACTTGACTTGTTTAGGGCCGTCCGGCAGGTAGCGCAGCACCGGCCAGGTGAGCAGGATCGCCGGGGTGCCGATCACGATGAACAGCCACTGCCAGCCGTGCAGGCCCAGGGTGCCGTCCATGCCCAGCAAGCCGCCGGACACGGGCCCGGTGATCATCATCGCGATCGGTTGGGAGAGGATGAACAGCCCGAGGATCTTGCCGCGATGGCGCACCGGGAACCATTGGGTGATGTAGTACAGCACGCCCGGAAAGAACCCGGCCTCGGCCGCGCCGAGCAGAAAGCGCATCACATAGAAGCTGTGCGGCCCTTGTACGAAGGCCATGCCGATGGTGATGGTGCCCCAGGTGATCATGATGCGGGCGAACCAGCGCCGCGCGCCAAAGCGGTCGAGCATCAGGTTGCTGGGAATCTCGAACAGGAAGTAGCCAATGAAGAACAACCCCGCGCCCAGGCCATAGGCCGCATCGCCGATGCCGACGTCGGCGCCCATGTGCAGCTTGGCGAAGCCCACGGCGGAACGGTCCACGTAGGCAATCAGGTACAGCAGGATCAGGAAGGGAATCAGTTTCAGCGTGATGCGCCGAATAAGCCGCAGTTCCTGGCTCATGGGGTCGATCTCCGATTGTTGTTTTTATAGAAGCTCGGGGGACGCCTCTCGCGAAAATCCGCCAGGGTCATACCTCAGTTGAGAAAGACTATATAGTAGGACTATTTGCAAAACAACTCTTCCAAAGCTTCGATTTTGCGCTTATGTTTAACCACGCTCAGAACATATAGTCATACAATAAGAGAATCGATCATGTCTGATAAAAAGCCCGGCCTACGCTCCGCCCAGTGGTTCGGTACTGCCGACAAGAACGGCTTCATGTACCGCAGCTGGATGAAGAACCAGGGCATTGCCGACCATCAGTTCCATGGCAAGCCGATCATCGGCATCTGCAACACCTGGTCGGAGCTGACCCCGTGCAACGCGCACTTCCGCCAGATCGCCGAGCACGTCAAACGCGGCGTGATCGAAGCCGGTGGCTTCCCGGTGGAATTCCCGGTGTTCTCCAACGGCGAATCCAACCTGCGCCCCACCGCCATGCTGACGCGCAACCTGGCGAGCATGGACGTGGAAGAAGCGATTCGCGGCAACCCTATCGATGGCGTGGTGCTGCTCACCGGCTGCGACAAAACCACCCCGGCGCTGCTGATGGGCGCCGCCAGTTGTGATGTGCCGGCCATCGTCGTCACCGGCGGGCCGATGCTCAACGGCAAGCACAAGGGCCAGGACATCGGCTCGGGCACGGTGGTGTGGCAGCTCAGCGAACAGGTCAAGGCCGGCACCATTACCCTGGATGATTTCCTCGCGGCCGAAGGCGGCATGTCGCGCTCGGCGGGTACCTGCAACACCATGGGCACCGCGTCGACCATGGCCTGCATGGCCGAGGCACTGGGCACCTCCCTGCCCCACAACGCGGCGATTCCGGCAGTGGACGCACGGCGTTATGTGCTGGCGCACATGTCGGGCATGCGTGCAGTGGAGATGGTGCGCGAAGACTTGAAACTGTCGAAGATCCTCACCAAGGAAGCCTTCGAAAACGCGATCCGGGTGAACGCGGCCATCGGCGGTTCGACCAACGCGGTGATCCATTTGAAAGCCATCGCCGGGCGCATCGGCGTCGAGCTGGACCTGGACGACTGGACCCGCATCGGGCGTGGCATGCCGACCATCGTCGACCTGCAACCCTCGGGGCGCTTCCTGATGGAAGAGTTCTACTACGCCGGCGGCCTGCCCGCCGTACTGCGCCGCCTGGGCGAAGCCAACCTGATCCCGCACCCGAATGCCTTGACCGTCAACGGCAAAACCTTGGGCGAGAACACCAAGGACTCACCGATCTACGGCCAGGACGAAGTGATCCGCACCCTCGACAACCCGATCCGCGCCGACGGCGGCATCTGCGTGCTGCGCGGTAACCTGGCGCCGCTGGGTGCAGTGCTCAAGCCGTCTGCCGCCAGTGCCGAGCTGATGCAGCACCGAGGCCGCGCGGTAGTGTTCGAAAACTTCGACATGTACAAGGCGCGCATCAACGATCCGGAACTGGACGTGGACGCCAACTCGATCCTGGTCATGAAAAACTGCGGGCCCAAGGGTTACCCAGGCATGGCCGAAGTCGGCAACATGGGCCTGCCGGCCAAATTGCTGGCCCAAGGCGTGACCGACATGGTGCGGATTTCCGATGCGCGCATGAGCGGTACCGCCTATGGCACGGTGGTGCTGCATGTGGCGCCGGAAGCCGCAGCGGGCGGGCCGTTGGCGGCCGTGCAGGAAGGTGACTGGATCGAACTCGACTGCGCCAACGGGCGCTTGCACCTGGACATTCCCGACGCCGAATTGGCGTCGCGCATGGCCGACCTGGCGCCGCCCGAGAAGCTCATCGTCGGCGGCTATCGCCAGCTGTACATCGACCATGTGCTGCAGGCCGACCAGGGTTGCGACTTCGACTTCCTGGTGGGCTGCCGTGGCGCCGAAGTCCCACGGCATTCCCACTAATTGGGATGCTATGATGCGGCGAATTTAAGCCAGAGCCTGCCCGTCGTTATGGATCACCAGCCGCCCAAGCCGCGCAAGAGCATGCATGCCCAGATCGTTCAGGACTTGGGCATGCACATCGTTTCCGGGCGCTTCAAGCCGGAAGAAAGACTGCCCATGGAAGCCACGCTGTGCGAGGAATACAAGGTCAGCCGTTCGGTGTTGCGCGAGGCGACGCGGGTGCTCAGCGCCAAGGGCCTGGTGTATTCCAAGCCTCGGGTGGGCGCCGTGGTGCGGCCGCGCTTGAAGTGGCACCTGCTCGACCCGGACGTGCTGTCCTGGTTGATGCAGTCCACGCCCCACAGCGAGTTTTTCAACACCCTGGCCGGCGTGCGGCGCATTCTCGAACCGGAAATCGCCGCCATGGCCGCGACCACCGCCACCGATGAGGACATCGCCACCATCGAAAAAGCCTATGTGGGCATGGAAACCGCGAAAACCCACGAAGACCTGTTGCAGGCCGACCTGGACTTTCACCGCGCCATTGCCGACGCCACCCGCAACGACCTGCTCGCCTATATGTGCAACATGCTCTCTTTGCCGTTGCGCGAGTCGATCAACATCACCAACCGCCGCCCGGATATCCAGGGCCTGAGCCTGCCCCGGCACAAGGCGATCCTCACCGCGATCAAAAACCGCGACGCGCTGGGTGCACGGCATGCATCTTTGGTGCAGTTGGATGACACACGGGTGGCGTTGGATACAGTGATGAATGTGCTCACGCCGTTGTAGCGCGCCCAGGGGATAAATGGGATCAAATGTGGGAGGGGGCTTGCCCCCGATAGCGGTATATCAGTCAAAAATATTGAGACTGACACACCGCAATCGGGGGCAAGCCCCCTCCCACATTTGGAACTGTGTACAGCGTCAGAGGGTGTAGGAGATTCCGACCTGCACCGTGCGCGGTGCGCCTGGGTAGGCGTAGATATTGCCGAACGCGCCTTCCTCATACTCGCGATTGAACAGGTTTTTCACGTCCAGGTTCAGGCGTACCTGTTCGTTGACCTTGTAGTAGCCCAGCAGATCAACCACGGTGTAGGCGTCCATCGAGAAGGCGGTATTGGCGGTCTGGCCGGCGCGCTGGTCGACGTATTTGCCGCCCACACCGAGGCCCAGGCCCTTGAGGGCGCCGTCCTGGAACTCATAGACGTTGAGCAGGCTGAAGCTGTTGCGCGGAATATTCAACAAGCGCGTGCCGGAGCGGATGCTGTTGTCCTTGGTGACTTCGGCGTCCACGTAGGCATAGCCGCCGATCATGCGCCACTCAGGCGTGAGGTTGCCCGCGACGTTGAGGTCAAAGCCTCGGCTGCGCACTTCACCGGCGGCGACGCTGAACGTGTTGACCACCGGGTCAGTGGTCAGTACGTTTTTCTTGTCGATCTGATAGATCGAAGCGTCAACGCTCAGTTGGCGGTCCAGGGCTTCCCACTTGATCCCCATCTCATAGGACTTGCCTTTCTCCGGCGCGAAACCACCGCCTTCGCGTGCCGCACCGGTGTTCGGCTTGAACGAACGTGCGGCGTCGGCATACACCGCGACGGTATCGGTGAGGTCGTAGATCACACCCACACGTGGGGTGACGGCGTTTTCTGCGCTCTGGAAGGGGTTCACGCCGGGCACATAACTTTCATAGTCATGTTCAAACCGTTCGAAACGTGCACCGGCCAGGACTTTCAAGCGCTCGGTCAGGGCCACCTGGTCCTGCACGAAGGCCGCGTAGGTCTTGAGGTTTTCCTTGTCATGGGTCGGCGTGCGCGTCAGCGGCGGGCGCGCCTGGCCGTAGACCGGGTTGAAGATATCGATCGGGTAAGTGCCCGCAGTGGCGCTGGAGCGCTGGATGATCGACTTATAGTCGTAGTCTTCGTACTCGATGCCGGTCAGCAAGGTGTGCTCGAAACCAGCGGTGGAGAAATGCCCGGTCAGGTTGAGCTGATAGTCCTTGTCGGTCCACTCCAGCTTGCGGTAGTTAAAATTACGTTCCAGGGTACGGCCATCGGCGCCCAGGCCGTTAGCCTCGATTGCGTTGCCCTTCAACGTCCCGTCCAACCACTGGAAACCGCCGCCCAACGTCCAGTTGTCATTGAGCGCATGCTCGAAACGCAACTGCGCCATGTTGTTGTCGTTGTGCAGCTTGCCCACGTCCTTGTCGCCCCAGAACGTCTCGCGCGACGACGTGCCTCGCTGATTCGGGTAACGCGTCAGGCCACGGTCCAAGGGGGCATTGTTACGCATGAAGTCGCCTTCGAAGATCACCTTGGTGTCATCGCTGGCCTGCCAGGTGAGCACCGGTGTCACGCCGTAGCGTTCGGTCTCGACGTGATCGCGGAAGGTGTCACCGCCCTCGCCCACCACGTTCAGGCGATAGGCCAGGCGGCCTGCTTCGTCCAGCGGGCCGGAGGCATCCAGGGTGCCGCGCTTCATGCCTTGGTCATTGACTTGGCTGCCCAGGGTGACGCTGCGTTCGGCCAGCGGCTGCTTGGACACCACGTTGAACGTGCCACCGGGGTCGCCACGGCCGTAGAGCATGGTCGCCGGGCCGCGCAACACCTCGAGACGCTCGATGGTATTGGCATCCGGCATGTTCGGGTAACCGCGATTGATCGGGAAACCGTTGCGGTAGAACTCACCGGTGGTAAAGCCACGCACGGTGAAGGTGGTCAGGCCCTGGCCACCGAAGTTGTTGGCGCGGCCAACCCCGCCGGCATAGTCAAGGGCATCCTGCAGGCGCGTTGCGCCGATGTCTTCGACCACATCCCTGGACACCACGCTGATGGACTGCGGGGTTTCATGAATCGAGGTGTCGGTGCGCGTCGCACTGGCTGAACGTGTGGCGTGGTAGCCCTTGACCGGTCCTTGAGCCGTCTCGAAATCCGCCGTGCCGGTCACAGTGGTCGCTTGCAACTCAAGGCTGGTGTTTTCGGTGGGGGCACTATCTGCCCAACTGAACGGGGAAAACGCCTGCAGCACACAGATGGAAATCAGGGTACGACGCATGGATGTTGAACCTAGTGAATGAGCCAGATGGGGCGGCAAACCTGCCAAGAATTCGCCGCGCATCATATATCAACGCATTCGCGTTTGACATCTATTCTCATTTGCCATCTTTCGCGTATCAGCTCTGTATCAGGTAGCTCGGTATTCCTGATGTATGAAAACCAAATGTGGGAGGGGGCTTGCTCCCGATGGCGGTGGATCAGGCAGCTTATCTGCTACTGACCCACCGCCATCGGGAGCAAGCCCCCTCCCACAGTTTTACCGAGTCGCTAGCTCAGCGATAGCGTTCCAACCAATGCGCATACGGCGCCGGCAAGGTCCAGGACGACTTGTCCACGCCCAGTTCCTTGGCCGCAAAGTACGCCCAATGCGGATCGGCCAGGTGCGCACGGCCCACGGAGACCAGGTCAAGATGCCCGGCCTGCAGCGCGCTTTCGGCCAGTTGCGGTGTACCAAAGCCCCACGCCGAGGTCACCGGAATACCGGCTTCACGGCGCACACGTTCGGCAATCGGGCCCATGAACGCCGGGCCCCACGGGATGTTGGTGTCGGGAATGGTGAACCCAACGCTGACGCTCAGCAGGTCCAGGCCACCGGCCTTGAATCGGCGGGCCAGTTCGATGGACTCGGTGAGGGTCTGCTCATCACGGCCGTCGTACTCAATCACGCCGAAGCGGGCGGTGAGCGGCAGGTTTTCCGGCCAGACTTCGCGCACGGCGGCCAGGGTTTCCAGGAGGAAGCGGCTGCGGTTGTCGAAGCTGCCACCGTAGGCGTCGGTACGCTGGTTGGAGTGTTCGGAGAAAAAGCTCTGGCCCAGGTAGCCATGGGCGAAGTGCAGCTCGATCCATTCAAAACCGGCGTCACGGGCACGACGGGCGGCGTCGACGAAGTCTTGCTGGACGCGGGCGATATCCTCCAGGGTCATGGCACGCGGCACGTTGGGCAGGTTCGCGCCGAACGCAATAGCCGACGGGGCGATGGTTTCCCAGCTGCGGGCATCGGAGGCCGGGATGTGGTCGTCGCCTTCCCATGGACGGTTGGCGCTGGCTTTGCGGCCGGCGTGGGCAATCTGGATACCGGGGACGGCACCCGCAGCCTTGATCGCCTTGACCATCGGCACGAACGCCTCGGCATGGGCATCGCTCCAGATACCGGCGCAGCCTGGGGTGATACGCCCCTCCGGCGCGACGGCAGTGGCCTCGACCACCAGCAGGCCAGCACCGCCACGGGCCATGCCGGCCAGGTGCACGTGGTGCCAGTCATTGACCATGCCGTCGTCGGCCATGTATTGGCACATCGGCGGGATGGCAATGCGATTACGCAGGGTTACGTCTTTGAGTTTGAACGGTTCGAACAAAGCGGACATCAGATACTCCGGATAAACGTGCGTGATTCGATAGTTCGATGGTAATCGAACTATGGTATTCAACGCTACCCCCCTGTTATGATCCGCGCCATGCGAGCCTTCAAACACCCTACCCCGCAAGAGCTGACACTTGAGCGCGTGCTCTACGCCCTCAGCGACCCCGTGCGCCTGGAAATCGTGCGCTGCCTGGCAAGCGTGCCGGAAGCCACATGTGGCGAACTGGACGGCGGGCGCCCCAAATCGAGCATGTCCCACCACTTCAGGGTGTTACGTGATGCGGGCCTGGTGAACACCCGCAATGTCGGCACCACCCACATGAACTCGTTGCGTCGCGAAGAGCTCGAAGGTCGCTTCCCCGGGTTGTTGGCGAGTGTGCTTGCCCAACGGTGAACACCGGCCCCTGCGCTTCAGGCCGTGACCGGCCGCAGCGGCGCGCCATCCAGATGCACACAGTCCTTGCCATTGCGCTTGGCGCCATACAGGTTTTTGTCGGCTAACTTGAGTACCGTCGACAAGTCGTCACCTGCCGAAAAGCGCGCCATGCCGGCACTGCACGTGTAGTTGTGAGGCGCGGCGACGCTGCAGCGGATCGCCTGCAACAGATCCAGCACAAACTCGCCGGCCAGCGCCGGGTCATCGCCCTGCAACAATACGCCGAACTCTTCCCCACCGATGCGTCCAAAGCTGTGGCTGCCTTTGGCGTTTTTCAGGCAGAGCGCCATGGCGCGCAAAATCTTATCGCCGACGTCGTGGCCGTACAGGTCATTCTTGGCCTTGAAGCTGTCGATATCCAACATGATGAAGTAGCCGCCCTGGCCGCTGTCGAGCAACTTTTCGAAGTTTTGCATGAACGCGCGCCGGTTGAGGATAGAGGTCAGGTAATCGGTCTCGGCCAATGCGCGAAACTCACTTTCCACCAGCAACACCGAACGCAGGTTCTTCAAGTATGAGTAACTCAGGATGAAACCGATCGACACCGACGACGCGCAAAATATCAGCAGATAACTTTGGGTTGCGGCATAGAGTTCGGCCTGCATGGGCGACCACAGGATAAGCCAGACCGACAGGGCGCCGACCAGATAATCCTGGACACTGATAAACAAGATCGCGCTGCCGACCACCAGCGTGACGGCCAGGGGCAAGCCGTAGATACGCAATGGCGGATTCAAGTGAATGATGTAGGCAAACCCCACCGACAACAGCACGATATAGGTCACCCCCAGCAACCGCCACAACAGGAAGTTCGTCGTCAGCGAATGAAAACGGCACACAACTAACAGGCCGAGGGTGACGCTCAACACATACGGGTCGAACATCATGGCCTGGATCAAGCCGATACCAGTCCAGGCAACGATGCCTATCCATTCGGCTTGCGTTACCGCAGGCGACAGCAACCGGCGCATCCTGGGCCTTAACTTCCAGTGAGCAGGCATCCCTACGCTCCCATTTCAATAGCATGCAGGCCAACCGCAAATGAAAAGGCCATGAACCGCTTTACCAGGCTGACAAAGGGCGGCAAAACTTCCAGCCGGGTCTTGGAGTGCGCTTTGAAATAGCCTTTTTCCACGCCCTCCTGCACCATTCGAATAATGTGGGTCTTGGACACCGACAGTTGCTTGGCCAATGCCAGATACGAAGATGACCTGAACGTCGCCCGATCATTTTCCGGTGCAAAGGCATCGTTATAAATGGCCAGCATCAACAGGTGCCCGGCGTCCCTTTTAACCAGCCAGTAACACTCGGGCAGCAATACATCGACCGTGAGGTCGGCGTCGAGAATGATGGCAAACCCCTTGAAGTAAAGGGCCAGGAAACCGCGGTCATCCAACTCACGCAATTGCTGAAAAATCGCCCTCTCGGGGTACAACCGCGCCAACGACTCCGTGAGGGAGGTCAACATCAGGCGCGCTTCACGGCAGGCTTCGTCCGAGGGCGCATACACCCTGAAGCGACTGTCTTCAGGGTGCGGCGCAACCTCCATGAAGCCCAGCGCACGAAACAACAGAAAGATCGACTCCAGGCTGTTTTTCGAACAATACCTGCGCGTCACGCACAGGTTTTTAACTTCGGACAACAACGGCAACGGCGTGGCGAAGTACTTACTCAATAACGCAAACGACACCATCAAACGGCTGTATTTAAGTGCACTCTTATAGAAAAAGGGTCGTCTGGAATAGGGCACGAGCAGCACGTGGTAATGCGCTCTCAAGCACGATTCAAAATCCCTATGACGTTCGAGCGCTTGCGCGGTATTACACATAGCCGACTTCAACGAACTGACATGCATGAAAGAGCCCTGATCATCCAACTTGATTCCACTGATCTCAGCTACGAAATCCCTGCAGCCCGGCCCCAAAACAAATCACGTGGTAAACCCTGCGGTTAATGGCTTTTTGCCTCGGCGCAATGTACAGCGATTGCCGCGCCAGACGACATCAGTACCAAAGTTGTTCCAGATTTCCCGAACCGGATCCCGTCAGGCGAACCTTCACCCGTCTACGGCGTCGTAACCTGGCACTGTTGCCAACCGCACGCCGCGAGGTTCTCGTTTGAAAGCTGCCCTTCTCAAGAAATACCGCCTGATCATCAAGACCATGGGCTATGTGGGCTGGGCCCTGTTCTGGCTGTTGCTGTGGGATATCGCCGTCACGGTGGATTTCATGCTGTTCCTCAACTCCAAGATCAACCTGCCGCTGATGCCCCTGACCTTGCTGGGTTCGGCACTGGTGGTGCTGATCAGTTTCCGTAACAGCAGCGCCTACAACCGCTGGTGGGAAGCGCGCACCTTATGGGGCTCGATGGTCAATAACTCGCGCAGCTTCGCCCGCCAGGTACTGACCCTGCTGGACGATCCCGACAGCGAAGTGAACCCGATCAAATCCACGCTGTTGCGCCGTCATGTGGCCTATGTGAATTGCCTGGCCGCGCACCTCAAGGGCGAGCCCTGCCCGGAGGAAGTGCGCGCGTTCATCCCTGACGCGGAATTTGCGCGCAATGGCGCAACCAACAACTTCGCCAACGACATTCTCACTGGCTCAGCCGCATTGCTGGCCCGGGAATACAAGGCCGGTCACCTGGACAGCATCCGCCTGGCGCGGTTGGAGTCGACGCTGGTGGACCTGTCCAATGCCCAGGGCGGCATGGAGCGGATCGCCAACACGCCGCTGCCCTACCCCTACGTGTATTTCCCACGTCTGTTCATTTCGCTGTTCTGCCTGATCGTGCCCGTGGGCCTGGTGGAATCCCTCGGCTGGTTCACCCCGCTGGCCTCCACGGTGGTGGGTTTCATGCTGCTGGCCATCGAACGCATCGGCACCGACCTGCAAAGCCCGTTTCGCTCCAGTGAACATCAGATTCAAATGGAAGCGATCTGCGAAACCATCGAGAAGAACCTGCAGTCGATGCGTCGTGACGCCCTGGCCGGTGACCAGATCGGCTGATTGCCCCCCTCCCCTCAAGTGCCGCCGCCCTCGGTCGATATATCGAGGGTAAGCATGACCATGTCCTCATAAAACGCATGCGACGCACAGCACGACCGTTTTCTCCCTTGCCAAAACTATAAATACCCGCGGGTGAAGTCATGAATATCAAGCAGAAGCTGACATGGGCGTTTGCGGCCATCGCGTGCCTCCCGGTCATCCTGGTCGCGATGATCGTGGTGCTGAATGTGCGCGAAGGCGCCCTCGCCAACTTTCTCGACAGCAGCGGCCGCGAGATCCGCCAGATCGACAATGGCATGAAGCAGTTTTTCGACGGCATCAGCCAGAACGTCGAGTACGTGGCCAAGGACCCGCGCGTTATCGCGGCCAAGGACCTGAAGAGCTACGCCAGCGCGGACGCCGCGCAAATCCCGCTGACACCGACCAATACCGAACTGCTGGCGATTTTCGACCAGTTCGCCAAAAGCCATCCCAGCACTGCCTACCTGTCCCTGGGCCTGCGCGACGGCGGCTACGCCAGCTGGCCGGACGACACCAAACTGACCAACTACGACCCACGCGTACGCCCCTGGTACCAGGCGGCCATTGCTGCGCCAGGCAAGACCGTGCGCACCGGTGCCTATTACTGGGCACCGGACGATGTGGTGCTGATCGGTACCGTGCATACCGTCGCCGACACCACTGGCAATATCCTTGGCGTGGTCGGCCTGGACGTGTCGCTCAAGCAGCTCACCGAACTGGTGCGCACCATCAAGCTGGGCGACAGCGGCTACCTGATGCTGGTGGAAGGCAACGGCAACGTGCTGGTAGACCCCAGCGATGCCAAGCACAACTTCAAGCCCCTGGCCGATCTGGGGCCCAACTACGCCGAACTGGCCAAGGGCGGCGACGGCGTGACCCGGATCGACATCGACGGCGTGGCCTATATGGCCAACGTGGTCAGCTCCAAAGACCTGGGCTGGCGCTTTATCGGCCTGATCAAGCGTGACGAAGTGATGGCCGGCGCCACCCGCCTGACGTGGTTGATCGCCGCCATCGCCGCCGTCTTGGCGGTGGTATTCGCCATCGTCGGCGCCAGTTTCGCCCGCGTGATCGTGCGCCCGATTCGCGGGGTGGCCGACGGCCTGCAGGAAATTGCCGAAGGTGAAGGCGACCTCACGCGCCAGCTCAAGGTGCAGGGCAAGGACGAAACCGCCAGCCTGGCCGGCTGGTTCAACCAGTTCCTGAGCATGATCGCCCAGTTGGTGCAGCGCATCGGCAACGCGTCTTCGGACCTGCAAACCGCCGCCGCCGACACCCGTGAAGTAGCCAATAACATGAACCAGGCCGCCGGCCGCCAACGCGAAGCCGTGGAACTGGTGAGCACCGCCTTCAACGAAATGGTGGCCACCGCCAATGAAGTGGCGCGCTCGTGCAGCGCCGCCGCGTCGAGTGCCGACGAAGGCTATCGCGACGTACACAACGGCCAGCAGCACATCGGCGAAGCCACCGGCAGCGTGCTCAAGCTCAGCGAAGACCTGCAGAAATCCACGCAGACCATGCAGTTGCTCGAACAAGACAGCCAGAACATCAACGCCATCCTCGATACCATCCGCTCGATTGCCGAACAGACCAACCTGCTGGCGCTTAACGCTGCGATTGAAGCCGCACGCGCCGGCGATCAGGGCAGAGGTTTCGCCGTGGTCGCCGACGAAGTCCGCGCCCTCGCCCGCCGCACCGCCGACTCCACCGGCGAGATCGACAGCCTGCTGGGCAATCTTGCCCGCCGCACCAAGGAAGTCACCCAGCAAATGCAAAGCAGCCTGCAGGGGTCGCACACCAGCGTGGAACGCATCCAGCAGGCCCGCGACAGCTTCGACAAGATTCGCGGTTCGGTGGATTCGATTCGCGACCAGAACACCCAGATCGCCACCGCCGCCGAAGAGCAGCACCAAGTGGCCGAAGAGATCAACCGGCACATCGCGCAGATTCATGCCGATGCGCAGTTGGTTGAAGAGTTTGCGCATACGGCGCAGAGCGGGTCGGGGCGTTTGACCGACATTTCCGGTCAGCTCAACGGTCTGGTGGGCCGCTTCAAGTTCTGACGTCCTCTCCCAAGGCAGGCGGTGAGCCCTTCACCGCCTGATCGCTGCATACCCCCCTCCTCAACAAACCCACGCACGCCTGCCTGGGATCTTGCCGCACGCCTATTGCGCTTCTCGTATTATGGTATACCATCATACGCAGACCCTCACTGAGACGGAGCAGCCCATGAGTTTCGAAATCCGCAAGATCGTCAGTTATGTAGAAGAGACCTTTATCGAGGGCGGCAAAGCCTCCGACACGCCCGTGAAAATGGTCGGCCTGGCCGTGGTACTGAAAAACCCCTGGCTGGGCCGTGGTTTCGTCGAAGACCTGAAGCCGGAGATCCGCGCTAACTGCTCCGACCTCGGCGCGCTGATGGTCGAGCGCCTGGTGGGCATCATCGGCGGTGCCGACAAGATCGAGGCCTACGGCAAAGCGGCCGTGGTAGGCGCCGATGGCGAGATCGAACACGCGAGCGCGATCATCCATACCCTGCGCTTCGGCAACCACTACCGTGAAGCCGTCAAGGCCAAAAGCTACCTGAGCTTCACCAACAAGCGCGGCGGCCCGGGTACCTCGATCCAGATTCCAATGATGCACAAGGACGACGAAGGCCTGCGCTCGCACTACATCACCCTGGAAATGCAAATCGAAGACGCGCCGCGCGCTGACGAAATCGTCGTCGTGCTGGGCTGCGCCGATGGCGGTCGCCTGCACCCACGGATCGGCAACCGTTACATCGACCTGGAAGAGCTGGCGGCTGAAAAAGCCCAGTAAGCGACACCGGCCATAAGAAAAAGCATGCAGGAGCGCTCCATGATTCGGCTCACCGCTGAACGCACCCCGGCGGGTACCAGTTACCTGGCGACCGGCCAAGGCCAGCCTGTGGTTTTGATCCACGGCGTGGGCCTGAACAAAGAAATGTGGGGCGGGCAAATCGTTGGCCTGGCCACCAATTATCATGTGATCAGCTATGACATGCTCGGCCATGGCGCCAGCCCGCGCCCGGCCCCCGGCACACCGTTGCTCGGCTATGCGGACCAGTTGCTGGAACTGCTCGACCACCTGCAACTGCCCCAGGCCACGGTGATCGGGTTTTCCATGGGCGGCCTGGTCGCACGGGCGTTTGCCCTGCATTACCCCGACCGTCTCAAAAGCCTGGTGGTGCTCAACAGTGTATTCAACCGCAGCCCCGAGCAGCGTGCCGGTGTGATCGCACGCACGGCCCAGGCCGCCGAGCACGGGCCGGATGCAAATGCGGAAGCGGCGCTGTCGCGCTGGTTCAGCCGTGAATACCAGGCGGCCAATCCGGCGCAAATCGCCGCGTTGCGCCAGACCCTGGCGGGCAACGACCCCCAGGGCTACCTCACCACCTACGAGCTGTTTGCGACCCAGGACATGTACCGCGCCGACGACCTCAAGGTGTTGCGCGTGCCCACCCTGGTAGCCACCGGCGAACTGGACCCCGGCTCGACGCCGGAAATGGCCCGGCAACTGGCCGACCGTATTCCCGGCGCCACGGTTGCGGTGCTGGCCGAGCAACGGCATATGATGCCGGTGGAATCACCGCGCCTGGTCAATAGCCTGCTGCTGGGGTTCCTCGACACCGTGTACGCCCAAAACAATCCAATAAAGGGGATCGTTGCATGACACTCGCACGCTTCCAGATGTGCATCGGCGGTGAATGGGTCGATGCCCTGTCCGGCAAGACTTTCGACAGCCTCAACCCGGCCCTGGCCGAACCCTGGGCGCAATTGCCCGATGCCGATGAAGCCGACGTGGACCGCGCCGTACAGGCCGCGCAATCGGCTTTCGAGAGCCCGGCCTGGCGCGGCCTCAGCGCTACTGCACGGGGCAAATTGTTGCGCCGCCTGGGTGACTTGATCGCCGAAAACACAGAACAACTGGCGCAGCTGGAAAGCCGCGACAACGGCAAACTGATCCGCGAGACCCGTGGCCAGGTAAGCTATCTGCCGGAGTTCTTCCACTACACCGCAGGCCTGGCCGACAAGCTCGAAGGCGGCACCTTGCCGCTGGACAAACCGGACCTGTTGGCCTACACGGTCCACGAAGCCATGGGCGTGGTCGCCGCGATCATTCCGTGGAACAGCCCGCTGTACCTGACGGCGATCAAACTCGCGCCGGCCCTGGCGGCGGGCAATACCATCGTGATCAAACCCTCGGAGCACGCTTCGGCAACCGTCTTGGAGCTGGCGCGCCTGGCGCTGGAAGCCGGGATTCCACCAGGCGTGGTCAACGTGGTGACCGGCTACGGCCCAAACACCGGCGCCGCCCTCACCCGCCACCCGTTGGTACGCAAGATCGCCTTTACCGGCGGCGCGGCCACGGCACGGCATGTGGTGCGCAGCAGCGCGGAGAACTTCGCCAAGCTGTCGCTGGAACTGGGTGGCAAGTCACCGAATATCATTTTTGCCGACGCCGACCTCGACAGTGCCATCAACGGTGCAATCGCCGGGATCTATGCGGCGTCCGGGCAGAGCTGCGTGTCCGGTTCGCGCCTGCTGGTTCAGGATGAAATCTACGACGAGTTCGTCGAGCGTCTGGTGGAACGCGCCCAACGCATCCGCATCGGCAACCCGCAGGACGACGCCAGCGAAATGGGTCCCATGGCCACCGCCCAGCAACTGGCCGTGGTAGAAGGCCTGGTGGCGGATGCCATCGCTGAAGGCGCGCGCCTGCGCACCGGTGGCAAGCGCCCGCAGAACCTCGGCGAAGGCTGGTTCTATGAGCCGACGCTGTTCGAGTGCGACACCAATTCGATGAAGATCATGCAGGAAGAAGTGTTCGGCCCGGTGGCTTCGGTGATCCGTTTCAAGGACGAAGCCCAGGCCCTGGCCATCGCCAACGACTCGCAGTTCGGCCTCGCCGCCGGCATCTGGACCCGTGACCTGGGCCGCGCCCACCGCCTGGCACGCGACGTGCGCTCGGGGATCATCTGGGTCAACACCTACCGCGCCGTCTCGGCCATGGCGCCCATCGGCGGCTTCAAGAACAGCGGCTATGGACGCGAAAGCGGCATCGATTCGGTGCTCGCCTACACCGAGCTGAAGACGGTGTGGATCAACCTCTCCCAGGCGCCCATGCCTGATCCCTTTGTGATGCGTTAAGAGACCACAACCATGATCGAACCCGGCATTTACAAAGACGTCATGAGCTCGTTTCCTTCGGGCGTCACGGTGGTCACCACCCTCGACCCGGACGGCGGCATCGTCGGCATCACCGCCAGCGCCTTCAGTGCGCTGTCGATCGACCCGGCCCTGGTGCTGTTCTGCCCCAACTACGCGTCGGACACCTACCCGATTCTGCGCGACAGCAAGCGCTTCGCGATCCACCTGCTGTCCGCCGGCCAGACCGCCGAAGCCTATGCCTTCGCCAGCAAAGGCAAAGAAAAGACCAAGGGCATCGAGTGGTACCTCAGCGAGCTGGGCAACCCGTTGCTGGCCAACGCCACGGCCATCATCGAGTGCGAGTTGTGGCGCGAATACGACGGCGGCGACCACGCGATCATTGTCGGTGCGGTGAAGAACCTGATCCTGCCCACACAGCCGGTCACGCCGATGATCTATCACAAGGGCAAGCTGGGCCCACTGCCGACCCTGGCCTGAGGAGCGCTGAACCATGAGCAACGACAAGTATGAACAGGGCCTGAAAATTCGTACCCAGGTCTTGGGTGAAGCCTATGTACAGCGTTCAATCGACAACGCCGACGACTTCACCCGACCGCTGCAGGAGATGGTCACCGAGTACTGCTGGGGCCATGTGTGGGGCCGGGAGGGTTTGTCGCTTAAAGAACGCAGCATGATAAACTTGGCGATGATTTCGGCCCTCAATCGGCCTCACGAACTCAAGCTGCACGTGCGTGGCGCCTTGCGCAACGGGCTGAGTCGTGAACAAATACGCGAAATTCTGCTTCAGGTCGGCATTTACTGCGGGGTTCCCGCTGCTGTGGACAGCTTCCGGCTGGCCCGTGAAGCCTTCGCCGAAGCCGATGCCGATGCCGATGCCGATGCCGATGCCTCCAGTTAACCGCTACATTCAGAGCAGACCCCATGAAACGCGCGCCCCTCGACGATAGCTTCAAGGTCAATCACAACCCGGTCACCCTGCGCGAAATCGTGCTGGAGAAACTGCGCAGCGCCATCATGAATTTCCAGCTACTGCCCGGTGACCGCCTGGTGGAGCGCGACCTGTGTGACCGCCTCGGTGTCAGCCGCACGTCGGTGCGCGAAGCCTTGCGCCACCTGGAGTCCGAAGGCCTGGTGGAATTCGCCGATGCCAAGGGCCCGCAGGTGGCGATCATCACCCTGGCCGATGCCGTCGATATCTATGAACTGCGCTGCGTGCTCGAAGGCTTGATCGTGCAGCTGTTCACCCTGCGCGCCAAGGCCAAGGACATCAAGGCCTTGGAAAAAGCCCTTGAGGAAAACCGCAAGGCTCTCAAGGAAGGCGAACTGCAGCAAGTGATCGACTCCGTGCAGGGCTTCTACGATGTGTTGCTCGAAGGTTCCGGCAACCACGTGGCCGCCACTCAGTTGCGCCAGTTGCAGGCGCGTATCAGCTACCTGCGCGCGACGTCTGTGTCCCAGCAAAACCGGCGTGGCGCCAGCAACCAGGAAATGGAACGCATGGTTCAGGCGATCAAGAGCGGTGACCCCCTGGCAGCCCACCAAGCCTGCGTCGATCACGTGCGTGCAGCGGCAGCCGTGGCCCTGGATTACCTCAAGCGCAAACAGGAAGAAACCGGCAAGCTCCCCGAGATCACCCTGCCTATCGCGCTCAAAGAACCGCGCATAGGTCACTGATCGTGCCCTGCCCCAGCTTCTGCCCGACCTGCGGCGGCCGTGACCTCGGTCACCAACTGCCACCGGGCGACACCCACGAGCGCCTGATGTGCCGGGACTGTGGCTACATCCACTACATCAACCCCAAGATCATCGCCGGTTGCATCATCGAGCAGGACGGCAAATACCTGCTGTGCCAGCGCGCAATCCCCCCACGCCCCGGCACCTGGACGCTGCCGGCGGGCTTCATGGAAGGTGGCGAAACCACCGAAGAAGCGGCGTTGCGCGAAGTCTGGGAAGAGACCGGCGTGCGCGCCGCGATCGTGTCGCCCTACTCGATTTTCAGCGTGCCGAAAATCAGCGAGGTGTACATCATCTTCCGCGCCATCGCGCTGGAGATCACCGGCCAGTTCGGCCCGGAAACCCTGGCCTACACATTCTTCGCCCCCGAGGACATTCCGTGGGACAGCATCTATTACCCGGCGATCCGGCAGATCCTCGAGCGTTACATCGAGGAACGCCAGGCTGGGGTGTATGGCATCTACATGGGGAATGATGACAGCGGCAAAATCCACTTCATGCGCTGAGCCCAGGCCAAACCGGTCTTAATGTGGCAGGCGCGGTGCGACGATTCGCGTTGCTCCCGATAACAGTACCAAGAAAATGATCACTGCTCCTTCCTTACACTATACCGGAGCCGCTTTGGGGCTTTTCAATGTGCACCTGGCAATGAGGATCGCCAGCACCGCCAAACTGAAAGTTGCCCAGGCCATCAAACTGATACCGCCTTCAAATGCTCGTGTGGCGTTATACATCACCTCATTGGCTTGATCTCCTGACAATGTTGCCGATACCGCGTGGGCACCTGCCAATGTTTCGCTGGCCAAGTGCATTTGCAGCGGTGTCAGGAAGTCCGGCAACTGTAATGTGCCGCGGTAGTTTGCGGTGACGATGCCGCCGAGTACGGTGGTACCGAGCACGACACCCACTTCATAGGCAGTCTCGCTGATGGCTGAAGCCGCTCCAGCTTTGGTGGAGGGGACGGCCGACAGCACCACGTCGTTGGATACCGTGGCGATGGCGCCGACTCCAATGTTCAGCAAGGCAAATGCCACCACTAGTATCGTCAGGCTGCTACCAAGGCCGGCAACCAGCAAAAAGGCTGCAGCAATAAAACCCAGCAAAATTGGAATCAAAACAATGACCGATACTCGCTGGGCGACCGGGACTATCAGCAGCCCCACGACGATAGCCATAACCTGGCCCGGTATCAGCGCCAGGCTGGCGTTGAGGGGAGACATCCGCAGGACGATTTGCAGGAACTGAGTGAAAAAAAACATAAAACCGATCAGAAACGCCAGACTCATCAGGTTGATGGCCACCGACCCGCTGAACATTTTGTTGCGAAACAGGCTCAGGTCCATCAACGGCGTTGGCAGGCGCAGTTGCCGCCGCACGAATAGCCAGCCGATGACGAGAGCAACACTGAAGGCCACCAGTGCCAACACATCCGGACCAGCACTTGCGATGTGCTTGATGCTATACACCAGCGCACCGAGGGCCACCATCGATTGCACAGTACTTATGGTATCCATCGGCCCCGACCCATCTGGCTCAGACTCGGGTAACAGCAACGGTCCGAGGACCAATAATGGCACCAGCACCGGCACCGCCAGCAGAAAAATCGATCCCCAGCTGAAGAACTCCAGTAGCACACCGCCTATCAAAGGCCCGAGTGCAGAACCGACCGTCAAGGTCGTTGCCCAAATAGCCACGGCAAGCCGCCGCTCTTCCCGGTCTTCAAAAAGTGCACGGATCAAGGCTAATGTTGAAGGCATCAACATGGCCCCGAAGATCCCCATGCAGGCGCGCCCGGCGATCAATTGCGCGGCATTACCGGAGTAAGCCGTCATGACGGAGACTACGCAAAATCCCAATGAGCCGATCAGCAGCAGTTTTCGATGACCTTTGCGATCACCCAGGCTACCCATGGAAATGAGCAGCCCGGCCAAGACCAATGAATAGGCATCGATTATCCATAGCTGCTGGCTGGCGCTGGGATGCAAGGCTTCGGCTATTTTCGGCAGGGCAAAACCCAGGACAGTGTTATCCACGGTCACGAGCAGGACCGGTAGCATCAATATCGCTAAAGCTATCCACCGGCTGGAGCGTGGTTGCTGCGTTACATCTTCCGCCGTCAATGACATCATCGGCTCCTTATAAAACAATCGTAAAACCGTCCCCCTGTAGGAGCATGCTGAGCTTTTTATAATTTGTAAGGCTGCGAGACCATGAAGTATTTGTTTCACATTGTATTGCTGTTACAAACCCACATAGATTCAAAACAAATTCTGAATTTTCTGTAAGAACTTACCCACCTTAATTCTCCTCGCGCATAAAAAGCGGCTGAGCGAACTCAAGTCGTCCTGATACGGATCGCTGAATACCGATACTTGCTATTGATTCTGGTTGTGATGGCGGCCACTGCTTAAGACCGCGAGCAAAAAAATGCAGAGCGCGCCGCAGGCAGCCGAGCAAGAAATGCGAGCAATGACAAAAAGGCGACTTTTGAAAGGTCACCTTTTCATTTCGAATTTGAATGCAGGTTACTGTGGATGGGCCTCCTGCATCTGATTGGCATACACTTGGCACCTAGGGCGCCAGCCCTTCCACAATAATGATCTGCGCCTCTCCCGCCCCCGCTCTATGCGCCTTTGCCTCCTGATATTCCACAGACTCATAGCACGCCACCGCCTGCTCATAGCTCTCAAACTCAATCACCACATTGCGC
Source organism: Pseudomonas sp. R3-52-08 (assembly GCF_003851745.1). Lineage (NCBI taxonomy): Bacteria > Pseudomonadati > Pseudomonadota > Gammaproteobacteria > Pseudomonadales > Pseudomonadaceae > Pseudomonas > Pseudomonas sp. R3-52-08. The sequence goes on along the minus strand of NZ_CP027730.1, from coordinate 2,519,382 downwards.
TGCCGTGCCGGCCCGCCTTCCAGCGCCTCACTGCGCCCGCCCCTGGCCAGAAATCGCCCGCCGAACTTCGCGAAAGCAGCCGGGGCGCGCTGGGTGTACTGGGTGTATTGCTCTGCATCTGACACATCCACATGGGCAATCCAATAGGCCTTCATCGAGACATCCTCTTGCTTAGAATTTGTGGTATACCATAATACATACAACCAACAAACAGAGCACTCCCCATGCCCTTCAACAGCATCGCAGACATCCTCGAAGACTACGGCCAGGGCAAGATGGTGCTTCTGGTGGACGACGAAGACCGGGAAAACGAAGGCGACCTGCTGTTGCCTGCAGCGTGCTGCACCGCCGAGACTATCAGCTTCATGGCCCGTGAAGCGCGGGGCCTGATCTGCCTGACCCTCACCGATGAACATTGCCAACGCCTGGGCCTGGAGCAGATGGTGCCCAGCAATGGCAGCGTGTTCAGCACTGCGTTTACCGTGTCCATCGAAGCCGCCACCGGCGTGACCACCGGCATCTCCGCCGCCGATCGCGCACGCACCGTGGCGGCGGCTGTGGACATCAACGCGGGCCCCGCCGACATTGTGCAGCCGGGGCATATTTTCCCGCTGCGCGCCAGGGATGGCGGCGTGCTGACCCGCGCCGGCCACACCGAAGCCGGTTGCGATCTGGCGCGCCTGGCGGGGCACATACCGGCCTCGGTGATTGTCGAAGTGATGAACGACGACGGCACCATGGCCCGCCGACCTGATCTGGAAGCCTTTGCCCGCAAGCACCGGATCAAGATCGGCACCATCGCCGACCTGATCCACTACCGCCTCAGCACCGAACGCACCGTGGTACGCATCGGCGAACGCGACCTGCCCACAGTGCACGGCACCTTCCGCCTGATCACTTTTGAAGACCGCATCGACGGCGGCGTGCATATGGCCATGGTCATGGGCCAACTGCGCCGCGATGAACCGGCACTGGTCCGTGTGCACGTGATCGACCCGCTGCGCGACCTGGTCGGCGCCGACTACAGTGGGCCGTCCAACTGGACCTTGTGGGCCGCCCTGCAACGCGTGGCGGCAGAAGGCAGCGGCGTGGTGGTGGTGCTGGCCAACCATGAGTCGTCCCAGGCACTGTTGGAACGCGTACCGCAGTTGACCCAGGCGCCGCGTCAGTTCAGCCGCTCCCAGTCACGGATTTACTCGGAAGTGGGTACTGGCGCTCAGATATTGCAGGACCTGGGCGTGGGCAAACTGCGCCACCTCGGACCACCGCTGAAATACGCAGGCTTGACCGGTTACGACCTGGAAGTCGTGGAAAGCATCCCCTTCACCTGAGGCTGGAAACCCAGCGTCGGCGGATAGCCGGTATGGCAAAGTGCTTGCGCAAAGCTTGGAATACCATAATATGATATTCCATAGGCCGGACAACCTGAATCAGGCCACCCGGACCGATTGCTCCCGACAGGCGGGCACTCCAAAGCCCCGCTCATAAACACAACAATGAGGGCGTAAAAATGGTGTTGAACACAGGTGCAACCGCGGTGCTGTTCGCGGGTTTGTTGAGCGTGGCCAGCCAGGCGGCGTTGGCGGCGGAAAGTGTCAACTTCGTCAGTTGGGGCGGCAGCACCCAGGATGCGCAGAAGCAGGCATGGGCCGATCCTTTCAGCAAGGCCAGCGGCATCACCGTCGTTCAGGACGGCCCCACCGACTACGGCAAACTCAAGGCCATGGTCGAAAGCGGCAACGTACAGTGGGACGTGGTGGATGTCGAAGCCGACTTCGCCCTGCGCGCCGCCGCCGAAGGCCTGCTCGAGCCCCTCGACTTCTCGGTGATCGAGCGCGACAAGATCGACCCGCGTTTCGTCTCCGACCATGGCGTCGGCTCGTTCTTCTTCTCCTTCGTGCTCGGCTACAACGAAGGCAAGCTCGGCACCGGCAAACCGCAGGACTGGAGCGCCTTGTTCGACACCAAGACCTACCCCGGCAAACGCGCCCTCTACAAATGGCCAAGCCCAGGTGTGCTTGAACTGGCGCTGCTGGCCGACGGCGTACCCGCCGCCACGCTCTACCCCCTGGACCTGGACCGCGCCTTCAAGAAACTCGACACCATCAAGAAAGACATCGTCTGGTGGGGCGGCGGTGCGCAGTCGCAACAGTTGCTGGCCTCCGGCGAAGTCAGCATGGGCCAGTTCTGGAACGGCCGCATTCACGCCTTGCAGGAAGATGGCGCACCAGTGGGCGTGAGCTGGAAACAGAATCTGGTGATGGCCGACATTCTTGTGGTGCCTAAAGGCTCGAAAAACAAAGCGGCCGCGATGAAGTTTCTGGTCAGTGCCAGCAGCGCCAAGGGCCAGGCGGATTTCTCCAACCTGACCGCCTACGCTCCGGTAAATATCGACAGCGTGCAGCGCCTGGATTCGGTCCTGGCGCCCAACCTACCGACGGCGTACGCCAAGGATCAGATCACCCTCGATTTCGCCTACTGGGCCAAGAACGGTCCGGCCATTGCGACACGGTGGAATGAATGGCTAGTCAAATGAAAATGACGGCAACCACGCCGACCGGGAGCGCCCTCGGCGCTGCCGACGCGGTTTCCCACAAGGCCGGGGCGCTATCCCTGGCGCAACGCTGGCGGGGGTCGAGCACCTTGATCCCGGCCCTGCTGTTCCTCGGCCTGTTCTTCCTGGCACCGCTGATCGGCCTGTTACTGCGCGGCGTGCTGGAGCCGGTACCGGGCCTTGGCAACTATGAACAGCTGTTCGCCAACTCGGCCTATGCGCGGGTGTTGCTCAATACCTTTTCAGTGGCCGGCCTGGTGACCCTGTTCAGCCTGCTGCTGGGCTTTCCGCTCGCCTGGGCGATTACCCTCGTGCCGCGCGGCTGGGGCCGCTGGATCCTGAGTATCGTGCTGCTGTCGATGTGGACCAGCCTACTCGCCCGCACCTATTCCTGGCTGGTATTGCTGCAGGCCTCGGGGGTGATCAACAAGGCGTTGATGGCCATGGGCATCATCGATCAACCGCTGGAGATGGTGCATAACCTCACCGGCGTGGTGATCGGCATGAGCTACATCATGATTCCGTTCATCGTGTTGCCGCTGCAGGCGACCATGCAGGCCATCGACCCGATGATCCTGCAGGCCGGCTCCATCTGTGGCGCCAGCCCGTGGACCAACTTCTTCCGGGTGTTCCTGCCGCTGTGCCGGCCGGGGTTGTTTTCCGGCGGGTTGATGGTTTTTGTGATGTCCCTCGGTTACTACGTCACCCCGGCTCTGCTCGGCGGTGCACAGAACATGATGCTGCCCGAGTTCATCATTCAACAGGTGCAATCGTTCCTCAATTGGGGTCTGGCCAGTGCCGGGGCGGCGTTGCTGATTTTCATCACGTTGGTGCTGTTCTACTTCTACCTGAAGCTCCAGCCGGAATCCCCGGTTGGCGCCAGCAACGCGAGGTAAGCCGTCATGCTCCTGACCCCCAACGCCATGAGTCGCAGGATGCGCCTGGGCCTCTACACCACCACCGGTTTGATTGGCCTGTTCCTGCTGTTGCCGATCGTGTTTATCGTGTTGCTGTCGTTCGGCTCGTCGCAATGGCTGGTGTTCCCGCCACCGGGCTGGACACTGAAATGGTACGGCCAGTTCTTCTCCAACCCCGACTGGATGAGCGCGGCGATGGCCAGCCTCAAGGTGGCGGTGCTGACCACGCTGTTCGCCGTCGCGCTGGGGCTGCCGACCGCCTTTGCCCTGGTGCGCGGACGCTTCCCCGGCCGCGAGTTGCTCTACGGCCTGTTCACCCTGCCGATGATCGTGCCGCTGGTGATCATCGCCGTGGCGGTGTACGCGCTGTTCCTCAAGCTCGGCTATACCGGCACGATGTTCGCTTTCGTGGTCAGCCATGTGATTGTCGCGCTGCCGTTCACCATCATCTCGATCATCAACTCGCTGAAGCTGTTCGACCAGTCAATTGAAGACGCGGCGGTGATCTGCGGCGCCTCGCGCGTGCAGGCGGTGTTCAAGGTGACCTTCCCGGCGATTCGCCCAGGGATGGTCGCCGGTGCGCTGTTCGCCTTTCTCGTCTCGTGGGACGAAGTGGTGCTCAGCGTGATGATGGCCAGCCCAACCCTGCAAACCCTTCCCGTCAAAATGTGGACCACCCTGCGCCAGGACCTGACGCCTGTGATCTCCGTCGCCTCGACGTTGCTGATCGGCCTGTCGGTACTGGTCATGGTGATCGCCGCCGCCCTTCGTCGGCGCACTGAAACCAACGCCTAAGCGCCCAGGAGCAGAACATGAGTGCAGTGATCCAAGATGTCGCGCAGAATTCCGGCCAACCCCTGGTCAGCCTGCGTAACCTGAACAAGTACTACGGCGACTTTGCCGCCGTGGACAACATTTCCCTGGACATCCAGGACGGCGAGTTCCTCACCTTCCTCGGCTCCAGCGGCTCGGGCAAGAGCACCACCCTGTCGATGCTCGCCGGCTTTGAAACGCCGAGCAGCGGCGAGATCCTGGTGAGCGGGCAATCCCTGGTCAACGTGCCGCCGCACAAGCGTGACATCGGCATGGTGTTTCAACGCTACTCGTTGTTTCCGCACTTGTCGGTGCGCGACAACATCGCCTTCCCCCTGGCCATCCGCAAACTGGCCAGCGCCGAACGCGAGAAACGCGTGGACGCCATGCTCAAGCTGGTACAGCTGGAACCGTTCGCCCATCGCCGCCCTTCGCAACTCTCCGGTGGCCAGCAACAGCGAGTGGCCATCGCCCGTGCGCTGGTGTACGAGCCGCGCATCCTGCTGATGGACGAACCCCTCGGTGCCCTCGACAAGAAGCTGCGTGAAGACCTGCAGGACGAACTGCGCCAGCTGCACCGACGCCTGGGCATCACCATCGTCTACGTGACCCACGACCAGGAAGAAGCCATGCGTCTGTCACAGCGCATCGCGATTTTCAGCCACGGCAAAATCGTCGGCCTGGGCAGTGGTTTCGACCTGTACCAGAACCCGCCGAACGCGTTCGTCGCCTCGTTCCTGGGCAATTCCAACTTCCTCAAGCTCAAGGCCCAGGGCAATGCGGCAGCGTCGTTCGAAGGCCAGTCGCTGTCGATCCGCCTGACCAGCGGCCTTCAAACCGAGCAGGATGTATTGCTGATGGTGCGCCCGGAAAAGGCCCTGGCGCTGAGCGTCGAACAGGCCATCGAGCAACCGTTGGCCGCAGGCTGGAATGAGGTCTCGGCGATTGTCGGGGAGGTGCTGTTTCTGGGCGAGAGCCAGACCTGCGCAGTGAAGACCCTCGGCGGTACTTCGATGACGGTCAAGGCGCTCTCGGCGGCGGGCATGCCGCTCAAGGCCGGCGATCCGGTGCGGGTGCGTTGGGCCACGGCGGATGCGTGTGTGTATACGGAGTGGGCCGAGAGTGATTTGAATAAGGCGGCCGGAGCGCACTGAGCCTGCCTTGTAAGACTTCATGTGGCAGCGGCTGGCTCCCGATAGCGAAATATCCGTCAGTTAGTTTGTAGCTGGCAGTTCCGCCATCGGAGCGTCGTATCAAGTCTGTACCAAATGATCCAGACTACCTCGCCAGGAAAAACCGACTACAAAAAAATACCCGGCAAGCGCCGGGTATCTGATTTGACGTGATGATCAGTCCGAATAACCCAGCTTCACCGCTCGGACCTTCTGCGTGTGCTTGCGTGTCGCCAGGCAGTAATACAACGGACACGTCACCGCCAACCCGACCAGCCACGACAGATCCGCGCCGTCCACCAGGTTGGCCCAGGGCCCCACATACAACGACGTATTGGCAAACGGTAGTTGCACGAGGATGCCGATGAAATACGCCACGATCGCGTGCAGGTTAAACCGCCCATACACCCCGCCATCCGCCTGAAAGATCGAGGCAATGTCGTACACCCCGCGCTTGATCACGTAGAAATCGATCAGGTTGATCGAGGCCCACGGCACCAGCACCAGCAACAGCGCGAGGATCAGCCCGATAAATTGCGCGATGAAGTCCGCCGACGCGCCCAGCGCCACCACGCAGCAACCGGCGAGAATAATACCCGAGAGCACCACGCGCACCTTGATGCCGGGGGTCCAGTGGCTGGCGAAGGTCTGGATCGAGGTGATGATCGAAAGCACTGCGCCGTACAGGTTCAGTGCGTTGTGGCTGATGATATTGAGCAGGAACAGCACCATCAGGATCGGCCCCAGCGCGCCCGTGGCTTGTTTGACCGCGACCATCGCTTCGGTGCCTTCCGGTGTCGCCAGCGCTGCCACCAGGCCGAAGGCGAACGACAGGATGGTGCCCAGCGTTGCGCCCAGATAGGTGGCAATAAACGGTCGGGTGATGCCGATGTCCGCCGGCAGGTAACGCGAATAGTCGCTGGTGTAGGGCGAGAAGCTGATCTGCCAGATGATCCCGAGCGACACCGTGGCCAGCCATCCGGCGGCGTTGAAACCGCCGCGGGTGAGGAAGTCGGCCGGCAGGTCATGGGCAAAGATGTAGGCAAAACCGGCGAGCAACGCGCTGCCCATCACCCAGGTGCCGATGCGGTTCAAGGTATGGATAAAGCGGTAGCCGATCACGCCGATGGCCGTGGCGCTGAGAGCGCCGATCAGGATGCTCGCCGGCACCGGGACCGAGGGCACGATGCCGACGATGGATTTGCCGGCCAGCACGATGTTGGAAATGAAAAAGCCGATGTAGATCAGCGCTGCGAAAAACACGATCAGCAGCGCGCCATAGCGCCCGAACTGGCCGCGGCTCTGCACCATCTGCGGGATGCCCATGCGCGGGCCCTGGGCCGAGGCAAGGGCGATCACTACACCGCCCAGCAGATGCCCGAGGGCAATCGCCAGCAACCCCCACAGCAGGTTGAGATGGAACACCTGGGCCACCATCGCGCCGGTGACGATGGGCAGCGGCGCGATATTGGTACTGAACCACAAGGTGAACAGGTCGCGGGCCTTCCCGTGGCGCTCTGCGAGGGGGACGTAATCGACCGTGTGATGCTCGATCAGGGGGTCTTGCCGGGACATCTGAGGCATAGGAATAACTCGCGTTTGTCTGATCTTATAGTTGTTTGACGCCAACCGAGGGGAGCTCTACAGCCGCCTCAGATGAACACCATATTATGGTATTCCAACTTTTTAACAAGATTGATTCGCTTTTTTCGCCCGCCTCTGATCTGGTAATCCCGGCTCTGGAAAGACCGCTACCAGAGGATAAACCCCGGTAATAGAGGGCTTTGGTGGGTCAGAGACACGTTTATCGCCTATCCAAAAAAGCCCTTGCAACTACTGTATTACGGTATACCATCAGACCTATAAATTTAAAAAACCGCTTCATAGCAGAGGACCATCTCATGATCGATGCCGCCATCTACAAACAAGTGATGGGTTCGTTTCCGTCCGGGGTCACCGTGATTACTACGCTGGACGACGACGGGCAAATCGTCGGCCTCACCGCCAGTGCTTTCAGCTCGCTGTCCATGGACCCGGCCCTGGTGCTCTTCTGCCCCAACTACAGCTCTGACTCCTACCCCGTACTGATCAAGAACAAGCGCTTCGCCATCCATGTGTTGTCCGGCGGGCAGCAAAGCGAAGCCTATGCCTTTGCGCGCAAAGGCAAGGACAAGGCCCAGGGCATCGAGTGGACCTTGAGTGCTTTGGGCAATCCGATCCTGGCCAACGCCACGGCGGTCATTGAATGCCAGTTGTGGCGTGAATACGAAGGCGGCGACCACGCAATCATGGTTGGCTCGGTCAAGAACCTGATCGTTCCCACACAGCCGAATGGGCCCCTGGTGTATTGCCACGGCAAGATGGGTACCCTGCCGGTGCCTGCCTGATACCCCGCTGAACCCGTTTTTTTGCGGAAAATAACAATAGATCCGAGGTATGCGTCATGAAATTTTCGCTGTTCATACACATGGAACGCTGGGATGAAAGCGTCAGCCACCGTCAGTTGTTCGAAGACTTGACCGAACTGACCCTGATGGCCGAAGCCGGTGGCTTCAGCACCGTGTGGATTGGCGAACACCACGCCATGGAATACACCATCTCGCCAAGTCCAATGCCGCTGCTGGCATACCTCGCGGCCAGGACCACCACTATTCGCCTGGGCGCTGGCACCATCATCGCGCCGTTCTGGCACCCGCTGCGGGTGGCAGGGGAATGCGCGTTGCTCGACGTGATCAGCAATGGACGCATGGAAGTGGGCCTGGCCCGTGGTGCTTACCAAGTGGAATTCGACCGCATGGCCGGCGGCATGCCCGCCTCGAGCGGCGGCCAGGCCCTGCGCGAAATGGTGCCGGTAGTGCGCGCCCTCTGGAAAGGCGACTACGCCCATGACGGCGACATCTGGAAATTCCCCACCTCCACCAGCGTGCCCAAGCCGATCCAGCAGCCCACCCCACCGATGTGGATCGCCGCCCGCGACCCCGACTCCCACAATTTTGCAGTGGCCAACGGCTGCAACGTCATGGTCACGCCGCTGATGAAGGGCGACGAAGAAGTCCTGGACCTTAAAAACAAATTCCAGGCCGCCCTGGACAACAACCCTGGCGTGCCCCGCCCGCAATTGATGGTGCTGCGTCACACCCACGTGCACGCCGCTGATGACCCGCAAGGCTGGGAAGTCGGGGCCAAGGCGATCTCGAAGTTCTATCGCACCTTCGATGCCTGGTTCGGCAACAAGAACGTGCCGGTCAATGGTTTCCTGGAGCCAAGCCCGGAAGAGAAGTTCGCCGCACGCCCAGAGTTCGAACTGGAGAGCCTGCACAAAACCGCAATGATCGGCACCGCAGCAGAGATCATCCCGCGCATTCGGTACTACCAGGAACTGGGCGTGGATGAGTTCAGTTTCTGGTGCGACAACAGCCTGCCCCATGCCGAGAAAAAGAAGTCCCTGGCACTGTTTATTGAGCAGGTGATGCCCGCGTTTCGTTGACCGGCTGCAGGCGCCCGCTCATCAACCACATCATGGGAGCGGGCTTGCCCGCTCCACATTCTTTTGGCCTCAGGCCATCATCGCAGCATCGGTAACAGTCTATTGCGCCACACAATGTACTAACCAGTTACTTATCTTGCTAAAATCGCGCTTTGCCCTCTCTCACTCGAGTCTTTTCGACATGAAACGAGCATCGCGCGCCGCTGGCGTCTCACGTTTTCTTCTGCTGGGCCTGGGCGTAATCATCGCCCTGCTCGGCCTTGCGCTCGCCGTCGGCGGCGCCAAACTGGTCAGCCTGGGAGGTTCCTGGTACTTCCTGGTCGGTGGCGTGGTCATGGCCATTGCCGGGCTGTTGATTGCCCGGCGCAAGTCGGCGGGCGCGTGGTGGTTCGCCGCGTTCCTGGTCGGCACGGCCGTATGGGCCGTGGCCGATGTAGGCCTGGTGTACTGGCCGCTGTTCTCGCGGCTGTTCATGTTCGCGGTGATCGGCATCGTGGTTGCGCTGGTCTATCCATTGCTGGTCGGCAAACCGGCGCGGGGTGCGTATGGCGTTGCAGCCGTGCTGGCGCTGGGCGCGGCGGTGGCGGCGGGCAATATGTTCGTCGCTCACCCAAGCGTAGCGCCGACCGGTGCCGGCCCTGGCATCACCCCCGTGGCCGCCGCCGATGCCCAGAAAGACTGGGCACACTACGGCAACACCGAAGGCGGCAGCCGCTTCGCTGCGCTGGACCAGATCAATCGCGACAACATCGACAAGCTCAAAGTCGCCTGGACCTACCGCACCGGTGACGTGGCCATCAGCGACGGCAACGGCGCCGAAGACCAGCTGACGCCCCTGCAGATCGGCAACAAAGTGTTCATCTGCACCCCGCACAACAACCTCATCGCGCTCGACGCCGACACCGGCAAGGAGCTGTGGAAGAACGAGATCAATGCCCAATCGGCGGTGTGGCAGCGATGCCGTGGCATGGCCTACTTCGACGCGACTGCGCCGATTGCCCAGCCGACCCAACCGAACAGTTCGCCGGTGATCGCCGCCAGCGTGCCCGCCGGTGCGCAATGCCAGCGGCGCCTGCTGACCAACACCATCGATGCACGCCTGATCGCCGTGGATGCCGACACCGGCAAATTCTGCGAAGACTTCGGCACCCACGGCCAGGTGGATTTGAAGGCGGGCTTGGGTAATGTCCCGGACAGCTACTACCAACTGTCCTCGGCGCCGCTGATTGCTGGTACCACGGTGGTGGTGGGCGGACGCGTGGCCGATAACGTGCAAACCGATATGCCGGGCGGCGTGATCCGTGGGTTCGATGTGATCAGCGGTCAGATGCGCTGGGCGTTCGACCCCGGCAACCCGCAAGACAAGCAGGCACCGGCCGACGGCAGCACCTACGTGCGCAGCACCCCGAACAGCTGGGCGCCGATGTCCTACGACCCCCTGATGAACACGGTTTTCCTGCCGATGGGCAGCTCATCCACCGACATCTACGGTGTTGAGCGCACCGAGCTCAATCACAAATACGGCGCTTCGGTACTGGCGCTGGACGCCTCCACCGGCGCAGAGAAATGGGTGTACCAGACGGTTCACAATGATCTGTGGGACTTCGACCTGCCGATGCAACCGAGCCTGATCGATTTCACCCCGCCAGGCAGCGACAAGGCCGTACCTGCGGTGGTAATCGGCACCAAGGCCGGGCAGATTTATGTGCTCGACCGCGCCACCGGCAAGCCGTTGACCGACGTGCAGGAAGTGCCGGTGAAAGCCGCGAACATTCCCAATGAGCCGTATTCCCCCACCCAGCCCAAATCAGTGGGCATGCCGCAGATCGGCGCGCAGACGCTGACTGAATCGGACATGTGGGGCGCCACGCCCTATGACCAGTTGCTGTGCCGCATCGACTTCAAGGGCATGCGCTACGATGGCCTGTATACCGCGCCGGGTACCGATAAATCCTTGAGCTTCCCGGGCTCGTTGGGCGGCATGAACTGGGGCAGCATTTCCACCGATCCGGTGCACGGGTTTATCTTCGTCAACGACATGCGCCTGGGCCTGTGGATCCAGATGGTGCCGTCGCAGAACAAGGCCCTGGCGGCGTCCGGGGGTGAAGCGCTGAACACCGGCATGGGCGCCGTGCCGCTCAAGGGCACGCCGTATGCGGTGAACAAGAACCGCTTCCTTTCGGTGGCCGGCATTCCGTGCCAGGCGCCGCCGTTCGGCACCTTGACCGCCATCGACATGAAGACGCAAAAAATCGCCTGGCAAGTACCGGTGGGCACCGTTGAAGACACCGGCCCCCTGGGCATCCGCATGCACCTGCCGATCAAAGTAGGCCTGCCGACCCTCGGCGGTACGCTGTCGACCCAGGGTGGCCTGATCTTCATCGCCGGCACCCAGGACTTCTACCTGCGCGCCTTCAACAGCGGCAACGGTGATGAAATCTGGAAAGCCCGCCTGCCGGTCGGCAGCCAGGGCGGCCCGATGACCTACGTGTCACCGAAAACCGGCAAGCAATACATCGTCGTCACTGCCGGCGGTGCGCGCCAGTCCACCGACCGTGGCGACTACGTGATCGCCTACGCCTTGCCGTAACCACCCTCTGTTCGCGCGGTGCGCCCGCACCGCGCTTTGTGTCTGGAAAATCCCCGCATGAACCCTACTTCTCATATCGCCCTTGGGCGCCTGGTGCTGGGCCTGGCCTTTGCTGCCGCGCTGCCCGTCCAGGCCGACGACACCACCCTGACCGGCGACTGGGGCGGCCTGCGCCGTGAACTCGACGAACGCGGCGTGCGTTTCACCGGCGACTACAGCGGTGAGACCGCCTACAACGCCCACGGCGGCCAGCATCGCTCGGCGCGCTATTCGCAGAACCTCAAACTCGGTGTGCAGTTCGACCTGGGCAAGCTCTACGGTTTGACCCATGGCGACCGCATCCAGCTGACCATCAACGACCGGCGCGGCAACAGCGCCTCCGATGACCTGGTGGGCAACCGCCTGCCGATCCAGGAAAATTATGGCGGCCTGTATACGCGCCTCACCGAACTGAGCTATGAGCGCACGCTGTTCACCCCGGCGCTCAACGTCAAGCTCGGCTACATGGCCATGGGCAACGACCTCGGCGGCCTGGACAGCGGCATCCTGTGCAATTTCATGAACGCCGGTTTCTGCGGGCATCCGCTGAACATGTCGGGCGGCAGCGGCTGGGCCAACTACCCGAACGCGCACCTGGGCGCGCGGGTTAAATACGACATTTCGCCGAGCTGGCAACTGCGCGTGGCGGCGTTCAATGTCGACCCGTCCAGCAACGGTAATTCCAGCCGCGCCTGGCACCTGGGGCCCAAGCACGCCACCGGCACCGTGGTGCCCATCGAGCTGATCTACAAACACGCTGGCAGCCTGCCGGGGGAATACAAGCTGGGTTACTACTACGACAGCTCCGATGTAAAACGCATCGGCAGTGATAAGGAGGTCAGCGGTCGCGGCGGTCATTACCTGTTGATCGACCAGGCCGTGTGGGCTTCCCGATCATCCCAGGGCCGCAGCCTGCACGCCTTCGGTCAGTATTCGGCGGCCAGCGAGGCGGCGTCGCCGTTCAGCAAGTGGTATGGCGCCGGAGTGGTGCTGTACAAACCGTTCGAAGGCCGCCCGCGTGACACCGTCGCCCTGGGCTATGGCCGCGCGGTGCCGAACCCGCGCAGTCGCGACGTGCAGGCGCTTGCGGCATTCAATGCCGACCGCCCCTACCCGGCTCTAGACAGCGCCGAGCAGTTGATCGAACTCAGTTATGGCTATCAGGCCACGCCCTGGCTGACCCTGCGGCCGGACATGCAATACATCATCGAACCGGGCGCGTTTTCCGGGCAGAGCATCGACAATGCGGTGATTCTGGGTTTGCAAGTCAAGGCGGTGTTCTAAGCCGCGCCTTGCTGGTACTGCCTCGGCGTACACCCGTACTCGCGACGAAACACCGTGTGCAGGTATTGCGCCGATGTGAACCCGCAGGTCTGCGCGATATCGGCAATCGCCAACGCCTGGTTTTCCAGGCCCTTGGCGGCGGCGACGAGCTTGAAGCGCAGGATCTCATCGTGCACGCTGCACCCGCGCACCTTGCGAAAGTGCGACTCCAACGATGAACGCGACACCCCGACATACGCCGCCACCTGCGCGGTCTTGATGCCCTGGCACGCATACTGGCGAATGAACAGCAGGGCCTGCATCACATAGGGATTGCCCAAGGGCTGATGCAGGCTGGAGGCCTGCACGTTGATCGCGTCCGGCGGCACCAGCACCTGCGTACCGGCACAGGGTTTGCCATGCAGCATCTGGTGCAGCAGCGCGGCGGCGGTGCGGCCCATGGTCTCGGTGCCCTGGATCACCGAACTGAGAGGCACGCGCGTCAGGGTGCGGGTCAGCGGGTCGTTGTCGATACCGATCAGCGCCACTTCCTCAGGCACTGCAATGCCCGCCGTCAGGCAGGCTTGCAGCAGTTGCCGGGCGCGGGCATCGGTCACCGCAATAATGCCGATGGGCTTGGGCAGGCTGTGCAGCCAGGCGATCTGCTGCTCCACCGCGCTGTCCCATAACGGCGCGCTGGTGCCCAGGCCACGGTACACCTCGACGTGCAGGCCATCGCGCTGCATCAAGCGGCGAAAGGCCTTCTCACGCTCCTGGGCCCAGCGATTGGCCTGGGCTTCGGGCAGGCTGAAACAGGCAAACCGCGTCAGCCCGGCCTCGATCAGGTGCTCGTAGGCCAGCTTCATCAAGGCGTGGTTATCGGTCGCCACATAGGGAATGCCCTTGGGGTATTGGCCGGCGTCCTCATACGAACCGCCTACCGCCACCACTGGTATTCGGCTCCCGGCCAACGCCTCGCCGATCAGCGGGTCATCGAAGTCGGCAATGATGCCATCGCCCTGCCAACGCTCGATGCCGCGCAACCGGCAGAGAAAATCTTCTTCCAGAAACAAATCCCAGGACGCCCGGGTGCTGCTCAGGTAATTGCCGATGCCGGCGATGATGCCACGGTCGTAGATTTTGCTGCCGTTGAAGAGCAAGGCGATGCGGTGAACGGGCGGTAGGGTTTTCATTGTTTTTGTCCTGGGGCCGGTTGGGACAGACTAGACCTGACTGCACAAAATCGCACCATCCCTTGGTGATTTTCATAATCAGCAGCCCCAGTGCCGTTGCTAGTATCCAGACACCGCCAAGAACAATAAGGAAAACGCCATGCCGTACTTCCCCGGTGTCGAGCAGGTTCGCTTCGAAGGCCCTGCCAGCGACGCCCCTCTCGCCTTTCGCCACTACGACGCCAACAAGTTGATCCTCGGCAAACCCATGCGTGAGCACCTGCGCATGGCCGCCTGTTACTGGCACACCTTTGTGTGGCCGGGGGCGGATATGTTTGGCGTGGGCACCTTCAAGCGACCGTGGCAGCGCAGCGGTGATCCGATGGAGTTGGCCATTGGCAAGGCGGATGCGGCCTTCGAGTTCTTCTCCAAGCTGGGCATCGATTACTACAGTTTTCACGACACCGATGTGGCGCCCGAAGGCAGCTCGCTCAAGGAATATCGCAACCACTTTGCGCAGATGGTCGATCACCTGGAGCGTCATCAAGAACAGACCGGTATCAAGCTGCTGTGGGGCACTGCCAATTGCTTCAGCAACCCGCGGTTTGCCGCTGGTGCCGCCAGTAACCCCGACCCAGAGGTGTTCGCCTACGCCGCTGCCCAGGTGTTCAGCGCGATGAATGCCACGCTGCGGCTCAAGGGTTCCAACTATGTGCTGTGGGGCGGCCGTGAAGGCTATGAAACCCTGCTCAATACCGACCTCAAGCGCGAGCGTGAACAGCTCGGCCGGTTTATGCGCATGGTGGTGGAGCACAAGCACAAGATCGGCTTCAAGGGCGACCTGTTGATCGAGCCCAAGCCCCAGGAGCCGACCAAGCACCAGTACGATTACGACAGCGCCACGGTATTCGGCTTCCTGCATGAGTACGGCCTGGAACACGAGATCAAGGTGAACATCGAGGCCAACCACGCGACGCTCGCCGGGCACAGCTTTCATCATGAGATCGCCACCGCCGTGTCCCTGGGGATTTTCGGCAGCATCGACGCCAACCGTGGCGACCCGCAGAACGGCTGGGACACTGACCAATTCCCCAACAGCGTCGAGGAAATGACCCTGGCCACCTATGAGATTCTCAAAGCCGGCGGGTTCAAGAACGGCGGCTACAATTTCGATTCCAAAGTCCGCCGCCAGAGCCTGGACGATGTGGACCTGTTCCACGGCCATGTAGCGGCTATGGATGTACTGGCCCTGGCCCTGGAGCGCGCGGCGGCGATGGTGCAGAACGACCGGCTGCAGCAGTTCAAGGACCAGCGTTATGCCGGCTGGGACCAACCCCTGGGCAAAGCCGTACTGGCGGGCGAGTTCAGCCTGGAATCTTTGGCCGACCATGCGTTTGCCAACGAACTGAATCCGCAGGCCGTGAGTGGGCGCCAGGAGATGCTGGAGGGTGTGGTCAACCGGTTTATCTACACCTGACTGTGGCGAGGGAGCTTGCTCCCGCTGGGTCGCGAAGCGGCCCCGTCTACAGGTTCTGCGGTTTACCTGATATACCGAGGTGTCTGGTTTTGGGGCTGCTTCGCAGCCCAGCGGGAGCAAGCTCCCTCGCCACAGTGTCTTTCCAACAACAATAAAAGGACGCACCACCATGAAGTTATTCAAACGTACCCTGCTCGCCACCGCCCTGGCCCTGCTCGCCCTGCCGGTGATGGCCGATTCGGCGCACCCGAAAATCGGCTTTTCCATCGACGACCTGCGCCTGGAACGCTGGTCCCGAGACCGCGATTACTTCGTCGCGGCGGCGGAAAAGCTCGATGCCAAGGTGTTCGTGCAATCGGCCGATGCCAACGAGCAGAAGCAGATCTCGCAGATCGAAAACCTCATCTCCCGTGGCGTCGACGTGATCGTTATCGTGCCGTTCAATGCCACGGTGTTGACCAACGCGGTCGCCGAAGCCAAGAAGGCCGGGATCAAAGTCGTGTCTTACGACCGCCTGATCCTCAACGCGGACATCGACGCCTACATTTCCTTCGATAACGAAAAGGTCGGCGAAATGCAGGCCAACGGCGTGCTGCAAGCGGCGCCCAAGGGCAATTACTTCCTGCTCGGCGGCGCGCCGACCGACAACAATGCCAAGGTGCTGCGCGAAGGCCAGATGAAAGTGCTGCAGCCGGCCATCGACAAGGGCGATATCAAGATTGTCGGCCAGCAGTGGGTCAAGGAATGGAACCCCACCGAGGCGCTGAGCATCGTCGAGAACGCCCTGACCCGCAATAACAACAAGATCGACGCCATCGTCGCCTCCAACGACGCCACCGCCGGCGGTGCGATCCAGGCCCTGGCCGCGCAGAAGCTGGCAGGCAAGGTGCCGATTTCCGGGCAGGACGCTGACCTGGCGGCGATCAAGCGTGTGATCGACGGTACCCAGACCATGACCGTCTACAAGCCGCTCAAGTTGATCGCCACCGAGGCGGCCAAATTGTCGGTGCAGCTGGCGCGCAATGAAAAGCCCACCTACAGCTCGCAATACGACAATGGCAGCAAGCAGGTCGACACCATCCTGCTCACGCCGACGCCGCTGACCAAGGCCAACATCGACGTGCTGGAGAAGGACGGGTTCTACACCAAAGAGCAGATCGCCGGGCAATGACCGCTATGGCCGCCGATTACTTGCTGCAAATGAACGGCATCGTCAAAAGCTTTGGCGGTGTCAACGCCCTCGACGGCATCGACATCAAGGTACGGCCGGGGGAATGCGTCGGCCTGTGTGGCGAGAACGGCGCCGGCAAATCCACCTTGATGAAGGTGCTGTCGGCAGTCTACCCGTATGGCACCTGGGAGGGCGAAATCCTCTGGGACGGGCAACCGCTCAAAGCCCAGTCGATCAGCGAAACCGAGGCCGCCGGCATCGTCATCATCCACCAGGAACTGACCCTGGTGCCCGACCTGTCGGTGGCCGAGAACATCTTCATGGGCCACGAGCTGACCCTGCCCGGTGGGCGTATGAATTACCCGGCGATGCTGCACCGCGCCGAGGCGTTGATGCGCGAACTCAAGGTGCCGGACATGAACGTCGCGCTGCCGGTGTCGCAGTACGGCGGCGGCTACCAGCAATTGGTGGAGATCGCCAAGGCCCTCAACAAACAGGCGCGCCTGCTGATCCTGGACGAGCCCTCTTCGGCCCTGACCCGCTCGGAAATTGAGGTGCTGCTCGACATTATCCGTGACCTCAAGGCCAAGGGCGTGGCTTGTGTGTATATCTCGCACAAGCTCGATGAAGTGGCCGCCGTGTGCGACACCATTGCGGTGATTCGCGATGGCAAGCACATCGCGACCACCGCCATGGCCGATATGGACATCCCACGGATCATCACGCAGATGGTCGGCCGCGAGATGAGCAACCTCTACCCCACCGAGCCCCACGAGGTGGGCGAGGTGGTGTTCGAAGCGCGCAACGTCACCTGCTACGACGTCGACAACCCCAGGCGCAAGCGCGTCGACGATATTTCGTTTGTGCTCAAGCGCGGCGAAATCCTCGGCATCGCCGGGCTGGTGGGCGCCGGGCGCACGGAACTGGTGTCGGCGCTGTTCGGCGCCTACCCCGGCCGCTACAGCGCCGAGGTATGGCTGGAGGGCCAGGTGATCGACACGCGCACGCCGCTCAAGTCGATCCGCGCAGGGCTGTGCATGGTGCCCGAGGACCGCAAGCGCCAGGGCATCATTCCCGACCTGGGCGTGGGCCAGAACATCACCCTGGCGGTGCTCGACACCTACGCCCACCTGACCCGCATCGACGCCGAAGCCGAACTGGGCAGCATCGATCAGCAGATCGCCCGCATGCACCTCAAGACCGCCAGCCCGTTTCTGCCGATCACCAGCCTGTCCGGTGGCAACCAGCAAAAAGCCGTGCTGGCGAAAATGCTGATGGCCAAGCCCAAGGTGCTGATCCTCGATGAGCCCACGCGCGGGGTGGATGTGGGGGCCAAGTATGAGATCTACAAACTGATGGGCGCGCTGGCGGCCGAGGGGGTGTCGATCATCATGGTGTCGTCGGAGCTCGCCGAAGTGCTCGGCGTGTCCAACCGCGTGCTGGTGATCGGCGACGGCCAGTTGCGGGGTGATTTCATCAATCAGGGGCTCACCCAGGAACAGGTGCTCGCCGCTGCGCTCAGCCAAAATAACAATGATCGGAAGACCGCGTAGATGAATCAGGTCAAACACCTTTTCACCCGCTACAAAATGCTCGCCCTGGTGATCGCCGTGGCGTTCATCTGGTTGTTTTTCAGCTGGCAGACCGACGGCGGCTTCCTTACGCCGCGCAACCTGTCCAACCTGCTGCGGCAGATGTCGATCACCGGGATCCTGGCGTGCGGCATGGTGCTGGTGATCATCAGCGGCGAAATCGATTTGTCGGTGGGTTCGTTGCTCGGTTTGCTGGGCGGGCTGGCTGCGATCCTGGATGTGGTGTACCACATCCCGCTGCTGGCCAACCTGAGCCTGGTGGCGTTATGCGGTCTGATGATCGGCCTCGCGAATGGCTACATGGCCGCCTACCTGCGCATCCCCTCGTTCATTGTCGGCCTGGGCGGGATGCTGGCGTTTCGCGGGATCCTGCTGGGCATCACCGGCGGCACCACCATCGCACCGGTGTCGCCGTCGCTGGTGTACGTCGGCCAAGGGTACCTGCCGCACGCCGTGGGCATCGGCCTGGGTGCAGTGCTGTTCGCGCTGACGCTGTTCCTCACCTGGAAACAACGGCGCAACCGCGCCCTGCATGGCCTGGCCGCGCACTCTCTGATGCGCGACGTACTGCGCGTGGTGCTGATCGGCGCGGTGCTGGCCGGGTTTGTCACCACCCTCAACAGCTACGACGGCATCCCGGTGCCGGTGTTGCTGCTGCTGGTGCTGCTCGGCGTGTTCAGCTACGTCACCAGCCAGACCGTCTTCGGCCGTCGCGTGTATGCGGTGGGCAGCAATATGGAAGCCACGCGGCTGTCCGGCATCAACGTGCAGGCGGTGAAACTGTGGATCTTCGGCATCATGGGCGTAATGTGCGCCCTCGCCGGCCTGGTCAATACCGCCCGCCTGGCCGCCGGTTCACCGTCGGCGGGCAATATGGGCGAGCTGGACGCCATCGCAGCGTGCTTCATCGGCGGCACCTCGATGCGCGGCGGGTCGGGCACGGTATATGGCGCCTTGCTCGGGGCGTTGGTGATTACCAGTTTGGATAACGGCATGTCGATGCTGGATGTGGACAGTTACTGGCAGATGATCGTGAAGGGCAGCATCCTGGTGCTGGCGGTGTGGGTGGATGTGAGTACGCGGACAGGTCGGCGGTAAACCCTGTGGGAGGGGGCTTGCCCCCGATGGCGGATCGCCAGTCGATATTCATTCAGCTGATACACCGCTATCGGGGGCAAGCCCCCTCCCACATTGTCCTCATTTTTCCACGGGGATGATCGTTCCAACGCGGGAGCGTGGAAACGATCGGTGTCTGCGGTCAATCCTTCTCGACCAGAGCAGTGTTGCCGTCCCATCCGCCACCCAGCGCCGCAATCAATTGCACGCTCGCCACCAGCCGCGACTGCAGCAAGGTCAATACCGTGCGCTCGTTGCTCAAGGCCGTCGCCTGCACGGTGACCACGTCCAGATAAGCAATCAGCCCCGCTTTGTACTGGTTTTCGGTCAACCGCAACGACTCGCGGGCAGACTCCAGCGCTTCGTTGCTGACCACCGCTTCGTCCGCCAGCACTTTGAGCTGCACCATGTAGTTTTCCACTTCGCGGAACCCATCCAGCACGGTCTGACGGTACTTGGCCACGGTCTCGTCGTAACTGGCCACGCTGCGGTCGACTTCCGCCGAGCGCTGGCCGCCGTCGAACAGGGTCATGGCCAGCTTCGGGCCCACCGACCAGAAGCGGTTCGGCAGGCTGATCCAGTCTGCATAGGTGCTGCTGGAATAGCCCCCCGCCAGGCTCAAGGTCAAGTCGGGGTAATAGGCAGCCTTGGCTACGCCGATATTGGCGTTGGCCGCAATCACCGAGCGTTCCGCCGAGGCAATATCCGGGCGACGCTCCAACAGGTGCGACGGCAGGCCGACGGGAATCTGCGGCAGTGCCGGGATGTCTTTGCTCACGGCCAGGCTGAAATTGGCCGGTGCTTCACCGATCAGTACCGCAATGGCGTTTTCCAGCTGCGCGCGCTGCCAGATCAGGTCGATCAGGCTGGCCTGGGTAGTCTTGAACTGGGTTTGCGCCTGGGCGATGGCGTCCTTGCCGGCCACACCGGCGCGGTATTGGTTTTCGGTCATTTGCAGCGAGCGCTGGTAGGTGTCCAGCGTGGCTTGCAGCAAACGGGTCTGTTCGTCCATGACCCGCAACTGCAAATAGCTCTGCACCAGCTCCGACTGTTGGCTCAGGCGCATTGCGGCCAGGTCGGCCGAGCTGGCCTCGGCGCTGGCTTCGTTGGCCTCCAGGCCCCGACGCAATTTGCCCCAGACATCGGCTTCCCAGCTCACGCCCAACTGCGCATTGAGGGTGTCGCGAATACCACTGCTGGAACTGCTGAGGCTGGCGCTGCTGCTACCGGTGCCCTGGCTGGCGCGGGTTTTACCGACGCTCAGGTCGACGCTGGGGTAAAACGCCCCGCGAGCACTGCGCACCAGTGCCTGGGCTTGGCGGAAACGTGCCTCGGCCTGGGCGACGGTCTGGTTGGAGGTGTTGAGGCGCACCACCAGGTCGTTCAATTGGCGGTCACCGTACAGCTCCCACCATGCGCCACGGGCCAGGGAATCACTTGGATTGGCCTGGCGCCAGCCCTGGGCTTGCTTGAATTGTGCCGGTTCGACCACGGCCGGCCGCTGGTAATCAGGACCGATGGCGCAGGCGCTCAGTAGCAACGCCAACCCCACTGTAGGAGCGAGCTTGCTCGCGAAGATCGTCAACGATAACGCGCCGAACCTGGAAGAACGCGGTGCGTGCAGGTTTTTCGCGAGCAAGCTCGCTCCTACAGTGGGATTGGCGTTAGCTGAATCGGTCATAGCGCAGTGTCCAGGGCAGCATCGGTACGCACGCCGCGCCAGGCATTGAAGCGGTGGCGCGCGCGGTCAAGATAGAGGTAAACCACCGGAGTGGTGTAAAGGGTCAGGATCTGGCTGAACACCAGGCCGCCGATAATGGTCAGGCCCAGGGGCTGGCGCATTTCCGCGCCGTCGCCGGCGCCGAGCAGCAATGGCAAGGCCCCGAGAATCGCCGCCAGGGTGGTCATCAGGATCGGGCGCAGGCGCAGCAGGCAGGCGCTGCGAATCGACTCCAGCGGGCTCATGCCGTCATGACGCTCAAGCTGCAGCGCCAGGTCGATCATCAGGATCGCGTTTTTCTTCACCACCCCGATCAGCAGGAACAATCCCAGCAGTGAGATCAGGCTGAACTCCCCGCCCAGCAGGTAGATCGACAGCAACGCGCCGACCCCGGCCGACGGCAAGGTCGACAGGATCGTCAGCGGGTGGATATAGCTTTCATACAGAATGCCCAGCACCAGGTACACCGCCACCAACGCACCGAGAATCATGAACGGCTGGCCCTTCTGGGTCGCGGCGAACGCGTCGGCGGTGCCGGCCATCTTCGCGATCACATCTTCCGGCAGGCCGACCTTGGCAATCGCGCGTTCGATGGCAGCGGTGCCCTGCTCCACCGTGACGCCGGGAGCCATGTCGAACGCGATGTTTTCCGAGGCGAACTGCCCTTCATGGCTGACGCGGTCATCGGCCAGGCTGTTCTCATAATGGGCAATGGTCGACAGCGGCACGCGCGCGCCATCGGCGGTGATCACCTGCACCTGGTTAAGGGTGATCGGGTCCTGGGCATATTTAGGGTTGACCTCCATCACCACCTGATACTGGTTGAGGCTGTCGTAGATCGTGGAAATCTGCCGCTGGCTGTAGGCGTTATTCAGCACCGAGGTGACCATGTCCATGTCGATCCCCAGGCGCTTGGCCTGATCGCGGTCGACGATCAGCGTGACCTGGGCCGCGCCGCGTCCTTCGCGGGCGTCGATGGCGGTCAGCTCCGGCAGTTCACGCATGGCGGCCACCACTTTCGGGTACCACAGGCGCAATGCGGCCAGGTCACCGCTTTGCAGGATGTAGGAGTACTGCGCGCTGGTCTGGTCGCGGCTGCCACCAAACTGCAGGTCCTGGTCGGCCATCAGGAACAGGCGCCCGCCGGGCACCAGCGGTACCTCCTTGCGCAAGCGCTCGATCACCGCCTGGGCCGAGACCTTGCGCTCACCGATGGGTTTGAGGCGCACCAGCATCACCGCATTATTGATGCCGTTGTTGCCGCCGATAAAGCCGGCCACGCTGAGCACCGCCGGGTCCTTGAGCACGGCCTGGCGAAAAATCTCCATCTTCGGCTGCATCACATTGAACGACAACCCGTCATCGCCGCGCACAAAACCGATCAACTGGCCGGTGTCCTGTTGGGGCATGAAGGTTTTCGGCACCACCACGTACAGCGCGATGTTCACGCCTACGGTGACCAACAGGCTGAGCAGGGTCAGGCGTCGATGGCGCAGCACCCAGTCCAGGCTGGTGGCATAAGCAGCGACCATGCGCTCGTTGATGCGGTGGCTCCAGCGCTGCAACCCGGTCATGTGCCCTTTGACATGGGGCTTGAGCCAGCGCGCGCAGAGCATCGGGGTCAGGGTCAGCGACACGATCAGCGAGACGATGATCGCCGCCGACAAGGTGATGGAAAACTCACGAAACAGGTTGGTGACGATCCCGCCCATGAACAGGATGGAGAGAAACACCGCCACCAGCGATACGTTCATCGACAGCAAGGTAAAGCCGACTTCCTCGGCGCCCAGGTAGGCAGCCTTCATCGGCGGCACGCCCTCGTCGATATGCCGGGAAATGTTCTCCAGCACCACGATGGCATCGTCCACCACCAGGCCGGTGGCCAGGATCAGCGCCATCAGCGAGAAGTTGTTCAACGAAAACCCGTACAGGTACATCACCGCAAAAGTGCCCACCAGCGACACTGGCACCGCCAGGGTGGGGATCAACGAGGCGCGGAAGTTGCCCAGGAACAGGTACACCACCAGCACCACCAGGGCCACGGCGATCAGCAGGGTCATTTCGGCTTCGTGCAAGGTGGCGGTGATGACCGGCGAACGGTCCATGGCCAGGTTGAGCTTGACGCTGGACGGCAACACCGCCTGCAACGCCGGCAACTGCGCCTTGATCTGCCGCACCGTCTCGATGATGTTGGCGCCGGACTGGCGGTTGATCACCAGCAGCACCGCCGAATCATTGTTGAAAAAACCGCTGTTGTAACGGTCTTCGACGCCATCGCTGATCTTCGCCACATCGCTCAGGCGCAGCGCCGCGCCATTCTGGTAGCGAATCAGCAGCGGCTCGTAGTCCTTGGCTTTTTCCAACTGGTCGTTGGCCTGGATCTGCCAGTTGCGCTCGCTGTCTTCCAGGGAACCCTTGGGCCGGCGCTGGTTGGCGTTGGCGATGGTATTGCGCACATCGTCCAGGGCCACGCCGTACTGGTCGAGGGCCTTGGGCTCCAGTTCGATGCGCACCGCCGGCAGCGAACTGCCGCCGATCTGCACTTCTCCCACCCCCGGCACCTGGGACAGGCTCTGGGACAGGATGGTCGAGGCCAGGTCGTACAGCTGGCCCTTCTGCAGCACGTCCGAGGTCAGCGACAGCACCATGATCGGCGCCTGGGACGGGTTGATCTTCTTGTACGTGGGCATGCTGCGCATGCCGCTGGGCAGCAGGTTGCGCGACGCATTGATCGCCGCCTGCACTTCCCGCGCCGCGCCGTTGATATCGCGGTCGGAATCGAAAGCGAGGATCACCCGCGTCGAGCCCTGGCTCGATGAACTGCTCATGGTGGTGATGCCGGCAATCGCGCCGAACGAGCGCTCCAGCGGCGTGGCCACGGTAGACGCCATCACCTCGGGGCTGGCGCCGGGCAAGCTGGCCGACACCACGATCACCGGAAAGTCGATCTGCGGCAACGGCGACACCGGCAGCAGGTTGAAGCTGACGCCGCCGAGCAACATGATCGCCAGGCTCAGCAGCATCGTGGCTACTGGCCGGCGAATGAACGGTCCGGACAGGTTCATGATTCAACCGGCTCCAGGCTCTGCGGTTCCTTGCGCCAGCGCCGTCCCAACCGATCGAAATACAGGTAGATCACCGGCGTGGTGAACAGCGTCAACACCTGGCTCACCAGCAACCCGCCGACCATCACCAGGCCCAGGGGCTGGCGCAGCTCGGCACCGGAACCGGTGGCCAGCATCAACGGCACCGCACCGAACAAGGCGGCCAGGGTGGTCATCAGGATCGGCCGGAAGCGCAGCAGCGCCGCCTGGTAGATGGCGGTCTGCGGGTCCAGGCCCTGGTTGCGCTCGGCGTCGAGGGCGAAGTCGATCATCATGATCGCGTTCTTCTTGACGATACCGATCAGCAAAATGATGCCGATGATCGCGATCATGCCCAGGTCATTGCCACTGAGCAGCAAGGCGAGCAAGGCACCCACCGCCGCCGAGGGCAAGGTCGAGAGAATGGTGATCGGGTGGATATAACTCTCGTAGAGCACGCCGAGCACGATGTACATGGTGACCACCGCCGCCAGGATCAGCAGCAAGGTGCTCGACAGCGAGGCCTCGAACGCCTGGGCCGCACCCTGGAACTGGGTCTGCACGCCGACCGGCATGCCGATGTCCTTCTGGGTCTGGTTGATCAGCTCCACACCTTTGCCCAGCGCAACGCCGGGGGCCAGGTTGAACGACATCATCACCGCCGGGAACTGGCCGATATGGGCAATCGCCAACTGCGCCTGGCGCTGCTCCACATGGGCCAGGCTCGACAGCCGTACCTGGCCGCCGTCGGTGGTCTTCACATGTATCTGGTTGAGCGCGGCCGGGCCCAGGGTTTCGCCCGATTGGGCCTGCAATACCACGCGGTACTGGCTGGCCTGGGTGTAGATGGTGGAAATCTGCCGTTGGCCGAAGGCGTCGTACAACGCGTCGGTGATGGTCGAGACGCTGAC
The DNA here is from genome assembly GCF_003851745.1 of Pseudomonas sp. R3-52-08. NCBI lineage: Bacteria > Pseudomonadati > Pseudomonadota > Gammaproteobacteria > Pseudomonadales > Pseudomonadaceae > Pseudomonas > Pseudomonas sp. R3-52-08. Next base: position 2,494,305 of record NZ_CP027730.1, on the reverse strand, counting down.
GCCCAGGCGCGAGGCGGCATCGCGGTCGATCACCAGGTACACCTGCAGGCCTTTGTCCTGCAGGTCACTGGCCACGTCGGTGAGTTCCGGCAACTGGCTGAGGGCATGCACCAGTTTGTCGCTCCACAGGGCCAACAGCTCGGCGTCCGGCGACGACATGCTGAATTGGTACTGGGTGCGGCTGACGCGGTCTTCAATGGTCAGGTCCTGCACCGGCTGCATGAACAGGCGGATGCCCACCAGCTTGTCGATTTCCGGCTGCAGGCGCGCGATCACCTGCGTCGCGCTCAAGTCGCGCTGCCCGTGGGCCTTGAGGTTGATCAGCAAGCGGCCGCTGTTGAGCGTGGCGTTATCACCGTCCACGCCGATGTAGGACGACAGGCTTTCAACCGCCGGATCGGCCAGGATGATCTTCGCCAGTTCCTGCTGGCGCTGGCTCATCGCCGCAAAGGAAATCGATTGCGGCGCCTCGGAAATGCCCTGGATCACGCCGGTATCCTGCACCGGGAAAAAGCCCTTGGGCACCACCAGGTACAGCACCACCGTAAGGCCCAGGGTGGCGATGGCCACCAGCAGGGTCAGCGGCTGGTGCCTGAGCACCCACTGCAACTTGCGCCCGTAGGCTTCGATCAGCCAATCGATCCAGGCGCCGCTGGCCTTGTAAAAGCGACCCTGCTCCTCTTCTTTCGGCTCACGCTTGAGCAAGCGCGCGCACATCATCGGCGTGAGCGTGAGGGACACCACCAGGGAAATCAGGATCGCCACGGCCAGGGTAATGGCGAACTCGCGGAACAGGCGCCCGACCACGTCGGCCATGAACAGCAGCGGGATCAATACGGCGATCAGCGACAGGGTCAGGGAAATCAGGGTGAAGCCGATCTGTTTGGCGCCTTTGAGCGCGGCGGCCATGGGCGTCTCGCCTTCCTCGATGTAGCGGGAGATGTTCTCCAGCATCACGATGGCATCGTCCACCACGAACCCGGTGGCAATGGTCAGGGCCATCAACGTCAGGTTGTTGACCGAGAATCCCGCCAGGTACATCACGCCAAAGGTGCCGATCAGCGACAGCGGCACGGCGATGGATGGAATAAGCGTGGCGCTGACTCGGCGCAGGAACAGGAACGTCACCATTACCACCAGGACAATGGCGATCAGCAATTCGTGCTGCACGTCTTTCACCGACGCGCGGATGGTCTGGGTGCGATCGGTGAGCACCGTCACGTCCAGGCCCGCCGGCAGGTTGTCGGTGATACTCGGCAGCAGCGCCTTGATACGGTCCACCACCTCGATCACGTTGGCGCCCGGCTGGCGCTGGATATTGAGCAGCACGGCCTGGTTTTCATTGGCCCAGGCAGCAAGGCGCTCGTTTTCGGCGCCGTCGACAATTTGCGCCACGTCTTTAAGGCGCAGCGGCGCGCCGTTGCTGTAGGCCAGGATCAGTTCGGCATATTGCTGGGGCGAGACCAACTGGTCGTTGGCATCGAGCATCGACACCCGCGTGGGACCGTCGAAATTGCCCTTGGGCTGGTTGACGTTGGACGCGGCGATCAAGGTGCGCACGTCCGACAGGTTCAAGCCGTTGGCCGCCAGGGCCTCGGGGTTGACCTTGATGCGCACGGCCTGGCGCTGGCCACCGGCGATGCTGACCATGCCGACACCGCTGATCTGCGCGATCTTTTGCGCCATGCGCGTGTCGACCAGGTCATTGAGCTTGGGCAGCAGCATGGTCTTGGAGGTGATGGCCAACGTCAGTACCGGGGTATCCGCCGGGTTGACCTTGTTGTACACCGGCGGCGCCGGCAAATCCTTGGGCAGCAGGTTGGTGGCGGCGTTGATCGCGGCCTGTACCTGTTGCTCGGCGACATCCATGTTGATGTCGAGGTTGAAGCGCAGGGTCAGCACCGACGCGCCGCCGGAGCTGGTGGACGCCATCTGGGTCAGGCCGGGCATCTGCCCGAACTGGCGCTCCAGCGGCGCGGTGACTGCGCTGGTCATCACGTCGGGACTGGCGCCGGGGTACAGCGTCATCACCCGAATTGTCGGGTAGTCCACCTGGGGCAAGGCCGACACCGGCAACAGGCGATAGGCGATGAGGCCGGCCAATACAATGGCCAGCATGCTCAGCGTGGTGGCGACCGGGCGAAGGATGAACAGGCGCGACAGGTTCATGCGCCGACCTTTTGCGCCTTGCCGCCGTCAGTGCCGGTCTCCCCTTTTGCCGCGGGTTTGCCTTGCAGGTGTTCGGTCGGGGTGGTCGGCACTTCGCTGCTGTCGTTGACCACTTCGATTTCACTGCCGTCCTTGAGACGGTCGGTGCCTTCCATGACCACCCGATCACCCGCCGCGAGGCCTTGCTTGATCACGGTGTTGTCGCCATCGGTGTCGCCCACCACCAGCGGCTGGACCTTGACCTTCTTGTCGCCATCGAGCTTGTAGACGAAGGTGCCGTTGTTACCGAACTGGATCGCAGCGGAAGGTGCCAGTACCACGTTGTGCAAGGTGTCGGCCAGCAGATGCACATTGACGAACTGATTGGGGAACAGCGCCTGATCCTTGTTATCGAAGCGCGCCTTGAATTTCAGGGTGCCGGTGGTCACGTCGATCTGGTTGTCCAGGCTTTGCAGCACGCCCACCGCCTGCTTTTTCGCGTCGCCACGGTCCCAGGCTTCCACCGGCAGTTTGTTGCCGGCGTGGTAACGGGCCAGCACGGTTTCCAGGGTATTTTCCGGCAGGGTGAAGGCCACGCTGATTGGTTGGGTCTGAGTGATCACCGCGAGGGCGGTGGTGTCGTTGGCGGCCACCAGGTTGCCGACATCGAGCTGACGCAGGCCGACGCGACCGGCAATCGGCGCGCGGATCTTGGTGAATTCAAGGTTCAGCTTGGCATCGTCGACCGCGCCCTGGTTGGTCTTGACCGTGCCCTGGTACTGCATCACCAGCGCTTCGGCGGTGTCCAGGGTTTGCTTGGCGATGCTGTCCTGGGCGTACAGGCCGCGATAGCGCTCGACGTCGACCTGGGCGTTTTTCAACTGGGCCTGGTTCTGCAACAACGTGCCCTGGGCCTGGAGCAAGGCGTTCTGGTAGCTGCGCGGGTCGATTTCCGCCAGCAGGTCGCCGGCCTTGACCATCTGCCCTTCTTCAAAGGCGATCTTCACCAGCTCGCCGCCCACCCGGCTGCGCACATTAATGGTGTTGAGCGCCGTCACCGTGCCCAATGCCTTGTAGTACACCGGGAAATCACCCAGTGCCGCAGGCGCCACCCGCACCGGCACTGGGCCGGTGGCACCGCCAAACCCTGGGCGCGCCATACCGGTCTTGCCGGTGTGCCCGGCCGGCGCGTCTTTATGGGCCGCACCGCTGGGCCAGAATTTCCAGCACAGGCCGGCGATAACCAGCAGCACGAGCAGGCCGAACAGCCAGCGACGGGAGTTGCGGGGGGAGGATTGCATGGAGTGATCAACCATTGGGCGCGAGAGCTTCTTCTTTGGGAGGCTGAAAGATAAGCACTGGGGTGCGTTTAGAAAAGCACCTTTACCGGCTATTTACCTTGGGCTTACAACTTTTAACTGCTGATCTTGGTCCGCCGGCTATTTCGCTAAACCGCTGACGCTCAAATAAAAACGGCCTGGACTAGGCCAGGCCGCAATCATGCATCATACGTGTTACTGCCAAACGACAGTCACGCGCAGATACAGTTACTTCAACACCGCCAGGGCGGCGTCGTAGTTTGGCTCTTCAGCGATTTCCTTGACCAACTCGCTGTGCAGCACAGTGTCGTTTTCGTCCAGCACCACCACCGCGCGAGCGGTCAGGCCCTTGAGCGGGCCGTCGGCAATCGCCACACCGTAATCAACGGCGAAATCCGAATCGCGGAAGTCCGACAGGTTCTTCACGTTTTCCAGGCCTTCGGAGCCGCAGAAACGCGCCTGGGCGAATGGCAGGTCGGTGGAGATGCACAGCACCACGGTGTTTTCCACATCGTTGGCCTGGGCGTTGAACTTGCGCACCGAAGTCGCGCAGGTTGGGGTGTCAACGCTTGGGAAGATGTTCAGCACTTTGCGCTTGCCGGCAAAGGTAGCCAGCGTGGCGTCGGACAGATCGCCGGCGGTCAGGGTGAAATCTGCAGCTTTGGCGCCGACTTTCGGCAGTTCGCCTTCAACCTGGACCGGGTTGCCTTTGAGGGTAACTTGAGCCATGAACGGAATCCTTATGCTGGGTTTTGGTTAAACGAATTCGAGAGGCCGAAGTTAACCACAAAGTCCGTTGGCTACCTACCGCCAGACACAAATTGTCATGCCATCTGGTTGTGGTTTAATTGCGCGCTTTTCGCCTGCCCTCCAAGGAAATCAACGCCGATGAATCATCCCGCCACCAAAGTCCTGGTCATCGGTTACGTCTGGCCGGAGCCGCGTTCTTCGGCTGCGGGCGGGCATATGATGCAAATTCTGCAGAGTTTTCTTACACAAGGTTGGGACATCACCTTCAGCAGCCCGGCCACCGTCGGCGAGCACAAGGCCGACTTGCCGGCGCTGGGCATCCGTGAATGCGCCATCGAGCTCAATAACAGCAGCTTCGACGACTTCATCCGTGAGCTGGCGCCGGACATCGTGCTGTTCGACCGTTTCATGATGGAAGAACAGTTCGGCTGGCGCGTGGAAAAATGCTGCCCCGACGCCCTGCGCGTGCTGGAAACCTCCGACCTGCAAAGCCTGCGCGACGCCCGGCATGTGCGGCTCAAGGCGGCGCTCAAAGCCGATCCGGAGCGTGATGACTTTACCGCCCTGTTCGCCCCGGACCTGGAGCAGGAATTCCAACGGATGGCCGACACCGACCTGGCCAAACGCGAAATTGCCGCGATCTACCGATGCGACATCAGCCTGATGATCTCCGACGTGGAGATCCGCCTGCTCACCGAGCAGTTCAAGGTGCCCGCCGCCCTGCTCCACTGGTGCCCGTTGATGATGCAGCCGCCGACCGCAGCCTTCGCGCCGTTCGAAGACCGCGCGCACTTTCTCAGCATCGGCAACTTCCGCCACGCGCCCAACTGGGACGCGGTACTGTGGATGAAGCACAGCCTCTGGCCGCTGATCCGCCAGCAATTACCGGGCGCCCAGTTGCACATCTATGGCGCCTACACCCCGCCCAAGGCCACCGCCCTGCACAACCCGACGCAGGGCTTTCATGTGATGAACTGGGCCGAAGATGCGCTGCAAGTGATGACGGCCGCACGCATCTGCCTGGCGCCGCTGCGCTTTGGCGCCGGGATCAAGGGCAAACTGGCGGACGCGATGCTGTGTGGCACGCCGACTATCACCACGCCAATCGGTGCCGAAGCCATGGGCGCTGAACAGCCCTGGCCGGGGGCAATCGAGCACAGCGCCCCGGCCCTGGCCGCTGCCGCCGTGAGCCTCTACCAAGACGGCGAACGCTGGACCCAGGCCCAGGAACACGGCCGTCAGCTGCTTGCCCGGCGCTATGACCAAACTTTCCACGGCCCAGCGCTGGTGGCCTGCCTGGAACACTGTCGCAGCCAGCTGGACGCCCATCGACGGGATAATTTCACCGGCAGCATGCTGCGCCACCATGCGCATAAAAGTACGCAGTACATGTCTCAATGGATCGAGGCAAAAAACCGCAGTCTTTAACGCGCGACGCTGGCAGGGTCGCGCGCAACGGGGCATTATCCTACGCGGCACCCACAATAAAGCGACGGCAACATGACCCGAGCAACGCGCATCACCGACCCTTCCTACGAGTTGATGGACGACCATAACGGCCTGTCCATCATCTATCGCCAGCACGGCTTTCCCTGCCCGCTGGTGCGCTGGCACTTCCATAAGGAATACGAGCTGCACCTGATCGTCGCCAGCTCCGGCAAAGTGTTCATTGGCGACTACATCGGCAACTTCTATCCCGAAAGCCTGTTCCTGACGGGCCCCAATTTGCCGCATAACTGGATCAGCCAGGTGGAGGCCGATGAGACAGTCCCCAAGCGCGACATGCTGGTGAACTTTACCGACGAGTTGCTGGAAAACGGCAGTCAGATCTTCACCGAACTCAGAAGCCTGGCGCCGCTGCTCGAACGCGCCCAGTACGGCATCGAATTCCGCTGCAAGACCACCATCGCGCGAGCCATGGATCTGATGCAGCGCATCGAAGACACCCAGGGCATGGCGCGGCTGGGGCACTTCTTTATCTTGCTGGAAGTATTGAGCGCCTGCGAGGACTACCATCTGCTGTCGGGTGCCACTACACCGCAGCTGGCCGATGAGCACAGCATCGACCGCACCAACCGCGCGGTGGATTATATCTTTGCCCACTACGCCCGCGAGCTACCGTTGGAGGAAGTGGCGGACTACCTGGGCATGAAGCCCACCTATTTTTCCCGCGTGTTCAAACAGGCTACCGGGCGCACGTTTATCGAGTTCGTCAACCGGCTGCGCATCAGCAAGTCCTGCGAGTTGCTGGCCGATGGCGACAAGGCGGTGACGGATGTGTGCTTTGAGTCGGGCTTCAATAACATTTCCAATTTCAACCGGCGCTTTCAGCAGCTCAAGGGCATGACCCCATCGCACTATCGGCGCCTGGCCGTACAACGGCTGACCGAGCGTAACCAGGCCTGAGCCTGACGCAACCACTCGTCGCTTCTGTCAACTTTGACAGCTATCCGCTCTGCTGCCAGGGGTGTGTGATTTCCTTGCCCGGTTTCACCACTGTACAAGGAGCGCTCACGATGAAAGAACCAACGTCCTCCAACCTGCCCATTCCCCTGTGTGAATCCCCGCCCCACGAACCCCCATCGCCCTCCGCCGTCAACCTTGACCCGCCGTATGTCAACGGCGCACTGCAGCCGAATCTGGATGCTGACGTAGGATTGGGCATTCGACAGATCGATCCGTGGCTGATTGTGAGTTTTGAAAGATGGTCGAACTTCAATGTCGGTGACACCTATAAATTTTTCGCCGGCAGTACCAGCTACGCTTTGGGTGCAGGCGAGGTTTACCCGGAAGATTTGTACAAAGACCGTGTGCAGTTGGTCATTCCCGCATCGCTGGTGCCCGAAGGCACGATTTATCCCTGCTTCGGTGAAGCGATCAGAGTGGGCAGCGCCACGCCCAGCACATCCCCACCTCAGACCTGGTACACCAAAACCTCACGGCCAGGTGGTCGCAGCGTCTACCCATGGTTCCACTCGAACCTGGTGATACACCTGCCTGAAGACCTGAAATACACGCCGCTGGACGCCGAGCGTGCCAAGGCAGGAGTGGACTTGACCTGTGACTTTTATCCGTTCTGCACGGTAGGCGACACTATTGAAGTGTGGTGGAACGGTATCGCTATTTTTCAAAAAATCGATCAGCAACACGTTGATGGCACCAAGCCCATCATCGTGCATGTACCTGAACAAACGATTATTTCAGGGGGCAGCGGCGCAGTCTCCATTCTCTTCCGGGTGTTTGACCGCGTACTCAACTATTCCGGGGAAGACCCGCAGTGGTCGAAGGTGGTCAAGCTGGAGACCGACCTTGAACTCGGCTTGCTTGATCGGCCGCACTTCGTGGTCGGCGTTGAGTCCGTCGACGAGCTGAATTTTGATACCCATGGAGACGAGGTGTTCACCGCGGAAATGGTCGTTCCTCGAACGCTACCCGCTACGCCCAATGATACCGCCAGACCTACCCCAGCTGGCGCGCTGATCCATGTAACCCTGACCCAGTTTTTCCCGGATGGCTCATCCAGCGTGGTGACGCTGCCTGGTTTTCCTGCACGCATCGGCCTTTCGTCCTCCATCGTGCTGGACAATAAGTACCTTGAAGACGTGATCGATGGACAACTGCGCATCGAATATACCCTGACAACGGCCAGCGGCGCCTTCCTGCGCGCTTCTCGGCGCCTGAGTATTCGCGTGTTCGGCACAAAAAAAATGATGCCCCCGATGCGAATCGAGCAGGACGAGGGCGGCCTGATTGATCCGGAACACCCTTTCATCAGAGCCATTTTCCCGGTCTACAGCCCTTACGCCCCCAGCAACAGCGTGACCTTTCGCATGGAAGCACCGCGACCTGGCGGCGGCCTGATTGAATATGGAGAAACCGTAAACGCAGGCGCCCCACCGCCACCTGATCGCTTTCGCATCGTACTGCAGGAGGGTTTTGCGCCCTTCATTGGCGTGGGACCGGTCAAGGTCTACTACCTCGTCAATGACCATCAAATGCGCACGCTTGGCCCAGGCGTACAGACGGTGCGCAAGTCCGAAGTGTTGGAAGTCATTTTCGGATCGGTCGTCGCCGAGTTGCCGGCGCCGCAATTGCAGTATGTCGACGTGTTCGACAACCTGGACCCTGCCAGCGTGATCGGAGGTCAGCTCAAGCTGACGTTGCCTTACCCACGCACGTTCCCTGGGGACAAGTTCATCTGGACATGGCTGGGCGCCAACGCCAGCGGAACCACTGGAGAGGAAGTCGAACTCTATTCCGATACGGCCGGCAAGCCGGTAGTGGTCCTGGTGGACGAAGCGTTCGTCATTGCCAATGACAATAAGGAAATCCGCCTGAGCTACGCCTTGGTACCCAAGGACGGCAGCCGACGCCGTTATTCGGAGCGCCGGACCATTACCGTGGGCCGAGCGCTGACCCTCAAGCGTCCCGAGGTCGTGCAGGCCACGCGCTATCCCGACCAGTTGGCGGCGGTGGCCGCGATAAACGGCGCGACTGTCGTCGTCGACTACCCGCAGATGGCGCCTTCCCATCAGGTTCGCTGTTGCTGGACCGGCATTGCGGGCATCGGCACTTACTGCGAGACCCAATACGGCAGCTCTTCGAAAGTCCTGCACTTTGATATTGACCCAGAGGTGGTGGGCGCCAACATCCAGGCCCAGGGACACGTCATCCACGTGCAGTACTTCGTCATGCGGGGCGAGCACGAGTCCCCTTCGCCTGTGCTGGCCCTGGAGTTGTTGCCACCGCCGCTGCCTGAACCCTACATAGAAGGCCACTCCTATGATGGCGTGCTGAATGTCGGCACATTGAACGGTACCGAACGCGCGATTGAAGACCGCTGGCACTTCAGTCATCGGTTCCAGCGAATGTGGTTCGAGATGTCCGGCACCTACGCTGACGGTTATCCCTTCTACCACACCTTTTACACGGCAGACCTGGTGACACAGGACGGCGAATTGAACGGTATTCGTCCACCTGCGCCGGTCCCTGAATTGCGCAAGCTCAAGGACGGTTCCCCACTGAAAATGCGCTTCGGGGTAACGTTCGACCGCAGCGCCGAGCTGGCCAATGCGGTCTGGTTCAAGGAGCGGCGCTATACCATTCAGGCCTTGCCCACGCAGTTCCCGGTGCCGATCCTGATCGAGGCAACCGGCTCCGGCACACTGGTCACCCTGGCCCCCTTGAACGCACAGCACGGGGCGCATGTGCAGGTGTCCACCAGCCCGATGTATACCAGCGACGTCATCTTCGTGGAGATCGTGGGTAAAACCGCTGCAGGCTCGGCAGTGATCGGGCCGACGTATGGCGAAACCGATGGCACCGTCATCGTCGACGTGCCCGCTTCAGTGATCGCCGCGAATATCGGCAACACGCCTACGCAGTTCACGATCAGGTATACGGTGACACGAAGCGGGCAAACCCGGCCCTCGGTACCGCTCACGGTCAATCTTGAAAGCCTGCCGCTGAGCGAACTGAAAAAAACCGTGATTCGTATCGATCAAGCATCCGCCAGCGGCGTGATCGATGTGGACGCCCTGCCCGGCAACGCCACCGCTAGGGTGACGACCTTCCCATTCATTGCCCCACACCTGCCCGTATGGCTGTATTTGTACGGTTTCAGAGCCGACGGTACGCCGCATAACCTGACCCTGATGAATGGTTCGAACAAGGCCGAGGTCGACTCGGCCTGGATCAGCCAGGGTTATCACCTGGAAACCGTATTGATCACCTACCTGCGAGACCTTGGCAATCGCAGCCAGCTGACCCTGCAATTCAAAGTGGCGCTCAATGGCTTAAGGGATGAATTGCAAGCGATTGAATTTCCACCCACCCGTTACACGCTGCAAAGCGTGATGATCAAGGAGTGCACGACGTTCAATGACAATTACATGAACTACTGGCTCAGTGAATGGCCGGACGCAGGCATTCGCCGCGAGTCGAATGGCAACTATTTCTGGCAGTCGACACCGACTACCGGCAGGGGCGTCAGTCTGTACAAAGTGCTGACGCCCGCCGCCGAGGGCTACTACCGCGTCAGCTTCCGCTACAGGATCAGCAAGTTTGCCGCGATTGGGGCGCCGACCTTTGTCGAGATTCATCTGGGCACGTTGAAATGGACGCAAAACGTGCCCACGTTGAACACCTGGCTCAGCGTCAATGTGCCGCTCGGTTATTTGCCCGGCAAACCGTTCGAGGCCTCCGTTTCGGTCAGAAACCCGACCACCGGCGGGGTGTATGACATCGATGATATCTGTATCACACAGACGCCGTATCCGACCGTGACGTAGAGGTGAAAAAGGGATCGGTACCTGGGTACCGATCCCTTTTCAATGGCTTGCTGCGGCTGAAAGTGTCGGCGACAGGCAGTCCCGTCAGGGCCTTACACAGGTACCCACGGACTCATCGAACTCCAACCCGGCCGGGCAGTTAAACGGGTATTGAATATACCGCTGGATGTTGGCGTTATAAACACACCGATGGTATCCACCTACCACATTGGTGCTTTTGAAATAGCCTTCTTTCGTACATGCCGGTTCTCGTGATGCCAACGGCGGTTCGGTGCTACAAGCGCTGATAAAACCTGCAATCATCAAGACTAATAGGGCTTTATTGCTTTTGAGGTCTACACGGAAAGGATTCATAAACATCTCCAGGTTGGTGTATGCCACGTCATTAACTCCCCGTTGTTTTTCTGCGTCTACTGTCAGAAGTAACAGGTGACCGCGCCATGAAGCTGCGCTACCGCCGTGCCCGTGCAGTGCAAAAAAGTATCAGTCTCAGTGCTCCCAAGGATTTGTCACCGGCGCATTTGAGGGCTGTAATCAACGCACACTCTTCCTGACTCCCTGTGGGAAGACACAACAACAATAACCGTCCTTCTGTAGCCCCCTGGGCGCGGAAATGGAGTGCGCGATGAAGTTCACAGCAAAAGCTCTGCTTGTCTCTACCTGCATGCTGACCTGCATGACCCTCAGCGCCGTCAGCCTCGGCGCGCAAACCCTGACCATTGCCACCGTCAATAACAGCGACATGATCCGCATGCAGAAGCTCTCGAAAACCTTCGAGGCCGAGCATCCGGAGATCAAGCTGAACTGGGTGGTGCTCGAAGAAAACGTATTGCGCCAACGCCTGACCACCGATATTGCCACCCAGGGCGGCCAGTTCGACGTGTTGACCATCGGCATGTACGAAGCCGCACTCTGGGGCGCCAAGGGCTGGCTGGAGCCGATGAAGGACCTGCCGGCTTCCTACGACCTTGATGACGTGTTCCCTTCGGTACGCGACGGCCTGTCGGTCAAAGGCTCGCTGTACGCCCTGCCGTTCTATGCCGAAAGCTCGATCACCTATTACCGCACCGACCTGTTCAAGGACGCCGGGCTGAGCATGCCCGAGCATCCGACCTGGAGCCAGATCGGCGAATACGCGGCCAAACTCACCGACAAGAGCAAAGAGCAATACGGCCTGTGCCTGCGCGGTAAAGCCGGCTGGGGCGAAAACATGGCGCTGATCACCACGTTGGCCAACGGCTACGGCGCACGCTGGTTCGATGAGAAGTGGCAGCCGCAATTCAATGGCCCCGAGTGGAAAGACGCGCTGAACTTCTACGTCGACAACATGAAAAAATCCGGCCCGCCGGGTGCGTCCAGCAACGGTTTCAACGAGAACCTGGCGCTGTTCAACAGCGGCAAGTGCGCGATCTGGGTGGACGCCAGCGTGGCCGGCTCGTTTGTCACCGACAAGAGCCAGAGCAAAGTGGCCGAGCATGTCGGCTTCACCTTTGCGCCCCACGAGAAGACCGACAAGGGCACTTCGTGGCTGTACTCCTGGAGCCTGGCGATCCCCACCAGCTCCAAGGCCAAGGACGCCGCCAAGGTGTTCACCACCTGGGCCACCTCCAAGGAATATGGCGCATTGGTCGCCAAGACCGACGGCGTCGCCAACGTACCGCCAGGTACCCGCCAATCCACCTACAGCGACGCGTACATGAAGGCCGCGCCGTTCGCCAAGGTGACCCTGGAATCGCTGAAAGTCGCGGACCCGACCAAACCCACCGAAAAACCGGTGCCGTATATCGGTATTCAATTGGTGACCATTCCTGAATTCCAGGCGATTGGTACCCAGGTCGGCAAGTTCTTCTCCGGCGCGCTGACCGGCCAGCAGACGGTCGATGCCGCACTGACGGCCGCACAGACCACCACCGAGCGGGAAATGAAGCGGGCCGGTTACCCCAAGTAGCCCTGCCTCACCACAGTCAAATGTGGGAGGGGGCTTGCTCCCGATAGCACTCTATCAGTTGAAGATTGTGTGACTGACACACTGCTATCGGGAGCAAGCCCCCTCCCACATTGACCGCGTTTGCATGTACCTGACTGGTCTCGAATACCATGAATACAACGCCCAAAAACCGCCTGGCCAACCCCGGCTGGTTCCTCGTCAGCCCCTCGGTGGCCTTGTTGCTGCTGTGGATGATCGTGCCCCTGGGCATGACCCTGTACTTCTCCTTGATCCGCTACAACCTGCTCTACCCCGGCGAAAACCAGTTCGTGGGGCTGGAGAACTTCACTTACTTCGTCACCGACTCGGGCTTCCTGCCCGGCGCCACTAACACGCTGTTGCTGGTGGGCAGCGTGCTGCTGATCAGCGTGGTGTTCGGCGTATTGATCAGTGCGCTGCTGGAGGCCAGTGAGTTCTTCGGCCGCGGCCTGGTGCGGGTGTTGTTGATTTCGCCGTTCTTCATCATGCCCACCGTCGGCGCGTTGATCTGGAAGAACCTGATTTTCCACCCGGTGTCGGGGATTCTCGCTGCGGTGTGGAAGTTCTTCGGCGCAGAACCCGTGGACTGGCTGGCGCACTACCCGCTGCTGTCGATCATCATCATTGTGTCGTGGCAGTGGCTGCCCTTCGCCATTCTGCTGTTGATGACCGCCATGCAGTCCCTTGACCAGGAACAGAAGGAAGCCGCACGCCTGGACGGTGCCGGCGCCATCGCGATTTTCTGGCACCTGACCCTGCCGCACCTGGCCCGTCCGATTGCCGTGGTGGTGATGATTGAAACCATCTTCCTGCTCTCGGTGTTCGCCGAAATCTTCACCACCACCAACGGTGGCCCCGGCTACGCCTCGACCAACCTCGCCTACCTGATCTACAACCAGGCGCTGGTGCAGTTCGACGTGGGCATGGCCTCGGCCGGCGGCTTGATCGCCGTGGTCATCGCCAATATCGCGGCGATCATCCTGGTGCGGATGATCGGCAAAAACCTGACTGACAAGCCTTGAGGGCCGCGCCATGACGCTTCAACAATCCCGCCGCCTGCAAAGCCTGTTGCTCGGCACCCTGGCCTGGGCCATCGCGATCCTGATTTTCTTCCCGATCTTCTGGATGGTGCTGACCAGCTTCAAGACCGAAATCGACGCGTTCGCCACGCCGCCGCAGTTTATCTTCACGCCGACGCTGGAGAACTACCTGCACATCAACGAGCGCAGCAACTACTTCGCCTACGCCTGGAACTCGGTGCTGATCTCGTTCAGCGCCACCGCCCTGTGCCTGCTGATTTCGGTGCCGGCCGCCTACTCCATGGCCTTCTACGAGACAAAGCGCACCAAGGGCACGCTGCTGTGGATGCTGTCCACCAAGATGCTGCCGCCGGTGGGCGTGCTGATGCCGATCTACCTGCTGGCCAAGAGCTTTGGCCTGCTCGATACACGCATCGCGCTGATCATTATCTACACCCTGATCAACCTGCCGATTGTGGTGTGGATGGTTTACACCTACTTCAAGGACATTCCCAAGGACATCCTCGAAGCCGCACGTTTGGATGGCGCCACCCTGTGGCAGGAAATGGTGCGGGTGCTGCTGCCGATCGCCAAGGGCGGCCTGGCCTCCACCGTGCTGCTGTCGCTGATCCTGTGCTGGAACGAAGCCTTCTGGTCGTTGAACCTGACGTCATCGAGCGCCGCGCCGCTGACCGCGCTGATCGCCTCCTATTCGAGCCCCGAAGGCTTGTTCTGGGCCAAATTGTCCGCCGTGTCGACCCTGGCCTGCGCGCCGATCCTGATTTTCGGCTGGATCAGCCAGAAACAACTGGTGCGCGGCCTGTCCTTTGGCGCCGTTAAATAATAATTCCAAGCGGAGGGCCCATCATGGCCAACCTGAAAATCAAGAATCTGCAGAAAGGCTTCGAAGGTTTTTCCATCATCAAGGGCATCGACCTGGAAGTGAACGACAAGGAATTCGTGGTATTCGTCGGCCCGTCGGGCTGTGGTAAATCCACGCTGCTGCGGCTGATCGCCGGCCTGGAGGAAGTCAGTGAAGGCACCATCGAGCTGGACGGGCGCGACATCACCGAAGTGACCCCGGCCAAGCGTGACCTGGCAATGGTGTTCCAGACCTACGCCCTGTACCCGCACATGAGCGTGCGCAAGAACATGTCGTTTGCCCTGGACCTGGCCGGCGTCGACAAAAAACTGGTAGACAGCAAGGTCAACGAAGCGGCGCGCATTCTGGAGTTGGGCCCGCTGCTGGAGCGCAAGCCCAAGCAGCTCTCCGGCGGCCAGCGTCAGCGCGTGGCGATTGGCCGGGCGATTGTGCGTAACCCGAAGATCTTCCTGTTCGACGAACCCTTGTCCAACCTCGACGCCGCCCTGCGCGTGCAGATGCGCCTGGAACTGGCACGCCTGCATAAAGAACTGCAAGCGACCATGATCTACGTGACCCATGACCAGGTCGAAGCCATGACCCTGGCCGATAAAGTCGTGGTGCTCAACAGCGGGCGCATCGAACAGGTCGGCTCGCCGCTGGACCTGTACCACCAGCCAGCCAACCTGTTTGTGGCAGGCTTTCTCGGCACGCCGAAGATGGGTTTTCTCAAGGGCAAGGTCACGCGTGTCGAAGGCCAGGGCTGTGACGTGCAGCTCGAAGCCGGCACCCTGATCAGCCTGCCGCTCAGCGGCCCGACCTTGAGCGTGGGCAGCGCAGTCACCCTGGGCATTCGCCCGGAACACCTGGAAATCGCCACGCCGGGCCAGACCACCCTGACCGTTACCGCCGACGTCGGCGAGCGCCTGGGCAGCGACACCTTCTGCCACGTCATCACCGCCAACGGTGAGCCGTTGACGATGCGCATTCGCGGCGACATGGCCAGCCAATATGGCGAAACGCTGCACCTGCACCTCGACCCGGCCCACTGCCATCTGTTCGACACCGACGGCGTGGCCGTGGCCCGCCCCCTGCGCGCCGCCGCCTGATTTCGCGAGTATTACGCTATGAAGCTGAATAAACAGAACCTCACCCAGTTGGCGCCCGACGTGAAAGTGCCAGCCTATGCCATTGCCAGTACATCCCAGGGCATTGCGCATATCGGTGTCGGCGGTTTCCACCGCGCGCACCAGGCGTTTTACACCGACGCCCTGATGAACACCGGCGAGGGCCTGGACTGGAGCATCTGCGGCATTGGCCTGCGGGCCGAAGACCGCAAGGCGCGCGACGACCTGGCCGGCCAGGATTATCTGTTCACCCTGTATGAACTGGGCGACACCGACGACACCGAAGTACGCGTGATCGGCGCCATCAGTGACATGTTGCTGGCAGAAGACGGCGCCCAGGCCCTGATCGATAAACTGGCCGAACCGGCTATCCGTATCGTGTCGCTGACCATCACCGAAGGCGGCTACTGCATCGACGACAGCAACGGCCAATTCATGGCTCACCTGCCGCAGATCCAGCATGACCTGGCGCACCCCGGCGCACCGCAGACCGTGTTCGGGTTTATCTGCGCCGCGCTGACCAAGCGCCGCGCCGCCGGCACCCCGGCGTTCAGCGTGATGTCCTGCGATAACCTGCCGCACAACGGCGCCGTCACCCGCAAGGCCCTCCTCGCATTCGCCGCGCTGCACGACACGCAACTGCATGACTGGATCGAAGCCAATGTGAGCTTTCCGAATGCCATGGTCGACCGCATCACGCCGATGACCAGCACCGCCCACCGCCTGCAACTGCATGATGAGCACGGCATCGACGACGCCTGGCCGGTGGTGTGCGAACCTTTTGTGCAATGGGTGCTGGAAGACAAGTTCGTCAACGGCCGCCCGGCCTGGGAAAAGGTCGGCGTGCAGTTCACCGATGACGTGACGCCTTACGAAGAAATGAAGATCGGCCTGCTCAACGGAAGTCACCTCGCCCTGACTTACCTGGGTTTTCTCAAGGGTTACCGGTTTGTTCACGACACCATGAACGACCCGCTGTTCGTCGCCTACATGCGCGCCTACATGGACCTCGACGTCACGCCACACCTGGCGCCGGTGCCGGGCATCGACCTGACGGCGTACAAGCAGACCCTGGTCGACCGCTTCTCCAACCAAGCGATTGCCGACCAGTTGGAACGGGTGTGTTCGGACGGTTCGTCGAAGTTTCCCAAGTTCACCGTGCCGACCATCAATCGCCTGATTGCCGATGGGCGTGAGACTGAGCGCGCGGCGCTGGTGGTCGCTGCGTGGGCGTTGTATCTCAAGGGAGTCGATGAGAATGGCATGAGCTACACCATCCCTGACCCGCGCGCGCAGTTCTGCCAGCAACTGGTCAGCGATGACAGCTTGATCAGCAAGCGCTTGCTGGGGGTTGAAGAGATTTTCGGCACAGCTATTCCCAACTCACCCGCGTTTGTGGCAGCGTTCGAGCGGTGTTATGCAAGCTTGCGTGACAACGGCGTCAGCGCGACCCTACAGAACCTCCTGCAGAAACCGGCTTGAAATGTGGGAGGGGGCTTGCTCCCGATAGCGGTGTATCAGTCACAGGTTTATCAACTGAACCACTGCTATCGGGAGCAAGCCCCCTCCCACATTTGACTGTGTTACCAATCCAACAATAAGACTGCTGAGCAAATCATCATGACCCAGCAAAACCTGTTCCTCGGCATCGACTGCGGCACCCAGGGCACCAAAGCCATCGTCCTCGACGCTTCCAGCGGAAAGGTGCTGGGCCTGGGCGCCGCCGCGCACACCCTGATCAGCGGCGCCAATGGCCGGCGCGAGCAACACACCCAGGAATGGCTGGACGCCTTCACCGAAGCCACCCACCGCGCCCTGCAACAGGCCGGGGTGGACGGCCAGGACATCCTCGGCATTGGTGTTTCCGGCCAGCAACACGGCCTGGTGTTGCTCGATGCCCAGGGTCAGGTGCTGCGCCCGGCAAAGCTGTGGTGCGACACCGAAACCGCCACAGAAAATGAGCGCCTGTTGCACTACCTGGGCGGCGAGAGCGGCTCGCTGGAGCGCCTGGGCGTGGCCATTGCGCCGGGCTACACGGTGTCCAAACTGCTCTGGACCCGTGAACAGCACCCGGACCTGTTTGCGCGCATCGCCCATATCCTGCTGCCCCACGACTACCTCAATTACTGGCTCACCGGCCGCGCCGTCGCCGAATACGGCGATGCGTCGGGCACCGGCTATTTCAATGTGCGCCGCCGTGAATGGGACGTGGCGCTGCTTGCGCACATCGACCCCAGTGGGCGCCTGCAGGCGGCGCTGCCCGAGCTGATTGAAGCCGATCAAGCAGTGGGCACGATCCTGCCGGCCATCGCCGAGCGGCTGGGCATCAACCCCAACGCGGTTGTCGCCAGCGGCGGCGGCGATAACATGATGGGCGCCATCGGCACCGGCAACATCGCCCCTGGGGTGATCACCATGAGCCTGGGCTCATCGGGCACCGTCTACGCCTTTGCCGACCAGCCCAACGTCAGCCCCCAGGCGTCAGTCGCCACCTTCTGCTCATCCAGCGGCGGCTGGTTGCCGTTGATCTGCACCATGAACCTGACCAACGCCACCGGGGTGATCCGCGAGCTGTTCGAACTCGACCTGCACGCCTTCAATGCCCTGGTCGAGCAGGCCCCCATCGGCGCGGACGGGGTGAGCATGCTGCCGTTCCTCAACGGCGAACGGGTGCCCGCCCTGCCCCAGGCCACCGGCAGCCTGCACGGCCTGACCATGACCAACCTGACCCGCGCCAACCTGTGCCGCGCGGTGGTCGAAGGCACCACCTTCGGCTTGCGCTACGGCCTCGACCTGCTGCGCCAGACCGGCCTGCAAAGCCTGCGCATCCGCTTGATCGGTGGCGGTTCGAAAAGCCCGCTGTGGCGGCAGATGGTCGCCGATATCATGAACACCGAAGTGGTCTGTACCGAACAGAGCGAGGCCGCGGCCCTGGGCGCGGCGATCCAGGCGGCGTGGTGCCAGTCCGGTGAATCCCTGGCCAGCCTGTGCGACAAATGCGTCAGCCTTGACCCGGCCAGCCGCACCCTGCCGGTGCCGGCCAACGTGAGCGCCTATCAACAGGCCTATGAGCGCTATCAACAGCTTGTGGCAACCCTTTAAGAGCGAGTGACTATGTATCTGGTGTGTGGTGAAGCGCTGTTTGATTTTTTCAGCGAGGAGAATGCCGATGGGCAGGTTGCCAAGCTCAATTACACGGCGATTGCCGGTGGCTCGCCGTTCAACGTGGCGGTGGGCCTGCGCCGTTTGGGGATCGAGTCCGGGTTCTTCGCCGGGATCTCCCACGACTACCTGGGCAGGCGCCTGCTACAGGTGCTCAAAGACGAAGGCATGAGTGAAGATTTCCTGGTGCCCTTCGACGCGCCAACCACCCTGGCCATGGTGGCCGTGGGCGCCAATGGTTCACCGCAATACAGCTTTCGTGGCGAAGGCTGCGCAGACCGGCAACTGCAGTTGACGCACCTGCCGCCCCTGGGTGATGAGATTCGCGGGCTGCATGTGGGCTCGTTTTCCCTGGTGGTACAGCCGATTGGCGACACGCTGCTGGCGCTGGTCAAGCGCGAAAGCGGCAAGCGCCTGATCAGCCTCGACCCTAACGTACGACTGAACCCGCAACCGGATATCCAGCTGTGGCGCGACCGTGTGATGGAGTTGGTCAAGCATGCGGATTTGATCAAGGTCAGCGATGAAGACCTGCACCTGCTCTACCCCGAGCAGTCCCCCGAAAGCGTGCTGCAAGGCTGGCTGCAACACCGCTGCCAGTTGGTATTTCTGACCCGTGGTGGCGATGGCGCCAGCGTGTTCAGTCGCCGCCATGGCAGCTGGTCGCAACCGGCAATCGATATCGTGATGGCCGATACGGTGGGTGCCGGCGACACCTTCCAGGCGGCGCTGATCGCCTGGTTGACCGAGCACCGGTTGGACTCGGTGCAAGGGCTGCAACAACTCAGCCGTGAACAGATCGACGCCATGCTCGGCTTTGCGATTCGCGCCGCGGCGCTGACCTGCACCCGCACCGGGCCGGACCTGCCTTACCGCAGCCAGCTAGGCTGAACGCCCATAGGCCGCGCATTTCGCGTGTGCCTTTACCCCCGGCCCCGGCGACGATACCTACGTCTGCGACAGCGGCACCCTCAATGGCGGTGTCACCTTTGGCGCGAGGGCGTGAGCGGCAACGCCGGGGTGCGTATGAGTTGGAAAGACCGTGTGGTTTGAGGGCCTGGTCAATACCAAGCCCACAGGTCAGCGTTGAACGAGGCACACCCTTAAGATCTGCGCCCTCCTGCTCGTTGCAGCAAGGGCGTGTGGCTGTGCTTGAGGTATTCACGCAGTTCAGCGATCAGGCTGCAAATGGCGCGACTGCTGTCGAGTTTGTCGGCGTTTATCCCTTTCACCTCCAAGTCCACTCGATCACGGTCGCGGTCGTCGTACACCTTGATTGTCAGTGAAGCGTCTTCGGCTTTGGTGCACTCACACCGCTTAGGCAGGAAACTTCCTTCAATAATGCTGCGAAGCTCTAGTTCCGAAAGCATGGCTAACCTCTCCTTTGTTGAGACTGCCAATGGTTTTATAAGTATCCGGCAGGCCCTTGCCTGCCACGTCTTGCCGGCCCTGGAAGACGCCTACAGAAATAAGCCTACTCGGCAAAATCTCCTGCTGTTGTAACCATTCTTCATAAGCGCTGACGGCGCTTATATATGGAAAATCTGACTGTCTACATCCTCGCCGAACCACTTCGATTAAACGTTTAACCCACAGGATGCGTGCGCGGGCCGGTTTTTCCAGCAACATATGGCAACCAATTCACCTGTCGCCGTTGAGTCGAGAGGGACTTACGCAAACCATACGAAACATATACGCTTCGTATATCAACCCAACACAGTGAAGCTTATGGGCATCGTCAAGATCACCGACCAACTGCACGAACAACTGCGCCTGGCCAGCGCCGCGATGGACCGTTCCATCAACGCCCAGGCCGAGTTCTGGATCAAGATCGGCCTGCTGGCTGAACTCAATCCTCACCTGCCCTACAACGAGCTGATCAACAAGCTGTTGTTGGACAAACCCGACCTGATCCGAGGGCGCAGCCAATGATCAAGACGCCACAACAGCTGGTGATCATGCGCGAAGCCGGGCGCCTGCTGGCCCAGGTGTTCAGCATGCTCGACACCTTTGTCGTCGCCGGCCGCTCCACCCTGGAGCTGGACAGCGCCGTCGAAACCTTCATCCGCCAGGAGCTCAAAGCCCGCCCGGCCAGCCTCGGGCAATATGACTACCCCTTCTGCATCAATACCTCGATCAACGAAGTGGTGTGTCACGGCATGCCCAGCGCCACGCAATTGCTCAAGGAAGGCGACATCATCAACATCGACATTACCCTGGAAAAAGGTGGCTTTATCGCCGACTCCAGCAAGATGTACATGATCGGCACTGTCTCCCCCAAGGCGCAGCGCCTGGTGGAGATGACCTTCGAGGCCATGTGGGCGGGCATCCGCCAGGTGCGGCCCGGTGCCCGCCTGGGTGATATTGGCCATGCGATCCAGCACTATGCACACACCAACGGCTATAGCGTGGTGCGTGAATACTGCGGCCACGGCATTGGCCGGGAAATGCACGAGGAGCCACAAATCCTGCACTTCGGCCGTCCCGGCACGGGGCTGGAGCTGCGTGAAGGCATGGTGTTCACCATTGAACCGATGCTCAACCAGGGCAGCGCGAAGGTGCGCAGCCTCAAGGATGGCTGGACGGTGGTGACCAAGGACAACAGTCTCTCGGCGCAATGGGAACACACGGTTGCGGTGACGGCCGATGGGTTCGAAGTATTGACGCTGCAAGCGTCCGCTTGAACTTCAAGCCACCTGCTTGATCGCGGCCTTGGCCTCCAGCTCACGCACCAGCGGCAACACGCGTTTGCCGAAGTACTCCACTTCTTCCTGGAAATGCAGGAAAGCGGCCAGCACCAGGTCCACGCCCACCGCTTTAAGCGCCACGATGCGTTCGGCGATCTGCTGCGGCGTGCCGATCAGGTTGGTCTTGAAGCCGTCGTTGTACTGCACCAGGTCTTCAAAGCTGGACTTGGCCCAGTTGCCCTCGCCTTCCGGGGATGACTTGCCGGCTTGTTTGGCCGCGTCACCGAAGGCGTTGACCGCTTCCGGGTCGGCTTTATCGATGATCTCGGCGAGCACGGCACGCGCTTCTTCCTCGGTGTCGCGGGCGATCACGAAGGCGTTGACACCGATTTTGACCGAATGGTTATTCGCCGCCGCCTTGGCGCGGATGTCATCGACCTGGGCCTTGATGCCTTCCGGGGTATTACCGTTGGTGAAGTACCAGTCCGACACACGCGCGGCCATGTCCCGCGCCGCCCGCGAACTGCCGCCCTGGAACACCTCGGGCTGGCCCAGCGGCTTGGGCTTGAGGGTGTAGTTGTTGAAGCGGTAGAAGTCGCCCTTGAAGGTGAAATCGTCCTGGGTCCATATGCCTTTCAAGGCGCGGATGAATTCTTCGGAGCGGCGATAGCGCTCATCGTGTTCCAGCCAGGGTTCACCGATCGCCTGGAACTCGCCCTTGAACCAGCCACTGACGATATTCACCGCGATACGGCCGTTGGTGAGCTGGTCGATGGTTGCCAGTTGCTTGGCCGCCAGCGCCGGTTGCCACGGGCCCGGCAGGATCGCCGCAATCACCTTGAGGGTGGTGGTCGCCGCCAGCAGCGCGTGGCTGAAGGCCACCGACTCGTGCTGGTTCTCGGCGCCGTAGCCGGCAGTGAAGCGGATCTGGGTCAAGCCGTACTCGAAGCCGGCGGCTTCGGCCAGTTGCGCCAGTTTACGGTTGTAGTCGATGCCCCAGTGGGTACGTTGTTCGATCTTGCTGACCACCAACCCACCGCTGACGTTGGGCACCCAATAGGCAAATTTTACGGCTTGCTGACTCATTGAACGGTTCCTCGCACACAGGGATGTACCCAGGGCTTGAGCAGCAAGCGTGCCAGTCACGGTTAAACGCCCTGGGCGTGTGGGTTGCGGCGCAAAACCCGGGGTTTGCACGGCGTGCCGCGACTGTCATGGATCGCTGCGCTTTGTCCAAATGCTGTTGCTGGAGCAACAGCGGCGGGCATCCCCGCGCCGTAAATACGGGCCGGCGTGCCCGGCACGGACTGTGCAACCACCCTGGGACTTGATCACTGCCCAGGAGCCCACCCCCATGACCGAGCAACACGTCATCAACCCGCTGTCCATCGGCGTCGACTACACCACCCTGGCCGAGCGTTTCCGTCCGATCTTCCAGCGCATCGCCGACGGCGCGGTAGAACGCGAGCACAGCCGCACCCTGCCCCATGAGCCGATCCGCTGGTTGAAAGAAGCCGGCTTTGGCGCGGTGCGGGTGCCGGTGGAATATGGCGGCGGCGGCGCGTCCCTGCCGCAATTATTCGAACTGCTGGTGGAACTCGCCGCCGCCGATTCCAACGTGCCCCAGGCCCTGCGCGGGCATTTCGCGTTTGCCGAAGACCGCCTGAACGCGCCGCCGGGCGCGGGCCGAGACCTGTGGTTCAAGCGCTTCGTCGACGGCGACCTCGTCGGCTGCGCCTGGACAGAAATCGGCACTGTCGCAATTGGCGACGTGGTCACCCAGGTCAGCCCCAACGGTGACGATTGGGCCCTCAACGGCGAAAAGTTCTACAGCACCGGCAGCCTGTTTTCCGACTGGATCGACGTGTACGCCCAGCGCAGCGACACCGGCGGCGACGTGATCGCCGCCACCCGCACGCGCCAGCCAGGCGTGGTGCAAAGCGATGACTGGGACGGCTTTGGCCAGCGCACCACCGGCAGCGGCACCACGCGCTTTACCGATGCAGTCGTCGAAGCGCACAACGTGATCGACTTTGCCGAGCGCTTTAAATACCAGACCGCGTTTTATCAACTGGTGTTGCTGGCCACCCTGGCCGGCATCGGCCGTGCCGCGCTCAACGACGTGGCCCAGCAGGTACGCAGCCGCAAGCGCATCTACAGCCACGGCAATGCCCCGCACGTCAGCCAGGACGCGCAGGTTCAACAGGTGGTCGGCGAAGTCGCCGCACTGGTTTACGCCGCCCAGGCCAGCGCGTTGAAGGCCGCGCTGCCGGCGCAACGGGCTTATCTGGCACGATTTGGTGGGGATGAGGTCGCCGAGCGCGAGGCTAACGTGGCGGCCGAGATCGAATCGGCGACGGCCCAGGTGGTGGTCTCGGAACTGATCCAGCGTGCCACCAGCCAATTGTTCAACGCGTTGGGGGCCTCGGATGTGCGCCAAGGCAAGGCCCTGGACCGGCACTGGCGCAATGCGCGGACGGTGGCGTCGCACAATCCGCTGATCTACAAGGCACGGATCGTCGGTGACTGGGTGATCAACGGCACTGAGCCGCCGTTTGTCTGGCAAATTGGCAACGGCCCGGCCAAGGCCTGAGGCCGGTTCCATATGTGTGGCATGGGGCTTGCCCTAATGCCAGTCAGTTAAGGCTTTTTGTAGGAGCGAGCTTGCTCGCGAAAAACTCACAGGCACCGCGTTTATTCAGGAAGCACGCGTTATCGTTGACGTTTTTCGCGAGCAAGCTCGCTCCTACAGGAGATTGGGGCTTGCCCCCTCCCACATTTTTAGAACGCCAGTTTGTAGCCCACCGCCATCAACATCACCGCCAGGCACGGACGCAGCACCGCGTCCGGGATCCTGCCGGTCATGTGGCTGCCCAGGTAAATGCCCGGCAGCGAGCCCATCAGCAAAAAGCCCAGCAGGTGCCAGTCCATATTGCCCATGCTCGCATGGCCCAGGCCCGCCACCAGGGTCAGCGGCACGGCATGGGCGATCTCGGTGCCCACCAGTCGGCGCGTGGCGAGGAACGGGTACAGGATGAACAGTGCCACGGTACCCAGCGCGCCGGCACCGATGGAGGTCAGCGCCACCATGGTGCCAAGGACGACACCCGTTACTACGGTCAGCGCATTCAGGTTGCGCGGGCGCATGTGATAGTCGTCACCGGCATGGCGTTGGGCGAACGCCAACAAGCGTTGCTTGAACAGGATCGCCAGGGCCGTCAGCAGCAACACCACACCCAGTGCCTGTTTGATCACCGCGTTCATGGCGCTGGGGTCGGTGTGCAGGCTGGCGAGGAACCACAGGGTCAGCAGCACCGCAGGCACACTGCCCAGGGTCAGCCAGCCGGTAATGGTCCAGTCGATGTTCCGGTTCTTGCTGTGCACCAGCACACCACCGGATTTGGTAATGGCGGCATACAACAGGTCCGTGCCAACGGCGGTGGCCGGGTTGATGCCGAACCACAACAGGATCGGCGTCATCAGGGAGCCGCCACCCACGCCGGTCATGCCCACGATAAATCCTACGATCAGGCCGGCAACCACGAAACCCACATTACCCACATCCATTACAGCTACCTGCGGCCTTATAAAATTCTGGCGGCAGGATAGCGATTTTTCTTATAACCACTTATATCAATATGATCTGACTTTATGCCTTTTCTGCTAATCGCTGGCAGGCATACGCCTGGGTTTGGTACGCAAAAGCCACGGTGTCACGGCCCTTCAAGGCGGGATGGGTGTCGATCAGTTGCTGCAATTGCGCCGTGACGCCAGCTTTTTCTGCGGGAGGCAATGCGGCGATAAAGCTGACAGACAGGATGCGGTCCATGATCACTTCCTTCGGGCTGCCGACATGCTGATAGGCAAAGCAGGTCAGTTCAGGGGCGGAAAAATACTCACCAGTGAAAGCCTCGCGCCAACGTCCGCTATGAAAACGCGGGGTGTCGCCCTCGTAGGGAGTAATGATGGCCGTGATGGCAGCGATCCAGTCCACCGACTCATCACGCACATTCCACACCAGCCCCAAACGCCCTTCGGGTTTGAGTACACGGTGGATCTGCGCCAGCGCCGCCTCACTGGAAAACCAGTGGAAGGCCTGGGCACAGACCACCGCGTCGGCGCTCGCGGACGCCAAAGGCATGGATTCGGCCGTGCCATTGACCAGCCGTACGCCCGGCAGCAGCTTGACCAACTGGGCGCCCATTTCCATCACCGGTTCGACGGCGATCAGCGTCGGCGCCAGGCTGCTGAGCAGGCGCGTGAACTTGCCGGTGCCGGCCCCCAGGTCGATCACGGTCGAGTGGGCATCGATGCCCAGCGCGTCGGCCAGCCAGCCGGTGAGTTGTCGCGGATAGCCGGGGCGACCTTGCGCGTAAGTGCGGGCCTGGGTAGAGAAACCTTGCTGAGCGGACGCGTGGACACCAGTCATTGCCAATCTCTCTTCGGGTAAAGCGGGGGCCACAGTGTGCGCCGTCTCGCGGTTATTTTCTAATCGCTGCATCGACGGCAGGCAACCACACACGAAACCGCGCGCCGCCCAAGGGTGAAGCCTCGGCGGTCAAGCTGCCGCCTTGGGCTTGCAGGGCCCGCCGGCTGATGGCCAGGCCCAGGCCGAAACCTCCGGTGGCGCGGTCGCGGCTACGGTCCAGGCGGTAGAACGGTTCGAAGATGCGCTCGCGCTGGTCCGGCGGAATGCCGATGCCATCATCCTCCACGAAGATTTCACAGCCGTTGGGGCAGACCCTGACGCCGACCTGGATGCGCTTGTCGCAGTAACGCGTGGCGTTGCGCAACAGGTTCTGCAGGGCGCGGGCGGTGAGGCGCGGGTCGAGGCTGAAGCGCTCCACGGCGCAGTCGAGCGCCACGTCGATAACAATCTCGGGGTTCTCCAGTTCATCGTCGACACTGCCCAATACGCTGTCGATGAATTCGTCGAGCACCACCTCCACGCGCTCCGGCTCCTGCGCCGGGTTTTGCAGGCGGCTGTAGGAAAGCAACTCCAGCACCAGCTCATCCAGTTCACGAATATGCGCCACCAGGCTTTGCAGGCGCTCCCGGCTGGCCGCAGGCAAGTCCTCCGCCAGGGCCAGGGCCAGGCCGAAATCCAGGCGGGTCAGCGGCGTGCGCAGTTCATGGGACACCGCGTTGAGCAGGTCGCGCTGCTGGTTGAGCAGGTGTTCGATGTCGTCGGCCATGGTATCGAACACCGAGGCGAGGCTGCCGATGCTGGAGCTGGCGGGGATCAGCGTGCGCTCGGCCAGGTTGCCCCGCCCCAATTGCGCGGCGGTACTTTTCAGGCGTTCCAGGTCGCGCCAGTGCGGGCGCAGCCACACCAGCAGGCAGGCGAGCAGCGCCGCGACGATCAGCACGTTGATCGCCCAATACAGCACGTTCATGTCCAACGGATCGGGCGGTACTGTCAGCTTGACCACGAATTGCTCATTGATCGGCGAGCTGATTTCCTCCATCCAGCCCCATTCCCCCAGGCGCACCACCGATTTGCCCTGTTCCAGCAGTTTTTCTTCCGCCGGGGTATAGCGCGCATCCTGGCGCAGCAGCAATTGCACCTTCAACGGCGCAAAATCGTGGCCCAGCTGCTCGGTGACCTGTGACCAGCGCTCCACCGGTGCGCGCACGTATTGCTTGACGATCAGCTTCTGCTGGCCGCGGGTCTGCTCGATGTTGTAGTTCATGTAACGGTGTTCGAACAGCTGGATCACCAGGGAGGGGATCAAGTAGATCGCCGCGCTGTAGGTGACGATGGTGATCAGGTAGAGGCGCAGCAGGACACGAAACATGGCTCAGCATTCCCACTCGGAACGGCTGAACAGGTAGCCCTTGCCCCACACGGTCTTGATCTTGCGCGCTTCACCGGCGTGGTCATCGAACTTGCGGCGCAGCTTGGAGATGGCCACGTCCACCGAACGGTCGGTGCCATTGAATTCGATACCGCGCAGGCGCTGCAGGATCTGGTCGCGGCTGAGCACTTCACCGGCATGTCGCGCCAACACCACCAGCAGGTTGTACTCGCCGCTGGACAGCTCCACCGCCTGCTCGCGCCAGGTCACGGTACGCTCGCACAGGTCGATGCACAGGTTGCCCATGATGATACGGTCGCTGGCCACCTGGGGTTCCGACAGGCTGCTACGGCGCAGCAAGGTGCGCACACGGGCGAGCAGCACCCGTGGCTCGCAGGGTTTGGTCACATAATCGTCGGCGCCCATTTCCAGGCCCAGCACCTGGTCGTGGCTGTCGTCGCGGGCGGTAAGCATCAGGATCGGCAGGCCCGCCGAGTCGGCGCGCAGCAGGCGGCAGACCTGCAGGCCGTCGAGGCCGGGCAACATCAGGTCGAGGATGACCAGGTCCGGCGGGTTCAGGCGCGCGCGTTCGCGCACCTGGTCGCCCCGGCTGAGCACGCTGACGTGGTAGCCATTGCGTTCCAGGTAGCTGGCAATCAGCTCGGAGAGCGCGGCGTCGTCTTCCACCAGCAGGATGTTGGGCATGAAGGTGTTTCCAGAAAATACAGTGGAGTGCCGTACACAAATCCAATGTGGGAGGGGGCTTGCCCCCGATAGCGGTGTGTCAGCTAATCAAAAGTCGGCTGGCACCCTGTCATCGGGGGCAAGCCCCCTCCCACATTTGATCTTCATTGCAAGCAGGGTTGTGCAAGGATATACGCCCCCGACGCCCCGCGCGCCGTACCTTACATTTCTTCACAGACGCACTACACAGCTTCACAGCACCACGGCGCAGGTGACCTTAGGATGCGCCAGTCAATATTGGGATAAGAGCATGTCGAAGAATCTGTTTGCGCCGTTTTGCCTGTTGGCGCTCACCCTGGCGCTGAGCGCGTGTGACAACTCCACAGCCGAGGCGCCGCAAGTGCCCCTGGCCAAAGTGCGCATCGAGACGCTGCAGGCCAAGCCCCTGTCCATCACCAGCGAATTGAGCGGGCGCATCGCTGCGCCGCGTATGGCCGAGGTGCGCGCACGGGTGGCCGGGGTGGTGATGCAAAGGGTCTTCAACGAAGGCCATGACGTGAAACAGGGCGACGTGCTGTTTCGCATCGACCCGGCCCCGTTCAAGGCCGACCTCGACAGCGCCCAGGCCAACCTAAGTAAAGCCGAGGCCAATGCGTTCCAGGCGCGCCTGCAGGAGCAGCGCTACAGCCAGTTGGTGGAAGGCAACGCCATCAGCGGCCAGGAGTACGACAACGCCCGCGCTGCCCTGCGCCAGACCAACGCCGAGGTCGCCGCCAACAAGGCCGCCGTCGAGCGGGCCCGGTTGAACCTGGGTTACGCCACAGTGACTGCACCGATTTCCGGGCGCATCGGCCGTGCGCTGGTGACCGAAGGCGCCCTGGTCGGCCAGAACGAAGCCACGCCGCTGGCGATCATCCAGCAACTGGACCCGATCCATGCCGACCTCACTCAGTCGACCCGCGAGCTGAATGACCTGCGCCGCGCGTTTCGCGCCGGTCGCTTGCAGCAGGTTGGTCAGGACCAGGCCAAGGCCACCCTGATCCAGGATGACGGCAGCCTGTACCCGTTGCCGGGCAAGTTGCTGTTCGCCGAGATCAGTGTCGACCCGGGCACCGGGCAGATCATTCTGCGCAGCGAATTTCCCAACCCGGACCTCGACCTGCTGCCCGGCAGCTTCGTGCGGGTGCGCCTGGAACAAGCCGTCGACCAGCAAGGCCTCAGCGTGCCGCAGCGCGCCATCACCCGCGACAGCGCCGGCATCCCGATGGTGCTGTTGCTGGACAGCGAGCAAAGCG
The DNA here is from genome assembly GCF_003851745.1 of Pseudomonas sp. R3-52-08. Lineage (NCBI taxonomy): Bacteria > Pseudomonadati > Pseudomonadota > Gammaproteobacteria > Pseudomonadales > Pseudomonadaceae > Pseudomonas > Pseudomonas sp. R3-52-08. The sequence goes on along the minus strand of NZ_CP027730.1, from coordinate 2,465,198 downwards.
TGCGCCAGCAGCCGGTGGAGTTGGGCGCAGTGATCGACGATCGCTGGGTGGTCAGCAGCGGCCTCAAGCCCGGTGACCGCATTGTCGTCGAGGGCCTGCAACATGCGCGCCCCGGTGAAAAAGTTGAAGTGGACGACAGCCCGCTCGTGAAGGAATAACCCGCCATGCCGCAGTTCTTTATCGACCGCCCGATTTTCGCCTGGGTGGTGGCCCTGTTCATCTTGCTGGCCGGCTTCCTGGCGATCCCGCAATTGCCGGTGGCCCAATACCCCAACGTGGCGCCGCCAAAGGTAGAAATCTACGCGGTATACCCTGGCGCTTCGGCCCAGACCCTGGACGAAAGCGTGGTCAGCCTGATCGAGCAGGAGCTCAACGGCGCCGATCACCTGCTGTATTTCGAGTCCCAGAGCAGCCTCGGCTCGGCGACCATTACCGCCACGTTCCAGCCGGGCACCAACCCGGAAATGGCCCAGGTGGATGTGCAGAACCGCTTGAAGGCGGTAGAGCCGCGCCTGCCGCAAGCAGTGACGCAACAAGGCTTGCAGGTGGAGAAAGTCTCGGCCGGCTTCCTGCTGCTGGTCACGCTGACGTCCAGCGACGGCAAGCTCGATGATGTGGCGCTCAGCGATTACCTGGCGCGCAACGTGATGAACGAACTCAAGCGCCTGGACGGTGTGGGCAAGGCCCAGTTGTATGGCGCCGAGCGCGCCATGCGCATCTGGATCGATCCGCAGAAGCTGATCGGTTTCAACCTCACCCCGGCCGATGTGAATGCCGCCGTCAGCGCGCAGAATGCCCAGGTGTCGGCGGGCAGCATCGGCGACTTGCCGGGCACCAACACCCAGGAAATCACCGCCGCCATTCTGGTCAAGGGCCAACTGTCGACGCCGGCGGAGTTCGCCGACATCGTGCTCAAGGCCAACCCTGACGGCTCCACCGTACGCATCGGCGATGTGGCGCGGGTTGAAGTCGGCAGCCAGGAATACCAGTTCTCCACGCGCCTGAACGGCAAACCGTCCACCGCCGTCAGCGTGCAGCTGGCGCCGGGGGCCAACGCGCTGAACACCGCGACCCTGGTGCGGGCGAAGATGGACGAACTGTCGCGCTATTTCCCGGCCAACGTGGAATACAAGATTCCCTACGACACCTCGCCGTTCGTCAAAGTCTCGATCACCAAGGTGGTCTACACCCTGCTCGAGGCAATGGCGCTGGTGTTCGCGGTGATGTTCCTGTTCCTGCAGAACGTGCGCTACACCCTGATCCCCACGCTAGTGGTGCCGATTGCGTTGATGGGCACCTTTGCCACCATGCTGTTGCTGGGTTTTTCAATCAACGTGCTGACCATGTTCGGCATGGTGCTGGCGATCGGCATTCTGGTGGACGATGCGATTGTAGTGGTGGAGAACGTCGAGCGGATCATGGCCACTGAAGGCCTGTCGCCCAAGGAGGCGACGAAAAAGGCCATGGGCCAGATCACCGGCGCCATTGTCGGTATCACCCTGGTGCTGGTCGCGGTCTTCCTGCCGATGGCGTTCATGCCCGGTTCCGTGGGGGTGATCTACCAGCAGTTCTCGTTGTCGATGGCCACCTCGATCCTGTTTTCGGCCTTCCTGGCCCTGACCTTGACGCCAGCGCTGTGCGCCACCTTGCTCAAGCCGATTGCCCAGGGCGAGCACCATGCCAAGGGTGGCTTTTTCGGCTGGTTCAATAAACGCTTTGAACAGCTCACCGACCGCTACGAAGGCTGGGTGGCCTATGCGCTCAAGCGCAGCGGCCGTTACCTGCTGATCTACCTGGTATTGCTGGTGGGCCTGGGGCTGCTGTTCAGTCGCCTGCCCTCCTCATTCCTGCCGGTGGAAGACCAGGGCTACACCATCACCGATATCCAGCTGCCACCGGGTGCCAGCAAGAACCGCACGGTGCAGGTGGCCGAGCAGATCGAGGCGCACAACGCCGGTGAGCCGGGCGTGGGCGATACCACCATGATCATGGGTTTCAGTTTCTCCGGCTCCGGGCAGAACGCGGCGCTGGCGTTCACCACGCTCAAGGACTGGTCGGAACGCGGCGGCGATGACTCCGCGGCGTCGATTGCCGACCGCGCCAACATGGCTTTCAGCGAGCTCAAGGATGCGATTGCCTATGCGATCCTGCCGCCGCCGGTAGACGGCCTGGGCACCTCCAGCGGCTTCGAGTTCCGTCTGCAGGACCGCGGCGGCGTCGGCCATGCGGGGTTGATGGCCGCGCGCACCGAGCTGCTGGAGGCTGCCGGTAAAAGCCCGGTCCTGGCCAACGTGCGCGAAAGCGCCCTGGCCGAAGCGCCGCAGGTGCAGCTGGAAGTGGACCGCAAGCAGGCTAATGCGCTGGGCGTGTCGTTCGCCGATGTGGGCAATGTGCTGTCGTCGGCCATCGGTTCGGCTTACATCAATGACTTCCCCAACCAGGGCCGCATGCAGCGTGTGGTGGTGCAGGCTGAAGGCGACCAGCGCAGCCAGGTGGCGGACTTGATGAAGATCAACGTGCGCAACAACGCCGGGAAGATGGTGCCGTTGTCTGCCTTTGTCGAAGCCAAATGGACCCAGGGCCCGACGCAATTGACCCGCTACAACGGCTACCCGGCCATCGCCATCAGCGGCGAAGCGGCGCCGGGGCACAGTACCGGCGAGGCGATGGACGAAATCCAGCGCCTGGTCAGCCAGTTGCCGGCGGGCCTGGGCCAGGAATGGACGGGGTTGTCGTTGCAGGAACGGTTGTCCGGTTCCCAGGCGCCGTTGCTGCTGGGCCTGTCGCTGCTGATCGTGTTCCTGTGCCTGGCGGCCTTGTATGAGAGCTGGTCGATCCCGACCTCGGTGTTGCTGGTGGTGCCGCTGGGCGTGCTCGGCGCGGTCGTGGCCGTGAGCCTGCGCGGCATGCCCAACGATGTGTTCTTCAAGGTCGGCTTGATCACCATCATCGGTTTATCAGCGAAGAACGCGATTCTGATCATCGAGTTCGCCAAGGACCTGTACGAGCAGGGTGAAGACCTGATCGACGCCACCTTGAAGGCGGCGCGCCTGCGCCTGCGCCCGATCATCATGACATCGCTGGCGTTCATCCTCGGCGTGGTGCCGCTGGCGATTGCCACCGGTGCCAGCTCGGCGAGCCAGCAGGCGATTGGTACGGGGGTGATTGGCGGGATGATCACCGCGACATTGGCGGTGGTGTTCGTGCCGGTGTTTTTTGTGGTGGTGATGAAACTGGTGCGCAAGCGTCACAACAAAGATTAATCCAATGTGGGAGGGGGCTTGCTCCCGATGGCGGTGTGTCAGTCAGCATATTTGGCACTGATACACCGCCATCGGGAGCAAGCCCCCTCCCACAGGATCAGTTACAGTCTGCTCAACTATCACCAGTTGTGAGCAACCATGCCCTTCCTCGCCCGTACCCACCCTCGCCTCTCAGCCGCCGCCGTGCTCGGCCTCGCCGTGGGCATCCTGGTACCCGCCGATACGCTGGCCAGCAAAATTTTGATCGGCTGGAACGCCGGGGTCTGGACCTACCTGGTGCTGATGCTGTGGCTGACCAGCCGTGCCAAGGCAGAGGACGTCAAGCGTATCGCCGAGGTCGAGGACGAAAACGCCGGCCTGGTGCTGTTCACGGTGTGCATCGCCGCCATCGCCAGCCTGGCCACCATCACCTTCGAACTGGTCGGCAGCAAAGACCTGGCGCCCACCGAACGTCTGTTGCACTACGGCTTCACCGGCTTGACGGTGATCGGTTCATGGCTGTTGATCGGGGTGATCTTCAGCGTGCACTACGCCAGGCTCTATTACACCTGGAACGGCAAGGAGCCGGCGCTGCGCTTTGCCGAAGGCTTGCTCACGCCCAACTATTGGGACTTCCTGTATTTCTCCTTCACCATCGGCGTGGCGGTGCAGACGTCCGATGTGGGCGTCGCCACCCGTGGCTTGCGCAAGGTGGTGCTGGGGCAATCGTTGATCGGTTTTCTGTTCAACACGGCGATTCTGGGCTTTTCGATCAATATCGCCGCAGGCCTGTTTGGCTGAGTTGCACAAACCTTCTAGACGCCTGGCCGCCCTTGGGCGCTAATGGCATTACACATTCATCCTCGGTGTTTTTATGGCCGCGCACAATTGGATCGACCTGTCCCAGGACGCCGACACCGGCATCGAGACCCTGCGCGCGCATTTCGAGGGCCACGCCTACGATCCCCACTGGCACGACAGCTACCTGATCGGCGTCACCGAGCAAGGCGTACAGCAATTCAACTGCCGCCGCACGCGCCACAACAGCGTGCCGGGCCAAGTGTTCCTGGTGGAACCCGGTGAATTGCACGACGGCGACGCGCCCACCCCGGACGGCTTTACCTATCACATGCTGTACCTCGACCCGCACTGGTTGGCGCGTGAAGTGAGCGCGGTGTTCGAAGAGGCGCCGCTGGACAGCCAGTTGAGTTTCGCCAGCACCTTGACCGGCGATCCGCGCCTGGCCCTGGCCACCAGCCAGGCCTTTCAAACCTTGCACAGCGGCGAGCTGCGCATTGTGCGGCAACGCGCCATGGACCAATTGCTGGAGCGCCTCACCGGCCACCTCTGCTGGCGCATCCGCTACCGCGAGGACCCGCGATTGCCGCAGGTGGCGCACAAGGCCAGGGAATACCTGCATGCCCATCTGCACGCAGACATCGGCATGGACGAACTGGCTCTGGCCTGTGGTGTCGACCGCTTCCGCCTCAGTCGCGCCTTCAAGAGCGCATTCGGCCTGCCGCCTCACGCCTACCTGGTGCAACTGCGCCTGGCTCACGCTCGGCATTTACTGGGCAAGGGCGAGCAACCGGCGGATGTGGCGATTGCCCTGGGTTTTGCCGACCAGAGCCACCTGGGCCGCTGGTTTGTGCGCGCCTACGGTCTCACGCCCGCCGCGTACCGCAGGCGTTGCTCAAATGTTCCAGACAGGTAGCGTTCAGGCCTGTGAAGATCGACTCCATCAATCGATTGTTGGGAGTCGCCCGCCATGTTGCCGTTTATCCTGTTTGCCTTTGTCGCCTCCATCACCCCGGGTCCTACCAATATCCTGGTGCTGAGTAACAGCGCACGGTATGGCTTTAAGGCCGCACTGCCGATCATCCTCGGCGCCTGCCTGGGTGCAGCAGGCATCGTGCTATTGGTGGGCTCCGGTGTGGGCCAGTCACTGGTGCATTTGCCCAAGGTACAAAGTGCGATGCAGTGGGCCGGCGTGGCCTGGCTGAGCTATCTCGCCTGGCAGATTTTCAGCGCGCCAGTGGAGGCCTTGGACGTACAGTCAGCGCAAAAGCGACTGGGTTTCAGCGGTGCCGCCAGCCTGCAATTGATCAACCCCAAGACCTGGATGATGGCGCTGGCAGTGGTCAGTGTATTTGCGGGTAATGGTGCAGAGCGCCAGAGCCAGGTAATGACCCTGTCGATGGTTTTTTTCCTGATTTCTTTGCCATGCCTGGCAACCTGGGCCGTGCTGGGTGCGGGCTCAAGCCAGTTCCTGCGTTCGCCAAGTGCCATGCAACGCTTCAACCGCTGTATGGCCCTGCTTCTGCTGGGTTCAACCTGGCTGAGTGTAGTGATCTGAATGTAAAAAAGGGGAAGCCATAGCTTCCCCCTGTTCAATCGAACGACAACTTCAGAAGTCGTACCGCACGCCGAAGTTGACGCCCCAAGGCTGGTCGATCTTCTTGCCTTGGCTGGTTTCGAAGTCGGCATGCAGCTTGACGTTCTCCGATACGGCCATGGCTACACCGGCCGCCAGCTCGATGCGCGAGCCGGACAGGTCGTTGTTGAAGCTCTGGTCGTTGATGAACACCTTGTTGCTCTGGTCAAACTCGTGGGCGACCGCAGTACGCAAGTAAGGCTGCAGAATACCGCCGCTCTCCAGTTGGATGTTCTTGCCCGCAGTCACACCCAGCTTACCGACCACCGAACTGGAACGATCACCCTTGGCGTGCAACCCATTGGTCAGGTCGTAGCTTTGCGCCTGGGTGATGGTGGCCGACAACTGCCCATAAGGCTCGACGAAAAAGCCGTCGTCCAGCTTGATATGGCGACCGAACTCAGCCGAGGCGCCCACGGCGTTTTGCGCGTAGTTGCCTTTGGCTTTCTTGCCATCGCTCATAGTCACATCATTTTCAGTGTGCAACCGGTTGAGCTTGGCCACACCGTCGAAGTACAGACCGCTTTCAGCGTCCATCCAGGTGGCATAACCGCCCACGTAGTAGCTCTTGACCTCGCCGCTGCTGCCACGGTTCAGGCTTAGATCGGAGACGCTGTGACCGGCCATCATACCGGCGATCCACTGGCCGTCCCCTCCGGACAACGGCGCGTCGGCACCGATGGTGAAGCCCTTCTGGTTTTGCGTGTAGCCCGCACCGTTCTTGTTGGCCGCCACATCGAATTTGTTGCCGTAGCTGCGCATCCACATACCGTTGCCCGCGCCTTCGCTGAAGCGCAATTCGCCCATGCGCGTACGCAGGATGCTCATCTCGCCATACAGCACGGTCGGCGCGCTGTTGAACAAGGCCAGCACCGAGTGGGCGGTAGTACTGGTGCCGCGACGGGAGGGGTCGAGCAGCCAGTCGGTACCTTCTTTCTTCAAGCCGTAATCATAGGCGCCAATATCAACGGTGCCGCCCGCCAGGGCGAACTGCGCATCACCGCCTTCGGTGTGCACCACCTTGATCGGCTCGCCCTTGGCCAGTTCGGACCCGGTGGCCGCCAACAGCAGGCTGTGGTTACCTTCGGCCTTGCCCTGCACGTTGAGGAAGTCGGTCTGGTTGGTGGAAAAGTCGGTGTGCATGATGAAGGTGCCGTTACCGTCCAGGCTCTTCACATCCAACTGGTAGAACTCATTTGGCCCGCCGAAGGTCACAGCACCGCCGCCCATCTTCAAGGCGTCGACATTGCTGTCGCCGACCAGCACCCAGTTGGACGCTTCGTTCACACTCAACTCGGCGACGTTTTTCAACTGGCCGGTCAGCCAGGCACCGTTGTTGAGTTGCACCTTGGCATGACTGCCCTCTTCCACCACCACGTCGCCGAACAGTGAGCTGTTATCCACGTTCATGTTCGCGGTGGAACCACCGGTCACTTCCAGGATATTGCCGTTGTCGCCGGTCAAGGTAGAACCATTGAGGACCTTGATGTCGGCATCAGTCGCACCATACTCATCCCCCATCACCAACAGTGCCGCGCCGTTACGACCCTCGACATGGGAACCGTCCAGCACCAGGCTGCTTGAGTTCTTGTCGCTCGCCTCGTAGCGCAGCTCCACGCCATTCTGGCCGCCAACGATGCGACTGCCGCTGGCTGTCGCACCGGCACCCAGCAGCCGGATGCCCACGCCGGTTTCATCCGTCGCAATCACGTCCGAATTGGCAAAGTTCAGTTGACTGAACGCCGAGGCAATCGCACCCATGGTGGTGCCGGTAACGGTGCTGCCAGACACATTCACGGTCGAGCCGTCCGACGTCAGGAAATTACGGCCTGCACTGATTGCTACACCGCTTTGGTTGGTGACCGTACTGTTGTTGATGTCTGCGGTGCTACCGGTCAAATGGATCGCATAAGGAGAAGAACTACGCGCTTGAACTGTCGCGCCATTCAAGGTGATTTTCGAGCCACCGGACGCCTGGATTTCTTGTGCAATGGTGCCTTCATTCAGCGTCATCCTCGAGCCGACCACTTGGGATTGACGCAAGGTGGCCCCGTTAGAGATCAGGTGAGAGTCCCCCGTGACATACCAGTTGTCGACGTAATAGCCCGCCCCAATCGTGCGTTCCTGCCCTTGAGACACCTCCTGTCGAGCCTCGGCAACTGAAGTACCGAGTATCAGGAACCCCATGGCGGGTGCCTGGATGGCAATGGCCAAAGGGTGTTTTCTAAAAAAAGCATTCATTCTCATTTTGCGCGCATACCCGTAAAGAACCTTCCCATCAGGGAACGAATTGACCGGCACCAAGCAAGGCAGGGGCAGGCCGTGACGGAGCGCAGATTAAGAAATAGGGAGGAAGGGGTATGTAGGACTTATCTTAACAAGAGAAACCAAAATCGCAGGTGTTGGGCAATACAGGCTTGAAGAAGACCCATTGCAGGTCCTCTCCAAGCCCAACCCGTTAAGACCAGACGGTTCCGTCGCAATAGGTTGGCGTTGAGCCCGACAGATACGTACGCACAAAGGCTAGTGTCTCGATAGAGTTCACCGGACTGGGACCTGGAAGGGGTACCGAATACTTGATACGTACGGAGCCGGCAGAAAGGCTCGCTGCGTTGATAGGTTTGATGAATGTACTACCCGGTCTGACAGCAACTCTGAAACCTGTAACCACTTCGCTGCTATTGACCTTGTGAGGAAACGTACCCGAAGCCGCGGGAAGTGGCGTCAGTCCTGCGTCATCGCTGAATGCCATCCACTCTAAAGGAATGACCATTCCCTCAGTAATGAGAGGATGAGGCGGTACGAAAACCATCAGGGTATCACTTGGCTGTGGAACCGCAGAGCAGCCGATGATGACCTGCCCGGTTGGTGTGGTGATGGCACCGACCACCGAAGGCGGCTGGAATGTAATGACATTGGCCGAGACATCAATACCTTGCACCAATGAATAGTTGGCGTTGATGCTAGTCGTCGTGACGATTCGATACTGCAATGGAATCCCAACGCCGTTGCCTTGCCTGGAAATGAATGGCCATGGCACATGCATAGGAATGACATCACCCGGGTTCGCCGTAGTGTTATCAACCGCAACACTGTCAACCCGCTCGCCCCCATAATACAGTTCAATTGTGAAGGGTTCGGCTGAAGGCAAGGGCGCGGCACTCCACAAAGTCACCGCGACCGGCGCGTCCTGCTGCGCGTCACGTGGGTCCAGCGCATTCGGCAATGCCGAGACGGGCCCCGTCAATACAGGCGCGGGCAGATTGGGGTTGTTCAAGTCAGGCTCGTCAGGGTTGACCGGGCCGGGCGCAAACAGGTTTAGCTCGATCACCGCAGGCGTGGGTACCCAAGTGAACACACCGCCACGCTCAACGGCATATTCTACCGTCAATGCGATAGGCCCGTTGCTCGAACCATATAAGGTGCGCAATACCGGGTAATCCACCGGGAAATTATAAGGAAGCGCAGTGGATCCCAGCGGGATGGGACCGACCTGCTGATTACCGTGCAACGTGGTCAGGCGCACGTAAAGGTTGTCTTTACTGCGATCCGGGACATAGTTGGGGATAATCACATCCATTCCCGACGCTGCAGCCGCATCCATCCGGTCGATCAGGCGATCGCCGCCCCCCGCAAGGCTCAATGCCAACCTGACGCCCGGCGTCTGAAGGACCGGAGCAGGCATGATGGCAATGACCACCGGTAACCCGAGCGAAGGGAGAATGCTGGGGTTGCCGGAAGCGTCGCGTAACCGGTAATAAAGGCTTCGAGCACCCTCCCACTTCTTCGCTTGATCCAGGGTGAGTACCACGACTTCATCGGGAAACACCGGGCCTGATGCAACGACATCTCCGACAGGCCCATCCAGCAACTCCCATGTGTCTCCCGGCTGTGCATCAAAGGCGTCATAATTGGGAATTGGAAATCTTGCCTCGTCGCCGTTATCCTCAAAGTATTTGGCATCCAGCGGCCCGGAATGCCCGACCGGCATCGACAACGGTCGCGGAGCAATACCGGCAGTCTGGTAGGGCCCGGTTCGATCGACAATAAACGTGACCGTATTGGAACCCGAGATATTAGTGCCAAAGGTATTGGTCACCTTATAACTGTACGAATGAGTGCCTTCAGTTAGTTCAATCTCAGGTATCCGGGCCACATACGGTCCTGGCGCACGATGCACGTCTTGGCCAATGTAGCCGGTCTCGAAGTTACCCGTGTCATCAATATAATTATCTCGAGTGGCAGGATCCCCCGGGGACGGGGCAGGTAACCACGCTGCAATGTCCAGGAGTAGATCCTGATCCACCGCAGCGCGGGTCAGCAAACCAGGATAAAGGGTGTTATCAACATACCCGCGCGGCACTGCCGCAGGCAGCGAAATGGGTACAGGGTCTGCCAGTTTGCTCTTTTGAATGGCGAAAGGGCCTAGTTTCTTTTTCATATCAAGTCACTCACCGTAGTCATATGCACCAGTGTTGAAATACTCGCCGCCTTGAGGCGAGCTTGTAATACGGATAACCCAGCGCATGCTTAACGTATTGAGAACCAGCAATGAAACATGCCATACAACACCCGAACACCCGTTGGCATAGCGTCAAATCATTCCGCTTTATACTGTTGTGGCCGATCACTCACCGGCGCGTGTCATCCACCGCTGCAGGCAACCATTGCAAGTCCGTACCATCGCAAAAGCCAGGGTCTCCAGGCTGGCAAGGGTAATCGCCGCCAGGTGACTTTCGATCTATACGTACGCGCCCTTTCGGCCCCTCACTGGACTTGCCCAACAACGCGCCATCTCGATAGACGAAATACTTTGCTGTCGCGGACGCAAAGTTACGCATCGGCTCAATTTTAGTCTCCCAAGGCAACACCACTATCTCGGCCCCATTAATAAAATGTTCGGACATCAACGTTAAGCCGCCTTGAAACTCGGTGCCGATGATAGGGTCCGACCAGTTGTTAGCCCTGAACCCCTGCCAAAAAAAATCGATGACATCGCCAACGTTCATCGGTGCCGCAACAGGCACTTTCCACCGAACCCCGTGACAGATCGCAGGGCGTGAGGTACAGGTCAGATAAGGAACACTCCCATGCAACGTGTGCTGTATTTCCGGGTCGGGAAAATCGATCAAGGGGTCAACGTGAACATTGACCAACGTGTCTGGGGCCAGTTGTTCATTCACGCCGTTGCTGGTGGTGTAATGAACCGGCAGTTCAGGGTGATTGCCCTCTTCAACCACAACACTGCCGGGAACATCCGGAGCAAACCTGATTAGTTGATCATAGGCATCGCCTGGCTGGACTGTGTAATAGGCAACCGGCCCTCTATTGCCCCAGTACAGTGAAAGCACTTGGCCCGGTTGCGGGTCCATAAAAAGTCGCACCCATACACTGGCACCAGCGATTCGGTCGCGCAAATCCAACTCATTGAACAACCCCGACCCATTGCCGAACACCTGCACCTTGGTCAGTGAAGCGTTAAGCAACGCGGGGGCATTGGCATGGTCCTGGCCTGCAATCGTGAAGTCTGTCTCGAACAAACGTACCGGTGATGGAAAAGGGGGTCGGCCCGCTCGACGTATTTCGTATTGCACAGGTACCGACTCACGCATCAGCGGGCCCGGTATACGCAAAATTGACCAGGGGACAGGCACGGTAAATGGAAAACCAGTGATCGGCGTTTCCGCAACCGGTCGCCCCTGCCAGAGGACCACCACGGCGTCGCCTGGGGCGTATCCGTCGTATTGCGTCGGGATAACGACCGCGATGCCGGCGCGAGCATCATCGCGCTTGAGCAGAAGATCGTTGTAGGCCGGTGGCCGGATTTCGGGAGGGGGCAATTTACCGGGAGAGGGGATCAGGTTGACCGTAAAATCCATCGAAGCACTCAGGGGGCTGTAGTTTCCCGCCCTGTCGTATGCACGCACCGTCATATAAGCCCTGCCGTTGGGCAGCGCGCGGAACAGGTCACGATGAACCCTGAGCACCAGGGGTTCGTCAATGAAGTGAAACGTCTGGATATAGTCATAAATCAAAGGAAACGGCGGCGTTTCATCCGACAAATACAGGGCAACCTGATCATCTCGCTCTCGCACTAAGAATTCCGGCACTTTAATCTCTATGAATTCGTAATTGGCAAGAACGCTTTCGGTGATGCCAGACGAGGCAATGTTAGAATCGACAAACTCGGGATGATCGGACGGTGAAACAAACACCGGAGGATTGCGGTCCAGCCTCAGCATTCTGGGAGGTGAATCCACATCCGGGCTGCCCTCTTCTACAACCCGATACCGCAACTCGATGACTGCGTCGAAATCCATCATGTAGTGTGCTGGCACGTACAGGGAGTAAGGAAAGGTCGCTGCGGCAAAAGATATTTCGTTAAAAACGACGAAGTCAGCGACTCGCTCAACACCGCCCACCTTCCAGATCAATTGGAGCGCATTGGTACGGCCCAGCGTTGGCCCCGGTGCCCATTTTTTGATACGGCATTCCAATGGCATTGCGTTGTAAGGGCTGACGATGAGCCCGTCGGGGTCTGATACCGGTACGCCGACGATCTCTGCGAAGGGGTCCAGCATCAGCACACCATCGCGCTGTTTACGGAGGGTGGGCAATGGTCCGTTACCGGGCGTGTCCATGGTGCATGCTCCTATTCAAAGGCCGCCTGTTGAACACGATTAGGCACCTGATTGGGGAGTGCGACTACTGTCAGACTTGACAGGTTTTCCTTGCCATTCGTCGGTTATCAAGGCTCGGGCTGCCGGCAATTTTTCGTACAACTCTTGACGCGTTTGCTGACATGGTGTCTTCTGAAACCGGTTTCAGCCTGACCCACAATTTTCTATTCCAATAAGAAAGGCCCGCCACCGTGACTTCATTTTCCGCCGCCCAGCGCAGCCGCGTGACCATGCTTGATGTCGCCGAGCGCGCTGGTGTGTCCAAGGCCAGCGTGTCGCGTTTTATCGGCGATGACCGCGCCCTGCTCTCCGATGCCATCGCCCTGCGCATCGAGCAAGCCATCGATGAACTTGGCTACCGCCCCAACCAGATGGCCCGTGGCCTCAAGCGAGGGCGCACGCGCCTGATCGGCATGCTGGTGGCTGATATCCGCAACCCCTATTCCATTGCGGTGATGCACGGTGTCGAAACCGCCTGCCGCCAGCACGGCTATAGCCTGGTGGTATGCAACACCGACCGCGATGACGAACAAGAGCGCCAGCATCTGGCGGCGCTGCGTTCGTACAACATCGAAGGATTGATCGTGAACACCCTCGGCCATCACCTCGACCAACTGCTGGAACTGCAACGGGAAATGCCCCTGGTGCTGGTGGACCGCAAGGTCGAGCCGCTGCACAGCGACCTGGTGGGGTTGGACAACCCGGCGGCGGTGCGTATGGCGCTGGAACACCTTGAGCAGCAGGGTTATCGCGAGGTGCTGCTGGTGAGCGAGGCGACCGACGGCACCAGTTCACGGCTCGAACGCCTGCACAGTTTCAAAACTGAAGTCGCCAACCGCCCGGACATGAACGGCGCCGTACTCGAGTTGAACGACGCGCTGGAAAATCACCTGCGCATCTTCCTGGCCAAACCCGCGCGCAAAGCGCTGTTCTGCGCCAACGGCGTGGCGGCGCTGGCGTGCACCCGTGCGCTCAAGGCATTGGGCTGCCACCTGTTCAACGATATCGGCCTGATTGCCCTGGATGACCTCGACTGGTATCCGCTGGTAGGCAGTGGCATCACAGCGCTCGCCCAGCCGACCGAGGCGATTGGTGCCAGTGCGTTCGACTGCCTGCTCAAGCGTTTGCGTGGCGATACAGCCCCCACGCGTACCCTGGATTTTTTGCCCGAACTGATCATCCGAGGCTCCACCCAACTCCCTGTGGGAGGGGGCTTGCCCCCGATTGCGGTATATCCGTCAGCTTAGCTGTAGCTGACCCAACGCTATCGGGGGCAAGCCCCCTCCCACATTTTGTTCTGCGCATAAAAATGAAACCGGTTTCAGAGGTAAACAACAATGCATGAATATCCCGTCTCTATCAGCCTTTCCAGCTACGGCGCCGAACTGGTCCGCCAGCAGGGCCAATTGAGTTTTGTCGCGCTGCTGCACGCCGCCGGTGCCCGGCGCATCGAATGGCGTGAAGAACTGCTGACCACCGAACCGCCTGACACCCTGGCCCAGGCCGCCGCCGAGCAAGGCCTGGAGTCGGTATTTTCCTCGCCCCTGGAACTCTGGGTTGCCGGTCGTGCCCAGCCCAATGCGGACCTGGCCGCCACCCTGGACCTCGCCCAGGCCTTCGGCTCGCGCTGGCTGAAAGTGTCCCTGGGTTACTTCACCGACACCAACGACCTGGAAAGCCTGCACGCCCTGCTCAATCGCCACCCGGTCAAGCTGCTGGTGGAAAATGACCAGACCCTGCACGGCGGGCGGATCGAGCCGATGCAACGGTTTTTCACCGAGGTCGAGCGCCTGGGCCTGCCGGTCAGGATGACCTTCGACATCGGCAACTGGCAATGGCAGGACCAATCCGCGCTCACCGCCGCGCGCCTGCTGGGCCGGCACGTGGACTACTTGCACTGCAAGGCCGTGGCCCGCCGCCCGGACGGCAAGCTGGTAGCCCAGCCGCCTGGCGCGACCGACCTGCATCTGTGGGAACAACTGCTCACGCACATGACCCAAGGTATTACCCGGGCGGTGGAATTTCCGCTGCAGGGCGACGACCTGATCCAGGTCACCGCGCAACAGGTCGCCACCCTCGCCCGCCTTGGCCAACCCCGCGTGGAGAATGCCCATGTCTGAGATCGATATCCTGTCGTTTGGCGAGACCATGGCGATGTTCGTCGCCGAGCAGACCGGCGACCTGGCCCAGGTCGGCCAGTTTCACAAGCGCATTGCCGGGGCCGACAGCAATGTCGCAATTGGCCTGTCGCGCCTCGGTTTCAATGTCGCGTGGTTGAGCCGGGTGGGTAACGACTCCCTCGGGCGCTTCGTGGTCGACACCCTGGTCAATGAAGGCCTGGACTGCAGCCACGTAGCCATCGACCCGCTGCACCCCACCGGTTTTCAGCTCAAGTCCCGCGAAGAAGCTGGCGCCGATCCTCAGGTGGAGTACTTCCGCAAAGGTTCGGCGGCCAGCCATCTGTCGATTGCGGCCATCAGCCCGGCCCTGTTGCAAGCCCGCCACCTGCATGCCACCGGGATTGTGCCGGCGTTGTCCGAGGCCACCCGCGAATTGTCCGTGGAGTTGATGACACAGATGCGCAAGGCCGGGCGCAGCGTGTCCTTCGATCCGAACCTGCGTCCATCCCTGTGGGCCAGCCAGGCGCAGATGATCCGCGAAATCAACGCCCTGGCCGGCCTGGCTGACTGGGTATTGCCCGGCCTGGGCGAAGGCCAGCTGCTCACCGGCTTCGATGACCCGGCGGATATTGCCGCGTTCTACCTCGACCAGGGCGCCGAAGCGGTGGCAATCAAGCTCGGGCCCGATGGCGCGTATTACCGCACCCAGATGGACCAGGGCTTCGTCGCCGCCGTGCGCGTGGAAAAGGTTGTCGACACCGTGGGCGCCGGCGATGGTTTTGCCGTGGGCATGATCAGCGCCCTGCTGGAAAACGCCAGCTTTCCCGAGGCGGTACAACGCGGCAACTGGATTGGCAGCCGCGCCGTGCAGAGCCGCGGCGACATGGAAGGGCTGCCCACCCGCGCCGAATTACCCAGCCGATCCGTTGCTTGACCCATTACCCACTCTCCCTGTTGCCACAACTACAACAAGCTCAGGAGCAACCTTATGGAAACCGTGAAACTCGCCACCCGCCGTTGGTGGTACATCATGCCCATCGTGTTTATCACTTACAGCCTGGCCTACCTGGACCGCGCCAACTACGGCTTCGCCGCCGCCTCGGGGATGGCCGAAGACCTGATGATCACGCCGGGCATGTCGTCCCTGCTCGGCGCGCTGTTTTTCCTCGGCTACTTTTTCTTCCAGGTGCCGGGGGCGATCTATGCGCAGAAGCGCAGCGTCAAAAAGCTGATTTTCGTCAGCCTGATCCTGTGGGGCGGCCTGGCTACCCTGACCGGGGTGGTCTCCAACGCCTACATGCTGATCGTCATCCGCTTCATGCTCGGGGTGGTCGAGGCGGCGGTGATGCCGGCGATGCTGGTGTACCTGTGCCACTGGTTCACCCGTGCGGAACGCTCGCGGGCCAACACCTTCCTGATCCTCGGCAACCCGGTGACCATGCTGTGGATGTCGGTGGTCTCGGGCTATCTGGTGCAGCATTTCAGCTGGCGCTGGATGTTTATCATCGAGGGCCTGCCGGCGGTGTTATGGGCATTTATCTGGTGGAAGCTGGCCGACGAGCGTCCCAAGGACGCCAAGTGGCTGAGCGACACGGAAAAGCACAGCCTGGAAACTGCCCTGGCCGCCGAGCAAGTCGGGATCAAGGCGGTGAAAAACTACGCCGAGGCCTTTCGCTCGCCGAAGGTGATCATCCTGGCGCTGCAGTTCTTCTGCTGGAGCATTGGCGTGTACGGCTTCGTGTTGTGGCTGCCGTCGATCCTCAAGGCCGGCCTGAAGATGGACATGGTCGAAGCCGGCTGGCTGTCAGCCCTGCCTTACCTCGCAGCGGTGATCGGCATGTTGGTGGTGTCCTGGGGTTCGGACAAGCTGCAAAAGCGTAAACGCTTCGTCTGGCCGCCGCTGTTGGTTGCCTCCATCGCGTTCTATGCCTCCTACGCGCTCGGGGCTGAACACTTCTGGTGGTCCTACACCCTGCTGGTGATCGCCGGGGCGTGCATGTACGCGCCTTATGGTCCGTTCTTCGCCATCGTTCCGGAAATCCTTCCGGCCAACGTCGCCGGCGGCGCCATGGCGCTGATCAACAGCATGGGCGCACTGGGCTCGTTCGGCGGTTCGTACCTGGTGGGTTACCTCAATAGCAGCACCGGTTCGCCGGGCGCTTCGTACCTGTTGATGAGCGGTGCGTTGATGCTGTCGGTGGTGCTGACGATTTTCCTCAAGCCCGGCGCCAGCGACCGCGTACGCGAGCCCGTGGCTACCCTCGAAATGAAGGCCAATTCCTGATGAAAAAATCCGTGATTTTATACAAGAAACTCTCCGCGCCGCTGATGGCCCGCCTGCATGAGCAGGCCGACGTGACCCTGATCGATTCACTGGACGAGGCTGGCCTGGCCCAACTGCGCAGCGCCCTGCCCAACGCCCACGGGCTGTTGGGCGCGAGCCTGCGCCTGGATGCCGGGCTGCTTGATCTGGCGCCGAAGCTTGCGGCAGTGGCGAGCGTTTCCGTGGGGGTGGACAACTACGACATCGACTACCTCACCCAGCGCGGCATCTTGCTCAGCAACACCCCGGATGTGCTCACCGAAACCACCGCCGACACCGGCTTTGCATTGATCCTGGCGACCGCCCGACGCGTGGTGGAACTGGCCGACATGGTGCGCGCCGGCCAATGGAACAAGAACATCGGCCCGGCACACTTCGGCAGCGATGTACACGGCAAGACTCTGGGCATCATCGGCATGGGTCGCATTGGCGAAGCCTTGGCCCAGCGTGGGCATTTTGGCTTCGGCATGCCGGTGATCTACCACAGCCATTCGCCCAAGCCTGCGGTAGAGGCGCGTTTTGGCGCGCAGTACCGCAGCTTGCCGGAACTGCTCAAAGAGGCCGATTTTGTCTGCCTGACCTTGCCGCTGACGGCTGAAACCGAGAAGCTGATTGGCGCTGAAGAGTTCGCGTTGATGGGGCCGGAGACGATCTTTATCAACATTTCCCGGGGCAAGGTGGTGGACGAAGCGGCGCTGGTCGAAGCCTTGCAACAGCGCACCATTCGCGCGGCCGGGTTGGATGTGTTCGAGAAAGAACCGCTCGACCACGCATCGCCGCTGCTGCGGTTGAACAATGTGGTGGCGACGCCGCACATAGGCTCGGCGACCCATGAGACACGCGAGGCGATGGCCAAATGTGCGGTGGATAATCTGCTGCAGGCGTTGGCCGGAGAGCGGCCGCAGAACCTGGTGAACCCTGGCGCCTGGAAATAAGGGGCGAGCCCTATCACTGTAGGAGCGAGCTTGCTCGCGAAAAACGTCTAGGCAACACGTTCATTCTGAATGAACGCGGGGCCCCTGAGTTCTTCGCGAGCAAGCTCGCTCCTACAATGGCATCAGGGCAAGCCCCCTCCCACTTTTTGCCTGCATTCCAAAGGGTCAGATAACGAACTTGGCCACCATTCCATTCAAATCCACCGCCAACCGCGACAGCTCATGGCTGGCCGCGCTGGTCTGGTTGGCGCCGGCTGCCGACTGCGTCGCCAGGTCACGGATGTTCACCAGATTGCGGTCCACTTCGCGCGACACCTGAGCCTGCTCTTCCGAGGCGCTGGCGATCACCAGGTTGCGTTCGTTGATCAGGCTGATCGACTGGGTGATCTGCTCCAGCGCAACGCCAGCGGCGCGGGCCAGTTCCAGGGTGTGTTGGGTGCGCTGGTTGCTCTGCTGCATGGATTGCACGGCTTCACCGGTGCCGTTCTGGATGCCGGCGACCATTTTCTCGATTTCCTGGGTGGACTGCGCGGTGCGATGGGCCAGCGCCCGCACTTCGTCGGCCACCACGGCGAAGCCACGTCCGGCTTCACCGGCACGCGCCGCTTCGATCGCGGCGTTGAGCGCCAACAGATTGGTCTGCTCGGCAATCGCACGGATCACGTCCAGTACCTTACCGATGTCACGCCCTTGCGCTGCCAGCCCTTCGATCATCGCCGCCGTGTTCTGCACATCCTGGGTCATGGTCTGGATTGCCCCGACCGTCTCCACCACCCGGTCGCGCCCTTCCCGCGCCGCCTGGTTGGACTGGCCGGACGCTTCGGAGGTGGACACCGCATTGCGCGCCACCTCTTCCACGGCTGCAGTCATCTCATTGACCGCCGTGGCCGCCTGGTCGATTTCATTGTTCTGCTGTTGCAAGCCACGGGAGGCTTCTTCGGTGACTGCGCTCAGTTCTTCGGCAGCCGACCCAAGCTGCGTGGCCGAGCCTGCAATGTGCTGGATGGTCTGGCGCAGGTTGGCCTGCATGGTCGACAAGGCACTGATCAGGCGCGCCGGTTCGTCCTTGCCGTCGTCCTCGATGGTTGTCGTCAGGTTGCCGCCGGCGATGCTTTCAGCCGCTTGCACGGCCTTGCGCAACGGCGTGACGATGCTGCGGGTCAGCAGCCAGGCCAGCAACACCGTCAGCAACGCAGCGGCGACCGACACCACGATGACGCCGGTAATGGCGCCTTCGTAACTGTGCTCTGCCTGGGTATCGGCAGCCTTGGCGCCGGCGGCGTTGAGGGCGATCAGTTTGTTCAACTGCTCGCCCATCTGGTCGGTGCCTTCCTTGATACGGCTGTTGATCAGGGCGCGCATTTCATCGACCTTGTCTTGCCTGGACAGGGCAATCATGTCGGCCTGGGCCTTGACGTAGTTGTCCAAGGTAGTGGCGAATGCCTTATACAACACCGCCTCCTCGGCACCTGCCGGCAACGCGGCGTAATGGGTCTGCGCGACCCTGGCCTTGTCCACCAACACGCCGATGCGGGCTTCGGCTTCTTGCAGGGCCGCCGGCTCACGGTTGACCAGCACGCGAAAGGACAGGATGCGCATGCGCAACACGTTTTCCGTCATATGCCCCAGGTACGTCACACTGGGCAGCTGATTGGTGCTCATGTCCAGCGAAGCCTGGCGCATCAGGGTCATGCGGTTGACCGCAAATACCCCCAAAATGACCACCAGGACTGCAATGAAGGCAAACCCGAGAAATGCGCGAGGGGCGATATTCAGATGACGCAGGGACATAAGGGGCTCTCAGAAGTGATGTTCGCCAGCGGCCTGCCGCGAATCGATCCGTCAGCGCCAACGCGCTACCCAGACCTTGGCCACCCCTGGTGTAATGGATAGGTGGGCCTATACGGGGTATCGGCTGATGTCGACGTTTTATGCAGGCGCTTTATAAATAATTTATTACACTTCTGACGACTGGCCGTTTCTGGCATCCTGCGCCTCCCTTTTCTGACCCGAGCCCTCATTTTGTCTGACGCTCAAGCCCCCCGCCCGCGCTATAAATCCGACCTGATCTACGGCCTGGAAGACCGTCCGCACTTCACGGCGGCGATATTTGCCGCCTTGCAGCATGTGCTGGCGAGCTTCGTCGGCATTATCACGCCGACCCTGATCGTCGGTGGCGTGCTTGGCCTGGAAAGCGAAGTGCCTTATCTGGTGAGCATGGCGCTGTTTGTCTCGGGGCTCGGCACCTTCGTGCAGGCACGTACCTTCGGCCCCATCGGCTCCGGGCTGTTATGCCTGCAAGGCACCAGTTTTTCCTTTATCAGCGTGATCCTGAGTGCCGGCTTCATGGTCAAGGCCCGCGGCGGCGGCACTGATGAGATTCTTTCGACGATCTTTGGCATCTGTTTTTTTGCAGCCTTCATCGAAGTGGTGCTCAGCCAGTTCATCGGCAAGCTGCGCAAGCTGATTACCCCGGTGGTCACCGGCACCATCATCACCTTGATGGGCTTGTCGCTGATCAAGGTCGCGGTGACCGACATGGCCGGCGGTTTTGGTGCGGGCGACTTGGGCGCCGCCAGTAACATGGGCCTGGCGGCGCTGGTGCTGCTGACCATCGTGGTGCTCAATCGCTTCGACAACCCGTTCCTGCGCCTGGGCTCGATCGTGATCGGCCTGACCCTGGGCTTTGTGGTGGCGTGGTGGCTGGGCCGGGTGGACATGAGCGCCCTGCCCCAGGTGCCCTTGATCAGCGTGCCGGTGCCGTTCAAGTACGGGTTTTCGTTCGACTGGGTGGCGTTTATCCCGGTGGCGGTGATCTTCCTGATTTCGCCGCTGGAGGCCGCCGGGGAT
Source organism: Pseudomonas sp. R3-52-08 (assembly GCF_003851745.1). Lineage (NCBI taxonomy): Bacteria > Pseudomonadati > Pseudomonadota > Gammaproteobacteria > Pseudomonadales > Pseudomonadaceae > Pseudomonas > Pseudomonas sp. R3-52-08. The sequence continues at coordinate 2,444,614 of NZ_CP027730.1, read as the reverse complement.
CTGACGGCCAACTCGATGATTTCCCAGCAGCCGGTCAAGGGCCCGCTGTACATCAAGCGCATCAAATCCGGCCTGTTGGCCGATGGGCTCAACTCGGCCATGGCGGCCACCTTCAACAGCCTGCCGATGGTAACGTTCGCCCAGAACAACGGCGTGATCCAACTGACCGGCGTCGCCAGCCGCTACGTGGCGTACTTCATCGCCGGCCTGCTGGTGCTGCTGGGTCTGTTCCCGATGATCGGCGCGGTGCTGCAATTGATGCCCAAGCCGGTGCTGGGCGGCGCGACCCTGATCATGTTCGGCACCGTGGCCGTGGCCGGCATCAAGATCCTCGCCGAAGCCGGGCTGCACCGACGCAATGTGCTGATCGTGGCGATTTCCCTAGGCATGGGCCTGGGCGTGGCCGCCGTGCCGGAAGTGCTGCGCGACCTGCCCAAGGCGCTGCACAACATTTTCGAATCACCGATCACCGTGGGCGCGTTCTGTGCAATCTTGCTGAACATTTTCCTGCCGGAAGAGTTCATAGAGCTGCAAGAAGACGAATTCGATCCGGAGTCCTCTACCCTCAAGGTCATGCAGGACCCGGACGTCACCAAACACTAGGAGCACCTTTGTATGCGCAAGCTCATGGTTCTATCGCTGTTGCTACTGACCTTGAGCGCCTGCGCGCTGTTCCCCCATCGCGATCCGGTCAACATCAACGTGGTCGGCATCGAACCCCTGCAAAGCCAGGACCTGGAAGTACGCTTCGCCGTGAAGCTGCGGGTGCAGAACCCCAATGAAACGCCAATCGACTACAACGGCGTAGCCCTGGACCTGGAGGTCAACGGCCGCCCATTGGCCTCGGGCGTCAGCGACCAGGCCGGCAGCATCCCGCGCTTTTCCGAAGCCGTGCTGATGGTGCCGGTCAGCGTTTCGGCGTTCACCGTATTGCGCCAGACCCTGGGCCTGAGCCAGACCCAGAGCTTGAATAACCTGCCCTATGTACTGCGCGGCAAACTGGCGGGTGGGCTGTTCGGGACGATGCGCTTTGTCGAGCGGGGTACCTTGGATTTACCGAATACGGCGACCTGGTGAAGGGCATGCAACCGACACTCTTGACCGAACGCCTGATTCTGCGCCCGCTGGTGCTTGAAGATGCCGAGGCGATCCAGCAGCAATTTCCCCACTGGGAGGTGGTGCGCTACCTCAACGCGCAGGTGCCATGGCCTTATCCGGCGGATGGCGCACGCACCTATCTGCAACACGTGGCCATGCCCGCCATGCTCCGGGGTGAGGAATGGCACTGGTCGATCCGTCTTAAAACCGCGCCTGAACAGTTGATTGGCAATGTCAGCCTGATGGATGAAGCGGACAACAATCGCGGATTCTGGCTGGGACCGCAGTGGCATCGGCAAGGGTTGATGCCCGAAGCCAGTGCCGCCGTGACCGACTATTGGTTTGGCGTGCTCCAGCGCCCCGTGTTACGGGTGCCCAAGGCTGCGCCGAACTTGGGGTCACGGCGGATTTCAGAGCGCACCGGCATGCGTTTGATCAAGACGGATGAGGGCGAATTTGTTGCAGGCACTTTCCCACGGGACATTTGGGAAATGAGCCGTGAAGAGTGGTTGGAATCCAAATCTCTCAAACGATAAAGATCAAATGTGGGAGGGGGCTTGCTCCCGATAGCAGCCTGTCAGTCACTGGGGCAGGTGACTGAACCACCGCCATCGGGGCATAGGTATCTACACAACTTTGTAGCAGCCTACGGTAACCACGATGCGAAGCGAGTCGCTCTTGATCTTGCTTTTGATCTAGGCGCCCCGTTAAACCACGCTGGCCGGAATTCGATAGTGATTTGGGGGGTAAACCGGCAGGGATGCCGGTTTAGCCGCCCCGCGCCATGGATGGCGCGTGGCGGCGGCCCCCCAAATCAATGTCGGATTACGGGCACACCGAGCCTAGGCGAGGTGCCGAGTGGTGGGGCGAGGACCTTTTGGTTACTTTTGGGTCCTTCCAAAAGTGACACGCTGTAAAAGCGGAACCGCCAGCCGCCGTTACCGCAGGAACGGATATGTACTCGTTCTGATCCAGCATTCTGGTCGGCTGTCAGGCCGCCATCGGGAGCAAGTCGAATCGTCGCACCGCCCCTCCCACATTTAGGTCGCGGGGTATCAGTAAGAGAGGCTTCGGCTCCTGAGCCGTCACAGGTTCAGGGCCGTGCCAAAGTTGTGTAGATACCTATGGCTATCGGGGGCAAGCCCCCTCCCACATTTTGCCCCTCATACATCAGGTAGCCATCAACCTACCGAGGTGATGCTGTGCAACTGGCCATGGCCCACCTATAAATCGCCCAAACGCCAGAGATCCAAATGTGGGAGGGGGCTTGCCCCCGATGGCTGTGTACCAGTCAGCCTATCTGCAACTGACCCACCGCTATCGGGAGCAAGTCCCCTCCCAAATATTTAACCGCGTTTAGTCAGCGATATAGCGCACACCCGGCTTGGCGCGCTCATCCACCACCAATTCGAATATATCCGGCTGGGCATAATGCCCCACCACGTCATAGTCATACGTGGCCCGCACCAACTCATCGGTATCGATCCACGCTGTCAGCAGGCCCGCCCCACCCACCAGCGGCCCGGCCAGAATGTCTCCCATCGGCCCGACAATCACGCTGCCTTCGGCAGCGTCTGCCGAAGCTGCGGGTGATCTTCCGCCAGACCCACAGCCAGGTCGTCGCCGCCGCCCTGCTCGACCGCAGCCCGGACCTGGCGATCACCGCCGGCGGGTTTGCCGCCTTGGCGTTTCTGCTCAAGGGCAGCGCGGCGGTGGCAACGATACCTGGGCATGCCGCCGAGGCCATCGCTCGCCTGACCGGCTTGCGCGTACTGCCCTGCCCACTGGCATTGCCCCGTTATCCGGTCGAGCTGGGCTGGCGCACCCAGGCCCAGCTCGACCCCTTGCTGTTGAAGGTTCGCGAGGCGATCGAGGTGTGCTTTATTTAGCCGCCGCCATCAGCTTGTTGACTTCGCTGCGCACCATATTGGAAAACTCCGGCGGCGACATGCCATCCAGTTCCGCACGCACCCACTCAGCCCATTTGCCCTTGCGCTTGGCGCGCTCGCCGAACAAGCGCGCGGCTTCGCCCTTGGCCTTGCCCAGGTTGGTTTGCCACAGGTCGTAGAGACGCGACTTTTCATCTTCCAGCTCGGCGCGTTCGGCGAGGGTCTTGTTGGCGAGATTGAAGCTCATGTTGAATTACCTGCTGCACAAATAGGTGACATCTTACACTGTAGGTCGAAAAGACCCGATTTCGATTTTGCCGCAAATGGGCAGCCCGCAAAATAACTGCAACTTTTGCCAGCGCCCGATACTCCATTGTTCACTGTCACCTACACTTGCAAGGAGTCACACATGGCCCGCAAAACCGCCGCTCAATCCGTCGAAGATCAAATCAAGGATCAAGCCTTCAGCGAACTGACTTCGCTGATTGAAGAATCCGACAAACTGCTCAAGAGCAGTGCATCACTGGTGGGTGAGGAAGGCGAAACCCTGCGCGAGCAGGTCGCCATCAAACTCAAGCAAGCCTTGGACTCAGTGTCCAACGTCCGTGAGCGCAGCAAGCCGGTAGTCGATGCCACCGAGACTTATATCGGTGGTCACCCCTGGCAGACCGTGGCGATTTCCGCAGGCTTTGGCCTGGTGGTAGGCCTGCTGCTCGGTCGCCGTCACTGATAAGTACGGGCTGCGCCCAAGGCGCAGCCCCTTCAACCCGCGGCCAGCGCTTGCAGCTGCTGCAGCTCCTGTACCTCAAGTTCAATCCCCGTTTCCTGCGACTTCGCCCGTGCGCGATGCCGCCGATCCCCCGGCAACCGCCGCAACCCCGCCGCATGCATCTGCCGCACCAGTTCCTGGCTGCGCACAGCAAAGCTTTGCCCGGCGGTCTTGCTCGGGTCGATCACGATCAGCAGCTGGCCTGTCCACGGTGTACGCGCCCCCGGATGATCAGCCCAACTGAATTCGAACGAAAAATGACCGCCTGTTAACGCGGCCGCCAGCAACTCGACCATCATCGACAGCGCCGAGCCCTTGTGCCCGCCAAACGGCAACAGCGCGCCGCCTTCCAGAATGGCTTTAGGGTCCTGGGTTGGCTGGCCCAGGCTGTCCACGCCCATGCCCGGAGGCAAGCGTTCGCCCTTGCGCGCAGCGATCTGCACGTCGCCATGGGCGATGGCGCTGGTGGCCAGGTCGAACACGATCGGCGGGCCGTCGGCGCGCGGCGCGGCAAAGGCAATGGGGTTGGTGCCGAACAACGGGCGGTCGGCACCGTGGGGCACCACGCAGGTCATGCTGTTGACCACGCTCAAGGCCACCAGGCCCTCGTCGGCAAAAGGCTCAACGTCCGGCCACAGCGCGGCGAAATGGTGGGAGTTGTGGATCGCCAGCAACGCGATCCCGGCGCTGCGGGCCTTGGCCACCAGCAATGGCCGAGCGGCAGCCAGGGCGGGTTGGGCAAACCCATTACAGGCGTCTACCCGCACGAAACCGCTGGCGACGTCCGTCACCACCGGCAGCGCCTGGCCGTTCACCCAGCCGCTGGCGAGTGTGCTGAGGTAGCCGGGCATGCGAAAGATGCCGTGACTATGAGCGCCGTCGCGCTCGGCGCTGGCGCAATTGTTCGCCAGAATCGCCGCGACCTCGGGCGAAGTGCCGTGCTTTACAAACACTGTTTGCAGCAAGGCCACCAGCTCAGTGAAACCGATGAACGCGCTGGCACGATCAACTACCGGGGACTGGGCAGACATCTGTAGCTCCGATTTTATAATTGGTAGAGGCAACAAGAATCCAGACCGCCGATTAAACAACGCTGCCCATGCCTGCTGTCAATGTGCACTTGAACGGTTTACCCAGTTATCTACCGCCACCGGCGCTCGCCCCGTCGCTAGTGTGGGCTTTGACCCTGACCTGATGGACAGCACGCCATGCCAACCCTGGATCCACCTTATTTTTTTGAAGAGTTCCTGCGCCCCGTCAAACGCAATACCCCAACTGATCGCGAGCGTGAGCTGGGATTCACGGTGAAGGAACTCGATTGGCTGCACACGCTTTACTACGCCAACGATGCCGCTCGACGAGACACCAAGCTCAAAGACCCCATGCTGGCGGAAAGCTTGCAGATCAACCTCATCGGCGCCCCCAAGATCCCCCTGGCCGGCGCGTTTGTGCTGAGCCCGGCGCCAGACACCCATAAAGCAGTGCTGTACACGCCCTATGGTGGAATGGAGCTGTTCGACAGCCATGCCGCCCTGCTCACCGAAGTGCAGGAGCGCTTGAAACAGCCCAGCCAGCGCACGGAGCTGCTGCGGTTTCTGTCGATCAGCCAGCGTAATTCGTTACCGGCCGATGCGCCGTTGATGCTGACCAGCACGGTCATCCCTGGCGCGGTCATGGAACACCAGCAACAGGTGATCCTGGACAACCAGCACAGCAACGTCGAGGCGATGCTCGACCAATTGCGCCAATTGCCCAACCTGTACGACATGCTCGACACGCTGCTCGGCATTATGGCCCGCACCGCCTTTCCGGGCCTGAACCAAGGCGACACGCGGGTTAATTTCTTTAGCCAGGTCGGCACGGAATCGGACAGCCGCTGGGTCGCCTCCCTCCCCCTGCGCGAGGCGTTGCTGCAGTTTTATGCCAGGCAGGGTTGGCCTGCCGAGCAAACGCACCGTTACGTGAACCCGCGTCATGACACCAGCGCCTTTACCCAGGCGCAACAGGACCAGGACGTGCAGCGCTGGGACAACGTCGTCGCGCAAACCAGCGGCATCCTGTCGAAACTGCTGGGCAGTCTATTGCAAACCTACTGGAACGAAGACGCCGTCAGCGGTCAGTCTCGCCTGGCGTTTTTTGCCCGGGTCATCAGCGACAAATTCCGTGCGGACCTGCTGTTCAAGCACCAGAGTTCCATCCTTTCCGCCGAGCAAAGCCTTGCGCTGCGGGCGCTGCTGCTACCGACCCGGGCGGTGCGCGTCGCCTCGGCCCGCCCAATGCGCATAGAGAAAGTGCGTGTTCACGCGCTCTATCAACATCAGGTTGAACTGGCCAGCACCCTGATGATCAGCAACGCCGACGCTTACCTGTATACCCAGACCCGTGGCCTGCAGGTGCTGAAGGACTTGGACGACCTCCACGCCACCCTGCTGGCGATGCTCAAGGCTCGCGGCCATGAAGATGAGTTGCTCAACTTTCTATCCGTGGATGAACAGAATGTATTTATCGGCATGGATCAGATACAGGTCACCGGCCTGCCTGTGGCCGACGACCTGTTTCAGGAAATGGTCGAGGACATTATCATCAAACAATTCGACAACATGGAGCATGCGCTGAGGCTTTTCCGACGCAGCGGCGGCACCATCGACCTGGGAGCGCGGCTCGACAGCGCCCTGGATATCCGGTTTATGCTTGACAGCCGTTTGCTCGCGTTATCGGCCGATGGGCGCTGGAGCATGCACCCCGTCACTGGCGGCGACGGCGGCCCCACCACCGTCAAGGCGCAACAGACCAGGCAACATTTACAGCGGCTGGAGGCCGTGCAGACGGCGCTCGCACTCAGGCTCAGCAAGCATCCGACCCTGCACAGCCTGGCGGCGCAGGCGCTGGACGCGCAGTTGAAGAGCAACCATCTGGAAGTGCAAGCCGAAGGAGTGTTCATCAATACCTACGCCACGTCGCCTCAAGCGCGTGAACGGCGTACGCCCCTGACCTCGGCAAGTATGGTCGAACACCTGATCGCACGCCTGGCCAGGCAGACGCAAGCACTGTCGCCATCGCCCCTGGCGGGGTTTTACGGCAAGCGCGTTGCGGGCGCCGCTGACAAGCTGAACAGCCTGACGGTGCCCCTCTTCAATCAAATGATCGAGCGGGTCCTCACGACCTTTGCGCAACATGATCTGCCTGCACTGCCCGGCGTGTTCCTGGACAATGAGCGGCCCCCCCTGAGCCGTGGCCTGCTGCAGGGGCTGAGCGGTGAAATGCAACTGCGCCAGTTGGAAAAAAACCTCCCGGCCCCCGCACTGGCACTGCTGGACAGCGTACTCACGGGCGACAGCATGACGCGCCTGAAGCGCCACGGCCTCAACGGTTTCATCCCGGACGCCTTCGGCCTGAGCCTCTACGTCGGCGCCAATACCGCGCCCGCGCCCCTGGCAAGCTGCTTTGTCTTGAGCGAACGGGGCGGACTCGACCCGGTCCATTCCGGCATTGCTGTGCTGTGGTCGCCCCGCGATGGCTATGAGGCCTTTGCGTCGATCGCCACTCTGCTCAATGCCCTGACGCAACGCCTGGCCGATCCCACGCTAAGGCTGCTGTTGTTGGAAAACTTGCCCATCTCCCTGCGCAAGCCCCATCAAACCTACAGGCTCGGCCCCCTGCAACGTATCGACGATCACCTGCTGAACAACCGCCTGGGCAGTTACAACCAACTCATGCGTGCCGAAATCGAGCATGTGCTACTGATGAACATGAACCCACAGGCGCTGCAGAACTGGCTGGACGCCCCTGATGCGACGCGCGCCGCCATCGGGCCTGCATCGCGGCATCGCTGTCGCCCAAGCGATGCTCCACCAGCAAGGGCTGCCGGTGTGGCTGGGCTTGGCGCCCCCTCACGAACAGATCCTGCATGCCGAGCTGCTGGAACAATACCGCCTCAGCGCGCCGCAGCAGCGTGACTACCTTCACGGCATCATGCCGATGCGCGTGCAGGCGGCGCTGAGGCTTTACGACCTGCTCACACTGCGTTTTCCGGGCCAGGTGGTGAATCCGGACAATGTGCTGATCACCCTGCGCACCGACCTCAAGGGGCATACCCAGCCCCTGACGGACTTTGCCATGCGCCACTGGCCCGAGCTGCGCGCCGAAGACATCCGCCCCTCTTCGCGTACCGCCCAACCACTGCCGCCTGCGCTGGACGGCAGCGCCGTGGTGCAACTGGTGCGCCAATTGGACCTCAACGGGTTGTATCAGGCGCACCTGACCGCCCATCTGGGCGGCCAGAGCAATGACGCCCTCAAGCGCCGTGACCTGTTCTGTCGGCAGTTACCGTGGCAAATGCTGCAGTACGCCCATCAACAGAGGCTCGATGAACAGCTGTCGGCCGCGGCGTGGAGCGTGGTCCAGCAGGTCTTCGACATGCCCGATGCCCTGGCCCGCGCCATGATTGACGGGGTGACGGCGGTCGTACGCCCCCTCGAGCTGATCGCTACAGCGGGCGCCACCGCAGCCAACGTCCTGGGCTGCTACCTGATCGGTCCCAAGGCTGGCGCTACTGGCCCCACGCTGCTGTATGCGCCCTACAGCCCCAGGCATCTGCTCAAGGAGTACCCCAGCGAATCGGCCCTGCTCACTGAATTCACCAGCCCAGGGGCGTTGCAGGACTGGCTGGTCAGTCGTCTGCAAGCCCCTCATCAGGCGACCTATCGCAACCTGCTGGGCCAGCAAACGCTTCGCGATTTATCGGACATTCGTCTCGGCTACACGCCCATCTCCGGCAACCTGCTGACACGCCTGTTCGCCGACAACCTCACTCAGTTGTCCCAGATGCTTGCCTGCCAATTCAGCCGGGGCGCCGAGGCGCAGTGGGAGGCGGTCAAGAACCTGCTGAGCGAGGGCATCCCCAATGCTCTCCAATTCATAGCCGGCAAATTGGCGTATCCACTGGTGGTCTGGCGCAGCTTCGAGCTGTTCAAGGGCTCGGCCGAAGACCTGCAGCAACACCGCTGGCAACACGCGCTAAAAACGTTTATTGCAGGCGTTGCCGAAATGGCCACCTTGCGCAAGAAACTGGACGGGCTGTTGCCCGACACGGCGACGCCCCCGCCCTCCACCACCGTGGAAGAATGGCTTGCCACCCCTGCGCCACCGGCAATGACCCTGGCCACCCTGGATATGACCGCGCCTCTGCGTACCCGCCTGCGCGTGTACGAAGACACGCGGGTCAATCTTGAGGACTTGAAACAGAGCCCTTTGACCCACGTTTACGAGGATGAGGCCAAAAACCGCCATTTCATTCCGGTGGCCGGCAAGGTCTATCCAGTGAAGAAAGCCGGTCAGCACTGGCGCATGAGCGTGGGCGACCAGCACGGCCCCTACGTGCAGCGCAATGCCCGTGGCGAATGGGTGCTGGACCTAAACCTGCACCACCCGCTTTACGGCAAGACCCTCTCCAAATATATCCACAGGTCATTCACCCGCGCGGCCGAGCGCCAATCCATCAATATCGAGGCAGTGGGTATGACGGCTATTGCCGCGCTTTCCAGTTGGAAGGCGCAGTGCATCAACGAAGCACTTAACGTGGCGACGTACTACGCGGTGACGTGCAAACGCAACCTCGTACATTTTGGAGCCCTGCGCGATCCCAACAGCCGCCTCGGGCGTTTTTTCACGGAAATGTTCGGCGTCTTCGCGCTTTCGGCCGAGCAAGTGCGAAGAATCGAAACCAGGGTCGACGAGGTACTCAACGAATTGGTCAACCCCACACTGATCAACCCCGACTCGATGCGGTTCGTCAGCGGTACCCACCACCCTGGCGAAATCGATACCTTTGCCTTTGTACTGCCCGATGACGCGGACAAGAAAATCTACCTGCTGGATCGGTTCTTCGATCCCAAAATGGACGCCTATCAAAATCGATTGACCCTGCCGTTCGACATTTCGGCCCATGCGCGGGCGACCGTGTTGATCCACGAGATAACGCACCTGAGATCCTTGACCGAAGACTTGGTTTATCTCGACAGCATGCGGCCGTTCCCGGACCTGATCAATGTGCAGATCCAGGGCGGCGCTCTGATGAAGACCGACCTGACCCAACTGCGTGAAACCGCCCTGTCGGTCATGACGCCGGCCATGCGGTTGTTCAAGACCCTGGACGAGTTCACCCAGCAATGGAACGACTTTGACAGCGAAGAGGGTACTGGCCCCCTCAAGGACAAGGTCTTGAAAACCACCGGTGCCCGAACCCTGGCCGATGCCCGGTCCATCTTCATGAGCGACGCCAACAAGCGCATCGACACGATCCTGACCAACGCCGACTCGGTCGCCTACCTGATCAGCCATCTGGGCCGGGAGTTGGATCCGGGGGCCTGACAAGCCACCACCCCCGACCCGAGCGCAATGCGCTTCAGAGAGATTCATTCTCATTGATGCGCATTTGCCACGATGGCGGTTCTCGCGGTCCTGCCTGGGAGGTTAGAATGGCCCAAATCAGGATGCGTAAATGACCGACAAGCCGATTTCAGAAGCCGAGTATGACGCCATCACCGACGCCGCCGCGCATTGGTGCATGCGCATGCATGCGGGCGACTGCACGGCGGCGGAGCGTCAAGCCTTTACCCAATGGCACGATGCGCACCCGCTGCATGCTTTCGAATACGCCGCCATGCTGGAAATCTGGGAAGTCGCTGACCACCTGCCCCGCAGCCCGGCGCCGCCCCTGGTGCTACCGTTCAAGCCACGTTCGCGCTGGCGCACCTACGCGGTCGCAGCCGCGATTTGCCTCGCCGCGCTACCCCTGGCCGCGTTCACTGGCTGGGAAGCCGGCTGGTTGCCCAGTTCCTATAAGCGTTTCGAAGCGGTCAACGGTTTGCGCAACATTACCCTCGGCGATGGCAGCCGGGTGGAGTTGAACCTGGGCACTGAACTGGTCTACAGCCAATACAAGGACCAGCGGCGCGTTACGCTGAAAAAGGGTGAAGCGTTTTTCAAGGTCAGCCATGACAGCGCCCACCCCTTCATCGTGCGCGCAGGGGAAGGCCAGGTGCGGGTGACCGGGACTCAGTTCAACGTGTGGAAATACGAAGACAAGGTCCGGGTGATGCTGCTCGAAGGCTCCGTACAGATCTCCAGTGACAACCTGCACCCCGGCGTGCAACTGAGCCCTGGCATGCAGGCCAGCTATCATCAGGGCGACACCACGCCCGAGGTTCAGGCCTTCAACTCCAATGACAGCGCGCTGGCGTGGCGCACGGGCAAGCTGGTGCTCGATAACCTGGCCCTGGCCGACGCCCTGCCGCTGATCAACCGCTACCTGGACAAACCCGCGATGCTGGCGGACGCGGGCACCGGGACCATTCGCATTGGCGGTATCTATAACCTCAGTGAGGTCAACAACCTCATCCCTTCCCTGCCCAAGGTGCTGCCGGTCTACCTGACCCAGAACCAGGATGGCAACCCTGTACTCAACTCCATTCCGCGTAAAACGCCCAAAGGCTGAGCCTGCGGCCACCTGTCCATTTTTGAAACACCCAACTGCGCTGAATCGCCCAGTGGCTGCGGATTCATGATTTTGTCATGGGCACTGTTTCAACAGTGATACAACTGGCGCGAGCGGCGGAGCATATCGCGCCGCAGGGCGACTGTCTCACGCGTGAAACACCCTAGCCGATCAATCCTCCAGCGCAACTCGCAACACACTGAATCCTGAAGAAAAATAAAAAGCGGCACGCCTTCTGCTCTTTCCCTGACAGCGCTGTTTAGGGTCAGCGTGAATAACAAGGACTGCCGCCGTGAACGCACTCACTCATGCCTCGATAAACGCACTGCTGATCAGTTGCGTGCTCAGCGCTGGCATCAGCCTGCCGAGCCAGGCGGGTGATGGCGTGATCGTGACAGGGCGCACCGTGCAAGGTCATATGTACGGGCGCACCTCGCTTCCCGACCCCTACCCCAGCACCGCCAACGCCAACCCCAGCAAAGAAGTGAACAGCGCCATTTCCGGCGAACTCAGCGATGTGGACATCGGCGGTATTCGCAGCGGTTCGAGCCTTGCGCGTTCCCTCCAGCCCAGCGGTAATCAGGCGGGCTTGAACGCCACGCAAAACGGCATGTCGACCCTGAGCACCGGCGCAGCCGCCGGCCACGGCGCGGGCAGCGGCATGGGTGGGCAGATCAGTGATTCGATCCAGCGCGGCATGGCCCCCTTGAATAACCTCGGCAGCATGATGGGGGGCAAGTGATGAAGCGCCTCGTGCTGATGGTGGCGCTGCTGGGCAGCGCGTCGACGATGGCCGACAACACCGCCGTGATCCAAGGCAGCGGTAACCAGTACGAAGGCGTGCTGTCGATCAACCAGGCGGCCGGTAACCAGCAACAGATGTCCAACAGCCGCGCCATTGTCCTCGGCGGCCAGGCCACCAACCTCAACATCCAGAAACTCGACGGCAACGTCGACCCGTCCTTGAACGCCAAGGCGGCGATCCTGGGCACCTCTTTCAGCAACGGCAACGGCGTGCTGGGCATCAACCAGTCGGCCGGGGCCAATAACCAATCGATCAATGCCGTGCGGATCAGTCTCAATCCTGGCCCGCAAAGCATCGATGACAGCGTCCTGTTGCAACAGAACACGACGCAGTTGACCGACTCAGGGCTCACCCCCACCACTGGCAGCCGCCAGGTCGTGACCAGCGACCAGGCCTTCACCGGCAGCCGAGGAGTGATTCAGGTGAACCAGAGTGCCGGGGTGGGGAACCGAGTGGCTAACACCCTGGGTATCACTATCAAGTGAACGCTTGGTAGCACTGGCTGGACCGTACCAACACTTAACCCAACTAATTAGAAGCAAGGAGAAACACCATGAAACCTCAAATGGCTCTGAAACCATTGGTTTTCGCTCTCGCCGCGCTCATGGCTGCCGCCGCTCAAGCAGGGGGTGGCTGGCATCCGGCGCCTCAACCTAGCGGTACTGTTGCCGCTGTGGTCACTGATGTGCAAAAAAGCCAGCACAACAAATTCGACGACACCAACACCGAAAACAACGCCTCTGCTGACGGTTCGGTCACCGGCAACAGCGGTAACGTGGGCGTGAACGTGCAGTCGGGTTCCGGCAACCAGGCTGACAACGCCGGTGCCATCTCCAGTGCCAAAGGCGACTTTGCCACGGTGTTCGCGGTGATCGATGTGGATCAAGGCAGCAGCAACAACAATTTCGTCAACAAAGGCACGCAAAACAACGCTTCACTGGATAGCTCGGTCAACGGCAACTCCGGTAACGTGGGTTACAACGGCCAGGCCGGGCAAGGCAACCAGGGTAAAAACAACCTGGCGATCACCACCGCTGACGGCAAGAATATCGCAGCGGCTTCCAACACCGAGCAGAACTCGCTCAACAACAGCTACCTCAATAGCGCCACCAGCAGTCATGGCTATGGCAAACCGCAATACGTGTCCAACAATGCCAGCCTCGACAATTCGGTTAACCGCAACTCCGGCAACGTGGGTGTGAACCTGCAATCCGGCGCCGGCAACCAAGGCAGCAACAGCCTGTCGATCGGCCAAGGTTGCAGCGTCTGCGCCAGTGGCGTGCGCTTCTGATCCAACGGGGCCTTGGCAACAAGGCCCCTTTTTATTCCAGTGTCCAACAGGTCATTCGATCATGCGCCTCGCGACCCTCACCCTCCTGATGTTACTCACCGGCCCCGCGTGGGCAGGCACCATGGCGATCTCCGCCATGCCTGGCGGTGCGGTGATTTTCAAGAAGGTCGAGAGCATCCGTGAACGCCGGTTCGCCAACCTGGTGGAACAGAAAACCGATTTCAGCTGCGGTGCCGCGGCACTCGCCACCATCCTGCGCCAGGCCTATTGGCTGGACGTCGACGAAGATCACCTCATCAAAGGCATGCTGCTCACCGCCGATCAGGACCTGGTGCGTACCCAGGGTTTTTCCATGCTGGACATGAAGCGCTACCTCGAAAGCATCGGCATGCGTGCCCGGGGCTACAAGATCGCGCCAGACACCCTGATAACCGTGAAAATCCCGGTGGTGGTGTTGCTGGAAATTCGTGGCTACAAGCACTTCGTGGTGATGCAGCGGGCCGATAAGGACTGGGTGTATATCGGCGACCCGGTGCTGGGCCATAAGCGCTATTCGCGGGATGACTTCGTCAAGGGTTGGAATGGCATCGTGTTCGCCGTATTGGGTGAAGGCTACGACAAGAGCAACGTGTTGCTCGACCCGCCTGCGCCACTGACTGCCAAGAACCAGTTGAACGAGTTCCGGCCCGTAGGCGACGCCGAGCTGATGGATTTCGGTTTTATCCAGAGCGACTTCTTCTAGAAGCGCAATAAGGAGCAGGACGCTCCAGGAGCAAAAGATGAACACTTCCCGTTGGCTGACGGTTTTGTGTCTGGCAGCCTCGATGCCCGCTTATGCTTCATCGGGTTTCAAACCGATCGAACTCAAGGATTCGGAAATGGCCGAGCTGCGCGGCCGCTATGTGATGCCGGGGCGAATCATCAGCTTCGGCATTGTCATGAGCAGCACCTGGACCAATGCGGTGGGCGACAGCATCACCGGCAAGGCCAGCCTGCAGCTCGACAAGGCCACCATCACCCCGCAGTTCTACGTACAAACCACCGGCGCGGCGGGGGCTGGGAGCAATCAGGACATCGGCGCCGGCAATGTGGTCGGCGGCGCGGGCCTTGGCAGTGGTCAGGGTGTGATCCAGAGCGTGCGCACCGCTGGCGATGGCAACACCGCCCACAACACGGTGGGCATCAACGTCACCCAGGACGGCTTTGCCCCTGCCAACATTGTGCAGTCCGGGCAGGTATTGGTGGCCGGCGGCACCGTCAGCGGCGACAGCCCGGCAGGTCATGTCAGCGTGTCGGCCAACCATGGCGGCTTGCAGATGGCGATCCAGGCCAACCACAACCAAGGCAACAGCCTGCAGCAGATCGGCGGCGGGAATGTGCTGCAAGGGACGGTTTTGACCGGCAATAGCAACTTCGTCAACAACATGACCCAACTCAACGTCGTGATGAACAATAACGGTTTGAACAACGGCGCGTTGAACTGCAACCTGGATCAACTCAAAGGCCTACGCACGCTCGGTTATTGAACTACGCTGACCCTCGACACTTACGCATCAAAAAGGACGGCTTATTTCATGCATAGATCGATATCGCTCCGCGCGGTGATCTGTTTAAGTACGCTCTTGCCCGCCTCCGTGCTGTACGCCGCACCGGATGCCGATATCGAAACCCTCAAGCGGGAACTCCTGGAACTCAAGCAACGCTACGACGTGCAGCAAAAGGCCCTGGCCGTGCTGGAACAGCGCGTGCGCCAGGTGGAAGATCAACCGCAGACGCCAGCGCCCAGGCGCCTGGCCAAATCCCCCGCCGACTTCAAGAAAGGCGCTACCACCGTCGCCGGCACGGGCGCGGCTGCGGCATCGGGTGGTGCCGGCGGTGGCGGCAGCTCCTACGGCCAGTCACTCAAGGACGATTCCGCCCCCGCGCAAAGCGTGAGCAACCTCTACAATGAGGCCAGCGGCTTTTTCGGCAATGGCAAGTTCAGCCTCGAAACCGGCATCACCTATGCCCGTTATGACGCCCGCCAGCTGACCCTCAACGGCTTCCTCGCGCTGGATTCGATCTTTCTCGGCAACATCAACCTGGACCGGATCAAATCCGACAGTTGGACCCTGGACCTTACCGGGCGCTACAACGTCGACAATCGCTGGCAGTTCGACCTCAACGTGCCGGTGGTCTACCGCGATTCGACCTATCAGTCCGGCGGCGCCGGCAACGATGCCACGGCCACCTCGGAAGGTTCCGTCACCCGCGACCCGACCATCGGCGACGTCAACTTCGGCGTGGCGTACAAATTCCTCGATGAAACCCCCACCCTGCCGGATGCGGTGGTGTCGGTACGGGTGAAGGCGCCGACGGGTAAAGAGCCGTTTGGCATCAAACTGGTCAAGCAGCCCAACAACGACAACCTGTACATACCGGAAAGCCTGCCGACGGGCAACGGCGTCTGGTCGATCACGCCGGGCATTTCCCTGGTCAAGACCTTCGACCCTGCCGTGCTGTTCGGCTCGCTGTCGTACACCCACAACTTCGAAGACTCGTTCGATGACATCAGCGGTGAGGTCAATCAAAAGGTCGGCGGCAAAGTGCGCCTGGGTGACAGCTTCCAGCTCGGCGTCGGCGTAGCCTTTGCGCTTAACGAGAAGATGAGTATGTCGTTCTCGGTATCAGACTTGATACAGCGCAAAAGCAAACTCAAGCCCGACGGCGGCGACTGGCAGTCGGTGGTCTCCAGCGATGCCAACGCCGGCTACTTCAATGTGGGCATGACGATTGCCGCATCGGATAACCTGACCATCGTGCCGAACCTGGCGATCGGGATGACCGATGATGCGCCGGACTTTACCTTCAGCCTGAAATTCCCGTATTACTTCTGATTGAGGGGCGAACGCTGTTAAATGTTGATGGTGCAGGGTCAGTGACCTGCTGTGTCAACTGACATACCGCTATCGGGGGCAAGCCCCCTCCCACATTTTGATTCGGTTTCGTCAGCTATTTCATGACAACCAATATTCCTTGTGGGAGGGGGCTTGCCCCCGATGGCCATAGGTATCTACACAACTTTGGCACGGCCCTGAACCTGTGACGGCTCAGGAGCCGAAGCCTCTCTAACTGATACCCCGCGACCTAAATGTGGGAGGGGGCTTGCTCCCGATGGCGGCCTGACAGCCGACCAGGATGTTGGATCAAGGCGAGTACATATCCGTTGCTGCGTTAACGGCGGCTTAGGGTTCCGCCCTTACGGCGGCTCACTTTGGAAAAGCCCCAAAGTAAGCAAAGGGCTCTTGCCCCACCACTCGGCACCTCGCCTAGGCTCGGTGTGCCCGTAATCCGACAGTGATTTGGGGGGCCGCCGCCACGCGCCATCCATGGCGCGGGGCGGCTAAACCGGCATCCCTGCCGGTTTACCCCCCAAATCACTATCGGATTACGGCCAGCGTGGTTTAACGGGGCGCCTAGATCAAAAGCAAGATCAAGAGCGGCTCGCTTCGCATCGTGGTTACCGTTGGCTGCTACAAAGTTTTGTAGATACCTATGGCTATCGGGGGCAAGCCCCCTCCCACATTTTGATTCGGTTTCGTCAGCTATTTCATGGACAACCAATATTCCTTGTGGGAGGGGGCTTGCCCCCGATGGCGGTGTATCAGTAACAGACTGGCTGGCTGAAACAATGCCATCGGGGGCAAGCCCCTCCCACAACCGCCCTAGCGAATCTGGTGCTTATGCAGCAACCGGTAGAACGTCGGCCGCGAAATGCCCAGCACGCGGGCGGCGACGCTGAGGTTATCGCTGTGCCGATGGAGCACATCACACAACGCCTGACGTTCGGCGCGGTGTTTGTAATCTTCCAGTGTCGCCATCGGCAGTGAAGCCGCCTGCTCGCCTTGCAGTCCCAGATCCACCGCTTCGATCTGGCGCCCTTCGGCCAACACCAGGCCACGGCGCACGCGGTTGGCCAACTCACGTACATTGCCTGGCCACAGGTGCTGCCCCATCGCCACCAATGCATCTTCGCTGAAGCTGCGCGGGCGGCGGCCGGTTTCCTGGCTATAGAAGCGCGAAAAGTGATTGGCCAGCATCGCCACGTCACCATGGCGTTCACGCAAGGGTGCCGTGACCACTTGCAGGACGTTCAGGCGGTAATACAGGTCTTCGCGGAAAGTGCCCTTTTCCACGGCGGCCTCAAGGTCTACGTGGGTGGCCGCCAGCACCCGCACATCCACCGGGATGGGCTGGCTGCCGCCGACGCGCTCGATCTGCTTCTCCTGGAGAAAGCGCAACAGGTTGGCTTGCAGTTCCATCGGCAGGTCGCCGATTTCATCGAGGAACAGCGTGCCACCGTGGGCGGCCTCGATGCGTCCGACCTTGCGCTGGTGCGCACCAGTGAACGCCCCCTTTTCATGGCCGAAGAGTTCGGATTGGATCAGGTGTTCCGGAATCGCCCCACAGTTGATCGCCACAAACGGCTTGGCGTGCCGCTGAGATTGCCGGTGCAGGGTTTTGGCTACCAGTTCCTTGCCGGTGCCGCTGTCGCCCCGAATCAGTACCGGGGATTCAGTGGGCGCCAACTTCGACAACAACTTGCGCAGTTCACGAATGGGCCGGCTGTCGCCCAGCAGCTCATGCCCAGGCCCACCCACCGGGGGGTTGCCTTTGCCGCGCAGACGCGCCATGCCGAAGGCGCGTCCCAGGGTGACCTGCACCCTCGATACGTCGAACGGCAAGGTGTGGAAGTCAAAGAACCATTCGCAGACGAAATCGCCGACGTTCTGCAGACGCAATACATCCTGGCTGAGTACCGCGATCCACTCGGTGCCGCTTCGGCCAATCAGTTCCTTGACCGCTTCGGGGCGTTCCAGATGACACGGCTGCAACCGCAGCAGACCGACATCGCAGGACCTATCCCCCACCGCTTCCAGGGCACAGCTGTCCACGTCCCATCCGACCGTGCGTAAGCCCGGTAGCAACCCATGACAATCCGCACACGGGTCGACCACCAGCAAGCGGCGTTGGACGGGGGACACAATCATGAATATTCCTTGGCGTCAGAACAGTAACGTTATTAGAAACAACAGTTTGTGATGACTGACAGGAACCTTAACAAAATCTTGACGCAGCCTTTGTAACCATTCGCTATAAGTGCGGGCAAAAAGCCACCTATCCTTGAACCGTTAATGCCTGGGTTGAGCTTTTAAAACAGCGACTTACATGACGTTAGTCAGGAAACATTAAAATTTGTTGCTCTAGCATGTGACCCGTACCCCACCATCGCGCATCAGTACAAGTAACCCACCGCACGGTCAGCCCAACCGCCGGTACTCACTTGAATGGGCATAGAGAGAGACGACCCACATGAACGCTCCGCTGCGCATCAACGAAGCTCTTTTGATTGCAGACCGCGCTTTCCAACCCTTTCAGTGCGTGGCCTGGCACGATGGCAATGGCGCCCTCAGCCTGAGCGTCATCGACCGCACCAATACCCGCATCGGCAGCAAACAGCTGTCCTCGAACACTTACACCGACCCGGCGCAACTGGAAAACCTGTTGTTGCAGGCGCGTGCCGAGCTCGACAAAGATGGCTACAAGTTGCAACAGTGGGCAATGCCCAAGTAAGTCGGCAGGTTAACTTCCGATCACTGCACTCGCGTGATCGGAAGTTGGACTTACTTATCGCGCGGTCAGCATAAATCGCTCGAACGCTTCAGCAGCGCCGTCTTCGACATTACTGCCGGTGACGACGCTGGCCTGACGCTTGACGGTTTCTTCCGCCTGGCCCATTGCGATCGATAAACCGGCCACCTGGAACATCGCCGGGTCGTTGCCGCCGTCACCAATGGCCGCCGTTTGCGCAAGCGGCACCCCAAGGTGCGCCGCAATGGTCTTCAAGGCCTCGCCCTTATTGGCCAGCATCGCCGTCACATCCAGGTAAACCGGCTGCGAACGCGACACCTGGGCCAAGCCCTGTACCTTGGGCTGCAATTGCGCCTCCAGCTCCACCAGCAATTGCGTGTTGTTGCTGGCGGCGACGATCTTGTCGACCCGGTCCAGGTACGGCTCGAAACTCTCCACCACCACCGGCCCGTACCCCAGGCCATCGGCTTCGCGCTGCACCATCGGCCCTGGCGGGTCACGACGCAGCCAATCGCCGTCGGCGAACACCCACACTTCCACGTCCGGCTCGGCGGAAAACAGCGCCAACGTCACCAGGGCTGCTTCCGCCGGCAGATGGTGGGCCACCAGGATGCTGCCATCCGGGTTGATCAACGTACCGCCGTTGAAACCCGCCACCGGCACGTCGATGCCAAAGGTCTCGATCAAATGCAGCATGGCCTTGGGTGGTCGCCCGCTGGCCAGGCTGAAAAACACCCCGGCCTCACGCAGCGCGCGCACCGCATCGGCGGTGCGCTGGCTCAGGCTGTGATCCGGGTGCAGCAACGTGCCGTCCACGTCACTGAGGATAAAGCGGATGGGATGAATCGCTGCATCACTCATCCGAGGCTGTGCCAGGTGCGACCATCACGGGCCAGCAAGGTGTCGGCCGCCGCCGGGCCATCTTCGCCAGCCTTGTAGGTCTGGATACCGTCATCTTCTTTCCAGGCATCCAGGAACGGCTGCACGGCACGCCAGCCGTTCTCGATGTTGTCGGCGCGCTGGAACAAAGTCTGGTCGCCAGTCATGCAGTCGTAGATCAGCGTCTCGTAACCGGTCGACGGTTGCATCTCGAAGAAGTCCTTGTAGTCGAAGCCCAGTTCGATATTGGCCATCTCAAGGGTCGGCCCAGGCTTTTTCGCCAGCAGGTCGAACCACATGCCTTCGTTCGGCTGGATCTGGATTTTCAGGTAGGTGGGTTTGAGCTCATCGACCTCGGTGTCGCGAAATTGCGCGTAAGGCGCCTGCTTGAAGCAGATCACGATCTCGGTGTCGCGGATGCTCATGCGTTTGCCGGTACGCAAGTAGAACGGCACTCCGACCCAGCGCCAGTTGTCGATCATCACCTTCAGCGCGACGAAGGTCTCGGTGCTGCTGTCGGGTGCAACGTTGGCTTCTTCACGGTAGCCCGGCAGCGACTTGCCGGCGATTTCACCGGCGGTGTACTGGCCGCGAACGGAATTGGCCCGCGCATCCTCCAGGGACCAGGGGCGGATTGCTCCCACCACCTTGGCCTTCTCCCCGCGCACCGCGTCGGCACCGAAGGCTGCCGGCGGCTCCATGGCAACCATGGCCAGCAACTGGAACAGGTGGTT
The DNA here is from genome assembly GCF_003851745.1 of Pseudomonas sp. R3-52-08. Classification (NCBI taxonomy): domain Bacteria; kingdom Pseudomonadati; phylum Pseudomonadota; class Gammaproteobacteria; order Pseudomonadales; family Pseudomonadaceae; genus Pseudomonas; species Pseudomonas sp. R3-52-08. Next base: position 2,424,023 of record NZ_CP027730.1, on the reverse strand, counting down.
GGGCACCATGTCCCGCAAGGTACCGGTTTTTTCGAAGAAACTGCCGCGGGTTTCCACGCCGACCGTTTCTGCAGCGGTGATTTGCACATGATCGATGTAATGATTGTTCCAGAACGCTTCGAACAGCACGTTGGAAAAACGGCTGATCAGGATGTTCTGCACCGTTTCCTTGCCCAGGTAATGGTCGATGCGATAGATCTGTTTCTCGCTCATCACCTTGAGCAGGCACGCATTCAAGGCTTCGGCGGAGGCCAGGTCGGAACCGAAAGGTTTCTCGATGACCACGCGGCGAAAGCCCTCCTCGGTTTCATTGAGCAACCCGGCGCTGCCCAGGCGTTGCACCACTTCACTGAAGAAGCGCGGTGCGGTCGCGAGGTAGAACACGGCATTGGCGGTGCCGCTGTCGGCAATTTTCTGCGCGATATCCGCGTAGGTGCTGTCGTCGAGGAAGTCGCCCTCGACGTAGCTGATGCCTTTGGCCAACTGGGCCCACAGGTGTGGGTCCAGCGCATTGTCGGCATTTCCCCGGACTTTGCTGGCCGCCTCGGTGCGAATGAAATCCTCGAGCTTCTTGGCAAAGTCCGCGTCGCTGACGGCGTTGTGATCAACGCCCACGATACGCAGGCCATCGCCCAGCAGCCCGTCGCGGCTCAGGTTGTACAGCGCCGGCATCAGCAGGCGCTTGACCAGGTCGCCATGGGCGCCAAACAGGAACAATGTAGTGGGTGGAGCGGGTTCGGCCTTGGGTTTCTTGCCGTTGGCGGTCATTTTTTGGAAGTCTCCACGTGGCCGCCAAAGCCGAAGCGCATGGCCGAGAGCATTTTGTCACCGTAGGTGCTCTGCTGGCGCGAACGGAAACGGGCGAACAGCGAGGTAGACAGCACCGGTACCGGCACCGCTTGCTCCATGGCCGCTTCGATGGTCCAGCGGCCTTCGCCACTGTCGGCCACGGAGCCGGAGTAGCCGTCGAGTTTCGGGTCGGTGGCCAGGGCATCGGCGGTCAGGTCCAGCAGCCACGACGACACCACGCTGCCACGGCGCCAGACTTCGGCGATGTCGGCCACGTTCAGGTCAAAGCGCTGATCTTCCGGCAGGTTTTCCGAGTTCTTGGTCTTGAGGATGTCAAAACCTTCGGCAAACGCCTGCATCATTCCGTATTCAATGCCGTTATGGATCATCTTGACGAAGTGACCGGAGCCCGCTGGGCCAGCATGGATATAACCCTGCTCGGCACGTGGGTCGGCAGAAGCCGAACGGTCCTTGGTGCGAGGGATGCTGCCTATACCGGGAGCGAGGCTCTTGAAGATCGGGTCGAGGCGCTGCACGGTTTCCACGTCGCCGCCAATCATCATGCAGTAGCCACGTTCCAGGCCCCAGACACCGCCGGAAGTGCCGACGTCAACATAGTGCAGGCCCTTTTCCGCCAGGGCCTTGCCGCGACGCACGTCGTCCTTGTAATTGGTATTGCCGCCGTCGATGATCACGTCACCGCTTTCCAGCAGCTCACTGAGTTCATTGATGGTGTCTTCGGTCGGCGCGCCCGCCGGCAGCATCACCCATACCGCGCGCGGCTTTTGCAGGCCGGCCACCAGGGCCTCCAGCCCGGCGACGCCGGTGGCGCCCTCCTCGCTCAAGCCCTTTACGAATGCTTCATTACGGTCATAAACAACGGTGGAATGCCCATTGAGCATCAGGCGCCGCGCAATATTACCGCCCATGCGGCCTAGTCCGATAATCCCCAGTTGCATGTGCTGATGCTCCTAACTGCAAAAAAATGTGTGACATAGTTTATAGCGCAATGAGGCTAATGAGGGTTAGTCCAGAGCGGATCCGTGTAGTTTCATGGCAAAAAAGTTGCCATCATTTCACCATCACCCCTGTAAAAGTCACACGACCACCAAAAATAAAAAAGTTCCCTTGGTGTGAAAAAGAATTCAGACTTACCTCCGACTGTTGCCGCGAACCGATTCGGCAGCGCCGTTGACCGCTATTTGCGAGGTAAGCAATGAGCACAGCACAGATGACCCGACCGCCTCAGACCCTCTACGTCAGCATCCGCCGCGATGAATTGCGCCAGTTGAAGGACGAGCGCGATCAGTTGCAACAGGAAGTCCTGCGTCTGCGTTCACATCTGCAGGCCCAGCTTGAACTGCCGTCCGGCGCCAAGCCCGCGCTCTGCTGACCCGCCGTGGCGAGCCTGTAAGGCAATACCTACAGAAAACTCACAAAGTTTTCACACACTTATCCCGATACTCCCGCCCGCGATGCCGCTCACTTTCTGGGCGGCCCTATGTCGCGCGCCTGTGCGCGACGATTATTTTCTGATGGGGCGCTGGATGGCGATGTTCAAACGCAGCACGACGACTGCGAAAGGCTTTGATTGGGCCGGCCTTGGCTGGTTATTCCTGTTTTTCTGGTATTTCTCTGGGATTACCCAACTTCTTATCCAACTGACCGGCACGTCCGGCTTCAGCGGCTTCCGCCAGGCGTTCTTCATGAGTGCGCTGTGGCTGGCGCCGATGTTGCTGTTCCCCCGGCAAACACGCCTGCTCGCTGCCTTGATCGGCGTGGTGCTGTGGGCCTGTTCCATGGCCAGCCTGGGTTATTTCTTCATTTACCAGCAGGAATTTTCCCAGAGCGTCATCTTCATCATGTTCGAGTCGAACATTTCTGAAGCGGGCGAATACGCCACCCAGTACTTTGCCTGGTGGATCGTGCTGGCGTTCATCGCCCACACCGCCTTCGCGATTTTCCTGTGGACACGCCTGCGCCCGGTGTACTTGCCTCGCGGTCAGTCGATCGTGGCAGCGATCGCCATTGTATTGGCCGTGGTCGGCTACCCGCTGGTCAAGCAGATCGCCACCAGCGAAACCATGGAACTGGCCATCGACCGCTTCGAAACCCGGATCGAACCGGCCGTGCCATGGCAGATGATCGTCGCCTACCGCCGCTACACCGAACAGCTGGACAATATGCAAGGCATGCTGACCAGTGCCAGCCAGATCCCACCGCTGAAGAACCTGAAGGACAGCATGGCCGGCCAGCCGTCCACCCTGGTGCTGGTGATCGGCGAGTCAACCAACCGCCAGCGCATGAGCTTGTATGGTTACCCGCGTAACACCACGCCGGAACTGGACAAGCTGCGCGACCAACTGGCGGTGTTCGACAACGTCATTACACCGCGCCCGTACACCATCGAAGCGCTGCAGCAGGTACTGACCTTCGCCGACGAAGAAAACCCGGACCTGTACCTCAAGACGCCGTCGATCGTCAGCGTGATGAAACAGGCCGGCTACAAGACCTTCTGGATCACCAACCAGCAAACCATGACCAAGCGCAACACCATGCTCACGACCTTTTCCGAACAGGCCGACGAGCAGGTGTACCTCAACAACAACCGGAACCAGAACGCCCGCCAATACGACGGCGATGTACTGGCCCCGTTTTCCAAGGCCCTGGCCGATACCGCCGAGCGCAAGTTCATCGTGGTGCACCTGTTGGGCACGCACATGAGCTACCAGTACCGTTATCCGCAGACGTTCGACAAGTTCACCGATCGCCAGGGCGTGCCGCCCGGTGTCAGCGATGCACAGCTGCCGACGTACAACAGCTATGACAACGCGGTGCTGTACAACGACTTCGTGGTGTCGAGCCTGATCAAGGACTACGCCAAGACCGACCCCAATGGCTTCCTGCTGTATCTGTCGGACCACGGCGAGGACGTGTTCGACTCGGCCGGCCATGACACCCTGGGCCGCAACGAAGGCAAGCCGACCGCGCCGATGTACACCATTCCCTTCATGGCCTACGCCTCGCCCAAGTGGCGCGAAAGCCACGATTGGAGCTTCGCCGGCGACCTACAACGGCCTTACAGCAGTTCGCAGTTGATCCACACCTGGGCGGACCTGGCAGGTTTGAGTTTCGATGAACTGGACCGCAGCAAAAGCCTGGTCAGCGACAGCTTCAAGCCGCGCCCCTTGCTGATCGGCAACCCTTACGAGACCAAGCAGAAGGCCTTGATTGACTTCAGTCTGATCAAGCCGAAAAAGGCCGACAGCACCGACGTGGTGGTCAAGTAACCCAGCAACCTGTAACAAGAAGATAACAATCATTCTCGTTAAAGCCTAAAGTTCCGCGCCTCCTTTCGTCTTTGAGCCATGCCCACCCCATCCGGGGCGGTCTCAAAGACGACAAGGAGTTTGCCGCGATGCTCGCGCCGTTTACCCGTTCCATCACCTTTACCCTTGGCCTGTTCAGCCTTGTGCTGAGCCCTGAACTGCTGGCCGAAACCGATCCCGAACATGCCCCCGCGAACGCCCTCGAACTGGGCGCCACCACGGTCACTGCCGAAGGCCTGGGTGCGACCACCGAGCACACCGGCGCCTACACCACTGGCTCCATGAGCACCGCCACGCGCCTGAACCTGTCGATCAAGGAGACCCCGCAATCGATCTCGGTGATCACGCGCCAGCAGATGGACGATTTCAATCTCAACACCCTGACCGATGTGTTGCGCCAGACCACCGGTGTCAACGTCCAGCACAATGATTCGGACCGCGTGTCCTATACCGCCCGTGGTTACGGCATCAGCAATTTCCAGATTGACGGAATGCTCAACACCTTCGGCTACATGAAGAGCGACGCCGACACCATTATCTATGACCGGATCGAAGTGGTTCGCGGCGCCACCGGCCTGACGACGGGCGCGGGTGACCCCTCGGCCACCGTCAACATGGTACGCAAGCGCCCTACCGCCCAATGGCAGGCGAAAACCGGGATCAGCGGCGCTACCCATGACAACTACTACAGCTACCTCGACGTCGGCGGCCCGCTGGCCTTCGACGGCAAACTGCGCGGGCGCAGCGTCCTGGCCTACCGCGACAGCAAATCCTTTCGCGACAACTATGCCCTGCAGCGGGCGGTCGGCTACGGCATTCTCGAGGGTGACCTTTCCGACGACACCGTGCTGGCCGTAGGCTTCGATTATCAGGACAAGCAGGTACAAGGCACCTCCTGGGGCACCGTGCCGTACTGGAACAGCCAGGGCGGCAAGGCCGGACTGTCGCGCTCCACCAATATGGCGGCGCACTGGAGTTCCTGGCCATTGACCGACAAAACCACCTTCGCCACCCTCGATCATCGGTTGGGCGGCGACTGGCACCTGAAGGCGGCCTACACCCATCGCCAGAGCGATACCGATGGCAAGGTGTATTACGGCGGCGCGGGGTTCCCCAACGCCGACCGCAGCGGCATGACGGCCTGGGCCAGCCATATGCGCGGCACCTCGAGAATGGAAGCCATCGACCTCAACCTGGCCGGCAGCTACGCGTTGCTGGGCCGTGAACACGCGCTGATGATGGGTTATGGCGAGGCCGCGCAGCGGGACAGTTCGCCCTTCATGCGCACCGACCTGCCCTCCAGCTACTACTCCATCGAGGACTGGAAACACATGGGCGGCATCGGCAAGTTCAGCGATTACGTCACCGACCTCAAGGGTGAGCACAGCAAGAAACAACAGAAAGCCGGTTACCTCGCGACTCGACTGAGCCTGACTGACCGCCTGCACGCCGTACTCGGCAGCCGCTACGGCAGTTGGGAGCTGCAAAGCGCTACCCCCAAATACGACGCCAACGATCAACTGACCGCGTCCGGCAAAACCGGGCAAACCCATAACGACATGTGGACGCCCTACGCCGGGCTGCTTTACGACATCACGCCGCAATACACCCTCTACGCGAGTTACACCGACATTTTCAAGCCGCAGGATGCGCGTGATGCCAACAAGAAATACCTGGAACCCGTGGTGGGCAGCAACTATGAGGTGGGGCTCAAGGGCAGCGTACTCAACGAGCGTCTGAACCTGGCCGCCGCGTATTTCTGGAGCACCCAGGACAACGTCGCCGAGCGGGACGACTCGGTGCCGCGCAACCCGGCCACCGGCGAGGAGTACTACAAGTCCGGCGGCAAGGGCAACAAGGTGAGCGGGTTCGAGCTGGAAGCGGCCGGGGAAATCACGCCGGACTGGAACCTGACTGCGGGCTACACCTACACCCATTCGGTGAATGGCGCAGGCACACGCAACAACACCGGCCAGCCGTTGAACCTGTTGAAGTTATCCAGCGCTTATCGTCTGCCGGGGGCCTGGCGCAATCTGACCGTGGGCGGCGCGGTGAATTGGCAGAGCGAGATGTATGACTTCGGCGACCGCCCCACGGGGGCGCGCAACAGCGAAGGCAGACCGATAACCACGCGGGAGAAAATCACGCAACAGGGCTACACCGTGGTCAACCTGATGTCGCGCTACCAGTTCGATGAACATGTTACGGCGTCGGTTAATGTCAACAATCTATTTGATAAGAAATATTACGAACGCGTTGGCTTTTATAATGGTGTGTATTGGGGCGATCCACGTTCGGTCACGCTGGCACTTGACTGGAGGCTATAACGGCCCCTCGCAAAGTTAACAAAATTGTTAACTTCGCTGGTGAACTTCGTTAATTCCCACTTAATAGGATAACGCCATAGTCGCCCCACGATCAGATCAGGGAGTGACCGATCACCTATCAATCTAATGGGAATACCGCCATGAAACTTTCGACCTTGATGCTCGCCAGCCTGATGACCCTGACCTCCGCCGCCGCCTTTGCAGAAGGCGGTTCAGAGCGTTCGAAAGAGTTCTATAACAACTTCAGCTTCATTCAGGAAAAAACCCACGGCAAGGCTGAACAACAAGTTGCGTCCGCCGACGGCAAACCGGTTAAAGCCACTACTGCCGAAACAGCACAACCCAATAGTTAATTAATGCTGAGTTAATCCGCACCACCCTCTGCCATTGCGCTCCCTTGGCAAAGGTTTATCAGGCGCCATTCAATGGCGCCTTTTTTTTTGCAATTTTTTTATTACAGTGCCTTGTTCCAGAACAACATACGGCCATGGGCAGGATCAAAAACCGAATCGTCGAAACCGAACTTGCGATACGCCGACTGTGCCAACTCATTGCCTTCAAGCACTTCCAGGGTGATTTTGCAGCACCCGCGCTGCCGGGCGATTTCCTCGACTTTCTGCAGCATCTTCTGGCTCAAGCCCAAGCCACGAAACTGTTTCGCCACCACCACATCATGAACGTTGACCAAGGGTCGACAAGCGAATGTCGAGAAGCCCTCGAAGCAATTGACCAGCCCGGCTGGCTCACCCCCGACGAACGCCAGCACACTGAACGCATAGGGGCGCTTGGCCAGTTCCCCAGGCAGTTGCTGCAACAGGTCAGCTTGCAAGGTGTGGCCGCCGCCCATTGGATCTTCAGCATAGTGGTTGAGCAGCGAGCCGATGGCATCCGCGTGCACGGCGTTGGTGTAGCTGGCTTGCAGCACCAGGATGTCTGGGGTGTCCATTTCCGTCCTCGATAACGACAACCAGGGAATCGATTCCCTTTGAGAAGGGTGATTGTAAGCGTGGATGCGGCAGCAGATGAAGGCGATTAACGACAAATGCCTGACAGAAAGCGCCCAGGTTGCAGGCATCCAAAGCCCTTGCCGGGGTCAGGCGCCGAAGCGCTGCAGCTGCATTTCTCGCAAGCGGCTCAAGGTGCGACGAAAAGGAAACGCCAGGTAGCCTTCGGTATACAGACGTTCCAGTGGCACTTGGGCTTCGATGAACAACGGCACCTTGCGGTCGTAACATTCATCCACCAGCGCGATAAAGCGTCGCACGCTGTCGTCGTGCACCGACAGCTCCGGCAATTGACGGTCCCCTGCGACAACGCGCTCGGCCCCGTCTTCGGTACCACGGGCGATCCGCCCCGGGCGCTGCGGTGCGCTGAGGTTGGGCACCTGCGCCAACAGGATGGCCTTGAAGCGATCACACAGCAGCATGAAATCCATCGCGGCCAGCGGCTGCTCGCAGAGCTCGGCGTAGCGGCACCACAGTACCGCGTCACTGGCCTGCACCGCCGTAATCGTGCGATGGCCCACGTTCACCACCCTCCCCTCGCTGACCGTTTGCCCCGCGCTCAGTTGCTTGAACACCGTGGCCAGTGCCTCGGGCTGATTCACCCAGTAGCGCTGCAGGCCCACACCGGCGTGCAAGCGATGATCCTCGCCACCGTCCACTGCCACCACCTGCATATGCTGCTTGATCGCCTCGATGCCCGGCACGAACCGTTCACGGTTGAAACCCTCGGCGTACAGCTGCTCAGGCGGTTGATTGGACGTACAGACCATCACCACGCCCTCCTCGAACATCACCTGGAACAGACGACCGAGAATGATCGCGTCACCAATGTCATTGACGAACAACTCATCGAAACACAGCACGCGCACGTCCCGGCTCAGTTCCCGCGCCAACGCCTGCAGCGGGTCCTTGATACCGCTGAGCTGGAACGAGCGCTGGTGTACCCAGCCCATGAAGTGATGAAAATGCTGACGCCGCGCCGGCACGCGCAGGCTTTGATAGAACTGGTCCATCAACCAGGTCTTGCCGCGCCCCACCGGCCCCCACAGGTAAACGCCGGCAATCGGCGAACGGCCTTGGTGCAACGCCTGGTGACAGGTTTGCAAGGCCTGCACCGCACGGCGCTGAGCGTCGTCGGGCACGAAACCCTGCTGGGCGATAGCATCTTGATAAGCGGCGAGCGGCGAGTCGAAAGTCATGGGTGCCAGTATGACTGACAACACGAACGCCAGCCGCGCAATCTTTGCGGTTAACCCAGTTCCGCACGCAGTTGGCGCGCCGCCGCGACCATGTTAACCAACGCCGCTTGCGTCTCCGGCCAGCCACGGGTTTTCAGGCCGCAATCGGGATTTACCCACAACCGTTGCGTCGGAATCCGCTTGGCCGCCTTGCGCAGCAAGTCGAGCATCTGCGCAACGTCCGGCACACGTGGCGAGTGAATATCGTAGACGCCAGGGCCGATGTCGTTGGGGTAAGCGAAGGCTTCGAACGCGTCCAGCAATGCCATGTCCGAGCGCGAGGTTTCAATGGTGATCACGTCGGCGTCCATTGCCGCGATGGATTCGATCACATCGTTGAACTCGCTGTAGCACATGTGGGTGTGGATCTGGGTGTCGTCACGCACGCCGCAGGCGCACAGGCGGAACGCTTCGGTGGCCCAGTCCAGGTAGTGCTGCCATTGCGCCTGACGCAATGGCAAGCCTTCGCGGAATGCGGCCTCGTCGATCTGCACGATCTTGATGCCGGCGGCTTCCAGGTCGACGACTTCGTCACGGATCGCCAGGGCCAGTTGCCGGGCCTGCACTTCGCGGCTCACGTCTTCCCGTGGGAACGACCACATCAGCAGGGTCACCGGGCCGGTCAGCATGCCCTTGAGCACCTTGCGCGTGAGGCCCTGGGCATAGCGAATCCACTCCACCGTCATTGCCTTCGGACGGCTCAAGTCGCCATAAATCAGCGCCGGTTTCACACAGCGCGAACCGTAGCTCTGCACCCAACCGAAACGGGTGAACGCATAGCCGTCCAATTGCTCGGCGAAGTATTCGACCATGTCGTTACGCTCGGCTTCACCGTGCACCAGTACATCCAGGCCAATGTTTTCCTGTACCTCGACGGCGTGCCTGATCTCGCTGTGCATCGCATCGACGTAGTCGGCTTCGCTCAACCTGCCGGCCTTGTACGACTGACGCGCCAGACGGATCGACGCGGTTTGCGGGAACGAACCGATAGTGGTGGTTGGAAACAGCGGCAGGTCGAGGCCGGCCCGTTGTTTCTCGATACGCTGGGCAAAGGGCGACTGGCGCTGGCTGTCCTGGGCGCTGATAGCGGCAACGCGTGCTTGCACAGCAGGCTTGTGAATACGCGGCGAAGCGGCACGCGCAGCCTGTACCGTGCGGCTTTCCGCCAGCGCTGCCAGCACGTTTGGCGCCTCGGGTTGGTCGACGGCCTGGGCCAGTACCGCGACTTCCGCGCACTTTTGCAGGGCGAAGGCCAGCCAACTTTTCACCTCGGCGTCCAACTGGTCTTCACGCGCCAGATCCACGGGGCTGTGCAGCAGTGAGCAGGACGGCGCCACCCACAGGCGATCGCCCAGTTTTTCATGGGCGTGCTGCACCGTCGCCAGGGCTTTTTCCAAGTCGCAGCGCCATACGTTGCGGCCATTGACCAGGCCCAGGGACAGCACTTTATACGCGGGCAGGCGATCGAGAATGGTCGGGTATTGCTCCGGCGCCCGCACCAGATCGATGTGCAGGCCATCGACCGGCAGGTTGGCGGCCAGGCCGAGGTTTTCCTCCAGCCCGCCAAAGTAGGTGGCGACCAGCTTTTTCAGCGGGTCGCGCTGGATCAGGTTATAGGCGCGCTCAAAGGCATTCTTCCAGGCCTGCGGCAGGTCGAGCACCAGGATCGGCTCGTCGATCTGCACCCACTCCACGCCCAGCTCGGCCAGGCGCTGGAAAATCTGACCATACAGTGGCAGCAGGCGGTCGAGCAGCTCGAGCTTGTCAAAATCACCGCCCTTGGCCTTGCCCAGCCACAGGTAGGTCAGCGGGCCAATGACGACCGGCTTGACGCTGTGCCCGAGGTCGCGCGCTTCCTGGACTTCTTCGAACAACTGTTCCCACCCCAGGTGGAATTGCTGGTCGACGCTGAACTCCGGCACCAGGTAGTGATAGTTGGTATCGAACCACTTGGTCATTTCCTGGGCGTGAGCATCACCGCAGCAATTATCGCTGACGCCACGGGCCATGCCGAACAACGTCTGCAACGTGGCTTGGCCATCGGCTGGGCGGAAACGCTCGGGGACTACGCCAAACATCAGCGAGTGGGTCAGCACCTGGTCATACCAGGCGAAATCACCGGCGGGCAGCAGCTCAATGCCCGCTTGTTTTTGCAGCGCCCAGTGAGCCTTGCGCAAGTCGCGGCCCACGGCACGCAGGCCGGCTTCGTCGAGTTCGCCCTTCCAGAACGCTTCCTGCGCTTTCTTCAGTTCACGGTCGCGTCCAATGCGCGGGAATCCGAGGGAATGAGCGACTGCCATGACTTACAACTCCACTGTAGGTATTCAATGGCAGCCATTGTCGGCAGATGCCGATAGTGAGACAAACTCATTTTATTTTAGATGATCACAAGTTCCACTCATGTTTAGACCGGGATTGATCAGTCAATCGGATCAGTCAATCAACCCATGAACGTCATAGAACGGATACGGCCCGGGGTAATCCCCGAACACGCCGTTGTGGCTGAGCAACCCCTGTTGCGCGTCCCAGCGATGCAACAGATATCCCGCCGGTTCCAGGTTGAAATGCGCGGGCGCGGTGGCTTGCAAATCCAGCACGATCTGATGAGAGGTGCCGGGGCACACGCAGCTCAAGCTGCCACCAAAACGCCGCTGCATCGGCCGGTGCAGGTGCCCGCACAGCAGGCGTTCAACTTGCGGGTGGCGCGCCACGACTGTTTCCAGGGCGGCGGCATTGATAAACGGTTCGCGGTCCATATGGCCGATGCCGCTGATAAACGGCGGGTGGTGCAGAATCAGCAAGGTCGGCGCATCGGGACGTCGCGCCAGTTGCTCGTCCAGCCACTGCAACTGGCTGTCCAGCAATTGCCCGCCATGGCCACCGGGGATGGTCGAGTCCAGGCCGATCAAACGCAGCGGATGCTCGTCCACCACCCAGTCCAGCGGCCCCTCTGCCGACGACGGCAAATAGGCGTGATCACGGAATGCTTCGAGCAACGGACCGCGTGTGTCGTGGTTGCCGGGCACCAGGTAGCACGGCATGTGCAGGCGTGCGAGTTCGGGGTGCAGCACGGCGTACTCATCCGGGCGACCGAAGTCCACCAGGTCGCCGCTGACCACCACGATATCGGGCCGTGGATGGCTGGCGTTGAGGTGGTCGACGGCACGACGCAGCGCGCCCAGGGTATCGACGACGCCATAGGTGAGGCGCTCGCCAGCTTTAAGGTGCAGGTCGCTGATCTGTGCGACAAGAAACGGACGATTCACAAGCAGACCCTCACGCATTCAGGGTGAACAAAATGTGCGGCGCGATTGCCAGGGCAATCGGCGCGCCGACGGCGTACAGGTGGTTGTCGCTGCTGTCCACCAGCAGCGGTTGCGGGCCGCCCACGTCCACCAGCAAGCGGCTTTGCGCGCCCTGGAAAAACTGTGCGAGCAGATGGCCGTGCAAGTGCCCTTCGCCGTCCATGACCCGCAGGTGTTCGGGGCGGCAGTACACCGTGGTGGGTTGACTGGCCGTGTGCCACGGCAGCACACCGCCGCTCACCTTCAAGCCATGGACCGACTGGTCCAGCACGTGAAAGGCATTCAGGTTGCCGACAAAACCGGCGACAAACGCATTCGCCGGTTTCTGGTAAATGTCCCGCGGGCTGGCCAGTTGCGCGACGCGGCCGTGCTCCATCACCAGGATGCGATCACCCAGGGCCATGGCTTCGCCCTGGTCGTGGGTGACGAACACCGAGGTGATGCCCAGGCCACGCAGCAGTTCATTCAGCTCACTGCGCAGGCGCTCACGCAGTTGCGCATCGAGGGCTGCCAGCGGTTCATCCAGCAACAGGACCTTCGGGCGCGGCGCCAGGGCACGGGCCAGGGCCACGCGTTGGCGCTGGCCACCGGACAATTCGTGGATGCTGCGCTTGCCATGCTGTTGCAGGCCCACCAGCTCCAGCAATTCGTCGCAGCGCTTGTTGCGCGCAAGCACCGATATCCCGCGAATCTTCAAGCCGTAGACGATATTGCCGGCCACATCCAGGTTGGGAAACAGCGCGTAATTCTGGAACACCATGCCCACGTCGCGACGCTCGATGGGCAGGCGCGTGACGTCGTCGTCGCCGAAAAACACCTGGCCCACATCCGGGCGCTCCAGCCCGGCGATCAGGCGCAAGGTGGTGGTTTTGCCACAGCCCGATGGACCAAGAATCGCCAGGGTTTCGCCGCCTTCGACGGTCAGGTCCAGGTCATGCACGGCCACGGTGCCGTCGGCGAATGCCTTGCGACAGCCTTGCAGGCGGATAGTGATAGCGGTCATCGACGCTCTCCACGGGATAAACGGGCACTGATGGCCTGCAATGCAATCAGCAGCGGCACGATCATCAGCAAAAAGATAAGGGTATAGGCGCTGGCGATTTCCAGGCGCGCCGAGGCGTAGCTGTCGGCCAGGCCGACCGGCAAGGTCTTGGTCATCGGCGTGTGCAGCATCCAGGTCAGGTTGAACTCACCCAGGGACAAGGTGACTACCATCAGCACACCCGCCAGAATCCCTGCCCGGCTGTTAGGCACCACCACGCTGAAAAAGCGTTTGATGGGCCCGGCGCCAAGGCTGGCCGCCGCCTCTTCCAGCTCCGGCAGATGCTGGCGCTGCATCACCGCCATCACCGGGCGCACCAGGAACGGTAAGGTGAACAGCACATGGCCCACCAGGATGAACAACCAACTGCTGCGAAACGTGCCGAACTGGCCGTAGGTGAGCAGCAAGGCCAGCGCACTGGCCAGGCCCGGCATCGCCACCGGCAGCACCATCAGTTCCTCGAAGGCGCGGCTGAAGCGGTTGTTCATGCGCACCAGGGCGTAGGCCGCCGGCACGCCGATCACGCAGACGCACACTGCGCAGGCCAGGGCCAGTTGCAGCGACAGCCACACGGTCGGCGAATAGACCTGCCATACCTGCACCAGCCAATCGAAGGTCAGGCCGCTGGACACGCCGACGAAGAAATTGCGCGTCAACCCTGCCAGCAACGACATCAGCACCGGCACCAACATGAACGCGCACACCAGCAAGGTGAACAGCAGTTGAATCACAAACAGCGCTGAACGCTTCACAGGACAGTCCCCGCGTTTTTCACCAGGCATCGCGTGAGCAACAACACCGCCCAGGTCACCACGCCAAGCACCACCGACAACGCGGCGGCGACGGCAAAGTTGGCGTAGTTGGTGAACACGTTGTAGATCGCCACCGGGGTGACGTTCAGCCGCGTGCCCAAGGTAAAGGCCGTGCCGAAGGCGCCCATGGACGTGGCAAAACAGATCGCCCCGCACGACGCCAGCGCCGGCGCCAGGCCCGGCACGATCACGTCGCAGACCACGCGCCAATGCCCGGCGCCCAGCGAATGCGCGGCTTCTTCCAGGCTACGGTCGAGGCTTTCGCAGGCCGCCATCACCGTGAGGATTACGCGTGGAATCGAGAAATACAGGTAGCCGACAAACAACCCGGCCAGCGAATAGGCAAAGATCCAGCGTTCACCGGCCAACTGCAGGCCGAGGGACGCCAGCAGCCCCTGGCGCCCGGCCAACAGGATGACCAGGAAGCCCACCACCACCCCGGGAAACGCCAGGGGAAACGTGAGCAAGGCCACCAACGCCGAGCGCCCGAAAAACCGCTGGCGCGCGAGAAACACGCCGCTGATGCCGCCAATCAACAACGCCGTGAACGTCACAACGATGGCCAGCACACAGGTCTGCGCCAGGCTGCCCAGGTACTGCGCGCTGCTGAGCACCTGCCAATAGCCGCTGCCGTGGCTGTCGCGGCTTTCGCCACCGAGCACGATCAAGTGCGCCAGCGGCAGCAGCCAGAATGCGAACAGCACCGCAAAGGCCGGGGCCAGCGCCCAGGCCGCACGTTTTGCCGATGTGGCCACTTACTTGACCTCGTTCAGATAACGGGCCGCGAAGGCTTCCTGCACGGCGGCCATTTTCTGGTAGTCCACCACGCCGGCGCGCGCATAGTCGCTGTCGGGCAGGAACTGCGCGGCGACCTCAGCCGGCATCTGCACCGGGCGTACCGGACGCAAGTAAGCGTTGGCCCAGAGTGCCTGGCCTTCGTCCGACAGCACGAAGTCCAGCACCTTTTCGCCATTGCCGCGGTGCGGCGCGTTGGCCACCAGGCTCATCACGTAGGGCACGCTGATGCTGCCCTCTTTGGGGATCACGAAGGCGACGTTGGCGTTGTCCTTATAACGGGCGCGGTAGGCGTTGAAGTCGTAGTCCACCAGGATCGGCAATTCGCCGGACAGCACCCGCGCATAGGCGGTCTGCTTGGGCACGATGGGCGCGTTTTTCGCCAGTTTCTGGAAGTAGTCGATGGCCGGGGCGAAGTTGTCCAGGTCGCCGCCCATCGCGCGG
Organism: Pseudomonas sp. R3-52-08; assembly: GCF_003851745.1. Taxonomy (NCBI): domain Bacteria; kingdom Pseudomonadati; phylum Pseudomonadota; class Gammaproteobacteria; order Pseudomonadales; family Pseudomonadaceae; genus Pseudomonas; species Pseudomonas sp. R3-52-08. The sequence goes on along the minus strand of NZ_CP027730.1, from coordinate 2,408,938 downwards.
TTGATCGCCACAGCAGAGACGTAGCCAACAAAGGCGCTGGACGGGTCCAGGTAGCCGACCATGCCTTTGTATTGCGGCTTGAGCAGGTCGGCCCAGCTTTGCGGCACCGGCAGGCCACCCAATGCATCGACGTTGACCATGATGCCCAAGGTGCCGGAGTGAATTGCGAACCACTGGCCCGCCGGGTCTTTCAGGCCGGCGGGGATCTGCTCCCAGCCCTTGGGTTTGTAGCCGTCGACCACGCCGGCTTTTTGCGCCTGCAGGCCAAAGGTCACCCCGTAGTACACCACGTCGGCGACGGGTGCGGCCTTTTCGGCCACCAGTTGCGCCAGCGACTGGCCGGAGTTCTTGTTATCCAGCGGCACTTGCACGCCGGTGCTGGCGGCAATGGCCTTGAGCTGGGTACCCCAGTCGGCCCAGTCCGGCGGGCAGTTGTAGCAAATTGCGGTGTCGGCGGCCTGGGCCAGGCTGGCCATACCACACAGCAGCACGGCGGCCAGGGTTTTACGCAATGCGCGCATCAAGGGATTCCTCGTGGGGTTGAGTGCTTTCGCCCGGCCGGATATGGCAAGGCAGGCAATGGGAAATCGGGGCGTTGCCGGCGATCTGCGCCAGCAATTGGTCAATCACTGTGCTGGCGAGCAGCGCGATGGGCTGCACCACGCTGCACAGGGTTGGGTGCATCTGGGTGCCGAGGTCGATGCCGTCAAAGCCCATCACCGAGAGTTGCTCGGGTACGTGCCAGGCGTTGCGACGCAGTTCGGCGATCAGGCTGATGGCGAGGAAGTCGTTGGAACACACCAGTGCCGTGGGCGCCTCGGGGCCTTCGAGGTACGGCTCGATGGCGACGAATTCAGCCTGGGTGTGCGCGGGCATTTCGATCACCGGGCGGCTCTTGAGGCCGTAGGCTTGCATCGCGTCGCAGTAACCGGCGTAACGCAGGCGCGCACGGTCGGACTGCAACGCGGGGCCCGCAACCATGCTGATGCGCCGGTGCCCTGCTTCCAGCAGATATCGGGTGGCCATGGCCATGCCGGCGCGGTTGTCGACCGACACGGCGCTGTAGCTGGGGTTGCTCGGTTGGTGGTAGGCCAGCACGAACGGGGTCTGTTCGCTGGCAAGGCTGTTGAGCACGCTGTTGCTCTCGGCATCGGTGACCGTCAGTACCAGGCCGTCGACACGTTGGCGCAGCAGTTCTTCCACCACCATGCTTTCGCGTTCAGCGCTGTAGTCGGTGGTCGCCAACACCAGGCTGTAGCCGCGCAACCGCGCCGCACGTTCCATGGCCTGGAACTGTTCGGCGAACACCGGATTGAGCAAGTTGGGCACCACCACGCCAATCAACCGGGTGGTTTGTAGGCGCAGTTGGCGACCGAGCAAGTTGGGCCGAAAGCCCAACTCACGGGCAGCGGCAAACACCTGCTCGCGAGTGGCCGGGCGCACCTGGTCGGGGGAGGCAAAGGTGCGGGCGGCAGTGGCGCGGGATACGCCAGCCAGCTGCGCAACGTCTTTCAGGTCAGTCATTGTCACTCGCTTGAGATCGATCTCATTGGCGAGGACAGTAACGGGGGAATGTGGCAGGAAGGTGGTGGGGAGATGACGGTTTGATGTCAGTGAAGCCTGGCTACACAGCGTTGATCGTTCCCACGCTCTGCGTGGGAACGCCGCCTGGACGCTCTGCGTCCCGCTTGTGAGGTGACGCGGAGCGTCATGGGATGCATTCCCACGCAGAGCGTGGGAACGATCAGTAGTCATACTCAGTGGTTAAGATCGTAAAACCGGCACAGCAAAATCCGCCGGCTAACCTTTCGATCTGATCCAAGTGCGGGCACAATGCGTGTCCTTTTTTGGCAGGCACCGCCGCAGGCTCTCAAAAATGATCAAAACGCCGTACTACCTCATCGATAAACAGAAGCTTCTGGTCAACATGCAGAAGATTGCCTACGTGCGCGAGCAGTCCGGCGCCAAGGCTCTGCTGGCGCTCAAGTGCTTTGCCACCTGGTCGGTGTTCGACCTGATGCAGCAATACATGGACGGCACCACCTCGTCGTCGCTGTATGAGTTGAAGCTCGGTCGCCAGAAGTTCGAAGGTGAAGCGCACGCCTACAGCGTGGCCTGGGCCGACGATGAAATCGAAGAGATGCTGGATAACTGCGACAAGATCATCTTCAACTCCATCAGCCAACTGCAGCGTTTTGCCGAACGTTCCGAAGGCAAGACCCGTGGCCTGCGCGTCAACCCACAGGTGAGCAGCTCCGATTACCTGCTGGCCGACCCGGCGCGTCCGTTCAGCCGCCTGGGCGAGTGGGACCCGGTGAAGATCGACGGCGTGATCGATCAAATCTCCGGTTTCATGTTCCACAACAACTGCGAGAACGGCGATTTCAGCCTGTTCGACAGCATGCTCGGCACCATCGAAGAACGCTTCGGCGCGCTGCTGCACAAGGTCCAGTGGGTCAGCCTCGGCGGCGGCATCCATTTCACCGGTGAAGGCTATGCGCTGGATGCATTTTGCGCACGGTTGAAGGCATTCTCCGAAAAGTATGGCGTGCAGGTGTACCTGGAGCCCGGCGAAGCGGCGATCACCAACAGCGCGTCCCTGGAAGTCACCGTGCTCGACACGCTCTACAACGGTAAACACCTCGCCGTGGTCGACAGCTCCATCGAAGCCCACCTGCTGGACCTGCTGATCTACCGCCTCAACGCCAAGCTGGCGCCGAGCGAGGGTGAGCATACCTATATGGTGTGCGGCAAATCCTGCCTGGCCGGCGACATCTTCGGCGAGTATCAATTTGATCGTCCGCTGGCCATCGGCGATCGGCTGTCGTTCATCGACACCGCTGGTTACACCATGGTCAAGAAAAACTGGTTCAACGGCCTGAAAATGCCGTCCATCGTAGTGAAACAACTCGACGGTACAGTCGAAGTGGTTCGTGAATTTGGTTACGACGACTACCTGTCCAGCCTTTCGTAAGCTGGCGGATATAGGAGAAATAAAGCAATTGAAAAAGAACGTTCTTATCATTGGTGCAGGAGGTGTCGCCAAGGTGGTGGCCCACAAGTGCGCGCAGCACAACGACGAACTCGGTCGTATTGCTATCGCGTCGCGCAACATCTCCAAATGCCAGGCCATCATCGACAGCGTCAAGGCCAAGGGTAGCCTCAAGGTACCCGCCGACATCCAGGCCTTCGCGCTGAACGCCCTGGACGTGGAAGCGACCAAGGCCCTGATCCGCGAGACCGACTCGCAGATCGTCATCAACGTGGGTTCCGCGTTTCTCAACATGTCGGTGCTGCGTGCCTGCATCGATACGGGCGTGGCTTACCTCGACACCGCCATCCACGAAGAGCCGGGCAAGGTCTGCGAGTCCCCGCCGTGGTACGGCAACTACGAATGGAACCACCTGGAAGAATGCAAACAGAAGAACATCACTGCCATCCTTGGCGTGGGCTTCGACCCGGGTGTCGTCAACGCGTACGCCGCGCTGGCGCAGCAACAGCATTTCGACCGCATTGATTCGATCGACATTCTCGACGTCAATGCCGGCTCCCACGGCAAATACTTCGCCACCAATTTCGACCCGGAAATCAACTTCCGCGAGTTCACCGGACAGGTGTGGAGCTGGCAGAACAGCCAGTGGACCAGCAACACCATGTTCGAAGTCAAACGCACCGACGACCTGCCGGTAGTCGGTTCGCAGAACCTCTACCTCACCGGCCACGATGAAGTGCACTCGCTGTCGAAAAACCTCGACGTGCCCAATGTGCGTTTCTGGATGAGCTTCGGTGAACACTACATCAACGTATTCACCGTACTGAAAAACCTCGGCCTGCTTTCCGAGAAGCCCGTCAAAACCGCTGAAGGCCTGGAAGTGGTGCCGTTGAAAGTGGTCAAGGCGGTACTGCCTGACCCGTCATCGCTCGCACCGGGCTATACCGGCAAAACCTGCATTGGTGACCTGGTCAAAGGCACCCGGAACGGCCAGCCGCGCGAGATGTTCATCTACAACGTGGCTGATCACGAAGAAGCCTTTGCCGAGACCGACAGCCAAGGCATCTCGTACACCGCAGGCGTCCCACCGGTAGCCGCTGCGCTGCTGGTGGCGCGCGGCGAGTGGGATGTCAAACACATGGCCAACGTCGAGGAACTGCCGGCTGAGCCGTTCCTCAAAGCGCTGGACGTGATGGGCTTGCCGACTCGGATCAAAGACGAGCACGGTGATCGGGCCTGGGATGCGATTGCCTGACCGGCGATAGCTGACCGCACAAAAAAATGCGCCCGATTGGGCGCATTTTTTTTGGAGCAGGGTAAACCTTACCTCGACACCGGCATCGCAAACTCCGCGCCCTGCTCGATGCTCTCCGACCAACGCTGCATGATCGATTTCTGCTTGGTGTAAAAACGCACGCCCTCGGTGCCATAGGCATGCATGTCGCCAAACAGGCTTTTTTTCCAGCCACCAAACCCATGCCAGGCCATCGGCACCGGGATCGGTACGTTGATACCGACCATGCCCACTTCGATGCGCCGCGCAAATTCGCGGGCAATGTTGCCGTCGCGGGTGAAGCAGCTGACGCCGTTGCCGAACTCGTGGTCGTTGACCAGTTTCACTGCGGCGGCGAAATCATCCACACGTACACAGGCCAGCACCGGGCCGAAGATTTCTTCGCGGTAGATACTCATTTCCTTGGTGACGTGGTCGAACAGCGTCGCGCCAAGCCAGAAGCCATTTTCCAAACCCGCTTCGGTGGGCACGTAGTCGCGGCCATCAAGCAGCAATTGCGCGCCGGCTTGAACGCCTTGCTCGATATAGCCGCTGATCCGCTCCAGGGCAGCGCGGGACACGATCGGGCCCATTTCGGCCTTGAGATCGCGGCCATCGGTAATGCGCAGTTGCTTGGCGCGTTCGGTCAAGGCAGCGATGACCTTGTCACCCACATCGCCCACCAGCACCGCCACCGAGATTGCCATGCAACGCTCGCCAGCACTGCCGTAGGCGGCGCCCATCAGGGCGTCGACGGTGCGCTCGATATCCGCGTCGGGCATCACCACCATATGGTTTTTCGCGCCGCCCAGGCCTTGCACGCGTTTGCCGTTACGCGCACCGCTTTCGTAGATGTACTGGGCAATCGGCGTGGAACCGACAAAGCTCACGGCCTTGACGTCCGGGTGTTCGATCAGCGCATCCACCGCTTCCTTGTCGCCCTGCACCACGTTGAACACGCCCTTGGGCAGGCCCGCTTCGCGCAGCAGCTCGGCCATGAACAACGAGGCGCTCGGGTCGGTGGGGCTGGGCTTGAGAATGAAGGTATTACCCGCCGCAATCGCGATCGGGTACATCCACATGGGCACCATCACCGGGAAGTTGAACGGCGTGACGCCGGCCACCACGCCCAGCGGCTGGCGCATTGTCCAGTTGTCCATGCCACGGGAAACCTGGTCGGAATGTTCGCCCTTGAGCAGGTTGGGAATGCCGCAGGCGAACTCGAGGATGTCGATACCACGGTCGACTTCGCCCTGGGCATCGGTAAACACCTTGCCGTGTTCGGCGACGATAATGCGCGCCAGGTCGTCCTTGCGCTCACGCAGCAGGTGCAGGTATTGAAACAGCACACGGGCGCGGCGGATCGGCGGGGTGTCGGCCCAGTCGGCAAAGGCGGCCTGGGCGGCGTCGACGGCTTCGGCCACGGTCTGGCGGCTGGCCAGGGCCACGCGCGCGGTGACTGCGCCGGTGGCCGGGTTGTAGACGTCCTGATAGCGATCATCGCGGCTCACGCGCTGGTCATTGATGTAGTGCTCAAGGGTAATCGGCATGGCAGGCGATCCAGGTGGTTGGCGTTGGTACACACCTTAGGCTTTCGCTTTGTTCCGAACCAGAGCAGAATCCTGAACTTATTGTGCAGCCTGGCGAACAATACCCCATGGAAAAAGCTGAGATCGAAGGGCTGTGGACTCACATCCATTGGCTGTCAGTGCTGGAAGAACACGGCACCTACACTGCCGCTGCCGCGCGTCTTGGGGTGAGCAAGTCGGCGGTGAGCCAGCGGATTTCCGACCTGGAAAAAGCCACCGGCACCCGCCTGGTGACGCGCACCACGCGCAGCGTACGGCTGACCGATGCGGGGCTGTCGTTGACCCGCGAGGTTCGCAGCGCCTATGAACACATCGCCCGCAGTTTCTCTGCGGTGCGTGACCTGGCCGGCGAAGTGCGTGGCCTGGTGCGGCTGACCGCGCCGGTGGCGTTCGCTCGGCAACAGCTGGTGCCGCATCTGCCGCAATTCTTGCAGCAATACCCGCAGGTGCGCATCCAGCTGGACGTTTCCGACGCCTTGAGTTCGCTGGCCGCCGAAGGTTACGACCTGGCCGTGCGCCATGGTTTCCAGATACCCGAGACCCATGTGGCCTGGAAGCTCTGCGACACCGCCTCGGTGCTGGTCGCCACCCGCGATTACCTGCAGCGCCATGGCGAACCCCGCGAGCCGGGCGACCTGTCGGCACACAACTGTCTGTTTTACCCACGGGGCGCCGACCAGCCGGCCTGGACCTTCGAACGCGGCAGCAAACACCTCGAACGCCTGACCGTGCCCATCGCCGGCAGCTTCGCCACCAACAACAGCGAAGCCCTGCGCGACGCGGCGCTCAATCACTTGGGCATCGCCCTGCTGCCGGATTTCAGCGCCCATGCGGCGCTGGCCGAGGGCAAGCTGGTGCAGGTATTGAAGGGGTGGACGCTCAAGGGCGCATTTGCCGATGAAATCTACCTGATCCGCCCCTACTCGCCCCATGTGCCGAAGGCAGTGAACGCGCTGGTAGGTTTTTTAAAGGCGCAGCTGGCGGGAGGGTTTCGATTCGAGGGCTGAGGCAGCGCATAAAAAAGGCCCGGCGACGCACGCGAGTACGGCACCGGGCAAAGCAAGCGACCGGCTTCAGAAACGTGGTTTGACGGTTTTCCACTGCGGTTGATAGCGCTGCATCTGTTTCACATCGTCCCGCTGGCGGATACCGCAACTGAGGTATTGGTCATGCAGCTTGCCCAACTGATCGTGGTCCAGCTCCAGGCCCAGCCCCGGCGCGCGGGTGATGCTCACGCAGCCGTCGACGATGGGCAGCTTGCCACCCTTGATCACTTCTTCGTCCGGCTCCTGCCAGGGGTAATGCGTATCGCAGGCATAGTCGAGGTTGGGCACCGACGCCGCGACGTGGGCCATGGCCATCAGGCTGATGCCCAAGTGTGAGTTGGAGTGCATCGACACGCCCAGGCCGAAGGTGTGGCACATTTTCGCCAGCACCTGGGTATCGCGCAGGCCACCCCAGTAATGATGGTCCGCCAGTACGATCTGCACGCTGTTCAGCGCCACGCTGCGGCGGAACTCGTCAAAATCGGTGACCACCATATTGGTCGCCAGGGGCAAGCCGGTGCGTGTGTGCAGCTCGGCCATGCCCTCCAGGCCGGGGGTCGGGTCTTCGTAATATTGCAGGTCATCGCCGAGCAGTTCGGCCATGCGAATCGAGGTGGCCAGGGACCAGTTAGCGTTCGGGTCGATGCGCAGCGGCACACCGGGAAAGGCCTTTTTCAGCGCCTTGATGCAGCGCACTTCATGCTCGGGTTCCAGTGCGCCGGCCTTGAGCTTGATGCTTTTGAAACCGTAGGTCTCGAGCATGCGCCGAGCCTGGGCGACGATCTGCGCTTCAGTCAGGGCTTCGCCCCAGCTGTCGGGCTTGTAGGGCGAATCAATGTGTTCGGCGTATTTGAAAAACAGGTAGGCGCTGAACGGGATCTGGTCACGGATCGCGCCGCCGAGCAGGTCCACCAGCGGTACATTCAGCGAATGCGCCTGCAGGTCGAGAAACGCCACTTCGAACGCCGAATAGGCATTGCTCACGGCTTTGCTGGCATGGGAGCCCGGCGCCAGTTCCGCACCGGCCACGCTCAGCGGTTTATGCGCGGCCACGGTGGCCTGCACGATAGCGCGCAGGCCATTGAGATTGAACGGGTCCAGGCCGATCAGCTGTTGCTGTACCTGTTGCTGGATCGCCAGTGCCGGAGCATCGCCATAGCTTTCGCCGAGGCCGATGTAGCCGGTGTCGCTTTCAATCTCGATGATCGAGCGCAGCGCGAAAGGCTCGTGGATACCGCTGGCGTTCAACAGCGGCGGGTCGCGAAAGGCAATCGGGGTGACGGTGACGCGGATAATTTTCAAGAGACGGCTCCCTGTGGATCTGAAGACAAAGGGTGAGGCGCGGTGGATGGGTTGGACGGTGTACCGCCACGCGGTGCGGTGCGGGCAAAGAACACCACCACCGCCGCCACCAGCGAAGTGGCGGCCAGGCCGTAGAGCCCGCCCTCGATGGACCCGGTGGTCTGCTCCAGCAAACCGAAGGTAGTAGGCGCGACGAACCCGCCCAGGTTGCCCACCGAATTGATCAAGGCAATCACCGCCGCCGCGATCCGCGCATCCAGGTAGCCCTGGGGAATCGGCCAGAACAGCGCCGACGCGGCCTTGAAGCCAATCGCGGCAAAACAGATGGCGACGAACGCAAACACCGGCCCGCCCAGGGTAGACATGAACATGCCGAACGCCGCGATCACCAGCATCAGCGACACCCAGGCTTGCTGGTGCTTCCACTTGCTGGCCAGCGCCGCGAAGCCGTACATGGCGACGATGGAAATCAACCACGGAATGGCATTGAACAAGCCCACCTGGAAGTCACCCAGATTGCCCATTTTCTTGATCATGCTCGGCAGCCAGAAGGTGGCGCCGTAGATGGTCAGGGCGATGGAGAAGTAGATAAAGCAGAACAGCGCGATCTGTTTGTCGGCCAACAGCTTGAACATCGACGGCCGCACGCACTGGCTCGCCTCGCGCGCCTGCTGCTCCAGCGCAATGGCACTGACCAGCGCGTGTTTTTCCTCGTCACTGAGCCACTTGGCCTGATGGGGATGGGACTGCAACCAGAACCACACAAACCCGCAGAGCACGATGGAGGCGAAGCCTTCGATCAGGAACATCCATTGCCAGCCATGCAGGCTGAACCCGCTGACATTCAGCAGCGCGCCCGACACCGGCCCGGAGATCACTGAGGCAATGGCCGAACCGCTGAGGAAAACCGCCATGGCCTTGCCGCGCTCGCTGGCCGGCAGCCACTGCGTGAAGTAGTAGATGATGCCGGGAAAGAACCCGGCTTCGGCGGCGCCGAGCACAAAGCGCAACACGTAGAAACTGGTTTCTCCCTGCACAAAGGCCATGCCCATCGCGGCCGCGCCCCAGGTGAACATGATGCGCGTCAGCCAGGCCCGCGCGCCGTAGCGTTGCAGCAGCAAATTGGATGGCACTTCGAAAATCGCATAGCCGATGAAGAACAGCCCGGCGCCCAAGCCATAGGCCGCCGCGCCAATGCCCAGGTCGGTTTCCATATGGCTGCGCACGAAGCCGATATTGACCCGGTCGATGTAGTTGACGATGAACATCACCACGAACAGCGGCAGGACATGGCGCTTGACCTTGGCGGCAGCGCGGGCAAGCACGCTCGGGTCTGGCGGATTGTGAAGGGTATCCACGGGCAACTCCCAGTCATTGTTTTTTTAGGGATCGTTTTTTTAGGGATTGTTTTTTCTAGGGGCAGACCGATGATGGACGCCGAGGATTGTTCCCGTCTAATCTAACCTGGCATTCGATTGATACTGGAATTAGATCAATGTTCGAACTGACCCAACTGCGCTGCTTCACTACCGTGGCCACCGAGCTGAATTTTCGGCGGGCGGCCGAACGCCTGAACATGACGCAGCCGCCCCTCAGCCGGCAGATCCAGTTGCTCGAGCATCACCTGGGCGTGGAGCTGTTTACCCGCACCACCCGCAGCGTCGCCCTGACCGCCGCCGGCCGGGCTTTTTTCATCGAGGCGCAGAACCTGCTCGAGCGCGCCCAGCAAGCGGCCGTCACCGCGCGACGCTTTGCCGAGGGCGATATCGGTACGGTCAATATCAGCTTCGTCGGCAGCGCGGTGTATGAGTTTTTACCCAAAGTGATTGCCGAGGCACGCCTCAAGCAGCCCCACGTCAAGATCGACCTGTCCGAGATGAACACCTACCAGCAATACGAAGCCCTGCGCGCCCGACGCATCGACCTGGGCATCGTCCGCGCGCCGCTGCTGGAGCCCGGATACGCCACTGAATGCCTGGTGCGCGAGCCATTTGTGCTGGCGGTGCCGAGCAGTCATCGGCTGGCTCAGGCAGAGACCGTCAGCGTGCAAGACCTGGATGCGCAGCCGTTCCTGATGTACGCCCATTCCGCCTACCCGCCGTTCAACGAGTTGCTCACCGGCCTGCTGCGCTCGGCCCGTGTCGCGCCGGAGTATGTGCAGTGGCTCGGCTCGTCCCTGACCATCCTCGCCTTGGTCAACGCCGGCATGGGCCTGGCCCTGGTGCCGCGTTGCGCCAGCAGCGTGGTGTTCAAGAACGTGGTGTTCCGCGATATCGACCTGGGCGAAGGCGCGCAGAGCGAGCTGCACCTGATCTGGCGCGAGCACAACGACAACCCGGCGTTCACCATGCTCCTGGAAGGTATCCGCAGCGCTGCGGGAGCGAGCTTGCTGGCGCCCCATTGACCCAATCCTGTTGAATACTTGCCTGATCCTCTGAACTTGTGGGCTATTGCATAGATGGCCCTTGCGCGCTGGTCTAGAGTTCGACGATGGGCGACCTGCGGTCGCACCTCTCCTATAAGAACGCTAAGAACTCAGCACCACCAACCGATGATCAGCAGGTGAGCCGCCATGGAATTACGTATTAACCAAAAGGCCTATCAGGTCGATGCCGACGCCGACACGCCGTTACTGTGGGTGATCCGCGACGACCTGGGCCTGACCGGCACCAAGTACGGCTGCGGCCTGGCCCAGTGCGGCGCGTGTTCGGTGCTGGTGGACGGCAACGTGGTGCGCTCGTGCGTCACGCCGGTGGCGGCGTTGGTCGGTCGCGAGATCACCACCATCGAGGCGATTGAAGCCGATGACGTGGGCAAGCGCGTGGTGGCGGCCTGGGTCGAGCGCCAGGTGGCGCAATGCGGTTACTGCCAGTCCGGGCAGGTGATGGCGGCCACGGCGCTGCTCAAGCACACTCCTGCACCGTCGAAAGAGCAGATCAACGCGGCCATGATCAACCTGTGCCGCTGCGGCACCTACAATGCCATCCACGCCGCCATGGATGATTTGGCCGCCGGCAAGGAGAGCGTTTGATGAAGATGTCCGAGATCCTGCCCGGCGTGACCCTGGACGCACCGATCAACCTGTCGCGCCGGCGCTTTCTGGCGAGCACCGCCGTCGGTGCATTGGTCATCGGCTTCGGCCTGCCCCTCGGCGCGTCCAGGGTGCAGGCTGCCACGGGCGCCGCCGCTGAACGCGGCACCCAAGTGCCGGCCTTCCTCGAGATTCGCCCGGACGGCAGCGTGCGCCTGCTCAGCCCCTTCATGGAAGGCGGCCAGGGCACGCACACCGCCATGGCACAGATCATCGGCGAGGAGCTGGACGCCGACCCTGCCACTTTCGTGGTCGAAGCCGCACCGCCCGGTGAAGCCTATGTGGTCATGGAAAATGGCCTGCGTATCACCGGCGGCAGCATGTCAGTGCGCATGAGCTACCCGACCATGCGCCGCCTCGGCGCCCTCGCCCGCGCCATGCTGATGCAGGCAGGTGCCGAACAGCTCGGTGTGCCGGTGGCGCAACTGACCACGCAACCCGGCCGGGTGGTGCATGCGGCGTCGGGCCGCTCGCTGGGTTACGGCGAGTTGGCCGGCCGCGCCCTGGACATGCCCGTGCCCGACCCGGCCAGCATCACCCTGCGCGACCCGAGCCAGTTCCGCTGGATCGGCAAGCCGGTCAAACGCCTGGATGCCTATGACAAATCCACCGGCAAGGCGCAGTACAGCATCGACCTCAAAGTCGACGGCATGCTCCACGCCGCCGTGCAGCACGCACCGCGCCTGGGCATGACGGTGGGCAGCCTGCGCAACCAGGCTCAGGTCGAGTCCATGAAGGGCGTGCATTCGGTGCATACTCTGCCCGGCGCCGTGGCGGTGGTTGCTGAACGCTGGTGGCACGCCAAGCGGGCCGTGGAAGCGATCCAGGTGGAATGGCAGGAAGCGGCCGCCGACTCCACTGTGCGCGCAATGCCGGCGGACTTTTCCAGCGATAAATACCGCGACTTTCTCGCCGCCCAGCAAGGCCCGGCCCGCGACGACGAAAACCAGGGAGACGTGGCCGCCGCGCTGGCCAGCGCCAAGACCCGCGTCGACGCCACCTATCACAACCAATACCTCAACCACGCCCAGCTGGAGCCGCCTTCGGCACTGGCGCGCTATAACCCCGACGGCACGCTGGAGGTGTGGCTGCCGAACCAGGCGCCGGATATGTTCCGCGCCGACATCGCCAAGCGCACCGGCCTTGCCGTTGAGCAAATCACCCTGCATTCGCCGCTGCTCGGCGGCTTTTTCGGGCGGCATTTTTTGTATGACTCGGCCAACCCTTACCCGCAGGCCATCGCCCTGGCCAAGGCCGTTGGCCGGCCGATCAAGCTGATCTGGAGCCGTGAAGAAGAATTTGTGCGCGATGTGCTGCGCCCGGTCGCGGTGGTCAAGTTCCGCGCCGCGCTGGATGACAAAGGCCTGCCTGTGGCCATCGAAGCGGTGAGCGCCACCGAAGGCCCCACCGAAGCGATTGCCGGCAAGCAAGGCGACGCCCTCGACCCCACGGCCCTGGAGGGCCTGTCCGGCAAAAGTTATGCGATCCCCAACAAGCGCATCGCCCAGATTTACGTCAAGGGCCCGGCCATGCTCGGTTACTGGCGTTCGGTGGGCAATTCGTTGAACGACTTCTTCTATGAAGCGTTCCTCGATGAACTGGCCGACAAGGGCGGCCATGACCCGTACGAACTGCGCCTGCACCTGCTGCGCGACAATGCGCGGCTGACCACTCTGCTGCAAGCGGTGGGCGAACTGTCCGGCGGCTGGAAGCGCGGGCCGTTCACCGCCGAAGACGGCAGCCGACGGGCGCGTGGCGTGGCCATGGCCTCACCGTTTGGCTCCCACGCGGCGGTGATCGCCGAAGTGTCGATCGACAACGGTCAGGTCAAGGTGCATGACATCTGGCAGGCCATCGACCCGGGCAGCATCGTCAACCCGGCGATCATTGAAGCCCAGGTCAACGGCGCCGTGGCCTTGGGCTTGTCGCAAACCTTGCTGGAGGAAGCGGTCTACGTGGACGGTAAGCCGCGGGCGCGCAACTACGACCTGTATCCGATCCTGCCGCCTTCGCGGATGGCGCGGGTACACGTGAAGATCGTCGAGAGCGGCGAAAAAATGGGCGGTATCGGCGAACCACCGTTGCCCGCCGTGGCGCCAGCCGTGGCCAACGCGGTGGCGCAGTTGACCGGCCAGCGCATCCGCAGCTTGCCGTTGAGCCGCTACACCTTCAGTTAACCCACAGGGAATGCCCATGAACAACCGCCGATTCGCAAGAACCGCAGGCTGGCTGGCGCTGCCCTGCCTGGTCGTGGCAGGCCTGCTGGCCTGGTACGTCACCCGCGAGCCCGCCTCGCCGTTCGCAGAACAAAACACCGCCAGTGTCGACCCGGCACTGGTCAGTCGCGGCGAGTATGTCGCGCGTCTGAGCGACTGCGTGGCCTGTCACAGCCTGGCGGGCAAGGCGCCGTTTGCCGGTGGCCTGGAAATGGCCACGCCGCTGGGGGCTATTCATGCCACCAACATCACCCCCGACCGCGAGCATGGCATTGGCAATTACAGCCTTGCCGACTTCGACCGCGCCGTACGCCACGGCGTGGCGCCGGGTGGGCGCCGGCTGTACCCGGCGATGCCCTACCCGTCTTACGTGAAACTCAGCGACGACGACATCAAGGCGCTGTATGCGTTTTTCATGAAGGACGTGCAGCCGGCCAATCAGCCGAACATTCCCAGCGATATTCCCTGGCCGCTGAATCTGCGCTGGCCCATCGCCCTGTGGAATGGTGTATTTGCGCCCACCGCCGCCTACGCCGCCAACCCCAGCCAGGACGCCCTGTGGAACCGTGGCGCTTATATCGTGCAAGGCCCTGGCCACTGCGGCAGTTGCCATACGCCGCGCGGCCTGGCCTTCAACGAGAAAGCCTTGGACCAGTCCGGTGCCCCGTTCCTGGCCGGTGCGCTGCTCGACGGCTGGTACGCACCGAGCCTGCGCCAAGACCCCAACACCGGCCTGGGCCGCTGGAGCGAGGCGCAGATCGTGCAGTTCCTCAAGACCGGGCGCAACCAGCATGCGGTGGTCTACGGCTCGATGACCGAAGCGTTTAACAACTCCACACAGTTCATGGCGGACGACGACCTGGCCGCCATCGCCCGTTACCTCAAGTCCCTGCCCGGCGACCCACAGCGCGATGGCACGCCTTGGCAGTATCAGGCCGTGGCCGCCGACGCGCGTGCGGATGCCCCCGGCGCCCATACCTACGCTACCCGCTGCGCCTCCTGCCATGGCCTGGACGGCAAGGGCCAGCCGGAGTGGATGCCGCCACTGGCCGGCGCCACCTCGGCACTGGCCAAGGAAAGCGCCTCGGCGATCAACATCACCCTCAACGGCTCGCAACGGGTAGTGGCCGCCGGCATACCCGACGCCTATCGCATGCCGGCGTTCCGTGAGCAATTGTCCGACCAGGACATCGCCCAGGTGCTGACCTACGTGCGCAGTACCTGGGGCAACCAGGGTGGCGCGGTGGACGCCCAGGCGGTGGGCAAACTGCGCGGGCATACCGACCCGGCGAGCAGCAGCCCGATCATTTTGCATATGCGTTGAGGCTGGAGCGCGGTCTCTTTGGTATAGGTGATCACATGTGGGAGGGGGCTTGCCCCCGATTCGGTGTGTCAGTTACACATGCATTCATTGACACACCGCCATCGGGGGCAAGCCCCCTCCCACATTTGGCCAAGTTGGACCTACTTGCTCTCGTCAGCCTTGCCCTCCTGCATCTGCACCGAAGACTTGCTGCCGCTGGTGTTGTCTTTGGTGGTGTTATCGGAGTTGTCGAAACAGCCGTGCAGCAGGAATACGCTGCAAAAACCCAAGCACATAGACAGCTTTTTCATAAGATCTCCTGTTAAACCTATTCATCAGCCTGTGCTGTATGTGGCCAGTTTCCGGACACGAACGTTCCCTGCACAGGCCGTGAGGCTGACGAATGGTTTGCCATTAATTAGCTAGCATTTACGTACGGCATATTTGGGCTAACCTTGACCCGTTAAAGCCTGTTAGCCGGTGATCCCATGGACACGTTGACCAAAGCGCAAATCGAGCATGCTCTTGCACAGCGACTGCGCAATTGCCGTGTTACCTGCACGATCAATCCAGACAGCAGCCTGTCCGTCACGGTACTTGCGCCTGACGCCAATCAGTTCACCATCGCCAATATCAACCGCGCCCGCTACCACGGCGAGTCAGGTATCAACCGGCTCGTACGGGAAATCATGGAAGACATGGTAGTTTCCCGAAAAACCTCCCGTCTTTCATCCGTGGGGTAAATACGCTTAAAAACAGAACGAGGCTTTCCATGCCGGATTCCACCGCTGCACCGTCGCAACGCTGCACCATCGATTACCTTCAAGACACACTGCTCGGCGTCAACCCGCTCTCCCATGCATGCATGGCGCGGATTACCCAGGCCGGCGAGCGCCTATCGCTGCACATCCCAGGGCCGTGGCCGAAGGAGCTGCCGAAGGCACATACCGTATCGATCAAGGTTGAGAACCGCACTTATCATGGCGTCGTCGTGGATGCCCAGGCATCGGGCACCGATGAGCTGGTGTTGAACATTCAACTTCAGCCGGAACGGCCGGGCGCGGCAGGCCATTAACCCCGCTCACCCGCCAACGCACGCTGGTGAAAATGCGCCAGCCATTTCAAGGCATGCAGCGTCGCATCCAGCTGCACCTGCTCACGGGAGCCCATGAAGCGCTCCTTTCGACTGAAGATACTCAGCCGGTTTTCGATTCGATAAGCCCAGGCAAAACATATGGTTCCGGCCGGAATCCCGTCCATGTCATCCGGGCCGAGCAGGCCGGTGGTGGCGACGGCAACCCCGGCCGGGCTGTCACGCAACGCGCCTTCGGCCATCTCGCGAGCAACTTCACAACTGGTGAGGTTAAAGGTATCGATCGTATACGCGCGCACGCCCAGCAAGCGCTGTTTGGCCTCGGGCGAGTACACGACATAACCACTTTCAATACATGACCCGCCGCCCCTGACCTCCGACAGCAAAGTAATGATCTTGCCTGCCGTACACGACTCGGCGCTGGTGAGAGTGAGCTGGTGGTGTTTCAGGTAATCGATAGTGGCTGCGGCTATATCCATGATGACAATCTCCCGCGTTCAAAAGGTTGCAAGGTAGTCGGCCAATGTCAGCGCACAGGCCTCAATTGCGCCGTCCACAATCAGCTCGTAGCCGTGGGTGTTTTCCGTTGGAATCGCCAGGCAACCGCCGCGCGCCGAAGTGCCGTTACTCATGACGGCACTGGCATCCGAGGCAAAATCCACCAACAGCGCATATTGAGGCGCATAACCGCAGCGCTGTGCGGCGTCTGCCAGGCCGGTGACCACGGAACGTGTGTAATAGCCTTTGAGGTCACCGGTATTGACGATCGGATCGACGCTCAGGCGAGTGCCGTACTCACTCATCACCGGGCCGACTTCCACCGCAATGGTGGTATCGCCCGGCAGTGTCTGCGCCGCATACATCGCCCCGGCGTTGCACTCTTCTTCCAGGGTGGTGAAGACAAAATACACATCGCACGCCAACTCCTGTCGGCGTTGGTGCAGGCGCTGCACGCTATGAAGTACCGCAGCGATGGGCGCGCGGTCATCCAGGAAGTGCGCGGCAATCGCATCCCCCACCTGGAACGGCGCACGCCAATGGCGGCTCAGCGTGACGCGGCTGCCGGGGCGTACGCCGTAGTCACGCAAGGTCTCGACGGAGCACCGGGTGATCACATGCACGTCATTCCAGTGCACGTCGCCTGACAACACATCGGCACCCTGGGGCGCGTTGGCGGTGGCATGCATCGAACCAAAGGACAGCACCCCCGGAATGAATTGGTGATCACCGAGTATGTCCACCGGGCACATGCCGAAATTCACCGGGTTGGCACCGCCCAACGCGGTCACGCGCAACGTGCCGTCCGCGTCCACATGCTTGACCACCATGGCGATCTCATCCATATGCGCCATGACCCGCACCGCGCGGCGGGGCTCGCTATCGCCCTGCGCGCCTTTGACCAGGCCGATGACATTGCCGGCCGGGTCCACCCAGGTGTCGTCACACAGCGGCCGCAAATGCTCCAGGCAAATGGCGCGCACCTCATCCTCCTGGCCGCCAGGGCCACGGGCGAGCAACAGTTGGTGAAGCAACTGAGGGACATCGGGTCGGGCATCGTTTGGCTGGGGTTGCATCCGGGGTCTCCATTCGCGCTATTGAACACTTATGAAAAATGACCTGGCACGCCGAACGGTTGTTCCACAAATCTTCTTGGTCGTGCACTGAAATCCGGTTGAACACCCACTGCGGCAGGCTTTCTAGATGTGTTCCAACACCACCCCACGGAGGGAGTCCCCAATGAACATCAACAGCCTGCAACCCGCCTTGCCTTCGCTGTGCCTGGCGATGTCGATGGCCGCGCTGACCGCCTGCGCCGGCAACGACTCAGCCTCCAACGTCGTCGCGCCCGGTGAGGCCAAATCACCCACCACGCGCACTCTCGACACCGGCGCCGCCCTGCTGCAATCGCGCCCGCCCATCGATGCGCTCAATGCCTACCTGGACGGCTTCCACTTCTACAACGGCCATCCCGACGTGCAAATGGAAGCCCATCACTATTGCGCGATTCTCAATGAGGAAGTGATCCAGTGTGTGATCTACGACGGCAACCGCAAGGACGCCAAGTTGATGGGCGTGGAGTACATCATCAGCGAACAGCTGTTCAACAGCCTGCCTGCGCCCGAGAAGGCGTTGTGGCACAGCCATGTGCATGAGGTGAAGTCGGGCCAGCTGGTAGCTCCCGGTATTCCTGCGGTGGCCGAGCATGCCTTGATGGAAAAACTGGTGCATACCTACGGCAAGACCTGGCACACCTGGCACACCGACCTCAACAAGCGCCTGCCGCTGGGTGTTCCGCAATTGATGATGGGCTTTACCGCCGATGGCCAAGCCGATCCGAAGATGGTCGCCGAACGGGACCAGCGGCTGGGCGTCGACAGCGCCAGGAAAAAGCAGGCGCGCGCCGACATCGCCGCTCCGGCCATAGCACCCGGCGCGGACGCCTGGCGCCAGGGCAATGTCATCCAGATCGAAGACCCCACCCAGGCAGCCCACCAGCACTGACAGCGGCAGCTGGTCATTTGGATTGAACGATTATTTGCCGGCGCTTGCCACATAGGAAAGGGGCGCATCAGCTGCCCCGCGCATGAGGAGTTCAACTATGTCTTACGACCATCAAGGCCCTGCCAGCGTCATTACCGCTTCCCGCCATCTGGGCACCGAAGACGATGAATGCCTGAACGAAAACGCCAACATAAAAATGACCAGCAGCGGCAAGCCCACCATCGTTCGCCTGGATTTCGATACCCCGCTGACCTGGCCCGGCAACCCCAACTTCGTCACCGTCAACGTGCCCGACGGCACGTCTGTCAGCGGTGTGATCGTGGCCTTGGAACGCCCGGCTGACGGGCCAGGTTGGGTCACCTTTACGGTGGACGATTGAGCCTGCGAGCAGGCCATCGCATTGTCCGACAACTTATTTGAATTATTTTTGACGTCAAATATCTGTACTTCATGAGCATAGGGAGTCCTCATGAAAAACAACGAGTTATTCACCATCAAGTATCAACTTCACGGCGAGCCCAGGTCGTTCATCGTGCGTGCGGCGCGCATGAATAACGCTGAAGCCTGGCACTGGGCCAGTTGCGATGCCGGCGTGGCGGTCATCCCCAGGTTCGGGCAAAACAACCTCAAGCGCGTCTCCAAGCCGATGGCGGAAAAATACGGCATTACGGATGTGCGCTGGTGCGGCGCGGCAGCGATTCAGTGGGCAGAGGGCATTACATCATGAACAGTCAGGTGCTGGATTACACAGCCAGGCAAACGTCGGACGACGAGGTCGCGCAGAACACCCAGATGTTCTACGAAGCGGACCGATTGGATGCCCAGGCCTATAAGATCATCGAACACTACAGCGGCGATACCGCGACCTGGGCGCGCTTCACCGAGGCGAAGAAGCTGGCGGACGCGCAACGGACCGCCGCTTATCAAGAGTGGATGCGCATTCACCGCGCCAGGAAAAATAAAGCTTAACGGCAGGTCAGTTGAGGCATTTGTAGGAGCGAGCTTGCTCGCGAAGAATGTCCAGGCGACGCGTTCATTCTGGATAAGCGCGGGGAGCCTGAGTTCTTCGCGAGCAAGCTCGCTCCTACATGGTTATGAGGCATGCCCCTGAGTTATGAAGCATGCCCCTGAATATCAGGGGCATGCGTCTGTTCAGAGGATCGGTTTACCCCCCGTCACGCCGTAGCGCTCGCCAGAGATATAACTGCCTTCATCCGACGCCAGCAGCACATAGATAGGCGCCACTTCCACCGGCTGGCCAGGACGCCCCAGCGGCGTGTTGCCACCGAAGCTCTCCACCATGTCGTCAGTCATCGTCGACACGATCAACGGCGTCCAGATCGGCCCCGGCGCCACGCTGTTCACGCGAATCCCGCGCTCACCCAGCATCTGTGCCAGGCCGGCGGTGAAGTTGGCGATTGCGCCCTTGGTGGCCGCATAAGGCAACAGCGACGGGTTGGGCATGTCGGAATTGACCGACGTCGTGTTGATGATCGAACTGCCCTCGGCCATGTGCGGCAGCGCCGCCTTGCAGATCCTGAACATAGCGGTGATGTTGATGTTGAAGGTCTTGACCCAGTCCTCGTCAGGAATGTCTTCCAGGGATTTGTAGGTCATCTGGAACGCGGCGTTGTTGACCAGCACGTCGATACGCCCGAACTCCTTCACCGTGTCGTTGACAATGGCTGTGCACTGCGCCGCGTCGCCCAGGTCACCGGGCAACAGCAGGCACTGGCGCCCCGCTGCCTCGACCCAGCGCTGGGTCTCCTTGGCGTCCTCATGCTCGTCCAGATACGACACGGCAACGTCCGCGCCTTCGCGGGCAAAGGCGATCGCCACCGCACGCCCGATGCCGCTGTCGGCGCCGGTAATCAAGGCAATCTTGTTGGCGAGCCGGCCCGAGCCTTTGTAGGTCTGCTCACCGCAATCGGGCATCGGCTCCATCTTGCGCTGGTCGCCGGGTACAGGCTGCTGCTGTGGCTTGAAGGGTGGTTTTGGGTAGTTACTCATCGGATTCCCTCCTGTGTGTGGTTAGTGTTGCGAGGGTCGGCCGCGCCCGATAGTTCAGAGCAATTTTCAGAAAACCGGATGACCGTACCCGCACGGCTGCGCCGCTCGTCCGATGGAATAAACCTTTGCAAAGTACGCCTCTCAACCGAAGGGTGAACGCCCGTTGGGGTATCGAGTGGTGTCGAAGCGTTCTGTTACAGGTCGCTTTTCAGCTATATTCCGCTATTCGTTTATCCCTCATCCCGTTTCGAATTCTTGCCCTGCGCAGTTAACCAAGGTTGGTGTTTATGAAGTCTGCCCCCCCGCGGTCACCCAATGTCCCGCAACGCAAGGATCTGATCCCCAGCACCCTTGATTTTCCAGTGGTGGGTATCGGCGCGTCGGCGGGCGGGTTGCAAGCGGTGAAGGCATTTTTCGAACACATGCCCCAAGACTGCGGCATGGCTTTTGTGGTGATCCTGCACCTGTCCCCCGACCATCAAAGCGTCGCGGACAGGATCATCCAGGAGTCGACCCGGCTGCCGGTGCTGCAGGTCACCGAGACGACGCCCATCGAGAAGAACCGGGTGTACGTGATTTCGCCGGCGCAGCACTTGGCAATGAATGATGGCTACCTGGCCGTCTCGCCGTCGGCGCGCGAAGGCGGCTCGCATATTGCCATCGACCTGTTCTTTCGCGACCTGGCAGATGCCCATAAAGAGCACGCGTTTTGCCTGGTATTGTCCGGCACCGGTTCGGACGGCGCGGTGGGGCTTTCGCGCATCAAGGAACAGGGCGGCGTCACCCTGGTGCAAACCCCGGAAGACGCGGAATTCGACGGCATGCCACTGGCGGCCATCGAAACCCAGATGGTCGATCTCGTGTTGCCCGTGGTGGAGATGCCGCAAAAATTGCTGGAGCTATGGCGCAACGCCCGCTCCATCACCCTGCCTACCGCCAATGACCCCGAGATCAAGACCACGCCGCCTGCGACTGAACGTGACGCGGCGGTCGCCGAACAGTTGCTGCTGGATATCCTGATACAACTGCGGCTCACCACCGGCCACGACTTCAAGCACTACAAGCGCGCTACCGTACTGCGCCGCATCGAACGCCGCCTGCAGGTCACCGCCCAACCGGACCTGGCCAGCTATTACGAATATCTCCAGGGGCACCCGGAAGAAACCAAGGCGTTGCTCGGTGACATGCTGATCGGCGTGACCAACTTTTTCCGTGACCGCGAGGCCTTCGAAGCGCTCGAACGCGATGTGATTCCGAACCTGGTGAAGTCATTGGAAGACAGCGTGCCCAAACGCGAAGAGGTGCGCATCTGGTCGGCCGGCTGCTCCACCGGCGAAGAAGCCTATAGCCTGGGCATGCTGGTCGCCGAGCAACTGGCGATAGATGGCAGCGATGCAAAAATGCAGGTGTTCGCCACCGATATCGACGAGCGCGCGATCAACCATGGCCGTAACGGCGTTTACCCGGAAGCGATCATTACTGACGTGCCGCCTTCACGCCTGCGCCAGCACTTTGCCAAGGAAAAGAACCAGCACTATCGGGTGCGCAAGGAAATTCGTGAAAAAGTCCTGTTCGCCAAGCACAGCCTGCTGAGCGACCCGCCCTTCTCGCAGATCGACCTGATCGTCTGTCGCAACCTGTTGATCTACCTGGACCGTGAGGTGCAGCGCGATATCCTGCAGATGTTCCACTTTGCGCTGCGCCCCGGCGGCTACCTGTTCCTGGGCTCCTCGGAGTCGGCCGACGGCTGCCTGGACCTGTTCGTGCCGGTGGACAAGCGCAACCGCATTTTCCGCGTGCGGGCCGGCTCGGCTGCCATGCGCCGCGCGCCCAGCATGCCGCGCGGTGGCTACCTGCGGCCCAGCGCCACGACCGCTGCCGCCCAGGTCAAGGTACCGAACAAGGTCTCGTTCGCCGACATTCACCTGCGCGCGCTGGAGAAGGCCGCGCCGCCCAGTGTCATCGTGGATATACACGCCGACATCCTGCACATGAGTGAAGGCGCGGCGCGCTTCCTGCGCCATGTGGCCGGGGAGATGACGCGCAACCTGCTGGCCCTGGTGCACCCGGACCTGCGCCTGGATATTCGTACGACGCTGTTCCAGGCCCAGCAGTCGGGCCTTGCGGTGACGTCGCGCAAAGTGCGCATCGAGCGCGATCACGTGCCCTACGTGGTCGATGTCACCGCCCTGCCCTACCAGGACGATCTCACCGAGAGCGATTATGTCCTGGTGATTTTCCAGGAAACTGAAGTCGACCCCCGGCACGCCGAAGAAACCGCCATCAGCCAAGCCGAAAACCAGATGATGAGCAACCTGGAGCGCGAACTGCAGCGGACCAAGTTGCACCTGCAGGACACCATCGAGCAGGCCGAGGTCTCCAGCGAAGAACTCAAGGCGTCCAACGAAGAAATGCAGGCGGTCAACGAAGAGTTGCGCTCGGCCACCGAAGAGTTGGAAACCAGCAAGGAAGAGTTGCAGTCGATCAACGAAGAACTGCTGACGGTCAATTTCGAACTCAAGACCAAGGTTGAAGAGACCGACAAGGTCAATGACTACCTGACCAACCTGATCGCCTCCACCGATATCGCCACGGTCTTCGTCGACCGCAACATGCGCATCCGCTGGTTCACGCCACGGGCCACGGATATTTTCAGCATGCTGCCGGTGGACACCGGGCGCTCGTTGATGGACATCACCCACCGGCTCAACTACCCGGAAATGACCGAAGACGCCACCACAGTGTTCGAATCGTTGAGCATGATCGAACGCGAAATCAGCAGCAAGGACGACCGCTGGTACATCGCACGCCTTCTGCCGTACCGCTCCAGCGAAGACCATATCGATGGCACGGTGCTGACCTTTATCGATATCACCAAGCGGCGCCAGGCCGAAGAAGAACTGCGCCTGGGCGAAGAGCGCATGCGCCTGGTCGCGGACAGCACCCATGATTTTGCCATCATCATTCTGGATGACCATGGCGCCATCACCGACTGGAACACCGGTGCCGAGTTGATCTTCGGCTATACCAAAGACGAGGTGCTCGGCGCCTATTACGACTTGATCTTCTCCCCTGAAGACCGCACCGCCGGCATCCCCGAAAACGAGCTGCGCGCTGCCCGCGAACACGGGCGCGGCGAAGACGAACGCTGGCACGTACGCAAGGACGGCAGCCGGTTTTATTGCAGTGGCGAAGTCACCCTGCTGACCAGCAATAACCTGCAGGGCTACGTCAAGATCGCCCGTGACCTCACCGGCCATAAGCGCACCCAGGATGAGCAGAGTCAACGCTTGATGGAGACCCAGACCAACAGTCACCTCAAGGATGAGTTCTTCGCGGTGATGTCCCACGAACTCAAGCACCCGTTGAACCTGATTCAACTGAATGCCGAATTGCTGCGACGCCTGCCGGCGACCAAGGCCACCGGCCAGGCGGTCAAGGCCGTGAACACCATCTGCGAAGCGGTATCGAGCCAGGCGCGCATCATCGACGACCTGCTGGATGTGGCCAGGGTGCGCACCGGCAAGCTCAAGCTGAAGAAGCAACCGATCGACCTGATCAGCACGCTTGAGGATATCTACGCGGTGGTGCTCGCCGATGGCCATCGGTGCCAGGTGACCCTGCAAAAACCGACGACTCCGGCAGCCTTGTTCGTCGACGCCGACCCTACGCGCCTCGAACAGGTGATCTGGAACCTGGTCAACAATGCGCTGAAATTCACCCCCAGCGACGGCCGTGTGCAGTTGCTGGTCAGCCGTACCGAGGGGTACGCGCGGTTGGACGTGATCGACAGCGGCGCCGGGCTCGCCGAAGACAGCCTGGAGAAGATCTTCGACCTGTTCGGCCAGGCGGAAAACCAACACCAGACCCATCAGCGCGAAGGCCTGGGTATCGGCCTGTCTCTGGTGCGGCAACTGGTGGAAGCTCACGGTGGCACGGTCAGCGTTCACTCCGAGGGGCTTGGCTTTGGCAGCACCTTCTCGATAGCGCTGCCACTTTCCAAGCAACAGGACCGCCTGCCCCGCGCCAATGCTGCGGACGCTTCGGACGAGCGCTTGAGCGGAGTCAAAGTGCTGCTGGTGGACGACTCGGCCGATGTGCTGGAAGTGCTGAATATGCTGCTGGAGATGGAAGGCGCCGAGGTGAGTGCGTTCGATGACCCGCTCGCTGCACTGCAAGTGGCCGGCGACACGCCTTTCGACCTGATTGTCTCGGACATTGGCATGCCGAACATGAACGGCCATGAGCTGATGCAGCACTTGCGCCAGATCAGCCACCTCCAGCAGGTGCCCGCCATCGCGTTGACGGGTTACGGTGCCAGCAGTGACCAGAAGAAGGCCACCGACTCGGGCTTCAGCACCCATGTGAGCAAACCCGTCACCCATGATGCGTTGATCAGCTTAATCCAGAGCCTGTGCCGCGCACGGCGCTAGGCGCGGTTATTGGTAAGGAATCACCGAGATCTTGCCGTTGCGCTCGAGGATCGCGAAGCGGATGTGCTTGATCTCCAGGATGCCCTGGGCCGACCGGGCCGCCTCAAGGATATCGTCTTCATCCAGGCGGGCACGCTTGAGGCGTTCGTGCAGGACTCGGCCCTCTTCGACCACCACTGTCGGCCCGCCATCGAGCACCCGTGAAAACCACAGCGAACGTTGCTTGAGCAATGACAGGCCGATGTCGATAGCGATCAGCGTGACGATGACCAGCACCGCATTGGTCAGCGAGAAATCATCCCCCAGCAGGGCCTGCTGGGTCGCCTCACCAATCACCATCAGCAGCACCAGGTCAAAGGTGTTGAGTTCGGCCAGGGAGCGCCGGCCGGCGACCTTGAACAGGATCATCAATACCAGGTAAATCGCGGCTGCCCGCAAGACGGAGTCCATGCTTGCTCCCTAGGGATAAATGAACTGGGATACGTCCACAGTGGCGCCATTGGCCAGCGATACCCGGGTGTCGAAATTGCCGACGCCGTCACTGAGCAAGCTCAGGTACAGCGTGGCCCGCCCCTGATCGTCGCTCAGCGTCCACAGCTTTACGCCCTCTCCCGCCGCACTGGCCTTGAGGGGCTGGGGTTGGAGCATCTCCACGTTGAAGCCCTGCAACAGCTCGCCGTTGATTTCGACTTCCAACGGCTTGCGTGCGGCGCCCTGCAGATGAATCACCAACGCATCGGAGGAACCATTGCGCAGGAAGCGCTGGTATTCGACGCGTAACTGGCCGTCGGCGCTGCGCACCTCGGTGGTGCTCAACGGCCCCTTGGAAAACAGCCCCGCCAGCGTCAGTACAATAAGCACGACCAGCCCGTACCAGCCCAGACGCTCGAAGCGCCAGACTTTGCGTTGCAAAGGCATGTCTTCGCGTACCGGATAGTTGCGGCTGTGCAGGTCATCAGGCTCTAACTCGCGCATAGCCAGCCCTCTCTCAGCCCTTGCTGTGCTCCGGCGAGGACGGACCCTTGGTCACGCCGCGCGGACCGTATACCGCCCATATCACCGCGCCCAGCAACGGCAGCAAGACGACCACGGCGGTCCACCCTGCCTTGCTCCCCGAAGAGTTTTCGCTACGCCACACGCTGTTGAGGACCCACAGGTCGAGCAACAACAGGATGATCATCAAGCCAATCCAGAAATACGTCAGTTCCATGGTGCACCTCCCGGTTATGCAGCATTAGGTTGGCGGGGCGGCGGCAGGGTTCAGAATTTTTGCGCTGACAGGCGGCGAATCTAAATAAACGATAGTTCCGACGGAACTGAATCGTTGAATTGATCAATATTTCAGAAGCAACCAAATTGATACCGTCTCCTTGCAGGCGGGTCACAGCCTTATCTGAACCTGTTGAAAAAAGGAGGTGGCGTAATGAACAACTCGCAGCGGGCCTGGGAACTGGCCATGGTTTTGGTCGCCAATGGCAAGATCCCGTTCGACCCTGCCAACCCGAGCGGCTCGGTGAAGATCCTGTCGCGGCATCTGGAAGCGCTGGAAACTGCATTGCATGAAGAGGCAATAGCGAATACACCGGTGGAGCACCTGCGCAAACTCGGCGGTCGTCGGCCCGCCTTGGTAGGTGCCGATTGAAGTCATCCATGTGGGAGGGGGCTTGCCCCCGATGGCGGAGTGTCATTCAGCTCAAGGTCATCTGATACACCGCTATCGGGAGCAAGCCCCTCTCACATTTGGAACGCGATCAGGCAGTTAATTCGCGTCCGGCTCCTCAGCACAGCGCAAATCCATTACGCCCTGCAGACTTCGCGTTATAAAGCGCCTGGTCCGCCGCTTCGATCAAGCCGAGCGCAGGCTCCAGCTCAGCACCTGCACCCGCCGCCACCCCGATACTCACACTCACACGCCCGAATGGGCTGCCCGGATGAGCGATATCGGCGTGCAGTAGTCGATCCAGGATCAATTGCGCCACCACTGCAGCGCCTTCGCCGTCGGTCGCGGGCATGATGATCGCTATTTCTTCGCCGCCGTAACGCGCCACCAGGTCCGAAGGGCGCCGCACGCATGTCTCCAACAGTGCGCTGATCCTCTGCAGGCAGGCATCGCCCGCGACATGACCGAGGGCGTCGTTGTAACGTTTGAAATAGTCGACGTCGATCATCAGCAAGGCCAGCGTCGTGCCGTCGCGTTGCGCCCGGCGCGCTTCCAGGGCCAGGGTCTCATCAAAACAGCGTCGGTTGGCCAGGCCGGTCAGCGCGTCCTTCATCGCCAGTAATTCAAGCTGCCGATTAGAGTCGAGCAACTGCTGCTG
The DNA here is from genome assembly GCF_003851745.1 of Pseudomonas sp. R3-52-08. NCBI lineage: Bacteria > Pseudomonadati > Pseudomonadota > Gammaproteobacteria > Pseudomonadales > Pseudomonadaceae > Pseudomonas > Pseudomonas sp. R3-52-08. Next base: position 2,381,770 of record NZ_CP027730.1, on the reverse strand, counting down.
GGCGATACGCAGCGCCTCTTCGGCCTCGGTTCGCCGGCGGATATCAAGGATCAGAAACCAACCGATCAAACCGGTCAGCCCCAGCAGCCCCGTCACCACCACCGCCGACAACGCGGCTTCAATGCGCCAGGCCGCAAGCGCTTCGTGCTTGCCCAGGGCGACGGTGGTAATCAGCGGCAGGCTCTCGCTTTTGCGGAAGGCATACAGCCGCTCTACCCCATCCAGGCTGGAGGTGTATGCAGCGGTGCCGACGGAGCGGTCGACCAGATACTGGGAATAGATCGGCGAGGTGGAAAAGTTGCGGCCCATGTCCTGCTCGCGGAAGGGATAGCGCACCAGCAAGGTGCCATCGGTATACGACAAACCGATCGCGCCGTCCTGGCCGACGTCGAGTGTGCCGAACACGCGCAGAAAGTTCTCCACGCCCAGGGTCACGGCCACCACCCCGGCAAAGTTGCCGGCCGCGTCATCGAAGCGGCGGCTGATGGTAACCACCCACTCCTGGTTGGTATGGCTCTGAATCGGCGGACCGATGAAAGGCTCACGGCTCGGATCGTCGCGGTGATGGATGAAATAGGCGCGCGCGCTGCTGTTGGCGCCCGCCGGAATCGCGCGGTTGGACGACATCAACCAGCCACCCTGCCGGTCATAGATGGTGATGCCGCTGAGTTGCGGCATCACCGGCTGCTGACGACGTATCAACGCGCTGATGCGCTGGATCTGCGCCGGGCCACTGCCTTCGGTTTCCAGGCGCTCGACCAGGCCCAGCAACAGCAGCGCGCTTTGGCGCACGATCCCTTCGGTATAGGTCGTGAGCGCCTGGGTGAGGTTCAAGCCATGCACGTTCACTTCCGCCAGCGCACGCTCACGGGAAGACAGGACTTTCCAGATCGTCAACGAAGTCAGGGAACAGCTGATCACCAACAGCAAAAGCATCACGAGGCGGGTATCACGCTTCACGTCAGCACCTTAAAGGAAGTCCGGTCCCATTCCAGCCATCAATCGAACGTCGGTACTCACAGCGGCCACCGGTTCCGGGGCGCAAGCATACAAGCAGTCTGGCGGGGCTGCAGCAATAGCGTGTGAAAAGGCCAGCATTGGCCGCAGACGGCGCCAAGCAAGGAGTAACGCCGACAAAGATCAGCCACGCTTATTCCGCCTTCAGAAACACACACTTGAAACTAAGCCGAATGGTCAGCAACGCCATTATTTCAATATCAACCTCCCTCTGAAAAGTTATACGAAGCGGCTTGCCAAGCGACGATTTGTATAAGTTTCTGGCTACTCACTACCGTTCATCGGCGTTTCTAAAAAAATTCAAAACCACTGCCCGCCTGCTCTTATCGGAGTAGATGTCCGTTGCATAAATGGGCAACTAGCGAAACGACAATTTAACTTGGAGTATTGTTATGACCACGAGTAATAAAAATCCTGGCAACTTCGCTAACGACCGCGAAAAAGCTTCGGAAGCCGGAAAAAAAGGCGGCCAGTCGTCAGGGGGCAACTTTGCCAACGACCGCGAGAAAGCCTCGGAAGCCGGTCGTAAAGGCGGCCAGAATAGCCATGGTGGTGGACGCAAGTCATAACGAAGGGCATCAATCATGCGAGCGTCAATTGATTATCAGCGTGGCGAGCTCCATCGCCAGCCGGTGATGGAAGTGCGAACTGAGGCAAAGACCGTTGCGCGTTCAAGCACAACTCCCTGTTACGAACGCCGGCAAGTTTCCGAACTAGCCGAAGCAACTATCGGCGCGACGCAAACACCACCGTTGTGCGAGAGAAACTTATAGCCAGCGCACTCGCAGACTGAGTGCAAGTTCCCTGCAAGATCGAAATGAACGTTGTATAACCGACATAACGACGAGGTAACTGAACATGAGTACTCAAGACAAAAAAGGCCAAATGAGTGTCAACGAAGCCGGTAAAAAAGGTGGCGAAGCCACGTCTGCTTCTCATGATAAAGAGTTCTATCAAGAGATCGGCAGCAAGGGCGGCCAAAACAGTGGCGGGAATTTCAAGAACGATCCTGAACGCGCCGCTGAAGCCGGTAGCAAAGGCGGTCAGAACAGCGGCGGCAACTTCAAGAATGATCCCGAGCGCGCCGCTGAAGCCGGTAGCAAAGGCGGCCAGAACAGTGGCGGGAATTTCGCCAACGACCGGGAGAAAGCCTCGGAAGCCGGACGTAAAGGCGGCGAAAACAGCCATGGTGGCGGCCGCAATAGTTAACGTGCTTGACGCAGGGGAGCAGTGCTCCCCTGCTTTCATTGATGAGGGACACCATGCCTTTACACATTATTAATTTTACCGGCCCTGTCACCGCCTCGACCTGCAGCCAACTGATCGAAAAAGCCTCGTTGGCCGTGCAGCAAGATGCTTCGGGCCTGGTATTGAACATCGCGACCATGGGCGGCGAATGCAGCTATGGTTTTACGATGTACAACTTCCTGATGTCGCTGCCGATCCCGGTGCATACCCATAACCTGGGCACGGTGGAATCGATGGGCAATATCATTTTTCTTGCCGGTGAACGCCGCACCGCCTGCACCCACAGCAAATTCCTGTTCCACCCGTTTCATTGGCACATGCAAGGCGCGGTCGACCATTCGCGCATGTCCGAATACGCGATGAGCCTCGATTACGACTTGCAACTGTATGCACGCATCGTGGCCGAACGCACCGCCGCTGCCAGCGAACCGTTGGAAACGGAAAAGTACCTGATCGCCGCACCGCGCATTCTCGACCCTCACCAGGCGCTGGCCGCCGGCTTGATCCACGGCATCGAACTGCCGGTCATCAAGGCGGAGTTCGTGAGCAGCTTCATCCACTCCTAGCCTTTCGCCCGGACACGATGCGCTGTCGACTCAGGATACTGGCATTAAAATATCAACTAATCGCTTGTTTGAAATTTTCCCGTTTAGCGGTTGAAAACATCCGCCCGATGATGAATGGTGGCACTCCATTCAGGGAGGAATCGATGTGCCCCATCTACAAGCGAACCGCCGTTGTGTTCAATGCAAGACAACCTATGAACCGACCACGGACGAACCTGAGTACCTGGTGGCGACAGCCTCTGAAATGCTCTGCCCGACGTGCAGGCAACTGTACGCGGCCGAACTTATGAAAGATGCACTTCAACGCAGTGTGCAAAAGTTATATGCCCTGCAAACTCGCCGAGAAAACCAGTAAGTTCTGAACAAAGGGCGACTGGATGCCCCATTAAACTCGCCTTTATTCAGGCGGAGGTGGGACGTAGGGCTGTGCAATAAACGGAACACTGCCGGACGGACGCCACCTTACATGTTCAATGCCGTAACGCTCGGCGAGTGGCTTGCTCATTCGTTTGATCTTTTCATTGCGCGACCTTGGAATAATGCCGATCCCTGCATCGCAACATGCCCAATGCCATGCCTCCGTATTGTTCATGACCTCCGCTCTTATAATGAAAGACTTCGGCTCATGGTGGTAGTCGTACTCAATGATATATAAAGAATTTTTCATAGCCGCTCCTTCTGATCTTTTTGTTGTTTGATCAGAACGAAGGTTCAGAATTTTTCTTGGCTAACTGACCAGCCTGCACAGTTTTCTTGTTTGTATAGGCCAACGACCATTCGTCGGCAGTTACGAAAAAAAATAAAACCTCGTCGGCTTTTTTGGATTCTCAATAGTGAGTCTGTTCACTCCAGGCTCTTGGTAAAAACTCCTGTCTTGCCCGTACTTAGTGCGGGCTTTTTTTCAGGGCAGTTTATATGACTAAGCAGTGTAGTCGGACGGGCCAAGGCTATCGGCCAGTTGCGTGCGATCATCCTTATATACGCAAGGGCTACTATCTGGGCCTAGGACCGGATGTATATGCGTGCATGCGCTGTGGCGAACAGCGTGAGCCTGAGCGCTGGGACGACTTCGCGCGTCGCCGCATGCCGCCTCGCGGACTTCTGAACCCTCCCTAGGCGCTGACACCTTTCATCCCCCTACGCAAAATGTTGTGGAACCTCAAACGGCGGCGGATTTTCTACCGCACACACACCCGTTGGAGGACTGCAACATGACTGAGCATCCACTGATAGCGAACCATACCTCTGAAGACACCCACCGACGCGGCACGCTGACCAAGGCCGAACGCACACTTTCGCTGACGGCCGGCGCAGCCCTGCTGCTGAACGGCTGGCGCACCGGCGGATTGGCCGGCGCATTGCAGACTGCAGCAGGCGCCTACGCCTTGGTTCGCGGTACGGCCGGCCATTGCACGCTGAAGCAGGCACTGACGCCAACCCCCTTCGAACAGCAGTTCAGTCGCGAGCATCACTGGCCGATCAGCGAGGCGATCACGCGCAGTATCACAATAGGTCGCCCGCTCGAAGAAGTGTCTGCTTTCCTCGCCCGGCCCGAGCAGATTGGCCCGCTGCTGCGCTGGGTCGACAGCATCGAACAATTGTTGCCGGACACCACGCGCTGGACGCTCCGCGCTCCCGTCGGCAAACGCGTGCAGTGCACGCTGATCCAAACCCAAACCCAAACCCAAACCCAGGAGCCGGCCGTGTTGCATTGGAAAACCCCAGGCGATGCGCGCTGGGCGCACGACATTACCGTCTCACTGACCCCCGCTCCCGCCGGCCGTGGCACGCAAGTCAAAGCGGTGGTGGTCTGCAAGCCGGCCATGGGCAAATTGGGCTATGGCCTCGCTCGTGCAATCAGCCTGTTCAGTGACAAAGCCTTGCTCAATGCATTGCAGGCGGTGAAACAGCAACTGGAAACCGGCGAGATCAGCAACAACCGCCTCAGACCGGAACACGACGACGACTTTTTTTACGTACACGCCGCCGACGACCAGGTGACCACCGATCACCCGGCAGTCAAAACCGGCGTCGCCATTGAAGGGGGAAATCACTGATGCGCACACTCACTTGGCAAGCACCGAATACACTGCAAGTCGACAACGTTCCCGACCCGACGATCCTCAACCCGCGTGACGCGATCATTCGCGTCACGCTGTCTTCCGTGTGCGGTTCCGACCTCCATTTGCTTGGCGGCTACGTACCGGCGATGAAGCCTGGAGATATCATCGGCCACGAATTCATGGGGGAAGTCGTCGAGGTGGGCAAAGGCATCACGGACCTGCGCCAGGGTGACAAAGTGATCACCATTTCGATCATTGGCTGCGGCAATTGCGAACCGTGCCAACGCAGCGATTTCTCCTGTTGCGATAACTCCAACCCCAACCCTTCTGCGACGGACCTCCTGTACGGCCAGCCGTGCTGTGGCATCCTCGGCTACAGCCATGCCTTCGGTGGCTACCCCGGCAGCCACGCCACCTACGTGCGGGTGCCGTTCGCCGACGTCAACCTGTTCAAGGTGCCCGACGGGGTCAGCGACGAGCAGGCGCTGTTCGTGTCGGACGCAGCGCCGACCGGTTACTTCGCGGCGGACAATGCCGGCATTCAGCCCGGCGACACCGTGGCGGTGTGGGGCTGCGGCGGCGTAGGCCAGATGGCTATTTGCAGCGCCTATCTGTTGGGCGCAGAACGGGTCATCGCGATCGACCGTTACCCCGACCGGCTGCGCCTGGCACAAGAGCGCGGCAAGGCGATTCCGCTCAATTACGAGCACACCAATGTGCACGACGCTTTGCTGGAACTGACCGGTGGCCGCGGGCCGGACCGCTGCATCGACTGCGTGGGCATGGAGGCGCACGGTACCGAGATCGACTATGCCTATGACAAGGCCAAGCAATTGCTCAGGCTGCACACCGAACGCGGCAGCGTGCTCAGGCAGGCCATACGTGCTTGCCGTAAAGGCGGCACGGTGTCGGTAGTCGGGGTGTATGGGGGGCTGCTCGATAAGTTTCCCATGGGAGCGATCGTCAACAAGGCCCTGACGTTGAAAGCCGGGCAGCAGCCGGGGCAGCGTTATGCGACGAGGTTGTTTGAGCATATTCAGAAAGGCGAGTTGGATCCTGCTTATCTGTTGACCCATCCGATGAGTCTGGAAGATGGCGCGCAGGGGTACGCGATGTTCAAGGAAAAGTCGGATGCGTGTATGCGGGTAGTGTTCAGGCCCTGATGAGAGTTGGGGTTGACTGAGTCCATATCCGTTACCGCAGCAACGGATATGGACTCGTTCTGATCCAGCATCATTGGAACGCGGCGCGTCAGTTAGAGAGGCTTTGGCTCCTGAACAGCAGGCGCCACCAACCGATTGCACCCATACAACACCACCCCCAGCACCATCAACGCCCCACCCCGCAGCCAAGTATCCAGACTCTGCTGACTAAGCAGGATCAGACACGACACAATCGCCAACACCGGCACCCAACTCGGCACACGAAAATGCCGCTCTTCGACCCGGTCACGGCGCAGCACCAAGACCGCCAGGTTGGTACTGAGAAACACAAACAGCAGCAACAACACCACCGTCTCAGCCAACGCCGCCAGCGTGCCGGTCAAGGTCAGCGCAATCGCCACGGCTGTGCTGGCGATGATCGCAACCCAAGGCGTGCGGCGCTTGGACAGCACCCGCGACAAAGGCTCCGGCAACAGGCCCATGCGCGCCATGCCGTAGGTCAGGCGACTGGCCATGACCATCGTCAGCAAAGCGCCGTTAGCCACCGCCACCAAGGCAATGAAGGCAAACAGCTGGGGTGGAATGTTCAAGCCCGACGCGCGCACAACTTCGAGCAACGGCGCCGAAGTGGCCGTCAACTTGTCCATCGGCAACACCACCGATGCAGCGACACCGACCGCCATATACACGATACCGGCCGTGATCAACGCAGCGAACAACGCACGCGGGTAAATCTTGCGCACACCACGGATTTCTTCCGCCAGGTTAGCCGACGTCTCAAAGCCGACAAACGAATAGAACGCCAATAACGCAGCCGCCAGCACAGCCAGCATTGGATTGACGCCAGGCTTGAATTCAAACGCCCGCCCCAGGTTGGCTTCACCGGCCTGGAAGCACCACGCCGCAGCGACCACCACCAACAACAGCCCGGACAGTTCCACGCACGTCATGACCATATTGGCACCCAGCGACTCCTTGATCCCGCGGGCATTCAACAGCGCAATCACCACCAGGAAGACCAGCGCCGCCACATGGGGGGAGACGTCGATAAACGCCGCCAGGTAGTCCCCGGCAAACGCCAGTGACAAACCGGCCGCACTGGTCACGGCCGCTGCGAGCATGCAAAAGCCCACCAGGAACGAGACCAGCGGTGACTTGAACGCCTTCTCGGCGAACACCGAGGCGGCGCCGGCGTGCGGGTACTTGGTCACCAGTTCCGCGTAGGAGCCGGCCGTGAGCATGGCGAAGAACAGCGCCACCAGCAGCGGCACCCAGATCGCCCCGCCCACCTGGCCGGCGATGGTGCCGGCCAGCGCATACACGCCTGCGCCGAGCACATCGCCCAGGATGAACAGGAACAACATCGGGCCGGTGACGGCGCGGCGCAAGGACGGCTTGGAAGGTTCGGCGTGGCTGAGAGTGGATTCGGTCATGGGGCGGCTCTGGCGGCGGTTTGCGTTCAGCGATCAGCCGGCACGGGCCGGCTGAGGCAGGGCTATCTACAATGGAAAATGCCCGCGTCACCAAAGTTCCTTTATTCGTGCGAATCCAGCGCAGGCGCCTCGTCAGTCGTCGTCGTGACCGTGTGCGTCGGCGCAGGGCAATCGACCGGATTCGCCCCCGGCAATCCTTTCGGCCTGGTCGATACCACGCTTGAGCGCGTCATGCACTGTCCACTCCGCGCCCGGTAACTGCTTGGTGCGCTCAGCGACACATTGGCCCGTAGCGGTGTAAACGCACAGCAGCACTTCGATATCGGCATCCTCCCGCTCGCGGGCCCTGACTTCGATATGGCAGCCGTTTTCCACTTCCTGGGTAAAGCACTCTTCGTCCAGTGCTTTTGCGGCCCAGGCGTTATAGGTATTGCCGCGAATGAACATAGCTGTTCTCCAAGACCGTTAAGGGTTGGTCTTTCAACTAAGACCTGAACTCTTTAGCAGGGATTCCGTGTTTTTTCCAAGGCGAACTTTATAGAAGCCTCATTAGCGTTTCGCTTGTTAAACCGTTCGTCAGGCGACGTAACATTTTGTTAAACCAACCCCTGAGGGCCCCATTCAAATTGTTCGACAGCGCAATCACGGATGTTTTCACGACAGGAGCAAGGCATGAAACGAACGATGAGTTATTGCCTGGCCTATCTCGCCAGCACTTTCTTATTAACCGGCTGCAACCTCGTGGTGTTCAATCCCAAGGGGCAGGTTGCAACCGATGAACGCGACCTGATTATCCTCGCCACAGGCCTGATGTTATTGGTGGTGGTGCCGGTGATCGTGCTGATGTTCGTATTCGCCTACCGCTACCGTGCCACCAATAAAAAGGCGCGTTACTCGCCACGCTGGGCCAGCTCCCACAAGATCGAAGCGGTGGTGTGGGGCGTGCCGCTGCTGATCATCATCGCCTTGGGCTGGGTGACCTGGAAAACCACCCACGCCCTCGACCCCTATCGCCCGCTCGACTCGGACACGCCGCCGATCAATGTGCAAGTGGTGGCCACTGACTGGAAGTGGCTGTTCATCTACCCCGACCTGGGTATCGCCAGCGTCAACGAACTGGCCCTGCCGGTGCACACGCCGGTGAGTTTCACCATCACGTCCGATGCGGCCATGACCTCCTTCTTCATCCCGGCGTTGGGCGGGCAGATCTACGCCATGGCCGGCATGCAGACCAAGCTGCACCTGATCGCCAACGAGACCGGCGAATTCAAGGGCATCGCCGCCAACTACAACGGCCCCGGTTTTTCCGACATGCATTTCTCCACCCTGTCGCTGAGCCCCGCCGACTTCCAAAGCTGGGTGAGCAAGGTCAAGGGCGCGGCAACGCCGCTGGACCAGACGAGCTATGCGCAATTGGCCAAGCCCACCATCAAGCACCCGGTGACCTACTACTCGGCGGTTCAGGAGCGGCTGTTCCTGGACATCGTCGATAAATACGAAGGCATGAACAAGGCCAATAAACCCAAGCGCGCACCCGTGAGCGGCGTTGAAACGCGCGCCGATCAACACCCGAGTCTGCTGGCTGAGGAGCGGTAACAATGTTCGGAAAACTGTCGTGGGACGCGATTCCAACCACTGAACCCATCGTGATGTACACCTTGGCCATTATCGGCCTTATCGGTGTGGCGATGGTGGGGACCATTACCTGGAAGCGCAAATGGGGTTACCTGTGGCGCGAGTGGTTCACCTCGGTGGACCATAAAAAGATCGGCTGCATGTACATCATCGTTGCACTGGTGATGCTGCTGCGCGGTTTTTCCGACGCGATCATGATGCGCACCCAGCAAGCCATGGCCGCCAGTGGCGGGCCGGGTTATCTGCCGCCGGAACACTACGACCAGATCTTCACCGCCCACGGCGTCATCATGATTTTTTTCGTGGCCATGCCCTTCGTGGTCGGCTTGATGAACGTTGTGGTGCCGTTGCAGATCGGCGCACGCGATGTGGCCTACCCGTTTCTCAACGCGCTGAGCTTCTGGCTGTTCGTGGCCGGTGCCGCGTTGGTCAACGTCTCACTGGGGATCGGTGAGTTTGCGCGAACCGGTTGGGTCGCCTACCCGCCGTTATCCGGGTTAGCGTACAGCCCCGGTGTGGGGGTGGATTACTACATCTGGTCCTTGCAGATATCCGGCATAGGCACGCTACTGACGGGGGTGAATTTCTTCGTCACGATTTTGAAGATGCGTACCCAAGGCATGACCCTGTTCAAGATGCCGGTGTTCACCTGGAATGCGCTGTGCACTTCGGTGTTGATCCTGGCGTCGTTTCCGATCCTGACCGCTACCCTGCTGATGCTGAGCCTGGATCGTTATCTGGGCATGCACTTCTTTACCAACGAAGCCGGCGGCAACCCGATGATGTACGTGAACCTGATCTGGGCCTGGGGGCATCCGGAGGTGTATATCCTGATCCTGCCGGCGTTCGGGGTGTTTTCGGAGGTTGCCGCCACGTTCAGCAGTAAACGGCTGTTCGGCTATGTGTCGCTGGTATGGGCAACGATCGCGATTACCGTGTTGTCGTTCATCGTGTGGCTGCACCATTTCTTCACCATGGGCGCGGGGGCCAACGTCAACGCGTTCTTCGGCATCATGACGATGATCATCGCCGTGCCGACCGGGGTGAAGATCTTCACCTGGCTGTTCACCATGTACCGTGGCCGAGTGCGCTTTGAAACCCCGATGCTGTGGACCATGGGCTTTATCGTGACCTTCAGCATCGGCGGGATGACCGGGGTACTGCTGGCAGTTCCCGGCGCCGACTTCCTGCTGCACAACAGCCTGTTCCTGATCGCGCACTTTCACAACGTGATCATCGGCGGCGCGGTCTTCGGCTACATGGCGGGCCTGACCTACTGGTTCCCCAAGGCTTTCGGCTTCCGCTTGAACGATAAGCTGGGACGCATCGCGTTCTGGTGCTGGTTGATCGGCTTCTACTTCGCCTTTATGCCGTCGTACGTGCTGGGCTTCATGGGCATGACCCGGCGCCTCAACCACTTCGACAACCCGGAATGGCGGCCCTGGTTGCTGCTGGAGTTGGTCGGGGTGGCGATCATCCTCTGCGGCGTGGCCGCTCAGGCACTGCAACTGTTCGTCAGCATCCGCAACCGCCACAGCCCCCAGTATCGCGACCTCACCGGCGATCCGTGGGACGGGCGCACGCTGGAGTGGGCCACCTCCTCTCCGCCGCCGGTGTACAACTTCGCCGAGCAACCCAAGGTCGACGACCTGGACGCCTATTGGGGCATGAAGGAGCGCGGCGTTAGCACCCTGAGCCACACCGACTATCGCAGCATCCATATGCCACGCAACACCGCGTCGGGCCTGGTTATCAGTGTGTTCGCGCTGATCTGCAGCTTCGCCCTGGTGTGGCATATCTGGTGGTTGGCGGCGTTCGGTCTGGTGGCGTCGGTGGTTGCGTTCGTGGTGCGCAGTTACGACGAAGACACTGACTACTTCGTGCCCGCAGAAGAGGTGGCGCGCATCGAAACGGCCCGTCTCAAAGACCTGGCAGAGGCTTGACTCTTATGTCCAATATCGTGATCGAAAAAGACATCGCCCACACCCACGAACAAGGGCATGAAGACGCCGGTTCCCTGAGCCTGTTCGGGTTCTGGATCTACTTGATGACCGACTGCATCCTGTTCGCGACCTTGTTCGCTGGCTATGCGGTGTTGCGCGACAGCGTGGCGGGCGGCCCTTCAAGTGCGGACATTTTCGAGCCGCCCTATGTGCTGGGTGAAACCATGCTGCTGCTCTTGAGCAGCATCACCTACGGCTACGCGATGCTGGCGATGAACCGTGGCCAGCAGTCCCAGGTTCTGCGCTGGCTGGGGCTCACCTTCGTGCTGGGCGCCGGGTTTATCGCCATGGAAATCAACGAATTCCATCATTTGATTGAAGAGGGCCATGGGCCGGACCGCAGTGGCTTCCTGACCGCGTTCTTCACCCTCGTCGGCACCCACGGCGCGCACGTCCTGACGGGGTTGGTGTGGATGGCGGTGCTGATGGTGCAGGTGCACCAGCGTGGCCTGACCAGCACCAACGCCACCCGGCTCAGTTGCCTGAGCCTGTTCTGGCATTTCCTGGACGTGGTGTGGATCTGCGTCTTTACCGTGGTCTATCTGTTGGGGGTGGTGTGACATGTACAAACAAAGTTCGGTTCACAGCAGCGCAGGTAGCAGCCATGGCAGCAGCCGCTCCTACCTGGTCGGCTTCCTGGTGTCGGTGCTGCTCACCCTGATCCCGTTCGCCATGGTGATGTTCCCGTCACTGCCACGCACCACCACCGCCTGGCTGGTGGTGGCGCTGGGCGCGATACAAATCGTGGTCCACTTGAAGTTCTTCCTGCATCTGGATACCGCCGAGGAGCAACGCTGGAACCTGATTGCGCTGATTTTCTCGACGGTCATCATCCTTCTGCTGGTAGGACTTTCGCTATGGATCATGAACAGTATTCATCACAACATGCTGGCGCACTGAAACACTGGCTGGGGCTGTTCAATGTAGGGGTTCAACTGACCAAGCCGGGGATTATTTTCGGCAATCTCGCGTCGGTGCTGGGGGGCTACTTCCTCGCGGGCAGCGGCCATCTGGCGAATCCCGCCCACTTGCTGGCCACCCTGATTGGCACCGCACTGGTGATCGGCTGCGGCTGTGTCATCAACAATTGTGCCGACCGGGATATCGACCGACGCATGGTGCGTACCTGCCACCGCGCGCTGGCACTGCGCGCCATCAGCGTGCCCGCCGCCGTCAGCTACGCCATCGCCCTGGGTGTCACCGGCTTCGGTTTGCTGTGGGCTGGCAGCAATATGCTGGCCTGCACCCTGGCACTGGTTGGGCTGGTCGTTTATGCAGGCGTTTATACCTACTGGCTGAAGCGGCGCTCCCACTGGGCAACCCTGATTGGCAGCCTTTCCGGGGCAATGCCGCCGGTGATCGGGTATTGCGCGGTAAGCGGTCGGTTCGACGCCACGGCGATGCTGCTGGTGCTGGTGTTCTGCTGTTGGCAGATGCCTCACTCCCATGCCATCACCGTGATGCGTCGCGAGGACTTTCGCGCCGCGCGCCTGCCCCTGCTGAGCCTGCCCGAGGCCCACCGACAGATACACGCGTACATGCTGGCATTCCTCGCCAGCACCATGGCGCTGGGCGTGGTTGCGCAGATGAACGCCGTGTACTTCGCGCTGATGCTCGGGTTCTGCGGTTACTGGATGGCGCTCGCTGCCAGCGCCACGCGCCTGACGGACCCGCCCGCCTGGGCGCGCAGGGTATTTGGATGCTCGATTCTGCTGGTGCTGGTACTCAACCTGTCGCTGGCAGTACTCCGCTAACCGTGTCGGCTGTCCCCGTAGATCCGGCATCCAGCACCGCGCGGATTTTTCGAGGCAGGTCCGTGGGTTGATAGGGCTTTTGAATCAGCTCGAATTCATGCACCTGTATTTCCGCGCGCTCCAATGCGTCTTTTGCATAGCCGGTCGTGAGCAGGATCCTGATGTGCGGATACAAGCGCGATACTTCACGCGCGAGTACCGCCCCATTCATCGCGCCCGGCATGATCAAGTCACTGAACACCAGGTCATACGGGACGCTCTGGAGCATGCTCAATGCTTCGGCGGCGGTGTGCGCGATGCCGGTCCGGTAACCGTAGTCAGACAGGATCACTTGGGCCAACTCGGCCACGTCGGGCCGGTCCTCCACGATCAGGATGTTCTCGTGGCCCTGCAGTGAGGCGGTGGCGGATGTTTGCTCGACCCAGGGCTGACTATCATCGGCCGGAAAGTACAGACGTATGGTGGTACCGACACCGGGATAGGAATGGATCCGCGCCGTGCCGCCCGATTGCTTGACGAAGCCATACACCATCGACAGTCCCAGACCCGAGCCCTTGCCTTCTTCCTTGGTGGTGAAGAACGGCTGCATGACTTTATCCTGAATACCCTCGGCGATGCCGCTGCCATTATCCGACACCGAGATGCTGACGTAGCGGCCCTCAGCCAGGCCATCGCGTTCAGCACCGACCTCGCCCGGCACCTGGACGTTGCGGGTTTTAACCGTCACTGCTGGCTCGCTGCACCCTTGCAATGCATCCTGGGCATTCGACAGGAGGTGTCGCACCGCCAGCTCTGCCTGGGCAGGGTCAATGCAGCAGTTCCACAGATCGTCGGCGAGTTCTATGTGCAGCTCGACGTCATGCAGTACGCTCCTGAAGTCGGGCCGACTCAACACGCTGTTCAGATTGATCACACGGCTGTCGAGCCGCTGCTTGCGCGAAAACGCCAGCAATTGCTGGGTCAGGGTTTGCGCTTTTTCAGCGGCCGCCCGGGCACGGCTGGCACTGTTGACGATGCGCTGCGGGTCGCTGCCGGGGCGCTTGGCGCTCTGCTGGATCAGCTCCAGGTACCCGACCATCACCTGCAGCAGGTTATTGAAGTCATGAGCGATGCCACCCGTCAGTTGCCCCAGCGCTTCAAGGTCCTGGACGCGGCGCACGCGCAGTTCCGCGTCGTGCCGCCGGCTCACGTCCAGCTGGGAGGCAAAAAAGTACACCAGTTGGCCGCGCTCGTTGAACAACGGCGAGATGAATATCTCATTCCAGAAGGTCGAGCCGTCCTTGCGGTAATTAAGCACCTCGACACAGGCCTCATGGTGGCCCTCAAGCGCACGCTGCACCTGCCGCAGAGCACTCTTGTCGGTTTCTGGCCCTTGCAGCAACCGGCAATTGCGTCCGATGACCTCGTCATGCTCAAACCCGGTCAGCGCAAGAAACGCCGGGTTGGCGAAGATGATCGGGTTGTCGGGCTGCGCGGGGTCGGTCACGATCATTGCACTGTGGCTGGCTTGCATGGCGGCGAAGAACAGATCTTTACGGTCGGAAGACAGCACCGCCAACGCCTCAGCGCCGACTGTGGGCTTTTTCTTTGTGTCCACGGTTCACCTCCAGATAAGTGGTGCGTGATCCATTGACCGTGAAAATGCAGCGGAGTGCGAGGCTGCGCCCAATCACGCGCGGCGCCGACGGGGCGCCGCGCGCAATCTCAGCGTTTGGCCTCTGTGTCGGGCGCTGCAGAGCGCTCCAGAAATGCCTGGGTGAGCTCGGGCAGATGCTCGAGCAGCCACTCGGCCATTGCAATTTCCTGGGGCAGGATCTTTTCGCAGGCCGCTTGTGTCTCGGCGTCTCCGGCTACTTTCGCGGCCGCTATAAGCGCCGTGTAGCTGGCAATCTCCATATTTTCGAACACATAACCGGCCATCGCGCCCTTGATCACCTCGTCACTCATCAGTGAGCCACCAACCGCCTGCCCGAACGCCATCAATTTGCCGCCCATGTCTTTCAAGGTCGACGCGCTGCCGCCCAGGCGCGCCAGGCATTCATCAATGAGCGCCTGCTGGCCGAGAGTTTCCTGAATATGCTCGTCGATCCGGGCCTTGAGCTTAGGGTAATGTTCCAGGCGCTCGGATTGTGCCTTGAGCATTTTTTCGGCCTGTTGCTCCATGGCATGGGCGTCGCGTAGCCAGTCGAGCAGGTTTTCCTGTGGGGTTGCCATCTCGTTACTCCTCTTCAAGCCAATAAAAAAGCCGCACGCCTCTGGGCGTGCGGCTGCCGCGCATCAAAGATCAGGCTTGGGCTGAAGGCCCGAGCCCAGGTCAGCGCCGGTGGTGGGGTCGCTGGTAGGGTCGGAGGCCGTACGAATTTTCATCGCGCTCAGCACTGCTTCGTCGTCAGCGTCCAACTGCACGCTGGCCGTGCCATCCCCGCCATCGACCGCAGGTTGCGGGCTCTCCACGAACTCCCATTCATCGCCCTGGTTCCAAGGACCACGCAGGTCTTCCGCGCCCTGGGACATGTTGTAGTACACCTGAGTGAACTCCGGCTTGCCTGGCAACTTGCCTTGGGGGAAATTCGGTTGAATTGAATGCAGAGCCTTTTCAAAGGACATCTGATGCGCAATTTCACGGGTCATCAGGAACCCGAGGGCATCTTTCACGCCTGGATCGTCGGTGACGTTCATCAGCCGTTCATAAACGATTTTGGCGCGTGCTTCGGCGGCGATATTGGAGCGCATATCCGCCGTGGGCTCACCGATGGTGTCGATGTAAGCCGCTGTCCAGGGCACCCCGGCCGAGTTGATCAGCGGCGCCCCCGCACCGTACAACAGGCTGGTGATGTGGGAATCATTGCCGGCGCCGTTGAGTGAGCGATACAACTCGCCCTCCTCCTCCACGCCTTCGGCCATTCGGCCCTTGGCGCCCTTGTTGAGCATCACAATGATCGAGCCGACGATCTCCAGGTGGCTGAGTTCTTCGGTGGCGATGTCCATCAACAGGTCTTTGCGCCCTGGATCGTCCTCAGCCAAGGCCTGGGTGAAATAACGGGATGCGGCCGCCAACTCACCTTGAGCTCCGCCAAATTGCTCGAGCAAAAGGTTCGCCAGACCCGGGTTGGGCTCGGCCACACGTACGGTGTATTGAAGTCGCTTGTTATGTAGGAACATCAACAAATCTCCTCAGGCTTACTGAAAGTGGCGGCATCTTGGGAATGCGCGCCTACCTTTCATGGGAAGCGAGCGGCGCGTGAAAAATTTCAAAATTAATTTGCGCATCACGACGAGCGGTTAACCGTTGCACAACAAGCGAAACGGCGGCGCTGCTGCTCAGCTGGCATCATCCGCTTCTGGAACGGTGTCGATCCCGGGCGTGCCGTTAGGCGGCGTCACGGTGGCCTCGACAGCGGTCGCATGGCTGTCGGGGTGGTCCCAGTCAGTGGTTGCGTTTGGGTCTTCGTCACGTCCGGCGGTGCCGATCACGCAACCATCGTCATTCGGCTTATCGAGCGGTTCAACCGGTCGGTGCTGTGAGTTGGATGGGTCATGGTTCATGGCAAAAAATCTCCAGTTCACAAAGAGGGGGAACCTCGTTTGAGCCGGCCCATGGAGTTCAAGTGCAACGAAAAAGACGAATGGCGTGAGCGCTGTTATTGCCGGCATGCAGCAACGGGCAAAACTTATACGAAGCGGCGTTAAGACGGCGAACTTGTACAACTTTCCCGGCTTATCTGCCGTTCGTCGCCTGTTATAAAAATCAGTAAAACATTTCTGCTGGCGTCGCTATCGGAATAGATGCCCGCTGCCATAACGGGCAACTAACGAAACGCTAACTTAGCGACTGGAGAACTGTCATGACTACAGGCAATAAAAACCCAGGCAACTTTGCCAACGATCGCGAAAAAGCATCCGAAGCAGGGAAAAAAGGCGGCCAAACGTCGGGCGGCAACTTCGCCAATGACCGTGACAAAGCGTCCGAGGCGGGCCGTAAAGGCGGGCAGAACAGCCATGGCGGCGGCCGGAAGTCGGGCTCTTGAGTGAGAGTGGAAGGGGCAGCCTCGCTGCCCCTTCAATTCACGCAATTGCCGTTCATTGCGCCGATCGTTTGAACTTCCCTGTCGGCGCGCACACAACGATCCGTATGTCAGGCCATGCATCGTTAGTTCGTCTGCGCACACTAATTTAGTTAACAACTGTCACTGACTAGTTGTTGCGCTGGCGTGTTGCTGCAACTCAGGAAAGTGCGAGCAAAACATAGGCAGGCTTTTTTATTTACCCCCCGTCACATCAAGGAACGCACCCGTAACGAACGATGCCTCTGCGCTGGCCAGCCATAGAATGGCCTGTGCCACTTCCTCCGGCTGACCGCCACGGCCCATGGGAATCGAATCCTTGACGCGATCGACGCGTCCCGGCTCGCCGCCGCTGGCGTGCATGTCGGTATAGATATGCCCTGGGCGAACACCGTTAACGCGTATGCCCTCCCGCGCAACCTCCTTGGCCAAGCCGATGGTAAACGTCTCCAGGGCGCCCTTTGACGCCGCATAGTCCACGTATTCGCCAGGGCTGCCGAGGCGCGCCGATGCCGAAGAAACATTGATCACCACGCCGCCCGGACCGTTATGCCGGTAAGCCATGCGCTTCACCGCCTGCTGGGCACAGAGGATCGGCCCTATGGCATTGACCGCAAAGATGCGCTGCATGCGTTCGAACCCCAGGTCTTCCAGGCGTGACTGAGTCGCCAGTACCCCGGCGTTATTGACCAGTACATCGATTCGCCCGAACGTACGGTCGATGGCGCTGAACAACTCGGCGACCTGTGCCGGGTCCGCACTGTCGGCCTGCATGGCCAAGGCTCGGCGCCCGAATGCTTCGACTTGCGCCACTACCGCCAGGGCCGCAGGCTCATTGGCCACGTAGCTGATCGCGACATCGTAGCCTCTTGCAGCAGCCAGCCGGGCGGTGGCTGCGCCCACTCCGCGACTGCCACCGGTTATCAGAATAAGCGGTGCCTGCGAGACGTTAACCATTGAAATAACCTCCTGAGCCGTCAGCCCTGTCAACCGATTATGAGAATGCCACTGGCGATCACTGCGCACGCCAGGACCCGCCGTGCCGTGAGCGTCTCGCCGAGGAACAGGTAACCAATCAATGCCGCAAACAACACACTGGTTTCGCGCAATGCCGACACCGCCCCCAACGGCGCTTCGTTCATGGCGTAGATGACAATCCCATAGGCGAGCAACGAGACCAGCCCGCCGACCACCGCGGTCAAAATGCCGGGCCGCACGCGGAACAAGCTGCGGGCGTCGCGCAGGCCGATGTACACCACTGGCATCAGCACGCCCCACAACGCGCACATCCACACCGTGTAGCCGAGCGGCGCGCCGGAGAGCCTGGCGCCAATGCCGTCAACCACGCTATAGGCGGCGATGAAGCAGCCAGTGCCCAGCGCATAGGGCAAGCTGGGCACCGACAGCCTGCGGCCTCGGAACGCCAGGGAAATAATCCCGCCGGATACCAGCGCAATACCGAACAGCTCGCCGGGGGTGATGCTTTCGCCGGCGAAGACGGCAGCTCCAAGCGTGATCAGCACCGGCGACGAGCCACGGGATATCGGGTAGATCTGCCCGAGGTCACCGACCCGGTAACTGCGCACCAGAAACAGGTTGTAGCCCACATGCAGCAATGCCGACAGCAGCGCATAGCCCCAGCTTTCAATAGCGGGCGGCACCAGGAACGCAGCGGCGACGACGCAGGTGATGGCGATGGCGATGCACATCACCGTCATAGACCAGAGTCGATCGGCACCGCCACGCAGCAGTGCGTTCCAACTGGCATGCAGCAGCGCGGCGAAAAGCACCAGGCAGATCAAATGAATAGGCATGCGCCATCCTAGCAATCCAACGCCCTGCCTTCAGCGAAGTCTCTTCATCGCAGCATGAGCAAATCCTCAGACCCGGCTCATTGCACTTTCAGCGCCTCACTGCTCAACCAACGGCGAAAGTTGACGATATGCGGCTGCGCTTCGATGCCCTTGGGGCACACGAAATAGTAGGCCAGCGGCGATGGGAACGGCACATCGAACAGCCGCACCAGGCGCCCATCGCTGATTTCGTTCTCCACATGCCGACTGCGCACCAACGCCACGCCATGGCCGAGCAAGGCGGCCTCGACCGTCATGTTGGTGTCGCCAAACCTGACGCTTTCCTTGAGCGGCGAAAAGGCCAGCCCGACACTGTCAAACCAGACCTCCCATTTCGGCGCCAGCTCGGCGCCGTCGCGGATCAGCAGCGGAAACTGCAACAGTTCTTCCGGGTCGCGCGGTGTACCCATACGCCGAAGCAATTCGGGGCTGGCCACCGGAAACACCTGCTCGCCAAACAAGAACTCTGTATGCAGCCCCGGGTAATTGCCCTTGCCCAGCCGGATCGCAACATCGGCCTGGTTGCCGGAGAAGTGGATGATGTCGTCCGTGGTGTGCAGCGACACCAAAAGCTCGGGGTGCTGGCGAGCCAGGTTCGGCAAGCGTGGCAGCAGCCATTTCAACGCGAAGGAGTAGGTGGCGCTGACGCTCAGGCGCACCCTGCCTTTTTGCTCGCGCAGATCGCCGAGGGTCGCCTCCAGGCTCATGAAGAACTCCCGCACGATAGGCGCCAGCGTGGCCCCTGCCGCCGTGAGGCGTAATGCCTTGCCGCGTTCGAACAACTGCAGCCCCCACAACGCCTCCAGATGCCTGAGCTGATGGCTGACCGCGCTCTGGGTGACATGCAGTTCCTGCGCGGCCGCCGTAAAGGTCGGGTGCCGGGTGGCAACTTCAAACGCGCGCAGTGTGGCGGTCGGCGGCAGGTCTCTCATGGGCGGGTGTCCGGCGAGTGGTTGGAAAACGCTGAGCATGAGCGTTGGCTCATGTGAGTGGCAAGTGCAGCGCTTCTCTGCGTCGTCCATTCAAACCGAGGGCCGGTACAGCGCAGACGCGCCTACACAGCGCCTAACTTCCGTAAAAGCCTCAAGATGAAACGTATCAGCTCACCGAAAAAACTTAATTATGCATAAATGCATTTTTGTCCTTGACCCGAAGGATAGAGTCTTCTAAAGTCAAATCACTGTATATGAATACAGTATTTATCTACCTTCATGGACGAGGTTTACCTTATGAAAAGCATCACCGCGAAATTTGGCAAAACGCCCCATCAACCCAGCCTGTGGACCCGCGCCGATGCGCTGAAAGTCCGCGCAGACGACCCCACCACCACCCAGCCACTGGTGAGTGCCGACTTCCCGGTACTGAGCGACAAGGTGTTTATCTGGGACACCATGCCGCTGCGTGATATCGACGGCAACATCACCTCCGTCGATGGTTGGTCGGTGATCTTCACCCTGACCGCAGACCGCCACCCGACCGACCCGCAATACCTCGATCAGAATGGCAACTACGACATCACCCGCGACTGGAACGATCGCCATGGTCGGGCAAAGATGTACTACTGGTTTTCCCGCACCGGCAAGGACTGGAAACTCGGCGGCCGGGTCATGGCTGAAGGGGTTTCGCCCACCGTCCGCGAATGGGCTGGCACGCCGATCCTGTTGAACGAACAGGGTGAAGTGGACCTGTACTACACCGCAGTCACGCCAGGCGCGACCATCGTCAAGGTGCGTGGCCGCGTGGTGACCACCGAGCATGGCGTCAGCCTGGTGGGCTTCGAGAAGGTCAAGCCGCTGTTCGAGGCCGACGGCAAGATGTACCAGACCGAAGCGCAGAATGCGTTCTGGGGGTTCCGCGATCCGTGGCCGTTCCGCGACCCGAAGGACGGCAAGCTGTACATGCTGTTCGAGGGCAACGTGGCTGGCGAGCGTGGCTCGCACACAGTGGGTAAGGCGGAAATCGGCGATGTGCCGCCGGGCTATGAAGACGTCGGCAACTCGCGCTTCCAGACGGCTTGTGTCGGTATCGCTGTGGCCCGTGATGAGGATGGAGACGACTGGGAAATGCTGCCGCCGCTGCTGACCGCAGTCGGCGTCAATGACCAGACCGAACGTCCGCACTTCGTGTTCCAGGACGGCAAGTACTACCTGTTCACCATCAGCCACACCTTCACCTATGCCGACGGGGTAACCGGGCCAGACGGGGTGTACGGTTTTGTCGCAGACTCGCTGTTCGGCCCTTACGTGCCCTTGAACGGTTCCGGCCTGGTGCTGGGCAACCCGTCGTCCCAGCCCTTCCAGACCTACTCCCACTGCGTGATGCCCAACGGCCTGGTGACTTCCTTTATCGACAGCGTACCTACCGGCGAAAGCGGGACAACGATGCGTATCGGCGGCACCGAGGCACCAACGGTGGGCATCAAGATCAAGGGGCAGCAAACATTCGTAGTCGCCGAATATGACTACGGTTACATCCCACCGATGCTTGACGTCACCCTCAAGTAAAGCGCTACAGGGCTTTGAGGCAACGGGTTTGAGTTCGATGAGAACCCGTTGCTGATACGCCTGCCTCATTGCGAACTGGCGACAGGAATGTAGCCGGTTCGGATGAGGTCTTATCGCAGCGACGCTGACGGCTCCAGCATTTGCGTGGTAGGAAGATACCTTGATATTTCGATCACATCCGTACGCACGGCGGACGGTTGGCCAGCAGAATTGCGTGCGTAGCTGCACAACGTAATGGGAAGCTGTGATATTTCATAAGTAGCGCTGCCGTTGGCAAATGCATAGCGGACATCATCGATGTCTTGGCACAAAGCCCCTTGGGAAGTATCGACATAGAAGTAATGTTGGGTGAAGTCTGTGTGTTGGTCGTCCCAGTTGACGTTGTAGTTCAGGCTGATCTGAGGTGCGGGCGTTGGGGCGGTCAAGAAGACGGCGTGTGTGAAAACATTGTGAAGCAGCGCCGGCGTCAGCGGTTCGCTGCGGCTTTGTATCCCGATGATGCACAACACATGGGGACCCAACGCCGGTCCGATTTCTTGATTGATGTAACCCTCTGCCGAGGCGACGGCGCTGTAATAGCCGTTGGGGAATCGGCACTCCTTGACGTCGCGCACGGACTTGAATCGATAGAAGGGATCAAGGATCGAGAACCTGATATTCCAGGTGGGTCGAACACTCAGCCCCGTGGCGCCCTGCTGCAAATGCACATAGGGATTGAGCTTCCAGGGTTCTTCAAGGACAAGTTCGACGGATTTTAGCTGGCAGTTCAGCGTGTTATTCAAGAACCGGCCATCGACAAAACAATGATGAAGGTCGTTGGCTGGATAGCTGTAGTTGAATTTGGCCGCTTCACACGCGGAGGTGTTCTGACAGTTGCTGAGGATGTCCTTTTTGATGACAGCCGCGACCTTACTGACAATACCGGTGATTTCGTTGGTACGCCGGTCCAGCATCGGGCTACGGCAACGATTTTTGGTGGCGCCAGGAAATACACCGGGATGTTCGACAAAGCTGTTCGTTGCCGTTTCCTTGCACGCACTCATACGCAAGCCTTTTTCGCGAAACCCGCTCGGGGATCCGACATTTATTACCTCTCGTTCTCCTGCCTGCTGATGAGCTGCGAGCTTGAGTGGCACGATGCCCTTTGCAACGAGCGCGGCCAGTGACGTATCGAGCTCAAGAATCGCCAGATCAGTACCGACCATACTGCTCCAATGCGCCTTTTTAATCAGAAAACTGCGGTGTTGCGCGGGCGTGTCGTGGAAATAATTGAACGTGATGTTCGCCTCTATGGCTTGGTTGATCGCGGCCGTGCCATAGCTGAAATACACGCAATGCCCACTGGTCAATACATAAGCCGGGCCGACGGCTTTATTCTGCCGGTCACGGGTGTCCAGGAGTACCGCATTGCAACTTTGGCCGATTGCATTTTTCATCAGGCCAATTCCGGACCACAGCCCATACCGCTGGTCGTGGTTCTGCAAGGCTGCGGACGGGCCCTGATCGGTCAGTCCTTGCGCCAGATCTCTGCCATGGGATTGTCCGGCAATAAAGGGTGCAACAAGTAATAGAAGAGGGATAAAACAACGGGTCAGCATGAAGGCCTCGGCGTATAGCGACAGATGTGTGTGTCGACTTTACCCAGCACTTCGAACTGCTGTGCCCTATCGGGTTGCTACAGTGAGCGACCGAGAAAATACGCCGGCGACTTCATCAATGCGCCCGCCCGCATTCGACGCCACTCGCACACTCACATATGCAAGGAGATGAAATCCACAAAACAGCGCAGCTTGGGCGTGATGAAGCGGTTTGGCGGCCACAGCACGCTGAAGTGAATGGTGCGGGTGACCTCTTCAGTCAGTACGGCCTGCAATGCTCCAGCCTCCAGAGCATCCTTCACGGCAAATTCCGGCAGGCATGCAATGCCTCGCCCCTCCATGGCGGCGTTGAAGAGCATGTCGATGTTGTTGCTGATCAGCACGGCCCGCAGGTCCTGCGCGCCGTTGTGAGCTTTGTCCGGTAGCGGCCAGCGCTCGAGCTTGCCGGTGGATGGCACCCGGTACAGCAAACAGTCATGGTTGCTCAAGTCGCCGGCATCCAGGGGCGCACCCTGGTTCTGGAAATAGGTCGGGGCGCCCACCAGCAGGAAACGGAAAGCACCCAAGCGTCGCGCCACTAGACGGGAGTCATTCAACTCACCGGTCCTGACCACCGCATCAAAGCCCTCCTCCACGACATCCACCAGTCGGTCGCTGAAATCCAGTTCCAGATGAATGTCCGGGTATCGCTTGGCAAAGCTGGATAACAACGTGAACAAGAACTGCCCGGCCAAGGGCAGGCTCACGCGCAGCGTGCCACGTGGCTCGCTGCTGGTGTTCGACAGCTCAAGTTCCGCCGCCTCCAGCTCATTGAGCACGCGCCGGCAGCGGTTCAGGAACAGCATGCCCTCCGCCGTCAGGTTGATGCTGCGGGTGCTGCGATGAAACAGCCTGACGCCCAGGCGCTGTTCCAGGCGCGCGATGCTTTTGCCAATCGCCGACGATGACACGCCCAATTGCCGGCCCGCGGCTACAAAGCTGCGAGTTTCGGCAACCTGCACGAAAACCGAGATTCCGCTGAGGTTGTCCACGCACTCTCCTTGAGTTCTGCGCCTTGAATTGCGGAACGAAACGTCCGATGTGTCCGGAATTCTAGCCTCTGTTTCCCCTGCCGTCTGCGCCCTAGCATGGCGACGTCTACTA
Organism: Pseudomonas sp. R3-52-08; assembly: GCF_003851745.1. Classification (NCBI taxonomy): domain Bacteria; kingdom Pseudomonadati; phylum Pseudomonadota; class Gammaproteobacteria; order Pseudomonadales; family Pseudomonadaceae; genus Pseudomonas; species Pseudomonas sp. R3-52-08. Next base: position 2,357,726 of record NZ_CP027730.1, on the reverse strand, counting down.
CCAGCAGGGAATCGCGAACATGACCGCCAAAGAAACCATTCAATTATCCAGCGCTATCGCCACCGACCCCATGCAGGCGCGAATCGACGCGGCACTGCACAGCGCCATCGAAGACAAGCGCCTGGTGGGGGCCGTCGTGCTGGTCGCCCGTCGCGGCGAAATCACCTATCGCAACGCCGTGGGGCTGGCTGATCGAGAGGCCGGTTTACCGATGCGCACCGACGCCTTGTTCCGTCTCTCCTCAGTCACCAAACCGATTACCTCCGCCGCCGCGCTGGCCTTGGTTGCCCAAGGCCGCATTGGCCTGGACGACCCCGTCGCCCGCTGGCTACCGGAATTTCAGCCATCCCTGGTGGACGGTTCCCGCGCGTCGATCACCGTACGCCACTTGCTCAGCCATACAGCCGGCCTGGGTTACGGCTTCCTCGAAGCCAAAGGTGGCGGCGCCTATGCGCGTGCTGGTGTGTGTGACGGGCTGGAAAACGCGCCGCTGACGCTGGAAGAAAACATCCGGCGACTGGCGACCGCGCCGCTGCTGTACCGTCCTGGCGCCGACTGGGGGTATTCGATAGCCACCGATGTGTTGGGCGCACTCATTGCCAGGGTGTGTGACAGCAGCTTGGCCGACGCGATCAACCAATTGGTGTGCGAGCCGCTCGGCCTGTCCGATACCCGTTTCAACGTGGTCGACACGTCTCGCCTGACGGCCGCCTATCTCAATGCGGATCCTGCCCCACGACGCATGAACGGCGTGGAAGTGATCGAGGTTTTCGAAAACACCGCGGGCATCCGCATGGACGCGGACCGTGCCCTTGACGACAGCGCCTACCCTTCAGGCGGCTCCGGCATGATCGGCTCCGCCGAGGAATTCCTGACGCTGCTCGAAACCCTGCGCCAGGGGGGTGGCGCGCTTATGCCAGCGAACCTGGCCAAGGAAATGGGGACCGTCCAGACCGGCGATTTGGAACTGGCCAATTGGCCTGGACGCGGTTTCGGCCTGGGGTTCACCGTACTGACCGATCCGCAAGCAGCGCAGGTGCCGGAGTCAGCGGGCACCTGGCGCCTGGGAGGAGCGTTTGGTCATTCCTGGTTCGTCGACCCGGCACAGCAGCTGTCCGTGGTGGCGTTCACCAATACCGCCTTCGAAGGCATGTTCGGCCAATTCACCGTTGATCTGTGCAACGCCGTCTATGGCGTTTGAATAACGCAGAACCTGCGTTGCGATAAAGAGACATGACGAGAAGACCGGCTTGAAGGCCGGCCTTCATGCGAATGCCATTTGAGTTGTTCAGTTTTGTTTTGGCTACCTGCCCATGGAATTGACCAGGCACCTCGAACCTCGACCGTGCCGCGGATCTTTATTGAAAGGTATCGACTCATGACGCATTCAAGCCTGTATCACAACTACACCCATGTGCGCCTGGACTCCCTGACAGGATTTCGCTTTGTCGCAGCGGCGCTGGTGTTCTTCTTCCATGCCTCACTGACGAAAATCATCGGATTCAATCCATTTGCCGACCAAGACATCATCGCCGGCTTCCAGCGGTTGTTCAGCGTGGGCGGTTGGATCGGGGTGTCGTTTTTTTTCGTGCTCAGTGGTTTCGTCATTACCTGGTCGGCCCGCCAGAACGATACGCTCGGGGCCTTCTGGCGCCGGCGCCTGGTCAAGATCTACCCCAACCATCTGGTCACTTTCGCCCTGGCGATGATCCTGTTCGCCGTACCGCTGACGGCCGTCAGCGCCTGGTTGCCCAACTTGCTCCTGATTCATGCCTGGGTGCCGGACATGTCGGTGTTCCTGAGTGTCAACGGGCCGTCCTGGTCGTTGTGTTGCGAATTGGTTTTCTACCTGGCGTTCCCATTTCTTTTGCGCGCGTTGTGGAAAGTTCCTGCAGATCGGCTCTGGCCGATCGCAGGCCTGGTGGTTTGCGCGATGGCGGCGACACAGTGGCTCATCGCCGAGTTTGTCACCGGCGCGCCGCAAATCGTCGAATACCCGATCGCCTTGAATCAATGGTGGCTGGCCTACTACTTTCCACCGCTGCGGCTGTTCGAGTTCGTTATCGGGATGTTGATGGCACGGATCCTGATGGCCGGACGTTGGCCGGCCATACCGGTCGCGCCAGCCCTGGCCTTGATGGCAGCGGCGTATTTCGTCGCGGGTGAAATGCCCTTTATCTACAGCCTGACACTCACCACCGTCATCCCGATCGCCTTCCTGATCACCAGCCTGGCTGCCGCCGATGTCGCGCAACGCAGCTCCTGGTTTCGTCACCCGCGCATGGTCTGGCTGGGGGAGATTTCGTTCGGTTTCTACATGATCCATCTGTTGATCATGATGTGCGTGACCTCGCTGCTGGACGGACAACGTTTCGCTATTGCTCCGGCCTTTCTCATTCTTGCCGCCACGTTCTGTCTGTCGCTCTTGGGTGGCTGGCTGCTTTTCGCATGCGTTGAGCGGCCCGCCATGAGGCGCTGGGGCAAGGCGGCCCCCCTTGAGCGGCCATTGGGAGTCCCTCAGCTCTGATTTTCCCCATTAGAAAGGATGCTTGCCATGTCTTCGTTTATTCGCAAGTTAACCCGCGTGCCCGCTTGGGCCCTGGGCGTATTGGTGCTGACGGCCATTGCCGGGTTGGCGATCAGCACGCGCTCGCCGGTTGCCCAGGCAAAGACCGAACCCGCGCCGCTGCCGCAAGTGCAGGTGATGGCCGCGGTCAAGCGTGATGTCGTCGACTGGCACAGCTACACCGGCCGATTGGTTGCTACCGATACCGTGATCATCAAGCCTTTGGTGGCAGGCACGCTCGTCAGCGTACATTTCAAGGACGGAGCGCTGCTGCGCAAAGGCGACCTGATGTTCGAGATCGACCCTCGGCCGTATGCGGCGACGCTGCAGCAAGCCCAAGCCGCGCTGGTGGCTGCCAGGTCGATGAGTCTGTTTGCTCAGAAAGAACTGCAGCGCTATGAGCACTTGATTACCAGCAATGCCATCGCCAAAACCGACCTGGACAAGCGCGTACAGAGCGCCAACGAAGCCCAGGCCAGGGTGAATGAAGCCCAGGCCAGGGTCGAGTTGGCACGGCTCGATCTGGAGCACACGCGCATCCTCGCACCGTTCGATGGCCGAGCCTCGCGCGTGGAGGTGACGCCGGGAAATATCGTCGATGTAGGGGAACGCTCCACAGCCCTGACGAACCTGGTATCGATCTCGCCAATCTATGCCGACTTCGAGGTGGATGAGCAGACCTTCCTGCGCTACCTGGGCAACCGCCCGGCCGGCGATTCGATCCCGGTGATGCTGGGATTGGCCCACGAGGAAGGCTACCCACGCAAAGGAAGCCTGAGTTCACTGGACAACCGGCTGGACACCCGGTCAGCCACCATCCGGGTCAGGGCCAGTTTCGACAACCGCAATGGGGAACTGCGCCCGGGCCTTTTTGCCAGGGTTCTCCTGCCGAGCAGTGCCAGCCGCTCCGCCACCCTGGTCGAGGACAGCGCCATCGGCACCGACCAGGACAAGAAGTACGTGCTCGTGGTCAACGCCGAGGGGCGCGTCCAGTACCGTCAGGTCAAGCCTGGGATACGCCAGGGTGCGCTACGCGTCATTGACCAAGGCATCGAACCTGAGGAACAAGTGGTGGTGAGTTCCTTGCACCTGGCGACACCGGGCACTCAAGTCGCCCCCGTACGCGCGCCGTCACAACCACAGGCGGCGCAGTGATGAATATTTCCGGATTTTTTATCGACCGTCCGATTTTTTCAGGCGTTCTCAGCGCCCTGGTATTGCTCGCCGGCCTGCTCTCGCTGACGCGGCTGCCCGTGTCGGAGTACCCCGACGTGGTGCCGCCATTGGTCGTGGTGAACGCCCAATATCCGGGCGCCAATCCCAAGGTGGTGGCTGAAAGCGTCGCCGCACCGCTGGAAGAGCGCATCAATGGCGTGGAAGGCATGCTGTATATGCAATCCCAGACCAACAGTGATGGTACGTTGGCGATCAACGTGACATTCGCCTTGGGCACCGACCCTGACAAGGCCCAGCAACTGGTGCAGAACCGCGTTTCGGAAGCATTGCCGCGCCTGCCGGCCGATGTACTGAGCTTGGGCGTCACCACCAGCAAGTCGTCGTCGACTCAGACACTGGCGATCCACCTGGTGTCACCCGGCAACGAATACGACGCCAACTACCTGCGCAATTACGGCATTCTGAATATCAAGAGCCAGCTCGAACGCATCCCCGGTGTCGGCGAGGTGCGCATCTGGGGCGGCGGCGACTATGCCATGCGTATCTGGATCAACCCCGACAGCGTGGTGCAGCGGGGGCTCACTGCCGGCGAAGTGGTCCAGGCAATCCGCGAGCAGAACATCCAGGTCGCGGCCGGCGTGATTGGTGCTTCGCCCATGCGGGCCGGCGTCCCGCTTCAGCTCTCGGTCAATGCCCAGGGACGGCTGAAAACCGAAGAGGAGTTCGGCAACATCGTCGTCAAGACAGTGCCTGATGGGGCTGTGACCTATTTGCGTGATGTGGCCCGGATCGAACTGGCGGCCTCGACCTACGCGCTTCGCTCGCTGGTGGACGGGCAGCCGGCAGTGGGCCTCGGGGTCTTCCAGATGGCAGGCGGCAACGCGCTGGACATCTCTGCCCGCGCCCGTGAAATCATGGCTGAAGCCAAATCAGATATGCCGGCAGGCGTCGATTACAAGATTGTTTTCGACCCGACTCAGTTCGTTCGCTCCAGCATCGATGCGGTGATCACGACCCTGTTCGAAGCCATTGTACTGGTGGTGCTGGTGGTCATCGTATTCCTGCAAACCTGGCGCGCGTCCGTCATACCACTGCTGGCAGTGCCGATATCCATCGTGGGCACCCTGGCATTTTTGCTGGCGTTTGGTTTTTCCATCAACGCGTTGTCACTGTTTGGCCTGGTATTGGCCATCGGCATCGTCGTGGACGACGCAATCGTGGTGGTGGAAAACGTCGAACGCAATATCTCTCAGGGATTAACGCCGCATCAGGCAACGCACAAGGCGATGACAGAGGTCAGCAAACCGATCATCGCCATTACCCTCACGCTGGTCTGCGTGTTCATTCCATTGGCGTTCATGCCCGGTCTCTCGGGCGGTTTCTACCGCCAGTTCGCGTTGACCATCGCCATTTCCACCGTGATTTCGGCATTCAATTCACTGACCTTGTCCCCCGCCCTTTGCGCTCTGCTGCTCAAGCCGCACGGCGCCCCGAAGGATATGCTGGAGCGCGGCATCGACAAGGTGCTGGGGCGTTTTTTCAGGGGGTTCAATCGCCGCTTCAAGCGGGCCGAAGACCGCTATGGCGCCGGCGTGCGTGGAGTTCTGGCGCGTAAGGGCAGGACGCTGGCGTTATTCGGCGTTCTGCTGGGTGCCTGCGTATGGCTCAGCCACACGTTGCCAACGGGGTTCGTTCCAGCCCAGGACAAAGAGTTCCTGGTGGGCTTCGCCCAATTACCCGCCGCAGCCTCTCTGGATCGCACCGAGCAGGTCATCCAGCAAATGAACGATATCGCGCTCAAACACCCTGGCGTTGCGCATACCCTTGAGTTTCCCGGCATGTCCGTCAACGGCCTGATGAACTCTTCCAGCTCGGGCATCATCTTCGTGATTCTCAAACCTTTTGCCGAACGTTCCGGCAAGGCGCTGGGGGCGAACCAGATCGCGGCGGACCTCAATCGCCAATTCAGCGCTATTGCCCAATCGTTCACGGCTGTTTTCCCGCCGCCGCCCGTCCTGGGACTGGGCACCCTTGGCGGTTTCAAATTGCAAATCGAAGACCGGGCGAGCCTGGGTTATGTCGCACTCGACAGCGCGGTCAAGGCCTTCATGAGCGAGGCCGCCAAGGCACCGGAGCTGGGGCCGCTGTTCTCCAGCTACCAGATTAACGTGCCCCAGCTGGATGTTGATCTGGACCGGGTCAAAGCCAAGCAGCTCGGTGTCTCGGTGACGGACGTGTTCGAGACCCTGCAGATTTACCTGGGTTCGTTGTATGTCAATGATTTCAATCAGTTCGGACGTGTCTACCAAGTCCGTGCGCAGGCGGATGCGGCGTTCAGGGCCAACCCGGAAGACATCACGCGCTTGAAGGTACGCAATACATACGGCGACATGGTGCCGCTGTCGACATTGCTGTCGGTCAAGCCAGGTTACGGCCCGGAAATGGTCGTGCATTACAACGCGTTCACAGCGGCAGACGTCAACGGCGCGCCCGCCCCAGGTTACTCTTCGGGCCAGGCAGAAGCGGCCATCGAGCGCATCGCCCGGCAGACCCTGCCTCAGGGCATACGCATGGAATGGACCGACCTGACCTACCAGCAGCGGCTGGCCGGTGACGCGACAGGCTGGGTACTGGCAGTCAGCACATTGCTGGTATTCCTGGTGCTGGCGGCCTTGTATGAAAGCCTTTTGTTGCCGCTGGCGGTAATCCTGATCGTGCCAATGGGTGTGCTCTCGGCGTTGGCGGGCGTCTGGCTGACCGGAGGCGACAACAATATCTTCACCCAGATCGGCCTGATGGTGCTGGTGGGCCTGGCGTCGAAGAACGCCATCCTGATCGTCGAATTTGCACGGGATCTGGAGAGCCAGGGCCATACCCCACAGAGCGCCGCCTGGGAGGCCAGCAAACTGAGGCTTCGACCGATCCTGATGACCTCGATCGCCTTCGTCATGGGGGTCGTCCCTTTGGTGATTTCCACCGGTGCCGGTGCGGAAATGCGCCAGGCAATGGGCATCGCGGTGTTCTTCGGCATGTTGGGCGTGACCGCATTCGGGCTCATCTTCACCCCGCTCTTCTATGTGCTGGTTCGCAGTGTCGGCCGCCGTGTGCGCCAGGGCCAATCGATGTTCATTGCGGACACATCTATCCGTTAATACCGGAACTCCAGCGCGTTTTTCTGCATCGGACGCGCCTCTAGACTGCAAACGTTCCTAATCCTTGCGAGAAATGCCATGACACGTGTCGTTCGGTTCTATGAGTATGGTGATCCAGAGGTCTTGCGGATCGAGGATTTACCGGTCCCCCAGCCAGGCCCTGATGAGGTCCGCATCCGCGTGAGGGCCATCGGCCTCAACCGCGCCGAGTCGATGTTCAGGCGTGGCCAGTACCTTGAACAAGCCGAGTTTCCCAGCCGGCTGGGGTATGAAGCCGCCGGTTTTGTCGAAGCCGTGGGCGAAGCCGTACGCGACTTTCAGATAGGTGACCCCGTCAGCCTCGTTCCCCCTTCGAGCATCGCGCAATGGGGAACCTATGCCGAGCAGGCGGTGGTGCCGGCGGCAATGCTGGTGCGGCATCCGGACACCCTGAGCATGGAACAGGCCGCCGGGGTCTGGATGCAATACCTCACGGCGTGGGGCGCCTTGTTGCCCGTCGCCGGGCTGGCCGTTGGAGACTTCATACTCATTACCGCTGCCTCGAGCAGCGTCGGCCTGGCGGCCATCCAGATTGCCAACCGCGTGGGAGCGATCCCCATCGCGGTGACCCGGGGCGAGGAAAAAGTGCGAAAACTGTTGGCCGCCGGTGCCGTCCATGTGATTGTCAGCGACGAGGAAGATCTGGCGGAACGTGTCGCGCACATTACGTCCGGGAATGGCGTGCGGGTTGTCTTCGACCCAGTCGGCGGCCCGGCTATCGAGCAACTGGCGGACGCCACGCGTCGTGGCGGAATCATCATTGAGTACGGCGCCCTGAGCAGCGAGCCATCGCCCTTCCCGCTGTTCACCGTGCTGGGGAAAAGCCTCACGCTGCGCGGTTACCTGCTGCACGAAGTCGTCAACGATCCCGTCCTGTTTGCCCAAGGCAAGGCGTTCGTGTCCAGCGGCCTGGTCGATGGCAGCCTGTCCCCGGTGATCGCCAGGACCTTTGCCTTCGAGGAAATCGTAGAAGCCCACCGATACCTGGAAGCCGGTGAGCAATTGGGCAAAGTCATCGTGACCCTGGAGGACCGACCATGAAACTGTTCAACCCGTTGTTTTTCATTGCCTTGGGCCTGTTCGGCGTCTATACCATCGAATTCGGCGTGGTCGGTATTTTGCCGGTGATCATCGAACGCTACAGCGTCAGCGCGTCCGAGGCGGGTTACCTGGTAGGTTTGTTCGCTCTGATCATCGCGGTATTCGGTCCCTTCATGGTGCTGCTGTTCTCGCGCTACAACCGCAAGCGGATCCTGACCCTCTCGCTGTTCATTTTTGCCGGCGCCAGCGCTTTGTCGGCTTATGCGCCCACCTACGGAACACTCGCGATCCTGCGGATCATTCCCGCGTTCTTCCATCCGGTGTATTTCTCGCTGGCGTTTGTCGCTGTGGTCTCCCTCTATCCCAAAGAGCAAGCCACGCAGGCCACGGCCAAGGCGTTTGTCGGCACCAGCATGGGCATGGTACTCGGCGTCCCTATCACCACCTGGATCGCGGCACGTTTTTCCTACGAAGCGGCGTTCCTGTTCTGCACCGCCGTCAACGTCATCGCCGGCCTGGGCATCATTGCCCGGTTACCCGATACCTTCGCCGGCCAGCGGACGCCTTATGGTGAACAACTGGCCATCCTGCGCAAGCCTACACTGTGGCTTAACATACTGGCTTCGACGCTGATATTCGGTGCGATGTTTTCGGTGTACTCCTACAGCGCCGAGTACCTGTCGCGCGAAGTCGGCATGAGCGGTGAAGTGATCAGCGCCATGTTGATCCTGTTCGGTGTAGGCGGTGTGGCCGGTAATTTGCTGGCAGGTCGCCTACTGTCAAAGAACAAGACAGTGACCACGCTGATGCACCCGATCATGCTGGGAGCGTCGTACCTGATCCTCCACTTCTTTGCCAGCCCGGCCATTTTGCCAATGGTTCTGATCGTGGTTCTGTGGGGTGCAACCCATACCAGTGGACTGATCGTGACCCAGGTTTGGCTGACCTCCGAGGCCCCGGAAGCGCCAGAGTTTGTCACCGGTCTCTATATTTCATTCATCAATTTGGGCGTAACGCTCGGGGCAACAGCGGGCGGATGGTTCCTCGCGCGCATGGGCATGGAGGGAACCATCGTCAGTGGCCTGGTTTTCTGCGCGCTGGCAGCGGTGGTGATAATGGCCAAGGTACTGATATATGGAGCAAGGCAACCGGAACTTGCGCCGGAAGTCCAAGCGATTTTGCACTAGAGTCATTCCCTGGGACCGCGGCAAGCTGCGGTCTTTTCTTGCACGTTACGGAGTTTTTATCGGTCATAACCACTCGGACGGAGTCACGATATGGATGTTAGCAGCACATCACTCTCAGCCACGCAGCTCGTCGATTTCCCTGTGGACAGCACCCAGTTTGACTGGGAGAACCTTCGGTATTTCATTACCTTCGCCAGGATACGCTCGCTTGCCGCCGCCGCACGTTCACTGAATGTCGAACACGCGACCGTATCACGGCGCATTGCCGCCCTTGAAACCGCGCTGAAAATACGCTTGGTGGACCGGCGTAGCCACCGATACGAGCTGACCGAAAATGGCGAACGGATCGCCCAGCTGGGTAACCGTATGCAGGAAACCGCCTGCGCTCTGAGTCGCGCGGTCTGCGCGATCCGCACCGATAAAGTCGCAGACATTACCCTCAGCGCGCCGCCGCACCTGACAACGCATTTCATTGCGCCCCAGCTGGGTCGATTACGGGAGCAATGCCCGGACGTTAACGTGCGCATCCTGTCCACCCCGCGCATGGCCTCCATGGCCAGGCGCGAAGCTGACATCGCGATCAGCGTCGGACGACCGACCGAGACGGACCTGGTCGTGCGCAAGATCGGCACCCTGGACTTCGGCTTCTTCGCTGCACCCTCCTATCTCCAGAACCGCACCGCCCCAGCCTATGAATTCATCGCCCACGACGATGAACAGGAGCCCTCCCCCCAACGCATCTGGCTGGAAAATGCCGCAGGCCAGCGGCCCGTGGTGCTAAGGGTCAAATCCTTCGATGTGCAGGCCGAAGCGGCCAGGGCGGGGGCGGGTATCGCGTTGCTGCCCGTCTTCATGGCCGATGCCTCAGGCGCTTTGCAAAGGGTGCCGATCGAAGAGCAGCCGTTGCATGCTGAACTGTGGCTGGTGGTCCATCGCGACATGCGAACTGCCCCCGGAATACGGGCAATGATGGACTTCGTCATTCAATGCTTTGCACAGCAACATCGTTAATGCACGGTTTGGCTCAGCCGGGAAATTTTTAACAGCCGCTGTTAAAAACAACCTGTTTACAACTTGTAGGATATTGCCCACTATCGAACCAGGTCAGGAAAACAATTATTAGCTCAACCATGACCTTGTACACTGCCATAACCGCCACACTCCTATAATAATAATCCCCCTGCCCGTACGATAAAATAACGCCACCCTTTGTGGGTAGATCGTTATACGTATTCGGTTGCGCCAGACATTGTAATCCCGGTTGCCTCTGCTTATTCGAAGTTAAAACGGCACACTTGCGTGCCTTCGAAACATGATAAAGGGACTGTATTCATGAGCCAGATAAAGATTATCGATGTCACGCTGCGAGACGGAGGGTACCGTAATGATTTCAACTTCACCGTTGATTACGCCCAGTCTGCAATTTCTCAAATGATAGAAGCCGGTATTCCGTATTGCGAAATCGGTTATCGCAACGGCTCATTCCTGCGCAAGCACGAGCATGGGCTGACCAGCGCTGTCGATGCCGAGTACCTGAGCGCGGTCCATGCCGCCGCCGCGGGTCGTATCGATTTGTGCGTCATGGTGCATCCGCACAACGTCGATGCCAGTGACTTCCAATTGCTTCAGGAACATGGCGTGTCGATGATCAGGGTGTGCCTGCGCCGCGACCGCCTTGAGGACGGGTTAGCCACCCTGAGGCTGGCCAAGGCCTACGGCTTTCAGGTAAGCGCCAATATCACCCATGTCACGACGCTGGGGCCTGGAGAAATTTCCGACATGAGTTTGCGCGCGGAAAACGCCGGGGCAGACTTGCTGGTGTTCGCAGACTCCAACGGCAATATGATTCCGGCCGATGTCGACCGGCTGATCACGCGAATCTCCAGCCGGGTCCTGATTCCCCTGGGCTTTCATGCCCACAACAACCTTTCCCTGGCGCTTTCCAACTCGATCGCCGCCATGAATGCCGGGGCCGAATACATCGATGCGTCCATTTGCGGCATGGGTAAGGGTGCCGGCAACCTGCACCTGGGTGTGTTTGTCGCGTACCTGCACCGTGCCGGTCTTCGCAATGACTACGATCTGGTGAGTGCCCTGCACTTATCCCAGGTCACCGCCGACACCGTGCCCGCCAGCAGCCTTCCGCTGTCACTGACGGATGTCATGATGGGCACTTACAACATGCCCTTTGATGTTCAGCAACGCCTGGATGAAGTGATAAAGGTGCACAGCCCCGCTTCAATTTTTCACGCCTTGCAGATATTGCACGAACAAGGTAACCGCAAACCGGAAAAGTCTATAAAGCCATTACCGACAACCCTGTCGCCCTCCCTGGCACATGGAGGTATTCGCTAATGAGCCCGCGCCAACAAGTATGTGTATTGGCCGGCGACGGCATTGGCGTCGAAGTGACCGAGGCAGTACTGCCGTTATTCGATGCCTTAAACTTACCCATCGATCTTATGTTTGGAGAGATTGGCTGGCGTTGCTGGCAAACAGAGGGAAACTGCATTCCTGATAAAACCTGGAGTTTAATAAACGACAGTCATGCAACACTCTTGGGCGCCATTACCAGCAAGCCGCTCCGTGAGGCAGAAGCAGAACTTCCATCAGCACTCAGGAGGACCGGGCGAGACTATGTTTCGCCCGTCATCCAGCTTCGCCAGAAACTCGGGCTATTTGCCAATGTGCGGCCCGTTACCGATGTAATGGGCGATAATCGCTATCGTTTTTCGGTGATTCGGGAGAACACCGAGGGCCTTTATGCAGGGCTGGATTTTGCCAGCATTCCCCATGCTTTCGAACCGATACTGGCTGAGCGCGAACGCAATGGCGCGCCGTGGACGCGTGAGAGTTGCACCGATGCCACGATGACGGTGCGCCTGCAAACACGCGCCGGGCTTTTGCGGCTGTTCCGTTTTGCTTTCGAGCATGCGCGCCAGCAAGGCTATGACCGCGTCACGCTGGCGGATAAACCCAACGTCCTGCGGCACAGCGGTGCGTTTGCGCGGGAGATCCTGGAATCGGTAGCCACGGACTTCCCCGACATCCAATGCAGCATCGATAACGTCGATGCCGTTGCGTTGTGGATGGTCCGACGGCCGGAGCGCTTCGGGGTGATCGTGGCGGAAAACATGTTCGGCGACATTCTTTCCGACCTCGGGGCTGGGGTCATGGGTGGCCTGGGCCTGGCTCCCAGCGCAAACATCGGGGCCCAGGGCGCCTACTTCGAACCGGTGCACGGCAGCGCACCCGCCTATGCAGGGCAACACCGGGCCAACCCGAGCGCGATGTTCCTGTCAGTTGCGCTGATGCTTGAACACCTCGGACACGTGCACGCCGCGCAAGCGACTCGCAACGCTGTTGCCCAGGTGGCACGCAGTGATTGCCGCACCTACGACCTGGGTGGAACGGCCAGCACCTTCGAAGTGGCGGCGGCAATTATCGAGCGAACCCTCGAGTGGGCGGCGTCGCTTGACGTGCCCACATCCCAGCCGTTCGGAAACCTGGACAAGCACGCCCTGGAAAAAGGAGCCCACGCATGAACGCGATCATGTCTGCCACTGTGCAAAACAACGATGCGCTGCTCAAAGCCTGCGAGGCACTTGACACCGCCAGCCTGTCGGATGCACTCGACAGCCTGGGGCTGGCCGGGGGGCTGGCAGGTCTTAACCAGCAGGTGCCGGGAACCCGCTGCGCAGGCTTCGCCTACACGGTGCTGTACGAGCCTGTGCCAGAACGAAGCGGCTTCAGGACCGCCGCCAACTACATCGATGAAGTGCCGCCCGACGCGGTCATTGTCTCCAGCAACCCTGGGCGTACCGACTGCACAACCTGGGGCGACATCCTGACCCACGTCGCGATAAGCCGGGGCATTCGCGGCACGCTGATCGACGGTGCCGCGCGGGATATCAATACGGTCGAGCGCCTGAAGTACCCGCTGTTCAGTCGCGCCCGCTTCATGCAGTCAGCGAAAAACCGGGTGCAGCTCAAAGCAACCCAGGTACCCGTGCAGATATCCGGGGTCACGGTCAATCCGGGCGACTTGGTGATCTGCGACAGCAGCGGTTGCCTGGCCATACCTGCCGACAAGGCCGAACAGGTCATCCAGCGCGCCCAGGCCGTCGAGCGGACCGAGAAGGACATTATCCAGAGTGTGAATGCTGGCTCCACCCTGGAACAGGCCCGCGCCCTGCACCGCTACGACCAGCCCTGGCTGTCACCCAAGGAAAAGCAAGCCGACGTTTGAGTTGCGACTTATTCCATTCATTTGAAAGAGTATTCACGACATGACTACTGCAAAGGCGTCCATTCGCAAGCCTAACCCTGTGCGCGACAGCCAGAACAAAATCAAACTCGGCGTGTTCGGTTTCAACATTGAAGGCGGCTGCACGCTGACCACCGCCCCGGAGCGCCACCGAGCGGCTGACTGGCAAAGCAACTTGGCAATCGCCACCCTGGCCGATCGCGCAGGCCTTGAGCTCTTGCTGCCCGTGGGCCGTTGGCGCGGCTGGGAAGGCGCCAGCAATCCGATGGGCGTTTCCTACGAAACCTACACCTGGGCGGCCGGCCTCGCCTCGGTCACCGAGCAGATCGCGCTGTTCGCCACGTCGCATGTGTCCACCGTCCACCCATTGTTTGCCGCCAAGCAGGCGGCGACCATCGATCACATCAGCGGCGGCCGTTTCGGGTTGAACATGATCTGCGGTTGGTTCGGCCAGGAAATGGGCATGTTCAATGGTCATCAGCGTGACCATGACAAACGCTACGACCATGCCGATGAGTGGGTAGAGATCGCTAAAACGGCATGGGAGGCCAACGGGTACTTTGACTATGAGGGCGAGTTCTTCAACGTCAAGCAAGGCTACGCCGAACCCAAACCGATCAACCGGCCGTTCCTGATGAACGCCGGTGGTTCGCCAAGGGGTCGCCAGTTCTGTGCCAAACATTGTGACGCCGCGTTCCTGATCCTCAAGCACGAAGACGACGACGACACCATCCGCGCGCAGATCAACGCCTATCGCGACCTGGCACGCCTGGAACATGGCCGCGAACTGCAAATCTGGGTGTACGCCTATGTCGTTCACGAAGACACTCTGGACCAGGCGCACCAGCAGCTCGACTACTACGTGACCCAGCATGGCGACGACGCCGCGCTGGACAACGTGACCCGTGAAATCGGCGTACAGAGTGGCATGTTCAAGGACGCCGCCGATGCCGAGCGTTTCCGCTTCCATTTCAAAGCGGGCTTTGCCGGCGTGCCATTGGTGGGCACCTCCCAGATGATCGTCGACCAGATGCAGCGCTGGTCCGACCTGGGCGTGGACGGCATCAACCTGACCTGGCTGGACTATCAAAGCGGGCTTCAGCGCTTCGTCAAGGAAGTGCTGCCCTTGATGGAGCAAGCCGGTCAACGCGCACCGCACAAACCTGGCCGGATCATGGAGGCGGTGGCATGAACGGATATTCCCAGGCCCGCAATGCTTCGGGCAATCTCACGGTCTTGCCGGTCACCACCGGCGTTGAATCCGTCGAATTGGCGGACCAGTTCAAAAACGCCATGCGCCGGTTGACGTCAAGCGTGGCGATCATTGCCAGCCGCGACGGCGATGACCCGGTGGGCATGGTCGCGACGGCGGTGGTCTCAGTCAGCACTAGCCCTCCCGCGCTGCTGATTTGTATCAACCGCTCCGCCAGCCTCCACAGCCCGCTCATGCTGTCCGGACGCTTCAGCGTCAACCTGCTGAGCACGGCCCATAGCGACCTGGTGCCGGTATTCGCCGGCCAGGTCAAAGGCGCCGAACGTTTCGCCCATGGCCACTGGGAAGACATCCAGGGCTTGCCCTGCCTGGCGGATGCGCAATCGTGCCTTATTTGCACCCTGGACAAACGCCTCGGCTACGGCACCCACGATGTGATCATCGGCCGCGTCGACGCGGTCCAGTTCGCCGAGCCTATCAATCCACTGCTTTGGGAAAACGGCAGCCCGGCGATATCCGCTCGGCTGACGCAATAACCTGCCCCCCCCAGGAGAATGACGCATGACTCAGATCGAACACTTCCAGGCACCACAATCGGGCGAAGACCAGGCCATTTTTCTGGTGAACGTCGTCCATGTGAATCCAGGCCAGCAAGATGCCGCCCTCGCCGTCCTGCGCGAT
The DNA here is from genome assembly GCF_003851745.1 of Pseudomonas sp. R3-52-08. NCBI lineage: Bacteria > Pseudomonadati > Pseudomonadota > Gammaproteobacteria > Pseudomonadales > Pseudomonadaceae > Pseudomonas > Pseudomonas sp. R3-52-08. The sequence continues at coordinate 2,342,404 of NZ_CP027730.1, read as the reverse complement.
ACCGTCCAGTACGTGGCGCAGAATTACCCGGCCTTCCAATGGAGCCGGCTGTACAAAAGCCTCGACGGGAAAACGGTCATCAACCAGGCGCAATGGAGCAGCAAGGATGCCTTTGACTCGTTGTTTCAGGACGAGTCATTCACGTCGCGTTATTCGGGGCTCAAGGAAACCGGGACCTGGGAATTTCACCTTTATCAGGTGAGCGATTTCATCCCCCAGGCGCTGACCACGGCACTCATCGCTGAGTGAACACAGAAGCCGAAGCGGGCAGGCCCGAACCGGCCTGCCCGCACGAGAACAGGAGTATCGATATGGCTGGCCTCAATACGCGCTTTACACAAAGCTTCAATATTTCCCACCCTATCGTCCTCGCGCCCATGGGAGGGGCTTCCGGGGCAAAACTGGCCACTGCGGTATCCAGGGCCGGAGGGTTGGGACTGGTCGGCGCCAGCTATGGCGACGAGCAGTGGATGCGCACTGAACTGGCGCCCATGCAGGCATTGAAGCAGCCATGGGGCGTCGGCCTGGTGATGTTCACCGTGGCCCGAAACATGGCGCTGCTGGACCTGGCACTGGAATACGGACCCAACGTCGTCGCCTTGTCATTTGGCGATCCTGCCGCATTCGTGCCGATCATCCATCGGGCCGGCGCGAAAGCCATCGTACAGATCCATGAGCTGGACCAGGCCAGTGCGGCCCTGGATGCCGGCGCCGATGCATTGATCGTCCAAGGCGCCGAGGCCGGCGGGCACAGTTTGCGTCGCGGCCTGATGCCACTGTTGCCCGCCGTGCAGGATCGGTTCGGGGACAAGATCCCGCTGATTGCAGCCGGAGGCATCGCAGATGGGCGTGGCGTCGCAGCGGCGCTGGTGCTGGGTGCCGACGGGGTCATGTTGGGCACACGGTTCCTCGCGTCCGAGGAGGCCCTGCCCTCGGCCGCGTTCAAAAAGCGCCTGATCGAATCCAGTACGTCGGACACGGTGCGCACGCGGATTTTCGATCGGGTGCGCGGCATCGAATGGCCTGAAAACTACAGCGGCCGGGCCATTGCCAACCGCTTTTCGCAGGCTTGGCTGGGCCGCGACGAGGCACTGCAAGAAGCGCCGGAGTCGATCCGCCAGGACTACGCCAAGGCAGTCCTTGCTGATGATCTCGACCAGCGTGCGATCTGGGCCGGTGAAGTTCTGGATCTGGTAGGCGACATCAAGCCCGCACGCCAGATCGTCCATGACCTGTTGAGCGAAACCACGCGAATCTTGCGCAACAGCCAGCAACTGCTGGCTCTCGGTAAAATTGCCTGATGATCCGGAGAAGGTTTATGCAAACGTCCAATGCAATCAGCAGCCAATGGGGCAACGGCCATCAGCTGGCGGTGGTCATGTCACCCGTCATGCCCGTATGGGATGAAGGGCAGTTCTTCCAGCCCATGATCGCACCACTGGTAAAAGCGGGTTATCGGGTGGTCATATTCGACACTTTATCGCTACTGACCGACGAACACGAATCGCTTGAGGTGTTTTCGCAACGTTGGATGCATGTGTTGTCGGCGCTGGGCCAGATTGATCTGCTGGTAGGCTCGGCTTTGGGTGGCGCGGTTGTCCAGGCACTGCTCGGCAGCAGCCTTGCTGCCCATGTCAGTAACGTGCTGCTGCTGTCCTCGCCTGCCCTGGCGGATGGCATTCTCGACGGCCGCCTTGGAAAAATGGCTGACCTGGCCCTGCTCGGCGATCTGGAACAAGCCCTCCAACTACTCGATCGACTCGTGCAACCGGCGACCCGCATACGCCCCAGCGGCCCAATCGATATCGACCAGGCTAGCGCCGCACTCCAATCAAGGCGCCTGCACCTGGGTTTCCGGCTGCTCAATGGCCTCGACCTGCGGCAAGCCAGCCACAGCTTCCCTGGCGGGTTATTGACCGTCTATGGCGAACAGTCACAGCTGGTGCGCGGTATCAATGTGCATGTCAACGAAAAGGCCCGCCATTACCGGTTACCGATACCCGATGGCGGCATGCGCCCATTGCTCGATGCGCCGGCATTGGTCATGCGCACCGTGCGCGACCACTTGGGCATCAACCTGGAGATGGCCGCATGAGCCACCCGCCGCGTTTATCCGAGGTTGCCTTTATCGACGTGCATTATCACGCCGGTCCCGACGCCTACCTGCGGCGCCATGGCGTAATGGAGGCCGGTCGGCGCTACAGCGTGTTGAATGGCTGGGTGGTGTTGAAGAATCATCTGGGCTGCAGCGCTTCACAAGCCTGGGAGGCTCGACAAGAAGGGCTTCCCGTCTCCGGCTCGGTGGTCCTCAACGAAATCGCCGGCGGTATCGATTTCAGGGTGGTACAACGTTCGCTGTGCCATCACGGAGACAGCGAAGCGCGGCTGATCGTGCACCTGCCCACCGTCACGGGCCGCACCCACCAGTCCCGCCTCAAACGCAACAGTGGTCATTGGATCCTGGATAAATACCCCATCCGGCCGCTGACCGTCAGCCATGAAGGGAAATTGACTGAGCAAACCCTGGATGTGCTGCGGATGGCCCGAGACTACCCCATCGTCATTTCTACCGGTCATGCCGACGCTCAGGAGGTTCGCTTGCTGATAGACGCGGCGGTACGGCTGGATGTGCCCAGATTGATGCTCAATCAGCCGGCCAACCCCTTGACCGGGTTGGACGCCAGTGCCCTGCTGGAATTGGCTCAAGCACCCATGGTGTACACCGAACAAACTGCCCTGACCTACCTGCTCGGCTACCAGCCATGGGAAGACTTGAGCAGCGTCCTGTGCGACGTTCCCAGGGCGCTGTACAGTTCCGACCTGGGCCAGACCTCTCAACCGGATATCGAACAATGGCAGGTAGACAGCTTGCTGTGGTTTGAAAAAATGGGCATCGGCAGTGAGCGGGCGCAGCAGATCAGCCAAGGCAACGCGCGGGAACTGCTGCAGCAGGAGCCGTAGTGCGCAAGGCCGATTGTGCGAATACGCGTCCTCACCGAACTGCTGATCGAGTACTTCGACGAATCGCCGCACCTGGCGGTGCTGCCGATTTCACATCAGGATGAAGCGCTGGCGTGTGAGACCGGCAGCGCATGAGGCAACGCACGTCGTAAGCTGCTGACGCTAGCCAACTTCTGTGCCCTGCTCCAGGGCCTGCGCGAATTGACGCATCAGGCGCACCAGGGAGGTAATGTCTTCGGCAGCCCAGTCCTGAAAGATTTCCCGGGCCAGGCGCTCACGTGCCTGGTCGATCTTGTCGGTGACTGCCTTGCCTTTCTCAGACACCACCGCCTCGCGCATCCGGCGATCTTCAGAGTTCTCATGCCGGATCACCAACTCCATGCGTTCAAGCTTGGAGACCTGTCGGCTGATGGTCGTGTAGTCCCGGCCAAGGCGACCTGCCAGATCCACGACGCCAATCGGTCCTACCCGCTCGATGACCACCAGCAGGCGAAAGAGCGCCTGATCCAGATGGACACCCGCTTCTGCGATCAGTCGCTCGTCGTTGCGAGGCCGGTTCATCACGCTCACGATCGAGATCAAGGACCGGTGCAGATCCTTCATCTGCACCGATATATGTGTATCTTGCACTTTATTTTTCGTAGTCATAAGCTGCTCCCTGTTATGTGCATCTTACACATTCTTAGGGGAAGTGAAATGCGTGACTCTGTTGACGTCCTGATTTGTGGTGCCGGTGCCGCTGGCCTGACCCTGGCAATCGACTTGGCCCGGCGCGGGGTGAATTTTGCCCTCATCGAAAAGCGCCCCTCCCCCTTTTCGGGCTCGCGCGGCAAAGGCATACAGCCTCGCACCCAGGAGGTTTTCGAAGATCTCGGGATCCTGGACCGGGTCAGGGCCGCAGGGGGTATCTACCCGGCTATTCGCAAATACGCGCCCGATGGCAGTCACGCTGACCAGCCGGTAACGAGCGTTTCCGAGCCCACACCTGCAGAGCCGTACTGCCTTGCGTTGATGATTCCCCAGTTCAAGACCGAAGCGATCTTGCGCGAGCGCTTGATCGAACTGGGGCATGCCCCAGCGTTTGGTGTCGAGCTGACTGCAATGGTGGTCGGGACCGAGGGGATCAACGCCGTACTCGCAACCCCGGATGGCGAGCAGACACTCAAGGCCCGGTACCTGGTGGGCGCCGATGGTGGGCGCAGCTTCGTGCGCGGTACCTTGGGGATTGGCTTTGCGGGCAAGACCCTGGGCGTGCGAGCGATCGTGGCCGATGTGGAATTGGATGGATTGTCGCGTGACGTGTGGCACCAGTTTGAGGGTGGGGGCTCAGGCCCATTGGCTATCTGCCCGTTGGCAGGCACCGACCTGTTCCAGATCCAGGCACCTGTTCCCCTGGAGGGCGAGATTGACCTCTGCGCGGCGGCGCTGACCGAACGCGTTGCCCTGCACACCGGACGTACAGACATCACGGTCCGTTCAGTCGCCTGGTCCTCCACCTACAGCATGAATGCCAGGCTCGCCGAGCGTTACCGGGAGGGGCCGGTGTTCCTGGTCGGCGATGCGGCGCATGTCCATCCGCCAACGGGCGGCCAAGGGCTCAACACCAGCGTCCAGGACGCCTACAACCTGGGCTGGAAGCTGGCCGCCGTATTGGCCGGCGCACCAGAGACGCTACTCGACACCTACGAAGCTGAGCGCCGGCCAGTGGCGGCGGATGTGCTCGGCCTGTCCACGCGGCTGCTTGCAGGTTTCAAGACCGGTGATAACAGACGGCCCCGTGAAACACAGCAGCTGGATATCGGCTATCCGCACTCAACGTTGTCGCTCCCCCCGCAAGCTGCCGACAGCAAGCTCAAGCCAGGCGATCGTGCACCCGATGCCATCGTGCGAGGCGCAAGCGGCAGCCCAACGCGTTTGTTCAACCTGCTCAAGGGCGCCCATTGGACCTTGCTGGTCAATGGCCTCTCGAACTTCGCACCAAGCGCGGGCCTGCACATCCACAGCATCGGGCCCGGGTGGGAGATCGAAGATCACCTGGGCCAGTTCGCCCGGCTCTACAACCTCGGTGAAGGCTGCGCCGTGTTGGTCAGGCCGGATGGCTATCTGGCAGGGTTCTTTAGCAAAGATCAGGCGGCTGCGCTGGCTGGCTACCTGGTTCGCTACACACATGCGCGCCCAGGTTAGCCACCGAGGGACATTGCGTCCCACGGTAGCTCTTTGTCAGGTAAACAGATCGACGCTCAACTGGAAGGCAACCCACAGCGCAAGGCCTGTAGCGAAGAGCAACGCGATGTTTTCAAACAGGTTGTTGCGATATTGCTTGTCCAGCAGCGACTTCTGGTTGGACATGATCAGCAGGCCCAGGGAAATAACCGGCAAGCCAATGATGTTCAACGCGCTGACGCCAATGGTCAGGGTCACGAAATCCGGCATGCCTGGCAGCGACCAGATCAACGGTGTGACCAGGATGAATAGCATGAACCATTTGTGCATCGGGTCATGATGAAACTCCTTGCCGTACTTTTCGCGACGTTCAGGACGAACGTGTTGGAAGGCATCGGTAATCAGCATCGGGAACGCGGTGGTCTTGCCGGAAATGCTGGCAAACAAAGTAGCGAACACGCCGATGAAGAACACATACCAACCCACCGGGCCGAAAAACATTTCCAGGGCCTTGCCCAGATCGCCCAAGGTCTTCACCTCGATGCCGTTGGGCCGCAGGATTTCCGCGCCGACGATCCAGATGGCCAAATTGATGACGATCCCGACGAACACTGCAAACAGCAGATCGTTGCGTTGAACACGCTTGTGCTGCGGCCCGACCCAGCCCTTTTGGCGCATGACATACGGATGCACGAAGTTGGCGATGGAGCCTGCAACCGCGCCGATAACCGATACCGCCACCAGCAGCGCGCCGTGCACGCCTTCATCCGGCGGGATGCTGAAGCCGATGGTGCCCTTGACGATGCCGACCACATCAGGACCGGACATCACGGCCAAGGCAATGAAGGCCAGGGTCATGATCGCCAACAGCACTTTCATCACGCCTTCGATCATCGAATAGATATTACGCCCCACCAGCATCCACACCGCGAGTACCACCGCCAATGAACACAGCAGTGGCTGGTCGCTTTTGAACAGCATTGCCAGCGACTCACCCGCCCCTTTGATCATGTAGGCGTTCATCAAGTGCCCCATCAACAGGGCGTACACGAGCATGAACCAGGCAAAAAAGGGATTCAGTTGGGCATAGCCCTGCAGAATGGTCATGCCCTGGTTATTGCACAACTGGAAGCGCGCGATGATGTTTACGATCAGGTATCTCAGGAGCAGCGAGACCGCCAGTACCCACATCATGGCGTAACCGTAATTGGCACCGGCCACGGACGACGTGATCAGGTCACCTGCGCCCAGCCATGACAGTACCGCGATGATTCCGGGGCCCAGCAGTTTGAGTATTCGGGAAAATCGATTTTGCGCGGGCGCCGCAGCCTGGCCTTCGACGGAACGAATGCTCGTCATAGAGGGTATCTCCATTTATTTTTTTTGTGAGAACGAGCGCAGTCGAACACGATAGATACGACGTCGTACAACAATTCTTAAACGATAGTGTTTATAAATGTTTCAGCAGCAGAAAGCGGAGGCGTCGGGCTGTAGAAATGATATTGAACCGGGTCAAATTCACGCAAACGCTAAGCCTGAGCCACGGCATATGTTTCAATCCTGAGAAAAGCAGCTATTGCTGTCGTTCAGGCACAGTCATAGGATGACCTACCACGATCACAAAAATAAGAAATCACCTATGAGACCCCCGCCCTCCTGGCCGCTGCCCCAAAGCACCACTGGCAGAAAGTAATCATTGGGTCATTCAACGACTTGAGCAATACCGGATTCGTCTCTCGAATCAATTCGTTCAATGTAGGTTAATTTGTAAAAGAATCAACTAAGAGAGAGGCCGAACAATACTCTTGGTCAACAGCACCGCGAGAATAACGGTAGCAATAACCGATGCGATAATAATAAATGCAATAAATATAAAGCCGCTTTGGTACGAACTTTCCGACGATTCAACTAAATTGTCACTTTGAATCTGCCTGCCCGATTAATCGATAAACATCAAGACGTACGCGGACACTAGGACCCTACCCATCTCCTTCTACTTACTACCACCAATATCTCTCTAAGTAAGTAACATAATTATCATCAATCGGACGGACGGTACAGCGGCAGGCTAAAGCTATTCTATATACAGCAGATAACCCCTATGTTGTTTATATCCGCAAGACTGTTCAAGGAACGAACTCATGGCCCAGCGTCAATCCAGCCACATCCCCCTTCCTGGTCATCCGCGCTTTCTTTGGTTCGCTTTCATCCCGGTGGCGCCCGCCGTTATATGGATCCTGTTGCAGTCAACCTCTGTGGCCAACCTGGCGGCCTGCGCGGTACTGGTGCTGATCGGCCTCGGTGCGTGCGCCTGGAGCGCCGGTTCGCAGCGTGACGCAGTGCTGCGAGCCACCGCGTGGGCGCTGGCGGATCAGTCAGGCGCGCAAGCGGCGCATAGCGGCATGGACTCGCGGGCACAGCTCGATGAAGTGTTGCTGGGCGCCATGCCGATCTGGGCCAAGCAGGTGGAAAGCTCGCGCCAGCAGACCGAAGACGCAATTGTGAGCCTGGCCAACCGATTTACCGGGATAGCCGCGCGATTGCAGGACACGGTGCAAGCCTCGCAGCAGGCTGCCGGCGAACTGGACGGCAAGGCCGCCGACGGCGCGCTGGAGGTGCTGGCGCGCAGCGACAGCGAGCTGAGCCAGGTGATCAACTCACTCAAGGCCACTCAAACCAGCCGTGACCAGACGCTCGCCCAAGTACGCAGCCTTACCGCCTATACCGGCGAACTGCGCACCATGGCCGCCGATGTGGCCGCGATTGCCGCACAAACCAACCTGCTGGCGCTCAATGCGGCCATCGAGGCGGCGCGGGCCGGTGAAGCCGGTCGCGGCTTCGCGGTGGTGGCCGATGCGGTGCGCAGCCTGTCGAGCAAATCCAGCGAAACCGGCCAGCAGATGTCGGCCAAGGTCGACATCATCAATAACGCCATCACCCAGTTGGTGCAGGCCGCCTCCAGCAGTGCCGACCAGGACAGCAACTCGGTGGCTGCCTCTGAAAACAGCATTCAATTGGTGCTTGAACGCTTCCAGAACATCACCGGGCGCCTGGCCGACTCCGCCGACCTGCTCAAGCAGGAAAGCCACGGCATTCGTGATGAGATGACCGAAGTACTGGTCAACCTGCAATTCCAGGACCGGGTCAGCCAGATCCTCAGCCACGTGCGAGACAACATGCACGCCTTGCATGAGCACCTTATGCAGACCCGCCAGTCCCCGGACCAGGCCGTGGCCGTCGACGCCCGGCAGTGGCTGGCGCGCATGGAAGCCACCTACGCCACCGATGAGCAACGGCGCACGCACCATGGCGCGGCCTCCGTGCAACAGAATTCTCAAGACATCACGTTTTTTTAAGGAGCCCCTCATGGCGAAGAATGTACTAGTGGTCGACGACTCCAGCAGCGTGCGGCAAGTGGTCGGCATTGCCTTGAAAAGCGCCGGTTACGACGTGATCGAGGCCAGCGACGGCAAGGATGCCCTGAGCAAGCTCAACGGGCAGAAAGTGCACCTGATCATCAGCGACGTGAACATGCCCAACATGGACGGCATCACCTTCGTCAAGGAGGTCAAGAAGCTGGCCAACTATAAGTTCACCCCGATCATCATGTTGACCACCGAGTCCCAGGAATCGAAAAAGGCCGAAGGCCAGGCTGCTGGCGCCAAGGCGTGGGTGGTCAAGCCGTTCCAGCCGGCGCAAATGCTGGCAGCCGTATCCAAACTGATCCTGCCCTGACACCGGGAGGCCCCCATGCCGATAACGTGCGAAACACTCGACGACACCGCCCGCGTGGGCATTGACGGCGAACTCACGATTTACACCGTGGCCGAACTGGCGAGCGCGTTGCTGCCGCAAATGGGCGTGGCGCCTCGCCTGGAGTTGGACTTGTCACAGGTCACCGAGATGGATGGCGCCGGCCTGCAGTTGCTCGCGGTCATCCAGCGTGAAGCCGGCATTGCCGGCACCGCCTTGAGCGTGACCGGCCAGAGCCAAGCGGTCACCCAGGCGCTTGAACTGTGTCGCAACGCCGCGTTGTAGCCAGCGCTGCCCACTCTCATTGATCGACAAGGAAGGTCCAGGTGAGCATCAATCTCGATCAGGCACAGCAGACATTCATCGTCGAGGCACGCGAACTGTTGCAGGCCATGGAGCAATCCCTGCTGCAACTGGAAAGCGAGCCCGGCGATCAGGATGCCATCGGCGCGATATTCCGCGCCGCGCACACCATCAAGGGGTCGGCGGGCCTGTTCGGCCTGGCGTCGATCGTGGGGTTCACGCATATCGTCGAAGATGTGCTCGACCGCCTGCGCGACGGCAGTGTAGCGGTGGACGCCGCATTGATCGCGCTGCTGCTCAAGTGCGGCGACCACATGCTCGAACTGATCGATGTGGTCGCCAGCCGCGGTGAGGCGCCCACGCCTGCCGCGCTGGAGCGCGGTGAGGTATTGCGCGAGGCGCTGAGTGCCTATCAGCCGCTGCAGACCGCGACTGCCCGCGTCGAAACCGCGGCGGTGGACGACGCCACGGCGGACGCAGTGCTTTGGCATATTTCCCTGCGCTTCGGCGTGGATGTCTTTCGCAACGGCATGGACCCGTTGTCCTTCCTGCGCTACCTCGACACCCTGGGCACGCTGTTGCAGGTCACCACCCTGACCGACGGCATTCCGGCCGTGGACAGCTGGGACCCGGAAAGCTGCTACCTGGGGTTCGAAATCGACCTGCGCTCGACGGCCAGCCACGCCACCCTCAACGAAGTGTTCGACTTTGTGCGTGACGACTGTGAAGTCAGCATCAGCGCCGTCGACGACCCCGTCGACACCCCTGCCTGCCCCGCGACCGAGGTGGCCCCCCGCGCTGAATTTGCCCCGCCCGCGCAGCAGCGCGTGGCGGCGGCCGGCGAAAAAAACCGGGATGGCAATTACGTGCGGGTCAACGCCGACAAGCTCGACGAACTGATCAACCTGGTCGGCGAGCTGGTTATCGCCAGCGCCGGCGCGAGCCTGCTGGCCCGCTCCTGTAATAACGACCCACTGCAAGAGGCCACCTCGACGGTATCGGGGCTGGTGGAAGAGATACTTGATGGCGCCCTGCACTTGCGCATGATCCCCATCGGCGACACGTTCAACCGCTTTCGCCGCGTGGTGCGCGATGTCAGCCAGGAATTGGGCAAGGACATCGACCTGATCATCAGCGGCGCGGAAACCGAACTGGACAAGACGGTGGTCGAGAAGATCGGCGACCCGCTGATGCACCTGCTGCGCAACGCCATGGACCATGGTATCGAAAGCGCCGAGGCGCGGCGCGCGGCCGGCAAGTTGACCAGAGGCCACCTGAGCCTCAATGCCTACCATGACTCGGGCAGCATCGTCATCGAAATCGCCGACGACGGCGCCGGGCTCAACCGCGAACGTATCCTGGCAAAGGCCCAGGAACGCGGGCTGGTGGCCAGCGGCGCGGTGCTCACCGACCAGGAGATCTACAACCTGATCTTCGAAGCCGGTTTCTCGACCGCCGAGGCGGTGACCAATCTGTCCGGGCGTGGCGTCGGCATGGACGTGGTCAAGCGCAATATCACGTTGTTGCGCGGCACCGTCGACCTGGACAGCCGTCCCGGCCAGGGCACCGTGGTGCGCATTCGCTTGCCGCTGACCCTGGCGATCATCAATGGCTTTTTGGTCGGCATCGACCAATCCACCTACGTGATTCCGCTGGACATGGTTCAGGAATGCATCGAACTGGATGATCACCAGCGCCATTCCAGCCGCGACCAGGGGTATCTGGACCTGCGTGGCGAAGTGTTGCCGCTGGTGGACCTGCGCCATCACTTCAGCCACGAAGGCCCGGCCGCCCGCCGCCAGAATGTGGTGGTGGTGCGTTACGCCGAGCACAAGGCCGGGCTGGTGGTGGATGACCTGCTCGGTGAGTTCCAGACCGTGATCAAACCCCTGGGCAAGCTGTTCGGCGCACTGCGCGGCATCAGCGGTTCGACCATATTGGGCAGCGGCGCAGTGGCCCTGATCCTGGATATACCGGCACTGCTCAACCAAATCGTACAACTGGAAGCTCGCACGGCCCAGGCGCCTCAGTCGCCCCCGGTCGTCGCTCGCTGACGTATTTGCAATTCCATGGAGGTTCCCCCGATGAAATGGTTCTACGATTTGAAAATTTCCACCAAGTTGATCAGCTCATTCCTGGTGGTCCTGGCGCTTACCGCGGCCATGGGCGGCTTCGCCATTCACCAGCTCGGTGCAGTCAATCAGGCGGCCCAGGACATCAAGGGCAACTGGATGCCCTCCATGCGCGCAGCGGCCGGCATGCGCTTTTTTGCCGCCAACTATCGCTTGAAGGAAAACCGCCACATCGGCACCGAGATCGCCGAGGAGAAGGCGCAGGCCGAACGGGAAGCCGACGATGCGCGCCAGCAGTTCGAAACCCGCATGGGCACCTACGAAAAATTGCTGTCCAATGATGAAGACCGCCAGCTCCTGGCCAGCGTGAACAGTGCCTGGTCCGCCTACCTGGCAGCCAGCAAGCAGGTGCTGGAATTTTCCCGGCAGAACCAGGAAGCCCAGGCTCGCGGTTTGCTCAGGGGGGAGTCCAAGACGCATTTCGATGAGGTGACTAGCCGCCTGCAGAAGATGGTCGAACTCAATGACGCCGGCGCCACCGTCGCCGGTGACAAGGGCGCGTCGCTGTATGAAAACGCACGCTTGTCAATCATCGCGGCGCTGGTCGTCGCCCTGTTGATCGGCATTGGCCTGGCCCTGTTCATCGCGCGGATCATTTCCCGCCCGTTGCGACAAGCCGCCACCGCCGCCGGGCAATTGGCCGAAGGCAACCTCAACGCGCACATCGAACCGGGTGCCAAAGATGAAACCGGCATGGTGCTCAACGCCATGCGCAACATGGTCGGCAAGCTGGCGCATATCATCGGTGAGGTGCGCAACGCCGCCGATAACCTGGCCAGTGCTTCCGAGCAAGTCAGCGCCACCGCGCAATCGATGAGCCAGGCCACCAGTGAACAAGCCGCCAGCGTCGAGGAAACCAGTGCGTCGGTCGAACAGATGAGCGCCAGCATCAACCAGAACACCGAAAACGCCAAGGTCACCGATGGCATGGCCAGCAAGGCCGCCAAGGAAGCCACCGAAGGCGGCGAATCGGTACAGCAGACGGTGGTGGCGATGAAGAAAATCGCCCAGCGCATCAGCATCATCGATGACATCGCCTACCAGACCAATCTGCTGGCCCTCAACGCCGCCATCGAGGCCGCCCGGGCCGGCGAGCACGGCAAGGGGTTTGCGGTGGTGGCCGCCGAGGTGCGCAAGCTGGCCGAGCGCAGCCAGGTAGCCGCCCAGGAAATCGGCGAACTGTCCTCCAGCAGCGTGGACATGGCCGAGAAAGCCGGCAAGTTGCTCGACGAAATGGTGCCCTCCATCAATAAAACTTCCGACCTGGTGCAGGAAATCAGTGCCGCGTCCGAGGAACAGGCCGCCGGTGTCGCGCAGATAAACACCGCAATGACCCAGCTCAACCAGGTGACCCAGCAAAATGCCTCAAGCAGCGAGGAACTGGCCGCCACCGCCGAAGAAATGAGCAGCCAGGCCGAGCAACTGCAACAGGCCATGAGCTTTTTCGTGCTGGACTCCAGCCCCAAGGCCGCGGTTCAAGGCCGCAGCGCGGACAGCGCCGGCAAGCCTGACCGCCAGCCGCCACGCGCGGAACAGCAGGCACCGCGCAAAGCCTTTGCCTATAACGTGGCCAGCGCCCCGGACGAATCGGAATTCACCCGTTTCTGATCGCAAGAATCGATGCGGGCTCACAGGGAGAATGACATGGGCGCAGTGATGACTACCCGCCATACCGCCGTCACGGCAGGCGAGGATGCGCAATACCTGACCTTTATGCTCGGTGGCGAGATGTTCGCCATCGGCATTCTGGGCATCAAGGAAATTATCGAATACGGCAGCCTGACCGTGGTGCCGATGATGCCCGCCTTCGTGCGCGGCGTGATCAACCTGCGCGGCGCCGTGGTGCCGGTGGTCGATCTGTCGGCGCGCTTTGGCCGGCCGAACTCGTCGATCACCCGGCGTTCGTGCGTAATTATCATCGAGGCCATCACCGAAGACGGCCAGCCGCAGGATATCGGGCTGTTGGTCGACACCGTTTCCGCCGTGCAGGAAATCCCGGCGACACAGATCGAACCGCCACCCAACTTCGGCGCACGCATCCGCGCGGATTTCATCAGCGGCATGGCCAAGGTCGATGGCAAGTTCGTGATTGTGCTTGAGGTGGACAAAGTGCTGTCCATCGACGAGATGTCCAGCCTGGCCGAGACTGGCCAGGCGCTGGCTCTCGACCTCGACGCGCGTTGAGGCTCGATCATGCCAGACACCAGCCCACTTGATGATCGTGAATTCGGCCAGTTCCAGTCCTGGCTGTACCGCGCGGCCGGCATCAACCTGTCGCCCGCCAAGAAAGCCCTGGTGGCCGGGCGGCTGTTCAAACGCCTCAAACACTACGAACTGCAGAGCTACGGCGAGTACTTCAAGCTGATCATGAGCGACCAGCGCAAGGGCGAGCTGCAAGTTGCGCTGGACCTGCTGACCACCAACGAGACCTACTTTTTCCGCGAGCCCAAGCACTTCGACTTCCTGCGCCAGCAGGTGCTGCCCAAGGCGCCGCCGGGCAAACTGTTTCGCGTGTGGAGCGCGGCCAGCTCTTCGGGCGAAGAACCCTACAGCCTGGCGATGACGCTGGCGGAGAACCTGGGCACCACGCCGTGGGAAGTCATCGGTTCGGACATCAGCACCCAGGTGCTGGCCAAGGCACGCAACGGGCATTACTCCATGGAGCGCGCCGGCACCCTGGCCCAGCCGCTGCTGGTCAAATATTGCCTCAAGGGAACAGGGCGCCAGCACGGGACTTTCCTGATCGAAAAGGCCCTGCGCAACCGGGTCAACTTTATCCAGGTCAACCTGAACGAACCGCTGCCCGGCCTGGGCGAGTTCGATGTGATCTTCTTGCGCAACGTGATGATCTATTTCGACCAGCAGACCAAAAGCCAGGTGGTCGCCAGGCTGCTGCCGCTGCTCAAATCCGGCGGTTACTTCATCATCAGCCACTCCGAAAGCCTCAACGGCGTCAACGACACGTTGAAGCTGGTGGCGCCGTCGATTTATCGCAAGCCATGAAAAAGCCTGCGGATGTGGTCGAAGTGGTGCTGGCGCCGGGCCAGGTCAGTTTTGCGACGCGGCCGACACGCTTGCGTACCTTGCTCGGGTCCTGTGTGGCGATCACCTTCTGGCATCCGCAACGGCTGATCGGCGGCATGTGCCATTTCATGTTGCCGGCGCGCTCGCGCAAAGGTCAGCCCCTGGATGGCAAATATGCCGACGAGGCGCTCGAATTGCTGCTGCGCCACGCTCATGCCAACGGCACGCAGGCCCAGGACTATCAGGTCAAGCTGTTCGGCGGCGGCGAGATGTTCCCCGAACAGCCGCGCCCCCTCCCGGCGCAGGACGTGGCCAGCCTGAATATTCGCGCAGCGCTGGCCCTGGCCGAGCGCCATCACCTGCACCTGACCGCTCAGGACATGGGCAGTACCGGCTATCGCAATATTGTGTTCGACCTGTGGAACGGCAACGTCTGGGTCCGGCACCAACCAATGGGAACATTCAAAAAAAATGCCTACCAAAAAAATCAGCGTGCTGTTGGTCGATGATTCGGCCGTAGTACGGCAAGTGCTGCTGGCGATCTTCAACGACACGCCGGACATCCATGTGATGGGCGCCGCGTCCGACCCGATTTTCGCCATGGATAAACTGGCTCGGGAATGGCCAGACGTGATCGTGCTGGATGTCGAAATGCCGCGTATGGACGGCATCACCTTCCTGCGCAAAATCATGAGCGAGCGGCCGACACCGGTGGTGATCTGTTCCTCGCTGACCCAGAAAGGCGCCGAAACCTCCCTGCAGGCATTGTCGGCCGGAGCAGTGGAAATCATCACCAAACCCACCACCGGGCTGAAGAACTTCCTGATCGAATCGGCGGCCGAGCTGGTCGCGGCCATCCGCGCGGCGGCGAACTCCAACGTCAAGAACCTGGGCAAACGAACCGTCCAACCAACACCCGCCCTCGCGCCACCCGGCAAGCTCAGCGCAGACGCAATCCTGCCCGCCGCCAACGGCCACGCCATGGCCCAGACCACCGAACGCATCGTCGCCATCGGCACCTCCACCGGCGGAACCCAGGCCTTGGAGGCCGTGTTGACTGCTCTACCGAGGGTGTGCCCTGGCATGGTGATCGTGCAGCACATGCCCGAAAAATTCACCGCCTCCTTTGCCGAGCGCCTCAACAGCGTGTGCCAGATCGAAGTGCGCGAGGCGCGCAACAACGACCGCATCCTGCCCGGCCTCGCCCTGATCGCTCCCGGCGGCAAACACCTGATGGTGACCCGCAGCGGCGCCTATTATCACGCCCAGGTCATCGACGGCCCACTGGTCAACCGCCATCGCCCGTCGGTGGACGTGCTGTTCCGCTCGGTAGCCAAATTCGCCGGCAAGAACGCCACCGGCATCATCATGACCGGCATGGGCGACGACGGCGCACGCGGGCTAAAGGAAATGCTCGAAGCCGGCGCCGCCACGGTAGCCCAGGACGAAGCCAGTTGCGTGGTGTTCGGCATGCCCAAGGAAGCCATCAAGCTCAACGCCGCACAGCGCATCATGGCGTTGGAGAATATTCATCAGGCGATTTTGTATAAGTGAGCCTGAGCACCAAAGGTATAGGTGTCTTTACAACTTTGGCTCAAGGTTGAACGCTGAACGCTGAACGCCCGGCAGATAGGGCTATTGTGGCGAGCGGGCTTGTCGAATTGTCGCACCGCCGTTGGGCTGCGCGTGCAACCGATTGTCGAGGCGATAAAGACCTTGCAGAAACCCGGTCATGATCGACATCGGCAAGCTGATCACCGATCTGGGGGTGGAAGACCAGTCCGGTCAACGCCGTCGCTATGGTTTTCGGACTAAATATGTACTGCTCAGGCTCGCAAAGTTGTGTGGACAATCTCTCGCTCATCCGAACGGAAACGGTTCAAGAGCCGCGCCCCTTACTGCTTTGAGCCAATGACCATGGACGACAACGATTTACCGTACTTCTTCACTGAAACGCTAGCTACAAGAGAACACCTGACCGAACGCCAGCGGGCGCGAAAATTTACGCTGGAGGACTTGGCCTGGCTTGACAATGTCTATCTTGCCGACAACGCGGCTCGTATTGGCCAGCCGCAGCCGATGCACGTCGAAGCTATCGCCGTGACCCCTTTCGGGGCCCCACCGATTGAGCTCGCAGGTGCATGTCTGTTGAGTCCTTCTCCTGATGGCAGTGTTTTCCTGTACACGCCTAGTCGGGGATTGGAGAAGTTTGAGAGTCGAGCCACAGTCCTCGCGCAACTGAGTACCTGGTTGAAGCCCTCCGAGCAGCAAGAAGCATTGGCGGGCTACTTATCCATCGCGCAGCGGCAAACTCTGAAAAATAATGATGCGTTGACAATCACGGTCCATCCCATCGTGGGCGCTGTCTTCGAAGCACTGCACCGTACCATTGCATACAATCAGGTCGACAATGCACAGCAAGTGCTCGATGAACTGGGCATGCTGCCCAGTTTTACTTCAATGCTCGACCAGTATTTAACCGAAGCATTGTGCATACGATTTCCAGCTCTGGATCAGCGCAAAACCCGCGTAAACAGCTACATCACCGAAACCACACGGGCACCGAACGGCACGCTGACATCGACCAAACGGCCCGGGGCCAGCCGCTCACTAAGCGTGACTGTCCTTGATTATTTTGTGGCCAACAGTTGGCCCGTGGGTGAAACCAGGCAGTACAGCCATCCAGAATGGTCCACCTCCACAGAACAAACCGCTAGCCATACCGACGACCAACTGCACTGGGAGAGAGCCGTACAAGAACTTGCCCACGGCTTGAAAAACCATATCACCCAGCAACTCAGCACATTCTGGAAGTCTGAGAGCCAAACGGGCTTATCACGGCTGAACCTGATAGCTATTGCCATGGCCGACAAATTTCGGGCTGCGTTACTCGACCAACAGCAGCAAAACTATCTGTCGCCCCAGCAACGCCTTGCGCTGCAAGCGCTCCCTCTTACAGAAAAAATGACATCCTCGCCTACCATCAAGATCGAAAAAACGTTGCTGGGGTCCTCGGATATGACCTATGTCGAGCTCGCGGGCACCTTGGTGTTCAGCCAGCAAGAAAGCACTTCCAACCCACAGGCCATTCTTCTCTACACACAATCCCAGGGTTTCCAGACGTTCAACGACCTTACGCGACTCAAATCTTATTTGTTGAACATGTTGAATACAGTGAGAAAGCCGGATCTATGGATGGGCTACCTCTCTCGACCACAACGCTACTCCATCATTGACTTCGTCCGATTGTCCATCATCACCGCACCCACCACCGAAGCCCTATTTCCTGGCCTAGTGCAGAGCATCATCGAAAAGCAGGCTCAGAACCTGGAGTTCGCTCTCGACCTGTACCGCCAAAGCAAGGGCACAATCGACATCAACGCTACAATCGATAATCTTCTTGATGTGCGCGCCATGATTGATCGCCAATTGCTGGAGCTCGACGCCCAAGGTCGCTGGAGCACTCAATTGTCAGCCTCATGGCACCCGTCACCGCCCCCCTCGGTTCTGCCAGCCGCTCAGGCTGAACTACAAAAACTCGAACGTATCGACAACGAAGTGAACAGCAAAGTCGCAACCCGTCCAACGTTGCAACAATGCGCCGCAGCCTTGCTCAATTCGCTAATGGCAAACGCACAACGAGGTAATCTGCACGCCTCGAATATTTTTCTAAACCAGTACCCTGGCCCGCCAAGTGAGATTGAGGGGCGCTCACCGACGACTTCCATCAGCATGGTGGAGTATTTTCTTCAACGACTTTGTGCAGAGGCGGAGGTTGCACCCAATACCCCTCATTACGGGCTATTTACAGCAATCTCCGCAGGTGTGGCCACAAAGCTCTCCAATCTGGACATACGAACCTTTAACGCACTGATCGACAGCGCCTTAAAGCAGTTTCCAGACTATCTGCGGCGCATCCATAATATCTTCCCTGACCTCTCGACCCTATTTGAAACAGCGCTGACTGGCGGATTGAGGGGGGAAGTCCTACTCAGGGGGCTGAACCAATCGCTGCTGCCCGTTGACCAGGCGGTCATACTCGAGGTTCTGAATAGTTACAAGCGCGACATGCGCCGCAGTCTGAACGGCTTTAGACCTGACGCATTTGCCTTGACGCTGAACAGCCAAGAGCTGACAGCCCCCGTGACATTAACTGGCTGCTTCTTGCTGACAGAACGAGGCGGACAAGACGTGTTGTATTCCGGCCGCGCCATCCTGTGGACATCGGCCCTGGGGCTGGAAACATTCGACTCATTGGCCCATGCCAAGACCGAGTTGACTGAACGCCTGGCTGACGCTGATGAACGCTTGGCATTGATAGAGCATCTGGCACCATCGCTACAGCTCCCCAGCCATCGTTATACACTCGGCGCGCTCCAACTCATTGAAGATAACCTCGGCGCACATCACCAGCAAACTTGGGCCGATCAAAAGAGATGGGAACAAAACCAAATACTGGGTTCAACACTGTCCAGCCAACAACTGCGCAATATTTGGCAAGTCCACATCACGCAGAGCGTACCGGCGAACAATCTCAAGCGCGCCATGGCGATTGCCAAAGCCCTGATTTTTCAACAATCATTGCCTCAATGGCTTGGTATGGCCCCTGAGCGAGACCAACAGCTCCACGTCGAACTCCTGGAGCAGTACCGAAACAATGTGCAGGACAATCAGGATTATCTGCACGGCATCGAATCCATCCAAAGCTTTGCTCGGAAAAAACTCTCCACCCTGTTACGGAGCATCGCCCCTCAAAGCGCCTTGACCCCTGATCAGATCAACGTAACGTTCACGACTTCCAACGCCGGCGCCCAACGAACGGTGACATTAGTTAACTATGCGTTGCTCCATCGCGACCAAAGGGCCATCGTTCCCCCACGTTTCACGTCGACTGGCGCACAACTCTTTTCCACAATGGTCGACGGGAGAACACTGAACATTCAGCTCCAGGCGCTGGCACTGGGTAGTGACTATCAAACCTACTTGAAGACAATGCTGGGCGCCGGAGTTCCAGGACAAGCAGAACGCCAGCAACTATTTGCAAGGCAACTGCCTTGGCAACTTTTACAATACGCTCATGCGCAAATGCTCCAAAAGAACCTCAGTGAAACCGCCTTCGGGTTTATTCAGCAGGTCTTCGACATGCCGGATGCGATCGCCCGTGCCGCCGTGATTGATACCAACGCTACTATTCGGCCACTGGAATTTCTGACCTCTGCCGCCAGTACTGCGATTAAAGTGACGGGCGTCTATCTGATCAGCCCAACAACCGGCCAGGGACCGCATATTCTGTATGCCCCCTACAGTCAAAGCCATGACTTTAAAGAGTACCTGGACGAAGCGAGTCTGCTGACTGAGCTGAGTCGGCCTGGCGAACTGCAAACTTGGATTTTCAGGCTGCTTGGGGACGCACACCAAACGACGCTGACTAGCTTTTTCGTTCAGTCGGCCAATACAGCAAGCACTTTGCGTTTGACTTCCAACCCCGTCACCGGCCCACTGTTCAACCGCCTGTTTACCGATAATCTTGAAGTGCTTACGATGTTATTGGGCTGTCAATTTATTACCAATGCGCACGCGCACTGGAACTGGGTAATAGACATCTTCAAAAGCGCAATTTACCAAGGGGTTCTGTTTCTTGCCGGAAAACTGGCCTACCCCTGGATCGTCTGGCAGAGCTTCAAACTGTTCATGGCTTCTGCCGAGAATTTGCAGGGCCATCATTGGCGTGAAGCGATGGATAATTTCATCAGTGGTGTGGCAGAGCTGGCCATGCTGCGCCAATCGATGCCTGAAACCGGCGAACAGGTTTCCCGTTCTTCGCCAGAAACAATCCTGTCCACTCCTCCCAACAGCACCGCAAGCGAAGCTGTGGCGAAATGGCCTGCCCTTGATATTACCGCCCCCGAACGAACAGAGTTGCAAGCTTATGCATTGACCGACAGGGCCCTGCAAGACCTGAATAAGATTGACCGCCTTGGACTCTACCAATCCGAGCAGAATCACTATTACGCTCCCGTCGAGGGTAAGGTCGTCCAAGTCACCAAACAGGGTGAACGGTGGCGGATCAGTCATGGCCGCGAGATCGGCCCTTACGTGTACAAAAACACCCGAGAACAGTGGATGCTCAGCAGCCCGGTACCGTTGCGCTCTGCACGCCGAGCGTTATCACGCCTGAGTAACCGGTTCTACTCATCGCCCTTTGCACGACAAAGCATGAACATCCAGGCCTCCGGCATGCAGGCCATCCGAACGCTTTACCCTGTACAAGCGCTGATGATCACTGAAGCCCTGACGTTGGCCACCTACTATGCAAAAAACGCCAGAGACAACTTACGTCTATTGGCCAATGCTCCCCAAGCGCTGACACGCTCGCTCACGCACATCAAGAAATTCTTCGGACTCCAGACGGTTGAAACCGATCACCTGATACGCATACAGTTTGCTGTTGATCTGATCTACAACGCTCTCACAGAGCCATCATTGACTAACGCCCAGTCAATCCGTTTTGTCATGGGGGAGTCACGCATGACTCCCCCTCCTGGAACCGAACAGGTGTTGGCGTTTACGTTGGTTCCAGACACTCATAACATCATCTACCTGACCGCAGCGTTTTTCAAACCGACACTCAATTACAACAACTTGCTGAGAGAACCGTTTTACGTCAACGTCCATGCGCGTGCGGTCACCCTCATTCATGAACTCACCCACCATGTCAGCGGAACCCACGACATCGCTTATCTAGAGTCGGTACACCCCTATCCAGATCTGATTGATACCCACACGCCACAAGGCCGAATTGCTAAGGCGTTCGTGGAGCGGAGTCAGAACGCGCCCCTGTCCAGCAACACACCGCCGAATGAGTTGTTTCAGGTCCTCGACTCAACAGCCTCGACCCTGATAGACCCCGAAGGCTCGCTTCTACATCACATTTTAAGGGTCACCGGCGGACAGACCCTTGACGATGCCCGGCAGATTTTTAGCACTGATCCACTGCGAAGGGTGATCAGTATCTTGAGCAATGCCGATTCCACAGCGTTATTGATCAGTCGCTTGGGTCGCCAGCTGGATACCCCACCCAGCCCAACTGGAAGCTTGGAATGGGCGCTGGAAGGCAACGCAGCCCCATAGCACCAAAATTTTAGAGCATGCACGGATGGCAAGTTGTGCCAATTTTATCGACGGCTCGCGAGTAACCATATTGCTGTCTTTTTCAATGATGACCGTAAGAGTGTGCTACGCAAAGGACTGCGCAAGTTTCTCTTGGCTGGCTTTGCCTTCCACCCGAAGAGCAACTTGGGCTGAAAACTCTGAATAGGGATTGTCCGGATCCGCATGGGACAACTGGGCGTCAATCCAAGGCTTGGGGTAGCCAATGTCATGCAACGCGGTAGACAGCGTGGCACCGGATACGTGGCCCGTCAGTTGATCGATACAGCCCATCCGACGCAGGGCGCCATTGAGGGTGTTTTCACTGATCCGCTGGCCCAGGTTACTGCGATGGGACAACAAGTGGCGTTGAGCGGGACGCATCTTCTTCAATAATTGGCGCACTACCTCCACCGCCTGGGTCGACAGGGGCACGGAATGGCCCACAGCCCTCGCTCAAGATCAGATATCCGTGGCTTTCGATGGATTTTGGCGGAACAAAAAAAGACGCCTAAGCGTCTATTTTTAATGACTTACAGAATTCCATGGAACTCTGTAGATCGATATTTGGAGCGGGAAACGAGACTCGTATCTGGTGTCCGACTCGTTGAAATCTAAGGGGTTTCATTTCTTGCCGAAGCAGAAACGGACTTGATTCTGGACTTATTTCCTGGATGCATCAAGAACCACCGATTACGCCTCCCCCGTAGTGAAGATCGTACACCGCTAACCTGCAGGTCCTGGGAGAGGCCTAAGGTGAAGTCACGGTGATCAAGTAAGCCCCCGAGCACAGGCTTCCCGACAGAATCTACCAACTCACAGCGCTGATTGTAGTAACGCCATCGGATCCACTGTTGGCAACCGGTCGGACAGAGACTCCCGCCATATCAGCTTCATTGTGTCAAGCGTAGCTAAGTTTGACCCATTATCTTCATTTTGTAGCCCTCTTCGCCGTGGCAAGGCGTTTCCAGCAGCCAGTTTGCGCATCATATGCGCACCTCTCCCGCGTTCGCCAACAAATGTCGGCGTACCATCCACAGGTTTGGCAAGGCGAACAACGTCAGTCTCTGTGCAGTGTTCTTGGCCAAGCTTCGAAAGCGCACTTTTTATAGCCAATTGGCGCCTTATCACTCGGAACGGGTGCTCGACCTTGGCGCGAACCTGAGCCTTTGCCTTCTCGATCTTGCGTATGGCTTTGTACAAGACGCTACGTTTCCCGGGCTTTTTGTAGGTGTTGCGCCGGGCTGCAATCTGCCAAATAACCTTGCACCCCGCGTGCTATTCGCGCTTCTCGACTCCGGTATAACCCCCATCGGCGCAAGCCACGTTTTCCTCGCCATGCAGCAGTTTTTCGACCTGCGTGACATCCGTAACATTGGCCGCGGTGACCACTACTCGGTGCATTAGGCCAATTTGTTGTCGGTACCAATGTGGGCTTCGACGCCAAAATAATATTAGTTGTCTTTCTTGGTCTGATGCATTTACGGGTCACGCTTGCCGTCTTTATCCTTGATCGAACTGGTCTTGGCACCCAAAGCATGCAAAATCATTACCCAAGCTCACCGCATAAATACGAAACGATGACACTCATCAGTTGATAGAAAAAACCTAAAGGGTTACCCAACGCTTAACCAATTACCAAAATTCGGGTTAAACTTCAAAGATCTGTCTTGTCGGGATTGTTTCGGATCACTAAAGCAGGCGCCAATTCAGCATCTGATTTGATAGGGAAGTACGTTTTCGGCATAAGGGGTGTACAATCGCCCTTATCTCTATAGACCCTAGCGCCTTTCAAATATCTATCCAAGGGAGCGGTGGCGACTTCATTGAAGTTACCATAACCCACTGTTGGCCTACCGAGAATATTAGCAAGCTTCTGAGCGATGCCGGTTTCACCACTACTAAAACATGAGCCAACATGTAACCTTCCTCTACCAACGTTAACCAAGTCGATATCGTATCTCTCTTTTATATTGATTACAAATTGCGCCGGCGTAAAAATTTTTTCTTGCGAGCCGGGGAGGGGTTTTTGCATCATCCAGCTTACACTTCCATCCACATAACCAATCCGCCCGTCCTTAGATGCATGCACGATTATTCCAGGCTCTCCACTTCCCGAAAAGTTAGACACAAACCCTAGACGCGAACAAACAGTTTCATGGCCGCTACCCCTTGCGAACTGCCTCCTGAAAGTAAAGGGAACTATATAGTCTTGCAAAGCAGAGAGTGCGGGAGAATTTCCAGATGATAGAATCTTACCTTGTAAAATCAACTCACGCTTCCGCACATCATTGGGTGCATCTTCTTCGCGCAAAACGCAAATGGTGTTGGTAGCGCGTAAGCTATGTACCTTTTGCATGCAACCCCCCTTAATATTTAATTGCTTTAACATCTAAAATTTTCGAAGCCTAGTAGAACATTATGTCTCTTTGACTAAATGCTCAATTCTGGAATTTCAATAATTATTTCCTGCCTTCGGATGTGAGGCAAAGTAGAATCTCACCCTCGCGCGTAAAACCATGAAACGAAAGCGCAGAACTGTGATCACTCGAGTTCATAAAACATACCAAAAATTTTAAGTTTTGACATTACCCTTATAAAGTTCTGGAATCGTTCTCGCAAGTATCCCATTTGAAAAGATAAAAACTTCTCCCCTCACATACTACTTGGCCACTCCCTCCAAAATCTTTCCCCTTTCTCTGGAGCGCTTGACAGGAGCCACTAATACTTTAAGGTACAACTTTCCCGCTACAGTGAGGACCACGTAGAGATCAAACAATCCACTTCCGGTCCCCCGTAAAACAAATCGTCAGCCACCGTGTCGAATCTGCGCGGCCCAATCTCGCCGAGATTTCGTCACGTAACGTATCCAATTTCCCGACCGCTTCCACGTGATAATCAGCCGAGAGCACAATATGGATCTCGATAAATCGCGCTCGCCCGTGCTTCTGTACATAGGAAACATAATGCTCGAGGCCGTGCTCGATTTTAATCGCGTCCATCACCTGTCGCACTTTGTTGTCCAATTGGTCTGGCGCCATGCCCAACACATCACGCAAGGCCGGACGCAGTATATTGAAAGCGGGAGGCAATATACTCAGTGCCAGCAGGATCAAAATCAGCGGATCGGCATATACGGCCAAATGACCATAGCCCCGTGACGTGAGCAACAGCGCAGTGAGAAAGCTGACAAGCAATCCCACTGATAACATCGCATCTACCAACCAGCTAATGTTATCGAACTGAATCAGCGTTGATTTAAGCTCACGGTTTCGATAACGTATGTAGAAGAAATAGGCGAACTCGACGACTGTAAACACTGCCGCATAGATGATCAGCATCCCTAATTCAATCTCACGACCGCCGTTGATGAATCCAGACACTCCGTTAAGAAATGCATAGATTGCGATCAAAAACAGAAAGCTGCCTTCGATTAGCAATACCATAGGCTCCAAATGCCAGAAGCCAAACTGGAAACGGTGATTACTTTCCTTGGCGATAAGCTTGGATGTAATCAGCATCAATACTTTGATAAAGGTTGCAATCAACGAGAAAAAACCATCGAACAGGACGGATTGGGCACCCGTAACGAAACCTGTAGCAATCCCAGCGATCGCTACCGCCAACATCATGACGGTAGATTGTTGGAGCAACGACTGCTCACTTCGGTTATTCAAGTAATTCTCTCTGTAAAATACAAGTTAACTGCTGACTGCGATTACCGCTCAACAGCCTGCTAACTTCTCTGCAACCTGACAGATTGACCGGTAAGTGGCATGTGTCATGCCCTCCACTTTGCGAAGTGTATAAGTACTCCGATCAAAATAATAGCACCACAAATTATACAACCGATAACTTCGCTATCCACGCTAATTCCCCTAAACATTTTAATATGTGCCCGAGATCACTGGTTAACACTATCAACAAAAAATAGAGCTTAGCAATGGCGCCTAAACTCACCCACCTTACTCGCAGACTAACTGAACTTTATCAAATCTTGTACCTGGCTTCCGCGAGTCTAAAATATAATGTGCGTGGCAACTATCGCCTTTCCATTTTACAGTCAGAGTCGCTTCTTCCTGATCCACTAAAGCAAGCGCCATACCTTTTGGATCTAAAACGCCTAGCACTTTGCCATTTTCGTCCTGAACACTTGCCCCAAAAGGTATATGGCTACCGTCTACGCTTCGCAACTCAAACTGTACTCGGCGCCCACTTTCCGCCGCGAATCTAGCTAGTGTTATGGAACCACGACGGGGAACCAATTGTTGGGCGGTGGTCAGTAGCTCAGTATCCGCCCCTAGATCACGGGCATCCAGAGTAAGCCAATTGGTCCGATACATCTGAGCACTGGGTACTACCGCGTAGCCGTTCTTTCCGGTGATAACCCCGGCGTGGCTGGAAAATTTTGCATTAGAAACACCAGACACCTCTGCAAGGGTAAATGTGTCGCCCACGGGTTGACCTAGATTAATTCCTCCGGCATGCGCTACTACCGAACCGGATGCGCCAGCACTGAAAGTCTGATAATCGCGACCATGACTGTAACCAGCATTCACCCGAGCCATTGAGGTGACCGCACTCAGGCTTGCGGACCCTGAGGCCCCCCCGCTGCTGTCATGCCCTGCCTGGAGATTGTAATAAGCATCATCTTGCCCCGGAAGATTGCCATTCACCCCCATCTGTGTTGAATGACGCCCTTGGTTGTCATAATTTAGATTGGAGCTGATACGCGATGATCGCTGTGAACTTCCTAAAGGCATAGAGATAGACAGAGCAACCTGCTTGGTATCATTTTTATAATTAGAGGCATCGTTACGGCTATAGGAGGCATCAAGGTTATAATTTATCGAGCCCCAGTTATTGCTATAGCCGACGCGAAGTTGCTGCGAACTGCCGGGCACATTCCAGTAACGCTGTTCAGTGCCATTCAGGTAAAACGATCCCCCCCTCGAGCCCAAACTCTGGTTTATCGTTAAATCAAAACGGTTTTTCGCACGCCCTCTGCGGTTACCGTCCATGAATCGCAGGTCGGTGACATGGTCACCCAGCGTCCGATAGTCTTCAGTCGAATAACGGTAGGTAGCCAGGGTAAAAGTCGTATTGGTAGCGGCGAGTGTCTTCGCATAGTTCAACCTAAGGCTTTGACCGCGGTTTTGCTGCTGTCGGATTTCACTATTTGATTGGGTGACATCTATCGCGAAGGCGCCAAGAGGCGTGTTCTGTGTGACACCAACGTTCGTTGCTCTGTAGTCCTCAGCCCACTGCACGCCCCCCACTAGGGTTGTGGCGTTGGTCAGGCCGTAGGCAAACCCTAAGGTCGCCAGTGAAGGCGCTGCATCGTCAGGATTGTTGCTCGCATACTCGCCAGCGGCAGCGTTATAACGCAGCATGCCACGTCGTACCATCTGCGGTAGAGAGGCGTAAACCTGGGTGAAAGTATTGCGACTCCCATCCGCCTCGATCACAGTTATTTCAAGGTCCCCATTTGATCCGCTGGGATAAATATCATTGATTTCGAATGGCCCGGGGGAAACCGTAGTGCTATATAGCAAGTACCCATTCTGGCTCACTTCAACGGTCGCGTTGGTCTGCGCAGTCCCGTGGATAACTGGAGCATAGCCCCGTTGGCTATCGGGAAGCATGGCCTCATCTGAACTTAGCTGGACGCCGAGAAAACGCACACTGTCAAACGTCTGAGAGCTGGTGTAAGTTTCCCCGAGTGTCAATTGGCTTTTCAACGACGTGATGTCGCGCTCGGCGAAAGTACGGTTGCTGGTAAAGCGCCGTTTATTTCCACTACCATCCGTCAGAGCTGACTCGTTACGGAGGCGCCACTGACCGATATTTAAGCCATTACGCAAACCCAAACTGTAATAGTCACTCGTGCTACCTAAATTTTCACTACGACGCCCACTGAATTGATAGTTTACGAAGCCAGCATTGACACCATAGTCCCAAACGGCAGGATCAACATAGCCCCTGGCACTTCGCAGCATAGCCGCTTGGGGTATACCAATATGCAGTTGAAGTCGAGCAGCATCGTACTCGACGCTGGCTTTTTCGATTAACTCGCTCACGTCATAACAGCGGTCGGGCAGGCCCGTGTCAATCACGCCATTACGCTTCAGCTTTTCCACATCTACGCCAAGTTTCTCGAGCACGTCCAGAGTCAGACACGGTTTGGTCTTACCTGACTTGTCAATGGTGTCAAAACGAATATCTCTGCGCCCAGTCAGGGCTCGGTTTACGTAAATATCGACACGATAGGTTCCTGGCGCAACATTGTCCTGCCTAAGAAACTCGGCTAGGTCAAGCTGTTCGCCGCCCCCCTGAATAAAAGCAAGGTCGAACTCTGGAATACTTGCTTCGCTCCCCGTGGAATGAGCGTAGGCTGCCCCCGGCAATGCTAAGGCAACTGCAAGAGCGAGCTTTCGAAGTCTAAAATCTTTACCCACCAAGTCACGAGGTGCTGCCATGCTTTCCTGCGCGCGCGCGGACAGGCCCGAGCTATTTTCAGCACTGATTCTTTTCATAAAAAACACAAGAACAAACCTTTCGACAGTACATCAGAACTTGGCGAATAAACTTATTTGTCAGCCAATGTATTCGGCGCAGCGGAGCTGACCTTATCTATATATAGATCGGCCGTGTATGAGTCCTGTCCGCCGTAATCATTGATGACGTTGAAATTCAGTTTGATACTGGCAGTTGAATCCATTGGATTGACTGGTATTTCTACACTCTTACCAGGAGCCAACATATGGCCCTCTCCCATTAGAAAGTCATTGTAACCAGCGCCTTTTAAACTCAATCCAGTCAACGACACATGAAATCGACTTGGATTCTCAACCTTTAGTACGGCATTCTGAGCATGTTTATTTAATGTCCATTTAAGCTGAGTCGGTGCCTCTACCGCACTGTCCGGCAATCCAGGCGGTCGAAAAAACACTTTAATCCGCTGCCGTACCGCAAGCTGCAGAACGCTTTCCCCATTAACTTTCTGGGGGATCTCTTGGACGTTCAGCCAAGCAACTGACTCTCGATCCAACGGCACTCCCTCTCCACTGTAAAGTATCCGTAGTTGTTGACGCCCCTCTTTGGATAGGCGGGATAACGGTGGAGTGACCGCAAAAGATGAAATATTAAAATCTGCTGAGTCAGACTCTAGCCAAGACTGGACCAGTACATCCTCACCACCGTGATTAAGCACAGACAACGAAGCTTCTTGATGCTCAGCGTCGAAAATCACTCGAGTGGCGCCCAATGAGATGCCTGCCTGCGAATGATTGGCAAGGAGGGCCAATAGAAATAATGAAAACCTAAACAGCGCCTTATTAAACACCCGATTCGCCTCCACGAAGATACAAATGGGGAGAACATCCTCCCCATCGCAATTTTTTATTCGTAAGTCAGCGTAAAAGGCAGGGTCGCATTCCCAATACCCGCTTTAACATCATCCGATGCGCCATTAAGCGCGTAAGCAGCGCGCATGCTCAGGCTAGCGGTAGCTTTCCCCTCGTCAACCTGCAGTGCGGCATCGATCGTTTCGTTGGCACTCAGGTTTAGAACTTGATTGTTATCATTAAGGATTGCAATGGCAACGCCCTTTGCCGCCTTTTCACCACTTTGCAGCTTAAGCAGGCGTCCATCAGCACCATCAATACCGGAGCCAGAAAGCGGGTCGAACTTGACTTTTACTGTACTCAAGCCACCTACACCCGATGAACAATCAATGTCCAAGTTGATGTGAGTAGCTGCAGCAACCCCCACACCGGGCTCGCCAACATCACTGAGTGAAACCTTCCCGAGGTCTACGTTAATATTGCCATTACCACCTGACGAACCAGCGCCCGGTTCGACCGTACAGCTTGCCGCAATCAGCTCGCCAGAGAATTCAATTTTTCCGCTACTTGTTGCATGCGCCACGCCCATTCCACCAAGCAGAACGGAAGTCAACGCAGATACACCCCAAAGAAATTTCATAGCTTCGATCCTCGCATCTGATAAGACTGATACCAACTAATTAGGGTTATCCATATCCAGCCGGCCAGTTTGTAAATTTTCACATGCGAAGGAGTGCGAGCCTATTGGAAAACCCTACAATCCCACTGGAAATTTCCCATGCACCCTGGGAAATTTCAGACAGGTCTAGATTGATTAAAATTTGATCAAACAATTTTGTGCGCCCGGGCCCCCCATTCAATAGGCTGGGGAAGTCTTGGATACAAAAGAAGTCAACGCGTTTGAAAGTATTAGAGGGTCCGCAGCGGCTTGAGGTTGATATCAGTGCCGCTGCGTAGCCGCATCTATATTGCAGTGCTGAAGTTTTATTAAGCACACCGGAGCTACTGATAAGACATAGTGAACACTGCATTTGCATTGGCGGTACCGACTCCCGGCCTAGAAGACGCTGTTCGGTGATATTGAATATAAAATGGAATCAGGTACCTGCCTCCGGCGCTACCTGTAGAGCTTACAACCTTAAATTGATTCAAAGCGCCCGCGATAGACGATGCAGGACCGAAATTGATCGGGCTGTTTTCGCGTAGAATCTGATAACCTACACCCCTGGCTTCCGAGTCGTTGCTGAGGGTCAACACGCTCCCAGTGTTTCCCGGATTCTGTGCATCTGTGATAACCATATGAACGGAAATCGAAGGATCGCAATTCATTCCAATATTAAAAGGCGTCCTGCCGGCAACTGATCCAATCTCGGTGAGGCGATTTAGTCCGATATCTGGCATCTTTACATCAATACTGCCATCGACATCACAGGTCGACGCTTTTATGGTTGGAGCAGTGCTAATTTTAATATCCATTACGCCTCTCGTCTTTTTATCACTGTAGATCACGTTAGCAGCCGGAAACGCGGTTATCGTTCCAGAACTGACAGGGCCGACGATCACGAGTTGCGCAGTCGCTTTCATATTTTTTGATGCATCACTACTTGGCTTACAGCTAGATCCAACGCCAGAAACATCGAACGGAAGAGTACGCTGTATGGAAACTGAATCCCATGACGTTGCCCGAAAACGCACGCCAATACCTGGATTGTCAGTCTGATAAACATCCGAAAAGCCCGGGACGAGGGGGCCATTAACCGTTCCGATACTGCGCACCTCGTACGAACACTTCGTCCATACGGTCTGAGAATCGATACTGGCTTTCCAGTTCGTGGTCGAGCCGACCTCCCTATCGCGCGCAAAAACAGCACTATCCAGGGGGATGTTTACAGCGGCAATTGATAGAGGCGAGAAAGAAAGCAAGAAAGCCAGCGGGAGCATATTAATATTCATCATTCCACCTTTTTGAACTTTTGCTTCGCA
The DNA here is from genome assembly GCF_003851745.1 of Pseudomonas sp. R3-52-08. Taxonomy (NCBI): domain Bacteria; kingdom Pseudomonadati; phylum Pseudomonadota; class Gammaproteobacteria; order Pseudomonadales; family Pseudomonadaceae; genus Pseudomonas; species Pseudomonas sp. R3-52-08. Next base: position 2,311,590 of record NZ_CP027730.1, on the reverse strand, counting down.
ATAGAGTAATTTACAATTTGGCAAACACTGTGCTGTCGAGTGAAATGCTAGCCTCGGCCCAAAAGACGGAAAAATAGAAACATGGACACAAAGGGAAATATTCTGCAACTCATACTTAACCTTTTAGTTGTTCTGACGCACTCCAATAGCCATGTATTTGGTTGATAACACAGAGCAAAAACGTGAAGAAAATAGTGAACACAGATAGCGGTTCATAAGTCGCTTCCAGATTTTTCTTCGTAATAGGGCGACCTCCAACAACCATTATTTAAGCGCTGCGAAAGTGCTTGATAGTTTGGTGCATAACAAGTCGACTTTTTCTAATTTAACTTTGTCGCTATTGGCTGCAACTGGCAGGTGGTACAAAACCCGACACTGGCGGTCGATCGTCTCTCCCCAACGCACTATAAGTTCACCTTTCGGCTCTGCGGCACGAATGAATGCTCGGCTCATCTGACCAACCAACGTCAGGCTATTGCCCTCAGGGTCCAGCACTTCGGCCCCCGTCGGCAACGCATTACCCGCTTCGTCACGCAGGTGAAGCAGAAGAGGCATGCCCTGAGTGGTTGGATATTTCAGCATTACAATCGCGCCATGACGCGGTGCGATATTTTGGGAACTCATTTTCAGCTCAACATCCGCCGCCATACCTTTCGGGTCGATTGCCACTTCATTATGACGATAGGGTACCAAGCCGCTCACTACTCCATACCCGCTGCTGCCGATAGCACCTCCATTGCTGTTGAGCAGAGACGCACCTTGTGCCCCTCTAGCCTCCACAATGGCACGCGTTTCACCTTTGGACTGACTGAAGGTCACTCCGCCAGGATGCGCCACGACGCTGCCGGAGATGCCGATACCGACTTGCTTGTAATCCTCACCCTGCCCAATGCTCCCGGATAGATTGGTCTTGGCCATACGATATTGGCCATTGGCGCCCGTAGAGCTATTGCTGGCCCCGGAGGCACGATCATGCGAGCCGTACGCCCCATAGCTGAGTTCGCTCTGCTCACCCAGAGAGCCAGACAGACCAACCTGCCCCCCAACATCCCCTTTAACCGAATAAGTCGTGGAGCTGGTGAGGTATGAGGTATGACGATCTTTGCCCAATGGCACCGATAGCGTCAGCATGTACTGGGTATCGTCCTGGTTATTGCTACCCTGAGTACGGCTGGCTGAAAGACTCAGGTTTCCCCAGCTATAGCTATTGGAGTACCCGGCCTGGAAGCTGGTATCGCGGCTCTTGGCGTTATTCCAGTGATTCTGTGACGACCCACTCAGGTACAGACTGCCAGCATCGCCAGGCAGCGGCTGGTTGATGTTCACTTGCAGCCGACTGCGCTGGCGGTTAAGTGCCGGACCAGTCAGGTCCTGGGCTCGGGCATAATCGCTGAAGGACAGGTAGCCCTCGTTGGAGAAACGGTAAGCTGCCACGACGAAGTTGGTCTTGGTGCTATCGACCAGCTTGCTGTAGCTCAGTCGATAACTCCTTCCGCTGGCGGAGCTATCGAGTGGGTCAGTACCCTCATTGCGTGACTGCAGACCGGAAGCGTTGGACTGTGTGACATCGAACGCGAACGCCCCCACCGAAGTACTCAAAGCCATACCGCCCTGTACCGCCAGATACTGGTCGGCGATGATGCTACCGGTGTAGGTTGTCACCTGGTTGGAAATGCCACGCTGATAGGTTGCCTGGACGAATGTTGGCACTTTGCGCAAGCGGTCATCACGGTATTGACCGGCAGAGAGGCTGTAGCGCGAGGTCCCTGGGCGCAGCAGTTGTGCCACCGAAGCAAAGGGCACAATGAAGGTGTGGATACGGCCGTCAGCCTCGGTCACCGTGACATCCAGATCACCGGAATAGCCAGTACTGTAAAGGTCGTCAATGATAAACGGGCCGGGCGCCACGCTGGTTTCGTAAAGTATGTTGCCAGCTTGACGCACGGTCACTCGGGCGTTGCTTTGCGCCACGCCTCGGATGGAGGGCGCAAATCCACGCTGGGAACCAGGCAGCATGCGATCATCGGACGCCACTTGCACACCGGTGAAAGGCATGCTGTCGAACAGCTCGGATGGGGTGTAATAGTCCCCCAGGGTAATTTGTGATTTGAGCACTGTCAGGTCGCGCTGTGCATAGGTACTCAGCGCGTTATACTTACTCCGGGATTCACCAACACCACTGCTACGGTTGTAGCTTGCGTTGTGGCGCAGACGCCAGTCCCCCAGGTTCAAACCGCTATTGATACCCGTGTAGAACTCTGTGCTGTTGGAGCCGCGTGAATCGATATGAAAGGCATTGCTGTTGTAATCAACGAACGCAGCAGTCACACCCCGGTCCCAGTCGCCTGGATCAACGTAGCCACGTGCTGCGCGGTTCAGGTAAATCTGGGCAATGCTCAAGTCCAGGCGCAACGCCCCCAGGTCCATGTCGATATCGGCATCAGGGACCCAGCGGATGATATCCGCGCAGTCATCGCTTTCAAGGGTGTGGCTTTCAGGCAGGCGCTTGAGGTCAATGCCCAGGCTGGAGAACTGTGCGGGAGTAAAGCAAATTCTCGACAGTTTCCCATCGCCGCCGTCACGCACCCGAATGTCCTGGCGCCCCATCCATTGCTGGTTGACGTAGACATCGAGACGATATGAGCCTGGCATGGGGCCACTCCCGCGCTCGAAGCGCGACATGTCCAGACTTCTTTCCCGGCCTTGTAGAAAAGCCGGATTGAACAACGCGTGAGCAACATTGCTTTCTTCGGCTTGTGCAACGCTGTCGGGCAGAACCACGCCAATCGTCGTAACAAATAGCAAATGCCGGGCAGCGAAAAACCGGCCGGAATAACGCGGCGCATGAGTCGTCAAAAACATAGGATTACCTGAGCCCGCGTACCGAGATCACGTCTGTTAGCACATCAGCTCGTCAATTTCAGTTCAGTGCGATGTTCTGTTCGGCAGTGGTGCCAAAGTCACCGATCCAGCGGTAGAGCACCTGGCCGCCAGCACCGCCGGCGTAACCTGCGAGAGAAAAATCCTGTTGGCCGAAGGGTGCAATCATGCCGCCACCGGTTTCGTAGCGTCTGTCGCCCTGCTTCACCGTCAACTCCCCAAACGACAGGTGATAAGGCGTCGGGTTATCACCGCGCAGGACATATCCCTTATCGACTCGCTGCACAGACCACTTCATCCGACTCACGGCGCTACGAACATCGCCGGACAGAGCGACCGGGCGATAGAACATTTTCAGGCGTGAACGCACAGCGATTTGCATCATGTTCGCCCCAGCACTGGCACCTTGAGGAATAGGTGGGATTTCCAGAGCGTTGAACCAAAACAAGCTTTCCCTGTCCTGAGGCAGCGTTTCACCGGTGAACACAATGCGTACACTCTGGCCCTTTTGTGGGTCCAGCCTGAAAATGGGCGGCGTAACAAGAAAGGGCGCGTCTGCATCCTGAGGTCGGCTCTGGGCGTCGCCACGATCAATCCAGACTTGCATGAGCCCCGGCTTTTGGCCCTTGTTGGTCAACTTTACGGTGACTTCTCGCTCCATCGCGGGATAGATCACACGGGTGCCATCGATCATGACACCGGCAACAGCGCTGGACATTGAGCACGCAGCAAGGAGCAGTCCAGCCATCAAAGAGGGCAAGTGTCGAGCGGAGACAGGCGACATCAGGGGGTACCTCGGTGGAGCCCGAGGTGGGTGCCCCGGGCGAGTCGATTACTCATAGGTCAGCATGAAATTAGCCATGACGGAAACATCGCCACCACTAGCGCCACCCTCTTGGGAGAAGTACTGTGCGAAGTACTGCAAGCTGCCTTTACCGTTGATGTCTACGGCACGTAGAGCCTGGGAAGCATTGTCATCGGTATTGATATTGATGACGGTATGGTTTTGATCCAGCAGTTGAACCTCGACATTGGAGGCTTTGTTTGCAGCACTGTTTACCAAGTTGCCGTAGGGATTAACATTTGAATCCGGCAGGAACGCAGCGGAAACCTTGGCGTCCTCTGGGCAATCGGTAACCTGCAGAGTGAAGCCGGTACGACCGGTAGCGCTCTGGGCGCTAGCGAGCTGACTTTTGTCCACGGTCGGCAGTACAACGTTGACGTTGGTGGAAGAAGTATCAAGTACGCAGCTGGTTTCGATAACCCTGCCAGTGATGTTGATCTGTCCGGTCTGGGCGGCGAGAGCAAGGACGGGCAGATTTAGGCTGACAAGACAGACAGCAACAGAAAACACTTTGAAGTTCATTTATGCGGGTCTCGCAATAGCCAAGTTAGAATAGATTGAGGTTTTAGCCTTCAGATACTTATGTGCTGCGATACCTGACAGGGTAGAGAATCTTATGACGCGGGCGCGAGCCGCTACATCAGCACGCTCTCGTTTCAAGTCAGAATTCGCTCGCCCTGGTCAAGAATTTTCTCGGCCCGGAATGAATCGCTTCGAGCTCGCACCAAAATCTGCACGCCCTCTGTGTTCGAATTGCTGCAACCCCTAAGGTTTTGTCGGTCACATTGTGTTGAAGCGGGTAGCCGGTGCCAGCCCTAAATGCGCGGGAACTGAGAGCGTTTTTTGAAATTAAGTTTCCTGTATATCTTGCATACTTTCTATCAAGCGCCCTAAAGTTTAATAGATGACTCTGTAACGCCTAAAACGCCAAAACAGGAAAAACTATTTTAAAAACCCCTCACATCAAAATACCAAAAAGCAAAACTAAACCGAATGCTATCGGGTAATCTATGAAAATATCAGAAAAATCAGCATATCATGCTATATCGAGTTTAACAGCCAAAACAATAGTTCATCAAAGAGCCAAAAGTAGGGACCTAAAAAAAACCATTAAGATAGTGCGAAACAGCCATTTAAAGATTTATAATCCGGCTCAAAAAAAAGAAGCAAGAGAATTTGTAAAACATGTTCGCGAAATATTTCATACACAAAATTCGAAAGCATTGAGGAAGAAAACCGAACTACTCAACGATCTAGAAACATTAACTACGCGGTCTCCAGCAGAAAAATCAGCTGATTACACAAGCTGTTTAATTGGGATGAAATTCAAACGGGAATACTGTTGGCCAGGACTTCAAGCAAGAGGACAGAAAAATTATTTTTACGATAACAATACTATACAGTCCAAATTCGTCAGCTCTTGGCGTTCTATAAAAACACTACCCAAACCAGCTTCCGAAACCCTGCTCGCCCACGACAGCGCAGCGATCTATCGATATATGAGAGTAGCTGAACATACTAATAGTATTTTTTATGAGAAGGATATAAAGCTCACTCGAGAAAGATTGGACCCTACAGCTAATGGCACAAACGAGCATTGACCCCGAATTAGTCTGTTAGATTTTTATTTCTACCCACCCTCCCACTCCCAAAGCTCCAGCTACATCAACACAGGCAGCACTAAAATCCACAACTCATTAGAACTGAAAAAAGACGCTAGCATTTGGATTCGAATAGCATTTTCTTGGCTTAACAGATAGACGACCTCCGTGTAATGTGGCACGCTATTTTTCCTTATCGCAGACCAAAAAATAAATGACTTTTCGAATGATGTATCGAACTTTGCAGCATTACAAAAAATACCGGTTCATTTTTTTCCAAATCAACTCGCCGAAAATATACACTGAACAAGGTGAAAGGATCTTTGTACTTCTCACCCAAAAACGATGGGACCCCAAACGTTCAACCCGCAGCTGGTTTTTGTTGCCGTCGCCATGGCAGGAAGCATTTCAGCCGGGCAGTCCTATGCCCGCTCTATAACCGCCCTCCAACATTTAATTTACAACTTGCTGATTGCAGCAGCAACAAAGAGTGTAGAATAAAGACCAGTGGTTAGCTTAGTATAAATTTAAGCTCACTTACACGACACTATTACTTATTTAAAAATCGCAGTTAGCGCGAGCAAAAGGTGTTATTAAAGTTTTCTTGCCATCCACTGCGAACTGAGCGTCGCGTTCAGGGTGTAAATTCAACGACCCAGTTATTACACAACAGCAGACTCATCGAAACGCCCAAAAAAGTAAAATCAATGCCTTCAGCCAAGATTTTAATCGTAGCTAATTATATAGGCAGAGTGCGCAACAGCTCTACCTGGAACCAGATTGCCGTCTCGAATATAACGTACTGACATGGAAATCCGGCCATCAGACTGAATATCTCCCAGGCCCATTCTTTGTCTATACTTTACTAAAACGCCGTCACGCAAGACCTGAAATTTAATTCCTTTAGCCGTCGAGCCCGGACCTAATCCCAATGATTCCCCACTGTTAGACTGATTGTTTGAATCAGTAAATTCGGCGTATACCCTGCTCAAACTGTTACAGCTAACGCCTAAATTGAAGAATGCCTCTCCAAATGTTGAACCCATGCTAGGTAGCTCAAAACTGGTCACTTCTGGCAAAGGAACATATATATTTGGAGTGGTAATAGTGCAGGTTCCAAGAACAGCGCGCCCCGTTACAGTGCCATGAATCGCTCCTGAGCTACCATCAGAATATTCTTGCTTGGCCATCACCCCGGCGGCATATAAATCACCGGCCGCTATAGGGCCCTCGCTGCGAACTAACTCATATGTCAGACTAAAGATATTATCGCGATTTGTACTCAGGAAGCCGAGCCTCGTAGCACCACCATTTATTGGCTTTTCATTATAGAAAAAAACAACTGATAACCCGCTGCCGACATGTAGCTTTTGAGGTACCTGCAAATAGGCGGTACCGCCTTTCGTACAGTTCCTGTAAACAATATCTTTCTCAAATCTATTCAGTATTGTCCCTATAGAAACATTAGAAAGCACTATCTCTCTGCCTATATCATAATTATTTGCTCCATCAATTTTGCACTGTGCTAAGGCCTGCTGCGAAAAAAACAGTAGCGCCGCTATCACTATATATACCTTCACGACAAATACCTCCTATTTGAAACCACCAAACTGACAGCAAAATAACGAGACTCAGACTTTATGCCATCAAAGCCGCATAGCACCATATAAGCCCAATGAGCAATTTTTCATTCCGATGGTAACGGAAGAGTGTTCAATCATAACCAATTACAAATGTTGCCTGCGCAACAGCTCTACCTGGAACTAGATTGCCATCCCGAATATAACGCGCTGACATGGAAATCTGGCCATCAGACCGAATTTCGCCCAAGTTCATCCTTTGCTTATATCTCACCAACGAGCCGTCAAGCAACATCTGAAATTTAATCCCTTTAGCCGTCGACCCAACACCTAGCCCTAAAGAATCGCCAGTGTTAGATATATTGTTCGAGTCAGTGAATTCGGCGTATACCCTACTCAAGCTGTTACAGCTAATAGCTATATCAAAGAATGCCTCACCAAATGTTGCGCCTACGCTAGGTACCTCAGCGCTGGTTACAGCTGGCAAAGGAATATGTATATTTGGAGTTGTAACAGCGCACGTTCCAAGGACGGCACTACCAGACACTGCGCCATGAGAGTCTGCCGCTGGTGGTAAGACGACACCGTCAGAATCTACCTGCTTAGCCCAAAGCCCGCCGGCATACAAATCACCGGCCGCAACAGGGCCCTCGCTGCGAACCAAATCAAAAGTAACTGAGTAGTGATTATCGGTGCGATCGGTGTAAAAGCCGAGCCTTGCGGTAGTCCCATTTATAGGCTTCCCGTCGTGATAAAAAATAACTGATAGCCCACTTCCGACCTGTAATTTTTGAGGCACCTCCAAATATGCCACCCCACTTCCTTTACAACCGGAGTATGAAATACGTTGTGAAGAGCTGCTTAGTACAGTCCCTATTGGAACGCTACTCGGAAGCACTATATCAAACCCAAGTTTAAATTCTTTTGCACCCGTTATGATACAACTCGCCGAGGCCTGGTATGAAAAAAAAATCAATGCTGCTAATACTATCAATCGTTTCACAACAACAAACCCCTTTTTTAATGCACCATTATAAAACTCAAACCGACGAGCCTCGACGTCTTATCGCAACAATCAATAGTGCTCTCGCGCAATATACTCAGTACGCCCTCTAACCACTAACGGCATTATTAACAGCATACTTCTTTACTGAGATGTCAGGACGCTTTTTTCTCTTTTAAAAAACAAGCAGTGTTTCTTTATGACCTTAAAATTCTTAACGCACTAACTGGCTCGACGTCACATGGGAGCCACCGGACGTTTTACTCGAATCGAAACTAGCACCCGCTCCTGCGGCAAAGTTAGGGACAACCACCCAGCCAAAAAGATAAATAGGTTGGTTGGCTCACATTTTTAGCATACGCGTTCGCACCAACTGCCTATAATTCTTTCACATTAAAATGCAACACAGCATCAGGCCGTTCTATGCAGCGGCGAGAATCTTCCTTCTTGGAATGGGAATTTTCTTACCAGCCTGGGCACCTGTACAAAAAAATAGCTAACTCTTGATCCCTTATTATCCGATAAATAGTCACGCATGTAGCTATTGCCGTGTACAAATAGCACCAATAAAATTCAGAGGCCATATGACGCTTGAATTTCAGCGCGATATTTTATACCTCACCACAAGTAAGTACATGCTATTTCAGTTTACTTCAGGTTTCTAACGCATTCACGCTCTACCATCGTCATTAATATTAATCCCAATAAAACCAGCCTTCATCGCTTGTAGGTTAGTGCGAGGAGTACAAAACTAAGCGACTGACCCCAACCTCAACTTTCCTCATATAGATCGCCTTCAGGCAAAGACTTAAATGGCGAAGTTTCCTTCAACGGTATATCCGCGCCATGGCGCAAATTGTAGTCGGCAATAACAACCGCCAACGCACTAAGCCAATCCGCATTCATATAATCCACCATTATTTTGGTGTCAGCGTCTTCATTATAAAGCTGAGTGAGCGTTTTTTTGTTATCTCGGGGAGCGAAGAAGGAAAGAAACTCCTCACCGCCAATATGCTCCGGTACTCTTTTACAAGACTGCTCAAAACCTTTAGCGAAGTCGTCAATCTGTGAGCGCAAAGGCAGCTCCACCTTTTGATCATCCAAGCATGATTTTTCGCGAGATAAATAATAGAAATCAAATTTGTTACAACATAAATGTGCAATTTCATGCAAAAGTGCATTAGCAGCGGGAATGGCACATTTCTCAAAGAACTGTTGGGAAAACGCAATTCTTTGCTCGCCGTCTTGAACCAAGTTAATAGCAACCGTGAGATCGGAGTTGTCATACGGTTCCACGAGATAAATATCTCGTCCGCCCTCCTCCGTAATCCAAAGCAACACTGACCACATCGCTTTGTAATTCTCCAGCAGTCTCGGACGTAGACTGGGGTCCACACCCCAATCAGTAAGCTTGACATCAAATGTCTGATCATCAGTACCTTTTAGAGACTTTATCGCTGAAGTAACTAGGGATATCGCGTTATTAATAGTGCGCGTGAGATATTCTCGCTTAGCCTCTTCTATACTCTCGAAGCCTCTCGACACAACACCAAAACCCAGAGATTCGATATGTGTTTTAAATAGATCGTCTGACAATGGGTTCGATAATGGCGTAGCAAGCGCTCCGGGCGGACCTAACCAAGAGCCTGCTGATAACGATATTGAGGATAGCGCTAAAGTAACTAATCGAAAAATCGTAGCACCAACGGTCGGCGTCTTACCAGAAAAAACTAATTCGGTAGTGGTATTATGCACATCGCTTACAAGACGCAAAAATCTACGAGCATCTTCACGCCCAATCACAGTCCGCTCGTTACTCAGTAAAACCTCATTAATTGCAGCCACAGGTTCCATAGTTCTTCCTTGCTGTAGGTGTGGCGGTTAAAGATACATTCCCAGCCAGTTAATTTGATGTCTTAAAACTTTAAAATGAGTGTCACCTTCATAGACATCATAATGCCCAGCACCTTCAAGCATAATGATTGTCTTTTCAGCATGCAGCGCTTCATACAATCGGACTGCTTGATCCGGGGGATTAACAATGTCGTGTTCGGCAGCGACAACCAATACAGGCTGACGAACGCTCATGGCCATGATAACCGGTTTGTAGTTTATGATTTCCCGGACGGTTAAAAAGGGTATTTTTGTATTTAGCTGAGGATTAAACTTTTGATGCTTTTCGAAAAACACTCGAGACTGCTCATCATCCAGCACCATTAACGGAGGCACAAATAACTCCCTACCGCTTGATTCTTTCTTCTCCTGCATCCGATTTAATGTCGCAAATAGCTTACTTTCCTCTTTAATACTCATTGCGCTAGTGATTAATATTTCCCCGTCAGCAAAGGCTGTTTGGCTGATGATGCATTTGACCAGCGGGTTCTGCGCCCCAACCGTAATGACATGACAGCCACCTAGTGATGTTCCCCACAGACCAATGCGTGACGTATCAAATGACGGTTGCTGGCTTACCCAGTTAACAACGGCATGAATATCTTCTATCTGCATTTTGGTCTGAAGCCTGCCGCGCTCACCTCCACTTTCACCGAAACCTCGATAGTCAAAGGTAATGACATTGTAGCCAGCCTGAGCAAAAGCGAAAGCAAACTCAGGCAGAACAACGTTCTGGATGCCACAAAACCCATGGCACAGCACCAGAACAGGTGCCGGGATCACTGATGTGCTAGGATAAAGTCGCACCGCCAATTGTTCCCCGCTGCTACTAACACTAACGCGCTCAAAACCACTCATTACACTACTCCCCAAATACTGGCCAAGTTACAATTCCCAATTCAAAAGAAAGGCATCGCTATACACACAAAAGCTACAACAATAGGCTATAGTAGTATTTCAAAAAGCGATCCTGCAACAAAGCCTCAACCATCCAAATATTCAAGACTGTTCTACATTTGTAGAGGGGTTACCATGAAATCGATTCACCTAAGCGTGCAAATTAAAAAAAAACCAACACCAAAATACATATTCAGGAAGACGCTGTCGCTCAATATCTGTGCGGCGCTTTGGATCGCGCTATTCGCCGGGCCAGAAGCCCATGCTAGTCGTGTGGACAATTTAGAACTCTTCAGCCACACCAAAGAAGATCACCAGAAGTTAAATTTAGACTACAACGGTTGGCGCTGGCTAAAGAAAAAGAAGACTTTGGTACTGGGTACGTCGCTTCCTGATTATCCGCCGTTGGACATATCAAGTTCCAATCGTGACTATGAAGGTATCACAGCAGATTACATGCAGATAATTTCTGGTTATCTTGGTGTAACCGTGAATGTTCGCCGTTACGCTACTCATATGGAAGCCGTGGAAGCACTGAAAACTGGCGAAATAGATTTATTGGGCAGCGCTAATCGAAGAGAAAGCAATAGAATAGATTTGGCACTGAGCGACAACTACCTCGATGATCGACTCGCTCTAATCGGCCGCATAGGCATTAGCCTGTCTTTCGACGATAAAGTCGCGCGTATTCGCTTGGCAATTGACTCCGACTATATTAGTGAGGCTGCGGCTCGGCGGATATTTCCTCAAGCAAACATGGAAGTGTTCACATCGACAGAAAATGCTATCGCGGCAGTCGCCTTTGGACAAGCTGATGCATTTTTAGGGGATGCTATATCCTCTCAATACCTTATTTCGCGAAATTATTCCAGCCATCTCGATATTTTGGATATCGCGCCCCCGGCACAAGAAGGCTTCAGCTTTGCCATTAACGCTGATAACCCGCGTTTGCTGAACCTTATCAATACCGCCCTAGGGGCCGTGCCAGAACGGGTAAAAACTGAAATACAAACACGCTGGAGCGAAAAACTCTTATTCACGCTCCAGCCACTGGATTTAAGTGCGGACGAGAAAGATTGGATCAAGAAAAACCCTGTGGTAAATATAGCAGTGAGCCGGTACCTGGCACCCGTTTCATATTTTGACATCCATGGTAATTATTTTGGTATTACACGAGACCTGCTTAAGTTAATTGAGAGAAAAACGGGCTTAAAATTCAACATACAACCTCACCCCAACATTAGAGAAATGCAGGAAAGCTTAAAAGCGGGAAGAGTGCAAATCGCAACGGACCTGCCTAAAAACCAGGAAAACATGCAATCTTTTTTATTTGGACGTCCTTATTTAATCGCACCTTATGCACTTGTAGTACGCAATCAAAGTGCATACCCAGATACGCTGGAGGCTCTGGCAGGCAGGACGTTAAGCGTTGCGCCAGGCCATGCGCTTCTGCCGATGTTACGCGAACATTACCCGCTCATTCGTTTAAAGAACGCAGAGAATAATTTTGAGGCCCTTGCCTGGGTAGAGGATGGCTCAGTAGATGCAACAATCCTACCTGCACCTATTGCCAGCTACAATTTGCGTAGCCGCGATAACTCACTGAAAATTGCATCGATTATAAACTCTGCACCTGCGACAGCGTCGCTCAGTGTACTTAAGGGGCAAGGTCAGCTTTACGCAATTCTCGATAAAACCATAAGAAGCATCCCGCCAGATGTTATTGATTCTGTTACCAACCGGTGGCGCACAAACGCAGTTATTGCGCCCCCATCATGGCGCGACTATCGTCAGATTATATTTAAATCCGTATTTGGCACTATCACACTATTGACTATCGCATTGGGTTGGGGAATTTACTTACGTCGGCAGATCATGCAACGCAGAGCAGCCGAAAGAGAACTCAGCAATCAGCTTCACTTTATGGAAGCCCTGATAAACGGCACGCCGCATCCAATTTACGTGCGGGATTTAGAAAATCGCCTATTAATTTGCAATGACAGTTACGTAAAATCGCTTTCAAACGAGAGTGACATTGCTCGTGGTTTAAGTTCAGCAAAAACCTCATTGGAAAGGTCGGCGGCCTATGAAAAGGATTGCCAAACTGTATTGAAGACAGGCCAACCTCTTTTGCGTGATCGAGAAGTTTACATTGCTGGACGTCATCAAACTATCTATCACTGGATGCTACCTTTCTCTAACTCTGAAGGTGCCAATCAAGGCTTAATCGGGGGCTGGATCGATATAACTGAGCGGCACTTGCTTCTGGAGGAGCTCAAACAAGCCAAAAATGATGCTGATGAGGCTAATCGGACCAAAACTACATTCCTTGCGACTATGAGCCATGAAATCAGAACACCTATGAATGCGATCATAGGATTGCTGGAATTAAGCTTGAAACGCGATAAAGAAAAATATGACCGCTCATCAATAGAAGTCGCCTATCATTCCGCCCGCGGCTTGCTTGATTTAATTGGTGATATACTCGACATTGCCCGTATAGAGACAGGTCACCTTAGTCTAAATCAAGAGCGGGCCAACCTAAAGGACCTAGTAGAATCTGTTATACGAGTATTCAGTGGACTGGCCAAGCAAAAGAACCTAACTCTAAAGTTAGACATTAACGAAAGTATAAATTACGACGTATTGGTTGACCCGCTGCGCTTTAAACAAGTACTTTCCAACTTAATCAGTAATGCGATTAAATTTACCGAAAACGGCGGGGTCGATGTGGTTGTTCATTCTTGCTTAGTAGCAGATGATCAATTACAGGTCGAATTTTCGGTCAATGACACCGGTATTGGTATATCTGCTAACGATATAGCGCGCTTATTCCAGCCATTTACCCAGATAGGTGGAACGAAACAGCACGCCCGCTCTGGTACAGGATTAGGATTAATGATTTCCCGTAATCTATGTGAAATGATGGGAGGCCAATTGGAGCTCAACAGCGAAATCGATCAGGGCACACAAGCCATTGGCCGACTGACACTGAACGTGCTCGAACCACAGCAGGAAAAGAAGGCGGAAGTATTAAACAGCTCCGCAGCCAACCCGGCTCCAATTTTAGGTGTATTAGTGGTTGACGACAACTACGCCAATCGATTGCTGTTGAGTGAACAGCTAATATACTTGGGGCACTCCGTGCATCTTGCTGAAAATGGTGCTGAAGGCCTTGCATTATGGAAACAGAAAATATTTGACGTCATCATTACCGACTGCAATATGCCAGTGATGAGCGGATATGAGCTTGCGAAAGCAATACGCGTGATTGAGAGCGCTCAAAACCGGGTGCGCTCTATCATTTTAGGATTTACTGCTAATGCTCAACGTGAGGAGCGCGAGCGGTGCATATCGGCTGGCATGGATGACTGCCTATTTAAACCAGTGGAGCTGGATACCTTAGAGCGTTTCATCAAACGCTCCGCAATAGCCATTCATGACGAAATTAATTATTCTGAATCCGATAAATTTGACTTGAATACCCTTGAGCACCTTACCGGTGGAGACCTCAACATATTAAAGCGTGTGCTGGATGGATTAATTAATAGTATCACCGATGATTTAGAGGAATTACGACGGCTTAATAAAAACAACAATCTGCGTGGCTTATCCGAGCTTGCTCATAAAATCAAGGGCAGTGCTCGCGTTGTTAAGGTTCGCAGTCTGATCAAGCACTGTGAAGCTTTGGAAGCTTCCTGTCACCTTGACCCGTCAGATTCTAATTTACCGGCCGTGGTCCTAGCCCTTGATCAGGCAATGGTAGGATTAGAACGCGATCTGATTCGCCAGAGAAAAAAAACACTTTGAGTAGGTGGACTAAAGCACCCTCTCCCGCGATGTACTCATTACGGCCGTAACACCGATCCTTGGATATAAGCGGCCAATTTGTTTGCCCGCCTTACCGCTTAAAGGCACCTTAAACGTTGTATAAGCCCTGCCTACAACTGGCGCTATTATCTTTCCGCCGCGCGACACAATTAGCGCGCCTAGAATTTTCCTACTGTCTTTCAGCCCCTTCTGCCATTGCAAGTCTTACGAGTTCTTGTAGAATTCTTATTCCATCTAAGGTGTAGACGCATGATAGACTCGAACAGTGTGATAATTATTGATAAACACCCGATTGTGCGACTGGCAATCAGAGCGGTGTTAGAAAGACGAGGCATTAAAGTTCTGGCCGACGTCAGCGACGGAGTAGACGGTCTAAGACTTGCGAACCTGTATCATCCCGATCTTGTAACTTTTGATATTGGCCAAAATCAAACAGAGGGGTTAGCAATTATCAAACAAATGTCTTCGTTATCGAATGCTCCTAGCATGTTAATTTTTTGTACATATCCCGCAGTGCCTTGCGCAGAATATTGTTTACGGGCCGGCGCCTCCGGTTTTGTCAGTAAGCGCGCAGGCATACGCGACTTCCTTAACGCAATCGAAGCAATCTTCGCCGGTTACGATTATTTTCCATATTAT
This sequence comes from Pseudomonas sp. R3-52-08, assembly GCF_003851745.1. NCBI lineage: Bacteria > Pseudomonadati > Pseudomonadota > Gammaproteobacteria > Pseudomonadales > Pseudomonadaceae > Pseudomonas > Pseudomonas sp. R3-52-08. The sequence goes on along the minus strand of NZ_CP027730.1, from coordinate 2,296,422 downwards.
GGCAGCGTCAAGCTTGGTCCAACCCCAGCAACGAAATAATCTAGAGTTCAGTTGACAGAGCTGGATGGGTATTACTCGCGCCCCATGCCATGAAGACAAGGTACGCGAGAAATTATGTAATGGATTACTTGGACTACATCAGCAGGACAAGCATAGGATATTCTCAGTGGTTTTTTTCTCGGTCTAACACAGACCCACCCATAGCCTTAATTTCCCCAAGCACAGCATCCAGGTTAACTCTTCCTGCATGACATTCAGCTCCAAGCTTTTCTGAGAGCTTTGCGTACCCATATATATAACTTCCTCGCGGATCGGGCATTATGGAACGTCCTCTTATTTTTTCTAGGACGGAATGATGGAATGTTTTTGAGAACCCCTCAATATCCTCTGCCACATTGGCGGAACCAAAGAAACCATTTCCACCTAAAAGTTCAAGTACTGCACGCTGTTTTTCGTGCGCAGTCAGAGTCCCCTCGGTATAAATCACGCTGAGCGGATTGTTAGGCCCCCCTTTCTCATTCTTAGCTGTGGCATCCGTATAAGGCGCAAACTCTTCAAACACTTCAACCGTAGTTGTCAATTTGCTGCACAGAGCAAGGCCGGCCTCGCTAAGCCGCCCGTTGTCAAAAAATAGAGTACCGAATTTCAGGGGATCTTCTTGTGCGCACTCCATCAACAGCCTATAAACTGCAGGCGCCACTGTGTACACAATTTTATTCGTGGGCCTAGCGAGACCGGATAGGTTGTTACGCTGTGTATCGCAAATGGCAAGAGTGTACGCCATCGCCACCATATCCTCGCATGCTGCATTATCCGGAATTGAAAGTGCACCACTTCTCAACAGGCCTTCAATGACAGTACCAAGCCCAGGTTTTCCGTCTCTACCTATATTTGGCATAAAATCGAAAGCTGTGCCGCTGGGAATAACCGCAGCCGCAACCCGGCAAAGACTTTCTTGCCCCGTAACGTCGACCCTTGCCTCTCCGGCCAAGGTCCCCAAGGCCGCAGCCGTGGCTATCTCATTCAGCCCCCAATGCAGTTGATTGCCAATGCCAGTGCCATCTTCTTGTAGTATTTGAACGTGATCATGAAAATATGCGAGAAAACCGGCTAGACGCTCGAAAGAATGCCCTTGGAAAAAATGCAGTACGTCACTCTGCATTTCTTGTGCGTGCGCCATTCGACCGCTTGAATGGGTAGCTTTGTGATAGGACAGACGCAACGCATTCAGAGCGCCATCTAATGCGCTCTGATCGAAATGACTTTGGATTTTTTCTATAGCGCGCTGCGCTTGTTCCAAGTCGGTATGAGTCAGACTGGCCAGCAAATTATTTGTGAGGCTGCTGACAATTTTATGTTTATCACATTGGTCGGGCGTGACTTCGCGTACTTGTTCCAGTAAGTTCTCTAAGTGGCCCGCCATGATCGCTGATGCTTGCCTATCCGATGCACACAACGTAAGAATATTTCCAAAATGTTCGGAACAAAACTCATCTAGCTGGCGGCTGGGAATCCCTAGTACATTACGAATACTGCACGATGTTCGCACTGGCAGATCTGAAGTCGTTCTGGGAAACACGCCTACTGGCGGTGACCCGGCGACAACGTTTTTAACATTCATTTATTTTGCCTCAAGACGCCAAATGAGACCTGAAAGTATCAATAGCGTCTGAAGCAGGCTTTCAAATAGCGCTCATGACAGAGCTTTACCGCAAGCGGTTGTTTAAACGTTCATACCAGTGAATTTCTTTTCGCCAGTTCGGCCAAGCTTACAAGGCTAGAGGCGTTCAATTTTTCAAGCAAGCGTATTTTATAAGAGCTGATCGTTTTGTTGCTGATCAGTAACTCATCAGCTATTTGTTTATTCGTGTATCCCAACGCCAGATAACGAAGAACGGTGAGCTCTCGATCGGTCAGCGTACTTAACAATGTAGCCTCGTCAGATTTCCCTGCGTCATTGCGAACGTCATTGAGCGTTTGGCTAGGAAAAAAACTGTAGCCCGACAACACTGCACGCACACCAGCGAGTAGCTCCGCTGGGTCCTCCTGCTTAAACACAAAACCGGCAGCCCCAGCCCGCATGCACCTGTGGGCAAGGTAAGCAGGTTCCTGTGCACTTAGTACCAGGACTTTTGGCGGCGTTGCCAATGTCTGGATACGGGCGATTACCTCCAACCCATCGAGGTTCGGAATACCTATATCAAGCAGCACCAGGCCAGGGTTCAGCTCTCGAGCTAAACTGACACCATCGACCCCATTGTCCGCCTCCCCCACCACCTCGTGCCCGTCACGCTCCAACAACAAACGAACAGCTAATCGTAGTATCGGATGATCATCAACAATCAGTATTTTTCCCACTGTCTACACCTGATAATGGTATTAAAAGATCGACTGCGCCCGCGACCTCTGAAGTGATCAGGCGCGATGTCGTCAACATTGTGAGCTCACCATTCGGGCAGCTCTTCAGCCACCATGAATATTTGCTGCATATATTCCTGAACCATAAATTTCGTCGAAAAAACACGAGATTGAGCCTCTGTGACACTCTTATATAGCGCTGTATCTTGGAGACTATCCTCTTTAAGGCGCTGCAGGGTCAAGGCCAAAACTGCAGCCTGGGTTTCAGTGGTGCGATAAGGATGCGCTCCATCAGCCTCAAACGCGCGTAAGCACTCGTAAACTGTTGCGCCGCTCAAACCATCGTCTGCTATAGCCAATAACCTCTGGTAGAACGCTTCGAAATTAGGATCATCCAAAGAGGTTTTGGATAGCGCACCAACTTCAAGCACACGCTGATCCAGGTCAAGGATCGCTTCTTGAGCGGCGAGCACGGCCTGGCTACCAGCGGGGCGAATGGCACCAATGTTCATTCCGTGATCCCTTTATTCAAACAAATCGACTCATCCAACCCGGTAAACCGCAAAATAGCAGACCGGACCTCGCCGGAAATCCGCCCGCACTGCTCCGTCAATAGACCTAATTTCACCATCAATTCCGGGGCCAGTTCTTCGCCGATAGCCCGACCATTCAGTTCGGCAAATTGTTGGTCACAACGAAATCGGTAATATTCCCCGTCGACGAATTCGACATTCATTGTGCCACTCCAATGCAAGCGTAGACGAGCCACAAACTCCTCACCACACGCATCCAAGCGTTGAGGCAATACCACGGTCATAGCTTGGTCCGAGCTGGCGTCGGCTCTGCCCTCTTTCAGCCATCTGGCAAACATGGCCTCCAAACACTCAGGCCGGCCCAGCAAGTCTGCGACTAAATCAACAGCAGTACGATGCAAGATCACCTCTAGACGCTTCTGAAGAGCACTTGCTTGACCCACTGCATGTACGACATCTTGCGCCAGGGCGCAGACGCCCTTGTCATACCCTTGGCGAAAAGCATGCTGATGAATTGCATCCGCTTCGCACTGAGCCGCGTGGATACGGCTATTGGCTTGAGCAATCGCCTGGTCAAGAATGTCGACGGCCTGCGTTTGCTTCTGCAGATGCACTGAGGCGACCCAGACGCTATCCTCAATCAGAAGGTTATCGTGAATGGGAATAATTCTGATCATTTTGTAGAGCCAATTTAAAAATTAATAGATCAGCAGAAGGTATCGGCTGGGTTCCCTGCAGCTCGACTATTTTCTCAGGGAAGAGTAGCGGCAGCCGTGCTACCAGTGCCTCAGGCACCCACTCTCTCCACGCCAGCAATGCGGAAAGCCCACATGCCTGGACTTGGGCCACAGACACCAAAGACGTTTTTTCCTCTTCGCGGGCTTCACGAAGCTTACAGGCTGCGAAGGCCTGGGCTTGCTCAGGCAGGCATAACCAAGTCCCTCCTTGCGCCAGGTGTTGACGCAATTGCTGCGCCCCCAGAGCCAGAGCAATATGAGGCAGGCGGTGCCAATATCTCACCCAATGCGCATACACAGAATCAACCTCCGGCGTAGCCGGCATCGCATTGGGTAGTGCGTCAAGAAAAATCCCATTAAGCGCGCTCCGTTGCCGCGCAGAACTAAGATTGATTGTCCTGCTCAGACGACTTGGATGTAGGTAGGCCAAAGGATCAAACATGATATGTCTCAACCGCGGGGCAAGATCCATCACAGGTCCGCCTTAGTTTGGCGTCGCTTTACTGACCAATACCAATAAGCACTCGATAGGCCGCCTAATAAGACCATCAGAATCAGACCGCCCAGCAGGTAATTCTTATTATGATTCGTGGGTGCCGCTGAAGGCGCAAAGTGCTGAATTTCGCTTTTAGGTGAAAGCACAACTGAAATATCGTCGTAACTGACATCCGAAAAACTGTTTTTCAAAAACCGCTTGATATCACCGATCAATAGTTGTGAGTCTACACCCCGCTCATGCACGATCAGGGCAGAAAGATGTATGGGCGAAGCCTTACGGCCTCCTTCCCCGGCATCCAGGTCATAACTGACGTGCACCCTGGCCCGGACAATCTTTTCCAGTGTGGCCAATGTTTGTTCCAGGCGTTGCTCCAAGGCTGAGAACAATCTGGCTTTCTCTGCTCGGGGCGAAGCAACCAGCGAATCCTGTGGGAACATTTGTGCAACCTCAAGCCGAGGCTTGGGTGGCAGGTCATGCAATTGTAACAAGTCAACTGCAGCGGTAAAATCCAACTGGCGGACGTGGACGCTATAGCCATTCTTGCCCTGATCGACTTTGACCGCCTCAATATTGTTACGCTGCAGTACAGCGATAACAGCATTTATCTGGTGCTGATCTAATCCGTCCAGCAGATCCGCCTGACGACAGCCTACCAACCCCAAGAACACCAATCCGAGTAATAGCCACCGCAGTATCATGAGCGCATCAATGCCTCAACGGCCCCCACGGCCTTACGTGTAAGTGTACTGACCATGGAGATATCGAGATTATAATTCGCGGTTTGCTGTTGCAGTTCGAAGAGAACCTCTGGGTCGCTGAGCATTCCCGGACGCGACAAAATTGAGTTGATTGCGGATACATAGTGTTCTGCTTCCACGCTTTTTTCAGAAAAGGCCTGGATAAGCCGGCCTTCCAAAGATTCTGACGCATCACTGGCGGGGTTGTTTAAAAAGCTCACCTGTGCGCCAGGAGAAGCGATTAGTTCTAAGCCGGACATAAATACACTCTACACTTAACCAGCCCCGGTACGGGGCCCCAAGATGTGAAAAAAGGAGACCAATTAAGCACTAACGGAAGTTTTGAATAATCGCAGCATCAATATCTTTGAATACCTTTACGGTGTTCGATTGTGCGTTACGAAACAAATTATACTCCGACAACCGAGCTTGATAATCAGCAAGTAGGGAGGGATCTGAAGCATCACCCTTTAGCTTATCCAATGAAGCATCCAATGCCTTTTTAAGATCCGTCACCGACTCATCGAAATCTTGTGAAACTTCGGTCAACCAACCGCTAGGCGCTGCCGGTTTAGGGCTATTAGTGTTTGCCATGTTTTATTACCTCAAATTTATTAAGTCGGTGCGGGAAAATACCAAGAAGACGGACTCATTTTTATATAACCTTGTGAACCTAGCTGATAGGACTTGCCTTTCAACCAATCGTCATCGAGTTCTAGCGCAAATGAAACATAACGTCCTCCCCATTGCTGATAAAACGACTCAACCAGCTCGCGTACGTTATTTAGTTCACCGTCATTCAACGCACCTCTAACCTTAAACGTGACGCCAGCCGGGTGATGCATTCGTTCAAATGGAACAGCCAAGCGCTGCAAACCATCTTTTGCCAGTGCCTCTAGCTCCAGGTCGCTGCGTCGCTCGATTTTTACTGACTGCACATAAGGCATGTCCATTAACAAGAAAGTCCTAAGCGCCTCGCCAGCGGCCAAGTCTAAGTGAGCACGCTCCTTACTCAGAACCAGACGGGGAAATTCAGGATTACTCAGATCGAGTCGATGGAATGCTAAACCGGGGTAATGACGAAGCAACTCGCCTTCAACACGCTTTGCTTCCTCGCGTATCGACATCACATCGATGCCAGTACTATTGTTTCGCATCATGACCTGTCGCCCCCAGCTCAGCTCGCGCTCGCTTGAAGCAAACATGTAAATCTTGTCATCGCGGCCTTTAATAATTCTGTAAGGGCTGCTGACCCCGCCAACGACAGACTTCACACTCACCACTGGCGTTGGCCGGCTTTCCCACCAGAAGCAGGCGATCAATACTACGCCACTTAGTAGCATCGCAATTACGCTCTTCACCGAGAGCCTATTAGAAATTGTCCGTGCAAACGTTTCGGGCGCAGGCTCGTCAAACAAACCGTCAACCCAGTCTGCATCCAGCGGACGTAAAGCAATACGCAAACTACCTACACTGTGAATGACTTGATAAGTTAAAGATCGCTCTACTACTTCCTCACCGAATATACGCACCATGACGCCAGACTGTGCAGTTTCTTCAACAAGCACTTCAAAATTACTACTACTGCCCTCCAGCGGTATATAAAATGAGTGCTCAGGAAAGGAAACGGCTGATTCATCGTTGAAAAATTCTCTTTCCATACCGACGACGAACAGGTTTTGTTTATCACGCAACTCATACTCACAGCCGCACAGCGGCCCATCCAGAACACGTAGCACGCAACCGAAGTCCGTGGTGCCTTGCTCTTTTTCGCCTAACAACATATTGCCCTTCCACCGTTTTACATCGCGCGATATGGACATAGATTAATGCCAACTCGATATTAAATCTTGATGGATAGAAGTATTATCCATCAAGATTCAAATCACTGCGCATCATGTGATAACGCTCCTGGACACGCTTGGCATAACGCTGCCGTGACGTTGCCCTAGAAGCAGAACCTCCAGCGTTGTAAGCGCCGACAGCTTCCCAGCTATAGCCAAAGCGCCCAATAAACTCTTTCAGTATTGAGGCACCCACAGCGATGCTCAAGCAGGGGTCATTTAATAGTCGGCCTTCGTCGATACCCATCTCACTGAGCCACGGTAGATGGCGACTATTGATTTGCATTAAACCAATATCCCGCGAACCATCATGGTTATGATTCAGCGCATCTGTTCGCAGCGAAGACTCGACTTGTGCTATAGCAAAAAGAAGCTCTGGTTCAATGTCGTAGGACGCTCCCACCTGTTCCCAGCAGAAAGCATCCGCCCAAGAAGGCCTTGTCAACAGTAGCAGGCCGACCAAGAGATATCGGGTCAAAGCAGCCTCCCCGCGAACCTGGCCGATTCTCGCAGGCGTCTTTGGCTGACAAGACAAACAGGACACTCTTCAAATAACCTGGATCCACCGGACAATGGTGCGGCGCTCGAATGGACTGCAAGTTCAACTTTTTTATATATTCTCATGCTTAGGCAGCACTCCGACTCGCCCCAGAAGTGAACCGTTCAATAGGCTCTGGAGCGGAGGGATTCAATCGGCGCAGTGTCAAGGTGCCGCACTGGTTGACCAGCTCTAAACACATACGTCGACCGTTCTGCAATCCACCCAGCTCATCCAGCATTTGAGTGTCGCAGATAAGTGCGGTGACAATAGACGGCGCGTGAGCGGAATCTGAACGACCACTACTGGCACCATTCGGGGTTAACTTCACAGAGTGCGCAATCGCGATCGAGTGCGTGGTTTCAGGTATGGATATAACAGGCCGAACAAACCGATAGCCTTTGCCATAGATGGTTGCGATATAACTTTTGCTATCTGACGAGCGCAGTATTTTGCGCAAGATATAAATACAACGGCTAAGAGACTCCTCCCCCACCGCCTGATGTGGCCAGATACTATCCAGCAACCTATCCTTGCTCAGCTCCCGCCCCTCAGAGGCAAGCAATAGTTCAAGGAGCCTGGATTCTTTAGGAGGCAAATGAACACACTCACTGCCTAACCAAAGACCTCTGTTTTTTCTCCAAACCCACTTCCCAAATGCCACATCTTCAGTAAAAGAAGGATTAACTATGTCAGTCACTTTTCTAACCTCGCCAGTATAATGCGCCGCCAAAACGACTACCCAAAATCGATGGAGCTATACTAGAGGCAAGAAAGGCGCCGGGTGGATAAGAAACGACCACAATAGCGCCGGAAACATCCAGTACGACACAAGAAATTTCTGACGCACTAGTAGCGCACAGGCTCATAGAATGATTGATGCTTAAGTTGCATAATTGGATTTTTTATTATTTTAAGACGCTTTACGGCATTACTTTACGTATTTTCGTTCAGCGCGAGCGCTGTTTTAACGTGCAAATACATATCCTCCACGCTATGACTAGTCGCTACCAGCGACACATTCAAATCAATTTTAAATACCTCATTCAACTGCAAGCCTATATCAATCAAGTCTAACGAATCCGCCATAAGCTGCTCAATAATTAGTGTCTTGCTAGTTATCTTTTCTTGAGCAAGTCTGAAGTGATAGGCTAATAGTGCTCGTAGCATACTAAATACTGGATCAATTTCATTCACCCCCCGCCCTCCACCTCATATTACTGCGCTTGAACAAGCCGTGAAGTTGATCACTCAAGGAACGTGAATAATGCTTGCAGTTTTTCCATTGTTTGCCTCACGTTTTCATAGTTACGTCGCATTTTGATATTGTTATTTTCAAATGACTTCAACCCACTTTTCAGATCCAATGCAAATTTATTCATGCGGCCGCTGTTCAGCATTTGACTTAACGTCTCAAAACTGGCACTGGAAAGACTTTGGGTATCATCAAAGTTACTCAAATCTCGCTTAAGCAGGTTAACAGCATGCCGTTGGTTCTTCGTGTCAGTACTAGAAACCTGCAAAGAGTAACTCACAGCCTTGAGTATCGCAGTCAGGCTCTCGCGCGCATCGAGCATAATACTGCCGCGTTTACTAAAGTCCCGATCAGTCCAAGGTGCGTATGTTACATTTCCAAAACTCAATACACTCGCTGGCGAGTTTGGATTGAGTTTATGTCGGAGTTCAACATCATCATTTTTTTTATCGCGTTCAGGGCTGTTGAGAGTCACCCGATCAAGGGTATCATTTCGATCTCCGTCAAACTTTTCAATTAGCGCTCTAACTGAACTTTTACGATTCAACGGCGACTGTGACGGCGGCGGCGGCGGCGGCGGTAGCGAATTCAGCTCTGCAACATTCGTCTTATCGTTAACGTCCTGCGGCGTGTCTAGCGCATCAGTTCCAGCAGGTATTGATTCATCAGGCACGCTCTGATCTGAAGTTTTTTTATTTATGGCAGTTGGCTCATGGCTATTTGCCGCGCCTGCCAGAGCTCTCAATAAATCTGCGCTAATATTAATATTCTGCACATTTGAGTTCGTGATTCCTGGTGTGCCTGGCGCATTTTGGCCTCTTCTTTCGGGCGCGGAGGTCGAGCGATCAGTCCCAGAGCCACCGTCGCCCACCTGCTCTTTCGGCGATTTCTCAATCAGTGAACGGCGAAGATCCACCTCGGTCATTACGCACTTTACTACCTCAGATAGTGAAAAAAAATCCAGCACACCGCCAGTTTTACCCTCTGTATTCGTTCTCCTCAGACTATCCATTGTCTCAGCGGCCGCCTGGCTCATGATTTTATCTGCAGGCAACACAGTATCAGTAGGGATCGAAACCCCCCTATTTTTCAAATATGCAGAGATAGCAGGCTTACCAAAATTTTTATTAACATCAGCATAAAAACCGCTGGCTTCTTCATAACGCACCTGCTTCGCCACAGACTGTTTTAAAGCATCAAAACTTTCAACCAGCGAGGCAGACTTTGAGCCAGACGCAATAAGCGAGACTGCCCCTTTTAATTTATCTGCATTATCCTGCAAAAAGGCATTAAGCTCACTAAGTAATTTCTCGGCGACTGAAGGCATATTGGCGGCAGTCACAATTATCACCCGCTGCAAATCGTTCATTTCACGCAGCTGCGAAGCGCTAAGCTTCTGGTAACAACTATTGGCCTCGGGAGAAAAATGTGCCCGCCTGTAATTTGACGCTAACTCATCCAAAGCACCCTTCAAATTACTGTGCTTTTCAAGTACTGAGTCCACTGACTCCGCGCCCACTAAATTTCTTAATTGATGTTGACGCACTGTAGCGCCAGCACCTGATGAAAATTTTACTTGTTTGTCTGTATTAACCCCTCTAGCCAACTTTCCACCGAGATAATTTTGGTTATAAGAGTTATCTCTGGGATACAGTCTGGCGATATTTGAAGGAAAAATTGATTCCATAGAGCCACCTACTTCAAATTACTCATAATCTGATTATTGGTCTGTTCGATTGCGCTAATGCTTGATGACAGCGTTTGAATAAAACTTCTCACCAAGCTTGCTGCAGAGTCCAGTTTGTTTGTGAACTGTTGAAGCGTATTTTTTAGCTCTTCCTCTTGGCTGCTAAAAGCTGTTTGCCAAGCTGAATACTTCGCTGAGTCAAACCGAAACCAGTCTCCCGGCTCCATATGACTACCGTGATTTGGCATCATGTCTATCATTTTTTTTAACGGAGTAAGATCCATCATTATTATGCATCCGCCGTCGTCATTCTCAATGATAACCCCTGAACCAAGCTCTGAGAGCCATTTCTCCGCTTCTTCGCGGCTTACGACACTTACATAGCCGTCTTCCTGAGGTGGATATAAAACACCTGTAGGTTGATCGCTATACTTTTCGATCATGGCGTCCAATGCGACCTTCATGGCACCAAATTCGATCCTCACTTCTGATTCGCCAATACCCTCGATCCAATGCGACATCTCTGCTGTAATTTTTTCATTAAAGTCAGAATAAAATTCAGCGTACTGCTCAACAATAAAGAAATAAGATGCTTGATATTCTTTATCCAACTGATCAATAAGTTCTACAATTTTATCCTCCAAAGTTTTCTCAACCTCACTGCTTCGCCCCATATCTGACGATCCTATAGAACTTAATTGCAACGCGCTATTTATCGGTTTTATATAGGCCTCAAGCCTCCCCAAATCAAAAGCACCAGAATACATTGCCTTCTTTAGATTTAACAGCGCACTGGTTTTAGACACAAATGCCTCTTCCAGCAATTCCCTCAGCTTTCGAGAGCCATCATCGTTATTTATATCAACCAATCTCAGCTTGTGCTGAAGTGCCTCGACGCTATTCGACCATAACTGTACACTGCGCAGAAGCTCGGGGCTTTTGTTCTCAGCCCGGCAGCTTTCCACTCCCCTTGTTGATTCGGCGCTAACCGCATCCGCGCGCACCGAATCGGTTTCACTTGCCCCATACACATTGGATGAGCGCGTCGAGGCCCCTGTAAAAACAGCTATATCAGACATACGTTACCTAATTTCGACCATACCAGCCGATAGTGAAGTTAAATTTAAATCTTGCTAGCAATATGATTCAAAGCAGCCACATCTGCTTTTCGATAACTATCATAAAGTTCAAGTAATTTCCTGATCAGATCGCGGCTATAGCCTTCTTCCGTACTAGACGACTGCGACAGCGAGCCCATCACCGAACTGGCCGCTTCTTTAATCATCTGATCTGCCTGCAGGGCCATGGCTTCAATCTGTAGTGCGCTGTTCATCGTCATACCCAGCACTTGCCCACTACTCATCAGCGTTTGCGCTACCAGCTTTAGCTTTTCCGCTTTGAGCATGACTTGCTGGTGCATCTGCTCCAGTTCATTAACACGCGCCTGATCATCAAGCAGGTCGCGCTTCATGATTGCTCGCTCTTCCGTTGTCGTCTGGTGCCCACTCGGCGCGAGTTGCATTTCTTCGGTGCCCGCTCCTTTGTGACGAGTTAATGATTTAAGATTATCTTGGGGATTAATTTGAAGTCCGCCGGAATCAATGGTCAGATTCTTATTTTGAATCTTCAGCCCCAGGTCATTCGCGGGCATTTTATTCTTTTTCAGCGTGACACTTTCTGTATGAATTGCTTTAGCAGAAGCGACAGCACCACCCACCGTCATCGAAAGCGACGTTGCACTGTTGGCAATGGCCGCATGAAACAGTTGTTTACCTTCTTGAACTTTGGCCGCCGCCTTTGATAGCATCTGTTCGAAAGACATGATCGCATAGGCTGATTTTTGTTTATCTTTGGCGGCCCTCGCCTCGAACTCGACAAACAATAACAGTTGATACAGCAGCGCTTGTCGCCCTGTCAGCGTCAGCGGGTCCAGGAACGCCTCAGTTTTTTCCGGTTTCTCAGTTGCGGCGCGAACGGCTTCTGCAAAATCGCTCTCGATGGATACCTCGGTTGCCTGGCTGATTTCCCCGACATTCCCGGTTTTAGGGCCGAGCTTGTCGGCCAGTCGTAAAGCCTCAGGCACCATCTCATACAATGCAATCCTGAGCTTTTGTTGCTCAGCCAGTGTGGGTAGCTCAGCGAGTCCGGCTTCCTTGATGAAGTTCAGCATTTTTTCTATTTGCGGATTTTCGACAGTTACCTGTGCACGAGAGATTACTGCATCGGAAGAAAGCGTCTCAGCGATCGCAAGACGGCTTTCGTTATGTCGGCTCGCATCAACCGCGTTGGTGTTTACAATGGGCCCTTGAGAGGCGGATCCAATATTAATAGACATAGACAAAGCTCATTAAACCGAACGGTTAATTTTATTAACGACTGAGTGCGCCACTGCGAACTGATTTTCCAGATTATCGATCGCTTTCATAAACTGACGCTGCACGTCCTGGACTGCCTCGTGGATCATTTGGATCAATTTAGTCAGCATCTGTTGAAGTTGCTCAATATCCGCGCGACTCAACTCAACTTCAGACAAGGCTTCAGCAGCCTTCATTTCACTGTGCCCCTTGACGACATTCATTGATACCGTAGAGGTCGCGCCTACGGTTTGAACGCCCGTGCTCATACCATCAAGTATTTTCGAATATCGCTGTATTGAAGCCGCATCACTCTTGAGCCCAAAAAACTCACGCGCCTGGGTGCCGACCTTACTTACAGCTTGGCCCATGCCACGCCCGGCCCCACGTGCGAGTTGCTTGACTAGGTCCGGTACCAGCTTATCCATCAATTTGCCAAGGGCTTGCTCAATGCTCTTCTTGATGCTGCTCTGGGCTATCTTCGCCCCTACTTTGCCGGCAGCAGCGCCGCCCAGGACGACAGCGCCCACCATTGCTGCCGCAGCGAGAATGGCGCCGGTAATCATGCCGATCATCTCGGCTGCCGCCGAATCCACACCCACAGCTTTTAATAACTCGGTGATACCTTTGCCCAACGCTTGAACGATAGGGTTGAACACATGCTCCATGATTGGATTGAGTGCGGCCTCCATAAAGGAGAAGTCAAACAGTGCCTTGCTCACCATATCGCCGGCCATGAGTGCGAGCCCTACAGCTGCGACTGCCAGACTCGCGCCACCTGTGAATACCGCGCCCACGACACTAATTGCCGTAAGGATCCCACCCAATACTTTCCCCAGGCACCCCATGGCCTTTTGCATTTCTTCGGCCTTGCGTACCTCTTCCAGGTACTCGTCGGACTTTTTCTCCAGATAGGCTTGGCGTGCCTTGCTCATTGATTTGTTAAGTTCAAACTGCGCCTGGTTGTCCGCCTCGATCGCCTCCGACATGATTTGCGCAACGCTCAACATCAACTTAAGCAAGAGCCCGGTATTATTTAAGGTTTTTTCAGCGTTGGCACTGTCTGGCCCTGTCAGGCTTTGCTTTCCTTCCAGTTGCTCTTTCAGTGCTTCAGCTTCAGCCTGCTTGGCATTTGCCTTCACCAAAGCATCGTTGTGCGCCGAGGTAGCCGCTTTAACTTGACCGCTTGCCTGGCTCAGTTGCTTGGCTGCGTTATCACGCTTGGCCTGCGCCGCTGCATACAGCGGATCATCCGGATCCATTGCATCCAATTCGGCTTGCGCATGATCCAGCGCACCCTGGGCCGTTTTCTGAGCGCCGAGTGCGCTGTTCAGGTTTTTTTCAGTTTGTTCGGCATCCGTTATTGCTTCGGACGCAGCGTCCACGGCGCCTTGAAACTCCTCGGAACGCTTGGTGCTACTTTCTGCGTGCGCGGCGGCGAACGATCGCAGGATTTCCAGATTGCGCTTAAGGGTAGCCGTGGTGACCCCCTCGACAAGCTCCATGACAGCCGCGAGCACGAGCATGAAATGCTCCTGGGAACTCATGCCTTCTTTTTTTTCATTTTGTACCGGCATACGCAGCATCGGTGCAGACGGATCAAATCGGCCTTGCTCCGTGGACTGGCCCAAGACCACAGTCGCCAATTGCTGCGCCGAGTCTTGCGCCCGCCGGACAAAGTCCGGACTGGCGAAACTTGCTTTCTCGGTGTCCACACGCTGCTCCTGATTCAGGTATGCACCCACAACCCGCGTATCTCTCACCGCATTGATATTATTCATCATCATCCTCGTTAGCGCTGGTAGCTGCAGCCTGGCGCATCGCGTCCAGATAGATCTGTGCCTTTGCGCACAACTCAGCGGTTCCTCGCTCAATGACCAGTTCAAAACATCGTCGAGCCTTGCCCACTCTTCTCAAGGCAAGTTGACATTGCCCTGCATGCAGCATCGAGCTGTAATCAGCTTTGCTTTGTGCAAACACTACCGTGTACATATCCAAGGCTTTTTCGAAGCGCTTCTGCATTTGGTATACAGCGGCGAGCCCCATCCAGTAATCGGTATTGTTAAAGTTATAAATGCACAGGAACCGGAAAAACTTTTCCGCGTCTTCCAATCGTCCCTGACAGTAAAAATCATAGGCATAGCCGTAGAGGCTCTCCATTTGCCCTTCTGAAATACCATGCAGGTCCTGCAGGGTTGCGCCCTCCAGAACGGCTTGCATTACATCCGCTGCTACTTCGTCATCATCTGACATCTGCGAACTCATTTACGTAACTCCTTTGCCGGTTCGCCGGACAGGTTCATTAAGCCAAGCTCTAGCTTTTGGTTCATTCACAAATCACTCATACGGAGGGCTCAGGCGTTTTCCACCTGCTCAAGCCACAGCAACAGCCGCAGCACTTGCTCGACCTCGTCCAGTTTGATCAGGCTGTAACGCGTGTGCGTTTTGAAGATACGCCGCGCCAACGCCACATCAGCCACCACTGGCACCCCCACTTTTTCAGCGTAACGACGCACCGCCAAGGCTCGCTGATTGGTTTCCATCACGGAGATAAAAGGAATGGGCAGTACTTCTGGGTTCATATAAATACCCACCGCAATATGGGTAGGATTAGCAATGACTACCTTGGAGTTGCGTATATCTGATTTGATCTGCTCGGACAGTAACTCTCGATGCAGTTCGCGGCGCCGACCTTTCGTTTCAGGGCTGCCTTCTTGCTCCTTATGCTCATTCTTTACCGACTGCTTATCCATTCGATGTTCCTTGATGAACAGGAAATATTCGATCAACATATCCAGCAGTACGATCAGTACAATGCAGGCAAGCCATATAAGCATCAATGAAAGTAAGAGACTGCCCCATATAGCAAATAGCCCTCCAAGGGGCGCGTAGACGAGCGAAAAAATCCGATCACGTACAACCTGCCAAGTAACGCTTACCGCGACAACAAAGCTGATGAGGTATAACAGCGATTTAATCGCTTCCTTGACGGTACGCAGGCTGAATAGCTTTTTAAAACCATTTACTGGGTTGAGGGCCCCCAGGTTCAACTTCAGCGCTTCGGAGGCTAACTGGAACCCACTGAGCAATAAACTCGGCAGGCCGGACGCAAGCAAGCAAACCAGTATGATAGGCGCCACAACTTTAAACGCGTGTAAAGCAAGGTCCGTTATGTAGACCGATGGGGCCAGGCTGAAACCGCTTTGAATATAGCGCCGGTAGAGCGCCATTAATTCCAGCAACGATACGCTGCCCACTAAAAAGGTAATGCCGCACAGCATCAAACAGGTAGTCACCAAGTCTTTGGACTTAAATGTCTGGCCGCGCTTTGCGGCGTCCCGTAGGCGTTTTGCTGTGGGCTTCTCGGTTTTTGAAGACGCAGACATTTAATCGACTCCCGCGTCTATCCAAGAAGCAAACCCAAGTGAATTATGAGCGAGTCGGAGAATTTCATCTGGCAAGTAAGCACCGAAATACAACAGAACCATCAATAGTGCGATACTGCCTTTAATCGTCAGCGACACTGAGAAAGCGTTCATCTGAGGTGCAAAACGCGACAACAAGCCGAGCACGACTTCACTGAGCAATAGTACGGTTACGACGGGTGCACTCAATAACAGGCTACGGGTGACCAAGCCGTCAAGCATTCCTAATACAGGCGGGAGGCCAGGCAGGCATGCCCCCAAAGGATCGCAGAGGTGATAACTTGCTTTCAACGTTTCAACCATCAGCAGCAAGCCGCCACCTTCAAGGTAAACCGCCGCTGCAAATAAATTGAAGAAGTTCGCCAGTTCTGAGGTATCCACACCATTAGCGGGGTCTACAGTACTGCTCAGCATGGCCCCGCGCTGGTTATCAATCAGACAACCGAGGGCATGCAATGCCCAGAACGGCCAGCAAAGTAAGCAGCCGAGGAGCACGCCGACGCCTGCCTCACGCAGCATCAACCCCATGTAGTGCAAGCTATCCATGGCCGGCAACTCAGCAGCGGAATACGGCCAAAGCGCAAATGCCACCAGCACAATTACAGCGTTACGAGCCACACCGGATAGCACACCGCTATTGAGGAATGGCAGCATGAAAAACACCGGGGCCAATCGTGCAAACCCAAGGGCCGCCCCGGCCAACCAGAGATGTAAATCGAAGAATAAGGGCAATACCATACATTAACCTGTATGGCGCAACGCCAAGCGGAACGCTTCACGAGAAAAGTTAAGCAACGTTTGCCCGTACCAGCCAGACAACATAAACATACATAAACTGACCGTCAGCAATTTGAAACCGAAGGGGAGCGTCTGTTCTTGCAACTGGGTCACTGTCTGGAACAAACCAACCAGCAACCCCACCACCGTCGCGGCAATCACGGGAGGGGCAGAAAGCATGAGGATCAAATAAAGCGTTTTGTTCCCGACAAACACCAAATCGTTCATTGGGCGTCTCCCTAAAAAGTCAATTCAAGATATTGACCAATCAGCCCTGTGGAAAGCAGGGTCCAGCCATCCAATGCAACGAATAGAATGAGCTTTATCGGGACCGATATAATTACCGGACTCATCATCATCATCCCCAACGCCAGCAAGATACTTGAAATTACAAGATCGACAATGACAAAGGGAAGATACAAATAAAATCCGATTTTAAAGGCACTTTTTATTTCGCTTAGCGCATAAGCTGGCAACAACGAAAATAAAGAGGCACGCGGCGCCTCGGCGTCGGCATAACCTTGCTCTCTCTCTACTCGATCCTCTCGCTCAAGCTGGGCGCGTTCAAAAAAATGCGTTAACTCAGGATCGGTGTATTTTTCCAAATAGGCACGGTATTCCTGCAGACCGGTATCGGTGAACTCGACGACTGCGTCGACGCTGTTGAAACTAACCGGGTGCTCCTGGTAATAGCTATAAGCTGACTGCACCACTGGCATCATTACGAAAAACGAGAGCAGCAACGCAACGCCGTTCAATGTCATATTTGAGGGTACTTGTTGCAACCCTAAGGCGTTACGCAGCATGACGAAAACGATCGAAAACTTTATATAGCAGGTTCCTGACGCAATCAGAAATGGCAACAGTGTCGCGAACGACAGCAGTGCAATCATTGAGATGTCATTCGACATGCTCGTTACCTTCAATAAACAACTCCATTAACTCAACGCCCAGGCTGCCATCGAGTTGAACTAATTCTCCTCGCGCCAAGCGAAGGCCATTGGCTCGCAGCTCAACACTCCGCTCAGCACCTGGCACGAGGGGCAGAATCCCTCCTTCGTTCAGTGCTTTCAGCTCGCTGAGGTCAAGTACGCTTTCTTGCAGCACAAACTCCAGGCGCACCGGTAAATGCCCCAGATCAACGACCGGATTAAGCCTGTTTTTTTCATGTGTCTTTTCGAGCGTGTGCACCTGTATTCCCTCTCCGGTTAGATCAAAGTGGCCAAGGCGACGGCCCGCCATGATGAAGTATTGCGCCTTATCGGCCAGTAACAGTACGCCGCCCTTAGCCAATCGACGCAGGATAGGCATACTCACGTCGGTATAGCCAAGTACCACACTTATAGGAAAAGATAATTTCGTTAGTCTGTGCTCAAGCGAGTTATTCATCGGTGTGAATATCTCAGGCAAGGCCGATAACCAAAGTTGACCAAATGGGGTCTGTATACTGGGTAATTTTTTAACGCCGTAGTCCGCTCCTCTTTGTATCTCGCACGAAATAACACGTTTAATCGCCAACTCATTAAACGGCAAGTCCAGCGGTTGGGGCGATGCAGCAAATAATTCAACAATACGTTCGTTAGTTACCCCCTGCGGCGCATAGCCTGCGAGGCCAGGTACTGCCGCAGCCAGCCATTCACGGGGTTCCAACAGACCACGCCAGCGGCCTTGCAGCGCCTCGGCCTCGAAATGCAAATACTGCGTAGCAGAGCACAGTGAAGCGGCCTTCAACTCATTACCAGCAGAACCCCAAAGTGCAAGTAGACGCTCGTCGTTGCGCTCTTTCGGATCGTAACGACGCAAGGACAATTGTCTCATCCGCTTTGCTCCTCGGCCGACTCTTCTTCTTCGTAGCGATGCCCGTTTCCTCCGCCCTGGCCTTGATCCTGAGTCAATCGCCAGGAGGGCTCACGCGCCGCCGGAAAGTGGTGTAATAGCTCACGATGAAGCCCTGGATCATTGCTACTGATCTGTAGCCGCATGCCGGAATCATGCTCCTGTCGTTGCACCACCACTTGGCCAAACGCTTTTGGAGAGTTGAACTCATAAACGAGTTTGCTCCCCCCTTCGATCGGTGCAGCTTCCGTTTGTATGCGCTGCTCCCCTGGGAGCTGCGTACGCGGCTGAGGCCCGACGATTTCGGAGGGAGTACTTCCAATACTCAAGTAAGCGCCTGACCGCGCAGCAGGGATCGACTGGACAAGCTCAGGTTGTGATGGGGTGTCATTAGTCGCGGTTTGCGCTGTGGCTAAGCTCCAGACGTCGAGGCCTTGGTGAATAACCACCTGGTCACCCGATGCCCGTTCCACGGGGCCATTCATTACTGGTATCGCTGCCGAAACTCGCTCATGTACTGGCTTTTCCACGGCGATCCTTTTCACCTTAGAGGCGGCAGCGCCCGCCTCTACAAAACGTTCAAGCGCTGGCCGATGAAACTTCAAGCGCGGCGCTGGGCTCTCCACCTGTTGGAACGAATCTACTGCGAACTTTGAGTGGTGAACATCTGATTCCAGTGCTTGCGTATTTGCCGGTGCTTTTATCGAGCTCAATGGACTCTTTTGTACATCGACACTCACCTGTACTTTTTGCGCCTTATCCAGCATATTTTGGTCGCCGCCCGCGAAGACAACAGGGACATGCGCCAACAGCGCTCTCAATGTTTCCGGCAGTTGATCAACTTGGTCTTTTATCAAGTCATCCTCCCTAACTGCGAACTCTAGAGCTTGGTCGAGCTGATCCGCAATAGCGTCACCCTCAACAGACAGTGGGACCACTTTAATGCTGGGGGACGGGGGGATATTTACTTCGCCCATGGGGTTAGCTCCTCCTGTTCTAGTTCATCACGGCACAATGCGGCGAGCCTACGCGCACGCTTAAGTTGCACCAGCCGATGTTGGTATTTCTGCTGCTTTTTCACACACACTAGGTACGCTTCACGGGCGTTGGCCAGTTCCGGTTCTACTATCTGCTTATCGGCCAGCAACCGAGAACGCTCTAAGGCGAGCACATGCATCTGGCGACGAATAACTGCTTGGCGGCGCTGGACCTCGAACAGCTCTCCCCTGTCCAGCCGTTTTGAGCTCGGATCATGAGAAGCTAATAACGCCTTCAAACTACATACACGCTCATCCATTTCATCTACTTGCCTTGAAAGACGCGTTATGCGCTCACTAATCCGAGCCATGTTGGCCTCGTGGCGCCGTTGGCGCTGCGCCACACCTCGCAGCAAGCGGGTCATACCATGAATATGGCTCACAGCTGCTCCTGTATCCGCCTTTCTCGGCAGCTAATACTGGGGGGTCAAGCCGCTTTAAGTCTTGATTGGATATTGATTGGGGAAAATCAACTCACCAAGCATTGCAAACTATCCAGTGTCTCGCTCCACGCACACTCTTCAGCCATAGGTTGGGACAACCATTCGCGTATTGCCTCCGAACGGTCCATGACGAAATCATTTTTAGCATCGAGCCCAGGCTTGTACTCGCCTAGATCGATCAGTATCTGCAGATCGTCAAGACGCCCGAGCATCTCCCGCAATTTCGCTGCCAAGCGCTGATGGTCTGTATCAGTAACTTGAGCCGCAACCCGACTGGCACTGCGTAATAAATCGATCGCGGGGTACTGGCCTTTTTCCGCAAGTGTACGGCTGAGGTAGATATGACCGTCGAGGATAGAGCGGATCTCCTCAGCAATAGGATCAGGTTCGTCATCGCTTTCCAGCAGTACCGTGCAAAAGGCCGTGATGCTACCGCTCTCTGTTACGCCTGGCCGTTCCAGCAGGCGCGGTAAACAATCGAATACAGAGGCTGGATAACCCCGCCGAGCGGGTGCCTCACCCGCCGCCAGTGCCAGGTCTCGCCGTGCCCTGGCATAACGTGTCATGGAGTCTTGGAACAACACTACCCTCCCCCCTTGATCGCGAAAGTATTCGGCAACGGTGGTTGCCAGCAGCGCAGCATTACAGCGATCAACGGATGCTTGATCAGAGGTTGCATAAACGACTATGCAGCGACTGCGCTTGGGTGAAAGGCGCAATGCCTCGACAAACTCCGTCACTTCACGACCTCGCTCGCCGATCAAACCGATGACGAAGACATCCGCCTGACAATGTTCAATTAACATATTCATCAAGGAAGTCTTACCCGAACCGGCGGATGCAAAAATGCCCACGCGTTGCCCGACACCGCAGGTTAAAACGCCATCGATCGTGCGTATGCCGGTTATCAGCGGTTCACGCACTGATCGGCGCTGAAAGTAAGGCGGAGGGTCAGCGTCCAGTGGTAGAAGCACGCTCTCCCTGCCGCTTGCCGGCTCCGACAGACGTTCGACAACTTGACCACTGGCATCAATGACCGTGCCCAATAATTGCGCGCTGCAATTGAGCTGGGCGCCCCCCCCCGTGGGCAATAAGATGGATTCGCGGGATAAACCTCGCGCTTCACCCAACAGGCTCAGTAAAACCGTATCCGCGCGAAAGCCTATGACTTGCGCCTTAGCGACGGACGTCTCATCCAACCAGTGTCGCCGCACCTCACAGAGCTCGCCAATAACCACATTGCGTAAACGCGCCTCTAGGATCGGCCCCGCGGCTCGTTGTGGATGAGCGCCGCAGCGCAGTATTGTGCTACGCTTCACCGACGAAGAGCTTCACTGCAATTTGTAAGACTTTCTAGGAATTGATCGAGCGCCGCGGCCATATGTTGGGGATCGCCCAATGCCATCTCACCGAGCAATACTCGCAGTTCCAACACACCATCAAGATTCAGCAGCTGTGCCTGCCGAGGACGCGCATAGTCGCAAGCACGCATCAACTCAGTCAGCAGCGCATCCGAACAGTAGGATATCTGGGAAGCAGAAAACTCACCCAGTTCAGACCAGATCCAAAAGTCATTATTTTCTGAACCAATATAAACGCTCGGCAGCCCGTCCAGCTCCAAGGCAATAGTAGAGTAACCATCAAAATTACCGATCTGGCCCCCAGTACAGCCACTATGTTCCAACGCTCCTCGTACGAGCACACCAATATCTAAATTCATGACTTATCCTTATATCTGTTGTAGAACATCAACCGACACACTGTCGGAAATTTCACCAAAGGACATAACATCTAATTCCCGATAACGCGCTTCAACAAGACGCTTAATATAGCGACGCACGTCGACAGAACAGAGAATCACCATATCCTTGTGCGGAATTTTAACTCGATCCATGGACAGCACTAGGCGATCCAACAATCCATCACTGTCGGTGGGCTCCAAGTTTAGAAAAGTACCATTTGACGTTTGCCGAATGCCCTTACGCACTACATCCTCAAAGTCTGCCGATAACATCAGGGCCCGCAACTTACCCTGCACGGTAAATTTATTACTGATGTAACGCGCTAATGCCCCACGTACGTGTTCCACTAACGTCAATACATCTTTTTCTCGAGAGGCCCAGTGGGCGATGCTTTCCAAAATGAGCTTCATATTGCGTACTGAAATACGCTCAGAGAGCAAACGCTGTAGGATTTCAGCGATTTTCTGCACGCTGGCATGCCGATAGACTTCCTTGAGCAAGTCGGGATATTTAGCCTCTAACTGGTCAAGTAATGTCTTGGTTTCCTGCACGCCAAAGAACTCGTTGACGTTGCGCGCCAAAAGCGCAACCAGGCAATGATAGGTTTCATCGTAGGCAGGCCTCAGGTCGTAACCCAGCGCGACGAGACGTGTCTTGTCTTCCATCCCCGCCCAAATCGAGACCTGCTTATTACTGTCCTGACCCACCGTAAGGTCCAGCCCCAGACCTTCAAGCTCATCAGAATGGTTAAGGACGCGCAACCGCTCAAAATGAATATCGAACTGATCTGCGCGCACCTCGTTGATCAGTACACATACCTGGTCAACGGGCATATTTTCGACACTTCGCAGGCTCAAGTCGGGGATACGCACTCCATAATCGATAAAGAACTGGCTACGTATGCGCTCTCCAAGGCGGTGCACGCGCAAGTCTTCTATTTGCGTCGGTGCGACCAAGAGAATAAGAGGAACGGTTTCACTCGCAGTGGCTTCCAAATCTTCGATCAAACCCAGTGCACCTTCCTCTCTGGCACTACCCTCTGCCGTACCCGAATCGGATGAGATACCGGTCTGCGCCTTGAGCGTAGCCCTGTGACGGAAAAAAAGTAATAACCCCAGCGCCAGTGCCAGTACGGCAAATGTCAGTGTAGGGAAACCAGGAAGCAAGCCTACAGCCAGGGCCAACACCGCAGTTACGCCGATCACAAATGGATGGCCAAGTACCTGGGCAACAATGTTTCGACCTAGATTCGCATCATCACCATTGACGCGGGTCACAATAAAGCCAGCGCTGATAGCGATGAGCAAAGCCGGTATTTGGGCGACTAATCCATCGCCGATGGTCAGCATGGTGAATGTCGAAAGCGCGGTTGAAAGGTCCATCCCCAGCTGCGCCATACCGACGGCGATACCGCCGATGAAGTTGACGAAAATGATGATTATCCCGGCGATAGCATCGCCTTTGATAAACTTCATGGCGCCGTCAAATGAGCCATACAGCTGACTTTCACGCTCCAGCACACTTCTTCGTTCGCTCGCCTCGTCAGAGGTGATTGCCCCGGCCTTAAGATCGCCGTCGATACTCATTTGCTTGCCAGGCATCGCATCAAGGGAAAACCGCGCTGCAACCTCTGCAACCCGCTCCGAACCCTTTGTAATGACGATGAACTGCACCACCGTCACAATTGAGAAAATGACGAACCCCACCACTAGGCTGTCGCCAATCACAAACTGGCCGAACGACGCAACGATATCGCCTGCGTCAGCCTGCGTGAGAATCAAGCGACTGGTGCTGATGGACAACGCCAAGCGAAACAAGGTTGTAATCAACAGCAACGAAGGGAATGTCGAGTAATTAAGAATCCTCTCAATATAGAAAGAACCCATGAACACCAAAATGGAAATGACGATATTCAAGCCAATTAGAAAGTCCACCAACGGTGTTGGCAGTGGAATGATCAACATGGCGATGATCATGATCATCAATGTCAGGATCAACAATTCCGGACGCGACTGAATATTGCGTAGCAAAGAATTAAACATAAGAGCGTAGTGCTTCCACGTTATAAACTTTCGGGCAGCAGCGCCGCCGGGCTAAGACTTCCGTTTCAAAAGCGATGCTCATCAAGACCTCAAACCGCTCTTGCAGCAAACCAGGTATCTCGTCATCCTCGTATAATGCTGGCGGCAAAAGAGAACATCCGCGTCGCACCGCCCCCAGTAAAGCCGCGCGTTGATGCGGTTCAGCCAGAATCACCGCCTCCCCTAGCACTCCATACAGCAATTCGTCCAACTCTTCGGGCGCCTGCAACAAGCCAATAAGGAACAGCAACCAGTCAGACTCGCAGCCGTTGTAACGCCTGGTTATTTCGTCTCCGAGCATCCGTCCCACGAATAGAAGATCAGCCGAGCGTAGGCATTTGAGCTGATTCAGCTTCTTCAGTAGCTCGCCAAACTCAGTTTTAGAACAGCTCGGTTCCTGAGCATCTATATCGGTTAGCAGCGCCGCCTCGATAAAATCCAGCACGATGGTACGCTGCGTATAACCATACAGCGCGATCCAATTTTCATAGTCCAAGACTGGCCCATGTTCATTTTCAAGAAACTCACGGTAGCTTTGGCGCAAAAAACCCGGCTTGAGAGCCATTGCCTTGCCAAACAGTTTTGCCTTCAACGCGCAATTGATACCCGCCCGCAGACGCTTGGGCGGCGCTTGGGCCACCAATGTTTCCAGCATCTGCTCAAGCTGTTTGCGCTGAGCCTTATCCAGATTTCGACGCCGCAATAATTCACTCAGAACCAGCGCCAGGTCGCTGTCATCAGCGAACAGGCTACGTGCTTTTTGAAGCAATAGTTCAAGCGACTGCCCGCCCGATTTGGCAATACTTAAAATCTGTTGGACCCTCGGAAGAAGGTCTTCTTCGAGTACACGCTCAAAACTATCGCTAAGACTTTCTCCTTTGCTCTCAAAGCGACGACGATTCAACAAACTGCGCATCCCTGTTGAAAGCTCATCAACGCTCTGCATAAATTTTTGCAGTTGCGCGCCTGGCGAGGTGTCCTCAATCTGGGAATCAGCTCCATTCTCGGCCGCTGCCTGAGACTGTTGCGCTTTCGCTTCTCGACTTTCTCGCTTGATATGCAGTTGCTGTTGATGCTGAGGAGAGCGCCCGGCCGAGGGTATAGAGGTAACCATCAGCGGCCTAACGCCTTCAGAAGCTTGGCATCCTCTGCACCCCAACGCCCGGAGTTCGCTGTCCCAGTCAGCACATCTCCATGTGATTCAAGAGGGGAAGTGATTTCCTTCGGTTCGATCAAAAAGACCCGAACAGTATTCGTTTGCCGGGACTGCCGATAACTAAACAAGCGCCCAATAAACGGAATAGAACCGAGCACAGGGATCCGCCCTATTTGCTCACCGCTCTCGTCTCGAGTGTAACCACCCACCAACAGGCTTTTACCAGCAGGCACACGCGCCACTGTACTAATATGGGTGCGCCCTACTGTAGGTAAAATAGCACCTTGGGTTCCGTTTTCTGCCTGCTTAACTTCATTGCCGTCTTCAATACTCAACGACATTTCGATCTGATTATCAGCAGAGAACCGTGGCAACACGCTGACCAAGGTACCGTACGTTATGTGCTGCAGCTCCACACTGCGTTCACCGATCAGCTGCGTATAGAACGTACGATTATTATCAAAGATGGCCGGCGTATTTTCCTGGGTAAGTAACACGGGACGTGAAACCACACGAGCCCGGTCTTTTCGCTCCAGTGCAAGCACCGATGCGACGAAGCTCTGACCATCTAGGGTACTGAGGGAACCTCCATTTAGGGAAACAGAGATATTCCCACCTAAGTTTGCCGAGCCCTGCCAGCTCACGCCTAACTGATCAAGATCTTCTTTTTGCAGATCAATAATCCACAACGCAAGTTCAACATGGCGTTTCTCTTCATCTAGGGCCCCTACAAGATTTTCTATAAAGCGCACTTGTTCAGGCAAGCCCTTGACCAAAAGGCTGTTATTATCTGGATAAGCCATGACACGAATATTCCCGGCCGCTAGTTCCCTTGGAATAATACGGGGCAGTTCGCTCGCGTCTTGCGGAGCTTTCTCTGCCAGCTCCTTCAGCGTAAAATCCGACAGCTTTGTTGAGCCCGGTCGGGTCGAATCCACCCCCTCAACCGCCCGCTGCTCATTACGCAACAAACCCTCAATAACGGTTGCCATACCGGGAATGACCACATTGTTGTCACGCAGCGCATACGAGCGGTCGCCGACGAATGTATTCTGCAGACGAATCACGCCAATACGCTGTCGCCCCAGTTCAAGATCCGAGCTGTTCTCATCCATCAGCTTGGCAGCTTGGCTAATCAAATCTACGTAAATGGGTGGCCCGGAAATATAAAAAGTACGTAGACCATCGCTGCGTAAAGGGAACCGCGCATCATCCAGGCCAGAACGTCGCAGAAAAGCATTGAGCTTCGTCACTGTTATATTATGCAAGGAAACAACCGCTCTCTTTGCCTCAGAGGCCTCATACAAATAGATCGATTGACCATCGTCATACCAGATCAAGCCCATTTGTCGAGACAGCTTTCCTAGCAAAACCTCAGGCTGCTTGAATACGAACTCTCCGGTAATTGTTCGGCGTGCAGCGCCTTTACTCACGACCACCGGCTTCCCCAGCTCGCCTGAGAAGGCCTCAAAAAAGGTTCGCAAATTATCTTGCCGCGCAACGTACCCGTCAGCGGCATATACACTGGTAACCGAGGTTAGAAAAAACAAAAACCCCAAGCCTAATCTAGTATGTAACTTCATTATAACACTGTTCATTTAGCTGCCAACTTGGTGATATCAGACAAGCCTCGCGGTGACACCCCAAGCAGCTCACTCATTTCCCGAGAAAAATGTGCGGAAGAAGAAAAGCCGTGATTCAAAGCAATCTCGACAAGCGTATGTTTACCTTCTGTCAAATCCATTAATGCACGGGCAAGACGCCAATCACGCAATTGGGTTTTGGTGGTTTTCCCAATAACTCGACGGCATAAGCGGCGAAAATGAGGCACTGACACCCCATAACGCTTGGCCAAACTGTGCAACTTTTCGGCACCGGTGCCACTACCCCATAAAAAGCTGACCAACCCATAGGCCTCCGTTCGGCGCAGGTAGGCCGCCAACCGCAAATAACTGTGCGAAGCACACCAACCTTGCTCTAGGTACCAAGACTCAATATCTGATTGCCAGTTGGTAATTTCCAGGGCAATAGAATTAAACGACTGCGATGTAATTACATCTTCGCCAGGCAGCACTCCCGACTGATCAATGAACAACTGCAATCGAGCCAACGTAGCGAGGCTCACAGACTGCACATGGCCTGCACCGCAAATCACCTCAAACCCGGTGCCGACCAGCAAGCCGTGCCACCCGGCGGAAAAATCGTAGTGCTCTTGGCATGCGTCCTCAGATGAAACATTGATTAGGGATATGTCTTCAGTCCCGACAGTCAAACGCCAAGCAAAAAGCCCATCTTTGACCGATGCGAAATCTGTAGGCCATGAGCTTCCCGTACGTACGGAAGAACCTTCATATATAGACATATTGATACCCATCAACCTAAGCAAACATAAGCAAACATAAGCAAACATAAGCAAACATAAGCAAACATAAGCATACTTATTAATCAGCAATAAAACTTGAGTAGATTATGATGACACCAAAAAAGTATGATGATCTACCCAGCTCGTCCATCACTGAAACCTGCCCCCACCCATCCGCAAGATACGAAACAATTCTTCCCCGGGGAACCTGAACACATAATTAAGAGATTACTAAATCATTGCTCGACCGCTCTCTAACCGTAGAGGCAGCTTTCACCTTGTTGCTCCTGACGGCGGCCATAAGCAACGTTAACAATACACCATCGGCCAGCTCATTAATTATTGCATGCAAATACCTGCCGCTCTATCGAGAAACCCCTATAATCGCTTCGGAAATTTCCCTTGCCCCATGAGAAATTTCAACGCAGACGTCTCAGGGGAGCAGTTATCACAACTGCAACTGCAGCGGACGTATTCCACCAATAGAACAATCGCACCCCTTCCGCACACGAATAAAAAATTAGAATGGACACATGTTACGAGGAGTTAGATGTCATATTTTCCAAAGTGTGATTATGCACAGACCTGTGCTGCTATGAACATGCGAGCCCACAGAAACCTCCATGCACTATATAGAAATTTCCTTGCTGAATCGAGAAGCGTCTCATACTCTTAGCGAAGGCACTACTCAAAAATTGAACCGCGTTAGAAATCCCACATCCTCAAGGATGGTTTCATTCATACGCATCATTCATGCAGGTATTAAAAACCGAGGTTTAACTAGACGCAAGAGCAATGCTAGCTGAATCGCTTTATGCAACTTTAAGTTTTTTGGCTGACACAATAGAAAATACCTGACGGAATTTACTGACCTATGCGACTTTATACTCTACCCAGGCCCCAAAACACAATTTAATGCTGCTTCGCCACAGCCAAGCATATGGACTTAACTCTATTACTGAAATATTGGAGAAATTTAAATAGTTTAGTACTTGCCTGGCTCATCAATTAACGAATCGAACAAGTGGGAATTTATGTCGCTAAGTGTCACAGATCGTATCAGCATCAAGTTTCACAATATAACGGGAGGCAACATTTCTTCAGGCAGAACGTTACGTATTGCTGAGGGCCTGAAAGAAACACAAAACATTCCCGAAAAAATCGTAAAGTTACTTTCGAGGAAAGTTGGAAAGCACCCTGAACTGAAGCAGTTTATGCCTCAAGAGGTCAATACAAATCTTGCGAAGACGCATGCACTTAGCGCTGTAGAAATATACAACAAAGGAATAACCCAAGCGAAAAATGAACTGACTGGACTGCAGAAAATGATGAATGGGCACCATGAGCATGTGCAGAAAATTTCAAATTCTATTCTTTACAACAATATAGGTATTGAATTCAGAGCTGAAGTTGGGGGGGTTTTGAATGAGTTGGGTAGTGGTTTTTCCAACATCCTTAAACTAGAAGAAAAAATCAATAACTTGAATGGGGATAAATATGCTATTAAGCAAAAAATAGCTTCGCATCAAAAAACTAAAAGCAACATAATCGACATGTATGGTGAGCGGGGCTCACTGTCGCCAGCCTGGGGTAATGCCGATAGAAGCATTTCAGCGCTTGAGGGGAAGATGTCAAGGAAAAATACCGAAATCAAGACTCTGGAAAGTAGCCTGCTAGATCACCGAGAAGTTTTAGCGCTCTCAGTTATTACGGTTGCCGAACGCAGGGAAGATCTCGTTAGTGACAATACCCAGCCACTGGTAAACTCATATAAATCAAATTTTTCGGAGCTGCAGTCTATTCCATATAAAGCCAATCTTATTGAAAAGAGTATTATTGAACTACAAAACCAACGTGAGAATGCGGTCGAACTCGCTGATAGAATCGATCATATACAGCTGTTACATATGACAAATAAAGTTATCACCGATACCAATACGATCCTAGAACTCACAAACAATAAAATTCTAAAATTAAAATCAAATATTGAAAACACTATGCAGGAGCAGCTTGCTAAGGCTAAAGAAATAAATATCGCCATTTCCGGCATTAAATCAAGCGACAAATTTAATGTATTCTCACAAGAAGCGCTGAGCTTACCGAACGTGCCAAATCACAAACCTGACACGACCTCAAGCAATCTAATTAAAAAACGAGCTGAACTAGCCAGTTAAGCCTTCGCTAGAATTGGAGTTGAAGAGGCATATCTTCTTCACTCACAAAACCGAATGATTGCACGTCGAGGTCTGAGCAGTCTGAGCTCTGTATACCACAGGATTAAGATCGTTTAGCGTCAGCCTGGTTCGCGCTCACCCATTACGCTCCTGCGGCAGGCCGGACTCAGATTGAAGGCAAAATATCTCAACTGAGAACGGCTGGCCAACTAACTAGACGTCATGTATAAAAATGCTCCTACCCGTCAGGAAATCACATACCTGAAATCAAATATTCTTCTCTCCCCGCTCGACTTAAGCTTAGAGATATTTGCAACAGGTCAATGGATAAAAACTGCTGAAGCAGATTCAATTCGGTACGGGCCAGGCTAAAACAAAGCCTCACATCAGGCATTTGCCCTAGCCAAACAATAAAAGGGACCTGATCATCTACGATAACGGGAGCTGTGATTTTTCGTACCGGCCGTTCTACCTCCTGCTCAAGCAGATGCACAAACCTGATTATCGCTAGGACATATATCCCCAGCAGTGATCAGCCCCTGAACCAATCGTCTTGACGGCGAGACAGTCCCAAAAAGAGCACTAGGAAACTCGCCAGCACGTACATGGCATGTAGCGCACAATAATTACATCGCCACAGGCAATCGCTCGCACCACTGCGTTGCCCATAGATCCAATATTCGCCAGCAAGGGCGATATCAATGCGCCCTGGGGATCCCCATGGTTGCAGACATCCTACGGCCATCCTCACCCGCCTGAGACATTTGCAGATGACCCGAGCATATGCCGGAATATGCCAATGGTCCTCTCGGCGCTGAAAGCGATTACCGGCACGCCGTATCGCATTGATAGACACGACCGCGATGAAATAGCGTTGGCCTTCGCAGCTATCACCTCATCGATAAACGCTATGTATTAGATAATTTTGGCAAAAGCCTCACGGTTCCAACACGCACCTCATGAAGAACAAACGCCATGCCAAATACGTCGTTATCCTGAAGCGGTGCGCTACCTGCTATTTGCGGTCAAGGAAACCAACCGTTCCGAACGCACAACGCAGCAGGAGTGGCGCAGTTACCTTCAACGAACAAAGTGTCCCCATTGGATTGGATACGTGCGGAGAGCCGGCCGACACCCTTCCCCCGGCGCGAGTGTGACGCTGACCGCCGCGTCGGGATATTTGCCCTGCTAAAGTACCGAGACCCAGCACCACGGAGTGTTTGCGCAGCGCCATGTGCGCTCCCCCAAGCCCCGTTTTTCCTTGGACGGCCTGAGCTTTTCCAGCTCTGTGGACGCCCTGATCCGACAGGACCGGCTCGACCCGCTACCCTATGTGCGCCGACATATCTGCGGTGATTGGGACGATGTGCGCGAAGAGCATCGACGCTACAACGGTGCGGCCGTGGCCCTCGGCGGCTACCTGCTGTCGTCCTACGCCGTCGGCGATGGATTCGACCTCCGTATCTTCACCGAATCAGCCCGGAACTTTACCGAAGTGTTCCTGCTAGATGAGTACTGACCGCCATAAACCGGTACGTCCCTCATGCGGTTTAACGGATGCCGGCTGCCACTCACCCCGACCACGCTGCCGCCATGTTCGCTGGCATCGCCGCAACGTCCCAGGCGGTCAAAGCCTTCAAGACCGCGGTGCGTCAATGGCGTATCGGCCGCCTCATACCTTCATCCTTCCGTCAACCCAAGGGACGCCCACCCTTGCGGTAGGAGGTCCCGCTGTTGCAAGGAGACCTCCATGTCATTGTTCTTCAAAGGCAGCGATCTGAAGCCGGTGCTGGTAGAGGCCATCGCCAATCAATGCTGCATCATTTTGGTCAAGGACCAAGGTGTCTACTGGCTCGCCGAGCGGGGCGAGCGCCAAGCCGATGGACGCCAAAAAGTGATTGCCTACGCGGTCGGCTGCAATCCCGATATCGACGCGTTCGACGACTGGTGGGCGTTGGCCCGCAACGAGCTCGGCGGCGACGATTTCGGGGAATATTTCGATCCTCAGTGGGGGGCGTTCACACGCATCCTCAACGGTGAGGACGATCTTGAACTAACCGCAACATCGACCCGCCTGATGCTGTGGTCCGTCACGCCCTAATCTGACCCCGATGTCCCCACCAAACCTTGAGCCCCCGCCTGCCGGGGGCGCTGCGGTTCAGCCAGGCACCGCGCCCATTTTCGTTCTACTCCTAGGGTGCCGAATGGAGTCGTCATCCTATTCTCTTGCCTCATTCCCGTGCGCCCCGTCAGACGATGTTGCGTCCTGGTCCCCGCCACGCCCGCAGGATGATAGCTGTGGCGAGCCAGGTGACCGGCCGCTGACACGCATCGGCGCGGATTCGCGGTTGGCGTCGGTGTGGTCCTACGGCAACTTTTCCATGCGCTGCCGTTTGGAAAACCTGCACTTCCAGATGCCGCCAGGGGTATCGGCTCTTCGAGCATGTCTACCGGGCGCGTATTTGGCATTGGCCGGTATTTCGCCCCCCAAACTCCACCGTTTCGTTAGATGCTACCCGCGACGGCTGCTGGCACACGCCTCGTTTATTTCATTGTCAGCATGGCCGCCCAAACTAGGAATTGATTGATGACTTCACTTTTCATGCAAGGTATTGATCATGCGAAAACTACCTACTCCGTTAATCAAAGCCTATTACCACCCGATTGAAGCGGCAATCCGCTGGAGCAACCTGCACCGCTTCGAACCCTTGATCCTGGCCCAACTCGGAAGCCGTCTGCGCCCGACCCAGGACGACTTTCCACGCTGGCCAACGCTGTATTTGAATAGCGAGCGGCTTTACTGCGGGCTGCACAACGGTGATCTGCCCTTCGGCAAACACGGGGTCACTTGCCGGGACGTGAGCCTACTCGATGACCCGGGCCTGTGCGTATGCGAGGTGCATCTGAAGGCGTGGATGCAGCAAAACTACCCGGAAGAAAAACCGCGTTTCCTGTATGGCCCGGCCGAACGCCGTGGACTGAGTTGGGCGGCATTGCAGGAAATGTCCGCCAATCACACGGCCTTGAAAGTGCAGCTCGATATGTGCGCTGATAAAACCGCGCAGTTGAAGGAACGCAACACCCTGCTCAAACGTAGTTTAGCCGAGGTCCGGCGTTTGCCGCCGCCGGGCGAGGAACTCAGTGATCGCGGCCGCTCCGCACTGTTGAACATCATCGGCGGCCTGCTGACGGCGCTGCGCGGCAGCTCGCCCGGTGGCCAGCGTTACAGCCAGTTCGACAGTGACGCGGCGATCATCCAGACAGTCATGACCTACCACGGCGGGCGCGTGGGTATTACCGAGCGCACGATGCAAAAGCATTTCGCGGCCGCTCGCCGCAGCTTGGCCGCTTGAGCCTGCTGGCCGGTGCCGCACTTGCGGTGGGACGCGCCGTAGTTGCGGTAGCCGTCGGCTGAGGCAGGCTATTGAATACCGATCACCCTATACAAGCCTTCCGGAGTGATCACCATGACTGATAACACCTCCATAGCCTCCCACGCCGAGCGCCGGGTACTGCGCCGGGTGGATGTCGAGCATAAAACCGGCCTCAAGCGCGCTCACTTGTACGCTCTGATGCGTACCGGGCGCTTCCCTAAAAGCATTCCACTGGGCATCCGTGCGGTGGGCTGGGATTCGCTGGAGGTTGAACAGTGGATCGCCGAACGCCGCGCCGAGCGCAACTGAGGGGAGATGACCATGCGTGTTGTGTCCCTGATTTCCACCAAAGGCGGTGTCGGCAAGACCACCACGGCGGCTAACCTCGGCGGCTTTGTCGCCGACGCCGGCTTGCGCGTGTTGCTGCTGGATCTGGATGTGCAGCCGACCCTGTCCAGCTACTTTGCCCTGACTCGCCAAGCATGTGCCGGCGCTTATGAGTTGCTGGCCTTGAACGAGCATGACCTGCAGCGGTTGGTGTCGCGCACCAGCATTCCCGGCCTGGATCTGATCCTCTCCAACGACGAATTGGGGCAGCTCGGCACCTTGCTGTTGCATGCCCCCGATGGGCGCTTGCGGTTGCGCAACCTGTTGCCGACTTTTGAAGCGTATTACGATCTGCTGCTGATCGACACCCAGGGCGCGCGCAGTGTGCTGCTGGAGATGGCGGTGCTGGCGGCAGACCTGGCGCTGTCGTCGGTGACCCCGGAGATCCTCGCAGCGCGCGCACTGCGCCGGGGCACCTTGCAGTTGCTGGACGATATTGCGCCCTACCGTCACTTGGGCATCCAGCCGCCGCCGCTGCGGTTGTTGATCAACCGTGTGCACCCGGTCTCGGCCGATGCGCGGCAAATTCAACGGGCACTGCGCCAGGTGTTCGGCCATAGCGGCGGGGTCCAGGTGCTGCACACGGCGGTGCCGGCGATTGATGCCTATCCGCGCGCCGCTACCCAGCAGTGGCCGGTGCATCGGGTCGAATACCGTAAGCCGTCAGGCCGCGCTGCCCCCGCTGCTTTGGTAACAATGCGCGCATTGGCGGGTGAACTGTTCCCGGCCTGGATGGAGCGTTTCGCCACGGTCACTGGTCGTGGAGGACGCCCGCATGGACATTAATCGTTTGCCGCGCCGCCTGCGCCGCTTGATCTGATGGCGCTGCGCGATGGCTGGTGGGTGCGGATCAGCCCCGACCTGCAACTGACCTTGCGCAAGCCCGGCCTCCCGCCGATCCACACCGGCACCCGCGCTCATTGGCAATGGCGCTCAGAGCGAGTCTCAGGCGCTTGCCTTCCATGAAATGCTGGGCATCAGCGAAATCCGCATCTTCGATATTGATCGCGATGCCTCACTCAAGCTGCTGCGTAACCTGGCGGCTTTCCCGACGATCAACGTGATTCACGCCGACTCCATACAGGAGGCGGTCAAGGGCGCGCACATTGTCACCACCGTGACCGCCGACAAGGCCTACGCAACGATCCTGACGCCCGAGATGATCGAGCCCGGCATGCATATCAATGCCGTCGGCGGCGACTGCCCGGGCAAGACCGAACTGCACGCCGACATCCTGCGCAACGCCCGGGTCATCGTGGAATTTGAACCTCAAACGCGGATTGAAGGTGATATTCAGCAACTGGAGGCTGACTCGCCCGTCGTCGAGTTTTTCCAAATCGTGCAAGGCGACGTCCAGGGACGCGAGAACGATGAACAGGTGACGGTCTTCGATTCCGTGGGCTTTGCCCTTGAGGATTTCTCGTCGCTTCGCTACCTGCAGGCGATGGCGCACGAACATCAGGTCGGTCGGCATATCCACCTGGTCCCCACGCCTGAAAATATAAAGAACCTGTTCCAGATGCCGGATCAGCAGCCGGCCAAAGCCGCCCATCTGCGCACGGCCAGTTGACCTGCGAGTGACGCCCCCGGCATTTGAACTGGGGGCCGTCACTGTCCACATAAAACAACACCGTCACCCGCCATTGCCTCCTGACAATGGCGCTGGATATCCACTTTTCTGCCAAAACTCAAAAACATAAGATCAAGAGGTTTTGAAATGAAATCGAATTCATCAGAGCGGGCTGAGCAGCCTGCGCTGCAGCGCACGCTCAGCAATCGTCACATCCAGTTAATGGCCATGGGCGGCGCCATTGGCACGGGCTTGTTCATGAGCTCCGGAAAGATCATCGCCCTCTCCGGCACCTCGATCATCCTTATCTACATGATCATTGGCCTGTTCGTTTACTTCGTCATGCGTGCCATGGGCGAAATGCTGCTTTCCAACTTGAATTTCAAGACCTTTGCGGATTTCGCCGGCGCCTACCTGGGGCCCCGCGCCGCATTTTTTCTCGGCTGGTCGTATTGGCTGAGCTGGAGCGTTGCGGTGATCGGCGATGCCGTCGTGGTGGGAGGCTTTTTCCAGTACTGGTTCCCCCACCTGCCCGCCTGGATACCGGCTATCGGGATGCTCGCGACACTGTTCGCCCTGAACGTGCTGACGGTCAGGCTTTTCGGTGAAGTCGAATTCTGGTTCGCGATCATCAAGATCATCGCCGTGGTGACGCTTATCGGCGTGAGCATCGTGCTGATTGCCAGCTCGTTCGTATCCCCCAGTGGCGTTACCGCGTCCCTGGGCCACCTGGTGGATAAGCAGGCTGCATTCCCTCATGGCGTGCTGGGTTTCTTTGCCGGCTTCCAGATGGCGATATTTTCCTTTGCCGGCACCGAACTGATCGGCACCGCTGCGGCAGAAACCCGGTCTCCGGAGCGGACCCTACCCAAGGCAATCAACTCGATTCCGCTATGAATCATCCTGTTCTACGTGTTGGCATTGGGCTGCATTATTGCCGTGACGTCCTGGCAACAGGTGTCACCTGTAAAAAGTCCTTTTGTCGAACTTTTCCTCGTCGCCGGCTTTCCCGCAGCAGCCGGCATCGTTAACTTCGTGGTCCTGACATCCGCCGCGTCATCGGCCAACAGTGGCTTATTCTCCTCCAGCCGTATGCTGTTCGGGCTGGCGAATCAGGACAACGCCCCGGGTATTTTTCGGCGACTGTCGGGCAACAGTGTGCCGCTGCTGAGCCTGGCCTTCACCACCCTGTTGATGCTGGCGGGTGTACTCGTGCTGTTCATCGTTCCGGAAGTCATGACGGCATTCACCATCGTTTCCACCGTGTCAGCGATTCTGGTGATCTTCACGTGGTCGACCATCCTCGCGTCCTACATTGCCTATCGCAAAAAGCATCCTGAGCTTCACGCCAAGTCGTCTTACAAGATGCCGGGCGGCGTCCCGATGGCATGGTTCTCACTGGCTTTTTTGGGCTTCGTTCTGTGCCTGCTGGCATTAAGACCTGACACCCGCGTTGCCTTGATGGTCATGCCGGGGTGGTTCATATGGCTGGCAATTGCTTATCAGCTGACACGTAGCAGGAAGCCAAAAACCGCAGTTGAATCGGCAAGTCAATTCGGTTGAGCTGCTAACGAGGCCTCTGCGCCAATCCTGAACAGCACCCGCCGAACTGACAATGCAGATAAGCCTGCTTGCCCAGCATTGCGGTGTGTCGGTCAATAGATAGACTGAGCGACACACCGCAATCCCGAACACTCCTGGCCGCATCAAGCAAGGGAATACAACCCAGCGGTAGAAGGACCCATCCGAAAGTTGATGCACAAGGAATCGTAAAGGGCTGTGCCAGCGGTGTACTTGAATACGTACTTGAAAACCGTGGCTGGAGATGGATTTCAGTGGAATTCGGAAAACGAAAAAAGCGGCTCACGGATGCTATTTCCGTGGTACCGCACCTGAAAAAAGAGCAAAAAAAGCGACCTGTTAAGGTCGCTTTCTTTCGCTTCAAGGAGTTCAAGGGCCTCGAAGCTAAATATGGCGCAGCGGACGGGACCATTACTCACCCTCCAAATTCTTGAAAGTCTTAGGGTTTCAGAATGTAACAGTTTCTTTATGGCCTGAATTGTGTACTCATTAGCTGTCACTGTAAACAGTTCCCCTTAACCAACGCTGTCTCAGTATCGGAAGGGTTCGACAAGGTAATCCAAGAAGCAGCGCACCCAAGCTGGAACATGCGCTCCATGTGAGTCCAGATGAAAGTCGTTCCAACTTCCAGATCGCTCTTACAGGTCCGATGTTTGATGCGCAACATCCCGGTGCCTCGAAGATGTCTCCTGTTGAACTTCAGCGGCGAGCGACATCGATGCAGCTAATTTGGCGATCCACGTCAGGCACTGCTGCAGCAACGCCGACTCATCCCCTGCCCTGTAACTGACAATAATCGGCGAAGTCGCCAAAGGTTCCAACAAGGGCGAGTAGCCAATATCGTCGCGGTGCAAACGCTGCACCGAAGCCGGTACCAGGGAAATGCCAATACCCGCCGCTACTAGCCCGATGGCGGTCTGCAGTTCATTGGTCATTTGCGCCACACGGACCTTCAAGTCATGCCGGGCAGATAGCCGCAGCACATGATCGGCATAGCTGGGGCGAATATTGCCAGGATAGAGTACAAAGGGTTCGAGGGCCAATTGCTCCATGCTTACCGTCGCGCCCAGCAAGTGGTGCCCGGCGGGCAGCGCCACGACCAGGGGATCCTGATGTATAACTTTTTTGCACCACGGCGGCGTCGATGTGGATGCGCCCGAAACCGATATCGATACGCCCACTTTTCAGGGCTTCGACCTGCTGCAACATGACCATTTCCGACAGGCCCAGCTCGATACCGCCATCGCTGCGCAGGCGTCGGATAAGCTCAGGTAGCGCGCCGTACAGCGTCGACGGCGCGAATCCGATCCCCAACCAGCGCCGTTGCCCCTGAGCAATACGCCGGGTGTCATCGCAGACCCGCTCCAGCTTCTATTTCAGACTGCCCCTAGGGCACGTTACCCACGATTGGCGATTTCACGACCAATAACGATCATTAACAACAGTCCACCAGCTATGCCAAGCGTCAAAGGCGCCCCCAGGTGGGCCGCAATTAGTCCCGCAAACAGCCCCCCAATGGCCTCGAAACCGAAACGCAATGCGATGTAAAACGCAATGACTCGTCCGCGAAGTGCGCTGGGCGCGCCACTTTGCAGTTGCATATTACTGCTCACATTACTCACGGTGATCCCAAACCCGAGGACTGCCAAACACACTAACGCCAGCAGTAGATGGCCAGGCACAGCCAGCCCAAGCAAGCCCATTGCGCATAACACCGCTCCAGCCAATATAAAATGCTGCAACCTCGACGCTGAACCGCTTACCGCTAACACGACGGTCGCCAGGAAAGCGCCGGCACCTGCAGCGCCCCATAGCCACCCAAGCGTGCGAGCATCCCCCTCATAAACTGTCTTGGCTAAAATGGGCAGCAACGCGGTATAGCAGGACGCGAGGAGGTTGATAATCACGACACTGACCATCAACCGCCGAACTTCAAGCGTTCTCCAGAGATAACGCACCCCTTCTCGAAACACTTCACCTGTTGAGCCACTGGCTCTTGGGCTTGGCGTCACGCGCACTTTCATGAGCCCGATCAGCAGACACAGAAACGCCAGGGCAGTCAGTAAAAAGCAGCCTGCCTCCCCCGCCAAGGCAATCAAGGCACCGGCCAAGGGTGGCCCGACAAAGCGAGCCGCATTGATTAACATGGCGTTAAGTACGAGGGCATTGGGCAGGTCGGCCGGATCAGGAACAAAGCTTGCGATCAACGCCTGACGGAGCGGAGTCTCCACGGCATTGAGCAATCCGAGCAGCAAAGCCATGAGCGCAATAGTCAGGCCGTTCATCCATTGCCCATAGGCGAGAATCGCCAGTGCCAAGGACTGTAGAGCGAGGACGGTCTGCACGATAATCAGCAGGCGACGCTTGTCGTGCCTATCCGTCCAGGCGCCTGCCAAAGGGCCAATCAGCAGCTGTGGCGCCAGACTGAGGAAGGTAATAGCGCCGAGCAGCACCGCCGAGCCTGTCAGGTGATAGGTCAACCACGACAACGCGACTTGTTGAACCCACTTGCCTAGGGTGGAAACGGCTTGCCCTGCAAAATAGATTTGAAAATTGCGATGTGCCAGCGCCCTCACGGATGCAGGCCACTGACTACGGTGCGTGGTGTGGGGGTCAGGCAAGTCATTGCTCCTGATTGACAAGTAACAGTAATGCCCGCCCCGCACGCATCAATGGCAGATTACGGCAGCAGGCAACCTTTTTTCTTCAGCGATTCCAGTACCCAGGTACGGTCGTTGGTGCCTATAGCAATCTGCTCCATCTGCTTGCTCTCGGCGGCATGCTTGGCAGCCGCCCACTCATAGACTTCGCCGACTTGATCGAATGGCACACACAAGAGGCCGTCATCATCGCCAATAATCAGATCGCCGGGCTCAATCACCATACCATCGATCGCAATGGGCACGTTGATCTCACCCGGACCATCCTTGTAAGGGCCGCGATGTGAAATGCCTGCCGCGAACAAGGGAAAATCATCCGCGCCGATGACTGCCGAATCTCGAATCGCGCCATTGATAACGATACCCGCGACACCGCGCTTGATGGCGTAAGCAACCATCATTTCGCCGATCAAGGCATTGGATAGATCGCCCCCAGCATCGACGACCACCACATCACCCGGCTCCGCTATATCCAGTGCGTAATGCAGCATGAGGTTGTCGCCCGGACGGGCTTTGACCGCGTGCTGAGTGACGAGCATTCGCAAGTGGCCGAAGTGGGTTCCACGCAGGAGACCGCGCTGTCTGATCGTCTCGGTGCACATCTAGACTCGATGCTCGCTATTCAACTCGAGCGGATGGCTGATTGCTTCCGCCTCGCTAAAGTTGCACAAGCCTCATGTCAGCCAATACGCCTTGGCACCACCTGTACAAAATCAAGCGCTGGTATCGGTTGCGGTGGCATCAGCTTCAGTCATACCACACGCCACTCTGGCCAGGTCATCGGTGAAAACGAGCCTCTGCCCTTTACCCAGACTCAGCTCTGCGACTTCGCCAGATTCAGGCCTCTCAATATCGGTGTAGTAGTAGTCACCACGCCAGAACGCGAAGAACTCCTCCTCCAGATCATCCACCCGCTCTTTGACCATGATCTGGTCGAGAACAACCGCCGCCCGCTTCAGTGCAGCGGTCGTTTGGCTGATAGGCACGCAATGGATCGCATTCGGCAACGCAGCAACGTTCCGACCGTCAGCGAAGTGATTCAGATTGCCATCATGCAAATCGGGCGATCGGCTTGCGGCAGCTCCATGTGCAGTACATCCAGCACGGTGCCGCCCAACTGGCAGCTGCAAGGCCGTCGGACACCGCGTTGTCATTCACCAACGGGACGTGCGCGGTGTTGATGAGCAACGCACCGGGTTTCGTCCGTGCAATCTCGGCAATAACGATCAGATAACGGGTATGCGGCGTCAGCAGGCATCGCCGGCGCGCACCGCGCAATGCCGTATGCCAAAAGGCAGCCAAGCCCGCAACAGCCCACCACCAGGCACATCGGCCATGGCGTGCCGTCCGCTATGCGGCTGACCCACAGGCTCGCCAGCCCCCCGAAGGCGAACTGCATTGAGATCCCCAGTGCGACGCTTGCCCCCGCCTGCGTCGGGAACATATTCATCAGGCTTGCCGTGCAATTGGCCCCCAGCAACCCGGTGACACCCATGTACAGCATTAGGCACAACACGATACTGGTCAGGCCGACCCACTGCGTGTATCCCGCGACCATTAACGCTAGCCCCGCTCCACCCGCCACAACTGCGCCAAACCCCAGCATACGTGGTGGCCCCAGGCGATTGACCCAGTGGGCATTGATAAAGCTCACCATGATGATGCCTAAAATATTTAGGCCAAACAGCGCACTGAACGTGCGCGGCGACACACCGAAGTACTCCACGTACACAAAGGGCGAAGCGGTGATAAAGGCGAACACACCGCCAAACGTCAGTGACATACATAGGATCAATGCCACTGCCCGGGGTTGACGGAGAATACTCGGATAGGCCGCAAACGCCGCTTTCACAGAGGTGCTTCGAGCCTGCGGCGACAGGCTCTCTTCTAAGCCCACGCTGACCATCAGCAGGCACAGCCCACATAGTAGGAATAGCACGGCGAATATGGTGCGCCAACCATCGATCAGTACCAGCCAGGTGCCGACCATTGGTGCGACCAGCGTCGCCATCATCGTCAGCATTTGCATCCAGGACAGCACCTTCGCGGCCTGCGCCAGGCCGTACAGATCTCTGGCCACAGTCCTGGCCAGCACCATTGCACCGGCCCCGCCAAGCGCCTGGATAAAGCGCCAGGCGATGAGTTGCTCGATGTTTGCAGCAAACAGGCAACCCAGCGTCGCCAGACCGTACAGCACCAGGCTTCCCAGCAGCAACGGGCGCCGCCCATAGCGGTCCGACAGCGGACCATAAAACAACATGCCCAGGCACAAGCCAGCGAGGAAAATGCTAATCGTATATTGCACGTGAGCAGTGCTGCTCGACAGTTCAACAGCAATCCGCGGCAGGCTGGGCAGGTAGGTATCGATAGAAAAAGGCACGAAGGCCGTCAGCGAGGCCAGCAGAGCAACCAAGCGCAAAGTGGGCTTCATTCGGAGCGCGCAAGGCTTGCAAGAAAGTCTGCAACTAGCGCATTGAATACAGCACCTTGATCGTCGTGAACATAGTGACTGGCGTCGGCGACCTCCACCGTCCGCACGTGCGAGTTGCTGGCCCTCATCGCCTGCAGCGCCGTGGGGGGCAGAAAGTCCGAGCAGCTGCCGCGAATGAACAAGCTTGGGCAATCCAGCGCGCGCACCGCTGGCCACAAATCCGTCGGTTCGATACTCAGCCGTGCCTCGGCGATCCCCTGCTGATCATGGCGCCAGGCAATCACGCCGTCACACTTTTGCATCGAATATGTCAGCCTCGACGCTAGGCCCTGCTCCGATAAGCCCGGGCGTGAAGCCTTCCAGAATGCGCGGGCCGCCTCCCAACTGTCGAAGTGCAACGGCGTCTGGCCCATCTCGCGGCGAATACGCGCAGCGCCATCGCCTTGGCTTGAGGAGCCGGGGCCAATGTCCTCGATGATTAAGCCATCCAAACGACCCGGATGTTGCCGCGCATACTCGAGAGCGTTAGCCCCACCCAATGAGTGCCCCAGCAAGACAAAACGCTGCAGATCCACATGGGCGATCAGGTCCTCAAGATCCTCAACATAAGACTGCGTGTGGTAGCTCGCGGCCGGGGCCCAGTCACTCAGCCCGCGACCGCGCTGGTCGAGGGCGTAGATGCAATAACCACCCCCCAACGCCTCGACCAACGACTCCCAGGTCTGTGCATAGGCGCGCAAGCCATGCAACAGCACCAGCGGCACGCCGCTCGGGTCGCCCCAACGTAAAAAATGCAAACGCAAGCCGGCGCGATTGGTGAAAAAGCGGCTGTCTGGGGACATGATTTTGCTCCGTGAGTGCAGGGCCTGGATCGACTTAGAAACGATCGAAGCGATAAGGGCTGGGATCGATGATGGGCGCGTGCCCGCTGACAATATCCGCCGCCAGGTGACCCGCCGCCGGTGAAGTACCAAAGCCGTGCCCGGAAAAACCGGTGGCCACGGTCAGGCCGGGAATTTGCGCGACCGGGCCTATTACCGGGTTGGAATCCGGGGTCACATCGATGGTGCCTGCCCAGGCTTGAGCGATCCGGGCTTGCTCGAATACCGGCCAGGCCGCCTTGAGGTTGTTCATCGCATCATTGTTCAGCCGCGGGTTGGCGGCGGGGTCTTGCGTGCGTACACGCTCGAACGGGCTGATGCTGTCGGCCGACCAACGCCGGGGCAGCGCCAGGTCGTTGAAAAAATACTTGCCCAGCGACACGTTCAACACGCTGCGCTGCGCACGAAATTGCGGCATGTATTGCTTGGCAAGCAACAGGTGATCGAGGGTCAGGAAGGCGTCCAGCTTGCCACGCTGGGTAATGATGAAGCCGCCGTCCTTGTGTTTGCGAAACGAAAAGTCCGGCGCGCCCACGGCAATTTCAGTAGGGCCCTGCATCGGATGGGTACGCAACACCGAGCAGGTCAAGGCCAGCGTCGGCAAGGACACACCGAGGTTGCCCAAAAAACGCCGCGACCACATACCGCCGGCGAGCAATACCTGATCGCAGCGGATCTCGCCTTTTTCAGTAACCACGCCACTGACTTTGCCGGCAGACATCTGCAGCGTACGCACCGCACATTGCTCGATGATCACCACGCCCAGGGCCATGGCCGCCTTGGCAATCGCACTGCTGGCCAGGGTCGGCTCCGCACGCGCGTCGGACGGCGTGTAGATCCCGCCGGCCCAGTCGCCCTCGCCGCCCGGCACCAATTGTTCGATCTCGCGTTTGCTCAGCAATCGAGAATCAAGGGACAGATG
The DNA here is from genome assembly GCF_003851745.1 of Pseudomonas sp. R3-52-08. Taxonomy (NCBI): domain Bacteria; kingdom Pseudomonadati; phylum Pseudomonadota; class Gammaproteobacteria; order Pseudomonadales; family Pseudomonadaceae; genus Pseudomonas; species Pseudomonas sp. R3-52-08. The sequence continues at coordinate 2,253,041 of NZ_CP027730.1, read as the reverse complement.
CTCGACCGACTTGAGCCAACCTTCATGCATGGCCATTTGCGTGTCGTTGCGGGCGACAAACATGATGCCTTCTTGCCGATAGCCCACATCCGCGCCCACCCGCTCGGGCATTTGCGCCCACAAGCGGTCTGCGGCCAGGGCCAGCGGTATATCGTGCGCGTGCCGGCTGGTCTTGCGCACCCAGCCCAGGTTTCGCGAGGACTGCTCGCCGGCAATACGGCCTTTTTCCAGCACCACCACCGGAATATTGCGTTCGGCCAGCGTCAGTGCAGCCGTCAAGCCGATGATGCCGCCGCCGATAATGACGACGCAGGTCGCAGTGGGAAACACGGTGGACGTATCCACGGGCGCAATCGTCGGGGCCATGATCAAGACTCGATAAGCAATTAAGGTCAGCCGCGCACGCGCACAGCCACGTAACGGGTTACTGCGACAGGCGAATGACGTCGACTTGCGCCTTGGAAGCGTTGCGATAAGCCGTCACTTCCAATTCCACCTTGTAGACCGTCGAGCCCAGCGGCGGGCACGTAACGGTGCTGGCCGGATCGACGCCGCGAAACTTCTCGCCGATCAAGGCCATCACCGCCGGCACATCCTTGGGGTCTTGGATGAACACGCGCGAGCACACCACATCGGCCAGGCTGGCATCGACGGCGGCCAGCGCGGTTTCGATGTTGGCGAAGACCTGGTGCGCCTGCTCGAGGACGTCTTCCGGGATCAATTTGGTTTGAGGGTTACGGCCGGCGGTGTTGGAAACATAGATCCAGTTGTCCACCACCACCAGGCGCGAATAGCTGGCTTGGTCTTCAAACGGGGAACCGGTCTTGAGCTTGATGATTTTTGTCATGTCGAAGGTCTCTTCAGTTGTATAGGAAATGGCTCAGCGCAGCTCCGGGGTTTCCCACAGATTCAGTTTCACGCCGATGCCTCTTTCGATTGCATTGCGGTACACCACGGTGCCCCAGGCCACGTCTTCCACGGGCATGCCGCCGACCGACATGATGATGATTTCTTCATCGTTCCTGCGCCCTGGGGCATCGCCGGCAATGATCTTGCCGATGTCTTCAAGCTGTTCGGGTTGCATCGTGCCTTCGGCGATCATGTCCATGAAACGCACCCCGATCACCGGCACGCAGTGGTGGGCAGGCTTGGGCAATTCTTCGAACCAGGCTTCGTAGAGGCCGGTGTTGTCCAGCACCTTGCGCACGTCGGCACGCTCCATCCCTTCATCCAGGGAGCAGGATGCCGGCATCGCCATGAAGGCCCCCGGTTTGACCCACTCACGTTTAACGATTGGGTAGATTGAGGGGTCGCCCGTCTTACCGGAGCTACAATAAGTAACAAGGTCGGAATCACGGACCACTTCTTCGAGGCTATCGACCACTTTAATCGTGGTTACCTGGGGGTAGGTTTCCTTCACCCAGGCGATAAAATCGTTCAGGCTTTTCTCGCCTCGGCCCTTGATCTTTAACGTATCGATTTGCGGGCAAACGGCGATGAATGCGGCGAGCGTGGTCTTGCCCATCACACCCGGGCCGAGCAGACCGACCACCGTTGAATCCTTGCGGGCCAGGTGCCGCGCGCCCACGCCGGGGATCGCGCCGGTGCGATAGGCCGACAGCAGGTTGGCGGACATATGCGCCAGCGGCGCGCCGGTGTCGGGGTCGTTGAGGGTGAACATCAGAATCGAGCGGGGCAGGCCTTTTTCGCGGTTGGCAATATTGGAGCCGTACCATTTGACGCCCGCAGTGCAGAAATTGCCGCCCAGGTAGGCCGGCATCGCCATCATGCGCCGGTCAGCGGTGGGCTTGGGCATGTTCGGGAACGGCGAATCCTTCGGGAATATCACAATGGCGCCGTGGGAATCATTGTTCGGCCCGGCCATGCGATAGTCGCCGCTATACAGCAGGCCGAACATCTCTTCCATGGTGTTCACACAGGCGAGCATGTCGGTCACGCCAGCGCGGATCATGTCCTGCTCGGACAGGTAGATGAAGTCTATTTTTGTAGTAATGGACATAATTATTCTCGGACTGGAGGTAATATCGCTGCGGTAGGCGCTGCTCCCACGCTATCGACCTTGAGTATCAGCGGGCGAATTTCGGCGGTATTGTAAATTTCGGACATCACGGTGCATTCCGCGCGCACGTACTGGCGCGATAAATGCGTGATTATTCCCGGATGTCTCCACTTGAAGGTGCTATGATGGTCAACCTGTGCGCGCCGACGCTGCGGCACCACACCGCGTACGAACAACCCTGGTTCGTGCTCAACTCATCGCGGTATTCGGTAGTGCCTTCCGATCACCCGGCGATTTCGCATTTCTATGCCTTTGACGTTGCCGACTCGGCCGACCTGCTGGCGGTCCCGGATGGCTGTGTGGACATCGTGTTCGACTGTGATGCCACGCGCCCCAGCGTGAGGATTTGTGGCACGCCGTTGGAGGCGCAGCGGGTCCAGTTGCTGCAGGGTCATCATTACTTCGGCGTGCGCTTTTCGCCGGGGGTGATTCCGGGTTTCATCAACGTCTTGGCCGAGGACCTGACCGAACAGGAATGGGACCTGCTGGAAGTGTCTGCATTTGCCCAGCGCATTTTCGAGAGCATCGTCCAGGCCCCGCAGTTGCAGGAGCAAATGAAGCTGTTCAACGACTACCTGATCCCGCGCTTGATGGGCAGGACCTCAAAGCTGACGGCCATGGTCATTCAACAGGCGCTCGCCCACCGCGGCGACCTGCGCATCCAACAGCTTGAACACCTCAGTGGCTACACCAGCCGTAGCATTCATCGCCAGTTCAGCCAGGACACTGGCCTGTCACCCAAGACCTTCTGCCGGATCATCCGCTGCCAGGCGGCTCTGGAAACCCTGAATACCCAGCACGATGTATCGTTTTCGGAACTCGCCCTGGACCTGGGCTTTTCCGATCAGTCGCACTTCCTGCGCGACTTCAAGAAACTGGTCAGTACAACGCCCTGCGAATACCAACGCACAATGCTGCGAAACGCCTATAACGAGCGCATCAGCTTCGCCTGAAACCCCGCCCTCCCTTCCCTCGCCGGGAAATTAAGTTTCGGTCTCCATCATTTCTCCATAAACCCTACGCTGAACGTGCATGCTGATGAGGCATCATCCAATCCGTTGCTGAAAAACTGCGCACCGTTGCAGCATTGAGCCACGGCATAGCACATCGACCGAGCAGACCATGACTGAATCATCCCTTGCATCGAGCGCCAACCAGGCGCTGATCCTGATCGCCGAAGACGAGCCGGAGATTGCCGATATCCTCGCGGCCTATCTCAAGCGCGCCGGCTTTAAAACCGTGCATGCGCAGGACGGGCGGCGCGCGCTTGAGCTGCATCAGGCGCTCAAGCCCGATCTGGTGCTGCTCGATGTGCTGATGCCGAAGCTGGACGGCTGGATGGTGCTGGCGGAAGTTCGTCATCGCGGCAACACGCCGGTGATCATGCTGACGGCCCAGGATCAGGACATGGACAAGCTCATGGGGCTGCGCATAGGCGCCGATGACTACATCGTCAAACCCTTCAACCCGGCGGAGGTCATCGCCAGGGTCCAGGCAGTACTGCGCCGATGCGCCGATCAGGGACATGGCAGCGGCCACAGTGTGCTGCGCGTCGGCCCATTCGAGATCGACATCGACAACCATGAGGTAAGCGTGCGCATCGGCACGCAAAAACAGCCGTTGCAACTGACGGTGACCGAATTCAGGTTGCTCGCGCAGTTGGCAAAGTCGCCGCGTCGAGTGTTCAGCCGCGCCGAACTGCTGGTGCTCTGCTCACCTGAGAGCGACAGCCTGGAGCGTACGGTCGACAGCCATATCAGCAAATTGCGCCGCAAGATCGAAGACCTCGGCATGCGCGGCGTGCCGGCCAGCATCCGGGGCGTCGGCTACCGGTTCGGGAGCCAGGCATGAACGTCAGCAACAGCATGAGCCGGCAGATCATCTTGTCGATGACCGCCGTGGTGCTGTGTGTAATCGCACTCGCGGTCGTCGGCACCTATGTGTTCTATGCATTGCTTTGGACCCTGTCGCCCCCGACGCAGCTGGAGCTGGAGGCGGATGAATGGTTGCCCAGTGGCGTAGAATGGGCCTGGATGAGCTTGATTACCTGCGTCAGCCTGGGCGTCGGCGTGGCGGTGGCCGTCAAATTGTCCCGACGCATTCTCATGCCGCTGAACTCGGTGGCGGCCAGTCTGCGCAGCCTGGCCGACGGCGACCTGGATGCACGGGCAGTGGCGCCAGACGTTTCTCCGGGCGAAGCTGCCCGCCTGGTGAATGACTTCAATAGCATGGCGAACCGATTGAAACGCATGGCCGAAGAACAAGCCTTCTGGAACGCCGCGATTGCCCATGAACTGCGCACCCCGCTGACCATCCTGCGCGGCCGTCTGCAAGGCCTGGCCGAGGGTGTATTCAAGCCTGACACTTCGCAGTTCTATAGTCTCCTCAGCCAGGTCGAAGGGTTGACGCGCCTGGTTGAAGATCTGCGCGTGGTGGGCATGGGGGATAACGGCTACCTGAAGCTGGAAATCAAGCATGTCGAGCTGGCCGACGCGCTGGAGGCCGAAGCGCGGTTGTTCGAACCCAGCCTGAACAGTGCCGGTTTCGTCCTGCTGCTGGACCTGCGCAAGGGCCCCGTGCACTGCGATCCCGCCCGCATCCGCCAGGCCTTGCTGGCACTGCTGGACAACATCCGCCGGCATGCCACGCCGGGCAACGTCAGCGTTCAGCTCGGCAGTGACGAGCGCGGCAATTTCCTGAGGGTCGCGGATGAGGGTCCGGGTGTCGACGAGCCGTTCGCCGCCCTTATTTTCGATGCGTTTCAGCGTGGCGACAGTTCGCGTTCCCGCGCCCAGGGCGGCAGTGGCCTGGGCCTGGCCGTGGTGCGTTCGATCGCGCTGGCCCATGGCGGCGCCGTGGCCTGTCGAACACTTGTAAATGGCGGCACTTTATTTGAACTCAGTTGGCCAACGGCAACCCTTTTGAATATCGAACCCTGACAACCTTGAAGCGAAGTTTGCTCTATTAACACCCACCAAGGTGATGGCATGCGTCTCCGTATCTCTTTATTCAAAAGAGCAATTAAATATCGCCACTTTGCCTTACTGGACCTACAAGGACGTTGTATCGCATTCATGAGTTGCGAAGAAATCCCCAACAGAGGTGAATGGATGGAAGTCGAAGCAGTCAATCTCGCCTGGCTCAATCAAACGCTGCCAGGCCTTGAACGCCGGGCAGCGATCAGCCACACCGTGTAATGCCTGGCACCCTTGTTTAACGTTCCAACGTGGATAACTGTTATGCCGACACTGCATTCAGCGCGGATGCCTATCGCCCTTAAACAACTGGAAGCGTCACTGACGCTCTACACATTCAAACTCAAAAAGGTGCAGCGCTTCTGTATTCCCCTGCAAAAGTACGCGCCTTCTTGTGTCTTGGCCCTGTGGCTGTTGGGCGTATGTGCATCGCTGATAACCCAATCCTATTATCACTGGCTGCTGACAGCGCCGACCATCTGCATCCTGATCACCCTGGAAATCATCATCGAAGAAGTCCAGATCGATCTGTTGTTGATGACCGACGAAGCGCGTCATCGGCTCGGCATCTCCCGCGACTTTCATCAACGCGCAACGCGCGACACAGGTGCACCATGGCATCCGTAACACCGCCGATTCTGCTCGAAGAAAGTAAAAAACTGGGACAGCAATCTGCCAGCCAGACCCTCAAGGCCATCGCCAGGGCCTATCCCGGTAAATTGTTCGGCACCTTATCGTTGGTCGCACTGGAAAATGCGCTGCTGCTGGCCTACCCGCTGTTCGCCGGGTTTGCCGTGGACTCGATCATCCGCGGCGATGCCGCCAGTGCATTGTGGTATGCCGCCGTGGTATTGGGCTTCTGGGTGGTTGGCGCGGCGCGGCGGGCGCTGGATACGCGCACCTTTACGCGCATCTACGCCGACCTTGCGGTACCGGTAATTCTCAACCAGCGCCTGCAACGCCACAGCACCTCCAAGGCGGCGGCGCGGGTGGTGCTGGCGCGCGACTTCGTCGACTTTTTTGAAAAGCACGTGCCGACAATCGCCACCGCGCTGGTGTCGATCGTCGGGGCGGCGGGCATGCTGTTGGTGATCGAGCCCTGGGTCGGCCTGGCCTGTCTGCTGGCGTTGCTGCTATGCGTCACGCTCATGCCGGGCTTCGCGCGGCGCAACCAACGCTTGCATGAGCGCTTGAACAATCGGCTGGAAAAGGAAATCGGCCTGGTGGAAACGGTCGGGGCGCATACCTTGCACCGCCACTATCAGGTGCTGTCGCGGCTGCGCATCGGGCTATCGGACCGTGAAGCAGTGGCGTTCCTGTCCATTGGCATTCTGGCGGCGCTGCTGTTCGTGGTCGCGATCACCCAACTGGCCTTGGCGCCAGCGGTGAAAGCCGGGCATATCTACGCGGTGATGACCTACCTGTGGACCTTCGTCAGTTGCCTGGATGAAGCGCCTTCGATGATCGACCAACTGGCGCGGCTCAAGGACATCGGCAAGCGGGTGGACCCAGGCCTGGCGGATTCAGCGCGGTGACCTGCGCGTTTCCGACGGCGATTCGCCGAACAGCTCGCGGTAATGCGTGGCGAAATGGCTCAGGTGAAAAAAACCCATGGCCACGGCGATTTCACCGACGTTTTTCTTGCTCGGGCAGGTTGCGATCAGGCGTCGCCTGACCGCGTTGAGACGCAAATTGCGCAAGTACTCTACTGGCCGCATACCGGTCACTGCCTGAAAACTGTTCTGCAGGGTTCTGCGACTGACGCGCAACTGCTCGCAAAGGTCCAGGATGCTCAGCGGGGTATCGCCACTGGCAATGATCAATTCCTGGCTGCGTCTGACCAAATAGGCGCTGACCGCGAAATTGCCACGCCGGCCACGCACTTCGTCGCCTGCGTGGGTGAACAGATCGAGGAACGCACCGAGCAGCTCATCTTCCAGGATTTTTTCCGACGCCGGGCTGATGGCGTCCGCGTGTTCCAGAAAGTGACGAAACAATAGGTGAATGCGCTGACGAATGCGCAGCAGTGACGGTTCATCCACGTTAAGCGCGGGCACGCTGGTCAAACGCTTGAGCTGATCATTGGATAACTCGAAAGCCGCCAGTTTGGCGAAACGCACGGCATCGACGTTGAATGCAAAAAAATGCGTGCCTTGCGGCGCATGCAGCACGAACTCTTCGGCATCACGCAGCAGCACCACGCTTTGCGCGCTTACCCGTTGCCCCTGGACCACCGGAGGGTTGCCCAGTGACATGGCTGCGCACAAGCGGCCCTGGGGCGAACGGCCATGCTGCACCACCCGCTTGTCCAGCACCTCCTGGAAGATCTGGAAGCGATCACCGGTCAGTTGCCGCAGCTCACTGGTCAGGCAGCCGCGACCGAGCTGGTCATAGACCTGCTGCCAACCCTGGATCGAGCCGGCGTGCTGTTGAGAGTCATTGAAGGTTCGGACTTCAGCGAGCATATTCGTCATTCCTCGGCGGCCGGGTTCTTGCTTTTGGCCTGAAGGTGGCTCAGTCATCCGTGACATCGGTTGGCGTTACACAGGCGCAACGTCCGCCTGGAAAACCAAAGCCAGTTCCGTGCCAAGCATGTGCAGATGATAAGTGCCTGGGTGAATATCCATCGGCGCCAGTAGCGCACCGGAAAGCACCACCTGCCCGGCCTCTACGCGATGACCATCGGCCAGCAAGCGCCGCACCAGCCAGCACAGGTTGAACAGGGGGCTGTCTTCTCGGTCCTGGGTATCGCCGCTGCCCAGATACACACCCTCATGCTCCAAGTGATACGCCACGCACGCATGCCGGACAGGATCGAACGGCACAGGCTGCCCTACACAGTACAGTGCCGCGGCGGCGTTATCGGCCAGGAACGCGCCAAGCCCGAAATGCCAGCCCTGCCAGCGACAGTCGGCGATCTCGAACGCCGGCGCCACCTCGGCGATGGCCGCCAGAATCTCCTCATCCCCGTAGTCGCCCGCTACCAGCGTGCGCCCGAACACAAACGCCAGTTCGACCTCAAGCTTGGGCTGAATCAACCGCTCAAATGACACCGTGCTGCCCGGCTCGACCTCCATGACCGCCGTGAGGCCGCCATACACCGGCTCGTCGAGGCCAAAGCGCGCTTGCGCCGCGCGGCCTGCAAAGGCGACCTTCCAACCGCTCAGCCGCTCGCCGCCGGCCTGGCGCCGTGCCAGCCCCTGAAGCTGCAGACCGTAGCCTTCCAGCCGGTCCAGCGCCTCGGGCGGCAACGGTGCAATGGGCTGGGCGGTGCGCCAGGCCTCGTACAGTTGGCCGAGCAGTGCGTTGGCGCCACTCATGAAAGTTGCTCCGCCAGTTTGCGCAGTACGCCATCAAGCCGCTCCGGAGTGGTAATCGCCGCGACAAATCGGTCCGGACGCACCACCACGATGCAGTCACGCACCTTGGAGAACCATTCGCCCAGGCGGTTATCCACGTCCTCCACACTCACGGCGTCGCTGGCCGTCAACGGCTGGTTTCGGCCCACGCCGCTGCGCGACCGGTTGACCTGGATGAAACAGGTGCCCCAACGTGCCCAATAATCCGCCATCGGTTCGCTGAGGTGCTCGCGCGGATTCACGCGGTAACCCAGCACGGCATAGCTGTTGCCGAGGACTTCGTCCAGGCGCCGGCGCTGACCTTGCGCATCTTCGATATTCGGTTGGATGAACAGTTGCCCGACTAGATCATCCTCACGCAATTCGGCCCGCTCGTGATAGACCAGCCCTTTGGTGATGGTCGCCTTGGGTTTGAACTTGAACTCCAGCAAGTGCGAACGCAGGTTGTCGACGCTGTTGACTGCCTGGAACAGCCAGTCGCGCACGCCTGCCATCAGCGGGTTGGTCAAGCCAAGGACGGCGCCCATATTGTCGGCCAGGGCTACCAGTTCAGTGGCGTGACCACGGCGTTCCTGGTCGTAACTGGCCAGGATCGAGGGCGCCGCACGCCCCTGGATAATCGCCGCGAGCTTCCAGGCCACGTTGGCCACATCGCGCAGGCCGGAATTAAGGCCTTGCCCGGCCCAGGGCGGAGAAATATGCGCCGCATCACCCACCAGCGCCACACGCCCTTCGACAAAGCGCGCCGCGACGCGCGAGTGGTGGGTATAGGCACGAATGCGAATGACATTGAGGTCGTTTACGGCATCGCCGATATGCTCGTGGATCAGCTTGCGAATCGTTGCCTCTTCGCACATTTTCGCTTCGTCCTCGCCCTCCATCAGCATGAATTCCCAGCGCCGCTGCTGGTACGGCAAATAGATGCACACGAAAGGCCGCTGCGGATCGGCATGCAACGCGGTGTAGGGTGCGTCCAGCGTGTCGTTGGCTGTATCGACCACCACCCATTTGCGTGGATGGGTCAGCCCCAGCAGTTCGATACCGAGTTTTTTACGCACCGTGGAGCGACCGCCGTCGGCACCGATCACATAGTCGGCTTGAAGCTGGTAGGTCTCGCCGTCGGCACCGCGCACCTGCAGGGTCACGCCCTGATCGTCCTGCGCAAGTTCGAGCAGTTCGTGGCCCTGGCGCAACTCGACGCTGGCGCGCTGCCCGAGATGCTCACGCAAGGTGCCTTCGAGCAGTTGCTGCATGAAAATATTGCGCATCGGCCAGCCGTAGTGGGCAGCACTTGGCTTGACCTCGGCGAAACACACGCCGCGCGCGTTGTAGTAGCGCAGCGGCACATCGCAAATCATGTCGCGTACCGCCAGTTCGGCGATACCGATGCCCTGCAACACACGCAATGCCTCATCGTCCATGCCCACGGCACGGGGATAAGGCAGGATGCCGTCGGCCAGTTCAAGGACGATGCAGTCGATACCGTACATTCCCATATAGTGCGCGGCCGTGATGCCATTGGGGCCACCGCCCACGATGACAACCTGGGTCTTCTCCTGCTTCATCGCTATTCACCGCTTTCTTGTTGTGGTTTTGATCCAATACTGCTTGATGCTGCGCCTTTATCAGTGCAGCCCGTCAATACCTTTTACATCCTCGGCCTTCAGGCCGCCCAACCGCGCATGCAAACGGCCGCGGGTGGCGAACGCCCAAATCACCACTACCTCATCAGCCGAAGGGCCGTCACCGAACGTCAGGGAGAAGCTGTCGTAATGCGAACGCACGTACAGCGCGTCTTTGTGGGCCAGCGGTACGTCGATGGTCGAACCCGGCCCGCCGCGTTTGCCGGTCGAGGGCACCCACGACTTGCCACCGCCCAGGGCGACGCGGATCGGATCGGCGGCCGGGTTGGTGAGGAACGCGTTGCCGTGCTCGTATTCTCCCGCGCTGCCCACCAGGATGGCCTTGCCATAGCTGACAATTTCATGTGCGCCGGCCAATGCCTTGATGCGCCGGCCGAACTCTTCGCCCAGCAGCGGCGACGGCTCAGTCAATTGCGAGAGGTCCTCACTGTAGCGCCCGGCATAAGGGTTGGCGATCACGGCAGCCACGGCGTATTTGAACAGCGGCTCGCCATCGGCCAGTTGGCCACTTTCGTTGGCCAGGGTTTCTTCGATGAAGCTGTACCATTTGCGGATGTGATAGCTGGCAAAATTCGCGGTTTTCATCAGGTGAACCTCGGTTCAAATCGGGTCAAGGGGGTCAAGGGGGTCAAGCGTGATGTTGCGACTCGGCGCACGGGCGGCCTTGAAGCGGGCCTTGCCGCACGCATCGTCATGCTCTGTCTCGAGAAAGAATTCCATGCGATTGCAATCGGGGTCGTTGAAATACAGGCCGTTGCCGATTTCATGATCGGTAATTTTCACCACCTCCACCCCCTTCTTCAGCAACATGCCGTAGAGCTGGCGCAAGGTGGTCATGTCACCTTCGATTTCCAATCCGTAGTGCTGCAGGCCCAGGCCGCCCTGATGGGCGCCCGGTTCTGCACGAATCAAGGCGATGTCGTGATGTTTGGTGCCAAACGCCATCATGACCCAGCTTTCGCCCCGGGCACTTTCGTGCATGCCCAGGATGTCGGCATACCAGCGCGCCGACACATCAGGATCACTCACAAATAGCGATAAGTGAGTCCGAAGGATTTTGACTTTCATCACCGATTTCCTCAGTTTTTCTTGACGATGGATTGATGCCCGGCCTTGATCTGCGCCACGGCAGGCGTCCAGAGCACATCCGCGATCTCACTGAATTCACGCCAGTGCTTCTGCCAGCCGTCCCCGCCATTGTCAGAAGTGAACAAGTGCCCATACTTGGTGCCCGCCACGATCTGGCGCGGGTTGGCCGGGTTGAAGGCAATGGCCCAGACGCAGGAGTTGGGTTGCTGCGGCAGCGGCAATACCTCCCAACTGAGGGCGGCGTTACGGGAAATCAGGATTTTGCTGGTGGTGCCGGGAGTGCCGTCGGAAATGCTCAGGTACAGCGTGTCCTCGGTGCCCGGCGGCGCGTTCATGGCGCGTATGTAGTACAGGCCGAACGCTTCCCGGCCAACAATGCCGGTCCAGGTCAAGCCTTCATCAAGGCTGCGGTAGACCGCGTTGACGCACACCACCACGATGACTTTTTCGCCATGGTTGGGCAGCACCAGGATGTTGTGGATATCCGAGTTGAAGTCCCACAGCAGGCGGTCATCAACCCGAGTCCAGCTGTCGCCACCGTCGCGGGAATGGAACAGCCCACCCTCCTCCAGGCCGAACCACACCTGATTGCGGTCGGTGGGGTCGTAGGCGAAGGCCAGCAAACGTGGGCGACTGACGCCGTCGCAGAATTCCGGGATCTCCACCGGCGCGCGATCCCAGCTCAGGCCGCCGTCCAGGGTGCGCCACAGCACAGCGCGCGAGGGCGCACCGGTACCGACAAAGATCCGCTGGGCATCCTGCGGGTCCACCGCGACCTTCCACACCGTCTCGCCGTTGAACGGCGAATCGACGCGCTGCCAGTGCCCACCGGTGTCGTGGCTGACACACAAGCCCACGTCGGTGCCGGCATAGATTCGCTCGGGCGTGTCGGGATGCACGCTCAAGGAGCGGGTGATCGCGTCGAATTCCAGGTCTTGCCCCAGGCCCAGACGATGCCAGGTCTTGCCATCGTCGGCACTGCGAATCACCGCCTGCCCGACGGTGGCGACTAAAAGGGTTCCGTTACTCATCTCTGATACTCCTCAGATATAGATGCCACGGGTCAAACCACCGTCGATGCCGATGGACTCACCGGTTACCGCGCCAGCCTTCGGCGACGCCAGGAAGCCGATCAGCCAGCCCATTTCGATCGGTGCCAGGGTGCGGCGAATCGGCGTCGCGTCGATGTAGGCCTGTTCAACCTGTTCCGCGGTCTTGCCTTGCTTGACCGCTTCGCGCTCGTACAGCTCCTGGATATGCGGGGTATCCACCACGCCGGGGTGAATCAGGTTGACCGTGATGCCCGACGGACCGAGCTGGTCGGACAGGGTTTTGGTCATGTGGGCAATCGCCAGGTTGCGCATGCCCGAGAGCACTTTGCTGCTGCGCCCGGTGAGCCCGCCGATGTTGATGATGCGACCGAAGCCGGCAGCCTTCATGTGCGGGGTCACGGCCTTGGCGCAACGGAAGTAGCCGATCACCTTGGTGTTGAGGTCCGACAGCAACTCCTCGTCGCCGGCGTGCTCGATGTCATTGCGTACCACACCAGACGGCGCGGCAGCACCGTTGACGAGGATGTCGATGCGGCCGAAATGCTTGTACGCCGCATCGACCATCTCCGACACGGCCTTCATGTCATTGGTGTCACAGAACAGCGGCAGCACTTCATTACCGGTCTGTGCCGTGATCTCTTCGGCAGCCAGTTGCAGGAACGCCATGCGCCGCGCGCAGATCACCACCTTGCAACCTTCCTCGGACAGAAAACGTGCGACTTCCTTGCCGATGCCCATGCCGCCGCCGGTCACAATTGCCACACGGCCTTTCAATTCCAGATCCATTGCCATTTCCTCTTGTGATTGTTCGATTCAGGCGAGATCGACGAAGACGCTTTTGGTCTCGGTGTAGGCGTCGATCACGTTCTTGCCCATTTCCCGGCCCCAGCCGGATTGCTTGTAGCCGCCGAACGGCGAGGCCGGATCGACCACGTTCCAACAATTGATCCATACCGAGCCGGCCTTGAGCTGCGCGGCCACGCGGTGCGCCGAGCGCAGGTCGCGGGTCCACAGGCCGGCGGCAAGGCCATAGGGCGAGTCGTTGGCGCGCAGCACCAGTTCGTCGATTTCGGTCCAGGCCATCACGGTCAGCACCGGGCCGAAGATTTCTTCGCGGGCCACGCAGGCGCGCTCGGCGCGGTCCAAAAACACGCTCGGAGCAATGAAGTGACCACGCTCCAGGTGTTCGGGACGGCCGCCGCCGCAGATCAGTTCGGCGCCCTCTTCCTGGCCCCGCTGGAGGTAACCCTTGACGGTGTTCAATTGCCGCGCGGACACCAGCGGGCCCATGCTGCTGGCCGGGTCCAGGCCATCGCCGAGTACGTGGGCGGCGGCATGACGCTGCAGTTCTTCGAGCACCTGATCAAGCACACTGGCATGCACATACAGGCGTGAACCGGCCGTGCACACCTGGCCCTGGTTGTAGAAAATCCCATCGGCGGCGCCCTTGGCGGCGCGCACGATGTCGGCGTCGGGCAAGATGATGTTCGGCGATTTGCCGCCCAGCTCCAGGGACACCTTTTTCATGTTGCCGGTGGCGGCCTGGGCGATCAGCCGACCGACCTGGGTCGAGCCGGTGAAGGCGATCTTGTCGACGTCCGGGTGCTGCGCCAGTGGCGCGCCGGTGTCGACGCCCAGGCCGGTGATCAGGTTGACCACGCCCGCCGGGAAGCCTGCCGCTTCAATCAGTTGCACCAGACGAATCGCCACCAGCGGCGTCTGCTCGGCGGGCTTGAGCACCGCCACGCAACCGGTGGCCAGCGCCGGACCGAGCTTCCACACGCACATGGTCAACGGGAAGTTCCACGGCACGATCAGCGCACACACGCCCACCGGCTCGCGCAGGGTGTAGTTGAGCATCGGCGCGCCGCTGGCCGGCGAGACGGGCAGCGTGCTGCCTTCGATCTTGGTGGGCCAGCCGGCGAAGTAGCGAATGATGTTCGCCGCGCTGGCCGCTTCACCGCGCGCATTGGCGATCGGCTTGCCGTTCTCCAGGGTGATCAGTTGCGCCAGCTCCTCGCGGTGCTGGTCCAACAGATCGGCGAGGCGAAACAGCAACAAACCGCGCTGCGCCGGTGACTGCAAGGCCCAGGCGCCGGTGAAGGCTGCGCGGGCAGCTGCCACGGCCGCATTCACATCGCGCTCATCGCCCTGGGCGACTTCAGTCAGGGTCTGTTCAGTGGCCGGATTTTCCACGGCAAAGCGACGACCGCCGGCGGCGTCCTGCCAGGTACCGCCGATAAACAGGCGGCCGGGCTGGTCCAGGAACGCCTGGACGGCAGGCAATAATTGGAGCAGGTTCATGGTCGACTCCTTCACAGCGCCATTTCGATCAGGCAAGGCCCGGCATTGGCGGCGGCGTTGGCCAGCGCCCGTTGCAATTCGGCGTTGGTGTGTACGGTGCAGGACGGCACGCCATACCCTTTGGCCAGGGCCTTCCAATCGATACGCGGACTGTCGAGTACGGTCAGCTTGAGCGCCTGCGGGTCGAGCTCGGTCATGCCGAAACGGCGCAGTTCGTTCTGCAGGATCGCGTAGCGGTGGTTGGCGGCAATCAGGATCACCACCGGCAATTGCTCGCGGGCGATGCTCCACAGGGTCTGAATGGTGTACTGGGCGCTGCCGTCCGATTGCAGGCAAAACACCCGGTTGCCAGGCTCGGCCAGTGCGGCGCCAAAACCCACCGGAATGCCCTGGCCGATGGCGCCACCGGTATTGGTCAATACACGGTGCCGCGCGGCACGGGCAGAAGCGGTGAAAAACGGATAGCCGCAGGTGCCGCCCTCCACCGAGACAATGCAGTCGTCCGGCAGCGCGGCGGCCAACACTTGCCCCACCGACTGCGGGCTCAAAGCCGCCTCGCCCGGCGGCAGCTGGATGTCCTGCGGCGTCGGTACATAGGCCGGCGCATCCAGCGCATCGGCCAGCGCGGTCAGCGCCCCGGCCACATCGTCGCCCACTTCGGCCAGCGACAGCAGACGCTCACGCTCAGCCAACCGTGACGGAATACCTTCGTAGCCGAAATAACTGATGGGCTCCACGACACCGGCGCACACAACCTTGTCGTATTGCTCGAGGATCTCAATTGCCACTTCCGGGAAATACGGCAAGCGATCCAGGTCGGGCAAGCCGCCGCCGCGGTAGCTCAGGCGCGGGAAAGTCTCGGCAAACATCCGCACGCCGGGCAGTTGCGCCAGGCGCCCCGCCGCTTCCAGGCCGGCCACTGACAAGCCTTGGTCACCGACGATGAAGACCAGGCGCTGGCCATCGCGCAGCGCCTGGGCCACGGCTTCGATACGGTCGCCGGCAAAGCGCCGGACCGGCGCACGTAGCGGGCTGAACTGCCCATTGTGGGTCGCCGTATTGGATTGCAGGTCCATGGGCAGGATCAAGCTGGCGATCTGGCCTTTGGCTTGCCAGGCGGCGCGCATGGCTTCCTGCAAGTCCTCGCCCACACCGGACGCGGTGCGCGAGGTGCGTACCCAACCGGAAACAGTACCGGCCAGGGCCTGGATGTCGCTGGCCAAAGGCGGGTCGTAATTGACGTGCCATGACGCGTGGTCGCCGATCACATTGACGATGGGCGTGTTGGCGCGCCGTGCGTTGTGCAGGTTGGCGATGCCGTTGGCAAAGCCCGGGCCCAGGTGCGTCAGGGTCATTGCCGGTTTGCCGGCGATACGACCGTAACCGTCCGCCGCGCCGGTGCACACCCCTTCGAACAACGACAACACCGGCTTGAGGGCGGGTGCACTGGCCATGGCGGCCACCAGCGGAATCTCGGTGGTTCCCGGGTTGGCGAAGCAGTATTCGATACCACTTGCCGCTGCCGCATTCACTATTAGTTGTGCGCCATTCATTGTCAGCCCTCTCACTTGAGCGTTTTCTTTGATGAGATTTATCACATATAAAGACACTCATAACAAGATTTAATTTAAGTTAAATCTCTTATTTTGAGATTATGTGCAATTAATACGTTCTCAATATAGAGTGATGACGTGTGGG
Source organism: Pseudomonas sp. R3-52-08 (assembly GCF_003851745.1). Classification (NCBI taxonomy): domain Bacteria; kingdom Pseudomonadati; phylum Pseudomonadota; class Gammaproteobacteria; order Pseudomonadales; family Pseudomonadaceae; genus Pseudomonas; species Pseudomonas sp. R3-52-08. The sequence goes on along the minus strand of NZ_CP027730.1, from coordinate 2,236,841 downwards.
GGCGGGCTTGCTCGCGAAAGCGGCATGTCAGTCCACACAGCCGTCACTGAAGTACCGTTTTCGCGAGCAAGCCCCGCTCCACATTGGATCTGGGGCGTTTTCGCCTATAGTGCTTACCCGCACGCCTCCCCTTCTCTAGGAACGAAATGAGCAGTCTGAGTAAGTTGTTGAGTGTCCTGGACCTGTTCGGTCCACAGACGTTGAAGATCGACCCGGACACCATCGCCGAGCGCATGAGCCTGTCGCGCGCCACGGCGTATCGCTACGTCAAGGACCTGTGTGACGCCGGGCTGCTGACGCGCGTGGACGCCGGCAGTTACGGCCTGGGGCCCCGCGTGATCGAGCTGGACTGGATGATGCGCCAGTACGACCCCATCCTTCTCGCCGGGCGCGAACTGATGCATGAACTGTCGACGCAGACCGGCCTTGCGGTGTTCGCCAGCGTTTTCTATGACGGGCGCATCATCAACACCTACATCGCCGAACCGACTGACACTTACCACTTCTCCTTCGGGCGCGGGCACCCGCTGCCGTTTTTTCGCGGTGCGCAATCCAAGGTGTTAATCGCCTATCAGAAAGGTCGGCGCTTGCAACGCCTGTTCGAAGAACATATGGCCGGCGACCCGGAAAGTGCCTATGACTGGGCAAGCTTTGCAAAGGCCACGAAGAAGATTCGCAAGGACGGCTATTGCCTGACCCACGATGAACTCAACCTGGGCCTGACCGGCATCGCGGCGCCGATCATCCAGCCGGATATGGACGAAGTGGTGGGCAGCTTATCCGCCGTCGGCAGTACTCAAAGCTTCAGGCTGCTGCGCCAGGAAACCGTGATCGAGATGGTGATGGACACCACGCGACGGATTGCCGAGAACATGCGCAATCAGCCGGGCGCCGCCGCGCCCTGAAGTTGAGGCGCGACAGCCAGGGTGGATCAGAACGGTACGGCGACGGTCACCTGGCTGTATAGGTTGGTGCCATTGCCGACAGCCTGGTTTCCGCCCGTAGTGGAGTCCTGTTTTGGCTTGTAGAGACCGATCAGCGGCGTGATGATCAAGTGTGGGTTGACGGCCCACTCGGCGTACAGGTCCAGCTCCCGCGCACTGAGATTCAGCGCATCGCTTTTGCGCAGCGTGTCGAAGTCGAAGTACAACGCACCCAGGGTCAGGTTTTCCAGCGGCGTGGCTTTGAGACCCACATGCTGGATGCGCGTGTTGCTGTTGAACGGCCCGGCATAGTTGCCGGCGACTTCGCCTTGCAGCCAGGTGCCGTAGCCGGAGCTCAGACCTGTAAACAGCGAATCCCATTTTTGTGAATAGCGGGCATAACGATAGGTAACCTTCGGTGCCCAGGCCACATCGGCAAAGGTATAACCGGCTTCGCCGTACCAGGCTTTTTCCGGTCCGCTGTCTTTGTCCTGCCAGGCGTATTCGAATGCCAGGCTGACGTTCGGCAGGCCCGCATCGCCTTCGCCGCGCACGCTATAGATATTCATACCCTTGCGCTGGCGCTGAAAATCACTCGCCCAGCGATCATTCACATCAATGCCACGCACCCAGGTCAACCCCAGGGTGCCGGGCTTGGTGGTGTAATCGAGCGTACCGGCGGCCACTTCGGTTTCAGCCTGGGCGCGGTTGTCGGACTTGAGCCACAACAGGCTGCCATGCAGGCCATCCTTGCCGCCCAAGCGCAGGAACGCGGTCTGATCGAAAGCATGGCGCGCCGCCAGGTAGTAAGCACCGCCCCGGTTCAGCTTGCCATCGGCCGGGCCCTTGCCCAGGTTCGGCCCGTCGTCGTTGATCAGGAAGCCACTGCCGAGCTTGACCACTTGGCGCCCACCGGAAATATCCACACCGTCCTGGCCCAATGCCGGGAACAGATCGCCGGAGCGCCACCCCAGGTAAGCGTCTTCGATTTTGGTGGTGCGTTCGGTGCCCAGAGTGTTGCCGGCCGGGTCGCCGTCGCCCCAAGTGGCGGAGCTGAGCAGGGCGAACGCACCATAGGCGGTGCCGTTGCCCGCCAGGGACTGGTCGCCGCTCAAGCCGTATTTGATAAAGCCTTCGCGCCAGGTTGAGCCACCCGACGTGCCGTCATAGTTCTTGCGGCTGTTGAACATACCGAATACGGCGGTCATGTCTGCGTTGAAATGGCGGCTCTCATCGCTGTACAGCTCGTAGGCCTGGGCCTGGCTGATGGCGCAGAGCGTCAGGGTACAGGCCAATGTACCGTTGAGAAATGAAGTGGAGGGATACCGCATGATCGAAGCTCCTTGAAGTGCGCCTTTAAAGGCTGTCTCAGGTAATTGGCATAACAGGGGCGCAGCCGCGCTGCGCCAGGTTCGCCGAGGCGTTACTCGCCCGCGCGCTTATTGACGAACAGCAACTGCTGGCCGGTGAACTCCAACAGACCTTCAAGGCCGAACTCGACGCCGAAGCCGGACATCTTGCTGCCGCCGAACGGCGTGTTCGGTTGGATCCGGGCGTGGCAGTTGACCCAGGCCACGCCGCTTTCCAAGCGACTGGCCAAGGCCTGGGCCTGTTCGACTTCCGGTCCCCATACCGAGCCGCCCAGGCCCATGTCACCGGCGTTGGCACGGCGCAGCACATCCTCGACGTCGCTGTAAGCGATCAGCGGCAGCACTGGTCCGAATTGCTCCTCGTCCACCAGACGCTGGCCGTCGGTCACATCCGCGACCAACGTAGGCGGATAAAAGAACCCAGGACGGTCCAGACGTGCGCCGCCGCACAACACCCGTGCGCCCTGGGCCCGTGCATCGGCGACCAAGGCTTCAACCAGTTGCAATTGATCGAGGTTCTGCACCGGCCCAAAGTTGACGCCGGGCTCCAAGCCATCACCCACCACCTGGCGTTCAGCAATTAGCGTGAGCGCATCGGCAAAGGCCTGGTACTGGGATTCGTGAATGTACAAACGCTTGAGCGCAGCGCAGGTCTGGCCCATGTTGAGGAAGGCGGCCTGAAAAATCTCCTCGGCCACCTCCTCCACCGGGGTGCTGGGCAATACGATCGCGGCGTCGTTGCCGCCCAGTTCAAGGGTCAGGCGCTTGAGATTGGTGGCCGCGCCGCGCATTACGCTCTGGCCGGTGGCGGTGGAACCGGTGAAGACAATTTTCTGGATCCCCGGGTGCGAGGTGATCGCACTGCCGAACCCCTGCTCGCCGGTCACGCAGTTGATCACACCGTTGGGCACATGCCGCGCAATGATTTCCACCAGGCGCAGGGTGCTCAGCGGCGTCAGGCTCGACGGTTTGCTGATCACGCAGTTGCCGGCGCGCAGTGCCGGCATGATGTGCCACACGGCGATCATGAACGGCCAGTTCCACGGAGTGATGGAAGCCACCACACCCAAGGGTTTGCGGTGCAGCTCAATGCGCTGGGTCGGGGTTTCTTCCACCAGTTCCACGCCAATCTGCTGTTCGGCGGCATAGCGGGTCCAGGCGGCGGCGCCCATGACTTCGGAAAATGCCAGCTCCAGCGGCTTACCTTGTTCGCGCACGATCAACCGGGCCAACTCATCGGCGCCCTGCTCGATATCCTCGGCAATCGCCAACAGACGCTCGCAGCGCTGAGCATGCGAAACATGACGCCATTCCTTGAAAGCCGCCTGGGCGGCGGCCACCGCATCGTCCAGTTGAGCCAGCGAGCCGGCCGGGCATTGGGCAAATGCGGCGCCGGTGGCCGGATTGATCACCTCGAACTGTCCGTTTTCACCGGCAACCTGAACCCCATCGATAAGCATCTTGTAGTGGTGCATGTGTCATCTTCCTTTAACGCTGGCGAGCCTTGCCGGACACCGGCAAGCGAACAGTCTATAGTGTGCAAGGTGCAGTGAGACGGTATCGCTCAATGCCTCAGAGTTTGTGGCTGCCCAGCGCCAGAAAACGCTGCGGCGATACCTTGCGCAGTCGCGCGGCGAGAAAAACCCCGCCCAGCAGCGCCGCTGGAATGACTGCGCATAAGGCGTAGGACAAGAGCTGGCTCGCGCCGGTAAGCACATCGAAATGCACCACCGCCAGCACCAGCACCATCAGCAAGGCCAGGCAGGAGAAAATCGGCAGAATACGCCCCCGCCAGATGCCGACGTTGAGTTCGGGATGCCGGTGGAAATACACACACACCGAGATCGAAGTCATCGCCATGAGCAAAATGACGCACAGCGTGGCGAGGTTGGAGAACCAGGCGAACAGTTGCAGGATCGGATCCGCATCCATGGCGGCGAAGATCAGCACCACGACTGCGGCGATCAGACTTTGCAACGCCGAACCCATATGCGGGCTTTGGTGCACACGGTGGGTGGTACCCAGCAAACTGTGCAGCAGACCGTCCCGGCCGATGGCGTAGAAATAGCGTGCCGCGGCGTTATGAAACGCCAGCAGCCCGGCGTAGATGCTGACCATGAACAGCACGCGGATAATTTGCGTCAGATAGGGGCCGACAAAGTGGTCCGACATGCCGTAGATGAAGGTGGTCGGGTCCTGCAAGGCTTGCAGCATCGGCACGATTTTATCCGATCCTACGCCCACCACCATCGACCAGACTGACAGCGCGTAGAACCCGCCGATCAGCAGCACGGAGCTGTAGGTGGCAATCGGAATGGTGCGGTGTGGGTTTTTCGCTTCTTCGCCGTAAATCGTAGTGGCCTCGAAGCCGATAAAGGCCGCGAAGCAGAACAGCAGGCCGATCGACGGAGTACCGCTGAACACGTGCCGGCTGGTGAAGGAGTCGAGATTGACACCGCTGTCGCCGCCGGTCTTGAGAATCGCGACATCCAGGGTCAGGATCGCCAGGTATTCGGCAATCACCACCACCGACAATACGCGGGCCGACAGATCGATCTTGCGATAGCCGAGGATCGCGATGCTGACCATCGCCATCAGCGAGTAGGACCACCAGGGCAACACCAAGCCGTACACGCTCTCCATGGTGCCACTGACCACACCACCGAACATGCCATAGAGGCCAACTTGCAGGATGTTATAGGCAAACATCGCCAGCACACCCGCCGCCCCTCCGGCCAGGCCACCCAAGCCACGCGAGGTAAAGGCGTAGAAACCACCGGCGTTGGTGACGTGGCGAGCCATGGTGGTGTAGCCGACCGAGAACGCCACCAGCACCAGCAAGGCGAGCAACAACAACGCCGGGGTACCGGCACCATTGCCCAGCATGATGCCAATCGGGAATCCTCCTGCGATGACGCTGAGCGGACTCGCCGCCGAAATCACGAAGAAGATGATAAAGCCGACACCCAAGGCGCCACGCTTGAGCTCCGTGGAGCTGTTGACCGGGATAGATAGACTCATGTTCTTAACCTTATTGTATGAGGCAGTCGCTGTGGTGTAGGTCCGATCAAGGCGCTATCGGTACCAGGTAGCGCTTTTGTTTTTGGGATTGCACGCTGTATTCGATGCTATGCCCCCCCACGAACAACCCGCTATCCCAAATCGGTAACATCGCCGGTGTCACATCAGACCGACAGATACCGGCCTTCAGGACCGATTTGGGATAACGGAGCCCCTCTGCATTCAGGCATGCTAGGTCCAGCCCCCTATTCTGGATGCCAGCCATGCCCTTTACTGACTCCAAGCGCCGCTGGCTGATACTGGCCATAATCTCCAGCGCATTACTGCTTATCGTCATTGACATGACGGTGCTGTATACCGCCTTGCCCACACTGACACGAGAGCTAGGGGCCACGGCGTCACAAAAGCTCTGGATCATTAATATCTACGCGCTGGTCGCCGCCGGACTGTTGTTGGGCATGGGCACCCTCGGGGACCGCCTTGGGCACAAACGCCTGTTTATCGGTGGCCTGGGCGTTTTCGGCCTGTTCTCGCTGATCGCTGCATTCTCGCCGTCGGCCAGCGTATTGATCGGCGCCCGTGGTTTCCTCGCGGTCGGCGCAGCGATGATGATGCCCGCTACGTTGGCGCTGGTGCGTTTGACGTTTACCGACCCGCGCGAGCAAGCCATGGCGTTCGGTATCTGGGCCTCAGTAGCCTCCGGGGGCGCCGCATTCGGCCCCGTAGTGGGTGGGCTTTTGCTGGAGCATTTCTGGTGGGGCTCGGTGTTTCTCATCAATGTACCGATTGTGCTGCTGGCTCTGCTGCTCGCAGCGACAGTGATTCCCGATCACCCGGGGAATGCGCAAAGACGCTGGGACTGGCTGGGTTCGCTGCAGGTCATGATCGGCTTGATCAGCGTAGCTTATGCGGTCAAGGAACTGGGTAAACGGCACCCCTCCTTCGAAGCCATGCTGATTGCGCTCGTCTTGGGCACGTTATTTCTGACGCTTTTCATTCGACGTCAGCGGCGTGCCGATCAGCCGATGCTTGATCTGACGCTGTTCCGCGCGTCAGGCTTCAGAAATGCAGTGATTTCAGCAGTGGTATCAGCCGCCGCCTTGATCGGCATGGAACTGGTATTCAGCCAGCGCCTGCAACTGGTGCTGGGCCTGTCGCCGCTGGAGGCGGCGCTGTTCATCCTGCCGCTGCCGCTGGGTTCGTTCGTCGCCGGACCGCTTGCCGGGCATTACCTGCCGCGCCTGGGAGAGCAGCGTATGCTGTTCTGGACGCTGCTGCTCTCAGCCGCTGCGATGCTCACCTATTTGCTGGCGCACAACGCCGCAGCGCCAGTGCAGATCGTCAGCCTTGCGCTGCTGGGCTTTACGATGGGCGCAGCGCTGACCGCAGCGTCCAGCACGATCATGCTCAGCGTGCCCGCCGACAAAGCCGGCATGGCCGCCTCCCTTGAGGAAGTATCCTTTGAACTGGGCGGCGCCGCGGGCGTGACGCTGGCGGGCAGCCTGTTATCGGCAATCTACACGTACTCGGCGAGCCAGACGATTGCGCCATGGCTGGCCCTGAATCCCATGATCTTCGAGAGCCTCGACGATGCGCTGGTGGTTGCCGCGACGTCTTCGCCCGAACACGTCACGATGCTGACCGAGTTAGCCCGTGCGGCGTTCGACGCAGGTTTCGTCGCCGTGCTGGCGGCCTGTGCGGCATTGTTGCTAATGGCAGCGCTGCTGGTCAGGCCACGTAAACTGTTGTCATGAATAGGTGACAGCAGCCGATGTAGTGACACATCCAATAAAAAGTCGGTGGTCCCAAACCAACCGATGATCGATCAACACGCTGTTCACCTGTGAGATAGCCAAATGCTCGACGCCCTTTCCATCCGCTTGAAAATCGTCCTCTTGTCCGGTTTGTGCCTGCTTGGCGTGATCGGCCTGATCGTCGGCATGAACCTCTATCAGGGTAACCAGAACAACCGGTTGATCAGCACCTCGAGCAGCAGGATGCTGACCGAAAGCGGCGAAACCCTGCTGCTGGCCAGGGCCGCGGAGCAGGCAACGAACCTGCAAAGAGTCTTCGGCAATAGCCTGCAGATCATCAGCGCTTTTTCCGACCAGGCGGCCAACTTACGCACCATGGCCGCCCAGCGGGGGTTGGCGGCCGCTACATTGCGTGAGGAACTTAACCTGGCGCTCAAGACGACGTTCGAACGCAATCCGCAGGTTCTAGGGCTTTGGCTGGTTTACGAACCTGATGCGCTGGATGGAAAAGACCGTGAGTTCGCCAACGACGCCGCACGCGCCTCCAACGAAGATGGACGGTTTGCCAGCGCCTGGAATCGCGGCGCAGGCGAAGCGATGAATATCCTGATCCCTGAAAGCGACTTGCAGAAAACCGAACTGAGCATCAGCGGCACGCCTTATAACAGTTGGTACACCTGCCCACGAGATACCCGAAGCACTTGCCTGATGGCCCCTTATGCCGACACCCAGGCCGGACAGGTTCAACTGATGACCACGCTGTCGATGCCCCTGATCGCCGATGGCAAGGTCGTCGGCACCCTTGGGGTCGATCTCGCGCTCGGCGCTCTGCAAGCTGCCGCCAGCGATGCTCAGCGTACGCTGTTCAACGGTTCAGGGCGCATGCTGATTGTTTCCGACAGTGGTGTACTTGCCGCTTACAGCGCGGACGCGAGTCAGATCGGAAAAAACATCAGCGTTCCTTTGGCAGAGGATGGCAAAGCAGTGCTCACCGCATTGAAACAACAAAAGCCGGTAGTGCTGGCACGTGATGACCTGATTCGCGCTGTCTACCCCGTTGCGCCAATGCCCGAAGCGGCGGCGTGGGGAGTGGCTATCGACCTGCCGAAGGGCGTCCTGCTGGCGGACTCAATGAAGCTTCAGGCCTTGCTTGACCAGACGCAAACCCGCGACATACTGGAGTCGCTGCTGGTCGCCATCGGCGCAGGGTTGTTGGGCCTGCTACTAATCTGGTTCACCGCCTCCGGTGTGACACGCCCCATCAACAGTGTCGCTCGAATGCTCAAGGCGATTGCCAGCGGCGACGGCGACCTGACCCAGCGGTTGGATTACCGCAAGAAAGATGAACTGGGCGAACTGGTGAACTGGTTCAACCGGTTTCTCGACAAACTGCAACCCACCATCGCGCAGCTCAAGCAGAGCATCACCGCAGCGCGCGGCACCGCCGACCAGTCTTCGGAAATCGCGCGCCAGACCAGCGAAGGGATGCAGGTACAATTTCGCGAGATTGATCAATTGGCAACCGCTTCCCACGAAATGAGCGCTACTGCGCACGAAGTCGCCAACAGCGCGTCAAACGCAGCCCTGGCGGCCCGGGGCGCAGACCAGGCGTCCAAAGAAGGCATAACCATCATTGAGCGAAGCACCCGTGACATCAACGCGCTGGCCAGTGATGTCAGCAAGGCCGTAACTGAAGTCGAAGCTCTGGCGATCAACAGCGAACAGATCGGCTCGGTGCTGGAAGTGATCCGTAGCATCGCCGAACAGACCAATCTGCTCGCCCTCAACGCCGCGATCGAGGCCGCACGGGCCGGGGAAAGCGGCCGGGGTTTTGCGGTGGTTGCCGACGAAGTACGCAACCTTGCCAAGCGAACTCAGGATTCGGTAGAGGAAATCCGTTTGGTGATTGAGCGTATCCAGACCAGTACGCGTGGCGTAGTGGCAACCATGCACTCAAGCCAGACTCAAGCCCAGAGCAACGCCAGCCAGATCCATCAGGCCGTGGAGGCGCTCGGTAAAATCAGCAACGCGGTTACGGTCATCAATGACATGAACCTGCAGATTGCAAGCGCGGCGGAAGAGCAGAGCGCGGTGGCCGAGGAGGTCAATCGCAACGTCTCGACCATCCGCGGCGTGACCGAGACACTGACTGAACAGGCCGCCGAGTCGGCGCAGATCAGCAGTCAGCTCAACGAACGGGCCAACCAGCAAATGAAACTGATGGACCAGTTCCGCGCCTAGAACGTAGCGGGCATCGACCGCACTGCGCGGCCAGGCGTACGCTCAGCTCCACCGCCGCGCTGGTGTTCAGGCGCGCGCGCAGACGGGGATGGCAGCGCGAGGAGTGTGGGACGGCAACTCTGCAAACAGCGTCTGGTACTCTTCGGCAAAATGGCTGAGGTGGTAGAAACCCCATTGAGCGGCGACATCACCAATCGAAAGGTGGGACGCGAGGGTACACATCAGGGTGCGGCGCACACCGTTGAGCCGGACCGAGCGCAAGTAGTTCAGCGGCGTGGTCTCGGCTACCGAGCGGAAACTGTTTTGCACGGTGCGCCGACTTACCTGCAGGCGTTGGCACAACTCGTTAACGCTGGGCACGTTGATCATTTCGGCAGTCGTCAGCCGGTGGCATTTCTCGACAATGAAGCTGCGCGTGGAACTCGGACTGCGTTGCTGCTTGTCACAGGCCGGGTCGGTAAGCAATTGCAACAACTCACCGAGCAAGGCCCGTTCCAGCCCCTGCTCGCGCACGCTGTCGAGTTCGTCATCGATCTCAGCCAGGGAAAGCATCGCGAGCAATCGAAGCCGAGCCTGGGTGAAGCGCTGGGCGGACACTCGGATCACTGGCTGGCGCAGCAACCGAGTGATCTCACTGGCCGACGCCGTCTGCGCCAGCGCCTGTTCGAACCAATCGCGTTCGAAAGTGATGGACAGCAGCTCCATGCCCATCGGCATATGGAACATGAACTCCTCGCCCCCCTGCAGAAAGAACAGGCTGCTGTCATCCACTTCGCGCCCCTGCATGCGCGTCGAACCCGGCACGCTGATCGGCACGGCGAAGCACATCTTGCCGCGCGGCGCCACACCGCGCTGCACCACCCGCTGGTTGATCTGCTCGCGGAAAACGTGGCAACGCGCAGTGGTCAGCTGCATCAGCGAACTTTCGGCCAGACCGGCGGTTAACTGGCTGTAATCCTGGTTCCACTCCTGAACGGTGGCCGCATGGACATGGATATCACGAAAATGGCTTATGTGGTGGTTTCTCATGATGTGCGAAAAGCCTCTGCCAATTTTTGTTTTTAGTTCGCATTCCTTTGCGATATTCGCACAAAGTTCAAATCCCGCGAAATTTCTTCTCAAAATCCCCTTTGTCGAAAACTGCGGACGGCCGATTCATCTATTTGCCGATTCGGGCTAACGGTCAAGGACACTCCATGAGAATGATCCACACACTGAAACCGCTACCCCAGAGAGTGCGTCATGATCGAGTCCAAACTAGAATCCCTGCACTTCGCGGATGCCCCGCGAATTATTTCCAGCACCCTGCCCGGCCCCCTGACCCGCGAGGCCCTGGCGTTGTCGGCGAGCACCGAATCAATGGCGCGTGGCGGCGGCCGCATGCCTATCGCCATGGACCGCGCGTTCGGCGCGACCTTCAAGGATCCCGACGGCAACACCTTCATCGACCTGTCTGCGGGCGTAGGCGTCAGCAGCGTCGGTCGTTGCCACCCGAAAGTCGTGCAAGCCATCCGCGAACAGTCCGAAGTGCTGATGCATGCCCTGGAAATCAACAGCACCCGCCGCACCGAACTGGCCGCCAAGATGTCCGAGATCGCGCCCGACGGCCTGCGCGGCGACTGCATCACGTTCTTCACGCAAAGCGGCAGCGATGCGCTGGAAGCTGCGATCAAGTTCGCCAAACGCATTACCGGGCGCCACCAGATCCTCGCCTTCCACGGCGGCTACCACGGCGTGTGGAACGCCTCCGGCGCCCTGACCACCGGCACAGCCTACCGCAAGGGCTACGGCCCGATGATGGGCGGCGTGATTCACGCGCCCTACCCATACGCCTACCGCTTTCCCTTCGACACCAGGCAAAAAAGTGCCGAGCAAATTGCTGGCGACTATGTGGACTACCTGCTGAACAGTCCTTACACCGCCGCCGATGACGTGGCCGCGGTGATTGTGGAACCGGTGCAGGGCGAAGGCGGCTACGTGCCGCCCTCCCCCGAGTTCCTGCAACTGTTGCGCAAGGCCTGCGACCGCGCCGGCGCGTTGCTGATCGTTGACGAAGTACAGTCCGGTGCGGGCCGCACCGGCAAGATGTGGGCGGTCGAACACTCCGGTGTGAAACCCGACATGCTGACCTTCGGCAAGGGCATTGGCAGCGACTTGCCAATGGCCGGGTTGATCATGCGTTCGGACCTCGCCGCCCAGATTCCCGACGGCTCGATGCCTAATACCTTCGCCGCCAACTCGTTGTCTGCGGCCGTGGCGTTGACCAATATCAGTATCTTGCAGGACCCGGAACTCGGTCTGCTCGATCGCGCCCACACCCTGGGGCTGGAAGCGCAGGAACGTATCCGTGGGTTCAACAGCCCGTTCGTTGGCGAAGTCCGCGGCCGCGGTTTGATGATCGGTATCGAGCTGGTGGAAGACGCCGCCACCAAGACACCGCTCGAGGGCGCCAAGATTGGCCAACTCATGGGCTACCTGATGAACCATGGCGTACTGATGATCCCTTGCGGGCGCTACAGCAACGTGATGCGTGTGATGCCCTCGCTGACGATCACACGCTCGCTGTTCTTCAAGGCATTGGACATCTTTGGTGATGCGCTGGCTTCCCTCAAGGCATGAGGCGTGTCACCTCCGAACAATCACGCATGGACATCCACATGACTCAGCACCTGAACCACTTTATCCAGGGCGCGCCCTTCGAAGCCAGCGACGGCGCGCGCATCCCCCTTATCAATCCCGTGACCGAACAGGTGTACGGCAGTTGCGCAAGCGGCACCGCCGAGGATGTGGACCGGGCCGTGACAGCGGCGCGCGCCCAGCTGGAAGGTGGCGCCTGGAGCCGGCTTGACGGCGCCCAGCGCGGCCGGCTGTTATCGAAACTCGCTGACCTGGTGGAGCGCGACAGCGAATCACTGGCCGACATGGACGCCGACGCCATCGGCCGTTCACCGCTCGAACCGCGCCGGATGGACCTGCCCAACGCTATCGCCAACCTGCGCGCCGCCGCCGGCTGGGCCAACCAGCTTGAAGGACGCACCATTCCCACCGGCGGCTACTTCGGTCGCAAGACCCTCTCGTACACCGTACGCGAGCCAGTGGGAGTCGTGGGCGCCATCGTGCCGTGGAACTCACCGCTGATGATCACCGTGTGGAAGCTCGCCGCATTGCTGTCGGCGGGCTGCACCGTGGTTATCAAACCTTCGGAAGAAACCCCGCAATCGGCCCTGCATCTGGCGGCGCTGGCGCAGGAAGCGGGATTTCCTGACGGCGTGATTAACGTAGTCACCGGTTACGGTGCCCAGGTAGGCCGCGCCTTATGCGAACACCCGCATGTGGCCAAGATCAGTTTCACCGGCAGCCCCGAGGCTGGGCGTGAGATCCAGCGCACCGCGGGTGTGCTGTTCAAGCGTGTGGCACTCGAACTGGGCGGCAAAAGCCCGCAGATCGTGTTCGACGATGCGCCTTTCGATGAGGCGCTGTTCGGCTGCACCCTGGGCCTGTTCGCCAACCAGGGGCAGATCTGTGCAGCCGGCTCGCGCATCCTGGTCCAGCGCAGCCTCGCCGAGAGATTCGCTGGTGCACTGGCCGACGCCGCGCGCGCGGTCAAGGTCGGCGATCCTCGCCAGCCTGACGTGCAGATGGGGCCGGTGGCCAAGAAAGCGCAATTTGATCGCGTCAACCGTTACATCCAGCTCGGTATCGACCAAGGCGCCTCGCTGCTGGCCGGCGGCGTATCCACCCCTAACCAGGGCTGGTTCGTACGCCCAACGATTTTCGCCAATGCCCGCAATGACATGACGATCGCCCAGGACGAGATCTTCGGCCCTGTCGGCACGGTGATCACCTTCGACAGCGAAGAAGAAGCCGTGGCACTGGCTAACGACTCCGCCTACGGCCTGGCCGCCACGGTGTGGACCACCGACCTAGCGCGCGCGCACCGCGTGGCCGCAGCGGTAAAGGTCGGCGCCATCGGCGTCAACTGCTGGAGCCCGCTGGACGCCAACCTGCCGTGGGGCGGCGTCAAGGCCAGCGGCATCGGCCGCGAAGGCGGGCTGAGCGGCGCGCTGGTCTACACCGAGGAGAAAGTGATCACCGTGCTGCTGCCTGCCTGAGAGCAGTCACTGCACTTGCCATCCTCGCGGCCATGGCCGCGGAGGGTGGCATTCAATCGTGCGTTTTCAACGCCTTGATGATCAATGAAGAGACTGCGATGAACAACCAAACACAAACGGCAATCGATCGGTATCCCGTGTCCCTGCGCATCCTGCACTGGGTGCGTGCCGTCGTCATAGCCGGGCTGCTCTGGGCCGGCTGGCACATGACCGGGCTCGATGATGAAGTCGTGAGTAAATACACGCTCTACTACCCGTGGCACAAATCGTTCGGCGTGCTGGCGTTTCTGCTGGTGTTAGTACAGATCGCCTTGCGTGTTCGCACCCCCGCCCTTCCGCAGCCACCGCAAACACTGGCGGCGCATGAGCGTTTCCTCTCACGGTTTGTACAACGCTCCATGTACGTGCTGATCGTGGCCGTCCCGTTGATGGGGTACTCGATGTCAAGCACCTACACCATGAGCGACGGGGTATTCTTTTTCGGTGTGAACCTGCCGGAGCTGCTGACAAAGAATGACGATTGGTTTGTCGTGTTCCAATGGCTACACAAGGTACTGGCCTATACCTTGCTGGTGTTGATCGTGCTGCATATCGCGGGTGCGCTCAAGCACCGACTCTTCGACCGCGACCCTCGTAACAATGTGTTGCGCCGCATGCTATGAATTAATAACCTTCTCGATGCAAGCACAGGATGCGCCACCCCCCTGTAGAGCATGTAATAACAGTTGCTACCGGTCGGTGCCCTTAGATATCGGCCGAGGTGTAGCGCATAAGACATCCTCGCTGCAACTGTTCCAACTAACTTATACTTTCAAATCGGGATATAAAAACTGCGCCGGCAATATAATCAGTCAAATGGAATGACCTCACCGAGTCAACTTGAGTGAATCCGTCGCTGCAAATCAGCTATTAGCAGGTTCGCGATGTAAGAAGGTACTACGGGAGGCCCATCCATCCAGAAATGGAGGTCTACCAGTAGATGCCTACTAACTTTTCTAATCCGCAAACCAAGCTCTTCTATAGGCCCATAGAAGCGGCTCTGCGCTGGTGTAATCTTATTCATCATGAGTCTGAAATATTGAAAGCCGCTTGGCTGCAGCCAAATAACCTGCCTCAGCTGTTTTGTCGATGGCCAAGTCTTCAGGCAGCCGTAGAAAAGATCGGTGATGCTTTACGAAATGGAGAACTGCCTTATGGTTGCCTCGGCATTTCTGTTCCTTTGGGAAGCTATGTAGAGCCCTATCAGCTTACCATCCGCCATTCAGACTTACGCCGTTGGATGGAGATTCATTATCCCGACCATAAGCCCAGTTTTTTATTCGAGTCCGGTGAGGATGCACCTGCAAAGGTGAGCCTCGGAACTTTTCTCTCGTTGAAAGCAGATCGAGATGAGTTATCGAGAGCGTTCAAAGCGCAACAGCAGCTCATTCAAGAAATCTTGGGAGAACTCCAGTCGATTGGACTTGAGAGAGATGATCTCAAAGCCTTGGCCAAAACGAATGGTCAACTCAGCGAGCGCAGCGAACTGACCTATCACAACATCATTGGGGCATTGGTCAGCCTTCTCTTGGACCATTCGCCCGCCGGAAAACCTCTTTCGGTATTCACGAATCAAGCAGCCATCGTTGATGCCATTGTCGCTCGTCACAAAGATGTGCCCGGCCTCAGCAAGCGCACGCTGGATGAAAAGTTTGCCGTGGCCAATCGTAGCCTCAAAAAAAACAACTGATCCAGTCAATTGCGTTGCAATAGGCTTGATTGCAATGCAATGACTCATCCCGCCTTGTGCGATTCAATCCATGTCACTTCCCACCACGCGCCAATCGGCGCCAGGAGTGACTAGCATGTCCAACCAATCTGTCACCTCAGTTGAAGCACCTCAACCCCAACGCCACATCATGCGACGTGATGAGGTTGAACAAAAAACCGGCTTCAAACGTGCGCACATTTACAACCTGATGAAGGAAGGCAAGTTTCCGCGGGCGAAGCGTATCGGACTGCGCGCAGTTGGCTGGGACTCACTGGAAATCGAGCACTGGATTGCAGAACGCCTTTCGCAACAGGAGTGAGGGGATGCACGTGATATCGGTGGTTTCCACTAAGGGCGGGGTAGGTAAAACGACAGTAGCGGCCAATCTCGGTGGTCTGTTGGCCGATGCTGGCTTGCGCGTTCTGCTGTTGGATCTAGATAGCCAACCCACCCTATCCAGTTATTACTCATTGAGCCAAAAAGCTCATGCAGGTGCGTACGAACTCATTGCACTCAAGCTAACAATACCTGAGCGAATAATATCTAGGACTGCAGTCGTCGGTCTCGACCTGATTTTCTCCAACGACGATCAAGGTCGACTGAGCACCTTGTTGCTGCATGCCCCTGACGGACGACTACGCCTGCACAATTTACTCAACGAGTTGTGTCTCAATTATGACCTGCTTTTGATCGATACTCAGGGAGCACGCAGTGTACTGCTGGAGATGGCCATCCTGGCCTCCGATCTCGCCCTCTCTCCCATCACGCCAGAAATGCTCGCTGCCCGCGAAATGCGCCGTGGCACCTTGAAGCTATTGAGTGAGCTCGAGCCGTTTCGCCACCTGGGCATCGACCCGCCGCCCTTACGGCTCTTACTGAACCAGGTAAACGTCAATCGAGTGGACACCCGGATGATCATCCGAAGCCTGCGCGAGACTTTCGCAGAGGCTACCAATATCTCGGTGCTAGACACCGTAATCCCGGACCGAGTGGCCTATCTCAATGCCGCCTCCCTCGGCTTACCGGTCCACCGAATAGATACACGCCCGTCGAGTAAACGTCGACGCTCGCAGTCTGCGCTAGAAATCATGCAGGCGCTGGCCATCGAATTATTTCCGGAATGGCGCGAAGCGATCTCATCGGTAATGAGGTGTGCGGAACCTCAATAAAACAAATTGCCCAATCAGCATTTCACCCAATTACTTTTGTTTGATCGACCTTGAAGCCAACAGGGCTTGGTAAGGAGTTTTCTAATGTTGGATCAGTTTCCTATCGTTGTTCAGCCTTCCATTCGACCCAGCGACGCGGCTTGCGAGGAGTACTGCACCGTGGTTTTTCGTTTGCAAGGGGGGCGCTCGGCCATGGTGTGGTTCCTCGCAGAACTCTCCCAACATTTCGAAGGTTCAGGGACTGCCGAAATCGTGAAATTCGAGGTCGGTGACCATTTGCGTAGCCGGCGTTAATCGAGGCGGTTCCGATGAAGAAGCTCAGTCAGGAGGAAATCACCGACAAGCTGCGCCAGGACCACTTCACTCAAGGTCCTGGACTGGAGCGACTGTCCGATCCAGTCATCGACACTCCCATGTTGGTCACTCTGGAACAGTTACGTCCCTACGAACACAACCCACGCTTCATACGTAACCCGCTTTATGACGATATCAAGGCATCGATCCGTGAACGCGGGCTGGATCAACCGCCACCGATTACCCGCCGGCCGGGTGAAACCTCTTTCATCATCCGCAACGGCGGTAATACGCGCTTGGCAATTCTCGGCGAGCTGTGGCAGGAAACTCGCGACGAGCGTTTCTTTCGGATCCACTGCCTGTTCCGACCTTGGAGCAATGAAATCACCGCCCTACTCGGTCATTTGGCTGAAAGCGATCTGCACGGTCAACTCACGTTCATCGAACGGGCTCTGGCGGTAGCCAAACTCAAAACCATGCTTGAGTCGGATGGCCCAGAGCTCTCACAACGGGAGCTGGCTCGACGCCTTGCCGCTGGAGGCTATCCGATTTCGCAGTCGCATATCAGCCGCATGCTAGACACCCTCGAACACTTATTACCCGCCATTCCACAAACTCTGTATGCCGGGTTGGGTAAGCCCCAGATAGAGCGTCTGATCGGTCTACGTAGTCAGGCTGAACGAACCTGGAACCGTTATCCAACTGCCACAGTTGCGTTTGGAGAGTTCTGGCTGGAAACCATGGGCTACTTCGATGGTGATCCTGACTCGTTTGATCTTGAGCAGATCCAGGACGAACTGCTCGAACGCATGAGCAGCTTGCTCGGACAGTCCTACCGTATGCTGGCCCTGGAGCTGAGCGATACCCAACGGGGCGCCCGCACGCCTGGGGCTATCGTCACCACGCCTTCAGAAAGCAGTCATCCGCCAAGCGAGCATGAAGCCGCGGCAGAACCGCCCTCCTCCGATGCGGAATCAAAATCAATCGAGGCCGAGAGCAGGATAGAGCCAATTTCAGAAGAACTGCTCGCAGAACCCGAAACAAATGCTTTACCAGCGGCCAGTCCTCGATCACGCGTTCAACAGATTCGTGAGCAAATCGATCGCGAGATAGCCACCGAAACGACGTCCCCAGTCGAAACCTGCCCAATCGACGACCTTTGGATCATCAAACCACTGATGGATACCCCCGAGCAACTGCGTTTAGCCATTGCCGGACTGGCTCGTGAAATGGCGGCCTATGCCGGAGATGCCGAGTGCATCATTGATCAAAAGCTTGGCTTGGGCTTCGCGTTGGACATTGAGCGACTCGATCTTTCAGCGCCTCGCTCGACCGGCGTTCACCTAATGCTCCTGGCCCTGCTACGTGCTCAAGACGAGGTGAACTGGGAAGATCGCAAGCAAATACCTTCCGCACTGTTCGGGCAACTGTTGTTAGGGGTCTATCAACTCCCTCTACCAGATCGACCAGTCACAGACGTGGGGCTGGAGCGACTGCCTGACAATCTGCTAATCAAACTGTTTCGCCTGATCCGCTTGGCCCGGAGACTAATCGACTTAACGCTCACCTCTGAAGAAAACTTACCGAAGGAGCTGAGATGAACCTGTCCTTCAATATGCTCAATCAAGCCATGCTAACCCAGGTACTGCACGAACTGCGCCTGGGCAACCTGCAACGCTGCAAGGCACTTGGACTGAGTGAGGATGACATTTTCTTGCTGCAATCCTTACCACCGACAACGCTATCGCGCCTAGCCCATGCCACTGTCCCTTGGCTTGAGGTCAAGATTGACTCGCCAGTGCTGCATCGATTGATCGAACAGGCTGACCGCGATGAACAGAACGAACGGTTGATCAACCGAGCGCTCAAACTCGGCGCCAGCAGCACCATCATGTACCAGTGCTTTGGCTTGGCGCATTCGGAAACCGCCATGCGCCGGCGTCTACTCAAGATAGAAACCCGTAAAGGCCGCCCCCAACATTTAAGCGAAGCGCAGGAGCATGCGTTGTGGCAACGCTGGTGCCAAATACGAACAGAGGACGGCACCGAGGATAAACTCGACGCCATGATGATGCTTGCCGAAGAACAGCAGATCAGCTTGACCATCGTTTGGCAGCAAATCGACCAGTACAGCACCAAAACATGAATGCTGTTCCTGCCAGTCGCTGGCAACGTGTCCTGCAGCAATGCACACAGCAGCTGCATGAACGCTGGCCAGCACGCCCTACCACTGAACAGCCCTCCAACCAGGCTCTACAGGCTGGCTTTCTGTTTAGTGGCCAATCACACGAAATCGTGCCACGTCGGCTGCTGTTGGATAATCGGCTGACGCCATTGGAGCGAAATGCCTGGCAGGTATTTCGACTCATGCTGCAAGGCCAGGGCGTGGTCACGCCGCGCTATGAGGATTTGCAGCCTTACCTCTCGAGCGTGCCCTACGGTGCGTCAGCCTCGCGTGAAACCATTGCTCGCGTGTTGACGATGCTCAGGCTCACTCGTTGGCTCAGCTTGGTTAGCCGCGGTCGCGATCAAATCAGCGGGCAGCTACAAGGTTCTTTGTATGTTCTGCACGATGAACCGTTAACCCCCGCCGAAGCCATGGAGCTCGATCAGGATTACCTAGAACTGGTCGGACATGCCCTCGGACATGCGACAAAGGCCGTGCGTATTGTCGCTCAGCACATTGTGGAGGAGGTTCGACAGGACACGAATATCGATCGGGGTCGGTTACCGACGCGGCTCGACAGCTGGGGCGAACAGTGGACGCAGCAAGGCTTGGATCAGCCGTCCGATGATGCATCCCACGATTCCGAACGGGGGGAAGATCACCACGTTCGGAATCGTGCAGGCCCTCGTTCGGATTCCGAATCAGGCTTGAGAGCTAACGTTTCCAGCACCGTTCGGAATCCGAACGCCGCCTGTACTGTATTAAAAGAAAGTAAATGTACAGTACCGCGCACGACCTCTAGTGTGGATAACCTGCACTGGCCCACTTCTCTGCACCTGAGCCCAAGCGAACGTCAGGCCGTCGCGGTGGCGCTGATCAAGCTCAACCCAGCGGATCAGCAGGCTGTGCTCAACGAGGTGGGAGCACGCTGTAAGGCCGGCGGTATCCGCAAGCCAGCGGCCTATCTGATGGGTCTGATCCAGCGTGCGCTGAAAGGCGACTTTCGTCCTTGGGCAAGTCAGGCCGAACCGTCACCCGTCGCAGAACTGCCCCCACCCGCTCCCTCGCGGCCGACTCGGAAAAAGGGCGAACCCGCATCAGCCCTCGCCCAAGCGTGTCTGAATGAGCTGCGCCAACTGCGTGGACGCGGTGGAACTCAATAGATTTGATGCCAGTGGCATCAAATCCATAGAGTCCCAATCTACGGAAATATCGGACCGAACCATGGAGCGTTTAGGGAAACGCCGGGACATTCTTCCAATAAACGTAGACGTCAGGAGTTTGCCCTCTCTCACCAAACCGAACAGACCGCGTTCAGCTTTTTGGCTGCCCTTGTTCCTCATCTATCGCAACGTCCCGTCCAAGCCTATGCGAGGACAACACCATGGCCGATCACTATCAACTCAATCTGGGTTCATTGCGCAGCAGCATCACCCTGACCCTGCATACCCACCATGCAGCACGTATCTGGCAAGGTCGAGCCGCACGCGAAGGCGTCCACTCGATCATGGGTATGGCCGGTTACATCAGTGTCACCAACCTTATCAAACAGACTGCGGCCCAGGACGATCCCTATGCCGATTGGGCCATCGTGCAACTCGAAGAAAAACTGATGCAGGCGAAAGCTGGGATGGGCGAACTGACCCAACAGCTGGACCGGATCAGGCGGGACCTGCCAACGCAGATCGACATGGGGGACAACCTCAACATCCACCCCGTCACTTTGCCGTTGTATATCGGCAGCCAACTGGGTTTTCTGGCGGTTTACCTGCTAACCGACTACGACACCCTGGTGCGTCGCACTCTATTGGCCCATCACACCGCCTTGATCGGCCGCATCGACATGGAAGCCTGGATCGACGACGGCGCACATCTGCTGCGCAGCCTGTTCGGTCAGGCACAGCGCTATCGGCATGCCGGCGTCACACGTGATGACATGGCGGCGAACAATGCTCGTGCCATTGCGGCCATCGAGAAGATGGGTTTGCCCCCAATGGACATCCTGGAGGGTCATCGCCGCTCCCAGTTCGCGCCGCCGATCATTCGCCGTGGTGCTGTGCCAGTGGATGACGCCGACGCGTTGGCAGAGGACGCGGAAGAACCGTCTGCGACAGTGGATGAGCCGGAGGACGAAGCATGAATCCCCTGACCTCGGCTCACCCAATGCCCTTCGACGCGTTGACACCGGATGCCTATCGACAGCTCGAACACGCAGCCTCCCTAAAAGGCCTTTTAAAACCTTTTAAGGGTAAGGGGGAGTTGGAGCACCTGGCGCAGGTGGCGAGGGAAATCGAGGCGCAGTTATGTCGCCTGATGGAGGCTGTGGTGCAGCAAGCCGGGCAGCCGCCGTATTCACTACTAGATATACGATTGGTACTGCAGAAGACCGGTGCTGGCACCACATTTTTGCGTTGGCGCACCCGTGATTTTGCTCGCATGGGTGTGGCGGTTTGGGAACGTCAGATCTCCAACAAAGCATTGCCGCAGATCGTACGAGATGAATTGCACCGTTTCGAATGCGCGCGTATCGCACTAAACCTTCAGATGAGTGTGGTGCATTCGCTCTACCGCCAGGCTACGACCTGCGCGATCAACATGGCCAGTGCCGAACAGTTGCTGCGCCAGTTCACACCCGCAGTGGAGGCAACACGATGAGTACTTTTTTCGTCGGCGAAGGCAATATCGGCAGTGCGCCAGAGTTCCAGGAGTTCGCCTCAGGCAATGACGAGCCACGGCGCTTGCTAAGGCTGAATGTGTACTTCGACAACCCCATCCCACGCGAGGGCAGCTATGAAGATCGGGGCGGCTATTGGGCGCCGGTTGAGCTCTGGCACCGTGAGGCTGAACACTGGAGCACGCTGTACCAGAAAGGCATGCGCGTGTTGGTCGAAGGTCGTACGGTGCGCGATGAGTGGGAGGACAGCGAAGACAATGCGCGGGTGACCTTCAAGATCGAGGCCCGTCGAGTCGGCATCCTGCCTCACCGGGTACAAAGCGTGGTCATGCGGGAACGCTCCAGTGAACCGACGGCCGCTCAAAATGCTGAGCAGGCCAGCTCGCCGACGTCGAAACCCAAGAAACACAGAGGGCAATCACCTAAGGCCTGACGACTTCAGGCATAAAAATTGCGCCTTTGCGCGAAGTTCCAGGCCTGCCATTGCTCGCGGCTCATGAAGCCCCCCACCCAGCTACGAACGCTCCAATAAGGTAGCAGCTTCAGCTCATTCAAGGCCGCCCTCACCGACTAATATGAGGAACCTGCCATTCAGGTTTCTCATATCTCGCCCCTGCTACTTCGAACAACGCTGCTCCGAACTCAATCCGGAGTAGATATATGCGCCTCTTCCTCTGCGAGAAACCTTCCCAGGGTCGTGACATCGCCAAGGTTATCGGAGCCACTCGGCGCGGTGATGGTTGCCTGATCGGCCCCGAGACAACTGTCACATGGTGTATCGGCCACCTACTGGAGACGGCCCCGCCTGAAGCCTACGGCACTCAGTACAAGAATTGGTCGTTGGATCATCTACCGATCATTCCGGCGCAGTGGCAAGTGGAGGTCAAACCCAAGACTGCCGCGCAGTTCAAAATCATAAAACGCCTGCTCAGCGAAGCTACCACCATTGTCATCGCAACCGACGCCGACCGCGAAGGTGAGATGATTGCACGCGAGTTGCTGGAGCTCTGCCAATATCGAGGCCCTGTTCAGCGCCTCTGGCTGTCCGCACTCAATGAGGCGTCGATTCGCAAAGCGCTGACCTCGCTGAAGTCGGGTCAGGAGACCTTCCCGCTCTATCACTCGGCCCTCGCCCGCAGCCGTGCCGACTGGCTGATCGGCATGAACCTCAGTCGTTTGTTTACCCTTCTTGGTCGGCGGGCGGGTTACGACGGTGTCTTGTCGGTTGGACGTGTCCAGACACCCACGTTACGTTTGGTGGTTGATCGTGATCGTGCGATTGCCAGCTTCGTTTCAATTTCTTACTGGGAAGTGGATGTGCACCTTTCCTCAAAAGGGCAACCATTCATCGCGTCGTGGCTACCACACCACTCCGCGCGAGATGATGCTGGTCGTTGCCTGCAACAGGCGCTTGCCCGTGAGACCGTCGAAGCAATTTCGGGTACCAAGACCGCGACAGTACTCTCTCTTCGAACTGAGCATTTCCGGGAAGCGCCGCCCCTGCCCTTCGACCTGAGTACTCTGCAAGAAGCCTGCTCACGCAAACTGGGACTCGGCGCTCAGGAAACCCTGAACATCGCTCAATCCCTGTATGAAACCCATAAAGCCACTAGCTATCCGCGCAGCGATTGTCGCTATCTGCTAGAGAGTATGTTCAACGAGGTATGCACAGTATTCGATGCCCTGCGCCAAACCGATCCCGCACTAAAGTCTGCGCTCGGAAACCTAGACCAATCCTTGCACTCACGAGCGTGGAACGATGCCAAGGTCACGGCTCACCACGCCATAATCCCTACCACCGAACCGGCAAATCTTGCGCGAATGTCGGAACACGAGCGCCACGTTTACGAACTTATCCGTGGCCACTACCTTGCGCAGTTTCTTCCGCATCATGAGTTTGATCGAACCCAAGTCGAACTGGAATGTGGCGAAGAACAGCTGACCGCTGTCGGCAAACAGATACTGGTTCAGGGATGGAAAGGCATACTCTCCGACTCTCCCAAGGATAATGAGCCGACGCATAAATCCCAAGTTTTACCCGGCTTGCAGCAGGGGACTCAGTGCGCCGTGGACGATGTCGAACTCAAGTCCATGCGCACTGCCGCTCCCAACCCTCTCACCGAGGGCGATCTGATCAAAGCGATGAAAAACGTGGCCAAACTGGTCAGCGACCCACGCCTGAAACAGAAACTTCGGGACACCACCGGTATCGGTACTGAAGCTACACGCGCCGGGATTATCAAAGGGTTGATTGATCGCGGATATTTGCTCAAGAAAAAACGCACCTTAATGGCCTCCGCCGCGGCCCATACCTTAATAGAGGCGGTACCCGTTGCAGTTACGGATCCAGGTATGACCGCGATCTGGGAGCAGGCTCTGGATGAAATCGAGGCGGGACGTCTAAGCCTCGATGCGTTCGTCGCCAAGCAGGCGAGTTGGATTGCACAGTTGATCGCAAATTGCAGCTCCCTTACGTTAGCGTTGCCTGTTGAAGCCGGTCCAACCTGCCCCATATGCAACGCCTCCATGTGTAAGCGAAAAGGGAAAACAGGGCCGTTCTGGTCATGCTCAGACTATCCGGACTGCAAGGGCACAATGCCAACCAGCAAAAGCACGCGTCGTACATAACGCACTTTACTGATCACGCGAATTGCCGGTCGAAACCCATATCTGCTCCAGTTCATTAAACGCTTTCAGGTGAGCAGAATCTTCTTTGAGCCGATAGACAGCCTTGTCGCTACCCGCCAACACCAGTCGCGAACAGGACAGTCTTTGCGCACATGGCTAAACATACGTCGCAACCGTGGCAAGGAAAGAATGTCGCCGCCGGTAGTCTGAGGCGATAACCAGGGAGACTTTCAATGACTCGACGCGCTCGCTTAGCCGCTCTATTGACACTAACTGCATCAACCGCCTTTGGCGCCCCTAGCTACGATCATCTCTATGCTTTCGGTGACAGCTACTCTGACAATGGTGCGGGTCAAACCTTCACTAGCCAATTGGCCACGCAGAAGGTCAAAGATGCGCAGGAGTTACCCGGTGCGTTGTATTGGAAGGGGCGCTGGAGCAATGGCCCTACCGCCGTCGAGGACTTGGCTCTCGCCTTGAAAACCCCCTTGACTGACTACGGGATTGGCGGTGCCAAGAGCGGCAACGGCAACTACTATGCCTGGATGGAGCAATATCGCGACACTGGGATTTTCGGTCAAATCTCCGATCATCTGAAAGCCGCTAAAACACACAAAGCGGATCCAAATTCGCTCTATTTCATTTTCATCTCAGCCAACGACTTTTTTGAATGGGCCGACTTCTCGCACCCAGAGTCGATTGACGTGTTAAGCCAGAACAGTGTGGCGAACATACAGAGGGCCGCCGAGACGCTGATTGCAGCAGGCGCCAAGCACATGATGGTCGTGGGAACTACAGATTTGAGTCATGTGCCGGCTGTGGTGCAGGGCAATCAAGTCAAGAGCGCAACAGAATACCAACAGATACTCGAACAAAAACTGCCAAACGTGCTAACAACACTGGCTAAAACCCATCATGTCAGTATTAGTTACTTTGACCACCTGGCCTTCAGCGACAAGCTTCGCGCGGCGCCCGATGTTGCGGGTTTTAAGGATCTGGATACCCCGTGCCAAGCCACCTATCCGGCCGTCAAGCCCGTGTGTAAAAATCCAGATGCCCACTACTACTGGGATGAATGGCACCCGACCCGCAAAGTCCACTCTGGCCGCCGAGGCGATGCTTGAAACGTTAAAAGCTAGTCGCTGAGGTTTCTATCAGGTTGTAGCCAGCGATCTGGCTCAGGGGTGCGCGCGCAAATCATGGCCAAGGCAGGGATGGACAGTCAGTCTGGGGCTATCTGCCCCTCGCGCTTCTGATCTGGACGCTATCGGGTAAACTCCGCGGAAACCCTTGCGCTTAGCGTTGAGATCTAGAAGGTGTGTTCGTCGGACGATTACGCCTTGACGTCAGCCTTCCCGGTCTGCTGTAGTGCCTTCGGATGATCGCTAACAGCAACCCAAGACCGATACGCTCCGGGTAGCTCGGTCGGACTCCCGGAGTTCGGAGCCTCCTCTTCTGCGGGATCTCGTTCCCGTTTTGTGCTCGACCTGATTGTGGTGGCGGATGACCACTGTTGCCTCTACCCGGCAATAGCGGTCATCCGCTTCGGCGATCGTATTCAGTCCCGGAGCCCACCGGGGAAACAAGGGGCACCCTTTGTGCGCGGATGCGTGCCAGCATGTTCCGACCCAGGCCACGACAAGGGTCGGTTGGCGAATCATTGCGCAGTTCAACCAAGTTTTGCGAGGAGCTTGTCGACTGCGTAAGACCGTCAAAGGTGGTTTTTCTCTTCCTCGCCTGGCACACCGCCAGGCCCACTCTTCTTTTTTTTCATTTTCTTAACTCCAGTGGCTACCACCGTATTCCGGCCTTAAAAAATCGGGTTGTAGCGTCTTGACGCTCCCCGGTGACAGGCTTATACAAAGGGCGTGGTTCGCTGTCGTTGACAGCCCAGGTAGCCAAAACCTTCAAGGCTACGCCACGTTCGTGGTGGTTTACCCAAGTGCGATCAGCGTTCGGAAGCTCGCGCGGTTGCCGCTTAAGCGGTAATGAATGCCGACTACTCCATGCCTGCGGGTTACCACTGCAGACTCTCCTCTGCTGCACAGCTACTCACCCAGAAGCTTCATTCTGATGGTCATCGGCTTGCCGGTGGCGAGTCGTTCATCGCTCGCCTTCATCTTACCCACCCTGACGGGGCTCACTTCCCTGCCAGGGACTGTGCGTCGCCGTTTTCCCTTGAAACAGGAGAACCACCATGGCCTACGCCAACCAATCCCAAGAAGCGACCTCTTACTTCAATCTGCACACCGTCGGTATTGGCTACCTCAACCGTGTTCGTGAAGTACAGGTCCGCCGCGGTCAGCCATTCATGGCCTGCGATATCGCAGCCTTGCATGGTGCCTCCGATGCAGTGGAGTACACCCGCTTTGATTGCAAAGTCGCTGGTGGCGAAGCTGACCGCTTGATTCGTCTCTATATGGACGCCGTCAGAGCCGAGAAAAAGGTCTTGCTGTCGTTCCGTATTGGTGACCTGTGGATCGACCCATTTCTCTATGAGAAAGGCGATAAACAAGGCCAACCTGGCGCCAGCCTGAAAGGTCGTTTGCTGTTCATCGACTGGATCAAGGTCAATGGCAAATTCGAATACAAAGCGCCCGCCAGGCAGGAAGCAACAGCACCTGCTGAGCCAGCGCCGATCAATGAACCCTCTCCAACGTCGGCTGATGCCGAAGCTGAGGATACCGACAACCCTACAGAGCCCAGGATTGAACCTGAAGCTCCAACCACTCCCCGCACGGCCCGCCGTGTCGCCACACGTGCTGTTCAGTCCGCCTGAACAATCCATGATGTTTTACATCAAGGCGCTCAATCGGGCGCCTTTTTTCTACCAGCACAGTAGACCAATATGGAATGCTTCTGGCTTTGCAACGACTGCCTGTTCGGTGCGGCTTACGAGGACTACAGCACGTTATCGCTGTATCACTCGCCGGATGAGATCGAACAAGGCATCGCCGCGATACATCGTGGGCTGGTTCGCTTAATGCCCATCAGTGCCGACTTCGATCCCGAAACCGGCTGGGGCATAAGGGCCTTTTCTCCGTTGCCTTGCGACAGTTGTGGTTCACCTATGCACGGTCAACGCCACCGATACACTCGGCTGTAAACCCTGCATCACCTGCAAACGCCTGCAACTCCACACCCACCCTGGGGATTCCACTCCCCTTGGGCGTGTCCCCCCTGATTATTCCCTTCGGAGGTAGCGCCATGAGCCCCCAACTCACACTGATTGAGACCTCGGATTTCGAGGCTGATCGCATTGTCCAAGAAAACCAGCTGATCGACGAAGCGCTGCATATTCTGGATCGTCGACTGTTCAACCGCGGTCCTAACCTGACCGCTCCTGATACCGTGGCGGCTTACCTAAAATTGCACCTTGCGCAGCAAGAGCATGAAGTCTTTGGTGTGGTTTTTTTTGATGCCCAGCACCGGGTGCTGGCGTTCGAAATCCTCTTTCACGGCAGCATTGATGGCGCCAGCGTTTACCCCCGCCAAGTCGTTAAGCGCTCCCTCGCGCATAACGCTGCGGCCGCCATTTTTGTTCACAACCACCCCTCGGGGTGTACGGAACCCAGCCAGGCGGATCGCGTCTTGACCGCTCGGCTGAAAGAGGCCTTAGCCTTGATCGACGTGTGCGTACTGGATCACTTCATCGTGGGTGAAGGTCGCCCGCTCTCCCTTGCCGAATACGGCTGGCTTTAAACCTCACAGGCGACTACGGGCGCCTTGTTTATTTCAATTCTGGAGACCCTCATGAACCAAACCCTAGCCCTGCTCCCAGCTTCAAACCCATTTGCTCGCGGTTATGACAACTTGCATATCGAACGGCTGCTACTGATCACCTACGAAAACAACTACCCTCCCTGCTTTCCTCCCCTGCACACTCACAGGTCCATCTGCCCGACGATGAACTGCAGCTGTTCCCCTGCATCTTCAATGATTATTTCGCCTCGGTCAGCGAAGGTCAATCCATACCGGATGAGTTGGATGAACGCTGTCAGTCCACCGAGCTGGTGCGCCAAGTGATCTATGCCGTGGGGCGAAATGCTCAACGAGCGGCATCATGTCGGCGATCTGTACTCCCTGGAAGATGCCCAAGCCGTGATCCGTCGCTTGAGCTTCGAGACAGGACACTACAGTCGAACCTGGGAGATCAGTACCGCACACCTCACTGAAGAAGCATTGCGTTACTTGGAGCGCCGGACAGGCAATTTCGACTCCAGCCCAACCGGTCTGCTGTTCGAACCCTTTGCCCTGAAGGACTGCAATGGCGTCGGGTGTAAGCTGACCGGCACGCCCTGGACCGACGATAACCTGGTCAAAATCGAGGGCTGTTCTTACTCATCGCTGAGGCAAGAGCAACTCGATGCCAGTACGCCGGCAGTCTTGGTCAACGTACTGTATCTGGCGGCATTGGCGGATGTGCGCTTGTTGAATTTCGACCCCGACGCTGCCGTCTTGGACACGCTCGCCATTTTTGATGAATAGCAACGCGTTCAGCGTTAAGACGGCCCTCCTTGAATCGACTTTCTCACTGAATCGCTCCTTCACCTCATGTCAGGTTCTGCACTGAATCTGACATGAGGTTTTTTTCATGGAGCGTTTTTTTACGCCTGTCTGCCTGCTGGTTTTTTTGAGTGCCTGCAGCGCGCAAATCCCCACCCCATTGCCGACTAATCCAAAGATCGACAGTGGTTCCAATCGGACCCAGTTATCAAGGACCCCAGCCGATGCAAGCCATCCGGCGGAAATCCGTTATGGTCGCTATACGCTGGTGAGCACCGAGCCCACCACGGAGCAACGTGATCTTCTCGCTCAAATCATTGATGTGAACATACCGTCCAACTTTAATCCCTCGGTACAGGAGGCGATGCACTACGTGCTGCAGCGCTCGGGTTATTCGCTCTGCCCTGCCACCGAACCAGTAAAGACACTTTTCACTCGACCTCTGCCTGCAGCCCATTACCGGCTCGGCCCGGTTCCGTTACGCAGCGCACTACAGGTATTGGCTGGCTCCGCCTGGCAACTCACGACCGATGAGGTCAGCCGTTCGGTCTGCTTCGAACAGCAGAAAGCTGATGTCGGCATCGTGCCGGCTAAACCAGACTCGTCCCATCAGACGGAGGCACGGCCATGAAAGCCTTGACGTTTCAAACCCTCATTGTCGGCTTACTTTGCCTGGCGGTCTCCGGGCTGAGTGGTGGTTTGTATAACCAGTATCAACGCGTGACCGAGCTGGGAAATGCGAACGCCCAACACCTACAGATCCTGCAAACCTTGCAACGTGATTCGAGCGATCTCAAAGACGCGCAGGAGAAGCTGCAGCATGCACTGAAGGACCTGAAGCAGATGGTGGATTCCGGTGAACAACAGGCCAACACACTTGACCCGATGTTGGATCAATGGGCACAAGAGATACAGGAGCTACGCGACGGTCTGGCAGACCGAGCCACCACAGCCGACATGAACGCGCTACGCGCACGACTTGAGCACGTCGAGCAGCAACTCCTGGACCTCAAGCCACAGCCAACACTTCCTCCACCGACATCTTCCCCGGCCAAACCGAAGAAAACCTCTCGCCCCAAGTCTGTACCGCTCCCGCCGCCATTCTCAGTGTTGAGTGTCGAGTCCCGTGGTGGCGAGCGCTTTCTGGCGGTCGCGCCTCCTGATAGTCGCTCGCTCAACGATACCCGGTTGCTGCACACCGGCGAGCAGCTTGGCACATGGCGACTGAAAGTGCTGGAGCCGAAGGCGGCCATCTTCGCAGTGGCTGCTCAGCCAGACCAGACAGTGCAACTCCCTTGAGAAGCGATCATGAACAGAGCCTCACTACTCCCCATCGTCTGTCTCGCTTCGCTACTGGCCATAGGCGCTGCGATGGGCAACCCCGTCACGACACCGTCAAGGAACCAGGACACGCAGGTCGCGCCCTTGGGGCGCTCTGACTCTGAACAGGCAGCGAGTTGGGGCCTGACCGAGCAGGAATGGACACGCTTCGAACAGATCCAAGCCGGTCCACGCGGTTTCTGGAGCCCGAACCTCGATCCGTTAACCGCCCTCGGGGTTGAGTCCAAGACCGACCAAGAGCGCCAGCGATATGCCGAATTACAGGTAGCACTGGAAGCCAAGCGCGCCGAGCGTGAATTGGCCTACCAAAACGCTTACACAGCGGCCTGGGCCAAGCTGTTTCCGGGGCTGTTGCCGGTTCAGGGTATGGCATCCCCGCCCTCGTCTAGCTCACCGGTAGAGCCGCGCCGAGCTCTGTTTGTCGAAGATCACTGCTCTGCGTGCACCGCCGAAGCACAGCGTCTGCAAAGCAGTGATACGGCGTTCGATATCTACCTGGTGGGCAGCCAAGGCGAGGATGAACGCGTCCGCAGCTGGGCTCGGCAAGCGGACATTGATCCGGCCAAGGTTCAACGCCGGCAGATCACCCTGAACCATGACCGTGGTCGCTGGTTCAGCCTGGGCGCCCCAAGACCATTACCCGTCACATTTCAACAGGTGAATGGACAATGGCAAAGTCTCGATTGATTGCTATTGCGCTCCAACTGGCAGTGCACGCGGTTCGGGCTGACGAACTTCCGCCTCCGGCTTATCAACTGGCGGCGCATGATGCCGACATCCCGTCTACGGTGTTGTTCGCGATTGCCTTACAGGAGAGCGGTATTCGCGTCCGTGGTCGACTGCTGCCGTGGCCGTGGACCCTAAATATAGCCGGAACACCCTACCGTTTCGCCACTCGCCAGGCCGCATGTCACGCCTTGCTCCAGGCGCTCAAACAATATGACGCTAAACGGGTCGACGCCGGACTTGGGCAAACCAACCTGGGTTATCACGGACAACGTTTTTCCAGTCCCTGCGAAGCTCTCGAACCCTACCGCAATCTGGCTGTGACTGCCGCCCTGCTGCAAGAGCATCACGCGGTCACCGGTGATTGGGTTTCAGCCGCTGGGCGTTATCACCGCCCTAGGGGAGGTTTACCCGCAGCGCGTTACCGCGATGGATTCTCCCGGCAACTCGCACGGCTACAAGCTTCCGCTGAACAAGGCACACCACCATGAAACGAATTCCTATTACCTATTACTTCTCCCTGCTCTTGGCTGCTTTCGCCCAGTCGAAACAATCCGTTGCAGAGGACCAGTTTGGCGGCTTCAACCGTCCCCATTTTCAAGTTGCCAGGCCGCCCATGAACAACAATCTCCAGCCTGGTCGCGCCATGCATGCGGACTTATCCACGTTTGCCGATGAAACCTGGATATTACCCGTTCGCAGCGCTCACTTGAGCCCCGGCCAAATCACGTCTCGCGCCCTAAACATGCCAGGCTTACGGCCATTTTTCCTGGTGGGTGAGGATACCCACTCACTGGCTTGGTTGCGTCAACGCGCGCCTGAACTGCAGGAAATGGGCGCAGCCGGTCTAGCGGTTGAAGTAACCGATACCGAAGCTTTGTCCCGGATTCGAGCCGCCGCGCCGGGCATCACCATCCTGCCGGTCAACGGTAACGACATCGCCACCCGCTTGCAGATCGAGCACTACCCCGTCTTGATCACCGCCACCTCACTGGAACAGTGAGTCCAGGTCATGGCCGAGCATGCGATGGAGTCCAAGCTCCGACCGGCGGTGGAGTTGTACACCGTAGCGATCTGCATCGCCGCCGCGGTGTTGTGCGTGTACTCGCCCTGGGCTGTGGCCCTGTCACCCGAGATCGGGCTGGTTGCGGCGCTGGCCTATACACTATTCGGCCTGATACGCCTGCGACAAGCATGGGAGGTACTGCGCTATCGGCGCAATATTCGCAGACTGCCCCGATACGAACTGACTAGTGGGGAAATCCCGGTCAGCCGCAAGCGTCTGTTTATGGGCAGAGGATTTCGCTGGACGCGCCTGCACACCCAGCGCTTGGTCGAGGCTCAGGATCCAGCGGTCGCCCATTATGTCGACCAACCAGCCCGTTATCGCCTAGCCCGTGGACTCGAACGGTCCCTTGAGCAGGCACCGTTTCCGCTCTCGACATTGGCCCGTGTCACTGCCTGGGACAGTGCCTTCAATCCATTGCGCCCTTTACCTCCGGTAGGAGGCTCACCGCTGCTGCATGGGGTCGAGCCCGATGAAACGGAAGTCAGTCTACCTCTGGGCGAACGGGTCGGTCACACCCTGGTGCTGGGCACGACCCGCGTCGGCAAGACGCGACTCGCCGAGGTATACATCACTCAAGACATTCACCGCGTTGAACATGAGGTAGTGATTGTCTTCGACCCGAAGGGCGATGCCGACTTGCTCAAGCGCATGTACGTCGAAGCCAAACACGCCGGTCGGGAGAAAGAGTTTTATGTCTTCCATCTTGGCTGGCCAGAAATCTCCGCGCGCTACAACGCGGTGGGACGTTTCGGGCGCATCTCGGAAGTGGCGTCGCGCATCGCCGGGCAGCTCAGCGGTGAAGGCAACTCGGCGGCCTTCCGTGAGTTCGCCTGGCGTTTCGTCAACATCATAGCTCGCGCTCTGATCGAGCTGGGCCGGCGCCCGGACTACCTGCAGATCCAGCGACATGTGGTTAACATCGACGCCCTGTTCATCGAGTACGCCCAGCAGTTTTTCGCCAAGACCGACCCGAAGGCGTGGGAAGTGATCGTCCAGCTCGAAGGCAAGCTCACAGAGAAGAACATTCCCCGGCATATGATAGGACGCGAAAAGCGGGTGGTGGCCATCGAGCAATACCTGGCGGTGAAGCGTGTATTTGATCCGGTAATGGACGGACTGCGTTCGGCGGTGCGCTACGACCGCACTTACTTCGACAAAATCGTGGCCTCGCTACTGCCGCTGCTGGAGAAACTCACCACCGGCAAGACCGCTCAGTTACTGGCTCCCAACTACACCGACCTGGATGACCCGCGGCCGATCTTCGACTGGATGCAGATCATCCGAAAACGCGGCATCGTCTACGTTGGCCTGGATGCGCTGACTGATGCCGAAGTGGCCGCCGCCGTGGGCAATTCAATGTTCGCCGACTTGGTCTCGGTCGCGGGACATATCTACAAACATGGCATTGACCATGGGCTGCCTCAATCTGGCAACGCTGGTGACAAACTGCCAATCAACCTGCATGCCGATGAGTTCAACGAGTTGATGGGCGATGAGTTCATTCCGCTGATCAACAAGGGGGGCGGTGCCGGTATCCAGGTAACCGCCTACACCCAAACCCTCAGCGACATCGAAGCACGTATCGGCAACCGCGCCAAGGCCGGCCAGGTGGTCGGCAATTTCAACACCCTACAGATGCTACGGGTACGCGAAACCGCGACCGCGGAACTGCTCACCCAGCAGTTGCCCAAGGTTAATGTGCTGACCAAGACCCTGGTCTCGGGTGCGACCGACACCTCCGATCCGGGGGCCAACACGGACTTCACCTCGTCCTCACAGGACCGTGTCAGCAGCACCAGTGTGCCGCTGATCGAGCCAGCACACATCGTTAGTTTGCCCAAAGGGCAGATGTTCTCCTTCCAGGCCGGTGGCCAGCTCTGGAAAGTTCGTATGCCGTTACCGAAACCTTCTAACGACGACGCCATGCCCAAGGACCTGCAGGAGCTCACTCAGATGATGCGGGCGACTTACAACCAGCAGGCGGGTCAATGGTGGAGGGCTAGCGGTGGTGGCCCGACTACAAACTTCGATTTGGATCAGGTGGGCTAGCCCGGTCTCACCACAGGAGTCGATGCAGCAGCAAGCTATTCAGAAAGTTTCGTGACGATACCAAATGCAAAGCACAATGGAGTGAACGATGGCGACTTCCGTCCGGAACACGCCGCCACAACAGACCCAGCGCTCAGGATTGCTCATCTCGGCGATCGGCTTAGTACTGCGCACTATCAGTTTGTTAATTGCCTCATTGCTGTTCTCGATCTT
The DNA here is from genome assembly GCF_003851745.1 of Pseudomonas sp. R3-52-08. Taxonomy (NCBI): domain Bacteria; kingdom Pseudomonadati; phylum Pseudomonadota; class Gammaproteobacteria; order Pseudomonadales; family Pseudomonadaceae; genus Pseudomonas; species Pseudomonas sp. R3-52-08. The sequence goes on along the minus strand of NZ_CP027730.1, from coordinate 2,202,834 downwards.
GATCGAGTGGGCTGGCCTGCTTTTCTTTTGGGGGGATCAAGGCTGGAGGCACAGCCAAGGCATGCTGACTAATGAACTGGGGTGGCTTAGCGCGCACTTCAAATCTTCACTCATTCTTCAACAACCCGGGCAGATGATTGTCCAGATACTGGATATCCTCACCCAGTGGCTTTTGGTCAAAACTGGATTTGCGGACTTCGCTCATCAGGCCCGGGTGTCGAGCCAGGGACACGGGTTCTGGCACTGGACCAATCAGCTCTACGTGAGTATTGAGGATTTCGTGCTGGCCGCGGTGTACGTTACCTTCACCTTCGTAGTGCGCCTGACCATTCTGGTCTTAGCCACGCCGCTGTTCTTACTGAGCATGCTCACTGGTTTTGTTGATGGATTAATGCGCCGTGATCTGCGCAAATTTGGCGCTGGGCAAGAAAGCAGTTTTGTCTATCACCGTGCTAAGCGAGCAGTGTTACCACTGCTAATCGTGCCCTGGATTATCTACCTATTCCTACCGTTTTCGCTCAATCCCATGGCGATTTACTTGCCTTGCGCGGTGATGGTCGGAATAGCAACTGCTATCACCGCGGCAACGTTCAAAAAACACCTTTGATAGAACGTACTGCTTGAATGTAATGCACGAGGTTGCTATAGCCAGAGAGAAAGGAACCGGGCTTCGGTGCGTGGGATTGTGGCGGTAAGGATGCTTGATGGCTCCGTTTTGTCAGGCCTGTAGGTTTAGGCATTCCAAGCCATCCTCGGCGTGTGAGAAAGTCCTGCAGCGGGCTGTAATAGACCACTTTTCGGCAGTAATCGGCCAAAAGGATACTACACAAGGGCTTATCCAATGCCGGTACACATACGCCAGTCAATGCCGACCACGGCCAATTCCTATATCGACTGGATTGCCGAACAGATGGGACACACCAATAGCACATGATCCGCCAGCACTATGCACATGGATCAACGAGGACGGCCCGGACGTGGTTGGTATGCTGCAACTGGCCTTGAAGCTTTCGCCCGTCACAGCTCAACATTAAAGCTACGCAACTCAATCCCATCGGCAAAGCGCCCTACAGCCGTCAGGCTGGTCCAAATGCGCAACGCCTCACGGCGCGAGCGTACCGCCAACCAGCTACTGCCAGAGCCGCCTAGGCGGATAGCCAGCGTCCACTTTTCCTCTTGTCGGCTGACCAGCGTATCGCGCACCGCGCCGCCTCCATCAGGGCGCGCAGTGCTTCTTCCTGAATCCGTTGTTCATGATTAAGCGTGCCTCCTGACTCGATCGGTAAAGTCGCTGACCTGGGTGGGTATCAGGCAATTCAACTTACCGAAGGTCGCCAGGTGCTGGATCATTGCTTCTTGACTGCCGGGTTCACGGGCGACCATGCGCCGGCAGGTCTTGTCCAGGATCAACACGGCCAGCTCCGGGTTTTCGACCCTCGCGGCATCGAAGGCCTGTGCGATAGCGATGGCCAGTTCGCCCAGGTCCGGGTCCTGCCGCTGAAGCGCCTTTAGCGCATTCATCTGCCGCGCAGTGATGGGTAGCGACACGTCGCTCTTCCTTAGTAAGCACGCTTCGACCAAGCGCAGCGGTAATGGTAGACCAGCCTGCCGGGGCCTGGTTTACGCAGGCAAACAAAAAGGCCCGCGCACCTGGTCAAAGTGTGGGGGCCTTTTGAACATAAGCGGCGATATCAGAATACTTCGCGTCGTTAGCCGCGGGATACCGTTGCGTCCGATACGTTGAGTAATCCCGCAGGGGGCATGCGCCGACGTTCGAAAGCTTCCCAGTGTTCGCGCCTGCGCTGTTCTCCGCAGCGCATGCACACGTATACATCCGGGCTCAACCCTAGGTAGTAGCCCTTTCTGATATAGGGATGGGGGCATTGGCTTGATGGATACCCGCCATTAACTTCATACGATTCAGTCATCATATAAAAACCTAAAAAAAGCCCGCACTTAGTGCGGGCAAAACAGGAGTAATACCTTGAGACTGATTGAGCGAACAGGCTCAGTATTGAGAGCCAAAGGATGCAGAGTCAGTTTAGTTTTTATTTGTCGCTGTCGACGAACGGCGAATAACAAGCGAGACGGAATTGTACAACCCGAACTATTTTGTACAACACAAAAATTCTGAACCTTCTTTCTGATGAAGTAACAAAAAAGTTCAGGGAGAAGCGATATGAAAAATTCTTTATATATCATCGAATACGAAATCCATGACGTACCTAAATCTTTCATCGTAAGAGCGGAGGTCATGAACAATGCGGAAGCTTGGCACTGGGCAGCGTGCGATGTAGGGATAGGGATCATCCCTAGGTTTCGGAACGAAAAAATAAAACGGATCAGCAAGCCAATGGGTGAGCGGTACGGCCTTACAAACGTGAGGTGGCGTCCGTCGGGTGATATCCCGTTTATCGCCCAAGCATATGTACCGCCCCCACCAGATTTGAGCGAGAAAGCGACCCAACTACACGATGACTGATGGCGCTTAGCTATAACGCGTTCTAATTTTTTCGGTTGTCCACCATGATGTACATCCTTTTAACGCTTTGGCTAAGTGCGGTGTTCATGACCCGCACGGAGTACTTGCGTCGGCACTTTGGGCAGCGCTGTTCAGATGCGGATGGAACCATGTAGGTGACCTCGCTCTCGCCAAGTTCGAGCGGTGCATCACATTTGATGCACTTGTGATCGTCGTAGTTAGCAAACATATCGGGTCGTCCATGAATAGTCGAACATATACCATCGACCATAAACGCCATGTATTCAATGAAAACGCTGATGAAGATTCAAACAAGCGCTTACTTGCCACCCTAATGCCAGCATTCGGAGATTAGTTAGCTAGCTGTCGCGCACTTCCGTCGACAGCCTGAGGGCGGAGTTCTGGCGGGTTTGCAGGTGGCTGACGAATTGCCGGGTGATCTCGCCGAAGTTGACGTCAGTGCCGATGGGCGTCCAGGTCGCGGCGATTTTTGCGAGGGATCGCGGCCCTCCATCATCAACGGCACCCATTGTTTGATCTGAGTCGGGTCTTCGGAATACTGCATCGGCCGGAACAGCGGGCTGGCCTGCAACGCCTCGTAGCGTTTTTTCAGGAAGCGGATGTTGTCGTCGCCCCACACGAAACTCATGTGCGGCATGGAGTTGATGAACGAGCGCGGGTTGTGCAGCACGCCGGTTTTGACTTGCCAGGCCAGGAACTGCCGGGTGATCTGGAACGCTTCGTTAATTTCCACGGCCTTGGTGATGTCGATCTTGCCGTCTTTTTCCGGGGTGTAGTTCAGCTCGGCGAGCGCCGAGTGGCCGGTGCCGGCATTGTTCCAGCCGTTGGAGCTCTCCTCGGCGACCTTGTCCAGGCGCTCGACCATCTCCATTGACCAACCCGGCTCCAATTCACTGAGCCACACCGCCAGGGTCGAACTCATGATCCCGCCCCCCACCAGCATCACATCGACGCGCTTGGTTTCGGCGGCATACGCGTGCGGGATGCCCAGCGACAGGGCCAGGGCAGTCAGTGCCCCTTTGAGTGTCGGGTTGTTCATGGTTGCCTCCAAGACACGACGGTCGGTTTATTTCGGGGAGGACGTCGACTGCGCCGCATCGATGCACAGGTCGATGGCCACGGTGTCGAGTCGATCACGTTCCTGGGCTGCAAGGCTTTGCAGCGTTTTTGCGTAGACCGCGTCTGCGGCGTCCTTGAGCCGCTGCCACTCCTCCAGGCTGATGATCTCGCGCAGCACCAGCTCGTCGGCGCGGTTGATGAGGGTCCGATAAAAGTCGTCAAGCTGATCCAGGCGGTAGCTATCGTCTTCAAGCAAAAGGTGCCAGGCCCGAATCTCCATCGCTTTTTCGCTTTTTTCCATGCTCGCGCTCCTGCTGAGTAAAAAGCCCGTGCGCCTCAGTAACGCAATACAGCCGCCGCGCGGGTGTCGGTGGGCATCGAGCGCTCGGCAGGCACCACCACCACTTCGCCGCCCTGGCGGATAACGGCCAGGATCAGCTCGTCCAGCGCAGCGTCTTCCTCGGCGACCTGGGCGCCTGGCTCGCTGCCGTCAGCCTCCACCAGCAACAACGCCACCCGGCCTTCCAGCGTCGCATGCTCAATGTCCACCAGCCGCGAGGCATAAAGCCGCTGCCCTACGGCCACGCCAAATCGATCAAACGCGGTGTTCAGCGAATCCTCGTAGCGCTTGCTCATCACGGCGGTGCAGGCCTGCGCCAACTCGGTTGATGAGAGCGTGGCGGGGTCTTTACGCACGCCGTCCGCCAGCAGGAAGGGGTTGTGACTGAGCGCCCTGAACACGGCCTGGTTCTCGGGCAGCGCCACCAGCACCAACGGCAGTTTGCAGACGCGCGAACAGTGCTCGGTGATCGCTTTGTCGACGGCACGGAAGAACCGCTCGCGGTCCAGGTTCACTTCGTCCTGCTTACCGCCACCGCCCGACTCATGCATCATCGGATCGCCGCGCTCACCCGCGCCGCTGAACCCGTCGGGGTGGCCTTGCTGGTCACGGGAGGTCAGTTGATCGCCCAAGGCATCGGCCTGGGAAGTGGGCACCGCCTCCGGCAATTCGACTTGCTGCAGTGTCTGCGCGGCACCCTCGTAAACCCGCACGCTGTCCCGCGTCAGGCACAGCGCCTGGTAGCGTTCGGTCATTGGCGCCTGGCGCAGCAGCGGCCTGAGATAGGGGTGGCGGTTGACGATGGCGGTTTCTTGGACCATCCGATGCAACCCCACCACCAGAAAATACTCGGCGCCGCCAAAGATCGCGATCGAAGGCGGGCAGCTATTCCAGAATTCGGTGTCGGCCACCAGGTCATGAAACGGTGCAAGCAGCGTCTCGGCCTGCGCCTGATCAGCCAGCAGGCCTTCGAGGTCTTTGATGAGGTTCTTCAAACGAATCGGGTTTTGCGTGCGCTCGGGAAACGTCTGCTGGGCGGGCATGTAGACACTCAGGTTGGTGCGATCCGCCAGGGCCAGAAGCGTGTCCAGAGTGTCGCGGGTAAAGGTTTGAACGTGGACCATGGGGAGCCTCCTCAGTGTTTGTCCAGATCAGCCTGCCTGGCCAGGAAATCGTCTTCGAGCAGCGCGTCGATTTGCGCCGGCGATTCTTCCTGGACCGGAGGCGCCGTCAGATGCCCGGTGGATTCGACTTTGGGCGACAAGCGTCCCATCAGATGTTCCAGCGCGTGGTGGATTTTGCGCGCGGCGCCAGCGACGGCCAGCTCCAGGCTTTCCGCCTGATGCGTAACGGACAACGAGCTGTGGCCCTTGGGGCGCACTTCGATCTGGCAACGTTTGTCTTGCGGACCGGACTTCTGCGCATTCACGTCGCCCACGTGGATTTCCACGCGCGTCAGCATCGAGCTGTAGCGCTCGAGCTCGTCAACCACTGTACTGCCTACCCACGCCTGAAGATCGGCACTGCCTTCAATATGATTACTGTCTACCTGTACCAGCATGGTCAATTCCTCTTCTGTCCTGAAAAGTAGGCTCGCCCAAGGGCGTCAACGGCCATGTAAGGTTCGAACCGAGGCTATTCTCACGCGTTCGTTCGGCAAACGGCGCAGGCCGATCAACGGCGTACTCCGCTCCGAGCACGCTCAGGCATCAGTGGTCCTGGACCATCGTCTGCATCTGCCAGAGCGTGCGGAAACGTCCCTGGCGGCGACGCAGTTCATCGGGTGCACCGTCCTGAACCACCTTCCCCTCTTCGAGCACCAGCACCCGGTCGAAGCTGGCGATGGTCGAGAGTCGGTGAGCCACCGCAAGTACCGTCCTGCCGCGCATCAGGTCCATCAGCGCGCACTGGATGATGGCCTCGGAATCGGAATCCAGTGCGGAGGTCGCCTCGTCGAGGATCAAGATTGGCGCGTTCTTCAGGAACGCCCGCGCCAGCCCCAGGCGCTGGCGTTGCCCGCCGGAAAGCGTCACGCCACGTTCCCCCACAAGCGTGTGATAACCATCAGGCAGCGCCTGCACGAACTCATCGCAGTAGGCTCGCCGGGCGGCATCAATAATCTGTTGCTCAGTCGCGCGCGGCTGGCCGTAGCCGATGTTTTCCAGGATGCTGCGATTGAACAGCGCCGGCTCCTGGGGTACCACGGCGATTTGCCGGCGCAGGCTGTCCTGGCTGACCGAGCGGATGTCCCGGTCGTCGATCAGGATCGCGCCGTTGTGCACATCGTCCAGACGCTGGAGCAAGCTGAGCAGCGTGGATTTTCCCGAACCCGAGGTACCGGCAATCCCGACGCTCTGGCCCGCAGGAATGTCCAGGAATAAATGGTTGAACACCTGGCGCCCGCCGGGGTATGCATAGCTGACGTCCAGCAATTTGATGCTGCCCCGGGTCGGCGCGAGTTCTTCCGGCGCATCGCTGAGTTCGTGCGGCTGCGCGATGATGCCGAGCGTTTCGGTGATGACGCCCATCTGCTGGCTGGCTTCCACCAGCGCCAGCGCCAATTCGCGCGAGCCGTGGAGGATACGAAACGTCAACGCGCTGACCATGACCACATCGCCCGCCGTAACCTGGCCCTGGCGCCACAGCAGGATCGCCCAGCCCAGCATTGACCCGGCCATGATGGACAGGCAGATATCGTGGAGCACGCGTGCCTTTTCCAGGTAGATCCAACTGCGCCGATGCGCGCCCGCCTCGACGCCTATCTCCCGCTCCAGCCTGACGCGCTCGCGCTCGCGCCCGGAGAACGCCTTGATCGTCCAGACATTGGACACCAGGTCGACAATCTCGCCCCCGACCTGCGCCGACTGCGAGGCGAAGGCGATATGCCGGTTCCTGCCACGCACGCCGACCACAGTGATCAACGCGGCCACCAGCACCACACACGCGATCAGGGCCAATGCCATTGAGCCGCGCACGGCGAACAACACCACTACGGCACCGATAAAATCCACGCACGGCGGTACGATGCGCCAGGCCAGGCCGCCGTATACCGTGTTGGCGGCGGCACCGGCCGCCGACACTCGATTAGCCAGCGAGCCGGCGAAATGCCGGTTGAAATAGCGCATCGGATGACCGGTCAGGTGATGAAAAAGGTCAACGCGCAGGTCGGCGCAACTGCCCACCACGGTATGGCAGCCGACCCAACCGCCCAACCGCCACAGCACGTTTTCCAACACGATCAACCCAATGAACAGACTGAACGCATGCCACACCTGGTCGGCCTGCGACTCTCCGGCCATGGCGTCCACCAGCAACTTCATGCCGTACTGCACCGCCACCGCGCAGCAGGCCGCGCCGATCACCAGTGACAACATCGCGCTGAAATGCAGCGGGCGCACCCTCACGTAGCGCCATAAAAACGCGCTGGCTGTCGTCGGCAAAGGCTCGTCGCGCAAGCGCTGGAAGATCATGTGCGCAGCCTCTGCGCCCGCCTTGCATCAAGCTCGCGCAAGCGTGCCTCGATACGCTCGGGCAGGGCTTTGAGCTGCAGGTGCAACGGGTGGAAAGGCGCGCGTTCGCCCTCTCCGTCGGCGTAGCCAAACACGCCGGTGGGGCAATAACGGCCATCATCCCAGCCGGGGTAATCGAGAAACGGGTACCAACAAATGCCTTGCACCGGCACCCCCCGTTCCAGCGACATCAGCACCTGGTCCACGACATAGCTCAACCAGGGCAAACGCTCCTGGTCCTCCGCCCCGGTTTCGGAGATCAGCAGCGGCCGCTGATAGCGTTGGTGCAACTCTTTGAGCATACCGGCGAGTGGGCGGTAATCCGACTCACCCAGCGCAATGCGCCCGCCGTGGAAATACCACTGATTATGCGGATAGAAATTCGCGCCGATGATATCCAGGTAATCCTCCTGCCCGCCCAGGCCCGGCCACTGGCGCCCGATCAGCATGTCCCAGGCCTCGAATTGGGCCACCCGGTAGCGTTCGGCGTTTTCAATGTCCTCGCTGCGCTGCGACTCGGAGACCACGTTGATCAGCGGGTCGCACTGCACGAAACGCGCAGCCGGCGCGCGCTCGCGAATCGCCTCGATCGCGGCGATGCTGGCGCGCACCAACTGGTGCTTGAGCTCCTGGCCGCGCCCGTGGGCATTGGGGTTGAAATAACCGACGTCGCCCCCCGCCCAGCTCCAGAACGATATCTCGTTGACCGGCGAATAGATCGGAACGCTGATACCTTCATCCGCCATCAGCCCTGCCACCGCGCCGGCAAAACGTGCGAACCGGTCGACAAACGACGGGCGCCAGACGTCCAGGTCATCCGGATACCCGTAATGGCAAAGGTCCCAGATCACTTGCACCTGGTGATCGCGCGCAGCCCTGAGCATCGGCAGGAAACTGCTCCAGTCGTAGCGACCGGAGCTGCGCTCGATCAGGTGCCAACGCAGGCCGTCACGGGCGCAACGCACATTCAGGCCCGCCAGTTGCGCGTAGTCCTTGTGTGCCCAGCGCGCGTGCCCGGTGGCGGCCAGCAAGTCCAGGCGCCGACCATCCTGGCGGCGCTGGCTGGAGCACTCATAGCCCGCCATCACGAAGCTGTTGAAGAGCGCGTGATGACCGCGCTCGCGGGGCTCCCTCTGGCTCTGCTCCGGCGGCGCGCTCATAACACATCGAGCCCGGCTGCAACGGTGGCTTCGCTGCTCGCGGCTTCAATGTCGCGGTACAACGCAAGCGCCTGGCCCACCACTTGGTCCATGTTGTAGTACTTGTAAGTACCCAGGCGCCCGAGAAACGTCACATTCGGCGTCTGCTCCGCGAGGGCCTTGTACCGCTTGTACAGCTCGACGTTTTCGGCGCGTGGAACCGGGTAATAAGGGTCGCCCTCATCGCAGGGAAACTCGCGAGTAATGCTGGTGCAGGGGTGGACCTGACCGGTCAGGTGCTTGTACTCGGTGATGCGCGTGTAGGGCACCTCCGGGTCCGGGAAGTTGACCACCGCCACCGGCTGATAGCGCTCCTGCTCGAGCGTCTGGTGCTCGAACCGCAACGAACGGTAGGGCAAGCGTCCCAACTGGAAATCAAAGTACTCGTCGATCGGGCCGCAATAGATCACGTGGTTGAATTTCACCTCATCGCGCACGTCCTTGAAGTCGGTATCCAGCAGCACGTCGATCCGGGGGTGATCGAGCATCTGCTCGAACATGCGCGTGTAGCCATCGCGGGGCATCATCTGGAAGGTGTCGGTGAAATAGCGGTCGTCTTCATTGGTGCGCGTGGGGATCCGCGAGGTCACCGACTTGTCCAGCGCGGAAGGGTCCAGGCCCCATTGCTTGCGGGTGTAGCCACGGAAGAATTTCTCGTAGAGCGTGCGCCCGATCTGATTGACCACCACGTCCTCCGACGTGCGAATCGTGGCCACCGGCTCCGCGCGCTCGGCCAAGAACACTTCGGCTTGCTCGGACGTCATCGACAAACCGTACAGTTTGTTAAGCGTGGTGAGATTGATGGGGATCGGCACCAGTTGCCCATCGACCTGCGCCAGCACACGGTGCTCATAGGGCCGCCACTCGGTAAAGCGCGACAGGTAGTCGACGATCCGCTGCGCGTTGGTGTGAAAGATGTGCGGACCGTAACGATGCACCAGTACCCCCGCCGCATCCGGGTGATCGTATGCGTTGCCGGCGATATGCGCGCGTCGGTCGATCAACAGCACGTTGCGCCCCAGCCCCTGGGCCAGCCGTTCGGCGATGACGCTGCCGGCAAACCCGGCACCGACGACCAGGTAGTCATACACCCCGCGCCCGGGTTGGCAGGACGGTCCGGACTTGGCGGTTTCAAGGTTTATCTGAGGCATTCGATCTGCTCCTTCATAAAGCGGCACGTGTTGTCCCAAGACATCCCCTCAAGCGCCGCATCGGCACGTTTTAGGAAATCGGGCGTGCCTTTCAGGCGCAGAGCGCCTTCGATGGCGCTGACAAACGCGTCGGCAGTGTCGGCGATAAATACGGCACCGCTTTGGCCGTAGCCATTGACTACATCGCGTATCGGCGTCGAGACCACGGGGCAGCCGCCGGCTAGGTACTCGGGGGTCTTGGTTGGGCTGATGAAACGGGTGGACGCATTGAGCGCGAACGGCATCAGGGCCGCGTCCCAGCCGTTCAGGTAAGCTGGCAGCTCGGCGTATTGCCGCCCGCCCAGATAATGAATATTGGGGCGTCGCGGCAGGGTCTGCGGATCGATCTTGACCACTGGCCCAACCAATACGATCTGCCAGTCGGGACGCAACGCCGCCACATGGTCAACCAGCTCGATGTCGAAGCGCTCATCGATCACACCGAAAAAGCCTAGGCGTGGCCGCGCGACCGGCGCCTGGTCGGCAGGGTCCGCCAACGCGTTTCGTGCCTGCGCAAAATGGCCAATGTCGACGCTGCTAGGCACAGGGTGCGCATTGCCGTGCTGGTGCTGCTTGACCTCCCAGATGCTGAAACCGCCAGTGAACACCACGTCGGCCTTGTCCATGAGCAGCCGCTCCATGTGCACCAGTTGGGCCGGCGCGCCCTTGAACGCAGACAGCTCATCCATGCAGTCGAACACCGTGACCCGCGCCTGGAGGTGGTCGGTAAACGCCAGGCTCATGGGCGTGAAATACCAGAGCAGAAGATCACCTTGCACGGCCTTGGCAAGACGCTCATCCAGCAACCGTCGCTGCGCCTCGATCATCGCCTGCTCACCCAGGCCCTCAGGCAGGTGCGGGACGACCACCCGGATGCCCGCCGCCGGGCTCGACGTTTCCAGGCGAGGAGGCTCGCCACCGCCTACCACCGGTTCTTCGAAGAAGATCACGTCGTAGTCTTTCGCCAGGCGCGACATCACATGCTGCGGACGCTGGTAGACGAACTCCCAGCGCAAATGGGATAGGCACACCAGCGTAGGACGGGCCTGGCTGGCGGATTCAACAGGACTTAGCCCACTTACTTGGGCAAACGGCACGGGCTGTTCCGAAAGGTTCATATCAACGTCCTTATCAAGCGAAAAGATGACGGCTCATGCATCGAGCCCTTTGGCCATACCGTGTCGATACGGCAAGTGCACAACAGTCTTTATCCAGGCTATTCGGCTCTTGAAAGTTGGAAGCACGGTCGTCGCAGGTCGTTCAGTGCAAGAATCAGCGCAGCCGATGAACTGCATATACCGATCAGTCAAACGGCTTGAACTCCTCCTAGAAAGCGACCCCTACCTTGAACAGTCAGCTGCACAAACAGCGCTGACCGAACTGAGGAAACAGGCATCGGGTAGATGCCAGGCGAACGAGGGCGAGCGCATGATTTTGATTACGGGCGGTGCGGGATACATCGGTGCGCACGTCGCATTGGAATTGATGGTCCGAGGCGAAGAAGTGTTGATACTGGATAATTTGTGCAATAGCCGTCGCTCGACGATCGACCGGGTAAGCGCCTTGGCGGGCAAGCGGCCGGAGTTCATTTATGGCGACGTGCGTAATCGACGGTTGCTCGACAGGCTGCTGCGTGACTACCCCATCGACGCCGTAGTGCATTGCGCGGGGTTGAAAGCCGTCGGCGAGAGCGTGCGCGAGCCATTGCGCTACTACGACACCAATGTCGGCGGCAGCGTGGTGCTTTGCCAGGCCATGGCAAAGGCCGGCGTATTCCGGTTGGTGTTCAGCTCATCCGCAACGGTGTATGGGGATTGCACCCGCATGCCAATCAACGAAGCGTGCGCCACCGGGCAACCGACCAACCCGTACGGGATGTCGAAGCTGATGTGTGAAAACGTTATGAAAAGCGTGGCTAGCTCTGACCCGCGCTGGTCGATAGGCCTGCTGCGCTACTTTAACCCAATCGGTGCCCATGCCTCCGGCCTGCTGGGCGAAGCGCCGACCAGCACACCGAACAATCTATTGCCCTATCTGCTTCAGGTTGCCAGTGGCGAGCGGCAAGCGTTGTCAGTGTACGGCAAGGACTACCCGACCCCGGACGGCACCGGCGTTCGCGATTACATCCATGTCGTCGATCTAGCGTTGGGGCATATCAGCGCGCTAGAAGCGTTGCGCGAACGCTGTGGCGTCAGTATTTGGAACCTGGGAACGGGGCGCGGGTATTCGGTGCTGGATGTGATCAACGCCTTTGAAAAGGTGAGCGGCGTCAGGATCCCGCTGAATTTCGAAGCGCGTCGCCCAGGCGACATAGCCTGCTGCTGGGCCGACCCCCAAAAGTCCATCGACGAGCTGGGCTGGCAAGCGCGCTTTTCACTGGAGCAAATGCTCTACGACGCGTGGCGCTGGCAAATCAACCAGCGTGAGCATAAGGCGATTTGGCAGACAAAGTGAAGCGCACACATTGGCAGGGAACATTGATTCAGACACACCGGAGTCAGCGCTGGAATGGAGGAGATGTCTCAAGAAGTCATCTTTTGGCTCGAAGCGCGTGGGACTGGGTTCCGCAATTTCCCTGCAAATGTAGCGCCGTTCGTGGACTGGGAGTCAAATGCGGCCCTCCTGCTCCAAATAAGATATAAACCCTGAAGACGGGCAGCAACCAAGGGCAGCGTTGCGCACCCATGCTGTTTGAGCACATCCAGAAAGGCGAGCTCGACCCGTCGTTTCTACTGACCTATCCGATGAACCCTGAGGCAGTGCGCGTAGTTTCACGCCCATGTCCGGCGCGAAACTACGCATCGCGCAAACCGTCAGCTCACTTGGGCAAGCAGGTCGTCGCGAATGAATTGGCTAACCGTCGCTAAGTGTGTTTCCTCCTGCTGCAACGCATGCTCGAAGCGCTTCGCAATCAGCGGATGGCCACCTGCGCGGGCGAGCTCAATCAACAAATCCCACGCCGCGTTGTCCTCCAATTCAATGGTCAGGATCGCACTCATCGACTGCGACACAGTCGTGCGTGGGTCAGTCAGTACCTGCAGAACACCCATGGCCTTGACCCCGGCCACGTCCGCGCACGGCGTCATGGCGGTGGGGTCGGCGCCCAGGGTTTCGATGGCTTCGCGCACCAGGTCCATGTGCTCTAGTTCTTCGGCCTGGATCTGGCGCAGGGTGCCCACCAATGCGGGGTTGGCGCCCGGTGCGGACATGGCCTTGGCCACCATCGCTTCATATAAACGTACGCCAGTGCGCTCGAAAGCCAGGCGCTCGCCGAGCTTGTCGAGCAGCACTTCAGGCGCCTTGCCTATAGTTTTGTCCAGCGCAGTCTTGACCACACCCTTAGCGCTACCTGGAGACGGCACCGAACCGATCAGGTCGGCTTCGCGAATAGCACTCTCGCGCGCGGCGGTGTAGGCGCCCATGTCGCCCGGGACATCGGCGGGAAACATGCGCGTAGCTTCCAATTGGCGTGCAGTGCCTTCAGGCGACATCTGCGCGCCGGTGCGGTTGGTGCCGATGATCACTTGACGTTCGCTCATTGCTGTTCTCCCGCTGGGTTGAGTTCGGTGCCCGGTTTGAAGGCGTAGCCAGCTGACACCACGTTGGCTGGAACGCCCTCACTGTTAAGGCGTGCGCGTTGATCCAGAGACGCCTGCCCTTCCCTTTCCTTTGGTAAGTAATTGATACCATGGGCGCGCAGGTCGACCTCGCGAGACAAGGTCTCGCGCACGAAATCGCGCTGGCTCTTGAACTCGATCATGCGCGGCAGCGGGCCGGCCAATACCTCGGCGGGATCGCGGCGTTCATATTGCTTGAATAACTCGCAGGCCAGGTTCAGGTGTCCCAATTCATAGTCGACGAAGCGTTCCCAGAGCGCCTTGATGCGCGGATTTTCTTCCTGCTCGGCGCAACTGGCGTAGGTGTAGACCTCCATCGCCTCATGCACCAGCCACTTTTCCATGAAGGTTTCGCTGGGGTCCTGCAACGAACCGTACTGGGTCACATGTTGCTCCTCGACCGAGGCGATTTCGGCGTACAGCGCGCGAGCCACCGGGTCGGCGAACAGCGGACCGATGTTCATGTAATAGTCGTGTGTCTGGTATTCGGCCCCGGTGATCAGTGCGGCGTGAATCTTGGTGGTCAGTGCGGCACTGTCTTTGTGATAGTTGTCTCGCAGGTCATCGCCGGGGGCGCGGTGATGTTCGCTGGTAGGCCTGCCGTACGAGGTCGGTGTAGCCCTGCAGAATATTGTTGGCGTCCTTTCCCTCTAGCCGGTCGAGCATAGCGGCGTAGCGGTAGAGGTGGTCGAAGTCTTCCAGCAAGCCAAAGCGATAGGTTTGGGCCTGGTAGGGGTCGGGCTCATTCTGGGCGACGGCGGCGGTCACCTCGATCGCTACCTGCTCGTAGGCAACGGTGGTTTCCAAGGGAGAATGATCCGCGGACAGCAGCCAGTTGACCGCCGTCATCTGGTGCTGCTCGACACGGCGGATCTGTGCCAGCGGCAGCTGCAACTCTTTGTGAAACCGCGAGCCGAAGTGCTTGAGTCGTAAGGCGTCGGATTCAACGCCGTTCATCAAAATCACCCGTACCCGGGTGAATGCATCATCGTCCAGCTTACTGATCGGCTTGCCGGCCAGATCGCGCCAGGTAAAGCTCTGCTTGTCCAAGGGCGTGCCCTTGTTGTCCAGCAGATTATCGATTTTGGACATTGGTCGATCTCCTTCATCAGTCATCACCAAGTGAATGTTTCAACGAGCCGGCACCTGAATTCTCCGCTCTAATTGATGACAAAGAGATCTGAGGAGGGCATCGAAATTTTTTGATCATCCTCAGACGAACGGTTAGCTACGACGGCTAGTCGCACATGCAACCAGACTCCGCAACTGTAGTCGCCAAGCGGTTGCACCCGTAAAGGGCAATTCCCAGCAGCATCAGCGCACCGCCGCATACCCAAGTATTCCCTTTACTGGGAAGAAAGCGGCAACCCTGGCGGCGTTCCAGTCGTGTACTTGCACGGCTGCCGTGGTGAAGGAGCGCCGCTCGGCAAACGTCAGTTCTGGGATCCGGATCACTACCGCATCGTGCTGTTCGATCGACGCGGCGCCCTTCGCTCAACGCCACTTGGAGAACTGCGCAACAACACGACGCAGGCGCTGGTCGGGGACTTGGAAAAACTTCGCGAGCATCAAAGCAGGCTGATCACCGGTGGCTCGTGGGGCACCACGCTCGCTCTGGCTTATGGCGAGACTCATCCGCAGCGCTGTCTGGGTTTCACCTTGCCGGGGCGTATTCATGGGCACCGAAGATGAAATCAACTGGTACATCCACGGTATGCGCCGGTTTTCCCCTTGCACTTGAGGATTTCATTAACTTCATTCCCAAGGAGGAGCGGCACGATCTGCTGCAGGTATATCTTGATCGAATGACAGGCGATGACGAGGTTTCAAGCGGCGGAGCCATTCGCGCTTGGGTTCGTTACTCGGCCAGTGTTCATTATTGCGCCACGATCCGGACGGCATTGAAGAGCAAGCCGCCGATCAAAAGACCAGCACCAGCATGGGACTTCTTGATGTTTGGTATTTCAAGAACTGGATGTTTCTTGGAAAAGACCAACTGATAAATAACATTGAGGCAGTCAAATACCTACTGTGCAAGATCATTCAAGGGGGGCACGACATGATTGCCACGCCCAACTCCGCTTTTCGCTTGCATAAAGCCTGGACAGACTCGGTGCTGAAAATCATCATAGCAAGCCCCCCCATCGCGGGTTGCCTGACTTCCACGTCGAATAAATACGTGCTATCAGGATTTAGAGATCGAAACGGTGAATTGAAGTGTCCGATGACCTCTACCGTGGAGCTCGCGGTGTTACGCTGGTTAGGCTGAAACTATTTTGACCGAAGACGCTATTCCGCTTATGTACTCAAGCGGTACCCCGAACGGTTCTTTCGTCCCGTAACCGATCCCAAAGACGTAGTTCCAGGCTGTTATGCACAGCAGTCGCGCAGACCGCCGCCTGGCCTGTAGCGACGCTAATTTGCTTGAGCGAGTCCACGACATCCCCGACAGCGTAAAGCCCGTCAATCGATGTGCGCTGATGGTTGTCAACGCACAAAGCGCCCTCCTCGTCCACCTGCGCGCCCAGTTGCACCGCTAGCTCCGAGCGATACCGTGAGCCCAGCGATGGATAGACGATATCGAAGCAGTAATCTTCACCTTTCCCCGCTTTTACGTAGACTTTGCCGCCCCTCACTTCGATGTACTCGACCCGGTCCCTAATCAAACGTATACCGGCGCACCGCGCTCTCGCGCTCACGTCCTCACCAGCTTCGCTATCACCCTCGGCCAGCACCGTCACGTGGTCGGTGAAGTTGCGCAAAAATAGCCCGTGCTCAACAGCACAGTGTGCTTCGCCATATACCGCCACGTTGTCACCGTTGACTTCGTAGCCATCACATATGGCGCACAGCCGAATCACCGAGTGTGCAATGCCATCGTAGGGTCGATCCATCTGCGGCAAGGTATCGACGATTCCAGTTGCCAGCACCACACGCCGCGCGCTCAGCGCTCGTCCGTTGAGTTGCGCAACGAAACCAGTGTGGTCTTTGCGCAGACATTCCACGCTTCCGGCTTCAATCGTCGCCCCGTAAGACACGGCCTGCTCGCGCAATCGATCGAGCAAATCGTTGCCCGATATGCCTGGCGCAAAGCCGGGATAATTGTGCGAAAGCGGAATTAGGCTTGCACGGCTTTGCCCCCCGTCGGCGACCACGACTCGCCGATGGAAACGACTCAAATAAACCGCCGCCGTTAACCCTGCAGGGCCGGCGCCGACAATCAAGCAATCGACCTCGATATGACCTGCTGACGGTGATTCGGGGCGCTCTGGAGCGTCCCGGTATTTGTCTGACTTAACTGACATCCGCTGCCCTCCTGGTTTGCTTGGAAGCCGATTGAATGACGACAAAAAGATCGAGCTATCACCTCAGTTTTTAAACGGCAGCATCCGATGAGTGGTCACCTAAGCCGATGAAACGCAAATTCTTTTTGCCGTTCGTCTGCTCAACAAAAGGAGTTTCGAACCGCCAGGCAACACCTTGGTTCGCATTTACATAATCTGCCGCATTCAATCCGTAAAAATTGATAAGACGCGACGCGGCAGACTCTTTAGAAGTGCCACTGCCAGGAGTTTCGCGATGTGTGAATACATTGTTCAATATGATGTAGCCGAGGGTTTCGAAGCGCTGTTTGCCAAGGTGCAAAACCAAGGCGTGGGGAATGCAACTGGCATTGCGGATAGTAGCCTGCACCGAACCTTTGAACCGCAGGACAGCCGAAACGTGATCAAACCGAACATGCAGGTCAATGCCATACACAGCCGCAACGGCGTCCTAGAATGCATCAAGGTTCGTTGGGGCTGGAAACCGTTCTGGTCGATGGGAACAATGCCGCCGATGACTCATCTGCCACTCCATCTTGTAATGCGTTCGAGGGTATTCGACCGGGTGAAGCGCGACGGACGCATGCTAGTAGCGGTTGACGGTTGGTATGAAGCCTGCGAACCCGAGCAATTGAAAAACAGCCACCGCCTCAGCTACACCACGTCACGCGAGAACGGGCCGATCTTCCTCGCGGCGCTGGCGCAGGTCAGTGAACACTTCAATGGCTGTGACGGGCTCGTATTGGTCATGCACAACGACAGTTCCACAAGACAGCAGCGCCTGCTGGCGTTCACTGCCGAGGATGCGCAGGTATGGTTACGCCCCGATCTGCAATGGGAACAGGCGCAGGACCTGGCCATGCACATGGCGCTGGCAGAACCGCAACTGGAGCATGTTCTGACCTCCACGCGCAGCCTGCGTGGCCGATGAGTACCGACATGACCTTGGGCCGCTTGGAACCTCACAAGGCCACTCCGAGCGGCCCGCCATCGACTCGGTGCCGAAGTCAGGAATCTATGAGGCACCAGCAGTTTGCCGAGAGGATGAATAATGCAAGCTCCTTGTGAAGTCACCTACAACTTGTTCCCTGCCATCGAAGAAGCGCGACGCAGCGGTACGTTGCAAGTCGATGAACCTCATACCCTCTATTGGGAGGAAAGCGGCAACCCTGGCGGAGTCCCAGTGGTGTACCTGCACGGTGGCCCCGGTGAAGGTGCGCCACCCGGCAAGCGCCAGTTCTGGGATCCCGATCACTACCGCATCGTGCTGTTCGATCAACGTGGCGCCCTCCGTTCGACGCCACTGGGAGAATTGCGCAACAACACGACACAGGCGCTGGTCGACGACTTGGAAACACTTCGCAAGCATCTGGATATCGAAAGCTGGCTGATAACCGGTGGCTCGTGGGGCACCACGCTCGCTCTGGCTTATGGTGAGGCTCATCCGCAGCGCTGTCTGGGTTTCATCTTACGGGGCGTATTCCTTGGCACCGAAGATGAGATCGACTGGTTCATCCATGGCATGCGTCGGTTTTTCCCACAAGCACACGAGGATTTCGTGAACTTCATTCCCGAGGAGGAGCGCCAGGATCTGCTGCAGGCTTATCTCGATCGAATGACGAGCGACGACGAGAAATCAAGCGGAGAAGCCATTCGCGCTTGGGTTCGCTACTCGGCAAGTTGTTCGTTGTTACGCCACGATCCGGACGGGGTTGAAGAACAAGCCGCCGATCAAACAACCAGTACCGGCATGGGACGCCTTGACGTTTGGTATTTTAAAAACCGTCTGTTTCTTGAAGAAGACCAACTGATAGCCAACATTGAGGCGATCAAGCATCTCCCGTGCAAAATCATCCAGGGTGGACACGACATGATTGCCACGCCCAATTCCGCTTTCCGCTTGCACAAAGCTTGGCCAGACTCGGTGCTGAAGATCATAAACGACGCAGGCCATGCGCCGTCTGAACCAGGGATTATCAGCGCGCTGATCGAGGCGACCGAGCAGTTCAAGGAAATGGGGAAGTTCTATTGAAGCGAAGGCGTGGTCCGCTCATACGGGTTGACTGAACAGTGAAATATGTAGTGAGTAGACGCGCGGAACATCGTGTCTGAGAGGGAATTCGGAATGTCTCTGAAGAACTCGAAAAGCGGAGTGAAGACTTCAAAAAAAAGTGTGGTCATCCCTATATACGCAAGGGTTACTACCTGGACTTAAATCCGGAGGAATATGTCTGCACGTATTGTGGAGAGCAGCGCAGGCCTGAGCAGTGGGACGATCTCGAACGTCGCCGTACGCCGCCGGCTGGAATGCTCAACGCCAAGGAGTCGCGTTAGCCTTTTAGCGCGATTGATGGCTTTTTTGATGCGCCGTTTATGTTCAACAGGCCCCCAACACCTGACTCAGGCGTGGGGGCCTTTTTTTGCGCTGGCGGCAACCACTCTCCCGGTGCTGGTCTGCCACGCTAACTTTCTGGTCAATGCGTCGGACGCTGCCCCATGTCATACGCCTATGAAGGCCTGGCGACCGCCACCGTGCTGTCACTGTACTTGGGTCAGCCGTCGAAGGACCTCACCATGCTGGAATTGAACGCCCGCGTGCGTAATGTCGGTACCGGACGGTTTCGCACGAGTTCGACCGTTACCTGCAGGGCCCGAATGAAGCGAACGCCTTGCGCGTGATCCTGCCGGGTGGCTTGTTGCTGCAAGGACCGATCACCGACGGGCGCAACGAGCCGGGTGGCTGGCTGTTGATCCAGGCAGAACAATACGACCTTGCGGTCGAGCAGCCCGCGAGCTTCAATGCTGGAAATGGGCATGAACAGCGTGATCGACCCCTTCGTGGCGTTGGACTTCCCGCAAGCGGTGCATGTCCGAGCCCTTAAGTTGCTGAACAGAGTATTGCCCAAGCGAGCACCGTGGCCGATACGTTGCACGCCGCCGACCGGGCCGAGGGCTTCGCCTTCGGCATCGAGACAGTGAAGGACGCATATGCTCTACGCCCCTGACCAAAGACTGCCCCCAAAGCTGAGCAGCTTTTTGGAGTTCGCACGTGAGGCGTTTGGGCAACGGGGGCTCTCTGACTATAGGAGAATTACGGCCGCTGCTCGCCGATTTCTGCCGGTCAGGAAAGGCAGCTTTCGGCCCAGAGTGTGTAAAAACGCTTCGCCAAAATTGAAGTGTGCGCGTCTACGTTAAATCTGAAATTTATCGGCACGTCTGAAGATGTGGATTTTGCGTAGAAACGCGATTTTCAGTCCGGTTTTGGGCACATGGCGCGCTCAAAAACGTTTTTACACAGCCTCGGCCAGAAGCGGTCATTCATACGCGTCTACCAATTGGCATTCAGAACGGCGCGACAGGCTAGAACCCACTATTCAGTGCAGTCGTCCTGCAAATCGCTCTTCAGGCAATCCGGCAGCTAAAACGGCTTCGGCTTTATCAGCGTGCCATCGAAATCTGCCGGCTTATCCAGCCCTATCCTTGCGCTGGTGCAGTAAAGCGTTTCATAACCAGGTCCCGCTAAGACCGGGCAAGTGGTCTGAATACACGGGGAGCCGATCACGCTGTCAACTTTGCCGTCTGCCGCGTAACGCACGACTCTGCTACCGCCCCATTCCGCACTCCAGAGAAAACCATGCGCATCAATACAAGAACCGTCTGGAGCACCCTGACCGTTGACTGTAGTGAATACACGCTGGTTTTCTAGCGATGGGTAATCGCAGCAGAAAATGCATCCTTGCAGGGAGTCCGCGTAATACATGGTGAAACCGTCCGGGCTAAAACAGATGCTGTTCGGGATCGCCACTTCGGGAAGGTCCAGCGTTTCTGTCTCGAGCGTCGCGGCATTGAGCCGGTGAAATCTGCCTATGGTTTGCACCGGCTCGCCGGTGTCCATCGTGCTGAATACGAAGTTTCCCATACGGTCGCAGCGGCCATCATTGATCCGGGTTCCTGCCACGCCAGGGGTGGCTGTGACTTTGCTGAAACGACCGGAGCTCAGGTTGTAGTAGCCCAAGCAGGATGCCAGTCCCATCAGCAATATGTCTTCGTCTGCCGTGAGGGCAAATGACCCTAGCGGCTCTGGCAGGGACCATCGCTGCACTTCGCCGTTTTCGGGGTCCAGAGCACGCAACTCGCGGCCGGGGATGTCGGTCGAGAACAGGCGTTCGGTTCTTTCACACCAGACAGGACACTCGCCAAGAAGACTGGTGGTGTCGGTTAGGGCTTTAAACATGGTTGCGTCCTACGAAACAGGATGGGATAAACAAGGCAGTCAGTTGGAGAAAAGCGCTAACCACCTGTCACCGAACAGAGCGATGGCCAGGCCTGCGAGCATCACCATTGCCCCGGCCAACTTGACGAGAGACACCGGCCTTTCCAATGCCCCCATCAAGCCGAAGTGATCGATAACCAGTGACGAAATAATCTGCCCGGCGATAGCGAGGCCCAGCAGGGCTGACAGACCGATTTTTGGCGCAAGCACCACATAACTAAGCAACGCGCCGGCACCCAGCAGACCGCCCAGCAGGCTCCACCAGGGCTGGGCAGGTATAGCCGCCAGTGAGACCACTATCCCGCCGCGCATCAATGAAAAGATACTCAGGCATAACGCACCGGCAGTAAAAGAGAACAGCGCCGCCGCGACCGAATCTCCACCCACGCCTTTAGCGAGTTGGCCATTCAGCGTGGTCTGCAGGGTGATGCCAAGCCCTGCGCAGACGGCCAGCAGGTAGTAGGCTGCGTTCATCTCACGCCTCCTTACTTGGCTGACTCAAGCGGCAGGAATTTCTCGGCAAACATATCCGGCTGATAGCCTGCAGCAGCAAACAGATGCTCACGGGATTCGTCGATCGCCGCACGCAGCCTTTCGCTGTCCACGCCCAGCACCTTGCCGCCCTGCTTGACGATGCGCCCGCCAATAATGACGGTATCGACATTACTGCGTTCGGCCGCGTGTACAACGGTGCCGAATGCGTTGCCTGACGGGTAAAGGTTGATGTCCTGCGCGTTTATAAGGATCAGGTCGGCCTGTTTGCCGGGGGCCAGGCTGCCGACTTTGTCCTGCAATCCGGCACAGGTAGCGCCGTCGAGAGTGGCGGCTTTCAGTAGGCCATGAGCAGGTAGGGTCACCGGATGATGTTCTGCGCCGCAGCAGCGCTGCTGGTGCATGCCCATGACGCGCTGCAGGTAGAACGCCACCCGCATCTCCATGAACATGTCATCGCTGTAGGAGGTTTCGTTATCGACACTCAGCCCCGGACTGATGCCGTGACGCTGGGCCGACTGCATGGCGAACATTCCATCTTCAATGCCGTAGTGGGCATCTGAACGCGGGCATACGTTGACCCGCACGCCAGCCTCGCGAAGGATTTTCCAGCCGGCGTCCGGCAGCGAGGTGCAGTGGTTGAAGATGTTATCGGGGCGCAGCAGACCCTCGCGATGCAAACCCTCCAGCTCAGCTGCCATGTCCCCACCGAAAAATTCGGTAATGATCGGCAGCCCCAGACGCCGGGCTTCAGCCCACAGCTCAAGCTCCAGCTGCGCCATCACCGCCAGCGAGAGCAGTGGGTTGTCGCCGTTCTTGACGTATTTTTCCTGCAGGCGCTCCAGGTTGCCGGGCCAGTGGGCTTTGTCCCACTCACCGGAAACTGGCGCACCGGAGGCGTGTACAGAGCGGATACCAGCATCGAGCAATGCCTCGACTGCGGCGTCAGAATGCGCGCCGGTACGGCTGTTGTGCGAGTTATCGACCACGGTGGTGATGCCGGCATCGATGCAGCCCAATGCAGTCAGCAGGTTGCCGATATACATGTCAGCCGGGCGATAGTATTTAGCGAACGAGAAGTGCGTGGCGTTGCAGTAGTCTTCAAGGGTTTCGGCATTTGGATTGATTCGACGCAGTTGCCCTTCCCAGGAGTGACGGTGCGTATCAACCATGCCCGGCATGGCGATCATGCCGGATGCTTCGATAACAACAGCATCGCCTGCCTCGAGGTTTTCACCAATGGCCGTGATGGTGCTGCCTTCGATAAGGATATCGCCGCGCGCCAGATTGCCGATATCGCCATCCATGCTCAACACAGTGGCGCCACGGATAAGTGTGCGGCCGGCCGGAGCGGCTGGGCCTTGCACGATGCTGCGGTTATATTCAGCCATTTTCTGTACACCTCTTCAAATTTCGTTGGAAGCAATGTACGCAAGGCGATACTGCGGGAAAAAGGTGTAAAACTGTTTTAGTTATTCAATTTCTACGAATAATAAGACCTTTCCCGATCACTGCTTTGAGGCTGCTAACAGTCATGGACCGTATTCAAGCGATGCAGGTTTTCGTCCGTGTGGCTGAAGCAGGAAGCTTTATCCAGGCGGCGCAGACGCTCTCTCTGCCGGCCTCGACAGTTACCAGCAGCGTTAAAAATCTTGAGAAGTACTTGCAGGTGCGCCTGCTGAACAGAACAACGCGGCGAGTCAGCCTGACGCCTGAGGGCGCTCAATATCTGGCGCAATGCAGGGAAATATTGGAGCTGATCGAACACACAGAGAACAGCCTGACGGATTCCGTAAAACGGCCACAGGGGCGTTTGCGTGTCGATATGCCGGGTGGCATTGCACACTTCATCGTCATGCCAAATCTGCAAGACTTTTACCGGCGCTACCCGGATATCTATCTGATGATAGGCGTCAATGACCGGCAGGTTGATCTGATTCAGGAGGGTGTCGATTGCGTCATTCGTACAGGCGAGCTCGATGACTCAACGCTCGTTGCGCGCCCACTCGGACGGTTTCGCTGGGTGACCTGTGCGTCTGCCGCCTATCTCGAAGAGAACGGTACTCCGCAAACCCCGCAAGATTTGTCTCACCATCGATCCATTCATTACTTATCAGGCCGCGCAAGGCAAGCAGGTGAAATGCGCTTTGCCCGTGGCGCTGAAAAGGTCTCAGTCCCGGTCAACGGCACAGCGGCCGTCAACGAGACTGGGCTCTACATCAAAATGTGCCTTGAAGGTTTTGGGTTGGTGCAGCTCGCCGAGAACGTGGTCAGCGAGCATCTGCGAGAAGGGCGGCTGGTCGAAGTGCTTGCTGACTGGCAGCCTGCATCGGTTCCTGTGCACCTGCTATACCCTCATCAGCGCTTTCTTTCGCCAGCCGTGAGTGCATTCGCTGACTGGATTGCCGGGCTTGTTCGCGACGATGATTCAGCATGTTCAAGTTGAACGTTGCGCCCGGCCAGCATGCCAGTGAATGCGCCGGCTACGGAGATTGCGGCTGTGATCAGCAGCGGTGCTGTCCAGCCACCGGTCCAATCGTGCAGTTGGCCCAGCAGCAAGGGGCCTGCAGCTGCCATCAGGTAGCCGACGCACTGCGCCATTCCTGAAAGTGCCGCCGTGTCACCGGCATTTTTTGTGCGCAAGCCGATGAAGGTCAGACCGAGCATCATGATGGCACCAGAGCCCAAGCCCAGGAACGCGGCCCACAACATGGCGTAGTCTGGCGCGTAAATGAGCCCGATCAGGGATGAGGCGGTTAACAGGCTGACGGTAGCGGCTGCCAGTTTCTGGTCTTTGAGACGGCGAAGCGTGGCCGTTAGAATCAGGCCGGGAATGGCCGTGGTCAGTTGAAGCGTGCCGTGTACGGTGGCTGCTGGCTCCGGGGATATGCCATGGTCTATCAGAATCGTCAGCAGCCAGCCGACGGCGACATAAAAAGGCATCGCGTTCAGTCCCATGAAGAGTGTGACCTGCCATGCCAGCGGCGAACGCCAGACGGCCACGGTTGGCGCTTGTTTCGGACCGGACAGATTTACGTGTCCGTGTTTTTTCAACTGCGGCAGCCACACCACCAGCGCCAATAATGGGGCTGCGACCAACAAACTCAGGGCCATCGGCCATCCCCATGATTGGGTCAGCGGCACTATTACGGCTGAACCGACAGCGCCCGCTGCGCCCATCGTTATGGAATAAGGGCCGGTCATGGACGCCATTTTTGTCGGGAAGTCGCGTTTGATCAGGCCGGGCAGCAGCACGTTGCCCAGGGCGACCCCAGTGCCTATCAATATCGTACCGGCGTACAACGCCCACGCGCTGCCATCGCTTGAAGTTCCTTCATTTGCATTTAAGCTTGGCGATTTTCTCTTCCAGCCGCACGGCGCTGGGCTCGGAAGCTGTGGGTTCTTGCTGGTCGGCAGAGTCGAGTGCCGCCAGCTAACGATTGATACTCGATTCAATTTCTTCTATTCGCCGCTTCAGCTTGGCGCTGGTAAAATTGCGGTCGCGGTTGTTGACTGCTTTGAATTTACCGCCATCGATGGCGATCAAATTTTCTCCGAACAGTCCCAACTGCTGACACAGCACAACGAACTGGCGACAGACGCCTCGGATGGCCTTGCTGTTGTCGTTCCGGAAGTTAGCGATGGTTTTGAAATCTGGCATCAAACGCCAGGGCAGCCACATCAGCTCGACGTTGCGCTGGGCTCCTCGTTCCAAACGTCGGCTCGACTGGATGCGGTTGAGATAACCGTGGATATAGATCTTCAGCAGGATTGCGAGGTAGTAACCAGGCCGGCCTGTATCAACAGGAATAGCACCGTCAAAACCCAGACTGGCCACGTCGAGTTCATCGACGAAGGCGTCGGCTATGCGCACCGGATTTGTATCGCTGACGTAATCGTCAAGGCTTTCGGGAAGTAACGTGCCTTGGCCTCGATATTCCCCTTGGATAAAAGTCATGGCGATCCTTGCGATGAATTCTGAAATCATAGCGAGTGTTCGCGAAGGCGTTTTTACACACTCTGGGCCAGAAGCAGACTGACTTACCGCATACTCGGAAATATGGTTTACATCGACTGGACCGACGCCACTTCTACATACCGGAATTTTTTTCTGGCTGCTTTGGTGGCTTCCTGCTCTGCCAGCAACGTACTGAGAGTATCGGCTTCATGGGCGATCTCAAGCGTCTTTCCTTCAAACTCATTGCTCACACGAAGAGTTACCCGAAGCCTTGGGGTAAAGGCTTTGGGGGCTTTCTTTTTCGCCATTTTTGATACGGGTGCGGCAACGAAGTCCGGCTGGATTTTTTCCACGGGAACGGTGCTCATCGGCGCAGCTATTTCAGCGTTGCCGAACAATGCTTGGCGCATCTCTTCTTCGGTCAATTTTTTGTTCATGCTGGTTCTCAAGCGCCTGATCACTAAACCAGTGTAATTCTAACAGCTAATCTTGGCGAGGCAGTTTCCAGCTACCGGAATGTTTCCTGAACACTACTCTCCGGTGGGGAACAAGGCTGGTCAATTCGCATCGGACTCCCCACATCTCAAATGATCAGATCCAACGAATAAAGCGACAGGTTACAGGTTAATTCAACAGAATCACTTCGGTACTTGCAAGCGTGTAGCGGGCGTTAGAGGATGCCTATAACTGACGTAGCCGCATAATCGCATCAGTGATGGCTCGGGCATTTTGGTCGAGCGTTTCCATGGCCCCCATTGCGTTAACGGCGACACTTTCCACTCCATTCTCTGAGATCCATTTGGTCACCTCTTCAAGGGCGGCTGCTAGGGCGTGCTGGTTGTGCAGGAGCAGTGTGAGAGCGTCCGCTGTGGCTATGTTGGCTTCAGAGTTATCTGACATGGGGATCATCCTTGAGTAAGTGGTATTGGAAGACTAGTTAAACACACCGTTGGCTGGAGCTATTTCTCCCAGACCCGCTGACACCTGGAGGTATTTGCACTGACTTAACGACTCATTTGCACGACCTCAGTAAGCCCTCATAAATCGAGCTCGTATTTGCGCTCCAATTCACTTCCTTTCTCCGCGACATAACCTCGACACAGGGAACAAGCTCGCTACATCGTCAGCGCCGGTATCGAAATAAAATGACGTCGCGCACTTCGTATTTTTTACTGCTGAGCCCTATTCGTCAGTTGGATGCTAGCCCCATAACCAAATGGGCTATGCACATGCCAACTGTATTTTGCCGAATCTGCTGCCTGCTCGTACTGACCACGTTCAATAGTGGCAGCTATGCCGCATCTGCTCATGAACAGGAGCAGTTGAGTCTGATTTTGCAGCAACTCGACGCTATCGAACATCTTGCGACAAGAGCCCAGACAGCTAGCCAGGATGAATCAACCGAGCGTTATCGCTTCGACTATCCCCACCTAACTCGAGACATCCAGCGCATCCGCCAGGGTGTGCAGGACTATCTCTCCCCCTCCCGCGCTCAACCTCGCGATCCCCGTGAAATGGTCGGTGATTACCGACTTGATACCCCGTCTGCGGAGCCTTCGCCATGAGCATGACTGACGCTCAGACCGCCGCCTTTCAAAACGCTTCCGGCTTCTCGGCACAGAGCAGTTCGGCGCTTTGGATTTCCATGGTTATGGTCCTGGCGTTGCTGTGGTGTGCCTGGGTGATGTGGACCGCTTACCGAGGTTGGGCCACCGGCAATGTGCGTTTTGGAGCCTTCGGCGGAAACGCTGCGCGCGTACTGCTTACCTTGCTGATTTTGATGTTCTTCACCCTGTCCTAACACCGGAGATCGCCATCATGCTCAAGTGCCTTGTCCCCCTTAAAAACAACCTGCGTGATCGTGCAAGCCAACGCCTGATCGGTCTGCTGCTGGTCCTTGGGCCAGGCCTAGCCTTTGCCGAGCTACCGACCATGGAGGCGCCTTCCCGAGGCGAAGGTTCGGGATTGATCGAGACGATCAAAAACTACGCCTACGACGCCGGCATTCTACTAGGTCTGCTGATTGCCCTGCTCGCGTTTCTCGGCGTGGCTTGGCATTCCCTGACCGTATTTGCCGACGTCCAAAACCAGCGCAAGACCTGGAAAGACCTCGGCGCGGTAGTTGGTATCGGCGCTCTGTTGGTGGTGATCATCATCTGGTTCCTCACCAAAGCTTCCGCGATTCTCTGAGGTTGGCATGAACGACACTATCGAACGCCTTGCCGACGGCACTTTGGTCTTTCTGCCGGAGCGACTCAATCGTGATCCCGCCGTATTGCGCGGTTTAACCAATGATGAAATGTGGGTGGCCCTAGGCACCGGCGCCGTCATTGGCCTGCTGGTGGGCGTTCCTCTGGCAATCGCCACCGCCTCGATTGCCATGGCGCCGACCAGCATGATCGCAGGCATGACAGTGGTGTTGTTGGTTGGGGGCACGCTACTGCGTCGGGCCAAACGGGCTCGACCGGAGACCTGGTTGTACCGCAAGCTCGAATGGATACTCGCCAGCCGTTGGCGCCTGGGGCGTGGAAGTTTGATTCTCCACTCCGGTGCCTGGACAGTTCGCCGTTCGCGTCGACTGCGCCCTGCCCTGTCTCGGTGGCAGCCATGAGTCGATTTCGAAACAAGGTCGATGCCCAACAGGCCCATATCTTCAGCCTACGTCTGGCGATAGTGACGCTCGCCCTGCTCAGCGCCGGACTATGGTATGGCTGGCGCTCAGCACCAACCGATCTGACCGTGCATGTCCCCCCTGATCTGCGCGCGGGCAGCACGCGCAAGTGGTGGGATGTTCCCCCAGAGA
This sequence comes from Pseudomonas sp. R3-52-08, assembly GCF_003851745.1. Lineage (NCBI taxonomy): Bacteria > Pseudomonadati > Pseudomonadota > Gammaproteobacteria > Pseudomonadales > Pseudomonadaceae > Pseudomonas > Pseudomonas sp. R3-52-08. The sequence goes on along the minus strand of NZ_CP027730.1, from coordinate 2,174,568 downwards.
ATGTGTATGCCTTTGCCCTGTACATCTTTGGCCAACTCAACCGCTGGCCCTCGGATGGCGAACAGGATTATCGCCGCGCGATCTATGGCTTGCAGTCCTACCTGACACCCGCCTGCAAGGCCTTCCTCGATGGCGACTACGAGTATCGCAAGGCCGCAGGCGAACTGCGTCAACGGGTGCGTGGCGTCTACGAAATTCTAGGCCGAGGCTACAGTGAAGATCCGGAACTGCGGGTCAAGCAACTCGATCGCGACAGCTGGCTGGTCACACTCGACCTCAACGCTGATGAGTATTACGCCGCCGAACCGGTGAAACGGGTGGTCGTGCGTTATCCGTTACGGGTGGTGCGGTTCGATCTGGACCCCGAACGCAATAAGTGGGGCCTTGCACTGGATTGCTATCAGGGCACGCCGCAAAAAATCTCCCCGCCTGGAGGTGAACCATGAAGCGGATTTCTACCCTGGGACTCAGCCTCACACTGATGCTATCGGGCGCAGCCGCGCAGGCCATCGAACTGATGCACTGGGAACGCCTACCGCTCGCGGTCCCACTGGTGATCAATCAGGAACGAGTGGTCTTTATCGATGAAGCTGTTCGTGTCGGCGTGCCTTCCGCTCTGAAGGATAAACTGCGCGTGCAATCAACCGGAGGCACGCTGTACCTGCGCGCGTCGGAAGCCATTGCACCGACACGACTGCAGCTGCAATCGGTTAAGACGGGCGAGATCATCCTCTTGGATATCGCGGCCACGCCTGGCGATCAACCCCTGGAGCCCGTGCGTATTCTCAAGAATGCTCCGATGCAAGCTATCGAGTCTGAATCGAGCACCGTCCCCGTTCCCGAACGTACACCGATCCCGGACGCGTTGACGCGCTACGCCGCGCAAAGCCTGTACGCGCCGCTGCGCACCGTGGAGTCCCTGCCCGGTGTACGCCGCGTCCCGCTCAAGCTGCGCACCGAACTGCCGACCCTGCTGCCGAGCGAAAACGTTTCCAGCACACCTATCGCCGCCTGGCGGCTTGGTGACTATTGGGTGACGACCGTGAAGTTGCGCAATCGAGGTACAGCGACGGTGCAACTAGATCCACGTGGACTGCAGGCAAAGCTGTTCGCCGCGACCTTCCAGCATGCTTTCCTCGGGCCGGTCGGCAGCGCGGAAGACACCACGATTGCCTACCTCATCACTCGCGGTGCCGGCCTCGAACACGCCCTGATGCTTCCGCCCGTTGCGCGGGGTGCTGACGATGAAGGCTAACGCCTTGCTCAAATGGCTGGTACCGGCTGCGCTGCTGGCCGTGGTACTGATCATCATGAAAAGCTGGGTCGCGGGAGGCAGCAAGCCGTCTCCAGAGCACCCAGTTGATCAGGGCGATATTCAATTATCTGCCGAGCAAGCCAAGTCGCTCGGCATTGCGGGCGATACCCCACGCGACACGGTCGCCACCTTGGTAGGCCAAGTGAAGGCCATGCGCAGCGACATGCTAGGTTTGAAGAAACACAACGATTCGCTGCAGACGGAGAACAACCGCCTGCGCGAGCGGGAAAACAGCGTCGACTCGCGTATTCAGACGGCACTTGGCAGTGTGACCCAGCAGGTAGACGAAGGCCGCCGGCAAGCCGATGAAGCACGCATCAAAGCGGAACAAGACAGTCGTCAGGCTAGCGGTCTGCTGACGCAATTGCAGGAACAGTTGTCGGGGCTGACCGGCAAAGGCAAGGATATGCCGATCGGACTGGGTCTTGAACCGGGCGATGGGGACCAGTTCGAAGGGCGGCATACTGCCAACGATGCGCTGCAGTGGATTGAACCCTCGGATGCTCCCTCCACCGAAGCCCGAGGTAAAACCAAGACCTCTTCCGCACCGAGTCTGCCTAATGCCTTCAACTCGCTCGAGGGCTTGAAGGACAATGCCATCAACCGCAGCCAAAAGCAGTTACGCGAGGTCACCAAGGGTGAGCGTGACCTGACGCGATCCGGTGATCGTACCGAAGGTGCGCAGCCGGTCTACACCATTCCCGAAAATGCGACATTGATGGGCTCGGTCGCCATGACCGCGCTGATCGGCCGAGTCCCTGTGGACGGCACCGTGAATGATCCCTATCCCTTCAAGGTGCTGGTCGGCCCCGAGAACCTAACGGCCAACGGCATCGACCTGCCGGACGTCGCAGGGGCCGTGATGAGCGGCACAGCCTCCGGTGACTGGACCTTGTCTTGCGTACGCGGACAGGTCGAGTCGATCACCTTTGTGTTTACGGATGGCACCATCCGCACGGTGCCTCAGCCAAAGACGGTCTCCAGCCGCAATGCCTCCACCACCCAGAGCTCAAATACCGACAAGATCCGCGGTGGACTCGGTTACCTCTCCGATCCGTATGGCATTCCTTGCATTGCCGGCGAGCGTCGCTCGAATGCTCAGCAGTACTTGGGCAGTCAGACTCTGATCACTGCCGCCGGTGCTGGCGTCGCCGCCCTGCTCGGGAATGAACAGAACAACAGCAGCGTCATCAGTTCGGGCGGCAGTGCCTTCGGGGTCACTAACAACAGTGGTAATAGCGCACTGACCTCAATTCTCAGTAGTGGGGCCAGCGACATTCGAGAGTGGGTCAACAAACTGTATGGCGAAGCCTTTGCTGCCGTGTACGTACCACCGGCAGCAGAAGTCGCCCTGCATCTCGACCATGAGATCACCATCGACTACGAGCCCAAGGGCCGGAGTGTTCGCCATGAAAAAGACCATGCTTCTCTGCCTAACCTGGATTAGCTTGATCTGCGGGGTCCTGACGGGGTGTTCCACCGACAAGGACACACTTTTGCCTCATGGCGAGCAGACCATGCTGGACATCTGGAACGGCGCCGGCTCACAGGGCACTCAGCAGCAGCTGTTGGATGCTCGACAACAGTTGCGCCGCCCATTGGCTCAAACAGATCTCTCCGCTGCGCTCCAGGAACCGTACACGCGTACAGCAGCGAATGAAATTCGCAACCTGTTCCCTCGCCTGCCCAACCCAGATTTGGTGATGTACGTATATCCGCATCTGAGTGGTACCGAGCAGGCACCAGTGCCTGGATACTCGACCGTCTTTCCATTCTATCAACGGGTGCAGTACGCACTGCCAGGTGAACGCCAGGAAGATCTGTAATGTGTAGCGACGATGCGAGCAACCGCAATTCCGCCTGGAAAGCCTGGCGCAACCCACTGCGCCCACGCGCCACAATGGCCGATGAAGCTGCGCTCTATACACATAATCCCAGCTTCACCGATCATCTGCCATGGGTCGAATACCTCGACACCGAGCAGTGTTTTCTGCTCGATGACAATCGCTCAGTGGGTGCGGTGTTCGAGTTGCTGCCCATCGGCACCGAAGGGCGCGAACCCGATTGGCTAATGGCAGCCCGCGATGCCCTCGAAGATGCCCTGCAGGATAGCTTTGACGAGCTGGATCAAACGCCTTGGGTGGCGCAGTTTTTCTGCCAGGACGATAACGACTTCACCCCCTACCTGACGCGGCTCACCGATTATATTCAAGACAGCGCGCGAGGCACGGTCTTCACCGAAACGTTTTTGGAACTCAGTCATCGTCATCTGAAGGCCATCGCCAAGCCGGGAGGTCTGTTCGAGGACAAGGCCGTCACGCGCCTACCCTGGCGCGGCAATAATCGACGGGTGCGCCTGGTGATCTATCGCTGGCTTGAGGATGGCATTGAGGAGATGGGACTTACCCCGGTGCAATCCCTGCAACAGGCTTGCGAACGTATCGTGGCTTCGTTGCAGGCCTGCGGCGTGCAATCGGCACGCGTTGATGGCCGCGGTTTGTATGCCTGGTTATTGCCCTGGCTCAATCCGGCACCCAGGCTCACGAATGAAACGCCCGAGGGCTTTTACCAACGTGTTGCCTATCCAGAGCCTGCTAATGGCGGGTCGCTGGAATTGCCCTTCGATCACGACTTCGCCGAACGGTTGTTCTTCAACGAACCGTGTTCGGATGTGCAACGAGGACTCTGGTACTTCGATGGGCAACCCCATCGGGTCATGGTGGTGGACAAACTGCGGCGGCCTCCCTTGATTGGTCAACTCACTGGTGAAACTCGCAAGGGCGACGCGGTGAATGCGCTGTTCGACCAGTTACCCGAAGGCACGGTGATGAGTCTGACCCTGGTGGTCAAACCCCAAGATGTGCTCGAGGAGCAGCTGAACCGTCTGGCGCGCAAAGCCATCGGTGAAAACCTGGCCTCGACCCAGACCCGCCAGGATGTTGAAGAGGCTCGCGCGATCATCGGCCGTCAGCACAAGCTATACCGGGGCACCCTGGCATTTTACGTGCGCGGTCACGATGAACAGCAATTGCACCAGCGATCGGTCAGCCTGGTCAACGCGCTGTTGGGCGCGGGGCTGCAACCGGTACGTGAGGGCGATGAAGTCGCCGCGTGCAACAGTTACCTGCGTTGGCTGCCGATGACTTACAACCCGGCCCGCGACACACGCAACTGGTACACACGCCTGATGTTCGCTCAACACTTGGCAAATCTCGTTCCCATCTGGGGTCGCAGCACCGGCACCGGCCACCCGGGCATCACACTGTTCAATCGTGGTGGCTCGCCGTTGAGCTTTGATCCGTTGTCACGCCTAGACCGGGCCATGAACGGCCATCTGCTGTTATTCGGCCCGACCGGCGCCGGTAAATCGGCCACCCTGGTCACCCTGCTGATGCAGGTCATGGCGGTGTACCGCCCTCGCCTGTTCATCGTTGAGGCCGGTAACTCATTCGGTTTACAGGGCGACTACTTCGCAACGCAAGGCCTGTCGGTCAACAAGGTCCAATTGAAACCTGGTACCGCGGTCAGCCTCGCCCCGTTCGCCGATGCCTGGCGCCTGGTCGAGCAGCCGGATCAGGTGGCGAGTCTATTGATCGATGAGTGGGACGATGAGGTGGTGACCAGTCGCGAAGACCAGCGCGATGTTCTCGGCGAACTGGAAATTACCGCCCGGCTGATGATCACCGGCGGCGAAGCCAAGGAAGAAGCGCGCCTGAGTCGAGCCGATCGCAGCTTGATCCGCGAGTGCATCCTAGATGCGGCACAGACCTGTGTCGCAGCGGAGCGCCAGGTACTGGCCCGCGACGTGCGCGACGCCTTGCTGCGCGTCGCCGCCGACTCGCACTTGCCGGAGAAGCGTCGTGAGCGTGCCCAGGAAATGGGCGAGTCCATGGACCTGTTTTGCCAGGGTTTCGAGGGTGAACTGTTCGATCGTGAAGGCACGCCTTGGCCCGAGAGCGATGTGACCATTGTCGACCTGGCCACTTATGCTCGCGAAGGCTATGAGGCTCAAATGTCCATCAGCTACATCAGCCTGATGAACACCGTGAACAACCTTGCTGAGCGAGACCAGTACCTGGGCCGACCGATCATCATGGTCACCGACGAGGGCCATATCATCACCAAAAACCCGCTGCTGGCGCCATTCGTGGTCAAGGGCACGAAGATGTGGCGCAAGCTCGGCGCTTGGTTCTGGCTGGCGACGCAAAACCTTGCCGACTTTCCTTCCGCCGCGCAGACCATGCTGAACATGATCGAATGGTGGATTTGTTTGAACATGCCGCCCGCGGAAATCGAAGAAATAGCACGGTTCAAGAAACTCACGCCGGCACAGAAAGCCTTGCTGCTCTCCGCCAGTAAGGAGCCCGGAAAATACACTGAGGGAGTCGTGCTCTCGAAGAAGCTCGAAACGCTGTTTCGGGCCGTGCCGCCCAGCCTTTATCTCGCCCTGGCCATGACGGAGCCCGAGGAAAAAGCCGAACGCTGGACACTGATGCAGAGCACCGGCTGCTCGGAATTGGAGGTGGCTTACCGGGTAGCTGAACGAATCGATAGGATGCGAGGAATTAAGTGAAACGGAGCTGATCCTAGGTTTCGATCAACCCGGCAGCAAATCCTTGAACACCTTCTCCACGTAGGCTTGCATGAACCAGTCAGGGATCTCATCAGCCCTGAATTCAAGGTCAGTCCCGTCCGTTACTTCAGCGAGCAGCACCAGATCAGCGCCGGAGTTATCAAAGATATAAGCCCGGTTCGAGGCTGCGATGGCTGCTGGCAATAGGTTCAGGCAACGACCGTAGCGCTGCACAATTTTTTCCGTGGGGACTGGGTGCCCACCTGCCGCGACACGGTTCTTGACCCTGTTGATGTTGATGTCAGGATCTTCAGTGGCGACAAAGTAGAGGTAGGTTCGATATCCCGACGCTTTTGCCTTAAGCATAAAAGCGACTTTGTCCTCGCTAGACATCACCGTTTCGAAGGTGAAAGACAACTGGGCTTCAAGGAGCTTGTGCCGGATGAAATCAGAGAGCACGGAAGCAAAATAGGAGTTCATCGCGACGGACTGGAAATTCAGGCCGTTATTGCTGAAGCCTATTTTGGATGCCTCTTCAACGAGCTGGGTCGACCGAATCAGTCGGTGCGCCTTGATAAAGCCGAGAACCTCGTCACCTTCGACTTCCAGTTGAAAATCGCTGAACTCCAGGCGTCCCCCCTCTTTGGCAGCCTTTTCGATTTCATCCGGGTTGATGTAGATCCCGATCAGGTGGGAAGGGACGGCACTTTTCATTGTGCTTTTACCGGAACCATTAGGGCCGGCAAACACCCTCAGCCGAGGGACGGTCATGAGCAGCGGTGCACCTTGATAATCCCGCCCAAGGTCACTTTATGCTTGGGCTTGGCCACTCGAATAACCTTGTGCTTACCGTCGGCAGTCGTCTCAACGAGCTTGCCGTCCATGACTTCCATCACGCTGCGTCCGGCCGCCAGCGCGTTGATATAGGCCGTATTGATCGCACCTTCAGCCATGGCTGGGATTTTACCCTCCAGTCGGCTCACCAGATCGTCACTCAACACTTGGTCGGCTTTCATATCGCGCTCCACGTTCTCAGAGCGTGCAGAATCTGCACTTATCAGAATCCTAGCTACGTAAATCTGTTTATCACAGACCAACGTCACTTCTGTCAGATCTCCATTCTAGAGGAATGGAGCCTGGAACCATACCTTCCAGTAAATTTTCCCGTGTAGGCCATATCGTCAGGGTTGGAGCCGCACGGCTACGATGAAACGCCTTGAAGCCGTTGCTGAATTCTCAATAAAAATCCTGCTTCGAAAGCATCCTGAGATTCTCCTGCCGGACAAGTCTTCCGTGCCTGCGCCAGTTCCCACCACAGCGGTACGTCACCGGGTGTATTAAGCCAGGCCTGGGCGCATTGCACGCCACGTTCGATCATAGGCGCAAATTCGCTGCCCCACGGTGTCAGAAGACTCGGGCAGCCGTCCGCCGCCGGAATTGAAACGTAATTTTCGTCCATAGACACCTTAGCTTTCGATTATTTATTAATGCTCGGTCTGTTCTAAGCAGCATAGAAACAAAATTGACACTCGGCTTAAGCATCAAAAAAGCCCGAATCAGAGCCAATGTAGACTATATCCCGTGGATTGAGAGTCCCTCAAGGCGCAGTTTGCGCGCATGACTCAAGACTACGAACAGCTTCGTCTGCAACTGGCGGAAAACATCCGCTCAATGCGGCGTGTGAAGAACCTTACCCAGGAGCAATTGGCGCTCATGGCCGAGGTGGATCGTACCTATGTGAGTCAAATCGAACGGGGGGTAGGCAACCCGTCGTTATTGGTACTCTGCAAACTCGCCAACATTTTCGAGATCAAAACGGATCAGTTGCTCATTGAGTCTGACGCGCTTGCTAGTACGCTAAGCGCTGAATGACCCTCTGCTGATCTAGAAGGTATCTGTAAACCGACAATCCTGCGTTCGGCTTTCTCACTGACACCCCTCTCTCGATTATTGAACCTGTCCAGGCCATACACCCAGAGCCTGGATCATGTCTGCTGCCTGCCCGCACATTTCGCCCCAGAAGTTACATCCTTTGGTGCTGAGCATTCTGCTGGCATCCGGGCCGAGTACGGCGCTGGATACCGTCAGCATTACCGCCTCTGTGCTTTCTCCAGACTGTTTCGAGTACAGGGTCGTCGGCATCTGCTTCTGGTTGCTCTGCACTCCCTTTGGCTGCACGGTTAAAACCTCAACCAAGGTTCGTCATTTCATTCCTGAACTAGTGATCTCGAGCTATGCCACCACCGGTAGCAATCCGTGGACTGAGATGGCCGCTCTCTCCTATCCCATCAGCGGTGCGGAAGGTGGCGGTAATCTGATCACGCCGAATAACCAGCGCGACAATCTTCTTCGTTTCAAAAACGTTGATGGTATCGGCCATCCAGGTGGCTGGGCCGCCACCCGCCTGGCCTCACAATCCGGCTACGCCTGCGCCAGCGGCGCCACTGCGTTCATGTCCTACTACTTGAGCACTTTGGACTCACTGGCCTGGCGTCATGGCATCCCTGAAAGCCTTTATCCCGAGTCGCTCTTGCCGGGAGTCCATGAGATCGGTCGTCAACTGGCAGGGAACATGTGGGGCAATGTCTATCCCCGGCAAGGATTTCTGGTACAACCCGACGACTTCAAAGCCGCTGCGGTGATGGCGCAGCGGGCGGGTGATTTCATTACTCGCAACTGGCAGCCGCATGTGTACTTACCGCTCACACCCGCTCCTCGCGACGGTTACTGGCCTCCCGGCCCGATAATTGAAAACGATGCTTCGACTCACAAATGGCAGTTGCTCTACCCTCAGGTTCAACCCACATGTGCCATTTTCCCCAGCAATCCGGTGCAGAGCACGGATGGCGGCTACGCCTGGTCGCTGTGGCGTCCCTATAGCTGCTGTAAGCGTGAGGGGCAGACCTTCCTGTTCAGCATCGACTTCGAAGGCAGTGCTTCATGAGTCGGCTTCTTGCAGGACCATGGTTGGGCCCGAGGAGTTTGTTGCTCTGCGGACTGCTCGCCGTGGCCACGCATGCCCACACCGCCGAGGACGATTACCGTCTAGGCACTCAAGGCGAAGTGCTCGACGACCGGGTGATGTACACCATCGGTGGCGGCTCGGCAGCGGGCTCGCCGAGCTCGCTCTATCGCCCCAACGGGCTCGGTGTCGGCGGATCCTGGCAAGCGAACATGATGTGCGGAAACATGAGCCTCACCAACACCTTGCAAAACCAGTTGAACGGCGTCACCGAAGGGTTCCAGCAGATCATGGGCAGCATTGTACAGAACGCGACCCAAGCGGTGATGTCGCTGCCTGCGTTGATCATCCAGCGCGCCAACCCCGGGCTTTATGAGTTGTTGAGTAACGGGGTGATGCAAGGGCGCATCGACTTCGACCGTTCCAAACTGACCTGCCAGGCCATGGCCGAGAAGATGGCTGACAAGGTCGGCCAAGCCGGCTGGGGCGCATTGGCCAAGAACCAGGAGATGCAGGGCAACCTCGAACAAACCGGCGGTGATGCGGTGGCCGCGGTGAAAAACACCGAGGCCCGTAACGGCAATAATGGGGTGTCATGGGTCGGCGGCTCAAAGGCTGGCGGTGTTGGGCAGACGCCCATTCGGGCAACATCCGATGTGGTGCGTGCGGGCTACAACCTGCTACATAACCGATCGGTGGATGACAGCGCTTCGATCAGTAGTGGCGATTGCCTGGGGGGCGCTATTTGCCAGGCCTGGGCCTCCCCCCAGGAAGAGTCCGAATGGGCCGTTCGCGTGTTGGGCGAAAGCGAAGTCGCGACCTGTGATACCTGCGAAACCCTTCGGACGACCGCCGGCAGCGGACTGACACCGCTAATCCAGGAAGCCTACAACGAACGCGTCAAGTCCCTGCAAGGGCTGCTCTCAGGCTCCCTGCCGCCTACCCCCGACAACCTGGCCAAAGCCTCCAGCCCGATGCTGCCGGTGACCCGTGGCGTGATCGAGGCCTTGCGTGATGATCCTGATCAGGAGCTGCTGGCGCGACGCCTAGCCAGCGAGACAGCCTTGTCCAGTGTGCTCGATAAGGCGCTCCTGCTGCTGCGCACGCTGCTGGCAGGCAGTCACGAACCGAACATCGCTTCAGCCGAACCGGCACAGACGGCCTTGACGAAAAACATCGACACCCTGGAGCGCGAAATACGCCTGCTGCAGACCGAGCTGCAGGTCCGGCAGATGCTCGCCACCAATACCGCCAGTCTGGTCCTCGACCGGCATGCCGGTGGTGCCGATGCGTCGCGCACCGTCGAGCAAGGCGACCCCGAACTTAGGCGACTCAACGACGCTGACGCCAGGCGCAAGTGAGCCATGAAACGCTCACCGCTAGTCACTTTGCTTTCAGGCCTGGGCATTGCCGCGGTGATGGTCCTGGCCGCCGCACTGGTCGCCTGGATCGGCCGCACTGCGCTGGGCAGTTTCGAGGTCTGGCAGCATGCCTTGGAATCGATACGGCCTTACCTGGGGTGGTGGCGTGCCCTGCTCTACGGCGTCCTATTAGCACTCTGGTGGGACCTGCTGAGGCGCTACCAACATCGACCACAGGACCGACTGCGCGTGAAGCGCGCCGGGACATTAGGGCTCTTGCTCTTTACCTGCGTCGAGCTCACTCGATTGTGAGGTCACCACTATGCTCATGAGCACCAACAGCTACCTGGAGTTTTACCTCTCCCTGCTGGCATGGATCATCAACAACGGTATCTGGAACGTCATGTCCGATACTGGATTATTCGCCGCGCCCTTCGGCGCGATCATCTTGCAAGAGTGGTTGTCGGCCCGTCAGCAAGGCGCGGATGAAGGCAACAAGGGATTGCTCTCTGTGCCGCGGATTGAGAACCGATTATGGCTGGCCTATATCGTAGTACTGTTCGCCTGTGCGCCCGTCTTTCCGTTGAACCTTGCCTCAATGGCGTTCGATGATGCGGCAAGCCAGCACTGCGGCATTAGTGTGGCCAAGCCAGCGGAAACCGCTTGGGGCAACACGTTCAACACCATCGGCGAACGCTCTGCCAACGTGCCGATCTGGTGGTTTCTGGTTCACGCCTTAAGTAAAGGAGTGACCGCAGCGGCCACCTCCTCCATCCCCTGTGCACCGGATATCCGACAGATGCGCATGGAGATCGACAGTTCGCGCATCGATAACCAGGTACTGCTGCAGGAAGTCGCAGACTTCACTCGTGACTGCTACGGCTATTCTCGCTCTCGGCTGTTCACCAATCGTCCACAGCTGGACAAGGTGCAAAGTCATGATGCGTCCTGGATCGGCTCAAGCTATTTTCTCGACACTCCGGGCTACTACGACACCGACCGCTCACGGACACCACGAGTCAGTTGGCCCTACGATGAAACCCGTGATATTTCCTTGCCACGGCTGGAGAATGGCGCGGGCTACCCCACTTGCAAACAGTGGTGGAATGACAGCGGTGTCGGGTTGCGCGAGCGCTTGATCGAGCAAGTCGACCCTTCGTTACTGACTCAGCTGAAAGGCTGGTTGACTGGCCGCTCAAGCAACGAGATCGAGGATGCCACCCTGCGCGAACTGGTCAGCCCGCGCCAACAATCGATGTCCATGTCGCCCGGACAGGTGTACCAGGACTATGGCTCCAGTGCTCGCGGCGGGTCGATCAATCAGGGGCTTAATAACCTGGCCACCAACACTGGGCTGGCTCTCGGATCCTTCAGCAATTTCCCGGCGATGAACGCGCTACGCGCCGCTCTGCCGATGGTGCAGGCTTTCCTGATCATGGGCGTCATCATCAGCTTGCCGCTGATCCTGCTGGTCAGTACCTACCAGCTAAAGACCATCATGACGGTGACGTTCGCGCTGTTCACGCTGCACATGCTGACCTTCTGGTGGGAGTTGGCCCGCTGGGTCGACTCCAGCATGCTCGACACCTTGTATAACCAAGTGTCGGCGTCCAATCAGGTGCTGCTGTCGCTGCCCACATCCGGTTTTATGGACGGAACAGTCACGGCGCAGGTGATTGAGTATGTGATGGGGGCGATGTTCTTGGTTCTGCCAGGACTATTTCTAGTTGTCATGAGCTGGGCAGGCTACTCAATTGGCAGCAGCCTTGAAGGGATGCTAGGAAGTGCGAGCAAAGCAGCGCATGGCGCGGCAAGCAAAGGCACAGATCAGTTGATGGGTGCTACGAAAAGAGTCATCTGACATCACTACTCGATGATTTGGAATGCCCAATGTAATGGCCATCGTCGTCGTAATTACCTAGATAGGAGTTGGCCCCTAAAAAGTCTGGACCTGGGTCATTGTCTTCAAGATCCGTGTCAATGGCAGCCTTGGACACCAGAAGTCCAATCACAGCAATCATCGTTACGACAGAAGCGACCAACCAGAAACCGATAAAGAGCAACCCAAGGAGGAATGCCAGCTTCGTAACCAGAAAGGTCCCGCGGATCAACAGCCCACCCGCAGGCATACCTGTCGCCGCCGCACGTTTAGCTACGCGGGATTCAAATCCTTTCAACCTGCGATAAACACGTTTTACCGACATACCGCATGCATATGCCCAGCGGTGTGCGCGGGAGATTTGAAGTGGCTGCTGAGCGGACATGATTGCGTCCTCTTCTGAGCGTATTCCTGTGGAAATTGAAATTACAGACTACTACTGAAAACCGCCCATGCTTAACCGTTTATCAGCTTGCTCGGTTGAAAAACTCTTCACTGGAAGACAGAAGACGCAGCTCGTGCACCTGCGCCTCTATGGCCGTTGACCCATCCATATCATCCAGTTACATAGAGGGTACGGATCGCTGTTATCGACAGCACCTTCCCAGGTAGCCAGAGCCTTCAAAGCTACGTCACTCCGGTGATGGTTCCCCCCAAGTGCGATTAGCGTTCGGTGGCTCGCACGGTCACGCTTCGCGGTGATGAACGCCTACTGCTCTCCCGAGCGTCTTTCGAGCTCGGCTCGTCCCAAACCCTCTTGCTTTTCTTCAACCCACCGCAGGGAAATTTTTTCCCCTATGGGACAGGTTTCTTCGCGCTATCAACGGAGGCACCCATGTCCGACTCATTCACAAGCGAAGCACTGAACACTCTGCACTTGCCCGTTGTATTCACTCCAGACGCGTGGCAACACGCAGTATTGATCGATGGTTCAAGCCATCCTGAAAAGCTGCAGCTCGATAGGCTGAGCAACATCGTACGCGCAGCCTTCAAAGCTCACCTGGCCGATCCAAACGCACCTTACGTGGTGTTTAAGGTAGCCAAGTTCGTCTCGGCGAGTGATGCTGATCATGAACCATTACTGCGACTGAGCCTCAGCCTACTTCAGGCATCAGACCAACCTAACGCGTTACTGATAGCGCTTGCGGAAGAGCATCGACGCTGAACACAAACGACCATACCCGGCCGCCGATCCACACTCAAACTGGGCGCAGTACTGCACCAATCCAACCAACACCCATCGGGGGACCCTCCCCGACGGGCAAGGCGTTCCTCCGTTTTCTCTCGAGGAAAATGTCATGCGTAATATCTACCAAGACGTGACAGATAAGATCGTTACCGCGTTAGACCAAGGCGTAGCCCCCTGGATCAAACCCTGGTCCCCCAGTGGCTCAGCCGACGTCAGTCATCACCAACCCTACCCTATCAACGCCATCACACAGCGCGCCTATTCGGGCATCAATTTACCGTTGCTCTGGACCGAGGCCAGACTGCAAGGGTTCACTCAAGATCGTTGGCTGACCTTCAACCAAGCCAAAAAAGCCGGCGGGCACATCCGTAAGGGTGAGCACAGTACCCTGGCAGTGCTCTACAAGCCGATGGAGCGCGAGGAACAGACCGAATCAGGCCAACCGGTGCTTGACGAAAATGGTCAGCCCAAGGTCGCTCACTTTGGTATTCTCAGGACGCATTTTCTGTTCAACATCGAACAAACTGAGGGCCTCGAAACGCACGACGAAGCCTTGCTCGAGACGGCACCTAGCGATCCCTTCTTCCCCAACAGCGCTGCGGAAGATCTGTTGTTAAGTTCGGGTGCAAACATCATTCATCGAACTGCCGACGAAGCTTTTTACCATCCGATAAGGGATCTCATCCAACTGCCAACAAAAGCGCAGTTTCACGACCAAGGTGGATACTACGCCACCGTGCTTCACGAGCTGACGCACTGGACCGGACACCACTCCCGGTTGCAGCGTGAAGGCGTGATCTCACCTTGCCCATTCGGCTCGCCAGGCTATGCATTTGAAGAGTTGATCGCCGAAATGGGCGCCGCTTTTTTATGTGCCTACGCCGGTATACGGGGAGAGATTCGGCACGAGGGCTATATCGACTCCTGGCTCGGCCTGCTCAAGGCTGACAACCGCGCGATTTTCCGCGCCAGTGGCCAGGTCCGATGCGCTTCGGAGTATGTGCTCAACCTGGAGCAGCAACGGAAGCAGGCGGTAATGGATGACTCGCGATGCATCAACGATGGAGCTTGATCGTCACCTCACCGCTGCAAACGCTTCATAGGGTCCAACACGAGTTGGACCCTTTTTCTATGCCCAGAAAAGTCCCCATACCGCTGGGCGCTGCCCCGAAGAACATGAGGAACTCCATAACCGCAGAACGCCGTTACGTATCCAGGTTCTCCGCCAGATAATCCACCAGCTCGAGTGGGCTTCGGCTGTCGATCACCTTGTAGATCAGATCACGTTTGCTGCGTGGTAGCTTCTTGACCACGCTCTTCGCCGAGGCCCTGACGGCTTCGTCTGTTCCATGGATACGTGCCGCGAGCAGCAGCACGAGCGTGGCGTCAGTGAGGTTCATGGGCATACCCAATAAAATTCGCACCGCAGTGTACCGACACTTTCCTTTTTCGCGCCAGCACGCGCATCCAATAAAACGGCACCAGGACAAATCGATATTCCGATTGCCGCACAAACGGAAACGGGCCAAAAGGATAGGCAAGGGTTGGAAGGGGAATGGGGAGTCAAGGGTAAGAGCCCTATCCGAAAAGGCTAAAAGGCTAAAAGGCCACTGACTCTGCCAGTTCCCGGGAGAACCATGATGCTCAGTCTGTTTCGGCACAAAAGGCAAAAACCTCCTCCGCCACCAACCGTAAACGTCGCCGATGGGTATCTGGCCATCGAATCGTCCCAGAGCTTGTTAGCCGCCGAGCATCGCCGCCAGTTGCTTGATCGCATTTGGCAGTACACCGCCCTCTCCCATCCGCAATTCAGCCAACTCTATTTAAATCCGATCCATCGATACGCTGAGCTGGTCCAGCAGCTTCCAGCCAGCGAGACGCACCACCATGCTTATCTTGGCGGCATGCTAGACCATGGGTTGGAACTGGTCGCTTGTAGTTTGAAATTGCGTCAGTCGTATCTGCTTCCCACCGGCGCCGCACCTGAAGACCAAGCCGCCCAGACTGACGCTTGGTCCGCTGGCATCGCCTATGGCGCGTTGCTCCATGACATCGGCAAGATTGCCGTGGACCTGTTTGTCGAACGCCAGGATGGCCGTGTTTGGCATCCTTGGCAGGGTTCCCTGGATCAGCCGTATCGTTTCCGCTATCTCAAGGGGCGCGACTACCACTTGCACGGCGCGGCCGCAGGCTTGCTCTACAACCAGATTATCGACCGGCCAATTCTCGATTGGCTCAGTGGATTTCCGCCTCTGTGGGCCAATCTGCTGTATGTCCTGGCGGGCCAGTACGAACGTGCCGGCGTGCTCGGTGAGTTGGTGATGCAGGCCGACCGCGTTTCCACCGCACAGAACATCGGTGGTAACCCGAGCAAGGCGCTGCAAGCACCGATTCATTCGCTGCAACATCACTTGATCAGCGGATTGCGTCATCTGGTTCAGCACGAACTGAAACTCAACCAGCCAGGTGCCGCGGGATGGCTGACCCAGGACGCGCTCTGGCTCGTCAACAAGACGGTCACGGACAAGCTGCGAGCCTATCTACTGTCGCAATCGATTGAGGGCATTCCCTCGTCCAACCTCGCAGTGTTCGATGAGCTGCAGTCGCACGGATTGGTTGAGTCCACGCCGGAAGGAAAAGCCATCTGGACCGCGCTTGTGGCACAGGGAAATTGGCAGCAGCATTTCACCTTTCTGCGCCTTCAACCGGCACTGATTTGGGGGAACGAAGACCGGCCTGAGACTTTCAGCGGAACAGTGAGCGTGGTAACCGATGACCATCCGTCTGACGCTTCGGCATCACCTCCAGCGCCTAAGACTGTCAGTAATGGATCGCGTCAAAGCTCTTCGCTGACAAATCCCATGGCGATGGAAGACGCTGACTCTCTCGGCACGCTGTTGGATATGTTCGAGCTGGAAGAGCCTGAGGTCAGCGACGAATCGTCAGCACACATTCTCGAAATCTCAAATCCCTCGTCGGATGACCCTGGCCAGGCATTCCTGAATTGGGTCAAAGAAGGCATCCGGAGTCACAGGCTGATCATCAATGACAGCAAGGCCAAAATCCACACGGTGGGTGGGAACGTATTTCTGGTCACCCCTGGTCTCTTTCAACGCTATACGCAGGAGTTCCCCGGCATCTCTCTGGGCGCCTGCCAAGAGATCGAAGAATGGCGTTGGGTGCAGAAGCAGTTTGAGAAACTGAGGGTTCATAGAAAGCGTGGCAACGGTATGAATATCTGGGTATGTACGGTGAGGGGGCCACGAAAAACCTCGAAAATACAAGGATATATCTTACAAAGCCCCGACTACCTATTCGAGAAACTACCAGAGGATAACCCGTTCCTAGAAATAACCGGCAGTACCTAAATGTAGAGATTTCGACAACGTCACCATAAAAATTGGCGCCCTCCAGACTCCTCCCGATAGGCCTCCAGTGCCTCCTCCTGAACCGTCGTGCGGCACACTCCTGAAACTTCATAGGCGTGCGCCTCCGGACTTGCCTAGAGCTTTAGAATCGACTTAACTACGATGGACGCAATAGCAATGAGACAGTACAGTGATATTTTAAAATCAATAATCAAGGAATGACATGGCTGAGACAGCTAATATTGCAAAAATGGCGGAAATACTCTCGAAAGGTATATTCGGAGAGTTTTTATGGAACAGAGTTGGCCCGCACGATAGGAACTGGACTTGCGAAGAACCTGAAAAACATAGCGTTTCGACCCACCCAACCGATATTGTTTTTTGGTACGAAGAGCCGTATTCACAAGCTCGAACCTATATCAACTGCGACCTAAAAAGCTACAAGAAAGAAACAATTACGACTGAAAAAGTTAAAGTGGCCGTAAAGAGTTTGGCCAACAGCTTGGAGTGTGCAGAAAAAAGCCAACCGTGGCAATCTGAATACACTCACGAACATGTCGCAAAAAATATCTGCGGATTGCTTTTTATTTACAACCATGATGGGAAGTTCGATGCGGATTTCTCCAAAAGAATTGAAAATATAAAAAGCGAAGAGCTCAACATCCCCAAAGGTTCTAAGCTCGTCGTACTAAGCCCTGCGGATATATTCTGGCTTAACAATGTCAAGGATGAAATACTTAGAATGCGAGGCAGTGAAGACTTACCATCTCGCAATCAATGCAAATTTTTCTACCCTCATCTATCAAACAAAAAAAACGTTAAGCTTGAAAAGGCCCCAGCTGCCACACTTGAAATGCTTACCTCTTCTTGGATCATCATGCAGTACTCTATGGTTCCCGACGCTCCCAAAAATGATTTTGTAATCTTTTATAGGAAACGAGGCTTTGAACAAGCCGAGTTTTTATACCTGATCGACTGCCTTATGCATTATCAGGTTCTAGTCAGCGGAAACAAAGTGACAATAAAAATTCTTGACCCCCATCAATCAGCAAACGCTAAATTCAAGCTAGCTGTCGACGAATATGCGGAACGTTGCGGCGGTGGAGAAATCGGAAAAATATTGAACAGCATAGAATTCTCCCAAATGACGACTACCACCCAAACATTTTCAGAGGTCGAAATAGGTATGCGTGATGACTGATAAAAAAAATCCACTCTATTATTGTGCTACTGATAAAGAAATTTTTGACGTTCTAAAATCAGCCAAGCAACGATTAACTGAACACGTTCTTTTAGAGCTCGCAAAAGACAAAGGGATTTTCTACTCTGCAAATGAAGATAGAGATGATCTTGCAGAAAAAATCTCACTTCTCCCGCATGATTATTACGACCTGAATGTTTTGCTCTCTAGGCGTGAGCAAAACAATAGAAGTGACAAAATCAAGAGTGAAACGCTTAATGGAAGTCTGACTATTGAAGAGATCAAGGAAATTGCCAAGGAGTTCCAAGAGAGTCCTGAGGAGGATGAGAAAGTAAAGATAGTTCAAGACGGAAACAAGATCACCGTAAAGATAGAATATTCCGACTTGAACTACGCCAAAAGCAGACTGATGCAACGCATCAAAAAAGAAGCCGACATTGAGTTTGAGGTTAATTCAAAAAATACAATCTTGAGATTCCCAGCAAACAGCAAAGGAGAATCTATAGCAAAAAAACTAACAAACAGGATAGAAGAAAAAAAGAAAAAAATCATTCCTATCTTAAAAATTGAGCTAATTGACATTTCGGGACATCTCGCAAAAACTGAATTTTTCACACGACTTATCACATCACTACCCGGATTTAGACTTAGCAATGTTACCAATATAAAAGTTGAGTCCAGCCACACAAAGAACAATCTGCCTAGCGATGACGAGGAGGAAGCGGACATTAGTGATGAAGCCCGGGATGAGATGTTAGGCGTAGTAAAAAACGCAGCACTACGTGGAGAAAGCCTTCTCAGCTCTAAACAATACCAAGATCTCAAAAACGGAGGATTCTACATAGCCTCTATCGTATGGAGGTCCGATAAAACTTCAGGAAAAAGAGAGCGAGTAGAATTTTTTGCTGGATTTGAGAAACCTGAAACTGGGGAAGGTTTTAAATTCAGTATCAAAGGGTATTACAACTTTAGCAGCCTTGAATACACAAAAAGCATTAGATCATTCAAAGACGATGAAAAACGAGAGTATATTGCACTAATTGAGCAGACAGCTCAAATTGTGATCCATAACTTAAAGACAGAGCAAACCTCGTACACCAATGGCAGCCAAAAGGAAGACGAGCAATGACCAGAATAAAATGGTACAAGTTTTCCTCTAGTTTAGACGCCGAAACTTTGAACTCAAAAATCAACAAGAGAAAGTTCAATCAATATTCTTCCGATGGTTTTCAAATCTCAAGTTTTCGTAAGGATAGAATCGAGGCAAGATATATCGAAAGAATTGAATATGACGAATCCCAAAAAGATCCATTTGGCGAAACCATAACCACCCGCAGAATCGTATATAGGGACACACAGTTTAAGATATTTTTTAGCAGTAACACTTTGGAAATCATCAATCCAGGAAGAAACTTAAACACATTTATAATGAAACTTGGCGAAGCTAGTGGTTTTAATTTTTCCATCGAACCCATCTCTTTGGACATTAGAAAACTCACTTATACCAATAATTTCTTAGCTTCGAATTTCCAAAACACCTCAATAAGTATCTCGCAGATAGACCTTGGCGAGGGTACCTCTGCAAAAATCACTGCAACTGGCGGATTGAACATCAAAGAAACGGTTGAGCAGTTGATCGCCGGAAGAGCCTACTACATATCGGCATTGACATTTAAATCAACCACTCGGGATTTTGTTGCGAGCTTTGTTATAACAAGAGATGGAGGGCTCAAAACCGCAGGAAAAGATTCCAACCGGCTTATAGAGTTTCTAAAATCTGAAATTTTTATTATTTGACAAGCGCTCTAATAGCAAGAGCGCTCATCACTCAAGCACGCGACGCAGTCCTTGTCACCGCGTTGATATAGCACCACAGTTTTTAGCTTAAGCATTGGACCACTTTTCTTGTAGTTTGATTGAAATTTTCGGGAGTAAGAGCATCAATAGGTGAAAAGCCTTTTAGTCGCTCATGGGGCTCACAGAGCATCCGATAAAGCGTCCAAGCATTTACATCTGGAAACCGCTCAAGCAATACGAGTACCAACTTATGCCGCAACGGATCAAGCTGCCAATCCGGAATGCGCTGACCGCGATTCCCCAGGCTCAGGGACAGCAGACGGCGAGCCTTGATATCACGGTTGATCTGATCTCGGGATTTGCCAGCCAATTTCGCGAAAACCAGTAACGGCAAATTACTAGCGGCCTCATAAATGGCAAGCATCTCGGCGCGTTCGCGCTGGATGTCAGACACGTGAGATTTATGCGGCGTTTCAGTCGGGGCCGAAAGAGGTACGACAGGCGGCTGGTGCGACACAATCAGAGCTGGTTCGTTGCTAACCGAAGCCTTGGGCGCCGAGACGGTTGTCATCGGAAAGGCGCCGTTGAATTGAATGGAATTCGTTTTCACGTTTTCCAGCGACGGCAGCGAAGCGGCCCCCTCCAATCGGATGGTAAGCGGAGAGCTTGCCGCTTTCAGCTGGCCCTGCCCCCAAAGATCGAGACGATTCGCCCAGTCCTGCATCATCGTCCGGCGTTGCTCGACATACTCCGCGTGATTGTAGGCCGCACTCACCTTGTCTGGATCGGCATGAGAAAGCTGGGCATCCACCCACACCTTCGGGTATCCGATCTCGTTCAGCGCCGTCGAGATCGTCGCTCTCATGCCATGACCGGTGAGTTGATCGGCGTACCCCATCCGGCGTAACGCGCCATTCAGCGTGTTCTCACTGATACGCTTGCTCAGATCGCTTCGATGCGCAAACAAGTAGCGTTGTGCGGGGACAACCTGTTCCAGCAAGTGACGCACAATCTCCAGAGCCTGAACCGACAACGGCACGATATAAGGCGGTACACTTTGGGTCTGCTTACCTGGCTTTCGCATGGCTAGCTGGAGCTGTTTCACCACCTCCGCGGGTATCACCCACAACCGTTTCTCCAGATCGAACTGGTCGGGTGTTGCCAACCGCAATTCGCCCGTGCGGACACCGGTCAGCAGCAACAACCGAAGGCCAAGCCGAGTTTGGTTGGCGCCACCGTAGTTTCGAAGAGCAGCCATCAATGCCGGGAGCTCGTCCATACGAAGAAATGGATTATGCGTAACCGGAGGTTTGGGGAGTGCAACCACATCAAGGTCTGAAGCTGGGTTGTGTTCCAGCCCCTCGATCTTCACCAGCGCATAGCGGAACAATTGGTTGAACCAGGTCCGGCATTTTTCGGCGGTCGTTAAGGCTTTGCGCTGTTCGATCCTGCTCAGCAAATCCAGCAAATCATGACGACTGATATCGTAGATAGACCGCACACCGAGCGTGGGCAGAACGTCCTTATTGAAGATTCGCAGGATTTGCGAGAGCGTACTCTGGCGCCCTTCCTTCAGGCTCAGCCTACGGAACTCCACCCACTGATTGAACACAGCCTCAAAGGTGTGCTCTGCCGCAAAACGAACAGCACGACGCTGCTGCTTACGGTGCTCATAGGGATTGATGCCTTGGGCGACCAAGGCTCGCGCCTCGTCACGTCGGACGCGGGCTTCTTTGAGGCTGATTTGCGGATAGCTACCCAGAGACATGCGCTTCTGCACGCCCGCCCAGTAGTATCTGAAACGCCAGATTTTTCCGCCGCGAGCCGTCACGTTGAGCGCAAGCCCATCCGTGTCGCCTATCGTGTAGTCATTGCCGGTGATTCGGGCTTGCCGAACGGTAGTATCCGAGAGTGCCATAGCGAGCTCCTGAACAGAGTCAGGGCCAGATGCTCGTCTCGCTATCCAAGCTGCTCCAGCAAAAAACCGATTCAGTGCACATCCAAATCCAAGATCCTCATTCGGGACTTAAATCGGGACTTAAAAGCACTGGATGGAGCTGGATTTCAGTGGTTCCCGCTGGAACGAAAAAAGGGCCTAAAGGCCCTGATTTCAATCACTTACAGAATTCAGTGGAACTCTGCAGCGCAATATTTGGAGCGGGAAACGAGACTCGAACTCGCGACCCCGACCTTGGCAAGGTCGTGCTCTACCAACTGAGCTATTCCCGCTTGGTGATGCGCATTCTATAGAATCCCCAGCACCCGTCAACCCCTTGATTCAAAAAAGTTTATTTCTTTTCAACGGTGGTGCGCAGGTGGGGCCAGGCGGCGCGCAGGTATTGCAGCATGGACCACAGCGTCAGGCCTGCAGCGATGAGCAACAAGGCGTAGCCGGTGAGGACCCAGAACGAGAAGTCCGACGGATTGGCCAGCAGGATGACCAGCGCGAGCATTTGCGCGGCTGTTTTCCATTTGCCCATGTTCGATACGGCGACGTGGGCGCGGGCGCCGATTTCGGCCATCCATTCGCGCAGGGCCGAGACAACGATCTCGCGACCGATGATCACGGCAGCCGGCAGGGTCAGCCACAAGTTGCCATGTTCCTGCACCAAGAGCACCAGGGCCACGGCGACCATGAGTTTGTCGGCCACCGGGTCAAGGAACGCGCCAAACGGGGTGCTTTGCTCCAGGCGGCGCGCCAGGTAGCCGTCGAGCCAGTCGGTGGCGGCGGCAAAGGCGAATACCGAACTGGAGGCGACATAGCTCCATTCATACGGCAAATAGAACAGCAGGATAAAAATCGGGATAAGCAGGACGCGTAGAACGGTGATCAGATTAGGGATATTCATCGGCACAACTGGCTACGAGGTGAGAAGGCATTCTATTCGCTGTGCAGATTGGCATAAATCAATTCAGCGAGCTTTTTACTGATACCGGGTGCTTTGGCTATTTCGTCAATGCTGGCACGGGAGAGCTCCTGCAAGCCACCAAAATGTTTAAGCAAGTCGCGACGCCGCGTCGGGCCGACCCCTGCCACCCCTTCCAGGGTTGAGGTTCGGCGGGTTTTGCCGCGTCGTGCACGGTGGCCGGTAATGGCGAAGCGGTGGGCTTCGTCACGAATCTGTTGGATCAGGTGCAGCGCCGGAGAGTCGCCCTTCAAAGTGAACTCATGCGCGGCATCATTCAAGTACAACGTCTCGAAACCGGCCTTGCGCGTGGCGCCCTTGGCCACCCCGAGCAGGATCAGGTCGGGCACGGCGAGTTCATTGAGGACGTCGCGGGCCATGGACAACTGGCCCTTGCCGCCGTCCACCAAGAGGATATCGGGCAACTTGCCCTCGCCTTCCTTCAACTTGCTGAAGCGCCGCGTGAGGGCCTGGTGCATGGCGGCGTAGTCATCGCCGGCGGTAACGCCTTCGATGTTGTAACGCCGGTAGTCGGCCTTGATCGGGCCTTCAGGGCCGAACACTACGCAGGAGGCTACGGTGGCTTCGCCGCTGGAGTGGCTGATGTCGTAGCACTCCAGGCGCTGGGGCGGCTCGTCCAGGTTGAGCACTTCGGCCAGGGCTTCGAAGCGTGCGGCGACGTGCTGTCGATTGGCCAGGCGCGCGCCCAGGGCCTGTTCGGCGTTGGTCACGGCCAGCTGCTGCCAGCGGGCACGGGTGCCGCGAACGCGGTGGCTGATGTCCAGCTCGCGACCGCGCAGTTCATGGATCGCCTCGATCAGGGTCGGGAAATCCTCGTGGACCACGTTGACGATCAGCTCCGACGGCAAGTCGCGCTCAGGGCTACTCACATAATATTGGCCGAGGAACGCGGCCATCACCTCGGAGACGTCTTCATCGATCCCGGTTTGCGGGAAGAAGTTCTTGCTGCCCAGCACACGTCCGCCACGCACGCTGATCAGGTGCACACAGGCGCCGCCCGGGTTGACGAACGCCGCGATCACGTCGACGTCGCCGGTGCCGCCTTCCATGCTCTGCTGGTCCTGGACGCGGCGCAGCAGCGATATCTGGTCGCGCAGCTCGGCAGCCTTCTCGAAATCCAGGGTGCTGGCCGCCTGCTCCATGGCCCCGGACAGTTCATCGGTCAGCGCGTTGCTGCGCCCCTCGAGGAACATCACCGAGTGACGCACATCCTCGGCGTACTCCGCCGGCTCCACCAGGCCCACACAGGGCGCCTTGCAGCGCTTGATCTGGTACTGCAGGCACGGGCGCGTACGGTTCTTGTAGAAGCTGTCTTCACACTGGCGCACAAAAAACGTCTTCTGCAGCAGGCTCAAGCTCTCGCGAATGGCGCCGGCGCTGGGGTAAGGCCCGAAATACTTGCCCTTCTGCTTCTTCGCACCCCGGTGGATGCTCAGGCGCGGGAAGGCACCATCCGACAAAAACACGTAGGGGTAGGATTTATCGTCACGCAGCAGGATGTTATACGGCGGCCGCCATTCCTTGATCAGCGTCTGCTCAAGCAGCAGCGCTTCAGTTTCATTGGCGGTAATGGTGGTTTCGACTTGGGCGATACGCGCAACCAGGGCGGCGGTTTTCGGCGCGAGACCGGTCTTGCGAAAATAGCTCGCCAGACGGTTTTTCAGGTTCTTGGCCTTGCCTACGTAGAGCAGGCGCGCCTCGCTGTCGAACATACGGTACACGCCGGGGCGGCCGCTGCAGGTCGAGAGAAAGGCACTTGGATCAAACGGTGTGGTCATGTCAGGCGCTAGCGTCCACCATGCCGTGGCGCACCGCGAGCAGGGTCAATTCAACATCACTGCTGATGGCGAGTTTCTCGAAGATGCGATAGCGGTAGGTGTTGACGGTCTTGGGCGAGAGGCACAGCTTATCGGAGATCGACTGCACCTTCTGGCAACCGACGATCATCAAGGCGATCTGGATTTCCCTCTCAGACAGCGCGTCAAACGGCGAGTCGCTGGTGGGCTGAAAGGATTTGATGGCCAGCTGCTGGGCAATCTGCGGGCTGATGTAGCGCTGGCCGGCAAATACCAGGCGAATGGCTTGCACCATTTCCGCCAGGCCGGCGCCTTTGGTGAGGTAACCCGCGGCTCCCGCCTGCAGCAGACGCGTAGGAAATGGGTCCTCTTCGCACACCGTTACTACCACAACCTTGATATCCGGATGGCTGCGCAATAATTTGGTAGTGGCGCCCAGACCGCCGATTCCCGGCATCTTGACGTCCATCAACACCACATCGGGTTTCAATTCCCGGGCCTTGATCAGAGATTCCTCCCCCGACTCGGCCTGGCCGACTACTTGCAGGCCGTCGATGTCAGCCAGCATTCGTGTAATGCCTGTACGAACGAGATCATGGTCATCGACTACTAGCACCCTAATCAAGCAGACACCTCGCGATATGGTCTTATAGGTTGCTGAACACCTTAGCAAAAAACCAGGGCGCAGACCTAGCTGCAAGCGTCATATATGTGGAGTTTGAGCGCTCGGCACGCCTCTATCGAGCGGCGAACGGCCGGATTTGCTGGGCAAAAGGTCAGGAATCCTGCGGCGCAGGCTTGGTTTTTCCATGGCGAGAAAGGGAATGCTCGGCCAGGGTCGACGTCAGGCGGCGGATTGCCTCTTGGTCTTCCTTGAACAATGCCCGGTAATCAACCAGCACTTTTTCTTCAAGCTGGCTCAGATTTTCCAGTGGAGTCGGCGTCGCGGTCCCGGTCAACACGTACAGCACATCCACGCCTCTGCCGGCCACGCGAGACAAGTAGTCGGCCTTGGGCGCGCGCCCACCGCTTTCATATTTGCCCTGGGCGTTGGCTTCCACGCCTCCGATTTCACCAAACACCTTTTGCGACAGGCCAAGTCGCTCTCTTTCTTGCCTTAAACGCGAACCGATTCCACTCATCTGGATGCATGATCCTATTTGGCACACCGCAAGAGGTGACAGGCTCATCACTTCGTTAAACAAATTAAACGATTTTTTGAACTATGCCCGCAATGCGTACCCCTGCACAAGGCCAGGCTGAAACATCAAGGAACGGCACCGTCAACAGGATGTTGAGCGACAAACGCGTTCCATCCGCCAGAATCCGGCCTCTTCACCGACAACGCTGAACCCCGTGCGCTGATAAAGCCTTTTGGCCGGGTTGGTCTTGAACACGGTTAAACGCAACAGGCCCGGCAATTGGGCCTTGAGCGCCATCTGCTCCAGCACCCAAGTGCCCGCACCGAGCCCGCAATAGGCCTCGAGCATATGCAGTTCGCGGATATAGAGCGCGTGGCTATCACGGCTCAGGCTGATAAACCCGACAACGCAGTCATCCGCGTAAATCAGCCAGTTTTCTCGAGCAGCCCAGGCCCTATCAAAGCCATCGTCGGACCACAGTAACTGGTTTTTCACGTAATAACGGTCCATCGCCCGGTGAGTCAGGGATCGTGCAAATGGCAGGTCGTGGTCCGTCGCAGCGCGCAGGTAGAAAGGCATTTACACAGCCACCACGTGCCCAACCCAGCGCTCGCCATCGCGACGGGCAATTGCCAGCGCTTCGCCGACGCCAGGCACCGCCGCCAGCAATCGACCATCGTCCGCCCATATCGCACTGCGGCCGGCACAAGCCCAGCCGCCCGACGGGCCACCATGGTTAGCCATCAACACCAGAAGACGATGCTCGGCCGCATACCCCTGGAGCAGCGCGCTGTCCGTGGCGTAGCCGCTCTCGCTGATCAATACGCCTGCGGCATAGACCGTGGCGCCCGCCAGCGCTGCCTGGCGCGGATGACTGGCGTGGGAAAAGTCAGCGCACACAGCCAGCGCAATACGATCCTTCCCCCACTCAAGCGCCGCACCGCCCTGCCCGGCCGCAAACGCGAGTTCTTCGCCCGGATGCAGATGCTGTTTGGTGTAGACCGCCACCGAGCCATCAACCCCCAGGACCAAGGCGCCAATCAGTACATCCGACCCTGGCGCCAGGCGGATCGGCATACCTACCACCGCCGTCAACTGCAGCTCCTGGGCCATCTCGCGTAATGGCGCCAGCAGTGGGTCTTCAGGCGCAATGGCCAGCTTGGCTGCCAGCGCGGGCTCATAGCCGGTCAGCGACAGCTCTGGAAACACCAGCAATTGCACGCCCTGTGCAGCTGCAGCCTGCATGAACTCGAGATGTCGCGCGATGTTGGCTGCTACGTCGCCTGCGATGGAAAGGGTTTGCGCCGCAGCAAGGGTCAAGGCAGTCATGGTTGCGTCCTGGCAATCTTAAGTGCGTTCAGCATATCGACACTCCCCCCATAGCCGTAAGTCCCCCCATGCGATAGAAATTACTGATTGAATCCACCTGCGCCGCTCTAGTAAGCTCCCCGCATCATTTGGAGACATGCCATGTTGCAACTCACCCACATTCAGGTTTGCCCCGCTGCCAGCGCATCGCGCTCGGTGTCGGCTACCCGTGTGAACGGTTCGAGCGCACTGGTCAGCTTTTATTTTGGGTATTGGTTTAGCCGCTGGCGCGCCTGATACCTGAAATCGGCGCCCACTACTCAAGGGGTCGCCTGCCAGAGAAATCTAACCCCCGGTCGGCTCCCCGACCGGGGGTTTTGTTTTTTCAGGCCCTGATAATTTTTTTGATCAGCACACTTAAATAAAGGAATCACGCCATGAACACCATCACCTATTACCGCCACGACACTTGCGCTGCATGGCGATTTAGCCAGCCCCGTTCGGGACAGCCTGCCGCCTCCGACCGGTCACCTCTTGGTGGCAAGCCAACACACGTAGCCGATACGGCCAATTGTCGAACACCCCAGTAGGCCAAGCGCGCGGGAATTGCCCGCCGCTTGCCCAGGAAATCTAGAATATGAACGTCTCTGTCGCCGCTTTGCCCGTCTCCACCCTGAACAGCGCCAATGAAGCCCTGACCCAGCGCCTGCCCAGCGCCCTTGAGCTCAAGTATCAACTGCCCCTCAGCCCGTTCCTCAATGAACAGGTACACGCCCACCGCCAAGCCGTGCGCGCCATCCTCAATGGGCATGATCCACGCTTGCTGGTGATTGTTGGCCCGTGCTCGATACACGACCCGCAGTCGGCCTTGGAATACGCGCGTAACCTGAAGAAGCTCGCGCTTGAAGTCAGCGACCAGATGCAGCTGGTCATTCGCGCCTACGTCGAAAAACCGCGCACGACCGTTGGCTGGAAAGGCCTGGCTTACGATCCGCACCTCGATGGCAGCGACGACATGGCCGCAGGCCTTGCGCTGTCTCGGGAACTGATGCGCGAAATGCTGCGCCTGGGCCTGCCGGTCGCCACCGAGCTGTTGCAACCCATGGCCGCCGGCTACTTCGATGACCTGCTCAGTTGGGTCGCGATTGGTGCGCGCACCACCGAATCGCAGATCCACCGCGAAATGGCCAGCGGCCTGGGCATGCCCGTTGGCTTCAAAAACGGCACCGACGGCGGCGTCGCGATTGCCTGTGACGCGATGCGCTCGGCCTCGCACCCGCACCGCCACTTCGGCGTCGACAGCCAGGGCCATCCGGCGACCATCCAGACGTCTGGCAACCCCGACACCCACCTGGTGCTGCGCGGCGGTCACCGCGGGCCAAACTACGATGCGCAGAGCGTGTCCCAAATCAAACATGACCTGGCCAAATCCAACGTTGCGGCACGCATCATGGTCGATTGCAGCCACGCCAACAGCGGCAAAGACCCGTTGCGCCAGCCGGCGGTGTTCAGCGAGGTGCTGGAGCAACGCTTGCAAGGCGATACGTCGCTGATCGGCATGATGCTCGAAAGCCACCTGTTCGAAGGTTGCCAGCCTCTGAGCCCGTCAATGAAATACGGCGTGTCGGTAACCGATGACTGCCTGGGTTGGGCGGGCACCGAGCAGTTGCTGCGCAGTGCCGCCGAGCGCCTTCGTGAACACAGCCATACCCAATGATTGCCGTCATCGGGCACAAGCCACTTGGGCAGTTACGTGGGCCTAGACGCCGACCACCGGTCCGCGGGACAGCGCCCTTAGCCACGGCAAAACCCGCAAGCCGGTCATGGCCTCGGGGGGGTCGATGATGTCCATGAAATGTTCGAGATTGACGTTATCCGGTACGCCCGGCAGGCGTACCGCTACCGTCGGCATTGCGCCGACGGGACCACCCAGGTCAAGGTCGTCGTAGATCAATACATGACGTGCCTGAGGGTGGGGCCCACGCGCATGAGCCGCCAGCCCCGCATTGATGATCAGCACATCGAAGGGTTCGGCCGGAATGGCGGTGAGAATCTGGACTTCTTCGAAGGTTTGCACCGGCACGATCCGGTAATACCCCAACTGGTTAAGCATCTTTTCGATGTAGAGCCGCTGCAAGTGCAGATCATCGGCAATCAGGATGGTCAGTGCTTTGTTCGGCATGGCAAGCCCCTGGGCAGGCAGCGCTCGTCAGTGAGCGTGGCCCATTTTCCAGACAAATCCCGACGACAAAATCAGGCATGTTCCCCCAGCACGTAGGACTTCTCCCAAAAGCTCCGAATGGTTGTTATCGGGATCAAGGCTGATTGCAATGGAGACTCAACCCCTCATGCAAAGCGATCATCGCCTGCGCCACCTCATCGATCGCCACCCCCAGCGCGTTGCGGTCCTGGCTTTCACAGGCTGCCTCCAGTGCTTCACAGCGAGCGATCAACACCTTTGCCTTGACCATGCGGGCACCGCCCTTCGCGCGATGGGCGAGGTCGTGCAGCCTGGCGAAGTCCGCCTTGCGCTGCAGCGTCGGCAATAGCGCCCGGTCCGCCTCGAGGCTGTCGAGCAAGGGGGTCAACAATTCGGTAAGCGCGTGATGGTCCTCGCCTGTCAACGCGATCAAGGTGCTCAAATCAAACGCTGCCGCTTCTGGGCTCAGGGCGTAAGTGGAGCGCGACGCCAACGCCACGCGCAAATCGTCAAGCCCGGTGGGTTTGAACAGGCACCCATCCATACCGGCTTGCCGACAGCGCTCGGCCTCTTCGGGTTGTGCGTTGGCGGTAAACCCCAGCAGCAGGCACGGCGCCAGGCCTCGTTCACGCTCCAATACGCGGATGTCCTGTGCCAACTGGTAGCCATTCTTGAACGGCATGTTGCAATCGGTGATGACGCCATCGAACTGCCCGGCACGCCATTGCTCGAGCCCCTGAATCCCATCCTCGGCCGTGGTGATACGGTGGCCCAGGAAACTCAACTGCCGAGCCAGCAGCAAGCGGTTGGCCGGGTAGTCGTCCACCACCAGGATACTCAGGGCATCGGGCGGCTCTGCCGGAGGGTTTGCCGACGCCCCCTCCTGCGCCAATACAGCGGTCATGACCAAGGCCAACGTTACATCTACCCGCGAGCCCTGCCCCAGCACACTGCTCAAGTGCAGTCGCCCCCCCATCATTTCGCACAGGTTGCGGCTGATCACCAACCCCAGGCCGGAGCCGCTACGTGCCGACTGTTCGCCATTGCTGCCCTGGATAAAGGGGCTGAACAGGCGCAGCTGGTCGTGGGCGCTGATGCCAATTCCGGTGTCTTGCACCCAGAATTTCAGCTCCAGATGCTCCCCTTCGAACGCCGCATGAGCACCGAGCCTGACCTCGCCCTCGTGGGTAAACTTTATGGCATTGCTCAACAAATTCGACACCACCTGCTTGAAACGCAGTGGGTCAATCAGGACCACGCGGTCGATCAACGGATCAAGTTCAACCTGCAGCGCCAGCCCCTTGGCCCGCGCCAGACCTTCGAACACCCGCGCCACCGAGGTCAGTAACTCGTGCAGGTTGGCCGGTTCCAGGGCCAACGACAGATGACCGGACTCGATCCGAGCGATGTCGAGAATATCGCCGATCAACTCCAGCATGCCACGCGAAGCCTCCGACGCCACTTCCAGGGCATCCCGGTCGGCCACGCCCCGCTCGGCATTCTTCAGGGCCAGCTCGATCATGCCGATCACCGCGTTCATCGGCGTACGGATCTCGTGACTCATGGTCGCCAGGAAGGTGGTCTTGGCCCGGTTGGCGGCGTCAGCCTCGTCCTTGGCTTCTTGCAGCTGACCCAACAACTGTTGGCGCTCGCTGACGTCCACCCAACCGGCAATCATGCCCACCACTTTCTCGTCACCGTCGCGATAGGGCAGCATCCACTGGTAGATGGTCAGGGCATCGCCGTTGGGCAATTTGAGTATTCGATCATGAATCTGCGGCTCGCCTTCTGCCATCAGGCGCAGGTAATCCTGATGAAACGACTGAGCCTGGGGCAGGTTGTCGGCGTCGGTTTCGACCACGGTTTTACCAATCACGTCTTCGAGCTTATAACCGAATACGTCCAGGTAAGCGTTATTGCAGGCCATCAATCGCCCCTGCCGGTCACGCACATAAATTGGGTGCGGCGTGCCGTCGATCAACACGCTCATGAAGCGCATCTGGTCGCTCAAGGCCCGTTCGGCCTGGACGCGCTTGCGAATCAGGCTGCGCAGGTAGATGGCCCAGCTCAATGTGATGATCAGCAGTAACGCGGCCAGCCCGAACCCCTGGATGATCATGTTGCGGTGCCTGAGCCAATAACTGTCTTCGATGATCACCTCGCTGCGCCATTGAGAGATCATCTCATCCATTTCCTGCGGGGTGATGCTCAGCAGCGCTTTGTCGAGGATCGAATAAAGCTCCAACTGACTGCGGTTGACCCCGAACGTGATTCGCGCAGGCTCGGAGCCGACCGTACTGGTGATTCGCAGCCGGTCGCGGTAATACCGGGCGATCATATAGCGCGCACTGATCAAGGCGTTGACCGTCCCCTCCGCTTCGCCATTCGCCACCATCGCCATCGCCTGCTCCGCGCTCTCGACATCGATAAACACGATGCCGGGAAAGTCCCGTGAGATCGTATCGCGCAGCCCATTGCCGCTGATCATCGCCAGGCGTTTACCTATCATATCTTCCAAGGTGACCGGGCTGTGTTGATCACCTCGGGTGATCAGCACCAAGGCGTTGGTCAGGTAGGGACGGGTAAACCGCACCTTTTCGGCGCATTCAACACTGGGGGTCACGACCGCCATCATATCCGCCGCGCCCACGTTGACCTGGTCGATCTGACGCGGTATCGAGTTGCCCCGCACCACGTCGAACTTCAAACCGGTGCGCAGGCTGATGCGCGCCAGCACCTCGGCACTCAGTCCCTCGAACTGCCCCTGGTCGTCGATGACCGACAGCGGCAGCAGTTTGTCGAGTACCGCGACCTTGACCCGTGGATGCTTGAGGAGCCAACGTTGTTCGCTGGCACTCAGGTGCAAACGACCGGCGCCGACAATCCCGAGGTTGCCGCCGCTCCAGCGGCGCAATATTTCCATCTGCTCACCGGCGGGAATTGCCTCCAGCGCAGCATTGATGATCGGCGGCAGCCGCGTATTCCGCTGGGTGAACGCAAAGGCAAACGGGTTGACTTCAAGGGTTGAAAAATCCGCCATGCGTACAACATTGAGCTGGTTTCGGTGGATCAGGTAATTGGTGCTGATAGCATCGCCCAGATACACATCGGCGCGGCCGAACGCCACGGCGCCCATGGCCTCGAAGGCCGAAGAAAACAACTCTACCTGGGCATGGGGGTAAAACGCCCGCACCACTTCAGGTTGCAGATAGTGATAGAGCATCGCCACGCGCTTGCCCGCCAAGTCCTCGGTCAGCGCCTGGCTATCGCTGGTGCGGGTCACCAGAGTGGGTTGGTCATTGGCGTAGGAACGGGACAGGACCAGTTGCGGGTCGGCCGCTTCATAGCCATTGGCCGAGCCGAGGAAGTCCACATCACCCCGCTTGAGGGCTTCAATCACTTCATCTCGAGTTTCGTAACACCGGACCTCAATGGGAATATTCAGGGCCTGGCTGATCAGCGCTGCAAAGTCGGCGGTGATGCCTTCGAGTTCTTCACGGTTATTGGTCAGGTCAAACGGGGCGTAATCAGGAGCGGACACCCCCATCAGCAATGTGCGCCGTTCGCGCAACCAGCTCCAGTCAGCCTCTTGCAGCGTGACGGTCGGAGGGGTGATACGGGAGTGGCCCAATAGCCGCAAGACATTGGGCTCATCAAGCGCCATCGCGACCATGGGCAACAGGCTCAACCAGAGGATCGTGGCGAACCGCTTGAACGCGATGGCGGTCATTTCAAATCAGATCAGATGATTGCGCTGGGCAAATTTGGACAGATGCACCACTGAGGACATACGTAATTTCTCCTTGAGGCGAGTCTTGTAGGTGCTGATCGTCTTGTGGCTCAACAGCATGTCTTCGGCAATTTCCTTGTTGCCCAGCCCCAGGGCCAGTTTCTGCAACACAGTCAGTTCACGGTCCGACAAGCATTCGATCATCTGCCGTTCTGTTTCTTGCAGATCGTCACGGCGTACCGAGCTGGTCGGCAGGCTGGGGAAACAGCTGTAGCCGGACTGGATCGCTCTGATGGCCTTTTGCAGTTCGTCCAGCTCGCCGGTCTTGGCCACGAACCCCATGGCTCCGGCCCGCATGCAACGGGTGGAAAAGAATACGGCCAGGTAAGAGGTCAGCACCAGGATCCTGCACGGCAGGCCCAGGGACTTGATCCGACAGATAACTTCCAACCCACCCAGCTTGGGCATCGCCAGGTCGAGGATGATCAGTTCGGGACGTTGCTCCCGCGCCAATTGCATTGCATCTGCACCGTCACCCGCCTGATAAATGTCATCGAATCCTTCCAACTTCAGCAAATGCTTGACCGTCGCACGTATAAACGGATGGTCATCCACGATTAATGCCTTGCTCATACACACCCCTTGGCGGTCAACGTACCCTTACAGATCAAATGGGACCTCGTCACCTGTGAGAAATGACAGTTCCGACCAACGGTACTGCAAACTCTCAGGACGATAACCACTCACAGCCAGGCCCCTCGCATTGAAACATCACGAGCAATAACGGCTGGAAGAGAACGAGCGTCCAGCCGTAAGTGCCCAACCTTAACAATGCAATGACGTTTTGATTGAAGGGATATTCCTGACTATCTGTAGGATTTTTCCTCCACAAAAAAGCTTAGCCGACGTTGCTCGACGGGGTTGCGCACAGGCAGGTCAGTCGGTGGTACTTGGGCTCCAGAACGCCTGCACCACCAGGCTGGAGGTGGAAATACGCGCCACCAACGCATCCAGCTCGTCACCGTCGACCGACGTCGCGGCCAGGGTGGCCTCGATTTCAACTTCTTCGCTGCCGAACGGCCTTACGTCGACATCACTGGCCGGGTAGTTGCATCGCGCCAGCTCGGCTTCCAGCAGCACCATGACCGCCTGTTGCTGGCTGCGCCGCGCGATGACATAGAGGATGTTGGTGACCTCGGCTGAGACCACGTCCAAAGGCTGGCGGTTGATGTTGTTGACGATCGGCCGCAGCAACGTATTGGCGGCCAGTACGAACAGCGTCCCCAGCAACGCCTCGAGGATCAGGTCGGCCCCCGCACAGGCTCCCACTGCGGCCGACGCCCAGAGGGTGGCGGCTGTGTTGAGCCCGCGCACATTGCCCTCTTCACGCATGATCACCCCGGCCCCCAGGAAGCCGATGCCCGACACCACATACGCGACCACGCGCACCGCGCCTTCCGCACCGCCCAGGCGATTGGCCATGTCGACAAAGATCGCTGCGCCGACCGCCACCAGCACATTGGTGCGCAAGCCTGCGGTGCGTTGGCGGTACTGGCGCTCGAAGCCGATCAAGCCGCCGAGGAGGAACGCCGCCGTGAGGCTGACGACGGTATCCACCAGAGAGTCGAGGTTGATGTTGTTGATTGCCTGCATAAAAAAACCTCCATGACTGCTGCGGCAACTACTGCCAGCCAAACTTGCGGATGTAGTAGCCCTTCACTGCCTGGGTCAGTGCCATGTATGCCAGCAAGATCAAGGGCAGGAACACGAAGTACAGCGACGGCAGCGCCTGCAATTTGAAGTAATGCGCCAGTGGCCCCATCGGCAGGAAGATCCCGACCGCCATGATCACGCCCGTCATCACCATCAACGGCATCGCCGCACGGCTTTGCAGGAACGGGATTTTCGGGGTGCGGATCATGTGCACGATCAACGTCTGGGTGAGCAGCCCCACCACGAACCAGCCCGACTGGAACAGGGTCTGGTGGTCCGGCGTGTTGGCATCGAACACGTACCACATGAGTGCGAACGTGGTGATGTCAAAGATCGAGCTGATCGGCCCGAAGAACAGCATGAAGCGGCCCACATCTCCCGGCTGCCAGCGTTGCGGCTTGGCGAGCATCTCCTCGTCGACGTTGTCGAACGGAATCGCGATCTGCGAGATGTCATACAGCAGGTTCTGCACCAGCAGGTGCATCGGCAGCATTGGCAGAAACGGGATAAACGCGCTCGCCACCAGCACCGAGAACACGTTGCCGAAGTTGGAGCTGGCGGTCATCTTGATGTACTTGAGCATGTTGGCGAAGGTGCGGCGGCCTTCCAGCACGCCCTCCTCCAGGATCATCAGGCTCTTTTCCAGCAGGATGATGTCGGCGGCTTCCTTGGCGATGTCTACCGCGCTGTCCACCGAAATGCCGATATCGGCCGTACGCAGTGCCGGTGCATCGTTGATGCCGTCCCCCATGAACCCGACCACATGCCCGTTGGCCTTGAGCAGGCGCACGATGCGCTCCTTGTGGCTGGGCGTGAGCTTGGCGAACACATTGGTGGTTTCCACGGCCTGGGCGAGCTCGGCGTCGGTCATGTCCTCGATGTCGTTGCCCATCAGCAGCCCTTGCTGCTCCAGGCCGACTTCACGGCAGATTTTTGCGGTGACCCGTTCGTTGTCGCCCGTCAGCACTTTGACCGCTACGCCATGGGCCTTCAGGGCCTTGAGCGCAGGCGCGGTGCTTTCCTTGGGTGGGTCGAGGAAGGCCACATAGCCGATCAGGGTCAGGTTGTTTTCATCCGCCAGGCTGTAGGTGTCGCGACCTGGCGCCATCGGTTGCGCGGCCACGGCCACCACACGCAGGCCCTCATCATTGAACGCTGCGGTCACCTGGCGAATGCGTGCCAACAGCTCGTCCGTCAACGCCTCGTTGACCTCGCCGTGGCGCACGGTGCTGCACACCGCCAAAATCTCCTCCACCGCGCCTTTGCAGATCAGCAGATGCGGCTGGTCCTGCTCCGCCACCACTACCGACATGCGACGCCGATTGAAGTCGAATGGAATCTCATCGACCTTCTGGAACGCGGTACCGACCTTTAAGTCACGATGGATTTCGACGTGCTCAAGCACGGCCACATCCAGCAGGTTTTTCAGGCCGGTCTGGTAGTAGCTGTTGAGGTAGGCCATTTCCAGTACATCCTCGGATTCCTGGCCCCACACATCCACATGGCGCGCCAGGAAAATCCTGTCCTGGGTCAGCGTGCCGGTCTTGTCGGTGCACAACACATCCATGGCGCCGAAATTCTGGATCGCGTCGAGGCGCTTGACGATGACCTTCTTGCGCGACAGGAACACCGCGCCCTTGGCCAACGTCGAGGTGACGATCATCGGCAGCATTTCCGGGGTAAGGCCCACGGCAATCGACAGCGCGAACAGCAAGGCTTCAGTCCAGTCACCCTTGGTGAACCCGTTGATGAACAACACCAGCGGGGCCATCACGAACATGAAACGGATCAGCAGCCAGCTGACCTTGTTGACCCCCTGCTGGAACGAGGTGGTGGCACGGTCGGTCGCCGTGACGCGTTGCGCCAGGGCACCGAAGTAAGTGTGGTTGCCGGTGGCGAGAATCACCGCCGTGGCGGCGCCGGACACCACGTTGGTGCCCATGAACAGGATGTTTTCCAAGTCCAGCGGGTTGCGAACCTGGGCATCCTGTTGCTGGACGAACTTCTCCACCGGCATCGATTCACCGGTCATCGCCGCCTGACTGACAAACAGGTCCTTGGCACTGAGTACGCGGCAATCAGCGGGAATCATGTCCCCGGCCGACAACACGATCAGATCGCCCGGTACCAGTTGCTTGATCGGCAGTTCGAGGCGCTTGGCCGCATCCCGGCGCAACACTGTGGCCGTGTTGCTGACCATGGCCTTCAAGGCGTCGGCGGCCTTGTTCGACTTGGCCTCCTGCCAGAAGCGCAACAGGGTCGACAGCACCACCATGGAGAAAATCACCAAAGCGGCCTTCATGTCGTCGGTCAGCCAGGAGATCACCGCCAGCAACGTCAGCAGCAGGTTGAACGGGTTTTTATAGCAGTGCCACACGTGCACCCACCAAGGCAGCGGCTGCTCGTGCTCGACTTCATTGAGCCCGTATTGCCCGCGCAACGCGTCGGCCTCTTGGGCGTTCAAACCCTCGGCGTGGCTGCCCAGCATGCCCAGCAACTGCACGGCACTGCCGTTGGCTGCGGCCACCAGGGTTTGCGCAAGGCTAGGCGGTACTTCGCGGCTGACACTGGCGTCGGTCACGGTCTCCAGCATCGTCAGGCGCCGAAAATGCCGGGCGATATGCCGGGTCCGCAGAAAACCGGCGAAGAACTCTTTGAGCAGCGTGAGGTTCATGGTGTTACTCCTGCGCGATGAAAAACCCTCGTGCAGGTACCGCCCATCCGCACCGCGCCTGCCGAACAGGCGCAGCCGAACCTGGCCCGCCCACCGTAAAAGGCAGGCGCGTCCGTAGCCTCCCGAGGCAACTCGGGTGCTGGTCAGCGTCGATGAGAGGGATCAGGCAGGCGCCAGGAATGGCTGCTGCCGGGATGCCGCTTCTCGCTTTTCTGGCGAGACAACGGCATCGAAAAAATGCGCGTTACCTTGCCAAGTATGTGCCGGTTACTGAAACCGGCCGACTACTGTCACTCGAACAAGTACCCACTGAGGGTCTCCGCTATTGATGAAAACGCGCGAAGCTTACGCCGCGATTTATGCAGAGTAAACCGTAGGAAAGTTTCCACATGGTGAATAAGAAATTTCTTCAGGATGGGTTCAGGAACCCCTTTCTCGACCACACCAATGAGCAATGTGGGAGGGGGCTTGCTCCCGATGGCAGTGTGTCAGCTACTAATTCATGCCTGACAATCTGCATTCGCAGGCAAGCCCACAACATGGGCTCGGTGTAAGTTCCAGGCTAAGGAGCACCGGGACGGTCGCGCTCGACCAAGGCCAGATAGGCGTCAATACCCTTTTCGGCAATCGGCTTGACCTGAATCAGCACCCTATTCACCTGCCGCCCCATTGCAATTCCCTCTCGAATGCGCACCGTCACATACCCCAGCCTGGGCCAAAAACGCTCGGCCTTGGTATTGCCAACCACAACCGTCAACCGCAGCCAGTGGGCACCCTTCCCCACCGCCCATGCCTGGAGGTCCGCGTGCAGCCGCTGCGCCAGCCCACTGCTATGCCAACGTGTATGCACCATCAACAATCCGATATGCCACACTCCGACGGCAAGCAAATCTGCGGCAATATTCACCACGGCGACCAATTGGTTTTGCGCATCGCGGTAACCCAGCCAGTACATACGGCTGCAATGCCAGCCTGCGGGCAATTGGCCGTTTAGCTCTTCCCGAGCCTCAATCGGGGTAGCGGGTTCGCCGTTAACCGCCTTGAAGTAATCCGGCGCTTGTTCAAAAAAATCTTGCAGCTCAGCCTCGTCACAACCAAGTAGCTCAACCACCCGAATGCCTTCGAGGGTGCACCTGGGCAACACATGTGGATCAACGTCCATATTCAATCCTTTCAATCATCCCGCGTCAGCACTTCCAGCAATTCAATCTCGAAACGCAGGTTGCTGTTTGGCTTGATATGCGCACCCATCGAGCGTTCGCCATAGGCCAGGTGCGCCGGTACATACAACGTGCGTATACCGCCAACCTGCATGCCCATCAATCCCTGGTCCCAACCCTTGATCACCCGACCTGTACCAATCACGCACTGAAACGGTTTGCCCCGCTCCCAAGACGAATCGAACACCGTGCCGTCTTCCAGGGTGCCGGTGTATTGAGTGGTGATCAGCGCGCCCTTGACCACGGTTTTGCCTGCGCCCACGCGGGTGTCGGTGATCTGCAATTCGTCGTTGCTCATGGGGCTCTCATTGAAGGCGTGAAAGGCTGCGGTTTTCCCAGAACCGGGTGGGTTTGGCAAGTGTCATGAACACGCGATCCAAATGTGGGAGGGGGCTTGCTCCCGATAGCGGTGCATCAGTCACTCCATCATTGACTGACACCCTGCTATCGGGGGCAAGCCCCCTCCCACATTTCGATCTGCATGCCTCCCGCAATCGGCATTTATAACCAATGCCAGAACCGGCTCCAAAACCCCCGCCCCAATTCATCCTTGCACCCGGCATATTGCCGCGCATACATCTGCGAACGGGCCTGCACCTTGCTCGCCACCGGCAGTAGCCAGGCTTTGCTGGCATAGGTGCGCTGGCGATAACCACCCCAGCCTTCGTGGTAGTTCAGGTATTGGCCGTAGGCGTCGTACTTGTAGACGCCATTGATGGTGTAGGTCTTGTCCATGTACCAACCGATAAAGTCGATGGCGTCGTCGAAATCCTCGCGATCGGCGCCGCTGCGGCCGGTGCTTTTGCGGTAGTCATTCCACACTTCGTCCTTGGCCTGGGCATAGCCGGAAGCGGTGGACACGCGCCCCCAGGGGATGATCCACAACAGGTATTTACGCGGCGTCTTGGCGTCGTAGCGAAAGCCCGACTCCTGATACATGATCGCGAAGGGCACCTGGATCGGCACACCCCAGCGTTTTTGCGTGACCTTGGCCGCGTCGTACCAGTCATCCTTTTCGCGAAAGATGCCGCAGATATCATTGGGCGTGCGTGGCGGCGAGGTGCCGCACGCCGCCAGCAGGGAAGAGAGTAGTAACAGTCCGACGGTTTTGCTTGCGCTCAAAGGGCACCCTTGCGTGAAACGCGTGAAATGCCGGCATTTTACGCACTCATACAGGCGGCGTCCTTACTGCAAACCATATCAAGCCAATGGCACGCGATGGGGCCCATATGCACTACCCTGCCTGGTCCATTCGCACTCCCACTCAGTCAACTTCTCTGCACTATCCTGAACCGGGGATGTCGTAAAAGCCATGCGTCCACACCTTGGAGAACCTATGACACAGGATGTTCTTGCCAAAGAAACCAACCGCCGCCAACTGCAGCAAATCATCTCCGGGTTGTCCGACGGCGTGATCCTGGCCGAGGTCGACCAGACCATTCTCTGGGCCAACGAAGCCGCATTGACCATGCACGGCGTCACCGACGTCATGGGGCTGGGCGCCAACGGGCAGGAATACGCCGAGCGCTTCACCTTGCGTTATCGCAATTACCACCCGTTGCAGTTGGATAACTACCCCCTGGCCCGCGCGGCGGCGGGTGATGAGTTCAGCGACGTGATCGTGGAGGTCATTCCTACGGCCGATGAAGAAAAGACCTGGGTTCACCGCCTGCGCAGCCTGGTGATTACCGACTCGCACGGCGAGCCGGAACTGTTGGTGCTGATCCTCAGTGACGCCACCGAATGGGCGAGCGCCGAGCAGCGTTTCGAGAAAACCTTCAACGCCAACCCCGCGCCCGCCGTGATCTGCCGCCTCAGCGACCTGCGCTACATCAAGGTCAATCAGGGCTTCCTGGAGATGACCGGCTACAACCGCGACCAGGTCATCGGTAAATCCGTGTATGAACTGGACGTGCTCGAACAGGCCGAACGCAAGGACTTGGCCATTGAGCGGCTGGG
Source organism: Pseudomonas sp. R3-52-08 (assembly GCF_003851745.1). Classification (NCBI taxonomy): domain Bacteria; kingdom Pseudomonadati; phylum Pseudomonadota; class Gammaproteobacteria; order Pseudomonadales; family Pseudomonadaceae; genus Pseudomonas; species Pseudomonas sp. R3-52-08. The sequence continues at coordinate 2,134,254 of NZ_CP027730.1, read as the reverse complement.
GCAAGGCTCGACCATTCCACAGATGCAGGCAGAGCTGCGACTGCCCGAAGGCGGCAGCAAGCTGGTGATTGTCGCCGGCCAGCCCCTGGACATGAACGAAGAGGACTGCATGCTGTTTTCGTTCATGGACCTGGAGCCGCGACGCAAAGCGGAAATTGCCCTGCGCCAGAGTGAAGAACGCTTCGCCAAGTCCTTCCGCCTGACGCCCGTGCCAACCCTGGTGTGCAACGCCGCCAATCGCCAGGTGGTGGATATCAACGAAGCGTTCATGAGTATCACCGGCTATATCAGTGAAGAACTGATCGGCAAATCCATCGAAGACATCGACTTCATCGACAGCCCCCAGGCCGGCGCCCAGTTGTTCGCGACCCTGGAGAAAGCCGGAAACCTGGAAGGTCATGACCTCAAGGTGCGCAAGAAAGGCGATGAAGTGATCGACTGCGTGGTGTCTGCCGACACCGTGATCATCCAGGACATGCCGTGCTACCTGCTGGTATTCATGAACATCACCGAACGTAAACGCTCGGAGCTGGAACTGGTGGCGGCCATCGAGGAAGTCATGCAGGACGCGTCCTGGTTCAGCCAGACCCTGATCGAAAAACTCGCCAATGCCAAAAGCGTCAACAGCCCTAACCTGCCGAACGTTTCCTTCACCGACCTCACCGCCCGTGAGCGCGACGTGTTGGGGTTGATCTGCGAGGGCCTGGCCGACAAGGAGATCGCCTCGCGCCTGAAGCTGGCACCCAACACCGTGCGCAACCACGTGGCGACGGTGTACTCCAAGCTGGGCGTGCACAGCCGCAGTACGGCTATCGTCTGGGCCCGCGAACGCGGGCTGTTTGCCGGTGAAGTACGGATAAAGAACAAGCGTTAAGAGTGCAAATGCACTAGTGCAGCTAGTGCTAATTCGCCTTATGAGGCAGCAGGCTAATCAATAACCTTTAAGGCATCGTCTCTGTGCCTTGAAGGAACCTGCATGTTTACCCTCTCTCAACTGCGAAATTGCATCGAAGAAGGCTTGTCGCCGCTGACCTGCGAATTCACCCTGTGCCGGGATGCATCCTTGACCCTCAAGGTATTCGACGCCGAAACCGGACGGGTCGATCTGGTGGTCACCGGGATTAGCACCAATCGGCTGCAGACCCCGGAGGAAGTGGCGAAAATGGTGGATGAATTGCGCTATGAGCTGCAAAGCAACAACGTCGGCAAGCTCACGCTGGATGACTTGCCTTCATCTTCGCCCCAATGAAATAGAACACCCCGCCGCCGACAATAAACATTCCGAGCATATAAAACATGTAATGCGCCGGCAGGCTGGCCAGCACCATCCCGCATAACACTGGCCCCAAGGCGGCGCCGAGATTGGACAGGTTCTGCGCGCCGTAATACATGCCGCGCAGGGCGTCAGGCGCAATTCGGTCGATAAACATGTACTCGGCCGGGAACACGATGATTTCCCCCACGGTAAACACCGCCATCGCGACCACCCACCAGACCACGCTGGTGGCAAACGCAAAGCCAATCAGCCCCAGCATGAACATGCCTAAACCCGCGATCAGCCATTGACTCAGGTAACGGTGCGAGATGCGCCGGCCAATCAGGTACTGCAAGGCAATCACCAGCACGGCGTTGGTGGTGAGCACGGCGCTGATTACAGTGTAGGTATATTCGGCAGTGGTGGTAGTCACCAGGTATTGCGATAGGTAGGCCGTAAATTGGCCGAATACCACCGCACTGAGCAGGCCACCGAGGGTGAAGCACACCAAGCGGCGATCCCTGAGCAGCACCCGGCCTACGGCGAGGAACGGCACCGGTTTTTGCGTGGCGTCGACGGAGGTCAATGTGCGGTCGCCCAAACGCCAGTACAGCAGGAAAAATCCCACGCCCAACAGCGCCGACAGTATAAACGGCAGGCTGATATCCAGCGTCGCCACCATCGCGCCAAAAAACGGCCCCACCGCGTAGCCGATATTGGTCAATGTATATTTGATCGAGAACACTTCGCTGCGCCCATCCTCGGGCAGCAAGCTGGCGAAGCCGGCCTTGATCGCGATATCGATGACCGCATAGGCCAGGTTGATCAGGATCAGGCAGCTATAGAACGCCCAGATATTCTGCGCCACAACCGTACCGATAAAGCCCAGTACAAACACCAGGCTCAAACCGAGCAGCAAACGGTAACTGTTGACGCGATCGACAAGGAACCCGCCATAGACGCTGAGCAACGAGCTAACAATCAGCGAACTGCCGATCACCAGGCCGACCTGGCTGATGTCGAGGGCAAAGTGGCGGGTGAGGTAGATCACCAGGTACGGAAAGGTGATCGCCTTGGCCAACGTCAGCAGCAACGTGGCGGACAGCAACAGATTCACCGTGCGGGGGTAATTTTTGATGGTGGCAAGCATCCTGCTCTCTTTTCTTTAAAGGTAACGCGACCATTGCGGTCGGTTACCTTAACGCAAGAAAGGTGAAACGAGCAGGTGGTGCGGCGGGATTATTTCTTGACCGGTGTGATCTCAAGGATGGTGCCGTTGGTGGTCTTGAGCAGCACATATTTATCGCCGACCCGCGCCCACTGGCTCTCTTCCTCGGGCTGCTTGAGGCCACGTTTTTTCCAGTCGCTGAGGGCCGACTCCTTACGCATGAGGATATCCGGGGCGCGGTCACCTTCCTTCAAATCACGGGTATTGATGTTGGAAGGCTGCACGGTTTCCTGGGGCGTATCGCCGGCCTGCACCACAAAACTGGCGGTAGACAGGCTTGCAGCAACGAGAACACAGGCAACGAGGGATTTGGACTTCATGGGTGCTCCTTCAATTTTGGGTGCGTACCCAGGTTCCGACCGCAGGGGCGTGAAATCATTCAGGTCAAAACACTACCCGATCGCCAATAACCCTTGTGGCGAGGGAGCTTGCTCCCGCTGGCTGCGCAGCAGCCCCAAACAGCCCGACCGAGATATACCTGAACGAACGTGGTGGATGGATTGGGGCCGCTTCGCGGCCCAGCGGGAGCAAGCTCCCTCGCCACACGCGGGAACTCAAACTCATAACCAGATTGCATCCCAGAGCGAGTAGTCGCCGATATGCTCGACCAGCCCCGCCCGCAAGGGATTGGCAATGATGTAACGCGCGATTTTTATAAGATCTTCCTCGGCTCGCGCCGCGCGATCATGGTATCCGCTCTGCCAAAAAGCCCCCTTCGTACCACTGGCTTGGTTGATGGTCAGCGTGCTGCGTGACTTCACTTGCTGCATCACTTGCGGCAACGTCGCATCACGAAGCTCAAACATCCAGTGAAGGTGATCCGGCATGATGACCCAGGCCAACGAAGCAAGCAGACCTGCATCGTGGGCTCGTTTGAGCTCTGCAACCAATAACCGCCCCAGAGCCATTTCAGCAAAAACCGGACGCCGCTGATAAACCACGGCCGTCACCAAGTACACGCGACCTGCTTCTGAATAACGACCGCGCCGTAGCGCATGAGAGTTGGGCCTTTGAAGCAATCCGTCGCTCCCTTTGATTGAATGACTCATTCAACCTAGCAGGCCCGAGAAAGGTCGCTCCACGACTCAATTTCATTATGTTTCCCCACTCCCCGTGGCGAGGGAGCTTGCTCCCGCTGGGCTGCGCAGCAGCCCCAAAAAAGCCGGCCGAGACACACCTGAACAAATGAGGTGGCCGAATTAGGGCAGCTTCGCCGCCCAGCGGGAGCTAGCTCCTCACCACAATGAATCGCCACTATCATTGCCTCCATGAAATTAATCCTGTAATTTTTCATGAAATTATTCGAATTAAATTTCATGACCCCTCAAGATGAATTCGCCACCCTCGCCGCCCTGATCCACGACCTGCGCAAGCACAAGAAACTCACCCTGGCGCAATTGGCGCACAAGATCCAACGTTCGGTGGGTTTCCTGTCCCAAGTGGAACGTGGCCTGTCGCGCCCTACCGTGGCCGACCTGACCGCCATCAGCCACGCCCTCGATGTGCCTACCACTTACTTCTACAGCCTGCCCAAACCCAAGGCGGTGGACTGGGTCACGCGGCCCAACGAGCGGCGCACGCTGTATTACGCCAATGGCATCACCGACATCCTCGTCTCGCCCAGCATGAACGGTGCGTTCTCGATGCTCGACAGCCTGTTGGCGCCCGGCGCCAACAGTGGTGAACAGGCCATGAGCGACCGTGCCGAACAGGCCGGTTTTGTGCTGGAGGGTGAGTTGACGCTGTGGGTTGAAGGCGAGGTGGATGCGGTCACCCTCGGCCCTGGCGACAGCTTTCATCTGGCCAGTTTCGCCCACTGTCGCTACGCCAACCTGACCGACCTGCCCGCCCGCGTGCTGTGGGTTTACAACTAGGAGCTGCACCCGTGAAAAGCCCATCTGCAACCTTGCTGGCCGAAGTACGGACCTTCCGCCAGAACCATCCCGAGGTGCGCTACGTCGACCTGATCGCCCTGGACATTCCGGGGCATTTCTACGGCAAGCGCTACCCGGTGGAGATGCTTGAAAAAGTCGCCGCCGGCAGCCCGTTGAAGCTGCCGCAGAACGCCGTGTTGCTGGGGGCACAAGGCGGGTTGTTCAAGATCGGCGACTACTGCTTCAACGACGGTGACCCGGATGCCAATCGGCGCCTGGTGCCGGGTACGCTGAAGCCGGTGAGCTGGGAGTCGCAGCCGCTGGGGCAGATGCTGATCACTTCCGACGGCACCGAAGCGCCCATCGAATTCGAACCCCGCGAAGTGTTGGCCAGGGTGCTGGAACGCCTGCACCACAAAGGCATTCACCCGGTGGTGGCGTTCGAACTGGAGTTCTACCTGTTCGACAAAAAGCTCGACGACGGCCTACCGCAATTCGCCCGCGACCCGCTGAGCGACGATGCCGATGACCAGCCCAACTTGCATATCGAGCGGCTGTCGCGCTTCAGCGACGTGCTGGAGGACATGGCACAAACCGCCAAGGCCCAGGGCATCGATATCACGGTGATCACCGCCGAAATCGGCCCGGGCCAATTCGAAATCAATTTTGGTCATTGCGATGACGGCCTGCGCGCCGCCGACTGGGCCGCCCTGTTCTGCCGCAGCACGCGTGGCGTGGCGCTCAAACATGGTTACCGCGCCAGCTTCATGGCCAAGCCTTACCTGCAGTTTCCCGGCAGCGGCATGCATGTGCATGTCAGCCTGTATGACGGCGCGGGCAATAACGTGCTGGCGGCGCACCAGCAGCAACCGCTGCGCCACGCCGTGGCCGGTTGCCTGGCGTTGCTGCCCCACTGCATGCCGATCTTCTCGCCCAACCACAACGCGTTCCGCCGCCTCGGCGGTACGGTCAACGCCGCCACCCGCGCCAGTTGGGGCTTCGAAGACCGTGATGCGTGCGTGCGCATCCCCGAGTCCGACCCACGCAACCTGCGAATCGAGCATCGCCTGGCCAGCGCCGACGCCAACCCATACCTGGTGCTGGCGGCGATCCTCGCCGGTTTGGAGCATGGCCTTGAAACCAGGCTGGAGCCCATCGCGCCGCTGAACGAAGACCGCAGCAGTGGCACCGACTTCCCCGTGGACATGCTCGACGCCGTGCGCGCCATGCAACATCAGTCGGTGGTGCGCGACAAGCTGGGCGCGGAATTCGTCGATGTGTATTGCGAGAACAAACGCCAGGATCATCTGGCGTTCCAGCAGGAGATTTCTGCGCGGGAATATCGCTGGTTTCTTTAAAAAAAGGCCCCGCCCCAAGTTAAGCCCCTGCCCAAATCCAATGTGGGAGGGGGCTTGCTCCCGATGGCGGTGGGTCAGCTTCGAATTTGCTGACTGATACACCGCCATCGGGAGCAAGCCCCCTCCCACAGTGTTGATTCGGTTTCGTCAGTCAGCCTTCACCCAGCAACAGTTTCTGCTCGCGCGCGCACAACTCCACCACGTAATCCCACAACACCCGCAACCGCACCGACTTGTGCAACTCCCGACGCGAGCTGATCCAATAGCTGCGCTGGATGCTCTCCCCCGGCAACAACGGCACCAAGTCCGCATCGCCGGCCGCCATGAAACAGGGTAATACCGCAATGCCCAAACCCGACCGCGCGGCCTGGTGTTGCGCAATCACGCTCGTGCTGTGGAAGACCACCTTGGGGTTGCGACAGAAGCTGCTGAGAAATTTCAGTTCCTGGCTGAACAGCAGGTCGTCGACATAATCGATCCATGAATGGGCCGCGAGGTCTTCGCGTTTTTCAATTGGCGGATGACGCTCCAGATAAGCGCGGCTGGCATACAGCGCCAGGCGGTAATCGGTGAGTTTGCGGGTGACCAACTGATCGACGCTGGGGCGTTCCAGATGAATGCTGATTTCCGCTTCGCGGTTGAGGATGCTGACAAAGCGCGGCACCGCGACCAATTCCACTTCCAAGCCGGGATACCGTTCAAACAGGCCACCCATGCGACTGGCGAGGAACATCACCCCCAGGCCCTCCGCCACCCCGAGACGAATCTTGCCCAGGGGCGCTGCAGAATGGGTGAGTTCGTCTTCCGCCAGCAGGGCCACATTTTCCATGGCTTCGGCATGTTTGAGCAAAGCTTCGCCGGCCGGCGTCAGCTCATAACCCTGGGCGTGCTGCACGAACAGCGCGGTGCCGAGGCTTTTTTCAATGGCCTCGATGTGCCGGGCCACCGTGGCGTGCGTGGTTTTCAAACGTTGCGCGGCGGTGAGCAAACGGCCGCTGCGCTGCAACTCGAGAAAAAACCGCAGGTCATTCCAGTCGAACATATCGCCTCCGTTGCGCACGCGTGGGCAGCGCTGTTTAAAAACGCACAGCAGCTGGGCAAAAACTAACATTTTTAAGACGAAAACTAACAACTAGGATGGAGCCAATAAGAAAAACAAGCGAGCCCCCCAATGCCCATTGCACCTGCTGAATACGATTACGTGATCGTCGGCGCTGGCCCCGCCGGCTGCTTGCTGGCCAATCGGCTGTCCGCCAACCCGGCCCATCGCGTGCTGCTGCTGGAGGCCGGTGGTCGCGACAACTACCCCTGGATCCATATTCCAGTCGGTTACCTGTTCTGCATCGGCAACCCGCGCACCGACTGGTGCTTCAAGACCGAAGCCCAGGCAGGCCTGCAAGGTCGTGCCTTGAGTTACCCGCGCGGCAAAGTGCTGGGGGGCTGTTCGTCCATCAACGGCATGATCTACATGCGCGGCCAGGCCCAGGACTATGACGGCTGGGCGGCGCAAGGTAATCCAGGTTGGGCCTGGAACGACGTATTGCCACTGTTCAAGCACAGCGAAAACCATTTTGCCGGCGCCTCGCCATTCCACAGCGACGGCGGCGAGTGGCGCGTCGAGCAGCAGCGTCTGTCGTGGCCGATCCTGGATGCGTTTCGCGAGGCCGCAAAGCAAAGCGGCATCGCCAACATCAGCGATTTCAACCAGGGCGATAACGAAGGCTGCGGCTATTTCCAGGTCAATCAGAAGGCCGGGGTGCGCTGGAATGCGGCCAAGGCGTTTCTCAAACCGGTGCGCCAACGGCCCAACCTGACCGTGTTGACCGATGTTGAGGTCGATCGCGTGGTGCTGGAGAACGGTCGCGCTTCTCAGGTCGTCGGGCGCCAACACGGCCAACCACTGAGCTGGAAAGCGCGCCGGGAAATCGTACTGTGCGCCGGCGCCGTCGGCTCGCCGGGCATCCTGCAACGCTCGGGTATCGGCCCCGCCCATGTGCTCAAGCCGTTGGGCATCGACGTGGTTCATGAACTGCCGGGCGTGGGTGGCAACCTGCAGGACCACCTGCAACTGCGCCTGATCTACAAGCTGGAAAACGCCCGCACCCTGAACCAGATCGCCGGCACCCTCTGGGGCAAGATGGGCATGGGCTTGCGCTACCTGTACGACCGCAGCGGGCCGCTGTCGATGGCGCCCAGCCAGCTTGGCGCTTTTGCCCGCTCAGGGCCGGAGCAGACCTCGGCCAACCTTGAATACCATGTGCAGCCGCTGTCCCTGGAGCGTTTTGGCGAGCCGCTGCACGTGTTCCCGGCCTTTACCGCATCGGTCTGCGACCTGCGCCCGCACAGTCGCGGGCGCATCGACATACGCTCGGCCAACCCGGCGGACGCACCGCTGATCCGGCCCAACTACCTCAGCCATCCCGAAGACCTGCGCGTAGCCGCCGACGCCATTCGCCTGACACGGCGGATCGTGGCCGCCCCGGCCCTGAGCCAGTTCAAACCGGTTGAATATTTGCCCGGTGACGCCCTGCAAACCGAAGAACAACTGCACGAAGCGGCGGCGCGTATCGGCACGACGATCTTCCATCCGGTGGGTACTTGCCGCATGGGCAATGACCAGGACGCCGTGGTCGACGCGCAGTTGCGCGTGCATGGCGTGCCGGGCCTGCGCATCGCCGATGCCTCGATCATGCCGCGCATTACCTCCGGCAACACCTGCTCACCGACGCTGATGATCGCCGAGAAGGCTGCGCAACTGATCCTTTCACCGAACACAAGGAGCCTCGCCCCGCAGAGAGAAACGGTTCACGCAATCTGAATAGCGGCGCCGCACCTGGCGCCGACAGTGGAACAACAATAAATAATCACTGTGAGGGCTACCCGATGTCAGAACATGCTCAACCCCTGGGCTCGGCGATACATGCGAGCACCCGCAACGACTCGAAGAAAGTCATTTTCGCCTCGTCTCTCGGGACAGTGTTCGAATGGTATGACTTCTTCCTCTACGGCGCCCTCGCGGCGGTAATCAGCAAGCAGTTCTTTGCCGGGGTCAACGACACCACGGCGTTCATCTTCGCATTGATGGCGTTCGCCGCAGGCTTCGTGGTGCGGCCCTTCGGCGCGCTGGTATTCGGCCGCCTGGGCGACATGATCGGGCGCAAGTACACCTTCCTCGTCACGATCATCCTGATGGGCGTGGCAACCTTTTGCGTGGGGCTGCTGCCGACCTATGCCAGCATCGGCATCGCTGCGCCGATCATTCTGATCGTGCTGCGCATGCTGCAAGGCCTGGCTCTGGGCGGTGAATACGGTGGCGCCGCCACCTATGTCGCCGAGCATGCGCCCCCCGGCAAACGCGGCTTGCACACCAGCTGGATTCAATCCACCGCCACCCTCGGCCTGTTGCTGTCGTTGCTGGTGGTGCTGGCCTGCCGCTATTTCACCGGCGACCAGTTCGAGGTGTGGGGCTGGCGTATTCCGTTCCTGTTTTCCATCGTGTTGCTGGGCATCTCCACCTGGATTCGCATGAGCCTGCACGAGTCGCCGGCGTTCCTGAAAATGAAAGAGGAAGGCAAGGCCAGCAAGGCGCCGATCCGCGAGTCGTTCGGTAAATGGGAAAACCTCAAGGTCGTATTGATCGCGCTGTTCAGCATCAACGGCGGGCAGGCGGTGACCTTCTATGCGGCGCAGTTTTATGTGCTGTTCTTCCTCACCCAGTTCCTGAAGATGGACCCGGCCCTGGCCAACATGCTGCTGATCATCAGTGTGGTGATTGGCGCGCCGTTCTTCATCCTGTTTGGCTGGCTGTCGGACAAGGTCGGGCGCAAGCCGGTGCTGATGCTCGGCCTGCTGCTGGCGACCGTGCTGTATTTCCCGATCTTCAAGAGCCTGGCGCACTACACCAACCCGGCGATGGACCAGGCCAGTCACCAGGCACCGATTACCGTGCTGGCCGACCCGGCCACCTGCACCTTCCAGTTCGACCCAGTTGGCAAGGCGCGCTTTGACAGCCCGTGCGACAAGGTCAAGACCTTCCTGGTCAAGCAAGGCCTGCCGTACAGCAGTGTCGCCGCCCCAGCCGGCGCGCCGGTGCAAGTCAGCGTCGGTGACGTCCGTATCGATGGCTTCGATGAAGCGGCACTGTGCGGCGCGGTGACCCTGGCCGGCTACCCAAGCTCGGCGGACATGGCCCAGGTCAACAAGGTCATGGTGGTGGTGCTGATCGTGGCACTGATCCTGATCGCCGCCATGTGCTACGGCCCCCTGGCGGCGCTGATGGTGGAGCTGTTCCCGACACGCATTCGCTACACCTCGATGTCGCTGCCCTACCATATCGGTAACGGCTGGTTTGGCGGGTTCCTGCCAACCGTATCGTTTGCCTTGGTGGTGTACACCGGCGATATCTTCTATGGCTTGTGGTACCCGGTGGTGGTGACCGGGGTCAGCCTGGTGGTCGGCTTGTTCTGCCTCAAGGAAACCCGGCATGTGGATATCGATAACAACTGAATGAGCTTTAAGGGGCAAGCTGCAAGCGGCAAGTAAAAGCCACTCGGCTCTTTCTTGTAGCTTGTAGCTTGTAGCTTGTAGCTTGTAGCTTGTAGCTTGTAGCTTGTAGCTTGTAGCTTGAAACTTTAAGCTGTACATCCATACAGATAATGGTTGCTCAAATCTCTCTGACTAAGCATCCTGCCAGGCATCAACCCGATCTGATGTGATGACCATGCAGCTGTACCTCTGTGAAAAACCCTCCCAGGCCAAGGACATCGCGGCCGTGCTCGGCGCCAGCCGCCGGGGCGATGGATGCTGGCTGGGCAACGGGGTCACAGTCACCTGGTGCATCGGCCACCTGTTGGAAACCGCCCCGCCTGACGCCTATGACGCTAAATACAAACGCTGGGTGCTCGCCGACCTGCCGATCGTCCCGCAAACGTGGAAAATGCAGGTCAAGCCCAAGACCGCCAGCCAGTTCAAGGTGGTCAAGCGCTTGCTGGGGGAAGCCCGGGAACTGGTGATCGCAACCGACGCCGACCGTGAGGGTGAAATGATCGCCCGTGAACTGGTAGAACATTGCCGTTATCGCGGGCCGATCCAGCGGTTGTGGTTGTCGGCACTGGACGAGGCCTCCATCCGCAAGGCCCTGGCCGCCCTCAAGCCCGGTGCGCAAACCTTCAGCCTGTATCACTCGGCCCTGGGCCGCTCCCGCGCCGACTGGCTGATCGGCATGAACATGAGCCGCTTGTTTACCTTGCTTGGGCGACAATCCGGCTATCAGGGCGTATTGCCGGTGGGCCGGGTGCAAACCCCCACCTTGCGCCTGGTGGTCGACCGTGACCGCAGCATCGCCGATTTCGTACCCGTGGCGTATTGGGCCATCGACGTGGACCTGCTCCACGAGCGCATGACCTTCACTGCCCAATGGCGCGCCGTCGACGATGCCTGCGATGACCAGGGCCGTTGCCTCAACCCGCAACTGGCCCGGGACGCCGCTGACGCCATGTCCCGCGCTGCCAGTGCGCGATTGGTTAAGCTGCGCACCGAGCGCATGCGTGAGGTCGCGCCCCTGCCCTTCGACCTCGGCACCCTGCAGGAAATCTGCTCCAAGAAGCTCGGCCTCGGCGCCCAGGAAACCCTGGATATCGCCCAATCCCTCTACGAAACCCACAAGGTCATCACCTACCCGCGCAGCGATTGCGGCTACCTGCCGTTGAGCCAGCACAGCGAAGCGCCGAAGATCCTCGCCGCTCTCGGCCGCGCGGATGCGGCCGTGGCCGAGCTGATGGCCTACATGGACCCCAATCGTCGCTCACGCGCCTGGAACGACGCCAAGGTCAGCGCCCACCACGGCATTATTCCGACAGGGGCCGGCAAGGACGTTGGGCAACTCACCGGGAAGCACCGTGCGGTCTACACGCTGATTCGCGCGCGCTACCTGGCGCAATTCCTGCCCAACCATGAATACGACCGTACCCAGGCGGATTTCGATTGTGCCGGCCAGGCGTTGCGCGCGGTGGGCAAAGTCGTCATCGAACCGGGCTGGAAACGCGCGCTGCCCGAAGCCCTTGCTCCCGCCAAAGGCAGGGAAACGCCTGCGCCTCAAGCCTTGCCAATGCTGGTGCAAGGCCAGGATTGTGCTGTGGCCAAGGTCAATCTCAAGGACCTGTGGACCCAACCACCCAAGCCCTTTACCGAAGGCGACCTGATCAAAGCGATGAAAAACGTCGCCAAGCTGGTGGAAGATCCGCTGCTCAAGCAGAAGCTCAAGGACACCACCGGCATCGGCACCGAAGCCACCCGCGCCGGGATCATCCAGGGCCTGCTGGACCGAGGTTACCTGGTGAAGAACGGCAAGGCGCTGTCGGCCACCGCAGCGGCTTTCAGCCTGATTGACGCTGTGCCTCGCGCCATCGCCGACCCCGGCACCACCGCCATCTGGGAGCAGGCGCTGGATATGGTGCAAAGCGGCGAAATGAGCCTGGAAGAGTTTGTCGCCAAACAAGCGGCGTGGATGAGCAAGCAGGTGGCTCGCTGTCATGGCATGCGCATGACCATCACCGGTCCCGCCAGCCCGGCAGGCAAAGGCGCCACACCGTGGAAAAACAAGCGCAAGAGCGCGCCACGCAAGACGACGGCCAGCCCCAAACGGGCGAAAAAGCCGGTAAAAGCCGGATAAAACGCAAAAAAAACCGGCGAATGACGCTTTTCGACGGGTTTAACGCCGCTTTGGACCTTGCTGCAACGTGGCCCGTCTAGGATTCTGTAGGGGCAATCGCTGACTACTAACAACAACACCGGAGTGGCCGCCATGAAAACCGTCGCAGAATTACTCAAAGCCAAGGACCAGAAGAACCAGGACGTCCACACTATCCAGTGGGACCACACCGTATTCGAGGCGCTGGTGCGGATGTCCGAGAAAAACGTCGGGGCCTTGCCGGTGGTCAAGGACGGCGCCGTGGTCGGGATCATCAGCGAGCGCGATTACGCACGTAAACTCATCCTCAAAGGTCTGTCGTCGGTGACCACCAGGGTTCATGAAGTGATGAGTTCGCCGGTAATCACCGTAGATCCCCACAAAACGGTCGAAGCGTGCATGAACATCATGACCGACAGTCACCTGCGCCACTTGCCCGTGGTGGAAGACGGCAAATTGCTGGGGCTTTTGTCCATCGGTGACCTGGTCAAAGAGGCCATCGCCGAACAGGCTGACCTGATTAAACAATTGGAGCAGTACATCCGCGGCGAATAGGAGACTTCATGCTCGACACGCTGGAACATCAAGAGGACCGCCTCGACACCTTGCACCGGGCGATGGCCGAAAAACGCTTCCTGGTGCTGACCGGTGCGGGGATCAGCACCTCATCGGGCATTCCCGACTACCGTGACAGCGAAGGAGTGCGCCGGGGCAAGGCGCCGATGATGTACCAGGAGTTCCTCGCCACCGCGCAAGCACGGCGCCGTTATTGGGCCAGGGCAATGCTGGGTTGGCCACGGGTGCGCCTGGCCCGGCCGAACAAGGCTCATCAGGCGCTGGCGACCTTGCAGCAACGGCAGGTCATCAGCGGCCTGATCACGCAAAACGTCGACACGCTGCACGATCAGGCCGGCAGCCATGATGTGATCGAGTTGCATGGCAGTTTGCACCGGGTGCTGTGCCTGGATTGCCAGCAGCGCAGCGAGCGCGATGTGGTCCAGCGGCAGATGGAAATCGACAACCCGCACTTCGCGCACGTCCATGCGGTGCAAGCGCCTGACGGTGACACCTTGCTCGACCCTACGCTTGAGGAGCACTTCCAGGTGCCACGCTGCCCCCATTGCGAAGGCCAACGGCTGAAGCCGGACGTGGTGTTTTTTGGCGAGAACGTAGCTCCCGCTACCGCCGCCAGGGCCATGGCTGCCGTGCACGCTGCCGAGGGGCTGCTGGTAGTCGGGTCATCACTGATGGCTTACTCGGCGTTTCGCCTGTGCAAGGCGGCAGTGGAACAGGGTAAGCCGGTGATTGCGATCAACCTGGGCAAGACCCGTGGGGATGAGCTGCTGCAGGTGAAAATCGAAGCGTCGTGCGAGCAATTACTGCCCTTGCTGGCCGAACGACTGTAGGAGCGAGCTTGCTCGCGAAAAACTTACAGTCGCAATGTGCACCCAGGCAACACTTGTTACTCCTGAGACCAGCCGCCCCAAAAAATGACGCCCAAGTCACGATTTCCCGCATCTTCCCGCCCTCACAGCGATTTATGTAGTGCCTGAAAATAATCACTACATAATCGTTGACGTAAGCTTTTTGTCCTTGCATTATCGAGACGTCTCCCGGATCGGGAGTGTTGGTAACACGCGTTTTTGAACAGGCTCGTCTGACCGCCGAGCTGTTTTTCCGGATGTGCACTGCCCATAAGGCAGATTGATGAAGCTGACTGGCCCCGAAGGGGCTCGGTACAAGGAGCTAAAGCGCTGCTTGTCTTCGTTATGAAAGCATTGCGTAGCAGTTCATCAGCAAGACTACATGCATCAGGTTCAAGACCCTGCCCGTATTCGGCAGACCGTCACTGACGCCCGGTTTTCTGAGCCGGAGACAACTTGAAGTTTCAATGAATCAATTGATAGATCGCCAACTGGTCAAGGGGCTTACACATGAATCTGAACAACCAACCAACTATCGATGAATTGGCTGAGATGTTCGCAGCGCAGAAAGACACACTCGACGACCATATCCTGTGGATTGGCAAATCGGGCGAAGTTCAACTTGACTGCCTGGCGCCCCACACCGAAGAAGCCGAGTTCGACCGCAATCACCGCGAACTGGCGGCGCGCCTGAAAATGTACCGTCGTGGCCAAGGTTATGTTGGCAAGAAAGCCGCAGCCGATCGCAACTTTATCGAGCAGGTGTTCGACACACTTAACAATGCCTGGGCCTCTTTCAAAGACAGCTCGCAAGTTAAAGTGATCGACCGTTACTACTAAGTAGTACTTGATCTATTGTGGGAGCTGGCTTGCCAGCTCCCACTTTTGTCGTGTGAACTTCAGAACGTCGGAAACCGTCCCTTCCTCGCTTCATCCTGAAAGATATCAAACAACACCTGCGCCGCCGCCGACAGTTCATGCCCTGGTTTGGTCAGTACCCCAATGGGCCGCTCGATCACCGGGCCGGTCAAGGTGATGCAATGGGCGCCCGCCTCCTCCATCTGCCGCGCGCACAATGCGGGCACAGCGCTGACGCCCAAGCCGCTGGCAACCATCTTGCCCACTGTGGCCAGTTGATGACTTTCCAGCGCAACCGGCAGTTTCATCTGCAAGGCACCCAGGTGCTCTTCGAGCATTACCCGTACGGTCGATGGGCGCTGAAGGGTAATGAAGGGGTGTTCCAACAGGCTTTTCCAGTCGATCTCGTTCAATTGCGCCAACGGCGAATCTCCCGGTACCACAGCAATGAATCGGTCCAGGTACAGCGGGGTGAATGCCAATGACGAACCGTCGGACGGTTCGAACGCTACGCCCAATTCCACCTGGCGGTCGCGCACCATCTCCAGCACCTGCTCGTTGATCAGATCATGCACCGTCACGTTCACCTGCGGGTAACGGGCGCGGAATATCTTCAGGATCGGCGGCAGCAGGTTACCGGCAAATGACGGCATTGCCGCCACCGTCACGCGCCCACGTTGCAAGGTGAAGCGTTGACGCAGTTCGTCCTCCGCGTTGTCCCAGTCAGCAATCAAACGGCGAGCCAGCGGGAGCAGCGATTCGCCCTCAGGCGTGAGCGCTACATTGCGCGTATTGCGACTGAACAGGCGTCCACCCAGCCCTTCCTCGAGGCCTTTGATAGTCAAACTCAGCGCCGACTGGGACAGGTGCAGGCGCTCACAGGCAGCGGCAAAACTCAGACTCTGGGCCACGGCCAGGAAGGCACGCATCTGTTTAACGGTCATAGGTTAGCTCCGAGCTGCAAGTTGAAAGCTGCAAGTGAAAGCGGCCACTGGCAATACTTGTAGCTTGCCGCTTGGAGCTGATTATGCTGTTTTTCAAACCAATCAACCTAAAAAAACAACTTAACAAATCAATCAGTCAGCGCAACACTCGGTCCATTGGCTGGCCCACTAATAATAACGAGGTGCATATGGCAGGTTTCGATAAGCGCGTGGCGTCCTATGAAGAGGCGCTGGCAGGCCTGGAAGATGGCATGACCGTCCTCTCCGGCGGTTTTGGCCTGTGTGGCATTCCGGAAAACCTCATCGCCGAGATCAAGCGCAAAGGCACCCGTGACCTGACCGTGGTTTCCAACAACTGCGGCGTCGACGGTTTCGGCCTGGGCATCCTGCTGGAAGAAAAGCAGATCAGCAAAGTGATCGCCTCCTACGTCGGTGAAAACGCCCTGTTCGAGAAGCAACTGCTCAGCGGCGAAATAGAGGTGGTGCTGACCCCCCAAGGCACCCTGGCGGAAAAAATGCGTGCAGGCGGTGCTGGCATCCCGGCCTTCTTCACCGCCACCGGCGTCGGCACCCCGGTTGCCGAAGGCAAGGAAACCCGCGAATTCAAGGGCCGTCCCTATCTGATGGAAGAGTCCATCACCGGCGACTTCGCCATCGTCAAAGGCTGGAAAGCCGACCACTTCGGCAATGTCATCTATCGGCACACCGCCCAGAACTTCAACCCACTGGCCGCCACCGCCGGCAAGATCACCGTGGTCGAAGTCGAGGAAATCGTCGAACCGGGCGAGCTGGACCCCGCGCAGATCCACACCCCTGGCATCTACGTCGACCGGATCATCTGCGGCACCTTCGAGAAGCGCATCGAACAGCGCACCGTGCGCAAGTAATCCGCCCCGGCCCGAACAATAAGGACTCATGACATGGCTCTTACCCGCGAACAAATGGCTCAACGCGTCGCCCGCGAAATGCAGGACGGATTCTACGTCAACCTCGGCATCGGCATTCCGACCCTGGTGGCCAACTACATTCCCGAAGGCATGGAAGTGATGCTGCAGTCGGAAAATGGCCTGCTCGGCATGGGCCCGTTCCCGACCGAAGAAACCATCGATGCCGACATGATCAACGCCGGCAAACAAACCGTCACCGCACGCATCGGCGCCTCGATTTTCTCCTCCGCCGAGTCCTTCGCGATGATTCGCGGCGGCCACGTGGACCTCACCGTACTCGGCGCGTTCGAAGTGGACGTACAGGGCAACATCGCCTCGTGGATGATCCCCGGCAAGCTGGTCAAGGGCATGGGCGGCGCGATGGACCTGGTGGCCGGTGCGGAAAATATCATCGTGATCATGACCCATGCGTCCAAGGACGGTGAGTCGAAATTGCTCAGCCAGTGCAGCCTGCCGCTGACCGGCGCCAACTGCATCAAGCGCGTGCTCACGGACCTGGCCTACCTGGAAATCGAAAATGGCGCTTTTGTCCTCAAGGAACGCGCACCTGGCGTCAGCGTTGAAGAGATTGTGAGCAAGACCGCCGGTAAACTGATCGTCCCGGACCATGTTCCAGAAATGCATTTCCAGTGAGGACAGATTCCATGCAAGACGTCGTGATTGTTGCTGCCACCCGCACCGCCGTGGGCAGCTTTCAAGGTTCGCTGGCCAGTATCCCGGCCCCTGAACTGGGCGCTGCGGTAATCCGTCGCCTGCTGGAGCAGACCGGCCTCGACCCGGCGCAAGTGGATGAAGTGATCCTCGGCCAGGTACTCACCGCCGGCAGCGGCCAGAACCCGGCGCGCCAAGCCTCGATTCTCGCCGGCCTGCCCCATGCCGTTCCCGCCCTGACGTTGAACAAGGTCTGTGGCTCGGGCCTCAAGGCCCTGCACCTGGGCGCACAGGCGATCCGTTGCGGCGACGCCGACGTCATCATCGCCGGCGGCATGGAAAACATGAGCCTTGCGCCGTACGTGCTGCCCGCGGCGCGCACCGGTTTGCGCATGGGCCACGCCAAGATGATCGACAGCATGATCACCGACGGCCTGTGGGATGCGTTCAACGACTACCACATGGGCATCACCGCCGAAAACCTGGTGGACAAGTACGGCATCAGCCGCGAGGCGCAGGACGCCTTTGCCGCCGCCTCCCAGCAAAAAGCTATCGCCGCTATCGAAGCCGGACGGTTTGCCGATGAAATCACGCCGATCCTGATTCCCCAGCGTAAAGGCGACCCGCTGGCCTTTGCGGTGGACGAACAACCGCGCGCGGGTACCACCGCCGAGTCCCTGGCCAAGCTCAAGCCCGCCTTCAAAAAAGACGGCAGCGTCACCGCCGGCAACGCCTCCAGCCTTAATGACGGTGCCGCTGCGGTGCTGCTGATGAGCGCCGCCAAAGCCAAGGCCCTTGGCCTGCCGGTGCTGGCGCGTATCGCCAGCTATGCCAACGCCGGGGTCGACCCGGCAATCATGGGCATCGGCCCGGTTTCGGCCACCCGCCGCTGCCTGGACAAGGCCGGTTGGCAATTGAGCGACTTGGATCTGATCGAAGCCAACGAAGCCTTCGCCGCGCAATCCCTGGCGGTGGGCAAAGAGCTGGAATGGGACGCTGACAAGGTCAATGTCAACGGCGGCGCCATCGCCATCGGCCACCCTATTGGAGCTTCAGGCTGCCGCGTTCTGGTGACGCTGCTGCATGAAATGATCAAGCGCGACGCCAAGAAAGGCTTGGCGACACTGTGCATCGGCGGCGGCCAGGGCGTGGCGCTGGCCCTCGAACGCAACTGATTCAACGAGCAACACGGAAAGGGCCTGGCTCCACGAAAAGCCGGGCCTTTTCTTTATCGATCCCCTGGAAGAACTCGATCAACATGTAGGCGCTGGCTTGCCGGCGATGGCAACGCTTCAGTCCGACGCGCCGCACCTGATCAACGTTTCATACAGCGCTGATACCGCTCATCCACGCGTTTGGCGAACCAGGCCGTGGTCAAGTTGCGGGTGATCTTCGGGCTTTTGAGCACGATGCCCGGCAGGATGGCTCGCGGCAGCGGCTTGCCGGCGGCTTTGTCGCCCAGGGCGAATACGCGCTTGTAGAGCGTGGTGTCCTCAAAATCCAACTGATCGCCCTGCTCCAGTTGGCTGCGGATGCTGGGATTGCGCATATCCAATTTCGCTCCCAGTGAACGCACCGCCAGTTCGGTGGTACCGGGCAGCAGCGAACCATAGCGAATCAAATCCCCATCCAGGGTCAACTCAGTGCCTGAGACACGGCTGACTGCGGCCTGGAACGCGGCATTGCGGCTGGCGTACCAACCCGCGTTGAAATCGGCGAAGCGGTACAGCGGCTGGTCATAGCTCACCGGATAGCCGAGTAAATGAGCGATGCCGAAGTACATGCCGCCACGGCGAGTGAATACTTCGCGGCGAATCGTGCCGTCCACCGTGTAGGGATAACCCCGTGCCTGTTTTTGCGCGAAGTCGATGCTGACCTGCATCGGACCGGCGGTGTGCACCGGGTTGAAGCCGCCAAACAGTGTGTTGCCCAAGGGCACCACGCTGATGAAGTCGTCGAAGATCGCGCTCAGATCCTTCTCCGTGCGTGCGGCATTCAAACGCTCGGCATAGGTTTTGCCGGTGGGCGAGCGCACTTGCAAGGCGCTGCGTACGACAAACGCCGGTACATGAACTTTCCCGGCACGCCGCAGGATTTCATCCTGGGCGATCTTGCCCATGCCTGGCACCGGTGGGTCGACCTGAAAGGTGGACTCCTGCTCGGTCACCGCCAGCACGGCGCAGATATTTTCGGTGCTGGGGTAGATCTTCTGGGCGTCGAACGCGGTGTAGATGTCCTGGGCCCAACCGTCGCGGTCCTCGACCTTGGCGGGGAGCAGGCGCACGATCTGCGCCTTCACCTCGGCCTCGCTGCGCTCGGGTTGTTGCGGCCCTCGCGAGGTGGCGCAACCGGCCAGCAGCAGCAAGGTGGCGAGGCAGAGGATCAGGCGGCTTGAAGACATGAGGCTTCCTTGGTGAACGGCGGGCCGGGCAATGGGGATATCGACAGGCAAGTCTAACCGGGGTTCGCTGCTATGCCGAACGTGGTGCGGCGCTGGTTGAAAATTCCCACGTTAACGCCAGATAAGCTCTACTCCCCTGCCCTGAAAACCTCTGCAAAGTCCCTCGCCTGATCAAACAGTGCGAGGGAGTGCAGATGGTTTTTCCAGTGAGAGCCCTGATCGATGGGGCTCGCCCATGATCGAAGCAACCGGCCGAGCCATCGGCTTTCTGGTGCTGGCCGCGATGGATTCTAAGACGCGGGACGTCGAATCCGTGCTCAGCGATTTCCGCGGTTGCCTCAACCACTACGACAGCTGGGCGCAGCACTTCTTCAGCTCTTCGGCACTGGATGTGGAGCAGGTGTTCAAGGTCGGGAACGAGGTGGCGCTGGTCGCCCCGATCAACCGTTCGATCTTCCCCAGCAGCACCGTCGCTACATGCCAGGCCAACGGCACATTGACACTGGTGCATATGTTCCAGAGCTCGCGCTTCGTGCCGATCGGCAACACGCCGGTGATGTTGCAGCGCATCGATCCAGACGGTGGCCCGCTGGGCGAGCCGATCCATAAAACCATCGGCCCAAGCGGCATCCTCGAAGTGACCGAGTGTGACCGCAACCAGCGGTACCGGGTGAGTTTCTACCCCGACGTTTCCTCGGCGCATTTCAAGGCGCTGTATGCCTCTTATCAGTCGGTCATCACGCCACTGGAAGGCTGGCTGCGCAGTGAATGGGACACCACCTTTGAACCGCTATGGAAGAACTATTGCGAAGCGAATTTTCTCCAGCGTTACCTCTCGCTGCACCGCGCTTATGCCCAAGGCTTTGGCGAAGTTCTTTACTCGGTTTGGGACAACATCACGCAGTTACTCCAGTGGTTGTCCGACCCGCTGGCCAACGCTGAAAAGCTGCTGCATTACCTTTCCCAGGATGAGCTTGAAAAGTTACTCGCGTTAAGTGCCGAGACCCTCGCCAAGGGTTTGCTGGTGCTCAGCGATGAGCCTTTGCTGTTCGTTCACCTGGCGGCCCTGGTCAGCTGGATGCGCATGCTGCCACCGCCGTATATGAACGAAATGCTCGGGGCGATTGGCGCCGAGGTCGTCATCACCCTGCTATTGGGAATGGCAACGGCCTGCATGGGGGTTGTGGTGCGCATCAGCACCAAAGTGCTGGCCGGCATCAAGTCACGCCGGGTGCGCAGGTGGCTGGAGCAGATAGCCGCGCAGTTCGGCACAGCTCGCTTGGAGGGGCACACCGAAGCGCTTAAGCCGGTGCTGCTGGGCAGTGCCCCAATACCGATCAAGGCGGTGCCGGTGGCGCCTTTGAAGGCTGGCGACACGCTGGTTTCGAATCCGGTGCCGGCGGTGCGCAGCAAGACCCAGCGTACGGCGTTGGTGCGGCAGGAGGCGGTGGATGATGTGCCTGCCGTGGCTTCGAATCCGAAGGGCGATGCGGCGGCCTCTGCGGATAAAACCGTTACGAACGGTTGCCCGGTGTCGATGGTCACTGGCGAGGAACTGCTGACACTTACCGATGGCGCGCTGGATGGGGTCTTGCCATTCGAGTGGACGCGCTTGTATCGCAGCAGTGCGGTGGAAGTGGATTGTGGGTTGGGGTTTGGCTGGAGTCATGCGCTGGCCCAGCGGCTGGTGGTGTCGGGCGATTCGGTGGTGTGGACGGACCATGAGAATCGCGCGACCACCCTGCCCTTGCCGACGGTGGCTCGGCCGGCGATTACCAACAGCCTGGCGGAAGCGGCGATTTATCTGGGGTCGTTGCCTGGTGAATTGGTGCTGGCCCGGTCATCCCGGTTTTATCACTTTCGCGACGGTGTGCTGACGGCGATCAGCGATGCGTATGACAACCGGTTGTCGGTTGTCCGGGATCGATTGGGCCGCATTGAGCGGTTGGATAACGGCGTGGGCCGTTCGCTTTTGTTGCGTTATGAGTTCGACCGCATCGTGGCGGTGGACTACCAGGTTCATCGCGCCACGGGGCATGAACCCTTCGTCTGGGTGACCGAGCAGAACGTCGTTTCCTACGCCTATGACGACAGTGGACGACTGGTTTCAGCAACCAATGCCGTAGGTGAATGTGAGCGTTATCGGTACGACGAGCAGCACGTCATTCTTGAACGGCAACTGGCCGGTGGGGCGAGTTTCTTTTGGGAGTGGGAACGTTCCGGCAAGGCGGCGCGCTGTGTCCGGCATTGGGCCAGTTTCTCGCAGATGGACACGCGGTATGCCTGGGGCGATGACGGTCGCGTCACCGTGCACAACGCCGACGGCAGCCAGGAAGTTTACGTACATGACCAGCGGGCGCGGCTGGTACAGCGCATCGACCCCGACGGCGCCCAGCACTTCAAATCCTACGATGACAAGGGTCGCCTGACGGTCGAGCAGGACCCGATGGGCGCGGTGACGGCCTATCAATACGACGACGCCGGACGCTTGGTCGCGCTGTTTCCGGGGGATGATGAGCCGACGTCCTACGAGCATGACAACGGTTTCGTACGGGTTGTAAGGCGCGGTGAGGCGGTCTGGAAATACGAGCGCAATGAACAAGGCGATGTCATTCGCCAGATCAATCCGGATGGCAACGCGACCGACTACAGCTACGACAAACAGGGGCAACTGACCGGGGTCTGGTATCCGGATCACAGTTGTCATCGGTTGGTGTGGAACGAGCGTGGGCAGCTCGTTGAAGAGCAATTACCGAATGGCGGGATCAAGCGCTACCGCTATGACGAGCTGGGCCGGCAGATTGCGCGTGAGGATGAACAGGGCGCGCTGACCCAGTATCAGTGGGACGCCGTAGGCCGCCTGCTGAAACTGACCCAATCCGACGGTACTTACCGGGAATTCAGCTACAACCCCTACGGAAAAATCATCGCCGAGCGCGATGAATTGGGCCACGTCACCCGCTACGAATACGCCGACGGCCTGCACCTGATCAGCCGCCGCATCAATGCCGACGGCACCCAGCTCAAGTACCGCTACGACAACGCCCGCTTGCTGCTGACCGCCATCGAAAACGAAGTCGGCGAAACCTACCAACTCGACTACCACCCCAACGGCCTGATCCAACAGGAAACCGGTTTTGACGGCCAACGCACCGCCTACGCCTACGACCTCAACGGCAACCTGCTGGAAAAGACCGAACACGGCGACGACGGCAGTCAGCTCGTCACTCAATACCAGCGCGACCACGCCGGCCGCCTCGTAAGAAAAACCCTGCCCGACGGCAGCGCTGTCGACTATGCCTACGACCGCCAAGGCAACCTCCTCAGCGTCGACGACGGCCACTGGTTCCTGGCCTACGAATAC
This sequence comes from Pseudomonas sp. R3-52-08, assembly GCF_003851745.1. Classification (NCBI taxonomy): domain Bacteria; kingdom Pseudomonadati; phylum Pseudomonadota; class Gammaproteobacteria; order Pseudomonadales; family Pseudomonadaceae; genus Pseudomonas; species Pseudomonas sp. R3-52-08. Next base: position 2,111,262 of record NZ_CP027730.1, on the reverse strand, counting down.
GACCGCCAAAACCGCCTCACTGCCGAACACCAAGGCTGGGGCACGTTGCGCTATGGCTACGACGCCTGCGGCCAACTTCAGCATTTACGCCTACCGGACAACAACCGCCTCACCTTCAACCACGACAAAGGCGGCCACCTCGCCACCGTCGAGCTGAACGGTGCATTGCTGACTTCCCACCTGTTCAAAGCCGGTCGCGAACACCAACGCCAACAAGGCCAACTGCTCAGCCATTACCACTACGACGAGCAAAACCGGCTACATACCCACGCCGTCACCCAGCAACAAAACCACCTCTACCAACGCCACTACGACTACGACAAAACCGGCAACCTCACCCGCCTGCACGACACCCGCAAAGGCGAACACCTTTACCGCTACGACCCACTCCACCGCCTGACCCGCGCCGATCACTCGCAAGACGTCCAGGAACGCTTCGGCCACAACCCTGCCGGCAACCTGCTGATGCAAGACAGGCCTGGCCCGGACATCGTCGCGGGCAACCGCTTGGTGATCCAAGGCGATCACCATTACGACTACGACGCCTTCGGCAACCTGACCCGCGAACGGCGCGGCAAAAGCCATCAGCTCGTCACCGAATACCGCTACGACTGCCAGCACCGGCTAATCGGCATCACCAAGCCCAACGGGAAAACGGCCAGTTATCGCTATGACCCGTTTGGGCGGCGTATCAGCAAAACCGTGGATGGGAAAACCACCGAGTTCTTCTGGCAAGGCGACAAGCTGATTGCCGAACATCATGCGGAACGTCATCGCAGCTACCTCTACGAACCCGACAGCTTCCGCCCATTGGTGTTGCTGGAAGGCTTCGGCCCACAAGAAACCAAGCCCTACCACTACCAACTCGACCACCTCGGCACGCCGCAAGAACTCACCACGCCTGAAGGCGAAATCGTCTGGTCCGCCCACTACCGCGCCTACGGCGAAATCAGCCGCCTCGACGTAGGCAAAATCGACAACCCGCTGCGCTTTCAAGGCCAATACTTCGATCAGGAAAGCGGCCTCCACTACAACCGCCATCGCTACTACAATCCGGATATTGGTCGTTACCTGACGCCTGATCCGGTGAAACTGGCGGGTGGGATCAATGCGTACCGGTACGTGCCCAATCCTACTGGATGGGTGGATCCGCTAGGTTTAAGTACATGTCCAGGCGCGGGGGGATGTAAACCACAGCTTAATACGGAAAAATCTCACGGGCAGGGAAAGGTGGATGAGGGGACTCCCCCGCTACCCAGCTCAGAAAAAAAACGAGAATATCTATATCGCGGTGACTTAAGAGGACCAGACGAAATCTTTAATAATGGATTTGAAAGTCGAGGAGACAGCACAGACCTTTTCCTGCACGCCTTGAATAATGCCAGCCCTCCTAGCAAATTCGTCCCCACTTCAACCTCAAGGAAACAAGCGTTGGTATTTGCTTCAAACTTTGGACTCGAAGAGGGTTTCCTTTACACACTGAGAAAAATCCCTGGAAGAGACGTGAACAAAGAGCTCGGAAGGCTCTCAAAACATAAAAACGAATTAGAAATCGCAATTCCCGAACGAATAGACACCAAGGATATTTTAGGTGCATCGCCCGTTAATGAAGACGGAACCTTTAAGGGATATACATTTTTGAACCCACATAGGAAATACCCATGAAATCACGTGAAATCACCATTATCAAAGACGGGATACGTGACAGTGCCGTGATTGAATATGAAGGCGGCAAACCTACCCTTTATCTATTGCTAAGCAACGGAATCCAAAAAACCTATACAGCAATGGACTTATACGATTGCTTCGGTTTATTAAGAGCTGATATGAAAGACACATTGTTTCTTTGCAAAGGCGCCAAAATCAACGTCCACACGTCAGGTATGTCTTCACATATGTCAAACGGTCTTGTTGCCTACGAAATGACTATGGGGCAGCCAGGAGGGGAACTTGTGCATATATTTTCTTATGAAGAAAACGATCTCACCAATGATATACAAGAGCAGCATGATTTCTGCCAGCGCTGGGCTGAATCGGTGCAAACTTAGCAAATGCATCTGTGACGAGCACGCTCGCCACAGAATGAGCGCCTACCTAAACCCCCGCCAACGCCAAATCCATCGCAAAGTACGTAAAAATCAAATCCGCCCCCGCCCGCTTGATCGAGCCCAAGGTCTCGCGCACGACACGTGCCTCATCGATCGCACTCACTTGGGCGCCTAATTTGATCATCGCGTACTCACCACTCACCTGATACGCCGCCATCGGCAGGCGTGAGGCTTCGCGGATGTCGCGGATGATGTCGAGGTAGGCGCCGGCCGGTTTGACCATCAGCGCATTAAAAACTAATAAATCTGTCCCCTTTTCCCCTCACCTGCTGCAACCCACTTTCTTAGCCATAGGGATCAATTGAATGCAATATATCGAGCACAACTCATTTTCAGAAGGAACGGACTTGCCCAATCATTAGAACCCATGAATATGGGAAAAATTGTAGGCGAAGGATACTCTGGCGACGAGATGAAATATAGCCAACAATCTAAAGCTCGAGTAATACTGAATAGAGACGGCAATCCCAAAACAGCCTATGCGGAATTATGATTATGAATAAAAGAGCACTCAGCATGTCAATAATTCGCGGACTGCTATTTACGTATGACATCGAGAATACCGACGACCCCAAAAGAGAAGAACTCATCGCATCAAAAGACGTAAATAGCAAAAAAGAACTCGTCGAGCTTTTTAACGAACTGACAAAACCAGAATTTCTGGAATACACCAAATCCGAGCAAAATTGGTTTATTGATTCAATTGAGCACTTCTTAATGACTGGTGATAGCTTTGATGATGTATTCAAAAAAATGACAACTTATTTCGGCGCCGAAGTACTCGACCAGCAAGAATTCATGAGGGTATTACTAAGCTGCTTACAACATTACGACCTAGAAGCCGTCACAAACGAACAACAACCCACGAACCGGCGGACCTGATCGCGACAGAATTGTTTCTGGCGATGCAAAAAGAAGCATCCGTTACGGCCTTCATGAAATGAACAGCAAGCCGAGCAAGCATCATTACCATGAGGAAACATGGACGTTTGAGCTAAAAACCAACACGACGAATGTAGATGATACTGTTGTACGACTCCCATTAACGAAGAAGTGAAATGAAAATACGAACTATCGATGTTTTTTCCGAACGAGAAATTTTATATGTGGAATTCAGCTCACCTTTTGGAAATGGCACGGCTTTCTTGCACGGCGCCAACCCCAGCGTCGGTCTACCCAGTAATCAACCCAAATAGAAGCTAAAAAATGAAAAAACTAGAGATATTTGTAATCAAAAATTCAACTCGAGAAAAAGCCACAATAGAATGCGACGGAAGAACAGCAACACTTTCAATAACCTTTGCCAGCGGACTGAAAAAAACGTATAGCGAAGCAGATATCTATCTATGCTTTGGCTCATTGAGAAAAGAATTTAGCGATATTAAATTTCTATGTAAAGGTTCAAAAATAAACGTCTATCCCTCAGCCATGGCCTCACAAATGTCTAGTGGAATCGTTGCTTATGAAACCCAAATAGGTGATTCCGATGCAAAACTCGTTCGTATATTCGACTATGAAGAAAATGAACTTACAAATGACATCAACGAACAGATTTCTTATCGCAAAAAATGGGCCGAATCACTGCAAATTTAGCTCGATGACCATGTAACAAGCAAACCCCGAGCCACAGAGCATAATAGAAAAATTCGACAGTTACTTACTCAGGGAATAAAACTAATCAGTATGGCCCGCTCAGTCAATTAGATCCGTGTAGCCAGTTAAGTGGCTGCCGCTCAGTCCCACTCGAGCAAGTTCGCTAACCACAGAATTACGGCGTTCTTAAATTTCTGCCAACACCTGATCTAGCTCCAAGGGGAGGTTAGCCGCATTGAATATTCCATACCAAACCCTAATAGAAAATAAAATGGAAACAAAAAATATAAAAGTAATAATCAACAACGAACACAAGCAAGTCACCGTCAGATATGCCCCAACAAAACTCACCATGACATTTTCAGAAGCCGAAAATTTTAAAAAAATTTATAGAGGAATAGACCTTTATGTCTGCTTCGCAAATATTCGAGCAGATTTCCCGGAGATAACCTTTCTATGCAAAGGGGCAAAAATAAACGTTAAACCATCAAGAATGGCCTCTCAGATGAGCGCTGGGCTTGTGGCATACGAAATGACTTTAGGCCAACAAGCAACCAAGGACAACATTGTCCATTTATTCGACTATGAAGAAGAAAACCTAACAAACAACCCACAGGATCAAATTGATTTCTTCAAGAAATGGTTAAAGTCATTAGGTGCGGAAGATTACGAAAAATTTAATTGAGCGCTGTTCAAAATCAATATACAAGGTCGCCCTCCTACCCCTGTGGCAAGCAAATCCGACCCGCTCACCACAGGGATAAATGGCGCCCTTAAATCCCCGCCAACGCCAAATCCATCGCAAAGTACGTAAAAATCAAATCCGCCCCAGCCCGCTTGATCGAGCCCAAGGTCTCGCGCACCACGCGGTCTTCGTCAATCGCCCCGGCTTGGGCGCCGAATTTGATCATTGCGTACTCACCACTCACCTGATACGCCGCCACTGGCAGGCGTGAGGCTTCGCGGATGTCGCGGATGATGTCGAGGTAAGCGCCGGCCGGTTTGACCATCAGCGCGTCGGCGCCTTCCTGCTCGTCGAGCAGCGATTCGCGGACGGCTTCGCGGCGGTTCATCGGGTTCATCTGGTAGCTTTTGCGGTCGCCCTTGAGGGCGCTGCCGCCGGCTTCGCGGAACGGGCCGTAGAGAGCCGAGGCGAATTTGGTGGAGTAGGCCATGATCGGGATGTGGGTAAAACCGGCGTCGTCCAGAGCGCGGCGGATGGCCTGGACCTGGCCGTCCATCGCTGCCGAGGGTGCGATCACGTCGGCTCCGGCGCGGGCGGCGGCCACGGCTTGTTTGCCCAGGTTGACCAGGGTCGCGTCATTGTCGACGTGAGCGCCATGCATCACGCCGCAGTGGCCGTGGTCGGTGTATTCGCAGAAGCAGGTGTCGGACATCACGATCATTTCCGGCACGGCGTCCTTGATGATCGATGACATGCGCGAAACCAGCCCGCGTTCTTTCCACGTGTCGCTGCCGCTGGCGTCAAGATGGTGGGATACGCCAAAGGTCATCACCGACTTGATGCCGGCACGGGCATAACGCTCGATCTCGCCGGCCAGTTTTTTCTCAGGGATACGCAACACGCCCGGCATGCTGGTGATCGGTACGAAGTCGTCGATTTCTTCTTCGACAAAAATCGGCAGCACCAGGTCGTTGAGCGTGAATTCGCTTTCCTGGAACAAGCCACGCAGCTCCGGGGAGCGGCGCAGGCGACGGGGGCGGGCTTGGGGGAACTGGCTGGTCATGGCTTTCCTGAAAAAATGGCTGAAATCTTTGGGACCAAAGCTTATGCCCCAAGCACCCGCAGCACAAATGCCGAGGGCCCAACAGTGTATTGCGCGACACGTAACAATTGCATTGATCTAGAGCTGTAGACGGCCTTCGATGCATACCGCAACGGCGCCACCGACCCAGACTTCATCACCCTGGCGCTCAATACGAATACGCCCGGCGCGTCCCATGGCCGTGCCCTGGCTGACCACATAGCGCTCCGGCGCCAGGCCCTCGCTGAGCAACCATTGGGCCAGGCCGGCGTTCAAGCTGCCGGTGGCCGGGTCTTCCTGGGCACCGTCGCCGGCGATAAAGGCGCGCACCTCAAACTGTGCGTCCTCCCCATCGCAAGGAGCAATGATACCAACGGCCAACCCGAGCAGTTGCGCGTAGTCAGGCCTTACCTCCAGCACGGCCCGGCAATCAGCCAGCATCACCGCCAGCCAACCAGCGCCGTTATCCACCCACTGGCTGCGCACAATCGCGTCAGGGGCCAGGCCCAACCCCAGGCGCACACGCTCCAGCAGCGGCGCCTCGACAACGCCCGAACGCAACAGCGGTGGCGCGATAAACGCCAGTTCGTCGCCTTCACGTCGGATGCGGACCAAACCGATTTCGCACTCCTGAATGACCTCTTGCCCACGCGGAACACCGCCTGCGTGCAACCACGCCTGGCAACTGCCCAACGTCGGATGCCCGGCAAACGGCAGTTCGTGCAAGGTGGTGAAAATTCTCACCCGGTAATCGGCGCGTGGGTCACGGGGCTTCAGCAAAAACGTGGTTTCGCTGAGGTTGGTCCACTTGGCGAAGTCAGCCATCTGCTGGTCCGTGAGGCTATCGGCCCCGAGCACCACGGCCAGCGGGTTGCCTTTGAGGGGCACGCTGCTGAATACATCCAGTTGCTTGAAATCGAAAGTCGGCATGCTTCAGCTCGGAATGTTCAGGCCACGGATCACCGCAGGGCGTGCGATAAAGCCATCCAACGCGCGCAGTACATTGGGGAAATCGGCGATACCCACCAGGTCGCCCGATTCATAGAAGCCGATCAGGTTGCGAATCCAGGGGAAAGTGGCGATGTCAGCGATGCTGTAGTCATCCCCCATGATCCAGGTGCGGCCCAGCAGGCGTTTTTCCAGTACCTGGAGCAAGCGGCGGGACTCGGCGACGTAGCGGTCACGCGGGCGCTTGTCTTCGTAAGCCTTGCCGGCGAATTTGTTGAAGAACCCCACCTGACCGAACATCGGGCCGATCCCGGCCATCTGGAACATCAACCACTGAAGGGTTTCATAGCGGGTGGCCGGATCTTCGGAAAGCAACCGGCTGGTTTTTTCCGCCAGGTAAATCAGAATCGCGCCGGACTCGAACAACGCCAGCGGCTGCCCGCTTGGGCCATTGGGATCGATGATCGCAGGGATCTTGTTGTTGGGGTTCAGGGACATAAACTCGGGAGACAACTGGTCCTGGGTGTCGAAACTGACCTTGTGTGCCTCGTAGGGCAGGCCCAGCTCTTCAAGCATGATTGATACTTTTACACCGTTGGGCGTAGGCAACGAGTACAGTTGCAAGCGCTCCGGGTGCTGGGCGGGCCATTTACTGTTGATCGGGAAAGCGGCAAGTGCATTCATCGGGAGACATCCCTGGGCGGAAAGCCCCCATGATAGTCATCTGTTCGCCACCCTGCATGGGTCATCATTAAGCAACATTGCCTGGCTAGAATCCCACACGGGCGAACCAAAACGCTCAAGCGCACTCTTAAATGCGCTCGCAGGGTGAATGGAGGCACCTGGCTATACCGACAAGGAACACCCCCAGGACGCACACTGCGCCATTGGGCCGGGCCTGTCCGCCTTAAACCGACGCACGAAGACTCGAACCCATAATGAAGATCAAGCCTCTGCGCCTTGTGCAACAATTCAAACGCCATTCATACATGATGTTACCGCTGCTGCTGGTCACCGCCGGCATTGTCACGGCATTGGATGCCCGCGAAAGCCGCGCACAACCGGTGGACGGCGTGCAAACTCTGGTCTTCCTGCGCCACGGCGAAAAACCTGCCGGCGGCCTGGGCCAGCTCAATTGCCAGGGCCTGAACCGCGCCATGAACCTGGCCAGTGTATTGCCGGAAAAATTCGGCAAGGCCGATTTCGTATTCGCCGCCAACCCGACGCGCAATGTCGAGGAAGGCGAGCTGGATAACTCCTACAGCTACATTCGCCCGCTGATGACCATCAGTCCCAGCGCAATCAAGCTGGGTTTGCCGGTCAACATCAAGTTTTCCGCGAACGACACCAGTGCCCTGGCCGATGAGCTGGTCGAGGACAAGTACCACAACGCAACGATCTATACCGCTTGGTCCCACGGTTACCTGCCGGAGTTGATCAACAAAGTCGCCAGTGAAGCGGCCGGCGAAAAGCACACCATCACCGAAGACTGGTCCGGTAACGACTATGACTCGCTGTACGTGCTGACACTGACCTGGCACAACGGCAAGGCCTCGCTGCTCAGTCGCAACTACAAGCAGGGGCTCAATAATGGTGAGGAAACCTGCCCGGATCCGACCCAGGTCAGCGCAGATACCTGAAGGTTGGGCATCAGGCGCGTATGATGGCCGCTATTGACTCATCTGCGGATCATCTCCATGTCCAACCTCGCTTCTGCCCAGCCCAACCGGGGCTGGTCGTTCTGGTGCAAACCTGCGCTGTTTCTGCTGGTGGCCTGCATCGGCCTCTACTATGTGAAATGGTCGCCCTACTACCTCAAGGCTTTTGTAGCGGCCGATAACCACAGCATCGGCGCGTCGATTCTCAATGACCAGCAAAGCTCGCCCCTCGCGGCGGCGCTGGCCTATGCCCAGGTGTATTTCCTGGCGATCTGGAAGGCCGCCGTACTGGCGGTAATCCTCGGTTCGCTGCTGCAGGTGTTGATCCCTCGCGACTGGCTGTTGCGCCTGTTTGGCCGCGCCGGCCTGGGCTCGACCCTGCGTGGCGGGCTGTTCGCCTTGCCGGGCATGATGTGCAGCTGCTGCGCGGCGCCTGTCGCGGCGGGTATGCGGCGCCAAAAGGTATCGGTCGGCGCTGCGCTGGCATTCTGGATCGCCAACCCGGTCTTGAACCCGGCCACCTTGGTGTTCATGGGGTTTGTGCTGGGCTGGGGCTTTACCGCGCTGCGGCTGGTGGCGGGGATTGTGCTGGTGGTGGGTGTGTCGTTGGTGGCGCAGCGCATTGCACGTCCGGAGCAAGTGCCGGAAGCGGCGCTGCAGGCTGTGGCCGAAGTCAGCACTGTTGAGTCCGAATCCTTCCTGGCGCGCTGGTTACGGACCTTGTGGCAGCTGTTCTGGAGCACCATCCCGGTGTATATCCTCGCGGTGCTGATCCTTGGCGCGGCGCGGGTCTGGCTGTTCCCCCATGTGGACGGAGCGATGGCCGACAGCCTGGTGTGGCTGGTACCGCTGGCGATTGTCGGCACGTTATTCGTGATTCCTACTGCGGCGGAGATTCCCATCGTACAAACCATGATGACCCTGGGCATGGGCACCGGCCCGGCCGTCGCCTTGCTGATGACCCTGCCGAGCGTGAGCCTGCCGTCGTTGCTGATGCTGCGTAAGGATTTCGATGCGCGGGTGCTGGTGACGGTGGCCGGGCTGACCATGCTGATGGGGGTGGTGTGCGGGTTGATCGGGGCGGTGATTCTTTAGGTTTTGGGAAGGCTTTATCGCACCCCGCGACCTAAGTGTGGGAAGGGGCTTGCTCCCGATGGCGGTCTGTCAGTTAAAAAATGGGTGACTGCTGCACCGCAATCGGGGGCAAGCCCCCTCCCACATTGGGCCTGCGGCGTTTGGACTGGATCATCCGGCGCTCGAGAGCCAAAACTCCTGTTTCCCGGCATTAACTGAAGAAACCGGCTCAACCTGTTGTGAGCTCAATGGCATCCGAAAACTCACCCCACCCGAGCAGCCCGCGCGCGCAAATACTCCACCACCGCGCCCTGCTCCCCGGAAAATTCGATTCGTGCGCCTTTGCTCTCACGCTGAAACGCATACATCGGGTCGTAATACTCACGCAACAGCCCTTCAATCCACACCCGGTGCACATCCACGGCGCCAGTGCGCGCCTGCTCCGCCAGGGCGTCCTGCAAAATCGCCTGCAGCCGCTGGAAGCGTTCGCCACCCAGGCGCTTATGGATATTGGCCAGGCTCTGGGTAAGCCGTTCGGCAAACATCGCTTGGCCATTCTCACCCCATACCCCGATGAACTCGGCGCACAGGTCGACCACGTAATCGCGCAGGATGCGTTCCACGCGGCCTTCAACGCTGTCTTCCAGCCACACCATTGGAAACGCCTGCATACCTTTGTGCAACGGCAGCGGTAGCGCGCAACTGCCGATCATGCGGCTCTCATCCTCGACCACGAACTGCTCGATGCCTGCCGCGCGCTTTTTCAGCAGGTCTACCGCAAGGCGGTTTTCGAAGTCGATAGTGGACGGTTGCGCCGTGGCACGCTTGCCGAAGCTGGAGCCGCGATGGTTGGCGTGGCCTTCCAGGTCCAGGGCGTTGCGTAGTTGGCCGAGCACTTCGGTCTTGCCGGTGCCGGTCATGCCGCCGAGTAAGACGAAATCACATTGGACGGTGGCCTGCTCGAGCGTGTCCAGCAGGAAGGTGCGCATGGCCTTGTAGCCGCCGCCGACGCGGGGGTATTCGATACCCGCCTCGGTTTTTAACCATTGCTGCACGATCTGTGAACGAAGCCCGCCGCGAAAGCAATACAGGTAGCCGTCTGGATTGGCCTGGGCGAACTGCGCCCACTGCGCGATGCGTTCGGCCTTGATCCGCCCCGACACCAACTCATGGCCCAGCACGATTGCAGCTTGCTGGCCTTGCTGCTTGTAGCAGGTGCCTACACGTTGGCGCTCCTGGTCGGTCATCAACGGCAGGTTGACCACACCGGGAAATGCGCCTTTGGTGAATTCAACCGGCGCGCGGGTATCCATCATCGGCCGGTCGTTGAGGAAGATGTCGCGGTAATCGGTGATGTCAGTCGCCATCAAACCACCTCTACCGCGTTGCTCTGTCGCTCAAGCAGTTCGCCGATCGGCTCAAGGGTAAGGCCCAGTTCAGCGGCCACCGCGTGGAACTCGGCGTCGCCTTCGGGCGTGACGGCGATCAGCAGGCCGCCGCTGGTTTGCGGATCGCACAGCACGCGCTTGTGCAGCTCCTGCACACGCCCGAGCTTGCTGGCGTAGCTGTCGAAGTTGCGCAAGGTGCCCCCCGGTACGCAACCCTGCTCCAGGTAGTACTCGACGCCCGGCAGACGGGGCACTTTTGCATACTCGATGCGGGCCGTGAGGCCGCTGCCGTCGGCCATCTCTACCAGGTGACCAAGCAGGCCGAAACCGGTGACATCGGTCATCGCCGTCACCCCGGCCAATTTGCCGAAACGGCTACCGGGTTTGTTGAGGGTGCACATCCAGTCGCGGGCCAGGCCGATATCCGCTTCGCGCAACTTGCCTTTCTTTTCGGCGGTCGTGAGGATGCCGATGCCCAAGGGTTTGGTCAGGTACAGCTTGCACCCGGCGGTGGCGGTGTCGTTGCGCTTCATATGGCGCTTGTGCACGATGCCGGTCACGGCCAGGCCGAAGATCGGCTCCGGGGCGTCGATGGAGTGCCCACCGGCCAGCGGGATACCGGCAGCGTCGCAGACCGCGCGGCCGCCACGAATGACTTCGCGGGCAATCTCCGGCGCCAGCACATTCACCGGCCAACCGAGAATGGCAATGGCCATCAACGGGTCGCCGCCCATGGCGTAGATGTCGCTGATGGCATTGGTGGCGGCGATGCGGCCGAAGTCAAAGGGGTCGTCGACGATCGGCATGAAAAAATCGGTGGTGGAGACCACGCCGCGCTCGTCGTCGATGGCGTACACCGCCGCATCGTCACGGGAGGCGTTGCCTACCCACAGGTTGGGGTCGAGGTTCTGCGCGCCGCTGCCGGCAAGGATCACTTCCAGCACCTGGGGCGAGATCTTGCAGCCGCAACCCGCACCGTGGCTGTACTGGGTAAGGCGAATCGGCTCGTTCATGGTGGACCTCAAGCTATCAAGTGCGCCGATTCTAGCAGACAGCAAAAGGCCGGCTGGGCTCATATGAGCCCAGCCGGCCTTTTGGTACAGCGCTTACTGGCGGGCAGCGAGCAAACGCTTGTGGCGGTTACGCCGTGCGATATTCAGGCACTCGATAGCCGCCGAGAACGCCATGGCCGCATACACGTAGCCTTTGGGCACATGGGCGCCGAAGCCTTCGGCGATCAGCGTCATGCCGATCATGATCAAAAAGCCCAGTGCCAACATCACCACGGTCGGGTTGTCGTTGATGAACTTGGCCAAGGGTTCTGCCGCCACCAGCATCACGATCACCGAGGTCACCACGGCGATGATCATGATCGGCAAGTGTTCGGTCATGCCAACTGCCGTGATGATGCTGTCGATGGAGAACACCAGGTCGAGCAGCAGGATCTGTCCGATGGCGGCCGCAAAGCCGATGGCAACCGTATTGCCAACGCTGGCTTTGTCTTCGGGCTCCGGGTCCATGCTGTGATGGATCTCGGTGGTTGCCTTCCATACCAGAAACAGGCCACCGGCAATCAGGATCATGTCCTTCCACGAGAACGCCTGGCCGAACACTTCAAAGACCGGCGTCGTCAATTGCACGATAAACGCGATGGTGCTCAACAGGCCCAGGCGCAACACCAACGCCATGCTGATGCCAATGCGCCGCGCCTTGGCCCGGTGCTGCTCCGGTAATTTGTTGGTGAGGATCGAGATGAAGATCAGGTTATCGATGCCCAGCACGATTTCCATGACGATCAAGGTCGCCAGTGCGATCCAGGCGGTGGGGCTGGCGGCCAGTTGTAAAAGATAATCCATAGGTCAGTCCTGACGTTGTGCTGGGAAATTAGGTTTCTTGGGTATCGGATTCTGCATCTTTTTCTGGCTGATCATCCTTCTTCTGCGGATTGATCAGGCCCTGGGTCGCTTCACTCAATGCCTGTTCAGCGGCTTTCTGGGTGTCATCGATTGCTTGCTTGGCCGTTTCGGTGGCTTTGCCCAGTACCTGCTGCGCGCTTTTCTCGACTTGATCGCACCCGCCAATCATCACCAATGAAAGCGCAAGCAGTGCAGCCGCGCCCAGGGAATTGAGTTTCATGATGTATTCCTCGTTAGAACGCTTGGGTCCAAATAGTAGCCCCGCGATAGCGACGCATTCTATGCAGGCAAACAGTTCAGGAAAATTCGTATTTTTCTCGCGTATACTTCGTTTTTTACGAAGTGTAGACAGCGATGCTCAATTATCGACAACTGCATTACTTCTGGGTGGTGGCAAAGACCGGCAGCATCGTGCGTGCCTGCGAGCAACTGAACCTCACCCCCCAGACCATCAGCGGGCAGATCAGCCTGTTGGAACATACCTTTGGCATCGCGCTGTTTCAGCGTGTCGGCCGCCAGCTGGAGCTGACCGAAGCCGGACGCCAGGCGCTGCCCTATGCCGAGCAGATGTTCCAGACCGGCAATGAATTGGAGGCGATGCTGCGCGCACAACCCAACGAGCAGCAGATTGTATTTCGCGTCGGCGTGGCGGATGTGGTGCCCAAGTCCATCGTGTACCGGCTGATTGCCCCCACCATGGAGCTGAGCGAACCGATCCGCATCACCTGCCGTGAAGACAAACTCGAACGGTTATTGGCCGACCTGGCCATCCAGCGCCTGGACCTGGTGATCTCCGACAGCCCGATGCCCACGCACCTGGACATCAAGGGCTACAGCCAGAAGCTGGGGGAATGTGGCATCAGTTTTTTCGCCACCCAGGCATTGGCTGACCAACATAGCGGCGATTTCCCAGGGTGTTTGCACGGCGCACCGTTGCTGATCCCCGGCGCAGAGACCGTGGTGCGCAGCCGTTTGCAACGCTGGTTTGCCGATCAGCAGATTCAACCCAGGATCATCGGCGAGTTCGACGACAGCGCATTGATGCAGGCCTTCGGGCAATCGGGCAGCGGCATCTTTATCGCCCCCAGCGTGATCGCCGATGAGGTGGTGCGCCAATACGGCGTGGCGCTGATCGGCCAGACCGACGCGGTGACCGAGTCGTTTTATGCCATCTCGGTGGAGCGCAAGGTCAAGCACCCTGGCATCGTGGCGATTACCGAGGGCGCCCGACGCGAACTGTTTACCACCCTGCCCTGATGACACGCCCGCGCCGATGAATCCAAATCCGACAGTGCGAGTGACGGAATGACGCAGCGAACGGGACCCGTCCTACAGCATGTTAGACTTCGCGCCTGCTGCCTACAGTACTTTCTCCTTGCAATGCTGTGCCCTACTAAAAAAACCAGAGACAACTGTTTATGACTGCTGCCCCTTCCCTGCTGCAACGTTTAATGCGCGTCAGCCTGGTCACCCAAATTATCATCGGCCTGATCGCCGGGATTCTGCTGGCCCTGTTGCTGCCTGAGGCCGCCAAGGCCACCGGGTTTATCGGCAAAGTGTTCGTCACGGCGCTGAAGGCCGTCGCGCCGATCCTGGTGTTCGTGCTGGTGATGGCGTCTATCGCCAATCATAAACACGGCCAGGAAACCCATATCCGGCCGATCCTGTTCCTGTATCTGCTGGGTACCTTTGCCGCTGCCGTGGTTGCGGTGGTTGCCAGCATGCTGTTTCCGTCGTCCCTGGTACTGGCCACCCATGACGCCACCGTGAGCGCTCCCGGCGGTATCGGCGAGGTGCTGCAAAGCCTGTTGCTGAGCGTGGTCGATAACCCGGTCAGCGCACTGATGAATGCCAATTTCATCGGCATTCTGGCCTGGGCCATCGGCATGGGCATTGCCATTCGCCATGCCGGCGAAACTACCCGCACGGTGCTCGATGACCTGTCCAACGGTGTGACGCTGATCGTGCGCGTGGTGATCCGCTTTGCCCCGCTGGGGATCTTCGGCCTGGTCGCCTCGACCCTGGCCACCTCCGGCTTCGGCGCCCTGCTCGGCTATGCCCACCTGCTGGTAGTGCTGATCGGCTGCATGCTGTTCGTGGCGCTGGTGATCAACCCGGCCATCGTATTCTGGAAACTGCGTCGCAACCCTTATCCGCTGGTGCTGCTGTGCCTGCGCGAAAGCGGTATTACCGCGTTCTTCACCCGCAGTTCGGCGGCGAATATTCCGGTGAACCTGGCGCTGAGCAAACGCCTGGGCCTGCATGAAGACACCTACTCGGTGTCGATCCCGCTTGGCGCCACGATCAATATGGCCGGCGCCGCGATCACCATTACGGTGCTGACCCTGGCGGCCGTGCACACGCTGGGCATTGCCGTAGACCTGCCCACCGCCGTGCTGCTCAGTGTGGTCGCGGCCATTTGCGCCTGCGGGGCTTCGGGCGTGGCCGGTGGTTCGCTGCTGTTGATTCCGCTGGCGTGCAGCCTGTTCGGCATTCCGAGCGAGATCGCCATGCAGGTGGTGGCTGTAGGCTTCATCATCGGTGTGCTGCAGGATTCGGCGGAAACCGCGCTCAACTCGTCCACCGATGTGCTGTTCACTGCGGCGGCGTGCCTGGACAAGGATAAACAGTTGGCGTGAACGCCAGCTGTAAAAAAGCCCGGGCCGTTCGTTGAAGAACGCACCCGGGCTTTTTAGTGGGTGCTTAGAAAGCGCCCATGTAATCACGCTTGCCCACTTCAACGCCGTTATGACGCAGCAAGGCGTAAGCGGTAGTGACGTGGAAGAAGAACTGCGGCAGGCCGTAGGTCAGCAGGTAGGACTGGCCGCTGAAGCGCTTCTCTTTCGGGGTGCCTGGGCGGGTGACGATTTCGATGCCTTCCTTGCCGTCGATCTGCTCGGGCTTGATGGTATCGACGAAGGCCAGCACCTTGGCGATCAGCGCTTGCAGGTCGGCGAAGGTGACTTCGCTGTCTTCGTACTTCGGCACTTCGATCTCGGCCAGGCGCGCGGAAACGCCCTTGGCGAAGTCGACAGCGATCTGCACCTGGCGCACCAGCGCGAACATATCCGGGAACAGGCGCGCTTGCAGCAGAGCGTTCGGCTCGATGTTCTTGGCGGTGGCGTGGGCTTCGGCTTTGTTCAGCACATCGCTGAGGGCGTTGAGCATTTGCTTGAAGACTGGGATAGAAGCGGCATACAGGGAAATAGTCATGTCAGTCTCGTGGTAATGGCAGGGTTGGAACCAGCGACGATTATAGCCATGCCTGCCGCTTGTCTTTTATTTTTTCCGGCTTAGGCTAGTGGATTCACTGCATAGGGAAAGCGCGATGACCGCCGAGCACGACACCGACACGCCTGAGCCGCGCCTGAATAGCACGGAAATCCGCGTCCTGGGCTGCCTGATCGAAAAACAGGCGACCAACCCGGAAACCTACCCCCTGACCCTCAACGCCCTGGTGCTGGCGTGCAACCAGAAAACCAGCCGGGAACCGGTGACCAATCTCAGCCAGGGCCAGGTCGGCCAGAGCTTGCGCGTGCTGGAAGGTCAGGGTTACACCCGGCTGGTCATGGGCAGCCGCGCCGACCGCTGGGAACACCGCGTGGACAAGGCGCTGGAACTGGTGCCCGCGCAAATGATCCTGATCGGGCTGCTGTTCCTGCGCGGCCCGCAGACGGTCAATGAGTTGCTGACGCGCAGCGGGCGCATGCATGACTTTGAGGATGCCGAGCAGGTGGTGCACCAGCTCGAACGCCTGATTGCACGGGGCCTGGCGCTATTGGTGCCGCGCCAGGCGGGGCAGCGCGAGGACCGGTATACCCATGCGCTGGGGGACCCGGCGGATATCGAAACGATTATTGCCGCGCGCGGTAACCCGGTGGAGCGCGGCGGCGGGGGCGTCTCCGTCGAGCGTATCGAAGAGTTGGAAGCGCGAATTGCGGCGCTGGAAGAACGCCTGGCGCAGTTGGAACAGGCCTGAGGAGGGTCCAACCGGGGAGCGGGGTTGCCCGCTCTCCCGGTTGGCGCTGCGCAGCGTATCAGCTTCGGGCGAACGCCACGGCCGCCTGAAATTGCTCCGGTGTAGGACGCACGCCGGTATACAGCACAAACTGCTCCAATGCCTGGATCGCAATCACTTCAAGGCCGGTAATCACCCGCTTCCCCTGGGCACGCCCGCGCACTATCAACGGGGTTTCAGCGGGGATCGCCACGACATCGAACACCGTCTCGGCTTGATCAACGGCATCGGCTTCAAACGCCAACTGATCCGCCTCTGCCCCGCCGGTCATGCCAATCGGTGTCACGTTAACCAGCATGCGCGGGCGTAACCCGCCCAGTTCAGCCTGCCACTCATACCCCAGGTTGCGTGCCAGCGCCCTGCCCGCCACCTCATTGCGCGCCACGATCACGCCATTGGCGTAACCGCCGTCACGCAAAGCGCTGGCGACGGCCTTGGCCATGCCGCCGCTGCCGCGCAGGGCGAAGGTTGAGTCCTTCGGCACCTGGTGTTTTTTCAGCAGTTGCTCGACGGCAATGTAGTCGGTGTTGTAGGCCTTGAGACGGCCGCCGGTGTTGACGATGGTGTTCAGGGAATTGATGGCTTGAACCGAATCGTCCAGTTCGTCCACTAAAGCGATGGCAGCCTCCTTGAACGGCATCGACACGCCACAACCCCGGATGCCCAGCGCCCGTATGCCACCGATCGCGCCGGGCAGATCCTGGCTGCTGAAGGCTTTATAGTAAAAATTCAGGCCCAACTGCTCATACAGATGGTTATGGAAACGCAGGCCGAAATTCCCGGGCCGCGCCGACAGTGACATGCACAGTTGGGTGTCCTTGTTGGGGTGCATCTGCATGGGTAGCTCCTTGAAGTAAGCAAATCGGTACAGACCTTACACAACCTTTACCTATCGGCTGTGCTGTTTTTCAGAAATACGTTGTCTTAAAAGTATCCCCGCGACAATCCTTGAGTCTATTGATCGCAGACCACAAGCGCAGGGGCTAACCGAGGAATGACCATGATGCGTAAAGTCCCCAGGATCGCCTTGCTTATTGGCGCACTCGCGATGGCAGGCCAAGCCTCCGCCCACGGTGGTGGTTGGGGCGGCCCGGCCGTATTGGGTGCTCTTGTCGGTGCAGCCGTTGTCGGCTCCGTGGTTGCCAGCCAGCCTCGTGAGGTTTATGTGCAGCAACCGGTGTACGTCCAGCCGCAGCCGGTGTATGCCGCTCCGCCGCCGGTCTACTACGCACCGCCACCACCGGTGTACGTGCAGCAACAGGTTTATTACCGCCCGGCGCCGGTCTATTACGGCCCGCCACGGGGTTACGGCTACTATGGCCCGCCCCACGGCTACTACCGCCACGGCTGGTAACACATTGCTGTACATGCAACAGGCCTCGCCCAAACGCGGGGCCTTTTTTTGCCTTGAACGTCTGGATTTATCTTGCAAAGGTCGTTGTGAGGACAATGCTCGGGCGGCAATCCCACATGATCCGGTTGGGATCTCCTCTTGCTCGACCGGTACGAACGCTGTCATGTTTGTGTCATGAGCCCGTTTCACTATCGACCCTGTCCACCCAATAACAATTACGGACGATTGACCATGCCCACACAAAATCCGCATCGCACCGCTGGCCTCTGCACTTCCAGCAAGGTCTATAGCGCCCTGACCGAACTCAAGCACCTGGAAGGCCACCGCAGCGCGAAGTTCCTGGCATTGCTGGCAGAGAACCTGGTGCGCAAGGGCCTGCTCAGCGAACAGGAAGTGGTGCACATGCTCGACCAAGTGGTGGACTGACGCCCGGCGTTGATGTTGACTATCGAGCCAGGTGATTTTTCCTACGCGCCGCCGCACCGTAAGGTGACCTCCATAACGTTTGGAGGTACTTATGCCCACTGTTCAGATCATGTCCGTCATCGGCAGCGCCGTTCCCGCCCCTCTTCGCAAGCTGGGCTTGCTCGCCTGCTGGTATGTAGTACGCGATGGCGAGCCTATCAGCGGCCCGCTCACTTCGTTATCCGACGCCCAACTGCAACTGGCTGCCAACTACAGGCTTGAAGCCTAGGGTAACGGCAATTTGACGCGCGGCTTGGTTTCCACGAACAACGCCCAGCAGGAAATGAACAGCGCCGCGACCAGCGGCCCGATCACGAAGCCGTTCAGGCCGAATACCGACAAGCCGCCCAGCGTCGAGATCAGGATCAGGTAGTCCGGCATCTTGGTGTCCTTGCCCACCAGAATCGGGCGCAGTACGTTGTCTACCAGGCCGATCACGAACACGCCGAACAGCGCCAGCACCACGCCCTGCCAGATCGAACCGCTCAACAGGAAGTAGGCGGCCACCGGGCCCCATACAATCCCGGCACCCACCGCAGGCAGCAGGGATAGAAACGCCATCAATACCGCCCAGAGCAATGCACTGGGAATATCCAGGAACCAGAAAATAAAGCCCCCCAGCGCACCTTGAGTGACGGCCACCAGCACGTTGCCCTTGACCGTGGCTCGCACCACCCGGTTGAACTTGAGTTGCAGGCGACGCTTTTGCGGCTCGGCCAATGGCACCGCCGTGCGCACCTTGCGCACCAGTTCCGGGCCGTCGCGCAGGAGGAAAAACAGCAGGTAGAGCATGATGAAAAAGCTCACCAGGAAATCGAACGTGCCCTGGCCGAAGCTGAACGCCTGTGTGGCGAAGAACTGGCTGCCCTGCATCGCGCCTTTCACCACCTTTTCCCGCAGCCCTTCCAGGTTGCCCATGCCGAAGCGGTCCAGCAGGTGCTGGAAGTATGGCGGGAGGAAATGCTTGAACTGCTCGATATAACCGGCCACATCCAACTGGCCGCTTTCGACGTTCTTGTAAAGGGTGGCGCCCTCTTGCACCAGCAAGGCGCTGGTAATGATCACTGGCAAAATCGCGATCACCAGGCACACCGTCAAGGTGGTCAGGGAAGTCAGGTTGCGGTTCCAGCCAAAGCGCTGCTGCAGGCGGCGCTGCATGGGCGCGAAGATGATGCCGAGGATCACCGCCCAGAACACCGCGCCGTAAAACGGCAGCAATATCCAGATGAAGGCGACGGTCACCAGGGCCAGCAGTAACAGCAGGGTCTTGAATTGCAGGTTGGTTTGATTCATGTCCGATCCATGTCAAAAAAGCACAGGGCCGGTGTCGGCCCTGTTGCTTAGTCCGCAGCGAAACCTGGGAGTGCCCTGGTTGTTCGAACAAGCATAGATCGGCTTATCTAGACGTGGATCAATGCACCACGCCAAGGCCTGCACTACCCTCGCGCCTTTTGCGGCTCACACCTCCATGCTCCCACTGATCGCCCCCGAACTGCTCGCGCCCGCCGGCACGTTGAAGAACATGCGTTACGCCTTTGCCTATGGCGCCGATGCGGTGTACGCCGGCCAGCCGCGCTACAGCCTGCGCGTGCGCAACAATGAATTCGACCACGCCAACCTGGCCCTCGGGATCCAGGAAGCCCATGCACAGGACAAGCGTTTCTACGTGGTGGTGAACATCGCGCCGCACAACGCCAAACTGAAAACCTTTCTCAAGGACCTGGCCCCCGTGGTCGCCATGGGCCCGGACGCGCTGATCATGTCTGACCCAGGGCTGATCATGCTGGTGCGCCAGCATTTTGCGCAGATGCCGGTTCACTTGTCGGTTCAAGCCAATACCGTCAACTGGGCCAGTGTGGTGTTCTGGCAACAACAAGGCATCTGCCGGGTAATCCTGTCGCGGGAGTTGTCGCTGGAAGAGATCGGCGAGATTCGCCAACACGTGCCGGCCATGGAACTGGAGGTGTTCGTCCATGGCGCCCTGTGCATGGCCTATTCCGGGCGTTGCCTGCTATCTGGCTACATGAACAAGCGCGACGCCAACCAGGGCACCTGCACCAATGCATGTCGATGGAAATACCAGGCCACCCCGGCGGTGGAAAACGCCACGGGTGACATCGTCCAGGCATTCGAACCGACGCTGGGCATCGGCACGCCGACCGACCAGGTATTCCTGTTGCAGGAAGCCAATCGCCCCACTGAGCAGATGCCGGCGTTCGAAGACGAACACGGCACCTACATCATGAACGCCAAGGATCTGCGCGCCGTGCAGCACGTGGAGCGCCTGACCCGCATGGGCGTGCATTCACTGAAGATCGAAGGCCGTACCAAATCGCACTTCTATTGCGCGCGCACCACCCAGGTGTATCGCCGCGCAATTGATGATGCAATGGCCGGTCGCGCCTTTGACCGCCGCTTGATGACCGACCTCGAATCCCTGGCCCAGCGCGGTTACACCGAAGGTTTCCTGCGCCGCCATGTGCACGACGAATACCAGAACTACCAGAACGGCAGCTCCGTCTCCGAGCGCCAGCAGTTTGTGGGTGAGTTGACCGGCGAACGCCGGGGCGAGCTGGCCGAGGTCAAGGTGAAGAACCGCTTTGCCGTGGGCAATCAGCTGGAACTGATGACGCCGGCCGGCAACTTTCACTTTGCCCTGGCCACCTTGCATAACGCCAAGGGCGACGCCATCGAGGTAGCGCCGGGGGATGGGCACACGGTGTATGTGCCCCTGCCGGCCGAGCTGGACCTGGCGTTTGGTTTGCTGATGCGCGACGTGTAGGTCAGATCCTGAACTGGCCCACCAACTGCCCGAGGCGCTGGCCCAAGTCCGCCAGGCTGCGGGAAGTCTGGGCGCCTAGCTGGGTTTCATCGGCCACGCTGTCCACCGCCACGGCAATCTGGTGCACGCTGCGGTTGATCTCTTCCGCCACGGCCGTTTGTTCCTCGGCGGCGCTGGCGATTTGCGCGTTCATCGAGTTGATGGTGCCGATCAGCTGGGCCATGGTGTCGAGCGACGCGCCGGCCTGGTTGGCCTGGGCCGATGTGCCGTCCCCGGCATCGCTGGAGCGGCGCATGGCATCCACGGCGGCTTCGGTGCCTTTTTGCAGGCGGTCGATCATGCCCTGGATTTCCTGAGTGCTGGTCTGGGTGCGGCTGGCCAGGGCGCGCACTTCATCGGCGACCACCGCAAACCCACGTCCGGCCTCCCCTGCCCGCGCAGCTTCAATTGCCGCGTTGAGCGCCAGCAGGTTGGTTTGTTCAGCAATCGAGCGGATCACGCCAAGCACACTGACAATCGACGACACGTCCTGCTGCAGGCTGTCGAGGGACACACCGCTGCTGCGGATATCGTTCACCAGCGCATGGATCTGCGCGATGCTGCCGTCCACCACACGCTTGGCGGCCTGGCCCTCGGCATCGGTCTGCTGCGCGGCGACGGCGGCCCCCTGGGCACTGCGCGCCACTTCATGGGCGGCGGACGACATCTGGTTGATCGCGGTGGCGACCTGATCGGTTTCGTGACGCTGGCGTTCCATGGCGGTTTCCGAGCGCTGGGCTTGCTCGGACACCTGGCTCACCAGGCCGGTGAGTTGCGCGGTCATTTCGGTGATCTGGCGGACCAGGCCGTGGATCTTGTCGACAAACCGATTGAACGCGCCGGCCAGGTCGCCGAGCTCATCCTGGCTGGTAATGGCCAGGCGGCGTGTCAAGTCACCTTCACCGGCGGCGATATCGTCCAGGTTGGCCTTCATCAGACTCAGTGGGCGCAGGATCGTGTTGGCCACCAGCAGGCCGACGGCAGCAATCACCAGCAATACCACAACCGCCAGACCGAGAATGCTCAACAGTACGCCTTCCATGCGTTTCTCTACCTTGGCCTCGACCACCGCAACCTGAGCATCGATGCCATCCAGGTTGACCGAGGTACCGATGACCATGTCCCACTTGGGCAGGTATTCGGTATAGCCGAGCTTGGGCACCAGCTCGGTCTGGCCGGGCTGGGTCGAGCTGTATTGCAGGTAGTGGGTACCGTCCTTGCCGACTTTGACCAGGTCGCGGTTGACGTAGACGCCGTTGGGGTCGCGGTTGTCCTTGAAACTCTTGCCCACGCCGTCCGGGCTGTTGCCCTTGAACAGGCGAATGGTCTCGGAATCGTAGCCGAAGAAATAACCGTCCTTGCCGTAGCTGGTGTTGGACAGCAACTTGACCACCTGCGCCCGCGCTGCCGTATCACCGGGGGCGGCCGCGTCGTAGAACGGCTTGATGGTGGTCAGGGCCACCTCGACATAACTGTGCAGCGTGGTCTTGGCGTCGTTGAGCAGGCGCTGGCGGGTTTCATCCACTTCGTTGCGCGCCTGGCCCTGAAGTATCCACACGGTGGTCAGGCTGATCACCAGGGCGAACAGCAACACCGGCACTATGGCAAGGGTCAGGACTTTGGCCTTGAGGCTCAGACGCATGGCTTTTCTCTCTTATTAGGGGCGACTTGAGAGGTTAGCGGCCAAACGCGTGATTTCTGTAGGAGCGAGCTTGCTCGCGAAGGTCTCCGACCTAACACGTGCATTCTGGATGAACGCATTATCTAAACGTTTTTCGCGAGCAATCTCGCTCCTACAGTAAGGTATGGGCCCGGCTGTCAGAGCGTCATCGCCGCCAGCCAGCCGAACGCCAGCAGCGGCAGGTTGTAGTGCAGGAAGGTCGGCACCACGGTATCCCAGATATGATGGTGCTGGCCGTCGATGTTCAGGCCGGAGGTCGGCCCGAGGGTGGAGTCTGACGCCGGTGAACCGGCGTCGCCCAAGGCCCCGGCGGTGCCGACGATACACACGATCGCCAGCGGGCTGAAACCCAGCTGCACGCACAACGGCACAAAAATCGCCGCCAGGATCGGCACTGTGGAAAACGACGAACCGATGCCCATGGTCACCAACAGCCCCACCAGCAGCATCAACAGCGCCCCTACCCCACGGCTATGGCCGATGAACGCCGCCGAGGCCTCCACCAGCGAGCGCACATCACCGGTGGCCTTGAGCACTTCGGCAAAGCCCGACGAGGCGATCATGATGAAGCCGATCATCGCCATCATCTTCATGCCTTCGGTGAACAGGTCATCGGTGTCGCGCCAGCGCACGATGCCCGACACCGAAAAAATCAGGAACCCGGCCAGCGCACCGATGATCATCGAGTCCAGCCACAGCTGAATGATGAACGCCGAAGCAATCGCCAGGCCGGCGACCAGCAGGGTCAACGGGTTGTACTGCACCGCCACCTGCTCGACACGCTCGATTTTTTCAAGGTCGTACACGCGCTTTTTGCGGTAGCTGATAAACACCGCCACCAGCAGGCCGACCACCATGCCCAGCGCGGGCAGGCTCATGGCGTGGGTTACGTTGACCTGGCTGATGTCCACGCCGCTCTTGGCCACGTTGGCCAGCAGGATCTGGTTGAGGAAGATATTGCCGAAGCCCACCGGCAGGAACATGTAGGGCGTGATCAAGCCGAACGTCATGACGCAAGCGATCAGGCGGCGATCCAGTTGCAGCTTGGTCAACACGTATAACAGCGGCGGCACCAGCAGCGGGATGAACGCGATGTGGATCGGCAGGATGTTCTGCGAAGCAATCGCCACCGCCCACAACAGGCCGATCAACAGCCATTTGACGTGATTGCCGCCGCTGGCTTCCTGGCGATCGACCAGCAACAGCGCTTTGTCCGCCAGGGCATGGGCCAGGCCGGATTTGGCAATCGCCACCGCGAAAGCGCCGAGTAAGGCGTAGGACAAAGCCACCGTCGCACCGCCGCCCAAACCACTGTTGAACGCTTTGAGCGTGGCGTCGATACCCAGGCCACCGGTCAAGCCGCCCACCAGGGCGCCCACGATGATGGCGATGACCACATGCACGCGGGACAGGCTGAGCACCAGCATGGTGCCGACCGCGGCGATAACAGCGTTAATCATGGTTACCTCAGGACATAAACATAAAAGACAGGCATGCCCGCGCCTCAGCGGCCATTGAAGGCGCTGCCGGCGTACGGGCTCAAAGAGGTCTTATTAGAGGTCGCGCACTTTGCAGCAGCCGGGCGGCCATGTCAAAAAGCGACGCCGTTTTGAGGGTTAAATTGAATGTTTGAATAAAGAAAAAACCAGCGTAGCCGATAACGGTTTTCTATGTGTATTCAGGTAAAGGATGTCCCGATGTCGCTCAGGCAGCTCTCCATTCAATGGAAAATCACCCTGCTCGCGGGCCTCTGCCTGCTGGGGATCGTGACCCTGCTGGTGGGTCTGTCGCTGTATCGCATGGCGCAGAGTTCCGAGCAGGTAAAAGCGTCCAGCATGCAGATGCTCGATGAGGCCGCCCAGGCGCGCATTGAGGCTCAAGGTGAAGTGCAGGCGCTGGGCATTCGCCAGCAGTTCATGGATGCCTACCAGTACGGCCATGGGTTTTCCCGCCAGGTGCTGTTTTTGCGCGAGCAGGCGGAAAAACGCTTTCTCGACGCCTTCGACACCCGCGAAGACCTGACCCGTCAGGTCAGGGCCGCGCTCCAGGCCAACCCCGACCTGCTCGGCTTGTCCCTGGTGTTCGAAGCCAATGCGCTGGACGGCAAGGATGAGTTGTTCGCCAACCAGGCGGAACTGGGCAGTAACGACACCGGCCGCTTCGCGCTGTACTGGTCGCAGCCGACGCCCGGCAAAATCACCTCCATGGCGCTGCCCGAAAGCGACATGAGCGACACCTCCGTCGGCCCCAGCGGCGAAAAAGCCAACGCCTGGTTCACCTGCCCGCGCACCACCCTCAAGCCCTGC
Organism: Pseudomonas sp. R3-52-08; assembly: GCF_003851745.1. Classification (NCBI taxonomy): domain Bacteria; kingdom Pseudomonadati; phylum Pseudomonadota; class Gammaproteobacteria; order Pseudomonadales; family Pseudomonadaceae; genus Pseudomonas; species Pseudomonas sp. R3-52-08. Next base: position 2,086,166 of record NZ_CP027730.1, on the reverse strand, counting down.
GTGATCGAGCCTTACTTTTATGTGATCGACGGGCAGAACGTGCTGATGACCAGTATCGTCTTCCCGCTGATCGTCAACGGCAAGGTCATTGCCTCGTTGTCGGTGGACATCAACCTCAACAGCCTGCAGGCCGTGAGCCAACAGGCCAGCCAGAAACTGTACGACGGCCAGACCCACGTCAGCATCCTCAGCCCCACCGGCTTGCTCGCCGGCTACAGCCCGGACGCCAGCAAGCTCAGCCAGCGCCTGGACCAGGTCGACACGACCAACGGCGCAGAGTTGATCACTGCCCTGGCCAGCAGCACACAGACCCGCAGCCTGCGTAGCGATCAGCAACTCAAAGTGCTGGCGCCCTTTGCCCCGATCCCCGGCGGCAGGCCGTGGGGCGTGTTGCTGGACGTGCCGAAAAAAGTTCTGGTGGCGCCGGCCGAGGCGCTCAAGGCCCAGTTGGATGCCGACAATACCCAGGGCACCCTGCTGGAACTCGGGCTGGGCCTGCTGGCCGCCGTGGTCGGTCTGATCCTGGTGTGGTTGATGGCGCGTAGCGTGACCCGGCCGATCCTCGGCGTGGCGCACATGCTCGAGGACATCGCCAGCGGCGAAGGCGACCTGACCCGCCGCCTGGCTTACGACAAACAGGACGAGCTGGGCCAACTGGCGGGCTGGTTCAACCGTTTCCTCGACAAGCTGCAGCCGATCATCGCCGAGGTCAAACGCTCGGTGCAGGACGCCCGTGGCACGGCCGACCGATCCGCCGCGATTGCCAGCGAAACCAGTGCCGGCATGGAGCAGCAGTATCGCCAGGTTGACCAGGTGGCCACCGCCTCCCACGAAATGAGCGCCACCGCCCAGGACGTCGCCCGCAGCGCAGCCCAGGCAGCGCAAGCCGCCCGCGATGCCGATCAATCGACCCGCGATGGCCTGACCGTGATCGATCAGACCACCAGCAACATCGGCTTGCTGGCCGCTGACATGAGCACGGCCATGGCGCAGGTTGAAGGCCTGGCCAGCAGCAGCGAAAAAATCGGCTCGGTCCTGGAAGTGATTCGCGGCATCGCCGAGCAGACCAACCTGCTGGCGCTCAATGCCGCCATCGAGGCAGCCCGCGCCGGTGAGGCTGGCCGTGGCTTTGCCGTGGTGGCCGACGAAGTGCGCAACCTGGCACGGCGTACCCAGGAGTCGGTGGAAGAAACCCGCGTGGTGATCGAACAATTGCAAAGCGGCACCGAGGAAGTGGTCGGTGCCATGGGCAACAGCTACCGCCAGGCCCAAGGCAGCGTCGAGCAGGTCGGCCAGGCCGTCACCGCGCTACGCCAGATCGGTGACGCCGTGACCGTGATCAGCGACATGAACCTGCAAATCGCCAGCGCCGCCGAAGAGCAAAGCGCGGTGGCCGAAGAGATCAACCACAACGTGGCGACGATTCGGGATGTGACTGAGTCGCTGTCGGAACAGGCCAATGAATCGGCGCGGGTGAGCCGGGCGTTGAACAGCCTGGCGAATCAGCAGCAGGGGTTGATGGATCAGTTCAGGGTGTAACCACTCTTATCCTGACGCAGATCCAATGTGGGAGGGGCGGTGCGACGATTCGACTTGCCCCCGATGGCGGTGGGTCAGTCACTGATGTGTTGACGACACTCCCTCATCGGGGCATAGGTATCTACACAACTTTGGCACGGCCCTGAACCTGTGACGAGGGAGCTTGCGCCCGTGGCGACTTGGCGGCCTATAGCTATCTGACTGATGCCGCGCGATCCAAATGTGGGAGGGGGCTTGCCCCCGATAGCGGCCTGACAGCCGACCAAGATGTTGGATCAAGGCGAGTACATATCCGTTGCTGCGGTAACGGCGGCTTAGGGTTCCGCCCTTACGGCGTCTCACTTTTGAAAAGCGCAAAAGTAAGCAAAACGCTCTTGCCCCACCACTCGGCACCTCGCCTAGGCTCGGTGTGCCCGTAATCCGATAGTGATTTGGGGGGCCGCCGCCACGCGCCATCCATGGCGCGGGGCGGCTAAACCGGCATCCCTGCCGGTTTACCCCCCAAATCACTATCGAATTCCGGCCAGCGTGGTTTAACGGGGCGCCTAGATCGAAAGCAAGATCAAGAGCGGCTCGCTTCGCATCGTGGTTACCGTAGGCTGATGCTACAAAAGTTGTGTAGATACCTATGGCCATCGGGGGCAAGCCCCCTCCCACATTTTTAAATCGGCACTACCGCCTGGGCAATTCGATCAACGCTTTGAGCCCGCCCAACTCGCTTTCCTGCAACTGCAACGTCCCGCCCCACACCTCGACGATATCGCGCACGATGCCCAGCCCCAGACCGTGGCCGTCGACCTGCTCATCCAGGCGTGCGCCACGGCTGAACACTTGGTCACGCTGGGTCTCGGGAATGCCGGGGCCATCGTCTTCGACGGCCAGCAGGTAGCTGTGCGGCGTCTCACTCACGCTCAGTCGTACTTCGGCATCCGCCCATTTGCAGGCGTTGTCCAGCAGGTTGCCGAGCAACTCGAGCAAATCTTCACGGTCCCAGGGCAGTTGCAGGCCGGGGGCGACGTGGTAGCGCAGGTCCAGGTGTTCGCCGTGGATCATGTTCAGGGTAGCCAACAGCCCCGGCAGTTCTTTTTCACAGTCGAACAACGCCCCCGGCAGAGTTTCGCCAGCCAGGCGCGCGCGATTGAGCTCGCGGTTGAGGCGCTGCTGCACCTGCTCAAGCTGATCGCGCAACAACTTGCTCAACTGCGGCTGATCCCTGAGTGCCTCGCTCGACGCCGCACTCAACATCACCGCCAATGGGGTTTTCAGCGCGTGCCCCAGGTTGCCCAGGGCATTGCGCGAGCGCTTGAGGCTGTCTTCGGTGTGTGCCAGCAAATGGTTGATCTGCGCCACCAGCGGCTCCAGCTCCAGCGGCACCTGGGTGTCCAGTTGCGAACGCTGGCCCTGTTGCAACTGAGCAATCTGATTGCGCGCAGTTTCCAACGGGCGCAAGGCGCGGCGCACGGTGATCCGTTGCAATACCAGCACCACCAGCAATGCCGCCAGCCCCAGTACCAGGCCGATCTGGCGCATCAGGCGAAAGCTTTCCCGTACCGGCGTGTAGTCCTGCGCCACGCTGATGGAGATCGGCAGGCCGAAGCGTTTGTAGTCGGAGCGCAATACCAGCAGTTTCTGGCCTTCAGGCCCCAGTTGCAGATTGCCCTTGATCCCGGCCTCGGGGAGCGTCGGCAGTTCCTGGTCCCACAAGGAGCGGGAGCGCCAGTGAGTGTCGGCAAAATCGATGCGGAAGTAATGCCCCGAGAAGGGGCGTTGATAGGCGGGCGACAGGCGATGCTCATCCAACTGTACGCCGTTGGGCCCACGCACCAGCGCCACCAGCAGGTTTTCGCTGTCGTTGCGCAGGCCGGCCTCCAGATAACGCTGCAAACCGGCTTCGAACAGCCACAGGCTGGTTTGCGCCAGCACCACGCCGACGATCACCAGCACGCTGATCAACCCCAGGCTCAAGCGCCGCTGGATCGATTTCATGCAGGGCTGGCGCCAAACCGGTAGCCCTGGCCACGCCGGGTTTCGATCACGCTGCGCCCCAGCTTGCGGCGCAGATGATTGACGTGGACTTCCAGCACGTTGGAGTCGCGCTCGGTCTCGCCGTCATAAAGATGCTCGGCCAGATGGCTTTTCGACAGGATCTGTTCGGGGTGCAGCATGAAATAACGCAACAGGCGGAACTCGGCTGCCGTGAGCTGGATCTCTTCACCGTCGCGCAGCACGCACTGGCGGCCTTCGTCCAGGTGCAGGCCGGCGGCTTGCAGGGTCGGTTGGTTGGCATGCCCGTGAGACCTTCGTAACAGCGCCTGAATGCGCAGGTGCAGTTCTTCGGGGTGAAACGGCTTGCTCAGGTAATCATCGGCGCCGGCCTTGAGCCCCTCGATACGTTCGGCCCAGGAATCACGCGCCGTCAGCACCAGCACCGGCGTGGCCAGGGCTGCCGCGCGCCATTGCGCCAGCACCTCCAGCCCCGGCAAACCCGGCAGGCCAAGGTCGAGGATAATCAGGTCATAGGGTTCGCTGCGCCCCTGGTACGCCGCATCGCGCCCATCGGCCAGCCAGTCGACCGCGTAGCCTTGGCGCTGCAGGCCGGCCAGCAGCTCATCGGCCAGCGGGACGTTGTCTTCCACCAGGAGCAGGCGCATCAGTCTTCCTTATCTTTGATCAATGTACCGTTGGTTGCGTCGAGCTTGATTTCGCGCACTACGCCTTCGGTGGTCACCAGTTCCACTTCATAGGCATATTCACCGTGCTTTTTCTCCAGCTCCGCCTCCAGCAGCCGGGCTCCAGGGTAGCGTGACATGGCCGTATGCAACAGGTCCTCCAGCGGCAGGATCACCCCCTGCTGGCGCAGCGCCAAGGCTTCATCCTGATTGAGGTCGCGAGCGGCCAGGCTTGAGCAAAAGGCCAGGAGCGCCAGCAGCACCAAACTACCGGCGCGTCGATATAGCGTCATTACGTGTCCTGATGATTCTTGAGAACGTGCCCGGTGAGCGCATCCAATTCAACGTCCCACTCAAGGCCATGGGCATCTTCCAGTTCGACCTGGTAGACGTACTTGCCGTACTCCTCGTCCAGGTCAGTGCCCAGCAAGGTGGAACCCGGATGCAAGGCCAGGGCCGTGGCTTCAAGCTGATCGAAGGCGACAATGGTAACAGTGCCAGGCAATTTCAGCGGTTTGTCGGGGTCCATTGCCCAGCCCTGCGTGATCGAGGATGCAATGATACCGGCGGCGACCAGCGCTGTAAGGCGCTTCATGATGAGTCTCCGTTTCAGGATGTTTTTCCTACACCTGATCACGGTACGCGCGGCAACTTAACTGAAACTGAATTGCCACCATGGCAATTTCGCTTCGATCTCCCACGCCATACTGTTTACTCTGGATACAACCGTTATCGTTAACGTTTTTCGCGAGCACCCTCGCCCCTGCCCGAGACGTGTATGACCGCCATTCACATCAAATTCCCCGCGCTGACGCTCAAGGCCGGCACGCGCGCCTTCACTCGTATTCGCGAGCAAGGCCTTGCGCCTGCTGACGTTGGCATCCTTCCCGGCGCGGCCGGCGGCCCCAAGGCCCTGGGCATTCAGGGCCTTGACCTGGCGCTGTTCGGCGACTGGCTGGCGCGTGCGCCTCGGGAGCGCGCGCTGATCGGTGCGTCCATCGGTTCCTGGCGATTTGCCAGCGCTTGCCTGCCCGACCCGGTGCAAGGCTTGCTCGACCTGGGCCGCCTGTATAACGAGCAGCGTTTTGCCAAAGGCGTGACCATGACCGAAGTCAGCCAGAGCTGTGAGCGCATGCTCGACGACCTGCTGGCCGGCCGCGATGCACAGGTGCTGGACAACCCCGACTATCGCCTGAACATCATGGTGGTGAAAAGCCATGGCCTGCTCGCCGATGACCACCGAGGCCGGCTGGGCCTGGGCCTGTCCTCGGTGATCGCCGATAACCTGCGCGGCCGCGCGCGGTTGTCGCGGCATTTCGAACGCCTGATCGTCCACGACCCCCGCCAGGCGCCCCCGGTGCACCCGCTGAAGGATTTTCCGTCGCGCTTCCTTGCACTGGAAATGAGCAACCTGCGCCAGGCGCTGCTGGCGTCCGGCTCGATTCCCATGGTGATGCAGGGCGTACGCGACCTGCCTGGTGCAGGCGCCGGAACCTACCGCGACGGCGGCTTGTTGGACTACCACCTCGACCTGCCCTACTGCGGCGACGATATCGTGTTGTACCCGCACTTTACCGACCGGGTCATTCCGGGCTGGTTCGACAAAGGCCTGCCATGGCGGCGTAGCAATCCACAGGGTTTGCAGGATGTCTTGCTGCTGGCACCGTCCAGGGACTACCTGGCCCGCCTGCCTCACGGCAAATTGCCGGACCGTAGCGACTTCAAGCGCTTCATGGGCGACGACAAAAGTCGCAACAAATACTGGCAGACGGCAATGAGCGAGAGTCGGCGGTTGGGCGACGAGTTTCTGCAGCTGGCGGACAACGGTGGACTGGGCGAGCGTTTGCAAGCACTTTGACCCAGCGGTATGCGCGGCGACGGGTCAAGCTGTTAAACTCGCCGCCTGCCAGATACCTGACCGAGCTGAAAATACCGTGGAAATCTTCAAAGAGTTTACGTTCGAATCCGCCCACCGCCTGCCCCACGTCCCCGACGGCCATAAATGCGGACGCCTGCACGGGCATTCGTTCAAGGTGGCGATCCACTTGAGCGGCGACCTGGATCCCCATACCGGCTGGATTCGCGACTTCTCGGAAATCAAGGCGATTTTCAAGCCGCTCTACGAGCGTCTCGACCACAACTACCTCAACGACATCCCCGGCCTGGAAAACCCCACCAGCGAAGTGCTGGCCAAGTGGATCTGGACTGAATTGAAACCCTTGCTGCCGGAACTCAGCGCGATTCGCATCCATGAGACGTGCACCAGCGGATGTATCTATCGCGGCGAGTAAGTCCTGGACTGTTGAAAAAACCACCTGCGGGTGGTTTTTTTATGCCTGCCCTCGACTGATCCGATTTGTATCACGGCTGCACCGCTTTCGCGCTTGATGGGCCAGCAGTTCCCCTTGCGCCGACGACTTCCCTGCCATTGGCTATAACTACCGGGCGCCCCAGGGCGCATGCATCCGCGCCGCCGTTTTGGCACGCACGGTGCAACAGGCCTGCGTCATTATCCAGGGAGCAAGGCACATGACCCAGCAAGAATCCGGTAACGATTACCCGCTCAGCGAAGTGCCCCTGCATGCGCGCAAGGGCCTGGCCTCCACGGCCATGGTGCTGCTGGGGTTCACATTTTTTACGGCGACCATGTTTGCCGGCGGCAAGCTGGGGGTGGCCTTCAGCTTTATCGACATGCTCGGCGTTGTGGCCCTGGGTAACCTGCTGCTGGGTATCTACGCCGCGGGCCTGGGCTACATCGCCTTCAGGAGCGGTTTGAACTCGGTATTGATGGGGCGTTTCTGCTTCGGTGAAATCGGCAGCAAGCTCAGTGACCTGATCCTCGGGTTCACCCAGATCGGCTGGTATGCCTGGGGCACCGCCACGGCCGCCGTGGTGCTGGGCAAGTATTTTGAATTGAGCCAGGGCAGCGTATTGGCATTGATGGTGGTGTTTGGCCTGGTGTTCTGTGCCACGGCATACGTGGGGTATCGCGGGCTGGAAATCCTGTCTTACATCGCGGTGCCCGCCATGGGCATTCTGCTGGTGCTGTCGATGTGGGTCGCAACCGTAAAGGTTGGCGGGCTGGACGGCCTGCTGGCGGTGGTGCCGACCGCTGAGCTGGACCTGTCCACGGCGATCACCCTGGTGTTCGGCACCTTTGTCAGCGGCGCAACCCAGGCCACCAACTGGACGCGGTTTTCTCGCTCGGCCAAGGTCGCGGTACTGGCCAGCCTGATCGGCTTTTTTATCGGCAACGGCCTGATGGTGTTGATCGGAGCCTACGGCGCAATCGTTTATCAGCAGCCTGACGTAGTGGAAGTCTTGCTGCTGCAGGGTTTCGCCATGGCGGCGATGGCCATGCTGCTGCTCAATATCTGGAGCACTCAGGACAACACCATCTACAACTTCGCCGTCGCCGGCTGCAACCTGCTGCGCACCCGGCGGCGCAAAACCGTGACCCTGGCCGGTGCAGTGATCGGCACCCTGCTCGCCTTGCTGGGCATGTACGACATGCTCGTGCCGTACCTGATTCTGTTGGGCACGGTGATCCCGCCGATTGGCGGGGTGATCATGGCGGACTTCTTCTACCGTTATCGCGGCCAATACCCACGCCTGGCGGATGCCCGCCTGCCCGCGTTCAATTGGCCCGGGCTGGCGGCGTACGCGGTGGGCACGCTGTTGGCGTTCAACTCACCCTGGGTTGCACCGCTGGTGGGGATCGCTGCCGCGTCGCTCACCTACATGCTGCTCATCGCTTTACTGCGCGTGCGCGAACCTCTGGCCGACGCCCCGGCATGAGCCTGACCACTGCCAATGGTAACCTGACGGCCGCCTGATTGAATTTAGCCAAGAGGAACTTGCCCATGCACATCATCAATGCCCGCCTGCGCAACCGTGAAGGCCTGCATGATCTGCACCTGGAACATGGCCGGATCGCCAGCATCACTGCACAAACAAGCATACCGACCTTAATGACCGGCGACCTGGATGCCGCCGGCAATCTGGTGATCCCACCCTTCGTCGAACCGCACATTCACCTGGACGCCACCCTCACGGCCGGCGAACCACGCTGGAACATGAGCGGCACCCTGTTCGAAGGCATCGAGTGCTGGGGGGAACGCAAAGCCACCATCACGGAGGAAGACACCAAAACCCGCGCCAAAAAAACCATCCAGGCCCTCGCCGCCCACGGTATCCAGCATGTGCGCACCCACGTCGACGTGACCGACCCGGACCTCACCGCGCTCAAAGCCATGCTGCAAGTGCGCGAAGAAAGCTCGCACCTGATCGACCTGCAAATCGTTGCCTTTCCCCAGGAAGGCATCGAGTCTTTCCGCAATGGCCGTGAGTTGATGGAAGAAGCCATTCGCCTGGGCGCCGACGTCATCGGCGGCATCCCCCACTTCGAGTACACCCGCGATCAAGGGGTGAGTTCGGTGAAGTTCCTCATGGACCTGGCCGAACGCACCGGCTGCCTGGTGGATGTCCACTGCGACGAAACCGACGACCCGCACTCACGCTTTCTCGAAGTGCTGGCCGAGCAAGCACGCAGCCGCGACATGGGTGCTCGCGTCACCGCCAGCCACACCACCGCCATGGGCTCCTACGACAACGCCTACTGCGCCAAACTGTTTCGCCTGCTGGGTCACTCCGGCATCAGCTTCGTCTCCTGCCCCACCGAAAGTATCCACTTGCAAGGCCGCTTTGACAGCTTCCCCAAACGCCGGGGCGTCACACGCGTCAACGAACTGCTCGAAGCCGGCATGAACGTGTGTTTCGGCCAGGACTCCATCGTCGACCCCTGGTACCCGTTGGGCAACGGCAACATCCTGCGCGTATTGGAAGCCGGTTTGCACATCTGCCATATGCTCGGCTACCGCAACCTGCAGAACGCCCTGGACCTGGTCACCGACAACAGCGCCAAGGCCATGGCCCTCGGCGACCGGTACGGCCTGGAACCCGGTCGACCGGCCAACCTGTTGGTCCTCTCTGCAGACAGTGATTATGAGGTGATTCGCAGCCAGGGCCTGCCGTTGTATTCGATCCGCAACGGCAAGGTGCTGATGAAACGTCAGCCGGCGCAGGTGGAGTTTGTGTAATGCACTGAGCTAGACGATCGCGTCGATGTCCAGTATTTGCGCTTTTCCCCGGTCGCTGTGGAGGGGTGACGGAACACTGGCCACCTGGGACAAGGCGCGGTTTTCCCGGTGAGTGAACCAGCGTTTGAGACCCAGTTGCAGATTGGAACTGTGGGCATGGCTACCGTACACATCGCGCGCATCGAGGCGGCGCCAGCGCAGGCTGGCCAGGCGCTCGCGACCGGTGTGCAAACGGTCGATCTCGGCGTTCAAGGCGTCGTTGTGCTCATGGCTACGGTCATTGGCCGGGCGCGAACGGGCAAGGTCGCGGCGTTTGGTCCTTAACTGCTCGCGCATGTCTGCGAGCGCGCTATCCACCAGCTCGAACTCCCTCGCGGTCACCAGAGGCTCCTGGCTCTCCAGGGTTTGCTGCCAGCGCCGCAATGTCGCCCAGGCTGCGGGAATATAGCTGGCGGTCATGAAGTGCTGGTTGGCCTGGAACAGTTGCCGCAAAAGGTTGTCGCGGTCGGGCATGTCGCCGTGTAACTGCAGCGCTCGATTACAACCAGCCTCCTGGATCGACTCACAGCCAGGTTTCCACAACACCGAAGCGTGTGTGCCATCGGCAAGTCTAATCGGCATGAAGTGCTGCTGTTCACCATGGTGCTGGTAGGCACTCCCACCGACGCGTACCAGGCCAGCGGCAAACAACAAGCCGCCGGCGGTGGGGGCACTGAATAATGTGACGGCGCCTGGCACCCAGAGTTTGGCAGTGGTGTTCATCCACGGCGCCGGCACACTGGGGACGGGATCATTGTGGTTGACGATTCGGTGATGGACCAGGGCGCGGGCGCCTGCGGTAAATTCGGAATCGGCGGCGCGGGGCGCACCGTAGGTGTAGAGCAGGATGTTGTAGTTGGCGTCCGGGATGCGCCGCAGCCCTTCAGCGAGTAGCAAGGCAATCGCCCCGCCGAGGCTGTGGCCGCAGATGACAATTCGCTGCCCCATGTAGAATTGGTCAAGGTATTGCGTCACGAAACTGCGCATCGCTCGGTATGCCTGATAAAAACCTTCATGCGCCTTGCCGACACCGTCAGCGAAAGCCACTTGGTGGGCATTTGCATCGCGCAGCGCGTCGGCTCTGCTGAATGTGCCTCGCACAGATATCAGGACCACCTCCTCGTGGTGAGTGATAAAAGCCTGGGTGTCGGTACCGTCTTTTTCGTCATCGAAAAAGTGCAAGCGCGCAGGGTGCTCCTGCTCCTCTTTCAGTTCCGGGCGATTTTGCGGGTACAACTCGGGATCGAAGGGCAGGATTTCAAAGCGTCTTGAATAAGGGACTTCTTCATACAGCGGATAAAAGCGCTGCTCTTGCTTCGGATCGATCCGCCAGGCTTCGTGATACCCTGACAGCTGCTCGGCGAACAGATTTCCAACGCTGGGGTCCTGCGGGAAGCCGACCTTATCCAAAGGGTTTATGGGTGGCTCCTGGCCGAAATCGCAGTAGCTCATCGCAGCAAACAATGCCAACTGATACAGGTTCAGGGCGCAGAAGCTGTCTTGCGTGGATAACATTGGGCGTAACGCCCGCAGTGGCCGCACTTCAAGAGCTGTGTGGTAGTTGGGGAACAATACAATACCCGCCAAGGTTGGCTCGGGCGGGCCAAATCCAAGTTCCGCCATCATTTTCAAAGCATGGCTTTTTGGGCGGTGGGCGCGTGGTTCTATCGGCGGCAAATGGGCGGCATGCCGGACTAAGTCACGGACTTCGACTTGATAGAACCGGTCGGCTTTCTGCCGTACAGGATTATTCTCGGTTCGCTGGCCATGAGTGTTGGAAAACCGCGTTTGTTCAGCGCGAAATTGAAGTTCCGTGATAGGGAGCGCATACGTACGTCGGACCATCAACTCCTGGTACAGCTGCTCTACTCCCGAATAGGGATCGTCGAAGAAAAGCACAACTGGCCCGCAATAAATATTCTGCAGCTTCGCGAAACCTTCTTCGTTTAATCTACCTTCGTATCGTTGCCCGGTACTGTCGTGGACGGTGTACCGCAGGCCGCCATAAGTCGTCCCCACACCGAGTTCATCAACTAGACAAAAACTTACCCAGTGTCCTCGCAATGCACAGGCCGGTTTAATATCACTGAAAAAAGATTGCTTCCGTGCGTCCTGATTCATGAATTTTCTCCTTATTAATTACACGACGGGTAAACATCACAAATGCGACCATCCGGCATTTTTATAGGTTTGAAGTGGGTCGTATCGCCGTTGCAGAAAGCGTACATATCTTCGAAACTCTTGCCTCGGCAACGCTTCCATCCGCCTGGAACAGCTACCCATTTATTGTCAAAAGCAGGCTGTTCCTCATCGGTCACAGTCAACTCCATCCTGAGTGTTTTCCCTGGCAACTGATCGCGTTGCGCGACGCCTCCTGGTCGCGCGTTTTGCAGTTGCCCCGTAGCGTCTATCGAACGGCACTGCAGAATCTTCCTGATTCCGTGAGCAGGACCTATCGTTCGAAACCACCACTGACACACCCCCTTTAACTGCTGAACCCCTGATGCCGGCATCCCGGGTGTCTCCAGGCGATCCCTAAAGGCAATGTGGGCATAATCCCCTCCGAAATCTGCGTTCCGCGTGCCCCATTTGGCATTGAAGTTGAATTCCACACTCGCCAATACCAAAGGACATCCTTCCACTCTTTCACTCAACGGCAACTCATAACTCACCCGGCTCGCTGAAGGCTTGTAGTCGGTAAAAAAGACTTTCCTTTCGGGCCTCTTGCCCCGACGCCGCGGCAGCGTGCAGATTTCACCTGGTGCAGGTCGGTAATTAGCCGCCGTTTTAAGTTCAAACTCGGCCGGCAAATCCACTTCCAGCGTAAAGCTATCCGTCGCCTTCCCCGCACACCCCGTAAGCCACATCATTCCAACAGCCAGCAATGCACGTCCCATCCACCTACTCATCCTTGACCGCCTCCTTGCGCCACTGCTCCAGCACACGCTCAAAATGCTGTCCCGGTGCCTCCCCCTCTAACGGCTGCCAGCGAACGACACTGCCGCGCGTCGCCTCCTCCAACCGGCGCACCACCAGAAATTCAAGCTGCTCGGGCAAACGCCACTGCCAGAGACGGGCCTGCTCCAGCACTTGGGCCAACCAGATCCTGGGGTCATGAAACTCCACCAGAGCAGCCAGGTCTTCACTGTGCTCGGCCAGCAGGTAGCGCAGGATATTGGCCTGCAGAATGGTCGCGGTCTGAGGGTTGGGCGCCTGCAACCAGGGCGCGGGATCGGGGACCGCATACTCGCCCGGCGCGGGATTGTCGCGGCTGCACCAGCGGCCTTCATGCCAGTAACACACGCTGGTCAGCGGGCCCAAGTAGATGGGCCATTGTTCTGCCGGCAGATACGCCATGGCACGGGCCAGGGTGCGGTTGTCGTGAAAACGGTACAGGGCCTTTTCGCCTTCTGGCCCGACCAGCAGTCGCTCACGCCAATGTCGGATCACAACACCCAGGTCATCGCTGGGTAAACTGCCCAGCCATCCCCGGTTTGCCTCCGGACTTTGCAGATGGTTGACCAGCGCAGGCTCTCTTATCTGCTCCAACATCAGGATCACGGGGCCCCTGCTCGCCAGGCCGGCTGCCGCTGTTTCCCCATAGAGCGGGCAATACTGCGAGGGGTCGCGAGCCGCCATCAGCGACTGGCAGTTCTCATTATTTGCTTCGAGCATGAGGCATAAACGACGCCCCGCCTGTTGTTGCTGCGCCATCCATTGATAAGCCAAGTCTTGCATCATGCGGCTCTCCCGGCGAAATCGCATTGGCCTTCGCGACAACGCTCGCAGATCGGGCAAAAATCCGCGTCCAGTTGGCGGGCCATGTCCATGATGAGGCCCTGCACAACAGAGACTTCAGGCGTAGCCGCAACAGACGCTGGGCTGGCCGACCTTGCAGCGGATGGCGCGCCACCGACGGTGATGGGCCGGCTGCTGAAAATCCCGCCGGCCTGAATCTGCAAATGCTCGCCGCCGGCCTTGAAACTCAACTGCGCGCCTGCATCGATGACAAGGCTGGCACCCGCCTTCAGGTGAATCTGTTGACCGGCTTCGATCACCATCACCTGTGTCACCTGGGTGTGGCTGTCGCCTTGCACGGCCAGATGGTCGTTTGCCGTCAGCGCAATACTGCGGTCTCCCGTGATGTGGCGCTGCTCTCCGCTCTCAAGACGCACCGTGCTCAAGCCTCGGATGATTTCACTGCGCTCACCAGACACCTCCAAACGGCTGTCATGGCCCACCTGCTGCTCCAGGTCACGCTGGGCTCGCAGGTAGATCAGCTCTTCGCCACGGCGGTCTTCAAGATGCAGCTCATTGCTGCCCGCTCCCCCGGGGACGCTGCGACTGCGCAACACGCTGCGGGTCTTGTGCTGCGGCAGGGAATAAGCCGGCATCTGCGACGCATTGGGCAGGCAACCGTTGATCAATGGCCGGTCCGGATCGCCCTCCAGGAAGGTCACCAACACCTCCATGCCCACCCGTGGAATCATCATGGCGCCAAACCCGGCACCGGCCCACCCGGAGGCAACCCTTACCCAACAGCTGCTCTTGTCATCCGTCTGGTCCAGGCGATCCCAATGAAACCGCACCTTCACTCGACCATAGGCATCGCAGTGCACCTCTTCATCCGCAGGCCCTGTAACAGTCGCCGTTTGGCTGCCGTTGATGGACGGCTTGGGATGTTTGAGCGGGGGTCGATGCACCGCACGCCAGGGGGTCGCAATGAAGCGGTTGCGATACCCGACGAAGGTGTCCGTATCGACTACCAGTTCCTCCAGCACCTGCGGCTGATAGCCTTCGTGACGCACCGAGGTGATCAGCCACAGGTCGTTGCAGACCGGATCCGGATGGCCTTGCAACTCAAGAAAATGGCCACTGCGCAACAGGGGCTGGTCGCTCTTGCCTGACGCACAATGGCGGTCGGATTGATGTCGCTCCAGGCTGCGACGCGCCAGTTGCGCCCCCCGTGCATGGCCGGTGAAACCGGCTGGATAACGGTAGTCTTCAAGCGCCGCGTCCGGTACACCGCCGGCGGTATCCTGCAACCGCAGCGACGGGTGTTCGAAGTCATGGTCGCGGCGCACCGTTCGCCGGCTGCGGGTTTGCAGGCGTACATCGAAGCGGTGAATACCCTTCGTTGCGGCCAGCGGATCGATCGTCGAGCAGTATCGCTGCAACGGCAGGCGCTGAAACACGGTTTGATCATCCCCGAACACCAGCAGATGACCGTCGACACTATGGCGGAAGTGGTAATGGATACCCTCCTCCTCGCACAAGCGCTGGATGAAGTGCAGGTCCGTTTCCGCATACTGCACGCAAAAGAGCCGAAGCGGATAAACCACCGGGCCGAGCTCGAAGGCGTAGGCATCTGCCAGGATGCCGTGCTGTTCAAGAACGCTGGCAATCATCTGCGGCACGCTACGCTGCTGGAAAACCCGCTGGTCGCGGCGATGGGCAAGGCAGGCCAGGCGGGGCGCGAGGGTAAGGTGATAACGGGTGAGCCGGGCACCCGGAGCATCGCGGCCGATGGTATAGACCAACCCGTGCAGGCCTTGCTCCGTTTCGCCCAGGTACAGATAGACCGGCTGATGAAGCAACGCCTCCAGATCCAGGTCAGGGCTTTCGCTGACGAATTGCACCTGGATGAAATACGGTTGATCAAGACACTCACTGCCGTTGAAAGCGAGTACCTGCAAGTGGGCAGTGACGCCTTGGATCATTAATTTGAAACGTGACGAAACAAACGCATCAACCATCCGTTGTTACCCGCCAATCCATAACTCGCTGATTAAAAGCTCTCCTCGTTGACTGCCGAATACTGGCCGAGAAAAAGCGCCTGAACGCCTTGAAGCTTAGCGATCTCAGGGAAAATTCGGCCCTTGGAAAATAAAAAAGAAGTTTCGTACGACAAGGTTGGAAGTGTCTTTTACAAAATAAGAAATTCGTTTAACAAACAAATTATCAACAATAAGAAAATTCTTACTTCGACACTTCCAAATAGAACTATCCATTAAGGAAATAGCTGACCCACATCACCATGGCAATTGCTTACGCCAGTGAATGCGCGGTCCCGAAAAGACTGACGCTCGACAACGTTTCAGCTTCAACCCGCAAACGTACTGGCGCCGTGCCGCCCGGCATCACCACCGCCACCTCCCCGGCGCCGACCCAACCTGCTCGCCATGCCGCACAGGCCACCGCGCTGGCGCTGGTACCCGAAGACGCAGTAGGCCCTTCGCCGCGCTCGAACACCCGCGCGATTACCTGATTACCCGAAGCACGCGCGGCCCATTGCAAATTGACCCCCGCGACACAGGGACGACCGCTGCCCACAGGCGGAGCGAAGGCGATCGCTTGCAATCGCTCAAACAGTGCCAATTGATGCATGGCGAGATAGGTGGGCAATGCCGCCATCTGCTCGACAAGTGTTACGCAATGGGGATTGCCCACCCGCACGAACTGGCTTCTATCCCATTGCGGGTCTATCGCCGCCAACGCGGCCACGTGACTGAACTCACCCTGCTGCGCCACACCGCTATCCACTCCCGCACCGGCTGCCGATGGGCCGAAACCCGGTTGCCCCAGGTCCAGCCAAAAGCCCTCGACCTGCTGGTACACCGCAGGCTCCACCCGCGTGACCACCGGTGAAACTGCATCCGCTTTATCGTGATGCACCCGCAACTCGCAGCCTTCTGACATAACGCCTTGGTCGGTCAATGCCTGGGCAAAGATGGTTAACCCGTTGCCACTGCGCTCGGCGAGGCTACCGTCAGTATTGACGATCAATAGATCGAAAGGTGGCGCAGCCTGAAACGGCCCAACCAGCAACCCGTCGCAGCGATGAGCCTTGGCACCGGGCGCCGGCGACACCGCTCCCCACCCGCATTCGGCAGCAATGGCCGATGCGCTCCATGCCTGGCGCGCACTCGCGGCGAGGTCGGCGCCATCGGGCAGGTCAACACCCCGGCGACGTAAATAATCGGGGCTGACTACCCCATAGATATTGCCGCGCGCGTCATAGAACCGAGTCACGCTGTAAGCTGCTTGAAAAAAGTCATCGGTCTGTTCGTCGGTAGCCTGAAAGAGAGAGCAACAGCGTATTACAGAACGCCCACTTCTACACACGCGACACCTTCAGGTTGGAAATACCGTCACGGGCCGCTCGCTAATCCCAAGGGAACCCGGCTCGCCCGACGAGGCCTGATGTGCAAGGATGTCACGCCGGACATCGTTCGTTGAACGCAACACCAAGGATTATTCATGACTGCCATCCCCACTTCCGCCCCCGTGGTTCCCGGGCGGCTGGAGCAAATGTCGACCCGTATCGCTTTTTTCATCGCTGGCTTCGGCATCGCGGCCTGGGCACCGCTGGTGCCGTACGCCAAGGCGCGCGCGCAACTCAACGAAGGCACACTTGGCCTGTTGCTATTGTGCCTGGGGGTAGGATCGATCCTCGCCATGCCCGTAGCCGGGGTGTTGGCGTCACGCTTTGGCTGCCGGCGCGTGTTGACCGCCGGCACGGTCTTGATTTGCCTGGCGTTGCCGATGCTGGCCACCGTCAGTTCGATTCCGCTGCTGATGGCAGGGTTGTTCCTGTTTGGCGCAGGGCTGGGCACGGTGGATTCGACGGTCAACCTGCAAGCGGTGATCGTTGAACGCGCCAGCGGGAAAACCATGATGTCGGGCTTCCACGGGTTGTTCAGCCTGGGTGGGATCGTCGGTGCGGCGGGGGTCTCCGGCTTGCTGGGGCTGGGCTTGTCGCCGCTGCAGGCAACCCTGGTGGTGATCGTCATCATGGCAGTGGCACTGCTCAAGGCCAGGCCGCATCTGCTCCCCTATGGCAGTGAAAGCTCAGGGCCGGCGTTTGCCATTCCTCATGGCGTGGTGCTGTTTATCGGCTGCTTGTGTTTCATCGTTTTCCTGGCCGAAGGCGCAGTACTGGACTGGAGCGCGGTGTTCCTCAGTGCCGAACGCGGCCTGGACGAAGCTTATGCGGGCCTCGGCTACGCGGCATTCGCCCTGACCATGACCGCCGGGCGCTTGACCGGTGACGTGATTGTGCGGCGCCTGGGCGCTACCTGGGTGATCGTGGCCGGTGGCACGTTGGCAGCGGCCGGTGTGTTTCTGGCCACGCTGTCCCCTGCCTGGGAAATGGCGCTGCTTGGGTATGCGCTGGTGGGCGCCGGCTGCTCCAATATCGTCCCGGTGCTTTATACCGCCGTGGGCAAACAGAAGGTGATGCCGGAACATATTGCCGTGCCCGCCATCACCACGCTGGGCTATGCGGGCATATTGGCCGGGCCGGCAGTGATCGGTTTCATTGCCCATGCCAGCAGCGTGGCAACCGCGTTCCTGCTGATCGGTGGGTTGCTGGCAGCGGTGGCGATCAGCGGCAGGATAGTGCGTGTATAAACGCTCGCCGGTATGAGCGGCCTGATTATCCACCCGCTCATACCTGCGACGCCTTCAGTTACCCTTTTCTTTCTTATCGTTTTCCAACCATCGATCGATGCTGTAGTTCTTCAACCAGCCATCAATGTTGTGGCTCCCAAAAATATTGGTGCCGTTCGCTTTGTTGCTGTCCAGGGAGTCGAGCAATCCTGGTCGCTCAACAATGTTCTTGGCGACGTATACCTGCTGCTCGCTGTATTTTTTCTTGGGGAACCCAGTCGCCGGATCCCGTACGACATTACCGTTCTTGTCGGTCTCGTCAGGATCTTTGCTCATTTCGATCAGTGTGTCTGTCTTGACGTATCGGTGCTTCTCGAAAAAGAAGGTGTAGTCTTCGGATTTATCCCGCAGTTGATCAAACATGCCCCTGAACGCTTGCACGACTTGTGCATTGGTTTTCGAATGGAATGGATCCACACTTTGGGTATTGGGGTTGGTATTGCCAACGACCAGGTCAGATGCATTGGCCAGGCTTTCAGGCGTGATTTTACCGCCATCGACTAGAATCGCCTCGTTGAGCCTGGGGCGATTGAGTATCTCCCTTGCCAACATGATGGTGCGTTCAGAGACGCTGCTTTTGTGCACGTCTTCAGCGGCAATTTGTTGCAGTCCGCTCTGGGTCAGGTGGCCATCTTTCTTGAACTTATCCAGCATGGAAAAGTTGTTATTCAGATCTGTCGCCAGCAGGCGGTCGTCCGAACTGATATAGGGATTTCCCACCTTTGACATTCCGCCATACAACCCTTGGCCGTCAAAATGCCGGCTGGCGCCATTGACCATCAAGCTGTTGGGGGCAAAACTCGAGGTCGTTCCGAGCGGCTGCTGGGTTCCCAACGCCTTGTCCACGACGCTGAGCCGCGCGTAACCACCCCCGGCTGGAGCAGGCGCCTGATTCGCACCGGCAGTCCAATTCTGCAGATGCGGTAATCCAGAGCCTGAAGTATTTATCCCATTAGTCATGTTGATTCCCACCTTATTTAGATTGCATTACTTGGACCTCGAGTGCTCCGTCTTCAAAAGCGCGGTGACGGTCAGCGCGAGGCAAGTATCGAATATGTGGCAACCTAAAAATAATGGTTCCGGCAAGCCGCCAGCCTGCTCCCGGTAAACCTTGAACATTTGTAACCAGCCAGCGACGTCAGTGGGTTGACTGTCATTGACGGCGTGACAATTTGCTCCACAGCGCTTCGAGCAATGACACTGCTGACCGAGGCGCCGGCCCGTCCTCTACGGCTCGCGAGCCCCTATCGAAGTCTTCAGTCGTAGGCGCCTTGAAACTGAACTTGGGTGACGACGTGAGATTGAGCCCCTTTGCTTGAGATGAGCCCAGGCCGTGTAGCGTAGTTGCCGGAGCGGGCAGGTTTGCAACAGCGTACTGGGAGTGAGATTGGCGAGGTTCAAATGATGTCGAATTCATAGGCCATTACCTGTTCCAGTAAACGAAGGCATCCATGGGTCACACCAATGGATGCTTTCTTCGTGGTAAATACTTGCAAATGGTTCCAGCATCACTGCGGAGCGATTTCCTGGCCAAGTATCTACCAACCGATGCGACGCATTGGGCCAGGTATTAGCGCAGGAGCCGATACAGGTCGTCCCGGGTGATCTTGCCATCGCGCAGGAACCCGAAGACGTTATCCATCGAGCCCTTCAACTCAGAACGCGCCATGACTTCTCGCGATAGCTGGGTAATGCTGTCGGTGGGTCCATGACCATAAAGCGGACGCGACGCAAACTTTGCGAAGGTGTTGACGTCG
Organism: Pseudomonas sp. R3-52-08; assembly: GCF_003851745.1. Taxonomy (NCBI): domain Bacteria; kingdom Pseudomonadati; phylum Pseudomonadota; class Gammaproteobacteria; order Pseudomonadales; family Pseudomonadaceae; genus Pseudomonas; species Pseudomonas sp. R3-52-08. The sequence goes on along the minus strand of NZ_CP027730.1, from coordinate 2,066,612 downwards.
ATGGCGTTTCTATCGGCGCTCCACCACGGCCCTTTCAACGCGTTGAAGTTATTCAAGACATTCTGGGCAAGTTGCCTGTCGTCTTGAAGCTTGAGTGGGTTCGACGAAAGAATGAATTTGCTGATGTCTTGTTTAGACAGGGATTTATCCTGAGCCCCCGTCCCATTATTTCGATCGAGGGCCTGCATCAGGCCCGGGCGCTTGAGCAATTCCCTGGCAAGCCTGATGTTCTCATCCACCTTCGAAAACCCGGTCAAGGGTCGACCTGCCATATTATTTATATGCTCAGGCGTGACGGTCGGTGCGTACCAAGGTTTGAACGCGTTGTAATTATTCAATAGCCCCTGGGCCAACAGCTCGTTGCTCTGTTTTCCGTAAAGAGGATCCGGCAGGGTGGGGTTGGGACGTGGGGGCGGGCCTGGATTGAAGCCTGGTTTGCGCGACTGCGCTGCGCTGTCGAAAACCGGGCCGGACTGACTCGCCGACTGCTCGAAACTCGGGCCCGCCGCGCCCGCAGCCTTGGCCACCGCGCTGGGTTGTGCGTCTGCGCGAGTCTGCGCCAGGTTGTCAGTTGATGAGGCGAACGCTTGATTGGATGCGGATACCGACATGGGGTACTCCAGTGCTGATTTAGGGCGATACCTTGCTGCCGCAGCCTTGCCAACGATGGATGAATCGTGGCGCAGGTCTGCACCAGCAGGCCTTTGCTGTGTGGCAGAGCGATGGCAATAGGTTCCTCGACGTGCTGAAAACATCCAACTAGGGGTAGGAAGGAGGTCTTGCGTAACGAAGAGCGAACCGGGAAATTTCCCTGCCACATCAACGCAAATCGCCTTATGTCCATGACATCCATCCCCGGGCACGTCAACGCTCGCAGGTTCACTTGAGGATAAAGACGCGTCTACTGTCAGAAATTACAGTTGCATTGGTCCGCGACCCTTTCAAATGCACAGCGGCGTGCTGAACTTCCATCACCGCGCATCAGTCAGCACAAAAGACTCTCATTAAACAGCGGGTGGGCGATGCAGATTTCCTTGCAGCAACAAGTGGCCCTGGTCACCGGTGCCAGCTCCGGCATCGGCGCCGGTGCGGCCAAGGCGTTGGCCGAAGCCGGCGCGGCCGTCGTACTTAACTACAACTCCCAGGCGGCACCGGCCGAAGCCCTCGCCGCGCAGATCAACGCCAACGGCGGCCGGGCGATTGCCATCGGTGGCGATGTATCGAAAGAAGCCGACGTCGAACGCCTGTTCGCCCAGACCCTCGATGCCTTCGGCCACCTGGATATCCTCGTGGCCAACTCCGGCCTGCAAAAAGACGCCAACCTGGTCGACATGAGCCTCGACGACTGGAACACCGTGATCGGCGTCAACCTCACCGGCCAATTTCTCTGCGCACGCGCCGCCGTGCGTATTTTCAACCGGCAAGGCGTGCGCGCTGGCGTGTCCCGCGCGGCCGGCAAGATCATTCATATGAGCTCGGTGCACCAATTGATTCCCTGGGCCGGGCATGCGAATTACGCAGCGTCCAAGGGCGGCGTGGAGATGCTGATGCGCACCCTCGCCCAGGAAGTCAGCGAGCAGCGCATTCGAATCAACGGCATTGCGCCAGGCGCGATTCGCACGGCAATCAACCGTGCGGCCACCGAAGGCGCGGCGCAAAAAGAGCTGCTCAAGCTGATTCCCTATGGCCGGGTCGGTGATGTGCAAGACGTGGCGAATGCGGTGGTGTGGCTGGCCAGCGATGCGTCCGATTATGTGGTCGGCAGCACGCTGTTCATCGATGGCGGCATGAGCCTTTATCCGGAGTTTCGTGGCAATGGTTGATTTGAAGAACGAGCCACAAAGCCCCATCGGTGCGCACGGCATCATTGGCGACATGCGCAGCGCCGCGTTGGTGAATGACCAGGGCAGCATCGATTTTTTCTGCTGGCCGGAATTCGACAGCCCGTCGATTTTCTGTGCGTTGCTCGACACCCCCGACGCCGGCACCTTCCAGCTCACCCCGGACCTGCCCAATGCGCGCCGCGAGCAGATTTACCTGCCCGACACCAATGTGCTGCAGACCCGTTGGCTGAGCGATGCGGCGGTGGTGGAAGTCACCGATTTGCTGGCCGTCAGCGAAGAGGTCGACGACCTGCCGCTATTGATCCGCCGCGTGCGAGTGGTCAGCGGCACGGCGACATTCCACCTGCGCTGCGCCGTACGCCATGACTACGCCCGCGCCAACACGCACGCCACAGCCTGCGACACCGGCGTAGTGTTCAGCGCTGACGGCCAGCCTGGCCTGCGCCTGACCGGCAGCCACGCGCTGACGCTGGACCAGAATGTGGCGGTGGCCCACTTCAGCCTGGCCCAGGACGAAAGCGCCGAATTCGTCCTCGGCGGCGAGGACGACCCGCGCGTGACGAATGCCTGCACCGACCTTTACCTGCAACGCACCTTGAAGTTCTGGCGCGGCTGGATCAGCCAATCGAACTACCGTGGGCGCTGGCGCGAAATGGTTAACCGCTCGGCCTTGGCGCTGAAGCTGCTGACCTCGCGCAAACAGGGCGCAATCATCGCCGCCGCCACCTTCGGCCTGCCGGAAAGCCCTGGCGGCGAGCGCAACTGGGACTACCGCTACACCTGGATCCGCGACGCCTCCTTCACCGTCTACGCCTTCATGCGCCTGGGCTTCATCGAGGAAGCCAATGCCTATATGCGCTGGCTCAGAGGCCGGGTCAGCGACTGCTGCGGCCAAACCACCAAGATCAACATCCTGTACGGCATTGATGGTCGCCAGGAACTGCCGGAAACCACACTGGACCAGTTGCGTGGTCATGGTGGCGCCCAGCCGGTGCGCGTGGGCAATGAAGCGTTCGACCAGATCCAGCTGGATATCTACGGCGAACTGATGGACGCGGTTTACCTGGTCAATAAATACGGCGAAGCGATTTCCCACCAAGGTTGGAAACACACCGTGGAAGTGGTCGACCAGGTCTGCGAAATCTGGAACCAGAAAGACGTCGGCATCTGGGAAATGCGCGGCGAGCAGCATCACTTCCTGCACTCGCGGCTGATGTGCTGGGTGGCGCTGGACCGCGCGATCCGCCTTGCCTCCAAGCGCTCACTACCGGCGCCGTTCGCGCGTTGGGACCAGACGCGCCAGGCCATATATGCAGACATCTGGAGCAACTTCTGGAACGAAGAACGTGGGCATTTCGTGCAGCACATCGACAGCACTGCCCTTGACGGCTCGATGCTGTTGATGCCGCTGGTGCGCTTCGTTGCCGCGACTGATCCACGCTGGCTGTCGACGCTGGAGGCGATCGAGAAAAGCCTGGTACGCGACGGCATGGTCTACCGCTACCGCAACGACGACAGCCAGATCGATGGGCTGCAAGGCACCGAAGGCGCGTTTACCGCATGTTCGTTCTGGTACGTCGAATGCCTGGCCCGCGCCGGGCAAGTGGAAAAAGCCCACCTGGAGTTCGAACAGTTGCTGCGCTACGCCAACCCGCTGGGGTTGTACGCCGAAGAGTTCGACAGCCAGGCCCGGCACCTGGGCAACACACCCCAGGCCTTGAGCCATTTAGCGTTGATCAGTGCGGCAACGTTTCTGGACCGTAAGCTCAGTGGGGAGAAAACCGTATGGCAACCCTGATACCACCTGCCCCGCTGCTGTATGTGCGCACGTCCATGCTCGATGTGGCTTACGAAACCCACGGCCCTGTCGATGGCGAGCCCGTCATCCTGCTGCATGGCTTTCCCTACGACCCGCGCAGCTACGACGAAATCGCGCCAGTACTGGCGCAGCGTGGCCACCGGGTGCTGGTGCCGTACCTGCGCGGCTATGGGCCTACGCGTTTTATCAACGATCAAGTCATGCGTTCCGGTCAGCAGGCAGCGCTGGCCAAGGACTTGCTGGACTTCATGGATGCGCTGGCCATTCCCTGCGCCACGCTCGCCGGTTATGACTGGGGTGGGCGCGCCGCGTGTATCGTCGCGGCGCTGTGGCCGGAACGGGTGCGTGGGTTGGTGAGCGCAGACGGCTACAACATTCAGGACATCGCCAAGTCTCCCAAGCCACGGGCGCCCGCGACAGAACATCGGTTGTGGTACCAGTATTACTTTCACACCCAGCGCGGCGTGGACGGCCTGACCGCCAACCGCCGCGAACTGTGCCAGCTGTTGTGGGCGTTGTGGTCACCGTCGTGGGAGCGCGGGCCGAGCCTGTATGGGCACACCGCGCCATCGTTCGATAACCCGGATTTCGTCGCGGTGGTGATCCACTCCTACCGCCACCGCTTCGGGTATGCGCCGGGGGACCCTGGGCTGGAATTCATCGAGCAGGCATTGGCGCTGCAACCACCGATTTCGGTGCCGAGCATTTCCCTGTGCGGCGCCGATGACGGCGTGGGGCCGCCCCCGGAAGAGGACGACGATGTCGAGCACTTCAGCGGTTTTTATCGACGCCAGGTGTTGCCCGGCGTGGGCCACAATATTCCGCAAGAAGCGCCCCAGGCCACCCTGGCGGCGCTGCTGGAGTTGCTACACCGGTGAAAACCGCTCGCGATAGGCCTGGGGCGTTACCGACAGGGCCCGCAGAAAACTGCGGCGCAAGGTCTCTTCACAGCCAAACCCGCAGTGCACGGCGATGCGTTTGATCGCAATGCTGCTGTCCGCCAACTGCCGGCGTGCGCTTTCGACCCGAATCAGCTCCACGGCCCGCGCCGGGGTCTGGCCGGTTTCGGCTCGGTAGTGGCGCACAAAGCTGCGCTCGCTCATGCCAGCCTGGGCGGCCAGGGTGGAAATACTCAGGTCCAACGCCAAGTTGTCGGCGATCCAGGCGTGTAACTCGGCAAAGCGGCTGTCGCTCTTTTGCAGGGACAAGGTCACGCTGAATTGCGATTGCCCGCCGGGACGCTTGAGAAACACCACCAACTGCCGTGCCACGTCCAAGGCGACGGCGCGGCCCAGGTCCTCCTCCACCAGGGCCAGGCACAGGTCGATACCAGCGGTCACGCCGGCCGAGGTCCACAGCGTGCCTTGCTGAATAAAGATCGGATTGGGCTCCACCGTCAGCGCGGGAAACTTGCGCGCCAGTTCCTCACAGCGCGTCCAGTGCGTAGCCACGCGGCATCCGTCGAGCAGGCCACTGGCGGCCAGCAGAAAAGCACCGGTGCAGACCGAGGCCATGCGCCGTGTGTGCCGCGATTTCTCGCGTACCCAGTGCACCAGCGCCGGGTCTTCGGCGGCACCGTAGACGCCCCAGCCACCGGCGATCACCAAGGTGTCACACGGCTGATCGACGGCGGGCAGCGGCTCGGCCACCAGCGCCAGGCCTGCCGAGGTCATCACCGGTTTGGCCTGGTCAGCGATCACATTCACCGCATAGGGCGCGGGCAAGCCGCGCTGGCGAGCCAGGTCATTGGCCGAGGCGAACACCTGCAGAGGCCCGGTGACATCGAGCACCTGGGCATTATCAAAAGCGAGCACATGAATGAGTCGGGGCATGATTGGCGTGATCTGTGGGCTCAATGGCGTATGCGCCAAAGCCTAGGCCTCTACAGTGAAGCCGTCCACCCTCTTGATTGGAGCTTCACTCATGACCCTGCACATCGGCTTCCTGCTATTCCCCGGCATCCAGCAACTGGACCTTACCGGCCCCTATGACGTGCTCGGTTCGCTGCCGGACGTGAAACTGCACCTGGTCTGGCAAGACCTGGCGCCGATCGCCTCCAGCACCGGCCTGGTGTTCACGCCGACCATCACCTATGCCGGCTGCCCGAAGCTGGACGTGCTGTGCGTGCCCGGCGGTGCCGGTGTCGGCGCGTTGATGGAAGACCCCGCCACACTGGACTTCCTCCGGGCTCAGGCGCACACCGTGCGCTACATGACCTCGGTGTGCACCGGTGCGCTGGTGCTGGGCGCGGCGGGTTTGCTGCGCGGCCGCAGAGCCACCACGCACTGGGCCTACCACGACTTGCTCGCGCCATTGGGCGCCATCCCGGTACAGGCGCGCGTGGTACGTGACGGCAACCTGTTTACCGGCGGTGGAATTACGGCGGGCATCGACTTTGCGCTGACCCTGGCGGCGGAGCTGTACAGCGAAGCGGCAGCGCAATTGGTGCAGCTGCAAATCGAATATGCGCCGGCCCCGCCATTTGATGCGGGCCGCCCGGATACGGCGCCCAGGCACGTTCTGGAGGAAGCCAACAAGCGCACGGCAGAATCGCGCAGGGTGCGCGCAGAGATTGTTGCGCGGGCGGCGGCGCGCCTGGGTTGAATGGATTGTTCCCACGCTCTGCGTGGGAACGCCTCCTGGGACGCTCCGCGTCCCGCCAACTGCCCTCTTCCTGACCCCCCGCCAAAAAAAACCTTTTCCCGCCAAACAGGAAAATTCTGACATTTGTTCCTACACTCAAAATCACACCCAGATGCCCAAGTGCCAGCACTACGACCGTCATAAAAATGGCACACAAAACTTCAATTAACATGCCTATAATACAATCTTCGCAGAATGGTCAACTTATTGACTGTGCCGTAAAAAGGAACTCCTTTAGCCACTAGCTCCGCAAAACTTCCTTCATTTGGATGGTTTCACTTGGATGAATGGTTGCGTTTTAACCAAATGTGGCCCGTTGACTGCTCCGTTGAACAGCTGCGGCGCAAACTTGGTGTGCAATGAGGGATGGTTGTATGCGCGAGAAATCATCAGTGGTCAGTTTGTTTCTGACCCGGGCCGGCTTCGTTGAGTTTTTTGTTGTTTTTGTCAAGTTGGTGCATGGCCTGACCGCCATTTTGCCACCGCTGGTCCTGGCTATTTTCCTCGACCCGATGGACGCCGAGATGCGCTCGCATTTCCTGGGGCTGCTGCTGTTTTTTGCGGTGTTGACGGTTATTTTGTTCCAGGCCCTGGGCATCTATTCCGAAGAGCTGTTCAGCAACCGCTTGCGCCTGCGCGCCAATATCGTGGCCTGGTCGTCGGCGTTCTGCATCCTGCTGTTCATGTACCAGATCCTGCAGGTGTTCCCGCAATTGAACCCGCGCAACCTGGTGGTGTGGTACTTCGCCAGCCTCGGACTGTTCTGCCTGGAGCGCCTGGTGATGCTGCGCCTGTACCGCAACCTGATGCGCAAGGGCAAATTCCTGCAACGCACGGTGATCCTGGGCTTCACCGACACCGCCGTGCACGTCGCCGACCACCTGCAGCGCAATGGCGATATCCGCTCCGGCCTGATCGGTTTTATCGACGACCGCACCGAACGCATTCCCAAGGAACTGAGCAACCTGCCGCTGCTGGGCAATACCCGCGACCTGGAAAAGCTGATCCGCGCCGAGCAGGTCAACCAAGTGATGATCTGCCTGCCGTGGGCCGCCGAGCAGCGTATCCACGGGCTGGTCAATCGCCTGCGGCAGATGTCGGTGAACGTGATGCTGGTGCCGGACATGGCCGCCCTGCGCTACGGCCACAGCCGCATCACCGACGTGGGCGGCATCTTGATGTTCAACACCTCGCAGTTACCGCTGCGCGGCTGGTCGCCCTTTATCAAGCGTTGCGAAGACCTGCTGCTGGCGAGCATCACCCTGGTGGTGCTGTCGCCGGTGATGCTGTTGACGGCGATCGCGATCAAGCTCGATTCCAAGGGCCCGGTGCTGTTTCGCCAGAACCGCTATGGCTATAACGACAATGAAATCCGCGTGTTCAAGTTCCGTTCGATGTTCACCGACCAGAGCGATTTCACCGCCGAACGCCAAACCACCCGCCAGGATCCGCGCATCACCCGAGTCGGGCGCATTATCCGCAAAACCAGCATCGACGAGCTGCCGCAGTTGTTCAACGTCCTGCAGGGCAACATGTCCATGGTCGGCCCCCGGCCCCACGCCACCGCCACCAAGGCGGCGGGCATTCCTTTCGAAGTGGCGGTCAGCGAATACAGCTCACGGCACCGGGTCAAGCCAGGCATCACCGGCTGGGCGCAAATCAACGGCTACCGGGGCGAAACCGACACCCTGTTCAAAATCCAGAAACGCGTCGAGTACGACCTGGAGTACATCTCCAAATGGTCGGTGTGGTTTGACTTGTACATCGTTTTCATGACGGTCCCGGCCGTCCTTTCCACCAAGGAAGTCTATTGATGAATACCCTCAACGGATTAATTCCCTGCATCATTTCCGGTGGTTCGGGCACGCGCTTGTGGCCGGTGTCCCGGCAGAACATGCCCAAGCCGTTCATGCGCATGCGCGACGGCCAGAGCCTGCTGCAGAAAACCTTCCAGCGCGCCGCCCGCCTGCCCGGCGTGGAAAGCGTGCTCACGGTGACCAACCGCGACCTGCTGTTTCGCACCCTGGATGACTACCGTGGGGTCAACAAGGCCCACTTGCCCCTGGACCTGCTGCTCGAGCCCTTCGGGCGCAACACCGCAGCGGCGATCGCCGTGGCGGCGCTGCATGTGCAGGAACATTTCGGTGGTGACGCGCAACTTCTGGTAATGCCCGCCGACCATCTGGTGCTCAACGAGACCGCATTCGCCGACGCCGTGTCCCAGGCCCGCGAGCTGGCCGACGCCGGCTACCTGGTGACCTTCGGCATTCAACCCGACCACCCGGAGACCGGTTTCGGCTATATCGAAAAAGGCGAAGCGCTGAGCCAGGGCAACCTTGTCAAACGCTTTGTCGAAAAACCCGACCTGGCCACCGCCCAAGCCTACCTCGACGGCGGCAAACACCTGTGGAATGCCGGCATGTTCTGCTTCAAGGCCAGCACCCTGGTGGATGAACTGAACACCCACGCGCCCGACGTATTGATCGCTGCGCGTGCCGCCCTCGAGCACAGCCAGCACCTGCAAAACAAAACCTCGCGCCAGCGCGAACTGGACAGTGACGCCTTCGGCAGCGCGCCGGACATTTCCATTGACGTGGCGCTGATGGAAAAGTCCACGCAAGTGGCCGTGGTGCCGTGCGACATCGGCTGGAGCGATATCGGCTCCTGGGAAGCCCTGCGCCAGCTCACCCCCAGCGATGCCCAGGGCAACCAGGTCAATGGCGAAGCGATTTTGCATGACGTGCACAACTGCTACATCGACTCGCCCAAGCGCGTGCTCGGTGCGGTCGGCGTGCGTGACCTGATCATCGTCGACACCCCCGACGCCCTGCTGATCGCCGACGCCCACCGCAGCCAGGACGTGCGCTACATCGTGGCCGAGCTCAAGCGCCAGAACCATCCGGCTTTCAGCCTGCACCGCACCGTCACCCGGCCGTGGGGCACCTACACCGTGCTGGAGGAAAGCACCCGCTTCAAGATCAAGCGCATTGTGGTCAAGCCCCAGGCGTCGTTGTCGCTGCAAATGCACCATCACCGCAGCGAACACTGGGTGGTGGTCAGCGGCGCGGCACAGATCACCAATGGCGAGCGCGAATTTCTGATCAACGCCAACGAATCCACCTACATCCCGGCGGGGCACAAACACCGCCTGACCAACCCCGGCATCATCGACCTGGTGATGATCGAGGTGCAGAGCGGCGAGTACCTGGGCGAAGACGATATCGTGCGCTTCGATGACATCTATGGGCGTGCGCCTGCCGAAGTGAAGCCGTGACATGCGCACCTCGCTGATCATCCCGACCCGTAACGCCGCAAGCCACCTGGCGCGGCTGCTGCCTGCGCTGAAGATGCAGACCCTGCAACCGGACGAGATGCTGGTGGTTGACAGCGCGTCCAGCGATGACACCGTGGCGCGCTTTCGCGAATACGGCGCGCGGGTCGAGGTGATCGACGCCCGCGCCTTCAACCACGGCGGCACGCGGCGTTGGGCCAGCGAACAGGTAAGCGGCGATGCCCTGATCGTCATGACCCAGGACGCCATTCCCGCCGCGCCAGAGACCTTCGCCAACCTGCTCGCTGAATTGCAGCAGGACCCGCTCAACGGCGTGGCCTATGGTCGCCAACTGCCGCACCCGGATGCCGGTGTGCTGGGCGCGCAGTCGCGCCACTTCAATTACCCGGCCGACAGCCGCAGCAAGCGCCTGGCCGATGCGCCGCAGCTGGGGATCAAGACCTGTTTCAGCTCCGACTCGTTTTCCGTTTACCGACGCAGCGCCCTGCAAGCCGTAGGTGGTTTCCCCGCCGATGTGATCGGCAGCGAAGACGCCTACGTCGCGGCGCGCATGCTGATCGAAGGCTACACCGTGCGCTACGCCGCCTCCGCGCAGGTGTACCACTCCCACGATTACCGACTCATGGACGAGTTTCACCGCTACTTCGACATTGGCGTGTTCTACGGTCGCGAACCCTGGATACGCCAGGCCTTTGGCGATGCCGGCGGTGAAGGTAAACGCTATGTACTGGCTGAACTCGCGGCATTGCGCGCAGCCGGTGCATTGCATCGCGTACCCGAAGTACTGGTGCGCAGCGCGTTCAAGTTGCTCGGCTATCGACTGGGCCAGCAGGAACGCCGGCTACCCCTCGCCCTCAAGCGGCGCATCAGCATGTTCCCCGGTTATTGGAGGTGAGCATCATGACCTACAGGAAGTCCTATTTGATGAAACGAACCCTGCTCGTCCTGGCCATGATGGCCCTGGCCGCCTGCAATACCCCCGCGCGCATCGTCGCGCCTGACGGCAAGACCGTCGAGGACGGCAAGCGCGCCCTCGACCAACTGGCCCAACTGCCGCCGGCGGTGGAACGCATCCGCATCGGCGATCAGTTGCGCATCGTGCGCGATGCCGGGGAAATGCCGACTCTGTCGGCGTTCAACGTCAGCACCATCTACGAGCTGACGCTGTACACGGTGCAAACCGACGGCAAGATCAACTACCCGTTCCTGGGCCCGATCCAGGTGGCCCGGCGCACCCCGTCCGAGGTGGCAAATGAGCTGAGCAGCAAGCTTGCGCCGGTGTATCGCGAGCCACGGGTGACGGTGAACATCAACCAGGCGCCGGGCAATTCGATCATCGTCGGCGGCGCGGTCAACAACCCGACCACGGTGCCGATCGCCTCGGCCAACACCCTGGAGCAAGCCATTGTCGGCGCCGGCGGGGTCAACCCGGCAGGCAATGCCAGCATGGTTGCGCTGCTGCGCGAAGATACCCAAGGCGTGTATCGCGCCTATTTCCTGGACTTCAGCCAATACCTCAAGACCGGGCCCAACGGGCGCAAACAAGTGCCCCTGCAACGCGGTGACGTGGTGTTCGTGCCCAAATCCAATGTGGGCGAGCGCATCCAGGGCGTGGATACCTACCTGAACCAGTTGATCCCATTCACCAAGTCGATCGGGGTTGGCTACAACTACACCCGAACCAGCGGCGGCAGTAACTAAAGGAGCGACATCCCATGATCGAGATCCGTTCTTTTCGCGATCTTCTGCGCCTGTTCTTCATCTTCCGGCACGAGTTCAAGCTGGCGGCCATCGCGGCGCTGGTGATCATTTTGCTGGGCGCCTTCCTGCTGCCCGCCAAGTTCGAATCCACCGCGCGCCTGCTGGTCAAGCCGGGGCGTGATTCGACGCTGCCGATCGAAATCAGCAACCGCCAGGCGCTGGTCATGCCCAGCACCCAGCGCGACCCGATTGTCGACGAGGAGCGCCTGCTGACCGGCCGCCCGATCGTACGCGCGGTGGCCGAGCATTACCTGGAAGTCATCGACAAAATGCCGCCGCCGGAAGGTGTCTGGAAGCGCACCAAGTACTACGTCAAAAACGCTATCGGCGCGGTGTTCGACGGCGTGCGCGTGGTGCTGGAAACCGTGGGCGTGATTGAACAGACCACGCCGGTGGAACGCCTCGCCGCGAGCCTGGAGAAGAACTTCGAAGTCAGCCATGCGGCCGGGTCCACGGTGATGGACATCAGCTTCAAGTGGAGCGACCCCGAGATCGCCCAGGCGGTGGTCAAGAGTTGGGTCGAAACCTACATCAACGAACGCACCCAGGCCCTGGGGCGCAAGAGCCTGTATGCGTTCTATGAAGGTCAGGTGTCCAACAGCGCCACCGAGATCAAGAGCTACAAGCAGCAGATCCTGACCCACTTGAACCAGATTGGCGCGGCGAGCATCACCGATCGCCTGGAAGATTTGTCCGAACGCATCAACGTGCTGCGCGGCGAAACCTTCAACACCACGCGCTTGATTGCCTCGTCGGACAGTGCCCTTGAGAGCACTCGCACCCAGCTCAAGACCCAGCCCAAGGAAGTGACCACGGTCCGCCAGATTGCGCTGAACCCGCAGCAGCAGGATTTACGTCGCTTGCTTAACCAGAAGCTGCTGGAAAAAGCCGACATGATGCGCACCTACACCGATAACGCGCCGCCGGTCAAAGCCCTGGATGCGTCGATTCGGGCAATGCAGGCCCAGGTCGCCGGTGAAAGCAACACCGTACAAAGCTCGGAAAACCGCGCACCGAACACCCTGGAAATCCACTTGCAGCGCGTGCTGCTCGATGAGTCCAGCAACAACCTGGCGTTGCGCACCCAACTGGTGCAGCAGCAAAAGCAACTGGTCAACCTCGAAGCGCAACGCAAGGAAGCCCTGGAGATTGAACCGGAGCTGGCGCGCCTGTCCCGTGAGCTGAGTGCCACCGAGCGTAACTATGCGCTGTACGTGGACAACCTGGAAAAATCACGCATCGACCGTGAACTGGACAACAGCCAGATCAGCAACATCGCGGTGATCGAGGAAGCGACCCTGAACCCAGGTCGCATCTTCCCCAAAACCCTGCTGATGCTGTTGCTGGCGATCCCGTTTGCCATCGTCGTCGGCCTGCTGGTGATTTACCTGTGCTACCTGCTTGACCAGCGCATTCACGATGGCGGCCTGGTGGAACGCAAATTCGGCCTGCCGCTGTGGACGACCCTGCCGGAGCTGGACACCAGCACCGCGCAAGGCACCAACGCGTTCAATGCGAGCATCTACCGGCTGTACGGTCTGCTGCAGTTGGACCGCGTCGCCGAACGCGGCCTGACCCTCGGGCTGACCTCGGCGCGCCACGGTGAAGGCGTGACCTTCGTGGTGGAGCAACTGCGCCAACTGCTCCAGGAAAACGGCATTACCGTGCGCGTGGGCGGGGCGGCGCCCGCAGCACCGGGCGAAGTGGTGCTGCTGGACGCCTCGGCGCTGCTGGACAACCGCGATGCGTTCGTCAACCTGCGGCGCGCTGACCTGATCGCGTTGGTGGTGGAAGCGCAGAAAAGCACGGTGCCGGTGGTGGAACACGCGCTGTCGATCCTCAATACGGCGTTCGGCAAAGTCGATGGCATCATCATCAACCGGCGTAAATTCGAAGTGCCGGCCAAGGTGCTGCACAGCATCGCCAAATATCGGGGGGCGTTCTGATGCGCATTGCCCTGCTCGCGCCTTTGCCACCGGAAAAGAATGGGATCGCCGACTACGCGAATCATTTCAAGACGGCATTGGAGCAGCTGGGCGTGACGGTGCTGACACCGTTGAGCGGCGTGGAAGGCACGAGCGCGGCGATCAAGCAGGCCGTCGCCGCGTTCGACTGGCACAGCGTGGACCTGGTCCACGCCGAGCTGGGCGGCGGGCGCCTGGGGGAGTTTTTGGCGTTGCGCGCGTTGCGCAGCGCCTACCCGAACCTGCCGCTGACGGCTACCGTGCATGACCCCGAGCGCATCGTATGGCGGCGCGAGCACCTGCCCTTCCCGCTCAACCTGCTGCAGCGCCTGCCCAGCCCGTTGCCGCAGGCGGCGGTGGTGCTGGCAGACCCGTTGACCCTGCGCGAAGAACGCCATGTCGCCGGTGGCCTGACAAGGCTGATCACCCTCACCCGCCTGGGCGCCGACTGCCTCAGCCAGCGGATGCAATTGCCCGCCGGCAAAGTGGCGGTGATCCACCACGCCAACCTGGCGATTGCAGCCGTAGCGCTGCCGCCGCTGGACACGCTGCACCTGCTGTATTTCGGTTTTATCTACCGTGGCAAAGGCATTGAAGACCTGTTGCAGGCCCTGGCCGCCGTTTTCAAGCAAGCCCCCGAATTGCGTGACCGTGTGCGCCTGACCCTGGCCGGTGGCACTGCCGCCGAAATGGCGTTTGGCGCGGGCGGTAATTACCTGGAGCAGTTGAACCGCCAGATCGCCGACCTCGGCCTGGCGAGCTCCATTGATTGGCGGCTGAACCTGCCGGCCGACGAGATTGCGCAAACGATCCACGCCCACCATGTGATGGTGCTGCCGTATCGCGAATCGAAAAAACTCGGCCTGCTCGGCCGTCAGCGCGGCACCAGTGGCGCGCTGTCCTGGGCCGCCGCGTGCGGGCGTGGGGCGATTACCTCGGATGCCCGGGCGTTTGCCGAGGAAGTCGCCAGCGGTAACGGCGCGATCTACCCCGAAGGCGATGTGGCCGCGCTGGGCGAGCAATTGTTGCGCCTGGCCCGTACGCCCACATTGGCCCGGGACTGGGCCGAACGCGCCGGCGCAATCGGCCGCGAACGCTTGTGGCCGCTGACGGCGCAGCGCTTCAAGCAGCTTTTCGAACAGGCGATCGCGGGGGCCCCGTATGACGCGTAAATGGACCTACTTCGCCACCCTTGCGCTGGTCGCGGCCCTGGGCCTGACCGCCTTTATCTGGGGGCGCCCGGCCGACGCCGAGAACCATGTGCTCAAGGGTAACAAGGTGGTGGTGTGGAAGGATTTCCTCGGGGTGAACGCGCAGTTCCTGTGGTTCAGCCCCGAGCGCTACCAGCTGCAGATCGACCGCCTCAAGGACCTGGGCCTGGAATGGGTGCGCCTGGATTTGCATTGGGACCGGCTGGAGCCAGCCGCCGACCGGTACCAGGTGGCGACCCTGGATGAGTTGGTAACCAAGCTCAAGGACAACCAGCTCAAGTCGGTGTTTTACCTGGTCGGCTCGGCGCCCTTTATCACCACCGCGCCAGCGGGTGCGCCCTATCAGGACCAGTACCCGCCGCAGGACCCGAATGTATTTGCGATCCGCATGGCCCTGTTGGCCCAACGCTACCCCAGCGTCGACGCCTGGCAGGTGTGGAACGAACCGAACCTACTGGGCTTCTGGCGCCCGGCGGCGGACCCGGCCGGTTATGCCAGGTTGCTGCGCACCACCGCCGCCGCACTGCGCGCCGTCGCCCCGAACAAACCGGTGGTGGCCGCCGGCATGGCGTTTTTCAGCGAAATGCCCAACGGTCAGACCATGCTCGACGCCCTCGACGCCCTCGGTGTGCCCAAGCTGAACACCGTGATGTCCTACCACCCTTACACGCAACTGCCTGAGGGCAACGACCCGGCCAACCTCGACTTCGTAGCCAAGACCAGCGCGCTCAACCAGAAACTGCGCAGCAATGGCGTCAAGACCCTGTGGAGCACCGAGTGGGGCTGGTCGAACTACGTCGGGCCCAAGGAAGCGCAGGACATCATCACCCAGCAGGGCCAGGCCGATTATGTGATACGCCGCCTGGCGCTGATGAGCGCGCTGGATTTCGACAAGATCTTCCTGTTTACCTTGAGCGACCTCGACCAGCGCGCCAGCGTGCGCGACCGTGCCTACGGCCTGCTCGATATCGACGCCAAGCCCAAGCCGGTCTACACCGCGTTGAAGAATTTCCTCGACATCAGTGGGCCGCAGCTGACCCCCGGCGACCCGCCCACCGCCGACCAGTTGCCCGACGGCCTGTTCAGCATCGGCTGGACCCGCGCCGACGGGCGCAAACTGTGGTTTTTCTGGTCGGCCCGTGGCGGTAACGCGCACTTGCCCGGCCTCGCCAGCGCGACGCTGTATGACCCGTTGCGCGGCACACAGACACCGGTGAGCGGCACTAACGGGTTGACTGTCCCGGTCAAGTCGAACCTGCAAATTCTGTTATGGGATTGAAGCCCGCCATGCGCATTTTATGGATCCTGCCCTATTCGCCCTGGCCTGCCACCAGCGGCGGCAAGACGCGCCAGTTCCACCTGCTGCGCAGCCTGGCGGCGCGTGGGCACCGGATAACGTTGCTTTTGCATGACAAGCACCCGGTGTCGCTGAGCGATCGCCAAGTGCTGGAAGGCTTTCTCGAGCAGTTGATCATCCTGCCGCGTCGGCCACTGCGCAGCCTGAAAACCCTGCTGGCCGGGCTGTTTGCGCCCTACCCGCTGCTGGCCAGCGTGAATGGCCTGTCGGGACAATTGGAGGACCGGTTCAATCAACTGCTCAACGAACATTGGGACGTGGTGCAGATCGAGCACACCTATACCTTCCAACCTTACGAAGATGCCCTGGCGCGCAAATCCCAACCCTTCGTGTTGACTGAACATAACGTTGAGTCGGCGCTCGGCGCAGCGACGTACGACCGTTTGCCGCGTTGGGCGCTGCCGTTCATTCGCTACGACCAATGGCGCTACACGCGCTGGGAGCGTCGCGTGATGCGCCAGGCCAGCCAAGTGGTGGCCGTCACCGACAGCGATGCGCAGGTGCTGGAAAACATCGCCGGCAAACCGGTGCCGGTGGTGGTCAACGGCGTGGACTGCGATCACTTCGCCGGCGCCCGCCCTGACCCCTCGACCCGTCGCGTGCTGTTCCTCGGCAACTATGAATACGCCCCCAATGTGGATGCCATCGAATGGGCCCTGGATGAAATCCTGCCGAAAGTCTGGGAGCGCTGCCCCGACGCGCGCATGAGCGTGTGCGGCTTCGGCATGCCCGACGGTTGGCGCGAACGCTGGCCGGACCCGCGCATCGAGTGGCAGGGCTTTGTGCCAAACCTGTTGAACCTGCAATCGAGCTGTTCAGTGTTTCTCGCGCCGTTGCGCCATGGCGGCGGTTCCAAGCTCAAAGTGCTCGAAGCGTTGGCCGCCGGCCTGCCGCTAGCCAGTACCGAACAGGGCGTGTCGGGCCTGGACCTGGTCGAGGGCCTGGATTATCTGGGCGGGCAAACTGCTGTCGGCCTGGCCGACGCCGTGGTGCGCCTGCTGCACGCTCCCGAAGCCGCCGCGCCCATGGGTGAAGCCGGCCGCGCCTATGCGCGGCGAGCCCATGACTGGAGCGTTGCCGCCAGCCAACTGGAGCAGGTGTACGCCACCCTTTCGCCGCTCAATCAAAAGGAGCCCGCATGCGTGTAGGCCTGGATTACCGCACCGTCGGCACCTCACCGCAATCGGGCATCAGCCGCCAGGTGTATGCGCTGGAAAGCGCTCTGCGCAGCCTGCCGGACATCGAACTGGAGCGATTTACCGTCGCGCCCCTGGGCGATCAAACCCGCTTGCAGGCACACTGCCCGGCCTGGGGCTGCGCGAAAACGGCGATGCACCAGCCACAGAATCGCCTGCGCTTCGAAGCCGGTTTTTTACCCCGCGCGCTGCGCGAACAGCACATCGATCTGTACATCAGCACCTTCAATATGGGCCTGCCGTTACCGCCCAAGCCTCAAGGGTTGCGTACCGTGGTGCTGCTGCACGACCTGTTTCAGATCACCCTGGACAACTACCACGCCAGCCGCCTGAAGGCGCTGGTGTACAAGACCACCGATCGCCTGTCGATTGCCTACGCGGTGCGCAGCGCCGACCGGGTGTGGACGCCTTCCCAGTACAGTGCCGACGAAACCGTGCGGTTGTTTCCAAAGGCGGCAGGCAAGGTTCGCGTCCTGCCCAATCAAGTGGAGGGTTTCAACGAACCGCCAGCCGACGTGTCCGCGCGCCAATTGCCCACAGGCTTCTGGCTGCTGGTCGGCACCCGTGAACTGCGCAAGAACGTGCCGTTCCTGGTGGATGCCTGGCAACAGGCGCGGCGCGACTCCCCTAGCGTGCCGGAACTGGTCCTGGTGGGCAGCCTTGAGCACTTGCCCGAAGCCCAGCGCCAACTGCCGGGGATTCATGCGTTGAGTGGCGTCTCCGACGCCGAGTTGCAGGCGCTGTACCGCCAGGCGTCACGTGTGTGGCAACCGTCCTACGCGGAAGGTTTTGGTTTGCCGGTGATTGAAGCGTTGAGCGTCGGCACCCCGGTCGCCGTGGCCAGCGGCACCTCGCTGGACGAAATCACCCCGCCGTCGGCGCCGCGCTTTTCACCCACCGATGGCCCCGCGTTGGTCCAGTTGATGCTGAAGCTGGGTGAGCGCGCCGATGAAGCCACGCCCGAACACCACCGCCGATGGGCCGAACGCTTTAACCAACACGCCTATCGCCAGCGCCTGGCCGAACTGATCGAGGAACTGAAATGAGACTCTCCCTGGCAAGCCTCGTCGCGATCCTCTTCGGCGTGCTGTTCGGTGTGGTCGCCCTGGCGCTGTCACCGGCCAAGGCGTTTCTCGCCGTGATCGGCCTGGCGGCGGCCGTGACCATCCTGCGCTTTCCCTTCTGGGGCTTGCTGCTGTTCGCCCTGGTCGCGACCTTCATGCCCTACTCCACGCTTAATCTGGGCATCCGCAGTACGGTGAGCGAAGCCATTCTTGCGCTGACCTGGGGCGCGGTGCTGTGGCACGGCTTTCTGTCGCGCCTGCCGGACGCGCCGCGCCTGGCGCTTCGCCCCACCGACCAGATGCTGCTGTGGCTGATGCTGTTCAGCGTGTTCCCGTTTATCGTCGGCCAGGTCAGCATCCACGCCGAAAGCAGCGGCGTGGCCAACTGGCTGCGCTGGTTGCTGAACCTCTCGGGAGTATTTCTCACAGCCAAGCTGCTGGTGGACTACAAACACCGCGAAAGCCTGGTGATCGCCCTGCTGCTGGGCACCCTGGCGATGCTGGTGATGTCGATTGCGGTGTTCGTGCGCACACGCTCCGGGGCGGGGATTGCGCCGATCCTGGCACTGCTCAACTACGGCAACTTCGACACATTGAAATTCGGCCTGGAAGCCATGTCGTCACGCATGGGCTCGCCGTGGATGCACCCGAATGCCATTGGCGGAATCATGGCACTGCTGCTGCCGTTGGCGTTCTGCTACGGCATGACCGAACAAGGTTGGAAACGCGCACTGGGCCTGAGCGTGGCGTGCCTGGGTGCGGCGGCGTTGCTGTTGGCCAGCAGCCGCGGGGCGATGGTCAGCCTGGCGCTGGTGCTGATGTGGCTGGCCACGCGGCGCGTGCCTTACACCGGACGTTTACTGATGATCGGCGCGGCGTTGACCGTGGCGTTGGTGATGGCTTATCCGCCGCTGCAGGAACGCCTGGCGACTATCTTCTCCTCAAGCAACGCCAGCACCGAGGTGCGTTTCGACGAATACCGCATGTTCCCGCAGGCCGTGGCGGCGTACCCGTTCGGCATCGGTTTCAAAGTCGACCCGCCGGTACCGGGCACGCACTTGCTGGGGATCTCCAACCTGTGGCTGAACTTCATCTACAAGACCGGCGTTGTGGGCATGCTGTTGTTTATCGCAGTCACTGTGCGCTGGTGGCGTGAAGCCCGGCCGGAAAATGGCCCGATCCGCCTGACCAAGGACAACGCGCTGTGGCTGGGCAGCACCGCCGGGATTCTGTCGGCGCTGGTCAGCGGTTTGTTTGACCATTACTTCAGCTTTGCCGTGGTGATGGTCGCGCTGTTCTGGCTGATGGTGGGGATTAACGTGCTGGAGGCGCGGCGCTTGTTCCCGGCGCGCCCGCCCCAGGTCAAGGCGTTGGCGTTTCGCAAGCCGATGCTTGATGGCGCGCGGCCCTGATGCTGGGTTCTGCCGTATGGCTGACCGTGGCGACCCTGCTGGGCCTGTGCCTGGGGTTTGCGCGCGAGTGGTTGCTGGTGGCGGCCTGGGGCGCGGGGGAGCGCAGTGATGCGTTCCTGATCGCGCTGTTCTTGCCCGAGGCGCTGCGCATGTCGCTGGCCGGCGGCGTGTTGAGCGCCGCCGCGTTGCCGCTGTATCTGCAAAGAAAGGACAGCGAACGCCTGGACTGGCTGGCCGTATTGTTCCCGGCGTTGCTGTTGATTGCGCTGGTCACCAGCCTGCTGCTGATGCTATTGGCGCCTTGGCTGGTGCAACTGCTCGGCCCGGGGTTGGCGGCCAGCGCCACGGCCCTGGCCGGCAGCAATCTGCAGATCGTGGCGTGGTGCGTGCCGGGCCTGCTGCTGCATGCGCTGTTCAGTGTGCCCTTACAGGCCAGCGAGCGCTTTGTGCTGGCGGGGTTGGGCTCGCTGCTGTTCAACCTGCCGCCGGTGGCGTACCTAGCCTTGGCAGGCACCGCCAGCCAGCCGCACAGCCTCGCGCTGGCGTGCTTGGTCGGCAGCGGCTTGATGCCGTTGGCGCTGCTGCCGTCGCTCTGGCGCCTGGGCTGGCGACCCTGGCGCGTGCAACTGTCGCTCGCGCCTTTGCGGGAGTTGGGCCAACGTATCGGCCCCTTGTTACTCAGCAATGGCGCCAGCCAGGGCCTGGCGTTGATCGAGCGCCTGGTGGCGTCGCTGCTGGGGGAAGGCGCGGTGACCTGGGTCAACCTGGCGCGCAAGCTGATGAACCTGCCCTTGATTGCGCTGATGAGCCTCAATCAAGTGCTGCTGGGCATGATGAGCCGACGCCAGGGCGATGAACGCCTGGCCCTGCTCAAGCGCGGCCTGGAAACCGCCAGCGTGCTGACCTTGCCGGCCGGCGTCGGCCTGGTGGCGGCGGCGCCGAGCCTGGTCGCGCTGCTGCTGCCCGCACAATCGGCAGACTCGCCACTGCCGCTGTTGCTCGCCTGGTTTGCCGTGCCGCTGGTATTCGGTGCCTGGAACGCCCTGCTCGCGCGCTACGCCTACGCCGCCGGCGACACGCGCCAGCCGCTGCGCTGCGAACTGCTCGGCAGCCTGGTCAATGTGTTGCTGCTGGGCGTATTGCCGTTTGCGTTTGGCCTGGCCGGCATTCCACTGGCGGCACTGGCGGGGGTGATCTGCACCGCGCTGCTGCTGATGCAGCGCCAGGCGTTGCTCGGCGCCCTGCCCTGGGCCCGGCAATGGCTGCTCAGTACGGTGCTGATGGGGCTGGCGGCGCTGGTGTTGTTTCGAATCGAAGACGTGTGGCTGCAAGTGGGGCTGAGCACCCTGGCAGGCGCCGTGGTGTTGCTGGGTATGGGGCTGTGGCTGACGCCGTGGCGCAAGGCGTGAATGATCGTTCGGGAAGACTCACATGAAGCATCGTTGGATTCAAATGGACATCGCCAAGGGCATTGGCATCCTGATTATCGTGTATGGCCACAGCTGGTTTGTCGCCACCTCGCTGGACTTGATGTACCCGATCCTGGCGTCGTTCGTGCTGCCGTTGTTCTTCTTTTTGTCCGGGGTGTTCTTCAAGCCCGAGCAGCCATTCGTGGAGATGGCGGTGCGCAAGGCCGATGGCCTGCTCAAGCCGTTCTTCTTCACCATGCTGGTGTATGTGATCGTGCGCGATGTGCTGCGCGGGCAACCGTTGCTGGGGGATATCGGCGGCGTGCTGTACGCCTCCGTGGACACCATCCCGTGGCAGGCGTTGTGGTTCTTGCCGCACTTCTGGGTGGCGATCCTGTTCAGTTGGTTGATGCTGCGGCTGATTCAGCGCCTGAAGCTGCCGTTGCTGGCCGCTTGCCTGCTGATCGGCGCGCAACTGTTGCTCGGCATCTGGATGTTGAAGTGGTTCTGGCAAGTGCCGGTTACCCTCGGCGAACAAACATGGACGTTGCCCGGCCTGCCCTTCAGCCTCGACGTGACCCTGATCAGCAGCACCTACTTCATGTACGGCTACCTGCTGCGTGATTGGCTGCGCCGGCACGAAGGCTCGCTGCTGACCCTGCTGATTTCGCTGGTGCTGTTCGCCGCCGTGTTCCTCTACAGCCACGACACCATGGACCTGGCGCAACGTCGCTACGACCACTGGTTGTGGACCAGCCTGCTGGCGGTGATCGGTGTGTACCTGTGCTGGGCGCTGGCGCGGGTGTTGATGGTGTCGCCCCTGCTGACACGGGCGATGACCTACATCGGCCAATCCACCTTGATCCTGTTGATCTTCCACGGCGAGATCCAGCACAAGACCTTCGACCTGATGGAGCGCCTGGGTTTGCATCCGTTCATGGCCGCGTGCGTGGGTTTCGTGGTGGCGGTGGTGGTGCCGTTGCTGATCGGGGAAGTGATCAAGCGGGTGGCATTCCTGCGGTTTTTCTACTTTCCGTTTCCGGTGCGTAAAGCGCCAAAGCCTTGATTGCGCGTCTAGCTGACGTGCAGCGGCTAGCCCTGATGTAGGAGCGAGCTTGCTCGCGAAAAACCCCCAGGCACCGCGCTCATTCTGGATAAACGTGGTGGCCCTGAGTTCTTCGCGAGCAAGCTCGCTCCTACAGGGTTATGTATTCAATCGTCGAGGGGTTGCGGCGCCGGCTTGCTGCCGGGTTTGACCGGTTTGGCGCCCTTGGCCGGTGCAGGCGCAATGGGCGCAGGTTCCGGCGCCGCCGCCGCTTCTTTCTCGGCCATCGGCATCTGGTCGATGGCACTGAAGAACTCTTTGAGATCAAGGCTATCGGGCGGCACGGTCTTCTCGAGTTTCTTCTCGCCATCCTTGCCGATCAGGATCACCTTGGTGCCGCTGCCGACACCGAGCTTGAGGGCGCGGATCAGTGCATTGGTTTCAGGCGGGGTGAGCTTTTTGCTGTCCTTGGGGTCCTTGGCGAACTTCTCGCCCTCGGCGCCGATGCTGCCGAACTTCACGGTGTAGAACACCATGCTGCGCTCTTCGAAGGACTGCTTGGTGGCAGGCTCTTCCAGTTGTTTCCTGAGCGTGGCCAACGTCGGGTTACCCGCATCGAGTTCCACCACCACCAGAGGGCGGGTTTTGCCCATCTCCAGCTTGAGCGGATTATCATCAGCAGCCAACAACGGCCCCGTAAAAGCCATCAAGGTAGCCAGGGTCAGCGACCGGATGAGCATGCGCACCTCCTTTGAATTCCATGCAGGGTTCTTGAGTTTCATGTCTGCGACAGTCAAATTCAAGGATGATTCCTACGCCACATTGAGAAGCGTAGGTCAGGATGCCCGCGCCGCAAGGGATTGGCGGGCGGCGGGGCATTGTTTCTTCTGATTACGAGACCTGCCACTGCGGCCAATGCCTGGCGAACACGGGCGCCACGACCGGGTCGGCATCCACGCGCTCCAGGGCGTGGGCAAAGCCCGGCGCCAGGCTGCGGAGTACCTCGCGCCCCTCGTCCCAGCGCGACACCGCCGCCGCCATGATGCCCAGTGCATTGGGTACGTTGTCGGGCGTAAACAGCTGGTCGGCAAACTGATCGGCGAACACCACCCAGGCCTGATGCAGATAACGCCGCGTGCCGGTGGTCAGTTGCGTTTGCAGGCTTTCACCGGCGTCGCCCAGCCAGCGTTGCGGATAGTCGATGATGCCGATGGCCGAATAGCAATTGGCCGCGATGTACAGCAGGCCGCGCAGGATCTGCGCGCGGTTGCCGGCCAGCAGGTTCGCGTCGGGAAACTCCAGGCCCAGGTGGATCAGGATGGCGGCGCTTTCGGTCAGCACCTGGCCATCGGGGGTGACCAGGGTGGGGATCTGTTTGAGCGGGTTGATGCGCGCGAGGGCTTCGCTGCCCTCGCCTTCATGCCAGGAGCTGGCATCCACGCGATGCCACGGCACGCCGCAGCGCTGCAGCGCAATCTCGATCATGCAGGAGCCGGATTCGTCGGTACCATAGAGTGTGTACATGGGCGTTCCTCCTAAGCTTCAGGTGTAACGGGGATTGTGGCCGATTGTCTAGAACAGGCCCATCTGCCCGCCCACCAGGGTGGCGAAATCATCGTTCACGAACGGCAGGATGGCGTCAGCCACGGGCTGCAATTGGCGCGTCACATAATGATCGTAGTCGATAGGCGCTTGCTGCACTTCCAGCGGCTGCGGGCCATTGACGCTGATCACATAGCGGATCCAGCCGCCGCGCTGGTACTGGCGCGGGCGTCCGAGGCGATCGTTGTATTCGTCGGCCAGGCGTGCGGCCCGCACATGGGGCGGGACGTTGCGTTCGTAGTCATGCAAGGGTCGGCGCAGGCGCTTGCGGTAGATCAACAGCTCGTCGAGTTCGCCGCTCAAGGTGCGGCGCACATAGTCGCGTACATAATCCTGATGGGGCTGGCGATGGAAGATGCGCCGGTAGAGCTCCTGTTGGAATTGCCGGGCCAAAGGCGACCAGTCACTGCGCACGGTTTCCAGGCCCTTGTAGACCATTTCTTCGCTACCATCGGCGCGCACCACCAGGCCGGCGTAGCGCTTCTTGCTGCCCTCCTCCGCACCGCGAATGGTCGGCATCAGGAAGCGGCTGAAATGGGTTTCGTACTGCAGCTCCAAGGCGCTTTGCAAGCCGTATTCCGTGTGCAGATGGCTGCGCCACCAGTCGTTGACGTGCTGCACCAGCGCCTGGCCGATGCGGCTGGCGTCCTCAAGAGAGTGGGCGCCGCCGAGCCAGACGAAAGTGGAGTCGGTGTCGCCGTAAATCACTTCATAACCCTGGGCCTCCACCAGCTCGCGGGTCTGGCGCATGATCTGGTGCCCGCGCATTGTGATCGAGGACGCCAGCCGGGTATCGAAGAACCGGCAACCGCTGGAACCGAGCACACCGTAGAAGGCATTCATGATGATCTTCAGGGCTTGGGACAGCGGTGCATTGTGTTCACGCTTGGCCACTTCGCGGCCTTCGGACACCCGTGTGACGATGGACGGCAGGCAATGCCGGGTGCGGGAGAAACGCGCACCGCGAAAGCCTTCCACCGAGTCGCTGTCGTCGGGGTGCTTGAGGCCTTCGATCAAGCCCACCGGGTCGATCAGAAAACTGCGGATGATCGACGGGTACAGGCTCTTGTAGTCCAGCACCAGCACCGACTCATACAGGCCTGGGCGCGAGTCCATGACAAACCCGCCGGGGCTGGCCTGGGGCGGCTTGTCGCCGAGGTTCGGCGCGACAAAGCCCTGGCGGTGCATCAACGGCATGTAGAGGTGGGTGAACGCCGCGACGGAGCCGCCATTGCGGTCGGCAGGCAGCCCGGTAACGCTGGCGCGCTCGAGCAGGAACTTGAGCAGTTCGGTCTTCTCGAAAATCCGCGTGACCAACTCGCAGTCCTTGAGGTTGTAGCGCGCCAGGGCGGGCTTGTCCTCGGCGAACATGCGGTTGATTTCGTCCATGCGCTGGTACGGCGTGGAGATGTCCTTGCCTTCACCCAGCAGGGTTTGCGCGACATTCTCCACGCTGAACGACTCGAAACTCCACGTCGCTGAACGCAGGGCTTCGATGCCGTCGATGATCAACCGGCCCGCTGCCGCAGCGAAGTAATGATTGCGGCTGCCATGTTCGCGCCAGGCCATAGTTTCACCGCCCCGCCCCAGCAGCAGCGGCACATTCAGGCGCTGGGCATGTTCGTGGAGCACGCGCAGGTCGAACTGCACCACATTCCAACCGATGATCGCATCCGGATCGTGAGTGGCCAGCCACTGGTTGAGGCGTTCGAGCAGTTGAGCGCGGGTGTCGCAATAGTCGAGCTTGAAGTCCACCGCGCAGGCTTTGTTGGGCGGACCGAGCATGTACACCTGGCGCTCGCCACACCCTTCGAGCGCGATGGAATACAGGTCACCCTGGGCGGTGGTTTCAATATCGAGGGATACCAGTTTCAGGGTCGGTCGGTAATCGGCAGCGGGCTTCATCTGCGCATCGAGCAACGTGCCGCTGGCATCCGGCGTGCCGCCGAACCACACAGGCGCGGTGATGAACCGTTCCATCATGTAGCGCTCGGGTGGGCGCACATCGCCTTCGTAGACATCCACCCCGGCAGCGCGCAGGCGCTTTTCGATATCCATTATCTGGCGGTGCTGCCGGGCGTAGAGACCCAGGACCGGTCGATGATGGAAGTCGCACAACTGCAACCCACGCAATTCGATATCGCGCTCGCCCTTGAGCAGCCAGTCCAGCGGCTTGCGATGGGCTTCGGGAATGAACACCACCGAGGTTTGCACGGGTAGGCGAATACACCGTGGCCCTTGGTCGGTCGCCAACCAGAAGCTGACCTCCGTACCCGCCGGGGTGTCGCGCCAATGCCGGGTCAGGACAAACCCCTGCTGTAAATCCACCGTACCGCACCTCAGGAATCGCTTTCAGGGCGTGATTCTACTCGGCATCCGAGCAAACGCGGCAGGTTAACTGTGATCTCACAAATTTGTTGCACTACATTAATAACAATCACTATCATTTGCACCGGAGTCGTATCCGCGCAAGGAGGAAGCGCATCGTGTTGCCCCCCCCCCTTGTTCATAGTTGACGGTTCGCCGTCAGGATCGATCATGCCCCTCTGTGCCCGACTTGCTGCGCCCTTTCGCCCCACCCTGCTCGCCCTTTGCTGCTCGCTGAGCGTTGCTGCGCATGCAGACACGGGTAACACGCTGGAACTGGATGCGACGCGCATCGATGCCCAAGCCCCCGCGCCCGATGCGTTGCCTGCTGTGTATGCCGGCGGACAAGTGGCGCGCGGTGGCCAACTGGGTGTCCTGGGTAACCAGGACATCATGGACGTGCCGTTCAGCATGTCCTCCTACACCGAGCAATTGATTCGCGACCAGCAGGCGGAAACCCTCGCCGACGTGCTGCTCAATGACTCGTCCGTGCGCCAGGCCTCGGGGTTTGCCAACCAGGCCCAGACGTTCATGATCCGAGGCTTACCGTTGAATGGCGACGACATTTCCTACAACGGTTTGTACGGCATCCTGCCACGGCAGATCATGTCTACTGACGCGCTGGAACGCGTGGAAGTGTTCAAGGGGCCCAACGCGTTCATCAACGGCGTCACGCCAGGCGGTTCGGGGATCGGCGGCGGTGTGAACCTGCAACCCAAGCGCGCCGGTGAGGTGCCGCTGCGGCGGTTCAGCACGGACATCAGCAGCGATGGCCGGGTGGGCGAGCATCTGGACATCGGCCAGCGGTTTGGTGAAGACGAGCGGTTTGGCGCTCGGGTCAACCTGTCCCAGCGCGAAGGCGATACCGGCATCGACGACGAAAACCAGCGTTCAAAACTGTTCGCGGTCGGCCTGGATTACCGTGGTGAGGCGTTGCGCCTGTCGGGGGATTTCGTGTATCAAAAGCAGCACATCAATGGCGGACGAAACTCGGTGTTCCTGGGTACCGCGACCCAGGTTCCGGATGCACCTTCGGCGGATACCAACTATGCACCCAGCTGGAGCAGCACCAACCTTGAGGACACCTTGGGCATGCTGCGCGCCGAGTACGACCTGAATGAAAACTGGACGGCTTACGCCGCAGGCGGCATCAAACACAGCCGAGAAATGGGCCGATATTCTTCGATTACCCTGACCGATAATCTGGGCAATGCCACCTCCAGCCGCTCGACCATCGCGCACGAGGAAGACAACACCAGTCTGATGGCCGGCTTGAACGGCAAATTCCAGACCGGCCCCGTGAGCCATCGACTCAACGTCGGCCTCGCCGGCATTTGGACCCAGGCGCGCAACGCTTATGTGTTCAACGGCTCACCCAGCGCGACCAACATTTACAGCCCGGTGACCGGCGCACCGCCTACGCTAAACACGCCGCGCAACACCCCTGGCACCGACTTCAGCGACCCGACCGTTACCGACAAGACCTTCGTGCGCAGCGCCGCAGTATCCGACACGTTTGGCTTGTTCGATGACCGTTTGTTGGTAACGCTGGGCGCGCGTCGTCAGCAAATGGTAGTGCAGGGTTACAACTACATGAGCGGTACGCGCACGGCCAACTATGACGAATCGATCACCACGCCGGTCTACGGCATCGTGTTCAAGCCGTGGGAGCATGTGTCTCTGTACGCCAACCGCATCGAGGGCCTGGCCCAGGGCCCGACCTCGCCGCTCAAATCCGGCGACCGGACGATCATCGGCGGCGGGCAGGCCTATGCCCCCGCGCGCTCCAAGCAGATCGAAGCGGGTGTCAAAGTCGACATGGGTAGCTATGGCGCAACCCTCGGTGTGTACCGGATCGAGCAGCCTGGCGCGGGTTACGCCGAAGTGATCGATGCAACCACGGCGCGCTATGTGCGTGAAGGCCAGCAGATCAACAAGGGCGTTGAGCTGAACATGTTCGGCGAACCGATGAGCGGCCTGCGCCTGTTGGGTGGGGTGACCCTGATGAAGACGGAACTCAAGGGCACCCTCAACGGTGCCAACGACGGCAACCGCGCCATTGGTGTGCCTTCATTCCAGCTCAACGCCGGCGTGGATTGGGACGTACCCGGCCTGCAAGGCATGAGCCTCAATGGTCGCATGCTGCGCACCGGCGGCCAATATGCCGACGCGGCGAACAACCTGAGCCTGCCGGCCTGGAACCGCTTCGACGTGGGCGCGCGCTACACCTTTGCGCTGGACCAACGTGAAGTCACACTCGGCGCTACGCTGGAGAACGTTGCCAACGAAAAGTACTGGGAATCGGCCCAGGGCGGTTTCCTCAGCCAGGGTGATCCGCGGGTGGCGAAGCTGTCGGCGACGATCGATTTTTAACGTCACGGTGACTGACGCTGGGCATCCGCCATGATGCCCAGCGTCAGGCTCGCTGGGCCTTATCCAGATAGTTTTCGATATTGCCCATTTGCTCGTCCCAGCCACGGGAGTTCATCTTGAACGCTTTCAGGCGCCTGGTCTGGGGCACCTTGTCAAAACCGGACTCGACCACCCGCAACAGAATGCCCGGCGCGCGGTCCTCGATGGTGAACTCCACCAGCGTCGGGGTTTCCTGGTCATAGTCGACGTCTTTCTCTACCGCGAAGGGATGCCACCAGAAAGAAAACAGGGTTTGCGGCAAAATACGTTCGATCCTGGCCTTCCACACCACATGTTCGTAGCCTGGGTAGGTGATCGGCGCTTCGATGGTTTCTCCGGCAACAAACGTTTTTTCCTTGAGGGCAATACCGAACCACTCTCCAAATTGTTCGGCGTTCGTGAGCGCTTCCCAGACGTGTTTACGCGATGCGTTGAGCAGGACTTTCCGTTCGATGCGATCTAATACGTGCATAAGTCACCTCCTCCATTGAACACTAGGCGACATCGACCAATGCGCAACCTTTGGTTATGCGCAATGATGATGACGCCATCCTTGACCTGGCCATAAGTTATGACTGAACCGTTGAATGGAAGTTGCTTGTGTAAAGGTGTGTGCTATCGGGTGGAGCGTTTGGACATGCCCATCAGTCACTGCCATTGCGGCAGCTGTCGCAAGGCGCATGCGGCAGTGTTTGTCGCCACGGCCGGGGTGATGCGCGAGCACTTTCGCTGGACGCACGGTGAAGAATTGCTGTCGTCGTTTGAGTCATCGCCAGGCAAACGGCGCCATTTCTGTTCGCGCTGTGGCTCGCATTTGATCGCCGAGCGCGCGCACCAGTCCCACGTCATCGTGCGGGTGGCGACGCTGGACGATGATCCGGGCGTCAGGCCCACCGCGCATATCTGGACAGCCCATGATGTGCCCTGGCTCGCTTATGACGACATAGAGCGCTGGGGCGAATGGCAGGTGTGACTTAAACGTGCGGATCGCCGGGCGCTTTGGCCGGCGTCGCATATTGGGGCTTCAGGTGCCCCTCCTGGTCTAGCAGCCAGGCGTCCATGATCTGTCGCACCACCGGGCCGGCTACACGGCCACCGGCCTCACCGTTTTCAATCATCACTGAAATCACGATCTTGGGGTGTTCGGCTGGCGCAAAGCCAACAAACAAGGCGTTGTCGCGGTGACGCTCGAGGGTCTTATTGCGGTTGTAACGCTCACCCTGCTTGATCGCCACCACCTGGGCGGTACCGCTCTTGCCGGCGATGCGATATTGGGCACCCTGCGCTGCGGCCCGAGCGATACCGCGCGGGTCGTGCATTACCAATTGCATGCCGTGGTTGACCTGTTCCCAATCACGCGGATCCTTGAGCACTACGTTGGGCATCGGATTCTCATCCACCGGAGGCACGCCGTTGATGGTCTTGGCCAGGTGCGGGCGGTTCCATACACCCTTATTGGCGATCAGCGCAGTGGCTTGGGCCAGTTGCAGCGGCGTGACTTGCATATAACCCTGGCCGATACCCAGGATCACGGTTTCGCCCGGGAACCAGGGTTGGCGACGTGTCGCGCGTTTCCAGGCCTGGGAAGGCATCAGGCCGGCGGATTCTTCGAACATGTCCAGGGACACCTTCTGACCCAGGCCGAATTCAGCCAGGTAATCATGCAGCCGATCGATGCCGAGCTTGTGGGCCAGGTCATAGAAGTAGGTGTCATTGGAACGCATGATGGCGGCGTCCATGTCTACCCAACCGTCGCCACTGTGATTCCAGTTGCGGTATTTGTGATCGAAGTCCGGCAACTGGTAGTAACCGGGATCAAACACGCGGGTTTGCGGGGTGACAACGCCGCTGTCGAGCCCTGCGATGGCCACTTCAGGCTTGATGGTTGAGCCGGGCGCATACAGCCCGCGCAGCACGCGGTTGAACAGCGGGCGATCGATGGAATCATGCAGCGCGGCATATTCCTTGAAGCTGATACCGGTAACGAACAGGTTCGGGTCGAAACTCGGTTTGCTGACCATGGCCAGCACTTCACCGGTTTGCGGGTCCAGGGCAACCACCGAGCCACGGCGGTCACCCAGGGCTTCTTCGGCGGCTTCCTGGAGCTTGACGTCGAGGCTCAGGACAATGTTTTTGCCGGGGATAGGGTCCGTGTGCTTGAGCACGCGCAATACCCGCCCTTGGGCGTTGGTTTCGACTTCTTCATAACCCACGTGGCCATGCAGTTCAGACTCGTAGAAGCGTTCGATACCGGTTTTGCCAATAGACTGGGTGCCGCGGTATTCCACCGAATCGAGGGCCTTGGATTCTTTCTCGTTGATTCGTCCGACATAGCCGATGGAGTGAGCGAAGTGCGCACCCAGCGGGTAGTGGCGGACGAACTGAGGTTCAACGTCTACACCCGGTAGACGGAACTCGTTGACGGCCAGAACGGCAATTTGCTCTTCGGTCAGCTCGTAAAACAGCGTGACAGGAACGAACGGATGGCGGGCCTGCTTGAGCGCTTTGTCGAACACGGCACGATCTTCGGCGGGCAGGTGCAACAGACTGACGATCGCGTCCAACTCTCCCTTGAGGTCGGTGGTGCGTTCGCGAGTAATGGTCAGGTTGTAGCTGGGTCGGTTGTCAGCCAGGACCACACCGTTGCGATCATAGATCAAGCCGCGCGTAGGGGTGATGGGCAGCACGTGAACGCGATTGTTTTCGGAAATGGTGGCGTGATAGTCGTATTGCACGACCTGCAGGAAGTACATGCGCCCTACCAGGGCGCAGGTGATGCCGATCACCAGGAGGGCACAGGCGAGCAAACGTTTGTTGACCAGACGGTGTTCTTTTTCGTGGTCCTTGATGGGTATCGGTTCAGGCATTTCTACAGCATCTCGTTGAAAAAGGTCGACGCCGCGTCCTGCGGATAAGGGTCAATCCTTGTGAAAATGTGCTGCACCATACCAAAAATGCAGAAACACTTTGCATCGATTTCCCTTAACGGCGGGTTATTTCATCATTGAGAAAGTGAGGCAAGGGCGGCGAACGCGCTGTGATGGTGTGCATTGGGAGCGCCGTCGTCTTTTCAACCGCCCAAAACAAAACCCCATCTGCTTTCGCAAATGGGGTTTCGGAATTTAATCTTGACGATGACCTACTCTCACATGGGGAAACCCCACACTACCATCGGCGATGCATCGTTTCACTACTGAGTTCGGGATGGGATCAGGTGGTTCCAATGCTCTATGGTCGTCAAGAAATTCGGGTACTGAATCGTGGCCATGTGGCCACGCTTCAGCAAATTGGGTATGGGATAGAAGTCGGTGTTTTGTGAGCATCGAACTTTCGGTTCATTGCGTCTTCACACACCGCAATCTGATGCTTCTGCTTTTTTAAAGTCAGGAGTAGTCAAATTGCTTGGGTGTTATATGGTCAAGCCTCACGGGCAATTAGTATTGGTTAGCTCAACGCCTCACAGCGCTTACACACCCAACCTATCAACGTCGTAGTCTTCGACGGCCCTTCAGGGGACTCAAGGTCCCAGTGAGATCTCATCTTGAGGCTAGTTTCCCGCTTAGATGCTTTCAGCGGTTATCTATTCCGAACATAGCTACCCGGCAATGCCACTGGCGTGACAACCGGAACACCAGAGGTTCGTCCACTCCGGTCCTCTCGTACTAGGAGCAGCCCCTCTCAAATCTCAAACGTCCACGGCAGATAGGGACCGAACTGTCTCACGACGTTCTAAACCCAGCTCGCGTACCACTTTAAATGGCGAACAGCCATACCCTTGGGACCGGCTTCAGCCCCAGGATGTGATGAGCCGACATCGAGGTGCCAAACACCGCCGTCGATATGAACTCTTGGGCGGTATCAGCCTGTTATCCCCGGAGTACCTTTTATCCGTTGAGCGATGGCCCTTCCATACAGAACCACCGGATCACTAAGACCTACTTTCGTACCTGCTCGACGTGTCTGTCTCGCAGTCAAGCGCGCTTTTGCCTTTATACTCTACGACCGATTTCCGACCGGTCTGAGCGCACCTTCGTACTCCTCCGTTACTCTTTAGGAGGAGACCGCCCCAGTCAAACTACCCACCATACACTGTCCTCGATCCGGATAACGGACCTGAGTTAGAACCTCAAAGTTGCCAGGGTGGTATTTCAAGGTTGGCTCCACGCGAACTGGCGTCCACGCTTCAAAGCCTCCCACCTATCCTACACAAGCAAATTCAAAGTCCAGTGCAAAGCTATAGTAAAGGTTCACGGGGTCTTTCCGTCTAGCCGCGGATACACTGCATCTTCACAGCGATTTCAATTTCACTGAGTCTCGGGTGGAGACAGCGCCGCCATCGTTACGCCATTCGTGCAGGTCGGAACTTACCCGACAAGGAATTTCGCTACCTTAGGACCGTTATAGTTACGGCCGCCGTTTACCGGGGCTTCGATCAAGAGCTTCGCGTTAGCTAACCCCATCAATTAACCTTCCGGCACCGGGCAGGCGTCACACCCTATACGTCCACTTTCGTGTTTGCAGAGTGCTGTGTTTTTAATAAACAGTCGCAGCGGCCTGGTATCTTCGACCGGCATGAGCTTACGGAGCAAGTCCTTCACCCTCACCGGCGCACCTTCTCCCGAAGTTACGGTGCCATTTTGCCTAGTTCCTTCACCCGAGTTCTCTCAAGCGCCTTGGTATTCTCTACCCAACCACCTGTGTCGGTTTGGGGTACGGTTCCTGGTTACCTGAAGCTTAGAAGCTTTTCTTGGAAGCATGGCATCAACCACTTCGTCGTCTAAAAGACAACTCGTCATCAGCTCTCGGCCTTAGAATCCCGGATTTACCTAAGATTCCAGCCTACCACCTTAAACTTGGACAACCAACGCCAAGCTGGCCTAGCCTTCTCCGTCCCTCCATCGCAATAACCAGAAGTACAGGAATATTAACCTGTTTTCCATCGACTACGCTTTTCAGCCTCGCCTTAGGGACCGACTAACCCTGCGTCGATTAACGTTGCGCAGGAAACCTTGGTCTTTCGGCGTGGGTGTTTTTCACACCCATTGTCGTTACTCATGTCAGCATTCGCACTTCTGATACCTCCAGCAAGCTTCTCAACTCACCTTCACAGGCTTACAGAACGCTCCTCTACCGCATCACTTACGTGATACCCGTAGCTTCGGTGTATGGTTTGAGCCCCGTTACATCTTCCGCGCAGGCCGACTCGACTAGTGAGCTATTACGCTTTCTTTAAAGGGTGGCTGCTTCTAAGCCAACCTCCTAGCTGTCTAAGCCTTCCCACATCGTTTCCCACTTAACCATAACTTTGGGACCTTAGCTGACGGTCTGGGTTGTTTCCCTTTTCACGACGGACGTTAGCACCCGCCGTGTGTCTCCCATGCTCGGCACTTGTAGGTATTCGGAGTTTGCATCGGTTTGGTAAGTCGGGATGACCCCCTAGCCGAAACAGTGCTCTACCCCCTACAGTGATACATGAGGCGCTACCTAAATAGCTTTCGAGGAGAACCAGCTATCTCCGAGCTTGATTAGCCTTTCACTCCGATCCACAGGTCATCCGCTAACTTTTCAACGGTAGTCGGTTCGGTCCTCCAGTTAGTGTTACCCAACCTTCAACCTGCCCATGGATAGATCGCCCGGTTTCGGGTCTATTCCCAGCGACTAGACGCCCTATTAAGACTCGCTTTCGCTACGCCTCCCCTATTCGGTTAAGCTCGCCACTGAAAATAAGTCGCTGACCCATTATACAAAAGGTACGCAGTCACCTAACAAGTAGGCTCCCACTGCTTGTACGCATACGGTTTCAGGATCTATTTCACTCCCCTCTCCGGGGTTCTTTTCGCCTTTCCCTCACGGTACTAGTTCACTATCGGTCAGTCAGTAGTATTTAGCCTTGGAGGATGGTCCCCCCATATTCAGACAAAGTTTCTCGTGCTCCGTCCTACTCGATTTCATGACTAAGAGATTTTCGCGTACAGGGCTATCACCCACTATGGCCGCACTTTCCAGAGCGTTCCGCTAATCTCAAAGCCACTTAAGGGCTAGTCCCCGTTCGCTCGCCACTACTAAGGGAATCTCGGTTGATTTCTTTTCCTCAGGGTACTTAGATGTTTCAGTTCCCCTGGTTCGCTCCATACACCTATGTATTCAGTGTAAGGTAACCATCTTATGATGGCTGGGTTCCCCCATTCAGACATCTCCGGATCAAAGTCTGTTTGCCGACTCCCCGAAGCTTTTCGCAGGCTACCACGTCTTTCATCGCCTCTGACTGCCAAGGCATCCACCGTATGCGCTTCTTCACTTGACCATATAACCCCAAGCAATCTGGTTATACTGTGAAGACAACATTCGCCGAAAATTCGATCATACTCAATTAAGAGCGACTCACAAATTTTACCTTAGCCTGAGCCGTTACCAGTGAAAGTAACGTTCAGTCTATCTTTCTATCACATACCCAAATTTTTAAAGAACGATCTAATCAAAGACTAGAAATCAATATTCACAGCGGAATACTCATTTCTAAACTCTAACAGCAGAAACAGTTAATGGTGGAGCCAAACGGGATCGAACCGTTGACCTCCTGCGTGCAAGGCAGGCGCTCTCCCAGCTGAGCTATGGCCCCATAACAAAATTGGTGGGTCTGGGCAGATTCGAACTGCCGACCTCACCCTTATCAGGGGTGCGCTCTAACCAACTGAGCTACAGACCCAATTTCGAGCGCAACTGATTAGCTAAGAGCTATCAGCTTGGAGCTTAAAGCTGCTTCTATCGTCTTCTTCAATGAATCAAGCAATTCGTGTGGGAACTTATGGAGCAGCTGATGTCGTCGATTAAGGAGGTGATCCAGCCGCAGGTTCCCCTACGGCTACCTTGTTACGACTTCACCCCAGTCATGAATCACACCGTGGTAACCGTCCTCCCGAAGGTTAGACTAGCTACTTCTGGTGCAACCCACTCCCATGGTGTGACGGGCGGTGTGTACAAGGCCCGGGAACGTATTCACCGCGACATTCTGATTCGCGATTACTAGCGATTCCGACTTCACGCAGTCGAGTTGCAGACTGCGATCCGGACTACGATCGGTTTTCTGGGATTAGCTCCACCTCGCGGCTTGGCAACCCTCTGTACCGACCATTGTAGCACGTGTGTAGCCCAGGCCGTAAGGGCCATGATGACTTGACGTCATCCCCACCTTCCTCCGGTTTGTCACCGGCAGTCTCCTTAGAGTGCCCACCATTACGTGCTGGTAACTAAGGACAAGGGTTGCGCTCGTTACGGGACTTAACCCAACATCTCACGACACGAGCTGACGACAGCCATGCAGCACCTGTCTCAATGTTCCCGAAGGCACCAATCCATCTCTGGAAAGTTCATTGGATGTCAAGGCCTGGTAAGGTTCTTCGCGTTGCTTCGAATTAAACCACATGCTCCACCGCTTGTGCGGGCCCCCGTCAATTCATTTGAGTTTTAACCTTGCGGCCGTACTCCCCAGGCGGTCAACTTAATGCGTTAGCTGCGCCACTAAGAGCTCAAGGCTCCCAACGGCTAGTTGACATCGTTTACGGCGTGGACTACCAGGGTATCTAATCCTGTTTGCTCCCCACGCTTTCGCACCTCAGTGTCAGTGTTGGTCCAGGTGGTCGCCTTCGCCACTGGTGTTCCTTCCTATATCTACGCATTTCACCGCTACACAGGAAATTCCACCACCCTCTACCACACTCTAGTCAGTCAGTTTTGAATGCAGTTCCCAGGTTGAGCCCGGGGATTTCACATCCAACTTAACAAACCACCTACGCGCGCTTTACGCCCAGTAATTCCGATTAACGCTTGCACCCTCTGTATTACCGCGGCTGCTGGCACAGAGTTAGCCGGTGCTTATTCTGTCGGTAACGTCAAAACAATCACGTATTAGGTAACTG
The DNA here is from genome assembly GCF_003851745.1 of Pseudomonas sp. R3-52-08. Taxonomy (NCBI): domain Bacteria; kingdom Pseudomonadati; phylum Pseudomonadota; class Gammaproteobacteria; order Pseudomonadales; family Pseudomonadaceae; genus Pseudomonas; species Pseudomonas sp. R3-52-08. The sequence goes on along the minus strand of NZ_CP027730.1, from coordinate 2,030,298 downwards.
CCCTTCCTCCCAACTTAAAGTGCTTTACAATCCGAAGACCTTCTTCACACACGCGGCATGGCTGGATCAGGCTTTCGCCCATTGTCCAATATTCCCCACTGCTGCCTCCCGTAGGAGTCTGGACCGTGTCTCAGTTCCAGTGTGACTGATCATCCTCTCAGACCAGTTACGGATCGTCGCCTTGGTGAGCCATTACCTCACCAACTAGCTAATCCGACCTAGGCTCATCTGATAGCGCAAGGCCCGAAGGTCCCCTGCTTTCTCCCGTAGGACGTATGCGGTATTAGCGTCCGTTTCCGAACGTTATCCCCCACTACCAGGCAGATTCCTAGGCATTACTCACCCGTCCGCCGCTCTCAAGAGAAGCAAGCTTCTCTCTACCGCTCGACTTGCATGTGTTAGGCCTGCCGCCAGCGTTCAATCTGAGCCATGATCAAACTCTTCAGTTCAAACATCTTTGGGTTTTTAAGAAACCCTAAACTTGGCTCAGCAATCGTTGGTTACATCTTTGATTTCTCGCGGAGTAACTTGTGATGCTGATAATCTTGTTGACTATCAGTCTGACTCCACAAGCACCCACACGAATTGCTTGATTCAGTTGTTAAAGAGCGGTTGGTTAAGAGCTATTCGTCTCAACCGAGGCGCGCATTCTACAGCAGCCTCATTTGCTGTCAAGCGGTTATTTTCAGAAGTTTTCGAAGATTTCTTCAACAACTTCAACCACTTGCGCTTGCGATCTCTCGTAAGCGGGAGGCGAATTCTACAGCGTTACACGCTGCTGTCAACACCTCTTTTTCAACTTCCTTTTGGCCTCGATGAACTGAAGCAACTTACTGTCAAAACTTACTTAACTCATTGTTTACCAAGGAGTTTTCCGTTTCGACTGCGCCGGAAGTGGGGCGAATTATAGGCGCACAGAATCTGCCGTCAACGTTTAATTTGAATTTCCTATCAAACAGCCCGAAACTCTTTAAATTCTCTGCACTTGAGCAGTATATTGCGCATTGTGTGCCCGTTAAGCGCATCAGCGCTCTGCCCTTTATATGAAAGACTTCGGACGAAAACCTTCAATGACCACCCCACCCCGCAGCCTGGCCTCCATACTGTTCCCTGTTGGCCTGCTGTTAATAGCGATGGCATCCATCCAGTCCGGCGCCTCGCTGGCCAAAAGCATGTTCCCTGTCATCGGCGCGCAAGGTACCACCACCCTGCGCTTGATTTTCGCCAGCGTGATCATGCTGCTTCTATTACGCCCATGGCGCGCCAAGCTGACGGCCAAGTCCTTGCGCACTGTAGTTGTCTACGGCATGGCGCTGGGCGGCATGAATTTTCTCTTCTATATGTCGTTGCGCACCGTGCCCCTGGGTATTGCGGTAGCGCTGGAATTCACCGGCCCGCTCGCCGTCGCCCTGTATGCATCGCGCCGGGCAGTGGATTTCTTGTGGATCGCGCTCGCAGTCGTCGGTTTACTCCTGCTGATACCGTCGGGCGAAACCAGCAGTGGCATCGACGCGATCGGTGCCGCCTATGCTCTCGGCGCTGGTGTCTGCTGGGCGCTTTATATTCTGTTCGGCCAAAAGGCTGGTAACGATAACGGTGTGCAGACCGCCGCGCTCGGCGTCATGATTGCCGCTTTGTTCGTCGCGCCAATCGGCATCGTGCACGCGGGGACCGCGCTGCTGACTCCCACCTTGATCCCCATTGCCATCGGTGTCGCCATTTTATCGACAGCGCTGCCCTACACACTGGAAATGGTTGCGCTCACCCGCCTGCCCGCGCGTACGTTCGGCACCCTGATGAGTGTCGAGCCGGCGTTCGGCGCCCTTTCCGGGCTGTTCTTCCTGCATGAACACCTGACGCTCGCGCAATGGCTGGCGATCACCTGCATCATTCTGGCCTCCGTTGGCGCCACACTGACAATGCGCAACGAATCCAAACCGCTGGTGCCCGCCGACTGAGCTCTTTAAAAGGCAGCTCTGGTATTTACCGCTCATTTAGGCCATGTTTAGGCCGTAAACGAAGGTCTTTCATGGAGAAACTCGACACGGACAGCATGAACGCTACGCTCGAGAGCGAGTAAAGGCCGGCTTCGTTTCTTTTGCGAAGCGGCTATTTAAGGATGGGAATGAAACGAATTTTGATACTGTTGCTGGTCGTAGGCATTGTCGGCTGTGCCGCGACCACGAAAACAGAAGTGAAACGAGGCAAGAAAGGGCTGCATATCAACTGCTCGGGCCTGTCCTCCTCCTGGGATAAGTGCTACACCAGTGCGGCCGATTCCTGCGGCACCAAGGGCTATCGGGTTATCGCAAAATCCGGCGATAACGCCGAAGAACCCGGCGATTACCCCTTCGGCCTCAACCCTGCCGGCTACACCAGTCGCAGTATGATCGTCATTTGTAAGTAGCCGCCTGAGTGCCGCCCTGATCGCTCGCGATCAAGGCAGCACAGCGCGAAGCCCTCAGTCAGCCCGCGATCAAATCGCCGCTGTGCGCACCTGTAACCACGTGAGCGCCTCGCCACTGAGTAACGGGCTCAGGCGTTCACGCACCTGGGCGTGATAAGCGTTGAACCACTCGCGCTCATCCGCCGTGAGCAAGGAAGGCTCCAGGCAACGGGTGTCGATTGGGCACAAGGTCAGGGTTTCGAATCTGAGGAACTCACCAAATTCGGTGGTCCCCGCTTCACGGTTCAACACCAGGTTTTCGATGCGCACGCCCCAACGTCCAGGGCGGTAGGTTCCCGGCTCAATCGACGTGATCATGCCCGGCTGCATCGCCGTTTGCGGTGCAGCGGCAGCCTGGTAGGCGATCACCTGCGGGCCTTCGTGCACGTTGAGGAAATACCCTACACCGTGACCTGTACCGTGGCCGTAATCCACGCCCTCGGCCCAGATCGGCGCACGCGCGATGGCGTCCAGCAACGGCGACAGGATGCCTTTGGGGAATTGAGCGCGGGACAAGGCAATCACGCCCTTGAGCACCCGCGTGCAATCACGTTTCTGCTCTGCGCTCGGCGCACCGATGGGCACCATACGCGTGATATCCGTAGTACCGCCCAGGTACTGGCCGCCGGAATCGATCAGCAATAAGCCATCGCCTTCGATCACGGCATGCTCTTCTGGCGTGGCGTGGTAATGCGGCATCGCGCCATTGGCATTGAAGGCAGCAATGGTATTGAAACTCAGCGACACATACCCCGGACGGCGGGCACGTGCTGCCGTCAGATGCTCATCGATAGTCAGTTCAGTGATGCGTTCACGTCCCAGGGCCGATTCCAGCCAGGCGAAAAATTCGCACAACGCGGCGCCATCCTGTTCCATGGCCTGACGAATATGTTCGGCATCGGCCAGGCTTTTGCGCGACTTGGCCAGTGTGGTGGGGTTCAAGCCTTCTACCAGCGTCACGCCGGCGTCGAGATGTTCCAGTAAACCGGCCGTCACGCGCGCCGGATCAATCTGCAGGCTTGCTCCGGACGGTACGGCTCGCAGCGCATCAGCCACATCACTGTAGTCGCGCACGCTCACGCCATCGCGCTCAAGCGCGGCGCGCAACTCGGTATCGACCTTGCTCAGCGCCACGAACAAGGTGGCCTGCTGTTGATTGATCAGGGCAAAGGATACGAACACCGGGTTGAACGACACATCGCCACCGCGCAGGTTGAACAACCAGGCGATGTCATCCAGGGTCGCAATGAAATGCCAGTCAGCGCCCTTGTCTTTGAGGCTGGCGCGCAAGGCCGCGAGTTTTTCGCTGCGGCTGAGGGTCGCCTGCGGCGGCAGGTGTTGATAGATCGGCTGGTTCGGCAGCGCCGGGCGGTCATGCCAGACAGCATTGAGCAGATCGATGTCCGTGCGCAAGCGCGCGCCACGCTGCGCCAGCTTGTCACCCAGAGTGCGCGCCGAGGCCACGGCCATTACCGCGCCATCCACCGCCACAACGCCACCTTCCGGGGTTTGTTCAGCCAGCCATTCAAGCGGCCCGGGCTGGCCCGGTTGCAGTTTCACCAGTTCGATGCCGCTGCCCTTGAGCTCCTTGGTCGCCTGTTCCCAGTAGCGGCTGTCGGCCCACACCCCGGCAAACTCCGCAGTGACGATCAGCGTCCCCACCGAACCATGGAACCCGGACAACCATTGACGCCCTTGCCAGTATCCGGGCAGGTACTCGGACAAATGCGGGTCCGCAGACGGTACCAGCAGGGCATGAATCCCCTCTCGGCTCATCAGCTCACGGGTTTGCGCCAGGCGCTGGGGAACCGTTCCATGGGTCAAAGGCTGCGTAGTCATTGTGTCTCCTGCTAACCGCTAATAATTGTTATGCACTGCGAATGAAGTTTCAGACGGCCCAGAACGCCGGTGCGCTGGCCAGTGCCGACTTGATCAGTTGTACCGCTTCGTCGATATCCCGCTCGGTGGTAAACCGGCCCAGGCTCAGGCGAATGGTACGGCCGGCGCTGCGAGCGTCATGCCCCAGGGCTAGAAGCACATGGGACGGCGCGTTGCTGGCCGAATTGCACGCTGAAGTCGCCGAGAAGGCAATCCCTGCACTCAACGCAGCCGCGTTGAACTCGCCTTCATTGAACGTAAGGCTAAGGGTATGGGGGATTCGCTGTGTGGGGCTGCCGTTGAGGCGCAGACCCGCGATCGACGCCAATTGATCCAGCAGACGCTGACGCAAGGCTACGATCTGTGCCTTCTCCTCGGCGAAAGACGCTGCTGCCAGGGCGAACGCCGTGCCCATGCCCGCAATCTGGTGAGTGGCCAGGGTACCCGAACGCAAGCCGCCCTCATGCCCGCCACCATGAATCTGCGCCAACACCTTCTGCTGCGCACGCGGTCCTACATACAACGCGCCGATGCCCTTCGGACCGTAAAGCTTGTGGGCGGAAAACGACATCAAATCCACCGGCCACTGCGCCAGGTCGATGGCCACCTTGCCCGCCCCTTGCGCCGCGTCCACGTGAAACAACGCCCCGTGCTCGCGCACCCGTGCGCCGATAGCCGGGATGTCGTTCAACGTGCCCAGCTCGTTATTGACCAGCATCAGCGAGACCAGAAAGGTGTCTTCACGCAGTGCTTCACTGACCGCCTCGACACTGATCAAGCCATCGGCATCAGGCACCAGATACGTCACCGCCACCCCGGCGTCCTGCAATTGGCGCGCGGTGTCGAGTGTGGCCTTGTGCTCGATCTGGCTGGTGATGATATGCCCGCCCGCCACGCCACGCGCCTGGGCCACGCCCTTGAGTGCAAGGTTGTTGGACTCGGTGGCGCCGGAGGTCCAGACGATCTGCTCGGGCTGGGCGCCAACCAGTTCGGCCACCTGGCGACGCGCCTGCTCGACCGTTTGCCGGGCCGCTTGGCCGAAGGCGTGGGAACTGGACGCCGGGTTACCGAAATTGGCATTGAAACCCAGACACTCAACCATCACCTGGATGACCCGCTCATCCACCGGTGTGGTGGCGGCGTAGTCGAAATACAACGGACGTTTATTCATGGCGTTAAAAACTCGCAGAGCGTGTTCCCGAGAACAGTGTCGCGGGGGCATCGAACAGAACAGAGGTCGTCAGGTTTAACTGATCGGATGCCGTTATAGAAGGACCACTTTATGAAAATGTGCGTAGGAACGCTCCTGAAATTCAGCTTAACAGGCTGAAGTCACGCCATGGAAAACAAAAAACCCGAGTTTCCTTATGGGAACACTCGGGTTCTTCACCGTACCAGCGCCGCTCAACTGGGGCGATCCTTCAGGGCTACGCTGCGCTCGGCGTTCATTTCGCCCTGGTGATCAAAACCAAAGGTTTTTTGTGGCTGGCCGGTCAATGCCGCCCGCTGCTGCTGATATTCATCGAAGGACAATCCGCGGCGGCTCAGCGCTTCCAACGCCAGCTGTCTGGTTTCCTGTTCCGTGTAAGGCCGCAATTCAGGCGCCGGATGGGTTGCACATCCAGCGAGGACAGCGGTGACAAGCATCAGCGAAACAGCGAGTGAACGGTTCATGGCGGTAGCCCTGCGAAGGAGGTGTCGAGTCAATGAACACAGGCTACTCCCGCCCCTGCCCAGGGAAAAATCACCGTCCTCGATAGTGGCTATCAACCGTGGCGGCAGTCTCAATAGGCACAACGCTATATTCTTTTAAGATATATAAATATGTGAATCAATTAATTTACGGAATATAAGAATCCCTCTATAAACACCACAACGCTGCCCGCCAGACGAGGCCCAACGCACATCGGATAGCATTGCCAAACAAGATTGAGGTTTTCCCTTGACCGCCACCCCCCAAAGCGTGCTGCCCAGTGCACTGCAGACCGCCAAACTGCTGGCCGCCGAATTCGCCCTCAGCGCCGTCGAGCGTGACGAACGCGGCGGCACACCCAAGGCCGAACGTGACGCCCTGCGCCACAGTGGCCTGCTCGCCCTGAGTATTCCCCGCCAATACGGCGGCCTCGGCGCGCGTTGGAGCGAAACGCTGGGCATCGTGCGCGAGTTCGCCAAGGTCGACAGTTCCATCGCCCATGTCTTCGGCTTCCACCACTTGATGCTCGCCACCGTGCGCCTGTTTGCCCGCCCGGACCAATGGCAACCCTGGTTCGAACAAACCGCGCGCAAGAACTGGTTCTGGGGCAATGCCCTCAACCCGCTGGACACGCGCACGGTGGTCAAGGACTTCGGCGGCTGGCGGGAATTTTCCGGCAAGAAAAGTTTCTGCTCCGGGGCCAATGATTCAGAAATGCTCATCGCCTCGGCGGTGGATGAAAGCGCCGGAGGCAAGCTGCTGATTGCCGCCATTCCCAGCGGGCGCAGCGGGATCACCTTGCACAATGACTGGAACACCATCGGCCAGCGCCAGACCGACAGCGGCAGCGCCAGCTTTGAACGGGTGCGCGTTGAGGAGTCGGAATTACTGCTCGAACCGGGCCCACTGAGCACGCCTTTCGCCTGCCTGCGGCCGTTGATCGCGCAACTGACCTTCACCCATATGTTTTTAGGCATTGCCGAAGGCGCTTTCGAAGAGGCGCGCCACTACACGCTCACCGAAACCCGTGCGTGGCATAAATCCATGGCCGAGGACGTGCGCCAGGACCCTTACGTTCTGCACCACTACGGCGACTTCTGGGTCGCGCTGCAAGGCGTGCGCCTGTTGGTGGAACGCGCCGCAGAGCTGTTCGACCAGGCATGGGCCAAAGGCCAAAGCCTCAGCGAACAGGAACGCGGCCAGCTGGCCATTGCCATCGCCACCGCCAAAGTGGCCGCGACGCGCCAGGGCCTGGACCTGTGTACCCGTCTGTTCGACGTCACCGGCGCGCGGTCCACCCACGCGTCACTGCGCCTGGACCGCCACTGGCGCAACCTGCGCACGCAAACCCTGCACGACCCGCTGGATTACAAACTCCACGAACTGGGTGACTGGGCGTTAAACCAGGCCCTGCCGATTCCCACGTTCTATTCCTAAGAGAGGTGCCCATGCAGCTGTTGACCCTCCCACCCTCGCCTGCCCTCGCGACCTCGATCCGTGCCACGGCTCAGGTGTTCGAAGACCCTAAATCCCAGGCCCTGCTCAACCATATCCAGCAAGTGGCGCCCAGCGAAGCCAGCGTGCTGATCATCGGCGAAACCGGCACCGGAAAAGAACTGGTGGCGCGCCATATCCACAACCTCAGCGCGCGGCGCAACCGGCCATTCGTGGCGGTGAACTGCGGGGCGTTCTCTGAATCCCTCGTCGAAGCCGAGCTGTTCGGCCACGAAAAAGGTGCCTTTACTGGCGCCCTCAGCGCCAAGGCGGGCTGGTTCGAAGAGGCGGACGGCGGCACCTTGTTCCTCGACGAAATCGGCGATCTGCCCATGGCCATTCAGGTCAAGCTGCTGCGCGTGCTGCAGGAGCGCGAAGTGGTGCGCCTGGGCTCGCGCAAGAGCATTCCGATCAACGTCCGGGTACTGGCGGCAACCAACGTGCAACTGGAAAAGGCCATCAATGCCGGGCACTTCCGCGAAGACCTCTACTACCGTCTCGACGTGGTCAGCCTGGAGCTGAGCCCCCTGCGCGAGCGTCCCGGCGATATCCTGCCACTGACCCGACACTTCATCGAAGCCTACAGCCAACGCCTGGGCTACGGTCCGATCACCATCAGCCGTGAGGCCGAGCAAAAACTGCGCAGCTACAGTTGGCCGGGCAATATCCGCGAGCTGGAAAACGTGATTCACCACACCCTGCTGATCTGCCGCAACAGCGTGATCGAACGCGACGATCTGCGCCTGTCGAACCTGCGCATCGAACGCCAGGACGACAGCCAGCACGGCACCGACAACAGCGCCGAAGCGTTGCTGGCGCGCGCCTTTCAAAAGCTGTTCGAGGAGCAGGCCGGCGCCCTGCACGAAAAGGTCGAGGATGCGCTGTTACGCGCCGCGTACCGCTTCAGCCATTACAACCAGGTGCACACCGCCAGCCTGCTGGGCTTGAGCCGCAACGTCACGCGCACACGGCTGATCAAGATCGGCGAGCTGGCAGTCAACAAGCGTCGGCCTGGGGGAAACCTGCAGGGCGAGCGGATGCTGCACCTATCCATTTAGGCGGCAGTGCAAGGCGTCGTCATGGCTGCGCTCAAAACTGCGCAGCACCTGAAATGAATCAAAGGTCACCGCCCTGGCCTGGTGCATCCGGATCAGCGTCCAGAGGTCTTCGCCGCCTTGCTCGAAGCGCCGGAATGCCGCCTCGCCATCCTCGCGGGATTGCCATTGCAGGCAGTTGAGCACCCGCCGCCCATCATCGCTGACCTGCACGCTCGCACTCAAAAAGCCACCATGGTTCTCGGCCAGTCGCTCGCTTTGGACAGTCAGGGCCGCGACCAGGGCAGATTGCTGGCGGGGGTCGATCTGAAACTCGATCAATTGCGTGAAGCTGCGATTCTTCTCTGATACCTGCATGAACACTCCCCTTTCTCTGTAGGCAGAATCTTGCGATTCAGTGCCACGCAGGGTAAAACCTCTAGTTAAGTCAAGGTCAAGTGATGAATCGGAGTTTGTATGCTCGACAAACAACTCACCGTTGGCCAGTTGGCCGCCCGTAGCGGCGTGGCCGTCACCGCCCTGCATTTCTACGAAACCAAGGGGCTGATCAAAAGCAATCGCAACGCCGGTAACCAACGGCGCTACCCGCGTGACGTGTTGCGGCGAGTGGTAGTGATCAAGATCGCCCAACGCCTGGGCATTCCGTTGGCCACCATCGGCGAGGCGCTGCAAGCATTACCTGAAGGCCGCACACCGACGGCCAAGGATTGGGCACGCCTGTCGGCACGCTGGCGGGAAGACCTGGATGAGCGGATCAACAAGCTGGTGCAACTGCGCGACAAGCTCAATGGCTGTATCGGCTGCGGGTGCTTGTCGATGGACGCCTGCCCGTTGCGCAACCAGGATGACCAACTCGGTGAGCGTGGGCCGGGAGCGCAGTTGCTTGAACCCAGTTGAGGCGCTACCCAGGTGGGAAGGGGCTCACCCCCTCCCACCGGTCGCTATCAACGCGCGGGCGGTGTGCGCGACACGTCCGGCCGGCTTCGGTAAGCCGTGCACCCCAGCCACAGGGTCATTACCGCCAGCGCCGTCAGCGGTAGCCCATGGAACAGCACAATCACCTGGGCCGGCGTCCACGTCAGGTAGAACGGCCCGACCACCAGCATCCCCACGCCGAAGCCCGCCATTTGAATCAGGGTCAATAAACTGAACAGCGGCAGGCGCAGGCTATCCGGTTCACTTTGCGCACGCGAGACCAACGCCACTTCAGACAGCCCGTCTCCCAACCCCGCCCACACCACCAACAGCAGCGCCAGCCACAATTGGGTTTGCTGGAAGGTGAGGATAAAGCCGCTGGACATCAGCGCCACGCCGAACATGAACAGGCGTTCCATGCTCGGCGTGCCACGGCCTTTCAACAGCGCACTGGCAATACGTGCCCCGATAAACTTGCCGCAGGCCCAGACCGCCAGCAGATACCCCATCACCGTTTTGGCCGTGTCCGGGGAAATGTACTGGGACAGCACCGGCCAGCCGACGTTATGCGCCGCACTGCCAAGGGTGTCGAGCATGCTGATCAACAACATGGCGGCCAATACCGGCGCGGCGCGCAGCCCCTTGGTCAACTCGCGCCATTCGGCCGAGAGCCCGCGATGGGCGGCGATGGCGACGCAGTACAACCCGCGCAATGGCAGCACCAGGCAAGCGGCAATCACATAGGTGCCGATATTCACCGCGAACACCGCCTCGAATCCCCCGGTGGCAATCAGCAACCCCGACAGCAAACTGCCGAACACCGCGCCGGTGGCGGCCGCCGAGGTGATCCAGGCGTTGGTGTTCACCCGCTGCTCAGGGGCAACCCAGGTGGGCAACTGACTGTTGAGGCCAATGGCAAACAGCGAATTGCACAGGCCGATACCAAAGGCAATGAACGGCAACAGGCTGAGTTGATGGGTGGGAATCAGCAGCAACAGCGGCGTCAGCAACAACGCTCGCGCCAGGTCCAGCCCCGCCAACGTGCCGCGCCCGGCAAAGCGCCGGAAAAACGGGATGCCAAACAGGCTGGCGACAATGCCACCGGTGACGCGGCACGCCAGGAAGATGCTGACGAACACCACGCTCTGGCTGAGCCAGTAGACATAGGTGGACAGGGCCACCAGGTTGAGAAAGGCGCCAAAGTCCGAAACGCCGCGAGCAAAAATGATCAACCGCGCGTTGCGGGTCGACAGGTACAGCTGTTGATCGAGGCTCATGCGGGCGGCGCCTCTTGATCGGCGGGCACGCTGCGCAGGCTGACCAACAGCATATCGCGCCAGGCGGGTGTCGAATCGACCTTGGGCCGTACATCCCCGGCGCGATGGTAGAGCCTGCGGTCGTTGACCACGAGGGTTTCCAGGAAGTGCTCCATGGGCACATTCAACACCCGACTGTGCTCTGCTTCACCGGTGAACACTTCCGACACCACCGGCACCGTGTTGTGCTCGCCGATAAAATGCATGAACACCCAATCCAGGCCATCCTGATGAATCCCCGACGTGGTGGGGCTGCTCGCTTGGGCATCCGCACGCACGCGGAACTGGTGGATGTCGATGGTGTAGCTCTGTTCGCCCAGGTGCGGTGCGATCACCGCCAAGTCTGTGGTCAGCAGCTTGCGCATCAGTGGATGCTCGATAAAGCCTTCCTCGCTATAGCTCAAGTGGTTCACCCCCTGACGATAGTTGACGGCGTAGGTGACCGGCGACTTGAACGCGGTGCTCCTGTCGATCTGCAACTGCCGTGAAGGTGATAAACGATAGCGCAGAATCCGCCGTTCACGATGGGTGTACGCCTTGAACGCCTCGTCGCGCACCAGGTTGGCCCAGTAGGCCCGGAAACTTTGCTCTTCTGCGGGCTCGACATTGATCAGTTCGCCAAAGTCACGGCGATGGCAGTAATGCTGCTCGCGCAACTGCGCGCTAATTCGTGGGATGTCCATATCGCTAGCCTGCCACTGGGGGGTCGATGATAACGCGCAGATGCTGACTGACCGCGTCATGCAGCGCGTGGGCGTCGGCAGCGTCGTCGACCTTGGCCCAGCACTTGAGCAGATAGTGCTCCTCGATGTCCGCATCGATCATATGGCCCGGCTCCTGCTGGGCGTACTCCAGCACCGCAGCGTTACGCTCCAGGTACTCCATGCCTTCGATGCCCTCGAACCGGCCGCTGTGCTGCGGGTAAATCGCCAGCATCGCGTAATGCTGCCCGGTCTCGGCAACCTTGCGTGCACCCGCCTCCAACTGCGCAGTGACATCCTGCTCGCCCGTCAACAACAAGAGATACAGTTGGTAGGGATCGATACCGGCCAGGTCACGCAACGCGGCGTTCACATAGAGCCCGCCCACACGTGGGTTGATCTCGATCACCACCGGCCCTTGCTCCGTCATGCGGAACTCGAAATGCACCACGGCGTTGGTCAGGCCGACCGCCTGCAGGCACGCCACGGCGTACTCGCGGATCTGCGCGCACTGGCTGTCGGTGAAGGACGTCGGTGGGGTAATCAGCAGGTTTTCCAGGACCGTGCCACTGCGCTCGGTCAACAGCAGCTTTTCGTTGATCAGCAGCGGGTGCACACGCTCGCCGGCCACGACACATTCCACACTGCCTTCGATACCGGGGATGTACCCCTCCAATAACAGACTGCGCCCGGGAATGTAGTCGTGCCGTTGGCCGTCGTCTTCCGGCAGGGTGTGCACACAGCCGTAGAAATCCGCATACGCGGCGCCAGCGTGATCCCTGACGAACAGCACGTAGTGGCTGCGCAGCTCGGCCCAATTGGCGCACTTCTTGATAAACGCCGAAGCCCCGCCAAACGGCGGTTTGGCGATCAGCGGGTAACCCACCCGCTCGGCATTCTGCTGGAGTTGTCGTTCGTCATTGCACAGCGCAAACGGCACGGAACGAATGGCGTGCTGTTTCAGTACCCTGCGCATCAGGAACTTGTTGTTGCACGCGGCAATCGCCTCGGGACTGCTGTGCACCAGGCCCAGGCGCAGGGACGCCCGTGCCACGATGCAGCCGACTTCGCCTTGCGCAGACGGATGACCGGCCTGGCAGAAAATTGCGCGAATCTGATACTGCTCATCGAGCTGGCCAACCAGGTCGAGGATGGCCTCCTCGTTGAGTGCGTCGAGCAGGAACACCGCATCACTGTCATCCCTGAGCCGTTGCAGATGCCTGCGCCCAGTCACCCCCGCCGTCAGGCACACCAGGCCCTGGGCGCGGGCAACCGCAAAATGCGGCTCTCGGTAGTTATAACGGACAGCAATACTGTCATCGACATCAATAAAAAGAATGGCGTCTTGTTTCATCACTTATACCGCCTCAGTCCATACGTTGATTCAGGCATCCTGCCAACTGCACCACTGCCCTTCCCAGTTAAGGAAGCGGTAATGGCGCTGCCCGTCGCGAACTTCGAAGTGCGGTAAATTCTCAGGCTTTTCAAAGTCCAACAGCGGCACCGTGAACTTGCCTTGTGCGTGCGGTAGAACATATTCAGGCAGGGCGATATTAGACACTCGCCGTTTGAGGCGATCCATGATCGCGATGGCCTGGCTGATCGAGGCCTTATATTCTGACGCACCGGGTGAAAACGGCATGAAGTGATATAAGTAATACGGTTTTACGCCCAGACGATAAAGATCGATAAACAGTTTATGCAGGGTCGCTTCATCGTCGTTGACGCCCCGTAACAATGGCATATTGGAAAAGACAATCGGCACCACGCCCTGAATACGTTTGACCGCCACCGCAAAGTCAGCGCTGAGTTCGAGCGGATGGCAGACGTGCACGCCGAACGCGTTGACCTTGTACTTTTCCAGCATCGCGATCAACTCATCGGTCACGCGAAACGGGTTGAAGCTCAGGGCCCGCGAGTGAATACGGATCAGCAAGTCATCACTGATCCCGCGCAGGGCGGCCAGGTATTCTTCGAGCTTGCGGTCGGCCAGCATCAACGGGTCGCCGCCGCTGAGAATCACTTCTTCAATAGCCGGGTTGGCGCGGATGTACTCGACCGATTCCATGAAGGAATCCCGGCTGGCGTTGGCCTTTTCAGTGCCCACCTGCAGCGTGCGCAGCGCTTCGAAGCAAAACTGGCAATAGGCGTTGCAGGTATTGGTGGTGCGCAGGATGACGCGATTGTCGTATTTGTGCTGGCAGATGGGCGTCTTCATTTCATGGCCCAACTCCCAGTTCTCGGAAGTGCCGTCGTAATCGCCCTCGACCTGTTCACTCCAGTACGGCACCACTTGCCGCCACAGCGGGTGGTCCATGACCGTGCCGGTAGTGAGGGAGCGCTTGATCAGATCGATGTAGTAAGGCGTGATCTGCATTTTGCGCCCGAGCAGGTTATGTTCGATGTGCGCAGTCGTTTCCTCGTCCCAACCACCGCAGGCGGCGCGCAGCGTCGGTTCATCACGCAGGGCGTTCTTCTGCTGCCAGCGCCAGTCCTGCCACTGTACCGAGCGGTGAATTTCTTGATCAAAAATCGACATGAGTGGGTACTCTCTGTTCAGGCATATGAATGCGTGCCCTTCCCTCTCGGGAACAGCGATATTCGCAACAATGACAATCGACTTAAGTGACAGGCGACGATCAGCTGGCCGATGCAATCAGCCCCGCTGGAAAGTGACAGGAATTTATTATCTGAGGGTTCGGATAGACGATGAATACGGTCATATAGCAACTTCCTTTTTTTTAAAATTATCTGACTTCCAAGCCGATACCTACTTAAGCCGAAGCTTCCGATACCGTCAATACAATATCCTTTGTTTTTTTCTGGTTTTAAACCGCACCTTTGCCTACCCCCGCAGGCATGGGTATCCAGCCGCTCACATGGGTTAATTTAAAAAGTAAATAGCACAGCAAATAACCCGCCAAATTATTTTTATACTTATGTAACTACGTACTTCAACGCTAGCCACTCAGCCTCGACGTGCGCTTCGCTTGCACCCCATCCCTCAGTGCAATCAGGCACGATCATTGCCCCTGCGCAGGCCACCCCCGGTGAGCCTGAAACATTTTCTTTCATTTCCCCCTTGGGGATTTCTCATTCTCATCCGTCTTAACTTAGATACAGCCCGTCGCGTCAGCAAAAGCTACGACTGGCCTTTTCCGGGCTTCCATCGCCCCTCCGATCAAGACCCTCATTCACATGTCGAAGAAGTCACGCTCAAAACTCTGGTTTCTCGTACACAGCTGGCTGGCGCTGCCCATCTGGTTCTTTGTACTGATCGTCTGCGTCACCGGCACCCTGGCGGTGGTCAGCCAGGAAATCGTCTGGCTGGCCAACCCGGATATCCGGGCGACCAAGCCGTCGGATGATGCCCAGCCGCTGAGCTTCGACCAGGTAATCGCCGCCATCAAGCACGACGAGCCCCAAGTCATCGTGCGCTCGATCATCCGCCCCGACGAATCACACTTCGCGTTGACCGTCGGTCTCAGCTACCCGGACGGGCGTTCGGTCGAGGCCTATGCCAACCCCTACACGGGCGCCATCCAGGGCATCAGCCCATCGTTCGACTTCAAGCAATTTACCCGTGCCCTGCACGGCTGGTGGCTGGTGCCGTTCACCAATGGCTACAGCTGGGGTTGGTACCTGGTGTCGCTGCTCGGCCTGCCCTTGCTGGCCTCATTGGTCACCGGGCTTGTGGTGTACAAGCGTTTCTGGAAAGGCTTTTTGCGCCCCACCCTGCGCATCCGCCACGGCGCGCGCATCTTCTGGGGTGACTTTCACCGCCTGAGCGGTATCTGGTCGATCTGGTTCATCGCCGTCATTTCCATTACCGGCACCTGGTTCCTGATCGAGGCGACCCTGGCCGACAATCAGATTTCCATCTCCAGCGAGCCCATCGTGCCGGTGATTGCCCGGGAGAAGGTACCGCTGTCCGCCCCCGGCGTACCGGCCCCGATGATTGCCCTGGACGAAGCGATCAAGATCGCCACCCAGCGCATTCCCAGGCTGGAGGCCACGTTTGCCTTCCTGCCCCTCAATGCCTACAGCCACCTGCAGATCGGCGGGCGCGGCTGGTACCCGCTGATGTTCCAGACCGCGCAACTGAACCCCTACAGCGGTGAAATCGCGGTCTCGCACCTGTTGTCCGACCGCACCACGCTGGAGTTCGTCACCGAGTCCATGCGCCCGCTGCACACCGGTGACTTCGGTGGCCTGTGGATCAAGCTGATCTGGGCCTTCTTCGGCCTGGTGCTGAGCATGATGGTGCTGAGCGGCTTGCTGATCTGGACTAAGCGCACCGCCCTGGCCACCCTCCACGCCCTCAAACGCGAGGCCAAGACCCAGCGCCCGCCTGTGCCCATCCCTGCCCTGCAGGCTGAAACCTCGGAGACGCAATGATGAGCAAGGTCGCGGCCAAACCCTCTTCACCCCTGCGCGCATGCTGGCTGAAGTGGCGTTTTCATATAAACATCCTGCTGCTGCTGGTGCCGCTGGGGTTTATGCCCAAGTATTTCGCCGATGCCGCGCTGTTTCGCGGCGATGCCGGCATCGGCGAGCGGGTCGCCGGGGACGTTCAAGTCGGCCCCTGGAGCCTGACCCTCGCGGAATTTCGCAACGAAGGCCCGCGCCCGGACCCGGCCGGCCCGATGAAAACCTTTAACGCCGCCCTGTGCGCCACCTGCGCCGAGCAGGTCAAGGCGACTTACCTGCGCATCGGCAAACCGCGCAGCCTGCGGGCCGCCGGGGTGATCTTCTTTGGCACGCCCTACCGCATGGGCGCCGTCCTGCCGGTGCCGGAACGCACGCCGGTCGACGCTGAACTGTGGGTCACCATGGAAGGCTGGGACGGCAGCATGCACCAGGGTTCCATTCCACTGAGCCAGGCCTCGCCCGCCACTGTTGCCTGGCTGAACAAGCAAGGAGTCAAACCATGATGTTCAAGCGCCTGATGCGCGCCGCTGGCGTGCTAGTGCTGAGCGCCGGCTTCACTGACGTGGCCTTCGCCCACAACCCGATGTGCGAATGCAAGGAAATCCCCGGCGAGCAGATCCAGTGCAAAGGGGGGTTCTCCGATGGCAGCGGCGCTCCGGGCGTGACCCTGGATGTGATCGGCTACGACGAGACCATCCTGGTGCCGGGCAAGCTCGGTGAGGATTCGACCCTGACCTTCAAGAAACCCGCGGCCGAATTCTATGTGCTGTTCGATGCCGGCCCCGGACACGTGGTGGAAATCGACCAAGCGGATATCCAGGCGCCATGAGTACCGTACAAGTAGTGCGCCCGGCCGGCGCGGGTCATGAAACCCTTTACGTGCTGTTGCTGTGCCTGATCATCCTGGCGGTGTCGGGAACGGTGGTGGCCTTGCACGGTGAGACCCAGCAGCTCGCAACGGTGCCAAGCCACCAACTGGATGCCCGACGCGACCTGAGCGCCGCCGAACAGGGCATCTACGCCGACCTGCGGGTGACCCTGGATGAAATCCATTTGCTGCAGCAGGAGCAAAACGCCCTGCCGACACCGGCCCAGTTGGCCCAGGAAGGCTTTGCGCCGTTTGCCCAGGACGCCAGTTCCGTCAGCCGTGGCGATCATCGCTGGCAGCTGCTCGCCCCCTCGGCCTACCTGGGCTTGAGCCAGGCACCGGGCACCAGCGGTTCGCTGTTGATGCGCGTGCAGGGCACCGAGCCGGATATCTGGCTCAACCGTGGCAACGACCTGGCTGCCCCCTCCGACCTCACTGACCAGGCGCTGATCGCTGCCGGCTGGCGGCAAGTGGTCGCGCAATTCGATGCTGGCGTGACCCGCCAGCACCGCCACTGAACGAGAAGACCGATTGCCCATGTCCATTTCATCTCCCCTGTTGCGCCTGTTGCTGGTTGGCCTGTTCAGCCTGATGCTCGCGCCCCTGGCGAACGCCGAGGCGGGTAAACGCCTGCGCATCGGCATCACCTTGCATCCTTACTACAGCTACGTGGCCAACATCGTCGGCGACAAGGCCGAGGTGGTGCCACTGATTCCGGCCGGGTTCAACCCCCATGCCTACGAGCCGCGCGCCGAAGACATCAAGCGCATCGGCACCCTGGACGTGATCGTGCTCAATGGCGTGGGGCATGATGACTTCGCCGACCGCATGATCGCCACCAGCGAGCGCCCGGACATCCCGGTGATCGAAGCCAACGCCAACGTGCCTTTGCTGGCCGCCACCGGCAATGCCGCGCGCGGTGCGGGCAAGGTGGTCAACCCGCACACGTTCCTGTCGATCAGTGCGTCGATTGCCCAGGTCAACAACATCGCCCGCGAGCTGGGCAAGCTCGACCCGGACAACGCCAAGACCTACACCCAGAACGCCCGCGCCTACGGCAAACGCCTGCGCCAGATGCGCGCCGATGCCCTGGCCAAGCTGACCAGTGCGCCCAACCCGGACCTGCGCGTGGCCACGGTACACGCGGCCTACGACTACCTGCTGCGCGAGTTCGGCCTGGAAGTCACCGCCGTGGTCGAACCGGCCCACGGTATCGAGCCCAGCCCCAGCCAGTTGAAAAAAACCATTGATGAACTGCGCGCCCTGGACGTGAAAGTGATTTTCTCGGAAATGGATTTCCCGTCTTCCTATGTCGACACAATCCAACGGGAATCCGGGGTCAAGCTGTATCCGCTGTCGCATATTTCCTACGGTGAATACAGCGCGCAAAAGTATGAGGTGGAAATGACCGGCAACCTCGACACCGTGGTTCGCGCGATCCAGGAGTCGGGAACATGACGGCGGCGCAACCGCTGAACCTGGCCTGTGGCCCGACCCTCGACTTTGACCAGGTGTCGCTGACCTTGGGCCGCACCGTTATTCTCGATGAGGTGAGCTTTCAGGTACGGCCCGGCAGCATTCACGCGTTGGTCGGCCCGAATGGCGGCGGCAAAAGCTCGCTGATCAAGACCCTGCTCGGGCAAACGCCGCACCAGGGCCGCTTGAGCCTGGAGTGGCCGGGCAGCCCCGGCACCATTGGCTATGTGCCCCAGGCCCTGGAGTTCGACCGGGGTTTGCCGATGACCGTGGATGATTTTATGGCCGCCATGTGCCAGCGGCGGCCGGCGTTTCTCGGCCTGTCCCGGCACTACGCCGGCGCGATTGGCGAGGCGCTGGAACGGGTCGGCATGCAGGACAAGCGCAAGCGGCGCATGGGCGCCTTGTCCGGCGGTGAACGCCAACGGGTATTGCTGGCTCAGGGGCTGATTCCGGCGCCGCAATTGCTGGTGCTGGATGAACCGATGTCGGCCCTCGATGAGGCCGGTATCCAGGTGTTCGAGCGACTGTTGAATGACTGGCGACTGGCCGGGATTACCGTGCTGTGGATCGAGCACGACCTCGAGGCAGTCGGGCGCCTGGCCGACCGCGTGACCGGCTTGAACCGCCGCGTACTGTTCGACGCCACGCCGAAACAGGCCCTCACCCCCGATCGCCTGCTGACCCTGTTCTCCACCCACCCTCGGAGCCTGGCGCAATGAGTTATGAAGCGTTTCGCCTGATGGTCCAGGGCTGGGCCTCTGCCGGTTATCTGCCCGAGGCACTGGCCTACGGCTTTGTGGTCAACGCCCTGCTCGCCGGTCTGCTGATCGGCCCGGTGCTGGGCGGCCTGGGCACACTGGTGGTGGTCAAGCGCTTTGCGTTTTTCTCCGAAGCGGTCGGGCATGCCGCGCTGACCGGCGTGGCCGTGGGCATCCTGCTCGGGGAACCCTACACCGGGCCCTACGGCAGCCTGTTCGGCTACTGCCTGCTGTTCGGCATCCTGCTCAACTACCTGCGCAACCGTACCGGCCTGGCGCCGGATACGCTGATCGGCGTGTTCCTGTCGGTGTCCCTGGCGCTGGGCGCAAGCCTGCTGCTGATTCTGGCCGGCAAGATCAATGTGCACATTCTGGAAAACGTGCTGTTCGGTTCGGTGCTGACGGTCAATGGCAACGACCTGCTGGTGCTGGCGGTCGTCGGTTCGCTGGTGATGGCCCTGGCGTTGCCGCTGTACAACCGCATCATGCTCGCCAGCTTCAACCCGCAATTGGCGGCGGTGCGCGGGGTGGCGGTGAAGACCCTGGACTATCTGTTCGTAATCCTGGTGACGCTGATCACCGTCGCGGCGGTCAAGGTGATCGGCGCCATCCTGGTCGGTGCCCTGCTGGTGATCCCGGCGGCGGCGGCGCGGCTGCTGAGCCAGTCGCTCAAAGGGTTCTTCTGGGTGTCGGTGGCGATTGCGACCGTCAGCACCCTGTGCGGCATCCTGCTGCCGATCATCTTCGACCTGCCGGTGCCTTCCGGCGCCGCAATCATCCTGGTCGCCGGTATCGCCTTCGCCCTCGCCGCGATCGCGCGCGGTACAGTGCCCAGCCTCAAAGGGAATCTTGGATAATGCGCCCTGACTTTCGCCCACTGGCCCTGGCCATGGCTTGCCTGATCAGCACCCCGTCGCTCGCCGTCGTGGATGGCTTCCAAACCAGGGACTTCGTCGCCAACCATGGCCTTGGCCATGCCGCGCTGACCAAGCCCAACACAGCAAAACCGGTCAAGGTGCTGGCCTCGTTGCCGATCACCTACGGCCTCGCGCAAGTGCTGCTTAAAGGCACCGATGTGCAGCTCGAACGCGCCGCCCCCGCCAATCTGCCCGGTTCGCGGCAGGTTTCGTACTTCACCGGGCGCGGTGCGCCAGCGCTGAGCCAACTCGCCCAGGATGCCGATGCCGCCATCGGCCTGCGCTCGCTGTGGGCGGACGACCCGCTCTACCCCGTGGCGCGGCGCAGCAATATCCGCATTGTCGAAGTGGACGCCGCGCGCCCGGTGGATGGCGGCTTACCGGGCATCGCCGTGCAGCCGGGCGTCAGCGATGGCTTGAACAGCCAGCCGTGGCAGTCGGGCAACAACATGGGGCGCATGGCCGATGTATTGGCGGCCGACCTGAGCCGCCTGGCGCCGGGCGCCAAACCGCAGATTGACGCGAACCTGGCCGCGCTCAAGCAGCGCCTGCTCAAGCTCGCCGCCGACAGCGAGGCGCGCCTGGCCCAGGCCGATAACCTGAGCGTGGTCAGCTTGAGCGATCACTTTGCCTATCTGGTCAGCAGCCTGAACCTGGAACTGGTCAGTACCGATGCACGACCGGATGCGGACTGGACGCCTGAAGCGCTGCAACAGTTCAGTGCGCAGTTGAAAACCAATGATGTGGCGACGGTGCTGCACCACCGCCAGCCGAGTGAGGCGGTGAAAGCGGCTGTCACGGCTGGCGGCGCCACCCTGCTGGTGTTGAATGTGGACGGTGTCGACCCGGTGACGGAGCTGCAAACCAATGTGGATCAGGTGATCAAGGCACTCACACCCTCGCCATAGCCTCAAACCACGTCCACACCTACATGTATCGCATCATGCCGCCAGAACTCCAGGTCGCAGTCGATCAAGCGCTGGTGCTGATCATAGTTGACCCGGGCGATCCGCAAGCCCGGGCTGCCAACCGATACGCGCAACGCCGCAGCAGCCTCCACCGGCAGTGAGGTCGGTACGATCTCGAAACGCACCCGGCCATAGTGCAAGTCGTACTTGCGCGCATACAGTTCGGTCATCGACTGATTCAAGTCGCACGCCAGGATCCCAGGAAAATACTGCGGGTTCAGGTAGTGCTCGACGTACAGCACCAGCCGCCCATCGATCCGCCGTCCCCGGCAGATCTGGATCACGCTGGACAGCGCCGGCAACTGTAACCAGGCGCACACCGCCGCCGATGCCGGTTGCAGGCGCGCAGAAATCACCTGGGTCGATGCCACCCGGCCCTGGTCGTTGACCATCGCGTGAAAGTGGCTGCGCTGCATCAGGTTGTAGGCCAACCGAGGCGGCGAGACGAACCAGCCTCGGCGCTCCTCGCGATAGATCTGCCCTTGGGCTTCAAGCTGTAACAAGGCTTCCCGCACGGTAATGCGAGTGGTACCAAACAACTCGCTGAGCTTGCGCTCGGCGGGCAGTTTGCTGGCGGGCGGCAACAGGCCGTGGTCGATCTGCTCCTGCAGCGCCAGCCCGATGGAGGTTACCGCTTTGATTGCCTCGTCACGCATCAACGTTACCTATCTGGACTAGACCAGCACCATTCAAGTGCACATAAAGCTGCATAAACGTCCCACCTCAATGTTGCGCCAGCCTAGGCATTGCAGATGACCGACAGATGACAGCCGCATCACCCGCGTGCACCACACCCTGCAATACATCGGCCAAGTCCAGGCGTTACGGGCACTTGGGCATGGTCTACGCTAAATCTGCGCCGAACGACATCAGCGCCTCAAAAACGACATCGACATGAAACTGTCATCCATCGCGTCTAGATTGGCTCAGGTATTGCTCTGACCTAGACCAACCACACCGCCTGCATAAAACGCCGCGTTGAAAACGCCCAAAGGAGCTTCGGATGAAACAGCTTTTCCTGGCATCACTGTTAGGCTCGACCATTGCCATGTGCACCGCAGCCATGGCCGCTGATACCGATCTAAAAACCCTGGAAGCCGCCGCCAAGTCCGAGGGCGCCGTGAACAGCGTCGGCATGCCCGATGACTGGGCCAACTGGAAAGGCACCTGGGAAGACCTGGCCAAGACCTATGGCCTCAAGCACATCGACACCGACATGAGTTCGGCCCAGGAAATCGCCAAGTTCAAAGCCGAAAAAGACAATGCCAGCGCCGATATCGGCGACGTGGGCGCGGCCTTCGGCCCCATCGCTGTGAAGCAGGAAGTGACCCAGCCTTACAAACCGTCCACCTGGGCCCAGGTGCCGGATTGGGCGAAAGACAAGGACGGCCACTGGGCGCTGGCCTACACCGGCACCATCGCGTTTATCGTCAACAAGAAGCTGCTGCACGGCTCCGACGTTCCAACCAGCTGGGCCGACCTGCAAACCGGCAAGTACAAGGTCTCGGTGGGTGACGTAAGCACCGCGGCCCAGGCTTCCAACGCTGTGCTGGCAGCCGCCATCGCCAATAAAGGCGACGAGAAAAACATCGCGCCGGGCCTGCAATTTTTCACCAAGATCGCCCAGCAAGGTCGCCTCTCGCTGTCCAACCCGACCATCGCCACCATGGAAAAAGGCGAAGTCGAAGTGGGTATCGTCTGGGACTTCAACGGCCTGAGCTATAAAGCCAAGATGGCCAACCCGGATGACTACGTGGTGCTGATCCCGTCGGATGGCTCGGTGAAATCCGGCTACACCACCATCATCAACAAGTACGCCAAACACCCGAACGCCGCCAAGCTGACGCGCGAATACATTTTCAGCGATGCCGGCCAGATCAACCTGGCCAAAGGCAATGCACGCCCGATCCGCGCCGAAACCGACTTGAAACTGCCGGCTGACATCGCCAAGAACCTGATCCCGGGTGAGCAGTACACCAAGGCCAACCCGCAGCCGATCAAGGATGCCGATGCCTGGGAAGCCACGTCCAAAAAGCTGCCGCAGCTGTGGAACGAGCAGGTCATCGTAGAAATGAAGTAAGCCTGTCGCCCACATTGGAAATCCACTGGAGATCCAATGTGGGAGGGGGCTTGCTCCCGATAGCGGTGTGTCATTCAACAGATTCATTGGCTGATCCACCGCTATCGGGAGCAAGCCCCCTCCCACACTTTTGACCTCGTTCCTCCAGGGAAATTGAGTCAAGTCTATTGCTGCGGAGCGCTCTCCCCCATGAAGCACCCTGTCATCCTTGTCGTGCTCGACGGCCTGAACTTCGCGGTTGCCCGGCACGCCATGGGGCATTTGCAGGCTTACGTTGGCGCAGGACGCGCAGCCCTCTACACACTGGAATGTGAACTGCCTGCCCTGTCCCGCCCGCTGTATGAATGCATACTGACCGGCGTTGCGCCGATCCAGAGCGGCATCGTCCACAACAACGTCTCGCGCCTGTCCAACCAGCGCAGCATTTTTCATTACGCCCGCGATGCCGGCTTGACCACCGCGGCGGCGGCATACCACTGGGTGAGCGAACTGTATAACCGCAGCCCCTTTCTCGCCGCCCGTGATCGTCATACCGACGATCAAGCGCTGGCGATCCAGCATGGGCATTTTTACTGGAATGACCACTACCCGGACTCCCATCTGCTGGCCGACGCCGAAAGCCTGCGCCTTGCGCACGCGCCGGACTTTCTGCTGGTGCACCCGATGAACATTGACGACGCCGGCCACAAGCACGGCCTCGACAGCGCGCAGTACCGCAACAGCGCACGCTCGGCCGACATCATTCTCGCCGACTACCTGCAGGGCTGGCTCGACGCCGGTTACCAAGTGCTGGTCACCGCCGACCACGGCATGAACAACGACCGCTCCCACAACGGCCTGCTGCCGGAAGAGCGCGAAGTGCCGCTGTTTGTGCTTGGCGACGCCTTCAGCCTGGATGCCAACGCCGCGCCGAAACAGACCGAGCTGTGCGGTACCGTCTGCGAGCTGCTCGGCGTGCCCCACGACAAGCCTGTCTGCCGGGAGTTGCTCAAGTGAATGCCATGAATCGCGGCAAATGGTTGGCCCTGCTGTGCCTGGTGCCGTTCGCGCTGTTCTTTATCGTGTTCGAAATCGCGCCGTTGGCCTGGGTGCTGATCAACAGCCTGCAAACCGAAGACAGCGGTTGGAGCCTGGAAAACTTCACGCGTATCTTCAGCTCGAAGTTTTACCTGCAAGCGATCCAGTTCAGCCTCGAGATCAGTTTCTACTCCAGCGTCTTCGGCATCATCATCGCCACCCTGGGCAGTTACTCCCTGCGCCGGGTCGATTCGCCACTGCGCAACTTCGTCACCGCCTTCGCCAATATGACCAGCAACTTTGCCGGCGTGCCCCTGGCCTTCGCGTTCATCATCCTGCTGGGGTTCAACGGCAGCATCACCATCATGCTCAAGCAGGCGGGGATCATTCAGGACTTCAACCTGTACTCGAAAACCGGCTTGATCATTCTTTACACGTATTTCCAGATTCCCCTCGGCGTGCTGCTGCTGTACCCGGCCTTCGATGCATTGCGCGAAGACTGGCGTGAGTCGGCCGCCCTGCTCGGCGCCAATGGCTGGCACTTCTGGCGGCATATCGGCTTGCCGGTCCTGACGCCCGCGCTGCTCGGCACCTTCGTGATTCTGCTGGCCAACGCCCTGGGTGCCTACGCCACCGTGTACGCCCTCACCACCGGCAACTTCAACGTGCTGCCGATCCGCATTGCGGGGCTGGTTTCCGGCGACGTGTCGCTGGACCCGAACCTGGCCAGTGCCCTGGCCGTGGTGCTGGTGGCGCTGATGACCGTGGTTACGGTGGTCCATCAACTGCTACTCAAGAGGAGCTACCATGTCTCGCGCTGAAGGCGGCCCGGCGTCGCTCTACCACCGGGTGGTGGTGTACATACTGTTCCTGATCCTGGTACTGCCGCTGGTGGGCACCTTTGTCTATTCCATCTCCAGCAGTTGGTCGGCCACCATCCTGCCCGCCGGTTTCAGCCTGAAATGGTACACGCAGCTATGGAGCGACCCGCGCTTCCTGATGGCCTTCGCGCAATCGTTGCTGGTGTGTGTGGGCGCGCTGGTTCTCTCGGTGGTGTTGATCCTGCCGCTGCTGTTCGTGGTGCATTACCACTTCCCCAAGCTGGATGCGCTGATGAACATCCTGATCCTGCTGCCGTTCGCCGTGCCGCCGGTGGTGTCGTCGGTGGGCCTGTTGCAACTGTACGGTTCCGGGCCCTTGGCGATGGTGGGCACGCCGTGGATTCTGATCGGCTGCTACTTCACCGTGGCATTGCCGTTCATGTACCGCGCGATCACCAATAACCTGCAGGCCATCAACCTGCGCGACTTGATGGACGCGTCGCAACTGCTCGGTGCCAGCACCTGGCAAGCCGCGATCTTCGTGGTCCTGCCCAATCTGCGCAAAGGCCTGATGGTGGCACTGCTGCTGTCGTTCTCGTTCCTGTTCGGTGAGTTCGTGTTCGCCAACATCCTGGTCGGCACCCGCTATGAAACCCTGCAGGTGTACCTGAACAACATGCGCAACAGCAGCGGCCACTTCACCAGCGCCGTCGTCATCTCCTACTTCTTCTTTGTGCTGGTGCTGACCTGGGCCGCCAATATCTTGAACAAGGACAAAAGCCAATGAGCTTCGTCAGCGTCCAACATTTGCAAAAAGGCTACGCCGGCACACAGGTATTCAGCGATATCAACTGCGAAATCGCCAAGGGCGAGTTCGTCACCCTGCTCGGCCCGTCCGGTTGCGGCAAGTCGACCCTGCTGCGCTGCATCGCCGGGCTGACCTCGGTGGACAGTGGGAAAATCCTGCTGGACGGCCAGGACATCGTCCCGCTGAGCCCGCAGAAACGCCACATCGGCATGGTGTTCCAAAGCTATGCGCTGTTCCCCAACATGACCGTGGAGCAGAACGTTGCCTTCGGCCTGCGCATGCAAAAGGTCAACGCCGATGAGAGTCACAAGCGGGTGCAGGATGTATTGCAATTGGTGGAACTCAAGGACCTGGCCGGCCGTTACCCGCACCAGATGTCCGGCGGCCAATGCCAGCGCGTCGCCCTCGCCCGTTCCCTGGTGACCCGCCCGCGCCTGTTGCTGCTGGATGAACCGCTGTCGGCGCTGGATGCCCGGATTCGCAAGCACCTGCGCGAGCAGATCCGCCAGATCCAGCGCGAACTGGGGCTGACCACCATCTTCGTCACCCACGACCAGGAAGAAGCCCTGACCATGTCGGACCGCATCTTCCTGATGAACCAGGGCAAGATCGTGCAGAGCGGCGATGCCGAGACCCTCTACACCGCGCCGGTGGATGTCTTCGCCGCCGGTTTTATCGGCAACTACAACCTATTGGATGCCGACAAGGCCAGCCAACTGCTGCAACGTCCGATCAGCGGGCGCATCGCGATTCGCCCCGAAGCCATCGAACTGAGCCGCAGCGGGGAACTCGATGCGCTGGTGCGCAGCCACAGCCTGTTGGGCAACGTGATTCGCTACCGCATCGAAGCGCGTGGCGTGGAGTTGGTGGTGGATGTGCTCAACCGCAGCGCCGACGATCTGCATCCGGACGGCCAGCGCCTGGCACTTTCCATCGACCCCAGCGCCCTGTGTGAAGTAGCCTGACGGGCGACGATTGACTGAGAGAGCAGACGGATGGCATTGGTAATTTTTGATCTGGACGACACCCTGATCCACGGCGACTGCGCCACGTTATGGAGCGCACAGATGGGCCGCCTGGGCTGGGTCGACCCGGAATCCTTCATGCGCAGGAACGACGAACTGATGGCGGCCTACAGCCGGGGCGAGTTGCGCATGGAAGACTTCATGGATTTCAGCCTGGAGCCGATGATCGGCCGCACCCCGGAAGAAATCGAACACTTGGTGGAGCCCTGGGTCGAGGACGTGATCGAGCCGCTGATCTACAGCGACGCGACCAAGACCATCGCCCGGCACCGCGCCAATGGCGACCGGATCCTGGTGATTTCCGCCTCGGGTACACACCTGGTCAGGCCGATCGCGGCGCGCATCGGTATCGACGAAGTTCTGGGCATCGAGCTGGATGTCAGCCATGGCGTGTACAGCGGCCGTACGGTAGGCGTGCTGACGTACCGCGAAGGCAAGATCACACGGCTGCTGGCGTGGTTGGAGCAGGAAGGTGAAAACCTGGAAGGCGCGTATTTCTATTCGGATTCGCGCAATGACCTGCCGTTATTGCTCAAGGTGGACCATCCGCAGGTGGTCAACCCGGACCCGGTACTGCACGAACACGCAGAAAAGGCCGGCTGGCCGATCCACCACTGGGTCTGAACCCACCAAGATACCCCTGTGGGAGGGGGCTTGCCCCCGATCGCGGTCTATCAGATGAAACATTCTTCACTGACACACCGCCATCGGGTGCAAGCCCCCTCCCACTCTGGAATTCAGCGCGATAAGAGTTCGCTGCCACCTCACGGATGCGAACTGCGACTACATTGCATGTAGGAGCGAGCTATTCCACCGCTCGACATGACCCTCAACGCCTTGCAATGCTTTCACAGTGCCTCCATAGTGAGTCCGGACTGAGCCCGTAGCAGTAGCGCCGGGCTTTTTGCATTATGCGACCGGACCATATGGAACCGGCTCCCTCAAAGACGGCCTAATATGCGTTATCAATTGCCCCCGCGTCGAATCAGCATGAAGCATCTGTTCCCCAGCACCGCCCTCGCTTTTTTCATTGGTCTCGGCTTCGCGTCGATGTCGACCAATACGTTCGCAGCCAACAGCTGGGACAATCTTCAGCCTGATCGCGATGAGGTGATTGCCAGCCTTAACGTCGTCGAGTTGCTCAAGCGCCATCACTACAGCAAGCCGCCGCTGGACGACGCGCGCTCGGTGATCATCTACGACAGCTACCTCAAGCTGCTGGATCCCTCGCGCAGCTACTTCCTGGCCAGTGATATCACTGAGTTCGACAAGTGGAAGACCCAGTTCGACGATTTCCTCAAGAGCGGCGACCTGCAGCCTGGTTTCACCATCTACAAGCGTTATCTGGACCGCGTCAAAGCGCGCCTGGATTTCGCCTTGGGTGAGTTGAACAAAGGCATCGACAAGCTCGACTTCACCGAGAAAGAAACCCTTCTGGTGGATCGCAAGGACGCGCCGTGGCTGACCAGCACCGCCGCACTCGACGACCTGTGGCGCAAACGCGTCAAGGACGAGGTGCTGCGCCTGAAGATCGCCGGCAAAGAGCCCAAGGCCATCCAGGAACTGTTGACCAAGCGCTACAAGAATCAACTGGCGCGCCTGGACCAGACCCGTGCCGAAGACATCTTCCAGGCTTACATCAACACTTTCGCGATGTCCTACGACCCGCACACCAATTATCTGTCGCCAGATAACGCGGAAAATTTCGATATCAACATGAGTCTGTCCCTGGAAGGCATCGGTGCCGTCCTGCAAAGCGACAATGACCAGGTCAAGATCGTGCGCCTGGTGCCGGCGGGTCCGGCGGACAAGACCAAGCAGGTCGCCCCGGCTGACAAGATTATCGGCGTGGCCCAGGCCGACAAAGAGATGGTCGATGTGGTCGGCTGGCGCCTGGACGAAGTGGTCAAGCTGATCCGCGGGCCCAAGGGCAGCGTGGTGCGCCTGGAAGTGATTCCGCACACCAATGCACCGAACGACCAGACCAGCAAGATCGTGTCGATCACCCGTGAAGCGGTGAAACTCGAAGACCAGGCCGTGCAGAAGAAAGTCCTCAGCCTCAAGCAGGATGGCAAGGACTACAAGCTGGGCGTGATTGAAATCCCGGCCTTCTACCTGGACTTCAAGGCCTTCCGCGCCGGTGACCCGGACTACAAGTCCACCACCCGCGACGTGAAGAAAATCCTGACTGAGCTGCAGAAGGAAAAAGTCGACGGCGTGGTCATCGACCTGCGCAACAACGGCGGCGGTTCCCTGCAGGAAGCCACCGAGCTGACCAGCCTGTTCATCGACAAGGGCCCGACCGTGTTGGTGCGCAACGCTGACGGCCGTGTCGACGTGCTGGAAGACGAGAACCCGGGCGCCTTCTACAAAGGGCCGATGGCATTGCTGGTCAACCGTCTCTCGGCCTCGGCTTCGGAGATTTTCGCCGGCGCCATGCAGGACTACCACCGCGCGTTGATCATCGGTGGCCAGACCTTCGGCAAAGGCACCGTGCAGACCATCCAGCCGCTGAACCATGGCGAGCTCAAACTGACGCTGGCCAAGTTTTACCGGGTTTCCGGGCAGAGCACCCAGCATCAGGGTGTACTGCCGGACATCGACTTCCCGTCGATCATCGACACCAAGGAAATCGGCGAGAGCGCCCTGCCCGAAGCCATGCCGTGGGACACCATCCGTCCTGCGATCAAGCCGGCGTCGGACCCGTTCAAACCGTTCCTGACCCAGCTCAAAGCTGACCACGATACGCGCTCCGCCAAGGACGCCGAGTTCGTCTTCATCCGCGACAAGCTGGCCCTGGCCAAGAAGTTGATGGAAGAGAAAACCGTCAGCCTCAACGAGGCGGATCGTCGCAAGCAGCACGCCGACATTGAAAATCAACAGCTTGTCCTGGAAAACGTGCGCCGCAAGGCCAAGGGCGAAGAGCCGCTCAAAGAGCTGAAGAAAGAAGATGAAGATGCACTGCCCACCGAGGCAGATAAAACCAAGCCGGAAGACGACGCCTATCTGGCCGAGACCGGTCGCATCCTGCTGGACTACCTGAAAATCACCAAGCAGGTGGCCAAGCAGTAAATGATGGCAATTTAATGTGATCGCTCCTCGGAGTGTCATCATATAGACATCATTCTGTCGTGAAATAAAGGACCGCAGGCTTCACGCCTGCGGTCCTTTTTTTTCGCTCGAGATCGCCATGACCATGACCGAACAGCTGGATGCACTGGGCTCTATCCTGGCTCAAGGCAGTTTGCACAGCCTGTTCCAACCCATCATCTGCTTGTCTGAACGGCGCGTTCTCGGCTACGAGGCCCTCAGTCGCGGCCCGTCCAACAGCCCGCTGCACTCCCCCGTCGCGCTGTTCTCCATTGCCAACCACGCCGGGCGCCTGAGCGAACTGGAAATGGCCTGCCGTGCAAGCGCCTGCCGACGCTTCAGCGAACAAAAGCTGCCGGGCAAGCTGTTTCTCAATATCTCGCCGGAATCCCTGATGGAGACAGCGCACCAACCCGGACGCACGCTGCAGCTGCTGCGCGACTTCGGGATCGCCCCCAGCCAGGTGGTGATCGAACTCACCGAGCAGACCCCCACCGATGATTTCCAGCTGTTGCAGACCGCGTTGCATCATTATCGCGACATGGGGTTTGCCATCGCCCTGGATGACCTGGGCGCCGGTTACTCCAGCCTGCGGTTGTGGTCGGAGCTGCGCCCGGATTATGTGAAGATCGATCGGCACTTTATCGACGGCATTCACCAGGACGCCCTCAAGCGCGAATTCGTCGGTTCGATCATGCAGATCGCCAAGGCGTCCCGCGCCCAAGTGATCGCCGAAGGGATCGAATTGCCGGAAGAGTTGGCGGTGTTGACGGACATGGGCGTCGATCTGGTCCAGGGCTACCTGCTTTGCCGGCCCCAGGAACAGCCGCCGCACGAGGCACGCTTGATGCTGCCCAAGCCGGATAACGCCAATATCGCCCTCAGTGAAGAAGGCAGTGACCTGAGCGCCCTGCTCAATGAACAGCCGGCGGTGGACCAAAACACCGCAACCGCCCAGGTGCTCGAATCCTTCCGCCGCCAGGCCAATCTCAACTCACTGGCGGTGCTCGATAGCCGCGGCCACCCGGTCGGCATTGTGCATCGACACTCGCTGTCGGACGCGCTGCTCAAACCGTTCGCTACCGACCTGTTCGCCCGCAAGCCGATCAGCCGCCTGATGAGCGACGACTTCCTGGCAGTGGAGTTGAGCCAGTCCCTGCAGCAGGTCAGCCGCTTGCTGACCAGCCGCGCGCGGCAACGCATTGAAGAAGATTTCATCATTACCTTGAACGGCGACTACCTGGGCCTGGGCCGGGTCATCGATGTGCTCAAGCTGATCACCGAGCTGAAAATCCAGCAGGCGCGTTATGCCAACCCGCTCACCCTGCTACCGGGCAACGTGCCGATCCAGCAATGCCTGACGCGTCTGTTGCAGCAGCAGCGTGAATCGGTGATCTGCTACGTGGACATCGACAGCTTCAAGCCATTCAACGATATCTACGGTTATGGTCGCGGGGATGAGGTGCTGTTGTGCCTGGCGCAGTGCCTGAACGACCGGGTCGACCCCAGCCGCGACTTTGTCGGGCATATCGGTGGCGATGACTTTTTACTGGTGCTGGGCCCACAGGATTGGCGCAAACGGCTCAATCAACTGCTGGATGACTTTCACACCCAATGCCGGCGCTTCTACCGCGCCGAGCACCTCGACGCCGGCTGCTTCGTCGCACTCAACCGCCAGGGCGTACGCCAAGAGTTCGCATTGCTTTCACTGTCGATTGGGGTGGTGCATTTGTATCCACAGGCCTGTGCGCAACTTGATGCCAGCCAGTTGGCGGAGCTGGCGTCGCAGGCCAAGCACCATGCCAAAGCAGTGACGGGCTACAGCATCCATGTGATCGACAGCCTGGACCTGCTGCCCGCTTAGGCCTCGGCGGATTCCGGGTACTCGTACTCGAACACCCGCACCACCTCCGAAGCGTGCCAGGAGGCGGCGGCCACGCCGTCGGAGGGCCCGCTGAAACGTCCCAGGCGCTCCACACACTCAAAGAACCCCGTACGCGGCAAGCGGCTGGCGCCCTGGCTGATCACCAGCGAGCTGCGCAGCGGCTGCTCGGCCTTGGCGTCCAGCGCCGCCAGGTGCTCCAGGGCGGCGGCCAGGGTCTGCATCGCCGGCGTTGGGAACTGCAGGCGCTCAAGCAGCGCACGGTAGGTCAGCAGATGGCGCTGGCGGCGTGCCTGGTCCAGTTCGTTGAGTAACCCATCCCAATGTTGACGGCTGATACGTAGGCTCACGATTCTTCCCTCCAACCTGCAACGCCCAATTCCCAGGCCAGGCTGCGGCGAATGGCGGCATCCGGCTGGCGTTCACCCGTTTCAATCAAACCTAGATACGAGGGGCTGATACCCACCGTGCGCGCCAGGGTTTCGATGGCCAGGCCCTTGGCTTCACGCAGGCCGCGCAGGGCTGCGAGCGGATGCAGGTCCTGGTCGGTGACAGTGGGTGCGGCAAGGGAGGAAGCGAATGTGGGGGGTTGCTGACCGGCCGCTTTTAGCAGCGCCTGGTACTGGTCCCATGGCAACACCGCATATTCGGGTTCGCCATTGCGTGAAATGATCTGGATATCCATGACTGCCCCGTAGGATAAAAACACTTACTAAGTAAGTTCTTTCCTTAGAAGTGTAATCCTAACAGCCACAGAGGTCGCAGAGGATAGTCAATAGCATTAGTTTTTTTGCGGATTTTCCCGGGCGAGCAGCTCGGGCGTGGCGGGCAGGCGCTCGACCACGGCCAGCTTTTCCGGGCGCTGCGCATCACGCCAGGCACGAAACGCGCTCAGCTCGCCGCTCAGGGTCTTCATGACCCACGCCAGCACGGCGATGTCGTCGAGCATGCCGAACATGGGGATAAAGTCCGGGATCGCGTCAATCGGACTGAGGAAGTACATCAGCCCCGCCACCACCGAGATCAACGCCTTGGGGCTGATCGCCCGATACTCACCGCGCCAGTAGGCCAGGCACAGGGCCTGGAGCAACTTGAGATCATCCTTGAGCTGGCCCAGGCGATTGCCCTGGCTTGAGCCCTTGGCAGCGACCGCGAACAGCAGCGTCGGCAAACGGCCACGCCCGAGCAGACGTGCGGCCATGGGCAGGAAGCGGGTGAAATTGAAGGGTGGTTTCATGGGTCACTCCAGTTCCATACGACAGAAAGGTTATCCACACAAATTGTGGATAACCTTGTGAACAGAGCCTTTTTTCATGGCTGAAAGCCACGAACTACAAGGCTTGCAGTCAGATCGGGCGTTTTTTGCGCACATCAAAAAAACCCAAGATTTCATTGACTTGGCAGGCGTGTACGGCTACCCGTGCTCGAGTTTTATATCAGACTGCTTCAGGTTGCGGACGTTCGTTTGGATTTGCCCGGGCGTTATGCGGCAGCTGGCGAGCCTCATAGGGGGTTTACAGCGCCTCAAACCCTATAAACGACAACGCCCCGTCGAAACGGGGCGT
The DNA here is from genome assembly GCF_003851745.1 of Pseudomonas sp. R3-52-08. Lineage (NCBI taxonomy): Bacteria > Pseudomonadati > Pseudomonadota > Gammaproteobacteria > Pseudomonadales > Pseudomonadaceae > Pseudomonas > Pseudomonas sp. R3-52-08. The sequence continues at coordinate 1,997,091 of NZ_CP027730.1, read as the reverse complement.
TGTCTGTTCAAGCGCCGATTACTTCTTGGCGGCAGGTGCAGCAGGTGCGGCAGCGGCGTCAGCCTTGGCTGGGTCCTTGATGGCCAGCAGCTCCAGATCGAATACCAGCACGGAGTTGGCTGGAATCGTCGGGCTCGGGCTCTGGGCGCCGTAAGCCAGGTCGGACGGGATGTACAGCTCGACCTTCTCGCCCACGTGCATCAGTTGCAGGCCTTCGACCCAACCTGGGATCACACCGCTGACCGGCAGGTCAATCGGGCTGCCACGGTCCACGGAGCTGTCAAAGGTGGTGCCGTTGGTGAGCTTGCCGGTGTAGTGAACAGTCACCACGTCGGTCGGCTTGGGCTGGGCGCCGTCGGCTTTCTTGACGATCTTGTACTGCAGACCGGAAGCGGTGGTGACGACGCCGTCTTTCTTGGCGTTGTCTTCAAGGAATTTCTTGCCGGCGGCCGCCGACTCTTCGCTCATTTTGGTCATGCGCTCTTCAGCGCGCTTTTGCAGCGCGGCAAAGGCTTCAACCAGTTCGTCGTCCTTGAGCTTCTGCTCTTTCTTGCCGACCGCATCTTCAATGCCTTGGGCTACCGCTTTGGAGTCCAGGTCATCCATGCCTTCCTGGGCAAGGCTTTTGCCCATGTTCAGGCCGATGCCGTAGGAAGCTTTTTGCGCCGGGGTTTTCAGCTCTACGCTGGTCTGCGAATCACAACCCGCAAGTACCAGGCTAACCAGGGCCACCGCCGCCGCCAACCGATGCTGTTTCATGCTATTTCCTTGTTCATGCGCCAAAAGGGCATTCGAATAAAGTCGCGAGCTTATCAGGCGGCCACGACCAATGGCTACCGGCATGTGAGCAGGAAACGTCTGATAAGTTCACGTGTTTAAAAGCAATTTCATCCATGATGAAGGCCCGCGACGGATCGTGGGACGGCCACTACCAGGCTCATGGCCACTTGCCGCACCCTTGGCGTAGTGGCATAACAACGTGATAACTCGACAAGGATAGTTAACTTGCGCATTTTTTCCCGTGTTTTCCTCTTGATCCTCATAGCCCTGGGCCTGCTTCTGGCCGTGGTGCTCTACTACATCGTCAACCCCAAGCTGCCGGATTACGTGCCCGTCGAGCAGGTGCACTATCAGGATCAATGGAGCGCCGCCGACCGCCAGACCTATTACTTCACCCCCCAGGGCACCCAGGTCAAAGGCCTGCACTACGACTGGTTCAGCGCCCTGGAGCTGCCGTTTTCCGAGCGCCGTTTTGCCACGCCTGAGTACCTGGCCCGTTTCGGTTTCCTGGTCGACCCCAGGCAAGTGCCCACCCCGCAAAACCCCGGCAACCTGCCCGTGGGGTTCGCCCGGCATACAAATGCCGGCAGCAACGTTGAATACCTGGATATCACCTGCGCCGCCTGCCACACCGGCGAGTTGCACTTCAAGGGCCAGGCCCTGCGCATCGACGGCGGCTCAGCCCAGCATGTGCTGCCGTCGAGCGTGCCGACCTTGCGCGGCGGCAGTTTCGGCCAGGCCCTGGTCGCCAGCCTTGCGGCAACTTATTACAACCCATGGAAGTTCGAGCGCTTCGCCCGCCAGGTTCTGGGCGACCGCTACGAAGCCGAGCACAGCCAACTGCGCCGGGACTTCAAACAGTCGCTGGAAAAATTCATTAAGGTCGCCTGGAACGATACCCACCGGGGCCTCTACCCCACCGAAGAAGGACCGGGGCGCACCGACGCCTTCGGCCGCATCGCCAATGCCAGCTTCGGCGATGCCATTTCTCCGCAGAACTACCGCATCGCCAACGCCCCGGTGGACTACCCGCAGCTGTGGGATATCTGGACCTTCGACTGGGTGCAATGGAACGGTTCGGCCCAGCAACCCATGGCACGCAATATCGGTGAAGCCCTCGGCGTGGGCGCGACCCTGGACTTCTTCGACGCTGCCGGCCAGCCTCTGCAGGGCGATGCGCGCTACCCATCCAGCGTACGCGTGCGCGATCTGAACCTGATCGAAGAAACCTTGCAGCGCCTCAAGCCGCCCACCTGGCCGCAAGAGCTGTTCGGCGCCATCGACAAGCCCCTTGCCGCCCAGGGCCGTGCATTGTTCGCCGAGAACTGCGCCGGCTGTCACGTGCCTACCGTGACTGAAGAAGGCGGCCGGCCGGTGCAGCAACTCAAGATGCTGCCGGTGGACTACATCGGCACCGACCCCGGCACGGCCAACAACATCGCCGACCAGCGTTACGACCTCAGCGCCTTGCAATGGGACCTGGCGGAGCTGGCCGGGCTCAACGTTCAACTGCATCCCACGCCGACCGAGCCACTGGACCTTAAAAAGATGTCCGTAGCCAAGGGCCTGGCCTACGTCACGGCCTTTGTCGAGGACCACGCCTACCGCGCCGCCGGTGTGACCCCTGCCGAGCGCCCGCGCCTGGACGGTTACGGCCTGCCCATCGGTGTGCGCGAGTTGCGTGCCTACAAAGCGCGGCCACTGGCTGGCGTCTGGGCAACGCCGCCGTTCCTGCATAACGGTTCGGTACCGACGATCTACCAGTTGCTCTCGCCCCAGGACGAGCGCAGCACCACCTTCTACAAAGGCACCTTCAACTATGATCCGCGCCATCTCGGCTTTGAGACCGACGCGTTCAAGAATGCCTTTGTGTTCGATACCAAAATCACCGGCAACCACAACAGCGGCCACGAATTCCGTGCCGGCCAGCGTGGCAATGGCGTGATCGGCCGGGGCTTGCTCCCCGAAGAACGCTGGGCACTGCTGGAATACCTCAAAGTGTTGGGCGGCCCCCTGGAGCAACAGTTGCCATGATGATCCGATCACCCCACAAGGAACCCTCCATGCTCGCGCGTATCTGGCTGCGTCTCGGCGCCTTCGTTGGCAAAACACTGCTGTGGCTGGTGGGCCTGGGCTTGCTGGTATGGCTGGCCTCGAGCCTGTGGTTCGCCTGGCAGCATAGCGGCCCGGTGTCGCCGGACGAACAGATCCCTCCAGGTGAAGCCGCCATGACCCAGGGCATCATCCAGACCGCCGTACGCATTGTCGACCAGCACCGCGAAGGCACGCGCTACCTGCGCGATGCCCACGCCAAGGCGCATGGCTGTGTGAAAGCCGAAGTCAGCGTGCTGGCCGACCTCGACCCGGCCTTGCGCCAGGGTGTGTTCGCCGAGCCGGGCAAAACCTGGCAGGCGACGATGCGCTTGTCCAACGGCAATGCCTACCCGCAATTCGACAGCATCCGCGATGCCCGCGGCATGGCCATCAAACTGCTGGATGTACCGGGCAAACAGCTGATGGCCGATCAGCAAGCGCGCACGGAACAGGACTTCGTGATGTTCAGCCACCCGAACTTCTTTGTCAGCGATGTGGCCGAATATGCGCAGAACATCGGAGCCCAGGCGGATGGCAAGAAAGTGCTGGCGTTCTTCCCCAAGGCCGACCCACGCACCTGGCAGATACGCCACCTGTTCATCGCCCTGGCAACCCTCGCCCCCGCCCCGGCCAGCCCGACGCAGACCACCTACTTTTCGGTTTCGCCTTACAAGTTCGGTGCGGCCAACGCCAAGTTCCGCGTCGCCCCCGACCCGCAAAGCTGCCCGGAATATACGTTGCCCAAACAGAACCTGGACCTGCCGAACTTCCTGCGCAGCGCCCTGAACCAGCAGCTCTCCACCGACCGCGTACCGGCGTGCTTCGTGTTGCAGATCCAGCGACAGAACCCGCAGATATTCATGCCCATCGAAGACACCAGCATCGAATGGAAGGAAAGCGACGCACCTTTTGAAACCGTGGCCAAGGTGCGGGTTCCGGCGCAGGACTTCGACACGCCGGCGCTGAATCTCGCCTGTGACAACCAGTCATTCAACCCCTGGTTCGGCGTGGAAGAACACCGCCCCATCGGCGGCATCAACCGCCTGCGCAAGGCGGTGTACGAGGCCGTCAGCGATTACCGCCACAGCCGTAATGCACCGTAGGCTCGGTGCCTGCATGCCAGCAGAGGAAACCGATGTGAATTGCGCTTACCTGTATCGCCCGGCAACCGCCGCCGACATGCCCGCCGCCCATGCACTCTCCGTACACCTCAAATGGCCGCATCGCGAGCAAGACTGGGCGATGGTGCAGCGCACATCCGAGGGCTTCGTCGCCGAACAGGACGGTGTCTTGGCAGGCGTCGCATTCGCCTGCCATCAGGGGGCCTATTCGTCCATCGGCCTGGTGATCGTCAGTCATCAGCACCAGCGCAAAGGCATCGGACGTCGCTTGATGAATCTGTGCTTGGACAGCGTGGGCCAGCGCACGCCGATCCTCAATGCCACCGAGTCAGGCGCGCCGCTGTACGCCAGCATGGGATTCGTTGAATTTGCACGGATTCAGCAACATCAGGGCGTGCCGCAGACGCCGGAGCCCCTACCCGAGACGCGCCACGCGCACTGTCGCGTACTGAACCGGGCCGACTACCCCAAGGTAATCGAACTGGCCAATGCCGCCAGTGGCCTGGACCGCACCGGTGTACTCAACGACCTGCTGCCGACAGCCGAGCACGTGGTGGGCCTCGAGGTAGAGGGGCACCTGCAAGGGTGCGCCCTGCTGCGCCAATTTGGTCGCGGCCACCTCATTGGCCCCGTCGTCGCGCAACACCCGGAGCAGGCCCGACACTTGATCACTCACCTTCTTCGGTTGATCCCGGGTGCGTTCGTACGTTTGGATATTCCCATCGCATGCGGGTTGGCCGACTGGCTGGAAAACCTGGGGCTGCCCTGCGTGGATAACGCGCCACGGATGGTGCGCGGTTTGCCGCCCAGATCAAGCGCCGGGGTCACCGAGTTTGCGCTGGTGACCCAGGCGATCGGCTGAAGCACAAAGCCTGCCGGGCGGATTCAGCGGATTATCCCTTGCCGGGTTGAATAACGGGGTCAGGCCCCGGGATTCTTGACGTAGCGCAGGACCACGAAACCCGCGACCAGAATCAGCGGTGCGATGGAGAGCATGCCCATGTAGGTAGAGCCGGTCAGATCATTGATTTTCCCCACCATCACCGGGGCAACCATACCGCTCAGTTGACCGATGGAGTTGATCGCCGCAGTCCCCGTGGCGATCGCCAGTCCCGAAAAGGTCGATTGCGGGATGGTCCAGAAAATCGGGATCGCAATAAAGGTACCGGCAGTAGCGAGTACGAGCGCTGCCATCATGGCCCAGGATGAATCCGAGAACAGGCAAGCCAACAGATAGCCGGCGGCTGCCGCCGCCAAGCACAGAACAAGGTAAGTCTTGCGCTCACCCGTACGATCGGAACGCCGGGTCAGCCATATCATGCCGATACAGGCCACGATGTAAGGCAGCGCCGAAAGCATCCCTATCCAGAATAGGCTCTGTACACCGGACGATTTGATCAGGTGCGGCATCCAGAAGTTGAGGCCATAAGAAGCTGTCTTGATCACAAAGTAGATGAACGCCATGATCGCGACTTCCCGGGTCAGCAACACACGCCACAAGGACCCCAATACCGGCTTATCGTTGACTTTGTCATGCGCCAGGTTCGCCGCCAGCAGATCCTTCTCGCTACGGCTTAACCATTTGGCCGATTCGATGTCCCGGTCCAGCTTCCACAGCACTAGCAGGCCGAGTACCACACAGGGCAGTCCGGACATCAGGAACAGCCAGTGCCAGCCAGCCAGACCGAACACGCCATCCATCGTGCCCAACAGGATTCCCGCCGCTGGCCCCCCGACCGCGCCTGCCAGGGGTACAGCGAGGAACCAGAGGCCATTCATCTTCGCCAGGTGCTTCTTGGGAAACCAGCACGCCAGGTAGAACAGGATCGCCGGGCCAAAACCGGCTTCCATGACGCCGATCAGAAAACGCAGGAAGTACAGGGTGTATTGCGTGTAGGCGAACATTAACGCCGCCGTTGCCAGCCCCCAGGAGATCATGATCCGGCAGATCCAGGCAGGCGCGCCATAGCGCTTGAGCCCCAGGCTGCTGGGGACTTCAAATAGTACGTAGCCGAAAAAGAACATGCTCGCGGCCAGGCCGTACGCCGCGTCGGACAAACCCAATTCTTGCTGCATCTGGGTCTTGGCGAAGCTGATGTTGATCCGGTCAAAATAGGAAAAGAGAAAGCAGATAATGGCCAGCGGCATGATTCGCCAGGCCACACGCCGATAGAGCAGCAGCTCATTGATCGTTTCTGCGTTGCGCGCAAGCGCGATTTCGCCAGTCATGGCAACCATGATGTTTCTCCATTGTTGTAATTATTGGAGAGAGGCAAGGCTCTTGAGGAACCCTGCTCAATGGGTTCAGCCGATCAGAATAAGTTTGGCCTTGTAAGCCTGACCTTTGACGACATAGTCAGCGGCGTTTCGATGCATGTCGGCAATTGCTTCAGGTGTCAGTTCGCGCACGACTTTGGCAGGTGCGCCGAGAATAAGTGAGTTGTCCGGGAACACCTTGCCTTCGGTCACAACCGCCCCGGCGCCGACCAGGCAATTGCTGCCGATGACCGCGCCATTGAGCACAACAGCCTGAATCCCGATCAGCGCTCCGTCGCCGACGGTGCAACCGTGCAACATGGCCTGGTGGCCGATAGTGACGCCCTCGCCCACCGTCAGCGCAAATCCCGGATCGGCATGCAGCACCGCCCCCTCCTGCACATTGCTGTGCTGACCAATGCGAATCGGCTCGTTGTCACCCCGCAGAACAGCCTGCGGCCAGACACTGACGCCCTGCGCCAGCGTGACATCGCCGATGACGGTAGCGTCTTGCGCGATGAAAGTTTCGGCGTGAATGACAGGAATAAGGGTGTCGTATTGATAAATAGCCATGGCAGTTCTTCCTCAAGGCTGAGCGTCGGTTTTCAGGACACCGGCGGCACACAGCTCGGCAATGTGTTCGTCGCTGTAGCCCAGTTCACGCATGACGTTGTGGGTGTGCTCGCCGATGCGTGGGATAGATCGACGGGGTTGCAGTCGCTCGCCATCCAGGGACAACGGCAGCAGTGGCATGGCGGTGAACGATCCGTCTTCAAGTTCAAGATTTGCCAGGCCACCGCTGTGCAGCAGATGAGGATCTTCGAACAGTTCCTCGGGCCGTCGAATCGGAGCAAACGGAATACTGTTGGCCTCAAGTTCCAGGGCCAGCGCTTGAGCGTCCATGCTGGCAAAGACTTCAGCCAAGTGAGCCAGCAGACGTGGCCGCTGCAGCACGCGATCATTGTTAGTAGCAAGGGTCTGGTCGTCCAGCAACGCGGTCTGGCCGAGCAATTGACACAGGGCGGTCCACTGACCTTCACCCGTGGCGGCGACGAACATCTGCTCCCCATTGGCAAACTCGAATACATCGTAAATGGCCCATGCACTGATACGGTTTGGCATCGGTGCAGCCGCCTGGCCGGTCACGACGTATTGCTGCATATGCTGAGCAGCGAGCAATACGCAGTTTTCGTAAAGCGCGCTTTGCACCTCACGACCGACGCCGGTGACATGACGATCGTTGAGCGCAGCAAGCACACCGATAGCACCGAACATGCCGCCCATGATGTCGTTCACCGAACTGCCGGCACGCAGAGGCCTGCCTACCGGGCCGGTCATATAGGCCAGGCCTGCCATCATTTGCACAACTTCATCCAGGGCCAGGCGATTGTCGTAGGGGCCGTTGAGAAAGCCTTTGTGCGAGGCGTAGATAATGCGCGGGTTACGCGCTCGAATCGCCGCGTAACCGAAGCCCAGCTCGCTCATGCGGCCGGGCTTGAAATTCTCGATGAATACGTCAGCGGTATCGATCAGCTCCAGTACCGCCTCTCGTCCCTGTTGAGTATTGACGTCGATGGCGATGCACTGTTTGTTGCGGTTGAACGTGCGAAAAAAACCGGCACCGGCGCCCAGCAAACGGCGTGTACCGTCGCCACGGATCGGTTCAATCTTGATCACCTCGGCACCGAGGTCACCCAGGATCATTCCGCAGGTCGGGCCCATCACCATGTGAGAAATTTCAACGACACGAATGCCGTCCAATGGAAGCCTGGACATTAGGGTTCTCCTTGATCGGGCAGGTTCAGACGCGACCGGCGACTGATGGGTAATTGAGTGGCAGGCCAGCTCGGGCAATGCAGCCGTAGAGCGTCTCGTGCGGCAGTGCTTCGCTGAGCACATGGCGGGAAGCGATCAGGGCTGCCAGGTCGATGCCCGTCTCGTAGCCCATGCTCTGCAGCATGAACACCAAGTCTTCTGTGACCGTATTGCCGGATGCACCCGGTGCGAACGGACAACCGCCCAATCCGGCCAGTGACGAGTCGAGCTCGGTGATACCTTGCTGAACGGCAACCAGGCTATTGGCAAGCGCCAGGCCTCGGGTGTCGTGGAAGTGCGCGGCCCTGAGCTTGTCACCCGCGATGGCGCGAACCGCCTGCAAGGTGGTCGCCACCTGGCCGGGATTGGCGTAGCCCGTGGTGTCTCCCAGGGACACCAGATCGCAGCCGGCTTGCAACACATGCCCGGTCAACGCGCAGAGATCGCTCAATGGCACATCACCTTGGCGGGTACAGCCGAACGCCACAGACATGCCGGCGATCACTTGAACGTTGTGCAAGCCGGATTCAGTACGCAGCTGGCACATTCGCGCCAGCTCTTCGACCATTTCCAACGGAGTACGGCGCACATTGGCCAGGCTATGGGCTGCGCTGACGGACACGGGCGCAATGATACGGTGCGCACCGGATTCCAGCGCATCGCGACAGCCGCGCAGGTTAGGCGCCAGGACCGTGACAACCAGATCCGGAAAACTCAAGGCATGGGCGACGACTTCTTTGGCATCGGCCATCTGCGGCAACAGTTTGGCGGGAACAAAGGACGCGACCTCCATGTACCGCACACCTGCGGCATAGGCGGCATCAATCCATTGTCGTTTGGCGGATGTCGGCATAGTGGCTTGAAGGCTTTGCAAACCATCACGCATGCCGACTTCGTTGATTGTTATTGTTGTCATGAAAAAGCTCTCACAGGCTGAAGCGCACCTTCAGATTAGAGAGCCAGGGAGTCAGCAAAAAGACGTCATTTACGCGGTGATCCATCGCCAACGGCGACGGATACAGTCAGGTGCGGGGCGCAGGCGGTGTCGCGCGCAAAAGCAGATGATCCAGCAATCGCCGGGCCGACAGCGACAGTGCATCCCGGTCACGGACGCAGATGACGAACTCACCCAATGCCCAATCGTCGGTCAGCGGGATAATCCGCAAGTCAAACAACCGCGCATACCGCTCCACTGCTTCCAGGGGGAATACGGCAAGTCCCAAGCCGAATTGCACCAGCCGAAAAGCTGCGTCAAATGACGACACATAGGAGCGAAACCGCAACTCATGGCCCTCCTTCGTCGCTTCACTGCGCATGAAGTTATTCAACGTGGCGAAAGCCGACAGCCCCAAGTGATCAAAGGCCAGGGTCTCTGCGAACGCAATATGGGTACGACCGGCCAGGGCATGGTTCGCCCCTACTACGACCGCCAGGTGATCCCGGCGATAGGACAAAAATTCCAGATCGCCCACGGCCATTGATCGTCGACAAATACCTAAATCGGCATTGCCTTCGGCTACCCCGCGCACCACGTCGGGACTGAAACGCTCTTCGATGTCTGCCTGGATTCTTGGATGCTCGATCATGAAGTCCGATAATTCCTCGGGCAGGAACTCCATGATTGATGAGATGTTTGCCAATACCCGGACATGTCCTCGGGCGCCTTCAGCGTATTCGCTAAGCTCGCTATCGAGCCGCTCCATGGCCCGCGTCAGGGACCGAGCGTGCCGAAGTAGCGCCAACCCCGCCGGCGTCGGTTCGACCCCGCGCTTGCTGCGGTTGAGCAGCGGCGTACCAAACCGCGCCTCAATATCGGAAATACGTTTACTGACCGCCGACGGCGCAATGAATGCCCGCTCGCTGGCGCGTGCAATCGTGCCCTCTTCACAGACCAGAATGAACAAGTGCAAAGATAAGTGATCCAGGTGCTGCATGACGCCCCTCCCGTTGTTCTAACGACACAGCTTAACTGTCTTATTAAAAACCGTGGTTGGGGATGCAATTGCAGCGAAATTGTGCAGACGAAAAAAAGCCCGCTCAATGAGCTAATGCTGTTCACTTAAGCGGAGCAGCATTGCGATCCACTGGAAATCGGGTTTTTGAGATCTTCACCGTCCTCGGCCTTGCAGGTCTGGGGCGGTGATCCAGAAACAAGCTGCCGATACCCTTCCTTAGTTCGGCCAAGCGTCTGCCTGTGGCTGATACCGGATTGGCTGCCGCCATCACGATCAACTGCACGGCGATATACTGGCAAACGGGCTTAAAGCGTATGTCCGACGGAGCTCGACCAAACGCTACCGCTGCTTGACCGGCCTCCCGGCGAATCACGTTGTAAGCGAGTAAAAGCCCCCAGACCTCCTGATAGACCAAGTCGATTTTTTTACTGCGCAAGGTCACGGTATTCTGCTGCATAGAGCTTTTGATATCCCTAAAGCCCAATTCGATTTCCCAGCGTTCCTGATAAAGTTTGGCAACGACCTTGGTGCTGTAGGTGTTGGCTGGTAACGACGTCATGACAGTTTTTAATCTGCCTTGGATTTCATAGCTGACTTCGCGGGCTTCCCAGTGGGTGCCAAGAGCCGGATTTCTCTTTCTGGCTTGCGGTGAGACCTTCATGCGCACCAAGCGGTCGTGCTCGCCGTAACGGATCACTTCTTCACAGACCATGCCTTTTTTGGCGGGAATCAACCAATGACGGTGGGTTCCGGTGTTACTCAGGCTCAACAGCATTTCTGCGCCCCAAAATCCTTTATCGAATAGCGTCACGGAGTGGTCGGGGACTTGCTGCAAAAACTCGTCGGCCAAGCGCATTTCACTGCGCCGGTAAGGCCCTAATTGTGCATCCAGGATTAAGTGCGAACGCACGTTCATCAGCGCTACCAAGCGCATCATGGGGAAGGGAGTCTGACGATCACTGGGCGTATTTCCTGACCCGAAATGATCTCGAAGCTCGGGTGTGTCCGGCGTGCGCAAGAGCGCACCGTCCACCGCGAAGACCTGCAAACCGTGCCAGTCGTCCTCGTCGTAGCGCTCCAAGCCCCATTGAGTGCCGGTTTTACGGAGTAACCACTCAACGGGATCGGCCCCTAGTCGCTTGCGGGCTTCAGTGACGCCGCTTCGGGCCAACAAGTGGTCGGAGGCGAGGCCTTGAGCGCAAATGTTCAACCGTCTAGCGACCTCATGGACAGGCTCATCACGAAACAACGCCATGCCAAGCACCAACCAAAGCACCTGATCGGCGGGCAAGCGACGCCGACGAATAGTGGCCTGACTGGATAGATCCAGCGCAGACGCAACCCATTCAATGGGGATGTTCTGGGTGAAAGTGCTTAGGTCGCAGAAGTTGAAAAGGTCGCCGAGGTCGAGCAGGTCCTGTTGAACAGACATAAAAAAATCCGATGCCAGAGGTCTGGCATCGGATTTTCTAGGAAGCCCCGCTTTAGCTCAAATGCTTAAGTGAACAGCATTACGCTCAATGAGCGGGCTTCTTGTGGCGACCTGGCGTTCAGTGTTCCAGGTTGCCGAATATGGCGCAGCGGACGGGACTCGAACCCGCGACCCCCGGCGTGACAGGCCGGTATTCTAACCGACTGAACTACCGCTGCGCGTAACACATGAAGCGAATGGTGGGTGATGACGGGATCGAACCGCCGACCCTCTGCTTGTAAGGCAGATGCTCTCCCAGCTGAGCTAATCACCCTTCGTTTCGGTGTGGGCGCATCATACATCAAAAAATCGTAATGTCTTGATTTAAATGCAATTTATTTAAAAAAAGTTTACCGCACGACTTTTTGCCATATTTCGCACAATAAAAAGCCCGCTCAATGAGCGGGCTTCTTGTGGCGACCTGGCGTTCAGCGTTCCAGGTTACCGAATATGGCGCAGCGGACGGGACTCGAACCCGCGACCCCCGGCGTGACAGGCCGGTATTCTAACCGACTGAACTACCGCTGCGCGTAACACTTGAAGCGAATGGTGGGTGATGACGGGATCGAACCGCCGACCCTCTGCTTGTAAGGCAGATGCTCTCCCAGCTGAGCTAATCACCCTTCGTTTCGGTGTGGCGCGCATTCTACGGAGCGACCCAAGGTCTGGCAAGCACTTTCTTAAATCTTTTTTTTCAGCCCTTCCAATGGCTTACGCAGGGTTGGCCTGGGGCGTGATCAAGAGAATAATGCCCCCCTTTGTATAGAGGAGAGACTCACCCCATGTGGTTCAAGAACCTGCTTATCTATCGCCTGACCCAAGATCTGCCCGTTGATGCCGAGGCGTTGGAAGCGGCCATGGCCACCAAACTGGCGCGCCCGTGCGCAAGCCAGGAGTTGACGACTTACGGTTTCGTCGCGCCTTTCGGTAAAGGTGAAGACGCGCCCCTGGTGCACGTCAGCGGCGACTTCCTGCTGATCGCCGCACGCAAGGAAGAACGCATCCTGCCGGGCAGCGTGGTGCGCGATGCGGTTAAAGAGAAGGTCGAGGAGATCGAGGCCGAGCAAATGCGCAAGGTCTATAAAAAGGAACGCGACCAGATCAAGGATGAAATCATCCAGGCGTTCCTGCCGCGCGCCTTTATTCGTCGCTCGTCGACCTTCGCCGCCATCGCGCCGAAACAGGGCCTGATCCTGGTGAACTCGGCCAGCCCGAAACGCGCCGAAGACCTGCTCTCCACCTTGCGCGAAGTGATCGGCACCCTGCCCGTTCGCCCACTGACCGTGAAAACCGCACCGACGGCGATCATGACCGACTGGGTCACCACCCAGAAGCCTGCCGACGACTTCTTCGTGCTCGACGAATGCGAACTGCGCGACACCCATGAAGACGGCGGCATCGTGCGCTGCAAGCGTCAGGACCTGACCGGCGAAGAAATCCAGCTGCACCTGACCACTGGCAAAGTCGTGACCCAATTGTCCCTGGCCTGGCAGGACAAGCTGTCCTTCATGCTCGACGACAAAATGACCGTCAAGCGCCTGAAGTTCGAAGACCTGCTGCAGGACCAGGCCGAACAGGACGGCGGCGACGAAGCCCTGGGGCAACTGGATGCCAGCTTTACCCTGATGATGCTGACCTTCGGCGAGTTCCTGCCAGCGCTGATCGAAGCACTGGGCGGTGAAGAGACGCCACAAGGCATCTAAGCCGGGTGAAGAGCGAAATGTGGGAGGGGGCTTGCTCCCGATGGCAGAGTGTCAGCCAAGGTATCTTTGACTGAACCACCGCCATCGGGAGCAAGCCCCCTCCCACATTCGACCGCATTTACAAATTTCTATAACAAGGACTACCCCATGCGCGCACTCGCCGCCCTGAGCCGCTTCGTCGGCAATACCTTCGCCTACTGGGTGCTGATTTTCGCGGTGCTCGCCTTCCTGGAACCCGCGTGGTTCATCGGCCTGAAAAGCGCCATTGTGCCGTTGCTGGGCCTGGTGATGTTCGGCATGGGCCTGACCTTGAAACTTGAAGACTTCGCTGAGGTGGCCCGCCATCCCTGGCGCGTCGCCCTCGGCGTGGTCGCGCACTTTGTGATCATGCCGGGCGTGGCGTGGCTGTTGTGCCAGGTCTTTCACCTGCCGCCGGAAATTGCCGTCGGGGTGATTCTGGTCGGCTGCTGCCCAAGCGGCACTTCATCCAACGTGATGACATGGCTGGCCCGTGGCGATCTGGCGCTGTCGGTGGCCATCGCCGCCGTCACCACCCTCCTCGCCCCGCTGCTCACGCCGGCGTTGATCTGGTTGCTGGCCTCGGCCTGGCTGCCAGTGTCGTTCATGGAGTTGTTCTGGTCGATCCTGCAAGTGGTGCTGCTGCCTATCGTGCTCGGGGTGGTCGCGCAGCGGCTGCTGGGGAGTCGGGTACGGCATGCGGTCGACGTGTTGCCGTTGGTCTCGGTGGTCAGCATCGTGATCATCGTCGCAGCGGTGGTTGCCGCCAGCCAGGCGAAAATTGCCGAGTCGGGCCTGTTGATCATGGCGGTGGTGATGCTGCACAACAGCTTCGGCTACCTGCTCGGTTACTTCACCGGGCGGCTGTTCAAATTGCCCTTGGCCCAACGCAAGTCACTGGCGCTGGAAGTGGGTATGCAGAACTCCGGGCTCGGCGCCGCGCTGGCGAGCGCGCACTTCTCGCCGCTGGCGGCGGTGCCCAGTGCGCTGTTCAGCGTCTGGCACAATATTTCCGGGGCGTTGCTCTCGACCTATTTTCGCCGCATGAGCGAGAAGGAAGACCGCCGCGCGCTGGAGAACACCCCGCAAACTTGATCGTGGGGTGCATGTTCGGCACTCTAAGCGCTTCGCCGGGACGACCCCGCGACGCCAACGAGCGTTGAATCCGGGGACGACCCCGCCTGAAGAAGCGAGGTCATCATGTCCTGGATCATTCTGTTTTTTGCCGGGTTGTTCGAAGTCGGCTGGGCTGTCGGCCTGAAGTACACCGACGGTTTCAGCAAGCCCCTGCCCACCGCACTGACCATTGCCGCCATGGCCATCAGCCTTGGCCTGCTGGGGATGGCGGTTAAGGAGCTGCCGCTGGGCACCGCCTACGCCGTATGGACCGGGGTGGGTGCCGTGGGTACGGTGATCGCCGGGATTATCCTGTTTGGGGAATCCATGGCGCTGTTTCGGTTGGCCAGCGTGGCGTTGATTATCTGCGGGCTTATTGGCCTCAAGATCTCCACCTAGGCCACTACCGCCATCGGGGGCAAGCCCCCTCCCACATTTGAATGCGTTCACAAATCAAAAAGTGGGAGGGGGCTTGCCCCCGATGAGGCCAGTACATCCAGCACAGAACTACCTGACACTCCCACGCAGAACACCGACCACAGCCTGCAACTGCGCAGGTGTCGCCTCCTCTACACGAACAGGCTCACCTGCCACCAAGACCACCCGCGACCAGATCCGATGGAACAACCCCTTATCCGGATCGCGACTGAAAAAACTCCCCCACAGCCCCTGCAACGCCATCGGAATCACCGGCACCGGCGTCTCTTCCAGAATCCGCGTCACGCCGCCGCGAAACTCATTCATCTCGCCATCGCCGGTCAACTTGCCTTCCGGGAAGATGCACACCAGCTCACCGTCCTTCAAGTATTTGGCGATCCGCGTAAAGGCCTTTTCGTAGATCTGGATGTCTTCGTGGCGCCCGGCAATCGGAATCGCCCCGGCGGTGCGGAAGATGAAGTTGAGCACTGGCAAGCGGTAGATCTTGTAGTACATGACAAACCGAATCGGCCGACGCACTGCGCCGCCAATCAGCAACGCATCGACAAACGACACATGGTTGCAAACGAGCAAGGCCGCACCTTCATCCGGAATCTGCTCCAGGTTGCGGTGCTCGACGCGGTACATGGAATGGCTGAGCAGCCAGATTATGAAGCGCATGGTGAACTCGGGCACGATCCTGAAGATGTAGGTATTGACCGCGATGTTGAGCAGCGACACCACCAGGAACAATTCGGGGATCGACAGCTTGGCCACGCTCAGCAGCAGGATCGACACAATTGCCGACACCACCATGAACAGCGCATTGAGGATGTTGTTGGCCGCGATCACGCGCGCACGCTGGTTCTCGGCGGTGCGCGACTGGATCAGCGCGTACAGCGGCACGATGTAAAAGCCCCCGAACACGCCCAGGCCGAGGATATCGAACAACACCCACCAGGCTTGCCCGTAGCCGAGCACCGCAAGCCAGTCGTTGGGCTGGACATTCTGCGCGAAGCCGCCGGAATGCCACCACAGCAGCAGGCCGAACACCGTCAGGCCGAACGAGCCGAACGGTACCAGGCCGATTTCCACCTTACGCCCGGAAAGCTTTTCACAGAGCATCGAACCAAGGGCGATCCCCACCGAGAACACGGTAAGGATCAGGGTGACCACGGTTTCGTCGCCATACAACCATTCTTTGGCGTAGGCCGGAATCTGCGTCAGGTAGATCGCGCCGACGAACCAGAACCATGAATTGCCGACGATCGAGCGCGACACCGCCGGGGTCTGTCCCAGGCCCATGCGCAGCGTGGCCCAGGACTGGGTGAAGATGTTCCAGTCCAGGCGCAATTGCGGCGTAGAAGCTGCCGCCCGTGGAATGCTGCGGCTGGCGAGGTACCCCAGCAGCGCCACGCCGACAATCGCCACGGCCACCACCGGCGCGTAATGGGTGGACGACATCATGATGCCCGCGCCGATGGTGCCGGCGAGGATTGCCAGGAACGTGCCCATTTCCACCAGGCCGTTGCCGCCGACCAGCTCATCGTCGTGCAGCGCCTGGGGCATGATCGAATATTTCACCGGGCCGAACAGCGCCGAGTGGGTGCCCATGGCGAACAGCGCCAGCAGCATCAATTCCAGGTGATCGAACAGAAAGCCGGTGGCCCCCACCGCCATGATCACGATCTCACCAAGCTTGATCGCGCGGATCAACGCGTCCTTGTTGAATTTCTCGCCAAATTGCCCGGCCAGCGCCGAGAACAGGAAGAACGGCAGGATGAACAGCAAGGCGCACAGGTTGACCCAGATGGAACGGTCACCGTCGAGGGTGAGCTTGTAGAGAATCGCCAGGATCAGCGATTGCTTGAAGATGTTGTCGTTGAACGCGCCCAGGAGCTGGGTGATGAAAAACGGCAGGAAACGCCGCGTGCGCAGCAAGGTGAATTGTGAGGGGTGGCTCATCGTCCGTGTTCCTGCGTGGCCTGTTATTGATCAGGCCACGACTTTACCTAATCTCTCTTACTTATTCGCTAGCCCTGCAATGCAAGGTGAAACAAAAAGCTCGCCTTTATAGGCACCCTGCACCGTGCGCGTGGCCACGATCAGCCACATCAGCGCCAGGGCCACCACCAGCCCACTGCCCAATACGCTGAAGAACTCCAGGTGCAGCAGGCTTGCAAGCTTGAGCGTGGCCAGCGCGTACACCCCCAGCGGGAAGGTAAAGCCCCACCAGCCGAGGTTGAACGGGATACCGGCGCGCAGGTAACGCAGGGTGATCAACACCGCCAGCAACATCCACCACAAGCCGAAACCCCACAGGGTGATGCCCGCCACCAGGCCGAGCCCGTTGGCCATTTCGCCGACCCCCGCCAGGCCATTGGCGGCAAAAATCGCGGGCGCATCGCCGCCGAGCAGCAACATGCCCAGGGCACCGGTGCCGATGGGCCCCAGCGCCAGCCAGCTCGAGGCCGCCATGTTGGCGTGGGGCAGTTTGTGCAAAGCCATGCGCAACATCAGGATGGTCAGGATGCTGAAGGCCACTGGCAGGGAGAACGCCCAGAGTACGTAGCTGGTCACCAGCATCACCAGTTGCCCATGGGCATCCGCCAGGTGCGGCGCCAGCAGGCCGCCGCTGGCGGCGGCGACTTCGGCGGCCACCACCGGCAGCAGCCACACCGCGGTCATCTGGTCGATGCTGTGCTCCTGGCGGGTGAACATCATGAACGGAATCAACACGCCGCAGGCCAACGCCATGGCCACGTCCAGCCACCACAGGGCTTCGGCCAGGGGGATCACAGCGTTGCCCCAGCGTGGCAGGCCAAACAGCAGCAAACCATTGAGCAGGGTCGCCAGGCCCATGGGAATGGTGCCGAAAAACATCGAGACCGTGGAGTGCGCGAAAATCCGCCGCGCCTCGTGGAAAAACATCACCCAGCGTGCGGCATACAGCGCGCTGAACAGGATGAACAAGCCGATGGTAGACATCCACAGCCCCTCGGCGACGGCATGCACGCCGGGCAGGGCCACCGGCAGTTGCGCCAGGGCCAGCGCCAGAACGCCGGTGCCCATGGTCGCGGCAAACCAATTCGGGGTGAACTGACGAACCACTTCCCGAGGGCGGGCCAGGTGACTGAAGGGTTTATAGCTGATGGGGGTCAAGCAGGTCATGATGGCAATCCTCTTCCTCGCATGAGGGTGAGACCATCATAGAAGCGAATCGAATATCTATATAACGTGTAATATCTCTATACATTATCTATTATGCAGATATACAGAGCGCTGCCAGAGCATTCCGGCCAAAGCCCCCAAGGCCAGCAGAATCAGGAGTGCGCCGTACGCATCAGTGGTAGCGATCAAACCAAACTCCCTGCTCAAGTTACCGGCCAGCAGTGCCGGCAAGCAGAACGCCAGGTAACTCAACACGTAGAACGCCGACATCAATCCCGCGCGCTCATGGGGCAATGCCAACCCCACGATACTGCGCACACTGCCCATGAACCCGCCGCCAAAACCCAGGCCGGCCACCACACTGGCGACAAAGAACAACCACAGGCTGGCGCTTTGCACAGCCGTCAGCAACAGTGCCACGCCCGCCGCCAGCAACATCGCAGACAGGCGCATGACCTTATCCGCCGGGTGCTCGCGCAGGCTGTAGATCATCACTGCGCCACTCAAGGTAATCACGGCCACCAGTCCGCCGCCGATCAGGTGCGAAGTCGAACCCGTTGCTGCCCGCACCAGCGACGGCGCCAGGGATGAATAGAACCCACCCAGCGCCCATACCGCCACATTCAACGGCATCGCCAAGCCCAGGGCCCGGCGCGCCTGCTTCGGCACATGCAGGGTCGGCACCAGGGATTTCAAGGCACCCGGTATGCGACTGACGGTTTCCGACAAGCGCCACACATACAGCGCCTGAAGCACCATCAATCCGAGCAGGGTGAAGTAGATCAACTGGGTCGGCCATGGCGCGTATTCCACCAGCAAACCGCTGCCCAAACCGCCACTGGCCATCCCCAGCATCGGCGCGAGGCTATTGAGCATCGGGCCGCGCAGACGGTCGGTGTCGAGCAGCGTCGCACTCAATACTGCCGTCGCCGTCCCCGTGGCAAAGCCTTGCAGACCCCGCGCGGCAATCAGGCAGGCGGTACTGTCGGCGTTGATAAACAACAGCATCGCCACGATATTCAGGAGCAGCGCGACGAAAATCACCGGCTTGCGCCCGATGTAATCCGACAGCGATCCCACCGTCAGCAGCGCCGCCAGCAGACTCACGGCATACACGCCGAAGATCAGCGTCAGCATCGCTGCGGAGAAATGCAGGTTGTCCTGATACACCTGGTACAACGGCGTCGGCGCGCTGGAGGCGGCGAGAAAGGTCAGTACCGTGATCACCAGAAATGTCAGGCTGGACCGTTGAGACAGGTTGCTGGGCATAGGCACGCTCCGCTAAAGCTAATATTTTGCTTTTGTGGAGTGTGCTACCCGTCGACGCTTAAAGCAAATTCTTTGTGTTAAGGTTTTACCCATGGCGATCAAAGAAGGCCTTCGCCCGGGGGGCCGTAGTGCCCGGGTACAAGAATCCGTGCATTCGGCCGTCCGCGAACTGCTGGAAACCCATGAGCGCGCCAGCGTCACCGTGCCGATGATTGCGACACGCGCGGGCGTCACGCCCTCGACCATCTACCGGCGCTGGGGTGACCTCTCTGCGCTGCTGGCCGACGTGGCCCTGGCGCGCATGCGCCCGGACAGCGAGCCGGCCATTACCGGCAGCCTGCGCGGCGACCTGCAAGCCTGGGCGGAACAATATCTGGATGAAATGAGTTCGGAGCCTGGACGCAACATGATGCGCGACGTGCAATGCAGCGTGACGCCGGGGTATTGCGTGAGCATTCTGAGCGGGCAGTTGCAGGTGATCGTTGATCGTTACCCGGACCAGCCAGCCCCCAGCGTGGATCGTTTGATCAATCTGCTCGCGGCCCCCACGGTGTTTCGTATTCTGTTTTCGACCCAGCCGTTGGCTGTTGAAGAGCTGCATACGCTGATCGACTTCGCGCTGAAAAACTGAAGCCTTATACAAAACCAAATGTGGGAGGGGGCTTGCCCCCGATAGCGTTGGGTCAGTCAGTACAAGGCTGGCTGACAGACCGCTATCGGGAGCAAGCCCCCTCCCACATTTTTACGTACGCATCCCACGCCCGCTTACCAGCAACCGCGCACAGCCGATATACAAGGCGATGGTGGCGACAACCATGAACGTGATCGCCACGCTGATCTTGATATCCGACACGCCCAGGATGCCGTAGCGGAAAGCGTTGACCATGTGCAGCACCGGGTTGGCCAGGGACACGGTCTGCCAGAACGGCGGCAGCAGCGTGATGGAGTAGAACACCCCGCCCAGGTAGGTCAGCGGCGTCAGCACGAACGTCGGAATGATCGAGATATCATCGAAGTTGCGCGCGAACACTGCGTTGATAAACCCCAGCAGCGAGAAAATCGTCGCCGTGAGTACCACGACCAGAATGGTGACCCCCAGGTGATGCACTTGCAGGTGGGTGAAGAACAACGACAGCAGGGTCACGATCACCCCCACCATCAAGCCGCGCAGCACGCCGCCCAAGGTGTAGCCGATCAGGATGGTGTGCGGCGACACCGGTGACACCATCAGCTCTTCGATAGAGCGCTGAAACTTGCTGCCAAAGAAACTCGACACCACGTTGCCGTAGGAGTTGGTGATCACCGACATCATGATCAGGCCCGGCACGATGTACTCCATATAGGTGAAGCCACCCATGTCACCGATCTGCCGGCCGATCAGGTTACCGAAGATCACGAAGTACAGGACCATGGTGATCGCCGGCGGCAGCAAGGTCTGCGGCCAGATCCGGGTAAAGCGCTTCACTTCGCGGTAAACGATGGTCTGCAGCGCGACGAGGTTGGGTTGCAGTTCGGAACTCATACCGCCACCTTCGCCAGATTTTTCTCCACCAGGGACACGAACAACTCCTCAAGGCGATTGGTTTTGTTACGCAGGCTCAACACTTCGATGTTCTGGGCCGCCAGTTGGCTGAACAGCGCCGTGATGCCCATGGCTTTGTCCACTTGCACTTCCAGCGTGTGACTGTCCACCAGGCGGCTCGGGTAGCCCAACAGATTCGGCGGCGCCGACAGGTTGTTTTTCAGGTCGAGCAGGAAAGTTTCCACATGCAACTGGCCCAGCAGATTACGCATGCTGGTGTTCTCGACAATGGTGCCGTGGTCGATGATGCCGATGTTGCGGCACAGCTGCTCGGCCTCTTCCAGATAGTGGGTCGTGAGGATGATGGTGATGCCCTTCTCGTTCAGCTCGGTGAGAAAGGTCCACATTGAACGACGCAACTCGATGTCCACGCCAGCGGTGGGCTCGTCGAGGATCAGCAGGCGCGGTTCATGCACCAGTGCGCGGGCAATCATCAGGCGCCGCTTCATGCCGCCGGACAACGAGCGCGAAGGCACATCGCGCTTGTCCCACAGGCCCAGTTGGGTCAGGTACTGCTCGGCGCGTTCCTTGGCGATTTTCGGCGGGATGCCGTAGTAACCGGCCTGGGTCACGACAATGTCGAAGGTCTTTTCGAACTGGTTGAAGTTGAATTCCTGAGGCACCACGCCGATGGAACGCTTGAGCGCCGCCGGGGATTTGTCCAGGTCATGGCCGAAGATATTCACCGTGCCGCTGGTCTTGTTGACCAGGGTCGAGAGGATACCGATGGTGGTGGATTTGCCGGCACCGTTGGGGCCGAGCAAGGCGAAGAAATCACCTTCGGCGACGTCCAGATCGATACCACTCAGGGCCTGGAAACCGTTGCCGTAGGTTTTGGTTAGCTGCCGGATGGACAGAGCGGAACTCATATCGGATTACGCACCAAGGAAAAGAATAGAAACAATAGATGAGGGCGCAGCGCAGGTAGTTCAACCTGCGATGTGTTCCAGCATGGTGCGTGCCCGCGCCGCACAAGTACAGTCACCCGTGTTAATAGTGTGTATCAGGTCAACGCGGTCATCACTGCCTTGCGGTAGGCCGGACGTAGCTTCAGGCGCTGGTACCACGCCTCCAGGTTGGGCATTGCCGGGCGTTCGATGGGCATCTCGAACCAGGCATAGATGAAGCAGCCCAGGGGAATATCACCGATGCCGAAGGTTTTGCCGGAAAGGTAAGGTTGCTCGGCAAGAGCCTGGTCGACCGTTTTGAGTGCATCGATGCAGGCTTGGCGCCCGGCATTGATGCTGTCCCAGTTTTGTTTTTCCGGCGGTGTGCGCACGATGCCCCAGAACACGGCCTTGAAGGGATCGGCGAGCGTGGACGTGGTCCAGTCCATCCACTTTTCGGCGCTGGCCCGGATTTGCAGGTCACTTGGGTAAAAGTCCGACGCGTGCTTGGCGCACAAGTAACGCACGATGGTGTTGGATTCCCACAGTACGAAGTCGCCGTCTTCGATCATCGGCACCCGGCCATTGGGGTTCAAGGCCCGGTATTGCGGCGTGTCGACCACACCAAAAGCGCCGCCCGCATCAATCGCCTCATAGTCCAGGCCGAGTTCCTCGGCGCACCAGAGTGCCTTCCTGACGTTTGATGAGTTTTTACGACCCCAGATCTTCAGCATGACCGCGCCTTATCGTTGGTGAACATGGCTTGATGAGCATCGCAGCATACGCCGGTTCACACGCGCCTTGAATCACTCTGCCCGTCGCCCGGCAAGCCTGGGTGTTCAAGGTACAGGGGTTGCAGCGCACCGCCTCATGCACGTCGCCGTCGAGATTGACTGCCTGGTCATATAAATCCGCGCGGATTCCACGATGTTTCCCGGCGAACTCCACCCCCGCAGGGTGGTCACTATCGATGAAGCGGCTGGGACTCAGGTATCCCCAGTACAACTTGTAACACCCTGATCACCCCGCTTGGCCGGACGCCGTCTAAGCTCCCTGGTGGTTTCGCCCCTGGTTTCACGGAGGATTGAATATGCTGTTGTTGTGGATACTGGTTCTGGTGGTCGGCATTGCCTACCTGGCACACCGCCGCACCGCGCCCCTGCCCGCCCTGGGTGCGGTCGCCGTTTACCTGTTGGCGATGGGCGCCTGGAGCCATGCACCGGGTTGGCTGCTGCTGATTTTCTGGGTGCTGATCGCCATCGTGGCCGTGCCCCTGCTGCTGCCCGACCTGCGCCGCCAATACTTTACCAAGCCGTTGTTCAGCTGGTTCCAGAAAGTCCTGCCGCCGATGTCCGAAACCGAGCGCGATGCCATCGACGCGGGCACGGTGTGGTGGGACGGCGAACTGTTCAGCGGGCGGCCCGACTGGGACAAATTGCTGGCCTACCCCAAGGTGCAATTGACCGAGGAAGAACAGGCTTTCATCGACGGCCCCACCGAAGAACTCTGCGCCATGGTCAGTGATTGGGAAATCGGCCAGGCCATGGACCTGCCCCCCGCTGCCTGGGAGCACATCAAGACCCATGGTTTCTTCGCCCTGATCATCCCCAAGGAATATGGCGGCAAAGGCTTCTCAGCCTATGCCCACTCCCAGGTCGCGATGAAACTGGCCACCCGCAGCGGCGACCTGGCTTCCACCGTCATGGTGCCCAACTCCCTGGGCCCTGCCGAATTGCTGTTGCACTACGGCACCGACGAGCAACGCAACCACTACCTGCCGCGCCTGGCGCGTGGCGACGATATTCCGTGTTTCGCCCTGACCGGCCCGCTGGCCGGCTCCGATGCCGGCGCCATGCCCGACACCGGCGTCATCTGCAAAGGCGAGTGGGAAGGCAAGGAAACCCTCGGCCTGCGCCTGAACTGGGAAAAGCGCTACATCACCCTCGGCCCGGTCGCGACCTTGCTCGGCCTGGCGTTCAAGGCCCATGACCCGGACCATCTGCTGGGCGAGGAAGAAGACCTGGGCATCAGCCTCGCGCTGATTCCTACCGACACCCCCGGCGTCGAAATCGGCCGCCGTCACCTGCCCTTAGGCGCCGCGTTCATGAATGGCCCCAACTCGGGCAAGGACGTCTTCATTCCGCTCGAATTCCTCATCGGCGGCCAGGAGATGCTCGGCAAGGGCTGGATGATGCTGATGAACTGCCTGTCCGTGGGCCGTTCGATTTCCCTGCCAGCAGTAGGCACCGGCGCCGCCAAGTTCACCAGCCTGGTGACCGGCCAATACGCGCAAGTGCGTGAACAGTTCAACGTGCCGCTGTCGGCCTTCGAAGGTATCCAGGAAGCCCTGGCGCGCATCGGCGGCAACGCTTGGCTGATGGACAGCGCCCGCATGCTCACCGCCAATGCCGTGGACATGGGCGAGAAACCCTCGGTGCTGTCGGCGATCCTCAAGTACCACCTCACCGAACGCGGCCGCGAATGCATCAGCCACGCCATGGACGTTCATGGCGGCAAGGGCATCATCATGGGCCCGAACAACTACCTGGGCCGTAGCTGGCAAGGGGCGCCGATCTTCATCACCGTGGAAGGCGCGAATATCCTTTCGCGTAACCTGATGATCTTCGGCCAGGGGGCGATTCGCTGCCATCCGTTCGTGCTCAAGGAAATGGCCCTGGCCGGTCGTGAAGACCATGACCAGGCATTGAAGGAGTTCGATGGGCTGTTGATGCAACACATCGGATTCGCCGTGAGCAATGCCGCCAGTACCTTGGTGCTGAACCTGGGCATCGGCCACTTCGAAAAAGCCCCGGGCAACCGTTTGAGCCAGGGTTATTTCCGCGCACTCAACCGTCAGGCCGCGGCGTTTGCCCTGCTTGCAGACCTGAGCATGATGCTGTTGGGCGGCGAATTGAAACGCCGTGAACGGTTGTCGGCGCGCCTGGGCGATGTGCTGAGTCACATGTACCTGGCGTCAGCGGCGCTCAAGCGTTACCACGACCTGGACTCGCCGGATCACCTGGAACCGCTGTTCGCCTGGGCCATGGAAGAAAGCCTTGGCCAGTCCGAGCGCGCACTGGATGAATTGCTGAGCAACTTCCCGAATAAAATCCTCGGCTGCCTGCTGCGGGTGATCGTGTTCCCGTTCGGGCGTCGGCATACCGGGCCGTCCGATGCCCTGGACGCCGAGGTTGCAGCCGTGATCGGCCGTGCCAAGGGCGACCCGACTCTGGAAGAGTTGCTGGCTGGCTGCTATCGCCCACAATCGGCGCAAGACCCTGTGGGCGCACTGCAACATGCCTATGACCTGCTCGGTGCCAGCCATCCGCTGCAGAAAAAACTGCACGCCGCGCTCAAGAGCGGGCAAGTCAAACCGACTGCCGGCGAGCATGCCATCGACGCCGCGCTGCACGCTGGCGTGCTGCAACCCGCCGAAGCGCAAACCCTGCGTGACGCCGAAGCGGCTCGCCGCAAGGTGATCGACGTGGATGATTTCAGCAAGGAAGAGCTGCTGCAGGCTGAGGGTAAAGTCCGCTGATACCAGCGGTCATATAAAAACGGGCGCGAGAGGCCTATACTCTCGCGCCCGTTTTTGCTTTAGAGGACTTATCTCGTGTCCAACGTCGTTGCCGATCATCTCGTCTTGCTCGACCACCTGCGTAGCATCCTGGTTGCCGTCGGCGAAGCCGAACAGGTACCCGAGGAAAGCCATTTGTTGTTTCTGGAACGTTTCGACGAACTGCGCGCCCTGCTGCCGATCGATCCGATCGAAAGCCAGTACCTTGGCCAGGACATGATGAGCCAGGTCATCCTGCGCTATCCGCAAATCGCCCACCTGGTACCGCGCGACCTGCTGTGGTTCTTTGGCGGCGATTGCCTGCACTTCATGCCCGACGAAGAACTGGACCTGTACCAGGCCCTGGAAGAGCGTCGCCATGAAGCCGAGTTGAACGACGAACCGTTCGACTGGAATCAGGAAAAGCAGCTGCTGGCCATGCCGGACGACCAGAGCAAGCACTGACTTGCAGAACACCCAATCCAAATGTGGGAGGGGCGGTGCGACGATTCGACTTGCCCCCGATAGCAGTGTGTCAGTCAGCTTACCTGTCACTGATCCACCGCCATCGGGGGCAAGCCCCTCCCACATTTTTAACGGCGGCGCAGTGTCGGCTCCTTCGCCATGCACTCCACCAGATAATCAATAAACACCCGCAACTTCGGCGGCAAGTATCGCGTCGGTGAGTGCAGCAACCACGCCTCACCATGATACGACGCAATAAAATCCCACCCCGGCAATACCTGCACCAACTGCCCCGCCTCCAAGGCGTGTCGCGCCGTGAAATACGGCAAGCTGCCAATCCCCACATGCTGCAACACCGCATCCAGCCGCACGCCCGTGTGGTTCGCCGCATATCGCCCGCGTACACCGACCGTCACCGCCTTGCCGGCCTGGCGGAACTTCCAGCGTGAGTCCCCTGGGGTTTCACCCAGGTAGATGCAGCTGTGCTCCAGCAGATCATGGGGGTGACTCGGCGTGCCATGCTCGGCCAGGTACTGCGGCGTTGCACACAGCAAATGTTCAATCGGCAATAGCTGCCGCCCGATCAGACCGGGTGGAGGGCTGTCGGTGATGCGGATGCTCAGGTCGACATTGTCGTCGATCAAATCCACATGCCGATCCTCAAGGATCAGTTGCACATCCACCTTGGGATAGCGCCGCAGAAATTCCGGCATATGCGGATGCACCACAAACCGCCCCACCGCCTTGGGCACGCTGACTCGCACCAGGCCTTCGGCTTCATGGGTAAATTGCCCGCTGATTTCCATCACCGAGCGCGCCGCGTTGACCATCTCCTGGCACCGCTTGAACACCTCTTCGCCGCCCTCGCTAAGGCGCAGCTTGCGCGTGGTGCGCTGCAACAACCGGGTTGCCAAGGCCTGTTCCAGGCGCGAAATGCTGCGGCTCACCGCCGAAGGTGAAACGCTCAGCTGCCGCGCCGCCTCGGAGAAGCTGCCGGTTTCCACCACTTTGACGAAAATCGCCATTTCACCCAGCAGCGGCAAAGGAAGATTCATGCTCATGACGCACAGGTCCATTGATATTTGCATGGATTATCACCTATCAGCGCAGTATTTATACTGCCCGCAGAACCTGAATGCGGATGTAGACGACCATGACCCAGCGCCTGTTTTTCACCCACGATCACCTGACTGCCGAACTGGAAGTGCTCAGTTGTACCCCGCACGCTGAGCAATTCGCCGTTGTTGTGCAGTCGACGATTTTCCATCCCCAGGGCGGCGGCCAGCCATTCGACACCGGGTGGCTCGGCGACAGCCAGGTGCTGCGCGTCATGCAGGAAGCCGAGCATGTGGTGCACTACGTCAATCAAGCTGTGGAACCCGGCCCGATCACTGCCCGGGTCGATGCACAACGCCGCGCGCTGCACAGCCGCCTTCACTCAGCGGGGCATTTGATTGGCAATGCCGGCGAACGCCTGGGCTGGATGCCGATCAAGGCTCACCATTGGCCGGGGGAAGGCAAGATCACCTTTATCCGTGGCGAAACCGCACAAACCATGGACGCCGAGGCGCTCCAACAGCAAGTCAATCAGTGGATCGCCGCTGACTACTCACGGCAGATGTGGCTGGATGAAGGCACACGCGAAGTCGGCTTCGGCGAACTGCCGGCCTACGCCTGTGGCGGCACCCATGTGCAGGCTCTGGGGGAAGTGGGCCAAGTGACGATCCTGACCCTGTCGGAGAAAAAAGGCGCGTTGTCGGTGCGCTACGAAATCAACTGACACTCAAAAATGTGGGAGGGGGCTTGCCCCCGATGGCGGTGTATCAGTGACAGACAAGCTGACAGACACACTGCTATCGGGGGCAAGCCCCCTCCCACATTTAAACTGTGCACTACAAAGACATCCGGCTACACAGCAATTGCCCCCGCCCTGCCCGGCTCCACCACGAACGACTGTAACGCCGACACCGTGGCCGCCGGGTCGCGTGGGTCGCTGATCACGCGAAAATGCGTGAGCATCTGCTGGGCGTCCACTTCCACCGACACATACCCCCGCTGGCGACTATCAAAAAACTTCACATGGGGGTTGAGCGGCAGGATCTTCATGAAGGCCTCATAAGGCGGGCCATCGGAAGTCACCGAAGAGCCGACGAACTCGGTCGCCACAATCGCTGAGTCGGGATCATTGGCATCCGCGTGCAGGTCCGTAGCCCAGAACGAGTGGATATCCCCGCCCCAGAACACCGGGTTATGCACGCGATTTCGCTGGATAGAGGCCAGCATTACACTGACCGAGGCCAAACAAGGATTCATCCCCTATGCACGGGTGATCCATAGCAAGACCATGGAGATCGACGGGCAGGTAGCGTGGGTGGGTACCAGCAACTGGTTGGGCGGCTACCTGGATAATTCGCGCAATCTGGAAGTAGTGATGCGCAGTGAAGCGATGGCCAAGCGCGTAGGGCAATTGCATGAGCAATTGTGGGACAGCCCCTACGCTAGAGCCTTGAACGTGACGGATGAGTACCCCGCGCCTCATCCTGGCCAGCATTGACCTGGGGCATCTGGGTAATGGTAGTGTGTAGAAATGTTTCTGCCTTATCGGTCAGAAACACCCCTACTCACTCCCTGCAAAGGAATGCCTCTAACCATGCACTTTCCACTGAAAAAGCTCGCGGCCGCCACCCTGTTCGCCGCCAGCCTTGCAGCCGTCACCCCAGCTGCGCTTGCCAACATCACGCCTGAACAGAACACCGCAATTCTGAAGAGTTTCAGCGACACATCGGTCAGCGATTTTC
This sequence comes from Pseudomonas sp. R3-52-08, assembly GCF_003851745.1. Taxonomy (NCBI): domain Bacteria; kingdom Pseudomonadati; phylum Pseudomonadota; class Gammaproteobacteria; order Pseudomonadales; family Pseudomonadaceae; genus Pseudomonas; species Pseudomonas sp. R3-52-08. The sequence goes on along the minus strand of NZ_CP027730.1, from coordinate 1,968,617 downwards.
GCAGTTTCCTCGGTGCCCTGGCTAAAGGCGACCTGGGCAAAACCGGTGACATCGCCCCGGCCATCAGCGCCTTTCTCGATAACAAAACCCTGAGCGCCGACCAGCAGAACGAGATCAACCGCCTGCTGGGCGTTTACACCCGCGTGAAGTACGGCAAAGCCGCGCTGGAGACCCTGCGCGAGCTGGTGGAAATCCCGACGTTCAACGTCGACGGGTTACCGCAGTATAAAAACCCGGAATTCCTCAAGATCGCCGACAAAATCCAGGCCCTGGCCAAGTCTTTCAACCTGAACTTCCGTAACGTCGATAACCGCGTGTATGAAATTTCCCTGGAAGGCAGCAGTAAAGAAGTGGTCGGCGTGCATGCCCACGCCGATGTGGTACCGGTGACGCCGGAAAATTGGGTGCTGCAGGACGGCACCAAGCTCGAACCGTTCAAGGTCACGCTGATCGGCGACCGCATGTATGGCCGTGGCACCGAGGACGACAAGAACGCGATCGTCGTGGCGATGTACGCCATGAAAGTGATCAAGGAAGAAAAGCTGCCGCTGGCGCGCACGTTCAAGCTGCTGGTGGACACCACTGAAGAAACCTCCGGTGACGCCATTCCTTACTACTTTGAACGCAACCCCGTGCCGCAATACAACCTGGCGTTGGATGGCGGTTACCCGGTGGTGATTGCCGAGAAAGGCTCGGGCACCGTCATGGCCACCTTCCCGGTGCGCAAGGGTGAAGGCACCGGCGCGCAGATCATCGCAATGACCGGCGGCAAGGCCGCCAACCAGATTCCATCGGTATCGGTCGCCACGCTGCTCAGCGATAACCCTGCTGAATTGGCGGCCAGCCTGCAGCAGGCCGGGGATGACTATGCCAAGCGCAATGGCGGCAATTTCCAGGTGGCCGCCAAGGTCGACGGCAAGAACGTCAAACTCACCGTCACCGGCGTGTCGGCCCACTCTTCCGAGCCCGAATCCGGAGTCAACCCGGTGGCACGTATGCTGGAGTTGATCCACAGCCTCGATGGCAAGATTGCCCTCCAGCACAACCACATCACCGATGCTGCGAAGTATGCGGCGGACAACTGGGGCCTGGATTACCTGGGCGGCAAATTGGGCGTGGGCTTTGCCGATGACTTCATGGGGCCGCTGACCACCTCGCCGACCTTTGTCGGCCTGGATGACAAAGCCCTCAAGCTGGCGGTGAACCTGCGCGCGCCGAAAGGCAAAACCCCGGAGGCACTCAAGGCACAGCTCGAGCAGAAACTGAACGCCTGGAACGCACACGCCAAGGTCAACGTGAACTTCACCTATTCGCTGGATAAACCGATGTACCGCAACCCCGAGGGCGAATGGGTAAAAGCGTTGCTGGCGGTGGCCACTGAAAACCTGGGCATGCAGCACAAGTTCGGCACATCCGCTGGCGCCACCTCCGTGCACGACCTGCCCAACGGCGTGCAATTCGGTCTGGCCCGCCCGGAAGAGAAATACACCGGGCACACCGACGGTGAGTTCAAGACCGTCGAGCAGTTCCTGCTGGACCTGCAGATCGTTACGGAAATGATGGGGCGTGTCGGCCAGTTGCCTAAGCTGTGAATATCCAATGTGGGAAGGGTTTGCCCCTTCCCACATTGGGCTCTGCTTCGTCCTGCAGATGGGTTTTTCAGGCCTGTAACATCAGCATATCCTCAAAGAACCCACCGACCGGCTCAGTGGGATGGCACAGCTGGATCTCCAGCACCCAAGCCATCTCACTCGGTGCGATTTCCAGGTCGGCCAGTTGCTTGCTTTCGAACAACGCATGGGGAAAATCCGCAAGGCGATGCCCCGCCAGGTTCCGCGCCAGCCTCCAGCCTTTGGCCACGGCGCACTGTTCGGCGAAGTCATAGAGTTCGCGCCCGGTCAGGCCGCGCAACCACGCTTGGCGGGTTTCATCGAACACTTCATGCAGCGCGGTGGTACAGGCCAGGTACAACGGCGAATCACCGAATACAAAGGTGTCGCCATAATCACCTTCGTAGCCGTCCCACACCGGGCCAAGGTCGACCACGGCGATATCCGTGGCGCGCAGCCTGCGCTGACGATCGATGCCTTCGCGAGGTGGCCGCACCGTGTCGGCGCCAAAACGGATGTAGGTGGGATGCCAGGTGTGCGACGCGCCCATGGCCTGCAATTGTGCGGCGGCCATCTCAAGGGCTTCCCCGGTGGTCATGCCGACCCTCAACTGGCTGACGATGGCCGCGAGGGCGCGTATGGATTTGTCTCGCGCCGCCAGCATGCCATCCAGGGAATAACGCGGGCCGACTTTCTCCCAGACCGGGTCGAACGATGGGGAAACCGTTACAGCATTCGCCCGACCGCTGGCGACAAAAGCCTCCGCGACAAACCGATGGCTCGGCAACCCCGCCGCAAGGCACTGGGTCCGTACCTGGCGGAGCATAGCGCCGTTCCCGCACGCATAGACCTGAGCCGCTTCCCAGTGATGCCCATGGCTCAATGCAACCTCCTGCACCCTGCCCTCGGATGAGCGTATGGGATGCCAGCGAAAACGCGGATGCTTGAGCGTCGATTGGTCCAGGAAGGCGCTGTCATAAAAGTCCGTAGACTGCGCGCCGCCCCAATACAACGTCACCTCGATATCCTGTTTGAGCGCGCTCAACAGGATCGGCTTGATACCCGCATAACCGGTGCCCGTGGCGAACAGGACGACGGCGTTGGCGGCATCGTCCTGCCAGGTACAGGCGCCAAACGGTCCTTCCAGTCGCAAGCGCTCACCCACCGCCAGGCGACCCAGCATACCGTCGGAAAAGCAACCGCCGCTGACCCGACGGATCTGGAAGACCAGACGCCCATCGTCCTCTGCAGGCAGGTTGGCAATCGAGAAACAGCGCGTGTCACCGTCCGCCAGGCGGAACTTGAGGTATTGGCCAGCCCGCGCCACCAACGGTGTATCCGGCTTGAGGACCAGTTCGATGACATCGGGTCCGAGTGCGCGCTTGTCGAGTACCTGAGCATCAATGACCAACGCGGGGGTATCCAGGGACCAGCCAGGAATTTCCAGGCGCATGTCGGTGCACGCATGGCTCTGGCACAACAACATTTCATTGGCGGCCAGTGGGTAACACGGCGCCGGCGCATCCGGTGCCAGGCGCTTGGCCCGATACCCGCCTTCAGCGACTATCACCTTGCACGAGCCGCACGCGCCACGGCGACAGGAGAACGGCACCGACAGGCCGCTGGCGAGCATGGCGTCAAGCAACAGCTCGTCGCCGGCCTCAAAGGTTTTCCCCGAGGGGGACAGTTCGATGACATGGCGCATGTGCTCAGGACCTCAGAATGTGAAGCCGCATTGTTGCGCTAGACTGGGCCCATAAGAACCTCCAGTTTTGGATACTTCAGATGGTCCAGATGCGTAAATGGCGCCCTTTACTCAAGCTCGATGAGAACGCATCACAAGCGTCCTACCGCAAGATTGCCGAGGGCCTGGTGACCGCGATTCTCGAAGGGCGCCTGCCGCCCGGCACCTTGCTGCCAGGTACGCGGGAAATGGCGCAATTGCTCGACGTTAACCGCAAGACGGTCATCCTGGCCTATGAAGAAGCCGCGACCAAAGGCTGGCTCATCAGCGAGCCGCGTCGCGGCACGTTCGTCAATGCCCAGTTGAAGCCCAAGCAACTGCCCGGTGGCGCGCCGCAGGCCTTTGCACCACCCCTGCTGGCGCAGCCGGTGGTGCCGTATTTTGCCCATAACGCTCAGGTCACCGCGCTGCGCCATCGGCATGACGCGCTGTTTTTCGACAATGGCACCAGCGACCACCGCCTGCTACCGCAAGCCGTGTTGCATCGCTACTACCGCAACGCCCTGCGCAACAGCTTTGCCTCCAACACCGTACGCTACGGCAGCGAAGGCACCGGCTATCACCTGCGCTGCGCCCTCGCCGAGATGCTGCGCGGCGAACGCGGGCTGGCCGTCAACGCCGACAATATCTGCCTGACCCAGGGCACGCAGATGTCGCTGTACCTGAGCGCCAGCCTGCTGCTCACACCGGGAGATGTGGTACTGGTGGAGCGTCTGAGTTACCCGCCGGCGTGGGAAATTTTCCGGCAGTTGGGCGCGCAACTGGTCACCGTGGACATAGACGAAGAAGGCTGTCGCACGGACCAGATCGACCGTCTATGCCAGCAGCATAAAGTGCGCATGATCTATGTCACGCCGCATCACCAGTTCCCGACCACCGTCAGCCTGCACGCCGCGCGCCGACAACAACTGTTGACGCTCGCAGCGCTGCACGACTTCTGCATTGTCGAAGAAGATTACGACCACGAATTCCACTTTAACGGGCGCCCTTACCTGCCGCTTGCCAGTGACCGTTCTCAGCGCCATGTGATCTATATCGGTTCGTTGTCCAAGGCGCTGGGCTCGACGTTTCGATGCAGCTATGTGGTGGCCCCGACCCACGTGATAGAGGCCCTGCACCGCAACGCAGCACTGATGTTGGGAGATGCCGACGCCGTCGCCCAGAAGATGCTGGCCGACCTGATCAATGACGGTGAATTGAAGAAGCATCTGCGCCGCGTGTCGAAAGAATATCGAGTGCGTCGAGAGACGTTGCAGACCTGTCTGCATGAGTCGCTGGGCGCTCGTATCCAGGTGCGCGAGCCGGAAGGCGGCCTGGCACTGTGGGTGCGTTTCGAGGATGAACTAGACGTAGATCGAATGGTAAACACTGCCTTGGACCACGGACTGGTGGTGCGCAGCGGTCGGCAGTTCTCGCCGCTGGGCCAGCCGGAAAATGCGTTGCGGTTGGGTTTTGCGTCGCTCAATCAGGAGGAAATCCGTCAAGCCACCTTGCGCTTGGCCCAAGCGGCCAACAGCCTTCAGCGCCAATGACTTCAGAGGTGGGCGCTGTTTTTCGCAGACAAAAAAAAGCCACTCGTTTGAGTGGCTTTTTCTTTGAATTGGAGCGGGAAACGAGACTCGAACTCGCGACCCCGACCTTGGCAAGGTCGTGCTCTACCAACTGAGCTATTCCCGCAAATGGCGTCCCCTAGGGGACTCGAACCCCTGTTACCGCCGTGAAAGGGCGGTGTCCTAGGCCACTAGACGAAGGGGACACGCTACTGAAACACATGGTGTGTATTTCAGTGCCCAGAGGCCTCGTCCGAAGACGTGGTCCTGGTTTCACTCAATGCCGCCCGAGAGCCACACTGCTTGTAAATTGGAGCGGGAAACGAGACTCGAACTCGCGACCCCGACCTTGGCAAGGTCGTGCTCTACCAACTGAGCTATTCCCGCATATGGCGTCCCCTAGGGGACTCGAACCCCTGTTACCGCCGTGAAAGGGCGGTGTCCTAGGCCACTAGACGAAGGGGACACACGTACAACATTCACTCCCTACCGCGTTTCGCTGTGTGCTTTACGCTGTAAGTGGCGCGCATTCTATGGATGGATTGAAAGGTCGTCAACCCCCAAGGATAAATTTATTTAAATCAATGACTTCGCCCCGTTGAGCGGCCTGCGCGGGCATTCTGCTGCGCCCAAGCCCTGGCGCCTATATTCTGACGCGCCACAAGGCGCTATAGTTGCCACAGGCAAATGATGGCAATGTGCATCCACGCAGGATCACTTTACCTATATAGAAGAAACTACCTGGGCAACTGGTCGAACAGTCCTATCCGCCGGTTAGCGCAGTCACTACACTCCACAGCAAACCCTATAAAGAGGTCACACCGGTGACACCACTCATGATCACCCTGCTGGTAGTAGCCGGGATCGTAATACTGATCGCCATTGGCTACATGAACCATGTGGTGGAAAACAATAAGCTGGAAAAGAAGCGTACCGAGATCGAGCTCAATGATCGGCTGCGTCGCTGTGGTGAAATCACCGAGACCTTTCCCGGCCAGTTGATGACGCCGGCGCTCAAGCTGTTGCTGACCCGCCTGGAACTCAACGTCAACCAACGCCTGCTGAACCTCAACAAGTCCAGCGCCGCGCTCAAGGCGCGGATCGCCGAGCTGAATGCAATGATCGCCCAAGGCGAATCGATTCCGGTGGCCAACCCACCCGCGCCGATCCAGACCGAAGCCAAGGCCAAGGATGTGCGCTTCCTGCTCGAAGCACTGCATGGTCAGGTCACCCGGGCAGCCCAGGACGGCTTTCTGCCGACCAACGAGGCCAAGCACTGGATCAAGGAAATCCGCCATATCCTGGTGCTGCTGCACATCGAGTTCTTCAACAACCTGGGCCAGCATGCCCTGCAGCAAGGTCAGCCGGGCCAGGCGCGCCTGGCGTTCGAGCGTGGCGTACAGTACCTGCGCAAACAACCGGAGCCCGTGCTGTACAGCGCACAGCTGCAATTGCTGGAATCACAGTTGGCCCGCGCCAACTCCACGGTGTTGACCAACAGCGCGCCGGCCGAAGACGAAGTCAACGAACTGACCGAAGGCCTGAAGGTTGTCGACGCCGATGCCGAGTGGAAAAAGAAAGCCATTTACGATTGAGTGCCGCTGGCCCCGTCACGGGCCGGCCTTCCGAGTGCAGGGGCGAGCTTGCTCGCTCCTGCCTGCGCCGCACATGACGGTGCCATCAGTTTGCATCTATCCCCCCGCCCCCGACTAGCGTAAAAAAGTGCCCCTCACTCCGTGAAGTTAGAGGCCTGCTATGCCTGTCGCCGTGATTGATGGACAACCGCTGCACTATATCGACCAGGGCACCGGCCCGGTCGTCTTGTTGGGTTCGAGCTACCTGTGGGACCGCGACATGTGGGCACCGCAGATCGAAGCGCTGTCGCAGCAATACCGTGTGATCGTCCCTGAACTGTGGGGCCATGGCGAGTCGGGCACGCTGCCTGCGCAAACCCTGTCCCTTGATGACCTGGCACGTCACAACCTGGCTTTGCTCGACCAACTGGACATCTCACAGGTCAACCTGGTGGGCCTGTCGGTCGGCGGCATGTGGGGCGCCCGCCTCGCCTTGCTGGCACCGGAACGCATCAACAGCCTGGTGCTGATGGACACCTACCTGGGCGCCGAGCCGGGGGCCACGCGCGAGTATTACTTCTCGCTGTTCAAGATGATCGAAGACGCTGGCGCCATCCCGCCGCCGCTGCTGGATGTGATCGCGCCGATTTTCTTCAGACCGGGAATCGACCGCGAATCAGCCCTGTATCAGGGTTTTCGCCAGTCGCTGCAGGATTTCCCCCGGGAGCGCCTGCTGGACAGCGTAGTGCCCCTGGGCCGCTTGATTTTCAGCCGCGCAGACATTCTCGATCAGCTTCATCGCTTGGATTGCGATACCACCCTGGTGATGTGCGGCGAGCAGGACAAGCCGCGGCCACCTGCGGAATCCCGGGAAATGGCCGAGCTGATCGGCTGCGCCCTGACGTTGATTCCCGACGCTGGGCATATCTCCAGCCGCGAGAACCCGGACTTCGTCAATGAGGCGCTGCTGACGTTCCTCGCCAACAACGCCTGATCGCCTTCCCCTCTGATCGCGGCGCCCCGGCCGCGATCAGAGGCGGAAGTGCCCCACCATGCCCTTGAGTTCCGCGCCCAGCTGCGCCAGCTGGATGCTCGAGGCGGCATTGCCTTGCATGCTCAACGCCGACTGATCGGCACTTGCCCGGATGCTGGTGACACTGCGGTTGATCTCTTCGGCCACCGAGCTTTGCTCTTCAGCCGCTGCGGCAATCTGCTGATTCATCTGCTGGATCAATGACACCGCCGCTGCAATGCTGCCCAGGGCGCTCTCGGTTTCCAACGCATCACTGACCGCCAGCTTCACCAGTTCGCCGCTTTGTTGAATCTGCTGCACCGACGACTGCGCCGCGCTGCGCAAGGTGCTGACCAGGCGTTCGATTTCTTCAGTCGATTGCTGGGTGCGCTTGGCCAGGGCCCGCACCTCATCGGCGACCACCGCAAAGCCACGCCCTTGCTCTCCTGCGCGGGCCGCTTCGATCGCGGCGTTCAGGGCGAGCAAGTTGGTTTGCTCGGCGACGCTCTTGATCACGCCCAGGACCGTGCCGATATTCTGAATTTCCGCGCTGAGGCTTTCGATACTGGCGCTGGCACTGTTGCTGGACGTGGCCAGCAATTCGATGCGCTGCAAACTCTGGCGCACCACCTGTTGGCCGCTGTCGACCTTGTCATCCGCCGTCTGTGCGGCTTGCGCGGCCTCTTCGGCATTGCGCGCCACGTCGTGCACCGTGGCCGTCATCTGGTTCATCGCCGTGGCTACCTGTTCGGTTTCTTCCTTCTGGCTGCTGACTTCGACGTTGGTCTGCTCGGTAACGCTGGACAGCGTCTGCGCCGAGCTGGCCAGTTGCTCGATACCGGCCTGCAACCCGCTGACCATATGGCTCAGGCCGTTGCCCATCTGCTGCATCGCCTGCATCAGTTGGCCGATTTCGTCGCGGCGGTTGACCTCCATGCGCCCACTCAGGTCACCGGAGGCAATCTGCTGTGCCACTGCGATCACACTGCGCAGCGGCGCCACGATCAAGCGGGTAATCACCCAGGCGGCAATCAGCCCCACCAGCAGCGCCAGGGCGGATGAACCGATGATCAGCAGCGTGCTTTTGCCCAGTTGCGCCTGCATCGACTGGTCTTCGGCGTCATAGGCCAGGTTGACTCGGCTGACCACCTGATCGGCGCGATCATGCAGTTGTTTGTAAACCAGTTTTTCCTGGGCCAACAGCCCGGTGTACTCGCCGAGCTTTTCGCTGAATGCGGCGATATGCCCGGACACTTCATTGAGCACAGTCTGGTAGCCGGGGTCCTTGACCGAGGTTTTCAGTTGTTCGGCCTGAGCCAACGCCTGGTCGGCCTGTTCGATCTTGCCCTGCTCGGCCTCCTCCGCATCGGCCTTGCGGCTCTGATCCAGGCGTAGCCGCGCTTCGTTCATCGCCTGCAGCATCAACCGCGACACCTGGCTCACCTGCCCGGCCTGCTCGATAAACTCGGCACCCGCCTTGCCCTGGCTTTCCTTCAGGCCATAGGCGCCATCGTCCGCCAGGCCGGCCTGCAACACATCGAGGTTATTGGCCACGCTGGACACCGACCAACTGGCCATTTCCAGGGCCAGGTCCTTGGCCTGGGTCAGTTCGACGAACTCGTCGAACGCCTTGCGGTAGGCTGCCAGGGCTTGCTCGACATCGGCCATGACCGGCACGTTGGCAGCGGACTGGGCCTTGAGACTGGCCGCCAGCGCGGCCAGCGCGTCGACACTTTCATGCAGGGCGTCAACAGCCTTGGGGTCGGCGTGCAAGGCGTAATCCTGTTCGATCAGGCGCACCTTCTGCAGTCCACTGTTGAGCGAAGACATGTGCTTGAGGCCTTCGAAGCGCTGACCAACGGTTTGCAGCGACCATACGCCAATGGCCGCTATCACTGCCGTCAGCAGCAGCACCAGGGTAAAACCCAAGCCCAGTTTTTTCGCCATACCGAGGTTGGCGAAACGTCGTTGCGCGCCCGAAATCATTGCACGTGAGTCCTCTTGCAATGGCAGATGCCATAAACCCGCTTACCAGCAGCGAGAGTCGCAATCACGGGGCACTGAACACAAGTCGTGGGCGCCACAATAATGGCAAAAAGCTACACGCCCGTCGTTTTCAGAATGGTCGAGGTCGATCTGGCGGGCCCCAGGGCACGAAACAGCGCCAGTGCTCGCGGATCAGCTGCGTAGGCCACATTGATGCGCAGCCACTCGCAGCACTCACCCGCCGGGTTGAACAGCATTCCCGGCGCCAGCAGCACACCGAGCTTGCGGGCACACGCCTGCACGCGCGAAGGGTTTTGCGCGCCAGGCCGCGCCCACAGGAACATGCCGCCGGCGGGTACTGCAAACACTTGCCATTCTTCATCCTCCAGCACCTGCAAGGTGGCGGCCATTTGCGTATTCAGGCGCTTGCGCAGGCGCTGCACCCACTTGCGGTAGGCGCCGTTGACCAGCAAAGTGGCCACTATCGCTTCGGCAAAGCGTGAGGTGCCGATGCCCGTCAGGGTCTTGAGTTGCGCCAGTTGTGCGATGATCGCCGCACTGGCGCTCAGGTAGCCCACGCGCAAGGCGCTGCTCAGCGTCTTGGAAAAACTGGAGACGTAGATGACACGGTCATCATGGGGCAACGCCGACAACCGCGTGCAACTGGCATGCTGCAGATCGCCGTAGACGTCTTCCTCGATGATCAGAAAATCCCGACTGCATGCCAGCGCCAGCAAACGCTCGGCTACCGCGCGGCACAGGCTGGTGCCGGTAGGGTTGTGATAGAGGCTGTTGATAAACAGGCATTTGGGCCGATGGCATTGCAGGTGCGCCTCCAGCACCTCGATATCCGGGCCGCTGCGCGTGCGGGGCACTTCCAGCAACGTTACCCCGTGAAACGCCAGTTGCCGGTAGAGGTTGCCATACCCGGGGGTCTCGACCACCACCGTATCGCCGGCCCTGAGCAGCGTGCGTATGAGCAGGTCCAGGGCATGGCTGGCGCCATGGGTGGTGAGAATGCAGTCGAGACTGCTGGGCACGTGAATCTGGGTCAGGCGCTTGAGCAATTGTTCACGCAGGGCCGGCAAGCCCAGAGGCGTGCTGTAGTTGAACAGGCCTGCGGTGTCGGTGCGGCTGACTTCGCGGATCGCGTAGCTGATGTCATCGCTCTCGCGCCAGGCGTCCGGCAGCCAGCCACAGCTGAGCTTGAGCTCGCCTAAAGGGCTGTCGGTAAACCTGCCCCAGCCCTGTTCGGCGCCTTCGTACCACTGGTTCTCCTGAATGCTCGCGGGCTGCGCCACGACGAACCCCGAGCCTTTTTTCGAGGCCAGCATGCCTTGGGCCTCCATCCGTTCGAATGCCTCGATCACGCTGGACTGGCTGAGCAGGTTGTCGAGGGCCAATTGCCGCACAGACGGTAAGCGTGTGCCGGGGCTCACCCCATGCTTGCGAATCCATCCCGCGACTGCGCTGATGATTTGCTGCACCACCGGTACCGGGGCTTGTCGATCAATCCCTAAATCCATGAGCCACTCACTTCAACTGTTTGTTATTCAACCCAAACAGTTAAGCACAGAAGTCCAATAAAACCCGTTCTCAGATTTTATTAAAGTATTGATTTTATTGAGTTTTTTACCTAGTGATACACATTCGATCGCGGCTTTGTGCCAGCTACGGAAACACCCCACAACACCCCCAGTCCTTTTCGAACAGGTTGCAGTGTGAAGTCTTAAATTGCCGTGGCACCGCCGTCCACCGCCAGGGCCTGACCGGTGGTGAAGGCCGCCCCATCACTGCACAGGTACAACACCGCGCTGGCAATTTCCTCGACCTTGCCAATGCGCCCGACCGGGTGCATTGCTGCGGCAAATTCGGCCTTGCGCGGATCAGCTTCATAGGCGCGGCGGAACATGTCGGTATCGATCACCGCCGGGCAGACCGCATTGACGCGGATTTTCTTTTTCGCGTACTCGATGGCTGCCGACTTCGTCAGGCCGATCACCGCATGCTTGGACGCCGCATAGATGCTCATTTTCGGCGCCGCGCCCAGCCCCGCCACCGACGCCGTGTTGACGATGGCGCCACCGCCCTGGGCCAGCAACAGCGGCAGTTGATACTTCATGCACAACCACACGCCCTTGACGTTGACCCCCATGATGGCATCGAACTCATCCAGACTGCCGTCAGCCAGCTTGCCCTTCTCGATCTCGATCCCGGCATTGTTGAAGGCATAGTCCAGGCGGCCGTAGGCGGCGACGGTCTGCGCCATCAATTGCTGCACATCCGCCTCCAAGGTGACGTTGCAGCGCACAAACAAGGCTTCGCCACCCGCTTGCTGAATCAACGCAACCGTACCCTCGCCGCCCGCCACATCGAGGTCGGCCACCACCACTTTCAAGCCTTCGGCGGCGAACGCCAACGCGGTCGCGCGGCCAATACCGGCGGCGGCGCCGGTCACCAGGGCAACCTGGCCGGAAAACGTCATGCTCATGGGGAATGTCCTTTGGGGGTTGATAGCCGTCGGGCGAGTCTAGTCAATCAGGGGAGCGACGCGTCAGCACTATCAGGAGGCCGGTTGGTGCTGCATGCGTCTGGGTGATAAGGCCACCGGGCTGACTATCAACCCCGTCTATCGGCAAGCATTCGCGTGGCTCGAACAACCTTGCTCACAGGCGGTTCCTTGTCTATCACTCATACTCCCCTTCTAAAGAGTTGCCGCCATGACTGCCCAGACCAACCGCCAGTTCCTGCTTGCCAAACGCCCGGTCGGCGCCGCCACGCGGGACACCTTCACCTTTCAGGAAGTCCCGGTAGGCACGCCGCAGGACGGGCAAGTGCTGGTGCACAACGAGTACCTGTCCCTCGACCCCGCCATGCGCGGCTGGATGAATGAGGGCAAGTCCTACATTCCACCTGTCGGCCTCGGCGAAGTGATGCGTGCATTGGGCGTAGGCAAGGTGATTGCCTCCAAGCACCCGAACTTTGCGGTCGGCGACTACGTCAACGGCGCCTTGGGCGTGCAGGATTACTTCCTGGGCGAGCCGCGCGGTTTCTATAAGGTCGACCCGAAACTCGCGCCCCTGCCGCGCTACCTGTCTGCGCTGGGCATGACCGGCATGACTGCCTACTTCGCGCTGCTGGACACCGGCGCACCCAAGCCCGGCGAGACTGTCGTGATCTCCGGCGCGGCCGGTGCGGTCGGCAGCATTGCCGGGCAGATCGCCAAACTCAAGGGCTGCCGCGTGGTGGGCATCGCCGGGGGCGCTGACAAGTGCAGGTTCCTGGTCGACGAACTGGGCTTCGATGCCGCCATCGACTACAAACACGAAGACGTACCCGCCGCCCTCAAGCGTGAGTGTCCCAAAGGCGTGGATGTGTACTTCGATAACGTTGGCGGCGACATTCTCGACGCGGTACTCAGCCGCCTGGCGCTGAAGGCGCGGGTGGTGATTTGTGGGGCCATCAGCCAGTACAACAACAAGGAAGCCGTGAAAGGCCCGGCCAACTATCTGTCATTGCTGGTCAACCGCGCACGGATGGAAGGCTTTGTGGTGATGGATCACGCAGCGAACTTTGCCGCTGCCGGGCAGGAAATGGCCGGCTGGATGGCGCAGGGCAAGCTCAAGAGCAAGGAAGATATCGTTGAAGGGCTGGAGACGTTTCCCGAGACGTTGATGAAGCTGTTCAACGGCGAGAACTTCGGCAAGCTGGTGCTGAAGGTCAGCTGATACAGGATAGACAAATGTGGGAGGGGCATGCTTTAAGGCTTTTTGTAGGAGCGAGCTTGCTCGCGAAGAACTCAGGGCTCCCGCGTTTATTCAGAATGAACGCGTTGCCTGGACGTTTTTCGCGAGCAAGCTCGCTCCTACAGTGGACCACTTTCACATCCAGTATCAGGCGATTTCGGCAACGACGGCTGCCAGCGCCTTGGCCGGATCGGCCGCCTGGCTGATCGGACGGCCAATCACCAGGTAGTCGGAACCGGCATCGAGCGCCTGGCGCGGCGTCAAAATACGGCGCTGGTCATCCTGAGCGCTGCCCGCCGGGCGGATCCCCGGGGTCACCAGTTGCAGCGTCGGGTGAGCGCTCTTGAGCGCCTGGGCCTCGAGGGCCGAGCAGACCAGGCCGTCGAGGCCGGCTTTTTGCGCCAGCGCGGCCAGGCGCAACACCTGCTCCTGCGGCTCGATGTCCAGGCCGATGCCGGCCAGGTCCTCGCGCTCCATGCTGGTCAGCACAGTCACGCCGATCAGCAGCGGTTTCGGCCCGCTGCGCTGTTCCAGCACTTCCCGGCAGGCGCTCATCATGCGCAGGCCGCCAGAGCAATGCACGTTGACCATCCACACGCCCATCTCGGCCGCTGCCTTGACCGCCATGGCGGTGGTATTGGGAATATCGTGGAATTTCAGGTCAAGAAACACTTCGAAGCCCTTGTCACGCAGGGTGCCGACGATTTCCGCCGCGCAACTGGTGAACAGTTCCTTGCCGACCTTGACCCGGCAAAGCGTGGGGTCCAACTGGTCAGCCAGCTTCAGTGCGGCGTCACGGGTGGGGTAATCCAGGGCGACGATGATAGGAGTCTGGCAGACGGGCATTGGAATGGGCTCTCAGGCAAGTCGAAATCGGCGCGGATTGTAGCGCAAGCGGCGCCGTTGCGGGATCCGATGATCGGTAAATACTGATTTCGGCGTTGATAGGCACCGGTTTACGGCAATTATTTCAACGCCGATACATTCACGACATGCGCCCAACACGCCCCACCGTTAGCCTCGCCGCATGACCGACCGTCCAGCACTTCCAGCCATGGGGCTGGGCGCCTATGCTGGCCGTAACAATCAGGTAGATGATCGCACTATGCAGACTCCTTCCGTCCCGGTAAACGACGAGCACCCAGGCGCGGTGATCGCCGACGACAAGCGCTGGAACACCCGTGCGCTGATCGTCGATGACGATGTGCCGATTCGTGAATTGCTGATCGATTACCTGGCGCGCTTCAATATTTTAGCCACGGGTGTGACCGACGGCGCGGCGATGCGCCTGGCCATGCAAGCCGAGACCTTCGATGTGGTGGTGCTCGACCTGATGCTGCCGGGCGAAGACGGCCTTACCTTGTGCCGCTGGCTGCGGGCTGAATCGGACATCCCGATCCTGATGCTCACCGCCCGCTGCGAGCCCACCGACCGTATCATCGGCCTGGAACTGGGCGCCGACGACTATATGTCCAAACCCTTCGAACCGCGCGAACTGGTGGCGCGTATCCAGACCATCCTGCGCCGTGTACGCGATGACCGTACCGAGCAGCGCGCCAACATCCGCTTCGACAACTGGCGCCTCAACAGTGTGTTGCGCCAATTGGTGGCCGACAATGGCCTGGTGGTGCCGCTGTCCAACGCCGAGTTCCGCCTGCTGTGGGTGTTCATCGAACGCCCGCGCCGCGTGTTGAGCCGCGAACAATTGCTGGATGCCGCACGCGGTCGCTCCATCGAAGCCTTCGATCGCAGCATCGACCTGCTGGTGTCGCGCCTGCGCCAGAAACTGGGCGACGACCCCAAGGCCCCCCGCTTGATCAAGACCGTGCGCGGCGAAGGCTATCTGTTCGACGCGCGGGATATCGGTTGATGCGCGCCACCTTCAATACCTTGTTCGGGCGGCTGTTCGGCGTGTTGCTGGTGGCCATCGTGCTGGCGCATGTGCTGGCGTTCTTCTGGTTCCATCATTACGGCCCACCGCCGCCACCGCCGCCGGAAACCTTCGTCGAACAGCCGGATGGCTCGATGAAGCCGTTGGCCAAGCATCAGCGACCCTGGTTCGGTGGCCCGGTGGTGCCGCTGACGTTTCAGTTCATCTCGCTGATCATCGCCGCCTGGTACGGCGCCAAGCTGTTGAGCCGGCCGATCCAGCGCCTGAGCGCGGCGGCCGAGCGTTTGAGCCTCGACCTCGACAGCCCGCCGCTGGACGAATCCGGGCCTCGCGAGGCACGCCAGGCCGCGTCAACCTTCAACCTGATGCAAAGGCGCATCCGCGAACAAGTCAGCCAGCGCGCACGCATGCTCGGGGCAGTCTCCCATGACCTGCGCACGCCGCTCTCCCGGCTGAAACTGCGCCTGGAACAGATCGAAGACACCAAGCTGCAAGGCCAGATGCGCCAGGACCTCAACGACATGATCGGCATGCTCGACGCCACCTTGAGCTACCTGCACGAACAGCGCACCAGCGAGACCCGCCACTGGCTCGACGTGCAGGCGCTGGTGGAATCGCTCAGCGAAAACGCCCAGGACCAGGGCAGCGATGTGCAGGTGTGCGGCACCTGCGCGCCCTTGCAGGTGCAGCCGATGGCGCTGCGTTCGTGCCTCAACAACCTGATCGACAATGCCCTGCGCTATGCCGGCTCGGCGCGCGTGGAACTGGCCGACAGCCGCGGCGCCCTGGTGATTCGGGTGATCGATCACGGCCCCGGCATCGCGGCCGATAAGCGCGAAGCGGTGTTCGAACCGTTCTTTCGCCTGGAGGGCTCGCGCAACCGTAATTCCGGCGGCGTCGGCCTGGGCATGACGATCGCCAAGGAAGCGGTCGAACGCCTCGGCGGCCACCTGAGCCTGGACGATACGCCAGGCGGCGGTTTGACCGCCGTAGTGTGGCTGCCGAGGGTTTAAAGCGGCTTGTCTTCGCGCCGCGCCTGGGCCTGGGTCGCGCTCCAGTCGGTCAACAAGCTGTAGGCCACCGCGAGCAAGGTCGGGCCGATAAACAGGCCGATAAAGCCGAACGCGATCAAGCCGCCGAATACGCCCAGCAGCACGATCACCAACGGCAGGTTGCCGCCACGGCTGATCAGGTAAGGCTTGAGCACGTTGTCGACGCCGCTGATGATGAAGGTGCCCCACACGCCAAGGAACACCGCGTAGGTGTAGTCACCCTTCCACGCCAACCAGGCCGTGGCCGGAATCCACACCAGCGGCGGGCCCATGGGAATCAGGCTGAGCAGGAAAGTGACGCCGCCCAGCAGCAACGCGCCAGGCACGCCGGCAATCAGGAAGCCGATCAGCGCCAGCACGGCCTGGGCGGCAGCCGTGCCGATCACGCCATTGACCACCCGCTGCACCGTACCGGCCACCAGCTCGATGTAATAGCTGGCGCGGTCGCCGATCAGGCGCTCCAGCAGACGGTGCACGAACATCGCCAGGCGCGGCCCGTCGCGGTAGAAAAAGAACACGAAGACCAGGCTCAAGGTCAGCTCGAGAATGCCGCCGCCGATTTGCGCACTGCGCGCCAGCAACCAATTGCCGACCTGGCCCAGGTAAGGCTTGATACTCAGCATCAGCGCCGCGCCCTGTTGGTCGATGCTGTCCCAGGTCGCCACCAGCCGCTCGCCGATAAGCGGGATCGAGCCCAGCCAGGTGGGCGCATTGGGCAAGCCGTCGACCTGGATATCCTTGATCAATACGACGGCATCGCGCACATGGTCCGCCAGGTTGAACCCCAGCCACACCAGCGGCAGCGCGACCAGCAACATCCAGCCCAATGTCAGGATACCGGCCGCCAGTGATTCGCGACCGCCCAGCCCACGGGTCAGCAGTACCATCAGCGGCCAACTGGCAAACGCCAGCACCGCGCCCCAGAACAGCGCCGACCAGAACGGCGCCATGACCCAGAAGCTGGCACCGAACAGCACCAGCAGCAGGATTTGCACCAGCAGGCGATCGTTATTGAGCATCGGGTATCTCGAAAAGAGTCATGTAGGAAGACAGCTTAGGCGAACGGCGCGGGTCCGTTCGCCCTGTGGCGCTTAGCGTATCAGATGCACATGCAGGCCTTCAGCCTTGCCTGTGCCGGTTTCCAGGCGCGCGGCGCGCACGCCACTGTCAATCAGGCCCTGGCGCCAGGCTTCGGCGCTGGGCCCGGTCAGGCTGACGCGCAGGTTGGTGTCGAGGTTCAGCCCACGGGAAATCAAGGTCAACCAGGTGGCGTCGGGCTCGGCGCCCAATGCAGGAAAGTCCAGCTCGCCGGTGCTTTTGAGCTCACGCAACAGCGTTGCCGACGTGGGCAGAAGAGTGCCCAGCGGCGTGCTGGCATCCAGTTGCTCGACATGCAGATAGGCGCGTCGATTGCCACGGGTAATGCCGTACAGCGCCACCAGCGAGTTGTCCTGTGGGGCCGCCAGGCGCAAAAGCAGGTACTCCTGCTGGCCATCGGCCCCGACCAGCTTGGCGTTGCCGAACACCTCGTTGGCCCACAGGCTGCTTTCGCCACAATCGCGGGCCTGGCACCAGAACAACAGCTGCGCGCCCTGAGCCTGCAAGGCTTCACGAGTGGCGGTAAAGGCGGCGCTGGAACTGTGCTCGGCAGGCAATTCGTAGGTGATCGCGGTGGTTGGACCGCGTGCGGTGGCCTGGGCTTCGGAGCGCAATTGACCGCTGATCTTGCGGATCGCACCCATGGGGTAGATGCGCTCCTTTTCTTCAGCAGGGCGATAGTCGACGATCTGCGCGTCCACCTGGCGGGCAATGGCCGGTAAGTCCTGGCTTCCCGCTACATCGGCGGCGAACACCAGCGGGCTGAAACAGCACAGCCCAAAGGCACGGATACAGCCTTTACCCAGGCTCATCGGATCGATGAGCCGTGGCCATGGAGGGTCGCAGCGGTTTCAAGATGGTTCATGGTTGACTCCCTTTCAATCCGCCCAGCCTCGGCAGTTGACCGCGCCAAGTCAAGGCGCGGAGAAGAACCGATTGAAACAGTCTGCAACAAGAACCGCACCGGGCTCGTCATTCAGGTGCAAATGATGGCCACCCGGCAGCGTCGTCACGGTAAAGGGCAGCTGTGAAAGCAATTCGGAATGTTTCGCCAACAGCCCGTCAGCCGCGACCACCAACTGCGTGGGGCAACTCACGCGTCGTACGAACGCCATGGCTTGTTCATCGGTCAGGCGCATCGGTGATGCCAGGGTCAGGCGACTGTCGCTGCGCCAGGTATAGCCACCCGGCACCGGCATCAAACCGCGCTGGGCCAGCAGTTCGGCGGCTTCGCGGCTGACCGCGACGAGGCCGTGCATGCGCGCCTCGACCGCCCGATCCAGGCTCGCATAGACCGGCTTGCGCTTGCCCTGCAGGCTCAATTGCGCCTGCAATGCCATGCCCAACCGCTCGGCCGCGTTCTCGCCACGGGCGGTCGGCGGGATCACCCCGTCGATCAGCCCCAGGTGCGTCACGCGCTCCGGTAAGGCTCCGGCCAGCACCAGGGAAACGATGGCGCCGAGGGAATGGCCAAGTAATGCAAAACGTTGCCAGCCCAGTTGCTCGGCCACTTGCAACACATCGTGGACGTAATCCCACACGGCGTAACCGGCCCCGGCCGGACGATGTGCCGAGTGCCCGTGCCCGGCCATATCCAGCGCGACGATGCGCAAACCCTGCAGCTTCGGCGCCAGGCGCGCAAAGCTGTTGGCGTTGTCCAGCCAACCGTGCAGGGCGATGACCGGCAAGCCGTCTTCAGGCCCGAACAGATGCGCCGCCAGCTCGATATGCGGCAGGCTCAGGCGTACTTCTTCCACGGGCGCGCTCATGCGCAACTACGCTCACGGGCCTGCCAGCGGGTAAACAGGTGCTTGATCAAGGTCGCGGTGTCCTGGGGTCGCTCAAGGGGGAACATATGGCCGCCGGGCATGGTGAGCATCTCACCCATGGGCAGGCGACCTACGCCGCTGACATGATGGCGCATCACCACACGGCTCTGCTGGCCGCGCACCACCGCCAGCGGCACTTTCAACTGGCGCACCTGGCCGGGGCTGGTGTGAGGCACGCCCCGATAGATGCTGATTTCCGTCGCGGGGTCGAAACGCAGACGCAGACGGTCGCCCACTGGCAGCAGACCATGTTGCAGGTACGCCTCGAAACACTCGGGGTCGAAACCGCGAAACAGGGTCTTGCCGGCGAAGTAAGCGCGCGCGGCCTCCAGGTCGGTGAATTCCTCACGACGGCCCAGGGTGCGTCCGGCCGGGGTCAGGCGGTCGATGAAACCAAAGCGTTTGGCGGCGCGAATCACCCAGCGATCCGCGCGGGTCAACACCGGCGAGTCCAGCATCACCACGCCACGGTACAGCTGCGGGCAGCGCATGGCGGCGTGCAAATGCAAGACCCCGCCCAGGGAATGGCCGACGCCCCACACCGGCTCCGGTTGCTGCTGCAGATGGTGGATCAGTTCATCGACCAGGTTCTGCCAGTTATCGTCCACCGGAAACCTGGGATCGTGGCCGTGCTGCGGCAAATGCCCCACCGTATATTCGGGAGCCAGGGCCGCGAACAACTTGCCGTAGGTGGCCGACGGGAAGCCATTGGCGTGGGCGAAAAACACATGCTGCGACATAGCGGCGCGCTCTTCAGGAACAGAGGTTGATTGTCACCATGCCTGGCGTTCACGGCAATGACCGTAACCGCCAGGAATGATGACACTCACGCCATGTCTATCGCGCCGGAGGCTGTTCGCCCAGGGGTACCACGGCCACGGTCAGGCGCGATACGCAACTGGCCTTGCCCTCGTCGTTGGTCAAGCGGATGTCCCACACCTGGGTCGTGCGGCCGATATGAATGGCCCTGGCCACCGCCGTGACGCGCCCGCTGCGCACACCGCGCAGGTGATTGGCGTTGACCTCCAGGCCCACGCAATAGAACTTGCTCGCATCGACGCACAGGTAGGCCGCCACGGAGCCCAGGCTTTCGGCCAGTACCACGGAGGCGCCGCCATGCAACAGGCCGTAGGGCTGATGGGTGCGGTGATCGACCACCATGCTGGCGGTGATGGATTCGTCGTCAAAGCTTTCGAAGCGAATATCCAGCAATTCACCGATAGTGTTTTTCTGGCTCGCGTTGAGCTGTTCGATATTCGGTTGCGTGCGCCACAGGCTCATGGGACTGTCCTTATTGGTTTTATTACGATCCTAATCCTGCCACACAACGGCATTCCAGATAAGCGCTATAGCTTATGGATTTTCAACGCTGACCAGGCTCATCAACCCTGCCAATGGGAAGTCACCCTCCAACAGCGCGAGGCTGGCGGTATGCATCGGCTGCGGCTGGCGCGAGTGACCGTGCTGCAAAAAGCTGATCAGGTTGCCCACCAGGGGCTGATGGCTGACCAGCAGCACGTTGTCATCGGTATCGAGTTTTTCCAGCACCTGCGCCGGGCTGCCCTCTGGCGTCAGCCACGGCACCGTGCAGACCGGCGGCTCGAAACCCAACGCCTCGCGCACCAACTGCGCCGTCTGCTGCGCCCTCGCATAAGGGCTGGCAATGATGGCACTGAGCGGCTGGCCGATCAGGTGCGCTGCACTGCGCAATACTTCAGCCCGGCCGTGCTCGGTGAGGTTGCGCTCGGCGTCAGTTGGCGCATGAGCTTGGGCTTGCCCGTGGCGCAGGATCCACAATTTCATAGCTTGGGCTCTTCATCACGCACCGGGTGCGGTGCTGGCGGCACGCTATGGGCGGCTTCGCCTTCCGGTGCACGCGGGGTTGGCCAATCAGCGAACGGCCAGGGTTTTTGCTCGGTATGGAAGCTGCCGAAGCGACCGATCTGCGCAAGGAATTGGCTGAGGCTGTCGCCAACGTTCATCAGGCTCAGGTTCGGCGCGCCATAGATCAACCGGTAAATCAGTTGCACCACCACCAAGGCGCCGAGCACGAACTGCGCCACCTGCCACACCAGGGCAAATACCAGCATCCACAGGATGCGCAGCACAATGGACTCATACTTGGGGGCTGCTTTCGAATCGTTCATGCCGCGTTCCTCAGTTGAAACCGCTGGTGGAAATAAAGTCGACATCGGTTTTCGGCTCGGCGCGCATCAGCAGCTCGATGACCTGGTTCAAGGTGCGCCCTTCAAACAGGATCGCGTGCAGCCCGGCAACCAGCGGCATGTACACCCCGACTTCCTGAGCCTTGGCCTTGAGCACCTTGAGGGTGTTGACCCCTTCAGCCACTTCGCCAAGACGGGTCACGGCCTCTTCCAGGCTCAACCCCTGGCCCAGCGCGAACCCGACCTGATAGTTACGGCTTTTCGGCGACGAGCAGGTG
The DNA here is from genome assembly GCF_003851745.1 of Pseudomonas sp. R3-52-08. Classification (NCBI taxonomy): domain Bacteria; kingdom Pseudomonadati; phylum Pseudomonadota; class Gammaproteobacteria; order Pseudomonadales; family Pseudomonadaceae; genus Pseudomonas; species Pseudomonas sp. R3-52-08. Next base: position 1,947,082 of record NZ_CP027730.1, on the reverse strand, counting down.
ACGATCAGGTCGCCGACGCCCGCCAGGCCCAGGAAGGTCATCGGGTTGGCGCCCTGATTCACGGCGAAACGAGTCATCTCCGCCAGGGCGCGGGTAATCAGCATGCTCTTGGTGTTTTCGCCCATCCCCAAGGCCACGGCCATGCCGGCGATAATGGCGTAGACGTTCTTCAACGCACCGCCCAGCTCGACGCCGAACCGGTCGGCACTCGCGTAGACGCGGAAAGTGCGCCCATGCAGCACCGCCTGGACGCGCTCGCACAGTTGCTCGTCTTCACTGGCGACCACGGTGGCGGTCAGCGCATGCTCGGCCACTTCCCGCGCCAGGTTCGGCCCGGACAGCACACCAATGCGCGCCTGGGGTGCGATCTCCTGGAGGATTTCGCTCATCAGCTTGAATGTCTGCGCCTCGATACCCTTGGTCAGGCTGACCAGCAGCTTGCCCGCCAGGCGTTCGGCATGGGGCGCCAGCACCGAGCGCAAGGCGCTGGAAGGCAGCGCGACAAAGCACAGGTCGCAGGCCGTGAGGGTCGCCAACAGATCGGTAACGGGTTCGACCGCCGGATGAATCTTGATGCCTTTAAGGTAACGCGGGTTTTCCCGATGCACGCGAATGGCCTCGGCCTGCTCGGGATCACGCATCCACTGGCGCACGGCGTGGCCGTTCTCGGCCAGCAGGTTAGCCACGGCGGTACCAAAACTTCCGCCTCCCAGGACCGCGATAGGGCGCTGTTCAGTCATATGCAATCCGTTAATCCATACCAGTGGCGATGGCGGCATTATACGGGGCGACCCGCTTGCGGCCAGCCCCCGTATGAATTCGTGCGCTTGTCGGAAAATGCCACACTTGAGTGAAGTAATTGCAGGTCTCACGACTGGCAAAAGGCCTCACCTCAGTTAACATGGGCGGCTATCCGCAATTATCAAGGCCGCGCCGTGTACCTGGGCCCTCCTCCCCGCTCATCCCTGCTGTTGATGCTGCCGTTGACCCTGGCGTGCAGCGCCAGTGCGTCGGCCGACGATCTGTTCCTCGACAGCCAACCGCTGCCGCAGGTATTGACCGCCACCCGTCTCAAGCAATCGGCCGCGGCCGTACCCGGCAGCATGACCGTCATCGACAGCGAGTTGATCAAGGCCAGCGGTGCGCGTGACATTGCCGAGCTGTTGCGCCTGGTGCCCGGGATGATGGTCGGCTACACCACCGGCAATCAGGCGGCGGTGAACTACCACGGTACCAGCGCCAGCGATGCACGGCGCATGCAGGTCTTGATCGACGGGCGTTCGGTGTATCGCGCAGGCCTGGCCACGGTGGACTGGAGCGATATTCCAGTGGCCATGGAAGACATCGAGCGCATCGAGGTGTTTCGTGGCCCCAATACCGTCAGCTACGGCGCCAATGCGCTGATGGCGGTGGTCAATATCCTCACCCGTTCACCGGCCAACAGCCAGGGCACGCGGGTGAAGGTCATACGCGGTGAACGCGGGATCAACGATGTCTATGCCAGCCAGGGCGTGGGCTGGGACACCGGCGACTTGCGCCTGTCGCTGTCCGGGCAACAGGACGATGGTTTTGATAGCGATGCCGTCGGTGCCGACCGCCGAGACAGCCGCCGCCTCAGCCGTTTCAGCCTGGCCGTCAGCCAGACGTTGAATGCGCAACAGAGCATCGACTGGCAGTTGGATGCCAAGGAAGGCACCAATCAGCGTCCCTATACCTACACTCCGGTGTTCGCCGGGATTACCGAAGGCGGCACCAATTCCGACGTCACCGCCAAGGACTACGCGGGTTCAATGCGCTGGAACTTCGACTTCAACCCCGACCACAGCCTGTATATCCAGGGGTCGGCCCAGCAATGGAACCGTCGGCAGATCTGGAAAGCCTGTGACGCCAAGGTCTCGTTCAGCCCTGAACTGACCCAGCTGTGGCAGCTCAACCCCAACTACGCCGAAAAGCTGGCGCGGCACATGGACCAGTTCAGCCAGGGTAGCGCCCCACCCGGCAGCGCCGCCGAACAGGCGCTGGGCAACCAGGTACTGGACCAATGGCGCAACGGCGCCAGCCAAAGCGTGTGCGGCGATATCGACCAAAGCACCCAGGAAAGCCGCTACGACCTGGAGCTGCAAGACACCCTCAGCCTCTCCGACAGCCTGCGCCTGGTCAGCGGAATGAATTACCGCTACGACCGCGCCGACTCCGACACCTACTTCAACGGAACGCTGGACGACACCACCTGGCGCCTGTTCGGCCACCTGGAATGGCGCGCCAGCGAACACTGGCTGCTGCAAGGCGGCGCGATGTACGAAGACACCCACTTGAGCGGTAACTCGCTGACACCCCGCGTGGCGGTCAACTACTTGATCAACCCGCGCCACGGTCTGCGGGCGGTGTACTCCGAGGCGATCCGTTCACCGGACATGTTCGAGAACAACGTCAACTGGAGCTACCGCGTCACCAACCTCAGTTCGCCGGTGTATGGGCAGAATTCCGGGCAATATTTTGTGGTAACACGCGGCCCGGGCAATCTCGATAAAGAGTTGATGCGCTCGCGCGAACTGGGCTACAACGGCTTCTTTGCCGACCTCGGGTTGAATGTCGACGTGAAGCTGTTCTATGACGAAATCACCGACATGATCAGCTCGCCGTTGCGCAACAACCAATACATCGCCAGCAACGCCAACAGCTCGCGCTTTACCGGTGCCGAATCCCAATTCGACTGGCGCGTGAGCAACGCCGACCGCCTGCGCCTGACCTACGCTTACGTCGACGCGAGCACCAGCAACCCACTCGACAAGGCGCAGACCGCACGTAACAGCGGCTCGGCCGGCTGGTTGCGCGAATGGGGCCACGGCTGGTCCAGCGCCTTGTTCTACTATGGTGACGACGCACTCAACGAGTATCGCTTCGAACGGGTCGACCTGCGGGTGGCCAAGCGCATTGCCCTGGGCAAAACCAACGTGGAGCTGGCTGGCATGCTGCAACAACGCCTCGATAACCAGCCGACCACTTGGCCCGACAACTATTACGACCATCGCCATGTGCTCTACTTCAGCGCGCAGTTAGAGTTCTGACATGGGCGACCCGTCACGGATGACCCTCCCTGTCGTTTCAAGGCTGTGGCGCAAAGGCTTGCTGCTGGTGTGCCTGCTGGTCACGAGGCCCGTGTGGAGCGCGGAAATCCTGCTGACCGCCGCCGAGGACGGTGCCGGCGTCCAAGCCTTTACACAGGCCCTCGCGCAGCAGCGCCCCGAAGACCATGTCTCCTTCATCCTGCTGCAAAACCTGCCGGCGCCGAGCCAGTTGCCCGCCACTACCCGCCTGATCCTGCTCGACCTGCCCGGCCTCGACTGGCGCTTGCAGGACAGCCAGGGCCCGCCGACCCTGGTGCTGCGCATCAGCCGTCTGCAAGCCCAGCAACGCCTGGGTGGCGCGCACCCGGCAAAAATCAGCCTGTTGTGGAGCGATCCGCCGCTGACGCGCCAGTTGCGCCTGATCGCCAGCATCGTGCCCCAGGCCCGGCGCATCGGTGTGCTTTACGGTGCCGACAGCGAATTCCTGCTGCCTGAGCTTGACCGGTACGCGGCGCCGCTGGGCCTGGAAATCGTGCCGCAACGCTGGGACAACACCAATGACAGCCGCCCCCTGCAAGCCCTGTTCAAAAACAGTGACGTGCTGCTGGGCTTGGACGATCCGCAGCTGTACAACCCTAAAACCGCCAAGAACCTGTTATTGAGCAGCTATGCCCAGCAACTGCCGTTGGTGGGGCCCAATGCCGGGTTTGTCCGGGCGGGCAGCCTGGCCAGTACCTATAGCGACCAGCCTGACTGGCTCGCGGTACTCGATCGGCTGCTGGACCACCCGCCGGCCAACTGGCCGCGCACGCTCTACCCGGAACACTTCAAAGTGGTGGGCAACCCGCAAGTCGCGCGCTCACTGGGCATCGAACAGGTCGACGAAGCTGCCGTCGCCGCCCGCTTGGCCGAAGGAGACAGACGCCCATGACCCTGCGCCGTCGCTGGGACATCAACACCCGCACCCAGCTCATTACCCTGGGGCCCGCGCTGTTGCTGACCTTGCTGTTGATCAGCTTCTTTACCTTCGTGCGTATCCAGGACTTGCGCCAGGAGCTGGACCACACCGGCCAGTTGATCGCCAACCAACTGGCGCCGGCCACCGAGTACGGCGTTATTTCCGGCAACAACGAGGTGCTCGACACCCTGTTGCGCGCGACGCTGGCTACCCCGCACGTGCGTTTCCTGGAGATTCAGGACAGCGCCGAGAACATTCTGGTGTACGTCGAGCAGCCGTCGGAGAAACACGACCGCTCACTGTCGGTAAAGGTGTTCCAGGCACCGATCCGCTTGCAACATATCCAGCTGGGCAATGACTTTTTCCAGGACAACCTCAACGAACCCAAGGCGCCACGCGCGGATTACCTGGGCCGAGTGATCGTCGGGATGTCCAACGATGCGTTCAGCCAGCGCCAGCAGGAAATCCTGTTCAAGGCCGGCATCCTGGCGCTGTTCGCGCTGTTGTTCACCTGCCTGCTGGCGCGACGCCTGGCCGCCAGCCTGTCGCAACCGATCAGCGCCATGGGGAATGCGGTGAAGGCCATCCAGCAGGGCGACTACAAGACACCGCTGCCGATTGTCGATGACTCCGAACTGGGCGATCTGGCGCGTCACATCAACAACCTGGCCGCCGGCCTCAACCAGGCCAGCCGTGAACAACAGCAGGCCATGGCCCAATTGATCCAGACCCGCGAAGAAGCCGAGCGCGCGAACAATGCCAAGTCGGACTTCCTGGCGATGATGAGCCATGAGCTGCGCACGCCCATGAATGGCGTGCTGGGCATGCTGCAACTGCTGGAAACCACCGAGATGACCGAAGAGCAGGCCGAGTACGCGGCACTGGCCTCCGAGTCCACCGAGCACCTGCTCAAGGTGATCAATGACATCCTCGATTTTTCACGTATCGAGCGGGCCGCGCTGGAGTTGGAACATATTTCCTTCAACCTGGCTGAACTGATCAGCAGTTGCGCCCAGGCGTTCCAGCACAGTGCGCAGCAACGCGGGCTGGCCCTGGAGCTGCCGATTCCATTGGGCATGGAAGCCCTGCGGGTGCGCGGTGATCCGACGCGTATCCGGCAGATTCTGGTCAACCTGATCGGCAATGCCTTGAAGTTCACCGAGCACGGCACGGTACACGTGCAGCCCCACTGGCAAACCCTCGACCATGAACTGGTGTGGTTCACCTGCACCGTGCGCGACAGCGGCATCGGTATTTCCGCCGAGCGCCTGGAATTGATGTTCGACGCGTTCCAGCAAGCCGACAGTTCCATTTCAAGACGTTACGGCGGCACCGGCCTCGGCCTGCCGATTGCCCGTACGCTGGCCGAACGCATGGGTGGCACCCTGCGCGCCCAGAGCGAAGAGGGCCGTGGTTCGGTATTCACCCTGGAAATTCCGCTGGCTATCGATCAACAGAGCCTGCCCGCCATCGCCGAGGACGCCGTGGGTAAATCCAGTGCAGGCGACGGGCGGCATATACTGCTGGTGGAAGACAACCCGGTTAATCGTACCGTGGTCGAGGCCATGCTGCGCAGCCTGGGCTTCGAAGTCAGCCTGGCCACCGATGGCGCCGAGGCGATCCGCAGCGCCGAAAGCCTGATTTTCACGGCCATCCTGATGGATTGCCGCCTGCCATTGATCGACGGCTACGAGGCCACCCGGCGCATCCGCCAGCTGCCGGGCTGCGCCGATCTGCCGATTATCGCCCTGACCGCCAACGCCTTGCAGGGCGACCGCGAAGCCTGTCTGGCAGCCGGAATGAACGATTACCTGGCCAAACCGTTCAAACGCACGGATTTGCAGCAAATCCTACAGCGCTGGGTACATTAGCTGTCGCGTTCAAGCCAAGTCCGACTGGCGTGGAAGACGAAAGTGCGGCAGTCTTAGGCACCCGAACGGACCGATAAACAGGTCCGGTTTAACATTTCAGTGAACAAGTGTACATTGAGTACCTTGCCGCTGTGACTTTCACTACAACGCAATAGTCTATGTGTAGGCTACCGCTATGAGGCATGAACGCTTCATTCGGTTCGGGAAGATTTGCCCTACCCTGCCGCATGGGATTATTGAGGAGCTCGCATGACCAAACAAAACGCCTTTACTCGGGAAGACCTGCTGCGCTGCAGTCGCGGTGAGCTGTTCGGCCCAGGTAACGCGCAACTGCCCGCCCCGAACATGCTGATGGTGGATCGCATCACCCATATCAGCGAAGAGGGTGGCAAGTACGGCAAAGGTGAATTGGTCGCCGAGCTGGATATCACCCCTGACCTGTGGTTCTTCGCCTGCCACTTCGAAGGGGACCCGGTGATGCCGGGCTGCCTGGGCCTCGATGCCATGTGGCAACTGGTCGGCTTCTACCTGGGCTGGCAAGGCCTGCCGGGTCGCGGTCGCGCCCTGGGTTCGGGCGAAGTGAAGTTCTTTGGCCAGGTCCTGCCGACCGCCAAGAAAGTCACCTACAACATTCAAATCAAGCGCGTCCTCAAGGGCAAGCTGAACCTGGCCATTGCCGACGGTTCGGTGACTGTCGACGGTCGCGAGATCTATACTGCCGAAGGCCTTCGGGTCGGCGTATTCACTTCCACTGACAACTTTTAAGGGTTATCCGCATGCGCCGCGTCGTTATCACTGGTCTGGGCATCGTTTCTTGCCTGGGCAATGACAAAGAGACCGTCACCGCTAACCTGCGTGCAAGTCGCCCTGGCATCCGCTTCAACCCGGAATATGCCGAAATGGGTCTGCGTAGCCAGGTTTCCGGCTCCATCGACCTGCCCCTCGAAGAACTGATCGATCGCAAGATCTATCGCTTCGTCGGCCACGCTGCCGCCTACGCCTACCTGGCCATGAAAGACGCGATCGCCGACTCCGGCCTGAGCGAAGACCAGGTGTCGAACGTACGTACCGGCCTGATCGCCGGCTCCGGCGGCGCATCCACCCTGAACCAGATGGAAGCGCTGGACATCCTGCGCGAAAAAGGCGTGAAACGCGTTGGCCCGTACCGCGTCACGCGGACCATGGGCAGCACCGTTTCGGCTTGCCTGGCCACGCCGTTCCAGATCAAGGGTGTCAACTACTCGATCTCCTCGGCCTGCGCCACCAGCGCTCACTGCATCGGCACTGCCGTTGAGCAGATTCAACTGGGCAAGCAGGACATCGTATTCGCCGGCGGCGGTGAAGAAGAACATTGGAGCCAGTCGTTCCTGTTCGACGCCATGGGCGCGCTGTCCACCCAGTACAACGAAACCCCGGAAAAAGCCTCCCGCGCCTACGACGCCAAGCGTGACGGTTTCGTCATCGCCGGTGGTGGCGGCATGGTCGTGGTCGAGGAACTGGAACACGCCCTGGCCCGCGGCGCCAAGATCTACGCGGAAATCGTCGGCTACGGTGCGACGTCCGACGGCTACGACATGGTTGCGCCAAGCGGTGAAGGCGCCATTCGTTGCATGCAGATGGCGATGTCCACCGTGGACACCCCGATCGACTACCTGAACACCCACGGCACTTCGACTCCTGTTGGCGACGCCAAGGAAATGGAAGGCGTGCGTGCGGTATTCGGTGACAATGCGCCGAAAATCAGCTCCACCAAGAGCCTGTCGGGTCACTCCCTGGGCGCCGCTGGCGTTCACGAAGCGATCTACTGCCTGCTGATGATGGAAGGCAACTTCATGGCCGGTTCGGCCAACATCGACGAGATTGACCCGGTCGTCGCCGATATGCCGATCCTGACCAAGACCGTTGAAGATGTAAAAATCGACACCGTGATGAGCAACAGCTTCGGCTTTGGTGGCACTAACGCCACCCTGGTGTTGAAACGCTGGCAGGGCAAGTAAGGCCCGCAGGCTGATCACATGAAAAAGCCCCGACTGGTTCGTAATGCTGTTCACTTAAGCATTTGAGCTAAAGCGGGGCTTCCTAGAAAATCCGATGCCAGACCTCTGGCATCGGATTTTTTTATGTCTGTTCAACAGGACCTGCTCGACCTCGGCGACCTTTTCAACTTCTGCGACCTAAGCACTTTCACCCAGAACATCCCCATTGAATGGGTTGCGTCTGCGCTGGATCTATCCAGTCAGGCCACTATTCGTCGGCGTCGCTTGCCCGCCGATCAGGTGCTTTGGTTGGTGCTTGGCATGGCGTTGTTTCGTGATGAGCCTGTCCATGAGGTCGCTAGACGGTTGAACATTTGCGCTCAAGGCCTCGCCTCCGACCACTTGTTGGCCCGAAGCGGCGTCACTGAAGCCCGCAAGCGACTAGGGGCCGATCCCGTTGAGTGGTTATTCCGTAAAACCGGCACTCAATGGGGCTTGGAGCGCTACGACGAGGACGACTGGCACGGTTTGCAGGTCTTCGCGGTGGACGGTGCGCTCTTGCGCACGCCGGACACACCCGAGCTTCGAGATCATTTCGGGTCAGGAAATACGCCCAGTGATCGTCAGACTCCCTTCCCCATGATGCGCTTGGTAGCGCTGATGAACGTGCGTTCGCACTTAATCCTGGATGCACAATTAGGGCCTTACCGGCGCAGTGAAATGCGCTTGGCCGACGAGTTTTTGCAGCAAGTCCCCGACCACTCCGTGACGCTATTCGATAAAGGATTTTGGGGCGCAGAAATGCTGTTGAGCCTGAGTAACACCGGAACCCACCGTCATTGGTTGATTCCCGCCAAAAAAGGCATGGTCTGTGAAGAAGTGATCCGTTACGGCGAGCACGACCGCTTGGTGCGCATGAAGGTCTCACCGCAAGCCAGAAAGAGAAATCCGGCTCTTGGCACCCACTGGGAAGCCCGCGAAGTCAGCTATGAAATCCAAGGCAGATTAAAAACTGTCATGACGTCGTTACCAGCCAACACCTACAGCACCAAGGTCGTTGCCAAACTTTATCAGGAACGCTGGGAAATCGAATTGGGCTTTAGGGATATCAAAAGCTCTATGCAGCAGAATGCCGTGACCTTGCGCAGTAAAAAAATCGACTTGGTCTATCAGGAGGTCTGGGGGCTTTTACTCGCTTACAACGTGATTCGCCGGGAGGCCGGTCAAGCAGCGGTAGCGTTTGGTCGAGCTCCGTCGGACATACGCTTTAAGCCCGTTTGCCAGTATATCGCCGTGCAGTTGATCGTGATGGCGGCAGCCAATCCGGTATCAGCCACAGGCAGACGCTTGGCCGAACTAAGGAAGGGTATCGGCAGCTTGTTTCTGGATCACCGCCCCAGACCTGCAAGGCCGAGGACGGTGAAGATCTCAAAAACCCGATTTCCAGTGGATCGCAATGCTGCTCCGCTTAAGTGAACAGCATTACGACTGGTTCGGGGCTTTTTTGTGAGCCATTGAATGAGACCGGGTCACCTGCATCGGGGGCTTGCCCCCGATAGGCATAGGTATCTACACAACTTTTGTAGCAGCCTACGGTAACCACGATGCGAAGCGAGCCGCTCTTGATCTTGCTCCTGCTCTTGATCTTAGGCGCCCCGTTAAACCACGCTGGCCGGAATCCGACAGTGATTTGGGGGGTAAACCGGCAGGGATGCCGGTTTAGCCGCCCCGCGCCATGGATGGCGCGTGGCGGCGGCCCCCCAAATCAATGTCGGATTGCGGGCACACCGAGCCGGGGCGAGGTGCCGAGTGGTGGGGCGAGGACCTTTTGGTTACTTTTGGGTCCTTCCAAAAGTGACACGCTGTAAAAGCCAGCCCTTTCAAGGTCTTTTGATTTTAGCGGCCTTGAGCACCCGATCCGTCGACACATGGGCATTCGCGGCTTTGCCTTCCAGCCATTCCTTGGGTTTAGGCACCTTCGGCCCCCTTTTGCTCTTGACGACCGCTTTGGGCTGGATATTTCGAGCAAGTGCAAGCAGGTATTGAGCCAGCCCCGCTGCGGGGATAGGGATGGATAAATATTCTGGCAAGGCTATTTGCATCCCCTCGTAACCGCTGCGTACCTGCACCGTCAGGTGAAAAATCGATGCTTCCCAATCGTCGGGCAGAGTTTGGCGATGAGCCTGTTCGACGCTGCGTTTGAGCACGGCCAGAACGTTGTAAGCCAACACGGCCGATGCAAATCCCAACAGGGCTGCCTTAGGGTTGCCCAAGGTTTCGATTTCACTGTCCAACACCGCTTCCAGGCGCTGGAACATCCCTTCGATGCTCCAGCGACGGCGGTACAAATCGGCGATTTGCTCAGCACTGATAGAGTCGGGCAAGTTGCTCCAGAACAGCAGCGTGGTGTCGCCGGATTCGGTGGGGTTTTGCAGGCTCAGTTCGACTCGCCGCCACTGGCGTCCACCTTTTACTTCGATGATTTGCTCACGCACGCTGCCTGCCGCGACCGCAACAGGCAGCTGCCAGTCGCTTTCCTTAAGCAGGCGTGGATGTTTGCTCTGTTCGCGAATGATGAACGAGGCCCCGGTATCTTCGCAGGCCTCCATGACTGGGAGCGTGCAGTAGAGTCGATCAGCCATCCACAGTTGCCCCGCGTTGGCCTTTTCCAGCAACGGCAGCACGCTGACGCGTTCGCTGGCATAGGCATCTTCACAAGGCTGAAGATCAACGACCTGGTCCAGATCGGGGTCGTAAACCACAACGGAAAAACCAGGCCGGGCGGCGCCTCGTTCACGGCGCAAAGCGCCCAGACGCTTTTCGCTGGAAGGCAGGTGGTTACCGTCAACGACCCGTAGTTGCCAACCAGGCAAAATGGCTGTGTGCCCCAGTTCTTTTATCGTCGGTGCCAAACGCTCTGCGCTACCGGTGACCAAGGCGCGCAGTAGCGCAGGCTCTGTACGACTGACCTTGTCATACAGCGCCGCCAAGCTGACAGGAAGATCTTCCATCTGTCGCGCGGCGGCATGCAGCGAAGGTCGCAAACCCAATGAAACAAGGGACATCAGTTCAACGATGGTTGAAAACAAAAGCTCTCGTGGGTACTGCCGCTGACGGTGCTCTTCGAACACCTGGTCGACCCATTCAGCAGGAACAGCCTGCTCCAATATCACTCTGGTCATGACACTGGCCGGTGCTTTTTTTTCAAACCGCGCTAGAACCTCTGCCCACATCGCTTTCGTCACCCTGATCGGAGTTTTGCGGGATTTTATCAAAGACCTTGAAAGGGCTGGCTGTAAAAGCGGAACCGCCAACCGCCGTTACCGCAGCAACGGATATGTACTCGCTCTGATCCAACATCCTAGTCGGCTGTCAGGCCGCTATCGGGGGCAAGCTGTTCTGGTCAAGTTTTTCCGGACACCGATTACGGTGATCAAGCCGCCTCCTGCTCCATGGCTATTGGCGACAGGTAGTTGTTGTAGCTGTGCAGCCTGATCCGGTTGTATCGCATGAAGAAGCAAGTCATATCCTGCTTGGCTTCTTCAACTGTCGTATAGCCTTTGGTGGGCACCCACTCTGATTTGAGCGTCCCGAAGAAACGCTCTGTTGGCGCGTTGTCCCAGCACTGCCCCCTACGGCTCATGCTTTGCGTTATCCCATGCCCCAGCAGCTCGGATTGAAAGTGCTGGCTGGTGTATTGGCAGCCTTGATCTGAATGAAACATCAAGCCTGCATGTTTGCCTCGAACCTCCACCGCCATTCTCAGCGCCCTGCTAACCAGATTGGCGTCATTGATCAGAGAAAACGCCCAGCCAACGATTCGGCGGGCGAACAGATCAATGACCGCTGCCAAGTGATACCAGCGTTTCCCAACCATCAGGCTGGTAACGTCGCCGCACCAGACTTGATTAATTGCGGTTGGCTCGAAGTTACGCTCAAGCAAGTTCTTGGCCACAAACGCTTCGACGCCTCTAGAGCGATACTGATGGCGGCGGCGCTGTTTGCTGGCCAGATTTGCCTCCGCCATGAGCTTTGCAACTAAATACCGTCCCACCTTGATCTGCTGGGCTTTCAAGTGCTGAGAAATCATCCGCGCGCCTGCACTTTCCCGGCTTTCGACATGCAATTGCACGACTTTTGCTCTAAGCGCGTCACGCTCGGCATTCGGCGCTGAGCGACGCTTGATCCAGTCATAAAACGCGCTACGAGAAACGCCTAGCGCGCTGCAAAGCAGGCTGGTCGGATATGAACTCGACTCCCTCAGTTCCTCGATCAGGAAAAACGATCGGGATCCGACATCAAGAGAGCCGTAGCCTTTTTTAAGATTTCAGCCTCAGTCTCCAGGCGCTTGACCTTGGCTCGTAGCTGTTGAAGCTCTCGCTGTTCGTCGCTGATAGCCTTGGTACCTGCCACTGGCTGCCCTTTGTGACGCTCTTTACGAACCTGATCCACCCAGCGGCGCAGAGCCGTAGGGCCAACGGCCATGGATGCACAGACGTCGGGAACTGAGCAGTTATCATCAAGAACCATGCTTGCAGCACGTTGCTTGAACTCGCGGGTATAGGTCTTTCGCTGTTGCATGGAACCTCCTGATTGGGCGAATCATATCGCCCTTAAGAGGTGTCCGGGATCATTAGGCCAGAACAAGCCCCCTCCCACATTTTGGTCGCGGGGCGTCAGTTAGAGAGGCTTCGGCTCCTGAGCCGTCACAGGTTCAGGAGCGTGGCAAAATTGTGTAGATACCTATGCCCCGATAGGGCCACCTCAGCCCCAGCCCTACACCAAAAACCGCGCCACCGCTGTAGGTTAACGGCGCCTTACGTCATTACACAAAACCAAAACCCGCTATCAATGCGCTCCCTTATCGCGAGGCGACTTGGGCAGGATGGCCAAAAAGTTATCCCGCGCGACCTTATGGGCAACGTCTTCAGGCAATGCATCAAGGAAGGGATCAAAGCGGCGCATTTCCTTACCCAGCTTGTTGAAGCGTCCTACCACGTCGGAGCCCAACATGAAGCGATCAGGGAAGCGCTCCACGAGCTTGACCCACTCCGGCCTGGGCTTGCCCGCATCATCCAGCAGATAGGGCGTGAGCATGCTCCACGACAGATCGATATACAGGTTGGGGTAGGTTTCCAGCAGGCGAGTCAAGGTGGGCAGCAAGAACTCCATTTGCACCTGATGGCGATGGATTTCCTTGCTGGTGCCGGCGTGGGCCCAGATAAAGCGCGTGTGCGGATGGTTGCGCAGCGGCTGCTCGATTTCGGCCAGGTACAACGGGTTGCGCTCGCGCTTGGAGGTGATGTTGGAATGCACCATCACCGGCAGGTCGTTCTCCGCCGCCAAGTGATAGATGCGCGTCATGGCTTCGTTGTTGGCGCGCGGTGTATCACCCGAGGTCAGCGCGGTGAGGTCGTCGTGGCGGGTAAACACCTCGCCTATGCCCTGCCACAGCCCTGGGTTGAGGTCGAGCATGCGCTGGATGTGGGCAGCGGAGTTCTTGTCGTTAGGATTGAAACCGGCCAGGAACGGGTGAAAGTGCTGGCGCTGTTCAGGGGTCAGCTTATTGACCGCGGCGGCGACGATCACATCGGTGGCGCTGTACCAATAGGCATCGGCATCGTCGCCTGCGTAATAGCGCGGGCGCTTGGGTTCGTCCTCATGCCATTTCTTGGCCACGGGAATGCCGGAAATCATCACATGTTCGATGCGATTGTCCGCCATGGCCTTGAGCAGCTTGTCCATGCCTGCGGTTTCCTGGAAAAAATCCACGTAATGCAGGTGCGCATCGCTGTAGGCATACTCGCGAGCCTGCGCGGCAAGGCTGCTGGCGGCGAGCATCAGGGCAAAACTCACACGGGTCCAGAGCACGGTGATACCTCGATAGGGGCTGATACGGGTAGACCCTACGCCACGCATCAGGGTTCAGCACGGACAAAAACCTGGAACGCCCCAGCGTCGGCATGTTCTATTACTGCATGACCGTCATCCACAGCCTTGTGAGGTTCGCCATGCCTGTTACCGTCAATACGTTGAACGCTGAGAATTTCCGTCACAGCGTCGCTATCAACAACCACGAGCTGTTTACCGACCTGCCCAAGAGCCTGGGAGGTGACGATTCAGCGCCCTCTCCCCATGATTACTTCGATGCTGCGCTGGCATCGTGCAAGGCCTTGACCGTCAGGCTCTATGCGCAGAAGAAAGACATTCCGCTCACCGGGGTGACGGTAGAAGTTACCCACGACGCCGCCGAAGAGCAAAAAGGTAAGTACAGGCTCAACGTCAAGCTGACCCTCAAGGGCGTGCTCACCGACGCTCAGCGCGATGAGTTGCACCGTGTCGCCGACAAGTGCCCGGTGCACAAACTGATGACCACCGCCGAAGTCAGCATCGAGACCACACTTTCGGAAGGCGCCTTCAGCCAATAACGCCAACTCTGTCCGAGCGGGTTATGCTCAGCGTCATCAACCCGCTCAGACAGGGATGCCCCCATGACCACGCTCACCGTGATCCGCCCTCGCCCCGAAGATGTCGAGGGCCAGCCTATCCTGCGCCCACTGCCCTCGCGTGAATGCCGCAGCGTCGGGCCTTTCGTGTTTTTCGACCATATGCTGCCGATCCGTTACGCGCCGGGCAGTGGGATGAATATCCGCCAGCATCCCCATATCGGGCTGTCGACCCTCACCTATCTGTTCGAAGGCACCTTGCAGCACAAGGACAGCCTGGGCTCGGACCAGGAGGTGCAAGCCGGAGAGGTCAGCTGGATGACTGCTGGCAGCGCGATTGCCCACGTCGAGCGCACGCCTGAGGCGGTCAAGGCCAGTGGTTTTACGCTGCATGGGCTGCAAGTGTGGCTGGCATCGCCCAAGCACCACGAAACCGGACCGGGCCACTACAGTCATCACCCGGCGGCCAGTTTGCCGGTCAGCGATAACCTGGGCGTGCAGGTGCGCCTGATCGCCGGCAGCGGGTTCTGTCTCAAGTCGCCCGTACCGGTGTTGTCGCCCACGCTGTACGCCGACGTGCGGATGCAGACGGCCACTACCCTGCTGATCCCGGATGAGCACGAGGAGCGCGCGGTGTATGTACTGGAGGGTGACGCGCAGTTGGACGGTGAGGTTCTGGAGGTATGCAGCCTGGTGGTCTTACCGACTGGGCAGGAGATGACCCTGTCCGCCGAGAGTGACTGCCACCTGGTGATACTTGGCGGCGCGCCGCTGGATGGACCACGGCGGATAAACTGGAACTTTGTGTCGAGCGATCCGGCGGTGATCGAACAGGCGCGGCAGCGCTGGGCGGCTGGGGATTGGCCGACGGTGCCGGGGGAGTCTGAAAGGATTGAGTTGCCAGTGAGATAGCCATCGGGGGCAAGCTGTTCTGGTCAAGTTTTTCCGGACACCGATTACGGTGATCAAGCCGCCTCCTGCTCCATGGCTATTGGCGACAGGTAGTTGTTGTAGCTGTGCAGCCTGATCCGGTTGTATCGCATGAAGAAGCAAGTCATATCCTGCTTGGCTTCTTCAACTGTCGTATAGCCTTTGGTGGGCACCCACTCTGATTTGAGCGTCCCGAAGAAACGCTCTGTTGGCGCGTTGTCCCAGCACTGCCCCCTACGGCTCATGCTTTGCGTTATCCCATGCCCCAGCAGCTCGGATTGAAAGAGCTGGCTGGTGTATTGGCAGCCTTGATCCGAATGAAACATCAAGCCTGCATGTTTGCCTCGAACCTCCACCGCCATTCTCAGCGCCTTGCTAACCAGGTTGGCGTCATTGATCAGAGAAAACGCCCAGCCAACGATTCGGCGGGCGAACAGATCAATGACCGCTGCCAAGTGATACCAGCGTTTCCCAACCATCAGGCTGGTAACGTCGCCGCACCAGACCTGATTAATTGCGGTTGGCTCGAAGTTACGCTCGAGCAGGTTCTTGGCCACAAATGCTTCGACACCTCTAGAACGATACTGATGGCGGCGGCGCTGTTTGCTGGCCAGATTTGCCTCCGCCATGAGCTTTGCAACTAAATACCGTCCCACCTTGATCTGCTGGGCTTTCAAGTGCTGAGAAATCATCCGCGCGCCTGCACTTTCCCGGCTTTCGACATGCAATTGCACGACTTTTGCTCTAAGCGCGTCACGCTCGGCATTCGGCGCTGAGCGACGCTTGATCCAGTCATAAAACGCGCTACGAGAAACGCCTAGCGCACTGCAAAGCAGGCTGGTCGGATATGAACTCGACTCCCTCAGTTCCTCGATCAGGAAAAACGATCGGGATCCGACATCAAGAGAGCCGTAGCTTTTTTTAAGATTTCAGCCTCGGTCTCCAGGCGCTTGACCTTGGCTCGCAGCTGTTGAAGCTCTCGCTGTTCGTCGCTGATTGCCTTGGTACCTGCCACTGGCTGCCCTTTGTGACGCTCTTTACGAACCTGATCCACCCAGCGGCGCAGAGCCGTAGGGCCAACGGCCATGGATGCACAGACGTCGGGAACTGAGCAGTTATCATCAAGAACCATGCTTGCAGCACGTTGCTTGAACTCGCGGGTATAGGTCTTTCGCTGTTGCATGGAACCTCCTGATTGGGCGAATCATATCGCCCTTAAGAGGTGTCCGGGATCATTAGGCCAGAACAAGCCCCCTCCCACACTTGAATTGTGAATACATTCAAAATGTGGGAGGGGGCTTGCCCCCGATGAGGCCCTAACAGGCACTGAAAAATTCAGCCCTTGAACACTTCATCCAGCAAGTTATGCATCGACCGGAACGCCCGCGCTGCGGTCTTGGCGTCATACATCATCTTGCCCGGCACATTGGCTTCGGGGTCGGTAAAGGAATGCACCGCGCCACCGTAGCTCAGCAATTGCCAATCCACACCCGCCGCGTTCATTTCATCTTCGAACGCCGGCAGTTGTTCTTTCGGTACCAGCGGGTCCGAGGCGCCGTGCAGCACCAGCACTGAACCCTTGATGTTCTTCGCATCTGCGGGGTTCGGTGTGTCGAGGGTGCCATGGAACGATACCGCCGCTTTCAACGGCGCACCGGTACGGGCCAGCTCCAGGGAGCAGCAGCCACCGAAGCAGAAGCCGAAGGTCGCCAGTTTCGACGTATCCACAGCCGCTTCAGTCTGGCTTTGCAGGTGTTCGAAGGCGGCTTGCATACGCTTGTTCAGCAACGCACGGTCGTTCTTCAGCGGCATCATCGCCGCACCCGCCTCATCACCGTTCGAAGGGCGCACGGTTTGCCCATAGAGGTCGGCGATCAACACCACATAGCCTTGGCCGGCCACGCTCTTGGCGATCTCTTCGGCCCCTGCGCTCACGCCCATCCAGTTCGGCGCCATCAACAGCCCCGGCAACGGGCCTTTGTGGCTGGCATCGAACGCCAAGCGGCTTTCATAAGTCTGGCCATCAATCTGATAGACCACGGAACGTAGTGTGACTTGGCTCATGATTCACTCCAGTTGAGGTGCGCTAAAACGAAAAAACCCGCCGAAGCGGGTTTTTCTACAACGGTGTTAAACCGACAGTTCAACCAACAGCTTGTTCAGTCGACGCACATAAGCGGCCGGGTCTTTCAAGCTGTCGCCAGCGGCCAGGGCCGCCTGGTCAAAGAGGATGTGCGACAGGTCGCCAAAACGCTCTTCGCTCTGCTCACCGTCGAGCTTCTCGATCAGCGGGTGCGCCGGGTTGAATTCGAAGATCGGCTTGGAATCCGGAACCTTCTGACCGCTGGCTTCGAGGATCTGACGCATCTGCATGCCCAGGTCCTGCTCGCCGATGGCCAGGATCGCCGGCGAATCGGTCAGACGATGGGAAACCCGCACTTCGCTGACGGCTTCACCCAGGGACGCCTTGATCCGCTCAACCAGGCCTTCTTTGGACTTGGCGACTTCTTCAGCGGCTTTCTTGTCTTCCTCGGAATCCAGGTTGCCCAGGTCCAGGTCGCCACGCGCCACGTCCACAAACGACTTGCCGTCGAATTCGGTGAGGTAGCTCATCAGCCACTCATCGATACGGTCGGTCAGCAGCAGCACTTCGATGCCTTTCTTGCGGAAGACTTCCAGGTGCGGGCTGTTTTTAACCTGAGCGTAGGTTTCACCGGTGAGGTAGTAGATCTTGTCCTGACCTTCCTTGGCGCGTGCCAGGTAGTCGGCCAGCGACACAATCTGTTCACCGTCTTCACCTTGAGTCGAGGCAAAACGCAGCAGACCGGCGATTTTTTCCTTGTTGGCGAAATCTTCTGCCGGACCTTCTTTCATGACCTGGCCGAAGTTTTTCCAGAAGCCCTTGTATTTCTCAGGCTCGTTCTTCGCCAGTTTTTCCAGCATGTCGAGTACGCGCTTGGTCAACGCCGACTTCATGGAGTCGATGATCGGATCTTTTTGCAGGATCTCACGCGACACGTTCAGCGACAGGTCGTTGGAGTCGACCACACCCTTGATGAAGCGCAGGTACAGCGGCAGGAACGATTCCGCCTGGTCCATCACGAACACACGCTGGACGTAAAGCTTCAGGCCCTTCGGCGCTTCGCGCTGGTACAGGTCGAACGGCGCACGGGCCGGCACGTAGAGCAGCGAGCTGTATTCCAGCTTGCCTTCGACCTTGTTGTGGCTCCAGCTCAGCGGGTTCTCGTAATCGTGGCCGATGTGCTTGTAGAACTCCTGGTATTCCTCGTCCTTGATTTCGGTACGCGGACGGGTCCACAGGGCGCTGGCGCGGTTGACGGTTTCCCATTCGACGGCCGGTGTTTCTTCGCCTTCGGCAGCCGTCTGTTCTTTCGGCAACTCGATCGGCAGGGCGATGTGGTCGGAGTATTTCTTGATGATGTTGCGCAGGCGCCAGCCATCGGCGAATTCGTCTTCGCCATCTTTCAGGTGCAGCACGATACGGGTGCCACGGTCAGGCTTGTCGAGGGTGGCGATTTCAAACTCGCCCTCACCTTTGGAAGCCCAGTGCACGCCTTCGCTGGCGTCGAGGCCGGCGCGGCGGCTGAACACTTCTACCTTGTCGGCAACGATGAAAGCCGAATAGAAGCCCACGCCGAATTGGCCGATCAGGTGAGAATCTTTTTTCTGGTCGCCCGACAGGTTCTTCATGAAGTCTGCGGTGCCGGATTTGGCGATGGTCCCCAGGTGGGTGATCGCATCGTCACGGCTCATGCCAATACCGTTGTCTTCGAGGGTGACGGTTTTGGCGTCTTTGTCGTAGCTCACACGGATTTTCAGTTCGGCGCCACCTTCCAGCAACTCAGGCTTGGACAGGGCTTCGAAACGTAATTTGTCGACAGCGTCAGAGGCGTTCGAGATCAATTCGCGAAGGAAAATTTCCTTGTTGGAATACAGCGAATGGATCATGAGGTGCAGCAGCTGCTTCACCTCGGTCTGGAAGCCCAGGGTTTCCTTTTGAGTTTCCACACTCATGGTCATCAAACTCCAATTGGATGGCAATGGCCGCGCCCGAAAGGGTTGGCGGCGGGTTGTCATCAAAGTTGGGGGCTCCAACCTGGATTTCAAGGGCGCGGCGGTTCCTCGATCTTGAAATGTGCGCGAGCGGTGGCAATTGGTTCCGCTGGCGTGGCTTGCCAGGCGGTGATCGCCACGTTGGCGACACGCCGGCCCTGGCGCCACACCTGACAGGTGGCGTAGGTGTCGCGAAATTGGCCGGCGCGCAGGTAATCCAGGGAGAAGTCGATGATTTTCGGCAGGCCCGGGGCGCCGGTAAATACGAGCAAGTGCAACGCCGCTGACAGTTCCATGAAGCCTGCGATCACCCCGCCATGCAGCGCCGGCAATATAGGGTTACCAATGTTGTCCTTGTTGGCTGGCAGGCGAAACAGCAATTCGTCCCCTGAGCGCGTGCATTCGACGCCGATCAGCTTTGCGTAGGGAACCAGGCCGAGCAGTGCCGCGTAATCGCCGTGCTCCAGTGCTTGCTCCAGGCGGGTCTTGAATCGATGACTCATGCTGGCATCCCCTTGAGGTGCTTGCCCATGCGCATGAAGGTGCCTACTACATGGGCAATGGGCTGCTGCGGATCGTCCTGATAGGCCACGCCGCGGGTGAAGATCACATCGGTGGTTACCCGGTAGCATTGGGCGAAGCCATACACCGGTTTATGCGGTTCGGCGGGATGCATGTAGTCGATGCGCAAATCCAGGGTCGGGCATACCTCGAACTCGGGCAGCACGCACAGGGTGGCCATGCCGCAGGCGGTGTCCATCAACGAAGTCAGCGCGCCACCGTGGATGACGCCGGTGCGGGGATCACCGACGATATGCGCGCCGTAGGGCAACACCAGCGTCATGCCCTCCTCCGTCGCAGCATGGACCGTAATCCCCAGTACCTGGCAATGGCGAAGCGCCGAAGCAAAGCGAGTGGCGCGGTCTAACAAGGGGGTTTCGGTCATTGTTTTTAAATTCTTATTAGTGTGGGTGGGCCGGATAGGTAATAATTTGGAAAGTTCCTGGCGAAAAGCTTTATATATCTGTGGAACAAAAGGAACTAATGCTGGCCCTCTGAGTTCGAAAGGCCAGTAGATATCTTCAATAAGGAGAAACACCATGCGCAACACATTAGCTATTTCCATGATGCTGGCCGCTGCCCTCGGCCTGGCTGCCTGCGACAAGAAATCCGAAGACAAAGCCCAAGACGCCGCTGCACATTCTGAGCAAGCTCAGCAAGACATGGCGAAAGCACAGGATAAAGTGAACGACGCTGCGAAAGAAAACGCCGATGCTGCCAAAGCTCAGGCTGAATCGAACGCTGCCGCCGCAAAAGAAGCTGCACCTGCCGCACCTGCAGAGCCTGCCAAGCAGTAATTGCACGGTGTAAAGCTGTAGTGCTGCAAAAGATAGCCCGCTTATAAAGCGGGCTTTTCTTTGCCTGCTGTTTATCCGGCGTTCAAGACACGCTGTCTTTTGCCGGATCCGGGACGTGCATCTCCGTCGGGGTATACACCATCACCTGTAAAACGTCGGAATGGAACTCACGACGGTAAAGCACTAGTACCACCCCGCTGCTCATCAACATGAACAACCACGGGCTGACAAACCAGGCCAGCATGGTCATGCCGAAGTAATAAGCGCGCAGGCCAAAGTTGAATTGGTTGGCCGCCATCGAAATCACCCGCGCCGCCCGCAAGGCAAATGCATTGCGCTCCTGCTCCGACACATGCCGCTCACCGATCATCGGCGCCGAGCCCACCAGCACTGCGGCAAAGTTGTACTGACGCATGCACCAGCTGAAGGTGAAGAAGGCGTAGACGAACACCAGCGCCAAGCACAGCAACTTGATCTCCGACATACCCTGGGAGGCCTGCTGCACCATCGGGATATCCGCCAGCAGCGATACCGCCCGCTCGGAGGCGCCCAGCACGGTGAGGATGCCGGCGAGGATAATCAAGGTGCTGGAGGCGAAGAACGAGGCGTTCCGCTCCAGGTTACCGATCACGCTGGCGTCGGCGATGCGGTTATCGCGCAGCAACATGCGGCGCATCCAGTCTTCGCGATACAGATGCAACACGCTGGCCAGGCAGGCCGTGTCGCGGGCCTTCCAAGTGGCGTAACGGGTATAACCGCCCCAACACAGGATGAACCATAGGGCAGCAAGCAGGTGGACTTGATTGGTTTCGACAAACGACATGTGGGCCCTTGTTCACAGTTTTCATTTGAGAAATGAGTCACCTGTTCGACGCTAGCTCAAGCAAAAAGACACTGCATGACGCCCATAAAAAATGCCCCGTATCGATTGATACGGGGCATTTCATCAATGCGTTGAAACCGGTACTACGCGATGGCTTCGCTGCGTTTTCCCAGCATGCGATCCACCACCACCGCCACCACCAGGATCATCACCGATGGCACCAACCACGCCAGGCCCTGCTCGCTCAACGGCAGGTGCATCAGTTGCGACGGCATCCAATCCGCCAGGCCCGCGCCCTTGAGCGCATCGATGCAGCCAAAGATAAACGACACCAGCATGACCGGGCCAACGATACGGCCCTGCTCCTGCCAGAAATCCTTACAGAAGCTCAGGGCCACCAACACGATGCACGGCGGGTAGATCGCGGTGAGCACCGGGATGGAGAACGCGATCAGCTTGGTCAGGCCCAGGTTGGACACGAACAGCGAGAACAGCGCGAGGATCACCACCAGGGTCTTGTAGGACAGCGGCAGCACACGGCTGAAGTACTCGGCGCAGGCGCAGGTCAGGCCCACGGCGGTGACCAGGCACGCCAGGGAAATCAGCACCGCCAGGAAACCGCTGCCCAGTGAGCCGAAGGTATGTTGCACATAGGCGTGCAGCACTGCGGCACCGTTGCTGGCACCTGCGGCCACGGCATGGCTGCCCGAGCCGAGGCGGAACAGGCTGATGTACACCAGCGCCAGACCCACGCCGGCAATCAGCCCGGCAATGATCGCGTAACGCGTGATCAGCTTGGGCGACTCCACGCCACGGGAGCGAATCGCGTTGACGATGACAATGCCAAATACCAGCGCACCCAGGGTATCCATGGTCAGGTAGCCATTGATAAAGCCCTGGGAGAATGGCGCAGCGACGTATTCCGGCGTGGCGACACCGACTTCACCGGCCGGCAAGGCAAACGCGGCGATGCCAAGGATGGCCAGGGCGATGATCTTCAGCGGCGCGAGGAAACGCCCCACGGTGTCCAGCAGGCGCCCTGGGTACAGCGACACGAAAAACACCACCAGGAAATACACCGAGCTGTACAGGAACAGCGCCAGCGGGCTTTCGCCGGTCAGCGGCGCCAGGCCCACTTCGAACGAAACGGTGGCGGTACGTGGCGTGGCGAACAGCGGCCCGACCGCCAGGTACGCCGCCGCCGCGAGCAGGCCGCCGGCGATTTTGCCGATCGGGCTGCTCAGCGCATCCATACCGCCGCCGACCTTGGCCAGTGCGATCACGGTGACGACCGGCAGGCCAACTGCCGTAATCAGGAACCCTAAGGCGGCCATCCAGACGTGTGGCCCGGACTGCAAGCCCACAATGGGCGGGAAGATGATGTTGCCGGCGCCCACGAACAGGGCAAAGGTCATAAAGCCCAACGCCAGGATATCCTGGCTTTTCAACACTTTCATTTGAGGAAATACCACACTACTGAATCGGAATTTAGAGAGGGCTTCCCTATGGATGAGGGAAAGGCTGCCGGTCCTGATCGGGACCGACCGGTCCAGCGCGGGGCTTCCTTTTGGGAGGCGCACGCATAAAGAGGCGGCTAGGGTACAGAATTAGCCTGACAAACGCACTGTTGCAGGGCGAACTGTCCGATAAGCGACATTTCAATGTCGTGTTTTCATACTTAATTTGGCAATACAGACAAAAATGTGGGAGGGGGCTTGCTCCCGATAGCGGTGGCTCAGTCACATCATCCTGACTAAAACTTCGCAATCGGGGGCAAGCCCCCTCCCACATTTGGATCTCTACCCGTCGCAGGCATGTTACCGAGCCCGACATGCACAAAGGCCACCCGAAGGTGGCCTTTGCTGGTAAAGCGTCAGCTAAGCGAGAGGCTTACTTGACAGCCCAACCGGTCAGCTCGGACAAAGCCTTGCCGATGTCTGCCAGCGAACGCACGGTTTTCACGCCTGCGTCTTCCAGGGCAGCAAACTTCTCGTCTGCAGTGCCCTTGCCGCCAGAGATGATTGCGCCAGCATGGCCCATGCGCTTGCCTGCGGGGGCAGTCACACCAGCGATGTAGGAAACAACCGGCTTGGTCACGTGTGCCTTGATGTAGGCAGCGGCTTCTTCTTCAGCCGAACCGCCGATCTCACCGATCATGACGATCGCTTCGGTCTTCGGGTCTTCCTGGAACAGCTTCAGGATGTCGATGAAGTTGGAGCCTGGGATCGGGTCACCGCCGATGCCGACGCAAGTCGACTGACCGAAACCGGCGTCAGTGGTCTGCTTCACAGCTTCGTAGGTCAGGGTGCCGGAACGGGAAACGATACCGACTTTGCCTGGCAAGTGAATGTGACCTGGCATGATGCCGATCTTGCATTCGCCTGGAGTGATCACGCCTGGGCAGTTAGGGCCGATCAGGACAACGCCCAGCTCGTCGCACTTAACTTTAGCGTCCAGCATGTCCAGGGTAGGAATGCCTTCAGTGATGCACACGATCAGCTTGATGCCGCCGAATGCCGCTTCCAGGATGGAATCTTTGCAGAAAGGTGCTGGAACGTAGATCACGCTGGCGGTAGCGCCAGTGGTGTCTACAGCTTCTTTCACGGTGTTGAACACTGGCAGACCCAGGTGCTCGGTGCCGCCTTTGCCCGGAGTTACGCCGCCAACCATCTTGGTGCCGTATTCGATGGCTTGCTGGGTGTGGAAACTACCTTGCGAACCGGTAATACCCTGGCAGATAACTTTGGTGTCTTTATTGATCAGGACGCTCATTATTTGCCCTCCGCAGCTTTGACAACTTGTTGAGCAGCGTCGGTCAGGCTGGTAGCCGCGATGATGTTCAAACCGCTTTCTGCCAGTACTTTAGCGCCCAGTTCAGCGTTGTTACCTTCAAGGCGAACAACAACCGGGATTTTAACGCCAACTTCTTTCACTGCACCGATGATGCCTTCGGCAATCATGTCGCAACGAACGATGCCGCCGAAGATGTTGACCAGTACTGCAGCGACGTTGGAGTCGGACAGGATGATCTTGAACGCTTCGGTAACGCGTTCCTTGGTAGCGCCACCACCTACGTCGAGGAAGTTGGCTGGTTTGCCGCCATGCAGGTTGACGATGTCCATGGTACCCATGGCCAGGCCAGCACCGTTGACCATGCAACCGATGTTACCTTCCAGGGCTACGTAGTTCAGTTCGAACTTGGCAGCGTGCGCTTCGCGCGGATCGTCCTGGGACGGATCATGGAAAGTCTTCAGCTTAGGCTGACGGTACATGGCGTTGGCGTCGATGTTGATCTTGGCGTCGAGGCAATGCAGATCGCCGTCAGCCTTGATCACCAGCGGGTTCACTTCCAGCAGGGCCAGATCGTGATCCTGGAACAGTTTGGCCAGACCGACGAAGATCTTGGCGAACTGGGCAACTTGCTTGCCTTCCAGGCCCAGCTGGAAAGCCAGCTCGCGACCCTGGAATGGCTGAGCGCCAACCAGTGGATCGATAGTGGCTTTCAGAATTTTTTCTGGGGTTTCGTGAGCGATTTTCTCGATGTCCACGCCACCTTCGGTGGAGGCCATGAACACGATGCGACGGCTCGAACGGTCAACGACAGCGCCCAGGTACAGCTCTTTAGCGATATCAGTGCACGATTCAACCAGGATCTTGGTGACTGGCTGGCCATTGGCATCAGTCTGGTAAGTCACCAGACGCTTGCCCAGCCACTGCTGTGCGAAGGCCTTGGCGTCTTCTTTGCTGCGAACCAGCTTAACGCCGCCCGCTTTACCGCGACCACCGGCGTGGACCTGGGCTTTGACAACCCACTCGCTGCCGCCGATTTTGTCGCAAGCTTCTGCTGCTGCTTCCGGGGTGTCTACTGCGTAGCCCTTGGAAACTGGCAGGCCGTATTCAGCGAACAGCTGCTTACCCTGATACTCGTGAAGATTCATGCTTTTTACCGTCTTCGTTAGGTACTGCGCATTCGGCGCTGCGCTCATTATGAGTGCCGCGCCACCTGTGACTGCTGCTTGCGCAACTTGCAGGGCTTATGGCCCGTAAAGCTGCGCAAGGCTGCGTCCAGCGGATATTCCGCGGTGAGTCTTGCGCGCAAGGCTCACGACGGGCAACTCCGCCGTGGTTTCTTATTATCTCGCTTAGCGCTTCTTGCGGTTGGCGATGTGGATGGCGCCGCCATTCACAGCCAACGCTGCTTCGTGCAACGCTTCGGACAGGGTCGGATGGGAGAAGACCATCATGCCCAGGTCTTCGGCGCTGGTGCCGAATTCCATACCGATAGCGCCTTGCTGAACCAGTTCTGCAGCGCTTGGGCCAATCACGTGGACGCCCAATACGCGGTCAGTCTTGGCATCAGCGATGACTTTGACAAAACCACCGGTGTCGTTGGCTGCCATGGCACGGCCAGAAGCGGCAAACGGGAAGGTGCCGACGTTAACTTCAACGCCTTCAGCTTTCAACTGCTGTTCGTTCTTGCCGACCCATGCAATTTCCGGGTGGGTGTAGATAACCGATGGAATCAGGTCGTAGTTCATCTGGGTCTTGTGACCCTTGATGCGCTCGACAACCATGATGCCTTCTTCGGAAGCCTTGTGGGCCAGCATCATGCCACGAACCACGTCGCCGATCGCGTAAACGCCCGGTACGGTGGTTGCGCAGTGATCGTCAACGTGGATGAAACCACGCTCATCGATGCTCACGCCGCTGTCGGAAGCCAGCAGATCGGTGGTCACTGGACGGCGACCAACGGCTACGATCAGCTTGTCGAAGGTGATGGTCTGCTCGCCTTCCTTGTCGGTGTAGGTCACGACCACTTCTTCGCCGTTGACTTTAGAACCGGTAACACGGGCGCCAAGCTTGATGTCCAGACCTTGCTTGGTCAGGGTCTTGTAGGCTTCCTTGGACACGGCGGTGTCGGCAGCCAGCAGGAACGTGTCCAAGGCTTCGAGCACGGTCACTTCGGAACCCAGGCGCGACCATACCGAACCCAGTTCCAGGCCGATGACACCGGCGCCGATGACGCCCAGGCGCTTAGGTACGGCCTGGAATTCCAGGGCGCCGGTCGAATCAACGATCACGTTCTGATCGACTGGAGCCGGTGGAATGTCGATTGGACGCGAACCCGGTGCCAGGATCACGTTCTCGGCTTCGATGACTTCAACCGAGCCGTCCGGCTTGGTGATTTCAACTTTCTTGCCGGCCAGCAGTTTGCCGTGACCTTGCAGGGAAGTAACGCCGTTGGCCTTGAACAAGGTGGCAACGCCGGAAGTCAGGCCTTTGACGATGTTGGCTTTACGGCCGACCATCGCTGGCACGTCCATGGTCACGCCAGCATGGTTGATACCGTGAATCGCGAAGCCATCCTGGGCTTCGTGGAATTTCCAGGAGCTGTCCAGCAGCGCCTTGGACGGAATGCAACCCACGTTCAGGCAGGTACCACCCAGCGCCAGTTTGCCTTCCTTGTCGGTGTACTTTTCGATGCAAGCAGTCGAGAGGCCCAGTTGTGCGGCCTTGATGGCGGCAACATAGCCGCCAGGGCCTGCACCAATCACTACAACGTCAAATTTCTGTGTCATAAAAAGGTTCCCTTTTTAGCTGCAAGCTACAAGCCGCAAGCCGCAAGTTGAAAGCACCGCTCGCCGCTTTGGGCTTGGCGCTTGCAGCTTGCGACCTGCAGCTGCTTTTTAGATATCCAGAAGCAGGCGAGCCGGGTCTTCCAGCAGGTTCTTGATGGTCACCAGGAACGTCACGGCTTCTTTACCATCGATCAGGCGGTGATCGTAAGACAGCGCCAGGTACATCATTGGGCGGATCACGACCTGGCCATTGATGGCCATCGGACGCTGGATGATGTTGTGCATGCCCAGGATCGCAGCTTGCGGTGGGTTGACGATCGGCGTCGACATCATCGAACCGAAGGTACCACCGTTGGTGATGGTGAAGGTACCGCCGGTCATCTCGTCGATGGTCAGCTTGCCGTCACGGGCTTTCTTGCCGAAGCCGGCGATGCCGCCTTCGATTTCGGCCAGGCTCATCAGCTCGGCGTTACGCAGAACCGGAACCACCAGGCCACGGTCACTGGACACGGCAACGCCGATGTCTGCATAACCATGGTAAACGATGTCGGCGCCGTCGATGGAAGCGTTGACTGCCGGGAAGCGCTTCAGCGCTTCGGTGGCCGCTTTCACGAAGAACGACATGAAGCCCAGGCGCACGCCGTTGTGGGACTTCTCGAACAGATCCTTGTACTTCGAACGCA
Organism: Pseudomonas sp. R3-52-08; assembly: GCF_003851745.1. Taxonomy (NCBI): domain Bacteria; kingdom Pseudomonadati; phylum Pseudomonadota; class Gammaproteobacteria; order Pseudomonadales; family Pseudomonadaceae; genus Pseudomonas; species Pseudomonas sp. R3-52-08. The sequence goes on along the minus strand of NZ_CP027730.1, from coordinate 1,919,316 downwards.
GGGCCATGACTTCGGTCATGTCGACTTCGTTGAACGTGGTCAGCATCGCCATGTTCGACTGAGCTTCAACCAGGCGCTTGGCCACGGTGGCACGTACACGGGTCATCGGTACGCGCTTCTCGGTGCGGTCGCCGGCGGCGAATACAGGCGCGGCGGCAGCTGGAGCAGCGGCCTTGGCAGGTGCGGCAGCCGGAGCGTTTTTCTTGGCTTCAATAGCAGCAACCACGTCTTCCTTGGTAACACGGCCGTCTTTGCCGGTGCCTTTGATGGAAGCCAGGTTGATACCGTTCTCTTCAGCCAGTTGACGCGCAGCCGGTGCAGCGATTGGGTCTTCGCCACCTGCAGCCGGAGCGGCGGCCGGGGCAGCAGAGGCAGCGGCAGCGGCAGCCGGTGCGGCAGCGGCAGGCGCGGCAGCAGCGCTGCCCTCTTCGATCGAGCCCAGTACCTGGTTCGACAGAACGGTAGCGCCTTCTTCTGCAACGATCGCGCCCAGCACGCCGTCGGCTTCGGCCAGCACTTCCAGCACAACCTTGTCGGTCTCGATGTCGACGATCAGGTCGTCACGCTTGACGGCCTCGCCTGGTTTCTTGTGCCAAGTGGCAACGGTGCCATCGGCAACCGATTCCGGGAATGACGGGGCTTTGATTTCGATAGCCATTATCTGTAGGTCCTTAAAATTCGGTTTCAGTCAGCGCGAAGGCGTTAAACAGTGAAAGCATCTTGCAGCAGTTTTTCCTGCTGCTCGGCGTGCATCGACGCGTAGCCACAAGCAGGTGCAGCAGATGCATCACGACCGGCGTACTCCAGGCCCAAAGCCTTGTTGTGGTTGCCGATGCTGCGACGCAGGTGATGCTGGCTGCTGTACCAGGCGCCCTGGTTCATCGGTTCTTCCTGACACCACACGACATTCGTGAGGTTGGTGTAAGGCGCGATGATCTCCATGAGGTCATCTTCCGGGAACGGGTAAAGCTGCTCGATACGCACGATGGCGATGTCTTCGCGGCCTTCGGCACGGCGTTTTTCCAGCAGATCGTAGTAGACCTTGCCGCTGCACAGGATCAGGCGAGTGACCTTGGCGGCGTCCAGCGTATCGATTTCTGGAATAACGGTCTGGAACGAACCTTCGGCCAGGTCTTCCAGGGTCGAAACGGCCAATTTGTGACGCAACAGCGATTTGGGAGTCAACACGACCAGCGGCTTGCGCAGCGGGCGGATTACCTGGCGACGCAGCAAGTGGTAAATCTGCGCCGGGGTCGTCGGTACGCACACCTGGATGTTGTGCTCGGCGCACAACTGCAGGTAACGCTCCAGACGGGCCGAGGAGTGCTCCGGACCCTGGCCTTCATAACCATGGGGCAACAACATGGTCAGACCGCACAGACGGCCCCACTTGTGCTCGCCGCTGGTGATGAACTGGTCGATAACCACCTGGGCACCGTTGGCGAAGTCGCCGAACTGGGCTTCCCAGATCACCAGCGCCTGCGGCGTGGTGGTGGAGTAGCCGTATTCGAACGCCAGTACGGCTTCTTCGGACAGGAACGAATCGTACAGGTCGAAACGTGGCTGGCCTTCGTACAGGTTCTGCAACGGGATGTAGGTGCCCGCGTCTTTCTGGTTGTGCAACACGGCATGACGGTGCGAGAACGTACCGCGGCCGATGTCCTGGCCGGTCATGCGGATCGGGTGACCTTCGAACGCCAGGGTTGCGTACGCCATGGTTTCGGCGTAACCCCAGTTGATCGGCAGGCCGCCGGCTTGCATCTTCTGACGGTCTTCGTAGATCTTCGCAACCTGGCGCTGAACCACGAACCCTTCAGGGATCTCCAGCAACTTGGCAGACAACTCCTGCAAAGTCTTCAAGTCGAAGCTGGTGTCATGGCGTGCGGTCCAGGTATGACCCAGGTACGGACGCCAGTCGACGAACAGCTCTTTGTTCGGCTCTTTGACCAGGCTCTTCACTACATGCAGGCCGTTATCCAGCGCGTTGCGGTATTCATCGATTTTCGCCTGAACACGCGCATCATCCAGCACGCCGGCCTTGGTCAGGCTTTCGGCGTACAGCTCACGGGTGGTGCGCTGCTTGGTGATCTGCTGGTACATCAACGGCTGGGTGCCGCTTGGTTCGTCCGCTTCGTTGTGACCGCGACGGCGGTAGCAAACCAGGTCGATCACCACGTCACGCTTGAATTGCATGCGGTAGTCGACAGCCAGTTGGGTCACGAACAGTACGGCTTCCGGATCATCACCATTCACATGGAGAATCGGCGCCTGGATCATCTTGGCAACGTCGGTGGCGTACTCGGTGGAGCGCGCATCCAGCGGGTTGCTGATGGTGAAGCCAACCTGGTTGTTGATGACGATGTGAACCGTACCGCCGGTCTTGAAGCCGCGAGTCTGCGACATCTGGAACGTTTCCAGGACCACGCCTTGGCCAGCGAACGCCGCGTCACCGTGGATGGAAATCGGCAGCACCTTTTCACCCGTGGTGTCGTTACGACGATCCTGGCGAGCGCGCACCGAACCCTCGACCACTGGAGAAACGATTTCCAGGTGGGAGGGGTTGAAGGCCATGGCCAAGTGAACTTCACCGCCGGTGGTCATGACGTTGGACGAGAAGCCCTGGTGGTATTTAACGTCACCGGAACCCAGCTCGACCTTCTTCTTGCCTTCGAACTCGTCGAACAGCTCGCGCGGGTTCTTGCCGAAGGTATTGACCAACACGTTCAAGCGGCCACGGTGAGCCATGCCGATCACGACTTCCTTGGTGCCGTAGGAACCGGAACGCTGGATCAGCTCGTCGAGCATCGGAATCAGGCTTTCGCCGCCTTCCAGGCCGAAACGCTTGGTGCCCGGGTATTTGGTACCCAGGTATTTTTCGAGACCTTCAGCGGCAGTCACGCGCTCGAGCAGGTGGCTGCGCACATCGGCGGACAATACCGGACGGCCACGCACGCCTTCCAGGCGGTGCTGGAACCACTGGCGTTGCTCGGAATCGGTGATGTGCGTGAACTCAGCGCCGATGGTGCGGCAATATGTCTGCTGCAACGCTTCGTGAATTTCGCGTAGGCTCGCTTCCTCTTTGCCGATGAACAGGTCGCCGGCACGGAAGGTCGTATCAAGATCGGCATTGGTCAAGCCGTAATGATTGATCGACAGGTCAGCAGGTGCAGGACGCTGCCAGAGCCCCAGCGGGTCAAGCTGGGCCGCCTGGTGGCCACGCATCCGGTAAGCCTGGATCAGTCGCAGTACTTCAACTTGCTTCTTCTCGTGCTCACTGCTCACGCTGCCGGCGGAAACCGGTTGGGCGCGGCGCTGGTTCTTTGCCAGCAACACGAAATGATCGCGAATCGCAGCATGCGATACATCGGTGGCAGCGTTGCCGTCTGAAGACAACGTCTGAAATTTGGTGCGCCATTCTTCTGGCACAGCGTTAGGGTCGTGCAGGTAGAGCTCATAAAGCTCTTCCACATAGGCAGCGTTACCACCTGAAAGATAGCCGCTGTTCCACATGCGCTGCATCACGCTTTCTTGCATGCTTGGTCACCCTCGATTTGGGGACACCACCGGCGAAAACACCGAGTTTGCTTGCAAAAGGCCAAGTGCAGCGACCAAAACAAGCCACTTAGGATCACGCTGATAGTTCGGGTACCAACCCGAATGCCCCTGCTTGTCTCATTTCTTCAAAATAAGAGCCGCGGCTTTGTAAGTCGCTGCTCAAGTTAAAACTACGGCGCCGGTTGAAGCCTGCGCCGCAGCATTTACGGGCACAACGGTCCTGCTTTTACGTCAGTTACACGCCGCTTTGCAGCAGCATGTTACGGATGTGACCAATGGCCTTAGTCGGGTTCAGGCCTTTGGGACATACGTTGACGCAGTTCATGATCCCGCGGCAGCGGAATACGCTGAACGGGTCATCCAGTGAAGCCAGACGCTCGGACGTCTTGGTGTCGCGGCTGTCTGCCAGGAAGCGGTAGGCTTGCAGCAGTGCAGCCGGGCCCAGGAACTTGTCCGGGTTCCACCAGAAGGACGGGCAGGACGTCGAGCAGCAAGCGCACAGGATGCACTCGTACAGGCCGTCGAGTTTTTCACGCTCTTCCGGGGACTGCAGACGCTCGATGGCCGGAGCCGGCGTGTCGTTCTGCAGGAATGGCTTAACTTTCTCGTATTGCTTGTAGAAGATGCTCATATCGACAACCAGGTCACGGATAACCGGCAAACCTGGCAGTGGACGAACGATCAGCTTGTTGCCCTTGACCACGGCGGACAGCGGCGTGATGCACGCCAGGCCGTTTTTGCCGTTGATGTTCATGCCGTCGGAACCGCACACACCTTCACGGCAAGAGCGACGATAGGAGAAACCTTCGTCCTGCTCTTTGATCAGTGCCAGTACATCCAGCACCATCAGGTCTTTACCACCGGTATCGACCTGGAACTCCTGCATGAACGGCGCGGCGTCCTGATCAGGGTTGTAGCGGTAAACACTGACTTTCAACATGGCAGCCACCCTTAGTAAGTCCGAATCTTCGGTTCAAACGTCGGCACCGTCTTCGGCGAGAAGTTCACGGCACGCTTGGTTACGCGCTTGTCACCCGGGAAGTACAGGGTGTGGCACAACCAGTTCTCGTCGTCGCGGTCTTCAAAGTCTTCACGAGCGTGGGCACCACGGGATTCCTTACGAACCTCGGCGGCGATCGCAGTCGCTTCTGCCACTTCCAGCAGGTTTTGCAGCTCAAGGGCTTCGATACGCGCGGTGTTGAACGCCTGGCTCTTATCGTTGATCTTGACGTTGGCGATGCGCGTGCGCAGGTCGGCCAGCTGGGCGATGCCCTTCTGCATGTATTCGCCGGTACGGAACACACCGAAGTAGTTCTGCATGCAGCTTTGCAGCTCGCGACGCAGGGTTGCCACGTCTTCGCCGTCAGTGCGCTCGTTCAGAGCGTTCAGGCGCGCCAGGGCGGCTTCGATGTTGGCGTCGGTGGCGTCATCGTATTCGATGCCGTCGGTCAGAGCTTTTTCCAGGTGCAAGCCGGCAGCGCGGCCGAATACCACCAGGTCGAGCAGCGAGTTGCCGCCCAGGCGGTTGGCACCGTGAACCGATACGCAGGCCACTTCGCCTACCGCGAACAGACCATGGATGATCTCGTCCACACCATCGGCGTTCTGGGTGATTGCCTGGCCATGAATGTTGGTCGGCACGCCGCCCATCATATAGTGGCAAGTCGGAACCACTGGCACCGGCGCAACCACCGGGTCAACGTGAGCAAAGGTCTTGGACAGCTCGCAGATACCTGGCAGACGGCTGTGCAGCACTTCTTCGCCCAGGTGATCGAGCTTGAGCAGTACGTGGTCGCCGTTCGGGCCACAGCCGTTGCCGGCGATGATTTCCTTGACCATCGAACGGGCCACGACGTCACGACCAGCAAGGTCTTTCGCGTTCGGCGCATAACGCTCCATGAAACGCTCGCCGTGCTTGTTGATCAGGTAGCCACCTTCACCACGGCAACCTTCGGTCACCAGTACACCGGCGCCGGCGATGCCGGTCGGGTGGAACTGCCACATTTCGATGTCTTGCACCGGTACGCCTGCACGCAGTGCCATGCCGACGCCGTCACCGGTGTTGATCAGGGCATTGGTGGTCGACGCGTAGATACGGCCTGCACCGCCAGTCGCCAGCACGGTAGCCTTGGCGCGGATGTAGGTGGTTTCACCGGTTTCGATGCAGATGGCGATCACGCCGACGAACTCGCCCTTGCCGTTCTTCACCAGATCGACAGCGTAGTACTCGTTCAGGAACGTGGTACCGGCTTTCAGGTTGCCCTGATAAAGAGTGTGCAGCAGCGCGTGACCGGTACGGTCGGACGCGGCGCAGGTACGGGCAGCCTGGCCACCTTTACCATAGTCCTTGGACTGGCCGCCAAACGGACGCTGGTAGATACGGCCTTGCTCGGTACGGGAGAACGGCAGACCCATGTGGTCCAGCTCGAACACCGCAGCCGGGCCTTCCTGACACATGTATTCGATAGCGTCCTGGTCACCGATGTAGTCGGAACCCTTGACGGTATCGTACATGTGCCAGCGCCAGTCATCGTTCGGGTCGGCGGAGGCGATAGCGCAGGTAATGCCACCCTGGGCCGATACGGTGTGCGAACGCGTCGGGAACACCTTGGTGATCACGGCGGTTTTGTGGCCACCCTGGGCCAGCTGCAGCGCAGCGCGCATGCCGGCACCGCCGCCACCAATAATGATGGCGTCGAATGAAATAGTAGGAATGTTAGCCATGAATCAGATACCCCAAAGAATCTGCACACCCCAGACGAAGTAAGCGAACATCGCGATGCCGCATACTGCCTGGAAGAGGAAACGGACTGCGGTCGCGGACTTGCCCAGCGCCATTGGCGTCAGGTAGTCGGTCGCGATGGTCCACATGCCGACCCAGGCGTGAGCGCCCAGGGCCACAAGGGCCAGCAGACTGAAGATTCGCATCGCATTGTGGGCGAACAGGCCGTGCCATTGCTCATAGCCGATGCCCGGGTTTGCGACGAGGTATCCGATCAGGAAAATGAAATAAGCCGCGAGAACGACCGCAGACACACGCTGTGCCATCCAGTCATAGAGGCCCGAACGCGACAGATTCGTTACGCTGGTTACCATATCCAAACTCCTGCCAGAACGATCAGCACCACGGAAATGGCGATGATGATTTTCGAGCCCAGGCGGCCGCCTTCCAGCGTCTCACCGATACCCGCATCCATGATCAAGTGGCGCACACCGGCTACCAGGTGATACAGCAGAGCGGACAGCAGGCCCCACGCTACGAACTTGGCCAGTGGGCTGGTCAAGGTTGCCTTCACCTCGGCGTAACCTTCCGCGGAACCCAGGGATTTGCTCAATGCGTAAAGCATGATGCCCAGGCCCAGGAACAGGATGATGCCGGAAACACGGTGCAGGAACGACGTAACGCCGGTGATGGGGAGTTTGATGGTCCTTAGGTCTAGGTTTACAGGTCGTTGGCTATTCACGGCTTTTTTTCACACTGAAGAGCCCCTAACAATCAGGGCAAAGTTGTTGGGGAGTGCGACTGGTCAGGTAAGCACCACCCAGGGAGTGCGACCCCCAATGAAAGCAAGCCCAAAAGCCCTTGGCGGTCGGTGGCCGAGTATAGACAGTTAGGTTACTAATGACAACGCGCACACCTCACCCTAATAGCTGATTGCGCTGACGCGATAAAAGGCGTAAATGGCAGGCAATTTCGACGAAAAAGTACGGTTAAAGCCTTCTGGAGCAAGACTTTAGGCAAATTGACATCTGAATTTATCTCACTATAGTGGTGCGGGCCCTGCGTGGGGGGTCTGTCTGATGATTTGAAGCATAAATAGGAGGCCACATGGCTGACAAAAAAGCGCAGTTGATCATCGAGGGCGCAGCCCCCGTCGAGCTGCCCATTTTAACCGGCACCGTTGGTCCCGATGTTATCGACGTACGGGGCCTGACGGCCACGGGCCGTTTCACTTTCGACCCAGGCTTCATGTCGACCGCCTCTTGCGAGTCGAAGATCACCTATATCGACGGCGACAATGGCATCCTGCTGCACCGCGGCTACCCGATCGAACAACTGGCTGAACAGTCGGACTACCTGGAAACCTGCTACCTGCTGCTAAATGGCGAACTGCCAACAGCTGAGCAAAAGGCCCAGTTCGTCAGCACCGTGAAGAACCACACCATGGTTCACGAGCAGTTGAAGACCTTCTTCAACGGCTTCCGTCGCGACGCCCACCCGATGGCCGTCATGTGCGGCGTGGTCGGCGCCCTGTCGGCCTTCTATCACGACTCTCTGGACATCAATAACGCCGAGCATCGCGAAATTTCCGCGATCCGCCTGGTCGCCAAGATGCCAACCCTGGCCGCGATGGTTTACAAGTATTCCATGGGCCAACCCATGATGTACCCGCGCAACGACCTGACGTACGCGGAAAACTTCCTGCACATGATGTTCAACACCCCGTGCGAGATCAAACCGATCAGCCCGGTGCTAGCCAAGGCAATGGACCGGATCTTCATCCTCCACGCCGACCACGAGCAGAACGCCTCCACCTCTACTGTGCGCCTGGCAGGTTCGTCGGGTGCCAACCCGTTCGCCTGTATCGCCGCCGGTATCGCCGCGTTGTGGGGCCCTGCCCACGGCGGTGCGAACGAAGCCGTCTTGACCATGCTCGATGAAATCGGCGATGTGTCCAACATCGACACCTTCATCGCCAAGGCCAAGGACAAGAACGATCCGTTCAAGTTGATGGGCTTCGGTCACCGGGTCTACAAAAATCGCGACCCGCGCGCCACCGTAATGAAACAGACCTGCGACGAAGTGTTGAAGGAACTGGGCATCAAGAACGACCCGCAACTCGAACTGGCTATGCGCCTGGAAGAGATCGCCCTGACCGACCCATACTTCATCGAACGCTCGCTGTACCCGAACGTCGACTTCTACTCGGGGATCATCCTCAAGGCGATCGGCATTCCAACCAGCATGTTCACCGTGATCTTCGCCCTGGCGCGGACCGTGGGCTGGATCTCCCACTGGAAGGAAATGCTCTCGAGCCCGTACAAGATTGGCCGCCCGCGCCAGCTGTACACCGGCTACGAGTCGCGTGACATTACCAAGCTGGAAGATCGCAAGTAAGCATTGCCCAGCTGTATTGAAAACGGCCTCCCTTAGTGGAGGCCGTTTTTGTTTGGGTCGCCTGACATACCGCTATCGGGAGCAAGCCCCCTCCCACAGTTGACCGCATTCTCATGTTGGAACTCGGTCAACTGTGGGAGGGGGCTTGCTCCCGATGCCCATCACCCAGACACCACTAAATCCAAGGCAAAAAAATACCCCAGCCTTTCGACCGGGGCATTTCTCATCCAGTTACAAGCTTAGTGGTTAACCGCCCCACTCGCCCCCAGGCCAGTCTGCGAACGCACAAACTGCGGGAAGTACAGCGCACGCTCTTTCTCTGCCGCCGCCGACTTGTCGGTGATGGAGAAGAACCAGATACCCACGAACGCGATGATCATCGAGAACAACGCCGGGTATTCATACGGGAAGATCGCCTTCTCGTGGTGCAGGATCGACACCCAGATGGTCGGGCCCAGGATCATCAGGCCCACGGCGCTGATCAAGCCCAGCCAGCCGCCGATCATGGCGCCACGGGTGGTGAGGTTTTTCCAGTACATGGAAAGCAGCAGCACAGGGAAGTTACAGCTGGCCGCAATCGAGAACGCCAGGCCGACCATGAACGCGATGTTCTGGCTTTCGAACAGGATACCCAGGCCGATAGCCAGCACTGCCAGGGCGACCGTGGTGATCTTCGACACGCGAATCTCATCTTTCTCGTTGGCCTTGCCCTTCTTGATCACGCTGGCATACAGGTCATGGGACACCGCCGAGGCACCGGCCAGGGTCAGGCCGGCAACCACCGCAAGGATGGTGGCGAAGGCCACGGCCGAGATGAAGCCCAGGAAGATACTGCCGCCCACCGCGTTGGCCAGGTGCACCGCCGCCATGTTGTTACCGCCCAGCAAGGCGCCTGCTGCATCCTTGAACGCCGGGTTGGTGCTGACCAACAGGATCGCGCCAAAGCCGATGATGAACGTGAGGATATAGAAGTAGCCGATAAAGCCGGTGGCATACAGCACGCTTTTGCGCGCTTCTTTCGCATCACTCACGGTGAAGAAGCGCATCAGGATGTGCGGCAGGCCCGCAGTACCGAACATCAGCGCAAGCCCCAGGGAGAACGCCGAGATCGGATCTTTCACCAGGCCGCCCGGGCTCATGATCGCTTCACCTTTGGGGTGAACCTTGATCGCCTCGGAAAACAGCATGTTGAAGTCGAAGTTGACGTGCTTCATCACCATCAGCGCCATGAACGAGGCACCGGACAGCAACAGCACCGCCTTGATGATCTGCACCCAGGTGGTCGCCAGCATGCCGCCGAACAGCACGTACATGCACATCAGGATACCTACCAGGATCACCGCAACGTGGTAATCGAGGCCGAACAGCAGTTGGATCAGCTTGCCCGCGCCGACCATCTGCGCGATCAGGTAGAACGCTACCACCACCAGCGAACCACAGGCCGACAGGCTGCGGATCTGGGTTTGCCCGAGGCGATAGGACGCCACGTCAGCAAAGGTGTACTTGCCCAGGTTGCGCAGGCGCTCAGCGATCAGGAACAGAATGATCGGCCAGCCCACCAGGAAGCCGATCGAATAGATCAGGCCGTCGTAGCCGGAGGTGAACACCAGCGCGGAAATCCCCAGGAAGGACGCCGCCGACATGTAGTCACCGGCAATCGCCAGGCCGTTCTGGAAACCGGTGATCTTGCCGCCGGCCGCATAGTAGTCGGCCGCCGATTTGTTGCGCTTGGACGCCCAGTAGGTGATGCACAGGGTAGCGCCGACGAACGCGACAAACATCACGATGGCCGAGACATTCAGGGGTTGCTTTTGCACTTCGCCGGTCAATGCGTCGGCCGCCCAAAGGGCCGGAGCAAACAGCGAAGCGCCGAGTACCGCCAATAGACGCCGGATCATTGCGCAGCCTCCTTGAGAATCGCATTGTTCAGGTCGTCAAATTCGCCATTGGCCCGGCGTACGTAGATGCCGGTCAGGATGAAGGCGGACACAATCAGTCCGACGCCCAGGGGAATGCCCCAGGTAATCGACGAACCGGGGCTGATCTTGGCCCCCAGCACGTGTGGCCCGTAGGCAATCAAAAGGATGAAACCGGAGTAAAGCCCAAGCATGATCGCCGAGAGAATCCAGGCGAACTTTTCTCTTTTTCTGACCAGCTCCTTGAAGCGCGGGCTGTTTTGAATCGAGAGGTAAATGCTGTCGTTCATTGTTTTTATCCTCGCAGCACAGCTTTTTTATTATTGGAACGTATCCACTGTATGCGGCTGTGGAAAGGGTTCCAGACGACCTTAGTAGTAGATCGAGTGTAGCGAGGGATTGCTGGAGCACAGAAAAATTTGAGGCGGTGCGAAACTAATGTGGGAGGGGGCTTGCTCCCGATGGCGGTAGGTCAGCCAAGAATGCTCTGACTGAACCATCGCCATCGGGGGCAAGCCCCCTCCCACAGGGTATTGCATCAACAGGGAAAGTTACTTAGCGGTCCACTCAGCGACACGCTCAGGGTGCTTGGCCACCCAATCCTTGGCCGCTGCATCAGGCTTGGCGCCCTCCTGGATAGCGAGCATGACTTCACCGATTTCATCCTTGGAGGCCCACTGGAACTTCTTCAGGAAGGCCGCGACTTCCGGCGCTTTCTTCTCCAGGCCCTTGCTGCCAATGCTGTTGACGGTTTCAGCAGCACCATAAATTCCTTTTGGGTCATCCAGGAAACGCAGTTTCCACTTGGCAAACATCCAGTGCGGCACCCAACCGGTGACGGCGATGGATTCCTGCTTGTCTTCGGCGCGGGTCAGTTCGGCGATCATTGCGGCGCCCGAGCTGGCCTGCAGTTTGTAGTCGAGGCCGTATTGCTTGATGGCTTCGTCGGTCTTGAGCATCACGCCTGAACCGGCGTCGATGCCGACGATCTTGTTTTTAAACGTGGTGTCGGTCTTGAGGTCTTCGATGGACTTGGCCTTGACGTACTCCGGCACGATCAAGCCAATTTTTGCATCCTTGAAGTTGGGGCCGTAGTCGACCACTTTATCCTTGTTCTTGGTCCAGTATTCACCGTGAGTCACCGGCAGCCAGGCGGACAGCATGGCGTCGAGCTTGCCGGTGGCAACGCCCTGCCACATGATCCCGGTGGCGACCGCTTGCAGTTTGACGTCATAGCCGAGCTTCTGCTTGATCACTTCTGCCGCCACATGGGTGGTGGCAACGCTGTCGGACCAGCCGTCCACGTAACCGATGCTCAGGGTTTTGCTGTCGGCGCTGGCCAGTGTGGAGCCCATCGCAACTACCAGAGTGGCAGCTGCGCCCAAGAGTCGTCGCATCTTCATATGTACTTCCCCGAAAGTGCTGCGCCCGACGAATGCCGAGCGACGTCAACCTGTTGTTATACGGTGCAACGCGCCCCCTTCACGCGCATCGATCCGGTTGCTGAGGCATCAGTGGAGTACTGACAGTTTTATCATCAACCTGCGTAGGCCTTTGCCCTGCTCTGTCAGCGACCTTGGTTGAGCAAGAAACGACATCACATCGCCAGCAGACCACTTTGTAGGACTTGCCCACCTATTCCCGCCCGAACTTTGCATGTCAAAAGTATGCGGCCCCACTGGAACGCGACAATTACGGGTAAGATGCGCGCCTTTGCTCCCCCAGATAAGCCGACCATGCCCGCGACTGCCCGCCTCCCTGCCCTGCCCTATGTTTTCGCCTTGTTCATTGGCTTGCTTGCCCTCGTCGGCTACTGGTATGGCCTCGGCCGGCCGGTGGTGCTGCCGGATGTGGCGAGCGCCAGCCACAAGCTGCAATGTGCGTCCTATACGCCGTTCGACAAGGACCAGTCGCCGTTCGACCAGCCATTCCAGCTGCGCCCCGAGCGCATGGACGCCGACCTGGCCCTGCTGGCCACACGCTTTGAATGCATCCGCACCTATTCCATGACCGGCCTGGAAGCCTTGCCGGGCATGGCGCGCAAGCATGGCTTGAAGGTGATGGCCGGCGCCTGGGTCAGCAGTGACCCGGTAGCCACTCAAAAGGAAATCGACGAGTTGATCACGGCAGCCAATGCCAACCCGGACGTAGTGACCTCGGTGATCGTCGGCAACGAAGCGCTGTTGCGCAAGGAAGTCACCGCCAAACAACTGGTGACGCTGATCCAAACGGTCAAGCGCCAGATCAAGCAACCGGTCACCTACGCCGATGTGTGGGAGTTCTGGCTGCAACACCCGGAAATTGCCCCGGCGGTGGATTTCCTGACCATTCACCTGCTGCCGTATTGGGAAGATGAGCCGTCCGGCATCGACCAGGCGCTCAAACACGTAGGCGATGTACGCCAGACCTTCGGCCACAAGTTCGCGCCCAAGGACATCCTGATCGGCGAAACCGGTTGGCCCAGTGAAGGCCGCCAGCGCGAAACCGCCTTGCCGAGCCGGGTCAACGAAGCCAAGTTCATGCGTGGTTTTGTCGCCATGGCCGAAGCCAATGGCTGGCGTTACAACCTGATCGAAGCCTTTGACCAGCCCTGGAAGCGCGCCAGTGAAGGCGCAGTGGGCGGTTATTGGGGCCTGTTCGATGCTGATCGCCAGGACAAGGGCACCCTCGCCGGGCCAGTCAGCAACGTACCGTACTGGCCGCTGTGGTTGGGCGTTGGTGGGATGATTCTGCTGGGTACATTGGTGTTGGGCGGGCGCGTGCGCACAACCCGCGCGGCCCTCGCACTGCCGCTGCTGGGTGCGATTGCCGCATGCTCCCTCGGCACCTGGGCCGAATTGACCCGCGTCACCGCGCGCTTTAATGATGAATGGGTGTGGGCCGGCTTGCTGGTGGTGTTGAACCTGCTGGTACTGGCCCACGCCGCCCTGGCACTCAGCGCCAGGGACGGCTGGCGTGAACGCGCATTCAACTGGCTGCAGCAACGTGCGGGCTGGCTGGTGGCGATTGCCGGCTTTGCCGGTGCGGTGATGATGCTGGCGCTGGTGTTCGACCCGCGTTATCGCAGCTTCCCCAGCGCGGCACTGGTGCTGCCGGCCCTGGTGTACCTGGTGCGCCCGGTGAGCGGGCCGCGTCGGGAGATTGCTTTGCTGGCCTTCATCATCGGTGCCGGCATTGCGCCGCAGCTGTTCCGGGAAGGTTTGTTGAATCAGCAGGCCTGGGGGTGGGCGGTGGTGAGTGTGCTCATGGTTGCAGCTTTGTGGCGCTGCTTGCGGGTGCGCAAGTCCTAACACCGCCATCGGGGGCAAGCCCCCTCCCACATTTGACCGTATTCACAAATGGAAATGTGTGAACCCAATCAAGTGTGGAGGGGGCTTGCCCCCGATTGGCCCTATCAGGCGACGCGAGGCTTCCTGACCAACCGCAACCCTGCAATCACCACAGCAAACACCGCAAACGTGGTGTTATACAAGGCCAGGGCCGGCAACCCAAACACCAGCCCCAGCACCGCCAAGCCCCATCCCGCCCGGCCCGGCACGAAAAACGCCAGCACCGAGGTCACCAGCGCGCCCCAGCCCAGTACCTTGAAATGAATCATCAAGCCCAGGTTCGAACGCACCTGGCATTCCCAACGGCTGGCCTCATCCGCACAGATGCCAACCCACTGCCCGTCTTCCATGAAGCCATAACGCGCAGCGTAACTGGCCGCCAACCATAACGGCAGGGCGATAAGCAGCAGGATCAACGGCAAACGACGGGACATGGGGCACTCCGATAGGCAAAAACGGCGCTCAGCTTAATCCCACGGCGGCCGTTAGCAAGGTGTCTGCGCAGATATCTGTTCATCAATGCGTGGCAAAGTGTATCTTCTGCCAGCTATTACTCCGATTCCCACGTTTTTTCCGACTTTTCGTGCCGAGGGCTGGCACTTCGGTGGCAACGCGGTGGTCATAGCCTGCGAATTTCATTCAGCACCTTTCCTCCTAGGGATTAAGTCATGCTCCGTTCCTTGCGCTGTGCTGCCTTGCTGGGCAGCCTTTTTTTGAGTGCGTCAGCACTGGCCGTCGATATCGACCAGGCCAGCTATGGCTACCCTTTGACGAACCCGTTCGAAGCGACCATCGCCACCACGCCGCCCGATCTTCGGCCAACCCTGCCGACTGACGACGAGATCAATCAATCCGACTACACCTTGAACATGCGACCCGAGCGCGAGTTCAGCCTGCCGGACAACTTCTGGGCGGTGAAGAAACTCACCTACCGCATTGCCAAGCAGGACCGCGCCGCGCCGCTGATCTTCCTGATCGCCGGCACCGGTGCGCGGTTTGACAGCAGCATCAATGAATACCTGAAGAAACTGTATTACCAGGCCGGCTACCACGTGGTGCAGCTGTCGTCGCCGACCAGCTTCGACTTCATCAGCGCCGCGTCGCGCTTCGCCACTCCGGGTATCACCCAGGAAGACGCCGAAGACATGTACCGCGTGATGCAAGCCGTGCGCGCGCAGAACGCCTCGCTGCCGGTCACTGACTTCTACCTGACCGGCTACAGCCTGGGCGCCCTGGACGCGGCGTTTGTCAGCAAGCTCGACGAAACCCGTCGCAGCTTCAACTTCAAGAAAGTCCTGCTGCTCAACCCACCGGTCAACCTCTACACCTCGATCACCAACCTCGACAAGTTGGTACAGACCGAGGTCAAGGGCATCAACAACACCACCACCTTCTATGAGCTGGTGCTTAGCAAGCTGACCCGCTACTTCCAGCAAAAGGGCTACATCGACCTCAACGACGCCCTGCTCTACGACTTCCAGCAATCCAAGCAGCACCTGACCAACGAACAGATGGCCATGCTGATCGGCACCTCGTTCCGTTTCTCCGCTGCCGACATCGCCTTCACCTCGGACTTGATCAACCGTCGCGGCCTGATCATCCCGCCGAAATACCCGATCACCGAAGGCACCAGCCTCACGCCGTTCCTCAAGCGTGCCCTGCAGTGCGACTTCGACTGCTACCTCACCGAACAGGTGATCCCGATGTGGCGCGCCCGCTCCGACGGCGGCAGCCTGCTGCAACTGGTTGACCAGGTCAGCCTGTACGCGCTCAAGGACTACCTGCACGCCAGCCCGAAGATCGCCGTGATGCACAACGCCGACGACGTGATCCTCGGCCCGGGCGACCTGGGTTTCCTGCGTAAAACCTTCGGCGATCGCTTGACCGTCTACCCGCTGGGCGGCCACTGCGGCAACCTCAATTACCGCGTCAACGCCGACGCCATGCTGGAGTTCTTCCGTGGCTAAATATCTTCTGCTGCTTGCCGCACTGATGTGCGCGGGCGTGGCCAATGCCGACAACAGCAAGGCCCATGAACCGGTCAAGGTCGGTGCCGACGGTTTCAAGGAACCGTTGACCAAACTCAAGTTCAACGCCGGCCTGGACCAGCGTGAATTCGAGCGCTCGTCGCTGACCGCGCTCAACGTCTACGATCCACTGGAGTCGTGGAACCGCCGCGTGTACCACTTCAACTATCGCTTCGACCAATGGGTGTTCCTGCCGGTGGTGGACGGTTACCGCTACGTCACGCCGAGCTTCCTGCGCACCGGCGTGAGCAATTTCTTCAACAACCTGGGCGACGTGCCCAACCTGTTGAACAGCCTGCTGCAACTCAAGGGCCATCGCTCCCTGGAGACCACCGGTCGCCTGCTGGTCAACACCACCATCGGCATCGCCGGCCTGTGGGACCCGGCTACCGCCATGGGCCTGCCGCGCCAGAGCGAAGACTTCGGTCAGACCCTGGGCTTCTACGGTGTGCCGGGCGGCGCCTACGTCGTTTTGCCGATCTTCGGCCCGTCGAACCTGCGCGATACCGCAGGCTTGCTGGTGGACTACACCGCCGAGTCGCAGATCAACTTCCTCAACGTGTCCGAGGTCAGCTCCAACCACCCGGAAATCTGGGCTCTGCGCGCCGTGGACAAGCGCTACCAGACCAGCTTCCGCTACGGCCAGATGAACTCGCCGTTCGAGTATGAAAAGGTGCGCTATATCTACACGGAATCGCGCAAATTGCAGATTGCCGAGTAAACAGCGCCCCTTACAAGATCGTTCCCACGCTCCGCGTGGGAATGCCACCCAGGACGCTCCGCGTCCCGCTTTCAGCGCAAAATCCAGCACCTGCGCAAGGGTGACGCGGAGCGTCACGGGATGCATTCCCACGCGGAGCGAGGGAACGATCATCTCTTGACCATAAAAAAGGCCATTCGAATGAATGGCCTTTTTTATTGCACTGGCTTTACTCAATTACCTAGCTGACATTTTTACTAGGAGGCACACCGTAATCGTTATCCCCCTTATCGCCCTGAGTGAGCAACTGGATGGACACCATTATAAAACCAACGACCGGTATCAAAAACCAAAGTGCATACGCCCCCGTGATGTTCACATCATGAAGCCTGCGGAATGTCACTGACACCGCAGGGGGGATCATAAACAGCACATAAAAGCCAAATGGGACGATAAACCAAGGACTCGAAGAAACATCTGCCAGGTACGCTATCAAAATAGAGCCCCAAATCACCATGATGTCCATCACTACAAACGCCCAGTACTCTCTTCTACAGGCTCGCCCACTAAACTTGATATAGTTTTTCATCGCTTGAAAACACCAGTTCATCCTTAACCCCCTGTCGATCCATTTTTTTATCGCGCTCTACACATGAAGAAGCGCAACGCATCCTATAAATGCCTGAAAAATCGAACTGTAGGATTAAGCTTAAACAGCGTTTCAAACTGTACTCGATGCGAACTAATCAGCGTTTCGCTGCTCGCCATGCTTTGCCAAGTATTGATACAACCGCCAGCACGACGGCCCCGGCAATAACCCCCGCCACCGCATTCAGCAATGTCGGCATCAACCAAGCCAGCGCCCCGGCGTTCTGGCTCACGGTTTCGATCCAGTGATGCACCACCGGCACGCCATGAGTCAGGATCCCGCCGCCGACCATGAACATCGCCGCCGTGCCGATCACCGACAGGCTTTTCATCATGTACGGTGCCGCACTCAAGATGGCGCCGCCAATACTGCGCGCCACTTGGCCCGGCTTCTGTGTCAGCCACAGCCCAAGGTCGTCGAGCTTGACGATACCCGCGACCAACCCGTAAACGCCTGCGGTCATGACAATGGCGATGCCCGACAGCACGATCACCTGCTGGGTAAGCTGCGCGTCAGCGACGATGCCCAGGGTGATGGCGATGATTTCGGCCGACAGAATGAAGTCGGTGCGAATCGCGCCTTTGATCTTGTCCTTTTCGAAGGCCACCAGGTCCGTCGCCGGGTCGGCCACCGCTTCGCTTAACTGCGCGTGATCGGCCTGGTCTTCTGCCTTGCTGTGCAGAAACTTGTGCGCGAGTTTTTCAAAACCTTCGAAGCACAGGTAAGCGCCGCCCAGCATCAACAACGGCGTCACCGCCCAGGGTGCAAACGCGCTGATCAGCAGCGCCGTCGGCACCAATATCAACTTATTGACAAACGAGCCCTTGGCCACCGCCCACACCACGGGAATTTCGCGCTCGGCGCGCACCCCGGACACTTGCTGGGCGTTCAGCGCCAGGTCATCACCGAGCACACCCGAGGTTTTCTTCGCCGCCATTTTTGTCATCAGTGCAACGTCATCGAGTACAGCGGCGATATCGTCGAGCAAAACCAACAAGCTGCTTCCTGCCATGAATCGGGTATCCGTAAAGTGAGAGATGGCGCGAGCATAGCGCGGCGCAACGCTTTGCGGGCACATTGTTGAGGCCCGCGGATGGCCGGTGCTACCATGCGCAACCGCCTGTCCTGGCAAGGAAGTTCCTGGTTTATGAGCACCATTCGCGAGCGCAACAAAGAAAAGATCCTGCGGGCGGCAAGCGAGGAGTTCGCCGACAAGGGCTTCGCCGCGACCAAAACCAGCGACATCGCCGCCAAGGCGGGGCTGCCCAAGCCCAACGTCTATTACTACTTCAAATCCAAGGACAACCTCTACCGCGAGGTGCTCGAGAGCATTATCGAGCCGATCCTGGCCGCTTCCACGCCGTTCAACCCCGAGGGCGAGCCCAAGGAAGTGTTGAGCAACTATATCCGCTCGAAAATCCGCATCTCCCGCGACTTGCCGTTTGCCTCCAAGGTGTTCGCCAGCGAAATCATGCACGGCGCTCCCCACCTCAGTGCCGAGCAGGTCGAACAGCTCAATGCCCAGGCCAAGCACAATATCGACTGCATCCAGCATTGGGTGGAACGCGGCCTGATCGCGGCGATCGAGCCCAACCACTTGATGTTCAGCATCTGGGCCGCGACCCAGACCTATGCCGATTTCGACTGGCAGATTTCGGCGGTGACCGGCAAGGCCAAGCTGGATGAAGCGGATTATGAAGCGGCGGCGCAAACGATTATTCGGTTGGTGCTCAAGGGGTGTGAGCCGGACTGAAAGACCGCAGTGCCTGGGCTAATCGGGGTGTAGAACCGTAGACATCGTTTACATCTGAAACCGGGGACATCGTTTACACATTTGAGGCTTGGACGCGGGTCATACCTCGCCCAAGCCTTCCCAGGGGATAATCACACAAGTACAAATCCCAAACATCATCCTCAGCCTCTTTAAGCCCTATCTGCTCCCCTGACAGCGCCTCGCTGATAAATACCAACTTGCCGTTCCACTTGATCGACCCGTCCTGTCTGACGCTTCGAACCTTCATTTCGGACGGATACTCCACATCCGGCAAGCATCCTGGGTAAATCCGCGTAGACGGCACATACACGTCCCCTGGACGCTTCATACCGAGCGCTTCATGAGGGCGCACGTAATTGAACTCATGCCTGAAATGCTCCAGCAAAAGCTGCTGCTCGATTAAGTTTTCTCCTAAGGGCAGCTCCAGTTTCAAGCTACGGTGCATCCGCTCATGGCGACCATTTTGGGCCGGTCTTCCTGGCATGGTGCGCTCCGGATAGATGCCCAGACGTATCCACCAAACTGCCAGCGTGGATATTCTTGCCAGGCCAGGAGAGGCAAACGGAACACCGTTGTCCGACCGAATAACTTCGGGCATGCCGTACTCCTGAAACAGTCTCTCAAAGGCTTGTTTAACAGGTTCAGTCTTGATCTTTGAATGAGCCCTGCACGCCAAAATCATCCGGGAAGCGTGGTCTGTGATGGTCAAAGGGAAGCACATCTGCGCGTTATGCATTTTGAATTGCCCTTTGTAGTCGGCGCACCACGTCTGGTTAGGTTCGTTGGCCTCGCGCATTACTACAGGGGAATTACCGTGTCTGCGCTTGAAGCGCCGCTTTTGGACGAGCCCAAGTCGATCAAGCCATTGGCCTGCTGTACTTGGGGAAGGCCAGGCGATGGAGGGATCTTCAAGTCGCAATAGCTCGAGAAGCTTCTTCGGACCCCATTTATCGTGCGCCTCCTTCATCGCCACCACACGGGCCAGGATTTCATCGTCGGTTTTATTGGGGCTGTTGTGAGGGCGTCGGGACAGTTCGGCTAACGACTTTAAATCGCCATTGTGCCGGCCGATCCATTTGTCGACGGTAGGCCGACTTACGTTAAAGCGGCGCGCCAGCTGGCTTTTGGTGTAATTACCAGAAAGCCAGTCAGCGACCAGTCTGATTCGTTGATTCATCGGAGACTCTTGGTTCCAGGGCATGATCAGTTACCTCCTGATCATGCGTATTAACCTGTAAACCATGTCCCCGGTTAGAAATGTAAACGATGTCCCCGGTTTGTACCGGGGCAAGCCCCCTCCCACATTTGACCGTATTCACAAATCGAAATCTGTGAACCCAATCAAGTGTGGGAGGGGGCTTGCCCCCGATGCTTTTCAAGATTACCCAAAGATCAAGCTGACACCCCCGCATCCGCCATCAACCCCACCCCCTCGATCGCCGTGATCGCGCACTGCTCATCAGTATCCGACGTATCCCCGCTGATCCCGATCGCCCCCAGCACCACGCCGTCCTGATTTCGAATCAATACCCCACCCGGCGCCGGCACCACGCTGCCCTGGCCCAGGCTGTTCAGCGCCGCGATGAACGCCGGACGCTGCTGCGCATCCAGCGCCAGCAGCCGTGAGCCTTTGCCCAGGGCAATCGCGCCCCAGGCTTTGCCGATGGCGATCTGCGGGCGCAGCAGGCTCGCCCCGTCTTCGCGTTGCAGGGTGACCAAGTGGCCGCCACTGTCGAGCACCGCGATGGTCAGCGGCGCGGCGGCAATGGTGCGACCCGCAGCGAGGGCCTGGCTGGCCAGTTGGGTGGCAATCTTCAAGGTTAAAGCGCTCATGGTGCCGTCCTTCTTTTGTTATTGGGAATACGTTGGAGCGTCTGTTTGATCAGATGCCGGATCGAACAAATAGAACACAATGATATTTATTTTTTGTATACAATATTTACAAACAAACCGTCCATACGTCGAAAAAAGCCGTTCCGACGAACGCAAAGGCCAGTTTATAAAATGCATTGACCTACGCCGCTCGCCGTGAATACACTTTGTCCAGACACCACTTGTATACAATTACAAAACGCAAGAGGCACCAAAACCATGAGCAAAATGAGAGCAATCGAAGCCGCCGTCCTGGTGATGCGCCGTGAAGGGGTGGACACCGCCTTCGGTATCCCAGGCGCCGCGATCAACCCGTTGTATTCGGCCTTGCAGAAGGTGGGCGGCATCGATCACGTCCTTGCTCGCCACGTTGAAGGCGCCTCACACATGGCCGAGGGCTACACCCGCACCAAGGCCGGCAACATCGGCGTGTGCATCGGCACCTCGGGCCCGGCGGGCACCGATATGGTCACCGGCCTGTACAGCGCCTCGGCCGACTCGATCCCGATCCTGTGCATCACCGGGCAAGCGCCCCGTGCCCGCATGCACAAGGAAGACTTCCAGGCCGTGGACATCACCAGCATCGTCAAGCCGGTGACCAAGTGGGCGACCACCGTGCTCGAGCCCGGCCAGGTGCCCTACGCGTTCCAGAAAGCCTTCTATGAAATGCGCTCCGGCCGTCCTGGCCCGGTGTTGATCGACCTGCCGTTCGACGTGCAGATGGCCGAAATCGAATTCGACATCGACGCCTACCAGCCGCTGCCCCTGGCCAAGCCATTGGCCACACGCATTCAGGTGGAAAAAGCCCTGGCCCTGCTCGACCAGGCCGAACGCCCACTGCTGGTGAGCGGTGGCGGTGTGATCAACGCTGACGCCAGCGAGTTGCTGGTGGAATTCGCCGAGTTGACCGGCATTCCGGTGATCCCGACCCTGATGGGCTGGGGCACCATTCCCGACGACCACCCGCTGATGGTGGGCATGGTCGGCCTGCAAACCTCCCACCGCTATGGCAACGCGACGATGCTCAAGTCGGACGTGGTGCTGGGCATCGGCAACCGCTGGGCCAACCGCCACACCGGTTCGGTGGAGGTGTATACCGAAGGCCGCAAATTCATCCACGTCGACATCGAACCTACCCAGATTGGCCGCGTATTCACCCCAGACCTGGGCATCGTGTCCGACGCCGGCGCCGCGCTGACGATGTTCATTGAAGTCGCCCGCGAGTGGAAAGCCGCCGGCAAGCTCAAGGACCGCAGCGCCTGGCTCCATGATTGCCAGCAGCGCAAGGCCACCCTGCACCGCAAGACCCACTTCGACAACGTGCCCGTCAAGCCGCAACGGGTGTACGAAGAGATGAACCAGGTGTTCGGCAAAGACACCTGCTACGTGAGCACCATCGGCCTGTCGCAGATCGCCGGCGCGCAGTTTCTGCATGTGTATAAGCCACGCCACTGGATCAACTGCGGCCAGGCCGGGCCCTTGGGCTGGACGATTCCGGCGGCGCTCGGGGTGGTCAAGGCCGACCCGAGCCGCAAAGTGGTGGCCCTGTCGGGCGACTACGACTTCCAGTTCATGATCGAAGAGCTGGCCGTGGGCGCGCAATTCAAGCTGCCGTATATCCACGTGGTGGTGAACAATTCCTACCTTGGCCTGATCCGCCAGGCGCAACGCGGCTTTGAAATGGACTACTGCGTGCAGCTGTCTTTCGACAACCTCAACGCACCCGAACTCAACGGCTATGGCGTGGACCACGTCGCGGTTGCCGAAGGCCTGGGTTGCAAGGCGTTGCGCGTGTTCGAGCCGAGCCAGATCCAGCCGGCGCTGCGCCGCGCTCAGGAAATGATTGAAGAATTCAAGGTGCCGGTGATCGTTGAGATTATTCTGGAGCGCGTGACCAATATTTCCATGGGCACCGAGATCAACGCCGTCAACGAATTCGAAGACCTGGCCCTGGTCGGCAACGACGCACCGACCGCCATTTCCCTGCTCGATTAAGGAGAACCCTATGCCGCGCTTTGCCGCCAACCTGTCCATGCTGTTTACCGAGCAGGATTTCCTTTCCCGCTTCAAAGCGGCCGCCGATGCCGGCTTCGAAGGGGTGGAGTACCTGTTCCCGTACGAATTCAGCTCAGCTGAGATCAAGGCGCAGCTCGACGCCAACGGCCTGACCCAGGTGCTGTTCAACCTGCCGGCCGGCGACTGGGCCAAAGGCGAACGCGGCCTGGCCTGCCACCCCGACCGGGTCGAAGAGTTCCGCGCCGGGGTCAAGCTGGCTATCGCCTACGCCCAGGTGCTGGGCAATACCCAGGTCAATTGCCTGGCGGGCATTCGGCCGCACGGCGTGGATGACGAAACCGTTGAGAAAACCTTCGTCGCCAACCTCAAGTACGCCGCCGACAAATTGCAGGCAGCGGGCATCAAGCTGGTGATGGAGATGATCAACACCCGCGACATTCCGGGTTTCTACCTCAACAATACCGCGCAGGCTCTGTCGATCCGCGAGCAGGTGGGCAGTGACAACCTGTTCCTGCAATACGACATCTATCACATGCAAATCATGGAGGGCGATCTGGCCCGCACCCTGGCCACGCGCTTGGGTGTGATCAACCACATTCAACTGGCCGACAACCCAGGGCGCAACGAGCCGGGCACTGGTGAAATCAACTATCGCTTCCTGTTCGAGCACTTGGACCGGATTGGTTACACGGGATGGGTCGGCTGTGAGTACAAGCCGCTGACCACCACCGAAGCGGGTCTCGGCTGGCTAAAAAGCCACAACGCCATCTAACAGACACAACACCAAACAATGTGGGAGGGGGCTTGCTCCCGATAGCAATCGTTCATTCAACAGGTGTGTCGACTGATGCACCGCTATCGGGAGCAAGCCCCCTCCCACATTGGCTTGGCAGCGTCTAAAAGACCGCGCCATATCTAATAAAAAAGAGGACTTTCATCATGGCTAAAATCGGATTTATCGGCACCGGCATCATGGGCCAACCCATGGCCGCGAACCTGCAGAAAGCAGGTCACCAACTGTTTCTCTCCGAACATCATGGCAAGGCCCCGGCTGAACTGATCAGCGCCGGCGCGGTGGCCTTGGCCAACCCCCAGCAAGTCGCCCAGGAAGCCGAGTTCATCATCGTCATGGTGCCCGACACCCCGCAGGTCGAGGACGTGCTGTTGCGCGCCGACGGCGTGGCCGCCGGCCTGTCGCCGAACAAGGTGGTGATCGACATGAGCTCGATCTCCCCCACCGCCACCAAGGCGTTCGCTGCGAAGATCAATGCGACCGGCGCGCAGTACCTGGATGCCCCGGTGTCCGGTGGTGAAGTCGGCGCAAAGGCCGGCACCCTGAGCATCATGGTTGGTGGCGAACCGCAGACCTTCGAGCGCGCGCTGCCGCTGTTCCAGGCGATGGGCAAGAACATCACCCTGGTGGGCGGTAACGGGGATGGCCAGACCGCCAAGGTCGCCAACCAGATCATCGTGGCCCTGAATATTCAGGCGGTGGCCGAAGCGCTGCTGTTCGCCTCGAAAAACGGCGCCGACCCGGCCAAGGTGCGTGAAGCGCTGATGGGCGGCTTTGCCTCGTCGAAGATCCTGGAAGTGCATGGCGAACGCATGATCAAGGGCACCTTTGACCCAGGCTTTCGTATCAACCTGCACCAGAAGGACTTGAACCTGGCCCTGGCCGGGGCGAAAGAGTTGGGGATCAACTTGCCGAACACCGCCGGCACCCAGCAAGTGTTCAGCACCTGCGCGGCGCTTGGTGGCGGTAACTGGGACCATTCGGCACTGATCAAGGGGTTGGAGCATATGGCGAATTTCTCGATTCGCGATAAATAACCCACACCACTCTCCCCTGTTGAAATGCATTCAAAGGTGGGAGGGGGCTTGCTCCCGATTGCGGTGTGTCAGGTTATGGATGAGGTGACTGAAACACTGCTATCGGGGGCAAGCCCCCTCCCACATTTGGCCCTCATTTCATCGTTGGATTGTTGCACCTCTAATAACAAGAATTTCCCCCGGAGCCCGCTTATGTCGGTCGATCCGCAACACCTGCTTCGCGAGCTGTTTGCCACAGCCATCGACGCCGCCCATCCCCGGCAAGTCCTTGAACCTTACCTGCCCGCCGACCGCAGCGGCCGGGTGATCGTGATCGGCGCCGGCAAGGCCGCAGCCGCCATGGCGCTGGTTGTGGAGGACTGCTGGCAGGGCGAGGTTCGCGGCCTGGTCGTCACCCGCTACGGCCATGGTGCGCCGTGCCAGAAAATCGAAGTGGTCGAGGCCGCCCATCCCGTGCCCGACGCTGCCGGCCTCGCCGTGGCCAAGCGCGTGCTGGAACTGATCAGCCATCTGACCGAAGACGACCGCGTGATTTTCCTGCTCTCCGGCGGCGGCTCCGCGTTGCTTGCCCTGCCCGCCGAAGGCATCACCCTGGCCGACAAGCAAAGCATCAACAAAGCCCTGCTCAAATCCGGCGCCACCATTGGCGAGATGAATTGCGTGCGCAAGCACCTCTCGGCGATCAAGGGCGGGCGGTTGGCCAAGGCCGCGTGGCCGGCCACGGTCTATACCTACGCGATTTCCGATGTGCCGGGCGACCAGGCCACGGTGATCGCCTCCGGCCCCACGGTCGGCGACCCGAGCACTTCGCAACAGGCCCTGGCAATTCTCAAGCGCTACGGCATCGACGTGCCCGCCTCGGTGCGCAACTGGTTGCAGGACCCTGCGTCGGAGACCGTCAAGCCTGGTGACCCGCTGCTCACCCGCAGCCACTTCCAGTTGATCGCCCGGCCGCAGCAATCCCTGGAAGCGGTGGCGGTAAAAGTACGCCAGGCCGGGTTCAGCCCGCTGATCCTCGGCGACCTCGAAGGTGAAGCGCGCGACGTGGCCAAGGTGCACGCCGGCATTGCCCGGCAAATCGTGCAGCACGGCCAGCCATTAGCGGCACCCTGCGTGATTCTCTCCGGCGGCGAAACCACCGTCACCGTGCGCGGCAATGGCCGTGGCGGGCGCAACGCGGAGTTTCTGCTCAGCCTCACCGACAGCCTCAAGGGCCTGCCCGGCGTCTATGCCCTGGCCGGCGATACCGATGGCATCGACGGCTCGGAAGACAACGCCGGCGCGATCATGACCCCGTGCAGCTACCGCCGCGCCGAAGCCCTGGGCCTGAGCGCCAGCGACGAGCTGGACAACAACAACGGCTACGGTTATTTCGCCGCGCTCGACGGGCTGATCGTCACCGAGCCGACCCGCACCAACGTCAACGACTTCCGCGCCATCCTGATCCTCGAGACTGCCAAACATGACGCCTGACAAGAAGGTCAAAATCCTCGCCACCCTGGGCCCGGCCACTGATGGGATCGATGACATCCGCGAGCTGGTGGAAGCCGGGGTGAATATCTTTCGCCTCAACTTCAGCCATGGCGACCACGCCGATCACGCGCAGCGCTACCAGTGGATTCGCCAGGTGGAGCGCCAGTTGAACTACCCGCTGGGCATCCTCATGGACCTGCAAGGGCCCAAGCTGCGCGTCGGGCGCTTTGCCGAGG
The DNA here is from genome assembly GCF_003851745.1 of Pseudomonas sp. R3-52-08. NCBI lineage: Bacteria > Pseudomonadati > Pseudomonadota > Gammaproteobacteria > Pseudomonadales > Pseudomonadaceae > Pseudomonas > Pseudomonas sp. R3-52-08. Next base: position 1,892,820 of record NZ_CP027730.1, on the reverse strand, counting down.
GCAAGGTGCAACTGGTGCGCGGCCAGGCGCTGCGCCTGGACCTGGATGAAACACCGGGCGATCAGCGTCGGGTCAACCTGCCCCACCCGGAAATCATCGCGGCACTGGAGCCGGGCATGGAGCTGTTGCTGGACGACGGCAAGCTGCGCCTGCGCGTGCTCACCAAGCATGCCGATGCCATCGACACCACGGTGCTCAATGGCGGCGAGTTGTCCGATCGCAAAGGCGTGAACGTGCCGCAGGCGCTGCTGGAACTCAGCCCGCTCACCGCCAAGGACCGTCGCGACTTGGCGTTCGGCCTGGAATTGGGCGTGGACTGGGTGGCGCTGTCGTTCGTGCAGCGCCCGGAAGATATCCGCGAAGCCCGCGAGCTGATCGGCGACAGGGCGTTCCTGATGGCCAAGATCGAGAAGCCCTCGGCAGTGCAACGGCTGCGGGAAATCGCCGAACTGAGCGACGCGATCATGGTGGCCCGCGGCGACCTGGGCGTGGAGGTGCCGGCCGAAAGCGTGCCGCAGATCCAGAAGGACATCATTAAAACCTGCCGCCAACTGGGTAAACCGGTGGTGGTGGCGACACAGATGCTCGAGTCCATGCGCTTTTCCCCGGCGCCGACCCGCGCCGAAGTCACCGACGTGGCCAATGCGGTGGCAGAAGGCGCGGACGCGGTGATGCTGTCGGCGGAAACCGCGTCGGGCGAGTACCCGCTGGAAGCCGTGCAGATGATGAGCAAGATTATCCGCCAAGTTGAGAACGGCCCGGACTACCAGGCCCAGCTGGATGTCAGCCGGCCCAGGGCGGACGCCACGGTGTCGGACGCCATCAGCTGTGCGATCCGGCGTATCAGCAGCATCCTGCCGGTGGCGGTGCTGGTGAACTACAGCGAGTCGGGCGCCTCCAGCCTGCGCGCGGCCAGGGAGCGGCCGGTGGCGCCGATCCTCAACCTCACGCCGAACCTGTCCACGGCGCGGCGTTTGAGCGTGGCGTGGGGGGTGCACTCGGTGGTCAATGATCGGCTGCGCCAGGTGGATGAGGTGTGTTCCACCGCATTGGAGATCGCCCAGGCCCAAGGGATGGCGCAACGCGGGGATACGCTGGTGATTACCGCGGGGGTGCCGTTCGGGCAGTTGGGGTCGACCAACTCGCTGCGTATAGAGACGTTGATTTAGCGCTTGCTCGGGCCTCATCGGGGGCAAGCCCCCTCCCACATTGGACGCGTTCACATCTGTAAATTTGTGAACCCAATCAAGTGTGGGAGGGGGCTTGCCCCCGATGGGAACAACTCGGTCCTCCTGAATACCCATCATGCACAACTCCACCTGCCCCGACTGGGCCGAAGCCCTGCTCAACGGCTTCAGCCAGATTTTTCTCCAGCGCCATCCACTGTGCGGCCTGCTGTGCCTGCTGGCGATCCTGATCGGCGCCCCGGCGTTGCTCGGCGGTGCCTTGCTGGGCGGCGTCGCGGGTTTGCTCACGGCCCAGCGCCGGGGTTACCCCAAGGCCGAACGCCAGGCCGGGCTGCATAGCTACAACGGCGTCTTGCTGGGCTTATTGATCAGCCAGCACTTCGCCTGGTCGGCTCTGGTGCCGCCACTGATCCTGGCGTGCGGCGGCGTGAGCGCGATGCTGGTGAGGCAGTGGTTGAAACTGGCCTCGCACCCCCAGGACCTACCCGCCTACACCTCGCCCTTTGTCGGCCTGGGCTGGTTGTTGCTGGGCACCATGGCGCCCGCTACCTTCGCCCCGAGCGAGCCCGATACCCTGGCGCTACTCGGCGCCCCGTTCACCGGCCTGGCCCAGGTGATGCTGCTCGACCAGCCCCTGGCCGGGGCCTTGATCGCCGTCGGCCTGCTACTGGCTGACCGCCGCGCTGCCGTGTGGGCACTGCTCGGCGCCATCGCTGGCGTAATGGTCGCCTTGCTGCTGGGCGAAACCAGCGGTGCCCTGCTCGGCCTGCACAGCTACAACCCGGCGCTCGCCGCCCTGGCGCTGAGCCAGGCACAGCGCCAACCCTGGCTGCCGCTGCTCGGCATCGGGCTGGCCATTCTGCTCACCCCAGGTTTTGCCGCCCTGCACCTGCCGGCACTGACCGCGCCGTTCATTCTCAGTTGCTGGCTGGTGCGCGCCAGCCAGCGAATGCTGCGCACACCGCGCATGGACAGGCCGTTCGAATCCCCCTAGGCTTTGCCGATATTCACCTCAGGCGGACTTATGGACAGCAACAACGACTGGCGCCAGCGGCTCTACGTCATGGTTTTTCAAAGCGACACCGTCGCCGGGCGGCGCTTTGACGGCATCCTGTTGTTGATCATCCTCGCCAGCCTGGTGATCGTGATGCTCGACAGCATCGACCAGATCCACCAGAACTACGCCGACGTGCTGGCGTATATCGAGTGGGGATTCACCCTCATCTTCCTGATCGAGTACGGCCTGCGGCTTTACTGCTCGCCCAAGCCATTGCGCTATGCCTTCAGCTTTTATGGCCTGGTGGATCTGCTCGCCATCGTCCCCGGCATCCTCGCGTTGTACTACAGCGACGCGCAGTACCTGCTGATTATCCGCATCATCCGCATGCTGCGGATCTTCCGCGTACTCAAGCTGAGCCCCTACCTCAAGCAGGCCAACTACCTGATGGCGGCGCTGCGCGGTAGCAAGCAGAAGATCGTGGTGTTCCTGGTGAGCGTGTGCACCCTGGTGACGGTGTTCGGCACCTTGATGTACGTGATCGAGGGCCCGGAACACGGGTTTACCAGCATTCCCAAGGGCATCTATTGGGCGATCGTGACGCTCACCACCGTGGGCTTTGGCGACATCGTGCCCAAGACTCCCCTGGGCCAGGTGATTTCCTCGCTGGTGATGATCACCGGTTACTCGATCATTGCCGTGCCCACCGGGATATTCACCGCAGAGCTGGCGAGCGCCATGCGCGGTGAGCAGCTGCAAACCGACTGCCCGGTGTGCAAGAAGAACAGCCACGAGCCGAATGCAGCGTTTTGCTCACGCTGTGGCAGCAATCTCTTTAAGAAAGTGGAATAAGCAAAGTTCTTTTTAATCTTTAAGCGACTATGCGGCCCCGGCTATAGTCGCTGGCATTGTGCCTCCCCTCTTCTCTCGAACAACAAGGAATGAGCAGTGAAAAACATCCTCAGCGCCTCTCTCCTGGCCGCCGGCCTGGCCCTGGCCGGCGCCGTCCAGGCGGCACCGGTTACCCTGCTCAACGTCTCCTACGACGTGATGCGTGATTTCTACAAGGACTACAACGCCGCCTTCCAGAAGCATTGGGATGCCGAACACCCGAATGACAAGCTGACCCTGCAGATGTCCTTTGGCGGCTCCAGCAAACAAGCGCGCTCGGTGATCGACGGCCTGCCGGCGGACGTGATCACCATGAACATGGCCACCGACATCAACGCCCTGGCCGACAACGGCAAACTGGTACCGGACAACTGGGTCACCCGCCTGCCGAACAACAGCGCGCCGTTCACCTCGGCCACGGTGTTCATCGTGCGCAAGGGCAACCCCAAAGCCCTGAAAGACTGGCCCGACCTGCTCAAGGATGGCGTACAGGTGATCGTGCCCAACCCGAAAACCTCGGGTAACGGCCGCTACACTTACCTGTCGGCCTGGGGCTATGTGCTGAAGAACGGCGGCGATGAAGAAAAGGCCAAGGCCTTCGTCGGCAAGCTGTTCAAACAGGCGCCGGTACTCGACACCGGTGGCCGTGCCGCCACCACCACCTTCATGACCAATCAGATCGGCGACGTGCTGGTCACCTTTGAAAACGAAGCGGAAATGATCGCCCGTGAATTCGGCCGCGATCAGTTCGAAGTGATCTACCCAAGCGTCTCCGCCGAAGCTGAGCCGCCGGTGTCGGTGGTGGACAAAGTGGTCGAGAAGAAAGGCACCCGCGAGGCCGCTGAAGACTACCTGAAGTACCTGTGGTCGGCCGAAGGCCAGGAAATCGCCGCCAACAACTACCTGCGCCCGCGTGACCCGACAGTGCTGGCCAAGTACACCGACCGTTTCCCGAAAGTCGACTTCCTGTCGGTAGAGAAAACCTTTGGTGACTGGCGCACCGTGCAGAAAACCCACTTCAATGATGGCGGCGTGTTTGACCAGATTTACTCCGGCCAGTAAGCGTTCCTCGATACTGTGGGAGGGGGCTTGCTCCCGATAGCGGTGGGTCAGCCAGCACAGGCATTGACTGATGCACCGCCATCGGGGGCAAGCCCCCTCCCACATTGGTTTTGTGGAGTGTCATTATTTCGCGGCATGACCGTTATCACTACAAGCGGCCTACTCACTGCCGGCCATTGTCTTTACCCTCTCACGCCATCTTCCTTCGCTTTTATGAGAACACCATGAACGCTACCTCCCAGGCGACAGGCACCATGACCCGAGGCATGGTCATGCTGTTTGCGTTTTGCTGCGGTGCCATCGTCGCCAACATCTATTACGCGCAGCCGATCATCGAACTGATCGCGCCGGACATCGGGCTCACGCCGGCCATGGCCAGCCTGATTGTGTCGCTGACGCAGATCGGCTATGCCCTGGGCCTGTTCTTCCTGGTGCCGCTGGGCGACCTGCTGGAAAACCGCAGGCTGATGATCATCACCACCGTGGTGGCCATCGCCAGCCTGCTGGGCGCCGCGTTCACCGAGCAGCCCAACCTGTTCCTGCTGGTGTCGCTGCTGATCGGCTTCAGCTCGGTGTCGGTGCAGATCCTGATCCCGTTGGCCGCACACCTGGCGCCTGCCGAGTCCCGTGGCCGGGTGGTCGGCAGCATCATGGGCGGGTTATTGCTGGGCATTCTGCTGGCGCGGCCGGTGTCCAGCGTGGTGGCGGACCACTTCGGCTGGCGTGCGATGTTCATGGCGGCAGCAGCATTGATGGTGTTCATCAGCGTAGTGTTGATGCTGACCATTCCCAAGCGCCAGCCGGATCATAGCGCCAGCTACGGCCAATTGCTGGGCTCGCTGGGCAGCCTGTTGCGCCACCAGCCGGTGCTGCGCCAGCGCGCGTTTTATCAGGGTTGCATGTTCGCAACCTTCAGCCTGTTCTGGACCGCTGCCCCACTGGAACTGGCACGCAATCATGGCCTGACCCAGAGCGAAATCGCGCTGTTCGCCCTGGTCGGTGCCCTGGGTGCCATCGCGGCGCCCATCGCCGGGCGCCTGGCCGATGCCGGCCACACCCACCGTGCGTCGCTGCTGGCGATGCTGTTTGCCGCGTTGAGCTTCCTGCCGGCCTTCGTGCACCCGCTGTACAGTGTGATCGGCCTGGCGGTGACCGGCGTGGTGCTGGACTTCTGCGTGCAGATGAACATGGTCCTCGGCCAGCGCGCCGTCTACGCCCTCGACGCCCAGAGCCGCAGCCGCCTGAACGCGCTGTACATGACCAGCATCTTCATTGGCGGCGCCTTCGGCTCGGCGATTGCCAGCAGCGTGTACGAACACGGCGGTTGGCTGGGGGTGATGCTGGTGGGCAGTGCGTTCCCGCTGGTGGCGTTGTTGCGGTTTCTCAGTGCGTCGCGCCAGGTGGCGGCGGCAACCGCTTAAGAACGCACCAACTTCTCCAAAGCCGCGTCCGCCAGAAATGACGAGCGGCTTTTGACTTTATGCTCGCGCACGTAACGGTCGATGCGTTGGATGACATAGCCGGGCAAGGTCACATTGACCTTCTCGGTCTTGCCCAGATAGGGCGAGATATCCAGCTCCAACATGCCCCAGCCCATGCCGGCGTAGTCTTCATGGGCGTGATGAGTGGCGACCGAGGTTGGCATCGGAATCACTCCGCCCTCGGCGGCGATCTCCTGCAGCATGATGTGCGCAACCTCCACGGCCGCGTTATACGCCTCTTCAAAACTGTCCCCGGCGGTGACAGCACCCGGAATATCGGGGATCTGGATACCGGTGGCGGTAAAGTCATCGCCCCATTCGATGCAGATTGGGTATTGCATGCATGCTCTCCTTAAAACTGAAACAGCCCGGCGCGTTTCCTGATGCTTCTGACGGTGCCCAAGGGAAGATCTTTCTTCGGATGAGGCACCGGGATCGTGTACGGGTTATAGCGGTGGGTAAAAATGTGATGGCTGCCGGTGACACGATCCAGCACCCAACCCGCCTCTTGCAGCTCTTTGATCAATAGCCTGCTTTGCCCCCCTGCCTCCTTGGCTTGGACTAAATAAAAATAACCCTAGAGTTATCTTTACTCAAGCACAGAATTGACTGGTCTGACTGGCGGTTGTTTTACTGAATATGCACAACGGAAGGCGCGCCTGGTGGCGCGGTGGGTGATATCAAAGAGATCTGGGCGTTTCGACGCAGTATCGGGCTCAGGCCGAGTGCCCATGGGCCAGGCAACACAGCAAACGCTCGACCGTATGTTCCAACGGGCCGGAATTATCCAGCACGAATAACCCTTCGCCATTGGCGGTGATCAGTTCCTCGGTGAACCGCACGTTGCGTGCCAGGCGTTCCTCAATATCGGCCAATGACTCACGTGCGCGTGCGATCAAACGCTGGCGCAACACCACCTGATCGACCGTCAGCAACAACACCAGCAATGTCGGATAACGCTCACGGGTTTGCGCCAGGTGGGCGCGCGAGCCGTTGACCAGCACGTCCTCCCCGGCCGCCAGCCATTCATCGATCTGCTTGGGAATGCCGTAGGACAACCCATTGGCCTGCCAACTGAGGGCAAACTCGCCTTGCGCCTGCATCGCCGCAAACTGCGCCGGGCTCACGCCCAGCGCCGCTTCACCCACCGCTTCCGCAGACCGGGTGATGACGCGGCGCACAATACGGCAACCGCGCTCGGCCAACCGTGGGCGTGCGGCCTCCAGCAGGCTGTCCTTGCCCGAACCGGAAGGCCCGATGAGATAGATCAACCTGCCTGCCATCACCACACCCTCTTTGCTTGTTTTCCCACTCATTGGCCCACTGTACCGGTTTGCCCGGTACAGCAGAGTATATCCAGCGGTTGCTAGGCAGCCAGGCCAGCGGTGGTCACCTTACCGGGAAAGGGTGAGCCATGACAGCTGTGATAGCTGCGGTGCTTACTGGGCACAACTCAGACGGCGCAACGCTTGATCCAGACAGGAATTTTCCTACGATCTGCGTGGCTTGCAGTTGCTATAAGGCGCCGTTAGCCTCTCGCAATCGCTGCTCATCAGCGATCAGGCTTGGTCGCCTGGGTTAGAATGGCGCACAGTGCCGCGCAAGCGGCATTCTTGTGCTCGCGTTATGGCGAGCTGTGCGCGGGAGGGCTTAGGGCCCTGCCGGGTTTCCATTCCCTGGTCGACCAACCTGCGTACAGCTCGCCACCCTTCTGCTTGGTCGCGGATGTGGTGAGCTCCAACTGAATGGAGACTGACTGCATGAAAAAGGTTACGCCAAATCCCCCACCATCCCGTCCGGATGACATCCCACAAACCCCGCCCAACCTCATCTTCACCGTACGACCCGGCCTTAGCACCGAAGCGGCGTTAAGCAATGCCAGCGAGATGCTGGGGTCGGCGACTGTATGTGCGTACGACTGCGCCGAGCATCTGGATGGCTCAGGCCGCAAGCAGGTGCTGGCGGTCGTGCAGATGATGGAAATTGCGCAGTTATTGGTGGATGAAGCGTTGAACCGGGAGTGTCCTGTCGCTTGATAATAGGATCGTTCCCACGCTCTGCGTGGGAATGCCACCCTGGACGCTCCGCGTCCTGCTTTTTGCGCACTGGTGACGCGGAGCGTCACGGGATGCATTCCCACGCGGAGCGAGGGAACGATCATTTTACAGTCATGAAAAAGGCGACCTATAAAGGTCGCCTGTTGTCATTGCGCGTACTGCTTGCTCAACCCCGGCGGCACGCCTTGCACGTTGGTTTCTTCCCACGGCCCGTTCGGGCTGATGGAGCGGCTCCAGCCGTTGCTCCAGCGGTAGTAGGTGCGCTGGCGATAGAAGGTGTCGGGCTGGTCGTCGAGTACGTAGACCTGCATCTTGCCGTCCCAGTGGCTGGCGGCGCCGGGAGGTGGGGCGAAGGTTGGCGATTTGGTTGGCAGTGGTTTCGGCGGCGGGGTGACCGGGCCGGAGGGTTTGGTCGTCGGTTGCGTCGACGGGCCGGACGGTGGAATGGTCGGCCCAGTGGGCCCGGGAGGTGGCCGGTGGACCGCACAGGCGCTCAGGCCCACTACCAGGCTGAGCAGGGTGATACGTGCAAATGCGGTCATGGGCGTTTCCTCGAATTACTTATCCGGACTGTCGATGGTCAGCTGCTGCAGTGCAGTGGTGTTGCTGGCCAGGGGTTGGCTGCGGCCGATCCACTCGCCAGCGGTTGGAACACCTGCCCGGGATATGCGCGCAACCAGTTGGACTTCAGGGAAGTTGGACAGTTTCAACTGCGGCATCATCGCGTCGGCATCGCCCAGTTCCACGGTGACGGGCAGTTCGGCAACGCTGACACGCTTGGCCGCCAGGGGCGCCGGCGGGCCGCTGACGGCGCGGGCAAAGATGAACACGCTGTCGCCTGGCAGGGCCTTGGCTTTCACTTCGGCGGACAGGTCCACGCGTACTTTCAGCACGGCCTTTTGCGCGACAGTGCCGCCACTCTCCCTGAGCTTTTGCGCCGCGCGGTCGATACCGCCTTGCAGCGCAACACGGGAATTGTCTTCGGGGGGCAGTTGCGCCAGCAGACGCTTCCAGTAATCGATAGCCTCCTGGTAGCGCTGGCCTTCGAAGGCGGCGATACCAAGCAGGCCAAGGCTGGTGACTTCCTTTGGATCGAGCTTCAAGGCTTCGTCGGTCAGCGCCTGGACCTTGGGTGACCACTGCTTGTTGTCAGCAAAATATTGCGCCTGAGCCCACTGCCCGAGCAGTTCGGGCTGGCGCCCGGCCAGGGCCACGGTGCGTTCGAAGACGTTAGCGGCATCGGCCGCACGGTCCTGGGCCATGTAGGCGCGCCCCAGGAAGTACAACCCTTCTGCTGAATCCGGTTGCGCAGCGGCGGCGCGTTCCAGGCGTCGGGTCATGTCGGCCATGGACACTGGCGGTTGGGAGAACTCACGGGCCAGTTCGACTTTGTCACTCGCGCCAAAATGCAGATACATGCCCAAGCCCAGCACCGGTACCAACACCGCCGCCAGTAATGGCAGCGGTTTGCCCAGGCGGGATTCGCGAGGCTTTTCCAGGCCCTCGGTGTCGGCCAGCAACTCACGCGCCGCTTCGGCGCGGCCGGTATCGAGTTGCGCGGCATTCAACACGCCTTCGTCCTGCTGCACTTGCAGCTCGGCGACGCGTTCTTGATACAGCGCCACGTTCAGCGCGGTGCGGTCCTCTTCACGCTGGGCGCGGCGGCCACGCAAAACAGGAATCAACAGGAAACTCAGGGCAATCAACAGCAGCAGGCCGGCTGCGAGCCAGAAATCAATCATCAGTCTTGGTGTCCAGCAAGTGGTCGAGACGTTTACGCTCTTCAGGGGACAGCGCATCGCAGCCATCGGCAGGCGCGGCACGGCGGCGGCGCACGATCACGGCCATGACCACCACGCCGGCCAGCAACAGCCCGGCAGGGCCGAACCAGAGCAGCGCGGTCTTGCCGGTCAGGGCCGGTTTATAGCGCACGAAATCACCGTAGCGGTCGACCATGAAGTCGATGATCTGCTGGTTGTCCTTGCCCTCCCCCAGCATGCGGAAGATCTCTTTGCGCAGGTCGGCAGCGATGGGCGCATTGGAATCGGCGATGTCCTGGTTCTGGCACTTGGGGCAGCGCAGTTCCTTGGTCAGCTCGCGAAAACGCTCACGCTCGGCGTCGTTGGCAAATTCATAGGTGTCGATGGCGGCGTGGGCCACACCGGCCAGCCCCAGCGCCAGGACGGCGGCAGCCAACAGGCGCTTCATGGTTTGGCCTCATCAACCAGGGCCTGGTATTTGGCGGCCAGTTGTTCGCGCCAGACCACTTCGTCGATCACGCCGACATACTTGTCGCGGATCACGCCCCTGGCATCGATAAAGAAGGTTTCCGGGGCGCCGTACACCCCCAGGTTCAGGCCGAGGTTGCCGTCCTCATCGCGAATATCCAGCTGGTACGGGTTGTGGAATTCGGCCAACCACTTCAAGGCCGCGGCATTGTCGTCCTTGTAGTTGATGCCGTAGATCACCACACCGTTCTCGGCCAGTTTATTCAGCACAGGGTGTTCGACGCGGCAGGAGATGCACCAGGTGCCCCACACGTTGACCAGCGCCGGTTTACCCAACAGGTCGGCGCGGGACAGCTGCTTGTCGCCCTGCACATTCGGCAGTGAAAACTCCGGGAACGGCTTGCCGATCATTGCCGACGGTAACTCGGCCGGGTCCAGGTACAGGCCACGATAAAGGAACACCGCCACCACCAGGAACGCTGCCAGCGGCAACACCATCAACCAACGCTTCATACCGCCGCTCCCATACCGAGGGCTTCACGCACCCGACTCTTGACCTTGACCCGATAGCGCCGGTCCAGCGCGGCAAGCAAGCCACCGAAACCGGTTAACAAACCGCCAAACCAGATCCAGCGCACGAACGGTTTGACATGCACGCGCACCGCCCAGGCGCCGTCGCCCAGCGGTTCACCGAGCGCCACATACAGATCACGAGTGAAACCCGCGTCGATGCCGGCTTCGGTCATCATTGAGCTCTGCACCGTGTACAGGCGTTTTTCCGGATGCAGCACGGCGATTTCCTTGCCGTTGCGCACGACGCGCACAGTGCCTTTGTCTGACGTAAAGTTCGGCCCTTCGAAATGCTTGGCGCCTTCAAAGATGAAGTGATAACCGGCCAGGTCCATGGACTCACCCGGCGCCAGGCGCAGGTCGCGCTCGGCGCTGTTCTGGCTCGACAGCACCACACCCAAGGCACACACCGCGATGCCGAGGTGGGCGATCTGCATGCCCCAGTAGCTGCGGGTCAACGTCGGCAAGCCTTTGATCAAGCCCTTGTGACGGGTCTTGTCGGCAATGTCGCGCACACCGGCCAGCAGTACCCAGGCCGCGAGCAGGAACGTGGCGAGCACCGCCCAGTTGAAATCGCCGTAGGCCACCCCGGCGATCACGGCCAGGGCCACACTGCCCAGCAGCACCGGCATCAGCATGCCGGCCAGCCATTTCACCGGGGTGTCTTTCCAGCGCACCAGCATGCCGACCGCCATCACCACCATCAACAGGCCCATCAACGGAATGAACAAGGCGTTGAAGTACGGCGGGCCGACAGACAGCTTGGCACCGCTCAAGGCATCCAGCACCAACGGGTACAGCGTGCCGAGCAGGATCATCGACGCGGCCACCACCAGTACCAGGTTGTTACCGAGCAGCAAGGTTTCCCGCGACCACAGGTTAAAGCCGACCTGGCTCTTGACCACTGGTGCGCGCAGGGCAAACAGCGTCAGCGAACCACCGACCACAAACAGCAGGAAGATCAGGATGAACACGCCGCGCGCAGGGTCCGACGCAAACGCGTGCACTGACGTCAGCACGCCCGAACGCACAAGGAAGGTGCCGAGCAGGCTGAGGGAAAATGCCGCAATGGCCAGCAGCACGGTCCAGCTCTTGAACACGCCACGTTTTTCGGTGACAGCCAGGGAGTGAATCAGCGCGGTGCCGACCAGCCAGGGCATGAAGGACGCATTTTCCACCGGGTCCCAGAACCACCAGCCGCCCCAGCCGAGTTCGTAGTAAGCCCACCACGACCCCAGGGTGATGCCGATACCCAGGAAGGCCCAGGCGACGATGGTCCAGGGACGCGACCAGCGCGCCCAGGCCGCATCCAGGCGCCCGCCGAGCAACGCGGCGATGGCGAAGGCAAAGGCCACGGAGAAGCCGACATACCCCATGTAAAGCATCGGTGGGTGCACGATCAGGCCGATATCTTGCAGCAGTGGGTTGAGGTCATGCCCGTCCACCGGAACCTGCGGCAGGATGCGGCTGAACGGGTTGGACGTCATGATCAGGAACAGCAGGAACCCGATGCTGATCATGCCCATCACCGCCAGCACCCGCGCCAGCATCACTTGCGGCAATTGGCGCGAGAACACCGATACGGCGAAGGTCCAGCCGCCGAGGATCAACGCCCACAGCAGCAGCGACCCTTCGTGGGCGCCCCACACGGCGCTGAACTTGTAGTACCAGGGCAGCGCGCTGTTGGAGTTATTGGCCACATAGGCGACGGAAAAATCGTCGGTCATGAAGGCGTAGGTCAGGCAGCCGAAGGCGAACAGCAGGAACGCGAACTGGCCCCAGGCGGCCGGCTGCGCCAGGCTCATCCACAGGCGGTCGCCGCGCCAGGCACCGAGCAGCGGCACCACGGCCTGGACGACGGCGAAGCACAGGGCGAGGATCATCGCCAACTGGCCCAGCTCAGGAATAAACAGTGCGGACGTCATCGCTTAGCCCTCCTTGGCAGGTGCCGGCATTGAGCCAGGCGCGGATTGGCCGCTGTCTTTCAGCGCTTTGGTGACTTCCGGCGGCATGTATTTTTCATCGTGCTTGGCCAGCACTTCATCGGCCACCACCACGCCGTTGGCGTTGAGCTTGCCCAGAGCGACGATGCCCTGGCCTTCGCGGAACAGGTCCGGGAGGATGCCGCGATAGGTGATGGTCACGGCTTTGTTGAAGTCGGTGACGACGAAGGTCACGTCCAGGGAATCGCCGGAGCGTTTCAGCGAACCCTTCTCCACCATGCCGCCGGCGCGGATGCGCGTGTCCACCGGCGCTTCGCCATTGGCGATCTGGGTCGGGGTGTAGAACAGGTTGATGTTCTGCTGCAAGGCACTCAGGGCCAGGCCCACGGCAATGGCGACGCCGGCGAGGATGGCAAGGATGATCAACAGACGCTTTCGGCGCAACGGATTCACTTATCGGTCTCCCGGCGCAGACGACGCGCCTCTTGTTGCAGGTAACGCTTGCGCGCCAGGAGTGGCACGGCGACGTTGAGGGCCAGCACCGCCAGGCAGATGCCATAGGCCGTCCAGACATACAGGCCGTGATGGCCCATGGCGAGAAAATCGCTGAATGAAGTAAAACTCATGCAGGCGCTCCCAGGCTGGCTTGAACTTCGGCCTTGACCCAGCTGGTGCGGGCTTCACGCTTGAGCACTTCCAGGCGCATGCGCAGCAGCAGCACCGCGCCGAAGAAGCAGTAAAAACCCAGCACCATCAACAGCAACGGCGCCCACATTTGCACCGGCATTGTCGGTTTTTCGGTGAGGGTGAAGGTGGCGCCCTGGTGCAAGGTGTTCCACCACTCTACCGAGTATTTGATGATCGGGATGTTGATTACGCCGACAATCGCCAGCACCGCGCAGGCCTTGGCGGCGCTGTCACGGTTGCTGATCGCGTTGCCCAGGGCAATCAGGCCGAAGTACAGGAACAGCAGGATCAACATGGACGTGAGCCGCGCATCCCACACCCACCACGAACCCCAGGTGGGTTTGCCCCAGATCGCGCCGGTGACCAGCGCCACGGCGGTCATCCACGCACCTATCGGCGCGGCACATTGCAGGGCGACGTCGGCAAGCTTCATCTTCCAGACCAGACCGACGATGCCGCATACCGCCAGCATCACGTAGCAGGACTGCGCCAGCATGGCGGCGGGCACGTGGATATAGATGATGCGAAAGCTGTTGCCTTGCTGGTAGTCCGGCGGTGCGAAGGCCAGGCCCCAAACCAGGCCGGTGCCGATCAGCAGCACGGCGGCGACGCTCAACCACGGCAGCAGCCTGCCGCTGATGCCATAAAACCATTTGGGCGAGCCGAGCTTGTGAAACCAGGTCCAGTTCATTGCTGTTTCTCACGGTTGCTGCTTGTCGTGGCAAGCAGCTTAGGGTCTTTACTGGCTAAGCGTGTAAAGCCTGACCAGACCTCATTATTCGCCGACGCTGATCTTCAGGCCGGCCGCTATGGCAAAGGGTGTCAGGGTTACCGCCAGGGCGGCCAGGCTGCCAAGCCACAGGAGGTAACCGGTTGCCGGCATGCCCATCAGCGCAGCCTGCAAAGCACCGCTGCCGAGGATCAGGACCGGGATGTACAACGGCAGAATCAGCAGGGCCAGTAACAGGCCACCGCGCTTCAAACCGACGGTCAACGCTGCGCCCACCGCCCCCAGCAGGCTGAGCACTGGTGTACCGAGTAACAAGGACAGGAGCAACACCGGCAAGCATTCAACCGGCAAACCCAGCATCAGCGCCAGCAGCGGCGAAAGCAAGACCAGCGCGAGGCCGGAAAAGGCCCAGTGTGCCAGTACCTTGGCCAATACCAGAAGGGGCAAAGGGTGCGACGAAAGGACCCATTGCTCCAGGGAACCGTCTTCGAAATCACTGCGAAACAGCCCGTCCAGCGAGAGCAGCACGGATAAAAGCGCCGCTACCCAAACCAGTCCCGGGGACAAGGTTTGCAACAGTTTAGTCTCGGGACCGACCGCCAGGGGGAACAAGGCAACCACGATGGCGAAGAACACCAGCGGGTTGGCCAGCTCTGCCGGGCGACGGCACAACAGGCGTGCTTCGCGGGCGACCAGCAGCGCAAAGACGCTCATGCCGACCACCGCCCCAGATCCAGTTCACGGTAACCGGCGGGCCTGCGCGCCAGGGTGTGGTGGGTGGTGAGCACCACCAACCCGCCCTGCTCGCAATGCCGGGCCAGGTGTTCTTCCAATTGGGCCACGCCTTGTTTGTCGAGGGCGGTGAATGGTTCGTCGAGAATCCACAGCGGCGGGCCCGGCAAGTACAGGCGCGCCAGCGCGACACGACGCTGCTGGCCGGCGGAGAGGGTGTGACAGGGCACGTCTTCGAAGCCCTTGAGACCGACAGCGGCCAGGGCCTGCCAGATTGCATCGCGGCCAGCGGGATGATGCAGCGCGCTGAGCCAACTGAGGTTTTCTTCTGCGGTGAGTACGTCCTTGATCCCGGCGGCGTGGCCGATCCAGATCAGGTTGCGGGCCAACTCGGTGCGCTGTTCATGCAGGGGCTTGTCGTTAAGCCGAACCTCACCCGCCGTCGGTTGCATCAACCCTGCCAGCAAGCGCAGCAGGCTGGTCTTGCCACTGCCGTTGGGGCCGCTGACTTGCACCATGTCGCCGCCCGCCAGGCGCAATTGGAGGTGTTCGAACAGCAGGCGCAGGTCGCGTTCACAGGCAAGCGCTACGGCTTCAAGAAGAGGGCTGGTCAAGAGATCGCGGGCCTTTACGGTTCAAGTCGGCGGTGCAGCGGCCGTTATAGAGAAATGCACAATAACGGCTTTGGCGACCGATTTTAGAGAGCTGGATCAAATAGTTGTGAGGTTTTTACCGCTCTCGTTGCAGACGGGCGGCATTATACATGCGATGCCCTACTCTAAAGAGGGCAATTTCCCCAGAGACGATGCGCACGATGACCGGTGAGATCAACCTTCCTAGCCTGCCGCCAACCGCGACTTCAGGCCCCGCCCCGCTGCCTGCGGCCGGCGAGTTGCTCAAGCTGCTGGAGCCGCAGACCGGCTTGATCGCGCCTGGAAAAACCGTCAACGCCGAGGTCATCGCGCTTAAACAAGGCGGCGAAGCTTTTCAGTTACTGTTGAAGTTGACGCTTGAGGGTGGTCGCCAGACCCTGGTGCAGGCCAGCAGCACCCAGCCGCTGCCGTTGGGCAGTAACGTGGCCGTGGGCCAGACGCCAGCGGGCAACCTTACCCTCTCGCTGCAGCAGGCGTTGAGCGCCAATGTCGCCGCCCTCACCCGCATCGACACTACCCAAATGCCGGTGGGCACGCTGCTGCAAGCCAAGGTGCTGACCACCCAGATGCTGCCCCAGGGCACCGCGCAGCCGGCGGTCTATCGCTCGCTGGTGACTGTGCTCAATAACGCCATGACCACTGCCACCCTCACCGTGGAAAGCCCGCAGCCGTTAAGGGTTGGCAGCTTGCTCAGCGCGGTCGTGCAGGACGCGCAGACCCTGAGCTTCGTGCCCTTGAGTGGCATGAAGGACCAATTGGCGGTCGCGCAGCAACTCTCGACCCAGCAAAGTCGCCAAGGCTCGCTGGATGCAGTGTTTACCGCCCTGCAAAACCTGCCCCGTGGCGACAGCACCTCCGCCGACCTGCGTGGGGCGGCCGAGCGTTTACTGGCGGCCCTCCCCGACCTGGCACAAGTCAGCAATCCCAAGGTGCTGGCGCAACTGGTGCAGAATAGCGGGGCCTTTCTGGAGGCGAAGCTGCTTGCCGGGCAGAACCCGCAAATACCACCGCTGGACATGAAGGGCGCGCTGCTGCGCCTGGTCGCGGATCTACTGCCTGCCCTGCCCGCCAGCACCAATCTGAATGCCATCCTCGCCGCCAATACGTTGGCCCAGGTATTGCCCAATTTTGTGCGCAGCCCGTTGGGCACCCTCGGTCAGGTCAGTGCGCGTCAGACGCCCGCGAGTTTCCCACTGCCCGAGCGGCTGATGGCCAAACTGGAAGGCGAAGGCGACCTGGAAAACCTGCTGCGCCTGGCCGCCGGGGCGATCGCTCGCTTACAGAGCCACCAACTGTCGAGCCTGGAACAGACCGGCACCACCGCCGATGGCCGCCTGCAAACCACCTGGCAACTGGAAATCCCCATGCGCAACCTGCAGGACATCGTGCCGCTGCAGGTGAAATTCCAGCGCGAGGAGCCGCCCGCGGATAAAGAGCAGCCCGACCGCAAAGAGCGCAAAGACCCCAAGCAGATGCTCTGGCGCGTGGAACTGGCGTTCGATATGGAGCCGTTGGGGCCGTTGCAAGTGCAAGCGCAGCTGACTCAGGGCAAACTCTCCAGCCAGTTATGGGCGACCCGGCCCTTTACCGCCAGCCTGATCGAAAACCACCTGGGCAGCCTGCGCGAACGCCTGGTGGCGTCCGGGCTTAACGTTGGCGACCTGGATTGCCACCTCGGCACCCCGCCGCGCGGGCCCAAAACCGGACTGGAACAACGCTGGGTGGATGAGACCGCATGAAGAACCCCTCACCTCCCCGCCAGGCGATCGCCCTCAAGTACGACGGCCAGCAAGCCCCCACCCTGACCGCCAAGGGCGATGAGGCCCTGGCCGAAGCGATCCTCAAGCTGGCGCGAGAAAATGAAGTGCCTATCTATGAAAACGCCGAATTGGTGAAGCTGCTGGCGCGTATGGAATTGGGGGACAGTATTCCGGAGGAGTTGTACCGCACGATCGCCGAAATCATCGCGTTTGCCTGGACCCTGAAAGGCAAGTTCCCAGTGGGCTATGACCCCGATGCGCTGCCGGTGGAGCGGGATGTGACGGAGCGCGGCGACGACTACTGAATAAAGCCAGGCCAACACCGATTCAAATGTGTGAGGGGGCTTGCTATGTAGGAGCGAGCTTGCTCGCGAAAGACTCAGAGCCCCCGCGTTTATCCAGAATGAACACGTTGCCTGGACGTTTTTCGCGAGCAAGCTCACTCCTACAATGAGCCCCTTTCGCTTAACTGATCGGCGTTGAGGCTTGCCCCGATAGCGGTGTATCAGTCACCTGAACCTCCGCTATCGGACCCAGCCGATAAACCTCAGCGGCGCAGCAGACGGTCGAGCACCAGCAGGGCTACCGCACCAATCGCGAGTGCGGCGACTGGTTTTTCTTTAACGAACGTAGATACGCTGTCCAGTGCGTCGCCATAGGTCTGGGTCAGCTGACCGGCAGCTTGTCGTCCAGCACCTTCTGCTTCGATCTTCGAATCACCCAACAACTTTCCGACCGCACTTTGTGCCTTGCCGGCGAGTTTTTCAGCCACACCTTCTACTTGTTCACTCTTCATGATTCACCACCTTTGCGTGTCATTGATCAGCCCAGGATCGACCCAAGCCAGGGATTATCTGCACCGCGTTAGGGGGACGGGCATTATGATTAGTTCAAAGTTGATGAGCCTCCGGAATCGAAGGCCCCGAGCGTGGAGAAGCTAGGGCGCAAGGCCCTAGCAGGTATCATTTTTTCTTTTTCGCCGGCTTTTCTGCTTTCTCTGACTTCTTCTCTGCCTTCTCCGGCTTCTTCGCCTTTTCTGGCTTGCTATCAGCTTTTTTTACGGACTTCTTGGGTTCGGCATCTTTTTTCTTGTCTTTCTTTTCCGAAGATTTTGAAAGAGCCGATGCCGCTGCGGATTTTTTTGCCGGTGAAGACTTTTTGTCTTTCAATTCCTTGCTGGCTTTCGAATCTTCACCTTTGCTTTTCTTCTCGTCTTTAGCCACGTTGCCCACCTCTCGGATATGCCGATATTGGCAAATTGCCTGTGCGATTCGTCACAAGCTAATCATTAGGTAAGCGCATTCACGGGCGGTTCAAATTTTTGCTGCGTCGAAACAGGGTGAGCGATTTTCAGCTCGGGTCTCAATTCAGGACGTCACTCAGCGGAATGAAGTTGACCTGGTCGCCCACCGCCAAGGTCGTCCCTTCCAGCACCTCCACCAACCCTTGCGCCCACGCTGCACTGCGCAATACGCCGGAACTCTGGTTGCCGTAGATGACCGCTTGGCCCTGCTCGATACGCCCCCGCAGATACTCACGGCGGTTGCCTGGCTTGGGCCATACGAACCCCACCGGCACATTGAAACGTAGCGGCGCAACGTCTTGCACACCTTGGCGGCGCAGCAGGTAAGGCCGTGCCAACAGGGCGAACGTCACCAGGGTCGACGCGGGGTTACCCGGCAGGCCGATCACCGGCACGCCACGAAAGTGCCCGAAGGTCAGCGGCTTGCCCGGTTTGATCGCGAGTTTCCACAACGCCAGCTCGCCCTCTTCACGCAGGGCAATGCCGAGGAAATCCGCCTCACCCACCGACACACCGCCAGTGGACAGGATCAAGTCGACGCCGCCCACGCCAGCCAATCGCGTGCGCGTCTGTTCCAGGTCGTCCGGCAAGATGCCGGCATCGATCACTTCACAGCCCATTCGCGTCAGCCAACTGCACAGCACGCGGCGGTTACTGTTGTAGATCTGGCCTGGCCCCAGCGGCAAACCGGGCTCGATCAGCTCATCGCCGGTCGACAGCACGGCCACCCGCACCCGGCGCACCACGTCCAGGCGATCGCGCCCAAGCGAAGCGGCCAGGCCCAACTCGATCGGGCCCAGGCGCGTGCTCGCGGGCAACACCAACTCGCCGACCGTGGTTTCCTGGCCTTGTGGGCGGATGTTCTGGCCCGCTTGCAGTCGCTCGCTGAAGCTCACGCGCTCATCGCTGTGAAGGGTCGCGTTTTCCTGCATTTCCACGCAGTCCGCACCTTGGGGCACCGGCGCGCCGGTAAAGATGCGCGCGCAGGTGCCGGCCGCTAGAGGCTCTGGCGCATTGCCGGCGAAAATGCGTTGGCTGACCGGCAAGGGTTCGCCGGCCCAATCCGCCACGCGCAGCGCGTAGCCGTCCATGGCGCTGTTGGGCCAGGGCGGCAGGTCGAGGGTGGAGACCAGGTCTTGCGCTAATACGCGGCCATCGCACTCGGCCAGGCGCATGCTTTCGTGCTCGCGGATCGGCGACGCGTCGGCCATGTCCAATAAACGCTGCAAGGCCACTTCCACCGGCATCAAGGCACCGGACTTGCCGGGCTTATCCACGCGATTCACAAGGCTCGGCCTGTTTCAGATGGGGGACGAAGTTGCACGGCCGATGACGGTTATCCAGCTGTTCCGCCAGGATGCCGTCCCAACCGGTGCGCACCGCATTGGTGGAACCCGGCAGGCAGCACACCAGGGTGCCATTGGCCAGGCCGGCCAAGGCGCGGGACTGAACCGTGGACGTGCCGATGTCGGCTACAGATATCTGGCGAAACAGCTCGCCGAAACCATCGACCTGCTTGTCCAACAGGCAGCTCACCGCTTCGGGCGTGCTGTCGCGGCCGGTGAAGCCGGTGCCGCCGGTGATCAGCACGACCTGCACCACGTCCTCGGCGATCCAATGGGCAACCTGGGCGCGAATTTTGTAGAGGTCGTCCTTGAGCAGCACACGCTCGGCCAGGGTGTGGCCGGCGGCGGTCAGGCGGTCGACGAAGACCTGGCCCGACGTGTCGGTGTCCAGGGTACGGGTGTCGCTGACGGTCAATACAGCGATATTCAGGGGTACGAAGGGCGCATCGGCCTTGGCGTTCATGGCACGGTCCGGTTGTCGAAGGAACAGCCCGATGTTATATCACAGGCCCCTATTTCCATGCCGCAGCGGAACCGCCATGTCTGTTGAATCGTCACCCCTGCCTTGCTCGATTTTATTGTTGGCCGGTGGGCGTGGCCAACGCATGGGCGGCCAGGACAAGGGGCTGCTGGAATGGCGCGGCGAGCCCTTGATTGCGCATCTGCAACGCCTGGCGCGGCCGCTGACGGACGACCTGATCATCTCGTGCAATCGCAACCACGCGCGGTATGCGCCCTATGCCGACCAACTGGTGAGCGACGATAGCCCGGACTTTCCCGGGCCACTTGCCGGCATCCGCGCGGGACTGTTCGCCGCACGCCATGGGCATCTGCTGATCCTGCCCTGCGATGTGCCGCGCATCGATGCACGACTGCTGGCCGACTTGCGTGCCACAGCGCGCTGCAACCCGCAGGTTCCGGTGATGATTCGCCACGGCGAGTTCTGGGAACCCTTGCTCTGCATCCTCCCCACCGTCCTGAAAGAACAAGTGGAACGAGCCTGGCAAGCGGGCGAACGCAGCCCGCGGAAAATCTTCCTGCAACTGGGTGGCGTGGCGCTCGAATGCGCCACCGATGACCCGCGCCTGGCCAATCTTAATACCCCCGAGCTGTTGCACCCACAGGCTGGCGTGTCAGAATGAGCCTTGCATCAGGAACTTTGCCGGCGTTGCACACGTCACAAGGTCAGCATTTCAAAAGTATTCTCTCGGAGACACACTCATGACTCAACGGACCATCGCCGCTCTCATGCTTGCACTGGGCCTCGCCACCCTCGCCGGTTGCGCTTCGCCAACAGTGATCACCCTGAATGACGGTCGCGAAATCCAGGCCGTCGACACCCCGAAATTCGATGAAGATTCGGGCTTCTACGAATTCGAACAGTTGGACGGCAAACACACCCGTATCAACAAAGATCAGGTTCGTACCGTTAAAGACCTGTAAGCCATCGCTTGCACACAAGGCCCGCCTCGCGCGGGCCTTGTTGTTTATGGCGTTTACCAGTCCAGGGTGATTTCACTGCGAAAGGTGCGTTGCTGGCCGCTGACCGGGTCGATGAAACGTACGCCCTGGGCCAGCAACTTGAGCGGGTTGGCGTAATCGTCCACCGCGTCCTTGATCACGTTGGGATAGAACGGGTCATTGCAGATGCTCGCCCCGAGCGCAGTCATGTGGACGCGCAACTGGTGCTTCTTGCCGGTGACCGGGAAGAGGCCATAGCGCCATAAATCGCCGTGCTTCTCGCGCACTTCCACCGCCGTTTCGGTATTGCTGGCACCGGGGCCTTCCTGCATGCGGAAGAACGGTTCGCCGTCCACCAGCCGGCTCTTGTGCACCAGCGGGAAGGTCAGGCCAGGTAACGCCGGAGCAATGGCTTCGTAGAATTTATCGATGCGCCGCGTGGGAAACAGCTGCTGATAGGCCGTGCGGCTGTCGGGATTGGCCGAGAACAGCACCAGCCCTGCGGTATGCCGGTCGATGCGGTGCAGGGGCACCAGGGCGGGATTGTCCAGACGCCGGATCAAACGGCGCAGCAGCGTTTGTTCGACGTATTCGCCGGCGGGGGTCACCGGCAGAAAATGCGGTTTGTCGGCCACCACCAAGTGTTCATCGGCGTACAGGATGGTTTCCTGTACCGGGATCACTTTCTCGTTGGGCACTTCGCGAAAGTAATAAATGCACAGGCCTTCCTTGTACGCCAGGTCCAGGCGGATGGGGCGACCGTTGATATCCAGCACCCGGCCACGGGCAATGCGGTCCAGCCAGTGTTCACGGGCGATTGCCGGGAAATGATCGCACAGGCAATCGAGCACCGTCGCCCACGGGCCAGGCGGCAGGTATAAGGTGCTGGCTTGGTGCTGTGACGGGGAAAAACCGGGAGTGGACATGCAGATGCTCAAAGCCTGGAATAAACAGGCGGGCATTATCCCGCATGGCGCGGGATTGAGCCTAGGAGAGATCTCAGGCCTTGACCAATTGCGCGCGCAAAACCTTCGAAGCGCTCGCCGCCTCGGTAAACTCCTTGAGCCAGCGCAGTACGTCTACGGCCTCCCAACGGCCAGAATCGTACAGGGCGTAGAGCAAGCCCTGGTAACCCACCACGTCCAACTGCTTGTGATAACCGGCACGCTGGAACAGCGCCTCGATTTCCGCAAAGCAGGTATTGAAATGCACTTTGTTGAAGGGCGTCTTGCCTTCCGTGACCAGGCCATCGAGGCGCAGCTCGCTCACCGCATCGCGCACGACGTCGGCGGACATGCGATTGACGCTGCTTTTCAGTTGTTCGACATTCACCACGGGCGTTCCCTCTATTCAATCGCTGTACAAACATACAGTAACGTAATATTGCGAAACCCGCCATGGCCTAAAACGTCAGCGCAGGAAAGCAACCACTTGGTCAGTGTCGAACGGCCAATCCAGTTCAGCCCCGGTGTCCACCCGTCTAAGCACCGGAATCCGCAGGCCGTACACCTCGGTCAAGTCGTCGGGATCAGTGATATCCACCAGCTCCACGAGTAACCCGTGTTCGACGAGCGGCATGATTTCGGCTTCGGCAATTTCACACAGATGGCAACCCAGGGTGCCGAACAGCTGGCATTCAGGAAGCATGGCAAATCAACTCGAATGGAAAACACGCCACCATTCTAAACCCAACATTGGGCAACCGGCGCGCCGATCAATCCTGGCTGACCGCGCCGATCTTGTGGATCGACAAGTCCGCCCCGTAATACTCCTCTTCCTGGCTCAGGCGCAGCCCGCACACGCGCTTGATCACACCGTACACCAGCAGGCCGCCACCCAGCGCCACGGCGACGCCGAGGGCGGTGCCGATCAACTGACTGACCAGGCTCACACCGCCCAACCCACCCAGCGCCGTCTGCCCGAAGATGCCGCAGGCAATGCCGCCCCATACCCCACACAGGCCATGCAGTGGCCATACGCCCAGCACGTCATCGATTTTCCAACGGTCCTGGGCCGCCATGAAGCACCAGACGAACAAGCCCCCCGCGACCACGCCGGTGACCAACGCGCCCACCGGATGCATCAGGTCGGAACCGGCACAGATCGCCACCAGCCCGGCCAGCGGGCCGTTGTGCAGAAAGCCGGGGTCATTGCGGCCGATCACCAGCGCGGCGACGGTGCCGCCGACCATTGCCATCAACCAGTTGACCGCCACCAGACCGCTTACGCCATTGAGGGTTTGCGCGCTCATCACGTTAAAACCGAACCAGCCCACGATCAGGATCCACGAGCCCAGCGCCAGGAACGGAATGCTCGAGGGAGCAAACGCCACCAGGCGCCCTTCGCGGTAACGTCCGTTGCGCGGGCCGAGCAACAGCACCGCCGCCAACGCCAGCCAGCCGCCCATGGCATGGACCACCACGGACCCGGCGAAGTCATGGAAACTGGCGCCAAAAGTCGCGAGCAGCCAGGCTTGCATACCGAAGTTGCCATTCCACACCATGCCTTCGAAGAACGGGTAGATGAACGCCACAATCAATGCCGTCGCGCACAACTGCGGCGCGAACTTCGCGCGCTCGGCAATCCCCCCGGAAATGATCGCCGGGATCGCGGCGGCAAAGGTCAGCAGGAAGAAAAACTTCACCAGGCCGTAGCCATGATCCGCGCTGATCACCGCCGCCGGCTGCATGAAGCTGACCCCATAGGAGATCCAA
Organism: Pseudomonas sp. R3-52-08; assembly: GCF_003851745.1. NCBI lineage: Bacteria > Pseudomonadati > Pseudomonadota > Gammaproteobacteria > Pseudomonadales > Pseudomonadaceae > Pseudomonas > Pseudomonas sp. R3-52-08. The sequence goes on along the minus strand of NZ_CP027730.1, from coordinate 1,869,018 downwards.
TAGCCTATAAAGAAATAAGCCAGGGTAGAGATCGCGAAGTCGCTGAGGATTTTCGACAACGCGTTGACCTGATTCTTCTGGCGCACCGTACCGACTTCCAGAAAGGCGAAACCGGCGTGCATGGCCAGGACCATGACCGCGCCAATCAGGATGAACAGGGTATTGGAGCTATGGACAAGGGTGTCCACCGCACTTTGCAGATTTTCCATGGAGGTTGGCAGGCCTGCGGTAAGGCAAACAGCACCAAAGCGGTTCAAGCCGGGTTGCTCGCACCAAATTGTCACCAAAGCCGCCGTCGTTCTTCAGAGGACGTGAACTGCTTTAGCGCAGCGATCAACACAACCGGCGCTCCCCGACGGGGTATTTGCGCGAGTTTCAGTTAATTAGGGTAAGGTTTTTCAAGGTTTTCACCTAGACCGCCCGGATTCAGCGCAGGCCCCAGGGCATGCGCACCAAGGCAAAGCAAAAGCTGTACCACACAATCGCAGTGAACCTTCGGCGAACCCGGCGACTCGAAACCACACGTACAGAACAGCCACACACGGAGATAACCATGGCCGGCAAAACAGCAAAGACTGCTCAAGAAATACTGATGGCGGATTTTCAGACCCTCGTCAGCGATACCGAAAGGTTGCTGGACGACACTGCCATCCTGGCCGGTGACCAGGCCGATGAGCTGCGCACCAAGATCCACGAAAGTCTGCTCAAGGCCCGCGAAACCCTGCAATTGACCGAAGACTCCCTGCGCGAGCGCGGGCAGGCGGCCATTACCGCAACCGAAGATTACGTGCAGGCCAACCCATGGCAGTCTGTCGGCATTGCGGCGGGCGTGGGCTTTTTGATCGGTCTGCTGGCTACCAGGCGCTAATATCATGGCTATCGACGAATTCAGCTCGTCAAAGGGCGCAGGTACCACTTCCCGCCGCCTGGGCGCTGCCGTGCTCGGCTTACTGCACAGCCATGTTGAACTGTTTGGCATCGAGTTACAGGAACAGAAGGCACGTACGGTCAGCTTGCTGCTGTTTGCCGGCTTGGCGTTAGTGTTTGCCCTGCTGTTATTGGTAGGCCTATCGACGTTGGTGATGATCCTGGTATGGGACACCGGCTACCGCCTGACCGGGATCATCTGTCTGTGCGTGTTTTACAGCCTGGCCGCAGCATTCTGCGGGGTACGCTTGAAGGCGGCCGTGTTCGATGAGTCCACACCCTTCCACGCCACCCTCGAAGAATTGGCCAATGACCGGGAGCGCCTGCTGCCATGAGCCTGCCTGAAATCCCGCAAAACTCGTCCCGTCGGGAGATGCGCAAGGCGTTGATCCGCCTGCGCATGGAAATGCACCGTCAGGAAATTCGTCACGAGTCCCAGCAACTGATGGCGCCGCTGCACAAAGTGCGCGACCTGCGTCACAACTGGCAAGACAGCCTGGGCATCAAGCACGCACCACTGTGGGGCGTGGCGGCGGTGACACTGATGGGGTTCTTTACCGGCAAGGGCGCCAAGGGCGGCAGCATCAGCAGCGTGACGCGCCTGGTGCGGCTGGGGGCAGGGTTGATCCCGCTGATCAAACTGGCCATGCAAGGCGCTTCTCGCAGAAAATAAGCCCCGCTCGCTGGTCCCACGCTACAACCTGACCGCCGGGCAACTGCGCAACGGCGGTCAGCGCCTGTTATCAGCCGCTGTCGACCTGAAGATTTCCGCTTGCCCCGCCCGCGCGGAAACGGGAAGCTGCAGGTGTCATTCACCGTACGGAGAGTACCTGCCTTGGATTGGCCTACCCTGCTGACCCGCGAACGTCTTGGCAAGCCCCTGCACAGCCCTGAAGAGCTGGGCCGCAGCCCTTTTCACAAAGACCATGATCGCATTATTTTTTCCGGCGCTTTCCGTCGCCTGGGCCGCAAGACCCAAGTGCATCCGGTTTCGAGCAATGACCATATCCACACGCGCCTGACCCACTCGCTGGAAGTCAGCTGTGTGGGCCGCTCCCTTGGCATGCGCGTCGGTGAAACGTTGCGCGGCGCCCTGCCCGACTGGTGCGATCCAAGCGATTTGGGCATGGTGGTGCAATCGGCCTGCCTGGCCCATGACATCGGCAATCCGCCATTCGGGCACTCCGGCGAAGACGCCATTCGCCACTGGTTCCAGCAGGCCGCCGGGCGCGGCTGGCTGGATGACATGAGCAACGCCGAGCGCAATGACTTCCTCAACTTTGAAGGCAACGCCCAGGGTTTCCGCGTATTGACCCAGCTTGAATATCATCAATTCGACGGCGGCACGCGGCTGACCTATGCCACCTTGGGCACTTACCTCAAGTACCCCTGGACTGCCCGCCACGCGGACTCGCTGGGCTACAAGAAACACAAGTTCGGCTGCTACCAGAGCGAGTTGCCGATTCTGGAACAGATCGCGCATAAACTCGGCCTGCCTCAACTGGAGGAGCAACGCTGGGCCCGCCACCCGTTGGTGTACTTGATGGAAGCCGCCGACGACATCTGCTATGCGCTGATTGACCTGGAAGATGGCCTGGAGATGGACTTGCTGGAGTACGCCGAAGTCGAGTCACTGCTGCTCGACCTGGTGGGTGATGACCTGCCGCAGACGTATCGGCAATTGGGCCCGCAGGATTCCCGTCGGCGCAAGCTGGCGATCCTGCGCGGCAAGGCCATCGAGCACCTGACCAACGCAGCGGCGCGCGCATTTGTCGAACAACAGGACGCCCTGCTTGCCGGCACCCTGCCTGGCGACCTGGTTGAGCATATGCACGGTCCGGCGAAGCGTTGCGTACTGGATGCCAAGGACATGGCGCGCAAGAAAATCTTCCAGGACAAACGCAAGACCCTGCATGAAATCGGCGCCTACACCACCCTGGAAATTCTGCTGAACGCTTTTTGCGGTGCGGCGTTGGAGCAGCACGGCGGGCGTACGCCGTCGTTCAAGCACCGGCGCATTCTCGACTTGCTGGGCAACAGCGCGCCGGACCCTGCCTGGCCATTGCACGCCTCGTTCCTGCGCATGATCGATTTCATCGCCGGCATGACCGACAGCTATGCCACCGAGATGGCGCGAGAGATGACCGGGCGCTCCAGCCCTCAATAACGACTCGATCGAGTCGCCCTGTTGCCTGAAACGAATTGCCCTACGATGGGAACAGAGCGGCCTGATCGAATTCGTACATATTCCCGAGGAATAATCACGCGCGCCATCGCAGACAAGACGAGCAATTCCTACGCTCCCATCGACGCTTGACTCACTGTGTACTCTCTATGCCCAACTATCCCCTTCGTATTCTCTTGGTGGAGGATCACCCTTTTCAACTCCTCGCCACCCAATGCTTGCTTAGAAGCTTCGGTTTCCACCAACTCACTCCCGTCGAAAATGCCGAACAGGCCATACGCACCATGACCCAGTCTGAATTCCCCTTCGACTTGATGTTATGCGACCAATGCCTGCCCGATCTGCCCGGACTTGAGTTGGTAGAAATCGCCAGCCGTGGTCAGTTCATTATGCGAGCGATTCTATTGAGCGGGCTACCAACCACGGAATTGCTCAAACTGACCGCACAAGCTGCGCAGCGCAATCTGCCACTCCTGGGTTGTTTATCAAAGCCGTTAAACAAAGCTGAACTTGCGAGTTTAATGAATTCAACTTAATCATTATAAGTGTAGGAATTTAAACCTTAGCAATCGCGAAAAACAAGGTGAGAGCTGTCGCAAAATACCCGTGACCGTTGGCTACGCCAACTGCCCTGAAAACACACACACTTAGTGTCACAATTACCTAGCTACTCGTAGGCCTATACCTTTCTTTATGTAGGAAACTTCCTGTTTTGCGCTTGTCCCCCCCACGCTTCATGCTGCTGCCTCTTCTTCTGCGCTAATGTGAACGCTTTATTTGCACCTGCATGGAATGTGATTATGAACACCGTTTTTATTATCGACGACCACCCCGTCATACGGCTCGCCATCAGAATGTTACTGGAACATGAAGGTTACAAAGTCGTTGGAGAAACGGATAACGGATGCGACGCCATACAAATGGTCCGCGAATGCCTGCCGGACTTGGTAATCCTGGATATCAGCATTCCGAAACTTGACGGCCTCGAAGTTCTCTGCCGATTCAATGCCATGAACACTTCGATGAAAACTCTGGTGCTTACCGCCCAATGCCCGACGCTGTTTGCCACGCGCTGCATGCGTTCGGGTGCGGACGGTTACGTCTGCAAGGAAGGCGACCTGAGTGAACTACTAAGTGCTATCCGCGCCGTACTATCCGGATACAACTACTTCCCCAGCCAGGCATTGAATGCAAATGGAGCGGAAGGTATGGAAACGCAGGAGCTGGACTTGTTCAAGGCAGTTAACGACCGAGAACTCATGGTCTTGCAACTTTTTGCACAAGGCCGCACCAACAAAGAAATAGCCAAGGGCATGTTCCTGAGTAACAAAACAGTCAGCACTTATAAAAAGCGACTAATGCAAAAACTAAAAGCTCAGTCTTTAGTCGAGCTCATCGAGATGGCAAAACGAAACGCGCTAGTGTGAGAAAACGGATGCCCAGCCGTATCAAGGACTATTTGATCATATTGAGTGCCGGTTTGTACTTCAGCACTACCGTGCTTGCGGACGACTCCACCAACCCGCAACACCTCACCTTACTGAGCCGCGCCGGAATCGTTCAACTGGACACTCAACTGGACAGGACCCAGCGCCAGTGGCTGCAATACAAGCGCGAACTGGTCCTGGGTACTGCCGCGCCTGACTACCCGCCGTTCGACCTCACCTCCAGTGGTCGCGATTACGAAGGCCTTACCGCAGATTATGCAGGCCTGCTGGCCAAGGCACTGGCCATACCGGTGAGGGTCCTGCGCTACCCTACCCGGGTGGCCGCCATTCAAGCCCTCGAGGCTGGCGACATCGATTTGCTGGGCTCCTCCAATGGCTTTGAGGCCGCGAACCCCAATCTCAGATTGTCGGCACCTTACGCCGTGGACCAGCCGGTACTGGTCACTCGCGAGGGGGAAACCCGTAGTCTCAGCGATGGCCTTGAAGGGCTGCGCTTGAGCCTCGTCTATCATTACCTGCCGCTCGATGAAGTGGAGAAGCTGTACCCCAAGGCAGATATCCACACCTACCCCTCTTATCAAAATGCGCTGAATGCAGTGGCATTCGACCAGGCGGATGTTTTTCTTGGCGACACGATTTCCACGCATTTCATGATTAACAAGGGCTACCTCAAAAACATCCGCATGGCCAATTTCGGCAAGCATGAAGCCTATGGTTTCAGCTTTGCATTGCGCCACGACAACCTCGTTCTCCTGAGCATTGTCGACACGGTGCTGGCGGCTGTGCCCATCAACGAACGGGACAGCATCGCCAAGCGTTGGAGCGCCGGCAGCGATATCTTGCTGACCGACAAGAAACTGCAACTGACCCCGCGCGAAGAACGCTGGTTGAAGGCGCACCCGGTGGTAACCGTCATCGTCAATGAAACCTTTGCCCCGCTCACCTTCTTCGATGCGGAAGGCAACTTTCGCGGCATCACCGCCGACCTTCTTGAACTCATTCGCTTGCGGACCGGCTTGCGTTTTGCGGTGCAGCGCGGCCGTGAAATCGACGATATGATCGCGCAGGTTGCCACGCAAAAAGTCGATATGATCGGGGCCATTGTGCCGAGTAACCAACGCGAGGCGCAGCTGAATTTCAGCCGTCCCTACCTGGAAAATTCGTATGTGCTGTTGACCCGCAAAGAGCCCGGAGCACCGCTGAACCTGGAGCAGATGGCGGGCAAGCGCCTGGCGATAACCCTGGGCACTCCGCTGGCCGAGGCCCTGCGCAAGGACTTTCCCCAGATTCAACTGGTGGAAACCGGCGATGCCTTCAGGGCAGCCGAGTTGCTTGCACAAGGGCAAGTGGACGGCGCTGTGAACACACTGTTGATCGCTAACTATTTCCTGTCTTCGAAGGTTTTCCAGGGCAAGCTGCAGATCACCACCAGTATCGGCACAACGCCGGCGACGTTCGCGCTGGCCACCTCGCGCCATGCCACCGAGTTGGGTTCGATCCTCGACAAAGCGCTGCTCAGTATCGCCCCGGATGAAATGAGCGTGATCAACAGTCGCTGGCGTGGCTACACGGTCGAATCCGATAGCTACTGGCGCAATTACAACCAACTGATTGCCAGGATCGTCATCGGTACCGGTTTGCTGCTCCTGATTTCCCTGGCCTGGAATGCCTACATGCGGCGCCAGATCAGGCAACGAAAAATGACCGAGCGCGCCCTCAACGATCAGTTCGAGTTCATGCGCGCGCTGGTCAACGAAACACCACACCCCATCTATGTACGCGACCGTAATGGTTTGCTGCAAACCTGCAACGACAGTTATCTGCAGACCTTCGACGTCAAGCGGGAGGACGTGATCGGCAAAAGCGTGACCCAGATGAGCATGGCCCTGGCGCCCGAAGCAGCGCAGTACCATGCCGACTACCTGCGGGTGGTGGCTGAGGGCAATCCATTGATTCTGGACCGCACCCTGCATATCGAGGAGAGGAAGCTGACGATCTACCACTGGATCCTGCCCTACCGCGATTCCACTGGCGAAGTCCAGGGCATCATCGGCGGCTGGATCGACATCAGTGAACGGCGTCAGTTGTTCGATGAACTGCGCGCCGCCAAAGAGCGCGCCGACGAGGCCAACCGCGCCAAAAGCACGTTCCTTGCCACCATGAGCCACGAGATCCGCACCCCCATGAACGCCGTGATCGGCATGCTCGAACTGACGCTCAAGCGGGCCGACCAAGGGCATCTCGACCGTCCGGCGATAGAAGTGGCCTACAACTCGGCCAAGGATCTCCTGGAGCTGATAGGCGACATTCTCGACATCGCGCGCATTGAGTCCGGCCGTCTGAGCCTGGCGCCGGAACGCGTCAATCTGCGCGAGGTGATCGAGTCCGTGGTACGCGTGTTTGACGGTCTTGCGCGCCAGAAAACCCTCAGCCTGCTACTGGAGTTCAAGCCCGACCTGAACGACATCGAAGTCCTCATAGACCCGCTGCGCTTCAAGCAAGTGTTGTCCAATCTTGTGAGCAACGCCATCAAGTTCACCGAACATGGGCAGGTGAAGATCAAGGTGGAGGTGCAACCGAGCCAGACCCAGGAACAGGTCGACGTGAAGCTGGTCGTGGAAGACACCGGTATCGGCATCAACCGGGACGACCAACTGCGTCTGTTCGAGCCGTTCGCCCAGGCCGATAATTCCGGGCACCTGGCCAGAAGCGGTGCCGGCCTGGGCCTGGTGATCTGCCGCAGCCTTTGCGCGATGATGGGCGGCCAACTGAGCCTGAGCAGCGTGCCCATGGTCGGCACCCAGGTGCACATCAGCCTGAAAATGCCGCGCCTGCATCCGATCACCACCCAAGGTGAGCACACGCCTGCGAAGCCGGCCTCCACCCCGGTGCTCAATGTGCTGGTGGTAGACGACCATCCGGCGAACCGCCTGCTGATGTGCCAGCAACTGGGCTACCTGGGCCATCAATTCACTGCCGCCGAGCATGGTGCCGCCGGGTTCCAGGCCTGGCGCCAGGAACAGTTCGACCTGGTGATCGCCGACTGCAACATGCCCATCATGAATGGCTACGAGTTGAGCCGTTCCATCCGTGAGTACGAGCAACGCGAACAGTTGGCGCACTGCGTGGTACTGGGGTTTACCGCCAATGCACAACCGGAGGAAAGACAACGCTGCATGGAAGCGGGCATGGACGACTGCCTGTTCAAACCTATCAGCCTCACCGTGCTGGAGCGGCAATTGGCACAGATCATCCCCCAACCCACGAGCCCGCAGCTGGACCTGGGATGCCTGGACGCGCTGACCGGAGGGGATTCGCAATTGAGTCGACGCCTGCTCGAAGAACTGCTGACCAGCAGCGTTGATGATCGTCAGGCACTCATTGCGCTGCTGGATCGCAAGGCTTCATCCACCGACATCATCGAACAGGCCCACAAGATCAAGGGGGCCGCACGCATCGTCCAAGCCAATGCCTTGGCCGGGCAGTGCGAAACACTGGAGCAGGCCTGCTCGCGCAACGATGATCGGCGAGTGATCGAAACGGGGGTCAAATCCCTGGAAAAGCTCATGCTGGAGCTGGAACGGGCACTGCAGGTTCAACTGCATGACCTGGACGGCCAATAGGAGGCAGGGGGTTCGCCCTAATGCCAGTCAGTTAAGGGCGAACACTGTACCTGTGGCGAGGGAGCTTGCTCCCGCTGGGCCGCGAAGCGGCCCCAAAGATGGGACTGCTGCGCAGTCCTGCGGGAGCAAGCTCCCTCGCCAGAGGTTACTTTTTACCCTTTCTACTTCTTAACTCACTGGCATTAGGGCTTGCCCCCCGCCTCGCTCGCTCAGCAATCGGTCAAGCGCAGGAAAATAGCCGCGAGTTGTTCGATACCCGCCTGGTCCTGAGGCGTAAAACGCGCCAGCGACGGGCTGTCGAGGTCAAGCACGCCAATCAATTGGCCGTTCTTGACCAGCGGCACCACCAACTCACTGTTGGAGGCGCTGTCACAGGCAATGTGCCCGGCAAACGCATGCACGTCTTCCACTCGCTGGGTTTGCCGGGACGCCGCGGCGGCACCACACACGCCACGACCAAAAGGGATGCGCACGCAGGCGATCTGGCCCTGGAAGGGTCCAAGAACCAGCTCATCATTGCGATTGAGGTAGAAACCCGCCCAGTTCAGGTCGTCCAACTGATTGAACAGGAACGCGGAAAATTGCGCGCTGTTGGCGATGAAATCCCGCTCATCCGCCAGCAGCGACTCCAGTTGCGCGCAGAGCAGCGCATAGCCCTCGAGGCCGGTGCCGGCCTGTTGTAAATCGATCATGGTTGACGCTCCAGCAATTTGAGACCCACCCAGTAACGAGCGAACTGATAGGCGCAGCGGCCATTGCGGTTGCCGCGCCCGGTCGCCCAGCGCACGGCGAGAATGTCGAGTTGTTCATCACGCTGCCACTGCAGGCCGGTCTTGCCGGCCAATTCGCCGATCCAGTGCTCCACCACATTCAGGAAGTGCTCCTGGGTAAACGGGTAGAACGACAGCCACAAGCCAAAACGGTCGGACAAGGCAATCTTGTCTTCTACCGCCTCGCTCGGGTGCAGTTCGCCATCCACGCGCTTCCAATTGTCGTTGTCGCTCTGGTTCTCCGGCACCAGGTGACGACGATTGGAGGTGGCATACAGCAACACGTTTTCCGGCGCCTGCTCCAGGGAGCCATCCAGCACGCTCTTGAGCACGCGATAGTCGCCTTCCCCGGCATCGAACGACAGGTCGTCGCAGAACAGAATGAAACGCTGCGGCAGCTTGAGCAGTTGTTCGACCACGCGCGGCAGGTCGGCCAGGTGGTCACGCTCGATTTCGATCAAGCGCAGGCCGGCCTTGGCGTGCTGGGCGAGCAAGGCGCGTACCATGGATGATTTCCCGGTGCCACGCGAACCCCACAGCAGCGCATGGTTGGCAGGCAAGCCGTCGAGAAACTGTTGGGTGTTACGCGCCAGCTGTTCACGCTGCTTGTCGACGCCAATCAGGTCCGACAGGCGCATGTCCAGGCTGACTTCCAGCGGCAACAGGAAGCCTGTACGGCCTTCGCGCTGCCAGCGGGCGGCCAGGCACTGGTTCCAGTCGATGGCTTGGCGTGGTGCGGGTAACAGGGGCTCCAGGCGCGCCAGCACGGCGTCAGCCCGCTCAAGAAAGGCATTCAATCGAGAATCCACATCTATTCCTCTGGCAAGTTCTTGTAAAAGATGGCGTATTGGCAACCCTGTGGCAGACCGCACAAGGCTGCGTCAAGAAAATCGATTTATGCCGGGCAGGTCAGCGCTGGTGGGATGTTCAGCTATGCTTGCCGGGCGAAGGGAAACGTGAAGTGGTTCAACACTCGATGGATATCAAGTTCGCCCACCGCTTGTCTTATAAACAAGCCAGATTGACTGTGCTGGTCGGTTTCGTCTTGGGAACCTTGCTCAGTTTTATCCAAATCGGCATTGATTATGCCAGTGAAGACGCATCCATCAACCGCGAAATACGCTCGCTGATCGAAATCAGCCATAACCCTGCCTCGCGTATTGCCTACAACATCGATGCCGAACTTGCCCAGGAACTGACCCTGGGCCTGCTGCACTCTCCTGCCATTGCCCACGCACAGCTGGTCGACAACAACGGCATGGTGCTGGCCGACGTCGACCGGCCGCGCAAGGAAAGCCATTATCGGCCTGTCAGCGATTTTCTGTTCGGTGCCAACCGTCAATTCGAAGACCGTCTGTACCTCAGCCATATGCCCAACGAATCCCTGGGAGTGCTGCGCCTTGATGTCGATACCTACGCGTTTGGCAGCCGTTTCCTGCGCCGCGCCGAGGTCACGTTGCTCAATGGTTTTGTGCGCAGCCTGCTGCTGACCGGGATCTTGCTGGGCTTGTTCTACATCATGCTCACCCAGCCGCTGGTGCGCATTATTCGCGCGTTGAGCACGCGCAAACAGGCGCGCTTGGACTGCCCGCCAGGGCATGAGCACGACGAAATCGGCGTGCTGGTCAACGTTGCCAACCAGCAATTCGAAAACATGGAAACCGAGATCCAGCAGCGTCGCCATGCCGAAGATCGTCTCACCGAATACCTGGGCCAACTGGAAGACATCGTTTCTGCCCGCACCCTTGAGCTCAAGACCAGCAACCAACGCTTGAGCCAGATCAATGATGAGCTGGAAGCAGCGCGGATGACCGCCCTGGGCATGGCCCAGGCTAGGGCGGCGTTCCTGGCCAATATGAGCCATGAAATCCGCACCCCGCTCAATGGCCTGCTGGGCATGATTGCCCTGTCGCTGGACAGCCCGCTCAACGCCGAGCAGCGCCAGCAACTGTCCATTGCCCATGACTCCGGCAAGGTACTGGTGGAGTTACTCAACGATATCCTCGACCTGTCCAAGTTCGACGCGGGCCAACTGGAGCTTGAACGAATCCCGTTCGACCTCGGCTCACTGGTGGAAGACACCGCCAACCTGTTGTCACAAAACGCCGCGCCCAGCGTGGAACTGACCTGCCTGATCGACCCGCTATTTGCTGCCCAAGTCATTGGCGACCCGACGCGGGTACGGCAAATCGTCAGTAACCTGCTGTCCAATGCCTTGAAGTTCACCCGCTTCGGCCGGGTGGATGTGCGCCTGCGCCACCACGGCGACGGAGTGCGCATTGAAGTCTGTGATACCGGTATCGGGATTGCCCAGGATGCACAGGTCAAGATTTTCCAGCCGTTCACCCAGGCCGGCGCTGGTATTACGCGCCAATTCGGCGGCACCGGCTTGGGGCTCGCATTGACCCATAACCTCTGCGAAGCCATGCAGGGCCGCTTGAGCATCAGTTCGGAGGTCGGCTTCGGCAGCCAGTTCTGCGCCGACCTGCCGTTGCCCACCCACCTGCCGGCGGCAGCCCGAATTCCATTGGCGGGCGATGTGATCGTCATCACCCACCACAGCAGCGGCCTGGGGGAGTTGCTCACGACCCTGCTGCCCCATTGGGGGTTGGCGCCGCGTTGCTACTCCATGGAAGACGACCTGAGCGGACAGTCTCCCGACCTGTTGATCACCGACTGCCCGGAGTGCCTGTTCCGCCTGAGGCCGGGCATCAGCGCGCCGATTCTGGTCGTGACCGCCTATGGCAATTTCATGCCCAGCGAAGAAGTCGTCGCCCTGGCACCGCTGCAGCAACAAGCCCGCCCGCTGAGCCGTAACGCGCTGTACCAAATCCTGCAGCGTAATTTGCGCAGCGACACGCAACCGATTCTGGACCCGGTCCAAATCGACGCCGCGCCCCTCAGCCATCGCGCGCGCATCCTGCTGGTGGAGGACAACCCGGTCAACCAACTGGTGGCCAAGGGCATGCTCGGCAAGCTCGGCTGCGAGGTCATCGTGGCCGCCCATGGTGGCGAAGCCCTCAAGTTCCTCGAGGACCAGCGTTTCGATCTGGTCTTGATGGACTGCAACATGCCGGTGATGGACGGCTACGAGGCCAGCCGGCAGATTCGCCAGAGCGGTCGCTGGCCGGACCTGCCCATCGTCGCCTTGACCGCCAATGCCCTGTCCGAAGAGCGTGAGCGTTGCCGTGCAGCGGGGATGAATGATTACCTGGCCAAGCCGTTTCGCCGCGAAGAACTCAAGGCCCTGCTGGACCTGTGGGTGCCTGAGACGACGAGTCTCATTTGAGCAGGGCTTCGATCTCTTGGCTCAGGTCCTGGGGCTTGGTGGTTGGGGCGAAACGCTTGACCTCTTTGCCGTCACGCCCGATGAGGAATTTGGTGAAATTCCACTTGATGTTCTTCGAGCCCAGCAGCCCTGGCGCCGCCTTTTTGAGCTGCACGAACAGCGGGTGGGCATCGCTGCCATTGACGTCGATCTTTTTGAACAAGGGAAAACTGACGCCGAAGTTCAACTCGCAGAACTCGGCGATCGCGCCTTCGTTGCCCGGCTCCTGCTTGCCGAACTGATTGCACGGAAAGCCCAGCACCACCAGGCCCTGGTCCTTGTATTGCTGCCAGAGTTGCTCCAGGCCCTTGTACTGCGGGGTGAAACCACACTTGCTGGCGGTGTTGACCACCAGAATGGCCTTGCCGGCGAAATCGGCCAAGGTCTTTTGCTCACCCTTGATGGTGGTGCAAGGGATGCTCAGCAAGTTGTCGCTCATGGCAGTGCCTTTGATTAAGAGAAGAAGCAGAAAGGTAGCTTGCCATTCAATAGCGTCAACTCAATTGACGGCAATGATGATGTGCAATCAACCCAGGGCCTAACGTGGGGGAGCAAGCCCCGCCCACATTTTGACCGCGCGGGTACTCGCCTAGCGCGGCACCAGGTCCAGGCATACCGAATTGATGCAGTAACGCAGGCCGGTCGGTGGCGGACCGTCCGGGAATACATGCCCCAGGTGCGCATCGCACTTGGCGCAGGTGACTTCGGTGCGGATCATGCCGTGGCTGATGTCACGGATCTCGACCATCGCGTTATCGGCAATCGGCTCGTAGAAGCTGGGCCAGCCGCAGCCCGAGTCAAACTTGGCCCTGGAATCGAACAACGGTTCATTGCAGCAAATACAGTGGTACACGCCGTCGGTCTTGGTCTCGTTGTACTTGCCGGAGAACGGCCGCTCGGTGCCTTTGAGCCGACACACGTTGTATTGCTCCGGGTCGAGCATCGCTTTCCATTCTTCAATGGGTTTCTGCAGCTTTTCCATCGGTACACCTCGGCAACTGAAAAACTCTGATCTGTGTCTTTTCCGTGGATCAGGCGGCACGTATGATTGCGCCTCTTCAAAACGCCAGTCTGGCACCCGCGCCATCACCATTCAAACCTATTTATGGGTGCGCGCCGCACGGGATTCACAGTACGGTAGTGCCTGTGCCGTCTGGATCGTTCATTTTCAGGATCACATCACCATGCAGGTCAGCAAATCGAACAAGCTCGCCAACGTCTGCTACGACATTCGCGGCCCGGTGCTCAAGCACGCCAAACGCCTGGAAGAGGAAGGCCATCGCATCCTCAAGCTGAACATCGGCAACCCGGCGCCCTTTGGTTTCGAAGCGCCAGACGAAATCCTCCAGGACGTGATCCGCAACCTGCCCACGGCCCAAGGCTACAGTGACTCCAAGGGCCTGTTCAGCGCGCGCAAGGCGGTGATGCAGTATTACCAGCAAAAACAGGTCGAAGGTGTCGGGATTGAAGACATCTACCTAGGCAATGGCGTGTCCGAGCTGATTGTGATGTCGCTGCAGGCCTTGCTCAACAACGGCGACGAAGTGCTGGTGCCGGCGCCGGATTATCCGTTGTGGACCGCCGCCGTGACCCTGGCCGGTGGCCACCCGGTGCACTACCTGTGCGACGAAGGGGCCGACTGGTTCCCGGACCTGGCCGATATCAAGGCCAAGATCACCCCGAACACCAAGGCTCTGGTGATCATCAACCCGAACAACCCCACCGGCGCCGTGTACTCCAGGGAAGTGCTGCTGGGCATGCTCGAACTGGCGCGCCAACACAACCTCGTGGTGTTCTCCGACGAGATCTACGACAAGATCCTCTACGATGACGCCGTCCACGTGTGCACCGCCTCCCTGGCGCCAGACCTGCTGTGCCTGACCTTCAACGGCCTGTCCAAGTCCTACCGGGTGGCGGGGTTCCGCTCCGGCTGGATCGCCATTTCCGGGCCCAAGCACAACGCCCAGAGCTATATCGAGGGCATCGACATGCTGGCCAACATGCGCCTGTGCGCCAACGTGCCGAGCCAGCACGCGATCCAGACCGCCCTCGGCGGCTACCAGAGCATCAACGACCTGGTACTGCCCCAAGGTCGTTTGCTGGAGCAACGTAACCGCACCTGGGAGTTGCTCAACGCGATCCCGGGCGTCAGCTGCGTGAAGCCCATGGGTGCGTTGTACGCGTTCCCGCGGATCGATCCGAAAGTCTGCCCCATCCTCAACGACGAAAAGTTCGTGCTCGACCTGCTGCTGTCGGAAAAGCTGCTGGTGGTGCAAGGCACCGCCTTCAACTGGCCGTGGCCGGATCACTTCCGCGTGGTGACGTTGCCACGCGTGGATGAGCTGGATATGGCGATCGGTCGCATCGGCAACTTCCTGAAGTCCTATCGCCAGTAACGCAAATGATCCCGTACGGCCTGCATTTGGTCGTACGGCGATTATCTGGCAACACTTCTCTGGCACGGGCGGCCTTGAACGGGTGATAGCACCACGCCAGCCGCTCTGCCCCTAGTGTTAACGGGGGTGCGACACGCTTGACGGCTAACCGGCAAGGGTAATTGTTGTGGGAAAAACCCTTCAAGGCGCTACATTTTCGCTGTAGGACACAGTTTGAAATAGTCGCTCGGTTGAATCACCCCATGCCGCACCTTATATACCCCGCAGTAAGCGACATATTAAGCATGAGGAGAACTCTACAACCATGATGCGCATCCTGCTGTTCTTGGCCACTAACCTGGCGGTCGTATTGATTGCCAGCGTCACCCTGAGCCTTTTTGGCTTCGACGGGTTCATGGCGGCCAACGGGGTTGATCTGAACCTCAATCAGCTGCTGATTTTCTGTGCGGTCTTCGGTTTTGCCGGTTCGCTGTTCTCGCTGTTCATCTCCAAGTGGATGGCGAAAATGAGCACCAGCACCCAGATCATCACTCAACCACGCACTCGCCATGAACAATGGCTGATGCAAACCGTGGAGCAGTTGTCTCAAGAAGCAGGCATCAAAATGCCCGAGGTGGGGATTTTCCCTGCTTATGAGGCCAACGCCTTCGCCACCGGCTGGAACAAGAACGACGCGCTGGTCGCTGTCAGCCAGGGGCTTCTGGAGCGTTTTTCGCCCGACGAAGTCAAGGCGGTGCTGGCCCACGAGATCGGCCACGTGGCCAATGGCGACATGGTCACCCTGGCGTTGGTCCAGGGCGTGGTGAACACCTTCGTGATGTTCTTTGCGCGAATCATCGGCAACTTCGTCGACAAGGTAATCTTCAAGAACGAAGAAGGCCGCGGTATCGCCTACTTCGTGGCAACCATCTTCGCCGAGCTGGTCCTGGGCTTCCTGGCCAGCGCCATCGTGATGTGGTTCTCGCGTAAACGTGAGTTCCGCGCAGACGAAGCCGGCGCACGCCTGGCGGGTACCAGCGCGATGATCGGCGCACTGCAACGCCTGCGCTCCGAACAAGGCCTGCCGGTGCACATGCCGGACAGCCTGACCGCCTTCGGCATCAACGGTGGCGTCAAGCAGGGCTTGGCTCGCCTGTTCATGAGCCACCCACCGCTGGAAGAGCGGATTGACGCATTGCGTCGTCGCGGCTGATAGCTCAGGGCAACACAAAAAGGGGCGATTGGATCGCCCCTTTTTCGTGGGCGTGATTTACCGCCTGGTCAGCCGATAAACACGCTCATCAAGCCGAGTAACGCCATCCGCCCTGAATTTGCTGCTTTCACTCAAAATGTCCCGCTCTTGCAGCGTGACCACATTCCAGTGCGGGCCCAGCAGCGACTGCACCTCCTCATCCGGAACAGCGAAGGGCGGGCCAGCCCTTTGCGCCTGGTCGTAGTCGACAGTGATCAACAGCCCCTCACAGACGGGGGTCAGCAGGGTATCGAGATGCTCGGTGTATCGCGAGCGCATTGGCTGCGGCAAGGCGATCAGTGCCGCACGGTCATACAACGCCACGCAATCAGCCACAGCACTTGCGTCAAGGGCGAAGAAGTCACCGCACCACACTTCGATCAGGCCCGCCTGATACACCTTGAACACGCCTCTGTGATCGATCTGCGGTGTAAATCCCTGTTCGCTGAAGAATGCCTCAACGGCTTTATCCGACACCTCCACACCCATCACGCGATGCCCGCGATCCGCCAACCACTTCATGTCCAGGCTCTTGCCACACAAAGGCACGAAAACCCTGGCACCATCGACCAGGGCCAACGTTGACCAATGCCGCTGCAAGTAAGGATTAACGTCGGTCTGATGAAAACCGATCTGATTGGTTGCCCAGCGTTCCTGCCAAATTTTTGCGTCCATGCATCACCCTGAAAAAATCGATCAAAAGACACTAAATCTTATATTAGATCTCGATTAATGATCTGAATGAAGATAGCCCGATATTAATCTTCAGGACTCTTCTTATGTTCCCCAGCCTGTTTATCTCCCATGGCTCCCCGATGCTGGCTCTGCAACCCGGTGCCAGCGGCCCGGCGCTGCAGGCTCTGGCAGCCGCGCTGCCACGGCCCAAGGCGATTGTGGTGGTATCGGCGCATTGGGAAAGCCAAGGACTGCTGGTCAGTGGCAGCGCCGCGCCCGAAACCTGGCACGACTTCGGCGGCTTCCCTCGCGAACTGTTTGCGGTGCAATACCCTGCGCCGGGTGATCCACGGCTGGCGAATGAAATTGCCGAGTTATTGCAGGCTGACGGCCTGACTGCACAGGTCGACAACCGACGGCCCTTCGACCATGGCACCTGGGTGCCCCTGTCGCTGATGTACCCGGCGGCGGATATTCCGGTGGTGCAAGTCTCCTTGCCAAGCCGTATGGGTCCGGCTTTTCAAACCCGGGTTGGACATGCCCTCTGCAGTCTGCGCGATCAAGGTGTGCTACTGATCGGCTCCGGCAGCATCACCCATAATCTCGGTGAGCTGGACTGGCGCGCCGGGCCGGAAACCATCACGCCATGGGCGCAAGCCTTTCGCGACTGGGTAGTCGAAAAACTCGCTGCCGGTGACGAAACAGCCTTGCATGACTATCGCCTCCTGGCGCCCCATGCAGTGCGCAGCCACCCCAGCGACGAGCATTTGTTGCCGCTTTACTTTGCGCGAGGTGCCGGCGGTGATTTCAGTGTGGCGCATCAGGGCTTCACCCTCGGCGCCTTGGGCATGGACATCTATCGCTTTGGCTAACACAGGTGCACTGCCTGAAATCCCAGGCAAAAAAAATCCCCGAACCAGTCGGGGATTTTTTATGTGTGATCAATCAACCCAAGGGCGGATCAATCTTCGCGGTAGCGACGCAGCTTCAGCTGCTTGCCGGCAACGCGTGTATCTTTGAGCTTGGCCAGCAGTTTTTCCAGACCGTCTTCCGGCAGCTCCACCAGGGAGAAGCTGTCACGGACCTGGATGCGACCGATGGCTTCACGTGCCAGGCCACCCTCGTTGAGGATAGCGCCCAGCAGGTTCTTGGCAGCGATACCGTCACGCGCGCCCAGCGCAGTACGGCAACGAGCACGACCTTCAGCCAATGGAACCGGAGCACGACGCTCACGATCACCACGGTCCGGACGGTCGCCGGTACGCTCTGGACGATCACCGCGTGGCGCGTTGTTCGGTACCAGTGGGCGTTCTTTCTCGATGGCTGCCAGGGTCAGGGCCTGACCGTTGGTAGCCTTGCGCAGCAGGGCTGCAGCCAGGGCACGCGGGGTGCAACCGATATCGGCAGTCAGGCGGTCCAGCAGGTCGCCGTGGGTCGATTCAGCGTCAGCCACCAGCGGCGACAGGCTGTTGGTCAGTTTCTTGATGCGGGCATCGAGAACAGCCTGGGCATCCGGCAGGCGGACTTCGGCAACTTTCTGACCGGTTACACGCTCGATCACTTGCAGCATGCGGCGCTCACGTGGAGTCACCAGCAGCAATGCGCGACCTTCGCGACCGGCACGGCCGGTACGGCCGATACGGTGAACATAGGACTCTGGGTCGTAAGGCATGTCAACGTTGAACACGTGGGTGATACGTGGAACGTCGAGGCCACGAGCAGCAACATCGGTCGCTACAACGATGTCCAGGCGGCCATCCTTGAGGGAGTCGATCACGCGCTCACGCTGGTTCTGGGCGATGTCACCGTTCAGCGCAGCGGCCTTGTAGCCTTTGGCTTCCAGGGCACTGGCCAGGTCCAGGGTCGCTTGCTTGGTGCGCACGAACATGATCAAGGCGTCGAAGTCTTCGACTTCCAGCAGGCTCAATACAGCCGAGGTCTTCTGGTCAGCGTGAACCAACAGGTGAGCCTGTTCGATCGCGGTAACGGTCTGGGTCTTGGTCTGGATCTTCACGTGTTGCGGATCGCGCAGGTGGCGTTCGGCAATGGCACGGATCGACTGCGGCAGGGTGGCCGAGAACAATACGGTCTGACGGGTTGGTGGCAGTGCCTTGAAGATGACTTCCAGGTCATCCATGAAGCCCAGCTTCAACATTTCGTCGGCTTCGTCGAGAACCAGGTGGTTCACGGTCGACAGGACTTTCTCGTCGCGACGCAGGTGGTCGCACAGACGGCCCGGGGTGGCGACAACGATCTGTGCGCCGTTACGGATGGCTTTCAGTTGTGGGCCCATAGGCGCGCCGCCGTAAACGGCCACAACGGTTACACCTGGCATTTGCTTGGCGTAGGTTTCGAAAGCGGTTGCTACTTGCAGCGCCAACTCACGGGTTGGCGCCAGGATCAGGGCTTGCGGTTCGCGCTTGGCAGGATCGATGCAGTGCAGGATAGGCAGGGCGAACGCGGCGGTTTTACCGGTACCGGTCTGCGCCTGGCCAATCATGTCCTGGCCGGCCATGATGATCGGGATCGATTGCTGCTGAATAGCCGAAGGTTCTTCGTAGCCAGTCGCGATGACGGCGGCGAGAATGTTCGGATTAAGATTAAAAGCGGCGAAGCCGCCGGTTTCCTGGGTCATGGGTCTGCCTCTAAGTGCATCCGCAAAGACCCATGCTCCAAAGCTGCGCATGCCGTGTTGAGACTCAAGAGTCGCCCTGGCTGCTTTGTCGGCGGGGATTTGCGAAAACGAATGAATGAAAAAGATTCGTCAAGGAAGAGTCCGCTGTGCGGACGTGCAGCCGAAGCTGACTTCGGGGAATTGCGCTACCTAAACGCGGCCCGGTTAAAGGCCGGCGCGCACTATACCGGAAATAGCTGAAAAAGGGAGCTTTTTTTATCGCAAAGCACCGATAAACCGTGCTGCGTCACAGCCTTTGCAGATAACTGCGCCAGGGTCTATTTTGCAAAGGCCCGGCCCTGTTGGTCATCACGCTTAAACGGTTCACCTGTCCAGGCCTGCCCCTTGGTCTGAAACCTTAATCCGCGCCCCGAGGGCACCCCAGATGAATCAAGCCAGCACCAGCCGCGTCACCCGTGAACTCCAGGGCCATGTCCTGCTGCTGGGGCTGGACCGAGTGGCAAAGCGCAATGCTTTCGACCTCGACCTGCTCAACGAACTGAGCATGGCCTATGGCGATTTTGATCGAAACGATGACGCGCGCGTTGCCGTGGTGTTTGCCCATGGCGACCACTTCACCGCCGGGCTCGACCTGGCCAATGTCAGCGGCGTCATGGCGGGAGGTTGGCAACCGCCCCTGGGCGGCTGCGACCCCTGGGGCGTGTTCGCCGGTCCCAGGGTCAATAAACCGGTAATCGTGGCCGCCCATGGCTACTGCCTGACCATCGGCATCGAGCTGATGCTGGCAGCGGACATCAATCTTTGCGCGAGCAACACGCGCTTTGCGCAGATGGAAGTGCAGCGTGGGATCTTTCCGTTTGGCGGCGCGACATTACGCTTTCATCAGATCGCTGGCTGGGGCAATGCGATGCGCTGGCTGCTGACCGGCGACGAGTTCGACGCCCATGAAGCCCTGCGCTTGGGCTTAGTGCAGGAAGTGATGGCCAGCGAAGACCTGCTGCCGCGCGCCATCGAGCTGGCCAATCGCATCGCACGCCAGGCGCCGCTTGGGGTGCAGGCAACGTTGATGTCGGCGCGATTGGCGCACAAGGAAGGCGAGACCGTGGCGGCCGCCGCGTTGCCGCCGATGGTGGACAAGTTGCTGAACAGCGAAGACGCCAAGGAGGGCGTGCGGGCGATGATCGAGAAGCGGCCTGGGGTGTTCAAGGGTATTTGAGTGGGCAGTGCCGGCCTCATCGGGAGCAAGCCCCTTCCCACAGTTGAAATGTGTTCCAAATGTGGGAGGGGGCTTGCCCCCGATGGCGTCCGAACAGACGCCTAGGTCGCCGGCCGAATCACCTTGATCAACGCCTGCAACGAATACCCCAGTCGCGGCGCCAGCACTTCAGCCCGTAAGGACAGCGTCTCCAGGTCCAGCTCCTGATCCAGCTCCGAAGGCACCAGCAGGATCACGTTGCCCTCCTTCACCGGCAGTTCCCAGTAATGCCGGTGATACAACCCGCGCAACAGCGCCGCGCCCAGCGGCTTGCCATCATCGGTGGCCCACTGGTTGATCACCAGCCAGCCGCCGGGATTGAGCTTTTTCTGGCAGTTCTCCAGGAACGTCCAGGCCAGATGGCCGACGCCAGGCCCCACGTCGGTGTACAGGTCGACGAAGATCAGGTCCGCCGATTCGGCACTGTCGAGCAACTCCAGGGCATCGCCGATACGGATATACAGGCGTGGATCATCATCCAGGCCCAGATATTCAATCGCCAGGCGCGGTACGTCGGGGCGCAGCTCGATGGCTTCGACGTCCTCAAGCGCCAGGAACTTGAGACAGGCCTGGGTCAACGTGCCGGCGCCAAGGCCAAGGAATAGCGCGCTCTCCGGCTGTTCATGGCACAACGCACCGACCAACATGGCGCGGGTGTAGTCGTACTCCAGCCAGCTTGGGTCGGCAGTGAACACACAGCTTTGCTCGATGGCATCACCAAATTCGAGAAAACGGTAATCGGCCACTTCCAACACACGGATCATGCCGAAATCATCATGGACTTCGGCCAGCAGGCGCTCGACACGCTCCTCGCTCATCACTACTCCTAACGGGTTGGCTGCGGGGCAAAGTGCGCGATTGTCGGCCAAGCGACGGCAGCAGGTCACGCACTAATTGCTGCTAACATTGACGCCCGAACGTCAACCTACCCAACGAGTGCATGATGAGCCAACCCTGGAGCCCCGACAGCTGGCGTGCCCTGCCGATCCAGCAACAACCCCGGTACCCGGATGCCGCGCATCTGCTGCAAGTGGAGCAGAGCCTGGCCAGTTACCCGCCGCTGGTGTTTGCCGGGGAAGCCCGCGAATTGCGTCGTCAGTTTGCCGAAGTCACCCAGGGTCGCGCCTTCCTGCTGCAAGGCGGTGACTGTGCCGAGAGCTTTGCCGAGTTTTCCGCCGCGAAAATCCGCGACACCTTCAAGGTGCTGCTGCAGATGGCGATCGTCATGACCTTCGCCGCCGGCTGCCCGGTGGTGAAAGTCGGGCGCATGGCCGGCCAGTTCGCCAAGCCGCGCTCGTCCAACGATGAAACCATCGACGGTGTCACCCTGCCCGCCTACCGCGGCGATATCGTCAATGGCATCGGCTTCGACGAAAAGAGCCGCGTCCCGGACCCGGACCGCCTGTTGCAGAGCTACCACCAGTCCACCGCCACCCTCAACCTGCTGCGCGCGTTTGCCCAGGGTGGCTTCGCGGACCTGCACCAGGTACACAAGTGGAACCTGGACTTCATTGCCAACTCCGCGCTGGCCGAAAAGTACAGCCAACTGGCCGACCGCATCGATGAGACCCTGGCCTTCATGCGCGCCTGCGGCATGGACGATTCGCCGCAACTGCGCGAGACCAGCTTCTTCACCGCTCACGAAGCGTTGCTGCTCAACTATGAAGAAGCTTTCGTGCGCCGTGACAGCCTGACCAACGACTACTACGACTGCTCGGCCCATATGCTCTGGATCGGCGACCGTACTCGTCAGCTGGATGGCGCCCACGTCGAATTCCTGCGCGGGGTGAACAACCCGATCGGGGTCAAGGTCGGCCCGAGCATGAACCCGGACGACCTGATCCGCCTGATCGACATCCTTAACCCGGACAACGACCCTGGCCGCTTGAACCTGATCGCACGCATGGGCGCCAATAAGGTCGGCGACCACCTGCCAGACCTGATTCGCGCCGTGCAGCGCGAAGGCAAGCACGTGCTGTGGAGCTGCGACCCGATGCATGGCAACACCATCAAGGCCAGCAGCGGCTACAAGACCCGCGACTTTGCGCAGATCCTCGGCGAAGTGAAGGAGTTCTTCCAGGTACACCAGGCTGAAGGCAGCTATGCCGGCGGCATTCATATCGAGATGACCGGGCAGAACGTCACCGAGTGCATTGGCGGCGCACGGCCGATCACCGAGGACGGCTTGTCGGACCGCTATCACACCCACTGCGACCCGCGGATGAATGCTGATCAGTCGCTGGAATTGGCGTTTTTGATTGCCGAAACCTTGAAACAGGTCAAGCGTTAGATTGTTGTCGACTGGACTGACGCCAATCGGGGGCAAGCCCCCTCCCACAGGGAATGCATTTCACATGTGGAAGGGGGCTTGCCCCCGATGGCGCCCTAAAGACCAGCCTCCAGACCGAGCATTGCCACCCGTAACCGCGCGGCGCTCGGCCGCTGGCAATTGAGCACGACCTGTTGCAGCCCCAACCAATCGGCCATCTGCCGCAGGTTCAGCGCCAACGCCGACATCCCCCGCTCATCCAGGCCCGGCTCTTCCTCGTGCAGCGCATGCACCGCCAGGCAACCGTTGGCTCGTTCGGCGCGCAAATCGACGCGCGCAGCGATCCGCTCGTTGTGCAAAAACGGCAGCACGTAGTAGCCGTACACCCGCTTGTGTTGCGGGGTGTAAATTTCCAGCCGGTAACGGAAATCGAACAGGCGCTCGGTACGGGCACGCTCCCAGATCAACGAATCAAAGGGCGACAGTAAGGCGCTGGCCGGCACGTTGCGTGGCACTTTGGGTGCCGGCAAGCAATACGCCGGCTGCTTCCACCCTTGCACCTGGCAGTTCAGCAACTGTCCATCCTCGATCAGCTCGGCCAGGCGCTGGCGGCTGTCGACGGGTTCGAGGCGAAAGTAATCGCGCAGGTCTTTTTCAGTGGCCACTCCCAGGGCGGTTGCGCTGTGCAACAACAAGCCCCGCTGGGCCTCGGCTTCGTTCAGGTTGGCTTGAAGGATTTCGGCGGGGAGTACCCGTTCGGGCAAGTCATAGAGGCGTTCAAAGCCACGCCGCCCGGCAACGGTGACCAGACCGGCCGCGAACAGCCATTCCAACGCGTGCTTCTCGTCGCTCCAATCCCACCAGGGCCCGGCACGCACCTCGCGGGTCGACAAACTGCCCGCGCCCAAGGCGCCCTGCTCTTCAACGGCGCGCAGTACGCGCTGGACAGTGCTCTGCTGCTCACGCCCGAATCGCGCCATTTGCGCGTAGATCCCCTGCCCTTGTTTGGCCCGCTCCATGCGCCAGCGCATCATTGGGTACAGCGCCATGGGCAGCAACGAGGCTTCGTGCCCCCAATATTCGAACAGCGAGCGCTGCCGCCCCTGGCTCCAGGCGGCCTGTTCGAGCATCAAGGGAGAATAACGGCCCAACCGGGAAAACAGCGGCAGGTAATGGGAGCGCACCACGGCATTGACCGAATCGATCTGCAGCACACCGAGGCGCTCGATCACACGGTTGAGGTGCGCGGCTTTTATCTGTGCTGGCGGCTGGCGCCCGGAAAACCCCTGGGCTGCCAGCGCCATGCGTCGTGCTTGCTTGAGGGAAAAGGACAGGACGGCGGGCATGGGTAGCTCCTTGAATACGCGCGTCCTACCCTACTGTATTCCCGGTTACTTTCGCAGCGGGTCTTCCCAGAAATGTCGATGGATTTCCTGCTCGACATCGATACGGTTAAGACCGATATCCTTGAGTGCGTCGTCGCTCATGCCCGCCAGCATCTGGCGTTCACGATGCAGCGCCTGCCAACGCGAAATCGTATGAAGAAGCCCAGAAAGCGGCCACTTTGCCATCAATACAACATCTGTTTGACCTTTCATCTTCTCGCCCTCCAGTGGGGATGACGCCAGTGTGTGCCTGGGCTTATGATCAATCCAACGAATGTTTCTTATGAAATACATCTCGGAGATTGATCAATTGTCCACGTACCCCAGCATCGACACCGAAGTGCTGCGCACCTTCGTCGCCATCGCCGATCAGGGCGGCTTTACCCGGGCCGGCGAGCTGGTCAACCGCACCCAGTCGGCGGTGAGCATGCAGATGAAACGCCTGGAAGAGGACGTGCTGCAGCGCAAGCTGTTCGAACGCGATGGCCGTCAGGTGCGGCTGACCCCCGAGGGCCAAGTGTTGCTGGGTTATGCGCGGCGCATCCTGAAATTGCACAGCGAAGTGTTCAACACCCTGCGCGAGCCGCATATGGTGGGCCTGGTGCGCATCGGCACGCCGGACGACTACGTGATGCGCTTCCTGCCGGGCATCCTCAAGCAGTTTTCCAAGGCTTACCCGCTGATCCAGATCGAACTGCACTGCGAGTCGTCAACGGTGCTGGTGCAGCGTCGGGACCTGGCATTGACCGTGATCAGCCGCGAGCCCGGCAATGATCTCGGTGAATTCTTGCGCACTGAGCGTATGGTGTGGGCCGCCTCGCCGTGTTTCTGCGTGGACGAGCATGACGCCATGCCGCTGGCGGTTTCCGGCGACGACTGCGTTTACACGCAGTGGGCGCGGGCGGCACTGGATGCGGCCGGGCGGGATTATCGCCTGGCCTATCACAGCTCCAACGGCGCGGCGATCCTGGCAGTCGTCAGTGCCGGCCTGGCGGCGATGATCAGCATGGAAAGCCTGGTGCCCCAGGACCTGCGCGTACTCGGCAGCGACGAAGGCTTCCCACCCTTGCCGTCGATGCACCTGCGCTTGTTGCGCAATCCGCAGATGACGTCGCCTATCACCGAATGCCTGGCCGACTACATCCTCGAAGGCTTCAGACTTTAAACGTCAGCATTACCGCGCACACCACCAGGAAGCCGCAGAACAGGCCACGCAATACGCGCTCGGGCAGCGCATGAGCGACTTTCACGCCCCAGCTGATACTGAGCAGGCCTCCCAGCGCCAACGGCACGCCGATCAGCCAGTCCACCTGGTGGTGCCAGGCGTAGGTGACCAACGTTACCCCGGTGCTGGGCAGCGCCAACGCAAGGGATAAGCCTTGGGCGACGACCTGGGTGGTGCCGAAAACGCTGGTCAGCACCGGCGTGGCCACCACCGCGCCACCCACACCAAACAATCCGCCCATGGAGCCCGACGCTGCGCCGAGTACGCCCAACCAGGGCCAGGAATAACGCATTTGCGCGGTCGGCGGTGCGTTACGGGTGAACATGCGCAACAGGTTATAGGCCGCCAGCACCACCAAAAACACGATAAACCCAATCCGCATCGCCCCGGCATCCAGGCCTACCGCCCAGATCGATCCCAACCAGGCAAAGCTGAAGCCCATCACACCCAGCGGCAAGGCGTGGCGCAGCTCGATGCGGTTGCGCTGGTGATAGCGCCACAGGGCCAGCATCACGTTGGGTACTACCATGACCAGCGCGGTGCCTTGGGCGATCTGCTGGTCCAGGCCGAACAGCACCCCCAGCACGGGGATGGCAATCAGCCCGCCTCCAATGCCAAACAAGCCGCCCACTGTGCCAAGGGCCGCGCCCAATACCAGGTACATCGCTAAATCCAACACCGCTCGCTACTCCGTCATCCCAAGCCTTGCATGCTACGCAGTCGGCCCTGGCACGGAAACGCACAGCAACGCACAATGGTTGTGCCAACCTCGCATAAGCATGAGCCGATGAATCCCAATACCTTGACCGACCAACTGGGCCTGTTTCTCGATGTACTCGAAACCGGCAGCTTTTCCGCCGCTGCACGCCGCCATCCGCTGACCCCCTCGGCCGTGGCACGGCGTATCGACAGCCTGGAAAACTCAGTCAACAGCCGCCTGTTCCAGCGCAGCACCCATGCCGTGGTGCCCACCCCGGCTGGCCTGGCCTTTGCCGAGCGGGCGCGACGGATTGTGAGTGAATTGCAACTGGCGCGCGCCGAAGCAGTGTCGTTGAGCCATGCGCCGGAAGGCCTGATCCGCATGGATGCACCGGCGGCTTTCGGGCGACGGCACCTGGCGCCGGTGATTGCAGATTTCCTGAAGCTGTACCCTGGGCTGGATGTGCACCTGCATTTGATCGACAGCTTTGTTGATATGCAGGGCGCGCATTTGGGCAAGGTTGACCTGGTGCTGCGCGCCGGGCATATTGCCGACACCCGGCTGATCGCCACGCCGCTCGCCAGTATTGTGCGCATCGCCTGCGCTAGTCCGGGCTACCTGAAAAGCCGCGGTACGCCGACGCACCCGCGGGAGCTGGGCGAACATGACGGCCTGGATTGGGACGGGTTGGCGCCGATGTTCGCCTGGCGCTTCGAACTGGACGGGCGCCGTGCCATCTACCGCCCTCGCCGTATCCGCATGAGTGCCAACAACGCCGAAGCCCTGCTCAGCGGCGCCCTGGCAGGGTTGGGTATTGCTCACCTGCCGACATGGCTGGCCAGCGAATACCTGGTGCGCGGTGAACTCTTGCCCCTGTTTTGTGAAAACGGCTTGCCCAGCCCGGAAACCACCGGCATTTACGCGCTACGCCTGGAACAACGACCCAATGCGCGCAGCCGATTGCTGCTGGAATACCTGAAGTCCCGTTTCAGCCCGGTGCCACCCTGGGATCTGGCCCTGCGAAGCACCATGGTCTGACCGTCCGCGTAGAATTATCTGGTGCATTAAAGATTTGCCCGCTAGATTCCAGCCCATACAGGCTTTTTTCGAGGCACCGCCATGAGCAAGAATCCCACACCCTGCGAATCCTTGATGCTGGATAACCAGCTATGTTTCGCGTTGCATTCCACCTCGCTGCTGATGACCAAGGTCTATAAGCCTCTCCTCCAGGCGCTCGGCCTGACCTATCCGCAGTACCTGGCCATGATGGTGCTGTGGGAAGAGGATGGTTTGACCGTCGGTGAAATCAGCAATCGCCTGCTCACCGACCCCGGCTCCCTGACCCCGCTGCTCAAGCGCCTTGAAGCCGAAGGCCTGTTGAGCCGCACCCGCAGCCGCGAAGACGAACGCGTGGTGGTAGTGGAGTTGACCGACGCCGGACGGGCGTTGCAGGACCGGGCGATGGACATTCCCCAGTGCATCCTGGGTGCCAGCGGACTGGAACTGGAACAATTACGCAAGCTGCAGGCCGATTTGGTTGCTTTGCGCAGCAACCTGCAGAACGCAATCTAAAGACGCTACTGAACATGTGGGAGGGGGCTTGCTCCCGATAGCGGTGAGCCATATACGCATTGAGTGGCTGGCCCACCGCCATCGGGAGCAAGCCCCCTCCCACATTGTTTTCCCATCGCAAAAAAATATTTATAAATTTATCTTGCGCGCTAAACATTAGCGCTATACATTCACCTCACCAACTACTTAGCGCACAAACATTTAGCGCTAACAACACAGAGGACGACACCATGCAAACGCTCTATACCGCAGTAGCCACCGCCACCGGCGGCCGTGATGGTCGCGCTGTCTCCAGCGACAACATCCTCGACGCCAAACTCTCGACCCCCAAGGAATTGGGCGGCGCTGGCGGCCAGGCCACCAACCCTGAACAGCTGTTCGCTGCCGGCTACTCGGCCTGCTTTATCGGCGCGCTGAAATTCGTCGCCAGCCAGACCAAACGCAAGATCCCGGATGACGCTTCGATCACCGCCCATGTGGGCATCGGCCAGATCCCTGGTGGCTTCGGCTTGGACATCGACCTGCACATCAGTCTGCCAGGCCTGGCGCAAGACGATGCGCAAAGCCTGGTCGAAGCTGCTCACCAGGTCTGCCCGTACTCCAACGCCACTCGCGGCAACGTTGATGTGCGCCTGCACGTAACCGTTTAACCTCGCGCCCTGATCGGAGAAGACCATGAACACCTTTGCTAAAGCGCTCACCGGCAGCCTGCTTGCCCTGTCAATCAGCACCGCCTTCGCCGCTACCGGTGATGTGGAGCACAGCACCCAGGGTTTCCTGGATGCGCTGAACGCCGGCACCGGCAAGCCGATCGAGCAATTGACGCCCCAGCAGGCCCGTGCGGTGCTGACAGGTGCCCAGGCCGGGGTGAAGTTGAGCCTGCCCAGGGCAGACGTGAGCCAGAAGACCATTCAGGTCGATGGCCAGCCGCTGGACCTGACCATTGTGCGTCCAGCCGGGGCCAAGGGCGCTTTGCCGGTGTTCATGTTCTTCCACGGCGGTGGCTGGGTGCTGGGGGATTACCCCACCCATGAACGCCTGGTGCGGGACCTGGTGGTGGGTTCGGGGGCAGTGGCGGTGTTCGTCAACTACACGCCGTCACCAGAAGCGCATTACCCCGTGGCGATCAACCAAGCGTATGGCGCAACAAAATGGGTGGCCGAGCACGGAAAAGAGATCAACGTCGATGGCAAGCGCCTGGCGGTCGCGGGCAACAGTGTCGGGGGCAACATGGCAGCGGTGGTCAGCCTGATGGCCAAGGACAAGGGTACGCCGGCGATCAAGTTCCAACTGCTGCTGTGGCCGGTGACCGATGCCAACTTCGACACGGGCTCCTACAACCAGTACGCCGAGGGGCACTTCCTCACCCGGAACATGATGAAATGGTTCTGGGACAATTACACCACCGACGCCAACCAGCGCGCCGAGATCTACGCATCGCCACTGCGAGCCACCCCTGATCAACTCAAGGGGTTGCCACCTGCGATGGTGCAAACCGCTGGCGCCGATGTACTGCGTGACGAGGGTGAAGCCTACGCCCGCAAGCTGGATCAGGCCGGCGTGCCGGTGACTGCCGTACGCTACAACGGCATGATCCACGACTACGGTTTGCTGAACGTGGTCAGCCAGGTACCGGCGGTGCGCTCGGCATTGCTGCAAGCGTCGGACGAACTCAAGCAGCACCTGAAGTAAACCCCGCAGGCACAAAAAAGCCCGACGCATGGTCGGGCTTTTCCATTCGTAAGGCAGGGCCGGAATTACTTCTTGGCGCGACCTTTGTACGAACCACCTTCGCGGGTGTCGATCTCGATCAGGTCGTCGATTTCGATGAAATCGGCTACTTGCAGCTCGGTACCGTTGCTCAGTTTGGCAGGCTTCATCACCTTGCCGGAAGTGTCGCCGCGAGCGGAGCCTTCGGTGTAGGCCACTTTACGCACGATGGTGGTCGGCAGCTCTACGGAAACCAGGCGCTCTTCGAAGAAGATCGCTTCGCAGACGTCTTCCATGCCTTCTTCGATGAACGGCAGAACGGCTTCGATATCTTCAGCGTTCAGCTCGTACATGGTGTAGTCGGTGGTATCCATGAACGTGTAGGTGTCGCCGCTGATGAAGGACAGGGTCGCTTCCTTGCGGTCGAGGATCACGTCGTCCAGTTTGTCATCGGCGCTGTAGACGATCTCGGTCTTGTAACCGGTCAGCAGGTTCTTCAGCTTGGTCTTCATGATGGCGCTGTTACGACCAGACTTGGTGAACTCAGCTTTCTGAACCAGCCAAGGGTCGTTTTCGAGACGGATCACTGTACCGGGTTTCAGTTCTTTACCAGTTTTCATTGCATATATCCGAAATTTGGATGGGATTTACAAAAATCAAGGTGGCGTATCATATCCAACTTTCATAAAACTGTACCAGCGCCGTCGCAAGATCGGCCTGCAAGCCCTGTTCCAGACACCAGTCTTGCGCATGCTGGCTGAGTTCCGGCCAGTGCTCCAGCAGCATTTTCCAGGGTTGGGCCATATCGCCCTCGGTATTCCAGGCTTGCCAGAGTGCAACCAGCGCCGCCTTGGCCGCCGGCGACAAGGCGGCGGTGTACAGCTCGAGGAACGCATCGAGCTTGTCGAGATGGATGTCTTCGTCCTGACGATAGATGTGCCACAGCAACGGGCGCCCGGCCCACTGGGCGCGCACGAACGAATCTTCGCCACGCACGGCATTGATGTCACAGCACCACAGCAATAGGTCGTACTGGGCCTGGCGCACGAACGGCAGCACTTGCACGGTCAAGGCCCCGCGCTGGTGAACAGCCCCTGCCGTCAACCCCTCCTCGCCCAGCCAGCGCTGCACGTCACCCAGGATGCGCCCTTCCGGCACCAACAGATGAGTGGCACGCCCGTCTGTCGACAACACGTCCAGCCAACTGCCGAGCCCGGCGTTTTCGTAGGCGAACAGTGAGATCAGGCGCGCATCGGCAAGCGGAAATACGCCCAGGCTTTGCAGGAATTGTCGCTGCGCATCGGCATCTTGCTGAAAAACCTGACGCTGTTGCAGCAACCCCGCCTCACGCAACAGCCCGCCGGTGCCTGGACGAAAGCCCGGAAAAAAGAAGTACTTCTGCACACCCTTGAACTTCACCGACGGCAGGCGGTGACAGCCCACCACCCAGTCCTCGGCGCTGAGGTAATCCAGGTTCATCCACAACGGCGTGCGTTCACGCGCGGCCATGGCTTCCATGTAGTCAGGCGGCAGCTGGCAAGCGAACGCGGCAATCACCACATCGGCCGCAGGCGTTGTCGACCAGTCAAACGGCCAGTGGCGCACATCCACACCCGCTTGCCATTGCTGCGCCAGGTTTACATCGATCTGTGGGCACATGCGCTCGAAGGCGCGCAGGTCATCGACCCACAGGCGCACATCGCAGGCGTGCTCCGCGACCAATTGCCGGGCCAGGCGCCAGGTCACGCCGATGTCGCCGTAGTTATCGACGACGCTGCAAAAAATATCCCAGCGGGCTTTCATTCCGGGCTCCACGACTCAAAGGCTCGATTGTCCGCATAAATGCGCCGATGCAGAAGGCTTGATCGCGATTATTCTGCGCAGTGGCTGTGCGACAATCGCTGCCACGCCGTCAATGCCTGCCAGGAGGCCACCATGTCTGACCGTCCGCTGTCGCTGTTCAAGCTGTGTATCGCCATTGCCGCAGGCGTGTGGCTGGGGTTTATCGCCATCGCACTGACCAGCTGGCTGGCATCGCGCTACCTGTTCCCGCAGAGCCTCGCACCCGTGGCCCAGGCGGTGCAGCAACTGGGTAAGCCGACCGTCGTCACGCCTGAGCCGCCGAACCGTATGTTCGAGCAGTACCAGCAGAACCTGCAAAAGCAGGAGCAGCAACAAGCCCTGGACCAGGCCCGAAGCAATGCGCGCAACCTGGCCAACCCCAAATGCCAGTTCTGGCTGCAACAGGATCAGAACGCTCCAAATGAAAAATCCAAAGCCAATGTCCTGCAATTCTGCGATTAGAGATCATGAATAAACACGCCGTCCTCCAACTGATCCTGGAAAAACTCTCCGCCGACCTCGACATCGCCCAGCGCGCCGCGCAGACCGCCTACGAGACGGCGACACACGAGGAGAACATCGCAGAAAACAAGTACGACACCTTGGGGCTGGAGGCTTCGTATCTGGCGGCCGGCCAGGCCAAGCGGGTCGAAGAGATCAAGCAGTCGCTGGCGCTGTGCCAGAACCTGCAGGTGCGTGCGTACGATGACCAACGCGGGATCGAAGTGGGTACGCTGCTGGGCCTGGAAGACGAGAACGGTCGCCAGCAATGGCTGTTCCTGGCGCCGGATGCCGCGGGCTTGAAGGTTGAAGTGGTCGGCCAGCCGGTAACCGTCATCACCCCGCGCTCGCCCTTGGGCAAAAGCCTGCTGGGCAAGCGTGTCGAGGATGAGGTAGAGATTCTGGTGGCGGGCACCCGGCAACATTTCACGGTGACCGAGGCCAAATAGGGCGCGATAGCGAGGGCGCTGGCGCCCTCGCTAGAGGGATCAGTGAACCGGCAGTTCAACGCCGTCGAACAGCTCTTCGAGTTCCTGCTTGTTGTGGCACTGGATCGCCTTGGCCATCACTTCGCGGGTCAGGTGCGGGGCGAATTTCTCGATGAAATCGCACATGAAACCGCGCAGGAAGGTGCCACGGCGGAAGCCGATCTTGGTCACGCTGGACTCGAACAGCTCGCTGGCGTCGAGCACCACCAGGTCTTTATCGAGCTGGGTGTCGACCGCCATCTTGGCGACGATGCCCACGCCCAGGCCCAGGCGCACGTAAGTCTTGATTACGTCGGCGTCGGCTGCGGTGAACACCACTTTCGGCGTAAGACCACGGTGGCTGAAGGCTTCGTCTAGCTTCGAACGGCCGGTGAAACCAAACACGTAGGTGACGATGGGGAATTCCGCCAGGGCTTCCAGGGTCAACTTCGGCAACTTGGCCAGTGGGTGCCCCTGGGGCACGACCACGCAACGGTTCCAGCGGTAGCACGGCATCATCACCAAATCACCGAACAGCTCCAGGGCTTCGGTGGCGATCGCGAAATCGACGGTGCCATCAGCGGCCATCTCGGCGATCTGCATCGGCGAGCCCTGGTGCATGTGCAACGCCACGTCCGGGTATTGCTTGATGAAATCACGGATCACCGGCGGCAAGGCGTAGCGTGCCTGGGTGTGGGTGGTGGCAATCGACAGGGTGCCCTTCTTCTCGTTGGAGAATTCCTGGGCGATCTGCTTGATGCTTTCGACTTTGCGCAGAATCTCACCGGCGGTGGTGATGATGCGCTCGCCGGCCGGGGTGACGCGGGTCAGATGCTTGCCGCTGCGCGCGAACACTTCGACGCCCAGCTCGTCTTCGAGCAGGCGGATCTGCTTGCTGATACCGGGTTGCGACGTGTAAAGGCTTTGAGCGGTAGCGGAAACGTTGAGGTCGTGGTGCGCCACTTCCCAGATGTAGCGCAGTTGTTGAAGCTTCATATGAATCCCTCAAAGCAGATAGACGCCACGGGTATCAGCGACGGTATATAACTATATTAAAGGTAAGATATATAAATCTAGAACTTTTTATCGTTTTTTACCGATCCATATCATCGCTGCGTCGACGTTGCAGCGACGGCACCAGGTAAACCGGCACGCTCGCCAGCTGCAGCAACCGTGCGGCGGTACGCCCGAGCGGTGTCGCCGCCGCGCTGGCTTGGCTATGACTCCCTACGATCAACAGGTCCACGGAAAGTTTATGCAGTTGGTCGAGAATCACCTCGCAAGGGTCGCCCTGGATCACCCGCACCGAACGAATAAACTTCAAGTCCTGCTCCCCGTCCCCCAACTCCTCGCGAAAGCTGTCGAGCACCCGCTGCTCGATCGTTGCCATGACCGTGCTCAGCCCCTGGCTCTGCCATTCGCTGAGCGCCTTTTCATCAAGGTAGCTCTGCAACACCGACTCTGCGAACAGCCCGATGGGCTCCACCACATGAATCACATACAAATCTGCCTTGAACGTTCGCGCCAACGCCAGGGCATGTTGCATGACGTACGGCGCATACAGGCCAAGATCCGTGGCGTACAGTATCGAACGAATCATAGAACCCCCTGGACTGCCAGGATGGCGGAGATTAAATCAGCTTAGCAGCGCCCAGGGGGTACGACTCAGCGCTCGCCCTGGATTTTCAACTCATTACTGATGCCGTGCGGCACATGCCCGGTGGCCACGACCTGCCTGGCTCTTTCGCAATGGCCGGCCTGGTCATCGAAGAACACATCGGCGGCGAATGCTTCCAGGAACGCGGATTTATCCAGGCCACCCAGGAACAACGATTCATCCAGGCGGATATCCCATTCGCGCAACGTACGAATAACCCGCTCGTGGGACGGCGCCGAGCGCGCGGTGACCAGTGCGGTGCGAATCGGGCAGGCCTCATCAGCAAACTCACGCTGCAACAGGTTGAGTGCCGCGAGGAAACCCTTGAACGGGCCACCGTGCAAGGGCTGGCGCGCCGACTCGCGCTCGCTGGCCTGGAATGCTTCCAACCCGCCAGCCTGGTAGACGCGCTCGGACTCGTCGGAAAACAGCACCGCATCACCATCGAAGGCGATGCGCAATTCCTCGCTCGACGCCCGGCGCGCACCACCGGACAAAATAGTCGCCGCCGCAAAACCGGCGTCGAGGGCACTGCGCACATCCTCGGCATGGGTCGATAGAAACAGATGACAACCAAAGGCGGCCAGATACGGATAGGGACTACGCCCTCCGACGAAAGCGGCGCGGGAAATATCCAGGCCGTAATGCTGGATCGAGTTGAACACTCGCAAGCCGGTATCGGCGCTGTTGCGTGACACCAAGACCACCTCGACACGGGCACGCCCGAGGCTGGCGTTGAGGCTCAGCAGTTTCTTGACCAGCGGAAAGGCATCGCCGGGTTCGAGGATTTCCTCCTCGTGCTCGATCTGGTATTTGCGATAGGGCTCAACCCCTTCGGCGAGGTACACCGTGTGGCTCTCGCTCAAATCGAACAAGGCCCGCGATGAAATCGCCAGCACCAGTTTGTCGCTCAATCCTGTCGCCATGTGCTTGCCCCCGAATCAGCGAGTGTGCCGATCAATAAAACTCAAGGCCTGGTAAAGCGCCTGCATGCGCGGTAATTCGCAGCCGGCTGCTTTGGCGGCAGCCAGCGGTCGGGCGTAGATGGCCTCCAGTTCCAACGGGCGCTTGTGCGCGTGATCGTGGTACATGCTGGGCAGGTAGTCATCCATGGTTTCGGTCATGGCGAACATCTGCTCGGCATAACTTGCCGCAATGTCATGGCCGCAAGCGCCAGCGCCCTGAACCACTTCGGCCATCAGCGCTTGAATCAGCGCGCGGCTGGACTCATCCGCCATCAGCGCGCGGGTCCCCGTGCCCAGCAAGACGGAGAGGCCGTTGAACGGCACGTTCCACACCAACTTATGCCAGCGCGCCTGATGCACGCTGGCCATGGCCTGGGATTCGATGCCCGCTTGATGAAACAGAGCGGCCCCTTCTTCGACAATCGCTTGCTGGCGCGCTTGATCGTTGGCCGCCATGCCACTGTGATAGCCAAGATTGACCCGCCCCAGCGCTTGATGCTCGACGACGCCCGGCGCGGCGCGATGCACGCCGATGTAGCACAGGCCACCCAGCAAATGCAGCGACGATGGCAGGTGCTCGCGCAGGCTGTCTTCCACATCCAGTCCGTTTTGCAGCAGCACCACCTTGGCGTCCGGCGCAGCGACCTGGGCAATGGTCGGCGCCAGTTCGGGGTTGCCAGTGGATTTGGTCCCCACCAACAGCCAATCACACGGCGGCATGTCGGCAGGGCTGGCATACGCTTGCACTGGCTGCAGGTGCAGGTTGCCATGCACGCTACTGTTGACGCGCAGGCCGTGCTCGCGGACCGCCGCGTATTCGCTGCGCAGCAGGAAATGCACATCGAACCCGGCACGCGCCAGCATCAGGCCGTAGAAACCGCCAATGGCACCGGTGCCAATGATGCCAATGCGTGGCGAAGGGTGTGCAAGTGCGGTCATGGCAAATCCTCTGGTGTGCGGGTGAGCGCCTGGTTTATCGCGTCGACAAGGTCGGGCGGTGTAAGACGCGTCTGTAATTGCCCAAGAAATTGACCCTCGCACACGAGGAACAACGCGGGCAAATGAAAGATCTGGTAACGTTCGACCGCGCCGCCGTTGTGCCCGGCATCCACCCAGCACAGCCGGTCCACCGGCAAGCGCCAGCCCGGCAACTGCTGGCGCGCCCAGCGGCAGCTGGAACAACCGACACTGGTAAACACGACCAGAGAACACCCTGGTAACCCCAGCAATTGCTGGTCGATATCCAGGTCGGTCAATTCCAGTTGCTTCACTATACTGCTGCCACTGCCGTCCATTGGACGGTGTTCGGAGTCCGTGTACATGGGTCGTTTTCTACCTCACCCTGATGATGTCGCTGTCGAGTTGATCCAACGTCCCTCTCCTGCCCTGCCCTCCCAACGCCTGCGCACTATCGGCCGTGGTGGCATTGCCTGCAACTGGCCGCGTGCCTGGCGCCCTGGCACGGCGGTCGACCTGCATATCCCCTCCCTGGGCGCCAGCGCCCGCTATCCAGGCTATGTCGCGTGGTGCCGCAGGGTGGAGGCCGGCTATCGCATCGGCATCTGTTTTGCCGACGAACATGCACTGTTCGGCGCACGAATGGGTGAGCAAGTGTGCCAGATCGAACGCTACTGCCGCCTGCACGACGCCGCCGAGCCCACGCCCGAGCAACTCGAAGCCTTGGCTCGCGACTGGGTATCGCGCCACGCCAATGAGTTCTCCCATGAGACGGTTGTGCAGCCAGTGCTGGATTAAAGCGGGCTTTGCCCATTGTCGCGGGCCCGTGTTACGCGCTAAGGTTCCTCCCCCCTGCATCCAAATCATGCTGTGCTCCGCCGCACGGGGATGGCTGGCGGCCGGCACCCGTGACCCTGACGAGTAACACGATGGCTGATTTACCGATCAATGACCTTAACGTTGAATCCAACGAGACCCTGATCACGCCCGATCAGCTCAAGCGCGAAATCCCCCTGAGCGACGCTGCCCTGCAGACCGTCACCAAGGGCCGCGAAGTCATCCGTGACATTCTCGACGGCACCGACCACCGCCTCTTCGTCGTGATCGGGCCTTGCTCGATCCACGATCTCAAGGCGGCCCACGAATACGCCGAACGCCTCAAGGTGCTGGCGGCGGAAGTGTCCGACACCTTGTACCTGGTGATGCGCGTGTATTTCGAGAAGCCGCGCACGACGGTCGGCTGGAAAGGCTTGATCAACGACCCGTATCTGGACGACTCGTTCAAGATCCAGGACGGCTTGCACATCGGTCGTCAACTGCTGTTGGACCTGGCGGAAATGGGCCTGCCCACCGCTACCGAAGCGCTGGACCCGATTTCCCCGCAGTACCTGCAGGACCTGATCAGCTGGTCGGCCATCGGCGCCCGCACCACCGAGTCCCAGACACACCGCGAAATGGCGTCCGGCCTGTCCTCGGCCGTGGGCTTCAAGAACGGCACCGACGGCGGCCTGACGGTGGCGATCAACGCGCTGCAATCGGTTTCCAGCCCTCACCGCTTCCTGGGCATCAACCAGGAAGGCGGCGTGTCCATCGTCACGACCAAGGGCAATGCCTACGGTCACGTGGTACTGCGCGGCGGCAACGGCAAGCCCAACTATGACTCGGTCAGCGTCGCACTGTGCGAACAGGCGCTGAACAAGGCCGGGATCAAGCCCAACATCATGGTTGATTGCAGCCACGCCAACTCCAACAAGGACCCGGCCCTGCAGCCGCTGGTGATGGAAAACGTTGCCAACCAGATCCTCGAAGGCAACCAGTCGATCATCGGCTTGATGGTCGAGAGCCACCTGAACTGGGGTTGCCAGGCCATTCCAAAAGACCTGGCCGACTTGCAGTACGGCGTGTCGATCACCGATGCGTGCATCGACTGGGCCGCTACCGAGAACACCCTGCGCAGCATGCACGCCAAGCTCAAGGACGTATTGCCCAATCGCAAACGCACCTGAAGCTGAATCAGGCACACACAAAAACGCCGGGCTAAACCCGGCGTTTTTTTATGGCTGCTCGTTCAGAGCTTTGCGGCATGGCGCTGGTGGCGCTCCATGTAGCGTTCCACATAAGAACAGGACGGGATGACCGTGTAGCCTGACTCTTCGGCGAACTTCAACGCCTCTTCAGTCAACGCGGCCGCAATGCCACGCCCACGCAACGCGTTGGGCACGAACGTACGATAGATATCCAGGGTCTGTTTCCCGAGGTCCATGTAGGTCAGATAGGCACGATGACCGTCCACATTGGTCTCGAACTGATGACCAGCCTGGTCATGGTGGATGGACAACGCCTCGCTCATCACTACTCCTCGCGGGTCTTGAATATTGACCCTACCTTACCGATGTTTTTCCGGCGAAGGAACATCTACGCCACCCCGTGCCGGTTTCGACAACGAGAAAACCCTGAGCGCTCACACCTGCACGTAGGGAATAGTAGGCACCAATCCAGCAATTGCTCAAGGCACACTCGTCATCCCCTGCCACAGGTGGAATATTAGAAAGGGCCTCGATCACCCGGTGACCGAACGCCTGAACATTGCCGGCAGTTGAAGCGTGAGACGAACTGGCGCCGTTAAAGTCACCTCTAGATGAGCAAAAGATGCCCGGTGCGAGACAACCCGCCGCAACGGAAGTGCCGGCTTGGATATATAAAATTTCATCTATATACACCGCTCGACGCATGCGGGCCGGCCCTTTCAGCCTGGATCCAATCTTCGGCAGAATGAAAAAATCTGGAGGGTTTTTATACAAACCTTCAAAAGATTAGCCAAAATAGATTCGGTGCAAGAATTTTTTTTGCTTCTTGCGCTACGTCAGTTTACTTACTACAAGTAATGGGTAGTATGTACGCCGGCTATTAGCTCACTCTGAGACAGTAGCCATCTAATAGAAAGTCCTTGAAGGGGAACACGATGAACAACGTTCTGAAATTCTCTGCTCTGGCTCTGGCCGCAGTTCTGGCTACCGGTTGCAGCAGCGTCTCCAAAGAAACCGAAGCTCGTCTGACTGCAACGGAAGACGCAGCAGCTCGCTCCCAGGCTCGTGCAGACGAAGCCTACCGTAAAGCTGATGAAGCGCTGGCTGCTGCTCAAAAAGCACAACAGACTGCTGACGAAGCTAACGAGCGCGCTCTGCGCATGCTTGAAAAAGCAAGCCGCAAGTAATAATCCCTCGGGGTTGTTATCAAGCCGATCCATTTATGGGTCGGCTTTTTTTTACCTGAAATCCGCTGCGCTTGACGGCAGGCGCGGGCTTGAGCAAGCGCCGGCTTCAGGGTTTTATTGAAAGTCCACCGGCGCGCTGGACGCTACAGGCGCGACGCCAGGCACACCGATTTCAGTCGGCAAACCATCCTCCGCCGCCACCACATCACGCACCTGATCCCAATTCACCCGCAGGCTATTGGCCAGGTCTTCACGCTTGAGCAAGGCATTGATCACCGCCGTGTGCTTGTCGACCACCGACGGCGTGCCATCATCGTTCAACGGTGTATGGGCTTCCAGGTAGACCTTGCCGCCAGCGCTGCCGAACTTATAGGCGTCGTTGATGATGCGTACCGAGGTGCCGACCGGCACCATGCTGGCCATTTCCAACACGTTGTTGTTAAACATACGGAAGCAACCGTGGCTGGTACGCGTGCCGATACCAAATTTCATGTTGGAGCCGTGAATCAGGTAACCCGGCGTGCCCAGGGTGAACTTGAACGGGCCCAACGGGTTGTCGGGGCCGGCAGGCACCACGTTGGGCAGCGGGTCACCGTTGGCGGCGTGTTCGGCCTTGATCGAGGCAGGCGGTGTCCAGGTAGGGTTCGGCGTCTTCGCGATGATGCTGGTATGGGCGATGGGCGATCCCCAGCCTTCACGACCAATCCCCAACGGA
This sequence comes from Pseudomonas sp. R3-52-08, assembly GCF_003851745.1. NCBI lineage: Bacteria > Pseudomonadati > Pseudomonadota > Gammaproteobacteria > Pseudomonadales > Pseudomonadaceae > Pseudomonas > Pseudomonas sp. R3-52-08. The sequence goes on along the minus strand of NZ_CP027730.1, from coordinate 1,829,366 downwards.
AAGGTGTAGACCACGTTCTGGCCCTTGGGGTAGTAATACAGCCGATATTCCGCAAGGTTGATCACAATGCCTTCACGCGGGCCCGGCGGCAGAATGAAACGCGTCGGCAGCACGATGTCCGTCCCCGCACCTGGCAGCCAGGCATCGACGCCCGGGTTGGCCGCGACCATTTCCGAATAACCCAGGTCATACGTGGTGCCCAGGTCGGCAAACGTATCTTCGTATTTGGCCTTGATCACCTGGACCTGGCCGACGATGTCCTCACCAGGGGGCGGCAACGGCAACTGCAAGGCGTGCGCCGCGCCGGCCGCACAGAGCGCGGCAAGAGACAGGCAGCAGGTAACGACGGAGAGGCGCGACAACATCCGGAAAATCCTTCGCAGACGACGGTAGGAAAAAACTGATTGTATACGTGAAGCGAGCGCCTGGCATCAAGCCGGCCGCGCTAGAGTTCGAAGCGCAGCTCTGGCCAGATCGGCGGTGTACCGCGCTTTTGCGACTCGAGAATCGCCCTGCACAACGGGCACAGCCGCTGGTCCTGAAAGATCGAACGATCCACCGAGGACCAGAGCGGTTGCGCCGGCAATAAGGTGCCGCAAAGCGTGCGGTCAATCGAGCCGCCCAACTCCAGTTGACGCGCCACCAGATGCACCCGGACTTCCTGGCAGGCGAACAGATCCAGCTGTTCGTCCGGCTCGATCAGTTGGTAATTAAACAGGGACCAGGCAGGACGCGACATCAGGGGCTCCAAATCGGGGGGGCGCCACCTTAGCCGAAAGCCTGCCGGTAGAAAAGCGTCATAACAGCGGTTTTAGCGTTGGCCAGACATTTTCCAGCAACTTGCTCTGGGCGGGGACTGCCGGGTGCAGGCCGTCCGCTTGCATCAGGTCGGGATGTCCACCCACCCCCTCCAGGAAAAACGGCACCAGCGGTACCTTTTTTTCCTCTGCTACCTCGCCGAATACCTTGGCGAACGCTTCGACGTAACGCTTGCCATAGTTGGGAGGAATCTGCATGCCCAGCAGCAGCACCTTGGCACCGCTGTCCTGAGACGCCTGAATCATCGAAGCAAGATTTTGTTTCAATTGCGCCGGCGGCTGACCACGCAGCCCATCGTTGCCGCCCAACTCGATCACCACCACATCCGGTTTATGCGCTGCAAGCGCCGCAGGCAACCGCGCGAGGCCTCCGGCACTGGTGTCGCCACTGATCGAAGCATTCACCACTTTATCGTCGAAACCCTCCTGCTTGAGCCGTTGCTCCAGCAGAGCAACCCACCCTTTGCGGGTATCCAGGCCGAAACCGGCACTGATACTATCGCCAACGATCAGGACTGTACCCGCCGCTGCGTTCTGGGCCATGCACATCAAGGCCAGGCCAGCACTCAAAAACCACATTCGCATCGGATTCTCCATGGGCGCAAGCATTCTCACCGCGCGAAACCTCAGCAAAGTGGTTCCCAGCGCGGAAGGTGAACTGACTATCCTGCACGAACTGAGCCTGGAACTGAACAAGGGCGATAGCCTGGCTATCGTCGGCAGCTCCGGTTCCGGCAAATCCACCCTCCTCGGCCTGCTGGCCGGCCTTGACCTGCCCAGCAGCGGTGAAGTCACCCTGGCGGGTCAAGCGTTGAGCAGCCTCGACGAAGACCAGCGCGCGCGCATCCGTGCCGAACACGTGGGCTTCGTGTTCCAGTCCTTTCAGTTGCTCGACAGCCTCAATGCGCTGGAAAACGTCATGCTGCCACTGGAGCTCGACGGCCGCAAAGATGCCCGCGAGCGCGCCACGCACTTACTGGAGCGCGTCGGCCTTGGCAAGCGCCTGACCCATTCGCCGCGCCAGCTGTCCGGCGGCGAGCAGCAACGTGTGGCGATTGCCCGCGCGTTTGCCGCCGAGCCGGACGTACTGTTTGCCGACGAGCCCACCGGCAACCTCGACAGCCACACCGGCGAGCGCATCAGCGACCTGCTGTTCGAACTCAATAAAGAGAGCGGCACGACCTTGGTACTGGTCACCCACGACGAGCGCCTGGCCCATCGTTGCCGACGCCTGATCCGCCTTGAAGCCGGCCTGATGGTCGCGCCCCTGGAGCCTTGATGGCACGCCTGCCGTTGTTACGTCTGTTCAGCCTTGCCATGCGCCAATTACTGCGCGATGCCCGCGCCGGTGAACTGCGTGTATTGTTCTTCGCCCTGCTGGTGGCCGTGTCCGCCAGCACCGCTATCGGGTATTTCGGCGCGCGCCTCAACGGCGCCATGCTGCTGCGCGCCACCGAGTTTCTGGGCGCGGACCTGATACTCGAAGGCAGTTCGCCGGCCCGCCCCGAGCAAGTCAGGTCCGGCACCGAGCTGGGCCTGGATCATGCGCGCATCGTGGAATTTTCCAGCGTTATCGCTGCGGACAACGGCATCCAGCTCTCCAGTATCAAGGCGGTCAACGAGCAGTACCCGCTGCGTGGCGAACTCAAAAGCACGGCTGAGCCCTTTGGCGCCGAAACCCCAGGCGGCGGCCCCAAACCCGGTGAAGCCTGGGTGGAAGCACGGCTGCTGACCGCGCTGGACCTGAAGGTCGGCGACAGCATCGACGTGGGCATGAAGACCCTGCGCCTAGTACGCATACTGACGTACGAGCCCGACCGCGCCGGCAATTTCTACAGCCTCACGCCCAGGGTAATGATCAACCTGGCGGACCTGGACGCCACCGGCGTAGTCCAGCCTGGCAGCCGCGTGAGCTACCGCGAACTGTGGCGCGCACCGCCCGGCAGCACGGCACTGCAAACCTATCGCGACTTGGTCAAGCCGGGCCTGGCGGCCAACCAGCGCCTGCAGGACTCGCGCGATGGTAACCAACAGATCGGCGGTGCCCTGGGTAAGGCCGAGCGTTACCTGAATATGGCCAGCCTGGTGGCGGTGTTACTGGCCGGCGTGGCCGTGGCGCTGTCGGCCAACCGCTTTGCCAGCCGCCGCTTCGACGCCAGCGCCCTGCTGCGCTGCCTGGGGTTGTCACGACGCGAAACCATGCTGCTGTTCAGCCTGCAACTGAGCGTACTGGGCCTGTTGGCGAGCCTGGCCGGCGCCTTGCTCGGTTGGCTCGCGCAATTTGGTCTGTTCTACTTCCTGCACGACCTGTTGCCCGCAGACGTGCCACCCGGCGGGATGCTACCGGCCGTTGCAGGTATCGGCACCGGGCTGGTCGCCCTCGCTGGCTTCGCCCTCCCGCCCCTGGCCGCACTGGGCCGGGTGCCGCCGCTGCGGGTACTGCGTCGTGACCTGCTGCCTGTCCCCTCGAGCACCTGGATGGTTTATGGGGCGGCGCTCTTCGCCCTGGGCCTGATCATGTGGCGCCTGAGCCTCGACCTGGTGTTGACCTTCGCGTTATTGGGCGGCGGCGTGGTAGCCGCACTGATCCTCGGCGGGTTGTTGCTGCTGTTATTGCAAAGCCTGCGCCGGTTACTTGCGCGCGCCTCCTTGCCGTGGCGACTGGGCCTGGGCCAATTGCTGCGACATCCACTGGCGGCCGCCGGCCAGTCCCTGGCGTTTGGCTTGATCCTGTTGTCCATGGGCTTGATCGCCCTGCTACGCGGTGAACTGCTCGACACCTGGCAGAACCAATTGCCCAAGGATGCGCCCAACTACTTCGCGCTCAATATCCTGCCAGCCGACAAAGACGCCTTTGGCGCCCGCCTTCTGGAAGTCCAGGCGCAATCGGCACCGCTCTATCCCGTCGTGCCCGGTCGGCTGATCAGCATCAACGGCGAACCCGTACAAGAGATTGTCAGCAAGGACTCCAGCGGTGATCGCGCCGTGCAACGGGACCTGAGCCTGACCTGGGCCGCCGACTTGCCCCCAGGTAACGTACTGACGGCGGGTACCTGGTGGACCGCGCAACCGGGCGATGACATTCCCGGAGTGTCGGTGGAAGCCAAGGTGGCTGAAAGCCTGAAACTCAAGCTCAACGACCATCTGGTATTCACCATCGGCGGGGAGAATCGCGAGGCACGGGTCACCAGCCTGCGGACCATCAACTGGGACAACTTCCAGCCCAACTTCTTCATGATCTTCCAACCGGGCACCTTGAAGGATTTGCCGACCACCTACCTGACCAGCTTCTACCTGGCGCCTGGGCATGACCAACAGATCGTCGACCTGTCCCGAGCCTTCCCGGCCGTCACTATCCTGCAGGTCGAGGCCCTGCTGGAACAGCTGCGCAGCATCCTCGCCCAGGTGACCCTGGCGGTGGAATACGTGCTGCTGTTCGTGCTCGCCGCGGGCATGGCCGTGCTGTTTTCCGGTTTGCAGGCCACGCTGGACGAGCGAATCCGCCAGGGTGCGCTGCTGCGTGCACTGGGGGCCGAGCGCAGGCTGCTGATCAAGGCCCGGCGCATCGAGTTCGGCCTGCTGGGGGCGGTCAGTGGTTTGCTGGCGGCACTGGGCACGGAACTGGTGACCTGGGTGTTGTACCGCTATGCCTTCGATCTGGCCTGGCACCCTCACCCCTGGCTGTTGCTGCTGCCGGTGATCGGTGCGGTGCTGATCGGTGGCGCCGGGGTGTTCGGTACACGCCGTGCGTTGAACGCCAGCCCGCTGACGGTGCTGCGCGAGGGCTGAAACACGAATGGCGCTTGCTCCACTGGGAACAAGCGCCATTCGTTGCTATTTCACATATTCAATCCGGGTAATCCACCAGCACACCTCACCGCCAGGGGTCTGCACGATGGCTTCATCGTCCACCTCCTTGCGCAGCAGCGCACGCGCCATGGGAGAGTCGATAGAGATGTAATCCATCCGGTCGTAGATCTCGTCATATCCCACAATGCGAAAACGCTTGGTCTCACCCTGCTCGTTCTCGACATCGACCCACGCCCCAAAAAACACCTTGCCCTCCTGCTCGGGCATGTATTCCACCACGCGCATATCTTCGAGGCGTTTGCGCAGGTAGCGCACGCGCCGATCGATCTCACGCAACAGCTTCTTGTTGTACTGGTAATCCGCGTTTTCGCTGCGATCTCCCAGAGAAGCCGCCCACGTCACCTTGCGCGTCGTGTCCGGGCGCTTCTCACGCCAAAGGTAGTCCAGCTCCTTTTTCAGCGCTTCATGGCCTTCTTTGGTAATCAGCTTGGTACTCAAACGCGCACATCCCCAGGCAATGTCCATTAGTGTCGACAGGCCACGGCATCATACCCTGGCGTCGTCTGGCGGGGAGCGATGATAAATCAACGGCGCAAAGTTTCCAGATCGACAGGCTCATCGACTCAGCCCTGTCCATCGAGTACCTGGTCCAGTTCAACGAGCGTGCCTTGCAGGCGCTGTCGCATCAGCGATAGCTGCGACATCATCAGCACCATTTTTTCGGTCTTTTGACTCACCTCCAGTTCTTGCTCCTGCAGTCGCGAATGGCGTTGGTCCAACGCCCGGCTTTTTTCATCCTGCTGGGTCTGCTGTTGTTGCAGTCGAGCCTGCCACTGTTCAAGCATCTCTTCGCGTTCGGTAACGGCCTGTGTTTTCTGCGTCAGTTCCTGGGCAACCCTTGCGAGATTGCTCAGCGTACTGTCTATCTCGAGCATGGAGGTATGCTCTCTCGGAGAGAGGGAGGACGACGGGGTTTGGAGGTGTTCTGCCTGAACGGACTGCGCTAGGGGTTCGGCTGGCACCGGCGGTACCTCCGGCACCTCGGGTTCCGTGACCTGTGAATGAGGTGGCTCATCAACGAGGGCTTCTTCCACTGGCGGCGGGGCGGACTTGGGCGGGCTCTTGCCTCGGGGCGGTGCAACCATTTGCGATGAAAAGCGAATGGACGGCACGATGACTGCGCTGCTTTCGATCGCAGGCGCAGCAGGGGCGGACATGCCCAATGTAATCACCTTCATCACCAGCGCTTTCTTGACGATCACTGAGTGATGGTCCTCGGGCCTGGCAGGCGGCAACCTGCAGCCTTTCAGGTCAATGAAATGAAACGGAACCTGAGATTCGCTGAGGGCGCTGTCCTTATTGCCCGATGCCGCCGCCATCATCAGGATTTGCTTGAAGACTTGCATCGCTATTTGCAAATCCTCTTTGGTCTCGACGCCACCAAGGAAATACCGCTCGAGCTTTTTGCGCAAGGCCGCGATATACACCCTGGAATGACCAGGCTCGGCTTCTTCATCAAGGCTATACACCAGGAAGTTGGAAGCAGTCTGTTCGACAGCGAACCCACACAGCAGTGCGCCGTTGACCGGGGCATTCTCGCCGCTGCGCTCAAGAACAAGGGTACGTAGAAGCATCATGGCAGTCAGGCCTCATTATAAAAAGAAAACCTTATATAAATATCAGACAAATATCCGACCATTATTAAGTACTCAGCACACAACAATTGTTTCAGTACGTAATCAACTCAAACGTAGGACTTTACTTATTAAGTGCACCCGGCGTTCCCAAGCACGGGTATTGAACGTAGTCTTTTTAAGGCACCGCCACACACTAACGAAACTTTCTTCAGGCATCGCCCAATAGATTCGGTAATCCTATGATCGAGGTCAGCAACCTGACAAAGTACCTGGGCAAAAAAAGCGTGATCAGCGACTTTTCGTTCTGTGCCCAACGCAAGGAATGCGTGGGTTTACTGGGAGAGCATGGCGCCGGTAAAACAACGTTGCTGAATTTGCTTTCCGGCATGATCAAGCCCACCAGTGGGCATATCAGTATTCAGGGTTTCAGTACCCGGACCGATTCAGTTCTCGCCAGGCAAGCCGTTGGCTACCAGCTTCAGGGGGGAATCACCCATCACACGCTGTCGGTCAAAAGCATCCTCAACTTCGTTGCCGCCGCTCGAGGGTTCAGCGGCGCCGAAAAACGCAGGCACGTGGACCGGGTCGCCACACGACTGGAGCTACTTCCCGTACTCAACTGCCCCATCGATGTGCTCAGCCAGGACTTGAAGGGCAGAGTCGCGATTGCGCAAGCCATTGTGCATTCCCCCAGCGTGCTCCTGCTGGACGAGCCCATGGAAGGGATGAACGCCGAGCAACGGCTCAAATTCAGGGCGCTTGTTCAGTCCCTTAACGAGGAAATGAGCGTCATCATTGCCTCCCGCCATTACGACTGGCTGTCCGACATCTGCACCCGCGCCCTGGTCATCGCAAGCGGGCGATTGATTATCGACGCTTCGCTGGAGGATTTGCAGCGCAGTTCCCGGCACTTCCAGGCGGTGACACTCGCAGCGGATCCGCCCCTGGATTTACTCGCGCTTGCGGTATTACCTGGGGTTGCAGGCATCGAAGAAGACCGTCTAAACCCAGGCAAAGTGACGGTTCTGGCCATGCCCGGGCACGCCATCTTCCCCGCCATCAATTCGCTCATTACCCATCGCGGCTGGAACATAACGTCACTGCATCTGGAGCCAGGTCGCTTGAACGATGTCGTTCACCCTCTGAGCCACGAGGTATCGCCTTGAACCTGCTGCCCCTCATTTTCAAACGCCAACTCGCCAGTTATGCCAGCACCCCCATCACTTACCTGAGCGTGGCGTTTTTCCTGGTGCTATGTGCGGCGCTGGGATTGCACACCTACCGCTGGATGGAGCGAGACAGCAGCGACTTGCAGGCTTTTTTCGAGCTGCACCCCTGGCTCTATCTGCTACTGATACCCAGCTTATCCATGCAAATGTGGTCCGATGAACACAGCGCCGGATTTTCCAATATGATCAAAACCCTGCCCGTCACCTCAGCAGAACGAGTGATCGGAAAATTCCTGGCAGCCTGGGCGGTATGCAGTGCTGCGCTGTTGTTGAATTTTCCTATAGTGATCGCCGCCCATTATCTTGGAACGCCTGATAACGGGGTGATCGCATCACAGTTTCTGGCAAGCTGGCTGCTGGCAGGAAGTTATCTAGCTGCCGGTTGTTTTATCTGTGTACTCACGCACCAGCGCCTTGTTATTTTCCTATTGACGATGGGCTTGCTGCTGACCATCAGCGGGCTTTCTTCAATCCTGGATGCACTGGAACATCAGGCACCGATCTGGATAGTTGATAGCGTGATGAGGGTTGACCCGATTTCCCGCTTCAGCTCAATGGACAACGGCAAAATAACACTTCATGACTGTTTATATTTTGTCAGCATGATCCTTGCTTTTCTCTCTGCATCCATTGTCACACTCAACTATAAAAACAGCTGAGAAGGAAAGTCGCTGATGCGATCCGCTCTTCGTACGGGTATGACATTGATCGTCATATCATTATTGTTCCTGGCATTCAATCTGGTCTGGATAAACAAACTATCCGATATTCGCTGGGACTTTTCACAACAGAAAGTTCACACCTTATCGCCCTCCACGCGGCAACTGCTCGCAACACTTGATAGCCCGCTGGACTTGTATTATTTCAACTCGCTTACTGCACCGAAGAAAAGCCACATTATGAAACGCTTCGGCCAACGCGTAGAAGACGTGCTCCAGGAATTCGAAGCAGCCGCCGAGGGCATGATCAATTTGCACATTATTGACCCCACTCCTTTTTCAGAAGACGCCTACAAAGCCAGCTTATTCGGCTTGGATGACACACAGGGATACCTCGGACTTATCGGCACGCGTGCCGGCCAGGGCACGCAACGTATCGAAGCGTTCAACCCCGACGACGAGCCGTTGCTCGAGTATCAAATCAGCCAGCTGATCCATAAATTGATGCACCCCCAGCGTTCCAGCGTCGGCCTCCTGTCCGGGTTGCCGTTGAATGAGTCCGCCGGACGCCTTTTGGAGCAAATGCGCGAGCATTTCAACCTGGTGGAGTTGGCATCGAACATTACCCAGGTGCCTACATCTGTAGGTAGCTTGATGGTGGTACAGCCGCGGGCGCTAGCCGAACAAACGCTTTACGCCATCGAGCAATTTGCCTTAAGCGGCGGCAAGCTGATGATTTTCATCGACCCGGTGAGCGAGATGGGGGCTGAAACCGTAGCGGTAGACTCCGAGCTGGATGGCCTGTTGACCACATGGGGCATACGGATGCCCGCGAACAAGCTGTTGGTTGACAGCCTTTACGCCTCCTCGGCCTCGCCCGGGCCAGGCTTGCCTACCGTATTGCACCCAGCCAGGTTGAAACTGCCACGCCTGGCAATGACCGCGCACGACGTCAGCACCTGGAAACTCGACAGCCTGAGCGTATCAAGCAGTGGCGCACTCTTGCGCACTCGAAAAAGCCGGATGACGTTTACCCCGCTGCTACAAAGCTCCCGGCAGTCTGCGCTGCTGGACGCCGGGCGTTTCGCTTCAGCGACGGCGTTCGATTCACTCATCGACGAAGCTTCCACCTCAGGTCAGCGCCATGTGATCGCCGCTCGCCTGGAGGGGCCGGCCTACTCGGCATTTCCTGACGGTCTCAGGGGGCAGCCGCCAGGCTTACAAAAGGCTGCCCGAATCGAGGTGGTGGTAGTTGCCGATACCGATTTACTCGCGGACGCTGTCAGCCAGACAACGGCCAACAGCAACGTGCAGTTCGTATTGAATACCCTGGATAACCTGGCGGCTCCCGCAGAACTGGCGAATATTCGTCCGCGCCTCACTTCGCATTCACTCAGTACCCTGGAACCCATGCGCGAAGCCGCCGCACAGGCCTATCGGGAAACGGCCGCAGAACTGGAACGTCGTCTTGAGCGTACCGAGCAAGCGTGGCGGCGGTTGAATCCACAGGCCACACGCTTGGGCACCCAGGCCGTGGACACCAATACCCAATTGCAAGCGCTCAACAAAGAGCGCCTGCGCCTGCCCATGGAACTCCATGCCCTCAAGACTCAGGCGTACGCGCCGCTGCACCGCTTCGAGCGGAACCTAAAGCTGCTGATGATCGTAACGGTACCGCTGGTGTTATGCCTGATCGCCTGGGTACGTTATCGCTGGCTGTGTCGACGCCGATGGCCGCCCGCGGGCTTCAGCTGAACATTTGGGGTTGGAAATCAGCGACGGGCAATCAGCCCTTGCCGGGCAATACGCGTCAGTTGGCGGATCACTTCTTCGGCGTTGTCTGCACTCGGCGCCTGGATCACCGCGAGGTCAAAGCTGTTGCTGGCGAAGCGGGCCAGGGAGTCGCCGTCTTCCACGAACTGGATCAAGAACGCCGAAGGCCGCCCGGTGCGACGTGGCCAGCCGTCCAGGTAACGCAGCAGCGTCGGCTGGTGCTTGCCGCCCAGGAGGATTTTCGGGTTGCGTTGAATCAGGTCCGCAGTGATCGGGGCCAGGCGTATCAGGGGGCGTAGTGCATTCATCGTGTCGTGTCTCTGCCTCAAAAGTCTGCGGGCAGGTGAGAGGCAACACCGAACCAGCGCTTTAGCGGTATTTCGACCCGTGCCTCCTGACGAGTGCATGGTTCTGTCGGACTGCATCGAGTCCAGTGGCGCCCCGCAATTAGCTGTTTAAATCGGCGCATGAGCAGCATCCTAGAGAAGCTGGCGGGGCAGTGTCAAGAATCCCGAGCAACGAAAAAGGCCCGCACAGGGCGGGCCTCTCATGAGGTGCGAAACGCTCAGTTGGCGATGGCGCGGTCGGCCGACAGTTTGCCGGCACCTTCGAACAGCACCGCCAGCGAGCCGCCAAGCAGGGCCAGGGCGAATTCATACCCATTGTTGGCCATGAACAGCCCGTTATGAATGTGCACCGAAAAAATCGCCACCAGTGTCAGGAAGGTCAGGCCCAATGCTGCTGGGCGTGCAAGCAGGCCGATGATCAGCGCCAGGCCGGCAAAGAACTCGGTGCCACCCGACAGCACGGCCATCAGCGTGCCCGGTGCCAGGCCGATGCTTTCCATCCACTGGGCGGTTCCCGCCAGACCACCGCCGCCAAACCAGCCGAAAAGTTTTTGCGAGCCGTGGGCAGCGAAGATAATGCCGACGAAGATGCGCAGAACAGTCAGGCCGTAGCCGGCACGGGTCGACAGGACGCGGGTGATCAGTGGGCTCATGGGGTAAATCCTTTTTCAGGTAGGGGTTGGTTGGCCGCTATATTAATCAGTTTAAACAATGATAAAAGCCGAAAAATTGCCTTATCAACATCGATAAAATCGATTATTTGCGAGACGCCACTTTCGGCGCTGGCGGCTCCAGGGACTCCCGCTCCCGATCGAACGCCAGGTAGTATTTGTTGACACTATTAACATAGCTGACGCCGCCCATCCCCACCTGCTCCATGGCAATGCGTTCAACCTGAAAAAACCACTGATTGGGGTTGAGCCCCCGGCGCCTGGCTTCGGTGCGCATGCCCTGCACCCGCTCCGGTCCCATGTTATACGCCGCCAGCACAAAGGCCATGCGTTCGCGCTCATTGAGCTTGGGGCTGGCAAAAAACTTACGCCGGATCATCGCCAGGTAGCGCGCACCCGCCTGCACATTACTGTCCAGATTCTCGATATTGTTGACGCCTACCCGCTGCGCCGCCGAAGGCGTGATCTGCATCAAACCGGTAGGCCCACCGCTATTGCGTGCGCCAGGGTCCAGCGCAGACTCCTTGAAGGCTAGCGCAGCCAGGTTCAACCAGTCCATGCCTTGCTCGCGCGCATGCTTTTGCAGGATCGGGCGCAGTTTCTCCAGGCGTTGACGATCGGCGCGGGCCAACGGGTTGCGCACTTGATAGAGACGTCGATAGATACGCTGGAACGCCACATCCTGGTCGGAGGGGGTGTGATAGGTCTTGAGGAAGCGATCGATGCTCGCCCGCAGCATTGACGCATCCTGGCGTACGAACCAGTACTCGTCACCCGGCTCACTGATGGCCACCTGCTTGTCAAAGCGCAACTTGGGCAGGATTTTCGACCAGCGTTCGGCAATCGGCTTTTCAACGATGGTCAAGTGAAAGATCCCGGCCTGCACCATCTCCAGCACGTCTTCCACCGCCAGGCTTGGGTCGACCCATTCCACCTTGATCGGCGGCTGCTTGTGCAGGGCCAGCTTCTGGTTGACCTGGCTGATCGCATCCGCCGCCGCGCTGCCGGTGGTCAGCGTCAGGGTACGGCCCGACAACTGCTCCAACCTGGTAAACCGGCGTTCACCCTTGACGCCGACCAGCCACAACGGCACATCGCTGGCGATCGGGGCACTGGCGCTGATCTTGTGCGCGGCCTTCACGTCCAGCAATTCGCCAGGGGCAACCAGGTCGCCTTCGCCACGGGCCAGTGCGCCAAGCAACTGCTCCTTGGCCTTGGGGATGATCTTGAGGTTGATTTGCTGGCCATCACGGGCATGGCCATTGAGGTATTGCTCGAATGCACGCAGGCGGTGGTATTCGACACCGATGGCCTGGCCCTGCACTTCACCGGAGCTGTTACGGCTCTGGTTGACCAGTACACGCAGGGTGCGACTGGAACGAATGTCTGCCAGGTCACGCACCTTGCCGGGCTTTGTCACTTCCAGCGGCCCATCCAGACGCGCGACCGCCGCCATGGGCAGCAGCAACGTCACGCACACTACAAGCAAAGCCGAGGGTCGGATCATCCGCTCTCCGGAAAGAATACTGGCCAACGCCTTCGTGAAAAGCGAGGTGTTGGGCGTCAGAAACAGAGCGCTTTAAGCGCTGGCAAGGCGCGCAACGGCGACACGGTGAGAGGCAGCGGGCCCGGCACAATGTCGCTTGCGACGTTCAAAGACAGCGATAACGCGTTGTAGTTCTTCGTTTTTCTTATAAATCTACAGCTCTGATATGCTTTCCGGCCGCAGGCGGAGATAGCACCATGCAACTCATTGATATCGGCGTCAACCTGACCAACCCCAGTTTCGACGAGAGGCACTTGGCCGTTCTCGAGCGTGCCTACGCCGCTGGCGTGCAACAACTGGTGCTCACCGGCACCAGCGTCGAAGGCAGCGAGCAGGCCCTGGAACTGTGCGTAAAACTCGATGAAAGCGCACAACGCCTGTTCAGCACCGCCGGTATCCATCCCCACTCCGCTAGCGCTTGGAACCGCGATAGTGCCCAACGTTTGCGCGGTCTGCTCAGCGAAACACGCGTGCGCGCTGTAGGCGAGTGCGGACTGGATTTCAACCGTGATTTTTCGCCGCGACCACAGCAGGAAAAAGTCCTCGAGGAACACCTGGTGCTGGCCGTCGAGCTGAAACTTCCCGTGTTCCTTCACGAGCGCGATGCCAACCAACGCCTGCTGGAGATTCTCAAGGACTACCGTGACCACCTGCCCGCCGCCGTGGTGCATTGCTTCACTGGCGAACAAGCGGCGCTCTTCAGCTACCTCGACCTTGACCTGCACATCGGCATCACCGGTTGGATCTGCGACGAGCGCCGCGGGACACATCTGCACCCGTTGGTCGGGGAAATTCCCCGTGGCCGTCTGATGCTGGAAAGTGACGCGCCCTACCTGCTGCCCCGCACGCTGCGCCCCAAGCCGAAGAACGGCCGCAATGAACCCGCGTTCCTGACCGAAGTGCTGCGCGAGGTTGCCCTGCATCGCAATGAAACGATGCAAGAGCTGGCGATGCACAGCACCGCCTGTGCCCGCGCCTTTTTCGGCCTGCCTGCCGTGGAGTGATGCGGCGCATTGACCCATGTCAAAAACGCTTTCCTGAGTAGCGGCACAATAATGGCACCTTGCCAATGCTGTTCCGCTATCAGAGAAAACCTTCCATGGGTGCCTGGCTTAGCAATATCTCGCTTAAATACAAATTCTGGGCCGTCAACGCGGTGGCCTTCATCACTACCCTGCTGCTGGTGCTGTATGCCGTCCACCTCGAACAACAGGCGCGCAGCCATGCGTCCCAGGTGTCGGCCCAGGCCCAGGCGCAGTTGCTCAACGCTTGGCCGGCTGACAAGCCACTGCCCACCGGCGAGAACTGGCTGACCTTCACCCGTGGCCAAGTCCCACAACGCGCAGGCGAGGACCTGTCAGCCTTGCAAGACGCGAGCGGCTGGATCGAGCTCAGTCACCTGCCATTGTTCGGCGTCAATCCGCTGCTGGGCGCCGAGGTCATCCGCCGTGCCGACGGACAGCAGGTCGCCGTACTCGCCTACGCGCCAAGCCTGCGCCAGGTGTTCGGCGAACGTTTCGTCAACTATGCGCTGGCGGTGGCGATCCTGATGCTCGCGATGCTTGGCGCCTCACAACTGCTGATCCGCTTCCTGCTCAGCCAGCTCAATACTCTCAAGGACGTGATGCTGCATGTGGAGAAGACCGGCGATTTGTCCGCCCGCGTGCCCCTGGCCTGTAAGGATGAAGTCGGGCAGATGGCCAGCGCCTTCAACGCCATGCAGGCCGGCTACCAGCGGGTGGTCAACACCGTGGCCCATACTGCCAGGCAATTGGACGAGGGCGCCGCGCGGCTGGCCAGCAGCATGAACGAGGTGCAGCGCGGCATGCTCGGCCAGCAAAGCGAGACCGACCAGGCCGCCACGGCGATCAACGAAATGACCGCCACCGTCTACCACATTGCCCAGCACGCGGGCGCCACCCGCGACCTCTCGCAAACCGCCGACACCCTCGCCGGCAGCGGCCAGGAAGTGGTCATCCGCGTGCAGCGTTCGATTGCCGGGCTGTCCAGCGGCGTGCAACAGACCGCTGAGATGATCCAGAAACTTGCCGAAGACAGCCAGAAAATCAACAGCGTGGTCGGGGTGATCCACAGCATCGCCGAACAGACCAACCTGCTCGCCCTCAACGCCGCCATCGAAGCTGCCCGCGCCGGAGAAATGGGCCGTGGCTTTGCGGTGGTCGCCGACGAAGTGCGCAACCTGGCCAAGCGCGTACAAAGCTCCACCGACGAAATCACCCGCATGGTCTCGGCGCTGCAAGCCGGCACCCGCGACGCGGTGGACTTCATGCAGGAAAGCTCGTTCAAGGCGGACGACTGCGTAAAACAGGCCCAGGAAGCCGGTGCCGCGCTCGCCGACATCACCGGCGCCGTGGCGCAGATGCGCGAGAGCAACACCCAGATCGCGGTGGCCGCCGAACAGCAAAGCCATGTCGCCGAAGAGATGAACCGCGCAGTGGTGAGTATTCGTGATGTAACCGAGAACACCGTGCGGCAGACTGTGGATTCGGCGACCACCAGCCATGCACTGGCGGCGTTGGCGGGAGAGTTGAGCAAGGCGATCGGGCAGTTGAAGCTGTAGGACCGTTCAGACCGTAATCCGATTCCTACGACCAAGCCACGGCCTACCTGAGATTAAGACGAAACTTCCTCGCCACTCCCGCGAATAACGCCGACTTCTTTTACCGACGAACCTCTGCAAAGTCCCTCGCCTGATCAAACAGTGCGAGGGAGTGCAGATGGTTTTTTTCGTTAGGGCCCAGGTCGCCGGGGCCGTCTTTTGATTCCGGTGATTGCCAGCTTTGTGCTGGCCCCCATGGACCCCGAAGCGCCGGATGTTGAAAGCATTCTTCGGAATTTTCGCGACTGCCTGAATACGTTCGACGACTGGGCCGACAGCTTTTTAAGTGGCTCGGCACTGGAAGTGGAGCAGATTTTCAAGGTCGGGGAAGACGTCGCACTGATCGCGCCGATCTCATCCGACATGCCCAGTCGCACCGTCGCCATGTGCAAAGCCCAGGGTGGGCTGACCCTGGTGCACCTGTTCGAAAGCACGCGGTTCGTGCCGATCGGCAACACGCCGGTCACGCTGCAAGCCATCGCCAAGGACGGCACTCCCATTGGCGCGCCGCTGCAGCGAACCATCGGCCCCAGCGGCATTCTTGAAGTCCCAGAATGCACTCGCGACCAGCAGTACCAGGTCACCTTTTACCCCAACGTTTCCAAGGATCACGTCAAGGCGCTGTATGCGTCCTACCAGTCGGTGATCGCCGGGCTGGAAGCTGACCTGCGCCAGCAATGGAACGAGCGCTTCAAGCTTCAGTGGACAGATTTTGCAAAAGCCCCGCCCTTCACGCGCAGCGCGAAACAGGGCGCGGCCTTTGCAACCGGGATTGGCAAGGCCTTTTACAACCTGTGGGACAACATTACCGAGCTGTACGACCTGCTGGCGAACCTCAAGTCCAACAGCGAACGGTTGTTGAAGTACATCTCCCAAGCCGAACTGGATCAGTTACTCAAGCTGGGTAAAGACACGCTCGCCCAGGGTTTGCTGGTGCTCAGTGATGAGCCGCTGTTGTTCATTTACTTATCGGCGGTGGTGGCCTGGATACGCATGCTGCCACCGCCCGAGATGTATGAACTGCTGGGTGAGATTACCGGCGAAGTGTTGATCAATCTGCTGCTGATATGGGCGACGCGGGGGATTGGGGTACAGCTTCGGTTGGGGGCTCAGGTACTCAGCCAGGTCAAATCCGGGCGGGCGTTGTTGGAACTGCTGGCCAAACAGGTTGTGGGGCCTGGGCTGGAAGCGCATGTGGAGGCGGCCAAGCCGTTACTGCTGAACAGTGCGGCGACGGCTATCAAGGCGGTGCCGGTAGCGCCGTTGAAGGCGGGTGACACGCTGGTTTCGAACCCGGTGCCAGCGGTGCGCAGCAAGACCCAGCGTACCGCGTTGGTGCGGCAGGAGGCGGTGGATGATGTGCCTGCCGTGGCTTCGAACCCGAAGGGCGATGCGGCGGCTCCGGCGGATAAAACCGTTACGAACGGTTGCCCGGTGTCGATGGTCACCGGCGAGGAACTGCTGACGCTCACCGATGGCGCGCTGGATGGGGTCTTGCCGTTCGAGTGAACGCGCTTGTATCGCAGCAGTGCGGTGGAAGTGGACTGTGGCTTGGGGTTTGGTTGGAGCCATGCGCTGGCGCAGCGGCTTGTGGTTGTGGGCGATTCGGTGGTGTGGACGGACCACGAAAATCGCGCGACCACCCTGCCCTTGCCGACGGTGGCCCGGCCGGCGATTACCAACAGCCTGGCGGAAGCGGCGATCTATTTGGGCTCGGTTCCTGACGAGTTGGTGCTGGCCCAGGGTTCGCGTTTCTACCACTTTCGCGACGGTGTACTGACGACAATCAGCGATGCGTATGACAACCGGTTGTTGGTTGTTCGGGATCGGTTGGGACGGATTGAGCGGCTGGACAACGGCGTGGGCCGTTCGCTTCTTTTGCGTTATGAATTCGACCGCATCGTGGCGGTGGACTACCAGGTTCATCGCGCCACAGGGCATGAACCCTTCGTCTGGGTGACCGAGCAGAACGTCGTTTCCTACGCCTATGACGGTGCCGGACGACTGGTGTCAGCGACCAACGCTGTCGGTGAATGTGAGCGTTATCGGTACGACGAACAACACGTCATTCTTGAGCGCCAGCTGGCTGGTGGGGCGAGTTTCTTCTGGGAATGGGAGCGCGCTGGCAAGGCGGCGCGCTGTGTCCGGCATTGGGCCAGCTTTTCGCAGATGGACACGCGGTATGCCTGGGGCGATGACGGGCGCGTCACCGTGCATAACGCCGACGGCAGCCAGGAAGTTTACGTACATGACCAGCGGGCGCGGCTGGTACAGCGCATCGATCCCGACGGCGCCCAGCATTTCAAAACCTACGATGACAAGGGCCGCCTGACCGTCGAGCAGGACCCGCTGGGTGCGGTGACGGCCTATCAATACGACGACGCCGGACGCTTGGCCGCGCTGTTTCCGGGGGATGATGAGCCGACGTCCTACGAGCATGACAACGGTTTCGTACGGGTTGTAAGGCGCGGTGAGGCGGTCTGGAAATACGAGCGTAATGAACAGGGCGATGTCATTCGCCAGATCAATCCGGATGGCAATGCGACCGACTACAGCTACGACAAACAGGGACAACTGACCGGGGTTTGGTATCCGGATCACAGTTGTCATCGGCTGGTGTGGAATGAGCGCGGGCAGCTCGTTGAAGAGCAGTTACCGAATGGCGGGATCAAGCGCTACCGCTATGACGACCTGGGCCGGCAGATTGCGCGTGAGGACGAACAAGGCGCGCTGACCCAGTATCAATGGGACGCCGTAGGACGGTTAACTCGCTTGGTACTGCCGGACGGTGCCACGCGAGAATTCAGCTACAACCCCTACGGAAAAATCATCGCCGAGCGCGACGAGCTGGGCTACGTCACCCGCTACGAATACGCCGACGGCCTGCACCTGATCAGCCGCCGCATCAATGCCGACGGCACCCAGGTCAACTACCGCTACGACAACGCCCGCTTACTGCTGACCGCCATCGAAAACGAAGTCGGCGAAACCTACCAACTCGACTACCACCCCAACGGCCTGATCCAACAGGAAACCGGTTTTGACGGCCAACGCACTACGTATGCCTACGACCTCAACGGCAACCTGCTGGAGAAAACCGAATACGGCGACGACGGCAGTCAGCTCGTCACTCAATACCAGCGCGACTATGCCGGCCGCCTCGTAAGAAAAACCCTGCCCGATGGCAGTATTGTCGACTATGCCTACGACCGCCAAGGCAACCTCCTCAGCGTCGATGACGGCCACTGGTTCCTGGCCTACGAGTACGACCGCCAAAACCGCCTATCCGCCGAACACCAAGGCTGGGGCACGCTGCGCTACGGCTACGACGCCTGCGGCCAACTTCAACATTTACGCCTGCCCGACAACAACCGCCTCACCTTCAACCACGACAAAGGCGGCCACCTCGCCACCGTCGAACTGAACGGTGCGTTGCTGACCTCCCACCTGTTCAAAGCCGGCCGCGAACACCAACGCCAACAAGGCCAACTGCTCAGCCATTACCACTACGACGAGCAAAATCGCCTACACACCCACGCCGTCACCCAGCAGGAAAACCACCTCTACCAACGCCACTACGACTACGACAAAACCGGCAACCTCACCCGCCTGCACGACACCCGCAAAGGCGAACACCTTTACCGCTACGACCCGCTCCACCGCATGACCCGCGCCGATCACTCGCAAGACGTCCAGGATCGCTTCGACCACAACCCGGCCGGCAACCTGCTGATGCAGGACAGGCCGGGCCCGGACATCGTCGCGGGTAATCGATTGATGATCCAAGGCGATCACCATTACGACTACGACGCCTTCGGCAACCTCATCCGAGAACGACGTGGTAAAGGTCACTCGCTCGTCACCGAATACCGCTACGACTTCCAGCACCGGTTGATCGGCATCACCAAGCCTAACGGCCAAACCGCCAGTTATCGCTATGACCCGTTCGGTCGGCGCATTAGCAAAACCGTGGATGGGAAAACCACCGAGTTCTTCTGGCAAGGCGACAAAATCGTCGCTGAGCACCACGCGGATCGTCATCGCAGTTACATCTACGAACCGGACAGCTTCCACCCATTGGCACTGCTGGCAGGCTTCGGCCCAGAAGAAACCAAGCCCTACCACTACCAACTCGACCACCTCGGCACACCGCAGGAACTCACCGATCCTGAGGGCGAAATCGTCTGGTCCGCCCACTACCGTCCCTACGGCGAAATCAGCCGCCTCGACGTAGGCAAAATCGACAACCCGCTTCGTTTTCAAGGCCAATACTTCGACCCGGAAAGCGGCCTCCACTACAACCGCCATCGCTACTACCATCCGGATATTGGTCGTTACCTGACGCCTGATCCGGTGAAGCTGGCGGGTGGGATCAACGCGTACCTGTACGTGCCTAACCCTACTGGATGGGTGGACCCGTTAGGGCTGAGCGCTAACTGCCCGCCTAAAGGCAGGCATCATTCAGCCTGTAAAACACCAAATGAACCCGACGCACCCGATGTTTCACGCAAAGGTGCCTTCAGACAAGCGAAGAGAGACGCCGGGATACCGATGGTTCAAAACCCAGATATGGTAGTAGACCTAGACACAGGAAAAACTAAACAATACGTCACTGAAAAAATGACGGACAAAAACGGAAAAACAGTTCTGGATGATGCAGGGAGATCCATCGAAACTAAGGTTTATCAATTTACAAGATCAAATGGCTCTAAGGTTCTTATCCAAGATCACTCAGCAGGACATAAATTCGGCAGAGTAGATGGTGTTGGGGACCATTCGTCACACTTCAACTTACGCCCGATCGAAAAGCCTCGAAAAGGCTATCTTGAAGGCGCAAAGAAACACTATCCATTCAGGAAATAAGTATGAAGCATTGGAACGAATTAGATGGAAGCATATTTTTTAGTAAACTTTTCAACTCTCCAGTTGAAATTGGAAAAATAGCTTTGTTTTCTATAACTATAGAAAATGATCAACCATCAATAGGCATGGGTTTTGACATACCTGAATTCCCAGACGACCTGCCAGAAAAATGGAGAAATAAAGGATATAACACGTGCAGAGTTGGCCTAACTTGCAATGACATTGACAACCTAAAAATCTTAAATATTCCTGCCCATGAGGTGTTTACCGCACGCATCAAAAGAGCCAGCGATCATTTTACATTTGAAGCCATCAGCGACAGCGCCTCCATAACATTCAACGCAAAATTTATTTCACTTAAAGGCCCTAGTGTTTACATCAACGGACCGGACGACTACTACTTTAAATAACCCAACATAACCATCACAAATTGAAAGCAATCTCAAATCGCGGCACCCCGTTGAGTCACCTGAGAAGTCATTTTTACATAAAAGGTGGCTCTATGGACTCCATAGCCATCCCCAATTCGCCGGCCCGTCCCCCCCAACCTACACTCTATCCAAGTTGTTTAAACGGACAGAGGATTCACCACCATGGGCAAACGTCACCCCAATCTACCCGCCTGGCAATGGCGTAATTACCCACAAAACCATCAACACCCGACCAATCTGGCTTTGCACCTGATTGCCGTGCCGCTGTTCATCATCGGCTTTCTGTTGATCGTTTCCGGTGTGTTCAGCCTGAGCCTGGTGAGTTTTGCCGTAGGCGTGATCGGCATTTTGGCGGGCTTGGCGCTGCAGCGTCACGGTCACAGCCTGGAAGCCCAGGCGAGCGAGCCGTTCAGTGATCGTAACGACGCGGTGCAGCGCCTGGTGGTCGAGCAGTTCGTGACGTTTCCGCGCTTTGTGCTCAGCGGCGGCTGGTGGCGGGCGTGGCGCCAGCGTCACCGGCATTGAGGGTCAGGCGAAGACCACCACGGTCTGGCGACTGAGGGCGATCAACTCGCCGGTCGGGCTCCAGAGCGCGGCGGCGGCATGGCCGTAGCCGTCGCGGGCGTGTTCGATGTTGACGTGGTATTGGCACCAGTCGAGGGTGGTCAGGTGCTGCAACGGCTGGATGAATTCGATGGTCCAGGTCAGGGTGCTGCCCGGCGCCGGTTTCTTCAAATGCGGAAGTAACGCCGGCGGCCAGGCGTCGACCAGTGCGAGGATGTGCGCCTCGGTCAGAGGCTCTTCTTTCACGTCCCCACGCAACCGTACCCAACCGCCCATGTCGCGGGATTTATTGCCGGTAAACGGCAGGCCGCCGACGCTCCAGCGCATTGCCAGATGCCGCATGAATTCAGGGGTGACGCCCTTGATATAGGGCAGCTCCTGGCATTCATCCCAATGTTTGAACATGGGTGGCGGCTCGCTCGCGACGTCAATTTCCGAGGTGCGGGGCGCACCGAAACTGGCCTGGACCAAGGTCGCCACTTCACCGTTCTGCACCACACGGCCCAGCAATTGGCTGACAGCCTTGCCTTCGCGCAGCACTTCAACCTGATAGCTAGCGGGTACATCCGGTGCTACCGGGCCAACGAAGGTGATTGCCAGTGAGCGTAGCGGCCGGCCTGCCGGCACGTGGGCGCGCAAGGCTTCGTATTGCAACGCGGCGACCAGGCCACCAAAGGTGGCGCGGCCTTGGGCCCATTCGGCAGGAATGGTGACATCCTGTGGGTTTTGACGGGCAGCGTCGAGCAAATCACTAAAGCGCATGGCGACCTCACATCAAGAAAATCGATGAGGGGATCTTAACCACCAAGCCCGCCAGATACAGCACCTATTCCGGCCAAAAACCGGACCGGCTCAGAAACAATCGGCGCTGAGCTTGTCCAGTACCCGGTCCGCTTGCCGTTCGGCCTTGACCATGGTTTGACGCCAAGTCGCGACGCAGGGCTTGAGATCAGCCTGTTGCTCAGCCTGGAGCAACCACTGCCAGCAGTCATGCCAGTCCCCCAGGGCGCCCTGGGCTTTTTTCAGGTGTGACAGCGTGCTGGCAGGCAGTTTGTCCAGTTCGGGATACGCCTCGGCGGCGTAGCGCACGCGTTTGATCAACAGGCGCAAACGGTGGCGATCATGCTCGGGGTCCTTCAGCGCATGATCGAGAACCTTCCATTGCTTGGTCAGGCGTTTCTGGATGCGCGAGCGCAGGCCCTTGAGCAATTTCTGGCGTTGGGAAGCGCGGATGAACCGTGGAAACGCATCGAGGATCTGCAACAAGTGTGCGAGCTGCGAGCTCTGCGCCACCTGGCGATAGGCCTCAGGCTGCAGGCGCAGACGCCGCTCAGCCGCCTCATAATGACCTTGCTGCTGCAAGTACGCCGCCAGCACCTCACGATCACGCAACGGTGTGGTCAACTGGCCGACCGCACGGGCGGCCGATTCAAGCTGTTCGACACCCGGTAACCCGCGCAAGGGGCGCAGCAGGCTGCGCAAGCGGCGCACGGTAGTGCGCAGATCATGCAAGGCTTCATCATCGGTGACGGCGGCAAGACGCGCCTGACAGCTCAGTAACCCTACTTCCAGGCCAATGACCTGAGCGACCAACTGATTGACCAGCGCTGACATCCCGCCCTCCCTGTGTGATGAAACAGCCTACTCGAGGCTAGCGAATCAACGCCCGGCGCGTGACTCACGGATATAGAAGCGCGCTTTCTCGGCCTTGTTGGAGCACCCTTCGAACGCTTCGAATTGCTGTTGGGTCTTGGCCCCGGTCAACAACGACAAAGCCTTGGAGTAGCTGACGGTGCCCGCGAAGCCCTCGGCCTTGGCCAGGTCCAGTTCTTTCCAGGCGGCATCCAACTGCGACCCGCAGCTGTCGCGATACGCGGTTTTCCCGGCACAGCCAGCCAAGGCCAACAGGATCACGGGAACACACATCCAGGCTTTCATCGATGACACCTCAAAATATACAAAATCTGTCGTAGCCTGTAGACGTTGCCTACAGGGAAAAGTGCCTTGTCCTTAGCCTGAAATCAGTAGTGCCCATTGCCAGAGCATACCCGAGCCTAGACGCGATTCTGGAAAAATATTGCCAAGGCTTACCGAGGATTGTAGCGGCCCCCTTGATGGGTGCATTGTGGGCACCTGTTTCACGAAGGATCTGGTCATGAAGAAACGTGTTGCCTTAGTGCTGGGCTCCGGCGGAGCCAGGGGCTACGCCCATATCGGGGTGATCGAAGAGATCGAACGACGCGGCTATGACATCGCCTGTATTGCCGGCTGCTCGATGGGCGCCGTGGTCGGCGGAATCTATGCCGCCGGCAAGCTGGACGAGTACCGAAACTGGATCGAAAGCCTCGATTACCTCGACGTGCTGCGCCTGGTGGATGTGAGTTTTCGCCTGGGCGCGATTCGCGGTGAAAAGGTGTTCGGGCAGATCCGCAAGATCGTCGGCGAAATCAATATCGAAGAGTTGCGCATCCCCTACACCGCCGTGGCTACCGACCTCACCAACCAGCAGGAAATCTGGTTCCAGGAAGGCTGCCTGCACCAGGCCATGCGCGCGTCGGCCGCGATCCCCAGCCTGTTCACGCCGGTGATGCAGGGCAACCGCATGCTGGTGGATGGCGGCTTGCTCAACCCGTTGCCCATCGTGCCGGTGGTGTCGAGCCATTGTGACTTGATCATCGCGGTCAACCTCAACGCCACCAACCAGAAGCACTATCATTTGCCGGTGATCCAGCGCCCGCCGGCATTCAAGAGCCGCTTCAACAGCCTGGCAAAATCATTGGGTTCGCACCTGCCGTTTCGACGCAAACAGGCCGAGCAGTTGATGAAGCTCGAGCAGGAAGCGTTGCAGGCCCAGGCCGCCGAGATCAACCCATGGCTGGAGTCGGCCGAGCCCGAATCCCAGCAACCCGCCGCCGCGCCGGAAAAACCCGGCACGCCGAAGTCGGCCACAGGCTCGTTCATTATCGATAACGTCGGGCCTGCGTCGCTGCTGGACCTGATCAACCAGAGTTTCGAGGTGATGCAGACGTCATTGGCACAGTACAAAATCGCCGGCTACCCGCCGGATGTGCTGATCAACGTGCCCAAGCGGGTGTGCCGTTTTTTCGAGTTCTACAAGGCGCCGGAGTTGATCGCGTTGGGGCGGGAAATTGCCAGTGATACGTTGGATCGGTATGAGAGTGAGCAGTCTTGAGATTGTAGGCGTTGCTGACGACCCCATCGCGGGCAAGCCCACTCCCACAATTAGACTGAGTTCAACATGAGCATGCGGTCGAATGTGGGAGTGGGCTTGCCCGCGATGACGCTTGTTGAGGCAGCGAAACTCTATCCACCCTAAGTATTCAGCAATCGATACCCCACCCCCGCCTCAGTCACGATAAACCTCGGCTGCGTCGGGTCATCCGCCAGCTTCTGCCGCAAATGCCCCACCACAATGCGCAGGTAGTGGCTGTCTTCGGTGTGGGTCGGCCCCCAGATATCCTTGAGCAATTGCTGCTGGGTAATCACTCGCCCAGGATGCCGTGCCAGTTGCGCCAGTACCGCGTATTCCTTGCGGGTCAACGCCACCTCGGCAC
Organism: Pseudomonas sp. R3-52-08; assembly: GCF_003851745.1. NCBI lineage: Bacteria > Pseudomonadati > Pseudomonadota > Gammaproteobacteria > Pseudomonadales > Pseudomonadaceae > Pseudomonas > Pseudomonas sp. R3-52-08. The sequence goes on along the minus strand of NZ_CP027730.1, from coordinate 1,804,823 downwards.
CGTCCAGCAGAACGCGGCGGTAGGCCAGGTCTACCGTCAGCGGGCCGAAACTCAGGGCGGCTTCCTGAGACTCGCCCGTCGGTGCCTGGCGCAACAACGCACGCACACGGGCGAGAAACTCCTGGATACCGAAAGGCTTGGTCACGTAGTCATTGGCGCCGCCGTCGAGGGCATCGACCTTTTGGCTCTCGCTGGCCCGCACCGACAGCACCAGCACCGGCACCGTCGACCACTCGCGAAACTCGCGCAGCACTTGCTGGCCGTCCATGTCGGGCAAGCCCAGGTCCAGCACCAGCAGGTCCGGCTTGCTCAATGCCGCTTGGGCCAGGCCTTCGGTGCCGGTGCCGGCCTCGATCACCTTATAGCCCTGGGAGGCCAGGCTGATGCGCAGGAATTTGCGGATCTGCGGTTCGTCATCAATGACTAGAATCGTCGCGGTCTGGCTCATGGTGTCCAATTAAAATCCATTAAAAACAAACCATTGTAGAAACGAATCTGTTGTGGCGAGGGAGCTTGCTCCCGCTGGAGTGCGAAGCGGTCACAAACTAGTCAGGCAGGTGATGCGTCGCGACCGAATGGTTTTGGGGCTGCTGCGCAGCCCAGCGGGAGCAAGCTCCCTCGCCACGGTAGGCATACGTTTTCAAAGGTCAGTGTCCAAGCCCGGCTGAGATTGTAGCGGCAGAAACAGGGTGATGCAGGTGCCGCGACCCTCAATGCCATCCGCCACGCTGATATGCCCCCCATGTGCGCCGACCATGCCCTGGCAGATCGCCAGGCCAAGGCCGGTGCCCTGCCCGCCCCGATCACCACGGGCAGCGGTGTAGAACATGTCGAAGATCTTCGCACGCTCATCCTCGGGAATCCCCGGCCCTTCATCGGCCACGGCGAAAAACAACTGGTTGTCCGCTACGCCGGCGCTCAACTGCAAACGGCCCTGGGGCGGTGAAAAACGTGCGGCGTTTTCCATTACATTGACCAACGCCTGCTCGATCAACGCAGCGTGCACGTAGAGCAACGGCAGCTCCGACGGCACATGGGTACTCACTTGCAACGGCGCCAGCACCGCGCGCAAACGCCCAAGGGCGCTGCCGACGATATCGCCGGGCGAGACCCAATCGCGCGCCAGCTTCAACGCGCCATGGCCCAGGCGGGTCATGTCCAGCAGGTTCTGGATGTAGCGGTCGAGGCGCTCGGCTTCATCGCGGGTGCCTTCGAGCAATTCGCGGCGATCCTCCAAAGGAATCGCCTCGCCCAGCGCCAGCAGGCTGTCGATACTGCCACGCATGGAGGTCAGCGGCGTGCGCAGATCGTGGGATACGGAGGCGAGCAAGGCGCTGCGCAGTTGTTCGGTTTCGCCGTGCAAACGCGCCGACTCCAACTCCTGTCCCAACTGCGCCCGCGCCAGCGCCTGGGCCAGCGGCTGGCTCAAGGCGGTGAGCAGGCGGCGGCGTTGCCCGCTCAACTCCAAGCCCGGCTTGGCACTGACACCGAGCAAACCCAAGGGCCCCTCTTCGCCCGACAACGGCCACCACCACCAGCGCCCAAACGGCAAGGTGCCAGTGCCCATGCCGGCAGGTTGGTCGTGCTGCCAGGCCCAATCGGCGGCAGCGCGTTCGGCTTCGGTAAGGGTCAACGGGCCACCGGTCTCGATTGTCCAGCCGCCCTCGCCGTCGCGATTGACCAGGCATACATCCAAGTCATTCCAACCTTGCAGGTGGTGAGCCGCCGCACTGATAACGGCCTGGCGATCCGTGGCTGCAGTGAGCTTGCGCGACAGGTCGAGCAGCTCGCTGGTTTCTTCCTGGGTATCGCGCAGCGCCTGCAACTGGCGACGCTGGCGCGCAGCCAGGTTGCCCGTGAGCGCTGCCATCAACAGGAAGAACAACAGGGTCAGCACATCCTCTTCACGCTGGATGGCAAAGGAGAAATTCGGCGGAATAAACAGAAAGTCATAGGTCATGAACGACAACGCGGCGCATACCAGCGAGGGCCCCAAACTGCTGCGCACCGCCACCAGCAGCACCGCTGCGAGAAACACCAGTGAAATATTCGGCAGCGGCAATACACTGGACACGCCCCAGGCCAAGCCGGCCGCAACAACGGTTGCCACCACGGCCAAGGCGTAGTCGAACCAGCGCAACCCACGCGCATCCGGCAAGCGCGGCGGAGCAGGCATGTCGTCGCTGTCGAGCACGTTGATTTCCAGGCCCCGCGCACTGCGCAATAAGCGTGCAGCAAGGCCACCGCCGAACAGCCGTCGACGCCAGCGCATGCGCGACTGCCCGACCAGGACCAGGCTGGCGCGGCGCTCGGCGGCATGCTGGATCAACGTTTTAGCCACCTCGCCCGCCCGCAGCAACACCACCTCGCCGCCCAGACGCTCCGCCAGTTGCTGGGCATTTTGCAGGCGTAGCCGTGACTGTTCATCTCGCGCGTGGCCGTTGTCGATATGCACCAGGCTCCAGGGTAAATGCCGCCGCTGGGCGACCCGGCTGGCATGGCGCACCAGGCGTTCGGCCTGTGCGTCGCCATCGACCCCCACCAGCAAACGCCCCCGCACCGCCGGCGCAGCTTGCCCGAGTTGGCGGTAACCCTGGGCCAGATCGTCGTCGACGTGGGCGGCCGCGGTCTGCATGGCCAGTTCGCGCAGGGCCATCAAGTTGGTCTGGGTGAAAAACGCATCGATGGCCGCCCGCGCCTGTTCCGGCACATACACCTTGCCGTCGCGCAGGCGCTCCAGTAGTTCGCGGGACGGCAAGTCGATCAGCAGCAACTCGTCGGCCTCTTGCAGCACCCAGTCCGGGAGGGTTTCACGCACCTGCACACCGGTAATGCCCCGCACCTGGTCATTGAGGCTTTCCAGGTGCTGGACGTTGACGGTGGTGAATACGTTGATGCCGGCAGCGAGCAATTCCTGAATGTCCTGCCAGCGCTTTTCATGCCGGCTGCCGGGGGCGTTGCTATGGGCCAGTTCGTCGACCAGCACCAGCTTGGGCTTGGCCGCGAGCAGGCCGTCGAGGTCCATTTCTTCGAGCATCACGCCACGGTATTCGCTGCGCAACAGCGATTGTTGCGGCAGGCCGCTGAGCAAGGCTTCCGTCTCGGCGCGGCCGTGGGTCTCGACCACCCCGGCAATCAACGGGACGCACTGGCGCAGTTGGGCGTGGGCCGCCTGGAGCATGGCGTAGGTCTTGCCCACGCCGGGCGCGGCGCCGAGGAAAACCTTGAGCCGGCCACGGCCGTTGCGGGGTAGATCGGCTAACAAGGCATCGGCGCGGCCGGAGTCGCTCATGCGGGTAGTGTCCTTCAGGTATCAAAGCAGTCAGGTTCAATGTCAATCACATGTGGGAGGAGCTTGCTCCCTCCCACAGGGGTTCAGAGTTTTTCCAAGGCCATGTTCAGTGCCAGTACGTTGACTACCGGCGGCCCCACCAACGGGCTTTCGATGTGTTCATCCAATATCCGCTGCAAGGTCGACACCGGCACATTCCGTGCTGCCGCCACTCGCGCCAGTTGATAGACAATTGCCGCGGGTGGCAAGTGTGGATCAAGTCCGCTGCCGGAGGTCGTCAGCGAGGCCAACGGTACGGGCCCCTGGCCGGGCATCTGTTGTTTATCCGCGTCATCGAAGATGCGCGTGGCCAGCGCAGGATTGCTCGGACCAAGGTTGCTGGCACTGCTGGAGACCGTCGCGAACGCCCCGGCCGAGGGACGCGGATGGAACCAGCCGTCACCGCTGAAATCCTGGGCGATCAGGCTGGAGCCGCGCACCTTGCCGCTGACATCGCGCACCAGGCTGCCATTGGCCTGATCCGGGAAGGCAACCTGAGCGACGCCAGTTACCACCAGCGGATAAGCCACGCCGGTGATCAGGGTCATGAGTACCAGCAGGCTCAGGGCCGGGCGGATTGTATTAGTCATCGTCAAATCCTCAATAAATCGGGCCACAAAAGACCGCAGGGTTACACCAGGTGCAGCGCCGTCAGCAGCATGTCGATCGCCTTGATGCCCACAAAGGGCACCAGCAGCCCACCCAGGCCGTAGATCAGCAGGTTGCGTCGCAACAAGGCCGCCGCACTCGCCGCCTGCACGCGCACACCGCGCAGGGCCAGCGGGATCAGCACCACGATGATCAGCGCGTTGAACACAATTGCCGACAGAATTGCGCTCTGCGGGCTCTGCAGGTGCATGACGTTGAGCACGCCCAATTGCGGGTAGATCGAGGCGAACAGCGCCGGCAGGATCGCGAAGTACTTGGCCACGTCGTTGGCGATGGAAAAGGTGGTCAGCGCGCCCCGGGTCACCAGCAACTCCTTGCCGATCTGTACCACGTCCAGCAGCTTGGTCGGATCACTGTCGAGGTCGACCATGTTGGCGGCTTCGCGTGCGGCCTGGGTGCCATCGTTCATCGCCATGCCGACGTCGGCCTGGGCCAGTGCCGGCGCGTCGTTGGCACCGTCGCCGCACATGGCGACCAGGCGGCCGTCGTTCTGCTCATGGCGAATACGTGCGAGTTTTTTCTCAGGCGTGGCTTCAGCCAGCACGTCATCCACGCCAGCTTCAGCGGCAATCGCGGCGGCCGTCAACGGGTTGTCGCCGGTGACCATCACGGTACGAATCCCGAGCTTGCGCAGCTCGGCAAAACGCTCGCGGATGCCGGGCTTGACCACGTCTTTCAGATGGATCGCACCGAGCAATTTGCCATCGGCGCACACCAGCAACGGCGTGCCGCCGCTTTGGGCGATCTTGTCGATTTCCCGCGACAACGCCGGCTGCAGGTCGCCGCGCTGCTGGCCGATAAACGCCAGCAGCGAGTCCACCGCGCCCTTGCGGAATACGCGGCCCTGATAGTCGACACCGGACAAACGGGTTTCGGCGCTGAAGGGGACCGCAGTCAGTTCGTCCGGCGTCGGCTCTGCCTGGGGGTGCAAGGCGCGCAGGTATTCGACGATGGACTTGCCTTCGGCGGTGTCATCCGCCAGGGAGGCGAACAGCGCACCTTCCGCCACTTCCCGACCACTGACACCGGGCGCCGCAACCAATGCCGAGCAACGACGGTTACCGAAGGTGATGGTGCCGGTCTTGTCCAGCAGCAACACATGCACGTCCCCTGCCGCTTCCACCGCGCGGCCAGATTTGGCGATCACGTTGAGCCGCACAAGGCGATCCATGCCGGCGATGCCGATGGCCGACAGCAAACCGCCAATGGTCGTAGGAATCAGCGTCACCAGCAGTGCGACCAGGAACACCAAGGGCAGGCTGCCATTGGCGAAGTGAGCGAACGGCTGCAGGGTCACCACCACCAGCAGGAAGATCAGGGTAAGACCGATCAGCAGGATATCCAGCGCGACTTCGTTGGGCGTTTTCTGGCGTTTGGCGCCTTCCACCAGGGCGATCATGCGGTCCAGGGTGGACTCACCGGGGTTGGCGGTGATGCGGATCAGCAGCCAGTCCGACACCAGGCGGGTGTTGCCGGTGACGGCGGAACGGTCGCCGCCGGATTCGCGGATCACCGGAGCGGATTCGCCGGTAATCGCCGCTTCGTTGACGGCAGCGATACCTTCGATCACTTCGCCGTCGCCAGGAATCATTTCACCTGCGGCGACGCGCACCACGTCACCTTTGCGCAGGCTGGTCGCCGGTACCACCTTGAAGCTGCCGTCAGCTTCCTTGCGGCGAGCGCTCAAGCCCTCACTGCCGGCCTTGAGGCTGTCGGCGCGGGCCTTGCCACGGCCTTCGGCCAAGGCTTCTGCGAAATTGGCGAACAACACGGTGAACCACAGCCACACAGCAATTTGCACAGCCACGAAGGTCGGCACGGCGGTGTCGGGCACAAAGCACAGCACGGTGGTGAGGATGGCGGTCAGCTCGACCACCAACATGACCGGCGAGCGTTGCAGTTGGCGTGGGTCCAGCTTGACGAACGCCTGGACCAACGCCGCGCGCCACAGGGCCGAGATCGCGGTTTTGGCAGGTTCCTGGGGTTTGACCGGGGCCGCATTTTTTACAGGCATATTCATTTTCATATCCCTTGGTTAGAAGCCCATGCTCAGGTGTTCAGCAATAGGGCCCAGCGCCAGCGTCGGCAGGAAAGTCAGGCCGCCCACCAGCAAGATGGTCACGGTCAACAAGGTCACGAACAACGGGCCGTGGGTCGGGAAACTGTTCTGGCCAATCGGTGCGGTCTTCTTCATCGCCAGGCTACCGGCCAGGGCCAGTACCGGGAGGATGTAGCCGAAACGGCCGATCAACATGCCCAGGCCAAGCATCAGGTTGTGAAACGCGGTGTTGCCGCTGAACCCACCAAACGCCGAACCGTTGTTGGCACTGGCCGAGGTGTAGGCGTAGAGCAACTGGCTGAAGCCGTGGGGGCCAGGGTTGCTGATGGCGCCGGCCGGGCCTGGCAGGCTGGCGGCAATGGCACCCAGCACGAGCACACCCACCGGCATCACCAGCAGGGTCACCACCAGCAGTTGCACTTCCTTGGCCTGAAGTTTTTTGCCCAGGTATTCCGGGGTGCGGCCGATCATCAGGCCGGCGAGGAACACCGCGATCAACACGTTGAGCAACATGCCGTACATACCGGCACCGACCCCGCCGAAGATCACTTCGCCGACCATCATGTTAACCAGCGCCACCATCCCGCTCAGAGGGTTAAGGCTGTCCTGCATGCCATTGACCGAGCCGTTCGACGCTGCGGTGGTGGTCACCGACCAGAGCACCGTGCCGGTGGTGCCGAACCGTGTTTCCTTGCCTTCCAGCGGCGCGGTTTGCTCAACGGCCGGGTTGTTCAAGGTTGGGTTGGGCTGGTATTCGGCCCACAGCGAGGTCGCGCCACCGATCAGGAACAAGGCCAGCATGCAGGCGAGAATGGCGCGGCTCTGACGCAGGTCTTTGACGTAATGGCCGAAGGTAAACACCAAGGCCACCGGGATCAGAATGATCGAGGCCACTTCGAAGAGGTTGGCCCAGGCTGTCGGGTCTTCGAACGGATGCGCCGAGTTCACCCCAAAGAAGCCGCCGCCATTGGTGCCCAATTGCTTGATCGCAATCTGGCTGGCCGCCGGGCCGAGGGGAATGACCTGATCCACGCCTTGCATCGTCACGGCATCAACGTAATGGGCGAAGGTTTGCGGTACGCCCTGCCATACCAGAAACAACGCCAGCACCAGGCATAACGGCAGCAAGCCGTAGAGGGTGGCGCGGGTCATGTCGACCCAGAAGTTACCCAAGGTCTTGGAGGATTTGCGACCGATCCCACGGCAAAGCGCGACCAGAACTGCCAGGCCGGTGGCGGCACTGACGAAGTTCTGCACAGTGAGGCCGACCATCTGGCTGAGGTAGCTCAGGGAAGCTTCACCGCTGTAGTTCTGCCAGTTGGTGTTGGTCATGAAACTGACCGCGGTGTTGAAGGCCAGCGTCCATTCCTGGCCCGGAAATTTTTGCGGGTTGAGTGGGAGATAGTTCTGGAACAACAGGATTGCAAACAGCAGCAAAAAACCCGCGAGGTTGAATGCGAGCAAGGCCAGCATGTATTTCTGCCAGCTTTGCTCCTGTTGATCGTCCACACCTGAAAGGCGATAACAGGCTTTCTCCACAGGCCCCAGCACCGGCGTCAGCCAGGTGCGCTGGCCTTCCATCACCTTGTAATAGAACCGCCCCAGAAACGGTGCCGGCACCAGTACCACGGCGAAGAAGGCGATGATCAGCCAATAGTCATAACTGTGCATAGCCTGCTCCTAGTTCCGATCCGCGCGTAACAGCGCAACCAGCAGATAAATGAACAGCGCCACAGCCAATAGCAGTGACACCCCGTCCAGAACGCTCATGGAAGTTTCTCCGTTTAACGGCGAGTGCCGCGTGTGGGGCAATTGTCCGCAGAAGGGGTGTAAAGGAACGAGAGCGAGGCGGGGCGCGGGGCGTAAAGATGGCGTAAAGAGTGGCTTTATGCGGGGTTTATATGAATGATTTCGGCGCCTGGGCGGGCGCTGTCGGGAGCAAGCCCCCTCCCACAGGTTGATCTGCGCTCGGCATGACAACTCGGTCAAGTGTGGGAGGGGGCTTGCCCCCGATGGCGCCAGTCAAGACACCCTCGCACTTATCTGGTGCGACGTCGCCACTATTCAAACGCCAAACCATCTTCCAGGCGACAGTGGACGTGCTTTACGACACGGCTTTGGGAAGTGGCATGTCCACTGCAACACCTTGAATCATTCCAAACCGTTCAGGGAGCACCACACAATGAACACACACCTCAAACCCACCTTGGGCACCCTCCATCTCTGGGGCATCGCCGTCGGGCTGGTGATTTCCGGCGAGTACTTCGGGTGGAGCTATGGCTGGGGCGTGGCCGGCACGCTGGGCTTCCTGGTGACCTCACTGATGGTCGCCGCGATGTACACCTGCTTCATTTTCAGCTTCACCGAGCTGACCACCGCGATTCCCCATGCTGGCGGCCCCTTCGCCTACAGCCGCCGCGCCTTCGGCGAAAAAGGCGGCTTGATTGCCGGCCTGGCGACCCTGATCGAATTCGTCTTCGCCCCACCCGCCATCGCCTTGGCCATCGGTGCCTACCTCAACGTGCAGTTTCCAGCGCTGGACCCGAAACACGCCGCCGTCGGCGCCTACTTCGTGTTCATGGGCCTGAATATCCTCGGCGTGAAACTCGCTGCTACCTTCGAACTGGTGGTGTGCGTACTCGCCGTCGCCGAATTGCTGGTGTTCATGGGCGTCGTTGCCCCGGCATTTAGCTTCAGCAACTTCGCCCTGAACGGTTGGGCCGGCTCCGACACCTTCGGTGCCCCGGCGATTGCCGGCATGTTCGCAGCGATCCCCTTCGCCATCTGGTTCTTCCTCGCCATCGAGGGCGCAGCCATGGCAGCCGAAGAAGCGAAAGATCCCAAGCGCACCATTCCAAAGGCCTACATCAGCGGCATCCTGACCCTGGTAATCCTGGCCATGGGCGTGATGTTCTTCGCGGGCGGCGTGGGCGACTGGCGCACCCTGTCGAACATCAACGACCCACTGCCCCAGGCGATGAAAACCGTCGTAGGCGAAAGCTCCGGCTGGTTGCACATGCTGGTCTGGATTGGCCTGTTCGGCCTGGTGGCAAGCTTCCACGGCATCATCCTCGGCTACTCGCGCCAATTCTTCGCCCTGGCCCGCGCCGGTTACCTGCCGTCTTTCCTGGCCAAACTGTCACGTTTTCAGACGCCCCACCGAGCCATTCTCGCCGGTGGCGTGGTCGGCATTGCGGCCATTTACAGTGACGGTCTGATCAACCTGGGCGGCATGACCCTGACCGCCGCGATGATCACCATGGCCGTATTCGGCGCCATCGTCATGTACATCATGAGCATGCTCAGCCTGTTCAAACTGCGCAAAACCGAACCGCTGCTTGAACGCACCTTCCGCGCACCCGGTTACCCCGTCGTGCCGGGCATCGCGCTGGCTCTGGCAGTGGTGTGCCTGGTAGCGATGGCCTGGTTTAACACGCTGATCGGGCTGATCTTCATCGGCTTCATGGCCGTGGGCTTCATCTACTTCCAACTGACCGCCCAAGACCGCGCCGATGCGCCAGCAGATGCGATGTTGACCGGACTATAGGGTTTACGAGGCAGAACGGGCCTACAATGAACTACTCAGAAAGCCCGTAACTCAAAGCAGTTATTACCGTGGGAAAATTCTCCCCCGGCTATCTGCCTCAAGGAGAGCCTTATGCCGTGGTACGCGTGGTTGATTATGGTAATTGCGATCGGGTCGATCGTCGGTGGGTTGATGATGCTGCGTGACAGCGCCAACAAAGTGGAACTCACCGACGAACAACGCAAACGCGTGGCCGAGCGCAATGCCCAGGCCGATGCCAAGGATGCACAGGATCGCTAGATGGTGGTAGCTCCCGCCGGGCTGCGAAGCAGCCCCCTACTCCCATTCCGCCTTGGCAATATGCAACCCGTGCTGCCCCTTATACGCGGCACGCTCCGGCTGACTCCAGCCACTCAGCAATTCGTCCTCCAGCCTGTAGATTTCAACCCCCAACGGACGACACACCGTCAGCGGGTCCTGCGCCTCCGGCCCCCACATCGGCAACGACAAATCCCCACCTGGGCATGTCGATAGCGCACACAGCAAATCAATCTCGGCGAAAAACTCCAGGTAATCGCCCTTCTGCGCAGGGCAGGCTTTCATGAAATACATGTCGTCGTGATTAAGGCCGGTGCACTGGAAAATATTCAGCACGTCGTGCACATCGAATTCCGTCAGACCGTGAGGCAATATCGCGCGAGTCAGGTTTGAGTGGCAGTGGTGATGAAAGTCCTCGCCAGTGAGCATACGGTTTACATAGGGATCGCAGCGTGTGCCGAGCAAGTCGTGCAGGCGCCCGCCGTGCTCATCGATGCCGTAGCTTGCGAGGCTGTCGTCTGTAATAGTGACTAACGGTCGTAGAAATGGAAGGTTCGACCACAAGCGGTCGTGAGTGCTGACGTGGGCGCCTTGAAGTTGCCGAGTGCGCGCCGCCCACAAGCGTTCGCGCGGGTCATTGGCATTCCACACATTGAAGTCGCCCACCTGGGGGCCTACAGGCGTGGTCACCCGGAACACATGCCCGGCCGGCACTTTCCACGCCCTGCCCGTGCGGATCGGCACCTCGAACTGCTCGGTCAGAGTGCGCTGATCTTTGCGATCACGGATACGTTCATAGAACGCAGTATCCACCTGTAACGCCGAGCCTTTGCTGACTTGGTAAGCGGCTGGATAGTCTTTGTACATGGGGCGAACCTCCATCAAGGGTGACTGTTGAACAATCGATGATCTTGAGGTAACCACATTTCATGCCAGGGCTGGGCTAAAAACACATGATAAAAGGCCGATCATTGATCGGCCCCTGGGTGACGTCGTTTAGTTGATAACCAGCCTGTCGCGATTCTTCTCCAGCAAAGCCTTGCCGATGCCCTTTACTTCCAACAACTCATCCACCGAGGTGAAGGGCCCATTGCTTTCGCGAAAGGCGACGATCGCCTTCGCTTTGGAGGCGCCGATACCGAACAAATCACGTCGCAGGGTTTCAGCATCGGCGGCGTTGAGGTTGACCTTGGCGGATTGCTCGGTTTTGGTCATTTGTGCGGAGATTGGGGTCGGGACCTCAGGTTTAGCGGACGGGGCTGCGGTGGTGGCGACAGAGAGGCTGGTGAGGAAGGCGAAGATTAGAGAGGAGATGTAGAGGTTTTGCATTGGTGACGCTCCATGACATCGGTAAGAGAAAAGCAGCTTTTCCGAAGCTGCTTTTCTACCTTAGGCGACGGATGGAGGGTGTCAAAGCGGGGATATTGCAGGATGTGAGAGAAAGTCGTTTTTTGTGTGGGCGCTGATGGACTGCCGTGTGGAAAGACTTGGTTCTCCCACATGATCGAATCATCCAATTCGGCGTGCCCCCCAACGATGCGAAATTGAGCTACATACGAATGCTATCGAAAGCATCAGTACCCAGTTGCGTGCGAGAGCTTGAGGTAAGCATCTTCACACCGCGGCATTTGTTCTGTCCAAGGTGCGGTCAACCTCGGGTACATTAATCTCTTCTACCCGTTTCTTGCGCATAAACCTTTTTTCTACATGAACGAAGGTAAAGGTCGACAAGGCGACAATAACGGGAATAGTCGCAAAGTTCACAAGCCAAAAGGTCACTTTATCAAGAACAGCTAAATCAAAGAATACAGACAACACCTTGAAGGATAGAAACAGTACAGGCAAGTGAAGCAAATAAATACTATAACTAATATCACTTAGCCTGTTAAGGAACTGATAATGCAAGAAACGAGGATTAGAAACAGTAACACATATGAAAAATATGGTCGCCAGAGCAAATCTAAAAGCTCCGTAGCCAGGAACATCAACCAGTCCGCACATCCACACAAATATGCATATTGCAACTACAGTAGAAACAAATTTGACGAACCTACTTGTAATATTTGCTTTATGAATAACTGCTGCTGCCATGCCTGACAGAAAGTAGGCCCAACAGACGACGGCGGAGGTGCCCAGGTCAATGGCAGCTATAATTATCGCCACCGTCAGTATGATAAACTTATATTGGGATCTGTAAAAAATTGCTACCATTGGCAACACTGCATAAAAACGCCACTCATGAACCAAAGTCCATGTCACGGAACTCAGAGGTACAAGAGATACACCTCCAATTCTCATCGGGTTATCGATGAAATTGAACGTTATTAAACCCGCAATAGTAGTAATAGACTCTTTATCCAGAAAATCAAAGCCTGCAAAAAAAGCCGCAATAAAAAACACCAAAATCGATGTTAGATAGTAGAGAGGAGCAACCCTTCTAATTCTAGATACAAAAAAATCACCCCAGTCAATATTCTTATTCTTGATGACTTTATCAAAAAAAAGAAAGCCTGTAATACAGAAAAAAATCTGTACACCGAAAGATCCAAGGTTCGGGTAAATCTGTCCCCAGGCAGAAAAAAAGGTATTTTTTACACCCAAATTTATTAGCACAAACGGCGCATGATTAACAAATACGAATATAGCAGCAAGACCACGCAGACCATTGATGAATTTATATTCATGCTGAACTTCCGCACTTTCAATTTTCGATCTGAAAATCGACGAAAAAGCAATGAACATTAATATAATTGAGAGGGTGAGCATGATAACTTCAAGCGAATATTCAGTTTTCATTTAAAAGGATTACTCATGCAATGCCATCCTGCTTTAGGCTATGTTGAAGACGCTCCATGGATGACGAAGCGTGAAAACTATGCCGTCCGTTTATCACGAGCAGTGCGCACGGAAAAATCATGGTGCGTTGCCGCAGGTGAATTGTATTCTGTCAGAGGTGCATAGGGAAGAAAATACGGGCATAAAAGCTGAGATAACAGCATAAACTGCTGTTATCCAAACCAAAAATCACACTACAACTCAAGTCTTTTTTGTTGATAAGACCAGTCAACAATTTCGCCATCGGGAGCATAACCACTCACAGTTTCGCGTAACAACTTACGTACCTCAATATAATCATGACTTTCTATCGCACTCAGCAATTCCACTAATCTTGGCTTCAATATGCTCCAAGATAGATAATCTTCATTAGCACTCATAATCATTGGGTGTTGCGTGGCATCGACATTGTCACCTATGAGTAATTCCTCGTAGAGCTTCTCTCCGGGCCGAAGTCCTGTAAACTCGATAGCGATATCTCCGAGGGGCTTTTTTTCTGAGCGGACGCTTAGGCCTGACAGATGAATCATTTTTTCTGCCAATTCCGTGATTTTAACCGGTTCGCCCATATCCAATACAAATACGTCCCCCCCTGCCCCATTGAGCCTGCCTGAATAACAAGCTGAGCAGCCTCCGGGATAGTCATGAAATACCGGGTTATTTTCGGATGAGTCACCGTGATGGGCCCACCTGACTTAATCTGTTTGTGAAAAAGAGGAATTACTGAACCAGAAGAACCCAGAACATTTCCAAATCGGACCATTGTGAAGCGAGTACGATTGAGGGCTAGAGAGGTCGTGTTAAAAAGAGCCGGTTCTAATTCACGGCTGAGTGCCTGAAGCGTCATTTCAGCGAGACGTTTGGTGCTCCCCATTACATTCGTAGGACGCACCGCCTTATCAGTCGAAACAAGTACAAAATTAGCAACATTTGAAATAATAGCTGCTTGAGCAGTATTTAACGTGCCGATAACGTTATTCAGAAACCCTTCCGATATATTATGTTCTACCATCGGCACATGCTTATAAGCGGCCGCATGGTAGACCGTATTTACATGCCAAGTTTTCATAACATCAACCAACTTATCCTGGTTACGTATAGATCCCAGGATCGGAAGCAATTTTACCGCCAGCGAATCCCGAAGTATGCGCGCTTCCAGTTCCGACATAATACTGTATAAATTATATTCACTGTGTTCAAAGAGAATCAGTATTGTTGGTTGCAGCTCGAGGATTTGGCGGCAGAGTTCAGATCCAATAGAACCTCCCGCGCCGGTAACCATTACTACATGGCCCCGTATGCAATGTTCCAGCAAATTTTCTTGTGCAGGTACTGGATCTCGCCCTAATAGGTCTGCAATATCTACTTCTTGGATATCGTCGACTTTGACGCGCCCACTTGCAAGGTCCATGAAGCCGGGGACACTACGTACATGCAGAGGAAAACCCTCAAGAAACCCGAGAATCTCCCGACGCCGACCACGCGTCGATGAAGGTATCGCCAACAAGATCTCTTGGGCGCCCGTGGTGTCGATCATTCGTTGGATATGTTTAGGCTTATAAACCTGCAGCCCAGAGATTACCCTATCAGAAATAGTAGGATCATCGTCAATAAACGCTACAGGTCTCATTAAGCGGCCCATGCGTAATGCCGCAACTAGCTGATTCCCAGCAGATCCCGCGCCATAAATAGCCACACGTGGCAAGCCGTCATCACGGTTAGTGAAAGGCACATATTGAGCCGCCGTAAACCAATCCCCCAGGAAGAATTGACGCAGCGCTAACCTCAATCCTCCTATCATAATCAGGCTTAACCACCAATAGTTAAAGATGATAGAACGAGGAATTACATTTTGATGGTTACTGTACCAATAAACGACCACTCCAATAATAAGGGAGGAAAGGCTGACAGCCTTAATTATCGCGATCAGCGCATCATTTCCAAAGTAACGTAAAACCGCGCGATACATGCCAAAACGTATAAACAGTGGAATAGTCACAATAGGCGCCGTTAAAAATAGCCATGTGTGCAGCACGAACGGGTTGATCATCTCATCGAGGCCTATGCGCACGACAAAAGCTAACCAAAGCGCAAACCAAACTAAAAAAACGTCTGTAACCACCTGCAGAACACGTTTATATCTACGCGGGAGACTTAATAATCCAGATCTTAGTGAGTTCATATTTTCTAAACCTCTCGCAGCTCTAACAACCTAAACCTGAATAAATGTACAACACCAAGCTCTCAGGATTTTCGCATTAATAATTTACTTCTTTAATACCGGCCTTAAATTTCAGAGCCAGAATGATGAGCGGCGTGTAAGCGATCAACAAACCGGCAGCACCGTCAAGCCTGTCAAATGCAACAAGCAATGCAATTGGGAAAAGCCATATGAAATTTATTACGATTATGCACAAAGTGACAGGTATGTGTGCATTAAAAATGCGAGAGGCATACTGATAAGCATGACTCCGATGTGCCTCATATACTTTTTCGCCACGTACCAGCCTGCGAAGCAATGTCAATGTCGCGTCTACAATAAATACGCCTAATAAAATCAGCCACACCCATAAAAGTGTTGAAGAAAAAGATACAGCTTCAAGCGATATCATGGCCAATGTAATACCTAGAAAACCACTCCCCGCATCCCCCATAAAAATTCGGGCTTTGGGGAAGTTCCAGTAGAAAAAACCTGCTGTTGCCAAAGCCAAATAAATAGGCGGCCATAACAGCTCTTCATATCCTAAGAACCAATAGATAAAAGCGGCGGAAGAGCAAGCACAAATAGCTTGAGCACTCGCCAGTCCATCAATGCCGTCCATGAAGTTGTAAAGATTCAACATCCATACGGCATACAAAACAGCTAGAATTCCGCCAATCCAACCTAGATGGATTGGTAATCCAAAAATCGTAATCGACGGTACCCCACCGATCCAATATAACGCCCATATTGCTGAAAAAAAATGTCCTAATAATCGCCAGCGCGCAGGAATGTGGCCATGGTCATCCAGAAATCCCAAAGCGGCTACGATTATGCCAGCCACGAACGATGCAAGGAAAAAAGCGTGATCAATCAGCCCAAAGCAACGCATTAAACCCAATGATATTAAAAACCCTAGCACAATTGCCACACCGCCGCCGCGAGGAGTCGGTACCGAATGTGAACTTCTGCTATTAGGGATATCCAACACATTTCGCTGGAGCGCATACCGACGCAACAATCCGGTTAAAAACATGGAGCTCGCTATTGAAGTAATCGCTATCCAGAAAGCCATCTGCCTGTCCCTACCTGCAATAATTTCGAAATTAATCGCTATAATAAACGGAATCTTTCGCCTGATTCGACCAAAGCATCATGAGCTTTTCTCGCAGGGGCCCAGTTCAATAATGCTCTGGATTTTTTATTATCGACAACTAATGATCTACACAACTGCGTATATAACGATCGCTTCCCAACAGCACTGGCGACTGAACGGATTAAGGCGTCAGGAACGCGGAACAGTCTTTCTTTTCGGCCCATACCCAACGCCAACAAATTGATAATTTCACTAATGGAAAAATCAGTTCCATCAGAAACTAAAAACAATTCATTTGCAGCTGACGGGTGCCCAATACATAGTTCAATAAAATCTACCAAGTTCTCCAGTGCTATCATGCTACGCTTATTTTCTACGGCGGCGAACGGCAGTGGCACTCCCGTAGCGATCAATTTTAACAGACGATTAAAATTACCAGGCGCCTCAGCGGCATAAACTAACGGAGGACGAATAACTATCAGCTCCATGGTCTCGCCAGCGAGCAATTCCGAGAGCTCGCGCTCTGCTTTCAACTTGGAGCGAGCATATTCTGCATGAGGCTTGGGTTCATCACTCTCAGTGAAAGCGCCATCATGGGTCTCCGAACCGTTGACACCAATTGAGCTGATGAATATAAAACGACGGACACCTGCTTTTACCGCTTGCTGCGCTAAATTGACAGCACCTTGAACATTAATCCGTTCAAATTCCAATACTGGATCTTCGCTCCCGGCGTCTAATACATGCGCGCGTGCTGCGAGATGGATAACGGTGTCGACTCCTTGTAGAGCCTGATCCCAGCCCGTATTACCATCTACTTCCCCCGTCGAGACCATTTGGATATCTGAAGCAACATCAGAAGGTTTGCGACAAGTACCGACAACTGAATATTTAGCTAGGCTAACAAGATGCTTAGACAACGCCCGCCCAATAAAGCCATTAGCACCGGTAATAAGGATTTTCATTTAGCCCTGTCTAACACTTTCTGGTAAATTTTCAGGATTTTATCCAACATGATATCGAAAGTAAAATTTGTGCGATATATGTGCTGCCCTAAAAGACCTTGTTTTTTTCGAAGCTCGGGGGAATTAATCAACTGTGTCAGTGCATCCATCAATCCCTTCTGGTCCCCGCGCTCCACCACGAAACCGTTCTCACCGTTTGCCACCAGCTCAGATACGCCTCCCACGTTAGATGCTATTACCGGAAGCCCAGTTCGCATAGCTTCCAATATGGTCAGCGGCAACCCTTCCCAGTCAGAGATCAAGACGAAAACATCCGACCGCGAAAGCCTGATCGGGACGTCATCACAAGCCCCGGAAAAAACCACCTTCTCGCCTATTCCCAGATGCGCTGCCAACGTCTGAACGCTAGAAAACGAAGGGCCATCGCCTACCAGTTCAAGCTCCCAGTTCTTTGGTGCCACTTTTGCAAGCGCTTCCAAAAGAAACTTTTGGTTTTTTGGAACTTCGAACCTTGCGACCATGATTAAGCGTACTTTATCAGACTCGGTAAGGCTAACTATATTAGAACTGACCTCGGGCATACCGTTATGAATCGTTAGAACGCTGGCTTCATCGCCTACCTTAGCCTTCAAGGCGAGTTGCCTGTCAAATTCAGAAACCGTAAGGATCTGTTCTGAAAAACGGGCCATGATCCTTTCAATATTACGGTATAAGAAACGACGCTTGGCAGACACCCCCTCTGTAAAAGCCCAACCATGTGCCGTAAAAATTGCTGGCAAGCCAAGACTTTTAGCAGCGAGTCTTCCAAGAATACCAGCCTTGGAGGAATGCAAGTGGACGAGGTCAGGTTTTAGCTTGGAAAGCATTTTCCTTAACTCAAAAAAGGCGCGAATATCTTTTCTAGGATTAATTTCGCGAACAAGATACTTCAATGGGAAGCACGACAAACCTAAATCCCGCGCTCGGGAATTAAAGACGCCCTCGCCGCCAACGAGAATATCGACACTATGTCCCGCTTGAAAAGAACCCAGTGCCAAATCAAGGAGGTGTACACTAGCACCGCCTATAACGTCTGAACGGGTTATGACATAAACAATTTTCACACTGCGTCCCTTTTTTAAATCCTAGCCCAAGCCAAACTTACCAGGTTTAGAGATTGGCCGTATCGCGTCGCCATACTCTCACTAAAAACCGTTCGGAAATTGCTGAAAACCGAAATTATGAGCTTTCTGGTTGGGTATATAACCGCTCCCATGTACTAATCACAGAGTCTATGGAAAAGTTATCAACCACTCTCGACCTGGCAGAGGTGACTAGCGAGTTCTTTTCCTCTGGAGGTAGGCTCAGTGCTAGTGTGATACTCTGACGTAATGCTTCAGGATTAAACGGTTCAACAAGATAGCCGCTGCCACCTAGCACCTCTTTCACCCCTCCGCAGTCTGTCGCAACCACTAAGGTTTTGCATGACATCGCCTCGGCCACTACAAGCCCGAAACCCTCCCATGCGGAAGACAATACATACACATCTGCAGCACAATAAAATGACGGTACGTCATTGCGTCGTCCAAAAAATTTTATCTTCTCGTCAAGGTGGGCTTCGTTGACGCGGAGCGCCAGATCAGTAGCCAAAGGACCGTCGCCCACTATCCACAGACGCACGTTTTCATCATCCTGCGAGATCAGCTTAAATGCATCTAATAAACAGGGATAGTTTTTTGCCTCGACGAGCCGCCCTACAGCCAATATAACTTTGATAGAAGAGTCTATTGACTCTCTGGCACGAACCTGATCACGCACTTGCTCATCAAAAACATAGCGCTCCGTATCTATCCCATTAGGTACAAAGATCATACGCCCGGCAGATGAGGCACCCTTTGCAATAAGTATATCAACGGCTTCCTGGCTCACATTTGTCGTAAGATCAGCTAGAAAATCAGTCAGACGGTAAGCCAGCATTTTCAGCTTACCACCTTCATTTGAACTGTGTGCCGTACAAATAAGCTTAGGTATTTTGATAACGAAACGAATCACCCTAGCTATCAAGTTCGCGTGCACCATATGACTATGTAGCACGTCGGGTTTAAATCGTCTAATTAGTTTAATCAGATTATTTATCGCGCGCACCATCCCACATAACGTTTTATCACCATTCAACGCTACAACAGATACCCTGGGCTCCCCAGGAAGCACTTCCTGCTTGCCTGTCAAATAAGCAATAACGACGTTATGTCCCCGTGCACTCATGCGATCAGCAAGATCCACGACTTGTCTCTCGGCGCCACCCATGCCCAACCCTGTGATAAAAAACATTATGTTCATCAAGGCCTCCCTAGAACCATATACAAAAGGCATTGGGCAGACCTAATTAGGTTCTTAAACTTGTAAAACAAGGTTTTTTCGCGCAAGAACTGCGACCAATAATAAATAAAAAATCCTTTTGGATTAGCTCTTAAATGGCGTGAAAAGTTTCGGCTGTATCCATCTTCCAGATAGTCGCAGAGATAAATTACTTTTCTCGTGAAAAATATCACATCTCCCACATCACCTATTTTATTCCAAATGTATAACTCTGGAACAAACTTCTCAGCTTCAAAAATTGGAAACGGAAACTTAGACATAACTTCAGTTCTAAATATATAAGCTAAATCGCCCTTGAATAATTTACCGGCTTCCGTCGGTGTGGAGATAAGGCTCGGTTCCGCAGTCTTTATCTCATTGCCGAGCAGCTCCCCACTAAAATAAGCTTTCCGATAGCACAAGCCAACTGTGCTACTAGTCGCGGCCGCGACTGACGCTAAAACAGTTTCGACAGCATCAGGCAGTAGTGCGTCATCGCTGTCGACAATGAAGATCCAATTTCCTTTTGCTGCCACCACTCCGCTATTAATAGCCGCGTGCTTTCCAGCATTATTCTGCCTGACCGCCGTTAGCCCGAAACCTAAATTGGTTTCTTTTAGCTCATTGACAAAATTTTGTGTCTCATCAGAACTACCATCGTCTATCAGCACCCACTCAAACTCTTTTGAGCTTTGCTCACGCAGGCTCTTTAGCAACCGAGGAAGCGTTGTAAAGCGATTATATGTTGCCGTTAAAATTGTGATCACTCAGTACGCTCCTCAATATAAGTGACTGGCTTATACCGGCAAGACAATATAAGTAACGTAACGCATAACATAATTTCCGCCAAGACAAACCCGAGAACAATGCCGTTAACGTAGTACTTAATTGATAATAGACTCGCAACGAGTATAGACATCACCGAAAACAATAGCATCGCAGAACTAGCGACTTTATCCATGCCCCGAGGTATCAGCATGCATAGGCCCAATGCTTGATTAGCCATTCTGAAAGGGATTATCCATACGAAAACCTGCAACGTCGTCGTTGCCTGC
This sequence comes from Pseudomonas sp. R3-52-08, assembly GCF_003851745.1. Classification (NCBI taxonomy): domain Bacteria; kingdom Pseudomonadati; phylum Pseudomonadota; class Gammaproteobacteria; order Pseudomonadales; family Pseudomonadaceae; genus Pseudomonas; species Pseudomonas sp. R3-52-08. Next base: position 1,784,432 of record NZ_CP027730.1, on the reverse strand, counting down.
TCAAAATCAGCGCCCAATAGTTTGTTTATTAGAAATCCACCGGCTACGGAAATGGCCAATGCGCTTACGCAACCCAGCAAGAACATCAGCCCCACGATGATCCAAGATAGCTTAGATGCAGCTTTTGCTGAGGAAAGATACTGTCTATTTAAATATGGAAAAAAACCAATGAGTACAGGATTTATAAAACCTACAAATCCTCTTATGATTTTTTCGGCAGGAACATATCCTGAAACAGCGACTTTCCCACAAAGTAATCCTACAAGAGCAGGGCCGGCGCTAAGCAAAATGTTGTTTGAGCTCTTATATATAAAAACGTGAAAGCCCTTGCGGATCTGAAGCCACCCGCCTAACAAGCTAAACCGAATCCTGCATCCGCCTCGGTAACATATATAATTCCCAATCAGCGTGTTTGCCAATGCAAATGTCGCTAAAATAGCTAATGCGAATAAAGCGTCACTTGGATGTCGAATAAAAATAAACAAGCATAAAAGGCTAGAGATACGTAGCGCCACTTCCAAAAACACAACAAGTGCAATTTTTTCAAGCCCTTGAAAAAACCAAAACGGGCTAAATCCGAAAGCTAAAAAGTACAAAAACCCCAGGCCTACAACCTCAATCTCGAAAGTATTCGAATAAAAAAACATATACAAAATAAACGCTGTGAAACTTATGATAGAAGAGATTATAACTTTTGCAGAAAGCACTTCGCCAAAAACTTTCGACAGAGTCGACACATCAGTCTTGACTAACGAAACTTGCCGAGCAGCACTTAACGAAAACCCATACTCCACAACAAGTGAGGACAAAAGGGCAATCGATTGGACAAGTACTACCTTGCCGTATTCCTGAACGCCCAACGAACGTGCTAATACAGGTATTTCCAAGATAGGCACCAAATACCCAAAAAGCTGTACGACGAAAAGCAGGCTCATATTTTTAAATACGGTAAACACGTTATGATCCTATGTGCTTGTCATGTTTTATTTTATTCAAACTTAAATCTTCATACTTATAAGTACGAGAAAGCCAAGACACCATCAAAATCCAATAACCCCATTCTGACATCTCGGTACTCAGCGGATGAAAGAGCATGATAAAAATATAACAAAGCCCTCCCAGCGCAGCGGCAAACTTAAAGAAAATATTTTTATTTAAACTGGCACTCTCCACGAGCGACAAAAAGAAAAAAATAAATGGCGTTAATATCAAAAACAAAAGTGCTAACTCACCGAGTACACCTACGTCGCCCAGCATACCTAAGTATACATTATGGATAACAATATTTTCGCCATCCACTACACTAAATGAACTGCCAAATCCGCAACCGAATGGAAAACACTTTTGAACGTTACTTATTCCATCCTGTATCATGACAGATCTAACTGGATCCCCCTCAAGCAAACGATTTAAAACAAGCAATGAATCATGATTTGCAAAATCAAAGTTTGAAGATAGAAGCACACAAATTCCTGCAATCAAACAAACAATTGCAATCATCAACGTCCTGATAGGAAAAATCAAAAACCGCAAGAGAAAGAAAGATAATATTACAATCGCAAACCAGAGAAATCCTGTTCTACTGGAATCGGCCAGCAATATATACACCGCTGCAATTAAAATTACGCCAGCAAAAAATGCTTTTTTCATGCCCGCCGAAAGCAGTGTTGCAATTATATAAGGCGCAAAAAAAGCACATACTTTCCACATTACTCCGGGATAGGCGAACTCGCTCCCTTGGCGGCCATCGCCTAATTGAACATAGAGCTCAACAAACACAAATTTTGACAAGACAAATACTACAAGTCCTACAATAATCGAAATTGAAGCAATCCTGTAAAAATCGTTCAACTCCAGCAAACTGGAACAGTTGTATATCACCAAAAACAGTATAAAAATCGCTATAAACTTCACACCTTGGTAAGCTGTATATATATCAGAATTAGCTACTCCTGAAATCATAAAAGCAAGTGCCATCAATGTGAAACCCAGCATGATAGCACTTCCCTCCGGCGTCAGCTTCAACCGTCCGCCGCAACCGTAAATCCCAAGTGCAAATACGCCCCCCCATAATAACCAGTAGTTAAGTGAGCCGATAATATTCCTGGTATCGCCCAAGGTCACGAGTACGCTGGCCGCAAGCACTGCCAAGAACGCGTAGCGTTTATTAATTTTCATATCGACCTCAGAATAAGCTCAACTAAAGCGTGTGCCGGTTACCAATCGAGCCATTCTCAGGTACCGATTAGAGGAAGGGACTACCAAAACGAGCCATAAGCCCGCAGCGACTAAAAGCACAATTTTACACTGCAACGGAGGCTTTCATCTAGGATCATCTGCTGGGCTTACAGTCAAAATACGACATTATAACAGATGGCAAATTGCCTTCAGGTTAATCGACTTCGGATCACTCACTCGCTTCCGAACGAGCATAGGCTCAGCTAACAATCGCCTACATCATGAGTGAAGAGTTCACAGAACTTTCGGATCGCGCAGCCTATGAATGACCGTACGAAAAAAAGCGAGGGCACATCCGATAATAAGGCCTAGCAACCCTCCGCCTGTAATGAGCAAAAAGCGATTTGGACTAATTGGGGTGGTGGGCTCTAATGCTTGTTTGTCAATGACTACGAGCTTAAGATGACTCATATCTTTATTTACCGTCAGCAGGCGTGCTTTCTCTGCACGCAATGGCTGTACATCATTCAAAAATAATTCGTCGTTCACTCGACTTTTCAAGACCTCTATTTCTCGATTAAACTCCAACAGCTTTAATTCTTTCGCAATTTGGGCGATACGTCTTTCAGTAAAGTCATTCGATTTTCGCTGTAGCAAGGCCGTACGCTCAGCCTCAAGCGCACTGACCCCCATAAAATATAAGGGAATCTGCTGATTGTTAATTTCTGTTCGCATAGTGATAGAACCAGAGTGTGCATCATCACCGACAGACGTAGGCGAAGCCGGCATTCTGATATTCAGTTTTTTGGCAATTGCTATCGCTTCATCCAGCTCAGCAATTCGATTTGAACTTAAGCTATGAAGTTGTATACGCAGCCCCTGAAGTTCATCTTTTAACTGAGCTCGGCGAATATTGTCTGATTCAGTCAGAGACGCTATCTTTGCTTCTTTCCATGTATCATAAGCTGAGCGGGCTGTGGCGAGTCTACCGTCAATTTCTTTTAATCGATTATTTACAATAACCGTCAAGTCTGCAGATATCTGATCACGCTCATTTGCTATTGCATACTTGATAAATCCATTGAGTATTGAAACTCCATCTATTCCTTTTGGATAATTTAGCTCAAGCTCCAGATAAGAACCAAGCGCGTCAACCTTATCCTTATTAGCCAATATTAAGTTAATTGATTTTTTATTAAACTCCTCAAATGCTTGCTGCAGAGTTTGTCCAGGACGCACAAACCCCTCAAATAATTTCTGATTGGACCTAAAAAACCCCATACGAATCTCATAAGACTCTAAGGCCATACCGACTCTTACCAGTGCCTCGCTAGGAGGTAAAACATAAACTTCCGAGCGATTGAGCGCATCCAGTTCATTAATCGCAGCAGGCCGAAGTATACTGCTCACCTTGTATACTGGCGTGACCGAAAATGCATAGGCTGCAAAAGCTGATGCAATCACCGCGGCAGTTAAAAAAATAATGATTTTCTGATCCCAGAGATTTTTTATAATTCCGAACGAATTAAATTCTTTATGCTGGGGAACGAGGGCGGAGCGTAGGCTACTACTCACAACAAAAACCTGCCTTCAAAGAGAAACTGCGGGCTCGTTATGCAGACAATTTGCGTGTTTTTATTCTAATTGGATGACCGCCAAAACCCAGCGTCTCTGCCAGATTTGAGCGCACAAAATGACCGTTATCGAGAACAGATTCCATTTTGCCATCTCTTTGGCATATTACAAGACTTGACACATCTGTAAGAAAAGTCCTAATAAGCCAAGGAAATGGCTCATTCTGCGACGTCTGAGGAGTCAGATCGCAGAATATTGGAATAGACAAGACAGCACTCAGTCGTAAATGCTTGGGCCCGGCCTTAAAAGGGTGGTTAATCGATGTGATCTCGCAATAAAAAAAAGGCGCTACTAAGGGAATTTTATCTGATAGACGGTCATAAAATACTCGTTGAGGCTGTAGAGGCACACCCTATCTCCTACCCCTTCGTCGTAGCCCTAACACGCCGGCCGCGCACAAAAACCCCCAACAGCGGCCCAATCAACATCCCCACAATCAACCCCACCACTACAAACACCGCCACCGGCATCTGCGCAGTACTCCACCCCAGGAACGACAGCGCAACACCCTGCTGATTCTCGAGCACAAACGCCAATACCACCAGCGCAGCAACCAGCACCGCGAATACCGCGACAACGCGCTTAACCCCATGCATAACCATCTCCTACTCCAAAAACACTCAGACGCCCTCTTCCTCTTCTTCGTTCACCCGATCGCGCAATTCCTTGCCCGGCTTGAAGTGAGGAACGAACTTTCCGTCGAGGCTGACGGATTGGCCGGTCTTTGGGTTGCGGCCTACGCGCGGAGCGCGGTAGTGGAGGGAGAAGCTGCCGAAGCCGCGGATTTCGATACGATCTCCGGTGGCCAGGCATTGGGACATTTGTTCAAGCATGGTCTTGATAGCCAGCTCCACATCCTTGGATGAGAGCAGCCCTTGATGGGTGACAATTCGTTCGATCAACTCCGACTTCGTCATATTTTTCCCTTCTTTTTCAAGCAGCTAGGAAAAGCGCTTCGAAGGTTTTAGCATGACTTGATGAATTTGAACAGCCCGTATATCAACTTATCTGCCGCTTAAATAAACGCCCGCAATGAGCACATCGAAACCTCAGTTGCAGATTACCAACATCGTGCGCGTTACTGCGCCGGCGGGATTCCAGCCAAACGGATAGTCGCCCTCCTCATCCGCCGCATCACTGGAACGGGTGAGGACTTTGTAGCCCTGCATTTTGCATTCACGAGCAGCGCGTTTTTCGCACTTCTCCCATTTGTTGCCCAGGCCAGAGCAGTCGATCTCAATACCGCTGACGCCGCGCTTGGCATGGGTCTTGGCGCTAGTGCTAGAGCAGCCGGCCAGTATGACTAACGCGAGCACTACGAGAATCCTGTTCATTCAAACCCTTATCGAATCAGTAACACGGAATATCTTTAAAAGACTATAGCCAGTTCTGACCGCAGGCTGAATGCCTTGGTTCGGCGGTGTTGATTCATCAAATTTCAGGCACAAAAAAGGGCGACCGAAGTCGCCCTTTTCCTACAGCTTTACAGAACTTAGTTCTGCTTAGCCATTGCTTCGCGCAGCAGGGAGGCCATGGTGGTCTCGCCAGTTGCAGCTGCCGGAGCTTCTTTCAGGCTCTGGATAGCTTCTTTCTCTTCCACTTCGTCTTTGGACTTGATGGAGAGTTGGATTACGCGGCTCTTGCGGTCAACGCTGATGATCTTGGCTTCTACTTCCTGGCCTTCTTTCAGAACGTTGCGCGCGTCTTCAACGCGGTCACGGCTGATTTCGGAGGCTTTCAGAGTCGCTTCGATATCGTCGGCCAGAGTGATGATGGCGCCTTTGGCGTCAACTTCTTTCACTGTACCTTTAACGATGGCGCCTTTGTCGTTCTCTTGAACGTACTCGGAGAACGGATCGCTTTCCAGTTGCTTGATACCCAGGGAGATGCGCTCGCGCTCTGGGTCAACCGACAGGATAACGGTGTCCAGCTCGTCGCCCTTCTTGAAACGACGAACAGCTTCTTCGCCAACTTCGTTCCAGGAGATGTCGGACAGGTGAACCAGGCCGTCGATGCCGCCGTCCAGACCAATGAAGATACCGAAATCGGTGATCGACTTGATGGTGCCGGAGATTTTATCGCCCTTGTTGAACTGGCCAGAGAAATCTTCCCATGGGTTAGATTTGCACTGCTTGATGCCCAGGGAGATACGACGACGCTCTTCGTCGATGTCCAGAACCATAACTTCCACTTCGTCGCCGACTTGTACGACTTTCGAAGGATGGATGTTCTTGTTGGTCCAGTCCATTTCGGAAACGTGTACCAGGCCTTCAACGCCTTCTTCCAGCTCAGCGAAGCAGCCGTAGTCAGTCAGGTTGGTAACACGCGCGGTCACGCGGGTGCCTTCTGGGTAACGGGCTTTGATAGCGACCCATGGATCTTCACCCAGTTGCTTCAGGCCCAGGGAAACACGGTTGCGTTCGCGATCGTATTTCAGAACCTTGACATCGATCTCATCGCCAACGTTGACGATTTCCGATGGATGCTTGATACGCTTCCAAGCCATGTCGGTAATGTGCAGCAGGCCATCGACGCCACCCAGATCGACGAATGCGCCGTAATCGGTGAGGTTCTTGACGATACCTTTGACTTGTTGGCCTTCCTGCAGGGATTCCAGCAGAGCTTCACGCTCGGCGGAGTTCTCTGCTTCCAGCACGCTGCGACGGGAAACGACAACGTTGTTGCGCTTCTGGTCGAGTTTGATGACCTTGAATTCGAGTTCTTTGCCTTCCAGGTGCGTGGTGTCGCGCACTGGACGAACGTCGACCAAAGAACCTGGCAGGAACGCACGGATGCCGTTAACGTCGACAGTGAAGCCGCCTTTAACCTTACCGTTGATAACGCCCTTGACCACTTCTTCAGCTGCGAAGGCTGCTTCGAGAACAATCCAGCATTCAGCGCGCTTGGCTTTTTCACGGGACAGCTTGGTTTCACCGAAACCGTCTTCAACCGAGTCCAGAGCAACGTGAACTTCGTCACCGACATTGATTGTCAGATCACCAGCATCGTTGTAGAACTGTTCCAGCGGGATCAGAGCTTCAGACTTCAGACCAGCGTGAACGGTTACCCAGCGAGCTTGGTAATCGATATCAACGATAACACCGGTGATGATGGAGCCTGCCTGAAGGTTCAGGGTTTTTAGGCTTTCTTCAAAGAGTTCCGCAAAGCTTTCGCTCATTTTAATTCCTGTTGATAAGGGCGAAGAATACGCCCATCTCCACACCCCAGACGGCGTGGGTCAGTTTCAATTAAAAGAAGCGCCGCAGGACTATGACTGGTCCCCTGCAACCTTCTTGGTCACCCGGCGATATCGCGAATGGCGATCTCGCTCATGATGCGTTCCAGCACCTGCTCGATGGACAACTCCGTGGAATCCAGCTGTATGGCGTCAGCCGCCGGCTTGAGCGGGGCTACCGCACGCTGGGTATCACGCTCATCGCGTGCACGGATCTCATCTAGCAGACTCGACAGACTAACACCATCGACTTTGCCCTTCAACTGCAAGTAGCGGCGGCGGGCACGCTCCTCGGCGCTGGCGGTCAGGAAAATCTTCAGCGGCGCCTCGGGAAACACCACCGTGCCCATGTCGCGGCCGTCGGCCACCAGGCCCGGCGGCTCCTGAAACGCGCGCTGGCGCTGCAGCAAAGCCTCGCGAACCGCTGGCAGAGCCGCCACCTGGGACGCGCCGGCGCCGATACTCTCGGTGCGAATCACGTCACTGACTTCATCACCTTCGAGGATGATGCGCTGCAATTGACCGTCGGTCGCCGCGATGAACTGCACGTCCAGATGGGCGGCGATTTTCGTCAGCAACTCTTCGTTGGTCAGGTCGACACCATGGTTACGCGCAGCGAACGCCAGCAGGCGATACAGCGCGCCGGAATCCAGCAGGCACCAGCCCAGGCGCTTGGCCAGGATGCCGGCGATCGTGCCTTTGCCCGAGCCGCTTGGCCCGTCGATGGTAATCACCGGTGCTTTGATATTCACAATTGAGCCTCTTGGGCAACACGCATGCCGACGTGGGCACACAGTGTAAGAAAATTCGGAAAAGACGTAGCAACGTTGGCGCAATCACGGATACGAATCGGCGCCGCCGCTCGTAAGGACGCCACGCTGAACGCCATGGCAATCCGATGATCGCCATGGGCATGCACGTCGCCACCGTCTATCGGGCCGCCGTCGATGATAATCCCATCAGGCGTCGGTTCACACTTCACACCCAGCGCCAACAGACCGTCGGCCATGACCTGGATACGGTCGGACTCTTTCACCCGCAACTCCTCGGCGCCGCGCAGTACGGTTCGCCCCTGCGCGCAGGCGGCGGCGACGAACAGCACGGGGAACTCATCGATCGCCAGCGGCACCAGCGCTTCGGGAATCTCGATACCCTTGAGTACAGCCGCGCGTACACGCAGGTCGGCGACCGGTTCACCACCCACTTCACGCGGGTTTTCCAAGGTGATGTCTGCACCCATCAGGCGCAGGATATCGATCACCCCGGTGCGGGTCGGGTTGATACCGACATGTTCCAGCAACAGCTCGGAACCCTCGGCAATCGTGGCTGCGACCAGGAAAAAAGCCGACGAGGAAATGTCTCCCGGTACCTCTATATGGGTAGCGGTCAACGCATGCCCGGATTCAACCGACGCCGTCGCGCCCTCCACACCCACCGGATAGCCAAAACCGCGCAACATGCGTTCGGTATGGTCGCGGGTCGGTGCAGGCTCGGTCACGCAGGTTTTACCTTCGGCATACAGCCCGGCCAACAACAGGCAGGATTTCACCTGGGCGCTGGCCATCGGTAGTACATAATTCAAGCCTTTCAGCGCCTGGCCGCCGCGAATGGTCAGCGGCGGACGCCCTTGCGGCCCGGTCTCGATCACTGCGCCCATTTCCCGCAACGGCTCAGCCACGCGATTCATCGGGCGCTTGGACAGCGACGCATCGCCCGTCAGCACGCTGTCGAAGCGCTGCGCCGCCAGCAACCCGGACAACAGGCGCATGGACGTTCCGGAGTTACCCAGGTAAATCGGCCCTGGCGCCGGCTTCAAGCCATGCAAACCCACGCCATGAATCGTCACCCGCCCATGGTGCGGCCCTTCAATCACCACGCCCATGTCGCGGAACGCCTGCAACGTCGCCAGGGCATCTTCGCCCTCCAGGAAGCCTTCAACTTCGGTCACGCCGTCGGCCAGTGAGCCCAGCATGATCGACCGATGGGAGATCGACTTGTCACCCGGCACCCGGATGCGCCCGCTCAAGCGGCCACCCGGGCTGGCGATGAACGTCTGCTCGTCGGCGCTCACTGCGGTTTCCATATAGGCCCGGCGCGCCAGGATCTTGCTGAAGTGCTCACGCGCCACCCGCGCACGGGTGAACACGCCCAGTAATTGGTGACCATCACCTGCATCCACCGCATCACGCAGGGCATCGAGGTCGCTGCGGAAGGTATCCAGAGTGCGCAGCACCGCTTCGCGATTGGCGAGGAAGATGTCGTGCCACATCACCGGATCGCTGCCGGCAATCCGCGTGAAGTCGCGAAAACCTCCGGCGGCGTAGCGGAAAATCTCCAGATTTTCGTTACGCTTGGCCAACGAATCCACTAGGCCAAACGCCAGCAGATGGGGCAGATGACTGGTAGCAGCGAGCACTTCGTCGTGGCGTTCGACCTGCATATGCTCCACGTCCGCCCCCAGCTCCCGCCACAGCCGATCCACCACGGCCAACGCCGCGGGGTCGGTCTGCGCAAGCGGGGTCAGGATCACTTTGTGCCGACGAAACAACTGCGCATTGGACGCTTCCACCCCACTCTGCTCGGAACCGGCAATCGGATGGCCCGGCACGAAGCGCGGCGGCATTTCACCAAACGCCAGTTGCGCCGCGCGCACCACATTGCCCTTGGCACTGCCGACATCCGTGAGAATCGCGCTGCCCAGGTCCAGGCTGGCCAAAATCGCCAGGAGCTTTTCCATGGCCAGGATCGGTACCGCCAGCTGGATTACGTCGGCGCCCTGGCACGCGATGGCCAGGTCCGCCTCACAACGGTCTACCACCCCCAGTTCTACCGCCAACTGGCGCGAATGCGGGTCCAGGTCCACGCCGACCACTTCGCCGCACAGGCCGCTCTCGCGCAGGCCTTTAGCGAAGGAACCCCCGATCAACCCAAGACCGACCACCACCAGGCGACCGATCATAGGCACAGCAGGTTGCAATGCAGTGACATCAACCACGGGCCAGAACCTTGGCCAACGCCTCCAGGAAGCGGCTGTTCTCAGCCGGCAAACCGATGGTGACACGCAGGTGATTCGGCATGCCGTAATTGGCCACCGGACGCACGATCACGCCTTCGCGCAGCAAACCCTGGAAGACCGGGGCGGCTACCTGGCCGAGGTCGACACAGATGAAGTTGCCCTTGGACGCAATCCAGCCCAGGCCCAGCTCGCGGAAACCTGCCTGCAATTGCTGCATGCCGCTTTCGTTGACGCGACGGCTTTCTGCCAGATAGCCGGCATCCTTGATCGCCGCACAGGCCGCCGCCAGGGCGAGACTGTTGACGTTGAACGGCTGGCGCACGCGGTTCAGCACATCGGCAACCACCGCCGTGGACAAGCCGTAGCCGACCCGCAGCGAGGCCAGGCCATAGGCCTTGGAGAACGTGCGCGAGACCAGCAGGTTCGGGTAGGCCGCCAGGAAGTCCAGGCCATCCGGCAGGTCGCTGCCTTCGGCGTACTCGATGTAAGCCTCGTCCAGCACCACCAGCACGTGCTCGGGCACGCCTTGCAGGAAGTGCTCCAGCGCCTGTGCGTCGAACCAGGTACCGGTGGGGTTGTTCGGGTTGGCAATGAACACCACGCGGGTCTGGGCGTCGATGGCCGCCAGCATCGCCGGCAGGTCATGGCCCCACTCTTTTGCCGGTATAACGCGGGCATCCGCGCCTACGGCCTGGGTCACGATCGGGTAGACCGCAAAGGCATGCTCACTGAACACCGCATTCAGGCCCGGCGCCAGATAAGCGCGACCGACCAGCTCGAGGATGTCATTGGAACCGTTGCCCAGGGTCACCTGGTTCAGCTCGACCCGGCATTTTTGCGCCAGCAGCGACTTGAGGGCAAAGCCGTTGCCGTCGGGGTAACGGGTCAGCTCAGCCAGCTCTTCACGAATCGCCGCCAGCACCTTGGGGCTCGGGCCCAGCGGGTTTTCGTTACTCGCCAGCTTGACGATCCTGGACGGGTCCAGATTCAACTCACGCGCCAGCTCGTCCACAGGCTTGCCCGGAACGTAAGGCGACAGTTGTTGCACGCCCGGCTGCGCCAGGGCGAGGAAGTTGCCACTCATGTTAAAGCCTCACAAAACCGCTTTCGGGTAAGAGCCCAGCACCTTGAGTGCCACGGCCTCCTGGCTGATTTTCTCCAGCACGCCTTTGACCAGTGGGTCGCGGTGATGCCCGATGAAGTCGATGAAGAACACGTAGGTCCATTTACCGCTGCGCGAAGGACGCGTCTCGATGCGCGTCAAGTCGATGCCGTTGTCGTGGAACGGCACCAGCAGCTCATGCAGCGCGCCGGGCTTGTTGCTCATGGAAACGATGATCGACGTCTTGTCGTCGCCGGTGGGCGGCACTTCCTGGCTACCGATCATCAGGAAACGCGTGGAGTTGTCCGGGCGGTCCTCGATTTTCTCGGCCAGGCGTGTCAAGCCATACAAGCCCGCCGCCATATCGCCGGCAATCGCCGCCGAGTTCCACTCGCCCTTGACCCGCTTGGCCGCCTCGGCATTGCTGGAGACCGCCACGCGCTCGACATTCGGGTAATGCGCATCCAGCCACTTGCGGCACTGGGCCAGGGACTGGGCGTGGGAATAGATCCGGCTGATGCTGTCGGTCTTGGTGTTCTCGCCCACCAACAGGTGATGGTGGATGCGCAGCTCGACCTCACCGCAGATCACCATGTCGTGTTCCAGGAAGCTGTCCAGCGTGTGGTTGACCGCGCCTTCGGTGGAGTTTTCCACCGGCACCACGCCAAAATTCACCGCACCGGCCGCCACTTCGCGGAACACTTCGTCGATCGCCGCCATCGGCTTGCTGATCACGGCGTGGCCGAAATGTTTCATGGCCGCCGCCTGGGTGAAGGTGCCTTCCGGGCCGAGGTACGCCACTTTCAGCGGCTGCTCCAGGGCCAGGCACGAGGACATGATTTCACGGAACAACCGCGCCATTTCTTCGTTGCCCAGCGGGCCTTGGTTGCGTTCCATCACGCGCTTGAGCACCTGGGCTTCTCGCTCGGGCCGGTAGAACACCGGCACTTCGCCTTCGGCCAGGGACGCCATTTTCACCCGCGCCACTTCCTGGGCGCAGCGTGCGCGCTCACTGATCAGCTCGAGGACTTTCTCGTCCAGGCTGTCGATGCGTACACGCAGGGCCTTGAGTTCTTGCTCAGACATTAGCCGTGTTCCTTTTCAAACTCTGCCATGTAGGCAACCAGCGCGTTGATCGCGTGGATGTCGACAGCGTTATAGATGGAGGCGCGCATGCCGCCGACCGAACGGTGGCCCTTGAGGTTCAACAGGCCACGCGCTTCGGCGCCGGCCAGGAATGGCTTGTCCAGGCGGTCGTCAGCCAGGCGGAACGGCACGTTCATCCACGAGCGGTCGCTGAGGTTGATCGGGTTGCTGTACAAGCCGCTGGCGTCGATGAAGTCGTACAGGGTGCGCTTCTTCACTTCGTTGAGCTTACCCATGGCCGCCACGCCGCCCTGCTCCTTGAGCCATTCGAACACTAGGCCGGACAAGTACCAGGCGAACGCCGGCGGAGTGTTGTACATCGAGCCGTTATCGGCCGCGACCTTGTAGTTGAGCATGGTCGGGCACAGCGAGCGGGCGCGACCCAGCAGGTCTTCACGGATGATGTTGACCAGGATGCCGCTCGGGCCGATGTTTTTCTGTGCGCCGGCGTAGATCATGCCGTACTTGGACACATCGATCGGGCGCGAGAGGATGTCCGAAGACATGTCGCACACCAGTGGAACGTCGCCCACCTGCGGCACCCAGTCGAATTCCAGGCCACCGATGGTTTCGTTGGCGACGTAGTGCACGTAGGCCGCGTCCTTCGACAATTTCCATTCGTTCTGACCCGGAATGGCGAAGTAGTCATAAGGCTTGGCGGTGCCTGCCACGTTGACGTGACCATAGCGGGAGGCCTCTTCAATGGCCTTCTGCCCCCAGATACCGGTGTCGATATAGTCCGCCGTGCCGTCTTCCGGCAGCAGGTTCAGCGGGATCTGGGCGAACTGCTGGCTCGCGCCGCCCTGCAGGAACAGCACTTTGTAGTGGGAAGGGATGCCCAGCAAGTCGCGCAGGTCCTGCTCGGCCTTGGTGGCGATGGATACGAACTCATCGCTGCGATGGCTCATTTCCATCACGGAGAGGCCTTTTCCATGCCAGTCGAGGAGTTCAGCCTGCGCGCGCTGCAGGACTGCTTCAGGAAGCGCCGCGGGACCGGCACAGAAGTTATAGGCTCTCTTGCTCACATCCAATCTCACTCTGGTCTGGTGGTAGTCACGCAAACATATCAGCCGACACCGGATCCCGTGTGGGAGCGGGCTTGCTCGCGAAAGCGGTGGGTCAGTCAGCTTATGTGCCGCTGACACTCCGCAATCGGGAGCAAGCCCCCTCCCACAGTTGGATTTTCATCGCTGTCGATATTTCCATCCGGACAAACAACAAGGGGGCGAATCTTCATCCGCCCCCTGTATGTCCGCTTATTCCTGCGGTTCTTCTTCGTCTGCGGCAGCATCGAGGGTTGGCTCGTCGACGTGGTCATCGCCGGCTGCGATTACCTCGCCGTCGAATTCCTCGCCTTCCAGCTCTTCACCTTCAACTTCCGAAGGCTCTTGCACACGCTCAAGACCGACCAGCTTCTCGTCCTTGGCCAGCTTGATCAAAGTCACGCCCTGGGTGTTACGGCCCAGGCTCGAGACTTCTGCCACGCGGGTACGTACCAGGGTGCCCTGGTCGGAAATCAGCATGATTTCCTCGCCGTCGAGCACCTGCACCGCGCCGACCAGACGACCGTTGCGGTCGTTGCTGACCATGGCGATCACGCCCTGGCCGCCACGCTTGTACTCCGGGAACTCGCTGATGGCGGTGCGCTTGCCGTAGCCACGCTCGGACGCGGTGAGGATCTGGCTGCCTTCTTCCGGGATCAGCATGGAAATCAGCTTCTGCCCTTCCGGCAGGCGCATGCCGCGCACACCACGGGCAGTACGGCCCATGGCGCGAACGTCGGATTCCTTGAAGCGCGTGACCTTGCCGCCGTCGGAGAACAGCATGACTTCGCGCTCGCCATCGGTAATGGCCGCCGAAATCAGCACGTCGCCTTCATCCAGTTCCAGGGCAATCAGGCCCACGCTGCGTTGACGGCTGAAGGATTCCAGCGGGGTCTTCTTCACGGTGCCTTTGGCGGTGGCCATGAAGATGAAGTGACCCTCGGTGTATTCATCGACCGGCAGCATGGTGGTGATGTATTCATCACTGTCCAGCGGCAGCAGGTTGACCAGTGGGCGACCACGGGCAGCGCGGGAGGCTTCAGGGATTTCGTAGGTTTTCAACCAGTACACCTTGCCCTTGCTGGAGAACAGCAGCAGCGTGGTGTGGCTGTTGGCAACCAGCAGGTGAGCGATGTAGTCCTCATCCTTAACGCCGGTAGCCGATTTACCTTTACCGCCACGACGCTGGGCCTGGTAGGCCGCCAATGGCTGGGTCTTGGCATAGCCGCCGTGGGAGATGGTCACCACGCGCTCTTCTTCCGGAATCATGTCACCCAGGGTCAGGTCGAGGCGCGCGTCGAGGATTTCGGTACGGCGCACGTCGCCGTATTCGGCGCGGATCACTTCGAGTTCTTCGCGGATCACTTCCATCAGGCGCACGGCGCTGTTGAGGATGCGGATCAACTCGCCGATCTGGTTGAGGATTTCCTGATACTCGGCCAGCAGCTTCTCGTGCTCCAGACCGGTCAGGCGGTGCAGGCGCAGTTCCAGGATGGCCTGGGCCTGTTCCGGCGACAGGAAGTACTTGCCTTCGCGCAGGCCGTATTGCGGATCCAGGGTTTCCGGACGGCACGAGTCGGCGCCGGCGCGTTCAACCATCGCGACCACAGCGCTGGACTCCCAAGGCGTGCTGATCAGCGCTTCCTTGGCTTCCGACGGGGTTGGCGAGGCCTTGATCAGGGCGATCACCGGGTCGATGTTCGACAGCGCAACTGCCTGGCCTTCCAGGATGTGGCCGCGCTCGCGGGCCTTGCGCAGTTCGAACACGGTACGACGGGTGACGACTTCGCGACGGTGACGCACGAAGGCTTCCAGCAAGTCCTTGAGGTTCAGGATGCGCGGGCGGCCATCGATCAGCGCAACCACGTTTATACCAAACACGCTTTGCAGCTGGGTCTGGGCGTAGAGGTTGTTGAGGATCACCTCAGGCACTTCGCCACGACGCAGCTCGATCACTACGCGCATACCGTCTTTGTCGGACTCGTCGCGCAGTTCAGTGATGCCTTCGAGCTTCTTCTCTTTAACCAGCTCGGCGATCTTTTCGATCAGGCGCGCCTTGTTCAGCTGGTACGGAAGTTCGGTGATGACGATCTGCTGGCGGCCACCGACCTTGTCGATGTCTTCGATCATCGAGCGGGCACGCATGTAAATGCGGCCGCGACCGGTGCGGTAGGCTTCGATGATGCCGGCGCGACCGTTGATGATCGCGGCGGTCGGGAAGTCCGGGCCGGGGATGTATTGCATCAACTCATCGATGGTCAGCTCGGGGTTGTCGATGAGGGCCAGGCAACCGTCGATCACTTCACCGAGGTTGTGCGGCGGGATGTTGGTGGCCATGCCCACGGCGATACCGCTGGAACCGTTGACCAGCAGGTTGGGAATACGGGTGGGCATGACGGCCGGGATCATTTCGGTGCCGTCGTAGTTCGGCACCCAGTCCACGGTTTCTTTATGCAGGTCGGCCAGCAGCTCGTGCGCCAGCTTGGTCATGCGCACTTCGGTGTATCGCATGGCTGCGGCGTTGTCGCCGTCGACCGAACCGAAGTTGCCCTGGCCGTCTACCAGCAGGTAGCGCAGGGAAAACGGCTGGGCCATCCGAACGATGGTGTCGTACACCGCAGTGTCGCCGTGAGGGTGATACTTACCGATCACGTCACCGACAACACGGGCAGATTTCTTGTACGGCTTGTTCCAGTCGTTACCCAGCTCGCTCATCGCGAACAGCACACGCCGGTGCACGGGCTTCAAGCCATCGCGCGCATCAGGCAGTGCCCGACCGACAATTACGCTCATCGCGTAGTCGAGGTAGGACTGTTTCAGCTCGTCTTCGATATTGACCGGGAGGATTTCTTTGGCCAGTTCGCCCATGAGAAGCCTGATTCCTTTTTCGGGTGAAACTTCGTCACGTCCAGATGGGCCGAACGAAGCTCGCCGCTGCCGGCACGGTGCCTGACAACGACTTACGACAAATCAACGAGTTATGACACGGATCTGCACGTTATGGGCAACCCCTCGGGGCGGCCCTGGAAACCGCCGGATGTTATCACAATCGCCGCCACGCACCTATCCCCCTGATGCGCATGGAGGCTAGTAATTTGATGAATGACAGGCTTGAGGAGGACGAGAGAGGCTCAGAGATGGGGTGGTGCTGTTTTTTGGGGGTGGATCCGAGGGTTTTATTGACTTTGAGGGCCAATCGGGGGCAAGCCCCCTCCCACATTTTGAATGTATTCACAACTCAAGTGTGGGAGGGGGCTTGCCCCCGATAGCAATTTCACCAACGACACAACCCTCAATGCAGCCGCTTACGGCACATCAGCTTAGCCAGCTTCGCCGCATCCGGCCGCTCCACCACACCTTTCTCGGTGACGATCACGTCGATCAGGTCGGCCGGGGTGACATCGAAAACCGGGTTGAAGGCCTGCACCTCCAGCCGCTGGCCATTCACCTCCAGCAACTCAGCCACATCACGCTCTTCCAGGGCCACATCATCGCCAGTGGCCATCATCAGGTCGAGGGTCGAGCTCGACGCCACCACCATAAAGCGCACGCCGTGGTGCATGGCGCACACGGCCAACTGATACGTGCCGATCTTGCTGATCACATCGCCATTGGCCGCGATGCAGTCAGCGCCGACCACCACCCAGGTCACGCCTTTGGTTTTGAGGATATGCGCCCCGGCGGAGTCGGCATTGACCGTCACCGGGATACCCTCGCCCGCCAACTCCCACGCCGTCAGGCGCGAGCCTTGCAGCCAGGGACGGGTTTCGTTGGCATAGACCTGCTCGACCAGCCCCTCCAGGAACGCCGCACGAATCACCCCGAGGGCCGTGCCGACACCGCCCGAGGCCAATGCGCCGGCGTTGCCATGGGTGAGGATCGCCTGGGCGTTGCCCTGGTGCTTGCGAATCCGCTCCATACCCAATTGGGCCATGACCACATTGGCCTCGCGGTCGCTTTCATGGATCGCAATGGCTTCAGCTTCCAGCACCGCCAGTGGGTCAGCGTGCTGCTTGAGACGGTCGAGGCGGTCGCGCATGCATTTCAGCGCCCAGAACAGGTTCGATGCAGTGGGTCGGGTATCGGCCAGCAGTGCGTAGTCTTCTTCCCAGGCCGCCTGCCAGTCGCCGCCTTCGGCCATGCGCTCGCGAGCAGCCAGCACCAGCCCGTAGGCCGCGCTGATGCCGATGGCCGACGCGCCGCGTACCACCATCGAGCGGATGGCGGCGGCCACCTCGCCGACGGTCGAGCACGCCACCCAGCATTCCCGGGCCGGCAGCGCACGCTGATCGAGCAGGTGCAGCACGCCATCACGCCAATCGATGGCCTTCACCTTCTCTGCAGCCAACAGTCGGTCGCGCATCCCTTTCCCCGTACTCATGAACAAAAGCCGCCGATTATAGCGATCCGCCAGCCAGGACGCTCGGGTATACTTCGCCCTTCTTTTATAGCTGCCCAGGAAGAAGCCTGCGATGACGCCCACTGCCGCCCCGCTCGACTTATTGCTCCTGCCGACCTGGCTGGTCCCCGTCGAACCTGCTGGCGTAGTGCTCAAGGAGCATGGCTTGGGTATTCGTGACGGCTGCATCGTGTTTATCGGGCCGCGGGCGGCGGCGCTCAAGCTTGAGGCCAGCGAGGTGCGCGAGCTGCCCGGCATGCTGCTCAGCCCGGGCCTGATCAACGCCCATGGGCATGCGGCGATGAGCCTGTTTCGCGGCTTGGCCGATGACCTGCCGTTGATGACCTGGCTGGAAAAACACATCTGGCCCGCCGAAGCCAAGTGGGTCGATGAAGCCTTCGTGCGCGATGGCACCAACCTGGCCATCGCCGAGCAGCTCAAGGGCGGCATCACCTGCTTCTCCGATATGTATTTCTACCCCAAGGTCGCCAGCGACTGCGTGCACAACAGCGGCATGCGCGCACAGATCGCCATCCCGATCCTGGATTTTCCGATTCCTGGCGCAAGCAGCGCCGATGAGGCAATGCGCCAGGGTATCGAGCTGTTCGGCGACCTCAAGCACCATCCCCGCATCAAGATCACGTTCGGCCCCCACGCGCCTTACACCGTCAACGATGACAACCTGGAGAAAATCCGGGTGATCGCCGAAGAGCTGGACGCCGCAATTCATATGCATGTGCACGAAACCGCCTTTGAAGTGCAGCAGGCCGTGGAACAGACCGGCGAGCGGCCATTGGCACGCCTGGGTCGCCTTGGCTTGCTGGGCCCGCGCTTCCAGGCCGTTCATATGACCCAAATCAGCGAGGATGACTTGGCTTTGCTGGTAGAAAGCAACACCAGCGTCATTCATTGCCCGGAATCGAACCTGAAACTGGCCAGCGGCTTCTGTCCGGTTGAACGCCTGTGGCAGGCTGGCGTCAATGTGGCTATAGGCACTGACGGCGCCGCCAGCAACAACGACCTCGACCTGTTGGGCGAAACCCGCACCGCCGCCATGCTGGCCAAGGCGGTCGCTGGTTCGGCGACCGCGCTGGACGCCCATCGCGCGCTGCGCATGGCGACCCTCAATGGCGCGCGGGCGATGGGCCTGGATAGCCAGATCGGCTCGCTGGAAGTCGGCAAGGCCGCAGATATCGTCGCCTTCGACCTTTCGGGGCTGGCGCAACAACCGATCTACGATCCGGTCTCACAGCTTATCTACGCTACCGGTCGCGATTGCGTGAAACACCTTTGGGTCGCCGGCAAGCAGTTGCTCGACGACCGACGATTGACCCGCATGGATGAACAACAGCTGACCGCCACGGCCATTGGCTGGGGCCAGCGCATCAGCGGGCACAGCGAATAAACCGATTTATCAGATTCAGAGGATTCACCATGAGCAACGTCGACCACGCCGAAATCGCCAAATTCGAAGCCCTGGCCCACCGCTGGTGGGACCGTGAAAGCGAGTTCAAGCCCCTGCACGACATCAACCCGCTGCGAGTCAACTGGATTGACGAACGCGTCAACCTGGCCGGCAAGAAGGTGCTGGACGTCGGTTGCGGCGGCGGCATCCTCAGCGAGGCCATGGCCCAGCGTGGCGCTACCGTGATGGGCATCGACATGGGCGAAGCGCCGCTGGCCGTGGCCCAGCTGCACCAGCTGGAATCCGGCGTGAGCGTGGAGTACCGCCAGATCACCGCCGAAGCCCTGGCCGAGGAAATGCCCGAGCAGTTCGACGTGGTCACCTGCCTGGAAATGCTCGAGCATGTGCCCGACCCGTCTTCGGTGATCCGCGCCTGTTTCCGCATGGTCAAGCCCGGCGGCCAGGTGTTCTTCTCCACCATCAACCGCAATCCCAAGGCTTATCTGTTCGCGATCATTGGCGCCGAATACATCATGAAGCTGCTGCCGCGCGGCACCCATGACTTCAAGAAATTCATCCGCCCGTCCGAGCTGGGGGCCTGGAGCCGTCAGGCCGGCCTCAGCGTAAAAGACATCATCGGCCTGACCTACAACCCACTGACCAAGCACTACAAGCTGGCCAGCGACGTTGACGTCAACTACATGATCCAGACCCTGCGCGAGGAGTAAGCCTGTGAAGTTGCGAGCGGTTCTCTTCGACATGGACGGTACCCTGCTGGACACCGCGCCAGACTTTATCGCCATCTGCCAGGCCATGCGCGCCGAGCGTGGCCTGGCACCGGTCAACCCGCAGCATATCCGCGATGAAATCTCCGGTGGCGCACGGGCCATGGTCGCCGTGACCTTCTCGATGGACCCGGAGTCGCCAGGCTTTGAAGCACTGCGCCAGGAATTCCTCGAGCGCTACCTCAAGGACTGTGCGGTGCACAGCAAACTGTTCGACGGTATGGCCGAATTGCTGGAAGACATTGAGAAGGCCAAGCTGATCTGGGGCGTGGTCACCAACAAGCCGGTGCGCTTTGCCGAGCCGATCATGCAGCGACTGGGCCTGGCAGAACGCTCGGCCGTGCTGATCTGCCCGGACCACGTGAAAAACAGCAAGCCGGACCCGGAGCCGATGCTCCTGGCGTGCAAGCTGCTGAACCTGGACCCGGCCAGCGTGTTGTTCGTGGGCGATGATTTGCGTGATATCGAATCCGGCCGCGACGCCGGTACGCGTACGGCGGCAGTCACCTATGGCTACATCCACCCGGATGACAACCCGCGTCACTGGGGCGCGGATGTGGTGGTGGACCACCCGCTGGAGCTGCGCAAGGTGCTGGATAATGCGCTGTGCAGTTGCTGATTGTTCGCGATGCTGCTGACCGATGAAGATCCAAAATGTGGGAGGGGGCTTGCTCCCGATTGCAGTGTGTCAGCCACTGCATGTGTTGGCTGATCCTCCGCTATCGGGGGCAAGCCCCCTCCCACATT
This sequence comes from Pseudomonas sp. R3-52-08, assembly GCF_003851745.1. Lineage (NCBI taxonomy): Bacteria > Pseudomonadati > Pseudomonadota > Gammaproteobacteria > Pseudomonadales > Pseudomonadaceae > Pseudomonas > Pseudomonas sp. R3-52-08. The sequence goes on along the minus strand of NZ_CP027730.1, from coordinate 1,763,741 downwards.
TGGATCTCCAGTGAGCTCAAATTGGATGCTGACTTGTTGAATTTTGTCGAGGCTATTTATGTTTGATTACTCTGCACCGCCAGAACTGCTCAAAGGCCGCATCATCCTGGTTACCGGTGCCGGCCGTGGGATCGGCGCCGCTGCGGCGAAAACCTACGCGGCCCACGGCGCCACCGTACTGCTGCTGGGCAAGACCGAAGCCAACCTGGCCCAGGTGTATGACGAGATCGAAGCGGCGGGCCAGCCGCAGCCGGTGGTGATCCCGTTCAACCTGGAGACCGCCCTGCCCCATCAATACGATGAGCTGGCGGCGATGATCGAAAAGGCATTCGGCCGCCTCGACGGCCTGCTGCACAACGCCTCGATCATCGGCCCGCGTACACCGATCGAACAGTTGTCCGGCGAGAATTTCATGCGGGTGATGCACGTGAACGTCAACGCGATGTTCATGCTGACCAGCACCTTGCTGCCGCTGCTCAAACTGTCCCAGGATGCGTCGGTGGTGTTCACCTCCAGCAGCGTCGGGCGCAAGGGCCGGGCGTATTGGGGCGCCTATGGCGTGTCAAAATTTGCAACCGAAGGCTTGATGCAAACCCTGGCCGATGAGCTGGAGGATGTGGCCGCCGTGCGCGCCAACAGCATCAACCCGGGCGGTACGCGCACCAGTATGCGAGCCCAGGCGTACCCAGGGGAAAACCCGATGGAAAGGCCGGCGCCGGAAGAGATCATGCCGGTGTACCTGTATTTGATGGGGCCGGACAGTGCGGGCATCAATGGGCAGGCGTTTGATGCGCAATAACCCCTGACACAACCTAAATCAAAATGTGGGAGGGGGCTTGCTCCCGATAGCGGTGGATCAGCCAATTAATCTGTTGGCTGACACTCCGCTATCGGGAGCAAGCCCCCTCCCACATTTGTATAGTGCTGTTCTGCGGAACTTAGTTTTTCACCACTTCCTCAAGGGTGAAGCGCCCCAGCGGGTTCTGCAGGAAGTTGCTCACATTCTTGCGTGAGATGTTGATATACGGGCTGTAATACAGATCGATCCAGTTCACATCCTGCTTCGCCAGTTTCTGCAATTCCACATACATCTGCTCACGCTTGGCCGGGTCGGCCTCGATGCGCGCTTGTGCCACCAGCGCCTTGACCTTGTCGTTCTGGTAGCGGGTCATGTAGTTCTGGTTGGTGTCGTGGCCCAGCACGAAGGTGGTCTTCTGGTCCGGGTCGAGGATGTCGTTGGTCCAGTACATCACCGAAATATCGTACTCACCGTCCACCAGCATCTGCCAGCTCTGGGTCGGGTCGACTTTCTGCAGGTTGGCGGTGACGCCAACCTTGGCCAGTTGGTCCTTGATGATCACCGCAATCTGCTCGTCAGCTTCATTGCCGGCATTGACCACGTAGTTGAGCTTCAAGTCCTTGGCGCCTGCCTCTGCCAGCAGCTTTTTGGCCGCAGTCGGGTCATATGGGCGCTGCAGGTTATTGGCGTAGTGATACAGCGAGCCTTTGGGGATGTAGGAATACGCCACGGTGCCTTGCCCGTAAGTGGCGGTCTTCACCAACGATTGTTTGTCGATGGCCATGTCCAGCGCTTCACGCACCTGCGGCTTGGCCAGCAGGCCGTGCGCGTGGTTGATCAGCAGGTGATCTTCGCGGGTGGACGGGTCGGCGTGGATCACCACGTTCGGGTCTTTCTTCAGCTCCTCGACACGGGAGAAGGGTACGAAGATCGCCGTGTCCAGTTCGTTGTTCTGCACCATGCGCATGCGTGTGTTGTCGTCGGTGACCGACACCCATTCCACGCCGTCCAGGCTGACCTTACTGGCCTGCCAGAAGTTCGGGTTCTTCTTCAGGATCACGCGGTCGCCCTTGCGCCATTCGTCCACGGTGAACGCGCCGGAGGTCACCGGGTTTTCCGAGTAGGCGTCTTCGCCCATCGCCGTCATGGCTTTTTCCGACAGGATCGACACCGTTGGCGAGGCCAGTTGCGAGAGAAACGCCACCGCCGGGGTTTTCAGGGTGACCACCAGCGTCTTCGGATCGCTGGCCCTGGCGGTGTCGATCAGGCTGAACGGGTCACTCCACAGCGACGCCTTGTTATCGCGGATGCGCAACAGGCTGAACGCCGCATCGCTGGCGGTGATCGGCGAACCGTCGGAAAACTTCGCCTCGCGCAGTTTAAAGGTGTAGGTCAGGCCGTCCTTGGAAATCTCCCAGCTTTGTGCCAGGCCCGGTTCCATTTTGGTGCCCAGGTTATCCACGCGCACCAGGGTGTCGTAGACGTTGGCGAACACCCAGGTATCGCGGTTCTGCGCGCTTTTGATCGGGTCAAAGGTGGTGCTGTCTTCACGGCAGCCGATGGTCAAGACGCCGGCGGCCTGGGCCAGGCCGGCAGTGAGGGACCAGACGGTCAGCGTGGCGGCGGCGAGCAATTTCAAATGGCGCGATTGCATGTCATAACTCCTTGTTCATGATGGGCAGGAAGGGTCAAAGGTTGTTCAAGCACGCAACTGTATCGATGCTCATGCAGCGAATGGGTGGGCGGCAACACCACGGAACACATGGCGCGGGCATACCGGCAACGCGGGTGAAACGCGCAACCTGTGGGCAGGTTCAGTGGGCTGGGTGGTTCGCCGGGCAGCGGCTGCGCCGGTAACGGACGATGCGGGTCAATCTGTGGAATCGCTTCGATCAACGCCGCCGTATACGGGTGACGCGGTGCAGTGAACACCGCTTCCACCGGCCCCTCCTCGACGATCTTGCCCAGGTACATCACCGCCACGCGGTCGCACAGGCGCCGCACGATGGCCAGGTCATGGGCGATGAACAAGATCGCCAGGTTCATGCGCTGTTGCAATTGCAGCAGCAAGTTGATGATCTGGCCCTGGATCGACACATCCAGCGCCGCCACGCATTCGTCGGCGATGATCAAGCGCGGCTCCACCGCCAGCGCCCTTGCGATCCCCACGCGCTGGCACTGGCCGCCGCTGAGGGAGCCTGGCTTGCGCGACGCCAATTCAGGCCGCAGGCCGACCAGCTCGAGCAGCTCATCGACCCGGGCGCGGATGTTTTCCGGTGCGACCTTGCGCTGCACCCGCAACACTTCGGCGAGGGTTTCGCCGAGGGTGTGGCGCGGGTTCAGGGCGGCGTAAGGGTCCTGGAAAATCATCGCGGTTTCCTGGCGCAACCGCGCAATATCGATGGCGCTGCCCTGGGCCATGTCGACACCGTCAAACAACACCTGCCCGGCGCTGATCGGGTTCAGGTGCAAGATCGCCCGTCCCAACGTGCTTTTACCGCTGCCGGACTCGCCCACCAGCCCGAGGGTTTCACCGGCCGCCAGGTTCAGTGAAACCCCGTTCACCGCCCTCACCCACTGCTTGTTCAACCCGAACAGGCCTGTGCCGGACGCGGCAAAGCGCACCTCCAGGTCCTTGATCTGCAGCAGACTCATGGGCGTTCTCCGAGGGGATAGTGACACGCCACCCGTGCGCCTTCCGGCAACAGCGTCGTACACAGCGCGCCGACCTGCGGGCAGCGGGGGTTGAAGCGGCAGCCGTCAGGCAGTGCGTCAAGCAGTGGCGGCTGGCCAGGGATAGTGCGCAGCAATGCATGACCGCTGCTGTGGGCCGGCTGGCAGTCGATCAGGCCGGCGGTGTAAGGATGCCGGGGGTGGGCGAGCAGTTCGTATTTGCTGCCGTGTTCGCACAGGCGCCCGGCGTACATCACCGCGATGGAGTCGCAGCTTTGCGCCACTACGCCGAGGTCATGGGTGATCATGATGATCGACAGGCCACGCTTGTCGCGAAGGTCGAGCAACAGCCGCAGGATTTGCGCCTGCACCGTCACATCGAGGGCGGTGGTGGGTTCGTCCGCGATCAGCACCTTCGGGTTGCACCCCAGGGCTACCGCAATCATCGCGCGCTGGCGCATGCCGCCGGAAAATTCATGGGGATAGTTGTCGACCCGCGCTTGCGGGTCGGGAATGCCGACTTGGCGCAGCACGTCGATAGCCTGCAGCCGCGCGTCTTTTTTCGAGGCGCCCTGATGCAGGCGGATGCCCTCGGCGATCTGTTCGCCGATACGCATCAACGGGTCCAGGTGACTGCTGGGGTTCTGGAAAATCATGCCCAACTGCCCGCCCCGGATGGTACGCATGCCGGCTTCATCCAGGCGCAGCAGGTCCTGGCCGGCCAACTGCACTGCGCCGCCTTGTACGCGCAGGTTGGGCGACGGCAACAGGCGCATCAGCGCGCGACAGGCCAAGGTCTTGCCCGAACCGCTTTCACCGACCAACCCCAGGATCTCGCCTTCGGCCAGGTCAAAGGACACGCGGTCGACCAGGCACAACTCGCGCCCGGCGTTATTGGCGATCACGCTGAGGTCGCGCACCTGAAGCAGGCTCATGAACGATCCCCCAACACCTGCGCCACACCATCGGCCAGCAGGCTGAAGCCCATGGCCAGGGTCACGATGGCCACCCCTGGAAAGGTGCAGATCCACCAGGCGGTGGTGATAAAGGCCTGGCCCTCAGCGACCATCGTCCCCCATTCGGCGGTGGGCGGTTGCACGCCCAGGCCCAGGTAGCTCACGGCCGCACCGTTGAGCAGCACCAGCACCGCGTCGGACATGGAAAACACAATCGAGCCGAACAGCGCATTGGGCAGCAAATGCCGGAACAGGATGCGCCCATGGCCAAACCCCAGGCTCTTGGCGGCCAGGGCGAACTCGCTTTCCTTGAGCACCAGGATCTGCGAGCGGATCAACCGCGCATACGACACCCAGCCCACCAGCGCCATGGCGATGTAAAAGCTCTGCAGCCCAGGCCCGAGAATGGCCATGATCGCCAGCATCAGCACCAGGAACGGAAACGCCAGCACCACATCGATCACGCGCATGCACACACTGTCGAAGCGCCCGCCGATGTAGCCAGACACCGCGCCGACGAAGGTGCCGATCATGAACGGAAAGATCACCCCGACAATCGCCAGTTGCAGGTCGATGCGCGCGCCCCAGATCACCCGTGAAAGGATGTCGCGGCCGTAGTTGTCCGTGCCGAACGGGTGCGCAATGCCGGGCGCGAGCAGACTCATCTCGGTGTTCTGCGCGATGGGGTCGTAGGGGGCGATCCACGGCGCGAACAGCGCCAGGGTCAACCATGCAAACAGTATCAACAGGCCCCATGCGGCAGTCAGGCGACCGTTGCCAAAACCCAGGCGCAGGCGCCAGGGGGCGACCAATGGGCGGCTGTTCATTGCATCTTCACCCGTGGGTCGAGGGCCACCGTCACCACGTCGGCGACGAAGTTGACCACCACCGTCGCACAGGCCAGAACCATCGCCACGCCCTGCACCACCATGTAATCGCGGGTAAAAATACCGCGCACCAGCAACTGGCCGATGCCGGGAATGGCGAACAGGCTTTCGATGACCACCGTGCCGCTGATCAGCCAGCCGATATTCACTGCCAGCAGGTTAACCGCCGGCACCAGCGAATTGGGCACCACATGGCGGCGGAACACGGCGGCTTCAGACAGCCCCCGCGCCCGTGCCGCGGTGACATGGTCGGCCTGCAGTTCCACCAGCATGCTCGCGCGCAGATTACGCACCAGCACCGCCGACAGCGCGAGCGCAATGGTCAGACACGGCAGCAGCATATGGTGGGCCTTGTCCAGCCAGGTGCGGCCATAACCGGACACCGGAAACAGGCCCCATTGCACACTCAACAACAGGATCAGCATCAGGCCCAGCCAGAACGCCGGCATGCCCAGGCCGACCGTGGTGAACACGCGAATCAGGGTGTCGGGCCAGCCGCCTTTATTGCGCGCCGCCAGCGTCGCCAGCGGCACCGCGATCAACAGCGCCAGCACCACGCTGCCGAGCACCAGTACAAGGGTCGGCTCGATGCGGGTGACGATCAGCTTGAGGGCGTCGACTTTGTACAACAACGATTGGCCGAGGTCGCCCTTGAGCAGGTTCTTCAGGAAATAGAAGTATTGCAGCCATAACGGCTCATCGAGGCCGTACTGGGCGCGGATTTTCAGCAACGCGTCCGGCGTGCTGCGCGAGCCCAGCAGCGCACGCGCCGGATCGCCCGGGATCGAGCGTACCAGCACGAAGGTGATCAAACTGATGCCCAACAGCACCGGCAACAACTGCAGGGGCCGGGACAACACGAAACGGTAGCGGGCCAGGTTCATCCATCAGCCTCGGTGGCGGGCGAGAAAGTCCAGCAGCACCGGGAAATACGCCTGGGGTTCTTCGTAGAACGGCATATGGCTGCTGTTGGGAAATACGTGCAATTCGGCATGCCGGGCCGCCATTTTCATGCGCATGGCACAGGCCGGGGTGAGTTCGTCGTGCTGGCCGGTGGTGATCAGTATCGGCATGCGCAAGTCGGCCATTTCGGCAAGGCGGTTCCAGTCCTTGAGGTTGCCGACATACAGGAATTCGTTGGGGCCTTGCATGGTTTCGTAGGGCCCCATGTTCCAGTCGCCGAGGGAGCGTTTGACCGGCTCCGGCCATTCATCCAGACGGCAGACGTGGCGATAGTTGAGCAAGGTGATAGCGGCTTGATACTGCGGGTGGTCGAGGGTGCCCACGGCTTCATGACGTTGCATCATGGCCACGGTTTCACTGCCAAGGGCGCCGCGCAGGCGCTCAAGCTCCTGGGACAAGTGCGGAATATCGCCGACGGTGTTTTCGAGGATCAGGCTTTTCAGCGCTTCGGGATAATGAATGGCGTACTCGATGCCCAGCCAACCGCCCCAGGAATGCCCGAGCAAGTGCACACGGCCCAGGTCCAGGGCCTGGCGGACGGTTTCAACTTCTTCGACATAACGGCGGATTTCCCACAGGGAAACGTCGTTCGGTCTGGCTGATGCGCCGGTGCCAAGCTGGTCGAATGCAACCACTCGCAGGTTATGTTCTTTGAGCCAGCCATGGGCGTCGCGCAAATAGTCACACGGCAGGCCCGGGCCGCCGTTGAGGCACAGCAGCACCTCATCGCCGTCGCCAAAGCTGTAGACCACGAGATTATGGCCGTCGACTTGCACGTTGTACCGCTGGTCGGGGGCTATTTCACGCCACATGCATACATTCCTTGTGTTGTATCGGCCTGGCAGGTAGTGGCCGTTTATCACGTCAACACTACCGAGGATGCCGCGCGTCCATAACCTAGCGTTTCTTATAGGTTTGGCCTGGCAGTCCTTCGCCGGGGCGTGGCATTCTACTTGCAGCAAGTCGAGATTCAAATGAATTCGGGAGCAGAACGGATGCTGGCCAAGCTAACTGCCTTCAATAGTCGTCTGATGCCGGGCAGGAGCCTGGACGAGCAGATGGACAATACGTTTATCCTCGCCCAACAGTTGGGCTTCGATGCGCTGGTGTACGACTACACGCCAGTGCCTATCGACCTCAACGGTGCGCTGATCACGCCCTCGGTGCTGCAACTGCGCAACACGCCGACCGACTGGCACGCCTTGTGGTGCAGCGAAGGGTTCTACCAGATCGACCCGGTTCAACATTTGGCCTTGAACAGTGTGTCGCCATTTGTCTGGTCTTATGAGGCCAAGGCCGAGACTGCCCTGCAAACGATCATCGACCCCTGCCATGCACCCGTTTCGTCCTACCTGCACGAACAGCAGTTGACCTGCGGCGTCAGCGTACCGATCCACCTGCCCCGCGGTGGCTTCGCCTCGTTGACCGGCCTGCGCACCGGTACGGCGAGCACGGTATTGAAGGATGCGCAGCAAACCTTGTCGGACTTCAGCGTGATCAGCCATGCGTTACAGGAGGCGGCTTACCCTTTATTCAACAAAGCGTTGCGCACCTACCCGCATATCCACCTGACCAAACGCGAGCGCGAGTGCCTGAAATGGGCCGCCGATGGCTTGACTGCGGCCGAGATCGCCTCGCAATTGAGCCGTTCGCTGGCGGTGGTCACCCTGCACCTGGCGTCGGCCATGCACAAATTGGGCGCCAAGAACCGCGTGCAGGCGGTGGTGCGAGCCACGCACTACCGGTTGCTGGACGATTGATCCTTAGGCAAAACCTAGCTGTTTTGCTAGTTACCTAAACGTTGCGTGCAGACTATCGTAGCCCTGATCCTTTTTTTCAGAGCAGGGTACGAAATGGAATTCATCGAGAAAGTCCGCGAAGGCTACGCACCCTTCGGCGCCTATCAGACGTGGTATCGCATCACCGGTGAACTGGCGACAGGCCGCACACCGCTGGTGATCATCCATGGCGGACCCGGCTGCACCCACGATTACGTCGACGCGTTCAAGGATGTCGCCGCCAGCGGCCATGCGGTCATTCACTACGACCAGCTGGGCAATGGCCGCTCGACGCATTTACCTGACAAACCCTCTTCCTTTTGGACCATCGGTTTGTTCCTCGACGAGTTGAACAACCTGCTCGACCACCTGCAAATCAGCGACAACTACGCGATCCTCGGGCAATCCTGGGGCGGCATGCTCGGCAGCGAACATGCCATTTTGCAGCCCAAGGGCCTGCGTGCCTTTATCCCGGCCAACTCACCGACATGCATGCGCACCTGGGTCAGCGAGGCCAATCGGCTGCGCAAATTGTTGCCCGAAGGTGTGCATGAAACCCTGCTCAAGCATGAGGCCGTCGGTAACTACCAAGACCCGGAATACCAAGCGGCTTCGCGGATTTTCTACGACCAGCACGTGTGCCGCGTCAACCCATGGCCGGAAGAGGTGGCGTGCACCTTCGCCCAGGTCGATGCCGACCCGACGGTGTACCACGCCATGAGCGGCCCGACTGAGTTCCATGTGATTGGCAGCTTGAAGGATTGGAATGTGATTGGCCGACTATCGGCCATCAAGGTGCCGACCCTGGTGATCTCCGGTCGCCATGACGAAGCCACGCCGTTGGTGGTCAAGCCGTTCCTGGATGAAATCCCGGACGTACGCTGGGCGCTGTTCGAAGACTCCAGCCATATGCCCCACGTGGAAGAACGCCAGGCGTGCATGGGGACAGTGGTGAAGTTTCTGGATGAGGTGTGCTCAATGCAGCACACGGCGCTCAAGGCTGGCTAGATTCCAAATGTGGGAGGGGGCTTGCCCCCTCCCACATTTAGACCTCGGTGGGCTCAGGCTTTGATGCTTTTCTCAAAGTATCCGCCACCAACGGAATCTCCTTACCCTCGGCATCGAACAACTTCCCACCTCGGTAGTAATCCCCATCGCGCAGCGCCGCCACGTCGCGAAAGCACAAACTGCGCTCAGTCCCCGCCACGAATACCGATTGCTGGTCCGAGTTACCGGCGGTGAAATGGTTGAACGTCAGGTTCAGCAAGATCGCCATGATCGCCGACGAACTGATGCCCGAATGGAAAATGGTCGCGAACCAGCTGGGAAACTGGTCATAGAAACTGGGGGCAGCGATGGGGATCATGCCGAAACCGATACTGGTGGCCACGATGATCAGGTTCATGTTGTTGCGATAGTCCACCTTGGACAGCGTGCGAATACCGCTGGCCGCCACCGTGCCGAACAGCACAATGCCGGCCCCGCCAAGCACCGATGTGGGCACGGCGGCAATCACCCGGCCCATGAACGGCAGCAGGCCCAGCACCACCAGGAACACCCCGCCGGTTGCCACCACGAACCGACTCTTCACCCCGGTGACCGCCACCAGGCCGACGTTCTGGGCGAATGCGCTTTGCGTGAAGGAGCCGAAGATCGGCGCGAACATGCTCGACAGCATGTCGGCGCGCAGGCCATTGCCGAGGCGTTTGGAGTCGACTTTAGTGTCGATGATCTCGCCCACCGCCAGGATGTCCGCCGAGGTCTCCACCAGCGTGACCATCACCACGATGCACATGGAAATAATCGCCGCCACATGAAAGGTCGGCATGCCGAAATGGAAGGGCGTGGGGAAACCGAACATGGGCCCCTGGGTGACGGCGGAGAAGTCGGCCATACCCAACAACACCGCGATCACTGTGCCGATCACCATCGCGAGCAAAATCGACAAGCGCGAGATGGTTGCGCTGCCGATTTTGCTCAACAGCAACACCAGCACCAACGTCAGTGCAGCCAAGCCGATATTCGACATGCTGCCGAAATCCGCCGCGCGGCTGTTGCCGCCCATGGCCCAGCGCGCCGCCACGGGCATCAGGGTCAGGCCGATGGTGGTAATCACGATACCGGTCACCAGCGGCGGGAAAAACTGGGTGATGCGTGAAAACACCGGAGTGATCAACAAACCAATGAACGACGCAGCCATCACCGCGCCGAGAATCGCCGGCACGCCCCCTGCCCCGTCGCTGCCGACGATCGCCACCATCGTCGCCACACCCGCGAACGACACGCCCTGCACCAGCGGCAGCTGACAACCGAAGAACGGCAGGCCAAGGGTTTGCAACAGCGTGGCGAGGCCGCCGGCGAACAGTGACGCGGCGATCAACAGGCCAATATCCGCAGGTGACAACCCGGCCGCCTGGCCGACGATCAACGGTACAGCAACGATGCCGCCGTACATGGTGAGCACATGCTGCAGGCCGTAAGCCATGTTGGCGGCGACGCCTAGATTTTCATCTTCGGGCCGCTGCGGTGACGCCTTCGGGATAGTCATGGTGAGGGGTCTCTGTTTTTGTTGTGCGCTCACTGTATGCAATGTTCAGACTGTATGTCCATAGAGTTGTATACAATTGTTCAGACAAGATACCCTGCCGCGGCGTTACAAAAACAATCCGGCCGTCATGAGCCAGAACGCCAAAGGAGCCAACAGAATGAAAAAGGCATTGCAGGGCGCAACCGTCGCATTGACCCTTCTCGGCGGCGGCGAGGCTGTCGCAGTGGAGTGGATGAACAACAGCCTGGGGTTTCGCTACGGCCAGCACTTCACCAACCCGAACAACCCCGACGACTTCAGCAAGCGCATCTACAGCTTCACCCACGCCAGCGGCTACCAGTACGGCAGCCATTTTCTGAATCTCGATGTGTTCCTGTCTGACAGCAACGACCCGCGCAAGGGCACCGACCACGGTGGCAGCGAGGTCTACGCGGTGTACCGGCACCAACTGTATGCCTCACGGGTATTCGACACGCCGCTGGGCACCGGGCTGATCAAGGACTACGCGCTGACGCTGGGTTTTGATGCCAACCGCAACAACAACGTCGCTTCCGCCAAAAAACGCGCCCTGGTCATCGGCCCCACCTTGAAATTCAATACCGTCGGCGTGCTGGACCTGAGCCTGATGTACTACAAAGAAAAGAACCACACAGGCATTCCCGGCGCGCGGGAATCGAACCACACCTTTGACGACACTTACATGCTCAACCTGACATGGATGCGCCCGTTCGAGATCGCCAACCACGCGGCGAAATTCCAGGGCTTCATCAATTACGTGGGGGAGAAAGGCGAGGATTATCATGGCCGCGATACAGCGCCGGAAGCCCTGATGCGCACCGCGCTGATGGTGGCGGTGCGGCCGGGCAAGAGCGTCAAACCGAACCTGTACCTGGGCGTAGGCTACGAGTACTGGCATAACAAGTTCGGCGTGGACGGTGGCCGGGGGAGCCGCACATCAACGCCGACGGTGAATCTGGAAGTGACGTTCTAACTGAAGAAACACAATACAAATGTGGGAGGGGGCTTGCTCCCGATAGCAGTGGGTCAGCTAGCCTAGCTGGCACTGATACACCGCTATCGGGGGCAAGCCCCCTCCCACATTTTTGACCGTACTGTCAGTTCATGCGCTTGCAAGTTTTGAACGCCGAGCCTTCGGTCGCGCCAGCCAATAACCCAGCACAGCGAGCGGCGCGGTCGCCAGCATCACAATTACCGTAATCAACAACGGCTGCTCGATCATGGAGGACACCAACAAGCTGGCAAGAAAGCACAAGCCCAACTGCAGGGTATTTTGCAGCGCCGCCGCTTTGCCGGAATTTTCCGCAAAGGGCATCAGCGCATTCGCTACCACGATCGGGTAGCTGGCACCGTTGCACAGCGCCATCAGGCAGAACGGAATCAGCAAGGTAGTAAGGGTCGGCACGGTCAGGGTTGCAACCAGATACAGCGCCACCATGCTCAGGCAGTAGAACGCGAGCAGCCACGGCAGCAGGGTCTTGCCCGGCAAACGTTGCAAGGCGCTGCGGCAACTGTAGCCGCCGACCAGAAACGCCAGGGTCGGCAACACGTAGCTGAGGCCGATGTCATTCGGGCTGTAACCCATGCCGCCAAGGATAAATGGCGAAGCGGTCAACCAGGCAAAGAAACTGGCGGAGCAGGCGGCAAATATCATGACGTTGCCGGTAAATACCCGTGAAGTGAGCAGCTGTGCATAGCCCAGGCGCACCGGTGCGTCCGTCTGGCGCTTCGGCGCGCTACCCAGGAACACGGTCGGCAGCAGCAAGAGCAGCGACACGCCCAGCAATACGCCGAAAATCGCCTGCCAGCCAAAGTGATTCAACACCATCGCGCCCAACAGCGGCGCCAGGGCCGGCGATAGCGACATCAGCGGCATGATGCTGGCGAACACGCGGTGCGCCTTGTCGGCCGGGTAGCGATCAATCACCAGCGCCTGCCAACTCACGGCGGCGGAACACACACCGATCGCCTGGATAAAACGCAGCGCCCACAGCTGCGGCGCGGTCTGCACCCAGAACATGCCCAGGCACCCCAGTACAAACAGGCTCAGCCCCGTAAGCAGCACCGGCTTGCGCCCGAGCCGGTCGGACAACGGCCCCCACAGCAACTGCCCTAGCGCAAACCCGGCGAGGAAAATACTCAAGCTGGCGCCCACGGCCCCGGCGCCAATCTGCAACTGCGCGCCCATGGCGCCAAACGCCGGCAAATACATGTCCATGGCGAGATAACCGAGCATGCTCAGCCCCGCCAGATACCAAGTGAAACCAAAAGAATTTTTCATTGAAGCCTTGTGGATCCTGCCATCAAACTATTTGCTGACTGGCGCCCATTATGAAGCTGACAGTTTTCCTGTGAAGCGATAATAATTGGACACTCTTATCAATAATTTTGAAGGCAGCCGCCATGTGGTCCGAATACTCCCTGGATGTGGTCGATGCCGTCGCACGCCACGGCAGCTTCAGCGCCGCCGCTCAGGAACTGCATCGCGTACCGTCGGCCATCAGCTATACGGTGCGTCAGCTTGAGGAATGGCTGGCGGTGCCGCTGTTCATACGGCGCCACCGTGACGTGGAGCTGACGCCCGCCGGCCGGCTGTTTATAGACGAAGCCCGTGGCGTAATGAAAAAAATGCTCGGCACACGGCGCTTGTGCCAGCAGGTGGCCAATGGCTGGAGCGGGCAATTGAAGGTGGCAGTGGATTCCATCGTCAAGCCGCAGCGCTGTCGGCAACTGGTGCTGGATTTTTATCGACAGTTTCCCGAAGTGGAATTGCTGCTGGAGTACGAGGTGTACAACGGCGTGTGGGACGCCCTGGCGGATGAGCGCACCGACATTGTGATCGGCGCCACCAGCGCGGTGCCGGTGGCCAGCCACTTCACATTCCGCGACATGGGCCTGTTGAACTGGCTGTGCGTGGTCAGCGCCAGGCATCCCTTGGCGGCGATAGAAGGCCTGCTCAGTGACGATCAACTTCGCCCATATGCATCCCTGTGCATGACCGACACCTCACGCAACCTGCCCAAGCGCGATACATGGACCCTGGATAACCAGCGGCGCCTGGTGGTGCCCAACTGGTCCTCGGCGCTCGATTGCCTGCGTGATGGCTTGTGCGTCGGCATGGCCCCGGCGCATCAGGTGCTGCCATGGATCGAGCGCGGTGAGCTGGTGGCGCTGCAATTGCGCCGGCCCTTCCCTGCCAGCCCCTCGTGCGTGGCGTGGGCGCAGAACAAACTGTCGCCGGCGATGACGTGGTTGTTGGAATACCTGGGAGATACCGAAACCATGAACCAGGAATGGCTGAATGGCAACGATCTATAAAGGTGACGCAGATCTCCTGTGGGAGGGGGCTTGCCCCCGAAAGCGATAGGCCAGCCGATAATGTGGTGACTGACACGCCGCCTGCGGGGGCAAGTCGAATCGTCGCACCGCCCCTCCCACATTTTGATCGGGTTTTACTCAAGTAAACGGGTGATCGCCCGTACGATCATCTCGACTTCCTTGGCATCCAGCGTCAGCGGTGGCAGCAGGCGGATGATCTTGCCGCGCGTCACGTTAATCAGCAGCCCATGCTCCTGCGCCGCACGCTGGGCCAGATCGCGATACGGGCGAGCCAGTTCGATGCCGATCATCAGGCCCTGCCCCCGAATCGCCACTACCTGCGGATGCTCGCTCAATTCCACCCGCAACCGCGCCAGCAGCCGTGCACCCTGTTGCGCAGCGTTCTGCAGCAAGCCTTGCTCTTCAATGATGTCCAGCACCGTGCAGCCCACCCGGCAGGCCAAGGGGTTGCCGCCAAAGGTGCTGCCGTGACTGCCGGGGGTAAACAACTGGCCGACGGCGGCCCGGGCCAGGCAGGCGCCGATGGGCACGCCGTTGCCGAGGCCTTTGGCCAGGGTCATCACGTCCGGGGTAATGCCTTCTTGCTGGAAGGCAAACCAGGCGCCGGTGCGGCCGATGCCGGTCTGGATTTCATCCAGCATCATCAGCCAGCCGTGGCGCGTGCAGTGATCGCGCAGGGCTTTCAGGTAGCCGGGCGGCGCGGGCAACACGCCACTTTCGCCCTGGATCGGTTCGAGCAGCACGGCCGCTATACGTGTGCCGAATTGTTCAGTAATGGCTTCGAGGGCCGCCAGATCGCCAAACCCGACTTTGAGAAAATCCCCCGGCAAACGCTGGAAACCCAGGCGCACCGAGGGCCCGTCACTGGCCGCCATGGTGCCGAGGGTACGCCCGTGGAAGGCGTTCTCCATCACCACCACCAACGGCTCTTCAATGCCTTTTTTCCAGCCATACAAGCGTGCCAGTTTCAGCGCCGTCTCGTTGGCTTCGGCGCCGGAGTTGTTGAAGAACGCGCAGTCCAGGCCGGATAGCTGAGCCAGGCGCCGGGCCAGCTGCTGCTGCCAATCGATGCTGTAGAGGTTGGAGGTGTGCAGCAGCAGGCCCGCTTGCTCACGGATCGCCGCCACCAGCCTTGGGTGGGAGTGGCCCACATTCGTCACCGCCACACCGGCCACCGCGTCGAGGTATTCACGGCCCTGCTGGTCCCACAGGCGCGTACCCAGGCCACGGGTGAAGCTCAGGGCCAAAGGTTGATACGTGGTCATCAGGCAGGCGGCGGTCATGGTGGCAAGCTCCAGTGCATCGTGAGGATGGGTGCAGTATCGTTAGCCACCCGTGCTGGATAAACTGCACATTCCTGCAATGACTTTGAACCAGGGCTTGATAATGGATGTGTTCCAGGCAATGTCGGTGTACGTGAAAGTCGTGGAGACCGGCAGCATGACCGCCGCCGCACAGGAATGCGGAATGTCGACCACCATGGTCGGCAATCACCTACGCGCGCTGGAGCAGCGCCTGGGGGTCAGCCTGCTCAAGCGCACCACGCGCAAACAAAGCCTCACGGAATTCGGCGGGGAGTATTACCAGCGCTGCCTTGAGGTGCTCGGGCTGGTGGCCGACTCCGAACTGCTGGCGGAGCAGATCCACAGCGAAACGCCCAAAGGCTGCCTGCGTATTACCGTGCCACCGGTATTCGGCAGCGAACGCCTGGTGCCGGCCTTGAGCGAATTTTCCCAGCGCTACCCGCAGATCGACCTGTACGTGGTGCTGAGCAATGAGCGGATGGACTTGGTCGACAGCGGCTTCGACGTGGCAATCCGTCTCGGCGACTTGGGAACCTCCAGCCTGATCGCCCGGCCACTGCAGGATTACACCCTGACCCTCTGCGCGTCGCCTGATTACCTGGCGCGACGCGGCACGCCGTCGACGCCCGATGACTTGCGGCACCACAACTGCCTGGCGTTCGCCTATCCGGCGAACGACAACTGGCGCGACACCGACAAGCTGTGGCGCATGACCGACGAGGACGGCGAGGTAGAGGTTCCGGTCTCCGGCTCATTGACCATCAACAGCTCGCAGGGCTTGCGCCAGGCGGCCGTCAATGGGATGGGCATCAGCATGCTGGCCGATGCCCTGGTGCAGCAGGACCTGGAGAGCGGCAAGTTGGTAGCCTTGCTGACCAGCTATCAACTGTCCAGCCGCCCGATGCATCTGCTGTATCGCCAGGACCGTTACCGCTTGCCCAAGCTGCGCGCCTTCGTCGACTTTGCCATGGAGAAGTGGGCGCGCTAGAAGCCCACCCCCAACTCGCGCAGACGTGCGGCGGTACGCTCGGCCGACACATGGTGAATCCCCTGCCAACCAAGAGCGACGGCCGCTTCGACATTACTGGCAACGTCATCGATGAACACCACTTCACCAGGCTGGACATCCGGCAAATGGGCGCGCACCTGATCGAGGCTGGCATGGTAGATCGCCGGGTCAGGCTTGACCAGTTTCACTTGGCCAGATACGACGATATCGCGGAAAACCTGGAGGAACGGGTAGTGTTCGCGGGCATAGGGGAAGGTTTCCGCCGACCAGTTGGTCAGCCCGAACAGCGGCATATTCGCTTGATGCAACGCAGTGAGAATTGCGACACCTTCGGGCAACTCACCACGCAACATCTCGTGCCAGCGCTCGTAATAAGCCTGGATCAGGCTCTGATGTTCGGGGTGTTGCTCAATCAGGTGGCGGGTGGCTTCGGCGAGGGTGCGGCCAGCATCCTGTTCGGTGTTCCAGGCCTGGGTGCAGATATTGTCGAGAAACCATTGCCGCTTTTGCTCGTCGGTAATGAGCTTGCGGTACAGATGTTGCGGGTTCCAGTCAAACAACACACCGCCGAAATCAAACACGACTGCACGAATCGTCATGGGTCCTCCTGTTTGCGCACATGGATGACGCAGTCTTGCATGCCGGAGCAAACAGCAAAAGGTAAGCCACGGTAGGACCGTTCTGAAAAGTGAAACGCCCACTCACATCGCCGAAAGCATCGTTTAAGGTGAGCTTCGCTCTCAGGGAAATCCATGACTGAAAGGAATCATCAATACGGTCGCAAAAAAACGTGACGTAGAGGTATTCCAATGATTGCCATGATTACCGCTGTAACATCACCTTCTGCGCTCAGTCTGGAAGTACTGCAACGTAACCAGGCGCTTGTGCAGGCCAGCACTACGTCGGAGGTCGATGCCCCGCATGCACTGATCGACCAGGCAAAAGCGCGAACCGGAATAGTGTCGAGCCACCTCGCCCCCTTGCAACGGATAGCGGCAGCTACCAACTCCATCATCGGCATACGCCCGGTCGAATCCGTGGCCACAGGGCTGATAGAAGCCGGGCACCCCACCAAGGACTTTCATATCAAAGGCAAAAGTGCCAATTGGGGGCCACAATCCGGCTTGATCTGTACGGACCAGGCATTTAGCAAGCTCGAACAGTTCGCGCACAAATCACCGGAAACGGTGGCTGACGCCAACGCGCAGGTCCTGGACTGCATCGAGCAAGGCCATGCAGTCCCGATCCCCTTGAAACTCTCGCGTCATCGCATTGACGAGCTGGTAAAACTTGGCCAAATCACTGGGCGGGCAGCTCGCGGAGGTGATGGCACGCTGCAATTGAGCGCTCGCGGGCCAAGTCGGCAGCATTATGCATTCCAAGCCCATCCCGCCACGCCTGGCGACGACAACTATCTGATTACGCACAACGGCAAGGTGCTGCACGTGCTGGCCAAGCAGCTAGAGGGCAAAGCCTTGACCGCCGACTATGACCTGCACATGATCGCGCCTCACCTAAGTGACTTTGGCGCCCAGGATAAGCTGCCGGTACCCGATATCGCCCACAGTGTCTTCAGGGATCGGGTTAGCCACTACCAGCAAGTTCCACGGGAGTTATCGGCGGACTTTGAAAATGCCGCTCATTTCTACCACAAGGAAAACCCCGATCTCGGCAATATCACGCCGCGAATAGAGGAAATGATCGGAATCATCAATCGAAAGCTGGTCGGCGACGCGGAGCGGGTGGTCCATCACAATGCAGACTCAGGCAGCCCTGCGACGGACGTGGCAGCAAACTACCCGGCGACTTTCTTCCTGCCGGCAAAGCTAGGTAGATTCGATGAGATCAGTATCATCCATGACAGCAGGGAAATGGCTGAGCTGATAAAGACCGCCAAGGACAGCGGTTATCACGTGCCGCTCAATCCGCTATGGGAGAAGGAGGTGGTGAATGTGAGGCGGTCAGACTTCACCCTGGCAAAACAGCGCCTGTCTGGTTCCAGGCAAGCCTGACAGCTGAGCAGCAAAAAGCGGCTTGATAAGTCGATTATCAAGCCGCCACAGTGATAGCGCTTATGCCTGGACCAGACCGTTGATCTTGACGGTCGGGTTCACGTCCGCGTCGTAGTCCACGCCGTCGACTTCAAAACCGAACAAACGCAGGAACTCAGCCTTGTAACCGGCGAAATCGCTGATTTCGTTAACGTTGTCGTCAGTCACCTGGTTCCACAGCGCGGCCACGGCGTCCTGGACCTTCGGCTCCAGCTCGGCCAGGTCGGCGCGCAGGCGGCCGTCAGCATCGAGCTTGGGCTCTTTGCCGTACAGGCTGTCTTTGAACAGGCCGTAGACCTGCTCGATGCAGCCTTCATGGGTGCCCTGCTCTTTCATCACCTTGAACAGCAGCGACAGGTACAGCGGCATGATCGGAATCGCCGAGCTGGCCTGGGTAACCACGGCCTTGAGTACCGACACGCGGGCGTCGCCCTTGAGCGCAGCGAGGTTGTCGCGCAGGGTCAGGACTTTCTTGTCCAGGTCTTTCTTGGCTTCGCCGATGGAACCGTTCCAGTAGATGTCCTGGGTCAGCTTCTCACCGAGGTAGGTGAACGCGGTGGTCTTGGCGCCTTCAGCCAGTACATCGGCGTCACGCAGGGCGTCGATCCACAGCTGCCAGTCCTCACCGCCCATCACTTTGACGGTGCCGTCGATTTCTTCCTGGGTGGCAGGCTCCAGGGTGGTGTCGACCACGACGCCCTTGTCGGTGTTGATACCGCGCAGGGTCACGGCCTTGCCGATCGGCTTGAGGGTGGAAGTGTGCACCACGCCTTGCGGGTCGGTACGGCGTGGCGCGGCCAGGCTGTAGACCACCAGGTCGATCTTGCCCAGGTCCTTCTTGATGGTGTCGATGGTCAGGCGCTTGATCTCATCGGAAAACGCGTCGCCGTTGATGCTCTTGGCGTACAGGCCTTTTTCCACGGCAAACTTCTCGAACGCCGCGCTGTTGTACCAGCCAGCGGAGCTCAGCTTGCCTTCTTCGCCTTCTTTTTCAAAAAACACGCCCAGGGTGTCGGCACCGCAGCCAAACGCGGCACTGATGCGCGCGGCCAGGCCGTAACCAGTGGAAGCGCCGAGGACCAGCACCTTCTTTGGACCGCCTTCGATGGCGCCGTGCTGAATCACGTAGTCGATCTGCTCTTTGACGTTCGCTTCACAGCCAACAGGGTGAGCGGTCACACAGATAAAGCCACGAACCCGCGGTTTGATGATCATAAAATTCTGCCTCTTCCAAGGTGCCGAAGGCCAATGGTGGCCATTCAACTTCAATCGTACCGGTCTATGACGTCTGAAAAACCGAAGCGTCACGATAGTCGCAAATCTTCCGTTCTCAAAATTCAATCCACCCAAACCCGCTTGCCTCTGGGGCCAGTTACAAATTGTGCAGCGACTTCACAATTTTCGAACTATTTAAAACGCCTGCGCGCGCCATAAAGCTCTATCATGACGAAATTGTTTCATTATGTTTCAGGCCTGGAGCCGCGTTTCATGAGCAAAAATGCCGTGGGTAAAAAGCTGATATCCCTCGCCTGGGTGCTCGGCGTTTTACTGTTTATCGCCTGTTTTCCGCGCACCAGCCTGGCGTTTTTGCTGCTGGTGGTGGTTTGCGGTCTGTATGACTTCCTGCGTAATGGCCTGTATGACCGCGCTACCTTCAAGAAATATTTCATCGGCAACGGCCGCAACACCTGGATCCTGGCGCCGTTCAACACCCTGTTCGACCTGCTGAGCCGCCGCAACCGTCATGTCTACACCCTGGACGACCTGCCGCTCGCCTGGCGCGAAGATCTGCAACAGGTCATCGACGACGCCATGGCCCGCAAGGAAGAAATCATCAGCTACCTGGACGCACGCATGGCCGAGAAGAAACGCGGCATGTTGTTTTTCCAGTGGTACGGTCGTCCGATCGAAACCGCCCTGGACATCCCGCAACTGCGCAGGAAACTGCCATTCGTGAAGACCATCGGCGTGTCGGTGTTCAACGAGAATCGCTCGACGTCCTTCCATTTCGGCCCGTTGCGCATGATGTTCCGCGTGCTCTACAACATGGCGCCGGCGCCGCATCACGAGGGCGTGTATATCCAGGTGGGCAAGCACAAGCACTATTGGCACGACGACCCGCTGTTCATCTTCGATGACACGCTGATGCATGCATCCTTTAACAAGAACGATGCGAAACGTTACTGCCTGTTCATCGATATTGTGCGACCGACCCCGGTGCCCTCCGTGTTGAACGCCGTGATCTCGGGGTTTGCCGGCCTGGTGTTCACCCTGCGTCGGGTTTTCTACAAAAACTGGAAGCTGATCCAGTAAGTTCTGCGGCATGATGGTGCTGGACGGTATTTGCACTCGGCCTTGTGCGTGAGGTAAATAACCGTCTCGTGCGACCGTATACGGCGCGCCTCATTCTCAAGCCATTGCGCCTTTACGGATGCGATGGCTGTGCTTTCAAGGAATCAGAATGCCCCAACGTCAAGTGATCAATGCCTCCGTCAGCCCCAAGGGCAGCCTCGAAACCCTGTCCCAACGTGAAGTCCAGCAACTAAGTGAAGCCGGCAGCGGCAGCATCTACGCCCTGTTCCGCCAATGCGCCCTGGCGATCCTCAACACCGGCGCGCATATCGATAACGCCAAGACCATCCTCGACGCCTACAAAGACTTCGAAGTGCGTATCCACCAGCAGGACCGCGGCGTGCGCCTGGAGCTGCTCAACGCCCCGGCCGATGCCTTCGTCGATGGCGAAATGATCGCCAGCACCCGCGAAATGCTGTTCAGCGCCTTGCGTGACATCGTCTACACCGAGAACGAGCTGGACAGCCAGCGCATCGACCTGAGCAACTCCCAAGGCATCACCGACTACGTGTTTCATCTGCTGCGCAACGCCCGTACGCTGCGCGCGGGTGTCGAACCCAAGATCGTCGTGTGCTGGGGCGGCCACTCCATCAACACCGAAGAATACAAATACACCAAGAAGGTCGGCCACGAACTGGGCTTGCGCAGCCTCGACGTGTGCACCGGCTGCGGCCCCGGCGTGATGAAAGGTCCGATGAAAGGCGCGACTATTTCCCACGCCAAACAGCGCATCACCGGCGGCCGCTACCTGGGCCTGACCGAGCCAGGCATCATCGCCGCCGAAGCGCCCAACCCGATCGTCAACGAGCTGGTCATCCTGCCGGACATCGAGAAACGCCTCGAAGCCTTCGTGCGCGTCGGTCACGGCATCATCATCTTCCCCGGCGGCGCCGGTACGGCCGAGGAATTTCTCTACCTGCTGGGCATCCTGATGCACCCGGACAACCGCGACCTGCCGTTCCCGGTCGTGCTGACCGGGCCCAAACATGCGGCGCCTTACTTGGAACAACTGCATGCGTTCGTCGGCGCGACCCTCGGCGAAGCGGCGCAGAAGCATTACCAGATCATCATCGACGACCCGGCCGAAGTCGCGCGCCAGATGACCGCAGGGCTCAAGGCGGTCAAACAGTTCCGTCGCGAGCGCAACGACGCATTCCACTTCAACTGGCTGTTGAAGATCGACGAAGGCTTCCAGCGCCCCTTCGACCCGACCCACGAAAACATGGCCAGCCTGCAACTGACCCATGCGCTGCCGCCCCATGAACTGGCGGCCAACCTGCGTCGCGCGTTCTCGGGGATTGTGGCGGGTAATGTGAAGGACAAAGGCATTCGTTTGATCGAAGAAAAGGGCCCGTACGAAATCCACGGCGACCCGGCGATCATGAAACCACTGGATGAATTGCTAAAGGCCTTCGTCGCCCAGCACCGGATGAAATTGCCGGGCGGAGCAGCGTATGTGCCGTGTTACCGCGTGGTGCAGTGAGCCAGCGGCGAGCCGTCATAGTTTGTATCGGTTTGGCGCGTGATCACAGGTGTGGGGATCGAGAGTTCGGACTAGGGTTTTAGTACCGACTCATCCACTTCTGCGAGCACCCTGTGGACCAACGGATATTGTCCTCGATCACTCCTTACCCTAGGGTAAGGAGCATCACGATGGAGGTCTTCACTATGGCAACCGCCACACTTACTTCAAAAGGGCAAATCACCATCCCTGTCCAGGTCAGGACGGCCCTCGGCCTGGAAACAGGCGACCGGGTGGAATTCGTCGAAATGGAAGACGGCAAGTTTTCCATGATCGCCGCGAGTAAAACCGTCACCGACCTCAAGGGGCTGATTCGCAAGCCTGCCACTGCCGTGTCCATCGAGGACATGAACCGGGCCATCGCGGCACAGGGAGCAAATGCGCGATGATCGGCCTGGATACCAACGTGCTGGTGCGCTATGTCACCCAGGATGAGCCCGTTCAATCCGCCAAGGCGTCGCGACTGATCGAATCATTGAGCGCCGCGTCACCGGGCTTTGTCAGCCTGGTGACCCTTGTGGAATTGGTATGGGTGCTGCAGGCCTGCTACCAATCGGCAAAAAGCGATGTGGTGATGGTGCTGGAAACCCTTTTGCATACGCGCGAGCTCACTGTCGAGCACGCCGATGTCGTCTGGCAGGCACTGCGCAAGTTCGTTGCGAACAAAGCAGACTTCGCCGACTGCCTGATCGAACGCTGCGCCCACGCGGCCGGCTGCGAGTACACCGCCACCTTCGACCTGAATGCGGTCAAGGCAGCGGGCATGAAACGGATCGGCTAGGCCATCTTTTGGAGAGAGGCCGCTCGGTCAGCGAACCCAACCACCGCCCTGCCAATGATAACCATCGTTGCGCTGCACCCAATGCGGATGCACATAGCGATAGCCCACGCGTACCGGCTCCCAATGGCCGTGCACCGCTACATAGCGCCCACCTTCCCAGCGCCAGTAACCGCGTGACCAGATATAACCTTCGCGCACCGCCGGCTCGACTTCAATCACCTGCACCGGCGGCGGTTGCGGTGCCACGACTTCCACATACTCACGTTGTACCGGCCGGCGTTCATGCACGACGCGCTCTTGCACACACCCGGATGCCGCGACGACTACCGCCGCCATTGCCGCATAACGTAGCAACATACAAAACCCTCGGGCGTTAACGCCCTGTACCTGCATCAGAAAGAAATCCCCTGTGTTCCAGCCGGGCTCCTGCTTGGGCTTGAGTTATTTTTTAACAGGAGATGTCTGTCAGATTGCTGAACCCTCAAGGCCTCAGGTCGTGCAGGCGACGGTCGGTCGCTTCAGGCGCAACAACAGTAACCCGGCAATCACTACGGCAATGCCGGCATAGGTCGAAACATGGATTTCGTCGCCGAACATCAGCGCCGCCCATACCAGGGTGACCGGAGGCTCCAGATAGACCAACGCCGCAACCCGAGTAGCCGTCATCACGCGCAGCAGCCGCCAGAGGCTCAAGTAGGCGGCAAAGGTGGAAAACACCGTCAGCCATACAATCGAAACCAGTACGCCGGCGTCATGGGGAATGCTCAAGGTATCGGTATATAGCACCGCGCCGGTGAAGCCGATCAACGTCAGCAGCGACTGGATAAACAGCGGCATAAGCAAGCCGGCCTGCGTGCTCTGCTGCGAACGGCGCTCGTACAAGGTCGCCAGCGTCAGCCCCAGCGCCGCCACCAGTGGCAGCCCATACATGGCCAGGCCAACCTCTTCGCCACCATTGCTGTACTGCCCGGCGATCACGATCGCTACGCCGGCAAAGCTGACCATGAGCCCCACCCATTGCCAGCCGCCGCTGCGCTCAGTTGCACTGCCTGTCGACAATGCGGCGGTCATCAACGGCTGCAACGCCGCGATGATCGCCGCAATGCCCGGCGGCAAGCCGTTCTGGATCGCCACATAGAGGCAGCTCAGGTACAGAAACTGCGACAGGCAGCCGATGATGGCGTAATGGCGAATCTGCGCCCAGGTCACCTTCAGCAACCTGACGTTCAAGAACGCTCCCAGGCACAGCGATACCAACAAAAATCGCCAGAACAGCAGGTTGAACGCACCGCTGTCTTGGGTGCCCAGCTTCGCGCCGATATAGCCCGAACTCCATGACAGAACAAACGCCCCTTGCAAGAGCAGCAATCCCAGGGTTGATCGCTTCATGCAGCCTCCAGCCTGTGTAGTTGACTTCAAGGCTAAGGAAGGAGGACTCTTCTGTATATTTGAATAATTAGCACCACCAATTCGTATTAGTAGAATCATGGCCAAACAACTGAATATCGATCTATTGCGCACCTTTCACGCCGTAGCACGCTTTGGCCGCTTCAACGAGGCGGCCGAACATGTGCACCGCAGCGCGTCTACTGTGACGACGCAGATTCAGAAGCTGGAAGACCAAGTCGGCCAACGCTTGTTCAGCCGCAGTAACCAGGGCGTGGATCTGACGCTGTACGGCAGGAAACTGTTGGGCGAAACCACCGAATTCCTCAAAAGCCATGACCGCCTGCTGATCTCGCTGATGCCCCAGCGCATGCAGGGCAAGATCCGCCTGGGCGTGCCCGACACCTACGCACCTGCCTTTATGCACACATTCTTGCCGGGGCTGATCGCCGACAACCCGCTGCTGGAACTGGAAATCGAGGCGCGGACCAGTGGCGAACTGTTGAATCTGTTCACGGCAAACCAGTTGGACCTGGTCATCACCGTCAGTGCACACCCACTGGCACAGGGTGAGCGCCTGGGGCCTGTGCAACCGCTGTGGGTCGCCGCCGAGCAGTTCAGTTACCCACCCAACGCGCCGCTGCCGATCACCGTGCCTATCGCCGGTTGCCCGTACCGCGCGGCGGCGTTACAGGCGCTGAAAGATCACGGGATTTACCATCGCGTATTGCTGGAAAGCCCTAACTCATCAGCGGTAGAAGCTTGCGTGCGCAGCGGCGTAGCCGTGGGCCTGATGGAGGAGAGCCGCATGGGCGAAGGGCTGAGGCAAATCACGCAACTGCCGGCCCTCCCCGCACAGCATCTGTATCTGCTGTGCGACACCGCTAACGCGCTGGCCCTGCATCTGTACGAGCAAGTCAGGCACTTCAGGGTCTGAACGCCGCGCACAAAAAAGCCCGCTGACCGTCACCGGTTCAGCGGGCTTTTGCTTACGCGTAGCTTACAGCGCCAAATCAGACGCCGGCTTGCTTGGCTCAGCCGCAGGCTTGGCAGCCTCGGTGGCCTGTGGAGCCGCCAGTTGCGGAATCGCTGGCGGTGGGGTCAGTTGCAACACACCGGCGGTGTAGGCCCATTCCTTGGCAACCGCTTCAGGGCTGTCGTTCAGTTTGGTGCCGTAGCTTGGCACGATCTGGTGCAGCTTTTCCTGCCAGGCCGGGCTGGCAACCTTGTCCTTGAACACCTTTTGCAGCACGGTCAGCATGATCGGAGCCGCGGTGGACGCGCCTGGCGATGCACCCAACAGGCCGGCGATGGAGTTGTCGGCGGAGCTGACCACTTCGGTGCCGAGTTTCAGGACGCCGCCCTGCTCTTCGTCACGCTTGATGATCTGCACACGCTGGCCGGCTTGCCACAGGCGCCAGTCGGACTGCTTGGCGTTCGGGAAGTACTCTTGCAGTGCCTTGAAGCGGTCGTCATCCGACAGCATCAGTTGGCCGGCGAGGTACTCGACCAGCGGGTATTCACGAATACCGACTTTGGTCATTGGCCAGATGTTGTGGGTGGTGGTGCTGGTCAGCAGGTCCAGGTACGAGCCTTCTTTCAGGAACTTGGTGGAGAAGGTCGCGAATGGGCCAAACAGGATCACGCGCTTGCCATCCAGCACGCGGGTGTCCAGGTGCGGAACCGACATTGGCGGCGAACCGACCGACGCTTTGCCGTAGGCCTTGGCCAGGTGCTGCTCGGCGATGGTCGGATTATCGGTCACCAGGAACGAACCACCTACCGGGAAGCCGGCGTATTCCTTGGCTTCCGGAATACCGGATTTCTGCAGCAGGTGCAGGGCACCGCCGCCGGCGCCGATGAACACGAACTTGGCGTCGGTTTCAGTCTTGGTGCCGTCCTTGAGGTTTTTGTAGCTCACACGCCACGAGCCGTCGTCATTACGGGTGATGTCCTGCACTTCGCTCGACAGTTTCAGGTCGAACTTAGGAGTGGTCTGCAGGTGGGCAACGAACTGGCGGGTGATCTCGCCGAAGTTCACGTCGGTGCCGATCGGGGTCCAGGTGGCCGCGATTTTCTGGTTCGGGTCACGCCCTTCCATCATCAGCGGAACCCACTTGGCGATCTGGGCCGGGTCTTCGGAGTACTGCATGCCGGCGAACAGCGGGCTCGCCTTCAGCGCTTCGTAGCGTTTTTTCAGGAACTTGATGTTGTCATCGCCCCACACAAAACTCATGTGCGGTGTGGAGTTGATGAACGAACGCGGGTTCTTCAACACGCCCTGCTGAACCTGCCAGGACCAGAACTGACGGGAAATCTGGAACGCTTCGTTGATCTCGACCGCTTTGGGGATCTCAACGTTGCCATTCTTGTCTTCCGGGGTGTAGTTCAGCTCAGCCAAGGCCGAGTGACCGGTACCGGCGTTGTTCCAGCCGTTGGAGCTTTCTTCGGCCACGCCATCGAGGCGCTCGACCATTTCCATCGACCAGCCCGGTTCCAGCTCGTTGAGCCAGACACCAAGAGTTGCACTCATGATGCCGCCGCCGATCAGCAGCACATCGACTTTCTTTGCCTCTTCCGCGTGAACGGACGTGATCCCCATCGACAAAGCCAGCCCCAGCAGGGCAGTGTTTACTTTCTTAAACATCAGTAGCACCTATGATAAAACGCCATCCGCCCTACCGCCCCTGATCATGGGTGACCCTCGATCACGCTACGCCAGGCAACGTACCGCGGGGCCTACACATTCACTTGAGGACTGCAGGGTGGGCACACAAGGCCGATGGATCGACCTCACTGTTATGTCCCTTCTGCGCTGACTTCTTATCATTATTGGCTTCAGCTACCTGGGCGACAGCCAACCGCTGGGACGTATACGGGTGTACGCACCAAGGAAAGACTAGACCAAGACGGCGCGCAGAATATCACGCCAAACCGCGTTTATGCGCCGTTTGGCCAATTGACACCTTTAAATCGCGGGTTTTATCGCGCAGGTGTCAAGGCTGCCAGCCGCGACCTGGGGTCACAGGCCCGGAACTCTCATGCGCCTGGCTGTTCTAGACACCCTCACCGTCCCATGCGTAGCATCGGCGATTGTCTTTCGTACACCTCATCCAAACAGAGCAATTCATGTCTACCCACCCAACACTCGGGCACGTCCTGCCCGCGCGCAGTGCCGCCAAAATGGAAGCGGCCATGGCCGTGGGCGCTTTCGCAATCGGCACCGGCGAATTCGCCATCATGGGCCTGATGCCCGACATCGCCCAGAACCTGGGCTTGAGCGAGCCGCAGGTCGGCCACGCCATCAGCGCCTACGCCCTGGGCGTGATGGTCGGCGCCCCGCTGCTGGCGATCCTCGGCGCCAAACTGCTGCGCAAACACATGCTGTTATTGCTGATGGGCCTCTATGCCCTGGGCAACCTCGCCACCGCCTTCACCCCCACCTTCGGCTCGCTGGTAGCCTTCCGCTTTATCAGCGGCCTGCCCCACGGCGCCTACTTCGGCATCGCCGCCGTGGTTGCCTCCAGCATGGTGCCCAGCGACAAACGCGCTGGCGCCGTGGCCCGAGTGATGATGGGCCTGACCCTGGCCATGCTGCTCGGCAACCCCATCGCCACCTTCCTCGGCCAACACCTGGGCTGGCGCTCGGCGTTCGCCCTGGTCAGCGTGATCGCCCTGTGCACCATCGCTCTGGTCTGGCAATTTGTGCCGCACCGCCACGATGAAGAACGCAGTGACCCGCGCAAGGAACTGCGCGCCTTCACCAAACCGCAAGTGTGGATGGCGCTGTCCATCGGGGCGATCGGGTTTGCCGGGATGTTCTGCGTGTTCAGCTACCTGGCGCCGACCATGCTGGAAGTGACCAAGGTTTCACCGCAATGGATCCCCTTCGGCCTCGCCGCGTTTGGCGTAGGCGGCATCATCGGCAACATCGCTGGCGGTAAGCTGTTTGATCGCATGCAATTTCGCGCGGTGGGCTGGATTCTGGTGTGGTCGATGGCCGTACTGATCTTCTTCACCTTCGCCGCCAGTTCGCTGTGGAGCGTACTGCTGGGCATCGGCCTCGTCGGCACTATGATCGCCCTGGCGGCGCCGTTGCAAATCCGCCTGATGGACATCGCCCACGAAGCCCCGAGTTTGGCGGCAGCGTCCAACCACGCCGCGTTCAACCTGGCGAACGCGCTGGGGCCGTGGTTTGGCGGGATGGCAATCACGGCAGGGTTTGGCTGGACCAGCACCGGCTACATCGGCGCGGTGACGGCCCTGATCGGATTGGGCCTCTACCTGATTGCGCGCCGTATGAAGGGCGGCAACTAACGCCACACGTTTCGCGCCGATCATAGATCCAATGTGGGAGGGGGCTTGCCCCCGATAGCAATAGGCCAGTCAATACACCAATAACTGCCCCACCACCCCATCAATCATCATGCAACAACCCCGCCCCATACTCCCCATAACTGCTACCCAGCCCACTGCCGCCAAAATTCATCTCGGCGGCTTTGCTGGGGCTATGGTCGCCAAATGCCTGGCATCCGCCTGAGAAGCACGGGTCGCTGCTCACGGCGGGTGAAGATGAACAAGCGCTCAACAGCAACGTGCCGGTGATCATCACGACTTTGACGAGGTTCGAAATCATGGTTTCAGTTCCCTGTGGGCTGGAGGCGCTGGTGTCCTCTCTTGCGGGGAATCGTAGACCTCAACGACGCAGGGAATTATGAAACTTCGCTGTGGGACAGCATGAGTTCAGGTTGCCGCCTTGGGGTAAGGCGGCAGGGTTGGTTGTCAGGCTTTAACTGGTTTGGTTACAGGCGCAACTTGTTCTTGGGCTCGGTCTACGAGGAGCGCACTCAACTCGATTAACTGCTGAATGCCCAGGGCGATGGCTCGTTGGGAGTCGTCGAGGTCGAACGCCAGGGTGGCGGCCATTTCGTTGGCGGATGCTAGGTTTTCGGCGGCGTTGGCGAGGAGGGTTTCGGGGTCGATGGTGGGGTTGACGAGGAAGATATTGTCGATTGGACGCTCGGCGGGTGCAACGTCGTCGGATGGGGGCAAGTGATGATGGATTGCTCGCTGGGCTGCGGCTTGCAGCTTGGGATCAGAGGATGCAGAGTTTGAAGCATAAGGCGGATTAGGTGTGACCTTGTACATGGCGAAGCTCCTTAACTATTCAGGAACTACCAGTCTCACTTCCACATGAGAGGTGGCAGCTGTACGCAGGTGTGGAAGACCAGGGCTAAGGACCCGGCGCACCGAAGTGCCCCGCGCACAGCCGCCGAAACACATGATACAGGCGTAAAAAAACGCCGGTAGAGGTTTGTGGCGATTGCGTCTTAGCTCGGTCGGACTTCCACATCCGGCCGCTGGATTGGCAGCGGCTTGAGGAGGTTAGCTAGGGGTGGGCTGAGGGGCAAGCTGAGAAAGGTGTGGGAAATGTCCCAAGCGCTATCGTGGCCCGACCTCGCTATTTGGCCGCGCCTCTTTTACTTGACGATATCCATGGCAAAAAACCACACCGCAACGTAGTTGTTCGAAATCTACCATTACGATACATTCCGACACGCCCCCACGAAACTCTCAAGCTAAGATAGGAAATCACAATGAGTAAGGCAGAAGAACTGGCAGACGCTTTGAGAAAAAAGCTAGAAAGTGAAGCCGAAGGTAAAGCCCTTTTAGACAAAGCTATCGCACAATGGCCTGCGGAGGTTTATCGCGTTTATGATCAAATCGAAACGTGGCTTGCACCATTAGTTTCAGCTGGTCTTACAACAGAGCGCAAATCAATCTCCATACGCGAAAACCCCTCATCAGAAAATAGATACACCTACTCAATTGACAAGTTATCTATTACCGCCAACCGACAAACCCTAACAATTGAACCAGTTGCGCGATTCATTATGGGCGGAACAGGACGGATAGATGTAAAATGCAAAAAAATTAACTGCTATTTAATTAAAACAAGTTCCAAGCCCAACACTGACGACTATGAGTGGCTTATTGAAAAAATCCCTCCCAATGGGAGACCACGCCAGAACACCTCTGAATTTAACGAGGAGAACTTTCTAAGCATTGTGGAGCAGGAGCTAGGCCTGTGAGTAGGCTAATACTCATAACCATTTAAAAAATCGAGGATATCGTGGTCAGACCACTATATTTAATGTACTAGCCACCTTCAAACCCTCAACACACTCCACACAAAGCAATGTTAAGCCCGAAGGGTTCGCGGAAAACGGGATCGGAAAACGCGGCGGATTTATTTAAGATTTAAGCTAGAGCAGCACGAGTTAAATAAATTTGTCCCGTTTACCGCCGCTGCTTACCATCTTAGTCGCTTGCAGAAATCGGAGTGAACAGAGCTATTTAGACTGCCTATGCACACTCAAAAAAAATAGGTCGAACTCGCTAGAAAACTCATGGCCTCACGATTACCACGGCTAAACATGGCTATTCGCTATCTAACCCTGAGTTTTCTACAATCAAAGCCTGCACGGAGGCACACCTTGAACTTTCTTTACATCGTAGGACTAACCGAACTTCAAATTAAATCAAAGATTCAAAAGCCGATAAAGATTTCTGCCGAAACCTTTATAACCAACAACTCAGAACTCATAAAAACCTTGATCCCAAAACACCACATACCGGTAATGGGTATGTTTGAATACAGCTTCCTCACTGACGGTCGACCAGTACTCTTTAAGACTGGCAACGCCATGATAGCCGAAGCGTCCCACTTAGAGCTGATAAACTTTCTTAGGGATGCTCATGCGTTATTAATTTCTCTATGGATGAACCGCGACTCTAGTGCGAACTGCGACACTGGCTTTGCGATAGGCGTCGACAACGATCAGCTTCACACTAACAACTTGACCTTTCATTACAGCCTCGCAAACGGTAAAAGTAAAACGACAATCATCACGCAAGACGAACTAGAAAAAATATGTAGTGACTCGGAGAAATTCTTCAGAGGATTGAAAGAACAAGAGAACGATTCTCAAACAGTATTAATAAAAACCACAGGACGGATTAACATTTCTAGCTACCACCTTCAAATGGCACGAGCTGCTGGCGACCTTGCAATGAAAGTTGCATCATATTGCTCCTTTTTTGAATCCCTTTTTAGCACTACCAGCACTGAACTCTCGCATCAACTTTCGGAGCGCGTCGCGTTTTCGCTTTCAGACGACCCTTACGAAAGACTAGAAACTTTTACAAAAATAAAAAAAGCTTACAACATTCGTTCCAAATCCGTACACGGAGACGTAATTCAAGCAAAAGACCTAAAAGGACTTATAGAAACCGCCGAGTACTGCGATTTAATTGCGCGTAAAATATACTCAAAAATAATAACCTGCCCTGTAACGCACAAACTATTCAGTGAACCAAACGAAAAAATAGAAGACCACATGAGGAGTTTATTATTTGGGATTACAAAAGCTTTCTGACAGTCATTAAAAAATAGACCAAAAAAGGGGCGGATTTAATTATACCATCGCTGAGAAAAAGCTAAACACAAAACAGCAAAAAGCCGCCTCATCAGCGGCTTATTACCTTAGGCCTTCAGTTCATCTGGCGTGTGCGTCTTAAGCCAATCAGCCAAAGCGGCGTTCATTCGCGTTTGCCAGCCAGTCCCAGCGCAGATATCGGGGTCAGACCACGATATCTGATGCAATGGTGACCTGCAGATCCTCGGCATATTCCACACGTAGTGAATACCACGGAACACTCCTCCCACCACACCCAAGATGCATCCCTGTTAAACTGCGCACCATTCGCCTCGTTGACTCAGATCCCCCATGTCCCTACAAACCGCCCCACTCTCCCGCCGCTTCTCCGTCGCCCCCATGATGGACTGGACCGACCGCCACTGCCGGTACTTCCTACGCCTGCTCTCCAAGCACACCCTGCTCTACACCGAGATGGTCACCACTGGCGCTATCCTCCACGGCGATCACGAGCGCTTCCTGCGTCACAACGAAGCGGAGCACCCGTTGGCGTTGCAATTAGGCGGTAGTGTCCCCGCCGATCTGGCCGTCTGCGCGCGTATGGCCGAGGCGGCCGGTTACGATGAGGTGAACCTGAACGTCGGCTGCCCCAGCGATCGTGTGCAGAACAACATGATCGGCGCGATCCTCATGGCCCACCCTGCCCTGGTTGCGGACTGTGTGAAGGCGATGCGCGATGCGGTGTCGATTCCGGTGACGGTGAAGCACCGTATTGGCATCAATGGCCGGGACAGTTATGCCGAGCTGTGTGATTTTGTCGGCACGGTGAAGGACGCGGGTTGCACCAGTTTTACCGTGCATGCGCGGATTGCGATTCTGGAGGGGTTGTCGCCGAAGGAGAATCGCGATATTCCGCCATTGCGCTATGACGTGGCGGCGCAGTTGAAGCAAAATTTCCCAGAGCTTGAGATTATTCTCAATGGCGGGATCAAGACGTTGGAGCAGTGCCAGGAGCATTTGCAGACGTTTGATGGGGTAATGCTGGGGCGGGAGGCTTATCACAATCCGTATCTGTTGGCGCAGGTGGATCAGCGGTTGTTTGGCAGTGAGGCGCCGGTGATTGGCCGGGCGGAGGCGTTGGCGCAGTTGCGGCCTTATATTGCTGAGCATTTGGCCAGTGGTGGGACGATGCATCACATTACTCGGCATGTGTTGGGGTTGGGCACTGGTTTTCCGGGGGCGCGCAGGTTCAGGCAGTTGTTGTCGGTGGATATTCATAAGGCGGCGGACCCGCTGGCGTTGCTGGATCAGGCTGGGGAATTGTTGGAAGGGCGGTGACTGGGTAGCTGATGGGCTTTTGTAGGAGCGAGCTTGCTCGCGAGAAATCCATAGCCGCCGCGCTTATTCAGAACGCACGCGTTATCGTTGACGTTTTTCGCGAGCAAGCTCGCTCCTACATTATTTGGGGCAGGCCCAGTGGCTATGAAGGCGCTATCGGGCAGTTGGGTTGAACCTGGCGGCGGTTTTGCCCTCCTATTGAGCAGTACGACCGCCATTCATACGGCTGTTTTCAGGTTGTTGCCCTCGCAAACGACCTAACGCATTTGCGCCCTTGAGCGCCTGCCAGCGCTCGGGTAATGTCATCAGACCCACAGGACAGAGCACGCCCATGACTTCCAAGCTGGAACAACTCAAGCAATTCACCACCGTCGTAGCCGATACCGGCGATTTTTCTACCCTCGCCAAGCTCAAGCCGCAAGACGCGACCACTAACCCTTCTCTGCTGCTCAAGGCTTCGTCCATCGCAGGCTATGCCAAGCTGCTGGATGAATGTGTGCAGGACTGCAACGGCGACGTGGGCCTGGCCAGTGACCGTTTCGCAGTGGCGGTTGGCCAGGAGATTCTTAAAGTCGTACCGGGCCGTATTTCCACTGAGGTGGACGCCCGTTTGTCGTTTGACGAAGACGCGATCCTCAAGCGTGCGCACCGTCTGATCGATCTGTACGACAAAGCCGGTGTTAGCCGTGACCGTGTGCTGATCAAGATCGCGTCCACCTGGGAAGGTATCCGCGCAGCGGAAAAACTGGAAAAAGAAGGCATCCAGACCAACCTGACGCTGCTGTTCTCCTTCGCCCAGGCCGTGGCGTGCGCTGAAGCAGGTGTGTTCCTGATTTCGCCGTTCGTGGGCCGTATCTACGATTGGTACAAGAAGGCCAACGGCAACGACTACACCGGTTCCGATGACCCGGGCGTGCAGTCGGTGACGCGCATCTACAACTACTACAAGGCCAATGGCTACAAGACCGTGGTGATGGGTGCGAGCTTCCGTAACCTGAGCCAGATCGAAGAATTGGCCGGGTGTGATCGCCTGACCATCAGCCCGGATTTGCTGGAGAAGCTGGCGGCCGATGAAGGCAAGCTGGAGCGCAAGTTGGCGCCAGGCCACGCCGGTGAAGCGCGGGTGCATATGACTGAAGCGCAGTTCCGTTGGGAATCCAACGAAGATGCCATGGCGACTGAGAAGCTGGCGGAGGGGATTCGCCAGTTTGCTCGGGATCAGGAGAAGCTGGAGGCGTTGTTGTCGGCCAAGCTGTAAAAGCGTAGGCGGCAAAAAGGGCGGCACCTGGGAGGGTGCCGCCCTTTTTTTTGTGCTGCCAATTTCAAGCCAGGCACAGATCCATTGTGGGAGGGGGCTTGCTCCCGATGGCAGTGTGTCAGTCAGCTTATTCATGACTGACACACCGCTATCGGGGGCAAGCCCCCTCCCACATTTGACCGCATTTCAATTGAGGATCAGTGGCGTTCCAGGGCGTTCACGAGGTCGTGGAAGGCTTCGCGGTTGGACTCGTTCAAGCCCATCAGGATCTTGTGCGCTTCCAGCACCTTCACCCGTACGACTTCCTCGGACTGATCCTGTGAAGGCAGGTCGGTCAGGCATTCCGGGCAGGGGATCGGGCGGTCAACGATGTTGAACACCTGGTCGAAGCCCATGGACTGCAGGAGCCGGGTGATGTCTTCGTGGGTGGTGACGACGGTCGGCAACAGGCCAACCTTCTGCCGAGACAGAATGGACAACTTGGCCAGCAGGCCCAGGGTGGTGCTATCGATGCTGCGGGTTTCGGTCAGATCGATCACGATCGCCGAGAAGTTCAGCGCTGTGAAGATCCGCTCAATCGTCGCATCCAGCGCCGAACACAGAGTCAGGCGCACTTCACCGACAAATTTCAGGACGAAGGTCCCGTCTTGCTCGGCGAATTGGATTCTTCCGGTACTCATCAAAGATTCCTGCTCAACACCAATAGGGCGATATCATCCGGCATCTCCCCTAGCGTGGCCAATCCAAAAACCTGCCGCAGACCATCCAGGCTGCCGCCCGCCGACTTGACCTTTTGGGGCAAGGCAGCTTCTTTCTCTTTGAGTGTAGGCTCTGGAAGAAGGTCCAGGATACCGTCGGACATCAGCGTCAGGCTGAAAGTCGGCGGCAGTTCCAGGATGTGGTCTTCGTAGGTGGCTTCATTGAACAAGCCCACCGGCAGGCCACGCCCTTCCAGGTAACGCACACTGTCAGGAGTGTATAGAACCGGCATCGGCAGGTGACCGCCAATGCTGTAGGTCAAAAGACCGGTTTCTTCATCGATCACGCCGCCGACCATCGTCACGTGCTTGCCCAGCTTACAGCTGATCAGGCCCCGGTTGATGTGGCCCAGCACCTCGGAGGGGGTGAACTCGGGCAAGGTGCCGTTGCGTTTGGATTCGAACAGCAACCGCGTCGTCATGAACTTCAACAACACGGTGACGAACGCTGAGGACGCACCGTGGCCGGACACGTCGGCCAGGTAGAACGCCACACGCCGCTCATCCACTCGGAAATAGTCGACGAAATCACCCGACAGGTACAACGACGGGATGATCTGGTGGGCAAACTTGAATTCGTCGATGGTCCACGGACTGACCGGCAGCATGTTCATCTGCACCTGGCGACCGGCGTTCTGGTCTTCCTGGAGCAGGTTCAGGCTGGCTTCGAGCTCGCGGTTGGCGGTCTCGAGTTTTTCGCGGTAGCGCTGGTTTTCCAGCAACAGCCGGGCACGGTCCAGGGCGCGGCGCACCGAGTGCTCCAGCACGGCCAGGTCTTCCAGGGGCTTGATCAGGTAATCGGCGGCGCCCAGGCGCAGGGCTTCAACGGCGTCATTCATGACCCCGGCACCGGACACGACAATCACCGGCGTCTGCGGAGCACGCTCGGTCACCTGGCGAATCAGCTCGAGGCCGCCCATTTGGGGCATGCGCAAGTCGCAGATCACGAGGTCGGGCTTGTCGCGCTCGAATACCTGGAGACCCTGTTGGCCGTTGCCGGCCTGCAGGACGCTGAAGCCACTGTCTTCCAAATAGGCCGCGAGGCTCGCGCGCACTACTTCGTCGTCATCGATTATCAGCAGCGTGGCACTGGTTTTTTGCATGTGGGCAAACGGCGCCAGAATTAGGTTGGCGTAGGCGGCGCGGCAATGGCCGTGCTCACGTACTGGATTCGCTTTCTAGCCTCTCTGTCCTACAAAGCATTGGGATTTCGCCCATGCACAACGGTAAAGCAGAGGTGCCCTTCTAAGGCGCAGACGGTACTCCCATCCGTGAGGGGTTTCAAGCTCATGCCGATGGTCGCCGGGCGTCTTTACACCGCAAATCACCCGGAGTTATAAGAACGCTCACCACCACAACGCAAAGTAAGGATGGACGCTGTGAGCGAACACGAGCGCGACTACGCCGAAAAACGTGACTTCATCCGCATGCGGGTAGATGCCGATGTGTCCTTGATCCACGCTGGCCAGGAGATCGAAGGGGTGTGCCTGGACCTGTCCAGCTCCGGCATGCAGGTGCAGGCACCTCGCCAGTTCAGTGTGGGCGACCTGCTCACCGTGCGCATCGATTCAGAGCACGCCGCACTCAAGGGCCTTGAGGCCGATACCGAGGTGGTGTGGACCAAGGCTGCCGGCGATGAGCAGCACCTGGGCCTCAGAATCCTGAAAATGCGCTGATATGCGCCCACAAAAAAGGCGACCGTTCAAAGGTCGCCTTTTTCATTTCAAAACGTCTCAGCTTAAAAGTCGTCGACGACCTTGCCGTCCTTGACCTTGAACTCACGGTTCTGCAGGTAGGCGTTTCGGATAAAAGTGTACTTGTCGCCGCTGATCAGCTTCTCGCTGTCGAGCAGGCTGGCACGGGTGTCGACCACGTTCAGGCCGAAGGTGCTGTTGCGCCAGCCGATATCGTTCATGTAGCGGTACGGTTGGGTGTAGCTGTCCACGTATTTGGACGGCGCATCGCGCAAGGT
The DNA here is from genome assembly GCF_003851745.1 of Pseudomonas sp. R3-52-08. Classification (NCBI taxonomy): domain Bacteria; kingdom Pseudomonadati; phylum Pseudomonadota; class Gammaproteobacteria; order Pseudomonadales; family Pseudomonadaceae; genus Pseudomonas; species Pseudomonas sp. R3-52-08. The sequence goes on along the minus strand of NZ_CP027730.1, from coordinate 1,726,610 downwards.
GCTTGGGCCCAGCAACGGGATCATCACGTAGGGACCGCTGCCGACGCCCCAGTAGCCGAGAGTCTGGCCAAAGTCTTCATCGCTGCGCTGCAGCCCCATTTTGGTGCCGACATCGATGAAGCCCAGTACGCCGAATGTGGTGTTGACCAACAGGCGAGCCGTGTCGACGCCAGCATTATGAGGTTTGAGCTGCAGGACGTTGTTGGCCAGGTTGCCGACATCGCCGATGTTGCGGAAGAAGTTGTGAACGCCGTCCTGCACGAATTGCGGGGTGACGAACTGATAGCCTTGGGCGATTGGCTTGAGGGCGTAGGTGTCAACGGTGTCGTTGAAGGTGAAGATCGGGCGGTTGACGCTTTCCCATGGATCGTCTTCGGTCGCTGCTTGGGCGGCGAACGGTGCCAACAGGACGGTGGCACACACCGATAGCTGAGCGAAGTACTGGCTCCAGCGCATAGCTTTTGCTCCTTGAATAGTCTGTCATGGGCGCTATGCCCTGAATAAGGCCGTCAGTATATGACGGAAGTGTCGATTTAGGCAGTCGCAAGGAAACGACTTTCATGATTTGGACAAAATTCCTACAAATACCCACCTGTGTCATCCACTTGTCATGCCACCCCGATAGCGTTGTAACTATTTCAGGGACGTTCAGATGCCGCATGCCGAGATAGCCGTCACCACTGCCCCCGCGTTGACTGCCGTGTTGTTTGGTTTGAGTGGCTGCCTGGTGGATTTCGGTTCCCAGGCGCGCAGCGACTCCCCTTCCCTCGATTCCCAGACCACACCCGGGGCCCTGAAAATTCTGCGCAGCCTGAAGGAACAAGGCGTGCCCTGCGCCTGGCTGGATGAATTGCCGCCCTCGATCACCACGCCACTGGCCGCCACCCTGCCCGCCTGGCTCAAGGCCGCCTCGCCCTCCGCCATCCGCTGGCCGGCGCCCCATGCCTGCTGGCAGGCCTTGATGGAGCTGAATATCACACGCCTGGACGGTTGCGTGCTGGTCAGCGGCGAGCCCCGCCTGCTGCAATCGGGCCTGAATGCCGGCTTGTGGACCATCGGCCTGGCCTCCTGCGGCTCCCTGTGCGGCGTCGCGCCGCAGCAGTGGCAGGAGCTGAGCGACAAGGAACGCGAGTACAAGCGCGGCAAGGCCACCGTGGCGCTCTATGGATTAGGCGTGCACTCAGTGATCGATCACCTCGGTGAACTCGGCACCTGCCTGGCCGACATCCGCCTGCGCCGGCTCAAAGGCGAGAAGCCCTGACAAGGATCATGCACGGTTGGCCGCAGTGGATTAATCTACAGGTCAGTTCGTAGACCTTTCCCGGCGTGCCGCGGTCTATGCCAGTGACTATCGATAAAAGGAAAGAATGTCATGCCTGATCGCGAGAAGTTACAACAGCAGGCCGATATCGTGCGCAAACAGCTGGAAGATCATCCAGAGTTGCCCGCTGAAAAACGTGAAGCCCTTGAAGAGCTGATTGCCAAATTCGACGTGCAGCTACAACTGGAGCCGGCCACCCAGACCCCCAGCATCGCTGACGATGTAAACCGCGCAGTGGAAGGTTTTGAACTGGACCATCCAGGCATTGCCGGGACACTGCGCAACATCGTGATAACGCTGGGCAACATCGGCATCTGACCTGCCAGCCAAGCACCGATCCAAAATGTGGGAGGGGGCTTGCTCCCGATAGCGGAGTGTCAGTCACAGCATCTGTGCCTGAACCCCTGCATCGGGAGCAAGCCCCCTCCCACATTTGCTTTGTGCGCAGGCTTACTGGCGCGCCAGGCGCACGTTCTGAAACGCCACATCCTCGGTGCTGCGATACGGGTTGATATCCAACCCACCCCGCCGCACATACCGCGCATACACGGTCAACTTCTCAGGCTTGAGCAAGCGCTGCAGGTCCAGGAAGATGCGTTCCACGCACTGTTCATGGAAGTCCGAGTGCTGGCGAAAGCTCACCAGGTATTCCAACAGACTGGCGTGATCCAGCGCCGCGCCACGGTACTCCACCACTACGCTGCCCCAATCGGGCTGGCTGGTGACTGGGCAGTTGGATTTGAGCAGGTGGCTGTGCACGCTCTCTTCCACTACCCGCGAATCGTCACAGCGCAACAATTCCGGACGCGGGTGCTCGTAGCTGCTGACGTTGATATCCAGATCATCGATGCACACACCCGGCAACGCCATCACACCCTCAGCCTCGATCTCGGCCAGGCTGCGAATGCGCACGCCCACCGGTTTGCCGGCGGCGGCACTGAGGTCGGCGCGCAAGGTGGCTTCCAGGCTCGGCGTATCGGCAAACGCAGTCTGGTTCAACGAGTTTAGGTACAGCTTGAAGGACTTGGACTCGATGATGTTCGGCGAGTCGGCCGGGATGCTGAACTCACCGATGGCCACCACCGGTTTACCGGACGGCAGCAACCAGGACAGTTCGAAGCAGTTCCAGAAATCCACGCCCTTGTAAGGCAGGGTCTCGGCGCTCAGGCCCAGCTCGGCCCACTTGGCGGCGCGAGGGATCGGGAACAGCAACGAAGGGGTGTAAGTGGAGATGTATTCACTGGACTTGCCCAGCGGCGAATGTTCGGCTGCGGGATGCATGGCGGAAAACCTGGCTAAATAAACCGCACAAGTCTACCAGCCTTTGCCCGCGCCCTTAAGGAACGCCTTACTCAACGGTCAGTTTGCCGACCATGCCCGCCTGGTAATGCCCGGGAAGATTGCAGGCGAACTCAAGGTCAGTGGCTTTGGAGAACTTCCAGGTCAGCTCGGCGGTTTTGCCGGGCTCGACCAGCACACTGTTCGGATCATCGTGCTTCATCGCGCCATGGTTCATTTTGCTGTGGTCCATTTCTCCCATACCGGTGGCCGTCAGCATGCCGCTGGCCTGCATCTGTAACATTTCCTTCTGGTGTTCGGCGTGCATGGCCGCGTCGCCGAGGTTGAACTCATGCAGCAACCGGCCTTTATTGACCAGCACAAAGCGCACCGTCTCACCGGCCTTGATGTCGAGGGACTTGGGCGAAAAAGAAATGTCCTGCAGGGTCACTTCAACCGTGCGTGTGGCCTTGTCCGCAGTGGCCGGTTGGCCGAAAGCATAGGTGTGGGCCCCATCGGCCAGGGCATCGAAACTCAGCGCCAACAGGCAGCCCGCCAGGAACACAGGTGTACGCAACGCCATCTTTGACTCTCCAAAAGGGGTGACTCGCTTGGCCAGCACTTTAAGATGGCCTCGCTGCCAGCCAACTGACTGCTAGATTACAACTTTGTCAGGTTGCCCCCTTACCGTTAAGCCCACGGTATAAAGCCCGGCGCCCACCGCTGCCAAGAGTCGCCCATGAAACTGCTGATTGTCGAAGACCAACCGAAAACCGGCCATTACCTGCGCCAGGGCCTGGCCGAAGCCGGGTTCACCACCGAACTGGTGGCCGACGGTATCAGCGGGCAACACCTGGCGCTGACTGGCGACTATGACTTATTGATCCTCGATGTGATGCTGCCCGGTCGTGACGGCTGGCAAATCCTGCAAGCGGTGCGCAGTGCCGGCCTGGACATTCCGGTGTTGTTCCTGACCGCGCGCGACGCGGTGGCGGATCGCGTGCACGGCCTGGAGCTGGGCGCCGACGATTACCTGGTCAAACCCTTCGCCTTTTCCGAACTGCTCGCCCGCGTACGCAGCCTGTTACGGCGCGGCAGCAGTGCACCGCAGGAAACCTGCCTGCAACTGGCCGACCTGCGTCTGGACCTGATCCGTCGCCGCGTCGAGCGCAGCGGCCAGCGTATCGACCTCACCGCCAAGGAGTTTGCCCTGCTGGAGCTGCTGCTGCGCCGCCAGGGCGAAGTGCTGCCTAAATCGCTGATCGCCTCGCAGGTGTGGGACATGAATTTCGACAGCGACACTAACATCATCGAAGTGGCGATCCGCCGCCTGCGCCTGAAGGTCGATGACGCCTTTCCCAACAAGCTGATCCACACCGTGCGCGGCATGGGCTATGTACTCGAGGAGCGCTTCACTTGATCAAGCGCTTGTCCCTCGCCAGCCGCCTGGCGCTGCTGTTTGCCGCCTGCACCGCAGTGGTATCGCTGCTGGCCGGCGTGCTGTTCAACCATGCCAGCGAGGCGCACTTCGTCGAGCTGGACCAGCAGCAATTGGACAGCAAACTCGTGGCGCTGCGCAGCACGTTGCAGGGGGTCGACTCGCCGCACGCCTTCGCCCAGCGCGAACCCCAACTGCGTGCCGACCTCAGCCATCAACCCGACCTCGCCTTGCGCATCACGGCGGCCGGCCAGCGCTGGCTTGACGATGCGCCGGGCGTGGCGTTGCCCGAGGCCCCCGGCCTGCATAGCCTGCAAAACGCTGGCACCGCCTACCGGGTGTATAACGCGCCGTTGAACCCTGGCCAACCCGGCTCGGCGCAATTGACCTTGATACTCGACATCACCCACCACCAGCATTTCCTGCAACGCATGCAGCGCTTGATCTGGCTGACCGTCGGCCTGTCGGCCCTGGCCACCGCACTGCTCGGCGCCTGGGCGGCGCGCAGCGGGTTGCGGCCATTGCGGCGCATGGCTGAAGTCGCCGCCGGCGTGTCCGCGCATTCCCTGACGCAACGCTTGCCGCAGCAGCAAATGCCAGCAGAACTGGCGGAGCTGGCCCAGACCTTCAACGCCATGCTGGGCCGGCTGGACGACGCGTTCCAACGCCTCTCGGCCTTCTCCGCCGATATCGCCCACGAGTTGCGCACACCGCTGTCGAACCTGCTGACCCAGACCCAGGTCATCCTGACCCAGCCGCGCCCCTTGGAGGACTACCGCGAGGCGCTGCACAGCAACCTGGAGGAACTGCAGTGGATGGCGCAGTTGGTGAACGACATGCTGTACCTGGCCAAGGCCGATCACGGTTTGCTGGTGCCCAAGCGCGAGCCTTTGGCGCTGGCCGATGAAGTGGAGGCGTTGTTGGAGTTTTTTGCGTTGCTGGCTGAAGACGCCCACGTCAGCCTGGTGCGAGAAGGTACAGCACATACGATGGGTGATCGCGGTATGTTGCGTCGGGCGCTGTCGAACCTGCTCGATAACGCGCTGCGATTTACGCCAGCGGGTGGCGAAGTGCGGGTACGCATGGTGGACGGCGTGACACTCACGATTGAGAACACCGGGGAAGGCATTCCAGCGCAGTTGTTACCGCGGTTGTTCGATCGGTTCTACCGGGCCGACCCGGCGCGCCATGAAGGCAGCAGCGAACACGCGGGGCTGGGGTTGGCGATTACCCAGTCGATTGTGCGGGCGCATGGGGGGCGAATTTTTTGTGAGTCCGGGGTGGGGTGGACACGGTTTGTGATCGAGTTGCCCCAGGGGGATTGATGCAGGCTGGGCAGGCCCTATCGGGGGCAAGCCCCCTCCCACAGTGGTCCTCATTTGCAGGAAGAATGAGGGCAAAATGTGGGAGGGGGCTTGCCCCCGATAGCGGTCTCAAACACTACGAATATCTCAGCGCATGCGCCGGCTCGATCTTCGCCGCCCGATACGCCGGGTAAATGGTCGCCAGAAAGCTCAACACAAACCCCGCCGAGCAAATCAGCAACACATCCCCACCTTGCAGCTCCGAAGGCAGGTTGCTGACGAAGTACACATCCGAACTGAAGATATGCTGCCCGCTCACCCGCTCCAGCCAGCCCACCAGTTCGCTCACGTTCAGCGCCGCAATCACCCCCAGCACGCCGCCGATCAGGGTGCCGACAACGCCGATCACCGTGCCCTGCACCATGAAGATCGCCATGATCTGGCGGGGCGTGGCGCCGATGGTGCGCAGGATCGCGATGTCCGCGCCCTTGTCGTTCACCACCATGATCAAGGTGGCGATGATGTTGAAAGCGGCCACCGCGACGATCATCAGCAACAGCAGGCCGATCATGGTCTTTTCCATTTTCATCGCGCTGAACAGGCTGCCCTGGGTGTGGGTCCAGTCGTCCGCCTTATACGCCGCGCCGAGGCTGGCGGCGATATCGGCCGAGACCTTGGGTGCCGCGTACAGGTCTGTCACTGCCAGGCGTACGCTCTGCACCTGGTTGGGTTGCCAATGCTGGATTTCGGCCGCGTCGGCCTTGTTGATCAAGGCCATGGAGCCGTCCAGTTCGGCACCCACCTTGAAGATACCCACCACGTTCAAACGCTGCATGCGCGGGGTAATTCCTCCCGGCACGGTGCTGATTTCCGGAACGATCAACGTCAGTTTGTCGCCCACGTTCAGGCGAAAGCGACGCGCGGTGATGTCGCCAATCACCACGCCAAACTCACCGGCTTTCAAGTCTTCCAGTTTGCCGCGCACGATATGCTGGGCCACGATCGACACCTTGCCTTCCTGGGCCGGGTCGACGCCGTTGATCTCAATCGGCTGCATCGCACCCTTGTAGGAGAACATACCGTCCATCTGGGTGAACGGTACCGCTGCCGTGACCTGCGGGTTCTTCATTGCAGCAGCGGCCACCGGCTGCCAGTCATCGATCGGGTTCACCCCCACGATGGTGGCGTGGGGCACCATGCCGAGGATGCGCGAGCTCATTTCGCGCTGGAAGCCGTTCATCACCGAAAGCACCACGATCATCGCCAACACGCCCAGAGCGAGGCCGATCATCGAGGTCATCGAGATAAACGAGACAAAACGGTTGCGGCGCTTGGCGCGGGTATAGCGCGTGCCGATGAAAATCGATAACGGTCTGAACATTCGCGGGCACCGTTGAAAAAATGAAAAAGCCCGGTTTCAAAAAAACGGGCTTGCAACAGGTCAGATAGCGACCAGATGACCTTCCTGCAAGTGCAGTACACGGTCCATCTGACGGGCCATGCTCATGTCATGGGTCACCACCAGGAACGCGGTGCGCATCTGGGTGCTCAGTTCCAGCATCAAGTCCTTGATGCCCTGGGCCGTGTGGGAGTCGAGGTTACCGGTGGGCTCATCGAGCATCACCAGACCTGGGTTGTTCACCAGGGCACGGGCGATCGCCACGCGCTGGCGCTCGCCGCCGGACAGCTCGGCCGGTTTGTGCTCCAGGCGATGGCCGAGGCCGACGCGCTCCAGCAAGGCCGTGGCACGCTGGCGCGCCTCCGGGATCGCGGTCTTGCCGATCAACAGCGGCATGCACACGTTTTCCAGGGCGGTGAATTCCGGCAAGAGGTGGTGGAATTGATACACGAAACCCAGCGAACGGTTGCGCAGTTGGCCGCGCGCCTTTTCATTCAAGGCGGACAGCTCTTCACCGGCCAGCCACACGCTGCCCTGGGACGGCGTATCGAGGCCGCCCAACAGGTTGAGCAAGGTACTTTTGCCGGAACCGGAACTGCCGACGATCGCCACGCGCTCGCCTGGATGGAGTTCAAGCTGCAGGTTGGCCAGCACCACCACGGATTCCGGGCCTTCCTCGTAGGATTTGCCCAGGTTGCGGCAGCTCAGGATTGCTTTTTCACTCATGCCCGATTCACTCATAACGTAATGCCTGTGCGGGCTGGGTGCGTGCCGCGCGCCAGGCTGGATACAGGGTGGCAAGGAAACTCAGGACCAACGCGGCGCCGCCCACCATCAACACGTCCTGGGCCTGAACCTGGGACGGCAAGTAGTCGATGAAGTAGACGTCGGCGTTGAGAAACTTGTGGCCGAGCACTTTTTCAAGCAAGGCGATGGCGGCGCTGACATTCAGTGCGGCCAGAACCCCCAAGGCGGTGCCGATCAGGGTGCCGACCACGCCGATCACCGTGCCTTGCACCATGAAGATCGCCATGATCTGCCCCGGCGTGGCGCCGAGGGTGCGCAGGATAGCGATGTCGCCCTTCTTGTCATTCACCACCATCACCAGCGTGGAGATGATGTTGAAGGCGGCCACGGCGACGATCAGCAACAGCAACAGGCCAATCATGGCTTTTTCCATGCGGATGGCCTGGTACAGGTTGCCGTGGGTGCGGGTCCAGTCGCGGGCGTAATACTGCGATTCGCCCAGGTGCTGGGCGATTTCCCAGGCGCCGCGCGGTGCCTCGAACAGGTCGTTGAACTTCAGGCGCAGGCCCTGCACCTGGTCCGGCTGCCAGCGATGCAGGCGCGCCAGGTCCGTGAGGTTGGTCAAGCCGAGGTAGCCGTCGATCTCGCCGGCGCCGACGTGGAAGGTGCCGACCACGGTAAAACGCTTCATGCGCGGGAACATGCCGGCCGGGGTCACAGTGACCTCCGGCGCAACGAAGGTCAGCTTGTCGCCGACGCCCACACCAAGCTTGGCAGCGGCCTTGTCGCCAATGACGATGCCGAAGCTGCCGGGCGCCAGATCGTCGAGTTTGCCCTGCAACATGAACTTGTCGATGATCGAGACGTTGCGCTCCTGGGCCGGGTCGACGGCATTGAGCAGGATTTTCTGCACCTTGCCGTCGTTGGTCAGCAGCCCTTGCATTTGGGTAAACGGCGCAACGGCCAGCACCTTGGGGTTCTGCTTGACCTTGGCGGCCAGGCTTTGCCAGTCACTGATGGGCGCGTCGCCCTCGATGGTCGCGTGGGGCACCATGCCCAGCACGCGGGTGCGCATCTCATGATCGAAGCCGTTCATCACCGACAGCACCACAATCATCACGACCACGCCCAGGGCGAGACCGATCATCGAGGTCAGGGAAATGAACGACACAAAATGATTGCGACGCTTTGCACGGGTATAACGCGTGCCAATAAATACGAAGAGAGGTCTGAACATGTCGGGGCTTGTTCGGAGGAAAAGAAGACGTCCCGGTGGCGGGGTCTGGTCAGCAGCTTTACACTCAGACCATTACCGTTACCTGGGGTTCGCCATGTCGACATTAGATGAAGAAGAGCGCCGCGAATACTACCGTATCGACGACATGATCGCACTCCAAATCAAACCCCTGTCGGCCCCCGACGCGGCGAGCAAGGAAGTGTTGCTGGATGATTCGCCGCTGTTCAATCTGCTCAGTGAACTGCACCTCAGCGAATTCGAGGCCCAGCACCTGCTGCGCCAGATCAACGAAAAAGACCGCAGCCTGGCGGCGTTCCTCAAAGTGCAGAACAAACGCCTGGACCTGCTCAGCCAGGTCATGGCTCGCGGGCTGCTCGGCGAGGTGGGCGCGCCGCAGCCGGTGATCCTTTCCGAAGGCGGCATCGACTTCCAGCACCCTGTGGCGCTGGCCCCGGACACGCACCTGGCGGTCAAGCTGGTGCTGATGCCCCAGGCCCTCGGCCTGCTGCTGCGCGCGCGGGTCACCCATTGCGATCCCAAGGGCGAGCGCTTTGACGTGGGCACGGAGTTCGAATCCATGACCGATGCCCAACGCCAGCTGCTGGCGCGCTACATCCTGCAGAAACAGGCCCAGGAACGTCGCCTGGCGCGAGAACAAAGCGACGAACTCTGAATGCGTATTCACGACGCCAGCGAGCCTGGCGCAAAGGAGCAATTGTGACCCTGATTTACGGCCATCGCGGTGCCAAAGGCGAAGCACCGGAAAACACCCTGACCAGCTTTCAGGAATGCCTCAAACACGGCGTGCGCCGCTGCGAACTGGATCTGCACCTGTCCATGGACGGCGAGCTGATGGTCATCCACGACCCGACCCTCAAGCGCACCACTGACCGGCGCGGCAAAGTCGTCGAGTATTCGGCGGCGGACCTGGTGAAGATGGACGCACGCAAAGGCGGCCCAGGCTGGGTCAACCCATGCCCGATCCCGCGCCTGGAAGAGTTGTTCGAACAGTGCGACTTCGATCACTGGCAACTGGAAGTCAAAAGCGCTTCGCGCACTCGCGCCGCGACCACCGTGCTGGCGATCCGCGAGATGGCTGTGCGGTTTGGCCTGATGGACAAGGTCACAGTGACTTCAAGCTCACGGGAAGTCTTGAAAGCGGCGGTTGACCTCACCCCAGACCTGTCACGCGGGCTGGTGGCCGAATACGCCTGGCTCGACCCGTTGAAGGTCGCGCAGAACTACGGTTGTGAGTTCCTGGCATTGAACTGGACGTTGTGCACCCCCGAGCGGCTGGAAAAAGCCCAGCGCCAGGGCCTGCACGTATCCGTTTGGACAGTCAACGAACCTGCGCTGATGCGCAGGCTCGCCGACTTCGGCGTAGATAGCCTGATTACAGACTTTCCCGGTTTGGCCACTGCCACCCTCGGGAATTACTGAAATCGGTCTCCCCGGCCGGCTCAGGCCACCGGCCGGAGCCGCTCAAAAAAGCCGGTTGAGGCCGTCGTAGGCCGCTACCCGATAGGCTTCAGCCATGGTCGGGTAGTTGAACGTGGTGTTCACAAAATACTTCAGGGTATTTTGCTCGCCGGGCTGGTTCATGATTGCCTGGCCGATGTGCACGATCTCCGACGCCTGATAGCCGAAGCAATGCACGCCGAGCACTTCCAGGGTCTCGCGGTGGAACAGAATCTTCAGCATGCCTTGCGGCTCACCGGCGATCTGCGCACGCGCCATGCTCTTGAAGAACGCCTTGCCCACTTCGTAAGGCACCTTGGCCTTGGTCAGTTCGTGTTCGTTCTTGCCGATCGAGCTGATCTCCGGAATGGTGTAGATCCCGGTCGGCACGTCGTTCACGTAGCGCCAGCTGCCGTTGTCGACAATGCTGCCGGCGGCAGAACGGCCCTGGTCATGGGCGGCGCTGGCCAGGCTTGGCCAACCGATCACGTCACCGGCGCCGTAGATGTTCGGCACGCAGGTGCGGTAGTTCTCGTCCACCTCGATCTGGCCACGGCTGTTGACCTTGACCCCGATGTTTTCCATGCCCAGCTTGTCGGTGTTGCCGGTACGCCCGTTGCACCAGAGCAAGGCGTCGGCCTTGATCTTCTTGCCGGACTTGAGGTGCAGGATCACGCCGTTATCCAGGCCTTCGACGCGCTCGTACTCTTCGTTGTGGCGCACGGTGATGTTGTTGTTGCTGAAGTGGTAGCTCAACGCCTGGGAAATTTCCGAGTCGAGGAAGCTCAGCAACTGGTCGCGGTTGTCCACCAGCTCCACCAGCACACCCAGGCCGCTGAAGATCGAGGCATATTCGCAGCCGATCACCCCGGCGCCGTAGATGATCAGTTTGCGCGGGGTGTGGCCCAGGCTGAGGATGGTGTCGCTATCGTAGATACGCGGATGGTGAAAATCGATGTCCGCCGGGCGATACGGGCGCGAACCGGTGGCGATGATGATGTGCTTGGCCACCAGCTTCTCGACCACGCCGTTGGCGCAGACCACTTCGACGGTTTGCTCGTCGGCGAAGCTGCCGGTGCCGAAGAACAGGTCGACGCGGTTACGGGCGTAGTAGCCGGTACGCGAAGCGACTTGCTTGGAGATGACCTTTTCAGCGCTCTTCAACACGTCCGGAAACGAGAACCAGCGCGGCTCGCCGATGGCCCGGAACATCGGGTTGGTGTTGAACTGCATGATCTGGCGCACGGAGTGACGCAACGCCTTGGACGGGATGGTACCCAGGTGGGTGCAGTTACCGCCGACCTGGCGACGGCTATCGACCATCGCCACCTTGCGCCCTGCCTTCGCAGCGTTCATCGCCGCGCCTTCTCCAGCCGGGCCGGAACCCAGTACCACCACGTCGTAGTTGTAGACAGCCATGCGTACTCCTCAGAACAGGCCAGGCGTACGGTTGGACGCCTGGCTAAATCATGCCGCGGCCAGCGGGCATGAAGGACAATTTGGCTCAAGTGTGTGAACCGGGGCACAGTCTATATAAGGCTCAACGCCGCGCACATTAACCCTTGGTCGCGTCATAGGCCAGTCTTGCCATACTAACAGGCCGCCAATCAGCGTCGCTTTCGGGATGAGCATTATGCGGCAACTGTTTTGCTGATGGTGTCAGTTGTTGAAGTTTTGGCTGAACCACCGCTATCGGGGGCAAGCCCCCCTCCCACAGTTTGATTTGCGAATACATTCAAATGTGGGAGGGGGCTTGCCCCCGATGAGGCCCTCAACCACACCACAAAACCACAGGCATAAAAAAAGCCCCGAACCAATCGGGGCTTTTTCATTTACCGCTGATGCTTAGCGCGGAAACGCCGGCGGGTTAACCCCAGCCATGTCTTCCATCACGCGAACCACCTGGCAGCTGTAGCCGAACTCGTTGTCGTACCACACGTACAGCACAACGCGGTTGTCCTGGCTGATGGTCGCTTCGGCGTCCACCACACCGGCGTGGCGCGAGCCGACGAAGTCGGTGGACACCACCTCCTGGGAATTGACGAAGTCGATTTGCTTATGCAGATCGGAGTGCAGCGCCATATAGCGCAGGTACTCGTTCATCTCTTCACGGGTGGCGGCTTTCTCAAGATTCAGGTTGAGAATGGCCATCGACACGTTTGGCGTCGGCACGCGGATCGCGTTACCGGTCAGCTTGCCGGCCAGTTCAGGCAGGGCCTTGGCGGCAGCGGTGGCAGCGCCGGTCTCGGTGATCACCATGTTCAGCGCGGCGCTGCGGCCACGGCGGTCGCCCTTGTGGAAGTTGTCGATCAGGTTCTGGTCGTTGGTGTACGAGTGAACGGTTTCGACGTGGCCGTTGACGATACCGAACTTGTCGTTCACTGCCTTGAGCACCGGCACGATGGCGTTGGTGGTGCAGGAAGCGGCGGACACGATCTTGTCGTCAGCGGTGATTTCAGTGTGGTTGATGCCGTGCACGATGTTCTTCAGCTTGCCTTTGCCAGGCGCGGTCAGCACAACACGGTCAACACCCGGGCAGGCCAGGTGCTGGCCCAGGCCCTCGGCATCACGCCATACGCCGGTGTTGTCCACCAGCAGGGCGTCCTTGATGCCGTACTGGGTGTAATCCACCTCGGACGGGTTCTTCGCGTAGATCACCTGGATCAGGTTACCGTTGGCGGTGATGGTGTTGTTTTCTTCGTCGATGACGATGGTGCCGTTGAACGGACCATGGACCGAGTCGCGACGCAACAGGCTGGCGCGCTTGGTCAGGTCGTTTTCGGCGCCTTTGCGCACCACGATGGCCCGCAGGCGCAGGCCGTCGCCGCCGCCGGTTTTTTCGATCAGGATGCGCGCCAGCAGACGGCCGATACGACCGAAGCCGTACAGCACAACGTCGGTGCCTTTGCGGGCAGCGGCGTTTTGCTGGCCGACCACGTCGGCCATTTCTTCACGCACGAACTGCTCGGCACTGCGGCCGGCGCCTTCTTTACGGAATTTGTACGCCAACTTGCCCAGGTCCACCGACGCCGCGCCGAGCTTGAGCTCGCTCATGGCTTTGAGCAGTGGGAATGTTTCGTGGACGGAGAGTTCGCTGTCGTCGGCGGAACGGTGACGCGCAAAGCGGTGAGCCTTGAGAATCGCGATGACGGACTGATTGATCAGGCTGCGGCCATAGATCGAGCTCACCACATTGTTATTGCGGTACAGCTGGCCGATAAGCGGGATCATCGCTTCTGCGAGTGCTTCACGGTCGATCCATTCACCAAGACACTGGTCGGGCTTCTGAGTCACGGGAACCTTCCACATGTAGGGGCAGAAAAAAGGGGCTACATTATGTCGCCCGACTGCCCGTTGAGCAATGCGCGACAGGCAACAAAAACCCCTTGCAAAAAAATACCACCCCGCTACAGCCCAGGAAATACGCGGGTTCCAGAAGGCCACTAGTTTGCCGAGCAGCTCGACTTGTCCGTAACCCTCCTAAACATTCGCGTATTTTGGCACTACATATTGAGTCAAAACCGACGATTGTTTGTCTTAGCCACTACATTTCCAACAAACCGTAATAGGCACAGTCAGCAACTGACAGGCGGCACCTCTGGCCGCTACAATTACCGACTTTGTCGCAACGCTTGGAGCTCAACCTTCCGTGCCCGTTCTGCGTCTACCGCTACTCCCTGCCGCGGCAGGTAAACAGCACTGGGGCAACCTGCCCGGTGCCGCCCTGAGCCTGGCCATTGCCGAGGCTGCCAGCGCAGCCAAGCGCTTTACCCTGCTGCTTACCGCCGACAGCCAAAGCGCCGAGCGGTTGGAGCAGGAGCTGAGCTTCTTCGCCCCCGATTTGCCGGTGCTGCACTTTCCCGACTGGGAAACCCTGCCCTACGACCTGTTCTCGCCGCACCAGGACATCATTTCCCAGCGCATCGCCAGCCTGTACCGTTTGCCGGAACTGGCTCACGGCGTACTGGTGGTGCCGATCACCACGGCCCTGCATCGCCTGGCGCCGACCAAATTCCTGCTGGGCAGCAGCCTGGTGCTGGATGTCGGCCAGAAACTCGACGTGGAGCAGATGCGCACGCGCCTGGAGGCCACCGGCTACCGCTATGTCGACACGGTGTACGAACACGGCGAATTCACCGTCCGCGGTGCTTTGATCGACCTGTTCCCGATGGGCAGCAAGTTGCCCTACCGCATCGACCTGTTCGATGACGAAATCGAGACCCTGCGTACCTTCGACCCGGAAAACCAGCGCTCCATCGACAAGGTCGAGTCGATCAAGTTGCTGCCGGCGCGGGAATTCCCGCTGCAAAAAGATGCGGTCACGCGCTTCAAGGCACGCTTTCGCGAGCGCTTCGACGTGGATTTCCGCCGCTGCCCGATCTTCCAGGACCTGAGCAGCGGGATTACACCGGCCGGTATCGAGTACTACCTGCCGCTGTTCTTCGACGAAACCTCCACCCTCTTCGACTACCTGCCCCAGGACACCCAGGTGTTTTCGCTGCCGGGCATCGAACAGGCTGCGGAAAACTTCTGGAACGACGTGCGCAACCGCTATGAAGAGCGCCGCGTCGATCCCTCCCGGCCGTTATTACCGCCTGCCGAACTGTTCCTGCCGGTGGAAGATTGCTTCGCCCGCCTGAAAAACTGGCCTCGTGTGGTCGCCAGCCAGCAGGATGTGGACGCCGGCAGCGGCCGCGAGCGTTTCCCGGCGGGCACGCTGCCGGACCTGGCGATCCAGGCGAAAGCCACGCAGCCGCTGGAAGCGCTGTCCAACTTCCTCGGCGACTTCCCTGGCCGCGTGCTGTTCACCGCCGAATCCGCCGGGCGTCGCGAAGTCCTGCTGGAGCTGCTTGAACGCCTCAAGCTGCGCCCGAAGACCGTCGACAGCTGGCCGGATTTTGTAAAAAGCAAAGAGCGCCTGGCGATCACCATCGCGCCTCTGGACGAAGGCTTGTTGCTGGACGACCCGGCCCTGGCGCTGATCGCCGAAAGCCCGCTGTTCGGCCAGCGAGTGATGCAGCGTCGCCGCCGTGAAAAACGCGCCGACGTCAACAATGACGCGGTGATCAAGAACCTCACCGAGTTGCGTGAAGGCGCGCCGGTGGTGCACATCGACCACGGTGTGGGCCGCTACCTCGGCTTGCAGACCCTGGAAATCGACAACCAGGCCGCCGAATTCCTCACCATGGAATACGCCGAGGGCGCCAAGCTCTACGTGCCGGTGGCCAGCCTGCACTTGATCGCGCGCTACACCGGCAGCGATGACGCCCTGGCGCCATTGCACCGCCTGGGCTCGGAGACCTGGCAAAAAGCCAAGCGCAAGGCCGCCGAACAGGTGCGCGACGTCGCCGCCGAACTGCTCGACATCTACGCCCGCCGTGCGGCCCGCGAAGGCTATGCGTTCGCCGACCCGAAAGCCGATTACGCCACCTTCAGCGCCGGCTTCGCTTTCGAAGAAACCCCCGACCAGCAAACCACCATCGACGCCGTGCGCGCCGACATGCTCGCGCCAAAGCCGATGGACCGCCTGGTGTGTGGCGACGTCGGCTTCGGCAAGACCGAAGTGGCGATGCGCGCGGCGTTCATTGCGGTGCATGGTGGCAAGCAGGTGGCGATCCTGGTGCCGACTACCCTGCTCGCCCAGCAGCACTACAACAGCTTCCGCGACCGCTTTGCCGACTGGCCGGTGAGCGTGGAAGTGATGAGCCGTTTCAAGTCCGCCAAGGAAGTGAATGCCGCCATTGCCGACCTTGCCGAAGGCAAGATCGACATCGTGATCGGCACGCACAAACTGCTCTCGGACGATGTGAAGATCAAGAACCTGGGCCTGGTCATCATCGACGAAGAGCACCGCTTCGGCGTGCGCCAGAAAGAACAGCTCAAGGCCCTGCGCAGCGAAGTCGACATCCTCACCCTCACCGCCACGCCGATTCCACGTACGTTGAACATGGCGGTGTCGGGTATGCGCGACCTGTCGATCATCGCCACGCCACCGGCACGCCGGCTGTCGGTACGCACCTTCGTGATGGAGCAGAACAAAAGCACGGTCAAGGAAGCGCTGCTGCGCGAATTGCTGCGCGGTGGTCAGGTGTATTACCTGCACAACGACGTAAAAACCATCGAGAAGTGCGCCGCCGACCTCGCCGAACTGGTGCCGGAGGCCCGCATCGCCATCGGCCATGGGCAGATGCGTGAGCGCGAACTCGAACAGGTGATGAGCGACTTCTACCACAAGCGTTTCAACGTGCTCATCGCCTCGACCATCATCGAGACCGGTATCGACGTACCCAGCGCCAACACCATCATCATCGAACGCGCCGACAAGTTCGGCCTGGCCCAACTGCATCAATTGCGCGGCCGGGTCGGGCGCAGTCACCACCAGGCCTACGCCTACCTGTTGACGCCACCACGCCAACAGATCACGTCCGACGCGGAAAAACGCCTGGAAGCGATCGCCAACACCCAGGACCTCGGCGCCGGCTTCGTGCTGGCCACCAACGACCTGGAAATTCGCGGCGCCGGCGAATTGCTCGGCGACGGCCAGAGCGGGCAGATCCAGGCCGTGGGTTTCACCCTTTATATGGAAATGCTCGAGCGCGCGGTGAAAGCCATTCGCAAGGGCGAACAGCCGAACCTCGACCAACCGTTGGGCGGTGGCCCGGAAATCAACCTGCGCTTGCCGGCGTTGATCCCCGAAGCCTACCTGCCGGACGTGCACGCGCGGCTGATCCTGTACAAGCGCATCGCTTCGGCCACCGACGAAGAAGGCCTGAAGGACTTGCAGGTGGAAATGATCGACCGCTTCGGCCTGTTGCCGGAACCGACCAAGAACCTGGTGCGCCTGACCCTGCTCAAATTGCAGGCCGAACAGCTGGGCATCAAGAAAGTCGACGCGGGGCCGCAAGGCGGGCGTATCGAATTCGAAGCGCAAACGCCGGTGGACCCGTTGGTGCTGATCAAGCTGATCCAGGGCCAGCCCAACCGCTACAAGTTCGAAGGGGCTACGCTGTTCAAGTTCATGGTGCCGATGGAACGCGCCGAAGAACGCTTCAATACCCTGGAGGCGCTGTTTGAGCGCCTCATTCCGAAATCTGCTTGAAGGACGCCTCCATGCGCGTGTTCCGCATTCTGAGCCTGCTGTTGCTGGTATTCGCGCCTTCGGCCTTTGCCGACAGCCCCTACCAGGTGGAGATGATCCTCGTGCGCCAGAATGCAGAGCCGGTGATCAACAGCCGCGCCGCGCCGGAAAACTGGGATGGCGGTGCGCAGCGCCTGGGCGAGCTAATGAGCCCGCCGCGCCTGGGCAATATCGTCGAGAAACTGCGCGCCGATTCCAACTACACTGTGCTTGCGCACAAGGCCTGGGAACAGAGCCTCGGCGAACAGCCAGTGAAGATCGCGATCACCGACGGCCAGGAGCAATTCGGCCAATTTCCTATCGAGGGCGTGCTGAACCTGCAACTGGGGCGCTTCACTGATATCGACGCCGACTTCTGGATCAACCAGTTCGACAGCAACGGCAGCGTAATCGCCAGCGAACACCTGAGCCAGAAAGACGTGCGCACCAAGAACAACCAGCTCAATTACCTGGATGGCGGCCACCTGGCGCTGCTGATCAAGATCACTTCGCTGACCGCCAAGCCCCCCAGCGCACCACCGCCCGACATGCAGGACTGATCCCGCGCCATGCCCCTGACAGCGTCGCTGACCAAACCCCTGGCCCCTTCGTGGGCCAATCGCTTCAAAGAGCAAAGCCTGGAGCGCGGGCGGCGTTACGCGCTGGAGAATCGGGTGCGCATCGTCGAATCCGGCGACAGCACCATCACCGCCAGCTGTGAAGGTTCGGGCGGCAACGTCTACCGGCAGACCATTTCGTTGCGCGAATCGGCCAAGGGCATGCTGATTCTGGTGGACAGCCGCTGTACCTGCCCGGTGCACACCAATTGCAAGCATATTGCCGCCGTGCTGCTCAAGGTGCAGGAAACCCTGGCCTACCCGGCGGCGGCCCAGGATGCCGAGCTGCTGGGAAAATTGCAGGCGGTATTGGATAACCGCGTGGTGCTGCCGCAGGTGGTCATGGAGGATGTGCGCCCTGTGCCGCGCCTGTGGCTGGCCAGTGTGGAGTTCAGCGCGTTCGAGCCGCGCAATGGCAAGATGCAGCGTTACATCCAGCATCGTGCGGCGCTGTCGTTCAACTATCTGGGTAACTATGTCAGCGGGCAAAAGAACGCCGATATCATCGTGCGCCAGGAAACCCAGAGCCTGCGGATCAAGCGCCATCCCGAGCTGGAACAGCCCTACCGCGAACACCTGCGCCTGCTCGGGTTCAAGATCGCCACGCGCCAAAGCAAGGCCTTGCCGGAAAGCGCTGGCGAGCTGTTCGAGATGGTCAATGACAGCGCCTGGCTGAATTTCACCCTCAACGCGTCCCCTGCGCTGCGGGCCGAGGGTTGGGAGCTGCAAATCGATGAAGACTTCGGTTTTGACCTCAGCCCGGTGGACGACTGGTACGCCAGCGTCGATGAAGCCCCCGAGCGGGACTGGTTCGATCTGGAGCTGGGTATCATCGTCAACGGCGAACGGCTGAGCCTGCTGCCCATCCTGCTGAATTTGATGCGCTCCCACACCGAAATCCTCAATCCGGAAAAACTCGCACGGCGCCGCGATGATGAATTGATCCTGGTGAACATTCCCGGCCTGCCCAACGGCCACGGTCCGCTGCAAGTGGCGCTGCCCTACGGGCGATTGAAGCCGGTACTGGCGACCCTCGGCGAGTTCTACCTGCAGGAATCCGGCACCACCACGTTACGCCTGGCCAAGGCCGATGCGGTCCGCTTGAACCCGCTGGAAGAT
This sequence comes from Pseudomonas sp. R3-52-08, assembly GCF_003851745.1. Lineage (NCBI taxonomy): Bacteria > Pseudomonadati > Pseudomonadota > Gammaproteobacteria > Pseudomonadales > Pseudomonadaceae > Pseudomonas > Pseudomonas sp. R3-52-08. Next base: position 1,707,575 of record NZ_CP027730.1, on the reverse strand, counting down.
CTGCCACTGCAGTGGGAAGGCGGCGAGAAAATCCGCAACTTCGCCCAGCGCCTGCGGGACATCAAGGATTTCACCTGCGTGGCGCCTGACGGCTTGAATGCAACCTTGCGCCCTTACCAGCTGGAAGGCCTGAGCTGGATGCAGTCGCTGCGCCAATTGGAGGTGGGCGGGATTCTCGCCGACGATATGGGCCTGGGTAAAACCTTGCAGACCCTGGCGCATATTCTTACGGAGAAAAATGCAGGACGGCTGAATCGACCGTGCATGGTGGTCATGCCTACCAGCCTGATCCCCAATTGGCTGGATGAGGCCGCGCATTTCACTCCGCAATTGCGGGTGCAGGCGCTGTACGGCGCAGGGCGTAAGAAACATTTCGCCAATCTGCAGGATTATGACCTGCTGTTGACCACCTACGCGCTGCTGCCCAAGGACATCGACACCCTCGCCGCCCTGCCCTTGCATGTGCTGATCCTCGATGAAGCCCAGTACATCAAGAACCCCACCAGCAAGGCGGCGCAAGCGGCCCGCGAGCTGAATGCGCGGCAGCGCCTGTGCCTGAGCGGCACGCCGCTGGAAAACCACCTGGGCGAGTTATGGTCGTTGTTCCACTTCCTGTTGCCGGGCTGGCTCGGCGATGTGAAAAGCTTCAACCGCGATTACCGCGTCCCGATTGAAAAACGCGCCAGTGAGGTGCGATTGCAGCACCTCAACGGTCGGATCAAGCCGTTCCTGCTGCGCCGCACCAAGGAACAGGTGGCAACGGAACTGCCGCCCAAGACCGAGATTATCCACTGGGTCGACCTTAACGAAGCGCAGCGCGACGTCTATGAAACCATGCGCCTGGCCATGGATAAAAAGGTCCGCGACGAGATCACCCGCAAGGGCGTGGCACGCAGCCAGATCATCATCCTTGAGGCACTGCTCAAACTGCGCCAGGTGTGCTGCGATTTGCGCCTGGTCAACGATGCCGCCCTGCCCGCCCGCGGCAGCAGCTCGGGCAAGCTCGACAGCTTGATGCAGATGCTCGAGGAATTGTTTGCCGAGGGCCGGCGGATCCTGCTGTTCTCGCAGTTCACCTCGATGCTGAGTCTGATCGAGGCTGAACTCAAGCAGCGCAAAATCGCCTACGCCCTGCTGACCGGCCAGACCCGCGATCGGCGCACACCGGTGAAGGACTTCCAGAGCGGCAAGCTGCAGATTTTTCTGATCAGCCTGAAAGCCGGCGGCGTCGGCCTGAACCTGACCGAAGCCGACACCGTGATCCACTACGACCCATGGTGGAACCCGGCAACCGAAAACCAGGCCACCGACCGTGCCTACCGCATCGGGCAAGAGAAGCCAGTGTTCGTTTACAAGATGATTGCCCGAGGCACGGTGGAGGAGAAAATCCAGCACTTGCAGAAGGAAAAATCCGACCTCGCGGCGGGTGTGCTGGATGGGCGTTCGACCGGGGATTGGCAGTTGGGTAATGAGGATATTGAAGCGTTGTTTGCACCGCTGCCGAATAAGCAAGAGAAGCGCTGACTGTCGGATCGCCATCGGGGGCAAGCCCTAATGCCAGTCAGTTAAGCGTACACCACCGTCTGTAGGAGCGAGCTTGCTCGCGAAAAACTCACAGGCACCGCGTTTATTCGGGAAGCACGCGTTATCGTTGACGTTTTTCGCGAGCAAGCTCGCTCCTACAAAAAGCCTTAACTGACTGGCATTAGCGCGAGCCCCCTTTCACACTTGACCGCGTTCACCCTGAAGAAAAGCGGTCAAATGTGGGAGGGGGCTGGCCCGCGAAGGGCGCGCTGCGGTCGTTAGCCAGGCAACGGCGCAAACAGCGCCTCGATATCCCGCTGCTCCAGCTTCCAGCCCGCACTGGCGCCCCCTTCAAGCACACCGTCGGCCAGCGCTGCCTTTTCCAATTGCAACGCCTGAATCTTTTCTTCCACCGTACCTCGGGCAATCATCTTGTAGACAAATACCGGCTTATCCTGCCCGATCCGGTAGGCCCGGTCGGTGGCCTGGTTTTCCACGGCCGGGTTCCACCAGGGGTCGTAATGAATCACCGTATCCGCTGCCGTCAGGTTCAAGCCGGTCCCGCCCGCTTTCAGACTGATCAGGAACAACGGCGTCTTGCCGTCCTGGAAATTCTTCACCGGTGTGCGCCGGTCCAGGGTTTCACCGGTCAGGATTGAATAGTCGACCTGACGCTGCTTCAGTTCCTCTTCGATTAATGCCAGCATCGAGGTGAACTGCGAAAAGAGCAGGACGCGCCGCGCCTCGCTGAGCAACTCTTCGAGCATCTCCATCAAACTGCCGAGTTTGCCAGTACCGGCCCGGGCCAGTTTGGAGGCGGGTGCAGTCTTGACCAGGCGCAAGTCGCAGCAGACCTGGCGCAACTTGAGCAGCGCTTCGAGAATGATGATTTGGCTGCGGGCGACACCATGCCGGGTGATCTCATCGCGAACCTTCTTGTCCATCGCCACACGCACGGTTTCATACACGTCACGCTGGGCGTCGCTCAAGTCCACCCAGTGCACGATCTCGGTCTTTGGCGGCAGCTCGGTGGCCACCTGTTCTTTTTTGCGGCGCAACAGGAAGGGTTTGATCCTCGCCGTCAGGTGCTGCATGCGTTGCGCATTGCCGCGCTTTTCAATCGGCGTGCGGTAATCGCGATTGAAGGTTTTACTATCGCCCAGCCATCCCGGCAACAGGAAGTGAAACAGCGACCAGAGTTCGCCCAAATGGTTTTCCAACGGCGTCCCGCTCAGGCACAGCCGCTGGCCGGCATCCAGTTGGCGAGCGGCCTGGGCCGCCTTGCTGTTGGGATTCTTGATATTTTGCGCTTCGTCGAGGATCAGCACGCTCCAGCGCTGCGGCTGCAAAACCTCAAGGTCTCGGGGCAACAGCGCGTAGGTGGTGAGTACCAGGTCGTAATCGGTCAAGCGCGTGAAGTCAGCCTGACGCTGTGCACCGTGCAGCGCCAGGACTCTGAGCTGTGGCGTGAATCGTGCGGCTTCGTCGATCCAGTTCGGGATCAGGCTGGTAGGCATTACGGCTAACGCGGGCATTTGCAATCGACCTGCCTGTTTTTCCAAGAGCAGGTGCGCAAGGGTTTGTAGGGTTTTTCCCAGGCCCATGTCATCCCCAAGAATCCCGCCGACTTCCAGCTCGCGCAGCGTTTGCATCCAGTTCAGGCCTTCGAGTTGATAGCCACGAAGTTCTGCTTTCAGGCCCTCGGGGGCAGAGACCTGGGCATGGGTGGAGCCCTTGAGACGCTGGGCGAAATCACGCAGTCGCTCGCCACCGCGCCATACCAAGGGCATGGCGTCCAGATGACTGAGCCGAGCCGCATCGGGCGCGCTCAGCCGCAATGCATCACCTTGGGGGGCGCGCAGGTAGAGTTCGCCGAGGGTTGCCATCAGGGGTTTGATGCGCCCGTAAGGCAGCGCAACCTTTGTATGAGTGCGCGCGCCCAAACTGACCAACACGCGCTCATCGTCGTCACGCTCAGCCATGTAGGCGACATCGAGCAGCTCGGGCTGATTCCGCATCAAGTCGAGCATGATTGGCAACAGGCTGTGCCGCTCGCCGTTGACCTCAACGCCCAGCTCAAGGTTGAACCACTCATGACCTGACGCTTCTTCGATATCCGCGTACCAGTGGTCCACAGCGTCCACGTCGTAATAAAAGCCCGGTTGAATGACAACGTCCCACCCTGCTTCACGCAAAACCGCCACATCGCTTTCAACGAAACCCAGCCAGGCTTCATCAGTGGGTAGATCGAACATTTCCCCAGCGTTTTCAGGCAGCGCGCGGCTTTTGCGATTGACCGCTTTAAAGCCGATTTTCGTGAGTGCCTTGCGCAGCGCTTTTTCAGCCGCAGGCTTGCGTTGGATACGCTGGGTTTCGGTGCCATTGAGAAACAGGATGTCCTCGGTTCCCTTGCCGCTGGCCAGGCTGGTGTCATAGCGGAACGCCAATGCAGCGCGGTGCTCCCTGTGGAACCGCCCGTAAACGTAGGCTTCGTCGCTTCCCAATGTAAGGCATCCTTGGGGCTCTAACGTATCCACGACGCGCTCGGTCAGCTCGCGCGGTGGCGGGATCACCTTGGACACCGCACTGATGCGATGACTGAATAACGCGACTTGCTCAGCTGGAATCATCGGCAAGCCGCAAAGATGCAGGGCCAGGTTCTCATCCAGCCCATGCTCGAGCACCCCGATTTCCATGTTGTCGAGGTCAAGATAGTGAAGCGGTTTGAGCGGCAACACATCGTCCAACTCACGCCCGTCGCTGATCCAGCAGGGAATGTAATTGCCATCTGGCAATACGGCCCAGTCGAAGCGAGCAGCGCGGGCCGGGCCGCGGTTGAGCGCCAGTCCTGCACCCAGCTCCAGAAACAGGCGCTGGGTTTTTAACGCCAGTTGGAGAATTTCGGCCCCCGTCTCACCGGCCAACTGAAAACTGCTGCCATAGCTGCCATAAGATCGGCCTAACATCAGCAATCGACCAATGCGGGTATCCAGCTCATGCATATAGCCAGGGGCACGCCGTAATACCTCATCCATCGAGTGCAGAGGTTTGATATCGCTGTACTCGCCTTGTTTCGTCACGCGCGCCCGGTACACCTCCAATGACCAGCCACTGGAATAAACATCGGGGGTGATTTGGTACAGCAAACAAGTGCCGGTGTTCTTGGGCTGAGCCTCACCCGGCGGGGTGGGCTTGGGGATGCTTTCGAGCCAGTTTTCGAGCTGCGGACTCAGGCGGTCACCCACCGGCTTCTTCGGCTCGTTCAGCTCTTCGTACAGCACAGTTAACGTAAACAAGACCGCAGCCGCGTGCTTGCAATTGATCGCCACCGGGCAAGAACACACACAGATGATGCCCGGCCGACGGGATGCTGCACTCTCCAGGGTAATCGACAGGGTGTAGACATTACGTCCAGAGCCCCTGCAATGCGCGATCAGCCGGTGATGCCCGAATTCTTTTATTTCAAGACGATTTTCGCCAGCGTACTCAAACCCACGCTCCAGCGAGCGAGGTTCAAAGTACGCTTGCCAATCCAACTCGACGATACGTGCAATCAGATCATTCATGAAACAAAGACTCTACAGCAGCCAGTAATGGAGCTTAAAGCAGCGCAACTCCTACACTACGGCAAGAAACAGTCTCAGCCGCACTCAAACGCTACCTACATCAAGCTTCTTATTCAATCAGCTGAGCGTCTCGCAACGCTCCAAGGGCTGCCAGCCAGCGCGGATCCTGTTTGTAGTCAGTCGAGGCACTTGCATGCCCCCGCATACGCGCAATGCGAGCCGAAGGTGTGACATTCATCCGCTGGGCTGCAGTCAGTGCAAGCTCGGCAGCCGCGCGGTCATTGCACACCAGCCCCATGTCACAACCAGCAGTGAGTGCCGCCTCGATCCGACTGGCCGCATCACCCACCACATGGGCACCGGCCATGGACAGGTCATCACTGAAAATCACCCCGTCGAACTGCAGCTCACCGCGCAGGATGTCCTGCAACCAGCGGCGTGAGAAGCCGGCGGGCTGGCTGTCCACTTGCGGGTAGATCACATGCGCGGGCATCACGGCGGCCAATTGCTTGCTCAGGCGTGCGAAAGGCACCAGGTCATTGGCGCGAATCTGTTCCAGGCTGCGCTCGTCGTTGGGAATCGCGACGTGGGAATCGGCCTCGGCCCAACCGTGACCCGGAAAGTGCTTGCCGGTGGCGGCCATGCCCGCGCTGTTCATGCCGCGGATAAAGGCACCGGCGAGTACGGCGGCGCGCTCGGGGTCGCCTTCGAACGAGCGGGTGCCGACCACGGCGCTGCGCTGGTAATCCAGGTCGAGCACTGGGGCGAAGCTGAGGTCCAGGCCCACGGCGAGTACTTCGGTGGCCATGATCCAGCCACATTGTTCGGCCAGGTACTCGGCGTTGGGGTTATCCGCCAGCGCGCGCATGGCCGGCAAGCGCACGAACCCCTGGCGCAGGCGCTGCACCCGGCCGCCTTCCTGGTCGACCGCCAGCAGCAGGTCCGGGCGCACCGCACGAATCGCCGCGCTCAATTCGCGGACCTGGCGCGGGTGTTCGATATTGCGCGCAAAGATGATCAAGCCGCCGACTTCAGGTTGGCGCAACAGATGGCGGTCCTCGGCCGTCAGCCAGGTACCGGCAACGTCGACCATCAAAGAACCTTGCAGGGCAGCAGTCATAAACCTTCCTTAAATAACGCGCACAACCCGTCATCCCTACCGGTTACGGTAAGCACGACGGGTTGCGCGTAAATAGCTGAAATCGGCATGGCGGCTAGCTTAGCGGATGCAAGCGGCCGCGCACACCCGCAGCGGTCAAACCTTGGCGAGGCTGGGTGTGGACTTGCTGCGCGGGCGCAATTGAGCCACCGCCATGGCCTGATCGGTCACACCGGTTTCAGCGCGCATGCCGGCGGCGAGGAATGGCACCATCAGGCGCATCACCTGCTCGATGGAGGTGTTGACGCCGAAATCCGTCTCGGCAATCGCGCGCAGTGCCTTGATCCCGGACATGCTGAAGGCCGCAGCGCCGAGCATGAAGTGCACGCGCCAGAACAGCTCGATGGGTGGGATACGCGGGGCAGCTTCATTGACCAACAACATATAGCGACGAAACACTTTGCCGTACATGTCTTCCAGGTAACGACGCAGGTGGCCCTGGCTCTGACTGAACGCCAGGCCCAATAGACGCATGAAAATAGACAGGTCGTTACCGCTACGCGGTTGAACCACCAGGGCTTGCTCGACCAGAATCTCCAAAAGCTCTTCCAGGCTTGGCCTGTTATCCGCCTTGGCCTGGCGACGCTCCAGTTCGCGGTCGAGACTGGCGCAGAACGGCCCCAGGAAGCGCGAGAACACCGCTTGGATCAGCGCTTTCTTCGAGCCGAAATGGTAGTTCACGGCAGCGAGGTTGACCCCAGCCTTGCTGGTGATCAGCCGCAATGAAGTTTCAGCAAATCCTTTTTCCGCGAACAATTGCTCGGCAGCATCGAGAATGCGTTCAACGGTTTCCGACTGGGCCATGGCTACTCCGCCTGACAAACACTTGTTTGAAACATACGTTTCAGGGTATGTCTTGTCAAGCCTGCGGGTCCGTTTTCCGGCCGGGCAGTCATCTATTTCGTCGCTATTTAATCACATCTTTCATGGCCTGTAGGCGGTGCTATAGCTGCCCCCCGATACGGATGATGGATGACCGTCCAGCGGAGTCGTTCAAAAGGATCATTGCCAAGCGCCGTTCACTGTATATAATCCCAGTCACTGTATAAAAAGACAGAGCGATCAACATGCTAAAACTGACGCCACGCCAAGCTGAGATTCTGGCTTTTATCAAGCGCTGCCTTGATGACAACGGTTACCCACCGACACGCGCCGAAATTGCGCTGGAGCTGGGTTTCAAGTCTCCCAACGCTGCCGAGGAACACCTCAAGGCCCTCGCGCGCAAAGGCGCGATCGAGATGACCCCGGGGGCTTCGCGCGGTATTCGCATCCCTGGCTTCGAAGCCAAGGCCGACGAATCGACACTGCCGATCATCGGTCGAGTGGCCGCGGGTGCGCCGATCCTGGCGCAACAGCACGTCGAGGAATCCTGCAACATCAACCCGACCTTCTTCCATCCGCGCGCCGATTACCTGTTACGGGTGCACGGCATGAGCATGAAGGACGTGGGTATTTTCGATGGCGACCTGCTGGCCGTTCACACCACCCGCGAAGCCCGCAATGGCCAGATCGTCGTGGCGCGGATCGGCGATGAAGTCACCGTCAAGCGCTTCAAGCGTGAAGGCAGCAAGGTCTGGCTCCTGGCCGAAAACCCGGAGTTCGCGCCGATTGAAGTGAACCTCAAAGACCAGGACCTGGTGATCGAAGGCTTGAGTGTCGGCGTCATTCGCCGCTAAAGGAGACATCATGCAGCTCTTGCACACCCCACAACACACACAACTGTCGCTGTTCGAGGCCTTTATGGCTCAACCCCTTGCGCCCATCCTCAAAGAAACGGTCGAAGCGCCGTGGAGCTGCGAACCTGAGGTATTCAGTGAATTGTCGTTGCGTGGGGCTGCCGGGAGCTGCTTGAGCCTGCTGGCGCCGATCCTGCGCGAACTCAGTGAGGAGCAGGACGCGCGCTGGTTGACGCTGATCGCCCCGCCCGCCAGCCTGACCCAGGCTTGGCTGCGGGATGCCGGCCTCAACCGTGAGCGTATTCTGTTGCTGCAGCCACGGGGCACGCAAAGTGCCCAGCAGTTGACCTGCGAAGCTTTGCGCCTGGGCCGTAGCCATACGGTGGTGAGCTGGCTGAACCCGTTGAATGCAACGGCCAAGCAGCAGCTGATCAGCGCCGCGCACACGGGCGATGCGCAGAGCTTGAATATTCGACTGGGGTAAGAAGTGAGCGGGTTACCCAGGGCTCAGTGAAGAACCTTTGGGCCATCTTCCTTCTCCGGCTCGCCTTCAGCCAGGCGACCGGCCATTTGCACGCCAACGCTCAACATCGCTTTAGCCACTTCCACATGCTGGCCTTGCAGGAACGCTTTTGCGTCTTCGGAAAAGTCCAGAATGACCAGAGAACCTTCGTCCTCAGCCCGGCGCAGCTCGATTCGGCCGTCAGGCAGTTCAACAATTTCCAGAAAGGACGTTGGCATAAAAGTCTGTTCTCCACGAAAGCGCGGGATTATATCAGTGTTGTCGCGTGCAGGCGTGCCCGCTCAGCACTCGCTCAAACCTTCGCGAAAGCGCAACGCCAGCTTTTTCAGTTCCTGACGCCAGCTTTCCAGCTCTTCACGGCTCAAAGGCTTGGGCTCATCCGCCTCCAATGCAACCGCCACGATCAATGGCTGCGTCACATCCCCCTTGGGTACATGGGGAACGCGGGGCGGTTGGAACATGTCGGCGTGCGCCTTGAGCAGGCGGGCTACCCAACTGTCCGGGCTCTGGGCCATTTCCACCAGCTCGGCCAATTCCGGGATAGCCATGGTTTCCAGCACGTCTCGGGCCATGATCATTTCCGCGCGGGGCGAACCGGCCTGGGGCAAGCGGTAGAACCCGGCGATTTCATGGCATAACCCCAGCAAGGCGCCGTACAGGTGAAACAGAGCGGCTTCACGCCCCGCCTGGACCAGCGCGATAGCATTCATCTCCTTGCCTGCCTCGGCACGACCAAGGGCTTCCAGGGACAACCCCGCGAAGTAAATTTTCTGGTTGGTACGGGTATAGAGTTCGTTGGCCATGACGGCAATCTCCACAACGAATGAGGCGTGATGCTGGCTGTGTAGGAGCGAGCTTGCTCGCGAAAAACCTGAGAGCACCACTGTGTATCAGATTTCTCGCGTCATCGTTAACTGCAAGTGCCATGAGGCAGATCCAAATGTGGGAGGGGGCTTGCTCCCGATGGCGATGCATCAGTCATAGGTATGTTGACTGATACACCGCTATCGGGAGCAAGCCCCCTCCCACATTGGACTATCAAGCGCCCTGGCGCTTGTCCTCGACCTTCCACTTGCCGCCGTCGTAGAACGCTTTCCAGCCGGTAGGCTTGCCGTCGACTTCGGTCTGCACGTACTGCTCCTTGGTTTTGCGGCTATAGCGGATCACGGCTGGGCGACCATCCGGGTCCTTCTTCGGCGCTTCACACAGGAAGTGGTACTTCGGATCGATCTCATCCTTGTGCGGTACGATTTCCAGCACCAGCGGGGCACGGGTCTCGCGGTTTTTCGGGAACTGGCTGGCTGCCAGGAACAGGCCCGAAGCACCGTCGCGCAGGATGTAGGTGTCGTTGACCTTCTCGCACTTGAGCTCAGGCATCTTCACCGGGTCCATCTTCGGCGGCGCCGCGTCACCGCTCTTCAGCAGTTTGCGGGTGTTCTTGCAGGTTGGATTGGTGCAACCGAAGAACTTGCCGAAACGACCGGTCTTGAGCTGCATCTCGCTGCCGCACTTGTCGCACTCCAGGCTCGGACCTTCGTAGCCCTTGATGCGGTAGGTGCCCTCTTCAATCTCGTAACCGTTGCAATCCGGGTTGTTACCGCAGATGTGCAGCTTGTGCTTTTCATCCAGCAGGTAAGCGTCCATCGCGGTGCTGCAGATCGGGCAACGGTGCTTGCCACGCAACACCAGCGACTCGGATTCACCCTCGTCATCCGCCGCGATTTCATCGCCCGGCACCAGGTTGACGGTGGCCTTGCAGCGCTCTTTGGGCGGCAGGCTGTAGCCCGAGCACCCCAGGAACACGCCGGTGGACGCTGTACGAATCTGCATCGGCCGGCCGCAGGTGAGGCACGGAATGTCGGTCATGACCGGCTGGTTGGCACGCATACCGCTCTCAGGGCTCTCGGCCACTTCGAGTTTTTTCTTGAAGTCGCCGTAGAACTCGTCCAGCACGCTCTTCCAGTCGCGTTCGCCCTGGGCCACGTCATCGAGGTTCTCTTCCATGCCGGCGGTGAAGCCGTAGTCCATCAGGTTGGAGAAACTCTCGGACAGACGCTCGGTGACGATGTCACCCATTTTTTCCGAATAGAAGCGGCGGTTGTGCAGCGCCACGTAGCCACGGTCCTGGATGGTGGAGATGATTGCCGCATAGGTAGAAGGACGACCGATGCCGCGTTTCTCCATCTCTTTTACCAGGCTGGCTTCCGAATAACGCGCCGGCGGCTTGGTGAAGTGCTGGGACGGGTCGAGCTTGATCAGCTTCAACGTATCGCCCTGAGCCATGTCCGGCAGCACATCGTCGTCGCCAGGCTTGGCGATTTGCGGCATTACACGGGTATAACCGTCGAACTTGAGGATCCGGCCCTTGGCACGCAGCTCAAAGTCGCCCGCCCCCACGCTGACGGTGGTGGACAGGTATTGCGCCGGCAGCATCTGGCAGGCCAGGAACTGGCGCCAGATCAGCTCGTAGAGGCGCTCGGCGTCGCGCTCCATGCCGCTCAGCTTGCTCGGCTCGGTGTTGGCATCGGAAGGACGAATCGCTTCGTGAGCCTCCTGGGCGCCTTCCTTGCTGCTGTAGACGTTTGGCTTTTCCGGCAGGTACTTCTTGCCGAACTCGCTTTCGATATAAGTACGCGCCATTGCCACCGCGTCTTGCGACAGGTTGGTGGAGTCGGTACGCATGTAAGTGATATAGCCGGCTTCGTACAGACGCTGGGCCATCATCATGGTTTTCTTCACACCGAAGCCCAGGCGGTTGCTCGCGGCCTGCTGCAGGGTGGAAGTGATGAACGGCGCCGACGGCTTGCTGCTGGTCGGCTTGTCTTCGCGCTTGACGATGCTGTAGCTGGAGGCCTTGAGCTTCTCCAGCGCGGCCATGGCCCGGGCTTCGTTCAGCGGCTTGAAGGCTTCGCCTTTTTCGCGGGCCACTTCAAAGCGCACGTTGTTGCCCTTGGCAGTGCCGAGGTCAGCGTGGACTTCCCAATATTCTTCGGGGTTGAACGCACGAATCTCGCGCTCACGCTCCACCACCAGCTTCACCGCCACCGACTGCACACGGCCGGCGGACAGGCCACGGGCGATTTTTGCCCACAGCAGCGGCGAGACCATGTAGCCCACGACGCGGTCGAGGAAGCGCCGCGCCTGCTGGGCGTTGACGCGGTCGATGTCCAGCTCGCCCGGCTTGGAGAAGGCTTCCTGGATGGCTTTCTTGGTGATTTCGTTGAACACCACGCGCTTGTAGCGGCTGTCATCACCGCCGATGGCTTCGCGCAGGTGCCACGCAATGGCTTCCCCTTCGCGGTCCAAGTCCGTCGCGAGATAGATGGTGTCGGCATCTTTGGCGAGCCGGCGCAGCTCTTCGATGACCTTTTCCTTGCCCGGAAGGATTTCGTACTTGGCCTTCCAGCCATGATCCGGGTCCACACCCATGCGCGAGACCAGCTGCTTGCGCGCTTTCTCTTTAGGCGTGAGCACCGGACCTTCGCCCGCGGCCGCCTTGCCGCGCTTGGCGGCAGGCTCCTTGCTGGCGCTAGCCGAACCGCTGGTGGGCAGGTCTCGGATATGGCCGATACTCGACTTCACCACGTACTCGTTGCCCAAGTACTTGTTGATGGTCTTGGCCTTAGCCGGGGATTCCACAATGACCAGCGATTTGCCCATGGATCGGAAAATTCCTGAATTCGAGAAGTGAAAGGCAGTTGGCGCCTGTCGCGGCAACGCTATATATAGTGGCAACAAGGTGAGGTCAAGCGCAGCATTTTGCGCGACCCGCCGTTATTGCCCTTTAAAAAGACTGGGTTCGGCCTGGACCAAAGCAAAGCGCGGGACCTGCTCGCCGTCAACCTCGACGGTCTCCAGGAACATGCTCAACGGGCGTACCCAAAAGCCGTAATCGCCATACAGTGCTTGGTAGAACACCATTTCTTCTTCGGTCTCGGAGTGCTGCGCCACGCTGAAAACGCGGTACTGCGGCCCCTTGTAATGCTGGTAGAGCCCGGGTTCGACTTTCATGCTCTGGCCCTCTTACAAAATTTATTGAAAAAAAATTAAAAATTCCAAAAAACAAAAACCGGGGCACTGGGCCCCGGCTTCCGTCAACCCAACGCTTAGACGCGTTCGAAGACGGTGGTAATGCCTTGGCCGAGACCAATGCACATGGTTGCAACCCCAAGGTTACCGCCATTTTGCTTCATCACGTTCAGCAATGTGCCGGAGATGCGGGCACCGGAGCAACCGAATGGGTGGCCCAGGGCAATCGCGCCGCCGTGCAGGTTAACCTTCTCATTCATCTTGTCGAGTACTTTCAGATCTTTCAACACTGGCAGGGCCTGTGCGGCGAAAGCTTCGTTAAGCTCGAAGAAGTCGATATCGGAGATGGTCAGGCCCGCGCGCTTCAAGGCTTTTTGTGTGGCCGGTACTGGACCATAGCCCATGATCGCCGGGTCCACACCCGCCACGGCCATCGAGCGGATCACCGCCAGCGGCTGGATTCCCAGGTCCTGGGCACGTTGCGCCGACATCACGATCATGCACGAAGCACCGTCGGTGATTTGCGACGACGTACCGGCAGTCACGGTGCCGCCCTTGGGATTGAACGCCGGCTTGAGCGCCGCCAGGCTTTCCAGGGTGGTGTCCGGACGAATGGTTTCGTCGTAGTCGAACAACTTCAGGAAACCGTTCTCGTCATAGCCGTTCATCGGGATGATTTCATCCTTGAACTTGCCTTCCACGGTCGCCTTGTGGGCGAGTTGGTGGGAGCGCAGGCCGAACGCGTCCTGGGCCTCGCGGGTAATGCCGTGCATCTTGCCGAGCATTTCTGCGGTGAGGCCCATCATGCCCGAGGCTTTCGCCGCATACAGCGACATGTGCGGGTTAGGGTCGACGCCGTGCATCATGCTGACGTGGCCCATGTGCTCCACGCCGCCGACCACGAACACATCACCGTTACCGGTCATGATCGCCTGGGCGGCCGTGTGCAGCGCGCTCATCGACGAACCGCACAGGCGGCTCACGGTCTGGCCGGCCGCGGTGTGCGGGATCTGGGTCATCAAGGAGGCCATGCGCGCGATGTTCCAGCCCTGCTCCAGGGTCTGGTTCACACAGCCCCAGATCACGTCTTCGACTTCGTTCGGGTCAACCTTGACGTTGCGTTCCAGCAGCTTGCTGATCAGGTGCGCCGACATGTCTTCGGCACGGGTGTTGCGGTGCATGCCGCCCTTGGAGCGGCCCATCGGCGTACGACCGAAGTCGACGATCACGACGTCTCTTGGATTCAAGCTCATAAATATTCTCGCTCTAGTCGATTGGGCGCTTAACCGAAGAAGCTCTGGCCATTCTTGGCCATTTCACGCAGCTTCGCGGTCGGGTGGTACAGCGGGCCCAGATCAGCGTATTTGTCAGCCAGGGCAACGAACTCGGCCACACCGATCGAGTCGATGTAACGCAGCGCACCACCACGGAACGGAGGGAAACCAATACCGTACACCAGGCCCATATCGGCTTCGGCGGCGGTCTCGACGATGCCGTCTTCCAGGCAACGTACGGTTTCCAGGCACAGGGCGATCATCATCCAGTTGATGATGTCCTCATCGGACACCTCACGCTGCTCGTAGATGACGGGGGCGAGTACTTCGTGCACCGACGGGTCGGCCACTTTCTTCTGCTTGCCCTTCTTGTCGGCCTCGTAGGCGTAGAAGCCCTTGCCATTCTTCTGGCCCAGGCGCTTGGCTTCGTAGAGTGCGTCGATCGCCGAGCGGCGGTCGTCTTTCATGCGGTCCGGGAAGCCTTCAGCCATGACGTCGCGACCGTGGTGGCCGGTGTCGATGCCGACCACGTCCATCAGGTACGCCGGGCCCATTGGCCAGCCGAATTTTTCCATGACCTTGTCGATGCGCACGAAGTCCACACCGGCGCTGACCAGTTTGGCGAAACCGCCAAAGTACGGGAACAGTACGCGGTTGACCAAAAAGCCCGGGCAGTCATTGACCACGATCGGGTTCTTGCCCATTTTCTTGGCGTAGGCAACGGTGGTGGCAATAGCCAGCTCGCTGGACTTCTCGCCACGGATCACTTCCACCAGCGGCATCATGTGCACCGGGTTGAAGAAGTGCATGCCGACGAAGTTTTCCGGACGCTTGAGGGCCTTGGCCAGCAAGCTGATGGAAATGGTCGAGGTGTTGGAAGCCAGGATGGTGTCGTCTTTGACCTGGGCTTCGACTTCAGCCAATACCGCCTGCTTGACCTTCGGGTTCTCGACAACGGCTTCGACGACCAGGTCGACGTGGCCGAAATCGCCGTAGGACAGCGTAGGACGAATGCCGTTAAGCACTTCAGCCATTTTCGCAGCGGTCATACGACCCTTATCAACGCGGCCCACCAGCAGTTTGGCGGCTTCCGCCAGGCCCTGCTCGATACCGTGCTCGTTGATGTCTTTCATCAGGATCGGCGTGCCTTTGGATGCCGACTGGTAAGCGATACCGCCGCCCATGATACCGGCGCCCAGTACGGCGGCCTGTTTCACGTCCTTGGCGATTTCGTCGTAGGCCTTGGCCTTTTTCTTCAATTCCTGATCGTTCAGGAACAAGCCGATCAGGCTCTGTGCAGCCGAGGTTTTCGCCAATTTGACGAAGCCTGCCGCTTCCACTTCCAGGGCTTTGTCGCGACCGAAGTTCGCGGCCTTCTGGATGGTCTTGATCGCTTCGACCGGCGCCGGGTAATTCGGGCCGGCTTGGCCTGCCACGAAACCTTTGGCGGTTTCGAACGACATCATTTGTTCGATGGCGTTGAGCTTGAGCTTTTCCAGCTTCGGCTGACGCTTGGCTTTGTAGTCGAATTCGCCGCTGATGGCGCCCTTGAGCAGGTTCAGCGCGGCTTCGGCCAGTTTGTCCGGGGCAACCACGGCATCGACAGCACCGACTTTCAGCGCGTCTTCAGCACGGTTTTCCTTGCCGGCGGCAATCCATTCGATGGCGTTGTCGGCACCGATCAGGCGCGGCAGGCGCACGGTGCCGCCGAAGCCCGGGTAGATGCCCAGCTTGACTTCAGGCAGGCCGATCTTGGCGGTAGCGGACATGACACGAAAGTCTGCCGCCAGGCACATTTCCAGGCCGCCGCCCAGGGCGATACCGTTGATCGCAGCAACGGTGGGTACGTTGAGGTCTTCGAAATCGCTGAAAATCTTGTTGGCTTCGAGGTTGCCAGCCACCAGCTCGGCATCGGGCAGCTTGAAGTTGTCGACGAATTCGGTGATGTCAGCGCCGACGATGAACACGTCCTTGCCGCTGGAGACGATCACGCCCTTGACCGAAGCATCTGCTTTGATGGTGTCTACGGCCTGACGCAGTTCGTTCAGGGTTAGACGGTTGAACTTGTTGACGGACTCACCCTTGAGGTCGAATTTCAATTCGACGATGCCACTTTCAAGAGCCTTAACCGTGATGGCTTTACCTTCGTAAATCATCAACTGATCTCCACGATATGGAAGCTGAACAGTACACACCGGACGCTGGCCTCTGGTTGGACATTGACAGCTGCATCAATGCTCACGCCAATCCGCCAGGCACACCCGCCAGTGCGATAGTCGGGGTTATGTCAGAGTCGCCTGTAGGACAAACGCTCAATTCATACGCCCGTTTGATTTGGGTACGCCACCTTCATCCAATTCCGAGCAATTGTCAATCGCTCCAAAGGCTAGGAAAAACGCGACTTTCCAGTCATTTCAGAACCCGAAGCGCAGGATAGCAACCCGTCAATATTTAACTATTCACAAGATCAATAATAGGAAACATACGGAAAAGCACTGTACAGAAACGGATTGGCGGCTAGGCTAACGGCAACTTGAAGATCTACCGGCCTGCCTGGCCAACTCCAGCCCGATGATGAGTCGGGCTTTTTATTGCCCGGCGTTCCGGTTTTTCTGTAGGAGCGAGCTTGCTCGCGAAAATCGCCAGCCATAACGCAGCTACCTCAGCTTTAACGCGGCGCTCTCAGGTTTTTCGCGAGCAAGCTCGCTCCTACAATGAGTGGGTTATGTCAGGCCAGGGCTTTGAGCAGCGCATCAATATCCTTCAACACGCTCGCCTCGCCCTTCTCGCCCCAATACAAGGCGATCATTTGCTTGTCGGCCTCGACCTTGTACACGTTGGCCGGCAGCGTCGAAAAATACGGCAACAACCTTTCATCCACGCAGACCTCGCGCCATTGATTGACCCACACCCCCGGCTCCAACTGCCAGTAACTCCAGAGGGCCGGCGTGCTGCCGCGTCGTGGCCGGCAATACTGCGCGCAGGGGCTCGGCGGCTCTTGCTTGAGCCAGTGCGGCCACTCCTGGGGCGCCAGTTGCATGGCCAGCCCGATGCGGCGCGCCTCCATGCGCAGGGCCATGCGCCCGCTCTGATGGCGCGACGGGCGCAGCCATGCCAGAGGGCTCAGAACCACCACAAGGATTGACACCACTATCCAGACCGTCATATGTGTACCCCCGAATTTCCTGATGAGCGGATTTGATCTGACGCAAGCCGATCCGCTCGAAAGCAGCCATACTGAATTTATTGCAGTCCCCTGGAGGAACGCCCCATGCCCTACACACATATTCTGGTCGCCGTCGACCTGACCGAAGAGTGCGATCCAGTGATCAAGCGCGCGCAGGAATCTGCATTGGCCAATGGCGCCATACTGTCGTTGGTGCATATCGTCGAGCCCATGGCCATGGCCTTTGGCGGTGACGTGCCGATGGACCTTTCCCAGTTGCAGCAACAACAATTTGACCAGGCCAAGGAGCGCCTGGATCGTTTGATTCTCAAATACCCGCACCTGAAAAAGGAAGACTGCCACCTGACATACGGCCAACCGCGCCAGGAAATCCACCACTTGGCAAAGGAAAAGGCTTGCGACTTGATCGTGGTAGGTAGCCATGGTCGTCACGGTTTGGCGTTGTTGCTGGGCTCTACTGCCAATGATGTACTGCACGGCGCGCCGTGCGATGTGCTGGCGGTGAAGCTGGTAAAAAATACGTAAGAACGCCGTAGATCCAATGTGGGGGGGCTTGCCCCCTCCCACATTTTGACCGCATTTCATATAAAAAAGCCCAGCGCTCATAAAAGAGCGCCGGGCTTTTTCATTGTGCGAAGGTCACTTAGCCATCCAGCTCGGCCCAACGCTCAACCAGCACTTCCAGCTCCTGGTTCAACGTCTCCAGGGAAGCGATGACCGCAGCGGTTTCCGCCGCCGGACGCTGGTAGAAACCCGCGTCAGCCATTTGTGCTTCCACCGCGGCGATCTGTTGTTCCTTGGCGTCGATATCGCCCGGCAACGCTTCCAGCTCGCGCTGCAGCTTGTAGCTGAGTTTCTTCTTGGCCGCTGGCGCAGCTTCCTGAGCCGGTGCCGCAGTTTCCACGGGAGCAACCACTGCGGAGGTCAAGTCGGCCTTGCCGGACTTGCTCTCGGTTACGCCCAGCAGGCGCGGCGAGCCGCCCTGGCGCAGCCAGTCCTGATAACCACCGACGTACTCGCGCACCTTGCCCTCGCCTTCGAAGACCAGGGTGCTGGTGACCACGTTATCGAGGAATGCCCGGTCGTGGCTGACCATCAGTACGGTGCCGTTGAAGGTCAGCAAGACCTCTTCCAGCAGTTCGAGGGTTTCCACGTCGAGGTCGTTGGTCGGTTCGTCGAGTACCAGCAGGTTCGCCGGTTTGCTGAACAGCTTGGCCAGCAGCAGGCGCGCACGCTCGCCACCGGACAAGGCTTTCACCGGTGTACGTGCACGTTGCGGGCTGAACAGGAAGTCGCCCAGATAGCTGAGTACGTGGCGGCTCTGGCCGTCGATGTCGATAAAATCGCGGCCTTCGGCAACGTTGTCGATCACGGTTTTTTCCAGGTCCAACTGGTGGCGCAGCTGATCGAAGTAGGCCACGTCGATGCGCGTGCCCTCTTCCACCGTGCCGTTGGTCGGCTGCAGACCGCCGAGCATCAGCTTGAGCAAGGTGGTCTTGCCGGTACCGTTGGCGCCCAGCAGGCCGATACGGTCACCGCGCGCCAGGACCATGGAGAAGTCCTTGATCAGGAACGGGCCGTCCGGGTGATGGAAGCTGACGTTCTCCAGCACCATCACCTGCTTGCCCGACTTGTCGGCGGTATCGAGCTGGATATTGGCCTTGCCGGTACGTTCACGCCGTTCGCTGCGCTCAACCCGCAGCGCTTTCAACGCGCGCACGCGGCCTTCGTTACGGGTGCGGCGCGCCTTGATACCCTGGCGGATCCAGACTTCTTCCTGGGCCAGCTTCTTGTCGAACAGGGCGTTGGCGGTCTCTTCAGCCGAGAGTGCAGCTTCCTTGTGCACCAGGAAGCTGGCGTAGTCGCCGTTCCAGTCGATCAGGCCACCGCGGTCCAGTTCCAGGATGCGCGTGGCCAGGTTTTGCAGGAAAGACCGGTCGTGCGTGATGAACAGCACGGCGCCCTGGAAATCCTTGAGGGCTTCTTCGAGCCAGGCGATAGCGCCGATGTCCAGGTGGTTGGTCGGTTCGTCGAGCAGCAGCAGATCCGGCTCGGACACCAACGCCTGGGCCAGCAGCACGCGCCGACGCCAGCCGCCGGACAATTGGGCGAGGGTCTTGTCGGCGGGCAATTGCAGGCGGCTCAGGGTGCTGTCCACCAGTTGCTGCAGGCGCCAGCCGTCACGGGCTTCGAGGTCTTGCTGGACGTGCATCAGCTTGTCCAGGTCGGCTTCGGTGACGCAGTTCTGCGCCAGGTGATGGTATTGCGCGAGCAATTCGCCCACGCCGTCCAGGCCTTCGGCAACCACGTCGAACACTGTCCGCTCGTCGGCTACCGGCAATTCCTGCGGCAATTCGCCGATCTTGAGGCCTGGGGCACGCCAGACAGAGCCTTCATCGGGCTTCTGGTCGCCTTTTACCAGCTTCATCATGCTGGACTTGCCGGTGCCGTTGCGGCCGATGATGCACACCCGCTCACCACGGGCGATCTGCCAGGACACCTTGTCCAACAACGGCATAGCGCCGAAAGCAAGGGACACATCGCTGAATTTGAGCAGGGTCATACACTTCTCCAAAAACTGGGCGCGCATTCTACCTGAGTTGAGGGTGGGATGCGGCCAGCATTTTCGCTGCCGACACGTTCAGCAGGACATTTGCCGCGAACTTGAACCAACCGGCCGGCAAAGCTTTCGCCGGCCGCTGGCAAAAGGCTAAGCTAGGGGCAATCAGTGTCGGCGGTGCCGGTGCTAGTCGTGATTTCTCTGCACGGACGTCTCATGCGCAGTCGCCTTTTCAACTTTTTATCCTGCCTGCTTCTCTCCGCCACCGCCGTTCAATCTGCCCAGGCCGTGGACCTCACCACCCAACGTCAATATTACGATGAAGCCAAACGCGCCCTGGCCAAGGGTGACAGCGGCCCGTACATGCAATACAGCCAGGCCCTGGCCGACTACCCGCTGACGCCGTACCTGGCCTATGACGAACTGACCGCGCGTCTTAAAACCGCGAGCAACCAGGAAATCGAACAGTTCCTCGCCAAAAACGGCGACCTGCCCCAGGCCAACTGGATGAAGCTGCGCTGGTTACGCTGGCTGGCCGAACGCGGTGATTGGCAGACCTTTGAAAAGTACTACGATGCCAAGCTCAATTTCGTCGAGCTGGACTGCCTGCACGGCCAGTTCCAACTGACCCACAACCTCAAGGCCGAAGGCTACAAGACCACCGAAAAGTTGTGGATGACCGGCAAAACCCAACCGGCGGCCTGTGATGCGACCTTTGGCCAGTGGGCCTCTGATGGTCAGCTGACCGAACAAAAAATCTGGGACCGCGCCAAGCTCGCCGCCGAAGCGCGCAACTACGCGCTGGCCAACAGCCTGGTGAAAACCCTACCAACGCTCGGCGCCCAAGGCCGCCTGATGATCGACGTGGCGCAAAAGCCCGATATGCTCAGCGACCCGTCGCGCTTCCTGCCGGCCACCGAGGCCATGTCTGACGCCGTAGGCCTGGGCCTGCGTCGTCTCGCACGCCAGGACCCGGACAAGGCCATGGCTCTGCTGGACGGCTACGCCAGCAGCATGCACTTCTCCCGTGACGAAAAAGTTTCGATTGCGCGGGAAATCGGCCTGACCCTGGCACGCCGGTACGATCCTCGCGCGTTGGACGTGATGACCAAGTACGACCCGGAGCTGCGCGACAACACCGTCTCCGAGTGGCGCCTGCGCCTGCTGTTGCGCCTGGCGCGCTGGGAAGATGCGTACCAGTTGACCCGCAAGCTGCCGCAGGATCTGGCCACCACCAACCGCTGGCGCTACTGGCAGGCACGCAGCCTGGAATTGGCCGAACCGAAAAACCCGCAGGCGTTGGTGCTGTATAAAAACGTGGCCAAGGAACGCGATTTCTACGGTTTCCTCGCCGCGGACCGTTCCAAGACCCCTTACCAGTTGAACAACAAGCCGCTGGTGATGAGCCAGGCGCTGGTCAATAAAGTGCGCAATACCCCAGGCGTGCGCCGGGCCCTGGAGTTCTACGCCCGTGGCCAGATCGTCGATGGCCGCCGCGAGTGGTACCACGTCAGCCGTCACTTCAACCGTGACGAAATGGTCGCGCAGGCGAAGCTGGCCTACGACATGAAGTGGTACTTCCCGGCGATCCGCACGATCAGCCAGGCGCAGTATTGGGACGATCTGGACATCCGCTTCCCGATGGCCCACCGCGACACTCTGGTGCGCGAAGCCAAGGTGCGCGGCCTGCATTCAAGCTGGGTGTTCGCGATTACCCGCCAGGAAAGCGCCTTCATGGACGACGCCCGCTCCGGCGTCGGCGCCAGCGGCCTGATGCAGCTGATGCCCGGTACGGCCAAGGAAACCGCGCGCAAGTTCAGCATTCCCCTCGCCTCCCCGGCCCAGGTACTGGACCCGGACAAAAACATCCAGCTCGGCGCCGCTTACCTGAGCCAGGTGCACAGCCAATTCAACGGCAATCGCGTGCTCGCCTCCGCCGCCTACAACGCCGGCCCCGGCCGCGTGCGTCAGTGGCTACGCGGTGCGGACCATCTGAGTTTCGACGTGTGGGTGGAAAGCATCCCGTTCGACGAGACCCGTCAGTATGTGCAGAACGTGCTGTCTTATTCGGTGATCTACGGGCAGAAGCTCAATTCACCGCAGCCGCTGGTGGATTGGCATGAACGGTACTTCGACGACCAATAAGGCACTGAATCTGCCGAATATCCAATGTGGGAGGGGGCTTGCCCCCGATAGCAGAGTGTCAGTCAGCAATTTTGTTGCTGATCCACCGCTATCGGGGGCAAGCCCCCTCCCACATTTGTATTTCTGTGGAGGCTATTGGCGCTGGTGATCTGCACTGAACTGCAACGCCGCCAACCGCGCATACAGCGGATTGCTCGCAATCAACTGCTGATGCGTGCCCACGGCTACCAATTTGCCCTGGTCCATCACCGCGATCCGGTCGGCGTTCTTCACCGTGGCCAGGCGGTGCGCAATCACCAGGGTGGTGCGGCCCTGCATCAATTGCGGCAGGGCTTGTTGGATCAGGTGTTCGCTCTGGGCATCGAGGGCGCTGGTGGCTTCGTCCAGCAGCAGGATGGGCGCGTCTACCAGCAACGCGCGGGCGATGGCCAGGCGTTGCCGCTGCCCCCCGGAGAGGCCCAGGCCACCGTCGCCGAGGTGGGTCTGGTAGCCATCGGGCATTTGCAGGATGAAGTCATGGGCATGGGCGATGCGGGCTGCGGCTTCGACCTGCGCGCGGGTGGCCGTCGGGTTACCGTAGCGGATGTTGTCTTCGATGCTGCCAAAAAACAGCGCCGGGCTTTGGGATACCAGCGCGAAGTGGCGGCGCAGGTCCAGCGGGTCGAGTGCGGTCAGCGGCTGCCCTTCGAGCAGGATGCGGCCGTGCTGGGGGTCATAGAAGCGCAGCAGCAAGTCGAAGAGCGTCGATTTGCCTGCGCCGGAAGGTCCCACCAAGGCGAGGGTTTCGCCAGGGTTGACGCTCAGGTTCAGGCCGTCGATGGCGTAGCTGTCTGGCCGTGACGGGTAGGAAAAGCGCAGGTCTTGCAGCTCCATGCGCCCGCTGACCCGTTCCGGCAGCCGTACGCCACCGCTGGCCGGCGCCTGGATGTCGTTGCTCGACTGCAACAGTTCGCCAATCCGCTCCGCCGCACCGGCGGCCCGCTGCAGCTCGCCAAGCACTTCACTCAAGGTGCCCACAGCGCTGCCGACGATCAGGCTGTAGAACACGAACGCCGCCAGCTCACCGCCGGAAATGCGCCCGCTGATCACGTCCATCCCGCCGACCCACAACATCACGCCCACGGCACCGAGCACCAGCATAATCACCAGGGTAATCAGCCAGGAACGTTGCAGGATGCGTTTGCGGGCGGTGGTGAACGCCTCTTCCACGGTCAGGGCGAAACGCTGCTCGTCCTGCACCTGATGGTTATAGGCCTGCACGGTCTTGATCTGGCCCAGGGTCTCGGACACATAGCTGCCGACATCGGCAATGCGGTCCTGGCTCTGGCGCGACAGGCTGCGCACGCGCCGGCCAAAGATCAGGATCGGCGCCAGCACCAGCGGCAACGCCACCACGACAATGCTGGTGAGCTTGGGGTTGGTGATGAACAACAGCACGATACCGCCGATGACCATCAGGGCATTGCGCAGGAACAGCGACAGCGATGAGCCAATCACCGATTGCAGCAGGGTGGTGTCGGTGGTCAGGCGTGACTGGATTTCCGAGCTGCGATTGTTTTCGTAGAAGCCCGGATGCAGGTAGATCAGGTGGTTGAACACCTGTCGGCGAATGTCCGCCACCACCCGCTCGCCAATCCACGACACCAGGTAGAAGCGCGCGAACGTGCCCACCGCCAGGCCCACCACCAGCACCATAAACAGCGCGATGGACTGATTGAGCAGGTGCGGCGACTGGGTCATGAAACCCTGGTCGACCAGCAGGCGGATACCTTGCCCCATGGACAAGGTGATGCCGGCGGTAACGATCAGCGCCAGCAGGGCACCCAGCGCCTGCCAGCGGTAGGGCGCAATGAAGCGGCTGGCCAGGCGAATCGCACGGCGTTGACGGACTGAGAACATTTAGGGCTTCACCAATGAGGAGACTATTGATCAACATTGGGGGAACTTGAGCAAATAGCAATGAGTCAGGTTAATTATGCCCGCCGATAGAGGCCGCTAGAGGCTATCGGTCTAAGACTGATCTGGAAATATGTGCCGGTTTCTGGTGGACTGGGTGTTCGAACCGATGGTCGTGTATGGAGTTGTAATAGCTCGGTCACGCGGGGGAATTAAAGTAGGTACACAACCTGATGAGGAGACAGGCCATGACCTTGCAAAACAGCAGCGATGCCAAAATTGAAGTGATCCGCCAGCCGCAGCTATTGCCGTGCTCGTACATCGACGCCAAGGGCCGCGAGGTGCAGATCACCGAAGAAATGATCCAGCAAGCCTGCAGCGAACTGGAAGATAAATTGGTAAAGCCTGCCCAGTAAGGCGCAAGCGCCCACGCTCTTTCGAACCCGGCCCAGGTGGCCGGGTTTTTTATGCGCGTTAAACCGCTTCGGCGCCCAGGGCGGCGACGATGCTGGAAAGGGCTGCCGACTCACCATTGATGCGCACCTTCAAGCCGTCAATCTCACGACGCTCCGGGTAATGCTTGCGCAACAGGTCGAATGCCTTGCGCTGCTCCTCTACTGTTCCTACCAGGCTGCGACGCAAATCCGCATCGTCCCGGCGCGGGTCGTACACACTGCGGCACAAGGTCGCCAGCGCCCAGGCCGGATCGGTTGAGGCATTCAGGTGCACCTCGGCCAGCCATGGCGCCGGCAACAAATCGCGCAATTGAATGCTCGGTTCCTGGCCCAGGTGCGCACAGAACGCCTGGTAGATCTGCGCCGTACCGCGCTGCTTGCCGTCAAGGCTGTAGCCGGCGATATGCGGCGTGGCCAGCACGCACAGGTCAGCCAGGTCGGCATCCACCTGCGGCTCGCCTTCCCACACGTCCAGCACGGCTTGCAGGTCTTCGCGCTCCAGCAACACGTCGCGCAGCGCGGCGTTGTCCACTACCGCGCCTCGGCTGGCATTGATCAGCCAGGTGCCGGGCTTGAGCTGCGCAAGGCGCTGGCGATCGAACAGATGCCAGGTGGAGCCATTGCCGGACTTGGTCAGCGGCGTGTGCAAGCTGATCACATCGCAGTGCTCGATAATCTGCTGCAGGCTCACGTAGTCAGCGTCTTCGGCGATCTGCCGTGGCGGATCACACACCAGCACGTTCCAGCCCAGGCCCTTGAGCACCTTGACCAGCCGCCCGCCGACCTCGCCGGCGCCAACGATGCCGTAGGTGCGCCGGCTGAGGTCGGCGCCTTCGATTTCGGCCAGGGTCTGCAAGCTGCCCAGCACATAATCCACCACGCCCCGGGCATTGCAGCCGGGTGCGCTGGACCACTGGATACCGGCCTGCCTGAAGTAATCAAGGTCCAGATGATCGGTGCCGATGGTGCAGGTGCCGACAAACCCCACCGTCGTGCCCTCGAGCAAAGCCCGGTTGACGTTGGTCACCGAGCGTACCAGCAGCACATCGGCCTGCTCGACCGTGGCGCGGTCAATGGAACGGCCGGGCACGCGGCGAATCTCGCCAACCCCCTGGAAGAATGCATCGAGCAGCGGAATATTTTCGTCGGCAACAATCAGCATGGCAGGCTCCTTTGGCGGATCAGCAGTGTACAGGCTTGTGAGGATCCGATGTGGGAGGGGGCTTGCTCCCTCCCACAGGGATCTGTTGTGTTTAGTCGATTGTTTACAAATCCCCAACACAGGTTTTTTCCTGACCATTGCGTCAAAGCGTAGAATCCGCCGTCCTTGCGACTGCCTTTTTATTGGACACCTGTACGTGAACACTGCCACCGCTCCCCTCACCCGCCCCGCCCGTATCAGCCGGGAAGTGCGCGACCTGCTGACGCTGGCCTTGCCGATCATCATCGGCCAACTGGCAACCACTGCGATGAGCTTTGTCGATGCGGTGATGGCCGGACGTGTCAGCCCCCAGGACCTGGCGGCGGTTGGCCTGGGTAACTCGATCTGGATCCCGGTCTACCTGTTGATGACTGGCACCCTGCTGGCCACCACGCCGAAAGTCGCGCAGCGCTACGGCGCAGGCAAGTACAGCGAAATCGGGCCATTGGTACGCCAGTCATTGTGGCTGGCCGTGGTGGTCGGCATCGCGGGTGCGCTGCTGCTGCTGTGCGCCGAGCCGGTGCTGCATGCGATGAAGGTCGAGCCGGCACTGATCGAGCCGTCCATGGGCTACCTGCATGGCATCGCCGCCGGCATGCCGGCCATTGCGCTGTATTACGTGTTCCGCTGCTTCAGCGACGGCATGGGCCGTACGCGGCCGAGCATGGTCATGGGCTTGTGCGGGTTGGCACTGAACATTCCGCTGAACTACATCTTCATCTACGGCCATCTCGGCCTGCCGGCCATGGGCGGCGTAGGCTGCGGCTGGGCCACGGCGATTGCGATGTGGGTGATGATGCTCGGCCTGGCCGGGTGGACCCGCTGGGGCCCGGCGTATCAGAGCAGCGAATTGTTCAAGCGCTTCGACTGGCCGCAATGGGCGGTGATCAAGCGTGTACTGGGGATCGGCCTGCCGATTGGCGTGGCGATCTTTGCCGAGTCGAGCATCTTCGCGGTGATCGCCCTGCTGCTGGGCAGCCTGGGGGCTACCGTGGTGTCCGGCCATCAGATCGCGCTGAATGTCAGTTCCCTGGTGTTCATGATCCCCTACTCCCTGAGCATGGCCGTCACCGTGCGCGTCGGCCAGGCCCTGGGCCGTGGCGAACCGCGTGAAGCCCGCTTCGCCGCCGGCGTTGGCATGGGCACCGCGCTGGCCTATGCCTGCCTGTCCTGTAGCCTGATGCTGGTGTTTCGCGAACAGATTGCGGCGATCTACACCCCCGACCCGGTGGTCATCCACCTGGCATCGATGCTGATCGTGTTCTCGGCGTTGTTCCAGTTTTCCGACTCGATCCAGGTGACCGCTGCCGGCGCGCTGCGCGGCTATCAGGACACCCGGGTCACCATGCTGCTGACCCTGTTCGCCTACTGGGGCGTGGGCTTGCCGGTCGGTTACGCCCTGGGGCTGACCGACTGGCTGGGCGAACCCAGCGGCCCAAGCGGCTTGTGGCAAGGCCTGATCGTCGGCCTGAGCTGCGCGGCAGCCATGTTGCTGGTGCGCCTGGCGCGCAGTGCACGCCGACGCATCCACGCCGACAAGGCGCTCACGCGCGCCCTGTAGGAGCGAGCTTGCTCGCGAAAAACCTGAGAGCGCCGCGTTAAACCAGAAGCGCTGCTTGATCGTTAGCGTTTTTCGCGAGCAAGCTCGCTCCTACAAGGGTTCGGCGGTCAATCGGCTTTCTTGCGGATCCAGTAAAGGTACGTGCCGGCGTCTTCCTGTTGACTGACAAGTTCATGGTCGAGGAACACGCAGAATTTGGGAATATCGCGGCGGGTCGACGGGTCGGTCGCGATCACCTTGAGCAGGCCGCCCGCAGGCAGGTCGCGGATGTGCTGGTGCAGCATCATCACCGGCTCCGGGCAATTGAGGCCGGTGGCGTCGAGGGTGCCGTCTACGGGCAGTTCAAGACTCATACTTCACTCCTAAAACCAACCCAACCTTCTGTGGGAGGCGGCTTGCCCCCGATGACGGGGGCACATTCAACATAAATTTCGACAGTTATACCGCTATCGCAGGCAAGCCAGCTCCCACATTGGGTATCAGCGTCTCTTGGGTTTCTTTACGTCCACAAGTCGACGCAAGTGGCACGTCACTTCTTCGCGGTCGTGGTACAGCTGCTTGCAGCCAATCTCCACCCGAATGCCGCGTGCCTTGAAGCCGTCTTCGATGCGCTCCAGCAGACGCTTCACTTCGGCATACCGCTGCTTCATCGGCAGCTTGAGGTTGACCACCGCCTCGCGGCAATACCCCTCGCCGATCCAGGTTTCCAGCAATGCCGCGTTGCGCGCCGGCTTCTCGACAATATCGCAGACCATCCAGTCCACCGGCTGCTTGGGCACGAAGGTAAAGCCATCGGCCATCAAATGCTGCACCAGGCCGGTGTCCATCAGGCTTTCGGCCATGGGGCCGTTGTCAATGGCGGTCACCAGCATGCCCCGGTTGACCAGCTGCCACGTCCAGCCGCCGGGGGCCGCACCGAGGTCGACACCGGTCATGTCGCCATGCAGGCGTTCGTCCCACTGCTCGCGAGGAATGAAGTGGTGCCAGGCCTCTTCCAGCTTCAAGGTCGAGCGGCTTGGGGCTTCACGCGGGAACTTCAAACGCGGGATACCCATCGGCCACATCGCTGAATTGTTCGACTCGGCCAGGCCCATGAACACCTCGCGACCGCTCTTGAACGTCAGCAGCAGGCGCGGCTTGCTCGGGTCGTCCACCAGCCTGCCGGCGTTCAGCAAGGCTTTGCGCAGGTGCACCTCGAATTTCTTGCAGAAATTCGACAGTTCCTTGCCGTCGTTGGTATCGACCATCTCCAGCCACAGGCTGCCGCACACTGGGAATTCACGCAGGTGGGCGAGGATCACGCTGATGCGATCGGTTTCCGGCAGGTCGATGAATACCCCGCGCGCCCATTGCCTGGGGAAGATCAGCTCGGCGAAGCGCTGGCCGTGCATCAGGCGTTGCGCGCCGTCTTCTTCAGTGCAGACAAATTCGGCGCAAGCGCTGCCGGTCTTGGCCTTGGCGTAGCCGGAAACGTTCAGGCGCGCGGCGTGCTCCGCGATCTCGGAACAGACTTCGCCTTCAAAACCCGGGCGGCAGTGCATAAAAAGGGTGTTCAATTGAATCTCCTGGCAACGGGATTGCTCTATCGCAATACCTGTCATGAAAACGCGCGCATGATAGCCGAGTTCGGAACCTTGGACTTAAGCATAGAGTCCAGTTATTAGCCTGCTAATGAAAATCGCGCTAAGTTGAACGCTCTGTTCGTCCCGTCAGGTCCGTGGCCGTGCGGATCAAAAGGAGTCATGTAATGTCATCCCTTGATAGCCTGAGAACCCTTAAAACCCTGCAAATAGACAGCAAGACCTACCACTACTTCAGCCTGCCCGAAGCCGCCAAGAGCCTGGGTGACCTGGACAAGCTGCCGATGTCGCTCAAAGTGCTGCTGGAAAACCTGCTGCGCTGGGAAGACGCCAAGACCGTCACCGGCAACGACCTCAAGGCCATCGCCGCCTGGCTCAAGGAACGCCGGTCCGACCGTGAGATCCAGTACCGCCCCGCCCGCGTCCTGATGCAGGACTTCACTGGCGTGCCCGCCGTGGTCGACTTGGCCGCCATGCGCGCCGCCGTGGCCAAGGCCGGGGGCGACCCGCAGCGCATCAACCCGCTGTCGCCGGTCGACCTGGTGATCGACCACTCGGTGATGGTCGACAAATTCGGCAACGCCGACGCCTTTGAGCAAAACGTCGATATCGAAATGCAGCGCAACGGCGAACGTTACGCCTTCCTGCGTTGGGGCCAGAGCGCCTTTGACAACTTCAGCGTGGTGCCGCCGGGCACCGGCATCTGTCACCAAGTCAACCTGGAATACCTCGGCCGCACCGTGTGGACCAAAGATGAAGACGGCCGCACCTACGCCTTCCCCGATACCCTGGTGGGCACCGACTCCCACACCACCATGATCAACGGCCTCGGCGTGCTCGGCTGGGGCGTGGGCGGGATCGAAGCGGAAGCGGCGATGCTCGGTCAGCCGGTGTCTATGCTGATCCCGGAAGTGATCGGCTTCAAGCTCACCGGCAAATTGAAAGAAGGCATCACCGCCACCGACCTGGTGCTGACCGTGACCCAGATGCTGCGCAAAAAAGGCGTGGTCGGTAAGTTCGTCGAGTTCTATGGCGATGGCCTGGCCGATTTGCCCCTGGCCGACCGCGCCACCATTGCCAACATGGCGCCTGAATACGGCGCTACCTGCGGCTTTTTCCCGGTCGACGAGGTGACGCTGGACTACCTGCGCCTGTCCGGTCGCCCGACGGAAACTGTCAAGCTGGTCGAGGCCTACACCAAGGCCCAGGGCCTGTGGCGCAACGCCGGCCAGGAGCCGATCTTCACCGACACCCTGGCCCTGGACATGGGCAGCGTCGAAGCCAGCCTCGCCGGGCCGAAACGCCCGCAGGACCGTGTCGCCTTGCCCAATGTCGGCCAGGCGTTCAGTGATTTCCTCGACCTGCAATTCAAACCCACCAGCAAGGAAGAAGGCCGCTTGGAAAGCGAAGGCGGTGGCGGCGTCGCCGTGGGCAATGCCGACCTGGTGGGCGAAGCCGATTACGAATACGAAGGCAACACCTATCGCCTGAAAAACGGTGCCGTGGTCATCGCGGCCATCACCTCCTGCACCAACACCTCCAACCCCAGCGTGATGATGGCGGCCGGGCTAGTGGCGAAGAAGGCCGTGGAAAAAGGCCTGACGCGCAAGCCATGGGTCAAGACCTCCCTGGCGCCGGGTTCGAAAGTGGTTACCGACTATTACAAGGCGGCCGGCCTCACCCACTACCTGGACACCCTCGGTTTCGACCTGGTGGGCTACGGCTGCACAACCTGCATCGGCAACTCCGGGCCGCTGCCCGAGCCGATTGAAAAAGCCATCCAGCAAGCCGACCTCACCGTCGCCTCGGTGTTGTCCGGCAACCGCAACTTCGAAGGCCGCGTGCACCCACTGGTGAAAACCAACTGGCTAGCCTCGCCGCCCCTGGTGGTGGCTTACGCGTTGGCGGGTACGGTGCGTATCGACATCAGCAGCGAGCCCCTGGGTAATGACCAGCAGGGCAACCCGGTGTACCTCAAGGACATCTGGCCCAGCAGCCAGGAAATCGCCGACGCGGTGGCCCAGGTCAGCACGGGCATGTTCCACAAGGAATACGCCGAGGTATTTGCCGGCGACGCACAATGGCAAGCGATTGAGGTGCCGCAGGCGGCGACTTATGTGTGGCAGAAGGATTCCACCTATATCCAGCATCCGCCGTTCTTCGACGATATCGCCGGGCCGCTTCCGGTGATCGAAGACATCAAGGGCGCCAACGTACTGGCCCTGCTCGGTGATTCGGTGACCACCGACCACATCTCCCCTGCCGGCAATATCAAGACCGACAGCCCGGCCGGCCACTACCTGCGCGAGCAAGGCGTGGAACCACGGGACTTCAACTCCTACGGCTCACGCCGGGGCAACCATGAAGTGATGATGCGCGGCACCTTTGCCAATATCCGGATCCGCAACGAAATGCTCGGCGGCGAGGAAGGTGGCAATACGCTGTATATCCCGACCGGCGAGAGAATGGCGATTTACGATGCCGCGATGAAATACCAGGCATCGGGCACACCGTTGGTGGTAATCGCCGGCCAAGAATATGGCACCGGTTCGAGCCGCGACTGGGCGGCAAAGGGCACCAACCTGCTGGGCGTCAAGGCGGTGATCGCGGAAAGCTTCGAGCGAATCCACCGCTCCAACCTGGTGGGCATGGGCGTGCTGCCGTTGCAGTTCAAGCTGGACCAGAACCGCAAGTCGCTCCAGCTCACCGGCAAGGAGAAGATCGATATCCTCGGGCTGACGAATGCCGAGATCGAACCCCGGATGAACCTGACGTTGGTGATTACCCGGGAAGATGGCAGCAGCGAAAAGATCGAGGTACTGTGCCGGATCGATACGCTTAACGAAGTGGAATACTTCAAGTCGGGCGGTATCCTGCACTACGTGCTGCGCCAGTTGATCGCTTCCTGAGCAGCACTGCAAAACCAATGTGGGAGGGGGCTTGCCCCCGATGGCAGTGGGTCAGCTAAAGATAAGCTGACTGATACACCGCCATCGGGAGCAAGCCCCCTCCCACATTTTTGACCGCGCTCCGATCAGAACAACCACTTCCACAGCAATACCAGCACAATCACCGCCAGCACCGGCCGCGCAATGCGGTAGGCCTTGGGATGCTTGCGCTTCCACTGCTTGACCTGGCCGCTGAACTTGTCACTGAAGGTCTTGCTCCAGGCATACGCCTGGTTGATCCCACCCACGCGTTCGTCGTCGAGGTTCTGCGGCGCGGTAGCACGCCCCAGCTGCTTGCTGACCCAACGGTTGACGCGGGTCATCAGGCGGTTGCTCAGCGGGCGTTCGATGTCGCAGAACAGGATCACACGGGTTTGATCGGTTTCGTTCTTGACCCAGTGCACATAAGTTTCGTCGAACATCACGTCTTCACCGTCGCGCCAGGCGTAGACCTGGCCGTCGACGAAGATGCGGCAGTCGTCGGAGTTCGGCGTGGACAGCCCCAGGTGATAGCGCAGGGAGCCGGCGAACGGGTCGCGGTGCGGGTTCAGGTGGCTGCCGCCCGGCAACAACGCAAACATCGCGCCCTTGACGTTGGGGATACTGCTGACCAGCGCCACGGTTTTCGGGCACAAGGCCTCGGCCGATGGCAGGGGTTTGTCGTACCACTTGAGGTAGAAGCGCTTCCAGCCTTTCTTGAAGAACGAGCCGAAACCGGCATCGTTGTTCTTTTCGGCGGCGCGGATGTAGCCCTCGTCGAACAGGTGCATGGCCTCTTCGCGGATCACTTCCCAGTTGTCCTTGAGCACGTCCAGTTCCGGGAACTTGCTGCGGTCCAGGTAGGGCTTGGACGGTACCGCAGAAAACAGGTACATCAAGGCGTTATACGGGGCGAACAGCGCCGAATGGTTGACGAACTGGCGCAACATCGGCAAACGGGCCTTGCCGCGCAGGTGCACGTACAGCGTGCTGCCGATAAACAGCAGCAACACCGACAGTTTGGCGGCCAAAGAAAAGGTCATGCAGCAACTCCTGGAAATAAGCGCCTGGCCAACAGCAGACGTAACAGCCGGCCATGATAAACATTTGGGCCATTATGCAGAAGGCCTTGGCCAACCGGCTGACCTGAATCAACACGCCGTCGCCCTGTGGTGTAGGAGCTCAAGCCTGGTTTTCCTGCTCGGTAAACAAATCGCTGAACAACATGCTCGACAGGTAGCGCTCACCGGAGTCCGGCAGGATCACCACGATGGTCTTGCCCTGCATTTCCGGCTTCTCGGCCAGGCGCACCGCCGCCGCCATGGCCGCGCCGCAGGAGATGCCGCACAAAATGCCTTCTTCCTGCATCAAGCGCAGGGCCATGGCCTTGGATTCTTCGTCGGTGACCAACTCCACGCGGTCGACCATCGACAGGTCGAGGTTTTTCGGCACGAAACCGGCGCCAATGCCCTGGATCTTGTGCGGGCTGGGCTTGATCTCTTCGCCGGCCAGCGCCTGGGTGATCACCGGCGACACGAGCGGCTCCACTGCCACTGACAGAATCGGCTTGCCCGCCGTGTGCTTGATATAGCGCGACACACCGGTGAGGGTGCCGCCCGTGCCCACGCCCGCCACCAGCACGTCCACGGCGCCGTCGGTGTCGTTCCAGATTTCCGGGCCGGTGGTTTTCTCGTGGATGGCTGGGTTTGCCGGGTTTTCGAACTGGCCCGGCATAAAGTAGGTGCCAGGGTCGGCGGCGACAATTTCTGCGGCTTTTTCAATCGCGCCTTTCATGCCCTTGGCCGGTTCGGTCAGCACCAGCTCGGCGCCGAGGGCTTTGAGCACTTTACGACGCTCGATGCTCATGGACGCGGGCATGGTCAGCAGCAGTTTGTAGCCGCGTGCCGCCGCCACGAACGCCAGGCCGATCCCGGTATTGCCGGAGGTGGGCTCGACAATGGTCATGCCCGGCTTGAGTTTGCCGCTGCTTTCCGCGTCCCAGATCATGTTGGCGCCAATGCGGCACTTCACCGAGTAGCCTGGGTTGCGCCCTTCGATCTTGGCCAGGATGGTGACCCCGCGCGGTGCGATGCGGTTGATCTGCACCAGAGGCGTATTACCGATGGAGTGCGCGTTGTCTGCAAAGATGCGGCTCATGACGGATCCTATTTGGCAATGTCCAGAAAGGTCCCAAGGGTATGCCTCGTGCCCCTAGGCGTCCAGTCGGAGGAACGTTGCGCCCCTTGCAACAGTCCATCACCTACGAGCAAGGAGGACTGCCCCATGAAACGTCGTTACAGCTGGCCGCTCTGGACCCTCGCCGGGCTGGTGCTGGTACTGGTTGCCGTGCACATCGCGCTGCCTTACCTGGTGCGCAACTACCTGAATGAAAGGCTCGCCAATATGGGCGACTACCGTGGCGAAATTGCCGATGTGGACCTGGCTTTATGGCGCGGCGCCTACCGGATCAACGGTCTGCAGATCGTCAAGGTGGACGGTAAGGTACCGGTGCCGTTCATCAAGGCGCCGCTCATCGAGTTCGCAGTAAGCTGGCATTCGCTGTGGTACGACCATGCGGTGGTGGCCGAAGGGCATTTCGTACGCCCCGAGGTCAATTTCGTCGACGGTGGCGCCAACAAGCAGGCCTCCCAGACCGGTAAAGGCACCGACTGGCAGGAACAACTGCGCAAGCTGCTGCCGATCACCCTCAACGAAGTGCGCATCGAAGACGGCAAGATCTCGTTTCATAACTTCAGCTCCACGCCCAAGGTCAACCTCAACGCCACCGGGGTCAACGCCAGTTTCTACAACCTGACCAACGTGGTGGACGTCAAAGGCAAGCGCGATGCGCGTTTCGAGGGCAAGGCGCTGTTGCAAGACCAGGCGCCCCTGGAAGCCAACGCCACCTTTGACCCGCTGAGCGATTTCGAAGAGTTCGAATTTCGCTTGCGCGCCCGCGACCTGCAACTCAAGCGCATGAATGACTTCGCCTCGGCCTATGGCAAGTTCGACTTCAAGGCCGGCACCGGCGACGTGGTGATCGAAGCCCAGGCCGAAAAAGGCCAACTGAGCGGTTATATCAAGCCGCTGCTGCGCGATGTCGAGGTGTTCGACTGGCAGCAGGACGTGGAAAACAAAGACAAGAACATCTTCCGCTCGATCTGGGAGGCTGTGGTTGGCGCCAGCGAGACGGTGTTGAAGAACCAGCGCAAAAACCAGTTCGCCACCCGCGTGGAGCTGAGCGGCAGCGTGCATCAACAAAACGTCAGTGCGTTTTCCGCGGTGATCGCGATTCTGCGCAACGGGTTCATCCAGGCGTTCAACGCCCGTTATGAACAACCCAAGCCCAGCGCCGATTAGAACTGTGGGAGGGGGCTTGCTCCCGATGGCGGTGTGTCAGTCTATACATCGGTGACTGAACCACTGCTATCGGGGGCAAGCCCCCTCCCACATTGACTGCGTTGACCGGACTGACGTGACCGGCCATTCAGAGACTGAATAGCCCGTCTGCGTTCACAGTCGCCGGGGCTGCGCGGTATAGTCGGGCATTGATGAATTCGAGGAATGACCGATGAAGTTCGAAGGCACCCAGGCCTATGTGGCTACCGATGACCTGAAACTGGCCGTCAACGCCGCCATCACCCTGGAGCGTCCGCTGCTGGTCAAGGGCGAACCGGGTACCGGCAAGACCATGCTCGCCGAGCAACTGGCCGAGTCCTTTGGCGCCAGATTGATCACCTGGCACATCAAGTCCACCACCAAGGCCCACCAGGGCCTCTACGAGTACGACGCGGTCAGCCGTCTGCGCGACTCGCAACTGGGTGTGGACAAGGTGCACGACGTGCGCAACTACCTGAAAAAGGGCAAGCTCTGGGAAGCCTTCGAGTCCGAGGAGCGGGTGATCCTACTGATCGACGAAATCGACAAGGCCGACATCGAGTTCCCCAACGACCTGTTGCAAGAGCTCGACAAGATGGAGTTCTACGTCTACGAAATCGACGAGACCATCAAGGCCAAGAAACGCCCGATCATCATCATTACCTCCAACAACGAAAAAGAGCTGCCGGACGCGTTCCTGCGCCGCTGCTTCTTCCATTACATCGCCTTCCCCGACCGCACCACCCTGCAAAAAATCGTCGACGTGCACTACCCGGACATCAAGAAAGACCTGGTCAGCGAAGCGCTGGACGTGTTCTTCGACGTGCGCAAGGTGCCCGGTTTGAAGAAAAAACCTTCCACCTCCGAGCTGGTGGACTGGCTCAAGCTGCTGATGGCCGACAATATCGGCGAAGCCGTGCTGCGCGAGCGCGACCCGACCAAGGCCATCCCGCCGCTGGCAGGCGCCTTGGTGAAGAACGAGCAGGACGTACAATTGCTGGAGCGTCTGGCGTTCATGAGCCGTCGCGGTAATCGCTGATGTTGCTCAACCTGTTCAATGAAATGCGGGCCGCCAAGGTACCGGTGTCGGTGCGCGAGCTGCTCGACCTGATCAACGCGCTGAAACAACGCGTGACCTTCGCCGACATGGACGAGTTCTACTACCTGGCGCGGGCGATCCTGGTCAAGGATGAACGGCATTTCGACAAGTTCGACCGGGCTTTCGGCGCCTATTTCAACGGCCTGGAAAAGCTCGACGATCACCTGCAGGCGCTGATCCCCGAAGAGTGGCTGCGCAAGGAGTTCGAGCGCTTGCTGAGCGATGAAGAGCGCGCGCAGATCCAGTCCCTCGGCGGCCTCGACAAGCTGATCGAAGAATTCAAGAAACGCCTGGAAGAACAGAAAGAACGCCACGCCGGCGGCAACAAGTGGATCGGCACCGGCGGCACCAGCCCCTTTGGTTCCGGCGGCTACAACCCGGAGGGCATCCGCGTGGGTGACGCGGGCAAGCGCCAGGGCAAGGCGGTGAAGGTGTGGGACCAGCGCGAGTACAAAAACCTCGACGATCAGGTGGAACTCGGCACGCGCAACATCAAGATCGCCCTGCGCCGCCTGCGCAAGTTTGCCCGCCAGGGCGCGGCGGAAGAGCTGGACATCGATGGCACCATCGACCACACCGCGCGCGACGCCGGGCTGTTGAATATCCAGATGCGTCCCGAACGGCGCAACACCATCAAGCTGTTGCTGCTGTTCGATATCGGCGGCTCGATGGACGCCCATGTGAAGATCTGCGAAGAGCTGTTCTCTGCCTGCAAGACCGAGTTCAAGCACCTGGAGTACTTCTACTTTCATAACTTCGTGTACGAGTCTGTGTGGAAGAACAACCAGCGCCGCACCTCGGAGCGCACCTCCACCCAGGACCTGCTGCACAAGTATGGCGCAGACTACAAAGTGATCTTTATCGGCGATGCGTCCATGGCGCCCTATGAAATCACCCAGGCCGGCGGCAGCGTCGAACACTGGAACGAGGAGCCTGGGTATGTATGGATGCAGCGGTTCATGGCCAAGTACAAGAAGCTGATCTGGATAAACCCGTATCCCAAGGATACCTGGGGTTATACGGCGTCGACGGGGATCGTGCGCGAGTTGGTGGAGGACCAGATGTACCCGCTGACGTTGCGCGGGTTGGAAGAAGGTATGCGTTTTCTCTCCAAGTGAATGAAGACCCAAGCCCTGTAGGAGATCAAATGTGGGAGGGGGCTTGCCCCCGATTGCAGTGTGTCAGTCAATACATCAGTGACTGAACCACCGCAATCGGGAGCAAGCCCCCTCCCACATTTGGACTGCAGTGTTACTGGAATCGGCGCAAATAGTCGATGTGCTGCCGGTGCGCGGTTTCCTGCACCACGGGTGCCAATCGCACGTTCTCGCCCGGCAGACACTGCGCAAGCCGTGCCAAGGATAAAGGCGTCAACGCGCCTAACCGGGGATAACCACCAATGGTCTGGCGATCATTGAGCAGCACAATCGGCTGCCCATCCGGCGGCACCTGGATCGCGCCCAACGGAATGCCTTCGGAAATCAACGACGGCCCCTGATAGTGCAGCGGCGTGCCGAGCAAGCGCATGCCCATGCGGTCGGCGCGGCTGTCCAGCGCCCATTCGGTGTTGAACGCGTCGAATAAACTCTGCCCGCTGAACTGGCCTATTTGGGCGCCGACGATTACGTCCAGTGAGGCACCGGATTGCAAATCCGGGTTGGCCAGCACCTTCATCGCCCCGCCCGTGCCGGAATAAGCCAAGCGCCCGCCTTCGACCAATGCCTTGCCCAAACCGTCGACGCCGCCCAACTCCTCACGCACCACCGTTGCACAGCTGCCCAGCACCTGCGGCGCATCGAACCCGCCCGGCGCCGCCAGGTAAGCCCGTGCGCCCTTGAACGGCTGGGTAAAGCGCAAGCGCTGGCCTTTTTGCAGGATAAAACTGCGCCCCGGGCTGATGGCGCGCTCGTCGATAAAGGCGCCAAGGTCGGCACCGGCCAAGGCCAACAGGCAATAGTCCTCGGCCTGCACGGTAAAGCCGCCCAGGGTGATTTCCACCACGGGCGCATCCAGCGCATTGCCCAGCAGCCAATTGGCCCACGACATCGATACCCAATCCAGCGCGCCGCCCTGGGTCACGCCCAGGTGGCGCACGCCGAAACGCCCGGCATCCTGCAACAGGCACAGCGGCGTGCTGGCTTCGATCAACAAGCGGCTCATGCCTGTGCCTCCAAGGGCGTGTCATCGCCGCCCAGGTTGACGAACTCCGCGTGGCTGACCGCCTCGAAGCGCACCGTGTCGCCTGGCTGCATCAGGCTGTAGCCGTCGCGCTCGCGGTCGAACAGCTTGGCCGGGGTGCGCCCGATCAGGTTCCAGCCACCGGGGGACACCACCGGATAGGCGGCGGTTTGCCGCTCGGCGATACCCACACTGCCGGCCGTCACGCGTTTGCGCGGGGTGCTGAGGCGCGGTGTGGCGAGGACTTCATCCACCAGCCCCATAAAGGCAAAACCGGGGGCGAAACCGAGGGCGAACACTTGATAAAGGTGAGTGCTGTGGCGACGGATCACTTCAGCCACCGCAAGCCCACTGCGCTGCGCCAGCAAGGCCAGTTCCGGGCCAACGCTCAGGTCGTACCACACCGGCAGCACATGGCAGCGGCCGCCGCCCTGGGCCTGGGGCTGCAGGTCGGTCAGCGCCTGGTCGATCAACGCCCGCGCCTCGGCCGGGGCCAGGGTGGCGAGGTCGTAATGCACCATCAAAGTGGTGTAGGACGGCACCAGGTCGACCAAGGCACCGCCGAACCCGCTGCGCAACCGCTGGGTGGCGGCGAGCATCCACGGCATGTTGGCTTCGGCAATCACATCGAACAGCCGCACCATCAGGCAGTCGATGGCCACCACTTCAATCCGTGGCTTCATGCTGGTTTCAACGCCTGGCGGATACGCTGCACCGCGGCCACCGAGCTGGCGTTATCACCGTGTACGCACAAGGTGTGGGCCTGCAAGACCAAAGCGCTGCCGTCGCTGGCGGTCAGGGCCTCACCTCGGGAAATAGTCACCGCCTGATTGACGATGGTCTCGGTATCGTGGTGCACCGCACCCGGCAGTTGGCGGGAAACCAGATGGCCCTGGCTGTCATAGGCGCGGTCGGCGAAGGCTTCGAACCACAGGGTCACGCCGTATTCATCGCCCACGGCCTGGGCCGCGCTGTTGTCGCGCGTGGCCAGCAACATCAGTGGCAGGTCGCCGTAAGCGGCCACGGCCTGGATCACCGCGCGCAGCTGGGCGGGGTTGGCCATCATGTCGTTGTACATCGCGCCATGGGGTTTCACGTAACTGACGCGCCCCCCTTGTGCCCGGCAGATCCCATCCAGCGCACCGATCTGGTAGTGCAGCAGGTCCTGGATTTCCTCGGGCGTGTAGTTCATGGAGCGCCGGCCGAAGCCTTGCAGGTCCTGATAAGCCGGGTGTGCGCCCACTTGCACGGCGTGCTTGAGCGCCAGGCTGACGGTCTTGCGCATGATGCTCGGGTCGCCGGCATGGAAGCCGCAGGCCACGTTGGCGCAGTCGATGAACGGCATGACTTCAGCGTCCAGACCCATCGTCCAGTTGCCAAAGCTTTCGCCGATGTCGCAATTCAATAGCAGGCGGCTCACGGGGTCGCTCCTGTAGGCTTTGTTTTTTTGTAGTGTGGGATCTTTTACCAACATCTCGCAACGATGTTGTCCTTAACCCCAACGACGCTTATCGTGGAACGACTCGATTTTTGGCGCTGGCCCGGTGCGGCGTCCAACTAATAAAAACCGATCCAAGCATAAGAAAAAGTTGATCCCATGAATTTGAAGTTCCTCGAAACCTTCGTCTGGGTGGCCAAGCTCAAGAGTTTCCGGCTGACCGCCGAAAAGCTGTTCACCACCCAGGCGTCGATTTCCAGCCGCATTGCCGTGCTCGAAAGCGAGTTGGGGGTGAAGCTGTTCCTGCGCGATTCGCGTGGCGTAAGCCTGACCCCGGAAGGTTTGAAGGTGCTCGATTATGCCGAACAGATGATGGTGACCATGCAGGGCTTGAAACAGTCCCTGGAGACCACCAGCAGCAAGGTCGGACGGATTCGGATCGGCGCGATGGACACCGTGATTCACACCTGGCTCAGCCCGTTGGTTGCTGAGTTGATGAGCCTGTTCCCGCGGGTAGAAATCGAATTGGTCGCCGATACTGCATTGAACTTAAGCGATCAGCTGCAAAAAGGCTTCCTGGACCTGATCCTGCAAACCGACCTGCTGCGCCTGGAAAGCGTGCGCAGCCTGGAACTGGGCAGCCACCCTATGGCGTGGATCGTCGCCAGCCAGTCG
This sequence comes from Pseudomonas sp. R3-52-08, assembly GCF_003851745.1. Classification (NCBI taxonomy): domain Bacteria; kingdom Pseudomonadati; phylum Pseudomonadota; class Gammaproteobacteria; order Pseudomonadales; family Pseudomonadaceae; genus Pseudomonas; species Pseudomonas sp. R3-52-08. The sequence continues at coordinate 1,667,544 of NZ_CP027730.1, read as the reverse complement.
ATCTATAACCGCGACTACGCCTCCCTCGCCGAATTGGCCCAGGAACGTATCATCACCTACTCGAAAAACTCCTGCCCCCATCAGGATGTGTTGAGCTTGATGCAGGCCAACGGCGTGGCCGCGCCGCGCATGAATTGCGTCAACTCGGTATCGGCCATCACCCGTTTACTGCGCGATGGCTTTGGCATTGGCGCACTGCCGCCGGTGCTGGTCAGCGAAGAGCTGGCACGGGGGGAATTGGTGATGCTGCCGATGGCGCAGCAACTGCCGAACCTGCAGGTGGTGGTGTCGTGGCGGGTCGGGGTGGAATTGGTGGAGGAGATTGTGGGGTTGTGCCAGAAGGTCGTTGCTCGCTACGCCGAAGAGGTCGGCGAAGAGCGGATGGTGCTGAGCAACTGACTAAACCGGATACACATGTGGGAGGGGGCTTGCTCCCGATTGCGGTGGGTCAGCCAAACATAGGCTGACTGACACATCGCTATCGGGAGCAAGCCCCCTCCCACATTTTAGAGGCCCTTGAGGTCCCGCTCTTCGATCGGCCGGCTCTGGCGCAGGCGCCGGCCGCCCAGCACCACCCAATCGATCAGGCGATACAGGCATTCGATACCGAACGACAACAGCATCGCCCCACCCAGGCCCCAGCCCATGGCTTCGGGCGTGAGCAATATCTGGTAGCTGTAGCCATTCCAGGTTTCCAGGCGAATATCCGGATCGGCGGCCACCGCCACTTGCAGGGCGCGGATGTACCAGGGGCCTTGCATGGCCTGGAATTGCTTGTCCAACTCAAGCTGCCGGTCGAGCATCGCGCCCAGGCTGCTCGCGTCGCTCTGGAACACCGGATCGTCACTGGCACGGTAATGCGCCACCAAAGCTTGCATGTCACCGTTGAAGAACTGCTGCGCGGTGGACTCGAACCCGCGCAGGCCTGTCTGGGCCTCGATCAGGTGGGCTTCGACGCGCTTGGCGTAATCGTTGATAAAGCCCGGCACTTGCACACCGACCAACAAGCCAATGGCAAACAGCACCAACCGCAGATAACTGAGCAACATCGTCGATTCCTTATTCGGTAACGCCCTGGCTGACGCATTCACCGCGTCGCCACAGGCTCCATTGGCCCGGTTCGTAGCGGGTCCAGTTTTCGTTGTCGGTCAGAGGTTCGGTGGCGATCACCGTTACCACGTCATTGGGAGTGGTTTCGGCCTGGAAATCGACAATCACGTCGACATCTTTCAAGCGGGCCGGGCCAAACGGGGCGCGCCGGGTGATCTGCGCCAGCTTGGTCGAACAGTAGCAAAACAGCCAGTCGCCATCGCTGAGCAGGCAGTTGAACACGCCCTTGCTACGGTATTCGGCACAGGCGGCGATCAGGTCCGGCAGCATGTGCTCGATGTCCACCGGCTCGGGGAAGGCTTCGCGCACGCGGTTGAGCAGGTCGCAGAATGCCGCTTCGCTGTCGGTGTCGCCGACCGGTCGGTAGAAGGTGGCGCGGGGGGTGAAGTCGGCCAGTTGGCCATTGTGCGCGAAACACCAGTTGCGCCCCCACAGTTCGCGCACGAACGGGTGGGTATTGGCCAGGCTCACCTTGCCCACATTGGCCTGGCGGATATGGCCGATCACCACTTCGCTCTTGATGGGATAACGCTGCACCAGCAACGCGACTTCCGACTCGCTGCTCGCGGCCGGGTCTTGGAACAGGCGCAGGCCACGGCCTTCGTAGAAGGCGATGCCCCAACCGTCGCGGTGCGGGCCGGTACGCCCGCCCCGCTGCATCAGCCCGGTGAAACTGAACACGATATCGGTGGGGACGTTGGCACTCATGCCCAATAATTCACACATGCCAGGGCTCTCGCTGCAGGGCGGACAACGTTAAAGGCGCGGTTCGACCCGCATGCCACCGACGGGCGCCGGGCGATGGAACGGTTCGTCTTCTTCCGGCTCGGCGGCTAATGCGGCATCCGTGGCGGCCTTGCGCTCGCGGCGGGCGTTGGCGGCGCGCTCGATGGGCCAGCGAATCAGCACGAACACGATGTACAGCCCGAACACGATCATGGTGTACATGAACAGGTCGGAGATGGCGCGCCAGGCGTTATTGCCGACCTTGAGCACCAGGTCCAGGGCGGTGATCGCCACGGCCGGCGCGAACTGGGTCTTGATCGGGTCGACGATGGTGGGGCTGAGCAACAGCACCGCCATCAGTAACTGCAACGGCTCACGCAGCCAGCGCCACATCCAGCGGGTCATGCGCCACCACACTAACAGGCAGCCCAAAGCGGCGAAGGCGTAAAGGCCCCAAGCGGTCAGATAGTCGTTCTCGGTCATGGTGTCCATGGCAAGGCTGGCAAAGAGGCGGCTATGATAACGGCTTTTGCGTGTCGCGGCTGCAATGCCGGCCACCGTCCGCCCGATAGAGAATTATCCATGCCTATTTCGACCGCACCGATTGCCCGCAAGGCCCCAGGCCCAGACCCGTACGCCTGGCTGCAGGAGCGTGACAGCCGCGACGTCCTCGATTACCTCAAGGCCGAAAACGCCTGGCAAGAGGCGCAGCTCGCCGACCAGCAGGCGCTGCGCGAGAGCCTGTTCGAAGAGATCAAGGGCCGTATCCTGGAAACCGACTTGTCCCTGCCCTCCCCCTGGGGCCCGTATCTGTACTACACCCGCACCACCGCCGGTGACGAATACGCGCGTCACTACCGCTGCCGCCGCCCGGCCGATGACAGCAACCAGGTAGATGAACACAGCGAAGAACTGCTGCTGGACCCGAACGAGCTGGCCAATGGCGGGTTTTTCTCCCTCGGCGCGTTCAGCATCAGCCCCGACCATCAGCGCCTGGCCTACAGCCTCGACACCAGCGGTGAAGAGATCTACACCCTGTTCGTGAAGGAATTGGCCACCGACAAGGTCAGCGAGCTGGCGTTCGACAACTGCGACGGCAGCATGACCTGGGCCAACGACAGCCTCACGCTGTTCTTCGGCGAACTGGACGACACCCATCGCCCGCACAAACTCTACCGCTACCGCCTGGACGGCACAGCGGCGCAGGAAGTGTTCCACGAACCCGACGGACGTTTCTTCCTGCATTGCTACCGTTCCAGCTCCGAGCGCCAGTTGCTGCTGGCCCTGGGCAGCAAGACCACCAGCGAAATCTGGGCACTGGACGCCGACCAGCCGCACCTGGGTTTTACCTGCCTGGCGCCACGGGTAGAAGACCATGAATACGATGTCGACCACGGCCAGCTGAACGGCCAATGGACCTGGTTTATCCGCAGCAACCGCGACGGCATCAATTACGCGCTGTTCGTTGCCGCCGACACCGGCACGGTGCCCACCGAAGCCGACTGGCAGAACCTGATCCCCCACAGCGACGAGGTGATGCTGGACGGCATCAGCCTGAATGCCAGCGCCATGACCTTGAGCCTGCGCATCGGTGGCCTGCCAGTGATCGAAGTGCACCCCGAGGGCGTGCCGGCCTATCGCGTGGAATTGCCTGACGCGGCTTACAGCCTCTACGTACAGGACAGCCTGGAATTTATCAGCGACAAGGTCCGCCTGCGCTATGAAGCCCTGAACCGCCCGGCCCAGGTGCGCCAGTTGGAACTGGCCAGCGGCGCTCAACAGGTGCTCAAGCAAACCCCGGTACTCGGCGCATTCAATGCCGACGACTACGTCAGCCAGCGCCTGTGGGCCACGTCCGCCGACGGCACCCAGGTGCCGATCAGCCTGGTGGTCAAGCGTGACCAGCTCGGCAAGCCGACGCCGTTGTACCTGTATGGCTACGGCGCTTACGGCCAAAGCCTCGACCCGTGGTTCTCCCACGCACGCCTGAGCCTGCTCGACCGTGGCGTGGCGTTTGCCATCGCGCATGTGCGCGGCGGCGGCGAACTGGGTGAAGCCTGGTATCGCAACGGCAAGCAGGAACACAAGCAGAACACGTTCAGCGATTTCATCGCCTGCGCAGAACACCTCATCGCCCAGGGCCTGACTACCGCCAGGCAACTGGCGATCAGCGGCGGCAGCGCCGGCGGCCTGTTGATCGGTGCCGTGCTCAACCAGCGCCCGAAACTGTTCCAGGCGGCGATCGCCGAAGTGCCGTTTGTCGATGTGCTCAACACCATGCTCGACCCGGACCTGCCGCTGACCGTCACCGAATACGACGAATGGGGCAACCCGCAGCAGCCCGAAGTGTATGCGCGCATCAAGGCGTATGCGCCTTACGAAAACGTGCGGGCCCAGGCCTACCCGCACCTGCTGGTGATCGCCGGTTACAACGACAGCCGCGTGCAGTACTGGGAAGCGGCCAAGTGGGTGGCCAAATTGCGCGACACCAAGACCGACGACAACCTGCTGCTGCTCAAGACCGAGCTGGGTGCCGGTCACGGTGGCATGAGTGGCCGTTACCAGGGATTACGTGACGTAGCGCTCGAATACGCCTTTGTGTTCAAGGCGCTTGCACTGATTTAAGAACGTTGATTTAAGAACACTGTTTTAAGAACACTGTTTTAAGAACTTAGTGCAAGGCGGTCCCGTCTGAACACAGGACCGCCTACCGAATTGATGGACCAAGATTGCAGCTATGTCAGAACCCACCCTGCTCAACCAAGAAATCCGCGACATGCTGATGGACTGCGGCCTGTTCGACCCGCTGCTACCGGAAGATTTTCATATCGCCGCGGGCTACTTCAATATCAGCAGCATTGCCCAGGATGAGGTGATTTTCCTCGAGGGCGATGCCGGCACCTTCATGTGCATCCTCCATAGCGGCCAGGTGGCGGTGCAGAAAACCAACCACGCGGGCCAACGCCTGACCATCGCCACCCTGCGCAGCGGCCGGGCTTTTGGCGAGATGGCGGTGCTCGACGGCGAACGGCGCTCGGCCAGCTGCATGGCGGCCACCGACTGTGTGCTGCTGAACCTGGGCAAGGACGCCCTGGAGAAAATGCTCAACGAAGCGCCCAGGGTAGCGGCCAAGATCATCCGCGCGATTGCCATCGCCCTGTCCAAGCGTTTGCGCATGGCTGACGGGCAATTACTGGCGCAACAGTTTTAACCGCCAGGCGTCTTCGGCTTGCTGTCGTTCTGCTGCAGGCCCGGCACGGTCTGGTCCTTGGGCGGCGCCGGCAGCACGATGGGTACCAGAGGCGGCGAGCCGTTGGTCTTGGGCACGACGGGCGGCGTGAGCTGCGGGTACAACGTGGGCGTTGGCGTGCCCGGCGCGCCGGGGGTGGGTGCGGGGGCGACCGGTACGGTTTGCGACTCCTGTGCCTGCGCCGCACCCAATGTGAGCGCGCCCAGCACAATGACCGTTAGAATGCTGCACTTCATCGATGGCTCCATGGCCTGACCGGAATGTCGTAAGGCTACTCCCAACCGCGCAAGAATGCCCTTCCCAATGAGATTTCCATGAAACGTTTCGTTCTGCTGGACACCACTCCGATCCCCGACAACGGCGGTGCCTTGTGCCTGTTCGAATATGGCGAGGATTTCGTCATCAAGATCCAGGGCGGCGACGGTGGCCAGTTGATGAACACGCGCATGCACGGTTCCGAAGACGCCCTGGCGGAAATTCCGTGCCGCAAGGTCGCGGGGCGCCCAGGCTCTCGGGTGCTGATCGGCGGCCTGGGCATGGGATTCACTCTCGCCTCGGCGCTCAAGCACTTGGGCAAGAGCGCCGAAGTGGTGGTGGCGGAATTGGTCCCGGGCGTGGTGGAGTGGAATCGTGGGCCGCTGGGCGAAAAGTCCGGCCGCCCTTTGCTTGACCCGCGCACGGTGATCCGCCTGGAAGACGTGGCCAAGGTGTTGCAAGCCGAGCCCCAGGGCTTTGATGCGATCATGCTCGACGTCGATAATGGCCCTGAAGGCCTCACGCAGAAGGCCAACAGCTGGCTGTATTCTGCCGGCGGCCTGGCCGCCTGCGCCAAGGCGCTGCGCCCCAAGGGCGTGCTGGCGGTGTGGTCAGCCAGCGCCGACAAACTGTTCAGCGACAAACTGCGCAAGGCCGGTTTCAAGGCCGAGGAAGTGCAGGTGTTTGCCCACGGCAACAAGGGCACGCGGCATACCATCTGGATTGCGGAAAAGCTCAAGGGCTAATTGCGCTGTGATTAGCTAGAATCAACCTGTCCGTGACCACCCAATAGCCAGGAGCCATGATGAGCTCGACCAATCCGCCCTCCCACACCGCCAAGCTGGACCGCATCCTCGCCGACGCCCAGCGCGACCGGGAAATGGGCTACCGCGACAAAGCCCTGAAAATGTACCCTCACGTGTGCGGCCGCTGCGCTCGTGAGTTCGCCGGCAAGCGCCTGAGTGAACTGACCGTGCACCACCGCAACCACAATCATGACGACAACCCCCAGGACGGCTCCAACTGGGAATTGCTCTGCCTGTACTGCCATGACAACGAACATTCGCGCTATACCGACCAGCAGTATTTCGGCGAAGGCTCCACCAGCAGCCCGACGATTGCCAAGGCCACGCACAACCCGTTTGCGGCGTTGGCGGGGTTGATGAAGAAAGGCAGTTGAAAGCTACAAGCTGCAAGCTGCAAGAAAAAGCCGCCTGCTTTTACTTGCAGCTTGCAGCTTGCCGCTATAATGCTGCCTTTTTAAAGGCACCCCCGTGGGCAATAAACGCTACAGCTGCATCGGCCTGTACAACCCCAAATCCCCTGAAAACGTCGGCTCGGTGATGCGCGCCGCCGGCTGCTACGGTGTGGCTTCGGTGTTCTATACCGGCGTGCGTTACGAGCGCGCGCGGGACTTCATCACCGACACCAAGAAGGTTCACCACGACATTCCGCTGATCGGCATCGATGACCTGAAGAAGATTCTGCCCCTGGGCTGTATCCCCGTCGCCGTGGAACTGGTGGAAGGCGCCCGCCCGCTGCCCGAATACACCCACCCCGACCGCGCGCTGTATGTCTTCGGCCCGGAAGACGGCTCGCTGGATAAAGACATTCGCGACTGGTGCGAAGACGTCGTCTACATTCCGACCACCGGCTGCATGAACCTTGCCGCCACCGTCAACGTGGTGCTCTACGACCGCCTGGCCAAGGGCAACAACACCCGCTCGGGCCCCAAGTACTGAAATATCGGGAACATCCGGCCCTCGAGAACAGTCAGCTACTTACACTTGCCTTTGTAGGAGACAGACCATGAGCGACAGCAAAACCCTGCGACCTTTCATCGAACATCAGCAGCCTGAAGCCCCGCGTACACAGAACGTGCACGGCTGGGAGCGCATCGGCTCGGTGGCCGGCGGCGTGATGATGGTAGGCAAAGGCCTGCGCCGTGGCGGGCTCTTCGGGCTGATCCAGGTGGCGATTGGTGGCGTGGCGCTGGCTCGGGGTTTCACCGGGCACAGTTCGCTCAAGGACAAGCTGGAGCAAGGCCGCCAGGAAATGAACAGCGTCCGCACGAAAATCGAGCGCGCTGGCGCGGAGCTGCAGAACTTGAAAACCAAGGCTGAAGTGGCGGCTGAAAAGGCCGTTAAAACCACTGGCTGATCCCGGCTATAGATCTGCTGGAGATTCAAATGTGGGAGGGGGCTTGCTCCCGATAGCAGAGTGTCAGTCACCGCATCCAATGACTGAACCACCGCTATCGGGGGCAAGCCCCCTCCCACATTTTGCTTTGTGCAGGGCTGTGGCTCAGCGTAATAACTTGCTGTCGAGTACCACCGACGACTCACCAATGATGCGCTCGGCCAACTGCACAAACTCCGGTGTCGTAATGCTATCGGCCCGCATCACCGCCTGCGCCAGGTCATCCAGCGAGCGCTTGTTATGGGTTTTCACGCGAATCTCTCGGTCCAGCTCCTGCAACACCACCACGGCCCGTGACACCGTCGCGCCGCTGACGTGCTCCCCACGCAAGCGCGTCACGTCCTTGCCCTCTTTCGCCAGGCGCGCCTGTATCGCTTGATACCGCTCATCGGTGATGCCCCCGGCGCGGCGTACCAGTTCAATGGCGTAGTAGCCGGCCAGGCCTTCGCTGATCCAGTCACTGCTGTCGTGGTCATTGAAGCGGGCGATGGCCTGCACCACTTCGCGGATCAACGGGCTGCTGCCGTCTTCGCTGACCAGCGGCGTGCGGCTGTTGAGGTAGATCGAGTCACGCGCCGAAACTGCGCCACGGCGCATCGGATCGCTGGCGCCCACCACCAGCAATTTGGCCGGGTGGCGCGGGAATGCGGCTTCCACCTGCGGCCACACGAAAGTCAGCAGCGTCAGCACATCCATACGCCGCATGCCCTGGCCCTTGGGCGAGGTCACGGTGACCTCGGTTTCCCCCAGGCGCATGCGGCGGCTGCCCAGGTTACCGGCGAGCATCCAGCCGGTGGGGCGGTCGAACAGGCGGGATACGTTGTCGATGCGAAACCGGTTCTTGCCGATACGCGGCCAAGCGGTCTCGACGCTTTTCCAACCCGGCGGCAGTTCGAACATCAGCCGCGCGACCAACTCCACCCCGTCCTGCTGGTCCAGCCGTGCGGCGGGCACCAGGTCATCGCCACGAAACAGCGCCCAGCCTGGCGTCATCCGCGTTTCATAGCTGCCCGGCTTGCGCGCCTGGGTGAGGCGTACGCGGTAGGTCAGGCTGGCCTTGTCGGCGCCGGGTTGCCAGTGGCCACGATGGCCAGTGACTTTCCATTGCCCATCGGCCTTGAAGTCGCTGTAGTCGCCGTCCTGGCCCAGGTCAAAATCCAGGCTGCGCACGGCGGAACCCTGGGACAGGCTCACGCGCACCTCGGCCTGATCGCTCTGGGGCAGGAGTTTGACGTGGTAATCCAGGTCGACTTTCTTGGCGGCCCACGCCGGCATGCTCAGCGCCAGCAACACGGCAGCGGTCGCCAGCTTGAATCCCACCCTCATACACATTCCTCGTTCAACCTGCGCGGAAGATCAGGTAATCCTCCCAGTCGTCCTCTGGCACGCTGCCTTCGCTGAGCATGCGCCCGGACTGGGAAATGCGTTCGTGGTGCACGGCGTCGCGGTCGCCACAGACCAGGTGGTGCCACAGCGGCAAATCCTTGCGCTCGCTGACCAGGCGATAGCCGCAGGTGGGCGGCAGCCATTTGAACTGGTCGGCCTGGCCGGGTGTGAGCTGGATGCAGTCGGGCACCGACGCGCGACGGTTGGGATAGTCGGTGCACTGGCAGGTTTTCAGGTCCAGCAGTTTGCAGGCGATGCGGGTGTAATAGACGCTGTTGTCGTCTTCATCCTCAAGCTTTTGCAGGCAGCACAGGCCACAGCCGTCGCACAACGACTCCCATTCCTCCTGGTCGAGGTGTTCGAGGGTTTTGCGTATCCAGAAAGGTTCGACTTTGGCGGCCATGGCTCTGCATCAGTATCGGTAGGTGAAAAGGCCGCCAGTCTAGTGCCCAAGCCCCCTGGGGCCAAGCGCTGTCGACTGGCGGTGTAACAACACTTGTCAGTCTAGTAGCGGCGCAGTAGTTTTGAGCGCCGAATCGACGATCAGGAACTGCTTATGACCCGTGTTGCCGACTACCCGATCCACCCCCAGTTTATCGACCGCTGGTCGCCGCGCGCCTTTACCGGCGAGAGCATTCCTCAGGAAACCCTGCTGAGCTTCTTCGAAGCGGCGCGTTGGGCCCCTTCGGCGTACAACTCGCAGCCATGGCGTTTTCTCTATGCCCGTCGTGACACGCCGGATTGGCAGCGTTTCCTGGGCCTGCTCAATGAATTCAACCAGGGCTGGGCGCAGCATGCGTCGGCGCTGGTGATCATCGCCTCGAAAACCGACTTCATCGCCCCCGGTGCCAAGGAAGAAACCCCGGCCTTGTGGCACACCTTCGACACCGGCGCCGCCTGGGGTCACCTGGCCCTGCAAGCCAGCCTGAGCGGCTGGCACACCCACGGCATGGCCGGCTTCGATCAGGAGCTGACCCGCAAAGAGCTGAAGATTCCAGAAGGGTATGCACTGCATGCCGCCGTGGCCATCGGCAAGCTGGGGGATAAATCGAGCCTGCCGGAGTACCTGCAAGGGCGTGAGGCGCCGAGCCCGCGCAAGCCGCTGAGCGAGCTTGTTTCGGAGGGTGATTTCAGTCTCTGAAATGTGGGAGGGGGCTTGCCCCCGATGGCGGAGTGTCAGCCGGCTAATGTACTGACTGGCCCACCGCTATCGGGGGCAAGCCCCCTCCCACATTTGTACTGCTGCGGTTCAGTAACCGCGCTCGAAATCCACTTCGCCGCGCAGTCCTTGCTTGGCTTGATAGGCACGCACGTTCTGCACGAACAGCTCCACCATCATCGACGGCGAGGTCGGCGCCGAGCTGTGCCCGGTCAACAATAAGCCCCACGCCGTCCAGAACGGGTGGCGCTGCGGCAGCGGTTCCTGGCGACATACATCGATCACCGCTCCAGCCAGGTGCCCTTCTTTCAGGGCTTCGACCAGATCGGCATCGACCACCGCCACGCCGCGCCCGACGTTGATAAACAGCCCGGTCGGCTTGAATTGCTTGAACAGGGCCGCGTCGTACAGATCATGGGTTTCGGGGGTGTTGGGCAGCAGGTTGATCACATAATCCACCTCGCCCACCAGCCGGCCCAATTGATCGAGCCCGGCGACTTCAATAAATGGCGCCTGCTCGCGGGCCTGGCTGGCGATGCCATACAGCTTGACGCCGAACGGCAGCAGGAACTGCGCCACGCTCTGGCCAATATCGCCGGTACCGACGACCAGCACCTTGCGCCCCGCCAGGCTCTGGCCCAAGCGGTTGTCCCACTTGCGCTCGACCTGGCTGACCAGCCGCGCCAGCACTTCACGTTCGTGACCGAGCATGTAGGTCAGGATGAATTCGGCCATGACCTGGCCAAAGATACCGACCGCACGGGTCAGGCGATAATCACGCGGCAGGCCTTCAGCCAGCAGCGGCGTGATGCCGGCCCAGGTCGATTGCAGCCATTGCGGGTGATGGCCCTGGCGCAACAGCGTCGCCAGCAGGTCCGGCTGGCCCAGCCACACCGGGCAATCGGCGGCCAGGCGCGAGAGTTCGGCCGAGTCGCCGCTGGTCAGCACCTCGAGGTCGGGCGCGGCTTCGCGAAGCAATTGGGCGTAGAGCGGGTGATCCTGTTCAGCAATCAGAACACGCATGGTTCAAACCTTTCAAAAACAGTGCAGACGGCCGCCCGCATCCTTACGGCCAGCGCCAACTCAATACGATTGCGTTGAAGAATGTGCCCGGCACCGGGCACCCACCGATCACATCGGGTCGTTGCGTCGCAGCAGCTCTTCGGGCAAGTGTTCGATGTACTCGTCCTCGGCCGGCGGCATTTGCAGGTGGTAGCCCTGCTTGTCGAGGTTTTCCAGGACCACGACGATGTCTTCGCGCGACAGCTTGCGCTGCGGTGTCAGCACCATGTCGAACGCGTGATGCGGCTTGCCGAAGGCCACCATCAACGGCTCCGGCACCCGCTCCAGGGCGTCACTTTTGAGGACGTAGAGGTACATGCCGTCTTTTTTCAAGCTGCGATAAATGGAGCAGATACGTTTCAAGGCTGTTCTCCGGCAGTGGCCAGGCTGTCGAGCAGCGCCTGGCCCATCAACTCGCGGCGCCAGCCACGCAGCGAGTCTGGCAATTGGTAAGGCCCATCGGGGTAGCCACTTTTAACCAGGGCTTCGAGGGTTTTCTTGCGCAGCATCAGCTCCGGGGCCATGTCCAGGCGTTCGGCTTCAGCCTGGCCCAGGGCGCGCAGTTGCTTGATCAGCGCGGCGGCGTCGACCGGCAGCGGTTCAGGCACCGCAGGCGGCCATTGGTCCATGGGCACGCTGCCCGCACGCTTGATCAGGTCGAGCAGGAACTGGCCGTCCTGACGCACGGTGCGCGGGTGCATGTCTTCGATCTTGCCCAGGGCGGCGAGGTTATCCGGCTGGGATTTGGCCAGGGGCCATAATGAGTGTTCACGGATGATGCGGTTGCGCGGCAGGTCACGGGCACGGGCCTGCTGTTCGCGCCAGGCGCACAGTTCACGCAGTACGGCGAGTTGGGCGCGCGACAGCTTCCACGCCAGCTTGGCGTCGCGGTACACCTCGTACGGGTCGACTTCGCGACGCAGGTTGGCCACCAGTTCGGCACCGTCTTCCAGCACCCAGGCGTACTTGTCATCCGACAGACGCGGGCGCAGGCGGATATACACCTCGGCCAGGTGCACGGCGTCTTCGGCGGCGTAGCTCACCTGGGTTTCGGACAATGGCCGCTGCAGCCAGTCCGAGCGCGTCTCGCCCTTGGGCAGGTCGATATCGAGTACCGCTTGCACCAGGCGCGAGTAACCCATGGAGAAACCCAGGTTCAGGTAAGCCGCAGCCAATTGGGTGTCGAACAACGGCGCCGGCAGGCTGCCGGTCAGGCGCAACAGCACTTCCAGGTCTTCGCTGCAGGCGTGTACCACCTTGATCACGCCTGGGTCTTCCAGCAAGGCGGCCAAGGGTTGCCAGTTGTCGATGGTCAGCGGATCGATCAGGTAAGCGCGCACACCATCACCGATCTGGATCAGCCCGGCAATGGGATAGAAGGTGTCGACCCGCATGAATTCGGTGTCGAGGGCGACGAATGGCAACTGCTGCCATTCGGCGCAATGCTGGCCGAGGCTATCGTTGTCGCAGATCCAGTGAATATCGATGGCCACACGGCTCTCCCTTGAAGAATGGCGCGCAGTATATATCGCGAAAGGGGCTTGCGAGCATCCGCAGTGCACAGGCAACCATGAAAACTCAGACAGGAGACGGCGAATAATCCGACAGGCGGGAGTTATCCCCTCTTACGCAGGACGTAGACACACCAGAGCTTGGAGCCAGGCAGGAACTCCCGGTGGTTCAAAACCTTGAAGCCCGCCTGGCGGAACTCCTCCTCAACCGGCGTACGCGCGTCCACGGATACAATCACGGTATCGCGACTGACCCGGTGAAATTCGCGCAGCAACACCAGGCGCACCTCGGTGCTGGGCACATGGCGAAACAACTCCAGGCAGAAGATGCAATCCACCGCATTCGCTGAGAGGCCGATGGAAAACGCCGAGCCGGGGAATGTCTTGACGCGTTTGAGCAGCGCCGCCGGATGGTGGGTGCGGGCATGGTCGAGCATTTGCTGGGAATTGTCCGACGCCAGGATCACCCGATTGACGTGCTCGCCCAGCACCGGCCAGAACCGCCCGGAGCCGCAGGCCAGGTCCAGGATCAACCCCGGCTCCCCGGCGACCTTCAACGCATGGCGCACCAACCGCGCATCGCGCCATGCGGCCAGGCGCTGCAACAGCCCGGGCGGACGAGTATCACCGCAGACCCTGGCATGCTCACGGTCATGGCGCTCGGTGAATTCGGTCTCGATGGAGGATGGAGGCTGTGACGACATCGCGGGCTCATGTGGCTATAACGGAAGTAGAACGACCTTGGTCCGCAGCTTAACCACTGCAACGTGAAAAAAAGGTCGAAAGCCCGCCGGGTCTTCCGTTGAAGATTCGGGACGCCATTCCATTGGGCTAAACCGCCGGCGCAGCTTGTTCCCCTGCCCCGCGCTGTCAATAATGACCACCCGACCTGCCCCAAGGATTCGACCGCATGAAAGCACCTCTAGCCCTGTGTGTACTGGCGAGCATGGCAACCACCGCCCTGGCCGATACCAGCGCGTCTCGCCTGGATGAGGTCATCGAGCGTGGCACGCTGACGGTGTGCACCACCGGCGACTACATGCCCTACACCTCGCTGCGTGCCGATGGCCACTATCAAGGCATTGATATCGCCATGGCCGAATCCCTGGCCAAGAGCCTCAACGCGACGATCACCTGGGTGCCCACCACCTGGAAAACCCTGATGCCGGATTTTCTGGCGCAACGCTGCGACATTGCCGTGGGCGGGATTTCGGTGTCATTGGAACGCCAGAAAAAAGCCTTCTTCAGCCAGCCGCTCGGCGTCGACGGCAAGATCCCGCTGGTGCGCTGCGCCGACGTGCAGCGCTACCAGAGCGTCGAACAGATCAACCAGCCTCAGGTGCGGGTGATCGAGCCGGCGGGTGGCACCAACGAAGTGTTTGCCCGCACCCACCTGGGCCAGGCGCAGATACGCCTGCACGATAACGTGACGATTTTTGACGAACTGCTGGCGGGCAAGGCCGACGTGATGATCACCGACGCCAGCGAAGCGCGGTACCAGCAAAAGCAAAAACCGGGGCTGTGCGCGGTCAACCCCGAGCGGCAGATGCAGTACAGCCAGAAAGCCTTCCTGCTGCCGCGCGATGACGTGGCCTGGAAAAGCTACGTCGACCAATGGTTGCACCTGAGCGTGGCGACCGGGGTGTATGACGGCATTGTCAGTCAGTGGCTGGCGGCGCCTTGATCAGCTTGCGCCACGATTCCCTCGCCGACCGTCTACGCTCTTGTCATTCCAACAAAATCGAGGGATGGATAAATGAACACACTGTTGCGATTCACCTGGCTGTTGCTGTTGTGCTGTAGCCAGGTGCACGCCGCCACGGCCCAGGATGCGGAGGCCCAGGCGGCCAAGGCGCTGCTGGAAAAAGCCCTGGCGTACTACCAGAGCAACGGTGACAAGGCATTGGCCGCTTTCAGCCGCCAAGGTGAGTTCATCGACCAGGACCGCTACGTATTCGTGGTCGATACCAAAGGCGTGCTGCTGGCCAGTGGCGGCCCCTCTTCGGCCCTGATCGGTCGAGACGTGTCCGAGGTACTTGGGCCTGATCTGCAGGCTTCGTTCAAGCAAGCGATCAGCGCGCCCGAAGGCCAGGGTATCCAGCAGGCCGATTACCGCTGGGAGAACTGGAATGACGGCAAGGTCGAGCATAAGCACGTGTTTTACCAGCGCGTGGGCGAGCGCATCCTGGCGGTCGGCTATTACCTGCCACGGGCTACGCCGGAACAGGCACGGGCGCTGCGCAACAAAGCGGTGAACGCGCTGGTGAAGGATGAAGCGGGGACGCTCAAGGCGATCAACTCATTACAGGGTGGTTTCCTGCAGGACGATCTCTACGTGTTCGTGGTGGACCTGGATACGCGGCGCTATGTGGCGCATGGCACCACCCTGCGCTTGATCAATACGGATTTTGCCAAGGTCAAGGACCCGGATGGGAAGCCTGTGGGTGAGCCGATTCTTCAGCTGATGACTGAGCAGGATCAGGGGGAGTACAAATATCGGTGGAAGAATCCGGTGACGGGGAGGGTTGAGAATAAGCATGCTTATTTGCGTAAGGCTGGGCGGTTTATGGTGGCGGTGGGGTATTACAGTCCCTGACTGGGGGGCACGTTTTTTCGTGGCGGCCTCTGGGCCGACCAAGTAGTGAGTTTTATTGAGTACATATCCGTTATTCAGGTAACGGCGGCTTAGGGTTCCGCCCTTACGGCGGGTCACTTTGGAAAAGCCCCAAAGTAACCAAAGGGCTCTTGCCCCACCACTCGGCACCTCGCCTAGGCTCGGTGTGCCCGTAATCCGACAGGGATTTGGGGGGCCGCCGCCACGCGCCATCCATGGCGCGGGGCGGCTAAACCGGCGTCCTGCCGGTTTACCCCCCAAATCCCTATCGAATTCCGGCCAGCGTGGTTTAACGGGGCGCTTAAGATCAAAATCAAAATCAAAAGCAAAAGCGAGGCGGCCTTCGAGCCGACCTAATCATTGAAGCGTGCGCGGTGTGGCTTCTACTTCCTCAGACGCTGACGAAGTCAGCAATCTTTTGATCTTGCTCTTGCTCTTGCTTTGGATCTTGATCTCAGTCGCCCCGTTAACCACGCTGGCCGAACGCAGGCTTGAATCCGTGGGTAACCCGGCAGGACGCCGGGTTAGCCGCCCTGCGCCATGGATGGCGCATGGCGGCGGCCCACGGATTCAAGCCGGAGTGAGGGCACACCGAGCCCAAGCGAGGTGCCGAGTGGTGGGGCGAGGACCTTTTGGTTACTTTTGGGTCCTTCCAAAAGTGACCCGCTGTTGAACTGCCCCCCGAATGTTGGACATCTGACCCCACGGGAGGGTGTTCCATGACGAAATACAACCTAGCACTCAAGCAATCACTGATTGAAGAGTGCCTGTCTGCCAGTAGCGTTCATGAGGTGGCCCTCAAGCATGGCTTGAGTCCATCGCTGCTGCGGCGCTGGGTCAAGGGTTTTGAAAAGCACGGCGCCTCTGGCTTGATTGCCAAGTACAGCCATTACGATGCCCAGTTTAAATTGAAGGTTTTGCAGTGCATCGAACAAGACGGACTGTCGGACCAACAGGCCTGTATACGGTTTGATATCCGTGGTCCAAGTAGTACCAGGCAGTGGCGAAAGCTGTACGATGAAGGCGGTGTAAGAGCACTACAACCGCATCGTCTTAAAGAGCCCAGCATGCCCCGCAAACCTTCCAGGCAACCCAAAGCAAGTCCTGCTCTTCCTGCGGACGCAGGACTGACCCCTGAACAAATGCTCGCAGAACTGGCCTATCTGCGCGCGGAGAATGCCTATCTAAAAAAGCTCGATGCCTTAATCCAAGCGGATCCCCGTACTGCGCAGCTAAAAAAACGCAGGTCGTCCAAGGATTGAGGCATGAGCATCCACTTGCTCTGTTGCTACGTGCTGCGGGACTTGCACGCAGCACCTTCTATTACCAAAGCAAAACACTGCTAACCGACAAGCATGCCGACCTTAAAGATCGCATCCGCAGCGTCTATCACGGGCATAAGGGGCGTTACGGCTACCGCCGCATTACCGTGACCCTTGGAAACAGTGGTGAGTTGATCAATCACAAGAAGGTGCACCGGCTGATGCAGATGATGGGCCTCAAGTCGCTGGTCAAAGTGAAGAAATATCGTTCTTACCGAGGTGCTGAAGGGCTTGTTGCGCCCGATCTGCTAAAGCGAGAATTCAAGGCAGAAGCCCCTAACCAGAAATGGACAACCGACGTGACGGAGTTCAAGGTGAACGGGCAAAAGCTGTTTCTCTCGCCTCTCATGGATTTGTACAACGGCGAGATCCTGGCTTACCAGATCAACCGACGTCCCGAATTCAGTATGGTTTCGATGATGCTGGAAAAAGCCTTCGGGCGACTGAGTCGAGATGAAAAACCAATACTGCACTCTGACCAGGGTTGGCAGTACAGACAGCCTACCTACCGACACATGCTGGCCGAAAAGGGCATCGAGCAGAGCATGTCTCGCAAGGGTAATTGCTTGGACAATGCCGCCATGGAAAGCTTTTTCGGCACGCTCAAGAGCGAGTTTTTCTATCTGGAATCATTTGAGAGTGTGGAGCAGCTGGCATCAGGCATAGAGGATTACATCGCCTACTACAACCAAGACCGCATAAGCCTCAGACTGAATGGCTTGAGTCCGGTACAGTTTCGGACCCAGGCACTAAATCAATAGCGTCTCCCGTCCAACTTTTGGGGGGCAGTTCATGTAAGAGCGGAACCATAAGCCGCCGTTACCTAAATAACGGATATGTACTCAGTCACCCCCAACGACCTGGTCGGCCCAGAGGCCGCCACGCCCCCAACCCCTCAGCGCTTATCCCCAAGCCCCCGCAACACCCGATCCGGCATCCCCACCGCCGCCGCCAACCCCAACAACGACACCCCCGCACTCACCATCAACAAATGCCGAAACGTCACCGCCAACTCCCCCCGCAACGCATCCCGCGCCGCCCCAGGCGCAGCGTTAAGCCCATCAAGCAGCACATTGCCAGAGCCCCCCTCGCCCACCAACGCACCACTGGCCAAATGAACAAAACTCCCATCCTGCAACAACGCCAACAGCAACGCCGACATACACGCCACCCCCACCGCCCCACCCAGGGAGCGGAACAGGTTAGTCGTACTTGTCGCCACGCCAATATCACGCTGCTCCACCGAATTCTGCGTCCCCACCAGCGACGTCGGAAACTGCATCCCCGCAGCAATCCCGCACAGCAGCATGAACAATGACGTCAGCCCGACTGCCTCAGGCGCGCTGTAGGCCATGCCGAAAATCGCCAGGGGGCTCAACACCGCGCCACTGAGGATCATCGGTTTATAGCGGCCCGTCACCGAAGTCCTACGCCCGGCGAAATAGGCGCCCATCGGCAACCCCATCGCCAGGGGCAGCAGGTGCAGGGCCGCGCTGTCGGCACCGGCGCCGGTCACGGTCTGGTAACGCAGCGGCATCAGCACGGTCAGGGAAATCGCCTGGAAGCTGGTGATGAAAATCGTGCACCAGCACAACACCGCGCTGCGGTTGACGAACAGGTGCATGGGCAACAACGGCTCCGGCGCGCGGCGTTCATGCCATACGAACACGCTCAACGCCAACAGCGCACAGGCCAGCAGCCCGAGCACTTGATCGTCACGCCAGGCATGGCCCTGGCCGATTTGCGTGATACCGAGCAACAAAGCGGTCAAGCCGATGATCATCAGCACGGTGCCGAGGTAATCGATGATCGGCTTGCGTTGCGGCACCGGCAACCCCACGAGGGTGCGATGGGCCACGTACCAGGCAACTGCGCCCAACGGCAGGTTGATCAGGAACACCCAGCGCCAGGACAGGTATTGGGTCATATAGCCGCCCAACACCGGCCCGGCGACGCTGGCTACTGCATACATGCTGCTGAAGTAGCCCTGGTAACGCCCACGCTCGCGGGGCGGGATGATGTCGCCGATGATCGCCTGGCTCACCGAGACCATCCCGCCGGCACCGATGCCCTGGAGAACCCGCGCCAGCACCAGTTGCTCCATGCTTTGCGCCATGCCACAGAACAGCGAGGCGACGGTGAACAGGCCCATGCCGATCAACATCATCGGCCGCCGCCCATACAGGTCGCCGAGTTTGCCGTAGATCGGCACCGCCACCGTCATCGCCACCATGTAGCCGGAGATCACCCAGGCCAGCAGGTTGACGTCATGAAATTGCGCAGAAATGGCCGGCATCGACACGGCGACGATGGTCTGGTCCAGCGCGCCGAGAAAGATCGCCAGCATCAGCGCGGCGAGGATGCTGCGCACGGCGGGAACGGTTGGAGTGGGCGGATTGAGAGCAGTCACGGCAGAACCTTCGAGCAGGGCCCGCAGGCAATGGCAGCTTGCGGGAATGCCGAATACGATAGCAGGCTATTCGATAGCTTCGTAAGGAAGCCCGACGTAATTTTCCGCGATGGTCTTGCGCCCCGCCTCGGAGTTAATGAAGTAATCCAGCTCGCTCTCGGCAATGCGCTGGCTGAAGCCGTCCGCCTCGGGAAATTGATGCAGCATCGAGGTCATCCACCAGGAAAACCGTTCGGCCTTCCACACCCGCCGCAGGCAGATGGCGGAGTACCGCTCGAGCAACTCCACGCGCCCTTCGCGATAGACCTTGAGCAAGATCCGAAACAAGGTGTTCACATCACTGGCCGCCAGGTTCAAGCCCTTGGCGCCGGTGGGCGGCACGATGTGCGCGGCATCGCCGAGCAGGAACAGGCGCCCGTACTGCATCGGCTCCACCACGAAGCTGCGCAGCGGTGCGATGCTTTTTTCAAGGGACGGCCCGGTGACCAATCGTTCAGCCAGGTCGGCGGGCAGGCGGGTTTTCAGCTCATCCCAGAAGCGCTCGTCCGACCAGTCGGCCAAAGGCTCCTGCGCGGGCACTTGCAAGTAGTAACGGCTGCGGGTCGGCGAACGCATGCTGCACAGCGCAAAGCCACGGGGGTGCTTGGCGTACACCAGCTCCGGGTGCACCGGCGGCGTATCAACAAGCATGCCCAGCCAGCCGAACGGGTAGACGCGCTCGAACACCTGCAGCGCTTCGGGCGGAATCGACTGACGGGCCACGCCGTGAAAGCCATCACAACCGGCGATGTAATCGCACTCCAGACGAAAGGCCTGGCCCTGATGCTCGAAGGTCAGCCAGGGACGCTCACTTTTCAGGTCATGGGGTTGTACGTTCGAGGCTTCATACAAGGTCATGGCGCCGGCTGCTGCACGGGCGGCCATGAGGTCGCGGGTGACTTCGGTCTGGCCGTAGATCATCACCGACTGGCCGCCGGTCAGGGTCTTGAGGTCGATGTGGGTGAGTCGGCCATCGCGCGCCAAGGCGAAACCGTCATGCACCAGGCCCTCGGCGTCCATACGTCGGCTGACACCGGCCTCGCGCAGCAGGTCGACCATGCCTTGCTCCAGCACCCCGGCGCGGATGCGGCCTTGCACGTAATCGGCGGCCTGGCGCTCTAGGATCAGGGTCTGGATGCCAGCATTGTGCAGCAACTGGCCGAGCAGCAGTCCGGAAGGACCGGCGCCAATAATAGCGACTTGGGTTTTCAGCGTTTTCATTATTCTTATGGCCTGCAGGCTTCACCCGAACCGAACGAGTGAAAGAGTTGTCAGTGGACGTGTGGCTGACATTTTTCACTTGAGCGAGCAGCATAAGAAGGTGAAAACTGTTTCAAAGCCTGCGCTTTTTGCCAATCGGGGCGATTACCGACCACTTCCTGAGTATCGGATTGAAACCATGACCAACACCGCGATTCCGGTCTTCAAGCTTTACGGGGAAAGCCAACAGTGGCCGACCCCCGATTTGTTGCACTGCGAAACCATTTCCCGGCGCAGTCGGGAATACCAGTGGGAAATCCAACCCCACCGGCACGCGGATCTCTGCCAGCTGCTGTACGTGCACAAAGGCCAGGCACACCTGGAAATCGAAGGCCAGCGCACCACCCTCAACGAAGCGAGCCTGCAGGTACTGCCGCCGCTGTGTGTGCACGGTTTTCGTTTTTCCGAAGATGTCGAAGGTTACGTGGTGACCCTGTCGGCGCCCCTGGTCAGCCACTTGCAGGCGCAACTGGGCAGCACGGTCGATGGCCTGCACGCCCTGGGCAACTACCCGGCGGGCAAGGACAGTGATTACCTCAACAACCTGTTCACCCGTTTGCAGGACGAGTACGCCGACGATCAACCGGCACGCGACATGATGATGCACGCCCTGGTCAGCGTGCTGCTGGTGTGGGTCAGCCGCCAGGCGATCCAGCGCCGCCACCCCAGGGTGCCACGCAGCCGTGAATATTTCCGACGCTTCACCCAGTTGGTCGAACAGCATTACCGCGAACACCCCAAGATTGAAGACCTGGCCCACAAGTTGGGCATCTCGGTCTCACACTTGAATGGGACGTGTCGGGAGTTGGGCGGGCAGCCAGCCTTGCAGATCATGCATGACCGCCAGTTGCTGGAGGCCAAGCGCCTGCTCACTTACACCAGCATGACGATCAATGAAATGTCGGAAGTGCTGGGGTTTTCCGACCCGACCAACTTCTCACGCTTGTTCCGCCGCAGGGTCGGATTCTCACCCAAAGCGTTTCGCGAGCAGCTGAAGGCCGATAGCCCGCAGCATTAAACATCGGCGGCGTGCAGCGTGTCCGGCATCAACGCAAGGCACTGAAACTGCCGCTGCGGGGCACACACATGTCCTGATGGCAACTGATTGCAAAGGTGGGCTGCATCCGCGTCTGTTCCACGCGATACGCGGCCGTCCCGTACAGCGCGGTAGCCAATGCGCACAGGCTGAAAATCATCAGGTACTTTCTGGTTTTAATACTCATGACACACCTCTGAACAGATCTATACGGTGCTGTTTAAAGCATAGGTCAGTCCGGGCAAGTTGCCATGATTGCAGGCCATTCAGCCCGTTTATGTCGCCTCAGAGACCGACATCCCAAGCAGGCGCCTCGGGAAACCGCAACACCAGAAAATCCAGCAGGCTGCGCAACGCCGAGGGCATGTGCTTGCGCGAGGCGTACACCGCATAGATATTCATCTGCCGTGGCTCAGCCTCCGGCAGCAAGCGCACCAGTTCACCACTGCGGATCAGGTCGCCGGCCTGATAGCTGGGAAGCATCGCCACCCCAGCCCCAGCCAGCGTGACACGCAATAACGTACTGGCCTCGTTGGCGGTGATATTGCCGTGTACGGGCACCGACACATGCTCGCCGTTTTCCTCGAAATGCCACAGGTTCTTGCCGAAGTAGGAGTGGGTCAGGCAGTTGTGCCGGGCCAGGTCTTCGACTTTCTGCGGCGCCGGATGCACCTGCAGATAAGCCGGCGTGGCGCACACAACCGAGCGGCATACGGTCAGGCGCCGGGCGATCAGGTTCGGGTCCAGGTCGTTGCTGGTGCGGATCGCCAGGTCGATGCGCTCATCCACCAGGTTCACCGTGCGATCCAGCATCTGCAGGTCGACCGTCACCAACGGGTAGCGTTTGACGTACTCGGCAATGGCCGCGCCCAACTGCGCCTGGCCGAACGAGGTGCTGACACTCAAGCGCAGCAGGCCCCGCGGGGTCTCATCGGGCTCGCTGACGGCGGCCTGCATATCAGCGCACAGTTCCAGCAATTGCCGACAACGCGGCAGGGTTTCACTGCCGGCAGCCGTGAGACTGAGCTTGCGCGTGGTGCGGTGCAGCAGGCGCGCGCCGACCCAATCTTCCAGCTCGGCCAGATAGCGCGAGACCACTGGGCGCGACAGGTCCAGATGATCGGCGGCGGCAGATTGACTGCCCAGGTCCACCACGCTGACAAACACGCGCATTGCTTGAAAACGATCCATGATTTGCCCGATTTCAGAAACAAACTATGTCTCAGCATCGCATTTTTTGTGATGTTTTATGCAACTAAGCTCTGCGCATCCCTTACCGATGGCAGGAGCTGCCCGATGTTCTCGACCTTCAAACGCTTGACCCTGGCGACCGCCGCCCTGGCCTTCAGCGCCCACGCACTGGCGGCAGAGTTGAAACTCGAGGTATACAACCCCGGCGAAGCCGCGATTTTCCCGGTCAGCTCGGTGCTGGTCAGCGGTGCCAAGGACGCGATCCTAGTGGACGCACAATTCGGCAAGGGCCAGGCCGAGCAACTGGTGCAGAACATCCGCGCCAGCGGCAAACACCTGACCACCATCTACATCAGCCACGGCGACCCGGACTACTACTTCGGCCTCGACACGCTCACCGCCGCATTCCCCGAGGCGAAAGTGCTGGCGCCCCAACCGGTGGTCGACCATATCAACGCCACCGTCGCCGCCAAACTGGCGTTCTGGGGCCCGAAAATGGGCGCCGACAAACCGGCCAAGACCCTCGTGCCACAGGTGCTCGAAGGCCACAGCCTGACATTGGAAGGCCAGTCACTGGAAGTCATCGGCCTGGACGGCCCGCAGCCGGATCGCAGTTTTGTGTGGATTCCGTCGATCAAGGCCGTGGTCGGCGGCGTGGTGGTCGCGCAAAACATTCACCTGTGGATGGCTGACACCCAGACCCCGCAGTCCCACAAGGATTGGCTGGCCACTCTGCAACGTATTGAAGACTTGAAGCCGACCACCGTGATTCCGGGCCACTACCTGGGTACTCCATCGCCTGCCTCAGTCACCTTCACCGCCGACTACATCAAGGCCTTCGACATCGAAACCGCCAAGGCCAAGGATTCTGCCGCCCTGATCGCGGCGATGAAAAAGCGCTACCCGACCCTCGCCGACGAAAGCTCGCTGCAGTTGAGCGCCAAAGTCGCCAAGGGCGAAATGAAGTGGTAATTGGTTTTAAACCCTGACCTGACTGGAGAACGTCATGAGCAAGATCGCAATCATTGGTGCCACCGGCCGTGCCGGTAGCCAACTGCTGGAAGAAGCGCTGCGCCGTGGCCATACCGTCACTGCCATCGCGCGCAATACCGACAAACTGGCCGTACGCCCTGGCATCACGGTCAAACGCGTCGATGCCCTGGACGCCGATGCCCTGCAACAGGCCGTAAGCGGCAGCGATGTGGTGATCAGTGCGGCGCACTTTGCCACCTTGCCTGCCAGCGCCGTGATCGGCCCGGTCAAGAAGGCCGGGGTCAAACGCCTGTTGGTGGTGGGTGGCGCCGGCTCGCTGCTGCTGCCGGACGGCAGCCGGGTGATCGACAGCCCGGGCTTCCCGGCAGAATACAAAACTGAAGCCAGTGCGGGGGCTGAGTTCCTGGAAGCGCTGCGTCAGGAAAAGGAATTGGATTGGACCTTCCTGTCGCCGTCGGCCCTGTTCGATGGAACCGAGCGCACCGGTAAATTCCGCCTGGGCCAGGATGATCTGCTGGTCAACACTGACGGGACAAGCTCGATCAGTTTCGCCGACTACGCCATTGCCATGCTCGATGAAGTGGAAACCCCCAAGCACTCGCGCAAACGCTTCACCGTTGGCTACTGACACCCGTCAATTAAGCGAAAGTAGTCCAATGTAGGAGCGAGGCGGGCGCCTCGCTCCTACAGTGGCATTAGGGCAAGCCACCTCCCGCATGTGTGCAGCCAATCCATCAGCGGCTGTGGATGCAGGAGACTATTTTGAGCTGTGGACCACTTCAACCAGCCTGTTAATTCTGCCAGTAGACGCCTGGGTACAACGCCGTAACATTCAAGCCATGCACCGTGTTGATGCACAAGGAGGCTGCATGGCTAAGTTATCGATATTTTCCGGCAATCTCGTGGTGATTGGCTTTGGCTCGATCGCCAAAGCCACGTTGCCGCTTTTGCTACAACAAGAAACGCTGATCCTGCGCACCATCACTGTGATTGCGCCCGTGCTTGAGCAAACTTCATGGTTTGAAGCCAACAACATCATCTTTATCCAAGCGCACCTGGACGAAGACAACTACGAAGCCTTGCTTGACCGATATGTCGACCGCGGCGACTTCCTGCTCAATTTATCCGTGGACGTCAGCTCCATCGCCCTGATGACTTACGCCGCCCATGCAGGCGTGTTGTACCTCGACACCTGTATCGAACCCTGGGCTGGCGGTTATATCGACCCGGCACTGTCCAGCGCCCAACGCACCAACTACGCCTTGCGCCAGCAAATGCTCACGCTGCGCAACAGGCTCGGCAAGGGGCCTACGGCGGTGGTCGCCCATGGCGCCAACCCGGGCTTGATTTCACACTTGCTCAAGGCCGGCCTGATGCGATTGGCTGACGAGTTGAAGCACCCGGCGCCCCTCGCTGACGGCCAAGTGCAGTGGGCGCGCCTGGCGATGCAGATGGGGGTCAAGGTGGTGCATATCGCCGAGCACGATACGCAACGCTCCACCCAGCCCAGACAAGCTGGAGAGTTCATCAATACCTGGTCGGTCGACGGTTTTATCAGCGAGGCCGGGCAGCCAGCAGAGTTGGCGTGGGGCACCCATGAACGACACTGGCGCAAAGACGCACGACGCCATCGTACCGGGGCGAAAAACGCGATCTATCTGGATCACCCCAGCGCCACCGTGCCCGTCAGAACCTGGACACCCGTGGCGGGCAGCTGCCTGGGCCTGCTGATTACCCACCATGAAACCTGCTCATTGGCCGATTACCTGACGCTACGCGAACACGACGAGGTGATTTATCGCCCCACGCTGCACTATGCCTACCGCTGCTGCGACGACGCACTGTTGTCGATCAACGAGTTGATCGGTAACGACTGGGCGCCTCCGCGCAGCAAACGGGTGATGGGGAGTGAAGTTGCCGACGGCGGGATCGATGCGCTCGGGGTATTGCTCATGGGACATGCCTTGAATGCCTATTGGTTTGGCTCGATGCTGTCGGTTGACCAGGCGCGGGTTCTAGTGCCGTTCAATACGGCCACCAGCCTGCAGGTCGCCGCAGGGGTGTTCGCAGGAATGGTCTGGGCGGTGCGCAATCCTGACCGGGGTATCGTCGAGGCCGAGGATATGGACCATACGCCTATCCTCGACACGGCCGCCCCCTACCTCGGGCGTGTGGTTGCGCAGCGAACCGACTGGCGGCCGACCCATACGAGCGCACAGGACAAACGCGACGACATTCAATACCCGTGGCAATTTGCGCAATTCGCTGGGGCATAAAGCATTTTTTCAATAGCCCCAACGACTTTCTCATTTGCCTGCCCTCGCCCACCCGTGGCCTGATTCGCCCTGGTTCATTCAAGGCAGGCCCATGGAAAACGTTCAGGCAAAACCCACCACCGCCGTGTGGCTGATGATCAGTGTGGTGCTGGTCGCCCTCAACCTGCGCCCGTCGATGGCGGCCGTGGGGCCTTTGTTGTCGTCGATTCGCGCTGAGGTGCCGCTGAATTTCAGCAGCGCGGCCTTGCTGACCATGCTGCCGGTGATGGGCATGGGCCTGGCGATGTTCTTTGGCATGGGCCTGGCCAGGCGCTTTGGCGAACACCGCAGTATCGTGGTGTCGTTGCTGGTGATCGGCGTGGCGACAGTGTCGCGGCTGTGGCTGGATTCGGCGCTGGAGCTGATTGTCAGCGCCATTGCTGCAGGCATCGGGATCGCGCTGATCCAGGCATTGATGCCGGCGCTGATCAAGTCGCGCTTCAGCGCTGACGTTTCGTTGTTCATGGGCCTGTATGTCACCGCGATCATGGGCGGCGCGGCACTGGCCGCCTCGTTTGCGCCCTTTGTGCAAGTGCACACCGGCAGTTGGCGCATGGGTCTTGCGATATGGGCAGGGCTGGCGCTGCTGGGGCTGGTGTTCTGGTACGCCCAGCGCTCGGCGTTGCCGCCTATGCCTCACGTTGACAGCGGCTCGCAGGCGTCGTTTTTCGGCAATCGCCGGGCCTGGTTGCTGGCGCTGTTTTTCGGCCTCGGCACGGCGTGCTACACCTGTGTGCTGGCGTGGCTGGCACCGTATTACGTCGAGCAGGGCTGGAGCGAACAGCAGGCCGGTTTGCTGCTGGGTCTGCTGACCGCCATGGAGGTCGTCTCCGGCCTGGCGACCCCCGCCATCGCCAATCGCCGCCGGGATAAACGCGGCGTGGTCGCGGTCTTGCTGGTGCTGATCATCATCGGTTTCTGCGGCCTGATCCTCAGCCCGCAGCACCTGAGCCTGGTGTGGCCGTGCCTGCTCGGCCTGGGAATCGGCGGCCTGTTTCCGATGAGTCTGATCCTGTCCCTCGACCACCTCGACAATCCGCGCCGTGCCGGTGGCCTGACCGCGTTCGTGCAGGGCGTCGGCTACCTGATCGCCGGCCTCTCGCCGCTGATCGCCGGGATGATCCGCGACCAATTGGGCAGCTTCGAATGGGCCTGGTGGTCATTGACGGCCGTGGTGGTGGTGATGCTGCTGATGGTCATGCGCTTCAATCCCGCGCATTACGCGCGGCATATCCGCTGAGGTCGTGTTGTAAACACTTTTTGTCCCACCCAAAACATAGAAGAGTCCTACAGAGCTTTCTATTGGTACGAGCGTTCCGTTAACATTTTGCGCAGTCTTGTACTGAGTTCGGTACAAAGGGTTTTACGGACGGAACCGATGCTAAACAGTAACTTGCTCAGAAAGCTCGATATGCAGGACTTGATGGTGTTTATCGCTGTCTACGACCAGAGCAGCGTTACCGACGTGTCCGAAACGCTGTTCGTCAGCCAATCCACTGTGAGCTACAGCCTGAAGAAACTGCGCACCAGTTTCGAAGACGAGCTGTTTATCAACACCCGCGCGGGCATGCGTCCGACATTCAAGGCCACCACGATGTACGGCCATGTGCAGAAAATCCTCGAAAGCATCAACCTGTGCCACGCCGGGGGCCAGGCCTTCGACCCGACCCGCAAGGCCGTGACCTTCAATGTGTGCGCCCCGGAATACTTCGAACAGCTGATCCTGCCGCGCCTGCTGAAAAACTTCGACCGCGCCGACCTGCCGGTGATCGTCAACGTGCGCAAGCTGGAAGCCGAGATTCCCGCCGACGACTTGCGCGAAGGCCGCCTCGACCTGGTGATCTGTTTCGGCCCGAATTTTCACCGTGCGCATAAAGACTTCAAGACCCAAATGCTGCTCGAAGATGACCTGGTATGCGTCTTCGATAAACGCGCGGCGCCCCGGGAACCGGCATTCGGCCTGCAGGCCTTCGTCGAGCGGCGCCACGTATTTCCCACGCCCTGGACGTCCGACACCAACATGATCGACGGCTGGCTGGCGCGCCAGGCCCACAAACGCCAGGTGATCGCGCGGGCCAACAGCTACAGCGCGGCGTTGAAGATGATCAGCGGCACCGACTTCATCGTGACCCTGCCCCGCCGCGTGCAAAAGCTGCTGGCGTCAACCCCGGCGTACGGGTTTTGCGAAGCGCCGAATGGTCTGCCGGGCTTCACCCTGGATATGCAGTGGAATGAAACCAGCGAACAGGACAACGCCAATACCTGGTTTCGCGAGCAAGTGGTGAAGGTGTGTGAGGAGCAGCTACAAGCGGCAAGTTAAAAGCGGCAAGAGGTGCCGGGGTGGCTGTCAGCTTGGCGCTTGCAGCTTGTCACTCCCTGCGGCTTCTTTGCGAAACGGTGAATCAGACTTGGACGCCGAGCCCTCGATCACTCATGAACGCCTCCAGCCGCGAGCGCATCCAGCGTTCTGCCGGGTCGGTGTCGACGTGGCTGAGCCAGACCATCGACAAGTCCAGGGTCGGCGTTTCAAATGGAAACGCCTCGCAGAACAGGTTCCCGCCGGCGGCCATGGCCTGGGCCGTGTAGTCCGGCAGGCTGGCGATCATATCGGTGCCGGCGAGCAGCGCCGGTAGCGAGCTGTATTGCGGCACCGACAGCACCACGTGCCGCTTGCGGCCGATCTCCGCCAGCCATTCATCGGCAAACCCGGCCACGTTGGCGGTGTGGGACACCAGCACATGGGGCCGTGCGCAATATTCGTCGAGGGTCAGCGGTGTGTCGGATGCATCGGCGCGCAACAGGCAAGGCCGGATATGCCGCAACAGTTTACGCTTGGCATTCGCCGGCAGGCCGCGGGTCTGGGTGATGCCGACGGTGATATCGCCGGAGGCCAGCAGGTCGGGAATGCGCCAGTAATCCACATGCTGTACCACGAACACCACCTGCGGCGCCTCCTGCCGCAGAGCCCGCAGCAACGGCGGCAGCAGGCCGAATTCAACGTCATCGGACAGGCCGATACGAAAGGTCATGGTGCTGATGGACGGGTCGAAATCATGGGTCAGGCTCAGGGCCGACGACAGCGAATCCAAGGCCGGTGACAAGTGCTGGATGATTTCTTCGGCGCGTGCGGTGGGCTCCATGCGGTGGCCGACGCGAATGAACAACGGGTCATTGAACAAAGTGCGCAGACGATTGAGGGCCGAGCTGATGGTCGGCTGGCCGAGAAACAGCTTCTCCGCCACCCGGGTCACGTTGCGCTCGAGCATCAGCGCTTCGAAGACCACCATCAGGTTGATATCGGCCTTGCGTAATTCATTGCGATTCATCGGCGCCTGCCCCTTCCCCAAGACAAGCCGCAGTTTAGAAAGGCAACGGGGCGGCGTCTATGTCGGTCGACGCATCGGGTTTCCAGAGTTGGCTCGCGTCGTCCCCGACATCAAGGTTTCAAAGGAAATTCCTGATCCCGCTCTGAAAGCTCAGTCCCATCGTCGGGATGCTTCCAGGTTTGCGGTTTTTCTTCCTCAGGTCGTTGCCGAGGCTGTTCACGCTCCGACTCATTGTGCTGTTTGTGTTCGTCAACCATAGCCACCTCCCATTCATAAGCATTGAACCCAGCTTCAAGCGTAGAACAGGACCGACAATTCCGACGGCTCTTTCGATTGATAGCCAAGACGCATCAATCTATCCAAATTTGTCACTTATCATTTCTAAATGTGTCAGCCACTATCCCAAGTCTTAAGCGAAACAAGCACTTTAAAAAGAACGCTGGAGACACAAAACCATGACTAGCCCTTCCCGGCCTGCGGCTGCTTCCTCGAAAGTAGGCGCCGTACTGCGCGTTACTTCGGGCAACTTTCTCGAACAGTTCGATTTCTTTCTGTTCGGTTTCTACGCCACCTACATCGCCGCTGCCTTCTTCCCCGCCGCCAATGAATTTGCATCATTAATGATGACCTTCGCCGTGTTCGGTGCAGGCTTCCTGATGCGGCCGTTGGGCGCGATCATCCTGGGTGCCTATATCGATGACGTGGGTCGGCGCAAAGGCTTGATCGTGACCCTGTCGATCATGGCCAGCGGCACGCTGTTGATCGTGCTGGTGCCCGGTTATCACACCATTGGCCTGTGGGCACCGTTGCTGGTGCTGCTGGGTCGTTTGCTGCAGGGCTTCTCGGCCGGCGCGGAATTGGGCGGTGTGTCGGTGTACCTTTCCGAGATGGCCACCCCGGGCCGCAAGGGCTTCTATACCAGCTGGCAGTCGGGCAGCCAGCAGATCTCGATTGTGGTCGCCGCCGCACTGGGCTATGGCTTGAACGTATGGATGGAGCCGGCCGTCGTCGCCGACTGGGGCTGGCGCATTCCGTTCGCCGTCGGTTGTGTGATCATTCCGTTTATCTTCGTGCTGCGGCGCAACCTGCAGGAGACCGAAGAGTTCGCCAACCGCAAGCACCGCCCGACCATGCGTGAAGTGATGGCCACCCTGGTGAAAAACTGGACCGTGGTGATTGGCGGCATGCTGATGGTGGCCATGACCACGACCGCGTTCTACCTGATCACCGTGTATGCACCGACCTTCGGCAAGACCGTGCTGCAGCTGAGCACCTCCGACGCGCTGCTGGTGACGTTGCTGGTGGCGGTGTCGAACTTTGTCTGGCTGCCGATCGGCGGCACCCTGAGCGATCGCTTCGGCCGCAAGCCGGTGCTGGTCGCCATGACGGTGCTGACCGTTCTTACGGCTTATCCGGCGTTGTCCTACGTGGTCAACGCGCCAAGCTTTGCGCATATGTTGGAGACCCTGCTGTGGTTCTCCTTCCTCTACGGCATGTACAACGGCGCAATGATCCCGGCGCTGACTGAAATCATGCCGGTAGAAGTGCGCGTCGCAGGTTTCTCCCTGGCCTACAGCCTGGCAACTGCGGTGTTCGGTGGCTTCACGCCCGCGATCTCCACCTGGTTCATTCACATCACCGGAGATAAAGCGTCGCCGGCTTACTGGATGATATTCGCTGCGCTGTGTGCCCTGTGTTCTACCCTGGCGCTGTATCGCCGCGCCAATGCCCGTGGCCAGGTCATGCAGGGGGCCGCACAATGAAGCCGCTGTTCAAAACCCTCACGGCCTTGGTCCTCGGCGCCCTGGCGCTGTCAGCCCAGGCTGAGGAACTCAAGGTGATGACCTCCGGTGGTTTCACTGCCGCGTATAAATTGCTCGGCCCGCAATATGCCAAGCACAGCGGTGACACCCTCGACACCATCCTCGGCCCGTCCATGGGCAAGGCGCCAGAAGCGATTCCCAACCGCCTGGCCCGTGGCGAACACGCCGATGTGGTGATCATGGTCGGCTACGCCCTGGATGAGCTGATCAAACAAGGCAAGGTCGACCCCGCCTCCCGCGTGGAACTGGCGGATTCGCGGATTGGCTTGGTGGTGAAGGAAGGCGCGGTCAAACCATCGATCGGCACCGATGCCGAACTCAAGGCCGTGCTGAGCAAGGCCAAGTCAGTGGCGTATTCGGACAGCGCCAGCGGTGTGTATGTCGAGAAGGAGCTGTTCCAAAAGCTCGGCATGCCCGCCAAGGGCACTATGATCGAACGCGTGCCGGTGGGCGAACAGGTCGCCAAGGGTGACTACGAAGTCGGCTTGCAGCAGGTGGCGGAACTATTGCCGGTCAAGGGCGTGACGTTTGTAGGTAAAATCCCGGAGGACGTGCAGTCCGTTACGCGTTTTGCAGCGGGCATTCCGGTAAACGCCGAACATCCGCAAGAGGCCAAGGCGCTGCTGCAGTTCATGGCGTCGCCCGAAGCCCAACCGGTGGTGCAGTCCACCGGACTGGACTCGGTGTCACGCTGACCGAAACGGCATCTCCCGCACCAACCGCTCCAACTCCAGCGCCGCCGGCGGCAATGTCCGCCCGCGGCGCTTGATCAAGCCCACATTGCGCATCACCTGCGGTTCCACCAGCGGCACACTCACCAGGATCGGGTGTTCGCACGCCGGCATCGCAATTGACGGCACCATCGCCACGCCCAACCCCGCCTCCACCAACCCGATCATGGTAGTCACGTGGTGGGTCTCGCAGATACTCGGCTTTTTCACACGCACGCCGCGCAGGGCCTGGTCCAGCAGGAAGCGGTTGCCCGAGGTTTTGTCCACCGTGATGTAGTCATGCTCGTAGGCTTCGGTCCACGTCACGCTCTCACGCGCGGCCAACGGATGGTCACGACGACAGGCCAGCACATAGCGCTCCTGCAGCAACAACTCGAACTCCACTTCATCGGCCAGGCTGCCGCTGAAACTCACGCCAAAATCCGCCTCGCCACTCTCCACCGCATTGCATACCTCACCGGCACTGGCATCCAGCACCCGCAGGCGAATCTTCGGATACAGCTTGTGGAATTCGGAGATGACATGAGGCATGAAGTAGTACGCGGTGGACGGCACACAGGCGATGGTGACGTTGCCCATGCGCGTGGACGCGACGTTACTGATGCCCATCAAGGCGATGTCGAGGTCGTCGAGCATGCGTTCGACCTGGGGCAGGAACGCCCGCCCGACCATGGTCAGGCTGACCCGCCGCGTGGTGCGTTCGAACAGTTTTACATCCAGGGCTGACTCAAGCTTTTCGATGCGCCGGCTGAGCGCGGGTTGCGAGATTCGGATGGCCTCGGCAGCGCCGCGAAAACTGCCCTTGTCTACCACGGCGCGGAAGGCTTGGAGGTCGTTTAGGTCGAAGTTGATGATCACGGGAGGCAGGCCAAAGTGGTCGGGGTGGCGGGCATTATCGTATGGGAGCCGGTGGGATGCCATGCGTGCCGGGCGGGCTGGCCGGGATAACGCTGTTACACATATGAAGTCATACATATCAGCAGCTTATCAGCGTCCCCAGACCACGCAATCGCCAAAACGGGTCAATACTTGCGGCCTGACCTACACAACGGGAGAGGCAACACCGCATGGAAACCTATCACTTCTGGATGGACGACGAGACGCCGGATATCGGCATCGATCAGCTGCTTCTTGCATCGCGTCAATGGTCGAGTAGGATTGAATCCTACTCACCTCTGGCGGACATCCAAATGCGCTCAACCCAGCAAATGAGCATCACGTTGCCAATTGAAATGGCTGCCCTGGTCAAAGCCAAGGTGGCTGCCGGCGAATATGCCAGCGAAAGTGAAGTGATTCGCGATGGACTGCGCGTGCTGCTGGCACGTGACCGTGCCATGGACGATTGGCTGAGGGATGAAGTCATTCCTGCAGCGACCGCCCTCGAGGCTGAGCCTGAGCTCGGGCTATCCGCTGAACAGGTCCGCGAACACATGGCAGTCAAACGTCAGCGCAAAGGCACAGGGAAAGCGTGAGCTACTCGGTAGTCTTTTCGCCTGAAGCCCTGGCGCAACTCGATGCCCTCGAAGACTACATCAGCGATGTCGGCTCCCCGACTGTGGCTGCGCGTTTTGTCGACAATCTCGTCAGCTACTGTGAAAACCTTGCCCTGTTTCCCTTGCGTGGCCTGCGCCGTGACGACCTGCTGACAGGCTTGCGCATCACCCATTATCGTCGCACCACCCTCATTGCTTTCAGGGTGAGGGCTGGCTGCGAAACGGTATCGATAGTGGGGATATTTTACGGCGGGCAAGACTACACGGCGCTGTTGCAGGGAGATGAGAGTTAACGTCCAACACTGGATAAAACAGCCTGCTGAAAACGGGCCCGCAGGCTTTTAGTATTTCTTCTCGCGGATTGAATAAGTGCACGCCTCGTCACATCGATGACACTGATGATTACTATCGAAACGAGCGCCTGCCCGATTGCCCACACTGCTTTCTATAATCCCTTCCAAATTCCCTCCCCCGCCTGGCTTCAGGCGACATTCCTCTTGGAACCCAATTCATGCCAAGCGCGAGCCAGGCCCCTAGCGGGCTTCCCGAACATAACCAACAAAGTGTCAAACAGCAGTGGCTGGCGATTCTCTCGGTCGCCGTGGGCGCTTTCGCCCTGGTCACCAGCGAATTTCTCCCGGTGGGCGTGCTCAACGATGTCGCCAGCGACCTGGGTATCAGCGCCGGTCACGCCGGGCTGATGGTGACCCTGCCCGGCATCATGGCCGCGCTTGCCGCGCCGTTTCTGTCGGTCAGCATCGGCACCATGGACCGTCGCTATCTGCTGATCGGCCTGACGTTGGTGATGATCATCGCCAACTCGGTGGTGGCCTTCGCCAGTGATTTCAACCTATTGCTGTTCGGTCGTGTACTGCTCGGCATCAGTATTGGCGGCTTCTGGGCCACGGCCATTGCGCTCAGCGGGAGGCTGGCGCCCAAGGGCGTGGGCGTGGCGAAAGCCACCTCGATCATCATGATGGGCGTGACCCTGGCCACCGTATTGGGCGTGCCTGTCGGCACCTGGCTCAGCGGCCTGATGGGCTGGCGCATGACCTTCCTGGTCACCGCACTGGTGGGCATTCCGGTGTTGCTGGCGCAGGTTTTCCTGCTGCCCCGACTCACCCCGGAAAAAGCCATTCAGATCCGCGACCTGCCGGCCTTGTTCATCAACCCACAAGCTCGGGTCGGGTTGATCGCCGTACTGCTGATCGGCCTGGCACACTTTGCCGCGTACACCTATGTCGCGCCGTTTTTCAAACACAGTTCAGGCTTTGACGGCCCGACGATTGGCTCACTGTTGCTGCTGTATGGCGTGGCTGGCGTGATGGGTAATGTCTTCGCTGGCTTCGCCGCCAACCGCAGCGTCCGCAACACCCTGCTGTTGGTCGCGCTGATGATCGGTACCAGCACCGCGCTCTTCCCCTACTTCGCCACCGGCATGACCGGCGCCGCGATGCTGATAGCCCTTTGGGGCTTCGCCTTCGGTGCTTTCCCGGCCTGCGCCAGCATCTGGATGTTTGTCGTGGCCCCCAAGGACGTGGAGCGCGGCATGCCACTGTTTGTCGCGCTGTTTCAGGTGATCATTGCCCTGGGCTCGTTCTTTGGTGGGCGAATTGTCGATCAGATGGGTAGCTCGGTGTTGTTGAGCCTGGCGACGGTGTTGGTAGGATGTGGTTTTGCGACGGTATTGGTGCTGGGACGCAAAGTGAGTAATAGCTTGGTGGCGCAGCCGGCCTGACCGGGTTGAGACCGCGAAAAAGCCTGCTGAGCGTGAGTTCAGCAGGCTTTTTCATTTTGAGCGTGGATGATTATTGAACATGCTTATTGAAAAGCCTGGTAATGAGAATTCCCAGCGCAAGACGGGCGTGCGTAATTCCTTGGACTAGCCTGAGAAGGTCGCTGGTGTGGCGACATACTTTCAGGGAGCTTATATGCCAACAAGATATCGAGATGCCGTCACAGGGGAATATGTAACTGCGGACGAGGCGAAGAAGAGGCCACGGGAAACGGTGCGGGAAACCGATAAAAAGTCGTCAGCAGAATCAAAGGGTAAAAAGCCGAAGCTTCAGGCGCCGCACTTTGTAGACGAACGGAGGCGATTGCCTTCCACGCCCGATCTGGTGACTGAGGATTAGCTGCCGGCTACACGGGCGCGGAAACGCATTATGGAGCGTCTTTCGAAGCGGGCGGCTGGCCCGAATCCCTGGTTAAAACATATGAACTGAATGCCAGAAAATCGCCCAGGTGTTTAGTAATGATGGCAACCGTGATCGGCAACTGAAGCGTCTGATACTCATGCACTGCGATGTTGCGGAAACCGACCATATTTTTCAGGTTGGTCAACAAAGAAGGATTCACCCATCCGCCCTGTGCCAGCAATTCGAACACATCACGAGCGCCCTGGGGAACGCCCAGGCGCTCACGACGGATCAGATGCTGCCCCATGTCCAGCGCGGCCTCGCAGGCGCGCTGAATATTGAGAATGGCCGCATCCTGACGGGTAAAATCGGTGGCGAAACTGGCAGGATCTTTTTCGTATTCCTCGCGAGCTCGAGCAACACAACGCTCGATGCTGGCAGCCTTGTTAATGAGTACATCATCGACCATATACCGTCCCGTCCTTATGAATGTCGACTAGCAGCTCAGCCCTGGCAGAATCCAACGCGGTTTTCTCGCTGAGAATATAGCTTTCAAAAATACCAGCCTGACTGTCCCTACTCCAGAGTCGACGCCCAGTCGTTATGACTTGGTATTGCATGACCGTCGAAGCCGCACGCAAGTCCAGCAAATCAACAGGGACTTTGACGATATCCGCCAACTCTCCGGATAGACGCCACAAGTGCAGTGGGTCAATGCTCCCCTCAATCAGCGCAGCCAAGTCAAGATCGCTGTCAGCATTGGCCTCCCCCGTCACCTGGCTACCAAAGACGTACACCGCCAACAGGCCTGGAAGATTAGCCTGTAAATGTGTGAGCACTTTTTCAAAATTCATGATCGACCCACATTGTCATCAGGTGGTGATGACCGTAGCAGAATTCATCTGAGCATTTCTGCTACAAAAACAAAAACCCCCAACAACATCAAAGTTATTGGGGGTTTTCGTTTATAAATAATGGCGGAGAGATAGGGATTCGAACCCTAGGTACCGGTGAAGGTACAACGGATTTCGAATCCGTCCCATTCGGCCACTCTGGCATCTCTCCAACGGCGCGCATCATAACAGCCTGTTTCGTGGAAGCAAAGCTCTGTTGAGATTTTTTTCCGTGCTATCAGATGCTTGCGTCGATTACAGCGGTACGCCGAGACGCTTGGCGACTTCTTCGTAGGCTTCGATGACGTCACCGAGGCCCTGGCGGAAGCGGTCTTTGTCCATCTTCTTCTTCGTGTCCTTGTCCCACAGGCGGCAGCCGTCAGGGCTGAATTCGTCGCCCAGGACGATGGAGCCGTCGTGGAACACGCCGAATTCGAGTTTGAAGTCCACCAGCAAGAGGCCGGCGTCGTCGAACAGTTTGCTCAGCACGTCGTTGACCTTGAGGGACAACTCTTTCATGCGCGCCAATTGTTCAGCAGTGCCCCAGCCGAAGGCCACGACGTGGGATTCGTTGATGAACGGGTCGCCCTTGGCGTCGTCCTTCAGGAACAGTTCGAAGGTGTAGGGATTGAGCTTGAGGCCCTCTTCCACGCCCAGGCGCTTGACCAGGCTGCCGGCAGCGTAATTACGCACGACGCATTCGACGGGAATCATGTCGAGCTTCTTGACCAGGCACTCATTGTCGCCCAGCAGTTTGTCGAATTGGGTCGGAATACCGGCCTCTTCGAGTTTCTGCATGATGAAAGCGTTGAACTTGTTGTTCACCATACCCTTGCGATCAAGCTGCTCGATGCGCTTACCGTCGAACGCCGAGGTGTCGTTGCGAAACAGCAGGATCAGGCGGTTGGCGTCGTCGGTCTTGTATACCGACTTGGCTTTGCCGCGGTAGAGTTCTTCACGTTTTTCCATGATGGGCTCCGCTTTGAGTGAGGTGGGCTAGGCGATATGTCGCCAGTCGAGCCCTGAATCTTGATCGGCCAGTTGCAGCCAGTCCGGGTCGCACCCGAGGGTGTCGACAAAACATTGCCGGGCAAGCGTCGGCAGGTTGTTCTTGCTGCTCAGGTGGGCCAGGACCAGGTGTTGCAGGTCTTGCCAGCCCAACTCATACACCAGGTACGCCGCCTGATGGTTGTTCAAATGTCCCAGTTCGCCGCCCACCCGCTGCTTGAGAAAGTAGGGGTAATGACCGCGAGCCAGCAGGTCCCGGCAGTGATTGGACTCGATCATCAAGGCATCGAGGTCGCGGTAACCGTCCAGCACCTTGGCGCAGTAGGAACCCAGGTCGGTGAGCACACCGAAGCGCCGCTCGCCGTCACTGAATACATATTGCGTGGGTTCCTGAGCATCGTGAGCGACCGCGACAACACTGATGCTCAGGGCACCGATCTGCAGTTGCTCGCCTCCCGCCAGGAAACCTGCGGGTTCAACGGGTTTGCGCATCCCGCGCAACGTGCCGCGACTCATATACACCGGAAGATTGTAGCGCCGAGACAGCAAACCCACGCCATGCACGTGATCGGCATGTTCGTGGGTCACCAGAATCGCGCTCAGCTGCGCGGGGTGAACCCCCAGGCGCAGCAGGCGCCGCTCGGTTTCTCTTAACGAGAAACCACAATCCACCAGTACGTACGTGTCGTCGTGGGCGACCAGCGTGCCGTTCCCTTGGCTACCGCTACCGAGAACAGCAAAACGCATCGGATCAGCCCAGGTTGTCCTGAATCACGCCCAACACTTTGCGCGCTGTTTCAGCTGGCGCGACGGTGTTGATGTTCTTCTCGACCGTGACTTGCACGCTCTCGCCAACCTTGCTCAAACGAACCTGGTAACGCTCGGCGCGGGTCTCGACTTCTTCCTTGGTCGGCTGGCTGCCGAACAATTTGCCGAAGAAACCTGGCTCGTCGTCTTTTTTCTCGGCCTTTTCAGCCACGTTGATGTAGTACAGGCCCAGGCTGCGGTTGATGTCTTCAACGCGCCAAGGACCCTGCTCCAGCGCGCGACCGACGCTGGCCCAGGCACGATCCAGGTCTTCACCCAGGTTCAGCACCACGTTGCCGCTGCCATCTTCGGTAAGGCTGACGCGGCTCGGTGTGTCGTAATCGCGTGCGGCGAGCAGGGAAACCGAGCCGCCCTTCTCGGAGATACGGCTCATGCTGGCCAGCATCTCG
Source organism: Pseudomonas sp. R3-52-08 (assembly GCF_003851745.1). NCBI lineage: Bacteria > Pseudomonadati > Pseudomonadota > Gammaproteobacteria > Pseudomonadales > Pseudomonadaceae > Pseudomonas > Pseudomonas sp. R3-52-08. The sequence continues at coordinate 1,629,077 of NZ_CP027730.1, read as the reverse complement.
TCGACCAGCGCGGCGTCGACACCGGTATTGACCGAGCGGTTGGTGAAATCGACGTTGGCGGTGCTGCCGGCAGGACGCTCGGCGCTGACCACATAGACTTCACTGGTATTGCGCTGCACGCCTGGCTCGATGCGCACTCGCACACGGGCTTCATTATCGGCGGCTACACCACTGGCCTGCAGACGCTGGGCCATGTTGGCGGACAGTTCGCTGCCGCGCTGCCAGGCCGTCGTGAACTCACCGGTCTGCGGACGCTGTTGGTCGAGACGGAAACCGTTGTCCTGGAAGAACTGCACGGCCACCGGCCAGACTTCGGCGGGTGGGCGCTGAGCCACGATCCAGCGGTTGTCGCCACTCTTCTGCAGGCTGTAGTCGCTGGCATCGGCCACCGCCGTGATCGGTTGCGGGCGTGGCACCACGTATTCGCCCTTGACGGTGTCATCGGCGACATTGCGCGGAATAGGCAGCAGCGGGTCGAGGCGCTTGGCGACGCTCACGTCAGGCGGCAGTTGCATCGGTTTGGTTGCTTGCGCTTCCAGGTAATCGCTACCGCGGTCACGGAAGTAGCCTTCCGGGCCCCATACCCAACCGCAGCCACTGGTGCTGGAGATAATCAAGGCAAGTGCGGAAAGTCCGGCCAATCGCTTCATGCGTAGTGCTTCCTCAATTAAACCAGGACGCCGGACTGGCGCAGGGCCTGTCGCAGCGGTTCGTGACAGGCTTCGCTGAGCCGGGTGAGCGGCAGACGGATACCGTCCGGCATCAGGCCCATCTCAAACAGCGCCCACTTCACGGGAATAGGGTTGGATTCGATAAACAGTGTCTTGTTGAGCGGCATCAGCTTCTCGTGGATCGCACGTGCGGTCGTGGCGTCACCGGCAATGGCGGCGGCGCACATTTCGCTCATGGCGCGCGGGGCGACGTTGGCGGTCACGGAAATGTTGCCCTTGCCGCCCAGCAGCATCAGCTCGACCGCGGTGGCGTCGTCACCGGAATACACCAGGAAATCGCTGCTCACGCCGGCAAGGATGTCCTTGGCGCGCTGCAGGTCGCCGGTGGCTTCCTTGATACCGATGATGTTCGGCACGGTGGACAGGCGGATCACCGTCTCGGCTTTCATATCGCACGCAGTGCGGCCGGGTACGTTGTAGAGGATCTGCGGGATGTCGACAGCTTCGGCAATGGTGCGAAAGTGCTGGTACAGGCCTTCCTGAGTCGGCTTGTTGTAATACGGAGTCACCAGCAGGCACGCATCGGCGCCGGCCTTCTTGGCGTTTTTGGTCAGCTCGATCGCTTCACGCGTCGAGTTGGCGCCGGTACCGGCGATCACGGCGATGCGGCCCGCAACGCGCTTGACCACGAACTCGATCACCTGGATGTGCTCTTCCACATCGAGGGTGGCCGATTCACCTGTGGTGCCGACCGCTACGATGGCGTTGGTGCCTTCTTGCAGGTGGAAGTCCACCAGTTTGCCCAGGCTGTCCCAGTCGAGATGACCTTGTGCATCCATGGGTGTGACCAGTGCCACCATACTGCCCGCAATCATGCAACCGCTCCTGCCGGAAAAAGAGAGCCGTAATGGTACTGGCGCCAAGATGCTTGTACAAGCGAAGTACCGTGCGAGGATGCGTTCTGGCGTAACTAAACGACGGGCAATGCCATCATTGGACCAAAGCACCGCGTGAAGCACGCCGTTCACGTAATGAAAACGCCACCTCCTAGCCCTTGGCGATGGTTTTCGCTACCCTTCATCCTTTGATCGATACAGCTCTGACGGTATCGACCGCTCATCGCTTTAGGAAGGCTGCATGTCCACCCCCACAGTTCGCGAACAATTCCTTGTTATCAGTGCCCTCGGCGCCAACCCCATGGAGCTGACCAACGTCCTGTGCCGCGCCAGCCATGAAAACCGCTGCGCCGTTGTGACCTCGCGCCTGACCCGCCATGGCGAGTGCAGTGCGCTGGTGCTGCAGATTTCCGGCAGTTGGGACGCCTTGGCGCGCCTGGAGACCGGCCTGCCTGGCCTGGCCAAGAAGCACGACTTCACCGTTAACGTGGTGCGCAGCGCAGCCCTGGAAAATCGTCCACAGGCCCTGCCTTATGTGGCGTATGTCAGCTCGGCCTACCGCTCGGACATTGTCAACGAGCTGTGCCAGTTCTTTATCGACCACAACGTCGAGTTGGAGAACCTGACCTGCGACACCTATCAGGCGCCACAAACCGGCGGCACCATGCTCAACGCCACCTTCACCGTGACCTTGCCGGCCGGCGTGCAGATCAGTTGGCTACGCGACCAGTTCCTGGATTTCGCCGACGCCCTGAACCTTGACGCCCTGATCGAGCCTTGGCGCCCACAGAACCCCATGTAAGGACTTGCCCATGCCGATAGCCATCGACACACCCGTAGCCGATTTCGAAGCCCAGGCCACCAGCGGCCAGACCTTCAGCCTTGCGGCCCTCAAGGGCAAGCAAGTGGTGCTCTATTTCTACCCGAAAGACAGCACCCCAGGCTGCACCACCCAGGGCCAGGGTTTTCGCGACCAATACGCCGCGTTCCAGGCCGCCAATACCGAAGTGTTTGGCGTGTCGCGCGACAGCGTGAAGTCCCATGAGAACTTCAAGAGTAAGCAGGCGTTTCCGTTCGAGCTGATCAGCGACAAAGACGAAGCGGTGTGCCAGCTGTTTGATGTGATCAAACTGAAGAAGCTGTACGGCAAGGAGTACCTGGGCGTGGATCGCAGCACCTTTCTGATCGACAGCGAAGGTGTGCTCCGTCAGGAATGGCGCGGCGTGAAAGTGCCAGGGCATGTGGACGCGGTCTTAGCGGCGGCGCAGGCGCTGAACAAGGGCTGATCTTCAGCCCATAAAGCCATCAGGCTTTGCGCAACCAATAACGGTACACACCTGCCGCTTCTTCTTCCTGGACCAGCGTGTGGCCCGCCAGCTTGGCAAAGGTGCGGAAGTCGCGCTGGGAGCCTGCGTCCGTGGCGGTCACTTTGAGTACAGCCCCGCTGGCCAGTCGATTGAGCTCCAGCTTGGCCTTGAGCAAGGGCAGCGGACAGTTGAGGCCGCTGGCGTCGAGTTCGGCGTCAAAGGCTACAGCGTCGGTCATGGTGTTACTCCAGGCAAACATTTGAGCTGCTTAGAATATCTGGTCCGAAGCTCAGTGTCCGGCTACAGTAAGCTCTTTGTCGAAAGGCTTTGTGCATGACTTTCCTGCGCCCTACCCTGCTGACGCTGGCCTGCCTGCTGGCCTCCCCGGCCTTCGCTGACGAGCTGCCCTCACTTGGCGACGCCAGTTCTGCCATTGTCTCGCCGCAACAGGAATATCAACTGGGCCGCGCCTGGCTGGCCTACCTGCGCGGCCAGGTCTCGCAACTCAACGACCCGCAGCTCAAGGACTACGTCGAAACCAGCGTGTACAAGCTGGTGGAGACCAGCCAGGTCAATGACCGGCGCCTGGAATTCATCCTGATCAACAGCCCACAACTCAACGCCTTCGCCGCACCCGGCGGGATCGTCGGGGTCAATGGCGGCTTGTTCCTCAATGCCCAGACCGAAGGTGAATACGCATCGGTGCTGGCCCACGAATTGGCGCATTTGTCCCAGCGCCACTTTGCTCGAGGCGTGGAAGCGCAGTCGCGCATGCAGATCCCGATGATGGCTGCCCTGCTCGGCGGCATCATTGCTGCCGCAGCCGGCGCTGGCGATGCAGGCATTGCCGCGATTGCCGGCTCCCAGGCCGCCGCGATCCAGGAGCAGCGTCGATTTTCTCGGCAGAATGAACAGGAGGCCGACCGTATCGGCATCCTCAACCTGGAGAAAGCCGGCTACGACCCGCGCTCCATGCCTACCATGTTCGAGCGCCTGATGCGCCAGTACCGCTTCGACGCCAAGCCGCCGGAATTCCTGTTGACGCACCCGGTGACGGAATCGCGGATCGCCGACACCCGCAACCGCGCCGAGCAGGCCAAACCCGGCGGAAAGGAAGACAGCCTGCGCTATCAGTTAATCCGCGCTCGGGTGCAATTGAAGTACGAAGACACGCCAGGCCTCGCCGCCAAGCGCTTCCAGGCGCAGTTGGACGAGAACCCGAAGAACGATGTGGCGCGTTATGGCCTGGCCATCGCCCAGATCAAGGGCACCCAGCTCAAGGAAGCACGGGAGAGCCTGGCACCGCTGCTGGCCAAAGCGCCCAACGACATCACCTACAACCTGGCGCAGATCGAGCTGGACATCACCAGCAATCGCATGCCAGACGCACAACAACGCACTGACCGCATGCTTGCCCAGTACCCCAGCAACTACCCGCTGAACCAGGTACGCGTAGATCTGCTGCTCAAGCAGAATCGCACCGCTGATGCAGAGAAAGCCCTTAATGGCTTGCTCAAGTCCCGCCCGGATGATCCGGACGTGTGGTATCAGGTCGCCGAGACCCGTGGGTTGTCGGGCAATATCATCGGCCTGCACCAGGCACGCGCCGAATATTTCGCGCTGGTGGGCGACTTCCAGCAAGCCATCCAGCAACTGGACTTTGCCAAGCGCCGCGCAGGCAATAATTTCCCACTGTCCTCGCGCATCGATGCACGCCAGCGCGAGTTGATCGAACAGGAGCGCCTGGTGAAAGGGATGATGAGCTAAACCCATCGCCCACAAAAAAGCCCCGCCATCATTCACCGATGGCGGGGCTTTTTATTGGGCTGGAAGGCTACTCGGCCAGCTTGAAGGTGATGAAGCTGGCACGCCCCTGACGCAGCACGCGCATCGACACCGAACGATTCTTCGGCAACGCCTTGGCGATGTCGGCGAATTCCTTGGTGGTATCGATCGCCTGATTGTTCAGGTGGGTGATCACATCGCCCGGTTGCAGGCCGATCAAGGCGGCTGGGCCGTCCAGCACTTCCTTGATCACGACACCGCTCTTGAGATCGAAGGTTTTCTTCTGCTCGGCAGTCAGCTCAACTACCGCAATGCCCAAGCGGTTGCTGCTGCGCTCGGCGCCTGGCTTGGCGTTACCCAGAGCATCCAGGGTCGCGCCCTCTTCCGGGATTGCCCCCACGGTGAGCTCGACATTCTGGCGCTTGCCGTCACGAATCACTTCCAGCTTGGCTTTGCTGCCCGCCTTGAGTGCGCCGACCAGATGCGGCAAGTCAGCCGACATGATGATCGGTTGGCCGTTCATGCTCAGGATCACGTCGCCAACCCGCAGGCCGCCTTTGGCAGCCGGGCCGTCGTCCTGGATCTGCGCGACCAGTGCACCCGCCGGCTTATCGAGACCGAAAGACTCAGCGAGGTCCTTGTTCACTTCCTGGATCACCACGCCCAGCCAACCGCGACTCACTTTGCCACCGGCCTTCAACTGATTGGAAACGTCCATCGCCACGTCGATCGGAATCGCGAAAGACACGCCCATGAAACCACCGGAGCGGGTGTAGATCTGCGAGTTGATCCCGACTACTTCGCCGGCCAGGTTGAACAGCGGCCCGCCGGAGTTGCCTGGGTTGATCGGCACGTCGGTCTGGATGAACGGCACATAGTTTTCATTGGGCAGGCTGCGGCCGATGGCGCTGACAATGCCCTGGGTGACGGTGTGGTCAAAACCGAACGGCGAACCGATCGCCACCACCCACTGGCCTGCTTTCAGGTCCTGGGATTTACCCAGTTTAAGCACCGGCAAGTCTTTGCCTTCGATTTTCAGCAAGGCCACGTCGGAACGCGGGTCGGTGCCGACCAGCTTGGCTTTCAACTCACTGCGGTCGGCCAGGCGCACGAGGATCTCGTCAGCATCGGCAATCACGTGGTTATTGGTGAGGATATAGCCGTCGGGCGAAATGATGAAACCGGAGCCCAGGGACTGCGCTTCGCGCTGGCCACCGCCACCACCGCGCGGGGTGCGTGGTTGCGGCATGCCTCGCTCGAAAAACTCGCGCAGCATCGGCGGCAAGCCTTCCAAGTCGGGCATCTGCTGGTTCGAAACTTTGCGATCCGGCAATTTCTGCGTGGTACTGATGTTCACCACCGCAGGCGAGGCCTGCTCCACCAGTTGGGTGAAATCAGGCAGCTCGACCGCTTGTGCGGGCACGGCCTGACCCAGCACCAGCACCGTGGCGACTATGGATAAGTAAGATTTCAAACGTGGTATCGACATACAGCTCCCGTTACGACGAGCAGGGTTGAGCGACAGGGTTCAAAAAAAGCCGGAAACCGCGCCCGGCATTTTTTGTTCCGCGAACAAAACAAGGCAAGGGCCGAGAAGCCCTGACCTATAAAAAACATAAGGATTTTTTGCAAGTGAAAATGCTGATCCAGACATTTCATGCTCTCGACAGGCACCCTAGCATGGCAGCAGGGTGAAAGATCAGGATGAACACTGGATTAACGACTCACGGATTGGCTGCGGCCTTTTCACCGCGAACCGACAACGCGATGCGCTCAGCGGTGCCGATTGGGATTTCTCCGACAACCGTCACCATCATCTGCCCGTCCACCGTATTCACATGCCGCGACACCGCAACCGTAGGCCCAAGCTGAGTGCGGGTTTCCGACACACTCGCGCCGTCGGTGGGTTCAAGAAATACCGAGAAACGTGCAAGCCCATCATCGTACATCAAGCTGTCGAGGGTGGATTTTGTCTGCGGGTCTCTGCGCGATGTAGTGCTACTCAGCTCAAAGCCAGGCGGCAACCAGTCCAGGTGCCACGCGTTGGAGGCGGGCGTTTGCGATGTCTCGCTGCGGCCAATCGCAACAGGCGTGCATTCGCTGCTGGGCTGCAAGTCTCGATCAACGGGAGAGGCAGACGTATTCAATCGAACAAACTGAAAGCGCTCCAGCAGTCGCCCCTGCTCGCTGAGTAGCAACGACTTGAGGGGTAACGCGGTTTCACGATCCAGGTGCAACTCGAAACCATAGCGGTAAGGGTCGCGCGGGGTGATCGAAACAATAATTGCATTACGACCGGCCACGCGAGATTTGCCGATAACGGCCAGCTCGTAGAATTGATTGAGTTTTTGCGGGTTCAGCGAACGTGACGCACTGTCACGGGAATTACCCAGGCCGGCGACAAGGGTGCCGCTGACGCACTGAGTGTGACCTTCTACCCGCACGACTTCTTGGGCAGAACCATCGAGCTGCAAAAGCCGCTCCCTGACCTGACCGTCCTGGACAAGGTGCCAGATATCGTAGGTAGAAAAACTGCCGTTACGCTCATAGATGAACGTACCTTGAAAGCTTTGCTGCTGCTCCGCACGCCCAAGTCGAGTCAGCCAGTCTTGGGCTTCATCGGCATGGGCGGATAGTGCAAACCAACTACTGAACAAGAGCGTAAGGAGCGGTATGGCGCGCATAGGGCTCCTTAGCGGTTCAGCGGTTTTCCAGGCTTGCTGCGCGAGCGTATGGCAGAGCACTTTCAGCGTTCTTGCCAGCCGCTTCCTGTGCATGTTGACGCAGGTAGCCTGGGAGACGCTGGTCCTGCCAGCCGGATTGCCCCTGAAGCACACCGTTAGCCATAGGGCCGGCGGTATCAGAGCTTTCCTTGTAGCCAGCCAGTACAGCCGGGCCTTTGACTTGCGGACCGGCCATGACCGGTTGCTGAGTCTGCTGGGCCAGTTCGGCACCAGCGATTTCGTCTTGGTTGTATAGACGAACACCGGCCAGTACGGCGACGGTCACCGAAGCAGCGACTGCCAGACGACCCAGGCTACGCCATGGACCACGAGCAGCTTTTGCCGGAACGGCTTCATCGGCCAACGCGGCAGAAACGGCCGCAGCAATATCCAGACGAGGGATTAGAAGATCCTTGTGCATCACCGCCCGAGCGACTTGGTAACGAGACCAGGTATCACGGGTTTGGGCATCATCAAATGCGTTGAGCACTCGACGAAGTTCCAGTTCATCCGCTTCGTTATCCATCACTGCGGACAGCGATTCCTGCAGGGCATCACGACTCATGGCGGTTCCTCTCTTGGCTGTCGCCGCTGTCTTTAGTTTTCCTGCAACAACGGTTGCAAGGCTTTGTCGATGGCTTCCCGGGCCCGGAAAATCCGTGACCTTACAGTCCCCACCGGACATTGCATGACGCTCGCAATGTCTTCGTAACTCAGACCATCGAATTCACGTAAAGTTAACGCCGTACGCAAATCTTCTGGCAGTTGCTGAATTGTTCGATGAACGGTTCCCTCGATTTCGTCGCGCAGCAACGCACGCTCCGGCGACTCGAGATCTTTGAGGCCGTGATCACCATCATAGAATTCAGCATCTTCTGAACTGACATCACTGTCTGGTGGGCGGCGGCCGCGAGACACCAGATAGTTCTTCGCCGTGTTAATGGCGATGCGATATAGCCACGTGTAAAACGCACTATCACCGCGGAAATTGCCCAGTGCACGGTACGCCTTGATAAAGGCTTCCTGTGCAACGTCCTGCGCTTCATGGGTGTCGTGCACAAACCGCACGATCAACCCGAGAATTTTGTGCTGATATTTCAGCACTAGCAGATCAAATGCGCGCTTGTCGCCGCGTTGTACGCGCTCGACCAGCTGCTGATCCTCTTCCTGGGTTAGCATGAACACTCCTCGTTGTACTCGAAGGAGGCTTGCATAACTAAACGATCAGGCTTGTAAACATAGACTCGGGCTTTTCGCAAAAGTTCTCCCCCTTCAAGCAAGTTTCCGGCACGCACTGATTTGGCACACACGAAAAACGCAGCTCAGGCAACGCCGGCTGCGCGAATAATCTTTTCGTCGGTTTTCTGACGCGTCCAATGCTCCCGACGGGCCAATAAACACAACGTTTTTCCCAGCTTTCGGGCAACCTGCTATTGAGTCGGGGCTTATGCAAAAAGTTCCCGCTCGCTGACTGGCTGTTTAACCGGGTGCTGTGCACCGTAATCTCACAATGCCACGAATGCCTGGCTATTGTGCCGCTCCACCCCTCTATATACTAGTGGTCCGTGTGCCCCTTTGATTCGCCGATCCAGGCGTCCTGCTTGCGCCTCCTCTTCGGATCGCTTTTTGCGGAATCCATTCAATGAGCCAACAGTTTCAACACGATGTCCTGGTGATCGGCAGCGGCGCCGCCGGCCTGAGCCTGGCACTGACCCTCCCAAGCCATCTGCGTATAGCCGTACTGAGCAAAGGCGACTTGGCCAACGGTTCGACATTCTGGGCACAGGGCGGCGTCGCTGCCGTACTGGACGACACCGACACCGTACAGTCCCATGTCGAAGACACCCTCAATGCCGGCGGCGGCCTGTGCAATGAAGACGCGGTGCGCTTCACCGTCGAGCATAGTCGCGAGGCGATCCAATGGCTGATCGACCAGGGTGTGCCCTTTACCCGCGATGAACACGCGGGCAGCGATGACGGCGGCTTCGAGTTCCATCTGACCCGTGAGGGCGGCCACAGCCACCGCCGCATCATCCATGCCGCCGACGCCACCGGCGCCGCCATTTTCAGGACCTTGCTCGACCAGGCTCGCCAACGCCCCAACATCGAATTACTGGAGCAGCGAGTCGCCGTCGACCTGATCACCGAAAAACGCCTGGGCCTTCCCGGCGAGCGCTGCCTCGGCGCCTATGTGCTCAACCGCACCAGCGGCGAAGTCGACACCTACGGCGCGCGCTTCACCATCCTTGCCTCAGGTGGCGCGGCCAAGGTCTACCTCTATACCAGCAACCCCGACGGGGCCTGCGGCGACGGCATCGCTATGGCCTGGCGCTCGGGCTGCCGGGTGGCGAACCTGGAATTCAACCAGTTCCACCCCACTTGCCTGTACCACCCCCAGGCCAAGAGTTTCCTGATCACCGAGGCGCTGCGCGGGGAAGGTGCACACTTGAAGCTGCCCAATGGCGAACGCTTCATGCAACGCTTCGACCCGCGCGCCGAGCTGGCACCGCGCGACATCGTCGCCCGCGCCATCGACCATGAGATGAAGCGCCTGGGCATCGACTGCGTCTACCTGGACATCAGCCACAAACCCGAAGCCTTCATCAAGACGCACTTCCCCACCGTCTATGAACGCTGCCTGACCTTCAACATCGACATCACCAAAGGCCCGATCCCGGTCGTGCCTGCCGCGCATTACACCTGCGGCGGCGTAATGGTCGACCAGCATGGCCGCACCGACGTGCCCGGCCTGTACGCCATTGGCGAAACCAGTTTCACCGGCCTGCACGGCGCCAACCGCATGGCCAGCAACTCGCTGCTCGAATGCTTTGTGTATGCGCGCTCGGCGGCGGCGGACATCCTCGAACAACTGCCGCGCATCGCGGTGCCGGCCGCCCTGCCGCGCTGGGATGCCAGCCAGGTGACGGATTCGGACGAAGACGTGATCATCGCGCACAACTGGGACGAGCTGCGGCGCTTCATGTGGGACTACGTGGGGATCGTGCGCACCAACAAGCGCCTGCAACGGGCACAGCACCGGGTGCGATTGCTGCTGGATGAAATCGACGAGTTCTACAGCAACTATAAAGTCAGCCGCGACCTGATCGAATTACGCAACCTGGCCCAAGTCGCCGAGTTGATGATCCGCTCGGCCATGGCGCGCAAGGAAAGCCGAGGGCTGCATTACACCCTCGACTACCCGCAGATGTTGCCTGAGGCCCGCGACACTATTCTGGTGCCAGCCACCTACGGCGACTGAACTTCAAGCGTACGCGCAGGCGCCGATGCATATCCGCAGCCTGCGCGTCGTGAGGCACGCACGTCGAGCGCACCCATCGTTCACCTTGCACCCGATAGCGCAGCACCACGACCAGCGGCAGCGCCAGGCTGTCGGGCCGTAACTGCACGCTGTGCCAGCCGCGCTCGGCGCTGAACAATTGCCAGCCATCCTCATCGCGGCGCAGGCCCCGAATCGACGAGCGGTGAGTCAGCAACACATGCCGCGGCAACACCCAGGCGGCGTGGGCCAGGCACGCCAGCATGCCAAGGGATGCAAGCGGCAGATCGACTACCAGACAGGCACCCAATGCAAACAGTTGCGCAATCAGATACGCCGCCAGCAACAGCCGTGAGGCCTGCCAGCGGCACTCAAAACGGTTACTTGGGCTGGACACGGTCCAGGATCATCCGAACCATGCGTTGCAGTTCCGGATCTTCCGATTCGGCGCGCTCCATGAACCAGCCAAACATGTCCTGGTCTTCGCATTCCAGCAGCCGTACGTAAAGGTCGCGATCTACCTTGTTGAGCGTCGCGTAGACTTCTTTGGTGAAAGGCACCAGCAACACGTCCAGTTCCAGCATGCCGCGACGGCTGTGCCAGTAGAGGCGATTGATTTCTACATCTTCGACCATGGAACGCTCCTCAAATAGAGCGCAAGTATACAGGCCCGACGGCACCGGGACAGCCGGCTTTGGTCGCGCCCCATGGAAACTATGCATTTGCCGGGCGCCCCTCTATGATGCACCCATGACTTTTTGACCTGCGATGACCCATGGCCGACTCTGCTTTCTTCTGCTCGCTGTCCCACGAAGGCGTTCTCGCCGTCCGCGGCGCGGACGCTGCCAAATTCCTGCAGGGCCAACTGACCTGCAACCTCAATTACCTGAGTGACACCCAGGCCAGCCTGGGCGCGCGCTGCACGCAAAAAGGCCGGATGCAGTCAAGTTTTCGCATCCTGCTACAAAGTGACGGCGTGCTCCTGGCCATGGCCAGCGAACTGCTCGAGCCGCAATTGGCAGACCTGAAGAAATACGCAGTGTTCTCCAAATCCAAACTCACCGATGAAAGCGCCGCCTGGGTGCGTTTCGGCCTGGCGCATGCCGACCAGGCGCTGGCCGCGCTGGGCCTGGCGTTGCCGGTCGAGACCGACAGCGTGACGCGCACCGAGACGTTGATCGCCATCCGCGTGTCGCCTGGCCGCGCTGAACTCTGGGCACCCGCCGAACACGCCGAAAGCCTGCGCAGCCAGTTGGCGGCAAGCCTGCCGCAAGCCGAGCTGAATGAATGGCTGCTGGGCCAGGTCCGCGCCGGCATCGGCCAGGTGATGCCGCAGACCCGCGAACTGTTCATCCCGCAGATGCTCAACCTGCAAGCGGTGGGCGGCGTCAGCTTCAAGAAAGGTTGCTACACCGGCCAGGAAATCGTCGCGCGCATGCAGTACCTGGGCAAACTCAAACGCCGCCTGTACCGCCTGAGTCTGGCTGCGACCGAATTACCCGAGCCAGGCACCGCACTGTTTTCCCCGAGCCATAACAGTTCGATCGGCGAAGTGGTCATCGCGGCAAAAGCGGGTCAGTCCATTGAACTTCTTGCCGTGCTGCAAGCCGAAGCTGCCGATAACGGCGACGTACGCTTAGGCAGCCTGGAAGGCCCGGGCCTGCGACTGCTTGACCTGCCCTACGCGCTGGACCGCGATCGTGAGATCCAGCGTTAACCGCCGTACTTTTTTTGCAACACCCTAGAGAGTATGAATGAACGAGCTGGCGGAAAAAGTCCAACAGGCTTTGATGAAGGCCATCGACAACGATGACCTGGTTCTGCCGACATTACCGGAGGTGGCCCTGAAAATTCGTCAGGCCGCCGAAGACCCGGAGATCAGCATCAGCCACTTGAGTAAAGTGATCAGTCGCGATACCGCCCTGTCGGCGCGCCTGATCAAAGTGGTCAATAGCCCGTTGCTCAGAGCAACTCAGGAAGTTACCGACCTGCACACCGCCATCACGCGGCTCGGCACCAATTACAGCAGCAACCTGGCCATCGGCCTGGTCATGGAGCAGATCTTTCACGCCCGCTCCGAGGTGGTCGAACAGAAAATGCGCGAAGTGTGGCGCCGCAGCCTGGAGGTCGCGGGCGTCAGCTATGCCTTGTGTCGCCGGCATAGCCAACTCAAGCCCGACCAGGCGGCCCTCGGCGGCCTGGTGCACCAGATCGGCGTGCTGCCGATCCTCACCTACGCCGAAGACCATTACGAGCTGCTGTCCGACCCGGTCAGCCTCAACCACGTGATCGACAGCATCCATCCGGTATTGGGCGACAAGCTGCTCAGCGGCTGGGACTTCCCCGAAATGCTGGCAAAACTGCCCGGCCAGTATCTGAACCTGGAACGCGACTGCGCCCAGCTCGATTACATCGATGTGGTGCAGGTCGCCGTGCTCTACTGTCACCGCCACACCGGACACCCAATGGCAAACGTCGATATGGCCGACGTACCGGCGGTGAAGAAGCTGCGGATTGACCCCTACAGCGAGACGTTGCGCACCGAACTGGATGAAGCACGTTCGATGTTCTACTGATCCCCGGCGATAAAACTCACGCGCACTTTCAACCCCGCCGATTCGCCATCGTGCAGGCTGATCTGCGCCAGGTGCGCACGGCAGATCTCCCCGACAATCGCCAGCCCCAGGCCCGACCCCATACCCTGCTGGCTGCGCCGATAAAATCGCTCGAACACCCGATCCCGCTCATCCAGCGGGATACCGGGGCCGTCGTCTTCGACTTCGAGCACTGCTGGCGCCGTCACCCGCAAAATCACGTTGCCGCCCGGTGGTGTGTGCGCCAGCGCATTGTCCACCAGGTTGCTCAGCAACTCATTGAGCAGCGTCGGTTCGCCGCGCAGCCACACCGGCTCGTCTGCTTCCAGCGCCAAGGCAACGCCTCGCGCGTGGGCCAATGGCGCCATGGCCATGCCCAGCTCTCGGGCCAATTGGCTGAGGTCTAGCAACTGCGCGCCGCCTTCGGCAATGGCCCTGGCACCATTTTCGATGCGTGCCAGGGACAGCAACTGATTAGCCAGGTGCGTGAGACGGTCGGTGCCCTGGGCGGCAGTTTCCAGGGTGGTGCGCCACGTGGCCGGGTCTTCGGCGCGCAGGCCCAGTTCCAGGCGGGCCTTGAGCGCGGCCAGCGGCGTACGCAACTCGTGGGCGGCGTCGGCAATGAACTGCGCCTGGCGTTCGAACTGGCCGCGCAAGCGTTCGGTGAAATGGTTGAGGGAACGCACCAGCGGGCCGAACTCATCCTGCACCTCTACCAGCGGCAAGGGCCGCAGGTCATCGGGCTGGCGTTCTTCCACCGCCGTGCGCAGGCGCTCCAGCGGGCGCAGCGCCGCGCTGACGGCAAACCACACCAGCAACAGCGCGCCAATAGCCAGCATGCCCAGGCGCAACAAGGTGTCGGCCATCAGGCTGCGGGCCATGGCGACCCGGGCTTCGTCAGTTTCTGCGACACGGATCTCCGCCATGCCATTCATGTTCGGCTCGGAGACAGCCTTGAGCAGGCTCACCACGCGCACCGGCTGGCCCTGATACACGGCGTCGTAGAACCGCGCCAAGGCCGGGTAATCGTCAGTACGCGGGGTGCCGGGCGGCGGGCCGGGAAGGTTTTCATAACCCGATATCAGCTTCTGGTTGATGTCGTTGACCTGGTAATAGATACGCCCGGCGCTGTCGTAGGCAAAGGTGTCCAGAGCCACGTAGGGCACGTTGGCACTGAGCGTGCCGTCCACCTGGGTCAAGCCGGCGGCAATGGTGCGCGCCGAGGCCAGCAGCGTGCGGTCATAGGCGGTGTCGGCCGCTTCACGCCCGTTCCAGTAGGCACTCATGCCGCTGGCGAACATCAGCAGCACCAGCAACAGCGCGAGGTTCCACAGCAGGCGCCAGCGCAGGCTGCTGGGCTTATGCATCGCGGGCTTCCAGCAGGTAGCCAAGGCCACGGAAGGTGACAATGGCGATAGGCTGGCCGTCGAGTTTCTTGCGCAGGCGGTGCACATAAATCTCGATAGCGTCCGGGCTGGCTTCTTCGTCGAGACCGAACACCTGGGAGGCCAGTTGCTCCTTGCTCATCACGCGGCCAGGCCGGGCGATGAGCGCCTCGAGCACCGCTTGCTCGCGCGAGGTCAGCGTCAGCAGTTCGCCACCGACCGTGAAACGCCGAGTATCGAGGTCATACACCAGCACGCCGCACGCCTGCTGGCGCTCGCCGCCCAATACACTGCGTCGTAGCAGCGCCTTGACCCGCGCTTCCAGTTCCGTCAGTTCAAACGGTTTGGCGAGGTAATCGTCGGCGCCCAGGTTCAAGCCATGCACGCGGTCTTTTACATCGCTGCGTGCCGTGAGCATCAACACCGGCAAATTTTTTCCACGGGCGCGCAAGCGTGCCAACACTTCGAAACCATCCATGCGCGGCAGCCCCACATCAAGGATCGCCGCCGCGTATTCCTCGCTGCTCAACGCCAAGTCCGCAGCCACGCCATCATGCAACACGTCGACGGTCAACCCTATGCTCTTGAGCGCTTGGGCGACACTTTCGGCGAGTTGCAAATGGTCTTCAACCAGAAGGACACGCATGAATTTTTACCTCGTGCAGACGTGGTCGACGCCACGCTTTGGCGGGCAGTTTACAGGCGCAACCTGCCCTGTGAAGCCCGAAAACATTGAAAGGCAACTGAAAGGTTAGTGAAAGCTTCGCCCTTTAGCATCCAGTTACGGTGGTTACGCCCGCCGAGCTACCTCACCCGTAGCGCCCGAAAAACGCCTCGAAGCGTTTTCGCCAAAATAAGAACAATAACGGAGTGCACCACGATGCTGTCGAGACAGTCCCAGGCTCGCCCGCCTGCAAGAAATTCCCGCCTTACTCACACCACTCTGCCCTTGCCGTCTTCGAAGACGGTGGACGTGCGTTCGCGCAACGCCAGGCACAGCATCGCACGCGGCTAAGCCACTCATAACAAAAAGACGGAGATCACCATGACCCTTTCACTGCGTAAAGTTGCCATTACCGCCGGCTGCATGCTGTTTGCCGGCCAACTGCTGGCCGCCGACGAACCCAAGCGCCCTGAATGCATCGCCCCGGCTTCCCCGGGCGGTGGTTTTGACCTGACCTGCAAGCTGGCACAAAGCGCGCTGGTCAACCAGAAACTGCTGAGCAAGCCGATGCGCGTGACCTACATGCCAGGCGGCGTGGGCGCAGTGGCCTACAACGCGGTGGTCGCTCAGCGCCCTGCGGATGGAGGTACCCTGGTAGCCTGGTCCAGCGGTTCATTGCTGAACCTGGCCCAGGGCAAGTTCGGTCGCTTCGATGAAAGCGCCGTGCGCTGGCTCGCAGCGGTGGGCACCAGCTACGGCGCCATCGCGGTGAAAAGTGATTCGCCCTACAAGACCCTCGACGATCTCGTAAAAGCCTTGAAAAAAGATCCAGGCAGCGTAGTGATAGGTTCCGGCGGCACAGTGGGCAGCCAGGACTGGATGCAAACCGCGCTGATCGCCAAGGCCGCCGGGATCAATCCGCGCGAGCTGCGTTACGTCGCGCTGGAAGGCGGCGGCGAAATCGCTACCGCGTTGCTCGGTGGCCACATTCAGGTGGGCAGCACCGATATTTCCGACTCCATGCCACACATCCTCAGCGGTGACATGCGCCTGCTGGCGGTGTTCTCCGAGCAGCGCCTGGACGAGCCGGAAATGAAGAACATTCCGACCGCCAAGGAGCAAGGCTATGACATCGTCTGGCCAGTGGTGCGCGGCTTCTACCTCGGGCCAAAAGTCAGCGATGCCGACTACGCCTGGTGGAAGGATGCCTTCGACAAACTGCTGGCTTCCGACGAGTTCGCCAAGCTGCGTGACCAGCGCGAGCTGTTCCCGTTCGCCATGACAGGCCCGGAACTGGACACCTACGTGAAGAAACAGGTGGCTGACTACAAAGTGCTGGCAAAAGAGTTCGGCCTGATCCAGTAAACGCCCCGCTTTCGCGCGGCCACGCCCGTTTAAATACGCGGTGTGGCCCAGGAGTTCACCATGCTCTTACAACGCATTTTCGCCGCCGTACTGTTGCTGGCCTGCGCCGGCCTCGCCCTGATGGCCTGGCCGTATCAGGCGGCGTTTTCCTACGAGCCGGTCGGGCCTCGCGCCTTTCCGCTGCTGATGCTCGGGCTGATGAGCCTGGCGCTGATCTACATGCTGTTTCGCCCGCAACCCACCCAACACACCGAAGAAGACCCGGCGCTGGACCGCGACACACTGGTCAAGATCGGCATTTGCGTAGCGCTGTTGATCGTGTTCGCCGCCACCTTCGAATCGTTGGGTTTCATCCTCAGCAGCCTGTTGATCGGCATCCCGATGGCACGCCTGTATGGCGGGCGCTGGATACCCAGCGTAGTGATCGTCGGCCTGATGGCCATCGGCTTGTACCTGCTGTTCGACAAAGCCATGGATGTGCCGCTGCCCCTCGGCCTGCTCGACGTACTGGAGAACTGATATGGATACTTTTGGCTATTTGGGCCAGGGATTCGGCGTCGCGCTGAGCCCGTACAACCTAGTGACCGCCTTGTGCGGCACGCTGATCGGCACTGTGGTCGGCCTGTTGCCGGGCCTGGGGCCGATCAATGGCGTGGCGTTGTTGATCCCCATCGCATTTGCTCTGGGCCTGCCCCCGAATCGGCGTTGATCCTGCTCGCAGCGGTGTACCTGGGCTGCGAATACGGCGGCCGTATCAGCTCGATCCTGCTCAATATTCCGGGCGAAGCCTCCACCGTGATGACCACCCTCGACGGCTACCCAATGGCCCGCAAAGGCCTGGCCGGCGTAGCGCTGTCGTTGTCGGCGTGGAGTTCGTTCATCGGTGCCTTTATCGCCACCTGCGGCATGGTGCTGTTTGCCCCGCTGCTGGCCAAATGGGCGATTGCCTTCGGCCCGGCGGAATATTTCGTACTGATGGTGTTCGCGATTGTGTGCCTGGGCGGCATGGCCGGCGACAAGCCGTTGAAGACCTTTGTGGCGGCGCTGATCGGCCTGTTCCTCTCGGCGGTAGGCATCGATGCCAACAGCGGCGTGTACCGCTTTACCGGCGACAACATCCACCTCACCGATGGTATTCAGTTCGTGGTGTTGGTGCTGGGCCTGTTTTCCATCAGCGAGATCCTGCTGCTGCTGGAGAAAACCCACCGTGGCCAGGAAGCGGTCAAAGCCACCGGACGGATGATGTTCAACCTCAAGGAAGCCAGTGCGGTCTTCGTGGTTAACATCCGCTGCGGCTTACTCGGTTTCATCATGGGCGTGTTGCCGGGTGCCGGTGCAACCCTGGCGTCTGCCGTGGCCTACATGACCGAAAAACGCCTGGCCGGCGCCAACGGCACATTCGGCCAGGGCGACATGCGTGGCCTGGCCGCTCCGGAAACCGCAATCGGCGCGTCCGCCTGCGGCGCCCTGGTGCCGATGCTGACCCTGGGCGTGCCCGGCTCGGGCACCACGGCCGTGATGATCGGCGCCCTGTCGCTTTACAACATCACGCCCGGCCCGCTGCTGTTCCAACAGCAACCGGACATTGTCTGGGGCCTGATCGCCTCGTTGTTTATCGCCAACATCATGCTGGTGATCCTCAACATCCCGATGATCCGCATCTTCACCCGTATCCTCGCCGTGCCGAACTGGGCGCTGGTGCCGGTGATCGCCATCATCACCGCAATTGGCGTGTACGCGGTGCATGCCACCACGTTCGACCTGTTCCTGATGGTCGGTATCGGCATCTTCGGCTACATCCTGCGCAAGCTCGACTTTCCGCTGTCGCCGGTATTGCTGGGCTTTATCCTCGGCGGCCTGATGGAGCAGAACCTGCGCCGCGCGCTGTCGATCTCCAACGGTGCGCTGGACATCCTGTGGTCGAGCCCGATTACCTTCGGCGTCTGGGTACTGACCGCGCTGATGCTGATGTTCCCGCTGGTGCGCATCTACCGCAAACGTGCCTTGCAGCGTCGTGCCGTGGCCGATGTCTGAGGTCACTTTCAAGCAATGGTGGGGAACACCGCTGGTCGGCCTGGCCGGCGGTTACCTGGCCAGCCTCGTCGGCTGGCCTTTGCCCTATATGGTCGGCTCGTTGCTGGCGATCATCCTGGTGCGCTGCCTCACGCCCTGGCAATTGGCGGAAATTCCCGGCGGGCGCAAATGCGGCCAATGGGTAGTGGGCATCGGCATCGGACTGCACTTCACGCCGGTAGTGATCGAACAGGTGATGAGCCACTTCGGGCTGATTTTTTTCGGCGCATTGGTCACTAGCCTGTCGAGCGTGGTCGGGGTGTGGTTGATGCGCCGCAGTGGCGAAGATCGCGCCACCGCGTTTTTCTCCAGCATGCCGGGTGGCTCCGGGGAGATGGTCAACCTCGGCGCGCGCAATGGTGCGGTGCTCAGCCGGGTTGCGGCGGGGCAGAGTTTGCGCGTGCTGGTAGTGGTACTGTGCGTGCCGGCGATCTTCAAGTATTTGCTGGACGGTGGCGCGCCGCAGTTTCATCCGGCACCCGTTAGTTGGCTGTGGCTGGCGTTGCTGTTTCCGATGGGGGCTCTGGTGGCCTGGGGCTGGCAGCGCTTGCACCAGCCGAACCCTTGGCTGTTCGGCCCGTTGCTGGTGAGTGCGACTGCCAGTGTTGTGTGGGACCTACATATTGGTTTGCCCGACGGTGGCAGTCAGATTGGCCAGTGGTTGATCGGCAGCGGGTTGGGCTGCCACTTCAACCGACAGTTCTTTCGCAGGGCTCCATCCTTTATGGGTCGCACGTTGATCGGCACCGCCTTGACCATGGCACTGGCGACCCTGGCGGCTGTGGGCCTGAGTGCCCTGACCCACCTGGACCTGCGCTCGCTGACCCTGGGCATGATGCCCGGCGGTATTGCGGAGATGAGCCTAACCGCCGAAACCCTGCAGCTATCGGTGCCGCTGGTGACGGCGATGCAGGTGATGCGATTGTTGTTTGTGTTGTTTTTGGCGGAGCCGTTATTCAGGCGATGGAACCGCCAACCTGAGCAGTGATTTGCTCATGGTTCATCCTAGAGCCATGACCACTCATCTGAACTGTTATTTCTCACAGTAGGCAACCCCCGCCGCCGAGCGCTCAATTTCTGATAACCACGATACCTGCCTCCACTTGGTCTACGAGCAATCCTTCACATGGCGAGACGTAATAACTTGACCCCGTCGAACTCCGGCACCGCAGCTGCAGCGATCGTGGAAACTGTCGCTGTTACGGGCTCGCCCAATAAGCTGCTAATGAACCGTGCAGGCACACGCCTGTATGTGACAAGTGCCACCGGATCGGGAAGCGTTACCGTCCTGGGTACGCAGCCGCTACGCGTGATCGAGACCATAGGAGGTTTGGGCTCTCCTCTATGGGTCGCAATCAACGACGTTGCGTCATGCCTCTATGTAACTGACAACAGTGTCGCGACGGGAACCCCGCTTAACGTCATTGAAACCCTTAATCACACCGTCATTGGACGTATTGATGGGTTCACCACGGTTAATGGCATCGCCCTGAACTCAACGGGCACGAGGCTGTACGTCGCTGACCATGGGGCTTCGAAGCTGGTCGCGATAGACACCAGCAACTACCAGCGAACAGCTGAGACGACGGTGGGTCGGCCTAGAGATGTTGTAATTGCACCCGATAACACTCGCGCTTGGCTGGACCATCGTCGAGCTCACGAACCACACGGTCGTTGCAGATATCAAAGCCGCGCTAGGTATCCCCACATCGATCAGCCACAGCCCACGCTACCCTCGCGTTTATATCGCCCATCGCGCTAGTGGACGAGTGACCGTAGGCGACGCCTTGGTTCCTGACGTCAGCAAGGAGATTCGCGGCCTCAGGGGGCCTTGGCAAATTGCCTTCAATCGGCTCAGCGAAACGGCGTATATCACTGAAACAGACGGGGGCCAGATCAGCATCACTGACACCCGCCTGAATCTCATCACTGGCACGATTGGAGGATTTGAAAAGCCGCGGGGTATCGTCATCTCCCCGGATGGCCGCAACGCCTATGTCGCCGATATCGGAAAGACAATAGTCTGCCGGGTGAGGTTATAGCACCGCATGATCAGGCTGGCGGCAACCGCCACTCGATCGGCGCCTCGCCATTCTGCTCCAGAAACTTGTTGGCGCGACTGAAATGCCCGCAGCCCAGAAATCCGCGATACGCCGACAACGGTGACGGGTGCACCGAGGTCAGCACCAGGTGCTTGGTGGCATCGATCAGCTTTTGCTTGCTCTGGGCGTGGGCGCCCCACAACAAAAACACCAGATGCGGCTGATGCTCGCTGACCACCTCGATGATCCGGTCGGTAAAGAACTGCCAACCCTTGCCCGCATGGGCATTGGCATTGGCGCGTTCCACAGTCATGGTGGTGTTGAGCATCAGCACGCCCTGGTCGGCCCAGCTTTGCAGGTAGCCGTGGTTGGGGATGTCGATGTTCAGGTCACGCTTGAGTTCTTTATAGATATTGACCAGGGACGGCGGCGCCGGCACGCCCGGTTGCACCGAAAAGCACAGGCCGTGGGCCTGGCCGGGGCCGTGGTACGGGTCCTGGCCGAGGATCACTACCTTGACCTTGTCCAGCGGAGTCGAGTTGAGGGCATTGAAAATCAGCGGGCCGGGCGGGTAGATCTCTTTGCCGGCCGCATGTTCCTGGCGCAGGAACTCGCGCAATTGGGCCATGTAGGGCTTCTCGAACTCATCGCGCAGGGCGTGTTTCCAGCTGGGTTCGAGTTTGATACGGTCGCCATCGGTCATAGTTGAATTGTCTTGTAAAAAAGAATGAGGCGAACCCTAGGAAAGCCGACCCCGCTTGTCAATTGATCTGACACACCACCGGCGCTTTCCCACGAAGGGATCATACTCATCCTTCACCTTCTCGATTGAGGTCACGATGAACCTGCACTTCGAAGAACTGACCGGCAGCGACGGCGCCCGCATCGGCATCGCCAGCCTGGACGCGGAAAAGACCCTCAACGCCCTGTCCCTGCCGATGATTTTGGCCTTGGGTGATCGCCTGGATGCCTGGGCCAAGGACCCGAACATCGTCTGCGTATTGCTGCGCGGCAATGGCCCCAAGGCCTTTTGCGCCGGTGGCGAAGTGCGCAGCCTGGCGCAGGCCTGTCGCGAACAACCCGGCGAAGTGCCCGCCCTGGCCGCGCAGTTTTTCGCTGCGGAGTACCGCCTCGATTATCGCCTGCACACCTATCCCAAGCCGCTGATCTGTTGGGGCCACGGCTATGTGCTGGGCGGCGGCATGGGGCTGCTGCAAAGCGCGTCCGTGCGTGTCGTGACGCCCACCAGCCGTCTGGCCATGCCGGAAATCAGTATCGGCCTGTACCCGGATGTCGGTGCCAGCAGGTTCTTGTCGCGCCTGCCCGGCAAACTCGGGTTGTTCCTGGGCCTTACCGGCGGCCATATCAATGGCCGCGATGCCTTGGACCTGGGCCTGGCCGACCGTTTCCTGCGCGATGACCAGCAAGAGGAACTGCTCGAAGGCCTGCTGCAACTGAACTGGCAGGAACAGAGCGCGATGCAGCTCAACAGCCTGCTCAAGGCCCTCGCCCAGGAAGCCGTCGACGAGCAACCCAAAGCGCAGTGGTTGCCGCGCCGTGGGCAGATCGACGAATGGCTGGATGTGGGTGACATACGCTGCGCCTGGCGCGCGTTGAGCCAGTTGCGTGATCACGCTGATCCGCTGCTGGCTCGCGCCGGCAAGACGCTGAGCGAAGGCTGCCCGCTGACCGCCCATCTGGTGTGGGAGCAAATCCGCCGGGCTCGGCATTTGTCGTTGGCCCAAGTGTTCCAGATGGAGTACACGGTGAGTCTCAACTGCTGCCGTCATCCGGAATTCGCCGAAGGGGTGCGGGCGCGGTTGATCGATAAGGACCAGGCGCCGCACTGGCACTGGCCGGATATCAACACAATTCCAGAGGCGGTGGTGCAGGCGCATTTTGAAAAAGCCTGGGAGGGTAGGAATCCTCTGGCAGATTTATCCGATTATTGACAGCCTATCGTTGCGAGTCATTTATCGTGAATGCGCAATTATCGGGTTGATTGTCACGGCAGACGTAAACCTGTTGATCGAAGGGAATCTTGCCAAGCTCCCAATGCAAGCTGTCGGTCAGCGACATGGTGTTGGCAGCGCCCGAAATGCAAGGACGCATAACGACCAGCTCTTCACGCTGGTTTTCATAAACGCACTTTTCCACGTAGCCGTTTTTTCGGTCAGTGCCCTTTTCAGGCGTGAATAAAGCGCCAAGAAAGCTATGTATATATTCGTTAGGCTCAACCTTGGGACCTTGCCAGAGCACGCCATCCTGCTGGTATTGAAAGTAGCCTTTGACGTTTCGGATCATCGATTTATCCGGACAAAACTGCTTTGCCCCCGCCGGGCCCATGACGCAGCCGACTAGTAAAAGCACGCACATCAGTTGTTTGAACATAGAGGCTTTCCTTCACAAGCACACAGCGTTCCCCGCAGTGAATTAGATCTTGAGCCTCAAAGATAGCTGTTAAATCTGACAGTGCCGACGAATGGCAGGCAAAAAAAAGCGGCGCATCATGCGCCGCTTCGTTCAAAGCCTTTCTTCAGCGGTGACCACCGCGCCCACCGCCATGCTCACCACCCCGTCCGTGACCGCCGTTTCCCCAACGATTTCCTCCCCAGCCCTGGTTCGGATACGCCCGGTAGGCAGACCTCGGATAATAACGTGGCGCGGGTTGGTAATAACGCGGCGCCGAGTAATAGCGCGGGGCCGGATAGTAACGTGGAGCCGGCGCGTAGTAGCTGCCCCTGTCATAGCGAGGGCCACCGTAATAATAGGCAGGCGCCGGTGCGGTATACACCTCGGAGCGATAGTAAGTGGCGCCTCCATCGTAGTAGGGCACACAAGCTGACAAGGTCAGGCCGAGTAATGCAGTGAGCAGCAGTCGTCGATACATGGCGGCCTCCTGGACCGCGGAAGAGCACCTCCAGCGACGCTGGAGAGCGGCATCCAGCTTGCGCCGAATGACACAATATCTGACATCAAAAACAACATCTGGTGCGTTTCAGTAACAACTTGATACATCAACACGCAACTCCTGTAGGGGCAACCAACGGGAGCCCAAGCTATATCGTTTCAGTCACTTTCACGCAGATACCATGTCGCTCTCGATGACGGCATTGTCCTGCTGCGGGTCCGAGCTGTATTGTGCAAGGCCGAGCACACCTGCCTATACAGCCTGACCCTGCCATGACCACACCCACGCTTTGCCCCGCCTGCGGAGCCGTCAACGACTGCGCCCTGGCAGACCCACGCACGGTTGACCAGGCGTGCTGGTGCTTCAATGTCACCATTGACCCAGCGGTAGTCCTCGCGCTACCTGACGAACTGCGCAATAAAGCCTGCCTGTGCCCGCGTTGCGCCCAAGTGGATGAACAGTTGCGCACCCCTGATGCGCGTTGATCGGTTCCTCAGCAACCTGCCGCGCTTCAATCGCAGGCAAGTAAGACTGCTGTTGGTGGAACGCCGCGTCAGCGTTGATGGCGTAACGGTCAGTGATCCTCACCATGAGGTACGCGAGTTCAGCCAGGTGTGCGTTGATGGTGAGGTGCTGCAGGCGGGCAAACCGGCGCGCTATTTCATGCTGCACAAACCCCAAGGGTGCGTGAGTGCCACGGCGGATCCGCAACACCCTACCGTGCTCGATCTGCTGAATGAGCCGGACAAAGGCACGCTGCATATTGCCGGGCGCCTGGACTACAACACGACCGGCCTGATGTTGATCACCAACGACGGCCAGTGGTCGCGGCGCCTGACACAACCGACGACCAAGTTGCCCAAGGTGTACCGCGTGGAAACAGCGCAGGAAATCGGTCCCGAATACGCGGTGACATTCAAGGCGGGCCTGTACTTCGCTTTCGAAGACCTCACCACCCAACCCGCCGAGCTGGAATTACTCGGACCGACCACGGCGCGCTTGAGCATCATCGAAGGCCGTTATCACCAGGTGAAACGCATGTTCGGGCACTTCAATAACAAGGTGATCGCGCTGCACCGTGAGCGCATGGGCCCGCTGCAGCTGGATCCGTCCCTTGCGCCGGGGGAATACCGAGCCCTGACTGACGATGAAATCCGACAAGTCTGACGACCGTTCAGCCGCTGGTGGCAAAAAACCAGCCAGGCGGCTTGCGACCTGCCGAGTCTGTGCTTGAATCAAGTTCACCCGTTGAAATATGACTGGCGAGTCACCTATAACCTCCAAGAAACACCTTGCCCCGCCCGTGCTGGATTAACGGGCCGTCCCGGCAAACATCCCGCCCTGACAACCGCTGTCGGCCAACCGCAATCGGACCGACAGGGGCGCTCATCTTCCAGGCGTATGCCTACCTGTCATAAAGCTCGTGCAAAGTCATTTGCGCGCCCTACCCGCTTGCCAGGAGTCTTACGACATGAGGCCAGAAATCGCTGTGTTGGATATACAGGGTCAGTACCGGGTTTACACGGAGTTCTATCGCGCGGATGCCGCTGAAAAGACCATCATTCTGGTCAACGGCTCGATGGCCACCACGGCCTCTTTCGCCCAAACCGTGAAAAGCCTTTACCCCCAATTCAATGTGGTGTTGTACGACCAGCCCTACGCCGGTCGTTCCAAAATCCACAACCGCCACGAGCAGATGCTGACGAAGGAAGTCGAAGGCCAGATCCTGCTGGAGCTGATCGAGCGCTTCGCCGCCGAACACGTGCTCTCGTTCTCGTGGGGCGGTACTGCCGCCCTGTTCGCCCTCGCCCAACGCCCGCGACGCATTGAAAAGGCGGTGATCAGCTCATTCTCCCCGGTGATCAACCCGCCCATGCGCGACTACCTTGAGCGCGGCGTCGACTACCTCGGCAACCTCGACCGCGACCGCGTCGGCCATCTGGTCAACAGCACCATCGGCAAGCACCTGCCGTCGCTGTTCAAGCGCTTCAACTACAAGCACGTAAGCAGCCTGGCCGAGCATGAATACGGGCAGATGCACTTCCACATCAGCCAAGTGCTTTACAGCGACCGCTTGTGTTACCTCAACGCAGCCAGGCAGATCGACATTCCGGTGCTATTCCTGAACGGCGAATGGGACGAATACACCAGCGCGCAGGATGCCAGGCTGTTTGGGCAACATATAACCCACAGCAGCTTCAGCACTGTCCAGGCCACGGGGCATTTCCTGGATATGGAGCATAAAGCGGCATGCCGGGACAGCCGGGAGGCGGTGGTAGGCTTTTTGAAAGGGCAGCGGCCGGTGGGTCGGTTACGGTATCAGCAGGGTCAGACGCACCATGCATTTGCGGTCTGAAGTGAGGCCCACTGTAGGCGCGGGTTCCTGCAGTGGCGCCGCTTGTCTGCGTACGGTGCGCGCGCAACATGCGATTTTTTCGAAGAAAAACTTCAAATCCGGGTGAACATCTGGTACAAAGTCAGCCGCTTTGAGCGGGTATAGTTTAGTGGCAAAACGAAAGCTTCCCAAGCTTTAGTTGAGGGTTCGATTCCCTCTACCCGCTCCACTCAAATTGGCTTTCATGTCATGCCATCGCTGACACGAAATGCATAAAAAACCGGCTCCTGGGGGCCGGTTTTTTTTGGCTGACGTTCAGGTGGCTATAACGCTCGCCTTCTACGAAGAATTCGAGCGCAAGAAACGTAGTTTGCCAATACCCTGATGGACCTACACTGGCGCCTTACGCTTCAGCATCCCTTCGAGGAGCCCACCCATGCCCTGTGAATACACACTCATGCCCTCCCCTGTCGGCGAACTCACCTTGGTGGCGCGCCATGGCAAACTTGGCGCCATCCTGTGGCAAACAGAGCGCGCCAACCGCGTACGCCTGGGTGAATTGATCGAGGCCAACGACAGCCTGGTGTTATTGGAAGCCCAGCGCCAGCTAAACGAATACTTCGCGGGAACACGCAGCCAGTTCGAGCTGGAGTTGGACTTCGCCGGCACCGACTTTCAGAAACAAGTCTGGCAGGCCCTGCTGACCATTCCTTTTGGCGAAACGCGCAGCTACAGCCAGATAGCCCAGCAGATCGGCAACCCGAAAGCCGTGCGTGCAGTCGGGGCGGCGAATGGGCGTAATCCGATTTCGATCATTGCGCCCTGTCACCGAGTGGTGGGTGCTTCGGGCGGGCTGACCGGGTTTGCGGGAGGGCTTGAGGCCAAGCAATATCTGTTGACGCTGGAGAATCGCGGCCAGGCGAAACTGGCGTTCTGATCATGGCTGTGGGGCAGCTGCGCGAATAAAGGATGCGCAATCGAACAAGCGTTGGAAACCGAGCTTTCCATACAGTGCAACGGCGGCCGTCGAGGCCTCGAGAAAACACCGGCGAGCCCCCAGGCCCGAGGCGTGAAGCAGAGCCGCTTGAATCAATCGAGTGGCGTAGCCTCTTCCACGAAAGCCGACCCGCGTGCCGACATCACTCAGCCGGGCCTCCCCCTCACATAACGACAAGGTCAACGAACAGCTCACCTGCCCCTCCACAGACAATGTGAAGTGATATAGGGCTTCACCGACGTCCAGGGATCGCTGGTGCCGAGCCTGGTAATGCGCGACCGCCTTGGGCGCTATCAGGAATGCACTGTCGAGCGGAGTCGCCCATTCGTTCAGGTTCCGAGTCAGACTGATCTGCACACCTTCCTCGTTTATCAATGGCGCAAGGCGCGCCAATGACAGGACCATCGCCGTGGTCTCTTCAGCCGGCTGAAAGCCGAGCTGCGCGAGCACGTCGCGCAAGCCATCGACCTGTTCCTGAGGAATCACGATACGAATGGGGATAAAGGTACGGCGGATCAGTTCCAGGGGTAACTCCGTCGCTTCGCACAGCGGGTCGCTGCCCAGACGAATAAACAACATATTCCACGGCGCGCAATGTTCCTCAGCAAAGTAGGTGCTGATACCGGCGCTATGCCGACAATACATCGCGCAGGTTGCCGCAAAAAAATGCGCTTCGGTCAAGTCATAGCGTGCGAATAGGTCATGGGCGTTTTTAGCGTGCATAAGCAATAACCAGGCAAAAACCCAGTCTTGTGCTCACGGTTTCACCGCGCCGTAGGCCCGCTCCTAAAAGCTCGGCAGAAAAACCTCTACTTTTGTCCGCCTGTTAAGTTGTAAAAAGAAATTTCAGCGAGCGACTGCTGTCAGTAGTTTCATCACCCTTTTTGAGGAAAACGGTCATGAACTTCTCTGCAGTCTCCCAAACCCTGTCGCGCTGGGCCGGCAGCCCCCGGACGTTCTACACGGCGGTGGCGCTGATCCTGGCGTGGAGCCTGAGCGGGCCATACTTTCATTACAACGACACCTGGCAATTGATCATCAATACCTCGACCACCATCATCACGTTCCTGATGGTGTTCCTGATCCAGAACACACAGAACCGCGACAATGACATCCTGCATATCAAGATCGACGAGCTGTTGCGTGTGTCCAAGGATGCGCAGAACGCGGTGCTGAGCCTGGACGGTCTGGACCGTAAGGAGCTTGAAAAGCTACGCCAGGAATATCGCGATATCGGCAAAGCCGGCAGCTTGAACCTCAACAGCAGCTGCGGGCCTGCCGCCGACGACGCGGCGGCGCCGAAAACAAATTTGAACCAGGCCTGAAAAAAACGGCGGTTGGAGATGATCCAACCGCCGTTTTTATTTTCAAAGGGAGCTTCAACCGTCGCCTTGGTGCCCCTTGCCGTAGGTCGAGGCCAGGGCGCGGGCCTTTTCCAGACGCTCCTGCAGCTTGGGCAGCGTCTCATCCACCAACGCTTTTATCTCTGGCACCTGCGACGCTGCGCCTTCCTGCTTGAACAGGGCGATGGCGTCTTCGGTTTCCTTGACCTGCTGCGCGGTGTAGGCGGCGTCGAAGGAGTCGCCGTCCTTGAGTTCGGGCATCAGGGTTTCGGCCTTGTCGACGATCTTCTCACGTGGGGCTACCGGCAAGTCGAGCTTTTTGGCGATAGCCGCCAGATGCTGGTTGGCCAGGGTGCGCTCATTGATCACCTCGATGGTGTAATCCTTGATCTCCTGGGACGAGGTTCTGGCGTGGGCCATGCGACTGGTTTCGATATCGGCCATGCCTTTGGCCGAAGCCTGCTCGATGAATTCGGCAGGTGACTGGGCGAAAGCATTGCTGGCGCCGAGGCCCAGCAGCATCGCGAAACTGGCGGTGCGTAACCGGATAGCCATGCGGCTCATGATGGGTTCCTCCAGGGCAAAAATAGGTGCGAGGAAACAGCGCCTCGCCCTGGATTCGAATTTTGCTCACGGCAAAGGTTTAGAAAAAACTTTCCAGTGCGACGAACGGTCGTTGTTGAGTCAGGCGGGCTTGCTGGCAAACAGACCCGGCAACGCATGCGCCAACGCGTTGATGGCGAACCCGATAAACATCACGCCGCACAGTCTCGTGATAAGGATTTCATGACGCTGATACAGCGTGCGCACACGTTGGGCACCGACCACGCCGATCAGGATCGCATAGGCCAACAGGCCCCCGATGAAGCTCAGGACAATCAGCCATGGCAGCATCGACCACGTCAGCAATTCGGCACGACTGGAGAGCAATGCAGTGAATGTCGCAACAGCCACCGGGTACGCCTTGGGGTTGGTCAGGCCGAACAGAATCCCGTGCCAGAACGGATGCCGCGCCGCTCCCTGAGGGGCCTCGCTGCTACGCCGCTGGGTGCGAATCGCACGCCAGCCGAGCCAGAACAGATACAGCCCGCTGAGCACGCCCAGTGCATCAAACGCACTGCTGCCGACTTCCCGAGCGCCCACAATCGCAATCAATGCGGTGCTGCACCACACCACGTCGCCAAGCAAATGCCCAGCCAAAAAGCCTGCCCCGGCACGCCGGCCACGGGCGGCGCCGATACCGAACACGGCCAACACGCCGGGACCGGGCGTAATACCGTAGATAAACCCGGACGCAAGGACCGCGAGCAACAAAGATGGGGTCATGGGCGTGGCTCTGATAGCAGTTGAAAGGTTCAGGGATTCTGCACGTTCTCGGGCAGGGGGTAAAACTTCATTCCGGCATAAGGCTTGGCGCGACAGGCTTGCAACCGCGAGGCGAGATCGCCGACATGGGCTTCGAGCTTGTGACCATCGGGGTCGAGAAAATAGAACGAGGCGCCTTCACTGCGATTGTCGCGCCACTCCCCCACGCCAGCGGCTCGCAAGCGTGCGACCAGGGGAGTGAAATCGTGCGCTTCGACGGTCAACGCGTAATGCGTGTAATCGGCGGCCGGGATCGGGTTACGCAACGGATCCAGCGACAAACATAACCACAGCCCAGGCAACGAAAGGTAGGCGCCGTTATCCCAGGTGGCGTCAAGCCGAAGCTGCAGGAGCTCATGGTAGAAACGGATGCTGCGCTGCAGATCGGTGACGGCCAGGGTCAGGTGATTCAGCCCGGATAACATAAGTTTTTCCTTGTTCGGAATGCCTCTGACGAACGGGACAATCGATCAATGAGATGACGCTGTAGTATGTTGCACTACCTATCACTACATTGAGGTTCGTATGTCTGTTATGTCCCTGCGGATACCGGACGATGTCGCCGATACGCTTGCCAGTCTGGCCAAAGCGACCGGTCGCAGCAAATCGTTCCTCGCTGTTGACGCGCTACGTGAATACTTGACGCGTGAAGCATGGCAAATCGAAGAAATTCAAAAGGCGCTGAAAGAAGCTGATGCGGGGGATTTCGCGACGGCTGCCGAGGTAAAAGCCGTCGCTGACAAATGGCGCAACAATGCAGGTTGAGTGGCTGAGGACAGCCCTCAGAAACCTGGATGATGAAGCGGCCTTTATTGCTGAAGAAAACCCCAAAGCCGCCTACGAGTTCGTCCAGGCGATTTTGGCCGGGCTTGAACACATTGCGCAATTTCCCGCGCTGGGAAAAACCGGGCGCGTCCCAGGGACGCGTGAATGGGTGGTGCCCCGGTGGCCCTACATTGTCCCTTACCGTATTCGTGAAGGGCGACTACAGGTGATGCGAATTTTTCATACCCGCCGCCAACCACCGACCTCCTGGTAGCGGCTGATCAGCCCTTTAGCACACCCTGCACCCGCCCACTCAACCACTGCAACCCCGCATCCCCACCCCGTCGCGCATGCCATGCCAGCTCGAACGCAAACGAAGGAATACGAAACGGCGGTGGCACGGCGATCAGTTGGGCATGATCGATATTCAACAAGCCTCGGGAGGAGACGGTCAGGATCAGGTCCGTGCCCTGAATCAACTGCGGTGCCACGCCCCAGTGCGGCAGGCTGACGGCCACATGCCGGCGCTGACGAATCGCGGTCAGCGCACGCTCGATTTCCGGCGTGCCGCTGCCGCGCATTTCCAGCAAGACATGGGGGCGTGACAGGTAGGTAGGCAGGTCCAGCACACCCGTCGTCGGCAGGCTGTCGCGGTCGACCAGGCAGGTGTAATGCTCTTCGAATAAGGGCGTAGTCCGCAGTTCGGCAGGCATGTCAGGGAAAACCCCGGCGGCCAGGTCGAGATCACCATTGAGCACGCCGTCGACCATGCCTTCGCGGCTGGCCTGGATGATTTGCAGGTCGATTCCCGGCGCTTCACGGCGCAACAAACGCACCAATCCCGGCAGGAAAATCGCTGCACTGTAGTCCGACATTGCCACGCGAAAGCGGCGTTTGGCCGACGCCGGGTCAAAGCGGTTCGGCGCCAGCAGCGCTTGCACCTGGGCCAGCGCCTCCGCCAACGGCGTAGCCAACTCCAGCGCACGCGCCGTTGGTATCAATGAGCCGCCCTGACGCACCAGCAACGGGTCGCCCAGCAGGTCACGCAAGCGCGCCAGCGCGTGGCTGACCGCCGGTTGGCTCAGGTGCAGGCGTTCGGCGGCGCGGGTGACGTGTTGTTCGCTGAGCAACACGTCGAGGATCACCAACAGGTTGAGGTCGATGCGCCTTAGATCATTCATCAGCTGCATGCTCGCCATAAGAACTTGGAATTTAAATTTGCGCGACGAATAACCTAGAGTCCAGCAAAACCTTTGGGAGATTCGACATGACGACATTGCATTGGCTGGGTGTATTGCTGCTGGCGGTGATCGCTGGTGCCGTGGTGCCGTTTCAAAGTGCGATCAACGCCAACCTGGGTCGCGGCCTCGGTCACCCGTTGTGGGCGACGCTGGCTTCGCTGTTGGTGAGCATCATTGTGTTGCTGCCGGTGATCATCGCCCTACGGCTGCCCTTGCCGAGCCTGGCCTTTATCACCCAGGCGCCGCTGTGGATGTGGGCCGGTGGCGCGTTCGGGGTGTGCTTTATCTCGCTGGCATTGGTGCTGATGCCCACGCTGGGCGCATCAGGCTTCGTTGCCCTGGCGATGGCCGGGCAGATTCTCGCGTCGTTGCTGCTCGACCATTTCGGCCTGTTCGGCCTGGTGGAGCGCCAACTCACAACGCCCCGCGTGGTGGGGGCGTTGCTGTTGATCGGCGGCGTCGCGCTGATTCAGTTCAGCGCGCCGCCGGCCCGTGCATTGGCAACGGCTGGCTGATCAGCCTTTATCCAATGTGCGCAACTTGTGTGGCAACCCCCACAGCAGTAACGCGGCCGCCAGCAACGCACACACGCCGATCACATAAAGCGCCGGCGTGGTGCTGCCGGTAAGGTCCTTGATGCGTCCCACCATCACCGGGCTGACGATGCCGCCGAACTGGCCGAGGGTATTGATCACCGCAATCCCACCCGCCGCACCCGCGCCAGCACCGGCGAGCAGTTTGGGCGGCAGGGTCCAGAAGGTCGGGATCGAAGCGATGATGCCCGCGCCGAGCATGCCCAAGGCGATGATCAAGAAGGTGGTGTGGTCAGCGAAGATGCCGGCACTGAAGAAGCCCACCGCGCCCAGGACCACTAGCCCGCAGACAAACTTGCGGCGCTCACCGGTCGCATCCGATAGACGTCCGATCACCACCATGCTGATCGCCCCGCATATATAAGGAATCGCAGTGAGCAGACCAATCATCACCGGGCTCTGCGTGCCGGCGCTGCGGATCAATTGCGGGGCCCAGAAGTTCAGGCCGTAGGACGCCACCTGGATCAGAAAGTAGATGAAGCCGAGCATCAGAAAACCAGGAATACGGATCGCCGACCACAGCGAACCGCCATGTTGATTGGGCTCATGTTTGGCGATCCGGCTCGACAGCAAAACCTTCTCCGCCGACGTCAGCCAATGGGCGTCTTCAATACGATCCTTGAGCAGCATTAACACCAGCAAGCCCAGGCCGATGCACGGCAAGCCACCGAGCAGGAACAACCAATGCCAGCCGCGCATGTGCAGCACGCCGTCGAGATGTTCCAGCACCAGCCCGGAGAACGGTGCGCCCACCAGGCCTGCAAACGCCGACGCCAGGAACAGCATCGACGTGATGCGCCCCCGAAAGTGTTGCGGGAACCATAGCGTCAGGTAATACAACACCCCCGGCGCAAACCCGGCTTCCATCGCGCCGATGATGAAGCGCAAACCATAGAACTGCCACTCGGCTGTGACAAACACCATAGCCGCCGTGGCCAGGCCCCAGGACATCATGATCCGCGCAATCCAGCGCCGCGCGCCGACCTTGTACAGCATCATGTTGCTGGGCACTTCGAAGATGACATAACCCACCACAAATAACCCTGCGCCCAGCCCGTAGGCGGTGTCACTCAGGCTCAGATCGGCTTGTAACTGGAACTTGGCGAAGCTGATGTTGATGCGGTCAAAAAACGCAAACAGATAGCAGACCATGATCAGCGGCATCAGCCGCCAGGCGACCTTGCTGACCAGGGCTTTTTCCGCGTCGATCTCGGCGGCCGGGCGCGCGCCGGCCTCTAACGTATTAGTGCTCATGTGTCTCTCCAGCGGACTGCTCACAGGCGTCCGATTGTTTTTGTTGTCTGGTGCGAAATTACAAACCGGCGATGTATTCAGGCGGTGGGTGCAGGTCGCTGTTGCGCCCGGCCTTGGCCACCTGGCCGGGCAGTTCATGGCCCAGCAACGCTGGCAGGCGCCGCGACATGTGCAGCAAGTGCGGCAGGTCGATACCGGTGTGAATGCCGACCTCTTCGCACAGGTTGACCAGGTCTTCGGTGCAGATATTGCCCGACGCACCCGGTGCAAACGGGCAACCACCCAGGCCGCCCAGCGCCGCGTCGAAACGTCGGGCCCCGGCTTCGTAAGCGGCCAGCACATTGCATAAACCCAGGCCGCGGGTGTTGTGAAAATGCAGGGTCAGGTCGCACGCGGGTATATGTGCCAACACGCGCTTGACCAGGCGTTCGACCTGCCGCGGATTGGCCATGCCAGTGGTGTCCGCCAGGGTGATGCCCTGGATGCCCAACTCGCGATACGCCTCGACAATCCGCAACACCCGGTCTTCATCGATGCGGCCTTCGAACGGGCAACCGAAGGCGGTGGCGACGCTGCCGTTGAGGCGCACCGGGTGGTCGGCGGCAAAGCTTGCGATATCGCCGAAGGCTGCCAGGGACGCCTCGCAGCGCATGCGCATGTTCGCCAGGTTGTGGGTCTGGCTGGCAGACATCACCAGGTTCAACTCATCGGCGCTGGACTCGATGGCGCGTTGGGCGCCTTTGAGATTGGGGATCAGCGCCACGTAGATCACGCCGGGCTTGCGCTCGATACCTTGGAATACCTGCTCGCCATCGCGCAATGCCGGAATGGCCTTGGGCGAGACGAACGAACCCGCTTCAATGCGCGAAAAACCGGCGAGGGAAAGCTGGTTGATCAGCGCGATCTTGTCGGCGGTTTCGACCCAGGTCGGCTCGATCTGCAGGCCGTCGCGCGGGGAGACTTCCTGCACGATCAGCGAGTCGGAATAATTGCTGATCATTGCACCACTCCCGAAGCCTTCAGGCGTTGAATGTCAGCGTCTGTCAGGCCCAGCTTTGCGAGGATGTCATCGGTGTGCTGGCCCAGCGCAGGACCTTGCCAGTTCACCGCGCCGGGCGTTTCCGACAGTTTGGGTACGATGCCGGGCATCTTTACCGACACACCACCGGGCAAATCGGCATCGAGCAACATATCCCGCGCCTGGTAGTGCGGGTCGCTGACAATGTCCGCCACGGAGTAGATGCGCCCGGCCGGCACTTCAGCGGCCTCCAGGGCGCTGAGCACCTGCTCGATGGGCAGGCTGCTGGTCCAGTGGGTGATTGCCGCGTCGAGCAAACCACTCTGTGCCGCACGGCCATCGTTGTGGGCGAACTCAGGCGCAGCGGCCAGGTCGGCGCGGCCGATGGCGGTCATCAGGCGCTTGTAGATCGGGTCGCTGTTGCCGGCGATCACCACGTAGGCGCCGTCGGCGGTCAGGTACGTATTGGACGGCGCGATACCGGGCAAGGCACCGCCGCTGCGCTCACGTACATGGCCGAGCATGTCGTATTCGGGCACCAGGCTTTCCATCAGGTTGAACACGCTTTCCGCCAGGGACACGTCGACGATTTGCCCGTCACCCTGGCCGGTCTTGACCCGCAGCAGCGACATCAGCGCGCCGATCACACCGTGCAATGACGCAAGCGAATCCCCCAGGCTCACGCCGACCCGCGCCGGTGGCGAATCCGGGTTGCCGGTGGTGTAGCGAATGCCGCCCATGGCCTCGCCGATCGCACCGAAACCCGGGCGGTCGCGATAGGGCCCGGTCTGGCCATAGCCGGAGATGCGCACCAGGGTCAGCTTGGGGTTGAGGGCATGCAACACATCCCAACCCAGGCCGAGTTTTTCCAGGCCACCGGGGCGCAGGTTTTCGATCAGCACGTCGGCGTCGCCGAGCAGTTGCTTGATCAGGCTCAAGCCTTCTGCCGACTTGAGGTCCAAGGCCAGGGACTGCTTGTTGCGCGACTGCAGGTACCACCACAGCGACGTGCCTTCGTGCAGCTTTCGCCATTTGCGAAGCGGATCGCCCTGCCCCATGGCTTCGATCTTGATCACCTCGGCACCAAACTCGGCCAATATCCGCGCCGCGAACGGCGCGGCAATCAGGGTGCCGATCTCGATCACCTTGATACCGTTCAGGGGAGCCGTCATCGGGTGTACCTCTTGTTCTTGGAATGTGTCGCCAAGGCTAGAGGACAGCCGTAGAAGAAATCCAACCGTCAGTTGGCAAGGAGCGTTCGCGAAACGCGAACGAACAAAGCATTATCTGTAGGAATCCGCCGCGCTACTCAGGTAATCAAAGAGCAACCGGCTGACCGGCGACAACTGCGCCTCATCGCGCACCACCAGGATCAGGCTGCGGTTCGACCAGGCATCCGTCAGCGGCACCGCATGCAAACCCAGCGCACGGCCGAACAATTCATAGGCTTTTTGCGGCAGGATGCCGATGCCCATATTCGCCTGGACCATCCGGCACATCGCATCGAACCCCGGCACGTGAATACGCAGGCGCAGCATCTGGCCGGCCTCGCGCGCGGCGGCATGGGTGCGCATATTGATCGAGCTGGCGGCGTGCAGGCCGACATAATCGCTGCCCAGGGTCTCACTGAAAGCCAGCGCCTCACGCGACGCCAGCGGGTGCCCGGCCGGCATCAGCACCACCAGTTTGTCATGGCGATAGGTCACGCTGGGCAAGCCTTTGGTGTCGGTATCACTGGAGCAGATGCCCAGGTCTGCCACACCGTCCAGCACGCCTTGCACCACGCCGTTGCTGGGGCGTTCCTCAAGGTCGGTTTGTATTTGCGGGTGCAACGCGCAAAAGTCGCGCAAGTCTTCGGGAAGAAACTGAATGATGGCCGAGAGGTTGGCCAACATCCGCACATAGCCGCGCACGCCATGGCTGTGTTCACTCAGTTCCAAGCCCATTTTCTCGACATTGAACAGCATCTGCCGCGCATGGTGCAGCAGGGTTTCGCCGGCCGCCGTCAGTGCCATACCCTTGGCGCGGCGCACAAACAGGCTGACGCCGAGCACTTGCTCCAGCTCCATCAAGCGCTTGCTGGCTGCCGACACCGCGATAGCCTCACGGGCGGCGGCACGGGTCAAGGTGCCCTCCTCGAACACCGCGACAAACAGTTGCAGGGTGATCAAGTCGAGGCGGCGCACCAGGCTTTTGTGCAGCATCAGCGACGCTCGGCCGCCAAGCGATTGATCTCGGCCTGCTCCACCACAGGCTGCGGCGCGCCATGGCTCACCGCCTGCAACATCGCACGGCCGACGGTCTCGGTGCTGACGACCCAGCTCGGCTTTATCCGACGTACAAAAGAGAGCAACGGCCCGAGCACGCTATAGAACGCCTGGTACAGCGGCGTCTTCGAACGCACACCGTGCAACGGCTGGATGATCCCCGGCCGGAATAGATAGACCGCCCTGAACGGCAAGCGCAGCAAGGCGTTCTCGGTCTTGCCCTTGACCCGCGCCCACATCGACTTGCCCGTCTCGGAACTGTCAGTGCCGGCGCCGGAGACATAGATAAACGTCATCTGCGGATTGAGCCGCGCCAGGGTGCTGGCGGCGACTAAAGTCAGGTCATAAGTGAGGTGGGTGTAGTTGATTTCATTCATGCCCGCCGAGGAAACGCCCAGGCAGAAGAAACACGCATCAAAGCCTTGCAGCAGGTTTTCCAAGGGTTGGAAATCCAGCATGTCGCTGTGCAACACCTGATGCAGTTTGCCGTGCTCCTGGGTCAACGACGTGCGGCCGACGGCAACGACTTCCTGCACGTCGGGCGCCAGCAGGCACTCGCGCAGTACGCCCTGACCGACCATGCCGGTGGCGCCGAATAATAGAACTCTCATGGGGGACCTCAGCGGCAAGCCGCAAGCTTCAAGCTCAAGTTGAACGCGTTCAACCTTTAGCTTAACGCTTGCAGCCCAAAGCTGCCCCCTATCAAAACGCGCTGCGAAAAATCTCCTCGATCTGACGCTGATCCGCCCGTCGTGGGTTGGTCAGGCCGCATGCATCCTTCAGCGCATTACTCGCCAGCAGCGGAATATCCTGCAATTTGGCGCCAAGTTCGCGCAGGCCGGCGGGGATTTCTACGTCCTGGGACAGGGCGCGAATCGCGACGATAGCGGCCTGCGCGCCCTCTTCCGGGGTAACGCCCTTGATATCGGCCCCCAACGCGCGCGCCACGTCACTCAAACGCTCGGCGCTGACACTGGCATTGAAACTCTGCACGTGGGGCAGCAGCACCGCATTGCACACGCCATGGGGCAGGTCGTACAGGCCGCCGAGCTGATGCGCCATGGCGTGCACAAATCCCAGCGACGCGTTGTTGAACGCCATGCCCGCGAGGAACTGCGCATACGCCATGTTTTCCCGCGCGGCTATGTCGCTGCCATCGCGCACGGCCAGGCGCAGGTTGGCGCTGATCAGTTCGATCGCCTTGATTGCACAGGCGTCGGTGATCGGTGTGGCGGCGGTGGACACATAGGCTTCGATGGCATGCGTCAAGGCGTCCA
The DNA here is from genome assembly GCF_003851745.1 of Pseudomonas sp. R3-52-08. NCBI lineage: Bacteria > Pseudomonadati > Pseudomonadota > Gammaproteobacteria > Pseudomonadales > Pseudomonadaceae > Pseudomonas > Pseudomonas sp. R3-52-08. The sequence continues at coordinate 1,590,929 of NZ_CP027730.1, read as the reverse complement.
TACCGGTAGCGGCGGTGAGGCCCTTGGGCATTGCAACCATCAACGCCGGGTCGTTGACCGACAGCAGCGGCGTGACATTGCGGTCGACGATGGCCATTTTCACGTGGCGGGTTTCGTCGGTGATGATGCAGAAACGGGTCATCTCACTGGCCGTGCCGGCGGTGGTGTTGATCGCCACCAGCGGCAGTTGCGGCTTGCTTGATTGATCGACCCCCTCATAGTCGCCGATACGCCCGCCGTTGGTGGCGCACAGGGCGATCCCCTTGGCGCAGTCATGGGGCGAGCCGCCGCCCAGGGACACTACAAAATCGCAGGCGCTCTGTTGCAGCAGCGCCAGGCCTTTCTCGACGTTTTCCACCGTGGGGTTGGGCCTGGCGCCATCGTAGACCACCGAATCGATGTCCTGCAGAGCCAGCTTTTCGGCGACCATGCTGGCCACGCCGGCTTTGCACAGGCCCTGGTCAGTGACGATCAACGCCTTGCGAAAGCCGTAGTTGCGCATGGCAATCATGGCTTCGTCCAGGCAGCCGATGCCCATGATATTGACGGCGGGAATAAAGAACGTGCTGCTCATGGTCGATCCTCAGGGGCTTTATACCCACAGAATCCACCGGTACCACTTGCCGCATCTTGACCAGGATCAACGCCGGCTCGTGATAAAGTCACCGTCCAGCCGATTTCGAGTAGACCCGCCGCAATGAAGGATTTCCAGGATATTGACGCCCACCTTGAAGACTGGAGCGCACTGCGTGGCGCCATCGACTTCAACGGGATTCTGATCGGCAACGGCGCAAGCCGCACGATTTGGGAAGACTTTGCCTACGACTCACTGTTTGAAAACGCCCGCACAGTGGAAGAAAAACCCCTGGGCCAATCCGAACTCAGCGTATTCGACGCGCTGCAAACCCGCAGCTTCGAGCAGGCCCTTGGCGCGCTGAAAACCACCAGCCGCGTCAACAAGGCCCTGGCGGTCAGCTCGGCGGCGCCACGCAATCGCTACTATGCGATCAAGGAAGCGCTGATCAATACGATCCACGCCGTGCACATCCCCTGGCGCCTGGTGCAGCCCTCGACCCTGGCGACGCTCAACACCGAACTGGCCCGCTACGCTACGGTCTTCACCAGCAACTACGACCTGCTCAACTACTGGGCGATCCTGCACACGCCGGGTATCGACGACCTGTTCCGCAGCGCCGACTCAAGCTTCGACCTGCGCGATACCCGCACCGACGCCACACGTATTTTGTACCTGCACGGCGGCCTGCACCTGGTGCGCAACCTCGACGGCACCGCGCGCAAACTGCCGTCCACCGACAGCACGTTGCTCAGCAGTTTCGCGATCAACAACACGATCAAGACCCTGGACGACGTGCCGCTGTTCGTCAGTGAAGGCCCGGTGCACGAGAAGCTCAAGACCATCCGCAGCTCGGATTATCTGTCGTTCTGTTATGAACAGTTGCTCACCCACGAAGGCGCGCTGTGCATCTTCGGCCATGGCCTGGGGCCGCAGGATAAACACTTGGTGGACGCCATCCGCCAGGCCAGCATCACCACCCTGGCGATTTCGGTATCGGGGCGCAGCGACGGGTTCATTCGCCAGCAGAAGCAGCGGTATTCGCAGTTATTCCAAGGCACCGGCATGGAACTGAAATTCTTTGCCGCGCGTACTCATCCACTGGGTAATCCGGCGCTGTCGGTGCCAGTCGAACACTGATCCAGTGAACGAAGAAGACCAAATGTGGGAGGGGGCTTGCTCCCGATAACGGTGGACCAGCCAATGAATGTGTCGGCTGACACACCGCCATCGGGAGCAAGCCCCCTCCCACATGGGCCCCGCGCCTAGTTCAAGAAACCATCGGCGCGCAGCAGGGTTTCCAGGCAATGTTCGGTGATGTGGTAGAACGCCTTCAGCTCCTGAATTTTCCCCAGCAGTTGCGCGTTGTCCAACGGCTGCGCGCGCTTGATCGCCAGGATCATCTTGTTCTTGTTGGTGTGCTCCAGCGAGATGAACTCAAACACTTTGGTTTCATAGCCACAGGCTTCGAGATACAAGGCGCGCAAGCTGTCGGTGACCATTTCTGCCTGTTGGCCCAGGTGCAGGCCGTATTGCAGCATTGGCTTGAGCAGCACCGGGCTCTGGATCTGCAGGCGAATCTGTTTGTGGCAGCACGGCGAGCACATGATGATCGACGCGCCGGAACGGATGCCGGTGTGAATCGCGTAATCGGTGGCGATATCGCAGGCATGCAGGGCGATCATCACGTCCAGCTCGCTCGGCGCGACGCTGCGCACGTCGCCGCACTTGAATACCAACCCGGGGTGTTCCAAGCGTGCGGCGGCGGCGTTGCACAGGGTCACCAGGTCTTGACGCAGCTCGACACCGGTCACTTCGCCTTCGGCCTTGAGGGTGTTGCGCAGGTAGTCGTGGATGGCAAACGTGAGGTAGCCCTTGCCCGAGCCGAAATCGGCGACGCGCACGGGTTGGTCCAGCTGCAACGGCGAGGCTGTCAGCGCATGGCTGAACACTTCGATGAACTTGTTGATCTGCTTCCACTTGCGCGACATCGACGGGATCAGCGCTTGGCTGGCGTCGGTCACGCCCAGGTCGGCAAGGAACGGCCGGCTCAGGTCGAGGAAGCGATTTTTTTCGCGGTTATGCTCGGCCGATGGCGCCTCACGCAATTGTTGCGGCTTGCTTTTGAACAGCGAGCTTTTGTTCTTCTTGCTGTATTCCAGCTGGGCTTCGTCCATAAGCGACAACAAGTGTGCGTTCTTGAACGAGGCTGGCAGCAGCTCGGCAATCGCCGCCACGCCGTCCGCCAGTGGGAAGTTCTTGGTGATGTCGCGGGTCTTGTAGCGGTAGACGAAGGACAGGCAGGGCTGCTCCTTGACCGTCACGGGCTTGATGATCAGCCGCTGCAGTTCGGCCTCCGCGCCCACGTACTTGGCCAGCACCAGCTTGATGAAGGCGTTCTGCGCCAGGCTTGCGCTCAGCAGTTCGATGAACTGGGCGTGATGATCCGGCGCAGGGCTGGCAGGTTGAGCGGTGACGGACATGAACAAAAACGCCTCGGGCAAAGAATGCCGGGCATTTTAGGGGGGATAACTGGCCAGGGCACGGAGTTATTTGACCAATGGTACGTTCCAACAGCCAAAGTAGTTCCAAATGTGGGAGGGGGCTTGCTCCCGATTACAGTGTGTCAGTCAGAGATGTTCTAACTGAACCATAGCTATCGGGAGCAAGCCCCCTCCCACATTTGGAATTTCGTTGACTGGGCTATTCCAGTACGACCAGACGGTTCGGCAGTTCATTACGCGTCTGCGTCACTGGCACATGCACCTTGAGCACTTCACCACAGGCCTCGATGCACGCGATAAACCCCGCCAACGTCTGCCCCTGCTTCACCTGCTGGGTGAATGCCTTGACGATGCCATCCCAGCAGCTGTCGTCCAGGCGCTTGGAGATGCCTTCATCCACCAGGATTTCCACATAACGCTCCGCCTCGCTGACAAAAATCAGCACACCGGTGCTGCCCAGCGTGTGGTGCAGGTTCTGCTCGAGGAACTGGCGGCGTGCCAGGTTCGAGGCGCGCCAGTGGCGGACCGAGCGCGGGATCAAACGGGTGGTGACCTTGGGCAGACGAAACAGCAGGCACAACACAATGAAGGTCGCCCACTGCGCCAACAACAAGGTGTACATGGTCAGGTAGCCCGACAGGTAATGCACCACCCCGGGTACCACCAATGCGATCAGGCTGGCCCACAGCAACGGAATGTAGGCGTAGTCATCGGCGCGTGCAGCCAGCACCGTGACCAGCTCGGCGTCGGTCTGTTGCTCGACCCGGGCGATCGCTTCGGCCACTTGGCGCTGCTCGTGTTCAGTCAGTAATGCCATGGTTGTAGATGCTCTTTTCTCGTTATTGTCATTACCAGCCGCCCGACGCCCCGCCACCGCCGAAACCACCACCGCCGCCGCGAAAACCTCCTCCACCGCCGCCCCCACTACCGCCGCCACCGCCGCCACCACCGCCGCCACCGCCACGCCCGATAAGGCTGAGGATAACCAGCAGGATAGTGCCCACCGGCAGGCCCATGCGATGACACAGCCACAACACGCCGATCAGCAGGATGAAGAAACCGATGGAAAGCGCGGGATTGTCCTTCGGGGCGGACCACGGATCCGCCACACGGGCCGGCACGGCCAGCGGTTCACCGCCCACCACCTGGATCATCGCCGCGACACCGTCGCTGATGCCCTGGCTGAAATTGCCGGCCTTGAACTTGGGCGCGATCACTTGGTTGATGATCACCCAGGACTGCGCATCCGTCAGCACACCTTCCAGGCCGTAGCCGACTTCGATGCGCAACTTGCGCTCGTCACGGGCCACGATCAACAGCGCGCCGTTATCCTTGCCTTTCTGGCCGATCCCCCACTGGCGGCCCAATTGATAACCGTAGTCTTCAATCGGCACGCCCTGCAGGTCGGGCACGGTGACCACCACGATCTGGTCACCGGAGGTCTGTTCCAGCGCCTGCAATTGCTGCGTCAGTTGCTGGCGCACCGCCGGGTCGATCATCTGGGCGTTGTCCACCACCCGCCCGGTCAACGCCGGGAAGGTCAGGGCCGCCTGGGCCATGCCCACGCAGGCCAGCAGCCACAGCGCCAGGCCTATCCGTAATAAACGCATCGACACCTCAAGGCAGCGTTATTTGAACTTCACCTGCGGCGCCTTATCGGCATCGGCACTGGTGGCTTCAAACGTGGCGCGGATCGGCAAGTCGCTGTACATCACGCTGTGCCACAGGCGGCCTGGGAAGGTGCGGATTTCGGTGTTGTAGGCCTGCACGGTCTGAATGAAATCGCGACGGGCCACGGCGATACGGTTTTCAGTCCCTTCGAGTTGCGATTGCAGGGCCAGGAAGTTCTGGTTGGCTTTCAGGTCCGGATAGCGTTCGGACACCACCATCAAACGGCTGAGTGCGCCGCTGAGGCCGTCCTGGGCTTGCTGGAACTGCTTGAGTTTTTCCGGGTTGTCGAGGGTGCTGGCATCGACCTGGATCGAGGTGGCCTTGGCCCGCGCTTCAATCACGGCGGTCAGGGTGTCCTGCTCATGGGCGGCATAGGCCTTCACCGTTTCCACCAGGTTGGGGATCAGGTCGGCACGGCGTTGGTACTGGTTCTGCACCTGGCCCCAGGCCGCCTTGGCCTGTTCGTCCAGAGTCGGAATGTTGTTGATGCCGCAACCGCTCAATACGCTGCTGATCAATAACAGCGCCGCGGCTTTCAAGCCCCAGCGGTAACCTTGTGCTGCTTGCATGGTGTATCTCCTGCCAATCTGGATGGAATGTGATGACTAACCCTATAAACCACGCGCTTGGGGCATAATCCGCCACCACTGGAATGCTTCGAGCCAATCAGCTACAAAGATGCCCAGCGCGAAAAAGAGTTCAGAGTGTGCTGCATTTATCTGAACAACACCCGAACAACAATAGACGCTCCCCACATTTTGGCCGATCAGCCTGACCGCTGTGCAGTGAGCCGAAAAAGGATATTCATGAAGAAGCTGTGTTTGCTCGGCCTTGTTGCCACTCTGGCCAGCCACCCCGCATGGGCAGAAACAAAGCCTGCTGCGCTTGACGACAAGGACGCCTTCGTCAGCGCCCTACTCAAACAGATGACCCTCGATGAAAAGATCGGCCAATTGCGCCTGATCAGCATCGGCCCCGAGATGCCCCGCGAGCTGATTCGCAAGGAAATCGCCGCCGGCCGCATCGGGGGCACGTTCAACTCCATCACTCGCCCGGAAAACCGTCCCATGCAGGACGCGGCCATGCGCAGCCGGTTGAAGATCCCGATGTTCTTCGCCTACGACGTGATCCACGGCCACCGCACGATTTTCCCGATCAGCCTGGCCCTGGCCTCCAGCTGGGACATGGACGCCATCGGCCGCTCCGGGCGCATCGCCGCCCAGGAAGCCGCCGCCGACAGCCTCGACATCACCTTCGCGCCGATGGTCGACATCTCCCGTGACCCGCGCTGGGGCCGCACCTCCGAAGGCTTCGGCGAAGACACGTACCTGGTGTCGCGCATTGCCGAAGTCATGGTCAAGGCGTTCCAGGGCGCCAGCGCCGCGAATGCCGACAGCATCATGGCCAGCGTCAAGCACTTCGCCCTGTACGGCGCGGTGGAAGGCGGGCGCGACTACAACGTGGTCGACATGAGCCCGGTCAAGATGTACCAGGACTACCTGCCGCCGTACCACGCGGCGATCAAGGCCGGTTCCGGCGGCGTGATGGTGGCGCTCAACTCGATCAACGGCGTGCCCGCCACCGCCAACACCTGGTTGATGAACGACCTGCTGCGCAGGGACTGGGGCTTCAAGGGCCTGGCCGTGAGCGACCACGGTGCGATCTTCGAACTGATCAAGCACGGCGTGGCCAAGGACGGGCGTGAAGCCGCCAAACTGGCGATCAAGGCCGGCATCGACATGAGCATGAACGACACGCTGTACGGCAAGGAACTGCCGGGGCTGCTCAAGTCCGGCGAGATCGAACAGAGCGACATCGACAACGCCGTGCGCGAAGTGCTCGGCGCCAAGTACGACATGGGCCTGTTCAAGGACCCGTACCTGCGCATCGGCAAGGCCGAGGATGACCCGGCCGATACCTATGCCGACAGCCGCCTGCACCGTGCCGACGCCCGCGACATCGCGCGCCGCAGCCTGGTGTTGCTGAAAAACCAGAACCAGACGCTGCCGCTGAAAAAATCCGCGACCATCGCGCTGGTCGGCCCGCTGGCCAAGGCGCCGATCGACATGATGGGCAGCTGGGCCGCCGCCGGTAAGCCGGAACAGTCGGTGACCCTGCTTGACGGCATGAACGCGGTGATCGGCGAAAAGGGCAAAGTGATCTATGCCCGTGGCGCCAACATCACCGGCGACAAGGCGGTGCTCGACTACCTCAACTTCCTCAACTTCGATGCCCCGGAAGTGGTGGATGACAAGCGTGCGCCGCAGGTATTGATCGATGAAGCGGTGAAGGCTGCGCAGAGCGCCGATGTCATCGTCGCGGCCGTAGGCGAGTCCCGTGGCATGTCCCACGAGTCCTCCAGCCGCACCGACCTGAACATTCCGCAAAGCCAGCGCGACCTGATCAAGGCCCTCAAGGCCACTGGCAAACCGCTGGTACTGGTGCTGATGAATGGCCGGCCGCTGTCGATTCTCGAAGAGAACCAACAGGCTGACGCGATTCTGGAAACCTGGTTCTCCGGGACCGAAGGCGGCAACGCCATCGCCGACGTGCTGTTCGGTGACTACAACCCGTCGGGCAAGCTGCCAATCACCTTCCCACGCTCCGTGGGGCAGATTCCCACCTACTACAACCACCTGAGCATCGGCCGGCCGTTCACGCCGGGCAAACCGGGCAACTACACCTCGCAGTACTTCGATGACACCACAGGTCCCCTGTTCCCATTTGGCTATGGCCTGAGCTACACCACGTTCGACCTGTCGGACATGGCGCTGTCGTCCACCACCCTTAACAAGACCGGCAAGCTCGACGCCAGCGTCACGTTGAAAAACACCGGTAAGGTGGAGGGCGAAACCGTGGTGCAGTTGTACATCCAGGACGTGGCCGGCTCGATGATCCGCCCGGTGAAAGAGCTGAAGAACTTCCAGAAGGTCATGCTCAAGGCTGGAGAGGAGCGCACGCTGCACTTCACCATTACCGAGGAAGATTTGAAGTTCTACAACAGCCAGCTCAAATTCGCTGCGGAACCGGGTGAGTTCAATGTGCAGATCGGGCTGGATTCCCAGGATGTGCAGCAGCAGAGCTTTGAACTGCTGTAACTGATCGTTCCCACGCTCTGCGTGGGAATGCATACCGTGACGCTCTGCGTCACAAAAGCGGACGCAGAGCGTCCAGGGCGGCGTTCCCACGCAGAGCGTGGGAACGATCGTTAGCCGCGCCGATTCAGCAGATTGACCACCAACCGATCAATCCACCCCCACACCCGCTGCTTCACCCGCCGCCATAACGGCCGGGCCTTCCACGCTTCCAGGCTGACCGCCAGGCTCTGGGCAAAATCACGCTCGAAACTGCCCGCCACCGCCGCCGTCAATGCCGGGTCCAACGCCTCCAGGTTGGCCTCCAGGTTGAAGCGCAGATTCCAGTGGTCGAAGTTGCACGAGCCAATGCTGATCCAATCATCCACCAGCACCATCTTCAAGTGCAGGAAGCACGGCTGATACTCGAAGATCTGCACCCCCGAACGCAGCAAACGCGGGTAATAACGGTGCCCGGCGTAGCGCACCGACGGATGATCGGTGCGCGGGCCGGTGAGCAGCAAGCGCACATCCACCCCGCGCCCGGCCGCGCGGCGCAAGGCACGGCGCACGCTCCAGGTGGGCAGGAAGTACGGCGTGGCCAGCCAGATACGCGTCTTGCTGCTGTTCAAGGCACGGATCAGCGATTGCAAAATATCCCGGTGCTGCCGGGCGTCGGCATAGGCCACCCGGCCCAGGCCAGGCCCGGTCGCCGGCACCTTGGGCAACCGCGGCAGGCCGAAATGCGTCGCGGGTTTCCACTCCCGGCGGGCGGCGTTGGCGTGCCATTGACGATCGAACAGCGCCTGCCAATCCAGCACCAGCGGACCGCTGATCTGCACCATCACTTCATGCCAGTCGGCGGTGTCCTGGCCCGGCGTCCAGAACTCATCCGTCACACCGGTGCCGCCAATCACCGCGATACCTTGGTCGACCAACAACACCTTGCGGTGGTCACGGTACAGGTTGCGCATCCAGCGCCGCCAGCTCAGGCGGTTGTAGAACCGCAGCTCCACACCCGCGTCGGTCAACCGCTTGCGCAGCCCAAGGGTAAACGCCAGGCTGCCGTAATCATCGAACAGGCAACGCACCCGCACCCCCCGCTCGGCGGCGAGTACCAATGCCTGCACCATCGCCTCGGCACAGGCGCCGGCTTCCACCAGGTACAACTCCAGATCGACTTGCTGCTCAGCCCGCGCAATCCCGACCAACATCTGCGGGAAGAAACTCGGCCCGTCGATCAGCAACTCGAAACGGTTGGCGCTGCGCCACGGGAACACCGCGCCGCCCACGTCAGCGCGCCGTAAAGATCAGCACCGCACCCACCGGCACCGACAAACTGATCGATTTAAGACCTGCGACCTTGCGCAGCGCGGCCACGCCTGGCGCGAGGTCAAAATCCTCGGCATGCACCACCACCGGCTCCAGGGTCACCACCTGGAAGCGCCGGTCATCCAGGCGCGTGGCCAATAGCTCGGCCGTGTAGGTCTGGGTCTTGCCATGCAAGGTGATGCTCAGCGGCAGGCGCAACTCCAGTTGCGCGCCAGAGGCCAAGTCATTGATCGGTTGCAGGTTGATCTGAGCGCTGACCAACGCTTCGGGAAACTGCTTGATCTCGAACAACTCTTTGCGCATGCGCTCGTCACGCAGCGGGACACCACTGTTGATCGACTCCAGCTCTACCTGCACCTGGGCCGCGCCATTGCTGTCGACCTTGCCGTGCAGCACGAGGAAGCGCTGCACTTCGGCGATTTCGGTGTTTTTGGTGGTGACGAACGACAGGCGTGAAGACTCGTTATCCAGGTACCAGTCGGCACTGGCAGGCACGGCGGCGCAGGCCAGCAATGCGAAGACAAGGGGTTTGACATTGAACATAAGGACTCAGGGGCGAAAAAATCTGCACGAACAGTAAGCGCAATGTCCCGACCGGCGCAAATCCAATGTGGGAGGGGTGATGTGTGGGCTTCAGGGATTCAGCCGACAGCCCTGACGGTCGCCCAGCCACCGCGCCGTATGCGTGCGCCCCAACCCGCTCGCCGTCACTTCACTGCGCTCGGGGTTATCACTGAAGGCACTGGTCGGCACGTATTGCTTCACATAGCCACGGCAGTAAATGGCCGGTTGGTTTTCCACGTAGCGACACGAGCAATACTCCTTGGCCGTGTACGCCGCGATGATGTCGGGAAAGGCTTGCAGGTTGATGCGCTCATGCCACACCCAGCCCAACAACACGAGCAACAGCACCAGCAAAACGCTGATAAGCGGATGGCGCCGAATCATGATCGCACCGCCGCCAGCACGCGTTTGAGCAGTTCGTTATGCCGGTAGCTGCCGTCGCGGTCATCGCCGTAGCGCACGATGACCAAGTGCTCGTCGGGCAGTACGAACAGCGCCTGGCCCCAGTGCCCCAATGCGGCGAAGGTGTCGGCCGGTGCGTCGGGCCAGGGTGCGGGGGTGCCCTGGTTGAGCCACCATTGCCCGCCTGGCACGGCTTCATCCTGGCCCGCTTTGTAATTGGCGAAGGGTTGGCGATTGAACGCGACCCACTCCTTGGGCAGCAATTGTCGTTCGCCCCAACGCCCGTCCCGCGCCATCAACAGCCCGACCCGCGCCAGATCGCGGGCGGTGAGGTAGGCGTAGGACGAGGCGACGAAGGTTTCGTCGGCATCGGTTTCCCAGGTTGCAGTGCGAATGCCCAATGGCTTGAACAACGCCTCCCACGGGTAGCTCATATAAGCCTTGTGCCCGAGCATGCCTTTGAGAGCGGCGGACAGAATATTGCTGTCGCCGCTGGAGTAACGAAAAGCCTGGCCGGGTGGGTCGACGGCCTCGGTCTCGGCCGCGAATTGCGCCATATCGGCGCGGCCACGGGTGTAGAGCATCGCCACTACCGAGGATTTGAGCGGCGCGTATTCATAGTCTTCCTGCCAGTCCAGGCCCGAGGCCCAGTGCAGCAGGTCGGCCATCGTCACCTTGGGGTGCTGTTTCATTGGTGGGTAAAAGCGTGCGGCGGGGTCGTTCAATTTGAAGCGGTTTTCGCCGTAGGCCACCCCCAGTAAGGTCGCCATCAGGCTTTTGCTGACCGACCAGGTCAGGTGCGGCGTGCTGGCGCTAGTGGGTGCTGCGTAGCGTTCATAGATGATCTGGCCGTCGCGGATCACTAACAGCGCGTCGGTACGAATACCTTGGCGAGTGTTGTCGTCACGGGGCGGGAAAGCGTAGGCATTCAGCGCGTCGACAGCAGGACCTTCGATCAACCTGCCCGTCACCCAGTCATGGCCAGGCCAGGTTTCAGCACGCGCACTCACGGTGATGAATAACAAGACAACGCACAGCAGGCCTTTGACCATGGGCGCAAACTCAAGGGGCATTCAAGCCCGCGAGCCTAATCCAGGCCGATGACAGATTGACGACAACTGGCCTGTCATCCAACCGTCACCGTAACTTCATGGAGATGACACCGAGCCTACATAGCCTGAGTTTGGACAACAAAGTCGACTGGCCGCACAACCTGGCCGGCACTCGGAGACTCGCTATGACTCAGCTCGCCCGCATCAGCGACACCGGCAATGAACGCCGCCTGCAAGCCGAACGCCTGATTGGCGCCGCGGCCTTGCAGGAAGCCCAGGCCCTGCGGTTCAACGTGTTCAGCGGCGAGTTCAACGCCAAGCTGAAAGGCGCGGAACTGGGTCTGGACATGGATGACTATGATGTTCACTGCAGCCACATCGGCGTGCGTGACTTAAACAGCGGTCGACTGGTGGCCACCACCCGTTTGCTCGATCACCAGGCCGCCAGCACCTTGGGCCGGTTCTACAGCGAAGAGGAATTCAGCCTGCACGGGCTGCTGCACTTGCAGGGCCCGATCCTGGAAATCGGCCGTACCTGCGTCGACCCGGCCTACCGCAACGGCGGCACCATCGCGGTGCTCTGGGGCGAGTTGGCCGAGGTGCTCAACGAGGGCGGCTACAGCTACCTGATGGGGTGCGCGAGCATCCCGATGCACGACGGCGGCATCCAGGCCCACGCGATCATGCAGCGTCTGCGCGAGCGCTACCTGTGCAATGAACACCTGCGCGCCGAGCCGAAAAAGCCCCTGCCGGCGATGGACCTGCCGTCCAACGTCATCGCCGAAATGCCACCGCTGCTCAAGGCTTATATGCGCCTGGGGGCAAAGATTTGCGGCGAGCCGTGCTGGGATGAAGACTTCCAGGTGGCCGACGTGTTCATCCTGCTCAAGCGCGATGAGCTGTGCCCGCGCTATGCGCGTCACTTCAAGGCAGCCATGTGATGGGCCGCCTGCGCGTGTACGGGCGCATCGCCCGGGTGCTGCTGGTGGTGGCGCTGGGCTTGACCATGGCCAGTGTGTTTGGCCTGTTCGAGCGTTTGGGCGTGGCCAATTCGATGGTGCGGCGCCAGCGTTGGTCGCGGTTCTTCATGGCGCGGTTGACCCACGCCCTGCCCTTTCGCGTGACGGTGCACGGCCAGTTGCCGCAAACGCCGATGCTGTGGGTCAGCAATCATGTGTCCTGGACGGATATTCCGCTGCTGGGCATGGTGACGCCGCTGTCGTTCCTGTCCAAAGCCGAGGTGCGCACCTGGCCGGTGGCCGGCTGGTTGGCGGCGAAGGCCGGCAGCCTGTTCATCCGCCGCGGCGCGGGTGACAGCCAGTTGATTCGCAAACAAATGACCCGCCATCTGGAGCAACAGCACCCGCTGTTGATGTTCCCGGAAGGCACCACCACTGACGGTCGCAGCCTGCGCACGTTTCACGGGCGGTTGTTGGCCAGTGCGATCGATGCGGATGTGTCGCTGCAGCCGGTGGCGATTCGTTATCTGCGCAACGGCGAGGTGGACGCACTGGCACCGTTCATCGGCGATGATGATCTGCTGTCGCATCTGATGCGGCTGTTTGCCCATGACCAGGGCGATGTGGAGATTCACCTGCTCAAGCCGATTGCCTGCACCGGGCAGGAACGCGCGGCGCTGGCGTATCAGGCGCAACAGGCGGTGCAGAGGGCGTTGTTTGGGCCGTTGCCGGAAGCCGAATTGGAAGACACTCGCCCCGCCTATGCGGCCTGAAGCGGGCACGGTCAAATGTGGGAGGGGGCTTGCTCCCGATAGCAGTGGTTTAGTCAATATATACAGTGACTGACACAGTGCTATCGGGAGCAAGCCCCCTCCCACATTTAGTTTTGCGTTGTCAGTTGGGATTGGGCGAATTTCTGCAACTCGGGGTAGAACAGTCGGAAGTCTTCGCTCAGCGGCTCATACAACACACGCAACTCCTGCATCGCATATCCCAACTCCTCAGGCTGGGTCAGCCGCCGCGAAATCCCGCGCAATACCTGCTCCATCACCGCGAACTCACGATACGAGCCCAACCAGTCATCCGCCGCCATATATGGCGCAATCTGCGCCAGCCGCCCCGGCAACTGCGGTTCGGCCGCCAGCACGCGGTACACCTGCGCGGTGAAGTGCTCCAGCGGCTGGTCGGCATACCGCGCCCAGTCCCGCGCCAGGCAATGGTCGAAAAACACATCGAGCACGATCCCGGCATAGCGCCTGCGGGTCAGACTGAAGCGCGACAACGCCTCCGCTACCAACGGGTGGCTGTCGGTGAAGCGGTCGATGGCACGGTGCAATTGGATCGCCGCTTCGATCGAGGGACTGAACTGACCCTGCAAGCGGCCTTTGACGAAGTCGCCATACAGGCTGCCCAGCAGTTGCGCAGGCAGTTGGCCGCCCAGGTGCAAGTGTGCGAGATAATTCATGGCGCGCAGTCTACCACTGCCGCCAACGTATCGTTATAACCCGATATACCCAATTCGACTGACCTCAGAGCAAAATCATATTGGTATATCGGGATATAACGATTTAAGGTTCGCCTCATCGCGATATAACGTTTTACGACACCGAGCCTCTGCCATGCCCTTCGACCTCGACGACATAATAAAAGCCCTGGCGCACCCAGTACGACGAGACATTCTCACCTGGCTGAAAGACCCGAAAGTGCAATTTCCCGAGCAACTGCACAATCACGAATACGGCATCTGCGCCGGGCAGATCGACCAGCGCTGCGGCTTGTCCCAGTCGACCGTGTCGGCCCACTTGGCCACTTTGCAACGGGCGGGCTTGATCACCAGCCAGAAGGCCGGGCAGTGGCATTTTTTCAAACGCAATGAGGACGTGATCCAAGCTTTCCTCACTGCGCTCTTCACCGAACTCAGCGCCCCCGGCGATGCCGAGCTGGCCCCCACGACCCACTGATCAACTTGAGACAAAGGTGCTTTCCCATGCCGACTATTTTCGATCCCATCAAACTGGGCGACCTGGAACTGAAAAACCGCATCATCATGGCGCCGCTGACCCGCTGCCGTGCGGACGCCGGCCGCGTGCCCAATGCGCTGATGGCCGAGTACTACGTGCAGCGTGCGTCCGCCGGGCTGATCCTCAGCGAAGCCACCTCCGTAACGCCCATGGGCGTGGGCTACCCCGACACGCCGGGCATCTGGTCCAACGACCAGGTTCGCGGCTGGTCCAATGTGACCAAGGCGATCCACGGCGCGGGCGGCAAGATCTTCCTGCAACTGTGGCACGTCGGGCGCATCTCCCATGAGTCGTACCTGAACGGCGAAACCCCGGTGGCGCCGAGCGCGGTCCAGCCCAAAGGCCACGTCAGCCTGGTGCGCCCACTGGCCGACTACCCGACCCCACGCGCCCTGGAAACCGCTGAAATCGCCGATATCGTCGACGCTTACCGCACCGGCGCCGAAAACGCCAAGGCCGCCGGTTTCGACGGCGTGGAAATCCACGGTGCCAACGGCTACCTGCTCGACCAGTTCCTGCAAAGCAGCACCAACCAGCGCACCGACCAGTACGGCGGTTCCCTGGAAAACCGAGCGCGCCTGCTGCTGGAAGTGACCGACGCCGCCATCGAAGTCTGGGGCGCCGGCCGCGTGGGCGTGCACCTGGCACCGCGCGCTGACGCTCACGACATGGGTGACGCCAACCTGGCGGAAACCTTCACCTACGTGGCCAGCGAACTGGGCAAGCGCGGCATCGCCTTTATCTGCGCCCGTGAAAAAGAAGGCGCAGACAGCCTTGGCCCCCAACTGAAAAAAGCCTTCGGCGGCGTCTACATCGCCAACGAACGCTTCACCAAAGACAGCGCCAACGCCTGGCTGGCCGCCGGCAAGGCCGATGCGGTGGCCTTCGGCATACCGTTCATTGCCAACCCGGACCTGCCGGCACGCTTGAAGGCCGATGCGCCACTGAACGAGCCGCACCCGGAAACCTTCTACGGTAAAGGGCCAGTTGGCTATATCGACTACCCAACGCTGCCGATCTAACTGATTGAAACATGGAACAATGTGGGAGGGGCGGTGCGACGATTCGACTTGCCCCCGATGGCGGTTTGTCAGTCAATGAAGTGTTGACTGAACCACTGCTATCGGGAGCAAGCCCCCTCCCACATTTTGCCTGTGTGTAGTCCCTTGGAAACATCGCTTCACAGAACCGCAACAAAATCGCTACAAAATACTTAGGCCGCTACCTATCAACCGCCCACCAGCCCGTATATAAAGTCATCCCTTCAATCAGGCAGAAGGACGATTGACCATCCTTAGGCTTTACTGTTGACACAACTGGACGTAATTACGCATTTTGTCTCAATTGCGCAGGCTGGGGCTCAGGCGCAGCATGTCCAGCCCTGCATCCACCCAGCGTTCGGCGTCTTGATGCAACTGAAAGCTGTCAGGCACCAATAGCCACTGGCCGATCAGGCCGTGGATGTAGGCATGAATGCACACCGCTGCACGGGTGGTATCAAGATTTGCCGGTAATTGCCCGCGATGCACCGCATTACGCAACGTCAGGCCGATGCGCAGGTTGCACTCCAGGCTATGGGCCTGGCGCTGGCGGCGCATGTCACACATTTCATCGGTGAATTCGCACTTATGGAACAAGATCTCGTTGATGCGCCGGGTTTTCGGGTCCAGAGCCACTTGATGATAAAGATGAATCAGCAGCTTGCGCATGCATCCCAACGGGTCGACTTCATCCTCGCTTTCACTCGCCCGGGCCAATTCGTCCAAGGGTTCGTGCAGCGTGTCGAGCAGCGCCTGCAGCAAGTCGGATTTGTTACTGAAATGCCAGTAGATGGCACCGCGCGTCACGCCGGCCAGGGCGGCGATATCCGCCAGCGTGGTCCGCGCAACGCCCCGTTCATAAAAGGCTTGCTCGGCGGCTTGGAGGATCTGGCTGCGCGTTTCCTGAGCTTCCTCTTTGGTGCGACGAACCATGGCAGTAAAACCTCAATCAGAACACTTGGGACTATCGTTAACGCAACGTTAATAGACGCGAACGATCATCAGAATAATTGTGGGACGACACCGTCATGGGCGCCGAACGTACTAAAATCGAGGCTTTGGGCGGTGCTTTGTCTACATTCCGCCCTGCCTGTCAAGAGTTTACAAACAACCATGAACGTAAGTATATTGCGTAGCAAGCTACTTATCTACTCACAGCTTGTTTTTTACCCTTCCACACTTCTTGTGCGCACCCTGCGCGCCTGACCCGAGGATCTTCATGCAACTTAAGCCAGCTGTTACCGCTCTGGTCACTGCCGTCGCCCTGGCATCGCTGCTCAGCGGATGTAAAAAGGAAGAAGCGGCACCGCCCGCTCAAACCCCTCAGGTCGGCGTGGTCACCATTCAACCGCAAGCCTTTACCCTGACCACCGAGCTGCCAGGCCGTACCACGGCCTACCGCATTGCCGAAGTGCGCCCGCAGGTGAACGGCATCATTCTCAAGCGCCTGTTCAAGGAAGGCGCCGACGTGAAGGAAGGGCAGCAGCTCTACCAGATCGATCCGTCGGTGTATGAGGCCACGCTCAAGAGCGCCCAGGCCAAGCTGACCCAGACCAAGTCGATCACCGATCGCTACAAGCAATTGGTCGATGAGCAAGCCGTCAGCCGCCAGGAATACGACACTGCCGTCGCCGACCGCATGACCGCCGAGGCCGACCTGCAGAGCGCGCAGATCAATGTGCGCTACACCAAGGTGTTCGCGCCGATTTCCGGGCGCATTGGCCGTTCTTCGGTGACCGAAGGCGCGCTGGTCAGCAACGGCCAGGCCGATGCCATGGCTGTAATCCAGCAGTTGGACCCGATCTACGTCGACGTCACCCAGTCTTCGGCAGAAATGCTCAAACTGCGCCGCGACCTGGAAAGCGGCCAATTGCAAAAAGCCGGCGACAACGCCGCCATGGTCAAGCTGACCCTGGAAGACGGCAGCGACTACGGCCACCCAGGCAAGCTGGAATTCTCTGAGGTGTCGGTCGACCAGACCACCGGTTCCGTGACCCTGCGCGCCGTGTTCCCTAACCCTGACCATGTGCTGCTGCCCGGCATGTTCGTGCACGCCCAACTGCAAGCCGGTGTGAACAGCAAGGCCATTCTCGCGCCGCAACAAGGCGTGACCCGTGACCTGAAGGGCATTCCGACCGCACTGATCGTGAACAAGGACAACAAGGTCGAGCAACGCGTACTGGTTGCCAATCGGACTTCCGGCGCCTACTGGCTGGTGGAAAAAGGCCTGGACGCCGGCGACCGCGTGATCACCGAGGGCCTGCAATTCATCAAGCCGGGCATTGAAGTCAAGGTCAAGGACGCCGACAACGCCAAACCCGCCGGTACTGCTGCAGCGCCTGCTGCCGCTGCTGGTCAAGGGGAGTAATCCATGTCGAAATTTTTTATCGACCGTCCCATTTTTGCCTGGGTAATTGCCCTGGTGATCATGCTGGTCGGGGCACTGTCGATCCTGAAGTTGCCCATCAACCAATACCCGGCCATTGCGCCAACCGCTATTGATATCCAGGTGACCTACCCAGGCGCGTCCGCACAAACCGTGCAGGACACCGTGGTGCAGGTCATCGAGCAACAGCTCAACGGTATCGACAACCTGCGCTATGTGGCCTCGGACAGTAACTCCGATGGCAGCATGACCATCACCGCGACGTTCAACCAGGGTACCAACCCGGACATCGCCCAGGTCCAGGTGCAGAACAAGCTGAACCTGGCGACCCCACTGCTGCCGCAAGAAGTGCAGCAGCAGGGTATCCGCGTGACCAAGTCGGTGAAGAACTTCCTGATGGTGATCGGTCTGGTGTCGGAAGACGGCAGCATGACCAAGGACGACCTTTCCAACTACATCGTGTCCAACATCCAGGACCCGATCTCCCGTACTTCGGGTGTGGGTGACTTCCAGGTGTTCGGTTCGCAGTACGCCATGCGTATCTGGCTCGACCCGGCCAAGCTGAACAACTTCCAGCTGACCCCGGTGGATGTCAGCAACGCCATCAAGGCCCAGAACGTGCAGGTGGCCACCGGCCAACTGGGCGGCCTGCCTGCCCTGCCCGGCACGCAGTTGAACGCCACCATCATTGGCAAGACCCGTCTGCAAAGCGCTGAAGAGTTCGCCAAGATCCTGATGAAGGTGAACGCCGACGGTTCCCAAGTGCGTTTGGGCGACGTTGCGCGTATCGAACTGGGTGGCCAGAACTACAGCATCAGTGCACAGTTCAACGGCAAGCCGGCCTCCGGTATGGCGATCAAGCTGGCAGCCGGTGCGAACGCCCTGGACACCGGTAAAGCGATCCGCGCTACCGTGGCGTCCCTGGAACCGTTCTTCCCGCCTGGCATGAAAGCCGTGGTGCCGTACGACACAACCCCGGTGGTGACCGAATCGATCTCCGGTGTGGTGCACACCCTGGTCGAAGCGATCGTGCTGGTGTTCCTGGTGATGTTCCTGTTCCTGCAGAACTTCCGCGCCACCATCATCACCACCATGACCGTACCGGTGGTATTGCTGGGTACCTTCGGGATCCTGGCGGCGTTCGGCTTCACCATCAACACCCTGACCATGTTCGGCATGATCCTGGCCATCGGCTTGCTGGTGGACGATGCCATCGTCGTGGTGGAAAACGTCGAACGGGTGATGGCCGAGGAACACCTGTCGCCCAAGGAAGCGACGATCAAGTCCATGGGCCAGATCCAGGGCGCCCTGGTAGGTATTGCTCTGGTACTGTCGGCGGTACTGCTGCCGATGGCCTTCTTCGGCGGCTCCACCGGTGTGATCTACCGCCAGTTCTCCATCACGATCGTGTCGGCGATGGCGTTGTCGGTACTGGTTGCCCTGATCTTCACCCCAGCCCTGTGCGCCACCATGCTCAAGGCGATCGACCCGGAAAAACACGGCCAACCCAAGCGCGGCTTCTTTGGCTGGTTCAACCGCACCTTCGACAGCGGCGTACTCAAGTACGAGCGCGGCGTGGGCGCGATGATCAAGCACAAAATCCCGGCCTTCCTGGTGTATGTGCTGATCCTGGCCGGCATGATCTGGATGTTCACCCGTATTCCAAGCGCGTTCCTGCCTGAAGAAGACCAGGGCGTGATCTTTGCCCAGGTGCAGACACCGGTAGGCTCCTCGGCGGAACGCACGCAAAAAGTCATCGACGACATGCGGGCCTTCCTGCTGCATGACAAGGAAGGCGAGCCAGGCGAAGGCAAGGGCGTGAAATCGGTGTTCACCGTGAACGGCTTCAACTTTGCCGGTCGTGGTCAAAGCTCGGGTCTGGCCTTCGTGATGCTCAAGCCGTGGGACGAGCGTGATTCGTCCACGTCGGTATTCGAGATTGCCAAGCGCGCCCAGGGCTACTTCATGCAGACCTTCAAGGACGCCATGGTTTTTGCCATCGTGCCGCCGTCGGTTCTGGAATTGGGTAACGCCACCGGCTTCGACGTGTTCCTGCAAGACCAGGGTGGTGTCGGCCATGACAAGCTGATGGCAGCCCGTAACCAGTTCCTCGGTGCGGCAGCCCAAAGCAAGATACTGGCGGGCGTGCGGCCCAACGGCGTGAACGATGAGCCGCAGTACGAACTGACCGTCGATGACGAGAAAGCCAGCGCCCAGGGCATCAGCCTCTCGGACATCCAGCAGACCCTGGCCATCGCCTTGGGCGGTAGCTACATCAACGACTTCATCGACCGTGGTCGTGTGAAGAAGGTGTATGTGCAGGGTGACGCGGCCAGCCGTATGTCACCGGAAGACCTGGACAAATGGTACGTGCGCGCCGACTCCGGGAAAATGGTGCCACTGTCGGCCATTTCGTCGGGCAAGTGGATCTACGGCTCGCCGAAGCTCTCGCGTTATAACGGTGTAGCGGCGATGGAAATCCTCGGCACGCCGGCGCCTGGCTACAGTACCGGTGACGCGATGGCGGAAGTCGAGCGCATTGCCAAGGAACTGCCGGCCGGCATCGGTTACGCGTGGACAGGCCTGTCGTACGAAGAACGTCTGTCCGGCTCCCAGGCGCCTGCGCTGTACGCCTTGTCGCTGCTGGTGGTGTTCCTGTGCCTTGCGGCCTTGTACGAAAGCTGGTCGATTCCGATCGCGGTAATCCTGGTGGTGCCACTGGGTGTGATCGGTGCGCTGATCGCCACCAGCATGCGCGGCTTGTCCAACGACGTGTTCTTCCAGGTGGGCTTGCTGGTGACGGTGGGCCTGGCGGCGAAAAACGCCATCCTGATCGTGGAGTTCGCCAAAGAACTCCACGAGCAGGGCAAGGGCATCGTCGAGGCGGCCATCGAGGCGTCCCGCATGCGTCTGCGCCCGATCATCATGACGTCCATGGCGTTCGTGCTCGGCGTATTGCCGCTGGCGATTTCCACCGGCGCCGGCTCAGGCAGCCAGCACGCGATCGGTACCGGCGTTATCGGCGGTATGATCACGGCCACGGTGCTGGCAATCTTCTGGGTGCCATTGTTCTACGCAACCGTGTCCTCCGCTGGCGAGCGTAAAAAGACTGAAACCAAGCAAACTCCTAAAGAGGCTGGCCAATGAGCAAGTCGCTACTTTCCTTAGCCGTCACCGCATTCGTGCTCAGTGGCTGCTCGCTGATCCCTGACTACCAGCGCCCCGAAGCGCCGGTAGCGGCGCAGTTCCCGCAGGGGCCGGCGTATTCGTCGGCCCAGGCGCCGGGCCAGGCTGCCGCCGAGCAAGGCTGGAAGCAGTTTTTCCATGACCCTGCCCTGCAACAGCTGATCCAGACTGCGCTGGTGAACAACCGTGACCTGCGCGTCGCGGCCCTGAACATCGACGCGTATGCGGCGCAGTACCAGATCCAGCGTGCCGACCTGTTCCCGGCCGTCTCGGCCACTGGCAGCGGCAGCCGTTCGCGTACTCCGGCGCGCCTGTCGCAGACCGGCGAATCGACCATCGCCAGCCAGTATTCGGCAGGCCTGGGGATCAGCTCTTATGAGCTGGACCTGTTCGGTCGCGTGCGCAGCCTGAGTGAAGAAGCGCTGCAGAGATACTTCGCCACCGAAGAAGCGCGGCGCAGCACCCAGATCAGCCTGGTGGCCAGTGTGGCGAATGCCTACCTGACCTGGCAGGCCGACAAGGAACTGCTCAAGCTGACCCAGGACACTCTCGGCGCGTTCGAGCAGAGCTTCAAGCTCACCTCGCGCAGCAACGAAGTCGGCGTGGCCTCGGCCCTCGACCTCAGCCAGGCGCGCACCTCGGTGGAAAACGCCCGCGTGCAGCTGGCCCGCTATACGCGCCAGGTGGCCCAGGACGAAAACAGCCTGACCCTGCTGCTGGGCACTGGCCTGCCGGCGAATATCGCCAGCAAGCCACTGTCGGATGACCTGCTCAGCGAAGTCCCCGCTGGCTTGCCGTCGGACCTGCTGCAACGGCGTCCCGACATCGTTCAGGCCGAGTACAACCTCAAGGCCGCCAACGCGAACATCGGTGCGGCCCGCGCGGCGTTCTTCCCGAGCATCAGCCTGACCGCCAGCGCCGGTACCGCCAGCCCGAACCTGGGCGGCCTGTTCAAGGGCGGCTCGGGCACCTGGTCCTTCGCGCCGCAGATCAACATCCCGATCTTCAACGCCGGTAGCCTGCGCGCAAGCCTGGACTACTCGAAGATCCAGAAAGAGATCAACGTGGCCAACTACGAGAAAGCCATCCAGACCGGCTTCCAGGAAGTCTCCGACGGCCTCGCCGCGCGTGCGACCTACAAGCAGCAACTGGATGCACAACGTGGCTTCGTCGCCGCCAACCAGGACTACTACCGCCTGGCCGAGCGTCGCTACCGCATCGGTGTGGACAGCAACCTGACCTTCCTCGATGCCCAGCGCCAACTGTTCAGTGCCCAGCAATCGCTGATCACCGACCGCCTGGCGCAGCTGACCAGCGAGGTCAACCTGTACAAGGCCCTCGGCGGTGGCTGGAACGAGCAGACCGCGAAGAACGAGCCAGTGAAAGAAGAGGCACCGCCGCTGAAGTTGTTCTAATAGCGCGGCAAAAAACCGCTTCCCTTACCGGAAGCGGTTTTTTTATGCCCTTGAATTAACAACGTCGGCCCCCTGTGGGAGCTGGGCTTGCTTTTTCTTGAACCGTTCAGGGTAAAATTGGTAACAGATTCTTACAGACCACAAAGGGAGCTTGTCGTAATGATCGTAGGAATCGACTTGGGGACCACCAACAGTCTGGCCGCCGTCTGGCGCGGTGATGCCGCAGAATTGGTGCCCAATGCCCTTGGCCAGTTGCTGACCCCCAGTGTGGTCGGGCTGGATGATCAGGGCCGTGTCCTGGTAGGCCAGGCTGCCAAAGAGCGCCTGCATACCCACCCGCATCTGACCACCTCGCTGTTCAAGCGCTATATGGGCAGTGCCACCGAAGTCCGTCTGGGTGACCGCTCGTTCCGCCCGGAAGAACTCTCGGCACTGGTGCTCAAAAGCCTGAAGGAAGACATCGAGCGCACCTACGGGCATACCGTCACCGAAGCCGTGATCAGCGTGCCCGCGTATTTCAGCGACGGCCAGCGCAAGGCCACGCGTATCGCCGGTGAACTGGCCGGGCTCACGGTTGAAAAACTGATCAACGAACCCACCGCCGCCGCCCTCGCCTACGGCCTGCATCAGCGTGACAAGGAAACGTCATTCCTCGTGTTCGACCTGGGTGGCGGTACGTTCGACGTGTCGATCATCGAGCTGTTCGACGGGGTAATGGAAGTGCGCGCCAGCGCGGGGGACAACTTCCTCGGCGGCGAAGACTTCGACACGCTGTTGCTGGAACACTTCGTCGACAGCCAGCGCAACACCCAGGGTTTCCCACCCACCAGCAGTGTACTGCAGGCCCTGCGCCGCGAAGCCGAGCGCGTGCGCAAGGCATTGGGCCAGGACGACAGCGCCGACTTCGCCTTGCGTGTCGACGGCCAGCAATGGGTGAAAACCATCACCCAACAGGAACTAGCCAAGCTCTATACGCCCCTGCTCGAACGCCTGCGTGCGCCGATTGAACGGGCGCTACGCGATGCGCGCATTCGTGTAGGCGATCTTGATGAAATCCTGCTGGTGGGCGGCACCACGCGCATGCCGCTGGTGCGCAAACTCGCCGCCAGTCTGTTCGGGCGCTTCCCGTCCATCAGCCTTGATCCAGACCAGGTAGTCGCCCATGGCGCGGCGATTCAGGCGGCGCTCAAGGCCCGATCCGCGGCGCTGGAAGAAGTCGTGTTGACTGACGTATGCCCGTACACCCTGGGTATCGAAACCGCCAACCAGTACGGCAGCCACATCGAAAGCGGCCATTACCTGCCGCTGATCGAACGCAATAGCAGCGTACCGGTGAGCCGGGTTAAAAGCGTGGTCACCCTTTCCGACGATCAGTCGCGGGTGCTGCTGAAAATCTATCAGGGCGAAAGCCGCCTGGTGAAAGACAACATCGAGCTGGGCCAACTGGAAATCCCGGTACCCAAGCGCAAGGCCGGCGAGGTCTCGCTGGACGTGCGCTTCACCTACGACAACAACGGTCTGCTCGAAGCCCAGGTGAGCATCCCACTGACGGGCGAGCAGCATTCGCTGGTGATTGAGAACAATCCGGGCGTGCTCAGCCCGCAGGAGATCCAGCAACGCCTGCAAGCCCTGGCACTGTTGAAGATTCATCCGCGCGACCAGCAGGTCAACACGGTGCTGACCGCCCGCCTCGAACGCCTCTACCAGGAAAGCCTGGGCGACTTGCGCCAGCAACTGGGCCACTGGGCCGCGCAATTCCAGCAAGTGCTCGATACCCAGGACGAACGCCGCATCCGCGAGGCCCGCAGCGAACTGACCCGACAACTTGAGCAACTCGATAACGGGTTCTGGCGCTGAGGCTTAACGACATGGACTGCTGGACAGTATTGCAACTGGCCGATGATGCCGACGAACGTACGATCAAACGCACTTACGCGCGGCTGATCAAAAGCTGTCGCCCGGACGAAGATGCCGAGGGTTTCCAGCGCTTGCGCGAAGCCTATGAGCAAGCGCTGAGCTCTTCGCGCTGGCAAGCCGAGCATCAGCAGGAGGAAGAAGAGGAGCGCCAGGCTGACGTCGTCGAACAAAGCCATGGCCACTTCAACGACCTGGCCGAATTGATGGACGTGAGCACGCTGCGTCCGGCGCCTCTTGACGCCCGCGAACCGGACCCGGCACACGCCCTGCTCCAGGGCGTTGATCCGCAAAATCTCGATGAACGTTGGGCCCAGGCCCAGCAGCTGGGTTGTGGCGACGCCTTTCAGGCCGGGCTGTTGCGCCATTGCTTCGAAGCACCTGGCGAGCGCAGCGCCATCGTCCATTGGGCGATGCAACACCTGGAATGGCTGACGCCCTGGCAACGCGTGAGCATGCTGCCGTGGCAACACCAGGCACTCGTCAGCCAATTGCTGCAGGAATATCATCATCATCTGCAAACACTGCTGGAGCAAAAAGCCGAGCGCGAGTTCATCACCGCGTTGACCCAGTACAACAGCCAGCCCTGGCTGCGAATATTCGACCTGCAGCAACAATGGCAGCAGAGCATTCTGCGCCTGCTGCACGACACCCAATGGAGCGTGCCGCTGTTCGAGCGCGTGTGCCAAGCGTTTGGCTGGGACGACCAGCAAGGCATCCACCCGGAGCCCGCCTGGCTATGGCGCGAGCTGGTGTCGCGCTGCGAGCAGGAAAGCTTCTACACCAACCTTCAGGAAAAGGCCCAGGACACCCGCCGCATGTCCGTCGACGCCCAGGCCGCGCGCTTGCTGCTGACACCGATGTCTGCGAAAGAACAACTGCGCCTGATCAAGGGCTTCAGCGAGGCCCACTGGAACGCGTGTCAGCAACTCGGCGAAACCTTGACGTGGCGCTACCCGCAACTGCTGGAGCGACTGCCTGAGGCCGACGCGTTTTTCTGGCGCAAATTCATGGCCCGACCGATCTACATCCAGGCGTTTATCCGACTGTGGGCAATCTTCGCATTGGGGACGGGCCTGAACCTGATCCACGACGAATCCGCAAAGCTGGATGCTAGCGCGGCGGTGATAATGCTGGCGTTGTCGATCGTACCGGCGGCGATCAGTTTTCGCCTCACCCAGATGTGGGTCGCCACGAGCTGGTCTCTTATTGTTCAAGACCTGTGGCTGAGCCAGCGCCTGATCCCCAAGCGACTCAATCCCAACGGATACTGGCTGGTGCTACGCCATGGCGTCCCCCAGCTGTGCATGCTGCTGGCCTGCGGGGCGATACTGGGCGTACTGGGTATGGTGACCTACGGCGGGATGGTGCTGATCAACCTGCTGCACACAAGGCGCATCGGCCAGATGAGCGCCAAAGCCAGCCAGTACCCGTGGGTGAACGGCTTGCACTGGGCATTCTGGAGCCCGCAGCAAGCGGTGTTCCTGATAGGGATGGTGGCGGCAATCCTCGCCGCCCAGTATTACCTGCCGGCCGTGCCCTGGACCCACCTCAACCTGCCGCTACGCTGACCTCGCCAGCCGGGCCTGGGTGCAACGCTCAGGCTCGGTAACTTGCGTTCGATCATCGCCCACAACCCGCTCTCCCCCACTTTCATCGCCCCCGCACCGCCGCGCACCATGGCCGCCACCTGCATAAACCCAATAACAACAGGTCCGAAACCATGAGCACTTTCCACCCGCGCCGGCTGTTGCTGGCAACTGCGGTCGCCAGTCTTGCCCTCCCCGTGGTCGCCGAAGAACACGGCTTTCTCGAAGATGCCAGCGCCAACCTCAACCTGCGCAATTTCTTCTTCAATCGCAACTACACCAACCCGACCAAAACCCAGGGCGGCGCGCAGGAGTGGACGCAAAGTTTCATCTTCGACGCCAAGTCCGGGTTCACCCAGGGCACGGTCGGCTTCGGGGTGGACGTGCTGGGCCTGTACTCGCTCAAGCTCGATGGCGGGCGCGGCACCGGCGGCACTCAGTTATTGCCGCTGGACCACGACGGCCGACCGGCCGATGAGTTCGGGCGCCTGGGCGTGGCGTTCAAGGCGCGTTTTTCGAAGACGGAGGTGAAAGTCGGCGAATGGATGCCGGTGCTGCCGATCCTGCGCGCGGACGATGGCCGCTCACTGCCGCAAACC
The DNA here is from genome assembly GCF_003851745.1 of Pseudomonas sp. R3-52-08. Taxonomy (NCBI): domain Bacteria; kingdom Pseudomonadati; phylum Pseudomonadota; class Gammaproteobacteria; order Pseudomonadales; family Pseudomonadaceae; genus Pseudomonas; species Pseudomonas sp. R3-52-08. The sequence goes on along the minus strand of NZ_CP027730.1, from coordinate 1,564,647 downwards.
CTGCGCGGCGGGCAGATCACGTCCAAGGAAATCGAGGGCCTGACCCTGTATGGCGGTCAGTTCCGTGCCAATAGCCCGCGCGACGACAGCAGCATGGGCGACATGTCGATGACCGGCAAACCTGCGTTCACCTCCGACCGCTTCAACTTCCAGGGCGCCGAATACGCCTTCAACGACAAACGCACGCAAGTCGGGGTATGGAATGCCCAGCTCAAGGACATTTACAGCCAGCAATTTGTCAATCTGATCCACAGCCAGCCGGTGGGCGACTGGACCCTGGGCGCCAACCTGGGGTTCTTCTACGGCAAGGACGACGGCAGCGCCCGCGCCGGCAGCCTGGACAACAAGACCTGGTCCGGTTTGTTATCGGCCCGCCACGGTGGCAACACTTTCTACGTCGGCCTGCAAAAGCTCACCGGCAACAGCGCCTGGATGCGGGTCAACGGCACCAGCGGCGGCACCCTGGCCAACGACAGCTATAACTCGAGCTACGACAACGCCGAGGAAAAATCCTGGCAAGTGCGCCACGACTACAACTTCGCCGCCCTTGGCGTACCCGGCCTGACCTTGATGAACCGTTATATCAGCGGCAGCAACGTGCACACCGGCACGGTGACCGACGGCAAGGAATGGGGCCGCGAAAGCGAATTGGGCTACACCGTGCAAAGCGGCAGCCTGAAAAACCTCACCCTGCGCTGGCGCAACTCCAGCATGCGTCGCGACTACAGCAACAATGAGTTCGATGAAAACCGGTTGATCGTCAGCTACCCGATAAGTCTGCTGTAAACCGGCGCCGCAGTTACTGTATGGTGCGCGCCTGCCGCTGCTGATCGCCCCAGCAGTGGCCTTTTATTCGGGCCCGCGCACAGCATGAAAACCTTCGCTACAGCACTCGCAGTGTTTGCCCTGGCCCTGAGCCTGGGGGGCTGTATTGGTTCGCCCATCGCCCTGACGCCGCAGACCGAACAGCGCCTGCAAGCGCAGGCGCCGATCCGTTTTCTGCTGACCTTCGATGATGGCCCCAGCGCCTCGGGGTACAACAACCCGAGCCGTTCGGTGATGGCCGACCTGGCGCACAACCCGGTGCTGCCAGGGATCAAGGCGGTGTTCTTCCTGCAGACCGAAGCGGCACGCTCCGGCGGCAGCGCCCGAGGGCGCAAGACCATGGAGCGTGAGTATGCCGCCGGCCATGTCCTGGCCTTCCATACGGCGACGGCGTTTCACACCAACCACCGCTGGCTGAACGATGCCGAGCTGGAACGCACACTCACCGAAGGCGCCGCGCACATTGCCGCCATCACCGGCACGCCGCCCCGGCTGGTGCGACCACCATTCTGGAACTACGACCGCCGCACCTTCGCCGCCTACCAGCGCCACGGCATGCAGGTATTGCTGACCGACCTGAGTGCCAATGACGGCAAAATCTGGGGCTTCAACGCCAGCCCGCGCCGCCGCGCCAACCTGTACCGGCAGCTGTCAGTGGTGCGTGAACGCATAGCCTTGGGCGAGTTGCCAACGGTGGACGGCGTGATACCGGTGGTGGTGACCTTCCACGACATCAACCGCTACACCGCGCGGCATATGCAGGAGTACCTGCAGATCCTGATGGACAGTGCACGCATCAACGGGATGACTACCGCCGCCGAGCCGTTCTACACCGACACCGCTGCGCTGCAACGCGCGGCGCTGGCACGCACGGTCAAGGATGTGAACGAGCCGGTGCATCTGCCGGGGGTGTGGAATTGGGTGTGGGATGCCGATATGCGCTGATGCCTGAATGTGGGAGGGGGCTTGCTCCCGATAGCGGTGGGTCAGTCACCAATCAGCTCACTGATCCACCGTCATCGGGAGCAAGCCCCCTCCCACATTTGCCTGTGTTCCAGAGTCAGGCCTTGCGTGATTCGACACCCAACTCATCCCACACCGACTCGGCCAGATGAAACGTCGCATTCGCCGCCGGTATGCCGCAGTAGATCGCGCTCTGCATCAGCACTTCCTTGATTTCGGCGCGGGTCACGCCGTTGCTCGCGGCGGCACGTAGATGCAGCTTCAACTCTTCTGTGCGGTTCATGCCGATCAGCATGGCAATGGTGATCAGGCTGCGGGTGTGCCGGGGCAAGCCAGGACGGGTCCAGATGTCGCCCCAGGCATGGCGGGTGATCATTTCCTGGAACTCGCTGTTGAATTCGGTCAGCGCGTTGAGGCTGCGCTCGACATGGGCGTCGCCCAGCACGTCGCGGCGCACTTGCAGACCTTCGGCATAACGTTGTTTCTCGTCCACGAAAAGCTCCTCAGCGGCCCAGCAGAAATTCAATGACGCGGTCGCTGAAGGCAGCGCCGGCCTGGACATTGGACAGGTGCGCCGCATAGAACTCGGCGTATTCGGCGCGCTGCACATGGTTCTGGATAAAGTGGCTGCCGGCCGGCGGTGTTACCGCGTCTTCCGTGCCGGCAATCGCCAGGGTCGGTACCTTGATCGACGCCAACTGCTCACGGAAATCGGCATCACGCACCGCCGCGCAGTTGGCGGCATAGCCCTCGGGCGAGGTGGCCGCGAGCATGTCGGTGATCTGCTTGGCCTGGTGGGGATGGGCGGCGGCAAAATCGGCGGTGAACCAGCGTGCAATCGAGGCATCGCGCAGCGCGACCATCGCCGCCGCGCCATCGCGCAAGACCATGTCGATGCGCGGGTTCCACACCTCTGGCGTGCCGATCTTGGCGGCGGTGTTGCACAGCACCAGGCGGTGCAGCCGCTTTCCTGCGTTGATGCCCAGCCACTGGCCGATCAGCCCGCCCATGGACAACCCGCAAAAATGCGCGCGCTGAATATCCAGCGCATCCAGCAACGCGAGCACATCCTGGCCCAGTTGTTCGATGCTGTAGGGCCCTGCGGTGACCAGGGACTTGCCATGGCCACGGGTGTCGAAGCGCAGCACACGAAAATGCTCGGTGAACGCCGGGATCTGGATGTCCCACATATGCAGGTCGGTGCCCAGGGAATTGGACAGCACCAATACCGGCGCATCAATGGGCCCATCGAGTTGGTAATGCAGTTCGCCCTCGGCGAGTTGTACGAAAGCCACAGCGGTCTCCTTACGCAGTCAATCCAAAGTGTTCGGTCACGGCGCGGCTAACCCAGGTCTGAGCCTGGCCCAAGTAGTGGGCCGGGTCGAGCAAACGGTCCAGTTCGGCCGACGACAACTCGGCGCTGATCTGCGCCTCGTCCGCCAGCACAGCACGTAAATGGCGCTGCTCGGCGACGGCGCGCTTGCAGCACTGCTCCAGCAGGTGATGCGCGGTTTCACGGCCCAGGCGTTGGGCCAGCACGATGCTGACGGCTTCGGCCAGCACCAGGCCCTGGGTCAGGTCGAGGTTGCGGGCCATGCGCGCGGCATCCACCTCCAGGCCTTCGCTGAGCAGCAGCGCCTGTTGCAGCGCACCCGATACCAATCGGCAGATCTCGGGCAAGGTTTCCCATTCGGCGTGCCACAGTCCCAGGCTGCGTTCGTGCTCCTGGGGCATGGCACTGAACATCGTCGCGACCAGACCGGGCACGCGGGTCGCGGCGCTGATCAGCACGGCGGCGCCGACGGGGTTGCGCTTATGGGGCATGGTTGACGAACCGCCCTTGCCCGGCGCCGAGGGCTCGAACACTTCCGCCGCTTCGGTTTGCATCAACAGGCTGATATCGCGGCCCAGCTTGCCAAGGCTGCCGGCGATCAGGCCCAGCACGCTGGCAAACTCCACCAGGCGATCACGCTGCGTATGCCAGGGCTGCTCGGGCAAGCTCAGTTGCAGCTCTGCGGCCAAGGCTTGCGCCACCGGCATGGCCTGCTCGCCGAGCGCGGCCAGGGTGCCCGAGGCCCCGCCAAATTGCAGCACCAGCAAACGCGGTTTCAATTCCACCAGCCGCTGGCGATTGCGCGTTACCGCACCCAGCCAGCCGGCGATTTTCATCCCCAGGGTGACGGGCGTGGCGTGTTGCAGCCAGGTGCGGCCAGCCAAGGGTGTCGACGCATGCCGCTGCGCCTGGGCGGCCAGCACATCGCCCAGGCGCGCCAAGTCCGCTTCGATCAACCCCAGCGCGCGGCGCAGTTGCAGCACCAGGCCGGTGTCCATCACATCCTGGCTGGTGGCGCCCAAGTGCACATAGCGCTCGGCCCCGGCATCTGCCTCGGCAATCAGCTTGCCCAGCGCCTTGACCAATGGAATCGCCGAGTTACCCGCCGTGGCAATCGCCAAGCTGAGCGCGTCTACGTCATACAACGAGGCCAGGCAGGCCTGGGCAATCGGTGCCACGGCGGCCTGCGGGATCAGCCCGACCTGGGCCTCGGCCCGGGCCAGCGCGGCCTCGAAATCCAGCATGCCCTGCAGGCGGCCCTGGTCGCAGAACACCTCGGCCATGCTGTCAGCGGTGAAGTAAGCGTCGAACAGTTGGTTGCTCGTGCGCAGTGTCATAACTCATCCCTTACAAATCATGGTGCAAATAAGCGGCCTGTTTGGGCAGACGCAAACTGAACAGGAACGCCACCGCCATCATCGCGGTGACGTACCAGTAGAAGGTGTTTTCCATACCGATGGACTTCAGGCTCAATGCGACCACTTCCGCCGAACCGCCGAACACCGCGTTGGCCACGGCGTACGCCAGGCCCACGCCCAAGGCGCGTACCTGGGGCGGGAACATCTCGGCTTTGACCAGGCCGCTGATGGAGGTGTAGAAGCTGACAATCGCCAGGGCCAGGGTAATCAGGACAAAGGCCAGGAACGGGCTGGTGACGGTTTTCAGGGTCAGCAGGATCGGCACCGTAAACAGCGTGCCGAGGCCGGCGAACCAGAGCATGGAATTGCGCCGGCCGATCTTGTCGGCCAGCATGCCGAACAGTGGCTGCATGCACATGTAGAGAAACAGCGCACCGGTCATGATGTAGCTGGACGTCTTGGCGTGCATACCGACGGTGTTCACCAGGTACTTCTGCATGTAGGTGGTAAAGGTATAGAAAATCAGCGAGCCGCCGGCGGTGTAGCCCAGCACCGTGATGAACGCTTTGCCGTGGTCACGGAACAGCGCGACGATACTGCCGGCGTCCTTGTCTTCACGCATTTCCTTGCTGGTGGTTTCCTTGAGGGTGCGACGCAGCAGCAGGGAGATCACCGCCGCAATGGCGCCGATCACGAACGGAATCCGCCAGCCCCAGGCGCGCAACTCTTCTTCGGTGAGGATCTGTTGCAGGATCACCACCACCAGCACCGCCAGCAACTGCCCGCCGATCAGGGTCACGTACTGGAACGAGGCGAAGAAACCGCGCTGCCCCTTGAGCGCCACTTCGCTCATGTAGGTGGCCGTGGTGCCGTATTCGCCACCCACCGACAACCCCTGGAACAGCCGCGCCACCAACAGCAGCGCCGGGGCCCAGGCGCCGATATCCTTGTAAGTGGGCAGGAAGGCGATGACCAGGGAGCCGGCGCACATCATCAGCACCGAGATCATCATTGAGTTCTTGCGGCCATGCTTGTCGGCCACCCGGCCGAACAGCCAGCCGCCGATGGGGCGCATCAGGAACCCGGCGGCGAATACGCCCGCGGTGTTGAGCAGTTGAACGGTGGGGTCGTCCGACGGAAAAAACGCCGGGGCGAAGTAGATGGCGCAGAAGGCATAGACGTAGAAGTCGAACCATTCGACCAGGTTGCCGGAGGAAGCACCGACAATCGCAAAAATCCGTTTGCTGCGTTCTTCTCCGGTGTAGTGACTGGTTTTTGTTGTCATGGTTTTTACTCAATGGGAACGGTTATAGCCTAGACATACTTTGCAACAACCATGTTCCGCAAGCAGACTTTTCGGCCAGTGTTGCCTGGAGGGCCCTATCGGGGGCAAGCCCCCTCCCACACTTGATAGGCGGCGCGGTCAAAATGTGGGAGGGGGCTTGCCCCCGATGAGGCCCTCCAGCCAACTCAGTAATCGAAGAACACCGTTTCCTTATCTGTCCCTTGCAAAATCACATTCCACTGATGCACACCCGCCGCATCCGGCTTGGCAATCAAAGTGCCGCGCCGCTCGGCCGGTACACACGCCAGCAGCGGGTCATCACCATTCAACGCTTCACCGTCAAAATAAATCCGCGTCAGCAGGTGCTTCACCAAACCACGGGCAAACACCAGCACGACCAGATGCGGCGCCTGGGTCGTGCCCTTGAGTCCCGGCACGCTGCCAGGCTTGATCGTGGTAAAGCGAAAGCGCCCTTCGGCATCCACCGGCACGCGGCCGAAGCCTTCAAAGTTTGGGTCTACCGCCTTGTCCTGCTCGTCTTCCGGGTGGTCGTACTTGCCGGCGGCGTTCGCCTGCCACACCTCAAGCATGGCGTCGTTGACCACCTCACCGTTACCGTCCAGCACCTGCCCGCTGATCGCCACGCGCTCGCCGAGGGTGGCGGCGACGGTCAGGTCTTCGCGGTTAAGCCAGGTCAGGCCGATGTGGTAATACGGCCCGACGGTGTGGGACGTGGTTGCGTAAAGGCTCATCTCATTTCTCCATCGGCGTGGCGTCGCGGCCGCGCAGGACGATGTCCCAGCGGTAGCCGAGGGCATAGGAAGGAATGGTTTTTTCCAGGTCGAAACTGGCGATCAAGCGCTGCTTGGCGCGGGTGTCCGGCACACAGTTGTAGATCGGGTCGTATTCCAGCAGCGGGTCACCGGGGAAATACATTTGCGTGACCAGGCGCGTCAGCACACTCGGGCCGAACAGCGAAAAGTGGATATGCGCCGGGCGCCAGGCGTTGTGGTGGTTGCCCCACGGGTAGGCGCCGGGCTTGATGGTCTGGAACTGGTACCAGCCGTCGGCGTCGGTGACGGTGCGCCCGGTGCCGGTGAAATTCGGGTCCAGCGGCGCATCGTGCAGGTCGCGCTTGTGGTTGTAGCGACCGGCGGCGTTGGCTTGCCAGATCTCCACGAGGATGCCCGGCACCGGCAGGCCGTTCTCGTCCAGCACACGCCCATGAATGATGATGCGCTCGCCCTGGGGCTCGCCTTCATGCTGGGCGGTGAGGTCGTTGTCCTTGGCATCGATGCGCTCGGCACCGATGGTCGGGCCGGTGATTTCCGACAAGGAATGGGGCAGGAACACCAACGGCTGGGACGGCGAACGCAGGTTCGTCGACTGATAGGCCGGGTGCAGGTAATCAGGTTGAGTGCCCGCTTGCGGGCGCCGGTAACCGGGCTTGTCACTCATGGAGCAATCCTCTCTTGTTAGATGCGTTCAATCGCCAGGGCCAGGCCTTGGCCGACGCCCACACACATAGTCGCCAGGCCTTTATGGCCGCCGGTTTTTTCCAGCTGATGCAGGGCGGTCAGTACCAACCGCGCGCCGCTCATGCCCAGGGGATGGCCCAGGGCGATGGCGCCTCCGTTGGGGTTGACCTGCGGCGCATCGTCGGCGAGGCCCAGCTCGCGCAGCACTGCCAGGCCTTGGCTGGCGAAGGCTTCGTTGAGCTCGATCACGTCAAAATCGGTGATCGCCAACCCCAGGCGCTCCACCAGCTTGCGCACCGCCGGCACCGGGCCGATGCCCATCACACGCGGGGCGACGCCGGCGCTGGCCATACCCAGTACCCGGGCGCGGGCGGTGAGCCCGTGTTTTTTCACCGCCTCGCCAGAGGCCAGGATCAGCGCGGCAGCGCCATCGTTGACACCTGAGGCATTGCCGGCGGTCACGGTTTTGTCGGGGCCATTCACCGGTTTGAGTTTGGCCAGCGCCTCCAGGGTGGTGTCCCTGGGATGCTCATCGTGCTCCACCAGGGTTTCGCCTTTTTTATGGGCGACCCGCACCGGTACGATTTCTTCGGCGAAGAAGCCGGCAGCCTGCGCGGCGGCGGTACGTTGCTGGCTGCGCAGGGCGAACGCGTCCTGGTCGGCGCGGGAAATGCTGTAGTCGTCGGCGACGTTATCGGCGGTCTGCGGCATTGCATCCACGCCGTACTGGGCCTTCATCAACGGGTTGATAAAGCGCCAGCCAATGGTGGTGTCTTCCAGTTTCATGCTGCGCGAAAACGCCGCGTCGGCCTTGCCCATCACGAACGGCGCGCGGGACATCGACTCGACGCCACCGGCAATCGCCAGCTCCATTTCGCCGCTGGCAATCGCGCGAAAGGCCGTGCCGATGGCGTCCATGCCCGAGGCGCACAGGCGGTTGAGGGTCACGCCTGGGGTAGTTTCCGGCAGGCCCGCCAGCAGCAGTGCCATGCGTGCCACGTTGCGGTTGTCTTCGCCGGCCTGGTTGGCGCAGCCGAGGAAAACTTCATCAACGGCATTCCAGTCCACCGTCGGGTTGCGCTCCATCAGTGCCTTGATCGGCAAGGCCGCCAGGTCATCGGCACGCACCGTGGACAGGCCACCGCCGAAGCGGCCGATGGGGGTTCGGATAGCGTCACAGATAAAGACATCACGCATCAGGCTTCTCCCGGCGCTTGGCCATGGGCGGCTGCGGTGCGGGCCTCAAGGTCACGCAACGCGCTCAGTTCAACCTCGGTCGGCTCGGCGGTGGTCTCGACCTGCTCGGCAAAACGAATGGCCCAGCCGGTCGCCGCTGTCACCTGCTCACGGGTCACGCCCGGGTGCAACGCGGTGACCACGAACTCATGGGTGCCCTCCTCCGGCTCCATGATGCACAGGTCGGTAATGATGCCGACGGGACCGGCGCCCGGCAGGCCCAGGCGTTTACGCGAATCGCCGCCTTCGCCGTGGCCGACCGAGGTGATGAAGTCCAGTTTGTCGACAAACGAGCGGGACGACTGTTTAAGGATGATCAACACGCTCTTGGCGGAACCGGCGATCTCCGGCGCGCCGCCGGCCCCCGGCAAACGCACCTTGGGCTGGTGATAATCGCCGACCACGGTGGTGTTGATGTTGCCGAACCGGTCAACCTGAGCCGCGCCAAGAAAGCCCACGTCAATGCGCCCGCCTTGCAGCCAGTAGCGGAAGATCTCACCGGTAGGCACCACCGTATCGGCGGTTTCCGCCAGCTCACCGTCGCCGATGGACAGCGGCAGCACCGATGGCTTGGCGCCAATCGGGCCGGACTCGTAGATCAATACCACGTCGGGCGAGGAAGTCAGGCGCGCCAGGTTGGCCGCCTTGGACGGCAGGCCGATGCCGACAAAGCACACCGAGCCGTTCTTGAGGCGGCGCGCGGCGGCGACGGTCATCATTTCATTGGTGGAGTAAGCCATCACTTGGCCTCCTGCGCAGCAGCCAGCTTGGCCTGGAATTCACTGAAGTCGGCGGTGCCGTGGATGTATTCGTCGATCCAGGCGGTAAAGGTCCCACGGTCGCGGGCAATCGGGTCCCACGCCTGGTAGAAACGGTTGTCCCGCTCGTTGTAGCCGTGGGCGTAGGACGGATGCGCGCCACCGGGCACGTGGCACACGGCGGTCAGGGCCCAGGTCGGCAATACGCAGCTGTTCATCGGCGCGTTCAGGTCATCGACGATCTCTTCGACTGTGACGATGCAGCGCTGGGCCGCCAGGGCCGCCTCTTTCTGCACGCCGAGGATGCCCCAGAGCAGCACGTTGCCCTTGCGGTCGGCCTTCTGCGCATGGATCACCGTGACATCCGGGCGTACCGACGGGACTGCCGCCAGCACCTCGCCGGTGAATGGGCAAGTGACCGTCTTGATCAGCGGGTTGACCTTGGGCAAGTCGGAACCGGCGTAGGCACGCAACACCGCAAACGGCAGGCCGGAGGCGCCGGCAACGTAGGCATTGGCCAGGTCGGCATGGCTGTGTTCTTCGATCTCCAGTGGCTGCGGCCAGTGTTTTTCCACGGCGTCGCGCAGGCGATGCAGGGAACCCACGCCAGGGTTGCCGCCCCAGGAAAAAATCAACTTGCGCGCGCAGCCGGCACCGATTAACTGGTCGTAGATCAGATCAGGCGTCATGCGCACCAGCGTCAGGTCTTTTTTGCCCTGACGAATGATTTCATGACCTGCGGCTGTAGGGATCAGGTGAGTAAAGCCTTCGAGCGCGACGGTATCGCCGTCGCTCACGAAACGCTTGACCGCATCACGCAGGGTGAGAATTTCAGCCATGGGGTTGGGCTCCCGGTGTTGATCGAAAAAGGCGCTGAGGTGACGCCGAAGTGCTTGAAGATTAAGCCGGGGAAATGGGTGGAACAATCCGATAATCGACTCAGTGTTCGATTATCGAACGAATTGTTGCCTACCTAATCTCCTCAACGAACACGATCCAATGTGGGAGGGGGCTTGCCCCTGATAGCGATATATCAGTCAGGAATTAGTCAACTGACCCACCGCTATCGGGAGCAAGCCCCCTCCCACAGTTAACCGCGCCAGACGTCAGGTCGCGTCGGCATGGCTGACCATGCCTTTGATCACCACGGCAGCGGTGGCCAGCGCAGCCGGAATTACCAATGCCGTCAGCACCTGCTCGAAATTCCAGCCCAGGCCCAGCAAGGTAGCCCCCATCCACGCCCCCAGAATTGCACCGAAACGGCCAATACCGAGCATCCACGACACACCGGTGGCGCGGCCTTGGGTCGGGTAGAAACGCGCGGCCAGGGAGGGCATCGCCGATTGCGCACCGTTGACGCACATCCCGGCCATCAGCACCAGGGTGGCCAGTAAGGTGATATTGCCCAGGCTCTGCCCTACCGCGTAGGCAAACACCCCGGCCAGCAGATAGAAGGTGCCGATCACCTTGTGCGGGTTGAACCGGTCCATCGCCCAGCCCACGCCCACTGCGCTCAATACGCCGCCAAACTGGAACAACGCGCCGATGAACGCGGCCTGTTCCATGCTGGCGCCACTGTCGCGCATCAGGGTTGGCAGCCAACTGGTGAGCAGATAAACGATCACCAGGCCCATGAAGTAGGTGAGCCACAGCAACAAGGTGCCGGCGCTGTAGGTGCCAGAGAAAATCACCGCGAGCACGTTGCGTGTCTTGACGGTCTTCTGCTCCGGCACGCTGAAGGCGCTGGCCTGGGCAACGATAGCGGGCTCAATAGGAGACAGGGTTTTGCGCACCTTGTCGGTGCCACGGTTACGCACCACCAGATAACGCGCCGATTCCGGCAACCACACCAGCAGCACGGCGGCCAGGATCAACGGCAGTATGCCGCCGATCAGCAACAGGCTGTGCCAGCCGAACGCCGGGATCAACTTGGCCGAGATAAACCCGCCACCGGCCATGCCCAGGTTGAAGCCGCAGAACATGCTGGTCACCAGCAGCGACTTGTGCCGCTCGGGCGTGTATTCAGAAAGCAGCGTGGTGGCGTTGGGCATGCCGGCGCCCAGGCCCAGGCCCGTCAGGAAACGCAACACCAGCAGTTGGTCGACATTGCTGCTGTAGGCCGATGCCAGGCTGAAAGCGCCAAACACCAGCACCGCGCCCACCAGCACGCCTTTGCGCCCAAAGCGGTCGGCCAGCGGGCCGGAACCCAGCGCGCCGAACACCATGCCGATCAATGCGGCGCTCATCACCGGACCGAGGCTGGCGCGGTCGATGCCCCAGTCCTGGGACAGCGCGGGCGCGATAAAGCCCATGGCGGCGGTGTCGAGGCCGTCGAGAAAGACAATCAGGAAACACAGGATCACCACACGCCATTGATAACGCGACAACGGCTGGGCGTTGATGAAGGACTGCACGTCCAAGGTGGTACCGACAGAGGGCTGATTCATTATTTTTATTCCACACCGATGGCGGGTCAGCGACCGGGGGTCGCCGTTATTATTGGAGCGCTTGGGAGCGCTGCCGCACATTAATGAGCCAGGGGAAACAGCGTCAATCGATCAAGCCGGGATCTGTGCGGTCACCGAACACTTAGGCAAACAGTTGCGTACTCAGCTCGCGGCTGGCGCTGAGCATGCTCGGCAGGAAGCGCTGCTCCAGCTCGCTGCGGCTGACCCGCCCGGCATGAGTACTCACATTGAGTGCGGCCAACACCTGGCCGGACGCGTCGTACACCGGTACGGCGATGGAGCGCAGGCCCTGCTCCAGTTCCTGATCGACGATGCACCAGCCTTGCTGACGAACCTGTTGCAGGCATTCGAACAAAGCCTCGGGCGTGGTCAAGGTGCGACTGGTCTTGGTTTGCAGGTCGGCGTGGTCGAGATAATCCTGCAGCGAGGCATCGTCCAGGGCGGCCAGCAGGATACGGCCCATGGAGGTGCAGTACGCCGGCAAGCGGCCACCCACGGAAAGGTCCACGGAAATCAGGCGCTGAGTGGTGGCGGAACGGGCGATGTACAGAATGTCATCGCCTTCGAGGGTCGCCATGTTGCAGGCTTCGTGAAGTTGTTCGCTCATGCGGTCCAGATAAGGCTGGGCCGACACGGCCAAGGGCGTCGATGACAGATACGCATGGCCAAGCGTCAGCACCTTGGGCAGCAACGAGTAGGTACGGCCATCGGTGGTGGCGTAACCGAGCTTGATCAAGGTGTGCAGGCAACGGCGCACGGCAGCGCGGGGGATTTCGGTGCGGTGGCTGATCTGGGCGATCGTCAGGTGACGCTTGCGCTCCTGAAACGCCTGCACCACGGCCAGGCCACGGGCCAGGGAGGTCATGAAGTCCGGATCACCCGTGAAGGCCTGGATGCGCTTGGCGGGTGAGGCCACGATCGGCGGCGCCACGGACGCGAAAGAATTGCGCAATTGATCGTTCATTGCAGGGATCCTTTTTCTTGTTTTCAACCACAGAAGGGCTGGCTGTCATTTCTAGCCGCGCCAGTAGAGATGTACAAGACGGGGCCGGCAACATTGGGCGATTATCGGACGATCATTCGATTATCGCAATTTTCAGCGGCCAAGCCTGTTTCAAAGCCTTATGGAAGAAAAACCAGATGACCATGGATAGATATGTTCAGCCAACACTTACGTTGTGATGTAACAAAACCCGCATATGAAGTTGATGCTTTTTAACTTTATGCCGATAGCGTTATTCACATGCATCGCTATAATGCAGCCTGTGCAGAGGTCAGCCCAATTTACCTGTTGGGATCAGAGCTCGCCCGGCGCCGCATACTCGAGCGCAGGGTCGATTAAAGTATCGGATTGAAAAAGCGACCTCGGGTCCCCACTTCAAACTTGGACAGTCCGTCTGTTCAAGTTCGTACACCCCAAGGCGGCCTTTTGGCATGACGTTGCACTTTTATTAAACTCAACTCAATTAGGTATAACTGTGACGAAAGATGAACTGCGCGCGGAACTTGAGCGCCAGGAGCAACGTTACAAGGATGTTTACGGCGGGGAAGTCACCACCTACGCCGCCCAGCCTGAGCCGGAACGTAAGCCATGGCGCAAGCGCGCCAGCCTGCTGGACCAGGCATTCGCCCAGGAAATTCAGAAAATCGAGCAGGAACTCAAGACCGAAGAGCCCTGAGTGCTCTTTGGGTTGGTCCCAGGGTTTTGCTGCGTCTGCCGGCCCGCCACCGGACGAGGGCAGCACGCATTAGCCGCCGCTGGTCGGCGCCCTACTGCCGCCAACGAATTTTCATACAAATGTTTCACACATGACGTTTTCGTGACGAAACCGTGTCTTTTCGCGCCCCGGCGTTAAAAATCAAAGACTTGCCAAAGCCCCGAAAACCCTGGGATACGCCCGTTTCCAGCGGTTTTTTTCCAAGTAGATTGTTACCGATGAGCAGCTAATGCATCGATTACTGAGGTTTTCTGGCATAATCGCGCCCCCTTACGACCGGGTCAGAAAACCTTCATGATCGATTTATTCAGCGGACTGGATGCTTGGGTTCTAGTGAGCCTGTTGCTCGCCCTGGCCTTTGTCCTCGCCTTCGAGTTCATCAATGGCTTTCATGACACCGCTAACGCGGTGGCCACAGTCATCTATACCAAAGCCATGCCGCCACACCTGGCGGTGTTCTTCTCCGGGGTGTTCAATTTCCTCGGCGTGCTGCTCGGTGGTGTGGGTGTCGCCTACGCCATCGTGCATTTGCTGCCGGTGGAGTTGCTGATCAATGTGAACACCGGCCATGGTCTGGCGATGGTCTTCTCGTTGTTGGCGGCGGCAATCACCTGGAACCTGGGCACCTGGTACTTCGGGATCCCGGCCTCCAGCTCCCACACCCTGATCGGCTCGATCCTCGGCGTGGGCCTGGCCAACGCCCTGATCAACGATATTCCCCTGGCTGACGGTGTGAACTGGCAGAAAGCGATCGATATCGGTGCGTCCCTGGTGTTCTCGCCGATGGCCGGTTTCCTGGTCGCAGCCCTGGTGCTGATCGGCCTGAAGTGGTGGCGCCCGCTGTCGAAGATGCACAAGACCCCGGACCAACGCCGCAAGCTTGATGACAAGAAGCACCCGCCGTTCTGGAACCGCCTGGTCCTGGTGATTTCCGCCATGGCCGTGAGCTTCGTACACGGCTCCAACGATGGGCAGAAAGGTATCGGCCTGATCATGCTGGTGCTGATCGGTATCGTGCCGGCGCAGTTCGTGCTCGACCTGGGCAGCACCACCTACCAGATCGAACGGACCCGCGACGCCACTGTGCATCTGAGCCAGTTCTACCAGCGCAATAACGCCACCCTCGGCGAGTTCCTGGCACTGGGCAAAAGCGTGAAGGACGACCTGCCGGGCAAGTTCCAGTGCAACCCGCAGCAGACCGAGCCGACCATCAACGCGCTCGTTGACACGCTCAAAGGTGTGTCCGACTACCACTCGTTGAATGCCGACCAGCGCATTGAAGTGCGTCGCTATCTGCTCTGCCTGGACGATACCGCGAAGAAAGTCGGCAAGCTGCCTGGCCTGGATGCGCGTGAGAAATCCGACCTCGACAAGCTGCGCAAAGACCTGACCGCCACGACCGAATACGCGCCGTTCTGGGTGATCCTCGCGGTCGCACTGGCCCTGGGCCTGGGCACCATGGTGGGCTGGAAACGCGTGGTACTGACCATCGGTGAGAAGATCGGCAAGCAAGGCATGACCTATGCCCAGGGCATGTCGGCGCAGATCACCACCGCCACCATGATCGGCTTTGCCAATATCTTCGCCCTGCCGGTGTCGACCACCCACGTGTTGTCTTCTGGCGTGGCCGGGACCATGGTCGCCAACAAAAGCGGCCTGCAAGGCGGCACGGTCAAGACCATCCTGATGGCGTGGGTGCTGACCCTGCCGGCAACCGTAGGCCTCTCGGCCGGGTTGTTCTGGCTGGCGTCCAAGGCGCTGGGCAGCTGATAGCGGCCTGCAATGAACAAGGTGCGATTCGCGAGAATCGCACCTTTTTTATGGCCCTGATGATCGTTCCCACGCTCTGCGTGGGAATACGCCCCGTGACGCTCCGCGTCACCCATGCGCAGGCCTCAACAGCGGACGCGGAGCGTCCGAGGCGGCATTCCCACGCAGAGCGTGGGAACGATCGGCCAAAAAAAAAGGCGACCGAAGTCGCCCAAAATGCCTTGCGTGCCCTGTAACCCGGAAAGACTTATGGTTTTTTACGCTTGTGTGCGTCTTTCCAGATAAAAATGCCAAACCCTACAAAAAACAGCACCATGAGGCTTACGGTCAGCACTCCGGCAAATACCACATTATCGATAAACATGACCGGCCTCCTGCACTTGCCCTGTTGCGATAGGGCTAAGTTAATCGAGAAGGCGGATTGGAAAATTGACGGGGATCAATGTCGCCCTCGACGGGGCGTAAAGAAAGGCAATAACTGACCTGCATCAACGGAGGCCAGTTGATTCAACGTTTTTTCGGCTTGTTCTTCGATTTCTTCTTGGCTTTACCCAGGGGCATGGCCTGTTCAAACGCCTGGCGCACTTCATTCAGGCGTTTGTCATTGAGATCATGCACACGCTTGGCGCGCTCGGCATTCAGGTCGATCAGCTTGTCATCATCACTCATGGCTTGGCTTACGTTATGGCGGGAATGTCGCAATAATGCGGCCTCCTCCGCTCGACCGCAAATCAGCTGGCGATCAAACCTCGATATCCACCCACAGGCCCTGGCGCGGCGCGTCTTCAATCAGCGGCGCCACGGGGACAGTATTGTCGGCATTGAGCAGATCGCCGGGGATCGGCAGGTGCTGCTCGGGATCCTCGCTGGCTTCACGCTGACGCTTTTGCTGCTCTTGCTGACGGCGCTGTTCTTCGCGCAGCAAAAAGGTCGATTGCTCGGCATCGCCTTTTTTCAGGTCGATGGTGCTCTCGTTGGAGCCTTGTTGAACCGGCACCACAGGCGGAATATCCGGCTTCTGGCGTACCGGATCGAGTTGTGACGTGACCGGCACAACGCTGACGGGCAGCATGGGTGGCAACATAATCTTGATTCTCCTGGTCAACAGGCTGTCGGCGCGCCCCAGGGCGACTTGAACATTGGCTGGCCAAGCTGTGACCCAGTCGACACTTATGAGTGCCCGCCACCCGTCGATTCGGCCTGCGGGCCTGGACGCTGACGCAGTAGTTTTTGTCAGAGTACTTTTTGTCAGAGTACTTTTTGTCGGAGTCCTTGGGCGTGGAGCCTTGTTCCGTTAAGATAGTCGGCTTTTTCACGGCGGGAGTCAGGCAGCATGGCGCAGCAGTATCAACCGGGGCAACGCTGGATTAGTGACAGCGAAGCAGAGCTGGGGTTAGGCACCGTTCTGGCACAGGACGGCCGCTTGTTGACCGTGCTCTATCCGGCCACTGGCGACACCCGCCAGTATGCGCTACGGAATGCGCCCCTCACCCGCGTGAGGTTTTCGCCGGGCGATAGCATCACCCATTTCGAAGGCTGGAAGATGACCGTGCAGGAAGTCGACGACGTCGACGGCCTGCTGGTGTACCACGGCCTCAACGGGCAGAACGAACAGGTCACCCTGCCGGAAACCCAACTGTCCAACTTCATCCAGTTCCGCCTCGCCAGCGACCGCCTGTTCGCCGGGCAGATCGACCCGCTGGCCTGGTTCTCGCTGCGCTACCACACCCTGGAACACACCAGCCGCCAATTGCAGTCCGCACTGTGGGGCCTGGGCGGCGTGCGTGCGCAACCGATTGCCCACCAACTGCACATCGCCCGTGAAGTCGCTGACCGTATCGCGCCACGGGTATTGCTCGCCGACGAAGTGGGCCTGGGCAAGACCATCGAAGCCGGCCTGGTGATCCATCGCCAGCTGCTGTCGGGCCGTGCCAGCCGCGTGCTGATCCTGGTCCCGGAAAACCTGCAGCACCAGTGGCTGGTGGAAATGCGCCGGCGCTTCAACCTGCAGGTTGCGCTGTTCGACGAAGAGCGCTTTATCGAAAGCGACGCCACCAACCCGTTCGAAGACACTCAGCTGGCGCTGGTCGCCCTGGAATGGCTGGTGGACGACGAGAAGGCCCAGGACGCGCTGTTCGCCGCGGGTTGGGACCTGCTGGTGGTCGACGAAGCCCACCACCTGGTGTGGCACGAAGAAAAAGCCAGCGCCGAGTACTCGCTGGTCGAGCAACTCGCCGAAGTGATTCCCGGCGTGTTGCTGCTCACCGCTACGCCGGAACAACTGGGCCAGGACAGCCACTTCGCGCGCCTGCGCCTGCTCGACCCGAACCGTTTCCACGACCTGCACGCCTTCCGCGCCGAGAGCGAGAACTACCGCCCGGTGGCCGAAGCCGTGCAGGAGCTGCTGGACAAGGGCCGCTTGTCGCCCGCCGCGCACAAAACCATCCAGGGTTTCCTCGGCAATGAAGGTGAAGCCTTGCTTACCGCCGTCAACGATGGCGACAGCGAGGCCAGCGCGCGCCTGGTGCGTGAACTGCTCGACCGCCACGGCACCGGCCGCGTGCTGTTTCGCAACACCCGCGCCGCCGTGCAGGGGTTCCCCGAGCGTAAACTGCACGCCTACCCGCTGCCTAACCCAGATGAATACATGGAGTTGCCCCTGGGCGAACATGCCGAGCTGTATCCGGAAGTCAGCTTCCAGTCGCAGCCGGACATCGAGGAAGACAACCGCTGGTGGCGCTTCGACCCGCGCGTCGAGTGGCTGATCGACCAGCTGAAAATGCTCAAGCGCACCAAGGTCCTGGTGATCTGCGCCCACGCCGAAACCGCCATGGACCTGGAAGACGCGCTGCGCGTACGCTCCGGCATTCCGGCCACGGTGTTCCACGAAGGCATGAATATCCTCGAGCGCGACCGCGCCGCGGCCTACTTCGCGGATGAAGAGTTCGGCGCCCAGGTGTTGATCTGTTCGGAAATCGGCAGTGAAGGCCGTAACTTCCAGTTCTCCCACCACCTGGTGCTGTTCGACCTGCCGTCGCACCCCGACCTGCTGGAACAGCGCATCGGCCGCCTGGACCGGATCGGCCAGAAACACGTGATCGAACTGCACGTGCCATACCTGGAAACCAGCCCGCAAGAGCGCCTGTTCCAGTGGTACCACGAAGCGCTGAACGCGTTCCTCAACACCTGCCCGACCGGCAACGCCTTGCAGCATCAGTTCGGCCCGCGCCTGCTGCCGCTGCTGGAAAACGCCGACGACGGCGAATGGCAGGCCCTGATCGACGAAGCCCGTGCCGAGCGCGAGCGCCTGGAGCAGGAGCTGCACACCGGGCGCGATCGTTTGCTGGAGCTCAACTCCGGCGGCGCCGGTGAAGGCGATGCGCTGGTCGAAGACATCCTCGAGCAAGACGACCAGTTCGCCCTGCCGATCTATATGGAAACCCTGTTCGACGCTTTCGGCATCGACAGCGAAGACCATTCGGAAAACGCGCTGATCCTCAAGCCCAGCGAGAAGATGCTCGACGCCAGCTTCCCCCTGGGCGACGACGAAGGTGTGACCATCACCTACGACCGTAACCAGGCGCTGTCCCGTGAAGACATGCAGTTCATCACCTGGGAACACCCGATGGTGCAAGGCGGCATGGACCTGGTGCTGTCCGGTTCCATGGGCAACACTGCCGTGGCGCTGATCAAGAACAAGGCGCTCAAGCCGGGCACCGTATTGCTCGAACTGCTGTATGTCAGCGAAGTGGTTGCCCCGCGCTCGCTGCAACTGGGTCGCTACCTGCCACCGGCAGCGCTGCGCTGCCTGCTGGATGCCAACGGCAATGACCTGTCCGGCCGCGTGTCGTTCGTGACCTTGAACGAGCAGTTGGAAAGCGTGCCCCGGGCCAGCGCCAACAAATTCGTGCAGGCCCAGCGCGACCAATTGACGCCGCGCATCAATGCCGGCGAAGAGAAAATCGCCCCGCGTCACGCCGAACGTGTGGCCGAGGCCAAGCGTCGCCTGGCGGCAGACACTGACGAAGAGCTGGCGCGCTTGACGGCGCTGCAAGCGGTCAACCCGACCGTACGCGACAGCGAGCTGGTCGCCCTGCGCAACCAGCGCGAGCAAGGCCTGGCCATGCTCGACAAGGCGGCGTTGCGACTGGAAGCGATTCGGGTGTTGGTCGCGGGCTGATAACCGCTGAAACGTGAAAGGCCCGCGCAATGCGGGCCTTTTTTATTGAGTGGCAAATGGCTGTGGCTGTAAGGGCCTCATCGGGGGCAAGCCCCCTCCCACACTCGGATGTATTCACAGTTCAAATGTGGGAGGGGGCTTGCCCCCGATAGCGTCAACTCGGTCTCAAGCCGCAGCCAACGCCGGCACCTCCACCGCACTCAACCCCTCTTTCATCCGTTTGGCATCGCGCACAAAACTGCGCGACGCCTGGAATAGAAACAGCATGGTCAGGAACAACGCCACCGGAATCAGGTACATGGCGTCGTGCAAACCTACAGCCTTGTATGCCTCGGTCATCTGCTCGGCCCCCGCCGCATACATCGCCGCATGGGCAAAGTGATCAGACAGCCCGCCCACCACAATCGGCCCCATGCCACCGCCCAGCAGATACAAGCCGGCAAAGAATAACGCCATCGCCGTGGCCCGCAGGCGCGGTTCAACCACGTCCTGGATCGCTGTGTACACGCAGGTATAAAAGTTATAGGCAAATAACCAGCCCACACTGAACAGCGCGACGAACACGCCGATCTCGATCCGCCCGGCATGCAATGCCCAGGCGGTGGTGAGCGTGGAGATGATCAGACTGCACGCGGCAAACAGCAGCCGGCCATTGGCGACCCGCTGATGGATCTTGTCGGCAATCCAGCCGCCCAAGGTCAGGCCCACCAGGCCGGTCACACCGACGATGACACCGGTGGCCACCGCTGCGTCCTGCAACGGCATCAGGAAGTAACGCTGCAGCATCGGCACCAGGAACGAGTTGCACGCATAGGTGGCGAAGTTGAAGCACAGCCCGGCCAGCACCAGCCACAGGAAGGTCGGCACCGCAAGTACGCGGCGGATCGGGCGGTCGACGCGTTCCTGGGGCACTTGCACCGTTTCCGCCGCGCCGCGTTTGGGCTCCTTGATGTAGAACATGAATACCGCGAGGATCAGCCCCGGTACGGCGGCGATGAAGAACGGCGCCCGCCAGCTGTCGAACGCCTTGACCATCCAGCCGATGGTGAAGAACGCCAGCAACAAGCCCAACGGCAGGCCCAGCATGAAAATGCCCATGGCGCGCGCGCGGCGGTGGGCGGGAAACAGATCGCCAATCAATGAATTGGCGGCGGGGGCATAGCTGGCTTCCCCGATGCCAATGCCCATGCGCACCACCAGGAAGCTCCAGAAACTGCCGGCCAGGCCATTGAGCGCTGTCAGCCCGCTCCAGGCAAACAAGCCCCAGCCCATCAATTTGCTGCGCGAGCCGGTGTCGGCCAGGCGCCCCAGCGGTAGCCCGGCGATGGCATAGACGATGGTGAAAGAGGTGCCGATGATGCCGAGCTGAAAGTCGCTCAGGTGCCATTCCATGCGGATCGGCTCGATGATGATCGCGGGAATGGTTCGGTCGAAGAAGTTGAACAGGTTGGCGAGGAACAGCAGGAACAGAATGCGCCAGGCATTCGCCGCTTGGGTCGAGTTCTGCATGGGTCCGTCTCTTTTATTGTTATGAGAGCTGCGATGCCCACTGCATCCTGCTCAGGTATCTGCAACATAGTCAGGCTGGCGGCGCTTGTCTGTAATGATTCGTAAAGCTGATAGGACGTGATTTCACCCGGCATTACGGGGCTTTCCCTACAAAAATATATGTGTGCGCCCCCCTTCCCAATGGCCAGCGCCCGGATAGAATGGCGAGCCTTCCCGC
Source organism: Pseudomonas sp. R3-52-08 (assembly GCF_003851745.1). Taxonomy (NCBI): domain Bacteria; kingdom Pseudomonadati; phylum Pseudomonadota; class Gammaproteobacteria; order Pseudomonadales; family Pseudomonadaceae; genus Pseudomonas; species Pseudomonas sp. R3-52-08. Next base: position 1,543,549 of record NZ_CP027730.1, on the reverse strand, counting down.
AGTCCCCCCTTACCTATCCTTAATCGATGACGCCCATGTCCGAAGCCAGTCCGTGTCTGAATTGCGGTGCCTGCTGTTCATACTTTCGTGTGTCTTTCTTCTGGGGCGAGTGCGCCTCATCGGGTGGCACCGTACCCGATGACCTGGTAGTGCAAATCAACCCCACCCGCGTGGCGATGATCGGCACCGACCAGAAGCCCGCACGCTGCTGCAGCCTCGAGGGTGAAGTGGGCAAAGGCACGCGCTGTTCAATTTATGAACAGCGCTCAAGCCCCTGCCGCGAGTTCGACGCCTCCTGGAGCCAGGGCGTGCAGAACGCCGATTGCGATGCTGCCCGTGCCGCCTTCGGCCTGGCGCCGCTCGACGAGCCGCTTTTTGAGCTGGATTTGCCCATCAGCGCTTAGCATCAAACGCTATGACTGGCATGCAAAAAGAGTTGTATCAAAGTGCCATTATTCCTGGCAAATCCCGCGAGGCTTCTATACTCGACCTCATAGGTCATCGCCTGAGGCAATGACGCGACACTATGACGGGACACGCTATGGAATGGCTGGGACTGCACTTTTTCACCGACCTTCCAGACAACGGGCACTTATTACTCAATTGCAGTCATAACCCCTTTCTGGTGCTGCTGGCGTACCTGGTCGCCTGCGCGGCCGGCTTTGGCACGCTGGACATGGCCGAGCGCGTCGGTCATGTCGAAGACCCCACCGCCCGCCGTCGCTGGTGTTGGTTGGGCGCCGGTTGCCTGGCGGGCGGTATCTGGTCGACCCACTTCATCAGCATGCTGGCATTCCAGGCCCCCGTCGCCATTCATTACGAATTGCTGATGACCTTCGCCTCGTTGGTGATTGCCCTGATCGCTTCGCTGTTCGCCATGCAAACCCTCAGTCATGCGCACCTGCGGCTCCATCAATACCTGCTGGCCTCGGTGTGGATGGGACTGGGTATCGCGCTGATGCACTACGTCGGCATGTCAGCCATGCGCTCCCAGGCCCAGGCCTACTTCGACTCCGGGCTGCTCATGGCCTCGGTCGCGATTGCCATCGGCGCGAGCCTGGCAGCGTTGTTGCTGTCGAGCTACCTGCGCGACGGTACCGGCGTGTTTCATCAATTGCTCAAGTACGCCGCCAGCCTGGTGCTGGGCGCCGGCATCCTGAGCATGCATTTCACCGGCATGGCGGCCATGCAAATGCTGATACCGGACGGGGCGGATCTGTCGTTGCCCGTCGATAACAATCCGCTGCAACTGAGCCTGTCGGTGGCGACGATCACCTTGCTGGTTATCGGCAGCAGCATCAGCGCAGCGTTGGCCGACAAAAAGCTGCAGCACAAGGAACGCGATTTGCGCCGGGTCAACGCACTGCTCAGCGAGCTGGACCAGGCCCGAGCCTCGTTGCAACAGGTGGCCCATTACGACGCGCTGACCAGCTTGCTCAACCGGCGTGGCTTCAACCAGATCTTCGCGGAAAAGGTCGCGGAAAAAACCGCGACCCGCGGCATGATGGCGGTGATCTTCCTCGACATCGATCATTTCAAGCGCATCAACGACAGCCTTGGGCATGATGCCGGTGACCAGTTGCTCTCCGTGCTGGCCAGCCATATCAAAGGCTCGGTACGCAGCCATGCCGATGTGGTCGCGCGTTTTGGCGGGGATGAATTCTGCATTCTGATCAATATCCATCATCGCGACGAAGCGCGGCACATGGCCCAGCGCATCATGCAAAAAATGAAAGAACCCATCGAGTTGGCAGGCCGGCGCATGGTCATGACTACCAGCATCGGTATCAGCCTGTTTCCCGACGATGGCCAAACCTGTGAAGAACTGCTGAAAACCGCCGACTTGGCGCTTTACCAGTCCAAGGATGCTGGCCGCAATAGCCTGCACTTCTTCAGCTCCAACCTCAAAACCCGCGCTTTCCTTGAGCTGCAACTTGAAGAGCAACTGCGCGCGGCCCTGCGCGGGCGCAATGAGTTGGTGTTGTTTTATCAGCCGATCTTCGACATGAAGCTCGGCAAGGTCACGCGCCTGGAGGCCCTGGTGCGTTGGCAGCACCCACAACATGGGTTGCTGGCGCCGGACCGGTTTATCGGGATTGCCGAGAATAACGGCTTGATTGCCGAACTGGACCACTGGGTATTGCGCCAGGCCTGTCATGACTTGAGCCTGTTGTCTGATCGCGGCTATAGCGAGTTGACCATGGCCGTGAATTGCTCGGCCCTGAACCTGGCCCGTGATGAACTGGCGGATGAAATCGAAGCGGCCCTGCGCTTTGCCGGCATTGCTGCCAATCGCCTGGAGCTGGAAGTCACCGAAAACGCGTTGATGGGCAATATCAGCAGCACCCTGGCCCTGTTGCGGCAAATCCGCGCCTTGGGTGTATCCCTGGCGATCGATGACTTCGGCACCGGCTATTCATCCCTGGCCTACCTCAAGCGCCTGCCGCTCAACACCTTGAAGATCGACCGGTCGTTTATCCAGGACATACCCAGGTCCACCGCCGACAGCGAAATTGTCCAGGCCATCATTGCCATGGCTCATACGTTGCACCTGGAGGTGGTGACCGAAGGGGTGGAAACCCAGGCGCAATTCGAGCTGTTGCAGCAGCATGGCTGCGATTTCATTCAGGGTTATTTGCTGAGCCCGGCGGTGGCCCTCAGCGACATCATTGGCGTCATGCAAGGCATGCAGATACGCAACCCACTCCACACATTCAGCGCAGACGGTAATAAAGAGGCGCCGCCGCCAAAAGAACCTGCCCCGGCGTGCATCAGCCCGCCTTCAGTTGTCAGGCCCATCCGCTGACGTGGCAGGCTGCCAGTAGTCAGGCGCCAATACCTTGAAACAATTTCCCAGCCGTTACGCCAGCGCTCCAACTGTTCCCGTGACGTTAACGTCACCGTCACCTGTGACCTTTCTCTACGGCAACGTGCCATCACGGCGGAAGCGGTTACTCCGCTACACACTTGCGCAGGCGCGAGCCGTGCACCTATTTGGCTCACTGATTTCTTACGCTGCCCTTTCCTGGATCAAAATCCACGGCGAGACCACCACCGCCCACAGGCTCGGGTCACGCGTGACCAAGTCCACCGCCCGCGTCGCAGACACTTCGCCAAGACTCCCCGCAGCCAGCCAGGCAGCGACTTTCTCGCGATTGTCTTCGGCCATCGCTTCGGCCGCTTCGATCAAATCCAGGCCGGCGTCGACCCACAATAGGGCACCCTTGGCAAAGAACGGTTCAAGCTCCTTCCAGGAAATTTCGGCGGTTTCACCGAGCAGCTTGGCATAGAGGGTGCTAGGTTCTTGCGTCATGGGAGTTCACCTGAGTAAAAAATCGGCGCAATCATAACGTCGTGTCTCAGTTGGAAAAACCCAGTAGCAAATAAGCTGGCGATTGAAAGTGTCGGAAAAGCCAAGGAATGCTCGAAAGGCTGGCATTACCCAGCCGCAATTCTGTCTTTTTCTTTCATTTAAGCGACACAACTCGGTTTTGCCCCCAGCAGCCAGCTTTCCAAGCGATCAACCGGCGCTCTACACTGTACCGGTACAGTTGCCAGGGCATCGCCGGGGGATATCCGAGATATCTGATCCGGTTCTGCAGCTCACAAGGCCGCTAGAACTATAAAAAATACAACAGTAAGAGTGGAGCACTATGAATAAGGCTACTAAGCAGATTTCCAAACTGTTTGCCGCTATGGTCCTGGCTGGGGTTGCCGGCCATTCGTTCGCAGCCGACACCATCAAGATCGGCATCGCCGGCCCCAAGACCGGGCCTGTAACGCAATATGGCGACATGCAATTCATGGGTGCCAAGCAGGCCATCGCCGACATCAACGCCAAGGGCGGCGTCGACGGCAAAATGCTTGAAGCCAAGGAATACGACGACGCGTGCGATCCGAAGCAAGCCGTTGCCGTCGCCAACAAAGTGGTCAACGACGGCGTCAAGTTCGTGGTCGGTCACCTTTGCTCCAGCTCCACTCAGCCAGCCTCCGATATCTATGAAGACGAAGGCGTCATCATGATTACCCCGGCGGCCACCAGCCCGGAAATCACCGCCCGTGGCTACAAGCTGATCTTCCGCACCATCGGCCTGGACAGCGCCCAGGGCCCGGCGGCCGGCAACTACATCGCCGACCACGTCAAGCCGAAGATCGTTGCCGTACTGCACGACAAGCAGCAATACGGTGAAGGCATCGCCACCGCCGTCAAGCAAACCCTCGAGAAGAAAGGCACCAAGGTTGCCGTCTTCGAAGGCCTGAACGCCGGTGACAAGGACTTCTCCTCGGTCATCCAGAAACTCAAGCAAGCCAACGTCGACTTCGTCTACTACGGCGGCTACCACCCTGAGCTGGGCCTGATCCTGCGCCAAGCCAAGGAAAAAGGCCTGAACGCCAAGTTCATGGGCCCAGAGGGCGTCGGCAACGACTCCATCTCGCAAATCGCCCAGGGCGCTTCCGAAGGCCTGCTGGTGACCCTGCCTAAATCCTTCGACACCGACCCAGCCAACAAAGCCATCGTTGAAGAGTTCGCCAAGAACAAGCAGGACCCAACCGGTCCGTTCGTGTTCCCGGCCTACTCGGCCATCGAAGTGATCGCCGGCGGCATCAAGGCTGCCAAGAGCGAAGACACCGCCAAGGTGGCCGAGGCCATCCACGCGGGTACCTTCAAGACCCCGACCGGCGAGCTGAGCTTCGACGCCAAGGGCGACCTGAAGGACTTCAAATTCGTGGTCTATGAATGGCACTTCGGCAAACCAAAAACCGAAGTTTCCCCTCAGTAAGCCAGGCGTTACTGGTCAACAAGCCCACTGTGAGAGCAGTGGGCTTTGTTTTACGAGGTTTATGGGCCATGTCACCCGCGATCCGGGCGCTGGCTCACCTGAAAATCTTAAAACCGTCACCAGCGGTTCGCTGGCAAACGCTTTGTGCAAATGTGCTCGCAGAACACAGCGCAGGGCCGGAACATGACTCCACCAGTGAAATGCGTATCGGGTTTTTAGGAGCGCTGTAATGCCTGAGATCTATCATTTTTTCCAACAGCTGGTTAATGGCCTGACCATTGGCAGCACCTACGCCTTGATAGCCATTGGCTACACAATGGTTTACGGCATCATTGGAATGATCAACTTCGCCCATGGCGAGGTGTACATGATTGGTTCCTACGTGGCCTTCATCGCCCTTGCCGGGCTGGCCATGATGGGTATCCACTCCCTGCCGCTGTTGATGACCGCTGCGTTCCTGGCATCGATCGTCGTGACCAGTGCCTATGGCTACAGTATCGAGCGCGTTGCCTACCGCCCCTTGCGCGGCAGCAACCGGTTGATCCCGCTGATTTCCGCCATCGGCATGTCGATTTTCCTGCAGAACACCGTATTGCTGTCCCAGGACTCCAAGGACAAGTCCATTCCCAACCTGATCCCAGGGAGCTTCTCCTTCGGCCCAGGTGGTGCGCAAGAAGTGCTGATTTCCTACATGCAGATCCTGGTCTTTGTCGTCACCCTGGTGGCGATGCTCGGCCTCACGCTGTTCATTTCCCGCTCTCGTCTGGGACGCGCCTGCCGGGCCTGCGCCGAAGACATCAAGATGGCCAATCTGTTGGGCATCAACACCAATAACATTATTGCCCTGACCTTCGTGATCGGTGCCGCGCTGGCCGCAGTCGCCGCCGTGTTGCTGAGCATGCAGTACGGCGTGATCAACCCCAACGCTGGTTTCCTGGTGGGGCTCAAGGCCTTTACCGCAGCGGTACTGGGCGGCATCGGCAGTATTCCGGGCGCCATGCTCGGTGGGCTGGTGCTGGGCGTGGCCGAAGCCTTTGGCGCCGATATCTTCGGTGACCAGTACAAGGACGTCGTGGCGTTCGGCTTGTTGGTCCTGGTGTTGTTGTTCCGTCCGACCGGCATCCTGGGCCGTCCGGAGGTTGAGAAAGTATGAGCAGATATCTTAAATCGGCGTTTTTCAGCGCCTTGCTGGTGTGGGCCGTGGCCTTCCCGGTACTCGGCCTCAAGCTGAGCATTGTCGGCATCAACCTGGAAGTGCATGGCACCGGCCCCGTGACCCTGACCATCATCGCCCTGTGCTCGGTGCTGATGTTCCTGCGCGTGCTGTTCACCCAGCAGGTCGGCGCCCTGTTCAAGGGCAACCGTGCGCCGTTGGTGTCGCCCAAGGTCAGCCAATTCCTGACCCTGCCGCGCACCCAGCGCTACATCATCATCGGCCTGATCGTGGCCGCGTTGATCTGGCCGTTCTTCGGCTCGCGCGGTGCAGTCGACATCGCCACCCTGATCCTGATCTACGTGTTGCTGGGCCTGGGCCTGAACATCGTGGTGGGCCTGGCCGGCCTGCTCGACCTGGGTTATGTGGGCTTCTATGCGGTGGGTGCCTACACCTACGCGCTGCTGTCGCACTACCTGGGTTGGAGCTTCTGGGTCTGCCTGCCACTCGCCGGTCTGATGGCGGCCACGTTCGGCTTCCTGCTGGGCTTCCCGGTGTTGCGTTTGCGCGGTGACTACCTGGCGATCGTGACCCTGGGCTTCGGTGAAATCATCCGTCTGTTCCTGCGTAACCTCACCGATATCACCGGCGGCCCCAACGGCATCAGCAGCATCCCCAAGCCGACGTTCTTCGGGCTGTCGTTCGACCGCACCGCCGCAGAGGGCATGCAGACTTTCCACGAGTACTTCGGGATTGCCTACAACCCGGTGAGCAAAGTGGTGTTCCTGTACCTGGTTGCCCTATTGCTGGCACTGGCGGCACTGTTCGTGATCAACCGCCTGCTGCGCATGCCGATTGGCCGCGCGTGGGAAGCGCTGCGCGAAGATGAAATCGCCTGCCGTGCACTGGGCATGAACCCGACAGTCATCAAACTTTCGGCCTTCACCCTTGGGGCAACCTTCGCCGGTTTCGCTGGCAGCTTCTTCGCCGCACGCCAAGGCCTGGTGACCCCGGAGTCGTTCACGTTCATCGAGTCGGCGATCATCCTCGCCATCGTGGTACTGGGTGGCATGGGCTCGCAGCTGGGTGTGATTCTGGCCGCGATCGTGATGATCCTGCTGCCGGAAATGATGCGAGAGTTCAGCGAGTACCGCATGTTGATGTTCGGCGCCATGATGGTGCTGATGATGATCTGGCGCCCCCAAGGCCTGCTGCCCATGCAACGTCCACACATGGAGCTGCGCAAATGAGCCGCGAGATCCTGAAAGTCGAAAATCTGAGCATGCGCTTTGGCGGCTTGCTCGCGGTCAACGGCGTCGCCCTGACCGTCAAAGAGAAGCAGGTCGTCGCGCTGATCGGCCCCAATGGCGCCGGCAAGACCACGGTGTTCAACTGCCTCACCGGTTTCTACAAGCCGAGCGGCGGCAGTATCCTGCTGGACGGCCAGCCGATCCAGGGCCTGGCCGGTCACGAGATCGCCCGCAAGGGCGTGGTGCGCACGTTCCAGAACGTGCGCTTGTTCAAGGACATGACAGCGGTCGAGAACTTGTTGATCGCCCAACACCGTCACCTGAACACCAACTTCTTCGCAGGCCTGTTCAAGACCCCGGCGTTCCGCAAGAGCGAGCGCGAAGCCATGGAGTACGCGGCGTATTGGCTGGACAAGGTCAATCTCACCGAGTTCGCCAACCGCCCGGCCGGCACCCTGGCCTATGGTCAGCAACGTCGCCTGGAAATCGCCCGTTGCATGATGACCCGTCCACGGATCCTGATGCTCGACGAACCGGCGGCGGGCTTGAACCCCAAGGAAACCGAAGACCTCAAGGCGCTTATCGGCGTGTTGCGTGAGGAAAACAATGCCACCGTGCTGTTGATCGAACACGATATGAAACTGGTCATGAGCATTTCCGACCATATCGTGGTGATCAACCAGGGCACGCCGCTCGCCGACGGGACGCCGGAGCAGATCCGCGACAATCCCGAAGTGATCAAAGCCTACCTGGGGGAAGCGTAAAATGCTGCAATTCGAAAACGTTTCCACTTTCTACGGCAAGATCCAGGCCCTGCACAGCGTCAACGTGGAAGTGCGTCAGGGCGAGATCGTGACCCTGATCGGCGCCAACGGCGCTGGCAAGTCGACGTTGCTGATGACCCTGTGCGGCTCGCCCCAGGCCCACAGCGGCAGCATCCGCTACATGGGTGAAGAGCTGGTGGGCAAGCACTCCGCCGAAATCATGCGCAAGAGCATTGCGGTGGTACCGGAAGGCCGTCGCGTGTTTTCGCGCCTGACCGTGGAAGAGAACCTGGCCATGGGCGGGTTCTTTACCGACAAGGGCGATTACCAGGAACAGATGGACAAGGTGCTGCACCTGTTCCCTCGGCTCAAGGAGCGCTTCAGCCAGCGCGGCGGCACCATGTCCGGCGGCGAGCAGCAAATGCTCGCCATCGGGCGGGCGTTGATGAGCAAGCCCAAGCTGTTGCTGTTGGACGAGCCGTCCCTGGGCCTGGCACCGATCATCATCCAGCAGATCTTCGACATCATTGAGCAACTGCGCAAGGACGGGGTAACGGTGTTTTTGGTGGAACAGAACGCCAACCAGGCCCTGAAAATTGCCGACCGGGCCTACGTGCTGGAAAACGGCCGGGTGGTGATGCAGGGCACTGGCGAGCAATTGCTGACCGATCCTAAGGTGCGTGAGGCCTACCTGGGCGGTTAAAACGGTTGCTGGATGAACCGGTACTCAATGTGGGAGGGGGCTTGCCCCCGATAGCGGTGGGTCAGTTGATAACTATATTGACTGACACTCAGCCATCGGGGGCAAGCCCCCTCCCACATTTGCTTTGTGTGATCCTTAAACTCGCGTTTTCTAAATTTTTTCCGGCTGGCTTGTAACGAAGTTCGTCCCCCTCTCTCTAGTGGTGCAAGCAGGCAATCAAGCCTGCCACATAAACCCACTGCTGGAGATACCCCATGACCACCAAACTGTCCGCTGCCGCCCTCCTCCTGGCCCTCGGTTCGACCCTGAGCCTGTCCGCCCTGACCACCACCGCCCATGCTGCCGACGACATGCAGAAATGCTTCGGCATCGCCGAGGCCGGCAAGAACGACTGCGCCGCCGGCGCTGGCACCTCGTGCGCCGGTACGTCCAAAACCAAGGACCAGGCCAACGCCTGGAAACTGGTCCCAGCCGGTACCTGCCTGAAAACCCCAAGCACTACCTCGCCGACCGGTTTCGGCCAGGAAGCTGCTTTCACCGCAAAGTCCTGAAGCCCAACGCGACCTGAGTACTGATGATGACCCTTTCATCCCTGCAAGCCGTCTCCCAGGCTCAGGCATCCGGCCTGCCGCGTCGGGCCGGATTGGGACTGAAGACCGAGCACTTCACTGAAGTGCTCGGCTCTTCACCAGACATTGGTTTCTTTGAAGTGCATGCCGAAAACTACATGGTCGCCGGCGGCCCTTTTCACCATTACCTGGGGTTGATCCGCGAACGCTACCCACTGTCGTTGCACGGCGTGGGCCTCTCCATCGGTGGCGAAGGTCCGCTCAACCCTGAGCACCTGGCACGGTTGGCCGGGCTGATCGAACGCTATCAACCTCACTCATTTTCCGAACACCTAGCCTGGTCCAGCCACGGCGCGGTGTTTCTCAATGACCTGCTGCCCCTGGCCTACGATGCACAAACCCTGGCGCGCGTAGCCGAGCACATAGACCAAGTGCAAAGCGCGCTCAAGCGGCCGATGCTATTGGAGAACCCGTCGACCTATGTGCAATTTCAACGCTCCACCCTGGACGAAGCGGACTTCATCAACGAAGTCATTCGGCGCACCGGCTGCGGTTTGCTGCTGGACGTGAATAACGTCTACGTGTCGTGCATCAATCATCAGCGCGATCCGCTGGCCTACATCGATGCCTTACCGTTGCATGCCGTCGGCGAGATACATCTGGCCGGGTTTGCCGAAGACACCGACAGCCTGGGCGACAGGCTGCTTATCGATGATCACGGTGCGCCGATCGATGCTGCGGTGTGGCAGCTATACGAACAGTTGCTCAAACGCACGGGGCCGGTCGCCACGCTGATCGAACGGGATAACCAGGTGCCGAGCTTCAGCACGCTGCACGCCGAGGCCAGGCACGCCGAATGGTATCTGTCGCAGGTGATGTCATGAGCCTTCAGGACGCGTTCACCCACGCCCTGCTCGCGGCGCACGGTTCCTGCCCGGAGGGGGTGTTCAGCAGTAACGGCGCCGACCCCGCCAGCCGCTTTGCGGTGTATCGCAATAACGTCCACAGTTCGTTGATCAATGCGCTGGCGGCCAGTTATCCCGTGACGCTACAGCTGGTGGGCGATGAGTTTTTCCGCGCCATGGCTGGCGTTTTCGTCCAGGCCAACCCGCCCACCAGCCCGCTGATCAACGCGTACGGCAGCACATTGGCCGACTTTATCCAGGCATTCGCACCGGCCGCCAGCGTGCCCTACCTGGCGGATGTCGCGCGGCTGGAGCGCCTGCGGGTGCGTGCTTATCACGCGACCGACATTCCGGCGCTGTGCCAGCACGCTGTTCTCCAGCATCTGCAAGGTCAATCAGGCGTAGCGCGGTTGAGCCTGACGCTGCATCCATCGCTCGCCACCTTGAGCTCTGCTTACGCGGTCGTGACGGTATGGGCCGCGCACCAGGCGGACGGCGACCTCGCTGGCGTGGCCGGATGGCCTGCCCAGAACGCGTTGGTGTTGCGCCACGGGTTGGCGGTCAAGGTCTTCGTCATCGACAGCGGCTCGGTGGCCTTTATCAACTGCCTGAACCAGGGCGCGAGACTGGAGATGGCGGTGGAGCATGCCTTGCAGGCCTCCTCCGAATTCGATCTGCATCGGTGCCTGACGCTGTTGATCAGCCACGACGCCATTACTCATTTACACCTGGAACCCAAGGTATCGCCATGAACAATTCCGCCGCCAGCCTGCTGAAACAGGCCATCGCACTTTTTGAAAAAATTCCCTACAGCCTGATCGCCTTTATCGCGCGCTTCTCTATCGCGGCGGTGTTCTGGAAATCCGGACAAACCAAAGTCGAAGGGTTTGCCATTGATCTGATCAGCGGCACCTTCCAACTCGGCGCCCCCAAACTGGCCGCCTCGACCTTGCCGTTATTTCGCAGCGAATACCATGTGCCGCTGTTGTCACCCGAAGTCGCCGCGCACCTGGCAGCGTTTGCCGAGCACTTTTTCCCGGTGCTGATCCTGCTGGGATTCGCCACGCGATTCTCGGCCCTTGCCTTGATCGGCATGACCCTGACTATCCAGTTGTTTGTCTATCCGGACGCCTACCCGACCCATGGCACCTGGATCGCGCTGTTACTGCTGCTGGTGGCCAAGGGCCCGGGCCGGCTGTCCATCGACCACTGGATCGCCCGTCACTCCCGCTGAAGACGGTCCAGGGCGGCGCCGCTGCGCTTGAACCAGTCCACCAAATAGTCGGCCAGTACCTGGGTGCGCCGCGGCAGGCCACCTTGATAGGGATGCACCAGGTACATCGGCTGGCTGCGCGTTTGATAATCGCGCAGCAGCCAGCGCAATCGACCCTCCGCCAATTCCGTCGGTAGCAGGTAGGACGGCAGGCGCGCGATACCGGCGCCCACCAATGCGGCTTTCTTCAAGAGGTTGTAGTGGTTGGACGCGAAAGTGCCACTGACCCGCACACGCAACAGCTCATGCTGCTGGTGGTACAGCCACTCCTCGCGGCCGCTGTAGTGACTGTTGAGCAAACAGGTATGGCCCGCCAGCTCCGCCGGGTGCAGCGGTTCACCGTGCTGTTCCAGATAGGCCGGACTGGCGCAGGTCATCTCGTGCCAGGCCAGCAGCGGCTTGATCACCAGGCGCTCATTCTCGATGGCCCCCGAGCGTACGCCCAGATCGAAGCCATCCCGCGCCAGATCCCGATAGCTATTGTTGAGCTCCAGCTCGATCTGCACCTGTGGGTAGTGCTTGGAAAATTCCAGCAACAAGCCATCGAAGAAGGTTTCTCCCAATGACACCGGAACCGTCATACGTACTGGCCCGGCCAAATCATCCTTGAGTCGGGCCAAAGCCTGACGCGCACGCTCCACTTGCACCACCAGCGCCTGTGCCTGGGGCAGCAAGGCCGCGCCTGCGGCGGTCAGGCTCAGCTTGCGCGTGGTGCGATGCAACAGCACCACGGCGTACTGCGCTTCGAGCTGGCTGATTCGCTTGGACAATTGGCCCTTGCTGCACCCCAGTTGCTCCGACGCCACGGTGAAACTGCCGGCTTCGATCAACACCGCGAAGGCCGCCAAGTCATCCATTTCGCTCATGGATTGTTTCCAACTGAAAACCAAAGGTTGCCTATTAGCAGGTTTATCCGCTGAAAAAGCCACCCTAGACTCAACCTTCACCCACCCCCTGAAGGAGCAGCACGATGAAAATTCTTTTAATTGGTGCCAACGGCACGATCGGTTCAGCGGTCAAGGCAGAGCTGGCGAAGCGTCACGAGGTGATCGCCATCGGCCGCCACAGCGGCGACTTCCACGTCGATATCAGCGACAGCGCCTCGATTCGCACACTGTTCGAGCAGACCGGCACGTTCGACGCGCTGGTTTGCGCGGCGGGCAGCGTGAACTTCGTGGCGCTGGGCGACATGAACGAAACCGACTTCGAACTGGGACTGCGGGACAAGCTGATGGGCCAAGTCAACCTGCTGCTGATCGGCCGGGAGTTCGCTAATGACGGCGCGTCGTTTACCTTTACCAGCGGCATTTTGAACCGTGATCCGATTCGCACCGGCGCCTCTGCTGCGCTGGTCAACGGCGCGCTGGACGCCTTTGTCAAAGCAGCGGCAATTGAACTGCCACGCGGCTTGCGCATTAATTGCGTGAGCCCGACGGTGCTGGTGGAAGCCATGGGCAGCTATGCGCCGTATTTCCGTGGATTCAAACCGGTTGCTGGCGCTGAAGTGGCCTTGGCCTATGCAAAAAGTGTCGAAGGCTTACAGACCGGTCAGACCTTTGTCGTGGGCTGAGTTGCAGGTCTGTAAGAATCGCCTGAAGCTGGGCCGCGGGCTTGTGATGCGGCGCGAGCCTGCGTAACGTGGCGGCACTTGTCTGGAGACCGAAAATGCGTGCCGCCTCGACCCTAACGTTGCTAGCCCTGTTCCCCTTCTTCGCCGCTTGCCAGATGTTCGACAGCGAGCCCGCCAAGCTGTCTACCGCCGGGCTGACCCGCATGCAGGGTGAATTGACGGCGGTGGACGGCAAGCTGTTGTTCCAGCCCTGCAACGACCAGCGCAACTACGTGGTCAACGACACCGGTGGCACCAGCATCCTGCAGGAAGCCGCCTCGCTGGCCGGTCAGCAGGGCGCGTTGTTTGCAGATTTGCGTGGCAAGTTTTCCGGCGTTGCCAGCGGCACCCAGGGTTCGGTGGACCTGCAACAGCTGTATCGCGTCGAGCGCTCGACCTCAGCCTGTGGCGACCCGGACTTCAAGCGCATGATCCTGCGGGCAAACGGCCATAAGCCGGCCTGGGCGATGAGCGTCACGGCCAAGGGCATGGTGCTGGAGCGCGAAGGCCAACCGCCCCTGGCAGTGCCTTATGTCGAAGAGCAACTGGGTGACGGGCGCTTCAATCTGATGACCGACGCCAATAACCAGCACATCGAATTGTGGGTCGCCCCGCAGCGATGCGTCGACAGCGTGAGCGGCAGCCTGCAGCACATGACCGCCCAATTGCGTGTCAACGGCCAGGTCCAGCGTGGTTGCGCAGCCTTTGGCGGCTCGCGGGACGACTGATTGCGCCCTGCGCTGTTTTTTAACCTGACGGAAAGACGCCATTGGGGCTTATAATCGCCGGTTTGCAAAACAGCCGGCCTTCTTGCCCGCCGCCTACCGGATCCTGTCATGTTACGAATCACCGAACTCAAGCTGCCCATCGACCATCCCGAAGAAGACCTGCGGCCCGCCATCGTGCAGCGCCTGGGCATCGCCAGTGATGACCTGCTCGATTTCACCCTGTTCAAGCGCAGCTATGATGCCCGCAAGAAGTCCTCGGAGCTGTGCTTCATCTACACCGTCGACTTGAATGTAAAGGGCGAAGCCGCCCTGCTGCTCAAGTTCGCCGATGATCGCAACGTCAATCCGGCGCCGGATGTCAGTTACCACGTGGTAGGGCAGGCGCCGGAAGGCTTGGTCGAACGGCCGGTGGTGGTCGGTTTCGGCCCATGCGGCATCTTCGCCGGGCTGCTGCTGGCACAGATGGGCTTCAAGCCGATCATCCTTGAGCGTGGCAAGGAAGTACGCCAGCGCACCAAGGACACCTGGGGCCTGTGGCGCAAAAGCGTACTCAACCCTGAGTCCAACGTGCAGTTCGGCGAAGGCGGCGCCGGGACCTTCTCCGACGGCAAGCTGTACAGCCAGATCAAGGACCCGAAATTCCACGGGCGCAAGGTGCTGCATGAGTTCGTCAAGGCCGGCGCCCCGGAAGAGATTCTCTACGTCAGCAAGCCGCATATCGGCACGTTCCGTCTGACCGGCGTGGTGGAAAACATGCGCCAGCAAATCATTGCCCTGGGCGGTGAAGTGCGCTTCGAACAACGGGTCACCGACGTCCTGATCGAAGAGGGCCAGTTGAAGGGCGTGGTCATCGACGGCGCCGAGCAAATCCTCTCCAGGCATGTGATCCTCGCCCTGGGCCACAGCGCCCGCGACACCTTTCGCATGCTTCACGGCCGTGGCGTGTACATGGAGGCCAAGCCGTTCTCGGTGGGCTTCCGTATCGAGCACCCACAGTCGCTGATCGACGCCGCGCGCCTGGGCAAATACGCCGGGCACCCGAAACTCGGCGCCGCCGATTACAAGTTGGTGCACCACGCCAAGAACGGTCGCTCGGTCTACAGCTTTTGCATGTGCCCTGGCGGCACCGTGGTGGCCGCGACGTCGGAGCCCAATCGCGTCGTGACCAACGGCATGAGCCAGTATTCGCGCAATGAGCGCAACGCCAACTCAGGCATCGTGGTCGGCATCACGCCTGAGGTGGACTACCCAGGCGGCCCGCTCGCCGGTATCGAACTGCAGGAGCGTCTGGAGTCCCATGCCTACGTGCTCGGCGGCAGTAATTACGAGGCCCCGGCACAGTTGGTCGGCGATTTCATCGCAGGCCGGCCGTCCACGGCCATCGGCAGCGTAGAACCGTCCTACAAGCCTGGGGTAGCCCTGGGTGACCTGGCCCTGGCCCTGCCGGATTTCGCCATCGAAGCCATCCGCGAAGCCTTGCCGGCGTTCGAAAAGCAGATCAAAGGCTACTCGCTACACGATGCGGTCTTGACCGGTATCGAGACGCGCACCTCATCGCCGCTGCGCATTACCCGCAACGAGTCGATGCAGAGCCTCAACGTGAAAGGCTTGTTCCCGGCCGGTGAAGGCGCGGGTTATGCCGGCGGGATCCTGTCGGCAGGCGTTGACGGGATCCGGATTGCCGAGGCGTTGGCGCGGGATATGCTGGGCATCGAGGCCTGAAAACATGTGGGAGGGGGCTTGCTCCCGATGGTCATAGGTATCTACACAACTTTGTAGCAGCCTACGGTAACCACGATGCGAAGCGAGCCGCTCTTGCTTTTGATCTTGATCTCAGTCGCCCCGTTAAACCACGCTGGCCGGAATCCGATAGTGATTTGGGGGGTAAACCGGCAGGGATGCCGCTTTAGCCGCCCCGCGCCATGGATGGCGCGTGGCGGCGGCCCCCCAAATCACTGTCGGATTACGGGCACACCGAGCCTGGGCGAGGTGCCGAGTGGTGGGGCGAGGACCTTTTGGTTACTTTTGGGTCCTTCCAAAAGTGACCCGCTGCAAGAGCGGAACCGCCAGCCGCCGTTACCGCAGCAACGGATATGTACTCGCTCTGATCCAACACCCTGGTCGGCTGTCAGGCCGCCATCGGGGGCAAGCCCCCTCCCACATTTGGAACGCGAGACGTCAGTTAGAGAGGCTTCGGCTCCAGAGCCGTCACAGGTTCAGGGCCATGCTAAAGCTGTGTAGATACCTATGCCCCGATAGCAGTGGTTCAATCTGAATTTTTTGACTGACACACCGCAAGTCGGATCGTCGCACCGCCCCTCCCACATTGGGTTTGCGGGGTATCAGATATTGGCACGCAGGATGCTGGCCGGCAGTGGCTCACCCTGCTCGACACTCGCCGCAACGGCCGCAATCAACCCTTGCAACGCATAGCCCTGCGCCGCCAGCCACGCCTGATCATAATAAGTCGTGGCATAGCGCTCGCCACCATCACACAAGATCGCCACGATCGACCCCGACTCCCCCGCCGCTTTCATCTGCTGCGCAGCTACCAGGGCACCGATCAGGTTGGTCCCGCTGGAACCGCCCACGCGCCGCCCCAACCGCTCGGCCAGATAATGCATGGCTGCCAGAGACAGCGCATCCGGCACCTTGACCATCGCATCGATCACAGCGGGCAAAAACGAGGCTTCGACCCGTGGCCGGCCAATCCCTTCGATCCGTGAGCCGCAGTCCAGACGCAGGCTGGCGTCGCCGCTCAGGTAATAATCGAAAAACACCGAACGTTCGGCATCGGCACATAGCACTCGCGTGCAATGCTGGCGATAACGCACATAGCGCCCCAGGGTCGCAGTAGTGCCGCCAGTTCCGGGGCTGGAAATCAACCAGCTCGGCTCCGGGTGCTGCTCGAAACGCAACTGCTGGAAGATCGACTCGGCGATGTTGTTGTTTGCGCGCCAGTCGGTGGCGCGCTCGGCGTAGGTGAACTGGTCCATGAAGTGGCCGCCGCTTTCCTGGGCCAGGCGTTCGGATTCGGCGTAGATCTGCGTGGGATCCTGCACCAGATGGCTCTTACCACCATAAAAGGCGATTTGGGCGATCTTCTCCTGGGAAGTGGTGGCGGGCATCACGGCGATAAACGGCAGGCCGAGCAGGCGCGCAAAATAGGCTTCGGAGATCGCCGTCGAACCGCTGGAGGCCTCGATCACTGGGGCGTGCGGCTTCAGCCAGCCATTGCACAACGCGTACAGGAACAGCGAGCGCGCCAGCCGATGTTTCAGGCTGCCGGTCGGGTGGCTGGATTCGTCCTTGAAATACAACTCGATACCCGGCAAACCCGGCAATGGCAAAGGGATCAGATGGGTGTCTGCGCTGCGCTGGAAATCCGCTTCAATGATACGAATGGCTTCGCGGGCCCAGGGACGGTGATCGCTCATGAGGAGGTTTCTCTAAGAATTTCAGCCCCGATATTAGGGGGTTTCCTACACTGCACACAGATACAGTGAGAACTCAATTGGACACACAATTGCTAGGCTCAGAAACAGCGCCCGCTCTGACCGACGCTTATAACAAATAAGAATATAACTTTTGTTTTAACAACTAACGGTACGGGTTAGGGTACCCACCTATTGAACCTGGATTGGAGAGCATCCCTTGCCTCTGCGAAGCACTTTCACCCGTTTTTTCCAGCTGGAAGCCGCCAGCGGTCTGTTGTTGATTGCTGCTGCCGCGTTGGCGCTGATTATCAACAACTCACCTTTGTCGCACCTGTATGGCGCCTTTCTCGACACCCCGGTGGTGGCACAGGTTGGCGCGCTGCAAATCGCCAAGCCCGCCTTGCTGTGGATCAACGACGGCCTGATGGCCCTGTTCTTCCTGCTGATCGGCCTCGAAGTCAAACGCGAGCTGCTCGATGGTCACCTGTCCAAACCGTCCCAGGTCGTCCTTCCCGGCGCGGCGGCTATCGGCGGCATGGTCGTCCCCGCGCTCATCTACTGGGCGCTGAACAAGGATAACCCTGCAGCCCTCGCCGGCTGGGCGATCCCGATGGCCACGGATATCGCCTTTGCGCTCGGCGTCCTGGCGCTGCTGGGCAAGCGCGTGCCGGTGTCGCTGAAACTGTTCCTGATGACCCTGGCAATCATTGACGACCTGGGTGCCATCATCGTCATTGCGCTGTTCTATTCCGCTGACCTGTCCGGCGCATCCCTGGCGGGTGCAGCGGCCTGCCTGGTCGCCCTGATCGCGATGAACCGCCTGGGTGTGGTCAAGCTCGGGCCGTACCTGATCATCGGCCTGATCCTGTGGGTGTGCGTACTCAAGAGCGGCGTCCACGCCACCCTCGCTGGGGTGACCCTGGCGTTCTGCATTCCACTGCGCACCAAAAATGCCGAAACCTCGCCCCTGCTGACCCTGGAGCATGCGCTGCATCCTTGGGTGGCCTACGCCATCCTGCCGCTGTTCGCTTTCGCCAACGCCGGGGTGTCCCTCACCGGCGTCAGCCTTGAGAGTTTCACCCACCACGTGCCCATGGGCATCGCCGCCGGCCTGTTGATCGGCAAGACCATCGGTGTGTTCGGCCTTACCTGGCTGGCCATCAAGACCGGCATCGCCTCACTGCCCAGCGGTGCGAACTGGGGCCAGGTGATGGGCGTGGCGATCCTGTGCGGCATCGGCTTTACCATGAGCCTGTTTGTCGGCTCACTGGCATTTGTACCGGGGGTCAGCGAGTTCGCCGGCGAAGATCGCATGGGGATTCTGACCGGGTCGATAGTGGCGGCGTTTATTGGTTATGCGGTGACGGCAATAGCAAGTCGCAAGAAAGCCGTTATTTCATAGTTGAGGTGCCATCCAAACACCAAAAAGCCGCCTCGACCTGAATCGAGGCGGCTCCACTTCTCAGACCTTACAGGTCATCAAAGCTGTCCCGCAGGAATACCCATACGTGATAAAAACGCAGGGCATTCACCACGACGTTCCACGTACGTCGTGCAAACTTAGACATACTCGGCCCTCCTAGAGTTGGGCCTACCTCCAGCGCACTTACCGGAACACGTGAGCCTTCGAATGCTGTCATTGCGTTCCATGAGGCGGCAGGGTTGACGGGCCCTCCGCATCAATCCGGCACGGATTACTAGCCCGTGGCGGCTGGTCCAGAAAACTTGTTTTTGCTGACCCCGTCGACTCAGAGTGACGAACGTAGAACGGCCTCGATACTAGCTGAGCGGCCCGTTGAAGGTGTGACTAAGCGCAGAGTGGCCCGGAATATTTATTGCCATTTTTTTCTGACAAAAAAAGTAGCAGAAGCAACAGTCCCTCTCAGAACCGCATCTTGCGTGAAACGTCAACCGACAGTAGTATTCCGACATGTCATTGCGTTCTGTGAGCATGCAAGCCGAGCTTCATATGGCCTTGCGATAAAAAACCGCCCTACTAAGGCGGTTTTTTATTACCTGCCACTTATGCATTTTTGGAAGATCCGGCCACCAGGCAAAGAAAAACCCCAACCAGTCACCCGGTTGGGGTTTTTCTTTGCCTGTTGCCTACGCGTTTAGCGAGTAACGCGGCTGGTACCGTCGACCGTCATGATGCGCACACGGTCGCCAATGCGGAAAATTTCATTTTCCTGCACGGCTTGTACGTAGGAACGCATGCTGCCGTCGTCTTCACGAACGGTAATTTCCACGCCTTGAGTACGGGTCAGGCCTTCTTCGGTGGCCGAGCCCAGCAGGCCACCGGCTACCGCGCCGATCACAGCGGTAACGATGCTGCCACGGCCGCCGCCGATGGCGCTGCCGCCAACGCCGCCGATGACCGCACCCGCAGCACCGCCGATTGGGGTCTTGGTGCCTTCGATTTTGACCGGACGCAGGGATTCGATGGTACCCATGCGGACGGTCTGTACACGACGCGCCTCGTCACGGGAGTACGAGTCGCCGGTCAGACTCGAGGCGCAGCCACCCAACAGCAAGGACAGGGTGGTAAAGCAGGCAACTAGTAAAACGGACTTACGCATAGCATCAACTCCAAAGGACAGGTATTCATTAAACGCTGCAGCCTGGCGCCTGTCACGGCGAGCCAGGCAGAAAAGTGCTTTCATTCAGCCTGAGTACAGGCTGTCGGCACCACACAGCTCGACGAACGGTAGCTTAACCAAAACATGCCATAGCGTGGTTAGTCAGTGTAGCCATACAGCCGAAAACGCCGAAGTCTCCTGCATAAAGACTTCGGCGCAAAGGGCATGATTCAAATTAGATGACGAAAGGGGACGCTCAGGGCGCCAGACGCTCGCGCGTCCATTGGCCCGCTTGCAGCCGATAGTTAAGACGATCATGCAGGCGGCTGGCGCGGCCTTGCCAGAACTCGATGCGCTCGGGTAACAAACGATAGCCCCCCCAATGCTCGGGGCAGTCGGGCTGGGTGTCGCTGAAACGCTGTTCGGTCGCCTTGAGCAGCGCCTGCAGTTCTTCGCGATCACCAATGACCTTGCTCTGCGGCGATGCCCACGCCCCCAGGCGGCTGCCCAGCGGTCGTACCTGATAATACGCATCCGATTCTTCAGGCGTGACCTTGACCACGCGACCTTCAATGCGCACCTGACGCTCGAGGGTCGGCCAGAAAAAGGTCATTGCCGCGAATGGCCGCGCCGCCAGTTGTTCACCTTTGGCGCTCTGATAGTTGGTAAAGAAGGTAAAGCCCTGCGCATCCAGGCCCTTGAGCAACAGGATGCGACAGTGCGGCCGACCCTCCTGGTCGACCGTGGCCAGGGTCATGGCGTTGGCCTCCACCGGTGCCTGCTCGGTTTTCACCGCATCGGCGAACCATTGGTGGAACAAGGCAAACGGCTCGTCCGGGGCCTGGGCCTCGCTCAAACCGTCCCGTGTGTAGTCACGGCGCATATCGGCCAGTGCCTGGGTCATGCGGCGTTATCCTTCTGGTTCAACGGATCAGTTTTTCGCCTGGTCGTTACTCGCCGGTGCAGCAGCCTTGGCCTTGGCCGGAGCCGGTTTCTTTGCAGCCGGTTTGGCCGGGGCTTTTTTTGCGGCTTTAGCAGCTGGCTTGGCGGCGGCCTTCTTGGCTGGCGCTTTCTTCGCAGGGGCTTTTACCGCCGGGGCCGGTGCGGGAACATCCTGCACGGCAACCATTTCCGCCACAGGCGGGGTCTTGCCCGAGTTGTACTTGTTCAGCAGCGCCAACATAGTTGTACGCTGAGTGAACATGATTTCCATGCGACGATTCAGCGCACGGCCCTGGGAACTGTCGTTGGCGGCACGCGGCATCAGGTCGCCCATGCCACGCAGCATCAGGCGATCCTGCTTCAAACCGCTGAGGCTGAAAATCGAGGCAATCGACTGCGCACGTTCCTTGCTCAGCGCCTGGCTGGCCGGCGCGCTACCGGTGGCATCGACGTGGCCCAGCACCAGTACGGCGGTCTTTGGATCCGCTTCGACGGCCTTGGCGACGCGAGTGAACGGGCCCAGGGTCACCGGCAGCAGCATCGCTGGACGTTTCGGGTTGTAGGAGCCGTCCACCGGGGCAATCACTACCAGCACGTTGTCACGACGTTCCAATTGCAGGTTGCTGTCCTTGATGGCGGCACGCAGGCGCGGCTCGTAATCGTCCAACCAGGCCTGGGTGATTTTCGGATCAGGCATCGGCACGTTGGTCACATCGACCTTGGCCAGCGGCTTTGGCTTGGTATCGAACGGCCACCACCAGTGGGCTTCGGTATCGGTCTTGGCCACGACCGGAGCACCGTCCGGAGCCGGGGTTGCGGCCTTGAGGTCGGCTTTCAGGTCGGCCTTGGCCTCGGCGGCCTTTTCGTCGGCGCTCTTGGTGGAGAATGGCCACCAGCTGGAGCCTGTGTCAGCCTTGGCTGCCGGAGCAGGCGCTGCGGCAGCGGCAACAGGCGCGGCATCCTTGGCGCCGGCAGCGGGCTTGGCGTCCGGCTTGGCGTCGGTTTGGGTCACTGCGTCCTTGGTAGCAGCCTTATCGGTCCCAAATGACCACCAGTGCCCACCTTCGGCATCATTCTGTGGTGTTTGTGCACAGCCGGTAATAGTGAGGCACAGCGCCAGTGCCAAGGACTTGTTCGATAACATGAGATATCCACAAAATGAGAAAAAAACCAGGGGGGCCAGGTGCCCCGTTAAACCGACGCTTAAAGAACATTGAAGTTACATCATTGCGTTCAGCGTCTTCTTATACGTGTCTTTGTAACAAAAAATTGTGAAACAGCAAGGGGTTTATAGACAACCGGCCAATATTCCGACCAACTTCTGCGCACGTGGGTCCATAAGTACATAGGGCCCCAGGGTATTAGTCACGAAACCGAACGCTACATCATGCTCAGGGTCGGCAAATCCTACCGAGCCCCCTGCCCCGGGATGCCCAAAGGCGTGCGGGCCAAGGCCGAATGTCGCATTGGGCAACTGCGGTTGGTCCAACATGCAACCCAGGCCGAAACGGGTTTGGGTCAATAAGGTTTTATCCGGGCCAATACTGTGTTCACGGGTCAATTGTTCGAGCATGTCGCTTTCGAGCAAACTACCGTCCAATAAACCGCTATAAAACCCGGCCAGGCTCCGTGCATTCCCGTGACCATTTGCCGCCGGTTGCTGCATACGCCGCCACTCGGGTTTATTAGTGCTGGTCAGAATAGACGGTGGGTTGGCAAATGCACGGGTAGTCATGGCCGTGGGTTCACGCATCATTACTTGAAGTAACCGTTGTGCCGCGGCATCGCCCATATTGCCTTTGCTGCGAGCTATATGGGCGACACGATAAAATTCTTCGTCCGCCAGGCCGACGTGAAAATCCAATCCCAATGGCCGCGCCACCCGAGCCACAATGGACTCTCCGGGCCCGCGCCCGTCAGCACGGCGCAGCAGCTCACCGACCAGCCAGCCATAAGTGATCGCCTCGTAGCCGTGACCCTGGCCGGGTGTCCACCACGGCGCTTCGGCCGCCAGGGTATCGACCATCAGTTGCCAGTCGTACAGGGCTTCGGCGGGCAGCATCTCGCGGATCGCCGGCAACCCGGCCTGGTGGCAGAGCAACTGGCGCAGGGTGATGGATTCCTTGCCCGCCGCCGCGAATTCCGGCCAGTACTCGGCCACGGGCGCGTCCAGCTTCAGCTTGCCTTCGGCCACCAGTTGCAGCGCAGCGACCGCAGTAAAGGTCTTGGTGCAAGAGAACAGGTTGACGATCGTGTCGCTGTGCCAGGCTTCGGCGCCGTCCTTGTCGGCGGTGCCGGCCCACAGGTCGACGACCGTCTCGCCGCCGACTTGGATGCAAAGCCCGGCACCGCGCTCCTGAGGGTCATCGAACAATGCGGCGAACGCTTCACGTACCGCTTCGAACTGGAGCTCGTAATGACCCTGAATCTGCACCTGAGCGACCTCGAAAAACATCATGAAAAGTGGCCGACATTGTTCCAGCCATTAGGGGTTTTGTGAACCCATCAACGACGAATCAATGCCCATTTGCGGAGTGCCCGCCGGCGTGCCCGGCGCCCTGGCCTGCGTCTTTGCCGGCCTGGCCTGCCCGGCCGCCCTCGCTCTCGCGTGCCGCGCCGGCCGCCTTGGCCTTTTCGGCCGCCTTACCCAACTGGTCGACCGCCGCGAGATTGCTTTTGCGCACGCTGTCGACAAAGCCCTGAAAGGGCACGTCGGTAATGCCAACGAGGCCGAAGTGGCCGTTTTCACCGTCCAGCAAACGCCCGGTCACCGGCTGGTCCAGGTACTGGAACCAGTGCACGCCGACAATCGACGGCTCCGCCATGGCTTGCTTGAGGAAGGCCGCGTACGCCGCGCCACGCTCTTCTTCGGCGGCCAATTGGGTGACGCCGCCCCAGAACGGGCCACGGTCGGTCGAGCCAAAATTGAATTCGGTGATCAGTACCGGCTTGTCGAGTGCACGCAGGGCGGCGAAGTCATAACCGTCCTGGGGCTTGAGGGTGTACATGTTGAAGCTCAGCACATCGCAGTACTGGGCACAGGCTGCCACGGCTTCGGGGGTGCTCACCGCATAACGCCCACCCAGCAGCAACTGGTTGGGCGCGTGCCATTTCAGCGAATCGGAGATGGTCTTGAAGTAGGCGTCGGCGAAGGTCTTCTGGAAATACTTGAAGTCAGCCTCGATTTCGGGATGCTCCGGGTCAGGCATCGGCGGCTCGAAGCCAGGGTCTTCCATCAGTTCCCAGCCGGCCAGGTGGATGCCCCAGGCTTTCGACAGGCCTTCTTCATTGCGGTATTTGTCGCGCAGTTGCTTGAGGAAGGCACGCTTGGCCGGTACGTCGGTGGTCATGCGCAGGGTGCCGTAGGCCAGGGCGTAACGGGATTTTGCATCGCCGCCAGGGCCGGCCCAGGCCAGTTCGTTGTCGGCAAAGAAGCCGATCAGCCACGGGTCGTCGCGATGATCGCGAGCGGCAATGGCCACGGCGCGTTCAGTGGCCATGGCAAAACGTGGGTCGAACGGGTCAGGCATGCCGCCCCACCAGTCGGTGCCGGTGCTGATGCTGGCGTAGTCACCCACAATCGACAGCGGCAAGGTGTAGGGCACGCGGTCGGCCGTGGCCAGGTCCGGATCGCTCCAGTTGCCGACGGTGTTGAAGCCCCAGGCTTGCAGGCGATCAAGGGTGTGGGTCACCCAGCGCTTCTGGTCGAAACCGTCGGTGCCGGTTTCAGTGCCATAGGTGCGCTGCAGATTGGCGCCATAAAAATCATACCAACGCCCTGCGCCAAAACCACGCCCCTCGCCCGCGCCGTTGCCGGTGCGGTTATCGCCGCTGCCGTAATACTTGTCGAAGGGCTCGCCGGCCTTGGGCAGCGCCGCAAACATCCACTCACGCCCGGCCACGTAGGTCTGGCTGTTGTCCGGGGCCACGGTGTTGACACCCAGCGAGTAGAACGGATGGCCTTGCGGTGTGACCAGATACCAGCGACCGTCGCGCTTTTCAGTGCGGAAGAAGCCGCTGGCGTCGAACGCCGGGCCCTTGTTCCAGCCGCCGTACTGATCCAGGGAGGATTTGTCCCGCTCGGCAAGCCACACCTTCAGTTGTTGTTGCTCCTTGGCCGCCGCAGCCTTGAGCTGCTCGTCGTTGCTGACTTTTTCCGGCCAGCGCGCGCGGGTGGACTGGCCGTAAGCGTCCACCAGTTCGCTGTAGGCAGCTTTCATCACCGGCTCGCTGTCCTGCACGCCAAAGCGCTCCAGCAGGATGCTTTGGGCGGCATTCGGTTTGATCATCGACAGCGTCACCGACACCACCTGGCTGCGGTCGATGTCCCCGGCGCTGGCAGCCAGCAACACACGCTGGCCGTCCACCGTCATCGGCATCGGCGGGCCGGCCTTCATGCCCTGGCTCAGCGGCGAGTGGGCTTGCAGCGGCACCAGCAAGGTCTGGGCCGGGCCGGCCGGCAAGTCGATGCGGCTGAACAGGGTTTTACCGTCGGCACTTTGTACCTTTACGTAGAGGGTCAACGCCCAGTTCATGGCGCTCTGGATACGCAGGCTCATGGCGCCCGATTGCGACCAGTCCCACACGCCCGTTTGCGGGCTGAGCACCAGGCTCGGCTCGGCCGCCGGGTTGAAGGTGATGCGGCGCAGCACCTCGCCTTCGGGGGTTTGTTCGGCGTTGTATTGCGGCAGGCTGGCGTCCTGGGTCGCCACCTTGACCACATCGGCGGGCCGGACGAAGTTGAACAGAGTTTGTTGCCCGGCCGGTGCGGCCATCAAGGGCGCAGCGAACAGCAGGGCAAAAAGAGCGGGCAGCGTGCGAATCATACGAACAAGGTTCTCCCAAACGGCCGATGGCTGGCCTGATGACATACAGTGAGATAGACCACGCAGTGGACGAATTCGCCCACGGTGGCTTAAGAAATTTCGCGCCTGAACGGCGGCAAGGCATTCAGGATGGCCTTGCCATAGCGCTGGGTGACCAGGCGGCGATCGAGCAAAGTGATGGTGCCCCGGTCCTGCTCGGTGCGCAGCAAGCGCCCGCAGGCCTGCACCAGCTTCAGGGAAGCGTCGGGCACCGAGATTTCCATGAACGGGTTGCCGCCTCGGGCCTCGATCCATTCGGCCAGCGCGGCTTCGACCGGATCGTCCGGCACCGAGAACGGGATCTTGGCGATCACCACGTGTTCGCAGTAGGCGCCGGGCAAGTCCACGCCCTCGGCAAAGCTCGCCAGGCCGAACAACACGCTGGAATCACCGCCATCGACCCGCGCCTTGTGCTTGTTCAAGGTTTCCTGCTTGGACAGGTTGCCCTGGATAAACACCTGTTTACGCCAGTCGCGATCAAGGCCGTCAAACACGTCCTGCATCTGCTTGCGCGACGAAAACAGCACCAGGGTGCCCCGCGAGCCTTCCACCAATCCGGGCAGGTCGCGGATGATCGCCGCCGTGTGCGCCGGCGCGTCCCTTGGGTCGGCCTTGAGGTCGGGCACCCGCAGCACGCCGGCGTCGGCGTGGTGGAACGGGCTCGGCACCACCGCAGTGACGGCCTTTTTCGGCAGGCCGGCGCGCATGCGGAAGCGGTCGAAGGTGCCAAGGGCGGTCAGCGTGGCCGACGTCACCAGACAGCCGTAGGCCACGTTCCACAGGTTGCGGCGCAGCATTTCGGCGGCCAGGATCGGGCTGGCGTTGACCTCGATATCGAACAGTGCACCGCTTTCCGACAAGGTCAGCCAACGCGCCATGGGCGGGTTGTCTTCCGGGTCTTCGACGGTAAAGGCGGTCCACAACTCCCAGTTGCCCTGGGCGCGGGACAGCAGGCTACCGAACAGCGGGTACCACTCTTCGGCCTGGTTGCTGGCGATGCCGATATTGACCTCGCCATCCATACCTTCCTTGAGCAAGTCCGTAAGACGGGTGAACAGGTCGGTCAGGCGTGAAAAGCCTTTTTTCAGTTCAATGCCCATTTCGCGCATATGCTCGGGAATCATCCCGCCAACAAACCGGTGACGCGGCCGCTCACGGCCTTCCACGTCTTCGCCGGGCTTGAAATCGGCCACCTGCTCGCAGGCGCTGAACATGAACTGCTGCTGGGTCTTGATCTCCCGAGCCAGCTCGGGCACCTGTTCGATCAGCTTGCCCAGGTCACCGGGCAGCGGATGCTGGGCCAGCAGCTTGGTGAGGTTCTTGGCGGTGGTTTCCAGCCAGTCGGCGGTAGAGCGCAGGCGCGTGTAATGGGCGAAGTGGCCGATGGCCTTGTCCGGCAGGTGATGGCCTTCGTCGAACACGTACAGGGTGTCGCGCGGGTCCGGCAGTACGGCGCCGCCGCCCAGGGCCAGGTCGGCCAGCACCATATCGTGGTTGGTGACGATCACATCAACCTTGCCCATACCTTCGCGGGCCTTGTAGAAGGCGCACTGGCCGAAGTTGGGGCAATGGCGGTTGGTGCACTGGCTGTGGTCGGTGGTCAGGCGCGCCCAGTCGGAATCCTCCAGGGCGGTGGGCCAGCTGTCGCGATCACCGTCCCATTTATTGCCCGCGAGTTTCTCGATCATGCTGGTGAACAGCTTCTGGCTGGCCTCATCGACCTCGATCTTGAAGCCTTCTTCTTCGAACAGCGAGGCCGTAGCGGTCTGCGCGTGGCCTTCCTGCAGCAAAACATCGAGCTTGGACAGGCACATGTAGCGGCCACGCCCCTTGGCCAGGGCAAAGGTAAAACTCAAGCCGCTATTGCGCATCAGGTCAGGCAGGTCTTTGTAGACAATCTGCTCCTGCAGTGCGACGGTCGCCGTAGCGATCACCAGGCGCTTGCCTGCGGCCTTGGCGGTGGGGATCGCAGCCAGGCTGTAGGCCACGGTCTTGCCGGTGCCGGTGCCGGCCTCGACGGCCACGACCGCCGGTTCGCCCGCACGGCGCCCCTCGTCGTCAGTGTCGATATCCCCGAGGACTTTCGCCACTTCGGCGATCATCAGGCGTTGGCCGTAGCGCGGTTTCAAGCTCTTGGCTTCGAGAAAACGCGTATAGGCGCCCTGGATCGTAGTTTTGAGTTCAGTGCTGATCATGGATAGTCGGGCGCAAAAACGCTGGATAAATTTTCAGTGGTTCGGATCGGCCGCTATCATACCCCGCTAATTAATCCCGCGCAGAACGGAGTACCACAATGACCGCGTTTAGCCTCGCTTACACCCTGCATGTATTGGCCGCCCTGATCTGGGTCGGCGGTATGTTTTTCGCCTGGATGATCCTGCGCCCCGCCGCCATGGCGGCCCTTGAGGGCCCTGCCCGGCTGAAGCTGTGGGCAAATGTGTTTCAACGTTTTTTTGTATGGGTGTGGGTGGCGGTGCTGATTTTGCCGATCAGCGGCGTCGGCCTGCTGCACCTGCGCTTCAACGGCTTTGAAACCGCACCGCGTTATGTGCAAGTGATGATGGGCTTGTACCTGGTGATGACGGCGCTGTTTGTTCGCATCCAGGCATTGAAGTTTCCGGCGCTGAAGGCGGCGGTGGCGGCTGAGGACTGGCCGGCGGGCGCGGCGGCGCTGGGGCAGATTCGCAAACTAGTGGGCGTTAACTTGATTGTGGGGTTGGTGGTGGTGGCGATTGCTTCGGCTCGGCCAATGTTCTAAGCACAGCGCCAAGCTTCAAGCCTGAAGCTGCAAGCTTTGAACTTGCAGCTTTAAACTTGAAGCTTGAAGCTTGAAGCTACGGCGCTTCAGAGCCGTTGAATGGTCACAGACCCCGCAGGCCCAGCCGGCCCCGGCTGCCCTTCCAACCCAGGCCGGCCTTTGTCGCCGCCATCGGCGCGGTACACCAGGCAGCCCTTGGACTGCCCGCCCTTGCCAGGTTTGCCCGCTACACCGGCCAAACCACCGGCGCCGCCGTCCACCAAGACCTTGATCTTGTCACCCGGGAAATCCTGAGCCAGCTCAATACGCACCGCCGCCCCCGACGCCCCCGGCAACCCATCGCCGCCGTTATCGCCATTGAACCCGCGTCCGGCCGAACCCCAGGTGCAACCCGGGTCGACGCCATTGGCACCATCCAGGCCCGCGTACCCTTGGGCGCCGGCGCCACCACGGGCGTCCACCGACAGTTCTTCAGCCGTCAGCGAATTAATACGCAAGGTCAGGTCACGCCCGGCTTTGGCCGGTTTTTCATGAGTGCCGGGTGCGCCGCGGGAGGTGATCTGGCTGCCGTGCTCCAGTTGAGCCTGGCGCACCTGCAACTGCAGCGCGGTATTGCCGGGGACAATCGCAATGCGCGCGTCACGCCCCAGATGCAGTTCTTCCACCGCGATCTGACTGATGGTGGCTGGAATCAGCAGGGTGCCGTAGTCCGCCACGTCCAGGCGCTCCAGTTGCAACACGCTGGTGCTGCTGGGCAGGCGCATCAACGAGTTGGTTTCGACACTGACACTCTGGGCCAGGGCAACGGGGCTGACCAACAGGGCCAGCAGAAAAACCTTACGCATCATGGGGCTCCCGAGTGTTTTCAAATTTTTCTTTGGACGCACAGTAACGACTTCTGCAGGCGCTTTGCCAGTGAAGGATCAAAAAACTTCGCAACGCCAGCGGTATTGCCCTGATGCTCTAGGCCCGCACGCCCAGGCGCGCTAGTCTCTACGGTCTTGATGTGAGGATCTGCGATGACCGCTGGAATTTCTGCCCGTACGCCCCAGCAAGCGTTGGCTGCGCTGTTGGACCTGCACGCTCCCAAACGCCTGCTGCTGTTGGGCGCCAGCCACTTCCCGGCACTGGATGCGTTTAAAACAGCGCACCCCGATGTGCTCGTCAGTGTTGCGCAGCCCGGGCCACTGCCTGCCGACCTGGCGGCGCAGCGTTTTGACCTGGCGCTGGTGGTCGATTGCCTTGAATACCTGCCCAAACCCCTGGGTCTGAGGTTATTGGGCGGTATCCGTAACCTCAATGCCAGCCGCATCGCGGTGCTGGTGGACATGGATGCCTGCGCCTGGAAGGAAACCGACTTTTTCTCCCTGGCGTTGCAAGCCAGTGAGCGTTTCCAGCGTGATGAGCAAGTGCTGACGCTGTTTACCTACGATCTGCTTGACTATAAACAAGTGCCGGACTGGCTCAACGCCCGCTTCTGGGCCAATCCGGAAAATTTTGGAAAGTATTGGTGGTAACACGATGAGTACATCCATTTGCCCCTGCGGCAGTGGCAATCTGCTGGACGCCTGCTGCGGCCATTACCACGCCGGCCACCCGGCGCCCTCTGCCGAGGCGCTGATGCGTTCGCGTTACAGCGCCTACGTGCTGGGCCTGGTGGACTATCTGGTGAGCACCACCCTGCCGGCGCAACAAGCGGGCCTCGATCGCAACGCGATTGCCGCCTGGAGCGCTCAAAGCACCTGGCTCGGCCTTGAGGTGGAAAGCTCAGAGGTGTTCGGTGGCCAGCCGGAGCACGCCTTCGTCACGTTCACGGCGCGCTGGCACGACAGTGCTGGTGAACACAGCCACCGTGAACGCTCTTCTTTCGTACAGAACGAGGGGCACTGGTACTTCATCGATCCGACGGTGGAGGTGAAGGCCGGGCGTAATGATGTATGTTTGTGTGGCAGCGGACAGAAATTCAAGAAGTGCTGTTCCAGCTACTTTTAACGACCTGACAGGGATAACGCCAATGCTTCGCACCTTCAGCTTGATGCTGGCGTTAACCCTGGGCCTGACCGGCTGCGCCTCGTGGTTCGAAGACGATTCGCCGCCGCCCCACGTCTCCCTGGTGAATGTCGAAGTGGTGCGGGCCAAGCTGCTGGAGCAGAAGTTCAAGCTCTACTTTCGCGTGGACAACCGCGACGACGCTGACCTGACCGTGCGTGGCCTGATCTACAAGGTCACCCTTGGCGATCTGGTGCTGACCGAAGGTGAGTCCAACGAATGGCTGACCGTGCCGCCGCGCAGTCATAAATTCTTCCGGGTGTCGGTGCGCACCAACCTGTGGCCACGCATACGCGATGTAGTGCAGATGCTGAAAAATCCCGACCGCCCCGTGCCCTATCGCCTGGAAGGCGAGCTGAAAACCGGATTATTCATCGGTAATGACGTGCAGGTGGCCCACAATGGCGAGATAATCCCCGGCGATTTTATTCCGGAGCGACATCGATGACTCAGCAACCCCATGTCCATGGTCCTGACTGCAACCACGATCATGGTCACGATCACCATGATCACGACCACGGCCATGTCCACGGCCCGAACTGCGGCCACGCTCACCAGGAGCCGGTGCGCAACGCCTTGAAAGATGTTGGTCGCAACGACCCTTGCCCCTGCGGCAGCGAGAAAAAATTCAAGAAGTGCCACGGCGCTTAAGCTACCCAATATCCAATGTGGGAGGGGGCTTGCTCCCGATAGCGGTCATCCAGTCGATGCCTATGTCGACTGATACACCGCTATCGGGAGCAAGCCCCCTCCCACATTGATTTGCGCATAAGCCTGAGTACTCACGTAATTACAAAACTCCCGCTTGCGTCGTTTCGCCGCGCTCACTAACGTAGCGCCTTTAATGACGCTACCCCCCGCAGGAGCTTTGCCATGGCCTCGCCAGCCCTTACACATTTTCTTCCCCGGTTCGGCGTTGCCGCGGCAGTGGCCAGTGCGTTAAGCCTGGCCGGTTGCCAGCTCCAGAGCACCCAGGACACCCTGCCCCCCGCCGCCGGCGTACAGCCGATCAAGGGCTTGGCGCAAAACGTGTCGATACGCCGTAATGCCCAGGGCATGCCGCTGATTGAAAGCAACACCTTCCACGACGCGCTGTTCAGCCTCGGTTATGTGCACGCCAGCGACCGGATCACCCAGATGGTCACCCTGCGGCTGCTGGCCCAGGGCCGTCTGGCGGAAATGTCCGGCCCTGAGGTACTCGATGTCGACCGTTTCATGCGAGCGGTCAACCTTAAAAAGAGCGCCGGCGAGCTGTACAACGCCTCATCGCCACGGCTCAAGCGGTTCTTTGAAGTCTACGCACGAGGCGTTAACGCCTACCTATTCCGCTACCGCGACAAGCTGCCGACAGACCTGGCCCAGACCGGCTACAAGCCTGAGTACTGGAAACCGGAAGATTCGGCGCTGCTGTTCTGCCTGCTGAATTTCAGCGAGTCGAGCAACCTGCAGGAAGAAATTTCGTCGCTGGTGCTGGCGCAGAAAGTCGGTGTCGACAAGCTCGCCTGGCTTATCCCAAGCGCGCCGGACGAGGCGATCCCGCTGGCCGAAGCCGATAAGTTCAAGGGCGTGAACCTGAGCCAGATCACCGGCCTCGCCGGGTTGGACACGGTCAGCCAGCAACTCAACAGCCTCAACGCCCTGGGCGTGACCACGTCCAGCAACTGGGCCATCGGGCCGCAACGCAGCCGCAGCGGCAAAAGCCTGCTGGCCAACGACCTCGCCGCCCAGCCGCAAGCGCCGTCACCTTGGAGCTATGTGCAGATCCGTGCCCCGAAATATCAGGCGGCCGGCGCGTCGATTGCCGGCCTGCCGACCCTGCTGTCGGGCTTCAACGGCAAGGTCGCGTGGAGCATGAGCGCGGTCAAGGGAGATACCCAAGACCTGTTCCTGGAGAAGGTCAAACGCCAGGGCAGCGCGTTGTACTACGAGAACAACGGAAAATGGCTACCGGCCGGTGTGCGTAACGAGACCTTCTTCATCAAAGGTCAACGCTCGATTCGCGACGTGGTGTACGAAACCCGCCACGGCGCCTTGCTCAACAGCAGCCAGGCCCTCACCAGCGGTTATGGCCTGGCCCTGCAAACCGCTGATTTGAAGGACGACAAGAGCCTGGATGCGTTCTTCGACCTGTCCCGCGCGCAAAACGCCGGTAAGGCCTCGGACGCGACCCGAGAAATTCGCGCCATTGCGTTGAATATGATCTTCGCCGACGCCAGCAACATCGGCTGGCAAGTCACCGGCCGCTTCCCCAACCGCCGCGAAGGTGAAGGCCTGCTGCCCTCGCCGGGCTGGGACACGCGCTTTGACTGGGACGGTTACGCCGACGCCATGCTGCATCCCTATGACCAGGACCCGGCGCAAGGCTGGATCGGCACCGCCAACCAGCGCACCGCACCGCGTGGCTATGGCATGCAGCTGTCCAATTCCTGGGATGCGCCGGAGCGCAGCGAGCGCCTGGCGCAACTGGCCAATGCTGGCAAGCATGACAGCCGCAGTCTGATCGCCATGCAATACGACCAGACCACCCTCTTTGCCGCCAAACTCAAAGGCATGTTCCAGGCGCCGGGCATGGCTCAGCCGCTGAAACAGGCAATCGATGCGCTGCCTGCGGCCGAACAGGCCAAGGCGCGCGAAGCACTGGGCCGCCTGATGGCCTTCGATGGTCGCCTTGCGCCAACGTCCGCCGACGCGACGCTCTACGAGCTGTTCCTGCAAGAGAGCGCCAGACAGATCTTCCTCGACAAACTCGGTCCGGAGCAGAGCGCCAGCTGGAAAGCCTTTGTCAGCAACGCCAGCCTGTCCTACTCAGCCACCGCAGACCATTTGCTGGGCCGTGAAGACAGCCCGCTGTGGGATGACACGCGCACGCCGCACAAAGAAGACAAGCCGGCGATCCTCGCACGCACTCTGGCCGCCACGATCAGCACCGGCGACAGCTTGCTGGGCGCTGATCACAAGGCCTGGCAATGGGGCAAGCTGCACACCACCACCTGGAAAACCACCAGCGGCCAGGTGATCCGTGGCCCGTTGGCCAGTGGTGGCGACCACAACACCCTGAACCCGGCACCGTACCGCTGGGGGCAGGACTTCAACGCGGCCCAGACGTCGGCGTTGCGCATGATTGTCGACTTCGGCCAGCCGGAACCGATGATGGGCCAGGGCGGCACCGGCCAGTCCGGCAACCCGGCCAGCCCGAACTATGCCAACGGCATCGACCCGTCGCTCAAGGCGCAATACCTGAGTTTCCCGATGCAGCCGCAGAACTTTGACAAGGTGTATGGCAAGACCAGGTTGACCCTGACACCTGGCAAGTAACCCGGCGCTCTGATCGTTCCCACGCTCTGCGTGGGAATGCCTTTTGCGACGCTCCGCGTCGCGCGAACCGAGCTAAGTTTCAGCTACAGTGCACAGGTGACGCAGAGCGTCACGGGTTGCACTCCCACGCGGGAGCGTGGGAACGATCCTTGAAAGCGATAGATCAGCCACTACATCAGTGGCTGACATCCTGCCATCGGGAGCAAGCCCCCTCCCACATTTGGACCCCATGCATTCAGATAGAACTTCTCCCACCGTCATATCCTCCTAAATGATAAGCCCACCTCCTCGGTCACCCCATGGACCTTGTCATTGCCCGACCCGAAGGCCTCTATTGTCCCGCCGGGGATTTCTACATCGACCCCTGGCGCCCGGTGGAACGCTCCGTCATCACCCATGCCCACGGCGACCACGCCCGCACCGGCAATCAACATTACCTGGCCGCCGCCCCCGGCGAAGGCATCCTGCGTTCGCGCCTGGGCCAGAACATCAACCTGCAAACCCTGGCCTACGGCGAACAGTTGGTGCACCACGGTGTGACCTTGAGTTTTCATCCGGCCGGGCATGTGTTGGGCTCAGCCCAGGTGCGCCTGGAATACCAGGGCGAAGTCTGGGTCGCGTCCGGCGACTACAAGGTTGAACCCGACGGCACGTGCGCGCCGTTCGAACCGGTGCGCTGCCACACCTTCATTACCGAATCAACCTTTGGCCTGCCGATCTACCGCTGGCAGCCGCAGGCGCAGATTTTTGCCGGCATTAATGACTGGTGGCAGGCCAATATCGCCGCCGGCAAAGCCAGCGTGCTGTTCTGCTATTCCTTCGGCAAGGCCCAGCGCATTCTGCATGGCATCGATGCCAGCATCGGCCCGATCCTCAGCCATGGCGCCGTCGAGCCGTTGAACCGGGTGTACCGCGAAGCCGGGGTGTACATTCCGGAAACGCTGTACGCCGGCGACTTCAAAAAAAACGACCCGCTGCTGCGCCAGGCCTTGATCATCGCCCCGCCCTCCACCAGCGGCAGCACTTGGATACGCCGCTTTGGCGATTACAGCGACGCGTTCGCCAGCGGCTGGATGCGCCTGCGCGGGACTCGGCGGCGGCGCGGGGTCGACCGTGGCTTTGTGCTGTCGGACCACGCCGATTGGCCCGGACTGTTGTGGGCCATCGAACAGACCGGCGCCGAACGGGTGATGGTCACCCACGGCTCGGTCGGCGTACTGGTGCGCCATCTGCGCGAAAAAGGCCTGGATGCCCAGGGTTTCAGCACCGAATATGGCGATGACGAAGAGGAGGCCAGCGCATGAAAGCCTTCGCCGAGCTGTACGCCAACCTCGACGCGACGACCTCCAGCAACGCCAAGCTCGCGGCGCTGCAAGACTATTTTCAGCAGGCACCGCCGCAGGATGCGGCATGGGCGGTGTACTTCCTCTCCGGGGGGCGGCCGCGGCAACTGGTACCGACCCGTCTGCTGAGGGATATGGCGACGCAAGCGGCGAGCATCGAGCCGTGGTTGTTCGAAGAGAGTTACCAGTCCGTCGGCGACCTGGCCGAGACGATTTCCCTGCTGCTACCCGAATCGACCTACACCTCCGAAGACGGCCTGGCGGTGTGGCTGGAAGAAAAACTGCTGCCGCTGCGCGGCCTTGCGCCTGCTGAACTGGCCGAACGCCTGCCTGCGCTGTGGGCGCAGCTGGATCAACCGAGCCTGATGGTGTGCATCAAGTTGATCACCGGCAGCTTTCGCGTGGGCGTGTCCAAGCTGCTGGTGACCCGCGCGCTTGCCGCCATGGCCGGGCTCGACAGCAAGCGCGTGGCGCAACGGCTGGTGGGCTACACCGATTTGTCCAATCGCCCTACGGCTGCGGGCTACCTCAAGTTGATCGCCGCCGAATCGTCCGACGAACATGCGCAACGTGGCGGTCAGCCCTATCCGTTTTTTCTCGCCCACGGCTTGGCGCAACCGCTGGAGCAGTTCGATGCCCTGCTCGGCTCCCCCGCCGACTGGCAGGTGGAATGGAAGTTTGATGGCATTCGCGCGCAACTGGTCAAGCGTGAGGGGCGCCTGTGGGTGTGGTCGCGCGGCGAAGAGCTGGTGACCGAGCGTTTCCCCGAGCTGCACAGCCTGGTCAGTGGCTTGCCGGATGGCACGGTGATCGACGGTGAGATCGTGGTCTGGAAGGACGCGGTGCAACCCTTCGCCCTGCTGCAGCAACGGATCGGCCGCAAAACCCTGAGTAAAAAGGTACTGGAGGATGCGCCGGTGGCGGTGCTTGCCTATGACCTGCTGGAGTTTCAAGGCGACGACTGGCGCAACCACACTCTGGCTGAACGGCGTGCGCAGCTCGAAAGCGTGATCGCAGCGTGTAACCAACCGGTGTTATTGCCCTCGCCGCTGCTTGAGGGGCCAACCTGGCAGGCGTTGGCCGAGCAGCGCGAAGCCTCCCGCAGCCTGGGTGTGGAAGGCATGATGCTCAAGGACCGCAAAGGCCTCTACGGCGTGGGCCGCACCAAGGATATGGGCCTGTGGTGGAAGTGGAAGGTCGACCCGTTCAGCGTCGACGCGGTGTTGATCTACGCTCAGCGCGGCCACGGTCGGCGCGCCAGCCTGTACAGCGATTACACCTTCGCGGTGTGGGACGGCCCGCCGGGCAGCGAGCGCACCCTGGTGCCGTTCGCCAAGGCCTATTCCGGGCTGACTGACGAAGAAATGCGCAAGGTCGACGCGATTGTGCGCAAAACCACGGTGGAAAAATTCGGCCCGGTCAGCAGCGTTACGCCGAGCATGGTGTTTGAGTTGGGTTTCGAAGGCATCGCCCTGTCCAAGCGGCATAAAAGCGGAATTGCGGTGCGGTTCCCACGGATGTTGCGTTGGCGCCAGGACAAACCGGTGGAGGAAGCCGACAATCTCGCCACGCTGCAGGACTTACTGGCCTGACCCAGTTCAAATGTGGGAGGGGGCTTGCTCCCGATAGCAGTGGGTCAGACGCAGATGCTGTGACTGACACACCGCCATCGGGGGCAAGCCCCCTCCCACATTTGGATTTCCGTTCGATCCTAAATGGTGCACTACTCTATCAGTGCCCGCTAATGGGCATTTCCTACGCTCAGAAATCCCTCATCCCACCTTTTAAAACGATCATTCGGAACTATGGTGCAGAAATTGCTACTTGGGATCCGTCTGACACCGTTCAGTAACAGTCCTAAATGCGCCACAAGCGCTTATCTTGGTTTCCAGGGAATACATAATGAAAAAAGCATTGCTGACCCTTTCTGCACTGGCTCTGTGCATGGCTGCAGGTGTTGCAACCGCCAAGGAATACAAGGAATTGCGTTTCGGTGTCGATCCGTCCTACGCGCCGTTCGAATCCAAAGCCGCCGACGGCAGCCTGGTGGGCTTCGACATCGACCTGGGCAATGCCATTTGTGCAGAGCTGAAGGTCAAATGCAAATGGGTTGAAAGCGATTTCGACGGCATGATTCCCGGCCTGAAAGCCAACAAGTTCGACGGTGTGATTTCGTCCATGACCGTGACCCCGGTACGTGAGAAGGCGATCGACTTCTCCAACGAGCTGTTCTCGGGGCCAACCTCGCTGGTGTTCAAGAAAGGCGCCGGGTACTCGACGCCGGAGTCGCTCAAGGGCAAAACCGTGGGCTACGAGCAAGGCACCATCCAGGAAGCCTACGCCAAGGCTGTGCTGGACAAGGCCGGCGTGACCACCAAGGCCTACGCCAACCAGGATCAGGTGTATGCGGACCTGACGTCCGGCCGTCTCGATGCCTCCGTGCAGGATATGCTGCAGGCTGAACTGGGTTTTCTGAAGTCCCCAGCCGGTGCTGGATACGAAGTCAGCGCAGCAATCGATGACCCGCTGCTGCCGTCGAAAACCGCGATCGGTATCAAAAAAGGTAACACTGAGCTCAAGGCTCTTTTGGATAAAGGTATCAAAGCGTTACACGATGATGGCACCTACGCCACTATTCAGAAGAAACACTTTGGCGATCTGAACCTGTACAGCGGCAAATAATGCCTGGGGCGCCCCTTTTTTGAAGGGGCGCTTTTTTATCGCCATAGGTCCTGATTTATGTTCGAAGATCTGTTGCAAACCCTCGGGCTGAGCGCGTTCAGCTTGAAGGGTTTCGGCCCGCTGTTGCTGCAAGGCACCTGGATGACCCTTAAATTGTCGGTGCTGTCCCTGGCCGTCAGCGTGTTACTGGGCCTGCTCGGCGCCAGCGCGAAACTGTCCAGCCTGCCCTTCCTGCGTATCCCCGCCCAGCTCTACACCACCTTGATTCGCGGCGTACCCGACCTGGTGTTGATGCTGCTGATTTTCTACAGCCTGCAAACCTGGCTGACCGGCCTGACCGACGTTATGGAATGGGAGTACATCGAGATCGACCCATTCAGCGCCGGGGTCATCACCCTGGGTTTTATCTACGGTGCCTATTTCACCGAGACTTTTCGCGGCGCGATTCTCGCCGTGCCCCGCGGCCAGCTGGAAGCTGCCACCGCCTACGGGCTCAAGCGCGGGCAACGGTTTCGCTACGTGACCTTCCCGCAGATGATGCGCTTTGCCCTGCCGGGCATCGGCAATAACTGGATGGTGATGCTCAAGGCCACCGCCCTGGTGTCGATCATCGGCCTGGCCGACCTGGTGAAAGCCGCCCAGGATGCCGGCAAGAGCACCTACCAACTGTTCTACTTCCTGGTACTCGCCGCGCTGATCTACCTGTTGATCACCAGCGCGTCCAACTTCGTCCTGCGTCGTCTTGAACGGCGCTACTCCGCAGGCTCACGGGAGGCCGTGCGATGATCGAGCTTTTGCAGGAATACTGGCGCCCCTTCCTTTATAGCGACGGCCAGCACATCACCGGCCTGGCCATGACTATGTGGCTGCTCAGCGCGGCCCTGGTGATTGGGTTTGTGGTGTCGATTCCACTGTCTATCGCCCGTGTCTCGCGCAGGCGCCTGGTGCGCTGGCCGGTGCAGTTCTACACCTACCTGTTTCGCGGCACGCCGCTCTACATTCAGTTGCTGATTTGCTACACCGGCATCTACAGCATCGCCGCCGTGCGTGCGCAACCGGTGCTCGATGCGTTCTTTCGCGATGCGATGAACTGCACGATCCTGGCCTTCGCCCTCAACACCTGCGCCTACACCACAGAAATTTTCGCCGGGGCAATCCGCAGCATGGCCCACGGCGAAGTCGAAGCGGCCAAGGCCTACGGGTTGAGCGGTTGGAAGTTGTATGCCTATGTGATCATGCCGTCGGCGCTGCGCCGTTCGTTGCCCTACTACAGCAACGAAGTGATCCTGATGCTGCATTCGACCACCGTGGCGTTCACCGCCACCATCCCGGACATCCTCAAAGTCGCCAGGGACGCCAACTCGGCCACCTTCATGACCTTTCAATCGTTCGGCATCGCCGCCTTGATCTACCTGGCCGTGACCTTCGCTCTGGTCGGCCTGTTCCGATTGGCCGAACGCCGCTGGCTGGCCTTCCTCGGGCCGAGCCATTAAGGAGCTTTCATGCGTCATCAGCAACATGACCTGATTGCGCCGGTGCCTGGCACAGCGCGGCAGATTCACAGTTTCCATTTCGGCCCGGAACAGGCCGACCGCAAGATTTACATCCAATCGTCCCTGCATGCCGATGAACTGCCGGGCATGCTGGTGGCCTGGCACCTGAAGGCGCGCCTGGCCCAATTGGCTGCCGCCGGGCGCTTGCGCAGCGAAATCGCCCTGGTGCCGGTCGCCAATCCGGTGGGGCTGGAACAGGTGCTGATGGACATCCCTCTGGGCCGCTACGAGCTGGAAAGCGGGCAGAATTTCAATCGCCTGTTCGTCGACCTCAGCGACGCAGTCGGTGATCAGGTTGAAGACTCGCTGAGCGATGACCCCCAGCACAACGCCCGATTGATCCGCACCGCGTTATCCGACGCCCTCGCCAGGCAAACCGCGTCGACGCAATTGCAATCCCAACGCCTGGTGCTGCAACGCCTGGCGTGCGATGCCGACATGGTGCTGGACCTGCATTGCGATTTCGAAGCCGTGGCGCACCTCTACACCACGCCTGAGGCCTGGCCACAGGTGGAACCGTTGGCGCGTTACCTGGGCTCGGAGGCCAACCTGCTGGCCACCGACTCCGGCGGGCAGTCCTTTGATGAATGTTTCACCCTGGTGTGGTGGCAGTTGCGGCAACGCTTCGGCGCGCGCTTCCCGATCCCCCTGGGCAGCTTTTCCGTGACCGTCGAGTTGCGCGGCCAAGGCGACGTCAACCACGGCCTCGCGGCCCTGGACTGCCAGGCGATCATCGATTACCTGATTCACTTCGGTGCGATTGAAGGCGACGCGGCGCCCCTGCCCCCGCTGCCCTACCCGGCCACGCCATTGGCGGGGGTGGAGCCGGTGACCACACCGGTGGGCGGCTTGCTGGTGTTCAGTGCCTTGCCGGGGGAATACCTGGAAGCCGGGCAACTGATCGCAGAAATCATCGACCCCATCACTGACCGCGTAACGCCCGTGCACTGCCAACATGCCGGCCTGCTTTACGCCCGCTCGCTACGCCGCATGGCCACTGCCGGGATGGTGATCAGCCATGTCGCCGGCACTGAGGCCTACCGTAGCGGCTACTTACTTTCGCCTTGAGGATGCACGCCCCATGTACAAATTGACCGTTGAAGGCCTGCATAAAAGCTATGGCGACAATGAGGTGCTCAAAGGTGTCTCGCTCAAGGCCAGGACCGGTGACGTGATCAGCCTGATCGGCGCCAGCGGCTCGGGCAAGAGCACCTTCCTGCGCTGCATCAACTTCCTGGAAACGCCCAACGACGGCGCCATGACCCTGGACGGTCAAACCATCCGCATGGTCAGCGACCGCCACGGCATGCGCGTGGCCGACGATGCCGAGTTGCAGCGCTTGCGCACGCGACTGGCGATGGTCTTCCAGCACTTCAACCTGTGGAGCCATATGAGCGTGCTGGAAAACATCACCATGGCGCCGCGCCGGGTGCTGGGGTGCAGCAAGAAAGACGCCGAAGACCGCGCTCGGCGCTACCTGGACAAAGTCGGCCTGCCCGCGCGGGTGGCCGATCAATACCCGGCGTTCCTGTCCGGCGGCCAGCAGCAACGGGTAGCGATTGCCCGCGCGTTGGCGATGGAGCCCGAGGTGATGCTGTTCGACGAACCCACCTCGGCACTGGACCCGGAGTTGGTCGGTGAAGTATTGAAGGTCATCCAGGGCCTGGCTGAGGAAGGCCGCACCATGATCATGGTGACCCACGAAATGAGCTTTGCGCGCAAGGTTTCCAGCCAGGTGCTGTTCCTGCACCAAGGCCGGGTGGAAGAGCAAGGTGCGCCGGCGGACGTGCTGGGCAATCCGAAGAGCGAGCGCCTGCAGCAGTTTTTGAGCGGCAACTTGAAGTAAACCTTTGTGACGCCTGGAGGGTCTGTGCAATAGAGCCTCCAGAGCGTCAGCTGCCGCATGGCAAAACCCGTCGAATTCGCAAAACAATGGTTTGCCACCCGTGGCTGGCGTGCGTTCGCATTCCAGAAAGAAGTGTGGAAGGCCGTCAAGGACGGTCAATCCGGCTTGCTGCATGCCAATACCGGCGCGGGTAAAACCTACGCGCTGTGGTTCGCCGCCCTCAATCGTTTCGCCATCACGCGCCCGCCCGCAACCGGCAAGCGCAAGGCGCCGGCCGAACCCCTGACCGTATTGTGGATCACACCGATGCGCGCCTTGGCCGCCGACACCGCACGCGCGCTTGAGGCGCCGCTGGCGGCCTTGCAGATCCCCTGGAGCGTTGGCCTGCGCACGGGCGACACCAGCAGCGGCGAACGCGCCCGTCAGACCCGCCGCCAGCCCACAGCGCTGATTACCACCCCGGAAAGCCTGACGCTGATGCTTACGCGCGCCGACAGTGAGGTCAGCCTGGCGCATCTGCGCATGGTGGTAGTGGACGAATGGCATGAACTGATCGGCAATAAGCGCGGTGTGCAACTGCAACTGGCGTTGGCACGGCTGCGACGCTGGCATCCCGACTTGCTGGTCTGGGGCATTTCCGCGACCTTGGGCAATCAGGCCCACGCGCTGGATGTATTGGTCCCACAGGGTGGCGGCGTCAACGTGCAGGGGCAATCGCCCAAACAGTTGCTGGTTGACACACTGCTGCCGCCCATCGCCGAACGCTTTCCCTGGGCCGGCCATATCGGTTTGAAAATGCTCCCGCAAGTGGTGGCCGAAGTAGACGCCAGCAGCAGTTGCCTGGTGTTCACCAATACCCGGGCGCAGTCGGAAATCTGGTACCAGGCGCTGCTGGAGGCCAGGCCGGAATGGGCCGGCCTGATTGCGCTGCATCACGGTTCGCTGTCGCGCGAGACCCGGGACTGGGTGGAACGTGCGCTCAAAGACGGCCAACTCAAGGCGGTGGTGTGCACCTCCAGCCTGGACCTGGGCGTGGATTTCCTGCCGGTGGAGCGGGTGTTGCAGATCGGCTCGGCCAAAGGTGTGGCGCGCCTGATGCAACGCGCCGGCCGCTCGGGGCATGCACCGGGGCGGCCATCACGGGTGACCCTGGTGCCAACCCACAGCCTGGAGCTGGTGGAAGCCGCCGCCGCAAAGGATGCGATTGCCCAGCGACGCATCGAAGCCCGCGAATCGCCCCACAAACCCTTGGATGTGCTGGTGCAACATCTGGTCAGCATGGCCCTGGGCGGCGGGTTTACTCCGGATGCGCTGCTGGCGGAGGTCCGCGGGGCCTGGGCCTACCGCGATCTTACCGACGCCGATTGGACCTGGGCCCTGGCCTTTGTGCGCCATGGCGGACTGTCGCTCACCG
This sequence comes from Pseudomonas sp. R3-52-08, assembly GCF_003851745.1. NCBI lineage: Bacteria > Pseudomonadati > Pseudomonadota > Gammaproteobacteria > Pseudomonadales > Pseudomonadaceae > Pseudomonas > Pseudomonas sp. R3-52-08. The sequence continues at coordinate 1,501,031 of NZ_CP027730.1, read as the reverse complement.
CTTACCCGGATTACCGCCGCGTAGAACCCGACGAACAGGGCATCTGGCGCGTTCCCGATGCGCGACTGGCGCGCCGCCATCGCATGAGCGTGGGCACCATTGTCAGCGATGCGAGTATGCACCTGAAGTACTGGAGCAAGGGCGGTGGCGGCAAAAACCTCGGCAGTGTCGAGGAAGGTTTTATTGCGCGACTCAAGCCGGGCGACGGCTTTCTGTTCGCCGGACGCCTGCTCGAGTTGGTGCGCGTGGAAAACATGACCGCGTACGTGCGCCGCAGCACCGCGAAAAAAGCCGCCGTGCCGCGCTGGAATGGCGGGCGCATGCCACTTTCCAACGAGCTGGCGCAGGCGGTGATCGAGCGCTTCGACGCAGCGGCCCAGGGGCGCTTCGACGGCCCGGAGATGCAGGCGGTGCAGCCATTGCTGCTGACACAACTGCGTTGGTCCGGCCTGCCGACCCGTGATCACTTGCTGGCGGAGTTTCTCAAGTCGCGCGAAGGCTGGCACCTGTTTCTCTACCCCTTCGCCGGGCGTCAGGTGCATCTGGGGCTGGCGAGTCTGCTGGCGTGGCGAGTCAGCCGGCAGCAACCCGTGACCTTTTCCATTGCAGTCAACGATTATGGGTTGGAGTTGCTGAGCGCCACCGAGGTGCACTGGCCCGAGTTGTTGAACGAGGCGCTGCTCAGCTCACAGGATTTACTCACGGACGTGGCAGCCAGCCTCAACGCCGGTGAGCTGGCGTTGCGGCGCTTTCGCGAAATCGCACGCATCGCCGGGCTGGTGTTCGCCGGTTACCCCGGTGCACCGAAAAGCACCCGGCAGGTGCAGGCCTCCAGTGGCCTGTTCTTCGAAGTGTTCAAACAATATGATCCGCACAATCTGCTGCTGACCCAGGCAGGGGAAGAAGTCCTGCGCAACGAACTGGACATTCAGCGCCTGGAAGAGACATTGCTTCGCTTGTCGGCGCTGCAACTGGACCTGCATATGATCCAGCGGCCAACCCCCCTGGCCTTTCCGCTGCTGGTGGAGCGGATGCGCGAAAGCCTGAGTTCGGAAAAACTCTCGGAGCGCATTGCGCGGATGGTCAAGGACCTGGAAAAAGTCGCGGACAGAGGGAACGCTTGATGGTGTGTTCGGTAACGCTTGAGGGTGAGCAATTGTGGCTGCTGGCGGACAAGGCGGTGTACTGGCCGGCGCGCCAATACCTGCTGATCGCCGACGCTCACTTCGGCAAGGCCTCGGCCTATCGCAGCCTCGGGCAACCCGTGCCCCAGGGCACTACGAGCGAAAACCTGCAGCGCCTGGATCGGTTGCTGGCGGCCTTTGCCTGCGCTCGGGTGATCTTCCTCGGAGATTTCCTCCACGGCCCAGGCTCCCACGCCAGCGGCACCCTGGGCGCACTCAGGGCCTGGCGAGCGCGCCACACTGAGTTGCCGATCACGTTGATTCGCGGCAATCACGATCAACGCGCAGGCGATCCGCCTGCCGATCTGAACATCGAGGTAGTGACGGAGCCACTATTGATAGGGCCATTCGCGCTACAGCACGAACCGGACACCCACCCCGACCATCATGTGCTGGCGGGGCATGTCCATCCGGTGTATCGCTTGCGCGGCAAGGGCCGCCAGAGCCTGCGCCTGCCGTGTTTCCAGATTGGCAAGCGCGTCAGCCTGCTGCCGGCGTTTGGCGCCTTTACCGGCGGTTACGCCGTGGAGCTGGACGATGAGCGCCGAATCTTTGTGATCGGCGATCATGAGGTCTGGCCGGTTCAGTGACGCACAGGCGTGCGTGCTGGGTCAGGCAACAGGTGCGGGAGGCGGCTCATCCGGCAGGGTTGGCTCACCCGGTTCGGTAGGCTGCGGATAGTCCGGTTCAGGTTGGCCGGGGATGCCGCCCGCATAAGCAGGGTCGGCCATCAAGGACCAGGCCAGAACACCAATCTGGTTGGGTTCAAGCCGGGCAAGTTCTGCGCTGATTCGCGGGTTGATCTTCATAGGGCACTCCTCAAGCGTGGCTCGACGCGTTTCACACGCGCCGAGGCAGTACACCTAGATAGAGTCACTTTCCGCAGACTAATTCCCTTGGAGCGTAGGAGCTTTCGATCAAGCGCGTGGGAGCGTGACGCCACGCTGGCCCTGATACTTGCCGGCACGGTCCTTATAGGACACTTCACACGCCTCGTCCGACTGCAGGAAGAGCATTTGCGCCACGCCTTCGTTGGCGTAGATTTTCGCCGGCAAGGTGGTGGTGTTGGAGAACTCCAGGGTCACATGGCCTTCCCACTCGGGTTCCAGCGGAGTCACGTTGACGATGATGCCGCAACGGGCGTAGGTGCTTTTACCCAGGCAGATGGTCAATACGTCACGCGGGATGCGGAAGAACTCCACGGTGCGGGCCAGGGCGAAGGAGTTTGGCGGGATGATGCAGACATCGCTCTTGACGTCGACGAAGCTTTTTTCGTCGAAGTTCTTCGGATCGACAATCGCCGAGTTGATATTGGTGAACACCTTGAATTCATCGGCGCAACGCACGTCGTAGCCATAGCTGGAAACTCCGTACGAAATCACGCGCGCGTCGCCTTCGCCACGGATCTGGCGCTCGACGAACGGTTCGATCATGCCGTGTTCCTGCGCCATGCGGCGAATCCACTTGTCCGATTTGATGCTCATGGCGGTGTCCTGAATGCGAGGTGAAAAAATTCTGTGGGGCATCTTACCGGGGCCGGCTGTGGGGTTCAAAGGGCGCAGGACTTTTAATGACGAATGCACCCGCCTCCATTACCCGCAGCCAACGGGGCCGGGGCTCCTGGCGCGACTTTCGGCGACGATAAATACCACCGCCAGTCACGAAAATAGAGAAACCTTCGGAAATACCATTGGCACGTTCCGGAAAAAGGGTTAAGGTGGCGTCACTGTGTTGCTTGTGTCACTGAGAATCTCTACACGATATGTTGAATTTCGATCCAACCATCTCCAAGAATTTTTCCTGCTCTTTGCACTCAGTCTCGGCCAGGGCTTTTCCTGAGTCGCAGTTAACTTTGTTCAAGGAGTTACACCATGTCTAATCGCCAAACTGGTACCGTTAAGTGGTTCAACGATGAAAAAGGCTTCGGCTTCATCACTCCACAATCCGGTGACGACCTGTTCGTTCACTTCAAAGCTATCCAATCCGACGGCTTCAAAAGCCTGAAAGAAGGCCAACAGGTTTCTTTCATCGCTACCCGCGGTCAGAAAGGCATGCAAGCTGAAGAAGTTCAAGTTATCTAACTTGTACTGACTTAGTCGAAAAGACCCCGCCCTCAAAAGCGGGGTTTTTTTATGCCGATCGTTCCCACGCTCTGCGGGGGAATGACTCTTGTGACGCTCTGCGTCACGCCCTGGGACGCAGAGCGTCCTGGTGCTGCATTCCCACGCAGAGCGTGGGAACGATCAGCAAACGATCGGCATAAAAAATGTGGGAGGGGGCTTATACCCCCTCCCACATTCGGCATTCAAGCAGCGTCGTTTATTGAAACAACGACTCACTCGACAAGCCATTCTTCTCGAGGATCTCGCGCAAGCGCTTGAGCCCCTCTACCTGAATCTGCCGCACCCGCTCACGGGTCAGGCCGATCTCCAGGCCTACGTCCTCCAGGGTGCTGCTCTCATGGCCGCGCAGGCCGAAGCGGCGAATCACCACCTCACGCTGCTTATCGGTAAGCTCCGACAGCCACTGGTCGATACTTTGAGACAGATCATCATCCTGCAACAGCTCGCACGGATCTGTCGGGCGATCATCTGTCAGGGTGTCCAGCAGGGTTTTATCCGAATCCGGACCCAGCGAGACATCGACCGAAGACACCCGCTCATTCAAGCCAAGCATGCGCTTGACCTCCCCTACAGGTTTCTCCAGCAGGTTGGCGATTTCTTCGGGCGAAGGTTCATGATCGAGTTTTTGTGTCAGCTCACGCGCTGCCCGCAGGTACACGTTGAGCTCCTTGACCACATGGATCGGCAACCGGATCGTGCGGGTCTGATTCATGATCGCCCGTTCGATGGTCTGGCGAATCCACCAGGTGGCATAAGTCGAGAAGCGAAAGCCCCGCTCAGGGTCGAACTTCTCCACCGCCCGGATCAAGCCCAGGTTGCCCTCCTCGATCAAGTCCAGCAGCGACAATCCGCGATTGACGTAGCGTCGGGCGATTTTAACCACCAGGCGCAGGTTGCTTTCAATCATGCGCTTGCGCCCAGCCGGATCGCCCTTTTGCGACAGACGCGCAAAATGAACTTCTTCTTCGGGAGTGAGCAGAGGGGAAAAGCCGATTTCATTGAGGTACAACTGGGTCGCGTCGAGCGCCCGTGTGTAATCAATATACTTGTGTTGCTTTAACGCGGAGGAGTTTTTGGATTTGGTGCGAACTGAGGGTGGTGATGCCCCCTCATTATCTGACATCGGTTCCGTAGCGATACCGGTCTCCATAAGGAGAACCTCATCGTCGATGTCAAACTCCGGCGCTTCTTTACTGAGAGCCATTGTTATAGTCCTTTGGTGAGTTCGACCTCAAGCTCAAGCGACGCCTTTATCCTTGGCAACGCTGGAGCCTGTTCCTTCTACGTGAGGGAACAGGCTGGCAACACATCAACGACGGGGTAGGAATTGCAGTGGGTCTACAGGTTTCCCTTGACGGCGAATCTCAAAGTGCAGTTTCACCCGGTCTGTACCCGTTGAACCCATTTCGGCAATTGTCTGTCCGACCTTGACCTGCTGCCCCTCCCGAACCAACAACCTGCGGTTATGACCGTAGGCACTGACGTAGGTATCGCTGTGTTTGATGATGACCAGCTCGCCGTAGCCCCGTAGACCACTCCCGGCGTACACCACTGTCCCATCAGACGCAGCCAAAACAGGCTGTCCCAAATCCCCGGCGATATCAATGCCTTTATTCAAACTGCCGTTTGAAGAGAATTTTCCAATTAACACGCCGTTTGAAGGCCATCCCCAACCGGTCGGCGCCGGCCCTGCAGGTGGCAACGGCGCGGGTGCCGGCTTGCTCGCCACCGAAGGTGCGGCGGTACCTGCAGGCCTGGTGATAACCGTGGTTTTGCTCGAAGAAGAAGCCGAAGATCCCGACTTTGTCACAACTGCCGTGGGCGCCGAACCGGCGCGGCCATCGAAACGAATTGTCTGCCCCGGATGAATCGTATAGGGCACGGGAATGTTGTTACGAGCTGCGAGCGCCTTGTAATCCCAACCATAACGGAAGGCGATCGAGAACAACGTATCGCCCTTGCGCACGACGTATTGGCCGGTGGTCACCGTCGGCTTCTGCGGTGCCGCATTGGTGCGGTCAACCACCCGCGCACCGCCGGATGGCGTGCTCGAGCAGGCTGCCAGTAAGGAACTCAAGACAAGGCCAAGCACCAGTCGCTGAAAGCTTGTTTTACTCATTCGCTGCGCAGGACCTGTGAGACTCACCCGCCGCTCCCTTTGTGGTGGCTGAACGTTAACGCCTGTATCAGGCTTGAAAGATGACGCAAGTATAACTGGGCATTGGCTTTTTACCGGCACACGAGTGAAACGAAAACTTCATCATGTTTAACTCCGGCGCCTTCCCCCGTTGAATCTATAGACCCCGCTGTAAGACACATCTGCGCCTGTGGAATTCATTGTCTGAAAATAAATGATCAGGCCAGCGGGCCGTTGAGCAGCGGCACGAAGCGCACAGCCCCGAGCACATGCCGGGAAAAGCCATCGTCCTCGCGAATAATGAGCATCAATTGTTGCACTTCGCCGGAGCCCACCGGGATGACCAGCCGACCGCCGGGCGCCAGTTGATCGAGCAGCGCTTGCGGCACATCGGTGGCCACCGCAGTGACAATGATGCCGTTATAGGGCGCCAATGCCGGCCAGCCTTCCCAGCCATCTCCCCAACGAAACACAACGTTACGCAGGTTCAGCTCGACCAGGCGCTCCTTGGCGCGGTCCTGCAGCACCTTGATGCGCTCAACCGAGAACACCCGTTCGACCAGCTGAGACAACACGGCGGTCTGATAGCCGGAGCCGGTGCCGATTTCCAGCACCTTGTCCAACGGCCCGGCGGCCAGCAACAGCTCACTCATGCGGGCGACCATATAGGGCTGGGAGATGGTCTGGTTGTGGCCGATCGGCAACGCCGTGTCTTCGTAGGCGCGGTGCGCCAGGGCTTCGTCGACAAACAGGTGCCGAGGCGTGCGCCGGATCACTTCCAGCACCTGCGCGTTGGACAAGCCTTCTTCGTACAGACGCTGGATCAAACGCTCGCGCGTGCGCTGGGAAGTCATCCCGATGCCACGGCGCAGCAAGTCGTCTTGTTCACGAGCCATCAGCGCAGTCCCTCCAGCCAGCCATCAAGTCCACTGAAGGCATCACTGAAGGTGCGATCGAATTGCAACGGGGTAATCGATACATAGCCTTGCATCACCGCATGAAAGTCCGTGCCCTCGCCACCATCCTCGGCGTCGCCGGCCGCGGCGATCCAATAGCCTTCCTTGCCACGCGGGTCGACCACCTTCAAAGGCGCCGCCGCACGGGCACGGTGCCCCAGCCGCGTCAGTTGGATACCGCGAATATGGTCAAGAGGCAGGTTGGGGATATTGACGTTAAGCACAGTGCGCGGCGGCAGGTTCAGGGACGCGTGCGCTTGCACCAACTTGCGCGCGTAGTACGCCGCCGTCGCCAGGTTATCCAGTTGCCGTGAGGCGAAGGAAAAGGCGAACCCGATACCGCCGAGAAAGCGCCCTTCAAGGGCGGCCGCCACGGTGCCGGAATACAGCACGTCATCGCCCAGGTTCGCGCCCAGGTTGATGCCCGACACCACTAGGTCCGGCGCGTGCTCCAACAAGCTGTTGATCGCCAGGTGCACGCAGTCGGTGGGGGTGCCGTTCACGCTGATAAAGCCATTGGCCAGCACCTTGGGGTGCAACGGACGGTCGAGCGTCAGCGAACTGCTGGCGCCGCTCTTGTCCTGGTCGGGGGCCACCACCACGCATTCGGCGTAATCCGCCAGCGCAGCATGAAGCGCGGCGAGGCCGGGTGCGGTGGCACCGTCATCGTTTGATATCAGAATACGCATGGGTTGTCCGTCGGCCCCACCGGCACTAGATCAACGAGTTCGCGCACCAATACAGTGGCGAAGCATCCAGCCGGCAGGACGAATTCCAATTGCAGAATGTCAGGCCCGGGATAATGCCACGTCAACCCGCCAATGGGCAGCCGCAGAATGCGACGTTCTTGGCTCATTCCCGCATTCACCAGCCAATCACGCAGATCAGCTTCTGCGGCGGCGACAGATTGTTCCAATTCATAGGTAAGACCTTTCGCCGGAGACTCGCCCTCCCCCCACTGCGGGCCGGTGGGATGCAAGTCGAGGATCGCCAGGCGCGGATCGCTGCATTCAGCCTCACCGGCCGGGAAAAAGCTGCGGCTGTCGGTGAAGGCCAGCAAGTCGCCGACTTGGGCGCGCTGCCAGGAGCCGTCGGCGACACGCGCCGCCAACACTTTGTTGAACAGCAAGCTACGGGCGGTGGACAGCAACCGCGAACGTACATTGCGCTGCTCCGGCAGGGCCTTGCGAGCCGCCCAGTCACGGGCATCGACGACATTGCCGCCATTATGGCCAAAGCGCTGGGCACCGAAATAGTTGGGAATACCGTGCTGGGCAATCTGTTTCAGACGCGCGTCGATGGCGGCGGTATCACCGTTCAACTGGGTCAGGCGCAAGGTAAAGCCGTTGGCCGCATGGGCGCCGCGCTGCAGCTTGCGTTTGTGCCGCGCAGTTTTCAGGATCCTCAGGGTGTCGTTCTCGGCGGCACTCATGTTTGGGTCGGCCTTGCCGGGCAACTGCACGCTGAACCACTGGCGGGTCAATGCCTGGCGATCCTTGAGCCCGGCATAGCTGACGGTGCGCAAGGGCACGCCAGCCGCCTTGGCGATACGCCGCGCTGCTTCCTCGGTATTCAGGCCGCGCTTCTCCACCCACAACCACAGGTGCTCGCCTTCGCCGGTCAGAGGGATGTCGAGCACTTCGTCCACCTGAAAATCTTCGGCAGTGGCCTTCAGGACCGCGCTGCCCAACGCTTTGCCATAGGCACGCGGGCCCAGCAACTCAAGTTCGTTCATGCGCGCAGCAACAAGGCGACGGAGTGCACGGCGATGCCCTCTTCACGACCGGTAAACCCGAGCTTTTCGGTGGTGGTGGCTTTCACGTTGACTTGGTCCAATTCTATTTGCAGGTCGGCGGCAATCAGGGCGCGCATCGATTCGATATGCGGGGCCATTTTCGGCGCCTGGGCCACGATGGTGTTATCGACGTTGCCGACCTTCCAGCCTTTGGCGTGGATCAAGCCGACGACATGGCGCAGCAACACACGGCTGTCGGCACCCTTGAAGGTTGGATCGGTGTCCGGAAAGTGCTTGCCGATATCACCCAACGCCGCTGCGCCGAGCAACGCATCGCTCAAGGCGTGCAACACAACGTCGCCGTCAGAATGAGCCAGCAGCCCATGGTGGTGCGCGATACGCACGCCGCCCAAAGTGATGAAATCGCCTTCAGCGAAACGGTGCACATCGTAGCCGTGGCCAATACGCATAAAAAAACGCCCCGATTTAATTCAGGGCGTGATTCTACCTACTTTTGCCTCACATTAACCGAGCAAAGCACGCCCATGATGGCGCAAATGGTCATCGATGAAGCTGGCGATAAAGAAGTAGCTGTGGTCGTAGCCGGGTTGCAGCCGCAGTTCCAGCGGATGACCGGCCGCCTTGGCGGCTTGCTGCAAGGCCTCGGGCTTGAGCTGCACGGCGAGGAAATCGTCGCGATCGCCCTGGTCCACCAACAGCGGCAATTGTTCCGACGCTTCGCTGATCAGCACGCAGGCATCCCATTCGCGCCACTTCGAGCGCTCTTCTCCCAGGTAACGGGAGAAGGCTTTCTGGCCCCAGGGGCAGTCCATCGGATTGTTGATCGGCGAAAACGCCGACACGCTCTGGTAACGCCCAGGGTTGCGCAGCGCGCAGACCAACGCACCGTGGCCGCCCATCGAGTGGCCGCTGATGCCCCGCTTGTCTGACGCAGGGAAATGCGCCTCCACCAACTCCGGCAATTCCTGCACCACATAGTCATGCATCCGATAATGCCTGGCCCAGGGTTCCTGGGTGGCGTTCAGATAGAACCCGGCGCCCAGACCAAAGTCCCAGGCGTTATCCGGGTCATCCGGCACACCGGGGCCGCGCGGGCTGGTATCCGGCGCCACGATGATCAAGCCCAGCTCGGCGGCCATACGATGGGCACCGGCCTTTTGCATGAAGTTCTCGTCGGTGCAGGTCAGGCCGGACAGCCAATACAGCACCGGCAGCTTGCCGCCCTGCTCCGCCTGCGGCGGCAGGTAGACGGCGAAGGTCATGTCGCAATCAAGCACAGCGGAATGATGCTTATAGCGTTTATGCCAGCCGCCGAAGCTTTTCTGGCAGGAAATATTTTCCAGGGACATAGGAGTGCTCCCAGCTACAAGTTGCAAGCTTCAAGCGACAAGAAGGCGCACACCCGACTTGCAGCTTTCAGCTTGTAGCTTGCCGCTGCTTCAAAAATGGATGACGGTACGAATGCTTTTGCCTTCATGCATCAGGTCAAACGCTTTGTTGATGTCTTCCAGGCCCATGGTGTGGGTGATAAAGGTGTCCAGCGGGATCTCGCCGGTCTGGGCCATTTCCACGTAGCTTGGCAATTCGGTACGCCCGCGAACGCCGCCGAAGGCCGAGCCGCGCCAGACGCGACCGGTCACCAGTTGGAACGGACGGGTGGCGATTTCCTGGCCGGCACCGGCCACGCCAATGATCACCGACTCGCCCCAGCCTTTATGGCAGCACTCCAGGGCCGCACGCATCAGTTGGACATTGCCGATGCACTCGAAGGAAAAGTCCACGCCGCCATCGGTCAAATCGACAATCACGTCCTGGATCGGGCGGTCATAGTCTTTCGGGTTGATGCAGTCGGTCGCGCCCAGTTGCTTGGCGATTTCAAACTTGGCCGGGTTGATGTCGATGGCAATGATGCGGCCGGCCTTGGCTTTCACCGCACCAATCACCGCCGACAGACCGATACCACCCAGACCGAAGATGGCCACGGTGTCACCCGGCTTGACCTTGGCGGTATTGATCACCGCGCCGATACCGGTGGTCACGCCACAGCCCAGCAGGCAGACCTTTTCCAGCGGCGCTTCTTTAGGAATCTTGGCGACGGAAATTTCCGGCAGCACGGTGTACTCGGAGAACGTCGAGGTCCCCATGTAGTGGAAAATCGGCTGGCCCTTGTAGGAGAAACGCGTAGTGCCGTCAGGCATCAAGCCTTTGCCCTGGGTGGAACGGATGGCCTGGCACAGGTTGGTCTTGCCGGACAGGCAGAATTTGCATTGACCGCATTCCGGGGTGTACAGCGGGATCACATGGTCGCCGACGGCCACCGAGGTTACGCCTTCGCCAATGGCCTCGACCACTGCACCGCCTTCATGACCAAGGATCGACGGGAAAATCCCTTCCGGGTCTGCGCCTGAAAGCGTGTAGGCATCGGTATGACACACACCGGACGCGACCACGCGCAACAGCACTTCGCCCGCCTTGGGCATGGCGACATCGACTTCCACAATCTCAAGGGGTTTCTTGGCTTCGAAGGCTACGGCGGCGCGGGACTTGATCATCCGGGGTTTCTCCATGGAGTAAAAAATTGATTGGACCAGTGTAAAACATGGCTTATTGATTAATAATCCAAGCAAAAGCAAAACATTATTGCTGTATAGGGACAATCGCCATGCTGGAGAATCGCTGGGAAGGCATCGATGAGTTCGTTGCCGTGGCCGAATGCAGCCAATTTACGGCGGCCGCCGAGCGCCTGGGGGTCTCGTCGTCCCATATCAGCCGTCAGGTGGCGCGCCTGGAAGAACGACTGCAAACCCGCCTGTTGTATCGCAGTACACGTAAGGTGACGCTGACCGAAGCGGGCCAGACTTTCCTGCAACACTGCCAGCGCTTGCAGGACGGTCGCGAAGAAGCCCTGCGCGCCGTGGGCGACCTGACCAGCGAACCTAAAGGCATGTTGCGCATGACCTGCGCCGTGGCCTATGGAGAGCGCTTCATCGTGCCGCTGGTAACAGCGTTCATGGCGCTCTATCCGCAGTTGCGTGTCGATATCGAGCTGAGCAACCGCCCGTTGGACTTGGTGCATGAAGGCCTCGACCTGGCGATTCGCCTCGGGCGCCTGCAAGACTCACGCATGGTTGCCAGCCGCCTGGCTGCGCGCCGCATGTATTTGTGTGCGTCACCTTCCTACCTGGCCCGGTATGGTCGGCCACACAGTTTGTCGGAATTGAGTCGGCACAACTGCCTGATCGGCAGTTCGGACATCTGGCAACTGGCCCAGGATGGCCGCGAATTTTCCCAGCGGGTGCAGGGCAACTGGCGCTGCAACAGTGGGCAGGCGGTGCTGGATGCCGCGCTGCAAGGCATGGGGCTGTGCCAGTTGCCGGACTATTACGTGCTGGAACATCTGCACAGTGGCGCGCTGGTGTCGCTGTTGGAAGCGCATCAGCCGCCGAATACGGCGGTGTGGGCGTTGTATCCGCAGCAGCGGCATTTATCGCCGAAGATCAGGAAGTTGGTGGATTTCTTGAAGGAGGGGTTGGCTGAGCGACCGGAGTACAGCGGATGATTCCAACATCCCAGTCAACTGTCAGGCCGCCATCGGGGGCAAGCCCCCTCCCACATTTTGATCTGTGAACCCAATCAAAGGTGGGAGCTGGCTTGCCTGCGATGAAGTCGACACGGTACGACCGACTACCTGCGGTTGGCCCAGCGCAACCGCAGCCACTCCAGGTCTTCCGGCCGCGTCACCTTGATGTTGTCCGAACGCCCTTCGATCAGGCGTGGCGCCTGGCCGGACCATTCCATGGCCGAGGCTTCATCGGTGATCACCGCATCGGCCACCAGGCTATCAGCCAACGCACGGTGCAAGGCGCCCAGGCGGAACATCTGGGGGGTGAAGGCTTGCCAGATCAGGCTGCGATCAACCGTTTCGACAACACGGCCGCGTTTGTCGACGCGCTTGAGGGTGTCACGGGCCGGCACGGCCAGCAGGCCACCCACGGGGTCGTCAGCCAGTTCACCCAGTAGCTTGTCGAGATCATCACGGCTCAGATTGGGCCGCGCCGCATCATGCACCAGCACCCAGTCGTCATCACTGGCACCGAGAGCGTTGAGGTGCAACAACGCATTGAGCACTGACCCCGAACGCTCCGATCCGCCATCCGCACGTTGAATACGCGGGTCGGCAGCACATGCCAGGGTGGGCCAGTAGGGATCATCAACCGCAAGGCTGACCACCAGCCCTTGCAGCGCAGGGTGGTCAAGGAAACAGCCAAGGCTGTGTTCAAGAATGGTGCGCCCGCCCAGTTGCAGATACTGCTTGGGACGGTCGGCGGCCATACGGGCACCAATACCCGCGGCCGGAATCACGGCCCAGAAGGCCGGCAACTCGGTGTTCATTGGGCCAACTGGTAGAGGGTTTCGCCCTCCTTGACCATGCCCAGTTCATGACGGGCCCGCTCTTCAACGGTCTCCGTGCCTTTTTTCAGCTCAAGCACTTCGGCATCAAGCACGCGGTTGCGCTCCAGCAGACGTTCGTTTTCGGCGTGCTGGTCGGCAATTTGCTGGGTCAGCTCTTCCACCTGCGCAAAGCTGCCGTTACCGACCCATAGGCGGTACTGCAGGCCAGCCAGCAACAAGAGCAAGACGAGGAACAACCAATTGGGACTGCGCATCGAAATCCGGGTATCCAGTGAAAAAAGACAGTCATGCAAACCTTTTGCAGCAACTGATAGCACGAAGCCTGGATAAACCAGGCTTGTGCTTGTCAGTCAGCAGATTAGCGCCGAAATGCCCACTGTCGTGAGATTTCCGACGCAATCGGCCGACTTTTTACCATTTACTGCTCAGCCGCGAAACTCGCTGCGACCGTTGTACTTGGCTTTACCCGCCAATTGCTCTTCGATGCGCAGCAATTGGTTGTACTTGGACACGCGGTCGGAACGGCACAGGGAACCGGTCTTGATCTGGCCCGCCGAGGTGCCCACGGCCAGGTCGGCAATGGTCGAATCTTCGGTTTCGCCGGAGCGGTGCGAGATCACGGCGGTGTAGCCCGCAGCCTTGGCCATCTGGATGGCTTCCAGAGTTTCAGTCAGGGTGCCGATCTGGTTGAACTTGATCAGGATCGAGTTGGCGATCTTCTTGTCGATGCCTTCTTTCAGGATCTTGGTGTTGGTCACGAACAGGTCGTCGCCCACCAACTGGATTTTTTCGCCGATCTTGTCGGTGAGAATTTTCCAGCCGTCCCAGTCGGACTCATCCAGGCCGTCTTCGATCGAAATGATCGGGTAGCGCTGGGTCAGGCCCTTCAGGTATTCGGCAAAGCCTTCGGAATTGAACACCTGGCCTTCGCCGGACAGGTTGTACTTGCCATCTTCATAGAATTCGCTGGCAGCGCAGTCCAGGGCCAGGGTCACGTCGGTGCCCAGTGTGTAGCCGGCGTTGGCCACAGCTTCGGAGATCACTTTGAGTGCATCTTCGTTGGACGCCAGGTTTGGTGCGAAACCACCTTCGTCACCCACTGCAGTGCTCAGGCCTCGGGCCTTCAGCACAGCCTTGAGGTGATGGAAAATCTCGGTGCCCATGCGCAGGCCTTCGGAGAAGGTCTTGGCGCCAACCGGCTGCACCATGAACTCCTGGATGTCGACGTTGTTATCGGCGTGCTCGCCACCGTTGATGATGTTCATCATCGGCACCGGCATCGAGTACACGCCCGGCGTACCGTTCAGGTTGGCGATGTGCGCGTACAGCGGCAGGTCCTGGTCCTGCGCGGCGGCCTTGGCGGCGGCCAGGGACACGGCGAGGATCGCGTTGGCGCCCAGGCTGCCTTTGTTTTCGGTGCCGTCGAGCTTGATCATCGCGTGGTCCAGGGCTTTCTGGTCCAGCGGGTCCTTGCCCAGCAACAGGTCACGGATCGGGCCATTGATATTGGCTACCGCCTTGAGTACACCCTTGCCCAGGTAACGGCTCTTGTCGCCATCACGCAGTTCCAGCGCTTCGCGCGAACCTGTGGAAGCACCGGACGGCGCGCAGGCGCTGCCGATGATGCCGTTATCGAGAAGCACGTCGGCTTCGACGGTGGGGTTGCCACGGGAGTCGAGAACTTCACGACCTTTGATGTCGACGATTTTTGCCATTGTTGTAAACACTCCAAAGTTGACGAAAACGACGCAGCTGAAGGAAATCTTTTGACCGACCGCAAGGGTGGAACAACAGGGCAGGCTTGCAGACGACAAGGCTCAGGCCTGGGGCCTGAGCATAAAGCGTGGGAAATTCTACCGGAGAAACGACGCTTACGCGGTCTCTACCGTCGGAAAACTCTTGACCAGTTCGTCCAACTGCTTGAGCTGGGCCAGGAACGGCTCCAGCTTGTCCAGGCGCAGGGCACAGGGGCCGTCGCACTTGGCGTTGTCCGGGTCCGGGTGGGCTTCCAGGAACAGGCCGGCCAGGGACTGGCTGATGCCCGCCTTGGCCAGGTCCAGCACCTGGGCACGGCGACCGCCGGCGGAATCGGCGCGACCACCGGGCATTTGCAACGCGTGGGTCACGTCGAAGAACACCGGGTATTCGAACTGTTTCATGATGCCGAAACCGAGCATGTCCACCACGAGGTTGTTATAGCCGAAGCTCGAACCACGCTCGCACAGGATCAACTGGTCGTTACCCGCTTCCACGCATTTGCTCAGGATATGTTTCATTTCCTGAGGCGCGAGGAACTGGGCTTTCTTGATATTGATCACCGCACCAGTCTTGGCCATGGCGACCACGAGGTCGGTCTGGCGCGACAGGAAGGCCGGCAGCTGAATGATGTCGCACACCTCGGCGACCACGGCAGCCTGCTCGGGCTCGTGGACGTCGGTGATGATCGGCACGCCGAAAGCTTGCTTGATGTCCTGGAAGATCCGCATGCCTTCGTCAAGGCCCGGGCCGCGATAGGAGGTCACGGACGAACGGTTGGCCTTGTCGAAGCTGGCCTTGAATACATAGGGGATCCCCAACTTCTGGGTAACCCGCACGTACTCTTCACAGACCTGCATCGCCATGTCGCGGCTTTCCAGTACGTTCATGCCGCCGAACAGCACCATGGGCTTGTCGTTGGCAATCTCGATGTCGCCTACGCGAATGATCTTCTGGGCCATCAGGGTTATGCCTTCTTCTGATGTTGCGTCAGTGCCGCTTTGACGAAACCGCTGAACAGGGGGTGACCGTCGCGCGGCGTCGAGGTGAACTCAGGGTGGAACTGGCAGGCCACGAACCACGGATGATCCGGTGCCTCGACCACTTCAACCAGCTTGCCGTCACCGGAGCGGCCGGAAATCTTCAGGCCCGCTTCTTTGATCTGTGGCAGCAGGTTGTTGTTCACTTCGTAGCGGTGACGGTGACGCTCGACGATCACATCCTTGCCGTAGCAGTCGTGTACCAGCGAACCGGCTTCCAGCAGGCAGTCCTGTGCGCCAAGGCGCATGGTGCCGCCCAGGTCGGAGGCTTCGGTACGGGTTTCGACGGCACCGGTGGCGTCTTCCCACTCGGTGATCAGGCCCACGACCGGGTGGCCGCTGGTGTGATCGAACTCGGTGGAGTTGGCGTCTTTCCAGCCCAGCACGTTACGGGCGAACTCGATGACGGCCACCTGCATGCCCAGGCAGATACCCAGGTAGGGCACCTTGTTCTCGCGAGCGTATTGCACGGCGGTGATCTTGCCTTCCACGCCACGCAGGCCGAAACCGCCGGGAACGAGGATCGCGTCCACGCCTTCAAGCAGCGCGGTGCCCTGGTTCTCGATGTCTTCGGAATCGATGTAGCGCAGGTTGACCTTGGTACGGTTGCTGATGCCGGCGTGACTCATCGCTTCGATCAGGGATTTGTACGCGTCGAGCAGTTCCATGTACTTGCCGACCATGGCGATGGTGACTTCATGCTCAGGGTTGAGCTTGGCGTCGACCACGGCTTCCCACTCGGACAGGTCCGCGCCGTTGCACTGCAGGCCGAAACGCTCGACCACAAAATCATCCAGGCCCTGGGAATGCAGGATGCCCGGGATCTTGTAGATGGTGTCGGCGTCTTCCAGGGCGATCACCGCACGTTCTTCAACGTTGGTGAACTGCGCGATCTTGCGACGCGAGGAAATATCGATCGGGTGATCGGAGCGGCAAACCAGCACGTCCGGCTGCAGGCCAATGGAACGCAGTTCCTTGACCGAGTGCTGGGTTGGCTTGGTTTTGGTTTCGCCGGCAGTGGCGATGTACGGCACCAGGGTGAGGTGCATCAGCATCGCGCGCTTGGCGCCGACTTCGAAACGCAACTGGCGAATGGCTTCGAGGAACGGTTGGGATTCAATGTCACCCACGGTGCCACCGATCTCGACCATCGCCACGTCGGCATCGCCTGCACCCTTGATGATGCGGCGCTTGATTTCGTCGGTGATGTGCGGGATCACCTGGATGGTTGCACCCAGGTAATCACCACGGCGCTCCTTGCGCAGCACGTGCTCGTAGACACGGCCGGTGGTGAAGTTGTTGTTCTGGGTCATGGTCGTGCGGATGAACCGCTCGTAGTGGCCCAGGTCCAGGTCGGTCTCGGCGCCGTCATGGGTGACGAACACTTCACCGTGCTGGAACGGGCTCATGGTGCCCGGGTCGACGTTGATGTACGGGTCCAGCTTGAGCATGGTGACTTTAAGCCCCCGCGCCTCCAGGATGGCCGCCAATGAAGCGGAGGCAATGCCTTTCCCCAATGAAGAAACAACACCGCCCGTGACGAATATGTAGCGCGTCATGAAAAACCCTAGAAGTCTGCGTTAAAGCGGTACGAGCCGCCGGGGAAAGCGAAGAGAGGCCGAAGCCCCCGATCACCTGCATTAATCACAGTGCACCTTTCAAAAAAACCGCCGCGTTGTGACAGACCAGCAATGGAACACCGGTACGTTGATCGCTACACATTTTTTGGAATCGCCCAGCAAAGACTGCTTGGTAATCGGCAACTGCTGCGATTCAGGCGAATCCACAGAAGTTGTATCAAGAAGGGAGCGTAGTCTACCGGAAAGGCTCTATCAGCTCAAACCTTGATCGCAGGTCTGTGGCAACCAATGCAATTGCCAGTCGTTCGGCGTACTGGCCCATAGCCCCGCAAGCGTTGGGACAGCCAGCAACCGCTCGCCCCGATACAGCAGCGGCAATCTGCCACGGACGAACCCGGGCATGCCGCACTCATTGAGCAGGCGCTTGAGGTCGCGCCGGCCACGACCTGGCACTTCGATGATTTCACCGCCCTGGCGGTAGCGGATTTCCAGCGGACCTTCAGGCGCCTCGCCAATCAGTTTCAACTGACCATTACCGGGTAACTCCAATGGTTTTTGCGGATTGGGCCAGCTCACCGATGCGTCGGAAAATTCCGACCATGTAGAGGGCAGCCACCAGATGCGCTCGCCGCTGCGGTGCAACTCGCCGTCAGCCAGACGCCATAGGGGCTGTGCATCGCCCTTGGCATCGCGCATGGAATACCAGCCAGCCCAGTGGTCGCTGTCGGGCAGGCGGGTGAGTGGAGCCAGCCAATGGCGCAGTGCGTTGCGCTGGCGTGCATCGGAAAGCTCGCGCAAGGGCGTAATAGCCAGGGAGCGCAAAGGCAACCAGGGAAACAACGAAGGTTGATCGGCGCGCTGCAGGTCCATGGCGGCCAGCTCATCGAGCAAGCCTTGGGCTTGCTCCAGATGTTCAGCCGTGCGGGCCAGGCTTGACACCACTTGAGGCCAGCGCTGCGCCAGCACCGGGAAGACGTGGTGCCGCAGATAATTACGGGAGAAACGTGGGTCAGCGTTCGAAGGGTCTTCGATCCACTGTAAATGATGTGCCTGGGCGTAGGCTTCCAGCTCGACACGGGGGACATCCAGCAGCGGGCGCACCAGATGACCTTGCGCCAAAGCGCGATGCTCGGGCATTGCCGCAAGCCCACGCACCCCGGCGCCGCGCAGCAGGCGGAACAACAGGGTTTCAGCCTGATCGTCGCGATGCTGGCCGGTGAGCAGCACCTCCCCTGCCCCGGTCACCTCGGCAAAGGCCAGATAACGCGCGTCACGGGCCGCGCGCTCAAGGCTGGCGCCGGGCTGTACCTGCACGCGCACCACCCGCAAGGGCACGTTCAAGCCGTCACACACTCGCTGACAATGGCCGGGCCAGGCGTCAGCGGCAGTTTGCAGACCATGGTGAACATGCACAGCACGCAGAGGAGGAATGTTTGCCAGAGAGGCCAAGAGATGCAACAGGACGGTGGAATCGAGGCCACCCGAAAAAGCGACATGCCAGGCCGGAGCGTTGCGCCAGGGGGCCAGGATTTTCAGGAGTTTGGCGGATAAAAGTGGCTTCATCAGATAGTACCGCCGCAACCCTGGAATACGTTGGCCGAACACATGCAAAGCAAATGTGGGAGGGGGCTTGCCCCCGATGGCGGTGGACCAGCCACCAGATGCGGTGACTGACACTCAGCAATCGGGGGCAAGCCCCCTCCCACATGGAGTTACGGCGTCAGCTTAGAGACCGTAGCTCATCAGGCGCTCGTAACGACGGGCCAGCAGCGCTTCGTTATCCAGCTTCTTGAGCATCGCCAGTTGCGAACCCAGTTCGGCACGGATAGTCGCCGCAGCCGCAGCCGGATCACGATGCGCGCCGCCCAGTGGCTCGGCGATGACTTTATCAACGATCCCCAGGCCCTTGAGGCGATCAGCGGTGATGCCCATGGCCTCAGCAGCGTCCGGCGCCTTTTCGGCGGTTTTCCACAGAATGGAGGCGCAACCTTCCGGCGAAATCACCGCGTAGGTCGAATACTGCAACATGTTCAGTTGGTCGCAGACGCCAATGGCCAATGCGCCGCCGGAACCGCCTTCACCGATCACAGTCGCGATGATAGGGGTTTTCAGGCGCGCCATGACGCGCAGATTCCAGGCAATCGCTTCGCTCTGGTTGCGCTCTTCGGCATCGATACCTGGGTAGGCACCCGGGGTGTCGATGAAGGTCAGGATTGGCATCTTGAAGCGTTCGGCCATTTCCATCAGGCGGCAAGCCTTGCGGTAGCCTTCCGGACGCGGCATGCCGAAGTTGCGACGCACTTTTTCGCGCACTTCACGGCCTTTCTGATGGCCGATCACCATCACCGGTTGGTCGTCCAGCCGAGCGATACCGCCCACGATGGCCGCGTCGTCGGAGAAATGGCGGTCGCCATGCAGCTCGTCGAACTCGGTGAAGATGTGCTGAATGTAGTCCAGGGTGTACGGACGGCGCGGGTGGCGAGCCAGGCGCGCGATCTGCCAGCTGGTCAGCTTGCCGAAAATGTCTTCGGTGAGCGTGCTGCTCTTGTCTTGCAGGCGGGCGATCTCATCGCCGATATTCAGCGAATTGTCATTGCCGACCAGGCGCAGCTCTTCGATCTTGGCTTGCAGGTCAGCGATCGGCTGTTCGAAATCAAGAAAATTCGGGTTCATAAGCGTCCGTCTTGGGTCGACGGCCAAGGGGTGCCTGGCCAGCCGGTTGTCTATTCGCGCCCTACCTTAAGGGAGAGGCGCGTTTAGGTCGAGATTAAATGTTTGGCCGAGATCAGGCGAATACTCTTCAAGGAAAAGCACGCGCCTGGCCATCAGCGGTATTGGAGAAAGACGTTGTCACGGCCGAACTGGTCACGCAATGCCTGAATCAAGCCGTCAGCGGGATCAATTCGCCAGGTCTCGCCAAACTGCAGCATGGCCTTGGCGTCGTTGCCGGTGTACTCCATGGTTACCGGGCATGCACCACGGTGACGCTTGAGCAGGTCACCCAACCAGCGTAGCTGATCGCCCTTGAGTGCTTCGGTCTTGACCTTCAGGCGCAGGCTTTCGGCCAGGTTGGTACGCGCATCTTCCATGCTCATCACGCGCTTGATGCGCAGGCGCAGGCCGCCGGAGAAGTCGTCGTTGCTGACCTCCCCTTCCACCACCACCATGGCATCGGTCTGCAGCAGCGACTGGGCGGAGTGGAACGCGTCGGCAAACAGTGACGCTTCGATCCGGCCCGAGCGGTCGTCGAGGGTGATAAAACCCATCTTGTCGCCCTTCTTATTTTTCATCACCCGCAAGGCGATGATCATGCCGGCAACCGTCTGGGTATCTCGGGCCGGCTTCAGGTCGATGATGCGCTGACGGGCGAAACGGCGAATCTCACCCTCGTACTCGTCAATCGGGTGACCCGTGAGGTACAGGCCCAAGGTGTCTTTCTCACCCTTGAGACGTTCCTTGAGAGTCAACTCCTTGGCCTTGCGGTGGTTGGCATACACATCCGCATCTTCTTCGACGAACAGTCCGCCAAACAGGTCGGCGTGGCCGCTGTCATGGGTACGGGCAGTCTGTTCGGCGGCCTTGATCGCTTCTTCCATGGCGGTGAGCAACACCGCGCGGTTGCGGTCGATATTGGCCTGGTAAGCCTTCGGCTCATCATGGAAATACGGGCCGAGACGGTCCAGCGCACCGCTGCGGATCAAGCCATCGAGGGTGCGCTTGTTGATACGCTTGAGGTCAACCCGCGCGCAGAAGTCGAACAGATCCTTGAAAGGCCCGTCCTGACGCGCTTCGGTGATGGCTTCCACCGGCCCCTCACCTACGCCTTTGATCGCACCGAGGCCATAAATGATGCGGCCTTCGTCGTTCACCGTGAACTTGAACTCCGAGGCGTTCACGTCCGGCGCGTCGAGGCGCAGCTTCATGGTGCGCACTTCCTCGATCAAGGTCACGACCTTGTCGGTGTTGTGCATATCCGCCGAGAGTACCGCGGCCATGAACGGCGCCGGATAGTGGGCTTTCAACCAGGCGGTCTGGTACGAAACCAGGCCGTACGCGGCGGAGTGGGATTTGTTGAAGCCGTAACCGGCGAACTTCTCCACCAGGTCGAAGATGTTACCGGCCAGGTCCGCGTCAATATTGTTGGTGGCGCAGCCCTCGATGAAACCGCCGCGTTGCTTGGCCATTTCTTCGGGTTTCTTTTTACCCATGGCGCGACGCAGCATGTCCGCACCGCCGAGGGTGTAACCCGCCATCACCTGGGCGATCTGCATTACCTGTTCCTGATACAGGATGATGCCGTAGGTGGGCGCCAGTACCGGCTTGAGGCCTTCGTACTGGTAATCGGAATGCGGGTACGCCAGTTCGGCGCGGCCGTGCTTACGGTTGATAAAGTCATCCACCATGCCCGATTGCAGCGGCCCAGGACGGAACAGGGCCACCAATGCGATCAAGTCTTCCAGGCAGTCTGGCTTGAGCTTTTTGATCAGCTCCTTCATGCCGCGCGACTCAAGCTGGAACACTGCAGTGGTTTCGGCTTTTTGCAGCAGGCTGTAGGTCGGCTTGTCGTCCAGCGGGATAAAGGCGATATCCAGCGGTTCCTCGCCGACCTTGGCGCGGTCGCGGTTGATGGTCTTGAGCGCCCAGTCGATGATCGTCAGGGTGCGCAGGCCGAGGAAGTCGAACTTCACCAGGCCCGCCGCCTCCACGTCATCCTTGTCGAACTGGGTCACCAGGCCGCCGCCCTCTTCATCGCAGTAGATCGGCGAGAAGTCGGTCAGCTTGGTAGGCGCGATCACCACGCCACCGGCGTGTTTACCGACGTTACGCACCACGCCTTCGAGCTTGCGTGCCATGTCCCAGATTTCGGCGGCTTCTTCATCGACTTTGATAAAGTCGCGCAGAATCTCTTCCTGTTCGTAGGCTTTTTCCAGGGTCATGCCCACTTCGAACGGGATCATCTTCGACAGGCGGTCGGCCAGGCCGTAAGATTTGCCCTGCACCCGTGCCACGTCGCGGATAACTGCCTTGGCCGCCATGGAACCGAAGGTGATGATCTGGCTGACCGCATTGCGACCGTATTTTTCGGCCACGTATTCGATCACGCGGTCGCGACCGTCCATGCAAAAGTCGACGTCGAAGTCGGGCATGGAAACCCGTTCCGGGTTGAGGAAACGTTCGAACAGCAGGTCATATTCCAACGGGTCGAGGTCGGTGATCTTCTGCACGTACGCCACCAGCGAGCCAGCACCTGACCCCCGGCCCGGACCGACCGGTACGCCGTTGCTCTTGGCCCACTGGATAAAGTCCATCACGATCAGGAAGTAACCGGGGAACCCCATCTGAATGATGATATCCAGCTCGAAATTCAGCCGGTCGACGTAGACCTGGCGCTTGGCTTCGTAGTCTTCGGTGGTGTCCTTAGGCAGCAGCACGCTGAGCCGCTCTTCCAGGCCGTCGAACGACACCTTGCGGAAGTACTCGTCGATGGTCATGCCATCGGGTATCGGGAAGTTGGGCAGGAAGTGCTTGCCCAGCTTCACTTCGATATTGCAGCGCTTGGCGATCTCGACGGAGTTTTCCAAGGCCTCGGGCAAGTCGCTGAACAGCTCGGCCATTTCCTCGGCGCTTTTGAGGTACTGCTCTTCGCTGTAGTTCTTGGAGCGACGCGGGTCATCCAGGGCCCGGCCCTCGCCGATGCACACGCGGGTCTCGTGGGCCTCGAAATCTTCCTTCTTGATAAAACGCACATCGTTGGTTGCCACCAGCGGCGCGCCCAGCTTGTCGGCCAGGGCCACGGCGGCGTGCAGGTGCTCTTCATCGTTGGGGCGATTGGTGCGCTGCACTTCCAGGTAGAAGCGGTCAGGGAACACCTGCATCCACTCGCGGGCGAGCACTTCGGCTTCCTGCGGGTTGCCGCCGAGCAGCGCGATACCGATCTCGCCCTCTTTGGCGGCCGAGAGCATGATCAAGCCTTCGCTGGCTTGTGCGACCCACTCGCGCTCGATGATGATCGAGCCGTTGCGCTGACCATCGATGAAGCCACGGGAAATCAGTTCGGTCAGGTTGCGATAACCCACGCCGTTCATCGCCAGCAGGCTGATGCGGCTCAGGGGGTTATCCGGATCCTTGTTGGACAGCCACAGGTCGGCGCCGCAGATCGGCTTGATACCTGCGCCCATGGCGTTTTTGTAGAATTTGACCAGGGAACACATGTTGTTCTGGTCGGTAACCGCTACCGCTGGCATGTTCATGCCCACTAGGGTCTTGACCAGCGGTTTGATCCGTACGAGGCCGTCGACCAGGGAGTATTCAGTGTGCAGGCGTAGATGAACGAATGAAGCCGGCATAGTGATCCTGTGCAGTAACGTGGAAACAACAAGGCCCGGGATTGTACCGGGCCTTGAGCAAAACATCAGCCTCGCGACTACACCTCGCTGAGGCTCTCGCGCAGCTCATAAGCCTGGCGCACCGGGGCGAACGAGCGGCGATGGATCGGCGTAGGGCCGAGTCGCGCCAAGGCTTCCAGATGAACGGGCGTCGGGTAGCCTTTGTGACCGCCCATGCCGTAGCCGGGGTAAATCAAGTCGAACGCCGCCATTTCGCGGTCGCGGCTGACCTTGGCCAAAATCGACGCCGCCGCAATCGCCGGCACCTTGCTGTCGCCCTGGACCACGGCCTCAGCGCGCATCGCCAGCTGGGGGCAACGATTGCCGTCGATCATCGCCAGCCTGGGCGTGATATGCAGCCCTTCAACCGCACGTTGCATGGCAAGCATGGTGGCGTGCAGGATGTTCAGCGTATCGATTTCTTCCACTTCCGCCCGGGCGATATGCCAACTCAGGGCTTTCTCACAGATCTCGTCATAGAGTTTTTCACGGCGGGCTTCGGTGAGCTTTTTCGAGTCATTGAGACCAAGGATCGGACGGCTCGGGTCGAGAATCACTGCCGCCGTTACGACCGCACCGCACAGCGGGCCGCGCCCGACTTCGTCGACACCGGCGACCAGTTCGTGGGCCTGTGCAACCAGGCTGAAATCCAGGCCCATCTGCGTACTCATAAGGCTTCCTGTCTATGGCCGATCAAGTTCAACACGGCATCAGCCGCCTGGTTCGAGGCATCACGCCGCAGAGTGCGGTGAATAGCATCGAAACCACGGGTCTGCTCTTCGCCACCGTCAATCAAGGGTAGCAGCGTCTGTGCAAGTGCCTGGGGCGTAGCATCGTCCTGCAACAACTCCGGCACCAACAACCGTTGAGCCAGCAGATTGGGCAAAGAAATATACGGGCTCTTGACCATCCGCTTGAGAATCCAGAAGGTCAGCGGCGCCAGGCGATAGGCCACAACCATGGGACGCTTGTACAGCAAGGCTTCCAGGGTGGCGGTGCCCGAGGCGATCAGTACGGCATCGCATGCGGCCAGGGCCAGGTGCGACTGACCGTCGAGCAGGGTCAACGGCAGGTTGCGCCCCTCAAGCAGTGTTTCGATTTGTGCGCGACGCTGCGGGCTCGCGCACGGCAGCACAAAACGAATCCCCGGCTTGAGCGCTTGCAGACGTTCAGCGGCATCAAAAAACAGGCCGCCCAGGCGCCCGACTTCACCGCCCCGGCTACCCGGCATCAGCGCGACCAGCGGGCCGTCGGGCAACCCCAGTTCGGCACGCGCTGCGGCACGGTCGGCCTGCAAAGGAATGGCATCGGCCAGGGTATGCCCGACAAACCGCACCGGCACGCCCTTCTCTTCGTAGAACCGCGCTTCGAACGGCAGCAGGGTCAGCATCAAGTCGCAGCCTTCACGAATCTTGAGCACGCGCTTTTGCCGCCACGCCCACACGGACGGGCTGACATAGTGCACCGTCTTGATCCCGGCCTGGCGCAACTTAAGTTCAATGTTGAGGGTGAAGTCCGGGGCATCGATACCGATAAAGACGTCGGGCTTTTCTTCGATCAACGTCTTGATCAGTAGCTTGCGACGCGCGAGCAACTCACGCAGGCGCCCCAGTACTTCTACCAAACCCATGACCGACAAGCGCTCCATCGGAAAGTAGGAGGTGAGGCCTTCGGCCTGCATCAATGGGCCGCCGACGCCGATGAATTCAATGGCAGGGTGCTGGACCTTGAGGGCCCGCATCAGGCCGGCACCGAGAATATCGCCGGAAGCTTCGCCGGCGACCAGTGCGATACGCAACTTGGCCATGGTCAGCGGGTGATGCCGCGAGTCGACGCCTGGATCGAGTCACGAAACACCGCGACTTCCGGGAACGACGCTGCCGGCTCGGCCAGTTCGGTCAGGGCCTGCTCAACCGTCAGCCCTTGACGGTAAACCGTCTTGTAGGCGCGGCGCAGGGCTTGGATCGCGTCGTCGCTGAAGCCGCGACGGCGCATCCCTTCAAAATTCATGCTGCGGGCTTCAGCGGGGTTGCCGAACACCGTGACGAATGCAGGGACATCCTTGCCAATGGCGGTGCCCATGCCGGAAAAGCTGTGGGCGCCGATATGGCAATATTGGTGCACCAAGGTAAAACCGGACAGGATCGCCCAGTCGTCCACATGCACATGCCCAGCCAAGGCGGTGTTGTTGACCAGGATGCAGTGGTTACCGATCACGCTATCGTGGCCGATATGGGCATAGGCCATCACCAGGTTGTGATCCCCCAGCGTGGTCTCGGCCCGATCCTGCACCGTGCCACGGTGGATGGTCACGCCTTCACGGATGATGTTGTGGTCACCGATTACCAGGCGCGTTTCTTCACCCTTGTACTTCATGTCCGGCGTGTCTTCGCCTACCGAGGAAAACTGGTAGATGCGATTGTGTTTGCCAATGCGGGTCGGACCCTTAAGGATCACGTGCGGCCCGATGACAGTCCCCTCGCCGATTTCCACACCTGCGCCGACAATCGACCAAGGGCCGACCTCAACGTCGGCGGCCAGTACGGCCGACGGATCGATGATTGCGCGAGGGTCAATCAAACTCATAGTTTGCGTTCCGCGCAGATGATCTCGGCAGAGCACACCGGCTTGCCATCCACCGAGGCCTGGCATTCGAACTTCCAGATCTGGCGCTTGCAACTGATGAACTTGGCTTCCAGGATCAACTGGTCACCCGGGGTGACCGGATTGCGAAAACGCAACTTGTCGGAGCCCACGAAATAGTAAAGCGTGCCGTCGGCAGGCTTGAGGTCGAGCATTTTGAAACCAAGGATACCGGCAGCCTGGGCCATTGCTTCAATGATCAACACGCCCGGCATGATGGGATGCGCAGGAAAGTGACCATTGAAAAACGGTTCGTTGATGCTGACATTCTTGTAGGCACGAATGCGCTTTTCCTCAACATTGAGGTCCACTACACGGTCCACCAGCAGGAACGGGTAACGGTGAGGCAGGTATTCGCGAATCTCGTTGATGTCCATCATTTCGGGGGGAAGCCTGTAATAAAGATTGGGGGCGGGCGGACTAAAAGCACGCCCCGCTAGCAAATCAAGGAGGCAGTCTAGCGGCTGTGCACACTTGATATGGAAATGGTATCAGCCTTCTGATGAAGCATTACCGCCAGGGGTCACGTCTGCAACACGCTTTTCCAGCTGTTTGAGACGTCGCGCCATGTCGTCGAGCTGCCTCAGACGTGCTGCGCTCTTGCGCCATTCAGCCGCTGGCTGCATGGCGGTACCGGATGAATAAGCCCCTGGCTCGGTAATCGAGTGAGTGACCATGGTCATGCCGGTGATGAAGACGTTGTCGCAAATATCGATATGCCCCACCAGCCCCACGCCACCGGCGAGCATGCAATGCTTGCCGATTTTGGTGCTGCCGGAAATCCCCACGCAGGCAGCCATGGCGGTGTGATCGCCAATCTGCACGTTGTGGGCGATCTGAATCTGGTTGTCGAGCTTCACGCCGTTGCCAATCACGGTATCGGCCAGGGCCCCGCGATCGACAGCAGTGTTGACACCGATCTCTACGTCGTCGCCGATCAACACGCCGCCCACCTGGGCGATCTTGTGCCAGACACCCTTGGCATTGGCAAAGCCGAAGCCCTCACCGCCAATTACCGCGCCCGACTGAATGACCACCCGCTGCCCAATACGCACATCGTGGTAAAGGGTAACGCGAGGAGCCAGCCAGCCATCGGCACCGATTACGCAACGCGCGCCGATAAAGCAATGCGCGCCGACGGTGACGCCAGCACCAATACGGGCGCCACTCTCGATCACGGCAAAGGCGCCAATGCTGGCCGCAGGGTCGACCTGGGCATCCTCGGCGATCACTGCTGTCGGGTGAATACCGCCAGCCGCCTTAGGCTTGGGATCGAACAGGTGCGATGCTTTCGCGTAGCACAGGTAGGGGTCGTCCACTACCAGCGCATCCCCGATAAACCCTTCGGCGTCCGCGGCCTTCAGCAACACGGCTGCGGCTTGGCAATCGACCAGGTATTTACGGTATTGAGGATTTGCGAGGAAGCTCAACTGAGCTGGGCCAGCCTCCTGCAAGGTGGCTAGCCCAGTAATGTCTCTCTCCGGGGAACCACGCAAGGTGGCCCCCAGGAACTCGGCCAACTCGCCGAGCTTGATGGTCGCGGTCATGGTTTACTTCAGCTGATTCATGCGCTCGATCACCTGGCGGGTGATGTCGTATTGAGGCTTGACGTCAATCACGGCGCCACGCTCGAACACTAGGTCAAAGGCACCCTTCTTGATGACTTCTTCCACAGCGCTGTCGAGTTTCGGCTTGAGCTGCTTGAGCATTTCGCGGTCAGCAACTGCTTTGGCTTCGTTCAGTTCCTTGGATTGGAACTGGTAGTCACGGGCCTTTTGCTTGAATTCAAGCTCCAGACGCTCGCGCTCGCCTTGCTGCATCTTGTCACCACCGGCAACGAGACGGTCCTGGATGCCTTTGGCACTGCTTTCCAGAGTTTTGAGCTTGGTCAGTTGCGGACCGAATTTCTTTTCTGCATCCACGGCGTACTTCTTGGCCGCGTCAGATTCCAGCAGGGCCATCTGATAGTTCAGCACGGCGATTTTCATTTCGGCGAAGGCCGGGGTGGTTACCAGCACAGTGGCCAGCAGGACCAATTGAGTCAACTTACGCACGATGTACTCCTACAGAATCCGTTGTCGTTATCTTAGGTCAGACGCTTAGAACGTCTGGCCAAGGGAGAATTGGAAAATCTGGGTTTCAGCGTTATCCGGTTTCTTGATCGGCATGGCCAGAGCAAAGCTCAACGGGCCCAACGCAGTCACCCAGGTCACACCCACGCCCACGGAGCTGGCCATATTGCTCAGGCTCACGTCGTTGCACTGGGTGTTGGACTTCAAGCCACTTGGGTTCTTGATCTGCTCGCACTTGGAGTCGAACACGTTACCCACGTCCCAGAAGACCGAGGTGCGCAGGGAACGCTGGTCCTTGATGAACGGCAGCGGGAACAGAATCTCCGCACCACCCTGGATCAGCACGTTACCACCGAACGGAAGCGGGTCGTTGTCCGAGTCAGGTTCCGTGCCCTGGTTACCAGTAAACGCTTGACCACGACTCGGCGTACCACGAGGACCCAAGGTGCTGTCCTTGAAGCCACGTACCGAGTTGAAACCGCCCGCATAGTAGTTCTCATAGAACGGCAAGCCATTGGTCGAACCATAACCGTCGCCATAGCCCAGCTCGGTGTGCAGGCGCATGGTGTAGTTATCGCTCAACGGCTGGAACAACTGGCCACGGTAGTCGAGCTTGAAGAACGACAGGTCGCTGCCCGGCGTAGTGACTTCCGCAGTCAGGCTCTGGGAATGGCCACGGGTTGCCAGTACGCCTTTGTTCAGGGTCGACTCGGACCAGCCGGCAGACGCCTTGAAGTTCAGGAACTTGTCGCCTTCACGACGGGTGAAGTCGAAAATTTCATCCACGGTGTAGACACCGGTCTTGATCTCATCCTGCTGCGCGGTCAGGCCGAAGGTCAGGCGCGAGGTCTCACTGATCGGATAACCCACGTTGACGCCGGCACCGAGGCTGTCGATCGCATAGCTTGCAACGTCGACGTCGAGGTCTTTGTAGTCGGTGGTGCGGTAGAAGGCGTTGTAGCCCAGGCTCACACCGTCTGCAGTCCAGTAGGGGTCGGTGTAGCCGAAGTTGTATCGGCTCTGGTATTCGCTTCGGGTCAGGCCGATGGACACACGGTTACCGGTACCGAGGAAGTTGTTCTGGGTGATGGAACCGCCCAGGATCAAACCCGCGCTCTGTGCGAAACCGACACTGGCGGTGATCGAACCCGAGGCTTGCTCTTCAACGGCGTAGTTCACGTCGACCTGGTCATCCACACCCGGTACGGCCGGGGTTTCGACGTTGACTTCCTTGAAGAAGCCCAGGCGCTCAAGACGGGTCTTGGATTGGTCGATCAGGTAAGTCGACGCCCAACCGCCTTCCATCTGGCGCATTTCACGGCGCAGCACTTCGTCCGAGGACTTGGTGTTGCCACGGAAGTTGATGCGGTTGACGTAGGCACGCTTGCCCGGATCGACGACGAAGGTGATGTCCACGGTGTGGTCTTCATCGTTCGGGGTCGGCACGCCGTTGACGTTGGCAAAGGTATAGCCTTCGTTACCCAGGCGACGGGTGATCAGCTCCGAGGTGGTGGTCATCAGCTTGCGCGAGAACACCTGGTCTTTCTGGACCAGCAACAGGGACTTGACCTGGTCTTCAGGCACTTTCAAGTCACCGCTGAGCTTGACGTCACGAACCTTGTACTTCTCGCCTTCGTTGACGTTGACAGTAATGTAGACGTGCTTCTTGTCCGGGGTGATGGACACCTGGGTCGAAGCGATGTCCATGTTGATGTAGCCACGGTCCAGGTAGTAGGAGCGCAGGCGTTCCAGGTCACCGGACAGTTTTTCACGGGCGTACTTGTCATCGTTCTTGAAGAACGACAACCAGTTGGTGGTCTTGAGTTCGAACAGGTCGATCAGGTCCTCATCCGCGAACTTGGTATTGCCCACCACGTTGATGTGCTGGATGGCCGCCACGGTGCCTTCGTTGATATTGACCTTCAGGCCTACGCGGTTACGCGGCTGTGGGATGACTTCCGTCTCCACGCTTGCCGAGTAGCGGCCCTGGGCAACGTACTGGCGTTGCAGCTCGTTACGCACACCTTCAAGGGTGGCGCGCTGGAAGATCTCGCCCTCGGCCAGGCCCGACTGCTTCAACCCCTTCATCAGGTCTTCAGTGGAGATAGCCTTGTTACCTTCGATCGTGATGCTCGCGACGGAAGGCCGCTCGACGACGGTGATAACCAGGACGTTGCCTTCGCGACCCAGTTGGATATCTTGAAAGAACCCGGTTTTGAACAGCGCACGAGTGGATTCCACCAGGCGACGATCATCAGCCTGTTCCCCGACGTTCAACGGCAAGGCACCAAAGACGCTACCCGCGGAAACCCGCTGGAGGCCGTTGACGCGAATATCGGAGATGGTGAAGGACTCGGCGTGAACTTCGGCGATCATCAATACGGTGAGAACCGCAGTTAGCAGCAGACGTTTCATGAAGTCCTTTCTTATTCCAACTGGCAATAAACAAACTGCCGCAAAATGCGGCAGATTCGCAATTCAGCGAAGCGTTACAGTCGTCCCAGATCGTTGACCAGAGCTAACAACATCACTCCGACCACCAAACTGATACCGATCTGTATCCCCCAACCCTGCACCCGATCCGACAAGGGGCGACCACGCACCCACTCGACCAGATAAAACAGCAGATGCCCCCCATCCAACACTGGAATGGGCAGCAAATTCAGAACTCCAAGGCTGATACTCAGATAAGCCAGGAAATTCAGGAAATCCGCGACACCCGACTGGGCAGAAGCGCCCGCCACTTTAGCAATGGTTATCGGTCCACTCAAGTTTTTTACCGAGAGCTCGCCGAACAACATTTTCTTCAGGGATTCGAGGGTCAGCACGCTCATGGTCCAAGTGCGTTTAGCACCCTCGCCAATCGCTGCCAACGGCCCGAAGCTGATCTCTCGCACCATCGATGGCGGCCACTCGACACCTTTGACCCCGGCACCCAGGTAACCCCCGGCAGCCTTGGCCTCACCACGCACCGACAAGGTCACAGGGACGTCGATTTGAGCACCTTCGCGCTCAACTTTCAGCACAATTTTCGTATCAGGGCGTACACGTACCAGGTCGACCACTTGCTGCCAGTCGCCCAGCGCCTGGCCGTCAAGGGCCAACAACCGGTCGCCGGTTTTCAGGCCTGCGGCCTGGGCCGGGCCTTTAGGGTCCAGTTCGGCGAGTACCGGCGGCAACGCCGGACGCCATGGACGAATACCCAGGGACTTGATCGGATCCGGCTCGTCAGCGCCTTGAAGCCAATGGTCCAAAGCCAGCTCACGCGGGCTTTCGGCACTGGAGTCCGGCTCACGCACCACCACATTGACGCTGCCGCTCTCACCCAGCCGCCGCACCAACTGCAAATTGACCGCGCCCCAACCCGTGGTGGGCTCGCCATCAATGGAAACAATTTCCTGGCCTGCCACCAGCCCGGCCTTGGCCGCCATACTGCCCGTCTCGACCGCGCCGATGACCGGACGCACTTGCTGGCTGCCCAGCATGGCAAGGACCCAGAAGAACACCATCGCCAACAGGAAATTGGCAATCGGGCCGGCAGCGACGATGGCGATGCGCTGACGAACGGTCTTGCGGTTGAAGGATTGATCCAACTGGTCCGCAGGGACTTCGCCTTCGCGCTCATCGAGCATCTTCACATAGCCACCCAGCGGGATGGCTGCAATCACGAACTCGGTACCCTGACGATCATGCCAGCGAACCAGCGGCATGCCGAAACCGACGGAAAAGCGCAATACCTTGACGCCGCAACGACGCGCCACCCAGAAGTGGCCGAATTCGTGGAAGGTAACCAGCACACCCAGAGCAACCAGGGTGCCGACAATCATGTAGAGCGCACTCATCTAATTTCTCCGCATTTCAATCCAATGCCTGAAGGCGCTTACCCGCTTACAGCCTGACGCGCGTTGCGGCCCAGCCATTGCTCGGCCAGGGCCCGAGCCTTTGTATCCGCCTCGAACACGGCCCCCAGGTCATCCACAGCCACAACCGGCTCAGAATCCAGAACGTCCTCGATGATACTCGCGATCTGCGGAAAGCGGATGCGCCGTTCGAGAAACGCCGCCACGGCCACTTCATTGGCTGCATTGAGCATGGCTGGCGCACTGTTGCCCGCCTCAGCTGCTTGCCGGGCCAGACGCAGGCACGGGAAGCGCTGTTCGTCCGGCGCCTGGAAATCCAGGCGCGCGATGGCAAACAGGTCCAATGGCGCCACACCGGAATCAATCCGCTCCGGCCAAGCCAGGGCATTGGCGATCGGCGTGCGCATATCCGGGTTGCCCAATTGCGCCAGTACCGAGCCGTCCACGTAATCCACCAGGGAATGAATCACACTTTGCGGGTGAATCACCACCTCCACCTGATCAGGCCGCGCATCGAACAACCAGCACGCCTCGATCAGTTCCAGCCCTTTATTCATCATGCTCGCCGAATCCACGGAGATTTTGCGCCCCATGGACCAGTTCGGGTGCGCGCACGCCTGGTCGGGCGACACATGCTCCAGCTCATCCACCGGAGTCTGCCGGAAGGGACCACCGGACGCCGTCAGTAAAATCCGGCGCACGCCGACCTGGCCCAGGCCGCGGGCAAAATCAGCGGGCATGCACTGGAAGATCGCGTTGTGCTCGCTGTCCAGGGGCAACAGGACCGCCCCACTCTTGCGCACGGCCTGCATAAAGAGCGCGCCGGACATGACCAGGGCTTCTTTATTGGCCAGCAGGATTTTCTTGCCCGCATCGACGGCAGCCAGTGTGGGGCGCAAACCCGCTGCGCCGACAATAGCTGCCACGACCGTATCCACTTCGGCGTCCGCAGACACCTGGCACAGCCCCTCCTCGCCCACCAGCACCTGGGTGGCAAGGCCGGCGGCCCGCAGATCATCCTGCAGGCTTCGCGCGGCAGCGGCCTGCGGCACCACGGCAAAGCGCGGCGAATGACGCACGCATAACGCCAGCAGTTCATTCATGCGTGTAAAGCCAGTCAGGGCGAAAACCTGGTAACGATCGGGGTGACGGGCGATGACATCCAGGCTGCTCAGCCCGACCGAGCCCGTCGCTCCAAGCACGGTGACCTGCTGCAGACGGCTCACGAAGCGATCATCCACAGCAACACGGCAAAGATCGGCAACGCGGCGGTGAGGCTGTCGATACGGTCCAGCACACCACCGTGACCTGGCAGCAGATTGCTGCTGTCCTTGATCCCGGCCTGGCGCTTGAACATGCTCTCGGTGAGGTCGCCCACCACCGAAATGAATACCACCACGGCGGTCCCCAACAGGGCGAGGACAATCTCTTTCACCGACCAGTCGCGCCACACACCGACCGCCAGCGCAATCAGCAGCGTCAAGGCCAGCCCGCCGTATACGCCTTCCCAGCTCTTGCCTGGGCTGACGGCCGGCGCCAGCTTGCGCTTGCCAAAGGCACGGCCTGAAAAGTAGGCACCAATGTCAGCGCCCCAGACCAGCACCATGACCGCCAGGATCAATTCGTTGCCATTCGGGAAACGCTTGATTTCCACCAAGCCTTGCCAGGCCGGCAGCAGGATCAGCAAGCCAATCACCAACTTGCAGGCCACACTGGACCATTGACCGCTGGTGCGTGGATAGGTCAGCACCAGGAACGTCGCCAATGCCCACCACAGTACCGACGCCCCCAGCACCCAGGGCGCGATATCGGGCAGGATGTACATCAGGAACAGCAACAGCGCGACGATCGCGGCGTACGCCACGCGTGGCAATTGGTCGCTGAAGCCCGCCAGACGTGCCCATTCCCATGCGCCGAGGGTTACCACCAGGCCGATGAACAGTGCAAAGCCGGAACCCTCGAGCAGGAAAAAACCACACAAGGCAATCGGCAGCAGTATCAGTGCTGTGATGATTCGTTGTTTAAGCATTTAAACCCGGGCTCCAGCTTCGATCTGCTCGCTCGTTTTACCGAAGCGACGCTGACGGGAAGCGAAATCGGCCAGCGCATTGCGCATGGCATCGTGTTTGAAGTCCGGCCAGAACAGGTCGGAGAAATACAACTCGGTATAGGCTAGCTGCCACAGCAGGAAATTGCTGATGCGGTGCTCACCACCGGTACGGATGCACAAGTCTGGCAACGGCAGGTCGCCGGTCACCAGGCAGGTTTGCAGCAGTTCGGGCGTGATGTCGTCGGGCCGCAGATGACCGGCCTGCACTTCGCGGGCCAGCCGTTGCGCAGCCTGGGCGATATCCCATTGGCCGCCGTAGTTGGCCGCGATTTGCAGCACGAAACGGTTGCTGCCGGCCGTGATAGCCTCGGCTTCACGCATGGCTGCCTGCAGCTCCGGATGGAACCGGGAACGGTCACCAATGATGCGCAGGCTGATGCCGTTGTCATTGAGGCGCTTGGCCTCGCGCCGCAGCGCCTTGAAGAACAGGTCCATCAAGGCACTCACTTCTTCGGCGGGCCGCTGCCAGTTCTCGCTGGAAAAGGCAAACAGCGTCAGCACTTCGACCTTGGCCTCGGCGCACACTTCGATGACAGCGCGCACCGCATCGACACCCGCTTTATGCCCGGCAACACCGGGCATAAAGCGTTTTTTCGCCCAGCGATTATTCCCATCCATGATGATCGCGACATGGCGCGGCACCACAGAGGGCACAGTCTGCTTGGTCTTTTCCATGAAGGCGTCCTGACCCCTTATACGGCCATCAGGTCCTTTTCTTTTTCTTCGGTGGCCTTGGTGATCTGGGCCTCCGCATCCTTGGTCAGCTTATCGATATCGGCAACGGCACGGCGCTCTTCGTCTTCGCTGATTTCCTTGTCCTTGACCAGCTTCTTCAGGTCACCCAAGGCATCGCGACGGATGTTGCGCACGGCAACCCGTGCATCTTCAGCCGCGCTGCGCGCCTGCTTGGTGAAGCCCTTGCGGGTCTCTTCGGTCAGGGCAGGCATGGAAATCAACAACAACTCGCCCAAGTTGGTCGGGTTGAGGTTCAAGCCGGCACTCTGGATAGCTTTGTCGACCGCCCCGAGCATGTTGCGCTCGAAGGCCACGACCTGCAGGGTGCGCGAGTCTTTTACGGTGATGTTGGCCACCTGGGTAATGGAGGTGTCCGTACCGTAGTAGGGCACCATCACGCTGCCCAGGATGCTTGGGTGAGCCTTGCCCGTGCGAATCTGACCAAATGCATGGTTCAGCGATTCCAGGGATTTGTGCATACGCGCTTGGGCGTCTTTCTTGATTTCGTTGATCATTGTTGGCCTTCCTCGATCAGAGTCCCTTCTGCGCCGCCGTGTACGATATTCAGCAGGGCGCCGGGCTTGTTCATGTTAAATACGCGCAGCGGCATCTTGTGGTCGCGGCACAGACAGATAGCCGTCAGGTCCATCACACCCAGCTTGCGATCCAGCACTTCATCGTAGGTCAGATGATCGAACTTCTCGGCATGCGGGTCTTTGAATGGATCTGCAGTGTATACGCCATCCACCTTGGTCGCCTTCAACACCACGTCTGCGTCGATTTCGATAGCACGCAGGCATGCGGCCGAATCGGTGGTGAAGAATGGGTTACCGGTGCCCGCGGCAAAGATCACCACTTCCTTGGCGTTCAGGTGGCGCATGGCTTTGCGGCGATCGTAGTGATCGGTCACACCGACCATGGAAATAGCCGACATCACGATGGCCGAGATATTGGCACGCTCCAGGGCGTCACGCATGGCCAGGGCGTTCATCACAGTGGCCAGCATGCCCATGTGGTCGCCAGTGACCCGATCCATGCCGGCAGCACTCAGTGCCGCGCCGCGGAACAGGTTGCCACCACCGATCACCAGGCCCACCTGAACACCGATACCGACCAGTTGGCCGACTTCGAGCGCCATGCGGTCAAGTACCTTGGGGTCGATCCCGAACTCTTCCGAGCCCATCAGGGCCTCGCCGCTGAGCTTGAGTAGAATGCGTTTATAGCGAGCCTGATAACCACTGCCCTGCTGAGCCATTGCGAATCTCTCCTGCGGCGTATTTTTTAAAAAATTCTTGGCGAGCCGTTTACGGCTTGCGTTCACTCTAGCTGGACGCCATCACAGCGCCATCGGAACACGGCTTTGTAAGCCAGTTCCGAGGGGAAGCCAAATAAATTCGCCTTCCCATTTGAAAAGAGGCTGCGCGCGTGAGCGGGCAGCCTCTTTCGGGCGACAGTTGAAAACTGTCTTATTGCTTGGCGGCAGCCAGCTGGGCAGCAACTTCTTCAGCGAAGTTGTCGACCGGCTTCTCGATACCGTCGCCTACTTTGAAGTAAGTGAAGGAAACGATTTCAGCACCGGCTTTCTTGGCCAGTTCGCCAACCTTGATTTCAGGGTTCTTGACGAACGCCTGCTCAACCAGGCTTGCTTCAGCCAGGAACTTGCTGATACGGCCTTTGACCATGTTCTCAACAATGTTTTCTGGCTTGCCTTTGATTTTTTCTTCGTTCAGCTGCAGGAACACAGCTTTTTCACGCTCGATCGCTTCGGCAGAAACTTCCGAAGGCAACAGGAACTCAGGGTTGCTGGCCGCTACGTGCATAGCGATGTCTTTGGCCAGTTCAACGTTGCCGCCTTTCAGGACAACTGCAACACCGATCTTGTTGCCGTGCAGGTAACCACCTACCACGTCACCTTCAACGCGCACCAGGCGACGGATGTTGACGTTTTCGCCAACCTTGCCGACCAGTACCAGGCGATCTGCTTCTTGAGCTTCGATCAGCGGAGCGGCGTCAGTCAGTTTGTCGGCGAACGCTTTTTCAACGCTGGCGGCAACAAATGCCTTGAAGTCGTCCTGCAGAGCCAGGAAGTCGGTCTGCGAGTTCACTTCCAGCAGTACCGCGGACTTGCCGTCTTCTTTCAGAGCGATGGCGCCTTCAGCAGCCACGTTGCCTGCTTTCTTGGCGGCCTTGATGGCGCCGGAAGCACGCATGTCGTCAATGGCTTTTTCGATGTCGCCGTCGGCCTTTTCCAGGGCCTTCTTGCAATCCATCATGCCTTCGCCGGTACGCTCACGCAGTTCTTTAACCAACGCTGCAGTAATTGCTGCCATTTTCAAATTCCTCTTGGATAGGTTTTCAACCATTCCACCCGATCGAACGGGGGATCAATTCTTCCCGAATATCCGTTGTAGGCTGCTGCACGTTACAGAGCAACGATGCGCCGCCACAAGTGGGCGCCAACAAATGGTTTTCGAGGTGGCAAAAAGGGGGCCAAGCCCCCTTTTTGCTTACTGAGTCAACGCCAGGGCGTCAATTACTCAGCTGCGGCTACCGGAGCTTCTTCAACGAACTGCTCGGTACCGCCAGCAACGTGGTTGCGACCACGGATTACAGCGTCAGCCATCGAACCCATGTACAGCTGGATAGCGCGGATTGCGTCATCGTTGCCTGGGATGATGTAGTCAACGCCATCCGGGCTGCTGTTGGTATCGACTACGCCGATAACAGGGATGCCCAGCTTGTTGGCTTCGGTGATCGCGATGCGCTCGTGATCAACGTCGATAACGAACAGTGCGTCAGGCAGACCGCCCATGTCCTTGATACCACCCAGGGAACGATCGAGCTTTTCCAGGTCGCGAGTGCGCATCAGCGCCTCTTTCTTGGTCAGCTTGGCGAAAGTACCGTCTTCGGCTTGCACTTCAAGGTCACGCAGACGCTTGATGGAAGCACGGATGGTTTTGAAGTTGGTCAGCATGCCGCCCAACCAGCGGTGATCGACGTACGGCGAACCGCAACGTGCTGCTTCTTCAGCAACGATCTTGCCAGCGGAACGCTTGGTGCCGACGAACAGGATCTTGTTTTTGCCCTGGGCCAGGCGCTCTACGAAAGTCAAAGCTTCGTTGAACATTGGCAGGGTTTTTTCAAGGTTGATAATGTGGATCTTGTTACGCGCGCCGAAAATGTATTTGCCCATTTTCGGGTTCCAGTAACGGGTCTGGTGACCGAAGTGCACACCGGCCTTCAGCATATCGCGCATGTTGACTTGGGACATGATAGTTCCTTAATAAGTCGGGTTTGGCCTCCACGTATCCCAATGACCAACCAGCGGCTTCAAGGCCTCCGGCACCCAGGTCATCGTGTCGACACGTGTGTGGATTTAAGCTCTGCGGGGCATCCCCGGAAAGCGGCGCATTTTATACCACAGCAAGGGCGAAAACGGAACCCGCAATCACATTTGCCGCAAGCTTCCCTGTTCCAACCCTTTGAATGGCGCCGACATACCCCCACTCTATAGAGAGAAGCGATCGTCAGGGGCTCATGGTTTGTCGCCCGCGTCTGTTAGAATCGCGTTTTTTTGTGGCGTGTGCGAAGTGTCGCACGCCCGTGAACCGTATTGATTTCAGCGCGTCGCGCTAGAGAGAGCCTGTATGACCGTTAGTTTGAAAACCGCCGAAGACATCGCCGGCATGCGCATCGCCGGCAAACTGGCCGCCGACGTGCTGGAAATGATCGCCGAACACGTCAAGCCCGGCGTCACCACCGAAGAACTGAACCAGATCTGCCATGACTATATCGTCAATGTGCAAAAGGCCATCCCAGCCCCACTGAACTACAAAGGCTTTCCCAAGTCGATCTGCACCTCGGTCAACCACGTCGTGTGCCACGGGATCCCGGGTGACAAGCCGTTGAAGGACGGCGACACCCTGAACATCGACGTCACCGTGATCAAGGACCGCTACTTCGGCGACACCAGCCGCATGTTCCACGTCGGCAACGTGCCGGTCTGGGCCGAGCGCCTGTCCCAGGTGACCCAGGAATGCATGTACAAGGCCATCGAGATCGTCAAGCCAGGCTGCCGCCTGGGCGATATCGGTGAAGTGATCCAGAAGCACGCCGAAAAGAATGGCTTCTCGGTGGTGCGCGAGTTCTGCGGCCATGGCATCGGTACCGTGTTCCATGAAGAGCCGCAGATCCTGCACTACGGCCGCGCCGGCACCGGCATGGAACTCAAGGCCGGCATGACCTTTACCATCGAACCGATGATCAACCAAGGCAAGGCCGATACCAAGGTGCTGGGCGACGGCTGGACCGCCATCACCAAGGACCGCAAACTCTCGGCCCAGTGGGAGCACACCCTGCTGGTCACCGAAACCGGCTACGAGATTTTCACCCTGCGCGCCGACGACACGATTCCACGCACATCGGATGCTGCTTCGGCTTAGGGATTACTCAGGTTTTCCCCCACTGTTTTGTGAATGACTGATAGATAGAAAGGAAAGCCGATCGATGCCCCAGGTGGATCCCGAACTCTTCGACCGTGGCCAGTTCCAGGCCGAACTGGCGCTGAAGGCAAGCCCTATCGCCGCGTTCAAGAAGGCGATCCGCCAGGCCCGCGAGGTGCTCGATGAGCGCTTTCGCAGCGGCCGCGACATACGCCGGCTGATCGAGGACCGCGCCTGGTTCGTCGACAATATCCTGCAAAAAGCCTGGGAACAGTTCAGCTGGAGCAGCGAGGCGGATATCGCCCTGGTCGCGGTCGGCGGCTACGGCCGTGGTGAGTTGCACCCCTACTCCGACATCGACCTGCTGATTCTCCTGGACAGCGCCGACCATGAGATTTTTCGCGATTCCATCGAGCGGTTTCTGACGCTGTTGTGGGACATCGGCCTGGAAGTCGGCCAGAGCGTACGCTCGGTGGACGAATGCGCCGAAGAGGCTCGCGCCGACCTGACCGTCATCACCAACCTGATGGAAAGCCGCACCATCGCCGGCCCCGAGCGCCTGCGCCAACGCATGCTCGAAGTCACCAACACCGCACACATGTGGCCGAGCAAGGATTTTTTCCTGGCCAAGCGTGCCGAGCAAAAGGCGCGGCACCACAAATACAACGACACCGAATACAACCTGGAACCCAACGTCAAAGGCTCGCCAGGCGGGCTGCGCGATATCCAGACGATTTTGTGGGTAGCCCGTCGCCAGTACGGCACCCTGAACCTGCGCGCCCTCGCCGGCGAAGGCTTTCTGGTGGAGAGCGAAAACGCGCTGCTGGCCTCGTCCCAGGAGTTCCTGTGGAAAGTGCGCTACGCTCTGCACATGCTTGCCGGGCGCTCGGAAGACCGCCTGCTGTTCGACCACCAGCGCTCCATCGCGACCCTGTTGGGTTTTGAAGGCGAAGACGCGAAGACCAGCATCGAAAGCTTCATGCAGCAGTACTACCGGGTAGTGATGAGCATTGCCCAGCTCAGCGACCTGATCATCCAGCACTTCGAAGAAGTGATCCTGGCCCCCGAAGACGAAGCGCCGCCACAACCGATCAATTCGCGCTTCCAGCTGCACGACGGTTACATCGAGGCGCGCAACGACAACGTATTCCGCCGCACGCCGTTCGCCATGCTGGAAATCTTCGTGCTGATGGCCCAGCAGCCGGAAATCAAAGGCGTGCGCGCCGATACCATTCGCCTGCTGCGGGAAAACCGTCATCTGATCGACGATGAGTTTCGTCATGACATCCGCAACACCAGCCTGTTTATCGAACTGTTCAAGTGCAAGATCGGCATCCACCGCAACCTGCGGCGCATGAACCGCTACGGCATCCTCGGGCGCTACCTGCCGGAGTTCGGCTTTATCGTCGGGCAGATGCAGCACGACCTGTTCCACATCTATACCGTGGACGCCCACACCCTGAACCTGATCAAGCACTTGCGTAAGTTGCAGTACACCCAGGTGTCAGAGAAATTCCCACTGGCCAGCAAGCTCATGGCCAAGCTGCCCAAGCCAGAGCTGATCTACCTGGCCGGCCTGTACCACGACATCGGCAAGGGCCGGCATGGCGACCATTCGGAGATCGGCGCGGTGGATGCCG
This sequence comes from Pseudomonas sp. R3-52-08, assembly GCF_003851745.1. Classification (NCBI taxonomy): domain Bacteria; kingdom Pseudomonadati; phylum Pseudomonadota; class Gammaproteobacteria; order Pseudomonadales; family Pseudomonadaceae; genus Pseudomonas; species Pseudomonas sp. R3-52-08. Next base: position 1,460,199 of record NZ_CP027730.1, on the reverse strand, counting down.
AAGCGTTCTGCCAACGCCACCAATTGCCGTTGTGGGACAGCCGCCTGATCGTCTGGCTGGTGCAGAACCACCTGGTGATGTCGACCACCGCCCAGCGCAAGGACTTGTCCGACCCGCAAGTGATCCACGACTTCGCGCAGATCGTCGGCGATGAAACCCGCCTCGACTACCTCTACGTGCTGACCGTCTCCGACATCAACGCCACCAACCCGACGTTATGGAACTCCTGGCGCGCCAGCCTGTTGCGCCAGTTGTACACCGAGACCAAGCGCGCCCTGCGCCGCGGCCTGGAAAACCCGGTAGACCGCGAAGAGCAGATCCGCCGCACCCAAAGCGCGGCCCTGGATATCCTGGTGCGCGGCGGCAACGACCCGGACGATGTCGAACAACTGTGGTCGCAACTGGGTGACGATTATTTCCTGCGCCACACCGCCGGCGATGTCGCCTGGCACACCGACGCCATCCTTCAACAGCCGGCCGATGGCGGCCCGCTGGTCCTGATCAAGGAAACCACCCAGCGCGAATTCGAAGGCGGCACGCAGATTTTTATCTACGCGCCGGACCAACATGACTTCTTCGCCGTAACCGTGGCGGCCATGGACCAGCTCAACCTGAACATTCATGACGCGCGGGTGATCACCTCCAGCAGCCAGTTCACCCTCGACACCTATATTGTGCTCGACACCGAAGGCGACTCGATTGGCGACAATCCGGTGCGTGTGAAGAAGATCCGCGAAGGCCTGACCGAAGCCCTGCGCAACCCGGATGATTACCCGACCATCATCCAGCGCCGGGTACCGCGCCAGCTCAAGCACTTTGCCTTTGCGCCGCAGGTGACGATCTCCAACGACGCCCAGCGCCCGGTAACCGTGCTGGAGCTCAGCGCGCCGGATCGGCCAGGTCTGCTGGCACGCATCGGCGGGATTTTCCTGGAGTTCGACCTGTCGCTGCAGAACGCCAAGATTGCGACCCTCGGCGAGCGCGTGGAAGACGTGTTCTTCATCACCGACGCCGATAACCAGCCGCTGTCCGACCCTGAGCTGTGCCGCCGTTTGCAGGATGCGATCGTGGAGCAATTGAGCGTGACCCAGGAACCCGGCGTCGCGCTGACGCGCCTGACCCTATGAACACCGGCGTATGTGGGAGGGGCTTACTCCCGATAGCATTGGATCAGATAAAGATCAGCTGACTGACACAACGCAATCGGGAGCAAGCCCCCTCCCACATTGAATTTCCGCCGGCAACCAGACCGCGTGCCGACAACTGAATTGACGAGACTTGCGATGAACAACGCCCTGAACCAGCTGCAGCCTTACCCATTCGAGAAACTGCGCGCCCTGCTCGGCAGTGTCACCCCCAACCCGGCCAAACGCCCGATTGCCCTGTCGATTGGCGAGCCCAAGCACAAATCACCGAGTTTCGTGGCCGAGGCGCTGAGCAACAACCTGGACCAGATGGCGGTGTACCCGACCACACTGGGCATCCCCGCATTACGCGAGGCCATTGGCGCCTGGTGCGAGCGCCGCTTCAACGTACCTGCAGGCTGGCTGGACCCGGCGCGCAATATCCTGCCGGTCAACGGCACACGCGAGGCGCTGTTCGCCTTTACCCAGACCGTGGTCAATCGCGGTGACGACGCGCTGGTGGTGAGCCCGAACCCGTTCTACCAGATCTACGAAGGCGCCGCGTTCCTCGCCGGTGCCAAGCCGCATTACCTGGCGTGCCTGGACACCAATGGGTTCAACCCGGACTTCGATGCCGTGTCGCCGGACATCTGGAAACGTTGCCAGATCCTGTTCCTGTGCTCCCCGGGCAACCCGACCGGCGCGCTGATTCCGGTAGACACCCTGAAAAAGCTGATCGCCCTGGCCGATGAATACGATTTCGTGATCGCCGCCGACGAGTGCTACAGCGAGCTGTACTTCGATGAGCAAACCCCGCCGCCAGGCCTGCTGAGCGCCTGTGTCGAACTGGGTCGCCAGGACTTCAAGCGTTGCGTGGTGTTCCACAGCCTGTCCAAGCGCTCCAACCTGCCGGGCCTGCGTTCGGGCTTTGTCGCTGGCGATGCTGAGATTCTCAAGGCTTTCCTGCTGTATCGCACCTATCACGGCTGCGCAATGCCGGTGCAAACCCAACTGGCCAGCATCGCCGCCTGGCAGGACGAAGCGCACGTACAGGCCAACCGTGACCTGTATCGCGAGAAGTTCGACGCAGTGCTGGCGATCCTCAAACCGGTGCTGGACGTGCAAAGCCCGGACGGTGGCTTTTATTTGTGGCCGAATGTGAACGGGGACGATGCTGCTTTCTGCCGTGATTTGTTCGTGGAGGAACATGTGACGGTGGTACCGGGCTCTTACCTGTCCCGCGAAGTGGATGGCTTCAACCCAGGCGCCGGGCGTGTGCGCCTGGCATTGGTTGCACCGCTGGCCGAATGTGTCGAAGCGGCTGGGCGGATTCGCGATTTCATCCAGCGCCGCGGTTGAGACACAAGCCGCTCCCAACGGGGCGGCCTCCAGCGTTGTTTCTTGCAATCATTGAGAGGGAACAGAAACACGCAAACCTTACACCTAAGTTTATATAAACACTTAGGTGAACCCCATGACTCTCACGATTTCGCCCACTTCGCCTTCTGCTCATTGCGTCACCGCGCCGCTCAATAGAAGTAAGCGCGGCGTCGCCATGCCCGACAAACTATGGCCTCAGCATTCGGTGCTGACTATCTCCCTGCTGAACATGACCCCAGAACAAAAAGCGTTTGTAAAGCACAACATCAACGCATGGGCGCCGCATACCAATCTCTACTTCAAGTTCACCAACAGCCCCAATGGCGACATCCGCATCACTACGGACGCTGACAACGGATCGGGATGGTCAAACGTGGGCACCGGCGCAAAGAAGGTGCCTTTATCCAAACCGACCATGGGCATTGACTTCACCCGCTCGCCAGACAGCGTCGCCGCAACGATCCAGCATGAATTCGGCCACGCCCTCGGCCTCAAGCATGAGCATCAGCACCCTGATCGGACGTTGGACCTGAACAGACAGAACATCCATGACGAATATGCATCGAGAGGAGAACCCTCGTCTAAGGCCCACAACGATATCCTCCGCCCCTTTTCGCGCAGACAGGTAAAAACTTCAAACTATGATGACAAATCCATCATGCACTATGAGGTTCACGCCTCACGACTGAACAGTGGAAAACCCATCCCGCGCAACTTCAAACTATCTGAAGGCGATAAAAGTTTTGTGCAGACACTGTACCCGGAGGATAAAACACTGCTCGGCAAACTGCTCAGTACCGGCATCCGCGTAATGATCAACGCCCAAACTACTTGATGCTGCCCAAGTTCGCTTCACTCATATCCAGATCCGCCAGGACTTCGCGCAATACATCATCGCCAATTTGATGTTGGCGACTCAAACGATACAACTCCAACCGCTGCGCACGCAGCCCCTTGAGCCGCAGCTTGCGTTCCAGCTGGTCCATCTGCAGCGCCAGGGCCTGGGCTTCGGCGGAATCGTTGAATACCTCAAGCTGGTGGCGATATTCCGACATCAATCGCGCCTTGAGCTCAGTGGCCAATGCCGCTTGAGCCGCATCCGACACTGCGGTTTCATCAGGCTCTTCAGCTTCCAGCGCATGGATCGCTGCCACGGCGGTTTTTTTCCAGGCCTCGCGAACCTCTCGGTGACGCTTTTCATCGGGACTCTTTTCGATACCGCGAAGCAGCAACGGCAGCGCGATACAGGCGGCGACCAGCGACAACAGAATGACGCCGGCCGCGATAAAGATCAGCAGGTCGCGCTCCGGAAAAGCCTGGCCCGGCGCCAGCAGCAATGGCACCGACATCACGCCCGCCAGTGTCACCGCACCGCGTACGCCGCCCACCGTCAGCAGCCAACAGGATCGCGCCGTGGGCACCAGGGTCAGCTCGCTTTTGCCACGCACGCGACGCAGCAAGCCTGACAGCCGCCAAATGCTCTGAACCCAGATAAAGCGCAACACCACCAGCACCACGAAGATCGCAATCACGTCCAGGCAGCGGTACATCAAGGTCGGCCACAACGTCGGCTCATGGCTCACCACTGCCTTGATAATGTCCGGCAGTTGCAGGCCCAACAGCAGAAAGATCAGGCCGTTGAAGGCAAACTCCAGCAGCGACCAGACACTGCGATTGAGCAGGCGTGTACTGGTTTGACGCGGCAGCAGGTCCAGCCAGCTCTGCATCATGCCCGCCGCCACGGCCGACAAAATGCCCGACGCGCCCAAGCGTTCCGCCAGTACGTAGGCCGCGAAGGGCAGCAGCAACATGAACACCACGTGGGTGGCCGGGTCATCCCAGCCCCGTGCAATCATCCAGGCGCGCAGGCGACCGACCAGCCAGCTCAACGCCACACCGACTGCCAGCCCACCCACGGCGACCAAGACAAAGGTCAGGCTGGCATCGGCCAGGGAAAACACCCCGGTCAACGCGGCCGCCAGGGCAAACTTGAAGGTCACCAGGCCCGACGCATCATTCATCAAGGCCTCACCCTGGAGCATATGCATCAAGGGGGTGGGCAGGCGGTTCTGGGCAATGGCCGACACCGCCACGGCATCCGTCGGCGACAACACGGCCGCCAGGGCAAAGGCTACCGGCAACGGAATCGTCGGCAGAATCCAGTGAATGAAATAACCCGCACCGACCACCGTGAACAGCACCAACCCCACCGCCAACGTCAGGATCGGCCCGCGCAGGCGCCACAGCTCACGCTTGGGCATGCGCCAGCCATCGGAAAACAGCAGCGGCGGCAAGAACAGAAACAGGAACAGCTCCGGGTCCAGCGCCACATGCAGCCCCAACGTGGGCCAGGCCAGCAGGGCCCCGGCGGCAATCTGTACCAGCGGCAGCGGCAGGGGAATGATGCGCCCGATCAGACGCGACACGCTGACCAGCATCAGTAGGATAAGAACGGTGTAGGCGGTTTGCATAACGCGGGTTTCCCAGACAATCGACTTGCAACGACACATGAGGCAACAACTGGCCGTTGAAGTGCCATATTACCCGGCTATGGTAACCGGCTATGCGGCGCACTGCCTTTTGCACAAACGTCGCACAGCGCTGACGAACGGCGCCGAAACGCGCTGGGCGTGGCATAATCCGCGATCTTTCATTTTTCATTCATCCAAAGGGGGCAATTCCTTGACCGCTTCAAGCAAAACCTTGCACCTTTTCGGCATCAAAGCCTGCGACACCATGAAAAAGGCGCGCACCTGGCTTGATGAGCACGCTGTGAGCTATGAGTTCCATGATTACAAAACGGCCGGTATCGACCGCGAACACTTGACCCAATGGTGCGACGAGCACGGTTGGCAGGTGGTTTTGAACCGTGCGGGCACCACCTTTCGCAAACTCGAAGACGAACGCAAAGCCGATCTCGATCAGTCGAAAGCCATTGAATTGATGCTCGCGCAACCCTCGATGATCAAGCGCCCGGTGCTTGATCTCGGTGACAGAACCCTGATTGGCTTCAAGCCAGATAGTTATTCGGCGGCCCTCAAGTAGGCCAGCCTTCCATTTTTGTAGAGGTAACAGCATGTCCAATTCCCTGTTCAGCCTGGGCTTCGGCGTCGGCACTCAGAACCGCCAAGGTGCTTGGCTGGAAGTGTTTTACGCACAGCCCTTGCTCAACCCATCGGCTGACATCGTCGCGGCCATCGCGCCGATCCTCGGCTACACCGAAGGCAACCAGGCGATTACCTTCACCGTCACCCAGGCCCTGCAACTGGCCGACGCGCTCAAAGGCGTCGATACCGCCCAGGCCGCGCTGCTGAGCCGCCTGGCTGAAAGCCATACGCCGCTGGTTGCGACCTTGCTGGCCGAAGACGCCGCCCTGACCTCCACGCCTGAGGCCTACCTCAAGCTGCACCTGCTGTCCCACCGCCTGGTCAAACCCCACGGCCTGAACCTGGCCGGCGTGTTCCCGCAACTGCCGAACGTGGCCTGGACCAGCCAGGGCGCCATCGACATCGCCGAACTGGCCGAACGCCAGTTGGAAGCGCGCCTGCGCGGCGAGCTGCTGGAAGTGTTCTCGGTAGACAAATTCCCGAAAATGACCGACTACGTCGTACCGAGCGGTGTGCGTATCGCTGATGCCGCCCGCCTGCGCCTGGGCGCCTACGTGGGCGAAGGCACCACCGTCATGCACGAAGGTTTCGTCAACTTCAACGCCGGCACCGAAGGCCCGGGCATGATCGAAGGCCGTGTATCGGCTGGCGTGTTCGTCGGCAAGGGTTCCGACCTGGGCGGCGGCTGCTCGACCATGGGTACCCTGTCGGGCGGCGGCAACATCGTGATCAAGGTCGGCGAAGGCTGCCTGATCGGCGCCAATGCCGGTATCGGTATCCCGCTGGGCGACCGCAACACCGTGGAGTCCGGCCTGTACGTGACCGCCGGGACCAAAGTTGCGCTGTTGGACGAGAAGAACCAACTGGTCAAAGTGGTCAAGGCGCGTGAACTGGCCGGCCAGCCGGACCTGCTCTTCCGTCGCAACTCCGAGACCGGTGCCGTGGAGTGCAAAACCCACAAATCGGCCATCGAACTGAACGAAGCGCTGCACGCTCACAACTAAGCAGCCACTCGATGCCCCAGTGGGCCGCACCTTCGGGTTGCGGCCCGCTTATACGAGTCTTGAACATCATGCTTGTGCCCTCCCCTTGGCGTGCGGACTTTCCAGCCATCGCCACCCTGCAACGGCAAGACCAGACCTACCTGGACAACGCCGCCACCACGCAAAAGCCCCAAGCCCTGCTGGATGCAATCAGCCATTACTACGCCAATGGCGCAGCCAATGTGCACCGTGCCCAGCATTTGCCGGGAGCCCATGCGACCCAGGCGTTTGAAGACAGTCGCAGCAAGGTTGCGCAGTGGTTGAATGCGGGCGACAGCGGGCAGGTGGTGTTTACCCACGGCGCAACCTCTGCGCTGAACCTCCTGGCCTACGGCCTCGAGCACTTATTCGATGCGGGCGATGAGATTGCCATCAGCGCCCTGGAGCACCACGCCAACCTGTTGCCCTGGCAGCAACTGGCCAGACGTCGCGCACTGACGCTGGTGATACTGCCCCTGGACGCTGACGGCGTGATCGACCTTGACGCCGCCGAACGGCTGATCGGCCCGCGCACGCGGTTGTTGGCGGTCAGCCAGTTATCCAACGTACTCGGCACCTGGCAGCCGCTCGACGCCTTGCTCGAGCTGGCCCGCAGCCACGGCGCGCTGACCGTAGTCGACGGTGCCCAAGGCATCGTCCATGGCCGCCACGACGTGCAGGCTCTGGGCTGCGACTTTTATGTATTTTCCAGTCACAAACTGTACGGCCCAGACGGGGTCGGCGTGCTCTATGGCCGCCACGAGGCCTTGCATCACCTGCGTCACTGGCAGTTTGGCGGAGAAATGGTGCAACAGGCGGATTACCACAGCGCCAGCTTCCGCCCTGCCCCCCTGGGTCTTGAGGCGGGAACGCCACCGATAGCTGGCGTGATCGGCCTGGGTGCGACCCTGGATTACCTGACTTCGCTGGATCCACAGGCGGTGGTCAGGCATGAAGCGGCACTGCACGATTATTTGCTGCGCGGCTTAAAAGCGCGCAATGGCGTGCGCATACTCGGCGCGCCGCAGGTGGCGCTGGTCAGCTTTGTGGTCGAGGGCGTGCATAACGCCGACCTCGCGCACCTGCTGACCGAGCAGGGGATCGCCGTGCGTGCCGGTCATCACTGTGCGATGCCGCTGCTCAAGATGCTGCAACTGTCGGGGGCGATTCGCGTGTCCCTCGCGCTGTACAACGACTCCGATGACTTGGAACGCTTTTTTGAAGCGCTGGACCAGGCGCTGGAGATGCTGCGATGAGCTTGCCGGTGGATGCGGTGGCTGCGCTGGAAGCCTTTCAGTCAGTCGGCAGTTGGGAACAACGCGCCCGAATGCTGATGCAATGGGGTGAACGCCTGCCCGCCTTGGCGGATGAGGACAAGGTCGATGCCAACCTCGTACAGGGCTGTGAGAGCCTGGTGTGGTTGGTGGGGCATTTGCACAATGGCCACTGGCAGTTTGCCGCCAGCAGCGAGGCGCGGATGATTCGTGGACTGGTGGCGTTGTTGCTGGCGCGGGTGAATGGGTTGTCGGCGGCTGAGTTGCAGGCGGTTGATCTGCCCGGATGGTTTGCTCAACTCGGATTGTCGCGACAATTGTCACCGTCACGCAGCAACGGCTTGAATGCAGTCCTGCAGCGCATGCGCGAACTCAGCCATACATAAAACCAAATGTGGGAGGGGGCTTGCCCCCGATTGCGGTGGATCAGTCAACTTATTCAGTGACTGACACTAAGCTATCGGGAGCAAGCCCCCTCCCACATTTTCAGGCAGGCTTGACCCGCTCCGACGGCCGGCGAACCCCAGCCACAATCTTGTCCACCGCCTTGGTCGCCGCCACCATGCCGAACGTAGCGGTCACCATCATTACCGCGCCAAACCCTCCCGCGCAGTCCAGCTTCACGCCGTCGCCGACAAAACTCTTCTGCAAACAGATGCTGCCGTCCGGCTTGGGATAGCGCAGCTGCTCGGTGGAAAACACGCAGGGCACGCTGTAATGGCGGGTTACCGTGCGTGAGAAGCCATAGTCACGACGAAGAGTGGAGCGTACTTTCGAGGCCAGCGGGTCGTTGAAGGTGCGGTTCAGGTCGCACACCTGGATCAGCGTCGGGTCGATCTGCCCGCCAGCGCCACCGGTGGTGATGATCTGGATCTTGCGGCGCTTGCACCAGGCAATCAGTGCCGCCTTGGCGTTGACCGCGTCGATGCAGTCGATCACGCAATCGATGTTCGGGGTGATGTACTCGGCCATGGTGTCGCGGGTAACGAAGTCCGCCACCGCATGCACGGTGCAATCCGGGTTGATACCGCGCAGGCGTTCGGCCATCACCTGGACTTTGGGTTTGCCCACGGTGCTGTCCAGCGCATGCAGCTGGCGGTTGCTGTTGCTGACGCAAACGTCATCCAGGTCAAACAGCGAAATCTCGCCCACCCCGCAACGGGCTATCGCTTCCGCCGCCCACGAGCCCACGCCGCCGACGCCGACGATCGCCACATGGGCCGCTTTCAAGCGTTCCAGGCCCTCAATGCCATACAAGCGGGCGACGCCTGCAAACCGCGGATCTTCTGTGCTCATGACCATTACCCTAAAAACCGGCGCGCATTATGGACTACGCCGCGACAAGTTCGAAGCTTCCAGCTACAAGTAAAGAACTTAGGTGAACATTCGCGGACTAACGTCCGGCTTTTCTCTGTCTGCTGTACGCTCAGGGAAAGGCCGGTGTAGGATGCGCGCCGTTCGGTGCAGGCCGACACCTCTTTTCGTTCCACACCCTTTGGAACCCGAAATAACCATGGCATCGCGTAAATTTGGACTCAACCTGGTGATCGTGCTGGCAATCGCCGCGCTGTTCACTGGCTTCTGGGCGCTGATCAACCGCCCGGTCACCGCTCCCAACTGGCCCGAACAGATCTCCGGGTTCTCTTACTCGCCGTTCCAGCAAGGCCAGTATCCTCAGAAAAACCAGTACCCGTCTGACGACCAGATGCGCCAGGACCTGGCGATCATGAGCAAGCTGACGGACAACATCCGTACCTACTCGGTCGACGGCACCCTGGGCGACATTCCCAAGCTGGCCGAAGAGTTCGGCCTGCGGGTGACACTGGGGATCTGGATCAGCCCGGACCTTGAGCGCAACGAACGCGAAATCCAGCGCGCCATCGAAATCGCCAACAGCTCGCGCAGCGTCGTGCGCGTGGTGGTCGGTAACGAAGCGTTGTTCCGTGAAGAAATCACCCCGCAGGACCTGATCGTGCTGCTGGACCGTGTGCGTGCAGCGGTCAAGGTTCCGGTGACGACTTCCGAGCAGTGGCACATTTGGGAAAAAAACCCGGAACTGGCCAAGCACGTCGACCTGATCGCCGCGCACATCCTGCCGTTCTGGGAGTTTATCCCGATGGACAAGGCCGGCCAGTATGTACTCGACCGTGCGCGGGACCTGAAAAAACTGTTCCCGAAAAAGCCGCTGCTGCTGTCGGAAATTGGCTGGCCGAGTAACGGACGCATGCGCGGCGGTAATGAAGCCTCACCTGCCGACCAGGCGGTTTACCTGCGCACGCTGGTGAACAAACTCAATCGCCAGGGCTACAACTACTTTGTCATCGAGGCGTTCGATCAGCCTTGGAAAGTCAGCGACGAAGGCTCGGCGGGCGCTTATTGGGGCGTATTCAACGCCGCGCGTCAGCAGAAATTCAACTTTGAAGGCCCGGTGGTAGCAATTCCGCAGTGGCGCGTGCTGGCCATCGGTTCGGTGGTGCTGGCGCTGCTGTCCCTGACCCTGCTGATGATCGACGGCTCGGCCCTGCGCCAGCGCGGTCGTACCTTCCTGACGTTTATCGCGTTCCTGTGCGGTTCGGTGCTGGTGTGGATCGGCTACGACTACAGCCAGCAATACAGCACCTGGTTCAGCGTGACCGTGGGCATTCTCCTGGCCCTCGGTGCCCTGGGTGTGTTTATCGTGCTGTTGACCGAAGCCCACGAACTGGCGGAAGCGGTGTGGACCCACAAACGCCGACGTGAATTCCTGCCGGTCGAAGGGGAATCGGACTACCGCCCGAAAGTGTCGATCCATGTGCCGTGCTACAACGAGCCGCCGGAGATGGTCAAACAGACCCTCGACGCCCTGGCCGCACTCGATTACCCGGACTACGAAGTCCTGATCATCGACAACAACACCAAGGACCCGGCGGTATGGGAACCGGTGCGCGACTACTGCGAAACCCTGGGCCCGCGCTTCAAGTTCTTCCATGTCGCGCCCCTGGCCGGTTTCAAGGGTGGCGCGCTGAACTACCTGATCCCGCACACCGCCAAGGACGCCGAAGTGATCGCGGTGATCGACTCGGACTACTGCGTGTCGCCCAACTGGCTCAAGCACATGGTGCCGCATTTCGCCGACCCGAAAATCGCCGTAGTGCAGTCGCCCCAGGATTACCGCGACCAGAACGAAAGCACCTTCAAGAAGCTCTGCTATGCGGAATATAAAGGCTTCTTCCATATCGGCATGGTCACCCGCAACGACCGCGACGCGATCATCCAGCACGGCACCATGACCATGACCCGTCGCTCGGTGCTCGAAGAACTCGGCTGGGCCGACTGGTGCATCTGTGAAGACGCCGAACTGGGCTTGCGCGTGTTCGAAAAAGGCCTGTCGGCGGCGTATTACCACGACAGCTACGGCAAGGGCCTGATGCCAGACACCTTTATCGACTTCAAGAAACAGCGTTTCCGCTGGGCCTACGGTGCGATTCAGATCATCAAGCGCCACACCGCCAGCCTGCTGCGCGGCAAAGGCACCGAGCTGACCCGTGGCCAGCGCTATCACTTCCTCGCGGGCTGGCTGCCGTGGGTGGCTGATGGCATGAACATCTTCTTCACCGTGGGCGCGCTGCTGTGGTCGGCGGCGATGATCATCGTGCCGACCCGCGTCGATCCGCCGTTGCTGATCTTCGCGATCCCGCCGTTGGCGTTGTTCGTGTTCAAGGTGGGCAAGATCATCTTCCTCTACCGCCGTGCGGTCGGGGTAAACCTCAAGGATGCCTTCTGCGCGGCCCTGGCCGGCCTGGCGTTGTCGCACACCATCGCCAAAGCGGTGCTGTACGGCTTCTTCACCACCAGCATTCCGTTCTTTCGTACACCGAAAAACGCGGATAACCACGGCTTCTGGGTGGCGATTTCCGAAGCCCGCGAAGAAATGTTCATCATGCTGCTGTTGTGGGGCGCCGCCTTGGGGATTTACCTGGTGCAAGGCCTGCCGAGCAATGACATGCGCTTCTGGGTGGTAATGTTGCTGGTGCAGTCGCTGCCGTACTTGGCGGCGCTGATCATGGCGTTTTTGTCGTCGCTGCCGAAACCGGCGCCGAAGGCAGAGCCTGTTACCGCCGTGTAAAACTTGCGCAATGCACTAAACGGCGGCCTCTGGCCGCCGTTTTGCTATAAGATAACGGCCGTTTTACACGCCTTGCACACATCACTGTAGGAGCGAGCTTGCTCGCGAAAATCGTTAACGATGAAGCGGGCACCCTGAATGCACGCGGAGCCCTTGCGTTTTTCGCGAGCAAGCTCGCTCCTACAATTAGAACGTCGCTGTCTCGATTTCCGGAGTTCTCCCATGACGGTCCATGCCGACCTTTCGCCGACCCTTCAACTCGCCATCGACCTGATCCGTCGCCCGTCGGTCACGCCGATCGATGCCGATTGCCAGAAGCTGATGATGCAGCGCCTGGGCGACGCCGGTTTTGCGCTCGAGCCGATGCGCATCTTCGATGTGGATAACTTCTGGGCCACCCATGGCAACCAGGAAGGCCCGGTGCTGTGCTTCGCCGGCCACACCGACGTGGTGCCGACCGGCCCGGTGCAGGCCTGGCAGAACGACCCGTTCGACGCGCTGATCGACGAACACGGTATGCTCTGCGGCCGTGGCGCGGCGGATATGAAAGGCAGCCTGGCGGCGATGCTGGTGGCGGCGGAGCGTTTTGTCGCTGACTACCCAGACCATAAAGGCTCGGTTGCCTTCCTGATTACCAGCGATGAAGAAGGCCCGGCGCACCATGGCACCAAGGCCGTGGTCGAGCGCCTGGCCGCACGCAATGAGCGCCTTGACTGGTGCATCGTCGGCGAGCCATCGAGCACGACGCTGGTGGGCGATGTGGTCAAGAACGGCCGTCGGGGCTCCCTCGGCGCCACCCTGACCGTGCGCGGTGTACAGGGCCACGTGGCGTATCCGCACCTGGCGAAGAACCCGATCCATCTGGCCGCACCGGCATTGGCCGAACTCGCCGCCGAGCATTGGGATGACGGCAACACCTTCTTCCCACCGACCAGTTTCCAGATCTCCAACCTTAATTCCGGCACCGGCGCCACCAACGTCATTCCCGGCGACCTGACAGCGGTGTTCAACTTCCGTTTCTCCACCGAATCCACCGTGGAAGGGTTGCAGCAGCGGGTCGCAGCGATCCTGGATAAACACGGCCTGGACTGGCATGTGGACTGGGCGCTGTCGGGTCTGCCGTTCCTCACCGAGCCGGGCGCATTGCTCGACGCGGTATCGGCCAGCATCAAGGCGATCACCGGGCGTGAAACCAAGGCATCCACCAGTGGCGGTACCTCCGATGGCCGTTTCATTGCGACCCTGGGTACCCAGGTGGTCGAATTGGGCCCGGTGAATGCGACGATCCATCAGGTCAACGAGCGCGTCCTCGCCAGCGACCTCGATGTGTTGACCGAAATCTACTACCAGACCCTGATCAAGTTGCTCGCCTGATGCTTGCCTGCCCTCTTTGCAGCGCCCCGCTCACTACGGTGGACAACGGTGTGGCGTGCCCCGCCGGGCACCGTTTCGACCGCGCGCGCCAGGGTTACCTGAACCTGTTGCCAGTGCAGCACAAGAACAGCCGCGACCCGGGCGACAACTTAGCGATGGTCGAGGCGCGCCGCGACTTCCTCAATGCCGGGCACTACGCCCCTGTGGCCAAGCGACTGGCCGAGCTGGCCGCCGAACGCGCGCCACAACGCTGGGTGGACATCGGTTGTGGCGAGGGCTACTACACCGCGCAAATCGCCGATGCCCTGCCCCAAGCCGACGGCTACGCCCTGGATATTTCCAAGGAAGCGGTCAAGCGCGCGTGCAAGCGCAACCCGGCGCTGACCTGGTTGATCGCCAGCATGGCCCGCGTGCCATTGGCCGATGCCAGTTGCCAGTTTCTCGCCAGCGTGTTCAGCCCGTTGGACTGGCAGGAAGCCAAGCGCCTGCTCAGCCCTGGCGGCGGCTTGATGAAGGTGGGCCCCACCCGCGGCCACCTGATGGAGCTGCGCGAACGCTTGTACGACGAAGTGCGCGAATACACCGACGACAAACACCTGGCACTGGTGCCGGATGGCATGGGCCTGGCGCACAGTGAAACCCTTGAGTTCACACTGCGCCTGACCGAGCCCGGGGACCGCGCCAACCTGCTGGCCATGACCCCTCACGGCTGGCGTGCGAGCGCCGAGCGCCGCAGCGAGGTGATCGAAGCCGCCGAGCCGCTGCAGGTGACCGTGTCGATGCGCTACGATTATTTCGTGCTTCAATAACCGACTTTTCAGCACCCGCGAATGGATTTTCGAATCCCGCAACGAGGAACATCCATGCGCCAACCCGATATTGAGATTTACCTGAAGGACGCCGACGTCGACTACAAGGCCATCGCCGCCTGGCTGGGCGCCGCTTTGGGCCCGTGCACCGACTGGGTCCAGAAGGGCCAGACCTACAAGTGCAAAGCCGGCAACGTGCCGGTGACCTGGCTGCCAAAAGCCGTCGGCAAATGGAACAGCCTGTACCTGGAAAGCGATCAGACGCCGTGGGACGACGACATCGCCTGCGCCCGCGCCGCGTTTGCCGCATTGAATGTTGAAGTGCGCTGCGCGCCGGGGACTTGGGTCGAGGAAGAGGGTGAGGAAAGCGCCGACCGCTGGATGCGCATCAGTGCCGATGGTGAAGAAGAAATCACCTGGAAAACCGCCTGATTCCGAGTTGCAAACCCAGTCAAATGTGGGAGGGGGGCTTGCCCCCGATGACTGAGTGTCAGTCACCAGATACAGTGACTGACCCACCGCTATCGGGGGCAAGCCCCCTCCCACAGGGGTCCAGCAGTGGTCTTAAAGGCCGACCACATCCTCCGCCTGCAACCCCTTCTCGCCGGTCACCACGGCGTATTCCACCTGCTGGCCCTCGGCCAGCGAGCGGTGGCCGTCACCGCGAATGGCGCGGTAGTGCACGAACACATCCTTGCCGTCTTCACGCTGGATAAAGCCATAGCCCTTGGCGTCGTTGAACCACTTCACACTGCCGGTTTCACGCGTTGTCATCTGTTCACTCCCACTGGTTTTTATTATTGAGTCGCTGGCGTTGAACTGCCGAGTATAAGACACGTTCAAAAACCATCAACCCAACTTTACATCGCCGCTTTTTTGCCGATTTTCGATGAATACGGCACACTACCCGCCCGAGCGCCTGCTCGGTTTTTTCCACTTGAAGCAGTTCGCCTATGACCCGCTCCCCGTTCCGTCGTCTGGTGTTTGGCACCTTGCGTCGACTGCTGTACCTCTGGGTTCGCTCGGAGACGATCAACCAGTCGTCCCTCACCCTTAACCTGGACCGCAGCCGGCCGGTGTTCTACGTCCTGCAATCGCCCTCCCTGACCGAATTGGCCGTGGTCGATACCGAGTGCACCAAGGCCGGCCTGCCGCGCCCGGTGCTGCCGGTTTCGGTAGGCCCGTTGATGGAACCCGCAGCGTTCTTTTACCTCACGCCGGACCCGGATTGGCTCGGCCGCCAGGACAAGCGCGGCACACCGCCCACCCTGACGCGCCTGGTCAACACCCTGACAGAACATGCCGAAGAGAATGCACAAATCATTCCGGTCAGCGTGTTCTGGGGCCAATCCCCCGAAAGTGAGTCCAGCCCCTGGAAACTGTTGTTCGCCGACAGCTGGGCGGTCACCGGGCGTTTGCGCCGGTTGTTGAGCATTCTGATCCTGGGTCGCAAGACCCGGGTGCAATTCTCCGCGCCCATCAACCTGCGTGAATTGATCGAGCACAATAAAGGGCACGAACGCACCGTGCGCATGGCCCAACGCATCCTGCGCGTGCACTTTCGTAACCTGAAGACCGCGGTGATCGGCCCCGACCTGTCCCACCGTCGCAACCTGGTGAAGGGCCTGGTCAATATGCCGCTGGTGCGCCAGGCCATTGCCGACGAAGCCGAGCGCGAGAAAATCTCGCCGGAAAAAGCCAAGGCGCTGGCGCTGCGCTATGGCAACGAAATCGCCTCGGACTACACCTACACGGCGATCCGCTTCCTGGAAGTGGTGCTGAGCTGGTTCTGGAACAAAATCTACGACGGCATCAAGGTCAATAACATCGAGGGCGTGCAACAGGTTGCCCAAGGCTACGAAGTAATCTACGTGCCTTGCCACCGCAGCCATATCGACTACCTGCTGCTGTCCTACCTGCTGTTCAAGAATGGCCTGACCCCGCCGCACATTGCCGCTGGCATCAACCTGAACATGCCCGTGATCGGCAGCCTGCTGCGCCGTGGCGGTGCGTTTTTCATGCGCCGCACCTTCAAGGGCAACCCGCTGTACACCTCGGTATTCAACGAATACCTGCACACCCTGTTCACCAAGGGTTTCCCGGTGGAGTACTTCGTCGAAGGCGGCCGTTCGCGCACCGGGCGCATGCTGCAGCCGAAAACCGGGATGCTGGCGATCACCTTGCGCAGTTTCCTGCGCTCTTCGCGCATGCCCATCGTGTTCGTGCCGGTGTATATCGGCTACGAACGGGTGCTGGAAGGCCGTACCTACCTGGGCGAGCTGCGCGGTGCGAGCAAGAAGAAAGAGTCGATTTTCGATATTTTCAAAGTGGCAGGCGCGCTCAAGCAGCGCTTCGGCCAGGTCGCGGTCAACTTCGGCGAGCCGATCAAGCTGGCGGAGTTTCTCGACCACGAGCAACCGGATTGGCGCTCCCAGGAACTGGGCCCGAACTACAAGCCGGCCTGGCTGAATGAAACCACCCACCGCCTCGGCGAGCAGGTGGCCCGCCATCTGAACGAAGCCGCTGCGGTGAACCCGGTGAACCTGGTGGCCTTGGCGCTGCTGTCTACCACCCGCCTGGCGCTGGATGAGCAGGCCATGGCCCGCCAGTTGGACCTGTACCTGGCGCTGCTGCGCCGCGTGCCCTATTCACCACATACCACCCTGCCGGAAGGCGACGGCCTGGCGCTGATCAAGCACGTCAAGGACATGAAGCTGCTGTCGGAACAGAGCGATGCCCTGGGCAAAATCGTCTATCTGGATGAGCAGAACGCCGTCCTGATGACCTATTACCGCAACAACGTGCTGCACATCTTCGCCCTGCCGGCGCTGCTGGCGAGCTTCTTCCAGAGCAGTTCGCGGATGAGCCGCGAGCAGATCCTGCGCTACACCCATGCGCTTTATCCGTACCTGCAATCGGAGCTGTTCATCCGCTGGTCTCTGGAGGAGCTGGATGCGGTGGTCGACCAATGGCTGGATGCGTTCGTCGAACAGGGCCTGCTGCGCTTCGAAAACAACGTGTACCTGCGCCCGGCGCCGAGTTCGCGACATTTTGTGCTATTGACACTGCTGTCCAAGAGCATCGCCCAGACCCTGCAACGCTTCTACATGGCGATCTCGCTGCTGCTCAACAGCGGCCAGAACAGCATCAGCGCCGAGGAGCTGGAAGACCTGTGCACGATCATGGCCCAGCGGCTGTCGATCCTGCATGGTCTCAATGCTCCGGAGTTCTTCGACAAGAGCCTTTTCCGACATTTCATCCAGACCTTGCTGGAGCAAGATGTGCTGCGCCGCGATGAAGCCGGCAAGCTGAGCTATCACGACCTGCTCGGCGAGCTGGCCGAAGGCGCGGCCAAGCGTGTACTGCCGGCGGACATTCGTTTGTCGATCCGCCAAGTGGCGTTGCATCGCGTCGATGGCGCGGCCGAGCAACCGGTGGAACCGGCGCAATCCCCACTAGATTGAACAAGGCGCCGGGCGGTTTCCGGCGCCGTTGATAAGGAGCTGCACCATGAAGAAGATCATCCTCCTGGGCCTCACGGCCCTGCTCGGAGCCTGCCAATCCATGTCTCCCACCCCCAAGGCCAGCCTCGACGGCGAAGTGTTCTACCTGCAACGCATCGCGCTGCCGCCCACCGCCACCTTGAGCGTCAGCCTGCAAGACGTGTCGCTGATGGACGCCCCGGCCGTGGTGCTCGCCGAACAGAAAGGCCCGATCAAAGGCCAGGTGCCGCTGCCGTTTCACTTAAGTTATGACCCGGCGCAGGTCAAGCCTGGCCATCGCTACTCGGTCAGCGCTCGCATCGAGGTAGATGGCAAGCTACTGTTCATCACCACTGAACGGCACGCCGTACAGCTCGACGGCCAGGATCAACAGCCGCTGCGCGTGCGCGTCGATGCTGCAGCCCACTGAATTCAACCACAAGGAAGCGCCCATGCTCCGTAACCCTCTTCGCCTCACGGCCCTGCTCACCGGCCTGCTGCTGGGCACCAGCGCCATGGCACTGGACCTTGGCAGCCTGTCCCAGGGCGACGCCAGCGGCGGCCTCAAGGACGCCTTGACCCAAGGCGCGCAGATCGCCGTGAAACAACTGGGCACGCCCGGTGGTTTCAGCAATAACCCCGACGTGAAGATCGGCTTGCCAGGCAAGCTGGGCAAGGTCGCTGACAAGTTGAAGATGTTCGGCATGGGCGATCAGGTCACCCAGCTCGAAACCAGCATGAACAAAGCGGCGGAAACCGCCGTTACCCAGGCTCAGCCGATTCTGGTCAATGCCGTGAAAAACATGAGTGTGACCGATGCCAAAGGCATCCTCAGTGGCGGCCAGGACTCAGCTACCCAGTACCTGAACAAGAGCAGTCGCGACCAAATCCGCGCCAAGTTCCTGCCCATCGTCAAGGCTGCCACCGACAAGGTCGGCGTGGCCCAGCAGTACAACGCTCTCGCCGGCAAGGCCGCCGCGTTTGGCGCGGTGGACGCCAAAAGCGCCAATGTTGAAAACTACGTGACCGAACAGGCGCTGGACGGCTTGTTCAAGATGATCGCGCAGCAGGAAGAAACGATTCGCAAGAATCCGGCAGCTGCCGCCACCAGCCTTGCCAAGAAAGTGTTCGGCGCCCTGTAGACAGTGTATGCACCCGAGCAGGCGGGGAAGATCACCTGCTCGGGAGCCGCTCACTGCACCGTCAAAACAACTTGCCGGCCAGCCCGCCAAAGATCACCGCACCCAGCGGCATCACGCCTACGCCGAACTTGATCGAACCACCACCGCCATGGCAGTCGGGTTTGGGTTTGGGTTTGCACTTGTCATTACAGTCATTTGCAGGTGGCTTGGGCTTTGCGCAGTTACCGCCGCCGAAGCTGCTGCTGACAGAAACGCTCAACGATTTGCCGATGAAAAATCCCATTGGACACTCCTTGAATCATCAGATGTGAGATCCGGCCCGCCGGTATGAAATCCGTCGGACCGAATACCTGTAATCAGGTAGTCCATGAGTGGCGAAACCTTAAGAAACGTTCCTTGCGATGCCCCCTGTCATTGCCGCTTGACCCTGAACCAGGCGGCGTAAAGCGCCGGTAGAAACAGCAGCGTCAACGCCGTCGCCACGATCAACCCGCCCATGATTGCCACCGCCATCGGCCCGAAGAACACACTACGCGACAGTGGAATCATCGCCAGTACCGCAGCGAGTGCGGTCAGCACGATCGGCCGGAAGCGTCGGACCGTGGCTTCAATGATCGCCTGCCAGGGCGCCAGTCCCGCCTTGATGTCCTGTTCGATCTGGTCGACCAATATCACCGAGTTGCGCATGATCATCCCCGACAGGGCGATGGTGCCGAGCATCGCCACGAAACCAAACGGTTGACGAAACACCAGCAGGAACAGGGTGACGCCGATCAGGCCCAAGGGAGCAGTCAGAAACACCATCGCGGTGCGTGAGAAGCTGCGCAGTTGCAGCATCAGCAAGGTCAGCACCACCACGATAAACAACGGCACGCCGGCCTTCACCGAGTTCTGTCCGCGCGCAGAGTCCTCCACGGTGCCACCGACCTCCAGCAAATAGCCGTCAGGCAACTCGGCACGCACGCCTTCAAGGGTCGGCAGGATCTGCTGGACCAGCGTCGCCGGTTGTTCCTTGCCATAGATATCGGCGCGCACGGTCACCGTAGGCAAACGGTTACGGTGCCAGATGATGCCTTCCTCAAAGCCATACTCAAGGGTTGCAATCTGCGCCAAGGCCACACTTTTACCGTTGTCGGTGGGTACGGCCAGGCTGGGCAGCAGCGACAACTCAGTGCGTTCGTGAACGGTGCCGCGCAGGAGGATTTCGATCAACTCGTTATCCTCCCGGTACTGGCTGACGGTGCTGCCGGTCAGGGAGCTCTGCAGGAACCTGGACAGGTTGGCAGTGCTCACGCCCAGCGCGCGGGCGCGGTCCTGGTCGATATTCAGGTAGACGATTTTGCTCGGTTCTTCCCAGTCCAGGTGCACATTGACCACGTGGGTGTTCTCGCGAACCTTGGTCGCCACTTTGCGCGCCAGGGCGCGGACTTCTTCGATGTGCTCGCCGGTCACGCGAAACTGCACGGGGTAGCCCACCGGCGGGCCATTCTCCAGCCGGGTGACGCGTGAACGCAGTTCGGGAAACTGTTCATTCAGGGTTTCGATCAGCCAGGTGCGCAGGCTTTCGCGCTCTTCGATGGTGTTGGCCAGCACCACGAATTGCGCGAAGCTGGCCGCCGGCAGTTGCTGGTCGAGTGGCAGGTAGAAGCGCGGTGAACCGGTGCCCACGTAGGCCACGTAATTGCCGATGCCAGCGTGTTCCTTGAGCAAGGCTTCGAGGCGTTTGACTTGCTCGGCAGTGTTGCTCAGGGAGGCACCTTCGGCCAGTTTCAGGTCGACCATCAGTTCCAGGCGACCGGAGGCCGGGAAGAACTGTTGCGGCACGAAACGGAACAAGGCAACCGAGCCGATAAACAACAGCAGCGTCAGGACGATCACCGTCTTGCGCCGACGTACGCACCACTCCACCAATCGTCTTACGCGCTGGTAGAACGGCGTGCCGTAAGGATCAGGACCGTTGGTGCCGTGTTTAGCCGCATGAATCTTCGCCAGGTCCGGCAGGAGCCTTTCGCCCAGATACGGTACGAACACCACGGCGGCAACCCAGGACGCCAGCAAAGCGATGGTCACCACCTGGAAGATCGAGCGGGTGTATTCGCCAGTGCTCGATTGCGCGGTGGCAATCGGCAGGAAGCCCGCCGCCGTGATCAAAGTACCGGTGAGCATCGGGAACGCGGTGCTGGTCCAGGCGAAACTCGCGGCCTTGAGCCGGTCGTAGCCCTGCTCCATTTTGATCGCCATCATTTCCACAGCGATGATTGCGTCATCCACCAGCAAACCCAAGGCTAATACCAGGGCGCCCAAGGAGATTTTGTGCAGGCCGATGCCGAGGTAGTACATGGCGGCGAAAGTCATCGCCAGTACCAACGGAATCGCCAACGCCACCACCATGCCGGTGCGCACCCCCAAGGAAAAGAAGCTCACCAGCAACACAATGGCCAACGCTTCAGCCAGCACCTGGACGAATTCGCCGACACTGGTTTTCACCGCTGCCGGTTGATCGGAGACCTTGCGCAACTCCATGCCCGCCGGAAGATTCTTCTGCAATCGTGCGAATTCACGCTCCAGGGCCTTGCCCAGCACCAGAATGTCGCCGCCGTCACGCATGGCCACGGCCAGGCCGATGGCGTCGGCGCCCATGTAGCGCATGCGCGGTGCCGGTGGGTCATTGAAACCACGGTGAATATCGGCCACATCACCGATCCGGAAGGTTCGCTCGCCCACCCGAATCGGAAAGTTGCGGATCTCTTCCACGCTCTTGAAGTTACCCGACACCCGCAACTGCACCCGTTCGGTCGGGGTTTCAAAGAAGCCTGCGGTGGAGACCGCGTTCTGCTCCTGCAGCGCCTGCTGCACAGCGGCCATTGGCAGGCCGAGGGTAGCGAGCTTGAGGTTGGACAGCTCGATCCAGACCTTTTCGTCCTGCAGGCCAAGCAGCTCAACCTTGCCCACGTCCGGCACCCGTTGCAGCTGAATCTGGATGCGGTCGGCGTAGTCCTTGAGCACGGCGTAGTCGAAACCGTCACCGGTCAAGGCGTAGATATTGCCGAACGTGGTGCCGAACTCATCGTTGAAAAACGGTCCCTGAATATCCGGCGGCAAGGTCTGGCGGATATCGCTGATCTTTTTGCGCACCTGATACCACAGCTCGGGAATCTGCGCCGAGTGCATGGAATCGCGCGCGATGAAGGTGACTTGGGATTCGCCGGGGCGCGAGAACGAAACAATGCGCTCGTACTCGCCAGTTTCCATCAGTTTTTTTTCGATGCGCTCGGTGACCTGGCGTGAAACTTCCTGGGCCGTGGCCCCAGGCCAGTTGGTTTTGATCACCATGGCCTTGAAGGTGAAGGGAGGGTCTTCGCTTTGCCCCAGCTTGGTGTAGGACAAGGTGCCGACTACCGCCAGCAGGATCATCAGGAACAGTACGATCTGGCGATTACGCAACGCCCACTCGGAAAGATTGAAACCCATCGGGGACTACTCCTTGGCCGCCAGATTCACCACACGGTTGGCGCGATCCACCGGGCGCACTTGCTGCCCCTCATGGAGCACATGCACACCCGCCGCAATCACCCAGTCGGTGGGCGTCAGGCCTTCGAGTACCGGCACGGTCTTCTCTCCAAACGCGCCGATGCGCACGGGTGTGCGCTTGAGGGTGTTATCCGGTTGCACACGCCAGACGTACGACGCGCCGTTCTCCGCACTCAGGGCAGACAGCGGCACCGACAGTGGAACCACACCGTCGACCTGTATGAATACGCGGGCACTCTGGCCGAGTTCCGCCGGGACTTTACCGCCCGTGAACGCCACCCGCGCAGCGAAGGTGCGCGACTTCGGGTCGGCGGCGGGCGACAACTCGCGAATGCGCCCGGCAAACCGTTGATCCGGCTGGCTCCACAGCTCAACCGACACCGGCTGGCCGATCTTGAAACGGCCGAAGCCTTGCTCAGGCAGGCTGATCAACACTTCACGCTCGCCATCGGTGGCCAGGGTGAAAACGGTTTGGCCAGCGGAGACGACCTGGCCGACTTCAACCGCGCGCCTGGCGACGACACCGTCCTGGGGCGCACGCAGCACCGCATAGCCGGCCTGGTTGCTGGACACGTCGAATTCAGCGTTGATCTGCTTGAGGCGTGCCTCACCGGCTCGATAAAGATTTTCAGAATTGTCGTACTGGGACCGGCTAACCATCTGACGGTCCATCAGGGTCTTGTAGCGGTCACGCTCGGCGCGCACCAGGCTCAGGTTGGCTTGGGCAGCCGCCACTTGGGCACGGGAGGCTTCCAGTTGCAGACGCACATCCTGGGGGTCGAGCTCTGCCAGGGGCTGGTTGGCCTTGACCCGCTCACCCTCTTCCACCAGGCGCTTGCTGACTTTGCCACCGATGCGAAAGGCCATATCCGGTTCATAGCGGGCGCGCACTTCACCTGGATAGCTGTCCATCGCCTGCGCCGAAGGCTGGGGTTGCACCACCATGGCCGGGCGAATAGTGGTTTGGACCGCGTCTTCGTGGCCGCAGGCGGCTAACAGGAAGACCAAGCTGACAGGCAACGCAAGGGGCAGGAAAGTACTGCGCATGCTGTAGGACCTTTCGCAAATGAAGCTAGGAATAATTATACTGGCCGGTATGTTATTAATACCAAACTCACCAGTCCAGTATTAAAGGTGAAAATGTCCGACAATCCTATAAACACCAACAGTCCCGGGCGCCCCAAGGACATGGCAAAACGCCAGGCAATCCTCGAAGCCGCCAAAGTTCTGTTTTTGGGCAATGGCTATGCCAGTACCAGCATGGACGCTGTGGCGCTTGAAGCGGGGGTGTCGAAACTGACCGTCTACAGCCACTTCACCGACAAAGAAACCTTGTTCACTGCCGCTGTCGTCGCCAAGTGCGAGGAACAACTGCCGGTGATGTATTTCGAACTGCCCGACGCCATGCCGGTGCAAACAGTGCTGCTGAACATCGCGCGCGGGTTTCATCGGCTGATCAACAGCGAGGAATCGGTGAACCTGCATCGCCTGATGATGACGACCGGCAATCAGGACGTGAAACTCTCACAGATCTTCTTCGAAGCAGGCCCCATGCGCATGTTGCAGGGCATGGAGCGTCTGCTCAGTCGAATCGACGAGAGTGGCGCCCTGAGCATCGACAAACCCTTCAAGGCGGCCGAGCACTTCTTTTGCCTGCTCAAAGGCACCGCGAACTTCCGTCTGCTGTATGGCTGTGGCGGACAGCTGAGCGAGGCGGACGCCGAGGCGCATGTGCAGGAGGTGGTGGGGTTGTTTATGCGGGCATATGGGCGAGGGGCAGCGGCAAGTGGTTAGCTGCAAGCGGCAAGTTGAGCGCGCTTCTGCTTGCAGCTTGCAGCTTAAGGCTTAAGGCTTAAGGCTTAAGGCTTGAGCGCTTTTTTAGGATAAATATCGTACCGACTGGATTTACCCTCCAGCGCATGGCTCGGCTTGGGCCCCTCAATGCACGGTGCCTTGCGCGGGCGCTTGACCACCACACGGTGGCTGGCCAGGGCCAACGCCGCTGCGAGCAAGGCCGGTGCGTCCGGGTCATCGCCGACCAGTGGCCGGAACAGACGCATTTCCTTCTTCACCAGGGCGGTTTTCTCACGATGCGGGAACATCGGGTCAAGGTAGATCACCTGAGGCGGCTCACCCTCCCAATTGCACATCACCTCGATGGAGTTGCCCTTGAGCAGCTGCATCCGCGCCACGATCGGCGCCACTTCAAGATCCTGCGCAGCGCGTGCCAGGCCATCTTCAAGCAAGGCGCCGATCAACGGCTGGCGCTCGACCAGGCTCATCTCGCAGCCCAGGCTGGCCAGCACGAAAGCATCCTTGCCCAGGCCCGCCGTGGCGTCGAGCACGCGCGGGCGAACGCCTTGGGCGATGCCCACGGCCTTGGCGATCATCTGCCCGCTGCCGCCGCCGTACAGCCGCCGGTGCGCTGCGCCGCCTTCGATAAAGTCGACCCGCACCGGCCCCGGCGCGTCAGGCCCGAGCTGTTGCAACTGCAGGCCTTGTTCCCCGACTTGCAGGGAAAAATCCGCATCATCGAGTTGCACAGGCAAGCCAAGCAGCGCCGCCCACTGCTCGGCGCGGGCCTGGAATACTTCGGCCAAAGCCTCGACTCGAATGCGGCTGGCCGCTGGTTGTTCGCTCATCAATCGCTACGCTCAAAAATATTAAGGATCGGCAAACACCGGCCGATAAAAACAACAGTCAGGTATTTTGCCAGAGCTGAGCGTCGACCGAAAAAAATGTCAGACATTCTTCCCCTAACTATCGGTGTACTGCCGACCCACAACCACTACGGCCTGCGCAATACTCAAGCGCTGGCCGGGGTGAGCCATGTGTGGCAGGACTTCTTCGCCCGCGCCCTGGCCGAGCAGCTCGGCGCCACCCCAGGCGCGCTGGCCGCTATGGCGACTGCACCGAAAGACCCGGCGGTGGAACCCGGCGAAGGCGCCGACCTGCTCGCGCAGATCCTCACCCAGCGTGAGTGCGACGTGAAAGACACCGTGATCGCCCCGCCTGAGCCGCTATTCCTGCCGATTGCCGAATTCGAAACCGAGTTGCTGCCACCCGCAGCGCCACCCTTTCCTGATGAAGACATCATCGCCCAGCAACGCCAGCAGAATTTCGAAAGCGGCTGGGTACGCCCGATTGTCCTGAGCGCAGGTCAACCCGTCGCTGAGCCGGGCCCGGCGCCGCAACCCCGGCCGCTGCACTTGCCGATTGCCGAGTTCGAGCTGGACTTGTTGCCACCGGCCGCGACTCCGTTCACCGAGCAGGCTCTGGCAGAACAACAGAAAGCCCTGGATTTTGACTACCACTGGGCACGCCCGCTGATCGCCAACAACCTGCGCCTGGCCGCCTGACGCTTAGCGACACATCCACCAGCGGCCCATATCCAGATGGAAGTGGTTACGGTGCGCGGCGTTATAGTCGGGGCTCAACACCCCATTGAAAGCGTGGCACGCGCCGTCACGCACCTGACGTAAAAATCGCGCGTCAGCACCCTCCCCCGGCCAGTCCTTGAGCACACTGATACGGCGCCCATCAGCCAGGCGAAACCCGGCGATATCCAATGCATTGGCCGACGCGTGCTGGCTGAGTCGGCCTTCGGCGCGGTTGTAGACATTGCGACAGGCAAAACTGCCCAGGTGATCGACCCGCGTCACCGCTTGGCCGTATATCGCCTGAGCCGCCGGTTGCAAGCTGTGGCGCTCGAACAGGGCAAACGCTACCGCCAGTGGGCAACTGGCCAGGAAGCTGCTGCTCAAGCCAACCTCTGCGCCCTGTACCCTCAACGTGTTGCGCAGGGGGCAAGTGGCGTCGGCGCGCGAGTCGGCCTGATGGCTCACCCGCAACCCCGAGGTTTTCAGCACCTGGTCGCACAGCGCGGGATCATCCTGCAGCCGCCCCAGTTTGTAACGCGTCAACAGGTTCGGACTGACGCGCACATCCAGCGGCGCCCATGGGTTCCATTCATGCGGCAACGGCACCCAGCCGCGCCATACGCCCACGGCCAGCGCGCCGCCGAGCACCAGCAACGCGCCCATCCACCTGATCGACCGCACCGCTTAGCCCTTGAAGAATCGATTGGCCTGGTCGAACGGCATCTTGCGCTCGGTAAAGGTAAAGGTGCCCAACCCGTAGATTTCCTGCGCCGCCCGATAGAACTCGCCATAGGCCGCCAGGGCCAGGGCCGAGCCCACGCTGATGCGCCGCACGCCCAGTTCGCTCAGCTGCGCGACGCTGAGGTTCAGGCCACCGGACATCAATACATTCACCGGTTTGGGCGCGACGGCCTTGACCACCGCCAGCACCTCTTCGGCACTGCGCAGGCCCGGCGCATACAGCACATCGGCGCCCGCTTCGGCGTAGGCTTGCAGGCGGCGAATGGTGTCGGGCAAGTCTGGGCGACCATGCAGGAAGTTTTCTGCACGAGCCGTCAGCGTGAAGGGAAACCCCAGACTGCGGGCGGCAGCGACGGCGGCCTCGATGCGCTCGACGGCGAGGTCGAAGGGGTAGATCGGATCGACGGCAACCCCGGTGGCGTCTTCGATGGAGCCGCCGACGATACCGGTGGCGGCAGCTCGCAGGATGGTCTGGGCACAGCCTTCGGGGGTGTCGCTGAAGCCGTTTTCCAAGTCAGCGGCGACTGGCAGCGAAGTCGCCCGGACAATGGCTCCGGCATTGCCCAGAGTGTCTTCCAGCGACAGCGCGCCTTCCGCATCCGGCCGTCCCAGGCTGAACGCAAAACCCGCGCTGGTGGTGGCCAAGGCTTCGAAGCCCAGGCTGGCAAGCATGATGGCGGAGCCGGCGTCCCACGGATTGGGCATGACAAAGGCACGGTCGCGCGCGTGCAGGGCTTTGAAGGTTTCGGCGCGAAGGGTTTGGGCATCCATGACTGACTCCTGGCGGGAAAGAAGCCCTAGAGTAACCCCAGTTGTTCCGCGACGGGTTCTCGATGCAAGGTTGGCAGCGGCGCGAGCCCTGGCAATCGCACCATCAACTGGTCGTGGAAACGCAAGGCCAATTGCGCGGCGAGGCGGTTGTCCGAGGTGTGCAGGAACATATAGGGGGTACGCCCCTCTTCGATCCAGCTGGCGATCTTTTCGACCCAGGGCATCAGGAACGGATCGTTGGCTTCAAGCTCGGGATGCCCGATAAAGCGCACTTGCGGAAACAGCGTCAGGGCCGCCGGGCGCACAGGCACCCTGGGCTTTTTCGATTGGGCATGCAGGACGGCCGCCGAGGTGGAAGTACAACTGAACAGCGCGCGCGGATCGAGGCAGACGCGTTCGACACCGCGATCGCGCAGCAGGCGGTTAAGCCTGCGCTCGGCCTCGCCTCGGGCGAAGAACTCCTCGTGGCGGACTTCAACGGCCAGTGGGCGATCGATGCCATCGAGGAATCCGGCCAGCTCACCGAGGCGCTGCGGGGTAAAAGCCTTCGACAGTTGCAGCCACAGCGGCGAAACGCGCTCGCCCAAGGGGCTCATCAAGCCGACGAAGCTTTCCGCCGCTGGCAATTGCTCGCGCAAGTCACCGGCATGGCTGATATCACCTGGGAATTTGGCGGTGAAGCGAAAGTGCTCGGGCATGATCTCGGCCCAGCGCTGCACCGTGGCGACCGAGGGGCGCGCGTAAAACGTGGTGTTGCCTTCAACCGCGTTGAAGATTTGGGAATAGAGTGCCAGGTAATCATTGGAGCGCGCATCGGCGGGATACAGATATTCTCGCCAGGCGTTTTCACTCCAGGACGGGCAGCCGATGTAGTAAGGCAGACGCATCAGATGTGGATATCGAGACCCAGCACTTCCATATCCCATTCGACAAAGCCGGCGGTGGTCAGGTAGCTGGCCAGGGCAGTGGCAACGCTTTTGCTCATGGAGCGGGGGAAGACCATGTCTTGCTGACGGGCGGGAAGACCGCTGATGCGGGCTTGGGTGCTGGGCTGCGCGTCGGAGTGGACTTCAATGAAGTCTGGCGAGTCCTCTACGGAGTCGTCCACAGTAACGTTAGCCTTACGCGGCTTACGTTTGATTGGGTACGACTGTGAGGAAAAGCCATCAATACGCATGGGCGCGAACTCGCTATCAGTAATGGCATTTTAGTGGCGCGATCCGTAGCGCGCAAATGCTCTGGTGATAACTAGAACACATAATTTGAAAAAGGTTTAAAACCCGGTGAAAATTCTGACGATTGGCGATATTTGCGTAGGTTTACCGCAATTCTGGCGTCAAATAATCCCTCGCTCTGCCTTGGTCTGTGCGACTTTATCGCGCAGGTAAACCGGCGCCGCCAGATCCGCCACAATCGCCTCGCCGCGCTCGAAAGCAAAGCGCGCGAGGGTCAGCAGGTCTTCGGCATGGGGCAGCATCGCAGCGTCCAGACCCGCAAGCTGCACTCCCATACGCTCGCCATAGCCCCAGCCAGTCCCGGCACCGAACCAGTCGCCGCTGGCATCATCGGGCAGTACCGATGACTCCGGCGCTTGCACGGCTTCCACGCCGATCAGGCGCATTTCACCGGCGCTCTCGCGGTAGCAGCCCCAATAGACTTCATCCATGCGCGCATCAATCGCCGCCGCCACTTGCGTGGCGCCATGCTCACGCAGCGCACGTTGGGCCAGTACCGCGAGGTTGGAGACCGGCAATACCGGACGCTCCAACGCGAACGCCAGGCCCTGCACCACGCCAATGGCAATCCGCACGCCAGTAAACGCGCCGGGGCCACGGCCGAACGCGATGGCATCCACGGCGGCCAGGCTGGTACCGGCGTCTTCCAGCAGTTGCTTGATCATGGGCAGCAGCTTCTGCGCGTGCAGCCGCGGGATCACCTCGTAGTGGCTCGTTACCTTGCCGTCGTGCAGCAAGGCAACGGAGCAAGCTTCAGTCGCGGTGTCCAGGGCCAGCAGGGTGCTCATGGGTGTGGGTGTCCAAGTCGAAAAAAAGTGCGCCAGTATAAACAACAACGGCCCGCAAGCGGGCCGTTGTGAATGCAGCCGATCAACGCATCAGCTCAGTGCTTGCAGCACCTTGGCAGTGATCGCTTCCACGGAGCCGACGCCAGGAATATGGCTGTATTTCGGCTTGCCCTGTTTAGCGGACAGCTGCTGGTAGAAGTCCACCAGCGGCTTGGTCTGGGAATGGTAGACCGACAGGCGATGACGTACGGTTTCTTCGGTGTCGTCTTTACGCTGCACCAGGTCTTCACCGGTGACATCGTCCTTGCCGGCCACTTTCGGCGGGTTGTAGACGATGTGATACACGCGGCCCGAGCCTTCGTGAACGCGCCGACCGGCGATACGCTGGACGATTTCTTCGTCTTCAACGGCGATCTCGACCACCGCGTCCAACTCGACGCCCGCTTTCACCAGCGCTTCAGCCTGGGGAATGGTGCGCGGGAAGCCGTCGAACAGGAAACCGTTCTTGCAGTCTTCCTGGCTGATGCGTTCCTTGACCAGGTTGATGATCAGGTCATCGGAGACCAAGCCGCCGCTGTCCATCACGCTCTTGGCGATCAGGCCCAGCTCGGTGCCGGCCTTGACGGCCGCGCGCAGCATGTCGCCGGTGGAGATTTGTGGAATGCCGAATTTTTCAGTGATGAACTTTGCCTGAGTACCTTTACCGGCCCCGGGAGCTCCCAGCAGAATGACGCGCATCGATGTGCTCCTCAATTTTTTATAGAGATGACGCTCGGATTCGCCGCGTGGGGCCAATCTCGTAAAAATGTGGTTCCAGGCCGATCAAACGGCCAAAGGCTGATCAAGATACACAGCAGGCCCTTACCACACAAGCCGCCAAAAGTAGGAGAAACCCGCGCCAGGCATGCGTCAGCCAAAGGCGCAACCGTGCCCCTCAAACAACGACCGCCCGTTTCAGGGCGGTCGTCGCGGTTGATTCGCAAGCCATTGAGAACAGGCGAAAAACCTCAACCGGTGTTGCGCAAACCGGCGGCAATACCGGCGACGGACACCAGCAGCGCCTGTTCCAGAGGGCTGTCTTGCGCCGCTTCGCGTTGGCGCGAGCGGGCAAGCAATTCGGCCTGCAGCAGGTGCAACGGGTCGAGGTAGGTGTTACGCAGGCGGATGAACTCCAGGGTGTCCGGACTGTGGGCCAACAGCTGCGACTGGCCAGTCAGGCCCAGCACCACGTCACACGCCTGCGACAATAGGTCGCGTAAGTGCGCACCCAATGGCAGCAAGTCGGGCTGCACCAGGCGCTCATCATAGAGGCGGGCGATATCGGCGTCGGCCTTGGCCAGCACCATTTCCAGCATATCAATGCGCGTGCGGAAGAACGGCCACTGCTCGCGCATCTGCCCCAGCAACTCACCCTCGCCGCGCTCCAGGGCTTTGCTCAATGCCGCTTCCCAGCCGAGCCAGGCGGGCAGCATCAGGCGAGTCTGGGTCCAGCCGAAGATCCAGGGAATCGCGCGCAGGCTTTCAATACCGCCGGCGCGCCGCTTCGCGGGGCGACTGCCGAGCGGCAAACGCCCCAATTCCTGCTCCGGCGTGGACTGGCGGAAATACTCGACGAATTGCGGATTTTCCCGCACCACCGCGCGGTAGGCGCTGACGCCGTCGGCGGCCAATTCGTCCATCAGATGACGCCAGGCCGGCTCCGGTGGCGGCGGTGGCAACAGCGTGGCTTCGAGTACCGCCGCCAAGTAGAGGTTGAGGTTCTGTTCGGCAATATCCGGCAGGCCAAACTTGAAGCGGATCATCTCGCCCTGTTCGGTGGTGCGGAACCGCCCCGCCACCGAGCCCGGTGGCTGCGACAGGATCGCCGCATGCGCCGGGCCACCGCCACGGCCGACGGTGCCACCGCGACCGTGGAACAACAGCAATTCCACTTGTTGCTCGCGGCAGATATCCACCAGCCGTTCCTGTGCCCGGTACTGCGCCCAAGCGGCGGCGGTGGTGCCGGCGTCCTTGGCCGAGTCCGAATAGCCGATCATCACTTCCTGCGGGCCATGCAACCGCGCGCGATAGCCCGGCAGTTGCAACAGTCGCTCCATCACCGGCCCGGCGTTATCCAGGTCGGCCAGGGTCTCGAACAGCGGCACGACGCGCATGGGCCGCTGTACGCCCGACTCTTTGAGCAGCAACTGCACCGCCAGCACATCCGATGCGGCGCCGGCCATGGAAATCACATAGGAGCCCAGCGATGCGGCCGGTGCAGCGGCGATTTCGCGGCAGGTGTTCAACACCTCAGCGGTGTCCGCCGACGGTTTGAAATAACCCGGCAGCAGCGGTCGGCGATTGGTCAGTTCTTTGCTCAGGAAGTTGATGCGCGTGTCTTCATCCCAGTCTTCATAGCGACCCAGGCCCAGATAGTCGGTGATTTCGGTCATGGCCGACGAGTGACGCGTGGAATCCTGGCGCACATCCAGGCGGACCAGGAACAGGCCGAACGTGACAGCGCGGCGCAGGCAGTCGAGCAACGGACCATCGGCAATCACGCCCATGCCGCACTCATGCAGCGACTGATAGCACAGCTCCAGCGGGCCGAGCAGGTCGCGATTGTCCTGCAACACCTGCGCCGGTGCCGGTGCAGGGCCACTCAACGCGGCATGAGCCCACTGGCGCGTGGCGCGCAGGCGTTCGCGCAGTTGCTTGAGCAAGGCACGGTAAGGCTCGACGCTGTCCCCCACCTGAGCCAGCAACGCCGGGCTGGCCTGTTGCATGGACAGCTCGGAGGCGAGCTGATCGATATCGCGCAGATACAAATCCGCGGCCATCCAGCGCGCCAGCAACAGCACTTCGCGAGTGACCGGCGCCGTGACATTCGGGTTGCCGTCACGGTCGCCGCCCATCCACGAGGCAAATCGAATCGGCGCGGCCTCAAGCGGCAGACGCAAACCGGTGGCGGCGTGCAAGGCCTGATCGGCCTTGCGCAGATAATTGGGAATGGCCTGCCACAACGAATGCTCGATGACCGCAAAGCCCCATTTGGCTTCATCCACCGGCGTGGGCCGGATGCGGCGGATTTCTTCGGTGTGCCAGGCCTCGGCGATCAGGCGTTGCAAGCGTTCACGGATTTGCTCGCGCTCGGCGCTGGTGAGGTCACGGTGGTCCTGCAGCGCCAGTTGCGCGGCAATCGCGTCATATTTCTGGATCAGCGTGCGGCGCGCGACTTCGGTGGGGTGGGCGGTGAGGACCAACTCGATCTCCAGCCGCGCCAATTGGCGGGCCAGGGATTCGTCACTGTGGCCTTCGCTTTGCAGACGGGCCAGCAACTCCGGCAGCACACGGGACTCGAAGGGCGCCGGCTGCGATTCATCGCGCCGATGAATCAACTGATACTGCTCGGCAATGTTGGCCAGGTTGAGGAACTGGTTGAAGGCCCGCGCTACAGGCAGCAGTTCATCTTCCTGCAGCTGATTCAGGCTCGCGCTGAGCTCAGCGCCCGCGCCGCGCCGGTCAGCCTTGGCGCCTTTACGGATCTGCTCGATCTTGTCGAGAAACGCATCGCCATATTGCTCTCGAATGGTGTTGCCCAACAGTTCACCCAGCAGGTGAACATCCTCACGCAAGCGTGCATCGATATCACTCATCAGCCAATCTCCAGCCAGAAATCCGGGACGCGCAGGTGTTCCAGAGTGCCGTCGGCGGCGCTTTCTGACAAGACACTTTAAACCTTGCGGCTTGCAGCTAGTCTCAAGGTTAAGTCGCCGGGTTATTCATACCGGTGGCTGGTCACTCATTATTGAGGTTGCCATGAAAATTCGAGACCTGCCCCAGCATTGGGAAGAAACCGCCAAGGGTCGACTGACCCAAACCCAATACGCGATTCATCTGGACGTAGAAGCCGCCGCGCGGCTGGCTGCCCTCGCCGAAATGTACCCCAAGCGCCACACCGAAGAACTGCTTGGCGAACTGATCGGCGCCGCCCTCGAAGAGCTGGAAGCCAGCTTTCCCTACGTCAAGGGCCAGCAGGTGATTGCCACCGATGAGGAAGGCGATCCGCTGTATGAAGACGTTGGGCCCACACCGCGCTTTCTGACGTTGTCGCGCCGCTATCTGCATGATTTGTCAGCGAGTGCTGACGAACAGCAGCACTGATCCTCCCTTATTTAAACCGATTCAACCCCTGTATTCCGGGCCTTTCAGCGGCCCGGCGTACCGCTGCGCGGGGTGAAAGTTCCAATTTTCTGATGCTGACCATTCAGTCAGATATTTTTTTAGGCAAATCGCCATCTCCGCTGAACTTTTGAAAAAAGCATCCGGTCACAGCCAGTAAGCCATCACTTGGAACGCTCGTTTGAACTGGCGTCATGTGCTTAACCGCCGGGCCCGCAAACGAACGCCAAGATGGATTTTTCAGGAGTTATCCAATGGAGTTGAAGACGATGAAGACCAGCACTGCCAAATCCTCGTTTAACCACCTGCGCGGGCTCAAATTGGCCGCGCTGGCAATCGGCACCAGCTTCGTTCTGGCTGGCTGTGCCGGTAACCCGCCGACCGAGCAATACGCAGTGACCCAATCTGCGGTCAACAGCGCGGTCAGCGCTGGCGGTACCGAGTTTGCAGCCGTGGAAATGAAGTCGGCCCAGGACAAGCTCAAAGAAGCCGAAATCGCCATGCACGACAAGAACTACGACAAAGCGCGTCAGTTGGCTGAACAAGCCGAGTGGGACGCTCGCGTTGCTGAGCGTAAAGCCCAGGCTGCCAAGGCTGAGCAAGCGGTGAAGGACTCCCAGAAAGCAGTTGACGAGTTGCGTAAGGAAGGCATGCGCCCGGCTGCTATCCAGCAGAAGTAAGCCGCTGCCCCTTGACTGCATCGCACCTGATATCGAATTGAAAGGACGACACGACTATGCGTAAACAATTGATGATCCCTGCCCTGTTGGCGATGAGCGTTGCCTTGGCAGCCTGCTCCACCCCGCCGAACGCAAATCTGGAAAACGCACGGACCAATTTCACGGCCCTGCAAACCAACCCGCAGGCTACCAAGCTCGCAGCGCTGGAAACCAAAGACGCCAGCGAGTGGCTGGACAAGGCAGACAAGGCCTACCGCGACAAGGAAGACGAGAAGAAAGTCGACCAGTTGGCTTACCTGACCAACCAGCGTGTAGAAGTGGCCAAAGACACCATTTCTCTGCGTGAGTCCGAAGCCAAGCTGAAAAACGCTGGCGACGAACGTGCCCGCGCCCTGCTGGACGCTCGTGACGCGCAGATCAAGCAATTGCAAGACAGCTTGAACGCCAAGCAAACCGATCGCGGCACCCTGGTGACCTTTGGTGACGTACTGTTCGCCACCAACAAGTCCGACCTTAAGTCCAGCGGCCTGGTGAATATCACCAAGCTGGCTCAGTTCCTGCGCGACAATCCGGACCGTAAAGTGATCGTCGAAGGCTACACCGACAGCACCGGTTCCGACTCGTACAACCAGAGCCTGTCCGAGCGCCGTGCGGCTTCCGTGCAACGTGCACTGGCACAGCAAGGCGTGGATATCTCGCGCATCGTGACCCAGGGCTACGGCAAGGAATACCCGGTTGCCGACAACGGCAGCGTATCGGGCCGTGCAATGAACCGCCGCGTTGAAGTGACCATCTCCAACGACAACCAACCGGTCAAGCCACGTTCTTCCGTCGCTAACTGATTGGTTTAAGCGGCATGAAAAAACCCACCTTACGGTGGGTTTTTTTTGGGTTCGTCAAACTGGATGGTGCGGTGAGTATCGTCGGCAGGCATTTCGATTTTGGGGCCATAAGCATTTTGCGACAGCTTATCCATCAGTTGCTTGAGTTCATCGTCCTCAGCGTCTCGCCGCTCCAGCTTCTGATGCTCCCTGGCCATGTCCAACATGTTGCGTATTGCAGCAATGGTTATCGCCACATTCTAGGCCCCGCTTTGTGTAGTTTCATCGCTGTCTGTGGCATCTGACGCGATACGGTTCCAGGTATTCGCGTCAACAACGAAACCGGTCGCTTGATGCAACCTGAAAAACCGCCAATGAAGGCGGTTTTCCAGAGACACCCATCAGTAGTCGACGGAGCCTGTACCTTGCGATGGCGGAGACTGGATCTGGCCCTGGCCTTGGCCGTCGCTTTGTCCTCCGCTTTGGCCATCTTGTGCGCCTTGACCACCCTGCGCACCGCCAGCTTTCTGGGCGAGTAGTTTCTTCAGTAGCTCCTCCAATGCCGTGGGAGAGCCTTCGCCACCCGCACCGCCACTTCCCTGGTTTTCCTGAGAACCTTTGGATTTAAGCTCCTGGAGCTGATTCTTTACATCTTGAATCTGTTGGTCGAGCCCCTGCTGCGAGCCCCCCTGGCGATTGCCGGTATTGCCGACACCGCCCAGGCCACCCATGTTTGCACCACCCGATACGCCGTTGATTCCCGCCATAAACGCTCACTCCAACCAATGAATAAAATAGGCTGATCAGCAGCGCCAATCAGTCCATATCTGTGGTGGGAGCGTCAGGATGGTTCCGCTCAGCGGGGCGGACTGACAGGTGACAAATCCATAATCTGTAGAGATAACGGCACTTTCCCACGGCGGGGAAGCCGGCTGTCACTGCTGCAGTTGTGGGGTTTCCTGCCCCATGCAACGCACTGCCTGCTTCTTGTTATTCACCAGCACGCCACTCAGGCCTTTCTGGTCGGTGTCGAACATCACCAATACGCCATCAATGCACTGCGCCACTTGAGCGGCAGGGGTCAACGAGACTTTATAGTCCTCACCCGGCACGGTCTTGAGCATCGTGAAATCGCTGAGCAACAGCGCATCCTCCGGCTTGGCGAAGTGCAGGTAGCCGTAGTACCACAGGCAACCGACAGTACCGATGATGGTGCCGATACCAGTGAGAATCAGCGGGATCATGTTGCGCTCTTCACTCATTGCGGGCTCTCTGATGGGTCAGCTTCAGGTAGGGGATAATTCGGGATTTCGCCGAGACGACGCAGGCCGTTGAAGTGCAGCGGGTCATCCAGGTAACGCAGCATCACGGTTTGCCAGGTCTTGTCGGCAAATGTCTGCACATGCCCACCTCGCGTCAGTTGCAGCACCCTGGGTGCAGGCGCCGCCTGGTACAGGCGGATACCGTTGGACAAGGGCACGATCGGATCATCCAGGCTGTGAAACAGCAGCTTGGGCACGCCGGCCAGTTGGGGCATGGCGTTGATCGCGCTGTCGGCGTCGGGCACCAGCCAAGACAGGGGTAACTGGAACGGCCATGTTAACCAGGACGTGCTCAGGGCGAATTGTCCTACGTCACGATAACTGGCGGGCACGCCATCCAATACCAGGGCCTTGAGCCGGGACTGGCGCTCGGGGTGGGCCGCAAGATAATGCACGGCCAACGCACCGCCCAGGCTCTGGCCAAGGACGATCAGCGGCTGGCCGCGGACTTCGGGCGCCTGATCGAGCCAACTGAACGCGGCGTCCACATCCTGATAAATCGCCGGCAATGACGGCTTGCCTTCGGAGAGCCCATAGCCGCGATAGTCGAGCAACAGCACTTGGTAGCCCTGCTCCGGCAACCACCAACTCCCGCCCAGGTGCCAGGCCAGATTGCCGCCATTGCCGTGCAGGTGCAGCACCGTGCCTTTGAGTGGCACACCGGGCTTGGCGGGTAGCCACCAGGCGTGCAGATTTACGCCGTCGGCGGTGGTGAGGGTGACGTCGCGGTACGCAAGGTGGGCTTTTTGCGGCGTGAACGGCAGGCCGGGCTCCGGGTAGAACAGCAGGGAGCTGCAGCCGTTCAATGTGAGTAGCAGGCAAAGAATGCCGAGGATTCTCATCCGTTGAAGCCTCGTGGGTGAGTTGAAAATAGCCAGCATCCTTACAGGATATTGGAGTAGTCCGCCTCGATGCGGTCCAGGCTCAAATGGTTGAGGAAGTTGGAGAAGCACATCCACGCCGCCAGTGCGTTCATGTCGCGGAACTGTTCGGGCAGGTATTTGGGCGGCACTACCAGGCCTTCATCGACCAGTTGGCGCAAGGTGCGCATATCTTCAAGCGTGGTCTTGCCGCAGAACAACAACGGCACTTGTTCCAACTTGCCCTTGCGCACGGCCAGCTGGATGTAGTTGTAGACCATGATAAAGCCCTTGAGGTAGGACAGATCCTTGGTAAACGGCAAGCCAGTGGGCACCGAGCCACGGAACACGCGACTGGCGTTGCCGTAGCTTTCAGCCATTTCAAAGCCTTGCTCGCGGAAGAATTCGAACACCTGCAGGAAGTCGGCGCCCTCCTCCACCATATGAATGGCGCGGGTGCGGTTGGTCAGTTTGCGCAGCCGGCTGGGGTAGGAGGCGAACGTGATGATCTCCATCAGGATCGCCAGGCCTTCCTGGGTCACGGTGGATGAGGGTGGGCCCTTGGACAGGAACGTGCAGATCGGCTGGTTCTGGCCGTTGAGGGTGGTGCCCACATGCACCAGGCCTTCGTGCACTTCCAGGGCGCGCACGTCACGGTCGTTGAACATCGCGTCGGCGCGGATCTTGATGTAGTCGGCGCCCGCCGCCGCGTCGGCGACGATGCCATCGGATTCGAACACGCGGATGGTTTCTTCGGCCTCGCCGAACACTTTGTTCAAGCGCGTTTGCAGCAAGGCGACGGCGTCCTTGGCGGTCAAGGTCTTGGCTTCGTCCTTGAGGTCGCCACGGCCGTCGATATTGTTCAGGTAGTCCGAGAGCATCAGGCCCAGATCGGCCAGGGTCGGGTCACCGGCGTGGAAGGCGTCGGACGCGGCGCCGTAGAGTTCCTGGGAAATCAGGCCGAAATCCTCGGTGCCACGGGCTTCGAGCATACGCACGACCATGCGGTACTCCCGGCACATACGGCGCATGATCTGCCCTACCGGGCTGAACTGGCCGAGGCGGCGGGTGATGTCGCGCTCGATGTTCTGGAATTCCAGCTTGACCGCACTGGAGTCGAACGACAACGGGCGGTTCAGGTAGTAATCGCGATCCACGGCGGGCATGGCCTTGCCCTTGGCCTTGAGAAAGCCCTGGCGAATATTCTCGTCCCACTTCACGGCGTCGAGGACGCGGATCGGCGTTTGCGCCAGCACAATGCGATCGGACAAGGTGCGTATCGTCTGCTGGTAATCGTCCACCCGGTGCTTCCTCTTTAAACGTGGCCTTGCTGGTATCAGACCGAAGCCAATACCAGGTGCATGTAACGCTTGAGTATCTCCAGCATCTCGTCACCGGTCAGAGGCTCTGCGCCGCCCAACAGGCCCTGATATTCCATCCGACTGATAATCGCCGTCAACACCTTGGCATCCTGTTGCGGCTCGCGCGAGCCCAATACCTGGAAAAACTGCCCGGTACCCTGCAACAGGATCTGCTGGTGGGAGCGTACCAGTTCGGCCAGGCGCGGATTCAACAAGGCTTCCTGGCGGAAGGCCTGCTCGGCCATCAGGTATTCACGGCGGTTGGCCAGTTGACGCTGCACGTAGTCGGCGGTCAGCCGCGCAATGTCATCGGCGAGCTGCGAGCGCGATGCCGGGCTGCCATCGCCGTAGGCGACCATCTCGCGCAGCAGGCCTTCGTTGCGCACCCACAGCTTGCCCATGAAGGCAGCGCTGCGCTCGACGTATTGGGCGAAGGTGTCGGTGAGCAGGTCATCGATGTCTTTGAAATAGTACGTGGTCGCCGACAACGGTACGCCGGCCTCCGCCGCCACGGCCCGGTGGCGCACGGCACGGACCCCATCGCGGACCACGATGCGCATGGCCGCATCGAGAATGTCTTGCCGGCGTTGTTCACTGCCCCGGCGGCTGGCCTTGCGGCCTTGGTACTGGACGCTTTCAGCCACGGCAGCGGCAATGCCGGCGGCGCCTTCTTGAGCCATTACGCGGTTCACCACACACATCCTTGAATAGAACAAAACCTGGCGCTGTTTGCTTGACGCGAGTACACGCCACATAAAAAAGCCGCCTTATAAAAGGCGGCTTCGGATTTCGCTACGGTTACGCTTGTGGCCGCATGTGCGGGAACAGGATCACATCGCGGATCGACGGCGAGTTGGTCAACAGCATCACCAGGCGGTCGATGCCGATACCTTCACCGGCGGTTGGCGGCATGCCATATTCCAGGGCACGTACGAAGTCGGCGTCGTAGTGCATGGCTTCGTCGTCGCCGGCGTCCTTGTCGGCCACCTGGGCCATGAAGCGCTCGGCCTGATCTTCCGCGTCGTTCAGCTCGGAATAGGCGTTGGCGATTTCGCGGCCACCGATGAACAGCTCGAAACGGTCGGTGACGTTCGGGTTGTCATCGTTGCGACGGGCCAGCGGCGACACTTCGAACGGGTACTGGGTAATGAAGTGCGGCTGTTCCAGCTTGTGCTCCACCAGCTCTTCGAAAATCATCACCTGCAGTTTGCCCAGGCCTTCGAAGCCCAGCACCTTGGCGCCGGCTTTCTTGGCAATGGCACGGGCCTTGTCGATGTCGTTCAGGTCATCGGCGGTCAGCTCAGGGTTGTACTTGAGGATCGAGTCGAACACCGACAGGCGCACGAACGGCTCGCCGAAGTGGAAGACCTTGTCGCCGTACGGAACGTCGGTACTGCCCAGCACCAGCTGCGCCAGCTCGCGGAACAGTTCTTCGGTGAGGTCCATGTTGTCTTCGTAGTCGGCGTAAGCCTGGTAGAACTCCAACATGGTGAATTCAGGGTTGTGCCGGGTCGAGACGCCTTCGTTACGGAAGTTGCGGTTGATTTCGAAGACTTTTTCGAAACCGCCAACCACCAGGCGCTTGAGGTACAGCTCCGGCGCGATACGCAGGAACATTGGCAGGTCCAGCGCATTGTGGTGGGTTTCGAACGGCTTGGCTGCGGCACCACCGGGGATGGTCTGCAGCATCGGCGTTTCCACTTCGAGGAAGTCACGCTGCATCAGGAAGCTGCGGATGTGGGCGATGACTTGCGAACGCACGCGGAAGGTCTGGCGCACGTCTTCGTTGACGATCAGGTCAACGTAGCGCTGGCGGTAGCGCTGCTCGGTGTCGGTCAGGCCGTGGTGCTTGTCCGGCAGCGGGCGCAGCGACTTGGTCAGCAGGCGGACGCTGGTCATTTCGACATACAGGTCGCCCTTGCCGGAACGGGCCAGGGTACCTTCGGCTGCGATGATGTCGCCCATGTCCCAGGTTTTCACCGAGGCCAGGGTTTCTTCGGAAAGGGTCTTGCGGTTGACGTAGACCTGGATACGCCCGGTCATGTCCTGGATCACCATGAACGAGCCACGGTTGAGCATGATGCGACCCGCCACCTTGACCGGGATCGCCGCTTCTGCCAGCTCTTCCTTGGTCTTGTCCGCGTACTGCTTCTGCAACGCATCGCAGTAGTTTTCGCGGCGGAAGTCGTTGGGGAAGGCGTTACCCTTGGCGCGCTCGGCAGCAAGCTTTTCCTTGCGCAGGGCGATCAGGGAGTTTTCTTCCTGTTGCAGGGCTTGCGGGTCGAGTTGTTGGTCGCTCATGTCTTTTGAAATTCCATCACAAATACGTTTTCCCCAGCCTTCGGCTGGGGATCGCGAGGCAAGGACTAGGCGTCCCCCCCGCTCCTACAGGGTTCTTTAGAGGCCCGATTTCAGGCTGGCTTCCAGGTATTCGTCGATATCACCGTCGAGCACCTTGTCGCAGTCGCTGCGTTCGATGTTAGTGCGCAAATCCTTGATCCGCGACGCATCGAGCACATAGGAGCGGATCTGGTGACCCCAACCGATGTCCGACTTGGTGTCTTCCAGTGCTTGAGAAGCGGCGTTGCGCTTCTGCATTTCCTGCTCGTACAACTTGGCCCGCAACATTTTCATGGCGGTGTCCTTGTTCGCGTGCTGGGAACGCTCGTTCTGGCAACTGACCACGGTGTTGGTCGGTACGTGGGTGATACGGACGGCCGAGTCGGTGGTGTTTACGTGCTGGCCACCGGCACCGGAGGAGCGGTAGGTGTCGATACGCAGGTCGGCCGGGTTGATCTCGATTTCCACCTTGTCATCGATCTCTGGCGAGACGAAAACAGCGGAAAACGAGGTATGGCGACGGTTGCCGGAGTCGAACGGGCTCTTGCGCACAAGGCGGTGCACGCCGATCTCGGTACGCAGCCAGCCAAAGGCGTATTCACCCTTGATGTGCACGGTGGCGCCCTTGATGCCCGCCACTTCACCGGCGGACAGTTCCATGATGGTCGCGTCGAAACCGCGCTTGTCGGCCCAGCGCAGGTACATGCGCAGCAGGATGTTGGCCCAGTCCTGGGCCTCGGTGCCGCCGGAACCGGCCTGGATGTCCAGGTAGGCGTTGTTCGGGTCCATTTCGTGGCTGAACATGCGGCGGAATTCAAGCTTGGCGAGGTTTTCCTCGAGACGGGCCAGCTCGGCGACGACATCGCCCACTGCGCCTTCGTCATCTTCTTCAACGGCCATGTCCAGCAGGTCACGGCAGTCGGCCAGGCCGGTATTCAGTTCGTCGAGCGTATCGACGATCTGCGCCAGCGCAGCGCGCTCGCGGCCCAGTTCCTGGGCATATTCAGGTTTGTTCCAGACACTCGGATCTTCAAGCTCGCGATTGACTTCGGTCAGGCGCTCATGCTTTTGATCGTAGTCAAAGATACCCCCGAATAGTTTCGGAGCGCTCGGACAGGTCCTTGATGGTGTTCAGGATCGGGTTGATTTCCATGGCGGGCAGCACTCGTTGGCGAACTTTTGAAAGCCGGCGAGTATAACGGCAAACGCCTGGAAACGGCAGCCCGCCTAGCCGAAAAGGCTCGGATTTGTACACAATCCCAAGGCCAATGAAGATCTAAATGTGGGAGGGGGCTTGCCCCCGATGGCGGCCTGGCAGCAGACCATTATGTTGGATCAGAGCGAGTACATATCCGTTGCTGCGGTAACGGCGGCTTAGGGTTCCGCCCTTACGGCCAGCCCTTTCAAGGTCTTTGATAAAATCCCGCAAAACTCCAATCAGGGCGACGAAAGCGATGTGGGCAGAGGTTCTAGCGCGGTTTGAGAAAAAAGCACCGGCCAGTGTCATGACCAGAGTGATATTGGAGCAGGCTGTTCCTGCTGAATGGGTCGACCAGATATTCGAAGAGCACCGTCAGCGGCAGTACCCACGAGAGCTTTTGTTTTCAACCATCGTTGAACTGATGTCCCTTGTTTCATTGGGTTTGCGACCTTCGCTGCATGCCGCCGCGCGACAGATGGAAGATCTTCCTGTCAGCTTGGCGGCGCTGTATGACAAGGTCAGTCGTACAGAGCCTGCGCTACTGCGCGCCTTGGTCACCGGTAGCGCAGAGCGTTTGGCACCGACGATAAAAGAACTGGGGCACACAGCCATTTTGCCTGGTTGGCAACTACGGGTCGTTGACGGTAACCACCTGCCTTCCAGCGAAAAGCGTCTGGGCGCTTTGCGCCGTGAACGAGGCGCCGCCCGGCCTGGTTTTTCCGTTGTGGTTTACGACCCCGATCTGGACCAGGTCGTTGATCTTCAGCCTTGTGAAGATGCCTATGCCAGCGAACGCGTCAGCGTGCTGCCGTTGCTGGAAAAGGCCAACGCGGGGCAACTGTGGATGGCTGATCGACTCTACTGCACGCTCCCAGTCATGGAGGCCTGCGAAGATACCGGGGCCTCGTTCATCATTCGCGAACAGAGCAAACATCCGCGCCTGCTTAAGGAAAGCGACTGGCAGGTGCCTGTCGCAGTCGCGGCAGGCAGCGTGC
Source organism: Pseudomonas sp. R3-52-08 (assembly GCF_003851745.1). Lineage (NCBI taxonomy): Bacteria > Pseudomonadati > Pseudomonadota > Gammaproteobacteria > Pseudomonadales > Pseudomonadaceae > Pseudomonas > Pseudomonas sp. R3-52-08. Next base: position 1,417,193 of record NZ_CP027730.1, on the reverse strand, counting down.
GTGAGCAAATCATCGAAGTAAAAGGTGGACGCCAGTGGCGGCGAGTCGAATTGAACCTGCAAAACCCCACCGAATCCGGCGACACCACGCTGCTGTTCTGGAGCAACTTGCCCGACTCTATCAGTGCTGAGCAAATCGCCGATTTGTACCGCCGTCGTTGGAGCATCGAAGGGATGTTCCAGCGCCTGGAAGCGGTGTTGGACAGTGAAATCGAAACCTTGGGCAACCCTAAGGCAGCCCTGTTGGGATTTGCATCGGCCGTGTTGGCTTACAACGTTCTGGCCGTGCTCAAACGCAGCGTCGAACAGGCTCATCGCCAAACTCTGCCCGACGATTGGGAAGCATCGATTTTTCACCTGACGGTGCAGGTACGCAGCGGTTACGAGGGGATGCAAATAGCCTTGCCAGAATATTTATCCATCCCTATCCCCGCAGCGGGGCTGGCTCAATACCTGCTTGCACTTGCTCGAAATATCCAGCCCAAAGCGGTCGTCAAGAGCAAAAGGGGGCCGAAGGTGCCTAAACCCAAGGAATGGCTGGAAGGCAAAGCCGCGAATGCCCATGTGTCGACGGATCGGGTGCTCAAGGCCGCTAAAATCAAAAGACCTTGAAAGGGCTGGCCCTTACGGCGGGTCACTTTTGGAAAAGAGCCCCAAAAGTAACCAAAAGGGCTCTTGCCCCACCACTCGGCACCTCGCCTAGGCTCGGTGTGCCCGTAATCCGACATTGATTTGGAGGGCCGCCGCCACGCGGGGCGGCTAAACCGGCATCCCTGCCGGTTTACCCTCCAAATCAATGCCGAATTCCGGCCAGCGTGGTTTAACGGGGCGCTTAAGATCAAGATCAAGAGCGGCTCGCTTCGCATCGTGGTTACCGGAGGCTGCTGCAAAATTGTGTAGATACCTGTGCCCCGATGCAGTCTGTCTGTCAGTTTATCCTGAGCTGACACACCGCCATCGGGGGCAAGCCCCCTCCCACATTTGGCTTTGAGTCGGCCTAGAGTTATTCGATGCCGACCTGATTGCGCCCATTATTCTTTGCCATGTACAACCCCTTGTCCGCCGCCATGATCAACTGGCGGCAATCCGTACCTTGCACCGGGGTCAGGGTCGACAAGCCAATGCTGATGGTCAGGCTCGAACCTTCCGCCGGCGCGATATGCGGGATGTTCAGCGCGGCCACCGCCATGCGCAGTTTTTCCGCGACCAGCCGCGCACCGCCCGGCGAGGTGTTGGGCAGCACCAGGGCGAACTCTTCACCGCCGTAGCGCGCCGGCAAGTCCGAAGGGCGGCTGCTGGCGTCGCGGATGGCTTCGGCGACTTTGCGCAGGGCTTCGTCGCCTTCGACGTGACCGAAGCTGTCGTTGTAGGTCTTGAAGAAGTCCACGTCGATCATCAACAAGGAGAGTTGGGTCTGGTCGCGCATGGCACGGCGCCATTCCAGTTCCAGGTATTCGTCGAAGTGACGGCGATTGGACAGTCCGGTCAAACCGTCGGAGTTCATCAGCCGTTGCAGCACCAGGTTGGTGTCCAGCAACTGTTGCTGGCTGACCCGCAGCGCGCGGTAAGCCGCGTCCCGCTGCAATAGGGTCATATAGGAGCGCGAGTGATAACGGATGCGCGCCACCAGTTCGATATTGTCCGGCAGCTTGACCAGGTAATCGTTGGCGCCCGCCGCAAACGCTGCGCTCTTGATCAGCGGGTCCTCTTTGGTGGAAAGCACGATGATGGGGATATTCGCCGTGGCCGGGTGATTGCGGTATTCGCGCACCAGGGTCAGGCCGTCGAGGCCGGGCATGACCAGGTCTTGCAGAATCACCGTCGGCTTGATGCGAATCGCCTGGGAGATCGCCTGGTGCGGGTCGGCGCAAAAGTGGAAGTCGATGTTTTCTTCATGGGCCAGGCCGCGCCGCACGGCTTCGCCAATCATGGCCTGGTCGTCGACCAGCAGCACCATGGCGGCGTTTTCGTCGGTCTTGAAGTCGTCGAGCTGTAAATCAATCATGTGCAGTCACCTGAATTACTGCCTGCAAACCTGCACAGCGGGAGATGTTCGATCATTTTGCGAAGACCTCCAGCAGTCGGGGCGCAATTCTATCCAGTGGGCGAATTTCAACAGCGGCGTCAATCGCCGCTGCCGCTTTGGGCATGCCATACACCGCCGAACTGTGCTGGTCCTGGGCGATGGTCAAATATCCTTGTTCTCGCATCAACTTGAGGCCCTGGGCCCCGTCGCGCCCCATGCCGGTCAGCAGTACGCCGACGGCGTCACCGTTCCAATGGCTGGCGACACTTTCAAAAAACACGTCGATGGAAGGCCGGTAAATTTCGTTCACCGGCTCTGCGGTATAGGCTAGCGTGCCATTTTTCAACAAGCGAATATGGTGGTTGGTACCGGCCAGCAAGACCACCCCGCTTTGGGGCGGCTCCCCTTCACGGGCCAGGCGCACCGGCAGGCCGGACGCACTGCTCAACCACTCGGCCATTCCGGCGGCGAACACCTGATCCACATGCTGCACCAGCACGATCGCGGCAGAAAAGTCACGCGGCAACCCCTTGAGCAGCACTTCCAGGGCCGCCGGGCCACCTGCCGACGAACCAATGGCCACCAGGCTTTGGCGCTTGCCGGTGCTGCGCTGCGGCGCGCTTTCAGCGCGCACGCGGCTGCCGCGCTGGCCGATCAGCCAGCCAATATTGAGGATCTTGCGCAACAACGGCGCCGCCGCATCCTTGGGGTTGCCCACCCCCAGCGCTGGCGTGTCCACCACATCCAATGCGCCGTGGCCCATGGCTTCAAAGACCCGGCTGACGTTGGCCTGGCGGTCCACGGTGACGATCACGATCGGGCATGGCGTGTCGGCCATGATCTGGCGGGTCGCTTCCACGCCGTCCATCACCGGCATGATCAAGTCCATCAGGATCAAATCCGGGATCACCTCAGCGCAACGCTGCACCGCTTCCAGGCCATTGCTGGCGACCCACACCACTTCATGGGCAGGCTCGAAACTCAAGGCGCGACGCAACGCCTCGACGGCCAACGGCATGTCATTGACGATTGCAATCCTCATGCCCGGGCGCCTCCAATCAATTCAACCACGGCATCGAGCAGGGCGTCGTCGTGGAAGCTGGCTTTGGCTAAATAATAGTCGGCGCCGGCGTCGAGGCCACGGCGTCGGTCTTCTTCACGATCCTTGTAGGAAACCACCATCACCGGCAACGATTGCAGGCGACTGTCACGGCGCAAGAGTGTGACCAATTCAATACCGTCCATGCGTGGCATATCAATATCTGTGATAAGCAGGTCGAAATCCTCGGAGCGCAATGCGTTCCAGCCATCCATGCCATCGACCGCGACGGCCACTTCATAACCGCGATTGAGTAATAACTTGCGTTGCAGCTCACGCACGGTCAGCGAGTCGTCCACCACCAGCACGCGCTTGCGCGGCGCTTCGCTGGCCTGCTGGCTGCGCCTTGCGATGCGCTCCAGGCGGCCGGTGTTGAGCAACTTGTCCACCGAACGCAGCATGTCTTCCACGTCGACGATCAAGACCACCGAGCCATCGTCGAGCAAGGCTCCAGCGGAAATATCCTGGACCTTGCCCAGGCGAGCATCCAGCGGCAACACCACCAGGGTGCGCTCGCCGATGAAACGTTCCACGGCAATTCCATACACGGCATCACGCTCGCGGATCACCACCACTTTCAAGGTTTCCGAAGGGGTCTGCCCCGGTGGACGCTGCAACAGCTGACTGGCGGCGACCAGGCCGACATGCCGGCCCTCGTGCCAGAAATGCTGGCGACCTTCCAGCTGCACAATGTCCTCGGGGGCCAGGTCGCACATGCGTTCGATGTGCGCCAGCGGGAAGGCATACGCCTCTTCGCCGACTTCCACCACCAGGCTGCGCACCACCGACAAGGTCAACGGCACCTCCAGATGAAAACGGCTGCCCTGCCCTGCCGCCTGCTCCAGCACCACCGCACCGCGCAGTTGACGCACCATATGCTGCACCGCATCCAGGCCTACGCCGCGACCGGAGACTTCGGTGACCTTGTCGCGCAAGCTGAACCCCGGCAGGAACAGGAACGTCAGCAGTTCCTCCTCGCTCAGGCGCAACGCGGTTTCCACGGGGGACAAGTGCCGGTCGACAATGGTGCCGCGCAGGCGCTCAAGGTCGACGCCGTTACCGTCATCGCTCAACTCCAGCACCAGCAGCCCGGCTTGATGCGACGCGCGCAGGCGAATCAAGCCTTCCGCCGGCTTGCCTGCCAGCAGCCGCTGCTCGGGCATTTCGATGCCATGATCGACAGCATTGCGCAATAAATGCGTCAGGGGCGCCTCGAGCTTTTCCAGCACGTCGCGGTCGACCTGGGTTTTTTCCCCTTCGATCTCCAGGCGCACTTGCTTGCCCAGGCTGCGACCGAGGTCGCGCACCATGCGCGCCTGGCCGGCCAGCACATCGGCAAACGGGCGCATGCGACAGGCCAACGCAGTGTCGTAGAGCACCTGGGCCCGCTGGCCGGCCTGCCAGACGTACTCGTCCAGCTCGGCATTTTTTTCCGCCAGCAGCGCCTGGGCTTCGCTCAACAAACGGCGGGTATCGGCCAGGGCTTCCTGGGCCTCGAGGTTCAAATCGACGACCTTGAGGTGACCGTCCAGAACATCCAGGGCGCGCAGGCTGTTGCTTTGAATGCGTTTGAGGCGCTGCAGGCTGGCGAGGTAAGGCTTGAGTCGCTGGGTTTCCACCAGCGACTTGCTGGACAGGTCCAGCAGGCTGTTCAAGCGCTCGGCCGTGACCCGCAGCACGCGCTCGCCACCTTCGGTCATAGGTTTGCTCTGACGCGGCGGCTCGCTCGGCACGGCTGGCGCCGGCTCAGGTTCCGACGCTTCGATCACCGGCGCGGGCACCGGCGCAGGTTTCGGCGCGAGCATGGCGCTGGGTTGCGACGGGTCCAGCAAGCGCTCCATCAGCGCCACATAGGCTGCAATATCCGCAGGCCCGACGTCATTGCCCGGGGTGGCGATGCGCATCAGTAAATCCGTACCCTGCAGCAACGCGTCGATATGTTCGGGCTGCAGGTACAAGCGGCCTTCCTGGGCACTGACCAGACAATCCTCCATGACATGGGCCACGCTGACGCCAGCCTCGACGCCGACAATCCGCGCCGCCCCCTTGAGCGAATGCGCGGCGCGCATGCAGGCCTCGAGCTGGTCGGCCTGGGTCGGGTTGCGCTCCAGGGCCAGCAGGCCTGCGCTGAGCACCTGGGTTTGCGCATCGGCTTCCAGGCTGAACAATTCCAACAGCGAGGCATCGCGCATCTGGTCGGGGGTCATGCGAGGCTCCGGGTCACGGCGGACAGCAATTGGGCTTCGTCCAGCCAGCGCAGGCTGCGACCTTTCCACTGCACGACACCCTGGGTGAAGCGCGCGCTGGCCTGGGTGCCGGAGGTCGACGCGGCGTTCAAGGTGCGCTCATCGATGGCATGGATGCCATCCACTTCGTCCACCGGTACGACCACCGGGCCATCCTGCGCGGCAATGATCAGCATGCGCGGCATGATGCGCCCGCCGGTAGCGCCGGTACTGCTGCTGTCCAGGCCGAGCAATTCCACCAGCGACAGGCAGGCCACCAATGCCCCGCGCACGTTGGCCACACCCAGCAAGGCCCGGGAACGCTGGTGGGGCAACGAGTGGATCGGTTGCAACGGCGCCACTTCCACCAGGCAACGGGTGGCGATGCCCAGCCACTCTTCGCCGAGGCGGAACATCAGCAAGGAGCGGGTGACCATCTGGTGATCGAGCTCGCCAGCCGCCTGCGCAGGCCGGTCGTCCTGCTGCAGCGCATAGCGGTCGAGCAGGCGCGTGGCGGCGGCGGAATACACCGAGCAGTTGCGACAATGGATGTGCTCTGCCAGCAAGGGGCAGGATTTATCGCCATGAATGCCGATGCGGTTCCAGCAGTCATCAATGGCTTGGGTGTCGGCCAGGGTCAGGTCCAGGCCTGCGGTGCCGAGCGCGTCAGGGCTACTCATCGTTTGGACTCACTGTCAGCTCGCTCGCTACGCGCGGCGCGCGCCTGTAAACGGCGCGCCCCCGCACTGTCGCCCTGGGACTCGAGCAACGCGGCCAGGTGCATCAAGGCCTGCGGATGCTGCGGTTCCAGGTACAAGGCTTTGCGGTAATAACTCTGCGCCTCCACGGCGCTGCCGGCGACATCGCTGAGCAGGCCCAGCCAGTAGAACACGGCGGCGGCCGGCGGATGGCTGTTCAAATAACGTTCGCAGGCAGCACGGGCCTCGGCACTTTTGCCTTGGTTGGCCAAGGTGGCGATCTGGTTGAGCATCTCGCCAGCCTCCGGGGGCGGCGCTTTGACCGGTACCGCCTGGGTGCCGGCCGTACTGAACGGGCGCGGCTTGAGCGCGATCGGCGCCGGACTGCGCTGCGACGTGGGCGCCGGCATCGGTACAAACACCGGGGCGGGTGCAGCCGGCTCCACATGCCGACTGAACGCAAACGACTGCGGCACGCCAATCGAGCGCATGCCATGGCGCCCCAGCAGGCCGCCTTCGGCCGGGCCGATAAACAGCACGCCGTCTATGTGGGTCAGTTCCTTGAGCACGTCGAAAACTTGCTTCTGGGTGGGCTGGTCGAAGTAGATCAGCAGGTTGCGACAGAACACAAAGTCGTAGGTGGGCTCGTTGGCCAGCAGGGCCGGGTCGAGCAAGTTGCCGACTTGCAGGCGTACTTGTTCGCGAACCCGGTCGGCAATGCGATAGGCACCGCCGTCTTCAGTGAAGTGACGGTCGCGAAACTCAAGGTCGCCGCCGCGAAACGAGTTTTTGCCGTACACGCCGCGGCGCGCACGCTCCACCGACAGCGGGCTGACGTCCATGCCCTGGACTTTGAATTGGTGCGGTGCCAGGCCCGCGTCAAGCAGGGCCATAGCGATCGAATAGGGTTCTTCGCCGGTGGAGCATGGCAGGCTGAGAATGCGCAAAGCGCGCATCTGCTTGATTTCGGCCAACCGTGCGTGGGCCAGGCGAGCCAAGGTTGCAAAGGACTCGGGGTAGCGGAAGAACCAGGTTTCGGGGACGATCACCGCTTCGATCAGCGCCTGCTGCTCATCATGGGAGCTGTGCAGGAGTTGCCAGTACGCTTCTGCCGTCTGCGCCTGGGACAACTGGCAACGCTGGCGCACCGCGCGCTCGATAATCGCCTCACCCACCGAGGCGACGTCCAGGCCTATGCGTTCTTTAAGGAAGGCCCAGAAGCGCGTGTCACTGCTCATAGGCTCAACTCGCTGGAAAACAGCAAGGCGCGCACGTCATCGGTCAACAGCTCGGCGACGCCAATCCATTGCATCAAGCCCAGCGCATCTTCGCGCACCGGCCCCAGGTAAGGCGCCTGGCGGTTATCCAGGCCATAGGGCTGGAATTCGGCGGGGTCGCAACGCAAGGTGTCGGTAGCCTGCTCCAGAATCAGCCCCAGCCAACGCGCTTCGCTCCAGGGCTGTGGCTGATAATTGACCAGCACCAGCCGCGTGCTGGTACGCGCTTGGGCCGCAACGCCGAACGTCAAGGCGCTCAGGTCGATGACCGGCACCAGCGCGCCGCGATGGGCAAAGATGCCCGCCACCCACACCGGTGCATGAGCGATGGGTTTGAGCGGCAGGCGCGGCAGCACCTCGACCACTTCCGTCGCCTTGAGGGCAAAGCGTTCACTGCCGATGTGGAACACCAGGAACAACGCCTTTTTCGCTGCCGGGACGGCGCCGCGTTTAGCCGCGAGGTCGCTCATCAGACTTTGAAACGCGACACGCCGCTGCGCAGACCGACCGCAACCTGGCTCAGTTCATCGATGGCAAAACTGGCCTGGCGCAGGGACTCGACGGTCTGGCTGCTGGCATCGCCCAGTTGCACCAGCGCGTGGTTGATCTGCTCGGCACCGGTGGCCTGGGCCTGCATGCCTTCATTGACCATCAGCACTCGCGGCGCGAGGGCCTGCACCTGATGGATGATTTGCGACAATTGCTCACCTACCTGCTGCACTTCGAACATGCCTCGGCGCACCTCTTCGGAGAACTTGTCCATGCCCATCACGCCGGCCGACACCGCCGACTGGATCTCACGCACCATCTGCTCGATGTCGTACGTCGCGACGGCGGTCTGGTCGGCCAGGCGGCGCACTTCGGTGGCGACCACCGCAAAACCGCGCCCGTACTCACCGGCTTTCTCGGCCTCGATGGCGGCGTTGAGGGACAGCAGGTTGGTCTGGTCCGCCACTTTGACGATGGTCACTACCACTTGGTTGATGTTGCCGGCCTTTTCATTGAGGATCGCCAGCTTGGCATTGACCAGGTCGGCGGCGCCCATCACCGAGTGCATGGTTTCTTCCATGCGCGCCAGGCCCTGCTGACCGGAACCGGCGGCGACCGAGGCCTGGTCGGCGGCGGTGGACACTTCGATCATGGTGCGCACCAGGTCCTTGGAGGTCGCGGCGATTTCACGGGAAGTGGCGCCGATTTCAGTGGTGGTGGCGGCGGTTTCGGTGGCGGTCGCCTGTTGCTGCTTGGAGGTGGCGGCGATCTCGGTCACCGAGGTCGTGACCTGCACCGACGAGCGCTGTGCCTGGGAAACCAGAGCGGTCAGTTCGGTCATCATGTCGTTGAAGCCGGTTTCAACCACGTTGAACTCGTCCTTACGCTCCAGGTTCAGGCGCTTGCTCAGGTCGCCGGTGCGCATGGTTTCGAGGATATCGACGATGCGCTGCATCGGCGCCATGATTGCGCGCATCAGCAGCAGGCCACACAGCGCGGCGGCAAGAATCGCCAGCAGCAGCGAGACGCCCATGCTGATTTTCGCGGCCTCGACGGCACTGTCGATGGCGTCGGTGGCGTCGTCGGCGACCTGTTTGTTCGCGAGGATGATGTCATTGAGTTTCATGCGGCCGGCGACCCAGGCGGGCGTCAGTTGTTCGTTGAACAGCTTGAGTGCCTCGGCGCCGTTGTTGTTCTGCTGCGCCTCGAGCACCTTGGCGAGGGTCTGGTTGTAGCTCTGGTGGAATTTTTCGAAGGCATCGAACTCGTTGCGGTCCCGAGTGAAGTTGATCGTTTTCGCGTAATCGGCCATGTACTTCTCAAGGCGCGCCTCGAAAGATTTGTAATCCTGCTTGTCGTCCTCGGAAACGCCCTGGTTCTTGTGGATCCCCACCAACTCCTGGGTTTGCAGGTAGCTGTCGACCCAGGCGCTGCGAATCATCGAGCTTAAAAACACTCCAGGCACGGCGTCGTCCCGGACCAGGGTTTCGCTGGATTCGATTTTCAGCAGCCGCGAATACGAGAGCACGACCATCAGCAGCATGATCGCAATGATTACCGCAAAGCTCGCCAAAATCCGTTGGCGCAGGGTCCAGTTCTTCACAGTAATTCCTCGCAGGGCCATTCAAATGGAGGGGAGTATAGCTGAGCGAAGGCGTCTACTAATCAATGGTTTTCGGGGGTTTGAGCAACAGTGCCGGTATTGGGCTGCGCCATTGCGGCGACTCAGCCAGACTCTATTTAAATGTGGGAGAGGCTTGCCCCCTCCACACTTAAATGGATGCACGGCGCTGCTTATGTGTTGAGGCGTACCTGTTTCTCCAGCTCTGCCTTCAAACCCGGCTCAAGTTTGAGTTGGCGCGCCAGTTCGTCCAGGTAGGCCTTCTCCATGAAATTTTCCTCGTCCACCAGCATCACGCTGGCGATGTACATTTCGGCGGCCATCTCCGGGGTGCTGGCGGCGCGGGCGACGTCGGCCGGGTCGAGGGGTTTGTTCAGCTCCGCGTGCAGCCAGGTTTGCAGCTCGCGGTCGTTGTCGAGTTTGGTGAACTCGCCTTCGATCAACGCGCGTTCACGCTCATCCACGTGGCCGTCGGCCTTGGCGGCGGCAACCAGCGCCTTGAGAATGCCCTGACTGTGCTGCTCGACCTGGGCCGGCGGCAGGCGGTCGATGGTTTGCGGCTCACCCTGGGGCGCGCTGGCCTGCTGCGCCTGCCAATTGCCATAGGCTTTGTAGGCGATGACCCCCAAGGCGGCCAGGCCTCCGTAGGTCAGGGCCTTGCCGCCGAATTTGCGGGCCTTTTTGTTGCCCAGCAGCAAGCCCATGGCGCCGGCCGCCAGTGCGCCACCGCCGGCGCCACCGAGCAAACTGCCGAGCCCGCCGCCGCCAAGCAGCCCACCGAGGGCGCCTTTGTCGGCTGATGGGCGCTGGCCGCCAGCCTTGTTCTGCAACATGTCCTGACCAGACTTGAGCAACTGATCGAGCAATCCACGGGTATTCATGCGTAGCCTCCAGACACTTGGGTTCGTAGGACCAATAGGCCCCCAGCGTAAAACTAAGTGCAAAAAAGCCCCGATCTAGAGTGCTTCCAGATGTAACGCTCACCCTGATATCAGAAATGTCTTGTTGCACAGCGGCGCCATCATCCCGCCATCAATGATTTTTCCTTCACCATCGAACCGCTTAAGCTATCCGGCGTCTGTTTATTGTCCGTTGCGTTTGGCCGAAGGCATGTCCGAACCGTTATTTCTGATCCGTTACGTGCCAGGAACGGCGCGGGATTCGCTCACGACAGGTTGTCTCTATGCACCGCAGGAATTTGCTCAAAGCGTCCATGGCCATTGCGGCCTACACCGGTTTGTCGGCCAGTGGCCTGTTGGCCGCGCAGGCCTGGGCCGGCAACCGTGCCGCCGATGGCAAGGCCGTGGCATTCGATTTTGAAACGCTCAAAGCCCAGGCCAAGCAGCTCGCTGGCAGCGCGTATAAAGATACTCGGCAGGTGCTGCCGCCCACCTTGGCGACCATGACGCCACAGAATTTCAACGCCATCGGCTATGACGCCAACCATTCGTTGTGGAAGGAACTGAAGGGGCAGCTGGACGTGCAGTTTTTCCACGTCGGCATGGGTTTCAAGACGCCGGTGCGCATGCACAGCGTCGACCCCACGACCCGCGAGGCCCGCGAAGTGCATTTCCGCCCTTCGCTGTTCAACTATGAAAAAACCACGGTCGACACTAAACAGCTGACCGGCGATCTGGGTTTCTCCGGCTTCAAGCTGTTCAAGGCGCCGGAGCTGGACCGGCATGACGTGCTGTCGTTCCTCGGGGCCAGCTACTTCCGTGCCGTGGACTCCACCGGCCAGTACGGCCTGTCGGCGCGCGGCCTGGCCATTGACACCTACGCGAAGAAACGTGAGGAATTCCCTGACTTCACGCAGTTCTGGTTCGAAACCCCGGACAAGAACGCCACCCGCTTCGTGGTCTACGCCCTGCTCGATTCGCCCAGCGCTACCGGCGCCTATCGCTTCGATATCGACTGCCAGGCCAATCAAGTGGTGATGGCCATCGACGCACATATCAATGCGCGCACCGCCATCGAACAGCTGGGGATTGCGCCAATGACCAGCATGTTCAGTTGCGGCACACACGAACGGCGGATGTGCGACACCATCCACCCGCAAATTCACGACTCGGACCGACTGGCCATGTGGCGCGGCAACGGCGAGTGGATCTGCCGCCCGCTGAACAACCCGGCCAAGCTGCAATTCAACGCATTCGCCGACACTAATCCCAAAGGTTTTGGCCTGGTCCAAACCGACCACGAATTCGCCAGTTACCAGGACACGGTGGACTGGTACAGCAAGCGCCCCAGCCTGTGGGTGGAACCCACCACCGCTTGGGGTGAGGGCTCGATCGACCTGCTGGAAATCCCGACCACCGGCGAAACCCTCGATAACATCGTGGCCTTCTGGACCCCGAAAAAGCCGGTGGCGGCCGGTGATTCGCTCAACTACGGCTACAAACTCTATTGGAGCGCCCTGCCGCCGGTGAGCACACCGCTGGCCCAGGTCGACGCGACCCGTTCAGGCATGGGGGGATTCACCGAAGGTTGGGCCCCGGGCGAGCATTACCCTGAGGTGTGGGCACGCCGCTTTGCCGTGGACTTCAAGGGCGGCGGCCTGGACCGTTTGCCACCCGGCACGGGCATCGAGCCGGTGGTCACCTGCTCTCACGGCGAGGTGAAAGATTTCAGCGTGCTGGTGCTCGATAACATCAAGGGCTATCGCATTCTGTTCGACTGGTACCCCACCAGCGACAGCGTGGAGCCGGTAGAGCTGCGCTTGTTTATCCGCACCCAGGACCGCACCTTGAGTGAAACCTGGCTGTATCAGTACTTCCCGCCCGCGCCGGACAAGCGCAAATACACCTGAACCATCTGTGGCGAGGGAGCTTGCTCCCGCTGGGCCGCGAAGCGGCCCCAAACGATGGGACTGCTGCGCAGTCCAGCGGGAGCAAGCTCCCTCGCCACAGGTACCGTGTTCGCCTTGCCTGAAGGGCATCGTGGCGAGCCCGTTTCGTCATTCAGAACCGCGACACGGTTTTCATCGCCCCAATCAGATAGCGCATCGCTACCTGGTCGTTCTCGGTCAAGGTGCGATAATGCGCCAGCAATTCAACTTCATCCGAACTCAATCTGCGGCCACGCAAGGACAGCCTGCGGGTCAGAAAAGACATCACCACACCCGCTACACCATAGGACTTGGCCATGGACTGCTTCTCCTGATATCGATCCAATACTCCTGCCTTAAGCTTAGAAAGAATCCAGTTACGTGTGGGATTTTTTTAGAGTATTAACTTAAATAATTAGATCGGTAATAAATACCTACAGTCGATTCCCATGCATTCGTTGCTTGAATCCGCCTTCTTCCTATAAGCGAGCAAAAAAAAGCCCACCGGATCAGGGTGGGCTCTGTAGGCATACGCTAAGGATCAATCCCTGAGATCGGACTCATGAATCGGCTGGTCGCGGTGCGTCGCCCGCTGATATTGCGCAGGCCAGGTCGCCTTGCGCCCTCCCAGGTCGTCGTCGGCATGCAGCGGCCAGTACGGGTCGCGCAACAATTCGCGGGCGAGGAAGATGAGGTCGGCCTGGCAGGTGCGCAGGATGTGCTCGGCCTGGGCCGGTTCGGTGATCATGCCCACCGTGCCGGTGGCGATACCCGACTCTTTGCGCACACGTTCGGCAAAGCGCGTCTGGTAGCCGGGACCGGTGGGGATTTCGGCGTTGGCGGCGGTGCCGCCGGAGGACACGTCGATCAAGTCCACGCCCAGGTCTTTCAGGCGGCGCGCCAGTTCGACGGTTTCATCGGGGTTCCAGCCGTCCTCCACCCAATCGGTGGCCGACACGCGCACGAACAGCGGCAAGTCCTGGGGCCACACGTCGCGCACCGCGCGGGTGACCTCAAGGACCAGGCGGATGCGGTTTTCGAACGAGCCGCCGTACTGGTCCTGACGCTGGTTGCTGATGGGCGACAGGAACTGATGCAGCAGGTAACCGTGGGCGGCATGGATCTCTACCACTTCGAAGCCGGCAGTCAAGGCACGCTTGGCGGCGGCGACAAAATCGGCGATCACCTGTTGGATCTGTCCTTCGTCCAGCGGCGTGGGTTGCGTGTGCTGGGGGTCGAACGCGATGGGCGATGGGCCGACCGGCACCCAGCCACCGTCTGCTGGCTTGACGCTGCCATGCTTGCCAATCCAGGGCCGATACGTGCTGGCCTTGCGCCCGGCGTGCGCCAACTGAATACCCGCCACCGCGCCTTGAGCCGCAATGAAGCGCGTAATACGTTGCAGGGGTTCGATCTGTTCGTCTTTCCACAGGCCCAGGTCCTGGGCGGTGATGCGGCCATCGGCGGTCACGGCGGTGGCTTCGGTAAAAATCAGCCCGGCGCCACCGACGGCGCGGCTGCCCAGGTGCACCAGGTGCCAGTCGTTGGCCAGGCCATCCTCACTTGAGTATTGGCACATCGGTGAGACCGCGATGCGGTTCAACAGGGTGAGTTGTCGCAGGGTATAGGGTTCGAGCAGCTGACTCATGGCGCACCTCTTCGGGTTCTGTGGGCAAGCTCCAAGGCTCTCTTTCATGGTGCTTAGAGCCTAGTCGACAACGACGGATCGCACAGGGTTCAGAGGTAAACGGTTCAGAGGTAAACGGTTCAGGAGTAAACCGGGAGCCGATTGCCGGCTCCCGCAGGGCAGCGCCTTACATTTCGACCTGGGTGCCCAGTTCGATCACCCGGTTGACCGGGAGTTTGAAGAAGCGCAGGTTGCCGTTGGCATTCTTCAGCATGAACGCGAACAACGCTTCGCGCCAACGCGCCATGCCCTTGATGCGCGAGGCGATCACGGTTTCACGGCTGAGGAAGTAGGTGGTGCGCATCGGGCTGAAATCCAGTTCGTCCAAATGGCACAGCTTCAGCGCCTCGGGCACATCCGGCTCATCGGTAAAGCCGAAGTGCAGGATCACCCGGAAGAACCCTTCGCCATAAGCGTCCACTTCGAAACGCCGCGTCGCAGGCACACGCGGGATGTCTTCGTAGACCACGGTCAGCAGCACCACCTGCTCGTGCAGCACCTGGTTATGCAGCAGGTTGTGCAACAGCGCGTGGGGCACGGCGTCGGGCCGAGCCGTGAGGAACACCGCCGTGCCCTGGACGCGATGGGGCGGCTGCACGCGGATACTGCTGATGAATATCGGCAGCGGCAGGCCGCCTTCGTCGAGGCGCTCGACGAGTAATTGCTTGCCGCGCTTCCAGGTGGTCATCAGCACGAACAGCACGATCCCGGCCAATACCGGGAAGGCGCCGCCCTGGATGATCTTCGGCACGTTGGCGGCAAAGTACAGCCCGTCCACCAACAGGCAGCAGAGCAACACCGGCACGGCCAGCACCGGTGGCCATTTCCACAGCAGCAGCATCACCGCAGACACCAGGATCGTGGTCATCAGCATGGTGCCAGTCACCGCTACGCCATAGGCCGACGCCAGCGCACCGGAAGACTCGAAGCCCAGTACCAGCAGGATCACGCCGACCATCAGCGACCAGTTCACCGCGCCGATATAGATCTGGCCCTGTTCGGCGCTGGAGGTATGTTGAATGTGCATGCGCGGGATATAGCCCAACTGGATCGCCTGGCGCGTCAACGAGAACGCACCGGAAATCACCGCCTGGGAGGCAATCACCGTGGCCAGGGTCGACAGCACCACCAGCGGGACCAGCGCCCAGCTCGGCGCCAGCAAGTAGAACGGGTTGCGGGCCGCTTCCGGATCGCCCAGCAGCATGGCGCCCTGGCCGAAATAGTTAAGCACCAGCGCCGGCAGCACCAGGATGAACCAGGCGCGGGCGATGGGTTTGCGGCCGAAGTGGCCCATGTCGGCATACAGCGCTTCCGCCCCGGTCAGGGCCAGCACCACTGCGCCGAGGATGGCCACGCCAATTCCGGGGTGCGCCTCGAAGAAGCGCACGGCCCACATCGGGTTCATGGCACTGAGCACCTCAGGGTGCAGGGTGATGCCATACACGCCGAGGCCGCCAAGCACCAGAAACCAGGTCACCATCACCGGGCCGAACAGCTTGCCGATGCGGTCTGTGCCGTGTTTCTGGATCAGGAACAGCGCCACCAGTACCACCAGCGCGATAGGGACTACCCACCGTTCCAGGCCATCGAAAGCCAGTTCCAGGCCCTCGACGGCCGACAACACCGAAATCGCCGGGGTGATCATGCTATCGCCGTAGAAAAGCGCTGCGCCGCACAAGCCGCACACCACCAGGAAGCTGCGCAACTTCCTGCGCTCCCCCGCCGCCCGGCGTGCCAGGGCGGTCAGTGCCATGATGCCGCCTTCGCCCTGGTTATCGGCGCGCAGCACAAACAGCATGTACTTGATCGACACGACCCAGATCAGCGACCAGAAGATCAGCGCCAGGATCCCCAATACGCCGTCATGGTTGACCTGCACCCCATAACCGCCGTTGAACACCTCTTTAAGGGTGTAGAGCGGGCTGGTGCCGATATCGCCGTACACCACCCCGACCGCTGCCACCAGCATGCCAATCGGCTTGGCGTTTGAATGCTCGGCACCCGCTGCCTGACTACTTGCCTGACCCATCAACCACTCCTGCCCTTTGACCTGAGGTCTTTTATAAACAACGTGCCCAAACGGCCCCTAGCATGCGCTGTTTTACTTCACGTAACAGACGTTTTGTTGACCTTAGGATTTTACCTACGCGCAACGGCGCGAAGCATAGCGCAGCACTCGTCGCATTTCCCCGCATAAAGCTGGTCAAGTGCGTGGCCCGCCGTGTCGTGCCCGGCTGGCGGCGTCATTCAATACCGAGGTTAGACATATCCAACGCCATCGCAAAAGCCAACCCCAAGGTCGGCTTTGGATCCCTGGGTTGCCCCTAAGATCTTTACTCTACACCTTGATCTTTAGTAATAACCCCTTAAAGGCAAGGCCATAGGCGGTTAGCAAAAATGAGATAGAATGAAGGCTGACGGAGGAATAAAGCGTGAACAAAGCAGCTCAGCAAAAAAAACATACCCGAATTACGTACGGCAAAATGGTGTCCGTGACCATTCGTGGCCGGAAAAACGGAAGCTTCAAGGCTCTCCTTTCAAGCGCGGACGATGTGGTTGAGCGGCATGTCACGAAAAGCCTCTCGAGCAGCGTGTTGAGTCAAAAAGACCTAACGCATCGTCCAATGCGTGCGCCCCATCTCTCGGGCCTTGAACGCGATCTGGAAGAACTGAAGAAGGTTGTTGCGGCACTGGCCGTGCGCTCTGTTGCGCATGAAGAGAAGGCTGCTGATTTTGATGTTGAGGGCATAACCGTGCTTGACGCCAACACAGCGTACCAACTGCTAGATAATCCCCCTGAGCCCACTGACACACTTCGCAACCTGCTTGCCTTGCGCTAAGGGCTGTTAATGGACTTCATCACCGTCGACTTCGACAAGTCGATTGATCGTTCTGCATTTGATTGCGGGGCGCACCCAGCCTTGAACACGTACATTGCCCAGCACGCAGGGCAAGACCAAAAGCGAAACGTCTCCCGCACATTCATGTACGTCGAAGATGGGACGCTGCTGGGCTATTACACCCTAGCGAATGCCTCTGTAGCCCTTGAAGCGCTAAGCGATGACCAAAAAAAGAAAATGCCTCGGTATCCTATGCCGGCAGTGCTTTTGAGTCGTCTGGCGATCGACAAGGGTGCTCAAAGCAAGGGGCTCGGCCAGAGATTGATGTCTGACTTCTTCCGTCGCGTGTACACGGTTTCCAAGCAGTCTGGTGTAGCTTTTGTGATCGTCGATGCAAAAGACCAAGATGCTGCGGATTACTACCAACGTAAGTTAGGGTTTGTGCCATCCACGAATAGCCCCCTTCGCTTGGTACTTTCTACCGCAACCTTCATCCAGATGTTAGATGCACGAAACTAACCTCCCGCAGACATAGCTCGTACCTGGTCATCCACAGGGCAGCAGTGTGCACACTTGTGCAAACCGGTGAACCTGAAAGACTTGGCCATAGCCCACGTAAACCATGGCCTTCCTTCTCCCAAGCCATCTACCAAGCTTTGACTTAGAGCGCCTTTGCGCAGAACGACGCTGCCATGTCTTGGTAACCAGCGACCAGGCTGTAGAAGAACGGCGCTTTTACGCCGACATAAAGTTGATCCAGGACGCGAAAGCGCAATCCGGTGTGCTGCCTGATCTCGACCAGAACGGCGCGAAGCATAGCGCAGCACTCGTCGCATTTCCCTGCATAAAGCTGGTCAAGTGCGTGGCCCGCCGCTAGAATTGCGCACTTTTTGATCAGAGGCGTCACAAACGCCCGTGTACCGCCGTGTCGTGCCCGACTGGCGGCGTCATTCAATACCGAGGTTAGACATGTCCACCACCATCGCAAAAGCCAACCCCAAGGTCGGCTTTGTATCCCTGGGTTGCCCGAAGGCTCTGGTTGACTCCGAGCGCATCCTCACGCAACTGCGTATGGAAGGCTATGACGTCGTGTCCACTTACCAGGACGCCGACGTGGTGGTGGTCAACACCTGCGGCTTTATCGACTCGGCCAAGGCTGAATCCCTGGAAGTGATCGGCGAAGCCATCAAGGAAAACGGCAAGGTCATCGTGACCGGCTGCATGGGCGTGGAAGAAGGCAATATCCGCAACGTCCACCCAAGCGTGCTTGCCGTGACCGGCCCGCAGCAATACGAGCAGGTGGTCAACGCCGTACACGCCGTGGTGCCGCCGCGCCAGGACCACAACCCGCTGATCGACCTGGTGCCGCCGCAAGGCATCAAGCTGACCCCGCGTCACTACGCTTACCTGAAGATTTCCGAAGGCTGCAACCACAGCTGCAGCTTCTGTATCATTCCGTCGATGCGCGGCAAGCTGGTCAGTCGTCCGGTCGGCGACGTGCTGGACGAAGCCCAGCGCCTGGTCAAATCCGGCGTGAAAGAGCTGCTGGTGATTTCCCAGGACACCAGCGCCTATGGCGTCGACGTCAAATACCGCACCGGTTTCTGGAATGGCGCGCCGGTGAAAACTCGCATGACCGAACTCTGCGAAGCCTTGAGCAGCCTGGGCGTGTGGGTGCGCCTGCATTACGTTTACCCGTACCCGCACGTTGACGAGCTGATCCCATTGATGGCCGCCGGCAAGATCCTGCCTTACCTGGACATCCCGTTCCAGCACGCGAGCCCCAAGGTGCTCAAGGCCATGAAACGCCCGGCCTTCGAAGACAAGACCCTGGCGCGCATCAAGAACTGGCGCGAAATCTGCCCGGAACTGATCATCCGCTCGACCTTTATCGTCGGCTTTCCTGGCGAAACCGAAGAAGACTTCCAGTACCTGCTGGACTGGCTGACCGAGGCCCAGTTGGACCGCGTCGGCTGCTTCCAGTACTCGCCGGTTGAAGGCGCTCCGGCCAACCTGCTGGACCTGGCCGTGGTGCCGGACGACGTCAAGCAAGACCGTTGGGAGCGCTTCATGGCGCACCAGCAGGCGATCAGCTCGGCGCGCCTGCAATTGCGCATCGGCAAGGAGATCGAAGTGCTGATCGACGAAGTCGACGAGCAAGGCGCGGTTGGCCGTTGCTTCTTCGATGCACCGGAAATCGACGGTAACGTGTTTATCGACGATGCCAGCGGCTTGAAACCAGGCGACAAGGTGTGGTGCACGGTGACTGACGCCGACGAGTACGACTTGTGGGCTGAAAAGCGCGATTGATTGTAAAAAAATGAAAAAGCCCCGCTCCTGAACAGGATGCGGGGCTTTTTTACGTCTATCGTTTTGCCCATCAGTCCCATTAAGGCAAAGGGTCGCGGGCATGCGTCAGCATTCGGTCATCCACACACCTAACACCTGCGACTACCCAGAGTTGACACGCATTTGGGAGGCTTCGGTGCGGGCTACCCACGACTTCTTGCCGGACAGCTACATCCTGCGCCTGAAAAATCAGGTGCTGACTCGCTATCTGGACGCCGTGATGCTGATCTGCACCAAGGACGCGCGCCAACGCATCACCGGGTTCGCCGGAGTGGCTTCGGGCAAGGTCGAAATGCTGTTTATCGACCCACCCTTTCGAGGCCAGGGCCTGGGCCGGCAATTGCTGCGCTATGCGATCGAGTGCATGAATGCCGATGAGCTGGACGTGAACGAGCAGAATCCGCAAGCGCTGGGGTTCTACTTCAAGCAAGGCTTTGAAGTGATCGGACGCACGGAACACGACGGCCTGGGCCAGCCTTATCCGTTGCTGCATATGCGCCTGCGCCAGCAACAGCACTTAGGCAGTGGCTGACCCCACCTGTTGATCGGGCTTTATCAATAAAGCACCGCGCTGAAATGGGGCCGGGATTAACCGGCCCCACACAGGTACAATAGCCGCCCCCTTTTGTTACGGCCCTTGTCATGACTGACCCCATACGCCTCTCCAAACGCCTTATCGAACTGGTCGGTTGCTCCCGTCGGGAGGCTGAGCTGTTTATCGAAGGCGGCTGGGTCTCGGTGGACGGTGAAGTGATCGACGAACCGCAGTTCAAGGTCACCACCCAAAAGGTCGAGCTGGACCCGCAAGCCAAAGCCACCGTGCCTGAGCCGGTGACCATCCTGCTGCACGCTCCGGCGGGCATGGACGCCGAGACGGCCATGGCGTCGATCAGCGCCGAGACGCTGTCGGAAGAGCACCGCTTCAGCAAGCGCCCGCTCAAGGGTCACTTCCTGCGCCTGACCGCCAGTGCCGACCTGCAAGCCAAGGCCAGCGGCCTGCTGGTCTTCACCCAGGATTGGAAGATTCTGCGCAAGTTGACCGCCGATGCCGCCAAGATCGAGCAGGAATACGTGGTGGAAGTCGAGGGCGACATGGCCGCCCACGGCCTCAACCGCCTGAACCACGGCCTGACCTACAAAGGCAAGGAGCTGCCGGCCGTGAAAGCCAGCTGGCAGAACGAGAACCGCCTGCGGTTTGCGCTGAAAAACCCGCAGCCGGGGGTGATCGCGCTGTTTTGCGAAGCCGTTGGCTTGAAAGTCGTCGCCATCCGTCGCATTCGCATCGGTGGCGTCTCCATTGGCAAGGTGCCCGTGGGCCAATGGCGTTACCTGTCCGGCAAAGAGAAGTTCTAAGCCGGTGCCCTTTTCCCGACACTGCCTGATTGGGCAGTGTCTACCCCGTTGAAAACCAGGATTGCCCACCATGATTCACAACGACGTACTGCGCAGCGTGCGCTACATGCTCGACATCAGCGACAACAAGATGGTCGAGATCATCAAGCTCGGCGGCATGGACGTAACCAAGGAAGACGTGCTGACTTACCTCAAGAAAGATGAGGAAGAAGGCTTCGTGTTCTGCCCGGATGAGGTGATGGCGCATTTCCTCGATGGCTTGGTCATGTTCAAGCGCGGCAAGGACGAAAGCCGTCCGCCGCAGCCGATCGAAACCCCGGTGACCAACAACATCATCCTGAAAAAACTGCGCGTGGCCTTCGAATTGAAGGAAGACGACATGCACGCCATCCTCAAGGCTGCCGAGTTCCCAGTGTCCAAGCCGGAGCTGAGCGCGCTGTTCCGCAAGTTCGGTCACACCAACTACCGCACCTGTGGTGACCAGTTGCTGCGCAACTTCCTCAAGGGGCTGACGCTGCGGGTTCGCGCGTAAGCCATGAGTTATCAGGTCGCGCCCGTCGGCTTCGTACGCTCCTGCTTCAAGGAGAAGTTCGCTATCCCGCGCCAGCCGCAACTGGCGCCGGCCGCCCGTGGTGTGCTGGAGCTGGTGGCGCCGTTCGATGGCGGCGAAGCCGTGCAGGGCCTGGAACAGGTCAGCCATGTGTGGCTGCTGTTTCTGTTCCACCAGGCGCTGGAAGACAAGCCACGCCTTAAAGTGCGCCCGCCACGCCTGGGCGGCAACACCGCCATGGGCGTATTCGCCACCCGCGCGACCCATCGGCCCAATGGCATCGGCCAGTCGGTGGTAAAGCTGGACAAGGTAGAACCGGGGCGCCTGTGGATTTCCGGGATCGATTTGCTCGATGGCACGCCGGTGCTGGATATCAAGCCGTATGTGCCCTATGCCGACAGCGTTGAGACCGCCACCAACGGCATCGCCAGCGGTGCGCCGCAACTGATTGGCGTGCAGTGGCTCAAGACTGCACTGCAACAGGCCCAGGGCCATGCGCAGCGTCTTGGCGAGCCGTTGGTGGAGTTGATCGATCAGTGCCTGGCGCAGGACCCGCGCCCTGCCTACCAGACGCCCGGGCCTGAACGTGAATACGGCGTGCAGTTCTGGGATGTGGATGTGCGTTGGCACTATCCCGAGGCGGGGCTGATTTGTGTGCTGGAAGTGGTGCCGGCCAAATAAACCGGAAACAAATATGGGAGGGGGCTTGCTCCCGATAGCAGTGTGTCAGTCAACTCATCTATGACTGATCCACCGCAATCGGGGGCAAGCCCCCTCTCACATTTTTTGATCGCGTTTTATTTTTCGACGAACGCACGCTCGATCAGGTAATCACCCGGCTCACGCATGCGCGGCGAAACTTTCAGACCGAAGCTGTTCAGCACTTCGCTGGTCTCGTCCAACATGCTTGGGCTACCGCATAGCATGGCGCGGTCGTCTTCGGGGTTGATCGGTGGCAGGCCGATGTCGCTGAACAGCTTGCCGCTGCGCATCAGGTCGGTCAGGCGGCCCTCGTTTTCGAACGGCTCGCGGGTCACGGTCGGGTAGTAGATCAACTTGTCACGCAGGGCCTCGCCGAAGAATTCGTTCTGCGGCAGGTGCTCGGTGATGAATTCGCGGTAGGCGACTTCGTTGACGTAACGCACGCCGTGGCACAGGATCACTTTTTCGAAACGCTCGTAGGTCTCCGGGTCCTGGATCACGCTCATGAATGGCGCGAGGCCCGTGCCGGTGCTGAGCAGGTACAGGTGTTTACCCGGCTTCAAATCGTCAAGCACCAGGGTGCCTGTCGGTTTTTTGCTGATGATGATCTCGTCGCCTTCCTTCAAATGCTGCAACTGGGAGGTCAGCGGGCCATCCGGCACCTTGATGCTGAAGAATTCCAGATGCTCTTCCCAGTTCGGGCTGGCAATGGAGTAGGCGCGCATGAGCGGGCGGCCGTTGGGCTGTTGCAGGCCGATCATCACGAACTGACCGTTCTCGAAGCGCAAACCCGGATCGCGGGTGCACTTGAAGCTGAACAGAGTGTCGTTCCAGTGATGAACACTGAGGACACGCTCGTGGTTCATGTTGCTCATGTACGGGGGACTCCTGGAAATGGGCCTGCGCCACAGGTGAAGTGCGCAATTGCACAGCATTCTAATGGCGGCGACAATATCTGTTAACTGGATTATTAAGATAAGGGTTATCGGTTATATCGATATGCGATTCACTCTCCGTCAACTGCAAGTCTTCGTCGCCGTCGCCCAGCAGGAAAGCGTCTCCCGCGCTGCTGGCCTTCTGGCCTTATCCCAATCCGCCGCCAGCACGTCGATTACCGAGCTGGAGCGTCAATCCAGCTGCCAATTATTCGACCGCGCCGGCAAACGCCTGAGCCTCAATGCGCTCGGGCATCAATTGCTGCCTCAAGCGGTGGCCCTGCTGGACCAGGCCAAGGAGATCGAGGACCTGCTCAACGGCAAGTCCGGCTTTGGCTCACTGGCCGTGGGCGCCACCCTGACCATCGGCAATTACCTGGCCACCCTGCTGATCGGCAGCTTCATGCAGCAGCACCCCGAGAGTCAGGTGAAACTGCATGTACAAAACACTGCGCATATCGTGCATCAGGTGGCGCATTACGAAATTGACCTGGGTCTGATTGAAGGCGATTGCAGCCATCCCGACATCGAAGTGCAGACCTGGGTGGAGGATGAACTGGTGGTGTTCTGCGCGCCCCAGCATCACTTGGCCAAGCGTGGCATGGCCAGCATGGATGAGCTGACCCATGAGGCGTGGATCCTGCGGGAACAAGGCTCAGGCACGCGCCTGACATTTGACCAGGCTATGCGCCATCATCGCAGCGCACTGAATATCCGCCTGGAGCTGGAACACACCGAGGCGATCAAACGCGCAGTGGAGTCGGGTTTGGGGATTGGTTGCATTTCGCGACTGGCACTGCGCGATGCATTCCGGCGTGGCAGCCTGGTGCCGGTAGAGACCCCGGACCTGGACCTGGCCCGGCAGTTCTACTTTATCTGGCATAAGCAGAAGTACCAGACCTCGGCGATGCGCGAGTTCCTGGAACTATGCCGCGCTTTTACCGCCGGGGTTCAGCGCAGCGACGAAATCGTACTGCCGAGCATCGCCTGATCGTTAGATCAGAATGACCGCCCACACCAGCGCGATCATGGTCAAGGCCACGAACTGCGCGGCGCTGCCCATGTCCTTGGCGTTTTTCGACAGCGGGTGGCGGTCCAGGGAAATGCGGTCGATCGCCGCTTCCACCGCAGAATTGAGCAATTCGACGATCAGCGCCAGCAGGCACACGGCAATCAGCAACGCCCGTTCGACGCGGCTGACCTGCAGGAAAAAACTCAACGGAATCAGGATGACGTTCAGCAGTACCAACTGGCGGAACGCCGCCTCGCCGGTGAAAGCCGCGCGCAGGCCATCCAGGGAATAGCCCCCTGCGTTGAAGATACGTTTGATACCGGTTTGACCCTTGAAAGGCGACATAGATGTAGGCAACTGAACCAAAGAAGTGGGGAAGCTAGATCACGCAAAGTCAAAAAAGCGTGAACCGGTTGTAACTTAATGCTGCGAAATTGACTCAAGTTGTTGCAAGAGCAACGCCGCCTGGGTGCGCGTTCGCACCCCCAACTTACGGAAAATCGCCGTGACGTGGGCCTTGATGGTCGCTTCCGACACGCTCAGCTCGTAGGCAATCTGCTTGTTCAACAAACCCTCGCAGACCATGGTCAACACCCGGAACTGCTGGGGCGTCAAACTGGCCAAGCCATCACGGGCCGCCTTGGCTTCCTCGGACACGTTGATTTCTTCAAACGCTTGCGGTGGCCAGGACACATCGCCGTCCAGTACGGCACGCACAGCCTTTTGGATATCTTCCATCGCGCTGGACTTGGGAATGAAGCCGCTGGCACCGAACTCCTTGGAGCGCACCACCACATCGGCGTCTTCCTGGGCCGAGACCATCACCACGGGAATCTGCGGATATTGCCCGCGCAGCAGCACCAACCCCGAAAAACCATAGGCGCCGGGCATGTTCAGGTCGAGCAGCACCAGGTCCCAGTCGGATTTTTCAGTCAGGCGGGCTTCCAGCTCGGCAATGCTGGCGACTTCGACCAGTCGCACGTCCGGGCCAAGGCCCAGGGTTACGGCCTGATGCAGCGCACTGCGAAACAGCGGGTGGTCATCGGCTATCAGGATTTCGTATGTGGCCATTGATTAAATGATCCTGTTTTTTAGGGGAGCCCTGATGGGTTCAGGGTCCGCCAGTACACAAGGCAACAGCCAGGCAGCCATCGCCACGGAGCACGCTCAACGTCAAAAACATGCGAAACAACGTCGAAAAACCAAGCTAGCGCCCCAATCGGCGCCCAGCATGCCCAGCGCAGCCTGGGGGGTCAAGCGCTACGCCCATGGGGATTTTAGCGGGTTACGCGATTAAGGTGCCATCATGCGAACGTCGAGGGGTCAGGCCGCCGGGATATAAGGCGCCAAACGCGTGTGAACACTGTCCGTCGCATCCAGAGGCAATTGAAACTTGGCGGCCAGGTAGTGCGTACTGAATACATCGAGGTAGGCGTCCAGGACTTCGCTGGCGAGCTGATCATCGGCCAACTCCAGACACAGCGCGGCAACCTCGGCGGTGCAGAAATGATCATCACGCTTGGAGCGGCGCAACTTGTAGCGTGACAGCTGCTCCGGCGCCAGACTCAGCACAGGCAAATGCTCCAGGTAGGGGCTTTTGCGAAACATCTTGCGCGCTTCGCTCCATGTGCCGTCCAGCAGGATGAACAGTGGGCGCTTGCCCGCCTGGGTATTCACCGCGCTGACCACCCGCTCGGGCGCCACGAATTCGCCGGGGAACACGATGTACGGCTGCCACTGCGGATCGGCCAGCAAGGTGAGCAGGCCCGGATCGACTTCGGTGCGCGACCAGGCGAACGCCGTGGTGTCGTCGATAACGT
Organism: Pseudomonas sp. R3-52-08; assembly: GCF_003851745.1. Lineage (NCBI taxonomy): Bacteria > Pseudomonadati > Pseudomonadota > Gammaproteobacteria > Pseudomonadales > Pseudomonadaceae > Pseudomonas > Pseudomonas sp. R3-52-08. Next base: position 1,391,684 of record NZ_CP027730.1, on the reverse strand, counting down.
CGGCGATCAGCCAGCCGGTGTTACTGGGCTTCATCGGTTCGACGTCGTGCATCAACAGGCACATGGCAGCGTTGGCCTGAACCGTTGGTCGCCATGCGCACAGGCAATACTCGGGAATCACTCGGCAACCGGTGCACCGCTCGGCACGCGATCCCCGATTAAGGAAAGGCCTGACGGCTCGGGCCAGGCGCTCGGTACGCAAGCGGGAGACGGCGTGGCTCATCGGATGCGCCATACAGACGGGTAAATCGACACAGGGTCACTCAAGAGCAATTGAAGTGCGCGCAGTTTACCAGCGATACGCCTGGCTGTAGTGGCAAGCGCTCACCTATAATTGCGCGCCACTGAACGCACAGCGCAGTGGCTGGTCTATGCACCAGTAACCGAATCAGGAGAGTTTGATGCTGCGTTCCATGCTGCGCCTCGTTGCCCCATCCGTCGCTATTGCGCTGGCCTTGCCTGTGGGCGCCCATGCAGCCTCGCTGCTGGAGGCTCAAATGAACCGGAAGCTGCAAAGCGTCGCGACCGAAAGCAACAAGGACCTGCCCCGGGAAATCGATGAGAAAACCCTGGAGGTGGCCTACACCGTTGAAGGCACGCAACTGATCGATCATCTGAGCGTGCAGCCTGACCGCGCCGAACAGATGCGTGCCAATCCCAAGGCGGTGTATTTCCAACTGGGCCGCAGTGTCTGCACCAACCCAGGCTACCGCGAGCTGATGGCGAAGGGCGCGGTTATGCGCTACGAAATCACCGAGAACAAGACCAACCGCCCTGTAGCCTCGGTAAAGTTCGCCGAAGCCGACTGCCCGGCTCCGACCAAGAAGAAAAAGTAACCCCGGCTTGCCTTTCGCGCGTGGCCGCCTGGCGACGCGCACTCCCCGCCTCAACGACTAACGCCATGACGAGTGACCAATAAGCGGTTGCCAGCCAAGGGTTTTTCGGCCCATGATCGCATCATTCCATCCGCCCGCCCGCAGCAGCATTCACTGCTGTTCTGCAACGTTTTTTCAGGGCAAAAGAGGCCTGCCCTCCTGCGGCAAGCAACGACACATGCAGTGTCGTGGCCCCTGCCGACGCTCGTCGGCGATCCAGGCCCTGTGAAAAAGGAGAAGTTGAATGCCTTATGAATCGAATGACTCCCTGCTCCAGCTTTTTGAACAAAATGGCACCGACCTCACGCAACAGGTGGACGCGCAACTCCAGCTGATCGCCCCCAACAGTGCAAATATCCCCTTGTATCGCGACATGATCCTCACCGTTCTGCGCATGGCCCAGGACGACCGCGACCGTTGGAACGCCAAGATCACCTTGCGCGCCATACATGAGTTGGACCACGCCTTCCGTGTGCTCGAACAGTTCAAGGGGCGGCGCAAGGTCACGGTGTTCGGCTCGGCACGTACTCCGGTGGAAAGCCCCCTGTATGCATTGGCTCGAGAGGTAGGCGCGACGTTGGCGCGTTCCGACCTGATGGTCATCACCGGCGGCGGCGGCGGCATCATGGCTGCGGCGCATGAGGGCGCGGGCCTGGAGCACAGCCTGGGGTTCAACATCACCCTGCCGTTTGAACAGCATGCCAATCCGACCATCGACGGCACCGACAACCTGCTGTCCTTCCACTTCTTCTTTACCCGCAAACTGTTTTTCGTCAAGGAAGCCGACGCACTGATCCTGTGCCCAGGTGGTTTCGGCACTTTGGACGAAGCCCTGGAAGTGCTGACCCTGATCCAGACCGGCAAAAGCCCGCTGGTGCCGGTGGTACTGCTGGACGCACCCGGCGGCGGCTTCTGGCAAGGCGCCTTGGATTTTATCCGCAGCCAGCTGGAGGCTAATCGCTATATCCTGCCGACCGACCTCAAGCTCATACGCCTGGTATACAGCGCAGAAGAAGCCGTGGACGAGATCAATCGGTTTTATGCCAACTTCCATTCAACGCGCTGGCTGAAGCGTGAGTTTGTAGTGCGCATGAATCATCCGCTCAGTGACCGCGCCCTGGCTCATTTGCAGGATGAGTTTGCCAGCCTGCGGCTGAGCGGAGCGTTCCAGCAGCTTGCCTACACAGGCGAAGACCATGACGAGTCAAGGTTCAGTCATTTGACGCGACTGGTCTTCAACTTCAATGGCCGTGACCAGGGGCGATTGCGCGAATTGGTGGATTACATCAACCTGCCGGAAAATTGGGTCCAGGCTCAAGGTGAGGCGCAGCAGCGGGTGGCGCCAGAGCCTGCGTGATTTTCTGCAGGCAAAAAAAAAGGCCCACTATTTTCATAGTGGGCCTTTCGTTTTGTGGCGTTCAGTCGTCCATATCCCGACCGCTTAACAAGCGGCCGATCATGTCCATCGAAAACCCACGATAGCTCAGGAAGCGGCCTTGCTTCGCACGCTCCCTGGCATCAATTGGCAGATGCCCTGAAAACTTGCGACGCCAAGTCTCTTCCAGCTGCGACTGCCAACTGATACCGCACTCACGCAGGGCGAGGTCGATATCGGTACGTTGCAGGCCGCGCTGGCTCAACTCTTCGCGAATCCGCGCAGGGCCATAACCGGAGCGCGCGCGGTAGGACACAAAGCTTTCGAGGTATCGGGCTTCCGATAGCAGCCCTTCTTCCGTCAAGCGGTCGAGGGCCGTTTCAATCATTTCGGGCTCTGCGCCGCGCTGACGCAATTTGCGCGTCAGCTCGACTCGACCATGCTCGCGCCGTGCGAGCAGGTCCATTGCAGTGCGCCGAACAGCAACGAGTGTATCCAGTACAACAGTCATCGCTTGCTTCAGATGTCAGTGTCGGCTTCTTCCATTTCGTCGACCGGCTCACGGTTGGCGGCGGCCTTGACGTCTGGCGCAGGGGTCAGCAGCTTGTCGCGAATCTGCTTCTCAAGCGTGGCGGCAATATCCGGGTTGTCTGCCAGGAACTTGGCCGAGTTGGCCTTGCCCTGACCGATCTTGCTGCCGTTGTAGGCATACCAGGCACCGGACTTCTCGACGAAACCGTGCAGCACGCCCAGGTCGATCATCTCGCCGTTCAGGTAGATGCCTTTGCCATAAAGAATCTGGAACTCTGCCTGACGGAAAGGCGGGGCTACTTTGTTCTTCACGACTTTGACGCGGGTTTCGCTACCGACAACCTCGTCACCTTCTTTCACCGCGCCGGTACGACGGATATCCAGACGAACCGAAGCGTAGAACTTCAGCGCGTTACCACCGGTGGTGGTTTCCGGGCTGCCGAACATCACACCGATTTTCATACGGATCTGGTTGATGAAGATCACCAGGCAGTTGGCGTTCTTGATGTTACCGGTGATTTTACGCAGCGCCTGGGACATCAGGCGGGCTTGCAGGCCCACGTGCATGTCGCCCATTTCGCCTTCGATTTCTGCCTTGGGTACCAGGGCAGCCACGGAGTCGACCACGATCACGTCGATGGCGTTGGAGCGCACCAGCATGTCGGTGATTTCCAGGGCTTGCTCACCGGTGTCTGGCTGGGAAACCAGCAGGTCGTCGACGTTGACGCCCAGCTTGCCGGCGTATTCAGGATCCAGGGCGTGCTCGGCATCGACGAATGCGCAGGTGGCGCCCATTTTCTGAGCCTGGGCGATCACCGACAGGGTCAGGGTGGTTTTACCGGAAGATTCAGGACCGTAGATCTCAACGATACGGCCTTTTGGCAGGCCGCCAATGCCGAGCGCGATATCCAGACCCAGAGAGCCAGTGGAGATAGCCGGGATCGCCTGACGGTCGTGATCGCCCATACGCATTACGGCACCCTTGCCGAATTGACGTTCGATCTGACCCAGGGCCGCAGCCAAGGCTTTCTTCTTGTTGTCGTCCATTAAAGTCCTCACGTAATCAATAAGGCCTGACGGCCAACACCTGTATAAGTAGACAGTATTGTTCCACAAAGATCGAAGATCGCCTACCCCTGATTGTCTATTTCTGCTGCAGCTCGTCGCAACAAGCCCTCCAGCGCGGCTTTTACCGTTTGTCGCCGGACCTCATCGCGGTTGCCGGGGAAGTGCGCAAGCTCGGCCGTGACCTCATCGCCCACGCCGAACGCCAGCCAGACCGTGCCCACCGGCTTGCCCGGCGTACCACCGTCCGGGCCCGCCACGCCGCTGACTGCCACGGCAAACCGCGCCAGGCTTTTTTCCTGTGCCCCTCGCACCATCGCTTCGACCACTTCCTGGCTGACGGCGCCGACTTTGGAAAACAGCTTTTCCGGCACGTTCAATTGCCGGGTTTTCTGCCGGTTGGAATAGGTGATATAGCCCGCCTCGAACCACGCCGAACTGCCCGGTATGCGCGTGATGGCTTCGGCGATACCGCCGCCGGTGCAGGACTCGGCGGTGGTGACATGGGCATTGAGCACCTGCAAACGGCGCCCCAGTTCAGCAGCCAGTTGAGTGATTTCCTTCACGGTCGTCTCCAGGAATGGGCGGTGGTTCGCCTACCCTACAGCAGCCCATCGGTCATGCAAGTTGCAGAGTGCATCAAAAGACTAACGCGCGACGGCTCGCACATAGGCCTGGCAGGCACGCAAGGCGATCAGGGCGTTATCGCCGTCGTCGGTGATGCGGATAATTCGCTGAGCATGCGCCGGGTCAAGTCGGGCTCGTGGGGCTGCATGAACCACGCCGCCGGGGGTGGCGCAGGCGGGCACAGGCGCGCCGCCGGCGGGTTCGGTGGCGTCGAGAAGGACTGACAACCGCACATCAGCAGTGGCCAGGCGGTCGCGCAGAGCAGCTTGGTTACGTTGGGCATCGCTCAACTCCTGGGTGTGTTGTTGATCACTGGCGTTGAGCTGTTGCTCCAGAGCCAGGCGCTTTTGTTGTTCTGCCTGTTGCTGTTCGAACGCGGCCTGGCGTTGCTGGCTGAGCGCCAGCGCATGACCCGCCGCCTGCTGCTCAAGCTGCGCACCATAGCGCCAGGCCTGCACTTGCCACACCAGCGCAAGCAGCAGGCAAATGCCGACCCAGCGCAACCAGCCTAGGAAACGCATAGCACCGCCTTCGCCCGTTCCCACAATTGCACACGGTCCTGCAGGCCGTTCAGGCCGCCGTTGATACGCCGGGTAATCGTGGTGAACTGGTCCTTGTCGGCCAATTCGTTGAGGCCGTTGGTTTGCCAGAACCAGGCGGCGGATTCGCAGGCCCATTGGGGTTGTTCGAGCAGCTGCGGTTGCTGCAGCAGGCGATCATCGCCAAACAGTGCCTGGCTGCACGCCAGGTAGTTGCGCCGTCCCGTGACCTGAATCAGCCCCCTGCCCCGGTACTTCTGCCCATCACCATCCGCCTCCGGGGTGTTGCCCAAGCGGGCGGACAGGGTGCCGGTGTCGTACTTGCTGAGGTAGTGATCGCTGCCCAGCTCGCGCACGTAGCGCAATTCGGCGGATTCGTGGCCGATCTGGGCGAGGAAAGCGGCGATGCGTTTGGCACTGCTAATCTCATACCGAACGAAGGCTGCATTTAAAGGGGACAAAAAAATGCCCGCTCGAAGGCGGGCCCCAGGCATCACACCCAGAAGCTGGGCAAGTGTCATCAGCATTGGTTTTACTCTGAAAAAGTGTCTACACCGACAAACCGCTGGCCTGGATCGTGCACCGATAGCCGTCTGCTCGTTTACCGCTGGCCGTTACCTTCTTGATCGACCAGCGCCCCTGCATAAAGCTTGGCCACGACTCGTCCAGCAGCAACAAGCCTTCAGCGGCCAACGACGGATTACCGGGGCAAACCACATTGATCTGCAACCCTTCCCGTCCCACACGCCGCATCTCTCCCTGCGCCGCTGAGCGCGCTTCGTCCTCGCTCTGGTAGCGTTGCGTCACCACCTTGAACGGCGCGATGCCCACCTCTACGACATGCTTTTTGCCGGCCGCCGCATCCCACCAGGACGTTTGCGCGCCGTTGTATTTGGCACGGCAGGCTTCGGTGAAGCTGGCGCTGATAAAGGCCTGGTCACCCGGGCGATTGTTACGGGTAACGGACAACTGCACATCCGGCAGTGCCTTGCCCGACAACGACTTGATCTGGCCTTTACGCCCCAGCACATACAGCTCGTCGACAGGCTTGGCCACCGCATCGAAGCGTTTGGCCAGCCTGGTCAGAAAGGCCATGTCGCTTTCATTGGTCTGATCGATGTGCGCGATCTGCTCGCGCTCGAGTTCAGGCGCCACACGCGGCGAAAAACCGTAGCGGCTGGTCAATTGGCGAAACAGTGCGCCCAAGGTTATCGGCCCATGACTGGCGGTACGGCGCTGCTTGAATTCGTGCTGATCGAACGGCGCTGCCGTAGCCACCAGCGCCAAGCGCATCGGGAACAGCGACGGTGTACGCTGAGTGATCTTGAATACGCCCTTATCCACCAGGCCGGACTCAAGGTACCCCACGCGCAAGCCGATCTTCCCGCCCAGCTCGGGCAACCCTTCAAGGCCCTCGATATCCAGGGTCAACGTGAGCTGGTCGGATACAAAGCCCGCTGCGTCGACATGCTCCCATTCCAATAGCCGCTCGTTGAACAGCGCGGAATTGGCGCCATACAGCTCCACTACAGGTGTGAATCCAAGTGCCATGATCGCTCCTTAATCCCAGGCTGAAACCGGCCGGCTCGCAGCAGGTTGCGCATCCAATTCGGGCACCAGCACGCTGACGCCTGCCGGCAATACCGCGCCCTTTTCCCCCAGCTCCGGATTCAAGCGCCACAGCGCTTCTTCTGCGGCATCATCACAACGCCCCAGCTCTCGGTAGAGCAGCAGGTTCACCGAGTCGCCAGCGATACTTCGAACCCTACGCATTGACGAACTCCTCCAATACCAGCGACCAACCGATCGCCATCGCCGTACCGTCGTCGATCACGCTGGTTTGTTTTTCGCTGATCGACTTGATGGTCCACAAACCCCAGTTACGCCCTAGGCCGTCCACCAACGGCAACGGTGCCCGCAGGTCTTGCAAGGCGCGCAACTCATCCAGGCGCTGCATGCCCTTGGCACGCGCTGCCTTGCCACCAAAGGCCAGTGTTTCCAGACCCTGCCCCACTTGGCTCGACTTGGGTTTGCCAGCAATGATGTTCAGGCTGACCCAGCCACCACTGCTTCCACGATCCAGGGTGTCGTAGGCGAACCCGCGCGACAGCCCGAAAATAAAAGTGCCCAACACCATCTGTTGTCGCATCACACAGCTCCATCGGTGAGTGCTGCGCCACGTCGCGTCGCCAGCAGGTTGTCCATCGACAGCGGGGTAAATTGCGCTTCGATCTGTTGCACCACGAGTGTCGCCAATTGCTGATAGCTGGCTTGTTCCGGCGCGTTGATAGTGATTTGCGGGGCAAAGTTGATTTGGCGGTTATCGGCTTGAGGGTTGTTGAGGTTGTGGCTGACCTCCGAAGGGGGCGGCAAGCGATCCTCGGACCCCATCACTTTTTCAGCCAGCCAGGCGCCAACGTCGCTGCCGACGAACGTCCCGACGGCACCGCCGACCACCTTGCCGATGGCACCACCGGCAACGCCGCCCATGACGCCACCCAGCAGCGTGCCGGCACCCGGCACAACCGAACCGATCACCGCCCCCGCCAGCGTACCGACAGCTCGGCCAAGCGCCATGCCGGCGAACTCACCGGCAAAACCACCGGCGACCCCGCCGCCGACCGAGCCCACGCTGGTGCCAACCGCTTCACCCAGATTCCCCGACAGCGCGCCCTTGGTGACATCGACTCCGGCGTTCGCCAGCACCAGCCCCAATGCAGCCCCCTTGGCGGCTTTGCTGGCCTTCGCCGTTCTGCGCGACCCACCAGCGCCCGGCGCCGAACCCGGCGGACGTTTGCCTGCAGGTGTTTCGTTACTCTGAGATTGCTGCGGGCGGGCGGATGAGTCGGTGGCGCCGCCTTCGCCAAGAATTTTCCCGGCGACCTTTTCAAAGACTTTGTCCTTCACCGCATCAAAGACGCCGGAAATCACCGGCACCAGCGCAGCCCCCGCCAACGTGACAGCGGCAGTGGCCTGAGGCAGGGCTTCGGCCAACCAACTCACGCGATTGACCAAACCGGTCATCGCCGTCAGCGAGGTATCCACAACAGGCGCCAGGGCGGTGTCGGAAGCGGTTTGCAAACGTGTAGTACTGGCCTCGTAGGCCTGCCGACGGGCCTGGGTGGAATCGGCGCGAACCGCTGCCGAGCGCAGGAGAGCGCCATGATCCCCCAGCGCCGATGTGGCGTAGCTGGATGTGTCGGCCACTTGCGAAAAGGCCAGCTTCACAGTGTCGATCATCGGCACCAGGCTCAGAATCGCCTGGTTACCGTCGAACAGTTGCGTCGCCAGCGCCGCCTGTCTTTCGGCCGGTTGCGCTTTGAGTGCCTCCAGCACGGTGACCAGGGTCTGCGCAGCATCCTGTTTCATTCCGCCGGCCAACATTTCGGGGTCAAGCTTCAGCGCTGCCCAGGCGTTACGCTGCCCAGGGGAAGCGCTGTCGCCTTTAGCCAGGGCGGCACTGATTTTTTCCAGCCCGAGGCCAGCAGCGCCTTTGCCGTTACCGGCACTCAGCAACGCCGCCGACAGTGCCGCCGCCTGCGCGGGGCTCATGCCCGCATCCGTCGCGGCAGCACCCTGATGTCGCACGATGGCCGCGATATCCGCCGATTCGGCCTTGAGCGAGACAACATTGCCCAGCACAGTTGTCGCGTCGGCCAAGTCCAGGGTTTGTGCACGGTCCAGATGCATTGACTCGCGCCAGCCACCGATGAGGTCGCCGGCGTGCTTGATATCGATTTTGAATGCCGTCGCCATAATCGCGGCGTCGCGGGCAAACTGCTGCAGGTCAGCCTGGCGCCCGGCCTGGTCGATATTGCCTGAAGCGTCAACTCGGTCGCTGCCGATACCCGACTTGGCGGCAACGTACTCGACCTTCGCAAGGTCAACGGCGCTTGCGCCACTGGCCGCCACCACAGGCTCCGACGCCATGGCGAGGTTGGCTTCACGCATTGACTTGCGCTCGCGTCCGACGAATTGCAACAGTTGGCCCAGGTCGGTCATCGCGGCATCCAGTGCCTGCGACGGTGTGCCTGTATTGGCCGTCGTGCTGGTAGTGGTATCGCTCGCTCCCGCCAGCTCGGCGTCGGCTTGCCGAGCGTCCATCACCTTGAGCAGCGAGACGTTGAACAGCTCGAGCGTCTGCACAAGCCGGCTCTGGCCTTCGGCCAGATGATTGATCTGCAGGCTGGCATCGGCCAATGCCAATGCCAGGTTCGCAGCACTCCCCGGCACGGCCTCAGCCGGACCCGTCAGCGTTTGCGCGAACGGGTTGAGGCTGGCCTGCCCCCCACCCTGTGCCAGTGAGCCTTGAGTCAGCCAGCCGTCCTTGACGATGGCCGACCCGCCCGCATAGTTACTGTCTGCCATCCCGCTCTACTCCTGTTTGAGCCCAAGGCGACTGATCGCGATGTCATAGCGGCGCATTGCTTTCCCGGCTTCCCAATCGAGGATTTCCGCTTCGCTTACCGAGTAAACCAGCGGTACTACATCGAGGATCACTTCGATGTCGCGTTCCGAAAGAAGTCCGCCGGTTTGTTTAAAAAATCGTCGATGCGCCCCTGCAACTCTGTCCAGTCGGGCACGGTGAGTCCGGCGAGATCGGGAATCATCAGGCCGGCGCAATGCGCGGTGATGAACTCGGCACGTTCTTTATTGGTGGGCAGCTTTTTCATCACTTTGGTAGCGCGCAGGGCGGGCATTTCCAGGGTGACGTGGGTGAGCGTGCGGCCGCTGGCCTCAAGGGGCAGCAGCAGCGCGACCTGTTCGCAGGTCAACGATTCGCGTGGCGCATCGGCTTGATCGAGGAAGAACGATGCAGGCTGAGTCGACATCTCGTGTACGTACTGCGCGATGCTGACGTAGTCCGGGCGCTTGAGTTGGTCGAGTTCTTTTTCCGACAGGCCGGTGGCGAGCTTTGCCAGTTCAAAAAACTGGTCATCCTCATCGTCGCCGGCGCGTGCCAGGGCTTCTTTCTGTGGCGCGTAGAACAACGGCTTCAGTTGAATCTGCTCGATCACGACGCCGGTGTCGGCGGTGATCGGGGACAGCAGGATGTGTAACGGAGGCATCCAGGCCATGGGGCAATTCCTTGATGGGGTATGGAGGCGAGCTGACCCGCCCCCAGGGGGATTAAGGCATCAGCACGGCGCGGCGCGCGTCACCGAGGATGTCGACGCCGTTGAGCACGAACTTCTGGGTGCGCACATCGATGTCGATCACCGGAATACCGTTTTCCAGACGGCTGTAGGTGCGGCAGGACAGTTCCAGGGTGGTGACCGGCTTGGCGTTCATCGTCAGCGCGGTTTCACCCAGAGACTTCAACTTGCCGCCTACGGTGTGGTAGGTGAAGTAGGTCTTGCCGTCCTGGTCCTGGCCGGCTTCACGCACGTTCAACAGGATGTCATCACCCTGCGTGACGCCAAGCGCCAGCAGAATTTCTGCACCAACCCCTTGCAATACCAGGGTTGCGCCCAGCACCTTGGCGCTTTTGGCCACCTCTTCGGCGATGAAGCGCCCGCCGGTCATCGGGTCCATTTCGAACTCGATCTTCGGCGGCGTAAAGGAATCGACCGTGGCCGACAACGGCAGGCCTTGAAGGGTGGCCGCAATGGCCTGTCTGACTCGGTTGGTAAACATTAGAGAACGTCCTCCAGGAACTGCTCGATGATTTCATCGCGGGCGTTGAGTTGATAAACCATGTGTTCGTTCGGCGCGTAGCGGCCGTAGTCAATGACGATGAACCAGGTGCCGTTCTTGTACTTCTCGACGCTGTTCAACTCCGGGTGCAGGTAGACGCTGCCGCCGGGGATGGTTTCGTCGGCAACCAGGGTTTGCAGCCAGTCGTTGATGCGCTTGACCTCCTGGTCCATGAAGGACTTGGTGAGGTTCTTGGCCATGGCCTTCTGGCCGGCCTTGACCAGCTTGCGGCTGATCGCGTCTTCGAGGCCGACGTAGCTGATGAACTTGCCGGTGATGGAACGGTTACCCAGCAGCGAGAAACCGCCGAGCACCGTGCGGGCGTAGTAGCTCACGCCATAACGGTTGAGCAGGTCGCCTTCGGTGGAGGTGTCGAGGATGTTGTACTCGACGACGCGGGAAACGTCTTCGGCGAAGGTCACCTGATTACCTGGGCTTTCCCATTGCTTGACCTTGGCAAGCGCGGCGATGGCCAACGAGGACGGCGACAGGAACACGTTCTTTTTCGCAGCCTTGGAATACACCGACGGCATGTTGTGCACCAACAGGCAACGGTCGAAGCCAAGCTCGGCGCCGCCCAGTTCGCCGCTGTAGGTCACTTGATCGGCGACCGAAGCGTCCTTGCCATCCAGCACCACACGGGCCTTGATGCGCTTGCCGAAGGAGGCGAACTCACCGGCCACAGCCTTGGTGCCGGTAAAGCCCGGGGCGCCGATGATGGTCAGGTCTTCAGGCACGCTGCCCAGGGCCGCCAGGCCGAGTTTGCGGCCGGTGACGGGGTCGTTGCCGCCGATCACATTGTTGACCGTGTCGGCCGGCGTGGCGCCTTCTTCGACGATGACCACATAGACCGGCACCTTCACCACTTTGAGGATCTGGTACACCGCTTGGAACAGCGTGCCCGACTCGGTACCGGTAGGGTCCAGCAGCGCCTGGGTGGTAAAGCTGTTGATCCGGAACGGAGCGTTTTTCGGGATCGATGCATGGGCGTTGGGGGCGGTGCCCACCAGGCCGATGACGTTATCACCCAGGCCACCCATGGCCTCGGGGGATTCGGTGGCATTCACGGTGATGCCGTTGTGCTCGAAGTTCAAAACCTCAGCCATGATTAGTCAGCCTTCTTGGGGGTGGAGTTGAGGACGCTGGTCAGTTCCAGGCGGCCGGCGGTGCGCAGGGCGGATGCTTCGACGTCCAGCAATTCAAGCTCCTCGCCAGCGGTGGACCAGTGGCCGTTACCGATGGGGAAAGGGATGAGGACGGTGTAGGTTTGGCGGGTGGGCATGGGTAGGATTCTCCGGGTGAGAAACGCCAAAGCCCCTGCGGGGAGGGGCTTTGGGAGGGCGAAAAAAAACCGCTTTCGCGGTTATCAGTTATTTCAGGAAATCGGGTTTGGATGGCCAGAGCACTGCGTCTGGATCCTCTCCCTGATCAGGAATATCACGCAGTTTTTGACGGTATTCAGCGAATAAGAGCTTATGGGTGTCGAGCATCGGATAGTCTGGCATTGCTGCATAATCACTCGCCGACAAGTCTTGATCCCTTGCCTTACGAATCATTTCCCACTTGATAATCGGATGAAGTTCAGCAGGTATAAATAGTGGTTTCATATTCTCTCCTCAGCCTAGGGCCAACATCGTTCCCCAATCACCTGGGTTGGTTACAACGCCTGTGCATGCCCCTGCGAGCATCACCTCAACAACGCCGGTTGAAGAGGTGCGCATCGGGTGCAGGTGGTAATAAGTTCCAAACAATTCTGTAGGAGAAATAACACTGGAACACCAGCGCCATTTGCCTTTTTCAACGCCATTACTCCATGCCCCAGACACGTTACCCTCCAAAAGACGTACGAAGGCACCAACCGTCAGGTAGGAGTTCTGCGGTACTGCGCCAGAGCCATTCGCGAGCGCCATATCGACAGTGTAAGGGAACGCGAGCCAAGGACTAACGCCTGACACCGACCACTTCATTTGCCACAGGTATACGAACGTGCGCCAATAGTCGCTGGCCCTGATTTCAAAGTTTGGATATTGTTCACGCACGTCTGCCTGCACCTGAAGCAAGAAATCCACATCAGCTTGCGGGCGTCCGGCCGCTTGAGAGACAGAGGTGATAGTTCGCAGCTTGGTGGGCGTCACTTCAGCATGAATCCCCCAATTTTCAATCAGTGTTCCGTCGGCATTCGGGGACAAATTGAAGTTCTTGGTGACCGCCAATCTTGGGAGTCTATTTTTCAACTCCGCCAATTGAGCGTCATACGCTTGGCGGGCATCTACTATCGCCCTATCAATTTCTCCAACTTTTCCGGTAATGACGTTAGTCAAGTTATTTGCCGCGTTTACGACGGCAGCAAGTTGCTGTTCGGTACTCAAATGAATGCTCCTAAACGCATGGAAAGCGTCATATAAAATCAATTAAAAACGCTCTATTTTCTTTCGACTTCCATCACTCGAAATAGAACCCCTACACCGCGTGCCATATTGTCTATGCTCGCAGCTGATAAGGCCGCAATTTCATCAGTCAATAGCACATTCAAATTGTCATTCCCCACCACAATCGTCACGCTATCCGCCGGCAACGGCGAAATATCCAGCGTGAACTTCTGCAGCACCCGCGCCGCCGCCGCTTTATACGTCAGCAACTTCCCTGCCACGGAATACACCGCCAGCAAAGTCCCACTGGCGAGGTAAAAACCGAACTCGCCAATCTCATACTCACCGTCGCCGTCAAACAGCGCGGCCATCCTGAGTTGGCGCTCGCCCAGGTCTTCGTAATCCACAATGGCGACCCGTTGGCGCTCATCGCGCAAGGCCAATTCCGTGCCATCAGGGTTGTAGCGGCCGGTACCGGCGCCGATGTGGGTGATCTCGCCTTTGAGGCCCTGGTTCTTTGCCTGCAGCACTTCATCCAAACCCTTGGAGGTGAAGCGCACCAGGCGCGTGATTTCATCTGTCATGGCTGCGCCCTGAGGTCGTAGTCGTTAATGGTGTAGTGCCGGGCAACGCCGACACTGTTAAGTCGAGCAGCCAATGCAAACTCCGGCAGCGCGCCGTTTAAACACAGCTCGCCGTCGCTTAGCGGGGCATGAAGGACCTGCGTCAACGCAAGCCGACCTTCGGTTTCGTGAACAACCGTAATCGTCGCCTGATCCCGCTCGCTTTTGGCTGCGTTGATGCGGCGGATCAGCCGGTTGTGGTCACCACTGGACCAACTGCGCCCAATGATCGCCTGCACGTCGAAGGTATAGGGCGTACCGATTGGCCGCTGCTGATACCAGGCGCTGATGTTGGGGGTGAATCCCAGTGACTCCACCGCATAGCTCAGCGCCTTGGGTGTGCCGGCCTGGCGCTGGATCTGCCAGGACAAGGCCACGGTCAGGCGCTTTTCCGATTCGCTGGCGTCGGCATCCCATTCACTGACGCCGCGGTCGGCGGCCAGGTAAGGAAGAAATTCGCTGGGGGTTTGCAGTGGGTTCATCAACGCAGGAAACGGCGGCGTGACTCGCTTGAGCAACTGGCCGAAGCCCAAGTCCAGGGCCTTTTCCAGCGGTGAACTGTTGGCCGGCAACAAACTCGCGTCAGGTTCACTCATAGCGTACGCACCTCCACCTCGACACCCGTGCAATACGGGGCCTGGAACGCGCTGCTGACAATCGGCGCAAGCGGTTCAAGGATTTGCAGTTGCGCCGCCCCTGCACTGTGGATGGCGTAGTCGATCCAGCTGGGGTCGACGCGCCCTTCCAGGCGATGACAGGAGTCCGCGTAAGTCTGCAGCAGTTGCTGCGCCGCCACTTGGGTCAGGCCCGAGTCCGGGCCGGCGTTGATCTTGGCGATGACGCGAATCTTGTAGGGTTGAATCTGTGCGCCCTGGACGGTGACGAGATCGGTTTCCGGCCGTACATCCGGCCGTGCGAAATGTCGGCGTACACCGTCAAGCAAATCGGCAGAGGGGGTACCGTCGCCCTCACGAGACAGTACGGTGACCATCACCTCGCCGGGCGCGGTGCGACGGCCATTGCCGTCCTTGACCTGTGCCGCATAGCCGTCCGGGTCGAAGGTGTAGTTGACGGTCACCACGCCCGGCGAGGCGCTCTGTACCTTGACCGTGGGTCGCTCGCCAAGGGTGAACACTTCGCGGCGATACTGCATCCGCGAGCCGGCGGCCGGGGCATGGGGCGCGAGGTAATAGCGCAAGCGAGCATCGTCGTCGCTTTCCAGGGTCGGCGGCATGGGCGGGAAGGCCGCCGGGTCACCGGGATCGAGCACCTGGCGTTCAAGGCCCATGTCAGCCAAGCGCGCATCCAGATTGCTGCCGGTGGCCCACCACGCCAGCATCTGCTTGATGCGTGCATTGTATTTGCGCTCATGGGTTTGCAGGCGCACGCAAAAGGCCTCGAGCGCCAACGTCAGCAGTTCACTTTCGTTGTCGAGGCTGACCTTGAGTTTGGCCGCGCTTTGCGGCGCACGGGTGGCGACGTAATCGACCACGAACGCCTTGAATTCGGCGAGCAGCGGCTCGAACTCATCGACTGCAATAATCGCCGGCTCGGCCAGTTGGTTCTGGCCAGGGATCAGCATGCTCATGTCACGACCTCGAAGGATTGTTGGCGGTTTTTCCAGGTGCCGGCAAAGCGCAGTAGCAGCCCGGCGCCCTGGCGGGTGGCGACGATGACCTCGGGCTGGAAATCGCCGATGCCGTTCTGCGCGTTGTAAAACGCTTGGGCGGCGTGGCTTTGAGCGAGCAGCAGCAGGTCATCGCCAAGGTTCTGCCCGAGCAGTTGCGGGATCAGCGAGCCATACAGCGGACGCTTCTGCCGCGTGCCGACAGGTGTGGTCAGCGCTCGGGTGGCACGCTGCACGAATTGCAGCCAGTCATCGACGGCTGCCCCGGTGTTGCGATCGATGCCGATCATGGAATGTCCTTATCAGGGGCTGATGACTCGACCTTGGTGGTCTATCACCGGGCCGCTGAAGTGAGCGCCGCCGGCATCCAGTAACAGTGCGGTGCCGCCGATTTGCAGGATGATGCCCTGCGGGCTGAGGGTCAGGCTGGCGGCGCCGACCTTGACGTCGACCTGTTCGCGAGAAGCGCTGAGCATCGTCGGCCCGTTGACCCAATTGAAAGTATGACTGGCGTCGTCATAGTCGCTTTGTGTGCCGTCCTGATGGCGCCGCCGGGTCAAGGAAGGCACAGTGGAAACAGGCGGAAAGCGACTACTGTTGAGGCCGAACAACGCCACAGACTGTGAGCCCCCTTCCCCACCGCCGTAGTTGAGCAGCAGGCATTGCTCGCCCACGGATGGAATACGGGTTTCGGTTTGCGCACCGGCGCTGGGGTTGAAAAAGCGGATGGCCGGCGTAAGCAACTCGCCGTGGCTGACCCTGCAGGTATTGCTGGCGGCATCGACCTGTTGGCAAACGCCAATGCGGCAGAAGCTTTCAGCGCGCCGGTAAAGGTCTTCGAGTTGGGCCTCCATTTCCGCCAGGCGCTCGACAATCGGTCCCAGTTGCATGCGTAACAGCGCGTCGAACATGGGCTACTCCGCCAGTGGCTTGTATTGATCGGGATCATCGATGTCCAAGACGTCCCAGGTAGAGGCAAACAGCGGTTGGCCTGTAGGATCATCGAGCAACACGGGTCCGAGGTAGAGGGTTTGAGTGAAGGACACTGTCCAGGTGTCGTAGTCCGTTGCTGCGGTCGCACGCCCAGAGGGAGCGGCGACGATATTGGTTGGCAAATCGCACTGGGACTGGGGCAGGCTCCAACGGTTGTCCAGCACCAGGTCCATCAACTGGCTGGCCAGGTCGCAGGCATCGAACGGCAAGGCGCCAGGGGCAACCATGACGGTGAGCGAAATGGCCAGGGCATGGGCCTTGCGGCCTTCGCGAGAGCGAATGCCAGGGCCATTGCCTTCAACGGTGACCATCACGCCGGTTTTTTCTGCGTCGCTCTGGAAGTCCTGGTGGCTGCCGACCCTGAGGTCGGGGAAGGCTGCATGCAGCGCCACGCCGATAGCCTGGGGGAGTTGGGATGGCTTTTCGATAAGGGTCATTTGAGTAGCGTCCTTGCGGTTACTGCGGGTCCTGACGGGAACCTTCATTGATCCCGATGCGCTTGGCCGCCCAGCGCTCATAAAGGCCGATGGCCACGTCGGCACCGGCCATGGCGGTCAGGCAACCAATGGCGCCGGCGGTCCAGATGGACATACCGGCGGCGTAGCACAGCATCAGGGCCGAAACCCCGCAAACCATGCACGCCCCGGACCGGAGCGCCAGGCGCCGAATCAGCGACCAGCCACGGGCGCCCTCCTTGTCGGCGCGCCACATTTCGCCGGACACCCCGCCGATCAACGCCAAGATAATCACCAGCCAGATAGGCATTTCCGCTAACGCTTGTTGTTCGTTTGTCATGTCACGCCTCCTGGCTGAGCACTGATAGTCCGTTTTTCACTTACACATACTTTGATAGGTAGGCATTCCAAAAAGCCCGGTTGCCCAGGCTTTTCAGTAATGCTGCCTGCGGACTTTCGGCGCTACTGGCGCGGTACGGTCCTTTCCTCAATGTTTTTCCGACCACGATCCCTGTCTGCCGGATAACTGCTTCTGGTGCTTTACGCTGCACACCCGGGTCAGTTGCCAACCCTCTGAACCGTTAAGGCCGGTTCATCGCTGCCTGTTTTTGAAGCGTTACCACTAAAGAGCGTCGGCATCCTTGCCGATGTTGCCTGGCATCCTTGCCATCGCTTCGATGGCGTCCTTGCCGGTGTTACGTGCCTTCCTTGTCTTCCTTGGCAGCATCCTTGCTGCCTCCACCAGGCCTTGTTGGCTGGCTTGAGATGGAGAATATGCATGTATGCATATACAGTCAATGCATAAATGCATTTATTTTTGCCGGAAGAATGCGCTCATGCATGAAAAGCCTGACGGGCAGAGGGTTTGCCGGTTTTCTGCAGACGAAAAAAAGCCCGCTCGTTGGCGTAATGCTGTTCACTTAAGCATTTGAGTCCAAGCCGGGCTTTCTAGAGAATCCGATGTCAGACCCCTGGCATCGGATTTTTTTATGCCCATTCAGCAGCAGTTGCTCGACCTCGGCGATCTCTTCAATTTTTCTGACCTTAGCACCTTCACTCAGAACATCCCTATCGAGTGGGTAGCGAGTGCGCTGAACCTCTCGGCGCAAGCTACGATACGACGGCGCCGTTTGCCGAGCGATCAAGTTCTTTGGCTAGTTTTGGGCATGGCTCTGTTCCGCGATGAGCCTGTTCATGAGGTCGCCAGGCGTTTGAATATCTGCGCGCAAGGCTTGGCTTCTGATCAGTTGCTGGCCCGAAGCGGGGTAACTGAAGCTCGCAAAAGGCTCGGCGCTGACCCCGTTGAATCGCTGTTCCGTCAGACCGGTAAACATTGGGGCAACGAGCGTTACGAGGGAGATGACTGGAACGGTCTACAGGTCTTCGCGGTGGACGGTGCACTACTGCGAACTGCTGACTCACCTGAGCTCAGAGAACATTTTGGCTCCGGTAATACCGGCACCGACCGTCAAACCCCGTTTCCGATTCTGCGGCTCGTTGCGCTGATGAATGTCCGTTCGCATGTCATCCTCGATGCGCAGCTCAGCCCTTATCGGGGCAGTGAAATGCGGTTGGCCGAAACGTTTCTGGGGCAAATTCCGGACAATTCGATCACCTTGTTCGACAAAGGCTTCTGGGGCGCGGATCTACTGCTAAGCGTGGTGGGTGGCGGCGCGAACCGACACTGGCTGACACCTGCTCGCAAGAATTTGGTCATGGAGGAAGTAGAGCGCTACGGCGAGCGCGACCGTCTCGTCCGGATGAAGGTTTCCCCTCAGGCACGTAAACGAAATCCTGAGTTGCCCCTGAGTTGGGAAGTGCGTGAAGTTAGCTATGAAAGCCATGGAAAAGTCAGATCGCTGCTTACCTCTTTGCCTGTCGAGGACTACGACACCGCAGCTGTGGCTGAGCTGTACCTGGAGCGATGGGAGATTGAGCTGGGCTTCAGGGATATCAAAAGCTCGATGCAACAGAACGCGGTAACGCTGCGCAGTAAGAAAGTCGAGCTGATTTATCAGGAGGTCTGGGGGCTTTTGCTGGCTTATAACATTATTCGTCGAGAGGCCAGCCAAGCCGCTGTAGCGTTCGGCCGCGCACCTTCGGATATACGGTTCAAGCCTGCCTGCCAGTACATAGCGGTGCAGTTGATAGTGATGGCAGCCGCTAATCCGGTATCGGCAACAGGAAGGAGGCTAAGCGAGCTGAGGGGAGGAGTAGGAGGAATGTTTCTGGATCACCGCCCAAGGCCGGGAAGGCCAAGGACGGTGAAGATTTCCAAAACCCGGTACCCAGTGGACCGTAAGGCTGCTCCGCTTAAGTGAACAGCATTACGCTCGTTGGCGGGCTTTGTCTTACGTAAGTAGGTCAGCGGGCATACATGCCCCACCAGAACACATGGCCGAGGATGCTGATCTGCTCATCCTGGATATCCTGGAAGCTGTAGTCCTCGTCGGGGTGCTCGTCACGATTGAAACTGCGCAGACGAATCCCGGACGGCAGGCGGTAGAGCTGTTTCACCCGCAGCTGGCCATTATGATTGATGGCGTACAGGTCACCATCGACAATGTCGCCAATCCCGCTCTTGCCGGCATTCACCCCCACCGTCGCGCCATCGCGCAGCACCGGCAACATGCTGTTGCCACGTACCGTCACGCATTTGGCCTGGTCGAACTGCACGCCGTTATGCCGCAGGCTGCGCTTTCCAAAGCGCAGGCTGGCCTTCTCGCTTTCCTCGATGACGAATCTTCCTGATCCAGCAGCCAATTCAACCTCACGCAGAAAGGGGATCGACACCTCGTCATCATTAACGGGGGTGTCGTCGTCCCACAGGCTTATGTCCTTGAGTTCCGAATGCATCGGGTCGCGCCCGTCATCACGCAAGGTACCTACCGCTGCGCGTCCGCGCAGGTGGTCGGTGCTGACGCGGAAGTATTCGGCGATGCGTGAGATGTGTTTGTCCGACGGATCAACGATCTTGCCGCTGAGGATCCGGGACAGGGTGGACTGAGGCACGCCAGTGCGCCGATGAAGCTCCGTGGGGGAGATTCGGTCGCGATCCAGCAGCTCTTTCAAGACGATAGAAACGTTGCGTTTTTGCATAACCGGAATAGTGACGAGAGTTTTTGCGGATGGCAAATGCTAATTTGCATATTTATGCATTAAACAAGCTGACTAGGCGAATCTGAAACAAAATACTGTATATACGAACAGTCAAACAGCCTCTATCATTCCGTGCGACTTCATATACCCGCAGGCGACCGGATCTAAAAAGGGCGCAGATTGACAGCCGCCCTTGCTTATCGACAATTCAGGGCCTATGTATAAACTCTGTAACAACCTAGCCAGCAACGACGGAGGTGCTCATGGCTTATTCAGCTCTAGCTGTCGCTAACGCCTTCATTGAACGCGCGAAGGAAGGCAAGCTTTCAGGCCTGACGCCGATGAAGCTGCAAAAGCTGCTGTTCTATACCCAGTCCTGGCATCTGCGCGAGCGGGATCAACCGCTTATGGATGACCACTTTGCCCGCTGGCAATATGGCCCGGTCATTCCATCGCTTTACCATGAGTTGAAATCCTACGGTAATCGCCCGGTGACGTCGCTGCTCAGCAACCTGAAGCCCGACTCCGAAGACATTGTCTTCGTTACACCGAGGGTTCCTGAGAGCGATACCTACACTCATCGTTTGATTGATCGGATCATTAATAAATACGGCAACTGGTCCGGCACTCAACTGTCCAACCTTTCCCACGAGGACGGCACAGCCTGGGCCCTCAAAGGCGCCGACGGCTCCGCCATTGACTGGGAAGACATGGCAGCACTCATTCACCCAAAGAGCCGCATCCGTGAGTGAAGAACTCGACAACCTGGAACTCACCCTGCCCCCCGTGGCAGGCCCTGACCAGGACTCCCAAGCCGGTGGCGAGCAAGCCATAGGCACCGACGATGAAAGAAACCAGAATCTGAAAGACCAGAAAGCCGAAAGGCAGCTGCGCAAGAAATATGCGGGGCGCGCCTTTTGGTTTGCTGCCTGCGGCGTGATCTTCTGGGCGGTCCTCCTCGTGTGGAATGGCTGGTCGACGTATTACTCCGGTAAAGCGCCGTTCTCGGATAACGTATTAATGGCCATCACCACCGCAACTTCGATCAATCTATTTGCGGCTTTCCTGGGTGTTATCAGAGGTTTGTTTCCTGCCAGCGGTCGCAGGGCAAAGTAAGGCTCTACAGACGGCACTTCGTGCACCTTTAATGCATCGCCGCTTTTCTTCCCGCGTATTACCTGGCCTTTTGCAAACTGCGAACCCCCGACCTCGCGTGTTAACCTTGCCGCCATCGCAAAAAATGCTGGGCCAAGCGCGCCCTTTGCCCCATCACTTTCAACGAATTTGCCTATTACCCAATGAGTAAAAACGCCTCCGATCTAACCTCCCATACCCCCATGATGCAGCAGTACTGGCGCCTGAAGAACCAGCACCCTGATCAGTTGATGTTCTATCGCATGGGCGACTTCTACGAGATCTTCTATGAGGATGCGAAGAAGGCCGCCAAGTTGCTGGATATCACCCTGACCGCGCGCGGGCAATCGGCGGGACAGTCGATTCCGATGTGTGGGATTCCTTACCATTCGTTGGAAGGTTACTTGGTCAAGCTGGTGAAGCTGGGCGAGTCGGTGGTGATCTGTGAGCAGATCGGCGATCCGGCGACCAGCAAGGGGCCGGTGGAACGCCAGGTGGTGCGCATTATTACGCCGGGGACGGTGAGTGATGAGGCGCTGCTGGATGAGCGGCGCGATAACTTGATCGCGGCTGTCCTGGGTGATGAGCGTTTGTTCGGCCTGTCGGTACTGGATATCACCAGCGGCAATTTCAGTGTGCTGGAGATTAAGGGCTGGGAGAACCTGCTGGCGGAGCTGGAACGTATCAACCCGGTGGAGTTGTTGATTCCGGACGATTGGCCCAAGGACCTGCCGGCGGAGAAGCGCCGTGGGACCAAGCGGCGCGCACCGTGGGATTTCGAGCGAGATTCGGCGCTTAAAAGCCTGTGTCAGCAATTCTCCGTGCAGGACCTCAAAGGCTTCGGTTGCGAAACCTTGACCCTGGCCATCGGCGCCGCCGGCTGCCTGCTCAGCTATGCCAAGGAAACCCAGCGCACGGCCCTGCCGCACTTGCGCAGCCTGCGGCATGAGCGTCTGGACGATACCGTGGTACTCGATGGCGCCAGCCGTCGCAACCTGGAACTGGATACCAACTTGTCGGGCGGGCGTGACAATACGCTGCAATCGGTGGTCGACCGCTGCCAGACCGCCATGGGCAGCCGCTTGCTGACCCGCTGGCTGAACCGCCCGCTGCGGGATTTGAGCGTGCTTCAAGCGCGTCAGTCTTCCATTACCTGCCTGCTGGACGGCTATCGCTTTGAAAAGCTGCAGCCGCAACTCAAAGAAATTGGCGATATAGAGCGCATCCTGGCGCGAATCGGCCTACGCAACGCGCGTCCACGTGACCTGGCGCGCCTGCGCGATGCCCTCGGTGCCCTGCCGCAATTGCAGGCGGCGATGACCGAGCTGGACACTGCGCACCTGCAACAGTTGGCCGTCACCGCTGGCACTTATCCGGATCTCGCGGCCCTGCTGGAAAAGGCCATTATTGACAACCCGCCGGCGATCATCCGGGATGGCGGTGTTCTGAAGACGGGTTACGACAGTGAACTGGATGAGCTGCAATCGCTGAGCGAAAACGCCGGGCAGTTCCTGATTGACCTGGAGGCGCGCGAAAAAGCCCGCACCGGACTGGCTAATCTGAAGGTCGGTTACAACCGGGTGCACGGCTATTTTATCGAGTTGCCGAGCAAGCAGGCCGAGTCGGCGCCTATCGATTATCAACGTCGCCAGACCCTCAAGGGCGCCGAGCGGTTTATCACTCCAGAGCTTAAAGCCTTCGAAGACAAGGCGCTGTCAGCCAAAAGCCGCGCCCTGGCGCGGGAAAAAATGCTCTATGAAGCCTTGCTTGAAGACTTGATCAGCCGCCTGGCACCGCTACAAGACACCGCAGCCGCCCTGGCGGAGCTGGATGTGCTGAGCAACCTCGCGGAGCGTGCGCTGAACCTGGATCTGAACTGCCCACGGTTTGTCAGCGAACCGTGCATGCGTATCGTGCAAGGGCGCCATCCGGTGGTCGAGCAGGTTCTGACCACGCCGTTCGTCGCCAACGACCTGTCGCTGGACGACGACACCCGCATGCTGGTGATTACCGGTCCGAACATGGGCGGTAAATCCACCTATATGCGCCAGACCGCATTGATCGTGCTGCTGGCCCACATCGGCAGCTTCGTGCCGGCGGCCAGTTGCGAGCTGTCCCTGGTGGACCGGATTTTCACCCGGATCGGTTCCAGTGATGACCTGGCCGGTGGGCGCTCGACGTTCATGGTGGAAATGAGCGAGACCGCCAACATTCTGCATAACGCCACCGAGCGTAGCCTGGTGCTGATGGACGAAGTCGGGCGCGGCACCAGCACGTTCGACGGCCTGTCGCTGGCATGGGCGGCGGCCGAACGCCTGGCTCATTTGCGCGCGTATACGTTGTTTGCTACCCACTACTTCGAACTGACCGTGTTACCGGAAAGCGAGCCGCTGGTAGCCAACGTGCACCTCAATGCCACCGAGCACAACGAGCGCATCGTGTTCCTGCACCATGTGCTGCCGGGCCCGGCGAGCCAGAGTTATGGTTTGGCGGTCGCACAATTGGCCGGTGTGCCCAATGATGTGATCACCCGTGCCCGCGAGCACCTCAGCCGCCTCGAAACCACGGCCCTGCCCCATGAAACGGTCGTCGCCAGCCCAGCCAAGGCCAGCAAGAAATCCGCCGTGCCGCACCAGAGCGATATGTTCGCCAGCCTGCCCCATCCGGTACTCGATGAGTTGGCTAAGCTCGACGTGGATGACTTGACCCCACGCAAAGCGCTCGAAATGTTATATGCACTGAAGACTCGGATATAACGCTGACGCTTGCAAGCTGGTAGACTCTCGCGCGGTTTGGGATGCTGCGGGCTATGAGCCTGGCCTGCAGACTATCGCTCCCGAACCTCGCGAGCCCTGCCACACAGGGTTTCGCTGCCGCCGCCTGAGGAGAAAATTAGAAATGACCTTCGTCGTCACCGACAACTGCATCAAGTGCAAGTACACCGACTGCGTAGAAGTGTGTCCGGTGGACTGCTTCTACGAAGGCCCGAATTTCCTGGTCATTCACCCGGACGAGTGCATTGACTGCGCCCTGTGTGAACCAGAATGCCCGGCCGTTGCGATTTTCTCCGAGGACGAAGTCCCGGCAGAGATGCAGGAATTTATTCAGTTGAACGTCGAGCTGGCAGAGATTTGGCCGAACATCACTGAACGCAAAGATCCGATGCCCGATGCAGCGGAGTGGGACGGCAAAAAAGGTAAGATTGCACAGCTCGAACGCTGATAGCGTCACCGTCCCAAAAGGCCCCTTGCGGGCCTTTTTGCGTTTCTACGTAGCCGGTTTCACTTTTCTACAGGCGAAAAAAGGGGCGGTATGACCCGCCCACATTTTTTCCCTAGTCCCTGTATTCCTTTTTCATCGTCCTGATGAGTCGCATCCTGCGACATTCCTTCAAACCATCATTCCTTGATGGCCGTGCCAATCCGTGGACACAGGGCTGATGTTAGAGAATCCAAAAATAAGTTCAACGGGATCCAACTCGGCAACTGCAGGGCGTAGGCGTTCAATTACGGATTAATAACTGTTTTATTTCAATCAGTTAGAAACATCGCTCACAGATTCGAGACGCTCACACCCTGTAAAAAAACCGAATACCTACAAAAAAGTAAGCGAATGCTTACACAGGTTACTGCGGAAAAAGCGTAACGAGCTGACAGGGTAACGTTCCTACGCAAGGTTCAGTCGTCGCTGACCGTGATCGTCGGCATCGCTGGAGCAACCGCTTCCTGCAGCACTATCCGCGCGCCCACATGGCGGGCCAACTCCTGGTAGACCATGGCAATCTGCCCATCGGGCTCGGCAGCCACAGTGGGCTTGCCGCCATCGGCCTGTTCACGAATGGCCATCGACAGCGGCAACGAGGCCAGCAGTTCGACGCCGTATTGAGTCGCCAGCTTCTCGCCACCACCCTCACCGAACAGATGCTCGGCATGGCCGCAATTGGAGCAGATGTGAACGGCCATGTTTTCCACCACACCCAGCACCGGGATGTTGACCTTGCGGAACATTTCCACGCCTTTCTTCGCGTCCAGCAGTGCCAGGTCCTGAGGCGTGGTGACGATCACCGAGCCGGCCACCGGGACTTTCTGCGCCAGGGTCAGCTGGATATCGCCAGTACCGGGCGGCATGTCGATTACCAGGTAGTCCAAATCGCCCCAGGCGGTCTGGGTGACCAGTTGCAGCAACGCACCGGAGACCATCGGCCCGCGCCAGACCATCGGCGTGTTGTCATCGGTCAGAAAAGCCATGGACATGACCTCCACGCCCAGGGACTCGATCGGCACAAACCATTTCTGGTCCTTGACCTTCGGCCGTGTACCTTCGGCGATGCCGAACATCACACCCTGGCTCGGACCATAGATATCGGCGTCGAGGATGCCCACGCGCGCGCCTTCGCGGGCCAGGGCCAGGGCCAGGTTGGCGGCGGTGGTGGATTTGCCCACACCGCCCTTGCCCGACGCCACGGCGATCACATTCTTGACGTTGGCCAGGCCAGGGATCTGCGCCTGGGCCTTGTGCGGCGCGATCACGCACTGGATATCGACCTTGGCCGAGCGCACGCCATCGAGGCCTTCGATGGCTATTTGCAACATCTGCGCCCATCCGCTTTTGAACAGGCCAGCGGCATAGCCCAGTTCCAACCGGACCGATACCTGGTCACCCTGGACCTCGATAGCCCGTACACAGCCGGCACTGACCGGGTCCTGGTTCAAATAGGGGTCGGTGTACTGGCGAAGAACGGCTTCCACCGCTGCGCGATTGACGGCGCTCATGGGCAACTCCTGAAAAAAGACTGACTGAAACAGGCGGCTATCCTAACCGTTCCAGGCCGCCAGCGGCATGCTTTCGCAGGGATGGAAAATTCTGAAACAGCACCACGGGGTGAAATAAATTTCCCGGCGCTTTATAGTGGCCGACCTCCGTTTCATCAAGTAGCCGAGCCCCATGTCCGAGCCACGCAAGATCCTCGTCACCAGCGCCCTGCCCTATGCCAATGGTTCCATCCATCTTGGCCATATGCTTGAGTACATCCAGACCGATATGTGGGTGCGCTTCCAGAAGCATCGCGGCAATCAATGCATTTACGTCTGCGCGGACGACGCCCACGGTTCGGCCATCATGTTGCGCGCCGAAAAGGAAGGCATCACCCCGGAACAACTGATCGCCAATGTGCAGGCTGAACACAGCGCCGACTTTGCCGAGTTCCTGGTGGATTTCGACAACTTCCATTCGACCCACTCCGACGAAAATCGTGAGCTTTCGAGCCAGATCTACCTGCGATTGAAGGAAGCCGGGCACATCGACCAGCGGTCGGTCACCCAGTACTTCGATCCGGAAAAGAAAATGTTCCTGGCCGACCGCTTCATCAAGGGCACCTGCCCGAAATGCGGCACCGCAGACCAGTACGGCGACAACTGCGAAAAATGCGGCGCGACTTATGCCCCGACTGACTTGAAGGATCCGAAGTCGGCCATCTCCGGCGCCACCCCGGTGCTCAAGGATTCCCAGCACTTCTTCTTCAAGCTTCCGGATTTCCAGCAGATGCTGCAAACCTGGACGCGCAGCGGCACCCTGCAGGACGCCGTGGCCAACAAGCTCGCCGAATGGCTCGACAGCGGCTTGCAGCAGTGGGACATCTCCCGCGATGCGCCGTACTTCGGCTTTGAAATCCCGGGCGAGCCGGGCAAGTACTTCTACGTGTGGCTGGATGCGCCGATCGGCTACATGGCCAGCTTCAAGAACCTCTGCGACCGCACGCCAGAGCTGGACTTCGATGCGTTCTGGGACAAGGACTCCACCGCCGAGCTGTACCACTTCATCGGCAAGGACATCGTCAACTTCCACGCACTGTTCTGGCCGGCGATGCTCGAAGGTTCGGGCTTTCGCAAGCCGACCGGCATTGCCGTGCACGGCTACCTGACGGTGAATGGGCAGAAGATGTCCAAGTCCCGTGGCACCTTTATCAAGGCGCGCACCTATCTGGACCACCTGTCGCCGGAGTATCTGCGTTACTACTATGCATCCAAGCTGGGCCGTGGCGTCGACGACCTCGACCTGAACCTGGAAGACTTCGTCCAGAAGGTCAACTCGGATCTGGTCGGCAAGGTCGTCAATATCGCCAGCCGTTGTGCCGGGTTCATCCACAAGGGAAATGCGGGGGTACTGGTCGCTGAAAATGCCGCTCCGGAACTGACCGATGCGTTCCTGGCCGCCGCGCCGAGCATCGCCGACGCCTATGAAGCCCGTGACTTTGCCCGTGCAATGCGCGAAATCATGGGCCTGGCTGACCGTGCCAATGCCTGGATTGCGGACAAGGCACCCTGGTCGCTGAACAAGCAGGAAGGCAAAGAGGCCGAGGTTCAGGCGATCTGCGCCACCGGCATCAACCTGTTCCGTCAGTTGGTGATCTTCCTCAAGCCGGTGCTGCCACTGCTGGCCGCCGACGCAGAAGCGTTCCTCAACGTCGCGCCACTGACCTGGAATGACCACGCCACGCTGCTCAGCAACCATCAGTTGAACGCGTTCAAGCCCCTGATGACCCGCATCGACCCGGTGAAAGTCCAGGCCATGACCGACGCTTCGAAAGAAGACCTGGTCGCCAGCCAGACGGATACAGGCTCGACTGCGCCCGCAGGTAATGGCGAGCTGGCCAAGGACCCTATTTCCGATGAAATCGAGTTCGACACCTTTGCCGCCGTGGACCTGCGCGTTGCACTGATCGTCAAGGCCGAAGCCGTGGAAGGTGCCGACAAGCTGCTGCGCCTGACCCTGGATTTGGGCGGCGAGCGACGCAATGTGTTCTCCGGCATCAAGAGCGCTTACCCTGACCCGTCCGAGCTCGATGGCCGCCTGACCATGATGGTCGCCAACCTCAAGCCACGGAAAATGAAGTTCGGCATATCTGAAGGCATGGTGATGGCGGCTGGCCCTGGCGGCGAAGAAATCTACCTGCTGAGCCCGGACAGCGGCGCCAAGCCGGGTCAACGCATCAAGTAACCCCTGCAAGATGCCCTGGCGCTTCGGCGCCGGGGCTTTTCAGCCTGCCTGCACCGGTGGGCCTGGCGTCAACGCTATGATCAAAGCATGAACCTCATTCAACGTATCGACGCGCTGCTACCGCAGACTCAATGCGGCAAGTGCGGGCACCCGGGCTGCAAGCCTTACGCCGAAGGCATCGCCAACGGCGAGGCAATCAACAAGTGCCCACCCGGAGGCCAGGAAACCATCGCTGGGCTCGCGCAATTGCTGCGTGTGCCAGTGCTGGCCCTGGATACCAGCCGTGGAGACGCGCCGGCGCAGATCGCCTATATCCGTGAGGCCGAATGCA
Source organism: Pseudomonas sp. R3-52-08 (assembly GCF_003851745.1). Lineage (NCBI taxonomy): Bacteria > Pseudomonadati > Pseudomonadota > Gammaproteobacteria > Pseudomonadales > Pseudomonadaceae > Pseudomonas > Pseudomonas sp. R3-52-08. The sequence goes on along the minus strand of NZ_CP027730.1, from coordinate 1,363,348 downwards.
TCGGTTGCACCAAATGCATCCAGGCTTGCCCGGTGGACGCCATCGTGGGCGCCGCCAAGTTGATGCATACGGTAATTATCGACGAGTGCACCGGTTGCGACCTGTGTGTAGCGCCCTGCCCTGTCGACTGCATCGAGCTGCGCCCACTCGCTGACGTCTTGCCTATCGTAGGCGGCCTGGCGGGCAGCGATCACGAACGGCACGAACGTGGCCTCAAACGCGACCGCGCTCGGCGGCGTTTCGAACAGCGCAACGCGCGCCTGCAACGTGAGGAAGCCTGCAAGCTCGCCGAGCGCCTGGCGCGGGCCAAACGCACGGCCCCCGTGGCAGCGGCACAAGCTGATCCCCACCAGGCCGTTCAGGATGCCGCGATCAAGCAAGCCAAAATCAATCTCGCCATGAGCCGTGCTCAACTGCACAAGTCCCTGAAGGCGTTTGGGCATCCGCCGACCTTTGAGCAGCAGTCGCAATTGATTGTCCTGCAAAGGCAGTTCGAAGCCTCGGAGCAGGCGCTTGCCGCGCTGGAAGGCAACAGCCCGCCAACGCTGCCGACCACCCAGGGCCCTGAGCTCAAACGCGCCAAGATTCAACTGGCGATGCGCCGGGCCGAGTTGAAAAAGGCCCAGGATCAACAGGCTGATGAACAACAACTGGCCAGCCTGAGCGCCGCGCTGAACGCCGCCGAGCAGACGCTGCATGATGCCGAGGCCGACGCCACCGGCAACACCTGACCCACAGCTGATGCTGCACTGTGTATTGCTACAATCCCGTCGACCGCCTGCAAGGAAACGTCCGCCCCTATGAACGCTGCAAAACGCCTGGAAATTTTCCGCAGGTTTCACGAAGACAATCCGGAACCTAAGACTGAGCTGGCGTACTCCTCGCCGTTCGAGCTGTTGATCGCGGTGATCCTGTCGGCCCAATCCACCGACGTTGGCGTCAACAAGGCCACGGCCAAGCTATTCCCGGTGGCCAATACGCCAGAGGCTATTTATGCCTTGGGTGTGGAGGGATTATCGGAGTACATCAAGACCATCGGCTTGTACAACAGCAAGGCCAAGAACGTGATCGAAACGTGCCGCCTGCTCATGGAGCTACACGCCAGCGAAGTGCCGCAAACCCGGGAAGCCCTGGAAGCGCTGCCCGGAGTCGGGCGCAAGACCGCTAACGTGGTGCTCAACACCGCATTCCGCCAACTCACCATGGCGGTGGACACCCATATTTTTCGCGTCAGCAACCGAACCGGCATCGCTCGCGGCAAGAATGTGGTCGAGGTCGAAAAACAACTGATGAAATTCGTGCCCAAGCCTTATCTGCTCGATTCACACCATTGGCTGATTCTTCACGGGCGCTATGTTTGCCAGGCGCGCAAGCCTCGATGTGGCAGCTGCAGGATCGAAGATTTATGCGAATACAAGCACAAGACATCCGACGATTGAGGGTTCCGGGGTTTTCTCTATCCATCGATTGAAAAAATCTTTTTTACCCGTTCGTGGATTATCGCTATAAGGGGCGCCAACGGCAGTCTTAGCCTGGAGTGAACCTATGAGCACTGGCAAAGAACAAATCGAAGTTGATGACGACCTGGTGGAGCTGGAAGACGATGAGGCGCCAGCGCCCGTCGCAGAGGTAGCCAAGACCAATTTGAGCAAACGCCGGACTATCGACAATCTTCTGGAAGAGCGACGCTTGCAGAAACAGTTGGCCGATTACGACTTCGATCTTTGACCCTCTGGCAGACGGTCGGAAGCCTCCCTGACGGAGGCTTTTTTGTGCCGGTTGTTACAGGAACGTCAGAGCGGCGGAGCGCCCTGCTCACACCAAGCCATTGCGTTGGGCCAGTTCTATCAAGTCGACCAGGGAGCGGGCATTGAGCTTCAATAACAGGCGCGTCTTGTAGGTGCTGACGGTCTTGTTGCTGAGGAACATGCCATCGGCGATTTCCTTATTGGTTTTGCCACGGGCCAGTTGCTGGAGCACCATCATTTCCCGCCCCGACAAACGTTCAACCATGTCAGCTTCACTGGTGTTGCCCATCGTGGAGCGTACCGAATTGAGCGCCTGGTTCGGGAAATAGCTGTAGCCGGAAAGCACTGCCTTGATGGCGCTCAGCAACTCGGTCAAGTCCTGCTGCTTGCACACGTAGCCGGCAGCCCCGGCCTGCATGCAGCGCATGGAAAAATGACCAGGTGCCTGGGACGTCAGCACCAGTACCTTGAACGATACGGCTTGCTTGGTTGAAGCTAACCGACAAATAACTTCAAGGCCATCGAGCTTGGGTATTCCAATATCCAGTATGACAATGTCCGGCATATGTTCCCGCGCAAGTTGTAACGCATCGACACCGTTATCAGTCTCGGCAACGACCTCATAACCATGACGCTCCATTAGCATGCGCACAGCAAGCCGAATGACGGGATGATCATCCACGATCAGCACTTTATTCATGAGAAAGTCCAATTTCGCTGTTCGAATTATTTAGAGAAAGCACAATAGCCTAGTCATCTGCTAGTTGGCATAGCGTCCCCCCCCGAGCAACAGTAGGCAGAGACCCAACCCACAGCAAGATAGGAATTAACCTACAAAAATTCGCCAACTTTGAGGTATTCGGCTTTATGGAGCCTTTCAGACCTTTCTCTGCTCGTACATATTTTGAGTGAAATATCCTCATCCCCGTGCGTACGCGGTAAACGTGGCGCACACGTCTTTCAGGAAATGCCCCTTGTATGACGCCGCAACGTAAACGAAGGGCTAAAAAAACCGCACCAGCTTCAGTTCCATTTAACATATTTTTACACACTCCATTTTCCTACAGAAAATTCCATAAATTACATATCAATTGCTCCTACATGAGTGAAAATTCTGTAAGACATAGTTCCTATTCAGATGTAAAAAACCTTTCCTTGGAGAAGTAAAATGCTGAAATTAAAAAAACATCTGCATGGATTTGAAGCAGAATCCTTAAACAAACACTAAACGTTTGTAAACGTCGTACCTCAATTAATGCCCGTATGGGTATATTCAGGACAAAAAAAAGCCCCTTGCATAAGGGGCCTTTTCAGGACAAGCGAAACACTCAGAACAACTTGCGGCCTTTGTTGGCCGCGATGCGCATGCGCAAGGCGTTCAACTTGATGAAGCCCGCTGCATCCGCCTGATTGTAGGCACCGCCATCTTCCTCGAAGGTAGCGATGTTAGCGTCGAACAGTGATTCATCAGACTTGCGACCGGTCACGATCACATTGCCCTTGTACAGCTTCAGGCGCACGACACCGTTCACATGAGCCTGGGAGGCGTCGATCATCTGCTGCAGCATCAGACGCTCAGGGCTCCACCAGTAACCGGTGTAGATCAGGCTGGCGTACTTGGGCATCAGCTCATCTTTGAGGTGGGCCACTTCACGGTCCAGGGTAATGGACTCGATGGCGCGGTGAGCGCGCAGCATGATAGTGCCACCCGGTGTTTCATAGCAGCCGCGGGACTTCATGCCCACGTAACGGTTCTCGACGATGTCGAGACGGCCGATACCGTGTTCACCACCGATACGGTTCAAGGTTGCCAGTACGGTGGCTGGGGTCATCTCGACACCATCCAGCGCGACGATATCGCCGTTGCGGTAGGTCAGTTCCAGATACTGCGGCTTGTCTGGAGCGTTCTCCGGGGAGACGGTCCATTTCCACATGTCTTCTTCGTGCTCGGTCCAGGTGTCTTCCAGCACGCCGCCTTCATAGGAGATGTGCAGCAGGTTGGCATCCATCGAGTACGGGGACTTCTTCTTGCCGTGACGCTCGATCGGGATCGCGTGCTTTTCAGCGTAATCCATCAGCTTTTCACGGGACAGCAGGTCCCATTCACGCCAAGGTGCGATCACTTTCACGCCAGGCTTGAGGGCATAAGCACCCAGTTCGAAACGCACCTGGTCGTTGCCCTTGCCGGTGGCGCCGTGGGAAATGGCATCAGCGCCGGTTTCGTTGGCGATTTCGATCAGGCGCTTGGCGATCAGCGGACGGGCGATGGAGGTACCGAGCAGGTACTCGCCTTCGTAGACAGTATTGGCGCGAAACATCGGGTAGACGAAATCGCGGACGAACTCTTCGCGCAGGTCGTCAATGTAGATCTCTTTCACGCCCATGGCTTGCGCCTTGGCACGTGCAGGTTCGACCTCTTCGCCCTGACCCAGGTCAGCGGTGAAGGTCACCACTTCACAGTTATAAGTATCCTGCAGCCACTTGAGGATCACCGAAGTGTCCAGGCCGCCGGAATACGCGAGAACGACCTTGTTTACGTCGGCCATGCCATCACTCCACGGGGTTGTACGGAAAGGCGACGATTCTACCGATCAAAACCGTGAAATTACAGGGGCGCGACAGCAAATGAAGATAAAGCGACAGATTATGTCGAACGCGCGACCGATGGTCGCACGTTATGAGGTCGCTGCGGGGTTACTGGGTGCGGTTGCCTGGGGCGCCGGTTTCTCGGGCGCTGCCACGCGCTCGAGCTGCACGTTGACCCGACGGTTGCGGGCGCGGTTCGCGGCATTGGTGTTGGGCGCCAAGGGGTAGCTTTCGCCGTGGAAGCGCAGGGTGATCTGCGACTCCTGGATGCCATTGGCCTTGAAGTAGTCCATCACCGCCAAGGCGCGGCGTCGCGAGACATCGCGGTTGGTCAAGCGGTTGCCGCTGTTATCCGAATGGCCGTTCAACTCGATATGGTTGACGGTGGGGTCGGCTTTCATGAACGCGACAATCACCGACAGCTTCTTCTTGGCCGCAGCATCCAGCTCGATGCCACCACCGGGGAAGCCGACTTCCGTCTGCTTGACCTGATCGTAATTCATCGGCAACAGCTTGGTAGTACACAGCTGATAGTCGGTGTAGGCCTTGTTGAATTTCACCGGCAGCAGGCGAATCTCCGAGTAACCACCCTCGCGACCGTAATGTCGCACGGTCGGGCTGCGTCCTTCGAGCAAGCCGGTGAACAACCGCCCGGCCTGGGCCTGGGAGCTGTTAAACAGCACATCACCACTGCCGACGCGTACCGCACCGAGGTTGATATCGCCGCGGCCCGGTTGCCAGGGCGCGGCGGCGGCCAGTAACGTGGCAGAGCCGGCACCAAGCGAACCGTTATAGGCTTTCAGACGAAATGTCGCCTGCTCACCCGCCCGGCGCACGAACTCACCCGAGCCGAAATCGGTGATCGGCTGGGTCAGTCGGCACTCGAACTGATCGCCCTCCACCTTCCACTCAATATTCTCCAGACGTGTCTGGAACGTGAGGGCCATCGCGGGCAGGCTGGCGAACACACTGAGCAGGGCTAGATAATGCTGGCGCACGGGAGGCTCCACTGGTTTCTACAACACTTCAAAGCGTCATACATCGTTAAGGCATACCCAGAGCTATCGGTCGCATCCTGCAAAACTTGATAGCGAGTGCCTGCACGAGTCTTTTCCGGTAGCATTCCCTCCAGATTGACCCGCCTGGAATCCCCAATGTCCGACCGCCTGACCCTGCTGCGTCCCGACGACTGGCATATTCATCTTCGCGATGGTGCTGCGTTGCCCCAAACCGTGGCCGATGTAGCGCGCACGTTTGGCCGTGCCATCATCATGCCTAACCTGGTACCCCCGGTGCGTAACGCGGCCGAAGCCGATGCCTATCGCCAGCGAATCCTCGCTGTGCGCCCGGCCGGCAGCCGCTTCGAACCGCTGATGGTGCTTTACCTTACCGACCGCACCCAGCCTGAAGAAATTCGTGAGGCCAAGGCCAGCGGTTACGTTTACGCCGCCAAGTTGTACCCGGCGGGCGCGACCACCAACTCCGATTCCGGCGTCACCAGCATCGACAAGATCCTGCCGGCCATCGAAGCCATGGCTGAGGTTGGCATGCCGCTGTTGATCCACGGTGAAGTCACCCGTGGCGATGTCGACGTGTTCGATCGCGAGAAGATTTTCATCGACGAGCACATGCGCCGCGTGGTCGAGCTGTTCCCGACGCTCAAGGTGGTGTTCGAACACATCACCACCGCAGAGGCCGTGCAGTTCGTCACCGAGGCTTCGGCCAACGTCGGCGCGACCATCACCGCACATCACCTGTTGTACAACCGCAACCACATGCTGGTGGGCGGGATTCGGCCGCATTTCTACTGCTTGCCGATCCTCAAGCGCAACACCCATCAGGTGGCTTTGCTGGATGCCGCCACCAGCGGCAGCCCGAAGTTCTTCCTCGGTACCGACTCCGCGCCCCACGCGCAGCACGCCAAGGAAGCCGCCTGCGGTTGCGCGGGGTGCTACACCGCGTTTGCTGCCATCGAGCTGTACGCGGAAGCGTTCGAACAACGCAACGCCCTGGACAAGCTCGAAGGCTTCGCCAGCCTCAATGGCCCGCGCTTCTATGGCCTGCCGGCGAATACCGACCGCATCACCCTGGTTCGTGAAGACTGGACCGCCCCTGCCAGCCTGCCCTTTGGCGAGTTGACCGTTATCCCGCTGCGCGCCGGTGAAACACTGCGCTGGCGCCTGCTGGAGGAAAGCAAGTGAGTGAAGACCATTACGATGACGACCAGGAACACGCCGGTGGGGGCGGTTCGCGCCACCCGATGGCCGAACGTTTTCGCGGCTACCTGCCTGTCGTTATCGACGTAGAAACCGGCGGCTTCAATTGCGCCACCGATGCCTTGCTGGAAATTGCCGCGACCACCATCGGCATGGACGAGCAAGGCTTCGTGTACCCGGAACACACCCACTTCTTCCGCGTCGAGCCGTTTGTAGGGGCCAACATCGAAGCGGCAGCCCTGGAGTTCACCGGGATCAAGCTCGATCACCCCTTGCGCATGGCAGTGAGTGAAGAAGCGGCGCTGACCGACATCTTCCGTGGCGTACGCAAGGCGCTGAAGGCCAATGGCTGCAAACGCGCGATCCTGGTCGGGCACAACAGCAGTTTCGACCTGGGCTTCCTGAATGCCGCCGTGGCGCGCCTGGACATGAAACGTAACCCGTTCCATCCATTCTCCAGCTTCGACACCGCTACGCTTGCCGGCCTGGCCTATGGTCAGACCGTACTGGCAAAAGCCTGCCAGGCAGCCGGTATCGATTTCGACGGTCGCGAGGCGCACTCGGCTCGCTATGACACCGAGAAGACCGCCGAGCTGTTCTGTGGCATCGTCAATCGCTGGAAACAGATGGGCGGTTGGGAAGACTTCAACGACTGAGGTTGAATCCCGCGCATAAAAAAACCGGCCTTTCCAGGCCGGTTTTTTTTACCTTGAATCTGGCTTACAGCTTGCCAGCGTTCTCGGTCAGGTAAGCCGCAACACCTTCGGTGGAAGCGGTCATGCCTTTGTCGCCTTTTTTCCAGTTGGCAGGGCAGACTTCGCCGTGCTCTTCGTGGAATTGCAGAGCGTCGACCAGACGGATCAGCTCTTCCATGTTACGGCCCAGCGGCAGGTCGTTGATGATCTGCGAGCGCACAACGCCCTTGTCGTCGATCAGGAACGCGCCACGGAATGCCACGCCGCCTTCGGACTCAACGTCGTAGGCCTTGGCGATATCGTGCTTCATATCGGCTGCCATGGTGTATTGGACTTTGCCGATGCCGCCATCATTGATGGCGGTGTTGCGCCAGGCATTGTGAGTGAAGTGGGAGTCGATGGAAACGGCGACCACTTCAACATTGCGCGCCTTGAAATCGTCCATGCGGTGATCCAGAGCGATCAGCTCGGATGGGCAGACGAAGGTGAAGTCCAGCGGGTAGAAGAACACCAGGCCGTATTTGCCTTTGATGGCTTCAGACAGTTTGAAGCTGTCTACGATTTCGCCATTGCCGAGAACGGCGGGTACGTCGAAATCCGGGGCTTGTTTGCCGACGAGTACGCTCATTGGATATCTCCTGATGAAGGGGTGACGATTGAAGTAACAGGACAAGCGTGAAGTCTGCCTTGTGTCAGCGACAAACCTGTGACGCGGTCACGCTTCGTAAAGACTGACCATCATACACCGAAAAAACCGTTCGTCAGCGCGCAGGCAGTGTGCGTGCGATCGTTGATGAAACTACTTTGACAATCATTCTCGTTAACATTAAGATCCATCGCACTCAAGCCCTAAACCCGCGACGGTTCTCCCTTATGTATGTGTGCCTCTGTACTGGCGTCACCGACGGACAAATCCGCGAAGCAATCTATGAAGGTTGCTGCAGCTACAAGGAAGTGCGCGAAACCACCGGCGTTGCCAGCCAGTGCGGTAAATGCGCATGCCTCGCCAAGCAAGTGGTACGGGAAACGCTCACGCAGTTGCAGACAGCCCAGGCTGGCGTGCCCTACTCAGCAGAATTTACACACGCTTAAATAGGCGTGTTTTAAAGAACCGGACTCCGTGTCCGGTTTTTTTATGCCTGCAATTCAATTAGTTAGCGTCAAGACGCGGAACACAAACATTCTTATTCCGATTAATTTTCATTTATTATTCAATAACTTAGGTTTGACACCAGGTTTTTCGCCGCTCAAACTCTGCCCCTACACAGCGATTACAGGGCAGGACCCCAGTCATGAAAGGCGACATCACAGTCATCCAGCAACTCAACAAAATCCTTGCCAATGAACTGGTCGCGATCAATCAGTACTTTCTGCATGCACGCATGTATGACGATTGGGGCCTGGAAAAGCTGGGCAAACGCGAATACAAGGAATCGATCAAGGCCATGAAGGACGCCGATGCGCTGATCAAACGCATCCTGTTCCTCGAAGGCCTGCCGAATGTACAGGACCTGGGCAAGCTGAATATCGGCGAGCACACCCAGGAAATGATCAGCAGCGACCTGGGCTTTGAACGCAAGAGCCACAGCGACCTCAAGGCCGCCATCGCTCACTGCGAAGCCACTGGCGACTACGGCAGCCGCGAGTTGCTGGAAGATATTCTTGAAGACCAGGAAGAGCATATCGACTGGCTGGAAACCCAACTGGGCCTGATCGACAAAGTCAGCCTGGAGAACTACCTGCAATCGCAAATGGGCGAATAACCCCGTAGTTCTTGTTTACTGTAGGAGCGAGCTTGCTCGCGAAAAAACGCCCAGGCAACGCGTTTATTCTGGATAAACGCGGGGGCCTTAAGTGCTTCGCGAGCAAGCTCGCTCCTACAGAGAAGCCAAAAAAAAGCCCCGCCCTCTTACGAGAGGCGGGGCTTTTTATTGCGTGGCCTTTTACCAAAGCATCAAGCTTCAGTCTTGGCTGCCGCTTTTTCCGCTGCATCTTTGATCAACGCTTGCAACGAGCCATCAGCCGCCATTTCAGTGATGATGTCGCTACCGCCAACCAGTTCACCGGCCACCCACAGCTGCGGGAAAGTCGGCCAGTTGGCATATTTAGGCAGGTTGGCGCGGATTTCCGGGTTCTGCAGGATATCCACGTAAGCGAACTTCTCGCCACACGCCATGATGGCCTGGGACGCTTTCGCGGAGAAACCGCACTGGGGAGCGTTTGGCGCGCCTTTCATGTAAAGCAGAATGGTGTTGTTGGCAATCTGCTCTTTGATCGTTTCGATGATATCCATGGAACACCTCTGCAGGAACTTTGCGACTCACGGGTCGGCACGGTGGCGCATTGTAACGCAAAAAACCTGCAGGATGCTCGGGCGCGCCGACAGCCAGCCTCACGCCGCTGCAACTTTCACAGGCACGCCATTGAGCGCCGCATTGCCGGAGAGCTCGTCCAACTGCCGCTCATCGGTCAAATCATTCGCACTTGCCCCCGGCTGGCCGCTGGCGATGCTCATCTGCACACCCGGGCGCCCGTGCCCCCAGCCATGCGGCAGGCTGACCACGCCGGGCATCATGTCCAAGCTGGCGACCACCTCGACTTCGACCATGCCGATGCGTGAGCTGACGCGCACCCGCTGACCGTCGTTCAATTGCCGGCTGGCCAGGTCATCAGGATGCATCAGCAGTTGATGGCGCGGCTTACCCTTCACCAGCCGATGATAGTTATGCATCCAGGAATTATTGCTGCGCACATGGCGACGACCGATCAGCAGCAGTTCGTCAGCCACGGGCACCGGTTGCGCCGCAAAACGCGCCAGGTCCGCCAGGATCACTAGCGGCGCCGCCTGCACCTTGCCATCGGCGGTTTTCAGCCGCTCGGCCAGGTTTGGCTGGAGCGGCCCCAGGTCCATGCCATGGGGATGATCGGCCAGCATCGCCACCGACAGCTTGCGCGCAGATGCATCCCCATAAGTCCCGGCGCGCAACCCGAAGTCGATCATCTGCGCAGGTGGCATCGTCGGCTTGAGCACCACGCCGGTATGGGCCGAGAACGCCTTGGCCAGGCCGACGAAGATTTCCCAGTCGTGCAGCGCACCTTCAGGCTTGGGCAGGATCGCGCGATTGAAGCGCGTGACGTTGCGTACCGCGAACATATTGAAGGTGGTGTCGTAGTGATCATTCTCCAGTGCCGACGTGGACGGCAGGATCAGATCGGCATAGCGCGTGGTCTCGTTGATGTAGAGGTCGATACTGACCATGAACTCCAACCCATCCAGCGCCTGCTCCAACTGACGGCCGTTGGGCGTCGACAATACCGGGTTACCGGCCACCGTCACCAGGGCGCGGACTTGCCCTTCGCCTTCGGTGAGCATTTCTTCGGCCAAGGCAGACACCGGCAGCTCTCCGCCGTACTCGGGCCGCCCGGACACGCGGCTCTGCCAGCGATTGAAATGCCCGCCGCCGGTCGAGGCAACCAAATCCACCGCCGGCGTGGTGCACAAGGCGCCGCCTACCCGATCCAGATTACCGGTCACCAGGTTGATCAGTTGCACCAGCCAATGACACAGGGTGCCGAACGCCTGGGTGGAGACGCCCATGCGCCCATAGCACACCGCTTTATCCGCCGCCGCGAAGTCCCGCGCCAGTTGACGAATCTGCTCGGCAGGCACCGCACACTGACGGCTCATGGCCTCGGCGGTAAACCCGGCGATCGCCTGGCGCACGGTCTCCAAACCCTCAACCGGTAAATGGCTGTCGCGGGTCAAGCCCTCGGCGAACAGGGTGTTGAGCAGCCCGAACAACAAGGCCGCGTCACCGCCAGGACGCACGAACAGGTGCTGATCGGCAATCGCCGCCGTCTCGCTGCGGCGCGGGTCAACCACCACCACTCTGCCGCCTCGGGCCTGAATGGCCTTGAGGCGCTTCTCCACGTCGGGCACGGTCATGATGCTGCCGTTGGAGGCAAGAGGATTGGCGCCCAGGATCAACATGAAGTCGGTGTGGTCGATGTCCGGAATCGGCAGCAACAAGCCATGGCCGTACATCAGGTGGCTGGAGAGGTGGTGGGGCAGTTGGTCTACCGACGTCGCGGAGTACCGGTTACGCGTTTTCAACAGGCCGAGAAAGTAGTTGCTGTGGGTCATCAGCCCGTAGTTATGCACGCTGGGGTTGCCCTGATACACCGCCACCGCATTCTGCCCATGCCGGGCCTGGATGCCCGCAAGGCGTTCGGCTACCAGCGCAAACGCTTCTTCCCACGGAATTGGTTGCCATTCGTTACCCACCCGCAACATAGGCTGGTGCAGGCGGTCCGGGTCATTCTGGATATCCTGCAACGCCACCGCTTTCGGGCAGATGTGCCCCCGACTGAAGGTGTCCAACGGGTCGCCCTTGATCGAGGTGATCGCCAGGCTGCCGTCGTCGCCTTGGCTGGTTTCCAGGGTGAGGCCGCAGATCGCTTCGCATAGGTGGCAGGCACGGTGATGGAGAGTCTTGGTCATGGCCAGTCTCTTTTATAAGGGCTTTGTTCAACTATGGGCCGCGACCGCTCGGTGCGCCAGCAACGTTCGCGCGGTGAATCGGCAGCCATAGGCCAAAGCAGGGCCAAGAGTGAGCAAATGTTTCGGAAACCTCCCCGCACGCGCCTGAAACCGCTAAAACCAGGCCCGGAGCCGCCCCTGCGCATTGCAAAAGGTCTCGGCGCCAGTGTACAAATGGGCCGCTGCTGTCAGGAAACCGTCTTCAAACGCGCTTCGGCGCCCTGCTTGAACACCCTTAAAAACCGTAGCGCTATTGGTAAGACGCGACATTTAATGTCAATATCGCGCCTTCCCCTATTTCGTCGCCCCGTGCGGCTTTCGCCGCAGGTCTCGCCCGTTGTCACAATAAACAAGGCTTTGAGTATCTGCGGTCTGTTGCAAAAGGTAGTTAATGATGAGCGCAAGGCACTTTCTCTCCCTGATGGATTGCACGCCCGAAGAGCTGGTCAGCGTGATCCGTCGAGGCATTGAGCTTAAAGACCTGCGTAACCGCGGTGTACTGTTCGAGCCTCTGAAAAACCGCGTGCTCGGGATGATTTTCGAGAAGTCCTCGACCCGCACCCGCTTGTCCTTCGAAGCCGGCATGATCCAATTGGGTGGTCAGGCGATCTTCCTGTCGCCGCGCGATACCCAATTGGGCCGTGGCGAGCCGATCAGCGACTGCGCCATCGTGATGTCGCGCATGCTCGACGCCGTGATGATCCGTACCTTCGCCCACAGCACCTTGACCGAATTTGCCGCCAACTCGCGTGTGCCGGTGATCAACGGCCTGTCCGATGACCTGCATCCGTGCCAATTGCTGGCCGACATGCAAACCTTCCTCGAGCACCGCGGCTCGATCCAGGGCAAGACCGTGGCCTGGATCGGCGACGGCAATAATATGTGCAACAGCTATATAGAAGCCGCGATCCAGTTCGACTTCCACCTGCGTATCGCCTGCCCCGAGGGTTACGAACCCAGCGCCGAGTTCCTGGCCAAGGCCGATGGCCGCGTGCAACTGCTGCGCGATCCGAAAGACGCGGTGGTCGGCGCCCATCTGGTCAGCACCGACGTCTGGACCTCCATGGGCCAGGAAGACGAAACCGCCAAGCGCCTGGCCCTCTTCGCGCCGTTCCAGGTGACCCGCGCGCTGCTCGACCTGGCCGCGCCGGACGTGCTGTTCATGCACTGCCTGCCTGCCCACCGTGGCGAAGAAATCAGCCTCGACCTGCTCGACGACCCACGCTCGGTCGCCTGGGACCAGGCCGAAAACCGCCTGCATGCGCAAAAGGCCCTGCTCGAATTTCTCGTTCCGCCGTCGTACCACCACGCATGAGCCAGCCATTACTGCTGAACCTGCGCAATCTGGCATGCGGCTATCAAGATCAACGGGTGGTGCAGAACCTCAATCTGCACCTCAACGCTGGAGACATCGGCTGCCTGCTGGGCTCCTCGGGCTGCGGCAAGACCACCACCCTGCGCGCAATTGCGGGGTTCGAGCCGGTGCACGAAGGCGAAATCAGCCTGGCGGGCGAAGTGATCTCCAGTGCCGGTTTCACGCTGGCACCCGAGAAACGTCGCATCGGCATGGTGTTTCAGGACTACGCGCTGTTTCCTCATCTGAGCGTGGCCGACAACATCGCCTTCGGCATCCGCAAGCACCCGCAAAAAGAACGCGTAGTGGCCGAATTGCTGGAACTGGTCAACCTCAAAGACCTGGGCAAACGCTTCCCCCACGAGCTTTCCGGTGGCCAGCAGCAACGTGTCGCCCTCGCCCGCGCCCTGGCGCCGGAGCCGCAGCTGCTGCTGCTGGACGAACCCTTTTCCAACCTGGATGGCGAATTACGGCGCAAGCTCAGCCATGAAGTACGCGACATTCTCAAGGCGCGCGGCACCAGCGCGATCCTGGTCACCCATGATCAGGAAGAAGCCTTCGCCGTCAGCGATCACGTGGGCGTGTTCAAGGAGGGTCGTCTTGAGCAGTGGGACACGCCCTACAACCTCTACCACGAACCGCAGACGCCGTATGTGGCCAGCTTTATTGGCCAGGGCTATTTCATCCAGGGTCAATTGAGCTCGCCCGAGTCCGTCAGCACTGAGCTGGGCGAGCTGCGTGGCAACCGTGCTTATACCTGGCCCACCGGTGGCGCGGTGAAGGTGCTGCTGCGCCCGGATGACATCGTCTATGCGCCGGACAGTGCACTCAAAGCGCGGATTGTTGGCAAGACCTTCCTCGGTGCGTCAACGCTGTACCGTCTGCAACTTGCGACGGGCGCGCAACTGGAGTCGATTTTCCCCAGCCACGTCGATCAGCAGATGGGCACGGATGTGGGCATTCGAGTGGCCGCCGAGCATCTGGTGCTGTTCCAGGCATAAGCATCCAGCTGTCGAAACCGGATCAAATGTGGGAGGGGGCTTGCCCCCGATAGCGGTGGGTCAGCTATGGATAAGCTGACTGACCTAAAGCCATCGGGGGCAAGCCCCCTCCCACATTTGGATTTGCGCAGGGATGAAAATCAGGCCCGGCCAATCGGCGCGAAGATGGCTTGGGTATGCTCAGCCAACACACTGGCTGGCAACTCTACTTCCAACCCTCTCCGACCGGCACTGACGAAAATCGTCGCAAACGGCTGCGCCGTCACATCGATGAACGTGCGCAAGCGCTTCTTTTGCCCCAAAGGGCTGATGCCGCCCAAAAGATAGCCGGTGGAGCGCTGCGCCGCCGCCGGGTCGGCCATTTCGACTTTCTTGACGCCCGCCGCGTGAGCCAGGGCTTTCAGATCCAGACTTCCGACGACCGGCACCACCGCCACCAGCAATTCGCCCTTCTCACTGCTGGCAAGCAAGGTCTTGAACACCTGCGCCGGGTCGAGAGCCAATTTCTCCGCGGCCTCCAGGCCATACGAAGCCGCCTTGGGATCGTGCTCATAACTATGGATGCGATGTTCGGCGCGAACTTTTTTCAACAAATCCAATGCGGGGGTCATGACCTCTCCGGACGTAGCAAACTGAGACTCGATTCTAGGCCAACCCCGCACAAAACGCTCTAGTCCGCCCTATCCGCCAACCTTATTTAAAGTGATGAGCGTGATCATTCATCAAACCTATAGTTCGAAAGTGACTGGTAGTTCACTTTCGACCTTTGACAGCAGTCATTCTTGTCTATATTTTTTCGTTTCCGAATACTGTAGGAATAGCCCTCGGTACTCGAGCAGTAAGCCGTGACATAGGATGGGGATCCTCGTCTCGGTGAAAATCGCGCAACGGCCCGTTGAGGCCTGCGCCAGACAAGAACAACAACTGAGGTTTTCCATGACAACTGCTCTTCAACAGCCTTCACTTTCGAGCCAATGCATGGCCGAATTCCTCGGCACTGCGCTGCTGATCTTCTTCGGTACCGGGTGCGTCGCTGCGCTCAAGGTCGCGGGTGCGAGCTTTGGCTTGTGGGAAATCAGCATTATCTGGGGGGTCGGCGTGAGCATGGCGATCTACCTGAGTGCCGGTATTTCCGGGGCTCACCTCAATCCGGCGGTGAGTATCGCCCTGTGTATTTTCGCCGATTTCGAAAAACGCAAACTGCCCTTCTACATCCTCGCCCAAATCGCTGGTGCTTTCTGTTCCGCCGCGCTGGTGTACACGCTCTACAGCAATCTGTTTTTCGATTACGAACAAACCCACCACATGGTACGTGGCTCCCAGGCCAGCCTGGAGTTGGCCTCAGTGTTCTCCACCTATCCTCATGCATTGCTCAGCACGGCCCAGGCGTTCCTGGTGGAAATGGTCATCACCGCGATCCTGATGGGTGTGATCATGGCCCTGACCGACGACAACAATGGCCTGCCCCGTGGCCCGCTGGCGCCGCTGCTGATCGGCCTGTTGATCGCTGTGATTGGTAGCGCGATGGGCCCGCTGACCGGCTTTGCGATGAACCCGGCGCGGGATTTCGGGCCCAAGCTGATGACCTTTTTCGCCGGCTGGGGTGAAATGGCCTTTACTGGCGGTCGCGATATTCCTTACTTCCTGGTACCGATTTTCGCGCCGATTGTGGGCGCATGCCTCGGCGCCGCAGCGTATCGCGGGCTGATTGCCCGTCACCTGCCGAGCGCCGCACCTGCTATAGCTGAAACAACTGACACGGCTGTCAACGGCAACACCCGTATTTCCTGAAAGCGCCAGCCAGGGTCCCTGCCCTTCGTGACCCCGGCTGATTTCTGACTTCCTTATTTCGTCCAAGGCAATTGACATGACCGACCTTCAGAATAAGAACTACATCATTGCCCTCGATCAGGGCACCACCAGTTCCCGCGCGATCATCTTCGATCGTGACGCCAACGTGGTGTGCACCGCCCAGCGCGAGTTCGTCCAGCATTACCCGCAGGCGGGTTGGGTCGAGCATGACCCGATGGAAATCTTCGCCACCCAGAGCGCGGTGATGGTTGAGGCGCTGGCCCAGGCTGGCCTGCACCACGACCAGGTCGCCGCCATCGGCATCACCAACCAGCGCGAAACCACCGTGGTATGGGACAAGGTCACCGGCCGCCCGATCTACAACGCCATCGTCTGGCAGTGCCGCCGCAGTACCGAGATCTGCCAGCAGCTCAAGCGCGACGGCCACGAGCAATACATCAGCGACACCACAGGCCTGGTCACCGACCCCTACTTCTCCGGCACCAAACTTAAGTGGATCCTCGACAACGTCGAAGGCAGCCGCGAGCGTGCGCGCAACGGCGAGTTGCTGTTCGGCACCATCGACAGCTGGCTGATCTGGAAATTTACCGGCGGCAAGACCCACGTCACCGACTACACCAATGCTTCGCGCACCATGCTCTTCAACATCCACACCCTGGAATGGGATGCGAAGATGCTGGAGATTCTGGACGTTCCACGGGAAATGCTGCCGGAAGTTAAATCTTCGTCCGAGATCTACGGCCGCACCAAAAGCGGCATCGCCATCGGCGGCATTGCCGGCGACCAGCAAGCCGCGCTGTTCGGCCAGATGTGCGTCGAACCCGGCCAGGCCAAAAACACCTATGGCACCGGCTGCTTCCTGCTGATGAACACCGGCGACAAAGCGGTGAAATCCAAGCATGGCATGCTCACCACCATCGCTTGCGGCCCGCGTGGAGAAGTGGCCTACGCACTGGAAGGCGCAGTCTTCAACGGCGGATCCACCGTGCAGTGGTTGCGTGACGAGTTGAAAATCATCAACGACGCCCACGACACCGAATACTTTGCCGGCAAGGTCAAGGACAGCAACGGCGTTTACCTGGTGCCGGCCTTCACCGGCCTGGGCGCGCCGTACTGGGACCCGTATGCCCGTGGCGCATTGTTCGGCCTGACCCGTGGCGTACGCGTGGATCACATTATTCGCGCAGCCCTGGAGTCGATCGCCTACCAGACCCGTGACGTGCTCGACGCCATGCAACAGGACTCGGGCGAACGCCTTAAAGCCCTGCGTGTGGACGGCGGCGCCGTGGCCAACAACTTCCTGATGCAATTCCAGGCCGATATCCTCGGTACCCAGGTCGAGCGTCCGCAAATGCGTGAGACCACGGCATTGGGCGCGGCGTACCTGGCGGGCCTGGCCTGTGGTTTCTGGGGCAGCCTCGACGAATTGCGCGGCAAGGCGGTGATCGAGCGCGAATTCGAACCACAGCTCGATGAGGCGGCTAAAGAGAAACTCTACGCGGGCTGGCAAAAAGCAGTCAGCCGCACCCGCGACTGGGAGCCGCACGAAGGCGCCGAATAAGCCAAGCGCCGGATCTACACCGGTTGTAACTGGCAGGGAGCGGATTCCTGCGTCATCATGGGCCACTTTTGTATGGCAGCCCAAAGGACGCCCCATGAATCTGCCTCCCCGCCAACAACAAATCCTCGAACTGGTCCGCGAACGCGGCTACGTCAGTATCGAGGAAATGGCGCAGTTGTTCGTTGTCACCCCGCAAACCATCCGCCGCGATATCAACCAGCTGGCGGACGCCAATCTGCTGCGCCGCTACCACGGCGGCGCGGCCTATGACTCCAGTGTCGAGAACACCGCGTACGCCATGCGTGCCGACCAGATGCGCGATGAAAAACAGCGTATCGGCGAAGCCATCGCGGCGCAGATCCCCGATCACGCCTCGTTGTTCATCAATATCGGCACCACCACCGAATCCATCGCCCGTGCGCTGCTCAATCACCATCACCTGAAAATCATCACCAACAACCTCAACGTCGCCACCATGCTCAGTGCCAAGGACGACTTCGATGTGTTGCTGACCGGCGGCAATGTGCGCCGTGACGGCGGCGTGGTAGGCCAGGCCAGTGTTGATTTCATCAATCAGTTCAAGGTCGACTTTGCGCTGGTGGGTATCAGTGGCATCGATGAGGATGGCAGCCTGCTGGATTTTGACTATCAGGAAGTACGGGTTTCCCAGGCGATCATCGCCAATGCGCGACAAGTGATTCTGGCCGCAGACTCCAGCAAGTTCGGGCGCAACGCCATGATCCGCCTGGGGCCGATCAGTCTGGTGGACTGCCTGGTGACTGATCAGCAGCCGGTGCCGGCGTTGGTGCAGTTGTTGAATCAGCATAAGGTTCGTTTGGAAGTCGTCTGACTTCTCATTCCCACGCTCCGCGTGGAATGCACCGCAGGACGCTCCGCGTCCGCTGTGACGCAGAGCGTCATGGGCTCAATTCCCACGCGGGAGCGTGGGAACTATCAGTTCACAAATTTTCCTTTCCCCACCCTTCGATGAGTTTTTTCAATCGAAGTTGGCTGGCTGCGCGCGCATTTATCAGCTACCATTTTCGCAAATGAACATTAATGTTCGAATTCCAATATGAAAAGATCGCGAGGCCAGCCGATGAACCCTTCTACCTTGCCTGCTCCACCGCTTGCCGAAGTCTATGACGTTGCCGTAATCGGTGGCGGGATCAATGGCGTCGGCATTGCAGCAGACGCAGCCGGGCGCGGTTTGTCGGTATTCCTTTGCGAAAAGGACGACCTGGCCAGCCACACGTCGTCTGCCAGCAGCAAGCTGATCCACGGTGGCTTGCGCTACCTGGAACACTACGAGTTCCGCCTGGTGCGCGAAGCCCTGGCCGAGCGTGAAGTGCTGCTGGCGAAGGCCCCGCACATCGTCAAGCAGATGCGCTTTGTGTTGCCGCACCGTCCGCACCTGCGCCCGGCCTGGATGATCCGTGCCGGCCTGTTCCTGTATGACCACTTGGGCAAGCGCGAGAAGCTGGCCGGTTCAAAAAGCCTCAAGTTCGGTGCCGACAGCCCGCTGAAAAGCGAAATCACCAAAGGCTTCGAATATTCCGACTGCTGGGTCGACGACGCCCGCCTTGTGGTGCTCAACGCCATGGCCGCGCGCGAGAAAGGCGCGCATATCCACACCCAGACCCGTTGCGTCAGTGCCCACCGCAGCAACGGCTTGTGGGAAATGAACATGCAACGCGCCGATGGCAGCCTGTTCTCGATCCGCGCCCGGGCGCTGGTGAACGCCGCCGGCCCATGGGTCGCCAAGTTTATCAAGGACGACCTGAAGCTGGATTCGCCGTACGGCATTCGCCTGATCCAAGGCAGCCACCTGATCGTGCCGAAACTCTACGAAGGTGCCCATGCGCACATTCTGCAGAACGAAGACCAGCGCATCGTGTTCACGATTCCGTACCTCAATCACCTGACCATCATCGGCACCACCGACCGCGAATACACCGGCGATCCGGCGAAAGTTGCGATCACCGAAGGTGAAACCGACTACATGCTCAAGGTGGTCAACGCACACTTCAAGAAACAGCTGAGCCGTGACGATATCGTCCACACCTATTCGGGCGTGCGCCCGCTGTGCAACGACGAATCGGACAACCCATCGGCCATTACCCGCGACTACACCCTGTCGCTGTCCGGCGGCAGCGGCGAGGCGCCGATCCTGTCGGTGTTCGGCGGCAAGCTGACGACCTACCGCAAGCTGGCCGAATCGGCCATGGCGCAACTGGCGCCGTACTTCACCCAGATGCGCCCAAGCTGGACCGCCAAGGCCAGCCTGCCGGGCGGCGAAGACATGACCACACCAGAAGCCCTGGCCGAGGCCATACGCAACAAGTTCGACTGGGTGCCGAGCGAGATCGCCCGTCGCTGGTCGACCACCTACGGCAGCCGCACCTGGCGCCTGCTGGAAGGTGTGCAAACCCTGGCTGATCTGGGTGAGCACCTGGGCGGTGGGCTTTACACCCGCGAAGTCGATTACCTGTGCGCCGAAGAATGGGTAACCCAGCCTCAAGACGTGCTGTGGCGCCGCACCAAGCTGGGCCTGTTCACCACTGCAGCAGAGCAGGACAACCTGCAACGCTACCTGTCCAAGGTTGAACAGACGCGCAGCAAGATCGAAGCGGCCTGACGCCATCCCGAGATTGTAGGAGCGAGCTTGCTCGCGAAAAACCCGAGAGCGCCGTGTTTATTCAGAATAAACGCGGCGTTCTTGCGTTTTTTCGCGAGCAAGCTCGCTCCTACAGCAAGCGGGCGTAGCATTCGGTTTTCCGAACGCAATACCTCCCATCATTCGGTTTGCCGTACCCACGCACTGAACCGCTACCGTCACACAAAGTTAATAACTATATAAATCATGAAGTTAAGCTTTTGTTTCGGGTATGGCACGACTCATGCTCTACACTTCCTGACGATTGCCTGAGACGCCTCAGCAGCCGTCAAGGCATTCGCTGTACAAGAGAGCCGTTTAGCTGGCTTTATAAAAAAAACAAATGTCGAGGAAGTATTGATGCGCATCGTTCCCCATATCCTGGGCGCAGCTATTGCTGCTGCTCTGATCAGCACTCCAGTTTTCGCCGCCGAACTCACCGGCACGCTGAAGAAAATCAACGACTCCGGCACTATCACTCTCGCTCACCGCGACAGCTCTATTCCGTTTTCCTACATTGCGGATGGCTCGGGCAAACCCGTGGGCTATTCCCATGACATTCAACTGGCCGTCGTTGAAGCCCTGAAAAAAGACCTGAACAAGCCCGATCTGCAGGTCAAATACAACCTGGTGACGTCGCAGACCCGTATTCCGCTGATCCAGAACGGCACCGCAGACCTGGAATGCGGCTCCACCACCAACAACGCCGAACGCGCCCAGCAAGTTGACTTCACCACCAACATCTTCGAAATCGGCACCCGTCTGCTGGTCAAGAAAGACAAGGATGGCAAGCCGTCCTACGTTGACTTTGCCGACCTGAAAGGCAAGAACGTCGTGACCACCGCCGGCACCACGTCCGAGCGCATCATCAAGGCGATGAACGCCGACAAGCAGATGGGCATGAACGTCATCTCCGCCAAAGACCACGGCGAATCCTTCCAGATGCTCGAAAGCGGCCGCGCGGTTGCCTTCATGATGGACGACGCCCTGCTGGCCGGCGAAGAAGCCAAGGCCAAGAAGCCGGATGACTGGGTGATCACCGGTACTCCGCAGTCCTTCGAAGCCTACGCGTGCATGGTTCGCAAAGGCGACCCAGACTTCAAGAAAGCCGTGGATGACGCCATCGCCAGCCTGTACAAGTCCGGCGAAATCAACAAGATCTACGCCAAGTGGTTTGAAAGCCCGATTCCACCAAAAGGCCTGAACCTCAACTTCCCGATGAGCGACAAGGTCAAGGAACTGATCAAGAACCCGAGCGACAAACCGGCTCCGGAAGTAAAGATCTAAAACCTGGCTAACCTTATCGCCTGAGGGAGTCAAACTCCCTCAGGCGTTTGTAATTACCTGCTGGCTTTAACTTGGAACACTCGACCTGGCGGTTTTCGAGCCGATTGCGTGTGCCTGACGTTCAACGTCAGGAGGGAACGGACTGTCCCAAGCGGGTGCTTGTACATCGATCGATCTCGAGGGGAGACCCTAATGAATTACAACTGGGACTGGGGCGTGTTCTTCAAGTCCACCGGCGTTGGCAGCGAGACTTATCTCGACTGGTACATCGCCGGCCTGGGCTGGACCATCGCCATCGCTGTCGTGGCATGGATCATTGCCTTGCTGCTGGGCTCCATTCTGGGGGTCATGCGCACCGTGCCAAACCGCCTCGTATCGGGCATCGCGACCTGCTACGTGGAACTGTTTCGTAACGTGCCGCTGCTGGTTCAGCTGTTCATCTGGTATTTCCTGATACCCGATCTGCTGCCGCAGAACCTGCAGGACTGGTACAAACAAGACCTGAACCCGACCACCTCGGCCTACCTGAGCGTCGTCGTGTGCCTGGGCCTGTTCACCGCCGCCCGTGTGTGTGAACAAGTGCGCACCGGCATCCAGGCGCTGCCCCGTGGCCAGGAAGCCGCCGCGCGCGCCATGGGCTTCAAGCTGCCGCAGATCTACTGGAACGTGCTGCTGCCCCAGGCCTATCGCATCATTATTCCGCCGCTTACCTCCGAATTCCTCAACGTGTTCAAGAACTCCTCCGTGGCGTCCTTGATCGGCCTGATGGAACTGCTGGCGCAAACCAAGCAGACCGCCGAGTTTTCGGCCAACCTGTTTGAAGCCTTCACCCTGGCCACGCTGATCTACTTCACCCTGAACATGAGCCTGATGCTGCTGATGCGCGTGGTCGAGAAGAAAGTCGCGGTGCCCGGCCTGATCTCCGTGGGGGGTAAATAATGGACTTCGATTTCAGCGGTATCATCCCCGCGATCCCGGGCCTGTGGAACGGCATGGTCATGACCCTGCAGTTGATGGTCATGGGCGTGGTCGGCGGCATCATCCTGGGTACGATCCTCGCGCTGATGCGCCTGTCGTCCAGCAAGCTGCTGTCCCGTGTGGCCGGCGCCTATGTGAACTACTTCCGTTCGATCCCGCTGCTGTTGGTGATCACCTGGTTCTACCTGGCGGTGCCGTTCGTGCTGCGCTGGATCACCGGTGAAGACACGCCGATCGGCGCGTTCACCTCCTGCGTCGTGGCCTTCATGATGTTCGAAGCCGCGTACTTCTGCGAAATCGTGCGGGCCGGCGTGCAGTCGATCCCCAAGGGCCAGATGGCCGCCGCGCAGGCGATGGGCATGACCTACGGGCAGACCATGCGCCTGATCATCCTGCCCCAGGCGTTTCGCAAGATGACCCCGCTGCTGCTGCAGCAGAGCATCATCCTGTTTCAGGACACGTCGCTGGTCTACACCGTGGGCCTGGTGGACTTCCTCAACTCTGCCCGTTCCAACGGCGACATCATCGGCCGCTCCAATGAGTTCCTGATCTTCGCCGGTGTCGTCTACTTCATCATCAGCTTTTCCGCCTCGCTGCTGGTCAAGCGTCTGCAAAAAAGGTTTGCCGTATGATCTCTATCAAGAACATCAACAAGTGGTATGGCGACTTCCAGGTGCTGACCGACTGCAGCACCGAGGTTAAAAAAGGCGAAGTGATCGTGGTGTGCGGGCCGTCCGGCTCGGGCAAGTCCACCCTGATCAAGTGCGTGAATGCGCTGGAGCCGTTCCAGAAGGGCGACGTGATCGTCGATGGTACTTCCATCGCCGACCCGAAGACCAACCTGCCGAAACTGCGCTCGCGCGTGGGCATGGTGTTCCAGCACTTCGAACTGTTCCCGCACCTGACCATCACCGAGAACCTGACCATCGCGCAGATCAAGGTGCTCGGCCGCAGCAAGGAAGAAGCCACCAAGAAGGGCCTGCAACTGCTGGAGCGCGTCGGCCTGTCGGCCCATGCACACAAGCACCCGGGCCAACTGTCCGGTGGCCAGCAACAACGTGTGGCGATTGCCCGCGCCCTGGCCATGGACCCGATCGTCATGCTGTTCGACGAACCGACCTCGGCGCTCGACCCGGAAATGGTCAACGAAGTGCTCGACGTGATGGTGCAGTTGGCCCACGAAGGCATGACCATGATGTGCGTGACCCACGAAATGGGCTTCGCCCGCAAAGTGGCCGACCGCGTGATCTTCATGGACGCTGGCAAGATCATCGAAGACTGCCCGAAAGAAGAGTTCTTCGGCGACATCAGCGCCCGCTCCGAACGTGCGCAGCACTTCCTTGAGAAAATCCTGCAGCACTAAGTATTACAGCGCATCCACTGAAGAAACCGGACCAATGTGGGAGGGGGCTTGCCCCCGATAGCGGTAGATCAGCGACAGATATACCGACTGACACACTGCAATCGGGGGCAAGCCCCCTCCCACACTGACCGCACAGGCCGGCAGCGCTGGTTGACCCAAGGCATCTGTGATGAAATGCGACCCCACCCCCTATCGCGCTGCGCCGCCATCACTTGCCGTGAAGCCTCGCCTGATACGTCAACTGTTCCTGCCGCCGTTGATCATCGCCCTGATGATCGGCTTGGGTTATATCGGCTTCTGGGTCAGTGAGTACTATGGCATCCGCACCCTCAGCGACAACGGCGAACGCCAGTTGGAGTTGCACGCTCGCACCGTCGAAAGCGAACTGAGCAAATACACCTACCTGCCCAGCCTCCTTGAGCTGGAATCCAGCGTTTCCCTGCTCCTGGCTGACCCCAACCAGGAAACCCGCACGACCGTCAACGATTATCTCGAAGGCTTGAACCGCCGCAGCCGCAGCCGCGCCATCTACGTGATGGATACCACCGGCCGGGTGCTGGCCACCAGTAACTGGCGCGACGCCGACAGTTACCAGGGTGAAGATCTGTCCTTTCGCGCCTATTTCCAGAACGCCGTGCGCGGCCAGCCCGGTCGTTTCTACGGCATCGGCAGCACCAACGGCGAACCTGGCTACTACCTGGCTCACGGGCTTGAAGAGCATGGCAAAATCATCGGCGTTGCCGTGGTCAAGGTCCGCCTGGAGGCGCTTGAAGAGCGCTGGCAACGCGCGCGCCTCGAAGCTTTTGTCAGCGACGAAAACGGCATCATCATCCTGTCCAGTGACCCGGCCCGCCGCCTCAAGGCCGTGCGTCCCCTGAGCGAAGACACCAGGGACCGGCTGGCTAACAGCCTGCAATATTATTGGGCGACACTGGACGCCCTGGAACCCCTGGCCCGCGAGCGGCTGAACGAAGGCAGCGAAAAGCTGACCTTCCCGGCCAACAGCGAAGTGGTCAACGACAAGCAAGAAGTCAGTTACCTGGCGCAAACCCGGCCACTGAATGACACACCGTGGAACTTCACCCTGCTCACCCCGCTGAATGAACTACGCCGCGCCGCGATCAACCAGGGCATCCTGGTCGCCGTCGCGTTTGGCTTGGTCGCGTTTTTGCTGATTGCCTGGAACGAGCGGCGCAAGGTCATCGCCACCCGCCTCGCCGCACGGGAGGCCTTGCAGGAAGCCAACAGCCAGCTGGAACGACGGATTGCCGAACGCACCGCCGACCTGCGCGCCAGCAATGAACGCCTCAAAGGCCAGATCCGCGAACGGCGCCAGGCCGAAGAGACTTTGCGCCGTGCCCAGGACGAACTGGTGCAGGCCGGTAAACTCGCAGCGATCGGCCAGATGTCCACCAGCATCGCCCACGAATTGAACCAACCCCTGGCCGCGCTGCGCACCCTGTCCGGCAACACCGTGCGCTTCCTCGAACGTGGCGCCCTGGACACCGCCAGCGCCAACCTCAAGACCATCAACGAACTGATCGATCGCATGGGTCGCATCACCGCCAGCCTGCGCTCGTTCGCCCGGCGCGGTGACGACCAGGGCGAAGCGAACCTGGCCAAGGCGGTGGACGCCGCGTTCCAGGTGCTCGGCGCGCGCCTGGACAACCTGTCCCTGGCCGTGCACCGTGACTTCACCCATGCCCAGTTGCAGATCGATCAGACGCGCCTGGAGCAGATCCTGGTCAACCTGATCGGCAACGCCCTCGATGCGATGCAGGCGCAACCGGCGCCGCAGTTGTGGCTGGAAGGCCAGAGCGCCGAGGGTAAATATCGCCTGCGGGTGCGCGACAATGGCCACGGCATCGACCCCGAGGCACGCAAACACCTGTTCGAGCCCTTCTTCACCACCAAGCCCGGCGAGCAAGGGCTGGGCCTGGGCCTGACCCTCTCCGCAAGCCTTGCGGCGGCCACCGGCGGCAGCCTGGCCGTGGAACATCCGGCCGCTGGTGGTACCGCGTTTGTCCTGAACCTGCCGCTGGCGGGCGCTGAAAAAGTTGAGTCGACATGAATATTGAACCCCAAGACCTCACCGTCCTGATCGTCGAAGATGACCCCCACGTGCTGCTGGGTTGCCAGCAGGCATTGGCGCTGGAAGACATCCCCAGCGTTGGCGTGGGCAGTGCCGAAGAAGCGTTGACCCATATCGGCGAGAATTTTGCCGGCATTGTCATCAGCGATATTCGCCTGCCGGGCATAGATGGCCTGGCCTTGCTCACTCGCCTCAAGGCGCTGGATAAAAGCCTGCCGGTGGTGCTGATCACCGGGCATGGCGACATCTCCATGGCGGTCGGCGCCATGCGCAACGGCGCATACGATTTCATGGAAAAACCCTTCTCCCCCGAGCGCCTGGTAGACGTCGCCCGTCGTGCCCTTGAACAGCGTGGGCTGGCGCGGGAAGTCTGGTCGCTGCGGCGCCAACTGGCCGAGCGCGATTCGTTGGAGGGCCGCATCATCGGGCGCTCGCAGGCGATGCAAAACCTGCGCGAACTGATCGCCAACGTTGCCGACACGTCGGCCAACGTGCTGATCGAAGGCGAAACCGGCACCGGCAAGGAGCTGGTCGCGCGCTGCCTGCATGACTTCAGCCGGCGCCACGCCCACCAGTTCGTCGCCCTGAACTGCGGTGGGCTGCCGGAGAACCTGTTCGAAAGCGAGATTTTCGGCCACGAAGCCAACGCGTTTACCGGCGCCGGCAAGCGCCGCATCGGCAAGATCGAGCACGCCCATGAGGGCACGCTGTTTCTAGACGAAGTGGAAAGCATGCCGATCAATCTGCAGATCAAACTGCTGCGGGTCCTGCAGGAGCGCACCCTCGAACGCCTGGGTTCGAACCAGAGCGTGGCCGTGGATTGCCGGGTGATCGCCGCCACCAAGTCCGACCTCGATGAACTGAGCCGCGCCAGCCAGTTCCGCAGCGACCTGTACTACCGTCTCAATGTGGTCACCCTGGAACTGCCACCACTGCGCGAGCGCCGTGAAGATATCCTGCAGTTGTTCGAACACTTCCTGCAGCAATCCTCACTGCGCTTCGATCGCATCGCCCCGGAGCTGGATAACCAGACCCTGTCGAGCCTGATGAGCCACGACTGGCCGGGCAACGTACGCGAACTGCGCAACGTCGCCGAACGCTTCGCCCTGGGCCTGCCCGCGTTCAAGAAAAGCGGCACGGGCGGCAGCACCCACGGCCTGGCCTTTACCGAGGCGGTGGAAGCCTTCGAACGCAACCTGCTTGTTGACGCGTTGCAACGCAGCGGCGGCAACCTGACCCAGGCCAGCCAGGAACTGGGGATGGCCAAGACCACACTGTTCGACAAGGTCAAAAAATACGGGTTGAGTCACTGATGGATCTATTCTTGAAAGCCGCCCTCGGCGCGGCGGTGGTGCTTATATTGGCCGCATTGGCCAAGACCAAAAACTATTACATCGCAGGCCTGGTGCCGCTGTTTCCGACCTTTGCGCTGATCGCCCATTACATCGTCGGCAAAGGCCGCTCGGTCGAGGATCTGAAGACCACCATTGTGTTTGGGATGTGGTCGATCATTCCGTACTTCGTGTACTTGGCGACGTTGTATGTGATGGTGGATCGGATGCGGTTGGAGGCATCGCTCGCCGTGGCCGCAGTGGCCTGGTTGATGGCGGCAACGGTGCTGGTTAGTGTCTGGGTACGCCTGCACACCTGACACACCACAGTCCAAATGTGGGAGGGGGCTTGCCCCCGATTGCGGTGGGTCAGTCAATATATCTGTGGCTGACACACCGCTATCGGGAGCAAGCCCCCTCCCACAGTTTTAACCACAGTGTGTCAGCGGACTATTTTGTCGACTTGGATGCCCAGCTTCTTCAGGCGGTACCAGAAGCTGCGCTCCGAGATACCGATCTTCGTTGCCGCCGCAGCCTGCACGCCATTGCTCTCCTGCAACGCCGCCAAAATGTAGGCTTTCTCCACTTCCGCCAGCGCCGCATCCAGGTCCTGTGGCACACCCGGCCCGTCGCTGAGGATCGCCGTCACCCCGCCCTCGCTCGGTTTCGAAGCAAACAAATACCCCGGCAAATCGATATCCTCGATCACCGACGAAGCCGCCACGATGGTCGCCCGCTCCACGCAGTTTTGCAGCTCACGGATATTGCCCGGCCAGTGGTACGCGGCCATGGCCTGCAAGGCTTCCGGGCTGAACCCGGTGATGCGTTTGCCGGCGGTTGCACTGAGGGTGCGGGCGAAGTGCCGGGCCAGGGGTGCGATGTCTTCCACGCGCTCGCGCAGGGCCGGCAAAGGAATCGGGAAGACATTCAGCCGGTAATACAAGTCTTCGCGAAATTCCTTGTTGGCCACCGCGTCCAGCAGGTTCTTGTTGGTCGCGGCGATCACCCGCACGTCCACCTTGCGCTCGCGGGGATCACCCACCGGTTCGATGACCCGTTCCTGCAAAGCACGCAAAATCTTGGCCTGCAAGGCCAGCGGCATATCACCGACTTCATCAAGAAACAGCGTGCCCTTGTCGGCCTGCATGAAGCGCCCTACCCGGTCGGCCACGGCGCCGGTGAAGGCGCCTTTGCGATGACCGAACATTTCGCTTTCCAGCAGCCCCTCAGGAATCGCCGCGCAATTGACCGCCACGAACGGTTGGTCGGCACGGCTGCCATGCTTGTGGATCGCGCGGGCGACCATTTCCTTGCCGGTGCCGCTTTCGCCGGTCAGCAGGATGGTTGCGCTGCTGTCGCGCACCGAGTCCACCGCTTGCAACACTTTACGAAACGCTGGACTGTCACCCACCAGGCTGTCGAACTGTGCATGTTCATCCAGCTCGGCACGCAGGCGCGCGTTATCGCGCATGATGTCGCGAAACTGCAGGGCCTTGGCCACGGTGATGTCCAGCTCGTCGATATCGAACGGCTTGGCAATGTAGTCGTAGGCCCCATTGCGCATCGACTGCACGGCATTTTTCACGGTGCTGTAGGCCGTCATCACGATCACCGGCAACTGCGGATAGCGCTGCTTGATTTCCGCCAGCAACGCCGGCCCGTCCATGCCCGGCATGCGCCAGTCGCTGATGACCAGGTCGATGTCCTCCTGCTCCAGCACCTTGAGCGCGTGCAGGCCATTACCAGCGGTAAACACCTGGATGCCGTTCTGGCTCAGGGCGGATGACAACAGGTCACAGAGCTTGGGCTCGTCGTCGACCACCAATACGTTATGCGTCATGCCCGTTCTCATCCTCGCCGTCGTCTTCACCGTTAGCCGGAATGTACAGGTTGAAGGTGGCGCCGGCATCTTTCTCACTGACGCACTCGATGCTGGCGTCGTGACTCTCCATGATCGAATAGACCTTGGCCAGGCCCAGCCCTGTACCCGAGGCCTTGGTGGTGACGAACGGCGTGAAAATGCGCTCGACCATATCCGCCGGGATGCCCTGGCCGGTATCGGCGATGCTGATCACGGTGGTGTCACCCACGCTGCGGATACCCAGGGTGAGGCGCCCGCCTTCAGGCATCGCGTCGATGGCGTTGAGAATCAGGTTCAGGCAGGCCTGCTTGAGCTGCTTGGCATCCGCGTAGAGCGTAGCGTCGGGCGCCTGGTCGTCAATCTGTGCATCGATATTGTGAGTACTCAACTCCGGGCCACAGAAGCCGAGGATGTCTTCCACCAACGGGCGTGCCGGTTGCTGTACGCGTATCGGCGGATTGGGCTTGGCGAAGTCGAGGAATTCGGTGATCAGGTCGTTGATCCGGCTGACCTCGCTGATCACGTACTCCAAGTGGCGTTTGTCGGCGTCCGGAAGGTCGGCGCGCCGGTGCAACAGTTGAGTGGCCGTCTTGATGATCCCTAACGGGTTGCGGATTTCATGAGCCAGGCCCATGGCGACTTCACCCAGGGCGTGCAGACGATCACGCCGGCGCAGTTGGGCTTCCAGGTGATGCAATTCCCCCAGGCGTTCAGTCATGTGGTTGAAGGTGCTGCTCAGTTGCGCCAGCTCGTCGCCGCCACTGACCTCTACCCGGTGCGCGTAGTTGCCGGAAATCACCGCGTTCACGCCTTGGGACAAGTCCCGCAGCGGCTGGGTCAGGCGCCGCGACACCCACACCCCTGCCGCCAGTGACAGCGCCGAGCTGACCAGGAAAATCAACACGAACAAGTTGCTCTGATTCACCAGCCCCACCAGGCTCGTGTGGCGCAGCAGGCCGCTGAAGATCACGCCTTGCAGCTCGCCGGCATCGTTGAATATCGGCCAGTACAAGCCGCTGTACTGGTTGGTGAACTGCTCGCTCGGCTGCCGGGTGCTGCGCAGCTCGGCTTCGACATTCTTCGGGATGCGCGCCGGGTGGTTTTCGAAGCGCTGGGTGGAAAATATCTCGGAAAACCCCGTGGCATTGGCCAGGTACAGGCGCAGGTCGAGGGAATGCACATCGGCCACACTGGTAAGGAAGCTGCTGTCCAGGTAGGTGGCCACCAGCAACAGATAATCGACCCCATCACGGTTGGTTTCGAAGGTCGATACCACCAGGCCCGTGCTGACGCCGGCCACCTGTACGGTCTGCAATACCGTGTTGCTGGTCAGGTTGATCTGCTTGACGATGTCGTCGGCGGCGGTGCTGAACACCACCTTGTGATCACTGCTACGAATCAGCGCCACCACATCGATGTCGGTGGCATCGGCGATGTCGGCGGTGAGCCGGTCATGCCGTTCGGCCTGCCGCGATGAGGGTGGGCTGGTGTAGCGCAGGAACAGCTTGGCCATGCGCGCGTTGTCGTGAAGGATGTCGCCGATCTCGTCCTTGACGATCTTGGTCGACTCCTGCAGCCAGATACGCACGTTGCTGTCGAAAATCTGCGACAACGTGGTGGCGGCCAATTCCGCCGCAATCATGGTCGGAATGACGCTGACCAGCCAGAAGGCCAGCACCAGCTTGCGCTGGACGCTCCAGCGCGAAATGGCAAAGGGGCGGGCTTTCTGGCGGGTCTTGGTGATCATCAGGTTTCGCTTATCGCAGCAGCCATGGCAGGGTCGGAACGATCCGGTCGGAACAACATTTTGACTAACTTGAGCACGCCGTTGACCCACCGATTGCGGTGGCGGAAGAACAGGCTGTTGCCCTGGAACTGGCAGCCCAGGCGCAGTTTACTGGCATACCCGGCCTGGCCGCACTCGTACACCGCAATATTGTGTTGAATACAGTAGTCGACATTGGTCAGCCAGCTACGGAAGTACAGGTTGTACTCACGGCTGAACGCGATGTCATGCCCGAAAAACTTATCGATCAGCCGATGCTCGTCGAGCAGGATCAGGTTGAACGCCACCAGGTGCTCGTCCACCCAGTAAAGAACACACACCGCACGCGCTTGCAGCTGTTCGAGAATCCCCGTGAAGTAACCGGCTGGCAGGCGTTCGAACTGCAAGTCCGCGCGCATCAGCGTGGCTTCATAGAGGCGCATGACCTCGGGCAGCACATCATCGATATTGCGCCGCCACTCCACCCGCGGCCCCGGTGCGCGCAGTTTGCGGCGCAGGTCTTTGCGGGTGGATTTACCCAGCGAGCCAAGGTAAGCGTCCACTGAGCCGTAGGGCAGCGGCAACACGCCCGTGGGCAGGCTCGGCATGCTTTGAAAGCCAGCCGCACGGCAACTTTCGGCCCAATGCGGGTCGTTGCTCGGTGCGTCCTTGACTGCCAGCAGGCCGATGCCAAAGTCATCGGCATCCCGGCGCGCGACCTCCAGCAAGTGCTTGAGCAACTGCGGGCGCCGCGCATCCGCCACGCCACTGGCAAAACCAACGTCGCAGCGCTCGGCCACCGGCGAACCGAGGGCATACAACCCCAGTTGCAACAGACCCGGCCACAGTCGCGCCACACGCTCGGTCAAGCGCTTGCCGGCGCCCGACAGCGTCGTGTCGAGACGATAATGGGTGATGAACGCGACAGCCACTGCCGCCAGCGTTCCCTCTTCGTAAACCGCCAGGTAACGCCACTGAAAGTCATCGATCGCGGCGTTTTCCACCGCGAGGTAATAGTCCCAGTCCTCCAGGGCACCGGGAAAACAGTCATTCCAGGCATCGCGCTGGATGGCCCGGAGGGTCGGGAAGGCTTGGGTGGTAATCACAGTTTTTCCTTATCAACACCGCATCCCTGTAGGAGCGAGCTTGCTCGCGAAGATCGCCCAGACAACGTACTCAGCCTGGCAGTACGCGTTATCGTTAACGACCTTCGCGAGCAAGCTCGCTCCTACAGGTAGGCGGGTCAGGCCACACGATTGAGTTGCACCGAATGCTGCTCGACAAACGCGGCACTCAACTCGATGACCCGGCGGTATTGCAGGTCGACGGTGATCATGTGGTAACAGTTATCCAGCAGGATCTTGGTCACCGGGCCACCGAGGTGGCGCTCCACGTAATCGGCGTTCCAGCGGCTGGTGATGTCGTCCTCGATGGAGTGCAGCACCAGCGTCGGTACCTTGACCTCGGGCATGCGTTTCCTGACCACGGCGTTCAGGCGGTGCAACTCGCGCACGGTGATACCTTCCATGGTCAACAACCCCGCCTCGCTGCTTTCGCCTTGCTTCATCTGCCGCTCGACGACGGCCCGCAGGCGTTCGTTCTTGATGCCGTAGGGCGGCTTTTCTTCGAAGCTGCACAGGTGCACGCCGAACGGAATCTTCATCAGCAACGGCGTGAGAAACGCCAGTTTATTGATGCTCCAGCCGTCGTACTTCAAGGTAGTGGAATACATCAGCAGCCCGGCGACTCGCCCAGGGTGTTCGGCAGCCACATACATCGACATCACCGCGCCCATGGACAAGCCGCCAACGAACACTTGCGCGTGACGCCGCTCGATCTGTGCGAAGGTCTTGCGCACCCCTTCGTACCAGTCGCGCCAGCCGGTGGCCTGCAAGTCGCTGTTATCACCGCAGTGCCCGGCCAGGGTGGGCACGTACACCGTGCAGTTGCCCGCCTTGACCAGCCCCCTGGCGACCTGGCGCAATTCCGTCGGGGTGCCGGTCAGGCCGTGAATCAACAGGATCCCGACCGGACCAGCACCGAGAACGAAGCCGGCATCACCTTCACCGAGGTCGATCTCGCCGACACTCACCGTGTGGTCGCTCGCACCAGCAGTTGCTCGAGCAGCTTCAGGCCCAGGTCGATTTCCGGGTAGCTGATTTCCAGGGACGGCGCCAGGGTGATCACGTTCTTGTAGTAGCCGCCCACATCGAGGATCAGACCGAGCTTCTGGCCATCCACCAGCATGTCGCCTTTCATGCCCTCCTCGACCATGTAGTCCAGGGTTGCCTTGTCTGGGGTGAAACCGTCCGGGCCGCAGATTTCGCAGCGCAGCGCCAGGCCCAGGCCGTCGACGTCGCCGATGATCGGAAAACGTTTCTGCAAGTCCTGCAGGCCTTCAAGGAAGTATTTGCCCTTGGCCATGACCATCGCGCCGTAGTCGACTTCGCTGGTCATCTTGAACATTTCCAGGCCGACCGCGGTGCCCAAAGGGTTGGAGGCGAAGGTGGAGTGGGTGGAGCCTGGCGGGAAGATTTTCGGGTTGATCAACTCTTCACGGGCCCAGATGCCGCCCAGCGGGTTGAGGCCGTTGGTCAGCGCCTTGCCGAACACGATCACGTCCGGCTGCACGTCGAAGTGCTCGATCGACCACAGTTTGCCGGTGCGGTAGAAACCCATCTGGATTTCGTCGCTGACCATCAGGATGCCGTGCTGGTCCAGCACATGCTTGAGCTCGCGGTAGAAGTTCATCGGCGGGATCACGTAGCCGCCGGTGCCCTGGATCGGCTCGACGTAGAACGCCGCGTATTCGCACTGGTTGGTTTTCGGGTCCCAGACGCCGTTGTATTCAGTCTCGAACAACCGCGCAAATTGCTGCACACAGTGGCTGCCGTACTCTTCCTTGGTCATGCCCTTCGGGCCACGGAAGTGATAAGGGAACGGGATGAAGTTGGCGCGCTCGCCAAAGTGGCCATAGCGGCGACGGTAGCGGAAGCTGGAGGTGATCGACGAGGCGCCGAGGGTGCGCCCGTGGTAGCCGCCTTCGAAAGCGAACATCAGGCTCTTGCCGTTGGACGCGTTACGCACCACTTTCAACGAGTCTTCAATCGACTGCGAACCACCGACGTTGAAGTGCACGCGACCGTCGAGGCCGAACTTGTTCTTGGCGTCCACCGCGATCATTTCCGACAGCTCGATCTTGCCCTTGTGCAGGTACTGGCTGGCAATCTGCGGCAGGGTGTCGATCTGTTGCTTCAATGCGTTGTTCAGGCGCGGGTTGGCGTAGCCGAAGTTGACGGCCGAGTACCACATCTGCAGGTCGAGGTAAGCCTGGTCTTCGGTGTCCCACACGTAGGAACCTTCGCAACGGCTGAAAATACGCGGCGGCTCGATGTAATGCACGGTGTCGCCGTAGGAGCAGTACTTGGCTTCTTTATCCAGAAGAATCTGGTCTTCGGTGGTAGCGATACGGATATCAGACATGATGGAAAATTTCCTGAGTGTCGGCAGTAAAGGAGGTGGCGTTGGCGGCGATGCCTTGTGGCAGTTGCGCCAGCAATGCAGGCACTTCGGCAAAGCTGTCGAAGCGCGCATGGGGAATCTGGTGGGCGACGCAATACTCGGCGAGGCTGCCTTTGGCGAACACAAAGTCGGCGGTGGAAGCCACGCACATATCGGATTTGCCGTCGCCGATCACCAGCACGCGCTTGTTGCGCGGCGTGGATTTGCATTTGCAGTTGCCGGAAGCGGCGCGGCAGGCGTCGCTGGCATACGGGAAGTCGATGCGCCAGCTGTTCTGGTCGACCTGGCGCAGGCGGTTGGCGAGGATCGGCAGCAAGGTCACATAGTTGCGCGACAGAATGCGCGCGATGCCCTGCTCGATGCCGTCGCTGACCACTTCGATGGTCGCGCCCAGGCCCATGACGTGATCGACGAAATCCGGGAAGTCCGGGTCGATCTCGACACTGTCGAAATAGGCCAGCAATTCGCTCGGGGTCGCCTTGATCAGCGCCAGTTGGCGGCTCAGGCATTCGCGTGAGCCGATATGCCCGTCCAGCCATTCCTGTTCGATGGTTTCCCATTCGGGGCCGGCGAAGCGTTGGAGGACGTTGTCGATGACATCGGTGGGGGTGATGGTCCCGTCGAAGTCACACACGATATGCCATTGGATCATTGCGTCTACCTTTGGAAAGAGGCGCGCTGTATGCGCTTGCCTTACCGGTAGAGCAGGGAGCGTGCCAATTGGCCAAAGCCCAGCGGGGCTGGGGCTTTGCTGGATATTCCGGGCGACAGGTGCGCCGCAAGCTACAATTTTTGTAGCTTGCTACAAACAAGATGAGTGCTTGCGCAGGCGCCAGGGTTTGCGCGTTCATGCGCGCCTGTTCACTCACCCAGGAACTGTGACCATGTTGAGGATCACATGCGCTGCACTCGTCGGGCTGCTGAGCCTGAGCGCGCAGGCCGAAGGCATTACCGGAGACGTCGGCGCAGGCGTCAGCTACCAACCCCACGACCCGACCGGCAGCCGCTATGAAACCCGCCCCGTGCCCTACCTGGACCTGGACTGGGGCGACGTCAGCCTGAGCACCGATGACGGCTTGACCTGGAGCGCATTGAACGCCCACGGCCTCACCGCCGGCCCGTACATCAATTACCTGTCGGGCCGTACCTCCAACGGCGCGCTGCAAGGCCTGCGCAATGTGTCGGACATGGCCGAGGTCGGCGGTTTCGTCCAGTACGCGCCGGCCGATTTCTGGCGGGTCTACGCGCAGCTGGGCCAGGCCGTGGGCGGTGGGCATTCCCAGAGCGGCGTATTGGGCAAGGTCGGCGGTGAACTCGGTTACCCGCTGGGCGGTGGAATCATCGGCAGCAGCGGCCTGGTGGCGCGCTTTGCCGACGCGCGCCAGAACCAGACGTTTTTCGGGGTGGACAACAACGAGGCGGCCGCCACGGGGTTCAAGGCCTACAACGCCAGTGGCGGTTTCCAGAACGTCACCTTGAGCCAGAGCTTCCAGTTCCCCCTGGCGCGCAACTGGTCATTGCTGACCAGTGCGAGTTGGGCGCACCTGGTCGGCTCGGCGGCCAACAGCAGCATCGTCAGGCAAGCCGGTGAGGTGAACCAGGGCCAGGTGCAGACGGCGATCAGCTACACCTTCGATTGATTCACCTCGGTCAAAATGTGGGAGGGGGCTTGCTCCCGATGGCGGTCTGTCAGTTAAAAAATGGCTGACTGGTACACCGCAATCGGGGGCAAGCCCCCTCCCACATGGGATCGTATTTCAGTTTTCTTCGCCCTCGGCCAGCAACGCGATGCCTGCAATAATCACCGCAACTCCCACCCAGTGCAGCGGGCTGATGTGCTCCCCCAACCCCAGCCAAGACCCCAGCAGCACCGCCACAAACACCAGCGAACTCAACGGAAAGGCCAACGACAAACTGCTGCGCCGCAGGATCAGCATCCAAACGAAAAACGCGCTGATATAACTGGCAATCGCCGCCAGAATCCCCGGGTTGCGCGCGACATCCGCCAGCCACTGCCAGGTGAAATCCATCTGCCCCAATTGATCACCGGCCACCTTGGTAAACAGCTGCCCGGCACTTTCAGTGGCGATCAACAGCGCCCACAGCACCAGCGTGCCAAGCCGCCCATGCAACCAGCCCGCGTCGACGGTTTGCGTACTCATGCCTGGCCCCCCGCAATCGCCACCAACATCACGCCGAAGGTAATCACCAGCGTGCCCAGCCAACGGCGTCGGCTGACGGTTTCCTTGAGCACTACCCTGCCTGCCAGCACCACCAGGCAATAGGCCAACGCCGCAAGCGGAAACAGCAGGCTCAATGGCGCACGGGACAAGGCTTCGAGCCAGACGAAAAACTCGATCACATAGGCGCCGATGCCGGCCCAGAGCAGCGGCGCATTGAACACCTGGCCCCAGAACGCGCGCAGACGGAAACCGCCATCGAGTTGCGGCAAACGGTCCACGCCCAGTTTGAAACACAGCTGGCCGATCACATCGAGCACAATGGAAAGCGCCAGCAACATCATGACGGTCAGGCTCACGGGAACAACTCCTCGAACAGATCGATCAGCGCCGCATTGGTCGCGGCATTGCGCTGCAAATCCTGCGCGCTCCAGCGCTCGGGCGGGGGCTGGTCGGACTTGGCTTCCCAGCGCTTGAACGCATTGCTGAAGGCAGGCGCGGCGAACTCGCCGCACACGTCGATACCAATGATGCGTTTATGCGCGGCCAACGCCCGCAGGGCCTGGAGCAAGTGGCTCAGGCGCATGCCGCCCTGGTCCCAATTGGTGGCGGCGTCTTCACTGGCGAGCACGTCTTTGTCGAGGGTGATCCAGACCGCTTCGGTGGGCAGGCTGGCGATCATCTGATCCAGGAACGTGGCCCAGTCCAGCTCCGCCAGGTTGCGCCAGTGCAGGTGATTTTCCTGCTGCCGGTGCCCGGCGCCATCGCCAACCCGGCCCCAGACTTTCGAGGGCGGGTGCTGCCAGGGGAACAGCTGCAACTGCCCGCGCTTGAGGGCGCCGAGGTTAGCGCCGCGCAACTGCGGGTTATGCAGGTCGTCGCTGCAAGGGCCCAGGGTGACGATGCGTTTGATCGCCGGCATCTTCAGCGCGCGGTTGACCCACGAACCACAGTGGCGCTTGGGCGCAAAGCGCACCCAGTCGGGGTGGTTGTCGAAGTGGATCAGGCTGATGGGTTCTTTCAGGTCGGCGAGAAACGCCGGCGTGAGGTGGTGATAGTCGCCGGAGCCGACGAACAGGATTTCCGGGCGCGCATCCCTGGGCCGTGGCCGCTGGGCCAGGCGCTCGACGAAACGTTTCCAGGTTTTTTCGGTGGACCACAGGCGCAGCTTCGGGCCCAGGTCCAGCAGATCCAGGCGCGTGGCCCGGCCGCTGGCCAACCGCTGGGCAATCGGCGCCTGAGCGGTGAGGCTGTGGTCGAGGTCAAGAAT
The DNA here is from genome assembly GCF_003851745.1 of Pseudomonas sp. R3-52-08. Classification (NCBI taxonomy): domain Bacteria; kingdom Pseudomonadati; phylum Pseudomonadota; class Gammaproteobacteria; order Pseudomonadales; family Pseudomonadaceae; genus Pseudomonas; species Pseudomonas sp. R3-52-08. The sequence continues at coordinate 1,325,530 of NZ_CP027730.1, read as the reverse complement.
GTTCAAGGCAGTGTTTCATCCCTAATGGCAGCGCCCAACCGCAGACCGGGTGGGCTTTAGGGGGTCAATGCAAGGGATGGGCCAGGGAGATATTCAGACCAGCGCAGATCAAAATGTGGGAGGGGGCTTGCCCCCGATAGCAGTGTGTCAGCCAACTATTGGTGACTGACACACCGTAATCGGGGGCAAGCCCCCTCCCACATTTTGATCGGTGTCTGGCTTTAGTTTTTGGACTCACTAATGATCTGGCGAATCGCCCCAACAAAGGCTTCTGCCGGCTGCCCGCCGCTGACGGCGTACTGGTCGTTGAACACGATGGTCGGCACCGAGGTCACGCCACGGGTGATCCACAGCTTCTCCTGCTCACGCACCTCGGCGGCGTATTCGTCGCTGGCGAGAATCTCGGCGGCGCGCTTGAGGTCCAGGCCGACGCTTTCGGCGATGATCGCCAGGGTCGCGTGGTCGGAGGGGTCCTGGCCGTCGGTGAAATAGGCCTTGAACAGCGCCTCCTTGAGGTTGTATTGCAAGCCTTCAGTACCGGCCCAATGCAACAGGCGGTGCGCATCGAAGGTGTTGTAGATGCGGCTCTGGCCATCGGTGCGAAAGGCAAAGCCCAACGCGGCGCCCATGTCGCGAATGCGCTCGCGGTTGGCCTGGGACTCTTCGGCGCTGGAGCCGTATTTTTCGGTGATGTGCTCAACGATGTTTTGCCCGTCCGCGGGCATGTTCGGGTTCAATTCGAACGGCTGGAAATGAATCTCGGCCTGCACCTCGGCGCCAAGCTGATCAAGGGCCTCGGTCAAGCCGCGCAGGCCGATGATGCACCAGGGGCAAGACACGTCGCTGATGAAATCGATTTTCAGGGGAGTACTCATGGGCAGGCCACCTCGCTGGCATTAATGCGCCGCAAAAGCGACACGATACACCACCTTCACAGCAGCTTCGAAGGCTCGCCCAGGTCGATCTGCGCCCAGTGCGCGGTATCTTCGCGATGGGCTTGCAGGTAAGGCAGCACCGCCGCCAGCAATGGCGCCTTGAACGCCTCCTGGAAACGGTGGGCCAGGCCTGGAATCAATTTCAACTGGCTGCCCTGGATATGCGCGGCCAGATGAACGCCGTGCATCACCGGCAGCAACGGGTCGGCGGTGCCATGAACCACCAGGGTCGGCACCCGCAGCTGGTTGAGCAACGGCACGCGGCTCGGCTCGGCGAGGATCGCCATGATCTGGCGCTTCACGCCTTCGGGGTTGAAGGCACGGTCATAGGACAGCGCCGCCTGATGCAGCAATGCCTGGCGATCATCCTGCACATTCGGGCTGCCCAGCGCGGCGAGCAGATCGGCTTGCTGTTCCAGGGCGACTTCGCGATTGGGCGCGCTGCGTCGCGACAGCAACTGCACCAACGCCGCGTTCGGGGCCGGCAGGCCTTCGGCGCCGGAGCTGGTCATGATCAGGGTCAGGCTTTCCACCCGCTGCGGCGCCATCGCCGCCAGGTGCTGGGCGATCATGCCGCCCATGCTCGCCCCCAGCACATGAAATTGCCGGACCTGCAATGCGTCCATCAAACCCAAGGCATCGTCGGCCATGTCGGTCAGCGTGTAGGGCGCCGCCACCGGCAGGCCGAGCTTGTAGCGCAGCACCTCGAAAGTCAGGTTGGCGCTGGCCGGTGCCTGGCGCCAGGTGGACAGGCCAACATCGCGGTTGTCGTAGCGAATCACCCGAAAACCTTGCTGGCACAGGGCGACGACCACTTCGTCAGGCCAGTGGATCAACTGCCCGCCCAGGCCCATCACCAGCAGCAAGGCAGGGTCGGACGCACGCCCGATACTCTGGTAGGCGATGCTTACCTGAGCCAGGTCGACCGTTTGGGTCGGGACATTGACGTCACATCGAGAAGCCGCAAAAGACGGCAGGCCGAACAACAGAGCGGCCAGTAAAAGCAACACGCGCATGAAAAACACCGAAACGCAGAACCCCAGTAGAGCGCGAGTCTGATGAAGTTTGTTCAAGCGCGCTGCCACAGTTCGATGACAGTTTGATGAAGAGTGCCAGGCGGTCCTGGTCGACATGCGCGGCAACATGAGACAAACTCACGCCATCCCACTTCATCACAAATTGTCTTCATGGAGAGCCCGTGCTCGAGATCCGTCACCTCAAGACCCTGCACGCCCTGCGCGAAGCCGACAGCCTGGTGGAGGCGGCCGAGCGCCTGCACCTGACCCAGTCCGCGCTGTCTCACCAATTCAAGGAACTCGAAGAACGCCTGGGCATGCCGCTGTTCGTGCGCAAGACCAAACCGGTGCGTTTCACCAGCGCCGGCCTGCGCCTGCTGCAACTGGCGGACGCCACCCTGCCCCTGCTGCGCGGCGCCGAGCGCGACATCGCACGCCTGGCCGGCGGCACCGCCGGGCGCCTGCACATGGCCATCGAATGCCACAGCTGCTTCCAGTGGCTGATGCCGACCATCGACCAGTTCCGCGATGCCTGGCCCGAAGTCGAGCTCGACCTGGCCTCGGGCTTTGCCTTCGCGCCGCTGCCGGCCCTGGCCCGTGGCGACCTCGACCTGGTGGTGACCTCCGACCCGCTGGAGCTGCCGGGCATCACCTATGTGCCGCTGTTCACCTACGAAGCCATGCTCGCCGTGGCCAATCAGCACCCGCTGGCGAATAAATCCTACATCGTGCCGCAGGACCTGCTGACGGAAACCCTGATCACCTACCCGGTGGAGCGTGATCGCCTGGACATCTTCACCCGCTTCCTGGAGCCTGCCGACGTGGAACCCGCCCAGGTGCGCACCTCGGAGCTCACGGTGATGATGATGCAACTGGTGGCCAGCGGCCGTGGCGTGTGCGGCATGCCCCACTGGGCGCTGCACGAGTACAGCTCACGCGGTTATGTGAAGGCCAAGCGGCTGGGCGAGAAAGGTTTGTTCGCCACGCTGTATGCGGGGATTCGGGCGGACATGCTCGATGCGCCGTACATGCGTGACTTCTTGCTGACGGCCAAAGACACGTCATTTTCGACGCTCGATGGCGTGAGTGCGGTGCGTTGAGGCCCGCGACAGGCTCCCCGTTACCTGCATGGGTATCTACACAACTTTGGCACGGCTCTGAACCTGTGACGGCTCAGGAGCCGAAGCCTCTCTAACTGATACCCCGCGACCTAAATGTGGGAGGGGCGGTGCGACGATTCGACTTGCTCCCGATGGCGGCCTGACAGCCGACCAGGATGCTGGATCAAGGCGAGTACATATCCGTTGCTGCGGTAACGGCGGCTTAGGGTTCCGCCCTTACGGCGTCTCACTTTTGAAAAGCGCAAAAGTAAGCAAAACGCTCTTGCCCCACCACTCGGCACCTCGCCCCGGCTCGGTGTGCCCGTAATCCGACAGTGATTTGGGGGCCGCCGCCACGCGCCATCCATGGCGCGGGGCGGCTAAACCGGCATCCCTGCCGGTTTACCCCCCAAATCACTGTCGAATTACGGCCAGCGTGGTTTAACGGGGCGCCTAAGATCAAAAGCAAGATCAAGAGCGGCTCGCTTCGCATCGTGATACCTATGCGTTACCTGAGACCAACCCAGCATAGTGCTCGGCTGTCCGAGACACATGCACCGCTGAGCCCCTTGGCGCCGCACCTACACTCGACCCTCACATTCATCCGGGCGCACAGCACCTTCGCTCAACTTGCGCCCTTTTGTAAGGGTTCGCGCATGCACACTTCATTGCCTTCTTCCCCAGCCCAACAGGGTGACGATCCACAACCGATCCAGGCCAAATACACGCCCCTCGTCACTTTTCAGCCTGTGACGTTGCCTGTGGTACCCCCGGCGTCTTCGACCGAGAAGCAGCAGGATCACCTTATCGGCGAGCTCGCCAAACTCAACGTCAAAACCGACGACTTGATGCAGTCACAGCCAAGCCTGGGCAGGGTGTATCAGCATAAATTGACTGAAGCATTTCCCCATTTGCCCCGGCCCATCAATCCCAACCAGATCTTTTACAGCCGTTTCCGGGAGGATCAGGAGGGGCAACGGCAACTCTTGTCCAGCGAACCGTTGGGGTCGGTACTCATCCGGTTGCGCGCGCCAGACGGCGGCACCTATTTGACCCAACAGAGCGGTGCCTTCTACCGGGAACCCAACACGTTGGACGCGGACAAGCACCTGTCTTCAAACGGCACGGCGGCGCAATTGGCCGGCTCGACGGAAATCGCCGTCATCCAAAGTCTGAACGCGTTCTGGGGCACCGCCGAGGATGGCCAACCCGACTCGGAGGAACAACTGATTGCCTTGCGTCGCCAGGTGCTGGCCCATCAACTGGCGCTGCGCACGCTGGATGGCACGTTGTCGGCGGCCGGGCGGACATTGGCCGACAATGTGCTCAAGTACCCCACTGCGGCGGCGCGGGAAAAGACCTTCGCCATCGACGTCAGGCCTGCGGTATACCGGCTGATGCTGGAGGACGGCAGTGAGTTCGCCGCCGCATTCATCCTCAACGCCACGGGCAAGACTCCGCCTACGGGCAGCCTGATGCTGTACAGCCCGGGCGAGGAGTTTGAGGAATATGAAAACCTGGGCCGTTTGAATCAGGCCGTGGCGGCACGCCTACGCGAAGGCGGCCCGGCCGGCAAGCGCCTGCTCGCAAGCCTGTCGAAAACGGCCCGCGCAGGGCTGTCCGGTTTGCCCGTGCTGGCCGCAAGCCCGCCAACGATAGAGGCAGATATCGTGGCGTACAGTGTTCGCTCAGTACGAATTCGACAATATTTTGCTGTGCGACAAGCCCTGCGCAAGGAAACATTGCCGGTGGCCGGCGAACTCGATCTGGCGGCGGACATCACCCAGTATCTGGACATCGCCGATGCCTTTGTCACACGTAATCTGCGCCTGATAGACGTAAGCGAACCCGAGTGGCTGAAAACTGCCGACGCGCACGACCAGCACCGCTACAGGCAACTGGAACAGGCGATGAGTGACAGCAATGCGGCGCTCATGCCTTTTCTTGAAAAGGTTCAGACACTGGAAGCGTTTTCACTCGAACAAACAGACAAGGTCCTGAAAAAACAGAAACCGGCCTATGCCGACGTGGATATTGCCCCGTATAAAAGCCTGGTTCGTCTGCGTCTGTCCTTCCTCCTGCCGGTCGAGTTGACGGGGTATCGCGACGAGAACACCTCGGTCGTTTACATCACCGCCGATGAAAAGATAAGCATCCCACGGTTTCTGGAAGGCCAGACACTGACCCGTGGCACCTGGAAGAGCCAGGTCGTCATAGACCTGCGCACACTGGGCAGTTACGCCCAGCGCAATGTCGATCCATGGTCCGCGCATGACTTCAACAGAACCATCAGCGCCACCGCCACCCTCGTCGATACCGACGGCAACAGCAAGGGCACGCTGGGCGATTCGGATTTACGCGCGCTCGCCCAAGAAGCCGACATTGGAGGAAAATACGCCGAATACCTGAGGTCAACCTTTTCGCAGGGCAGCGAAGGCAACAGCTTCGCCACCGCCTGGCAGCGCGCCAACGCGGCGAAAATGCACAAGGACGCCCTGGAGAGCCGGTTGAATCCCGATATTCACAAGCTGTTTATATTCAAGACGCCCGGAAGCGGATTTGACTGGATAAAGGCGGTGCTCGAGTACCCCGATTCCACAAAACGCCCCCGGGTCAGCGAGTTCGAGATCGACGTGAACCTGTTGGTGATGGGCAGCGTACTGGAAGGAGGCCGAGGGGGGCACGTGATCAACGGCGTGTTGATCATTCAGCGAAAACGCACCAAGCCTGACGGCGTCTGCGTGCTGTATACGCCGGATGCCCCGGATGACGCGCCCTTCAGGGAACTGCCCAACGGCCTGGGGGAGCTGGACGTGCTGAACGCAAAACCGCAATGGCGAGCCTATTTCAGCGAGCGCATGGCCACCAACGATGCGCAGGAGCGCTCACGAATCTTCAGCGATACACGCGGCGTGCACCGCTATGCCTTAATAACAATAACCGGCAATTTTCACGCGTATTTGTATCTGGCGCAGCTCGGGTTTCAACTCTCGTATACCGCTTTCCATTCACGCAGCAATGCGCAGATTTCCCGCGAGTCCACCGTAAACGCCGTTATGTTCGGCATTGAAGTGGCCGATTTTTTTATCGACCTGATGCCCTTCAAAGCCGCACGGATGTTGGTGCGCAGTGGCATCGATAAAGGCCTAAGCCTGGTCAGACAACTGGGCCGCCGTGTGCCGGGGCTGGTCCGAAAAATCGGCCCCCGCCACAAGATCCGCATCGCGCTCACAACGGCCTCGATCCGGCCATTGGAGCCGGCCTGGGTCGATGTTGCCGCGTATCGGTTGCCCAAACAGATCGACGCATTCTTTGACGTGGAAGAATTTGCCCAGGCGAACCACTACACGCTGTCGCGCACAACGGGCAACGCCCCGTGTTTTTTTGACAAATACAATAACCAACTGATCGCGATGAGGGATCAAGGCGGGCGTTATCACCTGTATCAGTCTTTTGTCGAAGACGGTGCGCGCTATGTAAAAGACCCGGCAGGAAACAGTGCGAACTTTATGGTGGTGCCGGGCAACGCTAAAAGCTGGAAGACACGTTTCGAACGCACGACAGCGGGCGGCGGCACGGTGATGGGCAGGCTGCGCGGGCTCACGCCTGAACAGCAAGTCGATGCCGACCTGATCGCGGCGCTTAGTATTTACTCAACAGATGAGCAGTTAAGGTATTTCGAACCCCTCATTAAAGAAATGACCGAGTTACAGAAGCGAACACTGCTGGCGAACGCACGACAGCAGATGGGCAATATCGACGAAGCCACCTTTCGTCGCAGCGTCTCGGGGCAACAGAATTTAGGCCCACGCGCCAAAAATGAATTACGTGACGCATTGTTGAGGCTGCATTCGGAGGCGGAGATTTACGTCCACATAAACAGATCAACCTCGAACCTGGTCCCTCCCCTGCTCCCGTTGGACAAAGATAAATTATTTAAAAAAATAAAAAGACTAATTGGCAAAAACGATAACTTTTCAAAAGAAATCCGAGCCTCCATTACAATTCAGGACCCCGACACAAACGCACAGTTTGTAGGTTATGCGTTCACATCCAAGCAGATGAGGAGCATGGATAAATTTGATGAAAAATATCAACTTTCAACCTGGCCAACGGATTCGTTTAACGCGTTTCTGAACGAAAAAGGACGCCAACAAATGCTTACCAAAATAGCCACCGATAAAAAAATTTCGCTCGCAATGGCGCTGGAATCGCATTTGTCGGACCCTAAAGTACGAGAATCCTTAACCCTGTTCAGGACAGAAAAATTCAAGGAAAAGCTCAAGGAACTTGGCGTGGACTCCTACGCCGAGGACTTTAAAAAATCCGGCATTCCCTATATCGCCATGTCTAGCGGTACATACAAGAGCGGTGAGTCTGGCGTAAGAATGATCGACAGTGTCGCCGTCACGAAATTTGAAAAGAACCTCCCTCGGTTTTCAGAGCCTTTAGAGTTTGACGTCGCCCGTGTACCCACCAAAAAAATTGAAAAACCATCCCCCACACCGACACCTTCCCCGGCCCCCCCAACGGCCCGAGCCCCCGTAGTCAACATCGTGAAGCAGGACGAGTTGTTAGAAGCGCAGATCCCGCTGCTATCAGACAGTGCGAGAAACAAACTTGAGCAGATCACCGAGGACATTCAGGCAGGTCGTGTCAGCCGCAAAAAAATCGGCAACTACACCTATATTGATTTACCCCAGGTAGAGGCAGGCGCGGGCCGTGGTCGATGGCGGGTGGCCATTGAGCGCACCGCAAAAGAGGATGGCAAAGATGTCTTCGTACTCCGAGGTATCTTTGATTATCACGGTGCCAGGCCGGTCGCCTGGGGAATGTAATGCCCCCTTAACCCTCGCCGCGCAGCTCACGCCACATGTGGATCTTGTCGAAATAGTCCAGGCCCACCCGCACCGCCAACGGTTCCAGGCCGTACTGGATAAAGCCGCAGCGCCGGTACAACGCAAAGGCGGCGTCATTGCCGGCGGTGACGGTCAGTTGGACCACCTTGAGGCGCGGGTGCTCGCGCGCCTGGTCGAGTGCCGCCTGCACCAACCGGCGGCCCAGGCCGTTGCGTTGATGGGCTTGAGTCACGTACATGCCGAATAACGTCACCTTGTGCCGCGCTTTCTCCCGAGGCTCGAACGCCAGGCCGACGATGCCGACCAGTGCGTCGCCGGCATATGCGCCGAGCAAACGGTCCAACGCACCGTCCAGGCGCTTTTGCCACCAACTCAACGGCATCGCTGCGCGCTCGGCGACGCTGGAGGTGAACGCCTGGGGATAAGCATCATAGGCCTCGAGCATCAATGCCCGATAGGCCTCGGCATCGCAGGGATTGAGTGGGCGAATCGTCATGCGCCGATCAGCGACGCGCGGTAGAGCGGCAGGATCTGGTCACGGCTCAGCGGCGCCAATGGCAGGCCGCCGTCGCCCATGGGGTCGATCCAGCGTATTTCTTCAATTTCAGCGGCCGGGGTGACCGCCACGTCGATGTGCAGCTGGAACATGTCGGCCTGCACGGTGAAGCCCGGCTCGTTGGCCGCGGGCCCCGAGAACTGGCCGAGGTACACAGCTTGTGCCGGATCGATACGCAGGTTCAGTTCTTCCTGCAGCTCGCGGGCCAGCGCCTCGACCGGTTGTTCGCCAGCGTCGATCTTGCCGCCGGGCTGCATGAACGCCAGGGTCCCGCGTTTGCGCACCAGCAAGGTCTGGCCGTGCTTGTCGATCAGGACCGCTGCAGCGATGCGGATAATTGAAGAGTTCATGTGGGAATCGTTATCTCGTCGGGTTGTTTGATAAATACGCTGTATTTTGCGCCCTCCATCGACTCGAACGCGATCAGCTTGTCCACCAGCGGCAGGTTCAGCACCTTGCCGGCGTTGAGCAGGAGCATACCGTTGTCGGCGTTGAGGTTGCGCGCCAGGACCATGCCGTCCTCAAGTTCGCGGGTGGTGAGGACTCTGACCGTAGGGTCGCCCAGGGTCACATCGCTGAGGAAGGTGGCGCAGGCCTGCACGAAATCCTCGACCAATTCCGGGTCGTAAAGGCGCCCGGCGTACTTGCGGATATACAGCAACGCTTCGTCGCTGTTCAGGTGCCGCTCCAGGATCAGGCCTTTTTGCAGCTCGATGAAGTCCACGGCCAGTTTCAGCAGCCGCGAACCCGCCGGGATCGCCTCGCCCTTGAGGTGGTCGGGAAACCCCGAGCCATCCCAACGCTCCTGGTGATGACGAATGATCCGCGCCGCGTCCTTCATCGGCTCCAGGGTCATCAACAGCGACTCGCTCTGGGTCGGGTATTCGCGATACAGCGCGCGGTGAGTGCTGTGCAGCTTGTCGGACGGCGCAACCATCATGCTGTCGGTCCAGCTCAGTTTGCCGATGTTGTACAGCGCCGCAGCCATGGTCAGGTCGCGGGTGCTGGCTTCATCCATGACCTGGGCGGCGCAGTACACGCGGATCAATTCGATCAACGCGCGGTTGGTCTGCTTGTCCTTGGGCAACCGCAGGTTGGCCAGCAACGAAAACACTTCGGTACCGGTCACGTAGCTGCGCTTGAGCTCGTCGTAGGCCAGGTCGAGCATGTCGGCGGTCTGTTGCAGTTCGGCGGTACGCGCCGTCACACGCTTTTCCAGCGTGGCGTTCAGCGCTTTGAGCTGATCGTTCTGCTCCCGCGCAAGGCGTTCAAGCCGCTGATGTTCGAGGGTTTGCTGCAAGACCAGCTGCAACTCTTCGTCATTCCAGGGTTTGCTGATGTAGCGGTGAATCTGCCCGTCGTTGATCGCCTTGACGATGGTGGTCAGGTCGGCGTAACCGGTGAGCAGGATGCGGCCGGTGGCTGGGTACAGGCGGTGAACCTGCGCCAACAGCGTGGCCCCGTCCATACCGGGCATGCGCGCATCGCTCATCACCAGGTCGATGGGCCGGGTTGCCATGATCTCCAGCGCCTGGGCGCCGCTGGTGGCCAACACCACCTCGTAAGGCTGGCTGCGCAACAGGCGGCGCAGGCTGTTGAGGATCGACTCTTCATCGTCGACCAGCAGCACAGCGGACTTCGTAGCGAGTTGTTCATCCATGGCGACTCTGCCTTCAAATTAAACGATGTGAAGCTCAATTGAACCGGTGCGCCGTGCCGATCCAGGCCAGCAGCGCGAAAATGCTGTTGATTTGACGCCAACTGGCCGTCGATATCAAGGGAGCTCAGCTATGCTGTCACTGCATGTTCACACCCCTTTGCTTGTAAAACCAGGGAAGGAATCGTTATGCCGTCGAGTCTTCTGCACAGGCGCAGGGCACCATGACCCCGGAATCAGGGCGGGCCAACCGTCGCATCCTGATCGTCGATGACACGGCTTCGATCCACCAGGATTTTCGCAAGATCCTCTGCGCCGACGAGCACGGCGAGCCCTCGCTGGACACCTTGGAGTCGGCCCTTTTCGGCACCGCCGCGCCGGTACGCCAGGCATTTGAGTTGGACTCCGCCTACCAGGGCCAGGAAGCGCTGGCGCTGGTGAACAAAGCCCTGCAGGCCCAGGCGCCCTATGCGCTGGTGTTTATCGACATGCGCATGCCCCCCGGTTGGGACGGGCTGCAAACCATCGAACAGCTGTGGGACGTCGACCCCAACCTGCAAATTGCCCTGTGCACGGCCTATTCCGATTACTCCTTCGAGGCGATTGAAGCGCGCTTGAAGTACAACGATCAGTTGCTGATCCTGAAAAAGCCGTTCGATCACCTGGAAATCCGCCAGATGGCCAGCGCCCTGACGTGGAAATGGCAACTGGCCCAGGACGCGGCGCTCAAGGTGATCAGCCTGGAGCGCACCATCGAAGAACGCGTGCAGGAACTGCTCAAGGTCTCGCACCTGTTGCAATACGACGCCCTCACCGGGCTGCCCAATAGTACGTTGCTGGGCGACCGACTGACCCAGGCCATCGCCCTGGGCCGGCGACATGACACGCAACTGGCGGTGATGTTTATCGGGCTCGACCGCTTCAAGCGCATCAATAATGCCCTGGGCTACCCGGTGGGCGATGAAGTGCTCGAGCAGGTCAGCCAGAACCTGGTGGCAACGGTACGGGCGTCGGATTCGGTGTTTCGCTACGGCGCCGATGAGTTCGTGATCCTGCTCAACGATATCCAGCACCCCCAGCAAACCCAGCACATTGCGCAAAAAGTGCTGAATGCCATCAGCGCGACGCGGCACGTCGCCGGGCAGGACCTGAGCGTGACCGCGAGCCTTGGGATCAGCGTTTACCCCAACGACAGCGCCGACGCGGTGGGGTTGATCAAGCAGGCTGAAACTGCCATGCACACCAGCAAGGAGCACGGCCCGAACGACTTCAGTTTTTATACCGAAGACATGAACCTGCGCGCCCGGCACCAGCAACACCTGGAGAGCGCGCTGCGCCAGGCGCTTGAGCGCGATGAGTTGGTGCTGCACTACCAACCCAAGCTGGAACTGGAGTCCGGGCGGATCGTCGGCGCGGAGGCGCTGACACGCTGGTTTCATCCGAGGTCCGGCTGGATCAGCCCGGCCGAGTTCATTCCGATCGCCGAAGACAGCGGCCTGATCGTGCGCCTGACCCAGTGGGTACTGCGCCAGGCCTGCGCACAAGCCCAAGCCTGGCGGCACATGGGCCTGGCGCCGCTGCGCATGTCGGTGAATATTTCGGCGATCGACTTTCGCCAACGCAACTTCGTCGACAACCTGGCTGCCATCCTCGAACAAACCGGCCTGCCGCCCGCCCTGCTGGAGCTGGAAATTACCGAAAGCGTGCTGATGCAGAACGTCGACGAAACCGTGGCGATCCTGCAAAGGATCAAGGCGCTGGGGGTGCGCCTGGCCCTGGATGATTTCGGCACGGGCTACTCCAGCCTCAGCTACCTGCGGCGCTTTCCCATCGATGTGCTGAAGATCGACCAATCCTTCGTGCGCGGCCTGAGCATTAATAGTCAGGACGAACAACTGATCAGCGCTATCATCGGCATGGGTAAAAGCCTGAAACTGGACATCATTGCCGAAGGCGTGGAAACCCTCGACCAACTGAATTTCCTCAAAGCCCAGCGCTGTGAGGAGGGCCAGGGTTTTCTCTTCAGCAAAGCGTTGGCGCCGAAGGATTTCGTCCAGTTGCTGCAGGTGGGTAGCGCGACACTGATGCCCGATCAATAGCCCCAGGCCGCAAGGAGTGCTCGCTTGAGCCATGTTTCAACTGTCCGTACCGGCTTCATTCTCGCGTTGTGCCTGGGCAGCGGCGCACCGCTGGCCGCCGCACCGCTGAACGAGGCGCTCAAGCCCATGCCGGCGATACCGGCGCTGGACCCGGCCAAGGTTGAGCTGGGCCGCCAGTTGTTCAACGAGCCGCGTCTGTCGGCGAATAACACGCTGTCCTGCGCCAGCTGCCACCGCCTGGAGTCCGGCGGCGCCGACAACAAGCCGTTCTCGATCGGCGTTGACGGTAAACCTGTGGTGCTCAACACGCCTTCGGTGTTCAACGCCAGCCTGAACTTCAAGCAGTTCTGGAATGGTCGGGTAGACACGCTGGAAGCACAGGTTGATCAGGTGGTCACCAGCCCCGTGGAAATGGGCAGCGACTGGAACACCGTGGTGCAGAACCTGGCGGCCCTGCCCGTCTACCAACGCGCCTTCGCCCAGTCTTACCCCGATGGCCTCAGCGCCGCCAACGTGCAAAACGCACTGGCTACCTATGAGCGCACGCTGCTCACGCCCGACTCGCGCTTCGATCAGTATCTGCAGGGCAACACCGCGATACTGACCACCCAGGAAAAGTACGGCTACCAGCGCTTCAAGGAGTACGGCTGCATCGCCTGCCACCAGGGCGTGAACATCGGCGGCAATATGTTCCAGAAATTCGGAGTGATGGGCGATTACTTCCAGGCACGCGGCAACCCGCAGGAGTCGGACCTGGGGCGCTACCTGCTGACAAAGGACGAAGAGGACCGCTATGTGTTCAAGGTGCCCAGCCTGCGCAATGTCGCCGTCACCGCGCCGTATTTTCACGACGCTTCGGCCAAGACCCTGGAAGAAGCAGTCGATGTGATGTTCAAGTACCAACTGGGGCGTAACCCGACCCAGGAAGACAAGGACCTGATTATTCAATTTCTCAAGACCCTGACCGGTAACTGGGCGGGCAAGCCCCTATGAGACGCTTGTCACGCCTGTATCGCCGCCGCGCCAGCCAGGTGTTGCTTGGCCTGATGACTCTGTTCCTGGCCTCCACGCTGGTGTTTTTGTACCTCAAGTCTTCCCGCGACCAGACGGCCACTTATACCCAGTCGCGCGACCTGATCCGCCAGCTCCAGCAGCTCAATGCCCAGTGGGACAGCGAAGTGCTCAAGGCGCGGATCGCGCTGACCCATAACTACGACCCGCTGGTCATGCCCCTGACGGAAATGACCCGGATCGGCGCTGAACTTGCGAGCCGCGGCGCCTACCACAGCGCTGCCGACCTGCCGGGTTGGCAAGCCAGCCAGGCGGCCTATCAGGCGGCCATCCAGGACAAAGCCCGGCTGGTGGACCAGTTCAAATCCCACAATGCGGTGTTGCGTAATTCGCTGGCGTTTCTGCCGACCGCCGAAGATGACATCCAGGCCCAATTCAACAGCATTGACGACGAAGGCCGCCTGCAAATGCAAAGCGTGGCCACCGACACCTACGACCTGCTGCTCAGCAGCCTGGAGTTCGCCCAGGTCACCAGCGACGAGCGCGCCGCCGATATCCTGGTGGGCCTGGGCAAACTGGCGATCAACAAACAGAGCCTGCCCGTCGAGTTCCAGGCGCCGGTGGATATCCTCAGCAATCATATTTCGCTGATCCTGCGCGAACAGCCTGTGGTCAACAGCCTGCTCGAACGGATTGCCGCCGTGCCCGTGGCCGAGCACCTCGACGCGCTGACCACCCACCTCGATCAGGACCAGCAGGCCGCCGATCTCATCGAACATCAATACCACCGCTACCTGCTGGTGTTCTCGACGTTGCTGGTGGTGCTGCTGCTCTACCTGGCCGTGCGCCTGCTGCGCAGTTTCGCCGAGATCAACCGCGTCAACCGCGCCTTGCAATCGGCCAACGAAACCCTGGAACAACGGGTGGAACGGCGCACGCAACAACTCAAGGACGCCCAGAGCGAGCTGCTCGACAGCGCCCGCCAGGCAGGCATGGCAGAGATCGCCACCAACGTGCTGCACAACGTCGGCAACGTGCTCAACAGCGTGAATATTTCCGCCGACCTGGTCAGCCGCAAACTGCGCAGCAGCAAGGCCCTGGGCCTGGGCAAGGCCATGCAACTGATCAACGCGCATCAGGGCGACCTGGGCAGCTTTCTCACCGAGGATGAAAAAGGCAAATTGCTGCCGGGCTACCTGAACCAACTGGTGGACGCGATAGCCATCGAGCAGCAAGGCATGAGCGATGAGCTGGCGCAGCTGAGCAAAAGCGTCGACCACATCAAGGACATCGTCTCGACCCAGCAATCCTATGCCGGCGCCTCCACACTGCTGGAGCCGGTGGACATTGGTGGCTTGATGGACGATGCCTTGCGCATGAACGCCGGCGCGTTGACGCGTCACCACGTCACGGTGGTCAAGGAATACGCGCCGGTGCCGCAGATTCTGGGGGACAAACACCGGTTGCTGCTGATCATGGTCAACCTGATCAGCAACGCCAAGTACGCCATGACCGGTCTTTCCGAGCGACCACGGCAAATCACCCTGAGGGTCGAACAGGTAGGTGACCAGACCCTTAAAATCAGTGTGAAGGACGATGGCGAAGGCATACCGGTCGAAAACATGACGCGGATCTTCACCCACGGCTTTACCACCCGTAAGGAAGGCCACGGCTTCGGCCTGCACAGCTGTGCCCTGGCCGCCGTGGAAATGCACGGCCAGCTCACGGCTCACAGCGACGGACCGGGCCTTGGCGCGGTGTTTACCTTGACGATTCCCTTGACCCTTGTCGGAAGTACCGCATGAACCAGCCTCCCAACCGGCGCATCCTGCTGATCGATGACACCCCGTCCATCCATGAGGATTTCCGCAAAATCCTGATGCCGAGCGCAGAATCCAACCTGGCGCTGGACGAGATGGAGTCGGCGCTGTTTGGCGATACCGCCACGCCGCAAGCCCAGGCGTTCGAGCTGCACTGCGCCTATGGCGGCGAAGAAGGCCTGGCCTTGCTGAGCACCGCCATGGCCGAACAACGCCCTTACGCGCTGGCCTTCGTTGACATGCGCATGCCCCATGGCTGGGACGGCGCGAAGACCATCGAGCAACTGTGGAAGGTCGCACCCGACCTGCAAGTGGTGGTATGCACCGCGTACTCGGATTATTCCTGGGATGACCTGTTGTCGCGCCTGAACGCCTATGACCGCTTGCTGATCCTGAAGAAGCCGTTCGACAACATCGAAGTCCAGCAAATGGCCAACACCCTGGCCAATAAATGGGACATGGCCCGGCGCGCGTCCCTGCAAACCTTGCACTTGGAAAAGCTGGTGGAACAACGCACCCAGGCGTTGCAGTTGGAAATCAACGAACGCAAGCACCTGGAAAGCCAGCTGGTGCAATCGGAGAAGCTGGCCTCACTGGGGCAACTCGCGGCCGGCGTCGCCCATGAGATCAACAACCCGGTGGGCTTTATCTCATCCAACCTCAGCACCCTCGACAGCTACTTCAACCAGCTGCAACAGATGCTGGAGGCATATCAACACAGCGAAGCGCTGATCCCGGCGCAGGACCAGCGTGACCGGCTCAAGGCGTTGCGCACAGAACTGGAACTGGAGTTTCTCAAGGAAGACATTCCGGTGCTGATCCGCGAGTCCAAGGACGGCATTGGCCGCGTGGTACAGATCGTCAAGGACCTGAAGAACTTCTCGCGGGTGGATAACGACCAGACCTGGCAGTTCGCCAACCTGCAACAGGGCATCGATTCGACGCTGAACATCGTCGCCAGCGAACTCAAGTACAAGGCCGATGTGGTCAAGCACTACACGCCCCTGCCGGACATCGAATGCCTGGCCTCGCAGCTCAACCAAGTGGTAATGAACCTGGTGATCAACGCCGCCCAGGCCATGGGGCCGGAGCGCGGCACCATCACCATCAGCAACGGCGTGGACGGCGACACCATCTGGTTGGAAGTGGCGGACAACGGCTGCGGCATCGCGCCCGACACCGTGCAGAAGATTTTCGACCCGTTCTTCACCACCAAGCCGGTGGGCGAAGGCACCGGGTTGGGGCTGTCATTGTCCTACGGCATCGTCAAGAAACACCGGGGGCATATTTCGGTCAGCAGTGAGCTGGGCAAAGGCACCACGTTTCGGGTGGTGCTGCCGATTCGGCAGACGGCGGCGTAGGGCCCGCCGCCGGGTACGGCCAGTGACCCATCAAGCCTGCAGCGCTATTTTTTGCTGGCGCAGCGTCGCGGCCAGGTCTAACAAGCCTGAACCTTCGCGCAGCCCTTTTTTGACGGACTCAGGCGTGGCTTCGTTCTTTACCACCGCGCCAACGTAACCCTCCGCCATCGCCTTGTAGTCTCCGGTAACCGCGCCGAGAAGCGCCTTGTCAAAACCGTCTTCGCGGGTTTTACGAAACCCGTCCAGCGCCCCGCTGATGGCGCCATCAAGGCCTGGCTTAGCCTTTGCAATTCCCTGCAGCACGTTGCTCATGCCTGGGATAAACCACAGGCTCTTGGCCGCGTCAGCGGCAAACCGCTGGAATTTTCCCGGTGGGGTGCCGTCGCGCAACGCGTGGGAAGTGTGCTGATGCTGAGCGGATTGCATCCGCTGCTCACGGTCGATCGCGGCGGACGCGCCCTGATGAATAATGGAAGGGCCGAAAGCGGCAGATATGTTCGACATGAGCGATGACTCCAAATGCATGAGAGAAAGGGCGTCCTGCACAATAGTGGCCGCCTTTCGCCGAACGGTTCCATGGCCCGCGCCTGTGCAAATACCGCCCCAGGGCCTTCGATCCTTGTTCACTGTTTCAGTACGGGCGCAGAATGGCGGATCGACCTCAAGAGTCCGAACCAAGGAAAACCGTATGAGCCTGTCGTTACTAAGCCGTTACGCGTTCTTTGCCGCATGCGTCATATTCACCCTGGCCAGCCTGCCCTTCATCGAACATGAATGGCTGTGGCCCATCACCATAGTCACCGGCCTGCTCAGTTTGATCGGCATTTTCGACCTGCTGCAAAGCCCCCACGCCGTGCGCCGCAACTACCCGATCCTGGGCAATATCCGTTACCTGGTGGAAGCCATCCGCCCGGAAATCCGCCAGTACCTGCTCGAATCCGACAGCGATGCCCTGCCCTTCTCCAGGGCCCAACGTTCGCTGGTGTATTCGCGCGCCAAGAACGAAACCGCCGACAAGCCCTTCGGTACCTTGATCGACGTCTATCAGTCGGGCTTTGAATTCATCGGCCACTCCATGCGGCCCGCGCCGTTGAGCGACCCCAGCGCGTTCCGCGTGATGGTCGGCGGCCCGCAGTGCACTCAGCCGTACTCGGCGTCGGTGTTCAATATTTCGGCGATGAGTTTCGGCTCACTGAGCGCCAACGCCATTCGCGCGCTGAACCAGGGCGCCAAACTCGGCAACTTCGCCCACGACACCGGCGAAGGCAGCATCAGCCCCTACCACCGCGAAAACGGCGGCGACCTCACTTGGGAGCTGGGTAGCGGTTACTTCGGCTGCCGTACCAGTGACGGCCGCTTTGACCCGGAACGCTTTGCCACCCAAGCGCAAAACCCGCAAGTGCGCATGATCGAGATCAAGATGAGCCAGGGCGCCAAACCCGGTCATGGCGGGATCCTGCCCAAACATAAAGTCACCCGGGAAATCGCCGACACCCGCGGCATCCTGATGGGTGAGGACTGCATCTCGCCGTCACGCCACAGCGCATTTTCCACGCCGATCGAACTGATGCAGTTCATCGCCCAACTGCGCGAGTTGTCCGGCGGTAAACCGGTGGGGTTCAAGTTCTGCCTGGGCCACCCCTGGGAGTTCATGGGCATCGCCAAAGCCATGCTCGAAACCGGCATCCTTCCGGACTTTATCGTGGTCGACGGCAAGGAAGGCGGCACCGGCGCGGCACCGGTGGAATTCACCGACCACATCGGCGTGCCGCTGCGCGAGGGCCTGCTGTTCGTGCACAACACCCTGGTGGGCCTGAACCTGCGCGACAAGATCAAGCTCGGCGCCAGCGGCAAGATCGTCAGTGCCTTCGACATCGCCAGTGTGCTCGCCATCGGCGCCGACTGGGCCAACTCGGCGCGCGGCTTTATGTTCGCCATCGGCTGCATTCAGTCGCAGAGCTGTCACACCAATAAATGCCCGACCGGCGTCGCCACTCAGGACCCACTGCGCCAACGTGCGCTGGTGGTGCCGGACAAGGCCCAGCGCGTGTTCAACTTCCACCGCAACACCCTCCATGCCCTGGCGGAAATGCTCGCCGCCGCCGGGCTGGAGCATCCTTCGCAGCTGTCGGCCAAGCACTTGGTGCGACGCATGTCGGCGACCGAGATCAAGCTGTTCTCGCAGTTGCATGTGTTCCTCAAACCGGGCGAGCTGCTCACCGGCGAGGTGAATGGCGAGTTCTATTCCCGTATGTGGCAGATGGCGCGGGCGGACAGTTTTGAACCGCATGAAGTAGCCGCCGCCTGATTCACACGGTTGAAGCCTGCCCGGCCTTCGGGCAGGCCATTGAGACATTCGGTAATACCCAGCCTTTGCAATTGCTTACAAATACCGCCAACCTGCGCCCGCCCGGCGTGCGGCGTACGACAACGCGCGCGCTCGCCACTCTTCACTCAACAACTTGTTCAAGAGCCCGCTGCCATGCTGAACGGACGCGACCCACGCATCGATTTTTTTCGGGGCTTGGCGTTGATCTTCATTTTCTGGGATCACGTTCCCCACAATCCCCTGGCCCATGTCACCGTGCAGAACATCGGGTTCAGTGACGCCGCCGAAATCTTCGTATTCCTGGCCGGCTACGCGGCGGTACTGGCGTACGGCAAGATCCTGCAGCGTGATGGTTATTTCATCGCCTGTTTAAAGATCCTGCGCCGGGTGTGGACGCTCTACGTGGTGCATATTTTCCTGCTGGCGCTGTTGATGGGCATCGTGATATTCGCCAACAGCCATATCGAAACCCGCGACTTGGTGCAAGAGATGGGCCTGGAGTATTTCCTCAACAATACCCAGCAGGCCCTGGTCGATGAATTGCTGCTGCGGTTCAAGCCCAACCTGACCGACCCTTTGCCGTTGTATATCGTGCTGATTCTGAGCCTGCCCCTCACGCTGCCGTTGCTGTTGCGTGTGCCGAGGATCGCGGTGGGCGTTTCTGTGGCGGTGTACCTGCTGGCGCCCTGGCAGGGCTGGAACCTGCCGGCCAGCAACGGCGGGGTCTGGTACTTCAACCCGGTGACCTGGCAGTGCCTGTTTATCCTCGGTGGCGCGGCGGCCTTGCGTTCAGCACCCTCGGCTGACCCGCGGCCTGTGCTGCGCCAACCATTGTTCCTGGCGGCTGCGGCTTATGTGCTGACGAGCTGCGTGATCACCCTGTCGTGGCGCTGGCCCGAGGTGCACGACGCCTGGATGCCAAGCCTGATCGGCGAATGGCTGTACCCCATCAGCAAGACCGACCTGTCACCGGTGCGCTTGCTGCACTTTTTGGCCCTGGCCTATGTCACCGCCAAATTGCTCCCCGGTGTCGGCTGGACGCAACACAGGTTGGCCCGGCAACTGGCGCGGATGGGGCGCTACTCCCTGGAAGTCTTTTGCCTGGGTGTGGTGTTGGCGCCGTTGGCGGACATGGCCAACGCCCTGACCGGTGACACCATTGCCATGCGGATATTCACCGCGCTGGTGGGGGCCGCAGTGATGATGCTGTTTGCCGCATGGCTGGAATTCAACAAGCAATTGGACCAGCGCAGAGCCGCTGTCGCCGCGCCTGGTTAGTGCCCGGCTGATTGACATGTGGGAGGGGGCTTGCTCCCGATGGCGGTGTATCAGCTGCATGTTAGCTGGCTGACATACTGCCATCGGGGGCAAGCCCCCTCCCACATTGGTTTTGCGTTGCTTGTTCAATCAGGACAAGGCTGCAACCTCTCTGCGCCCATCATTCCCGCCGACACACATCGCAGTGCCGTTGGAGATCTAAAAATGTGGGAGGGGGCTTGCTCCCGATGGCGGTATGTCAGTTGCACATTGGCTGGCTGACACATTGCTATCGGGGGCAAGCCCCCTCCCACATTGGTTTTGCGTTGCTTGTTCAATCAGGACAAGGCTGCAACCTCTCTGCGCCCATCATTCCCGCCGACACACATCGCAGTGCCGTTGGAGATCTAAAAATGTGGGAGGGGGCTTGCTCCCGATGGCGGTATGTCAGTTGCACATTGGCTGGCTGACACACTGCTATCGGGAGCAAGCCCCCTCCCACATTGATTTTGCGGCGCCCTCAGGCTACAGAACGCACCGCCCCATTGGTCGGCTGCAACTTGAACACGTAGAACAACACCGTCAACAACACCAGAAACGCAGGCCCGACATACAGCGCCACGCGGGTGTCCGGGAAGTAAGCCATCAGGCCCACCACCAGCACCAGGAACGCCAGCGCCAGGTAGGAGCTGACCGGGTACAGCCACATGCGGTACTTGAGGCCCGCCTGCTCGGCCGGGCTCAGGCCTTTGCGGAATTTGAGCTGGGCCAGCAGGATCATCAGCCAGGTCCAGATCGCGCCGAAGGTTGCGATGGAGGTGACCCACACGAACACCTGGTCCGGCACCAGGTAGTTGAGCAACACGCCCAGCAGCAAGGCAAAGATCGACAGCAGCAGCGCCTTACGTGGCACGCCATTGCTTGAGGTGGTGCCGAACGTCGCGGGCGCCTGGCCGTTCTGCGCCAGGCTATAGAGCATGCGCCCGGTGCTGAAGATGCCGCCGTTGCACGACGACAGCGCGGCGGTGATCACCACGAAGTTGATGATGCCCGCTGCGGTCTTGATACCCAGGCGCTCGAACGTCATCACGAACGGGCTGCCCTGGGTGCCGATTTCATTCCACGGGTAGATCGACAGGATGACGAACAACGCGCCCACATAGAACAGCAGGATGCGCCAGAACACCGAGCCGATGGCGCTGGGGATGGTCTTCTGCGGGTTGCGCGCTTCACCGGCGGTGAGGCCGATCATCTCCACGCCCAGGTAGGCGAACATCACCATCTGCAACGACATCAATACGCCTTGCACGCCGTTGGGCATGAAGCCGCCATGGGTCCACAGGTTGGAGATGCCCAGCGCCACGCCGTCATTGCCAAAACCGAAAGCGATGATGCCGACGCCGCCGATCACCATGGCAATGATGGTGACGATCTTGATCAGGGCAAACCAGAATTCGAACTCACCGAAGGCCTTGACCGCGATCAGGTTGATGGTGCCCATGCTGATCAGCGCCGCCAGGGCCCAGATCCAGCGCGGGGTGTCGGGAAACCAGACGCCCATGTACACCGCCACGGCGGTGATTTCCGCGATGCAGGTCACCAACCACAGGAACCAGTAGTTCCAGCCGGTCAGGAAACCGGCCAACGGGCCGAGGTAGTCCTGTGCATAACGGCTGAAGGAACCGGCGACCGGGTTGTGTACGGCCATCTCGCCGAGGGCACGCATGATCACCAGGATGGCCAGGCCACCGATGATGTAGGACAGCATGATGGCCGGGCCGGCCATTTCGATGGCCTTGGCCGAGCCGAGGAACAGGCCGACACCGATACAGGCACCGAGGGCCATCAGGCGGATATGCCGTTCACCCAATTCGCGTTTGAGCGGGCCGCCTGAAGCGGTCTCGCCATGGGGCAGTTGGTTGCCGACTGGCATAGGGATACAACCTCATCTTGTTATTGGATTGTCCGTCGAGTTTCCACGGTGCAAGCCGGTAAGCCTGCGCCCTTGTTGAAACCGGGGCCGCCTCATGGACGGGCCCGTCTTGCCAGGCAAGATCAACGGGGCGTGCAGTATAAAAAGCCCGGAGTAGGGCCTTTCACTATAAAAACGAGGCAATTTAGGGGAAGCGTTGGTCAAAATGCAATTTTACAGGAGCATCTGACCTGCATCGGGCGACAAAACGTCGCGGAGGCGCCGCTGTAGATCCGCCGGAAAATTCCTACACTCAAAACACAATTCCCTCACACCCAGCCATCAGCGACTAAACTTCAGGCAAGTCCGATCTATCTGCGTGAAGGGATCAATCGACTATGGGCGCACTGTGGCAAACCGAATCGAGCAAGGCTGCGAAAGTACATGGCAGTTCGGACCCAGCGCCTTTATCCAAAAATAAACCCAGGCCTCGTTACGCACGGCGCCTGTTCTGGTTGATTGTGTTGATGGCGCTGGCGGCCCTGGGGTTTGCCGTCGCCAAGGAGCTGCGCACCTCACGCCTGCAGGCCCAGGAACTGAGCCGCCTGGCCCGTGACCTGACCTATCGGTTGGAGCCCGGCCCCAGCCCGGCAATCGCCTATCCCGGCGCCGGGCCCTTCGACCGGCGTCTCGGTTACAGCGACCTCGGCACGTTCCTGCCACGCTTGCTCAAACGCGGTTATGTGATTGAAACCCAGGCGCGCTTTTCGGCCGAATTGATGGACTACAGCACCAAGGGCCTGTTCGTGCCCTACGCGGAAAAAATCCAGGCCGGGTTGTCCATCACCGACTGCCGCGCCGTGCCGCTCTACCAATACAACTATCCGCAACAACTGTACGAAAACTTCGCTGCGATCCCGCCGGTGGTGGTCAACAGCCTGCTGTTCATCGAGAACCGCGACCTGCTCGACCCGGCTCAGCCCGAAGCCAACCCGGCGGTGGACTGGCCGCGCTTCGCCAAAGCGGCCTGGTCACAAGTGGCCAGGCTCCTGCATTTGCCCGGGCAGACCGCCGGTGGCAGCACCCTCGCGACCCAGCTGGAAAAGTACCGTCACTCCCCCGACGGCCTGACCCTGTCGGGCGGCGAGAAACTGCGGCAGATGTTTTCCGCCAGCGTACGCGCCTACCAGGATGGTCCGCAGACCTTGCAGGCACGCCGCAATATCGTGCGCGACTACCTCAACAGCGTGCCGTTGTCCGCCGTGCCCGGTCACGGTGAAGTGCATGGCCTGGCCGAAGGGTTGCGGGTGTGGTACGGCGCCGACTTCAACCGCACCAACGCCCTGCTCGCCGACAGCAGCACGCAAAACCTCGGGCAAAAAGGCCTGGCCCTGCGTGAAGTGTTGTCATTGATGATCGCCCAGCGCCGGCCCTCGCACTACCTGTCCAAGGGCCACGCCGAACTGGCGAACCTGACCGACAGCCACATTCGCCTGCTCGCGCAGAACGCGGTCATCGACCCGGCCCTGGCACAGGCCGCCCTGGCCAGCAAGGTGAGCTATCGCGATTGGCTGCAACAGCCGACGATTCAACCGATTGAAACCAACAAAGGCATCAGTGTTGCCCGCAGCCGCCTGGCCGCCCTGCTCAATCGCCCGCTGTACGAACTCGACCGCCTGGACCTGTCCGCCACCAGCACCTTGCAGGATGACTTGCAAACCCAAGCCACCACCTACCTCAAGCACCTGGCCGACCCCGCCTTCGCCGGGCAAATCGGCTTGCTCGGCCCGCGCCTGTTGACGCCCGCCAGCACCGCGCAAGTGCGCTACAGCTTCACGCTCTATGAGATGACCGCCGATGGCGCACGGGTGCGGGTACAGACCGACAACACCGACCAACCTTTCGATATCAACGAGAGCAGCAAGCTGGAACTGGGCTCCACCGCCAAGCTGCGGGTGCTGACCACCTACCTGCAAATCATCAGCGAACTGCACGATCGTTATGCCGACCAGCCCCCCGCCGAGCTGAAAAAGATCAGCGTCGACGAGCAGGATCGCCTGTCGCGCTGGGCCGTGGATTACCTGGCGCAAAACCGCGACCGGAGCCTGCCGAAGATGCTCGACGCGGCGCTCGAGCGGCAATATTCGGCCAGCCCCGGCGAACGCTTTTTCACCGGTGGCGGCCTGCATCACTTCAATAACTTTCGCAACGAAGACAACGGGCGTAACCCCACGCTGCGCGAGGCCCTGCGTGAGTCGATCAACCTGCCGTTCATTCGCCTGATGCGCGACCTGGTGCGCTACAGCACCTATCAGGGCCCCAACAGCAGCGCCGAGTTGCTCAAGGACGACAGCGACCCACGCCGCCAGGAGTACCTGGCGCAATTCGCCGACCGCGAGGGCACCACCTTCCTGCTGCGCTTCTGGAAGCGCTACCGCAACAAAGACACCCAGGCCCGGCTCGACACTTTTCTCGACAGCATGCACCCCACC
The DNA here is from genome assembly GCF_003851745.1 of Pseudomonas sp. R3-52-08. Taxonomy (NCBI): domain Bacteria; kingdom Pseudomonadati; phylum Pseudomonadota; class Gammaproteobacteria; order Pseudomonadales; family Pseudomonadaceae; genus Pseudomonas; species Pseudomonas sp. R3-52-08. The sequence continues at coordinate 1,301,126 of NZ_CP027730.1, read as the reverse complement.
GCCATGCGCCTGGCCGCAGTGCACCGTTATCTGCTGCCCCAGGCCAACCAGGACAGCTTCAACCGTTTCGTGCGCGCGCACCTGCCCACCAAGGCCCCGGAAAAACTCACCGATGAACGCCTGGCCAAGCTCTACAAGGATTACGGTCCCGGCGCCTACGACCTGCCGGACCAAGGCTATATCGCCAAGGTCCATCCACTGGATTTGTGGCTGCTCGGTTACCTGCTGAACCACCCCGACGCCACCTTCACCCAGGCCGTCGCCGCCAGTGAGCACGAACGCCAGGAAGTCTACGGCTGGCTGTTCAAGAGCCGCCACAAGAGCGCCCGCGACAGTCGCATCCGCACCATGCTGGAGATCGAAGCATTCCTGGATATTCATCAACGCTGGCAGGCTGTGGGCTACCCGTTCGATCACTTGGTGCCGTCCCTGGCCACCGCCATTGGCAGCTCGGGAGATCGCCCGGCGGCCCTGGCGGAGCTGGTCGGGATCATTCTCAATGACGGTGTGCGCGAGCCGACCGTGCGTATCGACAGCCTGCACTTTGCCGCCGGCACCCCGTATGAAACCCGCTTGGTCAACAACCCGGACCGAGGCAAGCGGGTCATGCCCAGTGAAGTCGCCAACGCCTTGCGCGAGGCGTTGTCCCAGGTGGTGGATGCCGGTACCGCAAAACGTGTGGCCGGCAGCTTCAAACTGGCTGATGGCACACCTCTGGCCATGGGCGGCAAGACCGGCACCGGCGACAACCGCATCGAAGCAATCGGTGCCGGCGGGCGCCTACTCAGCTCCAAGGCGATCAACCGCACCGCCACCTTTGTGTTCTATATCGGCGACCGCCATTTCGGCACGCTGACCGCATTCGTCCCCGGCGCCTCGGCCCAAGGCTTCACCTTCACCTCGGCATTGCCGGTGCAAGTGCTCAAGGGCATGGCGCCGCTGCTCAGCCCTTATCTGCAACCCGGCAGCCGGACGCAGTGCCAGCCAGGGGAGCAAGCTCTTTCAAAGTTAAATAACTTACCGATTTAAAGGGTTAAAACTCACTTTGAGAATATAAATTCTGCATTCCCCACAACAACCCGCACACTTCAGTCCCAACTTAGCTGCAATATATTGAACGTTTGTTCTTGATTTCGACGGATAGGCTAGGCACTCGAGCCACTTAACGAGTTCAACTTGATGCCTATACGTTCACTGCCTTCCAGCACGCCTGCGCGCGCCTATAAAGGCCCTCACTATGACTTGATCAAACAGACAATTCCGGACTGGCTTGCCACCGCCTCCCTGGCCCGGGCCCATCAGATGAGCGCCGCCGACCTTTCTCGACTGCCCGCTTACACCCGCGCCCTCCCCGCACAGCATCAAGACCTGCAAACGGCCAATGCTGAAGGCTGGCGGACGCAAAATGCCGTGGACCGACAACTGCGCGACATACAGGACGTGTATGCCTTTGCCGAACCCCTGCTGAAACAAGCCATTCTGGACAAGTACCACCTTGACCTGAACGTCAAATCAACGTTTCTGCACCTGTATATCGCCAAGAAACTGCCTAAGTACGTCCACAGTTTTTTCAAGGGCGTGACCAGCCGTAAGGTGTCATTGCTCGACGCGGCCTTGCAGAACTTTGCCGTCGGGGAATCCTTCGAAAGCGACTCCAGCTATATCACCCGTCCCGACTACCGTGGCCACTTCCAGCCCCTGGCGTTGAGCGACACGATGTCCATCCCACAGTTCAAGGCCTTGTGCCGTGGACTGGACCTCGGCGCACGCTATCAACAACACCTGAACAACTACTTGCTGCCAACGGATCTCGACGCACGCACCACCTTGAAAAACCAGGTCATCGCCAGCCAGAAAGCCGCGCTCAAGGCGGCGGCACACCTGGCTTACCTGCCCACCGACGGCCAACAGGTCGCGGACCTGAGTGCCGCGGCCTACCACGTGTTGATGCGCGCGTTGCGCGGCGAACGTGGCGTGATGCGGTTCTATCAACTGCACATCCTCGATGCTTCACTGAGCGGTATCCTGCTGATCGCCGCTGACCTGGATCGGGTTTCCAGCGTCTCGAAACTGATCGCCTACATCCCCCATGACCCCGAGAGTCCCGTCAAGGAGTACACCTCCAGCCTTGCGTTCATGCTCGACCTGACCCGCAAGCTGCAAACCAATGCATCGATACCGTCTCGCCAGGGGCAAACCTATCAACAGTTCTTCAGCCAGTTTGTCGACCATAACCAACGCGGGCATTTCTTTGCCGGACTCAATCAGCGGCTGCCCAACGTTCGGTGGCACCCGGCGCAACCACTGGAGCCGCGCCCTCAATGGCGGGAAGCGCCGCTGGACAATCCCAACCTGCACTTCTCCTCGCCCGCCATCGAGGGCGATCTATGGGAATACCGCTACCAGCAATCCTTCAACAAGATATTCAACGACGCACGCAGCATCGCGGTGCCTACGGCCGACGCCGACAGAGCAGAGCGCTGGGCCTGGTGGGACAACTTCACAAAAATCCTCTCGGATATTTTCAATGTCGCGCTGCTGGTCATCACTCCGTTCGTGCCGTTCCTCGGCGAGCTGATGCTGGCATACACCGCCTACCAACTGGCCAGCGATGTGATCGAAAGCGTGGTAGACCTGGCCGAAGGGCAGTTTATAGAAGCCGCCGAACACCTCGTCACGGTCGCCACCGATACGATCCAACTGGCACTTTTCGCCATCGGTGGAGAAGTCGCGAGCGCGTTCAAACGTTCGCTCTTCGTCGACAATTTGCGCGCGGTTGAAGTCGGCGGGCAACAGCGCCTGTGGAACCCGGACCTGGCGCGTTACGCCCACGACAACCTGCAGCTGGCGAGCGACTCTCAGCCCGATGAACTGGGCCTGCATACGCACCAGAACCAGAAAGTCCTGCCGCTGGATAACCGGCACTACGTCATCGAATACGACGCCACCCACCACACCCATCGCATCAAGCATCCCACCCGTCCCGGCGCCTATTCACCCAGCATCGAGCATCACGCCAGTGGCGCGTGGATCCATGAAGGCGAGGCCCCCAACACCTGGGACAGCGAGACGCTGCGTCGGCGCCTCGGGCCTGCGGTGGAGGACCTCAGCCCCGCCCAACTTGCACAGGCCTGCCAGACCAGCGGCACCCACGACGACGCCTTGCGCATGATGTACGCCCAACGCAACACCCCACCGCCGCTATTGGCCGACAGCCTCAAACGGATAAAGCTGCGCCAGCAACTCGAAATTGCCCCGCAGCAGGTTCGCACCGGGGCCAGTGCGGATCTGCCGCCCAACTGGACGGTGCAAACCACCACCGAACTCCAGGGTTGGCCGGCAAACAAAGCCATCCAGGTGTTCATCAACAGCGACTTGACCGGCCACTCCATCGTCTACGGCGCCAACGACGTCACCGCTGCCAACACCCTGCGCCTCAGCTATCAGGCTGTGGAAGCCGGCCAGTGGTTCGAACAGGTCATCGCGTTCCTGAGCGACACCGAGCGGATGGCCTTGCTTGCAGCGCCCGACGCGCAAACCCTGCCCGAACCCGTTATGGCGCTGCGTGAGCGCCTGGCCAATGAGTTGGTGCAGCAGAACACCAGCGTGTTCAACCACCTTTACAGCACCCATGAAGCGCTCAATACCCCGCAGGGCCGACTGATTCAACAGCAGTTTGCGCTATTGCCCAAAGACCTGGTGACCACGTTGCTGCTGCGCACCTCGCCACAAGAGTCGAGCGTGATGAGCCGTGAACGGCGCATCCCCTTGCGCCTGAAAAACCTGGCCCGGGAACTGACCAATGAAGTCCGCGCCAGCCATGCCAGTGAAGGCCTCTACCACGATGCCTTGCTGACCCCGGACACCGAGCGCATGGCCCTCAATATCGTGCGCCTGCACACCGATGCCCTGGGCGACTTGAACATTGCCATTCACGATCAGACGCCCAGCGGCAGCCTGCGTTGCCAGGTGGGGCCGGCCGACGCGGGCACGAAAAAAATACTCCTGTACAAGGGCCAGGGCCGTTACCAGTTGCACGCTGCGTCGCTTTCCACCCCGCCGCCGCAGTACACCTTTTATGAAGCGTTGTTGCGCGCGGTCCCCACGGACACGCTTGACTACCGGCCAGGTCAAGGCGCGAACTTCAAGGAATGGCTCAAAGCGCAACTGGCGCCACCGGCCGAACGCCGCAACGTGATAGCGGACAGCCCGCTAGCCCCGGCCGAGCAGCGCACCACACAACACTTACTGCAAAAACCCATGTGGGGGGCTTTCCTCCGATGGGTCCTGAGGCAACCCCCACAGCCGCCGACCCCTCGGGAAACGCTGATGAAGCTGTGCCCACGTTTGACTGAGGAACAGATCCAGAAAGTGCTGCCCCACCTGAGCACTCTGCAAGGCGAGCAACTGCTCGGCACACTTGAAGCTGACCATGCGACGCTGCACGAAGACCTGAACAAGTTCCGCAAAAAACCACTCGTAGACCCTATGGCAAGCACCGATCAAGCCCTGCTTGAAATACACACTCGACGCCAGGTCATCCATGGGTTGACTGCCTGCTGGGAAGACGGTGCCTACCTGCGCATGCAACCGATGGAAGCGAAAACCCGCGGTGCCCTGCTGGACTTGAACGGGCTGGCCCTGGGTCTTCACCTGGAACGCCTGGGGCCACTGCGAGCAGACTTCAGTCATGTCACCCGCTTGAATCTCAGCGGCTCAGCGCTGGGCGATCGCGAATTACCCTTTCTCGATAATTTCCACAACCTGCGCGACCTGGACCTGTCGGCCAATCGTCTCGACAAGGTGCCGTCGCAGATATTGCCCATGAACGGCCTGACCGTCCTGAACCTGGGTGACAACCCTATTGCATGGTCGCCCTCCGACCACGCCACGCTTAAACAATGCCCACAGTTGCGCGCCTTGAATCTGGAAGGTAATACCCGCCTGGAAACCCCACCGGATGTCAGCCAAATGCCGGAGCTGCGCCTGCTGGTACTCAATAGAGCCGGTATCACTCAATGGCCGCAAGGGCTGGAAAGCCCGAGGCCCGCCCTGCTGAAACTGGACCTGAGAAACACGGCGATCAACACCGTCCCCGTGTTTGCGCCAGAAACTCCCGCCGCCAGGATTGTGGCCAACAGTTGGCTGGATATGACCAGGCTTGAATTCGAGGATGAACAACGCTTCGTCAGTTATCGCCGGGCCCAGGGGATCGACCCTTACCGCACCACGCCTCGCGGCGGTAAAACCGACAGCCAATTCTGGATGGTTGGCCTGACACCTGAACAGCGCAACACGGCACAGAAGGTGTGGGACGAGGTGGAAGCGGAACACGGCTCCCAGGGTTTGTTCGAGGTGTTCAGACTGTTGCAGCCGCCTGCAGGTTTTCAAACCGAAATCGATGCGCATTTGTTTGAACAAGGTCGCGAGGACCTCTCCCAGCGAATCTGGCAGGTGGTGTTTCGTGCCTATGAGAGCACCGGGTTTCGCGAGCGGGTATTCAGTTTGGCCGGCCCACCGGCCCTGTGCGCAGATGCAGGGGCCCATACGTTCAACCGTATCGGCGTGGAAACCCTGCTGGAAATCATCCGCAATGACAGCAGCCCTCACCTCGAACGCCACCTGGTGACACTGGCCAAGCAGACCTGGCGCCTGGAGCAGATCAACCAAATCGCCCACAAGGAAATCCAGCATCGCGTCGCGCCAGAAAGCGAGGGCGGATTGGGCCAGGCGTTTGGCAGCGGTGAAAACCAGGTCGATGATGTGCAGGTGTACCTCGCCTACCAAACCGGGCTCAAACGCCGTCTCGACCTGCCGTGGCTGTCCGAACACATGGTCTACCGCAACACGGCCGGGCTGACTCAAGAACATCTGGATACTGCGGTGCGCCAGGTTATCGAGCTGTCACAGGGCGACGGCCTGGTCAATGGCATTCTTGAGCAACCGTTCTGGGCCGACTACCTGCATGACGCCCATCTGGAAGCGTTCAAGGCTCAAGCCGAGAAACGCACACACGCCGGCAGCCAACTGGAGGATTTACGGGATGCCCACGCGGAATGGATCGGCGCCGAGGTGACGCCTGAGCGCAAGGCACGTTTGCGCGAACAGATCATCACGCTGGCCAATGAACTGACGATCCCCCATACCGTGGTGCTGGCCGAAGAACCCTTCTCCGATGCCACCGTGCGACGGCTTTACAGTGACATCCAGGATGACTACAACGAGTTGGCGCGCCGTTTGACGCGACAAGCGCTGCTGGATGCGTACGAATAACCGAACGCGTCACAAGCGACGTACAGGTACTGGGCCGAGACGTTTCAGCCGTTTACTTCCACAACCCTGTCAGTCCCGCCTTCCACCACCTGAAAGCGATACACGCGACCGGGCTGTTTCTCGAAACTGAACACCCGCCCCGGGAAGATGTGGTTCTTGGTAGTGGGTGCACAATCGGTTCGATTGCTGGCCGAACAGTCCTTGAACTCATCCACCACCACCACCGTGTTGCCGGCATTGCGCAAGGTGTAGTTGCGGCCGCCGTTTTCGATCCGAGTGTCATAACGGCTGTCCTTGGGCCGCACGAAAAATACCGTGCCGTAGCCGGCCATCACCCGCACGCCACCCGCGACCTTGTCCTCATAAGCCTTGCGCTCCTCTTCCGTGGCCCGGAACTCGTCATCCTTCTCCGGCGCCACGGGCAGGTAGCGCACCCGGAAGTACCGCTCGCGGTCACGTTCGCCCATGAATACAAAACGCGTGTTCTGCATACCGGTGGCCGGCACGATCAGCCGCGCCGGGCTGGCGATCAGGGCGTCCAACTGGTTCTTGACCGGGACTTCGTCATACGTGCCGTCAGGCTTGTAGAGCATCTCGGTCACGCTGATCTTGACGAAGGCGGTACTGGTGCCGCCATTGAATATGCGCTTGAGGTAGTTGTTTTTATCACCACTCAAGTAGTCGTAAAAATCCCCGACATGAATGGCCGGCCCGGCCTGGACATTGACGGACCACAGGCAGAACACCAACACAGCAGATAGATATTTCATAAGCACCTCGCTAAATCGTTCGACATCACGGCCTCACCGCATCAAACAGCAGATGTACGCTGCCAAAGTATTCACCCGGCGTATAACCGCCCTCAGGCTCTACCGCGGCAATCTCCAACAACACCCGTTTACCGAAACGGGCTTCGGCTTCCGGCACCACCAGGGTTTCGTCCAGGCTTAACACCTGGCCGTTGAAGGTGACGTTCAACGCAATCGAACGAGGGCCGTTGGACAGGACGGGCGCCTGGTTCAGGCGCGCCGCAATGCCGCCGCCGCTGTTCTTCACATCGAAGTGTTCACGTAGCGGTTTGAGGGTGCCCGGCACCAGGTGCCAGGCCATTTCCTGCTCACGCTCCAGGAATCCGGGGTTGATCGGCAGTACATAAAAGTCGCGGGTGGGAATGGTCACCGACACGTCGAAGACCTGCACTTCGCGAATGGCCAAGGCCTGGGCACTGAGCAACACCCCGATCACCAACAGCAACATCCCCAGGACGACTTTGCGGAATTTGCCCGCATGAGCTCTCTCAATGACCATCAGCCTTTGACCTCATGTGTGTTTTTCTCGCCGCCCTCGATCAGGGTAAAGCGATAAGTGCGACCGGCCTGCTTGGTAAAGCTGAAATCGCGACCGGGCAGGATGTGGCTCTTGGTGGTGGGCTGGCAGTCCTGGGGTTCAGCGGTGGAGCAGTCCTTGAACTCATCGACCACCACCACGCTGTTGCCCGCGTTGCGCAACCCGTACTCGCCCTCACGGTCTTCGGTGCGCGTGTCAAACCGGGTGGTTTTGGGGCGCACGAAAAACACCGTGCCGAATCCCGCCAACACCGTGACGCCTGCCGACAGGCTGTTTTTGTAGGCCTCTCGATCGTCGCTGGAAACGCCAAACTCATCGTCTTTTTCGGGCATTACCGGCACGAAGCGCAGGCGAAAATAGCGCTCGCTTTCGCGCTCGCCCAGGTAAAGCAAGCGTGTGCCCTGCATGCCATTGGCCGGTACGATCATGCGCGCCGGGGTGGCCATCAGACCGTCGCGGGCGGTGTTGTCGGCGTTGCTCTTAAGCTCCACTTCCTCAGACGAGCCGTCAGCGTTGTAGATAATTTCCATCACCGCGACCTTGATAAACGCCGTGCTGTCGCCGCCATTGAAGACACGCTTGAGGTAGGTGGATTTATCGCCGTCGAGGTAGTCGTAGAACACCCCGACATTGATGTTGGGGGCGGCCTGTGACAGCGACGACCAACAAAGCGCGGACAGCGCAAATAGATACTTCATACGCATGATTAAAGTTCCGAATCCCAGATGACCGTTGCCTGGCCCGAATAGGTGGTGCCGCCTTGGGTCACCATCGTGTCGGCGTGTTCTTTCTTGACCTCGAAGTGCAACGTTCCGGGGCGACGGTTGACGTAAAAGCCTGGCTGGAATACTTCGGTGCCAGCACCACTCAAGAGCAATGGCTGGCGATTCACGGCGCCGCCGTCCGGGCGGGTCAATCCATGGGGCAGGCTTACGCTGATATCCAGGGGCACTTCATGGTCGTCACCGTTTTTCAAGGCGCAGGTGTCGCCGATTACACGCTCGCACTCCAACTGCATCTTGAAACGCGAAGACGCGGAGATATTGAAGGTCTGGTCGCGGAATAGGCGTGCAGGTTTTCGGCCCTGGTTCAGCCAGGCTTGCCAGCCGCCCTGAGGTACCAGCTCGATACGGTTACCCCCCGCTGGGACCTCGACATTGAGATCGTGCTCCACGCTCAAGGTGAAGTTAAACGTGATGCTGTTTTTGGAGGGGATCATCACGTCACCGAAGTCGTAGTCCCCACCCGGCCCCATGGTGTAAGTGATACCTCCCCTGTACTGACCACCGGACATTCCCAAGGGGTTGGGAGCCCTGAGTTCGTAGGCATACTCCATGGTATTAAAACGCAAGGTCGCCAGGTCTTTTGAGGGTTGCCGGCTGCAGGCCCCCGCCCCTTCAGGTGTCAGCCAAAAATACGAAGCGGTGGTGACACCGGCTGCAAGGTGGTTGGTACTTTGGCAGGGACTCGGAGCTCTCCGCCATTGGGTCGTCCACGCAATCCCGGGCTGCCCCCACGCTGAGACGCCTGGAGGCCGGGGAACGGTCCATAACCCCCCAATACCGGCGATACGCAGCTGTACGGTCTCGGTTTCTCCGGTGGCCATGTGCGTTACGGTCAAGTCACGCCAATCGGACGGCACCTTGACCATGAACCCCTGCCGCTCATCCTCATGATTAGCCACAATCGGTGCAATGGAGGCCGCGGTAAAGTTGTTGTCTCGCAGGCTGAAAATGTTCAGTGCCTTGCAACGGGCCGGAATATGGGCTGAGCAAATCGAACTGATGGGCGTGGTGTTCTCGAACTTGTTCACCATGGGGTTGCTGGGGTCTGGTCGGAAAACTGCCGTGATCTCTTCAGTACTGCCTAGTGCCGACGAACTGAACACACAGCTTCCCCACCCGAAAAACAACAGGCCCAATGAACCGCGCTGAATCTGACGTTTCAGCCATATACTTTTCATTTAATAAAAATCTCCAAGCTCCGGTAATGACACGTTTAGAGTTCCGACTCCCAAATGGCCGTTACCTGGCCCGAATAGGTGGTACCGCCCTGGGCCACCATCGTGTCGACGTGTTCTTTCTTGACCTCAAAATGCAGCGTTCCCGGGCGGTGATTGACGTAGAACCCTGGCTGGAACTCCTCGGTACCAGCACCGCTCAAGAGCAAAGGTTGCCGGTCAACGCCGGAGCCATCGGGACGAGTCAGGCCGTGGGGAAGGCTTACGCTGATATCCAGGGGGACCTCGTGGCCGTCACCGCTTTTCAAGGCGCAGGTGTCGCCGATTACACGCTCGCACTCCAACTGCATCTTGAAACGCGACGACACGAAGATGTGGAAAGTCTGATCGCGGAACAACCGCGCGGGTTTGCGGCCCTGGTTCAACCAGGCTTGCCAGCCGCCCTGAGGGACCAACTCAATACGATTACCGCCCGGAGGAAGCTCGACCTTAAGGGCGTGCTCCACGTCCAGAACGAAGTTGAGCGTTAATAGGTTGTCGTCGGGCAACATGACGTCACCCATGTCGAAGTCCTGGCCAGGGCCGATCAGAAAATTATGAGTCCCCTCATAAGTGCCCGATAACATACCCAGAGGGTTCGGTGTGATCAGTTCATAGGAAATACTCAAGTTCGAGTATTTGAAGTCAGGGAGGATGTGCGTAGGGCGCTTGAAGCAAACACCGGCGCCTGGAGGTACCCGCCAGAAAAACCCGTAATAGTAAGCGTTGCCATACCCTACGCCGCCATATTGACACGGGGATGGAGCATTGACCCAGTTGCTCCCCTCCCATGTACCCTCATGCAGTGGCTGCGTCTGCTCATGGGCTCCGCCTATACCGCTGACCCGCAGGAGAACCTGTTCTGTATGCCCTATCTCCCGATGCCTGACAGTCACTGCCGTTAACGAAGAAGGGACTTGGAACATCGGCCCGTTACGTATCTCGTCCAAAGGCTGAATCGGAACGACGGCGTTGAAGTTGATCGGAAAATTGATGCTGAACACCCCATTTTGACAATACGCCGGGTGATCACGGCAATACCCTCCAGGCGGCGTGGTGTTCTCAAACTGGTTCGCCATCGGGTTGCCGGGATCCGGACGGAACACTGCCGTGATCTCTTCAGTAACGCCTGGCGCCGACGAGCTGAACAACAGGGCCGCTGCCACGGCCACAACCTGACTAAACAGTGCGCTCATGGTTTTCATGCTGATGGATGACCTCGTCATGACATTCAACCAGCGGTCTGAGCGTTAAGGGTGGAATCGGCCAAGGTGTCCGGCGTGCAGCGCAAATCACCAATCATCAGCACATTGTTTTCGCTGGGCGCTTTGGACGGATCAAGACGGAACTGGCACAGCAACTGATTGTTGTGGCGCACTTCCAGGGTCGGCGAGCTGGCGTTCATCTCCAGGGAGAAGAAACCATCCACTTCACTCACCCCACGGGTGGCGTGGTTGATGACGTGATGGCCCTTGAGCGGTTTGCCCTGTGGGTCGACCAGGCGCCCGAGGACGGTCACGGTTTGCATCACGTTGACCTTGAGGTATTCCACCCCGCCCTTGTTCAGGTGGTAACTGACACGGTGCGGCTGGATCGAGGCCGAAGGCGCGTGGTTGCCCTCAAAGTCGAACGTCACCGAGCCACCCTTGTAGGCCGTGATCGGGATAAAGTTGCGCCCAATCCGCAACGCGGTGCTGCCGCCACTGAAGTCATCGGCGCGCAGGGCGATGTCGTCGATATCGGTCTCGACGTCGACAATCATTCCTGCGCCGGTACCGGAATACTGGCTGGTGAGGACCATCTTCTGGCCGCCGAGGGCGAGGGTGCTCTCCAGGTTCAAGCCACCGCTCAGCTCATTGTTGAACGACGATTGCTGCACAAACGCATCGCCCTGCAGGGCTTCGGTGTCAAAGCTGGCCATGCCTGACATGCCGATGCCGTAGGTGTCGGTAGTTGCCGTGGCCGAGACGCTTTGCAGCAGGTGGTCTTGCAGGTCTTTGCGATAGGTCACAGAAGCGTTGTTATCACGCGACCCGTCCCGGGCGGTGCGCGTACCGAGGCTGGCGGACCACTGTTCACCCGGGCCGCCAAGGGCCACGCTGACACTCAGATCGACGCCGCGATTACGTTTGTCGCCAGTGCTGGCGCTGCCCGGCCGGTCGAACAGGGACAAGCGCCAGTTGGCGTCGCTGCCAAACAGATGGGTGCGCTCGCTCCAGCCCAGGTCCAGGCCAACACCTTCTACGTTACCTTCGGTGTGGGACAGTCTGGCACTCACCGAACGCAGGTTACTGAGCCGGTGATTCAGGGAAATCGATGAGTTACTGGTCTGGCCGACAAACACATTCACCTGGCGAATACGCGTGCCATCGGGCAGGTATTCGTAGGTATTACGGGTGTCCAGCCAGCTGCGAGTGTGGTTAAACACCACCGTGCCGGCACCATAGTTGTAGAGCCCGTTGAGGTCGACACCGGTGCCGTAGTTGTCGGTCTGGTAGACGTTGGCGTACACGCTGGCGGAGCTGGCAAGCGTCCAGTCGATGGAGGTGCCGTATTGCATGCTGTCTTTGACCTGGCGCCCCGAAACGCCCAACACCACGCGCGGGTGGGCCAGGTAGTTGAGGGAGACGCCGGCGGTCGTGTCGCCACTGGACTGTTCATCCCAGTTGCTGAGCAACTTGCTTTCCCGGCCGGCAAATACGTTATAGCGCCAGCGGTCATCGTTGTTGCGCCAGTTGTTGGGCTTGTAGACCAACTCCTGGGTGGTGTTAGTGACCTGGCCGTCTTCTATCAGGCGCACCTCGACCTCATAGATCCCGCCGGGCAACGGACGTGTGTCCAGGTTCTGCAGGCCACTGGTGACAGGCTGGGTGTTGATCAACAGGCCATTGCGATAAATCTCCACCGAACCCTGGCGGTTGGCGGTAATGGCAATCGGATAGATGCTGGCCTTGGGGTTGTTGATCATCAAGGTGTCGGAGCTGCCGTACATCACGCCGATGGCGGTGTCGGGGCTGGCGCCGAACGTGCGCAGTTGCCGGGTGAGACCTTCGGCATTGGGTGTGAAATAACCCAGGCGCAAAAACTGGCCTTCCAGTTCGCGCTGGGTGTAGAGCGAGTACACCGCATGGTTGAGGGCGTCGTCGTCCGGGCCGCCGAGGCGCGAGAACTGCGCGTTCAACACCTGGCTCCAATTGCCCAGGCTGCTGCTGGCGTCAATCCCAAAGCGCCCGCCCGTGTCCTGGCCCTGGCCGCCGTTAAGGTTCAGTTGGTTACGCACAATCAGGCCTGCGCTGCCCTCATGGGGAAGCTCGTGATAACGCCGGCTTTCGGTGTCGCGCTCGGCGTTCTCGGTCAGCAGTGAGACCAGGGATTTTTCCAGGTTGTAGTGCACGGCCAGCAACTGGTCGGGGCAATTACTCTCGCAGGTGCCCAGTGGCACTTGCTGCTTGAGGTACTCGGCCCAGCGCTCACGTTCATCGTCCTTGACCGGGCTTCCTTCATGGTCGTTAAACGAAATCAGTGTCAGGGTGTCTTCACGAGACAAGACAATCATTGCCTCCCCTACGAACTCTTGGTCACGCTCAACTCGAACGGCCAGGGGCACATCGAAAAAGTGCTCTTCAAAGTCCGCCGGCAAACCCTTGCTCTGAGCCAGCAAACTGCGCGGTGTTGTGCCATCGGCCACTGGAGCAGCTAACGCGCCCGCACAAAACGACAGGGCAAGCGCTGCCGCGATGGGAGTCATCGGGAACATGAACGGAATACTCTGAATACGGAAAATCAAACTATTGAGAACCGATCAACCGACGAAGAACCGCCTGTTGATCGGTAACCGCTACCCAATAAAGCGATGTTTACGGGTCAACTTCTCACCCTCACAGGGTGACGCGAGGCTCGTGGTCGAACACCACGGTGAAGTTGGTAGTGAAGAGACCTGCATCCGTGTCAGCTGGTTTGGCTGGAACAATAACCAGATCCGCCTGGGTGCCTGGAGTGGAGCTGGCATCATCGACAACTTCCAGCGGCGAGCCGGTCAGGGTGACGCCGTTGAACGAGGTGGTCAGGGCAATGGACGCAGTGCCGTTGCTCAGGGAAGCTGGACCGCCTTCGATGTAAGCCTTGATCGAACCGTCGGTATTTTTTACCGCGTAGGTTTCGCGCAGGCTGCTCAGGTTACCGGTCACGGTGTTGTAGGTCATGGTCTCATCGCGACCGAAGTCCGGGTTGAGCGGTTGTGCATGGAACTGTTTGGTAGGAATGGTTGCCTTGATGTTGATGACGCTGGTGGCTTCACCGGCGGCAAAGACGCTGGAAGAACCGAAGGCCAACATAACCAGTGGCAGTACGAAAGCAGTTTTCTTGAGCATTATTAGGTACCTGTATATCGCATTAATTGAGTTGAAAGCCCGATCAGCTTGCAACTTTCTCACGCGTTTAAAGAGCACATCTTTTCAATATCTGGCTGTGTCTTAGGACGCAGGCATATCTTCCACTGAATCAAAAACAAAGTAAGCCAGAGCCTTCTCTAAAGCATGTAGCCATAGGCCATATAACTAGTGAGACAAAAACAAAAAATACAAATAATGCCATCAGCACCTGTAATACACATCCTACAAAGAGACTATAAACTTACGGCCTACACGCGTTAAAAACTCGGACTGTAAGAAACGTATGACATACCGACACAACGCGGCTTAATCAAACATTCAATTAGAGTATTAACTCAATCTTTTAATCCTAGCTTAGTTTTTTAATAACTCGGTATTTCGTTATAACCAGTCCGCCATCGCCTTTGGCAGCCGCCGAACCGCTCATCGGAGAAGGCCTTTACGCAGGATAAGATATATCTTAAGTTGTATCTTGATTTTTCAGAGAGCACGACGATGAAAGACCCTCATTCCCACCGCGCAACCGGTAGCGGCCGCGACATCTTTGACAAACGCCCCAGCCGCGAACGGGCCGAGCGTGGCCCGCGCGTCTTTGCGCCGGGTGATCTGAAATTGCTGCTACCGGCGCTGATCGCCGAAATGCCCTGCCACGGCTACGACCTGATCCGCCGGATCGAAACCCTGTTCGACGGCGCCTACAGCCCCAGCCCCGGGGTGATCTACCCCACGCTGACCTTTCTCGAAGAAAGCGAATTGATTACGGGCGACGCCGAGGGCGGAAAAAAACGCTACACAATCACCGATGCCGGTCGTCTCTTATTGAGCGAACAGGCGGTTGCCCTCGAAGGCATTCGCATGCGCATGGACGTAAGCAAACGCTCGCTGCGCGGCCAGGACCGGCCACCGGAAATCCACGAGGCGGTGCACAACCTGCGCCATGCCTTGCATTCGCATCACGGGCGCTGGAGCCCGGACGAAATCACGCGTGTCGCGGCGCTGCTCAACCGCACCGCACAAGCCATTGCCGACGGGAAAGACCAATGAACACACAAGCCATTCACCGCGTGACCCACGAAGTCAAACGCCGCCGCCTGCAGGTACTGCGGGTGGTGGACATCACCCCGCGCATGCGCCGCATTACGTTGGGCGGCCCGGAACTGGCGGGCTTTGTCAGCCTGGGCAGCGATGATCACATCAAGCTGCTGTTCCCGCAGAACCCCGCCGAACAAGCGGCCCTGGAAAGCCCGACGTTCACCATCAAGGGCGACGGCCCGCAACCGGCGATGCGCGATTACACGCCACGGCGTTACGACCTGAACAGTGGCGAACTGGTTATCGACTTCGTGCTGCACGGCGATGGCCCTGCGTCCACCTGGGCCGAGCAGGCGCAAGTCGGCCAGCACCTGTATATCGGTGGGCCACGGGGTTCGATGATCGTGCCGGATATCTTCGACAGCTACCTGCTGATCGGCGATGAAACCGCCCTGCCCGCCATCGGCCGGCGCCTGGAAGAACTGCCCGCCGGACGCAAGGTGCTGGCGGTGATCGAAATTGCCGATGCGGCAGAGCAGCAAGTGCTGGAGAGCGCGGCGGATGTCGAGATTATCTGGGTGGTGCGCGGCGAGGCAGACCTGCTCGAGGTCGTGCGCAACCTCACGCTGCCCGGCGGAAAGTTGTATAGCTTTGTCGCGACCGAAACCAAGCTGTCGCGCCAGGTGCGGCGGGTGTTGCTGGATACGCACAAGGTCAATGAGGATTACCTCAAGGCCGTGGGTTACTGGCGTGCGGAAGGCAGCGAAGAGCAATGAGACCGACGCGATCAAAAAATGTGGGAGGGGGCTTGCCCCCGATAGCGATGTGTCAGATAGAGTTGTGTTAACTGATACACCGCCATCGGGGGCAAGCCCCCTCCCACATTGATTGTGCCCACTTTAGATCGTGGGTCACCTTTTCAGGCGGTTATCCAGCCCCACTACCGCCAGCGCAATCACGATGAACCCCAGCAAAATCCCCCCGGCATTCAGGAACACTTGCGGATAACCCAGGCTGTCCACATCCATGAACGGGTACTGATACTGCCCAAGCGAATGCCCGCGCAGCAGTACATACGCGAAGTACACCAAGGGGTAAACCACCCAGCCGGCGATGTGCTTGAGGCGCAAGGTGCCCTTGGGCACGCACCGCCACCAATAGATCAGAAACAGCACCGGCATCACGTCGTGCAGTAATTCATCGGCAATGAATTGAAAGCCCTCGGGGCTCCATAAGTGCCGCAGCAGCAGGTTGTAGGCCAGGCTTACCAAAACGATGCTCGTGGCGATACCGCTGCTGATACCCGGCGCGAGGAAAAACCGCTTGCCGGCCGACTCGCGCTCGACCAGCCAATAGCTCAGCACTACCACGACCAGGGTATTGGTCAGCACCGTGAAGAAACTGAAGAAACTGATCAATCCGCCCAGCAGGCTGGCGCCGCTGGACCAGCGCGAATACAGAATCAGGTATTGCTGAATCGCCAGCCCCACCCAACCGGCCAACGCGGCCGCCGCCACAAAACGCTTCACGGGCTCAGTCCAGCGGGCGTTTGGTGCGCATCAGTTTGACGTACAAGCCTTCGACTTTTTCCCGCGCCCATGGGGTTTTGCGCAGAAAGGTCAGGCTCGACTTGATGCTGGGGTCGCTCCTGAAGCAGCGGATATCAATGCGTTCGGCCAGGCCTGCCCATTCGTAGTGTTCCACCAGGGTGGTGAGGACGTGTTGCAGGGTCACGCCGTGGAGTGGGTCGTTGCTTGTCGCGGTCATGCCGGGCCTTTTGCGAGAGAGGAAACACAGCCGCGCACCTTAGCGGACGGGGCGTACCGGTGGAAGCACTGGATTGAATATAGCCCGTCGGTAAAAGTTCCCCTTTTCAGCGAAAAAGAGATGTTATATTGTAACGATACTTATCAAAGATCCTGCCAAGGAATGTCCGATGTCGCTCTCCTGTCTCTGGCGCCTGTCGCCCCTCGCCGCCGCCCTGCTGATCTGCTCCGAAGCCCACGCCCTGGAACTGCCATCGCAGATCATCACTGGCAATCCCCTGGGCAGCGCGCAACTCGCCTCGCCCACCACCGTGCTGGAGGGCGACGAGCTGACCCTGCAACAAAAAGGCAGCCTGGGCGAAACCCTGAACAAGCAGCCGGGCGTGTCGTCTTCGTACTTCGGCCCCGGTGCCAGCCGGCCGATCATTCGCGGCCAGGACGGTGACCGTATTCGCATCCTGCGCAACGGCGTGGGCGCGCTGGATGCGTCGTCACTGTCCTATGACCACGCCGTGCCGCTGGACCCGATCAACGTCGAGCGTATTGAAATCGTGCGCGGCCCGGCGGCCCTGTTGTACGGCGGCAGCGCCATCGGCGGCGTGGTTAATACCTTCGACAACCGCATCCCCACCGCAGCCATCGAGGGCATCCACGGTGCCGGTGAACTGCGCTACGGCGGTGCCGACACCACCCGCAGCAGCGCGGGCAAGCTGGAAGCCGGCGACGGCACCTTCGCCTTACACCTGGATGCCAACGCGCGGGAGTTCAACGACCTGAAAATTCCAGGTGATGCGCGCAGCCGTCATGCACCCGAAACCGACGCAGGCCCCGGCAAAAACGGTCGCCTGGGCAACAGCGACGGGCGCCAGGATGGCGGCGCGGTGGGCGGTTCCTACACCTGGGACGATGGCTACGCGGGCCTGTCCTACAGCAACTACGACAGCAACTACGGCTCGCCCGCCGAGCAGGACGTGCGCATCCGCATGCAACAGGAGCATTACGCGTTCGCCTCCGAAATCCGCAACCTGCAAGGCCCGTTTACCTCGGTGAAAATCGACGCAGGCTACACCGACTACCAGCACCGCGAAATCGAAGGGGGCGAGACCGGCACCACCTTCAAGAACAAAGGCTATGAAGCCCGCGTGGAAGCCCGCCACCAGCCCATCGGGCCATTCGACGGCGTGGTCGGCGCGCAAGTGACCCGCAACGAGTTTTCGGCCCTAGGCGAAGAAGCCTTCGTGCCCCAGACCGATACCAACGCCGGCGCGCTGTTCATTCTTGAGCAAATGCACGCCACCGAGCGCCTCACCCTCAGCCTCGGCGGGCGCCTGGAACATACCAGCGTCGACCCGGATGCCAAGGGCAACGCGCGCTTCGCCAATGCCGACAAGGCCAATGCCTTCACCGCAGGCAGCCTGTCGTCTGGCGCGGTCTACAGCCTGACGCCGATCTGGTCGTTGGCCGCCACCCTGGGCTACACCGAGCGCGCCCCGACGTTCTACGAGCTGTACGCCAATGGCGCGCACGTCGCCACCGGCACTTATGAATTGGGCGACGCCAACCTGTCGAAGGAAAAAGCCGTGTCCAGCGACCTGGCCCTGCGCTTTGACAATGGCACCCACAAGGGCAGCTTTGGCGTGTTCTACAGCCGCTTCTCCAACTACATCGGTTTACTCGGCACCGGCCGTACATTGAACGACGAAGGTGAAGAGGACGCAGGCGGTATTCCCGAGTACGGCTATTCCGGGGTACGCGCACGTTTCGCCGGCTTCGAAGCCCAGGATCACTGGAAACTCGGCGAAGGCGCCTACGGCAAGTTCGCCCTGGAGCTGTCGGGCGACTACACGCGTGCAACCAACCTGGACACCGGCGAAGCCCTGCCGCGCATTGCGCCGCTGCGCTTGAACAGCGGTTTGCTGTGGGAGCTGGATCGCTGGCAGGCGCGTATCGACGTAGAACATGCCGCCGGCCAAGGCCGCGTGCCGGATAACGAAAGCGGCACCGATGGCTATACAACCCTAGGCGCGAGCGCCGGTTATCACTTCAATGTCGGCGGCAGCCAGTGGCTGGCGTTCGTCAATGGCGAAAACCTGACCAACCAGACCGTGCGCTACGCCAGCTCGATCCTGCGCGATATTGCGCCAGCGCCGGGGCGCAGTGTGCAAGTCGGCATCCGCACCACCTTCTAACCCACCCGAACGATCGTTCCCACGCTCCGCGTGGTAACGCAGCCCGTGGCGCTCTGCGTCACGTGTGCCCAGGCGTTGGCGCGACGCGGAGCGTCGCCGGAGGCATTCCCACGCAGAGCGTAGGAACGATCAGCCCCCTCCCACAGTTTTTTGCAGCGACTATCTGTCACTGTTACCAAATCTGAAATGATGCATCTTGCGATTCACCCTTTCTCTAAACGCCCCGCCGCATTATCCTTCGCAACAATCTGAAACGCTTCACCTCCAGGTTCTACCCCCTTTGCCGAACCTTTCCTTCACGCAAAGACAGCGCTGTCTTAAATCGAGCTGCGCCTGGGGGTTTATTGCCCGCCTGTGGATAACCGAGTTATCCACAGAAAAAACCAAAAATAACGCTGAACCAAGCCCGCGCCGAATCGTCATCTACAGTGAGTGAAGCACGGGCTTACATAATTCCAACGTAACGGAGAAACACACTATGAGCACTGATGGTGCCTCAAGCCCAAGCCGCCTGCTGCCCAGGTTGCTAGGCGTCTTGCTGCTGATCATGGGGCTGGCCTTGCTGGCCGGTGGGGTCAAGCTGAGCATGCTCGGCGGCTCGCTGTATTACCTGCTGGCCGGTATCGGCATCACCTTGACCGGCGTTTTGCTGCTGGCCACCCGCCGCGCTGCGCTGGGCCTGTACGCACTGGTGCTGTTCGCCAGCACGGTGTGGGCGCTATGGGAAGTCGGCTTGGACTGGTGGCAGTTGGTGCCGCGCCTGGCCCTGCTGTTCGCCTTGGGCATCGTCATGTTGTTGCCATGGTTTCGCCGTCCATTGCTGCGTGGTCAAGCCGCGCCGCTGGGCACCGGCGCGCTGAGCGTGGCCGTGGTGCTGGCGGGTGCTGCCGCCCTGGCCAGCCAATTCACCAACCCCGGCGAAATGGTCAAGACCGGCCAACTGGACCGCGATGCTGTGCCTGGCATGGCCAGCGCTGCACCTGCCCAAGCCGATGGCGACTGGAACTCCTACGGCCGTTCGGCCTTTGGTGACCGTTACTCACCACTGGCCCAGATCACTCCGGAAAACGCGCACAAACTGGTGCCGGCCTGGACCTTCCGTACCGGTGACATTCCGGGCGCAGGCGATCCCGGTGAAACTACTGCGGAAAACACCCCGCTGAAAGTCAACGGCATGCTGTACGTGTGTACCCCGCACAGCCAAGTGATTGCCCTGGACCCGGACACCGGCAAGGAAATCTGGCGTTTCGACCCGAAGATCACCACCCAGGGTGCCGAGAACTTCAAGGGTTGGGCGCACATGACCTGCCGTGGCGTGTCGTATCACGATGACGCCGCCTATGCCTCCGAGCAGAGCCCGACCGGTAGCGCCAGCCCGGCCGCCGCACCGACCGCCTGCCCGAAACGCATCTTCGTGCCGACTGCCGACACCCGCCTGATCGCCCTGAATGCCGACACCGGCAAGATGTGCGAAGACTTCGGTGACAAAGGCCAGGTCGACCTGCGTGCCAATATCGGCACCTTCGCCCCAGGCGGTTACTACTCCACTTCGCCACCGGCCGTGACCAAAAACCTGGTGGTGATCGGCGGTCACGTGACCGACAACGTCTCCACCGACGAGCCAAGCGGCGTGATCCGTGCGTTCGACGTGCACACCGGCAAGCTGGTGTGGAACTGGGACAGCGGCAACCCGGACGACACCACCCCGTTGGCCGAGGGCAAGACCTACACCCGCAACTCGCCGAACATGTGGTCCATGTTCGCCGTGGATGAAAAACTCGGCATGCTCTACCTGCCGATGGGCAACCAGATGCCCGACCAGTACGGCGGCGACCGTACCGATGACTCCGAAAAATACGCTGCCGGCCTGACCGCCCTGGACATCGACAGCGGCCACGTGAAGTGGACCTTCCAGTTCACCCACCACGACCTGTGGGACATGGACGTGGGCGGCCAGCCTTCGCTGATCGACATCAAGACCGCTGACGGCGTCAAGCAAGCGGTAATGGCATCGACCAAGCAAGGCAGCATCTACGTGCTGGACCGTGCCACCGGCCAACCGGTGGTGCCAGTCAATGAAATTCCGGTACCACAGGGCGCCGTTGCCGGCGATCGCACCTCCCCTACCCAGCCCAAGTCCGACCTGAACTTCATGCCACCGCCGTTGAAAGAACGCGATATGTGGGGCGTGACACCGTTCGACCAGATGCTGTGCCGGATCGACTTCAAGTCGATGCGCTACGATGGCCCGTTCACGCCGCCGTCGCTGCAAGGCTCGATCGTGTACCCAGGCAACTTCGGCGTGTTCGACTGGGGCGGCATCTCGGTTGACCCGGTCCGCCAGATCGCTTTCGTGAACCCCAGCTACATGGCGTTCAAATCGAAGCTGATTCCGGCCGCCGACATCGCCAAGCAAGGCCCACGTGTCAGCGAAACTGAAGGCGTACAGCCGAACAAAGGCGCGCCGTATGGTGTGATCCTCGAAGCGCTGCTTTCGCCGCTGGGCCTGCCATGCCAGGCACCAGCCTGGGGTTACGTGGCGGCGGTCGACCTGACCACCCACCAAACCATCTGGATGCACAAGAACGGCACCGTGCGTGACAGCTCGCCGGTTCCGATCCCGCTGACCATGGGCGTGCCAAGCCTGGGCGGTACCTTCACCACTGCAGGTGGCGTAGCGTTCCTGAGCGGCACCCTCGACCAGTACCTGCGTGCCTACGACGTGAAAAACGGTAAGCAACTGTGGGAAGGCCGTCTGCCTGCAGGCGCGCAAACCACGCCGATGACCTACACCGGCAAGGACGGCAAGCAATACGTGCTGGTCATGGCCGGCGGTCACGGTTCCCTGGGCACCAAGCAGGGTGACTACGTGATGGCGTTCAAACTGCCGGATTAAGTAACCCGGCGGTAAAATAAAGGCGGCTACCCGATGGGTAGCCGCCTTTTTTGTGCACGCCTGATAGGCGCTCGCGGGGCTTACAGGCAACGTGCGCGCATGAAATCGCCCCAACGGCGCACCAGGTAGTTGTGCTCGTCCATCACCGAGTTCCACACCGCAATGTGCCCCATGCGCTGCTCATAGGAGCCGCCGTCGCGCACCTCGCCGATGTCGATCAATGGCAAGCCATCGCTGCCCGACAGCTCTTCACGCGCAGACTTGCCGGCGTACCAGTAATCCCACTCGGCGCTGCTCAGATGATCGCGGGTACGCGCCGGGTTACCGATGTAGTAACCCTGGCGCGCCATCACCGCCCCCGGCCAGCCGGACAACCACCAGTTCAGGTAGGCATAGGCCGCATCCAGCACCGGCCCCTGGGCATGGCGCGACAACGACAAGCCGCCGAACCAGGCGCGATAGCCTTCGCGCGGCACGGCGAGCCGATATTTCACCCCGGCACGGTGCAGGCGCATCAAGGTCGGCGACCACAGGCTCTGGATGTCGATGCTCGGGCTGAGCATCAATTGCGCGGCTTCTTCATCGTCCGACCAGAACGCCGCAAAGTGCCCCTCCTTCTGCTTGCGCACCAGGATCTCGGCCAGCACGTCGATCTCCTCGATGCTCATGTTGCCGATGTCCCGGAACTGCGCCAGCCCCGCACCCTGCACGGCGAGCGCGGCATCCAGGGCACCGATGGCGGCGTCGCTCTGCAGGGCGGTGCGCGCGCGCCACGCCGGGTCGAGCAGCCAGCCCCAGCTTTCGTTGCCGTGGCAGAAACCTTCGGGCAAACGCTCGGGGCGATAGGCAAAACTGTCGGCGTTGTGGGTCAGCGGCAGCATGCTGATGCGCTCGGTTGCGCTGCTGCCGAGGCTGCCGTCGTGCTGCACGAACAGCCGCTCACTCGGCACGCTGCCACTGCCCAGGCGGTCGTTGGGCGACAGTCGACCGCGCTTGGGCAGGTCGTTGATCTCATGCCACAGCGCGATGCGCCGCGTGTCGATCGGCTGGATCGCCCGCGCCGGCCACACGAAGTCGACGTTGTGGAACCACTGGTCGTACAGGTCGTAGCTGTCCGGCTGCATCACCGCGATACGCTGGGCTTGCTCCACATCATGCACCTGGTACACCAGGCGAATGCCCAGCTCCTGCTCGGCCCGCACGCGCAGGCACTCGAGCAAGGTCACGGAGGTACCGAGAACGCGCAGTGTGATCATGCCGCGAACCGCCGCGCGAACACGTCGAAGGAACGGCGCAACAGCGCGGGGTCGAGGCCGCGCAGGATGAACACCAGGCGCGACTGGCGCTCAGTGCCTGGCCAGGCAGACAAATGCACCGGGGCATGCAGGCAGTGCTGCACACCATGGATGACGATGGGGGCCGAGCTTGCGTTCACGTTGAGCAGTCCTTTGACGCGAAGGATTCGTTCGCCGTGGCATCTTAGCAGCATCGACAACCACACCCCGAACCCGACCCAGTCCAGCGGTTGTTCGAAGCTCAGGCAGCACACCTGCGCCGCGCCGTGGTTGGCCGTGGCGGGTTGATGCAGTTGCCAGCGACTGACCTCGACGGCGGGCTCGGTGCCGCGCACGCCCTCGCCGAGCAGCAGCTGATCGCCGCTGTGAATCGCCTGGGTATCGAGGATCAACGTACCGCCGTTGAGGGCGTGCAGATGCTCGCGCAGCGCGGCGCAATCGTCGACCAGGTCAGTCTTGCTCAGCAACAGCCGGTCCGCCGCCGCCACCTGGGCCAGCCACTCCGGGTGCAGGCGTTCCTGCAAGGCGGCATGGCTGGCATCGACCAGGGTGATCACCAGGCCGATATGAAAACGCCCGCGCAGTTGCACGTCATTGTTCAGCGTGGCGAGGATCGGCGCCGGATCGGCCAGGCCGGTGGTTTCCAGGATCACCCGTTTGAAGGCCGGAATTTCCCCGCGTTCACGGCGTTGCAACAGGCCGAGCAGTGCGTCTTTCAACTCGCCGCGAATCGAGCAGCACACACAGCCGCTGGGCAGCAGGACGGTGTCTGGCGCGACTTCCTCCACCAACAGATGGTCGATGCCGACATCGCCGAACTCATTGATCAGCAACGCGGTGTCGCCCAGGCTTTCGCCCTGCAACAGGCGCTTGAGCAAGGTGGTTTTGCCGCTGCCGAGGAAACCGGTGATCACATTTAGAGCAATGCTCATATTTACCTCCGCCTCCTGTAGGAGCGAGCTTGCTCGCGAAAAACCCGAGAGCGCCACGTACATCCAGACAACACGCGTTAGCGTTGACGTTTTTCGCGAGCAAGCTCGCTCCTACAGTGGGGTGTTTTCAAGGTGGTCAAGTAGACGCGGGTCAAGGGGATCCAGCGGGCGGCCGAGCATGGTTTCGGCCGCCTGCCAGAGTTGATCCAGGCCGCTGGCCAGGGCCTGTTTGCCGGTCGCGCCGAGCAACAGGTACGAAGCGCCCTGGAAATCCTCGACCTTGAGCCGAAACACCGCCAGCACCTGGTTGATCGCCGCGATCCGGCGCAGGCGCTCGCGGCGCCTGGGCAGTGCATCGCCCAGGGGGTCGCTCCAATGCAAGTCTTCGCCGAGCAAGCCGCAGAGTCCGCACATGGTTAAGCCCCGCTCATGGCATGACATCGCCGGCGTTCGGGCCGAGGGTCTGGCCGACGAACAGGTTACCGCCCGGTGTGCTGGCCAGCAGCACGGCGGTGGGCGCGACTTCGTCCGCCAGGCCGAACCGGCCCAGGGGCAGTTCGGCGGCCTTGGCGCGTTTCCAGCTGTCGCTGATGCCGCCCACCAACGGGGTTTCGATCGGGCCTGGGGCGATGGCGTTGACCAGCACATTGTCCTTGGCCACTTCCAGGGCCAGGGACTTGGTGAAGCCGATCACCCCGGCCTTGGCCGCCGCGTAGTGACTCAGCTCGGCACCGCCCTTGATGCCCAGTTGCGAGGCAACGTTGATGATCCGCCCCCAGCGCTGCGCGAGCATATGCGGCAAGGCGCGTTGGCTGGCGATGAACACGCTGGTGAGGTCGACCCGCAACATGTCGTTCCACATCTCGAGGGAGAGATCGACGCAACGCGCCTGGGTCAGCATGCCGGCATTGTTGACCAGGATGTCGATCCCGCCGAAGTGCTCGACGCAACGGTCGACACTGGCCTGGGCGCCTTCGACGGTACCGACATCGGCCAGGCATTCGAACACCTCGGCGCCCAGGTTGCGACAGGTGATCGCGACTTCGGCCAGGCTCGCGGCGTTGCGGTCGGCCAACACCAGGCGAGCGCCCTCGACCGCGTAAGCCTGGGCAATGGCGGCACCGATGCCGCTGCCGGCCCCGGTGATGACGGCGCGGCGGTTATTCAACAGGCTCATTTTTATTTCCTCATTGATCGTTTCCACGCTCTGCGTGGGAATGCCGCCTTGGACGCTCTGCGTCCGCTGTTGTGACGCGAAGCGTCACGCTGATGCATTCCCACGCGGAGCGTGGGAACGAGCGTGGTCAGTCAGGCCATCGCACGGTCAGGCCGCCGTCGATGATGATGCTTTGCCCGGTCAAATAACTCGATGCATCACTGGTCAAGAACTGCACCAGCGACGCCACTTCATCCGCCCGCCCTACCCGGCCCAGCGGGATTGCCTTGGCAGCCTTGGCCAACCCTTCAGGCCCCAGCGAATTCTTCGCATCCAATGACTGCGGTGTCTCGATCAACCCCGGGATCACCGCATTGCACCGAATGCCCTTGGCCGCCAATTCCACCGCCAGCGAACGACACAACCCCGGCACCCCGGCCTTGGCCGCCGCGTAATGGCTGTGTTCCTGCCAGCCATACACGCCGCCGGCAATCGAGGAAATCGCTACCAGCGCGCCGCCTTCGTGCATATGCCGGGTCGCCGCGCGGAAGGTGCGCATCACCCCCGTGAGGTCGATATTGAGCATCTCATCCCACAACGCATCGCTCATTTCCAGCAGCGGCGCGCGACGCAACAAGCCGGCATTGGCCACCGCGTAATCGAGGCGCCCAAAATGCTGCACCGCTTGCTCGGCCATGGCATCCACCGAGGCGCTGTCGCCCACGTCCAGCGCCAGCATCAGGCATTCGCCGCCGGCTGCTTCCACCAGGGCAACCGTGCGTTGCGGGTCATGGGGATCGGCCGGGTAATACCCGCCCACCACCGCCACGCCGCTGCGCCCGTAGGCCACGGCAAGGGCTTGGCCGATGCCGCTGGCAGCACCGGTAATCAAGGCAACTTTACGGTTCATCAAGAACTCCTTACTGAACGGTTTCCGGACGCACATGGCGCGCGGCAAACATCAACGCGCCGGACAAGAAGCACGGCAGCGCGCCGAACCACAGCGCGGCGGTCTGCCAGTCGCTGCCGGCGGACAACACCTGGGTGGCGCCAAACCCGGCCAACACGGCGCCGATCGGGCCCATGGCATGGATGATCGCGCCACCGGTGGCGCGGATGCTGGTGGGGAAGCTTTCGCTGATGAAGAACAGCGCCGCCGAGTAAGGCCCGATCAGGAAGAACAGGCCCAGGCTGTACAGCCCGACCACCATCGGCATGTTGCTCGGGCCGAACAGCATCCCGGCGAATGCCAGGCCGCCGAGCATCCAGCCCAGGCCGATCACGTTGCGCCGCCCGATCTTGTCGCCCATCCAACCATGGCTGAGGTACCCGCAATAGCCCACCAGGTTCGACAGCACGAGGATGATCAGCGAGTTCTCGAACGAGATGTGGTGCACGCTGACGATCACCGAGGTGCCCAGCACGCTGAACACCTGGATCGCCGCCCAGTTGAGCAACAGCGCGGCGCCGATCACCAGGGTGGCGCGCCGCGCCGGGCCCCGGAATGCAGCCTTGAGGCCGGCCTTGCTGTGTTCGTCATAATCCACGCCGTAGGTCACGGCGACGTTCTGCGCCTCGCTCACCGCACCGCGTTTACGCAGTTGGCTGATGCGCTGGTGAATCTGGAACTGCGGGCTCTCCTTAAGCTTGCGCGCCATGATCGCAATCACGATGGCCGGGATCGCGGCGAAGACGAAGCAGCCCTGCCAGCCGATAATCGGCAGCAGCAGCGCGGTCAACCCCGCCGCGATCAAGGCCCCGACCGGCCAGCCGCCTTGTACCAGGCTGTAGATGAAGCCGCGACGCTTGGTCAGTTTCGGGTCTTGCGAGGCGCCGTACAGCTCACTCAGATACGTCGCATTGACGGTTTCCTCAGCATACCCCAAGCCACCCAGCGAGCGAATCAGGATCAGCGGCGACTTGCCCCACGCCCCGCCAATCGCGGTGAGCGCCGAGCACAGTGCGGAGCCGGCCACGGTCAGAATAATCCCCTGGCGGCGCCCCAGTTTATCGACGACGGGACCAATGGCGAACGCGACCACCGCCGTGCCCACCGCCACCCAGGTCGCGATTTGCGCCTGCTCCACTTCACCCCAGCCAAAGTGCCGGCCGATCTCCGGCAGCAAGGTGCCGAACAAGATGAAGTCATACACCGCGAACACCCAGGCAAAGAACGCGATCCAGGTGGCGAAGCGCACTTCCTGGGACGTCAGTTGCCGGGGTTTCCAGCCAGTCAGGTCAAGCTTGTTGTAGATAGACATGGAGCGCGCCTCGGGAGGTGGAGTGGGCTTTCTGTAGGAGCGAGGCGGGCGGCTAGCCCTTGCTCGCGAAAATCGTCAATGACGACGCGGGCAGTCTGGATGCACGCGGCGCTCATGGGTTCTTCGCGAGCAAGCTCGCTCCTACAGGGTTCAGGGTTTGGGTCAGGTGCGGGGTTGACGGCGGATAAAGTCGTCGGCGATTTCATCGAACGTGACGAAGCGCACGCCGGCATGGCTCTGGATGTGTTCGATCAGACGCTCAAGCATCAGCAGCACTTGCGGGCGGCCGGACACGTCGGGGTGGATGGTCATGGTGAACACCGCGTGTTCATGTTCGCGGTAGACCCAGTCGAACTGGTCGCGCCACATTTCTTCCAGGTGGCGCGGGTTGACGAAGCCGTGGCTGTTGGGGGCTTTCTTGATGAACATCATTGGCGGCAGGTCGTCGAGGTACCAGTTGGCCGGGATTTCCACCAGGTCGGTTTCCTCGCCGCGCACCAGGGGCTTCATCCAGGTGTCGGGGTGCTGGCTGTAGTCGATCTTGGTCCAGCTGTCGCCCTTGCGCACGTAGTAGGGGTGAAAGTCGTTGTGCATCAGGCTGTGGTCGTACTTGATGCCTTTTTTCAGCAGCAGCTCGTTGGTGACTTTGCTGAACTCCCACCACGGCGCGACGTACCCGGTGGGGCGCTTGCCGGTGACCTGGGTGATCAGTTCGATGGATTTATCGAGGACGATTTCTTCCTGCTCGGCGGTCATCGCGATGGGGTTTTCGTGACTGTAGCCGTGCACACCGATTTCGTGGCCGGCGTCGGCCACGGCCTTCATCTGCTCGGGAAAGGTTTCCATCGAGTGGCCGGGGATAAACCAGGTGGTGCGCAGGCCGTAGCGCTCGAACAATTTGAGCAGGCGCGGCGCGCCGATTTCACCGGCGAACAGGCCGCGGGAGATGTCGTCCGGCGAGTCTTCACCGCCGTAGGAACCGAGCCAGCCGGCGACGGCGTCAACGTCGACGCCAAATGCACAGAGAATGTCTTTAGCCATGGTGTGTCTCCTTAGGGTTGAGGGCGGTTTCGACCGACAGCGCGGCCCTGAGCAGGCGCGCGTCTTCGCCACTTGGGGCGCTGAGCAGCAGCGCGGTGGGCAGGCCCAGGGCATCGCAGCCGCTGGGCAGGCTGACGCCCGGCATGTCGAGCAGGCTGCCGGGCATGGTCAGGCGCAGGGTCGCCAGGTTGGTGCTGACGAACAATTCGTCGTCGGCCTCCAGCGGCGCCAACGCCGGGGCGACGTGGGCGACGGTCGGGGTGATCAGCAGAGCGCCGTCGAGGTCGTCGCTCAGTTGGTTCTGCAGACGCCTGCGGGCGTCAGTCAGGTGGATCAGTTGGCTGGCTGGCAAGCCGCGCGCGGCTTCGAGGCGGCGGCGTACGCGAGGGTCGAGTTGCTCGGCGTCAGGGCTGTCGAGCAGGGCCTGGTGCAGGGCGAAGGCTTCGAAAGCGCCGAGCCAGCCGTGTTGCCGGATCAGGTCGAGGGCGGCCTGGAAGGCGGCGCAGGGGCGCAGGTCGATCAACGCACCGGCAGCCTTGAGTTGGTCCACCGTGCGCAGCAGGTTATCGCGCACCGCCGGTTCAATGCCTTCCAGCGCGCCTTGCTCGAGCACGAAACGCTGGCCCTTCAGGCTGCGAGCGATATGGGTTTGTGCGCGGCCGTGGAGCAGGTCGTCGATGACCAGGGCATCACGCACGCTGCGGGCCAGCGGGCCGAGGCTGTCAAGGCTGCGCGCCAATGGAAACACGCCGTCGCGGCTGTAGCGGCGGCAGCTACTGCGGTAGCCCACCACGCCATTCAGGGCGGCGGGAATGCGGATCGAGCCAGCGGTGTCGGTGCCCATGGCAATCGGCACAATCCCAGCCGCCACGGCCACGGCCGAACCCGATGAAGAACCGCCGGGAATCCGCGGCTGGTCGCTGCTGTTGGGGTTGTGAGGCGTGCCGAAATGCGGGTTCAGGCCCAGGCCCGAATACGCCAGCTCACTGAGGTTGGTCTTGCCCACGTTGACCATCCCGGCGCGGCACAACAGCCCCACGCTTGGCGCATCAAGCAAAGCGGCCGGCGCCTCGCGGCGATAAGCGGCGCCTGCGGTGGTGATGCTACCGGCCACGTCAAACAAGTCCTTCCAGGCCAGGGGCACGCCGTCGAACACGCTCAGCGGCTGGCCGGCACGCCAGCGCGCGGCGGACGCTTGCGCCTCACGCAAGGCACGCTCGGTGCACAGCGAGATGAACACGCTGGGCGCCGTGCTCGCGCGGGCAAGCGCTTGTTCGAGCACTTGCACCGGGTCGCTGCGACCGGTGGCGAACGCTTCGGCCATTGACGTGGCGTCTGACATGAAGATCACCTCATAAAACGTATATATTTATAAAATGTACGTTTTATAGAGGCAGCTTTCGTGCCAGTCTCTTTGTGTGTTCGAGCTTATGATTTCGGCTTTTCGTCCATAGCCACGGGATAGAGGCTTTTGTAAGAAGCAAAATATTTGCAGGTCAACGATGGGCCTGCCCTTCAATGAAATAACGTATTTTTAATTAATACATACATTTTGGTGCAAAAAAGTAACAGTCTTGCGCCAAAGGCCCCAAAAAAGTGCCACCGACGTGGCGCGGAGTGACAGGCCATCTATGAGAGAATCCCCGGCCATCGTCACGCCCTAGCACTCATGACCCAGAGAAGCAGATGAAACCAGTGTCCGCCCCGGCATCCCGTTACGCGATGATTCACAAGGTGATGCGTGACGCAATCGTCAACGGCACCGCGCGCCACGGGCTTGTGCTGCTGGAGGCGCCGCTGGCTGAGCTGTTCGGCACCAGCCGCGTGCCGGTGCGCAAGGCGCTGGACCTGCTGCACGATGAGGGCCTGATCTGCCGCTTCAACGGCCGTGGCTACCTGATCAATCCCGAAGGCCTGGCCGTGGAGCCGCTGCGCCTGCCCCTGAGCCACGCACACCTGGGCCTCAACGGCAACGACGAGCTGGTGGACACCCGGCCCCTGGGCGAGCGGATCGTCGAGGAAATCGGTGCGGCGCTGTCCACCTGCATCGCCTTTGGCCATTACCGCCTGGACGAACAAGCCGCCGCCGACCACTACGGCGTCAGCCGCGCCGTGGTCCGCGAAGCGCTGATGCGCCTGCGCGACCGTGGCCTGGTGGAGAAAGAGCCCTACTCCCAATGGTTGGCCGGGCCGTTGACCGCGCGGGAAGTCACCGAAGACTACGAACTGCGCGCCTGCCTGGAACCCGAGGCCTTGCGCCAGAGCGCGCCGGGCCTCGACCGGGAACTCCTCGAAGCCATGTTGCAGCGGGTCACGGCGGCCCAGCAGAACCCGCAATGCAGCCTGGAAGCCATCGAGCAGATCGAAGAGGACTTGCACCAGCGCTGCCTGGCCGGCCTGCAGAACCGCAAGATCGCCGCGCTGATCCGCCAGGGCCAGAGCCCGATGATCATCAGTCGGATTTTCCATCGATTGCTGGGAATCGGCGCCGATCCGGCCATGCTCGCCGAACATCGCCTGATCCTGGAGCTTTTGCTCCATGGCGCTTTCGATGCGGCCGCGCTGAACCTGCGCGAGCACCTGCAACGGGCGCGGCAGCGAATGTTGCAGCGCTTGAAGGTGCTCTCGGTACTGCCCGAGCAGCCATTGCCGGCCTACCTCCACAAAATCAGCTGACCGCGTCGCTGCAGTTACTTTATGTAATATGTTGCTATCTCACCCCTACCATTGAAACCACCGCTGCCCTGCCCCATCTAAGCTGCATACTTCCTTATGCAGGTGCCCCATGAGCGACCAGCAAGACGTCCCTGATTACGACCTGAACGACTACGCCGACCCCGAAAACGCCGAAACTTCGTCCAACACCGGCCTGGCCCTGCCTGGGCAAAACCTGCCGGACAAGGTCTACATCATCCCGATCCACAACCGGCCGTTTTTTCCGGCGCAGGTGTTGCCGGTCATCGTCAATGAAGAACCCTGGGCCGAAACCCTGGAACTGGTGAGCAAATCCGATCACCATTCCCTCGCCCTGTTTTTCATGGATACACCGCCCGAAGACCCGCGCCACTTCGACACCTCTGCCCTGCCGCTGTACGGCACCCTGGTCAAGGTGCACCACGCCAGCCGCGAAAACGGCAAGCTGCAATTCGTGGCCCAAGGCCTGACGCGCGTGCGCATCAAGACCTGGCTCAAGCACCACCGCCCACCGTACCTGGTGGAGGTCGAATACCCGCACCAGCCGAGCGAGCCGACCGACGAGGTCAAGGCCTACGGCATGGCGCTGATCAATGCGATCAAGGAACTGCTGCCGCTCAACCCGCTGTACAGCGAAGAGTTGAAGAACTACCTCAACCGCTTCAGCCCCAACGACCCGTCGCCGCTCACCGACTTCGCCGCCGCGCTGACCTCGGCCACCGGTAACGAGTTGCAGGAAGTGCTCGATTGCGTGCCCATGCTCAAGCGCATGGAAAAAGTTTTGCCGATGCTGCGCAAAGAGGTCGAAGTCGCACGCCTGCAGAAAGAACTCTCCGCCGAAGTGAACCGCAAGATCGGCGAACATCAGCGCGAGTTCTTCCTCAAGGAACAGCTCAAGGTCATCCAACAAGAGCTGGGCCTGACCAAGGACGACCGCAGCGCCGATGTCGAACAATTCGAGCAGCGACTGGTGGGCAAGACGCTGCCGGCCCAGGCGCAGAAACGTATCGATGAAGAACTCAACAAGCTGTCGATCCTCGAAACCGGCTCGCCGGAATACGCCGTCACACGTAACTACCTGGACTGGGCCACCTCAGTACCGTGGGGCGTGTATGGCGAAGACAAACTCGATCTGAAACATGCGCGCAAGGTGTTGGATAAACACCATGCGGGCCTGGACGACATCAAGAGCCGCATCCTCGAGTTCCTCGCGGTAGGCGCCTATAAAGGTGAAGTCGCCGGTTCCATCGTGCTGCTGGTGGGCCCGCCTGGCGTAGGCAAGACCAGCGTCGGTAAATCCATCGCCGAATCCCTGGGGCGGCCGTTCTACCGCTTCAGTGTCGGCGGCATGCGCGACGAGGCCGAGATCAAGGGCCATCGCCGCACCTACATCGGCGCGCTGCCGGGCAAGCTGGTGCAGGCGCTCAAGGATGTGGAAGTGATGAACCCGGTGATCATGCTCGACGAGATCGACAAGATGGGCCAGAGCTTCCAGGGCGACCCGGCCTCGGCGCTGCTTGAAACCCTCGATCCCGAGCAGAACGTCGAATTCCTCGACCACTACCTGGACCTGCGCCTGGACCTGTCCAAGGTGCTGTTCGTGTGCACCGCCAACACCCTGGACTCGATCCCCGGCCCGTTGCTCGACCGCATGGAAGTGATTCGCCTGTCGGGCTACATCACCGAAGAAAAAGTCGCCATCGCCAAGCGCCACCTGTGGCCCAAGCAGCTGGAAAAAGCCGGCGTGGCAAAAACCAGCCTGAGCATCAGCGACGGCGCCCTGCGCGCGTTGATCGATGGCTATGCGCGGGAAGCCGGCGTGCGTCAGTTGGAGAAACAACTGGGCAAACTGGTGCGCAAGGCGGTGGTCAAGCTGCTGGATGAGCCGAATTCGGTGATCAAGATCGCTAACAAGGACCTGGAAGCCTCCCTGGGCATGCCGGTGTTTCGCAATGAACAAGTGCTGTCGGGCACCGGCGTGATTACCGGCCTGGCCTGGACCAGCATGGGTGGCGCGACCTTGCCGATCGAAGCGACGCGCATCCACACGCTCAATCGCGGCTTCAAGCTCACCGGGCAACTGGGTGACGTGATGAAGGAATCCGCAGAAATCGCCTACAGCTTCATCAGCTCCAACCTGAAGTCGTTTGGCGGTGATCCGAAGTTCTTCGATGAAGCCTTCGTCCATTTGCACGTACCGGAAGGCGCCACGCCAAAAGACGGCCCGAGTGCCGGCGTGACCATGGCCAGCGCGCTGCTGTCCCTGGCACGCAACCAGCCGCCGAAAAAAGGCGTGGCCATGACCGGTGAACTGACGTTGACCGGGCATGTGCTACCGATTGGCGGCGTGCGTGAGAAGGTGATTGCGGCGCGGCGCCAGAAGATTCACGAGTTGATCCTGCCGGAGCCCAACCGTGGCAGCTTTGAAGAGCTGCCGGAGTACCTGAAGGAAGGCATGACGGTGCATTTTGCCAAGCGTTTTGCGGATGTGGCGAAGGTGCTTTTCTGACCGTTATGTAGTGCCTGAACTGGCGCTATCGGGGGCAAGCCCCCTCCCACACTTTGATTTGTGAATGCCTTCAAGTGTGGGAGGGGGTTTGCTCCCGATGAGGCCAGCCCTGCCACACAACCCCCTCCTGTCACACCTTGTCTCATCTTCGGTTATGCTCGCCCTTCGTCGTGTACAACCGGAGCCCCCATGACCGTTGCCCGCCTGTTTCTCCCCTTGAGCCTTGCCCTGCTGGCCGCATGCGCCAGCGCGCCGAAGCAAAACATCAGCGTGGATGACCAGAGCGCCTGCCCGCTCCAGCTCACTTCCGGTCAGAACCTGATCCTCACCCTGCCCAGCAACCCCACCACCGGCTACCGCTGGGCCATCCAGGACTCCGCCGGCGGCGTGTTGCGGGCGCTGAGCCCGGAGGTGTACAGCAGCAGCGAATCCGGCGTGATCGGTGGCGGCGGCCAGTCCACCTGGCGCTTCCAGGCATTTGCCGCCGGGCAAGGCCGTTTGCGCCTGACCTCCCAGCAACCGTGGGAGCCGGAGGCCGAACCCGCCCAGACGTTCGACTGCGCCATTACGGTGAACTGATAGGTCATGGCTGATTCTTTCGTTGATGGGCGATGCTCTGGCGTGCGCTGGCACGGCTGACCAGTGACGTGCCGAACGCTCCTAGACACTCAAGAATGCGCCCAAGAAAAAACATATTTAGATCACGCATAGGCAATTTATATATCTAAACCGCCTAGCAAACTGTCATTGTTGACAGTATTCCCGCTTCCCAATCAAGAATAGCCTACCTAGCAATCCGGCACGGATAACCTCACTCACCGGATCTGGAGGTTTGAATCATGAGTCACGCTAAACTTAACGGACAAAAAGCAAATGGACACTTCTCGGGCACCATTGCTATGAATGGTCAGCCGACAGCGTTCAATGGTAAAGAGCACTTCATATTTCGTGACGGTAGCGAACTCGAGATCTACTCAGGCGAAGAGATTCCCGGCGTAGGTTGGAAGTCAATAACGTTAAAACTCGCCCCGGACATTCCCACCGGCAAACATAATATAGGTACTTTCTCCAGTTTCAGAAGCGCTGTGATAGTTCCCGCAAACACTGATATTCTTCAAAACTACTCGGGCACCCTTGAGATAAAACCGGACCATACAAATCGACACTATCAAGGCACGCTTTCTCTAACCGCAAGGAATAATGGTTCGAACACGTACCAAATGGAGGCCACATTCCATCTCAAAGAATAATTTTAACCAATGCCAGTCATCACTGATTATAAAGACTGTGCCGGCATCACGAGCGAGTGCAGTCCTTTTTTGTACCGGTGATGGTTTTCAGACAAATCGCGCACGCCCCGTTCAACTTAGCTAAAATGCCGGCCTTTCCTTCCTCGTCGCCGGAACAACCGTGAGCAAAGAACCCGATCGCCTATTCGCCCAGCCCCTGCCCCAGGTGCAGGACTTCGCCTTTAACGAAGACGTGGTGCGGGTGTTCCCGGACATGATCAAGCGCTCGGTGCCCGGTTACCCGACCATCGTTGAAAACCTCGGCGTGCTCGCCGCCCAGTTCGCCCAGCCGGGCAGCGTGCTGTATGACCTGGGCTCGTCTTTAGGCGCCGTGACCCAGGCCCTGCGCCGCCATGTGCGTACCGACGGTTGCCGGGTGATCGCGGTGGATAACTCGACGGCGATGGTCGAACGCTGCCGCGAATACCTCAATGGCCAGGATTCGATGTTCCAGGAATTGCTGCCGGTGGAGGTGATCGAGGGCGATATCCTCGCCCTGCACTTCCAGCCGGCCTCGGTAGTCGCGCTGAACTTCACCCTGCAATTCATCGCTCCCGATGAACGCCTGGCGTTGCTCGGGCGCATCCGTCAGTCGCTGCTGCCGGGCGGTGCACTGATCCTCTCGGAAAAGCTGCGCTTCAACGATGCCCAGGAACAGGCGTTGCTCACCGACCTGCATATCGCGTTCAAACGCGCCAACGGCTACAGCGAGCTGGAAATCGCCCAGAAGCGCAGCGCCATCGAAAACGTCATGAAGCCCGACAGCCTCGAAGAACACCGCGAACGCCTGCTGGCGGCCGGGTTCTCGAAAGTCGTGCCGTGGTTCCAGTGTCTTAACTTTGCCTCGTTGATTGCCTTGCCATGATTGATTTGTCTCCCCTCGCCCGCCATCTGGTCGGCACTCCCTTGGCCGTGTGGGCCCAGGGCCTGCAAGCGCAGCTCGATAGCAAAATGGAAAAAGGCCATGGCGACCTGGAGCGCTGGCAAAGTGCATTGGACGCGCTGCCGAAGATCCAGCCCAGCCAAGTCGACCTGCTCACGGGCCTGGTGTTGGACACTGAATGCGATGACGCCACCCGTGCGCAAATGCACACCGCGCTGATGGGCCTGAGCCCGTGGCGCAAGGGGCCGTTCCACCTGTTCGGCGTGCATGTGGACACCGAGTGGCGCTCGGACTGGAAGTGGTCGCGGGTGGCGCCGCACCTGGATTTGAACGGCAAGCGCATCCTCGACGTGGGCTGCGGCAACGGCTACTACATGTGGCGCATGCTCGGCGCCGGCGCCGACAGCGTGATTGGCGTCGACCCGAACTGGCTGTTCTTCTGCCAGTTCCAGGCGGTGCAGCGGTACCTGTCAGCACCCAGGGCCTGGCACCTGCCATTCCCGTTCGAAGACTTGCCGGCGAACCTTGAAGGCTTCGACACGGTGTTTTCCATGGGCGTGTTCTATCACCGTCGTTCGCCGATCGAACATCTGCTGGCGCTGAAGGACACCCTGGTCAAGGGCGGCGAACTGGTGCTGGAAACCCTGGTGGTGGAAGGCGACCAGCAACAAGTGCTGGTACCCGAAGACCGCTACGCGCAGATGCGTAACGTATGGTTCCTGCCCTCGGTCCCGGCGTTGATGCTATGGCTGCGCCGTGCCGGTTTCAGCGACGTGCGCTGCGTGGATGTGAGCGTGACCACGGTGGAGGAACAGCGTGGGACCGGGTGGATGAAATACCAATCCCTCAGCGACTTCCTGGATCCGGAAGATCACAGCAAGACGATTGAAGGGCTGCCGGCGCCGATGCGGGCGGTGATCATCGCCAAGAAATAGTCCCGCTCTTCCTGAATAAACAGAGGGCAAAATGTGGGAGGGGGCTTGCCCCCGATAGCAGAGTGTCAGCCACCACATTTATGGCTGATACACCGCTATCGGGGGCAAGCCCCCTCCCACATTTTTATCCTCAGTGTTCTTTAGAGTGGTGGCTTGGCCCGGCGGGCTTTGAAGAACTCACTCAAGACCGTGCCGCACTCCTCGGCCAGCACGCCGCCTTCAAACAGCACCTTATGGTTGAGAAACCCCTGGGTAAAAAACTGGCCCTGGCTCTGCACAATCCCGGCCTTGGGCTCCAGCGCGCCATACACCACCCGCGCCACGCGCGAATGCACGATCAGGCCGGCGCACATGCTGCACGGCTCCAACGTCACATACAACGTGCTGCCAACCAGGCGATAGTTGCTGATCGCTTGCGCAGCGGCGCGGATGGCGACCATCTCGGCATGCGCGCTGGGGTCATTGCCGCTGATCGGGCAGTTGAAACCACGGCCGATGATCTCACCGTTTTGCACCAGGACCGCGCCCACCGGCACTTCACCCAGCGCCGCGCCCTGGGCGGCGAGTGCCAAGGCTTCGCGCATGAAATCCTGGTCGCGGCTGCGGTCGATGATCGCCGGGCGAATCTGGCGCATCACGCCACCTCGATGGCGGCCATCAGGCCGGTTTCCATATGATCGATCACATGGCAGTGGAACATCCACACGCCCGGGTTATCCGCCACCAACGCCACGCGGGCGCGTTCGTTCTTGCCCAGCAGATAGGTGTCGGTGAAATACGGGATGACCTTGTGGCGGTTCGAGGCAATTACCTTGAAGCTCATGCCGTGCAGGTGGATCGGGTGCTGGTACTGGGTCATGTTCTTCAATTCGAAAATATAGCTTTTGCCCTTCTCCAACTTGGCGATCGGGCGGTCGGCGCAGGTTTTGTCGGTAATGTCCCAGGCCTGGCCGTTGATTTGCCACAAGCTCGGTGGCTTGCCGTTGTCGACGTTGACCGACACCGAGCCGACCCACTCGAAATTGAAGTTGAGTTTTTCCGCATTGGCCAAGTCCGGTTCGGCAACCGGATTGGCCGGCAATGCGGGCGGCCATTCGGTCGGCGCGTCGGTATTGGCCACCGAGCGGAACGTACCCAGACGCACCGGGCCATTGCGGATCGACAGCTCTTCGCCCGCTGGCGGCGCCTTGATGGCCAGGCAAATACGCATCCCAGGGCCCAGCCAGTATTCCTTGCCCAGCGGGCGCGGCTCGATGGGGTTGCCGTCCAGCGCGTAGATCTGCGCTTCGACATCCGGGATGTTGAGGCGATAAGTCAGGGTGTTGTCCAGGTTGAGCAGGCGCACGCGGGTGATCTGCCCGGCCGGCAGGTCGATCACCGCCTGAGCCACGCCGTTGATGGTGGACAAACGCCCCGCCGTACCGCCGCGCGCCGCTTCGCGGGGAATACTGAACGCCACGAAGGCGCCCTCTTCATCCACGTGCCAGCTTTTCAGGCTGAGGGTGCGTTCGTGCTTGAAACCGGTGGGCTCGCGCTCTTCGATGATCAACGGCCCGACCAGGCCACGGCCGAGTTCTTCGCTGCTGTTCACATGGGGGTGGTACCAGTAGCTGCCGGCGTCGGGCACGCGGAACTTGTAATCGAAGTATTCCCCTGGCAATACCGGCAATTGCGAGACGTAGGGCACGCCGTCCATTTCCAGCGGCAGGCGGATGCCATGCCAGTGGATGGTGGTGGCGACCGGCAGGTGGTTGATAAAGCGCACCCGCAGCCATTCGCCCTGGCGTACGCGCAGCTCGGTGCCCGGTGCAGAAGGGCCGAACGCCCAGGCTTGGGTGGTGTGGCCCGGCACCAGTTCCACATCGAGCGGCGCGGCGATCAGTTGGTAGTCGCTTCCTGCGTTGGCATCGGCAACCTTGCCCAGCCAGTAGCGGTAGGCGCCACCGGCGCCCACACCTACGACGGCCAGGCCGGCAAGGCCACCGAGGATCTGTCGACGGGAAAACGATTGGGACACAACAACCTCACGTATCGGTCGCAGGCCAGGGCCCGCAAAGGGCAGATACGATACACCTGCGCGGGCTAAACAGTAAGGGTTCGCATTGCCGCATGGTGCAATTCTACAATTCACTGGGGTCCCAATGTGGGAGGGGGCTTGCTCCCGATAGCGGTGGATCAGTCAATATATGTACTGACTGACACCCTGCTATCGGGAGCAAGCCCCCTCCCACATTTTTGATCTGCATTGGGTTCTATAACGTGTTCGCTCAGGTCCTGGCAGCCGCCAGAATCAGCGCCTTCATCTCGGCCACGGCGCCTTTGAACCCGACGAACAGCGCGTGAGCCACCAGCGCATGCCCGATGTTCAGTTCGTTGATGCCCTTGATCGCGGCTACAGCTTCGACGTTGTGGTAGTGCAGGCCATGGCCGGCGTTGACGATCAGGCCTTCAGTGAGGCCGCAGTTCACACCGTCGATGATGCGTTGCAGCTCCTCGGCCACTTCGGTCGGCGTGGTGGCATCGGCGTAGCGGCCGGTGTGCAGCTCGATCGCCGGCGCGCCGACGCGGCGCGAGGCTTCGATCTGGCGCTCGTCAGCATCGATGAACAATGACACTTCGCTGCCGATCTTCGACAGGCGCTCCACGGCAGCCTTGATTCGCGCTTCCTGGCCCGCGACGTCAAGGCCGCCCTCGGTGGTGAGTTCCTGGCGGGTTTCCGGCACCAGGCAAATGTGCGTCGGGCGGATGCGCTCGGCGAACGCCATCATTTCCTCGGTGACGCCCATTTCGAAGTTCATGCGGGTCTGCAGCACGTCCTTGAGCAGCAACACGTCGCGCTCCTGGATGTGGCGGCGGTCTTCGCGCAGGTGCACAGTGATGCCGTCGGCGCCCGCTTCTTCGGCGTCCAGCGCAGCCTTGACCGGGTCAGGGTAACGGGTGCCCCGGGCCTGGCGCAGGGTGGCGACGTGGTCGATGTTGACGCCAAGAAGAATGCGATTGCTGGTGCTCACGGAAGCGCTCCTGAAAAGGGAAAGAATCGGTGCACAGCATACACGGGGATGTCAGGGCTTTCGAAACAACTCGCGACTGACCAGCGGCCGTCCGCCCAGGTGCACGGCCAGGGCCTGGCGCATCAGGCGCTTGGCGGCGGACAAGGCGCCGGGGGCAGTCCAGTCCGCTTCGCTCATCGCCAGCAGTTCGGTGCCCTGGAACAGACCGGGTTGCAACAAGTACACACGCTCAAGGCCTGCGTCTACTTGCAGGCGGTACATGCCGTCGGCGGCGACGGGATCACCGTGCAGGTCGTTGTGCAGTTCAAAACCGTAGCCCAGGTCATCCAGCAGGCGCCATTCAAAGGCGCGCAACAGCGGCTCCAAGGGGCGGCCTTCAGCGAGGGCGAGCAAGGTGGCGGCGTAGTGATCGAAGACCGCCGGGTGCGGGTCTTCGGCGGGCAACAGGCGGATCAGCAGCTCATTGAGATAGAGCCCGCTGAACAGCGCATCGCCATTGAGCCAGGCAGAGGTGCCAACGCTTTCCAGGCGGCCCACGTTCTTCAACTCGCCCTTGCCACGAAACTCCACGTCCAGCGCCACGAAGGGCCGCGCCAACGTACCGGCCTTGCCCCGCGCACTGCGCAAAACCGCGCGCAGGCGACCTTGAGGCGTGAGGAAGTCCACCAGCGCGCTGGTCTCACGGTAGGCGCGGCTATGCAGGACGTAGGCGAGTTGGCTGGGGGGTGGGGTTGGGGACATGGGTTCTCGATCTTGAAAACAACATAAACCTAATGTGGGAGGGGGCTTGCCCCCCGATGGCAGTCTGTCAGTCACTTATTTGTTAACTGACCCACCGCTATCGGGAGCAAGCCCCCTCCCACATTTTCAGCCCTGCGGTGTGCTTACAGGTCGCCGTAGCCGAGGGAGCGCAACGCACGCTCATCATCGGACCAGCCACCCTTAACCTTTACCCACAGGTTAAGCATGATCTTGGAGTCGAACAGCAATTCCATGTCCTTGCGCGCTTCGGTGCCGATGCGCTTGATGCGCTCGCCCTTGTCGCCAATGATGATTTTCTTCTGGCCGTCACGCTCAACGAGGATCAAGGCATGAATGTGCAGGGTTTTGCCCTGCTGCTTGAACTCTTCGATTTCAACGGTGATCTGGTACGGCAGCTCGGCGCCCATCTGGCGCATGATTTTCTCGCGCACCAGTTCGGCGGCGAGGAAGCGGCTGCTGCGGTCGGTGATCTGATCTTCCGGGAAGAAATGCTCGTTCTCCGGCAGGTAGCCGGCGATCACGCGTTCCAGGGCTTCGAGGTTGTGGCCGTGCTGCGCTGAGATCGGCATGATCTGGGCGTTTGGCAGTTGCTCCTGCAGCCAGCTCAGGTGCGGCATCAGCTCGGCCTTGTCTTCGATGCGGTCGGTCTTGTTCAGCGCGACGATCAAGGGGCCGGTGACGTACTGCACACGCTCGAGGACCATCTGGTCTTCGTCGGTCCACTTGGTGCGGTCAACCACGAAGATCACCACGTCGACGTCTTTCAACGCCGCCGAAGCGGTCTTGTTCATGTAGCGGTTAAGCGCTTTTTCGCCGCCTTTGTGCATGCCAGGGGTATCCACATAGACCGCTTGCACGTTGCCTTCGGTCTTGATGCCCAGCATGTTGTGGCGGGTGGTCTGCGGCTTGCGCGAGGTGATCGCGAGCTTCTGGCCGAGGATGTGGTTCAGCAGCGTGGACTTGCCCACGTTCGGGCGGCCGACGATGGCAACATAGCCACAGCGTGTTGCGGTTGAATCAGTCATGGCCATTCTCCACGCCCAGGGCAATCAGTGCTGCAGCGGCCGCTACCTGTTCGGCAATACGACGGCTCACACCCTGACCTCGGCTTTTTTCGTTCAATAAGGTGATTTCACATTCCACGAAGAACACGCGGCAATGCGGCTCACCCTGGATATCCACCACTTCGTAGCGTGGCAGTTCGCAACCGCGCGATTGCAGGTATTCCTGCAGGCGGGTCTTGGGATCTTTGTTGGTGTCGACCAGCGTCAGGCTCTCGATTTCCGACGCCAACCAGGCGACCACGCGCTCCTTGGCCGTTTCCATCCCGGCATCGAGGTAGATCGCACCGATCAATGCTTCCAGGGCATCAGCCAGGATCGACTCGCGCCGGAAACCGCCGCTTTTCAATTCACCGGAGCCCAGCCGCAGGTACTCGCCCAGGCCGAAACCTCGGGCCAGCACGGCCAGGGTTTCGCCTTTCACAAGGCGTGCACGCAGGCGCGAAAGCTGGCCTTCACGGGCCTGGGGAAAACGCTCGAAGAGCGCCTCACCGGCGGCGAAGTTGAGGATGGCGTCACCGAGGAATTCCAGGCGCTCGTTATTGCGCCCTGCAAAGCTGCGGTGTGTGAGGGCAAGGACCATCAATTCCTGGTCCTTGAAGGTGTAGCCGAGCTGACGCTCGAGACGACTGAGAGAAACGGTCACGGTTTATCCATATCTAGTTGGTGGCACCGGCGGCCATCGACGATTGACGCAGTGTTCAAATTCAAATCCTGATGGGTGCTGCGGGGCATCGGAAAATGTCCAAGCCCCAGAAAAGCATTCGGCGCTGTGTTCACAGCGCCGCTTGTATTACTTGATCAGCCCTACCCGCGAGAAGTTCGGCAGGTGGCTGAGCTTGGGTTCCGGCCAACTCATCCAGACCGCGAAGGCTTTGCCGACAATATTCTCGTCGGGCACCATGCCCAGCAGGTCCTTGGGAATAGTGGGGTCGTCCCAGTAGCGGCTGTCATTGGAGTTGTCGCGGTTGTCGCCCATCATGAAATAGTGCCCGGCAGGCACTTTCCACTGGCCATCGGGCATCGCGCGGTAGCGGCTCATTTCCTTGCGGATCTGGTGCTCTACCGTACCGAGTTTTTCTTGGTACAGCTCGGCGCTGCCCAAGGTATTCGGCTCGGCGCCCAGCAGTTTCTCGGCCACTGACTCACCGTTGACGAACAGGCGCTTGTCACTGGTGTAGCGGATCACGTCGCCCGGCAGGCCGACCACCCGCTTGATGTAGTTGACGTTCGGGTCGCTTGGGTAGCGGAACACCATCACATCACCGCGCTGGGGGTCACCGACTTCGATGACCTTCTTGTCGATCACCGGCAAGCGGATCCCATAGGAAAACTTGTTCACCAGGATGAAGTCGCCCACGTCCAGGGTAGGTTTCATCGACCCCGACGGGATCTGGAACGGCTCCACCAGGAACGAACGCAGCACCAGCACGATGAACAACACCGGGAAGAACGACTTGCCGTATTCAACCAGCAAGGGCTCCTTGTTCAGCTTCTCGACCACCACCGCATCAGGCTGGCTGACGCTGCCCTGATAGGAGGCGATAGCCGCCCGCCGACGCGGGGCGAAGAACACCAGATCGAGCAACGCCAGGAGGCCGCAAACGGCGACGGCGATGACCAGCAACAGCGGGAAATTTAGTGACATAGGACCTAACTATCCAACCTGAGCACCGCAAGGAAGGCTTCTTGTGGAATTTCCACGTTGCCCACTTGCTTCATGCGTTTTTTACCGGCCTTTTGCTTCTCAAGCAGCTTGCGCTTACGGCTTACGTCACCGCCGTAGCATTTGGCCAGTACGTTCTTTCTGAGTGCCTTGACGGAGGTCCGCGCAATGATCTGCCCGCCGATGGCGGCCTGGATCGCGACGTCGAACATCTGGCGCGGAATCAGTTCTTTCATCTTCTCGGTCAACTGGCGACCTTTGTAGTGCGCATTGTCCTTGTGCACGATCAGTGCCAGGGCATCGACCTTGTCGCCGTTGATCAGCACATCCAGTTTCACCAGATTAGCCGATTGGTAACGATCGAAATGGTAATCCAGCGAAGCATAGCCGCGGCTGGTGGATTTGAG
Organism: Pseudomonas sp. R3-52-08; assembly: GCF_003851745.1. NCBI lineage: Bacteria > Pseudomonadati > Pseudomonadota > Gammaproteobacteria > Pseudomonadales > Pseudomonadaceae > Pseudomonas > Pseudomonas sp. R3-52-08. Next base: position 1,257,331 of record NZ_CP027730.1, on the reverse strand, counting down.
ACGGTCGAAGAAGTCCAGGACCACTTCGTTCATCGGCAAATCGTAGGTCACTTGCACCTGGGTACCGAGGAACAACATGTCGTGCTGCACGCCACGTTTTTCGATACACAGAGTGATGACGTTGCCCAGGTGCTCCTGCGGAACCAGGATATTGGCCCGCACGATCGGCTCACGCATGTCTTCGATGGAAGACAGATCCGGAAGCTTGGACGGGTTGTCGACGTAAATCGTTTCACCGGTTTTCAGCGCCAACTCAAAAATAACCGTCGGCGCGGTGGTGATCAGGTCCAGGTCGTATTCGCGCTCCAGGCGCTCCTGGATGATCTCCATGTGCAGCATGCCCAGGAACCCGCAACGGAAGCCGAAGCCCAGGGCGTCGGAACTTTCCGGGGTGTACTGCAGGGACGAGTCGTTGAGGGTCAGCTTCTGCAGGGCTTCGCGGAAGTCTTCGAAGTCGTCGGAGCTGACCGGGAACAGGCCGGCGTAGACCTGCGGCTGGATGCGTTTGAAGCCCGGCAGCACGTCGACATCGGGGGTGGAACTCAAGGTCAGGGTGTCGCCTACCGGCGCCCCGTGAATGTCCTTGATACCGGCGATGATGAAGCCCACTTCACCGGCTTTCAGGTCCGTGGTGGCGGTGTGCTTGGGGTTGAACACACCGACGCTGTCCACCAGGTGGATCTTGCCGGTGGATTTGACCAGGATCTTGTCGCCTTTCTTCACGCGGCCGTGGCGTACGCGCACCAGGGACACGACGCCCAGGTAGTTGTCGAACCAGGAATCGATGATCAACGCCTGCAGCGGATCTTCGTAGTTACCGGTAGGGGCCGGGATGGTCTTGACCAGGCGCTCGAGCACTTCGTCGACGCCAAGGCCGGTCTTGGCGCTGCACTCGACGGCGTCGGTGGCGTCAATGCCGATGATTTTTTCGATTTCTTCTTTTACGCGGTCCGGATCGGCCTGGGGCAGGTCGATCTTGTTCAGCACCGGCATGACCTCAAGGCCCTGCTCGATGGCGGTATAGCAGTTGGCCACGGACTGAGCCTCGACGCCCTGGCCGGCGTCGACCACCAGCAAGGCACCTTCACAGGCCGCCAGCGAGCGGCTGACTTCGTAGGTGAAGTCAACGTGGCCGGGGGTGTCAATGAAGTTCAGCTGGTACTTGATACCGTCTTTGGCGGTGTAGTACAGGGTGACGCTATGGGCCTTGATGGTGATCCCGCGTTCACGCTCGAGGTCCATGGAGTCCAGGACCTGGGCTTCCATTTCACGCTCGGCAAGGCCGCCGCACATCTGGATGAATCGATCGGCCAGCGTCGACTTGCCATGGTCAATGTGGGCGATGATGGAGAAATTGCGGATATGACTCAAATCACTCACGGATCAACACTCAAAAAGGCTGCAGGCAGATTGCCCGCTGAAAAATAGCCGGGAATTGTACCTGATGCTCAGGCCAGACGTCATCTTTGCTGACCAGAACAAAAATGCCCCGCTGGGATAAGCGGGGCATTTTTTATGCATAAGCGCGCAATCAACCGGCTCGGCGCAACAACCAGAACCCGGCCACGGCGCAGATAAACGTCGGCACCAGCACCGCAAACAGCGGCGAGAAGCCAAATACCAGGCTCGACGGCCCCAGCAGGTCCTGGGCGATGCGGAAGGTGAAGCCCACCAGCACGCCGGTGAATACCCGCTGGCCGAGGGTCACGGAACGCAACGGGCCGAAGATAAAGGAGATCGCCATCAATACCAGCGCGGCGGTGACCACCGGCTGCAGCACCTTGACCCAGAACGCCAGCCAGTAGCGACCATTGTTCAGGCCCTGGTCCTTGAGGTAGTGGATATAGCTCCACAGCCCCGAGATCGGCAGGGTTTCCGGGACCATGATCACGGTATTGAGCAGTTCCGGCTTGAGCGCGATGTCCCATGCCTGGGTGGGCTCATTGACCACTTCGGTACTGGCCTTGATGCCCTGGCCCACGTTATGGAAGAGCGTGGTGGTGACGTCGCTCAGTTGCCATTTTTCACCGTCATACTGCGCGCGCTTGGCGAAACTGGAGCTGAGCATGTGCCGCTCCTTGTCGAACGTGTAGCGCGTCACGCCGATCAACAGCCCGCCTGGCTGCACGGCGTTGATGTGGATGAACTGGTCACCCTGGCGGTGCCACAGGCCGTGCTTGGAACTTTGCGCATCGCCCGAACCCTGGGCCAGGGCGCGATTGGCCTGGGCGGTGGCTTCGGACGGTGGCGCGACGTATTCGCCGATCAGCACGCTGCACGCCATCAGCAGCAGCATTGGCTTCATCACAGCCCAGACGATACGCCCGATGGACACGCCCGCCGCGCGCATGATGGTCAATTCGCTGTTGCTGGCCAGGGTGCCCAGGCCGATCAGGCAGCCGATCAGGCCGGCCATCGGCATCATGTCGTAGAGACGACGCGGCGCGGTCAGCGCTACGAAGCTCAGTACGTCGGTGACCGTATAGGTATCGGTGACGTTGCCCACTTCATCGATGAACGCAAACAGCGAGGCCAGGCCCAGGATAATGCCCAATACCGCCAGGATGGCGATCAGTACGCTGCTACCAATGTAGCGATCGAGCTTAGCCACGAGCCAACTCCTTCAGGCCACGACGGCTCTTCATTTTCAAACGGATAGGCTCCCAGTAGAGAAGCCCCAGGCCGATCACCAGGAAAATCCCGTGGACCCACCACAGGCCCAGGGCGGGCGCAATCTTGCCCTTTTCCAGGGAGCCACGGGCGGAAATCAGGATGGTCAGGTACGCCATATACAACAGGATCGCCGGCAGCAGCTTGAGGAAACGGCCCTGACGCGGGTTGACGCGCGACAGCGGCACGGCCATCAAGGTCACGATGAATACCAGCAGCGGCAGCGACAGGCGCCATTGCAGCTCGGCGATCGAGCGCAGCTCCTGGCTACCGAACAGTGATGCGGTCGGGAGCGCATCGCGGTCGGTGACCTCGTCGCTGATCTCGGGTTTGGGCAGCATGACGCCGTAGGTGTCGTACTTGATCACACGGTAATCGGCCAACCCCGGGCTGCCATCGTAGCGATAGCCGTTGTCCAGGATCAGGTAGCGGCTGCCGTCGGGGCGCACTTCCTGGCGGCCGCCGTCGGCCACCAGGATCGAGATGCCACGGTCTTTCTGGTCCTTGCCGAGGTTTTTCTGGGAAATGAACACGCCGCTCAGGTTGGAACGGTCTTCGGTCATTTCTTCGGTATAGGTCACGCGCGTGCCGTCGTTGAGCGCCTGGAAGCGCCCGGGCTCGAGGGTGTCGAACTCGGTCATCGCGTCCTGCTTGTTCAGCAACAGCTGGAACTGCATGGCCCCCTGAGGCGCCAGGCTCAGGCTCAACCAAGCCACCAACAGGGCAACGCCGGCGGCCGGCACCATGGTCATGGCCAGCAGGCGCTGCTGGCTCATGCCGGTGGCCGACAGCACGGTCATCTCGCTTTCGAGATATAGCCGGCCATATGCCAGCAGGATGCCAAGGAACAGGCCGAGCGGCAGGATCAGTTGCAAGAAGCCCGGCAGGCGAAAGCCCATGATCAGGAACAAAGAGCCCGGATCCAGGGCGCCCGAGGCGGCCTGCGCAAGGAATTTGACGAAACGACCACTCATGATGATGACCAGCAATACCGCACTCACGGCACTCAGGGTCAACAGGACTTCGCGGGATAGATAACGGAAGACGATCAAACCAGACACTCCAGGGTTGTCAGGCTAAGGCGGCCAAACAAGCAAGCATACCGAGTCGACCCGTTTGCGCGGGCCGGCTAAAAAGATGGCGCATTATCCTGTGATTGACCGCGCCTGTCACTGCGCAACCTCATGCGCACGCACAAAGCGTGCTTCGAGGGTTGTCAGGCTCCGCCGGCGAGGTTCAAACTGCGGCCTTTGTCGCTGGCGGTTTACAAGGCTGCCACGCTTTAAAGCCTGGGTACACATGCCAGGCTCACCGACCGTATAAGGGACCCGAAAATGGAATTGGTTGTAAAAAGCGTTAGCCCCGAAACGTTGAAAACCGCCACCCTCGTGGTCGCTGTCGGCGAAGGCCGCAAACTCGGCGTTGCCGCCAAGCAACTCGATGAACTGAGCGGCGGCGCCATCAGCGCCGTGCTCAAGCGCGGCGACCTGGCCGGCAAAGTCGGCCAGAGCCTGCTGCTGCAGAGCCTGCCGAACCTCAAGGCTGAGCGCGTATTGCTGGTGGGCGTGGGCAAAGACGCCGAGCTGGGCGACCGTCCATTCCGCAAGATCATCAGCGCCGTACTCACCACCCTTAAAGGCCTGGGCGGCAGCGATGCGGCACTGGCACTCGATGAAATCGTCGTAAAAGGCCGTGACAGCTACGGCAAGACCCGTCTGCTGGCCGAAAGTCTGGTGGACGGCGGCTACGTTTTCGACCAGTTCAAGAGCCAGAAGGCCGAACCGCGCGCGCTGAAAAAAATCACCCTGCTGACCATCAAGGCTGCCCAGGCTGAAGTCGAGCGCGCCGTCACTCATGCAACGGCTATCGCCAACGGCATGTCGTTCACCCGCGACCTGGGCAACCTGCCGCCGAACATCTGCCACCCGACTTATCTGGGCGAGCAAGCCAAGGCGTTGGGCAAAGAGTTCAAAGCCCTCAAGGTCGAAGTGCTTGATGAGAAAAAGATCAAGGACCTGGGCATGGGTTCGTTCTATGCCGTGGGCCAGGGCAGCGACCAGCCGCCACGCCTGATCGTGATGCAGTACAACGGCGGCAAGAAGTCCGAGAAGCCGTATGCGCTGGTCGGCAAGGGCATCACCTTCGACACCGGCGGCATCAGCCTCAAACCGGGCGCCGGCATGGATGAGATGAAATACGACATGGGCGGCGCCGCCAGCGTGTTCGGCACCCTGCGCGCCGTGCTGGAACTCAAGCTGCCGATTAACCTGGTGTGCATCCTGGCCTGCGCCGAGAACATGCCGAGCGGCGGTGCTGCCCGCCCAGGCGATATCGTCACGACCATGAGCGGCCAGACCGTGGAAATCCTCAACACCGACGCCGAAGGCCGCCTGGTGCTGTGCGACGCGCTGACCTACGCCGAACGCTTCAAGCCGCAAGCGGTGATCGACATCGCCACCCTGACCGGTGCCTGCGTGGTTGCCCTGGGCGCCCACACATCGGGCCTGCTGGGCAATAACGACGAGCTGATCGAGCAATTGCTCAGCGCCGGCAAGGCCGCCGACGACCGCGCCTGGCAACTGCCGCTGTTCGATGAGTACCAGGAGCAACTGGACAGCCCGTTCGCCGACATCGCCAACATTGGCGGGCCGAAAGCCGGCACCATCACCGCCGCGTGCTTCCTGTCGCGGTTTGCCAAGAACTTCAACTGGGCGCACCTGGACATCGCCGGTACGGCATGGACCAGCGGCGGCAAGGACAAGGGCGCCACTGGCCGTCCGGTCCCCTTGCTGACCCAATACTTGCTGGACCGCGCCAAGGCCTAAACACCTGCCCACTGCCTGCCACCGTCAACTGTAGGAGCGAGCTTGCTCGCGAAGAGCGCCAACGATAACGCGTTCATCCTGGATGAACGCATTGTTCTCAGGTTCTTCGCGAGCAAGCTCGCTCCTACAGTTCACGGCGGCAGCCCAGGAACCGCAATGACCCAAGTCGATTTCTACATCCTGCCCAGCGCCGATCCTTCAGCGCGGCTGGACTTTGCCTGCAAGCTCACCGAAAAAGCCTGGCGCATGGGCCACCGCATCTACCTGCATTGCAGCGATGTCGCCCAACGCGAGGACCTCGATGCACGCCTCTGGCGCTTCAAGGGCGAAAGCTTCGTGCCCCACGGCCCCGCTGAATCCGAACCCGACGGCTTGGTAGTGCTGGGCCTGGGGGACAGTTGCGGCGATCACCAAGACCTGCTGGTCAACCTCGACCTGAAAGTGCCGGCCTTCGCCAAGGCATTCGCCCGTGTGGCGGAAGTGGTGGTGGAGGACCCGGCTATTCGTCAGGCCGCGCGGGAGAGTTTCCGTTTCTATCGCGAACAGGGCTATTCTCTGCAGGATCACCGGCTACAACGACTTTGAGTACATGATGGACACGCCCAACCCGATGAAAAAAGACGACCACTTGCTGGACGACCTCGAGTCGATCCGTCAGTTGCTCGGTGATGATGACCTGCAACCGCCGCTGTTGACCGAATCGGTCGAGGCCGGGGTACAGATTCCACTGTTGTCCGACATGGTCGACAACCAGCCTGCTGCACCCAAGCCTGTGGCCGCGCCGCCCGCTCCCGCAACAGAAAAAGCGCCCGACGCATTGCTGCTGCACCTGGACAACGAACTGCGCGCCGCCGCGCAACTGATCATGCAAGACGTGATCGCCGATTTTGCCCCGCATATCGAAGCCGAGATCAAGCGGCGGATGGATGCGCGGATGGAGCGGTTGCTCAGCCAGTACCAGTCTTAAGCCACACAAAGATCCAATGTGGGAGGGGGCTTGCCCCGGTACAAACCGGGGACATCGTTTACATTTCTAACCGGGGACATGGTTTACAGGTTAATACGCATGATCAGGAGGTAACTGATCATGCCCTGGAACCAAGAGTCTCCGATGAATCAACGAATCAGACTGGTCGCTGACTGGCTTTCTGGTAATTACACCAAAAGCCAGCTGGCGCGCCGCTTTAACGTAAGTCGGCCTACCGTCGACAAATGGATCGGCCGGCACAATGGCGATTTAAAGTCGTTAGCCGAACTGTCCCGACGCCCTCACAACAGCCCCAATAAAACCGACGATGAAATCCTGGCCCGTGTGGTGGCGATGAAGGAGGCGCACGATAAATGGGGTCCGAAGAAGCTTCTCGAGCTATTGCGACTTGAAGATCCCTCCATCGCCTGGCCTTCCCCAAGTACAGCAGGCCAATGGCTTGATCGACTTGGGCTCGTCCAAAAGCGGCGCTTCAAGCGCAGACACGGTAATTCCCCTGTAGTAATGCGCGAGGCCAACGAACCTAACCAGACGTGGTGCGCCGACTACAAAGGGCAATTCAAAATGCATAACGCGCAGATGTGCTTCCCTTTGACCATCACAGACCACGCTTCCCGGATGATTTTGGCGTGCAGGGCTCATTCAAAGATCAAGACTGAACCTGTTAAACAAGCCTTTGAGAGACTGTTTCAGGAGTACGGCATGCCCGAAGTTATTCGGTCGGACAACGGTGTTCCGTTTGCCTCTCCTGGCCTGGCAAGAATATCCACGCTGGCAGTTTGGTGGATACGTCTGGGCATCTATCCGGAGCGCACCATGCCAGGAAGACCGGCCCAAAATGGTCGCCATGAGCGGATGCACCGTAGCTTGAAACTGGAGCTGCCCTTAGGAGAAAACTTAATCGAGCAGCAGCTTTTGCTGGAGCATTTCAGGCATGAGTTCAATTACGTGCGCCCTCATGAAGCGCTCGGTATGAAGCGTCCAGGGGACGTGTATGTGCCGTCTACGCGGATTTACCCAGGATGCTTGCCGGATGTGGAGTATCCGTCCGAAATGAAGGTTCGAAGCGTCAGACAGGACGGGTCGATCAAGTGGAACGGCAAGTTGGTATTTATCAGCGAGGCGCTGTCAGGGGAGCAGATAGGGCTTAAAGAGGCTGAGGATGATGTTTGGGATTTGTACTTGTGTGATTATCCCCTGGGAAGGCTTGGGCGAGGTATGACCCGCGTCCAAGCCTCAAATGTGTAAACGATGTCCCCGGTTTCAGATGTAAACGATGTCTACGGTTCTACACCCCGATGGCGGTGTGTCAGTCAGTGATGTTGTGACTGATCCACCGCTATCGGGGGCAAGCCCCCTCCCACATTTGCTTTACGCCAACTCGCCCTCCTCGCCCTGCCCCGTTATACTTGCCGGCTTTCCTGAATAAATGCCAACTAGGGTCCCGCCGCGCATGGATAAGACCTATCAGCCCCACGCTATCGAAACTTCCTGGTACAACACCTGGGAGTCCGAGAACTATTTCGCCCCACAAGGTGCAGGCGACTCGTACACCATCATGATCCCACCGCCGAATGTCACTGGCAGCCTGCACATGGGCCATGGCTTCAACAATGCGATCATGGATGCGTTGATCCGTTTCCGCCGCATGCAAGGCCGTAACACGCTGTGGCAGCCGGGCACCGACCACGCCGGCATCGCCACCCAGATGCTGGTGGAACGCCAACTGGAAGCCACCGGCCAAAGCCGTCACGACCTGGGCCGAGAGAAATTCCTGGAGAAAATCTGGGAATGGAAAGACCAGTCCGGCGGCAATATCAGCCGTCAGATCCGTCGCCTGGGTTCGTCAGTAGACTGGAGCCGCGAGCGTTTCACCATGGACGACGGCCTGTCGGAAGCGGTGAAGGAAGCCTTCGTGCGCTTGCATGAAGACGGCCTGATCTACCGCGGCAAGCGCCTGGTCAACTGGGACACCAAGTTGCACACGGCGATTTCCGACCTCGAAGTGGAAAACCACGACGAGAAAGGCTTCCTGTGGAACCTCAAGTATCCGCTGGCTGACGGCGCCAAGACCGCTGAAGGCAACGCTTACCTGATCGTCGCCACCACCCGTCCGGAAACCATGCTCGGCGACGCCGCTGTCGCGGTTAACCCGAACGACGCGCGCTACCAGGCGCTGATCGGCAAGTTCGTCGAGTTGCCACTGGTTGGCCGCCGCATCCCGATCATCGCGGACGACTACTGCGACCCTGAATTCGGCACCGGCTGTGTGAAAATCACCCCGGCCCACGATTTCAACGACTACGAAGTCGGCAAGCGCCACAACCTGCCGCTGCTCAATATCTTCGACAAGAACGCCGCCGTATTGCCGGCCTGCCAGGTATTCAACCTGGACGGTACGCTGAACGAGAGCATCGACGGCAAGATCCCGGCCGAATACGCCGGACTAGACCGTTTTGAAGCGCGCAAGCAGATCGTTGCCGCCTTCGACGCCGCCGGTTTGCTGGTGAGCGTGGACGACCACGGCCTGAAAGTGCCCAAGGGCGACCGTTCCGGCACGGTGATCGAGCCGTGGTTGACCGACCAGTGGTACGTGTCGACCAAGCCGCTGGCCGAGCCTGCGATTGCCGCCGTTGAAGACGGTCGCATCCAGTTCGTGCCCAAACAGTACGAGAACATGTACTTCTCGTGGATGCGCGACATCCAGGATTGGTGCATCAGCCGTCAGCTGTGGTGGGGCCACCGCATTCCGGCCTGGTATGACGAGTCGGGCAAGGTCTACGTAGGCCGCGACGAAGCCGAAGTGCGTGCCAAGCACCACCTCGGCGCCGACATCGCGCTGCAACAAGACAACGACGTACTGGACACCTGGTTCAGCTCCGGCCTGTGGACCTTCTCCACCCTGGGCTGGCCGCAACAGACCGAATTCCTGAAGAAATTCCACTCCACCGACGTGCTGGTCACCGGCTTCGACATCATTTTCTTCTGGGTTGCCCGGATGATCATGCTCACCATGCATTTGGTGAAGAACGAAGACGGCACCCCACAGGTACCGTTCAAGACCGTCTATGTGCACGGCCTGGTGCGCGATGGCCAGGGCCAGAAGATGTCCAAGTCCAAGGGCAACGTCCTGGACCCCTTGGACATCATCGACGGTATCGACCTGGAAACTCTGGTGCAGAAACGCACCTCGGGCCTGATGCAGCCCAAGCTGGCGAAAAAGATCGAAAAGCAGACCCGCGACGAGTTCGCCGACGGCATCGCCAGCTACGGCACCGACGCCCTGCGCTTCACGTTCTGCTCGCTGGCGTCTACCGGTCGCGACATCAAGTTCGACATGGGCCGCGTCGAAGGCTATCGCAACTTCTGCAACAAGATCTGGAACGCGGCGCGCTACGTACTGGATAAAGGCGAAGACTGCGGGCAGAACGGCGAAGCCTATGAGCTGAGCCTGGCTGACCGCTGGATCATCTCGCAACTGCAACGCACCGAAGCCGAAGTGACCCGCCAACTCGATCAGTTCCGTTTCGACCTGGCCGCACAAGCCTTGTACGAGTTCATCTGGAACCAGTATTGCGACTGGTACCTGGAACTGTCCAAGCCAGTGCTGTGGGACGAAAACGCGCCGGTCGAGCGCCAGCGCGGCACCCGTCGCACCCTGGTGCGCGTACTGGAAGTGGCATTGCGCCTGGCGCATCCGTTCATGCCGTTCATCACCGAAGAAATCTGGCAGCGCCTGGCGCCGCTGGCCGGTATCGAAGGCAAGACCATCATGCTGCAACCTTGGCCTGTGGCCAACGAAGCACGTATCGATGAGGCCGCCGAAAGCGATATCGAATGGCTCAAGACCCTGATGCTCGGCACGCGCAACATCCGCGCCGAGATGAATATCGGTCCGGGCAAGCCGCTGGCGGTGTTCGTGAAGAACGCCAGCGCCGAAGATCAGCGTCGTCTCACTGAGAACGATGCGCTGCTCAAGAAGCTGGCGAAACTGGAGTCAATCACCGTCTTGGCCGACGGCGCAGAAGCACCGCTGTCCGCCACTGCGCTGGTCGGCGACATGGAAGTGCTGGTGCCGATGGCCGGCCTGATCGACAAGGGCGCGGAACTGGCCCGACTCGACAAGGAAATCGCCCGCCTGCAAGGCGAAGTGCAGCGAGTGGGCGGCAAGCTGTCCAACGCGGCCTTCGTCGACAAGGCCCCGGCGGAAGTGATCGACAAAGAACGCGCCAAACTGGCCGAGGCTGAACAGGCCTTGGGCAAGCTAGCGGAGCAACATGCGCGGATTTCCAGCCTGTAAGGGCCAAACCGTGTGAAAAAAAGAGACCTTCGGGTCTCTTTTTTTGTGCATGCGGTCATTGTGGGAGGGGGCTTGCCCCCGATGGCGGTGGGTCAGCTGCCTATAAACTGGCTGATCCACCGCTATCGGGAGCAAGCCCCCTCCCACATTTGCCCGAGTTGGGCTCAGGATGTGTGACAATGCCCACCACTTTGAGCCAACACCAGAATCATCATGACCGCCCCCACTACGCCAAAACCTCCACGCAAGAAGCCTAAAACCGCAGCCACGGCCAAACCCGTCGCGCCGCGCAAAGAGGCTACCCTGCACCCGCGCAACCGCCACACCGGCCGTTACGACTTCCCGGCGCTGATCAAGACCACGCCGGAACTGGCGCAATTCGTGATCATCAACCCCTACGGCAAGGAAAGCATCGACTTCGCCAACCCGGACGCGGTGCGGGTGTTCAACCGGGCGCTGCTCAAGGCTTTCTATGGCATCCAGCACTGGGACATCCCGGCCGATTACCTATGCCCGCCGGTGCCGGGGCGTGCCGACTACGTGCACTGCCTGGCCGACTTGCTGGCCAGCGTCAACGACGGCAAGATTCCGCGCGGCTCCATCGTCAAGGTGCTGGACATCGGCATGGGCGCCAATTGCGTCTACCCGCTGATTGGCTATATGGAGTACCGCTGGAACTTCCTGGGCTCGGAGGTCGATCCTATCGCCGTGGCCGCCGCCAAGGCCATCGTGCAGTCCAACGACCTGAGCAAAGTCATCCAGCTGCGCCTGCAGCCCAATCCCAAGCACATCCTGCTGGGCCTGCTGGAGCCTGCCGAGCGCTTTGACCTGACCATGTGCAACCCGCCGTTCCATGCCTCGATGGATGAAGCGACCAAGGGCAGCGAGCGTAAATGGCGCGCCTTGGGTAAAGCCGATCCCAAGCGCAAGTTGCCGGTGTTGAACTTCGGCGGCCAATCGGCCGAGCTGTGGTGCGAAGGCGGTGAAGCGCGTTTCGTCACGCAATTGATCGCTGAAAGTGCGCACTTTGCCCACAAGGTATTGTGGTTCAGCACCCTGGTGTCAAAAGCGTCAAACCTGCCGGCGATCGAGACCGCGCTGAAAAAAGCCGGCGTGTTGGAAAGCCAGGTGGTGGAAATGTCCCAGGGGCAGAAGCAAAGCCGGTTCGTCGCCTGGACCTTCCAGACCAAGAACGAACAGCAGCTCTGGCGCCAGCGCTGGGTTCGATAGCGCCACCTGTAGGAGCGAGCTTGCTCGCGAAAAACGCCAAGACTTCACGTTCATCCAAGACGGGCGCGTCATCGTTAACGACCTTCGCGAGCAAGCTCGCTCCTACAAATCGCAGGCAACAAAAAACCGTGCCCGGATCGCTCCGGTGCACGGTTTTTTTTACTGCGTCTTACTTGTTAACAGCGTCGGTCAGGCCTTTGGCCACAACCAGCTTGATAACTTTCTTGGCAGCGATTTCGATGGCAGCGCCAGTCGAAGGGTTACGGCCAGTACGGGCAGGACGCTCGGTCACTTTCAGTTTGCCAACGCCTGGCAGAGTGATTTCGCCGCCGTTTTCCAGCTGATCAGCAACAACCTGGCTCAGTTGGTCCAGCAGAGCGCGCACGGTAGTTTTCGGTGCGTCTACTGCTTCAGCCAGGTCGGCGATCAGTTGGTCTTTAGTAATAGCCATTGTGGTGTTCCTTCCCTATCAAATTCATATGGATTGCAGAGTGCAGTGTCAGCCGTCGAGCCCGACCTTCTTGGCCTGGCACCCCGGCTATAACCTCGGAGAACGGGGTTATAGATGCTTGAAACGGGGATTGGTTCGACCTGACAAATGCTGAATGCACGCTTAACGCCGAGACTTGGCGTAAGACCGGGCAAAACTAGCACAGAGACGGGGAAATATCCGCCTCAACATACCCATTTGGTCAGCTTTATCGCTCTAAACCGTGAAAAAAAGGCATATAGCCGGTCGGACACCGTCCAAAACGCCCTTCCAGGCGCGTCTTGACCAATGGGTGCGGTACACTGGGCAACTTTTTGGGGAGGCTCACCGCTCCCCTTCAACCAGCCGAGAAGCCTATGCCGATCCGTCATTGCATCGTCCACCTGATCGACAAAAAACCCGACGGCACACCCGCAGTTCTGCATGCCCGTGACTCGGAGCTGTCCGAATCCGCCGCCATCGAGAACATGCTCGCCGACCTCAACGAGAGCTACAACGCCAAACAAGGCAAGGCCTGGGGTTTCTTCCATGCCGAGTCCGGCGCGCACCCGTTCAGCGGCTGGTTGAAGGACTACTTTGACGGCGGCCAGGATTTCACCGCTTTCAGCCGTACGGCTGTGGAGCATCTGCAGAAGCTGATGGAAGAGTCCAACCTGTCCACTGGCGGCCATGTGTTGTTTGCCCACTACCAGCAAGGCATGACCGACTACCTGGCCATCGCCCTGCTGCACCACAGCGAAGGCGTCGCGGTGACCGATGAGCTGGACGTGACCCCCTCGCGCCATCTGGACCTCGGCCAACTGCACCTGGCGGCGCGGATCAACGTCTCCGAGTGGCAGAACAACAAGCAGTCCAAGCAATACATCTCCTTTATCAAAGGCAAGAACGGCAAGAAGGTCTCGGAGTATTTCCGCGACTTTATCGGCTGCCAGGAAGGTGTCGACGGCCCGGGCGAAACCCGCACCCTGCTCAAGGCGTTCAGCGACTTCGTTGAAAGTGAAGACCTGCCGGACGAATCGGCCCGCGAGAAAACCAAGACCCTGGTGGATTACGCCAGCAGCCAGGCCAAGCTCGGCGAGCCCATGGGCCTGGAAGAACTGTCCGGTTTGATCGATGAAGATCGGCCCAAGGCGTTCTACGACCACATTCGCAACAAGGACTACGGCCTGTCGCCGGAGATCCCTGCCGACAAACGCACCCTCAACCAGTTCCGCCGTTTCACCGGCCGCGCCGAAGGCTTGTCCATCAGCTTTGAAGCGCACCTGCTGGGCGACAAGATCGAGTACGACGAAGCCGCTGGCACCTTGATCATCAAGGGCCTGCCGACCCAACTGACCGATCAGCTCAAGCGCCGTAACTGATGCTTGGCGGCGTGCTCAAGAAAGTCCTGCTGGTGCTGCTGGTGGTCGTGGTGATTCAGAACTGGGGCAAGATCGAGCGGCTGTTCAACCCCTCGCAAGCGGTTTCGGAGCAGGTACGCGCCTCGGCGCGCGTGGTGCTCTATGCCACCGAGTGGTGCGGCTACTGCAAGCAGATCCGGCGTTTCCTGGACCAGAAAGGCATTCCTTACCAGGCGTTCGATATCGAGAAGGACGCCCAGGCGCGCAAGGCGTATGAAGCATTGGGCGGGGGCGGGATTCCGTTTGTCGACGTCAATGGCACGTTGATCCGCGACTACAACCCGGATGCGATCATGGCCGCGTTGAAGTAACACCGCAGATCAAATGTGGGAGGGGGCTTGCCCCCGATAGCAGTCTGTCAGCCAGCCTATGGGTAGCTGACCCACCGCAATCGGGGGCAAGCCCCCTCCCACATTGGTTTTGTGGTGAGGGCTTAGCGCAACACAATCATCCGGCCCAGCACTGTGCTCTGCTCAAAGCCCAGCACCGCTTGCAGGGCATTGAGCACCGCTACCGGGTCCTTGCTTGGAAAGCTGCCGCTGACGCGCTTGGCGCCCATCTCGTCATTGAGCACCAGGATGCGGCCGGGATAATAGCGCGCCAAATCCTCGATCACCTCGGCCAGCGGCGCCTTGTAGTAATTGAGCCATCCATCGCGCCAGGCCAGGCGTGCTTCGCTGTCTACCGCGTGCAGCGGCTCGGCTACACCCTCGGCGTAGGCTACTTGCTGGCCTGCCGTCAGAATTTGCTGCGGCGCCTGTTTGGAGGGCGTCACCCCAACCCGGCCGGACAACACGGTCACCTGTGCCCCCGCCGGTTGCAGGCGCACTTCGAACTGCGTGCCCAGCACTGCCGTTTCTCCACTGCCCGCCTCGACCGTAAAGGGCTGGCCGGTGTGGACAACCTGAAAAAAACCGGCCCCTCGGCGCAACTGGACATGCCGCTCGCCGTGGCTGAAATCCACGGCAATGGCGCTGTCGGCGTCGAGGGTAACCTGGGACTGATCGGCCAGGGTCACGGTCCGCACCTCCCCTGGCGCCGTCACGTAATCGGCGCCGAAGTCATCCACCCAGCGCGACGGTTGCCAACCGGCGCCCATCGCCACCATCAACAACACACAGGCGGCCGTGGCCAAGGCGCCAGACCAGCGCAACGTGCGCGACCGCGTGGAACGGTTCATCGCATTGAGGTAGCCCTGCAACGCCTGCGCGTCTTCGTCGGCCAACGCGCGTGCCGGTACTTCGCTCAACTCCCACAGCACCTGGGCCTGGGCATAGGCTTGGACATGGGCGGGATCGGCCCGCAGCCATTGGCTGAAGCTGGCTTGATCGCCACTGCTGGGCTGGTCGTGCAGCAGGCTCAGCCAGGCGAGCGCGGCCTGTTCCTGGGCGGGCGTGGGCGTCACGTTCACGGTGCTTTTCCTGGCGTGCGTGGGGGCGACGGTTCGCCCAGGCTCGCCTTGCAGGCTTGGAGGGCACGCATCATGTGTTTTTCCACAGCGCTTTGGGACACGCCCATCGCCTTGGCGATTTGCGCATATTTGCGGCCGTGGATGCGGTTGAGCAGGAAAATCTGGCGGGTGCGCTCGGGCAAACTGCGCAAGGCGGCTTCGACATGCCGCAAATCATTGCCCGCTTCGAGGGCCGCCTGGGGTTCGCAGCCCTGGTTGCCCTGCTGTTCCGGCAGCCAGCCTTCATTACTGCGCACGCGGGCGCCTTCGCTGCGTAAATGGTCGATGGCGATATTGCTGGCGCAGCGCAGCAGGTAGGTGCTGAGCTCTTCGACCTGCACCAGCGGGCGACGCCAGAAGCGCAGGAACAGGTCTTGCACCAGATCCGCCGCCGTGGCGCGGCAACCGACACGGCGGCTGACCAGCGCCTCCATCTGCGAACGCTGGGACAGGAACACCTGCAGGAAATGCGCCCGCCCACCGGCGGCGTCCGGGTGCGAACGGTCTTGAGGTTTCGGCGCAGGGCTGATCATCATGGGCAACTCAGAACAGACCGAACGCCGCGACCGGGCTGGCCAGCAGGCCTACGCCCGCGAGGCTCAACGCCAGCCGTGGCCGATACGGCAACAGCAGCACCAGCAGCAAGGCGCTGAGCATCAACACCGCGCACCACTCCACCAACCCCTGGCCCCAGCCCATGGCGCCCACCGCCGGCCAGGGCGACAGCGCCAGCAGCAACCAACCGGCCGCACGCAACCCCAGACGCCGTAAAGGCGAAGGCTTGCTGCGCAGCAACTCGCCGTGATGACGGTCGGTCGACAGGCACAGCGCGGTAAACCCGGCGTAGCACATGAGCAGCGCGAGCAGCATTCAGTTGGCCTCCTGTCTGAACGTCAATGCACCTGCGCGCGGCGCCTTGGGCTGCGTTGCCGTGCGGCGCTGCATCTTCCAGGCGGCCCAGCCCAGAAACAGGCCGCAGGCCAGGCACGTCAGGTCGAAGCCGGCCATGGCCCAGTCGCCACTCACCAGGGAAACGCCCAAATGGTGGGAGGTGGTCAGTGCATTGACCAACGGGATGGCCACCAACAGCAGCGCCCCCACGCTCAATTGCTCGACCCACGCCGGGCGACCGCGCCGCAACAGCGCGTGCAGCAGGCTCAGGGCCCAGGCGATAAAGAAGGCGCGCACTTCCCAGTCGGAACGCTCGGCGAAGCTCACCGGCAACAACCGGTTTGCCCAGAAGAACATTGCGATGGCGATCACCAGGCCGGACATGCTGGCGACATTCAGCACTTCCACCAGCCGCAGCTCAAAAGGCATCACGCCGGTTTTGGCGTGCTTGAGCTGGCGCTTGCCCAGCCAGATCACCAGCCCGGTGCCGATCATCGCCGTGCCGGCCAGGCCACAGACAAAGTACAGCCAGCGCAGCACCGGGCCGGCGAAATGGCCCATGTGCAAACCGTAGAAACCGCCGCCGATGACCGCCGGCAACGACGGCTCGCCACTGGCCCGCAACAGCTCGCCCGTGGTGCCGCTGAACGATAGGCTGCTGCCGAAATCCTGCACCACGCTGTCGGACCCGGCGCGGAACACATTCACCGAGGCGTTGACGTCACTCGGATTATTCACCGCCAAGCGTCCGACATGCCCACCCGCCCACTGGTGCTGCGCCTGCTGGTACATCGGCCACAATGCCAGCAAGGTGCCCGGCTGGCCGAGCGCCGGCGCATTATCGGAACTGGGGAACACCTCATTGAAGAATGCACGGCTGTCGTTGCCATACGAGGCCATGATCGGCGCCGGCATCACCATGTTCATGAAAATCACCAGGCTGCTGTAGGTGATCATCAGGTGGAACGGCAACACCAGCACGCCCACCGCGTTGTGCCCGTCCAGCCAGGAACGCTGGCCTTTGCGCGGGCGGAAGGTGAAGAAGTCCTTGAAAATTTTCTTGTGGGTGATGATGCCGGTGATCAGCGCGACGAACATCACCATGGCGGCGATGGTCGACAACCAGCGGCCCCACGGGTAAGGCATTTGCAGCTGGAAGTGGAAACGGTAGAAGAATTCGCCGCCCATGCTTTCGCGGGCTTGCACCGCTTGGCCGCTGACCGGGTCGAGGGTTTTCTGGGTGAAGTTGCCGCGCTTGCCGGGGTCGACCTTGTCTTGCCACATCACCGACAGGCCGGGGTCGCGGCGGGTGGGCAAGGTAATGAACCAGTGCGCGGCAGTGGGCGCCTGTTGCTGCAGATAGCGCTGCGCCACGGCGAGGCTGCGCGCGTCGTCCAGTGGGTGGGCCTGCACTTCGGGCTGCATCCAGTGGGTTATTTCGTCCTTGAAATAAGCCAGGGTGCCGGTCAGGAAAATCGCGAACAGCAGCCAGCCGAAGATCAACCCCGCCCAGGTGTGCAGCCAGGCCATGGCTTGGCGAAAGCCTTCCTTCATGTGCGCGCCACCCACAAACCGATGCCCGCCAGGGTGGCGAACAGCGCGCTCGGCAACATAACGCCCGCCCAGGCACGCCATGCCGTGCGACAGGCAAAACACCAGAGCACCGCCAGCAGGTAGAACACGAACGAACTCATCATGCCGGTGATCACCGCATCGGCGCGGGACGTGGGCAGCCACAGTGCGAGGCAGATAGCGGCCAGGGAGGCCATCAGATAACCGCCGACCACCGCCGCCAGCACCCGGGAGGTGACGGCAAGGCGATAGGACGCGGGCAGTGGGGTTTTGCTGTTCATGCGACAGGCGCCAAGTTCATCAGCGCGCAATATTAATGATAAATATTCTCATAAGCAAAAGAGAACGGATGAATCACCGGCTTCGCGGATTGCCGAACCTCGTCCCCGCCCCTACAATGCGAACAATTCTTGTTCTCTAAAGCATGCCGATGCTGATGGAGTGATCCCGTTGCCACCGTCCAACGCTGTCGAAGTTCTGTACAACGACCATCATCACTGGCTTACCGGCTGGTTGCGACGCAAGCTCGGCTGCCCGGAAAGCGCCGCCGACCTGGCCCAGGACACCTTCATCCGTGTACTCAGCGCACGGGAAGCGCCAACGCTGAACGAACCCCGCGCCTTTCTCACCACGGTTGCCAAGCGCGTGCTGTTCAACTTTTACCGTCGCCAGGACCTGGAACGCGCCTACCTCGATGCCCTGGCACAATTGCCGGAGCAGGTGACGCCGTCTGAGGAAGACCGCGCCATCATCCTGCAAACCCTGGTGGAGCTGGACCAATTGCTCGACGGCTTGCCGGTCCAGGTCAAACGCGCCTTCCTGCTGGCCCAGCTCGATGGCCTTACCTATGCGCAAATCGGTGCGCAGTTGGGCATTTCCATTGCCACGGTCAAACGCCATCTGCATAAAGCCGCCCTGCGCTGCTACTTCGCCCTATGAATATCTCGCCCCCCGTCGCCGAACAAGCCGTGCACTGGTTGCTGAAAATGCAGCAAGGCACGCTCGACCCGCGCCAACAGGCCGCCTGGCAGCAATGGCTGGATGCGCACAGCGAGCACCAGCGCGCGTGGGACCACATCCAGCGCGTCAACCAGCGCCTGCGCGGCGTGCCCTCGCCCCTGGCGCACGCGGCGTTGAATGCACCGACGTCCAACAGCCGGCGCCAGGCGCTCAAGCTGCTGTTGGTCCTCGGCGCCGGTTCGGCGGCAGCCTGGAGCCTGCGCCAGCAGCGTATTCTGCCGCCGCTGACCGCCGACTACCGCAGCCCCGTCGGCCAGCGCCGCAGCGTGCAGTTGGCCGACGGCAGCCAGTTGCAGCTCAACACCGGCAGCGCAGTGGATGTGCATGTCGATAGCCAGCAGCGACTGATCCGCCTGCTCGAAGGTGAAATCCTGCTGACCGCCCGCGCCGGTGCCACGCCGCTGCGCGTACTCACCAGCCAGGGTCTGCTCAGCAGCCAGGCGGCGCGCCTGAACGTGCGGCAGTTCAGTGACCATACTCAACTGGCGGTGCTCGACGGCCAGGTCGACGTGATGCCCAACCACTACAGCGGCCTGCCGCTGACCGTCGAGGCTGCGCATCAGGTCAGTTACACCCGCAAAGGCTGGGACAGCCCTCGCCCCGCTGACGCCAACAGCGGTGCCTGGGCAGACGGCATGCTGGTGGCTGCGCATATGCGCCTGGAGGATTTCCTCGGCGAACTGGGGCGCTACCGTCGCGGCCAGCTCAATTGCGATCCGCAGGTGGCAAACCTGTTGCTGTCGGGCAGCTATCCACTGGATGACAGCGAACGCATCCTCGACCTGCTGGAAGTCAGCCTGCCGGTCACCGTGCGACGCTTTACCCGCTACTGGGTGACGGTTCAGGCCCGCGCCTGAAATTATTCAGAAAGACAGTGAGCCGTTTTCCCGTCCTCGCGTGACAGAGAAGGAAAGCCACCTTGATCCTTCCTTCTCAGGACCGCCCTTCATGCCCCTGCAACCGACGCTTCTTGCCCGTACCCTGCGCCAATTCCTCCTCGGCGCCAGCCTCAGCCTGACCGCGCTGCCCCCAGTGATGGCGGCCGAAGCCAAGGCCTATCACATCGCACCGACGAGTCTGGAAGCGGCCCTGAACCAGTTCGGCCGTGAAGCCTCGGTGCTGGTGTCTTTCGGCTCCGAGGTCACCGCCGGCCTGCAAAGCCCGGGCTTGTCGGGCACCTACAGCACCGCCGAAGGCCTGAATAAACTGTTGGAAGGCAGTGGCCTGCAAGCTCGTGCCGAGGGCGACAACGCCTACAGCCTGCAACCGGCCAGCGCCCCGGTTACCCTCGAACTGCAGACCTCCAACGTGGTCGGCGACTGGCTCGGCGATGCAGCGCAGACCAACGTGTTCGAACACCCTGGCGCGCGCGATGTGATCCGCCGCGAAGCCTTCGAACGCCAGGGCGCGACCCAGGCCCGCGACGTACTCAACCGCATTCCCGGCGTCAACGCCCCGGACAACAACGGCACCGGCAGCCATGACATGGCGCTGAACTTCGGTATTCGCGGGCTGAACCCACGTCTGGCGTCGCGCTCCACGGTGTTGATGGACGGCATTCCCGTGCCCTTCGCACCGTATGGCCAGCCGCAACTGTCATTCGCACCGATCAGCATGGGCAACATGGACGCGGTCGACGTGGTCCGCGGCGGCGGCGCGGTGCGCTACGGCCCGCAAAACGTCGGCGGCATCGTCAACTTCGTGACCCGTGCGATCCCGGATGCGCCCACCGTCAAAGGCGGCCTGCAAACCGAAACCAGCCCGTCCTCCAGCCACGACGGCTTCAAAACCACCGGCAACCTGCTGGCCGGTGGCACCGCCGACAATGGCCTGGGCGGCGCGCTCCTGTACTCCGGCACCCGTGGCGGCGACTGGCGCGAAAACAGTGACACGCGCATCGACGACTTGATCCTCAAGGGCAAATACCAACTGGACGACGCCAACAGCTTCAACGCCATGGCGCAGTACTACGAAGGCCAGGCCGATATGCCCGGCGGCTTGAACGTCAAGGACTACAAGGCTGACCCGTACCAGTCGACCCGCCCCTACGATAAGTTCTGGGGACGCCGTACGCTGTTCAACTTGGGCTACCGCTACGAGCAGGACCGCCGTGAGTTCACGGTCAACAGCTTCTTCACCAAGACCCTGCGCAGCGGTTACCTCGACCAGGGAAACTTCCTCTCGCTGTCACCGCGCGAGTACTGGGTACGCGGCCTGGAAACCCGCTTCGCCCAAGGCTTCGACCTCGGCCCCACCACACACGAAGTCGGCGTCGGCTACCGCTACATCAATGAAGCCGGCCACGAGCTGCGCTACCGCACGCCGATTGCGGCCAACCAGCAAATCCCGACCACCGACAGCCGCAACGACCGCGACACGCGCGGCGGCACCGAGGCCAACGCGTTCTTCATCGACGACCGCATCGATATCGGCAAGTGGACCCTCACGCCGGGCATTCGCTACGAGATGATCAAGTCCCAGCAGACCAACAACCTGAGCAACGTCAACTACAAAGGCGACTACAACACTGCGCTGCCGGCGTTGAACGTGCTCTACCACCTCACCGATGACTGGAACCTCTACGCCAACACTGAAGGCTCGTTCGGCAGCGTGCAGTACAGCCAGATGCCCAACCGCGTGAGCAGCGGCGAAGTGAAACCGGAAAAAGCCCGCACCTGGGAGCTCGGTACGCGCTATGACAACGGCAGCCTGCGCGCGGAGATCGGTGCGTTCCTGATCAATTTCGACAACCAGTACGACAGCAACCAGACCAATGACACCGTGATCGCACGCGGTGAAACGCGGCACCAGGGCATCGAGTCGAGCATCAACTATGCCCTCGACGGCTTGAATCCTGCGCTGGCCGGCTTCGATGTGTACGCCACCTATGCGTATGTCGACGCGACCATCCGCGAAGACGGCCCGAACAAAGGCAACCGCGTGCCCTTCTCGTCCCGGCAAAAAGGCACCCTCGGCGTGGGTTACACCGAAGGCCCGTGGAAGCTCAACCTGGACAGCAGCTACCAGAGCAGCCAATTCGCCGACAACGCCAACACCCAGGCCGAAAGCGCCGACGGCGCGAATGGACGCATCCCCGGCTACATGCTGTTCAGCAGCCGCGCAGCGTATGACTTCGGCCCACAGCTGTCGGATTTGAACCTGGCGGTCGGCGTGAAGAATATCTTCAACAAGCAGTACTACACGCGCTCGTTCGACGATAACAACAAGGGCAAGTACGTGGGTGAACCGCGCACGGTGTACGTGCAGACGTCTATCGCGTTCTAACGGCATGCCTTCAATTTGCAGGCCATAACACATCCAAATGTGGGAGGGGGCTTGCTCCCGATGGCGGTGGGTCAGTCGGCTTATCTACAGCTGACCCACCGCAATCGGGGGCAAGCCCCCTCCCACATTGTATCTGTGGTGTTATTCAAGCCCCGGACTGGTTCATCGACTTCAGCTCGATGGCCAGACCGAATCTCTAAGCGGTACTCGGTCAAATGTGGGAGGGGGCTTGCCCCCGATGGCGGTGGGTCAGTTAAAAATATACTGACTGACACTCCGCTATCGGGAGCAAGCCCCCTCCCACATTTGAGTCTCGGTGTGTCCGGGATTTCGGGTTCTAACTACCCGCCAGGCAACTGGGGGTGGCCGCGACCAGGGCGTCGATGGCGCATCGGGTCTTGGCCGGCATGTGCGGCGCCGTCGGCCAGATCACATGGATGGGGGCCGGCTGTTCGCGGAAATCGGCCAGCACCGCCGCCAGTTGCCCGCGCAGCGCATAGTGGGCGATCAACCAACTCGGCAACCAGGCCAGCCCCACGCCTGCGATGGCCGCATCGGCCACGGCCTGGAGGTCGTCCAGCACCAAGGGCGTGACCAACCGCGAGCGATGGGCGCTGTTGCTGCGGTAAGCAATACCACGATGAGCCGACAAGTCTTCGATACAGGCGATGGGCCCCCTGCGCTGCAAATACACGGGCGACGCCGCCAAGCCCATGACCTGCTCGCCCAGGCGCCGCGCACTCAAGCGGTCGGTATCCGGCAGCGGGCCGATGCGCACGGCGATATCGAAGCCTTCCTGCACCAGATCGGTCATGCGGTCGGAGAAACTGATCTCGATCTCCAATTGCGGATAGCGGTCCATCAAGCCCCACAACGCAGGCGCGGCATAGTGGTGACCAAACGCCAGCGGCAAACTCGCCCGCAAGCGCCCGCGTGGCTGCTGGCGGCCGCTTTCCAGCACCGACTCGGCCGCCTCCAGCTCTGCCAGCGCGCGCAGACAGTGTTCGTAGTACGCCTGCCCATCCTCGGTCAGACGCTGGCGCCGCGTAGAGCGTTGCAACAGGCAAGTGCCCAGCCGCGCTTCCAACCGCGCCAGGCCCTTGCCCACTGCCGAACGGGTGAGATTCAGGCGCTCGGCGGCTGCGCTCAGGCTGCCGCTCTCGACGATCTGCACGAACAGTTCGACGCCATCGAAACGTGGGGTGGTCATACTAATTTGTCGCCCTGCATTCCCTTATTCATGGAAAAATCATCGCAAATGAAGAATCAGATTCCCGAGAGAATAATCTCTCCCACTCTCGAAAGG
The DNA here is from genome assembly GCF_003851745.1 of Pseudomonas sp. R3-52-08. Lineage (NCBI taxonomy): Bacteria > Pseudomonadati > Pseudomonadota > Gammaproteobacteria > Pseudomonadales > Pseudomonadaceae > Pseudomonas > Pseudomonas sp. R3-52-08. Next base: position 1,233,904 of record NZ_CP027730.1, on the reverse strand, counting down.
AACATCGCATGCCACCCGTCGCCACGCTATCGGCCCTCAGCCCACCGCATGTCGCCAGAAACGGCCTGGCGCTCACCGCCGTGTGCCTTGTGGCCCTGATGTTCGGCCTGGAAATTTCCAGCGTGCCGGTCATCCTGCCCACCCTGGAACGCGAACTGGGCACGGGGTTTCAAGATGCCCAATGGATCATGAATGCCTACACCCTGGCCTGCACCAGCGTGCTGATGGCAGCGGGCACCCTGGCCGATCGCTTTGGCCGTCGACGCATGCTGGTGCTGTGCCTGTGGGTCTTCGGCCTGGCCTCGCTGGCCTGCGGCTTGGCCAACGACGCACCGACGCTGATCGTGGCGCGTTTCGTCCAGGGCATCGGCGCCGGCGCGATGATGATCTGCCAGTTCGCGATACTGTCGCACTTGTTTCGGGAACCGGCGGCACGCGCCCGGGCATTTGCGATCTGGGGCGTGATTGCCGGAGTGGGCCTGGGGTTCGGGCCGATGGTCGGTGCACTGATCCTGGCAGTCGCGGACTGGCGCTGGGTGTTTCTCGTGCATGTGCCGCTCACCCTGTTCACCTTGGTGCTGTTGCGCATCAGCGTGCAGGAATCCCGCGACCCGGCCGGCCATCGCCTCGATATCGCCGGCATGCTGACCTTGACGCTGGCGGTGTTCGCCCTGGTGTACTTCATCACCCAGGGCACCGAGCATGGCTTCGCCACACCGCAAATGCTCGGCTGGGCGGGCTTGGCGCTGGTGGCGTTGCTGCTGTTCATCGTGGTTGAAAAGCGCAGCGCCCATCCGATGTTCGATTTTTCGGTGTTGCGCATCCAGCGCTTCACCGGTGCACTGATGGGCTCGATCGGCATGAACTTCAGCTTCTGGCCCTTCATGATCTACCTGCCGCTGTATTTCCAGGCCGGCCTGGGCTACGACACCCTGACCACCGGCGGCGCCCTGCTCGCCTACACCTTGCCCACCTTGCTGGTGCCACCGCTGGCCGAGCGCCTGGCCCTGCGCTACGGTGCCGAACGCATCATCCCGGTGGGCCTGGCGACTATGGGTGCGGGATTTCTGTCAATGGCCGCCGCCAATGGCGTCGCGCAGCCAAGCACGCTGCTGGTGCTGCTCAGTTGCGTGATCGCCGGCATCGGCCTGGCGCTGACCAACTCGCCCACCACCAACACCACCACAGGCGCCGTCTCGGCTGACCGGGCGGGCATGGCCTCGGGTATCGACTTCAGCGCACGGCTGATCACCTTGGCGCTCAACATCGCGTTGATGGGCCTGGTGCTGTTGCTGGGGATCGGCCATTACCTGGCCGAGGTCATGCCGCCAAGCACGGCAATAGATTGGCCGGCCCTCAGCCAGCACATCGCGGCGGGCAAGCTGGACGCGCCGGGATTGGGGTTCAACGAGGCCCAGGCGGCGCTGCGCAACGGCGCCGGCTGGGCCATGCTCTTTGCAGGGTTGGGTGCTTGCGGGCTGGCGATGCTTAGCGGGTATTTCTTCAAACAGCGCCGTTGAACGAAAAACGGGCCTGCATGCGCAGGCCCGTTTTCAATGGGGAGTGAAAAAAACCATCAGCCGTTGAATACGGCCCGTTCTTTTTCCAGAAACTCCTGTTCAAGCTCATCTTCATTGACTTTGGTGGTCGGCTGGTTTTTACCGGCAGCGCGGGGCTTGCCTTGCAGTTTGCCGAATAGATGTTCCAGCGCGTGGTCGAGCTTGGTGGCCGCGCCATCAATCGCTTGTTCCAGCGTATCGGCCTTGTGTAGCACCGAAAGCGGCTGGTGGCCTTTTGGCCGGGCCTCCAGACGGCAACTTAAATCGTGGGGACCGGGCTTGTCGCCGTTCTCATCCCGCAGGTAGACCTCGACACGGGTCAGGTCTTCTTCATAACGTTCGAGCGTGCTCTCAATGGTAGTACGTACCCACTCCTCCAGTCGGATGCTGCTTTCAATATGGTTATCGCTATTGACTTGGATTTGCATAGTTCTTCCCTTATTTCAGCTAGCTCGCCAGAGATCACAAACTGCAACACCGGGGTGGTGAAACCATGACCTCCTGATTACACAATTGAGCACTCGCTGAAACAATTCAACCCCTTTGCAAAGATAAATCCCACAATACAAATTAACCCTGACGACAAGCAAAAACGCTGTTAGGGTGGGGAGTTAGTTACATCTTCTTACGCCTGAAGATCCTCACAATTGCCCCGCTCCCATTGGGTGCAATGCCCGGAAAACCCCCGCCTCCTCCACCAGCCAATCATGCACCGCGCGCACGCCCGGATGGTTCAAGGCGCCTGGCGCGTACAGCAGCACGTAGCGTTTGTGGTTGGGCACGGCCAGGCCGAACGGCACGATCAGGCTGCCACGCTCCAGTTCATCGTTGAGCAACGTGCGCCGCGCAATCGCAACGCCCATACCGGCAATGGCGGCTTCGATGGTCAGGTGGTTGCGGTTGAAGGTGTGCCCGCGGCGCACATCGGCGTCATGGTAACCAATGGCATTCAGGTAAAACTCCCACTCGGCATACTCATAACTCCCACGCCAGGCGGTGATGTCGTGCAACAGCGGGAAATGCACCAGGTCCGCCGGCCCATGCAGCGGCGGGCGCCCGCGTAGCAGGCTGGGGGCGCAGACCGGAAAGATCTGTTCGTCCAGCAACGCTGTGGATAACAAGCCTGGGTAGCTACCGTCATTCAGGTCGACGGCCAGGTCGAAGTCGCCCTCGTGCAGGGCGATGCTGCTGTCTTCGGCGACCAGGCGCAATTGGATGTCTGGAAAACGCTGCTGCAAGCGTGGCAGACGCGGGGTCAGCCACTTGCCAAGAAACGACGGGATCGAGCGCAGGCGCAAGGTGCCGCTGATCATCCCAGCGTCCAGACGCTGTAATTCGGCGTCAATGCTGCCATAGGCCTCCCCCACCACCGCCGCCAGGCGTTGCCCTTCTGCGCTGAGCTCCACGCCCCTGGCCCGGCGATGAAACAGTCGAAAGCCCAGGCGCTCCTCCAACTGGCGAATCTGCTGGCTCACCGCCCCCGGCGTGATGTGCAGTTCTTCGGCGCAACGGGTGAACGACAAATGCCGTGCAGCGCATGAAAACACATGCAGCCAGACATACGTCTGGCCATGAAGGGGGCGGGTCATAGTGTTTAGTCCTGCTAAAGAGTGTCTTAGGATAATTCGTTGGTCAGTGCCGATCCAGAGGCTCAGTATCGCGTCAATTCCGCCTGCTCTACAAAACATGGCAGCGATTTCCACTCCATTGCTTGTAAGGCTTTAGCATGGCTATCAGTGTTTTCGATCTATTCAAGGTGGGCATTGGCCCGTCCAGCTCCCATACCGTCGGCCCGATGCGCGCTGCGGCGACCTTTGCCCAGGCATTGACCGACCAACGGTTGCTCAGTGAAACCCGCCGCGTCGAAGTGCGTTTATACGGTTCGCTGTCAGCTACCGGCGTCGGCCACGCCACCGACCGCGCCTGTGTGATGGGCTTGATGGGCGAATGGCCGGATCGCATCGACCCCACCTCGATCAACGCACGCATCCAGCAACTGCGCGAGTCCGGTCAACTGCTCCTCGCCGGCCAGCAGAACATTGCCTTCGACTGGCATACCGACCTGCTGCTGCTCGACGAAAGCCTGCCCTACCACCCCAACGCCATGTCCCTGCACGCCTATGGCGACAGCGGCCTGCTAAGCGAGCAAACCTATTATTCGGTGGGCGGTGGTTTCATCATCGAAGCTGCCGAAGCCGCATCGGGCATTGCGCCGACCAGTGATGTGCAATTGCCCTACGACTTTTCCAGCGCCGTCGAGCTGTTGGCCTTGTGCAACCAGCACGGCCTGCGGGTTTCGGAGTTGATGATGGCCAACGAACGGGCGTGGCGCAGCGACGCAGACATCCGCAGCGGCCTTCTGCATATCTGGTCGGTGATGCGCGAGTGCGTGGAACAAGGCCTGCGCGATGAAGGCATTCTGCCCGGCGGCCTGGATGTACCGCGTCGCGCTGCGAAATTGCACCGCAGCCTGTTGGAAATCGGTAAGCCCAACGTGATCACTTCGACCTTGTCAGCCATGGAGTGGGTCAACCTGTTCGCCCTCGCCGTCAACGAAGAAAATGCCGCAGGCGGGCGCATGGTCACCGCACCGACCAATGGCGCGGCAGGGATCATCCCGGCGGTGCTGCATTACTACATGAAGTTCAACGCCGACGCGTGCGATGACGACGTCGTCAATTTCTTTCTGGCTGCCGCCGCCGTCGGCATCCTCTGCAAGAAGAACGCCTCGATCTCCGGTGCCGAAGTCGGCTGCCAGGGCGAAGTCGGCTCGGCCTGCGCCATGGCCGCCGCCGGGCTGGCAGAGATCCTCGGCGCTACACCTGAGCAACTGGAAAACGCCGCCGAAATCGGCCTGGAACACAACCTCGGCCTGACCTGCGACCCGGTTGGCGGCCTCGTGCAGGTGCCCTGCATCGAGCGCAACGCCATCGCGGCGGTCAAAGCGATCAATGCCACCCAAATGGCCCTGCGCGGCGACGGCAAGCACTTTATTTCCCTCGACCGGGTGATCCGCACCATGCGCGATACCGGCGCCGACATGCATGACAAATACAAAGAAACGTCACGGGGCGGCCTGGCGGTCAGCTGGGTGGAGTGCTGACCGGGATGACTGCGCCGTCAGCGGTCGTTTTTTGCGTACTGCCCTGAAACGGATCACCGTTCCCAGGCACAACCTGTATCAAATGTGGGAGGGGGCTTGCCCCCGATAGCGGTGTGTCAGCCAATAAATGCTCGGCTGGAAGACCACTATCGGGGGCAAGCCCCCTCCCACATGGGTTGCTGATCGTCTGGCAGTGAGCTGTACGGCACGGCCCTTGCTGTACAGCCTCTGAGGAAAACGGACTTTGGCCGGTGGTCAGGCACCACGAACTATTCCCGACACCGGTCGTCAATGACTGCATGTTCTTATCAGGCGGTAACGCACCATGGACAACCCTTTTCAGATCATCACCGACACCTTCAGCCCCCAATACCGCGTCAACCTGAGCATCCAGCGGCTGGACGGCAGCATCATGCTCACGCTCTCCGATGACAGCGGCGTAGTGGCCAAACGCATGATCAGCGCCGAACAACGCAACGACCCGCAACGGCTCAAGCGCCTGGTGCAGAGCATCCAGTTCGGCATCGCCATCGAGCAGGGTCACAGCGCTATGGAAATCCTCGCGGTGATGACCGATGGCGACAATCACAAGCTCTTGCAGCCACCGCCCACCCGTAGCCTGCCATTCAGCGTCGGGCTTTAAAGCTCGCCCTTCTCGGTTTCCTGGCTCGCCTCGCCCTTGCGACGCGGGCCTTCGACCTTCACCGACGGAAAGGCCGACGACGCGTAGCGCACCACCAGGATCGCGAAGGCCAGCAGCAGGATCCCACCGCACAGGTAGATAATGCCCACGTCCGGCGGGTTGTGATGGGACACGTTGGAGATCAGCAGACGCGTCAGCGCGGTGATTGCCACGTAGATCAGGAAGCGTACCGGCATATGGTTGGTCTTGAAATAGATCCCGACCATGGCGCCCAATTCCAGGTAGATGAACAGCAGCAAGATGTCATCGATCTTGATATGCCCGTTCTCCAGCATCCCGAGAAACTCCATCACCGCCGCCCAGGCAGTGACCGCCCCGATGGCGAACAGCGCCAGGTAGTGAAACGACTCCACAAACAGATTGCCCAGCGACTCGGCCAGCCCATGGACTTGCTGGCGCAGCTTTTCGGCCCAGTTGATTTTCACGATGATGTTTCCTTAGGTCGGCTCGACCGGATAATGCGGGAGGGACGTGACGGTTGTTCTGCATGCAGAAAAAAGGCCAGCACGTGCATAAGATGATGGCTCGGTGGCATGAGGCACAGATTAATCGGGGCGTTCACCTGACCTAGGGCAAAGGGGCGAGCGTGCTCGCCACAATGAGCATTTGCGCTGTAGCAAACCCCCATTTCCCAACTACATTAAAAACCTACTATCCAAACCCCCGCGTTTGGCTTATGCTTTTCGCTGTATATAAATACAGTAGTCGCAAAAGACAACTATCGTGAAGGCATGTGAGGTGGTGAATGGCCGTCGAAGTGGTATACCGCAGCAGCCGAGATCTGGAGCGTTTGTTCATGGATAAAGCCGAAGCTGACCGTCATGACAAGATGCTTGAACTCGCTGAGTTGCTGGCAGAAGTGTTGCAAAAAGCCGTGCCGTCCTTGAGCGAGCAGCAGGTGGAGGAAGCCGGGATCTACATGGCGAAGAACCGCGATATATTTGCCAAGGCGTTCAAGAGCCAACCGGACGCGTTGTCCGAGTTGCTGAACGCGGCGGCGGAATAAAGCCCGAATTGAACAGGCCCTGAATCATGGATTCAGGGCCTTTTTAATGCCTGGTCATTGGTACAGCAGGCGCTCGGCGAGTTCGTCCGCGACCCGTGCCGGGGAGCGTTTTTCGGCTTGGGCATGGGCGTAGACTTCGGTCAGGCGCTTGCCGATGTTGGACAGGTGCGCGGTGATGCTCGCCAGCTCGGCGCCGCTGTGTTTGAGCGCGACGTAGATCAGGCCGCCGGAATTGATTACGTAGTCCGGGGCGTAGAGGATGCCGCGCCCTTCCAGTTGGTCGGCCACTTGCAGGTTGGTCAACTGCGCGCTGGCGGAGCCGGCCACGGCGGCGCAGCGCAGTTGGCCGACGCTCTGGCGATTGAACACCCCACCCAGGCCGCAAGGCGCGAGGATGTCGCAGGGGGTGCTGAGCAAGGCGTCGTTGGCGATGGGGTGGGCACCCAGTTGCTCCATGGCCAGTTGCACCTTGCCGTGGTCGATGTCGCTGACCAGCAGTTCGGCGCCCGCCGCGTGCAGTTGTTCGGCCAGGGCGTAACCGACATTGCCCAGGCCCTGCACCGCCACGCGCAGGCCTTCGAGGTTGTCGCTGCCCAGGCGGGCCATGGCGGTGGCGCGGATGCCGGTGAACACCCCCATGGCCGCATGCGGTGCAGGGTCGCCGGCGGCCGTGGTGCTGGTGACGAACCGGGTGTGTTGGGCGATGCAATCCATGTCGGCGACCGAGGTGCCGCTGTCGATGGCGGTAATGTAGCGCCCGCTGAGTTGTTCCACGCAGCGACCGAAGGCTTCGAACAGGCTGGCGCGGCTCTCCACATGGGCGGGGCGCAGGATCACCGCCGTGCCGCCGCCCACCGGCAAGCCCGCCAAAGCGGCCTTGTAGCTCATGCCTTGAGCCAGGCGCGCGGCATCCGCCACGGCACTTTCATCATCGGGGTAGGCAAGATAGCGGCAGCCGCCCAAGGCCGGGCCCAGGCGGCTGTTATGAATGGCGATGATCGCCTTCAGCCCGCTCACCGGGTCGACGCTCAGGTGCAGCGATTCCAGGCGGGTGCTGTGCATGAGCGCAAACATCGTCGTGCTCCCGAATCACTTCTGGTAGTGGCCCAAGTATAGGCTGACAACAGCAAACTGCTCGATTGCACTGGAATAAGCGTCCCCGTTTCGTGGGACCCGTGGCATAAGAGCGTGGGATATTTACTTAAGATGCTGGACGAAAATTCGCAGCAAGGCTAAAACGAGGGCATCCGCCGGAGAATGCAATGAATCCCCGCACAGCCTTTTTCGCCTGCCTGGACCGTTCACCCCCTGCGCTGTTCGAAGCCGCGCTGTGGATTGCTGCCGAGCATGATGCTGGCGTACAGCCACAACTGATCCTGCAGGCGCTCGGCCTGCTGCAACAACAGGTCAACCTGGGCATGCCCACGTTGCCGGCCGATGAACTGGGCCAGCCGCTGCTGCGCTGCATGAACGACCTGGGCTTTGCCCAGGATGACTTCACCCCGCTGCGCCCCGCCGCCGCGCTGCTGGACAAGGTGTTGCAACGTAAGCGCGGACAACCCCTGGCCCTGGGCCTGATCGCGCTGGAGCTGGCGCGGCGCCTGGAGATTCCCTTGGTCGGGGTGAATTTCCCCGGCCACTTCCTGCTGCGAGTACCCGGCGCCGATCACCTGCTGGACCCCTGCGGCGGTCGGCGGCTGTACCCCAACGACTGTCGCGAACTGCTGCACCGCCAGTACGGAGCCAATCTCAAACTACAAGCCGAGCACCTGCACAGCGCCGATCCGCGCGCGATCCTGCAACGGCTGTCACGTAACCTGCGCCAGCTGTACCTGGCCAACGACGAACCACTGGCCGCCCTGGTCGATGCCGAGCGTGTGCTCGAGCTGGGCAATGCCAGCGCCGCCGACTACCTGGCGCGGGCCAGCCTGTATCAGCGCCTGGACTGCCCGAGCGCCGAACGCTTTGACCTGGAACACGCGTTGATGCTCAGCGAAGACCCTATCCAGCGCCTGCGCCTGACCGAGCGGCTGGGGCATCTGCCGCCCAATTCCGTGGTGCATTAGGGCGTCTTGAGCAGGTCGCCCGGCAACGGCTTCATGGCTTCGCTCACGCCTGGCGAGCGCACCTGAATAATCAACAGCGCCGCAATCACCGCCGGAATCGCACAGAAAAAGAAAATCTGCTGCACCGGAATATGCATCGCCAGCAGCAGGCTGCCGAACAACGGCCCCAGGATCGAGCCGAATCGTCCCACCCCCAATGCCCAGCCCGTACCGGTGGCGCGCACGTGCGCCGGGTAGAAATTACTGGCGAACGCATTGAGGGTCAGTTGCCCGCCGATGATGCAGAACCCGGCGGCAAACACGCACGCCACCAGGTAAAGCGGATTGTCATGGTTCAGGCCCAGCAGCACCGTGCAAACCGCCGCTGCTGCCAGCACAGCGGACAACAGGCGCACTTTGCTTTTCAGCCGATCGGCGAACCAGGCCATGCCGATGGCGCCCAATGTGCCGGCAAACAGGAACATCGAGGTCACCAGGTTGGCCTGGTTCAGCGCCAGCCCGCTTTCGAGCAACAGCGACGGCAGCCAGCTGATCATGAAATACAGCAGGATCAGGCTGACGAAAAAGGTCGCCCAGATCAGCACCGTGGGGCGCGCGTAGCCGTTACGGAACAGCTCCACCACGGTCAACCGGCTGCCCTGCTCCTGGCGATTCTGCGCCTCGCTCGCCAGGGGCGCCCGCCAATCGGGCAACATGCGTGCCGTGACCTTGTGCAAGCGCGCATAGGGCGGCGCATCGCGTAGCAGGCGCGGCAGGGATTCGGGCAACCGCCACACCAGGAACGGAAACAACAGCAGCGGCGTAACACCGCCCGCCAGAAACACCGCCTGCCAACCAAAGCCATCGATAAACCCCGCCGCCACAAACCCACCCGCCGCGCCGCCGAATGAGAAGCCACAGGCTGCCAGGGTCACCATCAGGGTGCGCATGCGTGGCGGCGAATATTCCGACATCAAGGCCATGGCGCTGGGCATCGCGCCGCCCATGCCGATGCCGCAGATAAAGCGTGCGGCCATCAGCGTGGTCAGGGAGTTGGCGAACACCATCAATACCGTGAGGCTGGCGTAGATCAGCACACAGCCCAGCAGAATGCGCCGCACACCGAACCGGTCCGCCAGTGGCGTCACCAGCAGCGAGCCCACTGTGAGGCCGAGCAGGTTGGCGCTGAACACCGGGCCGAACGCGGCTTTTTCAAGGCCCCAGTCCTTGGCCAGCGCCGGCACGACATAGCCGAGCACCTGGGCGTCGTAGCCATCGGTCACCAGTAGCAATGCCAGTAGCAGAAGAATCAACCACTGATAGCGCGACACCGGACGGGCGTCGAGTGCCGCGCGAAAGCTGGCAATCTGATTGTGCATCGCAAGGTACCTTTCATTATTTTTATTGGCTGGCGCTGATCAAAAACTGCGGGAGGGGGCTTGCTCCCGATGGCGGTGTGTCAGTCGACATATTCATAGCTGACACACCGCTATCGGGAGCAAGCCCCCTCCCACATTGATTTGCGTGTTTCAGGGGGTATCGGGTTGATTGGCAGGGTGCGCCTGTATGAACGCCGGATGCTGCGCCGCCAGTGCCGCGACCCTGCCGATACGCGGGTAGGCCGCCAACGGCACCTTGAAACGCTCGGCTGCATACAGCTGCGGAATCAGGAATGCATCGGCCATGCCCGGCTGCTCGCCAAAGCAGAACCCGTGATCGCCAATCAACTGCTCCACCGCACCGAGACCCTGGCTGATCCAATGCGCGATCCACTCGAGCAATTGCGCCTCATCATGGCCCCACTGGCGCAGCAGGTTCTGGGTGCTGGAGTTGTGCAACGGGTGGATATCACACGCGATGATCGATGCCACGGCGCGTTCGTGGGCACGCGCCGCCAGGTCTTTGGAGAGCAGCGGTACCTGGGGATAACGTTCCTCCAGGTATTCGACGATCGCCTGGGACTGAATCAACAGTTCACCGTCGCTGCGCAAGGCCGGCACACGCCCTTGCGGGTTGATCGCCAGGTACTCGGGCTGGTGATTGGCTCCGCCTGCTGGCACCAGCAGGTTGACCGGCACCGCCGTGAAATCCAGGCCCTTGAGCGCCAGGGCGATGCGCACCCGGTAGGACGCGGTAGAACGATAGTACGTATAGAGTTCCATAGCCCTGCCCCTCAGCGTGCGCCGACCACAGTGCCACGGCATTCGCCGAAACCGATGGAGGCAAAGCCTTCGCGGTTGCAGCGCGCACGCAGGATGATTTCATCGCCGTCTTCGAGAAATTTGCGCACCTCGCCGGAGGCCAGTTCAATCGGTTTTTTGCCGCCTTCGGTGATCTCCAGCAGGCTGCCGAACTGCCCCGGCTGCGGCCCCGACAACGTGCCCGAACCAAACAGGTCACCGGCTTGCAACTGGCAACCGTTGACGCTGTGGTGCGCAACCATTTGCGCCACGGTCCAGTACATATGTTCGGTGTTGCTCAGGGTCAGGCGATGGGCCGGCAGGTTCTGTTCACGCATCGAAGCGGTGGTCAGCAGCACTTCCAGTTCGATATCGAAGGCGCCCGCCTTTTGATCGCGAGCGTCCAGCAGGTAGGGCAACGGCTGCGGATCGCCTTCGGGTCGCGGCGGTTGCGCCTTGCGGAACGGCTCCAACGCTTCGGCCGTGACTACCCAGGGCGAGATGCTGGTGATGAAGCTCTTGGACAGGAACGGCCCGAGCGGCTGGTATTCCCAGGCTTGGATATCGCGTGCCGACCAGTCGTTGAGCAGGCAGAAACCGGCGATATGTTCGGCCGCATCGCCGATGGCAATCGCGTCACCCATGGCATTGCCCTGGCCGATCCAGATGCCCAGTTCCAGTTCATAGTCCAGGCGGGCGCAGGGGCCGAAGGTGGGCTCGGCCTGGCCGGCCGGCAGTGTCTGGCCCTTGGGGCGGCGCACATCCGTACCCGAGGGACGAATGGTCGAGGCACGGCCGTGATAGCCAATAGGCACGTACTTGTAGTTGGGCAACAGCGGGTTGTCGGGACGGAACAGTTTGCCGACGTTCTGCGCGTGTTCGATGCCAACATAGAAGTCGGTGTAATCATTGATTTTGGCCGGCAGGTGCATCTGGCAATCGGCAGCACGGTGCAACACCTGCGCCTCGCGGGTTTGCAGCTTGCTGCCTTCGGCGAGCAGTTCCAGCAGGCGCTCGCGCAAGGCCACGCGTGGGCCGCGGCCGAGTTCGAAAAAGGCGTTCAACTGGCCGCCTGCAGTCGCCTCAACCGCACGCCGCGCTTCACCGTCAAATTCATCCAGGGCGGCGTGCAGGTCGAGGATCGCGTCGCCAATCGCCACGCCACTGCGCGGCGCCGAGCCGTTGATGCTGAACACCCCCAGCGGCAGGTTCTGCAGGGGGAAATCCGCGTGACCGTTGGCGCAGGCTACCCAGCTGCGGGTCTGTGTGGGTTGAGTCATGGGTTATCTCCGATTCGGGTTGAAGGTGGCGGGCAGCGAAGCCCAGCACGCGTCATAAGCGGGTTGCAGTTGCGGGCATTCCAGGGCGAACTGGGTGGGGCGCAGCACCTGGCTGGTTTCGAACATGAATGCCATGGTGTTATCGATCTTGTGCGGCGCCAGCTCGGCATTGATCGCCTTGGTACAGGTCTCGCCGTCCGGGCCATGGGCGCTCATACAGCTGTGCAGCGACGCGCCGCCGGGCAGGAAGCCCTCGGCCTTGGCGTCGTAGGCGCCCTGGATCAGGCCCATGTATTCGTTCATCAGGTTGCGGTGGAACCACGGCGGGCGGAAGGTGTTCTCGGCCACCATCCAGCGCGGCGGGAAGATCACGAAGTCGAGGTTGGCCAAGCCATGCACGCTGGTGGGCGAGGTCAATACGGTGAAAATCGACGGGTCCGGGTGATCGAAACTCACCGTGCCGAGGGTGTTGAAGCGACGCAGGTCGTATTTGTACGGCACGTTATTGCCGTGCCAGGCGACTACGTTAAGCGGCGAATGGTCGAGCTCGCAGGCCCAGAGTTCGCCGAGGAATTTCTGCACCAGCGTGGTCGGCTGCTTGAGGTCTTCGTAGTGGGCGACCGGGCTGAGGAAGTCGCGCGGATTGGCCAGGCCATTGCTGCCGATAGGGCCCAGGTCCGGCAGGCGCAACGGTGCGCCATGGTTTTCGGCGACGTAGCCACGAGCTTGGGCGTCGAGCAGTTCGACGCGGAACTTGAGCCCGCGTGGCAGTACCACAATCTCCAGTGGCTCGACCTCCAACACGCCGAGCTCCGTGGCGATCCGCAAACGGCCCTGTTCGGGCACGATCAACAGTTCGCCGTCGGCATTGAAGAACACGCGCTCCATCGAGCGGTTGGCGCGGTAAGTGTGGATGCTGATGCCTGACGGTTTTTGCGACCCGGCGTTGGCGACCATGCCTACGAGCCCGTCGATAAAGTCAGTCGGCTCGCCTGGAATGTCCAGCGGGTTCCAGCGCAGCCGGTTCGGCGTCACCGCGCCCAGAGGTCCGCCGGCCAACTGCCGCTCCAATTTGCTGAAGGCCGGGTGATTGGCCGATGGCTGGATGCGGTACAGCCAGGTACGCCGGGCTTCGCTGCGCGCCATAGTGAACGCGGTGCCGGAGAACAGTTCGGTATACAGCCCGTAGGGCGCTTTCTGCGGCGAGTTCTGGCCGACGGGCAGCGCGCCGGGCAGGGCTTCGCTGGCGAATTCATTGCCGAAGCCCGACAGGTATTCGAGGTTCATGGAGCATCCTCTGGGGGTCAGTTGTTTTTATCGTAATCCAGTTACGCTTAACGTAATTTGATCGCCGTGGACCGTCAAGCTATAAAGACGCCCACTCATCTCTCGGATTCTCGCACCCCCATGGAAAAGCCCCGCGACACCGGTAAACAGAAAGTCCGCTCGGCCGAAGTGGGCACCGATATCCTCAAGGCCCTGGCCGAACTGTCGCCGGCCACTTCACTGTCGCGCCTGGCCGAGCATGTGCAGATGCCGGCGAGCAAGGTCCATCGTTACCTGCAGGCGCTGATCGCCTCGGGCTTTGCTGAACAGAACGCCGCCACCAACCACTATGGCCTGGGGCGCGAAGCCTTGCGCGTAGGCTTGGCTGCGCTGGGCAGCATGGATGTGTTGAAGGTCGGTGCGATGCCCCTGGCGGAACTGCGCGATGAGCTGAATGAAACCTGCTTCCTGGCGGTCTGGGGCAACCAGGGCGCGACCGTGGTGCAGATCGAACCGGCGGTGCGCGCGGTGACGGTGGTGACCCAACTGGGTTCGGTCTTGCCGCTGCTCAGTTCGTCCACCGGGCTGGTGTTCAGTGCCTATTTACCGACGCGGGAAACCGTGGAGTTGCGTGAGCGCGAAATCCAGGCCGGCACCGCCCATGCCCTGGCGGATGACCAGGCCTACGCCATCACCTGCGAGCAGATCCGCCACCGTGGCCTGCACTTTGTGCATGGTTTGCTGATGCCGGGGGTGGATGCGTTGTCGGCGCCGGTGTTCAACGCGGTCGGGCAAGTGGCGGCGGTGATGACCGTGGTCGGCCCCACCTCGCTGTTCCATGCCGATGAAGACGGCCCGGCGGCGCAGCGCTTGCTGGCGGCGACCCGGGCCGTGAGTTGGCGCATGGGTTATCAGCCCTGAGTCAGTCGTGCCACTGCGCGAGGGCCACGGCCAGGCGGTTTTCCAGAGCATGGATGCTGGCGGTGTCGATCAGGTAGTTATTGCTGATCATCGCAAACACCAGTCGCCGTCCTTGGGCATCTGTGAGGTAACCGCTCAGGGACGACACCCCGCTCATGGAACCGGTCTTGCCGTGCAGGTTGTTCTCGGCGGCCGTGGCGCGCAGCCGATAGCGCAAGCTGCCGCCGGTCATACGATCGCTGTTGCCGGCAATTGGCAATGCGTTGTACCAGGCATCGAACCACGGCTGTTTGCTTGCGGCCAGCAGCAGGTCGGTCAGGGTTTGCGACGACAGCAGGTTACGCCGTGACAGGCCCGAGCCGTCCACCTGGCTCAAGGTACTCGTATCCACCCCCTGTCGCTTGAGAAACCCGGCCACCGCCGCCACGCCCGCCGCCGCCGTGCCGCTATTGGCGGTCTGCCGGCCCATGGCTTTGAGCAAGGCTTCGGACATGTTGTTGTTGGAGAGCTTGAGCAGCGGCGTGATCAATTCCTGCAAGGGCGCCGATTGATGCTCCGCCAGCAATATCGCCGTGGCCGGACTTGCACCGCCCATGATGCGACGGCCCTGCACCCTGATGCCCTGTTGCGCCAGCGCCTGTTCAAACAGGTTGGCCACCCACTGCGTGGGCTCCCACACGCTGACCAATTGCTCGCTCTGCCTGCCCGGCGCAACGGTCCCGCTGAGCTGCAACAGGTTGGTGCCATGCCGGCGGTTGATCCCATAGCTGTTGCCCGGCCCACTGACGGCGCGGTTGCTCAATTGCAAGTAATCGCTGGGCGGGTAGAGGTCGACACTCACCGGCAAACCGGCCCGCACCGGCGCCTTGGCGGTGACCAATACGCTGCCTGCGTCAAAATCAGCATTGGGCGACACCGTCAGCGCGGAAATCTGCGCGCCGTAGTAGGTGGTTTCATCATCGTGAGACCAATCGACGCCCAGGCGTTCGGCGTCGAACCAGGTATCGTCGAACACCAGGTCGCCCTGCACCTGGCGAACGCCCTGGCTGGCCAGTTGCGCCGCCAGCGCTTGATAGTCGGCGTACTGGATGGTCGGGTCGCCCAGGCCGCGCAGGTAAAGATTACCCGTCAGGCGATCGCCCTGGCGGACACCATCGCTCAACAGTTGCGTGGCGAAGCGGTATTGCGCGCCCAGCACATCCATCGCCGCCGCGGTAGTCAGCAGCTTGAGGTTGGAAGCCGGCACCAACCGTGTGCGTGGGTTGTGCTGGTAGAGCGTGCTGCCGCTGCGGGCGTCGCGCACCATCAGCGAGACGGTGGCACCGTGCAACGCCGGGTCGGCCAGCACCTTGTCGAGCGTCGCGGGGGTGGAGGTGGGCGAAACGCTGGCGCAGCCGCCCAGCAAAAAGCTCAAGCCGATCAGCAGGGCGCTGGTGTGTAGCCATCTTCCTAAGTGCATCAGTAGCGTTTTCCGTAGGCATCGAATGCCGGCAACGCTAACAGCTCAGGTGTCAATGTGGGAGGGTGCAATCCCCCTCCTCCCACAAAAAAGCAAATCCGGTCAGAAGGTAAGGGTGCTGGACACCGACACCTGCCGCGCATCACCGATGGACACGAACTGTGTGTTCACCGAAGAGGTGTAGTAGGTGCGGTCGAAAAGGTTTTTCACATTGAGCTGGAACTTGACCTTCTGCCCGTCGATTTTGGTGTCATAGCTGGCGAACGCATCGGCCACTGTATAGCTCGGCAATTCGAAGCTGTTGGCCGCATCCCCTGCCCGCTCGCCGACGTAGCGCGCACCGGCACCGACGCGCAGTTGATCGCCACCCAGCAGGCTGCCGAAGTCATACACGGCCGACAACGACGCGGTATTTTTCGCCACGTTTTGCAGGCGATTGCCTTTGAGCGTCGGGTCGTCGGTGACCTCGGCATCGGTGTAGGCATAACTGCCGATCAGGCTCCACTTATCGCTCAGCTGGCCGCTGGCATCCAGCTCCAGGCCACGGGAACGCACCTTGCCCGCCACGCTGTAGACCGAGGTCAGCCCCTCGCCCACCTGCACCAGCACGTTGCGCTTATCGATGGTGAACAGCGCCGCGCTCGCGGTGATGCGCCCCGGGAGGTCGAACTTGGTACCCAGCTCCCAGGCCTTGGATTCTTCCGGCTGCAGGCTGCCCTCCAGCACCGTTTTGTTGGCCAACGGCGCGATGGTGGAGTTGGGTTTGAACGACTCGGTGTAGCTGCCGTAGAACGACAGTTCGTCGGTGTAGCGGTACACCAGCCCGGCACGCGGCACCCACTTCTGGCCGTTGCCGTCGGTGTTGGCGGTGAACGGCACGCCCTTGCCGGCGTATTGGTCGTACATCTGGTAGCGCGCGCCGCCCACCAGGATCCACTGGTCGTTCAGGTGCAGGGCATCCTGGAAGAACAGCGAATCGCTGCGCAGCAGATCGGTCTGGTTGCTGTCCGGCGCACTGACGTTGGAGCCCGCCACTTCGTTGCCGTAGACCGGATCGTTGAAGTTGAAGCTGCCACGTGGCGCCTGGCGAATCAGCTCGGCGCGGTGGATTTTGCGGTATTCATCGTCCAGCCCGAACACCAGGTCGTGCCGCATGCCGGCCACGTCGACCTTGCCTTCAAGGCTGGCGGTAGCGAAGCGGTCAGTGGTCAGCGCGCCCTGGGTGCCGTCCATGCTGCGGGTGAGGGTGCCGTTGGTGTTGACCTTGACCACGCGCACCTGGCTGGCGTCATAGGTTTCACGGTTCCAGCTGTAGCCGAAGTGGGCTTTCCAGTCGGCGTTCAGGTCGTGGTCGACGGTCAGGCGGTACAGGTCGGAGCGGCCTTCCATATCGTTGAACGGCTCATCCAGGCGGCGGGTCGCGGGGATGTTCAGCGGGTGATTGGTTTTTGGATCGATGGCCGTGCCACGGTCGAACGGCGACAGAAACTCGCGGTGCTCATAGGCGAACACCACTTGGGTCGCGTCGCCATACCAACCCAGCGACGGCGCCACCAGGGTTTCACGGTGGGTGCCGTAGTTGCGCCAGTAGTCTTCGTCTTCATGGTCGACGATCAGGCGATAGGCCAGGCCGCTGTCGCCAATCGGGCCGGTGGTGTCCAGGCTGCCGCCACTGCCATTCTTGCCGCTGCCGAAGGTCGAGCCGCGCGCGGTCAAGGACGTGGACTGCACCAATTCGGGCTTTTTGCTGACGATGTTGACCACGCCGCCCGGGTCCTGGATGCCGTACAGCAACGACGATGGCCCCTTGAGCACTTCCACGCGCTCGGCGGTGGCGTTCAACGCACGGCCCTGCACCACCGGCATGCCGTCCTTCATGATCGAGCCGTTGCGGTTGTCGCCGAAGCCGCGCAGCATCACCGCGTCCTGGGTGCTGCCGAGGGTGTTGGACTGGGTGATGCCGCTGATATTGCCCAGCGCGTCATCCAGGTTGCGCGGTTGTTGATCGCGCAAGACCTGGGCGGGTACCACGTTGACGGTTTGCGGGGTTTCCAACAGCAGGCTCTGAGAGCGCATCACCGAGCTGGTCGGCGGCGGCTGGTAGCTGGTGCTGTCCTGGCCAGGGCTGGCAGCGCTGATGGTGGTGGCGCCGAGATTGACCGCGCCGTCGGCGGGCAGCGGTTCCAGCGCCAGGGTACGGGCGTCGATCTGGCGGAAGGTGAAGCCGGAGTTGCCCAGCAGGCGTTGCAGCGCCTGGGTCGCGCTCATCTGCCCGTTGAGCGCCGGGGCGTTGAGGCCGTAAGGCGCTTCATCGGTATAGATCACGCTGATCCCGGTGACCCGGCTGAAATCACTCAGCGCCTGGGGCAGTGGTTTGGCCGCCAGAGCAAAGGTGAACTGGGCGCTTTGCTGCTCCTGTGCCTGTGCCACGGCCAGGGGCAGCAACGCCAGCGCCGAGACTGAAAATACCGAGGCTCCCAGCCACTGTTTGACCCTACCGCCCGCCGTCGATTTCATGCTG
This sequence comes from Pseudomonas sp. R3-52-08, assembly GCF_003851745.1. Taxonomy (NCBI): domain Bacteria; kingdom Pseudomonadati; phylum Pseudomonadota; class Gammaproteobacteria; order Pseudomonadales; family Pseudomonadaceae; genus Pseudomonas; species Pseudomonas sp. R3-52-08. The sequence continues at coordinate 1,215,861 of NZ_CP027730.1, read as the reverse complement.
TGAGCATCCGTGTAAAAACGCTGTTAATGCGAATTGATCGCAGTTTCAAGCACTACACGGATGGGCGAGCGGTTTACCTCACCCTTGTTTGCAAATATTTTGTTATTGCGCCTGATGGAAACTGTCAGTCAGCCTGATGAAGCACTGGTCGCCAGGCACTCCTTGGCGCTCTTCTTCAATTTCTTGATCAAGCGTTCCTGGCGCAGTGCTTCGCCTTTGCTCGCACATTGCTCGGTGTACACCAGCGCAACGGCGGGGCTGGAGAGGAAAAACCGCGCGCCCTTGCCGCTTTGATGGGTGGCGAACCGGCGCACCGGGTCATTGCTGATGCCGCAATACAGCGAGCCATTGGCGGCGCGCACCAGGTAGACGAACCAGGGTTTGGATTCAGGCGTGTTCACGACGGGATTCGGCAATGTACAGAAGCACCCAGCTTATCAACGACCGGCCTGGAATGCCTTCAAACCTTTGCGCGCCTGGGCGCGTACGGCGTTTTTCACCAAGGGCGTCCAGCCCAGTAGCAGGCCCTTGGTGCCCAACGCCTGGCGCGACCAGCGCCACAGGTCGAAATGGTCGTGATGCTCGCAAATCCTGCCGTCACGAAACACGAAGCGCGCCTGAATATCGTTGACCACCGTATTGCCGGTCGCGCTGAACAGGTAGGTCGCCACCCAGTGCGCGCTGCCCGCGTTGCCCTCGCTGCGCACGTTGTCAAAGGTCAGGGAAAAATCCTTGGCCCGAGTGGTGAGCATGCGCCACATGTCGCCGGCGTCCTGCCCGCGCAGTTCGCCGAAGGCCGGATCGCTGAACACCACGTCCTGGGTATAACAGGCGGCCATGGCTTCGGCATCCAGGCGCTGAAAGGCGCTATAGAACTCGGTGATCAGGGCGTTATGGGCATCACTCATGGGCAGTTTTCGCAGGATGAACAGGGATGCCGAACGATAGTCCGCGTAACACCAGAATGCCATTGCTTTCTACGGCACCATTCCCGTATCGCGCGCATAAGCAAACAAATCGACATCCGTCGAAATACTCAAACGTTGCATGGCCGTGCTTTTCTGCTTGCTGATGGTGGAAATACTGCGGTTGACCTGCGCCGCAATCTGGCTGACGGTCATGCCGCTGGCCAACATTCGCACCACCTCGCGCTCCTTGTCGGACAATTTAGGCTGCCCGGACTGGTCGCCCACTCCCGACTCCACCAACTGCAAGCGCAGGGATTCGCTGGTGAAGGTCTGGCCCGCACACACGGCCTTGATCGCCTGGGGCAACTCCTTGGCCGAAGCACTCTTGGCGACCACGCCGCGCACACCATGGGAAAAAGCTGCACGCAAGATGGCGATGCTGGCGAACATCGTCACCACAATCACCGGCACCTGCGGATACTGGCGGTGCAGCAGGCCCAACAAACCGTAGCCATCAGCCTGCTGGCCGCCTGGCATGGCGAAATCCGTGACCAGCACGTCGCACGGGGTTGTGCTCAACACGTCAAGCAACTGATCAGGACCGTCGGCCTCACCGACCACTGTGCATCTTCCATTCGCCTCGATCACGACCCTTTGCCCGACGCGAACAATAGGGTGATCGTCAGCAATAATTACTCGAAGCATAGGTACCCACGAATGATTGCAACTTGAATCAGCGCAAAATACCTCCGCCGGCATTCATCAACAACAGCTAACAAAGCGTCACTTGCAGCCACACCCAATGTTCTGTACCAGCTAAGTTTTTGCCTACAAAACAACAGGAAAACACCTACAGTCAAAACCAGCTCACTCGGAAACGAAAAGCCCTTGCAGGCGCGAATTCAGAGACGGGACAAGTATTCGAGATAAACGCACAAACGTGCCTCGAACAGCTCCAGTTGCACCGAGTGGGAAGCAACATCGCCGGACTGGACCTGCTCGATCAATTGCGTGGCAGTGGACTCGAGGTCGCTGCCGCCCAGAAATACCAGGCTACCCACCAGGCGATGCAGGCGCTCGGCAGCCAGTGAGGCGTTCAGCGTTGAACGGGCGTGGCGCAAGACGCGATAGTCTTCCCAGGCTTCCACCAGCAGGCCTTCGAGCAGTTGATCGACGATCGCGTCGCTGCCAAACGTCGCGACAAGCGTGTCGCGGGTTGGCCAGCCAGGGGCTGGGGCAGTCTCCTGGCTAGCTTGCGGACCATCACTGCCAGGCAGCCAGTGCAGCAGCACGGCGTGCAGTTGTTCCAGGGTCAGTGGCTTGAGCAGCCAGGCGTCCATGCCCGCTTCGCGACAGCGCCGGGGGGTATCGCTTTGCAGATTGGCGGTCAAAGCAATGATCGGCACTCGCCTCAATCCGTCGTCGTGCTCATGCTGGCGAATGGCGCTGGCCATGCTGTAACCATCCATAAACGGCATCTGGCAATCGCAGATCACCAAATCAAAGGGCCGGCGGGTAAACGCCTCCAGCCCCATGAACCCATCGGCGGCCAACTCGTACCCCAGGCCCAGCTTTTGCAACATCCAGCCCAACAGCAGCCGGTAGGCTGAATGATCCTCCACCACCAGGATATTCATGTGCTGCCAATGAAGCGGGGGGACAACCGGCGGATCTGGTGTGCGGTTCGCTCCCGCGCTTGAACCTTGCGGCGAAACCATCACTACCTCTTCATAGCTATTGATCCAGCGGCAACCTGTGACACTGATGCAATCGCCATGAGGGCCCAGTGCAGGAATGATTGCCTAATCCTGTTGGGCGTTATCGGCCGGAAACAGATAACCTTTTGAGTGATTGAAAGCCGATACAACAACTACGAAAAAGCCACCATCCACTGGCAGCGCATTGGAGTGGCGGGCCATGCAGGCACTGTCGAAAGTGTCTGCCTTTAGACTTTCTCGCTGGTGACGTTTACGTAGCGTGCACGACCGGCGCCAAGGCCCGCGATAATCGCGCCGAGTCCGATCACGGCGAAGATCCAACCGATCGCCGCCCAACCGCCAGTCCAGTCATGCACCAGGCCGACCGCAAACGGGCCCATCGACGCGAGGGTGTAGCCAATGCCCTGGGCCATGCCTGACAGGTTGGCGGCGACATGGGAATCCCGGGAGCGCAGCACGATCAGGGTCAGCGCCAGGCTGAAGGTGCCGCCCTGCCCCAGGCCCAGCAGAATCGCCCAGCCCCACAGGCCATCGAGTGGCGCATACAGGCAACCGAACAGACCGCCGAGCGTCAGCAGCATCACCACCACGATTGCCAGGCGCTGGTCCTTGCCGCGTGTGGCCAGCCACGGCGCGGCCAGGGAACTGAACAACTGCAGGATGATCGAGCCCGACAGCGCCAGCCCGGCCTCGGTGGCGCTCAGGCCGCGACCGATCAGAATCGATGGCAACCAGCCGAACACGATGTAGGCCAGGGAGGATTGCAGGCCCATGTACACGGTGACCTGCCAGGCCAGCGGGTCGCGCAGCAAGCCCTTGACCCGGTAAGCCGCCTGATGGGCGCTGTGTTTCTGGCTCACCTGAGGCAACCAGAACAGCGCCGCCACCAGGGCCGGGACCATCCAGAAGCCCAGGCCGATGGCCCAACTGCCCGCGAAATAATGGCTCAAGGGCACGGTCGCGCCAGCAGCCAGGGCCGCGCCCAGGCACAGGGCCATGGAGTAGACACCGGTCATGGCGCCGGCCTGCCTGGCGAAATCACGCTTGACGATGCCCGGCAGCAACACACCGATGATGCCGATGCTCGCACCGGCCAGCAGGCTACCGGCGAACAGCCCGAATTCTCCGAGAGAACTGCGCAGGATGATGCCGCCGGCGAGTGTCAGCAGAATCCCCAGGACCACGCGCTCGGCGCCAAAACGCCGGGCCAGGATCGGCGCCAGCGGCGCGAACAGCCCCAGGCACAGCACCGGCAAGGTGGTCAGCAAACCGGCCCTGGCCCCCGACAAACCCAGGCTGGCGGACACTTCGCTGAGCAGCGGCGACAGGCTCGACAACGCCGGGCGCAGGTTCAACGCCACCAGGACCAGGCCGAGCAGCAACAGCCACGGCCGGCTGACCACCGGCTCGTGCTGCTGGACCAGCTCGTCGTCGGCTTCGGCATCGATCAGCAGCTCTTCCAGTTCGGTTGCACGTTGCTTGTTTGGGGTTTCAAGGTTCATTGATCAACTGCCGGCAGAGGGATTTGGCGCGTTCCGGGTCTTGGTGTTCCACGGCGTCGAGCAGGGCGATATGCAGGTCGAACACGGCCTGGCGACGCGGCGAGGAGTTTAGGATTTGGCGCAGTTGGGCGCCGACGATGCTCGAAAAATAAAGGTACAGCTCGCTCAGGGCCGGGTTGTGCGCCGCGTCCACCAAGCGTTGGTGGAACACCAGGTCGGCGCTGATGTAGGCCTCCAGTTCACCGTGATACAACGCGGCGCTGGCCTGGAGGGCTTGGCGTAGCGCGACGAGGTCGTCATCGCTACGGCGCAGCGCCGCGAGCCCGATGGCTTCCACTTCGAGGATCTGCCGCGTTTCCTGCGCCTGTTCCAGCGAGCAATGGGACAACGCACGCATCGCCCCCAGCGGGTCGGTCATCGAACGCAAATAGCTGCCATCGCCCTGGCGGATTTCGATCAAGCCGGAAAACGCCAATACACGCATGGCCTCTCGTACGGTGTTGCGGCTGATGCCCAGCTCGGCAGACAGCTCCGGTTCGGTGGGCAGGCGTTCGCCGATGGCCCATTTTCCTTCGGTGATGCGCCAGCGCAACTGCTCCAGGGCCTGGTCCACCAGGGAGCGTTTGATCAACGGGGCGATGTCTGTCATGAGCTTTACGCTTTCGTCCAATCATAGGATGAATTTTCCTACAGCCTATTCGGAGTTGCCTACAAAGGCAACGCACTAGGATTTTCAGGCAGGAAAAAGAACAGAATTTTCGATTGGTAAAATTACCCTCAGAGGGTAATTATTGGACTCAGGTGTCTTATGGAAAAGTACACACCTCATTACTCAAGGTCACTTACTGCTCTGGCAGTAACCCACCGGTGATCTCCTTCAAAGGGATGAACCCATGAAAACCCAACAATGCTGTATTTGCGGTGCCCCAGACGCCATGACACGCTTTGAAGGCCGCAGCGAAACTCTGCGCATAAAAGGCATGGAGCGGCGCATTGATGATCTTTCGGGCTGGGAATGCCAAGTTTGCGAGGACGGCATGTACGACCCCGACAGCAGCGAACGCCATGCCAAGGCAGGTGATGACCTGCTCCACGCCGCCCGGCGACTGATGGGCGTCGAACTGAAGCGTATTCGCCGCAAGCTGCATCTCACGCAAAAAGAAACCGTGCAATGGCTGTCCGGCGGTGGGCACAACGCTTTTTCACGCTACGAACGCGGCGAAATCACACCGCCAAAACCACTGATGGTGTTGATGCGTCTACTGGATCGTTACCCGCACTTGCTCACCGACGCCAAGGAACTGGCCGAGGGCGCAGACCTGCGCAACGCCTTTACCTACACCCTCAATAACGAAACGCCAGAAGCCCTCAAAGCCTCTTGATCCTCCAAACAATAAACCCGGCACCAAGGCCGGGTTTAGTGTTTAAGCATCATCCATCCATCAATGCAGAATCTGGCTCAAGAACAACTTGGTCCGATCATTCTGCGGGTTATCGAAGAAGTCGTTCGGCGCCGCCTGTTCCACAATCTCACCCTTGTCCATGAAGATCACGCGATTGGCCACGGTGCGGGCAAAACCCATTTCGTGGGTCACGCACAACATGGTCATGCCGTCTTCGGCGAGGCCGATCATGGTGTCCAGCACCTCTTTCACCATTTCCGGATCGAGGGCCGAGGTCGGCTCATCAAACAGCATGATTTTCGGCTTCATGCACAGCGCGCGTGCAATCGCCACGCGCTGTTGCTGGCCGCCGGACAGTTGCCCCGGAAACTTGTGCGCCTGCTCCGGAATGCGCACGCGCTCAAGGTAGTGCATGGCGATTTCTTCGGCCTTGCGCTTGGGCATCTTGCGCACCCACATCGGCGCCAGCGTGCAGTTCTGCAAGATGGTCAGGTGCGGGAACAGGTTGAAGTGCTGGAACACCATGCCGACTTCACGGCGGATCGCCTCGATCTGCTTGAGGTCGTTGGTCAATTCCACGCCATCGACCACGATGCGGCCCTGCTGGTGCTCTTCCAGACGGTTGAGGCAGCGGATGGTGGTGGACTTGCCCGAACCCGACGGGCCGCACAGCACGATACGCTCGCCCTGCTTGACGTTGAGGTTGATGTCTTTCAACACATGGAACTGGCCGTACCATTTGTTGACGCCCTGCATCTGGATAATGCCTTCAGGGCTCACAGGCTGTTTGATCGCTTCGCTCATCACATCAACTCCTAACGCTTGTGGCCTGTGTCGAGCTTGTGTTCCAAATGAATGGAATAGCGCGACATACCAAAACAGAAAATCCAGAACACCAGGGCGGCGAACACATAGCCTTCAGTGGCCATGCCCAGCCATTTGGGGTCGGCGGCGGCTTGCTTGACGCTGTTGAGCAGGTCGAAGAGGCCGATAATGATCACAAGGCTCGTGTCCTTGAACAACGCGATAAACGTGTTGACGATGCCGGGGATTACCATCTTCAAGGCTTGCGGCAGGATCACCAGGCCCATCGAACGCCAGTAACCCAGGCCCATCGCTGCGGCCGCTTCGTACTGGCCCTTGGGAATCGCCTGCAAACCACCGCGCACCACCTCAGCCACATAGGCCGACTGGAACAGGATCACGCCGATCAACGCCCGCAGCAGCTTGTCGATGCCCATGCCTTCGGGCAGGAACAACGGCAGCATCACCGAGGACATGAACAGCACGGTGATCAACGGCACGCCGCGCCAGAATTCGATGAAGGTCACGCAGACCACACGAATGGCCGGCATGTTCGAACGCCGTCCCAGCGCCAACATGATGCCCAGGGGCAAGGCGCCGGCGATGCCGACGGTGGCGATCACCAGGGTCAGCATCAGGCCGCCCCATTGGCTGGTCGCCACGTTGGTCAGGCCGAAGATCCCGCCATGCAGCAGGAAGAACGCGATGATCGGGTACAGCACCAGAAAGCTCAGGCCGTAGACCGCCTTGCGTTGAAAACGCGAGATGAACAACGGCGCCACGCCGACGATGGCCAGCCATACGGTGAGGTCCACGCGCCAGCGCAGGTCGCCGGGGTAGTAGCCGTACATGAACTGCCCGAAGCGCTGTTGGATGAACACCCAGCAGGCGCCCTCCTTGGTGCAATCGGCGCGCGTGGTGCCGACCCAGTTGGCGTCAATGATCGCCCAGCTCAGAATCGGCGGCACCACCAGGTAGATCAGGTAGAACGCCAACAAGGTCAGCAGGGTATTGAGCCAACTGGAAAACAGGTTGGCGCGCATCCATGCCATCGGCCCGAAGACTTTGCTCGGCGGCGGCATATCAGGTTTGAACGTATGCGAACTCATGCAGGTTTCCTCACCGCTCGATCAGCGCAATGCGCTTGTTGTACCAGTTCATCAGCAGGGAAATGCTGATGCTGATCGCCAGGTACACGCTCATGGTGATGGCAATGACTTCGATGGCCTGGCCGGTCTGGTTGAGCACCGTGCCGGCAAACAGCGAAACCATTTCCGGGTAACCGATACCGGCGGCCAGCGACGAGTTTTTCGCCAGGTTCAGGTATTGGCTGGTCAACGGCGGAATGATCACGCGCAACGCTTGCGGGATGATGACTTTGCGCAACGTCGGCCCGGGGCGCAGGCCCAGGGAACGCGCCGCTTCGGTCTGGCCGTGGCTGACGGACTTGATGCCCGAGCGCACGATCTCCGCGATAAACGCCGCGGTATAAACCGTCAGCGCCAGGGTCAGTGCCAGCAGTTCGGGAATCAACACCCAGCCGCCGACAAAGTTGAAGCCTTTGAGCTCCGGCATTTCCCAGTGCAGCGGCGCGCCGAAGATCAACGCACATAACGCCGGGATCACGATGAACAACGCCAGGCCCACCCAGAATTTATGGAAAGGTACGCCGGTCGCTTCAAAGCGCTTGTTGGCCCAGCGCGCCATCAGCACGATTGCCGCAATCGCCACCACGACGCTGACCACAAACGGCCAGAAACCGTCAGCGGCAAGCGCTGCGGGCATATTCAGGCCACGACTGCTGACAAAAAAGGTATCGCCGAAGTTATGGCTGTTACGCGGCCCCGGCATGGTCAGGAACACCGCGAAGTACCAGAACAGGATCTGCAGCAGCGGCGGGATGTTGCGGAACACTTCCACATACACCGTCGCCAGCTTGTTGATCATCCAGTTCGGCGACAGCCGCGCCACGCCAATGACGAACCCGAGCAGGGTCGCCAGGATCACGCCGATAAAGGTCACCAGCAGGGTGTTGAGCAAACCGATCACAAACACCCGGGCATAGCTGTCCGATTCGGTGTAGTCGATCAAATGCTGCGCGATGCCAAAGCCGGCACTGCGCTCAAGGAAGTCGAAACCCGAGGTAATACCCCGGTGCTGCAGGTTGGTCTGGGTGTTATTGAAGAGGTACCAGCCCAGCGAGACCACCGCCACTATCGTGATGATCTGGAAGAGCCACGCACGCACTTTGGGATCGCTGAAGCTGAGCTTCTGCTTGGGTGCGCCGATTTGATTTTGCATGAAGTGCCCCGCAAAGAATGGAACAGAACATCACCCGGCGGTTGGCCCACCGGGTGACAGAACCATCAGCGATCAGCGCACAGGAGGTGCGTATTGAATGCCGCCGGCGTTCCACAGGGCGTTCAGGCCACGGTCGATTTCCAGCGGGGTGCTCTTGCCCAGGTTGCGCTCGAACACTTCGCCGTAGTTACCGACTTGCTTGACGATCTGTACGACCCAGTCTTTCTTCACTTTCAGGTCTTTGCCGTATTCGCCGTCAGCACCGAGCAGACGCGCGACGTCCGGATTCTTGGTGGACTTGGCTTCAGCTTCGACGTTTTTCGACGTGATGCCGGCTTCTTCAGCGTTGAGCATGGCGTAGCCAACCCAGCGCACGATGGCCAGCCACTCGTCGTCGCCATTACGCACGACCGGGCCCAGCGGTTCCTTGGAAATGGTTTCCGGCAGAACCACGTAGTCCTTCGGCGCGGCCAGCTTGCTGCGCTGGGCGAACAGTTGGGACTTGTCGGAGGTCAGTACGTCGCAACGCCCGGATTCCAGCGACTTGGCGCTTTCATCGGAGGTGTCGAAGGTGATCGGAGTGTATTTGAGGTTGTTGCCACGGAAGTAGTCGGAAACGTTCAGCTCGGTGGTGGTACCGGCCTGGATGCAAATGGTTGCACCGTCCAGTTCCTTGGCGCTTTTCACGCCCAGCTTGTTGTTAACCAGGAAGCCAATGCCGTCGTAGTAGGTGATGAAGCCCGGGAATTTCAGGCCCATGCCCGCATCGCGGGAGCTGGTCATGGTGGTGTTGCGCGACAGGATATCGACTTCGCCCGATTGAAGCGCGGTGAAACGCTCCTTGGCGTTCAACTGGCTGAACTTGACCTTGGTTGCGTCACCGAAAACGGCGGCGGCCACGGCGCGGCACACGTCAGCGTCGATCCCGAGGATCTTGCCGCTGGCATCCGGCACCGAGAAACCCGGCAGGCCGTCACTCACGCCACATTGCACGAAGCCTTTCTTCTGCACGGCATCCAGGGTGGCGCCAGCTTGGGCAAAACCACTGACACCCAATACAGCGGCCGCGGTCACGATGGCCAGGGTGGATTTCAATACCTTCATTCAAACCTCCAGTTGCTCTTGTTGTGTCGGAGCTCCAACCTCAGCGCACCCTTATGAGGCGATATCGACCCGTGTTGGCTTTTTTTGGGGTCGAGCAGCATGAGATTTTTGCGGTAATTCCAGTTGCTTTCCCACAAGCGGCAGTCACTGATAGTGTTACCGCCCTAGGAGAGTTCTGACATCGACCTACACATAGCAAGGCCCGTACCAGAGTGCTGGCTGAGCCGCTGATGGCGATGTTCAATGGCAAAAGATTCACCCTTGCGACATTCTCTTAACAGATCAACCTGTCGCGCACCGTTCCGACGCACTCAATCGGAGCGCCCGCACAGCTATGGAGCAGACATGACCGAACCCTTGATACTTGAGCCCGCCAAACCCGCAGATGCCTGTGTTATCTGGCTGCATGGCCTGGGCGCCGATCGCTACGACTTCCTGCCGGTAGCCGAAATGCTGCAGCAAACTTTACTGACCACCCGCTTCGTTTTGCCCCAGGCGCCTACCCGTGCGGTGACGATCAATGGTGGCTACGAGATGCCGAGTTGGTACGACATCAGGGCCATGAGCCCAGCCCGCTCCATCAGCCTGGAAGAACTGGAAGCGTCGACCACAATGGTCACGGATTTGATCGAGGCGCAGAAGAGAACCGGGATAGACGCTTCGCGGGTTTTCCTGGCGGGCTTTTCCCAGGGCGGCGCAGTGGTTTTCCACACTGCGTTTAAACAATGGCAGGGCCCGCTGGGTGGCGTGATCGCCCTCTCCACTTATGCGCCGACCTTCGACGATGAGCTGGAATTATCCGCCAGCCAGCAACGCATCCCTGTCCTGTGTCTGCACGGCCAGTATGACGAGGTGGTGCAAAACGCCATGGGCCGCAGCGCCTACGAGCATTTAAAGCACCGTAGTGTCACCGTGACATGGCAGGAATACCCAATGGGCCACGAAGTGTTACCCGAAGAGATACGCGATATCGGCACCTGGCTGACCGAGCGCCTAAGCTGAAACCCGCGTTGATGTAGTTGTATGACAGACGCACTACGCCGCGCCCGATTCTTGCATTACACTGGCCGGCGTACATTCCTTAACCAATTAATGAGATGACCGTGCTCAAAGCACTCAAGAAGATGTTCGGCAAAAGCGAGGCTGAGCCGCTCGCGCCTGTTCCCAGTGCTCCCGCTCCCAAGCCCGGCAACCGCAATGATGCTAGGCAGCCCGAGCGGATCGCACCTGCCGCCGCACCGAAAACAGCCTCGGTGACACCGCCCGAACAGGCCGAGCCCGCAGAAATCCTCGCCGCGCCTGTCGCCAAACCACGCCGCGAACGCGCGCCCAAGCCGCCCGTGACGCCGTGGAAACTCGAAGACTTCGTCGTCGAGCCCCAGGAAGGTAAAACCCGCTTCCATGACTTCAACCTGGCCCCGGAACTGATGCACGCCATCCAGGACCTGGGCTTCCCGTACTGCACGCCGATCCAGGCGCAGGTGCTGGGCTTCACCCTCGCCGGCAAAGACGCTATCGGCCGTGCCCAGACCGGCACCGGCAAGACTGCCGCGTTCCTGATCTCGATCATCACCCAACTGTTGCAGACGCCGCCGCCGAAAGAGCGCTACATGGGCGAGCCGCGCGCGCTGATCATCGCCCCTACCCGGGAGCTGGTGGTGCAGATCGCCAAAGACGCTGCCGACTTGACCAAGTACACCGGCCTCAACGTGATGACGTTTGTCGGCGGCATGGACTTCGACAAACAGCTCAAGCACCTTGAGGCCCGTCATTGCGACATCCTCGTCGCGACGCCAGGCCGCCTGCTCGACTTCAACCAGCGCGGCGACGTGCACCTGGACATGGTCGAAGTGATGGTGCTGGACGAAGCCGACCGCATGCTCGACATGGGTTTCATCCCACAGGTGCGTCAGATCATTCGCCAGACCCCGCCAAAGGCCGAGCGCCAGACCCTGCTGTTCTCCGCGACCTTCACCGAAGACGTGATGAACCTCGCCAAGCAGTGGACCACCGACCCGTCCATCGTCGAGATCGAAGCACTCAACGTCGCCAGCGAAAACGTCGAGCAACACATCTACGCCGTCGCCGGTGCCGACAAGTACAAGCTGCTCTATAACCTGATCAACGACAACGGTTGGGAGCGGGTGATGGTATTTGCCAACCGCAAGGACGAAGTGCGCCGCATCGAAGAGCGCCTGGTGCGTGATGGCGTCAACGCCGCGCAACTGTCGGGCGACGTGCCGCAGCACAAGCGCATCAAGACCCTGGAAGGCTTTCGCGAAGGCAAGATCCGCGTGCTGGTGGCCACCGATGTGGCGGGCCGCGGGATCCACATCGACGGCATCAGCCACGTGATCAACTTCACCTTGCCGGAAATGCCGGACGACTATGTGCACCGCATTGGCCGGACCGGTCGTGCAGGCGCTGCCGGTGTGTCGATCAGCTTTGCCGGGGAAGATGATTCGTATCAACTGCCGTCGATCGAGGCGTTGCTGGGGCGCAAGATCAGCTGCGAGACGCCGCCGACGCACCTGCTGCGGGCAGTGGAGCGCAAGCGCCCTTAAGCTCAAATGCGGTAAACCATGTGGGAGCGCGGGTTACCTTGCAGCGTGCGGGCTTGACCGAGGCGATGTTGTCGCCCCGGCACCTGGATTGATTGCGCGCATGACGCACTGCTGGGTTAACCCTGATACAACGCCCCAATGATAGGCTCGCGAATGCGCGATGCCTCGTCTCTGAATGCCTGGTAGTAGCCAGCACTGCTGCTTGGCATATCGACCACCCGGCTAAACGTGGCTTGCGCTTGGGGCTGGGCCGAAGCGCCCCCACTGCTCGCCTCCGGTCGGGGTGTGGCTGGCGACTTGCTTCTACTTTCGATCGATCGGCCAAGGTTGGTAAATCTCAATACCGCCCGGGTACTCCCAAACATCTGACTAAATGGGGTGACGCCCCCTTTATCAGTGAACTTGTAGCTCAAGCCCAGCATGCGCTGGCGCGCCGCGAATAACGCACTGCCGATGGGAGTCTGCTTCAGGTTGCCAACACCGGAAAACTTTGCAGCAGCAGAGTTATAGGCCATGTGCGCCGAGGTATAAGCCCCCCCGACGCTCACGACCAACGAGGCAATTGAGAACACGAGGGACGCCCATCCTAGATTACGGATGTGGTGCGAACGGTCCCAGCCCATTGCTTTATCGACCTCGGCAATAGCCAGCCCCGCGACACCCAACGTCCCGCTGACAAGACCGAGTCCCGCTCCGATGGTGACCGCTGACTTGGAGGCGATGACCCACCCTGTTGCGGCAGCGGCAGCAACAACGGCAGCGGCAGCGGCAGTGGCAGCTGCTGCCATCCCGCCCAAAGCTGCTGCAGCGGTTGGCACCATCACCGCCGACGCCACTGCTGCCGTGGCTAGCCCCGCAGAAACTGACATTGCCACTGGCCCCGCTAGCGCTGCTGCAAGGCCGACAGCCCCAAACCCTAACGTTACCACCGACAGCACCAGTGCTACCCCGGTCAACGCCCACTTCAACCAACCAGGCCACATCCCACTGGGATCGAGCATGTTGATCGGGTTGCAGGCACAGTAGGCATAGCTATTGATCCCCCCCTCATCAAACGGGCTCAGTGGGTCAGGTTGCAAGAAAATCATCAGGTCAGGAGAGTAGACACGCAGGCCGTTGCCCAGATGGTAGAGATGGATCCCTGCATCCAGCCGTTGAGCATTGAACGCCGGCAGTTGCAGATCAGCCATGCTACGGACCTTGCCATCATCCAGCGGGACCTTCGTATCGCCATAGGGCGTGTAGTGTCGCCGCACATGGGCCTGACCTGGGGCCGATACACCGCGCACGCTACCGCTGGCATCATTCATATGCAGTTGCGGCCCGTCGACACCACCGCTGCGTGCCATCACTTCATCTGCGCCGTCGACGTAGCGGATCTTTTTGTTGCCTTCAACCAGAGTCTCTAGACGGTCGCCGGCGTATGCCAGCATTACCGGCGATTCACTGCCCCGGGACGCCAGTACCTGACGAGCCTCGGCATCGTATTGGTAGCTGTACTCGAGGGTATCGGCCTGCACGGCGGTCAACTGCTCAAAGCCATTGTAGGTATAGGCCTGACCCGCCGGACTTGCCTGCAAGTTGCCCGCCGCATCATACCTCAGGGTGACATCCTGCGCCGGGTGTGTACGGGTCAGACGCGTCAGTTGAGTGGGATCGGAACCGGTGAAATAACGCTCGCAGGTGTCTCGTGTGTTGTCGGCAAACGTCGTAATGACCTGAGTAATGTTATTGAGGCTGTCAAAGCTGAAATCCTGCCCGACAATGCCACGGCCCAGATGATCCTTGGGATGTTCAGGCCCCGTGCAGCAATAGGTCTTGAGCCGCAGGTAGGCGTCATAGGTGAAGGTCTCGCCGATCACCAGGCGTGAGCCAGCGTCCTTGAGTTCCCGTGTCGCCAACATACCGTTGAGGTGATACGTGCTGGACATAACCTGGAACAGCGCACCGTTCTGCTCAAAGCGACGCTCGGCTTCCCGGCCCAGTGAGTCATAGGACACTTTGGTAATGACTTGCGTGCTTTCATAAGCGGTGGTCAGGACATTCGGCCGGCCCAATGTATCGTAGGTCTGCTCAATGACCATGGCGCCAGTGGTCATCTTGGAGAACCGTCCGAACACATCGTACTGAAGCTGGCTGTGCTGGCCATCGGCGGCAGTTTGATGCAGCAGGCGCCCGCCTGGGGAATAACCATACTGCGAGGTCAGCACGTTGCCATTGGCGGTTTGAATATCCTTTTCAGGATGGCCGTGGGCATCCACAACGAACTCATGGATCAAGCCATTGGTCTCGGAACGTGTCATTGCACCGGTAACCGGGTCATGCCGGTAGGTGCTCACCGGATGGCCCGGCATCTCAATCCGAGTCGGCACATCCAACTCTTTGTCGTACGTGAGGGTTTGGCGAACCCCACGGGGGGAAACCATGGCGTTCGGCTCTATCCACTCAGGCTCGTACTCCCAGGTTGTGGCTTGCCCTGTTCCACGCGTCTGACTGGTCATCCGGCCGAGACTATCGTAAGTGCGGGCCCCCAACCGCTTGCTATCGACCGTAAAAGCACTGGCCAATTCACTGCTGGTGCCCCGGGTGTAATCAGTTTTACGCAGCCGATGAGGAGTGCCATCTGTCGGTTTTTGGAGGGTCGTCAGTACCCGATCAAATTCGTCATAGGTCAAGTCGGTGGACGTTTTATTGACGTCCACTACCGTCAGGCAGCGACCCAAGCCATCGTAGGTATACGACGCCACTTCCACTTTATTATTGTTGGCATCCAGGCGCTCCACCTTCATCGGTTGGTTATGCGTATTGAAATAGGTCAATAGGCGCTCACCGCCAACAACGCCTTCCTCCGTAAGATTGAGCCGCGGGTCATACTCGTCGATGACTACACGGCCATCGGCGTGGGTGACACGGCTGGCGTTGCCCCACTTGCTGTAGGAGTGGACACTGCGAAACACGCGTTGTCCGTCGCCCAGGTAGTCGATATTGACCACTTCCACGGTTTGCCCAAGCGCGTCATACCACCACGTTCCGGTGGCCCGTTCCTGGTCCTGGTTCGGGCCAATCAGTTGGGCTTCGGACACTTGGCGGCCAGCGCCGTCATAGTAGGTAATGGCCTTATTACCTTGTGCATCCGTGGTGATCAGATGGGCACGTTTGGTCTGCGTCGCAAAATGATAGGCGTAACCTCGACTGGCTTGCTGCGGTTTTCCACGGGAAACCGTTTCTTCCGTCAACCGGCCACTGACATCAAACGCCAGGTCCAAGGTGCTGCCGCCATCCCGCGTCATCGACAGCAACCGCCGATTAACCAGCGAAAGCGTCCTCTTCGCCTCAAGCCATTGCCCCTCGCGCCCCTTCAGGCGCCGGGTTTCCACAAGGTTGTCACCTGAGACGGTGTAACTGAAATCACTGACCAACGCCTGCCCGCCAATCGTACTGGTGCTGCTCTTAAGACGGCCAGCCAAAGCGACAGGCGTGTCGTAGTAGCTTTGCTGCATCGCAAACACACCGGCCTGGTTGCTTGACTGTTGGAGAACGAAGTAGCTACTGCCTGTCGGCGGCACACGGGTATGGGTGTACTCCGTGAGCCGTGCTGCCGGCGTGCCACCCTCCGGGACAAGACGCTCTTGCTTGACGTAGCGCACAAACAATCCACGCGGGTCGGCAGGGCATTTGCCGCTTTCGCCAGCCATGGGGTAATAGGTGTAGTCGACGCGAACCCCGGACGCCTCGGTACGGCTTAGCTCATTACCGTAGTCGTCGGTCTGGATGGCTACCGTCACCTCCCTTGCGGTACCACCTGCCACCAGTTCGTAACGCGTGGTAATGGACTTGGGTAGCTGGAGATTGGGCGGCTGTGCGGGAAACAGGCCAGGTACTTCGTTATAAGCAATGGTCTGGGTGGTTCGAGTCCCTTCGCGCAGGACCCGCTCTTCGGTCATCAAGTGAAATTTGTTGTAGGTGGTGCGGGTAACGCTCAGTACCGCATTGTTGGATGCAGCATCAATACAGGTTTCGTCTGTCCAGTATGAATAGGCACCACTCACCAGGTATAAATTGTCTTCTCCTTCGCGAAAGCCACCAGAAAAAGGATAACCGGTAAAATTCGTGCTGGGGCTGTAGTCATAAGTGCGGGTCATCATCGGCTGGTTGCTGGCGGGTATGTGCTCCCACTGTTCAACCCTTGGAATATATTGGCTGTTACTGTAGGCGTGCCCGTTCTCGGCATAGGTAATCCGCTCCTCGCCTCCCATCGGTGAGCGCACATTGTTCATGGCCATCAGGCCATTGCGAAATACAGTGTAGATAAACGCAAAACTCGCGCTACCGACAGTACCATTGCGATCATAGGGCGCTGTAACCTCCGTCAGACGATCATTGTCATACGTAAACCGGACGCGTGCATAACGACCACCATCGACCCGGGTATCGACCATCGACAATCTGTTACTCGAGTAGGTCAATATCAGCAACTCATTGCCATTTTGATCCAGAATACGCTCAAGGAATTCACCCAAGTCGTAACAAAAACGCAAGCTCTCGCCGTTTTCAAATTGTATGGTATTGATGCGATAGGGCACGTTGCTGGCATGACGCTTCAAAATCTCAATCGTGCCATCTTTGTAGATCACATGAAGCGTTTCGGCGTCCGGTCGCTTGACCACCAGGTCTTTGAGTTTGTAATCCTTGATCACCAATGTCTCGCCCACGGGAGGCAGGCTCTGGGTTTGAAACTGTTCGCCATCAAGCAACGAGAGCCTGGAACGGTTGACATCAAACTCGGTATTACTCATATGCCAACCCGTGCCATAACGCCCGCTTTCGGAGTTGAGCATGGAGAACAATAGACTGACGTCCCGGCTCACCTCCAAGGGTCCCTGTGGCGATAACGTCGCCAGTCGAATCTGACAAGTGTACTGGCCAGTACGTGGATCAACCGAGCCTGCTAAATAGGATTGGAAATTAAAGGCATTAGAGTAGACGTTCATAAAACACCTCTCACGCTTAATAAACTCAGCGCACTGACTTAAGTCATGTACCTAGAAAGAGCCAGCTTAACCTGAGAGCGCATCACCGGCATCGCAGATCAAAAATCTTTCAATAAAATACGCGTCCCGTTTTCGTGCATCTCGAGTCGATACACATGCTCACACCCATGGTTATCCCATAGACGCCAAGGAGTATGTGTATCACCAGTAGTAAATGTAGTATTTTTCACCTGCAGTCGTACAGCACGCATCATCGTATTGTGTTTGTTAAACGGTATATATGGGTTTGTTCCATCTCCGCCCCCATAAATATGCCTATGAACATCCTTCATTCGGATCCTCAGCTCAGGACTATCTTTAGTGACCAGAACTCCTGCCTTAAGGTAGCGTTTTACAGCACTATGATATGTCGACCAACACGTTGTAAAGTAATCACCCTCGTTATCCATTGATAAAGGTCTATCAAGACCTTTATTGACAAGGAACCGCAACGTGGATGGCAACAACCAGTAGTAAATATCACAATCAGCAATTTCATCATTGTAAGCATCCAGATCGGGAAATGAAATCAACTCAGCAGCTTTTACTGTATAGGGCCTTGTAGGGGTAATAGTCACATACTCTCCGCCACTGGAGTGGTACGTTGTATAGACCTTTCCATCGACGACTATCCGTGCCATAAACCGCATCGGTTCAATCGGACGACTTGGATCGACGCGCATATATCGATCAATTATTTCAACCAGAGGCCCAGGCCCTGCGTAATCCATGCCGGCAAGTTTCTCAGGATCGTTTTTTTCCGAACCTCGGGTCCAAAGACCCGAATCATAAATATTCTTTGACGTATCACAGCTCCAACCCGACGGAAGTGCTTGACCATCATTCACAGAATAAAGTGTTACTGTTGCACTGTTACACTCTGCTCGAGTCAAGGGTACGGCTCGCCAAGTACCATCCGGCAGATATTCCTCCTTAGTAGCCTCAATCAAAACCTTACATTGATGGCGACCATTGGCATAAAGGGCATTACTGGTGGGGAGACCATCGGGAAATATAATTTTGAAATTTCTAATATTAGTTTCAGGCCGAAACTCATAATCCTCCAAACGCAAAAAGTAATCAGCATTCGGCACCAGGGAGAAACGGTGAATATTTCCAAAATTGTCCATCAAGCTCCATGCGCTATTCGAATCGCGTGTAACGTCAACTTTCAAAGCGAGAGAGCGTACAAGTATAGCTCTCATAATTGTCGGCCGGATATCAACCGGGACATGATAATTGTAAACCGGATAACCATAAGGCTTAAACACATCCTCCCGCATAACGGGTGATTTTTCCTTATTAACAACTACACCACCCTTATGGGGAGTGCCATCACCCTGCTTAGCATAAGCGTAGCTCGTCTGAAAGTGATCGCCTTCGTACTGCATATTCAACGGCCTATCAAGACCTTCTTGTGCAACAAATACTACTCCTGCCGGAGGCGTCCAGTAGTATACCGTCGCATAAAAATCTGGTGCCGAAACTGCATTATGTCTATATTCAATCAAGTCACTCACAGAAAGTCTAAATGGCATTATTGGCTGAAGGGTAACCGAAGAATCAAAGCAGCTATTCTCCGCCGACAATCGGGTTGTATAAACCTGACTATCCACAACCATATACGCTACAAAAGTGACCGCATCCAAGGGCCCTTCTTGCGAACTGAACCGCAGATAACGAGAAACCCTCTGAACCACGGTACCTGGATTATAAGCATCAGGTTCCGAACCCACTTTTTGTTCACGCTCCCACAATCCTTCGCTATAAATATTTTTTTTATCATCACACCGCCAACCACTAGGTAGCGACTGCCCATCGTCTGAAAAAAATGGAGCCACTCTCACGCTCGCAATTTCCTCATTAGTTAACTCGGTACGTTGCCACACCCCAGCGTTGATTTGACATTCCTTTATGACTTCAACAACAACCTCACTTTGATGCCGTCCATTAGCATAAAGTTTATTGGTAAACTCCGAGCCATCCGGGCATGTAACCCTGAAATGGGAAAGTCTGGACAGTTTAGTTGTCTCAGCCATCTTCTTTCTCCCTGGTATTTTCAACTGCTATGAAATACAACCGGAGGCATAATTACTCAACCCAGGCTGGTTGCTCCTAAAGAAAAAACCTATGCCGACAAGAGTAATTAAGTCTTAAAAGAAAATGACGAACAACTGTCAGATTTGACAGTTATGCAGAACCCTTTGGCCTAAGCCTGAGTGTTTTATAGCCTAAATAGAGTTAACAGTTGACGATGTTCACCCCTACCAACGATCCGCCGCCACATGATCACTGTCCCGCCCTTCCACCCAGCGCGGCCCTTCACTGGTGTTTTCCTTTTTCCAGAACGGCGCGCGGGTCTTCAGGTAGTCCATCACAAATGCACAGGCGTCGAACGCGGCCTGGCGGTGGGCACTGGCGGCGGCTACAAAGACAATGGGCTCGCCGGGTTCCAGGGCACCGATGCGGTGCAGCACCTCCAATTTGAGCAGCGGCCAGCGTTGCTCGGCCTCGACGGCGATCTTGGCCAGTGCCTTTTCGGTCATGCCGGGATAATGCTCCAGGAACATCCCCGCCACTTCGCGGCCATCATTGAAATCGCGCACATAGCCGACAAAGCTCACCACCGCGCCCACGCCCACATTGGCCGCATGCATCGCGTTGACTTCGGCGCCCGGATCAAAGGCTTCGACCTGCACACGAATGGCCATGTTCAGCCTCCGGTCACGGGCGGGAAAAACGCGATTTCGTCACCGGCCTCGACCGGCTCGTCGAGATTGCACAGCTCTTCGTTGCGCGCACACATCAGACTCGCCTCGTTGAGTACTGCGAACTCCAGGTCAGCGGCCAGTGCCAGGCGCACGGCATCAACGGTGGCAAACTCACCTTCCATTTCCAACGAATCAAAGCCCACCGCTTCGGCATATCGCGCAAAAAACAGTACGTTGATACTCATTGCTGGTCCGCCTTGAAATGCCCGCTTTTACCGCCAAGCTTTTCCAGCAGGCGAATACTTTCGATGGTCATGCCCCGGTCCACGGCCTTGCACATGTCGTAGATCGTCAGCGCTGCGACGCTGGCGGCGGTCAGCGCCTCCATCTCCACGCCGGTCTGGCCGGAGAGCTTGCAGCGCGCCAGGATGTACACGGCGTCGGCACCGTCGGCACGCAGTTCGACCTTGACGCCGGTAAGCATCAGCGGGTGGCACAGAGGGATCAGGTCACTGGTTTTCTTTGCCGCCTGGATCCCGGCGATGCGGGCCACGGCGAACACGTCGCCCTTGGGATGGGCGCCGTCGACAATCATTTGCAGGGTGCCCGGCAACATGCGCACCCGCGCTTCGGCCACCGCTTCACGGAACGTCACGGCTTTGTCGGTGACGTCGACCATATGGGCGCGACCTTGGGAATCTAGATGAGTCAGCACAGAGCCTCCTTGAGGCAGCAAAAAAGCTACAAGCTGCAAGCGGCAAGTGAAAAGCTCACTGGACCAACTTGCAGCTTGTAGCTTAAAGCTTGCTACTCAGAGATGCGACTCTGCGTATTCGGCCAGGATCGAACGTGGCACCCCTTGCAGCGCGATGTGCACGCCGTTCGGGAAGTCTTTGAAGCGTTCCGTCAGGTAGGTCAGCCCGGAGCTGGTCGCGGACAGGTAAGGGGTGTCGATCTGCGCCAGGTTGCCCAGGCACACCACTTTGGAACCAGCGCCGGCACGGGTGATGATGGTTTTCATCTGGTGCGGGGTGAGGTTCTGGCATTCATCGATCAAAATCAGGCTCTGCTGGAAGCTGCGGCCTCGGATGTAGTTGAGGGATTTGAACTGCAACGGCACTTTGCTGAGGATGTAGTCGACGCTGCCATGGGTGTTTTCGTCGTCCATGTGCAAGGCTTCGAGGTTGTCGGTGATCGCCCCCAGCCATGGCTCCATTTTTTCTGCTTCGGTGCCGGGCAGGAAACCGATTTCCTGGTCCAGGCCCTGCACGCTACGGGTGGCGATGATGCGGCGATAGCGCTTGGTCACCATGGTCTGTTCGATAGCAGCGGCCAGGGCCAAGATGGTTTTGCCCGAGCCGGCGGCGCCGGTCAGGTTGACCAGATGGATGTCCGGGTCGAGCAGCGCGTACAGCGCCAGGCTCTGGTAGATATCGCGCGGTTTCAGGCCCCAGGCTTCCTGGTGCAACAGGGGTTCCTGATGCAGGTCGAGGATCAGCAGCTTGTCGACCTGGATCTCTTTGATCCAGCCCACGAAGCCCTGCTCGTCGACGATGAATTCATTGATATGCACGGCCGGCAGGTTGTCGATCAACTGCACCTGGTGCCAGGTGCGGCCATGGTCCTGGCGGGTCTCGACCTTGCTGACGCGGTCCCAGAACGAGCCGGTCATCATGTGATAACCGCGCGACAACATCGACACGTCGTCAACCAGTTGGTCGGTGCTGTAGTCCTCGGCCGCGATCCCACACGCTCGGGCCTTGAGGCGCATATTGATGTCTTTGGTCACCAGCACCACACGCAGGTCCTTGTCGCGCGCATGCAGGTCGATCAATTGGTTGATGATCTTGTTGTCGTTGAGGTTTTCCGGCAGCAGGCTGTTGGGCTCGTTGCGCTTGCTCATCAGGATCGACAGCAAACCCTTGGGCCCGCTTTTGCCGCGCTGGATCGGTACGCCGACTTCAACGTCCTCGGGCGAGGCTTCACCCAGGGTCTTGTCGATCAGGCGGATGGCCTGGCGGCATTCGGCGGCGACGCTGTGATGGCCGCTTTTGAGTTTGTCGAGTTCCTCCAGCACGATCATCGGGATGGCGACATGGTGTTCTTCAAAATTAAGCAGTGCGTTTGGATCGTGAATCAGTACGTTGGTATCAAGCACATAAAGGATTGGCTGGTCGGAAGAAGGGGTGCGTCCATGATCATCCATACTCGGTCACCTTTGTGGGAGCCAGTCGACGCAATACCTGGGCGGTGCTGCGCCTCGATTCGACCACCGACCGCAGCTTGAGTGACGTCAAGTGCGGTGCCCACATGAGGAGTCTTGGAAGACGCCACCTGTGTTGCAGGGTTCGGCGATCTGACTTCGTAATACCGCAAAACCCATGACAGGAAAAAGCACTTTGACGCTTTTTTGAAGTTTATTTTTCAGGATGACGAATAGCACTAGCCGAGCGCCAGGCAGGCCGTTAAAGTCGGAAGTCCGCCTGCTGCGAAATGTCGCAGCAAATCACCCCGAAAATGCCTCTCACCCAGCAGGGCCGGGCATTTTCAGCGAAACGCCTCGCGGCAGTCCTGCCAACCCAGGCCACTTTGCGCCGTTGCCTGCAACAGCAGCGGCAATGCCACTCGCGCCTTGTCCTGGGTGTCGTGAAACACAATCACCCCTTTGCGCCACAACAGCATCAGCGTCAGCACCCGTTGCGCCGATTCCTCGGCCTTGAGCTTGCCCGGATCGTCCTGGGAGTCGATGTCCCACAACGCCACCTGCAGACCTTGCGCCTGAAAGAACCCCTGGCTGTCCGCACGGCGCTGCCCGTAAGGCGGCCGGAACAGCGGCACATAGTTTTCCGGCAGCAGGTTCTGCACCAACGATGCGCTGCGGATGATCGAGTCTTGCCAGTCGACCCAATGGCTGTGGGAGCGATATTGCCAGCCCTGGCTGCCCACGCACTGCCCCTGGTACAGCGCCTGCACATCGGCCGCCGAGCTGCGCTCCACACGGGCCTGCAGGCTGCTGCCGAGGGCGAAGAACGTAGCGTTCATCTTTTGCTGGCGCAGGTAGTCGGCGAGCCAGTCGGTATTGCCGCCGACCGGTGCCGGCCCGCCGTCGAAGGTCAGCAGGAACATCCGGTCATTAAGCTCGTCACCATTGCGTTCATGATCACCGAAGCGCGCGACTTCGCTGCTGATCTGCGGCAACAACGCGGCCTTGCGCAGCAGTTCGTCCAGATAGCGCCCATGGAACTGCCGGCTGGGGGCGGCCCAGCCTATATAGAAAGAGTTGTCACTGACCTCGAATTTGCCGGCCTGCTCGCGCAGATCGTCCATGTTTTCCACCAGGTAGCAGAACGAGGCGTCTTGCTCACAGCTCTGCTGGGCAAACGTGTAGTTCTCCAGCAAACGTTGCCAGAGCTGGCGGCGCAGGTCGTCGATGGCCGCCGGGTTGATGATCTTAAGCCCCAGGCGTTGCTTGAGCGCGGTTTCATCCTGGGCTTCGCTGAGGATCAAGCCATGGGCAAACATCAGGATTTCCGCACGCGAGGCGACGTCGAACAGCGCCGGGCTGCTGAGTTTTTCCGGCCAAGTGGCGCGGTCGAGGCTGGCAACGTCAACGGGCGCGGCCTGCACATTCAGGCACCACAGGCACGCCGTCACAAAAAGCGCTAATCGCACTTGGGGTCTCCCTCTCCAGAGTTGCCGGCCATCATAGCGGATCGCGCCTATCACCATCATAGGTGGAGTCAAACCGCCCCAACCCCTAGAATCGCAGCCACGCTACACGCCACGATTTCTGGAGCCAACTTCATGCTGATGGTGATTTCCCCCGCCAAGACCCTCGACTTCGAGTCCAAGCCGGTAACCCCGCGCTTCACCCAGCCGCTGTACCTCGACCATTCCCAAGAACTGATCGAGCAACTGCGCGAACTCAGCCCGGCGCAGATCAGTGAGTTGATGCACGTGTCCGACAAGATCGGTGGCCTCAACGCCGCCCGGTTCGGCAGCTGGACGCCCGCTTTCACGCCGGCCAATGCCAAACAGGCGCTGCTGGCGTTCAAGGGCGACGTGTACACCGGCCTCAACGCCGAAACCTTCAGCGACGCCGACTTCAGCTACGCACAGGATCACCTGCGCATGCTTTCCGGCCTGTACGGCCTGCTGCGCCCGCTGGACCTGATGATGCCGTATCGCCTGGAGATGGGCACCAAACTCGCCAACGCCCGTGGCAAGGACCTCTATGCCTTCTGGGGCACGCGCATCAGCGAGTGGCTCAATGAGGCGCTGGCCGAACAAGGTGACGATGTGCTGCTCAACCTGGCGTCCAACGAGTATTTCTCGGCGGTCAAGCGCACGGCCCTGAACGCACGGGTCATCAACACCGAGTTCAAGGACCTGAAGAACGGCCAGTACAAGATCATCAGCTTCTACGCGAAAAAAGCCCGTGGCATGATGAGCCGGTTTGTGATTCAAGAGCGGATCAACGACCCGGCCCAGCTCAAGCAGTTTGATGCACAGGGTTATCGCTTCAATGCGGAGCAGTCCAAGGCGGACAACCTGGTGTTTTTACGCGATCACGCACCGGAATAAGGCCTTAAACACACTGAGTATCAACTGTGGGAGGGGGCTTGCCCCCGATGGCGATGCAACAGTCACCTCTACAGGGACTGATACACCGCTATCGGGGGCAAGCCCCCTCCCACATTTTGTTCTGTATTCCAAATGAGAATCGTCATTTATTTGGCGCCAGAAAAACACCCAGACACAACTCTAACAATTTCTTCACTCGACACTCGTCGGTTTTTTTCGTAGTGGCACCAGTTTTTTTAAACAGTAGTGGCACAAAACTATCTCAACGTGCCAACTCCCCACAACTACTGGCCTAAATAGCAAGTGCTATCACTATAGTACCAGTGCCATCTTCTCTAATATTTCAAAAAATTTCCGGAAACAGGATGAGCGGCCAGGAACTTCATCCTGAAGCACCGCTCATACCACCGGTAACGAAATTCTCTGCTGCTGTAAGAGATGACTTACATAACGACCAACGGAAGTAGTCAAGTTGTCATAGAACACTTTGACTCTATGGTCACAACATCAACTGATCGAGTTAAGGGTGGCGATAAGTACGCATTGCTATCCCCTACAGGCCAAGGCAGCGCCCGACCTAAATGAGCCGTGCTTGCACTCAAGGCATTGATAACAAAGGCATTTTGCCTGCATCAAGACCTTGCAGCACCGGCGCCGGAGCCTTCCTCCAAGGGAGCCCGGCTGCATTTCAGGGCAAGCCCCAATAATAAGGCCTGGTCGCGCACAACTTGAGTGCAATAGTTAGTCACTCGTTATTCAACATGCCTGCACGCGGTAAGTCGGCGTCTATTCGCCCAACTTTCGCGGCATCAGTGACGCTTGCAAACATGAACTCCGGCCATCTAATGGCATGATTTAAATACAGAGGTAATTGCGATGCGCATCAGCATATTTGGTTTGGGTTACGTTGGCGCAGTGTGTGCCGGTTGCCTGTCTGCCCGTGGCCACGAAGTGGTCGGCGTAGACATCTCCAAGGAAAAGATCGACCTGATCAACGCCGGCAAATCGCCGATCGTTGAACCGGGTCTGGGCGAGCTGTTGAGCCAGGGTATCCAGACGGGCCGGCTGCGTGGCACTACCAACTTCGCCGAAGCCATTCGCGATACCGATTTGTCGATGATTTGCGTCGGCACGCCGAGCAAGAAAAACGGCGACTTGGAACTCAACTACATCGAATCGGTATGCCGCGAGATCGGCTTTGTCCTGCGTGACAAGACCACCCGCCACACCATCGTGGTGCGCAGCACCGTACTGCCCGGCACCGTGGCCAACGTGGTGATCCCGATCCTCGAAGACTGCTCCGGCAAGAAAGCCGGCGTCGACTTCGGCGTTGCGGTCAACCCGGAATTCCTGCGCGAATCCACCGCCATTGCTGACTACGACCAGCCGCCAATGACCGTTATCGGCGAATTCGACACAGCCTCCGGCGATGTCCTGCAGTCGCTGTACGAAGAACTCGACGCGCCGATCATCCGCAAGGACATCGCTGTCGCCGAGATGATCAAGTACACCTGCAACGTGTGGCATGCCACCAAAGTCACCTTCGCCAATGAAATCGGCAATATCGCCAAGGCCGTCGGCGTCGATGGTCGTGAAGTGATGGACGTGGTCTGCCAGGACAAGACCCTCAACCTGTCCCAGTACTACATGCGCCCAGGCTTCGCGTTCGGCGGCTCGTGCCTGCCAAAAGACGTGCGTGCCCTGACCTACCGCGCCGGTTCCCTGGACGTGGAAGCGCCGCTGCTCAACTCGCTGATGCGCAGTAACGAGTCCCAGGTACAGAACGCCTTCGACATCGTTTCCAGCCACGACAAACGCAAAGTCGCCCTGCTGGGCCTGAGCTTCAAGGCCGGTACCGACGACCTGCGCGAAAGCCCATTGGTGGAACTGGCGGAAATGCTGATCGGCAAGGGCTACGACCTGAGCATCTACGACAGCAACGTCGAATACGCCCGCGTACACGGTGCGAACAAGGACTACATCGAAGGCAAGATCCCTCACGTGTCGTCCCTGCTCAACTCGGACTTCGACGAAGTGATCAACAACTCCGACGTGATCATCCTGGGTAACCGCGACGAGAAATTCCGTGCCCTCGCGCACAACGCCCCGGATGGCAAGCAAGTGGTCGACCTGGTGGGCTTCATGTCCAAGGCCACCAGCGTAAGCGGCCGTACCGAAGGTATTTGCTGGTAACAGCACGGCAAGTTTCAGGCTGCAAGTGTCTTTATCCCCAGCGCTTGCAGCCTGAAACCTCCTCTCCTTGCGGATGACGCTTATGTCCAAGTTAAAACATGTATTCCTGCAAGCCGCCGGTTGGCTGTTGTTCCTCAGCCTGTTGATGGGACTCGCCCTGGCGTTGCCGGCGAGCACCTTCGATTCGCAATCGAAGAACTTTATTTTCCTGATTGGCGCCGTCGGTATCTGGCGCTACTCGATGGGTGCAACGCATTTCTTTCGCGGCATGCTGTTCCTCTACGTGGTCTACCCGCACCTGCGCCGCAAAGTGCGCAAGCTGGGCAAGGCCGCCGACCCATCCCATGTGTTCCTGATGGTCACCAGTTTTCGTATCGACGCGCTGACCACCGCGCAGGTCTACAGCTCGGTGATTCGCGAAGCCATCGAATGTGGCTTCCCCACCACTGTGGTCTGCTCGCTGGTGGAAATGTCCGATGAACTGCTGGTCAAGAGCCTGTGGGAAAAACTCAACCCGCCGGATCACGTCAAGCTCGACTTCGTGCGCATCGCCGGTACCGGCAAGCGTGACGGCCTGGCCTTCGGTTTTCGCGCCATCTCGCGCCACCTGCCGGATGACCGCGCCGTGGTGGCCGTGATTGATGGCGACACCGTGCTCGCCGAGGGCGTGGTGCGCAAGACCGTGCCGTGGTTCCAGCTGTTCGGCAATGTCGGCGGACTGACCACCAACGAGTTCTGCGAAGTGCGCGGCGGCTACATCATGAGCGAATGGCACAAACTGCGCTTCGCCCAACGCCACATCAACATGTGCTCCATGGCCCTGTCCAAGCGCGTGCTGACCATGACCGGGCGGATGTCGGTGTTCCGCGCCAGCGTGGTGACCGACCCAGGCTTTATCGCCGACGTGGAAAGCGACTCGCTGCAACACTGGCGCCTGGGCCGCTTCAAGTTTCTGACCGGCGACGATAAATCCAGCTGGTTCAGCCTGATGCGCCTGGGCTACGACACCTTCTACGTGCCCGATGCCGCGATCAATACCGTGGAGCACCCGCCGGAAAAGAGCTTCATCAAGGCCAGCCGCAAACTGATGTTCCGCTGGTACGGCAATAACCTGCGCCAGAACTCTCGCGCCCTGGGCCTGGGTGTACGCCGCCTCGGTCTGTTCACCAGCGTGGTGCTGTTCGACCAGCGCGTGTCGATGTGGACCTCCCTGCTCGGCCTGACCGTGGCGATCATCGCCACCTTCAAGTACGGCGGCGCGTTCATCCTCGCGTACCTGCTGTGGATCGGCATCACCCGCCTGATTCTCACCCTGCTGCTGTCGTGCTCCGGCCACAAGATCGGCCCGGCCTACCCGCTGATTCTCTATTACAACCAGATCATGGGCGCGTTGGTGAAGATCTACGTGTTCTTCCGCCTTGATCAACAGTCCTGGACCCGCCAGGACACCAAACTGACCCGCGATTTGGCCAGCTTTCAACGTTGGTTCAACACCTGGTCGTCTCGGACCATGACCTTCTCCGCCGGCAGCATCTTCGTTGCCGTGTTGCTGATGATGGTCTGACCCTGCCAAGCCTGAATTAACTTAAGGAAATTGCCCTGATGAACAGCCAAGTAAACGCCAACGTTGTCCACGAATCCGAAGCCCAGCGCCAGCACGCCCGGGTAAAAATCCCGGCCAAGCTGCGCTTTTTCAACAGCGACCGCACGCCGACCGAGGCCAAGGTCATCGACCTGTCCGCCGGCGGCCTGGCGTTCACCGCCACCCAGCCGCTCACCATCGGCCAGGTGCACAAGGGTCGCCTGCAATTCGTCATCGATAACCTCGGCCTGGCGATGGACGTGGAGCTGCAGATTCGCTCTTACGACCGCCAGACCGGCCGCACCGGTTGCCAGTTCCAGAACCTCGATGCCCAGGACATTTCCACCCTGCGCCACCTGATCACCTCGCACCTGTCGGGCGACATCGTGACCATGGGCGACGTGCTCGCCACCCTACAACGCGACAACTTCACCAAGGCGCGCAAGGTCAAGGACGGCGGCAGCGGCATGACCGCGTTCGGGCGCCTGCGCGCCGTGACGTTCAGCCTGGCGATCTTCCTGGTGGGCCTGGCAGCATTCGGGTTTGTCTTCAAGTCGCTGTACGGCATGTACTTTGTCAGCCACGCCCAGGCCGGGCTTGTCAGCGTGCCGGGCATGAACGTGACCATGCCGCGCGACGGCACCGTGCAAAGCCTGCTCAAGGGTGACGCGATAGCGGCCAAAGGCGCGCCACTGGCCACCTTCAGCACCAGCATGCTCGACGTGCTCAAGGGCCACCTGGACGAAGACCAACTGCAACCGGCCAAGGTCGAAGAGCTGTTCGGCAAGCAAATGACCGGCACCCTGACCTCGCCGTGTGATTGCGTGGTCGCCCAGCAATTGGTCGCCGACGGCCAGTACGCCAGCAAGGGTGATGTGATCTTCCAACTGGTGCCACGCGGCAGCCAGGCCAACGTGGAAGCACGCTTCACCTATCGCCAGTTCGGTGATGTGCGCCCAGGTACGCCGGTGAGCTTCCAGGTCGCCGACGAAGAACAGGTGCGCACCGGCACCATCGTCAGCAGCACCAGCCTGAACAGCGCCGACCTGTCCTCGGACATCCGCGTGCAGATCAAGCCTGACGCCCCGCTGGACAGCACCTACGCCGGCCGCCCGGTGGAAGTCACCAGCGACCGCGGCCCTTCGCTGAACTGGCTGATCGATAAAGCCATGGCTCACGGTCTGTAAGCGAGGACATGCCTGTGAACCCTATTTCAAGAACAACACAATCCCTGTGGGAGCGGGCTTGCTCGCGATGGGATCAGCGCGGTTTGCCTGGCGGACCGAGTCGCCTGCATCGGGGGCAAGCCCCCTCCCACATGGGTTCGGTGGCGTTGCTGGCTGTTGCGGTGAGCCTGGCCGGTTGCGCCGGCCTGCCTGACCAGCGCCTGGCGAACGAAGCATTGAAACGCGGCGACACCGTCACCGCGCAACAGAATTACCAGCAGCTGGCTGACCTGGGCTACAGCGAGGCCCAAGTGGGCCTGGCCGACATCCAGGTAGGCACCCGTGACCCGGCGCAAATCAAACAGGCCGAAGCCACTTACCGTGCTGCGGCGGACACCTCGCCCCGCGCCCAGGCACGTCTTGGCCGCCTGCTGGTGGCCAAGCCCGGCGCCACCGAAGCCGAGCACCACGAAGCCGAAAGCCTGCTGAAAAAAGCCTTTGCCAATGGCGAAGGCAACACCCTGATCCCGTTGGCGATGCTGTACCTGCAATACCCGCACAGCTTCCCCAACGTGAATGCCCAGCAGCAGATCAGCCAATGGCAAGCGGCCGGTTATCCAGAGGCCGGCCTGGCCCAGGTGCTGCTGTACCGCACCCAGGGCACCTACGATCAGCATCTGGATGATGTGGAGCGCATCTGCAAGGCCGCGCTGAACACCACCGATATCTGCTACGTCGAACTGGCCACGGTCTACCAGAAAAAAGCTCAGCCGGAACAACAGGCCGAACTGCTCAAGCAGATGGAAGCAGGCTACAGCCGTGGCACCGTCACCGCCCAACGTGTCGACAGCGTCGCCCGTGTGCTGGGCGATGCGACCCTCGGCACGCCGGACGAGAAAACTGCCCAGGCCCTGCTGGAAAAAATCGCCCCTGGCTACCCGGCGTCCTGGGTCAGCCTGGCGCAACTGCTCTACGATTTCCCCGAACTGGGCGACGTCGACCAGATGATGAAGTACCTCGACAACGGCCGTGCCGCCGACCAGCCACGCGCAGAATTGCTCTTGGGCAAGCTCTACTACGAAGGCAAGTGGGTGCCGGCCGACGCCAAGGCCGCCGAAGCCCATTTCGAAAAAGCCGTAGGCCGTGAAGTGGCCGCCGATTACTACCTCGGCCAGATCTACCGCCGTGGCTACCTGGGCAAGGTCTATCCGCAAAAAGCCCTGGACCACCTGCTGACCGCTGCGCGCAACGGCCAGAACAGCGCCGACTTCGCCATTGCTCAACTGTTTTCCCAAGGCAAGGGCACCAAGCCCGACCCGCTGAACGCCTATGTCTTCAGCCAGTTGGCCAAGGCCCAGGACACGCCAGAGGCCAATGAGCTGGCCACCCAGCTTGAAGCCCCGCTGACGCCTGAGCAACGCGCCGAAGGCCAACGCCTGGTGCAGCAGGAACTGGCCGCCCGCGGCACCCTGGCCCAAAGCACGCTGCAACTGCACGCCCTGCAAGAAGAAGACGGCGAGGAATCCCTATGAAGCTCAACCCATTCGTCAAGGCCGGCATCGGCCTGTCCTTCGCCCTGCTGTGGTCGTGCCCGACCCTGGCCGCGCTGACCGAAGCCAAGAACTTCGGCCTGGAAGTCAAAGCCACCGCGCAGTCCGAAGACGACCGCGACCTGGGTACCCAGAAAGGCGGCGACGTCAACGGCATCGGCCTCGACCTGCGCCCGTGGATCTACGCCGAAAGCGGCGCGTGGAGCGCCTACGCCATGGGCCAGGCCGTGGTGTCCAGCGACATCATCGAGACCGACACCCTGCAGCAGTCGGCGGATGACACCACCGAACAATCGAGCAACGACGACCGCAAGGCCAAGAAGAACTACCTGGCCCTGCGCGAGTTCTGGGTCGGCTACAGCGGCTTCACGCCCTACCCCGGCGAGCTCCTCAAGTTCGGTCGCCAGCGCCTGCGCAATGACGACGGCCAATGGCGCGACACCAATATTGAAGCGCTGAACTGGACCTTCGACACCACCCTGCTCAAGGCCAACGTCGGCGCCGCCGAGCGTTTCAGCGAATACCGCACCGACCTCAAGGAACTGTCGCCCAAGGACAAGGACCGCCAGCACTTCTACGCCGACGCCGCCTACCAGTGGACGCCGGGCCAGTGGATCGGCCTGCGCGGCCACCACACCCATGACGACGGCAAGCTCGACTACGCCGAACCGGGCGTGGCCAGCGACCCGCTGGACAAACGCGAAAACGGCGACCTGACCTGGCTCGGCATTGAAGCCAACAGCGACGCCTATAACTGGCGCAACACCAACACCGTCAACTACTGGGCGAGCATCACCGGCATGCGCGGCGACCGCGACACCGTCAACGCCTTGAACGCCGACGGCACTCGCCCCACCAACGCCAAGCGCAGCGATGACGTGAGCGGGTGGGCCACCGATATCGGCGTGCGCCTGCGTCTCGACCCGCAGTGGCAAGTGGGTGCGGCCTATTCGCGCGCCAGTGCCGAATACGAACAGAACGGCCTGCAAAGCAACCGTTCGAACTGGACCGGTACCCAGTCCCGCGTGCATCGCTTCGGCGAAGCGTTTCGCGGCGAAATGAACAATATGCAGTCCATGAGCCTGTTCGGTTCCTGGCAGCTGCGCGAGGACTACGACGCCAGCCTGGTGTACCACAAATTCTGGCGCGTCGACGGCAACAAGCCGGTGGGCAGCAACGGCATTGATGCGGTGCAGAACAACACCGATGACGTGACCGGCGCGATCCTGTCCAGCACGTCCCTGCCCCTTGAAGATGGCAAGAAAGACCTGGGCCAGGAGATGGACCTGGTCGTCACCAAGTACTTCAAGAAAGGCCTGTTGCCGGCCGCGCTCAGCCAGTCGATCGACGAGCCATCGGCGCTGGTGCGCCTGCGCGCCGGTGTGTTCAAACCGGGCGATGCCTATGGCAGCCAGGTCGACTCGTACATGCACCGCGCCTTTGTCGACGTGATCTGGAAATTCTGATGGGAGCCTGCGCAATGAATGCTCAAAGCCTACTCGTCGCGGCAATGCTGGTGGCCAGTGCCCCAGCGTTCGCCGATACGGCGGCCAAGGCGCCGACCATCGCCAAGGAACTGCAACAGGCCAAGACCTACACCATTTCCAGCCCGCCGACCGCGCCGCTGGAAATGGCCAAGCCGGCGCTGCCCGATCTGTCGGGCTATACCGCTGCGGCCATGGAAAAGAAAATCGTCAGAAGCAAACCGGGCAAGGTCAGCATCCGCCGCATGATGCAGGAAGACGCCCTCAAGGACTTTATCGGCGGCGATAACAAGATGGCCGAATGGGTGGTGCGCCAGCATGGCATTCCCCAGGCGATCTTTGTCGACGATGGTTACATGAACCTCAAGGACCTGCTGGGCAAGGTGCCCAAGCAGTACTTCAGCGAGACGTCGCCGGGTGTGTTCCTGGCCAAGTTGCCGATCGTGGTCGGCCGTAAAGGCATCCTCGATATCGACAAGCAGACCCAGGAATTGCGCCTGTCCCAGCAAGCCGGTTCGTTTTTGATCAACGACGGCCAACTGTTCGTGCGTGACACCAAGGTCACCGGTTGGGATGAAAAAACCAACGGCCCGGCGCTGTTCAAGTCGCCCAAGGAGTTCCGCCCGTTCCTGCTGGCCTGGGGCGGCACCGAGACCTACATTTCCAAGACCAAAATGGCCAGCTTCGGCTACGCCAACAGTAAGTCGTACGGGGTGAGTATTTCCCAGTACACGCCGAACATGGCCAAGGTGCTCAAGCGCCCTGAGCCGACCGGCTGGATCATCGATTCCGAGTTCTCGGACATGTGGTACGGCTTCTACTGCTACGAAACCACGGGCTTTGTGATCAAGGGCAATACCTACAAAGACAACATCGTCTACGGCATTGACCCCCATGACCGTTCCCACGGCCTGATCATCGCTGACAACACCGTGTACGGCACCAAGAAGAAGCACGGCATCATCATTTCCCGAGAAGTGAACGACAGCTTCATCTTCAACAACCGCAGCTATGACAACAAGCTCTCGGGCCTGGTGATCGACCGTAACAGCGTCAACAACCTGATCGCCGACAACGAGATCTACCGCAACCACACCGACGGCATCACCCTCTATGAGAGCGGTGACAACCTGTTGTGGGGCAACAAAGTCATCAGCAACCGTCGCCACGGCATCCGCATACGTAACAGCGTGAACATCAAGCTGTACGAAAACACCGCCATGGCCAACGGCCTGACCGGTGTGTACGGCCACATCAAGGATCTGACCGACACCGACCGCGACATCGCCCTTGACCCGTTCGACGCCAAGGTCTCGCTGATCGTGGTCGGCGGTGAACTGGCGGGCAACGGCAGCGGGCCGTTGTCCATCGACTCGCCGCTGAGTATCGAGTTGTACCGCGTGTCGATGCTGGCGCCGACCAAATCCAGCGGCATCAGCTTCTCCGGCGTTCTTGGCGAGCGCCAGGAAGAGATTCTCGACCTGCTGGTACGCCAGCAGAAAGCCGTGCTGATCGACCCTGTCGAACGCCAGACCGAAATGCAGGACTGAGGATGACCCTTATGCACCCACACATGATCAAATTGCTGAGCCTCTCGGGTCTGACCCTCGGCCTGCTCGCGGCCAGCCAGGGCGTGCGCGCCGACGAGGTGAAAGCACCGACGTTCACCGCCGAGCCGTGCTGCAGCCTGTGCCCGGCGGCCCATGACGCGAAGAACTACACCACGCGCTACCAGCAGAACTTCACCACCTTGGTGCAAGCCCAGGGCGACTGGCTGTTCCGGACCCAGGAAGACCTGCGTACCGAATTCGACACCACCCCGGCCGGCTACAAGCGCATGCAGCAGTTGCACGATGCGTTCAAAGCCAAGGGCGTGGAACTGGTGGTGGTCTACCAGCCGACCCGTGGCCTGGTGAACCGCAACAAGCTCAACCCCGAGGAAAAGGCCAAGTACGATTTCGACAAGGCCCTGACCAACTACAAGACCATGCTCGGCCGTTTCGCCAAGATGGGCTACGTGGTGCCGGACCTCTCGCCGTTGACCAACGAGCAGTTGCCGGATGAGCTGCCGGCCCACGACTTTTACTTCCGTGGCGACCAGCACTGGACCCCTTACGGCGCCCAGCGCACCGCGAAAATCGTCGCGGCCAAGGTCAAGCAGATGCCGGAATATGCGGAAATTCCCAAGCGCGAATTCGAGACCAAGCGCTCGGGCCGCATGGGCAAGACCGGCACCCTGCACAACATGGCCGGGCAGCTGTGCGGCACCAGCTACGCGATCCAGTACATGGACCAATTCACCACCGAGCCCAAGGGCGAAGCCGGTGACGGTGACCTGTTCAGCGATTCGGGCAACCCGCAGATCACCCTGGTGGGCACCAGCCACAGCGGCAAGAACTACAACTTCGCCGGCTTCCTGCAGGAGGAAATCGGTGCCGACATCCTCAACGTCGCCTTCCCCGGCGGTGGTCTGGAAGGCTCGATGATCCAGTACCTGGGCAGCGAAGAGTTCCAGAAAAACCCGCCAAAAATCCTGATCTGGGAATTCTCGCCTCTGTACCGTCTCGATCAGGAAACCATCTACCGCCAGATGATGGCGCTGCTCGACAACGGCTGTGAGGGCAAGACCGCACAGATGTCAGTCAGCACCACGCTCAAACCAGGCAAAAACGAACTGATGGTCAACAGCGCGAACAAAGACCTGCGCAACGCCAACCATCAGGTCGATATCCGCTTCGCCGATCCGTCGGTGAAAACCTTGCAAGCCACCCTCTGGTACATGAACGGGCGCCACGAGGACATCAAGATCGAAAAACCCGAGACATCCGATACAGACGGGCGTTTCGCCTTTGAATTGCGCACCGATGAAGACTGGGCCTCGCAGAACTTGCTGGCCGTGGAAGTGCAGGGCCCGGAAAAGGGTGCTGCGGCGCAGAAGGTCGAAGCGAAAATTTGCACACGCAACGTATTCCCAAGCGGTGGTCAGCAGACCGCCCAGCTCGGGAAGTGAGGTTACTTATGCAAAAGCTATTGCTGCCCACCCTGCTAGGCCTGGCGATGTTTGCCGGCTCCGTCAACGCCGCCGCACCCCTGCGGCCGCCCCAGGGCTATTTTGCACCGATCGAAGCGTTCAAGACCGGCGACTTCAAGGAAAACTGCGACGCCATGCCGACGCCCTACACCGGGCCTCTGCAATTTCGCAGCAAGTACGAAGGCTCCGACAAGGCGCGTTCGACCCTGAACGTGCAATCGGAACAGGCCTTTCGCGACAGCACCGCCGACATCACCAAGCTGGAAAAAGACACCAGCAAGCGCGTGATGCAGTTCATGCGCGACGGTCGTCCGCAGCAGCTCGAATGCACGCTGAACTGGCTGGTGTCGTGGGCCAAGGCTGATGCGTTGATGTCCAAGGACTTCAACCACACCGGCAAGTCGATGCGCAAATGGGCGCTGGGCAGCATGGCCTCGGCCT
Organism: Pseudomonas sp. R3-52-08; assembly: GCF_003851745.1. NCBI lineage: Bacteria > Pseudomonadati > Pseudomonadota > Gammaproteobacteria > Pseudomonadales > Pseudomonadaceae > Pseudomonas > Pseudomonas sp. R3-52-08. Next base: position 1,179,785 of record NZ_CP027730.1, on the reverse strand, counting down.
ATGTGCGCTTGAAATTCTCCGACTCGCACCCGCTGGCCAACCATCAGCAGGAATCGCAACTGATCGAGGCCTGGTTCAACAAGCTGGCCGATCAAGTGGTGAGCGACTGGGACAACCTGCCGCTGGAAAAAACCAACAACCACTCGTACTGGGCCGCCTGGTCGGTGATGGCAACGTCCATCGCCACTAACCGTCGCGACCTGTTCGATTGGGCTGTCAAGGAATACAAGGTCGGGGTGAACCAGGTCGACGACCAAGGCTTCCTGCCCAACGAATTGAAGCGTCAGCAACGGGCTTTGTCGTATCACAACTACGCCCTGCCGCCGCTGTCGATGATCGCAAGCTTTGCCTTGGTCAACGGTGTGGACCTGCGCCAGGAAAACAACAGTGCGCTCAAGCGCCTGGGCGACAAGGTACTCGCCGGGGTGAAAGACCCGGACATCTTCGAACAGAAGAACGGCAAGGAGCAGGACATGAAGGATTTGAAGCAGGCGATGAAATTCGCCTGGCTTGAGCCGTTCTGCACCCTCTACACCTGCGCCCCGGATGTGCTCGAACGCAAGCATGGCATGCAGCCATTCAAGACGTTCCGCCTGGGCGGTGACCTGACCAAGGTCTACGACCCGACGCACGAAAAAGGCAACAAAGGCAGCTAGTCGCTGATCGTTCCCACGCTCCGCGTGGGAATGCAGCACGGGACGCTCTGCGTCCCAAAGCGTGACGCTGAGCGTCACAAGAGGCATTCCCACGCAGAGCGTGGGAACGATCAAAGCCTCCCCCGAAATCGTGGGGGGGTTTGGGGGGGCTCTGGCCCTTGACTGTTGGTTAAACATGGAGAGATCGGGATGGTTTTCTCGTCCAATGTGTTCCTGTTTCTGTTCTTGCCGATCTTTCTCGGCTTGTACTACTTGAGCGGGCAACGCTATCGCAACCTGCTGCTGCTGATTGCCAGCTATGTGTTCTACGCCTGGTGGCGAGTGGACTTCCTGGCTTTGTTCGCCGCAGTGACCCTGTGGAATTACTGGATCGGCCTCAAGGTCGGCGCCGCCGGCGTGCGCACCAAACCGGCCCAACGCTGGCTGTTGCTCGGCGTGGCAGTCGACCTGTGCATCCTCGGCTACTTCAAGTACGCCAACTTCGGCGTCGACAGCATCAACGTGATGATGAAGTCGATGGGCCTGGAGCCGTTCATTCTCACCCACGTACTGTTGCCGATTGGTATCTCGTTCTACATCTTCGAGTCCATCAGCTACATCATCGACGTGTACCGTGGCGATACCCCGGCGACACGCAACCTGATCGACTTCGCGGCGTTCGTGGCGATCTTCCCGCACCTGATCGCCGGCCCCGTGTTGCGTTTTCGCGACCTGGCCGACCAGTTCAACAACCGCACCCACACCCTCGACAAGTTCTCCGAGGGCTGCACGCGGTTCATGCAGGGTTTCATCAAGAAGGTGTTTATCGCCGACACCCTGGCGGTAGTCGCGGATCACTGCTTCGCCTTGCAAAACCCAACTACGGGGGATGCCTGGCTCGGTGCGCTGGCCTACACCGCACAGTTGTATTTCGACTTCTCCGGCTACAGCGACATGGCCATCGGCCTGGGCCTGATGATGGGTTTCCGCTTCATGGAAAACTTCAAGCAGCCGTACATCAGCCAGTCGATCACCGAGTTCTGGCGGCGCTGGCACATCAGCCTGTCGACCTGGTTGCGCGATTACCTGTACATCACCCTGGGCGGCAACCGCAAAGGTACGCTGACCACCTATCGCAACCTGTTCCTGACCATGCTGCTCGGTGGCCTGTGGCACGGCGCCAACATCACCTACATCGTGTGGGGTGCCTGGCACGGCATGTGGCTGGCGATTGAAAAAGCCATCGGCCTCAACACCGCGCCGCGCAGCTTCAATGTGTTGCGCTGGGCCTTCACCTTCCTGCTGGTGGTGATGGGCTGGGTGATCTTCCGCGCGGAAAACCTGCACGTCGCCGGGCGTATGTACGGTGCGATGTTCAGCTTTGGCGAATGGTCGCTGTCGGAACTCAACCGCGCCAGCCTCACCGGCCTGCAAGTGGCGACCCTGGTGGTGGCCTACGCAACGCTGGCGTTCTTCGGCCTGCGCGATTTCTACCGCAATCGCCCTGCCGACAAGACCAAGCCGAGCGATCCGAGCCTGATCAAGGCCGTACCGGGCGACAACCCCGGCAGCATCCACGAGCCTGGCTTCACGGTGGGCCGTGACGCCGCCGTGCAACCGGCCTACTGGACCGCTGACTGGCCACGCTACGCCATGCGCGCCGCCGTGCTGCTGCTGTTCGTGGCGTCGATCCTGAAACTGTCGGCGCAGAGTTTCTCGCCGTTCCTTTACTTCCAATTCTGAGGGAGCCGACCATGACCCGTTCATTACGCGTCCTCTATATCGGCCTGTTCCTGGTGGTGCTGTTGGCACTGGGCGCCTGGTCGCTGCGCAGTTTCTTCGGCTTCAGCACCAATGCCGATGCCACCGTGCTCAACGGTCGCTGGACCAAAGCCGTCGAGACCCATTACGACGACGAGTTCCCGATCAAGCGCCTGGGCACCAACCTGTGGGCAGCGCTGGACTACAAGCTGTTCAATGAAGGCCGCCCTGGCGTAGTGCTGGGCCGCGATCATTGGTTGTACAGCGACGAGGAGTTCAACCCTGCCGTCAACGAAGACCAGAACCTGCAGGGCAATTACGCGCTGGTCGAAGGCGTGCGCCAGAAGCTCAAGGCCCAGGGCATCCAGCTGGTGATGGCGATCGTGCCGGCCAAGGTGCGCCTGTATCCGGAGCACCTGGGTGAAGTGAAACCGGCGAGCATCCACGCCAACCTGTACCAGGACTTCCACGCCCGTGTCGCGGCGGACAAGATCATCGCCCCGGACCTGCTCGGCCCGCTGCAACAGGCCAAGCTGGGCGGCAAGCAAGTGTTCCTGCGCACCGACACCCACTGGACACCGGACGGTGCCGAAATCGCCGCCAAGCAATTGGCCAAGGCGATTGCCGATAAAACTCCGCTCAACGGTGAGCCGCAGCGCTTTGTTACCGAAGCGGAAAAGACCGAGCCGCATAAAGGCGACCTGCGTCTGTTCCTGCCGCTGGACCCGCTGTTCGAAAACCTGATGCCGCCTAAAGAGCCGCTGGAAAAACGCGTGACGCACCTGGCCCAAACCCAGGGCGACGACGCGCTGTTCAGCGACAGCCAAACCCCGGTGGCACTGGTCGGCACCAGCTACAGCGCCAACCCCAACTGGAACTTCGTCGGCGCCCTCAAGCAAGCCCTGGGCAGCGACGTGGTCAGCTACGCCGAAGACGGCCACGGCCCGATCCTGCCGATGCTCAGCTACCTGAAAAGTGATGACTTCAAGAACAGCCCGCCGCAGGTGCTGATCTGGGAGTTCCCTGAACGCTATCTGCCCGTCAACAACGAAATCGGTGATGCCGACCCATCATGGGTTGCGCAACTTAAACAAGCCGGTTCGCGCCAACAAAACATGGCACAGAACACCCCCGCTTTTAAAAATCAGAAATCCGAGACGCCCGACCGGGCGCAAAACTGAAAGAGAGGTAACTCACATGACTTTCACTACAACTCCTCGTCGTCTCGCCAAGACCCTGGCTATCGCTGCCGGCCTGAGCTTCGTATCGATGTCTGCCTTCGCCGGTGGTGACGCCGCGCTCTACGGCCCTACCGCGCCAAAAGGTTCGAGCTTCGTGCGCATCTACAACGCCAGCAACCAGGAAGTCAGCGCCACCGTTGGCAGCACCAACCTCAGCGACGTCGCGCCGTTGGCCAGCAGCGACTTCAGCTTCATGCCCGGTGGTGACTACAGCGCCAAGGTCGGCAGCCAGACCGTACCGGTCAAGCTTGCGGCCGATCACTACTACACCTTGGTCAACAACAGCAGCGGCCAGCCGCAACTGATCGAAGAGCCGCCGTTCAAGAACAAGCAGAAGTCCCTGGTTCGCGTGCAGAACCTCAGCGACAAGGCCCTGACCCTGAAAACCGCCGATGGCAAGACTGACGTGGTCAAGTCGGTAGCCGCCAAAGGCCGTGGCGAACGTGAAATCAACCCGGTGAAGGTGAGCCTGGCGTTGTATGACGGTGACAAGAAAGTCGGCGATGTGAAGCCGGTTGCGTTGGAGCGCGGTGAAGCAGCGGTGCTTTACGTCACCGGTTCGGGTTCGAGCCTGTCGCCGGTCTGGGTGAAACGCCCGGTGTCGACCCGCTGATTATTTCCCGGACTGAACGCAATCTACTGTAGGAGCGGGCTTGCCCGCGAAGAACATCAACGATGACGCAGCGCCTCTGGTTTATCGCGGTGCTCTCAGGTTTTTCGCGAGCAAGCTCGCTCCTACAGGGATCGAGGCGCCGGCCCGGACACGAGACAAAAACAAGAGTGAAACGACAAACCTTCGTAGCTCTGACCCAAATTGATTCAAGGAGAAACACATGATCCCAGTAATCCTTTCCGGTGGTAGCGGCTCACGTCTTTGGCCGCTTTCCCGTAAACAGTTCCCAAAACAATTCCTGGCCCTGACCGGCGAGCACACGCTGTTCCAGCAAACCCTGGAGCGCCTGGTGTTCGAAGGCATGGACTCACCGATCGTGGTCTGCAACAAGGATCACCGCTTCATCGTCAACGAGCAGTTGAGCGCGCGCAAACTCGAATGCCAACGCATCCTGATGGAACCGTTCGGCCGCAACACCGCGCCGGCCGTGGCCTTGACCGCGATGATGCTGGTCAATGAAGGCCGTGACGAGTTGATGCTGGTGCTGCCCGCCGACCACGTCATCGACGACCAGAAAGCCCTGCAACGCGCCCTGGCCCTGGCCACCGTGGCGGCCGAGCGCGGCGAAATGGTGCTGTTCGGCGTACCGGCCACGCGCCCGGAAACCGGCTACGGCTACATCAAGTCCACCAACGATTCGCTGCTGCCCGAAGGCGTGAGCCGCGTACAGCAGTTCGTGGAAAAACCCGATGAAAAACGCGCGGTCGAGTTCGTCAAAAGCGGTGGCTACTTCTGGAACAGCGGCATGTTCCTGTTCCGCGCCAGCCGCTTCCTGGAAGAGCTGAAAAAGCACGATCCGGACATCTACGACACCTGCGTCCTGACCCTGGAGCGCAGCGAGCAGACCACCGACACCGTGACGTTCGATGAAGCCACCTTCGCCTGCTGCCCGGACAACTCCATCGACTACGCCGTGATGGAAAAAACCCAACGCGCCTGTGTGGTGCCACTGAGCGCCGGCTGGAGCGACGTCGGTTGCTGGGCCTCGCTGTGGGCGGTCAACGATAAAGACGCCAACGGCAACGTGAGCAAGGGTGATGTGGTCATCCAGGACAGCCGCAACTGCATGGTGCATGGCAACGGCAAGCTGGTCTCGGTGATCGGCCTGGACAACATCGTGGTGGTGGAAACCAAGGACGCGATGATGATTGCCCATAAGGACAAGGTCCAGGGCGTCAAGCAGATGGTCAACACCCTCAATGAGCAGGGGCGCAGCGAAACCCAGAACCACTGCGAAGTGTATCGTCCGTGGGGCTCCTACGATTCGGTGGATATGGGCGGGCGGTTCCAGGTCAAGCACATCTCGGTCAAGCCGGGCGCCTGCCTGTCACTGCAGATGCACCACCACCGCGCCGAACACTGGATCGTGGTCAGCGGCACCGCTGAAGTCACCTGTGACGACAACGTGTTCCTGCTGTGCGAGAACCAGTCCACTTACATCCCGATTGCCTCGGTGCACCGCCTGCGCAACCCGGGCAAGATCCCGTTGGAGATCATCGAAGTGCAATCGGGCAGCTACCTGGGCGAAGACGATATTGAGCGGTTCGAAGATATCTACGGCCGCTCGACGCCGATTGAACGTGGTGTTTCGGTGAAAACTATCGCGCAATAAAGGAGTCGTACAGAAAGCCCCCGCCCAGCCGGCTGCGTCCCCTATCCGCAGCCGGTCAGGCGGGGGCTTTTTAGTGCAATGAAAGTCTCACGGCGTCGCAGGCCCGCAGCTCAATAGCAGGCCAACAAGGCTACTTGGCCCAGTTCCGCGGGGCAAAGGCATTGTAATTACCCGCCCCGTGATCCTTGCCAGCCTCTTTGTAAGTGCCTTTGCCAATTTTTTCAGCCGTTTTGCCTCCCCATATCAAAGCCGTACCCACCGCTTTGGAGCTTGCACCACCTGATTTCGTCATGCTCTGTCCAAGCACTTTTGCCATCCCCCCAGCTAGCGTCAAGGCAGCCCCTTTGGTTTGTTCCGAGTTCATCGAAAGCCTAGGGGAAACGTATGAACTGAGTTGGTCGCTGATACCTTGCATAACAGTCTGCCGCAAGCTCGTCAGCCCCAGGTTCTGCATACGCGGCAATGATGTTGAGCCGACCTCTGGATTGGGCGCTTGACTGACTGCTGCCGACGCTGCGGGCGGTACCGGCGCCATAGGTGCGCTGAGGGAGGTCAATACGGGTGTGGCGATATTTGAGACGGTCATAAAAGCACCTGAATTCATGAATCTACGGTTTGGCACCTTCCTGGCTTTCAAGGTCATTCCTTGTAAAGACTTCGTGGCAAAAGAGAGCGATGCAGTTCCTGCATCAGAGGGAATAGATACCTGCGCACGAGGGAAAGCAGCGCTGCACCATAGGCAATCGGCCCGCCCCACGAGTAGGATGTTTTATCCCTGTGCGAGGTTGTGTGTATGTTCTTTGGTGTGTTGCTGATCATCACCTGGCTGGTCCTGCTGCTGCGCTATCCGGCCAAGGCCCTGCCGGTGTCGCTGGCCGCTGCCGTCGGCCTGGGTTTGGTGGCAGTCTGGGTGGTCTGGCTCGACAACCGCGAAGCGGCGCAACTGGCCCGCCTGGAACTGCGCGTCAGCTACGCTGCGCAGGAATGCCCTGCCGACCGCCCATTGAAGCTGACGCTGAACAACGGCAACGATGTACCGCTGACCGAACTGCGCTGGCGTATCGCCGCCTACGCACCCGGCGACACCGTAAACCTGGCCGACAACGTGTACGCGGCCCCGCGCTATCGTGGCCCCGGCGAGCTGCAGGCCGGCGCCACCTGGGACGACTGCCTGCCCGTCCCGCCGTTACGCCCCGGCTACCGCCCACAAACCCTGGAATTTCGTGCCGAGCACCTGCAAGGCAGTTTCTCGGACTAGAAAGGATTGCCCCATGCCCAACGTACTGATCACCGGTTGCTCCAGCGGCATCGGCCGCGCCCTGGCCGATGCCTTCAAGGCCGCAGGCTACGCGGTGTGGGCCAGCGCCCGCCGCACAGACGATGTCGCCGCCCTAGCCGCCGCCGGCTTCAACGCTGTGCAGCTGGACGTCAACGACCCTGGCGCCTTGCAGCGCCTGGCCGAACAACTGAGCGAGCTCGATGTGCTGGTTAACAACGCCGGCTACGGCGCCATGGGCCCGCTGCTCGATGGCGGCACCGAGGCGATGCAACGCCAGTTCGAGACCAACGTGTTTTCCATCGTCGGCGTGACGCAGGCGCTGTTTCCCGCCCTGCGGCGCGGCAGAGGCCTGGTCATCAATATCGGCAGCGTCTCCGGCGTGCTGGTCACACCCTTCGCCGGGGCCTACTGCGCGTCGAAAGCCGCCGTACATGCCCTGAGCGACGCCCTGCGCATGGAGCTGGCGCCGTTTGGCGTGCGCGTCATGGAGGTTCAACCCGGTGCGATTGATACACACTTTGCAAAGAATGCCGGGGCCCAGGCCGAGCTTTTGATCAATGAACAGTCGCCGTGGTGGCCGTTGCGCGAGGGCATTCGTGCGCGCTCCCAGGCCTCGCAGGACAAGCCGACTTCGGCCGACCAATTTGCCGCCAAAGTACTCAAAGCCGCGCAACAGCCGACACCGCCACGCCTGCTGCGTGCGGGCAATGGCAGCCGGGCATTGCCGTTAATGGCAGCCCTGCTGCCCAAAGGATTACTGGAAACCGTGTTGAAGAAACGCTTTGGTTTGAATGGGAGTTTATAAATGATCGACTACAGCGACTTTTTCGAAGAAGTGATCCAGACCCACGTCGAAATCGAGCAATGGTTTGCCGGCGTCGCGCCCGAAGGTACCCTGCAGAGTCTGCTCGCGCGCTTCTCCCCCGAATTCAGCATGGTCGCACCCGCCACTGGCACGCGCGTCAACGCAGCCGGGGTGAATGCTCTGTTCACGCGCCTGGGTGGCATGCGCCCAGGTTTGAAAATCACCTTGAGTGAAATGACCGGGATTGACCGGCATGCACGCGGTGCCACGGTGACTTATCGCGAACATCAGGTGGATGACAGCGGTACGCGGACGGATCGACGGGCGACGGTGGTGTTCGAGAAGCAGGCCAGTGGTGCGCTGTTGTGGCGCCATCTGCATGAAACCTTTATCAAGGCCTGACTCGATTAAAGAATGTGGGAGGGGGCTTGCTCCCGATAGCGGAGTGCCAGTCACTGAATCCATGACTGAATTACCGCTATCGGGGGCAAGCCCCCTCCCACATTTTAGTTCTGTGCTGGATTGACGATCACGGTGCAGGTGATGCCCGCCGCCAGCAGCACGCCTTCCGGCACTTCATCAATGTGAATCCGCACCGGCACGCGCTGGGCCAGCCTCACCCAGTTGAACGTAGGGTTCACATCGGCGATCAGCTCGCGGCTCTCGGGGTTGTCGCGGTCGTAGATACCTCGGGAGATGCTTTCCACATGGCCCTTGAGCGTTTCGCCGCTCATCAATTGCAGGTCGGCTGTGTCGCCGACCTTCACGTGGGGCAGCTTGGTTTCTTCGAAGAAGCCATAAACCCAGAACGAGTTCATATCCACCACGGCCATCTTCGCCTCACCGATGCGCGCATAGTCGCCGCGGTGCACGTTGAGGTTGGTGACGTAGCCGTCCACCGCCGCCACGACGTGGGTGCGTTTCAAATTGAGTTCAGCCGCTTCCAGTTGCGCCAGCGCGTGCTGGTAATCAGCCAGGGCCGAATCGGCAATGTTGCTGGCGTCGTCGCGGTTTTCCCGGGAGATCACCAGGGCGTCGAGGTCGGCGCGGCGATGGGCGTTGAGCTTGCGCATTTCCCAGGTGGCTTTGCGCGACGCAACCAGCGACTGCGCTTGCTTGACCGCGATGCGGTAGTGCTCGGGGTCGATCTGCATCAGCAGGTCGCCTTTCTTTACCAACTGGTTGTCGCGTACCGGCACGTCCACCACTTCGCCGGTAACGTCGGCAGCGACGTTGATGATATCGGCCCGCACGCGGCCGTCGCGGGTCCACGGCGTTTCCATGTAATGCACCCACAACGTGCGGCCAATCCAGATCGCCAACGCCAGCACCAGCAGGGTCGCGAGCAGGCTGAAAAACTTTTTCATCGGGGCATTCTCAACGGTAGACGCTCAGCGCCAGGGCGCCGAACAGGCAAACGAACAGGCTCAGGCGCAGCAACGCCGGGTGCCAGAAAAACCGGTACAGGTCGAACCCGGCCAGGAAACGGTCCAGGGCCCAGGCCAGCACAGCCGCGATCAGGAACATCAAGGTCATGCTCGGCATGTAGAGGCCGTGGAAGGCGATTTCACGAGGCATTCATGGCTCCTTGCGTGGTGCCTTTTAGAGTCGCCAACGGCGATTGCGGGTCGAGCAACGAGGTGCGGATAAAGTGCAGGTAGCTTTTCACGCGGCGCAGGGCCGAGGTGTCGAAGTGCGGCGCGAAGGGTTCATCGGTGGCCTGCACGCGGCTGATCGCATGGTCGACGGCGATCAGCCCGCGCTCCAGGTTGCTGGCGCTGGGCTGCAGGAACAGCCGTACCAGCGAGCGCCCCATCACACGGATCGCCTGGCGCCAGGGCTGGGATTCGGCGTACGCCGGGTGCACCGGCAGGATCGCCTGTTCCTTGCGCAGTTCGATGATCGCGTGGCCGACCTCCAGCACCACGAACATCCAGCGCAGCAGCTCGCGTTGCACCTGCGGCTGGCCGGCGGCGAGGCCATAGGCCTGATGCAGCAGGTCACGGGTGCGGCTTTCGAAACTCGACGCCAGGCCCTTGAGCTTGCCGCTGATCGCGTACACCACTTGCTCGCGCAGGTCTTGCTCGAGGCGACGCCACAGCCAGCGGCTATTGGGCGGCAGGATGATTGCCCCGGCCGCCGCGCACACCAGCATGCCGATGACCATGGCGATGTAGTCGTTGATAAAGCTGTAAGGGTTGTAGAGCGTCAGGTTATCCGGCACCGAGCCGGTGCTGAAGAAGATCAGCAAGCCCACGCCGACCCCGGCGTACTGCGGGCGTGAGGCGAGAAAGGCGCCGAAAATGATCACCGGCGCCAGCATCACGCACAGCAGCGCGAAGCCATCGATCAAGGGAAACACGAAAAACATTTCGACGAAGCCTACCAGCGCACCGATCATGGTGCCGCAGGCCATCTGGAAAGCCATGCGCTTGGGATTGGGCGTGGCGGCGGACAGGCCGACGGTGGCGGCCGCGATCAAGGTCATGGTGGCGCCGCTGGGCCAGGCCGTGGCTACCCAATAACTGCCGAGGACGACCAGGATGAACGAGGCGCGTATCCCGGCGGCGGCGCAGGCCAGCCAGTTGGTTTTCGGCGTATAGGCCTGGTCCCAGTCTTCCCGCGCGTGGCGGTGTTCGGCCAGGGACGCATGGGTTTGCGCATAGTTGTGCAGGTCGTCGACGAAGCGGTACAGCAGCTCGTAGGCGGTATGAAAATCCAGCTGTTCGGCTTCGGTGGGGGCGCTTTGCTGGAAGCCGGCGCGCAGGCTGCGCACCTTGGCAGGCAAGCTGTCCTTATAGACACTGAGCAAGTTGACCAACCGCGCCGCGTCGGGGCTGGTCAGCGCCTGGCCGGAAAACCCGTCGAGCACTTCAGCCAGGTCCTGCAGACCGGGCTTGATCGCCGCGACCACGTGATCGGCTGCGTCGGCGCGCAACCGCGCCAGCAACTGGTGCAAGGCGTTGAAGCGCGTGGTGATGCTCATGAACTCGCTGTTGAGGCGATTGAGCCGGCCGTTGCGCCGGCGCATGTGCGGGTCCTCGAACACCGTAACGCTGCGCAAGCCCTCCAAGCCCACTGCCTCGGCGATAAAGCGCACATTGGTGCTTTCGAACCCTTCACGCTGACTGCGACCGCGCAGACCGTCGGTGACGAACAATGCGAACACGCCAAAGCGTTGATACAGCGCATTGCGCATCGCCGCGCTGGAGGTCTGCGGCAGGATCGCGGCGCTGACCAGCGTCGAGCAGAGAATGCCCAGGGAAATTTCCAGCACGCGCCACACCGCGGCCATAAAGGCGCCGTCAGGGTGGGCCAGCGCCGGCAAGCCGACCATCGCCGCCGTGTAGCCGGCAAGCACGAACCCGTAGGCGCGAAAGTTACGGTTACGCGTGGCACCGGCGGTGCAGATACCCACCCAGATGGCCAGGGCGCCGAGGAACAGTTCGGTGTTCTGCGCAAACAACGCGATCAGCAACACCATCACCGCCGACCCGGCTAAAGTGCCGAGAAAGCGGTAAAAACTCTTGGCGAATACTTGGCCGCTCTGCGGTTGCATCACGATAAATACGGTGATCATCGCGGTGCGCGGCTGCGGCAGTTCCAGGCGCATCGCCAGCCACAGCGTGAGGAACGCGGCGAGCAGCACCTTGAAGATATATACCCAGGTCACGCCATCGCTGCGCGCCCAGTCAAAAAAACCACGGCGCCATTCAAGGCCGTGCAGCCAGCGCAGGGGAGCAGACAAGGAAGTCATGGCCATCTACTCAGTGATCGAACACGGCCAGCACCGCAGGGGGCTTGCCGGGAAGAATTTTGTCGGTGTGCGGTACATCGTCGCCGGCGTCGAGGCCACCGCCCAGGGCAGTCACCAGCTCGGCGTGGGCACTCAGGCGTGCGGCCTGTATGTGTTGGGCTATCTGCTGCTGGTGAAACAGCAGGGTCTGGGCGTTCAGCACATTGAGGTAGTCGGTGAGGCCGCGTTGATAGGCGATGGTCGCGATGTCGTAGGTTTTCTGCGCCGACGCCACCGATTGCGCGGCAAACACCGCCTGCTTGTCCATGGATTCGCGACGGATCAACTGGTCACTGATGCCCTTGAGCGCATTGACCAGGGTCTGGTTGTAATGCGCCACGGCCACGTCGTAACCGGCGCTGGCTTGCCCCAGCTGCGCCCGCAGACGCCCGCCGTCGAAGATCGGCAGGGTGATGGCCGGGCCGACGTTGTAATTGAATTTGCTGCCCGCCAGGAATTCCAGCATGCCGCCACCGGTGGCCATGAAACCGAGGCTGCCGACCAGGTCGACGTTGGGGTAGAAGCCCGCATGGGCGACGTCGATGCCGCGCGCCTGCGCCGCCACCTGCCAGCGGCTGGCGACCACATCCGGACGCTGGCCGAGCAATTGCGCGGGTAAGTTCGAGGGTAATTTCAACGCAGCGGCCAGCGACAGGCTGGGGCGCCGCAACCGGGCGCCCTCGCCCGGGCCTTTGCCGGCCAACGCCGCCAGCTGGTTGCGGCTCAGGGCGATTTCCTCATCGAGCGCGTCCAACTGACGATGGGTTTCCGGCAGCGGGGTCTCGGCCTGGCTGACGTCGAAGTGCGTGCCGATCCCGGCGTCCAGGCGTTTGTTGGCCAGATCCAGCATCTGCTGTTGCTGGGCCAAGGTGGCCGCGACGATGTCACGATCGGCGTAATGCAGCGACAACTGAATATAGGCACGCACCACGTTGTTCTGCAGCTCGAGCTGGGCCTGGCGCGCTTGGGCGACGTTCATATGAGCCAGGTCGACGGCACGCTCGGTGGCGTTGCTTTCGCGGCCCCACAGGTCGAGTGCATAACTCAAGCCCAGGGATGAATTGTTATCCCAGGTGTTCGCACCGCTCAATTCGCCGGGGCCGTAGAACTGATCCTTCGGCCAGTTGTGGCGTTTGAGGGTGGTGTCGCTGTCGATCTGCAGGGACTCGGCAGACTCCGCCACCCCGGCCATGGCGCGCGCTTCACGCACCCGTGCGGCGGCCATGGCCATACTCGGACTGTTTTGCGTGGCAAGTTCGACCCAGCGGTTCAGTTGCGGATCGCCGTAGGCCTGCCACCATCGGGCGGTGGGCCAGTGGGCGTCGCTGGCGGCGTTCTGGATCGCTTCGTCCGTGGCCAGCTCGTTGGCATTCAAGGATTGGCCCTGGGGGCCGATTCCTGCGGTTCCGATACAGCCGCTGATGGCGAGCGTAAAGGCCCAAACACTGAGAGTCTTCAGCTCTCTGCTGATGCGACGCGGCACGCTGACGAATTCCTGAGAGGGTGTTACGGGGAGAGGTGGCGCAATTCTAGGGCCCGCGATGGGCGCCGATAAGCTGTCATTCCTGTGAATCTTTGTTACCGTTAAGGCGATAATCCGTTGGTAGGGATCACTGGACGGCGCAACTTTCTGTCACAATTTGCCATCTCCCTTGAGAACACCCCATGGACACTTTGCAAAACATGCGCGCGTTCAGTTGCGTTGCAGAGGCCGGCAGCTTCACCGCCGCCGCCGCGCAGCTGGACACCACCACCGCCAACGTCTCGCGCGCGGTCTCGAACCTTGAGGCCCACCTGCAAACCCGCTTGCTCAACCGCACCACTCGCCGCATCGCGCTGACCGAGGCCGGTAAGCGCTATTTACTGCGCTGCGAGCAGATCCTCGCCTACGTCGAGGAAGCCGAGGCGGAAGCCAGCGACGCCCATGCGCGTCCCGCCGGGCAATTGAAAGTGCACACCATGACCGGTATCGGCCAGCACTTCGTGATCGACGCGATTGCCCGCTACCGCCGCACCCACCCCGACGTGACCTTCGACCTGACGCTCGCCAACCGCGTGCCGGACCTGCTCGATGAGGGCTATGACGTGTCCATCGTGCTGGCCAGCGAACTGCCCGATTCCGGTTTCGTCTCGCAGCGCCTGGGCATCACCTACAGCATCGCCTGCGCCTCGCCGGAATACGTCAAAGCCAAGGGCTGCGCACAACGCCCCCAGGATTTGCTCAATCACGCCTGCCTGCGCCTGGTCAGCCCGGTGATCCAGCTGGATAAATGGACCTTCAACGGGCCCGAAGGCCAGGAAAGCGTTGCGGTGAACAGCTCGCCGTTTTTGGTCAATTCGGCCGACGCCATGAAAACCGCGATCACCAGCGGCATGGGCGTCGGCCTGCTGCCGGTGTATGCCGCGATAGAAGGGTTGCGTAACGGCACGCTGGTGCGGGTAATGCCCAACTACCGTTCCCAGGAGCTGAACCTGTACGCCATCTACCCGTCGCGCCAATACCTGGATGCGAAGATCAAGACCTGGGTGGAATACTTGCGCGGTTCGTTGCCGGAGATTCTCGCGGCGCATCAAGCGGAATTGGTGGCATACGAGTTGAGCGGCACCCTGAGCGGTGCGCGTTTGGCGAACTGATTCCTGGCAGACGATAAAGAACCTTGTGGGAGGGAGCTTGCCCTCCCACATGGGTTCAACGGGGTCCTGACAATATGTTAGGTTGCTTGGCATTCTTCCGTAGTCGATGAGCCCGCCTGCCATGAAAAAGACTGTCCTTGCCTTCAGCCGTGTCACCCCGCCAATGATCGAACGCCTGCAACAGGATTTCGAGGTGATTGCGCCCAACCCCAAGCAGGGGGACATCAACGCCCAATTCAACGAAGCCCTGCCCCACGCCCATGGTCTGATCGGCGTGGGCCGCAAGCTGGGCCGCGAACAGCTTGAAGGCGCGCGCCAGCTGGAGGTGGTCTCCAGTGTGTCGGTGGGCTACGACAACTACGATGTCGCCTACTTCAACGAGCGCGGGATCATGCTCACCAATACCCCTGACGTGCTCACCGAGAGCACCGCCGACCTGGCCTTCGCCCTGTTGATGAGCAGCGCACGCCGCGTGGCCGAACTGGACGCCTGGACCAAGGCCGGCCAGTGGAAAGCCAGCGTTGGCGCCCCGTTGTTTGGCTGCGATGTGCACGGCAAGACCCTGGGCATCGTCGGCATGGGCAATATCGGCGCGGCCGTGGCCCGGCGTGGGCGCCTGGGCTTCAATATGCCGATCCTGTACAGCGGCAACAGCCGCAAGAGCGCGCTGGAACAAGAGCTGGGCGCACAGTTTCGCAGCCTGGACCAGCTGCTGGCCGAGGCGGATTTCGTTTGCCTGGTGGTGCCGCTAAGCGACAAGACCCGTCACCTGATCAGCAGCCGCGAACTGGCACTGATGAAGTCCAGTGCGATCCTGATCAACATCTCCCGTGGCCCGGTAGTGGACGAGCCCGCGCTGATCCAGGCCCTGCAGACCCAGCGCATTCGTGGCGCCGGGCTGGATGTGTATGAAAAGGAACCGCTGGCCGAGTCGCCCCTGTTCCAGTTGAGCAATGCGGTGACGCTGCCGCATATCGGTTCGGCGACCCATGAAACCCGCGAAGCCATGGCCAACCGCGCGCTCGACAACCTGCGCAGCGCCCTGCTCGGCCAGCGCCCGCAGGACCTGGTGAACCCACAGGTTTGGAAAGGCTGACACCCCGCCCTATTGGAACGCGCTTGTTGTGGCGAGCGAGCTTGCTCGCGCTGGAGTGCGTAGCGCTCCCTGGCTTTTTGGGGCCGCTTCGCAGCCCAGCGGGAGCAAGCTCCCTCGCCACAGGTCACACCTTTAGTTTTTCGTGAGAGGGTCGATAACCTTCCATAGATCGCCACCCCTGATCCACAGAAGGTTTTTATGTCCACCACCAAAGCCCGCGCAGACTCACTTTCGCTTCTGCTCTTTACCTTGCGCAGCGGCAAGCTGATGGCGATCAACCTGCTGAAAGTCAGCGAAATCATCCCCTGCCCTCCGCTGACCAAGCTGCCGGAGTCGCACCCTCACGTCAAAGGCATTGCCACATTGCGCGGTAACTCGTTGGCGGTGATCGACTTGAGCCGCGCCCTGGGCGAGATGCCGTTGCAGGACCCGAACGGCGGCTGCCTGATCGTTACCGATGTCAGCCGTTCCAAGCAGGGCTTGCACGTGCAGGCGGTGAGCAAGATCGTGCATTGCCTGACCACCGATATCCGCCCACCGCCCTATGGCTCCGGCGGCAATCGCGCGTTTATCACCGGGGTGACCCAGGTGGAAGGCGGCCTGGTGCAGGTGCTGGATATCGAGAAAGTCATCCATGGCATCGCCCCGGCGCCGATAGAAGCTGCGCCGACCGACCTGACCATGGAAGAAGCCGAAGTCCTCGGCCATGCACGCATCCTGGTGGTGGACGACAGCCAAGTGGCGCTGCAGCAATCGGTGCATACGCTGCGCAACCTCGGGCTGACGTGTCACACCGCGCGCAGCGCCAAAGAGGCCATCGACGTGCTGCTGGAGCTGCAAGGCACGGGCGAGCAAATCAATGTGGTGGTGTCAGACATCGAAATGTCCGAGATGGACGGTTATGCCCTCACCCGCACGCTGCGCGAAACCCCGGACTTCCAGCAGCTCTACGTGCTGTTGCACACCTCCCTGGACAGCGCGATGAATAGTGAAAAAGCGCGCCTGGCCGGCGCCGATGCGGTGCTGACCAAGTTTTCCTCCCCCGAGCTGACCAAGTGCCTGGTGGTGGCTGCGCAAACCGTGGCGCAAAAGGGCTTGTAAGCCTTGGCTGAGCATTTCCAACTGCTGCGACGCGACCTGACCGGCAGCCTGCCGGCGCCGCAGTGGCCGGCCAACACCCTGCTGGATCACTATCGCGATGAACTGGCCCCGGCGATTCACGCGGTATTGCGCATGACTCAGAATCAGGGCGGTGGCCGCGTCGCGAGCCTTGAGCAATGGTGCCGGCAATTCGTTGACGATGCCGAGTTCGACCCCTCGTTGTGCCTGGTAGCCAGTAACGCCGAGGGCATTCTCGGCGTGGCGCAATGCTGGACCAGTGCCTTTATCAAGAACCTCTCGATACACCCCTGCGCCCAGGGCCAGGGGCTTGGCCGAGCGTTGCTGCTGCATGCCTTCCACGTCTTCAAGCAGCGTGGCGAACCCTATGTGGACCTCAAGGTGCTGGAGAGCAATCTGCGCGCGCGGCAGCTGTATGAAAGCGCAGGCATGCGGTTCGTCCTGCGCGACGTGGTTGAGGAATGACGTTCACTGGCGCATAACTTGCTTCCAGAGAGCCCAAGCGGTGGATAGAGGTAAAAACCCGTCACCGCCCATGCTTGCCTTCTGACCTTGCCTGGTGACAGATCCGCCATGAATACTCACTTTTCCTGCGTAGGTTGTGGCAAATGCTGCTCCGATCACCACGTGCCCCTGACCCTCGACGAAGCCCGGCAGTGGGCGGCGGACGGTGGCAATGTCATTGTTCTGGTAGAAGGTTTTCTCGCCAGCGGCCTGGGTTTGCCCCAGCAGCAGCGTGAACATGCCGAACGCCGTTCAGTGGTGGTGCCCAGCGGCAATACCCAGGCATTCGTGGCGATCACCTTTGCGGCCTACAACGCCGGGCGCTGTCGGAATCTTGACGAAAACAATCGCTGCGGCATCTATGAACGACGTCCGCTGGTGTGCCGGATCTATCCGATGGAGATCAATCCGCACATCCCGCTGAACCCGAGCGCCAAGGATTGCCCGCCGGAATCCTGGGAACAGGGGCCGGCGCTGATCGTGGGCGGGGCATTGATGGATGCTGAACTGGCTGAACTGATCCGCCGTTCACGCCAGGCCGACCGTGACGATGTGCAAACCAAGGAGGCCGTGTGTGCCTTGCTGGGGATTCGTACCACCGCACTCAAGGGCGACGGATTCACGGCGTATTTGCCGGATATGAATGCGTTTACCCAAGCCATTGCATTGGCAACTGACCAGCCGATCACGGCCAACGAGTGGGTGTTTCACGTCTCCGGGATGGATATTGCCGAACAACTGCTGGATGCCGGCGCGCAGATTGCTACCGAAGTGCCGGCCAATTACGCGTTTATCCCGTTGCGGGCGGCTTGAGGCTCGACGGGTTCACGGGCGCGGTGTCGAGGCGGTAGGGCTGGAGGATGCGCTGGTACTCGCCGTTCTGCTTGAGTTGCTCAAGGGCATGGTTGAGTTCGGTACGCAACACGGTATCGGTTTTGCGCAGTGCAATCGCGACACTGTTGCCCAACAGGTCAGACGATACCGGCGGGCCCATGAAATCGAAATCCATGCCTTCAGGCGTGTCGAGCAAGGCCTCTCGGATTTCCACGGCGCCCTGCAGCGTCGCATCGATCTCGCCCGCAACCAGGCTGCGCACCAGTTGGTCGTTGAGCCAGTAGCTCTCGATGATCACGCCAGCCGGCGCCCACTGCGACCGGGCAAAGGCTTCGCGATTGCTCCTGACCAACACTCCGACCCGCTTGCCCTTGAGTAACCGCTTGTGCGGGCTCAAGCCCGAGTTTCTGCGGGCCACCAGCCAGGTGGTGATCGGGTAGAGGTCATCGCTGAAGTTGACTCTCTGCTGTCGACTCAAGGTCGGTGCCATCCCCATGATCGCGTCAAATTGCCGGGCATCGAGGGCGGGGAAGTTTTCCATGACGATCTGGTCGACCCACGTGCAATGCACATTGAGCTGCACGCACAGGGCGTTACCCAATTCGATATTGAGCCCCACCAATTGCCCTTGCGGATTACGGCTTTGAAAGGGGGGGAAATGCGCCGCGACAGCGAAGCGGATTTCGCGTCGCGGCGGCTCGGCGGCGGCCATGGCCTCCACCGATAACAGGAGGGCAAGCGCCACACAGAAATGTATCAAAGCCACGGGAAACGTCCTTTTCCGGAGAGAGCTGCGTCGCCATGTCCCGATACAAATGATCAGGGCAAGGCGATGCTGCGCAAGCTTTCAAGAAACGGTCGCGGACCTACAATAAGAAATATCGACGCGAGTTGTAGGCAACTGCCTATACGGCGAATATGCGCATTACTCTCAACGTTTACCCATCGAACGACGCGTACCCGGCGGCGCCATGCCCGGCGTTTTGGTATGGCCATTCTTCGCGCCACCTTTGTACCAGGGCTGGGCGGCCTGCTTGGCCCCAGCCAGTTCACCCGGGTTGAAAGGGAACTTGAACGCCGGGATTTCGGCTTTTTCAACGCCGTCGGCATCGACCGAATCGACGAGGTCGACCGCTTCAACGGGGGGTTGGATCGGGGAAGTCATAAGGGCTCCGGCGCAGCAATGTGTGTAAAGGCGTGAGTATACGGGGCCGGAGCTTTCAGCGGTAAGCTTCAAACCGCAAGTTAAAATCGCTCAGCTGTCACGGCTGTCAGTTTGCAGTCATCGTGCTGACCGGCTTACGGGGTTATAAGGCATTCACATAAACTTGCAGCTCGCAGCTCGCAGCTTGAAACTTGCAACTGCGCTTTCGGCGTTCCTCCTATGCCCATAAAACGAAACACGGCCCTGCTGGTGGGCGCCCTTCTGGTCATGGCGCTGGCAGCCTGGACTTTGACTCGGCCCGCCAAGGCCCGGCTGGCGGCACCCAGCGCTATTCCCGTGCGCGTGGTAAGCGTGGCGCAACAGGATGTCCCGCGGTTCGTCAGCGGCATTGGCACGGTGTTGTCGTTGCACAGCGTGGTGATCCGCCCGCAGATCGACGGCATCCTCACCCGCTTGCTGGTCAAGGAAGGCCAACAGGTAAAGGCCGGCGACCTGCTGGCGACCATCGATGACCGCTCGATCCGCGCCAGCCTCGACCAGGCCAAGGCCCAGCTGGGGGAAAGCCAGGCGCAGCTGCAAGTGGCGCAGGTCAACCTCAAGCGCTACAAGGAACTGAGTATCGACGATGGCGTATCGAAGCAGACCTACGACCAGCAACAAGCCCTGGTGAACCAGCTCAAGGCCACCGTGCAGGGCAACCAGGCGGCGATTGATTCGGCTCAAGTACAACTTTCCTACACCCAGATTCGTTCCCCCGTCAGTGGTCGCGTCGGCATTCGCACGGTGGATGAAGGCAACTTCCTGCGCATGAGCGATACCCAAGGGTTGTTCTCGGTCACCCAGATCGACCCGATCGCGGTTGAGTTTTCCCTGCCGCAGCAGATGTTGCCGACCTTGCAAGGCCTGATCGCCGCCCCGCAAAAAGCCAGCGTCGATGCCTACCTGGGGGCCGATACCGACGGCCAGACCGGCGACCTGCTGGGGGAAGGCCACTTGAGCCTGATTGACAACCAGATCAGCTCCACCACCGGCACCCTGCGCGCCAAGGCCGAGTTCCCGAACGGCAAGCAGAAGCTGTGGCCGGGGCAACTGGTGACCATCAAGATCCAGACCGCCATCGACAGGAACGCCCTGGTGGTGCCGCCGACGGTGGTGCAGCGTGGCCTGGACTCGCATTTCGTGTACCGGCTCAACGGTGAGCAGGTGGAGGTGGTGCCCGTGCAGGTCACCTACCAGAACAGTGAGCTGAATATCATCAAGGGCGTGCAGGCCGGGGATGTGCTGGTCAGCGATGGCCAGTCGCGGCTCAAGGCCGGCGCCCAGGTGCAAGTGCTCAAGGAACCGCCGCAGGTGATCCAGACCGTCGACGCCAAGGTGCAGCCATGAGCGGCAGCCGCTCGCCTTCGGCCTGGTGCGTCGATCACCCGGTCGCCACCCTGCTGCTGACCTTTGCCTTGGTGCTGCTGGGGATCATTGCCTTCCCGCGGCTGGCCGTTGCGCCACTGCCGGAAGCGGAGTTTCCGACGATCCAGGTCACCGCGCAATTGCCCGGCGCCAGCCCGGACACCATGGCCTCATCGGTGGCGACGCCGCTCGAGGTGCAATTCAGCGCCATCCCCGGCATGACCCAGATGACCTCCAGCAGCGCCTTGGGCTCAAGCCTCTTGACCCTGCAATTCACTCTGGACAAAAGCATCGACACCGCCGCCCAGGAAGTGCAGGCCGCGATCAATACCGCCTCCGGCAAGTTACCCAGCGATATGCCGAGCCTGCCGACCTGGAAGAAGGTCAACCCGGCCGACAGCCCGGTGCTGATCCTCAGCGTCAGCTCCGCGAGCATGCCGAGCACGGAACTGAGCGACTACGTGGAAACCCTGCTGGCGCGTCAGATCAGCCAGATCGACGGTGTCGGCCAGATCAACATCACTGGCCAGCAGCGCCCGGCGATTCGCGTGCAGGCCTCTCCCGACAAACTCGCGGCGGTCGGCTTGACGCTCGCGGACATCCGCCTGGCCATCCAGCAATCGAGCCTGAACCTGGCCAAAGGCGCGATATACGGGGCCAACAGCGTGTCGACCCTGTCGACCAACGATCAACTGTTTCACCCCGACGACTACGGCCAGTTGATTGTGTCCTACAAGAACGGCGCACCCGTGCAGTTGCGCGATATCGCCAAGGTCATCAACGGTTCGGAAAACGCCTACGTGCAGGCCTGGTCCGGCGATACGCCGGGGGTCAACCTGGTGATTTCGCGCCAGCCGGGGGCGAATATCGTCGACACGGTCGACCGCATCCAGCAAGCACTGCCGCGCCTGGAAGCCATGCTGCCGGCCTCGGTGCAGGTCAGTGTACTGACCGACCGCACCAAGACCATCCGCGCCTCGTTGCATGAAGTGGAAATGACCCTGCTGATCGCCATCCTGCTGGTGGTGGCGGTGATGGCGCTGTTCCTGCGCCAACTGTCGGCGACGTTGATTGTGTCTGCCGTGCTC
The DNA here is from genome assembly GCF_003851745.1 of Pseudomonas sp. R3-52-08. Taxonomy (NCBI): domain Bacteria; kingdom Pseudomonadati; phylum Pseudomonadota; class Gammaproteobacteria; order Pseudomonadales; family Pseudomonadaceae; genus Pseudomonas; species Pseudomonas sp. R3-52-08. The sequence goes on along the minus strand of NZ_CP027730.1, from coordinate 1,158,139 downwards.
GGTGTGTCGCTGGTGGCCAGTTTCGCGCTGATGTATGTGATGGGCTTCAGCTTGAACAACCTGACCCTGGTCGCCATCGTGATTGCCGTGGGCTTTGTGGTGGACGATGCGATCGTGGTGGTGGAAAACATTCACCGTCACCTGGAGGCCGGCCTGGGCAAGCGCGAAGCTGCGATCAAAGGCTCCGGCGAAATCGGCTTTACCGTGGTGTCCATCAGCTTCTCGCTGGTGGCGGCGTTTATTCCACTGCTGTTCATGGGCGGCGTGGTCGGGCGGCTGTTCAAGGAATTTGCGCTGACGGCCACCTCCACCATCCTGATTTCGGTGGTGGTTTCGCTGACCCTGGCGCCCACCCTCGCCGCACTGTTCATGCGTGCGCCAACCCATCACGCCCATGCCAAACCCACCTTCAGCGAGCGCCTGCTGGCCGGCTATGCGCGCAACCTGCGGCGAGCCCTGGCCCATCAACGCAGCATGGCGGCGATCTTCGTGGTGACCCTGGCCCTGGCCGTGGTCGGCTATGTGTTTATCCCCAAGGGCTTCTTCCCGGTGCAGGACACCGGTTTCGTGCTGGGCACCAGCGAGGCGGCAGCCGATGTGTCGTACCCGGACATGGTCGCCAAGCACAAAGCACTGGCCGACATCGTCCAGGCCGACCCGGCGGTACAAGCTTTCTCCCACTCGGTGGGTGTGACCGGCAGCAACCAGACCATCGCCAACGGGCGCTTCTGGATCGCCCTGAAAGACCGGGGTGATCGCGATGTGTCGGCCAGCCAGTTCATCGACCGCATCCGCCCGCAACTGGCGAAGGTGCCGGGCATCGTCCTGTACTTGCGCGCTGGCCAGGATATCAACTTGAGCTCCGGCCCCAGCCGCGCCCAGTACCAATACGTACTCAAGAGCAACGACGGCCCGACCCTGAACACCTGGACCCAGCGCCTCACCGAAAAACTGCGCAGCAACCCGGCCTTTCGGGACCTGTCCAACGACCTGCAATTGGGCGGCAGCATCACCCACATCACCATCGACCGCCAGGCCGCGGCGCGTTTTGGCCTGACCGCCACCGACGTCGACCAAGCGCTGTACGACGCGTTCGGCCAGCGCCAGATCAACGAATACCAGACCGAGATCAACCAGTACCAGGTGGTGCTGGAGCTGGATCGCCAACAGCGCGGCAAGGCCGAGAGCCTGAACTATTTTTACCTGCGCTCGCCGCTGACCAACGAGATGGTGCCACTGTCGGCGCTGGCCAGGGTCGACCCACCGAGCGTGGGGCCATTGTCCATCAGCCATGACGGCATGTTCCCGGCCGCCAACCTGTCGTTCAACCTGGCCCCCGGTGTGGCGCTGGGGGATGCGGTGATCATGCTCAACCAGGCCAAGAACGACATCGGCATGCCCAGCACGATCATCGGTAATTTCCAGGGCGCGGCCCAGGCTTTCCAGAGCTCGCTGGCCAGCCAGCCGTGGCTGATCCTCGCGGCACTGGTCGCGGTCTACATTATCCTGGGCGTGCTGTACGAGAGTTTCGTGCACCCGCTGACGATCATTTCCACCTTGCCCTCGGCGGGCCTGGGCGCGTTGATCATGCTGTGGCTGCTGGGCCAGGACTTTTCGATCATGGCCTTGATCGGCCTGGTGCTGCTGATCGGCATCGTCAAGAAAAATGGCATCCTGATGATCGACTTCGCCCTGGAGGCCCAGCGCGTACGCGGCCTGGCGCCTGAGGACGCGATCTACGAAGCCTGCGTCACGCGGTTCCGGCCCATCATCATGACCACCCTCGCCGCCCTGCTTGGCGCGGTGCCGTTGATGCTCGGCTCAGGCCCTGGCGCGGAGCTGCGCCAGCCTCTGGGCATCGCCGTGGTCGGCGGCTTGCTGGTGAGCCAGGCGCTGACGCTGTTCACCACGCCAGTCATTTACTTGTACCTTGAACGATTTTTCCACAGGCCCAAACCAGCGCTCGCGCTGGCGACCACACACTGAGGCCAAGGCCCCGCCCTGGAACGAAAGGCTGATGCGCGTCCTGATTATTGAAGATGAAGAAAAAACCGCGGACTACCTGCACCGCGGCCTGACGGAGCAAGGCTACACCGTCGACGTGGCGCGCGAGGGCGTCGAGGGGTTGCATCTGGCGCTGGAGAACGACTACGCGGTGATCGTGCTCGACGTGATGCTGCCGGCGCTCGACGGGTTTGGCGTATTGCGTGCTTTACGCGCACGCAAACAGACACCGGTGATCATGCTCACCGCCCGCGAGCGCGTGGAAGACCGCATCCGTGGCCTGCGCGAAGGCGCCGACGACTATCTAGGCAAGCCGTTTTCCTTCCTGGAACTGGTGGCGCGCCTGCAGGCGTTGACCCGCCGCAGTGGCGGCCATGAGCCGGTGCAGGTGACGGTTGCCGACCTGTGGATCGACCTGATCAGCCGCAAGGCCAGTCGCAACGGTGTGCGCCTGGACCTGACCGCCAAGGAGTTCTCGTTGCTCAGCGTATTGGCGCGGCGCCAAGGCGAAATCCTGTCCAAGACGGCGATTGCCGAGATGGTCTGGGACATCAATTTCGACAGCGACGCCAACGTGGTCGAAGTGGCGATCAAGCGCCTGCGCGCCAAACTCGATGGGCCGTTCGAGCACAAGCTGCTGCACACCATTCGTGGCATGGGCTACGTGCTGGAGAACCGCAGTGCCGACTAACTCCATCGCCCTGCGCCTGAGCGGCATGTTCACCCTGGTGGCGCTGCTGATCTTCGTGCTGATCGGCGGCGCGCTGTACCAGCAAGTGGATCGCGGCCTGGGGTTGTTGCCGGGGGCCGAGCTGGATGCGCGCTACAGCGTGCTCGAATCCTCGGTGAACCGCTTCGGTACGCCGGAGCATTGGGTCAAGATCAAGGCCAAGCTCAAGCTGCTGGGGGAGGAAGACAAGCGCATTCGCTTCTGGGTGGTCAGCAGCGACCCAAGTTACGAATACGGTGAACCGGATGCGCAGATTCGCGCCTTTGCCCAGGGCCCGACCGGTAAACGCGACCTGCACCTGCCCGGCCACGATTACCCGTTCAAGGTGCTGGTGAGCCAGTTCGCCGCCAAGGACCAACGCCCACCGCTGCGCTTCATGATCGCCATCGACACCGAGAATTTCCGCGCCACCCAGCATCATCTGCTGGTAGCGCTGATCAGCCTGGCGCTGGTCGGCGTGGTGATGGCTTCGTTGCTGGGCTTCTGGGTGTCGCGCATCGGCCTCAAGCCACTGGAAAAACTCTCGGACGAAGCACAGAAACTCGCGCCGCCCAAACTCTCCGGGCGCCTGCAACTGTCACCGCTGCCGCCGGAACTGAGCCAGTTCGTCAACTCGTTCAACGCCACCCTCGACCGCGTCGAACTCGCCTACTCGCGCCTCGAATCCTTCAATGCCGACGTGGCCCATGAACTGCGCTCGCCGCTGACCAACCTGATCGGCCAGACCCAGGTCGCGCTGACCCGCGGGCGTTCGGCCGAGCATTATTTCGAGGTGCTGCAATCGAACCTGGAAGAGTTGGAACGGCTGCGCTCGATTATCAATGACATGCTGTTCCTCGCCAGTGCCGACCAGGGCAGCAAGGCCACCAAGCTGATTGAAAGCTCCCTGGCCGATGAAGTCGCCACCACCCTCGACTACTTGGACTTCATCTTCGAGGACGCCCAGGTTCAGGTGCGGGTACAGGGCGACGCCCAGGTGCATATCGAAAAAGCCCACCTGCGCCGCGCACTGATCAACCTGTTGAGCAATGCGGTGCAGCACACCGCGCCTGGGCAGGTCATCGACGTGAACATCGATGTGCTGGAGCATCAGGTAACGATCGGCGTGACCAACCCAGGCGAGGTGATTGCCAGCGAGCACCTGCCTCGACTGTTCGAACGTTTCTATCGGGTGGATGCGTCGCGCAGCAACAGCGGGGCCAATCACGGTTTGGGGCTGGCTATCGTCAAGGCGATTGCGTTGATGCATGGAGGGGATGTGTTTGTGCGCAGCGACGCCAATGGCAATACCTTCGGCATTACTCTGCCAGCCTGAACACTCGATCAAATGTGGGAGGGGGCTTGCCCCCGATGGCGGCGGCTCAGCTACAAATGAGCCAGCTGACCCACCGCTATCGGGAGCAAGCCCCCTCCCACAATGGGTACCACCGCCAGCCAACTGTTGCGATTTGGGTAACAGTAATTATCTTGTTACACTCTGTATCGCACCGCTCGCCTGCGTTACTTTGACGCATCGATGAGCGCGACGGTAAAGACAGCCGAACCCTCACCCGAATTTCCCTCGACTTATTTCCAGGGCTCTACACTGGGAATCTGTCTTAAAGCCGCTGACTTCAGCGGCTTTTTTTTGCCGTAAAAAAGGCCAGGCACACCCCACGACACTGGCCGTTCATGATTGATCAAAGGAGCTCCACCGGTGAAGAACTCGCTGACATTCACCCCGTTATTCCTCGCCATCGCAGCAACGATCACTCCCCTTGCCCACGGGGCAGACGCCACGCCCACCGAGGGTTTCGTCGAGGGTTCGCACCTCACGATCGACACCCGCAACTACTACATGAATCGCGACCGTCGCGACCTGCATACCGATGACAGCAAGGAATGGGGCCAGGGCTTTATCGGCACCTTCACCTCCGGCTACACCCAAGGCACCGTAGGCGTCGGCCTGGACCTCAATGCCATGCTCGGCCTCAAGCTCGACGGCGGTGGTGGCACCGACGGTTCCAGCATCCTTCCGTACGGCAGCGGCAACGGCAAAGCGCCCGGCACGTTCTCCACCGCTGGCGGCACCTTGAAACTGCGCGCGTTCGATACCGAGCTGAAGGCCGGCGACCTGTTCCTCAACAACCCGGTGATCGCCGGCGGCATGACCCGCATGCTGCCGCAGACGTTTCGCGGCGTGAGCCTCGCCAACCACAGCCTCGACGGCTGGATGTTCGAAGGCGGCCAGGCCAGCTTCACCAAGCTCTACAACCAGAGCGGCCACCGGCGCATCGGCACCAGCTACGGCGCATTGCCAGCCAACGCCGACGCCCAGCACCTGAACTGGGCCGGTGTAGCGTTCAGCGGCATCCCCGGGTTGACCAGCAACCTGTACGCCGCTGAACTCAAGGACGTGTGGCACCAGTACTACTACGACCTCGAGTACACCTATGCACTGAACGACCTGGTCAGCCTGACCCCCGGCCTGCATTACTACCACACCCAGGACACCGGCCAGGCACTGCTGGGCGCTATCGACAACAACACCTACAGCCTGCATGTGACCCTGGGCGTGGGCAACCACAGCGTTACCGCCGCCTACCAGCGGGTCAACGGCAACACGCCGTTCGACTACATTACCCAGGGTGACAGCGTGTACCTGGACAACTCCCAGCAATACTCGGACTTCAACGGCCCCAACGAGCGTTCGTGGAAGCTCAAGTATGCCTACGACTTCACCGGTGTCGGCCTGCCCGGCCTGACATCCGCCGTGTCGTATATCAGCGGCAAGACCGACCTGACCACGGTAGACCCGAACAGCCGGGGCTACAGCAGCTGGTACAGCGCCGACGGCAAGAATGCCAGGCACTGGGAGCGCGATATCGACCTGAAATACGTGGTGCAGGGCGGCAAGGCCAAGGACCTGGCGGTACGCCTGCAATGGGCGACCAACCGTGGCGGCAATGGCTACTCGGCGGTGGATCGGGATGTGGATGAGTACCGCGTGATCGTCGACTACCCAATCAACGTGTTCTAACCACGATCTCACTGACAAAGAAGATCCAATGTGGGAGGGGGCTTGCTCCCGATGGCAGAGTGTCAGTCAATAATACTTTGACTGATTCGCCGCCATCGGGAGCAAGCCCCCTCCCACATTTTTTGCTTCTGCGCCATCTTCCAGAGTTGCTACTACGCTAAAGGCATCCTCAGAGCAGAAGTACGCCCGATGAGTTCAAGCCTTGCCCGCCCTACCCGCCGCCCGGAACGCCTGCTGATCCTGAGCAGCACCCTCACGGTGTTGCTGATCGTAGGCATCGTCATCGCACTGTTGAATCGCGAACACGCCAACACCTTGCAGACCGCCAAGCGCACCGCCACTACCATTACCCAGTTGATCGATGCCGATGTGCTACGCAACGTCGAGCTCTATGACATGGCCCTCAAAGGCCTGATCGCCGCGACCGAGCGCACTGACCTGCAGGGCGTGTCCGCGAGCATCCGGCACCTGGTGCTGTTCGACCGCTCCGCCACAGCGCCGTACAAAGGCGACATCCTGTTGCTGGGCCCGAGCGGCGAGGTGATTGCCGACTCGTCCCTGCTCACGCCCAAGGCCGGCAACTTCGCCGACCGCGACTATTTCCAGATTCATCGCACCAATCCCGACATCGGGCTGTATATCAGTCGCCCGTTCAGGGCCCGCTGCGAATGCGATGACCCGTGGCGCATTGCATTCAGCCGCCGCGTTTCGTCGTCGGACGGGCGCTTCCTGGGTGTGGCTGTCGCCTCCATGCGTCTGTCGTACTTCCACCAACTGTTCAGCAGCCTGAATATCGGCAGCAACAGCACCATCAACCTGCTCAACCACCAGGGCATTTTGCTGGCGCAAGAACCGTTGCTGGAAGCGGATATCATCAACAAGGACCTGAGCCAGCGGCCCAATGTGGCGCGCATGCTGCGCGAGCGGGATGGCGCTTTCCGCAGCGTCTCCAGCCTCGACCAGCTGCCTCGGCTCTACAGTTTCTCGAACGTGGGCGATTTGCCGCTGATCGTCGCGGTGGCGTTGGCCAGCGACGAAGTGTTCGCGCCATGGCGACGGGCGGCGTGGCTGGTCAGTCTCGCGACGGGGGTGCTCTGCATTGGCCTGTTGTGGCTGACCTGGGCGCTGTGCATGGAGCTGCGACGGCGTCACCGGGCCGAGCAGGTGCTGTCAGAACTGGCAGGTACCGATGCCCTCACTGGCCTGGCCAACCGCCGCACTCTCGACGAACGCCTGCGCCTGGAATGGGACCGCGCGCAACGTTCAACCGAGCCGTTGACGGTGCTGATGATCGACGTGGACCACTTCAAGGCCTTCAACGATCGCCATGGCCACCAGGGCGGAGACGACGCGCTGCGCACGGTGGCGCAGGTGATCGACAGCAATATCCGCCGCCCGGCCGACCTTGCCGCACGTTACGGCGGTGAAGAATTCGCGGTGGTGCTGCCCGATACCGACGCCAAGGGCGCGTGGGTGATCGCCGAGCATATCCGCAGTGGTGTTGAGCACTTGCCACGGCCGGCATGGGACGAGCAGCCGATTACCGTGAGCATCGGCATGAGTACCTGGGAGAAGCGCAGCGGTATGTCCCTCGAGGACTTGCTGCTCAGGGCCGACCAGGCGTTGTATGAGGCCAAGCACAGTGGCCGCAATCGGACGATCAACGCCGGGGCATAAAAAAAGGCCACCCGAAGGCAGCCTTTAAAACTAAAGAAGAGAGTTGTTACTTACACCGCCGCAACGGGACGCATGTAAGAGATCGGTGCGGTGCTGGCATCTTCGAAGGTCACGACTTCCCAAGCGTCTGTCTGCTCAATCAACTTGCGCAGCAGCTGGTTGTTAAGGGCGTGGCCCGACTTGAAGCCTTTGAACTCGCCTATCAGGCTATTGCCCAGCAGGTAGAGGTCACCGATTGCATCGAGGATCTTGTGCTTCACGAATTCGTCTTCATAGCGAAGGCCGTCTTCGTTCAGTACACCATCCGCGTCGACCACAATGGCGTTTTCAACGCTGCCGCCGAGTGCGAGGTTGTGCTTGCGCAGGTACTCGATGTCACTCATGAAACCAAAGGTACGGGCGCGGCTGACTTCTTTTACGAACGAAGTGCTGGAAAAATCCACGCTTGCACTTTGGGTGCGGTCACGGAATACCGGGTGATCGAAATCGATCTCAAAGCTCACTTTAAAGCCTTCGAACGGGACGAAGGTGGCGCGCTTGTCGCCGTCTTCTACTGTCACTTCCCGCAGAATGCGAATGAACTTCTTGGCTGCGTCCTGTTCTTCCAGGCCGGCAGATTGAATCAGGAATACGAAGGGTCCAGCGCTGCCATCCATGATCGGGACTTCGGACGCGGAGAGCTCGACGTAGGCGTTATCGATGCCCAAACCGGCCATGGCCGAGAGCAAGTGCTCCACCGTGTCCACTTTGACGTCACCGTTGACCAATGTGGTCGACATAGTGGTTTCGCCAACGTTTTCCGCGCGAGCAGGTATCTGCACCACAGGGTCCAGGTCGGCACGCACAAACACGATGCCGGTGTCGACAGGTGCAGGCTTGAGGGTCAGGTATACCTTTTCCCCGGAGTGCAGACCTACACCTGTGGCACGAATAATATTCTTCAGGGTGCGTTGTTTAATCATGGCTTGGACCGCTTCAGCGCAAATTGCGAACTGGTATCAACAAAGGCTGGCGATAATAGCAGACCAGACCTTTGCTGAACACCAATCACCTTCATAGCCCTGATACATTCCATTAATCGGCCTGACGACGCAGGAATGCCGGGATGTCCAGGTAGTCCAGATCGTCTTGCGGATTCGGGCTACGGGACGCCGCAGCACCGGCCTGAGCCTGGTTGCGCATCACGGTCGGACGGTCCAGGTCACGGTAGTTCACCGACGGCAGTTCCTGGCGCGAAGGCGCTGGAGCGGCCGCTTGCTGGCTGGCGTGGCTGGTATGGACGGTATTGTCGATGACCTTTACAGGCTTCTCGATTTTTGCGCCCAGGCCGGTCGCAACCACGGTCACGTGCAGTTCGTCGCGCATGTCCGGGTCGATAACGGTGCCGACCTTGACCATGGCGTGCTCGGATGCGAAGGCTTCGATGATGCTACCCACGTCGGAGTACTCACCCAGGGACAGGTCTGGACCTGCGGTGATATTCACCAGGATGCCGCGCGCACCTTGCAGGTTCACATCTTCCAGCAGCGGGTTGCGGATGGCCGCTTCGGTGGCTTCGCGTGCACGGTTAGGACCGCTGGCGCAGCCAGTGCCCATCATCGCCATGCCCATTTCGCTCATGACAGTCCGTACGTCGGCAAAGTCGACGTTGATCATGCCCGGGCGCTTGATGATGTCGGAGATACCGCGAACGGCACCGGCCAGTACATCGTCAGCCTTGGCGAACGCGGACAGCAGGCTGGCGTCCTTGCCCAGAATGGTCAGCAGTTTCTCGTTGGGAATGGTGATCAACGAGTCGACGCTTTCAGACAGCAGACGGATGCCTTCATCGGCGATCTGCATGCGCTTGCGGCCTTCGAACGGGAACGGACGCGTCACGACAGCGACAGTCAGAATCCCCATTTCCTTGGCCACTTCGGCAATGATCGGCGCTGCACCGGTACCGGTACCGCCGCCCATGCCGGTGGTGATGAACACCATGTTGGTGCCTTGCAGCACTTCGGCAATACGCTCGCGGTCTTCCAGGGCGGCTTGACGGCCGACTTCCGGATTGGCGCCAGCGCCGAGGCCCTTGGTCACGGCTGTGCCCAATTGCAGGATGGTCCGCGCGCCGATGCTTTTCAGCGCCTGGGCATCAGTGTTGGCGCAGATGAATTCAACGCCTTCAATGTTGCTCTTGACCATATGGTTGACAGCGTTGCCGCCGCCACCGCCGACACCGATTACTTTGATAACCGGGCTAGCGGGGATGTTGTCTACGAGTTCAAACATGTTCCCTCTCCTTTCGTTTTCTCTAGTTTTTTCGCCTACTGCTTTACATCAGCTGCAAGTTGCAAGCTATTAGCTGCAAGCTTGAAGCGTGTTACTTGAAGCTTTAAAACTTGTCGCTTGAAGCTAACTTCGTCAGAAGTTCCCTTTTACCCAAGCCTGCAGCCGCTCGAACAACGGCGCTTTCGCTTCGTCATCGCTGCGGTAGCTGTCACGGATGCTCGGGCCCGACAGGGAAATGCCATCGGTCTGCTTTTGCAGCCCGTACAACAGCAAGCCCACACCGGTGGAATAAATCGGGTTGCGCACCACGTCGCCGAGGCCTTTGACGCCATGGGGCACGCCCAGGCGCACCGGCATGTGGAAGATCTCTTCGGCCAGTTCGACCGCGCCTTCCATCTTCGAGGTGCCACCGGTCAGCACGATGCCGGCCGGGATCAGATCTTCGTAGCCGCTGCGGCGCAATTCGGCCTGGATCAGGGTGAACAGCTCGTCGTAGCGCGGCTCGACCACTTCGGCCAGGGCCTGGCGCGACAGCTCGCGCGGTGGACGGTCGCCGACGCTTGGCACCTTGATGGTTTCACCGGCACCGGCCAGCTTGGCCAGGGCGCAGGCGTAGCGGATCTTGATTTCTTCGGCGTACTGGGTCGGTGTGCGCAACGCCATGGCGATGTCGTTGGTGACCTGGTCGCCGGCAATCGGGATCACGGCGGTGTGACGGATCGCACCCTCGGTGAAGATCGCGATATCGGTGGTGCCGCCGCCGATGTCCACCAGGCACACGCCCAGCTCTTTTTCGTCGTCGGTCAGCACCGAGTAGGCCGAAGCCAACTGCTCAAGAATGATGTCGTCGATTTCGAGGCCGCAGCGACGCACGCATTTTTCAATGTTCTGCGCGGCGTTGACGGCGCAGGTCACTACGTGGACCTTGGCTTCCAGACGCACGCCCGACATGCCCAGTGGCTCGCGAACGCCCTCCTGGTTATCGATCACGTAGTCCTGGGGCAAGGTGTGCAACACCCGCTGGTCAGCCGGGATCGCCACGGCCTGGGCGGCGTCGAGGACGCGCTCAAGGTCGGCCGCACTGACTTCACGGTCGCGGATCGCCACGATGCCGTGGGAGTTCAGGCTGCGGATATGGTTGCCGGCCACGCCGACAAACGCCGAGTGGATCCGGCAACCGGCCATCAGCTGCGCTTCTTCGATGGCGCGCTGGATCGATTGCACGGTGGACTCGATGTTCACCACCACGCCCTTCTTCAGGCCCCGGGACGGATGCGTGCCAATACCGACGATTTCGATCGTGCCGTCTTCACCGACCTCGCCCACCAGCGCCACCACCTTGGAGGTGCCGATATCGAGACCGACGATCATTTTGCCGCTTTGCACGTTTGCCATGGGTCCTGCCTCTTCTTAATTCTTCGCGACAGCGGGTTGTGCTGCCGTGGGCGCTACCGGTACACGCCAACCGACGGCCAGGCCGTTGGCGTAACGCAGGTCGACGCTCGCAATGTTCGTAATCTGTTCTTTCAAGGTTTTTTCATAGATGGCAATAAAGCGGCGCATCTTTTCCACCAAGCGGTCGCGTCCCAGCAACAACTCGATGCCCGGGCCGGAATTGCCTGCCCCGGTCGTCAGAAACCAGCTGCCCCGCTCACGCAATTCCAGGCGTGCGATGGAGAAGCCCAGTGGCCGCAGCATCTGGCTCAAGGCCTGGTACTGCTGCATCACTTGCTGTTGCGCCCGCTGCGGCCCGAACAGCTGCGGCAGGTGCTCATAGTTCGCCACTTCACGCGGCGCAAATGCCTGCCCCTGGTTGTTCAACAGCGCACCATCGCCCCAGCGGGCCACGGGCAGCTGTTCTTCCAGGCGGATCGTTACCTGGTCCGGCCATACGCGGCGGACTTCGGCATGGGCGATCCATGGCATCTGTTCCAGCTCCGCGCGCATGCCGGCCAGGTCAATGGTGAAGAAGCTCGCCGCCAGGAACGGGCTGATGCGCTGCTGTACCGCTTGCTGGCTGATGTAGCTCAAGTCGCCCTGCACGCTGATCTTGGTGATCGGCCGGTCGGCATACGGCAACAGACGCTGCGCCCCTTCGTAGGTGCCAAAGCCCAGTACCACCAGCAACACCGGCCAGAACAGCGCCTTGATGAAACCAAAGTTGGCTTTGGGCAGGCGCGCCGACATCGGCTCTTTGGCCACCATGCGGCTGGCACCCCGTGGCACCGGCTTGCGGCTCGGTGCTTGTGGGGGCTGATGACGAAGCGATGCGCCTTTCATGTGCTTAGCCTCTTGGCTCAATGCTGTCGGCCAGGATCGCCAGCACCAACTGCTGGAAATCCAGGCCGGCGGCACGGGCGGCCATTGGGACCAGGCTGTGGTCGGTCATCCCGGGTGCGGTGTTGACTTCCAGGAACCAGAAATTCCCCTGGTCATCCTGCATCACGTCTGCCCGCGCCCAACCGGCGATACCCAGCGCCTCACAGGCTTGCGCCGTGAGGTCCATCAATTGTTGTTCCCTGGTTGCGTCAAGGCCGCAGGGAATCCGGTACTGGGTATCGGAAGCCACGTACTTGGCGTCGTAATCGTAAAAAGTGTGGGGCGTGCCCAATGCGATAGGCGGCAATACCTGGCCACGCAGGGTGGCGATGGTGTACTCGGGACCCTGGATCCACTGTTCCACCAACACTTGCGAATCGTAGGTACTTGCCGCTTTCCATGCGTCGATCAATTCAGCGGCCGAGTTCACTTTGGCCATGCCGATACTGGAGCCTTCATGGGCAGGTTTGACGATCAAAGGCAGGCCCAGTTCCTTGGCTGCGCAAATACAATCGTCCTCGCTGCGCAACACGGCGTGACGTGGTGTAGGAATGCCCAGGCTGTGCCACACCTGCTTGGTGCGCAACTTGTCCATCGCCAGCGCTGAAGCCAGGATGCCGCTGCCGGTATAGGGGATGCCGGCGCACTCGAGCAGGCCCTGCATGCTGCCGTCCTCACCGCCACGGCCGTGGAGAATGATGAAGGCACGGTCGATCTTTTCGGCCTGCAGGCGGGCGAGGAAATCATCGCCCACGTCGATGCCGAATGCGTTCACACCGGCGCTTTGCAGCGCCTCAAGCACGGCATTGCCGGATTTGAGCGACACTTCGCGCTCGGCGCTCTTGCCGCCGAACAGCACGGCAACGCGGCCGAAGTCGGCAGGCGCGACAGTGGAGAACAGGGAGGCGTAGTCAGTGATCATTTCGACTTCCCCTTTGCGGCGGTAAACAGCGGACTGGCCAGCAATTTAGGCGCAAGGCCACCGATATCACCGGCGCCCTGGCATAGCAGGATGTCGCCAGCGCGCAGCAGCGGCTTGACGATCGGCGCCAGGTCGACGCCGCGCTCAATGTAGATCGGGTCCAACTGCCCACGCTGACGGATGCTGTTGCACAGCTTGCGGCTGTCGGCGCCCGGAATCGGTTCTTCACCGGCCGGGTACACTTCCATCAGCAACAGCACATTGGCATCGGCCAATACATTGACGAAGTCGTCATACAGGTCACGGGTGCGGCTGTAGCGGTGCGGCTGATAGACCATCACCAGGCGGCGCTCCGGCCAGCCACCGCGTACGGCCTTGATCACGGCGGCGACTTCGGTCGGGTGGTGGCCGTAGTCGTCCACCAGCATCACCTCACCGCCTTCAACCGGCAGCTGGCCGTAGACCTGGAAGCGTCGGCCGACACCGGCAAAGCGCGACAGGCCTTCGACGATGGCTTCATCGCTGACGCCTTCGTCGGTGGCAATGCAGATGGTCGCCAGGGAGTTCAGTACGTTGTGGTTGCCCGGCATGTTGACCGACACATCCAGCGGCTCGCGGTCGGGGCGCAGCACGGTGAAGAAGGTTTGCATGCCTTCCTGGCGCACATTGATCGCGCGCACGTCGGCGTCTTCGCTGAAGCCGTAGGTCACGGTAGGGCGCTTGACCTGCGGCAGAATCTCGCGCACCACCGGATCGTCCAGGCACACCACGGCCAACCCGTAGAACGGCAGGTTGTGCAGGAAGTCGACGAAGGTTTTCTTCAATTTGTTGAAGTCACCGTCGTAGGTTGCCATGTGGTCTTCGTCGATGTTGGTGACGACGGCGACCAGCGGTTGCAGGTGCAGGAAGCTCGCGTCGCTTTCATCGGCTTCGGCGATCAGGTAGCGGCTGGTGCCGAGCTGGGCATTGGTGCCGGCTGCATTCAGGCGGCCACCGATGACGAAGGTCGGGTCCAGGCCACCGGCGGCGAACACCGAGGCGATCAGGCTGGTGGTGGTGGTCTTGCCGTGGGTACCGGCGACGGCGATGCCGTGGCGGTAGCGCATCAGCTCGGCGAGCATCTCGGCACGCGGCACCACCGGGATGCGGCGCTCAAGGGCGGTGGCCACTTCCGGGTTGGACGTGTTCACAGCGCTGGACACCACCAGCACGTCCGCCTCGGCGGCGTTCTCGGCGCGGTGGCCGATGAAGATCTGCGCGCCAAAGGACTTCAGGCGCTCGGTGACCGGCGACTCTTTCAAGTCAGAGCCGGACACCTGATAGCCCAGGTTCAGCAATACTTCGGCAATGCCGCACATGCCCACGCCGCCGATACCGACGAAGTGGATGCGACGGATGCGGCGCATTTCCGGTTGTGGCATGGCTTTCTGATTCTCAACCATGGGCCACCTCCAGGCAGATATCGACCACGGTGCGGGTTGCGTCAGGTTTGGCCAGGCGGCTTGCGGTGCTCGCCATGCTGTTGAGTCGTTCCGGTTGCATCAAAACCTCGGTCAGGCGTGCGGCCAAATCGGCGGCGCCAGTCGTTCTTTGCGGCAGCAGGAAGGCAGCGCCCTCCCCGGCCAAATATTCGGCGTTGCGGGTCTGGTGATCGTCGATTGCGTGGGGCAGAGGCACCAGCAACGACGGCAGACCGGCGGCGGCCAGTTCACTGACGGTCAGCGCACCAGCGCGACAGACCACCAGGTCGGCCCAGCCATAGGCGTGGGCCATGTCTTTGATGAAGGGCTGGACAGTCGCCTCGACACCGGCCTCGCGATAGCGCGTGGCGGTGACTTCATCGTGCTGCTTGCCGGCTTGGTGGAAGATCTCAGGCCGCAATTCCACAGGGAGTTGCGCCAGCGCCTCCGGCAGCAATTTGTTCAGCGGCTCGGCGCCCAGGCTTCCGCCGAGGATCAGCAGGTGCGCCTTGCGTCCGACCAGCGCTTGGCGGGCGATGTCCATGAACAGCTCGGTGCGCACCGGGTTGCCGGTGGTACGGCGCTTGCTCGACGCGCTGAAGGTATTCGGGAACGCTTCACACACCCGCGCGGCCAATGGCACCAGCAAACGGTTGGCGGTACCGGCGACGGCGTTCTGTTCATGCACGATCACGGGGATACCGGCGAGTTTCGCCGCCACGCCGCCGGGGCCGGTCACATAACCGCCAAAGCCGAGTACACACACAGGCTGCAACTCACGGATGACCTGGCGTGCCTGCCATACCGCCTTGAGCAACACGAACGGCGCCTTGAGCAGCGACAATTTGCCCTTGCCCCGCAAGCCCGTGACGTTGATAAGGTGCAGCGGCAAGCCGGCATTCGGCACCAGCTCGTTCTCGATGCCACGCGGCGTTCCCAACCAGTGCACGCTGTAGCCACGGTTCTGGAATTCGCGCGCGCAGGCCAGGGCCGGGAACACATGGCCCCCGGTGCCGCCAGCCATGATCAGCACGTTAGCGCCCATGGGTCGGCTCCTCGGCGAAGTCGCTTTCGCTGAACTCCATCTCTTCGCTGCCCAGGTGAGTGCGACTCTCCCACTCGATGCGCAACAACAAGCCAAGGCAGGCGCAGCAAATCACCAACGAACTGCCGCCGTAACTGAGGAACGGCAAGGTCAGGCCCTTGGTTGGCAGCAGCCCGACGTTCACGCCGATATTGATCAGGAACTGGCCGATCCACAGGAACGACAAGCCGTACGCCACATAGGCGGCGAAATACTGTTTGGCCTTTTCGGCCCACAAGCCGATGTACATGCCGCGTACACACACGAACACAAACAGCGCGACGGTGCACAGCGAACCGACCACGCCCAGTTCCTCGGCCAGTACCGAGAACACGAAGTCGGTATGCGCTTCGGGCAGGTAGAACTGCTTCTGCACACTGTTGCCCAGGCCCACGCCCAGCCACTCGCCGCGACCGAAGGCAATCAGCGCCTGGGTCAACTGGTAGCCGGAACCGAACTGGTCGGACCACGGGTCGGTAAAGGTAATCAGACGGGCCATCCGGTAGGGTTGCGCCTGCACCAGAATCGTCACGGCCGCGACCGCCAGCACCACCATCAAGGTGAAGCGGAACAGGCCGACGCCGCCCAGGAACAGCATCGCGGCGGCGGCGCCCATCATCACTACGGTGGCGCCGAAGTCGGGCTCCATCAGCAGCAGGCCGGCCATGGGCAGCAGCACGATGAATGGCTTGAAAAAGCCCATCCAGCTTTCGCGCACTTCTTTCTGACGGCGCACCAGGTAGCCGGCCAGGTAGATCACCACGAACACCTTGGCGATTTCCGAGGGTTGCAC
Source organism: Pseudomonas sp. R3-52-08 (assembly GCF_003851745.1). Classification (NCBI taxonomy): domain Bacteria; kingdom Pseudomonadati; phylum Pseudomonadota; class Gammaproteobacteria; order Pseudomonadales; family Pseudomonadaceae; genus Pseudomonas; species Pseudomonas sp. R3-52-08. The sequence continues at coordinate 1,141,860 of NZ_CP027730.1, read as the reverse complement.
GTTGAAGGCACCGAAGCCGATCCAGCGCATCGAACCGTTCACCTCGCGGCCGATGCCGGGCAGGATCACCATCACCAGCAAACCAAACGCCCCGATCAGCATCAGCCAACCCAGGCGCTGCCACGTGGCGATCGGGATCATCATGGTGACGATGCATGCGCCCAGGCCGATCACCAGGTACACCAGGTGACGGATCATCATGTACAGGGTGTTGCCCGACTGCACGGCGGCCACTTCGGAGGACGCCGAGGTGATCATCACCAGGCCCAGGCCGAGCAGCGCCAGGCAACCGGCGAGCATCGGGAAATCCAGGTCGATGCCGCGCCCGGTAATGATTGGCGACGGGTACGGTTTGATGATGTTTTTCAGGTTGAGGCTCATGCCAAAGCCTCCACAGCGCGGGCGAACAGCTGGCCGCGCTCTTCATAGTTCTTGAACATGTCGAAACTGGCGCAGGCTGGCGACAGCAGTACCGCATCACCCGGCTGGGCCAGGGCTTTGCACTGGGCGATCGCGTCGTCCAGGGAGGTAGCGCGCACTTGCGGCACCGCGTCGCCCAGGGCTGCGGCGATCAGGTCCGAATCACGGCCCATCAGCACCACGGCGCGGCAATGCGCTGCGACCGGCGCTTTAAGGTCCTTGAAGTCGGCACCTTTGCCGTCGCCACCGGCGATCAGCACCAGCTTGCCGTCGATATCGGCACCCAGGCCTTCGATGGCCGCCAGGGCAGCGCCGACGTTGGTGGCCTTGGAGTCGTTGTAATAGCTGACGCCGTCGAGGTCGCGCACCCACTGGCAGCGATGCTCAAGGCCGGCGAAGGTGCGCAGGCTGGCGAGCATGGCGTCGAAGGGCAGGCCCACCGCGTGGCCGAGCGCCAAGGCCGCCAGGGCGTTGGACTGGTTATGGGCGCCACGGATTTTCAACTCGCGCACCGGCATCAGGTTCTGGAATTCGAAGGCCAGGTATTTCTCACCGTTCTCTTCGCGAATGCCAAAGGCTTTGAAATCAGGCTTGCTCAGACCAAAGGTCCAGCAAGGCATGCCTTCGCCTATCAGTGGACGGCTCAAGGCATCCTGGCGGTTGACCACAAACTGCTTGGCGCCCCGGAAGATACGATGCTTGGCCAGGTGATAGGCCGGCAGGCCGCTGTAGCGGTCCATGTGGTCTTCGCTGACGTTCAACACGGTAGCCACTTCGGCACCGAGGTCATGGGTGGTTTCCAGCTGGAAGCTCGACAATTCCATCACGTACAACTCGACGTCGTCGCTGAGCAGATCCAGCGCCGGCACCCCGAGGTTGCCGCCCACCGCCACGCGCTTGCCGGCAGCCATCGCCATTTCGCCGACCAGGGTGGTCACGGTGCTTTTCGCGTTGGAGCCGCTGATGGCCACGATCGGCGCCTTGGCGTGACGCGCAAACAGGTCGATATCGCCGGACAGCTTCACGCCACGCGCCGCTGCTGCTTGCAGGGCCGGTGTGGCCAATGCCAGGCCGGGGCTCACGTAAAGCTCATCGGCGCGGCACAGAAATTCTACGTCCAATTCGCCACAACGCACTTCCACGTGCGGGTAGTCACGGCGCAGCGTGACCAGCTCCGGTGGAATTTCCCGCGTGTCGGCCACGGCAAACGACGTGCCCCGGTTCGCCAGGAAGCGAACCAGGGACATGCCGCTCTTGCCGAGGCCGACAATGATGCGGAAGTGGTCTGAAGCGATCAGGGACACTCGTTTCTACCTCAGTTTCAGGGTGGCAAGGCCGACCAGTACCAGAATCACGGTGATGATCCAGAAACGGACGATCACGCGTGGCTCGGGCCAGCCCTTGAGTTCAAAGTGGTGATGAATCGGCGCCATTCGGAATACACGGCGCCCGGTCAATTTGAAGGAAGCCACCTGGATGACCACCGACAGGGTTTCCATCACGAACACACCGCCCATGATGAACAGCACGATTTCCTGGCGCACGATCACCGCGATGGTGCCAAGGGCCGCGCCCAGTGCGAGTGCGCCGACGTCGCCCATGAAGACTTGTGCCGGGTACGTGTTGAACCACAGGAAGCCCAAGCCGGCGCCGATCAGCGCGCCGCAGAACACGATCAGCTCACCCGCGCCCGGTACGTAGGGAATCAGCAGGTACTCGGCGAACTTCACGTTACCCGACAGGTAGCAGAAAATGCCGAGGGCGCCGCCGACCATCACCGTCGGCATGATCGCCAGGCCGTCGAGGCCATCAGTCAGGTTGACCGCGTTGCTGGAGCCGACGATCACGAAATAGGTCAGCACCACGAAACCGATGCCCAGTGGAATGCTGGCATCCTTGAGCATTGGGATGATCAAGGTGGTTTCCACAGCGCTTGGTGCGGTGGTGTAGAGGAAGATCGCCGCCGCCAGGCCGAATACCGATTGCCAGAAGTACTTCCAGCGGCTCGGCAGCCCCTTGGAGTTCTTCTCGATCACTTTACGGTAGTCATCGACCCAGCCTATGGCGCCGAACAGCAGGGTCACCAGCAGCACCACCCACACGTAGCGGTTATGCAGGTCGGCCCAGAGCACGGTGCTGACGCCGATGGACGACAGGATCAACGCGCCGCCCATGGTCGGGGTGCCGGACTTGGACAGGTGCGACTGCGGGCCGTCATTGCGAACCGATTGACCAATTTGCAGGTTCTGCAGGGTGCGGATCATCCACGGCCCCAGAAACAGCGACAAACACAGCGCGGTCAGCACACCCAGGATCCCGCGCAGGGTCAGGTACTGAAAGACCGCGAAGCCTTTGTGGAACTGTTGCAGATACTCAGCCAGCAGCAGCAGCATTAATGTTTCTCCGTACTTGAGCCACACAAGGCTGCGACGACGTTTTCCATCACCGCGCTGCGCGATCCCTTGATCAAAATGGTTGTGTGTGTGTCGTGTTCAGCCGCAGCCAACGCCTGGATCAATTCGCCTTGGGTCGCAAAATGCCGCGCGCCAGGGCCGAAGGCGTTTACCGCGTGCGCCATGTTCGGGCCGACGGCGTAGAACGCGTCGACCTTATCGGCGGCATAGGCGCCGACTTCGCGGTGCCCTTGTTCAGCCCAGTCGCCCAATTCGCCGATGTCGCCAAGTACCAGCACCTTGCGGCCATCAAAGCCTTTGAGCAGATCCACGGCGGCGTTAACGGAAGACGGGTTGGCGTTGTAAGTGTCATCGATCACGCGCATGCCGTTGGTGGCCAATTGCGCGACAGTGCGTCCTTTGACCGGCTGCACCGCGCCCAAGCCTGTGGCGATGCCGAACAGCGACACACCCAGGGCGTGGGCGGCAGCGGCAGCGGCCAAGGCGTTGGCGACGTTATGGTTGCCCAGCAGGTTCAGTTGCACGTGTTCACTGCCTTGCGGCGTGTGCAAGGTGAAGGACGGGCAACCACGCGCATCAACGGTGATGTCGCTGGCATGAAAATCGGCTGCGGCGCTGCGCACGGCAAAGGTCAGCACCTTGCGACCGGCAGCGCGTACGCGCCAGGTCTCGAAGGCCTTGTCGTCAAGATTCAGTACCGCGGTGCCCGAAGCGTCGAGGCCTTCAAGAATTTCACCCTTGGCTTCGACGATTTTTTCCGGGCCGCCGAATTCACCGACATGGGCGGTACCGGCATTGTTGATAACCGCGACATGGGGCTTGGTCAGCGCCACGGTGTAGGCAATCTCACCGACGCGGGAAGCGCCCAGTTCGATGACTGCCGCCGTGTGTTCCGGGGCCAGTTCGAGCAGGGTCAGCGGTGCGCCGAAATCATTGTTCAGGTTGCCCCGGGTGGCGAGTACCGGCCCGCGCGTGCGCAGTACGCCGGCCAACAGTTCCTTGACGGTGGTCTTGCCGCTGGAGCCGGTGATGGCGGCAACCGGCTTGTCGAAAGTGGCACGGTTCAGCGCACCCAGTTGACCCAACGCAAGCCGCGTATCGGCGACCAGCAGCTGCGGCAACGTCGCGTGCGCCACTTCACGTTGCACCAGGGCACCCACGGCGCCTTTGGCGGCGACGTCGTTCAGGTAGTCGTGACCGTCAAACCGCGGGCCTGTGAGTGCGATGAACAGCTGGCCGGGCTGGATATTGCGACTGTCGATACTGACGCCGTCGAACGTGCAATCGCTCGACAGCACCCGGGCCGACAACGCCTGGGCCAGTTCGCTGAAGGTCATCGGCTTAAGCATGGGCGACCTCCCAGGCGGTCAGGGCGTGACTCGCCTCGACCAGATCGGAGAAGGCATGGCGCTCGCCGTTGATTTCCTGGTAATCCTCATGCCCCTTGCCAGCCAGCACCACCACGTCATCCGCGCTGGCACCGGCGATCAATTGGGCGATGGCTGCGCCGCGACCGGCCACGAACGTGACGTTGGCAGTGTCTTTGAAGCCTTCGCGTATATCGTCGAAAATCCGGCTGGGGTCTTCGCTGCGCGGGTTGTCGTCGGTCACCAGCACGCCGTCGGCCAGGCGCTCGACGATCTCGGCCATCAACGGACGCTTGCCGCGATCACGGTCGCCGCCGCAGCCGAACAGGCACAACAGCTTGCCCTTGGCGTGCGGGCGCAGGGCCAGCAGGACTTTTTCCAGTGCATCAGGGGTGTGGGCATAATCGACCACCACCAGCGGTTGCGTACCGCCACCCAGGCGCTGCATGCGGCCGGCCGGGCCTTCCAGTTTGGGCAGTACTTTCAGAATTTCGTCGAGGGCGTAATCCAGGCCGAGCAAGGCGCCGATGGCTGCCAATACGTTGCTCAGGTTGAAACGCCCGAGCAACGTGCTACGCAAATGGTGCTCGCCTTGTGGCGTTACCAGGGTGGCGCGCACGCCCTCGTCGCTGAACTGGGCTTCGCGGCAGTACAGGTACGCACGGGTGTCTTCCAGGCTATAGCTGATCAAGCGCGCTTCGCTGTCTTGAGCTGCCAGTTGGCGACCGAAGGCATCATCCAGATTCACGACCCGGCACTTCAGGTGATTCCAGGCGAACAGCTTGGCCTTGGCCGCTGCATACGCGTCCATGGTGCCGTGGTAATCGAGGTGGTCGCGGGACAGGTTGGTCAGCACCGCCACGTCAAACGCCAGGGCCGTGACACGGCCCTGGTCGAGACCATGGGACGACACTTCCATGGCAACCGCCTTGGCGCCGGCCTTTTTCAGGTCGGCCAGGGTCGCCTGCACGGCAATCGGGTTCGGCGTGGTGTGCAGGCCGCTTTGCAGCGCACCATAGAAGCCGGTGCCCAGGGTACCGACGATGCCGCAGTGCTGACCCAGCAGGTCCAGGGCCTGGGCGACCAGTTGAGTCACGCTGGTCTTGCCGTTGGTGCCGGTCACGCCCACCAGGTTCAGGTGGCGGCTCGGTTCACCGTAGAAGCGCCCGGCAATGTCGGACAACTGCGCGGCCAAGCCCTTGACTGGAATCAACGGCACATCGGTGATCGGCAGCACAGTAGCGCCTTCCACTTCATAAGCAACAGCGGCAGCACCACGTTGTAGGGCGTCGGCAATATGCGCACGGCCATCGAACTTGCCACCGGGCACGGCCAGGAACAGGTCACCGGCGCGCACGTTGCGGCTGTCCAGGCTCAACTCGCGAATCAGCAGATCGCGGCCGGCGTGGGCAAAAATCTTGTTCAGGCTAAGAGACATCAGCCGCGCCCTCCATTGGCTTTTACAGCAGCGGCCGGGGGTGCGGCATTCGCTTGCTGGGTTGGCGCAAGATTGTCCGGCGTGATGTTCATCAGGCGCAGGGTGCCGGACATCACTTTGCTGAACACTGGCGCCGAGACCAGGCCACCGAAGTAACCGGCCTTGCTCGGTTCATCGATCACTACGACGATGGCGTAGCGCGGATCGCTCATCGGGCCGAAACCGGCGAACAATGAACGGTAGGAATTTTCCGCATAACCCTTGGTGCCCACTGAGGTTTTACGCGCAGTACCAGACTTGCCAGCCACGTGATAGGCCGGCACCTGGGCGCGGAATACGCCACGCGGCGCCTCGATCACTTGTTGCAGCATGCCTTGCATGGTCTTGGCGACTTTTTCCGGGATCACCTGGGTGGCTTTCGGCGCTTCGTCCACGTGAATCAGGCTCAGCGGAACCATTCGGCCATTATTCGCCAATACCGAGAACGCATGGGCCAGTTGGATCGCGGTCACCGACAGGCCGTAGCCGTACGACAGAGTGGCGGTCTCGGCCTTTTTCCAGTCGCGGTAGTTCGGCAGGTTGCCGACGCGCTCACCTGGGAAATCGAGCCCGGTGGGCTGGCCCAGGCCGATTTTTTGCGCCAGGTGGTAGATGGTTTCGCCGCCGATATCGAAGGCGACCTTGCTCATACCTACGTTACTGGAGTTGATCAGGATGCCTGTCAGATCCAGCACCGGGCCCTCGGTGCGCGACACGTCGCGGATGGTGTATTTGCCCAACTGCAAAGTGCCTGGATACACCTCGACCTTGTCGCTGGGCTTCCAGCGTCCGGTTTCCAGGGCGGCACTCATGGAGATGGCTTTCATGGTCGAACCCGGCTCGAACACGTCGATCATCGCGCGGTTGCGCATCATCGCCGGCTGCAGGTTGCGACGGTTGTTCGGGTTGTAGGTCGGCTGGTTGACCATGGCGAGAATCTCGCCGGTCTTCACGTCCATGATCACCAGGCTGCCGGCTTTGGCGCCGTTTTCGATGATCGCGTTACGCAATTCACGGTTGGCCAGGTACTGCAGACGCAAGTCAATCGACAACGCCAAGGGCTTGCCGGCCTTGGCGTTCTTGGTGACCTGAACATCCTTGATCAGCCTGCCGCGCCGGTCCTTGATGACCTGGCGCTTGCCGGGAACGCCGGCCAGCCATTCGTCGTAGGCTAGCTCGACACCTTCGCGGCCATGGTCATCGATATCGGTAAAGCCGACCATGTGCGCGGTGGTTTCACCGGCCGGGTAGAAACGACGAAATTCCTCGATGCCATAGACACCCGGAACTTTCAGGTCGAGCACTTGCTGACCCTGTTCGGGGGTGAGCCCGCGAACCAAGTAGATGAATTCTTTGTTGGCCTGGGCTTCCAGGCGTTCGGTCAGCGCTTTGCGGTCTTGCCCCAAGGCAGCGGCGAGTTCGGGCCACTTGTCCTTGGCTACCTGCAGTTCCTTGGCGTTGGCCCACAAGGTGGTCACCGGGGTACTCACGGCCAGAGGCTCGCCGTTGCGGTCGGTAATCAGGCCGCGGTGCGCAGGAATCGGAATATGCCGCAGGCTACGGGCATCGCCCTGGCCGATCAGGAAGTCACGATCGACGACCTGCAGGTCGAAGATCCGCCAGACGATCGCACCCACCATCAATGCCAGCAAGCCGAGCATCAGGCGGAAGCGCCATGGGTAGAGTGCGCCTTCAAGTTTCATCATGGCGCCACCATGCGTACGTCGGCCGCGCCCGGAATGTGCATTTTCAGTTGTTCGGTGGCCAGCACTTCGATACGGCTGTGGGCCGTCCACGTGCTCTGCTCCAGGATCAACCGGCCCCATTCCGCCTGCGCCTTGTCGCGCACGCTCAATTCCCCATAGAGGGTATTGAGCAATTGACGATTCCAATGCGCGCTGTAGGACACCGCAATCGCGGACACCAGCACGCCGATAAACAGCAGCAACATAAAGAAGCTGCCGCCCGGCAGGGGTTTGGCGAAAAGCTTGCTCACCGCAACTTCTCCGCGACGCGCATGACGGCGCTGCGCGAACGTGGGTTGGCCTTGAGTTCAGCTTCGGAGGCGAACTGTGCTTTGCCATGGATTTTGATTTTCGGTACAAAGGCTTCGAAACGCACCGGCAGATTGCGCGGCAGGTTGTCGGACTCGCCCTTGACCAGACGCCGCATGAACAGTTTGACGATACGGTCTTCCAGGGAATGGAAACTGATCACCACCAGGCGACCGCCCACTTCCAACGCGTCCAGGGCAGCCTCGAGGCCAGCCTCCAGATCGCCCAATTCGTTGTTGACGTGAATGCGCAGGCCCTGGAATGCGCGGGTAGCGGGGTTCTTGCCCTTCTCCCATGCAGGGTTGGCGACCTTCAGCACTTCGGCCAGGTCAGCGGTGCGTTCGAACGGCTGGATTTCGCGGCGTTCGACCACGGCGCGGGCCATGCGACCGGCGAAGCGTTCTTCGCCGTACTCCTTGAACACCCGGGCAATTTCTTCCACCGGCGCGGTGGCGATGAACTGCGCGGCGCTGACGCCACGGGTAGGGTCCATGCGCATGTCGAGGGGGCCATCGTTCATGAAGCTGAAGCCGCGCTCCGGGTCATCGAGCTGCGGCGAAGACACGCCGAGGTCGAGCAGAATCCCGGCCACCTTGCCCGCCATGCCGCGCTCGGCGACTTCGGCGCCCAGCTCGGCAAAGCTGCGCTGCACAACGACAAAGCGGCCGTCTTCGGCCGCTAGCGCTTGCCCGGTGGCAATCGCTTGAGGGTCTTTGTCGAACCCGAGGAGTTTACCGTTGGGCCCGAGCTGGCTGAGTATCAACCGACTGTGCCCGCCCCTGCCGAAGGTGCCATCCAAATAGCAGCCATCCGCGCGTACGGCGAGAGCCTCAACGGCTTCGTCAAGCAGTACGGTGATGTGGTTAAAGCCGCTATCAATAGTCACAGGATCAAATCACGCAGTTCATCAGGCATGGCGCCCGGTTGTTGAATAGCAGCCAAGTCAGCTGCAGAAACAGCATCCCAGGCATCTTCGTCCCACAATTGGAACTTGTTCAGTTGGCCTACCAGCATTGCGCGCTTGTCGAGCCTGGCGTATTCGCGCAAACGCGGCGGCACCAGGAAACGACCGCTGCCATCGAGTTCAAGGTCGACGGCATTACCGATCAGCAAACGCTGCAGGCGGCGGTTTTCTTCACGCAATGAAGGCAGAGCGCGCAATTTGGTTTCAATCAACTCCCACTCATCGAGGGGGTAAACACACAAACAAGGGTCAACCGCGTCAATCGTGACGATTAACTGCCCCGAACTTCGCGAAATGAGCTCGTCACGATACCGGCTCGGCATGGCGAGACGGCCTTTTGCATCGAGACTGATAGCGTTAGCTCCGCGAAACACAGGTGCGTTTCTCCAATTTTTAGCGTTTTACGTTCAAAAAACCCACTTCGTGCCACTTTCCGCCACTTGCGCACACTATAGGAATGCGCCCACCACACCGTCAAGGCGCGGATACAAGGAAAAGCCTTACAGAACGGAGATTTACGAGCGTAACGGGAGGAGAAACCCGAGTTCAGCGTGGTTTTTGACTCAACAAGCACAAATAACTCAAAGCACTATGGCCCAGAGTTAAAGTAATTTATTAAGAGTAAGATTTTTTTGGTATTACGAAGACGCATCTGCCAATGATTTGGCAAGGAGGGATTCTTGCGTTACTACCGGGTTTTCTGCCCGAGGTTCAGGCAGAAGGAAAAAGGTGGAGAGTCGATCTATAAGCCGGGTTCTGTCTTGAACAGTCATTCGTCTACGATGGCCATCACTGGACATCTTTAGCAACCTACCCGGTCCCAGCGCGGGCCACGCCTTGGGACCCTATTTGGTCTTGCTCCAAGTGGGGTTTACCTAGCCACGAACTGTTGCCAGTCGTGCGGTGCGCTCTTACCGCACCTTTTCACCCTTACCGGCACCGAAGTGCTTAGGCGGTTATTTTCTGTGGCACTTTCCGTAGGCTCACGCCTCCCAGGCATTACCTGGCACTTCGCCCTATGGAGCCCGGACTTTCCTCCCCCCCCTAATTTTCATAGAGGGCAGCGACTGTCCAATCGACTCTCCGCCGCGCAGGTTAACGGCACGACGGCCTCAGGACAAGTATTAAAAGTGCAGCATTGCCATCACCTTCGGACGAAACACCGGCCCGGCCCCGGAACTATTCGGCTTTCTGTTTATCCAGCGCCGCCTGATACAACACATTCTTGCGCGCCCCGGTAATTTCCGCGGCGAGGGCGGCAGCCCGCTTGAGCGGCATCTCCTTGAGCAGCAAATCGAGGATGCGCATGGCTTCGCTGCCGACTGCATCTTCATCCTCTGGAGGCGTCCAGCCGGCCACCAGCACGACGCACTCTCCGCGCTGCTGATTGCTGTCGCCTTCGACAAACCCGCGCAGTTCTTCCAGCGGCAGGCCCTTGAGGGTTTCAAAGGTCTTGGTCAACTCGCGAGCCAGCAGCGCCAGGCGCGCTCCGCCGAACACCAGCTCCATGTCCTGCAGGCACTCCAGGATGCGGTGCGGAGCTTCGTAGAAAATCAAGGTGCGCGGCTCTTCCTTCAGCGCCTGCAGACGCGCGCGACGCCCTACCGTCTTGGCGGGCAGGAAGCCTTCGAAGATAAAGCGGTCCGACGGCAAGCCCGCTGCAGATAATGCTGCAATCAGCGCGCACGCGCCTGGAACAGGCACTACATTGATACCAGCGGCGCGCGCCTGGCGGACCAGATGGTAGCCCGGGTCGGAAATCAGCGGCGTGCCCGCATCGGAGATCAGCGCAACATCATCACCTGCCAGCAAACGGGTGATAAAACGGCTGCCCTCCTCGCGCTCGTTGTGTTCATGGCAGGCCGCCAGTGGCGTGGGGATTCCAAAATGCTGCATCAACCGTTGGGAGTGTCGCGTGTCTTCCGCCGCGATCAATTTAACCTCGCGCAACACTTTCAATGCCCGGGCACTGATGTCGTCCAGGTTGCCAATGGGCGTCGCCACGACAAAAAGCGAGCCTGCAGTGGAATTCAAAGGACCTGGAGCAGTCAAAACGCACACCTCGATGGTTGGCAAAAGCCACATTGTAGCGCGTCAACGCGCTGAAAATATGCCGTCACGGCGGATGTCGTTTCAGCCATTGTCAGTAAAACGCAACAATTGCACGACCTAAATCCACGGTTTCACGCCACGAACATCGCGCCTGGGCCAGTGCTTGGGTACACTTCCACGCTAATTTGATCGGTATCAGGAACACTTACATGATCGCTTGCCTGCGGCTGCTCTCCGCCCTCTGCCTCGCTGCCTTGCTGGCCGCTTGCGCCAGCTCGCCCTCGTCCAGCCTTGGCGACCTACCACGCACGCCCGACGCCAGTATCGAGCAACTGCTCGAACAGGCTACGGCCGCCAAGACGCCAGAAAAGGCCGCATTGCTGCGCCTGAGTGCGGCTGACCTGGCCTACCAGCAGAACAACCCCGGCCGCTCCTCGCAGATTCTTGCGCAGGTGCCCCTGGATGTCCTGAAACCGGCCGCGCAAGTGTTCGCCAGCACCTTGGCCGCCGAGCTGGCGATGACCCGCAACCAGCCCAAGGCTGCATTGACGGCGCTGAACCACCCCAGCCTGCAAAGCCTGAAGGAGCTGCCGGTCGATCAACAAGTGCGCACCGGCACCGTGCATGCCCGCGCCTATGAAGCCGACGGCCAGACCCTGGCGGCAGCGCGGGAGCGTGTCGCCATGGCGCCGCTGCTCACCGGTGACGCCGCCAACAGCACCCACGAAGCGATCTGGGTGTTGATTGCCGCTCTGCCCGCCGAGCAGCTGCAAGCCACCGGCAACCCGACGCTGGACGGCTGGATCACCCTGGCCCAGGCGGTCAAGGGCGCCGGCACGCTGGAGCAGCAACAAACCGCCATCGACACCTGGCGCGCGCGCAACCCGGGCCATCCGGCGGCCGTGCAATTGCCAACGCCCTTGACCAAACTCAAGGAACTGGCCAGCCAGCCGCTGACCAAGATCGCCCTGCTGCTGCCGCAGGAAGGCGCCTTGGCGTCGGTCGGCAAGGCATTGCGTGAAGGCTTCATGGCCGCTCACTACCAGGCCGAACAGGCCGGGCAGAAGCCGCCGGTGATTGAGTTCTACGACAGCTCGCGGCTGACCTCCATCGACGACTTCTACGCCAAGGCCCAGGCTGCCGGCGTGCAGCTGGTGGTTGGCCCGCTGGAAAAGCCACTGGTCAAACAGCTCAGTGCACGTCCGCAATTGCCGATCACCACCCTGGCGCTGAACTACAGCGAAGGCGATCAAGCCCCGGCGCAGTTGTTCCAGTTCGGCCTGGCCGCTGAAGACGAAGCCCGTGAAGTGTCGCGCCGCGCCCGTGCCGACGGCCTGCATCGCGCCGCCGCCATGGTGCCCCGTGGCGAATGGGGCGAGCGTGTCTACAAAGCTTTCCGTCAGGATTGGGAAGCCAACGGCGGCACCGTCATGGGTGTCGAGTATGTCGATCAGCCTGTGGCCCTGGCCCAGCAGATCGCCGACCTGTTCCAGCTGCGCAAAAGCGAAGGCCGCGCTAAGAGCCTGCAAAACACCGTCGGCACTGACGTTGCCGCCCAGCCTTCGCGTCGCCAGGACATCGAGTTCATCTTCCTGGCCGTCACCCCGCAACTGGCCCAGCAGATCAAGCCGACCCTGAACTTCCAATACGCCGGTGACGTGCCTGTCTATGCGACGTCCCACGTCTTCAGCGCCAGTGGCGACCGCAACCAGTACCTGGACATGACCAACGTGATGTTCTGCGAAACCCCTTGGTTGCTCAACACCACCGACCCACTGCGCAACCAGGTCGCCGCACAATGGCCGCAAGCCAATGGCAGCCTGGGCCGCCTGTATGCGATGGGCGTCGATGCCTATCGCCTGGCGCCACGCCTGGGCCAGCTCAAGGCGTTGCCGGACACCCGTGTCGACGGCCTCTCCGGTAACCTGGGCATCAGCGCCAACCAGCGCGTTGACCGTCAGATGCCGTGGGCGAAGTTCGTGGGTGGCGAGATCCAGCGCCTGCCGGATACCCCGCGCTGATGCCCGAGCGGTCCAGCGCACAAAGCGGCAAGGATGCCGAACGCTACGCGCTGAACTATCTGCAACAACAGGGTCTGCGCCTTCTGGCGCAGAACTGGTTATGTAAACGCGGTGAGCTGGATCTGGTCATGCTTGACGGCGATACAGTAGTATTCGTCGAAGTCCGCTACAGAAAACACGCACAATGGGGTGGCGCGCTCGCCAGTATCGATGGGCGCAAGCGTCAAAAGCTGATACTCGCCGCGCAGTTTTTCCTGCAAAAAGAGCATCGCTGGGCCGACAGCCCCTGCCGTTTCGATGTGGTTGCCATGGAAAGCACGCCGTCGGGTCCAACTGACTTGAATTGGCTCAAAGATGCCTTCGACAGCTGACTCACCCGGCACCTTCACCCCACACTTTTGCTCTTTGCTTTGCGGGCTGCACATTTCTGTGCCAAACAGCCGCGCTCATTAAGGTCACACAGATGGACATGCAATCCCGAATTCGCCAGCTTTTCCAGGCCAGCATCGACACCAAGCAACAGGCGATGGACGTACTTGCACCGCACATCGAGCAAGCCAGTCAGGTCATGGTCAACGCCTTGCTCAACGAAGGCAAAATGCTTTCGTGCGGTAACGGCGGCTCGGCCGGTGACGCCCAGCATTTCTCCTCCGAGCTGCTCAACCGCTTCGAGCGCGAGCGTCCGAGCCTGCCGGCGATCGCCCTGACCACCGATTCGTCGACCATCACCTCGATCGCCAACGACTACAGCTACAACGAAATCTTCTCCAAACAGATCCGTGCCCTCGGCCAGCCGGGCGATGTGTTGCTGGCGATTTCCACCAGTGGCAACTCGGCGAACATCATTCAAGCGATCCAGGCCGCACATGATCGCGAAATGATTGTCGTAGCATTGACCGGGCGCGACGGCGGCGGCATGGCCTCGTTGCTGCTGCCTGAGGACGTGGAGATTCGCGTTCCGGCCACTGTCACTGCACGCATTCAAGAAGTCCACCTGCTGGCGATCCACTGCCTGTGCGATCTGATCGACAGCCAACTGTTCGGGAGTGAAGAATGACCGTTAATCGCCTCAGCCTTTTGGCCATCACGCTGTGCCTCGCCATCAGCGGCTGCAGTACGGCAATCACCGCTACACGGGACACCCCCATCCAGGATGACCGGGGTACACGTACCTTCGGCAGCACCATCGACGACTCGCTGATTGAAACCAAGGTCAAGGTCAACGTCGCCAAAGCGGCTACGGACCTGGGCAATGGCGCGTCACGCATTGTGGTCACCAGCTTCAACGGCGTCGTGCTGCTGGCCGGGCAAACACCGCGCGCCGAACTCAAGGCCCAGGCTGAACAGGCCGCCTCGGCGGTGCAACGGGTCAAGAAGGTGCACAACGAACTGCAGGTCATGGACCCGATCACGCTGCTGGCCATCAGCAACGATGCCTTGCTGACCACCAAGATCAAGGCGCAGATGCTCACCGACAGCGCCGTTCCGGGCTCGCGTATCAAGATCGTCACCGACAATGGCATCGTCTACATGATGGGCCTGTTGACCCAGGCTGAAGCCACTCGCGCCGCCAACCTGGTACAGGGTGTGTCCGGAGTGCAGAAAATCGTCAAGGTGTTCGAATACATCGACTGATGTAACCGCAAGCCAAAAAAAGGGCGCCGTGCATTGCTGCACGGCGCCCTTTTTCGTGGCGGTTGTTTACTGGTACTGCGAGTACGGGTTGCCCTGGAACTGGTTGTTCTGTTGTGGCGCCTGTTGCTGGGCACCCGGCTGGCCGTACTGCTGGCCTGGGATCGGGCCAAGGTTCACTTCTACCCGACGGTTCTGGGCACGGCCGTTGACGTCAGCGTTACTGGCGATCGGATTATCCGGGCCGGCGCCGCGTGCGCTCAGGTTGGCGGCACTGACGCCCTGGGAGGTCAGGTAGTTGGCCACGCTCTGCGCACGGCGCTGGGAGAGGTCCATATTCAGCTGACGGCTGCCGGTGCTGTCGGTGTAGCCGACGATCTGGATGGTGTTCTGGTTGAACTGCTTGAGGGAGTTGGCCAGGTTGTTCAGCGGCTGGTAGAAACTGCTGGAGATGGCGTCGGAGTTGGTGGCGAAGGTGATATTGCCGGGCATGATCAGCTTGATCTGGTCACCCTGGCGCTGCACTTCAACTCCGGTATTGGCCATGCTTTCGCGCAGTTTTTTCTCTTGCTGGTCGGCGTAGTAGCCATAGCCGGCGGCGCCGGCACCCGCAACGACTGCGCCGATCAGCGCGCCCTTGCCACGGTTGTTATGGTCGATGGCCGCACCGGCCAATGCCCCGGCCAGCGCGCCGAGGCCGCCGTACTTGGCGGTTTTGCTCATGCCACTTTCGGAACCATTGCCGGCCTGTCCCTGGCTGCCGTCATAAGGGTTGGGTGAAGCGCAGCCGGACAACAGGGCTACGGCGGTGGCGACAACAAGCAGACGACGCGGAGTGAACATGAAGGAAGCTCCTACTTTTGCATTCTGTGATGCAGAGGACATGGGCAACGGACCTGTGCCGGGTTTGGAACATGGCAAGCGGTAAAAATTCCGTGGGCGCCGCTTGCTGGTGTAACAAAGCATAGCGACTTTCGCCTGAGCCAAGGGGATTCAAATGGGGCCGACGCTCATCAATCAAGCACGCACAAAAGGATTCTTACGCCTCGCCCAGGCATGTATCCGGACCATGCCCTGGAGTGAGTAACGTCACGCCGCAGCCACAACCCCGTTCTTCATCGTCTTACAGCCTGCGAGGCTGCTAAGCTACGCAAACGCCATTGAACCCACGGCATGACCCACACCGCAGGCAGTCGCATCTGGAGCAACACGCATGGCGAATCAACAGATCATCTGCGAACACTGCGACTGCGTGTACCAGAAAGTCACGCTCGCCAAACATCAGAAAGCCCTGTGCGTACGCTGCGCCGGGGTACTGCAGCGCTACAACGGCCTGTCGGTGCAACAGCGTCTCGCGTTGACGCTCACCGCTGCGGTGCTGTGGGCGTTCGCCAATTTTTATCCGGTGATGAGCATCAGCCTGCAGGGCCTGAAGAACAGCGCGACACTCTGGGATTCGGTGGTTGCGCTGAGCCAGGGGCCGATCACATTCATCGCTTTGGTGGCAGCGATTTCCATGATCATCGCACCAGTGTTTCAGCTACTGCTGCTGATCTGGGTGTTGAGTTTTGCCCTTTCCGGCAGGCGCTCACCGGCCTTCAAGCTGTGCATGCGCTGGCTGGAAGCCCTCAGGCCCTGGAGCATGCTGGAGGTGTGCCTGTTGGGCGCGATGGTGGCGGTCTTCAAGCTGGCCGGCATGCTCGATGTGATACCCGGCATCGGCCTGTTCGCGCTGGCCGCCCTCAGCCTTTTGCTGATCCGCATCGCCGGGCGCGATGTGCGTGATCTGTGGGACACCCTATGAATTCACCGCCCACCGCCCGCGAACTCAACCTGTGCCTGTGCCACACCTGCGGCCAGCCGTGCGACATGCGCAGCGAACCCACCGAGTGTGATCGCTGCGGCGCCCCCTTGCACCGGCGCAAGGTTCAGTCCTTGACCCGCACCTGGGCCTACCTGCTCACGGCACTGACGTTCTATGTGCCGGCGAACATATTGCCGGTGATGAACACCACCATGCTCGGCTCCGGGGCGGACAGCACCATCATGAGCGGCGTGCTGGAATTCTGGCAGCATGGCGCCTGGGACATTGCGCTGATCATTTTCATCGCCAGCATTGCCGTGCCGGGCATCAAGTTCGTGTCCCTGGGGCTGCTGCTGATCACGGTGCAACGCAATAGCCAGTGGGCGCGCAAGGAACGCTCAAAGCTGTTTCGGTTTATCGAGCTGATCGGCTATTGGTCGATGCTGGATGTGATCGTGGTGGCACTGGTGGCCGCGCTGGTGAAGTTCCAGGCCCTGGGCGACATCGAGCCGCGCCTGGGCATTCTGTTTTTTGGTTTGGTGGTCGTGTTCACGATGCTCGCGGCCATGAGTTTCGATCCCCGGCTGATCTGGGAAAATCCACACAATGAGGAGACCTCGGATGAGCTCATCCAAGGCTGATGCTGACACCCCTGCGGGAACCCCCGTGATCAAGACGCGTCGCTTCAGCGTTTCGCTGGTATGGATCGTGCCGATTGTCGCCGTGCTGGTGGGTATCTCCCTGGTGGTCCATAGCGTGCTGCAACAGGGCCCGACCATCACCCTCAACTTCAAGACCGGCAGCGGGCTGGTCGCCAACAAAACCGAGGTCAAGTACCGCAACGTGGTCATCGGCCAGGTCACCGGTGTCGCCTTGAGCGATGACCAGAAAAGCGTCAACGCCACCGTCGAGTTGGCCAAGCAGGCGGAGAGCTTCACCCGCGAAGATTCGAAATTCTGGGTGGTGCGGCCGCGCATCGGCGCCGGCGGCGTGTCCGGCATCGACACCTTGCTCTCCGGCGACTACATCGGTGCCGATATCGGCCAGTCCGACACCCGCGCCAAACAGTTCATAGGCCTGGAAAACCCGCCGCCCATCACCTATGGCGAGCCAGGCAAACGCTTCACCCTGCATACCCAGGGCCTGGGGTCGCTGGATATCGGTTCGCCGGTCTATTACCGCAAAATCCCGGTCGGCCAGGTTGTTGCCTATGAATTGGACAGCGAGGGCAAGGGCGTGAATATCGAGGTATTCGTGCATGCGCCCAATGACGCGTATGTCACCGAGAACACGCGCTTCTGGAATGCCAGCGGTGTCGACCTCAGCGTCGGCGCCAATGGCTTCGCGCTGAAGACCGAATCGTTGTCGTCCATGTTGATGGGCGGCGTCTCCTTCCAGGCTCCGCCCTACAACCCCAACGACAAGCCTGCCGAGGAAAACCGCAACTTTGAACTGTTCGAAGACCAGCAAAGTGCCCTCGCCCCGCCCAATGGCAAGGGGCAATACATGGTGCTGCGCTTCGATCAGGCCCTGCGTGGGCTGAAAGTCGACGCACCGGTGGAATTCCTCGGCGTCGAGTTTGGCAAAGTGGTCTCGATCAACTTGGATTTCGATGCCAAAAAACGCAGCTTCCCGGTCAACGTCGGCATCGTGATCTACCCGCAATTGCTCGGCCAGGCGCACACCAAGCTGCTCAAGGCGATGAACAATAACCCTGACGATGAAGCGGCCGGCGTACGCCTGATCGGCAGCTTCATCGAAAACGGCCTGCGCGCCCAGGCGCGCAGCGGCAACCTGCTGACCGGTCAGCTGTACATCGCCCTGGACTTCTACCCCAAGGCCGAGAAAGTCGCGTTTGACCCGAACCAGCGCCCCGTGGGCATCCCCACCCTTCCCGGCAACCTGGAACAACTGCAAGAGAAATTCGAAGGCATCGTCAACAAGATCAGCCAACTGCCGGTCGAGCGTATCGCCGGCAATCTCGATGCCAGCCTGGTCGAGCTGCGCAAGGGCTTGGCGCAATTCAATGCCAAGACCCTGCCCGGTGTGCAGACGACCCTGGGCGACGTGAGCAAGACCCTGCAGTCGGCCAGTTCCACCCTGGCCGAAGACTCGCCGCAGCGCGAACAACTGACCCAGACTCTGGATGAACTGGCGCGCATGTCGCGCTCCCTGCGCGAGCTTTCGGATTACCTGGGCCGGCATCCGGAGTCGCTGATTCGCGGTCGCGCCGATAATGCCGCGCCCCTTGACCTGCAAGGGCCACCCCGCAAATGACCATTGGAGCCGCCATGACAGTGCCGTTGAAAATCACCCTGGTGACCGCCCTGCTATTGCTCGCGGCATGCCGCAGCGAGCCGATTGCATTCCATACCCTGACCCCGGCGCACTGGGATAACGCCACTCGCACGGAGGGGGGTGGCATCAGCATTGAAAGCATCAGCGTGCCGCCCCAGGTTGACCGTGCGCAGATCGTGATCCGCCAGGGCGACAGTGGCCTGGCGATCCTGGAAACCCAGTGGTGGGCCGCCACCCTCGCCGATGAGCTGAAGAGCGCGCTGGTCGACCAGCTGGCCGGCAGCGATACCCGGCAAGCCGTGTCGTTGCGCGTGGAAGTGCAGCGCTTCGATTCGGTGCCTGGGCAATACGCGCTGCTTGACGTGCGTTGGCGCCTCAGGCCGGCTGGCGGCGGTGATCGCCCTGCGCTGACCTGCCGCTCGACCTTGCAGTCACCGGCGGGCCCGAGCATCGATGACGTGGTGGTGGCGCACCAGAACAACCTCAAGCGCTTCGCCGCGCTGATCAACCGCGCCGCAGGCTCGTCCCTGAAGCAGTGCCCGAGCGCGCAGTGAACGGTGACGCAATCAGCCCAGCAAGCCCATCGACTTGGCCCGCGCCACCGCCTGGGTGCGGCGCTCCACGCCCAGCTTGCTGTTGATATGGCTGGCGTGGGTTTTCACCGTATGCAGGGAAATGAACAGCTGGTTGCTGATCTCCTGGTTTGAACAGCCTTGGGCAATCAACTGCAGGACCGCCAGCTCCCGTGTACTCAGGGTTTCATGGTGAGGCGCGATCGCGACGACGGCGCCTGCCGGTAGCAGCGCCAGCAATGCCTGGTGCAACGGCTGATGGGGCGGCTTGCCCAACTGCTCGCGCAGCCAATCCGGATAGTCCTCGAGCAACCGCTGGAACGGTTGCAACGCGCCGCCCGCGCCGGCTTCGAGTGCGCGGGCCAATACCGGCCTGGCCTTGGCTTCCTGGCCACACGCCAGCAGCACCTGGGCCTGCTGGGTCAGCGCCATCAGGGCAATCATCTGGCGGCCACTGCCGAGCGCCTGTTGCGCCAGGTCATCAAGCCGTCGCAATGCCCTATCGGGTTGATGGCGAATGGCGTCCAGCGCGGCCTGTTGCAGCTCCACATGTTGCGGCAAGTGCGGATGAAACTCCGGTGCGGCGGCCGCCTGCTCGCCTGTGTAGGTTTGCCCCAGCCGCGTCAACCAGGCATCGGCCAGGTCGGTACGGTCCTGGGCCAGCCACAGCTCGCATTTGATCAGGGTGATCATCGCCAGGTAGTAGATCGGCGGCACGTCCCAGATATGCATCAAGCGCTCAGCCTCGGCCAACTCGGCAAAGGCAGCGGAGAAATCGCCTCGCCGCCCTTCGAAGCTGGCGATCACGCAATGCCCGATCAGCACACTGATATCCCGGCAGGCACGGGCTTCGGTCAGGCCAGCACGCAAACGCGCAAGCCCGGCTTCGGGCTGGTAACGCAGCAGCAGCAGGTAGCCTTCATACAACGACAACCGCGCGCGTACGGCGTACAGCCGCTGGGGTGCCAGCCCCTGCAGGCGCAGCAGGCCCTGGCGCACTTCGTCGAGGGCGCGCAGGATCTCGCCCCGCGCCTGCAGCACCCGCGCCCGGTCGTAATGGGCCAAGGCTTCAAACAGCGGGTTGCCGACGCGCTGCGCCAGTTCCAGGGATTCGCGGTTCAGGCCACGAGCCCGCCACAGATCGGCATCGACGATGGCCAGGTTGGAGAGGGTCGACAGGCACATCAAACGCTGGCCGTAACGCTTGTGCGGCAGGCTCTCCAGCGCCTCGTTGCAATAGCGCTGAGTCAGTTCGCGGTCCCCTCGCCCACGGGCGATGATCCCGCTCAGTGCCAGCCATTGGGCAAGCATGGATTTTTGCGCGGTGGCCGACGGCGCCGGCAGGAAGCGACTGAGGTAGCCGGACAGCTCCTGCGCCGCATCCAACTGGCACGCCAGCCCCAGCGCCCAGCTGTAGAGCACGATCAAGCGCGGGGTGCTGATCAACAAACTGTCGGGCAAGTCCATCTTCCAGCGCAGCAGCATGCCGACATTCTGCTCGGCCAGCAGCTGTTCTTCAGAGAGGTTCTGCACCAGGTTCGCCGCCACATCCAGGTGCCCGGCCCGCAGCGCCTGCTCCACCGCCTCATCGATCAGGCCCTGGGCGTTGAACCAGCGACAGGCGCGCAGGTGCAGACTGGCCAACGGTAACGTGGCGCTCTTTTCGCGGCGGGCGCGCAACAGGTCGGAAAACAAATGGTGATAACGGTACCAGTGACCGTGTTCATCCAGCGGCACCAGAAACACCTGATGGGCCTGCAGGTAGCGCAGGATTTCCGGGCTGTCATGGGCCTCGCGGACCGCATCGCACAGCTCGCTGCAAAAGCGCTCCTGGGGCGCGGTGTCGTACAGGAACGCTTGCACCTCCGCAGGCAGGCAGTCGATGACCTCTTCCAGCAAGTAATCGCGAATCAGCCCTTCGCCACCGTTCAGGCCCTGCGGCAGGGCGCCGTCATTGCCGGCCTCGGAGGCCGCCAGCAGCCAGAAGCGCAGCCCGGCGACCCAGCCCTCGCTGCGGCGAATCAGGTTTTCCAGGGCCTCGCCACGTAACGAACTGCTGTGCCGGTCCAGCACAGCCAGGGATTCGTCATGGGTCAGGCGCAGGTCTTGCTCATGCAATTCCAACAGGTGCCG
This sequence comes from Pseudomonas sp. R3-52-08, assembly GCF_003851745.1. NCBI lineage: Bacteria > Pseudomonadati > Pseudomonadota > Gammaproteobacteria > Pseudomonadales > Pseudomonadaceae > Pseudomonas > Pseudomonas sp. R3-52-08. The sequence goes on along the minus strand of NZ_CP027730.1, from coordinate 1,120,652 downwards.
CGACAGGCGCAGGCGCGCCAGGTGCCAGTCCGGGCGCTGGCGGCTGGTGACCAGTACCACCAGGCCAGCGGGCAAATGATTGAGGAAAAACTGCAGGCAACGGTCCAGCACCGGCCCCTGGGCCAGGTGGTAGTCATCCAGCACCAGCAACAGCGGCGCCTGGACAGACAGGTGCACCGTCAGCTCATCGAGCAGACCATCGAGCCATTCTTCAAAGGCGAAGGGTTGGTGACGCTGACGCATTTTCAACAGGCCCAGGGACTGGGCGCCGAGTTGCGGGAAGTACTGGCGCAAGCCTTCGAGCAGGCGCTCGAGAAAACGGCCAGGGTCGCTGTCCCGTGGGCTCAGGCCCAGCCACAGATTTTGCCAGTGAGTGGGCAGGCTCTGGCAGAACTCCACCGCCAGGGAACTCTTGCCAAACCCCGCCGGCGCGCTGACCAGCAACAGTCGCCCTTCCAGGCCGGCGCCCAGGCGTTCGCACAGGCGGGGGCGCAGCACGTAGCCATCAGGCAGCGGCGGCCTGTAGAAACGGCCTTCCAGGGTCGGAATCACCGCGCTGGCAGGCCCTTGGATTCGGGACAGATCAGTCATCGCCGGGCTCTTGTAGAAGGCTGTTGTCGGCACTGCAGATGTCCGCAGACTAGCGGTAAAAGCGGCTGGATTGTAGATCTTTGCAACAAATGCCTGAAAAAGAACTGCGACAAAAAATATCCCGCAAACGCCCCAAACAAAAATGTGGGAGGGGGCTTGCCCCCGATGGCGGTGTGTCAGCCAACGCTTAGTTGACTGAACCACCGCTATCGGGGCAAGCCCCCTCCCACAGGGGTATCAACATAGGTTCAGGTTAGCGCACGCCATCCTGGCGCAGGGCCGCTGGAGTGAAGTCGCTGGTGGTGGCGGTGAAGCCGAAGTCATAAGCCTGTTTCTCTTCGTTCTTCATGCCCAGGGCCAGGTAGCGGCCGGACTGCAGGTCGTAGAGGGTTTCCAGGGCATACCACGGCACCTGCTTGTCGTAGTAGTTCTCGGCATGGGCTTCGGCGACGCGCCACAGTTGGCCACGGCCGTCGTAGTGGTCGATCACCGCCGCTTGCCAGGTGTCTTCGTCGATGAAGAAGTCACGCTTGGCGTAGATGTGCCGCTGGCCTTCCTTCAAGGTCGCGACCACATGCCAGACACGGCGCAGCTCATAGCGCGCCAGATCCTGGTTGATATGGCCGGCCTTGATGATGTCGGCGTACTTGAGTTTCGGATCATCGATCTTGTAGCTGTTGGAGGCGATGTAGATTTCCTTCTTGCCTTCCAGTTTCCAGTCGTAGCGGTCCGGCGCGCCGTTGTACATGTCGAGGTTGTCGGAAGTACGCAGGCCATCGGCGGCAGTCCCCGGCCCGTCATAGGACACTTGCGGTGCCCGGCGCACACGGCGCTGACCGGCGTTGTAGACCCACGCCGAACGCGGCTCCTTCACTTGGTCGAGGGTTTCGTGCACCAGCAGTACACCACCGGCCAGGCGCGCCGGCGCGGTGACTTGCTGCTTGAAGTAGAACAGCACGTTGCCTGGGTTTTTCGGGTCGAAGTCCTTCATCTTGTCGCGGAACACGAACTGATCGCGAAAGTACACCAGGCTGTAGGAACCGTTGGTTTGCGGTGTGGCCTGGGTGACCAGGCGGGTGACGCTGCCCCCGCGATAACGGGTGATGTGGTTCCAGATGACTTCCACGCCGCTTTTCGGAATCGGGAACGGCACGGCCGTCTCGAAGTTTTCCAGGCCGTTGCCGCCAGACACCAGGTTGGTGGTGGTGGCGTTTTTCTTGATCGCGGCGAACACCTCCGCCGGCACCGTGGCGCCGCGATGGGTCGGATAGACCGGCATCTTGAACGAGTCCGGGTAACGCTTGAACATCGCGTACTGCCCCGGCGCCAGCTTGTCTTTGTATTGCTCGACGTTTTGCGCGGTGATGGTGAACTGCGGTTGTTCGCTGGCATAAGGGTTGGCCAGGAAGCCTTTGGCATCCACGGCGCCCGCGTTGGTCGCCATCGGCGTCCATTTCGGGATGGTGCCGGCCGCGTTACCGGCCATTTCGGCGCCCATCGGGGTCAAGCTGGTGCCGAGCTTGGCTGCTTCATCGGCCGAGACCGCCGCCATGACGTTGCTCGCCAGGATCGACAGCCCAAGCACACCCACGTGCAACAGACTTTTAGTTATTTTCATACTCTGGTCTTCCTGAATACATGCCACTTGAAAAGAGTGTGCTTAGAAGTTGGCGCCAAAGCTCAACGCGACAAAGTCACGGTCATCCACGGTGCTGAACTTGCCACCAAAGAAGTTGGTGTAGGCCAGGCTCGCGGTGTAGGTGTTCTGGTATTCGGCATCCAGGCCCAGACTGACCGCCTTGCGCCCTTCTTCGAAGTTGGCGCCAGGGCCCGGCGAGTAACCTTTGACGTCATGGGACCAGACCACGTTGGGCTTGAGGTTGACGCCGGCGAACACGTCCGGGTATTCCCAGATGGCACGGGCGCGATAACCCCAGGAGGTTGCCGTGGTATAGCCGTCGTTGTTGCAGTTGGTGTTCAGGCCCGCCGCATTGGGCAAGCCGGCGCCGTTGGCGGTGGAGTTGTTAAGCGCGTTGCAGAACCCACCTGGCAAGGTGCCGGGACCGAATACCGGGTCGCGGCCGTAGCGCGCCTGGGATTTGCTTTCCAGGCCACCCACGTGGGTCACGCCGATTTCACCCACGGTGGTCAGGCGGCTGGCGCCCATTACCTGGTCGAAGAAGTGCGTGAAGGTGGTCTGGAACTGGGTCACTTCCTTGCGGTTGTAACCGTGCAGGTCCTGGCCTGGCGAGCCCTTGAGCACCGACGCGTTGCCAAAGCCCGGAATCGGCGTGACGCCGGCAAACAGGATATCAGTGGTGCTCAACTGCACCGGCGCGTTCGGACGGTAGCTCAACTCACCGCTCCAGGCGGTGCCGGTAGGCAGGGTGGTGGAGAAGCTCAAACCGTAGAGGCGGATATCTTCCGGGTACTCGACGAAGTAGTTGGAGCTGCCCGCCACGATCAACGGACGCAAGGCCCCCAGCGGACCCAGTGGACGGGTGTAGGCCGACGACGGCGCACCCTGTGCACTGAAGATCGGCGCACGGCTGTGGTAGTTCATGAAGTAGGCGCCGAATTCGGTATCCAGCGGCTCGAAGTTGTAGTGCATGGCCATGCCGAACTGGCCGCTGTCGCGGGCATCGCGGTCCGGGCCACGGCGCACGAGTACGCCTTCGCTGTTCACGTCCACACCCAGGGCGCCCAACGTCGGCAATGCGGCGGCGGGGATGGTCGAGCGCTTGTTCAGTACCCGCAGGTTATTGCTGCAGCCATCGGAAATCACGTCCGGCTGGGAGAAGAAGGTGCCGCAGTTATCGGTGACGGTCTGGTCCCATTCCAGCTGGTAAAACGCCTCGGCCGACAGGTTGTCGGTGAGTGTCTGGGACACGTAGAACATGTTGACCGGAATCAGGCCTTCCTTGATTTCGGCCCCTGGACGACGAAACGCCGACACGTCGATCGGGTTGATGGAGTTGATACCGCCGCCAATGAAGGTGCTTTCGCCCCAGCTCACCACCTGCTTGCCAAACCGCACGGAACCCGGTGCGTCGGCGATCGAGTAGTTGTGGTAGACGAACGCATCGAGGATCTGCCCGCCCGATGATTTGGCGCCTTCCTTGCGGTTGTTGTCGCTGATGTCCTTGAACAGACGGCTTTCGTCCTTGAGCTCAAAGTCGTACCAGTACTTGCCACGCACAAACACACCGGTGTCGCCGTACTTCAGTTCCAGGTCGTGGATGCCCTTGAAAATCTTCGAGAACGTTTCTCCGCGCTTGAAGTTCAGGTGCCCGTCATCGGAGGTCTGGGACAAGCCCTTGCCGCCGTTGTTGGCGCCGATAAGGTCGCGATTGGCCTTGGACGTGCTCCAACTGGCGCCTACCGACAGGGATGAGTCAAAACTCCCTTCGATTTCACCGATGTTGAAACTGACGCCGAATGCGGGCCCGGCGAGCGTAGAAGCGAGACTGACGGCCAGGGGCAGTCGTGCCCGGCGCCAGAACTGGTTTACTGAGGTCATCGACGCTACTCCATGTGCATTTTATTGTTATGGCAGTGAGCTCTTTCGGAAGATGCATGTAACGGCCGGGATACAACGATTCCAATGCCGAGCGACAACCAGGCGACCCTCGCCCGAAGCGCAACATCCACGAAAAACTCTGGAAGGGACTATAGCCAGCAGGGGGTAGTGCTTGATCCCTCTAAAGTGTGATTTGCATCACCAACCCGTCTGCCACGACCCTTTCGCCACGCCGACGAAGGTCGACGCGGCAAGGATGGCTGAAATTCGGCAAATCACAAGTAAAGGCTTGAGATAGAGCAGCGCGCGCCCGAACGGGCGCGGCGAGCGGTGTCAGAGGGTCGACAGGAAGGTGCTGTTGTTGGCCTGCCATTGGATGATGTCGATACGGATACGTTTTTTGTCGAGCTTGCCGACGCTGGTCTTGGGAATTTCCGTAACAACGGCGATCTGGCTCGGAATCGCCCACTTGCTCAAGTGGCCCAATTCAACGAACGGCTTGAGGTGTTCCTTGAGCTCACGGGCGCCTATCACATGGCCATCACGCAGCACCAACAGGGCAAACGGGCGCTCGCCCCACTGCGGGTCGGCAATGCCCACCACCGCTACTTCACGTACCGCCGGGTGACGGCTGACCAAGTCTTCCAGGGCCAGCGAGGAGATCCATTCGCCACCGGTCTTGATCACGTCCTTGATGCGGTCACGGATATCGATCACGCCGAACGCGTCCAGGGTGGCGACATCGCCGGTGTGCATCCAGCCACCGGCCCACAGCTCGGCGCCCTTTTGCGGCTCGTTGTAATAGCCTTCGGTGAGCCAGGGCGCACGCAGTACCAGTTCGCCCTGGGATTCGCCGTCGGCAGGCAGAAAGTTGCCGTCGGTGTCCATGATCGCCGCTTCCACCAACGGGCCGGGCACGCCAGCCTTGATGCGATAGGTGGTGCGTTCATCTTCGCTGCCGGCCATCAGCTCGTCATTGAGGTGGGCACAGGACACCAGCGGCCCGGTCTCGGACATCCCGTACGCGGCCGTCAATTGAATACCACGGGCCTTGGCGGCTTCGTACAGCGAACGGTTGAGCGCGCTGCCGCCGATGACGATTTTCCAACCGCCGAAATCCACGCCCTGGGCGGCCTTGGCATTGAGCACCATTTGCAGGATGGTCGGCACGCAATGCGAAAAGGTGACCTTTTCCTGGCGCCACAGCGCCACCAGGTATTCGGGGTCGTAGCGGCCGGGGTAGACCTGCTTCAGGCCGAGCATGGTCGCCACATACGGCAGGCCCCAGGCGTGTACGTGGAACATCGGCGTGATCGGCATGTACACGTCGTTAGTGCCGAGCAAACGCACGCTGTCGACGCTGCCCATGATGGTCGCCACGCCGATGGTGTGCAGCACCAGTTGGCGGTGGGTGAAATACACGCCCTTGGGATTGCCGGTGGTACCGGTGGTGTAGAAGGTGGTGGCAACGGAATTCTCGTCGAAATCCTCGAAGGTGTACTTCGGGCTCGCTGCGGCCAGCAGGGTTTCGTACTCGCCCACCAGGTTGGGCAGGTCGGCGGTCTTGCTGTCGTCGTCGGTGATCAGCAAGGTCTTGTCGACGCTGGTGAGTTGCCCGGCGAGGGCCTGGTAAAGCCCAACGAACTCGCTGTTGACCAGCACAAAGCGGTCGTCGGCGTGGTTCATGGTGTAGAGGATCTGTTCCGGCGACAGGCGCACGTTGATGGTGTGGATCACCGCGCCGATCATCGGGATGGCGAACATGCATTCCAGGTAACGATGGCTGTCCCAATCCATCACCGCCACCGTGTCACCGGCCTTGACCCCTGCTTCGGTCAGCACATTGGCCAGGCGCGCGACGCGCTCGATCAAGGTCGGGTAGGTGTAGCGCAGTTTGTCGCGGTAGATGATTTCCCGGGTCTTTTCGTAACGGGTCCCGGACATCAACAGGCGTTTGATCAACAGCGGGTACTGGTAAGCGCCTTCGGCGGGGGGAATGACACGGGTCTGCAACATACGAATCCCTTTTATGACTGCGCGGTCTTGGCGTGAAGACCTGCACTGTAGAGACGTTATGTTTCAACCAAATCAGCCAAAGGAATGATTTGCAGGGCCCAGCAAATGCTAGCTTTTAGCCATCATCTTGAACCCACTGAGGTCCAATGTGGGAGGGGGCTTGCCCCCGATAGCGGTGTGTCAACCAAGCATTCATTAGCTGATCCACCGCCATCGGGAGCAAGCCCCCTCCCACACAGATCAGGTTTACTTCATGCTGGTAAACGCCAGCTTCACCCCGATCGCAATCAGCACCGCGCCCATGGTGCGATCAAACCAATGCCCCATCTTCGCAAACCCGGCGCGCACGCGCTGCTGACTGAACAGCATGGCCACCAGGCAAAACCACAGCGCCGTCGCCACCGCCAGATACACGCCATAACCGGCCTGCACCGCCAACGGTGTGTGCGGGTTGATCACCACCGTGAACAGCGACAGGAAAAACAGCGTGGCCTTGGGGTTCAAGCCGTTGGTCACAAAACCCGCCGTGAACGCGCCGCGTGGGGTGCGCTCGCCTGCCTCGCGATGCAGTTCGCCATCGGCCACGGGCTTGGCCGGCTGCGCGCGCAGCGCCTTGAAGCCGATATACAGCAGGTAGGCCGCTGCCGCCCATTTCAGCGCATTGAACAGCACGATGGACTGGGACACGATCAAGCCGATGCCCAGCAGCGAGTAACCGACATGCAGAAAAATCGCCGAACCGACGCCCAGCGCGGTCCAGGTACCGGCGCGCCGACCGTGGGTCACGCTTTCGCGCACCACTACGGCGAAGTCCGGCCCAGGGCTGGCCACCGCCAACAGGTGAATCAAAGCTACGGTTAAAAACTCGGCGACGTACATGCGCGCTCCCTGAAGTAACGGATTATTTCATCTGATAGGCTCAGCAGATTACGCCTTCAAACCTCGTCGCAAAAGGTACAGTTGATCATGAACAATCGCCGCGCCGTCTTCCTCGATCACCCCTCCCTGGACCTCGGCGACCTCGACCTCAGCGGCCTACGCGACTGCTTCAGCGAGCTACAGCTGTTCGAGCAGACCACGCCGCAGAATGTGCTCGAACGCTTGCAGGGCGCTCACGTCGCCATCAGCAACAAAATCCCGCTCAACGCCGAGACTCTGGCGGCCTGCCCCGACCTCAAGCTGATCCTGGTGTCGGCCACCGGCACCAACAACATCGACCTCGATGCCGCCCGCGCCCAAGGCATCACCGTGAGTAACTGCCAGGGCTACGGCACGCCGTCCGTGGCCCAGCACACACTCATGCTGCTGCTCAACCTCGCCACGCGCCTGAACGACTATCAACGGGATGTGGCCGCGGGCAAATGGCAGCAGGCTAGGCAGTTCTGCCTGCTGGACTACCCGATTGTCGAGCTGGAAGGCAAAACCCTCGGCCTGCTCGGGCATGGCGAGCTGGGCAGTGCCGTGGCGCGCCTGGCCGAAGCCTTCGGCATGCGCGTGGTGCTCGGCGCGATTCCCGGGCGCCCTGCCCGCGCCAACCGCGTGCCGCTGGATGAACTGCTGGCGCAGGTCGATGCGCTGACCTTGCATTGCCCGCTCAACGAGCACACCCGCGACCTTATCGGCGCGCGCGAACTGGCGCTGCTCAAGCCCGGCGCGTTTGTCGTCAACACTGCACGCGGTGGCTTGATCAACGAACAGGCGCTGGCCGATGCGCTGCGCAGCGGGCACCTGGGCGGTGCGGCCACGGATGTGCTGAGTGTCGAGCCTCCGGTCCAGGGCAACCCGCTGCTGGCCGGTGACATTCCTCGGCTGATCGTCACGCCCCATAACGCCTGGGGCAGCCGTGAAGCGCGGCAACGGATCGTCGGGCAATTGCGCGAAAACGCCCTGGGCTTTTTCAACGGTGCCCCGCTTCGCGTCGTCAGTTGATAAACTGCGCCCCTTTTCAAGGAGCAGACCATGGATCCGCGCAGTGAAGTACTGCTTCGCCAGGCCGAACTTTTTCAAGGCAACCTGCTGCTGGTCGGTTTGCCGGCCGACGATTTGCTCGGGCGCCTGCCCAACGCCCATGGCTGGTGCTGGCATGCCGGCGATCAGGCGGCGCTTGCGGCGCGTTTTCCCGAGCGCAGCCAGTTCGGCGTGACTGTGCCTGAGCGCGCATTTGATGCGGCGGTGATTTTCCTGCCCAAGTCCAAAGACCTCACCGACTACCTGCTCAACGCCGTGGCCGCGCGCCTGCCCGGTGCCGAACTGTTTCTGGTCGGCGAGAAAAAAGCCGGCATCGAAAGCGCCGCCAAGCAGATGATCCCCTTCGGCAAACCGCGCAAGCTGGATAACGCGCGGCATTGTCAGCTTTGGCAAGTCACGGTGGGCAACGCGCCGCCAGCGCTCGAACTGGATAGCCTGGCGCAGACCTTCGACGTACCGCTCGCCGACGGGCCGCTCAAAGTGGTGAGCCTGCCAGGCGTGTTCAGCCATGGCCGCCTGGACCGTGGCACCGAACTGTTGCTGGCACACCTGGACAAGCTGCCCAGCGGGCATTTGCTCGACTTTGGTTGCGGCGCCGGCGTATTGGGCGCTGCGGTAAAACGTCGCTACCCGCATAACACCGTGACGCTGCTCGATGTGGACGCCTTCGCCGCTGCCAGCAGTCGTCTGACCCTGGCTGCCAATGGCCTGGAGGCCGAGGTACTGACCGGTGACGGCATCGACGCCGCGCCGATGGGCTTGAACGCGATTCTGAGCAACCCACCGTTCCATGTCGGGGTGCACACCGATTACTTCGCTACGGAAAACTTGCTGCGAAAAGCAGCAAAACATCTCGCAAAAGGCGGCGAACTGCGCCTGGTCGCCAACAGTTTCCTGAAGTACCAGCCGCTGATCGAAGAGCATTTGGGCATCTGCGCCGTCAAAGCCGAAGGCAATGGTTTTCGCATCTATCGGGCCAAGCGTCCCTGACGGGCGTTTGAAAAAGAAGGCTTGCCGAATGGGTTTTGCCTAGGCAGAATCCGCTCCGTCCTAGGGGAGTAGTCTCCCACGAGCCCACGCTCGTCCGGCATACGTCAACATACTTGGTCAGCAGACCATGGCGTATGCGACCCAGGAGTCCGCACAGACGGACCGGGGTTTGACAAGACCTATGACACGCACACCTTACCCGGGGCGGGAAGGCTGTACGTGTCATAGCCGTGTCGACCCGCCCCTGGAAACCTACCTGATGCTGGATTCACTGCTCGTACCTACCGCAATCGTTGCCCTGGCCGAAATCGGCGACAAGACGCAACTGCTCGCGCTCATTCTCGCTGCTCGCTTTCGCAAGCCCTGGCCCATCATCGCCGGCATCGTCGCCGCGACCCTGGCCAACCATGCGGCTGCCGGTGCGGTAGGCGCCTGGTTCGGGAGTTTCTTCTCCGATGCGGTGCTGCACTGGATTCTCGCAGCCAGCTTCTGTGCCACGGCGCTGTGGACACTGGTGCCGGACAAACTCGACGATGACGAAGCCAGCACCACGCGCAAGTTCGGGCCATTCCTGACCACGCTGATTGCGTTCTTCATCGCGGAAATCGGCGACAAGACCCAGATCGCCACGGTGATGCTGGCCGCGCAATACCCGGAATTATGGCTGGTGATTATCGGCACCACGCTGGGGATGTTGATTGCCAACGTGCCGGTGGTGCTGGCGGGGAATTTTGCGGCGGAGAAGCTGCCGTTGACGTTGATTCGTCGGCTGGCCGCAACGGCGTTTTTCGTACTGGCGATTGTGGCGGTGTACAAGGCCATGCAAAGCAGTGGGTGGATTTAGCTAAAAGCTGCAAGCTGCAAGTTAAAAGCTGCAAGAAGAAGCATTGCTTTTTCTTGCAGCTTGAAGCTTGCCACTTGCAGCTCAAGCCCTAGGACTTCTTGGCCTGTTGGTACAGCGGCATGACCTTCGGAATCGCCGCCTGCAACGAAGCAATACGGCTGTCGGAAGCCGGGTGCGTGCTCATGAACTCCGGTGGCGCGCCTTCCGAAGCCTTGGCCATCTTGTTCCACAGCGTGATGGCGGCGTTCGGGTTGTAGCCGGCGCGGGCGGCCAGCTCCAGGCCGATCAGGTCGGCTTCGTTCTCATTGCTGCGGCTGTTGGGCAAGGTCATGCCATAGTTGGCCACGGTATCGGCCAGCGCCAGGCTGTCCTGGCCCAGGCCGAACAATGCACCGGCGCCCTGCTTGGCCATCTCGATGCCGTAGGCCTTGGACATGGCTTCGCGGCCATGTTCACGCAAGGCGTGGGCGATTTCATGGCCCATCACGGCGGCCAGTTCGTCATCGGTGAGCTTGAGGTTGTCGATCAACGCGCTGTACACCAGGATCTTGCCACCCGGCCCGCAGTTGGCGTTCATCTCATCGCTCTTGATCAGGTTCACTTCCCACTTCCATTGCGCCGCATCCGGGCGGAAGGTCGGCGCCTGGGCGATCAGGCGATTGGCAATGGCCTGCACGCGCTTGGCGTTGGCGCTGGTCTTGTCCAACACGCCTTTGCCACTCGCCTCACCCAGGGTCTGCTGGTAGGACTGGGCGTACATCTGGTCGACTTCCTGGCTCGACAGCATGCTGAACATGTACTGCTTGCGCTCAACCCCAACCGCGCCGCCGCTGGTGGTATTGACCGACTGACACCCGGCCAGCAGCATCGCTGCCACCAACCCGCTTACCGCCAATGACTTCTTCATGAACACTCTCCCTGAAAACATGGCGCGTATCGTAGGCGTACATTGGTATCGGCGCCAGATACATCAGACATTTAACCGCTGAATGTCGACGGTTCAAGCCGGGGTCAGGCACTCCGGCCCATTGAGCTTGGGATCATTGACCATATTGGCCAGGACCCGCTCGCGCAAAGCGCCGGGCTCACTGGCCAGAAGACCTTGCAGCACCGCCAGCGGTGTCGCGGGGTCCAGCCAGGCGGCCTGCCCCGCCTCATCCAGGATCAACGGCCGGCGCTGAGCCTGCGCAGCCTGAGTGACCACAGCCGTACTCAACCACACCTGCTCCTGCACCGGATACGCTTCCCAGATCGCCGCGAAAAACAACGTGGAGCCCTCCCCCGGCGTGAGCCAGTACGGGCGTTTGCGCTGGGTGCCGCGCCATTCGTAAAACCCGTTGGCCGGCAGCAGGCAACGGCGTTGGCGAAACGCTTCGCGAAACATCGGTTGCTCGGCCAGGGTTTCGGCGCGGGCATGGGCCGGCGTGCGGGACAGGTCAGTGAGCCAGGGCGGCGTCAGGCCCCAACGTGCGCGCGCCAGGGTGAGCTGGCCGTCGAGGGCGCGCTGGATCAGCACCGAATCATTGGGGGAAATATTCCACTGGGCCTGCTGGTCGGCCGGGAACCCCGGCAAGGCAGCAAAAGCGGGGGTCCAGCGAAACAGGGCATAACGTCCACACATGGGGCAACACGACTCTTGGGTAAACCGAGCGACAGCCTAACAGACCAATACGTCGGGGAAGCTGTCGGGTTCGTCGCCGGGCAAGGGTTGCGCGGCATTATAGGCGGTGATGAGTTCGCGGGCGTAGGCGGCCTGATCATTGTCGACCTCCAGCCCCAGCAAACCGAAAATCGGCAGTTCACCCGTGCCACCGAGCAAATGGCGCCCCACCAGGTGCGCCTCGATCCCTTCGCTGGCGAGCATCTGTTGCAGCAGCTCGCCTTCCATGAGGTTTTCGGGTTCGTAGATTCGCTGCATGGCGTTACCTGTTGTTTATTCGTTCTCGCTGCGGGTTTCGAGCATCCACTCGTCATCATGCACCTGCAGGTTGAAACTGATCGGCCTGCAGCACACCTGACAGTCCTCGATGTAAACCTGATCACCGCCGGACAAGTCCACCGTCGTTTCGACCGTTTCACCACAATAAGGACAATCGTACAGCGCAGTTTCCAGCATCGCAGTCTCCTGAGTGACTTGTGCGTATAATCGCCGGTCTATTTACAGGGTGATATTTCGGCTGAGCCCATTACTCAGGCCGCACCCTGGTATTTCCTCTACTTACCCTAGCCGTTTCTAACAAGAGAGCATGATGGGCGAATTCGATACCATCCGACCTTACAACGACAGCGAAGTCCCGGCAGTGCTGGACCGGCTGTTCCGTGACAAGGCCTTTCTGGACATCCTGACCCACTTCCGCTTCCCGCGCTTCGCCGGCGCGCTGGGCTGGCTGCTCAAGCCGATGATCGCGCGCAAACTGCGCCGTGAATTCGCCGGTGTCACCACCGTCGCGACGCTGCAGGATAAAGTCGAGTATTACGTCGACCATACCATCGACCGCGCGACTGACGGCGTCACCTATACCGGCGTCGAGCAATTGAAATCCGGCAGCGCCTACCTGTTCCTCGCCAACCACCGCGACATCGTGATGGACCCGGCCTTCGTCAACTACGCCGTCTATCATGCCGGCCTGCCGACGCCGCGCATCGCCATCGGCGACAACCTGCTGCAAAAGCCGTTCGTCAGCGACCTGATGCGCTTGAACAAGAGCTTCATCGTGCACCGCTCGATCACCGGGCGAAAGGAAAAGATGGCGGCCTACCAGTTGCTGTCGGCCTACATCAACCATTCGATCCGCAACGACTGCCAGTCGATCTGGATCGCCCAGGCCGAAGGTCGGGCAAAGGATGGGGATGATCGCACCGAATCGGCGATCCTCAAGATGTTCCACGTCAGCCGCAAGGACGAGCCGTTCGCCGAAGTCATCCAGTCGTTGAACCTGACGCCAGTGTCGATCAGCTATGAGTACGATCCGTGCGACGCCGCCAAGGCCCGCGAGCTGTATATCCGCGCCACCACCGGCACCTACTGCAAGGCGCCGGGCGAGGATGACGTGAGTATTGCGCTGGGCATCACCGGCTACAAAGGCCGGGTGCACGTGAACTTCGCGCCGCCGATTACCGAGCACTTCGAAGACACCAAGCTGCTGGCTGCCGAAATGGACCGCCAGATCCTGGGCGGTTATCGGTTGTTCCCGGTGCACTACCTGGCGTATGCCCAATGGAACGATGCCGACCCACAACTGGAAGTGCCCAAGGCCGCAGACGTATTCCCGGCCGACGAACTGGCCAAGGCGAAGGCGGAGTGGGAGCGGCGCTTGCACGAATGCCCATCGGAGCATCGTCCGTACCTGGTGACGCAATATGCGACGCCGGTGCGTAATCAATATCGGGTAAAAGCCGGAATTCCTTTGTAAACACCGATCAAAAAATGTGGGAGGGGGCTTGCTCCCGATAGCGGTGGGTCAGCCAGTGGATATATCGACTGGCACACCGTCATCGGGGGCAAGCGCCCTCCCACATTTTGCTCCGGTGTCTTTAAAGGTGGGTGCTGAGCCAGGATAGAACCAGCGCCAGCCCCAGGCCCGCAAACCCGACGCGGTAAGCCTGGCGATAGGCCCGTTCGGTGCGCGTATCCAGAAACAGCATCGGTTGGTCTATGGCCCGCTCTTCGCTGCGCAGCGCGAGGTCGGCCATCGCACGCTGCGCGCGCAGGCGGGTCAGGAACAGCACTACGGTGCCCGAGCAGGCAATCAATAGGGCTACAGCATTGATGAGCAGCGCGGGCAACGCCATCGCAAACCTCGGCGAAACAGTATTCGGGTATCGGTCCAGATACAAACCTGAACGATAGTGGCTTCCTGCGCCGTTACTGCTCCCTCCCCGTTGACGGCTAATGTATCCAGTAATTTACAGCGTCACCTGAACGTCACCTTAACAAGCCACTCTGATGCCCTTCGACGTGAGGTGCTTGTCATGCTGCATGCGCAAAACCAGGACCGGCTGTATCTGATTGCCCCAAGCGATGAACAGGAGGCGTTGGTTGGCGGCCTTGCGTTCAACGTCCAGGACCGCCACTGGCTGGTGTATTGCGCCCTCGCCGGGCAGGTGCATGCCGACCTTCCGGAGCTGGATTTACTCACTGGCGTGAGCATGTTGGATTTTTATGTCGACACGGCGGCGTGAAGCGCCAGGCGTAAAAAAACCGGGCTCAGCGATGAGCCCGGTTTTTTTGAACAGCTTATTGCGAACTGAGCAACTGGCCGATGCTTGGGTCTTTGAACAATCGGGTCAAGGCATCGCTGAGCACATCGCTGACCAGCTTGGTGTTGGTTTCCTGGTTCGGCGACATGCCGAAGCGCTGGTTGAGGGATGCGGCGTAGCGGCCGCTGTAGCGACGCGTACCGGCGCTGACGTCGGACTTGAAGGTCGCGCCGATGGACGCTTCGGTCACATACAGGCCTTCCTTGGGCGACTGGTATTTCAGTTCGGCCAGGGTGACGGTCAGTTGCGGCGCACCCGGCGTGTTGGTCGGGGTAAAGCCCAACAAGCGCACAGCGGCTTCAGCCTGGGCCTGCAGCTTGGGCAGCACGTCCTCGCCGGTCACCGAAATCAGCGCGGTCTCCGGGTACAGGCCGCCACGCGAACCCAGCGTAGGTGACGGACGGCCATCTACCACACGCACCGACACCGGCTGGCCGTGACCGACCGGGGCCAACTGCGCCGTGACTTTGGGTTGCGGGCTGAGTTGTTGCGGGCTGTTGGCGCAGCCAACCAAAGCCAAACTGGTCACAGTGATCAAACCGAACAACAGGCGTTGCAACATACTCATTTCTCCAGGACTAGGCGCACACAGGCCGCCAGTATAACGGTGCTCGCGCGTCACTCACCAGCAATCCTGAACCGCAGCTGAAGGCATGGGCAAATTACAATTTCACATAAAATCGTCATTCCAATGTCATGGCAGACTGAGAACCTTCAAGCATGTAACGCAACCGGTACATCGTCATGCGCCTTCTCAAGTCATTGTTCTTCTCCCACGCCCGCCATCGCCACTTCGCCCTGCTCGACGCCCACGGCCATTGCCTGGCGTTCAAGCAATGCAGCTTGCCGCCCGTCGGTGAAGGCTGGGTGGAAGTTGCAGAGACACACCTTGGCTGGATGCACCGCCCGCTGCCGGCCAGTGCACGGGTCAGCCCCGAGTTTGTACGCGCATCTTCGCGACAAGCGTTGGCCTCCTGACCAGCGCACTAATAAAAGTCATAAAACACGCCCATTTCCCCGGCGTTCTTCGCTACAATCTCCCCCCGATTATAAGGACGTCTCCTGATCGGGCCCCGCAGCATCGTTATTGCCTCGGCATTAACCTCCCAATTGCCCACAGAGAGCCGCCCACACAGATCGAGTGAAGCTGGCGTGCTTGCTGTTTCCTTTGCAAACCACCCGTCTTTATCGAATCTGCCAGAGCTGCCATTGCGCTCGGCCACTTGAGTTTGTTGCCCGTTTCACGGGCCAGGTGCCAGGCTGGGCAGCCCTTTTTTGAGGTTCACGTCTTCAAAAGAGCGTGAAAAAACGGGTTTTCACAACTTCACAAGAGTGTGGCGAGCAAATGAATAGTTTGGCGTTTGTACAAGCACCATCAGCGTCTGGAACAGCCCAACACAGGACCGAGTACTCCTCGACAACCGGAGCTTGAGCCTGTCCGCTACGGATTGGTTGCACGGATCGCGCGCTTTGACCATAAGTCGAATTGCCACAGGCGCCCATGAATGCGTTCATAGGCAGATTAGCCGGGCAGGAAGCGTGCGCTGAAGTTGCAAAGAATTGCGAAACGGACATGGCGATCCTGGCCATGGGTAACCTGGGGCAACACGTGAACCGCCCCGTCACTCCTGGCAGCCATGCCGTCAATTTGGTGCTGCAGATTTTGGAGACGCGTTAAATGGCGCATAACGAAGCAGTCGACGTAGTTCTGGTAGGGGCCGGCATCATGAGTGCCACCCTGGCCGTACTGCTCAAGGAGCTCGACCCCGGCCTCAAGCTGGAAGTCGTTGAGCTGATGGATTCGGGTGCCGCGGAGAGTTCCAACCCGTGGAACAACGCCGGTACCGGCCACGCCGGGCTGTGTGAGCTGAACTACACGCCGCAGGCCGCCGATGGCTCCATCGACATCAAGAAAGCCGTGCACATCAACACCCAGTTCGAGGTGTCGAAACAGTTCTGGGCGTACCTGACCAAAAAAGGCACCTTTGGCTCGTCCAAATCCTTTATCAGCCCGGTCCCGCACCTGAGTTTCGTGCAGGGCGAAAACGGCGTTGCCTTCCTCAAGAAGCGTTTTGAAACCCTCAGCCAGCACCATGCGTTTTCGGACATGCACTACACCGAAGACCGCAGCGAGATGGCCGAGTGGATGCCGCTGATGATGCCGGGCCGCCCGCTGGACGAAAAAATCGCCGCGACCCGCGTGATGAACGGGACTGACGTCAACTTCGGCGCCCTGACCAACCAACTGCTCAGCCACCTGACCAGTTCGGCGGACGCCCAGGTCAAGTATTGCAAGCGCGTCACCGGCCTCAAGCGCAATGGTGCCGGCTGGACCGTCAGCATCAAGGACGTCAACAGCGGCAACAGCCGCGACGTGGATGCCAAGTTCGTCTTCCTCGGCGCCGGCGGTGCGGCACTGCCGCTGCTGCAGGCGTCGGGCATCGAAGAAAGCAAAGGCTTTGGCGGTTTCCCGGTCAGCGGCCAGTGGCTGCGCTGCGACAATCCGGAAGTGGTCAGGCAGCATCAGGCCAAGGTCTATAGCCAGGCCGCCGTGGGCTCGCCACCGATGTCCGTACCGCACCTGGATACCCGCGTGGTGGATGGCAAGAAGTCCCTGCTGTTCGGGCCGTACGCCGGGTTCACCACCAAATTCCTCAAGCACGGCTCGTTCCTGGACCTGCCGATGTCGATTCGTGCCGGCAACATCGGCCCGATGCTCGCCGTGGCGCGCGACAACATGGACCTGACCAAGTACCTGGTCAGCGAAGTGCGCCAGTCCATGGAGCAGCGCCTGGAATCCCTGCGCCGTTTCTACCCCGAGGCGAAAGCCGAAGACTGGCGTCTGGAAGTGGCCGGCCAGCGGGTACAGATCATCAAGAAAGACCCGAAGAAAGGCGGCGTGCTGCAATTCGGCACCGAGCTGGTGGCGGCCAAGGATGGTTCGCTGGCGGCGCTGCTGGGTGCCTCGCCGGGCGCTTCGGTGACGGTGTCGATCATGCTTGACCTGATCGAGCGCTGCTTCCCGGAGAAAGCCAAGGGCGAATGGGCGACCAAGCTGCACGAGATCTTCCCGGCGCGCGAGAACGTGCTGGAGACGGATGCCGAGCTGTATCGCAAGATCAATACGCAGAACAACATCAGCCTGGAGCTGGTGGATCCTGCAGGAGCGAGCTCGCTCGCGCAAAACGATAACGATAACGCAGCGCATCTGGTTTGACGCGGCGCTCTCAGGTTCTTCGCGAGCAAGCTCGCTCCTGCCGTTAAAAGCGAAACGCCCCGGACTCTTATGAGGCCGGGGCGTTTTTTTATGGCTCGGATAATCAGCCGCGGGCTTTGTCGATCAGCTCGATGTACTCGGCGGCGTTGCGCTGGTCCTTGATCAGATCGACAAAGGTCTGGCCGTGCTCATCCTTGCCATCCAGGTCCAGACCGGCTTCCTTGAAGAATCCCAGGAAGCGCTCGAAGTCGTCGATACGCAGGCCGCGATAGGCCTTGATCAGTTTGTGCAGGGACGGGGACGTCGCATCGACCGGCTCGAAGTCCAGGAACAATTTGATCTGGTCGTCGCCGATCTCGTCACCGATCACCTGTTTTTTATCTTTACGCATTACCGACTCCAGCCTGCAGACATTGATACGGGGGTTGAAGTCTACCTGTGGTGCACAGGCTTCGAAAGCGCTGAAGAGCCGGTGTTCTGGCTACAGCAGCACTGCAGCTCAATCGAACTGGGCGAGCATCCAGCGTTGGTAGTCAGCCACACCGGCATCGCCCTCGCGGGGCGCCCAATCGGCCAACTCACCCTCGCCCACCGGTCGATAGGGCCCAGCCTTGCACTCGAACATCACCGTATCAGGCTTCAGCACGACCAAGCCATGGAACACGCCCGGCGGCAGGTCGACGCCCGCGCATTCGCCCCCTGCCTGCATCACGCGCTTGGTGATGACCTCACCGGTGTCGCTGAATATCAGCAGGCCCAGTCGCCCCTGGAGCACCAGCAAGGTTTCCGCCTTGTCCGCGCTCAAGTGCCGATGCGGCGGTACATAGGTACTCGGCTGCAGGGCCACGGCGAGGCGATGACACGGCTCTTCCATCTGGTGGAAATTGTGGTGGTGCCGGCCACGGGGGCTGGCGCCCGCTTTCTCGGCCAACTCTGCAAATAACGTCTGATCAAGAAAGCGGGCCATCGATTACATTCCTTTAACCGCGTAGATGCCATTGGCGTTGCGCCAGTAGCCCTTGTAGTCCATGCCATAACCGAAGATATAGCGGTCGATGCACGGCAGCCCGACGAAATCGGCTTTGAGCTCAGGGCGCGCCTTGCGGTCGTGGTCTTTGTCGATCAGCACGGCGGTGTGCACTTTGCGCGCGCCGGCATGCTTGCAGAAGTCGATGATCGCGCCCAGGGTGTGCCCTTCGTCGAGGATGTCATCGATGATCAGCACGTCACGGTCGATAAACGAAACTTCCGGCTTGGCCTTCCAGAACAGATCACCGCCGCTGGTTTCGTTGCGATAGCGGGTAGCGTGCAGATAAGAGGCTTCCAGCGGGAATTGCAGGTGAGTGAGCAATTTGCCGGCGAAGATCAGGCCACCGTTCATCACGCAGAAGACCACCGGGTTGGTGTCGGCCATTTCGCGGGTGATGTGCGCGCCGACCTTGGCGATCGCTGCTTCGACTTGCGCTTCGGTGTACAGGCAGTCAGCCTCGTGCATGATTTGACGGATATGCTCGAGATCAGCGGACATGGCGCTCTCCAAGGGGTGCTGTGGCAAGAAAAGCGGGCGAAGTTACGCTTCTACTGCGCTCCGAGCAAGCCTTAATGGACTAACGTGCTAGATGTCTATAGGACAACACCCTCGGATAGATTAATCTAGGCCGGTTTTTTTGCCCGCCGCCGGAGCCTTTCCCATGCCCACTCGCGAGATCCGCCACCCGCTGATCCGACACAAACTCGGCCTTATGCGCCGTGCCGACATCAGCACGAAGAATTTCCGTGAGCTTGCTCAGGAAGTTGGAGCGCTGCTCACTTACGAAGCCACCAAGGACTTACCCTTGGAAACCTACGAGATCCCCGGTTGGGCCGGTCCCGTACAGGTCGAGAAAATTGCCGGTAAGAAAATTACCGTGGTGCCGATCCTGCGCGCCGGTATCGGCATGCTCGAAGGCGTGCTCAGCCTGATCCCGGGCGCCAAGGTCAGCGCCGTCGGCGTGGCCCGCAACGAAGAAACATTGCAGGCCCACACGTACCTGGAAAAACTCGTCCCGGAAATCAACGAACGCCTGGCCATGATCATCGACCCGATGCTCGCCACCGGCAGTTCCATGGTCGCCACCATCGACCTGTTGAAAAAAGCCGGCTGCAAGGACATCCGCGCCATGGTGCTGGTCGCCGCGCCCGAAGGCATTGCCGCCGTCGAGAAAGCGCACCCTGACGTACAGATCTACACCGCCTCCATCGACGAGCGCCTGAATGAACACGGCTACATCATCCCAGGCCTGGGCGATGCCGGTGACAAGATCTTCGGCACCAAGCAGAAGGACGCGTGAGCATGCAGGATGAATTCAACGACCCGCTTTGGCGCCAGATCCTGTCTGGCGCACAAATGCTCTTCGTAGCATTTGGCGCGCTGGTGTTGATGCCGCTGATCACAGGCCTTGATCCAAACGTCGCACTGTTCACCGCAGGCTTAGGCACGTTGCTGTTCCAGGTAGTGACCGGGCGGCAGGTGCCGGTGTTCCTGGCCTCGAGCTTTGCATTCATCACCCCGATCATTCTCGCCAAGGGCCAATTCGGCCTGGCAGCGACCATGGGCGGGGTGATGGCGGCGGGTTTCGTCTATACCTTCCTGGGCCTTGCCGTGAAGGTCAAAGGCACCGGTTTCATCGACCGACTGCTGCCGCCGGTGGTGATCGGCCCGGTGATCATTTCCATCGGCCTGGCCATGGCGCCGATCGCCGCCAATATGGCGATGGGCAAGTCCGGCGACGGCGCCGAGCTGATCCACTACCAGACGGCCATGCTGATCTCGATGCCCGCGCTGCTGACCACCTTGATCGTGGCGGTGTTCGGCAAGGGCATCTTCCGCCTGGTGCCGATCATCTCCGGCGTGCTGGTGGGGTTTGCCATGTCGTTCTACTTTGGCGTGGTCGACACGGCGAAGATCGCCGCCGCGCCGTGGTTCGCCCTGCCCCACTTCACCGCGCCGGAGTTCAACTGGCAGGCCATCCTGTTTATCGTGCCGGTGGCCCTGGCCCCTGCGATCGAGCATATCGGTGGCGTGATAGCGGTCGGCAGCGTGACCGGTCGCGACTACCTGAAGAAGCCCGGCCTGCATCGCACGTTGCTGGGTGACGGGATTGCTACCACGGCCGCCGGCCTGTTTGGCGGCCCGCCCAATACCACCTACGCCGAAGTGACGGGCGCGGTGATGCTGACCAAGAACTACAACCCGAAAATCATGACCTGGGCCGCGGTGTTCGCCATCAGCCTGGCGTTTATCGGCAAGTTCGGCGCGCTGCTGCAGAGCATTCCGGTACCGGTGATGGGCGGAATTCTGTGCCTGCTGTTCGGCTCGATTGCGGCGGTGGGGATGAATACGCTGATTCGCCACAGGATCGACCTGGGTGAAGCGCGCAATCTGGTGATTGTATCGGTGACGCTGGTGTTCGGGATTGGCGGTGTACTGGTGGGTACCGGCACCGGCCCGGACGATTTCGGCCTCAAGGGCATCGCCTTGTGCGCGGTGGTAGCGATTGGTTTGAACCTGCTGTTGCCGGGCAATGATGGTTGGAAGCACAAAAAGCCGGATGAGCCGTTGCTCTAACTAATGTGGGAGGGGGCTTGCTCCCGATAGGGGTGTAACAGTCAATACATCTGTTGACTGACACACCGCCATCGGGAGCAAGCCCCCTCCCACATTTTGATCTTCAGTGTGGCTTAGAGCTCGCCGAGCCCATCGATCAGCGCCTGGTTCTGCTCCGGCGTCCCGATGCTGATCCGCAGGAACTGGGCAATCCGCTCCTGCTTGAAGTGCCGCACGATCACCCCTTGCTCACGCAATTTGGCCGCCAGGCCCGCCGCGTCATGCCGTGGGTGGCGCGCAAAGATGAAGTTGGCTGCCGAAGGCAACACTTCAAACCCCTTGGCCTGCAACTGGCCGGTGAGTTTTTCACGGCTGTCTATCACCCACCCGCAGGTCTTCTCAAAGTATTCACGGTCCTCAAACGCCACGGCAGCGCCGACAATCGCCAGGCGATCCAGCGGGTAGGAGTTGAAGCTGTTCTTGACTCGCTCCAACGCTTCGATCAGGTCCGGATGTCCCACCGCCAGGCCAACCCGCAGGCCCGCCAGCGAGCGCGACTTGGACAACGTCTGGGTCACCAGCAGGTTCGGGTAATGATCCACCAGGGTGATCGCAGTTTCGCCACCGAAGTCGATATAAGCCTCGTCCACGACCACGACTGATTCCGGGTTGGCCTTGAGGATTTGCTCCACAGCGTCCAGCGCCAGCAGGCAACCGGTTGGCGCGTTAGGGTTGGGAAAGATGATCCCACCATTGGGCTTGGCGTAATCCGCCACGTTGATCTGGAACTGTTCGTCCAGCGGCACAGGATCAGACTTGATGCCATAAAGACCGCAGTAAACCGGATAGAAGCTGTAGCTGATATCCGGGAACAAAAGCGGCAACTCGTGCTGGAACAGGCCGTGAAAAATATGCGCCAGGACTTCGTCGGAGCCATTACCAAGGAACACCTTGTTCGCCTCGACGCCGTAATACTTCGCCACCGCTTGCTTGAGTCGGTCGCTGTTGGGGTCCGAGTACAAACGCAGGTCATCGTTCAACTCGGCCCGCATGGCCTCTAACGCTTTGGGCGAAGGACCATAGGGGTTTTCGTTAGTATTGAGCTTGATCAGCTTGGTCAGCTTTGGCTGCTCGCCGGGCACGTAAGGCACCAGGTCCTTGACGAAAGGGCTCCAGAATTTGCTCATGCCTTATTCTCCCTTGAGGATGCGATATTCAGCGCTGCGCGCGTGGGCGCTCAGCGATTCGCCACGGGCCAGCACCGAGGCGGTCTTGCCCAATTCGGACGCGCCCTGGGGCGAACAGAAGATGATCGATGAACGCTTCTGGAAGTCATACACCCCCAGCGGCGACGAAAAGCGCGCGGTGCCGGAGGTCGGCAATACGTGGTTCGGACCTGCACAGTAGTCGCCCAGGGCTTCGCTGGTGTGGCGACCCATGAAGATCGCGCCAGCGTGACGGATCGACGGCAGCCACGCCTGTGGGTCCGCTACGGACAGCTCAAGGTGCTCCGGCGCGATACGGTTGGCCACTTCGATGGCTTGCTCCATGTCGCTGACCAGAATCAATGCGCCACGGCCGTTGATCGATTTCTCGATGATCTCGGCGCGCTCCATGGTCGGCAACAGCTTGTTGATGCTGGCGGCGACCTGATCAAGGAACGCGGCGTCGGGGCTGACCAGGATCGCCTGGGCGTCTTCGTCGTGCTCGGCCTGGGAGAACAGGTCCATGGCGATCCAGTCCGGGTCGGTCTGGCCGTCACACACCACGAGGATTTCCGAGGGGCCGGCGATCATGTCGATACCGACCTGGCCAAACACATGGCGCTTGGCGGTGGCGACGTAGATATTGCCCGGCCCCACTACTTTGTCGACCTTTGGTACGCTTTCGGTGCCATAGGCCAACGCGGCAACCGCTTGGGCGCCACCGATGGTGAACACGCGGTCGACCCCGGCAATGCAGGCGGCAGCCAGCACCAGCTCGTTGATTTCACCACGGGGGGTCGGCACCACCATGACCACTTCGGTCACGCCTGCCACTTTGGCCGGAATCGCGTTCATCAACACCGACGACGGGTACGATGCCTTGCCGCCCGGCACGTACAGGCCGGCGCGGTCCAGCGGCGTGACCTTCTGGCCCAGTACGGTGCCGTCGGCCTCGGTGTAGCTCCAGGAATCCTGCTTCTGCTTTTCGTGATAGCTGCGCACCCGCGCCGCCGCCACTTCCAAGGCTTCACGCTGGGGCGCGGTGATGCGCGTCAGGGCCAGTTCCAGGCGTTCACGGGGCAGAATCAGGTCCGCCATGGACTTGACGTCCAGGCCGTCGAACTGACGGGTGAAATCCACCAGTGCTGCATCGCCGCGCTCGCGCACGGCTTTGATGATCTCGAGCACCCGCTGGTTGACCGAGTCATCGGACACGCTTTCCCAGCTCAGCAGATGATCCAGATGATCGGCGAAATCCGGGTCGGCAGCGTTGAGTCGGGCAATTGCAGTGGACGTGGTCATAGCGAGGGCCTCAATAGATTGGCAAAAACTCAGGCGCCCTAAACTACCGTTCGCTCCGCTTGGGCACCTGAGAATTCTGGCTATGAGGCGGATAGACGGGCGCAGCCTTTGGGCTACGCGGGTGAGTCAACCGCGGTGTCGCGACTCCACTGCCGTGCGCAGGGTGTCGATCAACGCCTGGATACGGGCATGTTGCATTTTCATCGACGCTTTGTTGACGATCAGGCGGGAGCTGATGTCGGCAATGAAATCCTGGGGCTCGAGACCGTTGGCGCGCAGGGTGTTGCCGGTGTCGACCACGTCGATGATCTTGTCGGCCAAGCCTATCAGCGGCGCCAGCTCCATCGAGCCGTAAAGCTTGATGATATCGACCTGACGGCCTTGTTCGGCGTAGTAGCGTTTGGCGACGTTGACGAACTTGGTCGCCACCCGCAGGCGGCCCTTGGGCTCGACATCGCCAACACGGCCGGCGGTCATCAGTTTGCACAGCGCGATCCGCAGGTCCAGTGGCTCGTAGAGACCCTGGCCACCGTATTCCATCAGCACGTCCTTACCGGCCACACCGAGGTCGGCGGCGCCATGTTCAACGTAGGTCGGCACGTCGGTAGCCCGCACGATCAGCAGACGAACGTCGTCCTGGGTCGTGGGGATGATCAGCTTGCGGCTCTTGTCCGGATTCTCGGTCGGCACGATGCCCGCTTCAGCCAGAAGCGGCAGCGTGTCGTCAAGGATGCGGCCCTTGGACAGTGCGATGGTCAACATGGGAAATGTCAGTCCTTCATCAGGCTATTGCTGTCCGGTCGCAAACGGCGCCAGACACAGATCGAGGCCCTTACAGCCTCGATTTGAAACAAACCGGTGTGTGTGTAGGAGCGAGCTTGCTCGCGAAGAACTCATGGGCACCGCGTTTATTCTGGATAAACCCGTTATCGTTGACGTTTTTCGCGAGCAAGCTCGCTCCTACAGAACAGCGGGCATCAGCCCGGAACGCGGCGGATTTTAGCGCCGAGCATCTGCAGCTTTTCTTCGATGCACTCGTAGCCACGGTCTATGTGGTAGATGCGGTCGATCAGCGTATCGCCTTCGGCGCAGAGTGCCGAGATCACCAGGCTGGCCGAAGCACGCAGGTCAGTTGCCATCACTGGCGCGCCCTTGAGCTTGTCGATGCCGGTAACGATGGCGGTGTTGCCCTCGACCTGGATCTTGGCGCCCATGCGGTGCAGTTCGTACACATGCATGAAACGGTTTTCGAAGATGGTCTCGATCACGGCACCAGTGCCTTCAGCAATCGCGTTCAAGGAAATGAACTGCGCCTGCATGTCGGTCGGGAATGCCGGGTACGGGGCTGTACGCACGTTGACAGCTTTTGGCCGCTTGCCGTGCATGTTCAGCTCGATCCAGTCTTCACCGGTGGTGATTTCTGCGCCGGCTTCCTTGAGTTTTTCCAGGACGGCTTCGAGAATGGTCGGATCGGTGTCCTTGACCTTCACGCGGCCACCGGTAACGGCAGCGGCAACCAGGTACGTGCCGGTCTCAATGCGGTCAGGCATGACTTTATAGGTAGCGGTGTGCAGACGCTCTACACCATCAATAGTGATGGTGTCGGTGCCAGCGCCGGAAACCTTCGCGCCCATGGCGTTGAGGAAGTTGGCCAAGTCGACCACTTCCGGCTCGCGCGCGGCGTTTTGCAGGACGCTGCGGCCATTGGCCAGGGCAGCGGCCATCATGATGTTCTCGGTACCGGTCACGCTGACGGTATCGAAGAAGAAGTTCGCGCCACGCAAGCCGCCTTCCGGCGCTTTGGCCTTGATATAGCCGCCTTCGACGTCGATGACCGCGCCCATGGCTTCGAGACCACGGATGTGCAGGTCGACCGGACGCGAACCAATGGCGCAACCGCCAGGCAGGGCCACTTCGGCTTCACCGAAACGCGCGACCATCGGGCCAAGCACCAGGATCGACGCACGCATGGTTTTCACCAGCTCGTACGGGGCGATCAGGGTCTTGATGGTGCGTGGGTCGATTTCGACAGACAACTTCTCGTCGATCACCGGCTCAATGCCCATGCGACCGAACAGCTCAATCATGGTGGTGATGTCGTGCAAGTGCGGCAGGTTGGCCACCGTGACAGGGCCGTCGCACAGCAGGGTCGCTGCCAGGATCGGCAAGGCGGAGTTTTTCGCACCGGAAATGCGGATCTCGCCATCGAGGCGGGCACCGCCGGTAATAATCAATTTATCCATAAGAATCTCGACGCCTTGGGGGCTCAGGTGCGCTCGGCCCAGGCCGCGCGGCTGAAAAATTTCATAGTGACCGCATGGATGCTGCCATCGGTGATCCATGGGTTCAAATGGGCATAGATCTGCTGCTGACGCTTGACCGGGCTCAATGCCGCCAGTTCATCGCTGATCACGTTCAGCTGGAAATTGCAGCCTTCGCCTTCAACTTCTACAGCCGTGTCCGGCAGCTTTCCTTCAAGGAAGCTCTTAACTTCTAGGGCCTGCATGCTCAACCTCTATCGGCGCCCAGTGCGCACGGGTCGCACATCATACAAAAAAAGCCCCGCGCCTGCGAACCCCGCATAGCAGGACTCTGACGGAGGGCTTCTCTGATAAATGTGTATTACGGGTGTGCCAACAGCTCGGTCAAGCCGGAAACCTCGGCGATCTCGCGCATGTCTTCAGGCAACGCACGGAGACTGACCGGCTTTTTTACCGCAGCAGCATCGCGCATGAAGCACAACAGCAACGACAAACCGACGCTGCTGGACTTGGTTACCGCCGAGCAATCCAGCACCAGCGCGGGCGCAGTGCTGGCCTTGATCAGTGCCTGGCCCTGCTTGCGCAGGTCAGGCCCGGTGCGGTAATCGAGCACGCCGCTGAGGAACAGCTCGCCGGCATCGCCGATACGAACAGCCGACTCGGTCATGGCGCTGGTTTCCCGGCTTCCTTATCGGAAGTTTCCTTGGCCTTGGCCACTTCGCCGGCCCAACCATTGATGGTCTTGTCCAGGTCGTTGCCATTGCGCTGCATCGCGTCGGCGAACTGGTCACGGAACAGCTTGCCGATATTGATGCCGTTGATGATCACGTTACGCAGCTTCCACTCGCCGCCGACCTTCGCCAGCGTGTACTGCACAGGGTACACGGCACCATTGGTACCTTTGACGGTCATGTTGACGCTGGTGCGGTCACCCGACTCATCACCGGCCGGAGCGACGGTAATCCCCTGGTTGTTGTACTCAAGCAAGGCGTTGCCGTAGAACTGGAACAGGCCGCGCTTGAAGTTTTCCTGGAAACGCTGCATCTGCGCAGGTGTGGCCTTGCGCGAATACTTGACGGTCATGATGCTTTTGGAGATGCCTTCGGCATCCACCACCGGACCGACAATGGTATTGAGCGCGTTGTAGAACTGGCTCGGGTCTTGTTTGTACTTTTCCTTGTTGGCCGACAGGTCAGCCAACATTTTGTTGGTGGTGTCCTGCACCAGTTCGTGGGCAGAACCGGCTGCGTTGGCCATCAACGGCAGCGCTGCAAGCAGAACCAGAAGGCCACGTCGCAAGGTAGAGAGCATGAACAGATTCCTCATTTGGCGTCTTTATTGACCGTGTTGAGCAGGAATTTACCGATCAGGTCTTCAAGCACCAACGACGACTGTGTGTCGTGGATAGTCGAGCCATCCTTGAGCAGGGCTGTTTCCCCGCCCACGCTGACACCGATGTACTTCTCGCCCAGCAAGCCCGCAGTGAGGATAGATGCCGTGGAGTCAGTCGGCAGATTATCTACCTTCTTGTCCAACTGCATCGTCACTCGGCCGGTGAAGCTATCGCGATCCAGATCGATTGCCGTGACCTTGCCGATGGTCACACCGGCCATGGTCACTTTAGCTCTGACCGTCAAACCGGCGATATTGTCGAAGTACGCATAAAGTTTATAGGTGTCGGCGGTGGGGCTGGCCGACAGGCCACTGACCCGCAGGGCCAGCAACAGTAAAGCCAGGATGCCAGCCAGCAAGAAAAGGCCGACACCGATCTCCACAGTGCGGTTTTGCATCAGAAATCTCCAAACATCAAGGCGGTCAAAATGAAGTCAAGGCCCAGTACCGCCAGCGAGGCGTATACAACGGTCTTGGTGGTGGCGCGACTGATCCCTTCTGAAGTGGGCTCACAGTCATAGCCTTGGAATACGGCGATCCAGGTCACTACAAAGGCGAAGACGATGCTCTTTATGATGCCGTTGAGCACATCGCCCGTGAAGGTCACGCTGTTTTGCATGTTGGCCCAGTAGGAACCGTCATAGACCCCCAACCAGTCCACCGCCACCCACGAACCGCCCCAGATCCCGACCACGCTGAAGATCATCGCCAGCAGCGGAAGGGAAATGAAGCCGGCCCACAGGCGCGGGGCAACAATGTACTTGAGCGGGTCCACACCGATCATTTCCAGGCTGGACAGCTGTTCGGTGGACTTCATGTTACCGATTTCGGCGGTCAACGCAGAACCTGCACGCCCGGCGAACAGCAACGCGGTGACCACCGGCCCCAGTTCACGCAACAGCGTCAGGGCAACCATCTGCCCTACCGCCTGCTCTGAACCGTAGCTGGACAGAATGTTGAAGCCTTGCAGCGCCAGCACCATGCCGATGAACATTCCGGAGACCACGATGATCACCAGAGACATCACGCCGACCGCATGCAGTTGCTTGAGCAGCAAGCCAAAGCCGCCGCCGATGCCGCCGCGGCCGAGCAAGGCGTGGAACAGGAAAATAGTCGAACGCCCGAGGACTTCGACGATGTCGATGCCCGAGCGACCGAAAAGGCGAACCTTTTCGATAAGAGATGTCTTGCGCATCAGCGCTTCCCCAGAAGATCTGCGCGGTAGTCCGCTGCCGGAAAGTGAAAAGGCACCGGGCCATCAGGATCGCCGGTCATGAATTGGCGAATGCGCGGGTTATCGGCGTTCATCAGCTCTTCTGGCGTCCCCTGCCCCAGCACCTGACCATCACCCACTACATAGAGGTAGTCAGCGATGCTCGCGGTTTCGGCCAGGTCGTGAGACACCACGATGCTGGTGATACCCAATGCATCATTGAGCAGACGGATCAGGCGCACCAGTACGCCCATGGCGATGGGATCCTGGCCCACGAAAGGCTCGTCATACATGAGGATCTGCGGGTCGAGGGCGATAGCTCGCGCCAGGGCGACACGACGCTTCATGCCACCGGACAATTCGTCAGGCATCAGGTCGATGGCCCCGCGAAGCCCTACGGCCTGCAGCTTGAGCAACACAATGTCACGAATCATCTCATCGGACAGCTGGGTATGCACCCGCAGCGGGAACGCTACGTTTTCGAAAACATCGAGGTCGGTAAACAGCGCACCGCTCTGGAACAGTACTCCCATGTGCTTGCGCGCATCGAACAGATCGCTGCGCGACAGCGTCGGCAGGTTCTGGCCGTTGACCCACACTTCGCCGGCACTGGGGCGCAATTGCATGCCCATCAGGCGCAACAAGGTGGTCTTGCCGCAACCGGAAGGCCCCATGATGCCCGTGACTTTTCCGCGAGGAATGCGAATATCGACGTTATTGAAGATGCTGCGCGTACCGCGCTTGAAGGAAAGGCCCTTCAGCTCGACCGCGTAGGCGTTATCGGCACTCATCTAATCTCCTTGGGATGCAGCCTTTCACTCAGACACCATGTATGCGAATTTGGTTTGCAATGGATGTGCAATAGTTACGCCATGGGTTGGGCGGACCGAACTGGCCGCGAACTATATCACTGCTGGTGCAGAGCCCCCAAGGCCGGAACAGCGCTTGTTCAGATTCAGCACAGCGAAAAACGTTGCCGGCGATGTTATTCAGACGAATCCTGGAGACGCTCAGAATAAAGCCTGACGAACTTATGTGAGCGAATCGATCATTACCGCTATAATCGCCGACTTTTCGTCAGGCTATACGACTTCAGACATGAGCCAATCCAGCGACCTCATCCAATCCGCACAACGCA
The DNA here is from genome assembly GCF_003851745.1 of Pseudomonas sp. R3-52-08. Taxonomy (NCBI): domain Bacteria; kingdom Pseudomonadati; phylum Pseudomonadota; class Gammaproteobacteria; order Pseudomonadales; family Pseudomonadaceae; genus Pseudomonas; species Pseudomonas sp. R3-52-08. Next base: position 1,091,149 of record NZ_CP027730.1, on the reverse strand, counting down.
CCATCCGCCTCGAGCTGGAAGCCGTAGAAGGTTTGCTGGCGCATATCGACGCAGATTTCGTACGCGCCTGCGAGATGATTCTGGCCAGCAAAGGCCGCGTTGTCGTGGTTGGCATGGGTAAGTCCGGCCACGTCGGCAACAAGATCGCCGCTACGCTGGCCAGCACCGGAACCACAGCGTTCTTCGTGCACCCGGCCGAAGCCAGCCATGGTGATATGGGCATGATTACCAAGGATGACGTGATTCTGGCATTGTCCAACTCCGGCACCACCAACGAAATCGTCACCCTGCTGCCGCTGATCAAGCGCCTGGGCATCAAGATGATCAGCGTCACCGGCAACCCGGAATCGACACTGGCCAAGGCCGCCGAAGTGAACTTGAACGTTCATGTCGCCCATGAAGCCTGCCCGCTGAACCTGGCGCCCACCTCGTCGACGACTGCGGCACTGGTCATGGGCGACGCGCTGGCGGTGGCGCTGCTTGAGGCTCGCGGGTTCACCGCTGAAGATTTCGCGTTTTCGCACCCCGGCGGCGCCCTGGGCCGCCGCTTGCTGTTGAAAGTGGAAAACGTCATGCATGCGGGCGATGAACTGCCCCACGTGCAACGCGGCACCTTGCTCAAGGACGCGCTGATGGAAATGACCCGCAAGGGCCTGGGCATGACCGTGATCCTGGAAGCCGACGGCCGACTGGCCGGCGTGTTCACCGACGGTGATCTGCGGCGCACCCTGGACCGGGCCATCGACATCCATACCGCAACCATCGATGCTGTGATGACGCCCCACGGCAAGACCGCGCGCCCCGAGATGCTGGCAGCCGAAGCCCTGAAGATCATGGAAGACCACAAGATCGGCGCGCTGGTGGTGGTCGATGACCACGACCACCCTATCGGCGCCCTGAACATGCACGACTTGTTGCGTGCAGGAGTGATGTAAATGACCAGCGACCTGTTGCAACGCGGTAAAAACATCAAGTTGGCGATATTCGACGTCGATGGCGTGCTGACCGATGGCCGCCTGTACTTTCTCGAAGACGGCAGCGAATTCAAGACGTTCAACACCCTCGACGGCCAGGGCATCAAGATGCTGATGGCGGCAGGCGTGCAAACAGCGATTATCAGCGGTCGAAAGACCCCCGTTGTGGAACGTCGCGCACAAAACCTCGGGATTCCTCACCTGTATCAAGGCCGCGAGGATAAACTGGTGGTGCTGGACGAGCTTCTTGGCCAACTCAACCTAAGCTATGAACAAGTCGCCTATCTGGGTGACGATCTGCCTGACCTGCCGGTGATCCGTCGGGTAGGCCTGGGCATGGCCGTCGCCAATGCCGCAGCGTTTGTGCGTGAACACGCCCATGGCATTACCGCCGCCCGCGGTGGCGAAGGTGCCGCCCGCGAGTTCTGCGAGTTGATCCTGCGTGCCCAGGGCAGTCTTGAAGCGGCCCACGCCGCCTACTTATAGAGCGTTATATGCTGAGCAAAAAGATTCGCAACTTCCTGCTATTCGGAGCCATCGCCGCGCTGTTGCTCGCGGTGGGCTACTGGAATATCAGCCCGGAGCGCTTTCTCGACAAGCCTGTCGTGCAGGTTGATGAAAGTGTCATCGACAACTTCGCCACCAACACCCATACCGTGCAGTTCCTGCCCGATGGCAAGGTGCAGTACGAGTTGGTCTCCGACAAGGTCGAGCGCTTGAAAGCCTCGGAAGTCAGCCTGCTGACCAACCCGGACTTGAACATGTACCGTGGCACCGAACTGCCATGGCACGTCACCAGCCTGCGTGGCGAGGTCAATCCGGACGGCACCGAAATCGAACTGATCGACTCGGTGCGCGTCGCACGTACAGACGCGCAGAACCGCGACACCATCATTACCAGCAGTCGCATGACGGTATTCCCACAACAGCAATATGCGCAGACCGAGCAAGACGTTAGAATCGACGGCGCTGGCGGTGTATCGACTGGCAAGGGAATGAAAGCGTATTTGAAAGAAAGCAGGATACACCTGCTATCGAACGTAAGAGGACAGTATGAGGCTCGTTAAAACCCTCCCTATTTTGCTCGGTCTGGGCGCAGCACTGGGAAGCGTGAGCGCCTGGGCTCTGCCGAACGATAGCCAGCAACCGATCCACATCTCGGCTGACGATGCGCAGCTGGATGACAAGCAAGGTGTCGCGACCTACACCGGTGGCGTGATCATCACCCAAGGCTCGATGAAGATCACCGGTAATACGGTGACACTGACTCGCACCCAGGCTGGCGATATCGACGTCGTGACCTCGGTGGGCAACCTCGCTTACTTCGAGCAGAAGCAAAAGGCAGAAGACCCAGGGCCGATGAAAGGCTATGGCAAGACTATCCAGTACCATGCCCAGCAAAATCGCATCGTATTGATCGACCAGGCCAAGGTGCTGAGTGCCGACGGTAACTCCACCGAAGGCGAGAAGATCGTCTACAACACCCAGACCCAGGTCGCCCAGGCGGGTCGCGCCAATGGCAACAAGGTCACCGCGCCTCGCCCACGGATCGACATGGTCATCCAGCCGAAGAAGAAGGCCGAGTAATGGCAACCCTGAAAGCCCAGCATCTGGCCAAGGCCTATAAAAGCCGCCAGGTGGTACGCGATGTGAGCCTATCGATCGACAGCGGCCAGATTGTCGGCCTGCTTGGCCCCAACGGTGCCGGCAAGACCACCTGCTTCTACATGATCGTCGGGCTGGTCCAGGCGGACCAGGGGCGCGTATTGATCGACGACCTGGACGTCAGCCACCAGCCGATGCACGGCCGTGCGCGCGCAGGTATCGGCTATCTTCCGCAGGAGGCGTCGATCTTCCGCAAACTGTCGGTAGCCGACAACATCATGGCAATCCTCGAGACCCGCAAGGAACTCGACCGCGACGGCCGCCGCAAGGAACTGGAAAGCCTGTTGCAGGAATTCCACATCAACCACATTCGCGACAATCTCGGCATGAGCTTGTCCGGTGGTGAGCGTCGCCGCGTGGAGATCGCCCGCGCCCTGGCAACCGCCCCCAAATTCATTCTGCTGGACGAACCGTTCGCTGGCGTTGATCCGATTTCGGTGGGCGATATCAAGCAGATCATCCATCACCTCAAGGCCAAGGGCATTGGTGTGCTGATCACCGACCACAACGTCCGTGAGACCCTCGATATCTGCGAAACCGCTTATATCGTCAACGACGGGCAATTGATTGCCGAAGGTGATTCAGCGACGATCCTGGCCAACGAACTGGTGAAGGAAGTTTATCTGGGTCACGAGTTCCGCCTGTAAACACGGTGATATCGGGCCCTTTACGAGCGCGCGAGCGAGTCAATAAAAACCTCAGCTTTTTTCTCAGCTTTTTTATTGTTACCGCGCTCTAGGCAAAGGCCCCGATATCAGGCATATAATTTGCTTATGTTTGGCGCTCACGCGCCCTGTCGTGGATGGCGCATTGCGCCGGCGAATAAGGTGTTAAGCCCCTGCCATGAAACCATCGCTAGTCCTGAGAATGGGCCAGCAGCTGACGATGACACCGCAGCTGCAACAGGCCATCCGCCTGCTCCAATTGTCGACCCTGGACCTGCAACAGGAAATCCAGGAGGCCCTGGAGTCCAATCCGATGCTCGAACGCCAGGAAGAAGGCGACGACTTCGACAATACCGACCCCTTGGCCGACAATATCGAGCAAAAGCCCAATCCCGATGTACAGGAACCGTCCTATCAGGAAACCGCCCCTACGGTGGACAACCTCGAGGACGGCGAATGGAACGAACGCATTCCCAACGAACTTCCGGTGGACACCGCATGGGAAGACGTCTACCAGACCAGCGCCAGCAGCCTGCCCAGCAATGACGACGACGAATGGGACTTCACCACCCGTACGTCGGTCGGCGAGAGCCTGCAGAGCCACTTGCTGTGGCAACTGAACCTGGCGCCGATGTCCGACACCGATCGCTTGATCGCCGTCACCCTGATCGACTGCATCAATAACCAGGGTTATCTGGACGAAACGCTCGAAGAAATTCTTGAAGCCTTCGACCCGGAGCTGGATATCGAACTGGACGAGATCGAAGCCGTCCTGCACCGTATCCAGCAATTCGAGCCCGCCGGCATTGGCGCCCGTACGCTCAGCGAGTGCTTGTTGCTGCAACTGCGCCAGCTACCGGCCAAGACCCCCTGGCTCGCTGAAGCCAAGCGGCTGGTCAGCGACTACATCGACCTGCTCGGCAGCCGCGACTACAGCCAGCTGATGCGTCGCATGAAGCTCAAGGAAGACGAGCTGCGCCAGGTTATCGAGCTGGTTCAGAGCCTCAACCCTCGCCCGGGCTCGCAGATCGAGTCCAGCGAAGCCGAATATGTCGTGCCTGATGTGATCGTGCGCAAAGACAACGAGCGCTGGCTGGTGGAACTGAACCAGGAGTCGGTGCCACGCCTTCGGGTCAACCCGCAATACGCCGGCTTCGTGCGCCGCGCCGATACCAGCGCCGACAACACGTTCATGCGCAACCAGCTGCAGGAAGCACGCTGGTTCATCAAGAGCCTGCAAAGCCGCAACGAAACCCTGATGAAAGTGGCCACCCAGATCGTCGAGCACCAACGCGGCTTCCTGGAATATGGCGACGAGGCAATGAAACCCCTGGTACTGCACGACATCGCTGAAGCGGTTGGCATGCACGAATCGACGATTTCACGGGTGACCACGCAAAAATTCATGCATACCCCACGGGGTATTTATGAGCTGAAATACTTTTTCTCCAGCCATGTAAGCACCTCCGAAGGCGGCGAATGCTCGTCCACGGCGATCCGCGCGATCATCAAAAAACTGGTTGCCGCGGAAAATCAGAAAAAGCCGTTGAGTGACAGCAAGATCGCTGGTTTACTGGAGGCACAAGGCATTCAGGTCGCCCGTCGAACCGTCGCCAAGTACCGCGAGTCTCTCGGGATCGCGCCTTCCAGCGAGCGAAAGCGTTTGATGTGACGGGCGGGGCACAGCGTTCCAGTGGCAGGCGCTTTTCGCCTGCCGCTTTATGCACTGGCAACGAAGGAGAAGCTGTATGCAAGTCAACATCAGTGGACACCATGTAGAAGTCACCCCACCCATGCGCGAATACGTCGAACAGAAGCTGAAAAAGCTTGAAGGACATTTCGACAAGATCACCAACGTGCAGGTCATCATGAAGGTCGATAAGCTTCAGCAGAAAATTGAAGCGACCCTGCAGATACCCGGTGGCGAAGTGGTTGCTAACGCCGAGCATGAAGACATGTATGCATCGATCGACTTGCTCACCGACAAGCTTGACCGCCAACTCAAAAAGCATAAGGAAAAGAATCTGCACCTGATGCAAGGTACAGGTCGTTAACTCTCCCCCCATGATCCGACTTGAAACCATCCTGACCCCCGGCCGTTCCCTCGTGAACGTGCCGGGCGGCAGCAAGAAAAAAGCCCTCGAACAAATTGCCAACCTGATCAGCAGCCAAGTGCCTGACCTGGAGATGCAAGATGTCTTCGAGGCTCTGATCGCCCGTGAAAAACTTGGCTCGACCGGTTTTGGCAACGGCATCGCCATCCCCCACTGCCGCCTCAAAGGCTGCACAACACCGGTCAGCGCCCTGCTGCACCTGGATCACCCCATCGATTTCGATGCCATCGACGGCGCTCCGGTCGACCTGCTGTTCGTTCTGCTGGTCCCACAAGCTGCCACCGATGCGCACCTGGAACTGCTCCGGCAGATCGCCAGCATGCTCGACCGCAAGGAAGTACGCGAAAAACTGCGCAGTGCCAAGAGTAATGAGGCGTTGTATCAGGTCGTCCTGGATGAGCAAAGCGGGCAATAATCATGCGTTTGATCATCGTCAGCGGCCGTTCCGGCTCGGGCAAGAGCACTGCCCTCAATGTGCTTGAAGACAGCGGCTTCTACTGCATCGACAACCTGCCCGCCGGGCTGCTGCCGGAATTGGCCGAGCGCGCCTTGATCCACACCGAACTGGCGCAACCGCTGGTCGCCGTGTCGATCGACGCCCGCAACCTGCCCAGCCATCTCTCGCGCTTCCCCGAACTGCTTGAGGAAGTGCGCGCCAAGCATATTCATTGCGACGTGCTGTACCTGGATGCCGACGAAGAAACCCTGCTCAAGCGTTTCTCCGAAACCCGTCGACGCCATCCGCTCAGCAGCGCCAACCGCTCCCTGGCGGAAGCCATCCAGGACGAGACCAAGCTGCTGGGGCCGATCATCGATCTGGCCGACCTCAAGATCAACACCACCAACCTGAACCTGTACCAGCTGCGCGATGCGATCAAACTGCGATTGCTGAACCAGCCGGAGCCTGGCACAGCGTTTCTGGTCGAGTCATTTGGTTTCAAGCGTGGCATGCCGGTGGATGCCGACTTGGTGTTCGACGTGCGTTGCCTGCCCAATCCTTATTGGAAACCGGAATTGCGCGATCAGTCCGGGCTCGATCAGCCCGTGATCGACTATCTGGCGGCACAAGCGGATGTGGAAGAGATGTTCCAGGACATCTCCACCTACCTGCTCAAATGGCTACCGCGCTTTGCCGCGAGCAATCGCGCCTATGTCACCATTGCCATTGGCTGCACCGGTGGCCACCACCGCTCCGTCTACCTGACGGAACGGCTCGGCCAGGTGCTGCAACAAACCCTCAAGAATGTCCAGGTTCGCCACCGCGACCTTAGCTGAAAGGAACACCACTGCGATGCCGGCTCGGGAAATTGAAATCATCAACAAGCTGGGTTTGCACGCCCGGGCTTCAGCCAAGTTTGTCGGCGTTGCCGGGCAGTTCCCCTGCCAGATCCGCGCCGGGCGCACGCCGGAAACGATGGTCGACGGTAAAAGCATCATGGCGATGATGATGCTTGCCGCAGGCAAAGGCACCAAGATCCATCTGGAAACCCAAGGCGAACAAGAGCAGGAAGCCATGGACGCGCTGGTGAAGCTGATCAATAACTACTTTGATGAAGGCGAATAACCGCCTTGCGCTGTAGGAGCAAGCTTCAACCCAACGCCGTATCCATCATCATCATCAAGCAGAACCCGATGCACAACCCCAGGCTGGCGAGCTTATCGTGACCGTTTCGGCGTGACTCGGGGATGACCTCATGGGTCACCACCAGCAGCATCGCGCCAGCAGCCAGCGCCAGCCCCAGGGGCAACAGCACTTCGGCAAGGCTCACCAACCACGCGCACAGCACTGCAAATACCGGTTCGACCAAACCGGACGCAGCGCCGATCAGGAACGCCTTGATCCGCGACATCCCCGCCCCAGCCAATACCAGCGCAATCACCAGGCCTTCCGGCACGTCCTGCAGGGCAATGCCCATGGCGAGGCTGTCGGCATCCGCCATGCCGCCACCCGCAGAAACTCCTACAGCCATGCCTTCCGGGATGTTGTGGGCAATGATGGCAAACACGAAGAGCCAGATGCGCGGCGGAATAACCGGCTTATCCGGCGTGCCCACCAACATTTCCGGGCTGGCGCCGGACACCTTGCGGTCTACCAGATACAGCCCGAATGCACCCAGCATGATGCCGAAGCTGATCAAGCCAGCCGCACCCCACGGCGAGAGCCCCAGGCTTTCAGCGGCGGCAATGCCGGGCACGACCAGCGAAAAGGCGGTCGCCGCCAGCATTACCCCTGCTCCAAACCCCAGCAAGGTATCGCTCAACGCCGCCGGCATTCGGCGAATCACCAGCACCGGCACCGCGCCCAACGCGGTACCGAGTGCGCAGATCGCTCCGCCCTGCAAGGCGCGCAAGATGCGCGGCTCCAAGTCGAGCCAAGCCAGCCCATGGGCCACCAATAATGCCGTACCGACTAATACAAGCAGGGAGCCAAACGCGTAGCGAAATAATCGCACGCTGCTAATCGCCAGTGTTTCAGTGCCCATAGTCGGCCTTAGATCTTGTTATAGGGTGACTATCAGGCCAAAGCGGCCTGGTAGCGCGCGGCGACCTCGGGCCAGTTAATGACGCTATAGAATGCATTGATATACTCCGGTCGTCGGTTTTGATACAGCAGGTAATAAGCGTGCTCCCAAACGTCCAAACCGAGGATCGGCGTGTTGCCGCTCATCAGCGGGCTGTCCTGGTTGCCGCTGCTTTCCACCACCAAGGTCTTCTGCGGGGTGACACTCAACCAGGCCCAGCCGCTGCCGAAACGGGTCAACGCCGCTTTGGTAAAGGCCTCCTTGAAACTGTCGAAGCCCCCCAGTTGCTCGTCGATCGCCTTGTCGAGTTCCCCCTCAGGCTTTCCGCCACCTGTGGGCGACATGACCGCCCAGAACAGCGAGTGGTTGGCATGCCCACCTCCTTGGTTGACCACGGCAGCGCGTAATTGCTCCGGTAATTTTTCGACGCTGGAAACCAGCTTCTCCACCGGCCAGCCAGCGAACTCGGTGCCTTCGACGGCGGCATTAAGGTTATTGATGTAGGTTTGATGATGCTTGGTGTAGTGAATCTCCATGGTTTGCGCATCGATATGGGGTTCGAGGGCGTCGTAGGCGTAAGGCAAAGCCGGCAGGGTATAGGTCATATCAATGTGCTCCATAGTGAGAGGGGGTCGGTTGCGACGCGGCACCGCCCAGCAAGCGATGGGTGCGCGGGTACTCGCCGTGATCGCTGATGAAATTCAACAGTTCGACATAGGTTTTGCTGCTCTGGCGCAACGCGGCCTCGCGCAACTGCGGACTGAGGCGTGGGTCCTGCATGGTCTGCAGCAGGCGCTGGTGAATGGCGCAGAGGTATTCCGCGCTTTCTTCAGGCTGGTTCAGGCGCAGGTGCAGGTCTGCCAGGTTGTGATGGGAAATGACGCAAGCCGCCACGGCTTCATCGGCGTCCGCCCAGCGTTCGAACAACACTTGGGCCAGGGCCAGGGCTTGCAAATAGGCCTCGCGTGCGTCCACCAGCTCGCCCGCCATAAAACAGCGATTGGCCCGTTCGATCGTGCGTTTCCAGTGCTCCATGGGTGAGCCTCCAAAACAGGGTCGGTGATTACACGCCGCCCGCCGTAAGCTTTTCCGGGTCCAGCAGGACTTCCAGTTGGCTGCGCGGCAAGTCGGTGTGTTCGAGGGCGACATCGATCACCGGACGACCCTGCTGATAAGCCTGCTTGGCGATTTCAGCGGCCTTTTGGTAACCAATGATCGGATTGAGGGCGGTGACCAGGATCGGGTTGCGCGACAACGCCTCCTTGAGTTTGGCTTCGTTGACCTTGAAGCTGGCAATGGCCTTGTCCGCCAGCAAACGGCTGGCGTTGGCCAGCAACTCCAGGCTACTGAGCAGGTTCTGGGCGATGATCGGCAGCATCACGTTCAGCTCGAAGTTGCCCGATTGGCCGGCGACGGTGATCACCGTATCGTTGCCGATGACCTGGGCAGCCACCATGGCCGTGGCTTCCGGGATTACCGGATTGACCTTGCCCGGCATGATCGACGACCCCGGCTGCAGACCTTCCAGCTCGATTTCGCCGAGGCCGGCCAACGGGCCGGAGTTCATCCAGCGCAGGTCATTGGCGATCTTCATCAGCGATACAGCGGTGGCTTTCAACTGGCCGGAGACGGCGACGGCGGTGTCCTGGGAGCCAATCAACGCAAACAGGTTCTTGCCCGGCGTGAACGTCACCTGGGTCAGGTGGCTCAGGTGCTGGCTGAAACGTGCGGCAAACTCCGGGTGTGCGTTGATGCCGGTGCCTACCGCCGTGCCACCCTGGGCCAGCGCTTGCAGCGCCGGCAGCAGGTCTTGCAGGTGGCCGACATTGGCCTTGAGCTGCTGCGCCCAGCCATTGAGCACCTGGCTCATGCGCACCGGCATGGCATCCATCAAGTGGGTACGACCAGTCTTGATAAACGGGTGAACCGCTTCCGCCTTGTGCTCGATCACCTGCACCAGGTGCAACAAGGCCGGCAGTGTTTGCTCGTGCAGCACCAGCGCGGCGCTGACATGAATGGTGGTCGGGATGATGTCGTTGCTGCTTTGTCCGCAGTTGACGTGGTCATTGGGGTTTACCACCTCGCCCAGCAAGCGGCTGGCCAGGGTCGCAATCACTTCGTTGGCATTCATGTTGGAGCTGGTGCCGGAGCCGGTCTGGAAGATATCCACCGGGAAATGCTGCATGTAGTCGCCTTCCAATAAACCTTGGGCAGCATCGACAATGGCCTTGCCCTGCCCTTCGCTGATTTGCTTGAGGTCGACGTTGGCCCTGGCGGCAGCGGCCTTGGCCAGGATAAGCGCGCGAATGAACTGCGCGGGCATGCGCTGATGGCTGATCGGAAAGTTGTTCACCGCGCGCTGGGTTTGCGCACCGTACAAGGCCTCGGCGGGGACTTGCAGTTCGCCCATGCTGTCGCGTTCGATACGGGTGTTACTCATCATCAGATCCTTGCACCAAGTCGGCGTGAGAGAGGGATGGCAGCAATTGGCATGTCGCCAATTGCCAGGCGAAGGCCTGCCAGCGCTTGAGGCGGCAGGCACAGTGAGAGAGTTTTTCCAGGTCACGCAGGGGGCGCCAGGCCTGGTCCAGACACGAGGAGCGCCAATGCCAGGGCAGCGCGATATCGTTGGCGGTGTCGATGAGCAATCGGAATGACGTTTCGGCGATCGTCCACGGGTGGGTCGCGGTGCAACACGCCAGGTAGCGTCCCTCATTGAGGTAATGTTCGATCAGGCGAGGCTCATTGGGGTCGAGCCCACAGCGAATCTGACGACTCATCCACCGCCAACTTTCCAGGTACGGGTCCTCACGCAAGACAGAACTCATGATCCACACTCATTCAGTAATGATATTCATTATTAAATGATATTAAGAATCAAAACAAGAACAGCAGATTAATCCTTTTTGCCAGCGGCACAAAAAAAGGCGCGCCATCATCGATATGGCGCGCCTTTTTGCTGAAACGTTGCAGGTCAGCTACCGGCGACCGTCATCCGTTCGATCAACACGGAGCCCGTGCGGATATTGCTGCGCAATTCCAGGTCGTTACCCACGGCCACGATCTGCTTGAACATATCGCGCATGTTGCCGGCAATCGTCACTTCCTGGACGGCGAACTGAATCTCACCGTTTTCCACCCAGAACCCCGCCGCGCCACGGGAATAGTCACCCGTCACCATGTTCAGCCCTTGGCCCATCAATTCGGTCACCAGCAGGCCGCGCCCCATGCGACGCAACAGCGCCGCCTGGTCTTCATCGCCATGGGTCACGAACAGGTTGTGAACCCCGCCGGAGTTGGCGGTGCTTGGCAGGCCAAGCTTGCGTCCAGCGTAGGTGCCCAATATATAAGACACCAACTCGCCCTTCTCAACGAACGGCTTGGCATACGTGGCCAGGCCGTCGCCGTCGAACGAGGCGCTGCCCATGGCGCGCATCAGGTGCGGGCGCTCATCGATGGTCAACCACTCCGGGAACAGCTTCTGGCCGATCGCGCCTTCGAGGAATGAAGATTTGCGATACAGGTTGCCGCCGGAAATCGCTCCGAGAAAACTACCGAACAGACCACCGGCCAACTCTGCGGAAAACAGTACCGGCACTTCGCACGTGGGCACCGGGCGTGCGCCCAAACGACTGGCTGCACGCTGCGCCGCACGCTGGCCAATGCTTACCGGGTCGGCCAGCAACTCGCCTTGACGGTTGACGTCGTACCAGTAATCACGCTGCATCTGGCCGTCGGCTTCGGCGATCATGACGCAACTCAGGCTGTGACGCGTGGACGCATAGCCGCCGATAAAACCGTGGCTGTTACCGTAGACACGGCAGCCCTGATGCGTACTCAGGGTGGTGCCGTCGGCGTTCTTGATACGCGCATCGGCGTCGAATGCCGCGGCTTCGCAGGTCAGCGCCTGTTCGATGGCTTGCTCAGGCGTGATATCCCAGGCGTGGAACAGGTCGAAATCCTGCAGGTCCTTGGCCATCAGCGCTTTGTCGGCCAAGCCTGAGCTTTCATCCTCAGAGGTGTGCTTGGCGATTGCCAACGCGGCGGCGACGGTCTCGCGGATCGCCTCCGGGCCACTGGCCGACGTACTGGCCGAACCTTTGCGCTGGCCCACATACAAGGTAATCCCAAACCCTTGGTCGCGATTGAATTCTACGGTCTCCACTTCCCGCTGACGCACCGAAGTCGACAGTCCCTGCTCCAGCGACACCGCTACCTCACAGGCGCTGGCCCCCTGGCGCTTGGCCTCGGCAAGGATCTGCTCGACTTGTTCCTGCAGTGCCGGTAACGCTTGCGGACCGACGCTTTGGGCTGCACTCATGGTTTTCTCCACTCAAATTCTGCTCTCGGTTAAGGCCATCGAGCGACCGGGCCGGACAAGCGGCCCCCGACTGGTTATCATGGCGGCGTTTCTTTGCGGACTGCCACCATGGTTGATTCTTACGACGACTCCCTCGATGGGGAGAAAAGCAAAACCCAGGTCAAACGTGAGCTGCATGCTCTGGTTGACCTTGGCGAGCGCCTTACAACGCTCAAAAAGGACTTGATTGCAAAACTGCCACTGACCGACGAAATGCGTCGGGCCTTGGCCGATGCGCCTAAGCACACCGCGAATATCGCGCGCAAACGGCACATCATGTTTATCGGCAAGCTGATGCGCGATCAGGACACTGACGCCATTCTGGCCTTGCTCGATCAAACCGATGCCTCCACTCGCCAGTACAACGAACGCTTCCATAACCTGGAGCGTTGGCGTGACCGCCTGATCGAGGGCGATGACGCCGTGCTGGAAAAATTCGTATTGGACTATCCGGAAGCGGACCGCCAGCAATTGCGCTCCCTGATCCGTCAAGCCCAACATGAAATGGCGCATAACAAGGCGCCGGCCACCAGCCGTAAAATCTTCAAATACATCCGTGAGCTGGACGAGACTCAACGCGGTCTGCGTTGATCCTCTTCCCCGGGTGGCGACCTTCGCCACCCGAAGCTTGCGGGCTTACGAGCCCGTGCCACCCACGGTGATCGCATCAATTTTCAAGGTTGGCTGGCCCACGCCCACCGGCACCGACTGCCCATCCTTCCCGCACGTGCCCACGCCGCTGTCCAGCGACAGATCGTTACCGACCATCGACACCTTGCTCATGGCCTCCGGCCCATTACCAATCAACGTCGCGCCCTTGACCGGTGCGGTAATCTTGCCGTCTTCGATCAAGTACGCCTCGCTGGTGGAAAACACGAACTTGCCGCTGGTGATATCCACCTGCCCTCCACCGAGGTTGGCGCAGTAGATGCCGCGCTTCACCGACGCAATGATTTCTGCCGGATCGCTTTGGCCACCGAGCATGTAGGTGTTGGTCATACGTGGCATGGGCAGGTGGGCATAGGATTCGCGGCGACCGTTGCCGGTGCGCGCCACGCCCATCAGGCGGGCGTTGAGCTTGTCTTGCATATAGCCCTTGAGTACGCCGTTTTCGATCAGGGTGGTGCACTCCGTGGGCGTGCCCTCGTCATCCACACTCAACGAACCCCGGCGACCGGCCAAGGTACCGTCATCGACAATGGTGCACAGCTTGGACGCAACCATCTCGCCCATGCGCCCGCTGTAGGCGGAGCTGCCCTTGCGGTTGAAGTCGCCTTCCAGCCCATGGCCCACGGCTTCGTGCAGCAGCACACCGGACCAACCCGAACCCAGCACCACCGGCAAGGTACCGGCCGGCGCCGGAATCGCTTCCAGGTTGACCAGTGCCTGGCGCAGCGCTTCACGGGCGTAGCCCATGGCGCGGTCCTCGGCGAGGAAATAACGGTAATCGGTGCGCCCGCCACCGCCATGGCCGCCGCGCTCGCGGCGACCGTTCTGCTCGACGATCACACTCACGTTGAAACGCACCAGTGGCCGCACATCGGCCGCCAGCCCGCCGTCGGTAGACGCGACGAGGATGCGCTCCCACACGCCGGCCATGCTCACGGTGACCTGCTGGATACGCGGGTCCAGGGCGCGGGTCGCCGCGTCCACACGCTTGAGCAGCTCGACCTTCTCCGCGCGGCTGATCACTTCCAGCGGATTGTCCGGCGCGTACAACTGCGCCACGTCCTGGGTGCTGAACGCCTGCACCGTGCCGTTCTGCCCTGCACGGGAAATCGAACGGGCCGCACGCGCAGCCAGGCCCAGGGCCTCCAACGTAATGGCGTTGCTGTAGGCAAAACCGGTTTTTTCTCCGGATTGCGCGCGAACGCCTACACCCTGGTCAAGGTTGAAACTGCCTTCCTTGACGATGCCGTCTTCCAACGCCCAGGACTCGGAAATCTGCCCCTGGAAATACAGGTCGGCCGCGTCGATGCCGGGTCCGGCCAGATCGCCCAGCACGGTTTGCAGACTTTCGATGGTCACGCCACCGGGTGCCAGGAGATGTTCACTGACTGAGGACAACAACTCGCTCATAGGTTTGGCCTTAAATTCATCGTTCTGAAGCAGGTCGCTGTGCGCCCTGCGAGAAAAAGCGCCGGTGATTGACCACCGGCATGCGCGCCCGTATCGACGCCTGTTCTTTGCTGTCGCGTTCGGCCACCAACACCGCTTCGCCTTGATCCTGTTGGGCCAACACGCGCCCCCAGGGATCGATAATCGCCGCGTGCCCGTGGGTTTCCCGTGGTCCCGGGTGCACACCGCCCTGGGCAGCCGCCAGCAAGTAACACTGGGTTTCAATGGCCCGTGCACGAATCAGCACATCCCAATGCGCCGCCCCGGTCACCGCCGTAAACGCCGAGGGCGCGCTGATCAACTCAGCCCCCGCCGCGCGCAACTCACTGTACAACTCCGGGAAGCGCAGGTCGTAGCACACCGTCAGCCCCAAGCGCCCCACCGGCGTATCCGTCACCACCACGTTGCTTCCGAAAGCATAGTCGTCGGATTCGCGATAACGACCCCGGGCATCCGCCACATCCACATCGAACAAATGCAGCTTGTCGTAGCGAGCGACGATTTCACCGCGGTCGTCGATCAACAGCGAACAGGCGTTAGGCTTGGCGCTCGGTTGGTCCTTGGGTGGCAACGGTAGTGTGCCGGCCACTATCCATAAGGTGAGGTCGCGGGCGGCCTGTTTCAACCATGGCAGGATCGGGCCTTCACCCAAGGCCTCGGCGCGACCAATGTCAGCCATGTCACGGCGGCCCATTGCGGCGAAGTTCTCCGGCAGTACCGCAAGCCTGGCGCCCTGCGCCGCCGCGCTCTCCAGCAGGCGGCGCGCCTGAGCCAGGTTCGCCAGCACATCACTCTGGCTGACCATTTGAATTACCGCAAAGGACATGGGCCGACACTCCGTAAAGGGCATGGGGCCATGCTACTCCACAGCCTCTCAGTTTGGCTTTTCAAATGGCTTGTCGAAGGTAATTTTCGGGTCTTTCCACGGGCCTTGCACGGTGTACTGCACGCTGGCGAAGCGCGATACCCGGTCACCGATCAGCTTGTCGATCAGGAACAACGCGCCGCCAATGGCCGGCGCGCCGACAATCAATGCCGCGATGGGCAGGTTGTTGGTGACCGGCAGCGTCACCAGCAACTTGGCATCGACGCGATCCGCCACCAGGTCCAGGGTGCCGTTCAGCTCAAGGTTGGTGGACGGCCCGGTCATGGTGATGGGCTCACGGGTCACGAACACGCCGTTACTGGCTGCGAGCAAGCCCTTGACCCGGTCATAGCTCAGGCCCTTGCCGAGCAAGTCGGAAAAATCCAGGCGCAAACGGCGGCCGATGGAATTGAAGTTAAGCAGGCCGAACACCCGCAATGCCTGGGCGCCACCTTCCACTTCCACGAACTGGCCTTTACGGAACGCTGCGTCCAGGCTACCGGAGAACCGTTTGGGCCCGACCCAGGCGGGCGAACCGGGCCAGCGGCCATCCACGTCCAGGTGGAAGTCCTCGCTGGTCACTGTGGGCGCAAAGCCCCAGCCTTTGAGCACGTCGGCAATGTTCTTGCCGTCCAGTCGCCCCTTGTACCAACTGCTGCTGGCCCCCGGCGCGCCTTCCCAACCGCCGGCACCGTTGAGCTGCATGCCCTTGAGGCCCAGGTCCAGGCTGTTGAAGGCCAGACCTTTGGCGGTCGGCCGGACTTTCAGCGACCAGGCGCCCACCAGGTCTGGGCCCTGGAACAGTTGATCGATGGCGATATCCAATGCCGGAATATCCTTGGGATCGATATCGGCCAACGGGTCCGGCGCGTTCTCGTCCGCCTGTACGGTCGGGTCGACCGCAGGCAGCTTCACGTACTGCAGGTTGATTGCGATAGGTGCGCCCTTGGCGTCCGGTAGGTTGACCGTGCCCTTGGCTTGCTGGCTGTCGAACTGCAGGCCCCAGGCCACGGGCTTGCGATCCAGTTGCAGTTTGACCTGGTCGAACTCAGTACCGAAACCGGTCAGCTTGCCTACCTTGAAATCAGCGCCACTGAGCAGCTGCTTGGCATTGCCGCCCGGATCGTTAACGGCGTAACGGTTGGCGAGTTGTTTCCACGGGTCGATGTTCAGTTCGGAGAGCACCCCGCGAATGCGCAGGCCCTTGGCGCCGGGCAACACCGCGTCGCCATCGCCGAGGAACAATTCGCCGCGGCCCTCATTGAAGTTGTCCGGCGGCGCCGCAAACGTGAAGTTCGCCAGCTCACCGTAGTCAAACCAGTAACGCCGTTCAGCGCCCTGCAAGGTCATGCGGAACGTGCTGTCACGGCCCTGGCTCGCCGGCATGCCAAACGGCGCCGGCAGGTCTACCGCGACGCCCTTGAGATTGGAATTGACCATCAACTGACTGTCCGCGCCGTCCAGGATCACTTGCAACTGGTACGGAATATCGCCGGACACCGGCAGCGGCTGGCTGATTTTCAACCAGTCGGTGAGCCGCTTGACCGTCACCTGCCCCTTGGCGGTAACGCGGGTGTTGATATTGCCGGGTGTGCCCTCGGCAAAAATCTGCGCGGTGATCGGACGGTCGAACGCCTGGGCCGAAATATTCTGGCCGCTCAGGCCCTTGGCGCTGTCGAAACGGAAGTCACCCTTGAGCTGGGTCAGGTCCAGGGTGGGCTCCGCCAGTTGCAGGCGCGCTTTATCGGTCTTGAAGTCGACCACGATCTTAGGCTCGGTGCCTTTGGCCAAGGGCACGTCCAGGTCCAGACTGCCTTGCAGGTTGCCCTCGCCCTTCCAGCCCGCAAAGGTGGATGCGGTACCGATGGGGGCTTCCTGGAGGATTTTCAAACCGTCGCCCAACCCACCGGAAAATCCGCCGGTGAGCAGCAGGTGGCTGTCCTTGCCGGCCGGCGCGTGGGGGATATTGACGTAAACGTCCTTGACCTGGGTATCGAGCAGTTGGCCCTTGCTGGCCAGGATACGCACGCCGCTCTCCTCGACGAACACTTCACCATTGACCTTGTTCACATGGGGCCAACCCGGCTGGAAGGCCAGCTCGGCATCATGCACCTTGAAGAACAGGCTGATATTGCGCGAAGCCGGCAGCGCGTTGTGGCTCAAGGAGCCCTGGTACTGGAAAAAACCTTCGTCTACCGCGCCTTTGAGGATCGCCGTGCGCAACCATTCATCCAGCGCCGGGCTCAGCACTGCCGGTAGATACTTGGGGGTAAAACGACCATCGCCATCGACCATGCCGACCCGCAAGTCCATGTAGTCCTCCTGGCTATGGTCGAAATGCAGGCGAATCAGGAAATCCGCCGCGACCTTGCCTTCTTCCCCCAGCACTTTGATATACGGCGCGATCAGGGTGAAGCCCTGCTTGTCCAACGTCCAGGTCAGGCGCGCATTGGCCTGGATGTACTGCCATGGCTTGGCGAAAATCGGGAATAGATGCAGGGAGAAGTCCTTGCTGTCCATGCGCAACTCGCCATGGCCCAGGTCGCCGCTGATGCTGCCGGACACATTGCGCGCAGCCGGCGCGCCGAAGTACGCGTCAAAACCGACACGTTCAAGGTTGGCGGCAAAACTGACTTTTTGATCGGTGGTGTCCTGGGGGCGGAAGTCCACGAGCACATTGCGCAACAAGCCGGTGGCTTTCAGGTGCTCGACAGCCTTGGCGAAACCTTCCGGCAGCGGTGCCAGGGCATTGAGCAATGGCGTGATGGGGGTCAGGTCGAGCCGATCGGCCTGGAGTTTCCACACTTCCTGGGCGTCGTCGGTGGCCAGACTCTGCTGCAGTTGCATGCGCGATTCCCAACGGGTTTCGCCGATGTTCATCGCCAGCGAATCCAACAGCACCTTGAGGCCGCTGTCGCTGCGTTGCACATACGCGGTCAGGGCCAGGTTTTTGATATGCACCGGCTGGCGCTCGGCGTAGCTGCCCTTTACCTGCGGCGAATTGAGGCGCACCACCGCGCTTTGCACGGTGCCATTGGCCCAGTTGAGCCAGAACTCACCGCCGGCCTTGAGCTGGGTGAGCTTCCATTGTTGGGTCAGCCGGGATGGAATCCACTTGGCCCAGTCGCTTTGAGGCAGGCTCAGGTAGGCCTCGACCTCGGCGTCTTTCCATTGGCTGGCGCGTATACGGCTGCGCAGGCTCAGGGCGAGCGGTTGGCTGTCGGGCAGCGTCAGGCGCGCGTCCAGGCGTTGCCGGGCCATGCCGGTGTGCAGGCTCAGGCCTACATATGTTACGGTCACCGGCGCCCGGTCGAACGGTTGCAAGGTCACCTGGCTGTCGAGCACCGAAACGCGCTTGACCATTTGCATACGGGTGAGCAGTTGTTGCGGGTCCAGTGACGGGCTGTCCTGTAACGGCAAGCCCTGAAGCGTCCAACTGCCGTCCTGGTCTTCCTTGACACTCAGCTGCAAGCCGCTGACTTGCAGATGGGCGATGCGTACTTCACGGGCCATCAGGCTGGCCCAGAGGTCGGGCACCACCTCGACCTGGTCCAGGCGCAACGCACTGCTGCCCTCGCCGACCATCACGTCGTGGGCCAGCAAGATCGGCGCAAACCCGCTCCAGCGGCCTTCGAGGCTACCGATATGCACCGGCATCTGCACCGCAGCCTGGGCCTTGGTTTCGACTTCAGCGCGGTATTCGGCCACCAGCGGGGTCAATTCACGCCCCAGGCTCACGTACACCGCCGCCGAAACCAGCAGTAAGGCACACAGGCCCAGCCCCCAACGGGTCAAAGCGGCAAAAAAGCGTATCAGACGCTCCATGTCAGGCGACCCTCAAAGCGGTAGTCGGACGACAGATCAATGCCTGCCGGTCTCGGAAAAGAAAAACGAATGGGGATCAGAGCAGCACCACGTCGTATTGTTCCTGGGAATACATGGTTTCGACCTGAAAACGAATAGTGCGCCCGATAAACCCCTCCAGTTCGGCGACGTTGCCCGACTCTTCGTCGAGCAGGCGATCGACCACTTTCTGGTTGGCGAGCACTCTATAACCTTCGGCCTGATAGGCGCGTGCCTCCCGTAGGATTTCACGGAAAATTTCGTAGCAGACCGTTTCCGGGGTTTTCAATTTACCCCGGCCCTGGCAACTGCTGCAGGGTTCGCACAGCACTTGCTCAAGGCTCTCGCGGGTGCGCTTGCGGGTCATCTGCACCAGGCCCAGCTCAGTGATGCCGATGATGTTGGTCTTGGCGTGATCGCGTTCCAGCTGTTTTTCGAGGGTGCGCAGTACCTGGCGTTGGTGCTCTGCGTCTTCCATGTCGATGAAGTCGATGATGATGATGCCGCCCAGGTTACGCAGGCGCAGTTGGCGCGCTATCGCCGTGGCAGCTTCAAGGTTGGTCTTGAAGATGGTCTCTTCGAGGTTGCGGTGCCCCACGAACGCGCCCGTGTTGACGTCAATGGTGGTCATGGCTTCTGCCGGGTCCACCACCAGGTAGCCACCGGACTTGAGCGGGACCTTGCGCTCCAGGGCTTTCTGGATTTCGTCTTCGACGCCATACAGGTCGAAGATCGGCCGCTCGCCCGGATAGTGCTCGAGGCGGTCGGCAATTTCCGGCATCAGCTCGGCGACAAATTGCGTGGTGCGCTGGAAGGTTTCCCGCGAGTCGATGCGAATTTTCTCAATTTTCGGGCTGACCAGATCGCGCAAGGTACGCAACGCCAGGCCGAGGTCTTCATAGATGACGCTTGGCGCGCCAATGGTCTGAATCTGCGCCGCGATCTGGTCCCACAGACGCCGCAGGTAGCGGATATCCATCAGGATTTCATCGGCGCCCGCCCCCTCGGCGGCGGTGCGCAGGATAAAACCACCGGCTTCCTTGATGCCCTCGGCGGCGACACAGTCGCTGACCACCTTCTTCAGGCGCTCGCGTTCGGCCTCATCCTCGATCTTGAGGGAAATACCGACATGGGCGGTGCGCGGCATATACACCAGGTACCGCGACGGAATCGACAGCTGGGTAGTCAGCCGGGCGCCCTTGGAACCGATGGGGTCCTTGGTGACCTGCACCACCAGGCTCTGCCCTTCGTGCACCAGAGCGCTGATGCTTTCCACCGCCGGGCCTTCACGCAGGGAGATTTCCGAAGCATGAATGAAGGCGGCGCGGTCCAGGCCGATGTCGACGAACGCCGCCTGCATGCCCGGCAATACGCGCACCACCTTGCCTTTATAGATGTTGCCGACGATCCCGCGCTTCTGGGTGCGCTCCACATGCACTTCTTGCAGAACACCGTTCTCTACCACCGCCACGCGCGATTCCATCGGCGTGATATTGATCAGAATCTCTTCACTCATGGCTGGGTCTCGTTCAGGCGTTTTCACAATAGTGACCGATCGCTTATGGCTTGGCGCGCAAGTAGAGGCGTTCAGCGCGCGGTAAGGTTTTGCCAACAGGGTATGCCGAATCGGCCTAGCAGTTGCGCGGTTTCGCACACCGGCAGGCCGACCACGGCGGAATAGCTGCCATTGAGTCCGCTCACGAACACCGAGCCCAGCCCCTGGATAGCATAGCCGCCGGCTTTGTCCTGGGGTTCGCCACTGTGCCAGTAGGTCGTAGCCTCCTGGGCAGAAATCTCACGAAACCCCACGCGACTGCTTACACATCGGGTTTCACAGCGCTGGCCGTCGGTAAGGGCGATGGCCGTGAGGACTTCATGCTCACGCCCTGCCAGCGCCATCAACATCGCCAAGGCATCGGCCTGATCCACCGGTTTGCCAAGAATCTTGCCATCCACGATCACAGCGGTATCGGCACCCAACACGCAGATGCCTGTGCTGTGCTCGAGCGCAGCCAGACCCGCCGCTGCCTTGCTTCGAGCCAGGCGCTCGACATAGGCGACGGGAATTTCGTCAATAAGAGGCGTTTCATCGATGGCGGCGCTGACCACGGTGAAAGGCACACCGATCTGGGTCAACAACTCACGTCGCCGCGGGGAGCCCGAGGCCAGATAAAGCACATTCATTGCAGACTCTCCCTGTAGGGTTCGATAACCAGGCAGAGCCTCGCAATCCGTCAATTGATTTTGTAGCGACGACGTAGCCCACGCAGGCCGAAGCTGACCCAAGGCCACAGCAGTGCACTGACCAGGGCCGGCAATACCAGCGCGAGAGTAGGCTGGCGATTGCCGGTCAGGGCGCTGAGCCAGAGCTGAACCAACTGCGCCAGGCCGAAGATCACCAGGATCACCAGGCACTGCTGCCACATCGGGAACATGCGCAAGCGCTGCTGCAACGACAGCACCAGGAAGGTGATCAGGGTCAGGATCAACGCGTTCTGGCCGAGCAAAGTGCCATAGAGCACATCCTCCGCCAAGCCCAGGCACATCGCCGTGACCATGCCTACCTTGTGCGGCAGGTTCAACGACCAGAATGCCAGCAGCAACGCCAGCCACAGCGGGCGCAGGATTTCCATGAATTGTGGCAGCGGTGAAACGCTGAGCAACAGGCCGATGGCGAAGGTCAGCCAGACAATCCAGCCATTGCGCGAATGAGTACTGGCCATTATTCCTCCCTCTGCCGCGTGGTGGCCGGGGCGGTTGTCGCAGGCCTGGCGGCAGGCGCGGTGGTCGCCGCCGGTTTCGCCGGGCGTGCACTGTGTGCAGCCGGCTTGGCCGGTGTGGCAACAGGCGCAGCGGTTGCGGGTACGACCGCAGGCGCCGGTGGCCCCACGAACGCCGGTTTCGGCACGGTGGCGGGAATCACCGGCGCGCTGCCGTTCTGCTTGTCTTCCGCTTCCTGGGCCTGCGCGGCGTCATTGGCGCGCTCTTCCGGGGTGCGGTTATCGCTGAACACCAGCAGCAGATAGCGGCTGCGGTTCAGCGCGGCGGTCGGTACGGCACGCACAATGGCAAACGGCTGGCCGGAATCGTGGATGACCTCCTTGACCGTCGCCACCGGGTAACCCGCCGGGAAGCGCTGACCCAGGCCGGAGCTGACCAGCAGGTCGCCTTCCTTGATGTCGGCGGTGTCGGCCACGTGCCGCAACTCCAGGCGTTCCGGGTTACCGGTGCCGCTGGCAATCGCGCGCAAACCGTTGCGATTGACCTGCACCGGAATGCTGTGGGTGGTGTCGGTCAGCAGCAAGACGCGTGAGGTGTAGGGCATCAATTCAACCACCTGGCCCATCAGGCCACGGGCATCGAGCACCGGCTGGCCAAGGACCACGCCGTCGCGCTCACCCTTGTTGATGATGATCCGATGGGTAAAGGGGTTGGGGTCCATGCCGATCAACTCAGCCACTTCGACCTTTTCGTTGACCAATGCCGAAGAATTGAGCAACTCGCGCAGCCGCACGTTCTGCTCGGTAAGGGCCGCGAGCTTTTGCATGCGGCCCTGCAACAGCAGGTTTTCGGTCTTGAGTTTTTCGTTCTCGGCAATCAGCTCGGTGCGGCTGCCGAATTGGCTGGCCACGCCCTGGTAGAGACGTTGCGGCAGGTCGGTGATCCAGTAAGTCTGCATCAACACCAGCGACATCTGGCTACGCACAGGCTTGAGCAGCGCAAAACGGGCGTCGACCACCATCAGCGCGACCGAAAGCACGGTCAGCACCAACAAGCGCACGCCCAATGAGGGGCCTTTGGCGAAGAGCGGTTTAATAGGCCGCTCCTCCCAGGCAAATGTTCTCTTTATTCATACGGCATCAAACCGGCCTGGATGCAGATTGAAGAAGATAAACGCCAGCAGGCAGCACTGCAAAGTGCTGCCTGCCGACCGAGCATGAACCATCCAGGCAAGCTTATTCGCTGGAAAGCAGGTCCATGGTGTGTTTATCCATCATTTCCAGTGCACGACCACCGCCACGCGCCACGCAGGTCAGCGGGTCCTCGGCGACGATCACCGGCAGGCCGGTTTCCTGGGCCAGCAACTTGTCGAGGTCGCGCAGCAAGGCGCCACCACCGGTCAGTACCAGGCCACGCTCGGCGATATCGGAAGCCAGCTCCGGCGGCGACTGCTCCAGGGCGCTCTTCACCGCCTGAACGATGGTGGCCAGGGACTCTTGCAGAGCCTCCAGCACTTCATTGGAGTTCAGGGTGAAGGCACGTGGCACGCCTTCGGCCAGGTTGCGGCCGCGAACATCAACCTCGCGAACTTCGCCGCCCGGGTAAGCGGTGCCGATTTCCTGCTTGATGCGCTCGGCGGTGGATTCGCCGATCAGGCTGCCGTAGTTACGACGCACATACGTGATGATCGCTTCGTCGAAGCGGTCGCCGCCGACACGCACGGATTCGGCATACACCACACCGTTCAGGGAAATCAGGGCGATCTCGGTGGTACCACCACCGATATCCACCACCATCGAACCGCGGGCTTCTTCAACCGGCAGGCCGGCGCCGATTGCGGCGGCCATCGGCTCTTCGATCAGGAACACCTCGCGGGCACCGGCACCCAGGGCCGATTCACGGATGGCACGACGCTCCACCTGGGTGGATTTGCACGGGACGCAGATCAGCACACGAGGGCTGGGCTGCAGGAAACTGTTTTCGTGAACCTTGTTGATGAAGTACTGCAGCATCTTCTCGCAGACACTGAAGTCGGCGATCACGCCGTCTTTCATCGGACGAATGGCAGCAATATTGCCTGGTGTTCGGCCGAGCATGCGCTTGGCCTCGGTGCCAACGGCAACGACACTTTTCTGATTACCATGGGTCCGAATGGCCACAACCGATGGCTCATTCAGGACGATACCGCGCTCGCGCACGTAAATAAGGGTGTTGGCAGTGCCCAGGTCAATGGAAAGATCGCTGGAAAACATGCCACGCAGTTTCTTGAACATGGGAAAGGGACCCTAGGCAACGCGTGGGTAAAAAAGTGCGGCAAACTCTAACAACGACAGGGATTTTGGGCAAGGCGCCAATGTGCTAAATTGGCCGACTTTCTGTGCACCAACCCCCACAATCGCGGCCTTATGACCGTAGAAATGCGGTAGTGTTCCGACAATCTAACACACGGACGCCTTCCGTTCTGTTTTCCACTGGAGAATCCCATGGCGCTTGAACGCTCCGACGTGGAAAAAATCGCGCATCTGGCCTCGCTTGGCCTCAATGACGCCGATCTTCCACAGACCACCGCAGCCCTGAACAGCATTCTCGGGCTGGTTGACCAAATGCAGGCCGTCGACACCGACGGCATCGAGCCCCTGGCTCACCCGCTGGAAGCCAGTCAGCGCCTGCGCGCAGACGTCGTGACCGAGCGCAATAACCGCGAGGCCTACCAGTCCATCGCGCCAGCGGTCGAAAACGGCCTGTACCTGGTTCCGAAAGTCATCGACTAAAGGGAAAGAGCCTTTCATGCATCACATGACTCTGGCCGAGATCGCCCGCGGTCTCGCCGACAAAACGTTTTCTTCCGAAGAGCTGACCAAGACCCTGCTGGCGCGCATCGTCGCGCTGGACCCCAAGGTCAACAGCTTCATCAGCCTCACCGAAGAGCTGGCCCTGAGCCAGGCCAAGGCCGCCGACGTGCGTCGCGCCAACGGTGAGAACGGCGCGCTGCTGGGCGCTCCGATCGCCCACAAAGACCTGTTCTGCACCCAGGGCATTCGCACCAGTTGCGGCTCGAAGATGCTCGACAACTTCAAGGCGCCCTACGACGCCACCGTAGTGTCCAAGCTGGCCGCCGCCGGGGCCGTGACCCTGGGCAAGACCAACATGGACGAATTCGCCATGGGTTCGGCCAACGAGTCGAGCTACTACGGCGCGGTGAAAAACCCGTGGAACCTGGACCACGTACCCGGCGGTTCGTCCGGTGGGTCGGCCGCCGCCGTTGCCGCGCGCTTCCTGCCGGCCGCCACGGCCACCGACACCGGTGGCTCGATCCGCCAACCGGCAGCCTTCACCAACCTCACCGGTTTGAAGCCGACGTACGGTCGCGTGTCCCGCTGGGGCATGATCGCCTACGCGTCGAGTCTCGATCAGGGCGGCCCGCTGGCCCGCACGGCTGAAGACTGCGCGATATTGTTACAAGGTATGGCCGGTTTCGATAAACAGGATTCCACCAGCATCGATGAGCCGGTGCCGGACTACAGCGCCAGCCTGAACACGTCGCTCAAGGGCCTGCGCATCGGCGTGCCCAAGGAATACTTCAGCGCCGGTCTCGACCCACGTATCGCCGACTTGGTGCACAACAGCATCAAAGAGCTGGAAAAGCTCGGCGCCGTGATCAAGGACATCAGCCTGCCGAACAACCAGCACGCGATTCCCGCCTACTACGTGATCGCCCCGGCTGAAGCGTCCTCCAACCTGTCGCGTTTCGACGGTGTGCGCTTCGGCTATCGCTGCGAAAACCCGAAAGACCTCACCGACCTGTACAAGCGCTCCCGTGGCGAAGGCTTCGGCGTGGAAGTACAACGCCGGATCATGGTCGGGGCCTACGCCCTGTCGGCTGGCTACTACGACGCGTACTACCTCAAGGCGCAGAAGATCCGCCGCCTGATCAAGAACGACTTCATGGCAGCCTTTGAAGAAGTCGACGTGATCCTCGGCCCAACCACGCCGAACCCGGCCTGGAAGATCGGCGCCAAGACCGGCGACCCGATCGCCGAGTACCTGGAAGACCTCTACACCATCACCGCCAACCTCGCGGGCTTGCCGGGCTTGTCCATGCCCGCCGGTTTCGTCGATGGCCTGCCGGTCGGCGTGCAATTGCTTGCCCCGTATTTCCAGGAAGGCCGCCTGCTCAATGTGGCGCACCAGTACCAGTTGAACACCGACTGGCACACTCGCACCCCTACCGGCTTCTGAGGAGAACACTATGCAATGGGAAGTTGTGATCGGGCTGGAGATTCATACCCAGCTCGCCACCCAATCGAAGATTTTCTCCGGTAGCGCCACCACGTTCGGCGCAGAACCCAACACCCAGGCCAGCCTGGTCGACCTGGGCATGCCCGGCGTGCTGCCGGTGCTGAACCAGGAAGCGGTGCGCATGGCGGTGATGTTCGGCCTGGCGATTGACGCCGAGATCGGCCAGCACAACGTGTTCGCGCGCAAGAACTACTTCTACCCGGACCTGCCCAAGGGCTACCAGATCAGCCAGATGGAGCTGCCGATCGTCGGCAAGGGCTACCTGGACATCCCGCTGGAAGACGGCACCATCAAACGTGTCGGCGTGACCCGTGCGCACCTTGAAGAAGACGCCGGCAAGAGCCTGCACGAAGAATTCCCCGGTGCCACCGGTATCGACCTGAACCGTGCCGGCACGCCGTTGCTGGAGATCGTCTCCGAGCCGGACATGCGCAGCGCCAAGGAAGCCGTGGCCTACGTCAAGACAATCCACGCGCTGGTGCGCTACCTGGGTATCTGCGACGGCAACATGGCTGAAGGTTCGCTGCGTTGCGACTGCAACGTGTCGATCCGCCCCAAAGGCCAGGTCGAGTTCGGCACCCGCTGCGAGATCAAGAACGTCAACTCGTTCCGCTTCATCGAGAAGGCGATCAACAGCGAAGTGCGTCGCCAGATCGAACTGATCGAGGACGGCGGCAAGGTGATCCAGCAAACGCGCCTGTACGACCCGAACAAAGACGAAACCCGCGCCATGCGCAGCAAGGAGGAAGCCAACGACTACCGTTACTTCCCCGATCCGGACCTGCTGCCGGTGGTGCTGGAGGACTCGTTCCTCAACGATATCCGCGCCACCCTGCCGGAACTGCCACAGCAAAAGCGCGAACGTTTCCAGGCGCAGTTCGGCCTGTCGGTCTACGATGCCAGCGTCTTGGCGTCCAGCCGTGAGCAAGCCAACTACTTCGAAAAGGTCGTGAGCATTGCCGGCGACGCCAAGCTGGCGGCCAACTGGGTGATGGTCGAACTGGGCAGCCTGTTGAACAAGCAAGGCCTGGAAATCGACGAAGCACCGGTTAGCGCCGAACAACTGGGCGGCATGCTGCTGCGCATCAAGGACAACACCATCTCCGGCAAAATCGCCAAGACCGTGTTCGAAGCGATGGCCGCCGGTGAAGGCAGCGCCGATGACATCATCGAGAAGCGTGGCCTCAAGCAAGTCACCGACAGCGGCGCTATTTCGGCCGTGCTCGATGAAATGCTCGCGGCGAACGCCGAGCAGGTCGAACAATATCGCGCGGCTGATGAAGCCAAGCGCGGCAAGATGTTCGGCTTCTTTGTTGGCCAGGCGATGAAAGCATCCAAAGGCAAAGCCAACCCGCAACAGGTCAACGAATTGCTCAAAAGCAAGCTCGAGGGCTGATAGCGGTGAAGGAGCCGAGTGAGTGTTCATGCTCGACTCGGACCTCCTGTGGGAGGGGGCTTGCTCCCGATAGCGGTGATTCAGTCAACACATCAGTGACTGGCCCACCGCTATCGGGAGCAAGCCCCCTCCCACATTTGATACGGGAATACCTGGAATGAAGCGTCTACTCGGCCTCCTGGCTGTCTTTTCCCTGCTAACCGGTTGCGCCAACGGCCTCATCGACCCCAACGGCTACGATGAAACCGGCACCGCCTCCTATTACGGCGCCAAGCACCATGGCAAACGCACCGCCAGCGGTGAAGCGTTCAACCAGAACGGCCTGACCGCCGCCCACCGGCGCTTGCCCTTCGGTACCCAGGTCAAGGTCACCAACCTCGACAACAACCGCTCTGTGGTGGTGCGTATCAATGATCGCGGCCCCCACACCCGCGGCCGCCTGATCGACCTTTCACGCAAGGCCGCCGAGCAACTGCGTATGCTCGGCAGCGGCACCGCACGGGTTCGTTTGCAAGCCCTGAACAACTGATCGAGGCAGCCTTGAGCATTTTTGGATTGAACGCCCTCTCACCCTGGAGCCTGCTCGAACTGGTCAGCGGCTTGCTGCTGTTGATCGTCGGCGCTGAAATCCTGGTGCGGGCCGCAGTGCGTCTGGCCGCCAGCCTCAAGGTGCGGCCGTTGATCATCGGCCTGAGCATCGTGGCCTTCGGCAGCAGTGCGCCACAGATGGCCGTCAGCCTGCAGGCCACCCTGGCCGGCAACACCGATATTGCCGTGGGCAGCGTGATCGGCAGCAGCATCTTCAATATCCTCGTCACCCTGGGCCTGTCCGCGCTGATCATTCCGTTACGGGTGTCGCGCCATTTGGTGCGTCTGGATATTCCGGTGATGATCGTCGCCGGCCTGCTGGTGTTCGTCCTGGCTGCCAACGAGGCGCTGACGCCGTTCGACGGCCTGGTGCTGCTGGTTGCGCTGCTGGCCTACCTTGGCGTGCTGCACTACCAGACGCGCCACTCCCGTCGTCCACGCACGCTGGCCAGCATGACCAAGGCACCCTGGCTGAGCAGCGTGCTGTTGATGCTCGGCGGGTTGTTGGTGCTGGTGCTGGCCGGGCATTTGCTGCTGGGTGCGGCCGTGGAGGTGGCGGGCGATTTGGGCTTGTCCGAGCGCGTCATCGGCCTGACGCTGATCGGCGTCGGCACTTCGCTGCCCTGCCTCGCCACCTCGTTGATTGCCGCCCTGCGTGGCGAGCGCGAGATTGCCGTGGGCAATGTGATCGGCAGCAACCTGTTCAACCTGCTGGGAGTGCTGGGCTTCACCGCCCTGGTGGCGCCTGCGCCGCTGTCGGTCTCGCCCAACGCGCTGGACTTCGACCTGCCGGTCATGCTCGGCGCCATCGTCCTGTGCCTGCCGGTGTTCTATACCGGCTACCGCGTCACGCGGGCCGAAGGCCTGGTGTTGCTGGGGCTGTACCTGGCGTATGGCCTGCATGTCATGGCGTTTACCACCGGCATGCCCTTGGCCACCAAGCTTGAGCACTTGATGCTGTTTTACGTCTTGCCGGCGTTAGGGGTGGGGCTGTTGTTCACGTCGCTGCGCGCCTGGCACCGCCAACACAAGAGGGAATCGCAATAGCCGCTCAGAAAAGAGCTTAGATCCAGCCACCGGCCTGCAACACGAAGATCCCGATATTGGTGGTCACCGCCGCCATCAGCGTGGTGATCACGATAATCGCTGCCGCCAGTTCATGATTGCCTTCGGCGGCCCTGGCCATCACGAAGCTTGCGGCCGCCGTCGGCGCGCCAAAGTACAGGAACAAAATCCCCAGCTCCGGCCCCCGGAACCCCAGCAGCCACGCGCCGCCTGTGGCGATCACCGGCAGCCAGACCATCTTCATCAGGCTCGCGCTCAATGCCATCTTGCCGCTCTTGCGCAGCGCCGCCAGGGACAGGGTGCCGCCAATGCAGATCAACGCCAACGGCAAGGTGGTGTCGGCCAGGTACTGCAGGGATTTTTCCAGCCAGCCGGGCAGGCCGATCTGGAAATAGGCGAACGGCGCCGCGACGAACACGCTGATGATCAGCGGGTTGGCCACCACACTCTTGAAGATGCTCCATGGGTCGGACTTGATCACCGGGCTGTACACCGCCAGCACAATGGTCGACAGGGTGTTGTAGAACAGGATCACCAGTGCCGCGAGGATCGCCCCGAGGGAGATACCGTAGTCGCCGTACATGCTGGCAGCCAGCGCCAGGCCGATCACCCCGTTATTGCCACGAAACGCGCCCTGGGTGTAGATGCCGCGGTCTTCGCGCTTGCAGCGCAGAATCGCCCAGCCCCACGCCATGGCAAAGCTCACCAGCGTGGCCACGGCAAAGTAAATCAGCAAACCCGGCTTGAGCGCCGAATGCAGGTCGGCATGCAGAATGCCGAGAAACAACAGCGCCGGCATGGTGACGTTGAACACCAGGGACGAGGCGGTATGGATAAAGTTGTCGTTGATCCAGCGGATGCGCTTGAGCAGCACACCGAGGAAGAGCATGGCGAACACCGGCGCGGTGATGGTGAGCGTGGTGAGGAAGATTGCCAGCATGCCGGGGAGAACCTTGGTGAGCGTCGTTAGTTGGTTAATGATAAGCCATACAGCTCGATGGTGCCTGGTAGACCGCTATCGGGGGCAAGCCCCCGATAGCAGGCGACTCGGTCTCAAGTAATCGGCGCCGGATTGAACAACGTGATGTCGTTATGCAGCTTGTGCCGCTCCGCCCACGTCTGCTTCTTGCCGCTGGCCACATCCAGGTAGAAGTGAAACAACTCCCAGCCCAGCTCTTCGATGCTCGCGCGCCCGGTGGCGATGCGCCCGGCGTCGATATCGATCAGGTCCGGCCAGCGCTGGGCCAGCTCGGTGCGGGTCGACACCTTCACCACCGGCGCCATCGCCAGCCCGTAAGGTGTGCCACGCCCGGTGGTGAACACATGCAGGTTCATGCCCGCCGCCAGTTGCAAGGTGCCGCACACAAAGTCACTGGCCGGGGTCGCGCAAAAAATCAGGCCCTTGCCCTTGACGCGCTCGCCAGGGCCGAGCACGCCGTTGATCGCGCTGCTGCCGGATTTGACGATGGAGCCCAACGACTTCTCGACGATGTTCGACAACCCGCCCTTCTTGTTGCCCGGCGTGGTATTGGCGCTGCGATCCGCCTCGCCCTTGGCCAGGTAACGGTCATACCAGTCCATTTCTCTGACCAGCTCCTGGGCGACTTCTTTGCTCTGCGCCCGAGACGTCAGCAGGTAAATAGCGTCACGGACTTCCGTCACTTCGGAAAACATCACCGTAGCCCCGGCACGCAACAACAGGTCTGACGCATACCCCAGCGCCGGATTGGCGGTGATGCCGGAAAATGCATCACTGCCGCCGCATTGCATGCCCAGGATCAGCTCGGACGCAGGCACCGTTTCGCGGCGGCGCTGGTCGAGCTTTTTCAAGCGCACCTCGGCCAGCGCCATGATCTGCTCGATCATCTCGGTAAAGCCGTGGCTGGAATCCTGCAACCGGTACAGCCAAGGCTCGCTCAGGTCGACGGAGCTGTCGTTGTCGTGCATCACTTGTCCGGCCTGCAATTTCTCGCAGCCCAGGCTGATCACCAGGGCTTCGCCGCCCAGGTTCGGGTTGCGCGCCAGGTTGCGCACGGTACGGATCGGGATGTAGGCGTCCGTGGCCGTGATCGCCACGCCGCAGCCGTAGCTATGGGTCAGCGCCACCACGTCATCGACGTGCGGGTACTTGGGCAGCAATTCATCCTTGATGCGCTTGACGGCATAGTCCAGCACGCCGGTCACGCACTGCACCGTGGTGGTGATCCCGAGGATATTGCGCGTGCCCACGGTGCCATCGGCGTTGCGGTAGCCCTCGAAGGTAAAACCCTCCAGCGGCGCCTGGGTTCCAGGCACCTCGGTGGACAACGGCAGGCTGTCCAGCGGCGGCGCGGTGGGCATGCGCAACTGGTCTTCCTGCACCCAGCTGCCACGCGGGATCGGCGCCAGCGCGTAGCCAATGGTCTGGCCGTAGCGAATGATCTGGCCGCCTTCGGGAATGTCTTCCAACGTTACCTTATGGCTCTGCGGGATAAACTCCACGGTGACCAGGCCGTCCGGAAACTCGGTGCCGGCCGGGACGCCCTGGTCGTTCACCACGATCACTACATTGTCGCGCTCGTGCAAACGAATCGAGCGCGGCGAGTCGGCATGTTCAATCAACTGCATCACACGAACCTCAGGAATGCGCTTCGGTTAGGTTGGTCAACTCAGGGCCCTTGGCTGGCGGCTCTTTGAGTACTACACGCTTGATCGGGCCGACGATGACCAGGTAGCTGAACACCGCCACCAACGCATTGGCGCCCACGAATACCAGGGCCCATTTGAACGAGCCGGTGGTGCTGATGATGTAGCCAATCACAATCGGCGTGGTGATGGAGGCAAGATTACCGAAGGTATTGAACAAGCCACCACTGAGGCCGGCGATTTGTTTCGGCGAGGTGTCGGACACCACCGCCCAGCCCAGTGCGCCAACGCCCTTGCCGAAGAAGGCCAGGGCCATGAAGCCCACCACCATCCATTCAACGTCGACGTAATTACACGCAATGATGCTGCTGGACACCAGCAGGCCGGCAATGATCGGCGCCTTGCGAGCGAAGGTCAGGGAATGACCCTTGCGCAGCAGGTAGTCGGAAATCACCCCGCCCAGCACGCCGCCGATAAACCCGCAGATGGCCGGCAGCGAGGCGATGAAACCCGCCTTGAGGATGGTCATGCCACGGTCTTGCACCAGGTAAACGGGGAACCAGGTCAGGAAGAAGTAGGTGATGCCGTTGATGCAATACTGGCCCAGGTACACGCCCAGCATCATGCGGTTGGTCAGCAACTGGCGGATGTAATCCCACTTCGGTCCGTCGGTTTTCTTACCCTTGCCCTTGTCTTGGTCCATATCCACCATCGCGCCGTTGGCCGCGATGTAATCGAGCTCGGCGGTGTTGATCATCGGATGCTGGCGCGGGCTGTGGATAACTTTCAGCCAGATCAGCGAGAACACGATGCCAATCGCCCCCATCACGATAAACACGTGCTGCCAGCCGAAGCTGTAGACGATCCAGCCCATCAGCGGCGCGAACAACACGGTGGCGAAGTACTGCGCCGAGTTGAAGATCGCCGAAGCCGTACCGCGCTCGGCGGTCGGGAACCAGGCCGCGACGATACGTGCGTTACCGGGGAACGAAGGCGCTTCGGCCAGGCCCACCATGAAACGCAGCATGAACAGCGCAACCACGGCCGTGGAGATACCGAACTCACCGACGTAGCCTTGCAGCACGGTGAACAGTGACCAGGTGAAGATGCTCAGGGCATAGACTTTTTTCGAGCCGAACCGGTCGAGCAGCCAACCGCCGGGAATTTGCCCGGCGACGTAGGCCCAACCGAATGCAGAGAAGATGTAACCGAGGGTGACCGCGTCGATGCCGAGGTCTTTTTGCAGGCTGGAACCGGCGATGGCAATAGTTGCACGGTCGGCGTAGTTGATCGTGGTCACCAGGAACAGCATGAGCAGGATCAAATAGCGGACGTGGGTCGGCTTGGTCGCTTGCATGTAGAAGTACTCCCACTAATTATTTTTTTTGCGGGTAATTGTCTTGTTGTGTGCCGCCCCCTGTAGGAGCGAGCTTGCTCGCGAAAAGCGTCAACGAATACGCGGGCATTCAGGATGCACGCGGTGCCCTTGAGTTTTTTCGCGAGCAAGCTCGCTCCTACAGGGATGCGAGTCTGTGTCGCGTGTTACGAGCCGATGTAGCTGGTTTTCACCACGGTGTAGAACTCTTGCGCATAGCGACCTTGCTCACGCGAACCGTAGGACGACCCCTTACGGCCACCGAACGGAACGTGGTAATCCACGCCAGCGGTGGGCAAATTGACCATGACCATGCCGGCCTGGGAATGACGCTTGAAGTGGTTGGCGTACTTCAACGACGTAGTGGCAATGCCCGCCGACAAACCGAATTCGGTGTCGTTGGCCATGGCCAGCGCCGCCTCGTAGTCGGCCACGCGCACCACGTTGGCCACTGGGCCGAAGATTTCTTCACGGCTGATGCGCATGGCGGCTTCGCTGTCGGCAAACAGCGTCGGCGCCAGGTAGTAGCCTTCGGTATCGCAGGTCACTAGACCGCCACCGCTGACCAGCCGCGCACCTTCGCTCTGGCCGATGTCGATGTACTTCATGTCCTGGTCCAACTGGGCCTGGGAGACCACCGGGCCAATGTCGGTACCGCTGCTGAGTGCGTGGCCGACCTTGATCGACTTCATGCGCTCGGCCATGGCCGCGACGAACTGGTCGTGGATGCCGGCGGTGACGATCAGGCGGCTGGATGCAGTGCAACGCTGGCCGGTGGAGTAGAACGCGCTCTGCACCGACAGCTCGACTGCCTGCTTGAGGTCGGCGTCGTCGAGAATGATCTGCGGGTTCTTGCCGCCCATTTCCAGCTGCACCTTGGCTTGGCGCGACACGCAACTGACAGCGATCTGACGGCCCACGCCCACCGAACCGGTGAAGCTGATGCCGTCGACTTTCGGGCTGTTGACCAACACATCGCCCACGACGCGGCCGCTGCCCATCACCAGGTTGAACACCCCGGCAGGGAAACCGGCGCGGGAAATGATGTCGGCCAGGGCCCAGGCACAGCCGGGCACCAGTTCGGCCGGCTTGATCACCACACAGTTGCCATAGGCCAGGGCCGGGGCGATTTTCCACGCCGGGATGGCGATCGGGAAGTTCCATGGGGTGATCAAGCCGACCACGCCAAGGGCTTCACGGGTAACTTCTACATTGACGCCCGGGCGCACCGACGGCACGTAGTCGCCAGACAGGCGCAGGCATTCACCGGCGAAGAATTTGAAGATGTTACCGGCGCGGGTCACCTCGCCGATGGCTTCGGGCAGGGTCTTGCCCTCTTCCCGGGCCAGCAGGGTGCCGAGTTCTTCGCGGCGGGCGAGGATTTCGCTGCCGACTTTGTCCAGCGCATCATGGCGCGCCTGGATGCCGGAGGTGGACCAGGCCGGAAATGCGGCGCGAGCGGCCTCGATAGCGGCGTTGACTTGGGCGACATCGGCCTTGGCGTATTCGCCAATCACATCGGAAAGGTCCGACGGGTTGATATTGGTGCAGTAGTCGGTGCCGGTAACCCATTCACCGTTGATGTAGTTCTCGAAACGTTTTGCTTGGGACACGAATCTTCTCCTGACGCAAAAGGCCGCTGATTGCTCAGCGGCCTTGTTGATAAGTTATTGCGCGCCTTGCTTGTCGATCAGCGCGGCCAGGGCTTCGTATTCTTCCGGCAGCAGGTCGGTCAGCGGGGTGCGCACCGGGCCGGCGTCATAGCCGGCGATTTTCGCACCTGCCTTGACGATGCTCACGGCGTAACCGGCCTTGCGGTTACGGATGTCCAGGTAGGGCAGGAAGAAATCGTCGATGATCCTGGAGACAGTGGCGTGATCATCCTTGGCAATCGCGTGGTAGAAATCCATCGCGGTTTTCGGGATGAAGTTGAACACCGCCGAGGAGTACACCGGCACGCCCAGGGCCTTGTAGGCAGCGGCATAAACCTCTGCGGTCGGCAGGCCGCCGAGGTAGCTGAAACGGTCGCCGAGACGACGACGGATCGACACCATCAACTCGATGTCACCCAGGCCGTCCTTGTAGCCGATCAGGTTCGGGCAACGCTCGGCGAGGCGCTCGAGCAGCGGCGCGGTCAGGCGGCAGACATTGCGGTTGTACACCACCACGCCGATCTTGACCGATTTGCACACCGCTTCAACGTGGGCGGCAACCCCGTCCTGGCTGGCTTCAGTCAGGTAGTGCGGCAGCAGCAGCAAGCCCTTGGCACCCAGGCGCTCGGCCTCTTGAGCGTATTCGATGGCCTGGCGGGTCGCGCCGCCGACACCGGCAAGAATCGGCACGCTGGTGGCGCAGGTATCAACAGCGGTCTTCACAACCTGGGAATATTCGCTGGCGGCCAGGGAGAAAAACTCACCGGTGCCGCCCGCGGCGAACAGCGCTGTGGCGCCGTACGGGGCAAGCCATTCCAGACGCTTGATATAGCCCGCCTGGTGAAAGTCACCCTGGGCGTTGAAATCGGTCACCGGAAAAGACAGCAGACCGTGGGAGAGGATGGACTTCAGTTCTTGTGGATTCATTATTCGAACACCCTGGGTAAAGACTTTCTGTCGAAAGGTTATTGTTGGTTATGGTGATGTCGTACGTCATCGTACAACTATAAAAAGATTCGTCAACTGCAAATCGTCAGTGTTCACCTCAAGCTTGCCGATGAAGCAGACTTCTTGACCTACGTGTTTTTCCTTGGCTCTCGGCCTGACGGTATATGCACACAGCCAATTAGAACGATGTCTTACGACATAGCGCGGACTTGCAACAGGCGGTGGCCGCTTATCAAACCGGTACCGACCAGGCATTGGAAATGGCGTACGCCATGAATTGCGCCGCAAGGATGTGATGGGGGCGGTGGAGTACGCACGAGTTACTCAAGGATGACAAAACCGGCAGGCCTCTTCCGTGGCTGGGCAGGACCATGGCCGTGCTTGATACCGCTCGTCAGAACTGTGAATTCTGACAGTACCCTCCCCACCCTCAGGCCCCCTAACGTGGTCAAGCCCACACGCACTTGCAGGGAGCATAGGCAACGTGCGGGCACTACCCTATTTTGTTCCTGCTCAATGAGGCTTGATCATGACAACTAAAATCCCGGTCAAATTCAAAGGCACCAAGAAAAATAGCACTGCGAACATTAGTATTGAGGAATTACCGAACAAAGGTGATTTTCTGAATATGGATGGGCAGGTTTGGGAAGTACTGAAAAAGACGTTCGTTTATGACGCTGATGGCAGCGTTACAGGAATAGAATTCGATCTAGCCTGAACACGTCAGCTCACCCACGCTGCGCCTCCGCCTCCGCCTCTTCATGGGCATGGCGCAGCCTTTCCCGACTGTTGGTCAAATGCAACCGCATCGCCGCACGCGCCGCGTCCGAATCCTGGCGCGCGATCGCCTCATAAATCTCTTCGTGTTCGCGACTCAGGCGTCCCATGTAATGCTGCTGGTCATCATGGGCCAGACGCGCCGAATTCAGGCGGGTACGCGGAATGATGCTGGTGCCCAGGTGGGTCATGATGTCGGTGAAATAACGGTTGCCGGTGGACAGCGCTATTTCCAGGTGGAACGCAAAGTCTGACGCCACCGCATCACCCGCGTGGGCCGCGCTTTCATTCAAGGCATCGAGGGCCGCACGCATCGCCGCCAGCTGCTCGTCACTGCGGCGCAAGGCAGCCAGGCCTGCTGATTCCACTTCCAGGCTGATACGCAACTCCAGAATCGCCAACACATCGCGCAACGTCACCACGGTGGCCGGATCGATGCGGAAACCGCTCGGGCTTGGCGTGTCCAATACGAACGTACCGATGCCGTGACGCGTCTCCACCTGCCCCGCCGCCTGCAAGCGCGAGATGGCCTCGCGCACCACGGTACGACTCACACCATGGGCATCCATGATCGCCGACTCAGTGGGCAGCTTGTCGCCACGCTTGAGCTGGCCGTCGCGGATTTGTTCGGACAACACCGTGACCAATTCCTGGGCAAGGCTGCGGCGCTTGCGGGGCAGACGTGGGGCGGCGTTGGCGTTTTCCATGATGGATCATCTTTCTCGGCGAACTGAAGACGCATCATAGCCCATGGCGGTTGTACGATCACCGTTCCTGTCGAGACTTTCACTTCTGCGCGGCAGACAAAAAAATGCCCCGGCAACCGCCGAGGCATTTTTCAGGCTCGCCCGAAGGCAACAGCCGCTTACTTCACCACTTTCAAGCTCGGCCGGCCCGTAGGGCGCGGTGGCTCGTTATCAGGTGGCGGCACGTCATCGCCGCCTTCGCCTTCGATCGTTTCGTCATCCTCGAAAGGCGACTCCAGATCGAACACCATGCCTTGGCCATTCTCACGGGCATAAATCCCGAGGATGGCGCCAATCGGCACAAACAGCGTATGCGGCACGCCGCCGAAACGCCCTTCGAAGCTGACCGCTTCGTTGTCCATGTGCAGGTGGCGCACGGCACTGGGCGATACGTTCAATACAATCTGTCCGTCACTGGCAAAACCCTGCGGAACCTGCACCGCAGGAAATTCGGAATTGACCAGCATGTGCGGGGTGCAATCGTTGTCCACAATCCACTCATAGAGCGCGCGGACCAGATAGGGTCGACTGGAGTTCATCAGCGGCTCCTTAAGCCTTAGCGCATATCGCGTTCGACACCAGACAGACTCGCCTGGAAAGCCTCACGCGCAAACTGGCGCTCCATGTAATCAAGCAGCGGCTTGGCAGGCCGCGGCAGTTCAATGCCCATAATCGGCAAGCGCCAGAGTATGGGTAATAGGCAGCAATCCACCAAGCTTTGTTCCTCACTGAGGAAAAAAGGCTTGTCGGCGAACAGCGGCGAAACGCCGGTCAGGCTTTCGCGCAATTCCTTGCGCGCCACGACACGGGCCGGCTCTTTGCTGCGTGAATCCAGAATCACATCCACCAGCCGGCACCAGTCACGCTGGATCCGATGGATCAGCAGGCGGCTGTTGGCGCGCGCCACCGGGTACACCGGCAGCAAAGGCGGATGCGGATAACGCTCATCCAAGTATTCCATCACCACGGTTGACTCCCACAACGCCAGGTCACGATCGACCAGGGTGGGCAAGCTGCCGTAAGGGTTCACTTCGATCAGTTTCGGCGGCTGACGGCCCGCTTCCACACTGATGATCTCGGCGCTGACACCCTTCTCTGCGAGCACGATGCGTACTCGGTGGGAATAGTGGTCGGCGGGGTCGGAGTAACAGGCCAACCGGTTGGTCACGCCCATGGCGGTCCTCCTCGCTTGTTGAAATTATCGAAAGCTCAAAAACGAGCGCGCCCAGGGAGCATCTCTGTAACGTCTGGAACAACCGACGCTACGTGTTCAGAGATGCCGCTGGGCGCGCAAGATTAACAGCAATTGCTTACGGTTGGATCAATGCACATCCTTCCAGTACTCGCGTTTGAGCAGATAGGCGAATACGAAGAAGAAAGCCAGGTACAGCAAGACGTAGGTACCGATGCGCTGATGCTGCAGTTTGACCGGGTTGGCCGAGTAGGCCAGGAAGGTCACCAGGTTCTTGACCTTCTCGTCGAACTGCTCTTCATTCAGCGTACCGGTCTTGGGCACGATGGTCAGTTGATCGCACGCTTCATGGGT
Organism: Pseudomonas sp. R3-52-08; assembly: GCF_003851745.1. Lineage (NCBI taxonomy): Bacteria > Pseudomonadati > Pseudomonadota > Gammaproteobacteria > Pseudomonadales > Pseudomonadaceae > Pseudomonas > Pseudomonas sp. R3-52-08. The sequence continues at coordinate 1,052,285 of NZ_CP027730.1, read as the reverse complement.
CAGCGGGGTGCCGGTCAACGGATCATATTGCTTCTTGCCATCTTCAACGACCTGGACTTGCTTGCATCCTACCACTTGGCGCCCCTGCAGGCCGACCAGAACGTTAGGCATGCCGACGTTCGGGAACACTTTGTTGTTCACGCCCCAAGGGCGGGCGGGGTCTTCGTAGAAGGATTTGAGGTAGCCATAGAGCCAGTCGGTGCCACGCACGCGCGCCACCAGGGTCAGGTCGGGCGGTGCTGCGCCGAACCAGGCCTTGGCGTCTGCCGGTTTCATGCCGATGTTCATGTGGTCGCCGATCTTGGCTCCGGTGAACACCAGTTTCTCCAGCATCAACTCATGGGGGATGCCCAAGTCATCGGCAACCCGCTCGTAGCGCTGGAACTTGGCGCTGTGGCAGCCCATGCAGTAGTTGGCAAAGGTACGTGCACCATCTTGCAAAGCGGCTTTATCGGCGACATCGATGTCGACTTTTTCCAGTTCCGCGCCATGCTCGGCAGCCAAAGACAGAAGCGGCAGGGCCGCAAGCACTAATGCAACAAATAATTTTTTCATCAGCCAGTCACCCTTTCCGGAACCGGTTTGGTCTTCTCGAGCCGGGTGTAGAACGGCATCAGAATGAAGTAGGCGAAGTACAGGAAGGTGCAGACCTGCGACAGCAACGTGCGCTCAGGGGTCGGCGCCAATACGCCCAGCACACCCAGGATCACAAACGCAATGCAGAACACCCATAGCCAGATCTTGCTCAGCCAACCCTTGTAGCGCATGGACTTGACCGGACTGCGATCCAGCCACGGCAGCACGAACAGCACCGCGATCGCCGCGCCCATGGCGATCACGCCCATGAGTTTGTCGGGGATCGCACGCAGGATTGCGTAGAACGGCGTGAAGTACCAGACCGGGGCAATGTGCTCGGGCGTCTTGAACGCGTTGGCTTGTTCGAAGTTAGGCTTCTCAAGGAAATAACCACCCATCTCCGGGAAAAAGAACACGATCGAGCAGAACACGAACAGGAACACGACCACGCCGACAATGTCTTTCACGGTGTAATAAGGGTGGAATGGAATGCCATCGAGCGGGATGCCGTTCTCGTCCTTATGCTTCTTGATGTCCACACCATCCGGGTTGTTGGAGCCCACTTCATGCAGCGCCAGGATGTGCAATACCACCAGGCCCAGGATCACGATCGGCAAGGCGACGACGTGCAAGGCAAAGAAACGGTTCAGGGTAATACCGGAGATCAGGTAGTCACCACGGATCCACTGGGTCAGGTCGTTGCCGATCACCGGGATCGCCCCGAACAGCGAGATGATCACCTGGGCACCCCAATACGACATCTGGCCCCACGGCAGCAGATAGCCCATGAACGCTTCGGCCATCAGCGCCAGGTAGATCAGCATGCCGAACACCCACACCAGTTCGCGCGGCTTCTGGTACGAGCCATAGAGCAAGCCACGGAACATGTGCAGGTAGACGACGATGAAGAACGCCGACGCGCCGGTGGAGTGCAGCAGGCGCAGGATCGAGCCGTACTCGACGTCACGCATGATGTATTCGACGGAGGCGAACGCCTCTTCCGCAGACGGCGTGTAGCTCATCGTCAACCACACGCCGGTGACGATCTGGTTGACCAGTACCAGCAGTGCCAGGGAGCCGAAGAAGTAGAAGAAGTTGAAGTTTTTTGGCGCGTAATATTTGCTGAGATGGTCTTCCCACATTTTGGTGGCGGGGAAACGCGCATCCACCCAATCCATGAACTTGCTCATCACGCGTTCTCCTTATCGAGGCCAATGACAATGAGGTCGTCAGTTTCGTAGGTATGCGGAGGAACCGGCAGGTTCAGGGGCGCGGGCTGAGACTTGTAGACACGGCCGGCAAGGTCGTAATGGGAACCGTGACACGGGCAGAAATAACCGCCGACCCAGTCCTTGCCCAAGTCGACAGGGGCGACTTCCGGGCGAAAGGTGGGTGAGCAACCCAGGTGGGTACACAGACCTACCAGCAACAGAATCTCTGGCTTGATCGAGCGCACTTCGTTCTTGGCGTAGGCGGGCTGGTCGGAATTCTCGGATTTAGGGTCAGACAACTGGCCTTCGATCTTTTTCAGATTCCCCAGGATTTCCTCGGTACGACGAACAATGAATACCGGCTGGCCGCGCCATTCAGCAATCATCTGCTGCCCTGGCTCGATCTTGCTGACATTCACCTTCACCGGTGCACCTGCGGCTTTCGCCTTGGCACTGGGAAACCATGACCCCACGAACGGGACCGCAGCCCCCACCGCTCCTGCAGCACCCACCACGGATGTGGCTGCTACCAAGAAGCGACGCCGGCCTGCATTCACGCCGTCATTGCTCATTCAGTCCTCTCCCATCAGCTTTTTGGCCTGTTAAATCAGGCGTCTACTAAGTGTTGAATCTTTACTTATAAAAATTTTGACGGATGGTAATGAAAAGCCCCACGGATGACAAGGGAATTGCCCGGGTCACCACCCCCAGGCCTTGTAGTATAGGGGGTCTGTGGATGTGGCAAGTTGTCACGGCGAAAAATGTGCATAAATCGCAGGCAATAAAAAACGCCCAGCTCCGTGAGGAGGCTGGGCGTTTTTGTGGAACGTAAAGCGAATTAACGCTTCGAGTACTGCGGACGCTTACGCGCTTTACGCAGACCAACTTTCTTACGTTCAACTTCACGAGCATCGCGAGTAACGAAGCCAGCTTTGCGCAGAGCGCCACGCAGGGTTTCGTCGTACTGCATCAGAGCGCGAGTGATACCGTGGCGGATTGCGCCAGCTTGACCACTTACACCGCCACCGATAACGGTGACGTAGATGTCGAACTTTTCAACAGTCTCGGTCAGTTCCAGCGGCTGACGAACTACCATGCGGGCAGTTTCGCGGCCGAAGAAATTTTCCAGAGTGCGGTTGTTGATCGAGATGTTACCAGTGCCCGGACGCAGGAAAACGCGTGCGGTTGCGGTTTTGCGACGGCCAGTGCCGTAATTTTGAGTCGCCGACATAATGAACTATTCCGTTAAAACTTCAGTTCTTGGGGCTGCTGAGCAGCATGAGGGTGTACAGCGCCCGCATAGACTTTCAGCTTGCGAAACATATCGCGACCCAGTGGGCCCTTAGGCAGCATGCCTTTGACCGCGATTTCGATCGGGGCTTCAGGCTTCTTGGAGATCAGGCCTTCAAAGTTGGAAGACTTGATACCGCCTGGGAAACCGGAGTGACGGTAGTACATTTTGTCTTGCGCTTTGTTGCCGGTAACACGTACCTGCTCAGCGTTGATGATGACAATGTAGTCACCGGTATCAACGTGCGGGGTGTATTCAGGCTTGTGCTTGCCACGCAGACGGCTGGCGACTTCAGTGGCCAGACGACCCAGGGTCTGACCAGCGGCGTCGACGACAAACCAGTCGCGCTGAACTGTTTCCGGTTTTGCAGTAAAAGTTGTCATTCTTTAATAGCCTCAGGGGCCGCCCTGTAAATTAGACGGCGGATCTTACTGAATAGTGCGTACTTTGACAAGGTCAAAGGCAGCCGGATACAGACGCTATCGGGGGCTCGGGTCAGCGCGTCCGTTCAACGGCAAGATTCTTCGGCAGACGGCGCATCACTTCCACTGCAGAAAGAGGTGGGCAATTATGCAGATTGCGAAAAAAAATTCAACCTGCTTTTATGAATGTTTTCCCCTGAAGGAGTACCCGATGGATTATCGACAGCTGGGCCGGACCGATCTGAACGTAAGCGCGATTGCCTTGGGCACCATGACCTGGGGCGAGCAGAACAGCGAGCCAGAGGCCTTCGCACAGATCGAACGGGCCAAGGCCGCGGGCATCAACTTCCTCGACACGGCAGAAATGTACCCGGTACCGCCCAAGGCCGAAACCTACGCCACCACCGAGCGTTATATCGGTAATTACTTCAAGAGCCGTGGCGATCGCGCCGACTGGATCCTCGCCAGCAAGATCGCCGGCCCCGGCAACACCATCGACTATATCCGCGATGGCTACCTGCGCCACAACCGCAAGCATATCGTCGACGCCCTCGACGCCAGCCTCAAGCGCCTGCAAACCGACTGGATCGACCTCTATCAGTTGCACTGGCCGGAGCGCAGTACCAATTTCTTTGGCCAGTTGAGCTACAAACACAAGGACGAAGACGACCTCACCCCGCTGGAGGAAACCCTTGAAGCGCTGGATGAGCAGGTCAAGGCCGGCAAGATCCGCCACATTGGCCTGTCCAACGAAACCCCGTGGGGCACCATGAAATTCCTGGCCCTGGCCGAAGCCCGTGGCTGGACCCGCGCGGTGTCGATCCAGAACCCCTACAACCTGCTCAACCGCAGCTTTGAAGTGGGCCTGGCAGAAATTGCCATCCGCGAACAATGCGGTTTGCTGGCCTACTCGCCACTGGCATTCGGCATGCTCAGCGGCAAGTACGAAGGCGGTGCGCGCCCGGCCAAGGCGCGTCTGACGGAGTACAGCCGTTTCAGTCGTTATTTCAACCCACAGTCGGAAGCGGCGTGCAGCCGTTATGTGGCACTGGCGCGGGAGCATGGGCTGGACCCGGCGCAGATGGCGTTGGCGTTTGTGACGCAACAGCCGTTTGTGACCAGCAATATTATCGGGGCCACGAGCCTGGAGCAGTTGGACAGCAACATTGCCAGTGCCGATTTGAAATTGTCCAAAGAAGTGCTGGACGGGATTGAGGCGATTCAAAAGGATCATCCGAATCCGGCGCCTTGATTGATCGTTCCCACGCTCTGCGTGGGAACGCCGGCTTGGACGCTCCGCGTCCGCTGCAAGAGCCATGACGCGGAGCGTCATCTGAGGCATTCCCACGCGGAGCGTGGGAACGAGCATCAAAGCGCCCGCGCAATGATCTCCTTCATGATCTCATTGGTCCCCGCATAAATCCGTTGCACCCGCGCGTCCGCCCACGCACGGGCAATCGGGTATTCCCACATGAAACCGTACCCGCCGTGCAGTTGCACGCACTCATCGAGCACCTTGCATTGCAGGTCCGTGGCCCAATACTTGGCCATCGCCGCCGTGGGCACATCCAGCTTGCCTTCCAGGTGCAGCGCCAGGCATTTGTCCACGAACACACGGCCGATCTGAATCTCGGTGGCCATTTCTGCCAGCTTGAAGCGGGTGTTTTGAAAGTCAGCTATCGCCTTGCCAAACGCCTTGCGCTCGCGGGTGTAATCCAGCGTCCACTGCAACGCCGCCTCAGCTGACGACAGCGCACCAATCGCCACCGTCAGCCGCTCCTGGGGCAATTCCTGCATCAAATATGCGAAGCCCATGCCGGCCTGGCCCAGCAGATTTTCCTTGGGCACACGCACGTCCTGGAAGAAAAGCTCAGAGGTGTCCTGGGCCTTCATGCCGACCTTCTCCAGGCGTTTGCCCTTATCGAAGCCCGGCGTGTCGGCCTCGACCAGGAACAGGCTGGTGCCCTTGGCGCCGGCCTTGGGGTCGGTCTTGGCCACCACAATAACCAAGTCGGCCAGGTAGCCGTTGGTGATGAACGTCTTGGAGCCGTTGATCACATAGTCATCACCGTCCAACACAGCCGTTGTCTTCACCCCTTGCAGGTCGGAACCGGCCCCCGGCTCGGTCATGGCGATGGCCGTGACCATCTCGCCGGAGATCAACTTGGGCAGGTACTTGTGCTTCAACGCCTCACTGCCGTAATGCAGAATGTACGGCGCAACAATGTCCGAATGCAGGGAAAAGCCAATGCCGGTCAAGCCCAGGCGGCTGATCTCTTCGATCACGACCGCGCTGTAAAGGAAATCCGCGCCCAGCCCACCGTATTCTTCCGGTACGTGCGAACACAGCATCCCCGCCTCCCCCGCCTTGTTCCAGAGGTTGCGGTCGATGTAACCCTGTTTCTCCCATTGCCCATGGAATGGCGCGGCGTCTTTGTCGAGGAAGGTACGCACGCTTTCGCGGAAGAGTTCGTGCTCCGGGCTGAACAAGGTTCTGGGAATCATGGGTCACCTGTGAGGATTGTCGGACAAGAATGAGCCCACTGAGCCTATGCCGCGAATGCGTCACGGGACACTGGACACATGCGACAAAAAATAAGACGATCCAGCCGTCTGGTGACCACTTTCCCCTATAAGAATAAATGAAATTATGTCTAACCAAATCTCTACGCCCTTGCGGCGCGTCAGCATCCTGGCCGTTGATCGGGTCTTCGCTTCAACCCTCATGCAAGCCAAGGATTTCTTCCATCTCGCCAGCCTGCGGTATGGCAAGCAACAGGGCCTGGGCCTGACGCCCGCATTCGAGACGCGCCTGGTCAGCCCCGACGGGCAATCGGTGCGCAGCTTCAGCAATGTGATCATGCCGGTGGACGGCGGCCTGGAAGATGCCGACATCATCGTGCTGCCCGCCTTCTGGGACGACTTCGAGGCCTTGTGCACCCGCTACCCACAGGTACTGCCCTGGCTGCGCGAACAGCACGCCCGCGGCGCCGTGCTGTGCGGAGAAGCCACCGGTGTGTTCTGGCTGGCCGAAGCAGGCCTGCTCGATGGCAAGGAGGCGACCACCTACTGGCGCTTCTTCACCGCCTTCAGCGAACGCTTCCCCAAGGTGCAACTCAACCAGGACAAGCACCTGACCGACGCCGATAACCTGTATTGCGCCGGCGGCACCACCTCCGCCTGCGACCTCTACATTTATCTGATCGAACGCTTCTGCGGCGCCAACATCGCCCAGGCCGTGGCCCGCGACATCCTGTATGAGGTGCAACGCAGCTACTCGCCAGGGCGCATCGGTTTTGGCGGGCAGAAGCTGCACCAGGATGTGATCATCCTGCAGATCCAGCATTGGCTCGAAGAACACTTCGCCGACAAGTTCCGCTTTGAAGACGTCGCCCGCGAGCACGGCATGAGCATCCGCAACTTCATGCGACGCTTCCAGACTGCCACCGGCGACAAGCCGCTGCATTATCTGCAACGCCTGCGCATCGAGACGGCCAAGGGCCTGCTGTCGGGCAGCCGCAAGAGCATCAAGACCATCAGCTATGAGGTGGGTTATGACGATGCGAGTTTCTTTGCGCGGTTGTTCAGGCAGCACACTGAGTTGTCGCCGAATCAGTATCGCCAGCAGTTCCAGCAGGCCGCCTGACGGAGGATGCACACAAAACCAATGTGGGAGGGGGCTTGCTCCCGATGGCAGTGTGTCAGTAAGCACATCTGGCACTGATACACCGCTATCGGGAGCAAGCCCCCTCCCACATTTTTACCGTGTGTGTCTTACGGTTTGTGTCCGCGCGAAAGGAATTCGTGGGACTGCATTTCCAGCAAACGACTCAAGGTGCGTTGGAATTCGAAGTTCAAGCGACCACCCGTGTAGAGGTCCTTGAGTTCGACTTCCGCCGAGATGATCAGCTTGACGTTACGGTCATAGAACTCGTCGACCATGTTGATAAAACGCCGCGCGATGTCGTCGGTGGCCACGCCCATCTGTTCCACACCGCTCAAGATCACCGCATGGAAGATCTTGCCCAATTCGATGTAGTCGTTCTGGCTACGCGGGCCGTCGCACAGTTGGCGGAATTCGAACCAGGCCACGTCATCGCAAGTACGTAAAGCGATGATTTCGCGGTTTTCGATCATCAACTTGTCGTTTTCCACGGCCTGGGTGCATTCCGGCGTCAACGCGCGGAAGCTTTTCTTCAGGCTGTCGTGGGCCGCCTCATTGAGCGGGAAGTGGAACAGCTCCGCTTGCTCGAGGTGACGCAAACGATAGTCGACGCCGCTGTCGACGTTGACGATATCGGTGTGCTGCTTGATCAACGCAATGGCCGGCAGGAAGCGTGCGCGCTGCAGGCCATCCTTGTAGAGACCATCGGGCACGATGTTCGAGGTGGCAACCAGGGTCACGCCGTTCTTGAACAGCTCTTCCATCAAGGTGCCGAGGATCATGGCATCGGTGATGTCGGAGACGAAGAACTCATCGAAGCAAATCACCCGCGCTTCGTCGGAGAAACGCTTGGCGATGATCGTCAGCGGGTTCTTCTCCCCCGGCAGGGTCTTCATCTCTTCGTGCACGCGCTTCATGAAGCGGTGGAAGTGGGTGCGGACCTTTTCCTTGAACGGCAGCGCTTCGAAGAAGGTGTCCACCAGGTAAGTCTTGCCCCGGCCGACGCCACCCCAGAAGTACAGGCCCTTGACCGGCGTGCGGTCTTTCTTGCCAAACAGCTTGCTGAGCATGCCCTGCTTGCTTTGCGAAGCCGCGACCAGGTCTTCGTACAGGCGCTGCAAATGACGCACCGCATTTTCCTGGGCCGCGTCATGGAAGAAGTCAGGGCGTTTCAGATCAGCTTGATATCGTTCTAGGGGCGTCATAATTTCGTTAGCAAGGCAACAAAAACGGGCCGTCACTGTAACGACGGCCCTGGATAATGGCAATCAACCCTTGGTCGGGTTAATCCTCGGAGGGGGTCAGCGCGACGCGCAAGGCGGCGATGGCGGCGTCACGGGACGCGCTGTCGGCGAACTCGGCGCTGTCGGCCACGGCCGCGTCGCCCAGCCATACGCTGAAGCCCAGGGCTTGGGTGCGTATGTCCAAGGTACCGCCGCTTTGCAATTGCTTGGTCACCGCGCCCGCCGCCTTGCCGTCGGCGAAGGTGCGCGACAGCAGCAGTTGCTCGCCGTCGGCGGCCAACAGGCGGAAGCGGAAGCTGCCGTCGTCTTCACGAAAGCTTACGAAGCGCGCGGCCTTCGCCGGCTTTTTCTTGGGGGCAACCGGCGCCGCAGCCTGGTTGACGAACGAACGCAAGCCCACCGCTTCGCGCAGTTCGGCGAGGAATGGTGCCGCCACGGCACGGGCCTTCTTGGCGCCGACCAGCAGCAGATCTTCCATGTCTGACGGGCGCGACATCAGTTGGTGGTAACGCTCGCGCGCTTCACCCAATTGACCGTCCAGCAACTGGAACAGACGATTCTTCGCCTCACCCCAGCCCAGGCCTTGCAGCAGTTCACTGCGCAGCTCTTGCTCCTGAGCCTTGCTCGCAAATGCCTGGTACAGCGTGAACAGGTGGGACGTGTCCGGGTCCTTCGCCTCGCCGGGCGCGCGTGAGTCGGTGACGATCCGCGAGATCGCCTCCTTCATGTCCTTGGCGCTGGTGAACAACGGGATGGTGTTGTCATAGCTCTTGGACATCTTGCGGCCATCCAGGCCCGGCAAGGTGGCAACGCTTTCTTCGATCAACGCCTCGGGCATGGTGAAGAATTCTTTACCGTTGCCGAACAGGTGGTTGAAACGCTGGCCGATATCGCGGGCCATTTCCACGTGCTGGATCTGGTCGCGGCCCACCGGCACCTTGTGCGCGTTGAACATCAGGATGTCCGCCGCCATCAGCACCGGGTAGCTGTACAGGCCCATGGTGATGCCCGCATCCGGGTCTTCGCCGCTCTCGACGTTCTTGTCCACCGAGGCCTTGTAGGCATGGGCGCGGTTGAGCAGGCCCTTGGCGGCCACGCAGGTCAGCAACCAGGTCAGCTCGGGAATCTCGGGGATGTCGGACTGGCGATAGAACGTCACCCGGTTCACATCCAGGCCACCGGCCAACCAGGTCGCGGCGATTTCCATACGCGAGCGCTGGATGCGCTGCGGGTCATCGCATTTGATCAGGGCGTGGTAGTCGGCCAGGAAGTAGAAGGAATCGGCATTGGCGTCCTGGCTGGCAAGGATCGCCGGGCGGATCGCACCGGCGTAGTTGCCCAGGTGCGGCGTGCCTGTGGTGGTGATGCCGGTGAGGATACGGGTACGCGTCGTCATGGGTAATCGCTTATCAGACTGCTATCAATTCGAGAGGCGCGGCAGCACCAGATCCTTCAGATCGGTGAGCTTGCCGTGAAAAAAGTGTCCGCATTCTGCCACTTTCAGCAGCTCATGGGGGCGTTTCAGGGCGCCAGACCAGTCGTAGACGACTTGCGGGTCGACCACTTCGTCGGTTTCCGGCTGGATTAGCGTCAACGGGCAATCATGTGGCAGCACATCCGTGTCACGCAGGCGCATCACTGCGGCAGCCACCATGAACAGGTGCGCCAGCTTCTCGCCCTTGGCTTCCAGGCGCCCGCCGAGGCTGGCGGCCACATAGCCACCGAAGGAAAAGCCCAGCAGGGTGAGCGGCAGATCGGGGTGTTTTTCCCGCAGCCACGTGGCGGCCGCTTCGGCATCGTCAACTTCGCCGCTGGCCATGTCGTGGCTACCGGCACTCGCGCCGACGCCACGATAATTGAAACGCAACGTAATCAAGCCGGCGTCGCGGGCGGTGCGTTGCAGGGTCGAGACAACTTTATTGAGCATGGTCCCGCCCTGCACCGGGTTAGGGTGGCAGATCAGCGCCAGACCGCGTGGGGCGGGGTGATCCAGGTACAGGGCTTCCAATTGACCCACCGGGCCATCGATCAAAACGGGGGTTTCACGCATGAGCAAGGATGAACTCCGTGACCTCTCAAGGGGTCGACTCGTCTAGCTAAAAGTCTGTGCATGGCATCATTGCGAGCTTAATCGCGGTATACAGCGCAGGTTTGAGCCGTTAACGTAAAGCAAAGCCGTTTATAGAGGAAGGACTCGTGGAACACTCGCTCTTAGTTTGGTTGTTGCCGACTCTTGCCCTGGTTGCCGGTGTCGCCATTGGATTCCTGGTTGCTCGCCTGCTGCCGAATGCCGCGCCTAACCGCACGCAGCGTCAGCTGGATGACATTCAGGAACGTTTTGACAGTTATCAGAACGAGGTTGTTACCCACTTCAACAGCACCGCGACCCTGGTCAAGAAGCTCACCCAGAGCTACCAGGAAGTACAGGATCATCTCGCCGATGGCGCTAACCGCCTGGCCCTCGACGACATCACCCGCCAGCGCCTGCTGGCCGCGTTGCATTCCGATGCACCGCAGACCCCACGGGAACGCCTGACCCCGCCTCGGGAAAACCAGGAACCACCACGGGACTACGCGCCAAAAACGCCGGACGCCCCAGGCATGCTGGATGAGCATTACGGCTTGAAGAAGTAAGTTAGCTTCCAGCAACACAAAGCCCGGCTGATCGATGATCAGCCGGGCTTTTTATTGGGCCGTTTCTGTTGCTCAGTGAAGATCCAATGTGGGAGGGGGCTTGCTCCCGATGGCGGCGTGTCAGACTCAAAGTAGGTGACTGACACACCGCAATCGGGAGCAAGCCCCCTCCCACACTTGACCCCACATGACCTTAGGCCGGTTGCTGTTCCTGCAACCGCCCACCCTCGATGCGCACATGCCGCCCATGGAAGCGCTTGAGGCTGCTGCGATGACCGACGCTGACGATGCTCAACCCCGGCAGTTCATCGATCAACGCCTGATACAGCGTCGCTTCATCCTCTTCATCCATGGCCGAGGTGGCTTCGTCCATGTACAGCCATTGCGGCGCGAACAACAAGGCGCGGGCAAAGGCCAGGCGCTGCTGTTCGCCGGGCGAGAGCATGCGCTGCCAGTGGTTGGCTTCATCCAGACGGCTGACCAGATGCGGCAGGCGGCAGGTTTCCAGTACCTGTGCATAACGTTGCGCAGGGTAATCGCTGTCCTCTTGTGGATAACTCAACACTGCTTTCAACGTGCCAATCGGTAAATAAGGCTTCTGCGGCAGAAACAGATAACGCGTCGCCGGCAGGCGAATGCTGCCATGCCCTGCCGGCCACAAATGGCCCATTGCGCGCAGCAGCGTACTTTTACCACTGCCGGAACGCCCGCTGAGCATCACGCGCTGACCCGGCTCCACGGTCATGTCGGCGTCGGTGAGCAAGTGACGACCATCGGCCAGGTCCATGCCCAGATCCTTGATCACCAGGTGTTCGCCTTCAGGGCGCACATCGATGGCCGGGGCACGCTCCTCGTTGTCGCTCATGGCCTGCTGGAAACTCAGCAGACGGTCGCTGGTGGCACGCCACGCCGCCAGTTCCGAGTAGGCGTTGATGAACCAACTGAAGTTTTCCTGCACATTGCCAAACGCCGAGTTGATTTGCATCAGCTCGCCCAGTTCGATCTTGCCGGTGAAGTAGCGCGGCGCGGCGACGATAAACGGGAAGATAATCGCTATCTGGCTGTAGCCGGCGGTGAAGAAGGTCAGGCGCTTGGACACTTTCATGATGTCCCAGAAGTTGTGCCAGACCTTGCCGAAGCGCGAGCTCAGGCGCTGCTTTTCATTCGGTTCGCCGTTGTAGAGGGCGATGCTTTCAGCATTTTCACGCACCCGCACCATGGAGAAACGCAGGTCCGCTTCGAAGCGCTGTTGCTGGTTGTTCAAGCCGATCAAGCGTCGCCCGATCAGGTGCGTCAGCCAACTGCCCACGGCGGCATACAGCAGCGCACACCAGAACATGTAGCCGGGAATGGTGATGCCGAACACTTCGATGCTGCCCGACACGCCCCACAGGATGATCGAGAACGACACCAGGCTGACCACGTTGCGCAGCAGTCCCAGGCCCAGGCTCAAGGTGCTGGTGGTAAAGGTATTGAGGTCTTCGGAAATCCGCTGGTCCGGGTTGTCGGTGTAGCCGCCCTGCTCCAGCTGGTAGTAGTTCTTGTGGGCAAGCCAGCGCGCGAAGTGCTTTTCGGTCAGCCAGGCACGCCAGCGAATGGTGAGCATCTGGGTCAGGTACAAGCGATACACCGCGCCGAGGATCGCCACGGCCGCGATGCCGCCGAAGTAACCGATCAACTGCCAGAAGGCGGCCGTGTCCTTCTTTTCCAGGGCGTTGTAGAAATCCTTGTACCAGTGGTTGATCCACACCGAGATCGCCACGCTGAACAGCGACAAACCAATCACGGCAGCCAGCAGCAACCAGGCCCGGCCCTTCTCTTCACTGCGCCAATACGGCGTGATCATCGCCCAGGTTCGGCGGAAGAATTGCCCACGCACAGCATCGTTGACCGCGGAGTATTCAGCGTTCTGATTCATCGTTCAGGCTCGGTAGGAAATCATGACAGGCGTTTGAACCGATCATAGGCGATCGGTTCACGGCTCCGTGCAGCCTGAGGCAGATTGTTCAGTCTTCGTTCAGCGCCGTACCGGGCGCTTCTGCAATTTGCGCTGCAACGTGCGCCGGTGCATGCCCAAGGCGCGAGCAGTGGCGGAGATGTTGCCTTCGTGCTCGGTCAGTACGCGCTGGATGTGCTCCCACTGCAGGCGGTCGACCGACATGGGGTTTTCCGGCACCAGGGTGTCGAGGTCGGCGTGCTCGGAAAGCAGCGCGGCGAGCACGTCATCGGCATCCGCCGGCTTGCACAGGTAATTGCACGCGCCACGCTTGATCGCTTCTACGGCGGTGGCGATGCTGGAATAACCGGTGAGGATCACCACGCGCATTTCCGGGTCGAGCTCGAGCAGCTTGGGCAACAGCACCAGGCCCGAGTCGCCGTCCATTTTCAGGTCGAGCGCGGCGTAGTCCGGCAGGTCGGACTGGGCGATGGCCAGGCCCTCTTCGGCTGAGCCCGCAGTGCTGACGCGAAAACCGCGACGGCTCATGGCGCGGGCCATCACGCGGGTAAAGGTGGCGTCATCATCTACCAGCAACAGATGCGGCAGTTCTTCGCCTTCGACTTGGATCTCGTCACTCATCGATATCTCCTCGTGCGACACGGGGCAGGCGCAGCTCGGTGAGCGTGCCACCTTCCTCATGACTATAGAGCTTCACTGAGCCGCCCGCGCGGGTCACGCTGGCCTTGCTCAAAAACAGGCCGAGGCCGAAGCCTTTGCCCTTGGTGGTAAAGAACGGTTTGCCGATTTGCTCGGCAATGGCCAGCGGCACGCCCGCGCCGTGGTCACGAATGCTGATGGTGACGTTTTCCGCGTCCCAGTCCAACTGCACGCCCAAGCCCTCGGGGCAGGCGTCGGCCGCATTGTTCAGCAGGTTGAGCAACGCCTGGGTGAGATCAGGCGGCGGCGCCATGCGCGGTACGCTGCCCTGGCCCAACAGGCTGAACCGGTAACTGGCTTCGGGACGCATCAGGTGCCAACGGTTCAGCGCTTCGTCGAGCCACTGGGTGACATCCTGCATTTCAACCGCCAGGCGTCGATTGGCTTCGGCGGCGCGTACCAGTTGCTGCAGGGTCAATTTGCACTGCTTGACCTGTTCCTGCAGCACGCTGAGGTCATCCTGCAACGCCGGGTCGTGATGGTCCTGGGTCATCTCCTTGAGCAGCACGCTCATGGTCGCCAGCGGCGTGCCCAACTCGTGGGCGGCGCCTGCGGCCTGCGTGGCGACGGCCAGCAATTGCTGGTCGCGCAGGCCTTCTTCACGGCGAATCGCGCGCAGTTCTTCCTGGCGGCGCAACTCTTCGGCCATGCGCGCGGCAAAAAAGGTGATCACTGCGGCGGACAGCGCAAAGCTCAGCCACATCCCGTAGATCTGCAGGTTTTCCCGGGCGATGGGAAACGTCTGCAGAGGATAGAACTGCGCCAGCAGCAAGGTGTACAACGTTAGCGCAATGCCCGACAGCACCACCGAATAGCGCCACGGCAACGTCACGGCGGCAATGGTCAGTGGCACCAGGTAATAAGAAACGAACGGGTTGGTGGAACCGCCGGAGAAATACAGCAACACACTGTGGATAAACAGGTCGCATGCCAATTGCAGGGCATATTCCAATTCGGTGACCGGCCAGGTGGTGCGCAACCGGACGGCGGTAAACGCACACAGCACGCTGGAGAAGCCGAGAGTCACCGCCAGTTGCAGCCAGGGCAGCGGCAACAGGTCGAACCAATAGGCGAGCCCGACGGAACCCGCCTGTGCGGCCAAGACCAGGGTGCGGATGAACGTCAGGCGCCAGAGGTTCTGGCGGGTGGCGGAAGTCAGTTTTACGGCGGCGAGCATGAGCTCTCCCGATGAGCGCTGCAGGCGGATCGGCACGAGTATAAACGAAGCAGCGCCTCGGCATTCGGTGTGTGGCTCTTTGACGCAGTGGGCGCTGTAGCTATAAGCCACAAGTTGAAAGCTGCAAGTCAGCCTCGCTTTCACTTGTAGCTTGTAGCTTGAAACTTTTTTCTAATTCATAAACCCGAAGAACCCGATGCCACCGTCTACAGTCATACCGAACACGACAATCCCAAGGAGCTTTCATGTCTCGTTTCACTCGCAGTGCAGCGGTCCTCACCCTCGGCGCCAGCGCCCTGGCCAGCCTGCCGGCCATGGCCGCCGATGAACTGCATTACAACCAGATCTCCCTGCGCGCCGAAGTCAGCCAGGAAGTGGCGCGCGACAAGATGATCGTCACTCTTTACACCGAAGCGCAAAACGCCGACCCGGCCAAGCTTGCCGCTGAAATCACCACCACCATGAACCAGGCGTTGGGCCAGGCTCGTGAAGTCAAGGCCGTGACCCTGCGCCAAGGCAGCCGCAACAGCTACCCGATCTACGACAGCAAGAATCAGAAAATCACCGGCTGGCGCGAACGCGCCGAACTGCGCCTGGAAAGCGCGGACTTCCCGGCGCTGTCCAAACTCACCGGCGAGCTGTTGAACACCCTGAAAATGGACAACATGGACTTCGCCATCGCTGACAGCACGCGCAAGGCCAGCGAAGACGCGCTGCTCAAAGACGCGGTTGCCGCGTTCAAGGCCCGCGCGCAACTGGCCACCGATGCGCTGGGCGGCAAGGGTTACAAGATCGTCAACCTGAACTTCAACACCAATGGTTATCCACAGCCGTATGCGCGCGGCGGGATGATGATGAAAGCGGCCATGGTGGATTCGGCGCCAACGCCTGAAGTGGAGGCCGGCACCAGTCAGGTCAACATGAGTGCCGACGGCGTGATTGAAGTGCAAATGCAGTAACCCCCTACCTGACACACCTGAACGGCGGTAACCTCGGTGACCGCCGTTTTCGTTTGCGCAGCTTTTATAGGGCTGCCATTTCAGGGGTCTCCATGGAAAGAATCGCCTTCAAACCGCTCCTCCTTGCCGCAGGCCTCCTGGCCGTTACGCCGCTGGCACACGCCTCTACCACCCTGGTCTACTGCTCGGAAGCCAGCCCCGCCGGCTTCGACCCGAGCCAATACACCAGCGGCACCGAGTTCGACGCCTCCGCCGAAACCGTATTCAACCGCCTTACCCAGTTCAAGCGCGGCGGTACCGAAGTCGAGCCCGGCCTCGCCACCCGTTGGGAGGTGTCCGAAGACGGTCTCACCTATACCTTCCACCTGCGCGACGGCGTCAAGTTCCACACCACCGATTTCTTCACCCCCACCCGCGACTTCAACGCCGATGACGTGGTGTTTACCTTCAACCGCCTGCTGGATGCCGAGAGCCCGTTTCGCAAGGCCTACCCCTCCGAGTCGCCCTACTTCACCGACATGGGCCTGAACACCACGATCAAGAGCCTCGACAAACTCGACGAACACACCGTGCGCTTCAACCTGAACAACGTTGATGCATCGTTCGTGCAGAACCTGGCGATGAGTTTCGCTTCGGTGCAATCGGCCGAATATGCCGCCCAGCTCTTGAAGCAGGGCAAGGCCGAGGACATCAATCAGAAACCGGTCGGCACCGGCCCGTTCGTGTTCAAGCGCTATCAGAAAGACTCGCAGATCCGTTACGTCGCCAATAAGCAGTACTGGAAACCCGAGGACGTGAAGCTCGACAACCTGGTGTTCGCCATCACCCCTGACGCAGCTGCGCGCGTGCAGAAACTCAAGGCGGGTGAATGCCAGGTCAGCGGCTACCCGCGCCCGTCCGACATCGAGGTGATCAAGCAGGACCCAAACCTGCGCGTGCAGCAGCAGGCCGGCTTCAATTTGGGTTTCCTGGCGTACAACGTCACCCACCCGCCGCTGGACCAACTCAAGGTGCGCCAGGCGCTGGATATGGCCATCGACAAACCGGCCATCATCAAGGCCGTTTACCAAAGCGCCGGACAATTGGCGCAGAACGCTCTCCCTCCTGCGCAATGGTCTTATGACCCGACGATCAAGGACGCCCCCTACGACCCGGCCAAGGCCCGGGCGCTACTAAAAGAAGCAGGGGTTGCACCAGGTACCACCATCAACCTGTGGGCGATGACCGTGCAACGCGCCTCCAACCCGAACGCGCGCATGTCGGCACAAATGATCCAGCAGGATTGGGCCAAGGTCGGCATCAAGGCCAACATCGTCAGCTATGAGTGGGGCGAATACATCAAGCGCGCCAAAAATGGTGAGCATGACGCCATGATCTACGGCTGGACCGGCGATAACGGCGACCCGGATAACTGGCTCGGCGTGCTCTACAGTTGTGCCGCGGTCAAGGGCAGCAATTACGCCAAATGGTGTAACCCGGCCTATGACAAGCTGGTGCAGCAGGCCAAGGTCAGCAACGACCGCGACCAGCGCATCAAGTGGTATCAGCAGGCTCAACAAATCCTTAAGGAACAAGTACCTATAACGCCTATTGCGAACTCGACGGTTTTCCAGCCGCTGCGCAAGGAAGTTCGCGATTTCAAGATCAGCCCCTTTGGGCTGACACCGTTCTATGGCGTGAGTCTAGATAAGTAACAACAACGCCCCAACCGAGTGCACTAGACACGTCGGCTGGGCCTTTTCGGTGCGCACGGCGCACCGAAAAAACCCGCCAAATAGATGCATTTATGTCGAAACTTTCATAAATGCGACATTCTTGTACGCCCGTCCCACTGTTTGGCGCTTGCAACCGTTCAACATCTTGCAATGGGTATGGCGCCTGCATAAGTATCCGCAGGCCGACTCACGAGGTCGCCCTCACCACCAAAAATGACAACAAATCATGAGGCCAACATGCTTAAACACGCAGTCCTTCCGTTATTAGTGAGCGCTGGCCTTATGGCCGCAGCCCCGTTTGCCCAAGCGGCAACTAACCTGGTGTTCTGCTCCGAAGGGAGCCCGGCCGGTTTTGACCCAGGCCAGTACACCACCGGAACAGACTTCGATGCCTCGGCCGAAACCATGTTCAACCGCCTGAGCCAGTTCGAACGTGGCGGCACCGCCGTGATTCCTGGCCTCGCTACCAGCTGGGACGTGTCCCCGGACGGCCTGACGTATACCTTCCACCTTCGGGAAGGCGTCAAGTTCCACACCACCCCGTATTTCAAGCCGACGCGTGAATTCAATGCCGATGACGTGCTCTTCACGTTCAACCGCATGATCAACAAGGACGACCCGTTCCGCAAAGCCTACCCCACTGAGTTCCCGTACTTCTCCGACATGGAGATGGACAAGAACATCAAGAACATCGAAAAAGTCGATGACCACACCGTCAAGTTCACCCTTGGCACCGTGGACGCCGCCTTCATCCAGAACCTGGCGATGAGCTTCGCCTCGATCCAGTCGGCCGAATACGCCGCCCAGCTGTTGAAGGAAGGCAAGGCCAGCGACATCAACCAGAAGCCAATCGGCACTGGCCCGTTCGTGTTCAAGAGCTACCAGAAAGACTCCAATATTCGCTTCACCGGCAACAAGGAATACTGGAAGCCTGAAGACGTCAAGATCGACAACCTGATCTTCGCAATCTCCACGGACCCATCGGTCCGCATCCAGAAACTGAAGAAAAACGAGTGCCAGATCACGGCCTATCCTCGCCCGGCGGACATCAAGCCACTGGAAGCGGACAAGGACATGAAAATGCCGCACCAGGCCGGTTTCAACCTGGGGTACATCGCCTATAACGTGATGCCTGTGCTTAAAGGCCAGACCACGCCGAACCCATTGGCTGACCTGCGGGTTCGCCAGGCGCTGGACATGGCGGTGAACAAGCAGCAGATCATCGACTCCGTGTACCAGGGCGCTGGCCAATTGGCCGTCAACGCCATGCCGCCAACCCAGTGGTCGTATGACACCACTATCAAGGATGCCAAGTACGACCCGGCAAAAGCCAGGGAACTGCTCAAGGAAGCCGGCATCAAGGAAGGCACCGAGATCACCCTGTGGGCCATGCCAGTACAGCGTCCGTACAACCCGAACGCCAAGCTGATGGCCGAGATGCTGCAGAGCGACTGGAAACAGATCGGCCTGAAGGTCAACATCGTCAGCTACGAGTGGGGCGAGTACATCAAGCGTTCCAAAGGTGGTGAGAACCAGGCCATGATCATTGGCTGGAGCGGTGACAATGGTGACCCGGACAACTGGCTCGGCACGCTGTTTTCATCCCCGGCATTGAACGGCAACAACTTCTCCAAATTCGTCAACAAAGACTACGACGCCCTGATCAGCCAGGCCAAGGCGACCACAGACGTTGCCAAGCGCACCGAACTGTACAAACAGGCGCAACAACTGCTTAAACGTGAACTGCCTTACACACCTATCGCGCACTCGACGGTGTATCAACCCATGCGCAACACCGTGCAGGACTTCAAGATCAGCCCGTTTGGCTTGAACTCCTTCTATGGCGTCAGCGTAAGCGGCAAGTAAGGATCGATAGCGGCGACGCTCATAACGTCGCCGTTATTACATCTGCCAGACCCGTAGGAAACAGACCACACCCGCAAGCGTTGCCGCCTTACAGCAATGAACTGCGCTTCGTGCCTCCGTTGCCTACAGGGTCAATCCGATTTGGCGCATTTACTGTGAAGTCCGCGACCCATAACGTCGTAGGACTACAGAGGTACCAATTCGGGAAAGGCACTTACCGCATGTGGGACCAGTGATGTCCCCTTGGCTAC
Source organism: Pseudomonas sp. R3-52-08 (assembly GCF_003851745.1). Classification (NCBI taxonomy): domain Bacteria; kingdom Pseudomonadati; phylum Pseudomonadota; class Gammaproteobacteria; order Pseudomonadales; family Pseudomonadaceae; genus Pseudomonas; species Pseudomonas sp. R3-52-08. The sequence goes on along the minus strand of NZ_CP027730.1, from coordinate 1,032,619 downwards.
AGGCCTGAGGGATTGCTCGCTGTTGATAACTACACACAAGGATCGGAATCGTCATGCGCCATACCACCGTTCTATCCGCAATGTTTGCCGCCAGCCTGCTGGCTGTGGCCACCACGGCTCAGGCCGCCGAAAAGAAGAGCCTGGTGTTCTGCTCCGAGGGCAGCCCGGCGGGCTTTGACACGGCGCAATACACCACCGCCACCGACAACGATGCCGCTGAGCCGTTATACAACCGTCTTGTCGAGTTCGAAAAAGGTGCGACTGACGTAGTGCCTGGGCTGGCAACCAAGTGGGATATTTCCGAAGACGGGCTGACCTACACCTTTCATCTGCGCGAAGGCGTGAAGTTCCACAGCAACAAGGAGTTCAAGCCGACACGCGACTTCAACGCCGACGACGTGCTGTTCACGTTCAACCGCATGCTTGACCCTGACCACCCGTTCCGCAAGGCCTACCCCACCGAGTTTCCGTACTTCAACGGCATGAGCCTGAACAAGAACATTGCCAAGGTCGAAAAAACCGACCCGCACACCGTGGTGATCACCCTGAATACGGTGGATGCCGCATTCGTGCAAAACATCGCCATGAGCTTCGCCGCAATCCTCTCGGCCGAGTATGCCGAGCAATTGCTCAAGGAAGGCAAACCCAGCGATATCAACCAGAAGCCCATCGGCACTGGCCCGTTCGTGTTCCAGCGTTATCAGAAAGACTCGCAGATTCGCTATGTGGCCAACAAACAGTATTGGGACCCCAGCAAGGTCAAGCTCGACCAATTGATCTTCGCCATCAATACCGACGCCTCGGTGCGCGTGCAGAAGCTCAAGGCCGGCGAATGCCAGGTCACCCTGCACCCGCGTCCCGCCGACGTCGACGCACTCAAGGCCGACCCGAACCTGCAACTGCTGACCAAGCCCGGCTTCAACCTTGGCTACATCGCCTACAACGTGCGCCACAAGCCCTTCGACCAGCTCGAAGTGCGCCAGGCGCTGGACATGGCGGTGAACAAGCAGAGCATCCTCAATGCGGTGTACCAGGGCGCCGGGCAACTGGCGGTCAACGCCATGCCGCCGACCCAGTGGTCCTACGACGACAGCATCAAGGACGCCGCCTACAACCCGGAAAAAGCCAAGGAACTGCTCAAGGCCGCCGGCGTGAAGGAAGGCACCGAGATCACCCTATGGGCGATGCCGGTGCAACGGCCGTACAACCCCAACGCCAAGCTGATGGCGGAAATGCTGCAGAACGATTGGGCCAAGATCGGCCTGAAAGTGAAGATCGTCAGCTACGAATGGGGCGAATACATCAAGCGCACCAAGAACGGCGAGCACGATGTCAGCCTGATCGGCTGGACCGGTGACAACGGTGACCCGGACAACTGGCTGGGCACCCTCTACAGCTGCGACGCCATCGGCGGGAACAACTACTCCATGTGGTGTGACCCGGCGTACGACAAGCTGATCAAGCAAGCCAAGGTCGTGACCGACCGCGAACAAAGGACTGTTCTGTACAAACAGGCGCAGCAACTGCTCAAGCAGCAGGTGCCGATCACGCCAGTCGCCCACTCGACGGTCAACCAGCCGTTGAGCGCCAAAGTCGAAGGCTTCAAGGTGAGCCCCTTCGGCCGCAACGTGTTCTCGGGCGTCAGTATCACCCCATAAGAAAATAACCGGATGGCGAAGGGCCTGGCGGCCTTTCGGCAAACGTGCAGCCTTTTGTTGGGATTTTTCCTACGCCAAACGTTTGCAATAGCTTGAACGAGTTACACACCCAATAGCCGGTTCACCTAAAAAGACCGGCATAAAAAAGAGAACCAAAGGAGCTTCACCCATGAAACTGAGCAGCAAAGCGCTTCTGGCCCTGGCCATCAGCAGCATCACGGCCACCGCCTACGCTGAAACGCAGAGCCAGGACTTCGTTCCTACCACCCTGGCCGGCACCAGCGCGCAAAGCGAGGCCAAAGGCTTTATCGAAGATTTCAGCCTGGGCGGTACCACGCGTAACTGGTACTCCCATGAAAGCAAATACCGTGGGGGCACCTTCGCTTACCAGAAGCACGGCGAAACCCGTACCGACCGCAACCGTACCAACTGGGTACAGGGCACCATCCTCAACGCCAGCTCGGGTTTCACCCAGGGCACTGTTGGCGTCAAGACCGAAGTGGCGGTGTACAACGCGCTGGTGTTGGACCGCAGCAAGCGTGACATCAAAGGCGGCTCCAACCGCACCCTGGCCGATTCCAACGGCGACGCTGTAGATCAGTGGAGCAAACTGGGCCTGGCCAACGTGCAGTTCCGTGTGTCCAACACCACCTTGACCGCCGGTCGCCAGAACTTCAGCAGCGGCATCGTCGATACCATCGGTAACCGTGCGCTGCCTTCCAGCTTCCAGGGTGTGAGCTTCAACAGCGAAGAGTTCAGCAACCTGTCGTTCCAGGGCGGTGTCTTCGATCGCGTGTCACCGCGTAGCGAACAGAGCCTGTCGAAATTCCGCAGCGAATACGGCAATGGCGCAGAAACCGACAAAGTCTCCACCCTGGGTGTGAACTACCAGCCGCTGAAAAGCCTGAAGACCAGCTTCTTCGCCGCCAACGTGAAGGACTTCTGGAACCAGTACTACTTCGGTGCTACCCACGAACTGGGCGACGCCAAGCAACTGGGCCTGACCACCGGTTTCAACTACTACAAGACGGTCGATGAAGGCAAAAAAGAGATGGGGGAAATCGACAACGATACCTTCTCCCTGTCCCTGGGCCTGACTCACCAGGCACACAGCCTGACCTTCGCTTACCAGCAAGTGAACGGTAACGAGTACTTCGACTACCTGCACGAAACCAACGGCATCTACCTGGCCAACTCCCTGACCTCGGACTTCAACGGCCCGAACGAGAAGTCCTTCCAGATCGCCTACGCCATCAACATGGCCGAATACGGCGTGCCAGGCCTGAAGTTCAACGCCTACTCGGCGCGCGGCTGGGACATCGACGGCACCCACTACACCGGCAACAACGGCCGGGCCAAGTTCGCCTACGACGGCATTCAGTCCCAGGACGGCGAGAAGCACCAGGAATACGGTGTAGGCGCCTCTTATGCCCTGCAGAGCGGCCCACTCAAAGCCACTACCGTGCGCGCAACCTATGTTGAGCACCGTGGCAGCGAGTTCCAGTCCGACGGCAGCATCAAGGAATTCCGTCTGGTCACCACCATTCCGTTCAACATTCTTTAATTAGCGCCAGGCAGGCGGCGGGCTCAGGACGAGCTCGCCGCCTACGCGTTTCTGGCTCCATCGATTGCAGAGGGCTCTGAATGAAAATGCTCCCGTTACAAGCTGCCATGGCCGCTGCGCTGCTGAGCGTGGCGATCGGCGTATCGGCCAAACCGCTGGTGGTCTGCACCGAAGCCAGCCCGGAAGGTTTTGACCCGGTCCTGTATACCACCGCCGTGACCGCTGACGCCGCTGCGGAAACCATGTTCAACCGCCTGGTGGATTTCAAGCCCGGCACCACCGAAGTGGTCCCGGCCCTGGCCAAGGACCTGCCGCAAATCAGCGCCGATGGCCTGACCTACACGTTCCACCTGCGTGACGACATCAAGTTCCACACCACCGACTATTTCAAACCCACGCGCAACCTGAACGCCGACGACGTGCTTTGGAGTTTCCAGCGTCAGCTGGACCCGAATCACCCGTGGCATAAAAAGTCCCTCGTGGGCTACCCGTATTTCGAAAGCATGGGCTTCAAGGAACTGCTCAAGAGCGTAGAGAAGACCGACGACTACACCGTTGTCTTTACCCTGACGCGTCCTGAAGCACCCTTCCTGGCCGACCTGGGCATGGCATTCTCTTCAATCCATTCGAAGGAATACGCCGACCAGTTGCTCAAATCCGGCAAGACCGAAGACCTCAACGCCAAGCCTATCGGCACTGGCCCGTTCATCTTCACCCGGTATCAGAAAGATGCCCAGGCGCGCTTCAAGGCCAACCCCGACTACTTCCGTGGCAAACCGGCAGTCGACCCGCTGATCTTGGCGATCAGCACCGATAACAACGTGCGCCTGCAGAAGCTCAAGGCCAACGAATGTCAGATCGCACTGTCCCCCAAGCCGGATGACATTCCAAGCATCAAGAAAGACCCAAACCTGAAAGTCGATGAGCTGGCGGCGATGACCACCAGTTACACCGCCTTGAACACGACCCACAAATACATGAGCGATGCGCGGGTGCGTCACGCGATCAATATCGCGTTCGACAAGGCCGGCTACACCGAAGCGCTGTTCGGCAAAGGCAATGCGGTGGTGGGGACTGGTCCTTATCCGCCGACCTTGCTGGGTTTCAGCGACAAACTGAAGAACCCGCCCCGCGATCTGGACAAGGCTCGCGCCCTGCTCAAGGAAGCAGGCGTGCCGGAAGGCACTGAATTCACCCTGTTCACGCGTAACGGCGGCGGCCCGACCAATCCCAACCCGATGCTCGGCGCCCAGCGCATGCAGGCGGATCTGGCGCAGATCGGCCTGAAGGTGAATATCAAAGTCATGGAATGGGGCGAGATGCTCAAGCGCGCTAAAAACGGCGAGCACGACATGGTATCGGCTGGCTGGGTCGGTGATAACGGCGACCCTGACAACTTCCTGACGCCAAACCTGAGTTGCGATGCAGCGAAAAACGGCGAAAACTACGCGCGCTGGTGTAACAAAGAGTTTCAAGACTTGATCGACAAAGCGCGCGCCACCGCTGAACCCGCCCAGCGCGCTGCACTCTATGAACAAGCACAGGACGTTTTCGACAAGGACCAACCATGGCTCCCCATGGCTTATCCGAAACTGTTCACCGCCATGCGCAAGAACGTAGAAGGCTTCACCCAAAGCCCTCTGGGGACTAATAACTTCGCCACCACCCAGGTGAAGTAAATAAGAAAAACGCTCGGCGCCGTCGACCCTGACGGCGCCGAACCTGCCTAACCGGCTGATTGAGGTACACACCAAGATGTTTAGTTTTATTGCCCGCCGACTGGGGTTATTGATCCCCACGTTCTTCGGCATCACGTTGCTGACCTTTGCGTTGATTCGCATGATTCCAGGCGACCCCGTAGAAGTCATGATGGGCGAGCGGCGGGTTGACCCCGAAATGCATGCCCAGGCAATGGAGCGCCTTGGCCTTAACAAGCCGTTGTATGCGCAATACCTGGATTACGTCGGCAAGCTCGCCCAGGGCGATCTTGGCGAATCGCTGCGTACCCGCACCAGCGTGTGGACCGAGTTCACCGCACTCTTTCCGGCGACCCTGGAACTGTCCATCGCCGCCCTGCTGTTCGCCGGTATCCTGGGCCTGTTGGCCGGGGTGATCGCGGCCTTGAAACGAGGGTCCCTGTTCGACCATGGGGTGATGGGCATCTCCCTGGCGGGATATTCGATGCCGATCTTCTGGTGGGGCCTGATCCTGATCATGTTCTTCTCGGTAAGCCTGGGCTGGACCCCGGTTTCCGGGCGTATCGACCTGCTCTACGACATCGAGCCGCGCACCGGCTTCATGCTCATCGATACCTTGCTGGCCGACGAGCCGGACGCGTTCTGGGACGCCCTGCACCACCTGATCCTGCCAGCCATCGTGCTGGGCACCATCCCGCTGGCGGTGATTGCGCGGATGACCCGTTCGTCGATGCTCGAAGTGCTGCGCGAAGACTACATCCGGACCGCCAAGGCCAAGGGCCTGTCGCCGGCGCGCGTGGTGTTCGTGCACGGACTGCGCAATGCGCTGATCCCGGTATTGACCGTGGTAGGCCTGCAAGTCGGCACGTTGCTGGCCGGTGCGGTACTGACCGAAACCATCTTCTCGTGGCCCGGCATCGGCAAATGGCTGATCGAAGCCATTGGCGCGCGGGACTACCCGGTGGTGCAAAACGGCATTCTGTTGATCGCCTGCCTGGTGATCCTGGTGAACTTCGTGGTGGACATCCTCTACGGCTTCGCCAACCCACGCATCCGTCACCAGCGCTGAGATCATGACCATGACTACCTCTACTCCAGTGTCAGCAGTCGATCAGAGCCTGCTGTACCCGTCTCCGTACAAAGAATTCTGGCAAGCCTTCTCCAAGAACAAAGGCGCGGTTGCCGGCCTGCTGTTCATGTTGCTGATCGTGTTCTGCGCGATCTTCGCCCCTTGGGTTGCACCGCATAACCCGAGCGAGCAATACCGCGACTTCCTGCTCACTCCGCCGTCATGGCTGGAAGGCGGGCAGATCCAATTCCTGCTGGGCACCGATGAACTGGGCCGGGATTTGCTCTCGCGCCTGATCCAGGGTTCGCGCCTGTCGTTGTTGATCGGCTTGTCCTCCGTGGTGATGTCGCTGATCCCGGGTATCCTGCTCGGCCTGTTCGCCGGGTTCTTCCCGCGCCTGCTGGGCCCGACCATCATGCGCTTGATGGACATCATGCTGGCCCTGCCATCGCTGCTGCTGGCCGTGGCGATTGTCGCCATCCTCGGCCCTGGCCTGATCAACACCGTGATCGCCATCGCCATTGTGTCGCTGCCGTCCTACGTGCGTCTGACCCGCGCTGCGGTGATGGGCGAACTGAACCGCGACTACGTGACCGCCGCGCGCCTGGCCGGTGCCGGCCTGCCCCGCCTGATGTTCATCACCGTGCTGCCCAACTGCATGGCGCCGCTGATCGTGCAGGCCACCTTGAGTTTCTCGTCGGCGATCCTCGATGCCGCCGCCCTGGGCTTCCTCGGCCTTGGCGTACAACCGCCAACGCCGGAGTGGGGCACCATGCTGGCATCGGCCCGCGACTACATCGAACGCGCCTGGTGGGTAGTGAGCTTGCCGGGCTTGACCATTTTGCTCAGCGTGCTGGCAATCAACTTGATGGGTGACGGCCTGCGCGACGCGCTGGACCCGAAACTCAAGAACGCCGCCTGAGGAGATTCCCATGTCACTGTTAGAAATCAAGAATCTCAACGTTCGCTTCGGCGACGAGACCGCCGTGCCAGTGGTCGATGGCCTCGACATTACCGTCGACAAGGGCGAAGTCCTGGCAATCGTTGGCGAGTCGGGCTCGGGTAAATCCGTGACCATGATGGCGCTGATGGGCCTGATCGAGCACCCCGGCATCGTCACTGCCGATGCCCTGAACTTCGACGGCAAGGACATGCTCAAGCTGAGCAACCGTCAGCGTCGTCAGATCGTCGGCAAAGACCTGGCGATGGTGTTCCAGGACCCGATGACCGCGCTGAACCCCAGCTACACCGTGGGGTTCCAGATTGAAGAAGTGCTGCGCCTGCACCTGAAAATGTCCGGCAAGCAAGCGCGCAAGCGCGCCATCGAACTGTTGGAAAAAGTGGAAATCCCTGGCGCTTCCAGCCGTATGGATGCCTACCCGCACCAACTCTCCGGCGGTATGAGCCAGCGCGTGGCCATCGCCATGGCGATTGCCGGCGAGCCCAAACTGCTGATCGCCGACGAACCGACCACCGCGTTGGACGTCACGATTCAAGCGCAGATCATGGACCTGCTGCTGGCCCTGCAAAAAGAGCAGAACATGGGCCTGGTGCTGATCACTCACGACCTCGCGGTGGTGGCTGAAACCGCCCAGCGCGTGTGCGTGATGTATGCCGGCCAGGCCGTTGAAGTCGGCCAGGTCCCGCAACTGTTCGACATTCCAGCGCACCCTTACAGCGAAGCGCTGCTCAAGGCGATCCCCGAGCACAGCCTGGGCGCCACACGCCTGGCCACGCTGCCGGGTATCGTGCCCGGCCGTTACGACCGCCCGCAAGGTTGCCTGCTATCGCCGCGCTGCCCGTATGTGCGTGAGAACTGCCGTACCGAGCGCCCTGCGCTCGACCCGAAAACCAACAGCCTTGCGCGCTGCTTCTACCCCTTGAACCAGGAGGTGGCGTAATGGCCGTCGTTCTTACCGCCCGCGACCTGACCCGTCACTACGAAGTGTCCCGTGGCCTGTTCAAGGGCCACGCTACGGTGCGTGCCCTCAATGGTGTGTCTTTCGAACTGGAAGCCGGCAAGACCCTTGCCGTCGTGGGCGAGTCGGGTTGCGGCAAGTCCACCCTGGCCCGCGCCCTCACGCTGATCGAAGAGCCGTCATCCGGCTCCCTTAAAATCGCCGGCCAGGAAGTGGCCGGCGCCGACAAGGCCCAGCGCAAACAATTGCGCAAAGACGTGCAGATGGTGTTCCAGAGCCCGTACGCCTCGTTGAACCCACGGCAGAAAGTCGGTGATCAGCTAGGCGAGCCGCTGCTGATCAACACCAACCTGTCCGCCGCCGAACGCCGCGAGAAAGTGCAGGCGATGATGAAGCAAGTGGGCCTGCGCCCTGAGCATTATCAGCGCTACCCGCACATGTTCTCCGGTGGCCAGCGCCAGCGTATCGCCCTGGCCCGGGCGATGATGCTGCAACCCAAAGTTCTGGTGGCGGATGAACCGACCTCGGCACTGGACGTGTCGATCCAGGCCCAGGTACTCAACCTGTTCATGGACCTGCAGCAGGAATTCAACACGGCCTACGTGTTCATCTCCCACAACCTGGCCGTGGTGCAACACGTTGCCGATGACGTGATGGTGATGTACCTCGGCCGCCCGGTGGAAGTGGGCCCCAAGGAAGACATCTACGCCCGCCCCTTGCACCCATACACCCAGGCGCTGCTGTCGGCCACGCCGACCATCCACCCGGACCCGAACAAGCCGAAGATCAAGATCGTCGGCGAGCTGCCCAACCCGCTGAACCCGCCGTCGGGTTGCGCCTTTCACAAGCGCTGCCCGTACGCGACGGCACGCTGCAGCACCGAGGAGCCGCTGTTGCGGCCGTTGGATAATCGCCAGGTGGCTTGCCACTATGCGGAGCAGTTCGTGGCCTGACGATCGTTCCCACGCTGCGCGTGGGAATGCCGCCTAGGACGCTCCGCGTCCCGCCGTTGAGGTGACGCGGAGCGTCAGGGATGCATTCCCACGCGGAGCGTGGGAACGATCAAAGTCTGAGTTCTACAGCCCTTCCCGTCAGGTTGCGCATCAGCCGGGCGGGAGGGGCTTCTTTTTGCGCACGGCCTCTGTCTGGCTGTCGCCTTCGTCCGAATCGTCGCGGCAGTTTTCCACCCAGACAATTACAAACTTCCCACACGACTTCCACGCTCTAACTTCAAGCCAAAAAGAAAACTTCTTAAATATGTAACAGCAACTAAAAAACAACCATAACGCGCTTCTAATTCCATAAAGCCTGATTAAGAATGTCCGCCTCTCCTCATTAGCAAACGGGCTATCTCATGACTGTAATCCGCGAAAAGCTTTCTATCTCCAAATCCCTGGAAACCCTTCTTAACGACATCTATGCCGATGATGAGGTTTCATTGGCCGAATACAAGACACTCCAAGCCGAAGCCGACCTTCGCTGGCAGAAGGTCATTGACGAATTAGGGCCAAATAACACGCTTAAATCGTTTCAGAACTCGATGGATATCTCCATGCATTTGCTGTACCTGAGTGCCGAGTATGCTGCATTGCAGGAAGTTACAGACTTGGGGGAAGCCTATGTAAAAGATGCGATGTATGCACAAGTTGAATACATCCAGGCGGGCACCCAACTGGCATTGAAACTGTTGCGAGTGGGGCAAAACCTACCGTAACTCACCGTCATTTCCTAAACGCAATAAAGGGCGAAGCCATGACAGCTTCGCCCTTTTGCATGCCATGCCAGGAATCGCTGTGACCCTGAGAGGGAATCAAGTTTCGCCGTCGTCGAAGGTCACACTGTCTTCCCCTTCATTGATGGGGTTTTCCGGATCTTTGACATCTGTGGGCTGGGGCTGCGGTTTCCAGCTGCCCGAGTTGACCTCGTTCTGCTTTTTCTTGGTGACCGGGCCGGTGTCTTTCCACTGGGGCGCCCCGGCGTCGGCCAATGCCGGAAGGGCCGTCACTCCCAGGATGGCCAGCAACACCAGAGGGATGACGCGTTGAGCATTTCGCACGGTAGTCTCCTTTACAGTCGGTGGGTAAACGCTAGACCCGAAGCCGGGTTCTCGCCAATTCATGGCGTTATGAAGATCAAATGCGGGAGGGGGCAAGCCCTCAATACTGTAGGAGCGAGCTTGCTCGCGAAGAACTCAGGGCCCCCGCGTTTATCCAGAATGAACGCGTTGCCTGGACGTTTTTCGCGAGCAAGCTCGCTCCTACAGTGTGCCCCCTCCCACATTTTGGCTTTGCAGCAGGCATAAAAAAGGGCGAAGCCATCACAGCTTCGCCCTGTTCTTTACCGCTCAGCCCTTAATGGTGCTCACGCGTCGCCCTGAACTTCACATCCGGCCAGCGCTCTTCCATCAGCGCCAGGTTGACCCGGGTCGGCGCCAGGTAAGTCAGGTGACCACCGCCGTCGATCGCCAGGTTTTCCACCGCTTTGTTGGAAAACTCTTCCAACTTCTTCTTATCGCTGCAATCGATCCAGCGCGCGGAGTACACGGTGATCGGCTCGTAGGAGCACTCAACCTTGTATTCCTCTTTCAGGCGGCTGGCGACCACGTCGAACTGCAGCACACCCACGGCGCCGAGGATGATGTCGTTGCTGCGCTCGGGGAAGAACACCTGGGTGGCGCCTTCTTCGGCCAACTGTTGCAAGCCCTGGCGCAGTTGCTTGGATTTGAGCGGGTCGCGCAGGCGTACGCGGCGGAACAGTTCCGGGGCGAAGTGCGGGATGCCGGTGAAGCCCAGTGCTTCGCCTTCAGTGAAGGTGTCGCCGATCTGGATGGTGCCGTGGTTGTGCAGGCCGATGATGTCGCCGGCGTAGGCTTCTTCGAGCTGTTCACGCTCGGAGGAGAAGAACGTCAGGGCATCGCCGATGCGCACGTCCTTGCCGGTGCGCACGTGGCGCATCTTCATGCCTTTTTCGTAGCGGCCGGAGCAGATGCGCATGAAGGCGATGCGGTCGCGGTGCTTGGGGTCCATGTTCGCCTGGATCTTGAACACGAAGCCGGTGAATTTTTCTTCGACCGGTTCCACGGTGCGCTCGTTGGCAACACGGGCAAGGGGCTTTGGCGCCCAGTTCACGACGGCGTCGAGTACGTGGTCGACGCCGAAGTTGCCCAAGGCCGTCCCGAAGAACACCGGAGTCAGTTGACCGTCGAGGAACTCCTGCTGGTTGAACTCATGGCAGGCGCCCTGTACCAGTTCGAGCTGGTCGACAAAGCGGTCGTACTCGTCGCCCAGGTGGGCGCGGGCTTCGTCGGAGTCGAGCTTCTCGATGATTTTCACATCGGTGCGTTCGTGCCCGTGGCCGGCGGTGTAGACAATGATGTAGTCGTCGGCCAGGTGGTACACGCCCTTGAAGTCGCGGTAGCAACCAATCGGCCAGGTGATCGGCGCGGCCTTGATCTTCAGGACGGCTTCGATTTCATCCAGCAGCTCGATGGGGTCACGGATATCGCGGTCGAGTTTGTTGATGAAGCTGACAATCGGCGTGTCGCGCAAACGGCACACATCCATCAACGCGATGGTGCGTGGCTCGACGCCTTTACCGCCGTCGAGGACCATCAGCGCTGAGTCCACCGCAGTGAGGGTGCGGTAGGTGTCTTCGGAGAAGTCTTCGTGGCCCGGGGTGTCGAGCAGGTTGACCATGTGGTCGCGATACGGGAACTGCATGACCGACGTGGTAATGGAAATACCCCGTTGTTTCTCCATCTCCATCCAGTCGGATGTCGCATGGCGGTCGGATTTGCGGGATTTCACCGTGCCGGCCACCGCGATTGCCTTGCCCATCAGCAGGAGCTTTTCGGTGATGGTGGTTTTACCGGCATCGGGGTGAGAAATAATAGCGAAAGTGCGGCGTTTCGCGACTTCGGCGGCCTGGTGGGTCATGGGAAATCGCCTGGCAGGTGAGTCAAAAAAGGGCGGCGAGTATAGCGCAAACCCAGGGTTACAGACCACCGTTGAGCCCATTGGGGGTGGCTAAATGCTCCCAAGTGTGGAACCTTTTAAAAGGTAGAGACGTCCACTCCCCTGCTATCGCACTCGGAACAGGGGCCGAAAAATCAGCAAGTTAGCCTGACGAGGCTGCGCTCATGGCTCGATCGCATACTGCGTTGCCAGTATCGGCGAGCTGCTTTTCGCGAACTCATTCAGAGGCAGCCAGCCATGGCATTGCCACCGGAGAATGTGTTCGCCGACAAAAGAAAAAAAGGAGTCCGCCTGTGGCTATTCGCTATGGCAAAGGGCTGATAGGAGGCGCGGTTGTCGTCGCGCTCCTGGCCCTGCTGGTCCACTGGATCGGTATCAACACGATCGAACTGTACCGCGACGATTTGTTGTTTTACCTGCAAGCTCATCTAATTCTGGTTTTAGTTTCCATGCTGGCCGCCCTGATTGTGGGCCTTCCCGCCGGCATCCTGCTCAGCCGACCGAACATGGTCGGGCGTGCAGAACGCTTCATGCAGATCTTCAACATCGGCAACACCGTCCCTCCCCTGGCCGTACTGGCCATCGCCCTCGGCGTCCTCGGCATCGGCAGCGGCCCGGCGATCTTCGCGCTATTCCTCGCCTCCCTCCTGCCCATCGTGCGCAACACTTACGAAGGCCTCAAAAACGTTCAAGGCTCGCTGAGAGAAGCCGCCACCGGCATCGGCATGACGCCACGTCAGGTGCTGTTTCGCGTGGAGTTGCCCAACGCCGTGCCGATCATCATCGGTGGCGTGCGTGTGGCCCTGGCGATCAACGTCGGCACCGCACCGCTGGCGTTCCTGATCGGCGCCAACAGCCTGGGCAGCCTGATCTTCCCCGGCATCGCCCTGAACAACCAGCCGCAACTGCTGCTCGGTGCGGCATGCACCGCACTGCTGGCATTGCTGCTCGACGGCCTGGTGACCATGGCCAGCCGCCTCTGGCTGGAACGCGGGTTGCGTCCGTCTTAAGGCTTGGCAAAGGAAATCACATGAAAAAACTGACCCTGATATTGAGCTGCGCCCTGCTGTTTGCAGGTTTTGCGCAAGCCGCTGAAAAACCGGTAATCCGCATCGGCGCACGGGTGTTCACCGAACAGACCCTGCTCGCCGAAATCACCTCCCAGTACCTGCGCACCAAAGGCTACGACGCCCGCGTGACGGGTGGCCTGGGCAGTAACCTGGCGCGCAGCGCCCAGGAAAGCGGGCAACTGGACCTGATCTGGGAATACACCGGCGTGTCGCTGGTGGCGTACAACCACATCGACGAGAAACTCGACAGCGCACAGTCCTACGCTCGCGTGAAGGAACTCGACGCAAAAAAAGGCCTGGTCTGGCTCTCGCCGTCGCGCTTCAGCAACACCTACGCCCTGGCGTTGCCGGAAAAAGTCGCCAAGGAACATCCCGAGATCAACAGCATCAGTGACCTCACCCACGCCATGGCCGCAGACACCCAGGAACACCGCCTGGTCGCCCTGGATACCGAGTTCGCCAACCGCTCCGACGGCCTGGCCGGCATGGTCACGCTGTACGACATGAACCTCACGCGCAAAAACACCCGGCAGATGGACGCAGGCCTGGTCTACACCGCGTTGCGCAATGGCCAAGTGTTTGCCGGCCTGGTCTACACCACCGACGGTCGCCTGAATGCCTTCAAACTCAAGCTGCTCGAAGACGACAAGCACTACTTCCCGGACTACACCGCCGCCCCGGTGATCCGCCAGGAATACCTCGACCAGCACCCGCAGCTGGCGGCCGAGCTCAAGCCACTGGCCGCGCTGTTCGACGACGCAACCATGCGCCAGCTGAATGCGCGGGTCGACGTCGACCATGAAAGCCCGTCCGCTGTTGCCGCAGATTTCCTGCGCCAGCATCCGATCAATCAATAAGAGGAAAAGACATGGAATTTCTCAACGCCTTTTCCCACCTTGATTGGGCCCAAGTCCTGCAACTAACCTGGCAGCACATCACCCTGGTCGGCGTCGCGGTTGTCCTCGCGATCTTGATCGGCGTGCCCCTGGGCATCCTGATGACGCGTTTCCCGACCCTGGCCGGCCCGCTGCAGGCCAGCGCCACGGTGCTGCTGACCGTACCGTCCATCGCGCTGTTCGGCCTGCTGCTGCCGTTCTACTCCAAGTTCGGCCAGGGCCTGGGGCCGATGCCCGCGATCACCGCCGTGTTCCTCTACTCCCTGTTGCCAATCATGCGTAACACCTACCTGGCGCTCACCGGTGTTGAACCGGGCATTCGCGAGGCCGCCAAGGGCATTGGCATGACCTTCGCCCAGCGCCTGCGCATGGTCGAACTGCCGATTGCCGTGCCGGTGATCCTCGCCGGTGTGCGCACCGCCGTGGTGATGAACATCGGCGTGATGACCATCGCCGCCACCATCGGTGCCGGCGGCCTGGGCGTACTTATTCTGGCTTCCATCAGCCGCAGCGACATGTCGATGCTGATCGTCGGCGCCGTGCTGGTCAGTCTCCTGGCCATCTTCGCCGACCTGCTCTTGCAATGGCTGCAACGCTCGCTGACTCCAAAAGGATTGCTCAAATGATCGAACTTCAAAACCTGTCCAAGACTTTTCAAAGCAACGGCAAGACTGTCACCGCCGTCAACGATGTCAGCCTGACCGTCAACGAAGGCGAAATTTGTGTGTTCCTCGGCCCTTCGGGCTGTGGCAAGAGCACCACGCTGAAAATGATCAACCGCCTGATCAAGCCCACCTCGGGCAAGATCCTGATCAACGGCGAAGACACCACCGACCTCGATGAAGTGACCCTGCGTCGCAATATCGGCTACGTGATCCAGCAGATTGGCCTGTTCCCGAACATGACCATCGAAGAAAACATCGTGGTGGTGCCCAAGCTGCTCGGCTGGGACAAACAGAAATGCCACGACCGCGCCCGCGAGCTGATGAGCATGATCAAGCTGGAACCCAAGCAGTATCTGCATCGCTATCCGCGTGAATTGTCGGGCGGGCAGCAACAGCGCATCGGCGTTATCCGCGCCCTGGCGGCGGATGCACCGTTGCTGCTGATGGATGAACCGTTCGGCGCGGTCGACCCGATCAACCGCGAGATGATCCAGAACGAATTCTTCGAGATGCAGCGTGCGCTGAACAAGACCGTGATCATGGTCAGCCACGACATCGACGAGGCCATCAAGCTGGGTGACAAGATTGCGATCTTCCGCGCCGGCAAGCTGCTGCAGATCGACCATCCCGATACGCTGCTGGCGCACCCGGCGGACGAGTTCGTGAGCAATTTCGTCGGCCAGGACAGCACCCTCAAGCGCCTGCTGCTGGTGAAGGCCGAAGATGCAGCGGACAACGCGCCGTCGGTGAGCCCGGAAACACCGGTGGCCGATGCACTGGAGCTGATGGACGAGCACGACCGCCGCTATGTGGTGGTCACCTGCGCCGAGAATAAGGCGCTGGGCTATGTACGCCGTCGCGACTTGCACCGTCAGACCGGTACCTGCGGCCAGTACCTGCGCGAATTCAACGCCACCGCCGCGTATGACGAGCACTTGCGCATCCTGCTGTCGCGGATGTACGAGTTCAACCGTTCGTGGTTGCCGGTGATGGATGCCGAGCGGGTGTTCCTGGGCGAGGTGACGCAGGAGTCGATTGCCGAGTACCTGAGTTCCGGTAAGTCGCGTGGGGGCAAGACCAGCATTGTTTCCCCAGCTGAGACCGCACTGGCCTGACTTGGCACAACACAGTTAAAAATGTGGGAGGGGGCTTGCTGCCGATAGCGGTGGGTCAGTCACTGAGGTATTGGCTGACCCACCGCTATCGGGGGCAAGCCCCCTCCCACATTTGGCTCTGCAGGGTGTCAGGGAAATGCACTCAATTCACCCATCCGGGGAACATCAATCCGTCACACCGGTCGGTTACATAGTAGCTGCACGGGGTCGCGCGACGAACGCGTGCAAAAACGCGACATTTTTAGTTGATCTCAAGCCCCTCACGCCCTAAAGTTCGCGCCGAACGTCCATGCTGGAAACGATCCATCCGGCTCAAGTACTGACGACGAGACAGCAAGGCCAAGGGAAGCGTATCCCATGGCCTTTTTGCTTTCGGCGACATGCCTTGGGAAGTAGGCGAACCAAAGTGGGGATACGGAGGACGTTCAGTTGCACCCATTGATTACTACAGTTTGCCCTTAGGAGTTCCCAGCATGTCGATCAACGTCGAAGACTATTTCGCGCGCGCCACGTTTGACAAAATGAAGGCGTTCGCCGACAAGCAAGAAACCCCGTTCGTGGTGATCGACACCGCGATGATCAGCCAGGCCTACGATGACCTGCGCGCCGGTTTCGAATTCGCCAAGGTGTATTACGCGGTCAAGGCCAACCCGGCCGTCGAGATCATCGACCTGTTGAAAGACAAGGGCTCGAGCTTCGACATCGCGTCGATCTACGAGCTGGACAAGGTCATGGACCGCGGCGTCAGCGCCGACCGTATCAGCTACGGCAACACCATCAAGAAGTCCAAGGACATCCGCTACTTCTATGAGAAAGGCGTGCGCCTGTTCTCCACCGACTCCGAAGCCGACCTGCGCAACATCGCCAAGGCCGCGCCGGGCTCGAAAGTCTATGTGCGTATCCTCACCGAAGGCTCGACCACGGCTGACTGGCCGTTGTCGCGCAAGTTCGGCTGCCAGACCGACATGGCCATGGACCTGCTGATCCTCGCCCGCGACCTGGGCCTGGTGCCTTACGGCATCTCGTTTCACGTCGGCTCGCAGCAGCGCGACATAAGCGTATGGGATGCGGCGATCGCCAAGGTCAAAGTGATCTTCGAGCGCCTGAAGGAAGAAGACGGCATTCATCTGAAGCTGATCAACATGGGCGGCGGCTTCCCGGCCAACTACATCACCCGCACCAACAGCCTGGAAACCTACGCCGAGGAAATCATCCGTTTCCTCAAGGAAGACTTCGGTGATGAGCTGCCGGAAATCATCCTCGAGCCCGGCCGCTCGTTGATCGCCAACGCCGGCATCCTGGTCAGTGAAGTGGTGCTGGTGGCGCGTAAATCGCGAACCGCCGTCGAGCGTTGGGTGTACACGGACGTGGGCAAATTCTCCGGCCTGATCGAAACCATGGACGAAGCCATCAAGTTCCCGATCTGGACCGAGAAGAAAGGCGAGATGGAAGAAGTGGTCATCGCCGGCCCGACCTGCGACAGCGCCGACATCATGTACGAAAACTACAAGTACGGCCTGCCGCTGAATCTGGCCATTGGTGACCGCATGTACTGGCTGTCGACCGGTGCGTACACCACCAGCTACAGCGCGGTTGAGTTCAATGGGTTTCCGCCGTTGAAGTCGTTTTACGTGTAAGCACGCTGCGTATAAAAAACCCATGACGTGTCATGGGTTTTTTTATGGCTGTCAGGTGGAATGTCGCGCATTGCGTCAGGCAGATAGCTCACGCAGCGCTGCCGCCGCCAGAAAACCTGACCGCGACGCATACCGATGATCCTTCAGCGCCCGCTTTTTGTGCCCCGGTCTGGCTCAGATGAGCTAAGAGAGATGGGCAGCGCGTTGTCGAAAGGCTTCAGCCATCGCGCGAATCTGTGGATGGTTGGCCGCCGCCAGCGTCTGGTGTGCTATCCGTAAGAACTTGAGATTCCCGCCTGCCAACGCCTTACGTAGCCAGTCCAGCGCCGCCTCGACCTGCCCTCTATCCGCCAACACCGCCGCATAACTGAACTGCCCACGAAAATCCCCGGCTTCGGCTGAACGCCGGTACCACTCAACGGCCGCTTCAAAATCCCTCGGGCAATACTGCCCGTCTTCCAGATAGCGCCCCACCAGGTTCATCGACTTGGCATGGCCCTGCTCTGCCGCCTGGCGATAAAGCATCAGCGCTTGGGCCTGATCTTGCACAACGCCACGGCCGGTCGCCAACAGGTTGGCATAGTTGTACTGCCCCCAATCCAACCCGGCCTCTGCTGCCAGCCGGTATTCACGCGCAGCCGCCGCCTCATCCACCGTGCAACCCCAACCATGCTCCAGACACCGCCCAATCATATTGCGCGCCATCAAATGCCCGCCCTGGGCGGCAATCCGGAACCAGCGCAACGCCAGTGCTTCATCCCGTGCGATGCCGCGTCCTTCCAGCAGGATCTGCCCGAGCAAGGCCTGGGCATCGACCACGCCTTCCCTGGCCGCGATCAAGATCGCCTGGGCCGCGCGCACCGGGGAATCATCGAGCATCGATTGCAGCTGCTCGACGCTGAGCACTTCCTGGCGACGCAATAAAAAGCCCATCTCAGACCTCGACCCAGCGACGCAGCAGGTTGTGATAGGTGCCGGTGAGCTGGATCAGCGCCGGGTGATCAGGCACGTCGCGGCTCAGTTGCTGGATGGCGCCGTCCATTTCGAACAGCAGGGTGCGCTGGCTGTCTTCGCGCACCAGGCTCTGGGTCCAGAAAAACGAGGCGTAGCGCGCGCCGCGTGTCACCGCGTTGACCTTGTGCAGGCTGGATCCGGGGTACAGCACCATATCGCCGGCGGGAAGCTTGACGCGCTGCAGGCCGAAGGTGTCCTGGATTTCCAGCTCGCCGCCGTCGTATTCGTCGGGGTCGCTGAAGAACAGCGTGGACGACAGATCGGTGCGCACGCGCTCGTGGCTGCCTTTGGGTTGACGCACGGCGTTGTCGATATGGAAGTCGAAACTGCCACCGGCGGTGTAACAGTTGAGCAACGGCGGAAACACCTTGTGCGGTAACGCCGCTGACATAAACAACGGGTTGCTCCACAAGCGCTCCAGCATCGCCGCGCCGATTTCCTTGGCCAACGGGTGGCCTTCGGGCAATTGCAGGTTGTGCTTGGCCTTGGCCGATTGATGGCCGGCGGTGACTTTGCCGTCGGCCCATTCGGCCGCTTCCAGGGCTTGGCGAATGCGCTGCACTTCCTCGCGCGAGAACAGGCCGGGAATATGCAGCAACATGGGGCAATACCTGCGATCAGAGGGGTGCCAATGGTATTGATTCTTATCCTCTGTGTAAAACGTCGAGACGAACGAGTCCGTAAAAACCGTAAGCAAAAAGTGTAAAGAATGTAAATTCGATGCGAATAGCAATGTATCGCAATTGATAGAAAGTCTTGTTAGCCCTATATTCCGCGACCTTACATCCTTGGGGAAAGGACACGTCATGTCGCGCATCACACCAACAACCACCGCCAGTTCACCACGCATGCTGGCTTCGGCCATCGGCGTAGCCCTCAGCGCCAGCTCAGCCGCCCACTTGGCGCAGGCGGCTGAGAACACCGAACAACAAGGCGAGCGCAACCCTATCTCCCTCGGCGCCACCAACATTACCGGTCAGGAGCAGGTCACCCCCTCCTATCAGGTAGAAAAAGCCGCTTCGCAGAAATACACCGCACCGCTGGTAGACACACCGCGCTCGGTCACCGTGGTCCCGCAGCAAGTGCTCAAAGACACTGCCGCCACCTCGCTGCAGGATGCCCTGCGCACCGTACCGGGGATTACCTTCGGCGCCGGTGAAGGCGGCAACCCCCAGGGCGACCGTCCGTTCATCCGTGGTTTCGACGCCCAAGGCGACACCTACCTGGACGGCGTGCGCGATACCGGCGGCCAGAGCCGGGAGATCTTCGACATTGAATCGATCGAAGTCAGCAAGGGCCCCAACTCGTCCTTCGGCGGTCGCGGCTCAGCCGGGGGCAGCCTCAACCTGGTGAGCAAAACCCCACAAGCGCGGGACTTCACCAACGGCGGCTTCACCTACGGTTCCGACCAGACCCGCCGCTACGTGCTCGACGTGAACCGCCAGTTCCTCGACGACAGCGCGGCATTTCGCCTGAACCTGATGAGCCACGAACAAAACGTGGCCGGTCGCGACGCGATCAATTACGACCGTTGGGGTGTGGCGCCGTCGCTGACCTTTGGCCTGGGCACACCGACCCGCGTCAACCTCAGCTACTACCACATGGAAAGCGACGACCTGCCGGATTCGGGAATGCCGTATGGCTACGGTTCGTCGACCGCCACGGCCCATGGGCATGACAAACCCAACGACGGCGGCGACAGCAACAATTTCTATGGTTTGAAGAGTCGCGACTTCCGCAAGACCCGCGCCGACATCAGCACGTTCTCCATCGAGCACGACCTGAACGACAACATGACGCTGAAGAACACCCTGCGCCACGGCAGCACCGGCCAGGACTATGTGCTCACCCAGCCGGATGACAGCAAGCTCAACGTCAACAAGTTCGGCACTGTGTGGCGTCGTGCCAACAGCCGCGTGTCCACCACCACCACGACCACCAACCAGACCGACCTGTTCGGCAGCTTCCAGGCGCTGGGCTTCAAGAACACCTACTCCACCGGCCTGGAATTCACCGGTGAAGAAACCCGTGTCAGCGGCTATACCGTCAGCCCCAACGCCAACCCGGTGTGCACCGTGGCCAAAGGCAGCCTGGGTGGCCAATGCACCTCGCTGAGCAACCCGAACCCGGACGATGCCTGGAACGGCAGCGTCGCGCGCAACTACAACGGCACCAACACCAAGGCCACCAGCCGCGCGGCCTACGTGTTCGACACCATCGAGCTGGATCCGCAATGGCTGCTGAACGTCGGCCTGCGCTACGACACGTTCGATACCGAAGCCAACACCAACGCCACCACCGGGCGCAGCAAAACCAAGGATGACAGCCAGTTCTTCAACTGGCAGGCGGGCCTGGTGTGGAAGCCGCTGGACAATGGCAGTATCTACGCTTCCTACGCGACGTCGGCCACCCCGGCCGGTGGCCTGGTGGGTGAAGGCGCCGATGGCAACCCGCTGTCAGCCGGTGCCGCCATCAGCGACCTGCAGCCGGAAGAGACAGTCAACTACGAGCTGGGCACCAAGTGGGACCTGTTCCACGACCGCCTGTCGCTGACCGCCGCCGTGTTCCGTACCGAGAAGAAAAACACCCGCGTCCTGGTCGATGCCCTCACCTACGAGAACGCCGGCGAATCACGGGTCGACGGCGTCGAGTTGTCCGCCAGCGGCAAGCTGACCGAGCACTGGCAAGTGTTCGCCGGGTACACCTACCTGGACAGCGAACTGGTCAAGTCCGGCCTCAACGGGCGTAACGGCGTGGTGAGCGCCGGTTCCAACGCTGGCAACCAGATGCCCAACACGCCGAAGAACTCGTTCAGTCTGTGGACCACCTACGACATCACGCCAAAGCTGACCGTCGGCGGCGGCGCCTTCTACGTCGACGAGGTTTACGGCGATGCGGGAAACACGGTGTACGTGCCGTCTTACACCCGCTACGACGCCATGGCCAGCTACAAGCTGACTAAAAACGTCGACCTGCAATTGAACGTGCAGAACCTGACCGACAAAACCTACTACGACAAGGCTTACGCCTCGCACTTCGCCAACCAGGCGGCCGGTCGTACGGCGTTGCTGACCACCAGCTTCCACTTCTAAGCGCAAGCGCGCCATGACTTGAGCCCCACGCATCGGATGCGTGGGGCTTTTGCATGCTAAACAGAATATTTCTCGATAAGCCACGGCATAATGCGCGCCGTGACATTCATAAACAGTTGAGCGAGGCGGTCCGACGTGTTGAAGAAAACCCTGTTCCAGTTGCACTGGTTCTTCGGCATCACTGCCGGGCTGGTGCTGGCCTTGATGGGGATCACCGGGGCTGCGTACTCCTTCCAGGATGAAATACTGCAGGCGCTGAACCCGCACGTCTTGCATGTCGAAAAACGCGAAGCCGGGGTACTGCCGCCCGCCGAACTGGTGCGCAAACTGGAAGCCACCGAAGGCAAGGCCGTGGCGATGCTCTGGGTGGAACGCGACAGCGGCAATGCCGGGCGCGTGTCCTTCACCCCGCCACCGGGCGAGCGCCGGGGCCCGCTACGCTACTTCGACCCGTATACCGGCGACTACCTGGGCGACGCCGTCGGCCAGGATGTATTCGGCTTTATCCTGCAGTTGCACCGCTTCCTGGCGATGGGCGACACCGGGCGCACGATCACTGGCGCCTGCACCCTGATCCTGCTGTTCTTCTGCCTCTCCGGCCTGTACCTGCGCTGGCCGCGCCAGGTGAAGAACTGGCGCGTGTGGTTGACCCTGGACTGGCGTAAAAAGGGCCGCAGCTTCAATTGGGACCTGCACTCGGTGTTCGGCACCTGGTGCCTGCTGTTTTATCTGCTTGCGGCACTGACCGGGCTGTATTGGTCGTACGACTGGTACAACCGTGGCGTGACCCAACTGCTGTCCGACGCGCCGCAGAACGAGCGCACGCTCAAACGCGGCCCGCCACCGGCTGGCCCTGCGCCCGTGACCAACTACGTGACCAACTATGAGGCCATCTGGAGCAGCATCTACAGCAACGCCGGGCCTGGCTTGAGCGCCTACAACATCCGGCTGCCGGCCGTCGCCGGGCAACCGGCCACCGTGTATTACCTGCTGGAAGACTCACCCCATGACCGTGCACTGAACCAGATCAACCTGGACCCGGCCACCGGCGAGGTCAAATCCCATGAGCGCTACGCCAGCAAAAGCTATAAGTCGCAGTTGTTGACCAGCGTCTATGCCCTGCACACCGGCAGCTATTGGGGCCTGGCAGGGCGGATCGTGCTCACCCTGAGCGCGTTATGCATGCCGCTGTTCTTCATTACCGGCTGGTTGCTGTACCTCGACCGGCGCCGCAAAAAACGCCAGGTAAGGGACGCACGCAAGGGTCTTGACGCCCACTCCAGCGATGCCCCGGCCTGGTTGATCGGCTTTGCCAGCCAGAGCGGTTTCGCCGAACAATTGGCCTGGCAGACGGCCGGGCAATTGCAGGCAGCAGGTCTGCCGGTGAAGGTGCAGCCCTTGGGCACGCTTAGCCAGCACGACCTGAGCCAGTCGGAAAATGCCTTGTTCGTGGTCAGTACGTTCGGCGACGGCGAAGCCCCCGACAGCGCCCGTGGCTTCGAACGCAGCGTGCTCGGCCAGGACGTGTCCCTCAAGGGCTTGAACTACTCGGTATTGGCCCTGGGTGACAGGCAATATGAACACTTCTGCGGCTTTGCCCGACGCCTGCATTTCTGGCTGACCCACCAGGGCGGCAACCCGCTGTTTGCGCCGGTGGAAGTAGACAGCGGCGATACCGAGGCCTTGCTGACCTGGCAACAGCAGCTCGGCCAGCTCACCGGCCACACGGCGGCAGCGGCCTGGCAGACCGCCCAGTTCGAACACTGGACCCTGCGCCAACGCACCCTGCTCAACCCTGGCAGCGTCGGCGCACCCGTCTACCTGCTCGGCCTCACTCCGCCCTCTCCTCTCAGTTGGCAGGCCGGTGACCTGGTGGAAATCCTGCCACGCAATAGCCCGCGAGCGGTCGAGCACTTTCTGGAAGGGCTGGGCCTGGCCGGCAGCGATGGCGTGCTGATTGAGGGCCTGGCGCAAACGCTCAACCAGGCCCTGGCCACGCGCCAGTTGCCGGACAACCGCACCCATCTGGTCGGCCTGCATGCCCAGGCACTGGTCGATGCGCTGATACCGCTGGGCCTGCGTGAATATTCGATCGCCTCGATTGCCAGCGACGGTGTGCTGGAGCTGATCGTGCGCCAGGAACGCCACCCGGATGGCAGCCTGGGCCTGGGTTCCGGCTGGCTGACTGAACACGCAGCCATCGGCGCGGGCATCAGCCTGCGCTTGCGCCGCAACAGCGGTTTCCATCTGCCCGAAGCAGCGGTGCCGCTGATCCTGCTGGGCAACGGCACGGGCCTGGCCGGCTTGCGCAGCTTGCTCAAGGCGCGCATCGCCGACGGTCAGCAGCGTAACTGGCTGCTGTTCGGCGAACGCCATATCGCCCACGACTACCTGTGCCAGGCAGAACTGCAAGGCTGGCTGGCCAGTGGTGATCTGGCCCTGCTGGACCTGGCGTTCTCGCGGGACCAGGAGGAGAAAATCTACGTGCAGGATCGCCTGCGTGAATCGGCGGACGTGTTGCGCAAATGGCTGGCCGAGGGCGCAGCGATTTATGTGTGCGGCAGCTTGCAGGGGATGGCGACGGGGGTGGATCAGGCGCTGGTGGATATCCTCGGCAGTGAAACGGTAGAGCGTTTGATCGAGCAAGGCCGCTATCGCCGGGATGTGTACTGACCCCTCACAGACACTGAAGATCAAAATGTGGGAGGGGGCTTGCTCCCGATGGCGGTGGACCAGCTAAAAATAGGCTGGCTGATCCACCGCTATCGGGAGCAAGCCCCCTCCCACAGTTTTCAGACGGGTTGCAGTTTTTGTTCGAACACCGAGACTCCGTCCAAGTCCCGAAGGATCACCGTCAACTCCGCCGTCTGCCCATCAATCTGCACCTCGCCAAAAAACTGAAACCCGGCAAACGGCGAGGTGTTTTGCGCAGGCGGTGCCTTTTCGAACACCACCTCTGGCCCAAAGGTCTTGTCCAACGGATTCGGCCCGAAGCTGCCTGCATTCAATGGCCCTGCAACAAACTCCCAGAACGGTTCGAAATCCTGGAACGCCGCCCGATCCGGGTGGTAGTGATGCGCCGCGCAATAGTGCACATCAGCGGTCAGCCACACGTGGTTGCGCACCTGGTGTGCGCGCAGGAAGCCCAGCAGCTCGGCAATTTCCAGCTCACGCCCCTGCGCCGGGCCGGGATCACCGTTGGCGATCGCTTCCCAGCGCGGCACGCCAGGGCTGACTTCACCGTCCGGCACACCCAGGCCAATGGGCATGTCGGCCGCGACCACTTTCCACTGCGCCTGGGATCCCTTGAGTTCGCGCTTGAGCCAGTCCAGCTGGTCGCGCCCCAGGAAGGGTTTTGCGCCGCCCAGGTTGTCGTCGTTGGGCCCGCGATAACTGCGCATGTCCAGCACGAACACATCCAGCAGCGGACCATAACTGAGCTTGCGGTAAATCCGCCCGCCAGCGTCGGCGCTTTGCCGGCGCATGGGTGAATATTCCAGCCAGGCCTGGCGCGCGCGGCCGACCAGGGTGTTGATGTCGCGGGTCTGGTAGCGCTCGTCCAACTGTTTGCTTGATGACCAGTTGTTGATCACCTCGTGGTCGTCCCACTGCCAGATCTGCGGCACCTCGGCATTGAAGCGCCGCACGTTTTCATCCAGCAGGTTGTAGCGGTAATTGCCGCGATATTCTTCGAGGGTTTCGGCAACCTTGCTCTTGGCTTCGGTGGTGATATTGCGCCAGATGCGCCCGCCCTCAGTGGCCAGTTGCGCCGGCACCGGGCCGTCGGCGTAGATGGTGTCGCCGCTGTGGATAAAGAAGTCCGGCAGGCGCAGGCGCATGGCTTCGTAGATGCGCATGCCGCCGATGTCCGGGTTGATACCGAAACCCTGGCCGACGGTGTCGCCGCTCCACACAAAGCGGATGTCGCGACGCTGTTGCGGCACGCTGCGCAAGTGGCCGAACCACGGCTCGCTGGCGATGCCGGTCTGGGCGTCTTCGAAATGCACGCGGTAGAAAATCGCCTGGTCGGCGGGCAGCCCGGTGAGTTCAACGCGGGCCGTAAAATCGCTGCGGTTATCGGCCAGGGGCGAGACGAACCGGCGTGGGTTGCTAAACACACTGCGGGTGTCCCACTCCACCACCATCCGCGCCGGGCGGTCGCTGCGGCTCCAGATCATCGCGCGGTCGCCCAGCAGGTCACCGGACTGCACGCCATCGGTGAGCAGCGGTCGGTCCTTTACCGACGCAATCACCGCCGGCGCCAGTCCCGGCAACAACAGGCCGGCGCCTACAGCTTGCATCACGCGGCGACGGCCGAGATCGAAGTGGCTCATGCAGGTGCCCTCTTGAGTATCAAAAGGACAACTTAAGCATGATGGGATGAAGCAGATATGACACCGCCCTTACAGACACTGAAGATCAAATGTAGGAGGGGGCTTGCCCCCGATGGCAGTGTGTCAGCTACCAATAGACTGGCTGACACACCGCTATCGGGGGCAAGCCCCCTCCCACATTTTCAAACCTCATCAGCCCTTGGCAGCAGCGACCGTCAGTTCGGCCGCCTCCGGCCGCTTGATCAGCGCATACACCAACCCGGTCAGCACACTGCCGGCCACAATCGCCAACAGGTACAGCAGCGCATGGTTCATCGCGTTCGGAATCACCAGCACGAACAACCCGCCGTGAGGCGCGGCCAGTTTGCACCCGAAGTACATCGACAGTGCCCCCGTCAGCGCGCCGCCGGCAATGCTGGCAGGGATCACCCGCAGCGGGTCCTTGGCCGCAAACGGGATGGCCCCTTCGGAGATAAAACACAGGCCGAGAATCATCGCAGCCTTGCCGGCTTCGCGCTCAGTCTGGGCGAACTTGCGCCGGGCCAGGAACGTCGCGATGCCCATGCCAATCGGTGGCACCATGCCGGCCGCCATGGTCGCGGCCATCGGCGCGCCGCTCGACGCCGCCAGCAGGCCGACGGAAAACGCATACGCCGCCTTGTTGATCGGCCCGCCCAGATCGACACACATCATGCCGCCCAACAGGATGCCCAACAGCACCGCGTTGGTGGTGCCCATGGTGCTGAGAAAATCCGTCAGCCCGGTCAGCAAGCGTGCCACCGGAGGGCCGACCAGATAGATCATCGCAAGGCCGGTGAACAAACTTGCCAGCAACGGGATGATCAGAATCGGCTTGAGGGCCTCCAGGCTTTGCGGCAAGCGCACCGCGCGTGAGATCAGCTTGACGCTGTAGCCGGCGAGGAAACCGGCGAAGATCCCGCCAATGAAGCCAGCGCCCAGGGTGCCCGCGAGCAACCCGCCGATCATGCCCGGCGCCAGGCCGGGGCGATCGGCGATCGAGTAGGCGATGTAGCCCGCCAGCAACGGCACCATCAGCATGAATGCCTGGTCGCCGACGGTTTTGAGTGCCGCCGCCAGGGTGCCCTTCTCCTCAAAGGCATGAATGCCGAACACGAAGGACAAGGCGATCAACAGGCCGCCCGCCACCACCATCGGCAACATGAACGACACCCCGGTGAGCAGGTGTTTGTACACGCCGGTTTTTTCCGACTTGGCCACCGCACCGCTGGCGGCGCTTTCCACCACGCCCTCGGCCAGCGCCTTGTTGAGCGTGGCTTCCGATTGCTTGAGGGCAATGCCGGTGCCACAGCGGTAAATCTTCTTGCCGGCGAAGCGCTCGGTAGCGACTTCGATGTCCGCCGCCAGCAGCACCACGTCGGCGTTGGCGATGGCCTCAGGCGTCAATGGCGTACGCGCACCGACCGAGCCCTGGGTCTCGACCTGCAAGTCGTAGCCCAGGCGCTTGGCGGTCTGCTGCAAGGCCTCGGCGGCCATGAACGTATGGGCCACGCCGGTGGGGCAAGCGGTAATCGCGACAATGCGCGGGACATTCCCGACCGGCGCCTCGGTCGCCACATACACCTGCGCCTCCTCCGCGCCGCGACGCAACACCGCGTCGACATCCGCCAACGCCTGGGCCGGCGTGCTCTGGAACACGCGCTTGCCGACAAAACGGTGCATATCCACCGGCGTGCTGCTGACCAGCAACACCCACTCAGCGTCATCAAGGGTCGCCTGGGACAGCTGGCTGTCCGGGCGTTGCGCGTCCACCACTTCGACACTGGTGCTCCAGCCCTGGCGCTGTGCGGCGGCGTCCAGCAAGCGGGCGCACAGCACACTGGTAACCATGCCGTTCGGGCAGGCGGTAACAATGGCTAACTTCATCACAAACCCTCTTATTGTTCTGTCAGCGCGTGTACATCGACACCGCTTTCAAGGCGCGCCAACTGCGCGTCATCGCTGATGCCGAAACCGATTTGCGTCACCGCCATCGCGGCAATCGCCGTGGCGCGGCGCAGGGTCTGCTCGGGCGCTTCGTCGCGCAGCAGGCCGTGGAGCATGCCCGCCAGCAGCGAATCGCCGGCGCCTACGGTGCTGGCAACCGTCACCTTGGGTGGCGTGGCATGCAGGGTTGCGCCCGCGCTGTACCAGCTCACGCCAGCGGCACCGTCCGAGACCACCACATGTTCCACACCCTGTTGATGCAGCTGGCTGATGGCATCGGTGGCGTTGTCCAGCGCTTCGGCGAGCTCTTCAGTATTGGGTTTGACCATCCATGGGCCTGCCTTCAACCCGGCGCGCAAGGCTTCGCCGCTGGTGTCCAGGGCGACTTTCAAACCGAGGTTTTTCAATTGCTCGATCAGTGCCTGAAACCATTGCGGGCTCACGCCACGCGGCAAGCTGCCGGCGACCACCACCGCGTCGAATTCGGGGCCGACCATCGCGATCATCTTGAGCAGCTCTTTTTGCGCCTGCTCGCTCACCAACGGCCCCGGTGCGTTGATGTCGGTCACCCGGCCATCGTGCTCGGCAATCTTGATGTTGCTGCGGGTTTCGCCCGGCACGCGGATGAACGAATCGCCAAACCCACGGCTGGCGATCAGGGCTTCGAAAGCTTGGGGGTTATCCGCGCCGAGAAAGCCGCCCACACTGACCTCGTGGCCGAGGTCCGCCAGCACCTGCGCCACGTTCACGCCTTTGCCGGCAGCATGGGTGATGAGCGTTTCACTGCGGTTGACTGCGCCGGGCGCCAGGTGCGCCAAGCGCACCGTAAGGTCCAACGCCGGGTTCAGCGTCAGGGTCAGAATCTTTGCCATCTACACGGCCTCCACAAGGGCACGCACTTCGGCGGGCGAACCCACCGCCAGTGCTTTTTGCGCCAGGCCCTGGGCCTCGCTCAAGCTGAATTCGCGCACGCGCGCCTTCACTTCGGGAATGCTGCGCGCCGACACGCTCAACTCATCCACCCCCAAGCCGACCAACACCGGCACCGCCAGCGGGTCGGCCGCCAACTCGCCGCACACGCCGACCCATTTGCCATGGGCATGGGCGGCGCGCACGGTGATGTCGATCAATTGCAGGACGGCCGGGTGCAGGCCATCGGCCTGGGCCGACAAGGTCGGGTGGCCACGGTCGATGGCCAGGGTGTATTGGGTCAGGTCGTTGGTGCCGACGCTGAAAAAGTCGACTTCCTTGGCGAGCACCGGCGCTAGCAGCGCGGCCGACGGCACTTCGATCATGATCCCCAGTTGCAGGTCGGCCACCGGGATTTCCAGGCGCAGGCGCTCGGTCATATCCCGGGCGGCGCGCCATTCATCCACGCTGCCGACCATGGGAAACATGATGCGCAACGGCCGGTTGTCCGCCGAGCGTAACAATGCACGCAATTGCGCTTCCATGATCTGCGGGCGCTGCAAGGTCAAGCGAATACCGCGCACACCGAGGAAGGGATTTTCTTCTTCGGCAATCGGCCAGTATGGCAGCGGTTTATCGCCGCCCACGTCGAGGGTGCGCACCACCAGCGGACGCCCGTCGAGGCCGTCGAGCACGCGACGGTATTCGGCTTCCTGGGTGGCCTCGTCCGGCGCTTGCGGGTGGGCCATGAAAATCAGTTCGGTACGCAACAGCCCGATGCCCTCGGCGCCCTGTTCCACCGCAGCGGCAACCCCGGCGCTTTCGCCGATATTGGCGAACACTTCCACCGCGTGGCCGTCGCGGGTCAGCGCCGGTTCATGGCGTTGCGCCGAGGCGGCTTGCAGGCGTTGTTCGCGGGTGTCGCGCTCCACCGTCGCGCGCTGCAGGGTGGCGGTGTCGGGGTTGACGTGCAGGCGGCCGCGCTGGCCGTCGAGCAATAAAGGCGTGCCGGCGTTGAGCAGCAACACCGCCGCCCCGGCGCCAACCAGCGCAGGAATGCCCAGGGCACGGGCGACGATGGCGCTGTGGGCCGTGGCGCCACCACGGGCGGTGAGGATGCCGGCGACACGGGCCGGGTCCAGGCGTGCGACGTCCGAAGGGCCGACTTCGTCCATTACCAGAATGTAGGGCTCATTAGGTTCCCGAGCGGTGTCGACGCCACACAGTTGCGCCAATACGCGGCGACCGATATCGCGCAGGTCAGCGGCGCGTTCGGCGAGCAAGGCGTCCTGCAACGATTCCTGCTGCTTGGCGGCGGCTTCGATCACGCTCATCCACGCGGCTTCGGCGCTTTCGCCTTGCTTGAGACGGGTGTCGACTTCGTCGGTGAGTTCCGGGTCGTCGAGCATTTCCTGATGGGTGATGAAGATCTCGCGGATGGCCTTGGATTGGCTGCGCTCGATCAGGCCTTCGATTTCGCGACGCACCTCACTCAGCGCGGTGTGCAGACGCTGGCGCTCAACGGCGCAGGTCTCACCGCGCAACGGGTAGTCGAACACCTGTTGCACCTGAATATGCGCGGGGCCGATGGCGATACCGGGCGCGGCGGCAATTGCCTGGATCTGGCTGCCGGGCAGCGGCGCGCTGATGACCGGTTCGATATCGGCGGTGGCGGGCTGGGCGCTGACCGTCGGCAGCGGCTCGACTTCTTCGCCCAGGCCTTCTTCAATGGCAGCCAACAGCGCCGGCAGCGCATCGCCCGCGATCGTCGGCTCGGCGACGAATTCCAGTACCTGGCCACGCCGCGCGCCGAGGCTCAGCAACTTGCTCAGGCTTTTTACCGATACGGCGCCGACCGGGCCGTCGACGATACGCACGCGAATATCGCCGTCAAACTGCTTGGCCAGTTGCGCCAGGATCTTCGCCGGACGCGCGTGCAGGCCGTGGGCGTTGGCCAGGGTGACGCGGGCGCTGGGCCAGTCGGGCGGCAGCTCGCCACCCAGCACTTCAAGCACGGCACGACTGCTGGTGGCGCGGCCCAATTCCTGGCCGCGTCCTTCGATCAGCAAGGCACACAGGCGCTCAAGCAGCGCCTGATGCGCTTCGCCCAGGCTGGCCAGGCAGAACAGGCCATTAAGTGGCTGGCCCAGGTAGCGCATGGGTTTGTCCGGCGTGACGAACGCCAGGCCCGGACGCTTGACCGTCTGTTCGCTGTGCAGCCACCACAGGCCATCCCCCAGGGGTAGCGCATCGACTTGCTGCAACACGGCGGCAAAGCCGTTGCTCACGCAGTCGGCCTGGCGCAACAGGCGCGCGCCGCGCCACACCAATTCCTCGAAATCATCGGCCGATACGCCCAGGCTGATCATCTGTGCATCCAGCGCCAGTTCCTGCGGCGCGCCTTGCAACAACTTCAGCAAGGCCTCGGCGGAACCGGCACGGCGTAACGCTTGGCCGAGGTCGGTTTCACCCAGGGCGCGGGTCAGCAGTTGCAGCAGGCGCAGGTGTTCATCGGATTTGGCGGCGATGCCGATGGCCAGGTAGACGACCTGGCCATCGCCCCAGTCCACGCCTTCGGGAAACTGCAACAGGCGCACGCCGGTGGAAAACACCTGATCGCGGGTTTCCGGGGTGCCGTGGGGAATGGCAATGCCTTGGCCGAGAAAGGTCGAGCCTTGGGCTTCACGGGCTTGTAAGCCACTGAGATAACCATCGGCGACCAAACCATCGACCACCAGTTTTTCAGCGAGCAGGTGCAAGGCAGCAGATTTATCCACCGCCACCTGGCCCATGGATATCTGCTCTACAGTGAGCTCGAGCATGCCGTTCTCCTAGTTAGTGCGAGGTGCGCACTAGGTATTGTTTTGAATAAATCAGCTTAGCGGTGTTCGGAAACAACTGACTGAGCAGTCAATTGGCAGTAGCTACTCAGTGGCGAACATCGTAAAAATACGCTTGCTGAAACGTTTAATCTAGAATTTATGGCAGATTACGCGTTAATTGCGCAAGCTTGAAGGGCCACTCGGCGCCTGCTGTGGGACATTGGTCGCACGCTGGAATCGGTTAGGATTGAACAAAATGTCGGGGCACGCTCTAAAAAACAAGGAAATCCCGGTTTGAAACTCAGTGATATCGCACGTCTGGCCGGTGTGTCCGTGACCACCGCCAGCTATGTCATCAATGGCAAGGCCGAACAACAGCGCATCAGTCACGCGACTGTCGAGCGAGTGCGGGCCGTGGTCCAGGCCCATGGTTTTACGCCTAACCCACAAGCCGCCGGATTGCGCAGCCGGCACACGCGCACCTTGGGCTTTATCCTGCCGGATCTGGAAAACCCCAGTTACGCACGCATTGCCAAGTTGCTTGAACAGGGCGCGCGGGCGCGCGGCTATCAATTGCTGATCGCCAGCTCCGACGATGAGGCCGACAGCGAGCGCCAACTGCTGCAACTGTTCCGCGCACGGCGTTGCGATGCGTTGTTCGTCGCCAGCTGCTTGCCAGCCAGCGATGATAGCTATCGCGAGCTGCAGGCCAAAGGCTTGCCGGTGATCGCCATCGACCGGGTCATGGAGCCCAGCGAGTTCTGCTCGGTGGTCAGCGATGACCGCCAAGCCTGCCAGCAACTCACCAGCAGCCTGCTGCAACCGTTGCCCAAGCAAATCGCGCTGATCGGCGCGCGCCCGGAGCTGAGCATCAGCCAGGAACGTGCCGCAGGCTTCCGTGAAGCCCTGCACGGTTTTACTGGTGAGGTGATCATCGAACAGGGCGAAGCCTTCAGCCGAGACTGCGGGCGACAGCTGATGGAGCAATTACTGCAACGCCTGGGGCACTTGCCTGACGCCCTGGTGACCACGTCCTACGTACTGCTGCAAGGCGTGTTCGATGCACTGCACGACGTCCCACTCAAGTCGCGGCCGTTGCGCCTGGGCACCTTCGGCGATACACAGTTGCTGGACTTCCTGCCGCTACCGGTCAATGCGATGGCCCAGCAACATCAACTGATCGCCGACACCGCCCTGCGCCTGGCTTTGGCCGCCATTGAAGAAGAACACTACCAGCCCGGCGTGCACGGGATCAGCCGCACCTTCAAGCAGCGCATTCACGAGGCCTGAGCGTGGAGCTGATCGACACCCACACCCACCTGGACTTTGCGGACTTCGATGGCGATCGCCACGAAGTCCTCGCTCGCAGCCGCGATCAGGGTGTGAGGCGCATGGTGCTGCTCGGTGTTTATCAGAAAAATTGGCAAAGGTTATGGGATCTGGTGCTGGAGGATGAAGGCTTGTTCGCCGCCTTCGGCCTGCACCCGGTGTATCTCGATGAGCATCGCCCCGCCGACCTTTTGGAGTTGGGCGACTGGCTGACGCGGCTGCAGGGCCATCGGCAGCTATGCGCCGTGGGTGAAATCGGCCTGGATTATTTTCTGGAGCACCTGGACCGCGAGCGTCAGCAAGCGCTGTTTGAGGCCCAGCTGCAACTGGCGGTGGACGTTCAACTGCCGGCCTTGCTGCATGTACGCCGCAGCCACGCGGCAGTGATCGCCACGCTCAAGCGCATCCGCCTGCCGCGCGGCGGCATCATCCATGCGTTCGCCGGCAGCCGGGAAGAGGCCCGCGAGTACATCAAGCTCGGCTTCAAGCTGGGCCTGGGCGGCGCCGCCACCTGGCCGCAGGCTTTGCGCATGCACAAGGTGCTGGCCCAATTGCCCCTGGAAGCCGTGGTGCTGGAGACCGACGCCCCGGATATGGCCCCGGCCATGTACCCGGGCCAGCGCAACAGCCCCGAGCACTTGCCGGCTATCTGCGACGCCCTGGCCGAACGGATGGGTATCAGCGCTTCACGGCTGGCTGAGGCGAGCACACGCAATGCGTGCGAGGTGTTCAATTGGTAGCGGGCTGACAGCTTGCAGGTTCAAGGTCATCCTTTGTCGATGACGGGCGTAGCGCAGCACCAGGCAATGGATCAACAGCGTCGTCAGGGAAATATTGAACTGCCCGATCACCGTGAGTAGCCCCAGCCATTCAGCAAACAGTGCCGCCAGCAAGGTCGCGCATGTCAGCATGATCATGCTCGGCCGCACCAGCGCCCATTGGTCCAGGGCGCGGAATTGGCGCAGCTGTTTCTGGCAACACAGCTGCAGGCAGGCGTGGCAATACGTACAGACAAAGGGTTCGTCGATGGCAATGGCGTTCAGTTGCCAGGGTTTGAGTTCAAACGTCATGTCGCAGTGGGCGCAATGCCCTTTGATGCCGATTACAGCGGCCATCGCCGTGCCTCCTTGAGACCGTGACCAGGTGATACAAATTTTCACCTATTCGCAGTACTTTGAAAGGCCGTCAGCAAAAACAGGACATGCACCACACCCAACAGCATCAAATCCGAACGAAAATTCCTACACGCGAAACGCGCCAATCAATTGCTTCAATTGCGTCACCTGCAGCGACAACTCGCGGCTGGCCGCTTCGGTCTGGTCGGCGCCCTGCGCCGCGTGTTCGCCCGCACGATGAATGGCGACGATATTCTGATCGATCTCATGGGCGACGGCCGTTTGCTGCTCCACGGCGGCGGCGATCTGCTGGTTCTGATCGACGATCATTCCTACCGCACCAAGGATGTTTTCCAAAGCCTGCTGGACTTTTTCCGACTGCCCCACCGTGCCACTGGCCGTGTCATGGCTGGCGCCCATGGCCTTGACCGCTGCGCCGACGCCGCTGTGCAGGCGCCCGATCATCTGCTCGATTTCTTCGGTGGACTGCTGGGTACGCTGGGCCAGCGTACGCACCTCATCGGCCACCACTGCAAAGCCACGCCCCTGCTCACCTGCGCGCGCGGCCTCGATAGCCGCGTTGAGCGCCAGCAAGTTGGTTTGCGCGGCGATGCTTTTGATGACTTCCAGGACGCTGCTGATGGCCTGGCTGTCGGCCGCCAACTGGTTGATCACCCGCACCGACTCATCGATCTCCGTGGCCAGGCGCGCGATGCTGCCTTGCTGGGATTGCACCAGCCCACGGCCGCTGACGGTTTCATCGTTGACACTGCGGGCGCTGCCGGCGGCGGCGGCGGCACTGCGCGCGACTTCCTGTGCGGTGGACGACATCTGGTTCATCGCCGTCGCCACCTGCTCGATCTGACTGCGCTGGCCGGCCACTGCCTGGTTGCTCTGCGCCGAAACCGTTTGTACCTGCCCGGCTTGCAACTCGACCTGGGCGACCGTGTGCCCGACGCGTTCGATCAAGTCGTGGATCTTGGCCACGGTGCCATTGAATACCTGGCCCAGGTCCCCCAGCTCATCGCGACTGTCGGCAACGAAGGTGACAGTCATATCGCCCGCCGCGACCTTGTCCATCATCGCCCCGAGGCTACGCAAGGTCATGCGCGTGGACGCATAGAAGCCCGCGTATAAATAGAAAATCAGCGCAAACACCGCTGCCAGCGCCGTGACCAGCAGCAGCATGTGCAGGCGCTTTTGTGCCAGGCGTTGCTCCAGTTGCTGCTTGAGGAATGCCAGGGTGGCGTCATCCAGTTGATAGGTCTTGGCCATCAGTTGGCTGACGCCGTCGTAAAAGCCCTGCCACGGTGTGTCGAGGGTTTCAGCCACCACCACTTGTTCTTCGAACACCTCCGCACCCTGCTTGAGGCTGGCCCGGCTGGCCTGCGCCGCAGTATCGAGCGCTGCCTGCGCGGCATGGCTGGCGCCAAGCGCGTCCTGCAGCTTCAAGGCATATTCGCCCTGGAGTTTTTCCAGCTGCTGCAGCAGTTCGTCGAAGCGTGTGCTGGAGGATGAATTGATAAAACCCTGGCCGAGGGAATACGCGCCCATCGCCCGGCCCTCCCCCAGCAGCTGAGTGACTTGTGGAGTGACGGCGGTGATCAGGTCGCTGAGCTGGCGCAGATCGCTCTGGGGATCACGGCTCAAGCCGGATTGACTGGCGATGATCTGGCTGAGTATCTGGGCCTGGTTGAGCAATTTTCCGATCAACGCACTTTTGTTGAGCAGTGAGGTTTCCTGTTGCTGAGCCTTGAACGCGGCAATCAGTTCGTCACGCTTGGTGTCGAAGGCCGCAACCTGCTCAGGCTGGGTAGCCATTGCGCTGAGCCCCTGCACACGGTTGAGCACGCTCTGCTCCACGGCAGCGATCCTGGCTTCAAGGTCGCCGGCCTTGCCGGACTGGCCGAGGGTCGTATTGATCTGTACCTGGTTATTGAGCGCTTCCAGCTCGCGACGCACCATCAGGCTGCTGCCGAGTAGATCGAGGCTTTGCAGTTCGATGCGGGTGCCCTGGAATTCAGCCCAGGCGTCACGCACCAGAAAGTAATTGGTAGCCAGCATCGGCAGCAGGAACAGCACGCTGATCAGACTGAATTTCATGCCGAAACTCAGGCGATTCATCAATGCAACGGCGGGATAGAGCAAGCGCTTCACGGGTGATCCCCCTTTCTTTTATTTTTATTGAGGCGCAGGGCGGCGGCAGATAGCCACTATTTGGCGCTCTGTCTGTATAGCTCAATTTGAAAGGGAGTTTTGTAACGTAAGGTTAACGGCAGGGGGTTAACCCCTGCCGAATGGATCAGGGCAACACAGTCCAGATGGCAAAGCCGGCATACCACAGCACCGCCGCACGCAGCAGCAGTTCCCACAGGCGATCAAGGCTGTTTATGCCCTCGGCGCCCACCGCTGGCGGCGGTATTTCTGCGGCGGCCAGGCCGACTTTTTCCACCAACTGTGCTGCGCTGATATCCCAGTTCAGCAGTTCGTGGAGCATCACCCGACTGACCCCGACGAAATTGCCCACCAGGGCAAAGCTCGCCGCCAGCAAGCGCACCGGCAGCCAGTCGAAGGCATGGCGCAATTGCGTGGCACGCTCGGCCACCAGCGGGTTCTGGCTGTGTTCACTGGCCAGCGCCAGCAGGCGGTAGGCCAGAGCGGCCACCGGGCCCAGCAGGAAATACCAGAAAATCACCGCGAAAAAGCTTTGGTAGGCCTGCCACAGCAAATAGCCCTGAACACGCTCGAGCAATTGCGCGCCGTTGTCGGCACCCAGCGTCAGATCGCGCTCGGCCACATGCTCGGCGGCTTGCAGATCGCCCCGCCGCCAGGCATCACGAAACGGCCCCAGCGCGGCCAGCAGATCGCCACGGCCCAGGCTGTAGATCACCACCAGCACGTGCACCGGCAACGCCAACAAGCCATAGGCCACAGGCTCCAGCACCAGCAGCAACAAGCCCAACAAGGCCACGGGCAGCACCACCAACACCAGCAGGATCAGCCAGGGCCGCGTACCCATGCGCGGGCTCGATTCAAGCTTGGCCAGCTCACGCAGCCAGCCGCCGTCGCGCTGCAACCGCTGGCGCAAGGCCGAGAACTTCTCGATCCACACCGCCAGCACCAGCACCAGGAAACTCATTGTTTATATCCTCCATCCTGCAGCGCGCTGCGAAAGCGCATCCAATCAAAAGCCGGGCCCGGGTCGGTTTTGCGGCCGGGGGCGATGTCGCTGTGACCGCAGATACGTTGGGCAGTGATCCCAGGGTAGGCTGCGAGCAACTGGCGCGTCAGGTCAATCAGCGCCGCGTATTGGGCATCGGTGAACGGCAGCTCGTCGGTGCCTTCCAGTTCGACCCCCACGGAGAAGTCATTACACACTTCACGCCCGTCAAAGCTGGACACGCCTGCATGCCAGGCCCGGTCGCAGCATGCGACAAATTGCGTGACCGTGCCGTCGCGCTCAATCAGAAAATGCGCAGACACCCGTAGGCTGGCAATGCCTTCAAAGTAGGGGTGTTCCGAGACATCCAGGCGGTTCTGGAAAAATTCCTGCACTTTGCCCGTGGCGAACTGCGCCGGGGGCAGGCTGATGTTATGTATCACCAACAGCGATATCTCGCCTGCCGGGCGCTCGTTGAAGTTGGGCGAAGGGCAATGGCGAATGCCCTCGAACCAACCGCTGACGGGGTCCAACTGCATACAGGCTCCTTGAATGAGACGAAGTGTTACCAGTATGCCGCGTTCCGCCCTGCCGTTGCGATCACTTGCCGCGATTGAGTTGACGCAGGTTGCCAACCACCGCAGCCAGCGCGCGCTCGAACAGCAAACCCTCGTCCAGGCTGCGCAGGCCGCCCTGCTTGAACGCCATGGTCAATTGGCCGGCGGTTTGCTCCAGCACCTTGAGCCCCGCGCGACTGACGAAAATGTAACGATTAGCTGGCGCCATGATCGCGGTGAGCTTGCACCGCAGCACAGTGTCCGGGCCCTGCTGGAACTCCACCCAACCGCCGATCCGTAACTGGTGAACCTTGAGCAGGGCCGGGTCATCGTCGGGCAGGTCTTCCAAGGCGTCCGACAACTGGCTGCCGAGAACCAAGGGCTCGCGGACTTCAATCAGCCTGTCGTCGCCCTCGCCTTCGCAGGTCTGAACGTGAAAGGCCTGCAAGCGCAAAAAGAACTCACGCGTACTGAAAGGATCGAACGCCGCACCGGCCAACCCGTCGCGCAATGCCTTGAGCAACCCTGGCAATTGCTCGAGCAAATGCCGGCCGGCCTCGGTGTCTTCGCGCAGCCCGACGCTCCAGATCAGGTCGTCCATGGTGCGTAGTTCGGTCTGCCATTGCACCGATTGTTCGCCATGCTTGAGAGTGGCCAGCAACAGTACCTGGCTCCAGGTTTGCTGCAGGAACTGCACCACGAATGGCGGCAAGGCTTTGCCCAACAACCGCCGGTTGAGCGCCTGGGCCACACGCTGGCGGGCCACTTCGGTACGCAGGCGCCCTTGCTCGACGTCACGGGTGTGCTGTTCGAGCAACGCACTGCGCTGACGCTCTTCTTCAATGAATGTGCTCAGTTGCGTCAACAACTGCGAAAAAATCGCCGGGTCTTCAACGAACTCAGTCAACAGGCGCTGGATGACCTGTTCGATACGCAGGTACAGGCTGTCGTTCTGATCGCCATTCTGCGGGCTGTAGCCCAGGGCGGCACTGGCGATCTCGTTGAGCAAGCGGCGTGCCGGATGCCCGGCGCAACTGAATAGGCTCTTGTCCAGCACGGCGACTTTCAATATCGGGATCTGCAGGCGCGCGATCAGGGCCTTGAAAGCGTGGGGCAGACTGCGGTCATTGAGGATGAACTCAAACAGCAGGGCGACGAGGTTGATCACATCCTCGTCTGCCGTCTCCACCACCCGCGACTTGCCGCTCTTGACGCTGACTCGGGTCAGCAGCTGTTCGAGTTGGTTGCGCAGGTCGAAGTCGTCCTCCGCCGCAGGCTCCGGTACATATTGTTGCAAATGCGAAAGCAGACGCAGCAGGTCTCGGGTGGCGATGGGTTGCGGTTGTGCAGTGGCTTCAAGCGTCGGCGCTACGCTACCGCGCACCGCGACCAGCAGGGCTTGCAACGCGGCAAAGGCTTGTTGGCCATTTTCGTCGCACGGCGGTTCGGCAGCCGGCGCACGGGCGTGGTATTGAAGCTCACGCGCCGCACGCCCGCCGGCACGACGGGAGGGCACGCTCTTGAGTCCAGGCAGCACCCCGGTAGCGACCAGCAATTGATTGGCGTCGCCATAGAGCTGGTCGGCATCGCTGAGGACATATTTCTCGAACAGCTTGAGCATGATCAGCTTGACCCGGATCTCCACCCCCAGGCTGCGGCCCGCCTGCAGAAAAAACTGGCAAAGCCGTGCCGGGCCCAGTGGGTTCTCATGATCGCTCATGCACCTGCCCAACACCTCACTCAACCGCGCGCTCAATTGCCCGAGCGCCAAGCCGTCACGGTGTTGCACGCGACCGAGCATCGCCTCCAGCGCTACGGCTTTTTCCCGCGCATCCGCCCGCGTACCGCTGGTCACCTCGTAGGACACCACCGGCACCGGATGCAACCCGACGCTATCGGCCTGGCCCAGGTTGGCGAAGGCCGCAAACAGCTGTTCCATGAACATGCGTTCGAAGTTCTTGCGCTTGAGGCGCAGGTCGCGCATGGCCTCGAAGAAAATATGCTGGTCGACGATGCTACGGGCCTTGTCGGCCATTTCGAACAATGTGTCGTCGGCGTTATCGAACAGTTCCTGCAACCCCTGCTGCAGGTGTTGCGCGGCTTTATCACGCACCTGCAACACCACCACCGGCAGACGTGCGAGCGGCGATGGCGTGGCTTGAGCGTGCTTGATCGGCACCACCTTCCCGTCATTGTGCATCCTGGCCTCCTGAAACGGCGGGTGTTGAGATGGGCAAGGAACGCAGGCAAGCCCTCTGGGCGCTGCCAATACCTGGTCACCATCAGGACGTCAAAGCTATGACGCCAATTGCAAGGCGCGAGATTATCTGGCAAATGAGGGGGGTTGCGCCAGCAAACTCTGCCCCTGCGCGCTAAATGACCGACCAGCCTGGGTTCCAATCCACACAACCCCTATAATCGCGACACTTTGTCTGTGGAGCCTGTTATGCCGAATCTGCGTCTTGCTGACCTCACCGCCGAAATAGAAGCCAACGTGCGCCGCGCACTGCTGGAAGACATCGGCAGTGGCGATATCACCGCACAGCTGATCCCGGCCGAACGGCTGGCCAAGGCCACGATCATTACCCGCGATGCCGCCGTTATCGCCGGTACCGCCTGGGTGGATGCGGTATTCCGCCAACTGGACCCGCGAGTCGCAGTGCATTGGCAGGTCGCCGATGGTGAGCGTGTCAGCCCCAACCAGCCGCTGTTTCACCTTGAAGGCCCGGCGCGTTCGCTGCTCACCGGTGAACGCAGTGCGCTGAATTTCCTGCAGATGCTGTCCGGCGTCGCCACCCGCGCCCAATACCTGGCGGATTTCGTCGCCAGCACCCAGGTCAAGCTGCTGGACACCCGCAAGACCCTGCCGGGCCTGCGCCTGGCACAGAAATACGCGGTCACCTGCGGCGGCTGCCACAATCATCGCATCGGGTTGTATGACGCTTTCCTGATCAAGGAAAACCATATCGCCGCCTGCGGAGGCATTGCCCAGGCAATTGGCGCCGCCCACAAGATCGCGCCGGGCAAACCGGTGGAAATCGAAGTGGAGAGTCTTGAGGAGTTGCGCGAAGCCTTGGCGGCGGGCGCCGACATCATCATGCTGGATGAGCTGAGCCTGGACGACATGCGCGAAGCCGTGCGGCTGAACGCGGGCAAGGCCAAGCTGGAAGCCAGCGGCGGGATCAATGAAAGCACCCTGCTGCCCATCGCCGAGACCGGCGTGGACTACATCTCCATTGGCGCGATGACCAAGGATGTGAAGGCGGTGGATTTGTCGATGCGGTTGAGTATCTAAAGCGCCCTGACTGTAGGAGCGAGCTTGCTCGCGAAAAACTCAAAGGCACCGCGTGCATTCAGAGTTCACGCGGTATCGTTAACGTTTTTCGCGAGCAAGCTCGCTCCTACAGGCTGCCTTCAAACTACGAGGTTGTTCATCTCGCAGTACTCTTCCCATTCGACGCCCAGCACTTCGGCGGCCTCCTTGTGCAAGACAAGGCGTGTGGCTTCGAATTCTTCCGGTGTAGAGGTGTATTTGAGGGTCAGTTCCCAAGGCTGGAGGCCCTGGCTTTCTGCCTCGTCCTCGAATGCCCACTGGACCTGATCACGCTGGTCATCCGCGCTCAGGTCCTTGATCTCTTCTTTAAGCTGCGGCGTTGCCTCGAGGTATTTGTCGAGGGCTGCTTGGTGCCGAACTTCCTGGGTCATCTCAGTCGTGGTCATGTCGTTCTCTTAGATCGAGGAATGGGGATGCATCTGGGTCATCAAGGTTGCGCAGATACAAAAGAGTGGGCGCGAATACCCGCTCGTCTGGCCTTCAGAACCATTCTGGGATCATCTGAAAACATTGCCTTTGAAACAGGCCCTTGAAACAGGCCCTTGAAACAGTGCTGCCTTGGTGCCCGAGACAGGAATCGAACCTGCGACCTTCGCGTTACGAGTGCGCTGCTCTACCGGCTGAGCTACACGGGCGGTGGGCTAAAGCTAGCACCGCATTGAACATGCGGCAACCGGCTCGCTCACCGCCCGGTCGCCGTCATGCTCCGTTGGCGCCACAGCCCTTGGCGACGTATTGCGCATCGGCCGTGGTTACACAGGTCCAGCCGGTGTTGGCGCTGCGCGTTAAGGTGATGGTCTTGCCCAGCACGAGCGCAGGCGCATCAAGGATTTCACAGCTGATGGAGCCGCTACCCGTCGCAACATCGCCTGTCACGTCGATCTTGCAATTGGCGGTGGGACTGTTGCCGCCGATCAGATCAAGCTTGGGCACCGTGCCTTGGTTGATGACATCCTCGTAGCCGGCCTTCAACGCGCTGATTTCCGCCAACCCCGCCGTGAACTTGGCCTTGGCCTGGTGCTTGGTGTACATGGGCAAGCCAATCGTGGCCAAAATGCCGATGATCGCCACGACGATCAACAATTCGATCAAGGTAAAGCCTTTCTGACGCATCACTTTCACTCTCCAGAATAGAACCATGACAAGGCGCGTCCTGCGCCCCGTATTGTGCAGCGGCGCCAGTGTACTCATCCCTGCGTGGCCCATCGCGTACCAGACGCACAATCTGACATTTTATCGGCCAACGCCAGCCTGGCCTGCATCCGCCCTCTGACTAAGCTGTAAATTCTCAACCTGCATGTGCGAAGGCGACATGAACGACACCTCAACGATCTACACCTGGCAAGGCATCAACCGCAAAGGCCGCCGGGTGTGCGGGCAAACCACGGGGCATGACCTGGCGCTGATCAAGGCGCAACTGCGCCAGCAAGGCATCTGCCCCGAGCGTGTGCGCAGGAAATCGTCGGGCCTGCCAAGCCTGGCTCCGCCGATTCAGTCCGCCGACATTGCCTTGTTCACCCGCCAGTTGGCGACGCTGTTGAAGGCTGGCATCCCCTTGATGCAAGCTTTCGACATCATCCGCGAGGGCGTCGAGAACCGAGCGCTGCGTGAGTTGGTCGAGGGTTTGAAACAACACGTCGCCACCGGTAACAGCCTGGCCAGCACGCTGCGCCAATACCCCCGTTATTTCGATGAGCTGTACTGCCACCTGATTGCCGCCGGTGAACAGGCAGGGGCCCTGGAAACACTGCTGGAGCGAGTGGCCATTCATCTGGAAAAAAGCCAACGGCTCAAGACCAGAATCAAGAAAGCCATGACCTACCCTCTCGCCGTACTAGTGGTGGCCAGCCTGGTCAGCGCAGTGTTGCTGATGCAGGTGGTGCCGCAGTTCCAGACCCTGTTTGCCGGGGTCGACAGCCCATTGCCCGGTTTTACCCTGGGGGTCATCGCCCTCTCCGACTTTCTGCGACAGGCCTGGTGGATGCTGGCGCTGAGCCTGGGGGTGGCAATAGGCGCCTGGCGCCACGCCTACCGTGTTTCGCCGGGTTTTCGCCTCGGGCTGGAGGCGGGTTTGTTGAAAATCCCCCTGGCAGGCAAACTGTTGAACAAAGCAGCCGTCGCCCGCTACGCCCGCACGCTTTCAACCACCTTTGCGGCAGGTGTTCCCCTGGTGCAGGCCCTGGGCTCAGTGGCCGGCGCCGTCGGTAACGGCCCTTTCAAACAGGCAATCGAACATATGCGCCACGATGTATCCACGGGTATGCAGTTGAACCAATCCATGGCCGCCAGCGGCCTGTTTCCCGGCATGGCGATCCAGATGACGGCAATCGGCGAAGAGTCCGGCACGCTGGACCGCATGCTGGAAAAGGTCGCGAGCCACTACGAGGCCGACGTAGAAACCCTCGTCGATAACCTTACCAGCCTGATGGAACCGCTGATCATGGTCGTGCTGGGGAGCATCGTCGGGGCGTTGGTGATTGCGATGTACCTGCCGGTATTTCAACTAGGGTCGGCATTTTGAGCGCGTTGCTCGGCGAGCAGCCTTGGGTGTTTGTGGGCGTGGCGCTGCTGCTGGGCCTGATCGTTGGCAGTTTCCTCAATGTGCTGGTCTGGCGCCTGCCCAAAATGCTTGAGCGGGAATGGCGCGCCCAGGCCCATGAAATTCTCGGCCTGCCCGTCGTACCGGCGGGGCCGGTCTATAACCTCATGCACCCCGGCTCGTGCTGCCCGCGCTGCGACCAGCGGATTCGCCCCTGGGAAAACATCCCCGTGCTCAGCTACCTGATGCTCAAGGGGCGTTGCAGCCATTGCCATGCAACCATCAGCGCGCGTTACCCCCTCACCGAACTGGCATGCGCGCTGATCAGCGCGACTGTCGCCTGGCACTTCGGTTTCAGCTGGCAGGCGGGCGCGGTGCTGTTGCTGAGTTGGGGATTGCTGGGCATGAGCCTGATCGACGTGGATCACCAACTGCTGCCGGATGCATTGGTGCTGCCACTGCTATGGCTGGGGCTTATGGTCAACAGCGCGGGCCTGCTGGCGACACTGCCCGAGGCTCTATGGGGCGCGGTGTTTGGGTACATGAGCCTGTGGAGCGTGTTCTGGCTGTTCAAGCTGGTCACCGGCAAGGATGGCATGGGCCATGGCGACTTCAAGCTATTGGCGTTGTTAGGGGCCTGGGGTGGCTGGCAAATCCTGCCAATGACGCTGCTGATGGCGTCACTGCTCGGCGTGTTCGCCGGGCTGCTCCTGATGCGCTGGCGCAAGACGCGAGCATCAGTGCCTATGCCATTTGGCCCCTGCCTGGCAATTGCCGGCTGGATTGCATTGCTCTGGGGTGGTCAAATAACCGACTTCTATTTGCAGTCTGTCGGTTTCAGATGACCACTCCTGTTGCAACACCCTGGATTCTCGGCCTTACGGGCGGGATCGGCAGCGGTAAAAGCGCTGCGGCCGAACACTTCACCAAGTTGGGTGTCGACCTGATCGACGCCGATCATGCCGCCCGTTGGGTGGTAGAGCCCGGCCGGCCGGCACTGGCACGCATTGCCGAACATTTCGGCAGCGGTGTGCTGCAGCCGGACGGCCAGCTGGACCGCGCCGCGTTGCGAAAATTGATTTTTGACGTACCCGCAGAACGCCTCTGGCTGGAAGCCTTGTTGCATCCGCTGATCGCCGAAGAGATTCGCGACCACCTGGCGCGCGCCCGGTCACCCTACGCGATTCTGGTCTCTCCGCTGCTGATCGAGTCCGGTCAATACAGCATGACCCAGCGCATCCTGGTGATCGACGTGCCGCAATCCCTGCAGATTCAGCGTACCCTGCAGCGCGACGGCATCAGCGAGCAGCAGGTACAGGCCATTCTCAAGGCCCAGTCGAGCCGCGAAGACCGCCTGAACCATGCCGATGACGTACTGGTCAATGACCAGGACCTTGCCTGGCTGCACGGCGAGGTCGAGCGACTGCACCACTTTTACCTTACTTTGCG
Organism: Pseudomonas sp. R3-52-08; assembly: GCF_003851745.1. Classification (NCBI taxonomy): domain Bacteria; kingdom Pseudomonadati; phylum Pseudomonadota; class Gammaproteobacteria; order Pseudomonadales; family Pseudomonadaceae; genus Pseudomonas; species Pseudomonas sp. R3-52-08. Next base: position 987,736 of record NZ_CP027730.1, on the reverse strand, counting down.
TGGAGGCCGATCATGAGCCAACCCTTGACCGTCGATTGCCCAACCTGCGGCGCCCCCGTGGAATGGAAACCCGACAACCTCAACCGGCCGTTCTGCTCGGACCGTTGCAAACTCATCGACCTGGGCGCCTGGGCTGCTGAAGAACATAAGATCCCGGTGGCCCCGGACGCCGAAGACGAGTTGTTTTCCGAAGACCTGCCGCCGCGCCACTAAGGCCGCATAAAGGCGTATTCCTGCTGGTCGTCGAGGTTTTCCGCAAGGTATTGCAACTCGTCGGCCAGGTCTTCAAAGCTGCGCACGCCCTTGCTCTGCTCCACCACCGCGCTGAGCATGGCGCGCAGGGTCAGGCCCGGATCAAACCCGATTTCCTGTGCGGCATCCTGGCTCCTGCGCAACTCTTGCCGTGCCCATTCGTACACACTCATGATTCGTGCTCCTGAAATTTCGCCGAGCATGGGCCCGTGCGGCCATCCGGTGTTTGATCTGGATCAACCCCGCGAATCGTCATCCTTCCACGGTGCCGAGAGATAGCGGGTGCGGTTGAAGGTCTCCAGCCATTCAGGGCAGAACACCACCAGGGCACTGATCACCATGCCGTTGATAAACGCTTCGGGAAAGATGATCAGCCACAGGTAGCCTACAAAGTCTTCCAGCCATTCCGGCATCGCAAATCGTCCATCGAACCATAGCAGTCCCAGGCCGGCCAACAGGCAGAGCAACGCCGACAAGGCGGCAGCCAGAAAGCCGGAACAGAAGATGTACACGAAAGGGTTTCGCGGTTGCGCCCGCTCTACCAGCGCCGCACAGGTTTCGGTCACCAGCACCGGTAGCCCAATCAACAGCAGGCCGTTCACCCCGACTGCGGCGAAATCCTGACGCCCCAGCCATACCAAACCCAACTGCGCGGCACACCCACCCACGATCGCCAACGGCCAGTCCAGCAGCAAGGTCACGGCGGTCATGCCGATAAAATGGTAAGACACCCCCGTATCGAAATCCCGCCGCACCAGCCATAACGTGAACATCGCGAACACCGTGCCGAACAGCAAATGCTGGCGCCGTCGGTCGGCAAACAACTCGACCCAAGGCGCACGCCAGATCGCCCAGATCACCAGCGGGGCATACAACAACCAGCCGATGCCAAGGGTCTGCGGCGTCAGTACCGCCGCGCCGATCATCGTTTCACCTGCCTAGCCGCCTCATAGCCCGTCATGGGCCTGGCCGCATTGATCCTGTACATGAACGCCTCGTTTCCAGAGTCGCCGCCGGATGGTCAGATTACATCGCCAGGTTACAGGGTAGCCAGCTGTAAGGCTGAGCAACGCTGGGCCCGCAACGAGTCTTCCTGCGGTCATCATTTGAACGCTAAGCTACGCCTATGGATGACTCAGATTATTTGCGCCTGCTCACCGTAGCAGCCGAACAAGCCAACGCGTTCCTGTCCAATGCCCGCAAATGGGAGCGTGAGCGTTGGGTCTGTCAGCGCCTGCTGCAAGGCTTGAACGTGCCCTATCGCGCCGAGGAGTTTCACGCCGCCGGACAGGAACCGCCGGACGTGCTGTTTCGCGACGCCAGTTTCGAGGTGTTCTTTGTATTGGACGAAGGCCGCCGGCTGAACGACGAATGGCGCGACGAATTGCTGCGCCGACGCAGCGCCTTCTCCTTGAGCCAATTGGTGCGACGCGAAGCCAAGCCAAGGCGCATCCCTGCCCACGAGTTCCTGCTGCGCCTGGCCCCAACCCTGCGTAAAAAAGCGCATAACTACAAGGAACGCGGAATGGACCTGGGGGAACTGGACCTCATCGCCTTCACCAGCCTCAAACGCGAAGTGCTGGACCTCAACAGCCACTTCCCACCGCCTACCGAATATCTGCGCCAGGGCTGGCGCTCGCTGTCGCTGGTGGGCCCAACCTTTGCGCGGGTACTGTTCGCACATCCGGACGCGCCGGATTTCTTGCGCAACAACCTGGGCCGCAGCATAGTGTTCGATGTGGGCATCAGCCTTTGATGCCCCGGCTGTAACGTGGCGCCCTTTTGCAACGTCTACCTGACGAGGCCTTTATGACCAGCCGCCTGAAACCCGATGACCAACAGCATGTCGAAGAGTACCTGCAACTCTCCCAGCACAGAGTCGAGCGCAAGCCTTTCAGGCCGTGGCTGCTCCTTGGTGTGGTGCTGGTGGTGGTGATCGGGCTCGGTTTGCTGAGCCGCCTTTTGAGTTACCTGACGCTATGAGCTGCCTGGCGCTCGCGAGGGTAACTGCTCCGATTTCTTTTAGCCTTGCGAGATATCCCCATGACCCATCGTATTATTGTCGTCGGCGGCGGTGCCGGCGGCCTGGAGCTAGCGACCCGCCTGGGTAAGACTCTGGGCAAACGCGGCAAAGCCAGCATCACGCTGGTGGACGCCAACCTGACGCATATCTGGAAACCGCTGCTGCACGAAGTCGCGGCCGGCTCGCTGAACTCTTCGGAAGACGAACTCAATTACGTCGCCCAGGCGAAATGGAACCACTTCGAGTTCCAGCTGGGGCGTATGAGCGGGCTTGACCGTGAACAGAAGAAAATCCAACTGGCCGCCACCCTCGACGAAGAAGGCCGGGAGCTGGTACCTGCGCGCGTACTGAGCTACGACAGCCTGGTGATTGCAGTGGGCAGCACCACTAACGATTTCGGCACCGAGGGCGCGGCGCAGCATTGCCTGTTCCTCGACACCCGCAAGCAGGCCGAGCGCTTCCATCAGCGCTTGCTCAATCATTACCTGCGTGCCCACGCCGGGCAAACCGACACCATTGAACAGATCAGCGTCGCCATCGTCGGCGCCGGCGCCACCGGCGTCGAACTGGCCGCTGAACTGCATAACGCAGCCCATGAGCTGGCAGCGTACGGCCTGGACCGTATCAAGCCGGAAAACATGCACATCACCCTGATCGAAGCCGGCCCTCGGGTATTGCCCGCGCTGCCGGAGCGGATTGGCGGGCCTGTGCATAAAACCCTGGAAAAACTTGGGGTGACCGTGCTGACCAACTCGGCCGTCAGCGAAGTGACCGCCGACGCGCTGATCACCAGCAGCGGCCAAGTGATCCCGGCCAGTCTCAAAGTGTGGGCCGCCGGGATTCGCGCACCGGGCTTTCTCAAGGACCTCGATGGCCTGGAGACCAACCGCATCAACCAACTGCAGGTGTTGCCGACGCTGCAGACCACCCGCGACGAAAACATCTTTGCCTTTGGCGATTGCGCCGCCTGCCCGCAACCGGGCACCGACCGCAATGTTCCGCCACGCGCGCAAGCCGCTCACCAACAGGCTTCATTGCTCGCCAAATCGCTGAAACTGCGGATTGAAGGCAAGGAGCTGCCGACCTACAAGTACACCGACTACGGTTCGCTGATCTCGCTGTCGCGCTTCTCCGCCGTGGGCAACTTGATGGGCAACCTGACCGGCAGTGTGATGCTGGAGGGCTGGCTGGCGCGGATGTTCTACGTGTCGCTGTACCGTATGCACCAGATGGCGCTGTATGGCTTTTTCCGCACGGCGATGCTGATGCTGGGAAGCAAGATCGGTCGGGGGACTGAGCCGCGACTCAAACTGCACTGACAACTCGGCCCCTGGTGGGACTCGGTTAATGTGAGAGGGGGCTTGCTCCCGATGGCGGTGGGTCAGGTAAAAATACTTAACTGACCCACCGCTATCGGGAGCAAGCCCCCTCCCACATTGGTGCTGTGTTGAACCTGAGATAATTTTCAGACAAAAAAAAATCCCCGTATCTTTCGATACGAGGATTTTTAATATGGTCGGGGTAGGGGGATTCGAACTCCCGACATCCTGCTCCCAAAGCAGGCGCGCTACCGGACTGCGCTATACCCCGGTAATAAAAAGGCGACCTTTCAGTCGCCTTCTTCGATCAGTGCTTTTGGCCTCTGATCTTAAGATCTGATTCCAGCCTTAACTGGTCTCAAAAATGGTGGGTCGTGTGGGATTCGAACCTACGACCAATTGGTTAAAAGACAATTGGTTTTAGTGCTTCATAGCCCAGGATCGTGTTCGCTACACATAGCTGTTTCCGTGGCCTCGCAGCCTCTAATGAACCCACATTAGAGGCTCCAAACCATGAAAATCTCTGCGGTCGTTTCGACCAAAGGCGGCGTAGGCAAAACTACCATCGAGGCCAACCTCGGCGCTTTTTGTGCGGATGCAGGCCTGCGCGTGCTCATGATCGACCTAGATCCTGCACAGCCTTCGCTCTCCTCGTATTACCAATTGGTCGATGAAGCTCAAGGAGGCATCTACGACCTGCTGGCATTCAATATCACCGAATCAGCCAAGATCATATCCAGCACCACGATACCAAACCTGTCGCTTGTCATTTCCAACGACATCAACAACCAACTGAACAGCCTGATCCTGCAAGCACCTGACGGACGGTTGCGACTCGCCAACCTGATGCCGGGCTTCAAAGATCATTTCGACCTGGTACTGATTGACACCCAAGGCGCCAGGTCGGCAATGCTCGAAATGGTGGTCCTAGCCTCTGATTTGGTCATATCCCCACTTCCGCCCAATATGCTCGCTGCACGGGAGTTCAGCCGGGGATCCATGCAGATGCTGGACGGCCTGCGCGCCTATGGGCGCCTGGGCATGAAAATCCCTCCTGTGCGGATCGTCGTCAACAATCTCGACCAAACCACCGACGCGCAAATGATCGAGCAGTCGGTACGGGAAATTTTCCAGGACAATGACGAAATCAACGTTCTGGAATGCGTCGTCCCCTCCGCAGTGGTGTTTCGTAACAGTTCATCCCTGGGCGTCCCAGTACACCGCTTGGAATACAGACAGCCTTCCAACCGCATATCCCCTGCAGCCCTTGTCGTGATCCGCCAATTGGCCATTGAGCTTTTTCCAGAATGGCGTGACCGCTTCGAGGCCATGACCGAGGAAAAGGTAGCTAACTTGGTGAGGGAGGGTCGTTGAAATGGCGAAGCCCTCCATTACCGACGCCCGCAGTATTACTGCAAACCTCATCCTAGAGGTTGGCAAGTACTACAGCGCTCAGCAATTGCGCAGCTTGCAAGCCAAGCTCAGTGGAACCGCACGAGAAATCCGAGCCCTGACAAGCGGTTACCAATTACCCGGTCGGATTGGCGCTCAGTTGAGCGTTGACCAGCTTCAGCTTTTGCAGGACGCCGCGAAGCTTATCGAGTCAGTGAACTCGAACATTAAGCACGCGAAGGAAAAGCGCGGCCGCGACGAAAACCAAGCCAAACGCCGTCAGCAAAGTCGATATGCCGAAGCCAAACGCCTGGTAGCTGAAACATATTTAGAACCCTTTGCTCCTGAGCCAACGGCTTTGGACCCTCTTCTAGATATTCTTAAAACAGCGCTGACGCTTAATCGAGCAGACGTTTTCAGGAATGGTTATTCCCCTAGGGAGTTCAATCTCAGGCTCCGTGATTACCTGTCGCCTGCCAGAACTCGAAAGCTCATTGGCTGGACCAGCCCAAGTGCTTTTTGGATAAGCACGGTTCTCTCTCTTCGTAATGACGTTGTGCAAGCTGTTGAGCAAGAGATTGCTTACGACGATGGGTCAAGTGTTCAAGACCGCCTTGATGCCCTGAAACAGAAGGTTGCGGACTGCCTTGCCCGGACTCACCTCTCTGCTGATGAGGAAGAAACACTTCGCCTGTGGTCAGAGGCGCTCTCCCCCCGCCTCCAACAGGAAGGGGGTGAATGATGGACAAGCAAAAAGTCCTCAGCAAGGTCGCCAAACTCATGGCGCTGGCCAAGTCACAAGGCGCTGCCCCAAACGAAGTGGAAATTGCACTTCGTCAAGCTCGCCATTTGATGAATCAGTACAACTTGGAACACACCGAAGTCGCTGCCCATACAATCGAAGAATCCATTGTGGGTACCAAAACCCGTCGGGCACCGCAGGATTGGCTGCACAACCTGGCCTCAATCTGTTCCCAAGCCTTCGATTGCAGCCACTTGGCGTATTTCAATCCGCTACTTGGCTGGTCCTTCAAGTTCTTGGGGAAAGGTATTTCACCCGATCTGGCAGCTCACACCTATTCAACGCTGCATCACCAGCTTGTCGCAGCCCGACGAGCTCATGTTGCCCAGCAGAAGCGCTGCCAACTGAAAACCAAACGTCACCGCGGCCAACTGTTTGCCGAGGGCTGGCTCAATGCCGTCGCCTCTAAGGTGAACCAGTTTGCAGGTGGGATAGACGAAAACACTGCGCTGGAGATCCAAGCCTACCTGGAATGGCATCATCCAAAACTAACGCTAGCCATTATCAAGCCCATCGAAGCCAAAGGTCATGACACCCGCTCTTTGCAAGCGGGATGGGACCAGGGCAAGCATGCCAGGCTGCATCGTGGTGTCGGACAGCAGTCACAAGGAGCCCTTGGGCATGGAGGGAGCCAATGAGAACTCATTCGCTTTCACCTTTGGCCATGGCGGCGCTGGAACAAGCCAGATCCCAACTTGGGCTTGCCCCGGTTCACAAACACCATGTTTGGAGTGAGGCAGAAGAGCGCTCGCTCATTGCCCGCTATCCCAATGAACCGACTCAGGTCCTAGCCGCCGAATTGGGGCTCAGCGTCTATCAGGTCTATGCCAAAGCCAAACGGCTGGGCTTGAGCAAAAGCGCCGAGTTTCTTCGCAGTAGTCTCTGTGGCCGGCTTGACGGCAAGTTGGGCGCAGAATTCCGCTTTCCCAAGGGATCCGTCCCATGGAATAAGGGCCTTAAGGGGCTCCCCTCCTCTGGCCGTATGACTCAGACGCAGTTTAAGGCCGGCAATAAACCGGGGAACTGGCTGCCTATTGGCAGCCTGCGCACAACTCCTGACGGTTATCAGCAGAAGAAAATCACCGATACCGGTTACCCACCCGTTGACTGGAAAGCCGTGCATGTACTGCTTTGGGAGGAGCATCACGGACCAGTCCCTATAAACATGTGCGTGTGCTTCAAGGACGGCAACAAGGCCCATATAGCCCTGAATAACCTGGAGTTGCTGACGAGAGCAGAACGTATGCGTCGGAACACCATTCATCGGTATCCGGAAGAGCTGAAATCCGCAATACGCGCTATCGGCAAACTCAAACGCACCATCCGGGAGGTTGAACATGAAGAACAAGATTGAAGATCTACGTAATCACCTGTTCGTCGCGATCGAGAGCCTCCTGGACCCAGAAAGACCAATGGAAATCGAACGGGCCAAAGCGGTTGCCGAGGTTGCTCAGGTCATGATCAATTCAGCGAAGGTTGAAGTCGACATGGTCAAAGCCCTGGGGGCACGCAACGGGAGTGGTTTTCTTCAGATAGGCCAGGAGTCTGGGAAATGAATCACCTTGACCTCTCACCTCCCTACTCCGTAGAGGCTGAACAAGGTGTGTTAGGTGGGCTACTGCTCGACAACAACACCTGGGATCTCGTCGCAGACAAACTGGATGCCTCTGATTTTTTCCGACACGACCATCGGTTGCTGTTCCGGACAATGGCAAGCCTTGCTGACAAGTCCATTCCGTTCGACATCGTCACCGTCCACAACGCGTTGGAGGAGCCAGACGAAGCCGGAGGGCTGAGCTATCTGGGCGAGCTGGCCAAAAACACGCCGTCTGTAGCCAACATCGAGCATTACGCATCCATCGTGCGTAATCGCTCTCGGCTCAGACAGCTCATGTCCCTTGGATACCAATGCTCTCGCGAGGCGACAGACCCGTTGGCAAGTGCGGAGGATGTTCAAGAATCAATTGAACAGCAACTGTTCGCTCTGGGTGAAGGCAAGAGCGCAACGGAATTCGTCAATATCAACCAATGCCTGACGAACGTCGTCGAACAAATAGACGAACATTTCAACGGCAATATCACCGTGACCGGCCTGCCTTCAGGCCTGGAGGACCTGGACGAGCTGACGTCGGGTTTTCAAGAAGCCGACCTGATCATCCTCGGCGCGCGCCCGTCTATGGGGAAGACCTCTCTGGCCTTGAACTTCATAGATACGGCTCTGCAGGCAAAGCTTGATCGTACAGTTCAGGTTTTCAGCATGGAAATGCCGGCCAAAGCACTGATGTATCGATTGATGGGCATCCTAGGCCATATCGATCTGGGCAGGCTATTGAAGGGCAAGCTCGATGATGATGATTGGCCGAAGCTGACTGCAGCGGTTTCTCGTATTAATGGCTATGGAGAGCGGCTGGTCATCGACGACTCATCAGCGCTCACGCCTGCAGTAATCAGAGCTAAATCTCGTCGAGCAGCTCGTCGCTTCGGACACCCGAGCTTGATCCTGATCGATTACCTGCAGCTCATGCGCTGCCCAGGTCAGGAAAACAGGGCCAACGAGATCAGCGCTATATCCCAGTCCCTCAAGGCCCTAGCGAAAGAGATGAATTGCCCGGTGGTTGCGCTTTCCCAGCTCAACCGAGAACTGGAGCGACGGCCAAATAAGCGTCCGATCAACGCAGACCTGCGTGATAGCGGTGCGATTGAACAGGACGCGGACCTGATTATGTTCGTCTACCGGGACGAGGTGTACCACCCTCAGAGCGAACACAAAGGCATTGCAGAAATCATTCTCGGCAAGGCGCGTAACGGCCCAACTGGGACCGTACGAACAGCCTTCATCGCCAATCAGACCCGGTTTGCCAACCTCAGTCCCAACGCCGGCTGGCAAGGGGCTCAACTATGAAAAAGCACACCTCAGCGATGAATACTCTCGTACGCATCACTCACTGGTGCCTTCAATGCGATAGCCACCACCCGAAACATCAAGTGAGTGGCGCTCCAGCCTTACCCGGCGGTGAAGTGGACGAGCTTATTTGCCCTACTTGCAATAGCTATGACATCGAGGAGCTTCAGGAGGTGTCGGATGCACAGTAGCGCCGAGCTATTTCCTAGTATCCATGCCGGTGCCGTGTTCGAAGCCTCTGCTGTGGCTCATGCCCATAAATCTGGGATCAACCCGGTGGAGCTCGACGCATTAGCTCAAGCGATCGGCCGCCTTGCTCGTGACCACAGCACCGTGGTCCCAATGAGCATGCGTGAGGATCTGTTGGAGTTTGAGAAGCTCGGCTACGTCGAGCTGACCAACACGCCCAGCGCAACAATTACCGTTGAACTGCTCTGTGCGGGCGCCTTGCTATCCAGCTACTTCTGGTCGGTTTGGGTGCCCCGCTACCTCCAGTGCTGCTCGCTGAAAGTGGCCGTCATGTCTCACCTGCAACACCCCGCGGAAGTTCAGCACTGCAGCGTGGTGTTCCGCGTGCCTGGAGCACGTGAGGCTACGCGTCACTTTTTGCATGAGCTCGGTACCAAGTTTCCTGGCGATCAGGCTGAAATCATCGCGATCCAGACCGGTAACGTTCTGGCAGACAGGGATGCAGAGCTATGACCACCAATCTCCTACGCGGAAAAAGCGAGAGCCTTCGTGTACTCGTGAAGTTTGCTGAAGCGAATGGCTGGACGGTGTCTCGCACTCAAGGTGGCCATATCAAGTTCACGAAATCTGGCCTTGGATCGATTTACACCTCATCAACCGCAAGCGATTACCGCTCAGGCCTCAACGCCAAAGCCCGTATTCGTCGTGCTGATCGAGCTCAAACCCTACACTCGCAGGAGGCAATCTAATGCCTATCCGTCATTGCATCGTCCACCTGATCGACAAAAAACCCGATGGCACACCTGCTGTTCTCCAGGCACGCGATTCGGAGCTATCCGAATCGGTCGCCATCGAGAACATGCTTGCCGACCTCAACGAGAGCTATAACGCCAAACAAGGCAAGGCCTGGGGTTTCTTCCATGCCGAGTCCGGCGCGCACCCGTTTAGCGGCTGGTTAAAGCAGTACTTTGAAGGTGACCAGGACTTCACCGCCTTCAGCCACACGGCGGTCGAGCATCTGCAAAAGCTGATGGAAGAGTCCAACCTCTCCACCGGTGGCCACGTACTGTTTGCCCATTACCAGCAAGGCATGACCGACTACCTAACTGTCGCCCTGCTCCACCACAGTGAAGGCGTGGTGGTTACTGACGATCTGGACGTCACTCCTTCACGCCACCTGGACGTTGGCCAGTTGCACCTGGCAGCGCGTATCAACTTGTCCGAGTGGCAGAACAACAAGCAATCCAAGCAGTACATCTCGTACATCAAAGGCAAAAACGGTAAGAAGATCTCGGGGTATTTCAGCGACTTCATTGGCTGCATGGAAGGCGTCGACGGCCCGGGCGAAACCCGCGCCCTCCTCAAGGCGTTCAGCGACTTCGTTGAAAACGAAGACCTGCCAGACGAATCGGCCCGCGAGAAAACCAAGGCCCTGGTGGACTACGCCACCAGCCAGGCCAAGCTCGGTGAACCCATGGGCCTGGAGGAACTGTCAGGCTTGATCGATGAAGATCGCCCCAAGGCGTTCTACGACCATATCCGCAATAAGGACTACGGCCTGTCGCCGGAAATCCCCCTGGATAAACGCACTCTCAACCAATTCCGTCGGTTCACCGGCCGTGCCGAAGGCTTGTCCATCAGTTTTGAAGCGCATCTGCTAGGGGACAAGATCGAGTACGACGAGGCGTCCAATTCATTAGTCATCAAGGGGTTACCTACCCAACTCACTGATCAGTTGAAACGTCGCTGAACACACTTTCTACCCTAGGCATCGGAGCCCACCATGAGTAACAAACCACAGCGTCTGCATGAAGAAAAATTCGTTATTCGCCTGCCCGACGGGATGCGCGAACGCATCGCGTTGGAAGCACGTGAAAACGCCAGGTCGATGAACTCAGAAATTGTTTATCGGCTGGAGACAACTGCCGAACTTGAAGCTGCTCTGGATCGTGCTTTGAAAATCATTGACCAGCTTTTGGCGGCAAGCCCGGCTTATGAGCAGCCAGGAGCCAGAGTATGAAAGCGTCTTTGGCCCAAACCATGAAAGATAAGCTGTTGCTGCCGGCGTTTGAATCGAAGTCGCCGGTGGCAGCGCGAATGAGCGACCCCATCGTCGATACCCCCATGCTGTTGACTCTCGACGAAACGCTGCCGTATGACGAAAACCCAAGGACGACTCGTAACCCGAAGTACGATGAAATTAAAGAGTCGATACGAAATCGGGGACTCGATACGCCACCTCCCGTCACTCGTAAACCTGGGGAAGATAAGTACCGGATCCGCAACGGCGGCAACACTCGCCTGGCAATTTTAAACGAGTTGTATCGTGAGACCGGCGACGAGAAGTACTTCAAGTTTCACTGCCTATTTCGACCCTGGGACGCCGTTCGGGGCGAAATCATCTCGCTCACCGGCCACTTGGCTGAAAACGACCTCCAAGGCCAGCTCCTGTTCATTGAGCGGGCTATTGGGGTCGACAAAGCGAGAGCGCTGTATGAAACAGAGGCAGGGGAGTCTATCTCATTACGTGAGCTTTCACGGCGGCTGTCAGCGGATGGCTACCCGGTCTCCGCGTCTCACTTGAGTCGTATGCACGACACCATTCGGTACTTACTGCCAGCAATTCCAGGCGCGCTGTACTCTGGACTGGGAGTAGACAGAATCATAAAGCTTCTGTCTTTGCGCAAAACAGCTCTTCAGTGCTGGGATCGCAATTATCAAGAGCAGGAGCAGCACCTTGATTTCGATACGCTTTTCCAAGATGTACTGTCCCAGTTTGAGGGCGACGCTGAAGAATTTCTATTCCAGCGATTTCAGGACGAACTGATAGATCACCTTAAAAAGCCGCTGAACCTCGGCTACGAGCAAATACTGTTGGAAATCACTCAGAACCAGGACCAATTGCGCCGGTCTACGCCGGTTCTTGAGCTGCCACAGTACCCTGCATCGCAATTTGAGGGGGGGACTCAACTTAACGTTTCGAACAATGGCATTGAGGCTAATCAGAACCCTCTACAACTACCCCCTACTACTTCGGGGGCAGCACACATAAGACGACGCCCTCCAAAGAGAGTCCTTCACCTCAAGGGGTGCAACAGCAACTGGCCCCAACTCCGCAGGAGCAAATGAGCCCACAAGAGCGCCAAGCACGTATCGATGGGCACGTTGCGAGCCCTGTGAAGACTTCTCCCAGAGTCGACAAGATGAAACGGGAGCTCGCTGCGCTTGACGGTGAGGTCTTGCCCGACTTCGCCTCCAATGCCTTGGTGGCCATCCCTGTTCAAGCTGGCGGACTCAATCCCATTTCTGACCTTTGGTACATCGAACGCGAAATAGACAATACCGCGACCCTGCGTCAGCACATCGCTCAATTGGCTCGCGAAATAGCCAGCTCGGTCAAAGCCCCAGGTCAATTTATCGATATCGATGGTGGCGTCGGGTTCAGCTACCGACACCCCGAAGCGGAAGTCGAAATTACTGCCACAGCCCAACATACCTTGACGCTGCTCCAGTCTTTGAGCGGCTCGATGGCCATCGTACTGAAAATGATTCAGCAGCAACCCAAGCTTCAAATCGACGCGTTGGCTGACTTTGAGTTCGCAGCCGGACTGGGCCAGATCTTACTGGGCCAGCCTCACACAAAAGATCAGCCCCCTGAAAGTGAATGCCGTCTCAGCGACGGCGCTCTAGTGAAGCTGTTCCGCATTATTCGTCTCGCAAGACGTTTGATTGACCTGGAAATCCAGTCAGTCGCCAACAACGGTCCGAATTCAGCCAGTTAACACACGGACTCTACAAGGGGGAGTCGTCATGTCCAAGACACCAATAAATGAAGCAATCCTGTCACAGGTGCTTCATCACATGCGTAATGGCCAACTTCGGCGCTGCATCGAAATGGGCCTGGAGCCAGAGATATTGGCTCAGCTCCAACAACCTTCAGTACTGAGCTTGCTGCTTAACACTCCCGTGTCTTGGTGCAACGTCACCATTGATGGGGACATGGTAAAAAAACTACTGTCAGGCGCGCAGCGTTCTGATGAAGAAGTGCGCATGATTGAACGTGCGCTGCGACTTGGCGCGACCACTCAAATGCTGCAACAGTTCTTCGGGCTGTCTCCGCAGGATGTGGCCCTTCAACGCCTAATGATCGGCGTGACGGCACGTCGTGGCCGTTGGCGCGAATTCAGTGAGGAGATGGACGCTCAGCTTTGGTACCGATGGACGCACCTAATGCAAGAGCATCAGGTAGAGCTTGGCGACAGTCTCGCGTTGCTGGACATCGCCATGTTGGTCGCCGAGGAACTCAATGCTCCACAGGATACTAGCCCAGATGAGACCCACGAAAACCTCAGCCTGGCCATCATCTGGCATCGCATTCAGTCCTGGATAAAGGAAGGGCTTTACCCTCCTGCAAACCCTGGCCTTCCGAGAAGGCTACAGCTTGTGTCTTCTCAACGACTTGCACAGCCTGCAGCGACATCGGTGGAAGGTGACTCTGTATTATGAGGTTGTCTCGGCTTCCCTTGTCGACGCTTTTAGACTCGGCCTCGGGTCACCTTGAAGCTCATTTGCTTCAGAAAAAAGAGTCGGCGCCTCCGGGGATTGAAGGGTCTTCCCCCTACTCCGGAATTATTTTCAGCGGGAACCCACACGAAACGGTTCCTCGCCGATTGCTTTTGGATGATCGCTTAACCCCGCTTGAAAGAAACACCTGGCAGGTATTTCGCCTACTGATCAATGACGACGGCCTTACGGCGTTCCCTACCTATGACCAACTGCGGCCATATTTGGGTATGCAACCCGGTAGGCCTGCCTCGCGTGAAACTGTATCAAAAGCATTAGTGACCTTACGTCTCACCCGTTGGCTTAGCCTGGGGCGACGGGTGCGCAATGATCTGAGTGGACAAGTGCAAGGCAACGTCTACCTGCTTCACGACGAACCGGTCACACCGGCCGAAGCTATAGAGTTCGACAAGGACTACTTGCAGCTACTCGCGCAGTCAATGCAGCACCAGACCAAGGTGATTCGCGAAGTGGCAGAAATTGCCTGGAAGGAATTTGCAGCTGATCCTGATGTTGGCCAACGCTTACCTAGCAGGCTGGACATCATCGAATCCCGCATGAATAGCCAGGCCTGGACCAAAGCGCAGGCTCCAGTCGTTCTTAAAGCGACTGAGTTCGGAATCCGAACTCAGCAAAATATAGCTCTATCTCCACTGAGTTCGGATACCGAACTCAGTGAAAAAGGCGAAGAGCGAATCGCTTTGGAGCAGAGTTCGGATGCCGAACTCAGCCGTAAATCACTGAGTTCGGACTTAGTTCGGCATCCGAACTCATATAGTACGTATACAGATACACACAAAGATGTTTGTAAAAGCTCTGTACATGTACCGCCCACACCAAACGACATCGCTGCCGATTTGCTCGGTGCACTGCATCGACTACCGGTCGAGCAAAAACAGAACGCGGTCCTGGCGCTGCAAAAGGTTCCAGCAGAGTTGAAAACCGCGCTCATCAAACAATGGGTCCACCGCTGTGACTCGGGAGGGGTCCGAAACCCGCTTGGATACTTAATGACGCTCGTCGGCATGGCCGTTCGCGGCGATTTCAACAGCCAATGGAACCCTGACGACAAGGCAAAAGCGAGCCCCGAGCGTCAAGACGCTTCAGCCCCGCCAGAGGGCGCAGAGCAGCCGACGAAGACGCTAACGCAGACGCGTAGCCCTGAGTCGATACAAACCGCAAAACACACACTCAGCGGAATGCTGCATCTGCTGAAGCCTAATCGGGGTACACATCCATGATGTCAGGTGGACAACCAGAATATCGTGGTAACGCGGCCCAGAGCGAAGCGGTCGTGACCGGAATCTGTGCCAGCTACACAGCAAGTGTTGCGGCCCGCAACACCCTGACAGGAACCGAAATACGCCGCGGCCGCCACGCAAGTGACTCGGCCCAAATCACTTGCCCAGGATCCGGCATTCGTGCCAGCGACACGGCAAGTGTTGTGGCCCACAACACCCTGACAGCATCCGGCACCGGAGGTGGCCGCCATATAAGTGGTGCGGCCCGCACCACCTTGGCAGGATCCGGCATCCGTGCCGGCGACATGGCAAGTGTTGTGGCCCACAACACCCTGACAGCATCCGGCACCGGAGGTGGCCGCCATATAAGTGGTGCGGCCCGCACCACCTTGGCAGGATCCGGCATCCGTGCCGGCGACACGGCAAGTGTTGTGGCCCACAACACCCTGACAGCATCCGGCACCGGAGGTGGCAGCCATATAAGTGGTGCGGCCCGCACCACCTTGGCAGGATCCGGCATCCGTGCCGGCGACATGGCAAGTGTTGTGGCCCACAACACCCTGACAGCATCCGGCACCGGAGGTGGCAGCCATATAAGTGGTGCGGCCCGCACCACCTTGGCAGGATCCGGCATCCGTGCCGGCGACATGGCAAGTGTTGTGGCCCACAACACCCTGACAGCATCCGGCACCGGAGGTGGCCGCCACGCAAGGGATTCGGTCCGCACCGGCGAGTTTCAGCTCTTCCTATATAGAAGCCTCAACAAATCCCCTTCCATCGGGCTACGTATTTAATGCTGCGTCTCCTATAGCCAAATTGCAGCATGGGTACGTCAATCCTCTTCCCAAGGAAACACTGCACCATGGCTGATAACTTCCGGCTCAACATCGGTTCACTGCGCAGCGATGTGAAGCTCACCCTTCACACTCACCACGCCGCTCGTATATGGATGGGGCGCCCTAAAAATGACCTCAAAGCCGGCATCATTGGTCTGTCAGGGTTCTGCACTGTCGTCAATCGAATGTCTCGAGGCGCCCAACAGGATGATCCCTACTCTGACTGGTGGATGATCCTCCTCGAGGAAAAGATCAACGATTCCAAGGAAGCGTTAAAGACCATCGAAGATCGCCTGGACACAGCCATGGCCTCTCTTCCACCGGCCATCAGCATTAGCGAAAACCTCTCGATCCAGCCTGTCAGCCTCCCGCTGTACATCTCCAATCCCCTGGGATTTCAGGCTGTGTACCTGCTGACGAACTACGACGAAATTGTCAGACGCATTCTGTTGGCCCAGCACGTTGGCCTTGTCGGGCGCCACGATATGGAAACCTGGATCGACGAAGGCGCAGCGGTACTGCGGAGACTGTTTGGTCTGGCCCAGATCTATAAGTACTCAGGCGCTGCCCGCGACGACTTCGCTGCAAACAATGCCAAGGCTGAAGCAGCCCGCAAAATGTACGAGCGGTACGGTGAGCTGCCACAAGACATCCTGGAAGGCACCCGCCGTTCGAATTTCGCGCCACCGATCATCCGCGGTCAGCAGCAAACCGAGACGGATGATCATCTCGATGACCCCGTTGAGGGTTAAAGAGCATGGGCCAGATTCCCTCCAATGATGGGTCGCTGCAACAGACCGCCTTCCGGCCACTGCAACAGGAAGCCTTTCAGCGACTGCAACAGGCTGCCTCACTAAAGGGCCTTTTAAAGCCTTTTAAAGGTAAGGGGGAGCTGACCCAATTTGCCGATCTTTGCCGAGCTCAAGAATCGGACTTAAAAGCTCTTGCCCAGGAAGTGCTGAGCCAGGCCCGCCGATATCCATTCACCCTAGTTCCAGTGCGGTTGACTGAGCAGAACACCCAAGCCGGCACCCAGTTTTTGAGATGGCAGCAGGTGACAGATCGGCGGATGGGCGTAGGGGTTTGGGCAGAAATGATGGGCTCACCCAGAACACCGGAATCCATGCTGCAGGATCTTTACGTGATGGAGCTGCAGCGCATCACCTTGAATATGCAAATGAGTTTGCTGCACTCGATCACCAAACAGGCCGCCGAGTGCGCAGAAAAAATGGGCCAGGCAGAGGCCGTGTATACCGCTCGCCTGCAGCAGCTCAACAACCCAACGCAACACCAATAACCTCGGAGAATACTCATGGGCACGCCCGTACAAGGCTGGGAAGGCAATATCGGTTCTGCACCGGAATTCAAAGAATTCCCCAACGGCAATAAAGACCCACGTCGACTCATGCGAGCCAACGTTTACTTCGACAATTCGATTCCGGATGGCAAAGGCGGCTACGAAGATCGTGGCGGTTTTTGGGCGAATGTGGAGTGGTGGCACAAGGACGCCGAGCATTATTCGCAACTGTTCCAGAAAGGTATGCGAGTGCTGGTTTCCGGTCGCGCCGTTATGGACCGTTGGAAGAACGACGATGGCGAATTCGAAGCTTTGAAAATCCAGGCCAGCCGGGTCGGCATGCTGCCACACCGCGTGACCATGGTGAATCTGGCGCCTTCGCAAAACCAGAATTCGCAACAGTCCAACAGACCCGAATCGCGGCCGCAGCCAGCTCCAGGCCCGGATGAATATCCAGATACCGATCCACCGCAATTCTGAAAACAGGGGCTTAATTTTTCGGCCCATTCGTGTAGCTGTCGGTGTTGGGGGAAACAGCTCATCGTTTCCCCCGACCTCATTAGAGAACCACTACAAATTAGGACGTGCCGATGGATGAAGTTTTGAGGGACCCAACAGGGTACGTTGTCATTGGCGCAGAGCACCCAGCTTTAGGCCGTGTTTACTGGGCTTACTTTGATGAAAGCGAGGTGAATGCTCCGGACTACTACGGGCTCACCCTGGACATAAACCGAGCATCATGGGCTCCAGTTGGGTGGCGAACGGGAGAGTATCTGATGGGGGGCCGTGGAGAGACAGACCTTGATACCTGGCAAGCCCGCCGATTTATCAACACCTTGCTCGATGAATACCGCTTAGATACTGAATACCGCGTCGACTTTGACGACGACGACGAAATGACTGAACACTTATACGGCAAGCTGGAACAACTACGTGTTCAAAGCGGACAATCCACTCAGGACTTCATCGCGTGGATCAGAGTTGCGAACTGGACGGACGAGCCAGCTTCGAATTGACATCAAACCGCCAATTGGTTGGCAAAAAATCGCGCCATTCGTTAACTTTCAGGTTGAGTCACACTTCCATTCGGCTATCTCAAGCACAGAAGTTTAAAACTTCCGTTTTTGATGCAAAAAAATGCGCTATTCGTGATGTTACTGTCTGATAGATCTGTTCTTCGGGGACCGATAGCCAATGGCGCAATCTCGAACTTCTTTGAAACCAGCAGATAGGCGGCAATTCAATAACCCCCATACTGCCGTTCAAATAGCCGGTGCTGACGCCGCCCGAAAAGGGCTACGGGTGTATGACTGCCCTTACCACCATCCTGCGATGCGCGCGTCGTGGCTAAAGGGCTTTGCCCAGGAACAGCAGCTGACGCTGGACCTCTAGCCGCTAAAAGCCTCCCGTTGTGCATTGACCATTTCCCATTGAAGCCTTACCTGCCATGACGTGACAGTCCCGCTCTGCATAATTGAGAAGGGGCACACCGTGAAGCTATTGATCATCGAGGCACCTGGGAAGCTGAAAAAGCTTCAGCCAATGATGAAGAAACTGCGCCCAGGCGAACACTGGTTGGTTGTCGCCAGTGGTGGGCACATACGTGACTTGCCCGCCAGAGGGCAGGACGACAGCATGATCACCACAGGCGTCCGCAAAAATTACACACCGGTGTACGAGATCCTGGATAAGAGCGCCAAGGCCGTGCGGACCATCAAGGCCGCAGCTAAACAGGCCGATGAAATCTACCTCGCAACCGATCCGGATCGCGAAGGTGAAAGCATCAGCTGGCACATCCAGCAGGTACTGGCGGTCAAATCCTACAAACGCATCACCTTCAATGAAATCACCCTGAAGCGTGTCGCAGAGGCTCTAGCCAATCCTCGCCAAATCGATTTGAACAGAGTCGCGTCACAAGAATGCCGGCGTGTACTTGATCGTTTGGTGGGTTACCTGGTGACTCAGGAGCTACGCCGACTGATGGGCAAGCCCACCTCTGCAGGCCGCGTGCAATCGCCTGCCGTATACCTGGTGGTTTTGCGCGAGCGCGAGATCCGCAACTTTCAGGTAATCAACCACTTCGGTGTGCGTCTGAACTTTGTGGATATGAATCAGGGCACCACCTGGTATGCAGACTGGCAACCGGTACCGGATTTCGCGAGCAAAGACTTTCCTTACGTTCAAGATGCCAACCTGGCCCGACTCGTCGCCGGCACACGTAATGTCGTCGTCGAGTCCTGTGAAGACCGCAAGGCCGAGCGCCACCCACCCGCGCCCTTCATCTCTTCCACCCTTCAACAAGCAGCCAGCAACGCCTTGAAATGGGACCCGGACAAGACCATGCAAGTCGCCCAGCGATTGTATGAACAAGGCGTGATCACCTACCACAGGACGGATAATCCCAACGTACCAGACGAGGCCATGGAGGATATTAGAACCGTAGCTAGATCTATCGGATTGAAGACCGTCGACGAGCGACGTACATTCAAGGCCGCCGAAGGCGCGCAGGAAGGCCACCCCGCTATTACCCCGACGCATTGGGCTGATACAAAAGCTGGTGAGAACGACGAGGAACTCGCCCTGTACAAGTTGATTTGGGTCCGGGCGCTGGCCAGCCAGATCGAAGCGGCGGTATTCGACGTGCGTGCTGTAAAACTGCTCGCGGTTGGCCCAAATGGTAAGGCTTTGCGATTCAATGCAACTGGTGAAACCCTTTTTCATCCTGGGTGGCGGAAACTGCTCAAGGGCGATGACACAGACGATGAGGAAGATGGAGCAGCGAGCAACCCAGTTCCTGCACTCACACCAAAACAGATCATCTCTGTGCACAACGGAGAACTGCTGAAGAAGAAAACTCAGCCGCCATCCCGCTACACCAAGGCCAGTCTAATCAAAGAAATGGAGCGCCGCGGTATTGGTCGTCCCAGCACGTTCGCCTCGATCTTGAAGAACATCACCAGCAAAGGAATGATTGAGGAAAAAAGCCGCAAGCTGGTACCGGCGCCGCTGGGGGAGGAAACAATCGCGAAGCTGGAAGGGTTCTACAGTTTCGTGGAGCTCGATTTTACGAGGGAGCTGGAGCGGGATTTGGACAAAGTCGCCCAGGGCCAAGACACCTATGGAGCTGTCGTTGCGCGTCTGCATAGACGCCTGGAAGAGGAACTGTCTCAGCAACGTGGAATGCCGAGTGTGCCGATGGCGTCCGCTCCACGCCCAGCCACAGCAGGTGGCGCTTTCAACTGTCCCAAGTGCAATCAACCCCTCGCAAGGCGACAAAAAAAAGGGGGCGGTGGCTATGACTTTTGGGGTTGCACAGGCTTCAAATCGAATGGATGCAAGGTGAGTTTTCCAAACTTGAATGGCAAACCAGATCTCAATAAACCCAGAGGGGTGTGACTTCTGCCATTGCCGATATAAATCACCGACAACGCCGTTACGCATTAACCCTAGAAGCCCACCATTCCTATACCTGACAGTCCTCTGCGAAATTGCAGAGGAGGTCATGGGTGAGCGTACAGAAGAGACAATCGGTGGTGGGGCTGCGCATCTTAGCGCCGAAGCTGGAGAAGTTCTCAGACCGGCAAATTGAAGTCGCCCAGACCTGGGCTTTACAATTTAACGTACCGCCCTCCCAGCTGACCTCCTTCATCGATACCTATCTGAGTTCCACTGTCCATACTCGTTGCTGGTGCGTAGCCCTGCCCTCTACAGATGATCAAACACGGCGGCTCCTGGCCAGAATCGGCGATCACCTCCAGTACTTCGATGGTCATCAGGTTAAGGCCTGCAAAATCTTCAGCAAGGACCGCGTGCATAAGAGAAAACCCACCGCAATGGTGGCCCAGCAGCTACTGCTCAGGTTTGAAAAACGCTGGTATGCAGACGTCCTACTGACCTCCTTCTGCAAGTCTGCTGGAGAGAGGGCGAAAGCCCTTTCGATTGAAGATCTAGGAAGCTTTAATCGCCGCGGCTTCGATTGGACGGCGAGCAACAATCGGTACTTCAATCCCCGCACCCGATTTTACCTGAAGCAGATTGGCAGCACGCTGAAGCAGTTTTGCCAGTGTCTGGACCAAGAGCTTTTATTCGCCATTCGTTCAGCGCAATGTCCCTCACCCAAGCTCTATAACTGGCTGGCTCAAGGTGACCGAAAACGCCGCCTTCAGGCCCTAAAAGCCCAGCCAGTATTGATTCCACTTCTGGTACTAGCAGATCAATGGCCGTGGCCGTGGGATGGGCAGCAGCAGGTATACATGAACTGCCCATGGGATGAACTTCAGGCGTGGCGCCCATACTGGAGTGAGGACCGTTATTTGATTTCCGCTGAAGAGTGCCTGGTAGGTCGCATAGCCGACGCGGGCCTCCCCCTTTCCGACACACTGGCTTGGCTGCTACAGGCGCCGCGCGCTGCAGTGCGCTACCTGGGTCAACAGCGGGTATTCGATACCGGCAGTGCATTGACCCGTATCAGCCGCGAGGGGCCACAAGGACCCTGGCATCGACTGCTGCTGGGAGCCTCACTGGGCAATCGCCGTCCTCTTAAAAAAGCGCACTGGATCACTCTCTTCGCGCTGCTGGATAAAATCCCGTATCAACTGCTGGATCAAACGCAGGACTGGAACAGGCTGCTGTCAGGGTGTCCAACTGATTGGTCGGACGACAATTGGTCCAAAATCGCCGACGACTTTCGAGACCTGAACGAGCTCTTTAACAACGTTGATGAGAGCGACGGACCAGCTTCTGGTGAAGCACTGCAGAAACTCAAAAGCTTCATTGCTACTGCTTCCTATCACCAGATCGCCAGCTTGGTGAATGGCTTTCACCTCGCGTTGATAGACATCCGTGAGGCTTTAGATGCAGTAGATCCACAAACAAGAACAGACTCTTTAACGCCCTGGAAGCCGCTGCTTTATTCAACCAGCACACCCCTCGTGAGTCCAAATGGGCTGCAAATTATCGAACTGAAGTGCCCCGCCGATCTTGATGCGGAACATCGAGCGCTGGGCCATTGCATTGATGGTTACGACTACAGTGCTTATCGGGGCATCTGCCGTCTTTTTTCGGTTCGCGAAAACGGGAAATCGTTGGCCTCTGCAGAAATCCAAATGGATGAAAGTGCCTGGGGCGAAACGTTAGCAAAATTGACTCCCAAACACCTGGTGACGATACAACTGAGAGGGCTCCGCAATCGCACACCTAAGTCGGGCTCCAGGGTTGACCGGGCCTATCAATGGTTTTGGGCAAAGATCAAATCGGGTGAGCTCGCCATTAACCTGGAATGGCCCGACCAAACACTATCCATGTCGCGCTATACAAATCGAAACCGGAAAAAAATGCATGCCCAGGCCTGTGCGGAATGGATCAACCAACGATTGAGCAGGACATGAGTCGTCCACGTCTGATGAACCGCCGGCAGGACCTGGTCGAAAAAGTCATTTTTGACGGCTATGACTTCGGGGTCTTAATGCAATACGTTGAGGGTGCGAACCGGCTGTTTCTCGAACGTAATGGTTTCTATATTCGGCGTGCCGAGCATCCTCAACATCGCTATTGGCGATTACCAAAAGGCAAGTTGCTGGATGACCTGGATGTGCTCTTCCACCGTTTGATGGAGTTGTCCGAGGACCGTTTCAATGAAAGTTGGGAGACGTTTTCACATAAAATCACAGCCGCACAAAACGACCCAGATCGGCAGGCATTCACGTGGGGGCTGACCTTTCGGATAGCTCCACTCGTTCAGGGCGGGATCCTGCTGTCAGGTGACTACCATCCTGGCGCGGTCGCCGTTTCAAGGCGCATGCACGGCGTGTTTCTCGGGCATTCCAAGTCCTGGCGCATTGACGCTGGTGCGGAAGTGGTGCGAAGCAACTTGATCCTGGAGCTTGGATTGTCGGAGGATCAGTTCGAAATCCTCGACACCGTGCAAGAGCTGCTGACCGACGGATCCGTTGTTCCAGCTGATGAAATCACCCGCATCAGTCTTGGTGGACCGCCACAAGAGCGCGCAGCAAAAGCGGCTGACGATAGCACCTCAACCGATGTGTATTTAGCCGCGGTGCCCTCAATCGAGCGCACCGGGTCCACTACCGAACAGATTAACCAGGCATTGGCTGGTTATTCTTTACTGGACCATCAACCGGCAGGCATCCGGCACTTGCTACAGCGCACAAGCGCCTTGCTTGCGGATGACATGGGGCTTGGTAAAACTCGCCAAGCAATCATTGCCGCTGCAATCCGAGCAGCTAATAGACCCATCTTGGTTATCACCCTGTCGACGTTGATCATCAACTGGCAACGCGAAATCCAGATGGTGTATCCCAAGGCCACTATCGGCCAACAGGTCTTTGATCCCTCTTCGCAATGGATTATCACCAACTACGAACGCCTTGGCGATTTTGTTCTGCATGCAGGACACTTTGAAGTGATGATCATCGACGAGGCGCACCGCCTGAAAGAGCCGACCGCCGCGTGGACACGTCACGGCTTCGACATTGCCGCCAAGATACCCAACCGTTACCTGCTGACGGGTACGCCAGTCCTCAACCGAGAATCTGAGCTGCACACGCTGCTACGGCTATCCGGCCACCCCGTTGGGAAACTGCCCTTGAAAGAATTCTGCGAACAGTTCGCCGGCAGTCAGGATTTCCGCATGAATCTGCGGGGCGCAATCGGCGATTGGATGCTCCGTCGACGCAAGGATGTCTTGCCCGGTCTCAAGGGCAAACAGCGCCAAACTTTACCCATCGAACTCACTGCTGAAGAGCGCAAGCAATACGATCAAATTCGGCTCGAAGACAGGCCTAGCCTCGCCAGGTTGGGATCACTGCGTCAGTTGCTTGAGCAGGTAAAGATTCGTGTCGTAATGGATCTGCTGTGCGAACTGGACGCGGAGGACAAAGTAATCTTGTTCTGTGAGTTCAAGGATACGGTAGGAACACTTCGCACTCGGTGCAAGCAAGCTGAGTACGGGTGCGTCACGGTTGTCGGCAGTGACTCTGTAGGCAAACGGCAGAAGGCGATCGATCAATTCCAAAGTGATCCAGAAACCCGCGTCTTTGCCGCCACTACCTCCGCTGCCGGCACCGGCAACAACCTCACTGCGGCCAACTATGTGATGTTCCTGGGCCTCCCCTGGACGCCTGGACTGCAGGACCAGGCTGAGGACAGGGCCTACCGCAATGGGCAATTGCGCATGGTCGTGGTGAAAATCCCGCTGGTGGAAAACACAATCGACCAGATGCTTTGGCAAATGCTGCAGGATAAGCGTCAGTTGGCAAGTGACCTCATTGAGCCCGACGCGGCCGGCAACGCGAGACAAGCATTGGCGACCAATTTGTAGATCTGCGGTATATCACTGCTTCTTAGTGGCTGAGACCTTGTAAACGTACTTGGAACCATTACTTTTGTTTTCTGGAATCTAATAGGCCTCCCCATCGGCAACAATAGTTTCGTTCGATATCTGCAAACTTCCGAAAGTGGCAAATCTATTTCGATTTTACCCACTTTGCTCGTATTCATTTCGAGGAGTCGAACATAATTGACTTTGTTACGTATTAGAATCTTCCCATCGCTCATAATGGCCGTCGAGACCCATTCAGAAGAGACTGATCTCACTGAAAGGCACGGACAGTTTTGGCGGACTCGTTGAATCCAGCGCGATACGCCAATATCCAACATCATGCCAAGCGCCATGCTTGAATCCTACTTCTGGATACGTACCGATGTGAGCGAAGCCTAGTGCTTCATGCAGCCCCACGCTGCCATCGTTTGGCAGCGCGATCCCGGCAAAGGCTGCGTGAAACCCTTGCCTTTTCAATGTCGGCAGCAACACGCCATACAGTGCCCGGCCGACCCCGCTACGGTGCGCTTCTGGCGATATATAAACGGTGACGTCGACCGACCAGCGATAGGCCTCACGAGCCCGGTGCTGACTGGCATATGCATAGCCGATGAGCTGGCCGTCTCGCTCCGCTACCAGATACGGGTAAGTCGGCAAAGTCGACCCAATCCGCTTGGCCATCTCTTCGACTGTGGGCGGCTCAAGCTCAAACGAAATCGCCGTATGCTCAACCATCGGTGCGTAAATTGCCTGGATGGCTTGAGCGTCCGAAATCTGCGCAATCCTTACTGTGGTGTTGCTCATCCTCTATCCCCTTGGTCGCTCAAATCGATCTTTGATTGACTCGTTTCGAGAGTGCTTCGGCGCTTTCCTTGCGCTCCGAATAGCGGTCTACCAAATACGTTTCCCGGCCCCGAACCATCAGCGTGAACTTCATCAGTTCCTCCATCACGTCCACAACACGGTCGTAGTAGGCGGATGGCTTCATACGCCCTGCGTCGTCGAACTCCAGAAAGGCTTTGGGTACTGACGACTGGTTTGGGATGGTGATCATCCGCATCCAGCGCCCGAGGATCCTAAGCTGGTTTACCGTGTTGAAGGACTGTGATCCACCGCAGACCTGCATGACGGCCAACGTCTTGCCCTGGCTGGGGCGGACAGCGCCCAACGTGAGAGGTATCCAGTCTATTTGGGCTTTGAATACAGCAGACATTGCACCGTGACGCTCTGGCGAACACCACACCTGTCCCTCTGACCACAGAACCAGATCCCGCAGCTCTTTAACCTTTGGATGGTCTTCCGGAGCGTCATCAGGGAGAGGCAGACCCGAGGGATCAAAGATGACGGTCTCGGCTCCCATTAGGGTCAGGATGCGCGCGGCCTCTTGGGTCAGCAGCCTGCTGAAAGAGCGCTCACGGGTTGAGCCATACAGCAACAAGATGCGTGGTTTGTGAGTCGGTTGCTCGTTGCCTTGCAGGCGATCCAGTGTGACGAAGTCGATTAGCGACTGATCCAGATTAGGTAGATCCAGGCTGCTTTCCGAGGAAAATTCGTCCATTACAGTTCACCTATTTGATCTAGCTCGCGCTTCAGTTCCTGCGGTGTGAGCGCCGAATGATCCAAGCTGAAGAATGCCTCGAAACGCTTTTTAATCTGGACGACGGTCGCGTCAAATGCGGCTTGGATGTCGCTGTCTGTGCCTTCTACATCGGAAGGGTCGGCGAGGCCCCAGTGGCTTTTGACAGCAGGCCCGAAATAGACCGGGCAGGGTTCGCCTCCAGCCTTATCACACACGGTGATCACCACATCCGGTGGTGAGTCCGAAAACACCTCTGAGCCTTTGCTGTAGAGATCTGTGGTGTCGATACCAAGCGCTTGCAACGTACTCACGGCGCGTGGATTCAGTTGTCCGCTTGGGAAGCTGCCCGAACTGACGGCGTTAAAACCGCTCGGGGCCAGGTGGTTGAACAACCCCTCCGAGAGAACGCTCCGGCAGCTGTTTGCCGTACACATAAATAGCACTTTCATGGGTTTCTCCTAGACAGGGATGCTCAGCCGCGACGCCAGTGCCACCAGCGTTACCAGCAAGATAGGGAGGGTGAGGATGCTGCCGACTTTGAAGTAGTAACCCCAGGTGATGCGGATATTTTTCTGCGCTAGCACATGCAGCCACAGCAACGTGGCCAGGCTTCCGATGGGCGTGATCTTGGGGCCAAGATCGCAACCGATGACGTTGGCGTAGATCATGGCCTCACGTACCAGTCCTGTAGCGTCGCTGCCCTGAATGGACAGAGCGCCGATAAGCACACTCGGCATGTTGTTCATGATCGAGGACAACAGCGCAGCGGTGATACCGGTGCCCAAGGTAGCGGCCCATAGGCCATGCTCGGCAAATATGTTCAGCAGCCCCGAGAGCGAGTCGGTTAGGCCAGCATTACGCAGGCCATAGACCACCAGATACATGCCCAGCGAAAACACGACAATTTGCCAGGGCGCGTCCTTGATGACCCTTCTCGTGGAGATGATTTGGCCTTTACCTGCGATGACCAGCAGGATCATTGCACACGCAGCAGCAACAGCGCTGATGGGGATACCTAACGGCTCCAGTGCGAACAGACCAACCAGCAGCAGGCCAAGTACCCACCAGCCAGCAATGAAGGTCGCCCGATCTCGAATCACCGACTCCGGGGCCTCAAGCTGATCCGCGTCGTACTGGGCGGGAATGTCCTTGCGATAGAACATCCAGAGCATGAACAGTGTCGCGGCCACGGCCACTAGGTTCACTGGCCACATGACAGAAGCGTATTCACCGAAACCCACGCCAAAAAAGTCTGCCGAAACGATGTTCACCAGGTTGGACACCACCATCGGCAGACTGGCGGTATCAGCGATGAAGCCTGCGGCCATCACGAATGCCAAGGTGGATGCCGGGCTGAAGCGAAGCGCCGTCAGCATCGCGATGACGATTGGGGTCAGAATCAGTGCGGCTCCATCATTGGCGAACAGTGCCGAAACGGCTGCACCGAGCAGGATCATCAGCGCAAACAGACGTCCGCCTTTGCCCCGACCCCAGCGAGCGACATGAAGCGCCGCCCATTTGAAGAATCCCGCTTCATCGAGCAACAAACTGATGATGATCACAGCAATGAAGGTCGCGGTAGCGTTCCAGACGATGTGCCACACAACCGGCACATCCCCTAGACTTACGGCGCCAGTCAGTAGTGCCAGAACGGCACCCGCTGCCGCGCTCCAGCCGACACCTAACCCCTTGGGTTGCCAGATAACAAAGACGAGCGTAACTACGAAAATCGATGCTGCGATGAGCATGAGTATGTTCCAGATCAGGATGTCAGCAGCAGGAGGCTTGGCGCACGGGTCTGTCTTCCATGGAAGCCAGCCGTCCTTGATGGTCGTTAACCCAGGACTGGTGTGCCTGCGTAGTGACGTTCAGAACATCCAGTGCCCACTGTTCAAGCTCGGGATGCAGCCGGTAGTAAACCCACTGACCCTGCCTCCGATCTGCGAGTAACCCGCAAGCACGCAGTTGGGCAAGATGCCTGGAGACCTTCGACTGGTTATCGTCCAGTGCCCAGATTAACTCGCACACGCACAACTCACCCTCAGCCGAAAGCATGAGCATGATCCGGGCGCGAGTTTCATCACCCAAGCACTTGAAGAATGTGTGTGGTGTAAGGCTCATAAGCAATCGCTCTGCATATGTGGATAATCGAATATGCAGATTTAACCACGTTCAGCCTGCTTGCACAAATGCCTGTGGCGGGAGTTAACGATGGGGATCAATGCTCACCGGTCGACCACAGGGTAACGACCAGGAGGGATTAACAATCGCCTCAGCACGCGGACGGAGATTTGATGTTCGAATGGATGTTCGCTGAACGCGATTTTGGATTCATTACTCTAGGCGTAATGGCAGGATAGCTGGTCAGGTCGAATGCAATTGAGTGGTCAGCGTGAATGCAAATGAATGCTCAGCGTGAATGGAAATGGGTGATCAGATACTAGGTAATTTTCCACCTCGGTCGCGTCATCTTTGTATAGCCTATAAATACCTATAGACGTAGTTTTCTATTTCCTACTGCGCAGCTGGTACCAGCCTGTCACCGTTCCCCTATCATTACAGGGGGCCTCTCGGCACATGATCAGGCACGTCACCACGCTCTCGCTTCTAGCGTTAATCGCCAGTTGCACGACCCAAACGGCGCAGACACCCAAGCCCGCTTTCGACAGCAGTCGCAATCCGGACATGTTGACGCCAGACCTCTATCCTGGCGGCGCCGTTCCTGAAAAAGAACCAGTAGTGCGCTATGGCCGCTACACCCTCGTCAGCACGCTGCCAGATTCTGGCCAACGTGACCTGATGGCTCAGATTATCGACATCAGCATTCCAGCCAACATGCACCCAAATGTGCATGAGGCCATGCAGTACGTGGTGGACCGTTCAGGTTATACGCTTTGCTCGGCAGACTCTGGCCACGTCAACATCCTTTACACCCGACCACTCCCAGCAGCCCAATATAAACTTGGCCCTATGACCCTGCGTAACACCCTGCAGGTGCTCGCAGGTCCGGCCTGGCAGGTGAAGGTCGACGAGGTCAACCGTCAGGTGTGCTACGTCCTGCGCCCTGGCTACCAGCTCCCGGACTCTCCACGTCCTGCATCAACTCAGATTGCTCAACTCAACACATCGACAGCTGCACAGCCTATCGCAGCGAAGAGCAATAACAATGATGCGGGCAGCCAAGTAGTAGTCGCCGCCGTTCCCCAAACAGCGCCTTTCACAACAACGGCATCAGCCGCTACCCCTGTGGCGAACGCTGCACCAGCCAAAACCGTGGCCCCTCCTACGGTGATTACCAAGGATGGCTCTACAAAACAAACGTCTGCCTTGCCGACTCAGAGTCCGGCCTCGACTTCGTCCAGCAACCCAGATGCCAAGGCCGCTTCAACTCCGAAACTGGTCACCGCGCCGGCCGCAGTTTCTGCAGCGCCAAAGCCGGTTGCGACGGACATTGCAGCGCCGAAGCCGCTGGCCCAGACATGGACGGCTTCAACTGGCTCAACCCTTCGTCAAACCGTCGAAGGCTGGGCTGAAAAAGCGGGCTGGAAACTGATGTGGCAGGTCGATGATTTGGATTACTCAATTGACGCTCCACTTCGATTTGAGGGCAGTTTCCAAGAAGCCATTGGGTCGATTTTCCCACTCTACGACTCGGCTCCACGGTCCTTTCTGGTCGATGTGGTCGACAGTAACTCCTCACAGCGGCTGATTTTTATTACAGAGAGGAACAAATGATGACTGCTCGTCTCTGGATCAAAAGCACAGCCTTGTCACTTATCGTCGCACTGGTGAGTTCCTGTTCGCTGCAGCGTGTGAATGAATCGGCCAGCCGAGCTGAAAATGACGCTGCGACAGCCTCTCAATACAGCCGATTTCTGAGAAATCAGCAGCAAGAGTCCGCGCGCGCTACGGTGGTGTTCAGCGACAAACCATGGGTATCCAAAAAACCGCTGGTCGCCAAGCGTGGTTTACCGCTGACCATGGATTGCGACATCACCTATCGCCCCTCATATAACGTTGGGATCGCTGAGATCGCGCAGTACATCACTAGTGAATGTGGTGTACCGGTCATCGTAGCCCCTGACGCAATCGACCCAAGTGTCCTTTCCAGTTCGACGCAGGGCAACTCAGGACCTGCAGTTCCACCTGGTTTGGGCTCTGCCGACAACCTGACCAACTTCATGCCCGCCGGCGTCATCGGCAATGTTCCGAGCAACGCCCGCTCAATGAATTCGATTGGGCTGACTGCGCCCAACACATTCCCCATTAAGTACAGCGGCAAGCTGTCAGGGTTGTTGAATCAAGCGACCTCCCAGTTAGGCTTAGCGTGGAATTATTCCTCCGATGATCGAAGCGTGCATGTCACTTACTTCGACACCAAGACGTTCGACGTCTGGGCATTTGGTGATGACCAGGTCATTGAAAGCACAGTGAAGTCGGGCTTGCTGACTGCTACAGGCAGCGGGAGCAGTTCCGGTGGTGGTGGCGGCGGATCTTCGTCGACAGGTGCATCGGGTGAATCAGGCAGCAACCAGAGCACCACCGTTACCATCAAGACCTCGCTGATCGGAGACATTGAAAAAAACGTCAAGGCGATGCTGAGCCAACAGCCCCAAGGTCGGATGTTCCTCTCGCGTTCCACTGGCACCCTGACGGTAAGTGATCGACCAGAAGTACTCTCAAACGTTGCTAAATACCTGAATTCGATCAACAGCAGTATCACCCGTCAGGTGTTGTTCAACGTCAAAGTTTTCGAGGTAACTCTCACCGACACAGACCAGACCGGCCTGGACTGGACGGCTGTCTATACGTCCTTGAGCAACAAATGGGGCTTTTCGCTGAAGAATGCCACCACCGGCATAAGCACGGGCGCGGTGTCGGGCTCGTTGAGTATTTTGGACACGTCGAAGTCTCCTTGGGCTGGCTCCAACTTAATCATCAAAGCACTTTCCGAACAGGGCCGAATCTCGAACGTTCGCTCGCCGTCGGTCACCACGCTGAATCTGCAGCCGGCACCCATCCAGATCGGCAACGTAAAGAGCTATGTCGCATCAAGCTCGACAACCACCACGGCTTCCGTTGGATCGTCTACTTCGCTCACCCCCGCGACTATCACCAGCGGCTTCAACATGATGTTGCTCCCTCGAATCATCGACCAGGACAACATGTTGCTGATGATCACCCTGAGCATGAGTAGCAAACCGACCTTCACCACTTTTACGAGCAACGGCTCCAGTGTCCAGACAGCGGATTACGACACCAAGAACCTGTCGCCCAAGGTCAAATTGCGCAGCGGTCAAACCCTCGTACTGACTGGTTTTGAGGAGAACAGCGAAAACGCAACCAAGTCTGGCGTAGGTGATCCTGGATTCTTCGGTTTGGGCGGCAGCCGTATCCGCACCACAGGGCACAGCGTACTCGTAGTGCTGATTACTCCTGTTGTTGATAGCGAAACAGGCAGCCCCAGCGCGGTGATTTCACCTGCTGCCAACGAGCCTTGGGGCTCTTGCCATACCCCACTGCTGCATTGCACAGGTTCCAAGGGGTAAGCCATGGTTGCGGAAACCTCAAAAAATGCACGCTCTGCTCGAGTCCAGGTACTCCAGTATCGTGGAAAATCATTTGTCACCGGTCTGCGCTGGCATCCGCTGGGCAGTGTCACCGGGCACATGAAGGAAGCGCGCCAGTACGGTCGTGAGCACCACCTCGACATTGTCGCCATTAGAAGAACACCAGCCATTATTCAGGCAGGTTTTGTAGCGCGCAGCGAGGAGGTCACCAAAGGGATGTACTCGCTCGCGGCCACCCTGGCTGGACAGCTGGGGGACTCATGGATCGCGGCCTGGAAAACTGAGAGCGAGATTGACCAATATGCCCTCGTTGCTGTGTATCAAGGTGGCGTGATCTCTGGCTGCGACATGATCGGCACTGGTGCTGAGGTCCGCCGCCGAGTCGCGCAACAACGCAGTCGTGGGATCAACTTCGACAACGAGTACCTGCCCCCAGAGTTCGATATGGGCGGTCAACCACTGGACGTGGCAGAGCTACTTCAGCCGTCGCATCTAAAACGCGAGTACCGGCTACGGCCACTCGTCTTTGGGCTATCCAAACCAGAACTTGTGCAGCTGGCGGTTCTTGGCGCGCTGATCGCTGCCGGCATCATCGGGTGGGCTCAATGGCAGAGCCATCAGGACCAAATAGCCAAAGAGGCGGCTTTCCAGGCTGAACAGCAACGCCTGGCAGAGTTGGCCAGACTGCAAAAAGAATCCGGTATGGAACAGACGCCCCAAGCGCTTGAACACCCTTGGGCCAAACGTCCATCTGTTGCAGATTTCCTGGAGGGTTGCAGCAACGTCATTTATCAGTTGCCTCTGTCCATTCAGGGATGGCAGTTCACGAGTGCCGTCTGCGACGGCGCACAGGTTTTGTCCTCCTATAAGCGCTCGGGCAATAGCACGGCCGACAAACTGATACAGGCGACGCAGGGCCACTTTTCTGATCGGCCGGCCTTCTTTGACGAGGGCAACTCGGCCACGTTGAAATTCGACATCTCTCTACCCGCAGCCGGTGATGAGCCTCTAAAAGACGCCATCGTGATGTTGGCGAACCTGTCGTCTTGGCTGCACAGCTTCACTCAAACCCCAGTGCTGAAAGAAGTGCCGGTCGTTGTGCCCATTCAACCAGCGATACCGGGCCAACCTGCGCCACCGCCGCCCCCACCGCCTCAATGGAAGCAATTCGAGCTGAGCTATGCCACTGGCATTACGCCGCTGGACTCATTATCCGGCGCACCCAGTCAGGGCTTACGGCTGCGCGAAATCACAACCAAATATGAGACCGGCCACCTTGTCTGGTCAGTAATAGGTGACCTATGTGCGAAATAAAGCGCTGTGCTTTTTGTGCTCCATCCTTGCGTTAGGGGCACCATCGAGCTGGGCAGATGAGAACACCCTATCTGGGGTGAACGTCGGCGAGCTGGCCCAGATTCAAAGCCAGACGATCTTGTTGAATGCCAAAGCCGAGAAGGCCAAGGCCGAAAGATCGATCAAGGGCGAAGACCAAAGTGCGACGACGCAGCCGTCAACTGTGTTTTTTTCTCAAGGAAACCTCACACAGCCGGCTGCAGCCTCGGCGCACAGCAGTGATACACAGTCTGACTTGCCTGTCGTGAAAGCGGTATTCGGCTCAGCAAAACGGCTGCGTGCGACTCTGCTCTACAGCAGCGGATTTGAAGTAGACGCAGATGCCTCATCTCGGGAGTTACCCGGTGGCTATCGCATGGCCATCCTCTCCGTCGAAAACGTGACCCTCGAGCGTGGCGGTAAGCGCTACCCCCTCGGCTTTTCCAGTACGCCCCCGGCCAGCTTGAGCAACGTTAACAATTCAGCCCCCAGCATTACCCCATCAGCACCTATGCCGCCTGGTCTGATCCCTGGCCAACGTTGATTGAGAAGTTCGATGACGATCCTGACTGAAAAACCAGATGTCATAGAGCCTGACAGTGATGAGTCTGCTGCAGTCCTACTGACGTCGCACCAAACACTGCTGACGGCCCCTGGTGGACCGTTTGAGCTGAAACCCGAGCTGCGTCAACTATGTGCGTTGACCAGCGATGGGATTTTGTATGTGTCAGCCCAACACCAAACGGATGCCTATGTCATGGCATTCGAGGACCAGCTGGAACACGAAAATCACCACTTTGAGGTCAAGGTCTGCTCGATGAGCACAATCAAGGCACTCTACCGCGCCAATGATGATGCAAATGGTAAAGCACTATCGGCGACTGAGACGAAGCGCCAGGCCCAGGTGGTGCAGCTTTTAGGAGAAGCCCACCGGCGCAATGCCAGCGACGTCCACTTTGTCGTAGGTCACGATATCACTCGAATCTTCTTTCGCATCCACGGGCTCTTGTGGGAGGCAGAGCAGCACCAGAGCCAGGTGGGCATGGAGCTCTGCTCGTCCCTCTACAACAGCATGTGCGATGTCGCGAAAGACCACTACCAGCCGCAGGTGAGCCAGGACGCCAGGGTAAAACGCGCCTATGTCGACCAACTCGGTTTGTTCGGTGCCCGAGTCGCCACTCGGCCGCTCGTAGATGGCCCTCTGATGGTTTTGCGTCTGCTGTATGACGACAAAACCAAAATGACGCTTAGTGATCTCGGTTTCCTGACGCAGCAAATTGATGCATTCAGCCGCATCCGCAGCTTGCCTTATGGGGTGAACCTGATCACTGGACCCACCGGTTCCGGCAAATCGAAGTCGCTGCAGGTAAACCTGAACCTCTTGCACGAAGAGTGCGGTGGAACAAAACACATTCTGACGATGGAAGATCCACCTGAATATCCACTTCTCGCCAATCAGTCACCGCTGGGCGCCGGTGAAACCTGGAATGACGGTATCACCAATTCCATGCGACTCGACCCTGACATTCTCATGTATGGGGAGATCCGGGACCTTGCATCAGCACAAGCGGCTTTCCGCGGCGGTATGACTGGTCACCTGGTGCTGACGACACTGCACACCAACAACGCTGTAGCAGCTCTTCAACGACTGATCGACATGGGTGTAGACCGACACCTGGTTACTGATCCTGCACTGATGACAAGCGTGGTCAATCAATCCCTTTTGCCCGTGCTGTGTTCCCACTGCCGCGTCCCCGCACGCGAGCATCTCGGGCAGCTCAACAGTGCGCTGGTGCAGCGCTTGCGCGATTTGGAAGCGATTGATGAGACCTACCTCAAAGGACCGGGATGCCCGCATTGCAAAGGCTTGGGCATCACCGGTCGCACGGTGGTTGCGGAAACTTTGCTCACCGACCTTGAGTTCATGCGCGTTTTCAATGGGCAGGGTGCAAGTGCGGCACGTCGCCACTGGGTCAAGGAAATGGGCGGTATTACCAAGACCGCACACACGATCATCAAACTGAAACAAGGATTAGTAGACCCCCGCCACGCCGAAATGACGGTGGGGCCGTTGGACTTTGACCGGCAAATCCTGGAGCTCGCTCATGCTGAGTGACGTCAGAGCGATGCTGAATCGTTGGGCAGAGACCTTCTATGCCAAGCAGTTTGGCAAAAACGAAAGAATCCAGTTCTACGAGAGCCTGATGGGCATCCTTGAGGATGGTGTGTCGCTTGAGGACGCACTGCACACGGTGGCCAGAGCATTCAGCGATAACGGGCAGAAGCTCCATCCAGTGTCCCTTGCCTGCAGGGATATCGCGCAATCGGTAAAAGGTGGGAAATCGCTGAGCATTTCCTGCGAAGGCTGGGTTCCCTATGACGAGAACTCTTTGATCGCTTCCGGGGAAGACACCGGCAACCTGGTGCAGGCATTTCGGGACTGCGTGAGGATCATCGAAGTACGTCAGCGGATCAGCAAACTCGTAGCGTCCGCCACCGTTTTCCCCTCCGTGGTGTGGAGCGTCATGGCGGCGTTGCTGTATGTGATTGCAGTGTGGATGGTGCCCTCCATGACACGACGCTCCAACCCCGAGGCGTGGACCGGCGTGCCGGCCTTCCTCTATGCCCTATCGAATTTCGTGACCCACTACGGGCTAGTGACGCTGATAGCTGTAATCGTCTTCATCCTCATATCGATCATCACTCTACCCGTGTTTTGCGGCCTTCAGATTACGGCCGCCAGCCCTTCGTGGAAGCTGCAGTTGAACAAGCTGCTCCAGGTCCTGCGAGTCCGAGCAGAGAGGCTCCCGCCTTGGTCAGTCTACAAGGCGCTCCACGGATCGATCTTTCTGCTCAACATGGCTGTGATGCTGCGCTCCGGCATCAACCAACTAGATGCGCTGACCTCTCTTCAACGCAATGCCTCTCCATGGTTGAAAGAGCGCCTGAGCGCCATTCATTACGGAGTGAGCGCCGGCAAAAACTTCGGTACCGCATTGAAGCTTGCGGGTCATCAATTCCCAGACCCCATGGCGATGCATTTTCTGGAAGTGCTCGCCACCCGCAAAGGCTTCGCTGAGTCGATGGAACGGTTTTCCAACCGGTGGCTGGAGCAAACGCTTCAGCGCGTCGAAGCCATCGCCAAATCTCTTATCGGCATGTCCTCCATGGCCATGGGGGTCATGATGATTCTGGTAGTGATCGGGATCTTCCAGTTGGCCGGCAATGTGACTGCAACGCTTTAAATCAAACCTAAATGAGGTACTGGAAATGCCAACAAACACTCCAAACAACCAACGCGGATTTCTCTCCCTAGACGGGATGTTCTGGTTGATGCTGATCGCGGTGGCACTTGGTTTCATCGTGTTCATGGGCTACAGAACGTTCGGCAGCTCGGACGTCACTATTGAACAGAGCAATCTCGGCACGTTGCTGAGCAATACCAAACGACTGAAAAGCACCACGGGTTACGCCACGGCAGGCACCAACTTAGCGCCTTCTTTGATCAACCTCGAGGCAACTGGCGGCATGAGCATCAACGGTAATGCCCTGTCCAACCGCTGGAACGGCGCAGTGACCGTGATGAGCAACGGCATGACCTTCACCATCACAGAATCCAACCTTCCGAAAAATGCCTGCATCACCCTTGCCTCGAACATGGCCAAGGACAAACAGACAACTACGGCGATCAACGGCGGCACTGCAATTGCCGGCGAAATCACTGCGGTGGCAGCTGCGACCAGCTGCTCCTCGGACGCCAATACCATCGCTTGGACTTCGTACTAAGGAATTCAGTGTGAGCGTGATCTCTGATGCTGAATTCGTCGACCTGTACCTCGGCGATGGATTTGCCGACGCCAAAGGTCTCCCTGGGCAGGCACGAAGGGTTGAAGCGCCCGCCGAATGGCGGGCAGACCTTGAGCGCTTACGGGCGCAGTGCGAGGAAAAGCACAAGGCAACCCAGGATCCAGAGTTCGCCCTAATTGAAGATGGCGTCGTCCTTCGTGTAACCCAGTTGCTGGATTTGAATGGCAAACCTGTGTTTGTCGTAAGCAAATCCTCAGTCCAGATCCGTCCATTGGACATGCTGGGTCTGCCCGACTATCTGCAGGACGCGCTGATGAGTGACACGGTTCGCGGCCTGATATTCATTTGTGGGGAAATGGGCACAGGGAAAACCTCCAGTGCTGCATCACTGGTGAAAGCTCGCCTTGAGGCCTGGGGAGGCATTTGTGTGGCTGTCGAGGATCCTCCAGAACCGTTTTTGAATGGTCGGCATGGCAGTGGGCGCTGCATTCAAGTTCCGGTCTCTCGCCGGATGGGGGGATACGAGGAAGCGTTGATTCTAGCGCTGCGCACAAGAGCCGATTTCCTGTTCGTGGGAGAAATTCGCGACAGCTCGACAGCAGCACAAGTAATTCAAGCCTCGATCAATGGCCATCTCATCATCAGCACAGGCCATGCAGGCAGCGTTACTCAAGGCATTGAGCGTATATCAGCCCTGGCTCAGCCGTTACTCAATAACGCCCGAGAGCTGCTCTCCAAGGGGCTAGTGGCCGTTCTTCACCAGTCCTTATCAAGCGGCAACGAAGGGAGTCGTCGATTAACCCTGCAGAGTCTGCTGTTCACGGGCGATGACGGACCGGGCATCCGAGAGAAAGTCCATGCAGGAAAGATCACGATGCTCGATCACGACATCGCTCACCAATCATCAAGGAGTCTCTGGAATGACCAGTAGGAACAAGCAGCGGGGCTTCTTGAGCTTGGACATGGCGATCGGATTGGCCGTTTTCTCCGTTGTCGTCACTTTGGCGATCGCATGGCAAATCAAGCAGATGGATTCTCAGGACTATCGAATTGCGGCTGATCAACAGAGAACCATTTCAGAGGCATTGGCCAAATATCTGAAGGATAACTACAGCGTGGTGCTGGCCAACGCGGCAGCAACCGTACCGGTGCAAATAACCGTTCCGATGCTCGTCAACACCAACTACCTTCCTGCGGGTTTCAGTCCCACTAACGCCTTTGGGCAGACCATTGTCGGCCTCGCCCGGAAACCCAACGCCAATCAACTGGAAGTGATTGTGGTTACTACAGGTGGGCAGACGATTCCTGAAATGGGTATTCGAACCATCGCTGAAAATCTCGGAGGACCTGGTGGGTTCATCTCTTCTGCCAATCCGAACATCGTCCAGGGCGTGCGGGGTGGATGGCAGGTAGCACTAAGTAACTATGCTATAGCTCCTGGCCCAGGACATACAGCTAGCGCACTTTTTCTTATGGATGGAGCGTTGGCTAATGACTATCTATATCGAAACGCTGTGCCCAATCATCCAGAATTCAACACGATGAATACTGATATCACGATGGGCAACCACAATATTAACAACGCAGGAAATATCACAGCGTCAGGCAACATAACAGCTAACGCCGACATTACAGCTCGAAACGTTATCGCCACAGCCAATGTTAATGCCGCTACTGCAACCATTAACGGTGATACCAGCACAGGTGGTTGGTTCAGAACACGTGGTGACACAGGCTGGTACAGCGAAAAATGGGGAGGCGGGATTTATCAAAATAGCCCCAACTGGGTCCAAGTTTATAACGACAAAAACTTTTCAACCGGAGGTGAACTATGGGGTGGAAAGATAACCTCGACGGGCAAGATAACGGCCTATGATCGCATTCAGACAAATGAATATTTGTCCCTGGGAGGCATAGCTACCGAGGGGCAACAGTGCAGTGACCGAACCCTTCTTGCAAAAAGCGCCGCGGGAATAACGTTGTCCTGCGAACAAGGCTTATGGAAAAGACCAGGTGGGTGGGAATTCCAGCTGATCCAGGGCACCTGCCAGGCGCCTGCCAGAGGAAGTGTGACCTGCTCCCTTGGCGACACTACATGGAAGTCGTGCTCTTTAACTGGCGCTTTTGGCATTGGGGATAGTGAGACTGGGTACATCTTCAGAAATGCAAGTGGATGGTTTCTCTCCACATCTCGACTTTCCTGGCCAGGTCTTTTCTATTGGAGCTGCTTCAAATAAAGCATCCATTTATAAATTCCAAAACGTTTTATAGTATGTCTATGGGGATTATTGCAGTGCAGACGCTTGAGAATAACGTTGAGTATAGTGCTGGAGAATTACAGACCTGGCTAAGCACCCGAAGCAGGATATGCTCAACTGTGCTATGGCGTCGCGCACTAGAAGGAAAAGAGGCATTCGAGGTCGGCGAGTTCACTTACAAGTTACAACCAACGGCCTCTGGTCGTTATTTAGTAAAAAAGATCGCCACTATGGAATTAATCAATCCACAACGCAAACCAATGAGCATCAAGCGAGCCGCAAAGTGGACTGTCATTGCGCTTGGCTTAGTAGGAATTTGCTTAACATTGATTATCCTCACGAAATAGTTTTGTTATTGACGCGTAGGTGGTAACAACCACCGTTCTGTGGATGGAGCTCATATCATGACAATGCAATGGCTCGTTTTGATGATTGTGCTCATTGCCTCCAGCATTTTCATGGAGAACCAACATCAGGACCAACGTACATCCGACTACGCTACCCTCGACTCGCTGGGTCGCGGCTTTCTGGTGTACCGATCTGCCGCTACCGAATATGCCCAGGCCAACCCGGGCTTCAGCGGGGTACCGAGCGATTCTGCGCTCAACCTACCTGGGTGGTTTGTGAAACCTGTGGGCGTAGGTTCTTACATCTCATCAGGAACGGCCTATACTTATTTTGATGGGGTTGCACCGTCAGGCTTGCCTTCTGTGCTGGTAGACCTGACAAAGACAACGACCGTTGGTTTTAAGCGTTCAGGAATGCTGATTTCACAGATAACTGGGGCGACCGGTATAGCAATTCCGTCCCCTGTTCCCGAAGGTGCGGTCGTCGCCGTCAATTAGTCTGAGTCGACCGACTTTGAAAGACGCCGGGTTGCATAAGCTCCGGCCTATCAACATAATGATCACAACAACGTTTCCACCCCGTTGGCTACTGGCGGTCATCAGTAGCGCCCGGTGATGCGGCTTGCCTCATCACCAACCCCAAAGCACGCATAGCTCCGGGAAGGGCGTGCGGACCTGGTTCAGAGCTCTCCCTGTGTCTCCCTGTTCAAGCCAGACACGCAGCCGTCTAACTCGTGAATTGCGAGTTCAAAGGCACATAGGGCTCTGTTGAGGTTCGAAGCACCGTAGTCTAAGGGCCACACTGGTGTTGTGGCCCACACTTTTTAAAGCTCACACAATAGGTAGCCTGATCATCTTGCAAAGGATGATCAGGCTACCTATTGGTAGCTGCTTTTCCTTGCCGGTGGCCCGCCGGCGAAACGCAGGGCTCCCTTTGTGCGCGGATGCGTGCCTTATGCTAGCTGGCCTCAGCCACGATAATCGGCCAGGTGTTGGAAGTAAGACGTTCAGATCACAGCCCAGGGATCAACAACGCCTTCATCCCGCACAGGTGGTATTTTTTTCTGAAAGACGCTACTTACTACATCCGAGAGTGACTGTTGACCCAGCTACTCTCGGTAGCTTCTCCTGTCGACCTGAACCTTCTTTGCCCTCCGCGAAATATCCCTCTCCGCTTGACACATCACCATCCCCCCTTCGATGATATGGACGTGCTTTGCTGACGTCGTCAGCATCATGCCCAGGCAGTCAGGATCTTGAAGACTGCGACACGATGTTCGTGTCAGATCCGCCCAAGACCGCTGAGCTTCTGGTAGCGCGGTCGGTCGACAATCGTCGATGGAAGCACCTTATGCAACTCACCTCGCGGGGAATCACTTCCCCAACGGGGTCAGTGGGTTCTCCGCATTCAACCTGCAGGAGAATCACCATGTCTAAACTTGCTTATGGCTTCGGTTTCGCGCTTGGCACCATCACGCGACAGTTTCTGCGTGCGGTAAAGAAAACCAGCGCTGCGCCCACAGCTATCCATACCAAAGCAGCTCCGTTGCTTCCACCGCCCTGCGTACCTGAGCGTCTCGTACGTGAGATGGATCATGTACCGGCAATAACTCGTAAAGGTGTCGACCTGAACCTTTGGTACGCGGCTAACACTCGAGTGGTCGAAAAGCCCGCTCGGAAACCGCGTAAGAAGCCAGCTGCACGCTCGTTGGTGCCAGCAACTTGCTAAGTCTGCGTCCTTCGCCTCTGTAGGGAGCCTTCCCAAAGGGAAGGTTTCCTCAGAGATTTCACGGTAGGGGCTTGACAAGCGACAATCGTATTTCCATGATCTGCACATGTATCGCTGACGTCGTCAGCAACATGCCCAAGTAGTCTGGATCCGCAAGACTACGATGCGGTTTTCCGCATTGATCCACTCCCAAGATCGCCATAGCTTCCGGTAGCGCGATCAGTCGACTTAGTCGATGGAAGCACCTTTCCCACCCATGACGGGCCTACCCCGTCAGGGCAGGCCTCTCACTTTTGGAGGTCTGATGAAAACTGAACTGGCTCTCTACCAGGCGTTGATTTCGATTAACGTCCCGGAACAGAAGGCAAATGCTGTTATTGAAGCTTTGGAGACCGACATGCTTTCACGTTTGGCTACCAAGGCAGATTTAACTGCTCTTGCTGCAGAGTTCAAATCTGAGATTTCACAGCTTGAAGTCAAGCTCACCATTCGCATGGGCGTCATGTTGTCTGCAGCTGTCGGTGTAATGATTGCTGCAATGAAGCTGATGCATTAAACAACCTTAAGCTCCACCCACCCTCGCGGGGAATACTTTCCCCCCAGGGCGAAGTGTTTCTCCGCTTTCTGTTATTTCGAAACTGGAGAATCACCATGAGCACTAATCAATCCAACGAAGCAAAATTCTTCGACCTTCACACCACTGGTATCGGTTATCTCAACCGTATCCGTGAAGTGAAACCTCGCGGCAAAGGTAAGCCATTCATGGCAGTTACCGTTGCGGCACTACGCGGCTCGATGGATGATGCCGAGTATTCCTATATCGACTGCAACGTGGTCGGCGCTGAAGCTGAAAAGCTGATTCGTCGCAGCCAAGCAGCCGTTGAAGCCGGAAAGAAGGTCCTTGTGAGCTTCCGAATCGGTGATATCTGGACCGACGCATTTACCTACGAAAAAGGCGATAAAAAAGGTCAACCTG
Organism: Pseudomonas sp. R3-52-08; assembly: GCF_003851745.1. NCBI lineage: Bacteria > Pseudomonadati > Pseudomonadota > Gammaproteobacteria > Pseudomonadales > Pseudomonadaceae > Pseudomonas > Pseudomonas sp. R3-52-08. Next base: position 945,983 of record NZ_CP027730.1, on the reverse strand, counting down.
GAGCAAGCCTCAAGGGCCGCCTGTTGTTTATCGGCTGGATCAAGGTGGATGGGGTAACTGTCTATGAAGCCAAACCGAAAGACTCTGCTGAGCCCCTTCCTGCCCAGGATGGTGCTGCTGGAGATGATTCGGATGACGCCCAAGGACAACCTGAACCTGAACAACGTCAATCTGCATGATTGAAATCATGGCGCCCCCTGGGCGCCTTTCAATATTCGTATCGAAGGGAACGCCTCCCTTCGGGATTGGTAGTTTCCGAAGACTGGAGATTCGCCATGATCATAAACCCTCAACGACTGCCGCTGGTGATTGAGATCGGTCTAATAGCGGCTCAGGCTCGTGTTCACAGTGCCTTAGACAAACAACGTCCAATTAATGTGGCAATTGACCCTCATGATGACCCGCACTACTTCCTCTCATCGGACCTATGGTTCGATGCTCTGGATGGGGTTATTAAGTTGGCCGAAATGGACCACAAAGATGATTTCAACCCAGACATCAGCCCGACCTTATCGGCGTTCGGACTTCTCCAAGAGTATTGGCAGGCCCGCGATCGTTTAGATCCGCAACCTGAAAGTGACGCTGCATGAAGTCAAGCGCCCTCTGGGTGACTTCAATTTACATATCGAAGGGAACGCCACCCTTCGGGATTGGTGATTTCCGAGCAATGGAGATGAGCCATGATGATGAACCCACAACGACTGCCGCTGCTGACCGAGATCGGTCTTTTAGCAGCACAAGCTAGTGTTTACAGCGAGCTGGATAAAATACTTCCGAGCAACCCGGCACTCGATCCCGATGATGACCCGCGCTACACCCGTACTTCTGATCTTTGGTTAGAAGTTCTGGATGGGGTTATCACATTGGCAAAGATGGACCATCGAGATGAATTCAATCCCGAAAACAGCCCACTGTTGTCGGAGTACGGACTTCTCAAGGAATATCGAAGGGCTCGCTGGGAGTTGGAAGATAAGCTTATCCACCCCGAATACTACTAACTCGCCACGTAGCATAGGCTGACTCTCACGCTGATTCCAAATCAGCATAAAGACCCATCGGGAAACCATCTCCCGACCGGGCCAGGTGGTTTTCGCACCTGGAGATAAACATGCAAACCACCACTAACCTCGTATCGTCTGACCTGCTCAAACTCCCGGTCGTTTTAACACCCCGGGCCTGGCAGGAAGCGGTGCATATTGAAAACCCACAGGATGCAAGTGTTGTCAGTGAGCGACTGGGCGATGTTGTCCTGGAGGCCTATCGAGAACTGCATTTGCAACCTGACAGCACACAGATCCATTTCGGCCTCTATCGTTTATTGCCTGCCGGCAATAACACCGATCGAGTCTGGCTGGACCTAAAACTTGACCGCATAGAATCACCGCCAGGCGTTTTCTATCTGTACATCTCACTCAAGGAAGAAACTCATACTTCTTGCCCATAATCCTTCGACATTCACAGCACTACCCAAAGCCCGACATCTGTCGGGCTTTTTTCATTCGTAGCAGTGTGGAGCTGCCCATGATCAACATCCCCGGCCAACTGGCCATCCGTACCATCAGTGGCCGCAATGGCGAATTCAACGTCGGACGGCTCTCGACCTCTATCGGTGAGTTCGTGATCAAAGACGCACTCCTTGATCAGTACGATGAAGGAAAATACCGAGGCGACTTTCTGATAACGGAGATCCGTCCTTCGTATTACTCCACAGCAGGTCGCCTGGTCGTTGAGATCCGTGCAAAGCTGGAAAGCATGAGCCTCGACGACGTGGACAATCTGACACCGGAAGACGCCGCCAGGCTCTCGCCAAACGAGCCTGACCCTATGGATGAAGAGTCTTCCTCCAACCTCTCCAAGCCAGTGCAGCGGAATAATCCACCCGCAGTACCGGCCTCTAATAAACAGGTATCAAAAGAGGATGCCCCGTTTGGGATGACCCCGACCGGCGGAACCAACGACCTCGAGGCAGATGCTGAGTTGTTCGGCACAATCTGGCCTCTAAGCGATACAGTCAGGCTGGACACAACTGTTGATCGTCAGCAACTACGCCAACAGTGCAGTCGGCTCTCTGAGCTCGGCTATGTACACAACTTCAAACTGCAGGTATGGAATATCTCCAATACCTGACGAAGCCCGCGATACGCCAAGCCAATCGGCACAACCCATGAGGGGCTCCCTCCTGGGCGCTCCTCGACTTAGCAGGAGCAGCACATGAATCCAATCTTCAATAACCTGACCCAAGAAATCCTCGAAAACATCGAAGATCAGCTCGCCAATAACGAGGTGTCGACGAATGAGGAGCTTTGGGACTTCTTGGTAGAGGAGCTCGAAATGACGGCAGAACAAGCCGATGCCGCCGTTGCCCTTCGCCCCAAATACCTGGGGCAAATTTTTCTCACTGGGCACAGCCCTCTATTTCAAGACGAGACGGTCTCGTTTGACCCGAACGATAAAACGTTCAAATCGGACAACCTGCTGTTTCCCAAGCAATAACACTTACTGCTAACACCCCCGAGGGGCTCACCGCCCCTCCGGGCGGGTTCCCCCTCCATTATGGAGGTTCCCATGCCCAGCCCTACCCCGCTCTTCCCAATCGAGGAGTGCAATGATCTTTTCGTCGACGCTTGCGCGTGTGACGAACAACGCAACCTGGTGTTCCTTTCTGCATGGGGTCGAGACACGGCGCTGCAGGAGTTCCTGGCCAGGCTGACCCTCGGCACGACAGAAGATGGTCTAAGCCGGTTTCACATCGTTGTAGATGGCCGAAGTCTTCCTGTTTTCCCCAACATCGATCTGTTGGAGAAGCGCACCACGCGACAAATGCGCGGTACGTTATTCGGCAGCTTGATTCACCTCTGGTTGTTTGACCGACGCTGCGTACAGCCGGATCGGGCCAACCACTTCGCCTACGCCCTTCTTGAGAACGGGCAGTCACCTCATCAACGGCTTTGGCCTTTGATACAGGACACCTGTCCATTACCGCTACTGCCTCATTGGCAGGAGCAGGTAATGGGGTTGCTCACCCAACACGACATGCTGCAGCTGTTACCTGGAACGTCCGGTGCTGTTGCGGCATGGCGTTTGTCGTTGCAACTCGACGTTCTCGAAACAGCCCTAGGCGAGCTCATTCGCCAGGGGCAGCTCTCAACCCACGCTCAGTTTGAGCATTGATCCAGGAGCCTCACCATGGCTTTGATGTTCCCACGATTGGCGCGCAACTTCGCTCGCAATGGCTACTACCCCACTGACGAAACGACGCTGGAACTCACCCTACAAGCGTTGGCACCATCCCCAAGCGGGAAGATGCGGATCTTCGATCCCTGTGCAGGCGAAGGCGTTGCCTTAGCTGAAGCTGCTCATGCACTCGGGCGTGACCGCGTTGAGACCTACGCAGTCGAGTATGACCAGGAGCGTGCCAAACACAGCAAGACACTGCTGGATTGCGTGCTGCACAGCGACTTGATGGACACCATGATCAGCCGCCAGGCCTTCGGCTTGCTCTGGCTCAACCCGCCCTACGGTAACCTGGTCGCTGACCATGCAGGTGCATCTCAGTACCAAGGTAACGGCCGTCGGCGCCTGGAGAAGATGTTCTATCAACGGACGCTACCACTGCTGCAGTACGGGGGAGTCTTGGTGCTGATTGTTCCGCACTACGTGCTGGACGATGAGCTGTGTGGTTGGCTATGCAATCACTTTACTGAACTGCGGATCTACAAAGCCGCTGATCCAACCTTTAAACAGGTAGTGATCTTCGGTATACGAATCCGCCGGCAGGACCTCGCTCGACCGCAAGAAGTCAAAAACGTACGCGCACGCCTTCAGGCGATCGGTACCGGCACATTGAGCGCGGAAGCGTTACCAACCAGTTGGCCATGGGAGCCCTACAGGGTTCTCTCGGCATCCAACGAGCTGGAACACTTCTACCGTATCAGCCTTGAACCTGAACAGCTCAGCGAAGAAATCAAAAGACTTCGTGGCATGTGGCCTGACTTCACACTGCACTTTGGTCAAAGCGGCGCTCAGCCACGACCTCCCGTGAGGGAGCTGTCGCGCTGGCACTTGGCGTTGGCATTGGCTGCCGGTGCGATTTCCGGCGTAGTGAAATCCAAAACCGGCCGAGTATTGGTACTCAAAGGCGATACCTACAAAGATAAGGTCCGCAAGACCGAGTTCACCGAAGACCAGGACGGCAACGTGTCCGAGGTAAGGATCCTGACTGATCGTTTCGTGCCCATCATTCGGGCATGGGACATGACGCCAGGCTCTGCCAACCAAGGCCGCGTGATCACCATCAGTTCATCGGCGGATACGCCGCATGAGGCTGATGAGGTGGTGACACAGCCAACACTGACCCCACCACCACGAGTGACATTTGAACCTGGCCGCTTAGTGCTGACCCAGTCAGTGCACCACCTGATTGAGCGTGGACATCTCGATCCAAGCACTTACTTGCGACGGCATTTCTCAGGTGACTGGGGGGAACTGCCCAAAGAAGACTGGAGCAGTAACCAACGGGCTTTGACCTACGGGGATCGATTGTTCTCCTGTTATGACATATGCGCCGGCGATGAGACCCGGCTCTGGATCATCACCGAAGCTGACCGCAGTGCAACAACCGTGTTGCTGCCATCGGACTACTGACCCACCACGCCAACCTGGCCATCCGTTAACCAACCCGCAGGGTATTCACCATACCCGTCGGGGTGTCGTGCATGCCCTGTTTCGTTCCTATTGGAGAAACACTCATGAACGACCTATCCCAAGTCTCTGTATCGCCCTTGGCCATCGGCCTGACTGAGTTCATCGACGAATTCGGTGATGAATTATTGGACTCCCTCAATCGCTCTAACCCACCGGTTTATTCCGGCAGCATCAACGAAGCCTATCAACGGGTTATGAGCGAACTCAAACGCCAGCCGTTCCCTGCTCAAGCTGATGTAGTGCAGGCCGTTGCAGCTTTATTGCTAGACCGCAACGAGCAGGCAGCCGTTATCAATGCAGAAATGGGCACTGGGAAAACCATGATGGCCATCGCTGTAGCCGCTGTCATGCACAGTGCGGGCTACCGCCGCACTTTGGTGGTTTCGCCTCCACACCTGGTCTACAAATGGCGACGGGAGATACTCGAAACCATCCCAGACGCACGCGTGTGGGTTCTCAATGGACCCGATACGCTGGTTAAGCTGATCAAGCTACGTGACCAACTGGGGGATCCTTACGATGGCCGTAAAGAGTTCTTCATTCTCGGACGCGTGCGAATGCGCATGGGGTATCACTGGCGTACGGTATGTTGGCCACGTCGCGCCAGCGGCGGATACAACTTCGCAGGATGCCCCGACTGCGGACGCCTTCTGTTGGACTTAGAAGGCAACCGTGTGACTGTCGAAGAGTTTCACCGAGAGGAACGCCGTCGCAGCTGCCCTTATTGCCAAGGACAACTCTGGACGCTGATGCGCCCGGGCAAAGCCGACAACGGAACTCGTCGTGCGACCATACTAAAATCGATGTGTCGGATTCCGACTATCGGTCCAGTACGTGCGGACAGATTGCTGAATGACTTCGGGGAGGACTTCCTCGCTTCGATGCTGATCGACAACGTCAGCGAATTCATCAACCTGATGGACGCTCAGGGCAATTTCATCTTCAGCGACCGCCAAGCCAAACGCATGGAGCGCGCCATGGCCAACATTGAGTTTGGCTTTGGCGAGGGCGGTTTCCAACCCACCGAGTTCATCAAACGCTACCTACCAGACGGATATTTCGACCTGCTGGTGGTGGATGAAGGACATGAATACAAAAACAGTGGCTCGGCCCAGGGTCAAGCCATGGGTGTATTGGCAGCGAAAGCACGGAAAACCGTGCTGCTGACAGGCACCCTCATGGGTGGCTATGCCGATGATCTGTTCTACCTCCTGTTCCGAATACTTACCCGGCGAATGATCGAGGACGGTTACAAACCAAACGCGCGCGGAAGTATGGCTCCGGCCGCGATGTCATTCATGCGCGACCACGGCGTATTGAAGGACATTTACACCGAGCGGGACAACGTGTCACACAAAACAGCCAAGGGAAAAAAACTCTCGGTGCGAACGGTGAAAGCCCCAGGCTTCGGCCCTAAAGGCATTCACCGTTTTGTGTTGCCGTTCACCGTGTTTCTGAAACTTAAAGATATCGGTGGCAACGTGTTGCCGGCGTACCAGGAGGAATTTGTCGATATCAGCATGTCTGCAGAACAAGCGTCGGCCTATCAGCAATTGGCAGGAAAACTGACGCAGGAACTTCGCCAAGCATTGGCCCGTCGAGACACTACCTTGCTAGGGGTAGTACTCAACGTGCTGCTGGCTTGGCCTGACTGCTGCTTTCGACCGGAGATCGTTAAGCACCCTCGTAGCAAAGATACCTTGGCGTTCGTCCCCTCGATCTTTGCAGATGAGCAAATAATGCCGAAGGAGAAAGCACTGCTCGACCTCTGCCTCACGGAAAAAGCCAAAGGCCGGAAGGTTCTGGCCTATACCGTGTACAGCGGCACGCGAGACACCACCTCTCGCCTGAAACGACTGCTGGAGCAATCTGGTTTAAAAGTAGCGGTCCTGAGGGCGTCAGTGGATACCGCCAGGCGCGAGGATTGGATCCTCGACCAGGTAGACAGAGGTGTCGACGTACTGATCACTAACCCGGAGCTGGTCAAGACCGGGTTGGATTTGCTCGATTTTCCGACCATTGCGTTCCTGCAGACGGGGTACAACGTGTACACCTTGCAACAGGCAGCTCGACGGTCATGGCGGATTGGGCAAAAGCAGCCGGTGCGGGTGGTTTTTTTTGGCTATGCCGGCAGCTCTCAGATTACTTGCCTGCAGTTGATGGCCAAGAAAATCGCCGTGGCTCAAAGCACGTCGGGAGATGTGCCAGATTCTGGTCTCGACTCGCTGAACCAAGATGGTGATTCAGTTGAAATGACACTTGCAAGGCAGCTCATTGCTTCATAGTTTGACGGCCACCTTCGGGTGGCCATTTTTTTATAACGATCCCAATTTACCAGCGGCCAACTCGACACTTCAAAAACCATGCGTCCTGGAAAACCTATTTCCTGATGCACCTAAGAGACCGGTTTGAGAGGGTGTATTCGCTTTTTCGCGAGGACGCCCATGAACCTACCACGCCCTACTCGAACCACAGCGATACTCAGTCTGTGCCTTGCATTATTGGCAGGCATTCTGGGTTATGAGCATCATCAACTCTCCCAACTCAGCAACAGCTTGGCTGCGACTGCAGACAAAGAGTCGCTCGATGCGTTGTTGACGCGGCTGGGCAAAGTCGATGAGCGACTGGACACGGTAGCCGGCAACCACCTGGTGACCAATGAGGACTTCCGAGCCGGGCAGCAGGCTTTATCGAATCGAATTGATGCCGCACAAGCGTATGCAAAGCAAGCGACGGAGTCTGCGCAAGAAATCTCTCAAAATGCTGCGTCTGCTGGTGAATTGGTAGTCCTCAAAGCCAGCGTCGAAACACTCGATAGCCGTCTTCAAGAACTCAGTCAGTCACGCATCAAACAAACCACTGCTGTTCCCCTCAAGCCCAAGCCTAAGCCCGTTGCCCGCCAACCAAAGCGGCCAACACCGCCCGCTACCACCACTGTCACACCGCAAACACCCCCTTTTACCGTTGTCGGTATCGAGTATCGCGGCGGTGAACGCTTTTTGTCCGTAGCACCGCCTGGCAGCACGCAGTTGAATCAAATTTACCTTATCCGACCTGGTGACGCTGTGGCGGGCACCGCCTGGCGCCTCAACGCGCTGGACGGAAGATCCGCACGCTTTGACGTGGCCGGAACACCTCAAACCGTAACCGTCGCGCAATAGGACCTCCTTTATGCACTCCCCTACCACTTCCTCGAAAACAAAGAAGCCCAGGAACATTGCTCTTTACGTTTTGGGTTTCATTGCAGGCTTGGCCACCTTCGCGTTTGCATATGTCTGTCATGCGGCTTCGGGGCAATCAACGTCGATCTCGAACACTCAGAACAGTGAAGTTCACAACTCTTCTCAAGGAGCCAGTCAGACAGAACTCGCCCGCGAGTGGGGATTAACCCCCCAAGAATGGTCCCGCTTTCAAACTGTGATGGAGGGTCCTCGCGGAATCTATTCGCCAGGCCTGGATCCTCTGACAGCACTTGGCATCGAAGCGAAGTCGGAGGAGGAGCGCCGACGCTATGCAGAGCTGCAGGTGCGAGCCGAGCGACAGCGTATCGATAAGGAACTGGCGTACCAAAGGGCCTATGACCAAGCCTTCGCACGTCTTTACCCCAATGAAAAAGTCATCCAACTATCGTCCAACCCTGCATCTGCTCCAGGCTCGGGAGCGGTAACTGCTGTGAAAGGCACTGGACGACTAGCCGTTTTTGTTCAAGACAGTTGCAACGCATGTATTGACCGCGTCAAAGACTTACAAAACCAGAAACAGTCCTTTGATCTGTACTTCGTTGGTAGTCAAGGTGATGACGAAATAATTCGCCGCTGGGCCATCTTGGCTGGAGTCGAACCGGCCAGCGTGAGAAGCCGACAGATCACATTGAATCACGATGCCGGTCGATGGCTTGGCCTTGGACTCGGCGGTGAGCTGCCGGCCGTGGTACGCGAGGTGAATGGACAATGGCAGCGTCTGTAATTCGCGCGGCTTTAACGGGGGGGCTACTGCTCACCGCGGCATTTGCTAACGGTGCCGAGGTTCCGCCACCGGCCTATCAGTTGATTGCCCTGCCTGCCGGCGTTCCGTCCGAGGTGCTGTACTCCGTTGCACTGCAAGAGAGTGGCACCCGACTTCGCGGCCAGATCGTCCCCTGGCCCTGGACGTTGAATGTCGCCGGCGCCGGATATCGCTTTGCGACACGCAGCGATGCTTGCAGAGCGTTGATGATCGCCCTTCAGACCGCAGGCCCAAATAGAGTCGACGTCGGGCTTGGACAAACCAACATCGGTGCCAACGGCCACCGTTATAGCTATCCCTGCGAAGGGCTGGATCCGTACAAAAACCTCTCGGTTACGGCCCAGATCCTGGCTGAGCAAAAAGCCAAAGGAGGCGACTGGATCACCGCTGCTGGTCGGTACCACCGCCCTGCCGGAGGCGAACCCGCTGCCCGATACCGACGAGCTTTTGCCAAACACCTCAGCCGGGTCACCGGTATCAACCTGATGGCGAATAATCCATGAATAGATTGCTGCATCTGCCTGTTTTGCTGTCTTTGGCCTCCCCCATGGCAGTGCATGCCACCTCGCTGATTGTTGTTGAAGACCGAGGGGGTGTTTCCGCTCTGCCCTACTACCAGTACTTGGCTCCAGAACCTACTGAGCAGTCAGCACAGTCAGAGAATATTGGTGTGCGTGGGCAAGGCTCGTTTCCAGTGCGCTCTGACCAACTGACACCCGGGCAGGTACAGGGCCGGGTAATCAATGCACCTGGCCTGCAACCATTGTTTCTTGTAGGCGACGATGAAAGCTCCAGAAAGTGGTTATCACAGCGCCGCGATCAGTTACAGCAACTGCAGGCAGTGGGCCTTGTGGTTAACGTGGCCAGCGCCGAGCGGTTTGCCGAAATCCAACGATGGGCAGGAAATCTACAGTTGGTCCCGGCTCCATCAAATGATCTGGCACAGCGCTTGGGAGTCCAGCATTACCCGCTGTTGATCACTGCCACAACGATCCAGCAGTAACCAGGGTATGGCCTCTCTTACGCACATCACCTTGGTCATCAAGCAACCAGATGACCCACGAGCAGGCCAACTGCTTTTTGAACAGGTCACCTATGTCGCCAAGCTCTATGGCGGCACCGTCATCGCCCGCGTACCTGGTGACGAGGTGGAGCTATGTCAGCGGCTAAAAGAACGACTGCCCGAGGCAGTTGAGCAAGCGAGGCAAGAGTTGGCCAATTCATCATCACGCATGAAAGGAGGATCCCGGCCCCATGAAGCTGACCAAGAAGCAACGCTGCGAGCTTCACGCTAAATTCGCGGGCCATTGCGCATACTGCGGTGTGCTGTTGGGTGACCGGTGGCATGCGGACCACATGGAAGCAGTATGGCGAGAACCAGAGAGGGTGGACGGCAAGTACTCCGGTGCCATCATTTTGGGGCGGCCAGAGAACCACGCCATCAGCAACATGATGCCCGCGTGCGTGCCGTGTAATTTGAGCAAGGCAGCGATGCCACTAGAAGTCTGGCGAGAGCGCATTGCTGGACACGTCAACTCCCTTAACAGCTACCACCCCATATACCGCCTGGCCAAGTCCTATGGGCTGATCGCTGAGACAGGCAAGCCAGTCGTTTTCCATTTCGAAACAGTGGGGCCATTGTCCCCTTTCACTCATAGGAAGTGATCCATGACCACCTCCTACACCATTGAGTCGTTACTACGCCCTGCTGTTGAGCTGTACACAGTTTGCGTATGTGCCGCTGCGGCGTTGCTCTGTATTTTCGCGCCCTGGGCGGTTGCTCTGACGCCTTTATTCGGCATGGTTGCCGGTACAGGCTTTCTGGGTCTAGGGTTCGTCCGCCTCAAACAAGCGTTGGTAGTGCTGCGTTACCGGCGCAATATTCGGCGCCTACCCCACTACACCATGACCAGCAAAGACATGCCGGTCAGCAATGAGCGGCTATTCATCGGTAAAGGCTTTCGCTGGACCCAAAAACATACTCAGCGGTTGATGGAGACTTACCTCCCAAAGTACGCCGAGTATGTCGAGCCCACGTCTATCTATACCTTTGCTCGCAGAATTGAGGAGCGTCTGGAGTTCGCACCCTTTCCACTCAAATTGCTGTCAAAGGCTACCTCGTGGGATGTGCCATTTAACCCGGCGCGTCCACTTCCTCCAGTCGGGGGCTACCGCGCTTACACGGTATAGAGCCGAACGAAGCGGATGTCAGCCTGCCACTGGGTGAGCGGGTTGGACACTCCCTTGTATTGGGGACTACTCGTGTTGGAAAAACCCGCTTGGCAGAGTTGTTTATCACCCAAGACATCAGGCGTACCCGCCGTAGCCCCCGGCGCCGCGTTCATATGGGGCGCCGCGTGCAACCCGTTCATCGAAGCCAGCGCAATGTAGAAATGGACCTGGACCGCGAAGTGGTGATTGTCTTCGATCCTAAAGGCGACGCAGACCTCCTGAAGCGCATGTACATCGAATGCAAGCGCGCAAACCGACTGGAGGAATTCTACGTGTTCCACCTAGGCTGGCCCGATCACTCCGCTCGCTACAACGCCGTCGGCCGGTTTGGTCGGATCTCGGAGGTTGCCACCCGCATTGCCGGCCAACTTTCGGGGGAAGGCAATTCCGCGGCATTCCGGGAATTCGCCTGGCGTTTCGTCAACATCATCGCGCGCGCCCTCGTGGCACTGGGACGTCGGCCGGACTATGAACAGATCCTCAAGCATGTGACAAACATTGACGCGCTGTTTATTGAGTATGCGCAGAAGCACTTTGCTGAAAATGATCCCAAAGCCTGGCAAACCATCGTTGAGCTGGAAGGAAAGATCGATCGTAAGAACCTCAGTTTCGCCATGAAGGATCGACCGCTACGCGTGGTGGCCCTGGACATGTACCTCACTCAGCAACGCATCTCCGACCCAGTGATGGAGGGTCTGCGATCAGCCGTACGCTATGACAAAACCTATTTCGACAAGATCGTGGCCAGCCTTCTGCCATTGCTGGAAAAACTGACCACAGGCCGGATTGCAGAGCTGCTATCTCCCGACTACATGGATCTTGAGGACCCACGACCAATCTTTGACTGGATGCAGATCATCCGCAAACGGGCAGTGGTCTATGTCGGCCTGGACGCTTTATCTGATACAGAGGTAGCTGCAGCGGTGGGCAACTCGATGTTCAGCGACCTGGTGTCAGTTGCGGGTCACATCTATAAGTTTGGCATCGATGATGGCTTGCCCGGGGCCACCGGCGGCAAGGTAGCAATTAACGTACATGCGGACGAATTCAACGAACTGATGGGCGATGAATTCATACCGATGATCAACAAAGGCGGTGGTGCCGGCATGCAGGTCACGGCCTATACCCAAACCATGAGCGATATTGAGGCAAAAATCGGTAACCGGGCTAAAGCTGGCCAAGTCATCGGTAACTTCAACAACCTGTTCATGTTACGTGTACGTGAGACTGCAACCGCCGAGCTGCTGACCAACCAGTTGCCAAAGGTCCAGGTGTTTACCAGTACACCAGCAAGCAGTGCAAACGACGCTATTAACGGCAACACCGCTTTCACCTCTAACACTCACGATCAGATCCAAAGTGTCAGCGTACCGATGATCGAACCGGCGCATGTGGTTGCCCTACCCAAGGGGCAATGCTTTGCCCTGATAGAGGGCGGGAATTTGTGGAAGATTCGTATGCCGTTGCCGGCAAGCGATCCCGATGAAGTGATGCCCAAGGATCTTCAGGCCTTGGTTGAGGGCATGCGTAAAGGATCCGGAACCAGCAGCGACTGGTGGCAAGCACCGGGATATGACGCACTAAGTGAGTCGCTTCCTGATGACTTGGTAGACGACTTCCGCCAGATGGCCAATAACGGAAAAGCCGCATAGGCTTGAAGGAACAGAGCCATGGCCGATATCGCGGAAAAAGCCCAGCAACAGCAGGAAGGTCAAAAAAACTTCCTGGGCATGCTGTTCTCTACCCCTTTTCATTTCTTGGGGGTGATGTTCGGCTCCTTGCTCGGCGCCATCGTCGTTGAATGGCTTTGCATGTACACGTTCTGGCCGGATGCCGGCTGGAAACATGCTCAGCAGATGTTCCAACATGAACTGGGCTGGCTGTCCCAGGATCTGCTGCACAGCGTTGTCATCAAAGAACCGGGGCGTACGGCAACCTGGCTGGCACAAACGGTCTATGACTGGCTGATGGTGAAAACCGGCATGCAGGACAATATAAATGCACTGACACAGTACGCTCGCTCAACATCACCACAACAAACGGGAACCTTGAACCTTCGCTACGAACTCGGTCGGGCGATGATCAAATTCCAGGACTATGGCTTAGCCGCGTTATACACAGTCCTGACCTTCTGTGTGCGAATGGTCATTCTGACGTTGACGATTCCGCTGTTCGCACTGGCGGCGTTCACTGGCTTGGTCGATGGCCTGGTGCGGCGTGATCTACGAAAATTCGGCTCCGGCCGCGAGTCAAGTTACCTGTATCACAAAGCCCGGGGGACGATCATTCCGCTGACCATCGTGCCCTGGACGGTCTACCTGGCCATCCCCATCAGCATCAGCCCCCTTTTGATTCTGTTGCCCTGCGCCGTGCTGTTGGGTGTGTCCGTTTACATCACCGTTTCAAGCTTCAAAAAATACCTTTAGGAGCTGCCCATGCAGTGGACACAAGAACAGCAGCCCATCATCCATTCCACGGCTGACAAGCTACTGGTTCAGGCTTTTGCCGGTACCGGCAAAACCACCACACTGGTGGGCTACGCCACACAACACGCCTCGGTGAAAATGCTCTACCTCTGCTACAACAAATCCGTCGAGCTCGCTGCCAGGGGCCGCTTTCCACGCAGAAACGTGGTGTGTAAGACGGCGCATGGCCTCGCATATGCAGTCTATGGCAGTCAGTACGCCACCAAGCAGACCAATAACTTACGCCTGACGGACATCGCAAGGGCCATCAACACCCAGGACTGGGAGCTCGTGCGGGATGTCCTCAGCACGCTTAACAACTTCATGGCCAGCGCCGATGACGAGTTGGGCCGTGTGCATTTTCCCAGATTCCAGGGGCAACGAATGCTCACAAGTGCCCAGGAACGTTTCCTGAACAATGCTTTAAACGTGGCTAAAACCATCTGGAACCGGATGATCGATCTGCAGGACACAGCAATGTCGATCACCCATGACGCTTACTTGAAGCTGTATCAGCTAAGCAAGCCCGACCTGAGCGAACGATTTAACGCCATTCTGCTCGACGAAGGTCAAGACGTGAACCCAGTTATTGCCGACATAGTAAAAATACAACGGGTCCGCAAGGTGGCAGTCGGCGATCCCCACCAGCAGATCTATCGCTTCCGCGGCGCAGAAGATGCGCTCAACAGCGACTGGATGGCCGACGCCGAACGTCACTACCTGACCCAAAGCTTTCGCTTCGGCCCTGCCGTCGCGCATGTGGCCAACATCATTCTTTTTTACAAGGGTGAGACACGAAAGCTGCAGGGGTTAGGTTGCAATACCCTGGTTAAACGGGCTCTGCCTGAAGAGCTACCGCATCGCACGTTTATCCATCGTACCGTGACCGGCGTCATCGAGAACGCCCTGCAGCTGGTCGCAAGCAACCCCAAGATTTTCTGGGTCGGCGGTATCGACAGCTACTCGCTACGCGATCTGGAAGATTTATACCTATTCAGCCGCAACCGTAACCATGAGGTGCAGAACCGCAGGCTGTTGAGAGATTACCGGGACTTTTCACAGTACGTGGAAATAGCCGAGGTAAGCCAGGATACGGAGATGTTGCGATCGATCAAGATCATTACAGCCTATCCGGACCTGCCCCAGCGGATCCAAACCCTACGTTCCCGCTCTGTAGATAACGAGCTCGACGCCACCGTGACACTCACGACTGGGCACAAGGCCAAGGGGCTGGAGTGGGACTTTGTCAGCCTGTATGACGACTTTAGCGCTGATCCGCTTTCACCCGATATCGATCAAGGTCGTAAAGATGACGAGTTGAATTTGCTGTACGTGGCGGTGACGCGAGGGATGAAGATCCTAGCGTTGAACTCAATGGTGCTTTCTATCATGCAGCGCTATGTCGATGCTCGGACCTCTGCACTCCAACCTCAGAAATCACGCGCTTAGCAACAAACTATTTCAGATTGCTGGCACGCGCTTATTATTGAAACCCTGGTAGCTCTGCACATTGAGGACGTCGCCATGGGCCGTCAGAAATTTGAATACCACACTGAGTTCTCTCCCTTTCAGTACGTTGTCAGAACCAAAAAGCTCTTCATGTTCAAGTCCGAAGAGCCCACCACTGAACCCGACACCCAGGGTTTTCTGGAAGATTCTGAACGTCAAAACCGCCTTGCTCAATTAGGCAGCGAAGGCTGGGAGCTGGTCAGCGTGCAGCCCGTGGTCAAAGGAGAAGTCAAGGTTGGCAATCAAAACGCCCAAGGCTGGGCTTACGGATTCGCCTTGCCCATCGGGTATCTGCTGTTCTTCAAACGCCCTATCCACTGTGATTGATGGTGTCAGTACCGTCAGAAGAAATCCTTACAGTCCTGAATATGGTTTTCTTGCGGCGACCATAGCTTGATCACGGCAAGCTGACGGCATCAGGAATGACTAGAGCCCAGCCGTGATCCAGTACCCGCGTCTCACTGCACTCACTTGCCGACTTGCCTTGCCAGGCCTCATCGCACTTTTTGGATGCGGCCTGCCTGTCTCTCATGCGACCGCTGCTTCAGCCTCCGAACAGGCCAACCTGGACGTGATGATCCGCCAGTTGAATGCCTTAGAGGACACCGCACGTCGTAGCGCTCAAGTGGCCGACGAACCTGGCAAGCGTTACTTCTTCGATTACCAGCGTCTAGCAGGTGATATCGCTCGAATTCGTCATGGGTTGGAGGGCTATCTAACCCCAACCCGAGCCCAGCCTCGTGATCCTGTTGAGCTGTCAGGCCAATACACGACCGAAGGACGCAAGCCATGAGCATGAGCGGCGCTCAGGCTGCTGCGTTTCAAGCGGCAGGAGGATTTCCTGCCTCGACGAGCTACCTGTTTTTCGTCGGCGTCGCTGTAGCCATCATCTTTATGTGGGGCGCCTGGGCTATCTGGAGCTGCTACCGAGGATGGGCCACTGGCAACCTTGATCGAACGATTGCCTCGACCTCGCTCGTCCGCATCCTACTGCTTTGCATGATCCTCACCACATTTGTTCTTAGTTGACCCTATGGGAGATACACCATGACTTCATTCTTAAAACCGGGCCGCATGCTGATCGGGTTGCTTGCTCTCCCCCAACTGGCCATGGCGGCTCTTCCGCAGTCTCAGCCTCCTACCCGGGGGGAAGGCTCTAACCTGATGCAAACCATGCAGAACTACGCCTTTGACGGTTTTACTTTGCTTGGCCTCATCATCTGCGCAGTCATTTTCAGTGGCGTTGCTTGGCATGCCTTCGGCACCTACCACGAAATTCAACTTGGCAAGAAAAAATGGGGAGATCTGGGGGCGACAGCCGCCGTTGGCGTCGCCATCCTCGGTGTCGCCATTTTTCTGGTCACCAAGGCTTCAAATATTCTTTAAAAGAGCCGTGGCCATGACAGAACTCTCAGACGATGGGACCCTGATTTTCCTCCCTGTGCGATTGAACAATCAGCCAGTCATCATGGGCGGCCTTACCGCTGACGAAATGTGGGCCACCTTGGCGTTGAGCACCGGCGCAGGGCTGGTTATCGGTATTCCGGCCGCGATATTGACCCAGATTTGGGCACTTATCATCGGCGCCGCCATGCTCTGTGCTGTCCTAGGGCTGTTTCTTGCCAGTCGTTTCTTGCGTCGGTGGAAACGCGGCCGACCTGATACATGGCTATACCGCCAGATGCAATTGAACATCGCGCGGTTCTTTCCTACCTGGAATAAAGCCCTGCTGATTACTCGTACAGGTGCGTGGACCTGTCATCGAACGGAGGTTCAATGACTTACCGTAAAAAAGTAGACGCCCAACTGGCCCACATTAACAGCCTGCGCATGGTCATTGGTTTTCTCATTGCCCTGGGTCTGTACATGGCTTATGGCTGGCAGAGCGCACCGCGTGACCTAACTGTTCATGTACCTCCAGATCTACGTTCAGGTAGCACCCGTAAGTGGTGGGATATTCCACCGGAGTCGGTATACGCCTTCGGTCTGTACATTTTTCAGCAGATGAACCGTTGGCCCGTTGACGGTGAAACCGACTACGAGGACAACATTACCCGCTTGGAAAGCTACCTGACTCCCAGCTGCAAAGCCTACTTGCAGAAAGATTTCGAGCTACGCCGCAATAGCGGGGAACTGCGCAAACGTGAGCGGGGTGTATTTGAAATTCCAGGCAGAGGCATCGACGATAAGTCTGAGCAACATATTGAACAGCACAGCATCAATGACTGGACCGTCAACCTGGACATCACCGCTGACGAGCACTACGGCGGGGAGCGCGTAAAGCGGGCATTTGCTCGCTATCCGTTAAGAATTATCCGATTCGACGTCGATCCCGAAAAAAACCCATTCGGCTTGGCCTGGGACTGTTATAGCAGTAATCCACAACGCATCGAAGTCTCCGCAGAAACGACCAGAGCAGGAGGCAAATGATGACACGCCGCCTACTGATCATCGGGCTCGTAGCCCTTCACTTCTGCGGGTTGGCCAACGCCGTCGAAATCCTGCGCTGGGATCGTATCCCTATAGCACTGCCCTTGATCGTGGGTCAGGAGCGTATTGTCTTTGTGGACCAAAACGTACGGGTGGGTCTGCCTCGTAACCTCGTCGACAAACTGCGCGTGCAGAGCACCGGTGGTGCCCTCTACCTGTTGGCGAAAGAGCCGATTGAACCGACTCGCTTACAGCTGCAGAACATGAACTCCGGTGAGATCATGCTCGTGGATATCATCGCAACGGTAGGGAAACCAAATCAGGTCGCATCCGAGCCGGCTAAAATTGTAGCCGGGGACAGTCCCGCCCCGCGTTACGGCCAAGTCAACGCCAAACCTACAAGCAACCATTCAACTTCTTCCACGGCCCAAGCCAGCGCTCAAGCCGAGGAGGATGAGGACGCGCCGAAACCGCGTCGTGAGACCCCTCTTCCGGTGGTCATGACGCGCTATGCCGCACAGATGCTTTACGCGCCCCTACGCACCGTTGAGCCCGTGGAGGGGATTGCTCAGATCAATCTGAAGCGCGGTTTGGACCTCACCACCCTAATGCCGATATTGCCGGTCGAAGCCTCTGCGTTGGGGTCGTGGCGGTTAGACGAGTATTGGGTCACGGCGGTGAAGCTACGTAACACAAGCGCCCAAAACCTCACATTGGATCCGCGTGACCTGATGGGTGACTTTGTCACCGCGACTTTTCAGCATCCCTACCTTGGCGCCAAAGGTGATTCCAGCGACACCTCGACGGTCTACTTGGTGACCCGTGGTCATGGTCTAGCCGAATCGTTATTGCCGGCCGCCATCAGCCAGATCGATCCGAAGGGAGGCCGTCGTGAAGAGTAATCCACTTGTTAAATACCTGGTCATACCGTTCGCGATCCTGGCGATATACGTAGTGGTCAAATTATTCAATCGCGAAAGTGCCGACCAACAGGTTCATGCGCCGGAAACGGTTGTACTTAGTACGAAGGAGGCTAAAAAGCTTGGGGTTGACGGAGATACACCCAGCGACACATTGCGCACCATTGTCGTGGAAAGCAGACAACTCAAGGACCAAGTCTCCAATGCTTTGAAGAACAATGACGAACTAAAGCAACAGAACATCGAGCTGCAAAAACGCCTGCAGAACATCGACCTCAACGTCGATAACAAACTGCAGAACGTTCAGCAAACGATGAAGCAGGAGGCGCAACAACAGAGCCAAACCCTCTTGGACACACTGCAGCAGCAGTACAATACCCTGAGCAGCAAATCGGGCAGTGGCAATGAGTCTGGATCTGATTTGCCGATCGGCTTCGGCGTTCAGCCAGGTGACGGTCAAGGCTTCAAAGGCGGACCTGGCGCGGACGTTGTTTGGATAGAGCCGCAGGACGCAACGCCGGTCGATGTCAACGGCAAGCCCATCGCTGCAGGGACAAATCAAACGGCAAGCGGCTTCAACTTCCCGACCTCTTTTGGCGAGTCCGTGGACCGAGGACAAAATGCACTGCGCACGGGCGCTCAAAGTGTTGCGAATGAAATCTCGCCACAGGAGGCCCGCAAACAGGTGCGCAAGGTCTACACCTTGCCGCAGAACTCGACATTGATGGGTTCGGTGGCCATGTCCGCGCTGATCGGCCGGGTGCCCATTGACGGCACTGTCAACGACCCCTACCCGTTCAAGGTATTGATCGGGCCGGACAATCTCACGGCCAACGGCATCGACTTGCCCGACGTCGCCGGCGCGGTGGCCAGCGGAACGGCTTCCGGCGATTGGACCCTGTCTTGCGTACGCGGTCAGATCAAAAGCCTGACGTTCGTCTTCAATGACGGCACTGTGCGCACGCTGCCACAACCTCAGGAAGAAACGAATAGCAGTCAAAATAGTAACAATCAGAACAATGGCAACCAAACCACCATTCAGGGTGGCCTGGGCTGGATAAGCGATGCCTATGGCATTCCTTGTATCAGTGGCGACCGCAAAAGCAACGCCTCGCAATACATTGGCTCGCAGGTACTGATTACCGCCGCCGGCGCAGGTGCTGCCTCCCTCATCAAGTCAGATGGAAACAGCGGCTCTTTTATAAACCCTCAGTCCGGGACCATCGGTTCTGTCGGCGGCTCGGGCAGTGAAGCCATGGGCAAAATTATTGGCCAGGGCGTCAATGACGTCTCCAGCTGGGTCAACAAACTCTACGGGCAAGCCTTCGCAGCGGTGTATGTACAACCCGGGGCAAAGATAGCTGTGCACCTGGACCAGCAACTGACCATCGATTACGAACTCAATGGCCGCAAGGTCAACTATCGCTCAGGAGCCCGTCATGTTTCGACTGCGCTTGACTAATCATGGCTTAAAACTAGGTGCATACCTGGCCATCGCCCTACTCGCCTCGGCCTGTTCCACCAACAAAGACGAATTGCTCCCCCATGGGGACCGCACAATGATGGACGTTTGGGATCAAGGCTCCAGCGGCTCAAGCAGCTCGAGCAGCCGCCAATTGCTCGATGCACGCCAAGATCTTCGTCGGCCTCTGGAGACGAGGGAAACAGACAACACCATGTTCACACGTACCGCACAAAACGAGATCTACAGCCAATTTAAACGCCTACCCAATCCCGACCTGGTGATGTACGTCTTTCCTCATTTAGCGGGTTCAGACCCGGCACCGATCCCAGGCTACACCACGGTGTTTCCGCTGTATCAGCGGGTGCAATACGCCATGCCTGGCGAACGCACGGAGGCATATTGATGGGTTTTTTTGAACGATTCAAAACGCGACGGGCGACAGAGCGTGTGGAACCTGGCGTAACACCAGGTTCGCCGTTATCTGACGATGTGCAGGGACCAGCAACCGAGACGTTTGAGGCTGCTACAGAGCGTTACTACGAACGCCTTGCTGCCATGGGTATTCCCTCGCCGAGCGATTGGCGTAACCCAAAGAAAAAGCCAGCCACAACCGCTGATGCTGACCGTCTATACCACGTCAACCCCTCCTTCGTAGACCTACTGCCGTGGGTAGATTACCTGCCTGCAGAAAAAGCCATGCTATTGGAAGACGGCGTGTCTCGTGCTGCCTTTTTTGAGCTGACACCGATTGGTACTGAAGGTCGGGATCCCGAATGGTTACGCAAGGCCCGCGACGCCCTGGAAAACGCCCTCCAGGACTCCTTCGACGAGCTTGAAACCTCACCCTGGGTGGTTCAGCTCTATGCCCAGGACGAAACCAGCTGGGACGATTACCTTCAGCAACTGCATGACTACGTTCAACCACGCGCACAAGGCAGTGCATTCACCGAGCTTTATTTGAAGCTGATGAAGCAACACCTGGAATCCATCTCCAAACCAGGCGGGCTGTTTGAAGACACCAAGGTCAGCCAACTGCCCTGGAGGGGCCAACAGCGCCGCGTCCGTGTTGTTGTCTACCGCCGTACCCAAGGCGCGCAAGCGGATGTGCGAGGCCAGGCACCAGGTCCTTACCTGAAAATCATCTGCGATCGCTTGGTGGGCGGCTTGGCGAACGCCGGCATTAAAACCCATCGCATGGATGGCCACGCCATTCGCCATTGGCTGATTCATTGGTTCAATCCACGTCCCGATCATCTTGGCCCTGCCGATGCAGATATTCGCCGCTTCTACGAATTGGTGTGCAAGCAAGCACCTGGTGCTGCAGAGGGCGAGCTGCCGCTCGCCAGCGGCACTGACTTCTCGCAAAACCTGTTTTATCGCGAACCACTGTCAGATATAGAGAAAGGTCTGTGGTATTTCGACGGCCTTCCCCATCAGGTGGTGATGCTTGACCGCTTGAGGGATGCTCCCAAGACCGGGCACTTAACCGGTGAAACCCGAAAGGGCGGTGATGCGCTCAACGCACTGTTCGACAAAATGCCAGAGGACACCATTCTCTGTATCACTCTCGTGATCACCCCGCAGGACATTCTCGAAGGGCATCTGGAACAGCTTTCACGCAAGGCAGTTGGAGACACTCAGGCCTCGATCCTGACACGCGAAGACGTCGCCACCGCCCGTCAGTTGCTCGGGCGCAAGCACAAGCTGTACAGAGGTAGCGTAGCGTTTTACCTGCGGGGTAAAGATGATGCCCAGCTGCACGAACGCAGTTTGCAACTCAGCAGCGCATTGCTGGGTGCGGGCATGGAGCCGGTGGAACCTCGGGATGAAGTGGCACCGCTGAACTCCTACCTTAGATGGCTACCCGGCAACTTCGACCCCAATGCGCGCAAAGCACTGGAGTGGTACGCACAACTGATGTTCGCCCAACACATTGCGAACCTGGCCCCCGTCTGGGGTAGGTCGACCGGAACCGGGCACCCGGGTATTACCCTGTTTAACCGTGGGGGAGCGCCGATAACCTTCGACCCGCTGAACAAGCTGGACCGGCAGATGAACGCGCATTTGTTCATTTTCGGGCCTACGGGTTCAGGTAAATCGGCCAGCGCGACAAACATCCTTAGCCAAATCATCGCCATCTATCGGCCACGTCTATTCATTGTGGAGGCTGGCAACAGCTTCGGCTTACTCGGTGATTTCGCCAAAAAGTTGGGTTTGACGGTAAACCGGGTTCGACTTGCACCTGGATCGGGTGTCAGCCTCGCGCCATTCGCTGATGCCGTGAAGCTCATCGAACCCAGCCAAAACGTGAAGATTATCCAAGCTGATGATCTTGAGGCGTCGGACGAACATCTGACTAGCCAGACCGAGGATGAACAACGCGACATCCTGGGCGAGATGGAAATTGCGGCCAGGCTGATGATCACCGGTGGTGAAGAAAAAGAGGATGCCCGTCTTACTCGTGCCGACCGTAGCGCCATCCGCCAATGCATACTGAATGCAGCGAAAAAATGCGTGACGGAGCAACGTATCGTTCTGCCGGAAGATATCCGTGAAGCGCTGCGAGAAATGGGACTCGAGCCCGGTATTCCAGACGCCCGAAGCTCACGATTCTTGGAGATGGCGGAAGCCTTGTCCATGTTCTGTATGGGCACCGAAGGCGACATGTTCAACCGTCCTGGCACCCCATGGCCAGAAGCGGACATTACCATTGTCGACCTTGCCACCTATGCGCGAGAAGGCTATAGCGCACAGATGGCCATCGCTTATATTTCCCTGCTCAACACGGTCAACAACATTGCCGAGCGTGACCAGTTTAAAGGCCGTCCGCTGATCTGCTTCACCGACGAAGGCCACATCCAGTTGAAGGTCCCACTCCTATCCCCCTACTCCGTCAAGATTACCAAAATGTGGCGAAAGCTCGGCGCCTGGTTCTGGATGGCCACCCAGAACGTTGACGACGTGCCGCCAGAGGCCTCAGCCCTGCTCAACATGATCGAGTGGTGGATGTGCTTAAACATGCCGCCTGATGAGGTGGAGAAGATCGCGCGGTTTCGTGAACTGACTCCTGCACAGAAGTCGATGATGCTGTCAGCGCGTAAAGAAAGCGGCAAATTCACCGAGGGCGTCGTGTTGTCCAAAAGCATGGAAATGTTATTCCGGGCGGTACCACCGAGTTTGTATCTGGCCCTGGCCATGACCGAGCCGGAAGAGAAAAAGCAACGCTTCGACATCATGCAAGCCAAAGGCTGCAGCGAGCTGGATGCGGCCATTGAAGTTGCTGCAACGCTTGACCGCTATCGCGGTATCGAACCTCACATCATTACTTTCCCCGAGCAAGTCACGGCCTTGGAGCGCCAAGCATGAGAGCATTGAATTCCCTGACCCAGAACCTTATAGAAAGTCTGACCCAGCTGCTTGAACAACCGGGTGAAGACGCCCTTCAAACCCTTGAGGTGTGTGCCCCCGTTTTGATAGAGCAACTGCAACAGGTTTTGGTTCGTGCGGTGGATCGTCGTGACATCGAGTCCCAACTTCACGCGGTGTTAGCCAATTGGCTGCTACAGCACCCACAACCCGAGAATGCTGAGAACGCTCTTCTTGAGGCCCTTCGTAAACAAGCGCTGCTTTCATCGAAGCCAGCAGAGGCTCGGGCATGATAGGCCTTCGCAAATATTGGTTGATGCTGGGGTGCGTTTTGGCAGGCACATCGATGGCCTGCTTAGCCCTCACTCGAAGTGAGATACCATCCCCGCACAACACAGGCCCGTGGTTGTTTGGTCCTTCCAAAGCACGCTGGACTGTGACTGAGTTCGCGGATCTGGAGTGCCCCTACTGCAAGACGTACACACCTGCGTTGAAAACCTGGATACAGCAGCAGAAGGATGTAAACCTGCAGTGGCATCATCTGCCACTGGATGTGCACGGTCCGACCGCATTACACGAAGCCAAGCTCGCTGAATGTGCGGGGGCGCTTGGTGGCGCACCTGCCTTCTGGCAAGCCATTGACCAGATTTTTGACCGGACCCGTAGCAACGGTGAGGGTTTCAATGGGCATCTGAACGTCGTTGATGTTACTTACCAGGATTTATTGTCCTGTGCAGCTACCGACAAAGTGATCGCCCGGCATGTTGGCCAACAGGTCGAGGAGGCCCTCAAAGCGGGCATTACGGCAACTCCTACTGTGATAATTAAAGACAACACGACTGGCAGCTCCGTAAAGCTTGAGGGACCAGCTGACGGGGTATTGTTATTATCAGCTCGTGATTGGCTGGCTCAAAAAAAGAGCTGCGACGCTCTGCAAAAGTCGAACGTTAAATCACTTAGCCATTGTCATTAAATGAGCTTGCATTCCATTCATACATTTTCATGCCCGGCATGTCCTACGCGTGGGCCGAAAGAGACAGCGCAAATACGGTGTTTGCAACTGCAATCAGGGTCAGTTTCATACGACTTTTTCTTGAGGATTGATGGGCTCAACTGAGAGGTGCCGGCGACGCATCAGTCGATAGGCTGCCGGAATGACAAACAGCGACAGCAAGGGCGCGGTAATCATGCCTCCAACCATGGGTGCCGCAATTCGGCTCATCACCTCGCTGCCGGTCCCGCTGCCCAGCAAAATGGGTAACAAGCCAGCAATGATGACAGCCACAGTCATGGCTTTGGGCCGAACGCGCTGGACAGCGCCTTCACGAATCGCGGCCATCAGCCCGTGCTCGGTCCTATCGCCGAGGTCTTCACGCTCAGCCCAGGCGTTCTTCAGATAAAGCAGCATAATTACGCCAAATTCGGCAGAAACACCGGCCAAAGCGATGAAGCCGACACCAGTGGCGACCGACAGGTTGAATCCCAATAGATAGAGAAACCATACCCCACCAGTCAGTGCGAATGGCAGAGTGGCCATGATCAGCAAGGCCTCATCGAAGCGAGCAAAGGTTAAATAAAGCAGCACGAAGATGATCAACAGCGTGGCAGGCACCACCAGCTTGAGTCGTGCGTTGGCCCTTTCGAGAAATTCGAACTGTCCTGCGTAGCTCAGGCTCATACCAGGCTGCAACTTAACCTGCTCGCTGACGACCCGTCGTAGATCGGCGACTACCGAAGCAATATCCCGTCCCCGCACGTCGATATACACCCAGCCTGAAGGTCGGGCGTTCTCACTCTTAAGCATCGGCGGACCATCGCTGACCTTGATCTTCGCAACGGTGCCAAGAGTGATCTGGCTGCCTAGAGGGGTATAGATAGGTAACTGCTCCAGAGCGCCGAGTGAATCCCGCCACTCACGAGGGTAACGTACGTTAATTGGGAAACGAGCCAACCCTTCAATCGTCTCCCCGACGTTTTCACCGCCGATTGCGCCGGCCACGATCGATTGCACATCGGCAATATTTAACCCATAGCGGGCCGCAGCTTTACGATCGATATCCACATCAATATAGCGGCCACCGGTCAGTCGTTCGGCCAACGCTGAACTCACACCTGAGACATCCTTGGCAACACGTTCGATGGCTTGGGTGACGGCATCGATCTCCGTCAGGTTGGTACCGGCAACCTTCACACCAATAGGGCTTTTTATGCCAGTGGCCAGCATGTCGATGCGGTTACGAATCGGCGGTATCCAGATGTTGGTCAATCCTGGGACACGCACCGCTTGGTCTAGCTCCTCAACGAGCTTTTCCTGGGTCATGCCTGGGCGCCACTGTTCGTGTGGTTTGAATTGGATGGTGGTTTCGAACATTTCCAAAGGTGCTGGGTCAGTCGCGGTTTCAGCGCGGCCGGCTTTGCCGAAAACGTGTTCGACCTCTGGAACTGTCTTTATCAGACGGTCAGTCTGTTGAAGCAGTTGCGCGGCCTTCTGCGCCGATAATCCAGGCAGAGCTGATGGCATATAGAGCAGGTCCCCTTCGTCCAGCGGGGGAAGAAACTCACCACCCAGACGAGAGATCGGCCACAACGCGCTGACAAAGACTAGCAACGCAACCAGCAGCGTTATTTTAGGTCGATGTAATACGGCGTCCAGAGCGGGTTCGTAGATCCGGATCAACCAGCGATTTAGCGGATTCTGCTGCTCATTGGGAATTCGTCCACGAATCCAATACCCCATCAACACCGGTACGAGAGTTACCGACAGTCCAGCCGCTGCGGCCATAGCGTAGGTTTTGGTGAACGCCAATGGACCGAATAGACGTCCTTCCTGAGCCTCCAGCGTGAACACCGGAATGAACGACAGGGTGATGATCAGCAGACAGAAGAACAATGCAGGTCCTACCTCGGCAGCCGCTTCAGTCATCACGTGCCAATGACGTTCACCTTTCAGTTCCTCCCCAGGATTGGCCACGTGCCAAGCCTCGACCTTCTTGTGGGCATTTTCAATCATCACCACGGCAGCGTCGACCATAGCGCCGATGGCGATGGCAATCCCGCCAAGGGACATGATGTTGGCGTTGATACCCTGATAGCGCATCACGATGAAGGCGATCAGCACCCCAACCGGCAGGGAAATGATTGCCACCAGAGATGAACGCAGGTGCCAGAGAAAGATTCCGCAGACCAACGCGACGACGATGAACTCTTCGATCAGCTTGTGGCTGAGGTTTTCCACGGCACGATCAATCAACTTGCTGCGGTCGTAGGTGGTGACGATTTCAACCCCCGCCGGCAGACTGCTTTTCAGCTCGTCGAGTTTGGTTTTGACCGCCGCAATGGTTTCACGAGCATTCTTCCCGCTGCGCAGAATCACCACGCCGCCGACGGTCTCACCTTCACCGTCGAGTTCGGTAATGCCTCGACGCATCTCAGGCCCTAACTGAATCGTGGCAACATCGCCCAACGTGACCGGCACACTGCCCGCGCCCAGTTTGAGCGGGATGGCGCGAAAGTCATTGAGCGTCTTTAGGTAGCCGGAAGCTCGTACGATGAACTCTGTCTCCGCCATTTCCAGCACGGCTCCACCGGTTTCCTGATTGGCTTTGCCGATCGCCTCGGTCACCTCAGACTGCGTGATACCCAAGTTCGCCAACTTTAGCGGATCGAGCTGGACCTGATACTGTTTGACCATGCCACCTACGGTGGCAACTTCCGCAACGTTCGGCAGCGTCTTGAGCTCGAATTTGAGAAACCAGTCCTGTAGGGCTCGCAGTTGCGCCAGATCGTGCCCACCGCTGCGATCAACCAACGCGTACTGGAAAATCCAGCCAACGCCAGTGGCATCAGGTCCTAAGGCTGGCTTAGCACTGGCTGGTAGGCGGCTTTGTATCTGGCTCAGGTATTCCAACACCCGCGAGCGGGCCCAGTACAAGTCAGTTCCGTCTTCGAACAGCACATAAACGAAGCTGTCGCCAAAGAAGGAGTAACCGCGCACAGTCTTGGCCCCAGGTACCGAGAGCATGGTGGTTGCCAGTGGATAGGTCACCTGGTTTTCGACGATCTGTGGGGCTTGGCCTGGGTAAGGTGTACGGATAATTACCTGAACATCCGACAGGTCTGGCAATGCATCGATGGGCGTACTTTGAACCGCCCAGATCCCCCATGCCGTGACGAACAGCGTCGCCAGCAACACAAGAAAGCGGTTGGCCACCGACCAGCGAATAAGGGCCGCAATCATGGCTGGCCCCCAGAGCGTTCCAGACGTTCAACACGCAGACCATCGTCCGTCTGGCTAACAGCGATCCGAACCTTGTCGCCCGTTTTTAGGCCCTTCATCAGAGCAGGAGTGGCGAGAGGGAAAGTCATCGTCATGCCTGGCATACCCAATGTCTTGAAGGGACCGTGGGCGAGCGTGACTTCTTTGTCGTTGATCTCAACGATCTGACCATCGGCCTCATGCAAAGCGCCAACGGGCATAGTAGATGGCGAAACGTCCAATGAGCTTGCGACAACGCCCTTGAGACTGGCCTCCGAGTCGAGCAGGAACTGGCCAGAGGTCACCACTTTCTGCCCCTCTTCCAAGCCTTTCAATATCGCCGTCTTGCCATCGTTATCCTGGCCTAGCTGCACCTCCACCGGGCGATATCGACCAGCGTCTTCAGAGAGCATGACCAACGCACGTCGACCGGTACGAATGACGGCCTCGCTCGGCACCCACAGAACACTTTGCTCCGTTGAACGATTGAGGCTTACCTGTGCGGTCAAACCTGGTCTGAGTCGGCCATCTGGATTGGGTAACTCAACTCGAACGCGAAGTGTGCGACTGTCCGAACTGGTTTCCGGAAGAATCGCACTGACGACGCCCTTGAGCACAACTCCAGGGAATGCGGATAAACGCGCTTCAGCTGCTTGCCCTACTACGATTGACCCAGCTTCCGCCTCTGGTACAGCCACGGCCAGCCAGACACTGCTCAAACCATTAACACGAGCCAACGTCTCGCCTGCGGCCACCGTCATACCTTCACGCACACTCAGCTCTTGAAGCACACCACCAATAGGGCTGGTCAGCGTCAGGTTCGATTGAACTTTGCCAGTGCGCTCAACTTGAGCAATTAACGTAAGTGGCATTCCGGTTAGCCGCAGTCGCTGCCGGGCCGCTGTCAGCAAGCCAGCATCGCCACTACGCTTGAGGGCGAGAAATTCCTCCTGAGCAGCTGCCCACTCCGGCACCAAGATATCTGCCAAGGCGGCATTCGCTTTCAGCACATCACCAGGTGCGTGGGCATACACACGCTCGACAAAACCCGCTGTACGGGCCTGAATGACTGCAACGTCCCGTTCGTTGAAGGCCAGCACACCTACCACGTTCAGTGTCGAGGCAAATACGCCTCGACTGACACTAGCCAGTCGCACACCAAGGTTCTGAGTCAGGCTTGGATCAATTCGAATGGCAGCGCTGTCCCCCTTGGTATCTGCGTATTGAGGGATCATCTGCATGTCCATGAAGGGTGACTTACCCGGTTTATCGAATTTCTGTTGTGGGTACATGGGATCATACCAATACAGAACTTTTCGATCGGCAGAGGCTTTGGGTTCATGATCCGGTACGACACCAGCTACTCCGCTCATTCGCGGTTGGGCTAACCAGTAACCCCCGGCAACACCCAAGGCAATCGAGATGCCGATGATTAAAGTCCCTTTCCATAATTTAAAAATCATTGAGCGGACTCCCCGTAAGAGAAATACAGGCGAGCGCTGGTCAGGGCACGTTGCTCTTCAACGTCAACCTGCTTGAGACGGGCTTCGATGAGTTCGCGTCGGGCGGCAACAACCGAGTTCAAATCACCCTTGCCGGAGCGGTAGCTGGCCATCGTGAGTTCGACCTTTTCTTTAGCCAACGGCAACAAGCTTTCCTGATTACGGCTGACTGCACGATTGAGGCGCTCGTAGTCAGCCAACTCATCCTCCAGTTGCTGGGTATGCTCGCGTGACAGGGCTTCGCGCTCAGCCTCAAGCTGGTTTAGTTCGGCGTGCTTGGCCGCAATCTTGGGGTTTTGCCGAGAGTTAGGGAACAGCGGGAGATCCCATGAAAACTGCACGCTGACCATGTCACCGAATTGTTGGCCTCGGTGCTGATAATCGAATTCCCAGCTCCAGTCAGACTGCTTTTCCGCCTCAGCTTCACGGATCTTGGCTTGTGCTTCACGGGTCATCGGCACAAAAGCCGCTAATTCGGGGTGATGTTGCAGCTTATGGGAGTAACCTGAGGTCTCAATAGGCCAATCAGGCAAACCGCCTACCGGTTTGTCATCGGCGGCAGGGCCAATCCAGCGCTTGAGGGCGGCCCGGGCCTGTGCACGTTGACGAACTAAATCATCCTGCTGCTCAGCCAGTTGAGCAGCTTCCTGTTTAGGTGTCACCGCATCGGCGGGTTGGGCTCGGCCACCCGCAATCTGAGCTCTGACGGTATCGGTCAGAAGACGGTTTTCTTTGTAGAAGTCCTGGAACAACGCATCTTTACGCTCAACCGAGTAGCTTCTGATCCAGGCTAATGCCGTGGACTGTCGGACGTTCAGACGCGCCACTCGACGCTCGGCTGACGCTCGATCAACAGCCGCATCCGCGACCTCGATACGTGCTTTGCGCTTGTCGCTGTTGGGCATCTCCTGCCTAATCCCGACCACTTGCATGGTCATGAAGTCCTGGTCGATGCTCCATCTGTCGGGTCCACCAATGGGGTAGTTCTGCACGCCCAGCAGTAGCTTGGGATCGGGTAGTTCGCCGGCGGGAATGGCCGCGCTAGTGGCTGCTTGAATTTTGGCGTCTTGTGCGGTCAACGATGGTGCATTGTTTTCGGCCAGACGCAGCGCTTCATCGAATGTCAATGCGCTAGCGAAGCTCGGCAATGCAAGTACGCTTGCCGCCAGGCCGGCCAGGAAGGACCAACCTGTGCAACAGCACTTGGAGTTCATGTTCACGATTCCTGTGATGATCCACCGCGCGCTTCATAAGACATGCGCGCAGATATGCCATCCCGCTAACGCGGAATGAGGCTCAGTGTGGTACAGGAATCAAGTACGTGGGGGTCGCCATACCCCTGAAGAGGTTTGTACGAGCGGGAAATGGCTGGAGAATGATAGAATGAGAGGACTGGACAGGGTGATAGGAGGCTTGATGATCGATACTTGCAACATGCCGCCAGTTTTGCATTCCTGACCGGGCTTACAAGGTTTGCCATGCTCGGTGGGACTTTTCATGTCGTGGCAGCAGTCTTGCCCCATACCATCCATCATCGCCATGCCCATGGTTTTCATCGGGCATGGTTCAATCGATGTCTGAACACCCGCCATCCCGCTGAGGGGAAGCGCCAAGCTAATCAGGAAAATTAGGCAAAACCGCAGGTAGCGTTTCATGAGCTGGAGTGTAGACGGTGCAAATGGCCCTTACAATTCACCCTTGAGACTCCTTAGTCGGCCATCACCAACCGCTATGCCGCGCTCATTTCCATGACCGGGCTTAAAGTACCTAACCATGCGACTAGACAAATAATGATGACTGCCATTGAAAATTCGAGCTTCATGCTACGGCGCAAGGCATTGACCGCGACAGCATAGTCTCCATTTCGAACAGAACGTTCCAAGAGCGGGCTTAGGTGAAAACGGTTGAGCGTCGCTAATACGATCATCCCGGCAAAGAGCAGGACCTTCAAAAATAGCAACTCGCCATAAGTGCTGAGCATCACCTCATCGAGATTTGGCCCAACGATAAATAGGTAGTTCGCCACTCCCGTAATGCTGATGATCACTACAATCACCGCGCCGGCCGATTCAAACCCTGTCAGTACCCGAGCAAGAATTCGTGCTTCTCGCTCACCTTTCAGTGATTTCAAACGCAGCAGCAGGGCAAATGCCGCTAGCGCACCCAACCAACCGCCTGCGGCCAAAAGATGGAAGATATCGCTAATAAAGTGCCAGTAGCGACGGCTCCCCTCGTCCATTGCTCCGTGCCCTGTCCATGCCAGCGTCGCTAGCGCAATCGCGCCACAGACAGTGACAATCCAAAGACTCAGTGTTGGAAAGCGCTTGTTCAGGGAAACGCCAATAATGGCCGTCACCAACGCCCCTATACGGACCATCCAGGTCAAACCGACGTCAGTCCCCATGAGAACCATTTGAAAGATATGGTGATGTAGCTCCATGAAACCCGACACGCCACTCATTGCTTTCGCAAGTAACAACATGGCGGCAAGGGACAGAGCTACACCTACAGCAGAAGTACTGTAAAGAAGCGACTCAAAATTCAAAACTGTTCCCGATATTCTTTCTTTTCCCCTGAGGCTATAAAGACCAAAAATTGCCAGTCCAAATAACAGCATCAGGTCGAAATAAAGAGCAAAGCGAACAACGATATTTAATGAGTCGCTCATGAATCATTTCACTTTGAAAGAAAAGTTGCCGGTAATCGGGTGAGTGTCCGAGGAAACGGCACGCCATTCGACTTTGTAAGTACCCGTGGTCAATGGCGATGCGGGTGTAATAACCATCGTCTTCGGATCACCGCCACCTGCCACGTTAGCTTTTACGCCCATAGGTGAATTCGGCATACCAGGCATATCGGTCATAATCAGCTTTGCACCAGAGAACTGAGTCGTTAGATTCTCAGAAAAGTGCAGTTCGATTTTAGACGGAGCCGCCGCATCCGATCCTTCAGCGGGAGTAGAAGAAACCAGCTTTGGATGCGCCTGAGCAACTGCACTCAGAAGCAAACCCGCAGTCAGCGCAACAGCTACGGTGGTAGTTTTAAGGAATGACATGCAAGACTCCTGACAGCAAAAGCTGTTGGTTCTAGGTTTTTAGGGAATATCTAGTTTTTTACTTTTTGACGCTCGTTAAAACCACTGACGAATACCTAGCAAATTCCGTGTTCTAGGGCCGGCTGGACAGGGAGGAATCACAAGATTTCCAACGTCACAGTGCGAGTACACGATGCCACATGAACGCAAACTGTTCGATTACATTTCAGTCAGCTTGGGGCGGGTTTTTGGCACTGATCTGCCCGGATACGGCGCCAAATACGCGACTTTCTTTGGAACGCTCCAAGAGTTTTCTCTCATCCAAAAACGATCCTATTGAGCTAACCACATGTTGCCTGCATACATATGAACAAGGTGTCTTAGACCTTTCTTGCATCAGCACATGGGAGTTCAATATGAAAGGCTGTTATTCCGTTTAACGACGTACACCATATTTTTCCGTCATGCGCTTCAATGATAGATCGAGTAATCGATAAACCTAGCCCTGCATTACTTGGACTTCCTTCTCTGCGAGCTGGGTCCACGCGATAAAATCGATCAAACAGCTTTTCAAGATGCTCGGACGCAATGGGCTCTCCCGGGTTCTCCACAGAGACTGATATTGAAGTTCCTTTCTGCCGAATATCGACAGTAATACACTTTCCTTCGGGGGTGTACCGGAGCGCATTTGAGAGCAGATTAGAGATGGCCCTGTCGAGCATGAGTACGTCACCTCGGACGCTACCCCTGCCTGTGACCTTCAGGTCGATCCCTCGCTCATCAGCCAGCAAACGGTAGTACTCGAGTAATTTCTCTACTACTGCTACCAGGTCAATCGGTTTGTTTTCATGTGTAATTAGACCGTTATCTGATTTCGCTAGAAAAAGCATGTCATCAATCATACGTCCCATACGTTTCAAGTCATCAAGATTTGAGTACAGATTGTCCTCGTAGTCCTCAATATTTCTTTTTCTAGATAAAATCACTTCAGTGTGAGTCATCAAATTGCTAACGGGTGTCCGTAATTCGTGAGCAATGTCCGCAGAGAAGTTCGATAAACGAACAAACGCATCGTCCAGTCTAGATAACATTGCGTTGAACGAGAGCACCATCTGCTGGAGCTCTTGGGGAACGGGACCTAATGGAATACGCTCTTTGAGCGATTTAGCTGACATCGAAGCTGCTACCTGAGTGACTAGGCGAATAGGTCGTAGTCCACTACGCGCTACCATCCAGCCCAGTGCAGCACTGACCAGCGCGCTTATCACCAGTCCTATCCAAAACCATCGTTCAAGCGTCTCGAAGAAGGCCATATGTTGAGTAACATCAAAGATCAACATCACTGTCAATGGCTTGTCCTGCCCCGTCACTATGGCTTGCGCCGTCACGCCTCGAAATATCTGCTCCTGGTCTCGCCACTCCCAGACATTGCTGTTTGTGACCGTTCGGAAGTCTTCAGGAACTACGATCGGACCTGGGTCAGCAAACAGGAGCTTACCGTCACCATCGATGATAAGAGCTGTCAAATCACGATGAGCACCAAGCAGTGCCTCCAGCTCAGGCTTAACATCACTGAATTGATCAATGCTGTTCAACCCAGTCAAAATTCTTTGCGTCGAGTGAAGCTTTTCGTTCAGCGCCTGCTGATCCAGCATCTTGAAATGATGCCGGCTGAGGTTGTTAAAACTGAGTCCAGCGACGGTGAGCACAGCCGTTACAGCTAGCATGAACATCAGGCTCATGCGCGTAGTCAGGGACATTCGCTTCATTCCGACCCCGTCCCCGAATCCGGCGCATCCAGCATGTACCCCATGCCTCGAGAGGTGTGGATAAGCTTGACCTCAAAATCATCATCAATCTTTGCTCTGAGCCTCCTGACAGCAACCTCGATGACGTTAGTATCGCTGTCAAAGTTCATGTCCCAGACCTGGGAAGCAATAAGCGACTTGGGCAGAACCTCACCTCGACGACGGAGCAGCAATTCGAGCAACGCAAACTCTTTGGCCGTTAGATCTATACGTTTGCCTGCGCGGATAACCCTGCGTTTGAGGAGGTCCACCTCCAAATCAGCCAATTTCATATGGGTTTGGGAGGGGGCAGTGGTACCTCTACGCAGCAGCGTTCTGACGCGAGCCAGCAATTCAGAAAATGCGAAGGGTTTGATCAGGTAATCGTCAGCCCCCAGCTCAAGTCCTTTTACCCGATCCTCAACTCGGTCTCGCGCCGTGAGGAAAAGCACAGGGACATTTTTTCCGGATGCTCTCACTT
Source organism: Pseudomonas sp. R3-52-08 (assembly GCF_003851745.1). Taxonomy (NCBI): domain Bacteria; kingdom Pseudomonadati; phylum Pseudomonadota; class Gammaproteobacteria; order Pseudomonadales; family Pseudomonadaceae; genus Pseudomonas; species Pseudomonas sp. R3-52-08. The sequence continues at coordinate 911,828 of NZ_CP027730.1, read as the reverse complement.
TCTGAAGTACTTCCCAGCCATCCAGCCCAGGCATCATCACATCGAGAATCAGCAGGTCATACGCCTCGCTCAAGGCGTGCTGAAGCGCGTCTTTGCCATTGGTAAAACGATCAACATTGAACCCCGCCTCGGTGAGTCCTTGCTGCAAATAAATACCTATTTTGGGTTCGTCTTCCGCAACCAGAAGTCTCATGGGGATGGCTCTCGAATAATTGTGAGGCTGAGTCTGCAATGAAATGCCTCTGCCAACCAGCAACTGACAGAAAAGTAATATTGGCTTCAGGTAGATGTCAGCGAGTGCTGTCTAGGGTTCGAGCATGAGTACTTTCTGGTGCTCGACCGACTCTTAACCATGAAAGCTAGAGGAGCCGGAAAACAAATCAAAAAGGAGCTTCCTCATGAACCGTTTAAAAGTCCTATTCTTTGCTAGTTCGATACTCATCTCAGCATCTGCGTTGGCTGAAGGTGGTGCAGATCGGATTATGGAGCGCATGGAAAGCCTGCGCGATAAAGCCGAAGCGACCTTGGTACAAGCTGAAAAAGCTCCTGAAGGGCAGCGCCATGTTCACATGGCCGAGCATATGAAAATACTGGGCGAGATCATGGGCCAGCTTCATCTAGATCATCCAAAAGCATCAATGTCACCTCAGGAACATCTCGCCTGGATGGAAAAACACGACGCCATGGTTGATGACGTTTTGAACCAAATGCAGCGCGAGCACAAACTGATGCTTTCTGAGAACCATCAGTAACCGAATAACTCCTACGGGGCTCTCTGAACCGCCCACTAGACACGGCGTCATCTGGGCGCCGTGTTTTCTCAGGAAAACTGACAGAAATGTAGTGTTCAAGTCAGTTAACGCTCAGCTCTATCCCTTTAGCATAGCTAGTATTTTCCACTGGCTCTCGAGGTCACCATGAAAACTAAGCTCATTACTCCAGTTATTGCGGCAATCACCCTACTCCTCGGCGCTACGGCGATGGCCAGCGTAGGTCATGGGAAAGAGGATATCGGTCAGCCTGGAGTCGCCTCAGAGGTCACTCGCACGGTTGATGTAGAGATGGGTGATATTTTCTTCAAAACTAAAAGCATCGACGTAAAGCCCGGTGAAACGGTTCGCTTTGTACTTCACAACAAAGGGGCGTTGCTGCACGAGTTCAATATCGGCCAAGCCGCTGCTCACGCGGCGCACCAAAAAGAAATGGCGAGCATGTTCCAGAATGGAACGCTTACACCCACCGGAACTGGAAAAATGTGGGGCAACATGGGCCATAGCATGGGAGGCATGAAGATGGTTGGAATGGAACACAACGACCCGAATAGCGTGCTGATCGAGCCAGGGGCAACCAAGGAGTTGATCTGGACCTTCAACAACACAACTGGACTTCAATTTGCCTGCAACGTGCCAGGTCATTACCAGTCGGGGATGGTCGGTCAATTTGACTTGAAGTAAGCCTGAACCGACCGCTAAAACCGCGTCGACGCAAGAGTTCGCTATGCTCTGAGGCAGAGATCAGAGCAACACGCTCACACACGGGGTCTAGATCATGGATAAGCATCAGCATCCGGCTGGAAGCACCTCCCCACCATTTTGGAGGCGCAAAACAGGCGTTGTACTGATCATGCTCATTGCGATCGGTGCCTTTTACGGGGTGCGGGAACATTTCACCCACGTTTATCCGTATTTGCCCTACCTCATCCTGTTGATCTGTCCATTGATGCATTTTTTTGGACATGGACATGGCGGACATGACCATGGCGATCAGGCAGGAACCAACAAGGAAGAGAAATAGCTATGCCCACTCCACCGAGCCACCACGATCACGGTCCCGCCCACGCTGCCTCACCCAATGACGGTGGTCTACGCGACCCGGTGTGCGGTATGGCGGTTATACCTCCAAGTAAATTTGGCGAGTCTTACCAAGGACAGACGTATCAATTTTGTAGCCAGAAATGCCAAGAGAAATTTCGGGCAGATCCAGAACGCTACATTGGTAATCATCCCAGCGCTGAACCCAGCAGCGCCGCTATAGAGCCCACGCTACAGGTAGCCACTGAGTTTACCTGTCCTATGCACCCGGAAATAAGACAGCCAGGGCCCGGCAATTGCCCTAAATGTGGCATGACATTAGAGCCCGTCATGCCCGCGCTTGATGACGATGACAAACCCGAGCTCCTGGATTTCACCCGCCGCTTTTGGTGGTCGCTGCCTTTAACCGTAATGGTGGCCCTTCTAGCCATGGCGGGTCACTCATTACAAATCTTCCATGGTTCGGTTCAAAACTGGATCGAGTTCGCTCTTGCCACTCCGGTCACCTTATGGGCAGGTTGGCCCTTTTTTGTAAGAGGCATAGCATCCGTTAGAAATCGCAGTCCAAACATGTGGACTCTGATTGGTTTAGGTACTGCCGCAGCCTATCTTTACAGCGTCGCGGCAACCCTATTTCCCCAAAGTTTTCCCACCACCTTCATGCAAGATGGACGCATCGGCGTCTACTTCGAAGCCGCTGCGGTCATCATCTCGCTCACCTTGCTTGGGCAGATTCTTGAGCTCAAAGCACGGTCACAAACCTCCGCCGCCATTAAGTCCCTTCTTGGCCTATCTCCCAAGACTGCACGCAGGATCAACGCCGATGGTCAGGAGGAAGACATTCCTCTTACCCATGTTCACTTGGGAGACCATTTGCGGGTCAGACCTGGTGAAAAAGTGCCAGTTGATGGCTCTGTACTCGAGGGAGAAAGTGCGGTGGATGAATCCATGCTCACTGGTGAACCTGTGCCGGTCATGAAAAGAGCAGGGGATAGTCTGATCGGTGCCACGCTTAATACTCATGGAAGCTTGGTGATGGAGGCGCGAAAGGTCGGCGCTGACACCATGCTGTCGCAGATAGTACAAATGGTCGCACTAGCCCAACGCTCCAAAGCGCCCATGCAACGAATGGCCGACTCGATCGCCGGCTACTTTGTGATGGCGGTTATCGCGATTGCGTTGCTGACCCTCATAGGTTGGGGACTGTTCGGCCCGGAACCCAGCTGGGTCTTCGGCCTGATCAACGCTGTCGCCGTGCTTATCATCGCTTGTCCCTGTGCTCTGGGTCTGGCAACGCCCATGTCGATCATGGTTTCGACGGGTAAAGCCGCCAGTATGGGTGTGCTGTTCAGAGATGCCAGTGCCATCGAAAACCTTTGCAAGATCGACACACTGATTGTCGATAAAACGGGAACCCTGACAGAGGGACGGCCGGTATTTCACAGTGTGGAGGCCACACCAGATTTCAACCCACGCGATGTGCTTCAACTGGCCGCTAGCCTTGATCAAGGCAGCGAACATCCTTTGGCACACGCCATCGTCGATCACGCCCGAACTGAAAATATTGCGCTCACCAAGCCTGAATCGTTTGAGTCCGGCTCAGGGATTGGGGTGAGTGGTCTCGTTGATGGCAAGAAAGTACAGCTGGGCAACACTGCACTGATGGAAGCTGCCGGCGTGAGCACAAAGGTCTTACAAGAACGTGCAGAGTTGTTGCGCCTTGAAGGCATCAGCATCATCTATCTAGCAGTTGACGGGGTCTTGGCAGGATTACTAGCGGTCTCAGACCCGATAAAACCGACCTCTAAAGAAGCAGTCACCAAGCTTAAGGCTGATAACGTAAAAATCATCATGGCCACGGGAGACGGGCTCACCACCGCACGTGCTGTCGCCAAGGAGATGGGTATTGAAGAGGTTCATGGTGAAGTGAAACCTCAGGACAAGGAGCGCCTGGTGGCGGACCTCCAGCAATCCGGTCGAAAGGTTGCCATGGCCGGCGACGGTATCAACGACGCACCGGCCTTGGCGCGAGCAGATGTGGGCATTGCCATGGGTACAGGGACTGACGTCGCGATGAATAGCGCGCAGCTCACGCTGGTAAAAGGCGACCTGATGGGGATTTTACGGGCACGGGCACTTTCGGTTGCAACGGTAAAAAACATGCGGCAAAACTTGGGGTTCGCCTTCCTTTACAACTCAATGGGTATTCCCCTCGCCGCAGGCCTGCTCTATCCACTGACGGGGCACCTTCTGTCTCCAATGATTGCTGCGTTAGCCATGAGCGTCAGTTCTGCGTCTGTAGTTTTCAATGCTTTGAGGCTGAGGAATACCCGAATTGAATGAGCGTAACCGATGCTCACAGCCCGCTATACATAACTCTTGACCTTACCGTGGTGTCAACGTTGATCTTGTTGTTGCGGTGAAAATAGACTGCTCAGCACAAGAGGAATAACCATGTTCGTCTTAAACGTATCAGGCATTGGTTGCGGTAGCTGCGTCAGCAAAATCACCAAAGCAATTCAGTCACTGGACAGCGAGGCTATGATTTCCGTGGATCGCGCAGCAGGTAAGGTAAGCGTTGAAAGCAGTGAAAACCCAGAGCAAGTCCGTAAAACTGTCGAAGCACTCGGTTTCCCTTCCCAAATCAGCGCCTGAGGCGCTGATTCCCTCGCTGGGTAAAGTTTATTATTCACCTCGCAGAGCTTTAAGTAGCCCCTTAAATGCTCCATTTAATCTAGTAAAGGCGGTTTCGAAATGAATTTCATTTTCCGTATACTTTGCGACCTCGACCTGTTGATCCACAGTATTTTGATCAATGGAAGGTTGGTTCGGCGTACTGTAAAGCAAAGCACCGCCGTGAATATCACTTACTAATTCGTTTACGGCAATATGTTTTGGGTTTGTTGTTTTTAAAGAGAACGGAGTAGCCAAACCTCCTTTTGTTTGGCTAGCCAGTACAGCAGAAAAGTCCAAGTCCCTGGCCTTAAAGTTAGGAGTGTCGGCATTAGCGATATTATTGCTAAGTACCTCAGCTCGTTGGCTGCGAAAACGTAATGCTCTTTCTGCGGAGCCAAGCGCTTTGTCAAAATTAATACTCACCGGTGGCCACCTTTAGTTACGCTGCCATTTAATTCCCACCTATCGAACACTCAAGTGCTTAACGTAGTGCGTCCGAGCCGATGTATGATTTCAGCGAAAAACTCAAAAAACGCCACGCCATCGTGCAGTGACCGGAAACTTACAACGCCGCACAGGTAAATTTTAGATGGTGGATGGAGGTTATGTGTCGTTGGATAGCTTAGACCTTACGGACTAATCACTCTGCATCTCAAGAGAAATATCGCAACCTGACACAACTGTAATATTGGCCTAAGCTTCCTGACAGGGGATGAGTCTTATAGTCCTATTGAGCCTCAAGCTCACCCCCTAGAGTCAACGACTGATGTGGATTCAGGGGTCACCAATAATCATCCGAGGCCCCCCAAATGAACCCTATCAAAACCTTGTTCGTCATCGCGGCTCTGACCGTCTCTTCTTTGGCTATGGCTGAAGGGGGTGGTGACCGGACTTTCGCACGCATGGAAGTGGCCAGGAATAATTCGATGGAATCGTACCGAGTAGCTCAAACGCAAAATGCCCAACATCCCGTCGCTGAAAGCAAAGCCAAGGCGATGGATCACAAGAATTGCTAAATAGCTAGCCCTCCAAGCTGACAGAAATGTAATCACTGCGGTGGTTTAAATGTGGCAATTTCTGAGCTCGCTTGCCGTAAGAGTTTGTCTTTTGTGACGGTGGGCAAAGCTGATCCGGGCAACTCATGATCGGTTGTTTCGCACGGCTTCCCTTTTGACTGATTGGAAATAAACGGCATGCATTCCAAAACCTCTAGACGGACATTCGTAAAAGGCTTGGCCGCTGGTGGCATTCTCGGCGGCTTTGGCCTTTGGCGCACTCCAGTATGGGCGGTGACAAGTCCAGGTCTGCCGAGCGTACTCACCGGCAATGAATTTGATCTGTTTATTGGTGAAACACCTGTAAACATTACCGGCTCGCCGCGAACAGCCATGACCATCAATGGATCATTGCCAGGACCTTTGCTGCGTTGGCGCGAAGGAGAGACAGTCACCCTGCGTGTAAAAAACCGCCTGGACCAAGACACCTCAATCCATTGGCACGGGATCATTCTGCCGGCCAATATGGACGGTGTACCTGGCTTGAGTTTCCATGGCATCGCACCCGACGGCATGTACGAGTACAAGTTCAAGGTTCATCAGAATGGTACGTACTGGTACCACAGCCACTCGGGCTTACAGGAGCAGGCAGGGGTTTACGGGCCAATCGTTATCGACTCGAAAGAGCCTGAACCTTTTCAATACAACCGCGACTATGTGGTGATGTTGACTGATTGGACCGATGAAGATCCTAGTCGCGTCATGGCCAAGCTTAAGAAACAGTCGGGCTACTACAACCACCATAAACGCACCGTTGGTGATTTTATCGACGATGTCAGTAAGCAAGGTTGGTCAGCTACAGTAGCTGACAGGAAGATGTGGGCTGAAATGAACATGAGCCCAACCGACCTTGGAGACGTCAGCGCAGATACTTACACCTATCTCATGAATGGCCAGGCGCCAAACGGTAACTGGACCGGTATTTTCAAGCCGGGTGAGAAGCTACGACTACGCTTTATCAACGGCTCGGCGATGAGCTATTTCGACGTCCGCATTCCTGGTTTGAAAATGACCGTTGTGGCCGCCGACGGCCAACACGTCAACCCAGTGAGTGTTGACGAATTCCGCATCGCCGTAGCTGAAACGTATGACGTGATCGTAGAGCCTGCCAGTGAAGAGGCTTACACCATCTTCGCCCAGTCTATGGATCGGACGGGTTATGCACGCGGAACCCTCGCTCTTCGTGAAGGGCTAGTTGCTCAGGTACCTGCTATAGATCCACGTCCAATCGTCACTATGGATGACATGGGGATGGGCGGTATGGCTGGTATGGACCATGGCAGCATGGCTGGTATGGGCGGCGCAGAGAAGACACCAGGTGACATGTCCGGCATGGCGGGCATGGCGGGCATGGACCACAGCAAGATGACCGGTATGGACCAAAGTGACATGACCGGGATGACCGGCATGGACAGCGGTGACATGACTAACATGGCGGGCATGGATCACAGCAAGATGGCTGGGATGGGCAATGGTGATATGTCAGGGATGGCTGGCATGGGTGGTATGGGTGGAGAAATGCAGACACACCCTGCCTCTGAAACCAACAATCCCCTGGTTGATATGCAAGCCATGAATCCAACGCCAAAGCTAAGTGATCCGGGCATAGGCTTGCGGAACAATGGTCGTCGAGTGCTCACTTACTCCGACTTGAAAAGCACTTTCCAAGACCCTGACGGCCGCGAGCCAAATCGTACCATCGAGCTTCATTTGACCGGTCACATGGAGAAGTTTTCGTGGTCGTTCAACGGCATCAAATTCTCTGACGCCGAACCGCTGCGCCTGAAGTATGGCGAGCGTCTGCGCATCACCTTGGTGAACGACACCATGATGACACACCCCATCCACCTTCACGGCATGTGGAGTGACCTTGAGGACGAGAACGGCAAGTTCATGGTGCGCAAGCACACGATCGATATGCCACCAGGTACCAAACGCAGCTATCGAGTCACCGCTGATGCCTTAGGCCGTTGGGCATATCACTGTCACCTGCTTTTCCATATGGAAATGGGCATGTTCCGTGAAGTACGGGTTGATGAGTAAAGGAGACGATCTGTGAGCACATACCGAAATCGTAATTCCCTCGTGGGTTGCCTCTTTGCCGCTGTCCTGCTGGGTGGACTCTCGTCCACGGTGCTGGCAGAGGAAAATGGCAGCGACCATTCAACCACTGTTCCTGTTACAGCAACGGACAAGCCAGCAACGGCAAACGATTCGAAGCTAGATCACGGGGCGATGGACCATAGCCAGATGAGCCATGAGTCGATGGATCATGACCAAAAAACCAAAAAGGCAGATTGAGATCATGACCAGTAAGTTTTTACGCCCAACGCTGATGGCACTTGCAGTCTCTACCGGTCCAGCATTCTTTTTCATGGCTCAAGCCGCTGAAGAGATGGATCCGTCGATGGCGATGCCATCAAGTGCGGACGCAAAGTCTTCAACTGCACAAAAATCCAAACCCGCCAAACCGAAAGATGCCGCGATGGATCACTCCAAGATGGACCACGGCTCAATGGGAGCCATGGACCATAGCAAGATGGGGGCTATGGATCACAGCGATAACGGGCAAATGGACGGTATGGAAAGCATGGATGGAGGGGCGACTACCACAAGCCGAACCCCAATCCCCGTACTTACCGACGCTGACCGGGCCGCCGCTTTTCCAGACTTACCAGGCCATGGTGTGCACGATAAAAAAATTAACTCGTTCATCCTCCTGGATAAATTTGAGTACCAAGACGCTGACAACGGTAGTGCGCTGGCTTGGGATGCAAAAGGGTGGATCGGCGGTGACGTCGATCGCCTATGGTTGCGTTCGGAAGGCGAACGTACCAATGGCGTAACCGAGAACGCTGAACTTCAGGCTCTGTGGGGACACGCCATCGGTCCTTGGTGGGATGTCGTCACCGGCATTCGACAAGACTTCAAACCTGGGTCACCTCAAACATGGGGAGCGCTCGGTATTCAGGGCATGGCCCTCTATAACTTTGAAGCTGAAGCGACTGCTTATATTGGTGAGAACGGTCAAACCGCAGCTCGGTTTGAAGGCGATTACGACATCCTGTTGACCAATCGCCTGATCTTGCAGCCGACCGCCGAAGTAAACTTGTACGGGAAAAATGATCCTCAGCGCGGCATAGGATCTGGATTGGCCAACACCGAACTAGGCCTGCGGTTGCGCTACGAAATTACTCGTCAATTCGCACCCTACATTGGTGTTAGCTGGAATCGCTCATATGGTAAGACGGCTGACCTAGCCAGCGATGAAGGGGAAAAGACAAACGAGGCCCGGTTTGTAGCTGGTATTCGGATGTGGTTCTGAGCGATTTGAGCACTAGCCCTACGAATTCAAATGATCGGGGAGTTGGCTCCCCGACTCTAAAGTAGATCCTTCAATGTAACCTTTGCAGCGGCATGAACGCTTGAGTGGGGTTCTATTGCTTCGTAGAACATCTCGCCGTCTCCAAGGGAAAAGGAAATATTCATGACAGGTAGCTTCCGACTTTCAAGTCGATTTCTGCGTATTGCAACATTCGCTGCGCTGTTCATCGGCTCAACGGCTCAAGCGGCGCAGGCCCTGACCATCGATGTGCATCGAGATGCAAACTGCGGATGCTGCAAAAAATGGATTCAGCATCTTGAGGCCAATGGCTTCACCGTCATTGATCATGTAGAAACCAACATGAGTGCTGTCAAACAAGATCTAGGTGTCGCTCCACGACTCTCGTCTTGTCACACTGCGATGATCAACGGGAAGTTTGTTGAAGGTCATGTGCCAGTTGAGCAAATAATTGCGATGAGTAAGCGTGACGACCTTCTCGGGATCGCTGCTCCTGGAATGCCAGCAGGTTCTCCAGGAATGGAAGTCGACGGAGTACATGAGACCTACCAAATAATCGGCCTGACCAAAGCCGGCGTAGATCAGGTCATTGCTGAATACCCCGCAAACTAATCCCACCTCATCCATTCGGCCACAGCATGGTCCCAGCTCATGGCCATGCAGCGGGACATGCTATGTTGATTTCATTCTCAAGCAATACGCAAAGGACGATCAGCAACAAGCTGTAAAGGCGCGCCTGCGCCGAATCGGATAACCCCGTACCGCTGTCCTCAATAACAATTTGAGATGACGCCATGCTCCGTCTGCTGACAAGCACTGCGCATCTGACCACGATAGTGCTAAGTTCGGGTGGCGTTGCCACTCAGCTTGCCTTTCCGAATCTGGACATCTGTCTCGGCTGAAAGCGTAGAAAAGTTAAATTACAGTGGTTTGAGAGTTCTTTTTTTGCAGGCTTTTCAGACGCAGGGTCGCGCGTTGTACAGCGGCCATTTTTTCTGGACGCTTCATTCGTTTCCATTTTCTGATGTCTTCCTTGGTGCGACCGCAGCTGACGCACAGTTCGCTGTTCAACTGGCAGACAGAAGTACACGGATTCTCGATGTCCTTGGCCATTGGTCAATTCCTCGGCGAACTTATGCGAACTACGGGCTCATTGCTAAGCCTGAACGGCGACCTGATCGGGTGAAACAGCGCCCGGCTTCGTGCGGTACTCAACTGTCAGATGAGTGATCTCATGAACTGTCGCAAGCCGTTCTCGTATGTTTTGTGCATTCACTGCTGGGCTGCCTAGAACACTCACAATAGCGGCGCGGGCTTGCGGCCCTACCTGCCAGACATGAAGATCTATGATCGAAGCATCTCCCTGTCGCTCAACCAGTTCACGAATCTCTTCAGCGACATGATCATCTGTCTGGTCTAGCAATACACTCGCAGTCACCCGCATCAACGACCAAGCCCAGCGTGCGATGACAACTGCACCCACAATCCCCATTGCAGGGTCGAGCCAGACCCAACCAAGGTAACGACCAGCAAGCAGTGCTGCGATGGCCAGAACCGAAGTCAGTGCATCTGCAATGACGTGAATATAAGCAGAGCGCAGATTATTGTCATGACCATGTGCATGGTGAGATTCATCTTGGCCGTGGTCATGCCCATGGTGATGATTATGACCGCCAGACAGCAAAAGCGCGCTCACCACATTCACTGCTAATCCGACAATTGCGATAAGAGTCGCTGTCCCGAATTGCACTTGAGTCGGTTGAAAGAGACGAAATAGCGACTCTCCGGCAATTCCCAAAGAGACCAGTCCCAAAATCAGAGCAGATGCGAAGCCACCCAAGTCTCCAACCTTGCCAGTTCCAAAACTGTAGCGAGCATTTGAGGCATGTCTTTTTGCGTAACCGTAAGCAGCTGCGGCTATGCCAAGTGCTCCAGCGTGTGTTGCCATGTGAAATCCATCAGCAAGCAACGCCATTGAGCCAGTGAGATAACCTGCGGTGATTTCAGCAACCATCATTACGACGGTCAGAGCCACTACCCACAAGGTTCGCTTGGCGTTTTCTTCATGTGATTTCCCCAGGAACATATGGTCGTGGGAATAGTCGGTGTACGAATTACTCATCTGGGCAAATCCTATTTGGAATAGCGGCGAATGGCTTCGAGAAGCTCATCGACGCCTTTCGCTCTTTCTTCGTTGCTGAGTGTCGGATTCGCAACGTGTTCACGAGCGTGGTCTTCGATAATTTCATCCATCAGCCCATTGATAGCGCCACGGGCAGAAGCGACCAAAAGCAGGGTTTTCGAGCAGTCATCATCAGAGTCGAGTGCTCGCTCAATCGCCTGGACTTGCCCAGCGATTCGCTTTACACGCTTAAGAAGATTGTCTTTGCTTGATCTCATATGACCCATACCATACCCCCCCTACCTATATTGAGAGTATGTTCACACGTTCCAATCAGCCATACAACCCCAGGGACGCTCGCCGCCGGGATGGATATACCAACAGTTTCTTCAATCCACAAAAAAAGGCGCCACTAGGGCGCCTAAGCCGTCTCCAAACCAAAGGAGAAACAAGGAGACGGGGTGTATCGGGGATACCGGACAGTTGATGCCGATGGCTAATGCCCGTTAAAGGAGTTGCAGTGGATATTCAACAATCAGTCTGACCTCGTCCAAATCAGATTCGAAATCGGTAGCTCGTGTCGTTGCTTGGCGGACACGTAAAGACATGTCCTTCAGTGAGCCTGACTGGATGACATACTTAGCCTCGATGTCTCGCTCCCAACGCTTTTGGTCCTGCAATGGGGCACCGTCCGCTCCGCGACGCATGTACACGCTGTTTGCGTTGGAATAGTCCGCATCCCAACCCTTAGCGTAGCGGGTCATGAAGCTCAGACCGGGGATGCCGAAAGCCTGCATATCTAGATCGTAGCGCAGCTGCAAGGATTGCTCTTTCGGTGAGTTGAAATCGCTGTACTGAATGGAGTTATCCAAAAAAATTGAGTCGGACTGGCGAAGGTAGTCAAAGTCGTCGTTACCATTATTGCGCTGGTAACCAACGGTCACGGCGTGCGCTCCGAATTTGACCCCGGTCTTGCCGCTCCAGATCTTGTTATCGAAGCTTCCCAGAAGTTTTTCACCCTCATCAACCGCTCGGTAGTAATTAAAGCCGCCAATTAGCGATACGCTTTCTGAGAGTGGATAGCTCAATGTGGTGCCCGCGTAGTATTGGTTCCACACATCCTTGAATTGGCTGGTGTAAAGACTCACACCTACGTGTTCATTGACCGTGTAATCGCCCCCTAGATAAGCGATCCATGGAGCATCTACTACACCGGCGTAAAAAGTTGAAAAGCCGTCACGCATGCTACTGGAATTGGGTTGGCTCATCGCATGCAGCCGGCCCCCCTGAAGGGTCAGGCCTTTGATGCTGGTATTAGTGAACGTTGCACCCCGGAAACTCTCCGGGAGAAGTCGGGAATCCCCATAGGCAACGACAGGCGTCGATGGAAATACGTCGCCTACCTTGACGACTGTATCCAGGAAACGCACTTTTGCGGCCCCGCCTACTTTTGAGTAGGAGTCTTCAGGTTGGCCTTTGCTATTGTGCGGCAAGACATCGACTGAGCTACGGGCTCCCGAGCGACCATCACCTGAATCGAGCTTGAGGCCTTCCATTGCAAACGCATCAATGCCGAAGCCTACGGTACCTTGAGTAAAGCCTGATTCGAATCGGCCAATGATGCCATGAGCCCATTCGGCTGAGTAACCATTGCCCGTGGGGCTTGATTGACCCTTTCGATAATCACGATTGAGATAGAGATTCCGATTGAGAATACTAAAGGTGCTCCCCTCAATGAACCCTTCAGGCTTTTGCTCCACAGCTACTGCAACTTGCCCCATGCTCATGCCAAGGGAAATGAGAGAAAGACCATAAATGCTTTTATTGTTCATTTAACACTCCAGGCTTTAGCTTGGCAGAGTTTCTTTATGAAATATTTTTTATAATTATAAAAGCCACCAGCACGTGAGGATTTCTCCTACGTGCCGGCAGACATAATTTCATACAATAGATAACTCCAGCGTGACCTGAAAATTACTTCTGTGTCAGCGAACAGCAAGCAGGCTCAAAACATACCGAACAACCTTGCGCAGTCAGGGCTAACGCTAATTAACTTCCGTGAGGGCAGTTAGTACCCATAACCTTGTATTCCAAGGTGTTGAGCTTGCCCGCCGAATCTTCATAGGTCATGCGCGAAGGGGCTACGCCACAGGTTTTATTGGCTTGAGTGGTACTGATTACCTTCTGGACATCGAGGTTCATTCCGTATTCATAATGAACAACTTCAGGTGTCGCCTTTCCGTTTTCTAAGGCGTACTGCTCCATCGCCTTCTGGTTCTCTTGCATCATTCGACCATAAACACGGTCACCACCTCCTTCAGCCATGGCCAAAGAAGACATGGTCAAGATGGAAGCGGCAAAAACAACTTTTAATAATTTCATGATTTTCTCCTAGTGCTCACTTACTTCTGACTAGAGGATAACCAGTGATGCCTTTCAGGAAGCTGCCGCGAATATTACATATCTGTAAGGCCTCTCGTAGAGCTCGTGAGTTCAACTATTTAAAGTTTAGCTTTATTGGCAGAGCACGCTGAATGCATCATACGACCATCAGAAATCAACTCGTATCCCACCTGGAGCATCTAGAGATTTTTTATAAAAATGCATATCTTCCTATTATGAAAAGCGGCTTTGACCGCTACAGGCGGATGAATCGTTTGGGCGTAGCTAAATGAGACTACGAACGTGTCACAAAAGCCTCATGGGCTGCGGAAATTAGGCACTACGTAGAGCACCGAAAACGCAATCGGCAGGATGGTCTTTAACAGCAATACGGTCTCGGAGGATAGGTTTTTATCTTATCCTTAACGTCATCGAAGATGACATTGAAGCTGTGCAGCAGGCGCTCCGTTTGCAACATTTGATCGTGAAGGATCTCAAGCAGGACAGCACAAACTACTGCCTGCCCAAGGATAAAGATAAAGCCTTCGAATCTTGAGGTTGTTTTCTCCAGCACGACCAAACCCGCTGACGATATCGGCAGGGCGAGCATTTTGCCGTTGATGTCGCCCGAAGCTTCAATAGAAGTGATTTTTCGTTATGTCGTGGGGCGGTGGCGAGACTCGTCCGACTGGCGTACTGTGGACCATCGGCGGCGATGGGGCCAAGAAGGGTCGCCTCATAAACTTGGCTTGAACTCTTGCTGTGTGGATAGCCAGTTAACTGCGTACTCACTGCGTCGTCAATTTGAGCCGACCAAGTGCCATCTCTAATCCAACCCACACGAATTCGTCGCTCTCAAATACCCAAAGCTTCCAAATTCCTATTTCTTACTGCGCTCAAGACAGCCATCCGGTCTTCTGTACCTGAATCCATATCAGGTACGGTGCCATGCTCCAGATCCTTACCCACATTAGCGAAACGCGGCGCTGGCTGTTTTCACTGCTACTGTTCTTGTCAACTGCGTCCCACGCGGAGACGTGGGTCATTACAAACCGAGCACATCCAGTATCCGCACCTTCTGGCGCTCGCGTCATCTTCCTGGATGATCAGCAGCGCCTTGAAGAACAACTTTCCAACCAACTACCCGCCGATCCACGCCAGGCAGAAGCGGCCATTCAACGCTACCTTGTCAGCCCTGCAGGGAAGCATCTGCAAAACGAGTTGGCCCAAGCCCAGCAGGGCGTCATAGACGCCTGGAGCCTGCGAGTCGAAAAACTCCCAGCCGTGGTCGTAGATCGTCGCTACGTCGTGTACGGCGAGCCTGACGCAGCTAAAGCCGTCGCGTTGATTGAACGAGCACGGAGCCTGTCACGATGAGACGCTCACGTTTTGCGATCCGGCCTTTGTCGCTGGCTATCACTTTCAGCCTGTCATTCAGTGCATCGGCTGCGATCAACTCGGCAGCGATTATTGCCTCGACCCTGTCACCAACCTGCCTGGAGTACAAAGTGGTCGGCATCTGCTATTGGCTGCTCTGCACGCCATTCGGATGCAAAGTCAAAACCTCGACCAAGGTTCGTCACTACGTACCGGACGCTGTGGTGTCTGCATATGCGAATACCGGGATGAACCCTTGGATAGAGATGTCACCTCTTGGCACCCCGAATCCGATGGCCCAAGCGGGCAACGACGGCACTACCAATCACGTTGCAGAGAACAACATCATCAAATTTAAGGAAGCCGATGTCATCGGCCATCCAGGTGGTGCGGCGTTGAGTCAGTTTGCCAGCGCCTCGGGCTATGTATGCAAAGGCGCAACCTTACCGCTTGTGCCTTACTTTCTGAGCACCCTTGACCCCATTGCTTGGCGATACGGCGTCCCGGAATCCGTATACCCCGAAGCACTCATTCCGGGCATGCGCGAAGTCGGTAGCCTGCTCTCAGCAAGCAGCTGGGGGAACGTCTACCCGCGTAGCGGCTTCCTTAACCAGACTGACGACTACAAAACGGGCGCAGTTATTGCGCAGCGTGCCGGCGACGTGGTTACCCGCCCAGGCCAGGTCCATGTCTACTTGCCGATGCTCGCCCTTCCCTACCCCGGTTACTGGCCCGCAGGGCCGCTACGCGAAGGTGACGCCTCCACTGGTAAGTGGCAAGAGCTCACCCCAGTCCTCAACCCGACTTGCGCAACCTTTCCCACCATCGATCCGAACATCGATGCGCAGGATGGCGGCTACGCCTGGGCACTCTGGCGCCCTTATTCGTGTTGCCAGCGTCGAGGACAGACCTTCCTCGGCAGTACGGACTTCCAATGAAACAGCGATCGGAGCAAAGCATGAAACTCACTACCTTGGCGATAGGGCTCGCCTGCAGCCTCAGCAGTGCAATAGCGCTCTCTGCTGATCCAATCAACGTCTCCTCCTCCGGAAGCGTCATTGGGGACAACGTGCTGTATAGCATTGGCGGCGGCAACGCAGTCACCATGGGGAGCGCAGGCAACATGGATAGTATTTCTGTGGGAGGCGGTTGGAATACCAATCTAATCTGCGGAAACATGAGCCTGAGCACAACCCTTGAAAACCAATTGAATGGTGCCACTTCCGGCTTCAAAAACATCATGAGCTCGGTGGTACAGAGCGCCACCAGCGCCGTGGCTTCGCTGCCGGCACTGATTCTTCAACGTGCGAACCCGGCGCTATACAACCTCATCACCAACGGCATTTTGCAGGCCCGCCTGGACTTCGACCGCTCCAAAGGCACCTGCCGCGCCATTGGCGAAAAGATGGCGGATATCGCCGGTAACCAAATGGGCTGGGGCAAGCTTGCTGAAGGTCAGGCTATGAGTCAGGCGCTAACATCCAACACAGACGCAGTGTCGGCGGTGGAACAAGTCGAAAAGAAAGGTGGAAACGATGGCGTCACTTGGGTTGGTGGTGATAGAGCAGGTGGTTCCGGTCAGAAGCCAATTCGTATCGTAGGCGACGTCACCAAGGCGGGCTACAACCTTCTGAACAAGCGCGCGGCCGGCGACACCGCATCCATCAGTAAAGCGAACTGCAACAACGGCATGGTGTGCAATGTCTGGTCATCGCCCCAGGAAGCCACCACCTTTGCCAATCGTGTCCTGGGTGAACAACAACAGCAGACCTGTGACAGTTGCCCTAAAACGGTGACAGCCGCAGGCGTCGGCCTCACGCCGCTGATCCAGGAAACGTACGACACCAAGCTGAAGGCCCTGCAGGAACTGCTGAGCGGAAGCAAAACGCTGTCGCTAGAAAACCTGGAAGCAGCGAGCAGCAACTCGTTACCCATCACCCGAGGCGTTGTAGCAGCACTCAAGGATGAGCGCGACCAGGACGTACTCGCTCGCCGGCTTGCCTCCGAAGTCGCGTTGTCCGATGTGTTGGAGAAAGCTCTGACCCTACAGCGCACCTTGATGGCAGGCAGTCGGGAACCGAACGTCGCGGCTAATGACCTCGCCGTCCAGGCAGTCGGCCAGCAGAGCTCCTCGCTGCAACAGGAGATCGGCAACCTCAAAATGGAACTGGACATGCGTCAGCAGCTCGCGAAGAACTCGCCTCTGACCATCATTGAACGCAGCAAAGCACGGGCAGAAGACTCTCGTGGCGTGTCCCCGGGAGCCCCAGAAACGAATCGATTGGACCAGTTGCAGTCACCCGCCCAGAACAAACAGTGAGAAAGGCCATGACCGAAATACAGGAGCCTGTCGCCGCTCCCAACCGTTCGCTGGTTCGACGAACCGGGAGGAGCATTCTGCTTGTTCTGGGTGTTTTGCTCGCGACTGCCGCCCTCGTAGTCCTACTCAGCGCTGTCCTGATGAACATGTTCGACAGCGCCGAGCAATGGCAAGCCTGGCGCACCGACCACTATTGGCCGCTCTTTACCTGGCGCCTAATGCTTTATATCGCACTGACCGTTGCCTGGTTCAAATTCAAGGTACGGTTATCGAACTCAGAACGCTCGAAACGGCGCAAAGGCCTGTTGAAGATCGAGATAATGGTGATCTTATTATTTCTGATGGTTGAACTGAGCAAGGTGCTGTATCAGGCAGGGGGTGTTCTGTGACGCTCTACACCAATGACTATTTAGAGTACTACCTGACGTTGGTCGGTTGGATCATCAACAATGGTATCTGGGCGATGATTTCAGATACCGGTCTATTCGCCCTCCCCTTCTGCATCATCGTTATTCGAGAGTGGCTGAAAGTCCGTGGTGAGGGGGCCGATGAGGGCAACAAAGGCGTTCTCTCACTGGCACGTATCGAAACCAATATCTACGTTGGCTACATCGTAGTCGCATTCTTCGCTGTACCAGCCGTCAATGTGAGTTTTGATACCTTGGCATTTGACCAGAGTAGAGCTCAGCAATGTCAATACAACTTACCTAAACCCACAGACACAGGCTGGAACACAACATTCAGCTCACTGGCAGGAAAGAGTGCCCAGATGCCCATGTGGTGGGCATTAATGCATGCATTATCAAAGGGATTAACCAATGGCGCTGTAGCAGCAATTCCCTGCGGGACTGATTTACGGCAAGTACGCATGGAAGTTAGCAACACCAAGATCAACAACCCGCTATTGGCTCAGGAAATTGGCGACTTTACGCACGATTGCTATGGACCCTCCCGTGCCAGATTATTCATGCGCCAACCCGAATTGGGAGCGCAAGGGAATGACCCTCGTTTTGCGCAGGAACTCAGCTGGATTGGTTCGCACTATTTATTGAACACCTCGGGTTATTACGACACGGACTACTCCAAAACTCCAAGGGCATCATGGCCCTATAACGCATCTCGTGATGTGGGTTTACCACAAGTGGGTGGAGGTGGGGGCTATCCAACTTGCAAACAATGGTGGTCAGATAGCGGAGTGGGACTGCGGGACCGTATCAAGGCTCAAGTGTCGCCGGACCTCATGACCAAAATGCTCGGCTGGGCAAAGTGGTTGTCCCCGGACGAAGTCACTGACTCGCTTGTCCGGCAACTGGTCTCGCCGTCGAACCAGGTGAAAGGGGATGTTTATACGGACTACGGGGGACAAATCGACGGAACTGTGTGGAATGGTGCAGCCCGGGCAGCGGGGACTCTCGGGGTTGCATTAGGATCTATGGCCTATTTTCCAGCGATGGACATGGTTCGCCAGGCGCTACCGATGGTCATGGCGTTCTTGAAAATGGCGATGGTGATTTGCATTCCCTTGGTGCTAATCGTCGGGGCTTACCAACTAAAAGTGGCCATGACTATGTCCGTTGTTTTTTTCGCTCTGATATTCGTGGACTTTTGGTTTCAACTGGCTAGATGGGTCGATACCACGATATTGGACGCTTTATATGGAGCCGGTTCTCCGCATTTATCATTTGATCCTGTGATGGGTTTGAACACTGCCACCCAGGACGCAATCTTAAACTTCGTGATGGGCTCGATGTTCATCATCCTGCCAGTGTTTTGGATGGGCGCGCTGGGATGGGCAGGGGTGAGCGCAGGAAAAGCATTGGAAGGCCTTACCAGCGGAACAAAAGATGTTCAAAAGGCAGGTCAGGAAGGGGTGAATACTGTCAAACGTAGCGTTATGTAACGTAAGGGTCTCATATCATTGATATGAGACCCTTAATCATCGTCGTCTACACGTTGACCAGCAACATAGTACCCATAGCCATCGGGGCCATAGCATTGACCATACTCTATCTGGTTTCTGCGAGGCGTAGGTCTGTGATTCAACGCCCAGAGCCCTCCACCCAAAACCAAGGTAAATACTGCAACGCTGATAATCCCGCTGAAAATGTCTGCAGAAAAATATAGGAGTACGGCAGCCACAACCAGACGCTTGACCCAACGCAGGGTACGGTTCTGACTGCACCAAACGAGGCGCGCAGCCTGACCCAGGCCATAGCCTAAGCGACTTGCTACTCCCTGAGAGGTCTGTGCGGTCATGGTGCGTCTCCTTCTTACCCGGTCTAGGGGCGATTTGACATTACTTATAATACCGATTTTTCTATGCTGCAAGATCATGAGACAAACGGCCTTTGCCTTCAGCACCAGATGCCCCCCTTTCACAACAAAAATGGCCCAAAAGGTAAAAGGTTTTGTAGAAGCGAATGGAATGGTTCACAAGGGTAAAAGCCTTACCCGAAAGGGCCGCTTTCAGCGGGAAAAAGGTCCAATCTCATCAACGCATCTCGCGAGTCGAATAAACTTCAACTAACTCGTCTTCTGTAAAATTACTAAGCAAAGAAAAGTATTCAGCTCTGGACTCAACCGTCAACGGTTGGATAGAACCTAAATTAATAAGAGTTGAAACAGCCTCGTCAGGAGTCATTTCGCTAGTAAGTGGGGCTCTCTGCCCAGAGTAATAAACCTTGTCAGACGCAATAGCTACATCCAGCAGTTCACGTACTTCACCATAACGAGCGGAACGCGCAGCGGTTAGAAACACTCCATCAAAAATGACCAAGACGCTATCAACGTGAGGAATAATATATTTAGCTAAGGCGACAACCAGAGGAAGGTTGTTGTCCCACCTTGCTTCCTCATCATCAAGATCATTCCCTACACTAGCAAAAAGAATGATCTCATCACACTTATTGTCACGTATCAAATCACAAAGTGCCCAAACATTATCTGAGGTTGATTTCGTAGCGTAGCGAAGTGAAACCATCATTTTTTCCTCACATAGTCGATCTGCGGCCCCGTGCCCTTAGACCGAAACGACGATAATTCTGCATTCCTTTCTCCGTCACCACCATAGAAAGATGGCTCTTCGCCAAAAGAAATACCCGAGGCAACCAGTGATCCTTTCCCCTTGCTCGCCCCCCCTTTGATAGGAGAAAAGCCTGCCCCATGAATCATTTACGGAGCAGGCGATGTTCTCTATTTTCCGCCGCAATAAAGCGCTACCCGCCCAAAGCCCCTCCCCTAACGGTTTTATACAGCCGGCCTCTAGCCAAGCACTACTGGCATCGCCGCGCCGTCAGAAACTACTGGAGAACATTTGGCAGCGCGCATCGTTATCTCGCTCACAGTTTGTCGAGCTCTATAGGCGTCCACTTGAGCGCTACGCGGAGTTGGTCCAGCAGCTCCCTGCTTCGCAAAACCACCATCATGCACACCCTGGCGGCATGCTGGATCACGGGCTTGAAATCGTCGCCTATGCCTTGAAAATTCGACAGAGCTACCTGCTTCCTATAGGCGCACCGCCGGAGTCTCAATCAGCACAGGCTGAGGCCTGGACTGCCGCCGCGGCTTACGGCGCTCTGATACACGACCTCGGCAAGATCGCCGTCGACGTGCACGTCGAGCTGGCAGGAGGTAAAACCTGGCACCCGTGGCACGGCCCAATCGATCGTCCCTATCGATTCCGTTACGTGAAAGGACGCAACTACCAACTTCACGGAGCCGCTGCCGCACTGATCTACGCGCAGATCCTCTCCTCAGAAATCTTAGATTGGCTCAGTAATTTCCCCGAAGTGTGGTCGCAGTTAATCTTCATTTTGGCTGGTCAGTACGAACATGCCGGCATTTTGGGAGAGATCGTGGTCAAGGCCGATCAGGCGTCCGTCGCACAGGAGCTCGGTGGAAATCCAGCCCGCGCGCTGTCCGCGCCCAAACAGTCTTTGCAGCGTCAATTAGCAGATGGGTTGCGTCACCTGGTCCGAGATACATTCAAACTGAATCAACCCGATGGACCGTCAGATGGATGGCTGACACAGGATGCTCTTTGGCTGGTTAGCAAGCCTATTGCTGATCAATTGCGAGCCTATTTGCTGACCAAAGGCGTTGAAGGTGTACCCAGTACGAATGCGCCTTTCTTCAACATGCTGCAAGATCAGGGGGTAATCCAAACCAATGCCCAAGACAAGGCAATCTGGAAAGCCACGATAGACAATGGTCGTGGCTGGCGAAACACCTTCACCCTGCTGAAGCTCTCACCGGCACTGATCTGGAATGATCCAAGTGATCGGCCCACAGCTTACGCTGGGACTCTTGAGGTAGAAGCTGGCAACCCGGTAGAAGACTCTGCAGCTGAAAATACCGTCGCCACACCGGCCAAAAAGTTGCCTTCGGAAATTCAATCCAGCCCTGTGCCGGCGCCTTTAGCACCGGCACAGCCATCACCGTTCGAACTACCTCAGCATTCCTCGAGCAGTACAGATGAATTTGACGAGCTACTGGCGCTCCTTGGTAACATCAATGAGCCATCAGAAGACACCAAAAACAAAGCGGTCTCAGCGGCACATACCGCGCCTCCGAAACTGGATGAAATCCAGCCTTCCCAAACCTCCAATCAAGGAGGTGCGCCTTTAGCAATAATCGAAGAAGTCACTCCGATGCCTAGCAATAACACCGAGATCGGTCAGGGATTTGTTGAATGGCTTAAGAAAGGCATCGCATCCCGGACCATCATTATCAACGATACCAAAGCGCTGGTTCATACCGTAGCAGGGACCGCTATGCTGGTAACGCCTGGAATTTTCAAACGCTACGTCCTTGAATTCCCCCATATCGAACAGCAAGCCAAAGTACAGCAAGTCAGCGCCTGGCAGCTGGTTCAACGTAGTTTCGAGAAACAGAAACTTCATCGAAAAACGCATAAGAGTTTGAATATTTGGACCTGTGACGTTGTTGGACCTCGAAAATCCAAGCAGCTCAAGGGGTACTTACTACTAGACCCGCGAACAATCTTCTCTGAGGTCCCTTTCGACAATATCAGCCTGTCCTTGAAGTCAGAAGCAACGGAGCCGCCACAATGACGACGCCCTCGAATCTGACGGAGGAATACATCTTTGCCCATGATCTGCGGCCTGCCAGTGCAAAGATCTATCGCGCCTCGACCAAAGCACTACTCAAGCATTTCCGAACGGCCTCAGTTGAGGAGATCGATCATCGTGCGGTTCTGACATGGCGAAAAAAAGTCCTTGAGAACGGATTATCCAAACGCAGCTGGAACACCTATTCAAATCACCTTCGAACTGTTTGGGGCTACGCCATAGAACACGGCCTGATGACCCATACCACGATCAACCCATTCAAGAAAACCAGCGTTATCCCACCAAAGCGAGCCAGCAAGACAATCAATGGAGACGCCATCCAACGAGCACGCAACTGGCTCATATCCCTTGTAGGCCAAGAACGTTGTACGCATGAACGTAGCCAGATCACACCTGCCTGGTTCTGGCTCAGCGTCTTCGAGATGTTTTATTACACAGGCATACGTCTGAATGCCCTGCTGTGCCTGCGTTACAAAGATATCGACTGGGACAGCCAGATGATCTTGGTCCGCGGTGAAACAGAGAAGACCCATCGGGAGTTTTTCCTCCCCATTATGGAAGGACTCGCTCCACACTTATCCAGGATCTTGGGGGAGGCCGAGAAAATCGGTTTTTCACCAGACGATCAGCTGTTCAACGTCAACAGATTCTCTCGTCACTTCCATGGCAAGGAAATGAACATCGACCAGGTGGAGTCAATGTACGGCAAGCTCACCGATAAGATCGGCGTGCGCATGACCCCTCACCGCTTCAGGCACACATTAGCAACAGACTTGATGAAGCAGCCTGAGCGAAACATTCATCTCACGAAAAGCCTGCTGAATCATTCGAATCTAGCGACAACGATGAATTACATAGAGGCGGACTACGACCATATGCGTGCTGTTCTACATGAGCGGAGTCGGGCTCAGGGCGCTCTGAGCCGAGTGACACGGGTTGATCCAAGTGGCAAACCCTCTGCCCCCTTACCCGCCAAAATAGGTGTGCATTCACAGGAAACCGCTCAACCAGAGCCCAAGAAGCTGCCAGCTCCACAACAATCTAGCAGCACAGAGGTCAGTATTGATCGGCGGACCAAGTCGACTGGCCGAAGCGCGCTACAGAAGGCTCTCGAGCTCGCATCTGCGCAACTGCATCGCGAGTCAATGACATGCTCTATGGACCCACCAGTAGATCAAGTAGAGCAGAGTCTACTATTGACGCTAATGGCGAGCGGGCTTGGTGTCGGCACATTCAGGAAACGCACCTCAACTGAGCATTCAATGCGAAGCTCATCATTTTCCAGAGCATCGCCCTAGTACGCTCATAATCAAAGCGCACTGGCTATAGGGAATTCTGGTTGGCCAGAGGCTTTCGCATGCCCGGAATAAAGAACCAGGTCGAAATCCGGATTTTTTCCAGACGAACGGTACGACTTTGCTCAAGGCACAAAAAAAGGCGTCATAAAGACGCCTTTTTCATTAAATATGGTCGGGGTAGGGGGATTCGAACTCCCGACATCCTGCTCCCAAAGCAGGCGCGCTACCGGACTGCGCTATACCCCGGAATGCGCATCGCAAAGCCTATGCACATTGACATCATGACGAACCGAAACTACTGTTCGCCTCAGACGGCTGCATGTCTACGGCGATATCTAAGTGCTGTAACACTTTCCAAAACCGTAAAACCGCCTCTATCAGAGCTAGAACCTCTGATTCTAAGATTTGATTCCAGCGTCAACTGGTCTCAAAAATGGTGGGTCGTGTGGGATTCGAACCTACGACCAATTGGTTAAAAGCCAACTGCTCTACCAACTGAGCTAACGACCCAAATATGGTCGGGGTAGGGGGATTCGAACTCCCGACATCCTGCTCCCAAAGCAGGCGCGCTACCGGACTGCGCTATACCCCGGTTTGAAATTGGCTCCGTGACCAGGACTCGAACCTGGGACCCAATGATTAACAGTCATTTGCTCTACCGACTGAGCTATCACGGAACTACATATTTCAAAGTACAACTTCTACTGCGTTACAACCTTCTCTTCGACCCTGTCCGTATCGCTACGTTAGCGTCTCTGAGGCGCGCTATTCTACAATCTTAAAAACCCCTGTCAACCCTTTAAATTGCTTTTAAGACAATGATTTGCGCTTCTTTCTGATTTCTTCTTGGGGAGAAGAAACCCGTGGGCTGACGTTGCTGCGGGGCGCACTTTACAAGCCTTTGCCTTACAGTTCAACGCCCTATCGAAAAAAAAGGCCCCGCAATGCGGGACCTCCTCTTACAGCACTGGCTGCCAGGCTTAATGGAAGACGATTTCGTCGTTCTCCACCGTCGCCTTGACGGGGGTGCCGGGCATAAAGCTGCCCGACAGGATCAGCTGTGCCAGCGGGTTTTCGATCCAGCGCTGGATCGCGCGCTTCAACGGCCGTGCGCCATACACCGGGTCGTAACCCACCGCGATCAGCTTGTCCAACGCCTCGCTGCTCAGCTCCAGCGCCAGTTCGCGCTCGGCCAGGCGTGCACGCAGGCGTCCCAACTGAATCTCGGTGATGCCGGCAATCTGATCCCGGGCCAGAGGCTCGAAGATCACCACTTCATCCACCCGGTTGATAAATTCCGGCCGGAAGTGCGAGGTCAGCGCATCCATCACCGCTGCCCGCTGAGCTTCGCGATCGCCCACCAACTCCTGGATCTGCGCCGAGCCCAGGTTGGAAGTCATCACGATCACCGTGTTGCGGAAATCCACGGTACGGCCGTGGCTGTCGGTCAGGCGGCCGTCCTCGAGCACTTGCAACAGGATGTTGAACACATCCGGGTGCGCCTTCTCGACCTCGTCCAGCAAGATCACCGAGTAAGGCTTACGCCGCACCGCCTCGGTCAGGTAACCGCCCTCCTCGTAGCCCACATAGCCTGGTGGGGCGCCGATCAGGCGCGCCACCGAGTGTTTCTCCATGAACTCGGACATGTCGATGCGCACCATCGCCTCTTCAGTATCGAAGAGGAATTCAGCCAAGGCCTTGCACAGCTCGGTCTTACCCACGCCGGTCGGGCCGAGGAACATGAACGAACCACTCGGGCGATTCGGGTCGGACAACCCGGCGCGGGTACGCCGCACCGCATTGGACACCGCCACCACGGCCTCTTCCTGGCCAATAACGCGCTGGTGCAACAGGCTTTCCATCTTCAGCAGCTTGTCGCGTTCGCCCTCAAGCATTTTCGACACAGGAATGCCGGTCCACTTGGAGACCACCTCGGCTATCTCTTCCTCGGTCACCTTGCTGCGCAGCAACTGGTTCTCACTGTGCCCATGCTGATCGACCATCTGCAGGCTACGTTCCAGGTCCGGGATCACCCCGTACTGCAACTCGGCCATGCGGTTCAGATCGCCTTTGCGGCGCGCGGCTTCCAGCTCCTGACGCGACTGCTCGATCTTCTGCTGGATCTGCGCCGAGCCCTGCACTTCGGCTTTTTCCGAGGTCCAGATTTCTTCGAGGTCCGAATACTCTCGCTCCAGGCGGACGATTTCTTCCTGGAGTTTTTCCAGACGTTTCTTCGCCGCCTCATCCTCTTCTTTCTTCAGCGCCTGGGATTCGACTTTCAGTTGAATCAGGCGGCGATCCAGGCGGTCGAGCACTTCCGGCTTGGAGTCGATCTCCATGCGAATCCGGCTGGCCGCTTCGTCGATCAAGTCGATGGCCTTGTCGGGCAATTGACGATCCGTGATATAGCGATGGCTCAATTTGGCCGCCGCAATGATCGCGCCGTCGGTGATCGCGACTTTATGGTGGACCTCATAGCGCTCTTTAAGGCCACGCAGGATGGCGATGGTGTCTTCTTCGCTGGGCTCTTCCACCAGCACTTTCTGGAAACGCCGCTCCAGAGCCGCGTCCTTTTCAATGTACTGACGGTATTCGTTGAGCGTGGTGGCACCGACGCAATGCAACTCGCCTCGCGCCAGGGCAGGCTTGAGCATGTTGCCAGCATCCATGGAGCCCTCGCCTTTACCGGCGCCAACCATGGTGTGCAGTTCGTCGATAAACAGAATGATCTGCCCTTCCTGCTTGGACAATTCATTGAGCAGGGATTTGAGGCGTTCTTCGAACTCGCCACGGAATTTGGCGCCGGCGATCAGCGAGCCCATGTCCAGGGACAGCAGGCGCTTGCCTTTAAGGCCGTCCGGCACTTCACCATTGATGATGCGCTGGGCCAAGCCTTCGGCGATGGCGGTTTTACCCACGCCAGGCTCACCGATCAGCACGGGGTTATTCTTGGTACGGCGTTGCAGCACCTGGATGGTGCGACGAATTTCGTCGTCACGGCCGATGACCGGGTCAAGCTTGCCCTCTTCGGCGCGCTTGGTCAGGTCAACGGTGTATTTATCCAGGGCTTGGCGCGACTCCTCGTGGTTGGGGTCATTTACCGCCTCGCCGCCGCGCAGATTATTGATGGCGTTTTCCAGGGCTTTCTTGCTCACGCCCTGGCCCAGCAACAATTTGCCAAGCTTGCTGTTGTCGTCCATGGCGGCGAGCAGCACAAGCTCGCTGGAGATGAACTGGTCACCTTTCTGTTGGGCCAAGCGGTCGGCCTGGTTCAGCAGCCGCGCCAGGTCCTGGGACATATTCACGTCGCCGGTAGGATTCTGGATTTTCGGCAGTTGGTCGAGCTCTTTGCTCAGTTCCTTGCGCAGGCTGTTAATGTCAAAACCCACCTGCATCAACAAGGGCTTGATAGAACCACCTTGTTGCTCCAGGAGCGCCTGCATCAAGTGCGCAGGTTCAATTGCCGGGTGGTCGAGACCGACCGCCAGGGATTGGGAGTCCGATAAGGCCAACTGCAATTTGCTGGTTAAACGATCAATACGCATGAGTCACCTTCCTTATGAGCAGGCCGGAGCTGTAGAAACATCCTGAATGAAGAAACCTGCCAGATACCCCTATAGATGGGGTGGATTCTGGGGGATTCAAGCAGCGGATGGTTGATACAGATCAGGACAGTCTAGCGTTCGAGCCAGATAAGGGAGGCGAATCGGCCCGTGCGTGGGCTGCGGCGATAGGAAAAGAAGCGCGGGTCGGTCACGGTACACAAACCGCCACCATACACAGCGCTAATGCCCCGCGCAGACAGGCGCAGACGGGCGAGCTGATAGATATCGGCCATGAACTTGCCGGGATTACAGCTGGGCACGAAGGCTCGGGCAGTCGCAGGCAGTTGTTGCATGAAGGCTTCACGCACCTCGGGTCCGACCTCAAAGGCCTGCGGGCCGATGGCCGGGCCGAGCCATACCAGCACGTCGGCGGGGTCGCAACCAAGGCTGTCGAAGACAGCCTCCAGCACCCCGGCCGCGAGCCCACGCCAACCGGCATGCGCCGCCGCCACATGGGTGCCCGCTCGATTGCAGAACAATGCAGGCAGGCAATCGGCCGTCATCGCGGTGCAGGCGATACCAGGGGTGCTGGTCCAACTGCCATCCGCTTCGGCGATACGGCCCGGGTCGGCCTCGACCACAGTGGTCCCGTGGACTTGGCGCAACCAGGCCGGCTGGATACCGAAGGCATCGGTAAGACGGCGACGATTTTCCAGGACGGCCTCAAGGCTGTCCTCGACGTGATCGCCCAGGTTGAGGCTGTCGAACGGCGCCACACTGACGCCGCCCGCACGGGTAGTGACGCAGGCTTTGACCTGAGACGGCGCGGGCCAGTCAGGAATCAGCCAGTCACTCATCCGATAAACGCCTCGCGATCCTGCTTGAGCAGCGACAACAACCAGACCAGATCGTCTGGAAGCGGCGATTCCCAGCTCATGCGCTTACCGCTCGTCGGATGATCCAGTTCCAGGAAGCGTGCATGCAGCGCCTGGCGCGGGAACGTCTTGAGCGATTCAACCATGGTCTGGCTGGCCGCCGGCGGAATGCGGAAGCGACCACCGTAGGCCGGATCACCGACCAACGGGAAGTTGATGTGGGCCATGTGCACGCGGATCTGGTGGGTACGACCGGTTTCCAGCTTGACCCGCACGTGCGTGTGGGAACGGAAACGCTCCAGCACGCGATAGTGGCTGACGGCCTGCTTGCCGCCTTCCATCACCGCCATGCGCTGGCGCTGCTGGCCGTGGCGACCGATAGGTGCGTTGATCTTGCCCCCGGCCACCACGACGCCGATCACGATGCACTCGTAGATCCGGCTGACGCTGCGACTCTGCAATTGAGTAACCAGTTGCGTCTGCGCCTGAATGGTCTTGGCCACCACCATCAGGCCGGTGGTGTCCTTGTCCAGACGGTGCACGATGCCGCAGCGCGGCACATTGACGATGTCCGGCACGTGGTGCAAAAGGGCATTGAGCAAGGTGCCATCAGCGTGCCCGGCAGCCGGGTGAACCACCAGGCCTGCGGGTTTGTTGATGACCAGGATGTCGTCGTCTTCATAGACGATATCCAGCTCGATGTCCTGGGCGACCCATTCTCCCTGGGCTTCCTGCTCGGCAGTCAGCTCAAGAATCGCACCGCCATGCACTATGTCTCGCGGGCGGATAACCGCTCCATCCACAGTCAGGCGGCCGTCTTTGATCCAGGCGGAAAGGCGCGAGCGCGAGTGCTCAGCGAATAATTGTGCGGCGACTTGATCGAGGCGTTGGCCGCCCAATTCGGACGGCACCTCTGCGCGAAGTTCAATTTTATCGGACATGCTCAGACTAGGCGTGGCACAGCCTTTGGTTTCGGCTGCGCGCTTGTGGTTAAATACGGCGTCTTTTGCCCCGAGGCTTTCAACGGGGCGCTCATCATAACAGGACGGCCCCGCCCAAGACAGCGGCCGTCATAGGGACGCAAGCCGCCATGCAAGTGAAACACCTGCTGCTGATCGCCATCCTCGCCATGACTGCTGCTTGCTCGTCAACCAAGGACGTCGTCGACGAAAACCTGAGCGAAGTCGAGCTGTACCAGCAAGCTCAAACTGACTTGGACAATAATAGCTACACCAGCGCCACAGCGAAGCTGAAGGCCCTGGAGTCGCGCTATCCGTTCGGACGCTATGCCGACCAGGCCCAGCTCGAGCTGATCTACGCCAACTATAAAAACGCCGAGCCGGAAGCTGCCAAGTCCGCTGCCGAGCGTTTTATCCGCCTGCACCCGCAGCACCCGAACGTGGATTACGCCTACTACATGAAGGGCCTGACCTCGTTCGACCAGGACGTCGGCCTGCTGGCGCGCTTCCTGCCGCTGGACATGACCAAGCGTGACCCGGGCGCTGCCCGCGACTCCTACAACGAGTTCGCCCAGCTGACCAGCCGCTACCCGAACAGCCGCTACGCGCCGGACGCCAAGCAGCGCATGATCTACCTGCGCAACCTGCTGGCTTCCTACGAGATCCACGTGGCCCACTACTACCTGACCCGTCAGGCTTACGTGGCCGCCGCCAACCGTGGCCGCTACGTGGTGGAGAACTTCCAGGAAACCCCTTCGGTGGGCGACGGCCTGGCCGTGATGACCGAGGCTTACCAGCGCCTGCATCTGGACGAACTGGCAAGCACCAGCCTGGAAACCCTGAAGCTCAACTACCCGGACCACCCAAGCCTGAAAGACGGCCAGTTCGTGCCTCAGGTTGACGAAGCCGACAACCGTTCGTGGCTGAGCAAGTACACCCTGGGCCTGATCGAGTCCCGTCCACCGCTGCCACCGGGTGAAACACGCGCCAACCAGGACGTGATCAAGCAGTACCAGGACGCCAAGGACGCGATTCCTTCGGATCTCAAGCCGCACGACGAGAACGGCGACGTGATCGAAGAGGAAGAGCCGCAAGCCCTGGGCAACAACCAGGACCGCTCGTGGTTCAGCTACATGACCTTCGGTGTGTTCGACTGATCGTTCGACGCAACGCAAAAGGGAGCTCTCAGGAGCTCCCTTTTTCATGGGCGAGTATTTATTGCGCTGTGCGCCCATGACGACCTTGGCTAAACTGGCGCATTCCTCATCGAGAAACTGCCCATCATGCTTCGTCTATTGTTCTGGATCGCCGTCATTGCCGCTGCGGTATGGCTCTGGCGCAAATTTAAAAGCCCCGCGGCCGGCCAACCCCGTACCGGCGAACCCAATGCCGCACTGATGGTGCGTTGCGCCCATTGCGGCGTGCATGTGCCGCAGGATCGCGCGCTGAGCTCGGGCCAGCAATGGTATTGCACCCAGGCGCACCTGCAGCAAGGGCCGAAGTCTATCCAGCGTTGAGTCGACCGGCGGGCGCGTAAGGTGCCGGGTCGATGATCGGCGCATGCCCCAGCAACAAGTCGGCAAACAACTGGCAGGACGCCGGGGCAAGCACCAGGCCATTGCGGTAGTGCCCGCAATTGAGCCACAGGCCCTTGAAGCCGGGCACCTCGCCGATATAAGGGATGCCTTCCGGCGAGCCGGGCCGCAACCCCGCCCAATGCCCCACCACCTCGGCGTCCGCCAGGGCGGGAAGCAGCTCCACCGCAGAAGCCTTGAGACTTTCCAGTGCGGTTTCGGTCGGCGTTTTATCGAACCCCTCATGCTCCAGGGTGCTGCCAATCAGAATGTGCCCATCACGTCGCGGGATCGCATAGCGCCCCTTGGCCAGGACCATACTCGATAAAAAATCAGGCGCGCATTGGTAGAGGATCATCTGGCCCTTTACCGGCTCCACGGGCAGCGCCAGACCCAGTTTTCCCAGCAGGGCCCCGCTCCAGGCACCGGCCGCAAGCACCACCTGATCACCCGTGATGGCGCCAGCAGACGTATTCACGCCCACCACAGTGCCGCCTTCCACAATAAATCCAGCGACCTCGCACTGCTCGTGAATCGTCACACCGGGCAGCGCCGACAACGCCGCCTTGAGTGATTTGACCAGGCGCGGATTGCGCACATTGGCCACTTCGGCCATGTAGATCGCCCGCGAATAACCGCCGCCCAGCACCGGGACCGCGTCATGGGCGGCCGACACGTCCACTTTACTCAAGGGCCGGCCTTCACGCGCAGCCCAGGCCAGAGCCTCGGCTTCGTCATCCAGGTCGAGCCAATACAGGCCCGTGGTGTGAACCTCAGGATCAACCCCGGTCGCGGCGAACAGCCGTTGCGCCAGTTGCGGGTAGAAATCCTGGGACCAGTGGGCTAAAGCGGTCACCGCCGGACTATAGCGCCACGGATACAACGGCGAAACAATTCCGCCGCCGGCCCAGGATGATTCCTGCCCAAGCCCGGCGCGCTCCAGCAATATGACCGCCAGCCCCCGGTTCGCCAGGTTGTATGCCGTCAACAAGCCAATCACTCCGCCGCCGACAATCACTACTCGCTGTTGCTTAGCCATCATTTGATCCAGCCGATAAAAAGGGAAAAGCGCGCCCGGCGCCCATTCATCCAGTACTCTCATCACTGCCCCCAGCATGCCTTGAGCGACATCTCTGGCGGCGCTCCCGGATTGCTCCGCATGCCGGTGCTGGTCAAGCTGAACCGGCCACAGGCGTCGTCCGCCATGACAGAGCCCGTGGCAGGCGTGGCCAGCAAGGCAAAATCCTGAGGGTTCAAGACTGCGCTGATTCTATAGTGATCGTTGCCCGTACTGACGCCGCTTGCGTCAATATAAGTGCCGTTGCGCGTGTAAAAGCGCTCCAGGTACTGAGCTTGCTCGGCCAGCAGCGCGACGATCTGCACCCGGTAGACCTTTTTCACCTGGACGATATAGGCGGGGTAAGCGATCCCGCCCAGCAACGCAATGATCGCCACGGCGATCAATAATTCGATCAGGGTAAAGCCCTGGCTATCCATGCCCATTCGATTGCTCCTTATTGAAGTTGCCGCCATAAGACTCGCCGAAACCGTTCGCCGTCGCCCTCCTCCACCCGCGCATACACAGTCTCCAGCACGGTGCGCGATCGGCCACCAAGCCCGACGGCCGTCACCCGAAAGAGCGCGCCTGCGGCATACGGCGGCAAATGTGCCTGGCCCGAACCCACGCCCAGGGATTGAACGCCATACACCCCGTCCTTGAACTTCACCCACGTCACCGCCGAGACCGGATTATGTCCGGCGCCCACCACCGATGAAGCTTCGTCGGGCGGCGCGCAACTGATGATCGACTGGCAAACCGGCATCACCTGCCCGCCCCTGCGCACCGCCGACTCCCCCAGCCGCAGGCCACTTTCGGCCGTCTGGAACGATTGATTACGCTGCCACAGGCTATTAGCCGCCTTCTGCTGAGCGAGCGCGCCCTGCATCGATGACAACCCCACCAGTGACAACAACAGCAGAAATACCAGGCTGATCAGCAATACCATCCCCGCCTGCCGCACCTGGCTACACCGCATCATTGTCATCGCCCTACTCCAGCCGGTTGCGCAGTGCCGCCACGACGGCGTAGGCCTGGTCTTTCACCCGCCCGGTGGGGTCTTGCAGGGTCATGAGGATGCGCACGCTGCGTATCAACGATGCGTCGGCCGGATGGCTGTCGTAACGCACCACGCCGGTCGATTCAGGCCTGGCCGCCACACCAAAACTGATCTCGAAGGCCCGTACGTTATCCATCAGTACGGCCTTGGCCGGTGCCGACGGGGTACTGATCTTCAACTGGCCCGTCTCATAGGTGTAGGTGAGCTCGCGTATGGCGAAACGAATCTGCCCGGGCGCAATCCCAGACGGCGCCCCGGTGAAGGCCTGAGCGGCCTCCTTGCAGTCGGACACCACCGTCCAGTCAGGCTTGCCTGCGCCGTCGCTGGCATTGGCGGTCACCAGTGTCAGTGACTTTGCGCTTGCCGACACTTCCCAGCCAATCGGCCGATCAAAGGCCGCCGGGGCGTTGTCGATAAAAGCCGTGGCCAGACACCCCAGCATGCCCGCCTGGCGAATATCCTGGGTCATCTTGCTCAGGACGAACCGCGCATCGTCCTGCAGCACCATGGCGGCCTGCTGGCTGGCCTGGGTCAACCGCGAACCGATCAGCACCTGGCTCGCCCCGAGCACTACCACCAGCCCGACGGCCAGCGCCAGCAGCAACTCCACCAGCCCGAAACCTCGCGCAGGGCGGATCATTGCAACCGCCCTTGCCCATTGGCGATCCGACTGGTCAGGGTGAAGGTTTGCCGCTCACCCAGTCTGCTCCTGACATCCTCCCAACTGATGCTGACAGTGACCTCATCGCCGCTGGCCGCTATCGCACCCTTGGCGTCCTTGCCGGCAAAACCAGTGATATTGGCCTCGAAGTCACGCAGGTCCAGGTCACGCACGCTGGTAGCCGAGGTGCTGCCGGTGCGAGCCTGGGAGTAATCGACAGCGGCGTTGGCGCGAATACGGTCGAGCATGTCGTAGGCAATAAAACTGGCTTGGCTGGTTATCCTTGCGCTGTCGGTGGTCTTGAGCGCGTTGAGCTGGATCGCCGCGGCCCCCAGCAGTCCGAGCGCCAGGACCAGCACCGCGACCAGCACCTCGATCAGCGTCATGCCGGATTGGAGCCGATAAAAAGCGCGTAGAGAAAATGTATTCCGGCAGAAAGGCATACCGTCGTCATCCATGTCGAAGGCCTTAGGAAAACAGGAAAAACCTGCTGTGTGCCCCAAGCCTAGCGTCGGTTTTCGGCCGCTGCCGCTACCGGAACAAAGGGAAATACATTGGACGTAAAGGCCATCATTCAGCACCAGGAACCAGGCGCTATACCTATGCCTGCCACTTGACGATCACTCGCATCCACGGAGGGAGCACACATGACACAACGAGGTTTTACCCTGATCGAATTACTGCTGGGATTGATCGTGACGGGTGTTCTGGCGCAACTGGCCATACCCAACTTCAAAGGTTTGCTGGAATCGCAGCAGCGACAAAGCGTGGCCCAGGCACTGGCCGACGGGCTGCGTTACGCGCGCACCGAGGCGATTGCACGCAATCGTGCGGTGGTGATCCATGCGCGGGATGAAGACTGGAGCCAAGGATGGCGGGTGATACTGGATATCAGTGGGCGCGGCCACCTGGACGACGATAATCCGGTGCTACTGGAGCGACAGGACAGCGGGCAAGTACCGGTTGCCGGCAATGGCCCAGTCAGCAGCCAGGTTCGTTTCAGCGGTTTGGGGGAACCGGTGTTTGCGGGCGGGGGATTTCGTGCCGGCACCGTGCATGTGTGCGACACACAACAGGCCCAGAGCCTGTATCAGGTCGTGCTCGCCCCCAGCGGGCGTATCAGCCTGCGAAGTGATAAGACCGAGCAGGCGTTATGCCAAAGTTAATCCAGCCTCCAGGGGTTCAGAGCAGCGAGCGAACCCGTAATTCCTTGGGCATTGAAAACGTAATGTTTTCTTCCCGGCCCGCTAATTCGTCGGCGCCGGTGGCACCCCAGGCGTGCAATTGCTGGATCACGCCGCGCACCAAAACTTCCGGGGCCGAGGCCCCTGCCGTAATGCCGATGCGCTCTACGCCGTCGAACCAGCTACGCTGCATGTCCTCGGCGCCGTCGATCAGGTACGCCGGCGTCGCCATGCGCTCAGCCAACTCGCGCAAACGGTTGGAGTTGGAGCTGTTAGGGCTGCCGACCACCAGCACCACATCACACTCATCGGCCAGCTGCTTGACTGCATCCTGGCGGTTTTGCGTGGCGTAGCAGATGTCGTCCTTGCGCGGGCCGCCAATGGCCGGGAATCGCGTGCGCAGTGCGTCGATAACGCGGCTGGTATCGTCCATGGACAAGGTGGTCTGGGTGACGAAGGCCAAGCGTTCAGGGTTTTGCACCTGCAAGCTGGCAACGTCTTTTTCGTCTTCCACCAGGTAGATCGCGCCGCCATTGCTGGCGTCATACTGGCCCATGGTGCCTTCGACCTCCGGATGGCCGGCGTGGCCGATCAGGATGCATTCGCGGCCATCACGGCTGTAGCGCGCCACTTCGATGTGCACCTTGGTCACCAGCGGGCAAGTGGCGTCGAACACTTTCAGGCCACGGCCGGCCGCTTCGGTGCGTACTGCCTGGGACACGCCATGGGCACTGAAGATAACGATGACATCATCGGGCACCTGGTCGAGCTCTTCGACGAAGATGGCTCCGCGAGCACGCAGGTCTTCGACCACGAACTTGTTGTGGACGACTTCATGCCGCACATAAATCGGCGGGCCGAAGACTTCCAGGGCGCGGTTGACGATTTCGATCGCCCGGTCCACGCCGGCGCAGAAGCCACGGGGGTTGGCGAGTTTGATTTGCATGCTGTGCCTCGTGTCTTGCAGCCACTTTTGGCCAGGTTTGTGCTGACCTAAAGGACAATGGGGATCAAAGGTGGGAGGGGGCAAGCCCTAATGCCAGTCAGTTAAGCGTACACCACCCTCTCTAGGAGCGAGCTTGCTCGCGAAAAACTCACAGGCACCGCGTTTATTCAGGAAGCACGCGTTATCGTTGACGTTTTTCGCGAGCAAGCTCGCTCCTACAAAAAGCCTTAACTGACTGGCATTAAGGCAAGCCCCCTCCCACATTTTAGACCGTGTACGGTCAGTTACAGCGCCTTGACGTGGATAATCTCGACGTCGAAGGTCAGTGTCTTGCCGGCCAACGGATGGTTGAAGTCGATGGTCACTTGCGCGTCATCGAAGGCTTTGACCACGCCGGGCAATTCCGTATTTGCCGCATCATTGAAGATCACCAGCAGGCCTTCCGACAGGTCCATGCCTTCGAACTGCGAACGCGGGATGATCTGCACGTTTTGCGGGTTGGGCTGGCCAAAGGCATTTTCCGGCGGGATCTGCAGGTTGCGCTTATCGCCAGCCTTGAATCCGAACAGCGCCGTCTCAAAACCCGGCAACAGGTTGCCATCGCCGACCTTGAAGGTCGCCGGGGCTTTATCGAAAGTGCTGTCGACCGTGTCGCCATTCTCCAGGCGCAATGCAAAGTGCAAAGTGACTTCCGTGTTCTGGCCGATGCGTTGCTCAGCCAATACCTGATCAGTCATTGACGGTCTCTCCGGTTTTCTTGCTCTTGAACATATCCAGCGCCAGCATGATTGCACCAACGGTGATGGCACTGTCGGCGAAGTTGAACGCCGGGAAATAATGGCGGTTCTGCCAGTGCACCAGGATGAAGTCGATCACATGGCCCAAGGCAATGCGGTCGTACAGGTTGCCCAGCGCGCCGCCCAGCACCAGGGCGAGAGCGATGGCCAACCAGGTGTCATCACGGCCCAGGCGCTTGAGCCAGACCACCAGCACTGCACTGACCACCACGGCGATCAGTGCGAACAGCCAGCGCTGCCAGCCGCCGCCATCGGCGAGGAAGCTGAAGGCCGCGCCAGTGTTGTATGCCAGGGTCCAGCTGAAGTAATCCGGGATCACCACGATTTGCTGGAACATTTCCAGGGTGCCTTCGAAATGAGCCTTGCTGACCTGGTCGATGACCAGGACCAGCACGCTCAGTACGAGCCAGCCAAGACGTCCGAAACGGCTGGCGTCAGGCATGCTTTTACTAGGCATAGTGGCGAACCTCGCCTTCACCGCTGATGTTATCCACGCAACGACCGCAGATTTCCGGATGCTCCGGGTTCACGCCGACATCTTCACGGCAGTGCCAGCAACGCGCGCATTTAGGGAATGCCGACTTGACCACTTTGAGCTTCAGGCCCGGTACATCAGTCGCCACGGCGTCTGCCGGAGCCTGGGCGAATGGCGCCAGGCTGGCGGTGGAGGTGATCAACACAAAGCGCAGTTCGTTGCTCAGCTTGGCCAGGTCGGCGGTCAGGCCGTCCTCGGCAAACAGGGTGACTTCGGCTTGCAGGTTGCCCCCCACGGCCTTGGCCGCGCGCTGCACTTCCAGCTCCTTGTTCACCGCAACCTTCACGGCCATCACGCCTTCCCAGTACGCGCGACCCAGTTCGAAGTCGGCCGGCAGTTCGGTCAGGCCTTCGTACCAGGTATTGAGCATGACGGACTCGTTACGCTCGCCCGGCAGGTATTCCCACAGTTCGTCGGCGGTGAACGCCAGGATCGGTGCGATCCAGCGCACCAGCGCTTCGCTGATATGGTAGAGCGCGGTCTGCGCCGAGCGGCGCGCCTTGCTGTTGGCGCCGGTGGTGTACTGGCGATCCTTGATGATGTCGAGGTAGAACCCACCCAGCTCCTGCACGCAGAAGTTGTGGATCTTCGAATAGACGTTCCAGAAGCGGTACTCGCCGTAATGCTCCTGCAACTCGCGTTGCAACAACAGGGTACGGTCCACGGCCCAACGGTCGAGGGCGAGCATGTCTTCGGCCGGCAGCAGGTCGGTGGCCGGGTTGAAGCCGGTCAGGTTCGACAGCAGGAAGCGTGCGGTATTACGGATGCGACGGTAGGCATCGGCGCTGCGGGCCAGGATCTGGTCCGACACGGCGATTTCGCCCGAGTAATCGGTCGACGCTACCCACAGGCGCATGATGTCGGCGCCCAGGGTGTCGTTGATCTTTTTCGGCTCGATCACGTTCTTCAGCGACTTGGACATCTTGCGACCGTTTTCGTCGACGGTGAAGCCGTGGGTCAGCAGTTCGCGGTACGGCGCATGGCCGTCGATGGCGCAGCCAGTCAGCAGCGACGAGTGGAACCAGCCACGGTGCTGGTCGGAACCTTCCAGGTAAAGGTCGGCACGCGGGCCGCTGTCGTGGCCCATCGGGTGCGAGCCGCGCAATACGTGCCAGTGGGTGGTACCGGAGTCGAACCACACGTCGAGGGTGTCGCTGATCTTGTCGTACTGCGGCGCTTCATCGCCCAGCAGCTCGGCGGCGTCCAGCTTGAACCAGGCTTCGATGCCTTCCTGTTCAATGCGCTGGGCCACTTCTTCCATCAGTTCGACGGTGCGCGGGTGCAGTTCGCCGCTTTCCTTGTTCAGGAAGAACGGGATCGGCACGCCCCAGTTACGCTGGCGGGAGATGCACCAGTCCGGACGGTTGGCGATCATCGAGTGCAGGCGCGCCTGGCCCCAGGCCGGGACGAACTGAGTGTCTTCAATGGCTTTGAGCGAGCGTATGCGCAGGGTTTCGCCGCTGGCCGGCTCTTTGTCCATGCCGATAAACCACTGCGCGGTGGCGCGGTAGATCAACGGGGTCTTGTGGCGCCAGCAGTGCATGTAGCTGTGCTTGATGGTGTCGGCCTGCATCAGCGCGCCGACTTCACGCAGCTTGTCGATGATCGGCTGGTCGGCCTTGAAGACGAACTGCCCGCCGAAGAATTCCAGCGACGGCACATACACGCCGTTGCTCTGTACCGGGTTGATGATGTCGTCGTTGACCATGCCGTACTTCTTGCAGGTCACGAAGTCGTCCACGCCATAGGCAGGCGAGCAGTGAACGATGCCCGTGCCCGAACCCAGCTCGACGTAGTCAGCCATATATACCGGCGACAGGCGGTCATAGAACGGATGACGGAAGTTGATCAATTCCAGCGCGGAGCCGGTGGTAGTGGCGATCACCGAACCTTGCAGCTCGTAGCGCGCCAGGCACGACTCGACCATTTCTTCGGCCAGCACCAACAGGCGATCGCCAACATCGACCAGCGCGTAGGTGAACTCCGGGTGCACGTTCAGTGCCTGGTTGGCGGGGATGGTCCATGGCGTGGTGGTCCAGATCACGATGGCAGCGGGCTTGGCCAGCGATGCCAGGCCAAAGGCCTCGGCCAGCTTGGCGTCGTCGGCGATCGGGAAGGCCACGTCGATGGTCGAGGATTTCTTTTCCTCGTACTCGACTTCTGCTTCGGCCAGGGCCGAGCCACAGTCGAAGCACCAGTTCACGGGCTTGAGGCCCTTGAACACGAAACCGCCCTTGACGATTTCGGCCAAGGCGCGGATTTCACCGGCCTCGTTCTTGAAGTTCATGGTTTTGTACGGGTTGTCCCACTCGGCCAGCACACCCAGACGGATGAACTCGGACTTCTGCCCTTCGATCTGCTCGGTGGCGTAGGCACGGCATAGTTCACGGGTTTTATCCGCGCCCAGGTTCTTGCCGTAGGTCACTTCGACTTTGTGTTCGATCGGCAGGCCGTGGCAGTCCCAACCCGGGACATACGGTGCGTCGAAGCCCGACAGGGTTTTCGAGCGCAGGATCATGTCCTTGAGAATCTTGTTCAGCGCATGACCGATGTGAATCGTGCCGTTGGCATAAGGAGGGCCGTCGTGCAGGACGAATTTCGGACGATCCTTGCCAATTTCGCGCAACTTTCCGTACAGGCCAATACTGTCCCAGCGCTGCAGGATCTGCGGTTCGCGCTGTGGCAGGCCGGCCTTCATTGGGAAGGCGGTGTCCGGAAGGTTTAGCGTGGCTTTATAGTCGGTCATTTAAGGCTCTTCGGTTAGCGATGGGCGCTAGGTGCGGCTAGTGCACGGGCGGCGGCGACATCCGCATTGATCGCCGTTTTCAACGCCTCAAGGGAGGCGAAACGCTGCTCTTCACGCAGCTTCTGGTGGAAAACCACCGTTAAACGCCGGTCGTATAAATCACCGGCAAAATCCAGAAGGTGAACTTCCAGGTGGGCCTTGCCATCACCTGCAACCGTGGGCCTGACGCCTATGTTGGCGACTCCCGGCCACGATTGGCCATCGATGTCGACGCTCACCAGGTAAACCCCGGTGAGTGGCACACGACGGCGCTTGAGTTGCACGTTGGCGGTTGGCGTGCCCAGTTGGCGCGCCAGCTTCTGGCCGTGCAATACCCGCCCGGCGATGCGGAACGGGCGACCGAGCAAACGCTCGGCCAAGGCGAAGTCGGCAGCGGCCAGGGCGTTACGCACCTGGGTACTGCTCACGCGCAGGCCGTCCAGTTCGACGGTTTGCGCGGCTTCGACGGTAAACCCCTGGTTGACGCCGGCGTGTTGCAGGAAATCGAAATCTCCGACGCGGTCGCAACCAAAACGGAAGTCGTCGCCGACTTCCAAATGCTGCACGCCCAGGCCATCGACGAGGATGCGGTCGACGAACTCGGCAGCGCTCAGGCTTTGCAAACGCTGGTTGAAGGCCAGGCAGAGCACACGGTCGACGCCTTCTTCAGCCAGCAGTTGCAGCTTGTCGCGCAGGCGGGCCAGACGGGCTGGCGCGGTCTCGGGAGTGAAATATTCCCGCGGCTGCGGCTCGAAAATCACCACGCAGCTGGGCACGCCCAACTCGACCGCACGCTCGCGCAGCCTGGCCAGGATAGCCTGGTGACCACGGTGAACACCGTCAAAGTTGCCAATAGTGGCGACGCAGCCCCGATGCTCGGGGCGCAGGTTGTGGAGACCTCGAACCAGCTGCATAACGCGCTTCTTGCTCATAAAGTGGTCGATTATAACCACACCCGGCCCCGGACGACAGGCAACAGCACAGGCCAAATGGATCGATTCGATAAAACAGCCGTTTTATCGCGACAAACTCTCTACCCCAGGGACTTGCGATTGAAATCGCGCAGGCGGAAACCCTGCAGCAGCAACATCCCGAAGTACACCACCACGCCCGCCACCACCAGCACGCCAAGGCGCATGAAGCGCTCCAGCATATGGCCCTGGTCCCAGGCCGGCATGACATGCATCAGGCCCAGCAACACGGCGGACATCGCGGCGACCGCCACGAGCAGCTTGAGGGTGAACACTCCCCAGCCTGGCTGCGGCTGGTACATCTGTTGTTTGCGCAGTTGATAAAACAGCAGGCCGGCATTGATGCACGCACCGGCGCTGATCGCCAACGCCAGGCCGGCATGGGCCAGCGGGCCGATAAATACCAGGTTGAGCAGTTGCGTGACGATCAGCGTGAAAATCGCGATCTTTACCGGCGTGCGGATGTTTTGCTGGGCATAGAAGCCCGGCGCCAGCACCTTGATCACGATAATACCGAGCAAGCCGACGGAGTAAGCCACCAGCGCGTGCTGGGTCATCAAGGCGTCATGGGCGTCGAACTGGCCGTATTGAAACAGCGAGACCGTCAAGGGCTCAGCCAGGATTCCCAAGGCCAAGGCGCAGGGCAACACCAGCAGGAAGCACAGGCGCAGGCCCCAGTCGAGAATGCGCGAATACTCCTGGCGGTCCTTGCTTGCGTAGGTGCGCGCCAGCGTCGGCAGCAGGATCGTCCCAAGGGCCACCCCGAGTACGCCGGACGGCAATTCCATCAAGCGGTCGGCGTAATACATCCACGACACCGAACCGGACACCAGCAGCGAAGCGAACGCCGTATTGATGATCAGGGAAATCTGACTGACCGACACCCCGAGGATTGCTGGCAACATATTGCGCATCACGCGCCAGACGCCGGTGTCCTTGAGGTTCAGGCGCGGCAGCACGAGCATGCCGATTTTTTTCAGATGCGGCAGTTGGTAGAGCAATTGCGCCAGGCCGCCGGCCAGGACTGCCCAGCCGAGGGCCATCACCGGTGGGTCGAAGTACGGCGTGAGGAACAGCGCGAAGATAATCATGCTGACGTTGAGCAGCGTCGGCACGAAGGCCGGCACCGAGAAACGGTTCCAGGTATTGAGGATTGCCCCGGCGAGGGATGACAGCGAGATCAGCACTATATAAGGAAAGGTCACGCGCAGCAGGTCGGTGGTCAGCGCGAACTTTTCCGGGGTGTTGGCAAAGCCCGGCGCCGTGGCCCAGATCACCCAGGGCGCGGCGAGTATGCCGACCAGGGTCACCAGCATCAGCACCAGGGTCAGCAGGCCCGAAACGTAAGCAATGAACGTGCGGGTTGCCTCCTCGCCCTGCTGAGTCTTGTATTCGGCCAGGATCGGCACGAAGGCCTGGGAGAACGCGCCTTCGGCGAAGATTCTGCGCAGCAGGTTGGGCAATTTAAAGGCAATAAAGAAGGCATCCGTGGCCATACTGGCGCCAAAAATGCGCGCCAGCAGGGTGTCACGCACAAACCCCAAAACCCGGGAGATCATCGTGATAGAGCTGACGGCAGCCAACGATTTGAGCAGATTCATTGAAAGAGTTTGCGCCTATAGATAAAGAGCAGGCGAACAAAGCGCCTACTTATGCGATACTGCGCGCCTGCAACAGCACAGAGCCAAAGCTCGCGAGTTTACAGGTCAAGCGCCGGAAATAAATCACCCGCCTCTTCAGATCGACCACTCAGCAGTTCGCATCAGCCGCCCTTGACAACCCATCAAGTCATCGGCATGATTCGCGGCCTATTTTGTTTGCTATTTCCTAAAAAGTCTTTCGAGGAGCTCGACGGTGGCCAACACACCTTCCGCCAAAAAACGTGCAAAACAGGCTGAGAAGCGTCGCAGCCACAACGCCAGCCTGCGTTCCATGGTTCGTACCTACATCAAGAATGTAGTTAAAGCCATCGACACCAAAGACGCTGAAAAAGCTCAAGCTGCTTACGTTCTGGCCGTGCCAGTTATCGACCGTATGGCCGATAAAGGCATCATCCACAAGAACAAGGCCGCTCGTCATAAGAGCCGCCTGAATGGCCACATCAAGGCTCTGAGCGTTCCTGCTGCAGCCTAAGTGGTAACAACTGCTACGCAGCCCAGGTTGCGAAACAGTTAAGAAATGCCCCGTACCGAAAGGTGCGGGGCATTTTTGTTTTCTGGAATCTAAACATCCAAATGTGGGAGGGGGCTTGCCCCCGATTGCAGTGGACCAGTAACCAGATGCAGTGGCTGACACTCAGCTATCGGGAGCAAGCCCCCCTCCCACATTTGGATCGCGGTGAATTTCAGATAAAAAAACGCCCCGAACCAGTCGGGGCGTTTTTGCTACCGCTTGATCAAACCACAATCAATGGTGATGACCGCCTTCACCGTGGACGTGACCATGAGCCACTTCTTCCTGGGAAGCGTCGCGGATGGCAACGATCTTCACTTGGAAGTTCAGGCGCTGACCAGCCAGCGGGTGGTTACCGTCAACGGTCACGTCGTCACCGTCCAGGTCGCGGATGGTCACGATCTGCATTTGGCCGTCCGGGGCGGAAGCGTGGAACTGCATGCCCACTTCCAGCTCATCAACACCTTCGAACATGCTGCGGCTCAAGGTGCTGACCAGTTCGGCGGAGTATTCGCCGTAGGCATCCTCAGGTTCTACGGCAACGGTCAGTTCATCACCAACTGCCTTGCCTTCCAGAGCCTTTTCCAGGCCTGGGATAATGTTACCCGCGCCTTGCAGGTAGACCAGCGGCGCGCCGCCGGCGGAGCTGTCGATGACCTCACCAGCGTCGTTGGTCAGGGTATAGTCGATGGAGACAGCCTTGTTAGCGGCGATCGTCATGGGGCGAGACCTTTTGCATAAGAATGAAGAACGGACAAGTCTAAACAAGGATTTGCCCGAAAGCGAACAGAACCCGGACAGACGGGGCCGACCAACGGTCTCGACGATCAGCGGATTCCACCAGGACGACGACCTGCACTGGGTCGTCGAGCTGACCTGCGGCCACACCCAGCATCTGCGCCACCAGCCGCCATGGCAGTCGCGCGCCTGGGTGCTCGACCCCGCGCAGCGCCTTGAAAAAATCGGCCAGCCCTTTGCGTGCGGCTGGTGTGCGCAACACCCCGAATAACGATAACCTTGGCGCCTGATTCGCGGTAGGCACTCACGCATAGAGTGCCACCCCAGCCATGCACCTCCAGAGAATTCGCATGCAGACTTTTTTTATCGCGCCCACCGATTTTGGTGTGGGTCTGACCTCCATCAGCCTTGGGCTGGTGCGCACCCTGGAACG
This sequence comes from Pseudomonas sp. R3-52-08, assembly GCF_003851745.1. NCBI lineage: Bacteria > Pseudomonadati > Pseudomonadota > Gammaproteobacteria > Pseudomonadales > Pseudomonadaceae > Pseudomonas > Pseudomonas sp. R3-52-08. The sequence continues at coordinate 868,062 of NZ_CP027730.1, read as the reverse complement.
GGCCGGGCTGAAAGTCGGTTTCTTCAAACCGATTGCCCAGCCACACCCTGGCGATACCGGCCCCGAGCGTTCTACCGAACTGGTGGCGCGCACCCACGGCCTGAAGCCGCCGCAACCCCTGGGCCTGGCCCATGTTGAGCGCATGCTCGGCGACGGCCAGCTCGATGAGTTGCTCGAAGAAATCATCACGCTTTACCAGCAAGCCGCCGTGGGCAAGGACGTGCTGATCGTAGAAGGCATGGTGCCGACCCGCAGCGCCAGCTATGCGGCACGGGTCAACCTGCACCTGGCCAAAAGCCTGGATGCAGAAGTGATCCTGGTCTCGGCCCCGGAAAACGAAGTGCTCACCGAACTGTCCGGCCGCGTGGAACTGCAGGCCCAATTGTTCGGCGGCCCGAAAGACCCGAAAGTGCTGGGCGTGATCCTCAACAAGGTGCGCACCGACGAAAGCATGGAGGCCTTCTCGGCGCGTCTCAAAGAGCACTCGCCGTTATTGCGCAGCGGTGATTTCCGCCTGCTCGGCTGCATTCCCTACCAGCCCGAACTCAACGCGCCACGTACCCGCGACGTGGCCGACCTGATGGGCGCGCAGATCCTCAACGCCGGCGACTATGAAACCCGGCGCATGACCAAGATCATCATCTGCGCGCGCACCATGCGCAACACCGTGGAGCTGCTCAAGCCCGGCGTGCTGGTGGTGACGCCGGGCGATCGCGACGACATCATCCTCGCCGTCAGCCTGGCCGCGATCAACGGCGTACCGCTGGCCGGCCTGTTGCTGACCAGCGACACCCTGCCCGACCCGCGCATCATGGATTTGTGCCGTGGCGCGTTCCAGGCCGGGTTGCCGGTACTGTCGGTGAGCACCGGTTCCTACGACACCGCCAACCAGCTCAACAGCCTCAACAAGGAAATCCCCATCGATGACCGCGAGCGCGCGGAGATCATCACCGACTTCGTCGCCAGCCACCTCGATGCGCGCTGGCTGCACCAACGCTGCGGCACCCCACGGGAGATGCGCTTGTCACCGGCGGTGTTTCGCTACCAGTTGATCCAGCGCGCCCAGGCCGCCAACAAGCGCATCGTGCTGCCCGAAGGCAGCGAGCCGCTGACCGTGCAGGCCGCCGCGATCTGCCAGGCCCGCGGCATCGCCCGCTGTGTGCTGCTGGCCAAGCCGGCGGACGTGGAAGCGGTGGCGCGGGCTCAGGGCATCGAACTGCCGGAAGGCCTGGAGATACTTGACCCGGACCTGATCCGCCAGCGCTACGTCGAACCGATGGTTGCACTGCGCAAGAGCAAGAGCCTGAACGCGCCAATGGCCGAGCAGCAATTGGAAGACACCGTGGTGATCGCCACCATGATGCTCGCCCTCGACGAGGTGGACGGCCTGGTGTCCGGGGTGATCCACTCCACCGCCAACACCATCCGCCCGGCCCTGCAGCTGATCAAGACGGCGCCGGGCTGCACCCTGGTATCGTCGGTGTTCTTCATGCTGTTCCCCGAGCAGGTGCTGGTGTATGGCGACTGCGTGATGAACCCGCACCCAAGCGCTGCGGAGCTGGCGGAAATCGCTCTGCAGAGCGCCGACTCGGCGGCGGCATTCGGCATTGTCCCGCGCGTGGCGATGATCAGCTATTCAAGCGGCGACTCGGCCAGCGGTGAGGAAGTGGAAAAAGTCCGCGAAGCCACCCTGCTCGCCCACGAACAACAGAGCTCGTTGCTGATCGACGGCCCGCTGCAATACGACGCCGCCGCCAATGAAAGCGTGGCCCGGCAACTGGCGCCTAACAGTCAGGTCGCCGGCAAGGCCACGGTGTTCGTGTTCCCCGACCTCAATACCGGCAACACCACCTACAAAGCCGTGCAACGCAGCGCCGATTGCGTAAGCCTGGGGCCGATGCTCCAGGGCCTGCGCAAACCGGTCAACGACCTGCCGCGCGGCGCCCAGGTGGACGACATCGTGTACACCATCGCCCTGACCGCGATCCAAGCCGCCAACCGACCTATGGATATCTAAATGCTGGATTTTCTACCTGCCGCCGTACGCGGGGTGATCGCCTCGCTGCTGTTGGCGCTGAACACGATCCTGCTGTGCTCGTTCCTGTTTATCGTGGCGCTGTTCAAGGCCCTGCCCTTCGCCAAGCGCTTGAGCGAAGGCTTGATGAACCACACGCACGAAGCCTGGGTCAGCAACAACAAGGCCTGGATGAACCTGGTATGCCGCACCCGCTGGCACCTGAGCGGCCTTGAAGGCCTGGATTATCAGCACTCGTACCTGGTCACCAGCAACCACCAGAGCTGGGTCGACATCATGGTGCTGCAATACGTGCTCAATCGACGCATTCGCCCGCTGAAGTTTTTCCTCAAGCAGGAGCTGATCTGGGTGCCGGTGATTGGTTTGGCGTGGTGGGCGCTGGGCTTTCCGTTCATGAAGCGCTATAGCAAGGCGTATCTGGAAAAACACCCGGAAAAGAAAGGCAAGGACCTGGAAACCACCCGCAAGACCTGTGCGAAGTTTCGCAACAACCCGGTGGGCATCTTCAACTTTGCCGAGGGCACACGGTTTACGCCGGGCAAGCACGCACAGCAGAACTCGCCGTTTCGTCACCTGCTTAAACCCAAGGCGGGTGGTATCGCGTTTGTGCTGGATGCGATGGGAGAACAGCTGAAGTCGCTGGTCAACGTGACCATTCACTATCCTGGCGGGCGTCCTGGTTATTGGGATTTGCTGTGCGGGAATGTGAAGGATGTGGTGGTGCAGTTTGAAGAGGTGCAGATTCCGGTCGAGTTTATCGGCAAGAATTATGAGCAGGATGGGGAATATCGGTTGGCGTTCCAGGGCTGGATCAACCGGTTGTGGGAAGAGAAGGATGCGCTGCTGGACAAGCTGCACACCGATTTCCCAGACCGCAACTGATCAAAATGTGGGAGGGGGCTTGCCCCCGATAGCGGTGGATCAGTGACAGATGTACTGACTGACACACCGCCATCGGGGGCAAGCCCCCTCCCACATTTGATTGCGGCGCGGCTTAGATCGCGCCGCGCTGGCGCAACAACTCCAGCACTTGCTTGACGCTGTCTTCCAGCGACAACGCCTGGGTGTCGATCACCAGATCAGCATTCAACGGCACGTCATACGGGAACGACTCACCCGGGATGTTATCCCCACCGGCGGCGTACAGCCCTTGCGGATCACGCTCGGCACACACCAGCGGCGACGCCTGCACGTACACGGTCAGCAAACGGTCGCTGCCGATCAGCACCTTGGCCTGTTCGCGGCCTTCGGCATCCGGGGCGACGAACGCGGCCAGGGTCAGCAGGCCGGCTTCGTTGAACTGGCGCGCCACGTGAGCGGCACGGCGCCAGTTCTCGGTACGCCCGGCGCGGTCCTGCGGCAGACCTTTGTTGAGGTCGTGACGCAAGTTCTGGCCGTCCAGCACGAACACCGCACGCCCCATGTCGAACAGCCTGCGCTCGACCGCATACGCCAAGGTGCTCTTGCCGGCGCCGGACAGGCCGCTGAACAGCACGGTGGCCGGTTGCTGGCCGAAACGCAGGGCGCGTTCTTCGGTAGCTACATGGGCCAACTTGCCGTGCTGCGCCGCGCTGCCATGGCTGACTGGCGGTGCGATGATCATGCCGGCGGCCACGGTGCCGTTGGTCAAGCGGTCGATGACGATAAACGCGCCGGTGGTGCGGTTGCTGTCATAACCGTCCAACGCAATAGCCGCGTCAAGGCTGACCTTGACCCGGCCAATCTCGTTCAACTGCAGCGAACTCGCCGGGCCTTCGGCCAGGGTGTTCACGTCCACGCGGTGCACAATGCTGGTGATGGAGCCTGGCACATAGCTGGTGGCGCGCTTGATGTCGTACTTCTTGCCCGGCAGCATCGGTTCTTCGGCCATCCACACCAGCATGGCGTCAAAGGCGTCGGTCACTTGCGGCACGTTGTCGGCATGCACCAGCAGGTCGCCACGAGAGATGTCGATCTCGTCTTCCATGGTCAGGGTCACGGCCTGGCCCGGGCCCGCCTGTTCCAGCTCGCCCTCGAAGGTGACGATGGATTTGACGCGGCTGCTCTTGCCCGACGGCAGCACCACGACGTCGTCGCCCTTGTGCACGATGCCGCTGGCCAGGGTGCCGGCGAAACCACGGAAGTTCAGGTTCGGCCGGTTGACGTACTGCACCGGGAAACGCAGGTCGGTGTAGTTGCGGTCGTTGGCGATCTCGACGGTCTCGAGAATCTCCATCAGCGACTGCCCGGTGTACCACGGCGAACGCTCGCTCTTGTTCACCACGTTGTCGCCCTTGAGCGCCGACATTGGCACGAAGGCCAGGGTGCTCGGCTTGAACGCGATACCGTCGGCGAACTTCAGGTAATCGGCCTTGATCGACTCGAATACGCTCTGGTCAAAACCATTGATGTCCATCTTGTTGACGGCCACCACGATGTGTTTGATGCCCAGCAACGAGGCGATGAAGCTGTGGCGACGGGTCTGGGTCTGCACGCCGTAGCGCGCGTCGATCAGGATAATCGCCAGGTCACAGGTGGACGCGCCGGTGGCCATGTTGCGGGTGTACTGCTCATGGCCTGGGGTATCGGCAATGATGAATTTGCGCTTGGCGGTGGAAAAGTAGCGGTAGGCGACATCGATGGTGATGCCCTGTTCACGCTCGGCCTGCAGGCCGTCAACGAGCAGCGCCAGGTCGATGTCGTCACCGGTGGTGCCGGACTTCTTCGAATCGCGGGTGATGGCTTCCAGGTGATCTTCGTAGATCATCTTGGAGTCGTGCAGCAGTCGCCCGATCAGGGTGCTCTTGCCGTCATCGACGTTGCCGCAGGTCAGGAAGCGCAACATTTCCTTGCGCTCGTGCTGGCCCAGGTAGGCGAGGATGTCCTCGCTGATCAAATCAGATACGTGCGACATGACAACCCCTTAGAAATAACCCTGACGTTTTTTATCTTCCATGGAGCCGGCGCCATCATGGTCGATGACCCGGCCCTGGCGCTCGGAAGTTCGCGTCAGGAGCATTTCCTGAATGATGTCCGTCAGCGTTTCGGCTTCGGACTCCACCGCGCCCGTTAACGGGTAGCAGCCAAGGGTGCGGAAACGGACTTTCTTTTTGACGATACGGGCTTTGTCTTCGTCGGACAGGTGCTCGAGGATGCGGTCGTCGTCGATCATGATCAACGTGCCGTTCTTCTCGATCACGTCGCGCTCGGCGGCGAAGTACAGCGGCACGATCGGGATGCCTTCCAGGTAGATGTACTGCCAGATGTCCAGCTCGGTCCAGTTGGACAGTGGGAATACCCGGATCGATTCGCCCTTGTTGACGTTGCCGTTGTAGACGTTCCACAGCTCCGGGCGCTGGTTTTTCGGGTCCCAGCGGTGCTTGCTGTCGCGGAATGAGTACACGCGCTCTTTGGCGCGGGATTTCTCTTCATCGCGACGGGCGCCGCCGAAGGCTGCGTCGAAACCATGCTTGTCCAGGGCCTGCTTGAGGCCTTCGGTCTTCATGATGTCGGTGTGCTTGGCGCTGCCGTGGGTAAACGGGTTGATGTTCTGCGCCACACCATCGGGGTTGATATGGGTGATCAGGTCCAGGCCCAGTTCCTCGACCATTTTGTCGCGGAACTTGTACATTTCCTGGAATTTCCAGCGGGTGTCGACGTGCATCACCGGAAACGGCAATTTGCCCGGGAAGAAGGCCTTGCGGGCCAGATGCAGCATCACGGCGGAGTCTTTACCGATCGAGTAGAGCATTACCGGGTTATCGAACTCGGCAGCGACCTCGCGGATAATATGGATGCTTTCCGCCTCCAGCTGTTTCAGATGCGTCAGTTTGTCGACCATGGCTACTCACGGAAAAACGATCGTGTGGACGGCCAGCGGGCCGTGTTCGAGCGGGGCATGCTAGCACAGCACCTGCTTCTATTCAGGGCGCCAACTAGATCGAAACGGTATATGAATATACCCCCAAGTTTGGCCTGAAACTCGGTCAAGTGTGGGAGGGGGCTTGCTCCCGATAGCGGTATGTCAGGCAATCCATCTGTTACTGATCCACCGCTATCGGGGGCAAGCCCCCTCCCACATTTGCCTCGGCTGTGTGGCTTAGATCGGATTCGGGCAATCGATGAAGATATGCTCCAAGGCAAAGCGTCGTGCCAGGTAATCCCCCAACGCCTGCACGCCATAGCGCTCGGTGGCGTGGTGGCCGGCGGCGATGAAACTGATGTCGTTTTCCCGCGCGCTGTGGAAGGTCTGCTCCGAGGCTTCGCCGCTCAGGTACAGGTCGACACCGGCAGCCACTGCCTGGTCGATATACCCCTGCCCGCCCCCGGTGCACCAGCCGACGCGGCGGATCATTTCACTGCCTTCGATCAGCAGCGGCTCTCGGCCCATCACGTCCTGCACGCGACGGGCAAAGTCGCGCGGCGACAGCGGCTCGGCGAGCGAGCCGACCAGGCCGACGACCTTGGGGTTGCTTGGGTCGAGCGGGCCTTCGACGGTAATGTCCAGTTGCTTGGCAAGCTGCACGTTATTGCCGACGTCAGGGTGCAGATCCAGGGGCAGGTGGTAGGCCAGCAGGCTGATGTCATGCTTGAGCAAGGTTTTCAGGCGACGTTGCTTCATGCCGGTGATGCAGGGGCTTTCGCCCTTCCAGAAATACCCGTGGTGCACCAGGATCAGGTCGGCCCGCGCTTCGACGGCGGCGTCCAGCAAGGCTTGGCTGGCGGTGACGCCGCTGACGATGCGCATCACCTGTGGCCGGCCCTCCACTTGCAGGCCGTTGGGGCAATAATCGGCGATTTTCAAGCTGCCAAGGTAGCGGTCCGCTTCCTCGACGAGGGTGGTAAGGGGGACGGCCATAAAAGACTCCTAAATATCCCGTTCGCTGGCGTCGCAGCCTCGTATAATGCGCGTCATTATGGGCGCTCCCGCGCCCCCTGCAACCTGTCAGGACTTACTTGATGCTCAAGGCGCTGCGTTTTTTTGGATGGCCATTGCTGGCTGGCGTGCTGATCGCGATGCTGATCATTCAGCGTTATCCACAGTGGGTTGGCCTGCCCAGCCTTGATGTGAACCTGCAACAGGCTCCGCAAACCAGCACCGTGGTGCAAGGCCCGGTGACCTATGCGGACGCCGTGACCATCGCCGCCCCTGCCGTGGTCAACCTGTACACCACCAAGGTCATCAACAAGCCGGCGCATCCGTTGTTCGAAGACCCGCAGTTCCGCCGCTACTTCGGTGACAACGGGCCCAAGCAACGCCGCATGGAATCGAGCCTCGGTTCCGGGGTAATCATGAGCCCCGAAGGCTACATCCTCACCAACAATCACGTGACCACCGGCGCCGACCAGATCGTGGTAGCCCTGCGTGACGGCCGCGAGACCCTGGCCCGCGTCGTGGGCAGCGATCCGGAAACCGATCTTGCGGTACTGAAAATCGACCTGACGAACCTGCCCTCGATTACCCTCGGCCGCTCCGATGGCCTGCGCGTAGGCGACGTCGCGCTGGCCATCGGCAACCCGTTCGGCGTTGGCCAGACGGTGACCATGGGCATCATCAGCGCCACCGGGCGTAACCAGTTGGGACTTAACAGCTACGAAGATTTCATCCAGACCGACGCGGCGATTAACCCCGGCAACTCCGGCGGCGCGCTGGTGGATGCCAATGGCAACCTCACGGGAATCAACACGGCGATTTTCTCCAAGTCCGGCGGTTCCCAGGGCATCGGTTTTGCGATCCCGGTGAAGCTGGCGATGGAGGTGATGAAGTCGATCATCGAGCACGGCCAGGTGATTCGCGGCTGGCTGGGCATTGAAGTGCAACCCTTGACCAAGGAACTGGCCGAGTCGTTCGGCCTGACCGGGCGCCCTGGCATCGTAGTCGCGGGGATCTTCCGCGACGGCCCGGCGCAAAAAGCCGGCCTGCAATTGGGCGACGTGATCCTCAGCATCGACGGCGCTCCGGCCGGTGATGGCCGCAAGTCGATGAACCAGGTGGCGCGGATCAAGCCGACCGACAAGGTGGCGATCCAGGTGATGCGCAACGGCAAGGAAATCAAGCTGTCGGCGGAAATCGGCCTGCGCCCACCACCGGCCACGGCGCCGGTAAAAGAAGAGGAATAAGCGGCATCGCCCAGGTGCCCGTTCGCGGGCACTTACAAGATGATATTACATAACAATTTATCTCATTAGACATGTTATATTGTTTCAATACCGACATTGGAACGCTCTATCATGCCGTCTCAAAAGTTTGCGCCCCTGGCCGGCCTGGCCCTAGGCTTGCTGCTCGACCCCGCCTACGCCGAAGAAAACACCCTGGAACTGGACACCATCAGCGTCACCACCGGCGCTTATGAGTCGGCGACCGGCCCGGTGCAGGGCTACCGCGCGACCCGCTCCGCCAGTGCCACCAAGACCGATACCGCCCTGCGCGACATCCCGCAATCGATCAGCGTGATCCCCGCCACGGTGCTCAAGGACCTGGGCAGTACCAGCGTGGAACGCGCTTTAGAGTTTGCGGGCGGCGTCTCCAAACAGAACAACTTCGGCGGCCTGACCCTTTACGAATACAGCGTACGCGGCTTCACCACCTCGGAGTTCTATCAGGATGGCTTCAGTGCCAACCGGGGCTACCCGAGCACGCCGGATGCCGCGAATATAGAACGCATCGAAGTACTCAAGGGGCCTGCCGCCAGTTTGTATGGGCGTGGTGATCCGGGCGGCACGGTAAATATCGTCACCAAGAAGCCCGAGCCGGAAGCCTTCACGACCCTGCAAACCAGTGCCGGCAGTTGGGACCGCTATCGCACAGCCCTCGACGTCAACACACCGCTGGACGCCGAGGGCAATGTGCTGTCACGGGTGAATCTGGCAGTGGAAGACAACCACAGCTTCCGTGATCACGTCGAGAGTAAGCGCGTGTTCGTCGCGCCTTCGTTCAGCTGGCAGCTGAACCCGGACACCAGCCTGCTGGTGGAAAGCGAATTCGTGCGCCACAGCTCGACCTTCGATCGCGGCATCGTCGACGTCCCTGGGGTATCACGCTCCACCTTCCTCGGCGAACCCAACGACGGCGACATCGACAACCACAACAATCGCATCCAGGCCACCCTGGAACATCACCTCAACGACGCCTGGACACTGCGCCTGGCCAGCCACTACAAACAAGGCAGCCTATGGGGCGATGCGTCGGAAAGCCGTGCGCTGAATGCAGACGGCCACACTCTCAACCGCCGCTACCGCGAACGCTCCATGGGTTGGCACGACAGCATCACCCAGCTGGAACTGCGTGGCCTGATTGATATCGGCAGTTGGCAGCACGAACTGCTGGTGGGCACCGAATACGAGGACTACCGCAAGCAGGAACGCGTGACCTCTACCGACGGCAGCTACCCCATCGACCTCTACAACCCGGTCTACGGCCAGCCCAAACCCAACGACAAACGCTCCGGCACCGACTTCTTCGAGCAAACCAAAAGCCACGCATTGAATCTGCAAGACCAGATCATCTTCACCGACCGCCTGCGCGGCATGATTGGCACGCGCTTTGAGCATTTCGAACAAACGGTCGACGACTTCACCCGTAACGCCCCACCCAGCCGGCAAACCCACGACGCACTCACCCAGCGCGCCGGCCTGCTTTACCAGCTCACGCCCGAAATCGGTGTGTTCGCCAACGCCTCGACCTCGTTCAAACCCAACAGTGGCCTGGACGCCACTGGCAAAACCTTCAAACCCGAAGAGGGCGTGGGTTATGAAGTTGGAGTCAAGACCGAGCTGTTCGACGACCGCCTCAGCGCCACCCTCGCCGCCTTTCATATCGAAAAGGAAAACGTGCTGACCCTGGACCCGTCGACCAACACCAACCGCGCCATGGGCAAGGCACGCAGCCAGGGGTTCGATCTGCAACTGACCGGGCAAGTCACCGACGCCATCCGCGTGATCGGCGCTTTCGCCTACATCGACGCCGAAGTGACCAAGGGTGATAACACCATTCCAGCGGGCAGCCGCATCCTCGGCGTGGCCAAGCGCAGCGGCAGTCTGTTGGGGGTGTATGAGTTCCAGGACGGCGCGTTACGCGGTTCGGACCTGGGGGCGGCGTTTACCTATGTCGGTGATCGCTCCGGTGAAGCGGGCACAGGTTTCGAACTGCCCGCCTACCACACCGTCGATCTGCTCGCGCATTACAAGGCGACGGAAAATGTCACCGTGGGCCTGAACCTCAACAACCTGTTCGATGAGCACTATTACGAACGGTCCTACAGCAGCTACTGGGTCAACCCCGGTGAGCCGCGCAACCTCACGCTCAGCCTGACCCTAAATCTCTAAGCAAACGCCGTACTAAATGTGGGAGGGGGCTTGCTCCCGATAGCGGTGTATCAATCAGCAATACTGAGACTGACACCCTGCTATCGGGAGCAAGCCCCCTCCCACATTTGGCTATTCGCACGGCTTAATTACAGTGAAACAGGCGCCCGTTCACACAAGGTATTGAGCGCCGCAGCCCATTGCGGGTCATCATTCAGGCAGGGCACCAACACCAACTCCTCGCCCCCCGCCTCACGGAACTGTCCCAGCCCGCGATCACCGATTTCCTCCAGGGTCTCGATGCAATCGGCGACAAACGCCGGGCACATCACCAGCAGTTTCTTCACGCCTTGTTGCGCTAACGCCTCAAGACGCGCCTCAGTGTAGGGTTCGATCCACTTGGCGCGGCCCAGGCGGGACTGGAACGCCACCGACCACTTGCCGTCCGGCAACCCCAAACGCGCGGCCACATCCCGGGCAACGCTGAAACACTGCGCGCGATAGCAGGTGGCAAGCACCTCCGGGGACGCGTTCCTGCAACAATCAGCGTCTTTGAAGCAATGCTGGCCCGTGGGGTCGAGCTTGGTCAGGTGGCGCTCAGGCAAGCCGTGGAAACTCAACAGCAGGTGGTCGTAATCCTGTTCTACATACGGCCGCACACTCGCCGCCAAGGCATCGAGGTACTCAGGCTGATCGTAGAACGGCTGCAGGATCGAGAATTGCACCTTGAGTTTCTTGTCGCGCACCACGCGCCTGGCTTCCTCGATCACCGTGGTCACGGTGCTGTCGGCAAACTGCGGGTACAGCGGCGCCAGGGTCACTTTCTGAATGCCCTGGGCGGCCAGGCGTGTCAGCACCGTTTCAAGCGAAGGCTCGCCATAACGCATCGCCAGTTCCACTGGGCCCTGGGTCCATTGCGTGATCATCTGCTGCTGCAGGCGACGGCTGAGGACCACCAGCGGCGAGCCCTCCTCCCACCAGATGGACGCATAGGCATGCGCCGACTGCTCGGGGCGCTTGATCAGGATCAGCGACACCAGCAAGCGACGCACCGGCCACGGCAAGTCGATCACATAAGGGTCCATCAGGAACTGATTGAGGTAGCTGCGCACATCGGCCACCGAAGTGGAGGCCGGTGAGCCCAGGTTGACCAGTAACAACGCGTGATCCGTCATGCAACATCCTATCTCTAGAGGCGGCTGGACAAGTCGTCCAGGGCCGCACGCAACTCAGTGAACTGGAAAGTGAAACCCGCCGCCAGCAGCCGCTCAGGCAGGGCCTTTTGCCCGCCCAGCAACAAGCCCGACAACTCGCCCAAGCCGACCCTCAATGCAAAGGCCGGCATCGGCATGAACGCCGGGCGGTGCAGCACCTGGCCCAACGTCTGGGCAAATTCGCGATTACGCACCGGGTGTGGCGCGCAGGCATTATAAGGACCGCTGGCGTCCGCCTTGTGCAGAAGAAAATCAATCAGGGCGATTTGATCCTGGATATGCACCCACGGCATCCATTGCCGACCATTGCCGATCGGCCCGCCCAGCGCCAGTTTGAACGGCAGCAGCAGGCGCGACAAAAAGCCGCCCTCGGCCGCCAGCACCAGGCCGGTACGCACCAGCACCACACGAATGCCCAGGGCCTCGGCCCGCACGGCGGTTTCTTCCCAGGCGATACACAACTGGCTGGGGAAATCGTCCTGCACCGGGCCGCACGCTTCAGTCAGTTCGCGCTCGCCGCCGTCGCCATACCAACCCACGGCAGACCCGGAGATCAGCACCGCCGGTTTTTGCTCGAGGCCTTCCAGCCATGCCAGCAGGCTTTCGGTCAGGCTGATGCGGCTGCTCCACAGCAAAGCCTTGCGCTTGTGGGTCCAGGGACGGTCGGCGATGGGCGCACCGGCGAGGTTGACCACCGCATCGACGCCGCCGATCACGTCCTGCAAGCGCCCGACACCCGCCACTTGCGCGCCGCAGACCCGCGCAACGGCATCGGGTTTGCGGCTCAACACGGTCAAGCGATGGCCCTGGGCAAGCCAGTGCCGGCACAGTTGACGGCCGATCAAGCCGGTACCGCCGGTCAGCAAAATATGCATGGGACGCTCCTCATGTAACGTTCGCCGCCGCTCACTGGTCTATTTTATAAGCAGGGATCAATTTAATAATCGAGCGTGGCGGCCATTCAGGCCTTAGCTTAACCATAGGTCACGCCACACAATCAGGCACGCCAAAACTTATACCAAAAAACAATATTGTACAGCTATTGGTGTCGGCGTAGTCTGTACCCAACGGTAAAACGAGGCCTCCCATGACTGTCCCCATTGCGATCATCGGTACCGGCATTGCCGGTCTCTCCGCCGCCCGAGCGTTACGAGACGCGGGGCACGTTGTACAACTCTTCGATAAAAGCCGCGGCAGCGGCGGCCGTATGTCCAGCAAGCGCAGCGATGCCGGTGCCCTGGACATGGGCGCACAGTACTTCACCGCGCGTGATAGGCGCTTCGTCAACGAAGTGCAGCGCTGGCAAAGCCATGGCTGGGCGCAACAGTGGAAACCCCAGCTGTACAACTTCAAGTCCGGCCAACTGACGCCCTCCCCCGATGAACAGATCCGCTGGGTCGGTACACCGCGCATGAGTGCCATTACCCGCGCCCTGCTCGATGACCTGCCGGTGGAATTCGGTTGCCGCATCACCGAGGTGTTCCAGGGCACCCAGCACTGGAACCTGCTCGACGCCGATGGCGGCCATCACGGCCCGTTCAGCCATGTGATCATCGCCACGCCGGCGCCCCAGGCCACTACCCTGCTGGCCGCCGCACCGAAACTGGCGAGCGCCGTGGCCGGGGTAAAAATGGACCCGACCTGGGCCATCGCCCTGGCCTTCGACACGCCCCTGGATACACCGATGGAAGGCTGCTTCGTGCAAGACAGCGCCCTCGACTGGCTGGCGCGCAACCGCAGCAAACCGGGGCGTGACGTTACCGTCGACACCTGGGTGCTGCATGCCACCAGCACCTGGAGCAAGGCGCATCTGGACCTGCCTAAAGAGGCCGTGATCGAACACTTGCACGGCGCCTTCGCCGAGTTGCTGCACTGCGCCATGCCCGCGCCCTCATTCAGCCTGGCGCACCGCTGGCTCTACGCCCGACCGTCCAGCAGTCATGAATTCGGCGTGCTGGCCGATGCCGACCTGGGCCTGTTCGTCTGCGGCGACTGGTGTTTGTCGGGGCGTGTCGAAGGCGCCTGGCTCAGCGGCCAGGAGGCGGCGCGACGATTGATCGAGCATCTGCAATGAATCGCATCAACCCAGCCAAATTGCTATTGTCGAAATGGACAGCCACCTTGCCGAAAAACAAGGAAAAACACTTCCTCGTCACCGAACTGTTTCGTGACGAGGAAGGCACCGTGCTGGAGATCGAGCTGCAGGCGGTGATGACCCGACGAACCGAGCGCGTTGGCTGGCAAACATTGCAGAATACGAATAGCTGGAAAATGGGATGGCAGTAAGCCCTGCGAAAAAACCTGTACAAAATAATTGACTTGTACAAGATCAAATCTATGATGAAATTAGTTGTACAGTAATTCTCACCTGTACAGGAATTTCACAGAGGTTTGCCCATGCCCCATTCCGTGAAACCCAAGATCGGCATCAGTGCCTGCCTGCTGGGCGAGAACGTGCGTTTCAACGGCGGGCATAAACAATCCCTATTGTGCAGCCAGACCCTGGCCGACTACTTCGACTACGTGCCGCTGTGCCCTGAAGTCGCAATCGGCCTGGGCATCCCCCGCGAAACCATTCGCCTGGTCGGCGACGCGGATAATCCCCAGGCCGTGGGCACCGTCCACCGCGAACTCAACGTGACCCAGCCACTGGATGAATACGGGCAGGCGATGGCGCGTGAACATACCGACCTGTGCGGCTACATCTTTATGCAGAAATCGCCGTCCTGTGGCCTGGAGCGGGTCAAGGTTTACCGTGAGAATGGCGCACCGGTGGATGGTGGGGCGCGCGGTATCTACGCCCAGGCCTTCTGCGCGCGCCATCCCAACTTGCCGGTGGAAGAAGACGGCCGTCTGAATGACCCGGTATTGCGAGAAAATTTCCTCACCCGCGTGTTCGTCTACGCCAGTTGGCAGCAACTGCTCGCCGATGGCCTGACGCGTCATCGCCTGCTGGCCTTTCACTCGCGCTACAAATACTTGCTGATGGCCCACAGCCCGGCGCACTACAAAAGCCTCGGCCAGTTGCTCGGCACCATGGGCAAGGATGACAACCTCGACGAGTTGGCCACCTGCTACTTCTGCGAACTGATGACGGGCCTTAAAAGGTGCGCCACCCGCGGTACCCACACCAATGTGCTGCAACACATCAGCGGCTACCTCAAGGCGTCGATCAGCGTCGACGACAAGCAGGAAATGCAAACCATCATCGGCCAATACCGCCAAGGCATCGTGCCTCTGGTGGTACCGCTTACCCTGCTCAAGCATCACTTTCGTCAACACCCGGACCGCTACATTGCGCAGCAGGCCTACCTGCAACCGCACCCGGAAAATCTCAGCCTGCGTAATGCGATCTAAGCCATGAACGTTGCCCTGCAAGACGAAACCGGCGAAGACATCGCCCAAGCCCTGAAAAATGGCTGGCTACCGATCCGCGAGGTGGCGCGCCAGACCGGCGTCAACGCCGTGACCCTGCGCGCCTGGGAACGCCGCTACGGCCTGATCGTGCCCCAGCGCACGCCCAAAGGGCATCGGTTGTTCAGCGCCGAACATGTGCAGCGTATCCACGCCATCCTCACCTGGCTCAATCGGGGCGTGCCGGTCAGCCAGGTAAAAGGCTTGATCGACTCCGCCCAGGCCAACCCCGAGCCGATGGAAAATGAATGGTACGCCTTGCGTCAAACTTTGATCACTGCCATTGGCGAATTGGCTGAACGCCGGGTCGACGATGCCTTCAACCAAGCCATGGCGCTCTACCCGCCACGCACACTGTGCGAGCAATTGATGTTGCCGCTGCTTCGCGAGCTTGAACAGAAATGGCAGGGTCAATTCGGCGCGCAGATGGAGCGGGTGTTTTTCCTGTCGTGGCTGCGCAGCAAGTTTGGCGCGCGGATTTACCACAACAATCGTCAACTCCACGGCGCCCCGTTGCTGCTGGTCAACCACTCCGACTTACTCCTGGAACCGCACTTGTGGCTCAGCGCCTGGCTGGCCAGCAGCGCCGACTGCCCGGTGGAGGTGTTCGACTGGCCGCTGCCCGCCGGCGAACTGGCCCTGGCGGTAGAACACCTGCAACCGCGCGCGGTGCTGCTGTATTCAAGCAAAGCGCTGCAGGTCCCGGCACTCACCAAACTGCTGGCCGGCGTTGGTTGCCCGATACTGATTGCCGGCCCCACGGTGCGCATCCACCACGCCGAGTTGGCCGCACTCACCCATGACCTCCCCGACGTGTTCGTCGCCGAAGACCCGTTGTCGGCCCATCAGATATTGCTCCAGCGTGGAATTGTCTAAATGCACTTGATCTGGCTGCGCACCGACCTGCGCCTTCACGACAACACCGCCCTGGCTGCCGCAAGCCAGCGAGGCCCGGTCGCGGCGGTTTACCTGATCACGCCGCAACAATGGCTGGCCCACGATGACGCGCCCTGCAAGGTCGACTTCTGGCTACGCAACCTGCAAGCGCTGAGCCAGGCGCTGGCAGCCCTGAACATCCCGCTGTTGATCCGCCACGCCGACACCTGGGACCAGGCGCCCGGCGTATTGAGCCAGCTGTGCCGGGAGCTCAAGGTGCAATCGGTGCACGTCAACGAGGAATACGGTATCCACGAGAGCCGCCGCGACGCCGCCGTGGCCCAGGCGTTGGAAGCCCAGGGCGTGACCTTCCAGCGCTACCTGGACCAATTGTTTTTCCAGCCGGGTAGCGTGTTGACTAAGTCCGGCACTTACTTCCAGGTGTTCAGCCAGTTCCGAAAAGTCTGCTACACCCGCCTGCACAGCGCCTTGCCGCGCCTGGTGGTGAGCCCCAAGGCCCAGGCCCGGCTCGACGTAAAAAGCGACGTCATCCCCACCCGCGTTGAAGGTTTCGCGTCACCCAGTGAAACCTTGCGTGCCCTGTGGCCCGCCGGTGAAGACGAAGCGCGCCGTCGCCTCGACGCCTTTGCGGACGAGCAAATCAGCTATTACAAAGACGAGCGCGACTTCCCCGCCAAGCCCGGCACCAGCCAGCTGTCCGCCTACCTGGCCGCCGGAGTCGTGTCGCCACGCCAGTGCCTGCACGCGGCGTTGCAGTTCAACCAGGGCGAGTTCGAAAGCGGCGACATCGGCACGATCACCTGGATCAACGAACTGCTGTGGCGTGAGTTCTACAAACACATCCTGGTGGGTTACCCACGGGTTTCGCGCCATCGTGCGTTCCGCCCCGAAACCGAAGCCGTGGCCTGGCGCAACGCGCCCGAGGACCTGGCCGCCTGGCAGCAAGCGCGCACCGGTTTGCCGATTATCGACGCGGCCATGCGCCAACTGCTGGAAACCGGCTGGATGCACAACCGCCTGCGCATGGTGGTGGCGATGTTCCTGACCAAGAACCTGCTGATCGACTGGCGCGAAGGTGAGCGCTTCTTCATGCGGCACTTGATCGACGGCGACTTGGCGGCCAACAACGGTGGCTGGCAGTGGAGTTCATCGACGGGTACCGATTCGGCGCCATATTTCCGGATTTTCAGCCCGTTGAGCCAGTCGGAAAAATTCGACAGCGAAGGCATGTTCATCAAGCACTGGCTGCCGGAGCTGGCCGCGCTGAATAAGAAGGACGTGCACAGCCCGCAAGCCGCCGGCGGTTTGTTTGGAGTGGCCGATTACCCGCGCGCTATCGTTGACCTGAAACACTCCCGCGAGCGCGCCCTTGCCGCCTTTCGCAGCCTGCCCACGCGTCCAGAGAGGAGAATGGGATGAGCCTGACACCGCCCCGTCGTTATTGGTTGACCGGCGCCAGCAGTGGCATCGGCGCCGCGCTGGCCGTGGAGTTGCTCAACAGCGGCGCCCATGTGGCGCTCAGCTCGCGCACCAAAGGCCCATTGGCAGCACTCGCCCAGCGTTATCCGGGGCAAGTGCTGGTGGTGGCCGGCGACCTGACCAACAGCCAGACCGTACGCGAGATCGGTGAACGAATCGGCGAAGCCTGGGGCTCGCTGGATACGGTGATCCTCAACGCCGGCACCTGTGAGTACGTCGACGCCCGGCAGTTCGATGCATCGATCATCGAACACGTGGTGCGCACCAACCTGCTGGCCAGCAGTTATTGCATCGAAGCCGCGCTGCCGCTGTTGCGTGCCGGGCGTACGCCACACCTGGTGGGCGTGGCCAGCGCCGTGACCTACCTGCCCATGCCACGTGCCGAAGCCTATGGCGCCTCGAAAGCGGGGCTGCGCTACTTGTTCGAATCCCTGCGCATCAGCCTGTCGCCCGAGAACATCGACGTCACGGTGATCAGCCCGGGGTTTGTCGACACGCCCCTGACCGAACGCAATGATTTCCCCATGCCGTTAAGCTGGTCGGCCAACAAGGCGGCGAGACATATCTTCGCCAAACTGGAAAAGCGCCCGCTGGAGATCGCCTTTCCGGCTATGTTCATCGCCACCTTGTGGCCACTGTCGAAGCTGCCTAACCGGGCCCAATTGATCATCGGCAAACGCATGTTGCGCAGCCCGCCGCCGCACAAGGACGACCTGTGAAGATCGCCATTATCGGCAGCGGTATCGCCGGGCTCACCAGCGCCTACCTGCTCAGTCGGCGCCACGACATCACACTGTTCGAGGCGGGTGACTGCCTCGGCGGGCATACCCATACGGCCAACGTGACGGTCGAAGGCCAACGCTATGCGGTGGACACCGGCTTTATTGTGTTCAACGACTGGACCTATCCCAATTTCATCCGCCTGCTGGGGCAGATCGGCGTCAGGTTCAAACCTACCGAGATGAGTTTCTCGGTGTGCGACCCGAGCGCGGGGTTCGAATACAACGGCAATAACCTCAACAGCCTGTTTGCCCAGCGTAGCAACATGCTGTCGCCAGGGTTCTGGGGCATGCTGCGCGATATTCTGCGCTTCAATCGTCAGGCGCCGCAGGACCTGCAAGCGCAGCGCATCAGCGCCGACATGACCCTGGGTGATTATCTCGACGCCGGCGGTTATGGCCCGCGCTTTATCCGCCACTACATCGTGCCGATGGGCGCGGCGATCTGGTCGATGTCTCTGGCCGACATGCTCAAGTTCCCCTTGCAGTTCTTCGTGCGTTTCTTCAAGAACCACGGTTTGCTGTCGGTGAGCAATCGCCCGCAGTGGTGCGTGATCGAAGGCGGCTCCAGCTGTTATATCGAACCGCTGGCCCGCAGTTTCCGCGATCACGTGCGCCTCAACTGCCCTGTGCATAACGTGCAACGCACCGACGACGGTGTGGTTATCCACAGCGCGGCCGGCAGCGAGACGTTCGATCGCGTGGTCTTCGCCTGCCACAGCGACCAGGCCCTGGCATTGCTCGCCGACCCCAGCCTGGCCGAACAGCAAATTCTTGGCGCCCTGCCCTACGCCGACAACGACGTGGTGCTGCACACCGACACGCGACTGCTGCCCGACCGCAAGCTGGCCTGGGCCAGTTGGAACTACCGGCTGAGCGGCAGTCAGCAGCATCAGGCCGCTGTCACCTACGACATGAACATCCTGCAAGGCATCGACAGCGCCACCACCTTTTGCGTGAGCCTCAACCAAACGCCGATGATCGATCCGCTGAAGATCCTGGCGCGCTACACCTATGCCCATCCGCAATACAGTCTGGCAGCGGTGGCCGCGCAGGCGCGCTGGGAAGAATTGCATGGCGCGCGCAACACGTTCTACTGCGGCGCCTACTGGGCCAACGGTTTCCACGAAGATGGCGTGGTCAGCGCCCTGCGCGTGACCCAGGCCTTTGGGGAAACCCTGTGAACAGCGCCCTGTACAGCGGCTGGATCGCCCATCGTCGGTTTACGCCCAAGGCCCATGCCTTTCGCTACCGCATCGGCCTGCTGTACCTGGACCTCAGCGAAGAGAACGCGGTGCTTGCGCTCTCCCCCCTGGCCGGCGCGAACCGCCTGGCGCCGTTCGGCTTTCGCCAGCAGGATTACCTGCGCCAATTCACGCGCCACGGTATGAGCTTGAGCGACGCGGTGCGCCAGGAAGTCGGCAAGACCCTGGGACGCACCCCGCAGGGCGCTATCTGCCTGCTGACCCAGGCCCGCAGTTGGGGCCTGGCGTTCAATCCGGTGAGTTTCTTCTATTGCTTCGAGGCCGACGGGCAGCTGGCGGCGATCCTGTGCGAAGTCACCAATACACCGTGGCGCGAGCGCTATCACTACGTGTTGCCGACCCAGGCAATGGGCGCCGATGAGCATCAGCACTTCGCCGTGGCCAAGGCGTTCCATGTATCGCCCTTCCTGCCACGCGACCTGGAATATCGCATGAGCTTCAGCCCGCCGGCCGCCCGGCTCGGCGTGCACATGGCCGATTGGCAAGGCGCGCATAAAGTCTTCGACGCCACCTTGAGCCTGCAAAAAGAGGCCCTGACCCGCGCCAGCCTGCATCGCTATCTATGGCGCTTTCCCTGGATGACCGCCAAAACTTGCCTCGCGATTTACTGGCAGGCCCTGCGCCTGCTGCTCAAACGCACACCGATTTTCCCCCACCGAGCCGCCGATGGCGTCTCCAGCACCGCAGTCGGGTATACCAAGGACCGCCGCCATGAAATCCCCTAGCTTATCGGTCAAGACCAATCGCCTGAACGTCAACGGCATCAGCGCTGCGCTATTGCGCAAAGGCGTGTTGCGCCAACTCAGCCAATTGCGCCACGGCCAATTGGTGATCGTCGAGGACGGCGAGCGACAAGTGTTCGGCGCACGGGAAGCGCACCTGCTGGGGGAAATCCAGATCCTGGATTCGGCGGCGTGGGGCCTGGTGGCCGCCAACGGCTCTATCGGCGCCGGCGAGGCATTTATCCACGGTTATTGGAGCAGCCCGGACCTGACCGCCGTGGTGCGGGTGATGGTCAGCAACCTCGATGTGCTTGATGCGATGGAAGGTGGCCTGGCCCGCCTGGCGCGGCCGTTCACCCAGGGCCTGCACTGGCTCAACCGCAACACGCGCAAGGGCTCGCAGAAAAACATCGCGGCCCATTACGACCTGGGCAACGACCTGTTCGAGGCGTTTCTCGACCCGACCATGATGTATTCGGCAGCGCAATTTCTCAGCGCCGACGACACCCTGGAACAGGCGCAACTGAACAAGCTGGAACGCATCTGCCAGAAACTGTCGCTCAAGCCCAGCGATCACCTGCTGGAAATCGGCACCGGCTGGGGCAGCATGGCGCTGTACGCGGCGCAGCATTATGGTTGCAAGGTCACCACGACCACCTTGTCCAAAGAGCAGTTTGCCTACACCGCGCAGCGCATCGCGGCGGCGGGCCTGCACAGTCAGGTGACGGTGCTGCTGCAGGACTACCGCGACCTCACGGGTGTGTACGACAAGCTGGTGTCCATCGAAATGATCGAAGCGGTAGGCCATCGCTTCCTGCCTACGTATTTCAAGCAGTGTGCGCATTTGCTCAAACCCGACGGCCTGATGCTGCTGCAAGCCATCACCATTCGCGAACAACGCTTTGAGCAGGCCAAGCACAGCGTCGACTTCATCCAACGCTACATCTTTCCCGGCGGCGCCCTGCCCAGTGTGCAGAACATGCTGCAGATCGTCTGCCGCGACACCGACATGAACCTGCTGCACATGGAGGATTTCGGCCTGCACTACGCACGAACCCTGCGCCTGTGGCATGAGAACTTTCGCCGCGCCCATGGCCGCCTCGCCGAGCTTGGCTACGACGAGTACTTCCTGCGCTTGTGGGAGTTCTACCTGTGCTACTGCGAGGGCGGCTTCATGGAGCGCACGATTGGCACCGCGCAGTTACTGCTGGCCAAGCCTGCGGCAATCAACCCGCCGTTGCTCGGGCGCTTCAGTGCTTAAATCCCTGGCGAATGCCGCGTTGTTCCAGTGCGGCTGGTTTGCCTGTGTGCTCGGCGGCGACAGCCTGTGGCTGCTGGTGGGGCTGGCGGTATTGGTGATCAACCTGCTGTGGATAAGTCCGCTGGCGGATGACGGGGTGCTGATCATCGGCGTGACGCTCGCCGGCACGCTGCTCGACACGCTGTTGCGCACACTTGGGGTTTTCCACTTCAGCGAACCGGGGCCGTTGATTCCGTTCTGGTTGATGTTGCTGTGGGCATTGCTGGCGACCACCCTGCGCCATTGCCTGGCTTGGAGCGCCCGGCCCTGGTGGCGTGCCGCCCTGTTGGGCGCGGTGGGTGGGCCGTTGTCGTATTACGCCGGCAGCCAATTGGCTGGCGTGCAGTTTGGCTATGGACTGGGGCCGACAATGGCCGGGCTGGCGGTACTTTGGGCCGCCGTGTTCGTCGGCATGCAGCGGCTGGCTCACTGACGTCCGTCGCGCATTCCTACACCCATGGCGTGCTTGGCTTACACTGCGCGCCTATGACCAACATCCCTCACATTCAAATTACCGAACCCGCCGTCACCTGCTCGACGTGTGCGGCCTGCTGTTGCCAGTTGGAAGTCATGCTGATCACCGACACCGGCGTGCCGCAACGCTATATCGATACCGACGACTGGGGCGGCGAGGTGATGCTGCGCCTGGATGACGGCTGGTGTGCGGCGCTGGACCGGAACACGATGATGTGCACGATCTATGAGCTTCGGCCGTTGATTTGCCGGGAATTCGAGATGGGGGCGCCGGAGTGTCTGGAAGAGCGTGCAGGTATTGCTACGGTTTATCGCTGATACGGCGATAAGTACAAATCCAAATGTGGGAGGGGGCTTGCTCCCGATAGCAGTGGGTCAGCCAGCAAATCTGTTGACTGACACTCTGCCATCGGGGGCAAGTCGAATCGTCGCACCGCCCCTCCCACATTGGTTTTTCGGTGTTCTTGAACGTTACAACGGCATGGTGTAGTGCAGCGCGTAGCTCTCTACCCCATCGTTGTTGCTGCTGATCCCGGCGTTGGAATAGTGCGTGGCGCGAATGCCCACTTCATGCCCGCCGGCAAACCGCAGGCCGAAACCCAGGCGGTCTTCGAACTGGAAGGACTGGCCGATGTTGTTGTTTTCCAGTTGGGTGCGGGAGAACAACGCCACGCCGATCCCGGCCTCGATGTAGGGTTTGACCGACTCGCCGGCAAACTCATACACAAACACCGGCGAGAACGACAGGCTGCTGGCGCCTGCACGGTCATCACCTTCCCAATACGTATAAGCGCCGCTCCAGTAGCCTGTCAGGCGACCGACATTGCTCTGCATCCAGCTTTTGTCCCAATCCGAGGTCAGGCCCAGACGGTAGGTCAGCGTTGAATCGCTGGTGCTGCCCAGCCCGAACTCCAGGCCGGCGGCCTGGGTGGTAATAGAGTGTCCCACCATCACAGCCGCAATAGCAGCCATACAGAACAAGCGCTTCATAGAAACTACCTTTGCGAACGAAGTTGTTGGTTATTTACAGGCCATCTCGCTATAGAAGCTGACGTAGAGCCAGAAGTTCAGCGAGATTTCACGAAATTTTCACGAGGCGAAGCTTCGCACAACTCCAGGATGTTTCCAAAGTGTCGGTAGGATATTTCTTAGGTGATACACATCGCCGCTGGTCCAGAACTGCGCAGGCAGCGGTGAAGAGGCCGATGCGCCGCTGGCCAGCAAGCCGCGTTCGCCCAGTAAGCGCTTGAGCTGGCGCGCGACGGCGGCGCCGGTGTCGATCAGGATGATGCTCGGGGGCAGCATCTGCGCCAGCAGTGGTTTGAGGAAGGGGTAGTGGGTACAACCGAGGATGATGGTGTCGCAGCCAGCGCTGAGCAGCGGTTCGATGTAACCCTGCAATAACTGGCGCAGCGCCGGGCTGTTCAGGTCGCCGGTCTCAATCAGCTCTACCAGGCCCGGACAGGGTTGGGTAATCACCCGCACGTCGGTGGCGAAGCGGTCGAGCAAGGCGGCGAACTTGGCGCTTTGCAGGGTACCGGTGGTGGCCAGCACGCCGACCACGCCGCTGCGTGTCGCAGCAGCCGCCGGTTTTACCGCAGGCTCCATGCCGACCAAGGGCCAATCGGGGTAGTCCTGGCGCAAATCGGCAACGGCGGCGACCGTGGCGGTGTTACAGGCAATCACAAACGCCTTGGCGCCCTGCCCGCGAAAGAACTCGGCCACCCGCCGCGCGCGCTCGCGGATGAAGGCCGGGGTTTTCTCGCCGTAGGGGATGTGCCCGCAATCGGCCACGTACAGCAGTGACTCGTGGGGTAACAACTGCTGGATTTCGTCCAGTACCGACAAGCCGCCGACCCCGGAATCGAACACACCGATGGGCGCGTCGTTAACCATGTTGCGTCCCGCACACGCTGCAACCAGGGTCGCGTTTGACGCGCAACTCACGAAAGCGCGTGGTCAACGCATCGATCAGCAACAAACGCCCTACCAGCGGCTCGCCAAACCCGGCCAGCAGCTTCAACGCTTCCAACGCTTGCAGGCTGCCGACCAGTCCTACCAAAGGGCCGATTACACCGGCTTCGCTGCAGGTCAGTTCGGTGTCGCTGCCATGCCCATATAAGCAGTGGTAGCACGGGCTTTCGGGGCGCCGTGGGTCGAAGACCGACAACTGCCCTTCAAGGCGAATCGCCGCGCCACTGATCAAGGGTTTGCCGGCCATGACACAGGCCGCGTTGACCGCTTCGCGGGTGGAAAAATTGTCGCTGCAATCGAGTACCACGTCGACTGCGCCGACCGCTGCCGCCAACGAATCGGCATCCAGCGCGGCGCGGTGAGCGAGCAGCGCGACCTCGGGGTTGAGGGCGCTCAGCCGCCCCATGGCCGAATCGACCTTGGTCTGCCCCACGCTGTCGCTGTCGTGGATGATCTGGCGCTGCAGGTTGGTCAGGTCGACAGTGTCGAAATCCGCCAGATGCAACTCACCTACGCCAGCGGCGGCCAGGTACAGCGCAACCGGCGCACCCAGCCCGCCCAGGCCGACGATCAGGGCGCGGCTGTTTTTCAAGCGCAACTGGCCGTCGATGTCCACATGCTGCAACAGAATCTGTCGGCTGTAGCGCAATAGCTCCTGGTCGCTCAGCACGGGCGGCGTCCCAAGGTGATGCGCTCATGGCCGCCAAGGTCGATGCGGCTGTGCACCTCTTCAAAGCCTTCACCGAGCAACAGCTCGCGCACGGCCGAGGCCTGGTCGTAACCATGCTCCAGCAACAGGCGGCCACCGGCATTCAAGTGAGCCGGGGCCTGTTTGATGATCAGGCGCAGGTCGTCCAGCCCGTCATCGCCGGCCACCAGCGCACTGGCCGGCTCGAAGCGCACATCGCCGGCTGCCAGGTGTGGATCGTTGGCGGCGATATACGGCGGGTTGCTGATGATCAGGTCATAGGTGTGGCCTTGCAACGCGCCGAACCAATGGCTAGTGAGCACCACGGCGTTATTGAGGTGCAGCCGCTGGCGGTTGCGCTCGGCCAAAGCCACCGCTTCAAGCACGCGGTCGACGGCCGTGACCTGCCACATCGGCCGTTCACTGGCCAGGGCCAGGGCGATGGCGCCGCTGCCGGTGCCCAGGTCAAGGACCTCGGCGGGCATTGACGGCAACAATTCCAGGGCGGTTTCCACCAGCAGTTCAGTATCCGGACGCGGAATCAGCGTGTGGGGGGCGACCTCCAGGTCCAGCTTCCAGAAGCCTTGCTGGCCGAGGATATAGGCCACCGGCTCACCGCCGCGACGGCGTTGCAGGTAGCCGGCAAAGGCCAGGGCGTGCTCGCTGCTGACGATCTTTTCCGGCCAGGTGTGCAGGTAGCTGCGGGACTTGCCCAAAGCAGCGGCCAGCAGCAATTCGGCATCCAGGCGCGCGGTGGGCGAGTCGGGCAGGTCGGCGGCACGCAACAGGCTGGCGATGATAGTCATTTATTCACCTATCGCCGCCAATTGATCGGCTTGGTATTCGGCGAGCAGCGGCTCGATCACGGCATCGACGCCACCGGCGAGAATTTCATCCAGGGAATACAGGGTGAGGTTGACTCGGTGGTCGGTGACCCGGCCCTGGGCAAAGTTGTAGGTGCGGATTCGCTCGGAGCGGTCGCCCGACCCCACCAGCAGCTTGCGCTCGCTGGCGATCGCGTTGGCGGCGGCGCTGGTTTGCTGGTCATTGAGCTTGGCCGACAGCCAGGACATCGCCCGCGCACGGTTCTTGTGCTGGGAACGTTCTTCCTGGCATTCCACCACAATGCCGGACGGCAAGTGAGTGATGCGGATCGCCGAGTCGGTCTTGTTGACGTGCTGGCCGCCCGCGCCCGACGAGCGGTAGGTGTCGACGCGCAAGTCCGCCGGGTTGATCTCGATCGCTTCCTGCTCGTCCGGCTCGGGCAACACCGCCACAGTGCACGCCGAGGTATGGATACGGCCCTGGGACTCGGTCGCGGGAACACGCTGCACACGGTGCACGCCGGATTCGAACTTCAGCTTGCCGTAGACGTTATCGCCCTCGACCCGCGCGATGACTTCCTTATAGCCGCCGTGCTCACCTTCGTTCTCGGAGAGGATTTCCACGCGCCAGCCGCGACGCTCGGCGTAACGCGAGTACATGCGGAACAGGTCGCCGGAGAAAATCGCCGCTTCGTCGCCACCGGTGCCGGCGCGGATTTCGAGGAACACGTTGCGCCCGTCGTTAGGGTCTTTAGGCAGCAACATGCGTTGCAGATCGCCTTCCAGCTCGACGAGTTTTTCCTTGGCCTCGCGCACTTCTTCCACGGCCATTTCGCGCATGTCCGGGTCGCTGTCTTTGAGCAGCGCCTGGGCGCCCTCGAGGTCGGCCTGCACTTTGAGCAGGTTTTTGTAGGTGGCCACGATGGGCTCGACTTCGGCGTATTCCTTGGAATAGGCACGGAACTTGGTTTGATCGGCAATGATCTCGCCATCGCCGAGCAAGGCGGTCAGTTCTTCGAAACGGTCCTGGAGCACATCCAGTTTATTGAGCAGTGACGCTTTCATTGCGGTTTTTTATCCGAAGAGCTGTCTGACGCGCCCTCACCGAGGGCAAAGAGTTCCTGAGCCATGGCCAGCGCATCGAGGCGGCCTTCGGCAGTCAATTTTTTAAGCTGTACGCTGGGGGCGTGGAGCAGCTTGTTGGTCAGGCCACGGGCCAGCTGCATCAACACGTCTTCGGCGCTGCTGCCATTGGCCAACAAACGCTGGGCCTTGATCAGCTCCTCATCGCGCAGGCGTTCGCCCTGCTGACGATACGCCTTGAGCACATCCACCGCCGCCAGTTCACGCAGGCGCACCATGAAATCTTCAGCGCCGGTGCTGACCATTTCCTCGGCAGCCTGGGCGGCGCCCTGACGACTCTTGAGGTTTTCGGCGACCACTTCGTGCAGATCATCGACGCTGTAGAGGTAAACGTCGTCCAACTCGCCAACTTCTGGCTCGATATCCCGGGGAACGGCGATATCCACCATAAAGATTGGTTTGTGCTTGCGCAGCTTCAACGCGCTCTCGACCGCGCCTTTGCCCAGGATCGGCAACTGGCTGGCGGTGGAGCTGATGACGATGTCACTGCGCACCAGCTCAGCCGGGATGTCCGACAGCAGCACGGCATGCGCGCCGAACTGCTCGGCGAGGATGCTGGCGCGCTCAAGGGTGCGGTTGGCCACCACAATGCGCTTCACACCCAGTTCGTGCAGGTGACGCGCGACCAGGGTAATGGTTTCGCCGGCACCGATCAGCAACGCCTGGCTGCGCTGCAAGTCGCTGAAAATCTGCTTGGCCAGGCTGACGGCGGCAAACGCCACGGATACCGGGTTCTCGCCAATGGCCGTGTCGGTGCGCACCTGCTTGGCGGAATTGAAGGTGGCCTGGAACAGGCGGCCCAGCAGCGGGCCGACAGTGCCGGCCTCGCGGGCCACGGCATAGGCTGATTTCATCTGGCCAAGAATCTGCGGTTCGCCCAGCACCAGCGAATCGAGACCGGCCGCCACGCGCATCATGTGACGAACGGCCGCATCGTCTTCGTGCACGTAGGCACTGGCGCGCAGGTCATCGAGGCTCAAATGGTGGTAATCGGCCAGCCAGCGCAGCACAACATCGGCAGACAGGTGTTCCTGCTCTATATAAAGCTCACTGCGATTGCAGGTCGAAAGGATTGCAGCTTCGCGGCTGTCGGTAAGCCGGCAGAGCTGCTGCAAGGCCTCAACCAACTGCTCTGGCGTAAACGCTACGCGCTCGCGCACGTCTACCGAGGCAGTCTTGTGGTTAATACCGAGTGCGAGAAAGGCCATTCACTATCGCTGATGATGTCGGGAAGCCGACAATTGTCCTACTTCGAAAGATCCAGAACAACCACCGTCGTCTATTGTCCCTATACGTTGTGCCTATAAAGGCATCCATTGAGACTCGGTTATGTTTGGCCGAAGGCTTGTGTCATGATGATCCGACCGCAGGTTAGTCGTCCTCTTCCTATATGAATAGATCTTCCGCGTTGCTCCTTGCTTTTGTCTTCCTCAGCGGCTGCCAGGCCATGGCACCCGTGTCGCCGGACGCTACAGCGCCGGTGGAAGACAGCACCCCCGCCCCTGAAAAGCCTAAGGTTTATTCCTCGTTCAGCGAAGAAACGGTCTACAGCCTGCTGACCGCAGAACTGGCCGGCCAGCGTAATCGCTTCGATATTGCCCTGGATAACTACGTGACCCAGGCCATCAATACTCAAGACCCCGGTATCTCGGAACGCGCGTTTCGCATCGCCGAGTACCTGGGCGCCGACCAGGCCGCGCTGGACGCCTCGCTGATCTGGGCAAAAAATGCCCCGGACGACCTGGAAGCCCAACGGGCGGCAGCTGTGCAGCTGGCACGCGCCGGGCGCTATGACGATTCCATGGTCTACATGGAAAAAGTCTTGCAGGGCAAAGGCGACACGCATTTCGACTTCCTTGCGCTGTCGGCCGCCGATACCGATCAGGACACACGCAATGGCTTGATGAAAAGTTTCGACCGCCTGCTGCAAAAGCATCCGAAGAACAGCCAGCTGATTTTCGGCAAAGCCTTGCTGCTGCAACAGGACGATGAAGCCGACGCCGCCCTCAAGCTGCTGGAGCAGAACCCGCCGGAAGACGGTGAGATTGCACCGATCCTGCTACGCGCCCGCCTGCTGCAGAACCTCAACCGCGGCAAGGAAGCGATTCCACTGCTGGAAAAAAGCATCAAGAAATATCCGGACGACAAGCGCCTGCGTCTGACTTACGCGCGGATGCTGGTTGAGCAGGATCGCATGGAAGACGCCAAGGTGCAGTTCGCCAATCTGGTCCAGCAATACCCGGACGATGACGAACTGCGTTATTCCCTGGCGCTGGTGTGCCTGGAAGCCAAGGCCTGGGACGAGGCCAAGGGTTATCTTGAAGAGCTGGTCGCGCGCGAAAGCCATGTGGACTCGGCGCACCTGAACCTGGGCCGCATCGCTGAGGAACGCAACGACCCGCAGGCGGCCTTGCTCGAGTACGCCCAGGTCGGCCCAGGCAATGATTACCTGCCGGCCCAGTTGCGCCAGGCCGATATCCTGATGAGCAATGGCCGTACCGACGAAGCGGAGAAGCGCCTGGCCGCAGCCCGCGATGCCGAACCGGACTACGCGATCCAGCTGTATCTGATCCAGGCCGAGACCTTGTCGGCCAATAACCAGGGCGAACGCGCCTGGAAATTGTTGCAACAAGCGTTGCTGCAATACCCCGACGACCTCAACCTGCTCTACACCCGCGCCATGCAGGCAGAAAAACGCAACGACCTGGCGCAGATGGAGAAAGACCTGCGCCTGATCATCAAGCGCGACCCGGACAACGCCATGGCCCTCAACGCCCTGGGCTACACCTTGTCCGACCGCACCACGCGCTACGCCGAAGCCAAGGTGCTGATCGAGCAGGCCCACAAGCTCAACCCGGAAGACCCGGCCGTGCTCGACAGCCTGGGCTGGGTCAACTACCGCCTGGGCAACCTCGACGAGGCCGAGCGCCTGCTGCGCCAGGCGCTGGAGCGCTTCCCGGACCAGGAAGTCGCCGCCCACCTGGGCGAAGTGCTGTGGGCCAACGGCAAGCAACGCGAAGCGCGACAAATCTGGGAAAAATTCCTCAAGGAACAACCCGAAAGCCCCATCCTGCGCGGCACCATCAAGCGCCTGACCGGATCCGAGACCCTATAAGCTTATGTTCTTGCGCCACGTTATCGTTTTCAGCTTCATCGCCCTGCTCGCCGGTTGCGCGGGCGTAGGCAACCGCGAATCCGTTGAAGGCCAGGGCAACCCGGCACAATGGCAACAGCACAAGGACCAGCTCAGCAGCATTGACGGCTGGCAGATCGAAGGCAAGGTCGGGGTGCGCGCGCCGAAAGATTCCGGCAGCGGCACCTTGTTCTGGCTGCAACGCCAGGATTACTACGATATTCGCCTCTCCGGCCCGCTGGGTCGCGGTGCAGCCCGCCTGACCGGTCGACCGGGGCAAGTCAGCCTTGAAGTGGCTAACCAGGGCCGCTACGAAGCGGCCTCGCCGGAAGAACTGCTGGAGCAGCAGATCGGCTGGAAGCTGCCTGTCTCACACCTGGTCTGGTGGGTGCGCGGCCTGCCGGCGCCGGACAGCAAAAGCCGCTTGAGCCTCAATGGCGACAGTCGCCTGGCCTCCCTTGAGCAGGACGGCTGGCAGGTCGAGTACCTGAGCTATGTGCAGCAGAACGGCTACTGGCTGCCCGAGCGCATCAAACTGCACGGCACCGACCTTGACGTCACGCTGGTGATCAAGGACTGGCAACCGCGTAAATTGGGGCAATAACGTGACTGTCGCAAAACTCACGCTGCCCTCTCCCGCCAAACTCAATCTGATGCTGCACATCCTGGGCCGTCGTGAAGACGGCTACCACGAGTTGCAGACGCTGTTTCAATTTCTCGACTACGGCGATGAACTGACCTTCGCCGTGCGGGACGATGGCGTGATCAAGCTGCACACCGCGTTCGAAGGCGTGCCCCACGACAGCAACCTGATCGTGAAGGCCGCGAAGAAACTTCAGCAGCAATCCGGCTGCCCGCTCGGCATCGATATCTGGATTGATAAGGTCCTGCCCATGGGCGGCGGTATCGGTGGCGGCAGCTCAAATGCCGCGACCACCCTGCTCGGGCTCAACCACTTGTGGCAACTGGGCTGGGACCCTGATCGCCTGGCCGTACTGGGCCTCACACTTGGCGCCGACGTCCCGGTTTTCGTGCATGGGCATGCCGCATTTGCCGAGGGTGTGGGGGAGAAACTGACCCCCGTGGAGCCCGAAGAGCCGTGGTATCTCGTGCTGGTGCCGCAAGTATCTGTAAGTACAGCAGAAATTTTTTCAGATCCGTTGTTGACACGTAACTCTTCTCCCATTAAAGTGCGCCCCGTTCCCAAGGGAAACAGTCGAAATGACTGCTTACCGGTTGTAGCAAGGCGTTATCCAGAAGTACGTAACGCTTTGAATTTGTTAGGTAAATTTACCGAAGCAAAATTAACCGGAACTGGAAGTTGTGTGTTTGGGGGCTTCCCAAGCAAAGCTGAAGCTGATAAAGTCTCGGCCCTTCTTACAGAGACCCTTACAGGGTTTGTAGCAAAAGGAAGCAACGTTTCGATGTTGCATCGCAAGCTGCAAAATCTGCTCTAAAAGGAATCGAGTGTTAGGCACTCGTTGCAACAGATACAGGGGCGTCGCCAAGCGGTAAGGCAGCAGGTTTTGATCCTGCCATGCGTTGGTTCGAATCCAGCCGCCCCTGCCATTTTCTAATACTCATCCAGGTTACCCTCAGCCTCTAGGTACTGCGCGTGTCCAAGATGATGGTCTTTACGGGGAATGCCAACCCCGATCTGGCTCGACGTGTCGTACGTCAGCTGCATATCCCTCTCGGTGACATCTCTGTCGGTAAATTCTCCGACGGCGAAATTACTGCCGAGATCAATGAAAACGTTCGCGGTAAAGACGTCTTCATTATTCAGCCGACCTGCGCTCCGACCAACGATAACCTGATGGAACTCGTCGTGATGGCTGATGCCTTCCGCCGCTCCTCAGCGACTCGAATCACAGCTGTAATCCCTTATTTTGGTTATGCCCGTCAGGATCGCCGTCCGCGCTCCGCACGTGTGGCCATCAGCGCGAAAGTCGTTGCTGACATGCTGACCGTGGTAGGTATTGACCGTGTTCTCACGGTTGACCTGCACGCTGACCAAATCCAGGGGTTCTTCGATATTCCAGTAGATAACATCTACGGCTCCCCCGTCCTGGTGGATGACATCGAAGACCAACGCTTTGAAAACCTGATGATCGTGTCCCCGGACATTGGTGGCGTCGTGCGTGCACGGGCTGTCGCCAAATCCCTGGGCGTGGACCTCGGTATCATCGACAAACGCCGCGAGAAAGCCAATCACTCTGAAGTGATGCATATCATCGGTGATGTCGAAGGGCGTACCTGTATTCTGGTTGATGACATGGTCGACACCGCCGGCACCCTGTGCCACGCGGCGAAAGCCTTGAAAGAGCACGGTGCCGCAAAAGTCTTCGCCTACTGCACACACCCTGTGCTGTCGGGCCGAGCGATCGAGAACATCGAGAACTCCATGCTGGACGAACTGGTGGTGACCAACACCATCCCGTTGTCCGCTGCAGCTCAAGCCTGTTCGCGTATCCGTCAACTGGATATCGCACCGGTAGTTGCCGAAGCGGTTCGCCGCATCAGCAACGAAGAATCGATCAGCGCGATGTTCCGCTAAGGGTCAAACCTGCGGACCATTTCACTGACGAAAAGCGCCCCGCCCCAGCATTCCGCTGGGGCGGGGCTTTTTTGCCCATATCGCCTTTAGCGCTGGTCGCAAACGCTGGGGCGAATGTGGTTATTTTGGAGATACAACATGAACGATTTTACTCTGAATGCTGAAGTGCGTTCCGACCTGGGGAAAGGTGCGAGCCGCCGCCTGCGTCGTCTCGCAAGCCTGGTTCCAGCTGTAGTTTACGGTGGCGACAAAGCCCCTGAATCCATCAGCATGCTGGCTAAAGAAGTTGCCAAACTGCTCGAAAACGATGCTGCCTACAGCCACGTTATCGAACTGAACGTTGGTGGCACCAAGCAGAACGTGATCATCAAAGCCCTGCAACGTCACCCGGCCAAAGGCCACGTGCTGCATGCTGACTTTGTACGCGTTATTGCCGGTCAGAAACTGACCGCCATCGTTCCAGTGCACTTTGTTGGTGAAGAAGCTCCGGTCAAGAAAGGTGGCGTTGTTTCCCACACTACTACCGAGCTGGAAGTAAGCTGCCTGCCGAAAGACCTGCCTGAGTTCATCGAAGTCGACCTGTCGGCTGCTGAAATCGGCACCATCATTCACCTGTCCGACCTCAAGGCCCCTAAAGGCGTTGAGTTCGTTGCACTGGCTCACAACGACGACAAGGCTGTTGCCAACGTCCACGCGCCACGTGTTGTAGCAGAAGATGAAGCAGGCGAAACCGCTGCCGAGTAATGCTCTGTGCAGCGTCGGAGCTTGAGGAAACATCGCGGACCGAAACGTAGCGAGAAAGCGGGCGATAACGCGAAGTTTATCTCTGGATAAGTGAGCTCCTGTCGTCCACTTTCGCCGCACGTTGGCTGCGGCGATGTTATCCACAACTCCAAAGGAAGGGCCCCTGTCGTGACCGCCATTAAACTGATCGTTGGCCTGGGAAATCCAGGCGCCGAATACGAACAGACCCGGCATAACGCGGGGGCCCTTTTTGTTGAGCGCATCGCCCACGCCCAAGGCATCAATCTTGTGGCCGATCGCAAATATTTTGGCCTGACCGGGCGCTTCTCGCACCAGGGTCAGGATGTTCGTCTGCTGATTCCCACCACCTACATGAACCGCAGCGGCCAGGCTGTCGCGGCGCTTGCGGGGTTCTTCCGGATCAAACCCGAGGAAATCCTGGTGGCCCATGACGAACTGGACCTGCCACCCGGCGTTGCCAAGCTCAAGCTGGGCGGCGGGCATGGCGGGCACAATGGCCTGCGCGACATCATCGCGCAGTTGGGGAATCAGAATAATTTCTACCGTCTGCGGCTCGGCATTGGCCACCCAGGCGTTGCCAGTATGGTTTCAAATTTCGTCCTGGGTCGTGCGCCACGCGCCGAACAGGAAAAACTCGATGCCAGCATCGACTTTGCCCTCGGCGTGCTGCCGGATATCTTCGCCGGTGAATGGAACCGTGCGATGAAAAACCTGCACAGCCAGAAGGCCTGACTTTTACCGAGGGGAAACACCATGGGATTCAATTGCGGCATCGTCGGCCTGCCCAACGTCGGCAAATCCACCCTGTTCAACGCCCTGACCAAGTCCGGTATTGCAGCGGAGAACTTCCCCTTCTGTACCATCGAGCCCAACAGCGGCATCGTGGCCATGCCCGACCCACGCCTGGCTGCACTGGCGGCCATCGTCAACCCCAAGCGCATCCTGCCGACTACCATGGAATTCGTCGACATCGCCGGCCTGGTAGCGGGCGCCTCGAAAGGTGAAGGCCTGGGCAACAAGTTCCTGGCCAACATCCGTGAGACCGATGCCATCGCCCACGTGGTCCGCTGCTTTGAAGACGAGAACGTGATTCACGTCTCCAACAGCGTTGACCCCAAGCGTGACATCGAGATCATCGACCTGGAACTGATCTTCGCCGACCTCGACAGCTGCGAGAAACAACTGCAGAAAGTCGCGCGCAACGCCAAGGGCGGTGACAAGGATGCAGTGGTCCAGAAAGGCCTGCTGGAGCAGTTGATCGCTCACTTCACCGAAGGCAAGCCGGCGCGTAGCCTGATGAAGAGCATGAGCACCGACGAAAAAGCCGTGATCAAGGGTTTCCACCTGCTCACCACCAAGCCTGTGATGTACATCGCCAACGTCGCTGAAGACGGCTTCGAGAACAACCCGCTGCTGGACGTGGTCAAGGCCATCGCCGACGAAGAAGGCGCGATCGTGGTCCCGGTGTGCAACAAGATTGAAGCGGAAATCGCAGAGCTGGATGACGGCGAAGAAAAAGACATGTTCCTTGAGGCCCTGGGCCTGGAAGAGCCTGGTCTGAACCGCGTGATCCGCGCCGGCTACGAAATGCTGCACCTGCAGACCTACTTCACCGCCGGTGTCGAAGAAGTCCGTGCCTGGACCGTCAAGGTTGGCGCCACCGCGCCACAGGCTGCCGGCGTGATCCACACCGACTTCGAAAAAGGCTTTATCCGCGCTGAAGTGATCGCCTACAACGACTTCATCCAGTACAAGGGCGAAGCGGGTGCAAAGGAAGCAGGTAAATGGCGTCTTGAAGGTAAGGAATACATCGTCAAGGATGGTGATGTGATGCACTTCCGTTTCAACGTGTAAACATCACCAGCGATATCTTTCGCAGTCAATAAAAAGCCGATGCATTGCATCGGCTTTTTTGTGGACGTCTGTTTGCCCACTTTTTTAGTACGCTCTCAACTTAATCCCGTACACACTCAGAAAACTCTTACTGCAAAACAGTTTTGTTTACTGAATACACTTCAGGACAAACACAACAGAACTTATCCTACGCCACTTCAGCAATTAACCACGCGACGATCCCTATAGACTTCGGTTAACTGAACTAAGCCTGCGCGCCGTACTGTCAGCAGTGAAGCAATCTGATAAGGGAGTAATCATTCAATGTCGGCCTTCGACCCCATGGACAATGAAACGGCTATTTCACTTGTTGAAGACCCGGATATTGAACATATGTTGAGCGGCACTGCCGCCCTCAACATTGATATTTTGCTGCTCGGAGAAACCGGCACCGGCAAGGATACCTTGGCGCAACGGATTCATCGCCTGTCGGGACGACGAGGCAACTTCGTCGCCTTGAACTGCGCAGCCATCCCCGAAAGCCTGGCGGAAAGCCAATTGTTCGGCGTTAACAGCGGGGCCTATACGGGAGCGATTCAATCACGGGCAGGTTCTGTCGAAGCCGCGCACATGGGCACACTGTACCTGGACGAGATCGACAGCATGCCCTTGAACCTGCAGGCCAAACTGCTGCGCGTGCTGGAGTCGCGTGGAGTGGAGCGGCTGGGCTCGACGCGATTTATCCCGGTGGACATGCGTGTCATCGCGTCTGCCCAGCACTCGCTATGTGAAATGGTCGATCAAGGCGCTTTCAGGCGCGACCTGTATTTCCGCCTGAATGTGGTCAACATCCAACTTCCGGCGTTGCGAGATCAACGTGAACGCGTCATCCCTTTGTTCCTGAAGATGATCCAGCAGGAAGCGGAGCACTTCGAATGCACTGCACCTGTGCCTTCGGGAGCCCTGCTGCAACAACTGCTGTGCCACCCTTGGCGGGGAAACGTCCGCGAGCTGCGGTCGACAGCAAAACGTTTCGTCCTGGGTTTGCCGCCGCTTTCACCCCCCATAAACGAGGGGGCTGATACCCAGACCCACCTGAAGGCACGCATGCAGCAAATTGAAAAAGCCTTGATTGAAGAGTCGTTGCGCCGTCATCAGCACTGCGTAGACAGGGTGGCGGTTGAACTGGGGGTTGCCAAGCGTACGCTGTACTACCGGATGAAACAGCTGGAAATAGCGCTCGGAGAAAGTCGATGACATTCCGCGCACCTTTGCTGCCATGGAAATATTTAGAAACCTGTAATTCAGTGTCATATGGAACGCCCTGCACTTACATGCCACACATTCAGTGCCAGCGGTAATTTGTAAGGAAACCTGAACACCTTTCAATTTCACGCTGGCGCAATTTTCCATTAAAACTGACACATGGAGTAATGTTATGGGTCCAGTCAATAATTCTTCCCCACAATACGGCTACTACAACGCTCAAAACCCTACAGGCTCTGGCGCAAGCGGCGCCGGCCAGGCAGAAGACAACTTCGAAAAAGGAGAACAAATCAACGACTACACCACCAAGAAGCAACTTGAAGCTAAATTGATATCGGGTATCAACCAAGCTGCTAAAGGTTTCCAATAAGAACGACTTACCTCTCCGGCCTATCAGCCCGAGAGGTAACCCTCTCGATACAAAGGGTGGTTGTGGCGACTCCCTTCAAAACCAATATATAGCCGTTAACTCAATGGGCATCTCATGCAAATAACCCGCAAGCTCTCCGAAGAAGATGCAGGTTTCGATTCCGCCGGCATCACACGAGCCCCGTCGACGTGTCAGGGAGACGCCTGTTTCTTTACATCAATGCTAGACCCCGCCTCCACGACGAGTACGTTCGCTGGCGAAGCGTATAGTTCTCCCGTACTGGCAGAAGCTGTCGCCCCCTTGAAAGACTCGAAAAAACGCATGGCGACTTTACTGAAGTCAACCAACCAAGAGCTGGATATAGAAAAATTCAGGAAATTTCCAAGTGTATTATCCAATATTCAGCTGACGTCCCAGCTGTTAGTCAAATGCCTTGCCAAGACAACTCAAGGCATCGAAAAAATATCCAACCTGCAATAGTGATCATGACGAATCTCCTGCCTATTGCATTGCTCTTGGTGGTTGCACTCCTGTTGAACGGGTGCAGCGACCGTGTCGAACTTCATCGCCAACTCTCAGAACAAGAAGCTAATGAGGTCATCGCAGAATTGGCAGACAAGCATATTCGCGCCCAAAAGGTCCCCGCTAAAGATGGCGTCGTCGTGACGATAAACGCCAGCGACATCGGTCGCGCAGTGCGCACGTTGGAGGCAGCCGGCCTGCCCAAAGTGGCCAGAACCACGCTGGGCGATACGTTTCGTAAAGAGGGTGTCATTTCCACGCCCCTGGAAGAGCGAGCGCGCTACATCTATGCGTTGTCGCAAGAACTTGAGGCCACGCTGTCCAATATTGACGGTGTCATCGTTGCCCGGGTTCACGTGGTATTGCCGGAACGCATCGCGCCCGGTGAGCCGGTCCAACCCGCTTCCGCCTCAGTATTCATAAAACATGATCCACGGCTTGATCCCGATAACATCACCGCGCGCGTTCGCCGAATGGTGGCAAGCAGCATCCCAGGCATGGCCACAGCCATCGACAATCCGCAAAAACTGACCGTGATATTCGTACCCGCCGCGGCTTATCAGGAACAACAACGCCTGGTGTATTTTGGCCCGTTCCTGGTACCCGATGAGGACCTCGGTTTATGGCGAAACAGCGTAACCATTTTCCTGCTAGGTGTGATGGCCGCTATGGGCGTCACGGTGTTTTTATACCGTAGACGTCAGCGTTTTGTGCCTAAACCAACGGTAGTCAGCGAATTGAGCGGTACGGCTCATGACGCTTAGCGCCGAACTCTCAATGCGTGAGCACCTGGCCTGGGCTCACTGGTGGGCATTTCCCTGGAAATATGCCCATGAAGACTGGAGGGGTAACCAGTACGCCACGATTGAAGCGCTTTATCAGCTTGGACGTCGGGTGCCGGGCGACCTGACAGGTGTGGCAGCCTGTTTACCCCCGGCTCCCCAACCCACCGTGTTGCACTTGGCACTCTCTTCAAATGAACAACTCGACCTGGCATTGACGCTGATTCACGACACCTTCAACCCTGAGGCCTGCCCCTCCTTGAGCGACACGCACCACCTGTGGTGCATACGTCTCTCCAAGGCGCTGCCCCCTGCCATGCTGTCACCCGAGGACGATCCGTTGCGACTTCTGCATAGCTGGCTCGATCCCATTATCTGGCAGCGCATCAGGTTGCGCTTCGCCCGTGAACGCGCGAGTGAAGTTGAAAAGAGGCAGCTGTGCCTTGAAAACGCGAGCAGCCGTTTGGATACGCTGTGGCAGGCGGTGGTCTGGCGCGTCATGTCACTGCCTGGTGAAACGATAGCCCATGGCTTGAACGGGTAAGGAGATAAGTCATGCTATGCCGACGTACCATTGAGCTATTCAAAAACGCGCCCGGGGTCCCACGCAGCGTGATTCCTCGAGAGGAGCTTGCCAATTGGAAGCAGGCAGAACTGCTGTTGAAGGACGCCAATGAACAGGCTGAACAACTGCTGAGCCTGACGGAAAAAAAATGCGAAGCGCTGCGCGAGAAGGCGTCTGTGGAAGTCTGGCAACGCGCCGATGCGCAACTCAAGCGATGGGAGCGTGACCGTCAAGCCATGTGCGACAAGCTCGAACAATATGCCAGTGCAATTACCAATGAGGCTATTCGTCGTCTGCTTGATGAGACGGTAGCGCCCGCCAGGCTGGTCGCCCTTCTTAACCAATTAATGACACTCCAAGTTCCAGAGGTCAGCGCAACCCTGCTCTGCCACCCCCATGATATGAACGAGATAAAACAACACCTTGCCTATCAGAAAGCCGCTGTTTGGAAACTTCACGCTGACGAGACAACAGCGCCCCAAACGCTGGTATTGAAAACAGATGAGGGAGATTTTCGTATCAGCTGGAACTCCATGCTCACTGCCTTTTTTAAACGCGGCGAAGCGATGGCTCCAGACGTCTAATTACACACGACTCTGTTTTAACCACCCTCGGTCAACAGCACGGCCTGACGAATAACCATCTGAGCAACGCTAATTAGAGGAATAAGTATGAGCACACCTAAGTCGCTCTCTTCTCAAGCATTAAAAAATGCCGACTCTGCGTATAAAAATTATGACTCATTTCCTATCGAAGACATGCAGGGTGAACAAGATGCCGAGTTCTTCTATAACTTAATGAAGCAGATGACTGTGACCAACGCGCTCTTTACTGAAAACCTGCGGATTGAGCATCAGTCTCTGAAAACAGCTATCGAAAGTTTTCAATAAAATGGAAGCGCTCATCCGTGACTGGTTAAACCGTCGCGAGCCACAACTCACGTTAGTGGAAGGCGACGACGAGATCACTCTGAAGCGCCAAGACGCCTTTATTCTGGTGGCGGCTCAGCTGACGTCGAGACCTTCAGATA
This sequence comes from Pseudomonas sp. R3-52-08, assembly GCF_003851745.1. Taxonomy (NCBI): domain Bacteria; kingdom Pseudomonadati; phylum Pseudomonadota; class Gammaproteobacteria; order Pseudomonadales; family Pseudomonadaceae; genus Pseudomonas; species Pseudomonas sp. R3-52-08. Next base: position 828,748 of record NZ_CP027730.1, on the reverse strand, counting down.
ACACGACACCACTAAGTTGGCTGCGCCTGGGCGCCGCCAGCTTGAGTCTTTTCCAGGGCGCGTTGGTTCGAAAAGCGGACAGTGGCGAACTTTGGCTCATCCAGACCCTGCGGGATGGAATAGCAGAGGCCCACATGTTCGCGTGCCTAGAAACCCTGCTCAACCAACGCGACATATGGCGTGCCACGTTCACGCGCCTGGCCCGCCCTGCCCAGCCTCTCAGACCCAGCTCGCTACGGTCACTGCCGTATTAACCAGAGAACTCGCTATGTATAACAAGAACCACAAATGCCACAGTTTGCGCCAGGATTCGCCGGGTGCTCCAAGCAGACGTACATCCTGGTACAGCATGCTCCTGCTTTCCTGCCTGTTTGCTCCAGTAGAAAACTCGCTGGCCGCTATTCCCTCTGAATGGAAAAACACGGCCTACGCCTATGAAGCCGAACACAAGCCTCTACGGGAAGTGCTTGAGGATTTTGCCCAGACCTTTGGCACGCAACTGCAAATCGAAGGCCTGCTGGAGGGCGATGTCAACGGCAAGATTCGAGCGAACACGCCGCAGTCACTGCTGGACAGACTGGGCGTAGAGCACCGCTTCCAGTGGTATCTCTACAACAACACCTTATTCGTCAGCACCCTGGATCAACAGGAGTCCGCACGCCTGGAAGTCTCTTCGGAGACGGTTTCCGACCTTAAGCAGGCGCTCACTGATATCGGGTTGCTCGATAGCCGATTCGGCTGGGGTGAGTTGCCCGAAGACGGTATCGTTCTGGTTTCCGGCCCCAAGAGCTATATCGAACAGATCAAGCAATTCAGCAGCCAGCGGCGCTCTGCGGATGAAAAACAGAGCGTGCTGACGTTCCCGCTGAAGTTCGCCAATGCCGCAGACCGTCAAATAGAGTACCGCAGCGAAAAGATCGTCATCCCTGGCGTCGCCAGCATGCTGCGCGGGCTGTTGGAGCCGCGCTCCGCGTCGACGCTTTCCGGCCTGGCGCAACGCTCCGCGTCCCAGTCCCAGCCCGCGCCGGTCACACCCAGCTTCCCGCGCCTGGGTAACCCGCTGCTGGGGCAACTGCTCAGCCCACCGGCATCTACGGATGCCGGAATGTCGATTACGCCTCGGGCGCCAGTGGGCACCAGCCGAATCCGCGTTGAGGCTGACGTGCGCAACAACGCCATCCTGATTTATGACCTGCCGGAACGACAGGCGATGTATCGCGAGTTGATCAGCCAACTTGATGTCGCACGCAAATTGGTGGAAATCGACGCGATCATCCTCGACATCGAGCGCACGCAGCTAAACGAATTCGGCATCAAATGGGGCTTCCAGAACAGTCGCTTCCGTGGCGGCGTCAACATGGCGCCCGGTACCGCTTCCCAACTATCGATCGGACGCCTTGATCGCTTCTATGCCGATATCCGCGCGCTGGAATCCCGCGGGCTGGCAACCATGGTCTCCAATCCCTCGGTGCTGACCCTGGAAAACCAACCGGCAATCATCGATTTCAACCGCACTCAGTACCTGACCGCTGGCACTGAAAACGCAACGATCCTTCCCATTACCGTGGGTACCAGTTTTCAGGTGGTTCCCCGGGTGATCACCAGCCGGGGCGGCCATCAGATTCATTTGGCGATAGACATCGAAGACGGTAATTTTGACGAATCCAACCCCGAACGTATCGGCCCGGATGTACGCCGGGGCAAGGTCAGCACCCAAGCCGTGATGGCGGAAAAGCGCTCGCTGGTGGTGGGTGGGTTCCACGTCACCGAAAGCACCGACAAACAAAACAAGGTCCCGGTGCTGGGGAACATACCGTTACTGGGCAAGGCGCTGTTCTCCTCGACCGAACGGCAGAATAACCGGCGTGAGCGGCTGTTTATCCTGACCCCACGGGTGATCGGCGATCAGTCGGATCCTTCGCGCTATTTGCCTCAGGACGATCAGGCCGAACTGCAAGCTGCGCTCAAGCCATTGGCACGGCGCTACGCCCCCCATCAGCCGGTGATTAACCGCAGCGATATCACCAGCACCCTGGCGCACCTGGTCAGTGGCGAAGTGCCCAAGGCGTTCAAGGCCGAGCCAATGCCCCTGGGGCTGAACACGTTGTGCAGCACCCGCGACTTGCTGGCGCTGAATACCGAGCGCAGCCAATGGTATGCAGGCCCGCACTACAACGTGGCGGTGGTGGTGCTGCGTAACCAGTTCAAGCGCAATGTGCGCATCGATGAGAAGGAATGCAGCAATTCGCAAACGCTGGCAGTCACCGTCTGGCCGCGTGCCTGGCTCAAGCCTGGTGAAGAAGCTGAAGTGTTTATCGCCATGCGTCCGGTCATCAAGGATGAACATCTGAGCGAGCCACGCCCTTCCCTGCTCACCCCAACCCGGACAACCTCACCATGAACCACAAACTGTTGCACGCCACACTGCTGGGCATCGTATTGCTTGCCACCGGTTGCACGCCTACCTGCAAAGGCGACTCCTGCTCACGCCCGCAATCGAGCAAGGACAAGATGGTGGTCTGGTGGCCGCCCCAGATGCGCGTCGAACCCGGCCCCGCCGGCGAACGCTCAGACTACCAAACGATCTCGCTGGAGCGATGAGCATGGAGGCAGCGTCAGACGCTTATCTGAAACGCCAGATGCTCATCGACAACCTGGTGAGCGGTGCGTCCGCTCACCAGCAGTTGTGTCAGGGGATCACGTTCGGCTCCTGCGATGCCGGCGCCCGCAAGGGCGTTGCATTGCAAATCGCGAGCATGGCCCTGCAAGCTGGGCAATTGGAACGGGTACTGGAGCGTCGTTTTGAACAGGCGTTGGCGTTTGACGGCTGCTATATCTATCTGGACAAACAGGGCGCACTGGTTATCTGGCACGCCCTGCCCACCCAGCGCCAGGCACTGGACAACATCCTCAGCCGGATGCTGTCCCTGGCCAACCTGCAAGCGCTGGACCTCTCAGTGACACGCTGATCAGCGCCGCTCCAGCTCTGGCAACGTGAGGGTTTCACGCTTGGCTTCATCGTCCAGCTCACGCAAGGTACGGTAGATCAACGCCACGGCCTGCAACGTCTCTCGAGGAATCGGCGCTCCGAGCTTTTTCTCGTAAATCGTGCGGGCCAGCCATACGCATTGAATGACCGGAACATCAGCTGCCTTGGCGCGATCGATCAGTTTTCGCGCCTGCGCATCCGTGCCCTTGGCCACCAACTGCGGCAATGGCGTCTTGCCGCGACGGTAATACAGGGCGACGGCAAAGTGGGTCGGGTTGACGACCAACATGTCCGACTCCTCCAGCTTGGGCAACTTGACCTTGGGTTCCTCCTGCGCCAACTGGTATGCCAACGAGCGGCGCTGCCCCTTGACGTGCGGGTCACCCTCCATGTCCTTGTATTCCTTGACCACTTCGACCTGGGTCATGCGCATGCGCTTGGCGAAGAAGTACTTTTGTAGGGTCAGGTCGGTCAATGCCAACACCAACAGCAATCCGAGGCAGGCATGGAGCAGATAGCGGAACAGCGCAATCAGCGCCAGCAGGTAGCTTTGCAGATCGCTGTTGGCCAGATTAATCAGCGTGCCCAGAGAGGGCCAGACCACCAGATACACAATCAGGCCCAGAAGAAACGCTTTGGCCACGCTCATCAGCAGGTTCATCACCGACTGGGCGGAGAACATTTGCTTGAGTTGGCTCATGGGATTGACCCGATTGAAATCGAGCTTGAGCGCCTCCGGGGCGAACAGAAACCCGACTTGCAACCAACTGCTGATCAGCTTCGTGGCAATCGCCACTCCAACCATCAATAAGGCGAACGATAGAAACACCACCACCCCATCGAACAGCACTTCTTCCAGCGCTCGCACGAAGGGCTGATTGATGCGTGAAATCGGTAACACCATCAATTGTTCGAAACGTTGCAAACTGCTTTGGGCGGTATACAGCGCGATTTCGCCGATGGCGGTCAGCGCCAGCAACTTGCCTACATCCTGGCTCTGGGAGACTTGGCCTTTCTTACGCTGATCACGCAGCTTTTTAGCGGAGGCGGGGTGTTTTTTCTCTCCCGAGTCGCTCATGGCATCGCCACCTTGAACAGCAGCCCAAGGGAATGCTTGAGGTCACCCAGCAAACTCATACGCCCGACGATCAGATCCTGCAATAACGCAAAATACAGCAAGAGGACACCGATACCTGCGAGGCTCTTGAGTGGCGGAGCCAGTGTGCTCACCTGCAACTGCTGACTGTAAACACCCAGCAGCGCGATGCCGAACTCCAGCAACAGCAGCACCGCGATAAAGGGCGCCGCGTAGAGCATCATATGGGTGAACGTATCCCCGAGCAGCGCGATAAATACACCGAATCCGTTGGGCCCCGGCAACGGGAACCACACCGTCGGTGGCCAGATCAGGTAGCTGTCCCAGATCACCTGGGTCAGTGCGCCAAGCCCCAGGGTGACCATCAACAGAAAAATCGCCAACTGCTTGAGCATATGCCCGATGGGCGTTGCGTCCGGGCCCAGCGACGGGTTGAGCTGGCCCCCGGCCAACGCGCCTCGCTGGTTATCCAGCAGCGCGCCCACCGACTCGAACATCCAGAACGGCATCGACAGCAACACGCCCAGCACTACCCCAAGGGCCAACTCCTTGAGCGCCAAGGCGGCGAGCATGAGGCCCGAGTAATCCAGCCCCTCCAACGCTGCATGGATACCCGGCGCGGGGATCAATGCCATGACCATCACGATCGTGTGCCGGGGCATGCCACGAATATGTTGAAAACAGAATGCAGCGACCAGAAAGGCACAGGGATAAATGCGCGCCATGCCGATCACCAGGCTGGGCAGCAACTCGAAATAATGCAGCACCGGCGTGCCCTCAGTTAAGGGCCGAACGGCCGATCATGTCGAACGTCAGGTTGATCAGTTGGATCAACTCAACGCCGATCCAGCGCCCAGTCATGATCAGCGTGACACCCACCGCCACCAGCTTGACACCAAACGGCAGGGTCTGGTCCTGCACCTGCATCAGCGCCTGAATCAACGAGGTCAGTACGCCCACCACCACCGCTACGATCAGCGGCGGGGCGGTCAACACCACCACCAGCAACATGCCCTGTTTGAACAGTACGATCGGTTCCATATTCAGCTCAGAGATAAGAAAGGAACAGGCTGTCGAGCAGCCGCGACCAGCCGGACACCATTACAAACAGCAGCAATTTGAGCGGCAGGGAAATGGTCATGGGTGAAACCATTTGCATGCCCAGCGCCAATAAGAGGTTGGAGACAATCAGGTCAATCACGATAAAGGGGATGTAGATCAGAAAACCGATCTCGAACCCCGCCTGCAGTTGTGACAATACATAGGCGGGAATCAGCAGGATCAGGTCTTCACGCTGCACCTCCTGCGCCATCTGCGCGGGCCAGAGGCGGTGGGTATTCTCCAACAGGTGGGTGAGCACGTCGGGGTCGAGATTGCGCAGCATGAATGCACGCAACGGCTTGATGGCCTCTGCGCCTGTCTGCAGCACCGTCTGCACATTGCTCGTGTCCAGCGGAGAAATTTTCAGATTTTCAGCGATCTGATAGCCCACCGGAGCCATGATAAATAGTGTCGCAGCCAATGCGATGCCGTTAATCGCCATGCTCGGCGGCACCTGCTGCACGCCGATGGCATTACGGGTAATCATCAGCACGATCACGATCTTCAAAAACGATGTGCAGATGATCAACAGCATCGGCATCAGCGTCAGCGTGGCGAGAAACAGTGCGAGAACGAGGGGATCCAGCCCTTGGAGTATCATCGGCCGAATAGCACGCGGGACAACTGCAAGCCCAGGCGGCCGTCGACTTCCACCAACTGGCCCTGCCCAATCGGCCGATCGCCGTAATACAGGCCTGCCAGGCCAGGTGCGTAGCCGGTAACGCCCAGCACGGAACCAGGCCCCAGATTGCGCAACTCGCCCAGCGTGAGGTTGAGTGTGCCGCAGCGAACATTCAGCGCCATGCTCAACTCATCGAATGGCTCGTGGCCAAAGATATCCACCACAGGTTCATCCTGCGCATCCTCGGAGTAGGCGTGCGCCGCAAAATTCTCGTCCACAGACGTGTCCTCGATAGAAGAAAGGGTCAGGCACAGAGTCCCGTTTTCATCGTCAATACTGCCCCGCAGCCGATGCCTGCCAACCTGCACATAACCGCTGCCCTGCGCCTGGAACAGCGCGAGCTCGGGGACCAGCACATCACCGGCGCGCAGGCCGCGTACCTGTGCAATGGTCAGGCGCATGCGTCCCAGGGTGACGGCAATCGCCAGTTGAAACTGCCCCGGCAGCGGTGCAGCGACAGAGCGCCAGGGGGCGGCCTCGCACAACGCGAGGAAGCTTCCAGCGCTCAGCCACAGGTAGCCCATGACCCGTGAGGCGCCCAGGGACACGCTGAGCCGGCAACCGAACCCCTCGGGCCGATCCGTCTCCAGCAGCCGCATATAGCCGAACAGGTCACGTATCTGCGGGCTCAAGTAGTGCTGAAACAACGCCCAGAACCAGGAGTCCGGATCGTTGCCGGCCTGGGCCAACGTCACCGGGCACTCACCCATCAAGCTCAATTGCGGCCCCGGTTCGCTGAACGCCAATACCCCACTGGTGGTTTCAAAGCACAGCGACTGAGCGCCAACCGGCTCAGTGCCAGGCTCCAGGCGTAATTCACCGCGCTGTTCGGCCACCTGGAACGGCATGCGCAACCCACGCCCCAGCCGTCGCCGGGCAGCCACTGCATCAGCCCTCACAGTGCGCAAGGCCAGAGAGGGCAACATCATGCCGGCGCCGAATTCGCCACGCACAGCGCCACCGGTAACGCCAGGCTCGCGGCGAGCCTGTGCTCACATTGGTGCCGTACGCCGTAGAGCCAGAGCGCTGTAGCTTCCTGCTGCGCCTCAAGCTCGATATTCCACCCCGCCCCTTCTTGACGAATACGGGCATTGATCCGCCCCAGGCGTGGCAAGTACATGGCCACTGTCAGCGGCCACGTCGAGCCGCTTTGCAGCCGAGGTATCAACTGCTCCGACAACGCCTCGACCATGGCGAGATCGCCGCCGGCCCGGGTTCCGGGCTGTGACGCGCTACGGCCCGAATCCTGTTCGTCATCACCGAACAATTGGCTAAAGAGCTGCCGTTGCTCCCAAGGCACTGGGGCGCCCACCTCGTGGACACGGTCCTCGCGAGGGTCGCGTCGGCGTTGGCGTTCAGGCGTATTGGCTGAAATAGCGTTCATAGCGGTTCCTGCGTGAGTAAATTGGCCAATTCCTGCAGTTTTTCTACTTGGCGAAGGCACTGGGTGACGTGCTTCTGCGCGATACCTACCTCCACCTCACGCTGCTCCTGCTGCCCTTGCAGCTGTTGCACCTGGCCTTCTTCACGCCGGGTACCGGCAGACAGGCTTTGTTCCTTGCGATTCCACGACTTCAGCGCCTGAACGCTCACAACCTGCCCTTGGTGCTCGCTCAACAGTTGTGCACATTGGCGTTTCTCTTCCTGACGAGTTTTCTCCAGCAGGTCTTGGGCCTGCTGGATGTGCGCCACCAATGCCTGCTGTGATCGTTTGGCCTCGCGCAGCGCACGTTCGGCACGATCGGCCCGGTACCGACGCAAGCGCCGCAGGGTTTCGATCTCACCGGGCAACGTTTCAGAATGGGACATAGGCAGTCAGCTCCGTCAGTTGGTCCATCGTCGTGTCGATCGCAGAAGGCTCACGCAAATCTTGGCGCAGGAAGCTATCCACCGCCTGGCGGCTGCTTACCGCCATGTCAGTCAGGGCATCATTGCCTGCCTGGTACTCACCCAGCTTGAGCATCAGCTCGATCTGCTGGTAGGCCGACAACAGGCGTCGCAAAGCCGTACCGGCCTGGATATGCCTGGGCTCGCAGACATTGGTCAAAATCCGCGACAGGCTGGCCAGCACGTCCACGGCCGGATAATGGCCGCGCTCGGCCAACTTGCGTGACAGCACGATATGGCCGTCCAGCAGCGAGCGAACTTCGTCGGCCACCGGGTCATTCATCGAGTCCTGCTCGATCAACACCGTGTAGATGGCCGTGATCACGCCGTCACGCGTCAACCCCGCCCGTTCCACCAGGCGCGGCAACAGGCTGTACACCGAAGGCGGCAGACCGCCCCGCCCCAGCGGCTCGCCGGCAGCCAGGCCGATTTCACGCTGGGCTCGCGCAAAACGCGTCAAGGAATCGATCAACAAAAGCACCCGCTGGCCCTTGCGCCGGAAACCTTCGGCGAGCGCCGTCGCGGTGAAGGCGGCGCGGGCGCGCTCCATGCTGGAACGGTCGGAGGTGGAGCACACCAGCACCGCCTTGGCCCGCAGCTGGTCATCCAATTCATGGTCAAGAAACTCGCGCAACTCTCGGCCCCGTTCGCCGATCAAACCGAACACGATCACATCGCAGTCCACGTTACGGGCGATCTCGGCCAACAAGGTGGTCTTGCCACAGCCTGCCCCCGCGAACAGTCCGACGCGCTGGCCTTCTCCCAGCGTCATCAGGCCGTCGATCGAACGCACCCCCGTGGCCAATGCGCGGTTGATGCGCGGCCGCTCCGTGGGTAACGGCGCCTCGCACAACACCGGGGTTGCGTCGGGCGTGTCCGCTTCGGCGAACGCACTGGGACCTTTGCCGGCAATCGGCCGGCCGAAACCGTCCAGCACCTGGCCCAGCAGGTCATCACCCACCCGTACCCTGTGCGGCACACCAAGACGCTCCACGCTGGCGCCCACACTCACGCCTTCCAGATTCCCCAGGGCACTGAGCACCGCATCCTGCTGATCGAAGCCAATGATTTCGGCGAGCATGTAATCGCCCGGTTGCTTTTCAACCTGGCACAGGTCGCCGATGCGCGCCTGGGGCAGCCGACACTGCATCAGCATGCCGTTGACGCGCTGTATGCGACCGCGCATCGTGACCGGCGCAAAGCTGTCCAACGCCGCCGACTGACTGCGTTGCCAAGCCTCGAGACGCTCTTGCCATGCGCCGCTCACCAACGCACCTCATAGCGCTGCACACCGTCGAACACCACCTTGCTGTTATCGATCAGCACCAGGCGCAGGCCATTGACTTCGTCGCCCACAAATAACCGGGTGCCCTCTTCCAGCACAACGTGGCCGTTCGGTCCGCTGATGATCTGCACGATCTTGAACGGCAGTGCTCCGTCACGCGTGCGTACGCGGCTGATCACCGGCACAGCGGTTTCGAACTGCCCGGCAAAGCGGTCGAGCATGCGCGCGACCAAGTCCGCCTCTTCCTGGGAAACATCACCGCTCAGGGAAATCTGCCCATTGATGACTTGCAAGCTGACCCGTGAAGTCAGTTCCCGCTCGCTGAGCATCTTCAGCAATTGCTGGCGCACCTCAAAGGGCGAGCCCAGTTCGGGCTTTTGAACCACTACCGGCATCAACGATGCCTGGGCCTTGCGCTCGCCACTAAAGATGATGCCGGCTGCCGCAATGAGCACGGCGAACGCAAGTACCAGGCTAAGCAAACGCTTTTGTTGGGACGATGGAATTGCTGACAGTTTCAACGCGAGCGGCGCCTGCTCCACAGGCTCAGGCGCCGCAGGTGCAGGCGCGGGTGCCTGTGGCCAGGGCTGATCGGCAGGGCTGACGCACAAGCGAACGGGGCCGATCAAAAAGACCGTGTTCAGCGCAAGCTCGCCGATCTGCGCCAGCACTTGCCCATCGCTGTTTTCAAGCAGCCCCGCCTCGGCCTGCACCGACCACCGGCCATCGGCCAAGCGCAAACGTGCGTGATGCTCGGCAACCCCGGGATCGTTCAACAGAAGATCAGCGTCCGAATTGGCACCCACGCCCCACTGCTCACCAAACAACGGCAGCGCGGCGCCTTGATGCATACCATCCAGCACCCGCAGCTCGAACATCATGGGGCGACCCTCGATCCGGATAAAAATAACGCGCTCATGCCGCCGCCCCACGCATTGGTTCGTCCTGGCCCAGGTCGAAACGGCCCAATACCTTGACCTTGGAGTTGCTCCCCAGCTCGGCAAAAGACATCACCGGCACATGGTTGAACTCATCCAGCAAAAGCGCCCGTAACGGGCTGCGCAGATCCTGGGCAACCAACAACACGCTCTTGGTTTTCGGTCTTAGCACAAAGGCCTGGTTGAGCAGCCCGACCAAGGCCGCACTGCTGTCGTTATCGAGGGCGAAAAATACCCCGCTCTGGGTTTGGCGCAACGCTTCGCGCAGGATGTTCTCGGTCTGTGGCGACAGCAGCCACGCATGCAGGCCATCGGCTTCGCTGTACTGATGAAAAATCTGCGACTTGAGGGCGATCCGTGCGTAATCGGCCAGGGCATCCGGTTCACGCTCATGCTGGCCGTACTCGATCAATGACTCGACGATCAAACGTACGGCGCGCAATGGCACACCCTCACTCGCCAGGCGCTGCAGCACCGACGAAAAACGCGAAAGCGGCATGATGCGCTGCAGCTCTTGCACCAGCTCCGGCTGGTTGTGTTCAAGCCAACTGAGGATCGACTTGCATTCCTGGATGCCGAGAAACCGCGGTCCGCTAAGCAACATCGCCCGCTTCATCCGTTCGATGATCAGGCTCTGGGCGCTGAAACGCTCAATCTGGGGGTCATCGAGCAATGGATCATCAGGGTCGAGCCACAGCCAGTCCGCCTCGTCCCGCTCGGCCAGGCCTCTATCGCCCCTGTCCGGGGGCTGCGCCAAGGAGGCGTATTCAACCGCAACACGGTCGCTGAGGGTCGCCGTCACGGTCGGAACTTCATGCACGCAAAAGCGCATCTCGTCGACGGCCAGCGCCTCACTGAACTCGGCTTCGAACGGGGGTAGCGTCAGCCCGATATTGGCGACCAGCGCATTTCGGGCCTGACGAATTTTTTGCACGATGTCGATGACCTCGGGGGCCCCGTACATCTGGCTATTGAATTGCAGCAGATACGGCCGTGACGGGTCGAAGCCACGCAGGTCTTCACTGCCGTTCTCTTCCGGACGGACCGCTTTTTCGTCCGATGCCGCCGGGGAGTCCTCGCGCTGACGCTGGCGCATGAGGTAGTACCCCAGGGAGCCGGTCATCAGCGAAATCAGAATGAACACCACGGTAGGCATGCCGGGAAGCGTGGCGAAGGCCAACATGCCCACCGACGCGATCATCCAGCTCTTGGGTTCGCTGGTCATCTGCCGGGCAATTTCGGCGCCCATGTTGGTGACGCCCTTGCGCCCGTCCGGCGCCACTCGGGTAATGATCATGCCGGCCGTCAGGGAGATCAACAGCGCGGGAATCTGTGCGATCAGGCCGTCGCCGATCGTCAGTACCGAATACAGCGCCATCGACTCGCCCGCGCTCATCCCGTGCTGGAACATGCCGGTAGAAAAGCCTCCCAGCAGGTTGATGACCACGATGATCAGGCCGGCAACGGCATCGCCCTTGACGAACTTCATGGCCCCGTCCATGGCCCCGAACAGCTGGCTTTCGCGGGATAACTGCTCACGTTTGTCGCGAGCCTGCGTACCATCGATCAACCCGGCGCGCAGGTCACTGTCGATCGACATCTGCTTGCCCGGCATCGCATCCAGACTGAAGCGGGCAGCCACTTCGGCGACCCGCTCCGAACCTTTGGTGATCACCAGGAAGTTGACGATGGTCAGGATCATGAAGATCACCAGCCCCACCGCCAGGTTGCCGCCCACCACGAAATTACCGAACGCTTCCACAATATCGCCCGCGTCCTGCTCCAGCAGAATCAAGCGTGTGGTGGCAATCGACAGGGCCAGGCGAAACATGGTGGTCAACAGCAGGATCGATGGAAACGACGAGAACGCCAACGGCCCCGGCAAGTACAGCGCCAGTACGATCAACAAGCAGGAAATACAGATGTTCAACGCGATCAGAATGTCCACCAGCCATGTAGGCAGCGGCACGATAAAGATAAACACGATGGCCAGGACCACCACCGCGCCGAGCACTTCGGCACGCCGCGCCACCTTGAGCAGCACGCCATTGACCGATGACAGCAGTGTCACCCGGACGTCCTCGTTTCGCCGGAAAACGTCTGATGGCCGCGCTCTTCGCGCGCCCACTCAACCATGACGTCCTTGAACACTTTCACGGCAGAAGCCTGGGATTGCGCATCAAGCCACCAGGCCTTGGGCAGACTTTTTACTTCCGTGGCCAATTCATTAAGCGAGCGCAGACGAGCGGCAAGCAGCGTCCCCCCAAACTCACTGGCCAGCCTTTGCACCTCGGCCGCATCAATACCGGTACTGGCATAACCCAGAAAACGCTGCAATAAATCCACCGCCTCCAGATCGACGTTCAGGCGCCGGATCAACGCATCACAGTTGCCCAGCACCGAGCGCAATTGACGACACTGCGCCAACCCCTTAAGCAGCAGGTGCAATTTTTCCGTGGGCACCGACTGGGTGTGCGCCGCGATATCGCCGTTCAGCGCCTGCGTCATCAGATCGACGCCTTTGGAAAACGCCGTTAAGCCGTACATCTTCAACAGCGTCTGCAGCATCAACGCCAAGGATTGGCGAACGACCACGGAGGCGTAATAAAGCGCACGCACGTCCTGACGCTCCTGCGGGTCAGCGCTGGCCTCCTTCAATGCCAAGGCGATATTCAGGCCTGCCTGGATGTGCCCGCCGAAATCCTGCCTCAGCGCTTTCAAGGCCCCGCGCGCCAGGCCCTCTTCTACTGTCAGCCCATTGTTTTGCGCTTCGAGGGCGATGAATTGAAGCACCACGAAGGCACGCGCGGGGTCACCCCCGGCATGGCTCACCAATTTTTCGACAGTGGGCTTGCGCAGCAACTCGAACCGAAGCCGACGAACAACGGTTTCCAGCGTGGCCAGGCCGGGGTGACCCAGTTGTTCATAGAGCTGCACGAATTCTGCGACAGGCGAAACTTTTGTGCCAATGGATCGCCGGCCCAGGGCCTGTGCGTTGAGCGCCACTTCTTCGCTGAAAATCTGCGCGATGTCATCTAAGCCCTGCGAACGGATTGGCACATCGACAGTGCTCACACTGGGTTTGTCCGCAGGTTGGATCTGCTGCACATCGTTGAAGGATTCGACTTTCATGGGCGGGCCAGAATGGGAAGTTTGTGTCCCTATGTGGCAAGCCGCTGCGGTTCAGTTCCATCAAAACATTTCACGGCGAGGGGTATGAAAATACCCGCACACCCAGATCGTCTTCTTTGCAAGTTACGGCACAAAAAATCCCCAACAGAAAATATATATCTATATAAATCAATAAGTTGTGTGTTTTTCCCATTTGGCACAGCCGGTGCAAAAGGGGTCCCTATCGAAACCATTTCGATCGAGCCTTCCCGGAGGAAAAACAACATGAAAATACCTATTGGCGATCTAGTTCACCTCGTCGGCAATTCGCCTCAGTTCATGGTCCAGCTGACGGACGACCAGCAAAAAAAACTGCGACGCTTCATTCATAAACGCGTGCTCAACCCTGAAGATGCGGACGATCTCCTGCAATTGACTTACCTGGAAGCATGGCGCAACAGAGAGCGTTTCAGCGGGCAGGCCACACTCAGCACCTGGATGTGCGGAATTGCGCAGAATTTGATCCGCAACCACTTCAGGCGCATGTATGCCAAACCGGTGCATTGCGAGTTCGATGAATCGTTGTGGCATGGCCAGGAAGAACACAACAGCCTGGACTGGGAGTTTGAAGTCAACCGACGGCTTGAAAAGACCCTGAACGCCATCGACCACCTGCCGATAGAAATGCGCAAAACGCTTTACGCTTCGCTCGAGACCGATGGTAGCTATCAGGACACCGCCGATGCGTTGGACATCCCCATCGGCACGGTACGCTCACGTTTGTCGCGAGCGCGCGAACAGCTCAAACGCGTGACGCGCAACCCGTTGCCGTAAGTCTCGCCACAGCAACACCGTTGGGCGAAAGGGATATCTGCCCAACGCGATTGACGCTTGATGAGCGCGACAGCACGAGAATCGCAGCCTGAAGAGCCCCCCGCCGCTCGTCGCCAATCAGCCTGTTTTTCGTTAAACAGTTGAAAGCGTAGAAAAAACTTAACAAAACCTCTTGACGCATTCCCGTTCTACGCGAATAATGCGCGCCACTTGGCTACATAGCTCAGTTGGTTAGAGCATAGCATTCATAATGCTGGGGTCCGGGGTTCAAGTCCCTGTGTAGCCACCAAGTACTAAAAACGGCTTACCGAAAGGTAGGCCGTTTTTTTATGCCCGCTGTTTACCTTTCAGGCGGTGGAAGCCGGCGTCCTTATGCGCAGGTCCCCCAAGTCGATCGTCAGGTCATGGCCAGGCAGGCTGCTCAGCGTATCGTTCAAGTTCATCCGCAGCGGTTTATCCGCATTCACCCCGTACTCGAAGTCGACGTTGACCTGTTTTTGCGTATAGCTGACGGCCACGCTGCTGGAAAAACTCAGATTCATCATGGCTGGCACCGACATGCCATGGGACTGGCTCGCGGTGTAGCTCATGCTCATGCTTTTGACGCGCAGGTGGTTCGGACCTCCCAGTGCCTGCTTGATCAGCGGCTCGGTATCTGCGCCCGCAAGCAGGCTGCGCTCGATGGTGCGTAGAGCCTCTGGCTTGAGTTCCATGCCAAGCCTCACTGAAGTCCCTTCACCCCACTGCAGTTGACCGATCACCTGGGCAAACTGCGGGTCATCCTTGAGCCACTGTTCGATGGCGGCCTTGTTGGCCGGCGCGACATCGTCCAACCAGTCATGCCGCCCGTTATCGCGTAACCCCACGCGCATGACGGAAGACTCGACCGATGCCAACTGCTGCAGCCCCTTGTTCATCAAGTCTTGTTGGGTCATCAACGTGTCCAGCGACTGACTGATGGCGTAATAAGCGTCCGGCTTTGTCGCCAATGCCGGATGAGTGGAAAGAAACTGCTGCAACTTGGCCAGTTGTTCTTTTGGGGAGCCCTGCGCGCCCAACGGGTCAGCGGCGGCCAAGTCCCGTTTGAACTGGGGGGAATACAGTGACAGGCTGCTGTGAATGTCATCGACCTGAGATTGAGTCACTGGCTGCGGCGGCTTGAAAGAAAAGCTGAAGGCCTGTGACTGCCCACGGTCAAATTTCACCATGACCGATACGTCCGCCGAGGCCGCAACCACCGTCGCCGGCCCGCCGGCCCCGGCA
Organism: Pseudomonas sp. R3-52-08; assembly: GCF_003851745.1. Classification (NCBI taxonomy): domain Bacteria; kingdom Pseudomonadati; phylum Pseudomonadota; class Gammaproteobacteria; order Pseudomonadales; family Pseudomonadaceae; genus Pseudomonas; species Pseudomonas sp. R3-52-08. The sequence continues at coordinate 813,562 of NZ_CP027730.1, read as the reverse complement.
CTGCCCGCCAACGCCAGCGCACTGATCGGCACAAAGTTGGCCCCCACGCCGCCCTGCCTCAGCCACTGCGCGCTGCTTGCCTGGTCACGGCTGGTGCCCGTCGCAGAGCGCGTGGTGGCTTGGCTTTTATCCGTGTGCGCAAGGTTAAGGTTACCCATCACTCCAATCCCGGCGCGTATCACTGAGTCCAACTCGGCGATGTCTTCCTGCGGGCTGTACATCAAACGCAGTTGCGCGAGCCCATCCAGGTTAACGTCAGCACTGAGTTTCGAGCTTTCGCCAGCTGCGCCTTTTTCTCCCAGCGCCAATAAGTCGTGAAAGCCCCCGGACTGCCCCATCAATATCGACATCATCTTGCCGAAGTCCGACTCCTTCACATCGAAACTGATGTTCGATCCAGTGTTCTTCACAACGGCGGCCGTCAACTCACCGGCAACCCTCAGGCCGGGCCCCACTGCACCGCCCCCGCGCCCTAACGTCACCCCCGTGGCCACGGAGCCGGCCAGGCGCCGCATATCGTCGCGGCTGATCTGGACCCTGGCTCCCTTGTCGGTACGGGTGATACTCACACCATGCGTATGAGACTTGGAGGCTCCCAGAAAAAACTCTACGGCTGGCGCAGGTTTTATACCGGTCACCATCAGCCCCAGGCTTTCGCCCTGGGTTCGGCTGGGGTTAAGGGTTTGACCACTTTCCATCTGCTGCACTTGCTGTGTCATTGCCTGCGTAATGGACGCCTCGGCGGGCAACCCCAGCAGGCCCGAAAGGTGCCAATGCAAGGCAGACCCCGGCGTGCCAAGGTCCTTGGCCAATAGCTTGAAATTGTCATACAGGGATTCCGCCTGGCTATAACTGGCGACTTTCTGGCTGGCCAGTTTATGGACAGGGCTGTCATCAAACCCTTTCATCACAGTGCCCATGGACGCTTCGATTCTTTTCAAGGCACTGGGGCTGTGGCCAGTAGTGCTGTCGAGTTCCTGGGCCAGGTCGTTTAGTTGCTTGAGCGTATTGGCATGGTGAATAAGGTCGCCCTCGACGAGGGCCGAAGGGTGGTCGAGATCGCGTTTACGCTCAGGTTTCGACTTGGGCAGCGTCAATCCTTGACCTTCGAAGTTGGCCAGCAGGCCTGCCGTTGAAGGCTGCGATGAAGGCGCGACCCGTTTGAATGCCTCATGCAGTTGGTGCAGCGTCGACTCAGGGCTCGTCAGCGCTCGGCTCAGCGTGGGCCGTGGGTCAAACGCCAGCCCGTGTACGTCTCCTAACAGGCGGGCGCTTGACTGGCTGCTTTCTGTTACCTGCGTCAACGCCTGGCTGATCCGCATGGCCAATGCCTGGCGCGGCCCGGGCCCGCACAGGGCGGCGAGACGCGCATTCAGGTCAGCGGCAACCGGCTTGCTCTTGGAAAGCGATGCGAGCTGCTGGTGCAGTTGCTTATCGTCAGCGTAAACGTGCTCCAGCCCCCGGCGCCCGTTTACGTGATGTTGAATGGATTTGCCTTTCTCACTGATGGCTTCCAGAGGATGAAAGTGCGCATTGAGTCCCTGGAAAAACGTGCGCTGGAGCGGCACGCCTTCACGGGTTTGGCCCACGACCGTGCTTGTGGCCGTCAGCGCGCCTCCTGCCATCGGCGTGCGTATCTGAGCGGCCGATAACGTATCGGTCAATGAGGGCCGCTGCACCGCCACTGCCAACGGCCCCCACGCCATTGCGCCCAAGGCCGCCTTATCGAGTCGATGGAACTGTTTATCCCATCCGCCAACCAGATGCTTATCAGCTCCCATCCGCAAGGAGTCCAGCGATTGGCCCTGCGGTAATTCAATCTGGGTCCAGCTTGGCGCGGCACCGTCGCGGCTCTGCCAGGCGTGGTGATCCGCCTTGAACAATTCGCCCGCCTGGGTGTGTGCATAAAGACTCGCTTCATGATCAAGCGCCAGGGTTTGTATGGCGAGCGCGGGGGAAAGCCGTAACGGGTTGACCACCCCATCCACGCAGGCTTGAAGCTGATGGTTTTTATCGACGGTTACAAAGTTGCGACCGTCAGCGATAGCGAATCCGGTGACAGGGCGCTGAGGATCGCCCGCCAGCACCTCGTCAAGTGACACTTGAGGACGCGGCTTGGGCAGTGCGCTCAATTCATGGCTGGCCCCTTCGAAAACAGGGTCACGCACCTTTTGCAGGGTCACCGCTTTGAGCTGCCCTTCCTGCAGTACATAGGCACGTCCGTCCAACCCTCGCTCCAGCTGTGTGACGCCCTGCAGCCCCGAGTGATCCCAACGTTGCGCAGCCGCGTCCCAGCTCAATAACGCGCCTGCGTCAAACGCAACCTTGCCGCGAGGGCCCAGGTCGACTGCGGTCGTCAACGCCTGCTGGCTGGGCAACGGCAGACCTTTCTCGATGCCCTTGACCCACACATCGCTCAGGTTCCACTGAGGGCGCAGCCCGCTTGCGTTATTCACGGGGACACTGTGCAGTTGCTGCCGGGCATCGCGAACCTGGGCATTGAGCTGCCCGGCATCATCATGGAAGAAACCTTCGACACGCACAGCGCCCTTTAGCGCCTGCTCCAATGATTCGAGCGATTGCGCAGCCATCGGCAACACGCCGTCCCGAGCCATGCGCACGTCCGCGCGCAGCAGTTCGCCGTCGACCGTGGCCCCATACAGCGTACTGCCGGCCAAACCGATTCGGGTAAGTTGCACAGGCGCGCCGGTCTCATCAACCGGGCGTACATCCGCCGCCCCGGCACCTTGAATCTGCACCACCGGCGCGCCCTGAACCTGACTCAATACAACCGAGCTGCGCCCTTGCGCACTGCTGTCCAGCGCCCCCTGGGGTGTTTTCGACAAGTGCCCCTCACCGGTCAGCCCAATACGGCTGTAGGCCTGGTTGTCGGGGTCGGGCAACCACGACAGGGTGAGAGGTTCGAAGCGATACACGCGCTGTTCGTCCAGACGAAACTGCTTGCCGTCGACCGTCGTCTGTACACCGCTGACGCTTGCCAAATGCCCGCGACCAGGGCTGTCAAAAGACGAAACGCCCCCGTCGCCGCCGACAGGATCGGGCACGCTGCTTTTGAATACCGCCGCGACAGCGGGCGTAGACTGAATATGAAACAGGTAATCTCGCCCATCCCTGACACGCAAGGTGCCTGCGGCGCTGGCGCCATCGGCGGCAAAGTGTTTGGTTGGCGCGTTGAGATGAAGAGCGATATCGCGTGCCACCCTGGTCGTGTCAGGTTCCAGCTGTCCGTCTTTTAGGCGGATATCAAACAGCATTGAGGCGGGGGTCAACGATTGATAGCGAGGTGACTGCTGGGTGGGCACCGCGGCCTTGTCGGGCGTGGAGGAGTAGTTGATAACACTGAGCTGCGCGTGGGGCAAATTGTCTAGTCTTCTGTGCATAACTGGCTCCAGAAATAGCTTAATACCAGTAACGCTGTGAGCGTTTACGTGGCTTTGGTTCCAGCGTCGCGAAATAAAACCAGGCCTCGACAAGCTCAGCCAGAAAAAGCAGCCCGCTCGCCCCTCCCCGTCTTTCGTGCGTTAAAGTCTGCCGACAGGAAGACCAGATCATTCTCAAGATGAACGGAGTTCAGCGCGTGCTTTTTATTTCCCGCCGTCAACTGGCAATAGTTGCCACCACCCTCGCCCTGGCCGGCTGCCACACCGCAATCAATGAACCACCGCCCGCCCCGGAGCTGGGTTCGGGCTATCGCACCGACCTCGCCCCCCGCCACGCCGAACGTCATATGGCCGCCGCCGCCAACCCGCTGGCCGCCCAAGCCGGGCGCGAGATGTTGCGCCAGGGCGGCTCGGCAATCGATGCGGCGATCGCCATGCAAGCGGTGCTGACGCTGGTGGAACCGCAGTCCTCCGGCATCGGCGGAGGCGCCTTTATCATGCTGTGGGACGGCGCAAACGTGCACGCCTATGATGGCCGTGAAACCGCCCCGGCCGGGGCGACAGAGCGGCTATTCCTGAACGCCGACGGTACGCCGATGGCATTCACCGATGCGCAGATTGGCGGGCGCTCAGTGGGTACGCCAGGGGTATTGCGGGCACTGGAAATGGCGCACAAGCAGCACGGCCATCTGCAATGGGCCAAGCTGTTCGAACCGGCGATTCGTTTGTCCGAACAGGGTTTCGCGATTTCCCCGCGCTTGCACAGCTTGATCGCGGCCGACCGCTTTATCGCGCAATCGCCGGACATGGCCGCTTACTTTCTGAACGCCGACGGGTCGCCAAAAGCCACCGGCACGCTGTTGAAGAACCCGGCGCTGGCGAAGGTGTTCAAACGCATCGCCAAGGAAGGGCCGGATGCGCTGTATCACGGCCCGATTGCCGATGAGATCGCGCGCAAGGTGCAAGGCAATCGCAACGCTGGCAGCCTGACTCAGGCCGACCTTACGGGCTACGCCGCCAGGGAGCGCACACCGCTGTGTACCGACTACAAACACTGGAAGGTGTGTGGCATGCCGCCGCCATCGTCGGGTGGGATCGCCGTTGCGCAAATCCTCGGGACGTTGCAAGCGTTGGAGGCCCGCGATCCACGCCTGGCCATCGCGCCGATGACGCCGATCCGGAGCACCTCGCCCGCCGGGCTTGAACCAACGCCCGAGGCCGTGCACCTGATCGCTGAAGCCGGGCGCCTGGCCTTCGCTGACCGTGCACTTTACGTGGCCGATGCGGACTTTACGCCGGTGCCGGTCGCAGGTCTCATCGCCCCCGATTACCTGGCCCAGCGCGCCGCATTGATCGGTGAACGCAGCATGGGCGTGGCCAAGCCAGGCCAACCGGCGGGCATCCGGGTAGCTTACGCGCCAGACCGTTCGCCGCTGCGTATCTCCACCTCACAAGTGGTGGCCGTGGATGACCAGGGCGGCGCCGTTTCGATGACCACCACCGTGGAAGCAGCGTTCGGCTCCCATGTGATGGTGCAGGGCTTTTTGCTCAATAACCAGATGACCGACTTCTCGTTCATTGCCGAGGAAAACGGCCAGCCCGTCGCCAACCGCGTGCAGCCCGGCAAGCGTCCGCGTTCGGCCATGGCACCGACGCTGGTGTTCGATCGTCAGAGCGGTGAATTGCTGGCCACGGTGGGTTCGCCGGGCGGCTCGCAGATCATCGAGTACGTGAGCAAATCACTGGTGGCCATGCTCGATTGGAAACTCGACCCGCAAGCTGCGATCAGCCTGCCCAATTTCGGTAGCCGCAACGGCGCCACCGAACTGGAAGCCGGGTTGTTCAGCCCGGGCGTGAAGCAAGCATTGAAGAGCAAGGGCCATGCGCTGAGCGAGATCGATATGACCAGCGGCGTCCAGGCGATCGTTCGCACACGGGATGCTCAGGGCAAGGTGTCACTCAGCGGCGGTGCAGACCCACGGCGCGAAGGCGAAGCACTGGGCGATTGACCCGCCCTGTGTGGCGCGGCGAGTTCAAAGCAAGGCTTCTTGCCAAGGCTCGCCAGCCTCTGCACGATCGTACAAGACCTCGGCAGACAAGGCATACAGACTGGGTTAACGTGTTTCCACCTCCTTTTGTGACAAGTCACCATGGGCAACCCTACCCACACCCTCGACTGGCTGCACCGCGCCCCGCACGCCAGCGGCCTGGACCGTATCGAGGCGTACTTTGCCGGCTTTGCGTTCGACCCCCATCGCCATGACACTTACGCCATCGGCCGCACGTTGTTCGGCGTGCAGAGTTTTCATTATCGCGGCGGCATGACCCATAGCTTGCCCGGCACCACCATGGTCATTCACCCCGATGAAGTCCATGACGGCCGCGCAGGCAGCGCGGAGGGCTTCAAGTACCGGATGATTTATGTACAGCCGGCGCTGATCCAGCAGATCCTCGGCGGCAAGCCGTTGCCCTTCATACCCGGCGGTGTGTCCACCGACCCTCGGCTGCATCGCGCCAGCGAAGTGTTGCTGCAAAGCCTGGATTGCCCGATCGACGCGATGCAGGAGCAGGACGCGATGTTCGACCTGGCCCAAACGCTGAGCGACGCGTGCGGCGCAATCACCAGCCGCAAATCCTTTGACTACATCGCCGCCGAGCGCGCCCGGGAATTTATCCACAGCGCCCTGGGCCGCAGCATCACCCTGGATGAAATGGCCGAGCACGCCGAGCGCGACCGCTGGGCATTGTCGCGGGATTTCCGCCTGCTGTTCGGCACCAGCCCCTACCGCTACCTGACCATGCGTCGCTTGGACCTGGTGCGCCAATTGTTGGCCCAGGGCCTGCCACTGGTGGATGCGGCAATGACCGCCGGCTTCACCGACCAAAGCCACATGACCCGGCAGTTTCGCAGCGCCTACGGCATGCCGCCGTCGCGCTGGGTGAAGATGCTCGGGCGCTGATTGATCGTTCCCGCGCTCTGCGTGGGAATGCCTCCTGGGACGCTCCGCGTCCCGCCAGCGCACAGGTGACGCGGAGCGTCACGGGCTGCATTCCCACGCAGGAGCGTGGGAACGATCTTGACTTGGAATGCATTCAAAAATGTGGCGTTGCTGGCATTTGGTCATGGTTTGTAAAGGGCCAGCAAGCCGTGTCCCTTTAAATTGCAGGACGTTTCCGAGACAATCCCCGCCGCCTTGTGCCTGTTGGAATCGATGGCTAGTCTTCGGTCCGTCACTGAATTTCAGTGATCGGGTTTAGCAGCCTGAGTTCAATAGGCACACGTTCACACTGCATTATGGCGGCTGTGCGTGGGGCACCTTCGGGTGCGCTGGTTTCCTATTGACCGGTCTGCTAACCCGCGTACAGCTGCCACCCTACGTTTAGCAGCGTTGGTGGTCGCTCCCTTGTTCAATAGGAGCCACACCATGACCAAAGCACTTCCCGATCCACCCATGGATTGCCTCGTCGTCAATGAAGAACTCAGCTTCGAAGATGCCCAACTTTATATTTCCCATCTGATCCATAGCGCATCGGCCACGATGTGGGACTGTTGCGACCATCTGCAACCCCACGACCGAGCCAAGATCCACGCCGTGTGGCATTTGCTGGAGATCGCCAAAACCGTTCTAAATCGCACCATCGACTGCATGCCACGAACCTGAAAACACTACAAAACCAATGTGGGAGGGGGCTTGCCCCCGATAGCGGTGTATCAGCGACAGATAGCTGGCTGCCACACTGCTATCGGGAGCAAGCCCCCTCCCACATTTGAGTGCTGTTGTATTCAAAACCGCGCACGGCGCTGGAGCGCGCTTTGAGGGACAAAACCTAATCAGTCAGTTCGTCAGTTGGTTGGCAAATTGCCCGACGGCGCTCACCACTTTTTGCGCGCCATCCTGAATCTCCACGATCACCGTGCCCGCTTCCGCCGCCAGCGCCAGGCCTTGCTCGGCTTGCTGGCGGCCGCCAACCATCAAGGCTACTGCGTCGCGGGCCATGTCCTGGTTCTGACGCACGACGCCGACTATTTCTTCGGTGGCTTTGCTGGTCCGAGAAGCCAATTGCCGCACCTCATCGGCCACCACCGCAAAGCCACGTCCCTGCTCACCGGCCCGCGCAGCTTCAATAGCCGCGTTGAGCGCCAGCAGGTTGGTCTGTTCAGCGATGCCGCTGATGGTCTTGACGATGCTGCCGATCACTTGCGACTGGGCGTTCAACGCCTCGATACCTTCGCCGGCCCGCTGCATATGCTCGGCCAGATCACGCATCACCTCCACCGCCTGGGTCACCACAGTGGTGCCGCGCTGGGCGCTGTCATCGGTTTGCCGGGAGGTGCTGTAGGCAATGTTGGCGGCCTCGGCCACCGCAAGCTCGCGGTTGACCTGGTCGGTGATCACCGTGGCGAACTTGACCACTTTGTACAGCCGCTCATTGGCGTCAACCACCGGGTTATAGGTGGCTTCCAACCACACCAGGCGGCCATGACTGTCCACGCGTTTGAAGCGCGCCGCGACGAACTCGCCGGCGTTCAGGCGCTTCCAGAATTGTTGATACTCAGGGCTGTTGTATTCCTGCGGTTCACAGAACATACGGTGATGTTTACCCTGGATCTGCGCCAGGCTGTAACCCATGGCGTTGAGGAAGCGGTCGTTGGCGGTGAGCACCTGCCCGTCCAGGTCGAACTCGATCAACGCAGTGGAGCGCATCAGCGCGGTGATCAGGTTTTCATGTTCACGCGAACTCTCGATGGTGCGCGTGAGGTCGCTGGAATACATCGCAAAATGCAGGAGGCGCCCGTCCGAACTGCGCACCGGCTGTAGGATCGAGCGTAGCCACGCCTCTTTGCCAGTGCCACGCATCAGGCGCACGGCACCCGCGAAATGTTCGCCACGCGCCAGCGCATGCTTGAAGCGCAACTGGAATTCGTTCTGGCGGATGTGGGCGGGCGTCAGGTCTTCGATCGGCCGCCCCACAATCTCGCCCAACGGGTAGGCCAGTTCCCGCAGGAAGTTGGCATTCGCCCACTCCACCCGCCCATCAGGACCGAGCGTCAGACACAGCATTTCGTTTTCCAGGCTCTCTTTGACCTGGAGCAAGCTCGACAATTCTTCGCGAAGAGCCGACAGCTCCTGCTTCAGGCGGGTATTGAACATGGGGCACCGATGGCAAGTGAGGTGGGTGTCTAACCTGCATCGGCGCAGCTGGCCTTTTCTGAAGAGGGCTTGCGGCATTGGCCGAACTATATTCCGGCATTCCGGCCTCGATGATGGTCGGCACGTTGTTGCTCTGGCACTTTCTGACCTGAACCTCAGCCCGCCAAGGTGTGGCGCTTGCCGAACAGCGCCACGCTCCCCACTCCCACCGCCCCCATCACCACGCAATAGCCCACGCAAATCCACGGACTAGTGGGCATCAACGCAATCAACATCAGCGGCGTAGTGCTCGCCCACAACGCATAGGCAATGTTGTAGGTGAAGGAAATCCCCGATACGCGCACATGCGCCGGAAACAGTCCGACCATCACCGACGGCACCGCGCCCACCACCCCGCAGCTCAAGCCGGCCACGGCATACGCCGCGCCCAGCCAGACGCCGCCGTTGATCAGGCTGGCATACAGGATAAACACCCCCACCGGCAGCAGCAGACTGTAGACCAGCACCGCGCGCCAGGCGCCAATGCGGTCGACCAGCAGGCCAGCCAGCACGCAGCCGATGTTGAGGAACACAATTCCCAACGCGCTCAAGGCGAAGGTGTGGCTGGGGCTCATGCCGAAGGTTTTCTGCATCATGGTCGGGGTGATGACAACCAGGACCACCACAGCCGACGTGAGCACACAGGTGAGGATCATCGCCGGCAGCAACACGGCGCGGTGGTCGCGCAATACGGTGCGCAGCGGCAGTTCGGCAGCGGCCTGGCGGCGGGCCTGCATTTCGAGGAACACCGGGGTTTCGCTGAGCCAGCGGCGCAGCCATACGCCAATCACGCCGAATACGCCGCCGAGCAGGAAGGGCAAGCGCCAGGCGTAGTCGAGTATCTCGGCCGGGGTAAAAACCTGTGCAAGCAGGGTGGCCGTGAGTGCGCCGAGCAAGTAGCCGAACGTCAGGCCGGCTTGCAGAAAACCAAGGGCATAACCGCGATGGCTGCGCGGGGCGTGTTCAGCGACGAAGGTCCAGGCGCTGGGCACTTCACCGCCCACCGCAGCGCCTTGCAACACGCGCAGCGCTAGCAGGATCAGCGGTGCGAAATAGCCGATTTGCGCGTAGGTCGGCATGATGCCGATCAGCAGGCAGGGCAAGGCCATCATCAGGATGCTCAGGCTGAACACGCGCTTGCGTCCCAGGTGATCGGCAAAGTGCGCCATCAGAATGCCACCCAACGGGCGCGCGAGATAGCCGGTGACGAAGATGCCAAAGCTCTGCAGCAGGCGTAGCCACTCGGGCATTTCCGGGGGGAAAAACAGTTGGCTGAGGGTCAGCGCGAAGAACACGAAGATAATGAAATCGTAGATTTCCAAGGCGCCACCGAGGGCGGCCAGGCCCAGGGTTTTGTAGTCGGAGCGGGAAAAACGCTGCGCCTGTGACGAAAAGGTGGCAGTCATGTACGGGCTCGGCAGACAAACAAAATGGCGTGCAGGTTATGAGTTGAACCGGATGATGGCAATCGCGACGGATATATTTGTTTTACTCATTGATCAATGAAGATAACTACATTCCCAAATCAATGACCTTGGAGGAACATGCCGAAAAACTGCCATCCCCATAATAAATACAAGAGGAAAGACTCGTGGCCGATGCTATCGAAGAAAGCCGCTATGCCCGATTTGCCTTGCGTTGCTCCAACTTCGCCGAGCGCTGGTTCCCCGACTCCTGGGTGTTCGCCGCCCTCGCCGTGATCATCGTTGCCGTGGCGACCCTGGGCATGGGCGCTGCGCCCAGCGAAGCCGCCAAAGCCTTTGGTGACGGGTTCTGGAGCCTGATCCCGTTCACCATGCAGATGGCCTTTGTAGTGATTGGTGGTTATGTGGTCGCCAGTTCGCCGCCTGCGGTAAAGCTGATTGACCGCCTGGCGCGCATCCCGAAGAACGGCCGTTCGGCGGTGGCCTGGGTCGCGTTGATTTCCATGGTGGCCTCCTTGCTCAACTGGGGCCTGTCCCTGGTGTTCGGCGGTTTGCTGGTGCGTGCATTGGCCCGTCGCACGGACTTGCGCATGGACTACCGCGCCGCTGGCGCTGCGGCCTACCTGGGCCTGGGTGCCGTATGGGCGCTGGGGTTGTCTTCATCGGCCGCGCAGTTGCAGGCCAACCCGGCCAGCTTGCCGCCGTCGATCCTGGCGATCACCGGGATGATCCCGTTTACCGAGACCATCTTCCTGTGGCAATCCGGCGTGCTGTTGCTGGCGCTGATCATCGTGTCGCTGATCATCGCCTACGCCACCGCGCCGGGCCCGAACAGTGCGCGGGATGCCAAGGCCTGCGGTGTCGACCCGGCATTCAACCTGCCCAAGCCGCAGGCGCCGACCCGACCCGGCGAATGGCTGGAGCACAGCCCCTTGCTGACTATTCTGCTGGCGCTGCTGGCGGCCGGTTGGCTGTTCCACGAGTTCTCGACCAAACCGGCGATCAGCGCCATCTCGGGGCTCAACACCTATAACTTCCTGTTCATCATGGTCGGCGCGCTCCTGCACTGGCGCCCGCGCAGCTTCCTCGATGCCGTGGCCCGCGCCGTGCCGACCACCACGGGCGTGCTGATCCAGTTCCCGCTGTACGGCTCGATTGCGGCGCTGATGACCGTGGTCAAGGGCGGCGACGGCCAGACCCTGGCGCACCATATCTCACTATTCTTCACCTCCATCGCGTCCCACGACACCTACGCGCTGCTGATGGGCGTGTACTCGGCGGTGCTGGGCTTCTTCATCCCCTCCGGCGGCGGCAAGTGGATCATCGAAGCGCCTTACGTTATGCAAGTAGCCAATGACTTGCAGTATCACCTGGGCTGGGCGGTGCAGATCTACAACGCGGCCGAAGCGTTGCCGAACTTGATCAACCCGTTCTATATGCTGCCGTTGCTTGGGGTATTGGGGTTGAAGGCGCGGGACTTGATCGGGTTTTCGTTCGTGCAGCTACTGGTGCACACGCCGTTGGTGTTGTTCCTGCTGTGGGCGTTGGGGACGACGTTGACGTATTTGCCGCCGGTGATGCCATAAAATAGCGACCGACGGTACCTGCTATTACAGTAGGTACGGTCATTCAGTGAGGGGAAGGCGCTCCAGCAAATCGGGGAATGCGCTTTGTATCGTGTCCCAAACGACATCGAAGTTGATATCGAAGTAACCGTGAGCAATTCGATTGCGCATCGCGCGCATATTGCGCCAGGGAATGTATGAATGTTCTGTAGCGAAGTCGGGGTGCCGGTCCATGATTTTCGTCGACGCCTCACCAATGATGATCAGGCTCATGACCACTGCTTGTTGCGTTCGCCTGTCCTCCAAGAACTCTTCTTTGCTTAACCCCTCAACAAAGGTAATCGCGTCAGTGCAAGCTTGCTTGATGTGTTCCAGATAATCCCCAAGGCGATTTTCCGTCATACCGGACGAGCCTCAGCCAACACCTTCGCGCGAAACTTCAAAGGCAAATCACCGGGGGTCAGCAGATCCACATTGACGCCCAGCAAGCTTTCAAGCTCTACCTGCAACCCACCGAGATCAAAAAGTGTCGTCCCCGGCGGCGCGTCGACCAGCAGGTCCAGGTCACTGCCTTCGTGATCGGTCCCCAGTAATACAGACCCAAACACTCTCGGATTTGATATACGAAAACGCCCGACCACTTCTCTAACAGCGGCTCTTTGTAGATCAAGTGCAATTGATGGTTTCACGGTTCACCTCGGCGGCCTGTGTCAGGAAGCCAGTCTAGCAGCGCTTATGCGGTGTAGACACGGCCCACTCATCATAGGTCTGTCTTTGTTCCGTCACATTCCATTGCTACCGTCCTGCGAAACATCTTGCAACATCTCGCCAAGGACTCCCGCGCAATGAGTGACGAGCACGTAGACCGCCCTTCCACGGATTCCGTCGGCCAACCGCCGGTCGACAGCAGTCGCCGGCGCTTCCTGGGGGGCGCTGCGGTACTGGGCGTGGGCGCGACCCTGAGTGCGTGCGGCAATACCGGCGAAGCACCGGAAAAGCCCGCGCCGCGCCCACTCACCTCGCAGGAGCTGGATAAAGCCTTACGTGACACGGTGAAAACCGTGGTGGTGATCTACGCCGAGAACCGCAGCTTCAACAATCTGTTTGCAGACTTCCCCGGGCTGGAGAAACCTCTCTCGGCGCTTTCGGCGGCTGACGTTCAACAACGCGACCGCGATGGCAGCGTATTGGCTACCCTCCCCCCGACCTGGGGCGGCGTGTTGCAGGTGGGCCCGCAAAGCGTGGATGGCGTGACCTACCCGAGCGCCGTGCAATTCCAGGAGAACCTGCCCAACGCCCCGTTCGCCCTCAAGGGCCCGGATGCGCAGGACTTGCCGCTGAGCCTGGTGACCCGCGACCTGTGGCATGTGTTCTACCAGAACCAGATGCAGATCAACGGCGGCAAGAATGACGGCTTCGTTGCCTGGGGCGATTCCGGTGGCCTGGTGATGGGCCATTACGCCCAGAGCCGCTATTCCCTGCGCCTGTGGGACGTGGCCAAGGAGTTTGTGCTGTGCGATAACTTTTTCCAGGGTGCGTTTGGTGGCTCGTTCCTCAACCATCAGTACCTGATCAGCGCCACGGCACCGATCTATCCGAATGCCGCGCAATCGGTGGCCAAGGCGCAGATCGCCACGCTGCAAAGCGACGACCCTACAGACACGCGCCTCGAACCCTTGGACACCTCGCCGGCCAGCGCCATGACTGGCCCGCCGCAGTTCGGCCCCAGCGCCTTGACGCCGGACGGTTATGCCGTCAACACGCTGGCTCCGCCCTACTGGCCGACCTGGATCCGCGACCCGCAGAACCCGGACTACGCCAAACCGGACCTGCCCAATGTGCTGGTGCCGCAAACCCATGAACACATTGGCGACAAGCTCTCGAAAAAGAACATCGACTGGGCCTGGTACGCTGGCGCCTGGCAAGCCACCCTGGAGCAATTCAAGGACTCGGGCGGTATTCCCAAGATTCCGAACTTCCAGTACCACCATCAGCCGTTCAATTACTTCAAGCAGCAGGGCCCCGAGAACCGTGCCGAGCGCGACAAACGCCTGCGCGACGGCGGGTTGGGCGATGAGTCGAGCACCAACAGGTTCTTCGCCGACGCCCAAGCCGGCAAGCTGCCCGCCGTGACCTTCTACAAGCCCCAGGGCAACCTGAACATGCACGCCGGCTATGCCGATGTGGCCTCGGGCGACCGCCATATCGTCCGCGCCTTGAAGCTGCTGCAGGAAAGCCCGCAGTGGAACAACATGGTGGTGGTCGTGACCGTCGATGAGAACGGCGGCTGGTGGGACCACGTGGCACCGCCCAAGGGCGACCGCTGGGGCCCGGGCACACGGGTTCCGGCCCTGGTGGTGTCGCCGTTCGCACGCAAAGGCACGGTTGACCACACGCTCTACGACACCGCGTCGATCCTGCGCTTGATCACCCGCGTGTTTCAGCTGGAGACCCTGGACGGCCTCAAGCAAAGGGATGCCGCGATGATCGCGCGCGGCCAGAAACCCATGGGGGATTTGAGCAATACCTTGCAGTTCAGCGTGTAGGTTCACTTATCCAATCGCGACACACACGGCGATTTAGCACGCGGTTTTCCTGGTCAGCCGCTACTGTGTGAGGGTGGGCTTTCATCCCGCGCAGACGGGCTTTCGCTGACAAGGAACCAATTATGTTCAAACCGACCAGGCTGTGCTTGACCCTGGCTGCGCTGCTGGCCAGTGCGGTCGTACAGGCCGACATCGAAGTGCCGTTGGGCAGTACACAGCGTGTCACCCAGTTGTTCGCGTTTCCCAACAACTGCAACGTGATCTGTTTTCGGCCCTGGACGCTGGAACAGACCGCCGAGCACTATTTGAACCAGAGCCTGCAACGTGACGGCTACAGCCGCGCCAAGGTCAGCGTCAAGGTGCATGACGGCCAGGTCGCGGCAACCTTCAGCGGCGTGCCGGACGGTTACGGCCAGCCCCTGACCACGCTGCTCGATACCGCAGACCTGGCTTACCAAGGTGCCAGCCAGCTCAACAGAGACGGCAAGTGGGCCTATAACTGGTACTTGTTCCTGCCGCTGGGCATGGCCCTGGAAAACCGCAAAAGCATCGAGCTGCTGCACTTTCCGCCAGATTATTCGCTGACCCAGGCCCAGGATTATCTGGAATCGGCTACCACCGACCGCTGGGCGACCTTGCTCACCAGCAATGGCATTCCTGCCAGCGAAACCCCGGCCTACCAGACCATCATCGATATCGCCCCCATCGCCGCGCCATCCAATGCAGGGAAAGACCTGGAAGCCGTCTACGGCTACTTCACCGACTACCAGACCCGCATGGTCAAGGAGCTGAGCCTGCGCCCCAGCGATTCGCTGCCGATGGTGGCCTTCGGCGCGCCGGTGCGCAGTTGGATCAAGCAACAATACGGGCAAACGGTGGCAGTGCTGGGCCTGGCGCAGATCAACCCGGAGCCGGGCAGGCCGGTCTCGGTGCTCGGCGCCAACCACCCAAGCTACATCTGGTACGCCGCCAGCCCGGACACGTATGACGGCAATGAGCAGAAGGCCGATGAGGCCGGCTTGAAAGTGATGGGTCAGGATCTGAGCGCAGCCTGTTGGCAAGCCGGCATGGGCCAGAAACCCGCCAGCGACGCGAATGTATTGCTCAAGGCGTGCATGAACACCTGGCAGGTCACGCGCAAGGAGCAGACCTGCGAACTGTTCTACACCTCGGTGCGCAACCTGACCCCGGAGCAGGCCAACGCCAAATGCGCCACGCCCGCTATCAAAGACCAGCTGAAGCAGCTGCGCAATGCAGCCCCTGCCCCAACCCTCGCACCGCCCGCGCTGTGAGGAGCACCCAGGATTTCTACTGTCAGATTTGACAGTAGAAATCGGCTCTGACTTCGGCGAGTCTTGAGCAGCGCCCATTTGCTGCAAGACTGGCCGTCGATCCACCCCCGCAGGTCCATGCAGCGCTCCCAGGAGAGTCATGAAAACCCGAGCCATGGATAAGGCCAAAGCGGCTGTGACCGAATGCTTTTACCCATTCAAGACGCTGCTCGTCGATCAGGGTTACCCCTCGACCGGTCACTTCCAGATCGTGCAAGGCACGGGTGGGAGGACAACCGGAATAAAGGCCCGCGTCACGTTCGACAGTCGCACGCGCATCGCCAGGATTTCCGGCTACGCCGTCAGCGAACAACGCCCGCATACGCTGCAGCTATCGCCACGCATACACTTGTACGACGCCTGGTTCTGCGGCCTGTTGCAGCATTCCTGCAACCCGAATGTGTTCCTCGACACCACTTACCTGGAACTCTGGACGGTCCAGCCCATCGCCGTCGACACCCGGTTGACCCTCGACTATGCCACCACCGAAGACACGCTGTTCCGGCAGTTCGCTTGCCATTGCGGCGAGCTGAACTGTCGGGGCTGGATCACCGGCAGCAAGGAGCC
This sequence comes from Pseudomonas sp. R3-52-08, assembly GCF_003851745.1. Classification (NCBI taxonomy): domain Bacteria; kingdom Pseudomonadati; phylum Pseudomonadota; class Gammaproteobacteria; order Pseudomonadales; family Pseudomonadaceae; genus Pseudomonas; species Pseudomonas sp. R3-52-08. Next base: position 797,536 of record NZ_CP027730.1, on the reverse strand, counting down.
GTTGAATGCCGAAGGCCAGGCCTTCATGGCCCGGTGGCGCGGGCGTAAACGGACTTAGACTTCGCCCAACGGCCGCAGGCGGTACTGCGGCGGCAATTGCTCGAAGCCACTGATGGTGGTGTTCAAGCTCTTCCAGCGGCCATCCTTGATGCCGTAGATGCAGCCATGGATCGACAGGCTTTGCCCGCGGTGCCAGGCGTTTTGCACTATGCTGGTATGGCCGACGTTGGCCACTTGCTGAATCACGTTCAACTCGCACATGCGGTCGACGCGCTCTTCTTCGGTGGGCAACTGGGCCAACACGTCGCGGTTTTCGTAGTAGAGATCACGAATGGTGCGCAGCCAGCCGTCGATCAGGCCGAACTGACGGTCCTGCATCGCGGCGCGCACACCGCCGCAGCCATAGTGGCCGGTGACGAGGATATGTTTGACCTTGAGCACATCGACCGCGTACTGGATCACCGACAGGCAATTGAGGTCGGTGTGCAGCACCACGTTGGCCACGTTGCGGTGCACGAACAGATCACCGGGCAACATGCCGACGATCTCGTTGGCCGGTACACGCGCATCGGAGCAGCCGATCCACAGGTATTCCGGGGTTTGCTGGCGGGCGAGCTTGGCGAAGAATTCGGGATCTTCCTGTTTGATCGCATCCGCCCAGCGTTCGTTGTTGTCTAGCAGGTCTTGTAGTTCGTTCATCAGGGAAAGCCTCAGGAATGATGCGCAGTTTTGTGACTGACAAGCCTTCGTCCAGGTCACGCCTTGCGCAAATTAGCTTGAATCTTTGCGGCGCAAAGCCTGTCCACACACTATAAGCCCCACAGTATGAGGATTGGCCATGACTGAATCACGACGTCCCTACGGCGCTACGCAGCCCGAACCCATTGATGATAACGAAGACCGCATGGGTTCGATGCGCGAGCTGGATTTTGATGAAGAAGACCAGACCGCGGAAATCGGCGACGAAATACCCCGCGGCGAACGTGAGCACCTGATGCCCGACGAACGGGTACGCGAGGCCGGGCTGACGGGGGCTTCGACGGATGACCATGAGTCGACCGATGATGACATGAGCCCCGAAACGCTGATCCATGAGGACGGCGCGCGGGATGCACGGGAGGAAGGTGAAGACAGTGCGGCGGATTATGACTTGAGCATCGTCGATGAAGATGAAATTGGCGGTGGGAACGGGTTGGATGAGGCCGAACTGGCCGATCTGGATCCGCTCAACGGCAAACGCTGACGACGCAGTTCAAAATGTGGGAGGGGGCTTGCCCCCGATAGCGGTGTGTCAGTCAACTCATGTATTGGCTGAACCACTGCCATCGGGGGCAAGCCCCCTCCCACATGGATTTCGGTGTTTAGTCGACCAGGGTGCAGGCCATCACGACTGCGTCTTCGCGGCCGCCCACGGCTGGGTAGTAATCGCGACGACGGCCAATCTCGTTGAAGCCATAGCGCTCATACAGGCGGAACGCCCCGGTATTGCTGTCACGCACCTCCAGAAAGCATTCCCGCGCATTGGCCGCATACGCGCGGGACATCAGATGCTCCAGCAGCGCCAACCCCAAACCTCGGCCCTGGTTCTCCGGCTTTACGGTGATATTGAGCAGATGCGCCTCATCGAGGATGATCTGCACCACGCCATGGCCCACCTGCTGCTCACCTTCGAACATCAGCCAGATCTGGTACTTGCCCAGCCCGTCGAGAAAGATGCCACGGGTCCAGGGGTGGCTGAACGCCGCGTATTCGATCTTCAGCACGGCATCGAGGTCAGCCTCGGTCATCGGGCGGAAGGATAAAGCCTCACTCATCGGTTGTTTTCCAGCGCGCCATCAGCCGGCGCATGGCTTGCCAGATATCAGCCTTACGCTGTGGCTCTTCCATTAATAATTCCAGGCCCGGCAGGGCCCATACCGAACCCAGGCCTTCAACCCGCAGTTCGCGGTACCAGGCTTCGGCGTCCGCCTCACCGGCAAAGCGCACGGCGGGCAGGCCAATCAGCCACAGGCAGACGCAAGGCTCGTCTTCCAGGCGTGCCGCAACAAAACTCTGTACAAAATCCCGCGCGGCGTCCGGGCCCTGGTCCATGGTGCCGCGCACCAGCAGTGGCCAGCGCACCGGGTCGCCGACAATTTGCGGGCTGTCGGGCAGGCCGGCGGCGCGCAGCATGTCTTTGAGCAGCAGATAGGCCGGGTCGCGCGACTGGAAACGTTCGCCGGTGGGCAATTCCACCAGCAGCAGGCAACGCCCGGCGCGCAGCAGTTGCAGGGCAAAGCGTGGCGGCGGCACGACCGGGGCCTTGGCCACCGGGGCAGCGTCTTCGGCGACCACTGCCTTGACCACCGGTGACGGGCGCGGCACCTCGATCTTCGTGCGCTCCAGCGTCGGCCGCGTTTCGGGCACAGGCTTGATGACCGCCACCGGCGCGGCGGCTTCCTCGCCTGAAGGTGCGAACGCCTCATAGGGCTGCGGCGCCTGCAACAGCTCGGGCCGCGACGGCGCGGCAAACGGCAGTTCGGTGCGGGGCAGCCAGTTGACCACCTGCATGGCGCTCAAGTAAGCGCGACGTCGGGACTCGGTAAGCACAGCTCAGCCACTTGTGGATAACTAAAGAGCGGGGATTCTACCGCTGTTCGGCAACAATCGCCCACTGCACACTGACCGGCTGTGGATAAATCCCGCGCCCGATGCAGTACAATCGCGACTTTTAATCGCCAACCAGCCGGCCTTTCCCATGATCGAACCCAAGCGCGTCCTGCGCGCCCTCGCCGAACACTGGGCCTTACTTGAGCCACTGTGCGAACACTTCGACCAAGGCACCCTGAGCCTGGGCGAACTGCGCGCGCAACTCGCCGCCCAACAATTGGACAGCACGCCCCAGGACATCACCAGCCTGCTGGACGTGTGGATCCGCCTGGATATCCTGGTGCCGGTGGCCAAGAGCCCGAACCGGTTCGAGCTCAACGCGCAGATTCACGATTTCCTGGCGTATCTTCGCAAGGAGCACCGGCTTGGCCTGTGCCTGGAAATCGAAGCTTACCTGCGTCACCTCGAGCGCCTGGCCGGTTATATCCAGGACGCTTTTGACATCCGCGATGGCCACGACCTGGCCCGCCAACTGCGCCTGCTGGATATGCGCGTTCGGGATGTGCTGAAAAAACTCGCCAACGACGAACAGGCCCTCGCGGCCGTGGCCGACCGCGCCAAGACCAGCGACCGGCAGATCCCGTTGCGCCAGCGTTACGCCGAGGTGTTGGCCACCTGGGACGAATACGTTGAACCGATGATCCAACTGGTGAACGCCGACGGCGCGTTCGAGCAAGGCGTGCGCAAGGTGGAAAACGTGCTGCTGCGCATGCTCACCGAGCAGCAGCGTCTCGGCCACCTGGTGGACGACGACATGCTGCTGCGCACCCACGCGCGCATCCTCGAGATGCAGACCAGCGCCCAGCTGACCCTGCGCCATGCGCGCGAGCTGCTGTTGCCGCTGCGCGAAGAAGCACGCCGGCACAACGCCGTGACCCGTGGCGCGGCGCTGGCCCTGTCGGCCATCCGCCGCAAAGGCCTGGACGCGGTGCCGCAGGCTGCCATGCCAATGTTCAGCCGGCCGCAAAGCACCTTCCTCGGCAGTGCCAGCCAGGTCGAGGCATATGTGTACGCCCTGGCGAATTTCGAGCCGAAACCGGCGCGTTTTCCCAAGGCGCACAAAACCCACAAGGGCGAAGCCCCGCGCGCACCGCGAACGGTCAAGGAAATGCTCGAACGCTGCGAAGACGCGCTGCCGATGCCGGACCTGATGACCTGGCTGCTCGAGCAGGAGCCGGACGGCGCGACCGACGAATTGTTGTACTGGTTCTCGCGGCTCTCGCGGGAAAAACGCTTCAAGCGCGAGCGCCTGGAACGCCGCGATTACCACACCCACGAGCACCAGGTCAGCCTGCGCTCCTTCGCCCTGCTCCCGGCCAGCTCTGACGCGGCCGAGCACTCTGCGAGCATCCCAAATGCATCTTGATCTATCCGAACTGTCCCAGCTGGCGCCGATCTTTCGCGAGCTGTTCAAGGGCTACCACGTCAGCCGCCGCGACCCGGAGCTGTACGCACAACTGTCGAATTTCCAGGACCAGTACCGCACGCTGTTCAAGGCCCTGGGCTTTGAGCTGGTCTGCGATACGCGGGGTTTCTACTACTTCGTGCCGGACACCGCCGTGGCTGCCGCGCAGGTGAACAAGACCGCCCAGCGCCTGGCGTTGTTCACCTTCATCATCGTCGAACACCTGGCCGACCAGGGCCGCGACCCGGTTGCCGTGCTCGATGGCGGCAGCCTGGGCCGCGATGAACTGCCGTCGTTGCTGGAGAAATACCGCGACCTGTTTATCCAGGCCGAAGTGCAGACCCAGGAAGAACTCGAAGAGAAAATCATGCGCCGCATGACCCAGCTGGGTTTTGCCAGCGAAGACAACGGTATCTATCGCTTCCTGCCGCCGATGCATCGTTTCCTTGATGTGTGCCTGTCGGTCCAGCAGGACCGCGACCTCGCCGCCAGTGTGCACAGCGTCTTGCCGTTGCCGGCGCCGGTGATCATCGACGAAGACAGCGATGAAAAACTGCTGAAGACCGATGACCCACTGGACTTGAGTGACTTCGCTGAAGACAGCGAAGAAGACGCCCTCGCCCGCGCCATTGCCGAAGAACAGGAGACCGACGCATGAGTAAGGAACGCTACGGCATACGCCGCTTCGCCCTGTTGAATACCGCCGGCTACAGCCTGGGTTTGTTCCCGCTGGAAGAACCGTTGTCGGTGTATGGCGCGAACAACCTGGGTAAATCCGCGTCGATCAACGCCTTGCAGTTCCCGATCCTGGCGCGCATGTCGGACATGAGTTTCGGCAAGTACACCCTGGAGCAATCGCGGCGCTTCTACTTTGCCACCGACACCAGCTACATCCTCGTGGAAGTCTCGCTGCCCCATGGGCCGCATGTGATTGGCGTGGTCGGGCGCGGCCCGGGCGGTGGTTTCGGTCATCAGTTCTTCGCCTATGCCGGCAAGCTGGACCTGGCCCACTATCAGAAAAACGACACCTGCCTGCGCCAGAAAGAGCTGTTCACCAACCTTGAGCGCGAAGGCCTGAAGGCCTATGAGCTCAAGCCCGACGAACTGCGGCGCCTGTTGGTGGGCGGCCACACCTCGATCCCGCTGGATCTGACGCTGATTCCGCTGCGCTCTACCAGCGAACAGAGCCTGAAGACATTCCGTGCGTTGTTCATCAACCTGCTGCACATGCGCGAAATCACCGCCGCCAAGCTCAAGCAATTGTTCCTCGATGCGTTTGAACACAGCCTGCGCTCCGGCAGCGTCGATTACATCGCCGCATGCGAAGAAGCCTTCCGCGATGTACGGCGCATGGAGCAGGACTACAACTCCCTGGTGGCCGCCGGGCCGTTGGTCGAAGCACTCGCCAATGGCGTGAAACAGCGCGACATTTTGCGCGGCAAATTGCATCGCCTGTCGCCGTTGCTCGATTCGCTGTTGGGCACCTGGTCGGATTACGCCAGTGCGCGCAAGGAAGAGCTGACGATCCAGGCCGAACACTATCGCAACGAGCAGGATGCGCTGCAGAACGACCAGCGTGGCGGCACCCAGGAGCTGATGCGCCTGGAGCGCGAGATCAGTGGCATCCAACGCTGGTTGGGCGAGTTGTCGGTGCTCAAGCATCGCTTCGCGCTGGTCGATGATGTGCGGGTGCTGGAGCAGCAACTGCTCGCGGCCAAGGACGCTCACGACGAATTGGCGGGTGCACTGGCGCAGTCGCGTCAGTTCAGCGCCGAGGACCTGGACGAGCGTCTGCGCGACCTGGAAAAACGCTTGAAGTCGGTCAAGCAGCAGCTTGATCACGCGGACAACAACAGCTACGCCAAGCTGCGCGAAGAATTCTCGCAACAGGATGTCGAGCGCTTGATGCGCCTGTTCAACAGCGCGTTGTTCAGCCTGCCCCTGGGTGAACATGGCATCACGCTGGATGAGCAAGGCCAGTGGGTCAAATCCCTGGAACAGATCCTCGATGGTTTCAAGGGCGAGCGTTTCGAAGTGCCGGGGCTGTCCATCGACCTCTCGCACATCGAACCACCGGCTTTGCAGGCCCTGGCGGATCGCGCGGCGTTGCGCGACCAGAAAGAACGCCTGGAAAAAGAACTCAAGCAACTGAAAACCCAACATGCGGTCGCTTCCGACCGAGCGGCGAGCAAGACCCAGACCGAAGCGCTGTACCAGCAGGTATTGGACGCGCAGAAGGCGCTGGAAGATTTCCGCCGCACCCAGACCCTGAGCGCGGAGGAAGGCGAGAAGCTGGAACACCTCGCGCAGATGGAAGCGGCCCAGGACGAACTGAAGCGCTCCAGCGATGCGTTCACCGAGCGCGTCCAGCAGCTGTCGGCCAAGCTGCAACTGGTCGGCCGCCAAATCGGCGATATGGAAGCCAAGCAACGTACGCTGGACGACGCGTTGCGCCGTCGCCAGCTATTGCCGGCGGACCTGCCGTTCGGCACGCCGTTCATGGACCCGGTCGACGACTCCATGGACAACCTGCTGCCGCTGCTCAACGACTATCAGGACAGTTGGCAAGGCTTGCTGCGCGCCGACGGGCAGATCGAAGCGTTGTATGCGCAGGTGCGCCTCAAGGGCGTAGCCAAGTTCGACAGCGAGGACGACATGGAGCGGCGTCTGCAACTGCTGATCAACGCCTATGCGCACCGTACCGATGAGGCATTGACCCTGGGCAAGGCGCGCCGCGCGGCCGTCACCGATATTGCGCGGACCTTGCGCAATATCCGTAGCGACTACGACAGCCTGGAACACCAACTGGCGTTGTTCAACCGCGAGATCAACAAGCGCCAGGTCTCCAACCTGCAGAGCTTTCGCATCGTGCTGGCGCCGAACAAGGAAGCCCTCAAGCATATCGACCAGATCATCCACAGTGCCGGTCAGTATGAGGAAGGCGAAACGTTGTCGGTGTTCGACCTCAGCCAGAGCGCCGAGCAGGACAACAAGAACGAAGAAGCCAAGGAATACCTGGCCCGCCTCGTGGCGGCCAACCATAACCAACTGGGCCTCAAGGACCTGTTCGAGCTGGCGTTCGAAATCACCAAGGTGAACGGCCAACCGGTGATTCATACCGACATCGACGGCGCCGCGTCCAACGGCACCACCATGACCATCAAGGCGCTGACCAACATGTACTTGTTGCTGCACCTGATGGACCGCGACCAGGCCGGTCGCGTGCGCTTGCCGTACTACCTCGACGAGGCGGCGGACATCGATGAGAAGAACCAGGCAGCGCTGCTGGAAACCAGCCTGCAGTTGGGCTTCGTGCCGATCCTGGCCAGCGTGAAGCCGCAGGTGTCTGCCCAGGTAGCGATCGACCTGGAAGGCGGCAGCGGGCCGAACGGGATCTACATTGATGAGGCCGACTGGAAATATATCCGTCGTCACGATGCGGTGAAGGCCACCCTGAACATGCAGGCGGACGAGCCGGAGTTGGATGCCGTCTGACGTGTAGCGCTGAAAGGCAGAAAGGCCGCGATCGTTTGGATCGCGGCCTTTTTTGTGGGCTGGAGTTTTGTATTGAATTTGAGGGCCTCATCGGGGGCAAGCCCCCTCCCACACTTGAATGTATTCACACATCGGAATGTGGGAGGGGGCTTGCTCCCGATAGCCGCGCCTCGGTCTACTTGCCGAGTGGAATCTTCGGCGCCCAGGTCAGCCACTCATCCTCAAACTTGTCGAACAGTGCAAAGGTCTGCTGCGGCCGTGCCGGGTTGCCCATGCGCTCGCCTTCAGGCGTGGCAAAGGCGATACCGCCGGCAACCAACGTCTCCAGGGACTCGGTACGCACCGTCGCGCCCTTGAACAAGCCGAAGTCGAGCCCGAAGCCGCTGGTGTTCCAGAAGCGACTGCCACTGCGTACCAACGGCGCGTATTTGGGCTCGATCAGGATGTGCACCAGGACACGGTCGGCGGTCTGTCCCAACTCATAGCCGGTAACTTTGCCCACGGTGACTTCACGGTAGGTGACGGGCACGCCTTCCTTGAGCGAACCACGGCGTGCGGCGCTGAGTGTCAGGCTCAGGCCGGCCTCCTGGCGGGCGGTTTCAGGCGGTTGGGCAAGGGCGACAAAGCTCTTTTGCGGGCCGGCGTTTTTCGCGGCCGGTTGCACTTCGATGTATTGACCGGTGACCAGGGTTTCCAGATTTGCCGTCTTCATCAAGCCCAATTCAGGCTTGACCACCCAGAACTGGCTGCCAACCCGCGCAATGCGGTCCGCAACCTGGGTGATACGCGCCTTGAGCAGCACCGATTGCATGTCGACACTCAGGTCCACGCTCTCGAGCTTGCCCACTTCCAGGCCTTTGAAGCGCACCGGCGTGCCTGGGCTCAAGCCGTCGGCGCGATCGACCTTGATGGTGACCAGGGTGCCATGCTGATTGGCAGCGTCCCGATCAGCAAACAAGCGGAAACGGGGGATGCGTCGTTTCAGCGGCACATTCGGTTCCGGCGTTTCGAAGGCGATACCGCCGGCCATCAAACTGGCCAGGGATTCACTTTTTACCTGGATACCGCCGGTAAGCCCACCAGTGAGGGTGACACCGCTGGCATTCCAGAAACGTGTCGAACCGTTGACCAGGCTCTCATATTCTTTCTCGATATGAACACCGATCACCAATTGCTTTTTCTTGCGTGAAAACTGGTAGCTCTGTACCGAACCGACCTTGACCTGCTTGTACAGAATCGGGCTGCCGACATCCAGCGAGCCGAGGTTGTCGGTGAGCAACACCATGTGCAGGCCTGGGGAGCGCAGATCCAACGGTGGCGCCTTGGCGCGCGCTACGTATTCACGTTGTGGCGGGGTGCCTTTGTCGCCGGGGCGGATGGCGATGTAGTTACCTTTGACCAGGGCCTCCAGCCCGGTAATGCCGGCCAGGGAGATGGATGGCTTGACCACCCAGAATTGCGTGTCCTGAACCAGGTAGTCTTCGGCCAATGGGTCGAGGGTCAATTCAGCGCTGGCGCTGGTCAGGTCCGGGTCGATCTTCAGGGTTTTCAGGCTGCCGACCTGGATACCTTTGTACATCACTGGAGTGCGTCCAGCCTGCAGGCCTTCGAAATCGGTGAGCTTGACCTTGACCTTGATGCCCGCGGCGGCGGCGTCGAAATCCTCGTACAAGCGAAAAGGCAGGCTCGGGTCGGTTGGCGGGCTGTCTTTGCGGTTTTCCGGTGTGGCGAAGGCAATACCACCGGCGACGATACTGGAGAGGGATTCACTGCGCACCTTCACACCGGACAGATTGGCGTCGATGCTGATGCCGCTGGCGTTCCAGAAACGCGTGTGTTTGCGCACCAGGTTGGCGTAGGTCGGTTCGATATAAACCTTGATCTCGACGGTGCTCTGGTCTTCAGACAACAAGTAACTTTTGACCTGACCCACCTGGATCTGCTTGTAGAACACCGGGCTGCCACGGTTCAGCGAACCCAGGCGATCAGCCTTGAGGGTCAGGTGCAGGCCGGGCTTGGCGTCGGATAATGGCGGCTCCTCGGAAAGCGCCTTGAATTTGCGGGTGGGCTCACCATCCCCCGGGCTTGCGGCGATGTAGTTGCCCGAAACCAGGGTTTCCAGGCCAGTGATGCCGGCGAGGCTGACGCTGGGTTTGACCAGCCAGAAGCGGGTGTTGGTCTTGAGGTATTGTTCGACGTCCTTGTTCATCTCGATGGTGGCAATCACCCCGCGATTGCTGCCTTCGTCATCCAGCGCCAAGGCCTTGACCTTGCCCACCGTCATGCCTTTGTAGACCACTTCGGTCTTGTTGACTTGAATGCCTTCGCCGCTTTCAAAGCGGACCTGGATCTCGATACCTTGCTGGGAGTAGGCACGCCACCCCAGCCAGCCACCGATGATCAGGGCGATGAGGGGCAACACCCAGATGGCCGACCAGTTGGACGCAGGGCGGGTTTTAGCTTTAGGCAAATCACTCATGGTCGTCATCCGACTCCGTGTTATCCCAAATCAGTCGGGGATCGAAGGTTACTGCGGCAAACATCGTCAAGATCACCACACTGGCAAACGCTGCAGCGCCGAGATTGGCTTCGACACTGGCAAGTCGCCCAAAGTTTACGACCGCCACCAGGATGGCGATCACGAAGATATCCAGCATGGACCAGCGACCGATGAATTCGATAAAGCGGTACATGATAATGCGTTGTTGCGCAGACAGCGGTTGCCGGCGCTGCACCGAAAACAGCAGCAGGCCGATGCCCACAAGCTTGAACGTCGGTACCAGGATACTGGCGATGAACACCACGGCGGCAATCGGAAACATGCCGTGCTGTACCAGTTGGATCACGCCGGACATGATGGTGCTCGGGTCGCCTTGGCCGAGAGAGTTGACGGTCATGATCGGCAGCAGGTTGGCCGGGATGTACAGGATCGCCGCAGTCACCAGCAGTGCCCAGGTGCGTATGAGGCTATTGGGACGACGTGGGTGAATCAGCGCGCCGCAACGGGTGCAGAGCTGCTCATCGGCATCGGCTTGCTGCTTGTTCAACTCATGGCATTCGGTACAAATCAGAATGCCTGCATCAATTGCCCGCATGGTCATCCTCTCCTGACAGCGCTTGCCAGATCTGGTGGGGTGACATCACCACCTCGAGCAGAATCTGAACCATTAACAGACTTACAAAGCAGACCAGACCCAAGCCAAGCGTAATGGAGGCCATGTCAGCCAGCTTCACAAGTGCCACCAGTACGCCCATCAAGTAGACCTCCAGCATTCCCCAATCTTTCATATGGTGGTAGATGCGGTAGAACAGCAGTCCATAACTGCGACCGATGCTCCAGCGGATACTGAGCAGCACAGCCAGTTGGCACAACAATTTGAGCAGGGGAATGCCCATGCTGCACAAGAAAACCACAGCAGCAACGCCCTGCATACCGGTGTTGAACAGGCCAACTACGCCGGTCCACACGGTGTCCTCCGAGGACTGCCCGAGTAGATTGAGCTGCATGATGGGTAAAAAATTCGCGGGGATATACAGCAGCAGTGCTGCCAGCACCAAGGCCAGGCTGCGCTCGACGACATTGTGACGATGAGCGTAGAGCTCGTAACCGCAACGCGGGCATTCAGCCTTCTCACCGAGGGCGAGCGAGGGTTTGCGCATCAGCAGGTCGCACTCATGGCATGCCACCAAGTCGTCCAGGGGCAAGTCCGACACCTCAAGGGCATCAACCGGATCGGGCATAAATAGGGCTCGGGCTCTAAAAAAGGTTAGGTGCCTATTCTAGTGGTCTGGTTCAGAAATAACTGTGCAAATTTGTCAGAGGTGTTGGGGGAGTATTGGCACTTTTCGACCGCCCAAAACAAAACCCCATCTGCTTTCGCAAATGGGGTTTCGGAATTTAATCTTGACGATGACCTACTCTCACATGGGGAAACCCCACACTACCATCGGCGATGCATCGTTTCACTACTGAGTTCGGGATGGGATCAGGTGGTTCCAATGCTCTATGGTCGTCAAGAAATTCGGGTACTGAATCGTGGCCATGTGACCTCGCTTCAGCAAATTGGGTATGGGATAGAAGTCGGTGTTTTGTGAGCCTCGAACTTTCGGTTCATTGCGTCTTCACACACCGCAATCTGTTGCTTCTGCTTTTTTAAAGTCAGGAGTAGTCAAATTGCTTGGGTGTTATATGGTCAAGCCTCACGGGCAATTAGTATTGGTTAGCTCAACGCCTCACAGCGCTTACACACCCAACCTATCAACGTCGTAGTCTTCGACGGCCCTTCAGGGGACTCAAGGTCCCAGTGAGATCTCATCTTGAGGCTAGTTTCCCGCTTAGATGCTTTCAGCGGTTATCTATTCCGAACATAGCTACCCGGCAATGCCACTGGCGTGACAACCGGAACACCAGAGGTTCGTCCACTCCGGTCCTCTCGTACTAGGAGCAGCCCCTCTCAAATCTCAAACGTCCACGGCAGATAGGGACCGAACTGTCTCACGACGTTCTAAACCCAGCTCGCGTACCACTTTAAATGGCGAACAGCCATACCCTTGGGACCGGCTTCAGCCCCAGGATGTGATGAGCCGACATCGAGGTGCCAAACACCGCCGTCGATATGAACTCTTGGGCGGTATCAGCCTGTTATCCCCGGAGTACCTTTTATCCGTTGAGCGATGGCCCTTCCATACAGAACCACCGGATCACTAAGACCTACTTTCGTACCTGCTCGACGTGTCTGTCTCGCAGTCAAGCGCGCTTTTGCCTTTATACTCTACGACCGATTTCCGACCGGTCTGAGCGCACCTTCGTACTCCTCCGTTACTCTTTAGGAGGAGACCGCCCCAGTCAAACTACCCACCATACACTGTCCTCGATCCGGATAACGGACCTGAGTTAGAACCTCAAAGTTGCCAGGGTGGTATTTCAAGGTTGGCTCCACGCGAACTGGCGTCCACGCTTCAAAGCCTCCCACCTATCCTACACAAGCAAATTCAAAGTCCAGTGCAAAGCTATAGTAAAGGTTCACGGGGTCTTTCCGTCTAGCCGCGGATACACTGCATCTTCACAGCGATTTCAATTTCACTGAGTCTCGGGTGGAGACAGCGCCGCCATCGTTACGCCATTCGTGCAGGTCGGAACTTACCCGACAAGGAATTTCGCTACCTTAGGACCGTTATAGTTACGGCCGCCGTTTACCGGGGCTTCGATCAAGAGCTTCGCGTTAGCTAACCCCATCAATTAACCTTCCGGCACCGGGCAGGCGTCACACCCTATACGTCCACTTTCGTGTTTGCAGAGTGCTGTGTTTTTAATAAACAGTCGCAGCGGCCTGGTATCTTCGACCGGCATGAGCTTACGGAGCAAGTCCTTCACCCTCACCGGCGCACCTTCTCCCGAAGTTACGGTGCCATTTTGCCTAGTTCCTTCACCCGAGTTCTCTCAAGCGCCTTGGTATTCTCTACCCAACCACCTGTGTCGGTTTGGGGTACGGTTCCTGGTTACCTGAAGCTTAGAAGCTTTTCTTGGAAGCATGGCATCAACCACTTCGTCGTCTAAAAGACAACTCGTCATCAGCTCTCGGCCTTAAGATCCCGGATTTACCTAAGATCTCAGCCTACCACCTTAAACTTGGACAACCAACGCCAAGCTGGCCTAGCCTTCTCCGTCCCTCCATCGCAATAACCAGAAGTACAGGAATATTAACCTGTTTTCCATCGACTACGCTTTTCAGCCTCGCCTTAGGGACCGACTAACCCTGCGTCGATTAACGTTGCGCAGGAAACCTTGGTCTTTCGGCGTGGGTGTTTTTCACACCCATTGTCGTTACTCATGTCAGCATTCGCACTTCTGATACCTCCAGCAAGCTTCTCAACTCACCTTCACAGGCTTACAGAACGCTCCTCTACCGCATCACTTACGTGATACCCGTAGCTTCGGTGTATGGTTTGAGCCCCGTTACATCTTCCGCGCAGGCCGACTCGACTAGTGAGCTATTACGCTTTCTTTAAAGGGTGGCTGCTTCTAAGCCAACCTCCTAGCTGTCTAAGCCTTCCCACATCGTTTCCCACTTAACCATAACTTTGGGACCTTAGCTGACGGTCTGGGTTGTTTCCCTTTTCACGACGGACGTTAGCACCCGCCGTGTGTCTCCCATGCTCGGCACTTGTAGGTATTCGGAGTTTGCATCGGTTTGGTAAGTCGGGATGACCCCCTAGCCGAAACAGTGCTCTACCCCCTACAGTGATACATGAGGCGCTACCTAAATAGCTTTCGAGGAGAACCAGCTATCTCCGAGCTTGATTAGCCTTTCACTCCGATCCACAGGTCATCCGCTAACTTTTCAACGGTAGTCGGTTCGGTCCTCCAGTTAGTGTTACCCAACCTTCAACCTGCCCATGGATAGATCGCCCGGTTTCGGGTCTATTCCCAGCGACTAGACGCCCTATTAAGACTCGCTTTCGCTACGCCTCCCCTATTCGGTTAAGCTCGCCACTGAAAATAAGTCGCTGACCCATTATACAAAAGGTACGCAGTCACCCAACAAAGTAGGCTCCCACTGCTTGTACGCATACGGTTTCAGGATCTATTTCACTCCCCTCTCCGGGGTTCTTTTCGCCTTTCCCTCACGGTACTAGTTCACTATCGGTCAGTCAGTAGTATTTAGCCTTGGAGGATGGTCCCCCCATATTCAGACAAAGTTTCTCGTGCTCCGTCCTACTCGATTTCATGACTAAGAGATTTTCGCGTACAGGGCTATCACCCACTATGGCCGCACTTTCCAGAGCGTTCCGCTAATCTCAAAGCCACTTAAGGGCTAGTCCCCGTTCGCTCGCCACTACTAAGGGAATCTCGGTTGATTTCTTTTCCTCAGGGTACTTAGATGTTTCAGTTCCCCTGGTTCGCTCCATACACCTATGTATTCAGTGTAAGGTAACCATCTTATGATGGCTGGGTTCCCCCATTCAGACATCTCCGGATCAAAGTCTGTTTGCCGACTCCCCGAAGCTTTTCGCAGGCTACCACGTCTTTCATCGCCTCTGACTGCCAAGGCATCCACCGTATGCGCTTCTTCACTTGACCATATAACCCCAAGCAATCTGGTTATACTGTGAAGACAACATTCGCCGAAAATTCGATCATACTCAATTAAGAGCGACTCACAAATTTTACCTTAGCCTGAGCCGTTACCAGTGAAAGTAACGTTCAGTCTATCTTTCTATCACATACCCAAATTTTTAAAGAACGAACTAGTCAAAGACTAGAAATCAACATTCACCATCACAACGATGGAATGCTCATTTCTAAGCTTTCTACAAACAGAAGCAGTACTGGTGGAGCCAAACGGGATCGAACCGTTGACCTCCTGCGTGCAAGGCAGGCGCTCTCCCAGCTGAGCTATGGCCCCGTATTTCTACAGGCGTTTCCCACACAAAATTGGTGGGTCTGGGCAGATTCGAACTGCCGACCTCACCCTTATCAGGGGTGCGCTCTAACCAACTGAGCTACAGACCCAATTTCGGGCTGCTTCTTTTCGTCTTCTTCAATGAATCAAGCAATTCGTGTGGGAGCTCATGGAGCAGCTGATGTCGTCGATTAAGGAGGTGATCCAGCCGCAGGTTCCCCTACGGCTACCTTGTTACGACTTCACCCCAGTCATGAATCACACCGTGGTAACCGTCCTCCCGAAGGTTAGACTAGCTACTTCTGGTGCAACCCACTCCCATGGTGTGACGGGCGGTGTGTACAAGGCCCGGGAACGTATTCACCGCGACATTCTGATTCGCGATTACTAGCGATTCCGACTTCACGCAGTCGAGTTGCAGACTGCGATCCGGACTACGATCGGTTTTCTGGGATTAGCTCCACCTCGCGGCTTGGCAACCCTCTGTACCGACCATTGTAGCACGTGTGTAGCCCAGGCCGTAAGGGCCATGATGACTTGACGTCATCCCCACCTTCCTCCGGTTTGTCACCGGCAGTCTCCTTAGAGTGCCCACCATAACGTGCTGGTAACTAAGGACAAGGGTTGCGCTCGTTACGGGACTTAACCCAACATCTCACGACACGAGCTGACGACAGCCATGCAGCACCTGTCTCAATGTTCCCGAAGGCACCAATCCATCTCTGGAAAGTTCATTGGATGTCAAGGCCTGGTAAGGTTCTTCGCGTTGCTTCGAATTAAACCACATGCTCCACCGCTTGTGCGGGCCCCCGTCAATTCATTTGAGTTTTAACCTTGCGGCCGTACTCCCCAGGCGGTCAACTTAATGCGTTAGCTGCGCCACTAAGAGCTCAAGGCTCCCAACGGCTAGTTGACATCGTTTACGGCGTGGACTACCAGGGTATCTAATCCTGTTTGCTCCCCACGCTTTCGCACCTCAGTGTCAGTGTTGGTCCAGGTGGTCGCCTTCGCCACTGGTGTTCCTTCCTATATCTACGCATTTCACCGCTACACAGGAAATTCCACCACCCTCTACCACACTCTAGTCAGTCAGTTTTGAATGCAGTTCCCAGGTTGAGCCCGGGGATTTCACATCCAACTTAACAAACCACCTACGCGCGCTTTACGCCCAGTAATTCCGATTAACGCTTGCACCCTCTGTATTACCGCGGCTGCTGGCACAGAGTTAGCCGGTGCTTATTCTGTCGGTAACGTCAAAACAATCACGTATTAGGTAACTGCCCTTCCTCCCAACTTAAAGTGCTTTACAATCCGAAGACCTTCTTCACACACGCGGCATGGCTGGATCAGGCTTTCGCCCATTGTCCAATATTCCCCACTGCTGCCTCCCGTAGGAGTCTGGACCGTGTCTCAGTTCCAGTGTGACTGATCATCCTCTCAGACCAGTTACGGATCGTCGCCTTGGTGAGCCATTACCTCACCAACTAGCTAATCCGACCTAGGCTCATCTGATAGCGCAAGGCCCGAAGGTCCCCTGCTTTCTCCCGTAGGACGTATGCGGTATTAGCGTCCGTTTCCGAACGTTATCCCCCACTACCAGGCAGATTCCTAGGCATTACTCACCCGTCCGCCGCTCTCAAGAGAAGCAAGCTTCTCTCTACCGCTCGACTTGCATGTGTTAGGCCTGCCGCCAGCGTTCAATCTGAGCCATGATCAAACTCTTCAGTTCAAACATCTTTGGGTTTTTAAGAAACCCTAAACTTGGCTCAGCAATCGTTGGTTACATCTTTGATTTCTCGCGGAGTAACTTGTGATGCTGATAATCTTGTTGACTATCAGTCTGACTCCACAAGCACCCACACGAATTGCTTGATTCAGTTGTTAAAGAGCGGTTGGTTAAGAGCTATTCGTCTCAACCGAGGCGCGCATTCTACAGCAGCCTCATTTGCTGTCAAGCGGTTATTTTCAGAAGTTTTCGAAGAATTCTTCAACAACTTCAACCACTTGCGCTTGCGATCTCTCGTAAGCGGGAGGCGAATTCTACAGCGTTACACGCTGCTGTCAACACCTCTTTTTCAACTTCCTTTTGGCTTCGATGAACTGAAGCAACTTACCGTCGAAACCTACTTAACCCATTGTTTACCAAGGAGTTTTCCGTTTCGACTGCGCCGGAAGTGGGGCGAATTATAGGCGCACAGAATCTGCCGTCAACCTTCTTTTTCACATTTCTGTCATATAGGTCAAAAAACCCAGCAAACGCGAAGGTCGGCCCCAAGGGGCCGGCCTTCTATTCACCCAGCCTTACAGGCTCGGGAAAGCGAACTGCGATGCCTCATGACTGGCCCGCTGCGGCCAACGCTGAGTGATCGCCTTGCGGCGGGTATAGAACCGCACCCCATCCGGCCCATAGGCGTGCAAGTCGCCAAACAGCGAACGCTTCCAGCCCCCGAAGCTGTGATAAGCCACCGGCACCGGCAGCGGAACGTTGACTCCCACCATGCCCACTTCAATTTCATCACAGAACAGACGCGCCGCCTCACCGTCACGGGTGAAGATGCAGGTGCCGTTGCCGTATTCATGATCGTTGATCAGTTGCATCGCCGCTTCCAGGCTCTCCACCCGCACCACGCACAACACCGGCCCGAAGATCTCTTCTTTATAGATACGCATCTCGGGGGTCACGCGATCAAACAGGCTGCCACCGAGGAAGAACCCATGTTCATGCCCGGCAACGCTCAAGCCGCGACCATCGACGACTAACTCGGCCCCCGCCGACACACCGTCTTCTATATAGCCACTGACCTTGTCCCGCGCCTGCCCAGTCACCAGCGGCCCCATGTCCAAGCCACAGGTGGTGCCCGCGCCGATCTTCAATGCCTTGACCTGCGGCACCAGCTTGGCGATCAACGCATCCGCCACCTGGTCACCCACACACACCGCCACCGAGATCGCCATGCAACGCTCGCCGCAGGAACCATATGCCGCGCCCATCAAGGCACTGACGGCGTTATCCAGATCCGCGTCCGGCATCAGCACCGCGTGGTTCTTCGCCCCGCCCAGTGCCTGCACACGCTTACCGCGTTTGGTCGCTTCGGCATAGATGTATTCGGCAATCGGCGTCGATCCTACAAAGCTAAGCGCCTTTACCTCGGGCGCCTCGATCAAAGCGTCCACTGCCCCCTTGTCACCGTGCACCACGCTCAGCACGCCTTTAGGCAGACCCGCTTCCTGCAACAATTGCGCGATCAACAACGTCGAACTCGGGTCACGCTCCGACGGTTTGAGGATGAAACAGTTACCGCACACAATCGCCAGCGGATACATCCACAACGGCACCATCGCCGGGAAGTTGAACGGCGTAATCCCCGCCACCACGCCCAGCGGCTGAAAATCCGACCAGGCATCAATGTTCGGCCCCACGTTACGGCTATATTCACCCTTGAGAATTTCCGGCGCCGAGCACGCGTACTCCACATTCTCGATGCCACGCTTCAACTCACCGGCGGCATCCTCCAACGTCTTGCCGTGCTCTTCGCTGATCAACTGCGAAATACGCGCTTCGTTCTGCTCCAGCAACTGCTTGAAACGAAACATCACCTGCGCACGTTTGGCCGGCGGCGTATTACGCCAGGCCGGGAACGCCGCCTTGGCCGCGTCGATCGCCTGTTGAATGGTTTCACGACTGGCCAACGGCACTTGGTGAATCACCTGGCCAGTAGACGGGTTGTACACGTCGCCACTGCGACCGCTGTCGTTGACCAGTTCACCGTTGATCAAATGCTGGATAAGGCTCATGCAGGGCTCCTGAAAAGTTGTTCTATATAGAAGGAGAAATCAGTCGATCTTGTTCAACACTTCACCGACCGCATCGAACAGGCGATCCAAGTCCTGCGGTTTGCTGTTGAAGGTTGGCCCGAACTGCAGGGTGTCACCGCCGAAGCGCACATAGAAACCGGCTTTCCACAGCGCCATGCCGGCCTCGAACGGACGCACGATCGCATCTCCGTCTCGCGGGGCAATCTGGATGGCTCCGGCCAGGCCGTAGTTACGAATATCAACCACATTCTTGCTGCCCTTCAAGCCATGCAGCGCATTCTCAAAATGCGGTGCGACTTCGGCTACGCTCTGTACGAGATTTTCCTTCTGCAGCAGGTCGAGTGCCGCAAGGCCGGCCGCGCAGGCTACCGGGTGCGCCGAATAGGTGTAGCCGTGGGGGAATTCCACCGCGTACTCAGGCGTCGCCTGGTTCATGAAGGTCTGGTAGATCTCACTGCTGGCAATCACCGCGCCCATGGGAATCGCGCCGTTGGTGACTTGCTTTGCGATGCACATCAGGTCCGGGGTCACGCCAAAACTGTCGGCGCCGAACATCGAACCTGTGCGGCCGAAACCGGTGATCACTTCGTCGAACACCAACAGGATGTTGTGCTGATCGCAGATTTCACGCAGGCGCTTGAGGTACCCCTGTGGCGGCACCAGCACTCCCGCAGAACCGGCCATTGGCTCGACGAACACCGCAGCAATGTTCGAAGCATCATGCAACTCAATCAGCTTGAGCAACTCATCGGCCAACGCGATGCCGCCCAACTCCGGCATGCCACGGGAGAACGCATTGCTCGCCAGCAAGGTATGCGGCAGATGGTCAACGTCCATCATCGCCTGGCCAAACAGCTTACGGTTACCGTTGACGCCACCAAGGCTGGTACCGGCAATGTTCACACCGTGGTACCCACGGGCGCGGCCGATCATCTTGGTCTTGGTGGCCTGGCCCTTCAGGCGCCAGTAGGCACGCACCATCTTCACGGCGGTATCGGCGCACTCGGAGCCGGAGTCGGTGAAGAACACATGGTTGAGGTTGCCAGGGGTCAGGTCGGTAATCTTTTCCGCCAGTTGAAAGGACAGCGGATGACCGTATTGGAAGCCCGGAGAGTAGTCCAGGGTGCCCAACTGCCGGGCCACCGCTTCCTGGATTTCCTTGCGCGTATGCCCGGCGCCGCAGGTCCAAAGGCCCGACAGCGAGTCGTAGACCTTGCGCCCCTTGTCATCGGTCAACCAGCTGCCTTCGGCGGCCACGATCAGGCGCGGATCGCGCTGAAAGTTACGGTTGGCGGTATAAGGCATCCAGTGAGCATCCAGCTTGAGTTGGCTGGCCAGGGACGATGGGGCGTTTTCCGGCATGTTCATCAGCAAAACCTCGCAAGGCAAAAGGCAGCGTCGGGATTGAAAAAGCGTTGTTGCAGCTAAATTGACACGGGGATAAAGTCGGTGAAATTCAACTCTTCTAACCTTCAGTCAGGACTTCACTAAACTATGAGCCGTCGTCCCGACCCCCTGGCCCAGGTCAGCGACTTTGATATCCGCCTGCTGCGCATCTTTCGCAGCGTGGTGGAGTGCGGCGGGTTTTCCGCAGCGGAAACCGCACTGGGGATTGGGCGTTCGGCCATCAGCCAGCAAATGAGCGACTTGGAGCAGCGCCTCGGGCTGAGGCTCTGTCAACGCGGCCGCGCCGGCTTCTCACTGACTGAAGAAGGCCGCGAGGTCTATCAGTCGGCGTTGCAACTGTTGAGTGCCCTGGAAAGTTTTCGCACCGAGGTCAATGGCCTGCACCAGCACTTGCGCGGAGAGCTGATCATCGGCCTCACCGACAACCTCGTCACCCTGCCCCATATGCGCATAACCCACGCCCTGGCGCAGTTGAAGGAGCGCGGCCCGGACGTGCAGATCCAGATCCGCATGATCGCCCCCAATGAAGTGGAGCAAGGTGTGCTCGACGGCCGTCTGCATGTCGGCGTGGTACCCCAGGCCAGCGCATTGTCCGGCCTGGAGTACCAACCGCTGTACAGCGAGCGCTCGCTGCTTTATTGCGCGGTCGGCCACCCGCTGTTTTACGCCGACGACAAGCAACTGGACGACGCGCGCCTTGACGACCAGGACGCCATCGCCCCGACCTTCCGCCTGCCCGCCGAGATCCAGGCCCACTACCAGGCGCTCAATTGCACGGCCAGTGCCTCGGACCGCGAAGGCATGGCGTTCCTGATCCTCACCGGCCGTTATATCGGCTACCTGCCCGACCATTACGCCAGCCTTTGGGTACAACAAGGCCGACTCCGCGCGCTGAAACCGGCTACACGGTTTTACGATTTAAGCCTGGCATCGGTCACGCGCAAGGGCCGCCGCCCCCATTTGGTGCTGGAAAGCTTCCTGGAAAGCCTGGCAGCAACGCGCTAGTTCGGGCCCCGCAAAAAAAGCTGAGCAGGTGGACAGTTTTTTGCAAGGCACAAGAACCTTGAACCGTCCGCCCTGAGTTGACTCGCCATGCCAGCACAATCCTCCAGCCCCAACGACCTGATCTACGGCCTCGATGACCGTCCGAAACCACTGCCCGCCCTGCTGGCTACCCTGCAACATGTGCTGGCGGCGTTCGTCGGCATTATCACCCCGCCACTGATCATCGGCTCCACCCTGGGCCTCACCGCACACCTGCCCTACTTGATCAGTATGGCGCTGATGGTCTCCGGCGTCGGCACGTTCATCCAGGCGCGTAGACCGTTCGGTATCGGCGCCGGGATGATTTGCCTGCAAGGCATCAGCTTTGCCTTCCTGGGTGCGGTGTTGTCCGCCGGTTTTCTGGTCAAGCAACGTGGCGGCAGCCCTGAGGACATCCTGGCGATGATCTTCGGCGTGTGCTTTTTCGGCGCCTTGGTGCAAATCGTGCTGAGCCGCTGTATCGGCCAACTGCGCCGGGTCATCACGCCTCTGGTGACCGGGATCGTGATTACGCTGATCGGCATCAGCCTGATAAAAGTAGGCATCACCGATCTCGGCGGCGGCTTCAACGCCCCCGACTTTGGCGCCCCCACCAACCTGGCCCTGGGCCTGTTCGTGGTATTGACGATCATCCTGCTCAACCGCTCGAACACACCCTGGGTACGCCTCTCGGCCATCATCATCGGCCTGGCTCTCGGCAGCCTGGCTGCCTGGTTCAGCGGTAAGCTGGTGCCCCACGCCTTGCCCGACCTGCCGCTGATCAGCCTGCCTACGCCGTTTCGCTTTGGTTTCAACTTCGACTGGAGCGCCTTCCTGCCAATCGCGCTGATTTATCTGATCAGCAGTATCGAAACCGTTGGTGACCTTACGGCCAACTGCATGATCGCCCGCCAGCCCATCAGCGGTGCGTCTTATATAAGCCGACTCAAAGGCGGCGTGCTGGGTGATGGGGTCAGTTGCATGATCGCCGCGACGTTCAGCGCCTTCCCCAATACCACCTTTGCGCAAAACAACGGGGTGATCCAACTCACCGGCGTGGCCAGCCGTTACGTCGGCCTGTACATCGGCGCCGTGTTGATTTGTCTCGGGTTGTTTCCCATGATCGGCGCGGTATTGCAGCAAATCCCCAAACCGGTGCTGGGCGGCGCGACCCTGGTGATGTTCGGTAGCGTCGCTGCAGCCGGTGTGCGCATCCTGGCGCAGGCGCCGCTGGATCGACGCAGCATGTTGATCATCGCCACCTCGTTCGGGGTTGGCTTGGGCATCGCCGCCCAACCCAACTTGCTGCACTTGATGCCGGCCCTGGTGCAGAACCTGTTCGACTCCGCCATCACCAGCGGCGGCCTGACTGCCATTGTGTTGTGCCTGCTATTGCCCGAGGCCAAAACCACCGATGCCGTTGCAAACCACACGCCCGAAAGTGACTCCCTGGAATCGCTTTGACGGTTTTATTGCATCAACACTTGTCTGAGGCTTGAGGGTGGGTTATCTGTGCACACGTCGCCTCTATCGATCAGCACGGAAACCTCCATGAGCCTCGAAGTTCCTGCCCACAGCAACCACGCCGGTAAACCCGCCAGCCGCATTCGGCAAAAGAACGAACAAGCGATTCTCCAGGCTGCTGAAGATGAGTTCGCGCGCCACGGCTACAAGGGCACCAGCATGAACACCATCGCTGCCAGTGCCGGGTTGCCCAAAGCCAACTTGCATTATTACTTCACCAATAAGCTTGGCCTGTACATTGCCGTACTGAGCAATATCCTGGAATTGTGGGACAGCACGTTCAACGCGCTGACCGCCGAGGACGACCCGGCCGTGGCCCTTTCCCGTTATATCCGCACCAAGATGGAATTCTCACGACGCCAGCCACAGGCCTCGCGAATCTTCGCCATGGAGATCATCAGCGGCGGCGAATGCCTTACCGAATATTTCAGCCAGGACTACCGCGCCTGGTTCAGCGGCCGTGCGGCCGTGTTCCAGGCCTGGATCGATGCCGGCAAGATGGACCCCATCGACCCGGTACACCTGATCTTCCTGCTGTGGGGCAGCACCCAGCACTACGCCGACTTCGCCACCCAGATCTGCCGCGTCACGGGGCGCACCAAGCTGACCAAGCAGGATATGGAAGACGCCGGCACCAACCTGATCCACATCATTCTCAAAGGCTGTGGCATCAAGCCGGCCCAATAAACGAAGCGACTTATGCCATTCACGCTTACAGGCCTTTGCGAATTTCGTGAAGAAATCCGCAAAAGCCGCTTTATCACCCTGGCGGCGCCCATTACCAGCCCGCACGACGCCCAGGCGTTTTTCGAGCAGCACAGCGACCTCAACGCAACACACAACTGCTGGGCCTGGAAACTCGCCGACCAATACCGCAGCAACGACGACGGTGAACCCGGTGGCACCGCCGGGCGGCCGATCCTCGCGGCCATCGAAGCCCAGGGTTTCGATCAGGTCGCGGTGCTGGTGATTCGCTGGTACGGCGGCATTCAACTGGGCACCGGTGGGCTGGCCCGGGCCTATGGCGGCGGCGCCAACAAGTGCCTGCAGAATGCCGAGCGCATCGAGCTGATCAGCCGCATACCCTTGCGCTGCGCCTGCGCATTCGCCGAGCTGAACCTGGTAAAACTGCGTGTTGCCGACCTCGGCGGGTTGGTGGTGGAGGAAACCTTCACCGCCAACGGTGTCGAACTGCAACTGGCTTTGGGCGAAGAGCAGGTCGATACCCTGCAGGCCCAACTGGCCGACCTGAGCCGTGGACGTATCCTGCTGCAACGCTGAAAACTGTTACTGTTATTTGCTGAACTCCCTGAACCGCGACTCTAAAAGGAAGCTTTTCATGCCTACGCCAAAAACCGCACTGATCATCGGCGCCTCGCGCGGGCTGGGCCTTGGCCTGGTCAAGCAACTGCTACAGGACGGCTGGGACGTGACCGCCACCGTGCGCGACCCGAACAAGGCTGACGCCCTGAAAGCCGTGGGCCCGGTGCAGATCGAGAAACTCGACATGGACGATCAGCAAGCCGTGATCGCCCTGGCCCAGCGCCTGAAAGACCGCACCTTCGACCTGCTGTTCGTCAACGCCGGCGTCAAGGGCCCGGCGAACCAGGAACCTGGCCACGCGACCCTGGCGGAAGTCGGCCAACTGTTTTTCACTAACGCTGTGGCCCCGATCAACCTGGCCCAGCGTTTCGTCGGGCAGATCCGTAAGGACACCGGCGTGCTGGCCTTCATGAGTTCGGTGCTGGGCAGCGTCACCATTCCTGATGGTTCGGACATGGCGTTGTACAAAGCCAGCAAGGCGGCGCTCAACTCCATGACCAACAGCTTTGTCACCCAACTGGGCGAACACAAGCCGACGGTGTTATCGCTGCACCCAGGCTGGGTGAAAACCGACATGGGCGGCGAGAATGCGCACATCGACGTCGAAACCAGCGTGCGCGGCCTGGTGGATCAAGTGAATGCCTACACCGGCAAAGGCGGTCATCATTTTGTGGATTACAAAGGCGACACCATCGCCTGGTAAGTACCCCCAACTGTAGGAGCGAGCTTGCTCGCGAAGAACGCCCAGGCACCGCTTTAAACCAGACTGCCCGCGTTATCGTTGACGATTTTCGCGAGCAAGCTCGCTCCTACAGCGTTAGACTGCCACCTCGCCTTCCCCGGCGACCCTGGATCAGCAGACAGGGCAACACTGAGCTGGCAAACCTGAACCCATCATTCAGAGGAGCCGGCCAATGCCTGCGACCCGTATCTGGTTAAAAAATCCCCTCGCGATCTTCACCGCCAATGGCCTCGATGCCCGTGGCGGCCTGGTGCTGCAAGACGGCGTCATCACCGAATTGCTGGCCCAAGGGCAAGCACCTGCACAACCCTGTGCGCAGGTGTTCGATGCCCACGAGCATGTGGTCCTGCCCGGGCTGATCAACACCCACCATCACTTCTACCAAACCCTGACCCGCGCCTGGGCGCCGGTGGTCAACCAGCCGCTGTTTCCCTGGCTGAAAACCCTGTATCCGGTCTGGGCCCGACTGACCCCGGAAAAACTCGCCCTGGCGTCGAAGGTGGCACTCGCCGAATTGCTGCTCTCCGGCTGCACCACAGCGGCAGACCACCACTACCTGTTCCCCGACGGCCTGGAAAACGCCATTGATGTGCAGGTCGACAGCGTACGCGAGCTGGGCATGCGCGCCATGCTCACCCGTGGTTCCATGAGCCTGGGCGAAGCCGATGGTGGCCTGCCACCGCAGCAGACCGTGCAACAAGGCCAAGTGATCCTCGACGACAGCCAGCGCCTGATCCGCGAATACCACGAGCGCGGCGACGGTGCGCACATCCAGATTGCCCTCGCACCCTGCTCGCCGTTTTCCGTCACCCCCGAAATCATGCGCGCCAGTGCCGAACTGGCCACCTCGCTCGACGTGCGCCTGCACACGCACCTGGCGGAAACCCTCGACGAGGAAGACTTCTGCCTGCAACGTTTCGGCCTGCGCACCGTGGATTATCTCGACAGCGTCGGCTGGCTCGGCCCGCGCACCTGGCTGGCCCACGGCATTCACTTCAATCCGGATGAAATCGCCCGCCTGGGCGCCGCCGGCACGGGCATCTGCCACTGCCCGAGCTCGAATATGCGCCTGGCTTCCGGCATCTGCCCGACCCTCGACCTGCTCGCCGCTGGTGCTCCCATCGGCCTGGGCGTGGACGGCTCGGCTTCCAACGACGCCTCGAACATGATCCTCGAAACCCGCCAGGCGCTGTACATCCAGCGTCTGCGTTACGGGGCAGAAAAAATCACGCCCGAAGGTGTGTTGGGCTGGGCGACCAAAGGCTCGGCGCAGTTGTTGGGCCGTACGGATATTGGAGAATTGGCTGTGGGCAAACAGGCTGATCTGGCACTGTTCAAGCTGGATGAACTGCGCTTCTCCGGCAGCCACGATCCCATTTCCGCACTGTTGCTGTGCGGTGCCGATCGAGCGGACCGGGTGATGATTGCAGGTCAATGGCGGGTAATCGACGGCCAAGTGGAGGGCCTCGACCTGAAAGGCCTGATCGCCGATCACACTCAGGCAGCCCGGCAGTTGATCGCCGGAACCTGAGCCCAACACAGTTAAAAATGTGGGAGGGGGCTTGCCCCGGTACAAACCGGGGACATCGTTTACATTTCTAACCGGGGACATGGTTTACAGGTTAATACGCATGATCAGGAGGTAACTGATCATGCCCTGGAACCAAGAGTCTCCGATGAATCAACGAATCAGACTGGTCGCTGACTGGCTTTCTGGTAATTACACCAAAAGCCAGCTGGCGCGCCGCTTTAACGTAAGTCGGCCTACCGTCGACAAATGGATCGGCCGGCACAATGGCGATTTAAAGTCGTTAGCCGAACTGTCCCGACGCCCTCACAACAGCCCCAATAAAACCGACGATGAAATCCTGGCCCGTGTGGTGGCGATGAAGGAGGCGCACGATAAATGGGGTCCGAAGAAGCTTCTCGAGCTATTGCGACTTGAAGATCCCTCCATCGCCTGGCCTTCCCCAAGTACAGCAGGCCAATGGCTTGATCGACTTGGGCTCGTCCAAAAGCGGCGCTTCAAGCGCAGACACGGTAATTCCCCTGTAGTAATGCGCGAGGCCAACGAACCTAACCAGACGTGGTGCGCCGACTACAAAGGGCAATTCAAAATGCATAACGCGCAGATGTGCTTCCCTTTGACCATCACAGACCACGCTTCCCGGATGATTTTGGCGTGCAGGGCTCATTCAAAGATCAAGACTGAACCTGTTAAACAAGCCTTTGAGAGACTGTTTCAGGAGTACGGCATGCCCGAAGTTATTCGGTCGGACAACGGTGTTCCGTTTGCCTCTCCTGGCCTGGCAAGAATATCCACGCTGGCAGTTTGGTGGATACGTCTGGGCATCTATCCGGAGCGCACCATGCCAGGAAGACCGGCCCAAAATGGTCGCCATGAGCGGATGCACCGTAGCTTGAAACTGGAGCTGCCCTTAGGAGAAAACTTAATCGAGCAGCAGCTTTTGCTGGAGCATTTCAGGCATGAGTTCAATTACGTGCGCCCTCATGAAGCGCTCGGTATGAAGCGTCCAGGGGACGTGTATGTGCCGTCTACGCGGATTTACCCAGGATGCTTGCCGGATGTGGAGTATCCGTCCGAAATGAAGGTTCGAAGCGTCAGACAGGACGGGTCGATCAAGTGGAACGGCAAGTTGGTATTTATCAGCGAGGCGCTGTCAGGGGAGCAGATAGGGCTTAAAGAGGCTGAGGATGATGTTTGGGATTTGTACTTGTGTGATTATCCCCTGGGAAGGCTTGGGCGAGGTATGACCCGCGTCCAAGCCTCAAATGTGTAAACGATGTCCCCGGTTTCAGATGTAAACGATGTCTACGGTTCTACACCCCGATGGCGGTGTGTCAGTCCTATATAAGCTGGCTGACCCACCACTATCGGGGGCAAGCCCCCTCCCACATTTGGCTTTATGGTGTGCTTGAAATCGGGTTACAACCCCAACAGCGACAACATGATAAACGTCGCAAACAACACAAAATGCGTCATCCCTTCAATGGCATTGGTTTCACCATCATTGAGGTTGATCGCGCTGACGATCAGCGTAATAAACACCATCACCGTCTGTACCGGCGTCATTGCCATCTGGAACGGCTGGCCGCTGTAGAGCGCCATCGCTTCCATGACCGGCACCGTCAGAATCACCGTTGACAACGAGGCACCCAGTGCGATGTTCACCACCGACTGCATGCGGTTGGCCAAGGCAGCGCGCAATGCGGTAAGGATTTCCGGCGCGGCGGAAATAGCCGCCACCACAATCGCGGTGATCACCGGTGGGGCGCCCGTGCCTTCCAGGCCCAGGTCGAGGGTCTTGGACATGACCTCGGCCAACGCGCCAATCACAATCACGCCAAACACCAGGGTGCCAATCGAGAACGCGAGGTTCACGGGCGGCGCTTGCTCGTCTTCAGGCAATTTCTTGCGGCGCTTTTCCGGGTAGCTGTAGCTGAAGAAATAACTGTGTGGGCCGACCTGCATTCTCAGAAACAAGGTGTAGAGCACTACCATGGCGCCGATGGTGAAGGCCGAGTAAATTTTCCAGTCGGCCTCGGGGATAAATTCCGGCACCACCATCGACACGCCCATGGCGGTGAGGATCATCACGCTGTAGGTGCGCGCTGAATCATCGTTGTAGGACTGCTCGCCATGCTTGATGCCGCCCATCAGCGCGGCCAGGCCGAGGATGCCGTTGATATCGAGCATCACCGCCGAATAGATGGTGTCGCGCACCAGTGTGGGTGAAGGCTCGTTGCTCATCATGATGGCCAGGATCACCACCTCCACCAACACGGCCGCCAAGGTCAGGATCATGGTGCCGTAGGGGTCGCCGACCTTTTCCGCCAGTTGTTCGGCATGATGGGCCACACGCATCGATGCCATCACGATAAACGCGATCAAACCGAGACCCGCGAGCAACGCCACAATCTGCCCGCTGTGGAGCATCCAGTGTTCCAGCGGGTAGGCGGCAATGGCGGCAATCAGCGCCAGCAGCATGAATTTTTCTTGCTTGAGGGAAGTGAGCATGGGAGGCCTTTATGTGCAGCAAATCAGTCATCGTTGGGGTACAGACTGCGCCCAGCCGCTAACGTTTCGTTACACCTTAGTTCACGCCGCTCTTGCGCGAAAAAATCAAATACTCTCCTGCTGGTCAGGTTATGCCGATTATTTCGGCCATGGCCTGTAGAATGCCGCCATTGCACCTGATGAGATTTTTAGACATGTACGATTGGCTCAACGCCCTGCCCAAGGCTGAACTGCACCTGCACCTGGAGGGCTCGCTGGAGCCCGAGCTGCTGTTCGCCCTGGCCGAACGCAACAAGATTGCCCTGCCGTGGAACGACGTCGAAACCCTGCGCAAGGCTTACGCGTTCAATAACCTGCAAGAGTTTCTCGACCTGTACTACAAAGGCGCCGATGTGCTGCGCACGTCCCAGGATTTCTACGACCTGACCTGGGCCTACCTGCTGCGCTGCAAAGCCCAGAATGTGATCCACACCGAACCCTTCTTCGACCCGCAAACCCACACCGACCGTGGTGTGCCGTTCGAAGTGGTGCTCAACGGCATCGCTGCCGCCCTCAAAGACGGCGAGCAGCAACTGGGCATCACCAGCGGCCTGATCTTAAGCTTCCTGCGCCACCTGAGCGAAGCCGAAGCCGAGAAAACCCTCGACCAGGCGCTGCCGTTCCGTGACGCGTTCGTCGCCGTGGGCCTGGACAGTTCAGAAATGGGTCACCCGCCGAGCAAGTTCCAGCGTGTGTTCGACCGCGCCCGTCACGAAGGCTTCCTCACCGTGGCCCACGCCGGCGAAGAAGGCCCGCCCGAGTACATCTGGGAAGCCATCGACCTGCTGAAAATCCAGCGTATCGACCATGGCGTGCGCGCCATCGAAGACGAGCGCCTGATGCA
Source organism: Pseudomonas sp. R3-52-08 (assembly GCF_003851745.1). NCBI lineage: Bacteria > Pseudomonadati > Pseudomonadota > Gammaproteobacteria > Pseudomonadales > Pseudomonadaceae > Pseudomonas > Pseudomonas sp. R3-52-08. The sequence goes on along the minus strand of NZ_CP027730.1, from coordinate 767,827 downwards.
GCGCATCATCGACGAGCAGATCCCGCTGACCGTTTGCCCACTGTCCAACACCAAGCTGTGCGTATTCGACGACATGGCCCAGCACAACATCCTCGACATGCTCGAGCGTGGCGTGAAAGTCACCGTGAACTCGGACGATCCGGCCTATTTCGGCGGTTATGTCACCGAGAACTTCCACGCGCTGTACACCTCCCTGGGCATGACCCAAGACCAGGCCAAACGCCTGGCGCAGAACAGCCTGGATGCGCGACTGGTAAAGCCATAACTGAATAAACGCAGTCCAGACATATGGGAGGGGGCTTGCCCCCGATTGCGGTATGTCAGCCAGCTTATTTGTAGCTGACCCATCGCCATCGGGGGCAAGCCCCCTCCCACATGGTTTTTGCGGTAACCCTAGATTTCGGTGAGTTCTTCCAACGTCTTGCCCTTGGTCTCCATCCCGAACACCCACACCACCAGCGCCGCCACCGCAAAACACAGCGCGCCCAAGGCAAACACCCCGCCCTGCCCGGTAATCGGAAACACCAGCCCGGTCACCAGTGGCCCCAGCAACGACCCCACCCGCCCAATCGCCGAAGCGAAGCCGGACCCGGTTGCGCGCGCCGAGGTGGGATATAGCTCGGGCGTATAGGTGTACAACACCGCCCACATGCCAAATAGAAAGAACTGCATCAACAAGCCGGACGTAATCAGCAGCCCGACGTTGCCGCCAAACACTGCACTCTGCCCATACAGAAACGCCATCACCCCGCCACCGAGCAACGTCACCACGCACACCGGCTTACGCCCCCAACGCTCGACCAGCCACGCGGCCATGAGGAAACCCGGTATTCCGCCCAGGGAAATGATCACCGTGTAATACACCGATTGCGTCACCGCAAAGCCTGACTGCTGCAACAACGCACTCAACCACGAGGTCAGCCCGTAGAACCCGAGCAGGGCAAAGAACCACACGCTCCAGATCATCAGGGTGCGTTGACGGTACTGCGCCGACCACAATTGCTGGAAGGCCGAGAAGAACGTGCCTGGCGTACTCGCCACTCGCGGCAAGGCCACCGGTTCGGGCAAGTCGGCGCATCCCAGGGAGTCGCGCACCTTGTGTTCGATGCCAAGCAATACCTTGTCCGCCGCCTCGTGGCGCCCGGCCTGTTCCAGCCAACGCGGCGATTCCGGAATAAAAAACCGGATGGCCAGCACAAATACCGCCGGCACCGCCAGCACCAGAAAGATGTCGCGCCAGCCCACCACCGGCAGCAGGAAATACGACAGCACTCCGGCGGCGACAAACCCGAGCGGCCAGAAACCATCCATCAACGCGATATACCGCCCACGTCGCTTTGCCGGAATCAGCTCCGACAACATCGACTGTGCAATGGGAAATTCCATGCCCATGCCAATGCCCAGCAAGATGCGAAACAGCGTCAGCGTCTCGACCGTCTGCGCCGTGGAGCACAGGTAGCTGGCGACGCCCCACAACACGATGCTCCACTGAAACACCGGCTTGCGCCCGAAGCGGTCCGCGAGCATCCCCGAGAGCGACGCACCGATCACCATGCCGAAAAAGCTCGAACTGGCGAGTAAGCCGGCCTGGGCCGTACTCAGGCCGAACTCGGCTTTGATCGAGCCCAATAGAAACGTCATCATTGCCAGGTCCATGGAGTCGAAGAAAAACGCCAGGGCAATAATGATGAAAATGATTCGGTGGTAACCACTGATGGGCAACCGTTCCAGCCGCTCTGCTGCGCTATAGCCTTGCATACCCATGCCGCCGCCCCCTGTCTGAAAAGTCCCCCAAAGAGTGTGCGGCATCGTCTGCCCTGGCGATTGCTGGATGCGACCTGACCGAAACCAGGAGCGACGCGCCTACGCTGTGGCCAGCCGGTTGATCTCCGCAAGCCCGGCGTCGCTGACCGCCAAGGCCCGGGATTCATCGATCGCATTGACCCAGTTCGACTGCAGGAACAGTTGCAACAACCCCGCGCCGAGCGCACCGCCCACATGCGGTTGCTGTTGGCTCCAGTCGAAACAGTCACACACCAACGGCGACGAGAATGCCTGGATAAAGATACCCAGGCTCGCCAAATGCTGGGTGCCCTTGACCGTGACTTCGGTACGTTGTTCGTAGCGCTGGATCCACCCTGCCTCCATCATCCGCTGGTACAGGCCGGCCGCCAGTTCACCGCCGAGGTGGTCCTGGCACACGCGGGCGCGACGCAGCAGCGACGGTACCCGCAACGCCGCTGGCTGAGTATCCGGCGTGCTGCGCCCGACACTGGCCATGGTGGTCGTCGCCAGCGCATCGATGGCGGCGCTGACGTCCGCAGCCGCCACACGAAACAGCCGCTTGCCCCGTCGCGCCTCGACCCGCAGCAGGCCGCTGCCGGTCAGCCGGGCTAAATGGGCATTGGCCGACGCCGTAGACAACCCGGCGCACGTCGCCAACTCCTCTGAAGATTTTGCCGAACCGTCCATCAATGCCCACAGCATTGCGGTGCGCTTGGGCTCGGCAAGCAAGCTGGCGATATGACTGATGCATGGTGCCTGTTCCATCTCTCGACTCCCTGTTGACGCGTTTTTCTGCTGCGGTTGGCGCCAAAGTATAGGGGCCAAAACAGCTGGTTCCATGGCGTCTTACAGCCTGGACAGGGACAGCACTTGAGCGAAATTTCCTGCTTTTCTGCCGGCCGTTACTTAGCCGCGAATCGCTCCGACCGTTGCGCCGTCAATGTCGCACAACGGGACACGAGCATCTCCCGCAGCAAGTTGACGGGTTTGCTCAACTGCGCACGATGCGCGCACAGCAGGTTAAGCGGCGTGCGCTCACCGCGCAGCTCCGGCAGGATCAAGCGCAAACGCCCAGCCACGACGTCGGTACTCACATCCAGCCAGGATTTATAGGCAATGCCCACACCCGCTACCGCCCAGCGGCGCACCACATCGGCGTCGTCGCTGACCCGATCCCCCGAGACGGTCAGGCCGACCTCGCGCTTGCCATCAAAAAAACGCCAGTGATCATGCACGCGACCGGCGAGCATATAGAGCAAGCAATTATGCTGGGCCAGTTGTTCAAGGTGTCGCGGCTCGCCATAACGGGCCAGATAACTGGGTGCTGCGCACAGCACCCGTACATTCTCCGGGGCGATGGGCAGCGCCACCAGGCTTGAATCCTCGGGTTCGCCATAGCGCAAAGCGATGTCCACCGGTTGCCGGAACAGGTCGGCTATGCGATCACCCAGCAACAGGCGCACGCTCAGTTGCGGGTATTCACGCTGGAAATCATCCAGCCAGGGCAACAGCTGATTGCGTCCGAAATCCGAAGGCGCCGACAGTTGCAGCAGGCCGCTCACGTGGTCCTGCCCACTGGCCAACAAGCGCCGCCCTTCATCCAGTGAACTCAACGCGGCGCGGGCGTAGGTGAGAAAACCTTCGCCCTCGGCGGTCAAGCGCAAACTGCGGGTGGAGCGGGCCAGCAAGCGCGCGCCCAGTTGCTGCTCTATACGCTTCAACGCGGCACTGGCCACTGCGGGGGAAAGGTCCATCACCCGCGCGGCTGCGGACAAACTGCCCAGGTCTGCCGCCCGCAAAAATAACTGCAAATCATCAAAGCGAAGCATGCATTCCCGCCAATTATCAATTTTTTATTGAAACAGAACGCTGTTTTATCGGCTTTTATCTGCATTGGAAATAGCCAATCATCTGCCCACGCCGTTCCTTTTCGACCAGGAGTCGAGTATGTCCACTGCTTTTAACGTCATCGCCACACTGATCGCCAAGCCTGGCCAACAAGCCACTCTGGAAACCCTGCTGCGCGGCCTGCTCGAACCGACCCGCCTGGAACCTGGCTGTGAGCAGTACGACCTGCATCAGGACCTGCAACATCCCGAGACGTTCTACATGCTCGAGCGCTGGAGCGATGAGGCGGCCCTGGCCGACCACGATCAGAGCGCGCATATCCAGAGCTTCCGGGCCCAGGCCTCCGAGGTGATTGAACACTTCGACCTCAAGCGCCTGAAGTTTCTCGCCTGACCACCAACCCTTTACCCGGAGAAAACATGAAAGCCATCGCCTACTACAGCTGCCTGCCCATCACCGCCACGAACGCCCTGCAAGACATCGAACTGCCCGAACCCGTGGCCGGGCCGCGCGACCTGTTGGTGGAAGTCAAAGCCATCTCGGTCAACCCGGTGGACACCAAGGTGCGCCAGAACGTCGCCCCGGAACACGGTGCGGCCAAGGTGCTCGGCTGGGACGTGGCCGGTGTGGTCAAGGCGGTCGGCAGCGAAGTCACGCTGTTCAAGGCCGGTGACAAGGTGTTCTACGCCGGCTCCCTGGTGCGCCCTGGCGGTAACAGTCAATTGCACACTGTGGATGAACGCATCGTTGGCCATATGCCACAGACCCTGGGTTTTGCCGAAGCCGCCGCGCTGCCGTTGACCGCCATCACGGCCTGGGAGCTGCTGTTCGAACGCCTGCAGGTCCCCGAGGGCAAAGCGGACCTGGGCCAGAGCCTGCTGATCGTCGGCGCAGCGGGCGGCGTGGGTTCGATCCTGACCCAGCTGGCCAGCCAGCTCACTGCACTGAAGGTGATCGGCACCGCCTCGCGCCCGGAGACTCAAGAATGGGCCAAGAACCTCGGCGCCGACTTGGTGATCGACCATAGCCAGCCGCTGAGCGAAGCGTTGAAACACGCCGGCCACCCGCACGTGACCTACGTCGCCAGCCTGACCCAGACCGACCATCACCTGGATCAACTGGTGGAAGCCCTGCAGCCCCAAGGCAAGCTGGCGCTGATCGACGACCCCAAGGCGCTGGACGTCAGCAAGCTCAAGCGCAAGAGTTTGTCGTTGCATTGGGAGTTCATGTACACCCGCTCGATGTTCGAGACACCGGACATGATCGAGCAGCATCACCTGCTCAACCGCGTGGCCACGCTGATCGACGCTGGCACCCTGAAAACCACGGTAGGCGAGCACTTCGGCGTGATCAATGCGGCGAACCTGCGACGTGCGCACGCGCTGCTGGAAAGCGGCAAGGCCAAGGGCAAGATCGTTTTAGAAGGGTTCTAAAAAACGGCTATCAGTGTCGTCTGTCACTGATGTAGGTAAGGACGACACCATTAGTCCGAGAGTTGACGTTTGTCATATTTGTGCGCGCATACGGGTTTATATTGGCCGCCTTTGCCACGATTCTTTTACGTGAGGAAGTCAGCAATGAAGATCCTGATAAAAGCGTTAGCAAAATCGCAGTGGGAGGTCCGCCTGGACCAGAAGTCGATTATTTTCCACACCGAAGCCGAGGCCCGTGCCTTTGCCGACACCTTGCAAGCCCGCATCCAGGCTCCCCACCGTTTCCCACTCAGCCAGCAACGCGCCGCCGCCGGCTGATCGGCCCTTCAGGTCAGACCTGCGCCTGCGCGGCCCTGGCCCGTTGCAGGCGCTGGGTCGACATCGCAATCGTCACCGCCAGCACACCGCACAGGCTGATGACCATCGCCATCGGCATCGCCGTGCCGTCATGCAACACGCCCACCAACGATGCCGCCCCCGCCGCCACGCCGAACTGAATGCAACCGAGCAATGCCGACGCGCTGCCGGCCCGGGCGCCTTGCCCGTTCATGGCGCACGCCGAGGTGTTGGGCAAAATGCAGCCCAGGCTGGCGATGCAGATGAACAGCGGCACCAGCAACGGCCACAGGGCTTCGGTGCGCAGCGCTGCAATGCCCAGCAGGGTCAACGCCGCCGCTACGTAAACCCACACCGTACGCGTGAGCAAAAACGCCGGGCCGCGCTTGGCCAGTAACCGCGCATTCAACTGCGCCACCAGGATAAAACCGGCGGCGTTGGAGCCAAACAGCCAGCCGTAATGCTCGGCGGGTACGCCATACAGCTTGATGAACACGAACGGCGAACCGGCAATGTAGGCAAACATCCCGGCAATCGAGATGCCGCCGGTCAAGGCGTAGCCGAGGTAAACCCGGTCTGACAACAACGCGCCGTAGCGGCGCAGCGAGCCGGACAACGGCTGGCGCGGCTGATGCGCCGGAAAGGTTTCCGGCAAGCCCACCGCCACCGCAACCGCCGCCATCACGCTGAACAGCGACAGCGCCAGGAAAATCGACTGCCAGCCCCACACACCCACCATTATCCCGCCCGCCAGCGGTGCGAGAATCGGCGCCAGGCCAGTCACCAACATCAGTTGCGAATACACCTTGGCCGAGCCCACGGCATCGCATTTGTCACTCACCACCGCCCGTGAGATCACCATGCCCGCGCAACCGCCCAGGGCCTGCACGAAACGCGCGCCGATCAGCCATTCCAGGGAGGGCGCGTACGCACAGGCGAAGGACGCAAGGGTAAACAGCGTGACGCCGCTGAGCAGCGGCACGCGCCGGCCAAAGCGGTCGGCCAAGGGGCCGTAGATCAATTGGCCGATGGCCAGCCCACCGAAATACACCGCCAGGGTCAGCTGGATGTGTTTTTCATCGGTTGCAAAAGCGGCTGCCATCGCCGGGAAACCCGGCAGGTAAAAATCGATCGCCAACGGCGCGAAGGCGCTCAAGGCGCCCAGGATCAGAATTATGCGGAGGTTCATCAGACACCCAAGTGAGTCGGCAGCCCGATAGTCTAGCCGCGCTTGGGCGTCTTGAACATTAAGATAGCTCGCTAACTATCGAGAATCAGACGACTGTGTAGCCTTCTTCCTTGATCAGGCCCGCGATCGCTTCACGGTCCAGTTTGCTTTGGACACTGACTTGCTTGGCCGCAAGGTCCACCGTGACCTCGGCATCTGCATCCTGGCTGCGCACCGCCTGGGTCACCGCACGAACGCAATGGCCGCAGGTCATTCCTTGCACCTTGAATACTTGCATGACATGTCTCCTTTGATGAGGTTGAACGCAGTCTCGACCTTGCCATGATGGCAAGGTCAAGTTTCAGAAAACTCGGCCGGGCTGGTATTCGGTGGCGACGTCGGCCAAGCTTCACCTTCAATAGATGTGAACCACGGAGCATTCGCCATGCGCTGGTCGATTTTTGCCCTTGCCGGCCTGATGAGTTTTTCTGCCGTTGCGCCCGCCGCTGAAGACTATGCAGTGCTGATCATTTCCCGCGAGCGCCTGGAAGTGCCGACCAACTGTGAGATCGGCCTCTACATTCAGGACCAACTGGCCGGGCGCCTGTTCCAGGAACAAGCCACCTCCTTCAATTTGCCGCCGGGCGATGTGTCATTGCGCCTCAAGCTGCTGCCGGGCCAGACACCGGGCTGCTTGCCGGGCATGCTGGCACCGCCTGCGCAGAACATTACGCTCAAAGCCGGGGATGTACGCAAACTGCGTATCGCCCAAGGCCCGGACGGTATGTACCTCAAAGCCGCCACGCTGGAATATTGAAGCCGCCGATCGTCCCCATGCTCCGCGTGGGGACGCCTCATGGGACGCTCCGCGTCCCGCGTACAAGCCTTTGATTCGGCGCAAGGGTGACGCGGAGCGTCATGGGGATGCATTCCCACGCAGAGCGTGGGAACGATCGCGCTTGACCTTACCCACAGGTCAAGGTTGATCCTAGGAGCATCGTCTTCTGGAGGACTGCCCCATGAATGGACCCACCACGTTTGACCTGCCCATCAGCGGCATGACCTGCGCCAGTTGCGCCGGCCGTGTGGAGCGTGCGCTGGGCAAGGTGCCGGGGGTGCAGCGGGTCAGCGTCAACCTGGCCAACGAACGTGCCCACGTTGAAGGACTCCACCAACTGGATCCCGGCGTATTGATCGCCGCTGTCGAAAAAGCCGGCTACACCGCCACCCTGCCCCAGAGCGAAACCGCCACCCAGGCCAATCAAGCCCAACGCCTGCACCACGAGCGCTGGGCGCTGATGCTGGCGATCATGCTGGCGTTGCCCCTGATACTGCCGATGCTGGTGGAACCCTTCGGCTTTCACTGGATGCTCCCCGCCTGGGTTCAGTTCGCGCTGGCGACGCCGGTGCAATTGATCCTCGGTGCGCGTTTCTACAGTGCAGCGTGGAAAGCCGTGCGCGCCGGTGCGGGCAATATGGACCTGTTGGTGGCGATCGGCACCAGCGCCGGTTACGGCTTGAGCGTCTATCAATGGCTCACCCAACCCGCTCCGCACTTGTACTTCGAAGCCTCGGCCGTGGTGATCGCCCTGGTGCTGCTGGGCAAATACCTGGAGAGCCGCGCCAAGCGTCAAACCGCCAGCGCCATACGCGCCCTCGAAGCCTTGCGCCCCGAGCGGGCGGTCCGCGTGCTGGAGGGGCGCGAGGAAGAGGTCGCCATCAATACGCTTACGCTCGGTGACTTGGTGCTGGTCAAGCCAGGCGAACGTTTTCCGGTGGATGGCGAAGTGGTCGACGGCCAAAGCCATGCCGACGAAGCACTGATCAGCGGCGAAAGCCTGCCGGTGCCGAAACGGCCCGGCGATACGGTTACTGGCGGCGCGATCAACGGTGAAGGCCGCCTGTTGGTGCGTACCCGGGCCCTGGGAGCGGAAAGCGTGCTGGCACGGATCATCCGCCTGGTCGAAGACGCCCAGGCCGCCAAGGCACCGATCCAGAAACTGGTGGATAAAGTCAGCCAGGTATTCGTCCCGACCGTGCTGGTACTGGCATTGCTCACCCTGGCGGGCTGGTGGCTGTACGGCGCCCCGCTGGAGAGCGCAATCATCAATGCGGTCGCGGTACTGGTGATCGCCTGCCCATGTGCCCTGGGCCTGGCGACGCCGACGGCGATCATGGCCGGCACCGGCGTCGCCGCGCGCCATGGCATTCTGATCAAGGATGCCGAAGTCCTGGAGCATGCCCATGGGGTGAGCGCCGTAGTCTTCGATAAAACCGGCACCCTCACTTCGGGCACGCCGAAGATCACCCATTTGGCGGCGCTGGATGGTAACGAATCGCTACTGCTGCAACAGGCCGGCGCCTTGCAGCGTGGCAGCGAGCACCCGCTGGCCAAGGCCGTGCTGGACGCCTGCGACGAACGCGGGCTGAGCGTGGCCGATGTCAGCGCCAGCCAGTCCCTGACTGGGCGCGGCATCGCCGGTACCCTTGACGGCCGGCAACTGGCCCTGGGCAATCGGCGCCTGTTGGAAGAGGCCGGCCTTAGCGCGGGCCAGTTGAGTCAGCGCGCGACGGCATGGGAAGCCGAGGGGCGTACCTTGTCCTGGCTGATCGAGCAAGGCGCAAGCCCTCGCGTGCTGGGGCTATTCGCATTCGGCGACACGCTCAAGCCAGGCGCGCAGCAGGCCGTGCAGCAACTCAAGGCGCAGCACATCAGCAGCCACCTGCTTACCGGCGACAATCGCGGCAGCGCGCGGGCGGTTGCAGAGGCGCTGGGCATCGACGATGTACACGCCGAAGTGCTGCCCGCCGACAAAGCCGCCACCGTAACCGCACTGAAAAAAACCGGAGTGGTGGCCATGGTCGGCGACGGCATCAACGACGCACCGGCCCTGGCCGCCGCCGATATCGGCATCGCCATGGGCGGCGGCACCGACGTGGCCATGCACGCCGCCGGCATCACCCTGATGCGCGGCGACCCGCGCCTGGTGCCGGCCGCCCTGGAGATCAGCCGCAAGACCTACGCGAAAATCCGCCAGAACCTGTTCTGGGCCTTTGTGTATAACGTGATCGGCATTCCCCTGGCGGCCTTCGGCCTGCTCAACCCGGTGCTGGCAGGTGCGGCGATGGCGTTGTCCAGCGTCAGTGTGGTGAGCAATGCGTTGCTGTTGAAAACCTGGAAACCCAAGGACTTGGAGGATCAACGCCCATGAATATCGGCCAAGCCGCTCGCCAGAGCGGGCTGAGCGCGAAGATGATTCGCTACTACGAATCCATCGGTCTGCTCAAGGCAGCCCACCGCACCGACAGCGGTTATCGCATCTATGGCGCCGACGACCTGCACACCCTGGCGTTCATCAAACGCTCGCGCGACCTGGGGTTTTCACTGGAAGAGGTCGGCAAACTGCTGACCTTGTGGCAGGACCGACAACGGGCCAGCGCCGACGTGAAAGCCTTGGCGCGCCAGCATATCGATGAACTGAATCAAAAAATCCGCGAGTTGGCGCAACTGCGCGACACGCTGCAAGATCTGGTGGAGCACTGCCAGGGCGACCACCGACCGGATTGCCCGATCCTCAAGGAATTGGCCTCCGGCAGTTGCTGCACCTGATGCTCCAACTGACTCAACACACAACCAAATGTGGGAGGGGGCTTGCTCCCGATGGCGGTGCATCAGTCACTGTAAATATTGACTGAACTACCGCTATCGGGGGCAAGCCCCCTCCCACACTTCGATCTCCATCCGCCGGGAGATCACTGCGTCCAAGACGTCCGGAAGCCGCCGCACCGGATGCTCCAACTGACTCAACACACAACCAAATGTGGGAGGGGGCTTGCTCCCGATGGCGGTGCATCAGTCACTGTAAATGTTGACTGAACCACCGCTATCGGGAGCAAGCCCCCTCCCACACTTCGATCTCCATGTGCCGGGAGATCACTGCATCCAAGACGTCCGGAAGCCGCCGCACCTGATGTTCCAACTGACTCAACACACAACCAAATGTGGGAGGGGGCAAGCCCCCTCCCACACTTAGATCTCCATGTGCCGGGAAATCACTGCATCCAAGGCGGCGGCGGTTCTTCGGCGGTCTTGGTGGGTGGGGCATCATCTGCCGCGCGATTCGCTTGCTTGCGCTCTTCATCCAGCCGCGCCGCTTCGATCTCGCGGATCACACCGCCCACATCCGCCAGCTCTTCCGGCTCGTCGAACTCACCGGTCAAGATGCTGGCCGGGTGCAGGATACCGGCTTCGTACAGCGCCCACATTTCCTTGGCGTACTTGGTCTTCTTCAGCTCCGGAGCAAAGCGCCCGAAGTAGGAAGCCATGTTGCCCACATCCCGCTCCAGCATGCTGAACGCGTGGTTGTTGCCCGCCGCATCCACCGCCTGGGGCAGGTCGATGATCACCGGGCCCGTTGGCGTGAGCAGTACGTTGAACTCGGACAGGTCACCGTGCACCAGCCCGGTACACAGCATCAGCACGATCTGGGAAATCAGGAAGGCGTGGTATTCACGCGCCTGGTCCGGCTCCAACGTCACGTCATTCAGGCGTGGCGCCGCATCGCCATACTCGTCGGCGACCAGTTCCATCAACAGCACGCCTTCAAGAAAGTCGTACGGCTTGGGCACGCGAACGCCCGCACCGGCCAGGCGGAACAACGCCGCTACTTCGGCGTTCTGCCAGGCATCTTCGGTTTCTTTCTTGCCGAACTTGGAGCCCTTGGCCATGGCCCGGGCCTGGCGGCTGTTACGGACCTTGCGGCCTTCCTGGTATTCGGACGCCTGACGAAAGCTTCGTTTATTCGCCTCCTTGTAAACCTTGGCGCAACGCAATTCGTTGCCGCAGCGCACCACATAAACAGCTGCTTCTTTACCACTCATCAGTGGGCGCAGCACTTCGTCGACCAGACCGTCTTCGATCAGGGGTTCAATGCGTTTAGGAGTCTTCATCAGCTTTTATTGTGGGTCCTGTATTACCAAACACGCGTGTGGCACTCGTTATACGGCAATCGGCGCGCCGGTGGGAGAGGCTACCGACCTCTGGCCCACGAAGAATGCATTCAATATGCCAATTTTACCCGGCAATCAACGTTCGATAATCGCCGTCACACCCTGCCCCCCCGCCGCACAGATCGAAATCAGCCCACGCCCTTTCCCTGCTGCATCCAGCAACTTGGCCAGGTTGGCGACAATGCGCCCACCAGTCGCGGCAAACGGGTGCCCGGCGGCCAGTGAGCTGCCCTTGACGTTCAGACGGCTGCGGTCGATGGCGCCCAGCGGCGCATCCAGGCCCAGACGCGTGCGGCAATAGTCGGCATCTTCCCAGGCCTTGAGCGTGCACAACACCTGGGCGGCGAATGCTTCGTGGATCTCGTAGTAATCGAAGTCCTGCAGCGTCAGACCGTTCCTGGCCAACAAGCGCGGTACGGCGTACACCGGCGCCATCAGCAGGCCTTCGGCACCGTGGACGAAATCCACCGCCGCCGCTTCGCCATCGCGCAGGTACGCGAGGATCGGCAAGCCGCGCTCGTTGGCCCAGGCTTCGCTGCCCAACAGCACCAGCGAAGCGCCGTCAGTCAGCGGCGTCGAGTTGCCGGCGGTGAGCGTGCCCTTTTCACTGCGCTCGAAAGCAGGCTTGAGCGCGGCGAGTTTTTCCAGGGTCAGGTCAGGGCGCAGGTTGTTGTCGCGGGTCAGCCCCAGAAACGGCGTCAGCAAATCGTTGTGCCAGCCCTCGGCGTAGGCGGCGGCCATTTTCTCATGACTCTCCAGGGCAAGCTGGTCCTGCTCGGAGCGAGGAATCTGCCAGGTCTGCGCCATCAGCTCGCAGTGCTGGCCCATGGACAAGCCGGTGCGCGGCTCACCGTTGCGCGGCAGTTCTGGCTTGAGGTGCTGCGGACGAAGCTGTAACAAAACTTTTAGCTTATCCACCATGGACTTGCTGCGGTTGGCCTGCAGCAAAATCTTGCGCAGGCCTTCATTGACGCCAATCGGCGCATCGGAGGTGGTGTCCACCCCGCCGGCGATACCGCATTCGATCTGGCCCAGGGCAATCTTGTTGGCCACCAGCAATGCCGCCTCAAGCCCGGTGCCGCAGGCCTGCTGCACGTCGTAGGCCGGGGTTTGCGGCGACAGGCGCGAGCCGAGTACGCATTCGCGGGTGAGGTTGAAATCACGGGAATGCTTGAGCACCGCGCCAGCGGCCACCTCGCCGAGACGCAGGCCGTGCAGGTTGAAACGTTCGATCAGGCCTTCCAGGGCAGCAGTGAGCATCGCCTGGTTACTTGCCGTGGCGTAGGGGCCGTTGGAGCGGGCGAAAGGAATGCGATTACCGCCAATGATCGCCACACGGCGCAATTGAGTCATGGAAAGCTCCCTCTGTCTGTTATGGGCTTGATCAGTGAGCCTAGTCGAACGACTGCTACCCTGGGATGGTCCACCTTTTGAACCCCAGTCTTCGGAGAGCGTTCCATGTCTGACCGTTATATCGACTTCGCCAACTCCAGCCTCGGCCATCGCCTGGTCGCCGCCCTTGGCCTGCCGTCGCCGGTACGCCTGGAACGCTGGCAAGCCGGGCGCCTGCGCCCGGTGGAAGGTGCACTGCTGCTGGGCGGTGGCGCGCTGGCAACTAAAGTGTTGCCGTTTGCCAACAAACTCACCGATGCCGTCTACAGCTACGGTGCCGAAGCGCTGGACGCGCCGGCGTGGATTCCAGGCCACGGTCCCAAGCTCAAGGCTGTGGTCTTCGACGCCAGTGCCTTGCAGCACACCGATCAACTCAAGCAGCTACGTGAATTTTTTCAGCCCTTGCTGAAAAACCTCGCTCACAGCGCCCACCTGGTGATCCTTGGCCGCACGCCGGAAAGCCTCAGCGACCCGTTCGCCGCCAGCGCCCAGCGCGCCCTGGAAGGGTTCAGCCGCTCGCTGGCCAAGGAACTGCGCAGCGGCGGCGTGCTGCAGTTGCTGCAGGTGGACCAAGGTGTCGAAGACCAGCTGGAAGGCGCACTACGGTTTTTCCTGTCGCCCAAAAGCGCCTATATCTCAGGGCAGGTGATTCGCCTGCAGGCCTGCGCCACGCCGGTCGAAGACTGGACACGCCCGTTGGCCGGGCGCAAAGCCCTGGTGACCGGCGCTGCGCGTGGTATCGGCGCCTCCATCGCCGAGACCCTGGCCCGCGATGGCGCCGAGGTGATCCTGCTGGATGTGCCCCAAGCCAAGGCCGACCTCGACGCCCTGGCCGCCCGCTTGAATGCGCGTACTCTCACGCTGGATATCTGCGCCGAAGACGCCGCCGCCCAGTTGATCGAACACCTGCCCGATGGCCTCGATATTCTGGTGCACAACGCCGGCATCACCCGCGACAAGACCCTGGCCAACATGACCCCGGAATACTGGGACGCGGTGCTGGCGGTCAATCTCAATGCGCCGCAGGTGCTGACCAAGGCGCTGCTCGACAGCGGCACCCTGCGCGACAATGCCCGCGTGGTGCTGCTGGCTTCCATCAGCGGCATTGCCGGCAATCGCGGGCAGACCAACTATGCGGCAAGCAAGGCCGGGCTGATCGGTTTGGCCCAGGCATGGGCACCGCTGCTGCAAACGCGCGGGATCAGCATCAATGCCGTCGCCCCCGGTTTTATCGAAACCCAGATGACCGCGCATATTCCGTTTGCCCTGCGTGAGGCCGGACGACGCATGAGTTCCCTGGGCCAGGGCGGTGTGCCGCAGGACGTGGCCGAAGCCGTGGCCTGGCTGAGCCAGCCGGGTTCGGGTGCCGTCAGCGGCCAGGCGCTGCGGGTGTGTGGGCAAAGTCTTCTGGGAGCGTGAATATGCAATGGCAGACACTGGACAGCACGCCGTATCTACCGCCGCTGTACTGGCGTGCGGCGCTCAAGCGCAAGATCACCGGCAGCGCACTGCCCGAGCACGGCCTGCGCTGCCAGGTTCGCGTCGACCCCAGGGCTGTGGCGGCGTACCGCAAGGTCTGCGGTTTTGCCGACAGCCCGATGCTGCCGGCGACCTATCCGCATATCCTCGCGTTCGGCCTGCAGATGCAACTGCTGACCGACCAGGCGTTCCCGTTTCCGTTGCTGGGGTTGATCCACCTGAGCAACTGCATTCGCCTGCATCGGCCCCTGGGCAGTGTGAGTGAGCTGAGCGTTGGGGTGTACACCGGCAACCTCAAGCCCCATGCCAAAGGCGCGACCTTCGATGTGGTGACCGTGGTCGAGGATGCCCTTGGGCTGCTCTGGGAAGCTGAAAGCACAATGTTGTGCCGGGGCGTAAAGCTCGAGGGCGAGACCGAGGAACGCACGTTGGTAATTGACGCAGCCCTCACCGAACTCACGCGCTGGAAAGCCCCCGCCGATATCGGTCGCCGCTATGCTCGCGTATCCGGCGATTACAACCCGATTCATCTCAGCGCAATGACCGCCAAGCTCTTCGGCTTTCCCCAGGCGATTGCCCACGGGTTGTGGAACAAGGCCCGCACGTTGGCGGCCTTGGGCGAGCAACTGCCGGTGGCCAATGTCGAAATAGCCGTTGAATTCAAGAAACCCGTGCGCCTGCCCAGCGAAGTGATTCTGATGACCAGCGGCGCCGGTTTAACTGGCGAGTTGGTGTTGAACGGCGCCGGTAACATCCAGCATATGCTTGGAGAGTGGCGACCGATTGCCTGAGAGACACTGATTAATTGTATATATACACCTTAAGTTATAGCGGACCCGACCGGGTCCGCTACTTTATTTAACCCTTTGATTTAGAACTAACAGGCAGCCAGCGTTATTTGAATTTATAACGTTTGCATTAGTACTTAAGACGACTAAGACCTTATGTATATAAATCGTTAATACCAAGTTGAGATTGCGAGAAAACCGGCCCGGGTCTGTGATAACCACACGGACAAACGTATCGCTAGCCAAAGAAATAGCGAACGTTTGAAACAACCAAGGTTGTACCAGGTGCAAGGAACTCAATCATGAAAACTCAAGTAGTGTTTTGGAAAGCAAGTACCGCGCTGGCGTTGATTCTGGCCATGAGCCTCGGCGGCTGCAGCAGCGGTGGTGGCGGGCATAAATCGAACGTGGCGGCGTCTTCGCCGGATGCTGGTGCAGGTGCTGGTGGCGGTACGGGTGGTGGCACTGGCGGCGGCGACGGCACTGGCGGTGGAACCGGTGGCGGTACCGGTGGCGGTACCGGCGGTGACACTGGCGGCGGTACTGGCGATGGCACCGGTGGCGGTACTGGCGGTGGCACTGGAGGCGGTACCGGTGGAGGTACTGGCGGGGGCACTGGTGGCGGAACCGGCGGTGGCACTGGCGGGGGCACTGGTGGCGGCACTGGCGGTGGAACCGGCGGCGGCACTGGTGGCGGAACCGGCGGCGGTACCGGTGGCGGCACCGGTTCGACAACCACCCCACTCGTCACTGGCCAGATCGCCGGTACCCTCGGTACCACCGTGGGCAATGTAGGCGCAGCGGTGGGTGACCTCGGTTCGA
This sequence comes from Pseudomonas sp. R3-52-08, assembly GCF_003851745.1. Lineage (NCBI taxonomy): Bacteria > Pseudomonadati > Pseudomonadota > Gammaproteobacteria > Pseudomonadales > Pseudomonadaceae > Pseudomonas > Pseudomonas sp. R3-52-08. The sequence continues at coordinate 751,766 of NZ_CP027730.1, read as the reverse complement.
CCTTGAACGGTGTTCCCATCGTCGGCACAACCGCTGGCGGCCTGGTCACCTCGGCCGGCACCGCCGTGACCAGCATCGGCACTGGCGTGACGGCGGGCCTGGGCTCCCTGGGCACCAACAGCAACTCCCTGGGCATCACGGTCGCGGGTGTCGGCACTGGCGTCGCCGATTTGGGCGACGGCTTGTCGGTCACTGGCAAATCGCTGTCGACCACCCTCGGCGGGGTTCCCGTCGTCGGCGGCTTGACCGGCGGCGTGGGCGGTGCAGTCGGTGGTGTAGTGGATAAAGTGGGCACTACGGTGACCATGCTCGGCGATACCCTCAGCACGGCCAGCACCACCGGCCCATTGGGTTCCCTGACCGGCACCCTGGGCGGCAAAGTGCTGGTGCCGGTGGTGTCGCTGGTGGAAAACACCACCGGCAACCTCGGCAACGCAACCGGCCTGGGCACGCCCGTCAACGGCCTGGTGGATAAACTGGGCGCCACCGTCACCGGCCTCGGCACCCAAGTCGCCAGCACCGGCGGCGCAGGCAACCCTGTGACCACGATTGTCGGCAGCGTGCTGACAGGCGTAGGCGGCACACTCGACAAGTCCGGCGGCTATGTCGCGCCAACCGGCGGCGCCGCAGCACCCGGCATACCGGAACTGGTCGGCGGCCTGGTGAACAACGTCGGGACCGGCCTGAACGTCGGCAACACCAACGGCACGGTCAGTGCAGCCGGGGTGACCGGCGGCGCCTTGGGCAACACCATTGCCTCCGTGGGTACCGTGCTCGGTGGCACAGGCGTTGCCAACACGGGCGCTACTGCACCGGTCGCAACGGTTGCAGCCAACGTAGGCGCTGCGCTGAACCCAGTAACATCGGGCGTCACCGCACTGACGCAAAACATCGGCACCACCACCGGCGTCGATACTCCGGTCAACGGCCTGGTAACCCAAGTCGGCGGCGCCGTCAGCAGCCTGGGCACTAACCTCACCACCGCCAACGCCAACCCGGTCACCACGACCCTGGGCACCACGGTAACCGCCGTCGGCAATACCGTAAGCTCGGTCGGTGGCCTGGTCACCGGCGGCACCGGCGGCACCGGCGGTACCAGCGGTGGCCTGCTCGGCGGTCTGAATATTGGCGCCACAGCCCCCGCCACAGGCACTGCACCCACCACTGGCGGCACGGCAACAACGGGAGGCCTGGGCGGCTTGCTGAACGGCCTGAGCGGCAAATAGAAATGCACCTGGCCGATTAGACGGCCTCCCCTACAGCGCCTACGCTTGGTTGAGACGAGAGACCCTGACTAAGTCTCTCGTCTTTTTTAGGGGCCGCTGCTGGATGTAGACACTCAGCGCCCTCCCGAACCGCGCCCCAGAGCGCGGCGGGCCCCAAACGCTGCTGCAATTGACCATGGAGTGTCCTATGCGCGTGTTGACCCCGTTGTTATTGCTTACCCTCAGCGCTTATGCCCAAGCCGAGGCCCTTCCCAGCTTCCTCAACAGCAACGACACCATCCGCACCCTGCCGGTACCCAACCTGCCCGCCGACGCCTATCGACCGGCCACACCGCAAACCCAGGTGCCAGAAACGCCACCCACTGCGGGCCAGCCGTTGTTGATGGACACCAAGGTCACCATTCGCAAGCTGCAGATCGAAGGCGGCACGGTGTACCCGCTCACCGAGACGGCCCAGGTCTACGCGCCGTTGATTGGCCATGAGACCAACCTCGCGCAACTGATCGAGGCCACCCGTGGCATCACTCGTCGCTACCAGCAGGACGGCTACCTGTTGTCCTACGCGTTCCTGCCGCAGCAGACCTTCGAAAACGGCTTGGTCCGCGTGGTGCTGGTAGAAGGCTACATCAAGGACTATCAACAAACCGGTGACATCGGCTCGGTGTCGGCCTACGTCGACAAACTCGCGCAAAAACTCCTCGCCGAACGCCCACTCACGCGCAAGACCTTCGAACGCTACACCACGCTGATGAGCCGCATCCCCGGCCTCACCGTGCAGGCGCAAGTGCCGCCGCCGGGCACCACCGATGGCGCCACGCACATGCAGATCCAGGCCAGCCGCAAACCCTTCACCACCAGCATGAGCCTGGCGCAGAAAAGCCGTGGCGGCACCCAGGCGTTACTCAGCACAACCAGTAACGCTCAAACTCCAATGGGCGAACAGCTCAGCCTCAGCGGGTTGTTTCCGCCCGGCGAGGACAAAGAGCACTACTACCGCGTGGACTACAACCAGTTCATCAATACCGAGGGCACCCAACTGGCCCTCGCCGCCGAGCGTTATCGCGCCGACCCCAGCAGCAGCGTGCAATTGGACGGCGGCTTCGAACTCAAGCCACACCAGTCGATCGATCGCTACTCCATCGGCCTGAGCCACCCCTTCATTGCCTCACCCACCGAGTCGCTCACCCTGGGCACGCGCCTGTACGCGGTAGACCAGACCACCCGCTATAAACTGGTGGGCTACCCGCTGCGCTTCGATATCGAATCGAACCTGCGCGCCCTGGCCTTCGAGGGTGACTGGCGCAAGGCCGACGCCAGGCAGTTACGCATCCTCAGCGGCGGCTTGTATCAAGGTATCGACGGTCTGGGCGCCAAGGCCCGCAGCGACCTGGACGTGGCCAAACCCGATCTCGATTTCTTTCGCCTGCGCCTGTCCGGCGTGCAAAGCAACAAGTTCTTCGACAACTGGCAAGGCGTGCTCTCAAGTGCGCTCTACTGGAGCAACAACACCCTGCCCGACAGCGAGCGCGCCACGTTTGGCGGGCAGAACTTCGGCCGTGGCTACCCCGATGACCAAGGCTCGGGCGACAAGGGCTGGGGCGTGGCGTATGAGGTCAACTACAGCTTCAACCGGGCCGGCGATTGGGTGAAGGTGTTGCAACCCTACGTGGTACTGGACCGCGCCAAGGCCTGGTTCAACGAACTGCCGGTCAAGGCCAGCGACATGTCCTCGGCGGCGGTGGGTCTGCGCTTTGGCGATAACAAGTACTACAACATCGCCCTGGAAGCCGCCAAGCCGATGTCGGACATCGCTCTGGACAGTTTCAACCGGCGGCCGCGGTATACGTTGAGTTTCAGTTATCAGCTGTAACGAGAGCGTCAAGTTACAAGCCTCGAGCTGCAAGAGGGGCAAGGTGCACCATTTGCCGCTTAAGGCTTGAAGCTCGTAGCTGCTCTTAGGGGAAACAAACTGTTCAACGTATCGAGCAGCCGCGCGAGGTAGATGGGCTTGCGAAACAAGTCCAGCACCTGCAGGCGCAGCATGTCGCTGACGTCATCCATTTCCGCATGCCCCGACATGACGATCACGGGCAGGTGCGAGCGGGAGGTGTGTTCGCGCAGACGCTTGATCAAGGAGATACCGCTTTCCTCAGGCATGCGCAGGTCGGTGATGACCAGGGCAATATCGGGGTGCAAGGTGAGTTCCTGCAACGCGAACATCACGGAGGTGGCGGTAAAGCAAACGAAGCCCTCGTTCTCCAGCGACTCCGCCAGTTCAACGAGGGCATCTTCTTCGTCGTCCACCAACAGGATTTGTTGGCGGGGAGAGACAGCAGCATTCATGAGCACGACCTGATCAATCAACAACGGCAACTCATGGGGAAATGGCAGTACCGATCCTGGTAAAGAAGGCCGTGATCTGAGGCCCCAGCGTCGTTCCGGCGGCGAGTACCACCAGCGCCACAATCGCCACCAGTATGAGGTACTCGATGGCTGTCGCGCCATCTTTACGATGGAACAGCAATTGGAGTTGAACGTGAAGCTTCATCAGCAGAGCAAGGACCATAACACTTCTCCTCAGGCGACCAAGCGCCGTATCCCGGTAACGCACAGTGATTGCGATGTGCCATCCAAAGCATTGCCAACAAAGCCCAGCCTCACAACTGTAAGAACTGATTAGTCCTAAAGTAGTAGTTGCTCTTCTGACGCCGTAAATGTGTGTTTTTAAAGGACACGTCCTGCTCCCTGAAGAAAACTTTCTCTCAGTAATGGCATTTTGTCCTAGCTCAACTACCGTCAAATAGCGAAATAGTTAGTCACCGTTCAGCCGGGTTGCGCAAGTAGCCTGTTGGACCGACGGGCTGTGTTGCAACGGGAAAAGGAGAGCCGTCATGAACACGCGTCTGAGCATGGTACTGGCCGCTGTGTTGTTGGTCGGTGCGTTGTTTGCCGGTTACTGGGGGTTGGTCCTCAGCCGTGAGCCTGCTGCGGCGCCACCACCACCGCCACAGGCTGCTCCCGTCGAAAAAGCCGTCGCTGTGGTGGAAGACCCGACCCGCCAATCGGTGGTCGTGCTGGCCCACGATGTGCCTCCCTTCGTTGCCCTGACTGCCGCTGACCTGAGCCTCGAAAAACTGCGCACGGTCCCGGCCGGCAGCATGAGCCGTATCGACCAGGCGGTTGGCCGTACCCCATTGCGGGCGCTCGGCGCGGGCACCTGGCTCAACGAGGAAAGTTTCACTCCGGGCGGGCCGCTGGCGCGGATGATCCGCGCCGATGAACGCGCCCTGGCCGTCGCCGTCGATGAAGTGATTGGCGCCGCCGGCCAGTTGAGTCCCGGCGACTATGTGGACGTGCTGCTGTACCTGCGCCAGGACGCGGCCAACCTTGAACAATCGGCCCAGGTGGTGATCCCCGCCGTGCGCCTGCTCAGCGTCGGCGACCAGATGGGCCTGACCAACGACGGCACCCCCGCCGCCCCTCCCGCGCTCACCGCCGAAGAGAAAGCCCAACGCCATGCGCCCTCGCGCACGGTGGTGCTGGCCGTGCCCGAGCAGTTGCTGAGCCGGCTGATGCTCGCCACCCAGGCCGGCACCTTGCGCCTGGCCGTGCGCAGCGCCGACGAACGCCTGTTGAGCCACTACTGGGCCGGCGCAGACGACGCGCCGGGCAATCTGCAGAACGCTAACCGCGACCTCTATCAGTTCACCCAACTGGCCTTCGCCCAGGCCCCCAGGAAAGTGGCCCAGAGCAGCGCCCCGCGCCGTGCTGGCGTCGAGGTGATACGCGGCAATCAAGCAACTCAACAAACCCCTGACTGAACAAGGATGCTGTGCATGAACCGACGTTTCATACCGGTGTTCACGCTGAGAATTACCTGTGCGTTGCTGCTGTCGCACCTGTCCATCGGGCTGGCCATGGCGGCTGCGAGCAATTGCGCCAACCTGGCTCAACTGCCCGCCGCGTTGTCCGTAGGCGAGGGCCTGCAACAGGAACTGCAATCGCCGGTGGCCATAACACGCCTGGCCATTGGCGATCCGAAAATCGCTGACGTTCATCTCAATGGCGATCGGGGTTTCCTGCTGACCGGCGTCGGCCCCGGCACCACCAGCCTGATGGTGTGGACCGCCTGTTCGACCACCCCGCGCCAGAGCATGGTGTTCGTCAAGGGCAAGGCCAATACCGCCTTGACCAGTCTTTCGCTGTCGCCCGCCGATGATCCTTTGCTGCCCAGCCAGGTACAGACCGATATCCGCTTCGTCGAAGTCAGCCGCACCAAACTCAAGGAGGCCAGCACCAAGATCCTGGGCATCGGCAACAACTTCTTCCTCGGCAGCCCCAACTTGCTGTCCCCCACGCCCAGCACGTTCAAGCTGCCGGTGAGCACCGACAACTTCAACATCGGTTTTGGCGGCGGCCGCGTCTCGGCGATGATCAACGCCCTGGAAAGCAGCGGCTTTGCCTACACCCTCGCGCGGCCGAGCCTGGTGGCCATGAGCGGGCAAAGCGCAACCTTCCTCGCTGGCGGCGAAATACCGGTGCCGGTGCCGAGCAGCGGCAGCGATACCATCTCGATCGAATACAAGGAATTCGGCATTCGCCTGACCCTCACCCCGACCGTGATCGACCGCAACCGCATTTCCCTCAAGGTGGCGCCGGAGGTCAGCGAACTGGATTACACCAACGCGGTGGTCATCGAAAATATCCGCGTGCCGGCCCTGACCATTCGCCGCACCGATACCAGCGTGTCCCTGGCCGACGGCGAAAGCTTCGTGATCAGCGGCCTGATCAGCAGCAACACCACCACCAGCATCGCCAAGTTCCCAGGCCTGGGGGACATCCCGATCCTGGGGGCGTTCTTTCGCGACTCGTCGGTCCAGCGCGAGGACAAGGAACTGCTGATGATCGTCACGCCGCACCTGGTGCAACCGCTGGCGGCCAATGCCCGACTGCCGGCGCTGCCCGGTGAAAAAATGCGCAACTACGACCCGAACTGGTACCGCCTGTTCTTCCTGGAAAACGGTAATTTTGACCGCCTCAACGGGTTGTCCCAATGAGCGATCACCTGAGCCAGACCTTCCTGGCAATTACCCGTAATACCACCGACCTCGAATGGCTGCAGGGCGCGCTGGCGCCCCTCGGCCAGGTGGTCAGCGCCGGCAGCGGTACCCTGGATGAGCTGCTGGCCCTGGTCGATGTGACCTTCGCCAACCTGGTGTTCATCGGCCTCGATCGCGAGCATCTGGTGGCCCAGAGCGCGCTGATCGAAGGCGCACTGGAAGCCAAGCCGATGCTGGCGATCGTCGCCCTCGGCGACGGTATGGACAATCAGTTGGTGCTCAACGCGATGCGCGCCGGCGCGCGGGACTTCGTCGCCTACGGCTCGCGCTCCAGCGAAGTCGCCGGGCTGGTGCGCCGCCTGAGCAAGCGCCTGCCCGCGGTCACCACTCACACCCATCTGGGCGGCCTCTCGGTGCTGTACGGCACCCAGGGCACTTCCGACGGCGCGCTGCTCAGCAGCCATCTGGCGCTGGTGGTGCAAAAGAGCGGCCAGCAAACGCTGTTGCTCGACCTCGGCCTGCCACGCGGTGACAGCCTGGCGCTGCTGGGCCTGGAAAGTTCGTTCAATTTCGGCGATGCCCTGCGCCACCTGAGGCGGCTGGACGCGACCCTGATCAACAGCGCCTTTACCTCAGCTGAAGACGGCCTGCGCATGCTTGCCTACGCGCCCAACGATGAGCTGCTGGAGCACACCAGCGCCGCCGAGCTGTATATGTTGCTCAGCGCACTGCGCCAGCACTTCCAGCACATTGTGGTGAACCTGGTCGGCCAGCCGGACAGCGACGCCCTGCGCACCTTTGTCAGCCATTGCGACAAGCTGCTGTGGTGCACCGACCAGAACGTGCTGGACTGCCGGCGCAACCTGGCGGTGCTGAACCATTGGCGCGAAAAAGGCATGAAGCTCGAACACGCCAAGCTCTTGATCGATGGCTACCTCAAAGGCTGCGCGCCTGACGCCGAAGCGCTGGGCAAAAGCTTCGGCCTGGAAGTGATTGCGGTGTTGCCATTGAGCGCGGAGCTACGGCTGAACGCCAAGAACCAAGGGCAAACCCTGTTTGCGCTGGCGCCGCGCGAAGCCCTGACGCAAGGGCTCAAAACCCTCGGCGAGCGCCTGGCGAAACGCTCACATGACCCCACCGCAAAACCGCCCAGCCGTTGGCTGGAGCGTTTGCTGGGAGCCGCTAAATGAGCAGTGAAAAACTCTTCGGCGCACCCGCACGCGGCGCGGCTGGCAACACCGATCACGACGGTTTGAAGCTGGTGCTGCATCGCTACATCATCGATGCCATCGAAGAATCGGGGCTGAACCTGCTGGAAGGCTCGCGCCAGTCCCTGGCGCAATTTGTCATCGACAAAGTGGCCGAATACATCAACCGCATGCACCTGGCGATCTCGCGCTACGAGATGGAGCGCCTGGCCGAAGAAATCGTCGACGAACTGACCGGCTTCGGCCCGCTGGAAGTGTTGCTGCGCGATCCGTCCGTCACCGAAATCCTGGTCAATGGGCCGCACCGGGTGTTTATCGAACGTGACGGCTTGCTGCATCAGAGCGACCTGCGCTTTATCGACGCCCACCATGTGGAGCGCGTCATGCAACGCATTCTCGCACCGCTGGGGCGGCGTCTGGATGAGTCGTCGCCGATGGTCGATGCGCGCCTGCCCGATGGCAGCCGGGTCAATGCGATCATCCCGCCGATTGCCCTGGACGGCCCCTGCCTGTCGATCCGAAAGTTTCGCAAGGACATGCTCAAAAGCAGCGATCTGGTGGCCATGCAGACCATCGACCAGAACATCTTCGACTTCTTCCAGGAAGCGGTGGGCAAGCGTTGCAATATCCTCATCAGCGGCGGGACAGGCACCGGTAAAACCACGCTGCTGAATATTCTCAGCCAGTTGATCAACCCCCATGAACGCCTGGTCACCATTGAAGACGTGGCCGAATTGCAATTGGGCCATCCCCATGTGGTGCGCCTGGAAACCCGCCCGCCGAATGCCGAAGGGCACGGCGAGGTCAAGGCCAGCGACCTGATCCGCAACGCCCTGCGGATGCGCCCCGACCGCATCATTCTCGGCGAGATTCGCGGGGTGGAAGTGCTCGATGTACTGACCGCCATGAACACCGGCCATGACGGCTCCATGAGTACCGTGCACGCCAACAATGCCGCCGACGCCCTGCTGCGCCTGGAAACCCTGGTGGGCCTGACCGGCCGCATGATCGCGGAAAAGACCCTGCGGCAGATGATCTGCGCGGCGCTGGATGTGGTGGTGCAACTGACCCGCCTGCCGGACGGACGTCGTTGCGTCAGCGAAGTGGTCGAGGTGGTGGGCATCCGCGAAGACGTGTACGTGACCAACACCCTGTTTCGCCATGACCGGCGCACCGGCTTCGGCTTCGTGCGTGAAGCGCTCAACCCGGCCGGCGACAAACTGCGCCGCGAACCGGTATAGCCTTGAGGGGGAATCGAGCATGACCGGGGCCATCCTGCTACTCATCTGCCTGATCCTGATCGGCCTGTCGATCCGCTCGTTCCAGCATGGCTTGCGCCGTGCCCGGACCGAACGCGTGCTGGGCCGCCTCGCCGAAGGCCAGCCGCAGCTCACCGAAGAAAGCAGCTCGTGGAATCGCGTGGAACGCATGTTCCTGCGCGCAGGCCTGGGCAAACCCAGCGACAGCCTGGGGCTGTGGCTGACGGTGTGGGGCCTGGGCGCGGTGCTCGGGTTGATCGTCGTCAGCTGGGTCGGCCTGCTGGTGATGCTGGTGCTGCCGCCCGTGCTGCTGCGCCTGTACATCGCCTGGCGTTATCAACGCCGCATCACGCGCATGATCGAACAGCTGCCGCAATTGCTCGACCACACCGTGCGCAGCCTAAAGGCCGGGCGCACCCTGGCCGATGCGGTGCTGGGCGGGATCGACGTGGCCGAAGACCCGCTGAAAAACGCCATGGGCCGAATCCAGCGCAACGTGCAGCTGGGAGTCAGCCTGCCGGAGTCCGCCCATGACTTCGCCGAATTCTACGAGCGCGACGAGTTGCGCTTGTTCGCCCTGGGCTTGAAGGTCAACCACCGCTATGGCGGCAATGCCAGCGAGCTGTTGGAAAACCTGATCAAGATGATCCGCGAGCGCGAGCAAGCCGCGCGCCAGTTACGCGCCCTGACCGGCGAAACCCGGGTGACCGCCTACGTGCTCACCGCGCTGCCCATTTCCATGGTGGGCTACTTCCTGGCGGTCAACCCCGCCTACCTGATGACCATGTGGAACGACGGCACTGGCCGCATGCTGTTATTCGTGGCCCTGGGTATGCAGGTGCTCGGCTGCTTCGCCCTGTGGCGCATGTTGCGGAGCGTATGAGATGGCTATTTCGCTGCTGATCAGCGCCGTGTTGTTGCTGGCCGCCCTGGCGCTGCTCCTGGCCAACCTGGTCAAACATCGGCGTGGTCAGCGCCTGGTTGCCCAACGCCTGCAGGGCCAGTTGGGCCGCGAACACCGCCTCGGGGCGATGATGCGCCAGTTGGGCAACAGCCCCCTCGCGCAACGTTCGGTCAGCCTCGACAACGAAACCCAGACGCTGCTCAACCGCATAGGTTGGCGCACCGCCAGCCAGCGCTCGATGTTCGCCGCCTTCCAGATCGGCACGCCGGTGCTGCTGTTGGTCGTGGCCCTGATCGCTCAGCCGTTGCTGTTTCCTGAAAGTGGCTCGCCGTGGCTGCTGCCCCTGATCGCGCTGGGCGTCGGCTACCTCTTGCCCAAGCGCATCCTGGCCAGCGTGGCCAAGGCGCGTCAGCTGCGGATCTCCCAGGAAGTCTCGACCTTTATTCCGTTACTGCGGATCCTGTTCGAATCGGGCATGGCGGTCGAACAGGCATTGCGCGTATTGAGCATCGAAGCGCAACACCTGCTGCCGACCCTGACCCATGAACTGCGGCTGGTTCTGCACCGGGTCGACTCCGGGCTGGAGCTCAGTGAAGAACTGGGCACGACCGCCAGGCTGCTGGCCGTGGATGAGTTCACCGACACCTGCATCATCCTTCAGCAACTGATCCAGCAGGGCGGCGGTGCGATGAAGTCATTGCTGGCGCTCAAGCAATTGCTCGACGACCGACGCCTGACGCGCATCCAGGAATTCGTGTCGAAGATGTCGGCGAAAATGTCGGTGGTGATGATGGTGTTTTTGTTTCCCGCCTTGCTGATCGTGCTCGGGGGGCCGGCCTTCATCGGTATTACCCGGGCGTTGAGTAACCTATGAGGAGCGACCGATGAAAGCCTTGATAGCCGCTTTGAGCCTGTTGCTGCTGGGAGGGTGCGCCACCAATGGCCAAACCCCATGGGGCGCCCTGACGGCTCCCGGCAGTTGCCCCAAGCCTGGCGCCGAACACGAGTTGTCGTTGAGCCTGGCCGATGAAATGGCCAACGACGGCAAACTGCACGCCAGCCTGGCCAACCTGCAGAGTTTGCCGGCCAGTCTGCCCCAGGTTCGTCTGCGCCAGGCCAAGGCTTATCGCTTGCTCGGGCGCAACGAGGCGGGGCCGCTGTACCGCAGCCTGCTCGGCACCTGCATGGCCGCCGAAGGCGAACACGGCCTGGGGCAACTGGCCTCGGCCAAAGGCGACAACGCCCAGGCCATGGCCCACTTGCAGCGCGCGGCGCGGCTGGCGCCCACCGACGAGAAAATCCGCAATGACCTGGGCGTGGTGTACCTCAACCAACTGCGCCTGGACGACGCGCGGTTTGAATTCATGACCGCCATGGAACTCAAGCAAAGCGACCCACTGGCAGCGATCAACCTGGTGACGCTGCTGATCTATCAAGACAACTGGAAGCAGGCCGCGCAGGTGGTCAGCCAGATGGGCCTGGGGCCCGAACAAGTCACCGAAGCCCAGGCCCGTGCCGAAAAACTCAAGGCTTCAAGCGCGACCGCCGCCAAGGCCAAGGACCAGATCGCCAGAGTCAGCGACGCCAACAGCAACCCGAGGAATTGATGATGAAACTGCCTTATTTCGCAAGCCTGGCCGTGCTGGCCTTGCCGCTCGGTGTCATGGCCATCGAGCCCGGCCCATCCTCGCCACAGCAGGCCGCCACGGAGAACTGGCTGGCGTTGCAGGTCAGCGGGACAGCCGCGTCAGCGACGCCACAGTCAGCCTCCGCCACCGAACGCGACGTGGCCGCCCAGCGCTGGGTGGACAGTTTCAAGCATGAGATTCCGGAGTTTTTCGAGCAGAAGATCGGCGGGAAAACCCAAGGGGACAACTGAGTGGTGAGGGTGCCTACGTGGTGATCGTTCCCACGCTCCGCGTGGGAATGTAGCCCGTGACGCTCTGCGTCAGCTGTGCGCATTACCGCGGTGGGCGCGACGCGGAGCGTCGCAGGAGGCATTCCCACGCAGAGCGTGGGAACGATCACTCAGTGAGCCGTCACCCGCTGGCGCAGCGTCGAATTACTCGGCGATAACGCCAGCGCCAACTGCGTACGGTTGTGCATATGCGTCAGCCGCAGCACTTGCGACACATAAAGCTTGACGGTGTTCTCCGTGATGCCCAGCTCGCAGGCAATCTGATAGTTGGTCTGCCCTTTGCCAACCAGCCTGGCCACATCCAGCTGACGCGGTGACAGCTGGTTGAAGATCGCCGGAATTTCCACCGGCCCGGTTTCTTCCGTCGTGGCCTCTTCACCCTTAGGATTGCGGCGCACTTTATCGAGGTCCTGGTACAGGTCGTTGATCGACTCGGATAGAAATTGCAGCTTCTGGTTCAGGTTCCCCAGTTGCAGGTCGTTCTTGCGCTCTTGCAACGCGGCTAGCTGGCGCTGCAAACCTTCGAGCAACTCGTCCAGATTGATCGGCTTCTGATAGTAATCCGCGATCCCGGCGCGCAGGGCCTTGATCACGTCCTGTTTGTCGGCGCGCCCGGTCAGCATGATCGCCTCGAAGACCCGCTGCCGGCCGGCCACTTTTTGCAGGGCCTGGACCAGTTCGATGCCATCCATCTCCGGCATATGCAGGTCACACAGCACCAGGCCGATCTCGGTGTCTTCGCTGAAACGTGTCAAGGCTTGCTGGCTGGACTCACACGGCACACAACGCAACCCGCTGCTTTCAAGAAATTCGCAAAGCTCTTCCACGATCAACGGCTGATCGTCGACCACAAGCACTTTTACCGCAGAATTAAGCTTGTCCACACGCTACTCCATGCCTGGCAGCCAAAAGATTGACCCATCCTTAACCACGAATATTCCTATACAACGCTTTATTAAACGTAGACGTACTTTCCAACTATGTACATAGCGTTAATCCCTTCCGTCATTCAATGAATCCAAAACCAGACAAGCGCAAATCCGACCAGCAAAAACGGCGCAAACGGCAGTTTTTTTGACGGTGCGGGCGCAAGGTGCCCCAGGCAAGCCGCAAGCCGTTGACTCATAAGCGGCCAGAGCCTTGGCGCCAGCAACAGCCACAGCCCGCTCGCCACGGCTGCGCCGATAAACGAGCCCAACAAATACTCGGCATCCGACACCAGGGCCAAGGCCGCGAGCAGCTTCACATCCCCAGCGCCAAGACGGCCCAAGGCGTACCCCGGCAAGGTCAACAGCAGCGCCAGAATAAACGCCCACAGACCTTGGCCGACGGAGGCACCGAGCCAGGTGCTGCCGGTCCAGAACAGGTAGATCCCCGCCAACACCGCAACGCCCAGCGTCAGGCGATTGGCGAGCAATCGCTGCCGCGTGTCCTGCACCGCGCAAAGCCCCAACCACAACAGCACCACCGCACCTTGGATCACGTAAAAAACATCCCTTTTTGCCGATTGATTCTATGCTGATATCAAGTAGTAGCCGTCAGGGTAGACGCGGTGATGAAAACTAGCCTCCCCCACAAACAGAAAGGCACGGCCGCGATTGAGTTCGTCGCGGTGTTCGTGATGTTCTTCGCCGTGTTCTACGGCATGGTCAGCTACAGCCTGCCGCTGCTGTTATTGCAGTCGTTCAACCAGGCCACCGCCGAGGCCGTGCGCCTTAGCGTCGGGCTGGACCCGGCCATGCCGGGCTACAGCGCTGCGGTGCAAAGCACCGCCAAGAGCGCGATCAGCGAACGCCTGCGCTGGATCCCAAACACCTATAACTTCAACACGGCGACGCAGGTCAGCACCACCTTCGTGGGTGGCCTGCTGAAGGTGCAGATCAACTACCCCTCGGCCAATCTGCAGGCGGTGATGCCGTTCATTGTGCTGCCCGGCATTGGCAGCGTGCCGCAGTTGCCGGTGACGCTGCAGGCACAGTCGAGCCTGCAATTTTGACCTCCGGGGACAAACTGTTCGGGCGCTTGCTCGGCCGGGGCAGCGCGCTGGCGATCGCGCCTGCGGCGGCGCCCTCGGCCGGTTTGCAGGTGCTGTTGGATGCCCAAGGTCGAGTGCTCGATATCAGCGGCACACTGCGCTCACACCTGGCGCCCTTTGCCGCAGGGACGCCGTTGCACGCTTTGCTGTGGGCCCATAGCGCCCTGGCAGTGGAGGGCGTTCCCGCTGACTGGCAGCGCCATAGCCTTGACCTGGATTTCCAGGGCAGCGCCGGGCAGGTCCTGCACACCCGTGGCAGCCTTGAGCCTGACGACCAAGGGTGGCGGCTGCACGCGGTGGATATCGGCGATTTGCTTGACGGGCGGCAACTGGCCGAGCAGCGCGAACAGAATCGGCAATTGGCCAGCCAGGTCAGCGAGCACCTGCGCGTGTGCAGCCTCAGCCGACTGCCCGATGTGTTCAACGAACAACTGTGCAGTGTGGCGCAGCGCTGGAAAATCCCCTGTATCGCCCTGGCGCTGCTCGATCAAGAGGACCAGGGCTGGATGATCTACAGCCAATACGCCCAGCATGACGCGCCGCTGTTCTGGCACCCCGGCCAGCGCCTCGGGACCTGCCTGGACAGCCTCAACGGCACCACCCCATTGAGCCTGCAGGCACTTTACGGGCGCGGTGAACACCCACGCTTGCACAGCGTGTTTGGCAATGCAGATGGGTTCCTCGTGCCCTACCGCGATAGCCAGGGCGTCGCCGCGTGGTTGCTGTGCGGGGCCTACAGCGGTGAACCCGACACCCGCGAGCGTGACTGGCTGAACCTCGCCGCCGCCCTCGCCGCCCCGCTGCTCAGCCGCCTGCGCGAACACCGCCATCATCTGCAACTGGAGCGCCAGGAAGCCCTGCAGGGCTTGCTGGGCACCGGCTGGTGGGAGTTGCTGCCCGCCAGCGACGAGATCCAGCTGGCGCCGCAATTGCTGCGCAACCTGGGCCCCGAAGACGGCCCGACCCGGCAAGCCCTGGACACCTGGCTCAACCTCATCCACCCCGCTGATCGCGAGGAATTGCACAGCCGCCTGCGCGACCTGCAAGCCCTTGGCAAACCCTTGCTCGCCAGCGTACGCCTCAACCGTGGCGACAGCGACCAACCACCCACTTGGTACCGCGTGCAGGGCCAGGTGCTGGGCGCGGGTGAGCAGCGTCGCTGCATCGGCTTCATGCTCGACATCAGCGACATCAAAAACCAGCAACTGCAAGCCGACGCCGCCCATGCGCGCCTGGACAACCTGATCGCCAGTTCGCCGGCGGTGATCTACGTGCAGCGCTACGTGAACGGTGCCTTGCAGCCGGTGTTTTTCAGCGACAGCCTGCTGCCGCTGCTGGGCCGCACCCTCGCCGAATGCAGCCACGACAGCCTGGTGCAATGGGTCCACCCGCAAGACCGTGACCTGTATTTCCAGCGCACGCGCCAACTGTTGCGCGAAGGCAGCGTGCGCAGTCGCTATCGGGTCCAGGATAAACAGGGCGACTACCACTGGCTACTCGACGAGGCCAAATTGCTGCGCGACGACCTCGGCCTGCCGGTGGAGGCGGTCGGCCTGTGGCTGGACGTCACCGAAGCCACGTTGGCTGCGCAACAGGTCAAGGCCAGCGAAGAGCGCTACCGCATCCTGGTGGAAGACTCCCCGGCAATGATCTGCCGCTACCGCCCGGACCTGACCCTGACCTTTGGCAACACGCCCCTGGCCAATTACCTGGAATGCCGGCCCGGGCAATTGCCGGGACTGAACCTTGGGCACTGGCTGTCGGCCGAGCAACGCGCGGCGTTTGTGCTGCGCATCCAGCAACTGACCCCGGAATTTCCCGTGAGCACGGCGCAAATCAGCCTGCAACTGCCGGGGCGCGAGCATGCCTGGTGGGTGTGGTCGGACCGTGGCGTGTTCGACGAGCACGGCCATCTGGTTGAAGTGCAGGCCGTGGGCCGCGACAACACCGAAGTGCGACGCGCCCAGCAGCAGCTGACGCAAAGCGCGAAAATGGCCACCCTCGGCGAAATGGCCACCGGCCTGGCCCATGAGATCAACCAGCCGCTGAACGTGATGCGCATGGCCGTCGTCAACGTGCTCAAGCGCCTGGGCAATGGCGACGTGCAGGTCGACTACCTGACGGAAAAACTCCAGCGCATTGACGCACAGGTGCAACGCGCGGCGCGGGTGGTGGACCATATGCGCGTGTTCGGCCGCCGCTCGGAAGTCGAGCAGCAGCCCTTCGACCCGGCGCACGCGGTGGAAGGCACCCTGTCGCTGCTCAGCGAAGGCCTGCACGGCAAAGGCGTGGAGGTCAAACTGATCCAGGCGGACGGTTCGGTGCAGGTCACAGGTTACGCCGACCAGCTGGAGCAAGTGCTGATCAACCTGATGGTCAATGCCCGCGATGCGCTGTTGAGCCTGAAGCAAAAGCAACCGGACCTGCGCCCCTGGATCGCCGTGCACACCGAACACGACAGCCGCCACGTACGCATCTGGGTCGAAGATAACGGCGGTGGCATTGACCCGCGTTTGCTGGAACGCATCTTCGAGCCGTTCTTCACCACCAAGCCGATTGGCGTGGGCACCGGGCTGGGCTTGTCGGTGAGCTACGGCATCGTCGAAAACATGGGCGGACGCCTCAGCGTCAGCAACGGCGAGCACGGCGCGCGGTTTTGCGTGGAACTGCCCAGGGCCAGCGACGTTTAAATCACCAGGTAAGCTTCGCCGGCCTGGCCGCAGCTCAGGTTGGCGCCCACGGTCACGCTTGCCAGGCTGATGCCCAGGCTGTTCAACAGGTTGTTGAGGATCGGGTTGAGCAATGGGCCCAGGGCGTTATTCAACACGGGCGTCACAAGGGCGGAGACACCGCTGAGCAACGACACCGTGCTTGCGATCACGCTTCCCAAAGGGTTGCTCCCCACGGGTCGATAAGCCGTGATGCCGACGCCATTGAGCGCGGCGGAAAGGCCACTCACCAAATTTGCAGCCGGCACAGCCGATTGATAACTGGGCGCAAGCCCCACATCAGGCGGCGTGGCGAACGGTGTGGTGCTGGAAAACACCAGGTTCTGCTCACTGTTGCTGCCCGCCACAGTGCTTTGCAGGTTGATCGCGATGCCGCCGCCAGCAAACGCCACACGCGGGTCACAACTGCCGATGCCAAGGATCTTGTGGCAGGTCTTGATGCCGATATCGACCAGCGGCAGAGGCGCCACGCTCATCGGCAGGGTGGAAGAAAATGCGTTGCTGATGTTGCCGACATTCAACGACGCGATCGAGCTGATGGTGTGGGCGGTCAGGCTTTTGGTGCCCGCGCTGCCCGTAGGGCAGGTGTAGCCGGTGACATAAGTGCTGGCGCCGCCGGCATCCAGCACGATCTTGAGCGGCACGTTACCCGGCACCGCAATGATGTCCAGTTGTTGGCAACCGGCGCCCAGCAGGCAAAATGCCGAGTTGATCGTGGTCACCAGGTTCAGGCTCAGCAGGCCGTTGAGCACCGGCGTCAGCGGCCCCACCAGGTCATTCACCGCCGTGGTCAAGCCGGCCACGCTGTTGAGCACCGGCAAGCTCACCGTTATCTGCGTGCGCAGTTGCGCAGTGCGCACAAAAATCCTGTTCGGGCCCAATGGGTTGGCCGCCGCGAGCATCGGATTGCCAATGGCCGACAGCTGCGGCGGCTCGATCACTTTGACCTGTGTGGTGACATTGGCCAGCCCTAACACGTTGATGGGCAAGGTCACCGCCGCCCCGCTCTGGCTGCCGGCCAACTGCACAACGCCCTGGACCAGTTGGAACACCTGCAGGTTGGCATTCAGCGCAGCAGCGGTGGTGCCGGTCTGCACCTGCAGGATTGTGCCGACGGTCAGCGGCACCGGGTTGGTCGCCGCGACCTTGATAATGCCCAGCGCGGTCACGGCATTCGCCGTCAACGGGCTGTTACCCAGCACGCTGATGGCGGCTTGAAGCAACTGCGAGGCGGTCACTGTGGTGTTGAGCAACTGGGTGTAGTCACCGGCGGCCACGTGCAGGTCGAGGGCCAACTGGTCGAGGTAGCTGAGCATATTGATGTTGCTGTCGAGCAAGCCATTCCAGCCGAGCACCGACACATTGACCGCGCCGCCGAGCAACCCGCTGAACACCGCGTTCAACGAGCCGGCGCTGGCGGTATCGACGCTGGTCAGGGTGCTTTTGATGCTCAACTGGGCCATCGGTGGCGTGGGCTTCGCCGCCACGGCCTTAGCGGTCAATTGGGTATTGAGACTGACCGGGGTACCGGAAAACAACGACCACACGCCGCCGGCGACACTGGTGGTGACGGTTTTGCTGACCACCACTTCGATCGCCGCTGACAGCGCCGGATTGGCCGCGAACACGCGCTGGCCGGACGCGCCGGTGGTCACGGCGCCACAACGGGTGACCAAAGTATTGCCGTTACCCACCACGAATTGATTACGAGCCACGCTTTGCGCCGCATACGCCGCTGCGCTCAGGCCGGCCGCGCAAGTGCCGTCGCGGCTGACAGCTTCCAGCGCTGCCGTGTCCGCTACCCCTTGCAGCCTGCGCTTTTCCAGGTAAAGCCGTCCGCTGTCGACCGCCAGCAACGTGAACGCCAACACCACTGCCAACACACCGACCGCCATCAAGCCGATGGCGCCGCGTTGCTTGCCATGAAGTCGGGGAGACATCGAGCACTCCTGTGCCGGCGAGTTGCCGTGCGCTTACTCTCCTTAGGGTATCGATAAGTGTAGACGCGCTGCCGGCGCAGCGCTTCTAAAGGGCAGGATCAGCGCGGCGGGTAGTTAGCGAGGATTTTGCTCACGGTGTTGCGAATGGCCGCGCTGCGGTCCTGGGGGTTCGGCGAGCTGGCCATGATTTGTTCGTCACTGCCACGCCACACCAGCTTGCCGTCCTTGCCGTCGAGCAGGTCGATCTGCAGGGTCGCTACCTTGTAAGTGATGTTGCGCGTTTCGTTGTACATCGGCGCGCCCCAATAGCCATTCCATGGCCCGCCCCAGGCACCGCCGTAGTTGGTGGTGACCTGCTGCTGGCGGTCTTCGACGATCAGGTAGGCCTGCACATTCAGGTCAGCCTTGGTGCCGGGCGCTGCTGGGCGCAGGCCGCGCTGATCAAGCTGCTCGCCCACGGCCTGGCGGATACGTTGCTCGGTGAGGTCGCTCTTGATGCGCGGGTCATCCGGGCGGTATTGCAGCGCCGGCTCCTTCCAGGCCCAGTGACGGTAGGCGGCAAAGTCGCGGCTGGCGTCAAAATCGTGGTTGACCTGGTTACTCTGGCAACCGCCCAGCAGCATGACAAAAGCAAGCGTAGCGATACGACGAAACATGGTGGCCCTCCAACGATCGGTCCGGCTTTAAATGAGAATAGCGGTTAACGCGGAGGATACGCCGTCAGTGCCTTCTGTACCGCCTGGCGCAGCGCATCCGCACGCTCGCTCAGGCTGCCCTGGCTGCCCGTTTCCGCACTGGCGCTCCACACCGGCTGGCCGCTGCGGGCGTCAAACAGATTGACCCGCACCACCACGACCTGCACTTCATAGGTACGCACCATCGGCACCGAGTTGTACATGCCGTAGCCATTGCCATAACGGTTGTAGCCGCCATAGCCGTAGCCATAGTCATCCTGGACTTGCCGCAGGCGTTTCTCCAGGCGCACATCGGCGCTGACCAACAGGTCGGGCGCGCGATTGTCATGCAACGGGCGCAAACCGCGCTGGTCCAGTGCGCCGCTGACCGCTTCGGCAACCTGGGCCGAATCCGCCCACGCGGTGCCGGCCGGCAACTGGCCGTTACGCCAGGCCCAATTGCGGTAGGCACCATAGTCGCGCACCGGCGCCGGGTAGGCACTGGCATCGAAGGTCGTGGCCGCTTGCGCCGGGGCCGGTGGGATCGGAGCCGAAGCGGCCACATAAGGGTTAGGGCTGGAACAGGCGCCTAACCCGAGAGACAACAGGAGCAAACCGAGACGACGCATTTCGACCTCCGCAGGCTGGGCCGCTTAAACCGGACGGCATACCCAGTGCAAATAACGCCCAAGTCCGGCAAAGCTTGGGTGACGACGGTGAGCGAGCTCCATCTCCAGCAAATCCTGCAGATCGGCGCGCGCCTGGAATTCCACCGGCATATAGTCGTGGAACACACGCACGCCACTTTGGCTTTCGACCTGCCAGAGCCCTTCGAGTTGCGCCGCCAATTCCCGCGGGTCCAGTGGCTGCTGCGGCGTGAGGCTCTGCTTTTCGCCGGCCATATCGTTCTTGCGCATCTTGCGAAAGTGGCCCTTGAGCAGGTTGCGGTAGATCAGCGCGTCGCGGTTGTAAAACGCCAGGGACAGCCAGCCGCCGGGCAGCGTCAACTGGTGCAGCACCGGCAGGATCGCATGGGGTTCGGCCAGCCATTCGAGCACCGCATGGCACAGCACCAGGTCGTAGGGCTCGGTGAGTTGGCCGAGCAAGTCTTGCCAGGGCGCGTGAATGAACGTGGCGTTCTGCCCGGCGTCGGCGAAACGCTGGCGTGCGCCTTCGAGCATGGGCTCGGCGGGCTCGGCCAGGGTTACCTGATGGCCGCGTTCGGCCAGCCACAACGACATGTGCCCCAACCCCGCGCCGATATCCAGTACGCGCAACGGGCGGTCCGGCAGGGCCTCGGTAAGATCGGCCTGCAACACTGCCAGGCGAATCGCGCCCTTGGCGCCACCATAGATCTTCTCGGCAAAACGCGTGGCCAACTGGTCGAAATGCCGATCACTCATGGGCAAACCGCCGTTCGCTGTCGGCCAGTTTGGCGCGCACCACCTCGTTCATGTCCAGGCCCAGCTCACTGCACAGCAACAGCAGGTACAGCACGATGTCACCGACTTCCTGGCCGGCGTGAGCCAGCTTATCGGCGGGCAATTGGCGCGACTGGTCTTCGCTCAGCCATTGGAAGATCTCCACCAGTTCGGCCATTTCCACACTGGCGGCCATGGCCAGGTTTTTCGGGCTGTGGAACTGCTTCCAATCGTTGGTATCGCGGATGCGGTGCAGGCGTTCGGTGAGGTGTTCGAGGTTCATTGGGGGCTCCTGAATGGGTATAGCTTCAGGGGGATGGAGATTGAAGGCAAGTGAATAGCGGTGGTGGGCTTGAGGACGCTATCGGGGGCAAGCCCCCTCCCACACTGGAATGTGTTCACAAATCAAATGTGGGAGGGGGCTTGCCCCCGATGAGGCCCTAATCAACCACACTGAACTCAAGCCTGGCAGTTTGCCCCGCCTCATCCAGAACACTCAGTTGATAACGGCCCAATCGCTCGAAACTGGCATTGATGAAATCCTGGTTGGCACTGTCACCCAAAGGCGCCCCGTTAAGAAACCACCACCGCCGCCCGCTACCGCCCAGGGCGGAGATTTTCAGGCGTAGCGCCTGTTGACTGGCAGCGGGCAGACGCAGTTGATCGCCCTCGCGCACGCCCACAATAGACAACGGCGAAGCGGCGGCCAAGGCCGGCGGCGGGCAATCCGGGTCGGCTGCCGGGATGCGCGCTTCGCGGCGCTCCGCCCTGGGCAACCAAGGCTCCAGCGGCGCCGGCCACAGGGCGATATTGTTCGCTTCTGCGCCGGGGCAATGGGCATCGACGCGTAACCCTTTGGCGTTGACCCAAAGGTTTTCCATCAACCCCACGCTCAGGGGTTGGTCCAGCGCCTGCAAGGTCGGCGGCGTGGTGTTGTCCAGTGTCCAGGCAAAGCGCTGGCGACGGCAATTGGGATCGCTGCGACTCATCGGCTGGCCCAGCGGCCAACAGATGGCCGCCACGCCGACATTGGCCGGCACCGGTTTGACGGCTGCGCTGATGCCGCGCTGGCTGTCGCGGTTGGCCAGCACGTCATGCACCTGCAACATCAACGGCGCTGCCGAGGCCAGGCCAAACTGCCCCGGCACCGGCGTGCCGTCTGGTCGACCGATCCAGACGCCGATCAGGTAACGCGGGCCGACACCAATCGCCCAGGCATCGCGAAAGCCATAACTGGTGCCGGTTTTCCAGGCCAGCGTCGGGCGTTGCACGAGTTCGGCCCGTGGGTCGCGGTCGGGGCGCGCCTGGCCGCTGAGAATACGCCGCACGATCCAGGCCGCTCCCGGCGACAATAATGGCCGCTCCCTCAGCGCGTCATCCGGCTGCAAGCGCAGGGTGGCGCTCTTGCCGTCGCGGGCGAACGCACTGTAGCCGCTGACCAGGTCTTCCAGGCGGCTGCCCGCGCCCCCCAGGATCAGCGCCAGGTTCGGTTCGGCCAATGCCGGCAACGCCAGCGGCATGCCGCCGATGCGCATCTGCGCGGCGAAGCGTTTCGGCCCGTAGGCTTCCAGCAATTGCACTGCCGGCAGGTTCAGCGAGCTGGACAGCGCCGTACTCGCCGGCACCGCCCCGGTAAAGCCCATGGAGAAATTGCCCGGCCGGTAATCGCCGTAACGTCGCGGCACGTCCTGCAGCAGGGATTCGGAATGAATCAAGCCATCGTCCAGCGCCATGCCATAGAGGAAGGGTTTCAAGGTGGAACCGGGCGAGCGCAGCGCGCTGATCATGTCCACATGCCCATAGCGTTTGGCGTCATTGATATCCACCGAGCCGAGGTAGGCACGCACGGCCATGGTCTCCTCCTCGACCACCAGGATCGCAGCGGAGGTATGTTCGGGCAAACGTGCGCGCCAGCCCAACAGCAGGTCTTCCAGACGGCGCTGTAACGTGGCATCCACCGTGGTACGTATCAGCGGCGGGCTGTCGGGACGGTTCAAGCGCCGCGCGAGCAACGGCGCCAGGCTCGGTTCCAGGCGCGGCGCGAGCAGCAGCGGTTCTTCCAGCGCCTCATCCACCGCCGATTGCGGCCATACCTGGAACTCAGCGAGCCGGCGCAGCACTTTGTCGCGAGCCTGCTGGGCGCGCTGCGGGTGACGGTCCGGGCGCAAGCGGCTCGGTGCCTGAGGCAATACCGCGAGCAGGGCCGCTTCGGCGTGGGTCAATTGCGCCGGGGATTTACCCAGATAAGCCCAACTGGCCGCCGCCACGCCCTGCAGCGTACCGCCGAACGGTGCGCGGTTCAGGTACAGGTTGAGGATCTGCTCCTTGGACAGGTGCCACTCCAACTGCGCGGTACGCCACAGCTGACGCAACTTGCCGAGGAAGGTACGCGAATGCGGATCGAGCAAACGCGCCACTTGCATCGATAACGTACTGCCGCCCGACACCACCCGCGCACCGCTCAGGTTCTGCCACGTCGCCCGCGCCAATGCCAACGGATTTATCCCGGGGTGCCGATAGAACCAACGATCTTCGTAGGTCAGCAACGCGTCCAGGTAATACGGTGAGACTTCGCTGGTTTGCACTGGATAGCGCCACACGCCATTGGCATCGGCAAAGCGCCACAGTGGTGTGCCATCCTCGGCCAACACCACCCGGGCCAGGTCGTCCTGGGGCAACGGCAAAGGCCAGATACGGTCGGCCAGCCATAGCAGGGCAATCACCAACAACAGGCTCAGCAGTGCCCAGCGGGCAACAAAACGCAAATTCAAGCGGGCAAACCTCTATGCTTGTAGGGAACTCGCCTGTCGCAACAACGACCAAAGGCACAGTTACGCCCACCTTCTTATCAGGACACGCACATGCAGGTAGAAAGCTTTTTCGAGTGGTTGGGCCAGGCGCTCGGCGCCGTCATCCGCTTTATCGTCGACGGTCTGAGCGGCTTGTTCGGAGCCCTGACCCACGCTGGCGGCAACTTTATCGATGGCTTGTCACGCACCCTGGGCATGGACACCTCGATCATCAGCATCCTTACCCTGATCGTCGGGCTGCTCTTCCTGTACTCGGCGGTACGCGCCTTTATGCGCGCCTCGGTCATTATCGGGATCATCTGGCTGGTGCTGGGCCTGTGGTTGTTGAGCTGGGTCGTGCACTGATCCCACACACACCGCACAATCCCTGTGGGAGGGGGCTTGCCCCCGATAGCGGTAGTTCAGTCAATGCATAGGGTGACTGACACACCGCCATCGGGGGCAAGCCCCCTCCCACATTGGATCTCCATTTCAACTTCAGCGATCAGCGGCCCTTGATCACCATATCTGCCGGGGTTTCGCCCACCGCCTGCCAGTTCGGCCGGTACATCGACTCCACCTGCGGCGGCGGCACACGGTAGGTGCCCGGCGTTACAGCCCGCGCCAGATAGAGCAAGTGCGTCGTGCCATAGCCATCCAGGTTCATCGCCGCCACGTACCGGTCATCACGAAACTCCTGATGCTTGAGCGAGGCGTTCTGCATCGATTCGCGCCACTCCTTCACCTGGCTGCTGGCGTTCTCCAGGCTGGCCGCGCTCTGTGCCAGGTTCTGGTTTTCCAGTTCCAGGCCGGCGGGTAGCAGGTCGACCACCAGGGCGTCCGGCACCCGTTGCTTGGCGCTGACCGCCAAGTGCACCAACACCAAATCACCGCTGTTGAGGCTGTGCAGGTTCAGCAGCTGGCCGTTCATGCCCAGGTATTCGCGACGGATGCTCAGGTTTTCGCCGCCCGCTGCCGGTGGCACTTGTGGATAACCGGAAAGGGTCAGTTGCTGATACACCGGCGTTTCGCCCTGGTTGCTCAGGGTCAAGTCGCTGGACAGCAGCTTGTCATCCAGTTGCAGCGTCGATTGCTGATTGTTCAGTTCGCGCACCGCGCCACTGCCGGTCAGCGACACCTGCCAGCTCGCCTCTGGCTGGGCGAGCCCAAGGCGCCCAGCGAGGAACAGTGAATTACGCTCCTGGGTCGACAGATACGGGCTGGCCGCCAACTGGTCCGCCAGGGTGAACAATCGTTCCTCGCGCTTGCCCTTGGCCAGGTCATTTTCTTCCAGCAAGGCCAGGATCATCGCCTGGTCGCGCAATGGGCTGCCGTAGTCGGCCAACCATTCCTTGGCGCTGCGCTGCGCCGCCAGGCCCGCGAGCAACGCCTGGTCCGCACGCGGCTGGTCGCCCATTTTCTGCAGGGCGATGGCCAGCTGCACCAGCGGCAAGCCGGAACGCGCATCGCTGCGGCGTTCGAAGATGCTGCGCAAGGCCCCCAGCGGCGCCTGCTGACTGCGCGCCAGGACCATGCCGGCGTAGGCCTGCACGGCGAAACGGGTGTGGTCGGCGTTGTCGCTGTAGTCGACTTCGATCAGGTTGCGCTCCTGCACGTAGCGCAGCAGACGCTCGCTGGCTTTCTTCAGCGCCTCGGCCGGTACGGCAAAGCCCTGGTCGCGCGCGCGCAGCAGGAAGTCGGTGACGTAGGCGGTCAGCCAATATTCTTCCTCGCCGTCCGCGCCCCACAAACCGAAGCTGCCGTTGTAGCGCTGCATGCCCAGCAGGCGTTCGATGCCCAGCTCGATCTTGCGTTTACGCTCGGCATCCGGCTCGCCCTTGATACTCAGGCGTTTGAGCAGCGCGTCGTCGGCATAGAGCGAGGGGTACAGACCGCTGGCGGTTTGTTCCAGGCAGCCGTAGGGGTAAGCCTTGAGCGCACTGATCTGCGCGCCGAGGTTCAACGGCGGCCGGCTGGACAGGCTCAACAACGCCTCGCGTCCCGAGCTGTCGAACTGCTCCAGGGTGCCTGCCGGCAAGCTCCACGGCTGGTCCTTGAGCACGGCGCGGTAATGCTTGAGCAACGCCGGGTAAGCAGGGCGCACGCCCAGGGTCCATTCACGGCTGAACGGCGGCAGGGTTTCACCGGGCAGGTCCAGGCCATTGACCGTGACCTTCACTTTGCCCTGCCCCAGGCCGCCCCAGGCTTTCACCGGGATACGCAGGGTGGTGCGCTGGCCTTGTTTCAGCTCGACGGTTTGCGCGCCGTTACCGGCCAGTTCAAGTTGCCCTTCGGCGGTCAGTTGCACCTCGAGTTTCTGCGCCTTACCGGACAAGTTGGACAGGTCCAGCGCCAAGGTGGTCTGGTCACCCCCGGCCAGGAAGCGCGGCGCCGACAGCTCGGCAATCAGCGGCGCGGCGATGACCGTCTTGGCTTGCGCCATGCCATAGCGATCATCGCTCCAGGCCTGGGCCATCAGGCGCAGTTCGCCGTTGAAATCCGGAATATTGACGCTGACTTCACCCTCGCCCTTTTCGTTGAGGGTGACCGGCGCGCTTTGCAGGGCGACGATGGTCACGCTGGTGTCCGGGCGCTTGCCGCCCTTGGCCAGTGCCGCGTCGCCACCGAACGCCAGGCTGGCCAGACGGCCCTGCCCGGCTTCGATCAACTGGCCGTAGATGTCGAACTGGTCCACGCCGTAGGCCTTGCGGCCAAACAGGCTGGCGTACGGATCGGGTGTGGGGTATTCGGTGATATTGAGAATGCCCACGTCTACTGCGGCCACCAGCACATGCACCTGCTTGGGCACACTGCCGTCGGCATTCCTGGCGGCGATCTTCACCGTCAGCGGTTGTTTGGGGCGCATTTTTTCCGGAGCGGTCAGCGTGAGGCCCAGCTTGCGCTGGGTACGATCCAACGGCAGGTGCAGCAGGCCCACCGCGCGTTTGGGGGTGATATTGGCTTTGCGCTCGCCTGGACGGATTACCAGTGCGCTCACGTACAGATCATGCCGCGACCATTTCGGGTCGAGCTTCACGGCGAAGCTTTTGCCTTCGGCCGGCACGTCGATTTCCTGCCACCACAGCGGCCCTTCGGCGGACTCCACCAGCAGATAGCCTTTACCGGCAGCCGGCGGGGTGACGGTGACATTGGCCGTGTCGCCATCGCCATAGGCAGGTTTATCCAGCGCCAGCTTGACCTGGTCGGGGCGCACGGCACCGCCTTCGGTGTTGTCCTGGGCCTGGTAGCCGGCCCAGAAGCGCAGGCTGCTGATCAGGCCGGTCTGCGGGTCTTCGACCTCCACGCGATAAGGGCCCCACTCCACCTGGAAGCTGACCTTGGCGGTATCTCCAGCCTTGATGTCGAGGGTCTGTTCGTCGAGGTTGAGGAATTTCTCGTTGTAGTGATAGCTCCAGCCATCATTGTCGGAGTAGTTCCAGTAGTAGTCGCGGCGCTCACGCACCAGACGCACCTTGAGGTTCTGCGCGGCGAGTTTCTGCCCGTCCTGGTTGGCCACCAGCACTTCAAATTCCGCCGGGCCGTCGCCGTTGGTTTCAGTGCCGTCAAACAGCCCGCGCAGGCCCGGCAACTGCTCGGCCGGCCAGATCGGCTGTACCAGGCGCCGGGTGATCGGCCGCCCGCCCGACTCTTGCAGGCTGGCTTGCACGATCAGTTGCAGCGGCGACTTGGCCTCGGCCCATTTGCTTTCCAGGGTCAGTTCTTCCTGGCCCTTGGCGTCGAGCGTGCTTTCGTCCAGTTCGAAATCCTGGCTCAGCTCTTCTTCGGTGACCGAACCGAACTGGAAGCCCGGCAGGGCTTTGACCGCTTCACGCAGCGGGCGCACATAAACCTGCCCGCTGACCCGGTTGCCCGAGGCCGGCGCGCCGTACAGATAACGGCCGTTGACCTGGATGACCGGGTCATCCGCAGGGCTCAGCGCGGTGTCGCTGCCCTTGAGTTCCAGCGCCAGGCGCTCGGGCAGGAAGTCTTCGACGAGGAACTCATACAGCTGCGGCTTGCCATCGCCCAGGTCGAACACCAACTGCCACCGCCCGGTCGGTGCTTCGCCGGCCAGTTGCAGCGCGTATTGATAGAGGCCGGAAGCGTCGGCGTCCCACACGAACTTGCGGCTGACCTGCTCATCCGGGCGACGCACTTCGACGCTTACCGGTTGCGGCTTGACGGCGTTGCCGTCCTTGTCACGCAACAGCGCGTTGAGCAGCACGGTTTCACCGGGACGGTACAAGTCACGCGGGCCGAACACAAAGAACTGCAGCGGATGGGACGGCTGGCCAGCGATGTCGAACTCGGCCAGGTCCAGCGCGGCGCTGTCGAGGCGCAATAAGCTGGTCTGTTCGCCTTGCTTGGCTAGCAGCACCTGGGCTTTTTTCGGCAGCGGCAACTCGGCGTGGCCACCGTCTTCGGTCTTGCCCTGGCCGAGCACACGGCCTTCGGCATCGAGAATTTCCAGCTCGACGCCGTTCAGCGCCTTGCCACCTTCCAGCGCCTGGGTAAACACATCCAGGCGATTGGCGTAGCGGTGCACCGACAGGCCGATATCACTCAAGGTAAACAACGTGGCCGGTTGCGAATAGTTGTAGGTGCCTGAGGCGCGCATCACCGCCAGGTACACACCGGGCTGCTGCAATTGCTTGAGGCCGGCAATCGGCAGCAACAGGGTTTCGCGGGTATTGCGCGCCGGGTTCAAGTCGAAACGCCCGCCGTAGACCAGATCGGCCATCGGCAGCAATTCAAGCGACTCGTAACTTTGCAGGCTGGTATTGCGCCCCCACTGCGCCAGGAACGACGGCAGGGACTCGGGCTTGATGCGGAAGAATTCGACGTCAATCTTGTCGACGTTCAGCGCGATCACCGGCAAGCCTTCGGCCAGGCGCGTGGGCAGCAATGTGCCGCGGCTGGCGAAGCCGACGGTGGCTTGCAGGTCACGGGTTTCCAGGCGGGCGCTGTACTCGGCGGGCAGCAGGGCGTTATTCACCGCCTTGACGCCAGGGTCAACCGTAAGCACCAGCTTGCGCTGCGGTTCCAGGTGACGCAGGCGCAACTCCATCAGGTTGTCCGAGAGTTCCCAGGCGCCATCGACCTTGCCTGACGTGCTGTCCACCAGATGGACTTTGTCGGCGAACTTCTGATCCGGGTCCAGGGGAATGGAGAAACTCACCGACAAGGTGCTGGCCCCATCCAACTGCACCTCGGACACGTCCACCACACTCAACTCGCGCCCGGCGTAGCGCTGCTTCAACGCCGCCACATCCACCGCCGCCTTGGCCGGCTTGGGCGCCACACTCGCCGCCGGGGCGGAAGGCGCAGACGGTTTATCGGAAGAATCGCAGGCGCTCAGCAGGGCCAGCGCGCAGGCCAGGAACAATCCTTTGTTAAGCATGGGGCACTCGTCGTCAGAGGAAACCGGGGGGTGAACTATATATCAGCGCCGGCCAAGCCGTTGTGGCGCCGGTCACATTGACCGACGGAGGGTGGGCCAAGCCCAATCCCACAGTCAATGGAGATCAAAAAATGTGGGAGGGGGCTTGCCCCCGAATGCGGTCTCTCAGTGGATAAATCTGTGCCTGACACTCCGCCATCGGGGGCAAGCCCCCTCCCACATTGGTTCTGCGGTGTGGCGGGTGGACGGTTACAATGCGGCACCCTCGAAGGAGCCTTCATGACCGCCCTGCTCGCCGACTGGCGCCACCGCCCCACCCATCGCCGTGTCTGGGCCCTGGCCGCGCCGATGATCCTGTCGAATATCTCCGTGCCGCTGGTAGCCCTGGTCGACAGCATGGTCATCGGCCACCTGCCCCACGCTCACCAACTGGGCGCTGTGGCCGTCGGGGCCAGCCTGTACACCTTTCTCGCCTGGGCCATGGGTTTCCTGCGCATGGGCTCCACCGGTTTCGCCGCCCAGGCCGCCGGGCGTAATGACGGCGCGGCCTTGCGCCAGATCCTGCTGCAGGGTTTGTTGCTGGCGCTGGGGTTGGCGATGTTGCTCGGCACCGTCGGCATTCCGCTGAGCCACCTGGCCCTGGAGTGGATGCAGCCCTCCGCCGAACTGAACCAGCTGACCCGTGAATTCTTCCATACGCGCCTGTTCGGTTTGCCTGCCGCACTGGCCAGTTATGCGCTGGTCGGCTGGTTCCTCGGCACCCAGAACGCCCGTGCGCCGCTGGCGATTCTGCTGACCACCAACCTGGTCAATATCGCGCTGAACCTGTGGTTCGTGCTCGGCCTGGACTGGGGCGTGGTCGGTTCGGCCCGCGCCTCGGTGATCGCCGAGTGGACCGGCGCCCTGCTCGGCCTGGCCCTCACGCAAAAAGCCCTGCGCGCCTACCCTGGGCATATCGCCTGGGGCGCGTTGAAGCTATGGGAAAGCTGGCGCCCGCTGCTGGCGGTGAACCGCGACATCTTTATCCGCAGCCTGGCGTTGCAGTCGGTGTTCTTCATGATCACGGTACAAGGCGCCCGCCTGGGCGATGCCACCGTGGCGGCCAATGCGCTGTTGCTCAACGGCCTGCTGCTGACCGCTCACGCTTTGGACGGCCTGGCCCACGCGGTGGAAGCTCTGTGCGGCCACGCCATCGGCGCGCATGACCGACAGGCGTTGAGACGTTCATTGGTGGTGGCCTGTGGCTGGTCATTGATCGCCAGCCTGGGCTTCGCATTGCTCTTTACCTTCGGCGGCCATGTGTTTATCGCCATGCAGACGGATATCCCCAGCGTGCGCGAAACCGCCGATATCTACCTGCCCTACCTCGCGGTATTGCCGTTGATTGCGGTGTGGAGTTATTTACTGGATGGGCTGTTTATCGGCGCAACGCGGGCGCGGGAAATGCGCAATGGGATGTTGCTGACGGTGCTGTTGGTACTGCCGATCGCCTGGGCACTGCAGGGGTTGGGCAATCACGGGTTGTGGATAACCTTCCTGGTGTTCATGGCAGTGCGCAGTTTGACGCTGTGGGCGATTGCGTGGCGGTTGAATCGGCAAGGACTGTGGCTGGGCGCCAACTGAAGAAATGCAATCCAAATGTGGGAGGGGGCTTGCTCCCGATTGCGGTGTGTCAGCCACTAATGCTCTGACTGATCCACTGCTATCGGGGGCAAGCCCCCTCCCACATTTTTAGAGCTATATCAGCTGCTATTACGAGGACAGGTACGACGACCGCGTCAGGCCCAGGCGCAGCGCATCCAGGAACTGGGTGCGCTCCGACGCGGAGATCTTCGCGCTCGCGCACTTGTCACGGTAATGCGTCATCAGCTCTTCCGGCGACAAGTGCACATAGCGCAGCATGTCTTCGATGGTGTCGTGGGTCTCGATACCGGCGCTGTACACCGAACCGTCTTCACGCTGGTAGATGTTCACCGAGTCGGTGTCGCCGAACAGGTTGTGCATGTCACCGAGGATTTCCTGGTAAGCCCCCACCAGGAAAATACCCAGCAGGTAGTCTTCGCCCTCGTTCAGGGCATGTACCGGCAGGCTGGTCTCGATGCTCTGCTCGTCGACGTACTGCTTGATCTTGCCGTCGGAGTCGCAGGTCAGGTCTTGCAGCACGGCGCGGCGTAGCGGCTCTTCGTCGAGGCGATGCAGCGGCAGGATCGGCAGTACCTGGCCGATGGCCCAGGTGTCCGGCAGGCTCTGAAACACCGAGAAGTTGCAGATGTACTTGTCGGCCAGCTTGTCGTTGAGTTCGTCCAGCACCTGGCGGTGCGAGCGCTGGCGCGCCTTGAGCGAGTTGTGCAGGCGGCGGCACACGGCGAAGTAGCACTGTTCGGCCAGGGCTTTCTCGGCCAGGGTCAGTTTGCCGTCGGCATACTGGGTAGCCACGTCGCTCATGTAGTGGGTGGCGCGCCAGTAGGTTTCGGTGACCATCTCGATATCGGTCGGGCCGAGCAGGTCTACCAGCCATTGCACGGTTTCGGGCAGGCTTTCCTTGTTTTCGATAGTCGGGATTTCGTCGTTGTGTTTCTCGACGTCGGTTACCTGCACCACCAGCATGGCGTGGTGGGCGGTCAGGGAACGGCCGCTTTCGGAGAAGATGTGCGGGTGCGGCAGGCTCTGCGCGTCGCAGAATTCCTTGAGCATGCCCACCACCACGCCGGCGTAGTCGTCCATGTCGTAGTTGATCGAGCTGGCGTTACGCGAGTGGGTACCGTCGTAGTCCACGCCCAGTCCGCCGCCGACGTCGATGTGGTCCACCGGCAGGCCGAGGTTGCGCAGCTCGCCGTAGTAACGAATGGCTTCCTTGAACCCGTGCTGGTAGTCGGCCAGGTTGGCGATCTGCGAGCCCATGTGGAAGTGCAGCAGGCGGATGCCCTGGTCGAGGCCCGCCGCGCGGAAACGCTCGACCACCGACAGCAGTTGCGCCGCCGACAACCCGAACTTGGACTTTTCACCGCCGGTATCAGCCCACTTGCTCGAGGCCAGCGACGACAGGCGCACACGCAAGCCGACCTGGGGCTTGACCTTGAGGCTGGCAGCCTCTTCGATCACCAGCCCCACTTCGGATTCTTTCTCGATCACGATAAACACGTTGTGGCCGAGCTTCTGGCCCATCAGCGCCAGGCGGATGAACTCTCGGTCCTTGTAACCGTTGCAGACGATGGTGCCGCCCTTCGGCGCCAGGGCCAATACGGCCAGCAGCTCAGGCTTGGAGCCGGCTTCCAGGCCGATGGAGACGTTCTGGGTGGCGATGATGTTCTCGATCACCGCTTCCTGCTGGTTCACCTTGATCGGGTACAGCGCGGTGTATTGGCTCTGGTATTCCAGGCGCTCGATGTTCGAATCGAAGGCACCGGTGAGCTGGCGGACACGGTCTTGCAGGATATCGGGGAAGCGCACCAGCAGTGGCAACGACAGGCCGCTTTTGCGCAGCGCGTCGACTTGCTCGTACAGATCGACGGGCGTGCTGTTCGGACCGTTCGGACGGACTTCTACGCGACCGGCTTCATTGATCGCGAAATAACCGGCCCCCCAATGGCGAATCCCATAAACGCTGCGGCTGTCCGCAACTGTCCATTGGCTGCCATCGTCTTTGCGTGTGCGTCGTACGGACATCGAAGTCCCCTATAAATGAAGGCGAAGGCGCCACCTCAAGCGGAGGCTGGCGCAGTCTAAAGAATGAAAATGACGATTTGCCTGTGAGGGAGGTAGACCTCGCTTGCAGGACAGAGTTTAGACACAGGTTGGGAAGAGGCTTTCAGCCGCCGGACTTCTTGGCCTTGTAACCGAGCTTGATCAACTCG
Organism: Pseudomonas sp. R3-52-08; assembly: GCF_003851745.1. Taxonomy (NCBI): domain Bacteria; kingdom Pseudomonadati; phylum Pseudomonadota; class Gammaproteobacteria; order Pseudomonadales; family Pseudomonadaceae; genus Pseudomonas; species Pseudomonas sp. R3-52-08. The sequence goes on along the minus strand of NZ_CP027730.1, from coordinate 719,348 downwards.
GCCAACAGCAGTTCGACGTGATCGCCCTGGATTTCGATGACCCCGTCTTTCAACGCGCCACCCGTGCCGCAGCGCTTTTTCAGCGCGGTGGCAAGCTCCTTGAGCGCGTCTTCGGCCAGCGGCACGCCGGTGATGGTGGTCACCGTCTTGCCGCCACGGCCTTTGCTCTCGCGGCGTACGCGGGCAATGCCGTCGCCTTCGGGAATCAGGGTGTTTTTGCAGGTGCACGAATCCACGGGCTGACGACAGTCCGGGCAGTGTCGACCTGCGTCGGTGGAAAATACCAGGCCACCCAGGGCGGCGAAGGATGCGGCTTTCTTGGCCACCGGCAATCCTCTAGGGATGAAAAGTGGCGCAGTGTAACGGCAAAAAGCCAAGTTGCTAAGGGCCAAATGGCGCCATTTCATGCAACTTTAGCGACGCAACGCCAGATAGCGCCGCAGGCCCTCTTGAGCGTCCGGGCAGTAAGACTTGTGTTTCGCCTCGCTCAACACCGTTTCAACCGGCAGGAAGCGCGCTTCCATGACTTCTTCGGGCTGCAGGCACAGTGGCCCGTCCCATACCGCAGAGTAGGAGGTGCACCAAAGCCTGCTGTCGCCGTCTTCGAAATAGAAATGGTCATGTTCGGTCAATTCCACGCCGCTGACGCCGAGTTCTTCTGCAAGCTCACGGGCCGCCGAATCGGCATAGGTTTCCCCTGCCGCGACCATCCCGCCCGCGGCCGTGTCCCAGAACCCTGGATACAGCGCTTTGCTCAGGGTGCGCCGATGCACGCACAACTCACCCTTGGTATTGAACAGGAATATGAAGGTGCAACGGCCGATCAAGCCACGCCGGCGAAGATCGGACCTGACCAGGTGGCCGAGCAGGTTGTCCTGCTCGTCGACCCAACAGATCAGTTCAGCATCGGAGGCTACCCGGTGGGCGGCCTCCCTTTGAGTAGCGTCCATCATCAACCCTGGTTGAGAAGCTGACGCAAATCGATCACCGCAGCGTTGGCCCGGGAAATGTAGTTGGCCATTACCAGCGAATGGTTCGCCAGTACCCCGAAGCCACTGCCATTGAGAATCATCGGGCTCCACACCGGTTCCTGCGAGGCCTCCAGCTCACGAATGATCTGGCGCACGCTGACGGTGGCGTTTTTCTTGGCCAGCACATCGGCGAAATCGACTTCGATGGCGCGCAGCAGGTGGGACAGTGCCCACGCCTGGCCACGGGCCTCGTAGAACACGTTGTCGATCTGCATCCAGGGGGTTTCCACCACTTCCTCATCGACCTGCGGCACTTCACCCGGCGCCAGCGCTTCGGTTTTCAGCGCGGTGTTCAGCTTGACCCGGCCCACGCTGGCCGACAGGCGCTGCGACAGCGAACCCAGGCGGGTGGCAACATCGCCCAGCCAGTTGTTCAGGTTGTCGGCGCGGGAATAGAACAGCGCGCCCTTCTGGTTCGGGTCGGACAGGCGTGCTTCGTAGCGGTTCAGGGAGTTGATGCCTTCCTGGTATTCCGACTCGCTGGACGGCAGCACCCAGCTCTTGTTGTCGAAGTTGAAACGCGGCTCGGCCTTGGCCAGGTCAGCGTCTTCTGCCGACTGCGATTGGGAACGGGCGAAGTCTTTGCGCAGGGCACGGGTCAGGTCACGCACCTGCACCAGCACGCCGTACTCCCAGCTGGGCATGTTGTCCATCCACAGGCCTGGCGGGAAACGGTCGTTGGAAATGTAGCCACCGGGTTTGTTCAGCAAAGTGCCGACCACGGTTTTCAGGGTTTCGACGGTGGTGTAGCCGATCACCATCTGCTTGCCTTCCTTCTCGGCGGCCAGCTGGGCGTTTTGCTGGACCGGGAACAACGCGGGTTCCTGACTCCAATACCAACCCAGGCCACCGGTGACCAGCAAGTACAAGCAGATCACGCTGAGCAAGGCGCGGCTCATCAGCAGGTTGCGAACGTAGCTGCGGTTGGCCGACTTGGGCTCAGGGGCGGGGCCTTTGGCACTGCCTTCGCGGTTTTTCCAGTCCAGCATGGCGATATCCTTTCAATCACTTGAGTTCATGCACATCAATTGTCCGGGTGCGGTCAAACATTCCGACCACAACCCTACCCCATCGTGCCCATCGGTGCGGGCTTTTAAACCAAATTGGCGCATACCGAAGGTTGGACTATAAAGGATGCACGCTTTTTACACAGCGCGACCACGAGGTCAAAAAATGAATACCACAGACACGTACTTAATTGACGTATGACACTCATGCAGCAGAAAAGAGATGCTAGCATAGAGCCATCAGTCGACCTCAGCATGCACCCGCACAGTAGTCAGGATATGACCGAGTCAGAAGACCCCAGCCGCGAGCGTCTCAAGCAGCACTTTGCCCAGCGGGTAATTCATCAGGCACGTCAAATTCTTGAGATCTGGCAGCGCCTGCAGCGTAGCGAATGGTCCAACGCGGATTTCTCCGAGCTCAATGAAGCCAATCTGCGCCTGCAACGCTTTGCCGAGCGTTTCGAACAGCCCGAACACCGCCAACTGGCCCAGCACATTGGCGAGTCCCTCAAAGCGGTGGATGAAAACCGCGGGCGCCTGAGCAGCCAATTGATCACCGAGCTCAATCGCTTGATGCAGCGCTTGTCGCGCACCGGGCTGCGCCAGGGCGATCAGCTGGAACAAACCCTGCTGCCGCCGATGCGCAAGCCGATCTACGTGATGCTGGCCGACCACAACCGCGCCGAGCGCCTGGCCAAGCAGTTGGAATTCTTTGGCATGAGCGCCCAGTCCCTGGACAGCGTCGCAGCCTTTCGCGCCGCCATGGCCGAGCGCCTGCCGTCGGCCATCGTGATGGACGTGGATTTCTGCGGCACCGGCCTGGGCCTGAAACTGGCTGCCGAAGCCCAGGAAGGCCTGGAGCAAAAGCTGCCGCTGCTGTTTTTCAGCCTGCATGAAACCGACACCCCGACCCGTCTGGCCGCCGTGCGCGCCGGCGGTGAAGAATTCCTGACCGGCACGCTGGAGGCCTCGAGCCTGCTGGAAAAGATCGAAGTGCTGACCTGCGTGGCTCAATATGAGCCGTATAAAGTGCTGATCATTGACGACTCCCGCGCCCAGGCGTTGCACACCGAGCGTCTGCTCAACAGCGCCGGCATCGTCACCCGCACGTTGATCGAGCCGATCCGGGCCATGGCCGAACTGGCCGACTTCCAGCCCGACCTGATCATCCTCGACATGTACATGCCCGCCTGCACCGGCACCGAGTTGGCCAAGGTGATTCGCCACAACGACCGTTATGTCAGCGTACCGATCATCTACTTGTCGGCCGAGGACGACCTGGACAAACAACTGGATGCAATGAGCGAAGGCGGTGACGACTTCCTGACCAAGCCGATCAAGCCGCGCCACCTGATCACCACCGTGCGCAACCGTGCGGCGCGTGCGCGCAATTTGAAAGCGCGGATGGTGCGCGACAGCCTGACCGGGCTGTACAACCACACGCATATCCTGCAATTGCTCGAAGACTGCAGCTTCCGCGCCCGCCGCGAGAACAAGCCGCTGAGCTTTGCCATGCTCGATATCGACCACTTCAAGCGGGTCAACGACAGCCACGGTCACCCCATGGGCGACCGCGTGATCAAAAGCCTGGCGTTGTTTCTCAAGCAGCGTTTGCGCAAAAGCGACTATATCGGCCGCTATGGCGGTGAGGAATTCGCCATTGTGATGCCCGACACCGACCTCGAATCGGCCTGCAAAGTGCTGGACGAGATTCGTGGGCGTTTTGCGGAAATCCACTACCCGGCCCAACCCCAGGATTTATGGTGCACCTTCAGCGCCGGGCTGGTGGAGCTGTGCGACGGTTCCGACAGCCTGACGATGGCCGCCCAGGCCGATGAGGCGCTGTACCGCGCCAAGCATGCCGGACGTAACCGCGTGCAAGCCGCTCGCACATCAAAGCAAAGTGCCATCTTTTCACCGGAATCCACTGATTCGGTCATAACTTTGTAATGTAAACGCAATAACTTCAGGCACTTATCTTTTGCTGTCGGTTGAAACCACGCATGCGCCTGAAGCTGCTGACCAATCTCAATACCCTTTTGTTGGTGGCCGTGTGCCTGGCACTTGGGGCGACGCTGTGGTGGTCGCAACGAGCACTGGAGCGCCCGTACCTGTTGATGGAGCGCTATCTGGGGCTGTCCCAGGCCTTCGAAAACCAGGTCGCACGCAATATCGACGACTACCTGGCCAGCGGCGATGCCCTGCGTTTGAGCAGCGCCGGCCAGAGCCTGGAAAGCCTGCTGCAGCAGCTCGATTCATTGCCGCCAGAGTTGGCCCAGAACCTGCGCCCCAGTCTTACGGACCTGGACGCTTTCAGCAAAACCGACCTGCTCGCCGCCGGCAAACTGGCCGGCGACCCGCAAGCGCTGTTATTGCAGGCCGAACGCGAGCTGGGGGCGAACCTGGAGCAACTGAGCCAGTACGCCAGCGCCGTGAATGCCCCGGACGCGGCGCGCTATCTGCCGCCACTGCTGGCCGCCGCGCAACACCTGGGCAAGCTGTCCCTGGCACGGGACAAACTGGTGAGCAGCGGTCGCGCCGAATTGGCCGATGATGTCGAGCGTGAAATCGCCAGCATTCGTACCCAGGCTGACCTGTTGGCGCAGTTGCCTTTGCTGGGGGTGAAGGCCAGTGCCGACTCCAGCAGCGACGATTTTTCCGCGTTGATGGGCCTGGAAAACGCTGAAAAAACCGAAGCCCAGGACACCGGCGTCGACCTCAAGCGTGAACTCAACAGCCTGTTGACTCGCTACCCCGCCGAACTCAAGCGCACCCGCGAACAGATCCAGCAACGCACCGAACTCGCCGCCGCCACACACATCAAGATCACCCGCGTGCGACAAGCCATCGCCGGCCTGGAGCCGGTGGTGCGCGCGCAGCACGCCAACATCCAGGGCGAAGTGCGCCTGATGCAGGGGCTGATGATTGGCCTGATCCTGCTGATCGCACTGTTGATCGATACCCTGCAACGCCGCCTGGCGCGGGTGCTGACCCACCTCGCCCCGGCGCTGTCCACCTGGGCCGAAGGCAACTTCAGCCAGCCGATCGCCTTGGGCAGGACCAACCGCGAACTGCGCGACATCGAAGCCTCGCTGAATCGCCTGCGCGCTTATCTGGTGGACCTCGTCGGCACGATCCGCGGCAATGCCGAAGAAGTCGCTGGCAGCAGCCGCACCCTGGCCGAACTGAGCAGCGGTTTGCACGACGGCGCCGAACGCCAGGCCGGGGACACCGCGCAGATTCGTGACTCCCTGGGCGAACTGGAGGCGACCATCCAGCAAGTGGCGGGTGATGCCAGCCAGGCCGCAGGCGCGAGTCGCAGTGCCGGTGTCGCCGTGGAACAAGGTCAGCGGGTAATCGGCTTGAGCCTGGCCGGGTTGCATGCCCTGGTGGGTGAAGTGCAGCAAAATGCGCAGATGATCGAGAAACTCGCCGCAGAGTCCGCCACCATCGGCGGCGTACTCACGGTGATCCGCTCGATCGCCGACCAGACCAACCTGCTGGCGCTCAACGCCGCGATCGAAGCGGCCCGCGCCGGTGAGGCCGGGCGCGGTTTTGCCGTGGTCGCCGATGAAGTGCGCTCCCTGGCCCAGCGTACCGCCGGCGCCACCGCCGAAATCCAGGGCCTGATCGCCGGCCTGCAAACCGCCGCCCACCAATCGGTACAAGGCATGCGGGCACAGGTCGAACACGCCGAAGCCACCGCCGAGCAAGCCCAGGCCGCCGATGGCGCGCTGGATGAAATCGTCGGGGCAATCCAGACCATCTCCGCGACCGCCGTGCGCATCGCTGACGTGACGGCGCAACAAAGCGGGGCCGTGAGTGAGATTCGCGACAACAGCGAAAGAATTCACCAACTGGGTGAAGACAACCTGCGGCGTATCGGCCAGGGACGCAGCCAGGGCGAGCATCTGCTGGTGCTGGGTGGGCAGCTCAATACGGCTGTGCAGGCATTCCGGGTCTGACCCGATCCCGCGCCCTATGAAGATCAAATGTGGGAGGGGGCTTGCCCCCGATTGCGGTAGCTCAGTTACAGATGTCGAGACTGACACACTGCTATCGGGGGCAAGCCCCCTCCCACATTGATCTCCCACATGTTCTCGATTGCATTGCCAATGACCAGATCCTGAGCCACAGTCACAAATTTCGCGCAATCCTCGCTAATCGTGCTGGCTACTGCATAGAACTGGACAGTCACAAAGGCTTTGCGGCATAGTCGCCGGGTTCTGCAGTACCCCACCAATAACAAGGAACAGCCGATGGCGACCTTACTGGTTCTTCACGGACCCAACCTGAACCTGCTCGGCACCCGTGAACCGGGCGTCTACGGGGCAGTGACCCTGGATCAGATCAACCTCGATCTGGAACAGCGGGCCCGTGTCGCCGGCCACCATTTGCTCTACCTGCAAAGCAATGCCGAGTATGAATTGATTGATCGCATCCATGCCGCGCGTGGCGAAGGCGTGGATTTCATTCTGATCAATCCCGCCGCTTTTACGCACACAAGCGTTGCATTACGTGACGCGCTGCTGGCGGTGAGCATCCCATTCATCGAAGTGCATTTATCGAACGTGCACAAACGCGAAGCTTTCCGCCATCACTCTTACTTCTCCGATGTAGCGGTAGGAGTGATCTGCGGCCTTGGCGCCAGCGGTTACCGACTGGCCCTGGAGGCCGCCCTGGAACACGTTGAAGAACAGGCTAAACGCCCCTGACCGACCCTTGGGAGTTGATGATTCATGGATATCCGTAAAGTTAAGAAACTGATCGAACTGCTGGAAGAATCCGGTATCGACGAGCTGGAAATCAAGGAAGGCGAAGAGTCCGTACGGATCAGCCGTCACAGCAAGACCCCGGCTCAACAGTTCTACGCGCCACAGATGCAAGCACCGGCTCCGGCCGCTGCCGCACCTGCCGCTGCTCCAGCCGCCGCCGCGCCTGCGGCGCCAGCAGCCCCTGCGCTGAACGGTTTCGTGGTCAAGTCGCCAATGGTCGGTACTTTCTACCGCACCCCGGCACCGACCTCGCCAGCCTTCGTTGAAGTGGGCAAGACCGTGAAAGTGGGCGACACCATCTGCATCGTTGAAGCGATGAAGATGATGAACCACATCACGGCTGAAAAAGCCGGCGTCATCGAATCCATCCTGGTAGAAAACGGTCAGCCGGTTGAGTACGACCAGCCGCTGTTCACCATCGTTTGAACCGCGGAGCGCCTTCGATGTTGAAACCTGCGAAGAAACTGCAAAAAGTCCTGATCGCCAACCGCGGCGAGATCGCGCTGCGTATCCTGCGCGCCTGTAAGGAAGAGGGCATCAAGACCGTCGCTGTTTACTCGACGGCCGATACCGAATTGATGCACGTGAAACTGGCGGACGAGAGCATCTGCATCGGCCCGCCCCTGGCGACCAACTCGTACCTGAAAGTCTCGAACATCATCGCTGCCGCCGAAGTGACCGGCGCCGATGGCATTCACCCAGGCTACGGCTTCCTCGCGGAAAACGCCGATTTCGCCGAACAGGTGGAAAAATCCGGGTTTGCCTTCATCGGCCCGAAAGCCGAAACCATTCGCCTGATGGGCGACAAGGTCTCGGCCAAGGACGCCATGATCGCCGCCGGCGTGCCTACCGTTCCCGGCTCCGACGGCCCGCTGCCGGAAGACGAGGAAACCGCTCTGCGCATCGGTCGTGAAGTCGGCTACCCGGTGATCATCAAGGCCGCCGGTGGCGGTGGTGGTCGCGGCATGCGCGTGGTGCACAAGGAAGAAGAACTGATCGAAGCCGCCAAGCAGACCCGCTCCGAAGCGGCTGCCTGGTTCGGCAACCCGATGGTCTACCTGGAGAAATACCTGACCAACCCACGTCACGTGGAAGTGCAGGTACTGTCCGACGGCCAGGGCCACGCGATCCACCTGGGCGACCGCGATTGCTCGCTGCAACGTCGTCACCAGAAGGTGCTGGAAGAAGCACCGGCACCAGGCCTGGACGAGAAAGCCCGCCAGGAAGTCCTGGCGCGCTGCGTCAAGGCGTGCATCGACATCAACTACCGTGGCGCCGGTACTTTCGAGTTCCTCTACGAGAACGGCCGTTTCTACTTCATCGAGATGAACACTCGCGTGCAGGTAGAGCACCCGGTGTCGGAGATGGTCACCGGTATCGACATCGTCAAGGAGATGCTCAGCATCGCCGCCGGCAACGTGCTGTCCTTCACCCAGGAAGACGTGAAGATCCACGGCCACTCCCTGGAGTGCCGGATCAACGCCGAAGACCCGCAAACCTTTATGCCGAGCCCAGGCCTGGTCAAGCATTTCCACGCGCCCGGCGGCAACGGCGTACGTGTGGATTCGCACCTGTACAGCGGCTACAAGGTTCCGTCCAACTACGACTCGCTGATCGGCAAGCTGATCACCTGGGGCGCGACCCGCGACGAGGCCATGGCCCGCATGCGCAACGCCCTGGACGAAATCGTGGTCGACGGCATCAAGACCAACATCCCGCTGCATCGGGACCTGGTGCGTGATGAAGGCTTCTGCGAAGGTGGTGTGAACATTCACTACCTGGAACACAAGCTGGCCAACCAGTAAGTGCTCCACCCACATAGCCGCCTTCGGGCGGCTTTGTTGTTTCTGGCAGCCACACACCAACCACCTGTGGGAGGGGGCTTGACTGATCGTTCCCACGCTCGGCGTGGGAACGCATCTTGTGACGCTCCGCGTCACGGACGCGGAGCGTCCAGAGCAGCATTCCCACGCCGAGCGTGGGAACGATCGTCAGTAATGTCGTCTTCTGCTGTTCGCTCGCGTAAACTTGCGCGCTTTCGCAGCCCCATCCCGCTGCACACTCATTTTTTCAAAGGTGCCCGCCATGCCTTGGCTGCAAGTCCGTCTCGCCATCAGCCCAGAACAAGCCGAAACCTACGAAGACGCTTTCCTCGAAGTCGGCGCTGTGTCGGTGACCTTCATGGACGCTGAAGACCAGCCGATCTTCGAACCGGAACTCAACACCACCCCGCTGTGGTCCCACACCCACTTGCTGGCCCTGTTCGAAGACGGCACCGAGGCCGCCAGCGTACTGGCCCATCTGGAGTTGCTCACCGGCGCCCCGCTGCCGGAGCATCACAGCGAAGTGATCGAAGACCAGGATTGGGAACGCAGCTGGATGGACAATTTCCAGCCCATGCGTTTCGGCCAGCGCCTGTGGATCGTACCCAGCTGGCACGCCGCCCCCGAGCCGGATGCGGTCAACCTGCTGCTGGACCCGGGCCTGGCGTTCGGCACCGGCACTCACCCCACCACCGCGCTGTGCCTGGAATGGCTGGACGGCCAGGATCTGAGCGACTGCAACGTGCTCGACTTCGGATGCGGCTCGGGGATCCTGGCCATCGCCGCGCTGCTGCTGGGCGCCAAGCAGGCCGTGGGCACCGATATCGACGTGCAGGCCCTGGAAGCCTCCCGCGATAACGCCGGGCGCAACCACATTCCTGAAGGCAAATTCCCACTCTATCTGCCTGAGGACCTGCCCCAGGTACAGGCCGATGTGCTGGTCGCCAACATCCTCGCCGGGCCGTTGGTATCGCTGGCGCCGCAGTTGTCGAACCTGGTCAAGCCAGGCGGGCGCCTGGCACTGTCGGGCATTCTCGCCGAGCAAGGTGAAGAGGTCGCCGCCGCCTACGCCAGGGATTTCGAGCTGGACCCCATCGCCAACCGTGACGGCTGGGTACGCATCAGCGGTCGTCGGCGCTAGAATGAGCGCTTGTCTGAATCGGATGGCCGCATGAGCGACAGTTTCGTCACCCAGTGCCCGCATTGCCAAGCACGCTTTCGCGTCAACCACGCTCAATTGAGCGTGGCCCGTGGCGTGGTGCGCTGCGGCTCCTGCCTGCAGGTGTTCAATGCTGCGCGCCAGTTGCTGGAGCAGCGAGCCTCGGTGCCGGCAGCGCAACCTGAACAGTTCGGCGCTGATGAACCCACGTCTGAGCCGCCGCGCGCAATCAGCCAAAAACAGTGGACAGCCCAAGAGCTGGACCTGGACACCCTGGACCTGGACGAGGAACTGGCCAAGCTCGAGCGCCGCGAAATTCAGCACACCCAGCCCGTCGGCGCGGACCGCCGCCAGCCCGGTGCCGAGCGTCGGCACAAGGAAGATGCCCTCAGCGCCAGCCGCAATACAGTCAAGGCCGAGGAAGAAAAGTGGGCCGCCAGCCTGTTCAGCGAGCCGCCGCAAGAGCGCGCCCTGCCCGCCGAAGCGGAGCCGGAGCCGGAGCCGAGCGAGCGCACCGAGCCGTCCCTGTCGTTTCACCGCGACGATCTCGACGACGATGAACCGCCGCTGCGCTCGAATCCGGACGACGATCCCGATCCACCCTTCACGCCTCTGACGCCAGCGGCGCAAGCCACCGACGACCGCCCCCACGCCCGGCGCAAGCGGGCGCGTGCCGAGGCCAATGTCGACGAGGTGTTCCAGGACCTGGAAGACGACCCGCTGCACCTGTATGCGCAGAAGCGTCCGTCAGGCCTGGGCCGCCGCCTGACCTGGATCGTGCTGGTACTGCTCGCCGCCGCAGGCCTGGCAGGCCAGTACATCGCCTACCAATTCGACGAACTGGCCCGCCAGGACGCCTACCGTCCGTGGTTCCAGCAACTGTGCCCGAAATTGGGCTGCACTGTGCCATCACGGGTCGACATCGCCCACATCAAGAGCAGCAACCTGGTGGTGCGCAGCCATCCGGAGTTCGCTGGGGCGCTGGTGGTGGATGCGATCATCTACAACCGCGCGACTTTCTCCCAGCCCTTTCCGCAGCTGGAGCTGCGCTTTGCCGACTTGAACGGCGGCCTGATCGCCAGTCGGCGCTTCAAGCCCGCCGAGTACCTCAGCGGCGAGTTGGCCGGGGTCAGTGAAATGCCGTCGCAGACACCGATCCACATCTCCCTGGACATCCTTGACCCCGGCAGCAAAGCGGTGAACTACAGCCTGAGCTTCCATTCGCCCGAGTGAAGCTGCGCCAGCACCGAGGTTTGACGGCGGTTTATTGACTGCGCCGACGTCAACCAAACCACTGGCGATAAAAAAATAACTGTTCAGATTTTATCCAATTCAGCCTTTATCCAGTCATCGAGAGCGGGTATCATGCCAACCCTTTTTCGAACTCTAATGATCCGGCCCCACAACAGGGAAGTCCTATGTCGGCGGTACGCATCGGCCCATATACATTGCACAACGGCTTGATCCTCGCCCCGATGGCGGGCGTCACGGACCAGCCCTTTCGTCAGCTCTGCAAACGTTTGGGCGCGGGTCTAGTAGTCTCTGAAATGGTCACCAGCGACATGAGTTTGTGGAACACCCGCAAGTCGCGGATGCGCATGATCCACGAAGGTGATCCCGAGCCACGCTCGGTGCAGATCGCCGGGGGTGATGCGCAGATGCTGGCGGATGCCGCTCGGGCCAATGTGGAGCTGGGCGCGCAGATCATTGATATCAACATGGGCTGCCCGGCCAAGAAGGTCTGCAACAAGGCCGCAGGTTCCGCCCTGCTGAAAGATGAGCAGTTGGTTGCCGAGATCCTGCAGGCCGTTGTCGCCGCAGTCGATGTGCCGGTGACCCTGAAGATTCGCACCGGCTGGGACCGGGACAACAAGAATGGCCTGACGGTGGCGAAGATCGCCGAACAGGCAGGTATTGCAGCGCTGGCGGTGCATGGCCGCACCCGTGCCGACCTTTACACCGGGGAAGCCGAGTACGACACCATTGCCGCGATCAAGCAGGCGGTGTCGATGCCGGTGTTTGCCAATGGCGATATCGATTCAGCCGAGAAAGCCCGGCGCGTTCTGCACGCAACCGGCGCCGACGGCGTGTTGATCGGCCGGGCCGCCCAGGGGCGGCCATGGATTTTCCGTGAGATCGAGCATTTCCTGCGTACCGGCAACGTGTTGCCGGCACCGGGACTGACCGAGGTGGAACGTATTCTGCTAGAGCATCTGGCCGCCCTGCACACCTTCTATGGGGATGTGATGGGCGTACGCATTGCTCGCAAGCATGTCGGCTGGTACCTCGCCACCTTGCCGGGCGCCAGGGAATTTCGCGCTCAGTTCAACCGTTTGGATGAAACGCAGGCACAGGTCGCCACCGTTCGTGAGTTCTTCGCCGAACGTGACAAGAGCCTGGGAACAGGGGATGGAGAAGGGGTGGCCGCATGACGATGATGACCGAGACTTTAGTGAGTGGAACAGCACCCGTGAGCGACAACGTCAATTTGAAACAGCACCTCAACACGCCGAGCGAAGAAGGCCAGACCCTTCGCGGGAGTGTCGAGAAGGCGCTGCACAATTATTTCGCCCACCTCGAGGGCGCTTCCGTCACGGACGTGTACAACCTGGTGCTCTCCGAAGTCGAGGCGCCCCTGCTCGAAAGCGTGATGAACTACGTCAAGGGCAACCAGACCAAAGCCAGTGAGCTGCTGGGCCTCAACCGGGGCACGCTGCGCAAAAAGCTCAAGCAATACGATTTGCTGTAAGCATTCAATCAAACCAGAAAGGCGCCCGCGTAAAAACGGTCGCCTTTTTTGCTGACTCCTTTGCTTTTGATGGAAATTGAGATGACCGACCAGACTACCCGCCTGCCGATCCGCCGCGCCTTGATCAGTGTTTCCGACAAGACCGGGATCCTCGAATTTGCCCGGAGCTTGCAGCTCCTTGGCGTGGAAATCCTCTCCACGGGCGGGACCTTCAAACTGCTGCAGGACAACGGCGTGGCCGCAGTAGAAGTCGCGGACTACACCGGTTTCGCGGAAATGATGGACGGTCGGGTCAAGACCCTGCACCCGAAAATCCACGGCGGCATCCTTGGCCGTCGCGGTATCGACGACGCCATCATGAACGAGCACGGCATCAAGCCGATCGACCTGGTGGCGGTTAACCTCTACCCGTTCGAAGCCACCATCAACAAGCCAGGCTGCGACCTGCCGACCGCCATCGAAAACATCGATATCGGCGGCCCGACCATGGTTCGCTCGGCCGCCAAGAACCACAAAGACGTGGCCATCGTGGTCAACGCCAGCGACTACACCCAAGTGCTCGACAGCCTCAAAGCCGGTGGCCTGACCTACGCCCAGCGGTTTGACCTGATGCTCAAGGCGTTCGAACACACCGCCGCCTACGACGGCATGATCGCCAACTACATGGGCACCGTGAACCAGGCCGCCGACGTCCTGAGCACCGAAGGCCGCAGCCAGTTCCCACGCACCTTCAACAGCCAGTTCATCAAGGCCCAGGAAATGCGCTACGGCGAGAACCCGCACCAGAGCGCGGCGTTCTACGTGGAAGCCAAGCCGGCCGAAGTGGGCATCGCCACCGCCACCCAGCTGCAAGGCAAAGAACTGTCCTACAACAACGTGGCCGACACCGACGCTGCGCTGGAGTGCGTGAAGAGCTTCATCAAGCCGGCCTGCGTGATCGTCAAGCACGCCAACCCGTGCGGCGTGGCCGTGAGCCCGGACGCTGAAGGCGGGATCCGCCAGGCGTACGAACTGGCCTACGCCACCGACACCGAATCGGCGTTCGGCGGCATCATTGCCTTCAACCGTGAACTGGATGCCGAGACGGCCAAGGCCATCGTCGAGCGTCAGTTCGTCGAAGTGATCATTGCGCCAAGCGTCAGTGAAGAAGCCCGCGCCATCGTCGCCGCCAAGGCCAACGTGCGCCTGCTGGCCTGCGGCGAATGGTCGGCTGAGCGCGCCGCTGCCTGGGACTACAAGCGCGTCAATGGCGGTTTGCTGGTGCAGAGCCGCGACATCGGCATGATCGGCAGCCAGGACCTTAAGGTCGTGACCAAACGCGCGCCGACCGAGCAGGAGATCAACGACCTGATCTTCGCCTGGAAAGTCGCCAAGTACGTTAAGTCCAACGCCATCGTCTACGCCAAGAACCGCCAGACCATCGGTGTCGGCGCCGGCCAGATGAGCCGCGTGAACTCGGCACGTATCGCTGCGATCAAGGCCGAACACGCCGGCTTGCAGGTAGCCGGCTCGGTGATGGCTTCCGATGCGTTCTTCCCGTTCCGTGATGGTCTGGACAATGCCGCAAAAGCAGGCGTGACCGCCGTGATCCAACCGGGCGGTTCGATGCGTGATGCTGAAGTCATCGCTGCTGCCGACGAAGCTGGCATCGCCATGGTCTTCACTGGCATGCGCCACTTCCGCCACTGATCGATCGTTCCCACGCTCCGCGTGGGAATGCCTCTTGTGGCGCTATGCGTCACGCTTTGGGACGCGGAGCGTCCCGTGTTGCATTCCCACGCAGAGCGTGGGAACGATCATGCTAACGAGGTTTTTGAAATGAATGTTTTGATCATTGGCAGCGGTGGCCGTGAACACGCCCTGGCCTGGAAAGTTGCCCAGGACCCACGCGTCCAGAAAGTCTTCGTCGCCCCCGGTAACGCCGGTACCGCCATTGAAGCCAAGTGCGAAAACGTCGCGATCGACGTGCTGGCCCTTGAGCAACTGGCAGATTTCGCCGAGAAAAACGTCTCCCTGACCATCGTCGGCCCGGAAGTGCCGCTGGTGGCCGGCGTCGTCGACCTGTTCCGCAGCCGTGGCCTGGATTGCTTCGGGCCGACCGCAGGCGCTGCTCAACTGGAAGGTTCGAAAGCCTTCACCAAGGATTTCCTGGCACGCCACAAGATCCCGACCGCCGACTACCAGAACTTCACCGAGATCGAACCGGCCCTGGCTTACCTGCGTGAAAAAGGCGCGCCGATCGTGATCAAGGCCGATGGCCTGGCCGCCGGTAAAGGCGTGATCGTCGCCATGACCCTGCAGGAAGCCGAGGACGCCGTGCGCGACATGCTCGCCGGCAATGCCTTTGGTGATGCCGGTTCGCGCGTGGTCATCGAAGAATTCCTCGACGGCGAAGAAGCCAGCTTCATCGTAATGGTCGACGGCAAGAACGTACTGCCAATGGCCACCAGCCAGGACCACAAGCGCGTCGGCAACGGCGACAGCGGCCCGAACACCGGCGGCATGGGCGCTTACTCCCCTGCCCCGGTCGTCACCGCCGACGTGCACCAGCGCGTCATGGACCTGGTGATCTGGCCGACCGTGCGCGGCATGGCCGACGAAGGCAACGTCTACACCGGCTTCCTCTACGCCGGGCTGATGATCGACAAAGCTGGTAACCCGAAAGTCATCGAGTTCAACTGCCGCTTTGGCGATCCGGAAACCCAACCGGTGATGCTGCGCCTGCAATCGAGCCTGGTGCTGCTGGTGGAAGCCGCGCTGGCCCAGGCCCTGGACAAGGTCGAAGCGCAGTGGGACCCACGCCCGAGTGTCGGTATCGTGCTGGCCGCCGGCGGTTACCCGGCCGATTACGCCAAGGGCGATGTGATCGAGGGCCTGGACGCGGCAGCAGCGCTGGAAGGCAAGGTGTTCCATGCTGGCACCGCGCTGAAGGACGGCAAGGTCGTCACCGCCGGTGGCCGCGTGCTGTGCGCCACCGCAATGGGCGCCAGTGTCGACGCCGCGCAGCAACAGGCGTACACGCTGGCCGCGAAAATCGACTGGAAGGGCTGCTTCTATCGCACCGACATCGGTTACCGCGCCATTGCCCGTGAACGTGGCGAGAGCAACTGAGTAGCTATCCGTTCGGGTAGGTAAGGGCCTCTGGCCCTTGCCGTACTCATGCCCCCCGCGCATAGTTAACCCGTGCATTCACCTACGAAGGGACTTCGCCGTGCGCTGGCTCAGGATCGCCTTAGCTTTTACAGTCAGCCTGCTGACCTTGCTCTGCCTGGCCCCGGCTCAAGCCGCTGCCCAAGGCGGTGGCTGGGCAGTATTGCTCGATGAGCAGGCCGACCTGCAACTGAGCGATATCCGCTCCGCCCGCTACACCAATCAATTCAGCCCCATCGAACTGGACCGGATTACCGCCGCGCAGCCGGACGGTGCGTTGTGGGTACGCTTCAAGCTGCAACCCGGCAAGCATGAACAAGTGCTGCGGGTGTTCGCGCCGGACCTGTCGCACCTGAGCCTGTATGTGCTGGATGGCGATACCCTGGTGGAACAACAAACCACCGGCACGCGCCAGCCCCAGGCCGAGCGCCCGCTGCCGAGCAGTGACTTCATGCTCCCGATGCCGCAGAGCCAGCGCCCGCTCGAGGTGTACCTGCGCCTGGTGTCGGAGCACGAGCTACGCCCTTACATCACGCTGGAACCCGCCGTACTGGCCGCCGCCAACCAGAACCAGACGCTGCTCTATGGCCTGTTGTTCGGCGTGCTGCTGATGCTGATCCTGCATAACCTCACACGCTTCGCCTACCACCGCTCGCGCAGCAGCCTGTGGCTGGCGGCCTGCGAAGTGTTGTTGATGCTCAGCCTGGCGCTGTTGCTCAACGTGGTGGGGCCGTGGCTGCCGAATTGGCATGCGATCCAGACCCCAGGCGCCTACCTCGCGCTGCTGCTGACCGCGCCGTGCGGGCTGATGTTTGCCTACCGTTTCTTCATGCCCCTGGGCCCACACCCGCTGAACAAACTGTTGATGGCCGACATCTTGTTGATCGTGCTGTGCGGCCTGTTGCTGTTGTTCGTCAACACCTTGCCGTTGAACATCATCACCTACGCCCTGGTCGCGCTGGCCGGCCTGAGCATGCTGTTTGTCTCGGCCTATCACTGGCAAAGAGGCTATCGCCCGGCGCGCCTGTTCGTGGCCGGCATGGTGGTGTTCAACATCGGCACGCTGATCATTCTGCCCGCCCTGCTCGGCCTCACGCTGGTGGCACCGCAAGGCCTGATCGTGACCCTGCTCACGTTTATCTGCCTCAGTGGCCTGTTGATGAGCCTGGCCCTCGGCGAGCGCCAGCGCGCCATTGTCGAAACCCGCTTCAGCCTCAGCCGCGACCTGGCCGCCAGCAACGCCGAAATTGCCGCCAAGGCCGAATTCCTGGCGAAGATCAGCCACGAAATCCGCACCCCCATGAACGGCGTGCTGGGCATGACCGAGTTGCTGCTGGGCACGCCGTTGTCGGTGAAACAACGCGACTATGTGCAGACCATCCACAGCGCCGGTAACGAGTTGCTCACGCTGATCAACGAAATCCTCGACATCTCCAAGCTCGAGTCGGGACAGATCGAACTCGATGATGTGCAGTTCGACCTCAACGCGCTGATCGACGACTGCCTGAGCATCTTCCGCGCCAAGGCCGAGCAGCAGAATGTCGAGCTGATCAGCTTCATCCAGCCCCAGGTGCCGCGCGTGATCAGCGGTGATCCGACACGCCTGCGCCAGGCGTTGCTGAGTCTGCTGGAAAACGCCCTGCACAAAACCGACGAGGGCGAAGTGCTGATCGTCGTGGCCCTCGACGAACGCAGCACCGTGCCGCGCCTGCGCATTGCGGTACAAGACAGCGGCGTACCGATGGAAGCCGCCGAACGCGACGCCCTGCTGCACAGCGAACTGCACAGCAAGAACTTCCTCTCGGCGACACGCTTGAGTGGCCATCTGGGCCTGGTTATCGCGCGTCAGTTGATCCTGTTGATGAACGGCGAGTTCGGTATCAAGAGCGGCAGTCACCAAGGCAGCACGCTGTGGCTGACCCTGCCGCTGGACCCGGAACGCCTCGAGCACCCGACCTCCGATCTCGACGGCCCGCTCAAGGACGCACGCGTACTGGTGGTGGACGACAACGACACCTGCCGCAAGGTGCTGTTGCAACAATGCTCGGCCTGGGGCCTGAACGTCAGCGCCGTGGCTTCCGGCAAGGAGGCCCTGGCCCTGCTGCGTACCAAGGCGCACCTGCGCGATTACTTCGACGTGGTGCTCCTGGACCAGAACATGCCCGGCATGACCGGCATGCAACTGGCGGCGAAGATCAAGGAAGACCCGAGCCTGAACCACGATATCCTGCTGATCATGCTCACGGGCATCAGCAACGCGCCGAGCAAGATCATCGCGCGCAACTGCGGGATCAAACGCATCCTGGCCAAACCGGTGGCCGGGTATACGCTCAAGACCACCCTGGCCGACGAACTGGCCCAACGCAGCAAAGGCTTGACCCACCCTCGCCCCGCTCCAGCCGCCCCGGCAGTGATTACGGTGCCCAGCGACTTCCGCATCCTGGTGGCCGAAGACAACAGCATCTCCACCAAAGTGATACGTGGCATGCTCGGCAAGCTCAACCTCAACCCGGACACCGCCAGCAACGGCGAAGAAGCGTTGGAAGCGATGAAAGCCCAGCGCTATGACCTGGTGTTGATGGACTGTGAAATGCCGATCCTCGATGGTTTCTCCGCCACCCAGCAATTGCGCGCGTGGGAAGTCAGCCACCAACGTGTACGCACGCCGGTGGTGGCGCTGACTGCGCACATTCTTTCGGAACACAAGGAACGTGCGCGCCAGGCCGGGATGGATGGGCATATGGCCAAGCCGGTGGAGCTGTCGCAGTTGCGTGAACTGGTGGAATTCTGGGTGGCGCAGCGCCAACAGCGACCAGAGCACGCCCCCTCCTGACTGATCGTTCCCACGCTCCGCGTGGAAACGTCACCGGATGCATTCCCACGCGGAGCGTGGGAACGATCAGCGCGTGGGAACGATCAGCCCCCTCCCACATTTGATCTCTGGCGCCTGATAGACTCCTCCACACTTCCACCACCCGCGAGCCGCCCCTCATGCTCCATGTGTTGTTCAGCGTTTACCTGAAGATGCTGGTGCTCTATAGCCCGTTCTTTGTGCTGTCCTGCTTTATCAGCCTGACCCGTGGTTATTCCAGCAAGGAGCGGCGGCGCCTGGCGTGGAAAGTCGCGTTGGCGACGCTGGTATCGAGCGTGCTGCTGTACCTGTTCGGCCGGGTGATTTTCAGTGTGTTCGGTATCACCGTGGATGCCTTCCGCATCGGTGCCGGCAGCGTGCTGTTTATCTCTGCCCTGGGCATGGCCCAAGGCAAGTCGGCAGTGCAGACCGATAACGTGCAGCAGGACGTGACCATCGTACCGCTGACCATCCCGCTGACGGTCGGCCCCGGCACCATCGGCGCGCTGCTGGTGATGGGGGTAAGCCAGCCCCACTGGGACGACAAGCTCACCGCCATCCTCAGCATCGCCCTGGCCAGCCTTACCGTGGGCGTGGTGCTGTACCTGTCCAATCGTATCGAACGAATTCTCGGCGACCAGGGCTTGCAGATTGTCAGCCGGTTGATGGGGTTGTTCGTGTGTGCCCTGGCCGCGCAAATTATCTTTACCGGGGTGCGCGGTTATCTGGTGACCTAGATCCGGTATTTGGCAATGGCCGACTGCACCTTGTCGCCCGCGCTGTCACGCATCAGTTGAAGGGTCTTCTCGTTGACCACCGAGGTATTCAGCACCAGGCAGGTCTGCCCGCTGAAGGCCTCGAACGATGAGCTGTCCCATTCAAGGAACGGCAAACCCACCTGTTTACTCACGCCACGGCTGCTGTAGGTCACCAGCACCATCATCACTTCGCCATTGGTTTGCGCGCAGGACGCCACGCCAAAGTCACCGCCCTGGTGCACGCTGCTGTTGCGCTTGAACAAATCGAACGACGCCGGCTGTTGCTTCAAGGCTTCCAGCGCATCCGCAGCCAGTTTCGGCAGCAGACTGAGCAGCGGCCCCGACAACGACATCGAAGCGAGCATCGCGCCGATGATATTCAGTGCCGCCAGTTGCACCGTCAACCCCTTGCTGGCGCGTGAGACTCGCTCAAAACTGCTGCGCAACGGCAACCAGCCGAGGCTGACCATGACCTTGATAAATTCGTCGTACCAGGCCTCGGTGCCCCGATGAACCTTCAATACATCGCTCACATAACTGCTGGCCAACAGGTAGCTTTTGCGGATGTACTCGCGGTTAAGCCCGGACAACCCCTCGGCAAAGGAAATCACGCCGTTGTTGACCACCGCCGCGTTGCAGTCATCTTCGGTGTCCAGCGGTAAAGCCGCGTGCGTGCCTGGCGCACCCGGCAATTTGTAGGCGGCAATCAACTTGCGCCTTTTGGTACTGTTGATCCTTCTGTGATGTCGCTCCATTTCCAATTCTCCACGTACACCCCGACTCGGGGCTTGTAACCACACTAGTCCACTGACCGACAGGCTTTCCAGACGACAAACATCCCTTGGCGCGGCTCGGCTAAGCGCGCCGTCCAGCAATAGCGCGGCATGCACGAAGGGCTTCATGGTTTCGCCGTGAAAAAAAGAAAAAGCCCCGGACGACTACAGGAAATTCCTTGAGTCATTCGGAGCTTTCGGATCACCGCCGAGGTGTTTTCAGGAGCCGGGTTTACCGCCGTACCAGCGCGGTGTGTACACCCACTCCCCGCCGCCGGCACGCGCAAAGGTGCAGGTGGTGGACGAGCCGACCAGCACCATGGTGCGCATATCCACCTGGTCCGGGGTGAGCTGGCCCAGCGTGGTGACGCGCAGCGTCTGGCCGGGGCGACCGATATCACGGCCCAGTACCACCGGTGTTTCAGGCGTGCGGTGCTGCGCGACGATCTCCAGTGCACGCCCCAGTTGCCACGGGCGCGCACGGGAAATCGGGTTGTAGAACGCCAGCGCCAGGTCGGCCTGGGACGCGAGCTCCAGACGCTTTTCGATGATCGACCAGGGCTTGAGGTTATCCGACAGCGACATCACACAGAAATCATGCCCCAGCGGCGCGCCCGCCTGGGCAGCGGTGGCCAGGGAAGCCGAGACGCCAGGCAGGATCTGCAGGTCGACCTGATGCCAGGCTGGGTCACTGGACTCATGCAACGCCTCGATCACCGCAGCGGCCATGGCGAATACACCGGGGTCGCCAGACGACACCACCACCACCGAGCGCCCTTGGGCGGCCAGTTCGAAGGCGTGACGTGCGCGTTGCATTTCTTCGCGGTTGTCCGTGCAATGCTGCACCTGGTCGTCACGGAACGGCCCGGCCATGCGCACGTAGGTTTCGTAGCCCAGCACATCGGTGCAGCGCGCCAACTCGGCCTTGACGGCCGGCACCATCAAGTCAGCGGCGCCAGGGCCAAGGCCGATCACGGCGAGACGGCCACGCGGGCGGCCTACCTGTGACACATCCACCGGCTGCTCGGCCACGCTGAGGGTGATGTCCGCGTGCGGCTCAAGCTTGGCAAACCGCAGCGGCACTCCCAACTCAGACGCGGCCTCATGCAACGAGGCTTCGGCCATCTGCGTGTCGCTCGCCAGCAGGCACGCCAGCGCTTGCACGGCAACGCCCGCCTCCTGCAAGGCCGTGCGCACACGTGCCGCCAGGTGCGCACCGGGCTTGCAGGTGACGCACACCGTCTTCGGGTAGATCAGCAATTCGTTGGCGGCAGGCGTACGCTCGGCACTGCCCACATGAATCGCCAGGCGTGCCTGCGGATCCTGCGGCAAATTGGCCTGCTCCAGCCAGGGCGCCGCGCCTTCGATGCGCACGCTTTCACCGGCCAGCAGGTCCGAGACAAAGCGCTTGCCCAGCTCCAGGTCCGCCAACGCATAGCCCGTGGGCGGGTTGAGCAGGCAGGTGCCGAACCGCAACTCGCCACTGGTGGTGATCGCCGCTGCCACGCCCAACGCGGCGGCAATCTCCCGCGCCATCACATTCACGCCGCCCAGGCCGCCCAGTAGCGGCACCACGGCGCTGCCGTCTTCGGCGACGGCCAGCACGGCCGGCTCCTCGCCTTTTTCGAGCAAGAGCGGCGCGAGGGTGCGGATCACAATGCCGGCGGCGCACAGCGCAATCAGCGGCGTGCCTTGCTGGTAGAGCTGGCGCAGGGTGGCGCCGAATTCGCTGTAGCGTTGGTCTGCACCCTCAACCCGACCGTCCAGGCCATGGATCAGCGCAGCCGGGTAAAGTTGCTGGATCCTGCGCGCGGTCGCCAGGCTGCCCTGGCCCAGAATGACAATCGCCGGGCTCATCAACCTTGCCACCGTTCACCGGGCACGATGATCAACGAGAAATACGGCGACGACATCGGCTCCACCTGATCCAGCGGCACAATTTTCTGATTGGCCATGGTGGCGCGCTCCACGTACAGCGCGCGCCCGGCCAGACCGAGTTCTTCCAATACCTGGCGCACCTTGGGAAAGTTGCGCCCCAGCTTCATGATCACCGCCGCATCCGCGTCCGCCAGCCGGCGCTTGAGGTCATCGTGGGGCAACACGCCAGAGAGCACCGACAGGCTCTGATTGCGATACACCAGCGGCGCGCCCAATACCGAAGCACCGCCCAGCATCGAACACACGCCCGGGATGACCTGCGCCTCATAGCGTTCGGCGAGGCGGTCATGCAGGTACATGTAGGAGCCGTAGAAGAACGGGTCGCCTTCACAGATGACCGCCACATCGCGGCCAGCATCCAGGTGCGCGGCCACATCGACACTGGCCGTGTCGTAGAAATCGCTGATCACTTGCTCATAGGACAGCGGCGCCGGCAGCGCCTCGGTGGTCACCGGGTACACCAGCGGCATCAGGGTTTGCTGGGGCACCAGGTGGTCTTCGATGATGCCGAAGGCATTGCCCTTCTTGCCCTTGGCCACGAAGTACGCCACCACCGGCGATTCGCGCAGCAGGCGCAGGGCCTTGAGGGTGATCAGTTCCGGGTCGCCGGGGCCTACACCCAGGCCGATCAGACGTCCGCGTGCAGGCATTATTCAACCTCCGTGGCGAGCGCATTGACGGCGGCGGCGGCCATGGCGCTGCCGCCCAGGCGGCCCTGCATGATCACGAACGGCACACCCCGGCTGTCGGCGGCGAGCATCGCCTTGGATTCGGCGGCACCGACGAAACCCACCGGAAAACCAAGGATCAACGCCGGTTTCGGCGCGCCGGCGTCGAGCATTTCCAACAGGTAGAACAAGGCGGTCGGTGCGTTGCCGATCACTACCACGCTGCCGGCCAAATGCGGGCGCCAAAGTTCCAGGGCAGCGGCGGAGCGTGTGTTGCCAAGCTCGCGCGCCAGTTCCGGCACGCTGTCGTCGCGCAGAGTGCAGATCACCTTGTTGTTGGCCGGCAGGCGCGCACGGGTCACGCCTTCGGAGACCATCCGCGCATCGCATAAAATCGGTGCGCCCGCCGCGAGCGCGTCGCGCCCGGCCTTGCCTGCGCCGTCGGAAAATTGCAGGCCGTCGATGGCCTCGACCATGCCGCATGCATGAATCACCCGCACCGCGAGTTTCTCCAGATCCGCCGGGATACGCGCCAGGTTCGCCTCCGCGCGAATGATGGCGAAGGAGTTGCGATAGATCTCCTGACCGTCGCGGATGTAATCAATCATCGGTGTTGCTCCGTGGGCGAGCGCGCAGCAAGGCGCCCGCCGCGTCAATAGAAAGAGTGCGCGCGTGCAGCCGGCCAAAACCTGGATGAGCAGCGTCGCGAAAATAGAGGTCGTAGTGGCCGGTGCTCACCGCCAGCAAGGTGACCGGCGCAGTGTGTGCGGCGGCGCAGGAGCGCGGGCAGCCGGACAAGTGAACAGCGTGACCCGGTCGCAGGCCGGCCAATTGCACGGCGTCGGTTTTGGTATCCGACAAGCCTTTGCCGCAGCCGCTGGAACCGGTACAGGCGATCATGCGCGCCAGGGGTTGGTCGGCGGCGCAGAGAAAGCCCAGTTGCGCCAACTGTTCGGTCACCACGCCTGGCTGTGTGAGGTTAGGCAGCAGCACGCCCTGCCAAGGGGTGAACCGCAAGGTGGCGTCGCCATACTCGCAGGCCAGCTGTGCGGCGCCCTTGAGCATCGCCGAATCCAGGCGGCCCAATGGCGCGGCGGCGGTGACATAGAACCGGTCTTGCTGGCGCTGTGGATAACTGCCCGGATGGCCCGAAGCGCTGCTGGCCGGGCGGTTGAAGCCATTCGCAGGCAGTAGCGGCAGGCGCAGGCGGCTCAGTAAGTTATCCACAGCCAGATGGCGCATGCGCGTTTGTTCCGGCGTGGCCAGGTCGAGAAAGGCTTCGAGCACGGCCACCACCAGCGCATGGCCTTGGTCCAAGCGCACAGCGGCCAACGGTGCATTCAGGCCAGGACAGCCGGCCAGGCCGAACGCGAGCAGGGTTTCACCCGCCTGTTCGAAGGCCGACAGCCACAGATCGTGATGATGTTCGAGCATCGCCAAGGCCTCGAAGCCATCCAGCTGCACGGCGAATTTGGCCGACAGCTCATGAAAGCGTGGATGGTTTTCCAGGGTGGCGAGGATCTGCCCGGCCAGGGGGCGTGTGTCGAACAGCATCTGTGGGTCGATGCCGGCGCTGGGGCTGAGCATCAGGTTGCGCACGTCATCACCGCCCGCGTTGCTCGGGCCGAGGCCTGCCGCCAACAACATCGCGATCAAGGCCTCCTGCTCGGCGCCGATCCCGCGAATCTGCAGGTTGGCGCGGTTGGTCGCCTCGATCACCCCGCCCGCGTACGCCTGGGCAGCGTCCGCCACGGCGTTGGCCTGGGCCGTGGTGATCGAGCCACCGGCCAGTTTGATCCGACAAATACCGCCGTCCAACGCCTGGACGATGCGCAACAACCCCGGACAAGCCGAGGGGCGCAAGGTATTCAGAGCGGGCGTTGGCTTCACGGGGCTTCCGGTTGACGGGTAAAGGCGCGGTATTATGCCTGCTTTGTCCGACGGCATGAAAAGCCTGCCCGTCGGATGTCGTTCAAGGAATTGATATGTCGCCCTGGCTGACGGTAGTAGGCATCGGTGAAGACGGCTTCAAGGGCCTGGGCAGAAACGCTCGGCACGCCTTGTTGCGCGCCACACGGATTATAGGGGCGCAGCGCCAGTTGGACCTGTTGCCGGTGTGCATTCGCGGTGAGCGCGAGTTGTGGCCGAGCCCGTTCTCCCTGGAACCGGTACTGGCGCGGCGCGGAGAACCGGTGTGCGTATTGGCCAGTGGCGATCCGATGTTCTATGGCGTGGGTGCCAGCCTGGCGCGACAGATTGCGGCGCAAGAGTTGCTGATTGTGCCCGCGCCGTCGTCGGTATCCCTTGCAGCCGCGCGTTTGGGCTGGCCGTTACAGGACGTGGTGACGTTATCCGTGGTGGCTCGGCCCGTCGCGGCAATCAACGCGCATCTGGCCAGCGGTGTGCGCGTGTTAGTGCTGAGTAATGACGGTGGCAGCCCTGCGTTGATCGCGGCGGTGTTGACCGAGGCCGGGTTCGGGCCGAGCCGATTGAGCGTCTTTGAACACTTGGGCGGGGCGAATGAGCGACGTATCGACGGCCTGGCCGAGGATTGGCAGCACCACTCGGCCGCCGATCTGAACCTGGTCGCCATCGAGTGCCTGGCCTCTCCCGACACGCCACGCCTGTCGCGCCTGGCAGGCTTGCCGGATAGCGCCTTTAAGCACGACGGCCAACTGACCAAACGCGATGTGCGCGCCATGACCCTCGCGCGCCTGGCCCCCATGCCGGGCGAGCTGCTGTGGGATGTGGGGGCGGGCAGCGGTTCCATCGGTATCGAATGGATGCGCACTCATCCTAGTTGCCGCGCACTGGCGATTGAAGCCGACGCAGGCCGCCAAGACTTGATCGAACACAATCGCGACGCCCTCGGCGTGCCCGGCCTGCACCTGGTACGCGGCACCGCCCCGGACGCCCTGCATGGCCTGCCGACACCCGACGCCATCTTCATCGGCGGCGGCGTCACCCGCGACGGCGTGCTCGACAGCTGTTGGCAACAGCTGCGCCCCGGCGGTCGACTCGTCGCCAACGCCGTAACCCTGCAAAGCGAAATGACCCTGATGAACTGGCGCGCCGAGCACGGCGGCGAACTGACGCGCGTCCATGTGGCCCAGGCCCAGCCGCTGGGAGAGTTCGATACCTGGCGCCAGGCGCTGCCGATTACCTTGCTGGAAGTGGTCAAGCCGCTATGAAACGGATTCTGTTGCTGGGCGGTGTGACCGAAGCGCTGGCCATCGCGCGGACGTTAGGGCCGGAACATATCTACAGCCTGGCGGGCGTGGGACGTGTGCCGACCAATCTGACCTGCCAAGTGCGGGTCGGCGGTTACGGTGGCGCTGAGGGCTTGGCGCAGTTTGTTCGGGATGCGGGGATCAGCCTGATCCTCGACGCGACCCATCCTTATGCAGCGCAGATCAGCCAGAACGCGGCGCGGGCGGCGCAGTTGTGCGGTGTGCCCTGCTGGGCGTTGCGCCGACCGGCATGGCGGCCGCAGGCCGGTGACGATTGGCGTGAGGTCAGTGATTGGGCCGAGCTGACCGAAGCACTCAAACCGTTCAATCGTCCCCTCTTCACCTTGGGTCGCGAACCGTTGCAGCATCTCGACGAAATCCCCGCCGAACAGTTCTGGACGCTGCGCGCGCTGGATGTGTATCCCGGCAATGATCGCTGTGAAGTGATTGGCGCACGCGGCCCGTTCCTCATCGAAGAAGAACGCGCGTTGTTTGAACGACGCAGGATTGATGTGCTGATCAGCAAGAACAGTGGCAGCACGGCCACCGAGCCGAAGCTGGAAGTGGCGCGGGAACGCGGGGTGCCGGTGTTAGTGTTGAAGCGGCCGGTGTTGGCGGCGGTGGATCGGGAGTTCTCCACAGTGGCCGCGGCCTTAGAGGCCATCCACGCTCACTGAACCACACCGGTCCAATGTGGGAGGGGGCTTGCCCCCGAGTGCGGCGTGTCAGACACAGACTTATTGGCTGATCCACTGCAATCGGGGGCAAGCCCCCTCCCACATTTGGACTGGGTTATCAGCTGCCTGCCGCTGTGGCCTGCCCGACATCGTTCACACGATCAGCCAACAACTGCGCAAGCTCGATCAACTGCGCAACGCCCAGCAATTCCTCGCGTGGCGCGCCTTCCAGGTTAAAGGCAATGTCGCAACTCAGCGCATTGGCCGAGGCGAGTGTTTCGCTGAGGTTGACCAGCAGGTCTTCGGTGCTGATGCCGTCGGCCACGGTGAACAGCCGGATGGGGGGATTGGGGGTGGGTTTGATCATGTGAAGCTCCTTAATCTAAGTGGAGCTGCCAACTAATCGCCGCGATGCGATGGGGGTGGCAGCTGTGCGCAGGTTCGCGGACCGGAGATTAAGGAAGCCGGCATACCCGAAGGTATCCCGCGCACAGCCACCATAGCGCCGCACAGTAGACGATAAAAAAGCGTCAACTGAAAGGAGGCAATGCTTAATCAATCCGAGCCGCGACGCCCGACCGCTGAGTTTGCAGCGGTGTACGGAGACTAGAGATTGAGTTTCCTACCGGCAACCTCAAAGAGTTGTCGGACGTTTCTGTTTGATCGTTCCCACGCTCCGCGTGGCAACGCATCCCGTGACGCTCCGCGTCACAATTACTAGAGCAGACGCAGAGCGTCCTGGGCGGCATTCCCACGCAGAGCGTGGGAACGATCGAACGCTTATTGGAAAAACTCTGGTTGTTTGTCTACGCCATCAATAAGTCGATTCATCTTACAAACTCTTCCGAACCCGCTGGCTGGCTCAGCCAAAACCCTGCGCTCTACCCTCCGCTCTCGCGGTTTTGCCTCAGCGCCCGCGATGGGGATGCACTGCCTTTGCAGCGCGTCGCAACTTGCCATCTTGTATCCCAAGGAATACGATCAAAGATGATTCGATTCAAGAGATCCGACGAGTTTCAGGAGTGGCTAGATTCGTCACGCGGCAGACCCGCCCGTGGTCGTGTGCTGGTCAGATTGGATAACGCGATGAGGGGCAATTTTGGAGACTGCGAAACCGTAGGGCATGGCGTATCGGAAATGCGCATCCACCATGGCCCAGGCTACCGGGTGTATTTCACGCGCATAGGTGAGCTGGTTTACCTGCTGTTGATAGGTGGCGATAAATCGACGCAAAAACGCGATATCCAGCGTGCAAAACACATCGCAGATCAATTTGGAAAGGAGCAGTGACTCATGATTCAATTTAAGGATTTTGACATAGCCGAGCATCTCAAGACCCCGGAGGACATGGCTGAATATCTTGAAGCCTCCTTCGAAGAAGATGCCGGTGACGGCGTGCTGATTCGTTCAGCTCTTAACAACATAGCCCGCGCCCAAGGCATGACGCAGGTAGCCCGCGATGCCGGCCTCGGACGAGAAAGTCTGTACAAAGCCCTCTCCAGCGCTGGCAATCCCGAGTTCGCGACTATCATGAAGGTCATGAAGGCGTTGGGCCTCAAGCTTCACGCCACGGCGATCTGATAGCACTGCGACACCAAACCACACCGCCCCTTTTTACTTATCCCCCCCGATCAGGCTAAATACCCGCCTGATCGTTTAACCCTACGGATTATCCGCCATGGCCCGTCAACGCTTTGCAATTGCCTGGATCGCCTGCCTTGCAGTGCTGTTCAATGCGTTTGCCATGCCGCTGGCCGGTGCGATGCAGCAGGTGGATGACCCGGTCAAGCGGTTGATGTGGGGCAGTTTCTGCTCTTCCAACGGCGCCAGCTTGAAGACGCTCGCCCTAAGCACGCTGGAAATTCCGGCGGCGCCGGATGATCACTCTGCCATGCAGCATTGCTGGTGTTGCTCAGGTTCGGCATCGTGGGTGGCGTTGCCGGGGCATGTGCCGCAGCTGTATGTCACACGGTTCGAGGCCCTGCGCAGCCTGCCGGCGCCTGCACTGCAAAACCCCACGCCACGCCAGCAATGGCCGAGCCTCAACCCCCGCGCCTCTCCAACGGTCTGATCTGCTTCGCAAGTGAACTGCGTTTAGAACCGTTCTGGAGAACTGCCATGCTCAAATCTTCCCTGCTTCTGGCGGCGTTGCTGCTGCCGGTGTTCAGTGCCGCCAATGCCGATGACTACAAGGTCGGCGACCTGTTGGTCAGCGATCCCTGGTCCCAGGAATTGCCGCCGAATGCGCCCACCGTTGCGGCGTACTTCGTGATTCATAACACCGGCGCTTCCCCGGACCGTTTGCTCAGCGTCGAAACCAGCGTCGCCGAAAAAGCCGAGCTGCACGAGCATGTGATGCAAGGCGACCTGATGAAGATGCGCCAGGTGCCCAGCGTCGCCGTGCCGGCCAAGGGCGAGCTGACCTTCGCGCCGATGGCTTACCACGTCATGCTGCTGGGCCTTAAAGACCGCAGCCTGTTGGCCGACGGCAAGCAGTTCCCGCTGACCCTGACCTTTGAAAAGGCCGGCAAGGTCGACGTGAACGTATCGGTGCAGAAAACGCCGCCGGTGGCCGCCCACGCGCATCAGCACGCCCAATAGGCTGACCTTGATGGGCGCCTCTCGCGCCAGGTTGTCTCCACGCCCACGCCTGATGCGTGGCAGTTGGATCAGCCTGTTCGCCATGCTGATGATCTTTATCGGCCCGCTGATTTCCCAAGCGATGCCGATGGATCATCACGCCGGTATGTCGATGGACATGCCGAGCTGCCATGGCGAGCCCAAGCCCACCAAAACCCCCGACGAGCACCACGTGCTCTGGGAAAAGTGCGGCTATTGCAGCCTGCTCTTCAGTTGCCCGGCCCTGCCCGGCGGCGTGTCCTTCATCGCCCTCGACGCCCCGCCGCCCGCCAACGCCCTTCCCCCCGCCCCGCGCCTGGGCCATGCCCGGCAAAGCATCTTCCCCGGCGCCCGCAGTCGTGCGCCGCCCATCGCCTCGTAAGCCCCTCATAGCGTTACTTCACACCGGCCGACTTTAAACAGACAGCCGCAGGCTGCTGGCCGTGTCGTTTACGATTGATTGATGGAATTTTTCATGTCCAGGTTTCCTGTCGACACCCGTTTGGGGGTTGCCCCTGTTTTTGCCGTACTGTGCGGCGCACTGCTTGCTTCGCAGGCCCACGCGGAAGAACACGAGTTGAGCCCCACGGTGATCACCGCGATCGCCCCCAGCTCGCCACTCACCGTTGTCACCAACCCGAAAGACCCACGCCAGCCAGTGCCCGCCAGCGATGGTGGCGACTACCTCAAGACCATCCCCGGTTTCGCTCTGGTACGCAACGGCGGCACCAATGGCGACCCGGTGCTGCGCGGCATGTTCGGCTCGCGCCTGAATATCCTCACCAACGGCGGCATGATGCTCGGCGCCTGCCCCGGCCGGATGGATGCGCCCACCTCGTACATCTCGCCGGAAACCTACGACAAGCTCACCGTGATCAAGGGCCCGCAAACCGTGCTATGGGGCCCCGGTGCGTCAGCCGGCACCGTGCTGTTCGAGCGTGAGCCGGAACACTTCGGCGAGCTGGGCACGCGGCTCAACGCCAGCGTATTGGCCGGTTCCAACGGCCGTTTCGACAAGGTCATCGATGCCGCTGCCGGCGGGCCGCTGGGCTATGTGCGGGTGATCGGCAACCAGGCCCACGCCGACGATTACAAGGACGGCAACAACGACACGGTCGCGTCGCGCTATGACAAATGGAACGGCGACGTCGCTGTCGGCTTCACCCCCGACGCGGATACGCTGCTCGAGCTCACCGCCGGCCGTGGCGATGGCGAGGCACGTTACGCCGGGCGCGGCATGGACGGGTCGCAGTTCCTGCGCGAAAGCCTGGGGCTGCGCTTCGAGAAGTCCAACCTCGGCGAGGTGCTGGATAAGCTTGAGGCCCAGGTCTACTACAACTACGCCGACCACGTGATGGACAACTACAGCCTGCGCGTACCGTCCGGCACCGGCATGATGGCCGGGCCCATGGCCTCCAACGTCGACCGCCGCACCCTCGGTGCAAGGGTCAAGGCCACGTGGCGCTGGGCCGATGTGCAGTTGATCGGCGGCCTGGACGCGCAGACCAACGAACACCGCGCGCGCAGCAGCATGGGCGTCGACACCTACAAGGACCTGCCGCGCGACAAGGACGCCAACTTCCACAACTACGGCGTATTTGGCGAGCTGACCTGGTACGCCGCCGACCGCGACCGCCTGATCACCGGCGCACGCCTGGACCGCGCCTCGGCCAAGGATTTTCGCCAACGCACTGGCTCGGGAATGATGTCGCGCCCCAACCCGACCGCCGGCGACACCCGCGCCGATACCTTGCCGTCAGGCTTCGTGCGCTACGAGCACGACCTGGCGGACACCCCCACCACACTGTATGCCGGCGTGGGTCACGCCGAACGCTTCCCGGATTACTGGGAGCTGTTTTCCCCCAACACCGGCGCGGTCGGCTCGGCCAATGCCTTCGACGGCGTAAAGCCCGAGAAGACCACCCAGCTGGATGTCGGCGCGCAATACAAAACCGCCGACCTGCAAGCCTGGGCCTCGGCTTACGTCGGCCAGGTGCGCGACTTCATCCTGTTCGACTACAGGCCCGGCATGATGGGCACCACCTCCCAGGCGCGCAATGTCGACGCGCGCATCATGGGCGGTGAACTGGGTGCGGCCTACACACTGACGCAACACTGGAAAGCCGACGCCAGCCTCGCCTACGCCTGGGGCAAGAACAGCAGCGACGGCAAGGCACTGCCACAGATGCCGCCGCTGGATGCGCGCCTGGGCCTGACCTACAGCGAAGATGATTGGAGCGCCGGGGCCTTGTGGCGCGTGGTCGCGGCGCAAAACCGTATCGACCCGAACAAGGGCAATGTGGTCGGCAAGGACTTCGACAAGAGCGGCGGTTTTGGTGTGTTCTCACTGAACGCGGCGTACCGCATCAATAAAAACTTCAAGGTCAGTACCGGTGTCGACAATCTGTTCGGCAAGGCTTATGCCGAGCATTTGAACCTGGCCGGCAACGCCGGGTTCGGTTACCCGGCAAGCGACCCGCAAGCCATCAAGGAGCCGGGGCGCACCCTCTGGACCAAGGTGGATATGAGCTTCTAAAAGCATCGGGGGCAAGCCCCTCCCACACTTGACTGTGTTCACAAGGCTCAATCTGTGAACCCGATCCAATGTGGGAGGGGGCTTGCCCCCGATTGCGGCCTGACCAACGACAAGAATTCACGCTTTTGCGGAGCATCCTGATGACCACTCAAAAAATCTCCTTCTACAACCTGGCCTGGCGCTGGCACTTCTACGCCGGGCTCTTCGTCGCCCCCTTCATGGTGCTGCTGGCCCTGACCGGCATCATCTACCTGTTCAAACCCCAGCTCGATCCCCTGATGTACGGCGACCTGCTCAAAGTGCCCGCCGCCGCGCAGGCACTGAGCGCCGACGAGCAACTGCAACGGGCCAAGGCCGCTTACCCTCAGGCCGCGATCAGCAAATACCTGCCGCCCGCCGACGCCACCAGCAGCGCGCAGTTCGTGATGCAACACCAAGGCCGCGAAATCACTGTATTCGTTGACCCGTATCGCGGCACCGTGCTCGGTGAGCAGGACGCCAAGAACAACCTGCAAGCCATCGCCCGCGCCCTGCATGGCGAGCTGATGATCGGCACCACGGGTGACCGCCTGATTGAGCTCGCTGCCGGTTGGGGCGTGATGCTGGTGGTGTCCGGCCTGTACCTGTGGTGGCCGCGCGGTCAGTCATCGGCGGGCGTGTTATGGCCACGCCTGGGCAGCCGAGGACGGTTGTTCTGGCGCGACCTGCACGCCGTCGCCGGTTTCTGGGGCGCGGCATTCCTGCTGGTGATGCTGCTCAGCGGCATGACCTGGACAGGGTTCTGGGGCAAGCAATACGCCGACCTGTGGAACACCTTCCCGTCAGCGATGTGGAACAACGTGCCGCAATCGGACCAGCAGGCGCGCAGCCTCAATACCGCCAGCCAGCAAACCGTGCCCTGGGCGATGGAAAACACACCGATGCCGATGTCGGGCGATCATGCCGAACACATGAACCACGGCGCCATGCATGCAGGCCCCGCCGCGCCCATCGTCAGCCTGCAACAGGTGGTCGACCTGGCCACGGCGCGCCAGGTCGAGCCCGGTTACAGCATCACCTTCCCCACCACGGCCACGGGCGTGTTCACGGTCGCGGTGTTCGCCGACGACCCACGTAACG
This sequence comes from Pseudomonas sp. R3-52-08, assembly GCF_003851745.1. Taxonomy (NCBI): domain Bacteria; kingdom Pseudomonadati; phylum Pseudomonadota; class Gammaproteobacteria; order Pseudomonadales; family Pseudomonadaceae; genus Pseudomonas; species Pseudomonas sp. R3-52-08. The sequence goes on along the minus strand of NZ_CP027730.1, from coordinate 686,485 downwards.
ACGCCACGCTGCATGTGGACCAGTACACCGGCAAGGTGCTCGCCGACGTGCGCTGGGCACATTACAACGGCGTCGCACGCGCCACCGAAACCGGCGTGATGCTGCACGAAGGCAAGATGTTCGGCTGGGTCAACCAACTGATCGTGCTGGTGATCTGCCTGATGATCCTGCTCAGCGCGGTGAGTGGCGTGGTGATCTGGTGGAAGCGTCGGCCGCAGGGCGGGCTGGGTGTGCCGCCCCTGCGTCATGATTTGCCCAGGTGGAAAACCGCCATGGCGATCATGCTCGGCCTGGCAATCATTTTCCCGTTGGTGGGCGCTTCGCTGATCGTCGTGTGGGTGCTGGACCGCCTGCTCCTTTCACGGGTCAGCGTCACCGCGTAGGACTGGGTTGCGCACCGCCGGCACGGCCTGTTGCGCAACGCCCTGTTTTGAAGCTTGCCGTGCACTCCACAACGGAATGTGGCGCCATGCTGGTGCGCCACTGTGCCTGAGCGCCTCCCGAACCCGCCTGTAATCCTGTGCCTCGCGTAGCAGGCACAGCCCTTGCAAAGTCGTGTGTATCTGCCCAACAAAAACTATCGGTTTTACGGAGATCGCACCATGAAGCGTCGCAGCTTGATCAAGGCTTTCACTTTGTCGGCATCCATTGCCGCCATGGGCATGACCTGGACCCTCCAGGCCGCCGAGACCATCAAGGTCGGCATCCTGCACTCGTTGTCCGGGACCATGGCGATCTCCGAAACCTCGCTCAAGGACATGGCGCTGATGACCATTGACGAGATCAACGCCAAGGGCGGTGTGAACGGCAAGATGCTCGAACCGGTGGTGGTCGACCCCGCGTCCAACTGGCCGCTGTTCGCTGAAAAAGGCCGCCAGTTGCTGACCCAGGACAAGGTCGCCGTGGTGTTCGGCTGCTGGACCTCGGTGTCGCGTAAATCGGTCTTGCCGGTGTTCGAAGAGCTCAATGGCCTGCTGTTCTACCCGGTGCAATACGAAGGCGAAGAGATGTCGCCGAATGTGTTCTACACCGGCGCGGCGCCGAACCAGCAGGCGATCCCGGCGGTGGAGTACCTGATGAGCGAAGAAGGCGGCGGCGCCAAGCGCTTCTTCCTGCTGGGCACCGACTATGTGTACCCGCGCACCACCAACAAGATCCTGCGCTCGTTCCTGCATTCCAAAGGCGTGGCGGACAAAGACATCGAAGAGGTCTACACCCCGTTCGGCCACAGCGATTACCAGACCATCGTCGCCAACATCAAGAAGTTCTCCGCCGGCGGCAAGACCGCAGTGATTTCCACCGTGAACGGCGACTCCAACGTGCCGTTCTACAAGGAACTGGCCAACCAGGGCCTGAAGGCGACCGAGGTACCGGTAGTGGCGTTCTCCGTGGGTGAAGAGGAGCTGCGCGGCATCGACACCAAGCCACTGGTGGGCAACCTCGCGGCCTGGAACTACTTCCAGTCGGTGGAGAACCCGGTGAACCAGAAGTTCGTGGCCGACTGGAAAGCCTACGCCAAGAAACACAACCTGCCAGGCGCAGACAAGGCCGTGACCAACGACCCGATGGAAGCCACCTACGTGGGCATCCACATGTGGGCGCAGGCGGCGGAAAAGGCCAAGTCCACCGATGTCGACAAAGTGCGCGAAGCCCTGGCCGGCCAGACCTTCGCCGCACCGTCCGGTTTCACCCTGACCATGGACAAGACCAACCACCACCTGCACAAGCCGGTGATGATCGGCGAAATCCAGGCTGACGGGCAGTTCTCGGTGGTGTGGCAGACCAATGAGCCGATCCGTGCACAACCGTGGAGCCCGTACATTCCGGGCAATGACAAAAAGCCCGATTACGCCGTGAAGAGCAACTAAGCCCCACCACAGGCCAAATGTGGGAGGGGGCTTGCTCCCTCCCACACTGTCCGTGCATGACTAGGACACTTGTTTATGCCCGCTGCCCTCAATCGCTATTTACTCGCCTTGCTGTTGTTGCTGCCTTTGGCCGCACACGCCAGCGACGCCGAAGACTTCATCAACGCCAACCCGGCGCAGCAAGCCAAGCTCCTCCAGGACTGGGCCGCCCAGCCAGACCCGGCGCGCATCGAACTGGTGGACGCCCTGCAACAAGGCCAACTCACCGTCAACGGTGAAACCAAGACCGTACGCCTGAACAACCGCCTGCGCGGCCTGATCGATAATGTACAGGCCAGCCAGCGACTGCTTGCGGCCGATCCCAAGGTACGCCTTGATGCGGCGCGCACCCTGCAAAAAAGCGCGGTGCCGGCCCAGCTTAAATTCCTCGACCAGCAGCTCGCCACCGAGCCCGATGAGCAAGTGCACAGCGCCCTCAGCCTGGCCCTGGCCAACCTGCAATTGGTCGACAGCGACCCGGTGGTGCGCCTGGCCGCCGTGCGCTTGCTCGGCAGCACGGGCGACCCGCTGGCCCGCACGCGCCTGGAGACGTTGCTCGCGCCCGGCGTCGAAACCGAAGCCACCGTGCATACCGCCGCCGAGACCAGCCTGGCCCAGGTCAAACGCAAATTGATGGTCGGGGAGATCCTCGGCCAAGCCTTCAGCGGCATGTCGCTGGGCTCGATTCTGCTGCTCGCGGCCCTGGGCCTGGCGATCACCTTCGGCCTGCTGGGGGTGATCAATATGGCCCACGGCGAAATGCTGATGCTCGGCGCCTATTCCACCTACGTCGTGCAGTTGCTGATGCAGCGCTACGTGCCCCAGGCCATCGAGTTCTACCCGCTGATCGCGCTGCCGGTGGCTTTTTTTGTCACGGCCGCCATCGGCATGGCGCTGGAGCGTACGGTGATTCGTCACTTGTATGGCCGCCCGCTGGAAACCCTGCTCGCCACCTGGGGCATCAGCCTGATGCTGATCCAACTGGTGCGGTTGGTGTTCGGCGCACAGAACGTCGAAGTGTCCAACCCCGCCTGGCTGTCCGGGGGCATTCAGGTGCTGCCCAATCTTGTGCTGCCGTACAACCGCCTGGTGATCATTGCCTTCGCGCTGTTCGTGGTGGTGCTGACCTGGCTGTTGCTGAACAAGACGCGCCTGGGTCTCAACGTGCGCGCCGTCACCCAGAACCGCAACATGGCCGCCTGCTGCGGTGTGCCGACCGGGCGGGTAGACATGCTCGCCTTTGGCTTGGGGTCCGGCATTGCGGGGCTGGGCGGCGTCGCCCTGAGCCAGATCGGCAACGTCGGCCCGGACCTGGGCCAGAGCTACATCATCGACTCGTTCCTGGTGGTGGTGCTTGGCGGTGTGGGCCAGCTTGCCGGCAGCGTCACGGCGGCCTTCGGCCTGGGCATCGCCAACAAGATTCTTGAACCGCAGATCGGCGCCGTGCTCGGCAAGATCCTGATCCTCGCGCTGATCATTCTGTTTATCCAGAAACGCCCGCAAGGACTCTTCGCACTGAAAGGACGGGTGATCGACTGATGAACCAGCCATTGATGCTTACGGCCGCACAGAAAGCCGGCCCCAAGGTGACGATCACCGTCGGCGCGATCCTGCTCGCGGTGCTGCTGGCGCTGCCGTTGCTGTCGCTGTTGCCGGCGGAAAACGTCTTTCATATCTCCGCCTACACCCTGACGCTGGTGGGCAAGATCCTCTGCTATGCCATCGTCGCCCTGGCGCTCGACCTGGTGTGGGGCTACGCCGGGATGTTGTCCCTGGGCCACGGTTTGTTCTTCGCCCTGGGCGGTTATGCGATGGGCATGTACCTGATGCGCCAGGCGTCCGGCGATGCGTTGCCGGCGTTCATGACCTTTTTGTCGTGGACCGAATTGCCCTGGTACTGGGCGGGTACCCAACACTTCTGGTGGGCGCTGTGCCTGGTGGTGCTGGCGCCAGGGCTGCTGGCCCTGGTGTTCGGCTTCTTCGCCTTCCGCTCGCGGATCAAGGGCGTGTATTTCTCGATCATGACCCAGGCCCTGACGTTTGCCGGGATGCTGCTGTTCTTTCGCAACGAGACCGGGTTCGGCGGCAACAACGGCTTTACCAATTTCCGCAGCACCCTGGGCTTCGGCATCACCGAGCCGGGCACACGGGCGGTGTTGTTCGTGGCCACGGTACTGCTGCTGGTGACGAGCCTGTACCTCGGTTGGCGCCTGGCCCAGAGCAAGTTCGGCCGGGTGCTCACCGCGTTGCGTGATGCGGAAAACCGTCTGATGTTCTGCGGCTATGACCCGCGCGGCTTCAAGCTGTTCGTGTGGGTATTGAGCGCAGTGTTGTGCGGCTTGGCGGGGGCGTTGTATGTGCCGCAAGTGGGCATCATCAACCCCAGCGAAATGTCGCCGACCAACTCCATCGAAGCCGCCGTTTGGGTGGCCCTGGGCGGGCGCGGCACCTTGATCGGCCCGTTGCTCGGCGCCGGCGTGGTCAATGGCATGAAGAGCTGGTTCACCGTGGCCTTTCCGGAATACTGGCTGTTCTTCCTCGGGGCGTTGTTCATTCTCGTCACCCTGTACCTGCCCAAGGGCGTTATCGGCCTGCTGAAGAAATGAGGAACGTCATGCTTGAACCTATTTTCGACGCGGGCAGCGGCCGCGAGGCCATCGGTATCGGCCAGGCTGCGGGCAAGGGCCTGAACACCCGCCACGGCACCATCCTGACCCTGGAAGACATCAGCGTCAGCTTCGATGGCTTCAAGGCCTTGAACGACCTCAACCTGTACATCGGCGTCGGCGAGCTGCGCTGCATCATCGGCCCCAACGGCGCAGGCAAGACCACGCTGATGGATGTGATCACCGGCAAGACCCGGCCCAGCCACGGCAAGGCCTGGTTCGGCGAAACCCTGGACCTGACCGGCATGAGCGAAGTGCAGATCGCCCAGGCGGGTATCGGCCGCAAGTTCCAGAAACCCACGGTATTCGAAGCCCTCACGGTGTTCGAAAACCTCGAGTTGGCGCAGAAGACCGACAAGTCCGTCTGGGCCAGCCTGCGCGCACGCTTGAGCGGCGAACAGAAAGACCGCATCGATGAGGTGCTCGACACCATCCGCCTCACGGCCTCGGCACAGCGCCCGGCCGGGTTGCTGTCCCACGGGCAGAAGCAGTTTCTGGAGATCGGCATGCTGCTGATGCAGGACCCGCAACTGTTGCTGCTGGACGAACCGGTGGCGGGCATGACCGATGCCGAAACCGAATTCACCGCCGAACTGTTCAAGGGCCTGGCGGGCAAGCATTCGTTGATGGTGGTGGAGCATGACATGGGCTTTGTCGGCTCGATTGCCGACCACGTCACCGTGTTGCACCAGGGCAGCGTGCTGGCCGAGGGGTCGCTGGAGCAGGTGCAGGAAAATGAGCGGGTGATCGAGGTCTACCTCGGTCGCTGATCGTTCCCACGCTCCGCGTGGGAATGCCGCCCTGGACGCTCCGCGTCGTTTCATTAGGAGGTTTGAGAATGCTGCAAGTCGACAAGCTGCACCAGTACTACGGCGGTAGCCATATCCTGCGCGGTCTGTCGTTTGACGTGCAGATCGGCGAAGTCACCTGCTTGCTCGGCCGTAATGGCGTGGGCAAGACCACCCTGCTCAAATGCCTGATGGGCCTGCTGCCGGCCAAGGAAGGCGCGGTGACGTGGGAGGGCAAGCCGATCACCGGGTTCAAGCCGCATCAGCGCGTACATGCTGGCATTGCCTACGTGCCCCAGGGCCGGGAAATTTTCGGCCGGCTGACGGTGGAAGAAAACCTGCTGATGGGCCTTTCGCGCTTCCCCGGTGCCCAAGCCAAGGAAGTGCCGGCCTTTATCTACGAGCTGTTCCCGGTGTTGCTGCAGATGAAGCACCGGCGCGGAGGGGATTTGTCCGGCGGCCAGCAGCAACAGTTGGCCATCGGCCGCGCCTTGGCGAGTCGCCCGCGGTTGTTGATTCTCGATGAGCCCACCGAAGGCATTCAGCCCTCGGTGATCAAGGAAATCGGCGCGGTGATCAAGAAACTCGCGGCACGCGGTGACATGGCGATTCTCTTGGTGGAGCAGTTCTACGACTTCGCCGCTGAACTGGCCGACCAGTACCTGGTGATGTCCCGTGGCGAAATCGTGCAGCAGGGCCGGGGTGAAAATATGCAAAGCGAAGGTGTACGCGGGCTGGTAACCATCTAATCTGTAGCGTCCTAACGATAAGCACAAAACCATGAACCTGCCCGTTACCCCTGCCCTGTTCACCCCCAGCTGGCGCGCCGAGCTGGAACTCGGCTATGCGCGTTTCGGCGACACCACCCGCCCGGTGCTGCGCCGCCACCTCGGCCCGCTGCGCGTGCAAAAACACCTGTACGCCGAAGGCCCCGAGGTGTGCCAGCACATCATCGTGCACCCGCCGGGCGGCATTGCCGGCGGTGATCGCCTCGACATCAGCGCGCAGGTTGCCCAAGGCGCCTGGGCACAGTTGACCAGCCCCGGCGCGGCCAAGTGGTACCGCGCCAGCGGCCCGGCGTTTCAGCAGTTGAATTTGCGCGTGGAGGCCGGCGCGACCCTGGAATGGCTGCCCCAGGAAACCATCGTATTCAGCGCCGCCCAGGCCGAACTGAGCACGCGCATCGAACTGCACGGCGATGCGCGGTTGTTCTACTGGGACGTGGTCGCCCTCGGGCGCCCGGCCAGCGGCGAGCGGTTCGACCTCGGCCACTTTCAATCGCACCTTGATATCCGTCGCGACGGCCAGTTGCTCTGGCATGAGCGCCAGCGCATTGTGGGCGGCGATGGGCTGCTGGATTCGCCTATCGGGCTGGATGGGCAACCGGTGTTTGCCACACTCCTGGTGACCGGTGAAATCGATGCTCAATTGCTCGAACACTGCCGCTCACTGCCCAACGCGGTGCGCGGCGATTTGACCCAACTGCCCGGTTTGCTGGTCGCGCGCTGCCTGGCCAGTGAAGCGCTGCTGGCACGGGGATGGTTGATTGAATTATGGAAACTGTTGCGCCCGGCGCTGCTTGGCCGCGAAGCAGTCGCCCCGAGAATCTGGAGCACATGAAGATCAAAATGTGGGAGGGGGCTTGCCCCCGATGGCGGTGGGTCAGTAACAGATGTATTGGCTGACACCCTGCTATCGGGGGCAAGCCCCCTCCCACACTTGATCTCCATTGTATTTATGAATGTATTTCACGACGGACTGAACCATGGATTTGACCCCACGGGAAAAAGACAAACTGTTGATCTTCACCGCCGGCCTGGTAGCCGAACGCCGCCTGGCGCGTGGGGTGAAGCTTAACTACCCGGAAACCATCGCCTATATTTCCGCCGCGCTGATGGAAGGCGCCCGCGATGGCCGCACCGTGGCCGACCTGATGCACTACGGCACGACCCTGCTCAGCCGTGAGCAAGTGATGGAAGGCATTCCGGAAATGATCCCGGACATCCAGGTGGAAGCCACCTTCCCGGACGGCACCAAGCTGGTCACTGTCCATCAACCCATTGCGTGAGGCGCGGCAATGATTCGTGATGCTACCGAGCAAGACCTGCCGGCAATCCGCGATATCTACAACGACGCGGTGTTGAACACCACGGCGATCTGGAACGAACAGCCGGTCGACCTGGCTAACCGCCAGGCGTGGTTCAGCGCCCGCCAGGCCCAGGGCTATCCGATCCTGGTGGCGGTGGAAAACGCCGAGGTCACCGGCTATGCCTCGTTCGGCGACTGGCGGCCCTTCGAAGGCTTTCGCTACAGCGTCGAGCACTCGGTGTACGTGCGCAACGACCAGCGCGGCAAGGGCCTCGGCCCGCGCTTGATGCAGGCCCTGATCGAACGCGCGCGCAGCGGCGGCAAACAGGTAATGGTGGCGGCCATCGAAAGCGGCAATCTGGCCTCGATCCGCCTGCATGAACGTCTGGGCTTCATCACCACCGGGCAGATGCCGCAAGTGGGTATCAAGTTCGGCCGCTGGCTCGACCTGACCTTTATGCAACTGGCCTTGAACCCGGGCGCCGAACCGCCCAAGGAGTGAGATCGATGAGCGCTGCGCAACTGCGTCGAGTCAATGCTGAAAGCTTTGCCCATTACCGCCTCGGCTTGATCGAGCTGTTGCTGGACGCGGTCCGACATGGCGCCTCGGTGGGCTTCATGGCCGACTTCGATGAGACCCAGGCCCGCGCGTACCTGAGCGGTGTGCAAGCCGGCATCGAAGACGCCAGCCTGTTGCTGTGGGTGGTGGTGCGCGATGAACAGGTGGTCGCCAGCGTGCAGTTGGCGCTGTGCCAGAAAGCCAATGGCCTGAACCGTGCCGAGGTGCAGAAGCTGCTGGTGCACAGCCGTGCGCGGCGCCACGGCCTGGGGCAGCAATTGATGAATGCCCTGGAACTCGCCGCACGCCAGCACAAGCGCGGCTTGCTCTACCTCGACACCGAAGCCGGCTCCGGCGCCGAGGCCTTCTACCAGTCGCTGCGCTACACCAAGGTCGGCGAATTGCCCGACTACTGCCAAAGCCCGGACGGGCGCTACAGCCCGACCGCCATTTACTTCAAGACCCTGGGGCAACCTGCATGATTCCTGGCGAATTCCAGATCCAGCCTGGCGAGATCGAACTGAACGTGGGCCGGCGCACCATCAGCCTGAGCGTGGCCAACAGTGGCGACCGACCGATTCAGGTGGGCTCGCATTATCATTTTTTCGAGACCAATGATGCGCTGACCTTCGACCGCGCCGCGAGCCGTGGCATGCGCCTGAATATTCCGGCGGGCACGGCGGTGCGGTTTGAGCCGGGGCAGAGTCGGGAGGTGGAGTTGGTGGATTTGAGCGGTGGAAGGCGGGTGTTCGGGTTTGCCGGTCGGATCATGGGCGACCTCGACTGATCGTTCCCACGCTCCGCGTGGGAATGCCGCCATGGACGCTCCGCGTCCGCTCTTAACATCGTGACGCAGAGCGTCACAGGATGCATTCCCACGCAAAGCGTGGGAACGATCGAGGACACACACATGAAGATTTCCAAACAAGCCTACGCCGACATGTATGGCCCCACCGTTGGCGACAAGGTCCGCCTGGCCGACACCGAGCTGTTCGTCGAAGTCGAGCAGGACTTCACCGTCTATGGCGAGGAAGTGAAATTCGGCGGTGGCAAGGTGATCCGTGACGGTCAGGGCCAGAGCCAGTTACTCGCCCATGAAGTGGTCGACACCCTGATCACCAACGCGCTGATCATCGACCACTGGGGCATCGTCAAGGCCGATGTGGGCCTGAAGAACGGCCGCATCCACGCCATCGGCAAAGCCGGCAACCCCGACATCCAGCCCGGCGTGACCATGGCCATCGGCGCCAGTACCGAAGTGATCGCCGGCGAAGGCATGATCCTCACCGCCGGCGGTATCGACTCCCATGTGCATTTCATCTGCCCGCAGCAGATCGAAGAGGCGCTGACCAGCGGCGTCACCACTATGATTGGCGGCGGCACGGGACCTGCCACCGGCACCAACGCGACCACCTGCACCTCAGGGCCTTGGCACCTGGCGCGCATGCTGCAAGCCAGTGATTCGTTCCCGATGAACATCGGTTTTACCGGCAAGGGCAACGCGAGCCTGCCCGAGCCGTTGATCGAACAGGTCAAGGCCGGCGCCATTGGCTTGAAGCTGCACGAAGACTGGGGCACCACGCCCGCCAGCATCGATAACTGCCTGAGCGTCGCCGATGAATACGACGTGCAGGTGGCAATCCACAGCGACACCCTCAACGAATCCGGCTTCGTCGAAACCACCCTCGCCGCGCTCAAGGGCCGCACCATTCACACCTATCACACCGAGGGTGCCGGTGGCGGACATGCGCCGGACATCATCAAGGCCTGCGGCTTGCCGAACGTGCTGCCCAGCTCCACCAACCCGACGCGGCCGTTCACCCGCAACACCATCGACGAACACCTGGACATGCTGATGGTCTGCCATCACCTCGACCCGAGCATCGCCGAAGACGTGGCCTTCGCCGAAAGCCGCATCCGTCGCGAGACCATTGCCGCCGAAGATATCCTGCACGACCTCGGCGCGTTCTCGATGATCAGTTCCGACAGCCAGGCCATGGGCCGCGTCGGCGAAGTGATCACCCGCACCTGGCAGACCGCCGACAAGATGAAAAAACAGCGTGGCGCCCTGCCCGGTGACGGGCCGGGCAACGACAACTTTCGCGCCAAGCGCTATATCGCCAAGTACACCATCAACCCGGCGATCACCCATGGCATCAGCCATATTGTCGGCTCCATCGAAGTTGGCAAATGGGCCGATCTGGTGCTGTGGCGCCCGGCGTTCTTCGGGATCAAACCCACGCTGATCCTCAAGGGCGGCGCGATTGCCTCCAGCCTGATGGGCGATGCCAACGCTTCGATTCCGACACCGCAGCCGGTGCATTACCGCCCGATGTTCGCCAGCTTCGGCAGCTCACTGCATGCCACCAGCTTGACCTTTATCAGCCAGGCAGCGCAGAAGGCCGGCCTGCCCGAGGCCCTGGGTTTGAAAAAGCAGATTGCGGTGGTCAAGGGCTGTCGCGAGGTGCAGAAGAGCGACCTGATCCATAACGATTACCTGCCGGATATCGAAGTGGACCCGCAGACGTATCAGGTCAAGGCCGATGGTGTATTGCTGTGGTGTGAACCGGCTGAAGTACTGCCGATGGCGCAGCGCTATTTTCTGTTCTGACTACCGCCTCACTGTAGGAGCAGGCGGGCGGCTAGCCCTTGCTCGCGAAGAACGTCAACGATAACGCGTATAACCTGAATAAACGCGGCGTCCTTGAGTGCTTCGCGAGCAAGCTCGCTCCTACATTAAGGCAGCTTAGAACTGCTCGCGCGGATTGAAGTTGGCTTTCTTGGCCAGCTCCTGCCACAACGCTTTCACCTCGTCGCTACCTGCCGGCGGCATCACCGCCTTGAGCTGCACGAACAGGAAACCACGCTGGCCAGCCTTGTTCAGCAACCCGTGGCCCTTGGCGCGCATGCGCTGGCCGTTCTGGCTGCCGGCGGGCACCTTGAGGTTGATCTTGCCGGTCAGCGTCGGCACCGTGACTTCCGTGCCCAGCGCCAATTCCCACGGCGCCAGCGGCAGGTTGATCACCAGGTTTTCGCCATCCACTTCGAACTTGGCGTGGGGCGCGAACTTGATGATCAGGTACAGATCACCGTTGGCACCGCCGCCAATACCGGGCGCGCCCTGGGCCTTGAGGCGGATGCGTTCACCGTCGGCCACACCGGCCGGGATCTTCACGTTCAGGCTCTTGACCGTATTGCTCACGTGCCGGCCCGAAGCATCGTACTGAGGCACCTGGAAGCTGATCTGCTTGGACTCGGTGGACAGCGTCTCCTCGAGGGACACCGACAACTGCATCTCCACGTCCTGGCCCTTGCGTCCGGCAGGGCGGCGTTGGCCGCCGCCGAAGCCGTCGCTGCGCGCGCCGAAGATCGAGCTGAAGAAGTCCGAAAAATCCTCAGTGCCCGCGCTACCGCCAAAACCGCCACGGCTCTGCCAGCCAGGTGGCCCCTGGAACGGCTGACCGTGCTGGCCATATTTGCGCAACTCGTCGTACTCGGCACGCTTGTCCGCGCTCTTGAGGGCTTCATAGGCTTCGGACGCGTCCTTGAACTTGGCTTCGGCGTCTTTTTCCTTACTCACGTCCGGGTGATATTTGCGCGCGAGCTTGCGATAGGCGGCTTTGATTTCCTTGTCGTCGGCGCTCGGCTCGACACCCAGAATCTTGTAGTAGTCTTTAAAATCCATCGGTGGTTCACCATCCTTAAACGAGATCGCACAGCCCGGACACAAGGTGCGCTGGTTTGCACGTGTTGAGTCTTGCGGCCTGGGGTGCGTCGGAGTTTTACAGGCACTTGCCGTATGCACCAGATGTGGGGGCGAATCGCGCGCTTTCAAGCACTATTTAACGGATGGTCGGCCTACGCATCCGGCGTCGACTGGCATACACTGCGCGGCCGTTTTGCAACCGGAACCCGATCGACATGAAAAACCCATCCCCAGCCCGTGCCTGCGGCATCGACTTCGGCACGTCCAACTCCACCGTCGGCTGGATCCGCCCCGGCGAGGAGACGCTTATCGCGCTGGAGGACGACAAGATCACCCTGCCGTCGGTGGTGTTCTTCAACTTCGAGGAACGCCGCCCGGTGTACGGTCGCCTGGCGCTGCACGAATACCTGGAGAACTACGAAGGCCGCTTGATGCGCTCGCTCAAGAGCCTGCTGGGTTCCAAGCTGATCAAGCACGACACCAGCGTATTGGGCACGGCGATGCCGTTCACCGACCTGCTGGCGCTGTTCATCGGCCAGCTCAAGAGCCGCGCCGAAGCCACCGCCGGCCGCGAGTTCGAAGAAGTGGTGCTGGGGCGCCCGGTGTTTTTCGTCGATGACGACCCGATGGCCGACCAGGAAGCGGAAAACACCCTGGTCGACGTGGCCCGCAAGATCGGCTTCAAGGACATCTCGTTCCAGTACGAACCGATTGCCGCCGCGTTCGACTACGAGTCGACCATCGAAAAAGAAGAACTGGTGCTGATCGTCGATATCGGCGGCGGTACCTCCGACTTCTCCCTGGTGCGCCTGTCACCGGACCGTCGTCACAACGACAACCGCCAGAGCGATATCCTCGCCACCGGTGGCGTGCACATCGGCGGTACCGACTTCGACAAGCAGCTCAGCCTGCAAGGCATGATGCCGCTGTTCGGCTACGGCAGCCGCATGAAAAGCGGCGCCTACATGCCTACCAGCCATCACATGAACCTGGCCACCTGGCACACCATCAACTCGGTGTACTCGCAGAAATCCCAGCTGGCCCTGAGCAGCATGCGCTACGACATCGAAGACACCGGCGGCATCGACCGCCTGTTCAAGCTGATCGAACAGCGTGCCGGGCACTGGCTGGCGATGGAAGTGGAAGAGACCAAGATCCAGCTGACCCATGAAGACAGCCGCCTGGTGTTGCTGGACCGGGTTGAGCCTGGCTTGAGCGTGGAACTGAGCCGCAACCTGTTCGAATCGGCCATCGATGGCCTGCTCGAGCGCGTGCGCAACAGCGTGACCCAACTGCTCAACGACGCCTCGGTGGATGTGGCTCAGGTGGACACGGTGTTCTTCACCGGTGGTTCCAGCGGGATCCCGGCACTGCGTCACAGCATCTCGGCGATGCTGCCGAATGCGCGGCATGTGGAAGGTAATATCTTTGGCAGTATTGGCAGTGGGTTGGCGATTGAGGCCAGCAAACGTTACGGTTGCTGAATTTCACCTGAAACACCGTGGTGACTTCATCGGGGGCAAGCCCCCTCCCACCTTTGATTTGTGAACACGGTCAAAATGTGGGAGGAGGCTTGCTCCCGATGGCGTCAGCCCAGGCAACACAAAACCTAAACCATCCCACCCAGCTTCAACTCACTCTTCAAATACGCATAATAAATCGGCCCCGCCACCACCCCCGGCAGCCCGAACGCGGCCTCAAACACCAACATCGCCAGCAGCAACTCCCACGACTTGGCACTGATCTGCCCACCGACGATGCGTGCGTTGAGGAAGTACTCGACCTTGTGGATCACGATCAGATACCCCAGCGCCGCCACCGCGACCCAGATCGACAGCGACAACGCGACAATCGTGATCAGGGTGTTGGACATCAGGTTGCCGATCACCGGCAGCAGGCCGAGCAGGAAGGTCAACACGATCAGGGTTTTGGTCAGCGGCAGGTGAATGCCACACAGCGGCAGCACCACGGCGAGGAACACGGCGGTGAAAGCGGTGTTGAGCGCGGCGATCTTGATCTGGGCGAAGACGATGTTGCGAAAGGCCTGGACCAACAGGTGCAGGCGGTCGAACAACGCGGCGGCCAGGGGTTTGCGCTTGGTCAGGTCGGGCACGCGCTGCAAGGCGATAATCGCGCCGAGCACCATGCCAATCAGCAAGGTGACGAACATGTGGGCCGCGTCTTTGCCGACCAGTTGCAGTTCGCTCAGGTGTTTGCTCAGCCAGTCGCCGATGGCCACGCGGAATTCGGCGGCGCTGGCGGGCAGATAGGCATCGATGGACGGCGGTAACTGGCCGCGTGCGCGGTCGACCACGTGCATGAATTTATCCAGCGAGGCGCCGGGGTTTTCCGCTTCGTGCAGCAGGAAGCTGATCGCGCCGGCGAAGATCAGCGTGAGCACGCTGACGATCAAGGTACCCAGCAAGGCCACCGCCAGCCAGCGCGCGCGCCGCCCTTCGATCAGCCGCTGCAGCTGGGGCGTAAGCATGTTGACCAGTTCATAGACCAACAGGCCAGCAAGCAGGCTGGGCAGCAGTTTCAGCGGCAGCACCAGCAGCAACCCGCCGAAAATGATGATGTAGCTGGACAGCAACAACACATGACGCTGAGAAAACGTTGGCATACAGCCTCAAAACGAACGGCGTTAAAGGATGTGCAGGAGCGAGCTTGCTCGCGAAGGTCGCCAACGATAACGCGTTTATTCTGAATAAACGCGGGGGTAATGGAGTTCTTCGCGAGCAAGCTCGCTCCTACAGGGGGCTGTGTACGAGTGTCGCAGCCTTCTATGGCCTGGGGCTATCAATTCTTCAGGCAAGTACTCATGAAGGTCTTGCGCGCATCACCGGCCAACGCCTTGGTTTTCGCCGACGCGTTGCAATCCTTCATCTTCTGCTGCTGCGGGGTCAGGGTCTTGGCGTCATTGGCCGCCGGGGCCGACAGGCAGGTCTTCATGAAGGCCTTGCGCTCGTCGCCCTTGAGGGTCTTGGTAGAGGCTTCGGCATTGCAGGTGGTCATTTTGTTTTGCTGGGCGGTGGCGGCAAAACCCTGGGAACACAGCAGCAGGCTCATCATGATCAACGGAATACGCAGCATCTTCATGGAGTTTTCTCCCGGTTACCGTGCCGAAGGGCGCGGCCTACAGCGCAGTGTAGTCAAAACTCGTTACAACTTCACCGGCCATGGATATTCCAGTCGCCGCGATGCCAGTACACGGAGTGCTCATGACACATCCGGTTAAATCCGATAAAACTTTTCGCCCCTTGCGCGACTCACAACCTGGAGCGATCACGCCGGCAGAGCGTGGCGTAAAACCGGATTAGCCCCAGGAGATTGAGATGACTGAAGCACACTTGACTGACGTTGCGACCCTGCGCAGCCGCGCCCGCCAGAACGTCGAAAACGGTGCCGTGACCGAAGGCTATGACGCCGACCGCGAAGAAATCATCCGCCTGCTCAACGCATCGTTGGCCACAGAGCTGGTCTGCGTGTTGCGCTACAAGCGTCATTACTTCATGGCCAGCGGCCTGAAAGCCAGCGTCGCCGCCGACGAGTTCCTGGAGCACGCCACCCAGGAAGCCGAACACGCCGACAAACTCGCCGAACGCATCGTGCAACTGGGCGGCGAGCCGGAGTTCAACCCCGACCTGTTGTCGAAGAACTCCCACGCACAATACGTGGCGGGCAACTCGCTGAAGGAAATGGTCTACGAAGACCTGGTGGCCGAGCGCATCGCGGTGGACAGCTATCGCGAGATCATTCAGTACATCGGCGATAAAGACCCGACTACCCGTCGCATCTTCGAAGACATCCTGGCCCAGGAAGAAGAACACGCCGATGACATGGCGGATATTCTGCAGGGTCTGTAACCCGTAACACCGCAATACCACTGTGGGAGGGGGCTTGCCCCCGATGGCAGTGTCTCAGTCAAAGATTGATTGGCTGATACACCGCAATCGGGAGCAAGCCCCCTCCCACATTTGGTTTCAGGTGCAGTCCGTTATTTACTTCACGGTTTTCGGCGCCTTGCCTTCTCGCATCTGTTGCAACAATGGTGCGCACGCATTCGGCTCGCCGCCACTTGGGGCGACCAGTGCGAGCAATCCGGCAGCCGGGCCGGCGATCACACCCAGGGCGACCATGCCCGCGCCGCGCAGCGCCAGGGGGATGGCTTTCACGCCGGCATTGGGCTTGATGAACGGCCCGTTCACGTACAACGGCGAGCGCAGGGAGAACAGACGAAAGCCCTTGGACTCCGGCGTAATGGTCAGGTCCAACTGCTCGGTCGCCATATTCGCTGTACCATCGACGTAGATGATCGCGTTCTCGGTATCAAACACAAACAAGCGTGTCGTTGCCAAACCGGTCTTGATGCCGAAGTCCGCCGCCGCGCAGTTGATCTTCACTTCCTTGTCGCCAAACAGGCGCCCCACCACGTAGTTGCCCACGTTAAGGCCGGCGATTTCCATCAGGCCACGGCTGATGGCGCCGTCGTTGATCAGCATCTTCAAGTCACCGTTGGCCGTGCCCAGCAGCGCCGCCACGGAGTTGCCGCGCCCGGCAATATCGGCGTCGCCGTTGAGTTCACCAAAGCTGGTTTTCATCGGCTCAAAGGTCGGGAACAGCTGTTTGAGCTTGAAGTTACGCGCCGTGAGTTTCGCGCGGCCTTCCATCGGCGTGGTGCGGCCGTTCAAGCGGATCTGCGCATCGAGCTTGCCGCCGGCCACGCCGAAGCGCAGGGGTTCAAGGCTCAGCTCACCATCGTTGAGTACCAGGTGCGTGTAGAGATCGGTGAAGGGCAGGTCGGCGCTGTGCACAATGCGTTTGCCAGTGAATTCCACGTCGGCATCCATCTCGCGCCAGCGCTCGGTGCGGAACTCTTCCACCGGCAAGACTTTGGTGGCCGGTTGTTTGCTTTCGCCGCCACGGGCTTTCTGCTTGGCGTTGGAGTCGGCGCCGATCAAGGGTGCCAGGTCATCCATCAGCAGCTGGTTGGACACCAGCGCGCCGCTGAGCTTGGGCCGTGGCTGGCTGGCAACGTAGGCGAGGTTGCCGTGGATGTCGCTGTTGCCGATCTTGCCGTTGAAGTTTTCATAACGAAATGAAGCGCCGCTGGCTTCGTGCAGCTTGGCGATCAAATGACCGTCGGTTGAGTACGCCGGCGAATCGGGCAGTGTCACGCCAGTCAACGGGTAGAGGTTGCCGAGGCTGCTGCCCGACAGCTTCAGGCGCAGGTCGAGGGCGCCGAGGTTGAGCGGGTCGGTCAGGGTGCCGGCCAGGGCGATGCGGGTGTCGGCGATCTGAACCTGGGCCTGCAGCGGGAAAGGCTTGGCCGCGTCCTGCAAGGCGAGCAACCCGCCGATCTTGCCGGTGCCGGCGAGCGCCTGGCCATGGTACTGGCCTTTGACCTTGAGGCCGAACGCATAGTCCTGCGGCGCCGAGCCTTTCTCCAAGACCTTTTTGGCATCGGCGTCACCGACGATTTCACCGAAAGGAATCGGTTTGCCCAGCGGGTCGATGATCACATCGAGGCGGGTCTTGAGGGTCTGGTCGTCGAGGGTGACGTGGCCCTTGTCGAAGCCGATGGCGCCGATGTCCACCACCCAGCTGGAAGGCTCGGCGTCGGGGTCCTTGGGGTCGAACGTGAAGGTCCAGTTGGCCCGGCCGTCCGCCAGGCGCTGCAGGTCGGCGCTCGGTTCGGTGAGGTCGATACGCGGGATCACCACGCGTTGTGCCAGCAAGGCCAATGGCGAAATACGCAACTCGACTTTCTTCAGCGTGACCATCTGCGGCTGCTTGGACCAGTCGGGGTTACCCAGGCTCAGGTCTTCGGCAATCACATGGGGCCACGGCACCCACGCGCGCCAGCCGCCTTCGTCGGGCTCACGCTGCCACACCACCGCCAAGTTGCCATTGATGGCGAACGGGCGGTGCAACTCTTCGGAGACCTTGGCATTGAGGGGGGGCTTGATGCGGTTCCAGTCGAAGAACACCAGGACCAATACCGCGATGGCAATCAACAGAACGAAGCTGGCGCAGCTCCAAGCGACAATTTTTCGAGTGCGCGTCATTGCACAGGACTCCTGAATACGACTGGCTGGGCAACAGCCTTTGACACAGCTTATAGGACTACGACTGGCAAAGTGCCCGGGGGTTTAACGCAACGGCCGATTTAGCCGAAAAAAGCGATTTTCCTGATCAAACAGACAAGGTTGATCATCAACGACGCACCATTGTTACCCAGGTTCGTGTCGAAAATACCCACCCCGGTGCAAAACCGCGTGCTTGAGAGGCGCGTTCTAGAGCCTCTCGTGGGAACAATCAATTCTGTTGATTATTACCATTGTCTTTATGAACTTTTATATCGACTTATCAAGAGTAGCATTAGCCCTGTACCCACTTTATCGCCCTCCCAAGGAGCAACCCTCATGAAACGCCAAGTACTCGCTACCGTCCTGTTATCCATCCTGGCTTCCAGTGCCTTTGCCCTGCCAGCCGCCGAACAGGCCACCCCACAGAACAAAGCTCAAGCCGTGCAGTCCAGCCAGACCCTGGCGCGCAGCGGTTCGCAAGAAGACGAAAACCGTGACTACGCCAAAGGCGCTGTCGCTGAAAACGGTTCGGAACAGGCCAACAAACGCGCCTACACCGAAGGCCTGACCGAAGGTGGCAACGACCGCCTGCAAGAAAAAGGTCTGGTAGAAGGCGGTGCTGAACAAGCCAATGATCGCGCCTACACCCAAGGTCTTGCTGAAGGCGGTGCCGACCGTCTGGAAGAACTGCATCAAGCACAGAGCTAAGCCCATGGTGGCCCATAAAAAAGCCCGGTCTGTCGATCGGGCTTTCGCTTTTATATAGACCGCGTCACGTCTCGCCCCCGCCAAGTTCGACGCCGGCAAAGCGGTTTTGCTAGAGTGCGTCGCTGTACTCGCTGACAAAGCCCATCCGCTCATGCTGCCCCGCGCCGAACAGAAGCAACAGACCCGCCTCGCCTTGATGGACGCTGCCCGCCATCTGATGGAGTGTGGCCGTGGGTTTGGCAGCCTGAGCCTGCGCGAAGTGGCGAAGGCCGCGGGTATCGTACCCACCGGGTTCTATCGCCATTTCGCCGACATGGACGAGCTTGGGCTCGTATTGGTCAGTGAAGTCGGCCAGACCTTCCGCGCCACGATTCGACTGGTGCGCCACAACGAATTCGTGATGGGCGGGATCATCGATGCGTCCGTGCGGATCTTTCTCGATGTGGTCTCGGCCAACCGTTCCCAGTTCCTGTTCCTGGCCCGCGAACAATATGGCGGTTGCCTGGCGGTGCGCCAGGCCATCGGCGCCCTGCGCGAAGACATCACCCGCGACCTGGCGGCCGACCTCACGCTGATGCCCAAGCTGCAACACCTGGATGCCGAAGGTTTGCACGTAATGGCTGACCTCATCGTCAAAAGCGTGTTCGCCACCCTGCCCGACATCATCGACCCACCCGCCCACGCGTTGCCTGCCCATCTCACGCCCCAGGCGAAGATCACCCAGCAATTGCGCTTCATCTTTATCGGCCTCAAGCATTGGCAAGGCCTGGGCAGCACCGAGTAATGCCTCAGCCGGCCGTATGAAAGCGCTTGGCCGTGGTGTAGTTCTTGCTCCAATAGGTATTGCTCAACGAATCGATACGCACATTTTTGCCGGTACGCGGTGAATGGATGAATTTGCCTTCGCCGATATACAGCCCGACGTGACTCACCCGCCCCTGCCCGTTGCCTTTGAAAAAGACCGCGTCGCCCGGCTTCAACGCAGTGCGCTTGATGGTCGCGGCGGTGGAACGGTGCATCGCAGCCGTGGTGCGCGGAAGCTGAATATTCGCTTCGGTCTTGAACAGATAGACCAGGAAACTGCTGCAATCGAACCCTTGCTCGGTAGACGTACCGCCCCACTTGTAGGGTGTGCCGAGCAATTGATGGGCCCGGTCGATCACATCGTCGACCGAGGATGATGCGGGCTTGGAAACAAAGGTGGGCGGCTGTTGAAGAGTGGCCGAGGCTGATGAGATAAGGCACGACAGGCTGACAATGACGGAACAGATAAGTGACTTGAACATGATGAACATCGCAGTGAATTAAACACGGCGCGAATCTTAAACAACCCCCGTGTAACTCCACGAAGGCCGATTCCCGTGACTTTGTGGGATAAATCCTTAAAAACGCAATGAAGAATTGGATGAAAGAAGTTTCATGCAACACACGGCCGCTCACCACGCAAAATGCCCTTTTACGGTGCTAAAACCCGCTCAAGCGCACCAAATTGCCACACAGATGCACTCAGCGAGTGCCCTGCCTTGTGGCGCTCGCGCCCTGCTGACAGGAAATTCCTACGCACCTTCCGGGTTGGCAAGCCCCTTGCTCTAGCTCCCTTATCGCTCATAGCCGGAAGCTTTCTGATGCTGGTGATCCACCGCCGAATCGCCCCGCAAGCCCTCTGGGCCGCCGAACTGCTGCTGAACTTCGAAGCCCGCAGCAAAAGCCGCCTGCGCTGTTTCAGTGCCGAGGGTGAAGACGTCGGCCTGTTTCTGGAGCGTGGGCAGTCGCCGCTGCATGACGGCGAATTCCTACAAGCTGAAGACGGACGCGTCGTACGTGTCTGCGCGCGTCCTGAACAACTGCTGCACGTCACCTGTCGCAACGCGTTTGAACTGACCCGCGCCGCCTATCATCTTGGCAACCGCCATGTGGCCCTGCAGGTCGGCGATGGCTGGCTGCGCCTGCTCGATGACTACGTGCTCAAGGCCATGCTTGAGCAGCTGGGCGCCGATGTGCACACCATCGAGGCGCCCTTCCAGCCTGAACACGGGGCCTACGGCGGTGGCCATCATCATTCGCGGCATGGCGATGAAGCCTTCAACTATGCGCCCAAACTGCATCAGTTCGGCGTGCGTCTATGAACCCAGCCTGGGCGCTGTTGCGCCTGGCCAGTCCGCAGTTGCCGATTGGTGGCTACAGCTATTCCCAGGGACTGGAAATGGCCGTGGACAACGGCCGCGTCAACGATGCCGCCAGCGCGCGGGGCTGGATCAGCGATCAATTGCTGCTCAACCTCGCGCGTTTCGAAGCGCCGTTGCTGCTCGCCCATTGCCGCGCGGCCACAGAACAGGCGTGGCCACGCTTGGCGCAGCTGTGTGAAGAACACCGTGCCAGCCGCGAAACCCGCGAGCTGTATCAGGAGAGCCGGCAGATGGGCTACTCCCTGCAGCAACTGCTCAATGGCTTGCCGGAACTGGACGCCGCCGCCCGCGACTTTCTTGCCCAACACCCTGAACCCCATCTCGCCCTCGGCTGGGCGCTGGCCGCGCGGGCCTGGGCAATCAGCCCCGACGACGCGCTCGCCGCCTGGCTATGGAGCTGGCTGGAAAATCAACTGGCCGTGCTGATGAAAACCCTGCCCCTGGGCCAGCAAGCCGCGCAGCGCCTGACCAGCGAGCTGCTGCCGCTGCTGCAACAGGCCCAGCAGCATGCCGACCGCATCGAACCCGATCATCTGGGCAGCGCCGCCTTTGGCCTGTCTTTGGCATGCATGGCTCATGAACGCCAGTACAGCCGCCTGTTCCGTTCCTGAGACTGTTTTTTGGAGAACCTGACATGAACACACAACCCCTGCGCGTCGGCATCGGCGGCCCGGTAGGCTCCGGCAAGACGGCCCTGACCCTGGCCCTGTGCCTGGCGCTACGCGACCGCTACAACCTGGCGGTGGTCACCAACGACATCTACACCCGCGAAGACGCCGATTTCCTGGTGCGCAACCAGGCCCTGGCGCCGGAGCGCATCATCGGCGTGGAAACCGGCGGCTGCCCGCACACCGCCATCCGCGAAGATGCCTCGATCAACCTGGAGGCGGTGGACCAACTCAACCGGCGTTTTCCCGGCCTGGACCTGATTCTGGTGGAGTCCGGCGGCGACAACCTGTCGGCGACATTCAGCCCCGAGCTGTCAGACCTGACCATCTATGTGATCGATGTGTCCGCCGGCGACAAACTCCCGCGCAAGGGCGGGCCCGGTATTTGCAAATCCGACCTGCTGGTGATTAACAAGATCGACCTCGCGCCGCTGGTGGGTGCCTCGCTGGAGTTGATGAACAGCGACACTCAACGCATGCGCAATGGCAAACCTTTTGTGTTCAGCAACCAGAAAACCGGCGTCGGCCTGGATGAAATCGTCGCCTTTATCGAACGCCAAGGCCTGCTGACCGCTGCCTGATCCCCCTACGGAGCCTGTATATGAACCTCAAGAAACTGTTCGCCGCCGCGTTGCTGCTGGCCCCCGCCCTCGCGTTTGCTCACCCGGGTCACGGCGACAATGGCCTGGTTGCCGGCATCAGCCACCCGCTGGGCGGTCTCGATCACTTGCTGGCCATGGTTGCGGTCGGGCTGTGGGCGGCGCAGCAAAAAGGCAATGCACGCTGGGCCCTGCCTTGCGCCTTCGTCGGCACCATGTTGATTGGCGGCATGCTGGGGTTTGAAGGCCTGCAATTGCCGGCGCTGGAAAGCGGGATTGCCGCCTCGGTGCTGGCGCTGGGCCTGGCGGTGGCGCTGGCAGTACGGCCGCCGTTGTTCGTGGCGGTGGGTGTGACGGCGTTGTTTGCCCTGTTTCACGGCGTGGCCCATGGCTTGGAGTTACCGGACATGTCCAGCCCCTGGGCGTATGCGGCGGGGTTTGTCGGCGCAACTGCGGCGCTGCACGCAGCCGGTTATGCCGTGGTGCGCCTGCTGCCGGCGGCGGCGGCACCGTTGGTGCGGGTGGCCGGGGCTGCATCGGCGGCGACTGGGGTCTGGTTGTTGGCGGGCTGATAGATCGTTCCCACGCTCCGCGTGGGAATGCAGCCGGGGACGCTCCGCGTTCCCACGCATGACGCGGAGCGTCATGAAAACCATTCCCACGCAGAGCGTGGGAACGATCAGCCTGATACCATGCGCGCCACACCCCTGCCGTGACGACGCCAGCCGATGCCCCAACCTCTTTTGAATTCCGTGCTCACGCACTTCCATGACCTGATCGTGCCGCTCTGGCAGGGCCCGGGCTGGAATGCCGACCTGGCGCTGCCGTACGAGGCACTGGACGCCGATCACCAGCCGTTGCCTCCACAACGCTACCGCGCCATGGCCTGCGCCCGGCAGTTGTACCTGTTCGCCAGCCTGATCGGCGAACCCGGTGCAGCCTTTGCCGAGGAGCGCGCCGCCACACTGTTCCGTTCCCTGCAACGGCACTTCCACGACGCCGAACACGGCGGCTGGTTCTACAGCATCGACCCGGCCGGGCAGCCGCTGGATAAACGCAAAGACCTCTATACCCACGCCTTCATCATCTTTGCCTGCGCCCATTACTGGGCCAAGGTGCGTGAACCGTTGATGGAATCGGTGCTCAATGCCGCGCTTGCCGTGGTCGCCGAACGCTTCGCCAGCGGCGACGGCCTCTACGAAGCGGTGCTTGAGCGCAACTGGTCAAGCCTCAAGTCGGGCCCCTTGCAGAACCCGCTGATGCACCTGGCCGAAGGCTTTCTCGCCACACTGGCGGTGCGTGACGATCCCCTCACGCGTGACGCATTGCTGGACTTGGCCGGCGCCCTGCAAAAGCGCTTTATCGACCGCCAGCACGGCGTGATGATGGAAAAACCGCTGGGCGCTGTGGATAACTGGTTCGAGCCAGGGCATCAGTTCGAGTGGTTCTTTTTGCTCGAGTCGTCGGATGTGCTGCGCGGTACAGCGCTGCATGCCTCACTGACGCGAGCGTTTGCCTATGCCGAGCAAAAGGGTGTGGATAAGTTAAGCGGTGCGGTCAGCGGCATGCTTGCCCTGGACGGCAGCGTGCGCGACGGCACTCAACGTATCTGGGCGCAGGCTGAATACCTGCGGGCGTTGACCCTGAGACCTGACAGCGAGGCAGTGCTGCAGCGTCAATTGCTGGCGCTGCAAGAGCATTTCCTGCATGGGAAGGGTTGGCATGAATGCCTGGATGCCGACGGTCAGGTGAGCCGCCGGGATATGCCTTCTACCACACCTTATCATTTGGCGACTTGCTATCAGGGTCTGACCCAGCATTTGGGCTGACCTTACGGGCCTCATCGGGGGCAAGTCGAATCGTCGCACCGCCCCTACCACATTTGACTGTGTGAACCCGATCCAATGTGGGAGGGGGCTTGCTCCCGATGGCCTCACCTCGGTCTAACTGACTTCATGCAATCCACTTGCGATCCCCAGTAAAACTGATCGTCAACCAGCGCGCCGCATCCGGCGTGCCTAGCCCTGTGGCTATCTCCTCGCGCAGTCTGTCGAGGGTCGCGACGTTATCCACCGGGTAATCCGCCGGCAACACCACATGGATTTCGATGAACCGCGCCCGCCCGTGCTTTTGCACATAGGACACGTAGTCATCGAAACCATGCCTGGCCTGGGCCGCGTCCATCACTTCGCGCACGGTGTCGTCCAGGTGATCCGGGGCGATCCCCAGCACCTCACGCAACGCCGGGCGCAGGATCTTGAAGGCCGGCGCCAGCATGCTCAGGGCCAACAGGATCAGGATCAGCGGGTCGACATACACCGCCCACTCGCTATACCCCTGGGACTTGAGCAGCAGTGCCGCCAGAAAGCTGATCAACAGGCCCACCGACAGCATTGCGTCTACCAGCCAACTGATGTTGTCGAACTGGATCAGCGAGGATTTCAGCGTGCGATTGCGGTAGCGCACATAGAAGAAGTAGGCGAACTCCACCACGGTAAACACCGCCGCATAAATGATCACCAGCCCCAACTCGATCTCGCGCCCGCCATTGATGATGCCGAACACGCCGTTGAGAAACGCATAGATGGCGATCAACAGCAGAAAGCTGCCTTCGATCAACAGCACCATGGGCTCCAGGTGCCAGTAGCCGAACTGGAACCGCTCGTTGCTTTTCTTGGCGATCAGCTTGGCCGTGATCAGCATCAACACCTTGATGGCGGTGGCGATCAGCGAGAAAAAGCCGTCGAACAGAATGGATTGGGCGCCGGATATCACACCCGTGACAATCCCGGCGGTCGCAACTGCGAACATCAGGATGGTCGATTGTTTGAGCAGTGCCTGCTCACCTCGGTTACTCACATTTCCTCCCGTCAAAACCTTTAAACCGCACAGTGCGGAGGGTTTTCAGGAGCGGAGTGTACCTTTGATCGTTCCCACGCTCTGCGTGGGAATGCATGGTGTGACGCTCTGCGTCACCAGCAAAGCGCGACGCAGAGCGTCCCCGGCGGTATTCCCACGCGGAGCGTGGGAACAATCAGTTGAGCCTTACTTGGCCCCACGCTCAATCGCAAACCCAGCCCAGGTCTGGCTCACCGGCATCAGCTCCAAGCGGTTGATATTCACGTGCGCCGGCGTATTCAGCACCCAGAAGATCGTGTCGGCAATATCCTGCGGCTGGATCGGCTCGGCGCCCGCGTAGGTCGCGTCATAACGCGCCTGATCACCGCCGAAACGCACCAGGGAAAATTCGCTCTCGCACAAGCCCGGCTCGATATTAGTCACCCGCACGCCGGTGCCTTGCAGGTCGCAGCGCAGGTTCAGTGAGAACTGCTTCACGAACGCCTTGGACCCGCCATACACATGGCTACCCGGATAAGGGTAGTTACCGGCGATGGAACCCAGGTTGATGATCCCGGCGCCACGGCCATGGGCGATCAGGCGCGGCAGCAGCAGGTTGGTGGTGGTCAGCAGCCCTTTGATATTGGTGTCGACCATGGTTTCCCAATCGTCGAGGTTGCATTTGGGCGCAGGGTCGGTGCCCACGGCCAGGCCGGCGTTGTTGATCAGCCCGCGCAACGTGGCGAACGATGGCGGCAAATTAGCGATGGCGTCTTCCATGCCTTTGCGATCACGCACGTCCACCACCAGGCCATGCACTTCGGTTTGCTTGGAGAGCTCTTCGACCAGCGCATTCAAGCGCTCGGCACGCCGGCCGGTGAGCACCAGTTTCCAGCCAGCTTCGGCAAAACGGCGGGCACAGGCTTCACCGAAACCTGAAGTGGCGCCAGTAATAAACAGCGTGTCGGACATGGTGGTCTCCTTGCGGGCAACGGGAAAAGTTGCCAGCAGAATGCCCTTACGCTGCCCTCGCGGCAACCGCTATGCGCGCACTTTCATACTCATCTGATCATTTTTTAACCACGCCGGGCAGAGCTATGCAGATCAAGGCCTGCAGCCACATACGCGCAGGTTATCCACAACTGCGCCCACAGTCTTTGGGGGCAAGTGCAAATCGCCTTGAGCCACGTTATACAAGGCCTGCAGATGGTTTTAGAAAGTTTTTTGCTTGACCTGGACAGAGGCGTATGTAGGCGTTTTCCCCGGTGAACATCTGGACGATGGCTCCAGGCCAGTCATTCCGGCCTCTGCGGCAGTCTTTCCAGAGTTTAGTCACAGACTTATCCACAGGCTGGAGTGACACGCAACGGTCATATACCTGTGTCTTTAAACAGGTTGACAAACCCCTCGACGGGTCCCGAAAAAGTGGCTGGGCAAATACTAACCACACCGCTGCAAGCCGCGGTTTCAGAGGCCTGCAGCCAGCTACTCCCACCTTACCCACAGCCGGTTCCACAGCGGATGGGGACAAGTCAAAACTGTGACAAAACAGGGATTTGCGGCGGCTATATGTCGCGCTTTGGAGGGGAGCTGAATTTGTTTTCCACAATTTGGCGCAGGCCTTATGGATCACACAAAACAATGTGGGAGGGGCGGTGCGACGATTCGACTTGCTCCCGATGGCGGTGGGTCAGTAACAGATGTGCTGACTGATACACCGCTATCGGGGGCAAGCCCCCTCCCACAGGGGACCGAGATGTTATTGAGATCAGTGACCGCCCAGGTAGGCGTTGCGCACTTCCTCATTCACCAGCAGTTCCTTGCCGGTACCCGTCAGGCGAATCTCGCCGTTGACCATTACATAGGCGCGGTCCGACAAGCGCAGGGCGTGGTTGGCGTTCTGCTCCACCAGGAAAATGGTCATCCCGGTGGAGGCCAGCTCGCGCAGGGTGGAAAAGATCTGCTTCACCACGATCGGCGCCAGGCCCAGGCTTGGCTCATCGAGCAGCAACAGCTTGGGCCGGCTCATCAGCGCGCGGGCGATGGCGAGCATTTGCTGCTCGCCACCAGACATGGTCATCGCGCGCTGGTTACGCCGCTCCTTGAGCCGTGGAAACAGCTCGAACATGCGCTGCATGTCTTCCTGCGCGAACTTGTCGCCAATGGGGATGGTGCCCATCAGCAGGTTTTCCTCGACGGTCATGTCGGGGAATACCCGCCGCCCTTCCGGCGATTGCGCGATGCCGTTGGAGGCGATGTAGTGGGACGACTTGTGGGTAATGTCCACGCCGTTGTAGAGAATCTGCCCCGACTCAGCCCGCGGCTGGCCGAAGATCGACATCAGCAGCGTGGATTTGCCCGCGCCATTGGAGCCGATCAGGCTGACGGTTTCGCCTTCGTTGATGTACAGCGAGACTTTTTTCAGGGCCTGGATCGGGCCGTAGAACACGTCCAGGTCCTTCATTTCGAGGATAGGCCCGTTCATACGAGTTCCTCTTCGTCTGCGCCCAAGTAGGCGGCGATCACTTTCGGGTCGTTGCGGATCGCGTCCGGCCCGCCCTCGGCGATCACGTTGCCGTGGTCCAGCACCACGATGTGGTCGGAAATACTCATTACCATGCCCATGTCGTGTTCGATCAGCACCACTGTGAGGTCGTGTTCGTCGCGCAGCAGGCGAATCATCGCGCTGAGGGCTTCGGTTTCCTGAGGGTTGAGGCCCGCCGCCGGTTCATCCAGGCAGATGATCTGCGGCCGCGTGCACATCGCGCGGGCGATTTCCAGGCGGCGCTGCTGGCCGTAGGAAAGCTCGCCGGCGAGGCGGTTGGCGCAGTCCACCAGGTCGACCACTTCCAGCCAGTAGAAGGCATGGTCGAGGGCATCGCTTTCAGCTTTGCGGTAGCCCTTGGTGTTGAGGATACCGGCGAGCATGTTGCGGTTGACCCACATGTGCTGGGCCACCAGCAGGTTTTCCAGCACCGACATTTCCTTGAACAGGCGAATGTTCTGGAAGGTCCGCGCCAGGCCCGCACGGTTCACCAAATGGGTGCCGCCGAACATCTTGTAGTACACCCGGCTGAAAAAGCTTTTCGGCGAGACGAAATCGGTGGCCTGGAAGCGCTCACCCAGTAACTGGATCACATTGGTCTGCTTGCCACGCACGTTGAGTTCGATCTTGCCGCCACTGGCCTTGTAGAAACCGGTGAGGCAGTTGAACACGGTGGTCTTGCCTGCGCCGTTGGGGCCGATCAGGGCGAAGATCGAGTTGCGCTTCACCTTGAGGCTCACGTCGCTCAGGGCCTTGATGCCACCGAAGTGCATCATCAGGTGTTCAACGGAAAGGACGACTTCCTTGCTCATGGCGCCACTCCTTTACGTGGTGTCACACCGGTACGGCTGATGCGGATCAACCCGCGCGGTCGCCAGATCATCATCACCACCATCAACACGCCAAACAGCAGCACGCGGTATTCAGAGAAGCTGCGCAGCAGTTCCGGGGCAACGGTCAACACGAACGCCGCGATCACCACACCAACCGTCGAGCCCATGCCGCCCAAGACCACGATGGCCAGGATCAACGCCGACTCGAAGAAGGTAAACGACGACGGGTTGACGAAGCCCTGATAGCTGGCAAAGAACACCCCGGCCAAGCCGGCCGTGGAGGCACCGATGGTGAACGCCGAGAGCTTGACCAGTACGTGGTTCAGGCCCATGGAGCGGCAGGCGATTTCATCTTCGCGCAGGGCTTCCCAGGCACGCCCGACCGGCATGCGGGTCAGGCGATGCTTGATGTACAGCACGGCCAGCACCACCAGGAACAGCACGATGTAGATGAACATGAACTTGATATTGGGGTTGTAATCGATGCCGAAGAACTCGTGGAACGGAATGCCGCCGTCCTTGGCACGCTTGCCGAACTCCAGGCCGAGGAAGGTCGGCGAAGGCACCGGC
The DNA here is from genome assembly GCF_003851745.1 of Pseudomonas sp. R3-52-08. Taxonomy (NCBI): domain Bacteria; kingdom Pseudomonadati; phylum Pseudomonadota; class Gammaproteobacteria; order Pseudomonadales; family Pseudomonadaceae; genus Pseudomonas; species Pseudomonas sp. R3-52-08. Next base: position 657,735 of record NZ_CP027730.1, on the reverse strand, counting down.
ATGCCGTTCGGGCCACCGGTGAACGACAGCCAGTTGTTGAGCACCAGGCGAATGATTTCACCGAAGCCCAGGGTCACGATGGCCAGGTAGTCACCATGCATTCGCAATACCGGAAAGCCGAGTATGCACCCCGCCAACGCCGCCGCGATGGCGGCCAGCGGCAGCACCGTCCAGAAACCCAGGCCGAGGTATTGGTAACCCAGCGCCAGGCCGTAGGCGCCGATGGCGTAGAACGCCACATAACCCAGGTCGAGCAGACCGGCCAGACCCACCACGATGTTCAGGCCCAGGCCGAGCAATACGTAGATCAGCCCGAGGATCACCACGGTCAGCAGGTACTTGTTGGCAAAGATCGGAAACACGATGGCGATCACGATCAACGCCGGAATGATCCAGCGCAGCCGCGACTTGTAGTCCGGCGCCCGCACGTGCACGCCGGAGCCGCTGCTTTCGAAACCCTGCAGGATCTTCACGCCCTTGGGGGTTTGCAGGAACAGGCTGAGGGCAAAGCGCCCGGCCATCACGATGGCGACCAACGTGGCCACGCGCGCCGGTTCCAGGTTGAAGCTGTAGCCGTCGAGCACCACGCCGACGATCGGGCCGAACACGATCAGCGAAATCAGCCCGGCGAGGACCGTATCGACCACACTTTTCTTGATATCGATAGATTTGGCAGCAGACATGTTTACACCTTCGCCACGAGTGGGCGACCAAGCAGGCCCTGGGGACGGAAAATCAGAATCACCACCAGCAGGGAGAAACTGAACACGTCTTTGTAGTCGGAGTTGATCAACCCCGAGAACAGCGACTCGGAGATACCGAGGATGATCCCGCCCAGCATCGCCCCAGGCAGGGAGCCGATGCCGCCGAGTACCGCTGCGGTAAACGCCTTGATGCCGATGATGAAGCCGGCATAGAAGTCGAAGGTGCCATAATTGAGGGTGATCAGCACGCCGGCCAGGGCGGCCATGGCGGCGCCGATGACGAATACGTAGGAGATCACACGGTCGGTGTTGATGCCCAGAATCGAGGCCATCTTGCGGTCTTGCTGGGTGGCGCGGCACATGCGGCCGAGCTTGGTGTATTTGATGATGTAGGTAAGCAACGCCATGCCGGCGAATGCCGCCACGAGGATGAACACTTTGGTGTAGGTGAGTTGCACGAACCCGGTGCCGATATCGACGCGCCAGGCGCCGGCCAGCAGGGTGGGAATGCCTTGTTGCTTGGCGCCCTGGGCGATCTGCGCGTAGTTCTGCAGGATCAGCGAGATACCGATGGCGCTGATCAGCGGAGCCAGTCGGGTGGAGTTACGCAGCGGTTTGTAGGCGACACGTTCGATGACCCAACCGTACACGCCGGTGACGACGACGGTGAAGACCAGGGTACCGAGAATGAGCAGCGGGAAGGATTCGATGCCGAAGTAAGCCAGCAGTGCCAGACTGATCGCCGCGAGGTAAGCGGAAATCATATAAACCTCGCCGTGGGCGAAGTTGATCATGCCAATGATGCCATAGACCATTGTGTAGCCGATGGCGATCAGGCCATAGACCGACCCGAGGGTCAGGCCGTTGACCAGTTGCTGCAGGAAAATACCATCCATAACGCAATCTCACGCGGTGAGCACCTGCACACCGGTGGGTGTGCGGCGCTTCTGGAGGAAAAGACAGATCTTGATCACAACCCAGTCCCCTTGTGGGAGGGGGCTTGCTCCCGATTGCGGTGTGCCAGTCAATAGATTTGAACCTGATCCACCGCTATCGGGAGCAAGCCCCCTCCCACATTGGGACTGTGGTGCAGAGCCTTACTTCTGCTTTTCCAGCTGGTGGTATTTACCGTCTTTGTCCCACTGGTAAACCACATAGTCGGAGATTTTCAGGTCGCCCTTGGTATCCCAGGCCTTTTCGCCCATGACGGTTTTAACCGGGTGAGCCTTCAGCCACTTGGCTGCGTCCTCGCCCTTGTTCGACTTGGCGCCGTTAAAGCCTGCGGCCAGGGCCTGGATCGAGGCGTAGGCGTACAGGGTGTAGCCTTCGGGCTCGGTGCCGTTTTTACGGAACTGCTCGACCACCGCCTTGCTGTCCGGCAACAGGCGCGGGTCGGCGCCGAAGGTCATGTAGACGCCGTCCACGTACTGCGCACCACCGGCGGTCGCCACCAGTTCGTCGGTTACGATGCCGTCGTCGGACATGAACTTGACGTCTTTCAAGCCAGCTTCACGAATCTGGCGAACCAGCGGGCCGGCTTCCGGGTGCAAGCCGCCGAAGTACACGACGTCGGCGCCCAGGGAGCGGATCTTGGTGACCAGGGCGCTGAAGTCTTTCTCGCCACGGGTCAGGCCTTCTTCCAGCACCGGTTTCACGCCGCGCTTGGTCAACTGGGCAGCGGTGGCGTCGGCCAGGCCCTTGCCGTAGGTGTCCTTGTCGTTGATGACCGCGACTTTCTTGCCCTTGAGCACGTCGACGATGTAGTCGCCGGCGACGATGCCCTGCTGGTCGTCACGCCCGCACATGCGGAACATGGCGCCCAGGCCGCGCTCGGTCACCTGTGGGTTGGTGGAGCCGGGGGTGATTGCGATGATGCCCGCTTCGTCATACACCTCGGAGGCCGGGATGGTGTTGGAGGAGCAGAAGTGCCCGACCACGCCGATCACTTTGTCCTGGTCGGCCAGGCGGTTGGCCACGGCCACCGCTTGTTTCGGCTCGCAGGCGTCATCCCCGGCCACCAGCACGATCTTCTCGCCGTTGACGCCACCCGCCTTGTTGACCTCATCGGCCGCCGCCTGGGCACCCTTCATGTACTGCTCACCGAAAGCGGCGTTGGCACCCGTCATCGGGCCTGCCACGCCAATTTTCACATCAGCTTGAACAAACGTAGAAACACCCAGCGCCGCTGCAACGGCGAGGGCCAGAAAACCTTTCTTGTAAAACGTCTGGGACATGAGTGGTGCTCCGATATTTTTGATTTTTGGCACGACAACTTGCATTCAAACTTTTCACTGAAAGCTCAGAGCAAGCCGCGTGCCATTACTTTTTTATTCTTCAAAAAGACACGGTGTCATTGTTATTGCTGGCGTTTCGAGTCCTTTCGCCAGGACGTGCAACCGTCTAGCCCCGACAGGTGCAACCGGCAAGCAAAAAAAGTACAACCCCGAACGGTGGCACCTGCAACCGGAGGGATAAACGACCGCTCCGCTAGTTGTAACCAAGTGCGTAACGGAACTGCACATTTACAGTGCGCGATTGCTACGACTTGCACCAATACAGATGGGTAGCCGGCTAAGAAAATGCCGGCCTCCGCGCGCTGTTTCGCGGATCAGATCACGATCCGCAGGCATTGCCCGGCGTGATACAGCGAGAATCCCGCTTCATACAGGCAACTGCGCAGGCCTGCGCCCGCCAGCGGTTGCATCGGTGTAAAGGGAATCGGCAGCGCCTGGGGATTCTGGTGACACAAATAGTCGGCAAACGCTTTGCCGACCACGCTGCCGGTGGTCACCCCGCGACCGTTATAGCCGGTGACCGCCACCAGCCCAGGCGCCGGCTCAAACAAACGCATCAAATGGTCGGGTGTAAAGGCAATGCAGCCGGTCCAGGTGTATTCCCACTGCACCGATTTGAGATACGGAAAGTAGTGCTGCTGCACTCGATCGGCCCACGCCTTGAGGAACCAGGCCGGCTTCTGGTTGCCGTTGCCCAGGCTGCCGAGCAACAGGCGGCCATCGGCATCGCGACGGATGCTGCTCAGCACCTGGCGCGTGTCCCATGAACCCTGGCCACCCGGCAGGATGCGTGAGGAAGCGTCGTCGGTGAGCGGTGCCGATGCGACCTGATAGTAATAACCGGGGAAGAAATTGCGGCGCAGCTCGGTCCATTCGCCTTCAGTGTAGGCATTGGAAGCGATCACCACCTGTGCGGCCCGCACCGCACCCTGGGCAGTCTGCACCAGCCAGTCTGCGCCCTGGCGTTCAAGCTGGGTCACCGGGGAATGATCGAATAACTGCCCGCCCAACCCGGCCGCCGCATTCGCCAGGCCGCTGGTGTAGGCCATCGGGTTCAAGGTGCCGGCGCGTCGGTCGAGCAACGCGGCGGCGATTTTCGTGGTGCCGGTGGCCTGCTCGCATGCCTGCCCGGTCAGCAACTCGACCGGCGCACCGCGGCGCTTCCATTGCGCTTCCCGGCTGCGCAAGTCCGCCTCGCCACGGGCATTGTGCGCCATGTGCAAAGTGCCCTCGCGGCGCAGTTGGCAATCGATGGCGTATTTGTCGATCAGGCCGAACACCAGCGACGGCGCGGCGCCCAACATGCGGTTGAGCTGACTGCCCACGGCTTCGCCGAAACCGGCTTCGATCTCGTCCGGCGGGATCCACATACCGGCGTTGACCAGCCCGACGTTGCGCCCCGAACCGCCATGGCCGGTGCGGTGGGCCTCCAGCACCGCGACGGTTTTACCCTGTTCCAGCAAGTGAATGGCCGCCGACAAACCGGTGATGCCTGCACCGATCACGCACACATCCACCTTGATTTCGCCTTTGAGCGCAGCGCGATCCGGCCGGCTCGGGGTGAGGTGTTCCCACAAACATGTTTCGCGTAAAGACATTGCCAGACTCCGATGAGACCTAACAAACAACTTTTCAGAATTGAAAATCCGGCCGAATGTGGGAGGGGGCTTACTCCCGATAGCGGTGGGTCAGCTACAGAGTCGCTGACTGAAGCACTGCTATCGGGAGCAAGCCCCCTCCCACATTTTTGCTCTCACTTCGACTTGAGGGGGCTTCAGTCGAAGGTGATGCCCTGAGCCAGCGGCAACTCCAGCGAGTAGTTCACGGTATTGGTCTGGCGCCGCATATACCCGCGCCACGCATCCGAGCCCGACTCACGCCCGCCGCCGGTCTCTTTCTCACCGCCAAACGCCCCACCGATTTCCGCACCACTGGGGCCGATGTTGACGTTGGCAATCCCGCAGTCACTGCCCACTGCCGACATGAACTGCTCGGCTTCGCGCACATCGGTCGTGAAGATGCATGACGACAAGCCTTGTGGCACCGCGTTGTTCAGACGCAGGGCCTCGGCGAAGTCGGTGTAGCCGATCACATACAGAATCGGCGCGAAGGTCTCGGTGCACACCACGTCGCTCTGCTCGGGCATTTCCACAATCGCCGGCGACACGTAGTAGGCGTTGGGGAACTGCTCTTCCAACTGGCGCTTGCCGCCGAACACCTTGCCGCCCTCGCTCAGGGCTTGCTCCAGGGCGTCCTGCATGTTGTCGAAGCCATGCTTGTCGATCAGCGGACCGATCAGGTTGCCTTCCAGCGGGTGGCCGATGCGCACCTTGGCGTAGGCGGCCTTGAGACGGGTGACGATGTCGGCCTTGACCGATTCATGGGCGATCAGCCGGCGCAGGGTGGTGCACCGCTGGCCGGCGGTGCCGACCGCACTGAACAGGATGGCGCGCACGGCCATGTCCAGGTCGGCGCTGGGGCTGAGGATCATTGCATTGTTGCCGCCCAGTTCGAGGATGCTGCGGGCAAAGCGCGCGGCAACTTTCGGCGCCACTTCGCGGCCCATGCGCGTGCTGCCGGTGGCGCTGATCAGCGCCACACGCGGGTCATCCACCAGCGCGGCGCCGGCATCGCGACCGCCAATAATCACTTGGCTGAGGTACTGCGGTGCATCCTTGAAGTTCTTCAACACCCGTTCGAACAGCGCCTGGCAGGCCAGCGCGGTGAGCGGGGTCTTTTCCGACGGTTTCCAGATCACCGCATTGCCGCACACCAGCGCCAGCGTTGTGTTCCACGCCCACACGGCGACCGGGAAATTGAACGCGCTGATCACGCCGACCACGCCCAGTGGGTGCCAGGTTTCACGCATATGGTGGCCGGGACGCTCGGAGGCGATGGTCAAGCCGTAGAGTTGGCGCGACAAGCCGACGGCGAAGTCGCAGATGTCGATCATTTCCTGCACTTCCCCCAGGCCTTCCTGGGTGATTTTGCCGGCTTCCCAGGAGACCAGCTCGCCAAGGTCGGCCTTGTATTGGCGCAACATGTCGCCCAACTGGCGCACCAGCTCGCCGCGACGCGGGGCCGGCACGTTGCGCCAGGCGTCGAATGCATGCTCGGCGCGACTGACCTGCTGCTCCACCTCGGCCGCGCCTTCCCAGTGCACACTGCCGATACGGCTGCCATCGATCGGCGAATGCACGGGTTGTGTACCCGCCTGGTACAGCGCCGGGTCTACCCCGAGACGGTCAAGCAATGCGGCAACCATGGGTCACTCCTTCAAACAGAAACAGAAAAATGTGCGCCGCAACCGGCGCGGCGATCCAGGCCTCATTTGTAGCTGGCCCAAGACTTGCCAACAAACGACGATTAGGCGAGATATCATTCCGTTTATTCATGCAAAGAATAAAAAGAGGCATGCCGTGCTGAACAAAAGACATTTGCCTTCGATCACCGCCCTGCAGTGTTTCGAAGCCGCCACCCGCCACCTGAGCTTTACCCGCGCCGCCGAGGAACTGAACCTCACGCAAAGCGCGGTGAGCAAACAGGTGGCGCAGCTGGAAGAGTTGCTGCAACACCTGCTGTTTCGCCGGGTGCGGCGCCGCTTGCAGATGACCCCGGCGGGCGATCTGTACCTGGTAGAGGTGCGCAAGATCCTCACCCAAGTGGAGATGTCTACCCACTACCTGCGTTCCTACGGCGGCGAAACCGAAGTACTGCGCGTGTCCACGCCCTACACCTTCGGCGCGCGTTGGCTGGTGCCGCGCCTCAAGGGCTGGCGCCTGCGCCACCCGCAGATTCATTTGGACCTGTGCAACGAACAGGAACCGGATGAACTGCTGCAAGGCAAGGCCGACATGGCGTTCTACTTCGGCCAGGGTTCACGCCCCGGCACCGAAAGCCTGAAGTTGTTCAGCGAAGAACTCATCCCCGTGTGCGCCCCGGAGAGCCTGCCGGCAGCGCCGTTTACCGACCCCACCCAACTGAGCGAGCTGGTGCTGCTGCAAAACGCCTCACGCCCTCAAGGCTGGCATGACTGGTTCGCCAGCCAGGGCTTCCACACCGAGCACAGTTACCACGGGCCGCGCTTTGACACCTTTTATATGTGCATTCGCGCGGCGCAAGTCGGCTGCGGCGTGGCGCTGCTGCCACGCTTTCTGGTGGAAGAGGAATTGGCCGACGGCAAGCTGGTGATTCCCTGGCAGCATGCAATGCCGAGCCAGGATGCTTATTACCTCTCATATCCGGAGCATTCGGCGGAGGTGCCCAAGGTGCGCGAATTTGTGAAATGGATGATGGAGCAAGTTGTGTAGTGCCTGAAATACCGCTATCGGGAGCAAGCCCCCTCCCACAGGTTGGAATGCATTTCAAAATGTGGGAGGGGGCTTGCCCCCGATGGCGCCAGTGGCCTTGGCAAAAAAATCACTGGCAAACCGACCCAGGTCTATGCGCCACTAGCCCCCTTCCTCAATTGAGCGTAAAGGCCGGCGCCCCTCGCCGACCCGTCTGGAGATTCCCGTTATGAGCGAGAGTGTGTTTGCCGATCGCATCGTGCAGAACCTGCTCGACACCGACTTCTACAAGCTGACCATGATGCAGGCGGTGCTGCACAACTACCCCAACGTGGAGGTTGAATGGGAGTTTCGTTGCCGCAACAGCGAAGACCTGCGCCCTTACCTGGCGGAGATCCGCTATCAGATCGAGCGCCTCGCCGAGCTGAGCCTGAGCCCGGACCAATTGGGTTTCCTGGAACGCATCAGCTTCATGAAGCCGGATTTCTTGCGTTTTCTCGGGCTGTTCCGCTTCAACCTGCGCTACGTGCAGACCGGTATCGAGAACGGCGAGCTGTTTATCCGCCTGCGCGGGCCGTGGCTGCATGTGATCCTGTTTGAAGTGCCGATGCTGGCCATCGTCAGCGAAGTGCGTAACCGCTACCGCTACCAGACCGTGATCCTGGAGCAGGCCCGCGAGCAGCTGTACCGCAAGTTCGACTGGCTGACCGCCAACGCCAGCAGCGATGAGCTGTCCGAGTTGCAAGTGGCCGACTTCGGCACACGTCGGCGCTTCTCGTACCGGGTGCAGGAGGAAGTGGTCAGCGTGCTCAAGCACGACTTCCCTGGGCGTTTTGTCGGCACCAGCAACGTGCACCTGGCCCGCGAGTTCGATATGAAGCCGTTGGGCACCATGGCCCATGAGTGGATCATGGCCCACCAGCAACTCGGCCCGCGCCTGATCGACAGCCAGATCGCCGCCCTCGATTGCTGGGTCCGCGAGTACCGTGGCCTGCTCGGCATCGCCCTGACCGACTGCATCACCACCGATGCATTCCTCGGCGACTTCGATTTGTACTTCGCCAAGCTGTTCGATGGCCTGCGCCACGATTCCGGCGACCCGGTGCAGTGGGCAGAAAAAGCCATCGCTCATTACCACAAGCTCGGCATCGAGCCGATGAGCAAGACCCTGGTGTTCTCCGACAGCCTGACGTTGCCCAAGGCCCTGGAGATTTTCCGTGCGTTGCGCGGTCGCATCAATGTGAGCTTTGGCATCGGCACCAACCTGACCTGCGATATTCCAGGGGTGGAACCGATGAGCATCGTGCTTAAAATGACCGCCTGCAATGGACAGCCCGTCGCGAAGATTTCCGATGAAGCGGGCAAGACCCACTGCACCGACCCCAATTTCGTCGCCTATTTGCGTCACGTTTTCAAAGTACCTGCCCTATCCAGCAAGGAGTGAATCATGCAAGCCGTACAGCGTGAGATTGCGCAGCAGCTCAAGGTGCAAGCGCCGTTCAAAGACCAGGCCGCCCTTGAGGCAGAAGTCGCCAGGCGCGTGGCTTTTATTCAGGACTGCCTGCGCAATTCCGGGCTCAAGTCGTTGGTACTGGGCATCAGTGGCGGTGTCGACTCCCTGACCGCAGGCCTCTTGGCCCAGCGCGCCGTGCAGGAACTGCGCGCCAGCAGCGGCGACGAGGCCTATCGGTTTATCGCCGTGCGCCTGCCCTACGAAACCCAGTTCGACGAACACGAAGCCCAGGCATCGGTGGACTTCATCGAGCCGGACGAGCGCCACACCGTCAACATCGGCCCGGCGGTCAAAGCCCTGGCCAATGAAGTCGCGGCGTTCGAGGGCAAACCGGTAGCATCCCGCGACTTCGTGCTGGGCAACACCAAGGCGCGCATGCGTATGGTCGCGCAGTACACCATCGCGGGCGCGGCCGGTGGGCTGGTGATCGGTACCGACCATGCGGCGGAAGCGGTCATGGGCTTTTTCACCAAGTTCGGTGACGGCGCCTGCGACCTGGCGCCGCTGAGCGGGCTGGTGAAAAACCAGGTGCGGGCGATTGCGCGGCATTTCGGCGCGCCGGAGTCGTTGGTGGAGAAAGTGCCGACCGCCGACCTGGAAGACCTGTCGCCGGGCAAGCCGGACGAAGCGTCACATGGCGTGACCTATGCCGAGATCGATGCGTTCCTGCACGGCGAGCCGTTGCGGGAGGAGGCGTTCAGGATTATTTGCGAGACGTACCGCAAGACTGAGCACAAGCGCGTGATGCCGTTTGCGCCTTGAGGTGAGGCAGAGAGTTTTGCGTTGATTGTCAGAATGCCATCGGGGGCAAGCCCCCTCCCACACTTTGATTTGTGAATACATTCAAATGTGGGAGGGGGCTTGCCCCCGATGAACGATAACGCGGTCTTATTTGACGACCACAGTACCTTTCATCATCGAAATATGGCCTGGGAACGAGCAAAAGAACATGTAGTCCGTGCCCGCCGTCAGTTTGGACACATCGAAGGTCACCGAATCTTTCTCGCCGGCACCAATGATTTTGGTGTGGGCAATGACGCGGTCGTCATCGGCTTTCAGGTAGTCCTTGTCAATACCAGCGGCCATGCCGTCGGTTGCAACTGGCTGCATGTTGGCGGCGCTGGTCAGCACCCAGTTATGGCCCATGACGTTTTTCGGCAGGCTGCCAGAGTGAGTCAGCTCAACGGTAAACTGCTTGCAGCTCTTGTCGATGGTGATTTCTTTGGTGTTGAACGACATCTGGTCGGTGGAGTCGACAGTGACCTTGCACTCTGCGGCAAGCAACTGGCCGCTAGCCAGAGTCAGCAGGGAAACAGCAACGAGTTTGGCGAACATGTGAATCTCCAAGGCAGGGTTGAATAACGCGTATGGCGACAAGGGTGCCTCAATCAGGCGTGAGTTCTTATGATCTGCATCAACAGATTGTATACAACTTTAGGCTATCAGACTGATCAATACAATCTACCAGCCAACGTCGCGGCAACCGAATATGATCGGCCCATCCCCCCTTGGAGCCTGAGCCATGCACCTCAACCAACTGTTCAACGGCCTGCTGGCCGCTTACGCCAACGGTAAGTGAAGGCCAAGCGCGCTGCTAAGCTGCTACCATAGCGACCCAAGGCAGCCGCGCGCCGCCCACCCTCACCTTCGTACCCTAGAGGATCGCCCATGGCCAAACCTAATTACTCCTTCGCCAAACGTCAGAGAGACTTGGCCAAGGAACAGAAGAAAGAGGAAAAGCTGCAACGCAAGAAAGCCGCTGCAGATGAAGAGGCTGGAGCACTGAACCCGGATGCGGAAGGTGAAGTGGCAGCAGACGAGACTGAAACCCCGAAAGACCCGGCTGAATAATTGATCGTTCCCACGCTCTGCGTGGGAATGCAGCCTTGGACGTTCCGCGTCCCGGCGCACAGTGACGCTGAGCGTCACCGCAGGCGTTCCCACGCAGAGCGTGGGAACGATCCCGTTACATCAGTGGCATCACCGTCACCCGCACCTCCGGGTCATGGCTCCCTCCTCCCAGGATCACCCCTCGCAACGGCGACACATCGGAAAAATCCCGGCCCCACGCCAGGGTGATGTGCTCCAGCGCCGGCTGCACATTATTCGTTGGATCGAAATCCACCCAGCCCGACACCGGGCAGAACACCGACACCCACGCGTGCGACGCATCGGCGCCGATCAGCCGTGGCTGGCCGGGCGGTGGCTGGGTCAGCAGGTAGCCGCTGATATAGCGTGCCGCCAGCCCCCGCGAACGCAGGCAGGCGAGCATCAAGTGGGCGAAGTCCTGGCACACGCCGCGACGGCGCTCCAGCACTTCCACCAACGGCGTGGCGACCTGCGTGGCTTCGGCATCAAAGGTGAATTCGCTGAAGATCTTTTGCATCAGCGCCTGCACGCCCATCAACAAAGGCGCGCCAGGCGGGAAGCAGCTTTCGGAGAATTCGACGAAGGTTTTTTTCAAATGCACGTAGGGCGATTCGAAGCGATAGCGGCAGGCTTCGATCACCTCCAGCGACAGCGGTTGGCTGCTGTAGGTGAGGCTGTCACGGGTGCGGTCCCACGGCGGCGATTGCCGGAAGTCCAACGCGGGTCGCGTCAGCACTTCCACGGTCAGCCCGGCATTGACCAGCAGTTCATCATGGGGCCGCTCGAACGCCAGGCGCGTGATCGGGTTGCCGAACACGTCCAGTTCATCGCGGCGTGAAGAAGGCGGCGGGCTGATATCCAGGGTTTGCCAGGTGCAGCGTTGCCACGCACAGGGCCGTGGCCATAAATGCGCCAGCTGCTGGGCCAGGGACACCGGGCTGTCGTAGTGATAATGGGTGTCATGGAAAATCTGATAGCGCGCACTCATCACACCGACACCGTTTGCTGGCTGACATCATCCACATGGGCAAAGTGACGCAAGGCCAGGCGATCCGACACTTGCCCACTCTCATCGGCCACCGCTTGCAGCAGGTCGGCCAGGCCGTCCAACGCGGCGCGCACGCTGGCTTCGCCAAACAGCGGGTTCTCCAGGCACCCCAGGTCGAAGCGCGCCAATTGCTCCACCAACGGTCCCAGGCCGGTTTCCCGTGGCACGCCGAAATCATCGTTCAAGCGCCGCAAGGTACGGCTCACCAGTTTCAGCTGGAACAGCACCGCATGGGGGTTCTGCTCGTCGAGCAACAGCAGGTCGAGCACCGGAATCAGTTGCGGCACTGCCAGGTAACGCGAGCGGTAGGTGATGCTGCTGTTGCCCAGCTCCAGCAACCACTCCAACCCCGCCTGATCGAATACCGCCACACCGCGCAGGAACGCGGCAAGGCTGCTGCTGAGAAACTGCAGGCGCTCGATACGCCGACCCATCATCAAGAAGCGCCAGCCTTCATCGCGGGTCATATCGTCCAGGGCAAACCCCGACAGCGCCGCCAGGGACATCACCAGGCGGTTGAGGAAATCCAGCAACTCGCCGAAATCCGGGGTTTCGCTCTCCAATTGCAGGGCTTCGCGTTGCAGCTCCACCAAGGCCTGCCAGTTTTCCCGGGATAACTTGCCGCGCACCTGGGACGCCGCCCACTGCAAACGCTGCAAATTGGCGCGCAGGCTCGACGGCCAATCATCGCCGAGCAACGCGGCCAGCAAGCGTTCGGGAAGCGCCCCTTCATCCGGCAACAATCGCAGGCTCTCACCCAGCTCCACCGCCGCCTGCAGCGCCAACGGATCGTCACCGTCGACATAGCGCGCCAGCACGATGCGCAGCCAGCGCGCGCTGTCATCGCAGCGCTCGCAATAACGGCCAAACCAGAACAGGTTTTCTACCACGCGTGACGGCAGATACGGATCGCGGCGCACCAGGTCGTGTGCGCCTATCGCGCGCTGGGCGCGCCATTGCTCGCCACCGGGGGCACGTTCACCGAGCACCCAGGTGTCCTTGCTCGCACCGCCGCGCTGCATCGACACCACTTCGGCGTCGGCGTCAGCGGCCACGCGGGTCAAGCCGCCGGGCAGTACGCGGTAGCCGTCGTCACTGGCCACGGCGTATACGCGCATGCCGATGGCGCGGTGTTGCAAGTGGTCATCCACGGTGTGCCACACCGGCGCCTGGGACAGCTGCGCCAACTCCTGGGCGACGTAGGCGTAGGGCCGCGCGCGCATGCGTTCGGCCAGGGCCTGGCGTTGTTCGGCGTTCAGGTCGCGACCGAATACCGGAGCGAAACTTTGTGAAGGGAACGCCGGTTTGATCAGCAACTGCGGCAGCTTTTCCAGCGCCTCGGCCAGCACCGGCGCCTCGCCGCACCACCAGGTGGCGATGGACGGCAGGATCAGTGCTTCACCAAATAAAAATTCGTTGATCTTCGGCAGGAAACCGAGCAACCCCGGCGACTCCAGCACGCCACTGCCCAGGGCATTGGCCACCAGTACGTTGCCTTGGCGCACGGCATCGAGCAGGCCGGGTACGCCGAGGGCCGAATCGGTGCGCAGCTCCAGGGGGTCGCAAAAGTCGTCGTCCAGGCGACGCATGATCGCGTTTACGCGGCGCAGGCCACTGAGGGTTTTGAGGAACACCGTGCTGTCGCGCACGGTGAGGTCGCCGCCTTCCACCAGCGGGTAACCGAGCTGACGGGCGAGGTAGAGATGTTCGAAATAGCTTTCGTTGAAGCGCCCCGGCGTGAGCAGCACGATCAGCGGCGGCTGGTCATCGCCGGGCGCCTGGCGGGCCAAGGTGTCCTGGAGGGTGCGGAAGAAACCAGTGAGGTGTTGCACCTGCAGGTCACGGTACAAATCCGGGAAGGCGCGGGACACGATGGTACGGTTTTCCAGGGCATAACCGGCGCCCGAGGGGGCTTGGGTTCGGTCGGCGGTCACCCACCAGCGACCATCCGGCGTGCGGGCCAGGTCCACGGCGAACAGGTGCAGAAAAGCTCCGTCCGGCGGCTGGATACCCTGGCACGGCCAGAGAAAGTTGTTGTGGCCGAAGACCAGCTCGGCGGGCAGCAGGCCTTCTTCGATCAGGCGCTGCGGGCCATAGAGGTCGGCGAGGACGGCATTGAGCAGACGCGCCCGCTGGGCAATACCGGCCGACAGGTGCTGCCACTCATCAGCGGCCAGCACATGGGGCAACAGGTCCAGTTCCCATGGACGGTCGGCGCCCTTGGGGTCGGCGTAGACGTTGTAGGTCACGCCGTTTTCCTGAATCTGCCGGGTCAGCAATGCCTGGCGCTGGGCCAGTTGGGCCGGCGTGCTGCGTTGCAGGTGGTCGAGCAGGCGCTGCCAATGGGCACGCACTGCGCCGCTGGCATCCAGCAGTTCGTGATAGGTGCCTGGGGTCAGGGGGTAACGGTCGAGCAAATCGGACATGGAACGCTCGGCAGAGGCAAGGGGGGCTCAGGTTAACTCAAATTCACCGCGATCCAATGTGGGAGGGGGCTTGCCCCCGATTGCAGTGCATCAGCAACAGATATTCTGACTGACAGACCGCCATCGGGAGCAAGCCCCCTCCCACATTTGGATCGCACTCAATCATTTTTATTGGGGAAACGCCGCAGATCGAGAGTCATTGGCAATTCATCGTTGATAACTACAGTTGGTACGTCCAGCTTGCCTGGACTATGCCCCAAGCGGAAAAACCGCGCCATCCGCCGGCTCTCGGCTTCATTGGCATTCACCGGCAAGCTGTCATAATTGCGCCCGCCCGGATGGGCTACATGATATTGGCAACCGCCCAGCGAACGCTGCATCCAGGTGTCCAGCAGGTCGAACACCAGCGGCGCATGCACGGCGATGGTCGGTTGCAGGCAGTTGGACGGTTGCCAGGCGCGGTAACGCACGCCGGCGACGAACTCGCCGACGCGGCCGGTGGGCTGCAGCGGCACCGGGATGCCGTTGCAGGTCAGCAGATAGCGTTGCGCCGGCAAGCCGCTCAACTTCACCTGCAGGCGTTCCAGGGACGAATCCACATAACGCACCGTGCCGCCCACCGCGCCCTCCTCGCCCAGCACATGCCAGGGTTCCAGGGCCTGGCGCAGTTCCAGCTCGATACCACTGACGGCATAGTCGCCGACCTTGGGGAAACGGAACGCCAGGTGCGCGGCAAACCACTCGGCGCGCAGCGGATAACCGGCGGCGTTGAGCTCCGCGATCACATCCGCGAAATCCTGTTCGATAAAATGCGGCAGCAGGAAGCGGTCATGCAGTTCGGTGCCCCAGCGCGCCAGCTTCGGTGGCGCGTAAGGTTCACGCCAGAAACGCGCGACCAGCGCCCGCAACAGCAACTGCTGGGTGAGGCTCATGCGCGCATGGGGCGGCATCTCAAACGCGCGCAGTTCCAACAGGCCCAGACGGCCGGTGGCGCCGTCGGGGGAATAGAGCTTGTCGATGCAGAACTCAGCACGGTGGGTATTGCCCGTCACGTCGATCAGCAGGTTGCGCAGCAGCCGGTCTACCAGCCAGGGCGGGCATTCTTCGCCCGGCGCGGGCATTTGCGCAAAAGCGATTTCCAGCTCATACAGTGCGTCGTTGCGCGCTTCATCCACCCTCGGTGCCTGGGACGTCGGGCCGATAAACAGGCCGGAAAACAGATAGGACAGAGATGGATGGTTATGCCAGTAGCTGATCAAGCTGCGCAGCAGGTCGGGCCGGCGCAGGAACGGTGAGTCCTTGGGTGTCGCGCCGCCCAACACGAAATGGTTGCCGCCGCCGGTGCCAGTGTGGCGGCCGTCGATCATGAATTTTTCCGTGGTCAGGCGGGTTTGCCGCGCTTCTTCGTAAAGAAACTCGGTGCGTTCCACCAACTCGTCCCAGGTGGCGGACGGCTGCACGTTGACCTCGATCACGCCAGGGTCCGGCGTGACGCGAAAGTTGCTCAGGCGCGTATCGGCCGGCGGCTCATAGCCCTCCAGCAACACCGGACATTGCAGTTCTTCGGCGGTGGCCTCGATGGCCATCACCAGCTCCAGATAGTCTTCCACGCGCTCCAGCGGCGGCATGAACAGATAGAGGCGCCCTTCCCGTGCTTCGGCACACAGCGCGGTGCGGGTCAGCCAGTCGGCGGATTCATCCAGCTGTGGCACACGCTCTTCACTCGGCGCGGGCTCGCCATGGCTTTGCAGTTGCGCGGTGGTCGGCAGTTGCGGTTGATCCTGATTCGGGTCGGTCGGATGCACGAACGGATATTCCGCTGCCGTCACCCAAGGCTGCGAGGCCAACGGCAGCCGATAACCCAACGGCGAATCGCCGGGCACCAGGCGGCAGTGATCGTCGCGCAGGTACCAGCGCCCGCTCTGCCAGCGGTCATTGGCGGCAGTGCGCGCCAGCGGCAGCACCTGGCCGATGATTTTATCCAGGCCTTGGCCGAAGACTTTGCGCAGGCGTTCGCGTTCCAGATCGTCACTCAGGCGCGGGTCCTGGGCGCTGACGTTTTGCGGCAGCGTCCCCTCGCGCCACAGGTAGTAGAAGTTGTCTTCGAATGCCGGGAACACAAAGCTCGCCGACAGCTTGAGGCGTTCGGCGACGCTGGCCAGGAAGCGCCCGGCCAACGGGCCATCCGCGCCATAGTCTGCTTGCTCATCGGCGATCAGCGCACTGTTGTGCCAGATCGGCACCCCATCGCGGCGCCAGTAGCAGTTGAGCGACCAGCGCGGCAATTGCTCGCCGGGGTACCACTTGCCCTGGCCGAAGTGCACCAGGCCCTGGGGCGCGTAGTGCTTGCGCAGGCGTTGGAACAGTTCAGCGGAGAGGCGGCGCTTGTCCGGCCCCAGGGCGTCGGTGTTCCACTCGGCGCCGTCGGGGTCGTCGATGGAGACGAACGTCGGTTCGCCGCCCATGGTCAGGCGCACATCGTCCCTGAGCAGGTCACCATCGATCTGCCGGCCCAGGGCCTGGATCGCCAGCCACTGCTCTTCGGTGTAGGGCTTGGTGACCCTCGGGGCCTCCCAAATCCGCTCTACCGACATTTCGTGGGTGAATTCGCACGCGCACGGTTCCACCAGCCCACTGATTGGTGCGGCGGATGACGGATCTGGACTACAGGCCAACGGAATATGCCCCTCACCGGCGAATAACCCGGAGGTGGCATCCAGGCCTATCCAGCCGGCGCCGGGCAAATACACCTCGCACCAGGCGTGCAGGTCGGTGAAGTCCACTTCGGTACCGGAGGGACCATCCAGGGCCTTGACGTCGGCGGTGAGCTGGATCAGGTAGCCAGAGACAAACCGCGCTGCCAGCCCCAGGTTGCGCAGCAGTTGCACCAGCAGCCAGGCCGAATCGCGGCACGAGCCCGAGGCGTTTTCCAGGGTGAATTCCGGGGTTTGCACGCCCGGTTCCATGCGGATCAGGTAGCCGATATCGGCGGCCAGACGCTGGTTGAGCCCGACCAGGAAATCCACGGCCGGCAACGGCGTACGGTCGATGCCGGCCAGGTAGGCGGCAAACTTCGGCGTCAGCGGCAAGGTTTCCAGGTAGGGCGCCAGCTCGCGCTGCTCATCGGCGGCGTAGCTGAAAGGGATGTTCTCGGCGTAGGGCTCAAGGAAAAAGTCGAAAGGGTTGAAGACCGCCATCTCGGCGACCAGATCGACTTCGATGCGCAGCTGGTCAGTCTTTTCGGGAAACACCAGGCGTGCGAGGTAGTTGCCCTGAGGGTCCTGCTGCCAGTTGATGAAATGCTGTTCGGGCAGCACTTTCAGCGCGTAGGACAAAATCCGCGTGCGGCTGTGGGCAGCCGGGCGCAAGCGCACAATCTGCGGGCCGAGTTCGACAGCGCGGTCGTAGCGGTAATGCGTAACGTGGTGCAACGCGACATGAATCGACACGGCGGCCTCCTGCGAGCCAGGGCATGGGCACAACGCGCGCAAGACTTATGCCAGAGCGGCAGTCATTGCGCTTTATCGTGGAGCCCGGTGCAGTACAGCACCAAAACGACGCCATCGTACGTGCCATGGTGCAACCGCCGCACATATTTGTGGCGAACCCTTGGAGGGAGGTGGCGAATCTACCCAGTCATGGGGCCTTGTGCCTGGCGCCAAGGGCTTGGCGCAGGTGGCGAATTTCAACGAGTTTGGCGCGCATCTCGCGCTGCCCCTTGCTGTTGAGTATCAGCAGCCCGAACAGTGGAAAAACCAGCGCCAACCCATAAAGAACACGGTGAGGGCCGTATTGGATCATTGGCAACACAAACAGCAGGCAAGCGACGTAGATACCGACCATCAACCATGTCCAAGAGGGTTTACCGCGCAAGATCATAAAGTTGCTATGCACCGTCAGCAGCGTGAACACCGCCCCGGCCAGCATGATCTTGAGCCCGACTTGAGCAAGGGGCGCATCATCAAAATAGGTGACGAACGCCAGCGCCACGGCCAACGCCAATGAAAAATACGCCGCAAATACGCCGCCCAGAAACGTCAGAAAGTAATGCCTGAAAAAGTCCCGGAGCGTCATCAATTCGCCCATTCTTTTACTTCCTCGTACAGCCCGATCGCGATGGTATGGACGTTTCCGGAGTAGGCGCTCCCGCCGAACCCTACGACTGCGCTGAGGGCGTCCTTGATCTGGGTCGTTGTGCCGTGCTTGAGCTGCGTCGGGGTGAAACGCTTGGTGAGTTCACCCGACGCCTGCCTCAACTTGAGCATCTTCGCGGTCAAGCTGGGATGGTTGATGCTCAACAGCTCTTTCGTCAGCCTGGCTCTTTCCTGCCGGTTCAAACCGCGAAGCACATCCCGCAGGCTCTTGCCCGTCGAGGCTTTGGCGGCCCTGACCAGCTTGATCGTCGTCAGGGTCGAAGCGCCCACGCCGACCAGCGACGCTGCGTCGAGCACAATGGAAGCATTCTGGTACCAGCCTTCACTGTCGAGCCAATCGTTGACCTCGGGCTTGGCCACCTCAAGCGTCGTGCGGGCAAGGCCATTGATGCATTGCAGCGAACTCGCGCCCGCCGCCGCGTACCCTATCACCACAACGACGGAACTGGCGCCCGCACTGAACGGCACCAGAAGGGTGCCGCTGGCAATCGCAGCCCAACTGATGACAGCGCCCAGACAAGAGATCCCGGTGTTCACGGCCTCGCCGATCAGCCTGGACTCTCTGGGGTTGCTCGTCACATGTTGAGCGAATTGTGTCGGTGCAACGTATTTCTGCGCCTCCCGCAGGATGATGCGCTTGGGTTGGATACTGCAAATCGGCTTGAATTCGCGCAGGGTAATGACGTTGAAGTCAGCGTCGATGTAGACAACGCCTGCGCCAACGATGCCTGGGTCGGCGTCGATGGCCGCGAACAGGCGCGGCAGGTTGATCTGGCTTTCAATACGCTGGCGCGCCATGAATTGGGAGCGGTTGGAGTCCATGCCGATGCTGAGCAGGGGGTTGCTCATGGAGGTGCTCTTCCTTGAAGGGGGTGACTGGACTGACGCTATCGGGAGCAAGCCCCCTCCCACACTTGGATGTGTGAATACATTCAAAATGTGGGAGGGGGCTTGCTCCCGATAGCGATCCAATGCCCGCCACCTTAACAAACAGGCTCACCACCGGCCAGAAAGCAAAACGCCAGCACGAGGCTGGCGTTTTACCAACCTGGGCGGCCGGTTGGTTTACTCACGTCAGTCCAACGCGAGATCGCAGCGCGGGCCAGACTTTCTGATGAAAGCGCGAACACAGGTGGTGAATCTACCCAATTAAAGGGCTTTACGCTGGGCAACGACGGCTTGTCGCAGGCGCCGTATTTCAAGTAGCCGCTGACGCATTTCGCGATGGCGCTTGCTGTTGAGCAACAGCAACCCCAGCAGTGGGAATAACACCGCCGAGCCGTACACCAGGCGATTGAGGTCGTACTGAATCATCGGCAAGACGAACAACAGGCATGCGCCGAGGTATCCCGCCACCAGCTTGGCCGCCCAGGGATAGCCACGCGCGATCATCACGTTGCCAAACACCAGCACCGCCACCAGCAGCAGGATCGCAGCCCCGGAATAATTGGACTTGAGCGCTGGCTCTACCCCACGCAAATAGGTCACGCCCGCCGTGGAAACGGCAACTGAGCCGGAGAAGATCGCCATGAAAATAGTACCCATGAACACCGGAAAATAACGGGCGAGAAAACTGCGCATATCGGGGAAGCCGCTCATTCGGTCAAATCCTCGTACAAGCCGATCGCAATGGTACTGGCCGTACCGACATGCCCTGTGCGATAGCTACCGGCGATGCCCAATAGGCCGCCCAGCGCATCTTTCAATTGGGTCAGGGTGGCGTGACGGATTTCGGTGGAGCTGTAGCTCTTGGTCAGCTTGCCGGCGCGCTGCTGCAGCTTGAGCAACTTGGGCGTCAGGCTCGGATCGCGCAGGCTGAGCAACTCCTTGGTCAACTTCTTGCGCTCCTGACGGCTCAGGCCCTTGAGCAGTTCATACCAACTCTTACCCAACGCGGCGGCCTTGTTGGCCTTGAGCAGCCTAATCGTGGTCAAGGCCCCCGTGCCGATACCCACCAGCGAGGCCGCATCGAGGATGGGTGAAACCGCGCCATACCATTCGGCGTCGTCCATGCGGTCGTTGGCATCTGGGTCAAGCACTTCGTTATAGGTACGCGCAACACCAAACCCGCATTGGGCGCTGCTGGCCAGCGCCGCCGTAATGCCAATGCCCACGACAAAAGCGCTGGCACCGGCTGTGAACGGAACGGCGACGCTGCCGCTGAACACCACGATCCAACCGATCACCGCTGCGCCGCAGGAAAGACCCATATCAAATGCCTCCTTCTGAAGGCGCCCTTCACGGGGGTCTGTCTTCACCTGTTCCACAAACTGGGCAGGCGAAATGTACTTCTGCGCCTCGCGTAAAATGATGCGCTTGGGCTTGATACTGCAAATCGGCTTGAATTCGCGCAGGGTAATGACGTTGAAGTCGGCGTCGATGTAGACAACGCCTGCGCCAACGATGCCTGGGTCGGCGTCGATGGCCGCGAACAGGCGCGGCAGGTTGATCTGGCTTTCAATACGTTGGCGCGCCATGAATTGGGAGCGGTTGGAGTCCATGCCGATGCTGAGCAGGGGGTTGCTCATGGAGGTGCTCTTCCTTGAAGGGGGTGACTGGACTGACGCTATCGGGAGCAAGCCCCCTCCCACACTTGGATGTGTGAATACATTCAAAATGTGGGAGGGGGCTTGCTCCCGATAGCGCTTCAATGGCCGCCACCTTACCAAACAGGCTCACCACCGGCCAGAAAGCAAAACGCCAGCACGAGGCTGGCGTTCTGCATATTTAAGCTGCGATCAACGCGGCACAACCGGCTTACGCGCAGGCTTGCCGCCTTTGCCCTTCGCCGCATCGGTACGTTCCTTCGCCGCCTGCTTGTTCCGCGCCTGGGCCGCTGCCTTGGCTTGCTCACGCTTGTCCCACGGGTTGCTGCCGTCGCTGCCACGGGGTGGCAGGCCGGTGTGCTGGGTGAGGATTTTGGTGGTGGTTTCCTTGGCGACCTTATGGCTGCCGGCCGGCGTCGAGTTCTTGCGACGGGCGCTCTGGTAGCTGTCGGTACTCGGCTGGTGCAGTGGGATCAGCTGGTCCTTGCCCGGACCAATCAGGTCGGCGCGGCCCATGCGGGTCAGCGCTTCACGCAGCATCGGCCAGCCTTTCGGGTCGTGGTAGCGCAGGAACGCCTTGTGCAGACGGCGCTGCTCTTCGCTCTTGACGATGGTCACCGCGTCGCTCTTGTAGGTGACCTTGCGCAGCGGGTTCTTGCCCGAGTGATACATCGCGGTGGCGGTGGCCATCGGCGACGGGTAGAACGCCTGCACCTGGTCGGCGCGGAAGCCGTTACCCTTGAGCCACAGGGCCAGGTTCATCATGTCTTCATCGGTGGTGCCGGGGTGGGCGGCGATGAAGTACGGGATCAGGTACTGCTCCTTACCCGCTTCCTTGGTGTACTTCTCGAACATGCGCTTGAACTTGTCATAGCTGCCGATGCCCGGTTTCATCATCTGGTTGAGCGGACCTTCCTCGGTGTGCTCCGGGGCGATCTTCAGGTAGCCACCGACGTGGTGGGTGACCAGCTCTTTCACATATTCCGGCGACTCGACGGCCAAGTCATAGCGCAGGCCGGAGGCAATCAGGATTTTCTTCACACCCGGCAACGCACGGGCGCTGCGGTACAGCTGGATCAAGGACGAGTGGTCGGTGTTCAGGTTCGGGCAGATGCCGGGGAACACGCACGACGGCTTGCGGCACGCGGATTCGATTTCCGGGCTCTTGCAGGCGATGCGGTACATGTTCGCGGTCGGGCCGCCGAGGTCGGAAATCACCCCGGTAAAGCCCGGGACCTTGTCGCGGATCTCTTCGATCTCGCGAATGATCGACTCTTCGGAACGGTTCTGGATGATGCGACCTTCGTGCTCGGTGATCGAGCAGAAAGTGCAGCCGCCGAAGCAGCCACGCATGATGTTCACCGAGAAACGGATCATGTCGTAGGCCGGAATCTTCTCCTTGCCATAGGCAGGGTGCGGTACGCGGGCGTACGGCATGCCGAACACGTAGTCCATTTCTTCAGTGGTCATGGGAATGGGCGGCGGGTTGAACCACACGTCTACTTCACCGTGCTTCTGCACCAGGGCACGGGCGTTGCCTGGGTTGGTTTCCAGGTGCAGCACGCGGTTGGCGTGGGCATAGAGCACCGCGTCGCCCCGGACTTTTTCCACCGACGGCAGGCGGATCACGGTCTTGTCGCGGGTCATGCGCGGGCTTGCCAGGATCTGCACGACCTTGGCTTCTTCCGGATCGTCGACAGGGCCTTTCTCTTGCTCGATAGCGCAAGCCTGGGTGTCCTGGGTATTGACGTACGGGTTGATGATCTTGTCGACCTTGCCCGGACGGTCGATGCGCGTGGAGTCCACTTCGTACCAGCCGGCCGGGGTGTCGCGGCGAATGAACGCGGTGCCGCGCACATCGGTGATGTCTTCGATCTTGTGGCCCCACGACAGGCGCTGGGCGACTTCGACAATCGCGCGCTCGGCGTTGCCGTACAGCAGGATATCGGCAGTGGCGTCGATCAGGATCGAGTTGCGCACGCGGTCCTGCCAGTAGTCATAGTGGGCGATGCGGCGCAGGGAGGCCTCAATGCCGCCGAGCACGATCGGCACGTTCTTGTAGGCTTCCTTGCAGCGCTGGCTGTACACCAGGCTGGCGCGGTCCGGGCGTTTGCCGGCCATGCCGCCTGGGGTGTAGGCGTCGTCGGAACGGATTTTCTTGTCGGCGGTGTAGCGGTTGATCATCGAGTCCATGTTGCCGGCCGCGACGCCGAAGAACAGGTTCGGCTCGCCGAGCTTCATGAAGTCGTCTTTGGACTGCCAGTTCGGCTGGGCAATGATCCCGACGCGAAAGCCCTGGGACTCCAGCAGCCGGCCGATGATCGCCATGCCGAACGACGGATGGTCAACGTAGGCATCACCGGTGACGATGATGATGTCGCATGAATCCCAGCCAAGCTGATCCATCTCCTCCCTGCTCATCGGCAGGAATGGCGCAGGACCGAAACATTCGGCCCAGTACTTGGGATAGTCAAATAACGGCTTGGCTGTTTGCATGACGGTGACCGGTGTTGAGATGAAAAATCGCGGGCGCGGAATATAGCACAAATTTTGACCAATTCCGACGACAGTGGTCGGCTTTTAAGCCAGAGGCTCGCGAGGCTGCAGACCACCCTCCTTTATAGGGGCGCGGGGGCTAATCTTCTAACCGTTGATCGAAAATTTCATGGGTAATCTGCGGCAGGTCAATCATCACTTCGGATGGCCTAGCCCATGAGCACCCCCTTGCCACAATCGCCCCACAGGGCATTCATCGCGTCCAGATTGCCTGCCTGGCTGACCCAGGCTTCGGCTTCGCAGCGTGCAGACTTTCGCAGTGACCTCATCAGCAGCAATCAGGCCAGGCAAGCGCTAAAGGCGCTGATGGATGAACTGCAAAGCCCCGAGGAGTTTGCCAGGCCATTGTTACGCCAAGCCCTGCGGACCGAGTTCTTCGGTTTGCAGGACGACGAGAACGCCATCCTGTCCCGCGAATGGAAAAACCATCATCTGCTGGGCCTGATCCGTAATCACGCCCGCACCACCCGGCAAACGCTGCTGGAAGCGGCCTTGCAGAATTTCGAAGCAGCGGAAGCCGAGACCGGCGGCATGGAAACTGGCACCGCCATCTATAATCCCGGCCCCAGCGGCGAAGTGCTGAGCATTATTGCTGCGACACGCTTCGCCAGCGTCTGCCGCAACCTGGATATCGGCGGCCAGTACCTCGCGCATATCGATAACGCGCTTGAACCCACGCCCAACTCCGGCACGTCCCGTACCGCCGCCGAGGTCATGCAACTCTTGTCCAGTAAAGAGCAGCTTGCCTTTGGGGTCGCACTGCATATCGCCTACCTGCAGAAGGCGTTCACCACCTGGCAGTTTCTGCAGCTGCGCAGCCTCCAGACCACTGGAAATAACATCGACATACGGTGCAGCCTTTTGACCCTCCAGGATGTTGTTCTGCCCAATGTCATGGTTATTCAGGCGTCGGCGATCGGGCTGCCGATGGTTCTCTACACACCCCAGGACCCCAGCGCGGCGTTTCGCCTGCATCCAACCTGGGAGGATCTCCACCACGGCCTGGCCGAACGCCTGGAACAGCCGCAATACCTGGCTTTTTTCACTCGCCTGGTACCGCTGCAACATCAGGGAAGCCTGTTGAAGCTGGCCCCTCGACCGTCACCCAGTGCGCGCCCGAACCTGGAGAGCAGGCTCAACCTGACCCCGGTCCGTACGCATGTGTTTCAGGACATGGCTACGCAACGCATCATCCAGATCAGGAGTGACGCACGCATCCTGGCCGTGCCCACTGCCGATGCCGACCTGATGAGCCGGCAAAAGCGTCTGCAGGGCTATCTGGAACTGGGTAAGTCACTGTTGTTTTTTGCCGCGTCATTCATTCCAATCGTCGGTGAAGTGCTGTTGGCCGTCAGCGCCTTGCAGCTGCTCAATACCGTCTATGACGGCTTCGCCGCCTGGAGCCGCGGCGATAGCGAAGAGGCCTTGAATGACTTTCTCGACGCGGTGGACGACGCCGCGATGGCAGTCGCCACCGCAGGCGTGGTCAAGACCGCCGGCTTCGGTGTAAAACTGCTGAAAGTGCACGTGGCCAACAAGGGCTTGCGCCTGTGGAACCCCGACCTGACCCCCTATCGGCATCCCAAGATGCTGCCCGACGGCCTGGTCGCGGATAAGCAGGGTTTGTATAAACATGCGCAGCGGTATTACCTGAAGCTTGATGATCAGATTCATGCCTTGCAACGGGCGCCCGATAGCCAGCAATGGCAGCTGTCCCACCCTACCGACCCCGACGCCTACGCGCCGCCCGTGCGGGGCAACTCTGTCGGCGGATGGCGCGCCGAGCATGAGACGCCCGCCGACTGGGATGACCTCAAGCTAGTCCAACGCCTGGGCCCGGACGGGGCCTCGATCAAACAGCCCGCCGTTGAGCCGATCCTCCTGCTCGGCGGCATGGACAGCACCGGCCTGCGCGAGCTCCACCAGGACATGCTGAGGCCGCCGCCATTGCTGCGGGACACGATCAAGCACTTCAACCTGGACCAGGAGATCGCCGACTTCAACCTCGATCGCGCCGAAGGCACTAAGGTCACACCGCAGTCCCCCTTCATCCAGTTCCACCTGGTGTGTGCATTGCCGGAATGGCCTGCGACCCGGCGGCTGAAAATCGTCGACGAACGGCAACAGATACTGATCAGCCACGGTAACGGCGCCAACGCGATCGAGGTGAGCGCTTCACGCTTCAGAAAAGGCGAACTGCTGCATGCACTGGAGCAGCAGATGCCGCGGGAAGAATTCAATCAATTGCTACCTGCGCTGTACATCGACTATTTCACCCCGGTCGAAAACCTTGCCTCACGCCTGCTGGAAAGCGTTCCGGCACAACGCCAGCGCCTGTTTTCGTTGCTCGATAGCCACGGCGAGGAACCCGTTAGCCAGGTTGAACAGGACCTTCGCCCAACCATGCCCGAACTGTCCAAGCGTCACCTTGAAGAAATGGAAACCACCCTCAGCCCGCAGGAACGGCAACACCTGCACCAGGAGAAAAAACTGCCGTCAACACAAGAGTGGGAAGCCACCCAATACCGCGACGTGGCGCGCAGCGCACGCATCCACGAAGGCATTTTTCTCGATTCGATGAGCAGTCATGAGAGCGTGCCACTGGTGTTGCACACTCTGGAACAGTTGCCAGGCTGGCCAGGCGCACGCCGCATCGAGGTGTACGAAAATGATAACAGCGGCCCGCTGCTGGGACATATTGGCAGCGAACAGGACAGCCTGCGTCACATCCTGATCCGCCAGGGCGAACAGTACGCCGTGCAGGACGCCGAGGCGACAGAGCTGCATGCACCGAGCACGCTGTTCAGCGCGCTGGAACATACGCTGACCGAGGCCGAGCGCAGCGCGCTTTTGCGTGAGTCGAATGCAGGCACGCTCAAACAAGCCATCCATCAGCATAGCCTGGCAATGATCGCCAAACCGCCGCTGCCGCCGCTCGCCAGGCTAGCCCCAACGGCGCCCGTGCAGGCCCCCGGGATTGCGCTTGATCCACTGTTCGCCACGCAAACCGCCCCGGCAGGCCTGACGCTGCGCGCTGATGGTATCCATCAGTCAGCCCCGCTGCCCAACGGTGGCTATCACTATTACGTCCTGGAGGGCGGGAACTACTTTCAGGTCAAAGCCGAAGGGCAGAAATGGCGACTGATCGATGCCCGCAGCCCGTTCAGGGCTTACCGGCCCTACCTGCGCGCAAAAACCTCCGGTGGCTGGGATATCGATCCGAGCAGCCAGGGGTTGATGGGTGGCATGCAAGCGGCTGCTTTGCCATCGGGAGAGCCGATGGAGCTTAGCGACGAGTTTGAGTCGGCGCACTCATCCAGCGAATACGACTCAGCAGAAGAAGGCACGGTCAACAGCCTGTATACGCCGAAGGAGATGGAGACCATGCGGTCCACACGAAGCTATCAACACAGCCAGAACTATCGACGCATTTATGATCGCGCCAACAATGGCCGCTACCCCCTGCGCGATTTAACAGGTCGCCCATTGCGGATCAGAAGCATACAAATCCGCAGCAAATCGCTTACGTCCGATCAAACTTTCAGCAAGGAATTGATCCTGCCTTTTTTGCAGTGGGAAGGGTATGAACGGGTTGCACGCCTCTATGAAGACAAACTAGAAGTGACACCCTTCACTGCGGCCCACCAAAAGTGTGTGCAGGAGGCAGTGATGATCGGCGAGCAGACCGTCATAAGCAGGAAGCCGTTGATAAAAGGTGAGGCGCTCGGCGTCTATGGCGGGGAACTGGTGCCGTATTATGTGGCGGCTTATCGGCAGGATCCCTATTTGATCGACGTCAAACCTTTTGAACCCATTCCCGCTGCACCACAGCCGGTCATTTTGTCGGGTGACAACGTACTTTCGCGAATAAATACGATTTTTGAGTACGAAGCAAATCTGCCGGTCAGGCAGGCATCCACGGGCTATAACGTAGAGGTTGCGCGGTTCAACGTCACGACACAGATTGCTGAGCAACCCAGGGACAACTTTTTCCTCAGTGCATTCTTTGCCAGTGAAGATATCCCTGCCGGTACCGAGTTGCGTTGGAATTACCAATACAACGAGCCCACGGTGAGGGCGCTGTTCGGTGCGCTCCCTCAGGCAAACGCCTGAAGCCGATTACTCATCGTCATCGAAGTTGTAGCTGCCCGGCGCGAGGTTCTCGAAGCGCGTGTACTTGCCGATGAACGCCAGGCGGATAAAGCCGATCGGCCCGTTCCGCTGCTTGCCGATGATGATTTCGGCAATGCCCTTGTGCTCGGTTTCGGGGTGATAGACCTCGTCGCGGTACACGAACATGATCACGTCGGCATCCTGCTCGATCGCTCCGGATTCACGCAAGTCGGAGTTCACCGGACGCTTGTTGGGACGTTGTTCCAGGGAACGGTTGAGCTGGGACAGCGCCACCACCGGGCAGTTGAATTCCTTGGCCAGGGCCTTGAGGGACCGGGAGATTTCGGAAATCTCGTTGGTGCGGTTGTCGCCGCTGGAACCCGGAATCTGCATCAACTGCAGGTAGTCGATCATGATCAGCGCGATGTCGCCGTGCTCACGCACCAGGCGACGGGTACGCGCGCGCATTTCGGACGGGCTGATACCGGCGGTGTCATCGATGAACAGCTTGCGGTCGTTGAGCAGGTTGACCGCCGAGGTCAGGCGCGGCCAATCGTCATCCTCAAGCTGGCCGGAACGCACCTTGGTCTGGTCGATGCGGCCAAGGGAAGAAAGCATACGCATGATCAGCGATTCGCCTGGCATCTCGAGGGAATACACCAGCACCGCCTTGTCACTGCGCAGTACGGCGTTTTCCACCAGGTTCATCGCAAAGGTGGTCTTGCCCATCGACGGACGGCCGGCCACGATGATCAAGTCGGACGGCTGCAGGCCGCTGGTCTTTTCGTCGAGGTCGGTGTAGCCGGTGGAAATACCGGTAATCGCCGCATCGGTGTTGAACAAGGTATCGATGCGGTCGATGGCCTTGGTCAGCAGGTCGTTGACGCTGACCGGGCCGCCGGTTTTCGGGCGGGCTTCGGCGATCTGGAAGATCTGGCGCTCGGCTTCGTCGAGGATCTCGGCGGCGGTGCGGCCTTCGGGGTTGAAGGCGCTGTCGGCGATTTCGGTGCTGATGCCGATCAACTGACGCAGGGTGGCGCGCTCGCGGACGATCTGCGCATAGGCCTTGATGTTGGCGACGGACGGCGTGTTTTTCGCCAGTTCGCCGAGGTAACCCAGGCCGCCGACTTGGGAGGTCTGGCCTTCCTTGTCCAGTTGCTCGGCCAGGGTCACCACGTCGATCGGTGAGTTCTGGTCGGCCAGCTTGGCGATGGCACGGAAGATCAGGCGGTGGTCATGACGATAGAAATCCCCGTCCGAGACTTGATCCAGCACGCGTTCCCAGGCGTTGTTGTCCAGCATCAAGCCACCGAGCACGGCCTGTTCGGCCTCGATGGAATGCGGCGGCACCTTCAGGGCAGCGGTTTGCAGATCGTATTGCTCAGGAGCGGAGATTTCGTTCATGGCCACTTGGAATTTAAGGGTGTGTAGAAAAACAAAAGGCACGACCTGTAAACAGGATCGTGCCCGATGTTAACTGGCTGACACGCGAGGTGCCAGTCAGTTAGGTGCGGCTTAAGCTGCTACCACGACAACGCGTACGGTGGCTTCAACTTCGGCGTGCAGGTGCACGGCTACGTCGAATTCACCTACGTTGCGGATGGTGCCGTTCGGCAGACGAACTTCGCTCTTCTGCACTTCAACGCCGGAGGCGGTCAGTGCATCAGCGATGTCGTGGGTGCCGATCGAACCGAACAGCTTGCCTTCGTCACCGGCGGTGGCAGTGATAGTCACTTCCAGCTCAGCCAGTTGGGCAGCGCGAGTTTCGGCCGAAGCTTTTTTGTCCGCTGCTGCTTTTTCAAGCTCGGCACGACGCTCTTCAAACGCAGCCAGGTTGGCAGCGGTTGCAGCGGTGGCTTTGCCGTATGGCAGCAGGTAGTTACGACCGTAGCCGGCCTTAACGTTCACTTTGTCGCCCAGGTTGCCCAGGTTGGCGACTTTTTCCAGAAGGATCAGTTGCATGTGAAAATCCTCTAACTTTTAACCTTCACCGTTCGCGCTATCGGCATCTTTCGACGCCAGACGTCCGCGAAAATCAATCAGGCCGTCGACAATGGCCAAAACCACGAGTAGCGGATAGATCAGCTGCATGAACAGCAACAGCGTGACGTACAACCCCACCAGCCAGAACCTGGCCAGGCGCTTGCGCGCAACCAGTCCATGAATCAGGGCCAGCCCGGCAAACACCAGCGGTACACTGCAAATCGGCGCAAGCAAGGCCATCTGTGGACCGAAGTTCGGCCCGACAACCATGCACGCCAGCAGCAACATCGCCGGCCCCGCAGGAATTCTGATACTGCGAAACTCGCGACCAAAACCACCCGGGTTGTACAACAACGCCTGCCAATAACGCCCAAGAATCAGGCTCAGCACGCTGACAACCTGCAACAAAGCCGCAATCAGGCCGGTCAGGACCGGCGCAATCAGTGACGCAAACCGCGCTCGCTCATCTACCGACAACTGCTGGTAGAGATCCCCGAGGGCCAGCGGCAGGATCTTGACGATTTCCTGCGCCAGCGCCTCGATTTGCGGGCGGAAAGCCGCGCCAAGCATCACTGAGTACACCAACCCCAATGCCACGCTGACCAGCAGCGTGCGGACCCAGGACTCACTTGCGCGTAAAACCAACGCAAGGCTCGATGACCCCAGCAGTACCAGAAGTACCCGTGGATCACCCATTTGCAGCCACCAGATCAAGGCCGGCAACAAACCCAGGGCAAGAACGCCAAGAGCGTCCTTCAAACCGCGCCGCAGGAGCACAAGGCAACCTGCGGCAGCACCCAACCAATAAAGCAACGGCAATGCCGCACAGCCAGCCACTACCAGAGTGGCCTGCATACGACCGCGCATGATGAACTCAGCTAAGGCGCGCATGCATTCAATCCCTTACTACTTGTCGACTGCCCGGTCTCAGCGGCCGTGGCTGTCGGTGTAGGCCAGCAGGGCCAGGAAGCGGGCGCGCTTGATAGCGGTGGCCAGCTGACGCTGATAACGTGCTTTGGTACCGGTGATACGGCTTGGAACGATTTTGCCGGTCTCGGATACGTAGGCTTTCAGAGTGTTGAGATCTTTGTAATCGATCTCTTTCACGTCTTCAGCGGTGAAGCGGC
Source organism: Pseudomonas sp. R3-52-08 (assembly GCF_003851745.1). Lineage (NCBI taxonomy): Bacteria > Pseudomonadati > Pseudomonadota > Gammaproteobacteria > Pseudomonadales > Pseudomonadaceae > Pseudomonas > Pseudomonas sp. R3-52-08. The sequence goes on along the minus strand of NZ_CP027730.1, from coordinate 627,113 downwards.
AGAATTTACGACGACGGAAGAAACGTGCCATTTGATAGGCTCCTTAAAAGGTCCGTGGATTACTCGTCAGCGTTATCGCTGTTGTCGCTGTCATCACTATCAGCGCTATCAGCGCCTTCGTGCTCAGGACGGTCGCGACGCTCACGGCGCTCACTGCGGTTTTCTTCAGCCTTGAGCATCTCGGATTGGCCGGTAACGGCTTCTTCGCGACGGATGACCAGGTTACGGATCACTGCATCGTTGTAGCGGAAGTTGTCTTCCAGCTCGGCCAGGGCCTTGCCAGTGCACTCAACGTTCAGCATCACGTAGTGAGCCTTGTGAACATTGTTGATTGCGTAGGCCAGTTGACGACGGCCCCAATCTTCCAGACGGTGGATTTTGCCGCCGTCTTCTTCGATCAGCTTGGTGTAACGCTCAACCATGCCGCCGACTTGCTCGCTTTGATCCGGGTGGACCAAAAAGATGATTTCGTAATGACGCATGAATGCTCCTTACGGGTTGTAGCCTGCCGCTCAAAAACGGTCAGACAAGGAGTGAATGACACTTATGGATCTTGCCGCAGGGGAGGCACATGCGTGCCTGCCAGGTGGGCAAGGGGCGCAATTGTAGAGAAGGGGAAGGAGCGGCGCAAGGTGATTGGTGATTATTTGAACAATCCTTGCCGGCACCCCAAACAAATGTGGGAGGGGGCTTGCCCCCGATGCGGTGGGTCAGCCACATAATCTGTAACTGATCTACCGCTATCGGGGGCAAGCCCCCTCCCACATTTTGATCCAGGCCAGGCCTGGCTTACTTCTTGGGCTTGGCCTTCGCCTTGGTACCGCGCTGACGCTGGGCTTCGAACAGACACACGCCCGTTGCCACCGAAACGTTCAGGCTGCTGACGCTACCGGCCATCGGCAAGTGCACCAGGTAATCGCAATGCTCACGGGTCAAGCGACGCATGCCCTTGCCTTCGGCGCCCATGATCAGGATGGTCGGGCCGGTGAGGTCCTGGTCATAGATGCTGACTTCAGCCTCCCCCGCCGTGCCGACAATCCACAAGCCACGTTGCTGGAGCTTTTCCAGGGTGCGCGCCAGGTTGGTCACGGCCACCAGCGGAATCACTTCCGCCGCGCCGCAGGCCACTTTACGCACGACCGGCGTGAGGGTCGCCGACTTGTCTTTAGGCACGATCACCGCCAGCGCGCCGGCGGCATCCGCCGAACGCAGGCAGGCGCCGAGGTTGTGCGGGTCGGTCACGCCGTCCAGCACCAGCAGCAACGGCGCGCCTTCGGTACGGTCGAGCAGCTCGTCGAGCATGGCCTCGCCCCATACCTGGCTCGGGCTGACGTCGGCAACCACGCCTTGGTGAACGCCTTCTACCCATACGTCCATTTCACGGCGTTCAGCCTGGCCGATGGCAACCTTGTTCTGGTTGGCCAGCTCGACCAGCGCCTGCACGCGTGGCTCGCTGCGACCTTCCGCCAACCACACTTGCTTGACGCGCTTGGGGTGGTGACGCAGCAGTGCTTCTACGGCATGCACGCCGTAGATTTTTTCCAGACTCATGGCTTGGCCTTAGGTTTGCGCGACCCGCCGCTTTTTGCGGGGGCCGAACCCGCTTTGGGCGGGCCTTTACGGTGTTTACTGGGTTTGCTCGACGGTTTTTCCGCCCCTTGGGACTTTCCCCCAGACGCCGCTTTACCACCGCTTTTGGCTTCGTTGAGCAACTGCTGCTTCAACTCGCGACTCTTGCGCAGCTCGGCATTTTTCGCCGCGGCGTCGCTTGGGCGATAGGCTTCCGGGGCCTTTTCCTTGGCCGAAGAACGACGACCAGCCTTGGCCGGCGCAGGCTCGGCGGCGGACGCTTTCGCAGGAGCCCCTTTGCCTTTGCTGGCCGGCGCGGTGGTTTCGCCGCCACGCTTTTTGCGACCCGCAGGCTCAGCCGGCTTGTCAGGCATACCGAAGTCGATCTTGCGTTCGTCGAGGTCGACGCGCATGACCTGCACTTCCACCGTGTCACCCAGGCGGAAACTGCGCCCGGTGCGCTCGCCCGCCAAGCGGTGATGCACAGGGTCGAAGTGATAGTAGTCGCCCGGCAAGGCGGTGACGTGCACCAGACCCTCAACGTAGATGTCGGTCAGTTCAACGAACAGGCCGAAACCGGTCACGGCGGTGATCACACCCGGGAACGACTCGCCCACGCGATCCTTCATGAATTCGCACTTGAGCCAATTCACCACATCGCGGGTGGCTTCATCGGCACGGCGCTCGCTCATGGAGCACTGCTCGCCCAACTGTTCCAGGGCCGCTTCGTCGTACGGATAGATCCGTGCCTTCGGAATGGTCATGGCACCGGCGCGCTTGACGTGCGGGGTGTTCTGCTTGGAATGGATCACACTGCGGATCGCGCGGTGCGTGAGCAGGTCCGGGTAACGACGGATCGGCGAAGTGAAGTGGGTGTACGCTTCGTAATTCAGGCCGAAGTGGCCCTGGTTGTCGGCGCTGTACACCGCCTGGCTCAACGAGCGCAGCATGACGGTCTGGATCACATGATAATCCGGACGGTCCTTGATGCTGGCCAACAGAGCTTGGTAGTCCTTCGGCGTCGGGCCGTCCTTGCCTTTGTGCAGGGACAGGCCGAGCTCACCGAGGAAGGCGCGCAGTTTTTCCAGGCGCTCCGGCGGCGGGCCGTCGTGCACCCGGTACAGGGCAGGAATCTCGTGCTTTTTCAGGAATTCAGCGGTGGCCACGTTGGCGGCCAGCATGCATTCCTCGATCAACTTGTGCGCATCGTTACGCGTCGTCGGGGTGATCGCGGCGATCTTGCGCTCGGAACCGAAGACAATCCGGGTTTCCTGGGTTTCAAAATCGATCGCGCCACGCACATGACGAGCACCCAGCAACACTTTGTACAACGAGTACAGCTGCTTGAGGTGCGGCACCACGTCGGCGTACTCGGTACGCAGGGCTTTGGCTTCGCTGGTCTTCGGCGTTTCCAGGATGGTGCTGACCTTGTTGTAGGTCAGGCGCGCCTGGGAATGGATCACCGCTTCGTAGAACTGGTAGTCGGTCATTTCGCCGGTTTTCGAGATGGTCATCTCGCACACCATGGCCAAACGGTCGACTTTCGGGTTCAGGGAGCACAGGCCGTTGGACAGCTGCTCGGGCAGCATCGGGATCACGCGCTCAGGGAAGTACACGGAGTTGCCGCGCACCTGGGCTTCGTTATCCAGGGCCGAACCGATCTTCACGTAGCTGGACACGTCGGCAATCGCGACGTACAACTTCCAGCCGCCGGAGAACAGGCGCAGTTTGCCAGGCTTGGCTTCGCAGTAGACCGCATCGTCGAAGTCGCGGGCGTCTTCGCCGTCGATGGTGACGAACGGCAGATGGCGCAAGTCGATGCGCTTCTCTTTGTCCTTGTCTTCAACTTCCGGCTTGAGCTTGGCGGCTTCCTTGAGCACAGCGTCGGGCCAGACGTGAGGAATATCGTAGGTGCGCAGCGCGACGTCGATTTCCATGCCCGGCGCCATGTAGTTACCGACCACTTCAACGATATCGCCCTGGGGCTGGAAGCGCGCAGTTGGCCAGTGGGTGATTTTCACCTCGACGAACTGGCCAACCTTGGCGGCGCCATTGCGGCCCGGGGTGATCAGCACTTCCTGCTGAACCTTCGGGTTATCCGGCACGACGAAGCCGATACCGCCTTCTTCGAAGTAACGGCCGACGATGGACTCGTGGGCACGGGACACCACTTCGACGATCACGCCTTCACGACGACCACGACGGTCCAGGCCGGAAACACGCGCGAGGGCACGGTCGCCGTCGAACACCAGGCGCATTTGCGCGGGGCTCATGAACAGGTCGTCGCTGCCGTCATCCGGGATCAGGAAGCCGAAGCCGTCCCGGTGACCGGCGATGCGGCCGAGGATCAGGTCGAGCTTGTCGACCGGCGCATAGGTGCCACGGCGGGTGTAGATCAGCTGAGCGTCGCGCTCCATCGCACGCAAACGGCGGCGCAGGGCTTCGAGCTGGTCTTCGGTGGTCAGGCCGAATTCTTCAACCAGCTGCTCACGGCTAGCAGGCGAACCACGATCGGCGAGGTGCGCCAGGATCAGTTCGCGGCTAGGAATAGGGTTTTCATATTTTTCCGCTTCACGAGCGGCCTCGGGATCGAGGGACTGCCAATCGGCCATTAGAGAGTTTTCACCTTGTCTATATGCGGGTTAGTTTGGCATACGCGTATTGAAACGGGAAATTTCAGGCATCAACAAGTGTTTAAAAGCCCTTTGTAGCCCACCAACGCATACCTTGCACGACCACTGAGGGAATTTTCCAGGCTTTTTTCATACCAGGGGTTTACAGCTTAAAAAGGGCTCCGTATAGTGCGCGCCATCGACGACGGCAACGTTGTTGATGCTGCCCAGGTGGTGAAATTGGTAGACACGCCAGCTTCAGGTGCTGGTGATCGCAAGGTCGTGGAAGTTCGAGTCTTCTCCTGGGCACCAAATTCAGATCAAACCCGCGAAAGCGGGTTTTTTCGTTTCAGGCCTTTGATTCTTAACGTAAAACCTGATTTATTTTTTCGAATCAGGGGTTTACAGATCAAAAAGCCCGCCGTATAGTTCGCCCCATCAACAGCGGCAACGTTGCTTGATAATGCCCAGGTGGTGAAATTGGTAGACACGCCAGCTTCAGGTGCTGGTGATCGCAAGGTCGTGGAAGTTCGAGTCTTCTCCTGGGCACCAAATTCAGATCAAACCCGCGAAAGCGGGTTTTTTCGTTTCTGGGGTTTAAACTTGGTGATCGGGGCTGCTCATGCGCACTTGAGAAGGTTTATCGTTTATCCTTGTAAGAATTTGTAGCTTACAAGTGAGGAAAACCCCGGATGATGATCCGCGATACCCGTCTCAAGACCTCCCTTCTGCGTGGCCTGACCATCACTCTGCTCGGCCTGACCCTGCTCTCGCCCGCCGCCCATAGCGCCGAAAAGATCTCCCTGACCCTGTACAACGGCCAGCACAAGGAAGTCGGCGATGAGCTCGCCAAAGCCTTCGAAGCCAAGACCGGCATTCACGTCAATGTCCGCAAAGGCAGCAGCAATCAACTGGCCAGCCAAATCGTCGAAGAAGGCGACCGCTCGCCTGCCGACGTGATCTACACCGAAGAATCACCGCCGCTGAACAAGTTGGGCGAGCAAGGCCTGCTGGCCAGGATCGACGCCAGCACCCTCGATGTATTGCCCAAGGACTACGTCGGCAGTAACGGTGACTGGATGGGCGTGACCGCACGCACCCGCGTCGTCGCTTTCAATCCCAAGCTGATTGCCGAAAAAGACCTGCCCAAATCGGTGCTGGATTTCGCCGGTCCCGAGTGGCAAGGCAAGGTTGGCTTCGTGCCCACCAGCGGTGCGTTCCAGGAACAGGCGGTGGCGATCATCAAGCTGCACGGGCGTGAAGCCGCAGAAGAATGGCTGACCGGCCTGCGCGCATTCGGCAAGGTGTACAGCAACAATATGGTTGCGCTCAAAGCCGTGGAAAACGGCGAAGTGGCTACGGTACTGGTGAACAACTATTACTGGTTTGCCCTGAAAAAGAGAAAACCAACCTCGACTCCCAATTGCACTACTTCACCGACGGCGATGCGGGCGGTCTGATTACCGTGTCTTCGGCTGCAGCGCTGAAATCCAGCAAACACCCCAAGGAAGCCCAGCAACTGCTGGCGTTCATGGCCAGTGAAGAAGGCCAGCGCGTGATCACCAACACCTCGGCTGAGTATCCGCTGCGCAAAGGCATGCAGTCCAATCGTGGCCTCAAGCCTTTCAACGAACTGCAGCCGCCGAAAGTCACCCCCGCCGACCTGGGCAATGCCGAAGAGGCCCTGGACCTGGAACGTGACGTTGGCTTGAACTGATGAACCCATCGCTCAGCGCCGCAGGTTTTCGCCCCCGGCGCAAACGCCCTTCGATCTGGCTGCTGTTGCCGGTGCTGTTGCTGGTTGGCCTGAGCCTGTTGCCGCTGGCCTATGTCGGGCTCAAGACCTGGCAGGCCGGTTGGGCGCAGGCGGTGCATCTGCTGTGGCGACCTTATGTCTTCGGGCTGCTGCGCAACACCCTGGCGCTGATGGTGGGCGTGACGGTGGTGTGCGGCGTGGTCGGCCTGTCCCTGGCCTGGTTGCTGGAGCGCAGCAACCTGCCTGGGCGACGCCTCTGGGGGGTGGTCCTGTGTCTACCGTTTGCGGTGCCGGCGTTTGTCAGCAGCTTCACCTGGGTGTCGCTGAGCGCCGACTTCGAAGGCCTCGGCGGCGCGATCCTGGTGATGAGCCTGTCCAAATACCCGCTGGTGTTTCTGCCGGTGGCCGCGACACTGCGCAATCTTGATCCCGCCCTGGAAGAATCGGCGCGTACCCTGGGCCTGAACCGCTGGGGCGTATTCCGGCGCATTACCTTGCCGCTGCTGTGGCCCTCGCTGGTGGCGGGCGCTCTGCTGATTGCGCTGCACATGCTGGTGGAATTCGGCGCTTTGTCGATCATCGGCTTGCAGACCTTCACGACCGCGATCTATCAGCAATTCGAACTGGAGTTCAGCAACGCCAATGCGGCGATGCTCTCGGCGGTGCTGCTGGCGATGTGCCTGACCCTGTTGTGGCTTGAGCTGCGCATGCGTGGCAAGGGCCGCCATGTGCGTATCGGCCAGGGCGCGGCGCGGCATGCCGAACAAGTGAAATTGGGCAAGTGGGCGCCGCTCGGTCAGCTGTATTGCCTGGCGCTGGCAGTCATCGGCAGCGGCATTCCGCTGGGGATGCTCGGTTATTGGCTGGCCGTGGGTTCGTCGGCGGCGTTTCCGGTGGCCGAGATCAGTGAAGCGTTGTTATCGTCCCTGGCGCTGTCCCTGGGTGGCGCAGCGGTGTGCCTGGCGTTGGCGGTGCCGGTGGGATTGCTGGTGGTGCGCTATAAAGGCCGACTGGCGATCTGGGCTGAACGCCTGCCCTACCTGCTGCACGCCCTGCCCGGCCTGGTGATTGCACTGACCCTGGTGTATTTCGCCCTGCATTACGTGCCGGCGCTGTACCAAACGTCGGCGCTGCTGCTGATCGCCTACGCGCTGTTGTTTCTGCCGCTGGCCCAGGCGCCGATACGCACGGCATTGAACAAGGCCGCGCCCCAGCTGGAAGAGGCTGCGCGGACGCTGGGGGCATCGCCCTTCAGTGCGTTTTGCCGGGTGACACTGCCGATCATCTTCCCGGCTCTGGGTGCGGCGTTTGCCCTGGTGTTTCTGGATGCGATGAAGGAATTGACGGCGACCTTGCTGCTGAGTCCGACCGGGCTGAATACCTTGGCGACTGCCGTGTGGGCGCATACGTCGAATGTGGAGTTTGCGGCGGCGGCGCCTTATGCGGCGTTGTTGATCCTGGTGTCGGGGTTGCCGGTTTATCTGCTGACGACGCGGATGTATCTGAGTCGCTGAGACCGCTATCGGGGGCAAGCCCCCTCCCACATTTTGAATGCATTTCACCTGTAGGAGGGGGTCTGGCCAGAACAGGCAACACTAAGCCCTGAACTGCCCCAAACTCGCCTTCAACTGCGCCGCCAACCCGTCCAGCACCTTGCCACTGGCCGTGGTTTCCACCACCGCCTGCGCAGCACGCTCGGCCTGGGCGTGGATCACCTCGACGCGCCCACGCACCGCATGCGCGCCCTGGGCCTGATGCTCGGCCGCGCGGGTCGCCAGGCCGATTGCCGCATGCACCTGCTCCACCGAAGCCTGCACCGTCTGCTGCAAACGTACGCTCTCGCGCAGTACCAGCAAGCCCTCACTGGCCTGGCGCCCGGCTTTGCCGATGGTGTCCACCGCCTCACGCGCGCCCTGTTGCAACGCCACGATATGCGCCTGGATATCACCGGTGGAGCTTTGGGTTTTACTGGCCAGTGCGCGCACCTCGTCTGCAACCACCGCAAAACCGCGCCCCGTTTCACCGGCGCGCGCCGCTTCGATGGCGGCGTTCAGGGCGAGCAGGTTGGTTTGCTCGGCGATACCATGGATCACCGTCAGCACCACTTCAATCTGCTCACTCTGTTGGGCCAGACGCTCAATAACCTGGGACCCCGCCTGCACCTGCCCCGCCAACGCTTCGATCAAACTGCCAACTTCGGCCGACGTGCGTGAGTTCTCATCCGTCGCGTGGCGAATCTCCACCACCTGTTGCAGCGCCGCCTGCATGGCATGGCTTTCGGCCTGGGCCTCATCGGCCATTTGCGACAGTGCGCGCAGGCTCTCGGCGACTTCATCACGCTGCAAACCGGCAGCCTTGTCGGCGCCGGCATTGCGCAAGGTCATCGCACCGATTTCCACACCGGTGCGCTGGGCCACCTCCCCCGCTTCGCGCACGATGGGCTGCAACTTATCCACAAAGCGATTGACCGCCGAAGCCATGTCGCCGATCTCATCCTTGCTGCTGATTTGCACCCGCTTGGTAAGGTCGCCCTCGCCCGCCGCCAAATCATCCATGGCAGCGATCAGCAGCTTCAAGCGGTTGACGACGCGGCGACCGAGCACGATGGCGATCAGCAGTAATACGCCAAGACCGACCAGCGCCAAGCCCATGCCGATGCGCCAGCGCAGGGTGCCGGCAGCCTCTTGAACCGCGCTGGTGGTGTTGGCGGTCATCTGGGTGGCCGTGGCTTGCGCCGATTGCAGGCGCGCGCCCATGGCGGCGGCGCTATCGGCCGCTGCGCCTTTGAGGCTGTCACCGACCAGTTGATCACCGCTGGCAATCAGCGCAGCGAAACGCTTGTCCAGTGCTTGCAGATCGGCCTCGACCGACGCGGTGGAAACCCCCATGCGGACCTTGCCGATCTCCACGCCGTTGGGGCTGATCGAGGCTTCGACGTAATACACCGCAGGATCAGTCTTGGCCGCGTCCAACACTTTATCCAGGGCCCGCTCCCCCGCGCCCTTTGCCAACAGGGCCTGGTTGATCGGGTTTTCACGGTTCAGGTAACGGGTCAGGTGCTCGCCCGCCGCGTCGTCATACACCACGAACAACACGTTGGGATTGCGCTGCGCTCGCCGGGCGAACTCCGACAAGGTCGGCACATCGCTGTCCCACATGGCTCGCGGCGCCACCGACGCCAGCAACTGCGCCATGTCATTGGCAGAGTCCTGCAAGTCTTTTTCCAGGGTCGCACGCAATTGCTTCTGCTCTTGCTGAAGGCGCGTGGAAAGCCCTGCGGTCAGACGCTGACGGGTGCTGGTGGACAAACTGTCCAGGCTGGACGTGACTTCCTTGCCGGCCTGGGCCAATTCGCCGGACAGCTTCTGGCTGTCGATGCCCAGGCGATTACCCAAATCTGCCTCCAGGGCGGTGACAGTGCTCCGCGTCAGCGCGACGGCGACCAGCACTTGCACCAAAAGAGCGATACCTAGGGTAACGAACACTGGCCGCAACAGACGACTTTGTAACAACGAGAGAACGGCAGACACTGGGAATCCCTCCACCACGGGTGCCATTAAATTGATAGCACCTCGGAAAGAAGGAAACACAGCAAGGGTCGTGCCGCTTGCCAGACACAAACGACAAAGGGCTCCCGAAGGAGCCCTTTGCTTTTTACATCAACAGCTTATTAAGCGAACGGATGACGCAGAACGATGGTCTCGTTGCGGTCCGGGCCCGTCGAAATAATGTCGATCGGTGCGCCAATCAGCTCTTCAACGCGCTTGATATAAGCACGGGCATTGGCTGGCAGCTCTTCCAGGGTCTTGGCGCCCACGGTCGACTCGGTCCAGCCCGGCACTTCTTCGTACACAGGCTGCAGGCCCACGTAGCTGTCGGCGTCAGTTGGAGCGACGTCATTACCCTCGGCGTCTTTGTAACCGGTGCAGATGTTGATGGCTTCCAGACCGTCGAGTACGTCCAGCTTGGTCAGGCAGATGCCCGAGATGCTGTTCACGTCGATAGCGCGACGCAGGATAACGGCGTCGAACCAGCCACAACGACGGGCGCGGCCAGTGGTTGCGCCGAACTCATGACCTTGCTTGGCCAGGTGCGCGCCGACTGCGTCGAACAGCTCAGTCGGGAACGGGCCCGAACCTACACGGGTGGTGTAAGCCTTGGTAATGCCCAGGATGTAGTCCAGGAACATCGGGCCAACGCCCGAACCGGTAGCAACGCCGCCAGCGGTGGTGTTGGAACTGGTCACGTACGGGTAGGTGCCGTGGTCGATGTCGAGCAACGAACCCTGGGCGCCTTCGAACATGATGTCTTTGCCGGCGCGACGCAGGTCGTGCAGCTCGGCCGTCACATCCAGCATCAGCGGCTTGAGCAGCTCAGCGTATTCCTTGCACTCGGCCAGCGTCTTTTCGAACTCGATGGCCGGTTCTTTGTAGTAACCCACCAGCATGAAGTTGTGGTAATCCACCAGCTCACGCAGCTTGTCTTCAAAGCGCGGCATGTTGAGCAGGTCGCCCACACGCAGGCCACGGCGCGCCACCTTGTCTTCGTAGGCCGGGCCGATGCCGCGACCGGTGGTGCCGATCTTCAGCTCGCCACGGGCCTTTTCACGGGCCTGGTCCAGCGCCACGTGGAAGGACAGGATCAGCGGGCAGGATGGGCTGATACGCAGGCGCTCACGCACCGGTACGCCTTTCTCTTCCAGCTTGGTGATCTCGCGCAACAGGGCGTCCGGTGCAACCACCACGCCGTTGCCGATCAGGCACTGCACGCCTTCGCGCAGTACGCCCGACGGGATCAGGTGCAAGACGGTTTTTTCGCCATCGATGACCAGGGTGTGACCCGCGTTGTGGCCACCTTGGTAGCGCACTACGGCGGCAGCATGTTCGGTCAGCAGATCAACGATCTTGCCTTTGCCCTCATCACCCCATTGGGTGCCCAGGACTACGACATTCTTACCCATAACACTTGTCCTCATTCACGCAAACTTGGTGCCGGCGATGGCCGGCAGGAAAACTCAAGAAGCCAGTGGCGATACTTGCCAAAGCCCGTTCTGCTGAATCAATTGCCGGTCGCAGTCCGCTTCACGGGCGGCGGCCAATGGCTGCCCAGGCAAGGCCTGGACGACACGCTGACCCTCACTGCGCAACTGGCAAACCTGCTGCCAGAGTGCCGCGTCCGTACTGTCGGGCATCCAGATGCCACCAGACGGCAGCTCGACCTCAGCACGCCCCAGGGTCACCAGGGTTTTCAAATCGGTGGAAAAGCCAGTGGCCGGACGGGCGCGACCGAAGTCGGCGCCGATATCGTCGTAGCGACCACCCTGGGCGATGGCCTGGCCAACACCCGGAACGAACACCGCGAACACCACACCGGTGTGGTAGTGGTAGCCGCGCAACTCGCCTAGGTCAAAATACAGCGGCAATTGCGGGAAGCGCGCCGACAACTGCTCGGCAATCGCCAGCACATCGTCCAACGCCGCCAACACCGGCGCTGGCGCATTGGCCAGGCGCTCACGCGCAGCCACCAGCACTTCACGGCCGCCGCACAGGTTGACCAACGCGCGCAACATCTGCGCGAGGTCAGCCGGCACGCCTTCGGTGAGGGCGATCACTTCGTCAATCGCCTTGCGCTGCAGGGCGTCAAACAACTGTTGCTCGGCTTCACCGGACAAACCAGCGGCACGAGCGAGGCCACGGTAGATACCGACGTGGCCCAGGTCCATGTGCACATCCGGCACGTCAGCCAGTTGCAGCATGGCCAGCATCAGGCTGATCACTTCGACGTCGCTGCTCGGGCTCGCATCGCCATACAGCTCGGCGCCCAACTGGATCGGGCTGCGGGACGATGACAAGGCTCGCGGCTGGGCGTGCAGCACGCTGCCGGCGTAGCACAGGCGGCTCGGGCCTTCGCGGCGCAGGGTGTGCGCATCGATACGCGCCACTTGCGGCGTGATGTCGGCACGGAACCCCATCTGCCGGCCCGATTGTGGGTCGATAACCTTGAAGGTGCGCAGATCCAGGTCCTGGCCCGCGCCGGTCAGCAGAGATTCCAGGTACTCGATATGGGGAGTCACGACAAACTCGTAACCCCAGCTCTGGAACAGATCCAACACCTGGCGACGCGCTACTTCAATGCGCGCAGCTTCTGGTGGCAGTACTTCTTCGATGCCATCTGGCAGCAGCCAGCGGTCTACCGTTGCCATTACGCCATTCCCCTATGATCCGGGCGGCCAGCCTTCGGCCGAGCCTTGAGTGAAGCAGAAAATACCCGCCGCCTGCATAAACCACGCGCAAGAGCGACGTGACGAACGACCTGTAACCGGCCTCGTCGGGCACTTTCCTCGATAAACCTGTCACGCCTGCCGAATCGAACATGCAGACGCAAAAAAGCCGGGAATTTCCCGGCTGCCGCATCATACACCCGTTTTCTGAAAGGATCACCCCGCCAGGCATTTTAGCCGCCCGACGGAGTGGTTCCTACCGAATCACAGGCCTGTTACTTGGACTTTTCCAGGTAGCGGAAGAAGTCGCTGCTTGGGTCCAGCACCAGCACGTCGGTCTTGTTCGCGAAGCTTTCACGGTAGGCACGCAGGCTACGGTAGAACGCGTAGAACTCCTGGTCCTGGCCGTAAGCCTTGGCGTAGATCGCCGCGGCTTGAGCATCACCATCACCACGGGCCTCTTCAGACTCGCGATAGGCTTCTGCCAGCAGTACACGGCGCTGACGATCGGCATCCGCACGGATACCTTCGGCCAGCTCGTTACCCTTGGCGCGGTGCTCACGGGCCTCACGCTCACGCTCAGTGCTCATGCGTTCGAACACGCTGCGGTTCACTTCCTTCGGCAGGTCAATGGCCTTGACCCGCACATCGACCACTTCGATACCCAGCTCTTTCTCCGCCATGGTGTTCAGCGAACGGGTGATGTCAGCCATCAGCGCATCACGTTCACCGGATACCACCTCATGCAGGGTGCGCTTACCAAACTGGTCGCGCAGGCCCGATTCCAGACGGCGCGACAAACGCTCGTCGGCAATCTGCTTGAGGCCGGAAGTCGCGGTGTAGAAGCGCTCGGCGTCCTTGACGCGCCACTTGGCGTAGGCGTCAACCATCACGGCTTTCTTTTCCAGGGTCAGGAAGCGCTGTGTCGGTGCATCCAGGGTCATCAGGCGGGCGTCGAACTTGCGCACCTGGTTGACGTAGGGGACTTTCACATGCAGGCCCGGCTGGACATCCGCCTGGACCACGCGACCGAATTGCAGCAGCACCGCACGCTCGGTCTGAGCCACGATGTAGAAGCAGTTCCAGGCAGCGATGACCACGACGACGCCCACAATCAGGGCGGTCAGCGATTTATTGCTCATCAACGGCTCTCCCTGGTACGTGTTTGCTGTTGCAGCAAGTCAGCGGCCGCACGGGCGCTCGCTTCGTTGGCAGCAGCATTCGAACCGGTGGACGGCGCGCTGGCGCCGCTACGACCACCTTCGATCATCTTGTCCAGCGGCAGGTACAGCAGGTTGTTCTGCCCACCCTTGCTGCCGGTCACGAGAACCTTGCTGGTATTGCTGAAGACTTCCTGCATGGTGTCCAGGTACAGACGCTCACGGGTCACTTCAGGTGCCTTGCGGTACTCGGCAACCAGTTTGGTAAAGCGGTCTGCCTCACCCTTGGCACGGGAGACCACTTCGTCGCGGTAACCGTTGGCATCTTCAAGGATGCGCTGGGCTTGACCACGGGCTTCCGGCACCACGCCATTGGCGTAGGTTTCAGCCTGGTTGCGCGAACGCTGCTCGTCTTCACGGGCACGGATCACGTCGTCAAAGGCTTCCTGCACTTCACGCGGTGCGGCAGCGCTCTGTACGTTGACCTGGGTGACCGTGATACCGGTGCGATAGGTATCGAGGAACCGTTGCAGGCGCTCCTTGATTTCGCTGGCCATCAATTCACGCCCTTCGGTCAGCACCTGGTCCATAGCGGTGGAACCCACCACATGGCGCAAGGCACTTTCGGTTGCGTGTTGCAGGCTGGTTTCCGGCTGGTCGACGTTCAGCACGAAGTCCTGCAGGTTGGTGATCTTGTACTGCACGGTCAGCGGCACTTCGACGATGTTCTCGTCTTCGGTCAGCATCTGGCCCTGCTTGGTGTAGGCACGCTCACGCGTGACGTTCTCCATGTACTTCTTGTCGATCGGCGGGAAATAGATGTTCAGGCCTGGCCCGACGGTCTCGTAGTACTTGCCGAAGCGCAGCACCACGGCTTGCTCCTGCTCGTCCACTACATAGACCGCGCTGTACAGCCAGACGGCCGCAAGCACGACAAGGCCCAGGCCCAGCAGGCCATAGCCACCGCCCTTGCTCGTGCGACCACCCTCGTCACTACCGCGTTTTTTTCCACCACCGAACAACCCATTCAGGCTTTCCTGCAGCTTTCGGAAGGCCTCGTCGAGATCCGGTGGCCCCTTGCGGTCGCCATTATTGCGGCGCTTACCACCCCAAGGATCCTGATTATTCGAGTTGCCACCCGGCTCATTCCAAGCCATAGCGCTCTCCATCTGATAAAGCAAAGACGCACCCACGGCGCGCCGACCAATGCTACAGAATGCCTGCCACCGCGGCACAACCGCTTTCTCAGGCTTTTATTGCAAAGTGTGTTGCTCGATGAACTCTGCCGGTACAACACCCTCGCGACTGACCAGTCGATTGAGCTCCGAGCGCGGCAATCGAACGTCCAGCAAGCTGACACCTTCTTCGTCGTGTTCTTCTTTCTGTACCGCGCCCAGCTCGAAAAACTGTGCACGCAGTCGAGCAAAACGCTGCGGCAAGCGCAAGGTGCCCACGAACAAATCGCTGCCGAGTAACTCGGCAATGGCTTGTTCAAGCAGCTCCAGGCCGCTGCCATCACGCGCCGACAGCCAGACCCGCTGGGGCTTGCCGTTCTCGTCGCGCTGAATTTGTGGCTCAACGCCTTCAAGCAAATCGAGTTTGTTATAGACCTCGAGGATCGGCAAGTCCTGCGCACCAATCTCGCCCAGCACTACCATCACCTGCTCGATCTGCAGCATGCGATCCGGTTCAGCCGCATCAATTACGTGCAACAGCAGGTCGGAATTGCTCGATTCTTCGAGCGTAGACCGAAATGCCTCGACCAGCTTGTGCGGCAAGTGGCGGATGAAACCCACGGTATCGGCCAGGACGATCGGCCCCAGGTCGCCGATATCCAGGCGGCGCAGGGTCGGGTCGAGCGTGGCGAACAGTTGGTCTGCCGCGTACACGTCCGATTTCGTCACGTTGTTGAAGAGTGTGGATTTGCCGGCGTTGGTGTACCCCACCAGGGACACGGTAGGGATATCCGCACGCGAACGGCCTCGACGCGATTGCTCGCGCTGGCTGCGCACTTTCTCCAGGCGTCCCTTGATCTGGCGCAGGCGAACCCGCAACAGGCGTCGGTCGGTTTCCAACTGGGTTTCACCCGGGCCACGCATGCCGATGCCGCCGCCCTGGCGCTCAAGGTGAGTCCAGCCGCGCACCAGGCGGGTGCTCATGTGGTCAAGCTGGGCCAGTTCGACCTGCAGTTTGCCTTCATGGGTACGCGCGCGTTGGGCGAAGATATCGAGAATCAGACCGGTGCGGTCGATCACGCGACACTCGAAGACACGTTCGAGGTTACGTTCCTGACTGGGCGTGAGGGTGTGATTGAAGATCACCAGATCGGCTTCTTCAGCGTGGACCAGGTCGCGCAATTCCTCGACCTTGCCGCTGCCGATCAGGTATTTGGCGGTTGGCCGATGACGCGGCACGTTAAAAAACGCAACGGTCTCGGCGCCGGCCGAATTTGCCAACTCCTGAAACTCCTGCGGATCTTCGCGCGCCTCAGGGTCCTGTCCATCCAAGTGAACGAGGATCACTCGCTCACCACCACCGTGGCGCTCAAAGAACAAAGGAGACTCCTATCAGGCGTTACCTGGCTCAGCGTCAGCTGCTTCATCACCTGCTGCGCTAGGCAGACGGATCGGACGAACAGGGACGACTGTCGAGATAGCGTGTTTGTAAACCATCTGGCTGACGGTGTTTTTCAGCAGGATCACGAACTGGTCGAACGACTCGATCGTACCTTGCAACTTGATACCGTTGACCAGATAGATGGAAACCCCCACTTTCTCTTTACGTAAAGTATTCAAGTAAGGGTCTTGTAGCGAATGCCCTTTTGACATGTGCCGCACTCCTTTAAGGATCAATAATAAAAATCGGAAAATAAATAGCTCATGGCCGTCACACCCCCAAGGATAGACGGCAATTGCAAGGACTCAGCTCAATATGGAGACCGTTCCCAAGTATTTCAAGGCGCGTGACAGATTGTCGCTGTCCAGGCTGTCCAGCCAGTGCAAATCGCTCCAGCTGCGCAGCCAGGTGAACTGGCGCTTCGCCAATTGGCGCGTGGCGATGATGCCGCGCTCCTGCATTTCGGCTGACGTCAGCTTGCCATCCAGATGATCCCAGACTTGGCGGTAGCCTACAGCGCGTATCGAAGGCAATCCTGGATGCAAATCACCTCGGGAACGCAGTGCTACGACCTCCTCCACAAACCCCTGTTCCAACATAATTGTGAATCTTTGTGCAATTCGTTCATGCAGCACCTGGCGATTTGCCGGAGCGATGGCCAGATTCGCCACAGTATAGGGCAATTGTGACTGACCAGATGCGTCTGCATCAGCACTTTGCGCAGTTTGTTTCAGCCTGTGTTCAGTCATGGTCTGGCCGCTGACGCGCCAGACTTCCAGCGCACGGGTAAGTCGCTGGGGGTCGTTGGGGTGGATGCGCGCCGCAGACACCGGGTCTACCGCCGCCAGCTGGTCGTGCAGGGCCTGCCAGCCGAGGCGCGCGGCTTGATCTTCAAGCTCGGCGCGCACCTGGGCGTCAGCGGGGGGCATGTCCGCCAGGCCCTCCTGCAAAGCCTTGTAGTAGAGCATCGTGCCGCCGACCAACAGCGGGATGTTGCCCCGCGCGGTGATTTCAGCCATGGCGGCCAGGGCGTCGGTACGGAAATCTGCGGCCGAATAGCTTTCGGACGGGTCGATAATGTCGATCAACCGATGCGGATGCCGGGCCAACAGCTCTTTCGAAGGCTTCGCCGTGCCGATGTCCATGTCCCGGTAAACCAGGGCAGAGTCGACGCTGATCAGCTCGCACGGCAAGACCTTGGTCAGTTCGATGGCCAGGTCGGTCTTGCCCGCGGCCGTCGGGCCCATCAGGAAGATCGCGGGGGGCAAAGCACTCATCAGCGACCGCGCAGGAACAGTTTGTCCAGATCATCCAGGCCCATCTGGGTCCAGGTCGGTCGGCCATGGTTGCATTGGCCACTGCGCTCGGTGTTTTCCATGTCGCGCAGCAGGCCGTTCATTTCCGGCAGGGCCAGTCGGCGGTTAGCACGGATGGCGCCGTGGCAGGCCATGGTGCCGAGCAGTTCGTTGATATGCGCCTGGATACGGTCGCTGGTGCCGTATTCCATCAGGTCCGCCAGTACGTCGGACACCAGGCGATTGGCCTCGGCCTGCTTGAGCAGCGCGGGAATCTGACGGATCGCCAGGGTCTCCGGGCCCAGGCGTTGCAGTTCGAAGCCCAGCTTCTGGAACACTCCATGGTGTTCCTCGGCACAATCGGCTTCCCGCTGGCTGACTGCCAGGGATTCCGGCACCAGCAGCGGCTGGCCACTGAGACCTTCACTGGCCATGGCGATCTTCAGGCGCTCGTACATGATCCGCTCGTGGGCGGCGTGCATGTCTACCAGCACCAGGCCGTGGGCATTTTCCGCAAGGATGTAGATGCCCTTGAGTTGCGCCAGCGCGTAGCCCAGCGGCGGAATATCACCGCCGCCCTCGGGCAAGGCAACAATGCCCGGCTCGGCACCCGGCAACGGCGCGAAGAATTCACGGTAAGCCGCCTGGGCCTCAGCCACCGGCACGGTCGACTGCGGCCGTGGGGTGTATTGATATTGATAACCCGCGCCGGCGCCCGAGTTGGGCGCGGTGTAACTCGGCTGCGGCTGCGATGATTGCAACAGGTTACCGGCGAGGCTCATTTCGCCCTGGGGGCCGAACTCGCCGGCCTCAGGGCCGCTCGGGCGGACCACCGCCGTTACGATTGGCGCGGACAACTGGTCATCCGGGCGCACATCGCCCAAGGCACGGTGCAAGGTGCCGTACAAGAAGTCATGCACCATGCGCCCGTCACGGAAGCGCACTTCGTGCTTGGTCGGGTGCACATTGACGTCGACCACCGAGGGGTCGACCTCGAAAAACAGCACAAACGTCGGATGCCGACCGTTGAACAGTACGTCGCGGTACGCCTGGCGCACCGCATGGGCCACCAGTTTGTCGCGCACCGCCCGGCCGTTGACGAAGAAATACTGCAAATCGGCCTGGCTGCGGGAGAAGGTCGGCAAACCGACCCAGCCCCATAGGCGCAAGCCATTGCGTTCGATTTCAATCGGCAGCGCCTGCTCCAGGAACCCGGCACCGCACACGGCCGCCACTCGCCGAGCGCGCGCGGCGTCATCATTGGCTTCGTGCAGGCTGAGAATGGTCTTGCCGTTGTGGCGCAGATGGAACGCCACATCGAAGCGCGCCAGGGCCAGGCGCTTGATCACTTCCTGCAGGTGGTCGAATTCGGTTTTCTCGGCCTTGAGGAATTTGCGCCGCGCCGGGGTGTTGAAGAACAGGTCGCGCACTTCCACCGAGGTGCCCACCGGATGGGCCGCCGGCTGGACCCGAGGCGCCATGTCGCGGCCTTCGGTTTCCACTTGCCAGGCCTGTTCGGCGCCGCGCGTGCGGGACGTCAGGGTCAGGCGGGCCACGGAGCTGATGGAGGCCAGGGCCTCACCGCGAAAGCCCAGGCTCATGACCCTTTCAAGGTCTTCCAGGTCGCGAATCTTGCTGGTGGCGTGACGGGCCAGGGCCAGCGGCAGGTCATCTGAAGAGATCCCGCTGCCATCGTCACGTACCCGCAGCAGCTTGACGCCGCCTTGTTCCACGTCTACGTCAATGCGCTTGGCGCCGGAATCGATACTGTTTTCCAGCAGTTCCTTGATCACTGACGCCGGGCGCTCAACCACCTCACCTGCGGCGATCTGGTTAGCCAGGCGCGGGCTGAGCAGTTCGATGCGCGAGCCACTATTCAACACAGATTCACTCATTACTGCGCCGCCAATTCGGTGCCAGGAATGGTCAACACCTGGCCAATTTTCAACTCGTCGGTTTTCAGGTTGTTGGCGCTGCGCAAGGCGGCGGGCGTGACCTGGAAACGTACGGCCAGCATGGCCACGGTGTCGCCAGGCTGCACGCGGTGGTCGCGCGGGCCCTGGGCAATTTTGCCGGAGTCACGCAACCAGGCGATGTAAGTGCCCGGTGGCGGGTTCTGTTGGAAGAACTGGCGCACGCCGGCGCTGATCGAGCGCGCCAACGCTTGCTGGTGGCTGGCACTGGCCAGCTTCGAGGCCTCGTTGGCGTTGGAAATGAAGCCGGTTTCGACCAGGATCGACGGGATGTCCGGCGACTTCAACACCATGAACCCGGCCTGCTCCACGCGCTGTTTGTGCAGCGACGTGACCCGGCCGATGTTACTCAGGACTTTCTGGCCGACGTTCAGGCTGGAGGTCAGCGAGGCGGTCATCGACAGGTCGAGCAATACGCCGGCGAGCATTTTGTCTTTGTCATCGAGGGAGACGTTGCCGGCCCCGCCGATCAAGTCGGAACGGTTTTCGCTGTCGGCCAGCCAACGGGCGGTCTCGGACGTGGCGCCACGATCGGACAAGGCAAACACCGACGCACCGAACGCAGCGGAGGAAGGGGCAGCGTCGGCGTGGATCGATACGAACAGGTCCGCGCCCTTCTTGCGGGCGATTTCGGTACGCCCACGCAACGGGATGAAATAGTCGCCGGTACGGGTCAGTTCGGCGCGATAGCCTTTCATGCCGTTGACCTGGCGTTGCAGTTCGCGGGCGATGGCCAGCACCACGTCTTTTTCATGCTGGCCGCGCGAGCCGGACGCGCCCGGGTCTTCGCCACCGTGGCCGGCATCGATCACCACGATAATGTCGCGCTTGCCTGCCGGAGCGGGCGGCGGCGGTGGCAGCTTGACCTGCGGCTGCGATGGATTGACCGGCACCGCCGGCACCGTCGCCACGCTGGGCGTCGGCGCAGGCGGCGGTGCGGCATCGGCGGGGTTGTCGAACAGGTCGACCACCAGGCGGTTGCCATATTGGGCGTTGGGCGCCAGGGAGAAGCTTTTGGGGGTGACCGCCTTTTTCAGGTCGATGACCACGCGCAAATCGGTCGGCGTACGCTGGGCCGAACGCATCATCGTAATCGGGGTGTTGGCGGTGGAGACCTTCAGCGGCGCGGCCAGGGTCGCACCGTTGATGTCGATCACCAGGCGGTCAGGCGCCGTGAGGGTAAAGACGCTGTGCTGGACCGGGCCCGACAGGTCGAACACCAGTCGCGTGTTATCCGGCGCTCGCCACAGGCGGACACTCTTGACCTGTGAAGCAGCCACAGCATTGACAGTCATTGCCGCAAGCAACACCCCCACGACAGCAACCAACGCGCGAAAGCGCATACCTAACCCCACCAATTATTTGAATTCCAATGCCAGAGCATCACGCCACGCTTCACCGCGCGGGCTCTGGGGCAACAACTTCAGCTGACGTCCGTGCTCGTGCGGCGTAATGGTAATGGTCATGTCAGGCTTTGGCAAAAAGCCTGTGCCTTTATCTGGCCACTCGATCAGGCACAGCGCGTCTTCGTCGAAGTAATCACGAATGCCCATGAACTCCAGCTCTTCAGGGTCGACCAGGCGATAGAGGTCGAAGTGGAACGCACGCACGTCACCGATCTCGTAGGGTTCGACCAGGGTGAACGTCGGGCTTTTTACCGCACCGGTATGGCCCAACCCGCGAATGATGCCCCGAGACAGCGTAGTCTTGCCCGCCCCCAGGTCACCTTCGAGAAAGACGAGCCCCGCCCCGCCCGTCACCCGTGCAATAGCGTGACCGAACGCGACCATCGCGTCTTCATCGGCCAGGAAAAGATTTACTTCAGGCACGGCGACTGCTCCTCCAGCAATTGACGAATGGCAGGTATCAGGTCGCTCGCTGCCAGCCCGCGACCGAAGGTGCCCTGGCGATCCCCTGCCGTGGCGTGCAACCACACGGCCAGGCAAGCTGCCTCATACGCCGGCATGCCTTGGGCGAGCAATGCGCCCACGAGGCCGGCCAATACGTCACCGAGCCCCGCCGTCGCCATGGCGGGATGGCCTTGGTCACAACGTGAAACGCGCCCGTCCGGGCTTGCAATCAAACTGCCAGCACCCTTGAGGATAGCCACTGAGTCGAATTTACGGCTCAACGCGCGCGCCACCTTAAGGCGGTCGGCCTGAACCTCGGCTGTCGAAATGCCCAACAGCCGCGCGGCTTCGCCTGGATGCGGAGTGATCACGCAGTTGGCAGGCAGGCTGACGCTGCCGGTCGCGAGCTGATTCAAGGCATCGGCATCCCAGACTTGCGGCAGGTGCGCGTTGGCGGCGACGGACAGCAGGCTTTTACCCCAGGACGCATCCCCGAGACCGGGGCCGATCACAATGACCGAGATTTTTTCCAGCAAGCCCATCAGTTGATTGGCCGAACTCACGCCCACGGTCATCACTTCCGGCAAGCGCGCCAACGCGGCGGGAACATGTTCCACGCGGGTCGCCAGGGACACCATGCCGGCGCCACTGCGCAACGCGCTCTCGGCACTGAGCAGCGCGGCGCCGCCAAAGCCTCGGTCGCCGCCAATCACCAATAGATGGCCAAACTGCCCTTTATGAGCGTCCGGGGAGCGCGCAGCCAGTTGCGGCAAGTGGCCGGGCAACAGCGGCTGCACGTCGGTTATTTCGTGTTTTGTCTGAGGCATGCGTCTTCAAGCTCCGATGTCTGGCAGAATTATACGCATCTAACCTGTGGTTTCCCGTGTCTCATGCCCGCTATTACCTCCGATCTGCCCGCCCTCGCCCAATCGATCAAAGACTGGGGCCGCGAGCTGGGTTTCCAACAAGTCGGCATCAGCGGTCTCGACCTGGCTGAGCATGAACAGCACCTGCAACGCTGGCTCGACGCGGGCTACCACGGCGAGATGGACTACATGGGCGCCCATGGCAGCAAACGCTCCCACCCCGAAGAGCTGGTGCCCGGTACCTTGCGCGTGGTGTCACTGCGCATGGATTACCTGCCCGGCGACACGCAAATGGCACAGCTACTGGCCGAGCCGGAAAAAGCCTATGTCTCGCGTTACGCCCTGGGCCGCGACTATCACAAGCTGATCCGCAAGCGCGTGCAGCAACTGGCTGACCGTATTCAGGCGCAAATCGGGCCGTTCGGCTTTCGGGCCTTTGTCGACAGCGCACCCGTACTGGAAAAAGCCATCGCCGAACAGGCCGGCCTCGGCTGGATCGGCAAGAACACCCTGGTACTCAACCGCAAGGCCGGCAGCTATTTCTTCCTGAGCGAACTGTTTGTCGATTTGCCGTTACCGGTCGACCCACCCCATGCCACCGAACACTGTGGCCGCTGTACGGCTTGCCTGGACATCTGCCCCACCAACGCGTTCGTCGGCCCTTACGTGCTGGATGCCCGGCGCTGCATTTCCTACCTGACCATCGAGCTCAAGAGCGCCATTCCCGAGGACCTGCGCCCACTGATCGGCAACCGGGTATTCGGTTGCGATGACTGTCAGATCGTTTGCCCGTGGAATCGTTTCGCCCGACCCACTGGCGAAAGCGATTTCAAGCCACGGCACAATCTGGATAACGCGACCCTGGCCGAACTGTTTATGTGGGACGAGGATAAATTCCTCAGCAGCACCGAAGGCTCACCCTTGCGCCGTGCCGGATACGAGCGCTGGCTGCGCAACCTGGCGGTGGGCCTGGGCAATGCCCCCTCGAGCATTCCGGTGCTGGAAGCCTTGAAGGCGCGGCGCGACTACCCGTCGGAACTGGTGCGTGAGCATGTGCAATGGGCGTTGAACCAGCACGCCGCCCGCTAGTGGACGTCGTCGTTATAGACGAACTTAGGCATTTCCCAATGAAACCGTATCGCCAGCAGGCGCAGTAGAAAGCCGCTGAACAAGGTCAACAGGATCGCCTGTTCGCTGGGCAATTCCAGATACAGGCACAGCAAGTAAAACCAGGCGGCAAGGAACGACACGCTGGCGTACAGCTCACGGCGGAAGATCAGTGGGATGTCATTACAGAAAATATCCCGCAGGATGCCGCCGAATACGCCGGTGATCACGCCACTGACCGAGGCGACCAGCATGCCATGCCCCATCTCCAGGGCGGTCATGCAGCCGATCAAGGTGAACGCCACCAACCCCACGGCATCCAGCGCCAGGAACAGCGAGCGCAGATGGCGCATCAGCGGTGCGATAAAGATAGTCACCAGCGCGGCGACGGAGGTCAGTACCAGGTATTCAGGGTGCTTGACCCAGGTCAGCGGGTAATGCCCCAGCAACATATCGCGCACAGAACCGCCACCCAGCGCCGTCACGCACGCGATCAGCACCACGCCAAACCAGTCCATGCCGCGCCGGCCGGCGGACAAGGCACCCGTCATGGCTTCGGCGGTGATGGCGATGAGGTAGAGCATCAGCAGCATGATGGCGATCCTTGCAGAGAGGCCGGCAGTCTAATCATTTGCTGATGGCACCAAAAGGGGGCGCTTGGCGATAAACCGAGTCGCCGGCTATCGGGGGCAAGCCCCCTCCCACATTGGGACGCAGAGCGTCCTGGGCTGCATTCCCACGCGGAGCGTGGGAACGATCCAAGGCGGAAGGTCTTCAAGCCTTGATGAAATGCTTGCGGTAATGCTGCAACTCGGCGATCGACTCGCGAATATCATCCAGCGCCAAGTGCGTGCTGCCTTTGTGGAAGCTGTCTTTGACCTCCGGCGCCCAGCGTGCAGCCAGCTCTTTCAAGGTGGACACGTCCAGGTTGCGATAATGGAAGTAGCTCTCCAGCGCCTTCATATGCGTATAAAGGAAGCGACGGTCCTGGCAGATACTGTTACCGCAGATCGGCGATTTGCCCTTGGGCACCCATTTTTCCAGGAACGCGATGGTTTCGGCTTCGGCTTCGGCCATGCTGATGCGGCTGTCGCGTACTCGCTGGGTCAGGCCGGAGTTGCCGTGGGTGCGGGTATTCCATTCGTCCATGGTGGCGAGCACCGCGTCGCTGTGATGGATGGCGATCACCGGACCTTCGGCCAAGGTGTTGAGGTTGCTGTCGGTGACGATCGTCGCCATCTCGATGATGACGTCGGTGTCGGGGTTCAGACCGGTCATTTCCAGATCGATCCAAATCAGGTTCTGTGGGTTTTGCATGGCTTGATTCTCTTGGCACCTTGGCGTAGCCGGGCAGTTTAGCAGGCGGCGCCGTGCTAGACTCGCGACCGTTTCACCCAACTTTTGCATTATCGACACGGAACACCAATGGCCAAACGCCAGCTCAATCGTCGCCAAAACTGGCGCATCGAAAAGATTCAAGGTGAACGCGCAGCGCGCGCCGCCAAACGAGAGTCCTCCGCCGTGGAAGCGCTTGAGGGCGGCGACCTGGGTCCCGAACAAACGGGCCTGGTGATCGCGCACTTCGGCGTGCAGGTCGAAGTCGAGGCGCTGGAAGGCGAGCTCGCCGGCTCGGTATCCCGCTGCCATTTGCGCGCCAACCTGCCTGCGCTGGTGACCGGCGACAAGGTGGTCTGGCGCGCCGGCAACCAGGGCATCGGCGTGATCGTCGCCCAGTTGCCCCGCAGCACCGAACTGCGCCGCCCCGACAGCCGCGGCCAGCTCAAGCCAGTGGCGGCCAACGTCGACATGATCGTAATTGTTTTCGCGCCGCTGCCCGAGCCCCACGCCAACCTGATCGACCGCTATCTGGTCGCTGCCGAGCATGCCGGTATCCGCCCGCTGCTGCTGCTGAACAAATTCGACTTGATCGACGAGCAGAACGCACCGGCGCTTAACGCATTACTGGCGGTCTACCGCACCCTGGGTTATCCGGTACTGGAAGTCTCGGCACACCATGGCAACGGCATGGAACAGCTGCAACAGCAGTTGGACGGGCGCATCAGCGTGTTTGTCGGCCAGTCCGGCGTGGGCAAGTCATCGCTGGTCAACAGCCTGCTGCCGGAAGTCGACACCCGTGTCGGCCCGCTGTCGGAGCTGTCCGGCCAGGGCACCCACACCACCACCACCGCACGGCTGTTCCACTTCCCCGGAGGCGGCGAGCTGATCGATTCCCCAGGCATTCGTGAATTCGGCCTCGGTCATGTCAGCCGCAGCGACGTGGAAGCGGGCTTCATCGAGTTCAACGACCTGATCGGCACCTGCCGCTTCCGCGACTGCAAACACGACCGCGAGCCGGGCTGTGCATTGCTCAAGGCCCTTGAAGATGGCCGCGTGCAGCAGCAACGGATGAACAGCTATCGGTCGATTATTGCGAGTTTGCCTGAGAGCAGTTACTGACGGTCAATTTCTTGATACACATAAATCAGGACGATAATCCTCATAATCCATTGATTTAATAGGTGCAGGCATCAAGAATTCAGGCCAACTCGGTGGCTTACAACACAAGCTGGCTTGTATTCGGATTTTCTGATGCCCATAATTGCTCCGTCACCAGCGAAAGCTGGCAGGAGTCTGGATCCTTTTCGGAGTTGATCCAGCGGCGCAGAAGGGGCGAAGCAAGCTCCGCTGCGTGTCGAATGAAGCCGCCTTCGGGCGGCTTTGCTTTTTGTGGGGAATTAACATTTGGCTCTCTACTATCACCCCAAACAGGGCGATGTACTGCTGTGCGACTTCACGCGGGGCTTTGTGGCTCCGGAGATGCTGAAGATCCGTAAGGTCGTAGTGATATCCCCAACCTCTACACACACTCGCAAACTGTGCACCGTGGTGCCGATTTCCTCTACTGCACCAGATATCCGGCACGACTGGCACCATCTGCTACGCACCAACCCACTTCAATCCGACGGTTACAAAGAGCTATGGGTAAAGTGCGACATGATTTACACCGTCAGCTTCGAACGCCTCGACAAACTGCACAGAAAGACCCGCTCCAAGGGGCGAGAGTACTTCGTACCGCGCCTGTGCGAGGATGATATGCGAGGCGTAATCGGTGGCGTCAAAGCGTACCTGCCACTCTGACCGCAAATGAAAACGCCCCGGCTGATCGGGGCGTTTTCATTTCTGGCTTATAGAGACCGCTTACGACCCCGGCGCAGGCGCCGTCGGGTCCTTCACGCCGCCATCATCAAACAGGTTCAGCTTCTGGCGCAGTTCATGGGCCGGCAGCGGCTCCTGCCCTGGTGGGAGCGCATTCGGGTCCGCCGGTACTTCACCGGGGGCGCCTTCACCCTGAGCCGGCTGTGGCGGTGGCGGTTGATCGCCCTCGATCGCACGCTGGGCCTTTTTGGTCAGCACGACGATGTCGATCCGACGGTTGATCGGGTTGAACGGTTCCTTGGGGTCAAACAGCTGCGATGACGCAAAGCCCACCACCCGCGCCACTTGCGGGTCCGGGTAGCTGCCAGCCACCAGCGCACGGCGGGCGGCGTTGGCGCGGTTGGCCGAGAGTTCCCAGTTGCCGAAGTCGCCCTGCCCCGCGTAGGGCTTGGCATCGGTGTGGCCGCTGATACTGATCTTGTTCGGCACCGCCTTGATGGTGTCGGCCATGGCCAGCAGGATG
Organism: Pseudomonas sp. R3-52-08; assembly: GCF_003851745.1. NCBI lineage: Bacteria > Pseudomonadati > Pseudomonadota > Gammaproteobacteria > Pseudomonadales > Pseudomonadaceae > Pseudomonas > Pseudomonas sp. R3-52-08. Next base: position 600,410 of record NZ_CP027730.1, on the reverse strand, counting down.
TCTTCGAAGTACGGCTTCAAGCGTGCGCTGCCGGAATCGAACATCGGCCGGTTGGCGGCATCGGTGATCTGGATGCGCAAGCCTTCCGGGGTGATCTCGAAGGAAATCTGATCCTTGAACTTCAGCAGTTGCGGGTTTTCCTCAACCTTGGTCTGCAGCTCCTGCAACAGCAGCTCGAGGCGTTCTTTCTCGACCTGTTCGGCCATGGTTTCGACCTTATCGCGCTCGATCGGGATTTTTTCCTGGGGCGATTCGGTCTGCACTTCCGGGTTGATGGTGCGCTCCGGCGCCAACTGCGGCGAGCCACCCAGGTCGATCACGAAGGGCGTACCACTTTCCGAAAAACCAATCGGGTCCTTGAAGTAACCCGCGATGGCGATCTTCTGTTCAGGGGTAGCGGTGGACATCAGCCACAGCACCAGGAAGAACGCCATCATTGCCGTCGCGAAGTCGGCAAAGGCGATTTTCCAGGCGCCGCCATGGTGCCCCGCGGCGAAGCGCTTGACGCGCTTGATGATGATCGGCTGGTTGTTTTCCATGGCTTAGCGACCGCGAACCGCTTGTTCCAGCTCGGCGAAACTTGGGCGATGTTTCGGGTACAGCACTTTGCGTCCGAACTCTACCGCCAGCGACGGCGGCATGCCGGATGCCGAAGCCACGAGGCACGCCTTGATCGCTTCGTAGAGGTTAATCTCTTCCTTGGCATCGTGGGCCAGCGACGTGGCGAGCGGGCCGAAGAAGCCGTAGGCCGCGAGAATACCGAAGAAGGTCCCGACCAACGCCGCGCCGACGTGCATGCCGATGGCCGCCTGGTCGCCCTCGCCCAGGGAAGCCATGGTCACCACGATACCCAGCACCGCCGCGACAATACCGAAACCGGGCATGCCGTCGGCAATGCCGGTCACCGCGTGGGAAGGATGCTCCAGCTCTTCCTTGAGGCTGAACAGCTCCATGTCGAAAAGGCCTTCAAGCTCATGGGGAGCCATGTTGCCGGAGGACATGATGCGCAGGTAATCGCAGATATACGCGGTCATGCGCTCGTCCTTGAGCACGGCGGGGTACTTGGCGAAGATCGGGCTGGCGGCGGCGTCTTCGATATCCCCTTCAATGGCCATCATGCCTTCGCGGCGGCTCTTGTTGAGGATCTCGTAGACCAGCCCCAGCACTTCCAGATAGAACGTATGCGAGAAGCGCGAGCTGAACATGCCCAGCGACTTCTTGATCACATGCATGGTCATGTAGCCGGGGTTGGCCTGCAGGAAGGCGCCAAAGGCGGCGCCGCCAATGATCAACACTTCGAAAGGCTGAATCAGCGCGGCAATTTTACCGTGGGACAGGACGTACCCACCGAGCACACTTGCGATGACGACAATGATGCCGATAATTTTAGCCATAGGGGATCTGTACTTGCGCCGTCGGGTTCATGGACATAGTGGGTGCAGCTGGAAAACTCTTGTTCTACTTATCGGCAAAACTGCGCCAGACTATAGCCCGTTAAGGCGAAAAGCCAATTCAGCCCGTTCCGGGCGTGTTGAACACAAGTGACGATCGCGCCCCAATCATGGCTAATGAAACGACAGTCCCAACTGCAAAACCCGCCACACTCGCCGCCTGGATCAAGTGCCTGGACGACGTGCTGCTGCCAGTTCCCCAGGCCAGCCACGAGCGCGTGTGCAAAGCCATCCGCGACAGCCGCAGCTCGTTAAGAGACATTGCCGAACTGATGCAAGACAGCCCGGCCCTGGTGCTCAGCGTGATGCGCGAGGCCAACAGCCACACTCACGGCAGCCTGGCGGAACCGGCGGAAAACCTCGAAGTGGCGCTCAACCGCCTCGGTCTCAAGCGCGCCGAGGAACTGCTGGCACGCCTGCCTTCGGTGCCGGCCCTTGAAATTCCCGTAGCGCTGCGCCAGCTGCTGTTGATCAGCCAGCATGCCTCGCAGCAGGCCAACGGCTTGTTCGGCAACCGCCTGGCGCGTCTGTGGCAAGACATTCATTGGGGCAGCCTGTTGTTTCTGTCACCGTTGTGGCCGATGGCCGTCGCCTACCCCAAGCTCCTGGAGGAATGGGAACTGCGGGTGATCCACAAAGGCGAGTCGGCGCGCCAGGTCGAGCAGCAATTATTCGGCGTGCGCCTGCTGGACCTGTGCCTTGCTTTGACGGCAGCCTGGCACTTGCCGATCTGGGTGTCCCAGGGCTATCACCTGCTGCTGGGCGAGCGTCGCCTGCTGGTCAAGGCACTGCGCATCGCGCGCGAAGACGACCCTCTGCGCCACCAACAACTACTCGACGCCGACCCCAATCTGCGCCGCTGGCTGAACCAGCCGGCCAACACCGTACTGCTGGCCAACGGCCTGGCGATGTCGGCGCAGGAGTCCTGGACCTGCCCGCACACCGAGCGCTGGCAATACCTCACTGCGCTGTACCTGCAGGAGCCACTGGGCGATGTGCAGCAGCAGGTGCACCAGCAAGCGGTGACCAGCGCGCGCAGCACCTTGATGCCTGACCTCTGGCACCCGGCCCTGTCGTTGATCTGGCCGTGGCATGTGCAAAAAGTCCATCGTGGCCTGTTGCCCGCGCCGCCGCCCACGGCCGAAGCACTGGCACTGTGGCGCAGCCGCTGCACCGAGCTGTTGGTCGAGCCGAGCCGCTTTGCCAACGCGATGCACCTGACCACTTGCGCCAAGGAAGCCCTGGTCGCCAGCGGCATGCAGCGCGTGTTGCTGTTCATGGCGGATCGCGCCTTGAGCACCTTGCGTGCGCATCAGGCCGATGGCTTGCCCAGGGACGCTGCCAACCTGAGCCTGGATGTGGTCAACAGTACATTGCTGCAACGCCTGCTGGAAAAGTCCGCCCAGGTGCGTCTCGGCCCTGACAACCATGCGCAATTCTCCGCTCTGCTGCCACCGATCCTGCGCCGCCTGTTTACCGGCGAGCACCTGCTGTTGCGCTCGCTGAGCTGCAATGGCCGCGTGGTGATGCTGATGGTGGCGGACCAGGGTGGCGGGCCGTTCTCGGAAACCACCGTGCAGGCCTTCGGTAAAACCGCGCAATGCATTGAAAAAGCCCTGCACAGCTTTACCAACCGCAGCGCCTGATGCTTGCGCTACAATCGCCCTCCTTTATCGCCAACATTTGTGCCCAGGAGACCTCACATGCCTGACTTCTCTGGCTTGCCGCTGGTGATCGAATCCAGCGACCTGCAAGGTCGCCTGGATGCCGACCACCTGATTCTGGTGGACCTCACCAGTGCCGCCCGCTACGCCGAAGGGCATATCCCCGGCGCGCATTTCGTTGACCCCAAGCGCACCCAATTGGGCCAACCACCCGCGCCAGGCCTGCTGCCGCACAAGGTCGACCTGGAAAAACTGTTCGGCGAGCTGGGCCACACCCCCGACGCCACCTATGTGGTCTATGACGACGAAGGCGGCGGCTGGGCCGGGCGCTTTATCTGGATGCTCGACGTCATCGGCCACCAGAAGTATCACTACCTCGACGGCGGCCTTCTGGCGTGGCTGGAGGAAAAACACCCGGTTTCCACCGAGGTGCCCGCGCCCGCCGGTGGCCCGGTCAGCCTTACGCTGCACGACGGCCCCACCGCCACCCGCGAATACCTGCAAAGCCGGCTGGGCGCAGCCGACCTGGGTATCTGGGACGCACGCGGCCCGCTGGAGTATTCCGGCGAAAAAGTGCTCGCGGCCAAAGCCGGGCACATTCCCGGCGCGGTGAACTTCGAATGGACCGCTGGCATGGACAAGGCGCGTAGCCTGCGCATCCGCCGCGACATGCCGCAAATCCTCGAAGACCTCGGGCTGACCCGCGATAAAGAAATCATCACCCACTGCCAGACCCACCACCGCTCTGGCTTCACCTACCTGGTGGCCAAGGCGCTCGGTTATCCGCGAGTCAAAGGTTATGCCGGTTCCTGGGGCGAATGGGGCAACCACCCCGACACCCCCGTCGAGATTTGAAGCTTAAGGACACTTAATGAAAAAGCAGTTGTTTATCCTCAGTCAGTACTTGCTGCCGCACCACCTGCTGTCGCGCTTGGCCGGCTGCATTGCCGAGTGCCGCGTGCGCTGGTTCAAGAACGCCTTCACCCGCTGGTTCGCCAAGCGTTACCAGGTGGATATGTCCCAGGCGCTGGTTGAAGACGTGACCGCCTACGAGCACTTCAACGCGTTCTTCACCCGCGCGCTGAAAGACGGTGCCCGCCCACTGGACCAAGCCCCAGGCGCCGTACTGAGCCCGGCCGATGGCGCGGTCAGCCAGCTCGGCCCGATCGAGCATGGCCGCGTGTTCCAGGCCAAGGGCCACAGTTTCAGCGTGCTGGAATTGCTCGGTGGCGACGCCGCGCTGGCTGCGCCGTTCATGGGCGGTGACTTCGCCACCATCTACCTGTCGCCCAAGGACTATCACCGCGTACATATGCCGCTGGCCGGTACCTTGCGTGAAATGGTGTACGTACCGGGGCGGATTTTCTCGGTGAACCAGACCACCGCCGAAAACGTACCGGAACTGTTTGCGCGTAACGAGCGGGTTGTCTGCCTGTTCGACACCGAACGCGGCCCGATGGCCGTGGTATTGGTGGGCGCGATGATCGTAGCCTCGATCGAGACGGTGTGGGCCGGGCTGGTAACACCACCGAAGCGCGAGCTGAAAACCTTCCGCTATGACGAAGCTGCTCGCGCACCGATTCACCTGGAGAAAGGTGCGGAGTTGGGTCGCTTCAAGCTGGGTTCTACCGCGATCGTGCTGTTCGGGCCGGGCCAGGTGCAGTGGGCGCAGGAACTGGCGGCGGGCACGCCGGTGCAGATGGGCCTGGGTATCGGCTCACCTAAAGCCTGATGATCGTTCCCACGCTCTGCGTGGGAATGCAGCGCAGGGCACTCTGCGCCCCCAAAGCCTGACGCAGAGCGTCACAGAAGGCATTCCCACGCGGAGCGTGGGAATGATCTGTCGAGTTAGAGCTGACCGTCGCGATCGCGCAAGCCCAGCAGATACAGCACCCCATCCAACCCCAAGGTCGAAATTGCCTGCTTGGCCGATTGCTTGACCAATGGCTTGGCGCGAAACGCCACACCCAATCCCGCAATCGCCAGCATCGGCAAGTCGTTCGCGCCGTCGCCGACCGCAATGGTCTGCTCCAAACGCAAACCTTCCTTGTGCGCCAGCTCCTTGAGCAGGTCCGCCTTGCGTTGTGCATCGACAATCGGCTCCACCGCCACGCCGGTCACTTTGCCATCCACTACTTCCAGCTCGTTGGCGAATACATAGTCAATGCCCAGCTTGGCTTGCAGCTGCTTGGCAAAGTAGGTGAAGCCACCAGACAGGATGGCCGTCTTGTAGCCCAGGCGCTTGAGTTCGGCGAACAGGGTTTCGGCGCCTTCGGTCAGACGCAGGGACGCGCCGATTGAATCGAGCACGCTCACATCCAGGCCTTTGAGCAGCGCCAGGCGCTCCTTGAAGCTGGCGCGAAAATCCAGCTCGCCGGCCATCGCGCGCTCGGTAATGGCCGAGACTTGCTCGCCCACACCGGCGGCCTTGGCCAGTTCGTCGATGACTTCGGCTTCGATCAGCGTGGAGTCCATGTCGAACACCGCCAAGCGACGGTTGCGCCGGAACAGCGAATCTTCCTGGAAGGCGATGTCGACATTCAGCTCCTGGGCCACGCTCAGGAATTCAGCGCGCAGCGCTTGCGCATCGGCCGGCTCACCCCGAACGGAGAACTCGATGCAGCCCTTGCCTTTGTCTGCGGGCGTGTCCAAGGGCATGCGACCCGACAGACGGTCGATATGGTCGATGTTCAAGCCGTAGTGCGCGGTGATCGAACTGACGCGCTGCAACTGTTCGGCCGTGACCTTGCGGGTGAGCAACGTCACGATATGGCGTTTTTTGCCCTGGCCTTCGACCCAATGCTGGTAATCGGCTTCAGACACCGGCGTGAAGCGCACCTGCTGATCCAGCTTGTAGGCCGTAAACAGGATGTCCTTGAGTACCGACGAAGCCTGCTCGTTGCTGGGGATTTCCACCAGGATGCCGAACGACAGCGTGTCGTGGATCACCGCCTGGCCGATGTCGAGAATGTTCACACCACCCTGGGCCAGAACGCCGGTAATGGCAGCGGTGAGACCCGGTCGGTCAAGACCTGTGATGTTGATCAGGACGATTTCGCGCAAAGCGCACCCCCAGGCTGGAAAAAAACCGCATTCTACCCACTTTCAGTGACCATCGGGCACAGCCAGCGCTTTGCCGGTCATGGGCCTGTCGCTATACTGCGCGTCAACTTCACGGACCAAGAGCCGAGCGCAAGTGAACCGGCCCACGCCAGTAAAAACCGATAACTTCTTCCTGCTGATCTTCCGGGCACTGCGCCACCGCCGTGTACCGATCGCATTACGCATCGCCAGCCATAACGTGATCCTGGTCGCCCTGGCCCTGGTGATCTACGCCTGCGTAATGGGTTTGCAGTTCAAGCAGGCCATGCACGAGCAGGCCGACGCCCTCGGCGAGAGCCTGACCACCCAGACCGCCACCTCGGCGACTGAGTTGTTGGTGTCCAACGACATCCTCAGCCTCAATGTATTGCTCAACAACCTGACCAAGAACCCGCTGGTGGCCCACGCCGCCATTTATAGCGTGGACAACCGGATCATGGCCGAAGCCGGGCAGCGCCCGAAAAACGGCCTGCTGGGCGAAGCCGAGGGCCTGTATCAGAGCAATATCACGTTTCAGGATGTAAAAGCCGGCCAATTGCGCATCAGCCTGGACATGCAGCAATTCCAGCAGCCGATGACCATCAGCCTGCAGAGCATGGGCATCTTGAGCGCGATCCTGCTGGCCCTGGCCCTGGCGTTGAGCCTGCGCCTGGGACGGCATATTTCCACGCCGTTGATGCAACTGCGCATCTGGCTGCGCGATATCGACGAACACACCCCGGCCACCGACCGCCAGGACGAAATCGGCGACCTTGCGCGCCAGCTGCATGCCAGCTTCGCCCCGGAGCCGACCGTGCCTGAAGTCGAACCCGAGTACGACGACGCCGACTACACCGACGAGCCTGAGTTTGAAGTACGCGACCTGCGCGACCCAGGCTTCGACGAAAGCGCTCCGGTGGCGGGCTTGAAGCCTGCGCCGCGGCATGTAATCAAGGCCGAAGAAGACGAGCTTGACGACGAAGACCCGTTCGCCGACCTGCGCGATACCGCAGAAGCCGCGCCCGTCGCAGCGCCGAAGCCGCTTCCCGCCAAAAGCACCGAACCTCAGTACAGCGCCGTACTCGCCGTGCAACTGGGTGCCCAGGACCAACTGCGCCGCCTGCCCCGCGCTCGCTTGACGGAACTGCTGGAACGCTACCGCGACTGTCTCGACCAGGCCGCCTCGCTCTACCAGAGCGAACTGCACACCCTGAACGACGGCAGCACGCTGATGCTGTTCCACAGCGAAGACAGCGGCGAGGACTACCTGACCAACGCCATCTGCTGCGGCGAGTTGCTGCGCGCCCTGGGTCATGCTTTACAGATTGAAGTGGCAGATAGCGGCATCACGTTGCAACTGCAGCTGGGTTTGACAGTGGGTGATGACCTGTTCGGCATCAGCCAGATCGACCTGCTGCTGACCGAGATCGCCCAGGATGCCTTGGCCTTGTCGCAACACAGCCGCAACCTGCTGCTGGTGGAGCGCAAGATCAGTGAAGACACGTTGATCCGCCAACGCGCACGCATCCGCCCGATTGCCAGCCCTGAGGGCGCCAGCTGTGTTGAGCGCTTGATGGAACCCTACCCGTCGATGCTGGAACGGCAGCTGGCGCGGATGCATGAGACGCGCACAAAGACATAAGGCACGCAATTGCTCCCTGTGGGAGGGGGCTTGCCCCCGATAGCGGAGTATCAGTCAGCACATCACTCACTGAACCACCGCCATCGGGGGCACGCCCCCTCCCACATTTGACTGCGCCATGGCTTCTATTTCAGATACAAAAAGGCCCGCTTACTCAGCGGGCCTTTTGTTTGTCTGCCATTCAGATCAAAACCTGAACACTTCCAAATCCGTACGAATCGGTGTCGCCATCGGCATCTTGGGCTTTTCCGGTGTGGCCGGCTTGGCCTGTGTCGGTGCCTGCTTGCGCGGGGCCTCGGCAATTGGCGGCTGGTTGGCCAGCGGCTTGAGCGCTACCGACAACTGTTGCGCCAAGTGCTGCAACAATACGCCCTGGGCCTGGACCTGGGACGCCGTGGTGCCGCTATGTTCTTCCTGCAGGTGCACGATACGGTTGTCCCGCACCTGGCCGCGACGGTCGATCAGGCGCCACTGTGCATCCAGGATCGCCGGTTGCGAGGTACCGGAGTCAAGCCGCGTGATCGTCAGCAGCACCTGCACATCCGGGGTAAACCCGGATGGCCCCGGCGCCAGCACCACACGCTGGCTGTCCAGCTGACCGGCCACCTGACGCAACATCAATTGATTGATATCGGAGGACAGGCTGCCCGCCCAGCGACCATCGGTGGAACCTTGCAGGCTGCCGTCGTTCTGACGTTGCAGCAGGGTTTCGCGTTGCAGGTAATCGGCAACGATTACCGGCCCCAGCAGAACGGCCATGCCGGCGGTTTGTGCTGGCTGAGCCGGACTTCCGCTGTCCAGCTGGTACAGCGACACCGGCTGGTGCGTGCTGCAACCCGCCAGCCCTAACAGGCCAGCGAGCATCAAAAATAGAGGAAGGCGTGGAGCAGTCATCATCCCATCCAGGTGGCTGCCGCACGGCGAACCACAATGTAATACTAAAAATAACCTAAATACGCTCGGCCACGCCGGCGCTGGAAAGGCCATATCATCCGTGAATATGCGCCATGACTCCAGCGCCAAAGCGTCGATCTACGCGTTAAATCGTAGATCGAGGCCTCTAGTACGCCTTAAGCAGGCGTTTCTACCAACAAAGCATCGACTCTCTGGAAGCCGCGAGGCAGTTTGTTACCGCGTCGACCGCGCTCGCCCTTGTAATGTTCAAGGTCGTCAGGGCGCAAGGACAACGTGCGCTTGCCGGCCTGGAGCACCAGGGTTGAGCCTTCCGGGATGACGGCGATGTCGGTCACGTACTCTTCGCGACTGGCCACCCGCTCTCCAGGGATACCGATGATCTTGTTGCCCTTGCCCTTGCCCAACTGCGGCAGGTCGCTGATCTTGAACACTAGCAAACGCCCTTCGGTGGTCACCGAGGCCAGCCAGTTATGCTCGCGATCCTCCACCGGTCGCGGCAGGATCACCTTGGCGTTGTTCGGCAGGCTCAACAACGCCTTGCCCGCCTTGTTCTTGGCCTGCAGGTCTTCACCCTTGACCACGAAACCATAGCCGGCGTCGGACGCGATGACGTACAGCGAATCATCGTCCGGCAACAGCACGCACTCGAAATTCGCCCCCGGCGGCGGCGTGAGGCGCCCGGTCAGCGGCTCGCCCTGCCCGCGTGCTGAGGGCAGGGTGTGGGCCGGCACCGAATAACTGCGCCCGGTCGAGTCGATAAACACCGCAAATTGGTTGGAACGCCCAGCCGCCGCAGTCTTGAAGCCATCACCGGCCTTGTACGACAGGCCGGTGGCATCAATATCATGCCCTTTGGCGGAACGAACCCAACCCTTTTCCGACAGAACGACGGTAATTTTCTCGTTAGGCAACAGCTCGGTTTCTGTCAGAGCTTTCGCTTCTGCGCGCTCGACAATCGGCGAGCGGCGCTCATCGCCGTAGGTTTCGGCGTCTTTGATCAGTTCACTGCGCACCAGCTTCTTGAGCTTGGCTTCGCTGCCCAACAGCGCCTGCAGCTTGGCTTGCTCCTTGAGCAGCGCGTCCTGCTCGTCGCGCAGCTTCATTTCTTCCAGGCGTGCCAACTGGCGCAAGCGGGTGTCGAGGATGTAGTCAGCCTGGATTTCGCTCAGCTCGAAGCGCGCGATCAGCTCGGCCTTCGGGTGCTCGGCGGTACGGATGATATGGATCACTTCATCCAGGTTGAGGTAGGCAATCAGCAAGCCGTCCAACAGGTGCAAGCGGCGCTCGACCTTGTCCAGGCGGAATTGCAGGCGGCGGCGCACGGTCTGCACGCGGAACTCCAGCCATTCCACCAGCAAATTGCGCAGGTTCTTGAGCTGTGGCTTGCCGTCCAGGCCGATGATGTTGACGTTGACCCGGTAGCTGGACTCAAGGTCGGTGCTGGCAAACAAATGCTGCATCAGCACTTCATGATCAACCCGGCTATTGGTCGGGATGATCACGATGCGGCAAGGGTTTTCGTGGTCGGACTCATCCCGCAGGTCGGCGACTTGCGGCAATTTCGACGGTTTTGCCTGCATCAACGCGGCAATCTGCTCCAGCACCTTGGCGCCGGATACCTGATGCGGCAACGCGGTCACAATAATGTCGCCGTCTTCGACGTGGTACACCGCGCGCATGCGCACCGAGCCCTTGCCGGTTTCGTACATCTTCAGCAGGTCGGCGCGCGGCGTGATGATTTCCGCCTCGGTCGGGTAGTCCGGACCCTGGATATGCTCACACAGCTGCTCGACCGTGGCTTTTGGCTCATCCAACAGGCGCACGCAGGCCGTGGCGACTTCGCGCAGGTTGTGCGGCGGCACGTCGGTGGCCATGCCGACCGCGATGCCGGTGGTGCCATTGAGCAGGATGTTCGGCAAACGTGCCGGCAATACCAGGGGTTCGTCGAGGGTGCCGTCAAAGTTCGGCCCCCAGTTCGCGGTGCCCTGGCCCAGCTCGCTGAGCAGTACTTCCGAGTAGCGCGACAGGCGCGCCTCGGTATAACGCATGGCGGCGAAGGACTTGGGATCATCCGGCGCACCCCAGTTACCCTGGCCATCGACCAGGGTGTAGCGGTAGCTGAACGGCTGGGCCATCAGCACCATGGCTTCATAGCACGCCGAATCGCCGTGGGGGTGGAACTTACCGAGCACGTCACCGACGGTACGCGCCGACTTCTTGTGCTTGGAGTCGGCGTCCAGGCCCAACTCACTCATGGCGTAGATAATGCGCCGTTGTACCGGCTTCAGGCCGTCGCCGATATGCGGCAGGGCACGGTCCATGATCACGTACATGGAGTAGTTGAGGTAGGCATTTTCGGTGAAGTCAGCCAGCGATCGGCGTTCTACGCCATCTAAGCTGTCTGCGAGGATGTCACTCATGCGGGCCTCATCATGGGGTAAGGCGCAACGGAATTGCCGCTGCGCTGATTCAATTCAAATTCGTGACGGCTCATGGCTGGGCACTCCAGCCACCGGCCGGGGCGGCGAAACGATAGACCACCGGGCGCTTTTCACCATCGGCACGCGCGCCGAAATTATTGTCGATGCCAATCCAGGCACCGTCGGCGTCCACCACCAGGGCTTCGGCCAGGCCGTAAGGCTGGGGGTAACGCCGCTCGGGCCTCAGGGTTTCGTCGGCAAACGACCAGCACAGCTCAACCTTGGCCGTCACCGTATCGCGCCGGCAAATCTGGAACGCATTACGCTCCAGGGTAAACAGCTTGCCGTTGAACAGCGCCAGGTCGGCAAAGTCCTTCGACACCGCCTTGGCGTTGGGGAACTGCGCCGGTTGCACTTCCAGGCCGGCCTCGCTCAACAACACGCAAGCACCGTCGCAATCCCACACGCTCTGCCCGCGCTTGATCGAGACCAGGCCGCGGCGCTCACGCTCGGCCGCCAGCCAGATCCGATCGCCCTGCGGGTTCACCGTCAGGCCCTCGAACAACGCATTGAAGTGCAGCAACATGCCACTGGCCCGAGCCTCGCGCACCATGCCTGGGGCAATTTTCAGCCACTCGGGTGCGCCTGCTACCGGCACCTGCAACACCGCCGCGTGGGCTTCGCTGACGATGTAGCGGTTGCCTGCGGCATCACAGCTGATGCCTTCGAAATCCAGGTCGCCACCGCGAACGAACGAAGCCGCCTTGGTGCGCGAGCGCAAACCCCACGGCAGGCCGGATTCGGGCACGGGGGGTACGTCGATCGCCACCACTTCGGCGGTCCAGGTCGGCGCGCGGGTGTCCAGGCGATAAATCTGCTCATCATCACGGTCCGAGACGGTCCACAATTGCTCGCCACATAGCGCCAGGCCCGACAGGTTTCCGCCGCGCATGCCGTCTACCGGATGTTCCGACACCAGCTTGAGCTCAGCCACGGGCGCGGCAACCCCATCGGAGGTCGCCAACCCGCACACCATCAGGATCGCCAGGGCGACGCCTGTGCGCATCAGCCCAGAACCTCGGCCAGGTTGCCTTTGGATTCGAGCCAGGCTTTGCGATCCGGTGCGCGCTTTTTCGCCAGCAGCATGTCCATCATTTCCGACGTGCCGGCGAAGTCTTCCAGGGTCAACTGCACCAGGCGCCGGGTGTTCGGGTCCATAGTGGTTTCGCGCAGTTGCGGCGGGTTCATTTCACCCAGGCCCTTGAATCGCGTGACCTGTGGCTTGCCGCGTTTCTTCTCGGCCACCAGGCGGTCGAGAATGCCATCGCGCTCGGCTTCGTCCAGAGCGTAGAAAATCTCCTTGCCCAGGTCGATCCGGTACAGCGGTGGCATGGCGACGTAGACGTGACCGGCATCCACCAACGGGCGGAAGTGCTGCACGAACAACGCACACAGCAGGGTTGCGATGTGCAGGCCGTCGGAGTCGGCGTCGGCGAGGATGCAGATCTTGCCGTAGCGCAACTGGCTGATGTCCGCCGCGCCCGGGTCGACGCCGATGGCCACGGCAATGTTGTGCACTTCCTGGCTGGCCAGGACTTCGCTGCCGTCGACTTCCCAGGTGTTGAGGATCTTGCCGCGCAACGGCAGGATCGCCTGGAACTCCTTGTCCCGCGCTTGCTTGGCGGAACCACCGGCGGAATCACCTTCCACCAGGAACAGCTCGGAACGCATCGGGTCCTGCCCGGCGCAATCGGCCAGCTTGCCGGGCAATGCCGGGCCCTGGGTGATGCGCTTGCGCTCGACCTTCTTGCTGGCCTTGAGGCGACGGCCGGCGTTGTTGATCGCCAGTTCCGCCAGGGCCAGGCCCAGCTCCGGGTGCTCGTTGAGCCACAGGCTGAAGGCATCCTTGACCACCCCGGAGACAAACGCCGCCGCCTCGCGGGACGACAGGCGTTCCTTGGTCTGGCCGGAGAATTGCGGCTCCTGCATTTTCATCGACAGCACGAAGGCGATGCGCTCCCACACGTCTTCCGGCGCCAGCTTCACGCCGCGCGGAAGCAGGCTGCGGTATTCACAGAATTCGCGCATGGCATCCAGCAGGCCCTGGCGCAAGCCATTGACGTGGGTGCCGCCCTGGGCGGTGGGGATCAGGTTGACGTAGCTTTCCTGCACGCTGTCGCCGCCTTCGGGCAACCACAATAGCGCCCAGTCGACGGCTTCCTTGTTACCGGCCAGGCTGCCGCAGAACGGCGCGTTGGGCAGCCGTTCGAAGTCGCTGACGGAGTCTTCCAGGTAGGAGCGCAGGCCGTCTTCGTAGTGCCACTCGACCTTCTCGCCCGTGCCTTTGTCTTCAAAGCTCACCAGCAGGCCCGGGCACAGCACGGCCTTGGCCTTGAGCACGTGCTTGAGGCGGCTGATGGAGAATTTCGGCGAATCGAAGTATTTCGGGTCCGGCGCGAAGTACACGCTGGTGCCGGTATTGCGCTTGCCAACGGTACCGATCACTTCCAGGTCGGTGGCTTTGTAGCCATCGGCGAAGGTCATCTGGTATTCGTTGCCATCGCGCTTGACCTTGACCCTGACCTGCGTGGACAGCGCGTTGACCACCGAAATACCCACGCCGTGCAGGCCGCCGGAGAACTGGTAGTTCTTGTTGGAGAACTTGCCGCCGGCGTGCAGCTTGGTAAGGATCAGCTCGACGCCCGACACGCCCTCTTCGGGGTGGATGTCCACTGGCATGCCGCGACCGTCATCGGACACTTCCAGGGAGTGATCGGCGTGGAGAATGACCTGCACCGACTTGGCGTGGCCGGCCAGGGCTTCGTCAACGCTGTTGTCGATGACTTCCTGGGCGAGGTGGTTCGGCCGACTGGTGTCGGTGTACATGCCGGGGCGTTTGCGCACCGGGTCGAGGCCCGAGAGGACTTCGATGGCGTCGGCGTTATAAGAGCTAGCGCTGGGAGTGGCCATGGGGTCTCGTCGTGAGTCGTTCGATTAAAAAAGTGACCCGCGATTTTTACAGTGACGAAAAATCGAAGGATTGATACTGATCTGCGCCAATGCCGGCAAAGCTCAACAGTGCCGGCAATTGCTGGGCGAACCCTTGGTAACCATGGTCGCCACCGGCCTGAATGCGCAAGGCACAGGCCCGGTAATACTGCTGGGCCAGGCGATAATCCAGGGTTTCATCCCCGGTCTGCAACCACACCTGATAACGCGCGGCGTCTTGAGGAGCCGGCACTTCCAGCTCGGCCAATGCTGTGACGTGGTCGTGGGTCAGTTCCCAGGTTTCATCGGTGTAGAGGTTCTTCTGGGTGCCCAGGTAACCGTCAAACATCCGATGGGGGCTGACCGCCGGGTTGACCAGCAACGCCTTGAGGCCATGGCGCTCGGCAAGATGGGTTGCATAGTAGCCGCCGAGTGAGCTTCCCACCAGCAGTGGCCGACCCAGTTGCGCGATGGCTTCCTCCAATTGAGGAATCGCCTGACGCGGGTGGTGATGCAGGGCCGGTACACGCAACTGGTCGGCCAGGCCCAGGCTGTCCATCACGGTCATCAACTGGCTGGCCTTGTTGGACGCCGGTGCGCTGTTGAAACCGTGGATATACAAGATTGATGCGGACATGCCGGGCTCTCCATGCTTGCGCCAAAGAGGCGCAGTTTACAGGTAACAGCGGGGTCGTGGGTGCAGCCCATCGCCGCTGGCGTTACTATCCGTTCCACGACCCTTAAGCACCTGATCGGCTGCAAAATGCTCATTTTTTGATCAGCGCACCCTTTCTTCATTGCTTGTGGAATTCGCCGGTACTGGCGGCGCGTTAAATAGGTTGCCGAGCGGGAAAACAGCATGCAACTGGAATGGCTTGAGGACTTTATTGAACTGACCCGCACCCGCAGCCTGTCGCGCGCTGCGGAAAATCGGTGCGTCACGCACCCCGCGTTCGGGCGCCGTATCCGGGCGCTGGAAGAATGGGTCGGCACGCCATTGATCGAACGTACACAACCGGTGTCATTGACCCCTTGCGGCGTACTGTTTCTGGATGCTGCAACCCAATCGCTGGAACTGCTGACCGCCGTCAGAGCGCAATTCAAAGGTGGCCCCCTGAGCCGCGATGAACCCGTGCGTATCGCCACCGGGCGAACCCTGGCCTGTGACTTCTTCCCCGACTGGTACGAGTCGCTGTACCCGCAATTGGGCAGTTTTGCGGTGTCACTGCTCACCAGCGGTGCGCAAGAGGCCATCAGCCGGCTGTCGGCTGGCGAAGTCGATCTGCTGCTGAGCTTTTCCAGCCCGCTGACCCAGTCATTGATCGACCCGCAGCGTTTTGACTCTCGAGTGCTGGCAAAGGAGCAATTGCTACCGGTCAGTGCGCCGGACGCTCAGGGCCAACCGCGCCAGCAGATAGCCGCAGGCAGTAACGCCCTCTCCATTCCCTGGCTGGCCTTTTCACCTTCCCTTGCGCTGCGCGGCGTGCTGGCGCAGCACCTGGAGCGACTGCCACAGCGCCTGGCGTTGCGGATGGTTTACCAGGCCGATTCCTATGATGCGATTCTGGAAATGGCCAAGCGTGGCAAGGGCCTTGCGTGGTTACCGCAGATGGTCGTCAACGATGCGCTGGTGTCGGGCGAACTGCTGATTGCAGGCGGCGCTGAGTTTTGCGTCAGCTTCGACGTCTCGCTGCATCGGTTACGCGATAACCAGAGCGAGATGGTGATGAAGATATGGGAAGCGTTGGCAGCGTTTGAAACGCTGCCGCCCCCCTCATGACCGCCCGTTTTTCCGCTTCACCACCGCTACCAGCCGCGACTGGCCTGGGCCGTGCCAAAACAGCTCAAACCTGTGCCAAATCAGCAATTGCCGCTACACCGCTATTGATTCACTTTCATCCGGGCTTTCACCCATAACAATTAACGCTTTCGATCTCGCCAGGCCGCGTAGCAGCTTGGGCGAATCCGAATGCCAAACGTGAAATACACCCGGGGCACACCCATGACCGCTCAATCACCCGCCTTACCCTCGGCAACGACCCCAGCCCGACGAGGCCCATGGAAGGAAATCATCGCTGCCAGTTTCGGCAATGCGCTGGAGTTCTATGATTTGTTGATCTACGGCTATTTTGCAGTCGTCATCGGCAAACAGTTTTTCCCCTCCGATAACGAAACCACCTCACTGTTGCTGGCCGTGGGTTCATTCGGCATTTCCTTTCTGATGCGTCCGCTGGGCGCCATTGTGCTGGGTTCCTATACCGACAAAGCCGGGCGAAAAGCCTCGCTGACACTGTCGATCATGATCATGTTGCTCGGCACCGCAATAATCACTTTCGCACCCACCTATGAACAGATTGGCTTGGCCGCGCCGCTGTTAATCATCGTTGCGCGCATGCTTCAAGGGTTCTCCACAGGCGGTGAGTTCGGCGCCGCGACGGCGTTTATGGTCGAACACGCAGACGCCAAGCGCCGGGGCTTCTTTGCCAGCTGGCAACTATCCACCCAAGGGCTGGCAACCGTCCTGGCAGCGGGGGTCAGCGCGATCCTCAGTTATGTACTGTCGGATGTGCAGTTGAACGAATGGGGCTGGCGCGTCGCATTCGGTTTCGGCCTGCTGATCGGGCCGGTGGGCTATTACATTCGTACACAAATCGATGAAACCCCGGACTTCAAGAAAACGCTGGTCAGCAGCACGGCCAAAACCCCGCTGCGAGACGTCTTGATCAAGGAGCATGTCAGCCTGCTGCTGGCTATCGGTGTAGTGGCCGGTGCGACCGCATTCAATTATGTCCATAAGTTGTACATGCCGATCTACGCGTTCAAGCAACTGAACATCGCCGCCACGTCTTCTTACCTCGGGGCGCTGATGACGGGCGTTACGTTAATGCTGATGGCGCCGGTATTTGGCGGGCTTTCCGACCGCTACGGACGATACCGGGTACTGACCATTGCGCTGTTGATTACCGGGTTTTCGTCTTACCCGATGTTCGTGCTGCTCAACACCTTCCCCAGCGTCACCACACTGCTGATCGTGCAAGCCCTTGTTGGCTTGTTGATCGCAGCCTGCCTGGGGCCGATTCCAGCGATGCTTTCCGACATTTTTCCGACCAGCATTCGCGGCACGGGCCTGGCGCTGAGCTACAACTTTTCCGTCACCCTGTTTGGTGGTTTTGCGCCATTGATCGTGACCGCGTTGATCGAAGCCAGCGGCAGCAAGCTCGCACCGAGCTTTTACGTGATGGGGACCATCTTGATCAGTGTCGTGTCGATCGTCTGCCTCGGCCGGCGCATGCGCGGTACGCAACCTTCGGCCAGTTGAGCCGAGCACTTATGAAAGCCAGCTTCTCTTGATTGTCGTGCCTCATCTGGCGACACGTCTAAACGTTGGTCTGTCGGAGACAGAAATGAAAACCTTAGAGCAAGTGCGTGCATCCCTGAAGCCATACCCGATTGAAGTCGACTTCCCCGACCTCAGCCCATGGAAAAACGGTAATAGCGGGATTGACTACGTCTACAGCTTCGACAGCGGCGAACCAGGGCCGCATGTTTTGATCATGGCATTGACCCATGGGAATGAAGTCAGCGGAGCCATCGCGGTAGACGCCCTGTTACGCAGCGGTATCCGCCCGCGCAAGGGCCGCTTGTCACTGGCGTTCGGCAACGTTGAGGCCTATCAACGCTTCGACCCGCAAAACATCGACGCGTCCCGCTTCATCGACGAGGACATGAACCGTGTCTGGCTGCCATCCGCACTGGAAGGCGAGCGAGAGTCTGTCGAGTTGCGCCGCGCACGTGAGCTGCGACCGCTGATCGACACTGTCGATTTGCTGCTCGATATCCATTCTATGCACGAAGAATCCCCCCCCTTGATGATGTGCGGGGCGTGCGCCAAAGGCCTGGCATTTGCCAAATCGTTGGGCGTACCGGCCACCGTCGTCGCCGACGCTGGCCACGCCAATGGACAACGCATGCGAGACTACGGCGGGTTTGGTGACGCCAAAAGCACCAAAAACGCGCTGCTCATCGAAACAGGTCAGCACTTTTCAAAAAAGAGCGAATACGTCGCCCTCGATATAGCCGCTCGTTTCCTGATGGCGACTGAAACCGTCGCCGAGGCCGACGTTTCGAGGTTTCTAAGCCGTGAACAGCCCGTTGCCCAGCACTGTTTGCAGGTCACCGATCCAGTGATCGCGCACAGCATGGACTTCAGTTTTACCGATGACTTCCGTGGCCTTAAACGGATCGCTCACGCGGGAACAGTGATCGCCAGAGACGCCGAACGCGAAATCCTCACGCCGTATGACAACTGCGTGCTGATCCAACCCTCGCTGCGGCACTTGGGGCAAGGCGTTACGGTGGTCAGGTTGGCGAAGGTGCTGGACCTATAGCCGCGCCGCGATGGTCAATAGCCGTTGCTGCCGTAGTCCACCTGGAACGCGAAGCCTTCGAGCCTTTCTACGCCGGTCTCCAACCATCCGTCGGCATGCAGGCGCAGCCAGCGATAGCCCGGCGCTTGCTCGCTGACCTTGAAGTCCTCACTGCCGGGTGCGAACTGGATGCACGTGGACGGCGAAGCCAGCAGACGTACACCGTTGCGCTCGCGGTCGATTTCCTGGTGCACATGGCCCCAAAGCACCGCCTTGACCTGCGGGAAGCGGTCGAGCACGGCAAACAACGCATCGGGGTTGCGCAGGCCAATCGGCTCCATCCAGGCACAGTCGATCGATACCGGGTGATGATGGAAGCACACCAGATGATGCCGGTTCGGCGCTTCGCTCAAGGCTTGGGCGAGTAATTGCAGTTGCTGGTCTTGCAGGTAGCCGGGCACGGAGCCGGGTACGGCGGAGTCCAGCAGGATGATGCGCCAGTTGCCGACATCGACCACCGGCTCCAGCAGGTCGCTGTGCACGGCAGCCTGGGCCATGACCTGCGGCTCATCGTGGTTGCCGGGAATCCAGCGCGCGGGAGCACCTATCGGCGCGGTCATATCGCGAAATTGCTGGTATGACGCCAATGTACCGTCCTGGGAAAGATCCCCGGTGGCCAGCACCAGATCGATAGACGGCTGCTGTTCGCGGACCAATTCGATCACCCGCTGCAGGCTTTCGCGGGTATTCATACCCAGCAGCGTGCCGTCGGCCTCGGCAAACAGATGGCTGTCGGTCAGCTGCACCAGCAGCACAGCGTCAGGGTTCACGGCGGATACGCTCGGCAAGGCGCTCTCCCTAGCAATCACAGGAATAGATAGTTGGGGCAATTATGCTAGGGCAGGACACAAAGAGGAAACCTGGACAAACGGACACCGTTCACATCTAACGCACGACTTCGAACTCATGGCCCAAGGCCAGACAGTGGCTCAACCATTCGCCGAGGAACACATTGAGCTGTGCTTTCTCATCGGGCTGGTGCATGAACACATTCGGGTAAGGATAGATGCTGCGAAAGCGCCGTGCATGTTCGGCGCTGATCACTTCGGCCATGCGCGCATCGTGGTACACCTGCACTTCCAGCTGCGGCACCGGCAGCCACGGCAGGCTGTGTTCCTGGCGCACGCGCAGGGTGGTGGTGTACGGGCAATTGACGATGACTTCCAGGGCCAGCACGCCGAGCATCTGGTCGCCGTGGGTCACGGCAATGCGCCGCGCCTCGGGCGCGTGGCGCATGTCGGGCAGCAGGCGCATCAGCCGCGCATAGTTGGCCTCGCACGCGGCTTGCAGCCCGATCAGGTCGACCCGATAACGTTCCCGTGCCTTTACTGCCATAACCCCCTCACTTCCGCGCGATTAAGCGCAAGCCATTGCAGGGCGATAATGCTGGCTGCGTTGGAAATCTTACCGTCGCGTACCGCCTGCAAGGCATCTTCGAATGCCCAGGTGGTGACGCGGATGTCTTCTGCCTCTTCTTCCAATCCATGGATACCACCCGCCTGGGAGCTGTCGCAACGGCCCAGGTACAAGTGGACAAATTCGGTGCTGCCGCCAGGCGAGGGGAAATACTTGGTGATCGGCCACAGCGCGGAGAACGTCAGCCCAGCTTCCTCCTCGGCTTCGCGGTGTGCAACCTCCTCCGGCTGCTCGTCCTTGTCGATCAGTCCGGCGACCATTTCCACCAGCCAGGGGTTGTCGGTGCGGCCCATGGCGCCCACGCGGAACTGCTCGATCAGCACCACTTCATCGCGCTGCGGATCGTAGGGCAGCACGCACACCGCATCATGGCGCACGAAGACTTCACGATTGATCACGCGGCTCATGCCGCCGTCGAACTTCTCGTGGCGCAACTGCACGCGATCGAGCTGGTAGAAGCCCTTGTAGGCAGAGTCGCGCTGAACAATCTCGATTTTATTCGGCGTCGACTTCGTAAAATCCGTCATATCCTTCCTCGTCATAAGCCGTGCAATGGGCGCCATCCTAACGCGCCCATGCAGGTTGGCGCAGCCCCTTTCCGGTTGCCGGGATAGACGGCGGGCGTCAAACTCACTCTAATCAGTCTAGTGGCGAACTGGCGGCCTTGTTGGCAGTCCAAGCGCTACTCTTTTCGCTTTCCATCGATTTACGAAGGACACACATGTCGCTTTTAAAAATCGCCTCCGTGGCTTGCATTGCCTTGACCCTGGGTGCCTGCCAGAGCCTGTTCCAACCCAGCCAGCTCAAGCCGCTGGACGTTACCACCGACAAGTCGGAGCAAACCAAACCCGGCTGCGGCAGCCCTGACTGCCCGCTGGTGAACATCGATACCGTGCATTTCCCCGCCGACCCGCAACTCGACAGCCTGGTGGAGCAGCGCTTGCTGCAAATGACCCGCACCAGCCCAGGCGCCAGCGTTCCGGCAACCCTGAATGCCTACCGGGACAAGTTCCTGCGCGAATCCCCCGACCGCCACAGCATGTATTTGCAGGCCAAGGTACGCGAGCAGCATGACGCCCTGGTGATCGTCGAAGTGTCCAGCTACCTCGACACCGGCGTAGCCCACGGTGAGCCTGGCCGCGGGTTCATCAACTATTCACGTGTGCTGCATAAAGAGCTGGGCCTGGCCGACATGCTGTTGCCCGGCCAGGAGCAGGCCTTCTGGAATACGGCAAAAGTTGCCCATAACAGTTGGTTGATCAACACCAAGATGGACCGCGATCCGGAGTTCGTGAAGAACTGGCCGTTCCAGAAAACCCCGAACGTGGCCTTGACCAGTGGCGGCGTGGTGCTCAAGTACAACGTGAGCACCATCGCCCCTTATGCACAGGGGTTGATCGAAATCACCATCCCCTATGCGCGCCTGACCGGTGTGATCAAGCCTGAGCTGATGCCCGCGCGCCACTGACCGCCCGCCCCAGGATGAACTGCAGCAGCCCCGCCAGCAGCAATGCCGGCAGGGTTGCGCCGATATCCGGATAGAGGTTGGCCAGCAGATGATAGGTAGCGATGCCGCCCAGCCAGGCCACCAGCGCTGGCCAGTGCAGCTGGGTCACCGCGCCCTGGCGCCGATGGCGCAGGATGAAGTGATCCACCAGTACCACGCCGAACAGTGGTGCAAATACTGAACCGATCAGCAACAGGAAGTTCTGGTATTGCGCCAAGGGCGCAAAGCAGGCGATCAGGGTGCAGAGCACACCGATGGCCAACGCCAGGTGCTCGACTTTCAAGCGCAGCAGAATAGCGCTCGACACCGCCGCCGAGTGAATATCGGCAAACGCGTTTTCCGACTCGTCCAGCAGGATCAGCAACAGCGGAATACCCAGGCCGGCGCCGGCCAGGGCCAGCAGCAATGCATTGACCTCACCGCTTGGCGCAAATGCCAGGGTGTAGGCCACCCCCAGGCTCATCAGCCAGAAATTACCCACAAAGAACCCCAGCGCAGTGCCGCCGAACACGCTTTTGGTGCGCTTGCCGAAGCGTGAGTAATCGGCAATCAACGGCAGCCAGGACAGCGGCATGGCGATGGCAATGTCGAAGCCCACCGCAAACGGCATCGAGCCATCACCGGCCTGGGCCCACAGGGCAGCGAGGTCGGCCTTGGCGAACAGGTTCCAGGTCAGCCACAGGCAGGCCGCAAGCAGCAGCCAGATACCCCATTTGCGCAGGACCTGGCGCACGAAGGTCAGCGGGCCGCTCACCGCCAGCAAGGTGGCAAGGCCGCCGAAGAACAGCGTCCACAGCAAGGGGCTCGTCAGCAGGCTGCCTTCGCTGAACGCTCTTGTGCCCAAAAGGCTGGCGGCATCGCGCATTACGATGATTTCGAACGAGCCCCAGCCAATCAATTGCAACAGGTTCAACAGCGCCGGCAGGCTGGCGCCCTTGGCACCGAGGCTGAGCTTGAGCGCGGCCATGGCGGACAGGCCGGTGTCGCTGCCGATCACACCGACGGATGCCAGCAACAGCACGCCCACCAGAGTGCCGAGAAAGATGGCCAGCAATGAGCCGGACAAACCCAGGCCCGGCGCGAGCAATGCGCCGGTCTGCAGCACCATCAGGCCGATGCCGAGGGAGAACCACAGGGAGAACAGGTCGCGGGCGCCGAAGACGCGCTTGTCGGTGGGCACCGCGATGTCGGGGGAGTAGGTACTCGGTTGAATGTTCAAGGGGGGCATCTCTGAGGGGCTGATCGTTCCCACGCTCTGCGTGGGAATGCCGCTTTGGACGCTCTGCGTCCGCCTTTGTGACGCGGAGCGTCACGGGATGCATTCCCACGCGGAGCGTGGGAACGATCATGGGTTTCAGACTTTTTTGTACAGCTGACTGCCTTCCTGCTTGAACCGCTCCGCCTGCTCGGCCAGGCCCTTGACCACGTCCACATCCACCGCTTCAATGCGCTGGTTAGCCGCGTACTCACGCACTTCCTGGGTAATTTTCATCGAGCAGAATTTCGGCCCGCACATCGAGCAGAAATGCGCGACCTTGGCCGAATCCTTCGGTAGGGTTTCGTCGTGATAGGAACGCGCGGTGTCCGGGTCCAGGCCGAGGTTGAACTGGTCTTCCCAGCGAAACTCGAAGCGTGCCTTGCTCAGCGCGTTGTCGCGTATCTGCGCACCCGGATGGCCCTTGGCAAGGTCGGCAGCATGCGCCGCGATCTTGTAGGTAATGATGCCGGTCTTCACGTCATCCTTGTTCGGCAAGCCCAGGTGTTCCTTGGGCGTGACGTAGCAGAGCATGGCGCAGCCGAACCAGCCGATCATTGCCGCGCCGATACCGGAGGTGATGTGGTCATAGCCTGGCGCAATATCGGTGGTCAGCGGCCCGAGGGTGTAGAACGGCGCTTCGTCGCAGCACTCCAGCTGCTTGTCCATGTTTTCCTTGATCAGCTGCATCGGCACGTGGCCCGGGCCTTCGATCATCGTTTGCACGTCGTGCTTCCAGGCGATCTTGGTCAGCTCGCCAAGGGTTTCCAGTTCACCGAATTGCGCGGCGTCGTTGGCGTCGGCAATCGAGCCAGGGCGCAGACCATCGCCGAGGGAGAAGCTGACGTCATAGGCCTTCATGATTTCGCAGATCTCATCGAAATGCGTGTAGGTGAAGTTCTCTTTGTGGTGGGCCAGGCACCACTTGGCCATGATCGAGCCGCCACGGGAAACAATGCCGGTGACGCGCTTGGCGGTCAGCGGGACATAGCGCAACAACACGCCGGCGTGGATGGTGAAGTAGTCGACGCCCTGCTCGGCCTGTTCGATCAAGGTGTCACGGAACAGCTCCCAGGTCAGGTCCTCGGCGGCGCCACCGACTTTTTCCAGGGCCTGGTAGATCGGCACCGTACCGATCGGCACCGGCGAGTTGCGAATGATCCACTCGCGGGTTTCATGGATGTGCTTGCCGGTGGACAGGTCCATCACCGTGTCCGAACCCCAGCGAATACCCCAAGTCAGTTTCGCCACTTCTTCTTCAATGGACGAGCCCAGCGCGCTGTTGCCAATGTTGCCGTTGATCTTCACCAGGAAGTTACGGCCGATGATCATCGGTTCCAATTCGGTGTGGTTGATGTTGGCCGGGATGATCGCGCGACCACGGGCGATTTCTTCGCGCACAAATTCAGGGGTGATGATCTTCGGTACGCTGGCGCCGAAGCTGTGGCCGGCGTGCTGCTGGTCAAGCAAGCCACTGGCGCGGGCCTCTTCAAGCTTCATGTTTTCGCGGATGGCAACGTACTCCATCTCGGCGGTGATGATGCCTTTGCGCGCGTAGTGCATTTGCGTGACGTTGGCCCCGGCCTTGGCGCGGCGCGGGTTCTTTACATGGGCGAAACGCAGGGCGGTCAACTCGGCATCGCTCAGGCGCTGTTGACCGAAGTGCGAACTCAGGCCCGACAGGCGCTCGGTGTCGCCGCGAGATTCGATCCAGGGCGAGCGCACATCGCCCAAGCCTTTGCGCACGTCGATGATCACGTTGGGGTCGGTGTACGGACCGGAGGTGTCGTAGACCACCACGGGCGCGTTGATTTCGCCGCCGAAATCGGTGGGCGTCACATCCAGGCTGACCTCGCGCATCGGCACACGAATGTCCGGGCGAGTGCCTTGTACGTAGATTTTCTGCGAGCGGGTAAACGGCTGCACGGAGCCGGAGTCGACCTTGGCCGATTCACTCAAGTGCACGGTGCTTTTCAGCTTTGTACTTTTTATTTCTGTGCTCATCACGGGCTCTCCAACTCTCCAGGCGGTGGATGTTTGTCGGAGCGAACCTGTGACGGACGGAGGCACTGGAACCAGTGCTGTGCTTGGCGCACGAGGGCTGTTCGATTGTCGAACAACTTCCCGGACGAAGCACAAGAGGACTCGCCGGGTGACGAGAAATCTTGTTCCCTACGCAGGCGTTAACCTGATCAGGTTCAACGGGATCCGGTATTTACCGATCTCAGCCTTCCAACAAGGCACCCCGACAAGAACGCGGCCAGTCTAGACCATGGCGTGGGCAAATTGCCAATGGCGCCGCATTGGGCACGATAAATGGCGTGATTGCAGGATTGTTGTGCCGCAGTCCGGCCACTACACTCGGGAGCTGCCTCAAGGCTTGACGCTCCAGTTGGGTCACCGTAGCCTTGGCCAACACATTATCATCGTAATATTTATTCAGGGATCGACTCATGCTGCGCAAACTTTCACTGGCAGTTGCCGTGTCTTGTGCGACCCACACAATGGTCTGGGCAGCTGAAGCGCCCTTGTCTGCCAGGACCGACCTGGTCAGCGTCTATCAGGAAGCGGTGGACAACAACGCCGACCTGGCCGCCGCACGCGCCCAGTACGGCGCGCAGAAAGAAGTGGTGCCCCAGGCTCGCGCCGGGTTGCTGCCGAACCTGACCGGCGGCGCTGATATCAACAACGTCCGCACCCAGATCGACACGCCGGCCGCCACCGCCAATCGCGATGCGCACTCCTGGCGTGCAACCCTGAGCCAGCCGCTGTTCCGTGCCGACCGCTGGTTCCAGTTGCAAGCCGCCGAAGCCACCAACGAGCAGGCGGCGCTGCAGCTCTCGGCGACCGAACAGAACCTGATCCTGCAGAGCGCCGAAAGCTACTTCGCCGTGCTGCGCGCCCAAGACAACCTGGCCTCGACCAAGGCCGAAGAAAATGCCTTCAAGCGTCAGTTGGACCAATCCAATGAACGCTTCGATGTGGGCCTGTCGGACAAGACCGACGTGCTGCAATCCCAGGCCAGCTATGACACGGCACGGGCCAACCGTATCCTCGCCCAGCGCCAGGTGGAAGACGCCTTCGAGGCGCTGATCACCCTGACCAATCGCCAATACAATTCGATCCAGGGCATTGTCCATACGCTGCCGGTGTTGCCACCGCTGCCGAACGACGCCAAAGCCTGGGTCGAAACTGCCGGCCGCCAGAACCTGAACCTGCTGGCCAGCAACTACGCCGTCACTGCCGCCGAGGAAACCCTCAAGCAGCGCAAGGCCGGCCACGCGCCCACCCTGGACGCAGTGGCGCAGTACGAAAAAGGCGATAACGATGCCCTGGGTTTCAGCAACCCGAATGCGTTCGGCACGCCCTATCGCGGTGACGTCGAACAGCGCACCATCGGCCTGCGCCTGAACATTCCGATCTACAGCGGCGGCCTGACCAGCTCCCAGGTCCGTGAGTCCTACTCGCGCCTGGGCCAGACCGAGCAGCAACGCGAAGGCCTGCGCCGCCAGGTCGTGGAAAACACCCGCAACCTGCACCGCGCGGTGAATACCGACGTGGAGCAGGTACAGGCGCGCCGCCAGTCGATCATCTCCAACCAGAGCGCGGTGGAAGCCACGGAAATCGGCTATCAGGTGGGCACGCGCAATATCGTCGACGTGCTCGACGCCCAGCGCCAGCTCTACGCGTCGGTGCGCAACTACAACAACAGCCGCTACGACTACATCCTCGACAACCTGCGCTTGAAGCAGGCTGCGGGCACGTTGAATCCAGGAGATCTGCAGGACCTGACGCGCTACCTCAAGGCCGACTACAACCCGGACAAGGACTTCCTGCCACCGGACCTGGCCAAAGCCGCCGCCGAGCAACTGAAGGCCCGCCCAGGTTCTTGAGAACACTGCAAAACCAATGTGGGAGGGGGCTTGCCCCCGATGAGGGAGTGTCAGTCAAGACAACTTGAACTGACAGACCGCTATCGGGAGCAAGCCCCCTCCCACAGTTGGTTCAGTGTTGAGTCAGTGACTTATCAGTCTGTCCAGCCCATCCAGCAAGCGCTTAAGCGCGCCCTGGTTGGCCTGCATCACCTTCAATCCCGCCTGCGCCATCCTGCGCGCATCCTGTGGCAACTCGAACAGCTGGCGCACCGCCTCGGCCAAGCCTTCTGCATCATCCACCTCACGCAACGCCCCGGCGTCGCGCATCATCGCGGTGATTTCCAGGAAGTTGAACAGGTGCGGCCCCATGATCACCGGCTTGCCCAGCGCGGCCGGCTCCAGCGGGTTGTGCCCACCGGTCGGGACCAGGCTGCCGCCGACAAAGGCGCTGTCGGCCAAGGCGTAGAGAAACAGCAACTCGCCCATGGTGTCGCCGAGCAACACTGAGGTGTGGGCGGTGACCGGCTCGCCACTGGAACGACGTACCGTGGAAAAGCCCTGCTGCACGCAACGCTCAAAGGCCGGGTCAAAGCGTTCCTGGTGACGCGGTACCAGGATCAGCAAGGCGTTGGGATAGCTGGCGAGCAATTGGCGATGGGCCGCAAGCACCACCTCATCCTCGCCTTCGTGGGTACTCGCGGCGATCCACACCGGCCGCTCACCGGCACCCCATTGTTCGCGCAGGGCGGCGGCGCGGGCCGGCAGTTGCGGGTCGACGGTCAGGTCGAACTTGATCGAGCCGGTGACTTCAACGGTTTCAGGACGCGCGCCGAGGCTGCGAAAGCGTTCGGCCTCGGTCTCGGTCTGCACCGCAATCAAGTTCATTTGCGCCAGCATCGGCGCGGTCAGCCTGGCAAACCGGGCGTAGCCCTTGGCCGAGCGCGCCGACAACCGCGCATTGGCCAGGGCCACCGGAATACCGCGCTGGGCGCAGGCGTGAATATGGTTGGGCCACAATTCAGTTTCCATGATCACCGCCAGCCGGGGCTGTACCCGGTCGAGGAAACGCTTGGCGGCGCAGGGCAAGTCGTACGGCAGATAACAATGTTGAATGCGCGGCTCATTGGCGAACAGCGCCTGGATGCGCTCGGAACCGGTGGGCGTCATGCAGGTGACGGTCATCGGCAACTGCGGATAACGCTCCAGCAGGGCGCGGATCATCGGCGCGGCGGCAATGCTTTCGCCCACCGACACCGCATGCACCCAGATGCCGCCGGGCTGCATCACCGGCAAGCCATAGGAAAACCGCTCGCCCACGCGCTTGGCATAGGCCGGCGCCTTGCGCGCGCGTAACCATAGACGTAAAGCCACCAACGGCAGCGCCAGGTAAAACAGACAGCTGTAGAGAGTTCTATTCATGGCGGCGGAGTTTATCGGCTTTTTCAGTCGATCGCCTGCAGGCACTCGGCAAAACGTTCCGCCAAAAAACGCGCGGCCGGCCCAAGGGGCTCATCGCGGCGCCACACCAGTTCCACCACCAGCGCCGGCGGGGTCCATTCGCTGTCCAGTTCAACCATTTGTTGCTGGTAGGTCGGGTATTGCACGATATGCCGTGGCAACCAGGCCCAACCGAGGCCGCTCATCAGCCATTCGGCCAATACGTAGAAGCTGTCGGCCCGCCACACCAGCGGGCTGGCGGCTTCGCTGCCGGGGTAGACGCTGGTCTGGGTCGACATCAGCAACTGGCGAAACTGCGCCAGTCGTTGGCAATCCACGTACTTTTCCTTGGCCAAAGGGTGGTTCACTCCGCACACCGTGACCATTTCCACACTGCCCACCACCCGTCGTTCGAGAGCTTCGGGGATCTGGTCGTGGTAGAACAACAGGCCCAGGTCGGCCTGGCGTTCCACCAACTTGCGCGCCACATCGCCCTGAGCGGCACTGGACAACTGCACTTCAAGCAACGGATAGCGCATGGCCAGCGCCTCAAGACTATCGAGCACCGGCTGGAACAACATCGCCTCGTCCTGGGCCAGGCGCAGGCACGCTTCCTCGCCCCGGGTCAACGACAATGCCCGTCCCGTCAGGCGCTCGCACTGGCGCAGCACTTCGCGCGCCTCCTCCAGCAGCACACTGCCGGCTTCGGTCAGGCGCGGCTGGCGGCCGCTGCTACGCTCGAACAGGCTGACGCCGAGGTCCGCCTCCAGCATCGCGATCGCGTTGCTGATGGCCGATTGCGCCTTGCGTTGCCCGCGCGCCACGGCAGAGAACGAACGCTGCTCGGCAACGCTGACAAACAGGCGCATCTGTTCCAGATCCCACTGCACGCTCATGGCTGAACCTATCTTGAATTCGGATAGGTAATGACTTTACCCCATCTGTTGAACCTCTAGAATGCCGACCTTATCAAACGAGCTTCACCTTGAGGAACGCACCATGAACGCCGCCTACTGTTACCTGGCCATCGCCATCTGCTCGGAAGTGATCGCGACCGTTTCCATGAAAGCCATCAAGGGCTGGAGCACGCCTATCCCGCTGTTGCTGGTGATCGTCGGTTATGGCGTGGCGTTCTGGATGCTCACGCTGGTGGTGCGCACGGTGCCGGTGGGCGTGGCGTACGCGGTATGGGCAGGGTTGGGCATCGTGATGGTCAGCATTGCAGCGTTGTTCATCTACGGGCAGAAGCTGGATATCCCGGCCATGCTGGGGATGGGGCTGATTGTGCTGGGCGTGGTGGTGATTCAGCTGTTCTCGAAAACCGCCGGTCACTGACCGCCACTCAACAGCCTGTATACTGCGCCTCTTGTCTTGAACATTGAGGTCGCCGATGCCATCCGTTATTTCCACCGACGTTCTGATTGTCGGCGCCGGGGTTGCCGGCCTCTGGCTCAATGCGCGCCTGCGCCGCCAGGGGTTTTCCACGGTGCTGGTGGAAAGCGCGACCCTGGGCGGCGGGCAAAGCGTGAAGTCTCAGGGAATCATCCACGGCGGCGCGAAATACGCCCTGCACGGCGCCCTCACCGGCGCCTCCGAAGCGATTGCCGACATGCCGCGCCGCTGGCGTGAAGCGCTGGCCGGCACTGGCGAGCTGGACCTGTCCGGCGTGCGCCTGCTCTCCCAAGCCCACTACCTGTGGTCCCCCGGCACCCTCGCCGGTAATCTCACCAGTTTTTTCGCCAGCAAGGCCGTGCGTGGTCGCGTGGATCAGGTCAAGGGCGACGAACTGCCCCCGGCGCTGCAAGATCGCCGCTTCAAGGGCAAGGTCTATCGCCTGGCGGAATTGGTAGTGGACGTGCCAAGCCTGATTGAACGCCTGGCGCATCTGGCCGGTGACGGTTTGCTCGCAGGCCGGCAGATCGAACCGCTGCTCGACGGCGACACGCTGGTCGGCTTGAAGGTTGATGGCCGCGACATCCGCGCCCAGCGCATCGTACTGAGCGCCGGCGCCGGCACGGCGGAGCTGCTGGCGGCCCTGGGCTTGAGCCAGCCGGCGATGCAAACCCGCCCGCTGCACATGATCCTCGCCAAAGGCCCGGGCTTGAAGCCGTTGTATGCCCACTGCCTGGGCGGCGGCACCAAGCCGCGCCTGACCGTGACTACCCACCCGGCCGCCGACGGTCGCTGGGTGTGGTACATCGGTGGTGATATCGCCGAGGCCGACGGCGTGGCTCGCACGCCGCAAGAGCAGATCGCCACTGCCCAGAAAGAGCTTGCCCAGTTGTTGCCGTGGATCGACATGAGCCAGACCCAGTGGGCCACCCTGCGCGTCAACCGCGCCGAGCCATTGCAATCGGGCCTGACCCGTCCCGACAATGCCTTCGTTGCCGAACAGGGGCGCCTGTTGGTGGGCTGGCCGACCAAGCTGGCCCTGGCACCGGACTTCGCCGACCGAGTCATCACCCGCCTGGAACGCGATGGCATCCGCCCAAGCGCCAGCGCCCCCCTGCCCGAGCTGCCAAAGCCGGCTATCGGCCAACCCGCTTGGGAGCAACTGTTGCCATGAGCCTGCCAACCCTGCACGACCTGCATCGCCCCCTGGGCAGTACCGGCTTGCTGGTTTCGCCGCTGGGCCTGGGCACCGTCAAGCTGGGCCGCGACCAAGGGGTGAAATACCCCAACGGCTTCAAGATTCCGGATGACGACGAGGCGCGGATGTTGCTGCGCCAGGCGCGCCAGCTGGGCATCAACCTGATCGACACCGCGCCCGCCTACGGCCGCAGCGAAGAGCGCCTCGGGCCTCTGCTGCGCGGCCAGCGCAAGGATTGGGTGATCGTCAGCAAGGTCGGTGAGGAATTCGAAGCGGGTGTATCCCGCCACGATTTCAGCGCCGCCCATACGCGGATGTCGATCGAGCGCAGCCTGAAAAGACTTGAAACGGATTTTATCGACCTGGTGCTGGTGCACTCTGATGGTAACGACTTGCATATCCTCAATGATTGCGAGGTGTACCAGACCCTGGCGGCGCTGAAAAAAGAGGGCAAAATTCGCGGTTTCGGCTTCTCCGGCAAGACCGTTGAAGGCGGCGTTAAGGCGCTGGAACAGGGTGATTGCGCAATGGTCACTTACAATTTGAACGAACAAGCTGAAAAAGCCGTCATTGAATACGCGGCGGCCCATGGCAAGGGCATCCTGGTGAAAAAAGCCCTGGCCAGCGGCCATGTGTGCCTGGAGCCTGGAATGGATCCAATTCAGGCCAGTTTCATGTTGTTGTTTGCGCAAACGGGCGTCGCCAGTGCTATTGTCGGGACGATTAATCCGCTGCACCTGGCCCATAACGTGGCAACCGCTGCCCGAGTCATCCGTCAACTCTGATGCCGCCCACGCGGCCGACCCCGTCGCAAAAAGGAGCCGACATGCCGCGTACGCTCATAAGAAAGAACCCGAGCAACTTCAAGACACTGCCGCTGCACGTAGAAGCCACCCCAGAAGGCCTGAGCTACCAGAGCGTCGGCATGCCGCTCAACTTCGCCCAGACCCTGCAACGGCGTAAGCCGGTCGAGGTGCCCGACGCCGAACGCTTCAGCCTGGAGCTGGCGAACCTCGGCGTCTCGGTGCGCCTGACGCTGCACTGGCAAAACAAGGATTACTGGGTACTGGTGCGCCAGCGGCGCCAGGATCGCGGCGATGTGGTGCTCAAGCTGATCTCCGGCTACGTCCCGGCCCATGAACTGAACCTGCCGCTGCATACCGCCATCCAGGAAATTGCCGAAGAGTGCTTGCTGGAAACCCCGGAAGGCTGGCTCGGCGGGCGCTTCAACGACACGTGGCTGCCGGCGCCCTACTCCGCCGCGCTGCATTACCGTGAAGCCCTGCCGTTTCGCCTGAGCCCGCTGTCTGGCGCCGCGCGCCCGGTGCGCTGTGCGACAACCCAGTTGATCGAGCGCCCACGGGCCTATGTGCACCTGCCGACGGCGTCACTGCAGCTGATTTACGATCTGCGCCTGGAAGTGCCGAAGGAGGCCAAGTCACTGAGCCTGTTTCATGTGGATGAGCGCCTGGAAGGTGACCAACTGGTGGCGCGCCTGGATCGACAGCGTCCGGATCTGTACTTGATGCCGCTCAAAGACGGCGAGCCGCTGGCCGAGCTGTACACGGTCAAGAAAGATCAGTTGTACCCGGCGAGCACGCGTGGTTTGTACCTGGCCGAAAGCTTCGCCCAGCAGGAGGGCTGGCTGGTGCGTGATGAGCGGATTCGCTGGAAGGACTGGCTGCGCCAGCAAGGCCTGGCAGAACCGGAAAAAGAGTCGAAGCTCAAGCGCTTGACCGGCAAGGCGCAGCAGATGCTGCGCAAGATCGTGCCGAAGAAAAAAGCCAGGGACTGAAGCGTTAATGCTATCGCTAAGGAGCAAGCCGGACGGCTCTACCCACCCAGCTCCTACATGGAGAGAAGTCAGCCGTTCAACAAACGCTCCAGGCCAACCTTCAAGAGAGTAGGCTCAGGCGGCTTGAAACTGGCCAGCAACCTTTGGTTATTCGCCCTTGAATGCCGAATGTCTCCGGGGCGCGCCGGCTCGTACGTCACAGCAGGCAACGAGCCCAGCGCCTCTTCCAACGCGTGCAGGACCTGCTTGAGGGTGGTGGTGCGGTTCCAGCCGACGTTAATAGCCCCAAAGGGTGCGCCTGGCGCTTCGACGGCTTGCACCAGTACCTCGACCAAGTCTTCAACGTACATGAAATCGCGGGTCTGCTCACCGTCGCCGAACACCGAAATAGGCAAACCTCGCTGGGCACGCTCGCTAAAAATGCTGATCACGCCAGAGTACGGTGATGACGGATCCTGGCGTGGTCCGAAAATATTGAAAAAGCGAAAAATCACCGGTTCCAGGCCATGCTGACGGCGATAGAAATCAAAGTAGAACTCACCTGCCAACTTGTCCGAAGCATAAGGTGTCAACGGAGCTTTAGCAGTCTCCTCTTCAATCGAAGCACCTTCCCCATTGTTGCCATACACAGCTGCGCTGGAAGCAAATACCACACGCTTTACGCCGGCCTTACGCATGCCTTCGCAGACATTCAAGGTGCCTACGAAATTGCTCTGATGCGTGCCGACTGGATCATCCACCGATGCTTGTACCGAAGCTACCGCCGCCAAGTGCACCACCGCAGTCACGCCGACAGCGGCCCGCTCCACCTCTTCGGCATTGGCGACGTCACCTTCAATTAGATCGACTCGCCGGTTATCGAGCGGCAAATTGCTTCGCTTGCCCGTGGATAGGTTATCCAGCACGCGCACCCAATAGCCTCTCGCAAGCAGCGCATCGACCAAATGCGAACCGATAAAGCCAGCGCCACCGGTGATCAGAACCCACTTTTTAGTATCAATCATTATTACGGATCTTCTCGACGATAGCTGTGGTTGAGCTGTTTTCAACTAGGCCCAACACTTTGACCGTGCCGCCGTAGGCGCTGACGATGTCCGCACCGACCACCTGGCCGACGGAATAGTCACCGCCCTTGACCAGCACGTCTGGCTTGACCTGGGCCAACAGGTTTTCCGGGGTGCCTTCAGAAAAACTGATCACCCAGTCCACCGCACCCAAACCCGCCAGTACCGCCATGCGCCGGTCGACGCTATTGATCGGGCGGCCAGGGCCTTTCAAGCGGCTGACGGACGCGTCATCGTTGACCGCGACGATCAGGCGATCGCCCTGGGCGCTCGCTTGCTCAAGATACGTCACATGGCCGGCGTGCAGGATGTCGAAGCAACCGTTGGTGAAGACAATGCTTTCGTTGTGGGCGCGAGCGTCGTCAATCGCCAACAGCAATTGCTCGAGCCCCAGCACCCCGCGTTCCGAGCCTTCGGAGCGCTGGATGGCGCGACGCAACTCGGGTGCGCTGATGGCAGCGGTGCCCAGCTTGCCGACCACGATGCCCGCCGCCAGGTTGGCCAGGGCCACGGCGTGGGGCAGCTCCTCACCGGCGGCGATGGACGCGGCCAGGGTGGAAATAACCGTGTCACCGGCGCCGGTGACGTCGAACACTTCCCGTGCACGCGCCGGCAGGTGCATCGCCGGATGGCCTGGACGCAGCAGGGTCATGCCGTGCTCGCCACGGGTCACCAGCAGGGCGCCGAGCTCAAGATCGGCCATCAGCGCCGCGCCCTTGCTCACCAGTTCGTGCTCATCGGCGCAACCACCGACGACGGCTTCGAACTCGCTGAGATTTGGCGTGATCAGGCTGGCGCCCCGATAAATCGAGAAGTCCTTGCCCTTGGGATCGGCCAGCACCGGAATGTTGCGGGCCTTGGCGGCCTGGATCAGCACCTGGTGGTTCTTCAAGGCGCCTTTGCCGTAGTCGGACAACACCAGCACCTTGATGCCTTCGAGCAACGCCTCGACCTGACCACCGAGGGCCAGGGCGTCGGTGGCGAAGGGTTCTTCGAAATCGATGCGCAGCAATTGCTGGTGACGGCTCATGACCCGCAGCTTGACGATGGTCGGCTGATGCGCGATGCGCTGGAACAACGCGCGCACGCCCGCCCCGCGCAGGCTATTGGCCAGGCTGTCGGCCGCTTCGTCGTCACCGGTCACACCCACGAGGGAGGCCGGGGCGCCGAGCGCGGCAATATTGAGGGCAACGTTGGCAGCGCCACCCGGACGGTCTTCGATTTGCTCGACCTTGACGACCGGTACCGGCGCCTCAGGGGAAATCCGTGAGGTACCACCATGCCAGTAACGGTCGAGCATGACATCGCCGACCACCAAGACAGGGGCTTGATTGAATCGCGGCATGGACAACTTCATGGAGCAACCCACATACAAAATGAACAGGGGCGCGATATTAGCACAGGGTTTGCGCTGGCTTGCGACTGGCGCGACGCCGAATCAAGCGCAGGGCAAATGTGGGAGGGGGCTTGCCCCGATGGCGGTGGGTCAGCTGACATATGTGCAGGCTGACACTTCGCTATCGGGGGCAAGCCCCCTCCCACAGTAGATGTGTGCGTATTTCAGATCAGGTGATATCGGCCGCTACCGGCGCATCCAGGCCCATGGCATGCAGGCGGGCGTAATAGCCGTTCTGCGCCAACAATTCGCCGTGGGTGCCACGTTCGACGATCCGACCGTCGTCCATCACCAGGATCAGGTCAGCCTTTTCGATGGTGGACAAGCGGTGTGCGATCACCAGCGTCGTGCGGCCCTGCATAACCTTGTCCAGCGCGGCCTGGATATGCCGCTCGGACTCGGTGTCGAGGGCCGAGGTGGCCTCGTCGAGAATCAACACAGGCGCATTCTTGAGCAGGGCACGGGCAATCGCCAGGCGCTGGCGTTGGCCACCGGACAACAGCACGCCGTTCTCGCCGACCTGGGTATCGAAGCCCTTGGGCAACTGGTCGATGAAGTCCCTGGCGTTGGCATCCGCCGCCGCCGCCTCGACGTCTTCGCGTGGCGCGCCGGCCAGGTCACCGTAGGCGATATTGTTGGTCACGGTGTCGCTGAACAGGGTCACGTGCTGGGTCACCTGGGCAATGTGCTTGCGCAGGTTGAGCAGCTTGTAGTCTTCGATCTCGATGCCATCGAGCAGGATTTCACCGCTTTCGTGGTGATAGAACCGCGGGATCAGGCTGGCCAGGGTCGACTTGCCGCTGCCCGAGCGCCCTACCAGGGCGATCATCTGCCCAGGCTCGGCGGTAAAGCTGATGTCCTTGAGCACATGGCGCTCGGTGCCGGGGTAGGTGAAGTTCAGGTTGCGCACTTCCAGGCGGCCGCTGACTTTTTCACGCTCGAGGGTGCCGTGGTCGACCTCCACCTCTTCGTCCAGCTGTTCGAAAATGCTTTCGGCACCGGCCACGCCTTTCTGAATAGTCGAGCTGACTTCCGACAGTTGGCGAATCGGTTTGGGCAACAAACCGGCCAAGGTGATGTAGGCCACCATGTCACCGGCCGACGCATCGCCTCGCAGGTACAGCACTAGGAACATCAGCACCGCCATCGCGGAGTAGATCACCAGTTGCAGCGCCGGCGTGTAGATCGCCCCGGTACGGGTCATGCGCAATTGCTTGTTGGTGTTGCTCTGGCTGGCCTTGAAGAATCTTTTTTCCTCGTAGACCTCGCCGCCGAAGCTGCGCACCACGCGGTAGCCCTGGATGGTTTCCGAGGCGACGTGGGTGACGTCCCCCATGGCCACCTGAATCTTCTTGCTCTGCTTGCGGAATTTCTTGCTGGCCGTGCTGACCATGACCGCAATCAACGGTAGGATGGCGATCATCACCAGCGTCAGGCGCCAGTTCATGAACAGCAGCGAGGCGAACAGGAAGATCACTGTCATGCCTTCGCGGATCACCACCTTGATGGCATCGGTTGCCGCCCCTGTGACCATGGTCACGTTGAAGGTGATGCGGGAAATCAGGTGGCCGGAGTTATGGTTGTCGAAGTAACGGTTTGGCAGCGTCAGCAGGTTGTTGAACAACTGCACGCGCAAATCGTGGACCAGCCCCAGGGAGACCTTGGCCAACAGGTAGTTGCCCAAGAATGAGCCCAGGCCTTGCCAGGCCGCGATCAGAATGATCAGCAGCGGCACCGCCTGCAGCAGCTGCAGGTCGCGCAAGAACGGCACGGTCGGAAACAGCACGGCTTCGGGGTTGGACAGGCCGTCGACGAAGTATTTGAGGATGTAACCCAGCATCGGTTGGGTCGACGCGAAAATCAGAAATCCAAGGATACTCAACGCGAACAAGCCCATATAAGGCTTAACGTAACTGAGCAGGCGGAAGTATATTTTCAAGCTCGAAGGGCTTGCGCTCGGACTGGAGTCGGTCATATCACGCGGCGTTTTGAAAAAGGAGGCTGACTTTAGCACAGCTTCTCTGTTGTACTTGCACCCGGCGTAACCCACAGCCCGGTTGGATCAGACGGGCGACATTACATAGCCACTACCTTAAGATGGTCGGCTTTCTCTTTCTGGAATGGCTTTATCGTATGCACTCAAAGCGCCTTATCTATGGCTCAAATCGCGTTTTCGACTTCCTGGTCCTGTGGATTTTGCCTGTTGGCTTGCTGTTGCTCTTGAGTGCGCTGTTCTTCGTCGGCAACCGTAACGTACTGCACCGGGTTTTCTACATCCTGTTCAGCGTGCCCACCTTGTTCCTGTTGTGCATGCGTCCCAAGGAACTCAAGGATTTGTTGCGCGAGCCTATTGCCCTCGCGTTCCTGGTGTTTTCTGCCTGGGCCTTGACGAGCCTGCTCTGGAGCCCGGAGCCCAGTACCGACACCGACCTGTTCAAACGCCCGCTGAACACATTCATGCTGTTTGGTGGCTGCGGGCTGTTGCTGCATTATCGCAATGAACTGTTCAAACCGATCTTCTTTAGTGCCGCTGCCATTGCGCTAGTGGTAAGCCTGTGGAATCTGGTGGCGTTCGCCAAGGGATTCCAACCCGGCATGCGCATGATCGGCGGTCTTGGCGCCCTCGACAACCCGTTGCTCAGCTCGCACCTTTTTGGTTTTTTTACGGTTTATTGGCTATACACCTGCATGACCACCCAGCGACAGAAGGTATTGTGGTTCAGCGTACCAGCGCTTGCGATCATGGCCACGGCCGTGCTGGCGACCGGTTCACGCACGCCGCTTGTAGCATTGACGCTTGCCATCCTGTGGATGAGCTTTCTCAGCCGTAACCGGCGCTCGGCACTGCTTCTCAGCGGCATGATCCTGGGTGCTGTCGCGCTCCTGGTGTTTTACCCTGAATCGATCACCGAACGAGGCAGCTCATTCCGCCTTGAGCTGTGGCGCATGTCGTTGCACCTAATCGCAGAGCATCCGTGGATCGGTCATAGTTACGATTCCGAGCTGTATCTGACTCTGGCAGTTGGCGACCAACTTCGCGAGCCCCACAGCTTCTCCCTCGGCGTGCTCTATTACGTCGGTATCATTGGCTTCATCCCGTGGGCCTTCATGCTCGGATGGGGCCTGTATAAAGGTCTGAAAGAGCGCGCACAGCCGCTGTTCATCCTTGCATCGTCCTTGCTGGCCTACGGCATCGGTGCCGGCCTGACCGAAGGCGGCGGCATCCTGTCGCGACCCAAGGAGCATTGGTTCCTGCTGTGGATCCCGCTGGCAATCATTGCCGGCCTGAGCGTCGCCCAGCGCCACCGCAGTCTGCTGCGCATGCCTGTGCAATCGATCAAGCCCCAGGCATTCGACCAGCTGTGCAGCAATGCCCATGTAATCGAAGCCGATGGCCTCGGGCCAAAAGTCCTGCGCCTGGAAGATGGCAGCTTCCTCAAGCTGTTCCGCCCACGCCGCTGGTACACCTCCGGTAGCTTCAACCCGTATTCCGAGCGCTTTGCCAGCAACAGCGAGCAATTGCGCACCCTGGACATCCCCGCACCACACATCCTCGGGCTCTACTCCTTGCCCGACGCCAGCAGCGCCGTGGCCTACACGCCCCTGCCCGGCCTGACACTGCGCCAGGCCCTGCAAAGCCTGGACAGCAGCCTGCGCGAATCGCTGGTCGAGCGTTTTGGTCGGTTCATGGCGCAATTGCATGAGCGCGGCGTGTACTTCCGTTCGCTGCACCTGGGCAACGTGTTGCTGATGGACGACGGTGAGTTCGGCCTGATTGACGTCGCCGACCTGCGCATCTTCCCGTCGCCCCTGCGCTACGCATTGCGCCAGCGTAATTTGCGCCACATGCAACGCTATCCGCAGGACCGCAACTGGCTGTTCGAAACGCACTTCGAGCAACTGGTGAAGGGCTATGCAATGGTTGCGAGCCCAACGGCCACTGCGAAAATTCGCGAGCAGGTACAGAGCCTGGCCCGTCCAGGTGATAAGCCCCTGTAGGAGCGAGCTTGCTCGCGAAGCTCGTCAACGATAACGCAGGCATTCAGACTGCCTGCAGTGTCCTCGGTTTTTTCGCGAGCAAGCTTGCTCCTACAGGGGAAGCGCCTCAGCTTTTGAGCGGTGCCAGGTAGAGCCGCACCAATCCGCGCAAGGTTTTGCGGCCCCAGAACTTCAGGGGAATCTGCTTGAGAATCTCGCGCGCCAACGGCCGGTCGCGCTGGGCGGTCTTTAAGAACATCGAGTTCAGGAAGTTGTAGCGCACCGCGTCATAGGCCGGGTGGTCGCTGAACTTGGCGTAGGTCTTGAGGATGTTCTGGATCATGTAGCGGTGGTTCTTGTAGGTGTTGCTGCCGTGCTGTCGATACTGCGCCATCACCACGTCAAGGGCGTCGATGGTGTAGCCCGCCGCCGTGATCTTCAATTGGATCAGCAGGTCCTCGAGGGGAATCTGCGGGTCGAAACCGCCGACCTCCTCCAGCACGTCCCGACGAATCAGCATGGTGGGCGCCGGTGGGAACGGCTTGCGGTCCATGAACATGTCGTCAAAATCGAGACTGCGAAACGGCACATCGCGACGTTGCTTCTTCTCCGGGTGCAGGTTGCCATCGCCATCGATCAGCTCGATGTTGCCGGCGCACATGCCCACCTTCGGCTTGCCCTCCA
Organism: Pseudomonas sp. R3-52-08; assembly: GCF_003851745.1. Taxonomy (NCBI): domain Bacteria; kingdom Pseudomonadati; phylum Pseudomonadota; class Gammaproteobacteria; order Pseudomonadales; family Pseudomonadaceae; genus Pseudomonas; species Pseudomonas sp. R3-52-08. The sequence continues at coordinate 560,825 of NZ_CP027730.1, read as the reverse complement.
TATACGCCACCTGGGTCGCGATGCGGTCCGGCAACATGATGTCATCCGAGCCGAACGGTGCGATCAGGCTGCCCTTGGCGCGAGCGATCGCGCCGTTGAGGGTGGCGCTGAGGCCCTGGTTCTGTTGCACCTGGAAATCAAAGCCGTGTTCGGCCTGCAAGCGCCGGATGCGCTCGACGCTGTCATCCTTGGAACCGTCGTCGACCACCAACAACTCGATATTGGGGTAGGTCTGCCCCAACACGCTGAGGATGCTCTGCTCGATATACCGGGCGTGGTTATAGGAAGCGATGATCACCGAGACCAGGGGTTGCTGCTGATTCATGCTCTACCTACTTCACGCAAACCGGTTTCAATCAGGGTCAGGTACTTGTGCTTGAACTCGTCGAGGGTATGGTTGGCTTCCAGATAGCGGAACACCTCTTCGCCCTTGGCGCGCAGCTGCTCATCACTCAGCGCCAGATAGGTATCCAGGGCCTCGGCCAACTGCTCGACGTTGCCTGGGTCATGGGACAAACCGCCCGCGCCCTGCACCAAGGGCAGCATCGCAGGGCCGTTGGACGCGATCACCGGCAAGTGGCCGCTCATGCCTTCCAGCAGCGCAAGGCCGAGGCCTTCGAACAGCGATGGCATAGTCCAGATGTCAAAGCCGCGCACGTACTTCATGCCGTCTTCGCGAAAGCCCAGCAAATGCGCACGGCCCGTCAGGCCCAGGCGCTCGATGTCGGCGCGCAGATCGGCTTCGGCACGCCCGGAACCAATGATGCCCACCTGCGCCTCAGGGTATTTGTCCTTGAGAGTGGCAAAGGCTTGCAGCAAATGGGTGTGGCCCTTGATCGGCACCAGGCGGCCCAGGGCGCCGATCATGCGTGCGTCCATCGGCAGGCCCAGGGCTTGGCGGGCGTCCTCGCGGGACAGTTGCAAAGCCTCTGCCTGGGGAATATCGATCGCGTTGGTCACATAGGTCGTGTTCTCACGGGTAAACCCGCAGTTGAGGTTCACCAGGTAATCCTTCACCGCCTCTGACACACCGACGAACCGCCAGGCGGGGCTGACCCAACGCTGGGTCTGGCGCCGCCGATAGCCACGGGCATACTCGCCGAAACCGTGGGAGATGCCGATGCACAACGGGATCTTCAGCCAACGGTTGAGCGACAGCATCATGTTCACCGATTTGAAGCGGTTGCAGATGACCACGTCGAATTTCTGCTCGCGGCAATACTTGTAGATCTGCCACATGGCGCCAAAGCGGATGCCCTTGAGGGACTTCTCCGGCAACTCGAAATAGTGGGAGTGCTCGGCCACGCTCAAGGGCTGGCCTGGCTGCGGACGCCCACTGAGAAAACCGGAGGTCACCTCGAAACGCTCAACCGGCAGGGATTTGACGATCTGCTCACCCAGGTCGGCGAAATCATGGGTCTTGACGTTGTAGTCCGGCTGTAACTGCAAAACCTTGAAACGCGGCTTCATAACTCTCCATGCAGCGATCTGGCTACGGGCGCACGGCCCGGTAAAAAACAGCGACAGGCCCATGCCGGCCTGCCTTCGATAGGGTCTCAGTCCTGCTTAAGGACCCACAACAGCTCGTGACGACGCACGGCCTTGCGAAAGAATTCGTTCTCGCCATAAGGCGATGGACTACGGCCCGCCAGCACCTGCTGCAACCACTTGCGCACGCGACGCTTGAACGGCGCTCGCGGCTGCAGGTCATGCATCATGCCCAGCGCCATGGCCTTGTCCTGTTGCTGGCGCAAGGTCAGGGTAAAACTGCACGGGACCAGCGCTACGGCGGCATCGAAATGCGGCGGCAGCGCCACCCCGGCCCCGGAATCGCCCATCGGCCAGCGGTCGTTATCATGCAGGTGATTGGCGTAGCCGAGCAATGTGTCGGGCTGCCACGCCAGGCCCTGCAACGCTTCAAGCACCGCCGCATGGGCGCAGATATGGTCGGCGTGCGGGTCGAGCAACGGCGTGGGCAACACGATCACCTGGGGCTGCGCCTTGAGCAGCAGTGCGCGCAGGTCGGCGATCAAGTTGTGCCAGGTCGGCGCGCCGTCCACATCCCCGGGCAAAGCAAAGCTATTGAATTGACGGAACAGTCGCGTATCGGCCAAGTCGGCTTCGCGCGAGGCCTGAGGCTGATCCGGCGCGGCCTGCATAGACTGCAATTGCATGCAGAAATAACCCAGTTGCACGCACTGCGCCTCGGGCACACCGGCCCAACGCGGCACGGCAACGCTGTCCCAGGCGCGCAGGCGGCCTTTGAGCCGCGCCGCCTCAGCCTTGGGCAAACCCATGTGCTGGTAATGCTCGGCTTCGATTTCGCCGGCGGTCAGGGTCACGATCCAGCTTTGTGTCGCCTGGCTGTAAAGGCTGAACGCGGCCAGCTCGGCATCGTCGGCGTGGGGGGCGATCACCATTACGCGTTGCTGGCGATAGTCGGGTTGGCGAAAACGCCATAGCGTCGGCTGGCCCTCGATCCGGCAAAAACGTCCGCGCAAGACGATATTGCCCGCCGCAAGTGCTTCAGTGGCGCCGGTCAGGTTGAGATAACGCCGCCCGGCGACACCCCGTTCGAAGACTTGCCGGTCCGGTGTTTCCAGGCCCAGCACGTCCAACGCTGGGTCGAGGAAGCGCCCTAGCCATGAGCTTTTCAACTCAACCCCGATGATCAGGGTTTCATCGGCCGCCAACGGCGCGTCCAGCAATAGCCGTCCTGCCTCCAGACGCAAACCGCGCTGTTCGCTGCCGGCCGGGAAGGCGTACGCATAAGGGTCTTTTGGCGAGTAGAACAGGTGGTCGGCAAACCAGGCTTCATGGGCCGCCCACAGCAGCACCGCGAGGATCGGCGGCAGCCACCAGGCCACCAGCACACCGGTCGCGATCAGCACCAGCAAGCCTATCAACAGCGCAATGCGTTTGTTGCGCCGATGGCGCTTGAGCAACTGCTGTTTGCGGCTCATACGCTGAACACCGGCACCGGGTTGCACCAGCGCTCCTTGTATTCGCGGTCGGCACGCCCGAAGGAAAAACGCAGCGACTTGTCGGCCGCACGCGCCTGCTCCCAGGCGCTTTGGGTATTAAGAAAACTCAACACACTGCCGGGGCTGAACGCGCGAGTTTCAGGGTCGACACCGCCGTTGACGTATTCGGCGCTGAACCATTCGCGGGACTGCACCTGATACACCAACTGCACAGCGATTGCGGCATCGTTGAGAAACAGCACCGAGCCGAACAGAAACTCCTTGAGCAGCTCCAGCACCTCGGCCAAGCGCGCCGCGCCGGCCGCCGGGAAACCCCAGCGACGCTGGAACAGGTCGCAATAGATCGCCGCCAGTTCCACGCTGGAAAACTCGTTGATCGCCCGCACCACGCCACCCGCTTCTTCCAGCAAGCGCAACTCACGCCGCTGGTTGTAGCGAAACTTTTTCGAGAGTTCTTCAGGGGTGCGCGCCATGGCCAATTGCTCGGCCTGGGGCTTGAGGGTGCTGATGCGCCCTTCGTTCAGCGCTGACAAGTAACGCCCACGGTGGCGCAGCGGCACCTGCGCATCGGCGGCAATCGGCAGGATGATCTCGGCATTGCCCAGGTCAAACAGGCCCTTCCTGCCGGTGCGCTTGAGTACGTCCTTGGACAAGGCCAGGTCGCGCCCCCAGGTGGCAATCGCCCCCTTGAGTTCGCCGTCCTGCTCCCAACCCAGGTAGCGCACCGGAAGCTGCGCCAGGCCGGCCAGGCGTTCGATCACCTGCGGATGGGTCGCCACACTGCCGCCGTAACGCTGCCAGGCCTGGGCGTAAACCTCGGCCTCGACAGGCGTCCAGCCACGTTCACGCCAGCCCCGCAAGCGGTTCAGCATTTAAACCACGGCGTCATAGGGGTCCACGCCATCCTTGACCACCAGGATGTCTTCCATGATCAGGTACTGCAGGTCGGAGCCGAAGAACATGTTCAGCGCGTCGGTCGGCGAGCAGATCATCGCTTCACCCCGGCGGTTGAGCGACGTGTTCAGGGACACGCCGTTGCCGGTCAGGACTTCCAGCTCCTTCATCATGTCGTAGTAGCGCGGGTTGTATTCGCGCTTGAGCACCTGGGCACGGGAGGTGCCGTCTTCATGCACCACCTCCGGCACGCGGGTTTTCCATTCTTCCGAGACTTCAAAGGTGAAGGTCATGAACGGCGCCGGGTGATCGACCTTGATCATCTGCGGGGCCACGGTGTCGAGCATTGACGGGCAGAAAGGCCTCCAGCGCTCGCGGAACTTGATCTGGTGGTTGATACGGTCGGCCACGCCGGTGGCGCTGGGGCAACCGATGATCGAACGACCGCCCAGAGCACGCGGGCCGAACTCCATGCGGCCCTGGAACCAGGCCACCGGGTTGCCATCGACCATGATTTTGGCGATACGCTTGGGCATGTTTTCGATCTTGCGCCAGCTCGGCTTGCTCGCGTGCTTGGCGCACGCCGCGATGACATCTTCGTTGCTGTAGGACGGGCCGAGATAGACGTGCTCCATCTTCTCAACCGGCACACCACGGGCGTGGGAGACATAGGCGGCCGCACCCACGGCAGTGCCGGCATCGCCGGACGCCGGCTGCACGAACAGCTCTTTGACGTCATCGCGGGCAATGATTTTCTGGTTCAGCTTTACGTTCAGCGCACAGCCGCCGGCAAAGGCCAGCTTGCCGGTGTCCTTGAGGATGTCGCCCAGGTAATGGTCGATCATCTGCAAGGCCAGTTTCTCGAACAGTGCCTGCATGCTGGCCGCGTAGTGGATGTACGGCTCGTCGGCAATATCGCCTTCTCGCTTGGGCCCCAGCCACTCGATCAGTTTTGGCGAGAAGTAGAACCCCTTGCCCTTCTCTTTATAGCGACGCAGGCCGATGACGTTGGCGTAATCGGTGTTGATCACCAACTCGCCATTTTCAAAGGAGGCCAGGCGCGAGAAATCGTATTTGCTGGCATCGCCATAAGGCGCCATACCCATGACCTTGAACTCACCGTCGAGCATCTCGAAACCGAGGAACTCGGTGATCGCGCCGTAGAGGCCGCCCAGGGAGTCCGGATCGTAGAATTCCTTGATCTTGTGGATCTTGCCGTTTTCGCCGTAACCAAAGAACGTGGTGGCGTATTCACCTTTGCCGTCGATGCCCAGGATCGCGGTTTTTTCCTGGAAGCCGGAGCAGTGGTAGGCACTGGAGGCGTGGGCCAGGTGGTGTTCAACCGGTTCGATCTTGATTTTCTTCGGATCAAAGCCCAGTTGCTCCAGGCACCAGACGATCTTGTTGCGATAGCGCTTGTAGCGGCGGTTGCCCATCAGGATCGCGTCGAGCGCGCGGTCCGGGGCGTACCAGTAACGCTTGGCATAGTGCCATCGCGCTTCGCCGAACAAGCTGATCGGAGCGAACGGAATCGCCACCACGTCAACGTCGGAAGGCTTGATGCCTGCTTGCTCCAGGCAGAACTTCGCCGACTCGTAGGGCATGCGGTTCTTTGCATGTTTGTCGCGTACGAAGCGCTCTTCTTCGGCGGCCGCGATCAGCTTGCCGTCGATATACAGGGCCGCGGAAGGATCATGGCTAAGGGCGCCGGACAGGCCAAGAATCGTCAATGCCACTGGGGTCTAGCCTCTTTTAGTCTGCATGCAGGCGGGTCGCGCCTGAAAAAAGTGTGCCTCCCGCACGGGCGGGAAACAGCTAAAGGGCGGGATTATAGCTTAAAAGCACTAGGAAGCTGTTAGCGCCAAGGGCTAGCGAAGCTCAAGGTTACCGTCGGCGTTTTGCCGGTAGAGGGTATAGGGCAGGACGAGCGTATCCAGCACTCCGGAGAGGGGCACATCGAGAATGGCCCACGGAATACCGTTCAGCGAGAGTCCGCCTGCGGAATTGGGCGGCCCGTGCAGGACACACAGGTCATACGCCACGCCGCTGTAGATGCGTGAAACAGACTGGCAATAGGTTTTCTTGCCCCTGAGCTCGCGAACAGTGACGTCATCACCTCGCAGCACAGTGGTCGCGGTACCGCAGCCGCCCAGCAGCAAAGATATTCCCAGCAGCACCGATAACCGCACGATAAGCGTCCACATATTTGCTACTTCTTTCTTATTGAGAGGACCGAAAATCTAGCACCCTAGAGCCGCCGACTCAGGTTTCCATAGCCGCTGCCTGGCGTAGGAAACCTCTCATTCGGCCCAACGGCAAGGAACTCGGCAATTCCCAGGCTGAATCGTTAAACTTGCGATATTTGCACCCGCGCACCTGAGTCGGGTGGCGCCACGGACCTGACCTGTTCATGAACTCATCTACCCCCGCTTGCCTGGCCCTGCTCCTGGGCCTGGTAAATACCGCCCAGGCTGACGATGCGCCGCTGATCCTCGACCCCAGCGTGGTCACCGGTTCGCGCAGCGCCAGCCCCACCTTTGACCTGCCCTACTCGGTCGATGGCATCAGCCGCGAACAGATCAGCGACGGCCAACTCGGCATCAACGCCTCCGAAGCCTTGTCCCGTGTGCCCGGCCTGGTGGTGCAGAACCGCCAGAACTACGCGCAGGACCTGCAAATCTCCTCCCGTGGCTTCGGCGCCCGTTCAGCCTTCGGCGTGCGCGGCATCAAGCTGCTGGCCGACGGAATTCCCGCCAGCACCCCGGACGGCCAGGGCCAGGCAGCGACCTTCAACCTCGACACCGCCGAACGCATCGAAGTCCTGCGCGGCCCCGCCGCGACGCTGTATGGCAGCAACGCCGGCGGGGTGATCCAGATGTTCTCCCGCGACGGCGAGGGCCCGCCGCGCATCGGTGCCGAAACCCTGGTCGGCAGCGACGGGCTGAACAAAAACCACCTCACCGCCGAAGGTGCGGCCAACGGCGCCGGCTTCGTGCTCGACGCCTCGCGCATGGACACCAACGGCTATCGCGACCATAGCAGCGCGCGCCGCGACCAGACGTTCGCCAAGCTCAATTTCCAGCCGGATGACGACAGCAAGCTGGCCTTGATCTACAGCAGCCTGGAACAGAATGGCACGCAAGATCCGCTGGGGCAGACCTGGGCGGCGTACAAGGCTGATCCACGCTCGGTGAGCACCAATGCGCTGACCTACAACACACGTAAAAGTATCGATCATCAGCAATTGGGCATGAATTACGAACGGTACTTTGGCGAGGCGACCTTGCAGGTCAACGCCTATACCGGGCGGCGTAGCGTGATTCAATACCTGTCGATTCCCAAGGGCACGCCCGCGAACGAGCGTGGCGGTGGCGTCGTGCAATTCGACCGCAAGTTCTACGGTGGCAGCGTGCGCTGGATGCAGCCCATCGAACGCGCGCCGGGCGAGTTGATGATCATCACCGGCCTGGACTTCGACCAGAGCGAAGACAGCCGCCACGGCTATCAGAACTACAGCGGCAACACCCTGGGCGTGAAAGGCCAGCTACGCCGCAACGAAATCGACACCGCTCGCAGCCTCGATCCCTATATCCAGGCCAACTGGGCCCTCGACCGCTGGACCCTGCAAGCCGGCATCCGCCATAGCACCATGCAGATGGACGTCGACGACCAATTCCTGAGCAATGGCGACGCCAGCGGCAACAAGACCTACCAGAAGAACACCCCGTCGATGAGCGTGATGTACGCGTTCACGCCCGACCTGCACGGTTACGTCAGCGCAGGCAAAGGCTTCGAAACGCCCACCCAGGCCGAGTTGGCTTATGCACCGGGCAATGTCGAGGGCTTCAACTTTGGCTTGAAGCCGTCTGAAAGCACCCAATACGAAATCGGCTTGAAGGCTCAGCTGGGCAACACCCGCGTCAACGCCGCCGTGTTCCAGATCACCACCGACGACGAACTGGTGGTGCAGCAATCCGTCGATGGTCGCACCAGCTACCAGAACGCCGGCAGAACCTTGCGTCGCGGCTTCGAGCTGGGCCTGGAAAGCCAGCTTAGCGAGCACTGGAGTACCAGCCTCGCCTATACCCGCCTGCAAGCCACCTACGACAGCGATTTTGCCAGTGGCGCGAATACCATCGACAAAGGCAACTACCTGCCCGGCGTGCCGCAAACCACGCTGTTCACCGAACTGAACTGGAAACCGCGCGACTGGGTCAGTAGCGCCCTCGAAGGCATGTACCGCAGCAAAGTCTACGTCGAAGACACCAACCGCCAACACGCCGCACCGGGCTACAGCGTATTCAACTGGCGCGCGCGGTTCGAGCAAAAGGCAGAGCACTGGACCTTTCACCAGACCTTGCGCCTGGATAACTTGCTGGATCGTCAGTATGTAGGGTCGGTGATCGTGGGGGACGGCAATGGTCGCTACTACGAAGCGGCGCCGGGGCGGTCATGGTATGCGGGGGCGGGGGCGGAGTATCAGTTCTGACTGCAGCGCCTGAGCGGGCGCCATCGGGAGCAAGCCCCCTCCCACACTGACTGTGTTCACATCTTCAGATGTGTAACAGTCAAATGTGGGAGGGGGCTTGCCCCCGATAGGGCCGAAGGCCCGCTTCAACCGGCGGCGCTGACCTCTTTTGGCAAACGCTGATCAATCACCTGATACAACGCACTGCCCTGCGACCAATTACGCATGAACCGCGCACGATCCTTGGCATACGCTGCAGCGAAGCTGGCAGCAGAACTGTGTTGGCACATGGCATCCAAGTCGATCATCGCCCAGCGGTCTTCACTCCAGAACAGGTTGTGGCCTTTGAAGTCTCCATGGCTGATGCGCTCGCGGATCAACTCGGCGAACAACCGGTCCAGCGCCAGCAGCTCATCTTCAGGCGCATCGCCGTTTTCAACATAGGGTGCAAAACGCTCGATGATGTCGGGTCCAGGCAGGTATTCAGTGACCAGATACGCACGGCTGCGCAACCAGAAAAAGCGCTTCTCCAACACCGCCAGCGGCTTGGGCGTGGCGATGCCTAGGAATGCCAAGCGATTGCCTTCGCGCCAGGAATGCCAGGCACGGCTGGGGCGCCAGAAGCGTTTGAGCCAGTGGGCGAAACCCTTGATGTTGTAACGTTTGATCACCAGGGGTCGGCCGGCCACTTCGACCTTGGCCACGCTCGCCGCGCCACCGGTCTTGTACAGATGGCCCTGGTCGAGCAGCGCATCGGCCTGCTCCAGCACGGGCAGCATGGCGGCCTCTTCTTCACGCCGAATCGCGCGCAGGCCGAAGGCCCCGCGCACCACGCTGAACAGCGTGCAGTCGCGACCGACCTTGTTCAGATAGTCCTTCAAGCGCCAGGCGCTGACTTTGCGCACCTGCTTTTCGAGCGCTTCCAGGGGCAAGGCATGTTCGCCGTTTGCCAGCAGGTAGTACACCAGCAATTCTTCGGTAAACGGCTCGAGGTTTTTCGGCAACTGGGCAAAGAACACCCCGAGGTTTTCCAGCACCCGATTGCGCGACAGCGGCTTGCCCGCCTCTTCGACACGGATTCCGGCACCATCGATCAAATACAGTTTGCCGTCCTGGCGCAGCAGGTTGTCCAAGTGCAGGTCTTCCTGCCACAGCCCTTGGGCATGCATCTGCGCAATCGCGCCGAGCGCTTCGGCGAGCACAGCGGTTTGTTCATCGGCCAAGGGCGGCAAGCCTTCGACAGCGAGCCAGGCGTCGGCCAGGCTTTGGGCGCCTTCGAGAAACTCGAACAGCAGCCAGCCCCCCTCGCCTTCCTGCAAACCGTCGGCGAGCAACAGCGGTGTGGTCAAGCCTTGCTCGGCCAACAGCCGCACACCGCTGAGTTCACGTTGAAAATGCCGCGCCGCCTTGCTGCCCACCAACAACTTGGCCAGCACCGGGCGACCGCGCCACACGGCAGCGCCGACGTAGCGCTGCCCTGGCAATACCCGCAACAGGCTGAGCAGTTGCAGTTGCCCCGGACCTGCCGCATCCGCCAGATCGAGGGTCAGCGGCAGGCGGGGTGTACGACCGGCACTTTTCAGCTCGGACAAACGCATCAGCGGTTCTCCTTGTGGCTGCGGCGCGCCGTCAGGCGCTGGTGCCAGGTAGACACCAATGCACTCTCTTCGGGCTGCTCAAGGTAAGCCGCCAACAGCTGTCGCACCTGGGCGTCGGTCCACTGCGGTGCACGGCGCAGCAGCGGTTCCAGGTCCTTGACCCGGTCACGCCAGCCGAACAACAGCGGGCGGGTCTTTTCCAGATCGATCAGTTGCGCGGCATAGCTGTCGCCACGGCCCTGCAGGAAAATATGCTTGGGATAAAAGCAGCCGTGCACCTGGCCCACGCTGTGCAAATGCCGCGCAAGCTTGCCGCAGGCCAGCAGGATCGCGTGCTGCTGGGCGTCGCTCAGTTGCGTCCATTGCTCCAGCAACGAGTCCAGGTCGTTCCAGCCGTCCAGGGCACGGGTGAGCAGCATCGCACGGCGCTCGCCTGCAACCTTGCGCTCGCCAAAAAAGGCTGCCTGCAAGGCCGGGATACCCAGCTTTCGGTACAGGCTGATATTGCGAAACTCGCGGGCAAAACTCGGTTCGCCAAACGGCCGGTGCAAGGTGCGCGTCAGGTAGTTGCTCTGGCGCTTGAGGTAGTAACCCTGACCTTCAAGCTCCAGGCGATACACGCTGCTCCAGCCGTCGCCGCTGGTGTTCGGCTCGTCCACCGCATCCAGTTGCCGGGCCCACAGCGCGTCGAAGCTAGCCAGGCCGTTGCGCTCAAGCAAAGCGCGGTCTTCGGCCGCCAGGAAGTCACTCATTCACGTCCCTCGAAAAACTTCACCACATGGCGAATTCGTTGTTTGTCCGACGTCTTCAGGTGCGTGCGTTGGCGGTATTGCATGTAGAAACGCAGGCGCTGGGTGGCCGACAGATGATACTTGGCGACCTTGTCCAGGCAGGCCAGGTCTTTGGTAATGCGGTACTTGAGCCAGAAACCGCGCCAGAAATCGCCGTTGGGGCAGTCGATCAGGTACAGGGTGCGCTGGTCGTCGACCAGCAGGTTGCGCCACTTCAAGTCGTTATGAGTAAAGCGGTGATCGTGCATGGTGCGCGTGTATTCAGCGAGCTGGCGGCTGATCGCATCGACCCACGTGGGGTCTTTGAGGCGCGGATCGTTGCGCTCTGCCAACGCCGACAGGTCTTCGGTCTTGGGCAGCTCACGGGTGATCATCGCGCCACGGTCGTAGGCCAATCCGCTACGTTGCAGGCCCCAGGCGATGACCTCGGCGGTGGGAATGCCCCACTTGGCAAAGCGCTTGAGGTTCTGCCACTCGGACTTGACCCGCGGCTTGCCCAAGTAGCGGCGCAGGCCTTTGCCAGCCCCGACATAGCGTTTGACGTAATAATTGACCCCGCCGCGCTCCACCCGAATCACTTCCGACAGTGGGTCGCGGGTCAGGCGCTCACCTTGCAGGGCAAACACCGCTTCCAGGCTTCCGAAGTCGTCCGCGAGGGCGGCGTAGGCCGGTTCCAGATTCCAACCCGCCATCAGAGCGCATCCCCGTAGCGCTGCTTGCGCGCATAGAGCTTGGCGGCCATGCGTTCCAGTTCGCGCAACAGCGCGGTTTGCTCGGCGAGGATCCGACGCAACGGCTGCTGAAAGTAATGCTTGAGAAAGCGCAGCTTGTCGCGCTGGGTCAGGCCGATTTCCAGGGCAGAGTAATACAGCCCGGCCAGGTCTTTGTTGCGCCAGCGCACGGGGATCGTCGCACGCACCTGGGCGCGGTGCAGGTCGATCACCGACAGCTTGAGGGTATCGACCGCAATGGGCCGGTCGGTGTGCAGCAGGAAGTGGCAGAGGTAGCAATCGCGATGATTGACGCCGCCCCGGTGCATCGCCCCGACGGTGTTCGCCAACTCGACGGTCAAGGCGTGCTTGATCGCCGGCACCGGCGGATGCTTGACCCAATCGAGGGTCAGGTCTTCCAGGCTGATGATCGGCGCCAGCTCTTGAGTGATGATGAACGAATGCTGGTCGGCCGGGTTGCTGCCTTTTTCGCCAAAGGCCACCGCCGTCATGGTCGGCACGCCCAGTTCCTGCAAGCGCTGGATCGCCAGCCACTCCTGGCCTGCGCCCAGCACCGGCAATTTGGCGGTGACCAGGTTCTTGAGGATTTCGCCCCAGCCGATGCCACGGTGGATCTTCACGAAATAGGGTTGGCCCTGCACCACCGTACGCAACGTACGGCGAGCGGCCAGCTCGCGGAACACCTGGCCTTGCAGCTTCTCGACCTCGGCGAACGCATCGCGTCCGGCCCAGAGGGTGTTGAAGGGTTCGGCTAGAATCAACTTCATCGGTTTGGCTCCGCCAGAATCAGGTCCGCAGCGTACTGCGGCATGCTAAACAGGTCGGCCGTCTCGGCGAAGGCCAGACCATTGCGACTCCAGGTCGCACGCGCGTGTGGATCTTCGAGCATATCCACCAGGTACTGGTTGAGCTGGGCCTGTTCGAACGGCTCGTCCAACACCCGGCCGCTCTGGGCCTTGTCGATGTAGAACGCGTAGCCGCAGACCCGGCTCACCAGTACCGGGAGGCCGGCGACCACCGCTTCGACCAGCACCATGCCGGCCGCCTCGTTGTAGGCAGGGTGAATCAACAGGTCCGCCCCGAGCAGGAAGCGTGGGATATCGTTGCGGCCCTTGAAGAACTGCACCTGGTCGCCCAGGCCCAGCGTGGCGCTCTGCAATTGGAAGACTTTGGGGTCGTCCTGGCCGATTACAAACAGGCGGGTGCGTTTTTTCAGTTTGGACGGCAATGCGGCGACGGCCTTGAGGCTGCGGTCGACGCCCTTGGTCTTGAAACCCGAACCGATCTGCACCAGCAGCAAATCATCCTCGGCCAGGCCGAACTCACGGCGAAACTCAGCGCGGATGTCGGCGGCGTTCGGCGGCGCGCGCCGGTCACGGGCGATGCCCGGCGGCAGCAGGTGGAACCGCTCGGGCTGGGTGCCGTAATACTGGCTGAACAGTTGCTGTTGATGCTCGGACAGCACCATGATCTGGGTCTTGGCGTTCTTGTCGAACACCGCACGCTCGTATTCGGCAAAGTGCTTGTAGCGCCCGAACCAGCGGTACATCGGGTTGCGTAGCGTCTGGGCCTTGTCTTCGAACACGCCGTCGGCGGCGAAGTACAGGTCGAGCCCCGGCATCTTATTGAAGCCCACCACTCGGTCCACCGGGCGCCTGGCCAGGTCGGCCTGGATCCAGGCGTAGAGCTTTTCGTTGCGGCGATGGTTGACCAGCGCCTTGACCGGCGCCACCAGCACTTCGAAGCCGGGCGGGATATCGCCCTCCCAGATCAGCGTATAGACACGAATCTGATGGCCGCGCTGCTGGCATTCCAGGGCGATGCGCATGAAGTCACGCTGCAGCCCACCGAAGGGAAAGTATTTGTACAGTACGAAAGCCAGTTGCATCAGTGCTGCTCCTCAGCCAGTAACAACGCGCTCAGTCGGCTTGCTACGCGCTCAGGATTCAGGCGCGTGAAGCACAGGGGCGACTCGCGCGTGATGTCGAACCGCCGCAGGTCATCGGCGGTGGGTTGGTAGGTGCAGTGCTTTTGCAGGCACGGCGCACACGGCCAGTCGCTGGCCAAGTGGACCTGGCCTTTGCCGTAGGCGCCGGTGAGGCCCGGGTTGGTCGGCCCGAACAGCGAAATGGTCGGCACATCCAGCGCCGCCGCCAAGTGGCCGAGACCGGTGTCCACCGCCACACAGGCGCGCGCACCAGCCAATACACGGGCCACGCCCGCCAGGTTCAGTTTTGGCAGCACTTCGGCGTTGGGCAAGCCCTGGGCCAGGCGCTCGGCGCGGGCTTTTTCGGCGGCGTTGCCCCACGGCAACTTCACGTCCACGCCCAGGCGGGCCATGCGTTCGGCCAGTTCGCGCCAGTAGGCTTCGGGCCAGTGCTTGGTGTCCCAGGTGGTGCCGTGCAGCAGCAGCACGAAGGGTTTCTTCGGCGGCAGGCCAAGCAGTTTCTCGACGCTCAAGCCGTAGTCGCCCAGGCCCTTGGGCAGGTCATAGCCCAGCGCCACGGCAAACAGTTGGCGCAACCGCTCCACCGCATGTTGCCCACGGGCCACGGCCAGGCGTCGGGAATAGAAGCGCGCCGCCAGGGGCTCGCGGGCTGAGGTTTTATCGAAGCCGGCGACCGGCGCCCGCACGTAGCGGGTCAGCCAGGCACTTTTCAGCAGGCCCTGGGCATCGATCACCAGGTCATACTTGGTCGACTGCACGGCCTGTTTGAAACGCCGCCATTCGCCGCTCTTGATGGTTTGCCAGAGGTTCTTGCGCCAGCGACGAATCGCCACCGGGATCACCTTGTCCACCGCCGGGTGCCAGGTCGGAATTTCGGCAAAGCCTTCTTCCACCACCCAATCGAAACGGATGCCGGGGATCGCCCGCGCCGCGTCGGTGAGTGCCGGCAAGGCGTGGATCACGTCGCCCAGGGATGAGGTCTTGATTACCAGTACCCGCAACTCAGTGAACCTCGACCACGTCGCCCTGCAACCGCTGCAAGGCATCGGTTACCGGCTGCGGCAGCAATTGGCGCAGGCAGTTGTAGTGGCCGAAACGGCAGGTGCGCTCAAAACAGGGGCTGCAATCCAGGCCCAGGCGCACCACTTCGACCTGGTCGGCCAAGGGTGGCGTGAACCCTGGGGACGTCGAGCCGTACACCGCCACCAACGGGCGATTCAGCGCAGCGGCGACGTGCATCAGGCCGGAGTCGTTGGACACCACCGCGTCGGCGCATGACAGCAAGTCGATGGCTTCGGCCAGGGACGTCTCGCCACTGAGGTTCACCGCCTCTTCGCGCAGGCCCGGAATCAGGCGCTGGCGAATATCCTCACCCACCGAATGATCGTTTTTCGAGCCAAACAGCCACACCTGCCAGCCTTCGCGGATCTTGGTCTCGGCGACCTTGGCGTAGTGTTCCGACGGCCAGCGCTTGGACTCGCCGAACTCGGCGCCCGGGCACAAGGCCAATACCGGGCGGTCCAGCGCCAGGCCGAACTTGGCCAGCGCCGCATCACGGGTCAGCGGGTCGATCTGCAAGCTGGGGCGCGGATACGGCGTGGGCAGCTCGGCGCCGGGTTCGTAGGCCAGGGCCATGAAACGCTCGATCATCAACGGGTAGCGCGCCTTGTCCAGGGAGCGAACATCGTTAAGCAACACATAGCGAAACTCGCCGCGCCAGCCGGTACGCTTGGGAATGCCGGCAAAAAACGGCACCAGCGCCGACTTCAGCGAGTTGGGCAACAGGATCGCCTGGTCGTACTGGCCGGCCATGGCTTTGCCGATGCGCCGACGGGTCGCCAATTCCAGCGCGCCATGGCCGAGCGGAAAGCTCAAGGCCTTGCGCACCTGGGGCATGCGCTCGAGGATCGGCCGGCTCCACTCAGGGGCGAGCACGTCGATCTGGCAGTCCGGATAGCGCAGCCGCAGGCACTGGAACAGTGTCTGTGCCATCACCATGTCACCGACCCAACTGGGCCCAACGATCAGAATATTCATGTAGTTTCCACAAACGATGCGGGGAGGCTTATGCCTCCCCGCCCTAATAGTGTTTCAGCTCAAACCGAGCGCCTGCCAGATTCGCATCACCTGGCGCCGCTCGTCTGCAAATTGGTCCCCGGCCACCGTGCCCGCCTCGTTCTGCAAGGCTTGGCGGTGCGCGGCGGAGCGGTACGCCTTATACACCTCCCGCAACAAATGGGCATCGGCGGCGGGCATCAGCCCGACCTGCTCCAGGCCTTCCAGAATGCGGATATTGTCGGTGTAGCGCAGCAACGATGGATGTTGCGCAGACCACGCCAAAGCGGCGTATTGCACCATAAATTCAATATCGACGATACCTCCGGCGTCCTGCTTGAGGTCGAACAGCGCCGTGGCTTCGAAGGCATTGGCGCCCATACCGGCCGCTGTGCTCCTGGTCCCCAGGTTGTCACGCATCTTGGCGCGCATCTCGCTGACCTCCTGGCGCAGCTTCGCCAAGTCCCGTTCACGCCCCAATACCTTGGCGCGGACCTGCTCGAACGCCTGGCCCACATCCTGGCTGCCGACTAATACCCGCGCGCGAATCAGCGCCTGATGCTCCCAGGTCCAGGCTTCATTTTGTTGATAGCGGTCGAACGCGCCCAGTGAACTCACCAGCAACCCGGACGCACCTGAAGGCCGCAGGCGCATGTCCACCTCATACAGTTGGCCGGAGTTGGTCTGGGTGGTCAGCAAGTGAATGATGCGCTGGCCCAGGCGCGTGAAGAACTGCGCACCGTCGATCGGCTTGGCACCGTCAGTCTCGGCCTGCGGGTCGCCGTCGTGGATAAACACCAGGTCCAGGTCCGAACCATGCCCCAATTCGATACCGCCGACTTTCCCATAACCGACAATGATGAACCCAGGATCGCACAGGCTGCCGTCCAGCCGTTGCGGCGAGCCGTGGCGGGCAACGGTCTGGCGCCAGGCCAGGGCCAGCACCTGCTCGAGAATGGCTTCGGCCAGCCAGGTGAGGTAGTCGCTGACTTTCATCAATGGCAGGCTGCCGGCGATTTCCGACGCGGCCACCCGCAGACGGTGCGCCAGCTTGAAATGGCGCAGGGCTTCCATCTGCTGCTCGAGGTCGTCTTCGGGGATACGCGTGAGGCGCTCGCGCAACTCGGCGGCCAGCTCCGGCGCCAACGGCGGCTTGAACAGGCGCCCTTCGTTGAGCAGTTCATCGAGCAACAGCGGGAAACGCGTGATCTGCTCGGCGATCCACGGGCTCGCAGCGCACAGGGTCAGCAGACGGCGCAGGGCGTCGGGGTTTTCAGTGAGCAGCACCAGGTAAGCCGAACGACGGGCGACCGCCTCGACCAGCGGCAATACGCGCTCCAATACCAGGTCCGGGTTGGCGTGCTCGACAGCCTGGGCCAGCAAGCGCGGAATAAACGCATCCAGCCGCTCGCGGCCGAGGCGCTGCATGGCGCGCAACTGCGGACTGCCGCGCAAGCCAGCCAGGGCCTTGAGGGCCTTGGGCGCATCGGTGAAGCCGCCTTCGCTCAACTGGCGGCAAGCGGCGGCGTCATCTTGGGATTCTTCCCACAGCGGCAACCATTCCCCGCCGACGACCAGTTCGCTTTCTTCGCCCTCTTCTTCATCAGGGTCGGCAATCACCTGGCGGAAGTGCCAGTCCACCCGTCCACGCCAATACATCAGGCGTTCGTGGAACGCGGCCCAGTCGGTAAAACCGAGCATGAAGGCGATACGCGCCTGGTCTTCCGGGCTGTCCGGGAGCATTTGGGTCTGGCGGTCGGCGATCGCCTGGATCGCGTGTTCGGTGTAGCGCAAAAACTCGTAGCCATTGCGCAACTCACTGATCACGGCGGCCGGCAAGTAACCCTGGCCCTCCAGGGTGCCCAGCACATTCAATAGCGGACGTTGCTGCAGGCTGAGATCGCGGCCACCGTGGATCAGCTGGAACGCCTGGGCGATAAATTCCACCTCACGAATACCGCCCGAACCCAGCTTGATATTCTCGGCCATGCCCTTGCGCCTTACTTCCTGCTGGATCAGTTGCTTCATGGTGCGCAGCGCTTCGATGGCCGAAAAGTCCAGGTAACGGCGATAGACGAACGGGCGCAGCATGTCGAGCAACTGCGCGCCGGCCAATTGGTCACCGGCGACGACGCGGGCCTTGATCATGGCGTAACGCTCCCAGTCACGGCCTTGGTCCTGATAGTACTGCTCCAGCGCGTTGAAGCTCAGTACCAGCGCGCCGGCCGAACCGTAGGGACGCAGGCGCATGTCGACGCGGAACACGAAACCGTCGACCGTCATCGGGTCGAGGGCCTTGATCAATTTTTGACCCAGGCGAATGAAAAACTCCTGGTTATCCAGGGAGCGCTTGACCCCCACCGTCTCGCCGCCTTCGGGGTAGGCGAAGATCAGGTCGATATCCGACGACAGGTTCAGCTCCACCGCCCCGAGTTTGCCCATGCCAAGGATGACCATGTGCTGCGCCTCGCCGCTGCGCCGCCCGGTTGGCGTGCCGAACTGCACGCAATGGCGCTGGTACAGCCATTGGTAGGCCTGGTCGATACAGGCGTCGGCCATGTCGGAGAGGTCGCGGCAGGTTTGCACCAGATCCGCCTGGCGGGTCAGGTCGCGCCAGATGATGCGCACCTGCTGGCGCTTCCGCTGGCGGCGCAGCACGCGGCCCATTTCGTCTTCTGTTTCGGCCTGTTGCACGGCACCGGCAATCTGCCCGCACAGCTCACCCGGCGCAAACCCTCGGTCGAGCTCGCCCCAGGCCACCAACTCAAGCAACATCAAAGGGTCACGCACGCTCTGTTCAATGACAAAATCACTGGCGGCGCACACTCGCGCGAAGTCGGCCCACCGTTGCGGCGTCCAGCCAGAAAGGCCATGATCGTCATCCAGCGCGGCCACCGCGTCACGAAATGACTGCTCGGCCCGGCTGGCGTAAGGCAAGAGAATGGCCGGCAGTTCGGCCAGCGTTGGAAGGCTCATGGTCTATCCTTGATCGGCGTGTAATTGGCGTGTAGTTGTGAACGCAGGAGCCATGCTCGATGAAGGACTGTCGAACAAAAGTTAGAAATAGCTGAAATTAAATTAATCTTGGCAGGCAACATCAAACTTTCACCTTTTCTTGTTCGCAATAGACCAACAATAACGATTATGCTCACCAGCCAGACCGAGCCATACGCTCAGTCTTGTGTAGTTTTACTACTCGTATATACATTCGAAAGGCTGAAATGGCCGACGATTTGTAGTAAAACTACAGGACGCCGAAGCAACCTTCGGCCATCCAAGAATTTATGTCGTCTGCCCACAAGGCCAGTCGCAAACTTCAGGCAACCGATTCTGGTAGCCTTTCCGCCCTGGAGCAAGCCATGCAAGACCTCGATCCCGTCGAAACCCAGGAATGGCTGGACGCCCTGGAATCGGTTCTCGACAAAGAAGGCGAAGACCGTGCTCACTACCTGATGACCCGTATGGGGGAACTCGCGACCCGCAGCGGCTCGCAATTGCCTTACGCCATCACCACGCCATACCGCAACACCATCCCCGTTACCCACGAAGCACGCATGCCTGGCGACCTGTTCATGGAACGCCGCATTCGCTCGCTGGTACGTTGGAACGCCATGGCGATGGTAATGCGCACGAACTTGAAGGATTCGGACCTGGGCGGTCACATCTCCAGCTTCGCCTCCAGCGCAACCCTGTATGACATCGGCTTCAACTACTTCTTCCAGGCCCCGACCGACGAACACGGCGGCGACCTGATCTACTTCCAGGGCCACACCTCGCCAGGCGTCTACGCCCGTGCGTTCATGGAAGGTCGCATCAGCGAAGAGCAAATGAACAACTTCCGCCAGGAAGTCGACGGTCAGGGCCTGTCGTCCTATCCGCACCCTTGGCTGATGCCTGATTTCTGGCAGTTCCCGACGGTATCCATGGGCCTGGGCCCGATCCAGGCGATCTACCAGGCACGCTTCATGAAGTACCTGGAAGCCCGTGGCTTCATTCCCGAAGGCAAGCAGAAAGTCTGGTGCTTCCTGGGCGACGGCGAGTGCGACGAGCCGGAATCCCTGGGCGCCATCTCCCTGGCCGGCCGCGAGAAGCTGGACAACCTGATCTTCGTCATCAACTGCAACCTGCAGCGCCTCGACGGCCCGGTTCGCGGCAACGGCAAGATCATCCAGGAACTCGAAGGCGTGTTCCGCGGTGCGCATTGGAACGTGACCAAAGTCATCTGGGGCCGTTTCTGGGACCCGCTGCTGGCCAAGGACGTCGACGGTATCCTGCAACGTCGCATGGACGAAGTCATCGACGGCGAGTACCAGAACTACAAAGCAAAAGACGGCGCGTTCGTGCGTGAACACTTCTTCAACACGCCTGAACTCAAGGCGATGGTTGCTGATCTGTCCGACGACGAGATCTGGAAGCTCAACCGTGGCGGCCACGACCCGTACAAGGTCTACGCGGCGTACCACGAAGCGGTCAACCACAAAGAGCAACCGACCGTCATCCTGGCCAAGACCATCAAGGGTTATGGCACCGGTGCCGGCGAAGCGAAGAACACCGCGCACAACACCAAGAAAGTCGACGTTGACAGCCTGAAGCTGTTCCGCGACCGCTTCGACATCCCGGTCAAGGACGAAGAGCTGGAGAACCTGCCGTTCTTCAAGCCTGAGCCGAACAGCGCCGAAGCCCGCTACCTCAGCGAGCGTCGCACTGCACTGGGCGGTTTCGTGCCGCAACGCCGCGCCAAGAGCATGAGCATCCCGACGCCGCCACTCGATACCCTCAAGGCTATCCTGGACGGCTCGGGCGACCGCGAAATCTCCACCACCATGGCCTTCGTGCGGATTCTCGCGCAGCTGGTCAAGGACAAGGAAATCGGCTCGCGTATCGTGCCGATCATCCCGGACGAAGCCCGTACCTTCGGTATGGAAGGCATGTTCCGTCAGTTGGGCATCTACTCCTCCGTCGGCCAGCTCTACGAGCCAGTCGATAAAGACCAGGTGATGTTCTACAAGGAAGACAAGAAGGGCCAGATCCTCGAAGAAGGCATCAACGAAGCGGGCGCCATGAGCTCCTTCATCGCTGCCGGTACTTCGTACTCCAGCCACAACCAGCCGATGCTGCCGTTCTACATCTTCTACTCGATGTTCGGCTTCCAGCGCATTGGCGACCTGGCTTGGGCCGCAGGCGACAGCCGTACCCGTGGCTTCCTGATCGGCGGTACCGCCGGGCGTACCACGCTCAACGGCGAAGGCCTGCAACACGAAGACGGTCACAGCCACATCCTGGCTGCCACCATCCCGAACTGCCGCACCTTTGATCCAACCTACGGCTATGAGCTGGCGGTGATCATCCAGGACGGCATGAAGAAGATGACCGAAGAGCAGCAGGACGTTTTCTACTACATCACCGTGATGAACGAGTCCTACCAGCAGCCAGCCATGCCGGCCGGTGTCGAGGAAGGCATCATCAAGGGCATGTACCTGCTCGAAGAAGACACCAAGGAAGCGGCGCACCACGTACAGCTGATGGGCTCCGGCACCATCCTGCGCGAAGTGCGTGAAGCGGCGAAGATCCTGCGTGACGAGTTCAACGTCGGCGCCGACGTGTGGAGCGTTACCAGCTTCAACGAACTGCGTCGCGACGGCTTGGCCGTGGAGCGCAGCAATCGTCTGCACCCGGGTCAGAAGCCTGCACTGAGCTATGTCGAAGAGTGCCTGGCCGGCCGTAAGGGTCCAGTCATCGCCTCTACCGACTACATGAAACTGTTTGCTGAACAAATTCGCCAGTGGGTCCCGTCCAAGGAATTCAAAGTCCTGGGCACCGACGGTTTCGGCCGCAGTGACAGCCGCAAGAAGCTGCGTCACTTCTTCGAAGTCGACCGTCACTTCGTGGTGTTGGCAGCCCTGGAAGCCTTGGCTGACCGTGGTGAGATCGAACCCAAGGTGGTGGCTGACGCCATCGTCAAGTTCGGGATCAACCCGGAAAAACGCAACCCACTGGACTGCTGAGGAGATTTTTTGTGAGCGAACTCATTCGCGTACCTGACATCGGCAGCGGTGAAGGTGAAGTAATCGAGCTGTTTGTGAAGGTTGGCGACACCGTCGAAGCCGACCAGAGCATCCTGACCCTGGAGTCGGACAAGGCGAGCATGGAAATCCCTGCTCCCAAGGCCGGCGTGGTCAAAAGCCTGAAAGTGAAGCTGGGCGACCGCCTGAAAGAAGGCGACGAACTGCTGGAGCTGGAAATCGAAGGTGCCGCTGATGCGGCCCCGGCGGCGGCTCCTGCTGCCGCTGCACCTGCGCCGGCTGCTGAAAAGCCTGCTGCTGCCGAGGCTGCTCCAGCCCCGGCCGCTGCACCTGCCGCCGCCACCGTCCAGGACATCCATGTCCCGGACATTGGCTCGTCGGGCAAGGCCAAGATCATCGAGCTGCTGGTCAAGGTCGGCGACACCGTCGAAGCCGACCAGTCGCTGATCACCCTGGAGTCCGACAAGGCCTCCATGGAGATCCCATCGCCGGCTGCCGGCGTGGTGGAAAGCATTGCGGTCAAGCTGGAAGACGAAGTCGGCACTGGCGATTTCATTCTCAAGCTGAAAGTACAGGGCGCTGCGCCTGCTGCTCCGGCACCGGCTGCCGCTCCGGCTGCGGCCAAGGCTGAAGCTGCTCCGGCCGCTGCCGCGCCTGCGCCTGCTGCCAAAGCCGAAGCTGCACCGGCTCCTGCTGCCGCCGCACCCGCGCCAAGCGGTGCCAAGGTTCATGCCGGCCCTGCCGTGCGTCAGCTGGCCCGTGAGTTTGGTGTCGAGCTGGGCGCCGTCTCGGCCAGCGGCCCTCACGGCCGTGTACTGAAGGAAGACGTGCAGGCCTACGTCAAGGCCATGATGCAGAAAGCCAAGGAAGCACCAGCTGCCGGCGGCGCTACCGGTGGCTCGGGCATTCCGCCGATCCGCACCGTGGATTTCAGCCGTTTCGGCGAAATCGAAGAAGTGCCGATGACCCGCCTGATGCAAATCGGCGCGGCAGGTCTGCACGCGAGCTGGCTGAACATCCCGCACGTGACTCAGTTCGACCAGGCCGATATCACCGACCTGGAAGCTTTCCGCGTTGCGCAGAAAGCCGTGGCCGAGAAGGCCGGCGTGAAACTGACCGTGTTGCCTCTGCTGCTCAAGGCCTGTGCGCATCTGCTCAAGGAACTGCCGGACTTCAACAGCTCGCTGGCGCCAAGCGGCAAGGCGATCATTCGCAAGAAGTACGTGCACATCGGCTTTGCGGTAGACACGCCTGACGGCCTGCTGGTACCGGTCATCAAGAACGTCGACCAGAAGAGCCTGCTGCAACTGGCTGCCGAGGCTGCTGCGTTGGCCGCCAAGGCCCGCGACAAGAAGCTCACCCCGGACGACATGCAGGGCGCGTGCTTCACCATCTCCAGCCTCGGGCATATTGGCGGTACTGGCTTCACGCCAATCGTCAACGCGCCGGAAGTGGCGATCCTGGGTGTGTCCAAGGCAACTATCCAGCCAGTCTGGGACGGTAAAGCGTTCCAGCCCAAGCTGATGCTGCCACTGTCGCTGTCCTACGATCACCGCGTGATCAACGGCGCGGCGGCGGCACGCTTCACCCAGCGCCTGAGCCAGCTGCTGAACGACATCCGCACCATCCTGCTGTAAGCCGCAGCGGCCTCCCCTGAGTGGGAGGCCTTTGCCGCACCGATTTCCGAGCGCCACGCTCGTACCTCAACCCCGCCACTTGGCGGGGCTTTTTTTGCCCGTTTGTTGTATACATAGGACAGGCTTGTACACCTTCCGTCACTTCGACTGCAGAAACGCCCTGCGTGGCCGATAACAGGGTTATAGCACTTAGCCTTCATCCTCTCTTGTCAGTGCGTGCCGCATGATGCAACCTTGCCGCAGGCAACAGTAAAGAGGGCGTGAGCCCGGCGCCGTGCGCATTTTTCCAAGCGAGTTTCCCCCATGAAAAGCCAACCCGATGTCGCCCGAACGGCGGCCGAGGTAGTGACGCAATTACCGGTGCCTTCGCGCCTCGGTATGCTGCGTTTCGAGCGGCTTAATGAGGCAAGCTGGGCGCTGCTCTACCTCGACCCCAATTGCGAACGCCAATTCGGCCTGCCGGCGGTCGAGCTCTGTGCCCTCATCGGCACGCCGTACGCCAGCCTGATGGAGCCCCAGGCACGCTATCAACTGCACGACGCGATCCAGCAGCAACTGACCCTCAGCCCCCACTACCTGGTGCGCTACACCCTGCACACCAACGATGGCCCGCTGAGCCTGCTGGAAATGGGCGAGGCCTACAAACAACACAATCGCCACCTGCTGCGCGGCTACCTGATGGTGGTTGATGGCCTGTTCAGCGAAATTCCCGCCACGGTGCCGACCGCCGACCTGGAAAACCAGAACAGCCGCCTGCAAATCGCCCTGGAACTCAACCAGCGCGCGCAACAGGAACAACTGCAGCACCTGGAGCGGGTGCGCGCCCAGCAGGAGTTGATCCTGCTCCTGGCCCGCCAACGCTACACCACACCCAATTCGCTGCAAGAAGCCGCCGAACTGATCACCCGCAGCGCCTGCGACATCTACCAGATTGATTGCGCCAGCATCTGGAACCTGGAAGGCCAGCGCCTGGTGCCGATTTCGGCTTATCACCGCGCCGATCAGCAATACCATTTGCCCGAAGCGATTGACGCCAGTTGCTTCCCCGATTACCTCGAAGCCCTGCACAGCAGCCGCGCGATCGATGCCACCAATGCCCTGCGCGACCCGCGTACGCGGGAAATGGCCGAAAGCCTGTTCGCCAAGGATATCCACGCCATGCTCGACGCGAGCATCCGGGTGGATGGCCAGGTCGTCGGCGTGCTGTGCCTGGAGCAAAGCGGCAGTTCGCGTGCCTGGCAGTCCGATGAAATCGCCTTTGCCGGCGAGTTGGCGGACCAGTTCGCCCAGGTCATCAACAACCACAACCGCCGCACCGCCACCAGCGCTCTGCACCTGTTCCAGCGTGCCGTGGAACAAAGTGCCAACGCCTTTCTGCTGGTCAATTGCGATGGCGTGGTGGAGTACGTCAACCCAAGTTTTACCGCGATCACCCAATACAGCGCCGAAGAGGTGCACGGCCACCGCCTGGCGCAGTTGCCGGCCCTGGAGAACCTCAGCGAGTTGCTGTTCGATGCGCCGTCGAGCCTGGCCAAGAGCAACAGCTGGCAAGGTGAATTCAAAAGCCGACGCAAAAACCTCGAACCCTACTGGGGCCAGCTGTCGATTTCCAAGGTGTATGGCGACAACCGTGAGTTGACCCACTACATCGGCATCTACGAAGACATCACCCAGACCAAGCTGGCGCAACAGCGCATCGAACGCCTGGCCTACACCGACAACCTGACCAACCTGGGCAACCGCCCGGCCTTCATCCGCAACCTCGACGAGCGCTTTGCCCGCGACAGCGACAGCCCGATCAGCCTGCTGCTGGTGGACATCGACAACTTCAAGCGCATCAACGACAGCCTCGGGCACCAGACCGGGGACAAGCTGCTGATCAGCCTGGCCCGTCGTCTACGCAACAGCCTGAGCAGCGGCGGCAGCCTGGCGCGCTTTGCCAGTAACGAGTTTGCGGTGTTGCTGGACGATGCCGACCTGGAGACCGGCCAGCAGGTCGCCAGCCAGTTGCTGGCCACCCTCGACAAGCCGATGTTCGTCGACAACCAATTGATCAGCGTGACCGGCTCCGTAGGCCTGGCCTGCGCACCGCTGCACGGCCGCGACCCGCAGACCCTGATGCGCAACGCCGGTTTGGCCCTGCACAAGGCCAAGGCCAACGGCAAACACCAGGTGCAGGTGTTTACCGAAGCCCTGAATGCCGAAGCGAGCTACAAACTGTTTGTGGAAAACAACCTGCGCCGCGCCCTGACCCAGAACGAGCTTGATGTGTTCTACCAGCCCAAGCTGTGCCTGCGCAGTGGCCGCCTGTTGGGTATGGAAGCGTTGTTGCGCTGGAACCATCCGGAAAAGGGCATGATCCGCCCCGACCAGTTCATCAGCGTGGCCGAAGAGACCGGCTTGATCATCCCCATCGGCAAATGGATCGCGCGCCAGGCGTGCCGCATGAGTCGGCAGTTGACGGCGGCGGGCCTGGGTAATCTGCAGGTCGCGATCAATCTGTCGCCCAAACAGTTTTCCGACCCGGACCTGGTGGCCTCGATCGCCACGATTCTCAAGGAAGAACAGCTGCCGGCCAATCTCCTGGAGCTGGAGCTGACCGAAGGCCTGCTGCTGGAGGCCACCGAAGACACGCGCCTGCAACTGGACCAACTGAAGAGCTTTGGCCTGACCCTGGCCATGGACGACTTCGGCACCGGTTATTCGTCGCTGAGCTACTTGAAAAAATTCCCCATCGACATCATTAAGATCGACCGGAGCTTTATCCACGAAATCCCGGCTAACCAGGACGACATGGAAATCACCTCGGCGGTCATCGCCATGGCCCACAACCTCAAGCTCAAGGTGGTGGCCGAAGGCATCGAGACCGCCGCGCAATTGGCGTTCCTGCGCCGGCATCGGTGCGACGTGGGCCAGGGCTACCTGTTCGACCGGCCAATCCCCGGCGCAGAGCTGCTGGAGAAGCTTAAACGCTACCCACGCGGGCCAATCGCCTGACAGCGCTGTAACACTCGGGCACACTGGCTGTCTGACAATTTACTGCTAATCAACCTGACGAGAGGACTGATCATGGTCTTGCGCTCGGAAATTCTGGTGAACAAAAACGTGCTGCCTACTCAAGAACAAGCTCTGCCTGGCCGTGAAACCCCGATGAACCTGCCGGAGACGCATTTCGTCAACGGCAACCCGCTGCTGGGCCCGTTTACCGACGACGTCGGTTTTGCGATCTTCGGCCTCGGCTGCTTCTGGGGCGCAGAGCGCAAGTTCTGGCAGCGCGACGGCGTGGTCAGCACCGTGGTCGGCTATGCTGGCGGCTTCACGCCGAACCCGACCTACGAAGAAGTCTGCTCAGGCCTGACCGGCCACAGCGAAGTGGTGCTGGTGGTGTATGACCAGGCCAAAGTGAAATACGAAGACTTGCTGAAGATGTTCTGGGAACTGCACAACCCGACCCAGGGCATGCGCCAGGGCAACGATATCGGCAGCCAATACCGCTCGGTGATCTATGCCACCACGCCGGAGCAGTTGGCGGCAGCCAAAGCCAGTGCCGAGGCTTATCAGCAAGAGCTGACCAAGGCCGGCCTGGGCGAGATCACCACCGAAATCGACGAAGCACCGACGGTTTACTTCGCCGAGGCGTATCACCAGCAGTACCTGGCGAAGAATCCCCAGGGTTATTGCGGCATCGGCGGCACCGGCGTGACCTGCCCGATATAAAGGGGCAACACAGCTCAAAATGTGGGAGGGGGCTTGCCCCCGATTGCGGTGTATCAGTGACAGATGTACTGACTGACACTCCGCTATCGGGGGCAAGCCCCCTCCCACACTGGTTTTGTGTTTGGCTTGAGATAAAGCTATTCAGCGATGAGCCAATCCAACCCACGCAATTCCTCTTCCGGACAGACCCGCCCGATCTGAAGAACGACACAAAACAAAATGTGGGAGGGGGCTTGCCCCGATGCGGTGTATCAGTGACAAATGTACTGACTGACACTCCGCTATCGGGAGCAAGCCCCCTCCCACACTGGTTTTGTGTTTGGCTTGAGATAAAGCTATTCAGCGATGAGCCAATCCAACCCACGCAATTCCTCTTCCGGACAGACCCGCCCGATCTGAAGAACGACACAAAACAAAATGTGGGAGGGGGCTTGCTCCCGATGCGGTGTATCAGTGACAAATGTACTGACTGACACTCCGCTATCGGGAGCAAGCCCCCTCCCACACTGGTTTTGTGTTTGGCTTGAGA
The DNA here is from genome assembly GCF_003851745.1 of Pseudomonas sp. R3-52-08. Classification (NCBI taxonomy): domain Bacteria; kingdom Pseudomonadati; phylum Pseudomonadota; class Gammaproteobacteria; order Pseudomonadales; family Pseudomonadaceae; genus Pseudomonas; species Pseudomonas sp. R3-52-08. Next base: position 533,450 of record NZ_CP027730.1, on the reverse strand, counting down.
TAAAGCTATTCAGCGATGAGCCAATCCAACCCACGCAATTCCTCTTCCGGACAGACCCGCCCGATCTGAAGAACGACACAAAACAAAATGTGGGAGGGGGCTTGCCCCGATGCGGTGTATCAGTGACAAATGTACTGACTGACACTCCGCTATCGGGGGCAAGCCCCCTCCCACATTGGGTCCTGTGTTTGGCTTGAGATAGGCTATTCAGCGATGAGCCAATCCATCTGCCACCCGCCCTGGGTCTGGCCCAGTTGCCTGGACAGCCACGGCAGCAATTCACGCAGCTCCTCTTCCAGGCCCCACGGCGGGTTGGCAATTGCCAGGCCTGAGCCGGTCAGGGTGTTGGGCGTGTCCAGCGGATGCACCAGCAGCTCTACGCGCAACAGTTTCGGCGCACCGGTGCCGGCCAGGTCCTGGTAGAAGCGGCGCAACATGCGCGGGTCTTTCACCGGATACCAGATCGCCGCGACCGTCTGGCGCATGCGGCTGACGGCCTCCTTGAGAGACGCCGCGCAACGCTGCATTTCATCGAGCTTTTCAAACGGTGGATCGATCAGCATCAGCGCGCGTTTTTCCGGCACCGGCAACAAGGCACGCGGCACATGCCAGCCTTCGCCCAGGTGCACCTTGACCCGACGATCACCCTTCATGTTGTCCTTGAGCAACACGCCGTCTTCCGGGTGCTTTTCGTTGAGCAATACGCGGTCCTGGGGGCGTGTCAGGCGCCGCGCCAGCTCCGGCGAGCCTGGGTAGTAGCGCAACTGGCCATCCGGATTCATCTCGTGGAGCACGCGCATGTAATCGGCCGTGAGCGGCGGCAGGTCGTTTGCGCCCCACAGGCGGGCGATGCCTTCCAGGTATTCACCGGTGCGGTTGGCCTGGTCACCCTGCAGGTCGTACAGGCCGATGCCGGCATGGGTATCGAGGTAGGCGAACGGCTGCTCCTTGCGCGACATCAAGGCGATGAGACGGGTCAAGGTCAGGTGTTTGAAGACATCGGCGTGGTTGCCGGCGTGAAAGGCGTGACGATAATTCATGGTTGCTCCTGCGCAGGGGGCGAAGTTTACCTTCTACCGGCGCAAAGGTGCAGGGCCGCATGGCGGCTGGTGTTTTTGTTAACTCAACTGCGTAGCGAGGTAATCGGCCAGCGCTGCATGGTTGATCCCCGGCCTGCGCGCGAGCCAGGTGAGCTTGTGCCGCAACGTGCTCGGCGTGAAGGCGGCATACAGATCGGGACGCTGCTCTTGCAGCCATTGCAACAGGTTGCCGACCAGTACCTGCGGGGACTGCTCAGCCAGATGCTCGAGCAATGGCGCACGCACTCGCCACCAGGGCCAGGGCTTGGCAGGGGTGATCGGGTCAGTCGCCACCGTCAGCGGCTGACCATTGATCAAATAACGCCCAAACACCGGCAAGACCTTCCCCGCCTCGTCACCCAATTGCTGCCACATCGGCTGAAACTGAGCGCCATCCCAGAAGCGTAGAAACACCGCCTGGTCATTGGGCATAAACACCTTGGTCATGCTTTGCAGATGGGCGATCACGGTGTCCAGCGCGCTGGAGGATACCGCCAACCAACCCCAATCGGTGGCGTGCGCGGTGGCTACCCAATCGAGAAACGCGCTGCCCGGCTCGACAATGCCCACGTAAGGCATCACCTCGTCCCAATGGGCGTAGGCCGTACCCGCCCAGATCGCTCGCGGCAGCGGCCCTACCATCAGGGTTTGCCAGGCGACGAGCGGTTTGGCGGCGCTGGCATTGCCCAGCACTGCAAAGATGCGCTCATCGCCGCGCAAGGGAAACTGTGCCAACCAGGTGCCAGGATCCATGAGTGCCTGCATCAGGAAGCCCTCCGCGCATGATCGGTGATATCGCACTGCCCGCCCCGACAACGCTCGCACTCTTCGCAAAACGGCGCGCTGCGTTTCAGGCTGGCGACTTGCACAGGGCTCAGGGGGAGCGGGATAACTGCCAGTACCGTCTCCTTCAAACCGGGCGTCAACGGCGCCGCCGCAGGTGCTGGCGCCCCGCCGAGCTGGATTGGCACACTGCTGAAAATCCCGCCCGCCGAAATCGTGATTGACTGCCCTCCCGCCTGAATCGTAACGCTGGCCCCCGCATCGATGACGATGCTCTGCCCGGCGCCAATCTGAATGGTCCTGCCAGCCCGCATCTGCTGCGAGCCGCCGACCATCAGATGATCATCCTGCTTGAGCTCGGTCAGGCGGTTGCCATGAGTAATGCGCTGCTCTTCGCCGTGCAACTCATGGTGCGACTCGCCGCCAACCTTCACCCGACGCCTGTTATCAACCTGCACCTGCTGGTCGTGCAATACGTGCTGGGTCCAATCACGCTGGGCACGCAGGTAGATTTCTTCGGCGCCCTTGCGGTCTTCGATGCGCAGCTCGCTGTAGCCGCCACCGCCGGGCGTGCTCTGGCTGCGAAAGATGCTGCGGGTCTTGTCCGCCGGCAGATCGAGGGGCACCGATGTCGCGGCATTGGGCAGGCAGCCCATCACCAGCGGCATATCCGGGTCGCCATTAATGAAGCCCACCAGCACTTCCATGCCGACCCTGGGAATCAGCACCGTGCCATAACGGTCATGGGCCCAACCACTGGCGACTCGCAGCCAGCAACTGGACTGATCAGTCCGCTCGTCAGCACGGTCCCAGGCCATTTGCACCTTCACCCGGCCGTATTCATCGCAGTGAATTTCGCTGTCGACGGGCCCGGTAACCACCGCGCTCTGATAGCCGGACACACTTGGGCGGGGTATTTCAGGCAAAGGGGGGCGAAACATGACATCCCATGGAGCGGCAATGAATGTGTTGCGATAACCCTGACGAAAATCTCCGCCGGCGAGGTCTGTGACAGCCTCCTCCAACACCTGGGGTTGCATACCTTCATGACTCACTTGCGTCACCAACCACAACGCATTCCAGTCCTCACGCTGATGCCCGCTCAGTCTGAGGAAGCGGCCGCTGACCAATCCAGGCTCATCACCCGAGCCATGCGCCAGCCGATAGTCACTGCGATGGCGCTCCAGCCCACGCTGTGCGAGGTATTTGCCATGGGGACGCTCGCTGAAATGGCCGGGGAAGAATTGCTGCTCAAGAGTGGGAAGTTGCTCGCCGGTAGCTGCACTTTCCAGCTCAAGGCGCGGTTTACGAAAATCGTAATCGCGCAGGTTCACCGATGTGGTGCGCGTTTCCAGCTGCACGGCAAACCGCTTGATCGCCGGGGTCTGCGCAACCATTCCGGAACCCGGCATATACGGGGTCGGTTGATCCGTTTGGGCGAACACAGTCTGGTCATCGCCAAACACCAGCAGGTGCTGTTCGGCCGAATGTTGGAAGTGATAGTGAATGCCCTGCTCGGCACACAGGCGCTGAACGAATGCCAGGTCGGTTTCAGCAAACTGCACGCAATACTCGCGTTCGGGGTAAGTACCGCTCAGGCGAAACTCGAATTGATCGCTCTGGATGCCCTGCCCCGTCAACACCAGCGCCACAATCTGCGGCACCGTCTTGTGCTGGAAGATACGTTGGTGGCTGCTGTGTTTCAGGTAGGCCAAGTGCGGCACAAGGCTGAACTGATAGCGCGTAAGGCGCCGCCCGGAATCACCCTGTGCTACCCGGTAAACCAGGCCATGCACACCATGGCCCTGATCATCGAAACCGAGGTACGCCGGGTGATGCAGCAGGTTCTCAAGGTCCAGGTCGGGCTGCTCGCAGACCAACTCAAGGTCAAAACGATAGGGCTGGCTGAGCGCTTCGTTACCCTTGAAGCTGTAGACCCTGAGGTCACTGGCAACCCCATCCAGGGTCAGGGTAAACGCGGTTTGATTGGCAGGAGCGAACATCCGGTGTTTCTCTGCAGAAAAATAGGCGACCGATTCTGCACCACTGTTGCTCCCTGCTGAGCAGGCCCGAGGAAAATCAGTAAAACCCTACACGCGAACGTCGGAATCCTCTTCGGAGCGTCGTAAATCACAGGCAAAAAAAGGCCCGCCATCCGTAGGACGCGGGCCTTTTTGTTAACTCATCGAGCGCCCAGCGCCCGGTGAATTACTTATTGAGGTTGTAATCTTTTTCTGCGGCATCAAAGCGCTCGACCATACCGGCAGTCGGTGCACCCATCTTGCTCACGAAGTAGATCGCCAGGCTGGCGAAGATGAAGCCTGGGATGATTTCGTACAGGCCCAGCACTTCGAAGTGTTTCCACACGATTACGGTGATCGCGCCGACCAGGATGCCGGCCAGTGCGCCGTTGCGGGTCATGTTTTTCCAAATCACCGAGATCAGCACCACAGGCCCGAACGCGGCGCCGAAACCGGCCCAGGCGTAGCTGACCAGGCCCAGTACACGGTTTTCCGGGTTGGCGGCCAGGGCGATGGCGATCAAGGCCACCGCCAGCACCATGATCCGACCGACCCATACCAGTTCAAGCTGGGACGCACCCTTGCGCAGGAATGCCTTGTAGAAATCTTCGGTCAGGGCGCTGGAGCACACCAGCAATTGGCAGCTCAGGGTACTCATGACAGCCGCCAGGATGGCCGACAGCAATACACCGGCAATCCATGGGTTGAACAGGATCTTGGCCAGTTCGATAAACACGCGCTCAGGGTTTTCGGTCACGGGACCGGCCACCTCAGGATGCGCCGAGAAGTAAGCGATGCCGAAGAAGCCCACCGCCACGGTGCCGCCCAGGCACAGGATCATCCAGGTCATGGAGATGCGACGCGCGTTGGCAATCGACTTCACCGAATCCGCCGCCATGAACCGCGCGAGAATGTGCGGCTGGCCGAAGTAACCCAGACCCCAGCCCATCAGCGAGATAACGCCGATGAAGGTGGTGTTTTTCAGCATGTCGAAGCTGGTCGGGTCCTTGGCTTCGATGGCCAGGAAAGTGGTGTCCACGCCGCCGGTCGCCAGCAGTACGATGATCGGCGTCAGGATCAACGCGAAGATCATCAGTGTGGCTTGCACGGTATCGGTCCAACTGACCGCCAGGAAACCGCCAATAAAGGTGTAGGCAATGGTCGCTGCGGCACCGGCCCACAGTGCAGTCTCGTAGGACATGCCGAAGGTGCTTTCGAACAGACGGGCACCGGCCACGATGCCGGACGCGCAGTAAATGGTGAAGAACACCAGGATCACCACAGCGGAGATGATCCGCAGCAGCCCGCTTTTATCTTCGAAGCGGCTGGAGAAGTAATCCGGCAGGGTCAGGGCGTCGCCGTTGTGTTCGGTCTGCACCCGCAGGCGGCCGGCCACGAACAGCCAGTTGAGGTAGGCACCGACGATCAGGCCGATAGCAATCCAGCTTTCCGACAAGCCCGACATGTAGATCGCGCCCGGCAGGCCCATCAACAACCAGCCGCTCATATCGGAAGCGCCGGCGGACAAAGCGGTCACCACGCTACCGAGGCTGCGACCGCCCAGGATGTAATCGGAAAGGTTATTGGTGGAGCGATAGGCCATCAAGCCGATCAGTACCATTGCTGCGATGTAGATCACGAACGTGATCAGGGTGGGATTACTAACGCTCATAGAAGTGACGCCCTGGCTTTGTTTTTATGTAGCGACGGTCTGTCAGCCCGCTACCGGTGGTTAACCGGGTAAACGAAGCTGCTTGCCGCGCATTTATGACTGGCGTTTCCCCAGGAAAGCCGCCAGCCGATGAACCGACCTGTGGAAGTGGTTGCACCTTGGTGCGCGAATGCTATTCAACAAAGCAAATAAGGTGCAACCAGTTTCTCGCGAATAAGTTGCACCTACGCGGATTTCAGGACAAACACCGGTTTTTTGCTCCTTTTCGGAGCAAGAACACTCTATCTCAGAATGAAATGCACCATCAAAGCGCCGATTCGGTAGAAGGCCGGATTTTTTCCGATCAACCGTCGAAAATTTCATGAACAAAAAAGGTTGCACCCGGTTGCACCTCATCATGGGCAAAGCTAATCTTGCCGCCAGCAGATGCCACTCGGTAGTGGCACCCATGAGGATAACAAAATGGCTACGACCACCCTTGGGGTCAAACTCGACGACCCGACCCGCGAGCGCCTGAAGGCTGCCGCGTCCTCCATTGATCGCACGCCGCACTGGCTGATCAAACAGGCAATTTTCAATTACCTGGAGAAACTCGAGGGTGGTGCAACCCTTTCCGAGCTTAACGGTTCGGGCAGCAAGGATGCCGACGACGCCGGCGAAGTCCAGCATGACCACGCCCACCAGTGCTTCCTTGAGTTCGCCGAGAGCATCCTGCCGCAATCTGTACTGCGCGCCTCGATCACCGCCGCTTACCGTCGCCCTGAGCCGGAAGTGGTGCCAATGCTGATCGAGCGGGCGCGCCTGCCGGTAGACATGGCCGAAGCCACCAACAAGCTGGCCGCCACGATTGCCGAAAAATTGCGCAACCAGAAAAGCGCTGGCGGCCGTGCCGGTATCGTTCAGGGCCTGCTGCAGGAATTTTCCCTGTCGTCCCAGGAAGGCGTGGCGCTGATGTGCCTGGCCGAAGCGCTGCTGCGCATCCCGGACAAAGGCACGCGCGATGCACTGATCCGCGACAAGATCAGCACCGGCAACTGGCACCCGCACTTGGGCAACAGCCCGTCGCTGTTCGTCAATGCTGCTACCTGGGGGCTGCTGTTGACCGGCAAACTGGTCGCGACCCATAACGAAGCAGGCTTGACCTCGTCCCTGAGCCGCATCATCGGCAAAAGCGGCGAGCCGATGATCCGCAAGGGCGTCGACATGGCCATGCGCCTGATGGGTGAACAGTTCGTCACCGGCGAAACCATCGCCGAAGCCCTGGCCAACGCGAGCAAGTTCGAAGCCAAGGGTTTCCGCTATTCCTACGACATGCTCGGGGAAGCCGCCCTCACCGAACACGACGCCCAGAAGTACCTGGCTTCGTATGAACAAGCCATTCACTCCATCGGCAAAGCGTCCCACGGCCGTGGGATCTATGAAGGCCCAGGCATCTCCATCAAGCTCTCCGCCCTGCACCCGCGTTACAGCCGCGCGCAGTACGAGCGGGTGATGGACGAGCTGTACCCGCGCCTGTTGTCGCTGACCCTGTTGGCCAAGCAATACGACATCGGCCTGAACATCGATGCCGAAGAAGCCGACCGCCTCGAGTTGTCCCTGGACCTGCTCGAGCGCCTGTGCTTCGAACCGCAACTGACCGGCTGGAACGGTATCGGTTTCGTGATCCAGGCCTACCAGAAGCGTTGCCCGTATGTGATCGACTACGTGATCGACCTGGCACGCCGCAGCCGCCACCGCCTGATGATCCGTCTGGTCAAAGGCGCGTACTGGGACAGCGAAATCAAGCGCGCCCAGGTTGAAGGCCTGGAAGGCTACCCTGTGTACACCCGCAAGGTGTACACCGACGTTTCCTACATTGCCTGCGCACGCAAACTGCTGTCGGTGCCGGAAGCCATCTACCCGCAGTTCGCCACGCACAACGCCCATACGTTGTCGGCCATCTATCACATTGCCGGTCAGAACTATTACCCCGGCCAGTACGAGTTCCAATGCCTGCACGGCATGGGCGAACCGCTGTACGAACAGGTGGTGGGCAAGGTCTCCGAAGGCAAGCTGAACCGTCCGTGCCGTGTGTACGCACCGGTCGGCACTCACGAAACACTGCTGGCGTACCTGGTACGTCGCCTGCTGGAAAACGGTGCGAACACCTCGTTCGTCAACCGCATCGCCGATCACTCCATCTCGATTCAGGAGCTGGTGGCCGATCCAGTGGCGAACATCGAGCAGATGGCGACGGTGGAAGGCGGCTTCGGCCTGCCGCACCCGCGTATCCCACTGCCGCGTGACCTGTACGGCAGCGACCGCGCCAACTCGGCCGGTATCGACCTGGCCAACGAGCATCGCCTGGCATCGCTGTCCTGCGCCCTGCTGGCCACCGCTCACAACAACTGGAAAGCCGCGCCGATGCTCGGTTGCGCCGCCAGCGAACAACCGGCTGCAGCGGTGCTGAACCCGTCCGACGTGCGCGATGTGGTCGGTCACGTTCAGGAGGCCACCGTCGAAGACGTCGACAACGCCATCCAGTGCGCCATCAGCGCCGCGCCGATCTGGCAGGCCACTCCGCCCGCCGAACGCGCCGCGATCCTGGAGCGCGCCGCCGACCTGATGGAAGGCGAGATCCAGCCACTGATGGGCCTGCTGGCCCGTGAAGCCGGCAAGACCTTCGCCAACGCCATCGCTGAAGTGCGCGAAGCCGTGGACTTCCTGCGCTACTACGCGGTGCAGGCGCGTAACGATTTCACCAACGACGCCCACCGCCCATTGGGTCCGGTGGTGTGCATCAGCCCGTGGAACTTCCCGCTGGCGATCTTCAGCGGCCAGGTGGCGGCGGCATTGGCTGCCGGTAACCCGGTGCTGGCCAAACCCGCCGAACAAACCCCGTTGGTCGCCGCCCAGGCCGTGCGCATCCTGCTCGAAGCCGGCATTCCGCAAGGCGTGCTGCAATTGCTGCCGGGCCAGGGCGAGAGCGTCGGTGCCCGCCTGGTCGGTGATGAACGCGTCAAAGGCGTGATGTTCACCGGCTCCACCGAGGTTGCACGCTTGCTGCAACGCAATGTCGCCGGTCGCCTGGATGCCCAGGGCCGTCCGATTCCGCTGATCGCCGAAACCGGTGGCCAGAACGCGATGATCGTGGATTCCTCGGCGCTCACCGAACAGGTGGTGATTGACGTGGTGTCGTCGGCCTTCGACAGCGCCGGCCAACGTTGCTCGGCCCTGCGCGTGTTGTGCCTGCAGGAAGATTCGGCAGACCGTGTCATCGAAATGCTCAAGGGCGCCATGGCGGAATGCCGCCTGGGCAACCCGGAACGCCTGTCGGTGGATATCGGCCCGGTGATCGACGCCGAAGCCAAGGCTGGTATCGAGAAACACATCCAGGCCATGCGCGACAAAGGCCGCAACGTTTACCAGGTGGCGATTGCCGATGGCGAAGAGATCAAGCGTGGCACCTTCGTGATGCCCACCCTGATCGAGCTGGAAAGCTTCGACGAGCTGCAACGCGAAATCTTCGGCCCGGTGCTGCACGTAGTGCGCTACAAGCGCAAAGAGATCGACCAGCTCATCGGCCAGATCAATGCCTCCGGCTACGGCCTGACCCTGGGCGTGCACACCCGCATCGACGAGACCATCGCCAAGGTGATCGACAACGTCAATGCAGGTAACGTCTACGTCAACCGTAACATCGTGGGTGCCGTGGTGGGCGTGCAGCCGTTCGGCGGCGAAGGCCTGTCGGGTACCGGCCCGAAAGCCGGTGGCCCGCTGTACCTGTACCGCCTGCTGTCGACTCGTCCTACCGATGCGATCGAGCAATCCTTCGTACGTGGCGACGCATTGACTGCACCGGACGTGCGCCTGCGCGACGCCATGAGCCAACCGCTGACCGCGTTGAAAACCTGGGCCGACAGCCACAACTTCAGCGAACTGAGCGCCCTGTGCAGCCAATTCGCCGCCCAGTCGCAAAGCGGTATCACCCGCCAACTGGCCGGCCCGACCGGCGAGCGCAACAGCTATGCGATCCTGCCGCGTGAACACGTGCTGTGCCTGGCGGAAGTGGAAGGTGACCTGCTGACCCAACTCGCTGCGGTATTGGCGGTAGGCGGTTCTGCGGTATGGCCGGAAACCGAGCTGACCAAGGCCGTGTTCCTACGCCTGCCGAGAGATATTCAGGCGAAGATCAAGCGCGTGGCCGACTGGACCAAGGACGACGTGGTGTTCGACGCTGTCCTGCATCACGGTGATTCCGACCAACTGCGTGCGGTGTGCCAGCAAGTGGCGCAGCGAGGTGGGGCGATTGTTGGGGTGCATGGTTTGTCCCAAGGTGAGACATCCATTGCCCTGGAGCGGTTGGTGATCGAGCGGGCGTTGAGCGTTAACACCGCTGCTGCCGGCGGTAATGCGAGCCTGATGACCATCGGTTAACGGCAAACAGCAGCTTCAAGTCTGATCGTTCCCACGCTCCGCGTGGGAATGCAGCTCAAGGACGCTCTGCGTCCAGAAGCGTGACGCGGAGCGTCAAGAGAGGCGTTTCCACGCAGAGCGTGGGAACGATCTTAAACACACTGCTATCGGGGGTAAGCCCCCTCCCACATTTGGCCTCATTTCAATTCCCTGCCTGCGTTTTGCTCCTCCATCACCCAGATCAATCTTGCTATCCAGCTTCTATTCGCGCACTTAGACTCGGGCCATTCCTCCAAAGGTAAGCCGCCATGTCCGAGACGCTGCTCAGTTCCCGCAATCTGGCTTTCGAGCTATATGAAGTCCTCGATGCCGAGGGCCTGACCCAGCGCGAGCGGTTTGCCGAGCACAATCGCGAAACCTTCGACGCCGCCATCAGCACAGCGCGCAACATTGCCGAAAAGTACTTCGCGCCTCACAACCGCAAGAACGATGAAAACGAACCGCGTTACGAAGACGGTAAGGCGATTCTGATTCCGGAAGTGAAACCGGCGGTGGATGCTTTCCTGGAAGCCGGTTTCCTCAATGCCGCCCGCAGCTTCGAAGCCGGTGGCATGCAGTTGCCGACCCTGCTGTCCCAGGCCTGCTTCGCTCACTTCCAATCCGCCAACGCGGCATCAACGTCCTACCCGTTCCTGACCATGGGCGCCGCCAACCTGATCGAAAGCTTCGGCACCGAGGAGCAGAAACAGCGCTTCCTGCAACCGATGATCGAAGGCCGCTTCTTCGGCACCATGGCCTTGACCGAGCCGCACGCTGGCTCATCCCTGTCGGATATTCGTACCCGCGCGGAGCCTGCAGCTGACGGCAGCTATCGCCTGAAGGGCAACAAGATCTTCATCTCCGGCGGCGACCATCCGCTGTCGGAAAACATCGTGCATATGGTGCTGGCCAAGCTGCCCGACGCACCGGCCGGGGTGAAGGGCATTTCGTTGTTTATCGTGCCCAAATTCCTGGTCAACGCTGACGGCAGCCTGGGCGAGCGCAACGATGTACTGCTGGCCGGGCTGTTTCACAAGATGGGCTGGCGCGGCACGACGTCCACAGCACTCAATTTTGGCGATAACGGCAACTGTGTCGGCTATCTGGTGGGCAAACCGCACCAGGGCCTGAGTTGCATGTTCCAGATGATGAACGAGGCACGGATCGGCGTCGGCATGGGCGCGGTGATGCTCGGTTACGCGGGCTATCTCTACTCGTTGGAATACGCCCGCGAACGTCCGCAAGGCCGCCTGCCGGACAGCAAAGACCCAAGCACCGCACCGGTGTCGATCATCCAGCACGCCGATATCAAACGTATGCTGCTGACCCAAAAAGCCTACGTGGAAGGCGCCTTCGACCTGGGCCTGTACGCCGCACGCCTGTTCGACGACACCACCACCCTGCCAGGTGAAACCGAACGCAAACAAGCCCACGAGTTGTTGGACCTGCTGACCCCCATCGTCAAATCCTGGCCGTCGGAGTTCTGCCTCAAGGCCAACGAACTGGCGATCCAGATTCTCGGCGGCCATGGCTATACCCGCGAGTACCCGGTCGAGCAGTACTACCGCGATAACCGCCTGAATCCGATCCACGAAGGCACCCATGGCATCCAGTCCCTGGACCTGCTTGGGCGTAAGTTGGCGCAGAACGGCGGGGCCGGCCTCAAGCAATTGATTCGACTGATCGCCGAGACAGGTGCTCGGGCGCAGCCATACCCAACGCTCAACGCGCTGAGGGAACCGCTGGAGCAATTGGTCAATCGCCTGCAAAAGGTCACCCTGGGCCTGCTGAGCGATCTCGCCCAGGGCAAGGTCAACAGCAGCCTGGCGAACTCGGCGCTGTACCTGAAAGTGTTCGGGCACACGGTAATTGGCTGGCGCTGGCTGGAACAGGCGATTCGCGCCGAAGAAGGGCTGGCCAAGGGCAACGCGGCCGATGTGGCCTTCTATAAAGGCAAGCTCCAGGCCGCCCGGTACTTCCTGACATGGGAAGTACCAAGCTGCCATCATGAACTGGCGATTCTGGAGGCACGCGACGATACGTGCCTGGGCATGCAGGATGCGTGGTTCTAAGGCTGGATCGCCTTGGAAATCACCTCGACCGTGGCGCTGACTTGCTCTTGGTAACGGTCGAGTTCCTGTTGATGGGCCTGCTGCATTTCGATCTGCTCGGCGCACAGGTTCAGCGCGGCCAATACCAATAATTTGTCACCAATGAGGGTCGGGTACTTTTTCTTGGTCGTGGCCAGGGAAGCCTTGAGCATGGTCACGGCGTGCATCAGGGTCTGGTCTTCCCCGGCCGGCGCCTTGATCGAGTAATCCTCACCGAGAATCGAAACGACCTTTATCCCTTCATTCATGCGCTGACAGGCCCTGCGCTCACACGCTCAACCAACGCCTGGATGCGGGCAGCGGTGGCGCCATGCTTTTCTTCCTGTTCCATCAGGTTCAGTTGCAGGCTGTCGTTTTCATCCTTGGCCTGGGCCAGCTGCGCCTTGAGGGATTCGTTGCTGCTCAGCAGGTCCTGGTTCTGCTGTACCAGGTCGTTGACCAGTTGTTCCAGTTGGCTGAGGGATGCTTCTAACATTTTGATTTCTCGGGCTTTTTAAAAGGGCGGTGACGATAAAGAAAATTCACCTCGGATGCCAGGGTTATCCCCGGCGCGCAGCCCGATGTTCAAGGGCCGGGCCGCGCTTTCGAGCCTTAGTGACTGTAATTACCCAATCTGGTTCCTGAATCCGTGCAACCCCTGGTCAGCTGCGACAAAAGCGCGCGCCCCCTTAAGACTTTAGTCGCAGAGCCGATACGCGATGCACACCCCGTCTCATGGCCGCACGGATCGCGCTTCTCCCCAGGATTCCAGCATGTCTCTTCGTAATATGAATATCGCCCCGAGGGCTTTCCTCGGCTTCGCGTTTATCGGCGCGTTGATGTTGTTTCTGGGCGTGTTCGCCCTGAACCAGATGAGCAAGATCCGCTCAGCCACCGAAGACATCACCCTGTCCAGCGTGCCAAGCATCCGCGCCCTCGACGAATTCACTCAGCTGACCTTGCGCCTGCGCGTGTTGTCGTACCGCTTGCTCACCAACCGCGAGCCGGAAGTACAGCAGAAAACCCTGGAAGCCTTCGACGTGCGCAACCAGCAGATCCGCACCGCCCAGGGCGTATATGAAAAGCTGATCGAGAGCCGCGAAGAACGCGCGACCTACGATGAATACGTGCGGTTACTGGCCCAGTACCATCAGATCGAAGAGCGCATGAAAAGCCTGTCCCGGGCCAACCAGGTCGACGAATTGCGCGCCCTGCTCAACACCGAACTGCTGAACAACTCCGAGCAGGTCAACGCGGTGCTCAGCCGCCTGCTGGAAATCAACAACAGCATGGCCCTGGACACCAACCAGCAGGCCGAAGACCAGTACGATCTGGCTTTCAACATGGTCGTGGGCCTGCTGGTGATCGCCACCGCGCTGACCCTGTTGTTCGCCTGGCTGCTGACCCGCAGCATCACCGTGCCGATTTCCCAAGCGCTGGAAGCGGCCGAAGAAGTGGCCGAAGGCAACCTCACGCGCCCGATCAAAGTCGAGGGCAACGATGAGGCCGGCCGCCTGCTCGCCGCCATGGCCAAGATGCAGGACAAACTGCGCGACACCCTGCAACGCATCGCCGGCTCCGCCACGCAACTGGCGTCGGCCGCCGAAGAGCTCAACGCCGTCACCGACGAAAGCGCGCGTGGCCTGACCCAGCAGAACAATGAGATCGAACAGGCCGCCACCGCGGTGAACGAAATGACCAGCGCGGTCGAGGAAGTCGCGCGCAATGCCGTGAGCACCTCCGAAGCCTCGCGCAACGCCACCACCTCGGCCGGTGATGGCCGTGACCTGGTACAGGAAACCGTCAGCGCCATCGAACGCATGAGCGGCGACGTGCAAGCTACCGCGACCTTGATCGGTGAGTTGGCCAATGAATCCCGCGATATCGGCAAAGTGCTGGACGTGATCCGTGGCCTGGCCGACCAGACCAACCTGCTGGCCCTCAACGCGGCCATCGAAGCGGCGCGGGCTGGTGAGGCCGGGCGTGGTTTTGCGGTAGTGGCGGACGAGGTACGCGCGTTGGCCCATCGCACCCAGCAGTCCACCAGCGAGATCGAGCGCATGATCGGCAGCATCCAGGCCGGCACCGAGCATGCGGTGGATTCGATGCGCAACAGCACTGAGCGCGCCGAATCCACGCTGAACATCGCCAAGGGCGCAGGGATGTCGCTGGATACCATCAACACGGCAATTGTCGAGATCAACGAGCGCAACCTGGTGATCGCCAGTGCAGCGGAAGAACAGGCGCAGGTCGCGCGGGAAGTCGACCGTAACCTGGTGAATATCCGCGATCTGTCGGTGCAATCGGCGACAGGCGCCAGCCAGACCAGCGCGGCGAGCAGCGAGTTGTCGCGCCTGGCAGTGGACCTCAACGGCATGGTGGGCCGCTTCCGGCTGTAAAAATGTGGGAGGGGGCTTGATCGTTCCCACGCTCCGCGTGGGAATGCCTCAGGTGACGCTTTGCGTCACGACGTCAAGAGCGGACGCGAAGCGTCCAATGAGGCGTTCCCACGCTGAGCGTGGGAACGATCTTTTGACAGCGCAGCAATTCAACAGGTTAGAATCCCTGGCACGCAGACTGCATGGTCAGTTTGCGCCCTGTCTTTCCCTGCTCTGGAGTACTGCCTTTGAATGCGACGACCATCAACAGCCTGTTCTTGATCGGCGCGTTGCTGGTGAGTGCGAGCATTCTGGTGAGTTCTCTGTCGTCGCGCCTGGGCATCCCGATCCTGGTGATCATCCTGGCCGTGGGCATGATCGCCGGCGTCGATGGCGGCGGCATCATCTTCGATAACTACCCGACCGCCTACCTGGTGGGCAACCTGGCGCTGGCCGTGATCCTGCTCGACGGCGGTTTGCGCACGCGGGTGGCGAGTTTCCGCGTGGCACTCTGGCCTGCGTTGTCCCTGGCCACGGTGGGCGTGTTGATCACCACCGGCCTCACTGGCATGGCCGCGGCCTGGCTGTTCGACCTCAACATCGTGCAGGGCTTGCTGATCGGCGCCATTGTTGGTTCCACGGACGCCGCAGCCGTGTTCTCGCTGCTGGGCGGCAAGGGCTTGAACGAACGGGTGACCGCCAGCCTGGAAATCGAATCCGGCAGCAACGACCCGATGGCGGTGTTCCTCACCGTGACCCTGATCGACATGCTCGCCAGCGGCCAGACCGGCCTGCATTGGAGCCTGCTGACCCATCTGATCCGCGAGTTCGGCATCGGCGGCCTGGTCGGCCTGGGCGGCGGCTGGCTGATGCTGCAGATGGTCAACCGCATCAACCTGGCCACCGGCCTGTACCCGATCTTGGTGATCGCCGGCGGCCTGTTCGTCTTCGCGCTGACCAACGCCTTGCACGGCAGTGGCTTTCTCGCCGTGTACCTGTGCGGCCTGGTGATCGGCAACCGTCCGGTGCGCAGCCGTCATGGCATCCTGCATATGCTCGACGGCATGGCCTGGCTGGCGCAGATCGGCATGTTCCTGGTGCTGGGCCTCTTGGTCACGCCCCATGACTTGCTGCCGATCGCCCTGCCAGCACTGGGCTTGGCGCTGTGGATGATCCTGTTTGCACGGCCGCTGTCGGTGATGGTCGGCCTGTTGCCCTTCAAGGCGTTCCACGGCCGGGAAAAAGCCTTTATCGCCTGGGTCGGCCTGCGCGGCGCGGTGCCGATCATCCTCGCGGTGTTCCCGCTGATGGCCGGCCTGCCCCATGCCCAGCTGTATTTCAACCTGGCGTTCTTTATCGTACTGGTGTCGCTGCTGGTGCAGGGCACCAGCCTGCCGTGGGTGGCCAAGTTGCTGAAAGTCACCGTACCGCCGGACCCGGCGCCGATTTCCCGCGCCGCCCTGGAAGTGCACGTCACCAGCGAGTGGGAGCTGTTCGTCTACCGCCTGGGCGCAGAGAAATGGTGCATCGGCGCCGCCCTGCGCGAGTTGAAAATGCCCGAGGGCACGCGAATCGCGGCACTGTTCCGTGGCCAGCAACTGCTCCACCCGTCGGGTAGTACGGTGCTGGAAGTCGATGATTTGCTCTGCGTCATCGGCCATGAACATAACTTGTCGGCCCTGGGCAAACTGTTCAGCCAGGCGCCGCAACGCGGCCTCGACCTGCGCTTCTTCGGCGACTTCGTACTCGAAGGCGACGCCCAGCTCGGCGCGGTATCGGCCTTGTACGGGCTCAAGCTCGAGGGTATCGACCCGGACATGCCGTTGAGCCGCTTCATCACTCAGAAAGTCGGCGGCGCGCCGGTGGTGGGCGACCAGGTGGAGTGGAACAACACCATCTGGACCGTCGCGGTCATGGACGGGAACAAGATTGGCAAAGTCGGCGTCAGATTCCCCGAAGGAAGTCGCCCGGGCCCCGGGCTCTTCCTCTAAACTGCGGGGCCACACGCCCCGATTCTTCATCTAGCTCGACCGGTCTCTATGCCAACCCTGCGCACTTTTCTCGCCACTGCCCTGCTGGGCCTGACTCTTTGTGTTGGCACCGTTCACGCGGCCGACCCACCCAGCGCCGACGCTGTCCAGCAAACCCTGGACAAACTGCCCGACCGCAAGCTACCCGACGCCGACATGAAGGCGTTGCAGAGCATCCTGCAACAGACCCTGACGTTCCTGGCTAACAAGCAGGAGTACGAGCAGCGCCTGGCAGACCTGAAGCGCCAGCTGGAAGATGCCCCGCGCCAGACGACGGACAACCAGCGCGAGCTGACTCGGCTCAAGGCCACCAAAATCATTCCGGTGGCCCAACGCTACGCCAGCCTGCCCGTGCCGCAGCTTGAACAATTGCTGGTGCAGCGCACCACCCAGCAAGGTGATCTGCAAAAAGAACTGGCCGACGCCAATAGCCTGACCATCGCCGCCCAAACCCGCCCCGAGCGCGCCCAAACCGAAATCAGCAGCAGCCAGACGCGCATCCAGCAGATCAATGCGACCCTCAAGACCGGCAAAGACAACGGCAAAGCCCTTAGCGCCGACCAGCGCAACCAGCTCAACGCCGAACTCGCCGCCCTGAATGCGCTGATCCCCCTGCGCCGCCAGGAACTGGCCGGCAACAGCCAGTTGCAAGACCTGGGCAACAGCCAGCACGACCTGATCCAGGAAAAAACCGCGCGCCTGGAGCAGGAAATCCAGGACCTGCAAACCCTGATCAACCAGAAACGCCTGGCCCAGTCCCAGCAGACGGTGACCCAACAGTCCATCGAAGCGCAGAAAGCCGGCGGCAGCAGCCTGCTGGCCACGGAAAGCGCGGCCAACCTGAAGCTCTCCGACTACTTGCTCAAGAGCACCGACCGCCTCAACGACCTGACCCAGAAAAACCTGCAGACCAAGCAGCAACTGGACACCGTCACCCAAAGCGATTCGGCGCTGGACGAGCAGATCAACGTGCTCAAGGGCAGCCTGCTGCTGTCCAAGATCCTCTACAAACAGAAACAGGCGCTACCACGCCTGACCGTCGACCGTGACCTGGCCGACGACATCGCCAACATTCGCCTGTACCAGTTTGAGGTCAACCAGCAGCGCGAGCTGATCAGCTCGCCCAGCGCGTATGTGGATAACCTGCTGGCCAACCAGCCGCCGGACGACGTAACCCCGCAATTGCGCCGCACCCTGCTGGAACTGGCAATTACCCGCAGCGACCTGCTGGAGCGCCTGAGCCGTGAATTGAGCGCGCTGCTCAACGAATCCATCACCCTGCAACTGAACCAGAAACAACTGCTGAGCACCGCCACCACCCTGCGCGCCACGCTCGATGAACAGATGTTCTGGATCCCGAGCAACAAGCCGCTGGACACCGAGTGGCTGGAGACCGTACCGGCGCACCTGAGCAAGCAAATCACCACCCTGCCCTGGGCCTCCAGCGTCAGCGAACTGTATGACGGCCTGACCCAGCGCCCGTGGCTGTTCCTGCCGCTGCTGCTGTTGATCGGCGCGCTGCTGTGGCGACGCAAGGCGCTGTATCAGCGCCTCAACAAAGTTCACCTGGACATCGGTCACTTCAAGCGCGACAGCCAGTGGCACACGCCGCAGGCGATCCTGATCAATATCCTGCTGGCGATGCCGGTGTCCCTGGGCCTGGCGCTGTGCGGCTATGCGTTGCAGATCGACGCCCGCGGGCAAAACGCCAACCTGGGTTCGGCCTTGTTGCAGATCGCCCAAGCCTGGCTGGTGTTCTACACCGCTTACCGCATCCTGGCGCCCGGCGGTGTGGCCGAGCTGCATTTTCGCTGGGAAAAACCCCAGGTCGAATTCCTGCAAGGTTGGGTACGCAAGCTCGGGCTGGTGGTACTGGCCCTGGTGGCCGTGGTTGCCATCGCCGAGCACCAACCTGCGGCGCTCGCCGAAGACGTGCTGGGCATCGCCGTGGTACTCACCTGCTACGCGCTGATGGCATGGTTGCTCAGCCGCCTGCTGTTGAACAGCCCCACCCATGAAAAAGCTTCGCTGTTTCGCAAGACGATCGGGCTGGTCTTCACCGCCCTGCCCGTCGCATTGTTTATTGCCGTGTGCTTTGGCTACTACTACACCGCTCTGAAACTCAGCGATCGCTTGATCAACACCCTGTACCTGCTGATGTTCTGGCTGGTAATCGAAGCCACCTTCGTGCGCTGGCTGAGCGTTGCCGCCCGACGCCTGGCCTATGCGCGCGCCCTGGCCAAACGCCAGGCCGCCAAGGAAGCCGGTGAAGGCGAAGCGGTGGTGGAAGAGCCGACCCTGGACATCGAAAAGGTCAACGAGCAATCCTTGCGCCTGATCCGCCTGGCCTTGCTCGGGGGCTTTATCGCAGCCCTGTACTGGGTCTGGTCGGACCTGATCTCGGTATTTTCCTACCTCGATAACGTCACGCTGTACGAATACACCAGCGGCACCGGCTCGAATATCAGCATGGTGCCGATCAGCATCGGCGACCTGCTCGGCGCGCTGATCATCATCGGTATCACCTTCGCCCTGGCACGCAACCTGCCCGGTCTACTCGAAGTATTGGTGCTGTCCAAACTGGAGCTCGCACAAGGCAGCGCCTATGCCACCACAACATTGCTGTCCTATGTGATTGCCGGCGTAGGTTTTGTCTCCACCTTGTCCACCCTGGGCGTGAGCTGGGACAAGTTGCAATGGTTGGTGGCCGCGCTGTCGGTAGGCCTGGGCTTCGGCATGCAGGAAATCTTCGCCAACTTCATCTCCGGCATCATGATCCTGTTCGAACGCCCCGTGCGCATCGGCGACACCATCACCATCGGCAACCTGTCGGGCACGGTGAGCAAGATCCGCATTCGCGCCACCACCATCACCGATTTCGACAACAAGGACATCATTGTCCCGAACAAGACCTTCATTACCGGGCAACTGATCAACTGGTCGCTGACCGACACCATCACTCGGGTCACCTTGAAACTGGGCGTGGACTACGGCTCCGACCTGGACCTGGTGAAGGAATTGTTACTCAAGGCCGCCAAGGAAAACCCACGGGTACTCAAAGAGCCCGAGCCCCACGTGTATTTCCTCAACTTCGGCGAAAGCACCCTCGACCACGAGCTGCGCATGCATGTGCGCGACCTGGGCGACCGCAACCCTGTGCTGGACGAGGTCAACCGTTTTATCAACCGTGAGTTCAAGAAACAGCACATCAACATCTCGTTCAGGCAGATGGAGGTGTATCTGAAAAACATGCAAGGCCACGAATACAAACTGGTTCCGGTGGAAGACGAGCACAAGACCATCGTCGCGCCCGAGCAGGACACTCCCGAGCCGCCCGCCGGAAAGGTCGCAGACGCGCCTGAACCACCGCCGAGCAAACTCGACTAACGAATTACCCCCAGCAAAACGCTGGGGGCATCCTGCTGGAGATGGCCGGTGAAAGCCCTCGACGAACTCACCTTCGACAACCGCTTCGCACGCCTGGGCGATGGGTTCTCAACCCACGTGCTGCCCGAGCCCCTCGACGAGCCGCGCCTGGTGGTGGCGAGCAACGCCGCCATGGCCCTGCTCGACCTCGACCCGGCCGTGGCCGAAACCCCCGTATTTGCCGAACTGTTTGGTGGCCACAAGCTATGGGCCGAAGCGGAACCGCGGGCGATGGTCTATTCCGGGCACCAGTTCGGCGGCTACACCCCGCAACTGGGCGATGGCCGAGGGCTGCTGCTGGGCGAGGTGTATAACCAGGCCGGCGAGCATTGGGACCTGCACCTCAAGGGCGCCGGCATGACGCCCTACTCGCGGATGGG
Organism: Pseudomonas sp. R3-52-08; assembly: GCF_003851745.1. NCBI lineage: Bacteria > Pseudomonadati > Pseudomonadota > Gammaproteobacteria > Pseudomonadales > Pseudomonadaceae > Pseudomonas > Pseudomonas sp. R3-52-08. The sequence goes on along the minus strand of NZ_CP027730.1, from coordinate 513,157 downwards.
CGACGGGCGTGCGGTATTGCGCTCCTCGATCCGTGAGTTCCTCGCCTCCGAAGCCCTCCATGCATTGGGCATCCCCAGCAGTCGCGCCTTGTGCGTGATCGGCTCCAGTACACCGGTATGGCGTGAAAAACAGGAACGCGGGGCGATGGTGTTGCGCCTGGCACCCAGCCATATCCGCTTCGGGCATTTCGAATATTTCTATTACACCAAGCAGCCCGAGCAGCAGGCCGAATTGGCTGAACACGTATTGAACCTGCACTTCCCCGAGTGCCGTGAGCAGCCGGAGCCTTACCTGGCGATGTTCCGTGAAGTCGTCGAACGCAATGCCGAGATGATCGCCAAATGGCAGGCCTATGGCTTCTGCCATGGCGTGATGAACACCGACAACATGTCGATCCTGGGCATCACCTTCGACTTCGGGCCGTTTGCGTTTCTGGACGATTTCGATGCGCACTTCATCTGCAACCATTCCGATCATGAGGGGCGTTATTCCTTCAGCAATCAGGTGCCGATCGGGCAGTGGAACCTCAGCGCGCTGGCCCAGGCGCTGACGCCGTTTATCAGCGTTGACGCCCTTAAAGAAGCCCTTGGCCTGTACCTGCCGCTGTATCAAGCGCACTACCTGGACCTGATGCGTCGCCGGTTGGGGCTGACCACCGCCGAAGACGACGACCAGCAGCTGGTGGAACGCTTGCTCAAGCTGATGCAGAACAGCGGCGTGGACTACACGCTGTTTTTCCGACGTCTTGGCGATGAGTCGGCAGCCTTGGCAGTCACGCGGTTACGCGATGACTTCGTCGACCTGGCCGGTTTCGATGCCTGGGCCGAGCTGTACAAGGCCCGTGTTGCCCGAGACGGGGACGACAGCGAGACACAGCGCCGTGAACGCATGCATGCCGTGAACCCGCTGTACATCCTGCGCAACTACCTCGCCCAAAACGCCATCGCCGCTGCCGAGTCAGGCAATTACAGCGAAGTGCGACGGCTGCATGAAGTCCTGACCAAACCGTTTGAGGAACAAGCGGGAATGGAACAGTACGCACAGCGGCCGCCGGATTGGGGCAAGCATCTGGAGATTAGTTGCTCGTCTTGACCTCTTAGATAAAGGTCTCCACAGACACCCCGAAACGCTCGGCCAGCCAACGAATCTGGCGCACGTTGAGCTGGCGTTTCCCGCTCAATATTTCCGAGACGACTGATTGCGCGCCGACCCCTGGAAGGTCGCTCTGGGTGAGATTGTGCTCGCGCATCATGTAACGCAGCACATCCACCCCGCTGGCCACGGGCATTGGACGATGCTCACGGTCATAGGCTTCTATCCAGTCGCTGAGAATGTCGACCAGGCTCATCAGCGGGCTATCTTCGTCGTCACCCACCAGGCTCAACAGCTCATCCAAACCGCATACCAGTGTGTCGTATTCTGCCTCGGTTTCCGGCTTGCGCAGCACGGGCGAAACGAATTGCCAGTGCTCTGCCGCCACTCGCATAAGTGCGCTCATTTGATTTTTTCCTTCCATTTGTCCTTCTCATGATCGCGATGGTCAAGCAGGTGCTTGATGTAAACGCGCTGCATTCGATACTGCACCGATGCAATCAACCTCAGCTTGTTACCGCCAATATCAAACACATGAAATTCACCTACCTTGTCCGTGGCGGGAAACATGGTTTTCATTGCGGCGAAGTCCTTGGGGGCGTTGCGTTTGATCACGCGATACCACTGATCCAAAGCCGTCGCCGAGCGCGGCCATTTTCCCTTTGCTTCCCAGATCCTGCTTTCACTGATGACTCGCATGCAACGTCCTTATCGCATCTTGCTATGAAAGTTAAACCTGATTTCGAACTATCGCAATTTGCTATAGCCGCAAACAGACCGGTGGCGCACACCAGAAAGCCTAGCCAGACGATTCACCGCGGCGCGGGCAAAACTGTGAGCGAATGAGTCTCTGCAGCAAGCCTTGATTAATCTCAGCCCCGGCACCAGATACACCCTATTGGCAAGTCCCCTGGAGCCCCCAATGTCCGAATCTCTTGTAATCCCCTGCCCTCATTGCAACGGCCTCAACCGCATCCCCGGCGAACGCCTGGGTGATGCGCCGAAATGTGGGCGCTGCAAGCAGCCTGTGTTGTTGAGCAAACCCTTTGAATTGAAACAAGGCGACTACGCCAGCCAGATCAAGGGTGACCTGCCGTTGCTGGTGGATGTGTGGGCGGATTGGTGCGGGCCGTGCAAGTCGTTTGCGCCGGTGTTCGAACAGGCCGCCGGGCAGTTGGAGGGCAAGTGCCGGCTGGCCAAGCTGGACAGCGAGGCCAACCAGCAGTTGTCGGCGCAGCTGGGGATTCGCTCGATTCCCAGTTTGATTCTGTTCAAAAACGGCCGGGAAGTAGCGCGCCAGAGTGGGGCGTTTCCGTTGCCGCAATTGATGAGTTGGTTGCGCAGCCAAGGCGTGTAACCGGCCCATCAGAACAACACCAAACCATGTGGGAGGGGGCTTGCCCCCGATAGCAGTGGATCAGTTGCCAAGTGCAGGACTGACACACCGCCATCGGGAGCAAGCCCCCTCCCACATTTCGACCGCGTTTCAGCCTTGGGCCAGTGGAGATTGGCGGTCCATCATTTGGCTGACCAGCATGACGCCAAGCTCACTCAATTGATGGATAGCCAGGGCCACGTCGCGGTGTTCGCCGGTGAGGTCGTTGGATAGATTGAGCAATAAGGTGCGGACCGAAGAGAAGGTTTCGTAGCTGTTGATGATCAGCGCTTCGGTAGGAAGGTTGGGTGTGACGGTAAATAAATTCATATTTTCGTTCTCTGCCAGGGCCATCGCCTGCTTGCTACTAAACAAGGGGCGGCAGCTGTACGCAGGTTAGTAGACCGGTAGAACGAAAGCAAAACCCGGCGCACCCGAAGGTGCCCTGCGTACAGCTACCATCGACAGGCAAGAAACGCCATGCTTTTGGAGCGGTGCACATGCTTTCGTCTGAGTGGGCTACTAAACCCGATCACTGAACATTCAGCGACTGGCAAACCTTAGAGATGCCCATCCAGACGCACAAGCCGGCGGATTCTGGCGTAGCTGTAGGCAACGATACAAGACCCAACCCCTTGCGCCAGACCCTTCCTACAGACCATGTGGGAAAAATCCAAATCCCCCTGCTCGATCGCTATCCAAAATGTGGGAGGGGGCTTGCTCCCGATAGCGGTGGGTCAGTGACACTTAAGTGCCTGACACTCTGCCATCGGGAGCAAGCCCCCTCCCACATTGGGTCTGTGTAGCCGTAAGGTCAGGCGCTTTCCAGCAGGTTATGCAGTTCCACAAACTGCAGCGTCAGCTTATGCCGTGGGTCCAGATGAATCAGCGGCTTGCTCTCCTGATGCGACTCGCGCATGCGCACCGAACTGACCAGGTACACCGGCAGCACCGGCAGCCCTTCGGCAATCATTTCATCGAGGATCTGCTGCGGCAGGCTCGCCCGGGCCTGGAACTGGTTGACCACAATGCCTTCGACTTCCAGGCCTTCGTTATGGTCTTCCTTCAATTCTTCGATTTCAGCCAACAGGCCATACAGGGCCTGGCGCGAGAAGCTGTCGCAATCAAAGGGAATCAGCACACGATCAGCGGCAATCAGCGCCGACACCGCATAGAAATTCAACGCCGGCGGCGTATCCAGGTAAATGCGGTCGTAATCCTCGCTCAACTCATCCAACAGCTTTCGCAGCTTGTTGATCTTGTGCTTGGCCTCAAGCTTGGGCTGCAGGTCTGCCAGTTCCGGAGTGGCGGTGATGACGTGCAGGTTGTCGAACGGCGTTTCGTAGATATCCACCTTGTTTTTCTTCGAAAACGGCCCGGAAGACAGGGTTTGCTTGAAAAAGTCGGCGATTCCCATGGGGATATCGTCGCCGGTCAGCCCTGTAAGGTACTGGGTGGAGTTGGCCTGTGCATCGAGGTCTACCAACAGGGTTCGATAACCTTCGCTGGCGCTGACCGCCGCCAGGTTGCAGGCGATGCTGGACTTGCCCACGCCGCCTTTCTGATTGAACACCACGCGCCGCATGGGAAAACCTCCGTGTATCAATGAATGACCGAGTGTAGAGCGCAAAAGCGCCGGTTAGCTACCTCGTTCATCCATTCGCTGTGCCTGGCCCACAAATGAATGGGAACGCTCCGACAATCCAGTTCGGCCCTCTATCGCGCACAATTTGTGAGTCCGTCCAATTTATTTGTGATCCGTCGTGAACAAATTTTTACCAATATTTGCTAGAAGCCCACGGCACCGGGATAATGCGCGCCATTCGGCCATTGCCCTCTGTCCCGGAATCCGGGGCCATTGGCCGCACATGGAAGCCCGCAGGGGCGGGATAACTTCTCAGTGATCAACTTCAACATCGCCCAATGGCGCGCCTGGGCCCCTGGCCTGGAGCGTGCGGACGACTGGCAGGCATGGTGCCGGGACCCGGTGTTGCTGCCCGCCAGCGATGCCTCCCCGGATGTGTCATTTTTGCCAGCCATGCAACGCCGACGCTTAAGCCGCCTGGCGCGCATGGCGTTCAGTGTGGGCTGGCCGCTGGCCGAAGGCCATGAAGCGCTGCCCCTGGTGTTTGTCTCGCGCCACGGCGAGACCCCGCGCACCCTCGACATCCTCAGCGACCTGGCCAACGAGCAGCCGCTGTCGCCGACCCAGTTCAGCCTGTCGGTGCACAATGCGGTGATTGGCCTGTGGTCGATCCTGCGCAATGAAACCAGCGAAATGACCGCCCTCGCCGCCGCTGGCGATGGCCTCGAACACGGCCTGCTCGAAGCCGTTGCGTTGCTCAACGAAGGCGCCCCGGCGGTATTGCTGGTGATTACCGAGGAACAACCGCCCGAGGCGTATGCCAGCTGGATCGCCGACGTGCCCTTCCCCTATGCCCTCGGCCTTCTGCTCACGCCCGGCGACGAGTGGCAACTGGAACTAAACAGCAGCGCTGTCCAACTCACTCAAACCCAGTGGCCCCACGCCCTGAACCTGCTGCGCACCCTGCTGACCGAACAGGGCGCCTGCCAACATGCCTGGAAGAACCGAGTATGGAACTGGCGACGCAAGTCCTGACCGACAAACCACGGCAGGCCTATTACTGGCGCCTGTTCGCCACAGCCACCAGCTTCTTTATGTTCGGTGTCGGCGGGCTGTGCCTGCGCTTGCTGGTATTCCCGCTGCTCAGTTGCCTGCCGGGCGACGCCAGGCAGCATCAACGACGCGCGCGCCACACCATCAGTTGCCTGTTCTGGTTTTTTATCCGGATGATGAAGTTTCTGGGCATCCTCACCTACAGCGTCGAGGGTGCGGACAAACTCGGCCGCCCCGGCCAGATGATCGTCGCCAACCACCCGTCGCTGATTGACGTCGTGTTCCTGATCGGCCTGATGCGCCAGACCAATTGCGTGGTCAAGCAGAGCCTGTTTCAGAACCCGTTTACCCGGGGCCCGGTGCGCGACGCCGGCTACATCAGCAACGACGGCAGCGCCGACATGCTGGACGCGGCGGCCGACGCCCTGCGCGCAGGCCAGACCCTGATCATCTTTCCCGAAGGCACCCGCACCACACCCGGCGCGCCACCTGCCTTTCATCGCGGCGGCGCGGCCATTGCGCTGCGCGGTGCGACAATCATCACCCCGGTGGTGATCAAGGTCAGCCCCACCACCCTGACCAAGGCCGAGCCCTGGTATCGCATTCCCAGATGCCGATTCCACTTCAGTTTGCGCGTGGGTGCCGATATAGAACCACAGGCGTTCGCCGCACTGGGCCCCGCGCCCCAGGCGTCACGCAAGCTCAACGATTACCTGCATCACTATTTCATTAAGGAGCTCGCCGAAGATGAGCGACCAACACCGCCTTAGCCTTGAGCACGACATAAAGACGCTGATCATCGAGGCCCTGGGCCTGGAGGACATCAGTGCCGACGACATCGGCAGCGAGCAGACGCTGTTCGGCGAAGGCCTGGGCCTGGATTCGGTCGACGCCCTGGAACTGGGCCTGGCCATCCAGAAAACGTACGGCATCAAGATCGACGCCGACGCCAAGGACACGCGCAATCACTTCACCAACGTGGCCAGCCTTGCGGCATTCGTCACGGCCAGACAGGCAGCTTGAGACCGGACCATGCAAACTCGTGACGATATTTTCAACACCCTGCGCGACGCCTTGGTGGAACTGTTTGAACTGGAACCTGAACGCGTCACCCTCGATGCCAACCTGTACCAGGACCTGGAAATCGACAGCATCGATGCGGTGGACCTGATCGACCATATCAAGCGCCAGACCGGCAAGAAGATCGCCGCCGAAGAGTTCAAGGCGGTGCGCACTGTGAATGACGTGGTTGAGGCGGTGTACCGTCTGGTCCAGCCCGCCGCATGAGCCGGCTGATCGGCCTTGGCCTGTTGCTGGCGGGGCTGCTGTACCCCTTTGCGGTGTATTACGGCACCGAACATTTTGCGCCCTGGCAATTCGGCCTGCTGCTGGGCAGCCTGTGGCTGCTGCGCGCGCTCACCGCTGCACGACGCCCCGGCAGTCGCTGGATGGCGGTGGTGGTGATTGTGTTTTGCCTGGCGCTGGCCTGGTTCGATAACCCGCAGTGGCTGCGCTGGTACCCCAGCCTGGTCAGCGCGTTCATGCTGGCACTGTTCGGCCTGAGCCTTAAATACGGGCCGCCGATGGTCGAGCGCCTGGCGCGCATGAGCGACCCGCAGTTGCCGCCGCATGCAATTGTGTATACGCGCCGGGTCACCGTTGTGTGGAGTTTGTTTTTCCTGGGTAATGGCCTGCTCGCCGCCGCCCTCACCCTGTGGGCGCCGCTGAGCTGGTGGACGTTGTACAACGGCTTGATCGCCTACGGGCTGATGGGGCTGTTGTTTGCCGTGGAATGGCTGGTACGACAAAGGGTTCGAGGCCGCGTATGAAAGGTTTGAAACTTGAGCATCTGCTGCTCGAGCCGCAGGAACACCGCCAGGTCGCTATTGAGCCTGCGCTGAATCATGCACAACTGGTGGAACAATCCCTGCGCCTGGCGGCAGGTCTGCAAGCGCGTGGCATACAGCGCCTGGCGGTGCACCTGGAAGACGCGGGCGTGCTGGCGATTGCCTTGCTCGGCGCCTGGCGTGCCGGGGTCAGCGTGCTGCTGCCGGCCGACCTGCAACCCCAGACCCGTCAACGCTGGGACGCCGCCGTGGATGCCTGGCTGACGCAGGCGTCGGACCTGCAAGCGCTGTATCACACGCCACTGAGCCCAGCCGCACTCGACCTGGATAGCTGCCAACTGAGCCTGTGCACCTCCGGCTCCAGCGGTGAACCCAAACGCATCGACAAGTCCCTGCGCCAGCTGGCCAATGAGGTCCAGGCGCTGGAAGCGCTGTGGGGCGCCGACCTGAAAGACGCCTGCATCATCGGCAGCGTCGCCACCCAACATATCTACGGCTTGCTGTTTCGCGTGCTGTGGCCGCTGTGCGCCGGGCGCCCCTTTGGGCGCAGGCAGCTGGCATTCCCGGAAGACATGCAGCGTGCCAGTCGCGAGCATCCGCACTTCGCCTGGGTGGCCAGCCCGGCGCTGCTCAAGCGCATGGGCGATAACCTCGACTGGCCGGCGCTGAGCCAGGTTTCACGGGTGTTTTCCTCCGGCGGTGCCTTGCCTGTCGAGGCCGCCGCCAGCCTCTACGACCGCTTGCAGCAATGGCCCACGGAAATCCTCGGCAGCTCGGAAACCGGCGGTATCGCCTGGCGCCAGGGTGCCCAGCCCTGGCAGCCGTTTACCGATGTACAGCTGAGCCAGGATGCCGACGGTGCCCTGCGCATTGCCTCGCCTTACTTGCCCGAGGGGCATATCGAACAGACCGCCGACGCCGCGCGCATCCATGCCGATGGCCGTTTCGAGCTGCTCGGGCGCCTTGACCGCATCGTCAAGCTGGAAGAAAAACGCATCGCCTTGCCGATGCTCGAACAGGCCTTGATGCACCATCCATGGGTTGCCGACACCCGCCTGGGCGTGGTGCAGGAAAACCGCGCCTCACTCGGCGCCCTGGTGGTGCTGAGTGCCGAGGGCCTGCATGCCCTGCGCAACCAGGGCCGGCGCACGGTGACCCAAACCCTGCGCCAGCACCTGAGCCAGCATTGCGAAGCCCTGGCCTTGCCGCGCCGCTGGCGTTTGCTGCGCCAATTGCCGCTCAACAGCCAGGGCAAGCTGCCCCAGGCCGATACCGAGGCGCTGTTGCTGGCGCCGCGCCCCAAGGCGCCGGAGGTGCTGGCGCAGGTGGAAACCGACGGCGAATGGACGTTGCAACTGAGCATTCCGCCGGACCTGGCCTATTTCAGCGGGCATTTCCCGGTGACGCCGGTGCTGCCGGGGGTGGTGCAGGTGGAATGGGCCTTCAACCTGGGCCAGCAATTGCTCGACCTGCCGGCGACGTTCGCCGGTATGGAAGTGCTCAAGTTCCAGCAACTGGTGCGCCCCGGCGATCACATCGAATTGCACCTGCGCTTTGACCGCGAACGCAGCAAGTTGTACTTCGCTTACCGCAATGGCGTCGCCGCCTGCTCCAGTGGCCGGATAGTGCTGGAGGCCGCACATGCATAACCCCTGCGCCCTGATCCCGGTCTACAACCACGAAGCCGCCGTGCCCGCCGTGGTCCGGAGCCTGCTGGACAGCGGCCTGCCCTGCCTGCTGGTGGACGACGGCAGCAGCGCGGCCTGCGCGGCGGTGCTGGCCCAGTTGGCGACGCTGGAACATGTCACCCTGCTGACGCTGCCCCGCAACCAGGGCAAGGGCGGCGCGGTCATGGCGGGCTTTCGCGAAGCCGCGCGACTGGGGTACACCCATGCCCTGCAGGTGGATGCCGACGGCCAGCATGACCTGCGCGAAGTCGAGACCTTTATCGACACGTCGCGCCGGCACCCCGACGCCGTCATCTGCGGCTACCCCGAATACGACGACAGCGTGCCCAAAGGCCGCCTCTACGCACGCTACCTGACCCACGTGTGGGTGTGGATCAACACCCTGTCGCTGCAGATTCGCGACTCAATGTGCGGCTTTCGCGTGTACCCGCTGGCCCCCACGCTGGCGCTGATGGACTCGGCCTACATTGGCACACACATGGATTTCGACTCGGACATCCTCGTGCGCCTGGCCTGGCGCAACCAGCCCATGCGCTGGCTGCCGACCCAGGTGCATTACCCCGCCGACGGCCTGTCGCACTTCCGCCTGTTCCGCGACAACCTGCGCATCAGCGCCATGCACACGCGGCTGTTCTTCGGCATGCTGGTGCGCGCGCCGGCCATTTTGTGGCGCCGGTGGCAGGCATGAGCGACAGCGGCAAACACTGGGCCGATCGCGAGGAGCGCGGCAGCTTCTGGTTGATGAAACTCACGGCGGTCGCGGCAAAAGTCCTCGGCCGCCGCCTGTTGAGCCCGTTGCTCTACAGCATTGTGTTGTACTTTTTCCTGTTCGGCCGCACCGCGCGCCAGAGCGCCTGGCACTACCAGCAGCGCCTGGCGCAGTGGAGCGGGCGTGATGACCTGCTGCCGAGCCACAGGACGGTCTTTGCCCAGTTCATGGCCTTCGCCGACTCACTGCTCGACAAGCTGGACGTGTGGAACGGCAAGCTGCGCCTGGAACAGATCGACATCAACGACCCGGCGCAATTGCGCGGCCAATTGCGCGGCGAGCGCGGGCAGATGCTGGTGGGCGCGCACCTGGGCAACCTGGAAGTGTGCCGCGCCCTGGCGGAAATCGGCGAACGCGTCACCATGAATGTGCTGGTGCACACCAAGCATGCCGAGCGTTTCAATCGCCTGCTGGGCGAAGCGGGCGCGACCCACTTGCGCCTGATCCAGGTCAGCGAGCTGGACCCGGCCACCATGCTGCTGCTCAGCCAGCGCCTGGACGACGGCGAATGGCTGGCGATTGCCGGCGACCGCATCCCGCTGCACGGCGGGCGCACGGTGTGCGTGGATTTCCTCGGGCATGCAGCCGCGTTCCCCCAAGGTCCGTGGCTGCTGGCCGGTCTGCTCAAATGCCCGGTCAACCTGCTGATGTGCCTCAAGCACCAGGGCCGCTATCGCCTGACCATCGAGCCCTTCGCGCAATCGATCGAATGGAAGCGCAGCACCCGCGAGCAGGTCATCGCCCTGTGGACCGCCCGCTACGCCGCACGCCTGGGTGAGTTCTGCCTGCAGGCGCCTCAACAGTGGTTCAACTTTTACCCTTTCTGGAAGACCGATGACGACGCCTCCTGAGCCGATCACCTTTGGCGAACGCCCCTTGCGCATCGAAGACGTACTGGCCCTGGCCAACCGTCAGGTGCCTACCCGCTTGCAGAACGATGCCGCGTATCGCCAGCGCATCGCCAAGGGCGCGCAGTTTCTTGACTCGCTGCTGGACAAGGAAGGCGTGATCTACGGCGTGACCACCGGTTACGGCGACTCGTGCGTGGTCGCGGTGCCGTTGCACCATGTCGAAGCGCTGCCGCGTCATCTCTACACCTTCCACGGTTGCGGCCTGGGCAAATTGCTCGACGCCCAAGCCACCCGCGCCGTGCTGGCGGCGCGCTTGCAGTCGCTGTGCCATGGCGTGTCGGGCGTGCGCGTGGAACTGCTGGAGCGCCTGCAGGGTTTCCTCGAACACGATGTGCTGCCGCTGATTCCAGAAGAAGGCTCGGTGGGCGCCAGCGGCGACTTGACGCCGCTGTCGTATGTGGCGGCGACCTTGTCCGGCGAGCGTGAAGTGCTGTTTCGTGGCGAACGTCGCCAAGCCGCCGACGTGCACCGCGAACTGGGCTGGGCGCCGCTGGTACTGCGGCCCAAGGAAGCCCTGGCATTGATGAACGGCACTGCGGTGATGACGGGTATTGCCTGCCTGGCCTTCGCCCGCGCCGACTACCTGCTGCACCTGGCCACGCGCATCACCGCGCTCAATGTGGTGGCGCTGCAAGGCAACCCGGAACACTTCGACGAACGCCTGTTCGCCGCCAAGCCCCACCCCGGGCAGATGCAAGTCGCCGCCTGGCTGCGCCAGGACCTGGCTATCGATGCACCGACCGCACCGCTGCATCGCCTGCAGGATCGCTATTCGCTGCGCTGCGCGCCCCATGTGCTCGGCGTGCTGGCCGACAGCCTGAATTGGTTGCGCTCGTTTATCGAAATCGAGCTGAACAGCGCCAATGACAACCCGATCATCGATGCCGAAGCCGAACGCGTGCTGCACGGCGGGCACTTCTACGGCGGGCACATCGCCTTTGCCATGGACAGCCTCAAAACCCTGGTGGCTAACGTCGCCGACCTGCTCGACCGCCAACTGGCGCTGCTGGTGGACGTGCGTTACAACCACGGCCTGCCGAGCAACCTGTCGGGCGCGCCGGCCGACCGCGCGATGATCAACCATGGCTTCAAGGCCGTGCAGATCGGCACCAGCGCCTGGACCGCCGAAGCGCTGAAAAACACCATGCCGGCCAGCGTGTTTTCGCGCTCTACCGAGTGCCATAACCAGGACAAAGTGAGCATGGGCACCATCGCCGCCCGCGATGCGATCCGCGTACTGGAGTTGACCGAGCAGGTTGCCGCCGCCACCTTGCTCGCCGCCAACCAAGGGGTATGGCTGCGCGCCCAGGCCGACGATGCCCGGCCGTTGCCGCCGGCGCTGGCGGCGATGCATGAAGCACTGGCCAAGGATTTCCCGCCGGTCATTGAAGATCGCGCCCTGGAAGGCGAACTGCGCCTGTGCCTGCAACGTATTGCCGCGCAACACTGGAGGCTGCATGCGTAGTCCCGGCGTATTGCACAGCGACACTGAAATCCTCGTGCCGTTTTTCGATATCGACTCGATGAACGTGGTGTGGCACGGGCATTACGTGAAATACCTGGAAGTGGCGCGCTGCGCGCTGCTGGACAAGATCGGCCACAACTACACCGCGATGCTCGAAGCCGGCTACGCCTGGCCGATCATCGACATGCAGCTGCGCTATGTACGCGGCGCGACCTTCGGCCAAACCCTCAACGTGCGCGCCAGCCTGGTGGAGTGGGAGAATCGCTTGAAGGTGAATTACCTGATCACCGACCTCGCCAGCGGCGAACGCCTGACCCGCGCCAGCACCGTGCAAGTGGCGGTAGAGATCGCCAGCCGCGAGATGCAACTCGCTTCCCCCAAAGTATTCACCGACGCTGTCGAAAGGGCCTTGAAATGAGATCCCCTGTAGGAGCGAGCTTGCTCGCGAAGATCGCCAACGATAACGCGCAGCACTTGACCCCCCGCAGGGCCCTCAGGTTTTTCGCGAGCAAGCTCGCTCCTACAGTGGCCGCCGCGTTGCTGAGTTTCAGCGCCCACGCCTTCGACCTGCAACAGCTCAGCGATCAACTGGCCAAACCCCGCGTGATCCACGGCAACTTCATCCAGGAAAAACACCTGCGCGCCCTGCCCCAGCCGCTGGTCAGCAAAGGCACCTTCGTGCTCGCCAAGGACTACGGCTTGCTGTGGCTGTTGAAGACCCCGCTGCAACAGGACTACCGCATCAGCGCCCAGGGCATCGCCCGGCGTGACGCCAACGGCTGGCAATTGCTGCCCAACAAGAGCGCCGGCGCCGAGCAGAATCGCCTGTTCCTCGCGGTGCTGCAGGGCGACAGCAGCGGCTTGCAGCGTGACTTCGAACTGCAACTGCAAGGGCAAGCCCAGCAATGGAAGCTGACGCTGATCCCGCGTTCGCTGCTGCTCAAGCAGGTGTTCACCCAGATCAATATCGACGGCGGCGAGCTAGTCAATACCATTGAGCTGCTGGAAACCCAGGGCGACAGCACCCTGCTGCGCATGCAGGACAGCAGCGCCGACCAACCTTTGAGCATTGCCGAGCAACATGACTTTGCCCAGTGAGCGCCTGCTGCCGCGCCTGTTCCTGATCCTGCTGGTGGCCGTATTGGCCCTGGCCGGCTGGCAGTGGCGCGCGGGTGCGCCGCTGTCGGCCAACTTGATGGAGCTGGTGCCCGGCAGTACGCCGGACGCCCTGGAACTCAAAGCCGAGCAGCGCATGCAGGAGCCGCTGAACCGCGAGATGCTGGTGCTGGTGGGGCACGCCGACCGCCAACGAGCGCTGGCCGTGGCGCAGCAACTGGCCGAGCGCTGGCAAGCCAGCGGCCTGTTTGAAAAGGTGCAATGGAACCTGCAAGCCGACTTGCCGGCGCTGCGCGAACAGCTGCTGCGCGGCCGCCTGGCGATGCTGGCGGCCAAGGACCGCGAGCAACTGATCGAACAGCCTGAGGCCTTCATCCAGCAGCGTGTGCAGTCGCTGTTCGACCCCTTCACCGGCTTCAGCCTGGTGCCGAGCCAGGACGACTGGCTGGGCCTGACCGGGCGCATCCAGAACAGCCAGCCACAACACGGGGCGGTACAGCTGGATATCGGCAGCGGCGCGCTGATCGCCGATGCCGACGGCAAAAGTTGGGTGCTGTTGCGGGCGCGCACCACCGGCAATGCGTTCGATATGAAACTGCCGCTGCAAGTGGCCGATCTGCTCCAGGCCAGCCGCGCCCAGGCAGGCGAGCAAGGTGTGCAACTGCTCGCCGCCAGCGGCTTGCTCTATGCGGCCAATGGGCAACAGCAAGCCACGCGGGAAATCACCTGGGTCGGCGGCGGCGCAACCGTGGGCATCCTGCTGTTGCTGCTGCTGGCGTTCCGGCGCTGGCGGGTGCTGCTGGCGTTCGTGCCGGTCGTGGTCGGCATGCTGTTTGGCGCCGTGGCCTGTGTGGCGCTGTTCGGCCATATGCATGTGATGACCCTGGTGCTGGGCTCGAGCCTGATCGGCGTGGCGGTGGATTACCCGCTGCACTACCTGTCCAAAAGCTGGAGCCTGCAACCCTGGCGCAGTTGGCCGGCATTACGCCTGACCCTGCCAGGGCTGAGCCTGAGCCTGGCCACCAGTTGCATCGGCTACCTGGCGCTGGCCTGGACGCCGTTCCCGGCGCTGACACAAATCGCGGTGTTCTCCGCAGCCGGCTTGGTCGGTGCTTATCTCTCGGCCGTGTGCCTGCTGCCCGCGCTGCTCAGCGGTGTGGAACTGCGCCCGGCACAATGGCCGCTGCGCATCGCCGAACGCTTGTGGCAATGGCGGGCGGCATTGATCAAGCGCGTACCAGGCTCGGTGCTGCTGGTGTGGGTGCTGTTGTTCTGCGCCGGTGGCCTGTGGCAGTTGAACACTAAAAACGATATCCGCCAGTGGATCGGCGCACCGCCGCAATTGCTGCAGGAGGCCCAGGCCGTGGCGCGCATCACCGGGTTCCAGCCCACCAGCCAGTTCTTCCTGGTGCGCGCCGAGACTCAGCAGCAGTTACTCGAACGCCAAGCGGCGCTGGGCCAGCGCCTGGATCAACTGGTGAACATGGACAAGCTCCAGGGTTACCTGGCGCTGAATCAGCTGGTCAACCTGCCCGCCGAACAACAGCAACTGCGCGCGGCGCTGGATACACTCGCGCAGCATTGGCAGCCGCTGCTGGACCTCGGCGTGCCCGCCGCCGCGCTGCAGGCCGAGGTCGCGCAGTTGCAGGCGCTGCCCACCGAAGACATCGACGCCGCGCTCAAAGGCCCGCTGGCCGAGCCATGGCGTACGCTGTGGCTGGGCCCGGTAGACGGCGGCGTGGCGGCGATGGTCAGCCTGCAAGGCCTGAACAACCCGGCCTTGCTGCGGGTGCAGGCCGTGGACTTGCCCGGCGTGCAACTGGTGGATCGCCTGGGTGACTTGAACCGCGTGTTTGCCGATACCCAAATCAGCGCCGCCGAGTTGAAGTTGCTGTCCTGTGTACTGATCGTGGTGCTGTTGATGCTGCCCTTCGGCCTCATCGGCGCGTTGCGCATCGTCGCGCTGCCGCTGCTGGCGGCGCTGTGCAGCCTGGCCAGCCTCGGTTGGCTGGGCCAGCCGCTGACCTTGTTCAGCCTGTTCGGCCTGCTGCTGGTCACGGCCATCAGCGTCGATTATGCGATCCTGATGCGCGAGCAGATCGGCGGTGCGGCCGTGAGCCTGCTGGGAACCTTACTGGCCGCGCTGACCACTTGGTTATCGTTCGGCCTGCTGGCCGTCTCCAGTACCCCGGCAGTGAGCAATTTCGGCCTGTCGGTCAGCCTCGGCCTGGCATTCAGCTTTATGCTGGCGCCCTGGGCCGGGCAACAGAAACACGCCTTATGAATGTGATTATCGCCAAAGCGGCAAGGAGCCTTCGTGCCCACAGTTGAAATGGAACGTCGCCAAGTGGTGGTGATCGGTGCCGGGCCGTCCGGGGCCATCGCGGCCGCGCTGCTCAAGCGCAAAGGGCATGATGTATTGATTATCGAGCGCCAGCATTTTCCGCGCTTCTCGATTGGCGAAAGCCTGCTGTCGCACTGCATCGACTTTATCGAAGAAGCCGGCATGCTCGACGCCGTGCAGACGGCCGGCTTTCAACTGAAAACCGGTGCCGCATTCGCCTGGGGCGAGCGCTACAGCGCGTTCGATTTCGGTGACACCTTCAGCAACGGCAAGCCGACGACCTTCCAGGTGCAGCGCGCCGAGTTCGACAAGCTGCTGGCCGATCAGGCGGCACTGCAGGGTGTGGAAATCCGCTACGGCGAAAGCATCGTCGGCGTGGACTTTTCCGGCGAGTGTCGTTACCTGCACGTACGCCGCGAGAACGGCAGCGAGTACCACCTCAAGGCCAAATTCGTGCTGGATGCCAGCGGCTATGGCCGCGTGCTGCCGCGCCTGCTGGACCTTGAAGCCCCATCGAATTTCCCGCTGCGCCAGGCCGTGTTCACCCACGTCGAAGACCGCATCGAACACCCAGGCTTCGACCGCACCAAGATTCTGGTGACCACCCATCCCGAGAAGCGCGATATCTGGTTCTGGACCATCCCGTTCAGCGACGGCCGTTGCTCGGTGGGCGTGGTCGCGGCCAAGGAGCACTTCGACGGCCACGACGGCGACCTCGACGCCTGCCTGCGCGGGTTTATAGAGCAAACCCCGAGCCTGTCCGGCGTGCTGCAAAACGCCGTGTGGGACACCCCGGCGCGCAGCATCGGCGGCTATTCGGCCAACGTCAAAACCCTGCACGGTCCGGGCTTTGCGCTGCTGGGCAACGCGGCGGAATTTCTCGACCCGGTGTTCTCTTCCGGCGTGACCATCGCCATGCGCTCGGCGAGCATGGCCGCCGGCTTGCTGCATCGCCAACTGCAAGGCGAAACGGTGGACTGGCAAACCGAGTTTGCCGAGCCGTTGAAGCGCGGCGTCGACACCTTCCGCTGCTACGTCGAGGGCTGGTACGCCGGGACGTTCCAGGATGTGATTTTCCACGCCGGCAGTTCGCCGGAGATTCGCCGCATGATCAGTTCGATCCTCGCCGGTTACGCCTGGGATGAACGCAACCCGTTTGTCAGCGAGCCCAAGCGGCGCCTGCGCATGTTGTCGCAAATCTGCGCGAGTGAGACGGTATGACCAGCCCTGCCGTTGAAAAAAACTACCTGAGTAAGAACTACGTCGAAGAAACCCGGTTCGGCTTCTGGTTCCTGCGTAGCCACACCTGGCAGCACCATGTGTTGCGCGTAGCGATCAACGACCTGCGCAGCCTGTTCAGCGAACCGCTGCCGGTGGCGCCGGTGTTGCTCGACGCCGGCTGCGGCCAGGGCAAATCCTTCAACTTGCTGCAGCAGGTCTTCGCGCCCTCGCGCTTGATCGGCCTGGATGCCGACCCTCACAGCCTGGCCCTGAGCCGCGAAGAAGCCGTTCGCCAGGGCCTGGCCGTGGAGCTGATCGCCAGCGACTGCGCCACCCTCGACGTCCCCGACGCCAGCGTCGATATCGTGTTCTGCCACCAGACCTTCCACCACCTGGTCGAGCAACATCGCGCACTCAAGGAGTTTTATCGGGTACTCAAGCCGGGCGGCTATTTGCTGTTTGCCGAGTCCACCGAAGCCTATATCGACACCTGGGTAATTCGCTGGCTGTTCCGCCACCCAATGCACGTGCAGAAAAGCGCCGAGGAGTATCTGCAGATGCTGCGCGAGCAAGGCTTTGAATTCGGCACGCGGAACGTCTCGTATCCCTATTTGTGGTGGAGCCGTTCCAGCGATTTCGGCCTGCTGGAACGCTGGGGCCTGCGCAAGGCGCCGCCGGTGGGCCAGCGTGAGGAAACCCTGGTCAACTGTGTGGCGCGCAAACCGTCAGAGGCCGCGAGCTCATGATGCGCTGGCTGTTGATGGGCTGCCTGTTGCTGCTCAGCGCGTGCGCCAGCCAGGCGCCGTTACCCGAGAAAATCCCGGCGCTGGCCTTGCCGATGCAATTGCATGTGCAACGCTTGGAGGGCGAGCGCAGCCAGGACTGGCTGTTGGTGATCCAGCGTGAAGGCGCGGCGATTCGTTGGTCGTTGATGGATCCGCTGGGCATTCCCCAGGCCCGGCAGAAGCTGATCGACGGGCAATGGCAGGCCGATGGCTTGCTGCCGCCCAATCCCCAGGCGCGAGCGCTGTTCGCCGCGCTGCTGTTTGCCCTGGCCTCGGCAGATGACGTGCGTGCGCTGTATCCTTCGGCCCAGGCCAGGGACCTCACGCGAACGCTGCCGGGCCATTGGCAAATCGTCTATCAGTCCTCGGAGGTGTTCAGCGTGAACATGGCGGGCCAACCGTTGAGCTATCGCATTACTCCGCTGGGAGTCGGCCAATGACCGCTTACCTCAATGCCCTCGGCGTGATCTGTGCCCTCGGGCGCGGCCAGGCCGAGGTCAGCCGCAGCCTGTTTGCCGGTGACTGTTGCGGCATGCGCGCCGAGAGCGGCTGGGTGCCGGAGCGCGTGGTGCCGGTCGCGGCGGTGCGCGGCGAGCTGGCAACCATTCCGGCGCAATTGGGCCAGCAGAGCAGCCGCAATAACCAGTTGCTGCTGGAAGCGGCGTTGCAGATTGAGGCGCAGATTCGCCAGGTGATCGACACCTACGGCGCCTCACGGGTGGGCGTTGTGCTGGGTACCAGCACTTCGGGCATCGACGAAGCCAGTCGCGGCATTGCCCACTACCTGCGCGATCATGCGTTCCCTGGCGACTACGACTACCAGCAGCAGGAACTCAGCGCTCCGGCGAATTTCCTCGCTGACTGGCTGCAGTTGAGTGGCCCGGCCTATGTGATTTCCACCGCCTGCACATCCAGCGCCCGCGCGTTGATGAGCGCCCAGCGCCTGCTCGACCTGGGCGTGTGCGATGCGGTGCTCTGCGGCGGCGTCGACAGCCTGTGCAGGCTGACGCTGAACGGGTTTACCGCGCTGGAAGCGGTGTCTGCCGAGCGCTGCAATCCGTTCTCGGTGAACCGCGACGGCATCAATATCGGCGAAGCGGCGGTGTTGTTCGTGATGAGTCGCGAGGCGGCGCCGGTCGCCCTGCTGGGCAGCGGCGCCAGTTGCGACGCGCACCATATCTCCGCGCCCGAGCCCAGCGGCAAGGGTGCGTTGCAGGCGATGCGCAAGGCCTTGGCCGGCGCGAAACTTACGCCCGCGCAGATCGGTTACCTGAACCTGCACGGCACCGCCACCCAACACAACGACGCCATGGAAAGCCAGGCGGTCGCCAACCTGTTTCCGGGCGGCGTGGCCTGTTCGTCGACCAAACCCATGAGCGGCCACACCCTCGGCGCGGCGGGCGCATTGGAAGCGGCGTTCTGCTGGCTGAGCCTGACTCACGGCCTTGTTCCGCCCCATGTGTGGGACGGCCACCTTGACCCGGCGCTGCCCGCGTTGCAGTGGGCGCACAAGGGCGACACCCTGGAAAAACCCTACCTGATGAGCAACTCGTTTGCCTTCGGCGGCAACAACGTCAGCCTGATTATTGGAGAGGCCCCATGATCGATTGGCCACTCGCCGAACTGCTGCCCCACGCGGGCGACATGATCCTGATCGACCAGGTGCTGTCGTTCGATGAAGAGCAGGTGCATACCCGCCTCACCGTCAAGCCCGGTGGCCTGTTCAACCGTGCAGACGGCAGCCTGCCGGCCTGGGTCGGTATCGAGTTGATGGCGCAAAGCGTCGCCGCCTATGCCGGTTGTCGCGCGCGCCAGCAGGGCCTGGCGGTAGAACTGGGTTTCCTGTTGGGCACGCGTAAATTCGAGTGCAACGTGGCGCACTTCCCCGCCGGCGCCGAGCTGAACATCCACGGCCTGCGCTCCCTGGAAGACGACAATGGCATGGGGGTGTTCGAATGCCACCTCACTGGCGATGGAATCCAGGCCAGCGCACGCTTGAACGTATTTCGACCGCCCCAGGCGGCCAACTATTTAGCTGAAACGAAGGACGAAACGCCATGACTGAATCCGTACTGGTCACCGGCTCCAGCCGTGGCATCGGCCGCGCCATTGCCCTGCGCCTGGCCCAGGCCGGGCATGACATCGTGCTGCATTGTCGCAGCGGGCGTGCCGAAGCCTGCGCGGTACAGGTCGAGATCCAGGCCCTGGGCCGCCAGGCGCGGGTGCTGCAGTTCGATGTGGCAGACCGCGCCGCGTGCAAGGCAATCCTTGAAGCCGATGTGGAGCAGCACGGCGCTTATTACGGCGTGGTGCTCAACGCTGGCCTGACCCGCGACGGCGCCTTCCCGGCCCTGTCGGAAGAGGACTGGGACGTGGTGCTGCGCACCAACCTCGACGGTTTCTACAACGTGCTGCACCCGGTGATGATGCCGATGATTCGTCGCCGTGCCGCCGGGCGCATCGTGTGCATCACCTCGGTTTCCGGGCTGATCGGTAACCGTGGCCAGGTCAACTACAGCGCTTCCAAAGCGGGCCTGATCGGCGCAGCCAAGGCGCTGGCCATCGAGCTGGGCAAGCGCAAGATCACCGTCAACTGTGTCGCACCGGGCTTGATCGACACCGCCATGCTGGATGAAAACGTCCCGGTGCAAGAGCTGATGAAGATGATCCCGGCGCAGCGCATGGGCACCCCGGAAGAAGTGGCCGGGGCGGTGAACTTCCTGATGTCGGCCGAAGCCGGCTATATCACGCGCCAGGTGTTGGCCGTGAACGGGGGCTTGTGCTGATGAAGCGCGTCGTCGTCACCGGCATGGCCGGCATGACCTCCCTGGGCAGCGATTGGGACACCATCGCGGCCAACTTTCGCGCCAACCGCAGCGGCATCCGGCGCATGGATGAGTGGGACCGTTTTACCGAATTGAACACGCGCCTGGCCGGGCCGATCGACGATTTCGTCGTGCCCGCCCACTGGACGCGCAAACAGCTGCGCAGCATGGGCCGTGTCTCGCGACTGGCGGTGTGGGCGGCGGAGCAGGCGTTGCAGGATGCCGGCCTGCTCGGCGACGCGTCGATCAAGGACGGGCGCATGGGCGTGGCGTGTGGTTCGTCCACCGGCAGCACCGATGAGATCAAGGCGTTCGGCAACATGCTGCTGAACTCGGTGGCCGAGGGGCTGAATGCCAACTCCTATGTGCGCATGATGCCGCACACCACGGCAGCAAATATCAGCATCTTCTTTGGCCTGACCGGCCGCTTGATCCCCACGTCCAGCGCTTGCACCAGCGGCAGCCAGGGCATCGGTTATGCCTACGAGGCGATCAAGTTCGGCCGCCTGCCCTTGATGCTGGCCGGAGGCGCCGAAGAGCTGTGCCCCACCGAGGCAATGGTGTTCGATGCGCTCTACGCCACCAGCCTGAAAAACGACGCGCCCCAAACCAGCCCGCGCCCCTACGACAGCGGCCGCGATGGGCTGGTGATCGGTGAAGGCGGCGGCATGCTGGTGCTGGAAGAGTTGGAACATGCCTTGGCGCGGGGTGCGCATATCCATGCGGAACTGGTCGGCTTTGGCAGTAATGCCGACGGCCAGCACACCACCCGCCCGGAACAGAAAACCATGCGCCGCGCCATGGAACTGGCGCTGGAAGATGCCGGGCTTGAGCCGTCCGCCATCGGCTACGTGAACGGCCACGGCACCGCCACCGACCAGGGCGACATCGCCGAAACCCTGGCCACCAGCAGCCTGTTCGGCCCTCGCATGCCCATCAGTTCGCAGAAGAGTTTCCTTGGCCACACCTTGGGCGCGTGTGGGGCGCTGGAGTCATGGTTCAGCATCGAGATGATGAACCGCGACCAATACGTGCACACCTTCAACCTGGATGCCGTCGACCCGCAATGCGGCGCGCTGGATTACCTGCAGGGTGGTTTTCGCGAGATGCATCACGACTACGTGATGAACAACAATTTTGCCTTCGGCGGCGTCAACACCTCGTTGATCTTCCGCCGCTGGTCCTGACTTTTAAATCAATTGGAGAAAACGGAATGTCTTCCCTGCTACGCGCGACCCTGATCACCCTGGCCCTGCTGACCACCGCCGGCTGCACCAACAAACCGGTGCTCAACACCCAGCACGAGCTGCCGGCCACCACCCAGGTCAGCGAAGAAAAAATGAAACAGGTGATCGTCGCCGCCCTGCAAAAACGCGAGTGGACGGTACAACGCCTGAGCCCGCAACTGGTGCAGGCCGAGATCACCGTGCGCAACCAGTTTTATGCAGCCATCGATATTCGCTACACCCGCAACAGCTACGCCATTACCTATCGCGACAGCCGCGACCTGGGCTACAAGGACGGCAAGATCCATCGCAACTACAACCGTTGGATCAGCATGCTGGACCGCGACATCATGGCCGGGTTGCGCTCGGCGGGAATGCAGTAACGCCGATTGTTTGGATCGTTCCCACGCTCCGCGTGGGAACGCTGCCTCGGACGCTCTGCGTCCCGCCGCGAGTGCACGGTTGCAGTCCCCGTCACCTGGGTGACGCGGAGCGTCACGGGATGCATTACCACGCGGAGCGTGGGAACGATCGGATGTGACCCGGCCTACACCAGCGCCTTACGCGTCAACAACTCCACAAACGCCTGCGCCATCGGCGTCTGCGCGCCCTTGCGCTGCACCAGCCACACCGCTGTTACCGCTTCCGGGTCCAGCAAGGTGCGGTACACCACGCCGTCAATGCGGATACGCTGGTAAGACGCGGGCAGCACCGACACGCCCAACCCTGCCGCCACCAGGCCAATGATGGTCATCGCCTCGCCTGCTTCCTGGGCAAAGTGCGGGCTGAACCCGGCGTCGCGGGCCAGATTGAGTAATTGTGCGTAGAGGCCGCTGCCATAACTGCGCGGGAAAAATACAAAGGGTTCGTCAGCCAATTGCGCCAGGTGCAAACCGCCCGCGCTGCCCTGGGCCAACGGGTGCCCGGCGCTCAATACCGCCACCAACGGCTCGCGCATCAGTTCGATCACACTGAGCGAGTCCGGCAACGGCAACGGTCGCATGAGCCCGACCTGGATCGACTCATCCAGCAACGATTCGGCCACCTGGGTGCTGCTCATTTCTTGCAGGCTCAAATGCACTGCCGCAAACGCCTGGCGAAACGCAAAGATCGCCTGCGGGATGCTGGCGTTGAACGGCGCCGACGACGTGAAGCCGATTTTCAGCTCTCCAAGCTCTCCCAGCTGCGCACGTCGCGCGACGTCTGCCGCTTTATCGACCTGCGCCAGCACCAGGCGCGCCTCGTGCAGAAACAGTCGCCCTGCTTCGCTCAGCTCGACCCGACGATTGGTGCGCTCAAATAAGCGCGCGCCCACGTTTTGCTCCAACGCCTGAATTTGTTGGCTCAACGGCGGTTGCGAGATGCCCAGCACTTGCGCGGCGCGGCCAAAATGCAGCTCCTCGGCGACGGCGATGAAGTACCGCAGGTGACGTAATTCCATGCAAACCTCATTAGGTCGCTAAAGCTATCAAACGGGTCGAACAATATATTGGAAAGAATCATTAGCCAGCTATATTCTTTTTCGTATTGCCGGCCGTGGCAGTCTTTCCTCCCCGAGGTCACCGTGAAATCTGCTGTTGCTGCACACGCTCAAGAAGCCCCGCCCACCGCCCTGGATGAGGTCGTCGCGCAGCTCAACGACGAGTACATCGAAAAAGGCACGCCGATGTTCATGCGCACGGTGTTGGCGCTGTTCTCCGGCGGCTTTGCCACGTTTGCCCTGTTGTACTGCGTGCAGCCGATGATGCCGGCGCTGTCCCACGAGTTTTCCATCAATGCCGCACAAAGCAGCCTGATCCTGTCGGTCGCCACCGCGATGCTAGCTTTCGGCCTGCTGATTACCGGGCCGGTTTCCGACAGGCTGGGGCGCAAGCCGGTGATGGTCGCCGCGCTGTTCTGCGCAGCGCTGGCCACCATTGCCAGCGGCTTGATGCCGAGCTGGGAAGGCATCCTGCTGATGCGGGCGCTGGTGGGCTTGTCCCTGAGCGGCCTAGCCGCCGTGGCCATGACCTACCTGAGCGAAGAGATCCACCCGCAGCACATCGGCCTGGCCATGGGCCTGTACATCGGCGGCAATGCGATTGGCGGCATGAGCGGGCGCTTGATCATCGGCGTGCTGATCGACTTCGTCAGTTGGCACTCCGCAATGCTGATCATCGGCGCCCTGGCGCTGATCGCCGCGACGGTGTTCTGGAAAATCCTCCCCGAATCGCGCAACTTCCGCGCCAGCAGCCTCAAGCCGCGCAACCTGCTGGACGGTTTTGTCATGCACTTCAAGGACGCGGGCCTGCCGTGGTTATTCCTTGAAGCTTTCCTGCTGATGGGCGCGTTTGTCACGCTGTTCAACTACATCGGCTATCGTCTGCTGGCCGATCCGTATGACCTGAGCCAAGCCGTGGTCGGCCTGCTGTCGCTGGTGTATCTGTCGGGCATCTACAGCTCGGCAAAGATCGGCTCGCTCGCCGACCGCCTGGGCCGCCGCCGCGTGCTGTGGGGCACCATTGTGCTGATGCTCGCCGGCATGGCCCTGACACTCTTCACCCCGCTATGGCTGGTGGTGCCAGGCATGTTGATCTTTACCTTCGGCTTCTTCGGCGCCCACTCGGTGGCCAGCAGCTGGATCGGCCGTCGTGCGGTAAAGGCGAAGGGACAGGCGTCGTCGCTGTATCTGTTCTGCTATTACGCAGGTTCAAGCATTGCCGGGACGGCGGGCGGGTTCTTCTGGCACTTTGCCGGATGGAATGGGATAGGCGCATTTATCCTGGCGTTGCTGATCGGCGCGTTGCTGGTGGCGTTGAGGTTGGCGAAGTTGGCGCCGCTGGGCCATGTGAAGACCTGAGATCACCTGCGTCTGCCGATGCAGGTGACCCGGTCTCAGCACTCAACCGCACTCACCGCCAACCCGCCCCGCGAGGTCTCTTTGTACTTGTCATGCATATCCGCACCGGTATCGCGCATGGTGCGGATCACCCGGTCCAGGGAGATAAAATGCTGCCCATCGCCACGCAAGGCCATTTGCGCAGCGTTGATCGCCTTGACCGCCGCAATCGCATTGCGCTCGATACACGGCACTTGCACCAAGCCGCCCACCGGGTCGCAGGTCAGGCCCAGGTTATGTTCCAGGCCGATTTCTGCGGCGTTGCACAGTTGCTCGGGGGTGGCGCCGAGAATTTCCGCCAGGCCCGCTGCGGCCATGGCGCAGGCGGAACCGACTTCGCCCTGGCAACCGACTTCGGCGCCGGAGATCGAGGCGTTCTTTTTGCACAGAATGCCCACCGCCGCCGCGCCGAGCAGGTAGTCGACCACGTTGGCCTCGGTCACCTCTTCACTGAACTTCATGAAGTAATGCAGCACTGCCGGAATGATCCCCGCTGCGCCATTGGTGGGCGCCGTCACCATGCGCCCACCGGCGGCGTTTTCTTCATTGACCGCCAGGGCGAACAGGTTCACCCACTCCATGGCACTCAAGGTTGAGCCGATCACATTGGGCTTGTTCAACTCCTGCAGACTGCGGTGCAACTTGGCGGCGCGACGGCGCACGTTCAAGCCGCCAGGCAGGATGCCTTCATGCTTGAGGCCTTCCTCCACGCACGCTTGCATGGCACGCCACAGGGTCATCAGGCCACTGCGAATTTCTTCTTCGGAGCGCCAGACCTTCTCATTGGCCAGCATCAGTTCGGCGACGCGCAGGTTGTGGGTCTTGCACAGCTGCAACAGCTCTGCGGCGCTGGAAAAGTCATACGGCAGCTCGGTGCGGTCCATGTCCGCCACGCCGCTCTGGGCCTGGGCTTCATCCACCACAAAGCCGCCGCCCACCGAGTAGTAGGTGTCACGGTGCAACTCGCCGTCAGCATCGAACACCACCAGGGTCATGGCGTTGGGATGGAACGGCAGGTTTTCGTCGAGCAGACGCATGTCCCGTGACCATACGAATGGCACCGGCAAGCGACCGTCGAGCAGCAGGGTGTCGGTTTCGCGCAGCGTGTGAATGCGCACGCCAATCTGGGACGGGTCGATTGCGTCCGGCCACTCGCCCATCAGCCCCATAATGGTGGCGGTGTCGCTGCCATGGCCGATGCCGGTGGCCGACAAGGAACCGTAGAGTTGCACTTCGACACGCCGAACCTGTTCCAACAGGCCACGTTCGCGTAACGTTTGAACGAACAACGCCGCAGCGCGCATGGGGCCGACGGTGTGAGAGCTGGAGGGCCCGATGCCGATCTTGAACAAGTCGAAAACGCTGATAGCCATTAACCTGAAACTCCTCGATAAGCGCGGCCAGGCTTGAACGAGGTGCTACGCTCAGATCGCCCAGATGGCGGCATCATCCAGCTTTTATCCGCCGTCACGGCGTCTCACACCGACGCACCCATGCTCACTAGCGTCGCTAATGTGCGATCGCCTGTTTTGGCCGTTTTTAGCGGTGCAGATGAGTAAAAACTGCAGTTTCACTGTGGTAAAAATCTGTAAGCGACGTCACCGACACTGGATGCGACCCTCCCTGTACTGGATACGACGCCCCCTGTAGGCGTCAGATTTTCACTGGTACATGATCAGTCTCGACTCGTTTGCAAGGCACCGTGCCAGAGCTGTCCGACGCATACTCCAATAGCAGCACCTATAAAGCGCGGCGAATGCCGCCAGAAAAAACACAGGAGTCTACCCCGATGAAAGGTTCACCCTCGTTGTTGTTGGCCGCCATGCTGAGTCTGCCGGTCATGGTGCACGCCGCAGAACCGGAACAATGCAAGACCGTCAACTTCTCCGATGTCGGCTGGACCGACATCACCGTCACCACCGCGACCACCAGCGAAATCCTCAAGGGCCTGGGCTACAAGCCGCGCACCACGATGATTTCGGTACCCGTGACCTACAAGTCCCTGGCTGACGGCAAGAACATGGACATCTTCCTCGGCAACTGGATGCCGACCATGGAAAACGACATCAAGCAGTACCGCGATGCCGGCACCGTGGAAACCGTACGCGCCAACCTGGAAAACGCCAAGTACACCCTGGCGGTGCCCGAAGCGCTGTATGACAAGGGCCTGAAAGACTTCGCCGATATCGCCAAATTCAAGGATGAGCTGGGTGGCAAGATCTACGGCATCGAGCCGGGTAACGACGGCAACCGCACCATCCAGACGCTGATCGACAAGGATGCCTTCGGCCTCAAGAAAGCCGGTTTCAAAGTGGTCGAGTCCAGCGAAGCGGGGATGCTCTCCCAGGTTGAACGCGCCACCAAGCGCGGCCAGGCCATCGTGTTCCTCGGCTGGGAACCGCACCCGATGAACACGCGTTTCAAGATGAAGTACCTGACCGGGGGTGACGATTCGTTCGGCCCCAACTACGGCCAGGCCACCATCTACACCAACACCCGCAAGGGCTACACCCAGGAATGCAGCAACGTGGGCCAGTTGCTGAAAAACCTGCAGTTCACGCTGAACATGGAAAGCACCCTGATGGGCAACGTCCTGGACGACAAAATGAAGCCCGATGCTGCCGCCAAGGCCTGGCTGCAGAAGAACCCGCAAATCCTCGACACCTGGCTGGCCGGTGTCACCACCGTTGATGGCCAACCGGGTCTCGATGCCGTTAAAGCTTACCTCGCCAAATAGCACCCGCTGACCCCGGGGCGGTGCGCTGCCCCGGGATGTTTCCCTCTTCGCATGTGGACATTCACTACCATGCTGACTGAACAGAAAATCCCACTAGGCCAGTACATCGCTGCCTTCGTCGAATGGTTGACCCAACACGGCGCCAACTACTTCGACGCGATCGCATCGACACTGGAAACGATGATCCACGGCGTGACGTTTGCGCTGACCTGGTTCAATCCGCTGGCATTGATCGGTCTGATTGCGCTGCTGGCTCACTTTATCCAACGTAAATGGGGCCTGACCGTCTTTGTCATCGCCTCCTTCCTGCTGATCCTCAACCTGGGGTACTGGCAGGAAACCATGGAAACCCTCGCGCAGGTGCTGTTCGCCACTCTGGTCTGCGTGGTCATCGGCGTGCCGCTGGGCATTGTTGCCGCGCACAAGCCGATGTTCTACACCATGATGCGGCCGGTACTCGATCTGATGCAGACCGTACCGACCTTCGTCTACCTCATCCCTACCCTGACCCTCTTCGGGCTGGGTGTGGTGCCCGGCTTGATTTCCACCGTGGTGTTCGCGATTGCCGCGCCGATCCGCCTGACCTACCTGGGCATTCGCGATGTACCGCAAGAGCTGATGGACGCCGGCAAGGCGTTCGGCTGCTCACGCCGTCAGTTGCTCTCACGCATTGAACTGCCCCACGCGATGCCGAGCATTGCCGCCGGTATTACCCAATGCATCATGCTGTCGTTGTCGATGGTGGTGATCGCGGCGCTGGTCGGCGCCGATGGCCTCGGCAAGCCGGTTGTCAACGCACTCAACACCGCTGACATCGCCCTGGGCTTCGAAGCCGGGCTGGCCATTGTGTTGCTGGCCATCATGCTCGACCGTATCTGTAAACAACCCGATGCCAAAGTAGGGGGTGATGCATGAGCATTATCCGATTCGACAATGTCGACGTGATCTTTTCCAAAGACCCACGCGAAGCGCTCAAGCTGCTGGACCAGGGCATGAGCCGTAACGAAATCCTGAAGAAAACCGGGCAGATTGTCGGCGTTGAAAAGGCCAGCCTGGATGTGGAAAAAGGCGAGATCTGCGTGCTGATGGGCCTGTCGGGCTCCGGCAAATCCAGCTTGCTGCGCTGCATCAACGGCCTCAACACGGTCAGCCGTGGCCAGCTGTTCGTGGAGCATGAAGGTCGCCAGATCGACATCGCGTCCTGCACTCCCGCCGAGCTGAAAATGATGCGCACCAAACGCATCGCCATGGTATTCCAGAAGTTCGCCCTGATGCCCTGGCTGACGGTGCGCGAGAACATCAGCTTCGGCCTGGAAATGCAGGGCCGTCCGGAGAAGGAACGGCGCACGCTGGTCGATGAAAAACTCGAGCTGGTGGGCCTGAGCCAATGGCGCAACAAGAAGCCCGACGAGCTGTCCGGCGGCATGCAACAGCGCGTGGGCCTGGCCCGTGCGTTGGCGATGGACGCCGATATCCTGCTGATGGACGAACCCTTCTCCGCCCTCGACCCGCTGATCCGCCAGGGCCTGCAGGATGAGCTGCTGGAGCTGCAACGCAAGCTGAGCAAGACCATCGTGTTCGTCAGCCACGACCTCGACGAAGCCCTCAAGCTGGGCAGCCGCATCGCAATCATGAAAGACGGCAAGATCATCCAGTACAGCGTGCCGGAAGAAATCGTGCTGAACCCGGCGGACGACTATGTGCGCACCTTCGTCGCCCACACTAACCCACTGAACGTACTGTGCGGCCGCAGCCTGATGCGCACGCTGGATAACTGCACGCGGGTGAACGGTTCGGTATGCCTGGACCCAGGCGGCGACTCCTGGCTGGACCTGGCCGAAGGCAACACCATCCAGGGCGCACGCCAGAATGGCGTGGTGATGAACCTGCAGAACTGGGCGCCGGGGCAAGCGGTAGAAGGCCTGGGCCGGGTGCCGACGTTGGTGGATTCCAATATCGGCATGCGTGATGCGCTGCAGATTCGCTATCAGACGGGGAACAAGCTGGTGCTGCATGACAACAACAAGGTGGTGGGGATCCTGGGCGACAGCGAGCTGTATCACGCCCTGCTCGGCAAAAACCTGGGATAACCAACACCGCAAAACAACTGAAGGAACCGGGCCAATGTGGGAGGGGGCTTGCTCCCGATAGCGGTGTATCAGCATCAAATGTGCTGACTGACACACCGCAATCGGGGGCAAGCCCCCTCCCACATTTTTGACCCAGTAGTGTCATTGAGGACACCACCAGGTTCCACTATCAGCTATAGACCCGGCCAAGGAGCTGGCGATGGCTTTCGAACTGATCGAGCACGTCACGGGTGATCTGCTCCTGGGTGAAGCCCATCAGGTCGTATTCCTGCGGCCCGTTGTGCAGGTACACCTCGGCGCGGTAGTAGCGGGTGCGTTCTTCTTCGGGCAGGTCAGTGGGCGCCGAGGAATAGGCATCCAGGCTGACTTCGTAGACGAACGGGTTGCCCTCTTCCATCTCGATCCGCACACCGATGCAGCGTTTGGATTTGCCCAGCAAGGTTTGCACTTCCAATCCCTGCTCGCGCAACGCTGTGGCGGCTTCTTCCAATGCCGGCGTGACGTGCTTGTCCATAAAGCGTTGCACGGTGCCCTGGCTCGGTTGCAGGTCGAGCGCGGTCAGGCGCTCGCTGAACCCCCGGCGCCCGCGTTCAGCCAACTGCGCCTGCTCCTGTTCGATGGCCACATCCTGGCGCATGGCCTTGTGCAAACCGAACATGAACAGAATCAGCACCACCGAGAACGGCAAACCCGCCAGCACCACCATGGTCTGCATGGCTTCGAAGTTGCCGGCGAACAGCAGGCCAATGGTCACCAGGGTGATCACCGCCGACCAGAAGATCCGCAGCCAGTGCGGCGCATCTTCATCCACGTTGCCGCCTTTGCACGACAGGTTGGCCATCATCACCGCGCCGGAATCGGCAGGCGTCAAGAACAGCACGAAGCCCACGAAGATCGACACACCGATGACGATTTTCGACGCTGGGTAATGCTCAAGCAGCTGGTAGATGGCCATGGACGGCTGTTCCAGCGCGGTCTTGCCCAGCTCCACCGCGCCATGGTTCAGCACCAGGTCCAACGCCGAGTTACCGAAGATCGACAACCACGCCAGGGTGAAGCCCAGCGGGATCAGCAGCACGCCGGCGACCAGTTCGCGCACGGTGCGGCCACGGGAAATGCGCGCAATGAACATGCCTACGAAGGGCGCCCAGGAAATCCACCAGGCCCAGTAGAACAGGGTCCACAGGCCCATCCAGCGCTCGGTCTTGTCGGCGTCGCCTTCGTACACATAGAGGTCGAAGGTTTTCAGAATGATGCCGTTGAGGTAGTCACCGGTGTTTTGCACCAGGCCGTTGAGCAGGTGCAGGGTGGGGCCGAACAGCAGCACGAAGATCAGCAAACCGCTGAACAACACGATGTTGAGGTTGGACAGGCGGCGGATGCCATTCTCCACACCCGACACCGCAGCGATAGTCGCCACCGTGCTCATTACGATGATCACGATCAGCAGGTTGGTGTTGCTGTGCGCCATGCCGAACAGGTTTTCCAACCCGGACGACACCTGCATCGAACCGATCCCCAGGTTGGTCACCAGCCCGAGCAGGGTCACGAACATGCCGAAACCGTCCACCGCATGGCCGGCCGCGCCCTTCACCCAACGCTCGCCCACCAGCGGGTACAGCGCCGAACGCAGGGCCAGCGGCTGGTTGTGGCGGTACGCGAAGTACGCCACAGCCAGGCCGACCAGCGCATAGATCGCCCAGCCATGCAGGCCCCAGTGCAGGAAGGTCAGTTGCAGCGCCTGACGTGCCGCGCCATTGCTGGCGGCCGTGCCTTCGGGCGGGTTGAAGTAGTGGTCCAGGGGCTCGGAGGCGCCGAAGTACAGCAGCGAAATGCCGATGCCCGACGAAAACAGCATGCCGGCCCAGGCGCCGTAGCTGAAGTCCGGGGTGTCGTCCTTGCTGCCCAGTTTCAACTTGCCGTAGGACGAAAACGCCAGGCCGACCACGAACACCAGGTAGGCGGCGATGACCACCATGTAGTACCAGCCGAAGCTTTTCGACAGCCAGGCCTGGGCGACGCCGAGCATGCGCCCGGCCTCCTGCGGGGCGATGATCAGGATGGCGGTCAACAACAGAATCAGCGCGGTGGAGGTGTAGAACACCCAACCGTTGACCCGGACCTTTTCCGGCGGGGTCTTTATAAGAGAGGCAGAACTCATGGCGCAGATGCTCCGGGCAGTGCGAGAGAGAAACACAAGGCAACGGTTATCCCGGGACATCGATTTTTCGGCAGTCGACGGACGGGTGTTATAAAGACACCTCAAAATTCCCTGGCCCCTGCCGCAGCGGTAAATGGGGCGTTCCAAGGGTTTTCCAGGTGTCAGACGTCGCTGTCCGAAAGTAGGAAATACCTGTCAGCAGCGACGATTTGTCGCAGAGCTTATTCTTTGTTGATTGAACGTTCAATCAAAACAAAATAGACTGGCCCTCAAGCCGATGGACGTGGATCGCCTGTCGGCAGGCCAAAGGAGAGGTGCTACATGCCCAAGGTCGGTATGCAACCCATACGCCGCCAGCAGTTGATCGAAGCCACTTTGACGGCCATCGATCAGGTTGGGATGGGAGATGCCAGCATTGCGCTGATCGCCCGTCTGGCGGGTGTCTCGAATGGCATCATCAGTCACTATTTTCAGGACAAGAACGGCCTGATCGCAGCGACGATGCGTTACCTGATGAACGCGCTGATCGAGAACGTCCAGGAACGCCGGCGTGCCCTGAACGATGACAGCCCACGGGCGCATCTGCGGGTGATCATCGAAGGCAACTTCGACGCCAGCCAGGTCAACGGCCCGGCAATGAAAACCTGGTTGGCCTTCTGGGCCACCAGCATGCATCACCCGTCTTTGCACAGGTTGCAGCGGATCAACGATCACCGCCTGTATTCCAACCTGTGCTGCCAGTTCCGCCGTGCGATGCCGTTACCCGAGGCACGCAGCGCAGCTCGAGGCCTGGCGGCCCTGATCGACGGTTTGTGGTTGCGCGGCGCCTTGTCGGGAGACGCTTTCGACACGGAGCAGGCGCAACGGATCGCTTACGACTACATGGATTTCCAATTGGCCAAGCAGGTGAGTTAGAGCCCTTATAAACGCTCAACCCCTGAACGTCCGCCGCGCAGTATTGCCACATCCACATGGCCCACTGTTCGGCGGGTAACGCCAACCACTTATGCACTTGCGAGGACTTTATGGCCCGTTTCGACCTGCAAAAACTCTACATTGACGGCGGCTACAGCGACGCTGGCAGCGATGCCACCTTCGAAGCCATCAACCCGGCTAACGGTGAAGTTCTCGCCCAAGTGCAACGCGCAACCAAGGAAGACGTCGAGCGTGCCGTGGTCAGCGCTGAAAAAGGCCAGAAGATCTGGGCCGCCATGACCGCCATGGAGCGTTCGCGCATCCTGCGCCGCGCCGTCGACATCCTGCGCGAGCGCAACGATGAGCTGGCCGCCCTGGAAACCCTGGACACCGGCAAAGCCTTCTCCGAAACCAAATACGTGGACATCGTCACCGGCGCCGACGTGCTGGAATACTACGCGGGCCTGGTGCCAGCCATCGAAGGCGAGCAGATTCCGCTGCGCGACACGTCCTTCGTCTACACCCGCCGCGAGCCGCTGGGCGTGGTTGCGGGTATCGGCGCGTGGAACTACCCGATCCAGATCGCCCTGTGGAAATCCGCACCGGCCCTGGCCGCCGGCAACGCGATGATCTTCAAGCCAAGCGAAGTCACCTCGCTGACCACCCTGAAACTGGCCGAGATCTACACCGAGGCGGGTGTTCCAGCCGGCGTATTCAACGTATTGACCGGCAGCGGCCGTGAAGTCGGCACCTGGCTGACCGAACACCCACGCATCGAGAAAGTCTCGTTCACCGGCGGCACCGACACCGGCAAGAAAGTCATGGCCAGCGCGTCGAGCTCGTCGCTCAAGGAAGTGACCATGGAACTGGGCGGCAAGTCGCCACTGATCGTGTTCGAAGACGCCGACCTGGACCGTGCCGCCGACATCGCGATGATGGCCAACTTCTACAGCTCCGGCCAGGTCTGCACCAACGGCACCCGTGTGTTCGTGCCCAAGCACCTGCAAGCGGCGTTCGAAGCCAAGATTCTTGAACGTGTTGCGCGCATCCGTGTGGGCGACCCGCAAGATGACAATACTAACTTCGGCCCGCTGGTCAGCTTTGCGCACATGGAAAGCGTGCTGGGCTACATCGCCAAAGGCAAAGAGCAAGGCGCACGCCTGCTGTGCGGCGGCGACCGCCTGACCGACGGCGACTTGGCCAAGGGCGCCTTCGTCGCACCGACCGTGTTCACCGACTGCACCGATGACATGGTGATCGTGCGTGAAGAGATCTTCGGCCCGGTGATGAGCATCCTCACCTATGAAACCGAAGAAGAAGTGATCCGCCGCGCCAACGACACCGACTTCGGTCTGGCTGCCGGCCTGGTGACCAAAGACCTGAACCGCGCGCACCGCGTGATTCACCAGCTGGAAGCGGGTATCTGCTGGATCAACGCCTGGGGCGAGTCCGACGCGAAGATGCCGGTCGGTGGCTACAAGCAATCCGGCGTGGGCCGTGAAAACGGGATCAGCTCGCTGAATAACTTCACGCGCATCAAATCGGTACAGGTTGAGCTGGGCGATTACGCCTCGGTGTTTTAAGAACCGAGCCTTGTAGTGCCTTTGAGGCCGCTATCGGGGGCAAGCCCCCTCCCACACTGACTGTGTTCACAGGTTCAGATGTGTAAATACAGTCAAATGTGGGAGGGGGCTTGCTCCCGATGAGGCCCGACCTGACCACACTTCAAAGAGGGTGCATTCAATGTCCCAAGAATACGACTACATCATTGTGGGTGCCGGCTCTGCCGGTAACACCCTGGCGACCCGTCTGACCGAAGACGAAGGCGTCACCGTCCTGTTGCTGGAAGCCGGTGGCCCGGACTACCGCCTCGACTTCCGTACCCAGATGCCCGCCGCCCTGGCGTTCCCGCTGCAAGGCCGTCGCTACAACTGGGCCTACGAGACCGACCCAGAGCCACACATGGACGGTCGCCGGATGGAATGCGGTCGTGGCAAGGGCCTGGGTGGCTCTTCCCTGATCAACGGCATGTGCTACATCCGTGGCAACGCCATGGACTACGACAACTGGGCGAAATTGCCGGGCCTGGAAGACTGGACCTACCTGGACTGCCTGCCGTATTTCCGCAAAGCCGAAACCCGCGACATCGGCCCCAACGACTACCACGGTGGCGAAGGCCCGGTCAGCGTGACCACGCCCAAAGCCGGCAACAATCCGCTGTTCCACGCCATGGTTGAAGCCGGCGTGCAGGCCGGTTACCCGCGTACCGAAGACTTGAACGGTTACCAGCAAGAAGGCTTCGGCCCGATGGACCGCACCGTCACGCCGAACGGCCGTCGCGCCAGCACCGCACGCGGTTACCTGGACGTTGCCAAGAAGCGTTCGACCCTGACCATCGTCACCCACGCCCTCACCGACAAAGTGTTGTTCGAAGGCAAGCGTGCGGTCGGCGTGCGTTACCTGATCGGCGCCGCTGAAGAGCGTGTTGAAGCACGTGCGCGTAAAGAAGTGCTGGTCTGCAGCGGCGCAATCGCTTCGCCGCAGCTGCTGCAACGCTCCGGCGTCGGCCCGGCCAAACTGCTGGAAAGCCTCGACATCCCGGTGGTCCACGACCTGCCAGGCGTCGGCGAAAACCTGCAGGACCACCTTGAGCTGTACCTGCAATATGCGTGCACTCAGCCGGTGTCGCTGTATCCCTCGCTGCTTTGGTACAACCAGCCGGCCATCGGTGCCGAGTGGCTGTTCAACGGCACGGGCATTGGCGCCAGCAACCAGTTCGAAGCCGGCGGTTTTATCCGTTCGCGTCCGGAATTCGAATGGCCGAACATCCAGTATCACTTCCTGCCGGTCGCGATTAACTACAACGGCAGCAACGGGGTGAAAGAGCACGGTTTCCAGGCGCACATGGGCTCCATGCGTTCGCCGAGCCGTGGCCGTGTGCAGCTGAAGTCGAAGAACCCACGGGACTACCCAAGCATCCTCTTCAACTACATGGCCACCGAGCAGGACTGGCAGGAATTTCGCGACGGCATCCGCCTGACCCGTGAAATCATGCAGCAGCCGGCACTGGACCCATACCGTGGCCGCGAAATCAGCCCGGGTATCGAGGTGCAAACCGATGAACAGCTCGACCAGTTCATCCGCGAGCACGCCGAGACCGCGTTCCACCCGTCCTGCTCGTGCAAGATGGGCACCGACGAGATGGCGGTGGTCGATGGCGAGGGCCGCGTGCATGGCATGCAGGGCCTGCGTGTGGTGGATGCGTCGATCATGCCGATCATCACCACCGGCAACCTGAACGCCCCGACGATCATGATCGCCGAGAAAATCGCCGACAAGATCCGCAGCCGCCAGCCGCTGCCGCGCAGCACCGCCGACTACTACGTGGCGGGTGACGCGCCGGTGCGTGGCAAGCCGCTGCGTGAAGTGGGGCCGCTGCGCAATAACTGATACACCGCCAACCGATCGTTCCCACGCTCCGCGTGGGAATGCCGCCCTGGACGCTCTGCGTCTGCTCTTGAGGTCGTGACGCGGAGCGTCACAGGATGCATTCCCACGCGGAGCGTGGGAACGATCACCTCCCCCTCCTTGATCAGCCCCCAGCCCCGGCCTACTCTGTTGGCCTGCCCCGCGCTGAGCTGCCCACAAGGAAGGCCCCATGTTCGAACACCACGCCACGCTCAAACAACACTTCAGTGCCCTGCGCACCACCGCCCAATTCTTCTCCCTGCGCTATGTGCGCGAATCCGGCCGGTATCTGTCGGTGCGCAAGAACGTCGCCGAACCGCCACACTTGAGCCATGACGAAGGTGCCATGCTCACCGTGCGCCTCAACGGCGTCGAAGCCTACGCCGCGACCAATGATCTGTCCCTGGCCGGCCTGCAAGCCGCCCTCGAACGTGCCGAGCAGCAGGCCCGGCGGATCAAGCCCCACGCGCTGCTCGACCTGCGCGAGCAAGCGGTGTCGAGTGACGTTGCCGACTACCTGTCTCCCGACTTCGACCAGCCCTTCCCGTCCCTGAGCGACTGCTACCAACTGCTCGGCGATGAGTCGGCCGCCGTGCCCAGGGACGAGCGCCTGGTGAGCTGGAACGTCAGCCTCGGCCAGACCACGGTCGAACAGATCTACCTCAACACCGCCGGCGCGCAATTGCGCCAGGCCCAGCGCTTTGTGTTTCCCGGCGTCAACGTCACCGCCTTCGATGGCAAGGACAGCCAGACCCGCACCCTTGGCGGCAGCAACTTCGGCCAGCAAGGCGGGTTTGACGTGATCAGCCGCTTCGGCCTGATCGGCGCCGCGCCGCGTGTGGCCGATGAGGCCCTGCAACTGCTGCTGGCACCGAACACGCCCCAGGGTCCGCGTGACCTGCTGCTGATGCCCGACCAGATGATCCTGCAGATCCACGAGTCCATCGGTCACCCGCTGGAGCTGGACCGCATTCTGGGCGACGAGCGCAACTACGCCGGTACCAGCTTCGTGAAGGCCAGCGACTTCGGCCATCTGCAATACGGCTCCAACCTGCTCAACGTGACGTTCGACCCGGACATCCCCGAACAGCTCGCCAGCTACAGCCATGACGATGACGGCAGCCGCGCCAGCAAACAGTTCCTGATTCGCGAAGGGCTGCTGCTCAAGCCGTTGGGCGGCGCGTTGTCGCAATTTCGCGCGGGGCTGGGCGGTGTGGCCAACAGCCGTGCCAGCAGTTGGAACCGCCCGCCGATCGACCGCATGGCCAACCTCAATATCGAGGCGGGTGATCAGAGCCTGGCCCAGCTGATTGGCGGTATCGAACACGGCATCCTGATGTCGACCAATCGCTCCTGGTCCATCGACGATGCGCGCAACAAATTCCAGTTCGGCTGCGAATGGGGCCAACTGATCGAAAACGGCGAACTCAAGGGCGTGGTCAAGAACCCCAACTACCGTGCCATTTCCGCGCAGTTCTGGCGCAAGCTCAGCGCGGTCGGCGATGCCAGCACCTTCAAGGTGCTGGGCACACCGAACTGCGGCAAAGGCGAACCCAACCAGGTGATCCGCGTCGGCCATGCTTCGCCGGCGTGTGTGTTCAGTAACGTCGACGTATTTGGGGGAGATGCCTGATGAACGACTTCAAGGCACTGGTGGACTGGCTCAAACAGGCCATCACCGAGCAGGAACAGTTTCACCTCGGCTTTGCCGCTGAAGCGTCCGAGTTCGTGCGTTTCAACCACGCCCAGGTACGCCAGGCCGGCCAGGTGCAACAGGCCAGCCTCAACCTCAAGCTGATCAACGCCGGTCGCCATGCTGACCTCGGCATCACCCTGGCGGGTGATCCGCAACTGGACCGCCAACGCCTCGCCACAGGCCTGCAACAGTTGCGCGAAACCTTGCCGCTGCTGCCGCCAGACCCCTACCTGCTGCTGAACCACAACGCCTGGCAAAGCCACAACGAACAACTGCGACCCTTGCCGGAACTGACCCAGGTGCTGCAAGACATCAGCCAGGCCGCCGAAGGCGTGGACCTGGTCGGCTTCTATGCCGCTGGCCCGATCAGCCGTGGCTTTGCCAGCTCCGACGGCGCGTTCGGCTGGCACCAGGCCAATAGCTTCAACTTCGACTTCAGTCTGTTCCATGCCAATGGCGAAGCGGTCAAGGCCAGCTACGCCGGGCACACCTGGGACAGTGACGAGTTCGCCCGGCGCGTACAACAGGCCCGCGACCAACTTGAATTCCTCGGCCGACCGTTGCACCCGCTGGCACCCGGACAGTACCGCGCCTACCTCGCTCCGGCGGCACTCGAAGAAATCATCAGCATCGTGACCTGGGGCGGTTTTTCCGCGCAGGCCATCGCCAGCAAAGGCAGTTCGCTGCAACGCCTGTATGCCGGGGAACAACACCTGAGCCCGCTGGTAACCGTAACCGAGCAGATCAGCGGTTCACTGAGCCAGGCATTTTCCAGCGAAGGCTACCCGCGCAGTGACGTCACGTTGATCCATGCCGGCCAGGCCGACGGCCAATTGGTCAACTCGCGCAGCGCCGCCGAATATGGCCTGAGCGCCAATGGCGCCAGCAGCGACGAGTCCCCCAGCGCCTTGCAAATGGCTGCTGGCAACCTGGCCCAGGCCGATATCCTCAAGCAGTTGGGCACCGGGTTGTACATCAGCAACCTGTGGTACCTGAACTACTCCGACCTGCCGGCGGCGCGCCTGACCGGCATGACCCGCTTCGCCACGTTCTGGGTGGAAGACGGCGAGATCAAGGCGCCGGTCAGCACCATGCGCTTTGATGACAGCGTGTTCAGCCTGCTGGGCTCGCAGTTGGAAGCGCTGACTGTTGATCGGGAACTGCTGCTGTCGGCCAGTACGTATGGCCAGCGCAACACCGCGTCCAACCTGCTGCCAGGCGCCCTGGTCAAACGTCTGACGCTAACCCTCTAAGCACCGCACATCCAATGTGGGAGGGGGCTTGCCCCCTCCCACATTGTCCTGTGTTGATTTCGGACACTTCGCTGAGCCCATTCCTACCGTTCAATCCCATACTCCGGGCGGCCTGTTGTCGCCCGCAATAAACCCCGTTATAAAAGCTAATGGCATACCGCCACACGACAGGGAGTGTTGCGATGACCCAGGCAAGTTTTGTCATAGACAAGCTGTACAAGCATTACAACGTCCACGTAGAGCAACTGGGCAACGACCCACACAGAAAAACCGTGCTGATGGTCAATGGCGCCCTGTCCACCACGCGCTCCTTTGCCCGCACCAGCAAATGCCTGGCCGAGCATTTCAATGTGCTGCTGTTCGACCTGCCCTTCTCCGGCTATTCCCGCGAGCACAACACCGACCTCGACCTGGTCACCAAGGATGACGAAGTGCAGATCCTGCGGGCGCTGGTGCAGCGCTTTGCGGTCAACCATCTGGTCTCGGCCTCATGGGGTGGCATCTCCACGCTGCTGACCCTGGCCTATAACCCGCCCTCCATCGAAAGCTCGGTAGTGATGGCCCTGGCGCCCAACCTCAACCAGGCGATGCTCGAGTACGTGGAGCGCGTACGCGTGTTGATCGAGGCCGATGACAAATCCGCCGTCGGCCATCTGCTCAACGAGACGGTCGGGAAATACTTGTCGCCCCGCCTCAAGCGCAACAACCACCGCCATCTGGCGAACATGGCCACCACCGAGTATCGCCAGGCACGCTTTCATATCCATCAGGTGTTGGCATTGGGCGACGGCAACTACCTGCCGGCGCTCAGGCAGATTGAAACGCCGGTGCACTTTCTCAACGGCATGCTGGACGAATACACCCCCGCCGCCGATGCACAACTGTTCGGCAGTTACGTGAGGCGCAGCAGCTTCGCCGTGGCCGAACATACTGGCCATTTGCTCGACCTGGAATCCCGCGAGGCGGCGCTGGCGGTGCACCGCGCCTTGCTGGATTTTTTGGTCGGTGAACACGCCGCCTTGTCGGACTTAGACGAACCGCCAGTGGGAAAAGCAGCGACGGATGGCGCATAATCGCCGACACATAGCCTGCTAACAAAAGGGATCCCATGCCGAATCGTGCCCCTCTCGACGCCAAGACCGCCCGCTGGTTACCCTGGGTGGTAGCGATTGCCTTCTTCATGCAGTCGCTGGACGGGACGATCCTCAATACGGCGTTGCCGGCCATGGCCCGGGACCTGGCGGAAAACCCGCTGCGCATGCAGGGCGTAGTCATTGCCTACATGCTCACCGTCGCCTTGCTGATTCCTGCATCCGGCTGGATCGCCGATCGCTTCGGCACCAAGAAAATCTTCTTTGGCGCCATTTTGCTATTCAGCATCGGATCATTGCTGTGCGCCCTGTCCAGCAGCTTGAGCATGCTGGTGGGCGCGCGGGTGATCCAGGGTTTGGGCGGGGCGCTGATGCTGCCGGTCGGGCGCCTGGTGGTGCTGCGCGCCTACCCCCGTTCCGAGCTGGTGCGGATCATGGGTTTCATCACAATCCCCGGCCTGCTCGGCCCGTTGCTCGGCCCGACCCTGGGCGGCTGGATGGTGCAATACCTGACCTGGCACTGGATCTTCCTGATTAACCTGCCGGTGGGCATGATCGGCTGCTATGCCGTGTGGAAATTCATTCCCGACCTGCGCGGCAGCGAGCGCACGCGCTTCGATGGCCTGGGCTTTGTGCTGTTCGGCGCGGCGATGGTGCTGATCACCATCGCCATGGAAGGCCTGGGCGAACTGCACTTGCCGCACCTGCGGGTGATGCTGCTGCTGTTCGGTGGCCTGGCGTGCCTGGCGGCGTATTGGCTGCGCGCCGGGCATATCGATAACCCGCTGTTCTCCCCGGTGCTGTTCAAGACCCGCACCTTTGCCGTGGGCATCCTCGGCAACCTGTTCGCACGCCTGGGCAGCGGCGCCTTGCCGTTCCTGGTGCCCTTGCTGTTGCAGGTGGCGTTGGGTTATTCACCGTCGGAAGCCGGCATGAGCATGCTGCCGCTTGCAGCGGCGGCGATGTTTGCCAAGTCCATCGCGCGGCCGCTGATCGAGCGCCTGGGTTATCGCGTGGTGCTCACCGGCAACACCCTGGCTCTGGGCGCGATGCTGGCGAGCATGGGCCTGGTCAGCGAGCAGACGCCCTATCCGGTGCTGCTGGGCATGCTCGCGGTGCTGGGCGCGATCAACTCCCTGCAATTCACCGCGATGAACACCGTGACGCTGATCGACCTCGACGACGCCCAGGCCAGCAGCGGCAACAGTTTGCTGTCGGTGGTGGCGCAACTGTCCCTGAGCCTGGGCGTGGCCTGTGCCGGTGCGCTGCTCGGCGGTTTTACCTTGGAGACCGGCAACGATGGGGTGAATACGGTACTGGGCGCGTTCCAGCTGACGTTCCTCACGGTGGGCATCATGGCCATGCTGGCGGCGGCGATCTTCCTGCAATTGTCGCCAAAAGACGGCAAACGCGTGGTCAGCCGCGAGCATGACCTGGAGCATTGACCGGCGTCTCGTCTAGAACTTGCGGGGAAATTCCCACGAGACTGGTACACTGCGCGACATTTTGTTTTGCAGAGCCAGTCCCGTGACCACCATCGCCACCGCTTTTAATACTTTGCCCCTGTCCGCCGCCATGCTGGCTAACCTCGACTCGCTGGGTTATGTCGAGATGACGCAGATCCAGGCGCAGAGCTTGCCGGTGATCCTCAAGGGGCTGGACCTGATCGCCCAGGCCAAGACCGGCAGCGGCAAGACCGCCGCGTTCGGTATCGGCCTGCTGAACCCGATCAACCCGCGCTACTTCGGTTGCCAGGCGCTGGTGATGTGCCCGACACGCGAGCTGGCCGACCAGGTGGCCAAGGAAATCCGTCGCCTGGCCCGCGCCGAAGACAACATCAAGGTGCTGACCCTGTGCGGTGGCGTGTCCCTCGGCCCACAGATCGCCTCCCTTGAGCACGGTGCCCACGTGATCGTCGGCACCCCGGGGCGTATCCAGCAGCACTTGCGCAAAGGTTCGCTGGTACTGGACGGGTTGAACACGCTGATCCTCGATGAAGCCGACCGCATGCTCGACATGGGTTTCTACGACGCCATCGAAGACATCATCAGCAAGACCCCGCCACGCCGCCAGACCCTGCTGTTCTCGGCCACCTACCCGGTGAGCATCAAGCAGTTGGCCTCCAAGTTCATGCGCGCGCCGCAACAGGTGAAAGCCGAAGCCTTCCACTCCGACGACCAGATCGAGCAGCGTTTTTACGAGATCTCGCCGGAAGAGCGCATGGACGCCGTGACCAAGGTGCTGGCGCATTTCCGCCCGGCTTCGTGCGTGGCGTTCTGCTTCACCAAGCAGCAAGTGCAGGAAACCGTCGACCACCTGACGGCCAAAGGCATCTCCGCCGTTGGCCTGCATGGCGACCTCGAGCAGCGTGACCGCGACCAGGTGCTGGCCATGTTCGCCAACCGCAGCACCTCGGTCCTGGTAGCCACCGACGTGGCCGCCCGTGGCCTGGACATCGACGCACTGGACATGGTGATCAACGTCGAACTGGCCCGCGACTCGGAAATCCATATCCACCGTGTCGGCCGTACCGGTCGCGCGGGTGAGACCGGCATCGCCATCAGCCTGGTGGCGCCGTCCGAAGCGCACCGTGCCCAAGCCATCGAGCAGTTGCAAAAGTCGCCCTTGAACTGGGACCAGCTGGACAACCTCAAGCCGCAGAGCGGCGGCCCGCTGCTGCCGCAGATGAGCACCCTGTGCATCGCCGCTGGGCGTAAAGACAAGGTTCGCCCAGGCGACATCCTTGGCGCACTGACCGGCGATGCCGGGATTCCGGGAGCCCAGGTCGGCAAGATCGCGATCTTTGACTTCCAGGCCTTCGTCGCCGTGGAACGCGGGGTCGCCAAGCAGGCACTGCAGCGTTTGAACGACGGCAAGATCAAGGGCCGTTCGTTGCGCGTGCGAATTCTGTAAGGCTCTTCCATCCAATGAAAATCCAATGTGGGAGGGGGCTTGCCCCCGATAGCGGTGTATCAGTGCTAGATGTACTGACTGACACACCGCCATCGGGAGCAAGCCCCCTCCCACATTTGACTGTATTCCAATTCAGAATTTGTATGAGGACATTGCTGTGCGCTCGACCGAAGTTGTGATCATTGGCGCCGGCGCCGCAGGCTTGATGTGCGCGCTGACCGCCGCCGGGCGGGGGCGCAAGGTGATGCTGATCGACCATGCGAACAAGGCCGGCAAAAAGATCCTGATGTCCGGCGGTGGCCGCTGCAATTTCACCAACCTGTACACCGAGCCGGCCAACTTCCTCTCGCACAACGCGCACTTCTGCAAGTCGGCACTGGCGCGCTATACCCAGTGGGACTTTATCGGGCTGGTGGCCAAGCACGGCGTGCCGTACCACGAAAAGAAACTCGGCCAGCTGTTCTGCGACAACAAGTCCAGCGACATCCTCGGCATGCTGCTCGACGAATGCATCCAGACCGGCGTGAGCCTGCACCTGGACACCTCGATTGAAGCCATCGCCAAGGTCGACCACGGCTACCAGTTGCAGACCACCCTGGGCGAACTGCGCTGCGAGTCCTTGGTGATCGCCACGGGCGGCCTGTCGATCCCGACCCTGGGCGCCACCGGCTTCGGTTATCAAGTGGCCAGGCAATTTGGCCATGAGCTGCTGCCGACCCGCGCGGGACTGGTGCCGTTCACCATCACCGATCAGCTCAAGGACTTGTGCGGCGAGCTGTCGGGCACCTCGGTGGACTGCCTGGTCAGCTGCAACGGCCAGAGCTTTCGCGAGAACATCCTGTTTACCCATCGCGGCCTGAGCGGGCCGGCGATCCTGCAGATTTCTTCCTACTGGGAATCCGGCGACACCGTGGAAATCAACCTGCTGCCCGACCACGATGCCCACGCCTGGCTGCAACAGCAACAGGCCGAGCGCCCCAACAGCGAGCTGAAAACCCTGCTGGGCGAGATTTTCACCAAGAAGATGGCCAATCTGCTGGCGGAGAGCTGGTTCGCGTCCAAGCCGATGAAGCAGTACACCCACGCCGAAATTGCCGACATCGCTTCGATGCTCGGCAGCTGGCAGTTGGTACCGGCGGGCACGGAGGGCTATCGCACCGCCGAGGTGACATTGGGCGGGGTGGACACGCGGGAAGTGTCTTCCAAGACCATGGAGTCGCTGAAAAGCCCAGGGCTGTACTTTATCGGTGAAGTGCTGGATGTCACCGGGCACTTGGGCGGGTTCAACTTCCAGTGGGCCTGGGCGTCAGGCTATGCGGCTGCGCAGTACGTCTGACACGACACGGTAAAAAATGTGGGAGGGGGCTTGCTCCCGATAGCAGTGTGTCAGTCACCTGATGAGTTGAATGGTCCACTGCTATCGGGGGCAAGCCCCCTCCCACATTTGGTCTGCGGTGAGCCAGGGAAATATTTTGCGGGTGGATGTGATCACCACCCTTGCCGTGGCGTCCTTGATAGCTCAATTTAGCGGCATCGTCCCGGAAGACTCCCGACTTCATGTCATCGACCTCGTTCAAGCAGTCCCTGCGGCGCCTGTGGGCACTGGATAAATTCAGCTACAGCATTCGGGTATTCATCGCCCTCACCGGCAGCATGGCGCTGTGCTGGTATCAGGATGAAATGACGCTGTTGATCCCGCTGTTCCTGGGGATTATCGCCAGCGCCCTGGCCGAGACCGATGACAGTTGGCAAGGCCGCCTCAACGCCCTGGCGGTGACGCTGGTGTGCTTCAGCATCGCGGCGCTGTCGGTGGAGTTGCTGTTCCCTTACCCCTGGATTTTCGCGGCCTCCCTGGCCCTGGCCACGTTCGGCCTGACCATGCTCGGCGCGCTCGGCGAACGCTATGGCGCGATTGCCTCGGCCACGTTGATTCTGTCGGTCTATACCATGATCGGCGTGGACCAGCGCGGCGGGGCCGTCAGTGATTTCTGGCACGAGCCCTTGCTGCTGGTGGCGGGTGCGGCCTGGTACGGCGTGCTGTCGGTGCTTTGGCAGGCGCTGTTTTCCAACCAGCCGGTGCAGCAGAGCCTGGCGCGGTTGTTCCGCGAGCTGGGGCGTTATCTCAAGCTCAAGTCGTCGCTGTTCGAACCGATCCGCCAGCTGGACGTAGAGGCGCGGCGCCTGGAATTGGCCCAGCAAAATGGCCGGGTCGTCGCCGCCTTGAATGCCGCCAAGGAAATCATCCTGCACCGCGTCGGCAACGGTCGCCCAGGCTCGAAGGTCAGCCGTTACCTGAAGCTGTACTTCCTGGCGCAAGACATCCACGAGCGCGCCAGCTCGTCCCATTACCCGTATAACGCCCTGGCCGAAGCCTTCTTCCACAGCGACGTGC
Organism: Pseudomonas sp. R3-52-08; assembly: GCF_003851745.1. NCBI lineage: Bacteria > Pseudomonadati > Pseudomonadota > Gammaproteobacteria > Pseudomonadales > Pseudomonadaceae > Pseudomonas > Pseudomonas sp. R3-52-08. Next base: position 468,260 of record NZ_CP027730.1, on the reverse strand, counting down.
TGTTCCGCTGTCAACGCCTGCTGCGCCAGCAAGGCAAGGCGTGCCAGGCCCTGGCCGAGTCGATCCAGCTGCGCCAGCCCTTCATCTATGACGACAGCTTCGCCGAAGCCCTGGGCGATTTGAACGCCTCCCTGGAACACCTGCGCATCCAGAGCAACCCGGCCTGGCGCGGTTTGCTGCGCTCGTTGCGGGCCCTGGCCGCCAACTTGTCCACCCTCGACCGCCTGCTCGGCGACGCGAGCAACCCCGATGCCCTGGCCGACGCCACCGACAGCAACCTGTTGGACCGCGCCCCGCGCAACCTCAAGGAAATGTGGACGCGCCTGCGCACCCAGCTCACGCCGACCTCGCTGCTGTTTCGTCACGCTTTGCGCCTGTCCCTGGCATTGACCGTCGGCTACGCCACGCTGCATGCCATTCACGCCTCACAGGGCTACTGGATCATCCTCACCACGCTCTTTGTGTGCCAACCGAACTACGGTGCGACGCGACGCAAACTCGGCCAGCGGATCATCGGCACCGCCATCGGCCTCACGGTGGCCTGGGCGCTGTTCGACCTGTTTCCCAGCCCGGTGGTGCAGTCGATGTTCGCCATCGCCGCCGGCCTGGTGTTCTTTATCAATCGCACCACGCGCTACACCCTGGCCACGGCGGCGATCACCCTGATGGTGCTGTTCTGCTTCAACCAAGTGGGCGATGGCTACGGACTGTTCCTGCCACGCCTTTTCGATACCCTGCTCGGCAGTCTGATCGCGGGCCTGGCGGTGTTCCTGTTCCTGCCGGACTGGCAAGGCCGCCGCCTGAACAAAGTGCTGGCCAATACCCTGACCTGCAACAGCATCTACCTGCGCCAGATCATGCAGCAGTACGCCGCTGGCAAGAGCGACGACCTTGCCTACCGCCTGGCCCGTCGCAACGCGCACAACGCCGATGCGGCGCTGTCCACCACCCTGGCGAACATGCTGATGGAACCGGGGCATTTCCGTAAGGAAGCGGATGTGGGCTTCAGGTTCCTGGTGCTGTCGCACACCCTGCTCAGCTACTTGTCGGGCCTTGGCGCACACCGCGACACCCCGCTGCCGGCCGAGGTGCGTGAGCAGTTGATCGACGGTGCCGGGCACGCGCTGGCATTGAGCATCGATGAGATCGCCACCGGATTGGCCAATAAACAGCCGATTGCGATTCAGAGTGATGAGGAGGAAGCACTGGCGGCGCAGCTTGAGCAGATGCCGGATGAAATCGACGAAGGCCAGCGGCTGGTGCAAACGCAGTTGGCGTTGATCTGTCGGCAGTTGGGGCCGTTGCGGACGTTGGCGGCGCATTTGATCAAGGATACCCGTGCGGCTTAGAACGCCATCGGGGGCAAGCCCCCTCCCACATTTTGACTGTGTTCACAAATCAAAATTGTGGGAGGGGGCTTGCCCCCGATGAGGCCCTCAAGAACATTACATCCCATGGGCCTTCATCAACTTGGCATAACTGCCATCCGCCTTCATCCTGGCAATCTCCCGATCAAAGCCGGCCACGATCTGCGCATGCTCGGGGTTCTTCAGGCTGACCAGAATATGCAGGCTGTTCTCGCTCAGCGGCTTGCCCAGGAACTCCACGGCATTGCGCACCCTCGGCGATTCCCGCGCCAGGTAGTAACGCGCCACGTACTCGTCTTCCAGGGTCAGCCGCACACGGCCCGCCGCCAGCATGCGCACGGCCATGGCAAAGTTATGCACCGGGACTTTCTGTAACAGCGCATCCTGGTCGAACGCCGCCGAATAGGCATAACCGCGCACCACGGCGATGCTTTCGTCGTGCAACTGTTCCAGGCTCTGATAATCGATAGCGTCGTCGCGACGCTTGATAAAACGCACTCGGTTGACCAGATATTGCTCGGAAAACTGCCCCAGCTGCGTGCGGGCATCGTCGTACCACGCGTTGATCAGCACGTCGTAGCGCCCATCGCCTACACCCTTCAGGGCGCGCGCCCAAGGCACCTGCTCAAAATCACTGGCGTACCCCGCCCGAGCCAGCGCGGTGCTGACGATATCCGTGGCCAGCCCACCGTTGACCAAGGTGACATCGGTGAACGGTGGCCAACCATCCGCCACCAGGCGCAGACGCTGCGCCACCACCGGTTGGGCCAGCAGCAGCACTGCAATCAAAGCAACGGCACGAGACAATCGCGGCATGCTTAAAATCCTTGGCGGGCAGGCGATGGCCTGATAACAGTAGCTCATCAATGAGCGTGTATTGCTTATTACACAAAGAAGTCGGCCGTGCATGCACTGAATGATGGCAAATTGACGCCATTCACAAAATAGCCGGTTTTAGACAGCAGCGCCGGTCGCGCTTACTATCCCTGCCAAGCCTTTGACAAGAGCGCACATCATGACGGTTGATTGGGTCTGCAAACATCACGACGATCTGGGCAAAGAGCAGCTTTATGCCATCCTGCGCCTGCGCGGCGAGGTGTTCGTCGTTGAACAGAAATGCGTTTACCAGGACATTGACGGGCAGGACCTGTCAGGCGATACCCACCACTTGATGGCCTGGAACGACAATGAACTGGTGGCCTACCTGCGGCTGCTGGACCCAGAGACCCAAGGCGGCGATGTGGTGATCGGTCGAGTGATCGTCGCGCCATCGGCACGCGGCACCGGGCTGGGGCATTTGATGATGGAAGAGGCCCTCAAGCAGATCGAGGATATCTGGCCCGAGACACCAATTTTTCTGTCAGCCCAGGCGCACTTGCAGGGGTATTACGGACGGTACGGGTTTGTGGTGGCGGGAGAGGAATACCTGGAAGACGATATTCCACATATCGGGATGCGGCGACTCTGAGGGCCTCATCGGGGGCAAGCCCCCTCCCACATTTTGACCGTGTGAACCCGATCAAGTGTGGGAGGGGGCTTGCCCCCGATAGCGTCAGGCCAGGCACTGCAAGCCTTCAGGGATAACCCAATACCCGCTTGATCGACACCAGATTAGCCTCGATCCACCGTCGATCAATCGCCCCCCAATCACGAATCCGATAACGCCCGGCATGGTTACGGGCGCCATCCTCCTGCTCGAACTCGCACACAATATCCAGATCGGCCAACGCCGCAATCGTGTCCTGCGCCGTGCGCCGGGGCATGCCAGTCGCTTCGGTCAATGCAGGGACGCTGCTGGCCAGGCCGCTGTCGATCAGGTACGCCACATACAGGCGGCGGTAGAAGCTGCTCTTGGTCTTGCTCACATCCATGGTCAATCGCCTTGTGATTAGGGCTTGCCCTGCAGATCGCGCCAGGTGAGGTACACCCGCAGGTCGAATTCCACCTGGTGGTAGCCGGGCATCATGTGTTCACAGAGTTTGTAGAACGCCTTGTTGTGGTCCGATTCCTTGAAGTGCGCCAGCTCGTGCACCACGATCATGCGCAGGAACTCGGGGGCCGCTTCCTTGAACAGCGAGGCGATGCGGATCTCTTTCTTGGACTTGAGATTGCCGCCCTGCACTCGGGAAATCGTGGTGTGCAGGCCCAGGGCGCGGTGGGTCAGGTCCAGGCGGTTATCGAACAGCACCTTGTCGATCGACGGCGCATTGCGCAGGTGTTCCTGCTTCAAGGCCAGGGCGTAGCTGTACAAGGCCTTGTCGCTCTGCACGGCGTGCCGCTCGGGATAACGCTGCTCCAGGTAGGCGCCCAACTGGTCCTTGGCGATCAGCTGGCGAACTTGCTCCTGAAGGGCAGCGGGATAGGCCTGGAGGTATTTCAACGCGGTCATGGGGTCTGCAACGTGGTTCGGACGGGCGCCAGTGTAGCGAATTCAAAGCGTGTGAGGGTGCGACCAACCGACCACGTCCTCGGCCATCAGCGGTGCCGCCGCCCAGGTGCCCTGGATGAACGAGCACCCATGGGCCTTGAGCCACTGCGACTGCTCAAGGGTTTCTACGCCCTCGGCGATCACCAAAACATCGAAATGCCCGCACAGCTCGATGATGCTGCGCGCCATCGCTGCATCCCGTGCCGAGCCTGGCAGGCGGGCCACCAATTGCGGGTCCAGCTTGAGGGTGTCGAACGCCAGGTCGCGCAAATGCGCCAGGGAACAACGCCCTGAGCCAAAGTCATCCAGGGCGATACGCACCCCAAGCCCACGCAACAGCTTGAGCTGCTTGGTCGACTCCTCAAGGTTACTCATCAGGCAGTCTTCACCGATTTCCACTTCCAACTGCCGCCCCTGTAGCCCGTGCCTTTCGAGGACCTGGCGCAGTTGACTGGCCAGGTTAGGCATATTGAACTGGCTGCTGCTCAGGCTCACGCTCAGCACCAGCTCTTCATCGAACGCCGCTTGCCAGGCCTGGCGTTGGGCGGCGACTTGCTGGTAAATCCAAGTGCTCAACTGGCTGATCAAGCGCGCCTCTTCCAGCAACGGCAAAAACAGACCCGGCGACACATCGCCGACGCTCGGGTGCTGCCAGCGCAGCAACGCCTCGACACCGCGCAAGCGCCCGTTCTCCAGTGACACCTGCGGCTGGTACACCAAGGTGAATTCCTTGTTTTGAATCGCGGTGCGCACACTGTCTTCCAGCATCAGGCGTGAACGGGCTCGGCCGTTCATTTCCTGGTCGTAATAGCGATACTGCTGACGGCCGGCGCGCTTGGCTTCGTACATGGCGATGTCCGCCGCGCGCAACAAACCGCTCAGATCCGAGCCACAGTCGGGAAACGTCGCAATACCGATGCTGACCCCAAGCATCACCTCCAGACCGTCGACCTGCTGGCACACCGACACCCGTTCGATCAGTTTCTCCGCAATCTTCGCCGCCTGCTCCGGGAACTCCAGCTCCAGCAAGGCAGTGAATTCATCCCCGCCCATGCGTCCCAGAATGTCGTAGGAGCGCAAGCACGCCTGCATCTGCTCGGAAACCCAGCGCAGCACGCGATCACCGGCGTCGTGGCCCAAGGTATCGTTGACTCGTTTGAAGCCATCCAGATCCAGGTACAGCAACACCAGCGACTGCTCATTGCGCTCGCTGCGCGACAACATGTTGCCCACTGTCTGGTAGAAGCCGCGACGATTGAGCAGCCCGGTCAACGGGTCGGTCACCGCCTGGAACTCCAGCTGCTGGTGCAAGTGACGCACCTCGGACATGTCCAGCACCGTCACCACCATCGCCTTCTGCTCTGCGGGCAAGGGCGCGCACGACAACGCCACCGGCACCTGTTGACCACGGCTGGTGCGCAAGATGGCATCGTGCAAGCGCCACGTTTCGCCTTTGCGATAGGCCTCGTACATCGGGAACCCCAACCAGGCTGGCACATGGGGTTTTTGCAGGAAGCTCAAGAAACTCTCGCCCTGCAACTCCGCCATTGTGGCGTTGAGCAGCCTGGAGATCGCAGGGTTGGCATACTCAATCACGCTGCCCTCGCCCACCACCAGAATGCCTTCGGCGGCGTTGTCCAACACCGAGGCATTGAAGGCGCGGGCGGCCTCCAGGTCATGGCTCAACCGCTGCAGGGCGCGGCGATTATGCTGATGCTCCAACAGCGCCTGCACCTTGGGCTTGAGGATATGCGGGTCGAAGGGCTTGAACAGGTAGTCGATCGCACCGCTGGCATAGCCTTTGAGCACCGCATCGGGCGACTGTGCATCGGCGGTGAGAAAGATGATCGGCGTCATGCTCGTACGCTGGCTGCCCCGCATCAGGCGTGCCACCTCGAAGCCATCCATACCGGGCATCCGCACATCCAGCAATACCAGATCGACGTCGTGGACCAGTAGCAATTCCAGGGCCTCCAGACCGGAAGCGGCGGTAATGATTCGCCAGTCTTCGCGCTGCAACACTGCACGCATGCTGACGAGATTTTCCGGGTAGTCATCGACCACCAAGAGAACTGAACTGCCGTCGCCGAGGTTTGGAGCGCAATCCATGCTACGTCTCTTCCTTAAGGAACTGCACCGGTCACTTCGGGTACTTTAAACCGGACAAATAATGAGGCCTCACTCTAGCCCCGGTTATAAAAAAGCAGAAGTAACGTCGATGCCATCATTGCGCCAAAGCCGAGGCAGCCGACTAACGGTAAGGCTCTGTAGCCCGCGTACCATGGGCAACATGGCTTTTTGGCATTCTGCTGACGCCAATAAATTGCCAGTCAGTGTTAACAACTTGGTTAACACCACCTATAAAGAAGCTGTGCAGCCCTCGGGCTAAAGCTTTCACCCCTCGTAAAAGGCCAACACCATGATCGACCTTTCCACCTGGAACCTGAGCATTCCGGTCGGCTCCCCGCCCACGACCATCGAAACCCCGAAGCTGCTCAACGGCTTCAATGACCAGTATTTCCAGGCCGAAGGCAGCGATGTGCAGTTCTGGACCCCTGTCACCGGCACCCGCACGGAAAACGCCATCTACCCGCGCAGCGAACTGCGCGAAACCTACGCCGACGGGCGCTTGCGCAACTGGACCTACCCCGAAGCCGATAACTTCCTGCGCGCCACGCTCACCGTCAACCAGGTACCGTCCACCGGCAAGGTTGTGATCGGCCAGATCCACGCCTACGACAGTCAGAAACCGCTGATCAAACTGGAGTACCAGTTCAAGGAAAAAACCCAGACCGGCAACATCGTCGCCAAAGTGCGCATGCGCCCGGACGAATCTGAAAGCCGGGTAATCATCGTTGCCTCCAATGTGCCACTGGAAAAGACCTTCACCTATGTGATCAACCTCAACAAAGCCGGGCTACTGAGCGTGTACGCGGCCGACAGTGAGTGGAATGAACGCATCGGCGCAGCCTGGGCCGACAAGCCGCTGTACTTCAAGGCCGGGGTGTATGTGCAGGACAACAGCGGGGATAGCAAGGAAGGGGCAAAGGTGACGTTTGCGAAGTTGGATATTGATCACGAGTAAAATCGTGAGTAGGCAAGTTCCGATGAACCCTGTGGGAGGGGGCTTGCCCCCGATAGCGGTGGGTCAGTCTCTGAATGTGTTAGCTGATATACAGCCATCGGGGGCAAGCCCCCTCCCACATTGGATCGCGTAGCCTGAGCATGCGGCGCTCGTCCTACGGCTCCGTTGCGGCCTGCCATCTCCAACCACAAAAAAGCCCGCATCACTGCGGGCTTCCTTTTAAACGCTGAGGCTTAATTGACCTTAGCGTTCAACTCACCCTTCAAATACCGCTGGTACATCGCTTCCAACGAGATCGGCTTGATCTTCGAAGCATTACCCGCAGTACCGAACGCTTCGTAGCGAGCAATACACACATCACGCATGGCGGTCACGGTGGCGCCGAAGAATTTACGCGGGTCGAACTCGCTCGGGTTGGTGGCCATCAGGCGACGCATTGCGCCCGTGGAGGCCAGACGCAGGTCGGTGTCGATGTTGACCTTGCGCACGCCGTACTTGATGCCTTCGACGATTTCTTCAACCGGTACGCCGTAGGTTTCTTTGATGTCGCCACCGTACTGGTTGATGATCGCCAGCCACTCTTGCGGTACCGAGGAGGAACCGTGCATCACCAGGTGGGTGTTGGGGATGCGTTTGTGGATTTCCTTGATGCGGTCGATGGCCAGCACGTCGCCGGTCGGTGGTTTGGTGAACTTGTAGGCGCCATGGCTGGTGCCGATGGCGATGGCCAGGGCATCTACCTGGGTCTTCTTGACGAAGTCGGCGGCTTCTTCCGGGTCGGTCAGCATCTGGCTGTGATCCAGCACGCCTTCGGCGCCGATGCCGTCTTCTTCGCCGGCCATGCCGGTTTCCAGGGAGCCCAGGCAGCCCAGCTCGCCTTCAACCGATACGCCGCAGGCGTGAGCCATGGCCACGGTTTGTTGGGTGACGCGTACGTTGTACTCGTAGTCGGTTGGGGTCTTGCCGTCTTCGCCGAGAGAGCCGTCCATCATCACCGAGCTGAAGCCCAGCTGGATCGAGCGCTGGCACACGTCAGGGCTGGTGCCGTGGTCCTGGTGCATGCACACCGGGATGTGCGGGAATTCTTCGATGGCCGCGAGGATCAGGTGGCGCAGGAACGGCGCACCGGCGTATTTGCGGGCACCGGCCGAAGCCTGGACGATCACGGGGGAGTCGGTCTTGTCAGCGGCTTCCATGATGGCGCGCATCTGCTCAAGGTTGTTGACGTTAAAGGCTGGAACGCCGTAGCCGAACTCGGCTGCGTGGTCCAGCATTTGACGCATGCTGATAAGTGCCATTGTGTTGTCTCTCCCGGTCGAGGGTCGTTAATCGTGCAAGCCTGCCGTAGCGGCGGCTGCTATTCAAGTTATTGCAGATCAAGGGGTTGAGCCTTGTGCTGCTGAATCGTTATTGCAGTGTCCGGTTCACCACCTGCATCACTTTGGAACCGGATCAATGTGGGAGGGGGCTTGCCCCCGATGACAGTCTGTCAGTGATGAATCTGTTGACTGGCCCACCGCTATCGGGGGCAAGCCCCCTCCCACATGTTGATCTCATTAAATTCAAGATCGTGTTTTGTCCTACTGAGCCTTGCAGCCGCGCCCAATCAAATCATCCGTGGCCGTCCAGTAAATCAGGCCTTCCTCACCCTTGGTGTGAAACGCCAGCTGATCATTGCTGTACAGCACACCCGAAGCCGCCACGTCCTCCTTGAGGCGATAAACCTGGTCGGAACCGCCGAGGCGTACATCCACCTCAGTGCGGGCCGGGTTGGCGAAGCGCCAATTGACCTCGGCCTTGCTGTCGCAGGTCCACGTCGTCCATTTACCTTCCGGCCCAGCCTTGTCGAACATGTTCATGCTGCTGCAACCGGCCAACAAGGCCAGGGTTGCCAGGGCGATAGCGCCTTTCATTGCCAATCCTCGCAGGGCGACACAAGGCCGCCATTGCTGTGGGTTAGTGGATCAGACCCGTCAAGGGCAACCCTGTTCCTGACCGTTGGGCGCGGAGTCGTATTTCTCCAGCCGTTCATTGCCCATGCGCTTGTTGATCACCGGCATGGTCTCGGCTTGCCAGTCGGCCTGGTAGCAGTTTTTTTTCAGCGGCGCCGTGGCTTTATCCGCCTCGGGCGCTGCGCTCGGCGTGCTGCTGCAGCCGGCCAACAGGCCCACTGCTATCACCAGTGCCAACGACTTGATCATGGGACGCTCCTTTTTCCTGATCACGCGCGCCTTAACCTTTGGCTCGGGTTTCCAGCACTTCAACGGCCGGCAGTACTTTGCCCTCGACGAACTCGAGGAACGCACCGCCACCGGTAGAAATGTAGGAGATCTGATCAGCAACGCCATATTTATCGATGGCCGCCAGAGTGTCGCCACCCCCCGCGATGGAGAATGCCGAGCTTTCAGCGATGGCTTTGGCCAACACCTTGGTGCCGTTGCCGAATTGGTCGAACTCGAATACGCCGACCGGGCCGTTCCACAGAATGGTCTGGGAGGCTTTCAACAGCTCAGCGAAGTTGGCTGCGGTTTGCGGGCCGATATCCAGGATCATATCGTCGTCGGCCACGTCAGCGATGAGCTTGACGGTGGCTTCGGCGCTTTCGGCGAATTCCTTGGCGACCACCACGTCCACCGGCAGCGGCACGCTGACTTTGGCGGCGATGGCGCGGGCGGTATCGAGCAGGTCCGGCTCGTACAGCGACTTGCCCACCGGATGGCCGGCTGCGGCCAGGAAGGTGTTGGCAATGCCGCCACCGACGATCAACTGGTTGCAGATCTGGCTGAGGCTGTTGAGTACGTCCAGCTTGGTGGAGACCTTGGAGCCGGCCACGATGGCGGCCATCGGCTGCGCCGGAGCGCCCAGGGCCTTGCCCAGCGCATCCAGCTCAGCGGCCAGCAGCGGGCCGGCAGCGGCGACCTTGGCGAACTTGGCCACGCCGTGGGTCGAGCCTTCGGCGCGGTGGGCGGTGCCAAAGGCGTCCATCACGAACACATCGCATAGCGCCGCGTATTGCTGGGCAAGCTCGTCGCTGTTCTTTTTCTCGCCCTTGTTGAAGCGCACGTTTTCGAACAGCACGATGTCACCAGGCTTGACGTCAACGCCGCCCAGGTAGTCAGCCACCAACGGTACGTCGCGGCCCAGGGCCTTGCTCAGGTATTCGGCCACAGGTTTAAGGCTGTTTTCGGCGGAGAACTCACCTTCGGTCGGGCGACCCAGGTGGGAGCAGACCATCACGGCCGCGCCTTTTTCCAGGGCCAGCTTGATGGTCGGCAGCGAGGCCAGGATTCGCGCATCGCTGGTGACAACACCGTCCTTGACTGGGACGTTGAGGTCTTCGCGAATCAGTACGCGCTTACCTTGCAGATCGAGGTCGGTCATCTTCAACACGGTCATGGGTCGCAGTTCCTGAATTACTGTTGAGGTTGTTTGGAAGCCACTTGCAGATAGTGTTCTGCAACGTCGAGCATTCGGTTGGCAAAGCCCCATTCGTTGTCGAACCAAGCCAGGATGTTCACCAGCCTCGGGCCGGAAACGCGGGTCTGGCTGGCATCGACAATCGCCGAATGCGGGTCATGATTGAAATCGCAGCTGGCGTGGGGCAACTCGGTGTAGGCCAGCAAGCCTTTGAGCGGGCCGCTGGTGGCGGCGTCGCGCAATATTCGGTTGACCTCCACCGCATCGGTATCGCTCACGGTTTGCATGGTGATGTCCAGACAGGACACGTTCACCGTCGGCACCCGTACCGCTTTGGCCTGGATTCGCCCGGCAAGTTCCGGCAGCAATCGCTCGATGCCACGCGCCAGGCCGGTGGACACCGGAATCACTGACTGGAACGCCGAACGCGTGCGGCGCAGGTCTTCGTGGTGATAGGCGTCGATCACCGGCTGGTCGTTCATGGCCGAGTGGATCGTGGTGATCGACACGTAGTCCAGGCCGATCGCCTGGTCCAGCAGGCGCAACAACGGCACGCTGCAGTTGGTGGTACACGAGGCGTTGGACACCAGCAGCTCGGCGCCGGTCAGGCAGTCCTGGTTGATGCCGTAGACGACGGTGGCGTCCACATCCGCCTCGCTGGCCATCGGCTGGGAAAACAGCACGCGCGGAGCGCCGGCATCAAGAAAACGCTGGCCGTCGGCACGGGTGTGGTAGGCACCGGAGCATTCCAACACCAGGTCGACACCCAGCGCCGCCCAGTCGATGCCCTCGGGGGTGGCACTGCGCAGTACTTTTACGCAGTCGCCATTGATATGCAGACAATCGCCCTCGACCCGCACTTCGCCGGGAAAGCGGCCATGAGTGGAGTCAAAGCGTGTCAGGTATTCGATGCTGGCCATGTCGGCCAAGTCGTTGATCGCAACAATTTCAAACCCTGCCGCCGCCCCTCGCTCGAACAGAGCACGCAAGACGCAACGACCAATGCGGCCGTAGCCGTTGAGTGCAACTTTGTAGGGACGCGGTTGGGGCATGGGGTTCTCGCAGTAGGGGCGACACAAACCACTGTAGGAGCGAGCTTGCTCGCGAAGAACTTGAGAGCGCCGCGTTAAACCAGAAACGCTGCGTTATCGTTAACGATCTTCGCGAGCAAGCTCGCTCCTACAGTAGAGGCGGTGGTCAGTGGGCCACCGCGTTAGCGCCTTAGTCTTCCAACAGCTCTTCAGCCTGGCCCAGGATGTTTTCCAAGGTGAAACCGAACTCTTCGAACAAGGCGGGTGCCGGTGCCGACTCACCGTAGGTGGTCATGCCGATCACGCGACCTTCCAGGCCTACGTACTTGTACCAGTAGTCGGCGTGAGCCGCCTCAATGGCGATACGCGCGCTGACCTGCAACGGCAATACCGATTGCTTGTAGCCGGCGTCCTGGGCTTCGAACACGCTGGTGCAGGGCATGGACACCACGCGCACGTTGCGGCCCTGCGCGGTCAGCTTGTCGTACGCCTGAACGGTCAGGCCCACTTCGGAACCGGTGGAGATCAGGATCAGTTCCGGCTCACCGATGCAGTCCTTGAGAACATAGCCGCCACGGCTGATGTCGGCGATCTGCGCGTCGGTACGCACCTGGTGTTGCAGGTTCTGGCGCGAGAAGATCAGCGCCGAAGGGCCGTCCTTGCGCTCGATCGCGTGCTTCCAGGCCACGGCGGATTCCACCGCGTCGGCAGGGCGCCAGCAATCCAGGTTCGGCGTGGTGCGCAGGCTGGTCAATTGCTCGACCGGCTGGTGAGTCGGGCCGTCTTCGCCCAGGCCGATGGAGTCGTGGGTGTACACATGGATCACGCGCTTCTTCATCAGCGCGGCCATACGTACCGCGTTACGGGCGTACTCCATGAACATCAGGAAGGTCGCGCCGTAAGGCACCAGCCCGCCGTGCAGCGACACGCCGTTCATGATGGCGCTCATACCGAACTCGCGCACGCCGTAGTACATGTAGTTGCCGCTGGCGTCTTCAGCCGACACGCCTTTGCAGCCTTTCCACAGGGTCAGGTTGGAACCGGCCAGGTCGGCCGAACCGCCAAGGAACTCAGGCAGCAGCGGGCCAAAGGCGTTCAGGGTGTTCTGGCTGGCTTTACGGCTGGCGATGGTCTCGCCCTTGGCCGCGACTTCGGCGATGTAGGCCGAGGCTTTTTCCGAGAAATCGGCCGGCAAGTCACCGGCCAGGCGGCGTACCAGCTCATTGGCAAGCTCAGGGAATTCGGCGGAATAGGCAGCGAAGCGCTGGTCCCACTCGGCTTCGGTGGCCAGGCCTTTTTCCTTGGCGTCCCACTCGGCGTAGATGTCCGCCGGGATCTCGAACGGGCCGTGGTTCCACTTCAGCGCTTCGCGGGTCAGGGCGATTTCCGCGTCACCCAGCGGGGCGCCGTGGCAGTCTTCCTTGCCTTGCTTGTTCGGCGAACCGAAGCCGATGGTGGTCTTGCAGCAGATCAGGGTCGGCTGCGCGCTCTTGCGAGCGGTGTCGATGGCGATCTTGATTTCTTCCGGATCGTGGCCGTCAACGTTGCGGATCACCTGCCAGTTGTAGGCTTCGAAACGCTTGGGGGTGTCATCGGTGAACCAGCCTTCGACTTCGCCGTCGATGGAAATGCCGTTGTCATCGTAGAAGGCAATCAGCTTGCCCAGGCCCAAGGTGCCGGCCAGGGAAGCGACTTCGTGGGAAATGCCTTCCATCATGCAACCATCACCCAAAAATACGTAGGTGTGATGATCGACGATATCGTGGCCGGGGCGGTTGAACTGCGCGCCCAAGACTTTTTCAGCCAGCGCGAAGCCAACCGCATTTGCCAGGCCCTGGCCCAGGGGACCGGTGGTGGTCTCGACGCCTGGGGTGTAGCCGAATTCCGGGTGGCCCGGGGTGCGGCTGTGCAGCTGGCGGAAGCTCTTGAGGTCATCGATGGTGACGTCGTAGCCGCTCAGGTGCAGCAGCGAGTAGATCAGCATCGAGCCGTGGCCGTTGGACAGTACGAAACGGTCACGGTCGGCGAACGACGGGTTGCTCGGGTTGTGCTTCAGGTAGTCACGCCAAAGTACTTCGGCGATATCCGCCATGCCCATCGGGGCACCGGGATGGCCGCTGTTGGCTTTTTGCACGGCATCCATGCTGAGGGCACGAATGGCGTTGGCACGCTCACGACGGCTGGGCATCGCTGATCTCCTGGGGGCTTGAACAAAGAAACGGAAAAAAGGACCGGCATTTTCCCTCAGCCACCGCCTGCGGGCAATGACAGATAGTCACTTGAAGCGGTTTTTCCTGTGGTTTGCCCGCCAATCCCTTGCAGAACCCGGATGCCGGTTCGTCCAAAGGTTATAGCGCCCGCTTATAACTGCCACTTATCGATCAATATCAAAACTTTTTGATATTGGCCTTGCGGCGATTACCACCCGTCACTAGACTGCTGGCCTTATGAACCTACCTGTGCCCTCCCTGCGTCCTGACGACGGCGATGAACTGGCTGCCCTTTGCAAGGCTGCAGGTGATCCGCTGCGCTTGAACGTATTGCGCGCACTGGCCAACGATTCCTTCGGCGTATTGGAACTGGCGCAGATCTTCGCCATCGGCCAGTCCGGCATGAGCCATCATCTGAAGGTACTGGCCCAGGCCGACCTGGTGGCGACCCGCCGCGAAGGCAATGCAATTTTTTACCGTCGCGCCCTGCCCCACACCGAACTGCTAGGCGGCAAACTGCACGCCGCCCTGCTCGACGAAGTGGACAGCCTGGACCTGCCGAGCGACGTACAGTCACGCGTCAGTCAGGTTCACGGACAACGCGCCGCTGCCAGCCAGGATTTTTTCGCACGGGTTGCCGAGAAATTTCGTGCTCAGCAAGACCTGATCGCCGGCTTGCCCCAGTACCGCGAAAGCGTACTGGCGCTGCTGGACAAGCTGAGCTTCAGCAATGAGGCCACAGCCCTGGAAGTCGGCCCTGGCGACGGCGGTTTCCTGCCGGACCTGGCGCGGCGCTTTGGCCAGGTGACGGCGCTGGACAACAGCCCGGCGATGCTTGAACTGGCGCGCCAGCTGTGTGAACGCGAGGCGTTGGGCAATGTCCGCCTGCAACTGGCCGACGCCTTGAGCGACACCCGCCTGCGGGCCGATTGCGTGGTGCTGAACATGGTCTTGCACCACTTTGCCGTCCCCGCCGACGCGCTCAAGCAAATGGCCGGGTTGCTGCACCCCGGCGGCAGCCTGCTGGTAACGGATTTATGCAGCCACAACCAGAATTGGGCCAGGGAGGCCTGCGGTGATCTCTGGTTGGGTTTTGAACAGGACGATCTGGCCCGTTGGGCCACCGCTGCGGGACTCGTTCCCGGGGAAAGCCTCTATGTAGGTTTACGTAATGGTTTCCAGATTCAGGTCCGCCATTTTCAGCGACCGGCTGGCGACACTCACCATCGGTAAATATCAGGAAAACATCGAGATGAGCGAATACTCCCTTTTCACCTCCGAGTCCGTGTCTGAAGGGCATCCGGACAAAATCGCCGACCAGATTTCTGACGCGGTGCTGGACGCCATCATTGCTGAAGACAAGTTCGCCCGTGTGGCGTGCGAGACTCTGGTGAAAACGGGCGTGGCGATCATCGCCGGCGAAGTCACCACCACGGCCTGGGTCGACCTGGAACAGATCGTGCGCGACGTGATCACCGACATCGGCTACAACAGCTCCGACGTCGGCTTTGACGGCGCGACCTGCGGCGTGATGAACATCATCGGCAAGCAGTCCCCCGACATCAACCAGGGCGTCGACCGCGCCAAGCCTGAAGATCAAGGCGCTGGCGACCAGGGCCTGATGTTCGGCTACGCCAGCAACGAAACCGAGGTGCTGATGCCCGCACCGATCACCTTCTCTCACCAGTTGGTACAGCGCCAAGCCGAAGCACGTAAATCCGGCCTGCTGCCGTGGCTGCGCCCGGACGCCAAGTCCCAGGTCACCTGCCGCTACGAAGGCGGCAAAGTGGTGGGTATCGACGCCGTCGTACTGTCCACCCAGCACAACCCGGATGTCTCCTACAAAGACCTGCGCGAAGGCGTGATGGAGCTGATCGTCAAGCACGTACTGCCTGCCGAGCTGCTGACCAAGGACACCCAGTTCCACATCAACCCGACCGGCCAGTTCATCATCGGCGGCCCGGTGGGCGACTGCGGCCTGACCGGTCGCAAGATCATCGTTGACAGCTACGGCGGCATGGCCCGTCACGGTGGTGGCGCGTTCTCCGGCAAGGATCCATCCAAGGTCGACCGTTCCGCAGCCTACGCCGGTCGTTACGTGGCCAAGAACATCGTCGCCGCCGGCCTGGCTGAGCGTTGCGAGATTCAGGTGTCCTACGCCATCGGCGTGGCCCAGCCTACTTCGATCTCGCTGAATACCTTCGGTACCGGCAAGATCAGCGATGACAAGATCGTCAAGCTGGTGCGCGAGATCTTCGACCTGCGCCCATACGCGATCACCACCATGCTCGACCTGCTGCACCCGATGTACCAGGAAACCGCAGCCTACGGCCACTTCGGTCGTACCCCTGCGCAGAAGACGGTCGGCGACGACACCTTCACCACCTTCACCTGGGAAAAAACCGACCGCGCCAACGACCTGCGTACCGCTGCCGGCCTGTAATCGCTGTGGCTCGCCAAGCCCTGCCGGGTTAACCCGGCGGGGCTTTTTTACGTGTTGGATTCAGGCCGCGCTGGAGCGAGCAACAAAGGTTGCAACAAAATCGATGAAACTCAGGCCAGAGTCGACGCGGGCCAGCAAAAGCAGCAGGCCAAGGCTGAAAACAACGGCGCGATGAACGCGCTGGACGGCCTGTTTAAGCAAGCAGAAACACCCGGTAAAAAGCCCCGTTCAGTGGAGGCTTTTTTGTCGCCATGTGGATCACTTAGGCTGAGCACCCTTTTCGAGCAAGGATGCTCACGATGCGTTTTTTTATAGTTCTCCTGATCGGCTTTCTACCGTGCTGGGCCTGGGCCGAAGACTGTCCCGATGACGCCCGAGCGCAAATCGACACGTTGACCAGGCAGGTCAGCGAATGGGATGACATTTATCACCGACAAGGGCAGTCCCCCATCAGCGATGAACTTTACGACCAAGCCCGCCAACGCCTGGCAGATTGGCGCAAATGTTCGCGCCAACCCGCCCTCAAGGCTGACAACCCCCTGGCCAGCTCACGTGGCACCTTGCGCCATCCGGTCGCGCACACCGGCCTGGACAAACTGCTGGACGCGTCCGCTGTGGGTGAATGGCTCAGCACCCGCCAGGACGTCTGGATTCAACCCAAGGTCGACGGGGTAGCCGTGACCCTGGTGTATCGCAAAGGCCAATTGCACCAACTCATCAGCCGCGGCGACGGCCTGCTCGGTCACGATTGGACAGCTTCCGCGCGCAAGATGCCGGGAATCGTCCAGCAACTGCCGGAGCCCGTCGACGCCGTGCTGCAAGGCGAGCTCTACTGGCGCCTCGACGGTCACGTACAGTCGGCAAACGGCGGGCTCAACGCGCGTAGCAAAGTGGCCGGCTTGATGAACCGACGCCAATTGAGCGACACCGAGGCGGGCGGGATCGGGTTATTCGTCTGGGCCTGGCCCGAAGGCCCGGCGGGCTTCACCGAGCGCCTGGCCATGCTGGCACGGTGGGGGTTCACCGACAGCCAGCGGTATAGCCAGTCCATCGACAGCATCAGCGATGCCACGCGCTGGCGTACACATTGGTACAACCATCCGCTGCCGTTCGCCAGCGACGGGGTGGTGTTGCACCAGGCTGCGCGCGCACCCGCCAAACGTTGGCAAGCCAGCGCACCTTACTGGGCGGTGGCCTGGAAGTACCCAGCGATCAAGGCGCTGGCGCTGGTGCGTAAGGTGCAGTTCAGGATCGGGCGTACCGGGCGTATCACACCGATTCTCGAACTGGAACCGGTGCGACTGGATGACCGGCAAATCAGCCGGGTCAGCGCGGGTTCGTTGAGAAACTGGCAGGCCCTCGACATCCGGCCCGGCGATCAGGTATCCATCAGCCTTGCCGGCCAGGTCATTCCCCGGCTCGACGAGGTGATCCTGCGCAACAACACCCGAGTGGAAGTGCCAGTACCCGATACTCGAGACTTTCACGCCTTGAGCTGCTGGCAACTGGACCCTGGCTGCGAGGAGCAGCTGCTCTCGCGCCTCACCTGGCTGAGCAGCAACCAGGGCCTGGCCTTGCCACATATGGGGCGGGAAACCTGGAACGTATTGATCCAGGCCGGTCTAATCGCAGGCTTTCTCGATTGGTTGACCCTGGATGCGGCAGAGCTTGCTAACATTGATGGCTTCGGCGAACGCACCCGCGCGCGGGTGCTCGACAGTATTCACAGCGCCCGGCAACGCCCGTTTGCACAGTGGCTCAAAGCCCTGGGCGTACCGCCTGCGGCGCGCAACAACCTGGAGGGCGACTGGCATACGCTGGTCGCCAAAGACACCCAAGCCTGGCTGGCCTCAGACGGCATCGGCCCGGGCCGCGCAGCGCAACTGAGCGCCTTTTTCCGCGACCCGCAGGTCCAGGCATTGGCTGAAACATTACGTGGAGCCGGCATAGACGGTTTCTGAGTCCGGCCCGACCCTCTGAATGCTACTTGGAGTCCTTATATGAAATTTCTTGCCCCTCTTGCCTTACTGACTGTCGCAAGCTTCATGGCCACGCCGCTGCTGGCCGCCGACGAAGCGCCCGAACTGACCGGCTGCGCCGCCAAGCGCCAGGCCATCAGCACCCAGATCGAACAGGCCAAGGCCCATGGCAACAGCGCTCAACAGGCCGGCCTGGAAAAAGCCCTGAGCGAAGTCACCGCCAACTGCACTGATGCATCGCTGAAGAAAGAACGCGAAAACAAGGTGCTGGATGCCAAGCACGAAGTCAGCCGCCGTCAGGCCGACCTCGACAAGGCCATGAAAAAAGGCGATCCGGACAAGATCAACAAGCGCAAGGACAAGCTCGCCGAATCGCGCAAAGAACTGCAGGATGCGGTGGAAGAACTCGACCAGTAAACCGGTCAGTGGTCCCGAAACTGCTTATGGCAGGCGCTGCAGGCATCTTCAACTTTCTGCACTGCAGGTTGCAGATTGCTGGCCTTATAGGGCTGGACGCGGCTTGCGATCACCAATTCACCGGTGGCCGCCTCAAGGTCGCGGGCCATTTGCTGGAACTGCGCCTGCTTTTGCCACACCTCGTCCCTGGCACTGGTGTGGTCCTCTTCACGCACGTTCGGGAAGTGCTGCCAGGGTTGATGGGACAACGCGTCCAGCTTGACCGCGCCGTCGGCGAACTGGGTGCCGTCGAAAGGGATGCGCCCGCGCAACATGCCGCCCAGGCCTTCGGCAGTCTTGAGCATCTGCTTGAAGATCGCCTTGCGTTGGCCCAGGGGAGAATTGGGGTCAACCCCGCCGCAGGCGGACAAGGCCAGGCAGGCCAACGCTACAACGGTCATATTTTTTAAAGTCATGGTGGCTCAGGGTCACGGAAACGGCGGTCAGTATCCCCGCCCCCTCCGCAAAGACCAATAGCCCTATTAATAATAAGGTTGCCCGAGCGCGAAAAAGCACGGGCAATCGCTTCAGGAATTACATGCATGAATGTCAATTGGAAACCCTGGAGCCGCCTGGCGTGGGCTCTACCGATGATCGCGCTGCTGGCCGGCTGCGACCTGGGCAAAGACGCTGGCAAAGAGACAGCCAAAGAAGAGGCGCCCAAACCCCATGCCGTCGCCACTTACGTGAGCGCTCCGTGGGAAGCGCTGCCGGCGGTTTCCGACAGCGACTTGCTGGCGGGCTTCGAATCCTGGCGCAGTGCCTGTCAGCGCCTCAAGGCTGACCCGGTCTGGGGCGCGACCTGCGCAGCGGCAGCCAGCGTACCGGGCAATGCCGTGGCGGTTCGCGGGTTTCTTAAAGAGCGCCTGGATGTATTCGGCCTGCGTTCAGCCGACAACACCCCGAACGGCCTGATCACTGGCTACTACGAGCCGGTCTATCCCGGCAGCCTGACTGAAACCGCCACCGCGCATGTGCCGGTGTACGGCGTGCCGGATGACCTGATTATCGTCAACCTGGAAGCAATCTACCCGGAACTCAAGGGCAAACGCCTGCGCGGCCGCCTGGAAGGCCGCGTGCTCAAGCCGTATGACGATGCCAGCACCATCAACGGCCAAGGCTCGACCGCCAAGCCGATAGCCTGGCTGACCGATCCGATGGACCTGCAATTCCTGCAGATCCAGGGCTCTGGGCGTATTCAACTGGCCGGTGGGCGTCAACTGCGTGTGGGGTATGGCGACCAGAACGGCTATCCCTACCGCCCTATCGGCCGCTGGCTGATCGAGCAAGGCGAGCTGAAAAAAGAAGAGGTGAGCATGGGCGCCATCAGCGCCTGGGCCAAGGCGCATCCGCAGCGTATTCCAGAGTTGCTGGCGAGCAACCCCAGCTATGTATTCTTCAGCGCCCGCCCCGACAGCAACGAAGGGCCGCGTGGGTCGCTGAATGTGCCATTGACGGCGGGGTACAGCGTGGCGGTAGACCGCAAGGTGATTCCGCTGGGCAGTCTGTTGTGGCTGTCGACCACCAAACCTGACGGTTCAGCCATCACCAGACCCGTCGCAGCCCAGGACACCGGCGGCGCAATCACCGGCGAAGTGCGGGCAGACTTGTTCTGGGGCACAGGCGAGGCAGCGGGCGAGTTGGCGGGCAACATGAAGCAACAGGGGCAGATCTGGATGTTGTGGCCCAAGGGTGCGGCGCTGCCTCAGGCGCCTGTCACGGACGCTCTATGATGATCGGGGCAAGCCTTAATGCCATTCAGCTAAGCGAAAGTGCTCCACTGTAGGAGCGAGCTTGCTCGCGAAAAACGTCTAGGCAACGCGTTCATTCTGAATAAACGCGGGGGCTCTGAGTTCTTCGCGAGCAAGCTCGCTCCTACAAAAAAAGCCTTAACTGACTGGCATTAGGGCAAGCCTCCTCACCCAGTGAATCGGTGGCGCTACAGAATCCCGTGCGTATGCCGATAGCCTGTGAATAAGTCCAAGCCTTGTTCCAGGGGAGTTCGCAGCATGTATCGTTGGTCGGCCGAAAAGCTCGGAAATGTGAGCGTCAAAACCAAACTGGGCGTGGGCTTCGGCCTGGTGTTGCTGCTTACGTTAATCATCACACTCACCGGCTGGACCGGGCTTTCCAGCGTGATAAGCCGTGGCGACAAACTGGGCTACATCGCCAGCCTCAACGACTTGAGCAAGGACCTGCGCATCGCGCGACTGGACTTTGAAATGCGTCGTGGCGAACAGGGCCCGGCAACCGTCAATGGCCTTCTCGGCCAACTGGAAAGCGGCCTGAAAACTGCGCGGGCGCTGATTGAACAGCCCGCCGATATCGCGTTGGTCGATGACCAACTTGCGGCGGTTGACCAGTACAAGCGTGCATTCGACGCTATGGTCCAGGCAGGTGCCAATCGCGAAAACGCGCGCAGCAAACTCGGCGATACCGCCGACAACGCAGTGCTCAAAGTCGGCGAAGTGGAAAAGGCCCTGTTACAGGGCGACAGCGTCAGCCAGTTCAACAGCATCGTCGATCTGAGCAAGCTGATCCAGCAGGCGCGGTTCCAGGTTCGCGGCTACACCTACAGCGGCAAAGTCGAGGCCGAGCAGCCTGCGCTGGATGCCATCGACAATACGCTGAAGAAAATCGCCGCCCTTAACGGCCAGCTACCTGACCAATTCTCGACCAACCTGCAACAGGCCAGCGCCTCGCTGCAAGCCTACCGCGCCGCTGTCAGCCAGTACCGCGACTCGCAGGTGGCCAGCGCCGCTGCGCTGAAACTCATGAACGTCCAAGGCGACATTCTGCTGGACCGCAGCAGCACACTCACCGCCTCGCAAACCGTGGTCCGCGACAATGATGCCGCGCAAGCCAAACAGCTGTTGCTGCTGGCTGCCCTGCTGGCACTGAGCTTTGGTCTCTTCGCCGCCTGGGCCATCACTCGCCAGATCATCATTCCGCTCAATCAAACCCTCAAGGTCGCCGAACGCGTAGCCTCGGGCGACCTGAGCCACAATCTGGAATCCACCCGCCAGGATGAACTCGGCCAACTGCAACGCGCCATGCAAAGCATGACCGTGGGTCTGCGCGAGTTGATTGGCGGCATCAGCGATGGCGTCACGCAAATCGCCAGCGCCGCCGAGCAGTTGTCGGCAGTGACCGAACAGACCAGCGCCGGGGTCAACAGTCAGAAGATCGAGACCGACCAAGTAGCCACGGCCATGAACGAGATGGCCGCTACCGTGCAGGAAGTTGCGCGCAATGCCGAAGAAGCCTCGGAAGCCGCCGTAGCCGCCGACCTGCAGGCCCGTGAAGGCGACAAGGTGGTTGGCGAAGCCATCGCCCAGATCGAGCGCCTGGCCACCGAAGTCGGCAATTCGACGATCGCCATGGCCGACCTGAAGCGCGAAAGCGACAAAATCGGCAGCGTGCTCGACGTGATCAAGTCCGTGGCCCAGCAAACCAACCTGCTGGCGCTGAACGCGGCCATTGAAGCGGCGCGTGCCGGTGAAGCCGGGCGTGGCTTCGCCGTGGTGGCCGACGAAGTGCGCAGCCTGGCCCAGCGCACACAGAAGTCCACCGAGGAGATCGAGGAACTGATCGTCGGCCTGCAAAACGGTACTCAGCAGGTGGCGACCATCATGGACAACAGCCGCGGCCTGACCGACAGCAGTGTCGAACTGACCCGCCGCGCTGGCAGCGCATTGGAGAACATCACGCGCACCGTTTCGACCATCCAGGCGATGAACTCGCAGATCGCCACGGCCGCCGAGCAGCAAAGCGCGGTGGCCGAAGAGATTAACCGCAGCGTGTTGAATGTGCGCGATGTTTCCGAACAAACCTCTTCGGCCAGCGAAGAAACGGCGGCGTCCAGCGCAGAGCTGGCACGCCTGGGCATCTACCTGCAAACCCTGGTCGGGCGCTTCCGCATCTGACTGACTTGAGCGGCGGCCGCTTGAGGCCGCCGCATCTTGTGAAATTTCCTACACAGTTATCAGCCAGCCCTCACCTCGAATCGGATTAGCGTTTGCTCTGTTGCTAAGCGCTTTTCAGATTTGGAGGTTCACCATGTTTACTTGGCTGACTCGCTTGCTGGACAACATCAGCGTCCGCCTCAAACTCGCCCTGGGTTTTGGCCTGGTGCTGTTACTCAGTCTCACCATCGCCGTGACAAGCTGGCAAGCGCTGAATGCCGTGCTTGAACGCTCTTCCAAGCTGACAACATTGGGGCAGTGGGCTGTTGATGCCGAAGCCATGCGTGCCGAACGAATCGTGTACCGAATACAGGCGGACACGGCCAGCCTGAGCAAAATCAACGCGCGCATCGGAAAAATCGAACTGTATGTCGCTGACCTCTCAACCCACATGAGAGCCCCCTCCGACCAGCAGCACCTTCAGGAAACAACGCGCCTGGTAGCTGAATTAAAAGCCGAGTTCAATGAGCTCCCGTCCCTGGTCGAACGTCGTGAAAACGCCCGCAGCCCGCTCAAACAAATGGCCCTTCAGACCGGCGACACCCTGGCCCAACTCGCCAGTGATTTACCCGACCAGGAAAACCAGAAAGCCCTTGATGCCATTGAAGACCTGCGCCAGGCGATAACACTTGCCGATGATGGCACCCAGAACCCGGCGTGGGCGGCCGACTCATTGCAAGCCTATGCCCAAACGGTCAGTACGGCGCTCGATGCAATGGAGGCGGCGCAAGAGGCCGTCACGACCCTCCCGGTGGATGCGGCTTTGCTCAAAACCCAATTGGCCGCCTACCGTGGGCAATTGATAGCGCTCAAGGATGCCCAGCTTAATACCGAGGCCGTGCAGAACCGACTCGAACAACAACTCGATCAAGTCCTGGAACAAAACGACCTGTTAAGCCAGGCCCAGGCCTTTAAACTCGACCGGGAAGTGAAACAAACCCATACCCTGCTCACAAGCGTCACCGCTGTGGCGTTGCTGCTCGGCACCCTGGCCGCCTGGTGGATTGCTCGGCAGATCGTCTTACCGTTACGCCAGGTCCTGACCTCCGCCAACCGTATCGCCAACGGCGACCTGAGTCACGATATCCAGGTGGAGCGCCGCGATGAACTGGGCCAACTGCAACACAGCATCGGCCAAATGACCCACAGCCTGCGCAGCCTGATCGGCAGCATCGGTGACAGCGCTCGGCAGATTGCCGGTGCGGCGACGCAGTTATCCACCGTGACCGAACAGACCCGCAACGGGCTGAACAATCAGAAAGATGAAACCGACCAAGTGGCCACGGCGATGAATGAAATGCTCGCCACCGCCCAGGAAGTGGCGCGCCATGCCGAACGCGCGTCCGTTGCAGCGAACGAAGCAGACCAGCAGGCCGGTGCCGGCGAGCAGGTAGTCATCCAGGCGGTTGAGCAAATCGGCAACCTGGCCAGTGAAATGGCCTTATCCGGCCGCGCGATGCTGGCTCTGCAAAAAGAGAGCGAAAAGATCGCCAGCGTGCTGGACGTTATAAAGTCCGTGTCCCAGCAGACCAACCTGCTCGCCCTGAACGCCGCCATCGAAGCGGCGCGCGCGGGCACTGCCGGGCGAGGGTTTGCCGTAGTCGCCGATGAAGTGCGCAGCCTGGCTCAGCGCACACAGGAATCGGCTGAAGAGATTGAAGGGCTGATCCTGGGGCTGCATAACGGCACCCAACAGGTCGCGGACATCATGGACAGCAGTCGCAACCTGACCGACAACAGCGTTGCCCTGACTCGCGACGCCGGCGAGGCCTTGGCAGCGATTGCCCGCACGGTATCGGTCATCCAGGAAATGAACCCGCAGATTGCCGCCGCCGCCGAACAGCAAAGCGCGGTGGCCGAGGAAATCAATCGCAGTGTCTTGAAGGTGCGGGATGTGTCGGAACAGACCGCCGCCGCCAGCGAGGAAACGGCGGCCGCGAGCGTTCAGCTGACGAGGTTGAGCCTGGATCTGCAGACGCTGATCGGCAAATTCAAGCTCTGAAATACCGCCATCCAATGTGGGAGGGGGCTTGCTCCCACATAGGCGCCCGAACCTATAAGACCTGGCGCAGGAAAGCCTGGGCCCGCGGGTCCTTCGGCGCCGCGAAGAATTCGGCCGGCGCCGCGTCCTCCAGCAATTTGCCGTGGTCGAAGAACAACACCCGGTCTGCCACCTCGCGGGCAAAGCCCATCTCGTGGGTGACGCACACCATGGTCATGCCTTCCAGCGCCAGGGTCTTCATGACATCCAACACTTCACCGACCATTTCCGGGTCCAACGCCGAGGTGGGTTCGTCGAACAGCATCACCTTGGGTTCCATCGCCAACGCCCGGGCGATGGCGACCCGCTGTTGCTGGCCGCCGGAAAGGCGTGACGGGAACTCATTGGCTTTCTGCGCAATACCCACCTTTTCCAGGAGTGCCAGGGCCTTGGCCTCACGCTCTTGCTTGCCGCGCTTGCGCACGACCTTTTGCGCCAGGCACAGGTTTTCCAGCACGGTCATGTGGGGGAACAGGTTGAAATGCTGAAACACCATGCCGACTTCACGGCGATAGGCATTCACATCGGTCTTCGGGTCGGCCAGCTGCAAACCGTCAATGCTGACCGAACCTGAGTCGAATTCCTCCAGTCCATTGAGGCAGCGCAGGAAGGTGGACTTGCCGGAGCCGGACGGGCCGATCACCACCAGCACTTCGCCCTTGGCCACCTGGGTGGTGACATGGTCCACCGCACGCACCACATGACCACGGGTGTCGAAGACTTTTACCAGATCGCGGACTTCAATCACTTTGCGCGAGCCTCCGCTCAAGCCGGCTGGCCATTTTCGACAGCGGCAGGTTGATCAGCAGGTACAGGCCTGCCACACAGAACAGAATTTCAAACGGCGAAAACGAGGTGGTGATCACTTCGCGTCCACTCTTGAGCAACTCGGTGATCGCGATCACCGAGACCAGCGAGGTGTCTTTCACCAGGCTGATGAATTGCCCGGCCAACGGCGGCAGTACGCGCTTGAACGCCTGGGGCAGCACCACATGCCGCATCGACTGGCTGGCGCTCAAGCCCAGGGAGCGCGCGGCCTCGTTCTGGCCACGGGTGATCGACTGCACACCGGCACGCACTATTTCCGCCACATAGGCGCCAGTGAACAGCGACAGTGCGGCGATCCCGGCAAACTCCCGTGACAGGTTGAGCACCGTGCCGATAAAGAAATAGAAAATGAAGATCTGCACCAGCAGCGGCGTACCACGCACCAGTTCGACGTAGAGCGTCGACAGATCGCGCAAGGTCGGGTTACTGGAGAGGCGGCACAAGCCGGTGGCAAGGCCAATCGCCAGGCCCAGGACGCCGGACACCACCGACAACCACAGCGTGGTCCACAGGCCCCACATCAGCGGCCCCAACGCCCAATGACGGTTGACACCGATGACGTCACCTTCAGCCACATCATCGCCGCGCGCCACCTGCAGGCTGTTGTCGGCAACCGTCAGCGTTTGTTCGGTGCCGGCGTCATTGCGCAGGGTAACCTCGGCCACGTCGCCTTTGCGTACCAGTTCAATGACCGTCGAAATATCCGCCGCACGCTGCGCTTCCTCTGCCTGATAGGCGAAGTACTGCGGCACGCGGTTCCAGCGCCATTCGTAGGACATCAGCGAGGTGGCGTAGTACAAGGCGCCAGCCAGGCCGACCAGTACGAGCACCGTCAGCAGGTGCCAGGGCCATTGGGCTTTTTTCTGTTTCATTTCAGATTCCGGGATTAGAGCTCGTTCCCACGCTCCGCGTGGGAACGCCTCAATGGACGCTCTGCGTCTGCTTTGTGACGCGGAGCGTCACGGGCTGCATTCCCACGCGGAGCGTGGGAATGATCAATCAGCCTTTATTCCATGTCCTTGAGCCACTCGGAGCTCTTGAACCACTTGTCATGGATGCGATCGTAGGTGCCGTCGTGCTTGATCTGATGCAGGAAGTTGTTGATAAAGTTGACGCTGTCGTAATCGCCTTTCTTCAGGCCGAACGCCAGGGGTTCGAAGGTGAAGGGTTCGTCAAGGAACACCAGCTTGCCATTGCCGACTTTCTTCTCGGCCACCACGTTGTACGGTGCGTCGTAGACAAACGCGTCAGCCTTGCCGTTGACCACGTCGAGCACGCCTTCCTGCTCGTTGTCGTAGCCGTGGTACTTGGCTTTGGCGATCAGTTTTTTGGCGACCATTTCACCGGTGGTGCCAAGCTTGGAGGTCAGGCGGTACTTTTCGTCATTCAGGTCTTTGTAGGACTTGATGGTGCCTTCCAGGTCCTTGCGAATCAGCAGGGTCTGGCCGACCACGATGAACGGTTCGCTGAAGTTCAGGCGCAGATTGCGTTCCTGGGTCAGGGTCATGCCGCTGCCGATCATGTCGAACTTGCCGGTCAGGAAGGCCGGGATGATACCGTCGTAACCGGTAGACACCAGCTCCAGCTTGACGCCCATGGACTTGGCGAGGGCCTTGAGGATGTCCACTTCGAAACCGATGATGTCACCGCGTTTGTCGGTCATTTCGAACGGCATGTAGGTCGGGTCCATGCCGACTTTCAGCGTGCCGCGCTTGACCGCATCATCGATGGCGCCGGCCTGGGCCGCAGTGGCCGCCACCAGCGCGGTGACGCCGAGCATCAGCATCGAAAGATACTTTTTCATCATCAAGTCCCCTGAACGGTTCTCATAAAGTGGGCGCACAAAAGGGCTGCGCCATTTCGGGGTGCGATCCTAACCCACTCGTTGCCCGTCACAAAGGTTTCACGGCTAAATGTTCTCGGCGTGTGTAAGAGGAACCCTACGGCGCCGCTCATGACCGCAGGCCTAGACCGGTCAGCGCCTGGGTTCACTAATGGGTTGATGTGTAAGCAGTTATGACGACAAGTCAATTTCCGCGATCCAGGCAGTGTCCTTGAACCACTTGTCATGCAGTTGATCGTAGGTCCCGTCCTGGGCCACTTGGTTGAGAAAATGATTGATCCAGTTGAGGCTGTCGCAATCACCCTTTTTCAGGCCGAACGCCAGAGGCTCAAAGGTAAACGGCTGCTCCAGCGTCAGTAATGCGCTGTTCTCGGGCCGGGCCATCGCGATCAGGTTGTAGGGCGCATCATAAATAAAAGCGTCGGCCCTGCCCTCCACCACCTCGCGCACACCCTCCTCCGGCGTTACGAAACTCATCAGCCGGGCCGCCCCCAGGAAGCGCAGCGCCGCGGCCTCGCCGGTGGTGCCTTCGGTGACCGCGATCCGATAGCTCGCCTCGTCCAGGTCTTCGATGCTCGACACCGTGCCGGCCAGGCGCGGATGCAGCAGGACGGTCTGGCCTACCACGATAAAAGAATCACTGAAATTGAGCTTGAGGTTGCGCTCCTGGGTGACCGTCATACCGCTGCCGATCAGGTCGAACTTCTTCGCCATCAGCCCCGACAACAACTCCGTATAGGGCACCGTGACCAGTTCGAGTTCAACCCCCAGCGCGCGACTCATGGCATGGAGCAAATCGATCTCGAAGCCGACGATGCGCCCCTGCCTGTCCGTCATTTCGAACGGTACGTAAGTCGGCGTGGTACCGACTTTCAGCACACCACGGCGAACGGCGTCGTCAATTGCCCCTGCGTTGAGCAAGCCTGTGTGAATCAATGCGACAACACCCATCAGCAGTGCCGAACCATACTTTTTGAACATATGTGCCCCCGTGGCGAGTCAGATTGGGGGCGATGCTACCCCAGCCACAGGCACGGCAATACGCTTCGAACGAAGGTGTTTTGTTTCGAAATAACAAAGGGTTAGCGGAGAAAGGAAGGAGCGGTAAACGCTGTAGGGCAAACACTTGGAACACCCCCGAGGTGAGCCCTCGGGGGCGTCTGAATCAGGCCGGTAGAGCCTGGGACGACTGCGGTTGCAGGGGTAGCAACGGCGCGTGCGGATCGGCCTTGATCGAAGCACGCCAAGCGTCCAGCCACTCGGCATGACCTTCGCTCCACACCTGTTCATGCAGGCGAGCGAGGGCCACCGGATCGCTGAGCAAGGCCAGGCGTTCGCCGTTGTTGAGGCCGGCCGGGCCGACTTTCAACGCGTGGCGAACACGCTCCCCACGCAGGTACTCGATCGGCTCCGCCTCGCGGTGACGTGAAGTCGCCAGGGCGCAGGCCAGGGCGTTCTGCTGTGGGTCGACCACCGAACGTACGAACCCGTCGTTAAGCGCGTGCCAACGGTTTTCGTGGGTGTACTTCTCGGTCGACAGCAACGCCTGCGGTGGATTGTATTCCTCGGGGATCAGGAACAGGCTCTCATCGCGAGACTTGAGGCCCAGCTTGACCCGACTGGAAATCACCGACACCGGGATCGACAGCATCAGCGAACCGACGATGGGGATCAGCCACCACAAGAAGCTCGGGTTCAGCCACACCACCAGCAGTGCCCACAAGAAGCCCAGCACAGTCTGCGGACCGTGGCGCTTGACCGCTTCGCTCCAGGGCGTGGAGTCGTCGTCGCGTTGCGGCGAGTTCCAGGTCGCGGCCCAGCCGAGGAACGCGGCCAGTACGAAACGGGTGTGGAAGATCATGCGCACCGGCGCCAGCAGCATGGAGAACAACATCTCCAGCAGCATCGACAGGGTCACCTTGAACTTGCCGCCGAACTCTTTCGCGCCCTTGGCCCAGATCAGGATGATGCTGAGCAATTTAGGCAGGAACAGCAGCACGATCGTGGTGGAGAACAGCGCCACCGCCTTGTCCGGATGCCATTGTGGCCATAGCGGGTACAACTGGCGTGGCGCCATGAAGTACTGCGGCTCCATCAGGGTGTTCACCGCCAGCAACGCGGTGGACAGCACCAGGAAGAAGAACCACAACGGCGCCGACAGGTACGACATCACGCCAGTCAGGAACACCGCACGGTGCACCGGGTGCATGCCTTTGACCAGGAACAGGCGGAAGTTCATCAGGTTGCCGTGGCACCAGCGACGGTCACGCTTGAGTTCGTCGAGCAGGTTCGGCGGCAGTTCTTCGTAGCTGCCCGGCAGGTCGTAGGCAATCCACACGCCCCAGCCGGCACGGCGCATCAGCGCGGCTTCGACGAAGTCGTGGGAGAGAATCGCACCGGCGAACGCGCCTTTGCCCGGCAACGGCGCCAGGGCGCAGTGCTCGATGAAAGGCTTCATGCGGATGATTGCGTTGTGGCCCCAGTAATGGGATTCACCCAGCTGCCAGAAGTGCAGACCGGCGGTGAACAACGGGCCGTAGACGCGGGTGGCGAACTGCTGCATGCGCGCATACAGGGTGTCCATGCCCGACGCACGCGGCGCGGTCTGGATAATCCCGGCATCCGGCGTGGCTTCCATCAGGCGTACCAGGCTGGTCAGGCATTCGCCGCTCATCACGCTGTCGGCGTCGAGCACCACCATGTACTTGTAGTCCCCGCCCCAACGACGGCAGAAGTCATCGAGGTTACCGCTCTTGCGCTTGACGCGACGGCGACGGCGGCGATAGAAAATCTTGCCGAAACCACCGGCTTCGCGGCACACGTCGAGCCAGGCTTGCTGTTCGGCAATGCAGATATCGGCGTCGTTACTGTCGCTGAGCACGAAGAAGTCGAAGCGGTCCAGGTCACCGGTAGCCGCCACCGATTCGAACGTCGCACGCAAACCGGCGAATACCCGAGGCACGTCTTCGTTACAGATCGGCATGACCAACGCGGTGCGCGCATCCTTCGGAATAGGCTCGTTGCCAGCACTTTTACCGGAGATACGGTATTTATCGTGACCGGTCAGCAGTTCGAGGAAGCCCATCAGCGCGGTCCAGAAACCGGCCGACACCCAGCAGAACAGAATCCCGAACATGATCAGGATGCTGGTCTGCAGTGCATAAGGCAGAACCTGGGTAGCGGTTTGCAGCAGGGTCTGGTTGCGGATTTCGTCGAAGTCCACCAGCGACCAGCCCTGGTACGGCATGATGCCTTTCATGTACCAGCCGGCCACGATGGTCTGGCCAAGCATCAGCACCAGCAGGATATAGCGACGGATCGAACCCACGGTCCGCCAGCGCGCAGCCGGCAGGACCCGCTCGTCTTTCGGCGGCTTGGGCGGGTTGGTACGACCCGTCATCCGGCGCCAGCCGCGTACCAGAATATTGGTGCGCCAAGGCTCGGGCACGACTTTGGTGCGCCGGATCGGCGGCGTGGCCTTCAAGCAGACGCGGCCGCTGGCGTCGAGCGCCAGCATCTCGGCGTCCTGCAGCTCTTCGGCGGTGCTGAGGGTCAGCCTGCGGCCCACCGACGCCTGAGCGGCGTCGGTAGGTGCGTCGAAGGTTGCGGACGACAGGCGTTCGTGCAACTCGCTGAAGGAACTGCAGCCCGCCAGTTCGGCACGCTGCTCAGCAGTCATGGGCAGATGCGCCAGGTACTCGGTCAGAGTCTCTGGCTTGACTTGTGAATTACTCATCGGCGGGCAACTGGTAGCTCCAGGTTTCGGTCAGGACTTGTTCGGTCTTGGCCGGCTCCGGCGTGACAGGGGCCGGGGCAGCTTCTGGCTGCTTGGCGTCCTTGTCCTTCGCCTCTTTGGCGTCTTTCTTGGCCTGTTTCTCGTGTTGCTTGGCCAAGACCTTGTCAGCCTTGAGCACGTGGGTCGACACCTGTTCTGGCTCGGCCTGTGCGATCTCCTGCACCAGCGCGGCGCGCATTTCAGTCGGCTTGCCCGCGTCTTTGATCTTCATGCGCAGGGTCAGGCGCCAGCCTTTGGTGTGCTCGTTGTAGCGCACGCTGTTTTCAACCAGCTCGGCGTTGTCACCAACACTTACCTGGCTGCGCACCGGGGCGTCCGGCAGCAGTTTTTTCAGGGCCGGGCCTTCGAAGTCGACCAGGTAAGCCACGCTGCCGTCCGGCTGACGGATCAGGTTGGATTGCTTCACGTCACCGGTGGAACGCAGGGTCTGCTTGACCCAGGCACTGTCAGGCGAATGGAAGGCAGCATCGTCCAGCGTCCAGTGCAGACGGTAGGACACGTCCAGCGGCTTGCCGACTTCCGGCAGTTCGGCCGGGCTCCAGAAGGCAACGATATTGTCGTTGGTCTCGTCAGCGGTCGGAATTTCTACCAGGTCGACACTGCCCTTGCCCCAGTCGCCTTCCGGCTCGATCCAGGCGCTCGGGCGCTTGTCGTAGTTGTCGTCCAGGTCTTCGTAGTGGCTGAAATTGCGGCCACGTTGCAGCAGGCCGAACCCACGCGGGTTTTCGACGCTGAAGTTGCTGACCGACAGGTGTTTAGGGTTGTTCAACGGGCGCCAGATCCACTCGCCATTGCCGGCATGGATCGACAGGCCGCTGGAATCATGCAGCTCGCGACGGTAGTTGAGAACCTTAGACGGCTGGTTGGCGCCGAACAGGAACATCGAGGTCAACGGGGCCACGCCCAGCTTGCTGACTTTGTCGCGCAGGTACATCTGGGATTTGACGTCGACCACGGTGTCGGTGCCCGGACGCAGAATCAGGCGGTAGGCGCCCGTCGCACGTGGGGAATCCAGCAACGCGAAGATCACCAGGTGCTTGTCGCCCGGCTTCGGACGCTCGATCCAGAATTCGGTGAAACGCGGGAATTCTTCGCCGGACGGCAGCGCGGTGTCGATCGCCATGCCACGGGCCGACAGGCCATACACCTGATCCTTGCCGACGACGCGGAAATAGCTGGCGCCAAGCATGGTCATGATTTCGTCTTGCTTGTCAGCCTTGTTGATCGGAAACAGCACACGGAAGCCGGCATAACCCAACTGTTCGGTGGCTTTTGGATCAAACTTTACGTCGCCGAAATCGAAACGATTGGGGTCGTATTTGATTTCCTGAACGCTGTCAGCGGTGACTTCATTGATTTTCACCGGTGTATCGAAGTGCATACCCTGGTGATAGAAGGACAGCTTGAACGGGGTGTTCTGATCGGCCCACTCGGCTTTTTCGTTGCGGAAACGAATCTTCTGGTAGTCAGCGAATTTCATTTCGCGGAATTCGTTCGGCAGATTGCTGCGCGGAGCTTCGTATTTCTGCCCAGCCAGTTCTTTTGCCTTGGCCGACACATCGTCCAGACTGAATGCCCACAGTTGACCCGCGCCGAACAGGCAAAACAGGGCAGAGCCCGTCACCAGTGCGTTTCGTAACCGTTTGGCAGACAATTTTGGTGCATTACAGGGACTAACAATCACGAGCAACCCTCGCCGAAAACAGATCAAAAAACCAACGGCCAGCTATCTATATGCCAGGTTGGCGAGCATTGTTCCGACTCCTCAGGGGCAAAATGATTCCCCACTGGTTTGTCGGACAAGTCTCTACCTAAGTCAAAAATGGACCAAACAACGCTGATCCCCGTAGCGCGCGATTATCTAGTAGCCCGCGAGACAACGCATCAGGGACAACGAAGTATTTGTAGCGAAACCCTGCGTTTTTAGGCATTAACGTCGTTTTTCAAACATTCAGGTCTGTAAGAGGAAGGTCACAGGGCCATCATTGACCAGATGCACCTGCATATCCGCGCCAAAACGCCCTGACGCCACCTTGCCATGCAATTGTTGCGCTTGTAACAACAAGTGATCAAACAGCGCCGCTCCCAGGGCCGGCGGGGCCGCTGTGGAGAAGCTTGGCCGCAGCCCGCTTTTGGTGTCCGCCGCCAGCGTGAACTGCGACACCAGCAGCAAACCGCCGCCGATGTCCTTCAACGACAGGTTCATCTTGCCCTCGTCGTCGCTGAACACCCGATAGTTAAGCAGCTTATGCAGCAGTTTATCGGCGCTCTCGGGGGTATCTGAAGGTTCGACGGCCACCAGCACCAGCAAACCCTGCTCAATCGCCCCGACGACTTCGCCGGCAACCTCGACCCGGGCGCCTCGCACCCGTTGCAACAGGCCCTTCATGCTTCTTCAGGCGGCAAATCAAGCAGGCGCCGTGCCATTTCGCCGGTTGCGCGCACCAGCGCGTCGGTAATCCCAGGCTCGGACGCCGCATGCCCCGCTTCGCGGATGACCTGCAGTTCGCTGTTCGGCCAGGCCTGATGCAGCTCCCAGGCGTTATCCAGCGTACAGATCATATCGTAGCGACCATGGATGATGACGCCAGGCAGATGGGCGATCTTGTGCATGTCGCGAATCAGCTGGTTGGGCTCCAGAAAGGAGTTGTTGGTGAAGTAATGGCATTCGATGCGGGCAATGGACAAGGCACGCTGCGGCTCGGAGAAGCGCTCGACATGCTGCGGGCTCGGGCACAGGCCCAGCATGCGCCCTTCCCAACCGGACCAGGCCTTGGCCGCGTGCATCTGGGCGATCTGGTCGTTGCCGGTCAGGCGCTTGTGGTAGGCCGCGATCATGTCGTGACGCTCATCGACAGGAATCGGCGCGAGGTAGTCCTGCCAGTAGTCCGGGAACAGGCGGCTCGCACCGGCCTGGTAGAACCATTCGATGTCCTGTGGGCGCGCGAGGAAAATGCCGCGCACGATCAGGCCATGCACGCGCTCGGGATGGGTTTGCGCGTAGGCCAGGGACAGCGTCGAACCCCAGGAACCACCGAACAGCACCCATTTGTCGATGCCCAGGTGCTCGCGGATGCGCTCAAGGTCGGCGACCAGGTCCCAGGTGGTGTTGTTTTCCAGACTGGCGCGGGGCGTGGAGCGCCCGCAGCCGCGTTGGTCGAAGGTAACGATGCGGTACAGGTTCGGATCGAAGTAGCACCGGCTCTGGGCATCACAACCGGAGCCTGGGCCGCCATGGATGAAAACCACGGGCAGCCCTTCGGGGGAGCCGCTTTCATCGACGTACAGGGTGTGAACATCATCGACTGCCAGATCGTGCCGGGCGTAGGGTTTGATCTGCGGGTACCAAGTCTGCATTGCGCGCTCCGTAGGGTGTCGGGTTCATCCCTGGGGGGACGTCTATTATTCTTGCCGTCCGGCATCTTGACATCCTCCCCACCTCTCAGTCTGCTACGCAGAACCTCGCCAGACAAGCTGGAAAGGAAGGGGACTCCTACCGTGTTCAGCCTGTTAGGGCTGACTCACCTCGGTGGGTTCCTGCTGCTGACGGCTTGACAGCACCGTTCACTTCACAGGCTAACCGGGCGTATCCCGCCCTTAAAACATTGATCGCGCCGACTACATCGGCGTTTTCTGAAAAACCACACTCGACACATCGGAACTTGGCTTGAGTCTGCCGGTTGTCCTTGCAGATATGAGCACAACATGGGCAGGTCTGGCTTGTGTAGTGCGGCGGGACCGCAACGAGGCATCCTCCCTTCCACGCCAACTTGTAGTCCAGTTGCCGCCGAAACTCGAACCAACCTTGGTCGAGGATGGACTTGTTCAGGCAGGACTTGGCCCGAACATTCTTGCCGGGCTGCTCGCTGTCGCCCGCCGATGACTTGGACATATTCCGAACCTGCAAGTCCTCGACACACACCATCGCGTGGTTTTTGCTGATGCTGGATGTGGTTTTGTGCAGGTAGTCGCGGCGGGCGTTACCGATATGGCTGTAAATACGCTGGACGCGGGCTTTCGCTCTCTTCCAGTTTTTGCTGAATTTAACCTTATGGCTCATCACTCGCTGCGCTTTGCGCAGGCGGCTTTCGTGTTGCCTGAAGCTGTTGAGCGGTTTGTAGAACGTTCCGTCTGAGAGCGTGGCAAATCGGGTGATCCCCAAGTCGATACCCACGGCATCGCCTTGTGGGAATGATTGTTCTACCTCACGCTCTGTCTGGATACTGACGTACCATTTGCCGCAAGACTGGCTAATGGTGATGTTCTTGGCCTTGCCCAGAATATCGCGGCTGTTGCGGTAGCGTATCCAGCCCAGCTTGGGCAGAAAAATACGCTGGTTGGCTGCGTCGATCTTGAATTGTTTGCTGTCCGGGTAACGAAAGCTCTCGCTCTTGCCTTTGCGCTTAAAGCGGGGAAAGTCGGCACGCCTGGCAAAAAAGTTGGAATAGGCCCGCTCAAGGTCTTTGAGGGTATGTTGAAGTGCTTGGGATGGCGCATCCTTGAGCCACTCAAAGCCCGCCTCTCGCTTCCATATGGGAAGCCTGGCAGCCATTTCAACATAGCCCATGAACTTGTTTCCGGCCTCATGATTGGATTTCTGTAACGCCAGCGCCTTGTTAAAAACGAACCGACACGACCCCGCAAAACAGCGCATTTGCCGCTCTTGGTTGCCATCTGGCATCAGTTGGTACTTAAAGGCTTGGAGTCGTTTCATCATGCGACTGTAGTGTGGCTTATGACTCATGACAATGATGTTAGACGTGGAAAGTATTGCGTTTTTTATGCACCGCTCACTGGGTCTTGTGGCTCGCCGGCATCTGCGGTGGAGCCGGCATGGAGGCAGAGCAGCAGCAGCAGACACCTCTTCAGGACGGCTTTGCCGTCAGCGCTATCCATCCCCGCCCTGAAGGGCGAGGGTTCTCGCGCAAAAAGATAAACCCGAATTGTGCAGGTCGCGACCTCCATAGGACTCAAAGATTCGCGCGTCAAAATAGCCGCCATCTGCACTTGGCTTAGAACAACGTTGAAATCCCCTTCTTGAGACACCCGGCCCTACCTTATTCCATCGACGCTGCGGGTGCGCAGCCTACCAAGGAACCTAGATGCCTCAGCTCTCGCGCCATCAATAAAGACGCCAACTACAAGGACAATGGTAGACGCCTTACATTTTTACCCAACAACTGCTACCACCGCATCGCATGATTCCTACTGCATGCTTACCAGTCACCTGCATCAACGATAGTGCTTCTGCCCCCAAGCCAGAAATCCATCCAGCAACTGCCTCAACACCACCCGCGTCGGCGCGGCCAAGTCCTCGCGATAGCGGAACGGCTCGATCTCCTCCATATACGTGCTCTGGCACAGCTCCAACTGCACCGCATGAATATCCTGCGCCGGGTTGCCGTAATGCCGGGTGATATGACCGCCCTTGAAGCGCCCGTTCAGCACATGGGTGTATTGCGGGTGATTGGCGCAGATGGCTTCGAGCTGGCTGGCCAGTTGCGGATCGCACGCGGCGCCGTTGAAGGTGCCGAGGTTGAAGTCCGGCAGTTTGCCATCGAACAGGTGCGGGATCACCGAGCGGATCGAATGCGCGTCGAACAGCAGCGCATAGCCGAACTCGGCCTTGAGGCGGGCGAGTTCCTCTTGCAGCGTGCGGTGATATGGCCCCCAGATTTTTTGCAGATAGCTCGCGCGCTCGGCCTCGGAGGGTGTCTGCCCTTCGCGGAACAGCGGCACGCCGTCGAACAGCGTCTCCGGGTACAGGCCGGTGGTAGCGCCGGCGTAGAGCGGCTTGTTATCGGACGGCCGATTCAGATCGATGACAAACCGCGAATATTCCGCCGCCAGGGTGCTGGCACCGAGTTCATCGGCAAAGTCATACAGCGTAGGGATGTGCCAATCGGTGTCCGGCAGGCTTTGCGCTTCGGGGATCAGCCCGGCCTCGACTGCTGGCGTAAGCCGCAGGCCAGCGTGGGGCATGCTGATCAGCAGCGGTGTGTTGCCTTGTTTGAATGTCAGTACCTTATCCACAACGCGACTCCTTACACAGTGACGTCGACGCCATGGCGTACGACGCGTTTATCCAGTTCGCCACCCAGCCAATAGGCCAGGTCGGCGGGGCGATCGATCTGCCAGGCGACAAAATCCGCGACCTTGCCCACTTCCAGGGAACCATGGGTATCGCCCATGCCCAGCGCGGTGGCCGCATGCTGCGTGGCGCCGGCCAGGGCTTCTTCCGGGGTCATGCGGAACAGGGTGCAGGCCATGTTCAGCATCAGGCGCACCGACAGTGCCGGTGAGGTGCCGGGGTTGAGGTCGCTGGCAATGGCAATCTTCACGCCGTGTTTGCGCAAGGCCTCCATGGGCGGCAACTGGGTTTCACGCAGGAAGTAGAACGCGCCCGGCAACAACACGGCGACCGTGCCGGCAGCAGCCATGGCGATGGCATCCTCTTCGGTCATGAATTCCAGGTGGTCCGCCGACAACGCCTGATAGCGCGCTGCCAGGCTGGAGCCATGCAGGGAAGACAATTGCTCGGCGTGCAATTTCACCGGCAGGCCGAGTTGCTGGGCCACTTTGAACACACGTTCCACCTGCTCGGTGGAAAACGCCAGGTATTCACAGAAGGCATCCACCGCGTCCACCAGCCCTTCGGCCGCCAGGGTCGGCAGCATGTCGTTGCAGATGTGCTCGATGTAGTCATCGGCGCGGTCTTTGTATTCCGGCGGCAACGCGTGGGCCGCCAGGCAGGTGGCGCGCACGCTCACCGGCAGCGCTTGCCCAAGGCGTCGCGCCACACGCAGCATCTTGCGTTCGTTAGCCAGGTCCAGGCCGTAGCCGGACTTGATCTCCACCGTGGTCACGCCGTCGCGCAACAGACTGCGCAGGCGTTTTTCCGCGCTGACGAACAACTCATCTTCCGTCGCCGCACGGGTAGCGCGCACGGTGCTGGCGATACCGCCGCCCTTGGCCGCGATGTCCGCATAGCTGACACCTTCGAGGCGTTGCTCGAATTCGCCGCTGCGGTTACCGCCAAACACCGTGTGGGTGTGGCAGTCGATCAGCCCTGGGGTGACCCACGCGCCTTGCAGGTCGTGGACCTGGGTGTAATCCGCCGTCGGCACTTGGCTGCGCGGGCCGATCCACTCGATGAGCGAATATGCGGTGACCATGGCGGCGTCCTCGATGATCGAGTACTTGCCATGGGCCATGGTTGCGACGTGGCAGTGTTGCCAAAGGGTTTTCATCAACGCCTCCCTCAGTTATCGATGAGACATTCTTATGAGGAGAAGATCGTTCCCACGCTCTGCGTGGGAATGCATCCTGTGACGCTCCGCGTCACCACTCTAAAAGCGGACGCAGAGCGTCCAGGGCGGCATTCCCACGCAGAGCGCGGGAACGATCGGTGGGTTACAGGCTTGGCAGCAACTTGGCCGGCACCAGTTCATTCAGGCAACGGCTGCCGAGCAGTTCGCTGGCGGCGATGATGTCCGGGGCGAAGAAACGGTCCTTGTCATAGAACGCCACCTTGTCACGCAACAGGCCACGGGCTTTTTCCAGTGTTGGCGAGGTTTTCAAGCCGTCGCGCAGATCCAGCCCCTGGCAGGCGGCCAGCCACTCAACAGCCAGAATGCCACGGGTGTTCTCGGCCATTTCCCACAGGCGCTTGCCCGCAGCCGGGGCCATGGACACGTGGTCTTCCTGGTTGGCCGACGTCGGCAGGCTGTCGACGCTATGGGGATGGGCCAGCGCCTTGTTTTCGCTGGCGAGGGCCGCAGCCGTGACTTGGGCGATCATGAAACCGGAGTTGACCCCACCATTGCCCACCAGGAACGGCGGCAATTGCGACATGTGCTTGTCCATCATCAACGAGGTACGGCGCTCACTGAGGGAGCCGATTTCGGCGATGGCCAGGGCCATATTGTCAGCGGCCATGGCCACCGGCTCGGCGTGAAAGTTACCGCCAGAAATCACATCGCCTTCAGCGGCAAACACCAGCGGGTTATCCGACACGGCGTTGGCTTCAACGACCAACACGTCGGCAGCCTGGCGGAACTGGGTCAGGCAGGCGCCCATCACTTGTGGCTGGCAACGCAGGGAATACGGGTCTTGCACCTTGTCGCAGTTCTGGTGCGACTGGGACACCTGGCTGCTTTCGCCGAGCAGGTCACGATAGGCCGCCGCCGAATCGATCTGCCCACGTTGGCCGCGCGCGGCATGAATACGCGCGTCGAACGGCGAGCGCGAGCCGAGCACCGCTTCCACGGTAAGGCCGCCGCAGACCAGCGCACCGGCGAACAGGTCTTCGCCCTCGAACAGGCCGCGCAAGGCGTAGGCGGTGGACACTTGGGTGCCGTTGAGCAGGGCCAGGCCTTCTTTGGCGGCGAGGGTCAGCGGCGTGAGGCCGGCGATTTTCAATGCGTCGGTGGCCGAAAGCCACTCGCCCTGGTAACGCGCCTTGCCTTCGCCGAGCAGCACCAGGGACATATGGGCCAGCGGCGCCAGGTCACCGGATGCACCGACCGAGCCCTTGAGCGGAATATGCGGGTAAACCTCGGCGTTGATCAGTGCGATCAGCGCGTCGATCACCTGTCGACGAATCCCGGAAAACCCACGGCTCAGGCTGTTGACCTTGAGCACCATGACCAGCCGCACCAGCGCATCGCTGATCGGCTCACCCACGCCGGCGGCGTGGGACAGCACCAGGGAACGCTGGAGATTTTCCAGGTCTTCGCTGGCGATGCGGGTCGAGGCCAGCAGGCCGAAACCGGTGTTGATGCCATACGCAGTGCGGTTCTCGGCGAGAATCTGCTCCACACAGGCCACGCTGGCTTCAATCTGGGCCGAGGCGCTGTCATCCAGGCTGAGGGTTACCGGCTGCTGGTAGATGGTCCGCAGTTGGGCGAGGCTCAGTTGGCCTGGAATCAGGTTTAGCGCAGTCACATTCGTTCTCCTTGTGAATTGTTCTTCTTGAATAGGTGTTCAGTGCACATTCGATAATGCGGTGTGTTTGAGCAGGTGGGCGGCGGCCGCGATGTCCGGCGCCAGCCAGCGGTCCTCTTCGTAGGCCGGTACAACTTCGCGCAGCAAGCGCCAGGCGCGGTCGGTGCCGGCGCCGAAACGCTGGTCCTTGAGGAACTCGAACGCCTGGGCCGCCAGCAGGTATTCGATGGCCAGAATCTGGGTAACGTTGGCCAGTAGCTGATGCAGCTTGAGCGCGGCATTGGTGCCCATGCTCAAGTGGTCTTCCTGCAGACCCGAGGTGACAAAGTTGTCGAGCACCGCCGGTTGCGCCAACTGGCGGTTTTGCCCGCACAAGGAAGCGGCGACGTACTGCACGATCATCATTCCGGAGTTGACCCCCGGGTTGCTCACCAGGAATGCCGGCAGACCGCTGACGTGCGGGTTGATCAGGCGGTCCAGGCGGCGTTCGGCCACCGAGCCGATCTCGGCCATGGCGATGGCGAGCATGTCGGCGGCCATTGCCACGGACTGCCCGTGGGGGTTGGCCTGGGACACCACGCGGTAGTTGCCCGGCGTGCCGAGCAGCAGCGGGTTATCCGTGGCGCTGTTGAGTTCGGTCTCGATCTGGCGGGTCGCGTGCTCCACCTGATCGCGCGCCGCGCCGTGGATTTGCGGGATCGAGCGCAGGCTCAGGGCGTCCTGGGTACGAATGCCGCGGCTGCTGGCGATCACTTCACTGCCGTCGAGCAAGGCGCGCAGATGGCGGCCGACGTGCTGCATGCCCGGGTGCGGCTTGAGGGCGATGATTGCTTCGTCGAACGCGTCGATCTGGCCGCGCTGGGCTTCAAAGCTCATGGCGCCGATCACGTCCGCCCATTCCAGCAAGTGATGCGCATCGGCCAGGGCCAGGCAGCTCAGGCCGGTCATGCACGGCGTGCCGTTGACCAGGCACAGCCCATCCTTGGCGCCGAGTACCACCGGCTGCAAACCTTCGGCTGCCAGCGCTGCTTGCGCGGTCACCACCTGGCCGCGATAGCTGACGTTGCCGACACCGAGCAGCGCCACGCCGACATGGGCCATGTGGGTCAGGTAACCGACTGACCCCTGGGACGGCACCTGCGGCGTGATGCCGTGGTTGAGCAGCGCCAGCAGCGCATGCACCACTTGCGGGTGCAGGCCGGATTTGCCGTGACAGTAGTTGATGATGGCGGCGCAGATGATCGCGCGAGTCTGCTCATCGCTCAGTACCGGACCGACACCACAGGCGTGGCTGAGCAAGGTGTTGCGCGACAACTGGCTCAGTTGCTCGCCCTCAAGCGAAACATTGCACAGCGCGCCCAGGCCGGTGTTCACCCCATAGGCGCGTTCGCCGCTGGCGACGATGCGCTGCACGATGGCCTGGGCATTGTCGATACGCGCCCAGGCGTGGCCCGA
Source organism: Pseudomonas sp. R3-52-08 (assembly GCF_003851745.1). Taxonomy (NCBI): domain Bacteria; kingdom Pseudomonadati; phylum Pseudomonadota; class Gammaproteobacteria; order Pseudomonadales; family Pseudomonadaceae; genus Pseudomonas; species Pseudomonas sp. R3-52-08. The sequence goes on along the minus strand of NZ_CP027730.1, from coordinate 426,970 downwards.
GAGTTCGAGCACGGCGCCATGGCGGGCGACGGCGACGACGTCCTGCCAGCGCAACGGGGTGTCGGCGAGGGTGATTTTTGTTGCCTGGGACATTTTCAGCCTCTTAAGTTGATCGTTCCCACGCTCTGCGTGGGAATGCCGCCTGGGACGCTCCGCGTCCCGCTGTCAGGGAGTGACGCAGAGCGTCACGGGATGCATTCCCACGCGGAGCGTGGGAACGATCAGTCAGACCACCGCCGCCCGCCGCTGAACGAACCGGTCCACATACTCATCCGCCGGCGAATGCAGAATCTCCCTGGGCGTGCCGACCTGAATCAGCTTGCCGTCCTTGAGGATCGCAATGCGGTTGCCGATGCGCACCGCCTCGTCGAGGTCGTGGGTGATAAATACGATGGTCTTATGCAGGGTCTTTTGCAGCTCAAGCAACTGGTCCTGCATCTCGGCGCGGATCAGTGGGTCGAGGGCGCTGAACGCCTCGTCCATCAGGATGATGTCGGTGTCGGCCGCCAGGGCGCGGGCCAGGCCGACACGTTGACGCATGCCGCCAGAGAGCTGGTGCGGGTATTTGTTTTCATAACCCTTGAGGCCCACGGTTTCGATCCAGTGCAGGGCGCGTTCGGCACACACCTGCTTGGTTTCACCGCGCACTTTCAAGCCATAGGCAACATTGTCGAGCACGCTCTTGTGGGGCAACAAGCCGAAGCTCTGGAACACCATGCTGATCTTGTGGCGACGGAATTGGCGCAAGGCCTCCATGTCCAGTTGCAGAATGTCTTCACCGTCGACCAGGATCGCGCCGCTGGTGGGGTCGATCAGGCGATTGAAGTGACGCACCAGGGTGGATTTGCCGGAGCCCGACAGGCCCATGATCACAAAGATCTCACCGGTGCCAATGCTCAGGGACAAGTCGTTCACGCCGACCACGCAACCGGTTTCGGCCAGCACCTGGTCCTTGGTCTTGCCCTGGCCAATCAGCGCCAGCGCTTCTTTGGAACGGTTGCCGAAGATCTTGAAGACGTTCTTGACTTCGATTTTGCTGACAGTAGTCATTTGCTCGCCTCATGCCGTGGACGACCATAGGCCTGGGTAATGCGGTCGATGACCACGGCAAGAATCACGATCGCCAGCCCGGCTTCGAGGCCTCGGCCGACGTTGAGGGTCTGGATGCCGACGAGTACGTCTTCACCCAAGCCACGGGCGCCGATCATCGAGGCGATCACCACCATCGACAACGCCATCATGGTGGTCTGGTTGATGCCCGCCATGATGCTCGGCAGCGCCAGCGGCAGTTGCACGCCGAACAGCTGCTGCCAACGGTTGGCGCCGAAGGCGTTGATGGCTTCCATGACTTCGCCGTCGACCTGGCGGATACCCAGGTCTGTGAGGCGGATCAGCGGCGGCGCGGCGTATATGACCGTGGCGAAAATCGCCGGCACCTTGCCCAGGCCAAACAGCATCAGCACCGGGATCAGGTACACGAAGCTGGGCATGGTTTGCATGATGTCGAGCAACGGCATCAATACCGAACGCAAGCGATTGCTGCGCGCGGAAAGAATGCCCAAGGGGATGCCGATCAGCACCGAGATCACCGTGGCGACCATCATCAGCGCCAGGGTCTGCATCAGTTTGTCCCACAGGCCGACCGCGCCGACGAGGAACAACAAACCGACAATCACGGCCGTGGTCACCACCTTGCGCGTGGCGTGCCAGGCGATGACGCCGACGATGGCCAGCATCAGCCACCAGGGCGCTGCGCGCAGCAGGCTTTCCAGATTGACGATGGCCCATAGCAGGGTGTCGGAAATGTGCCGGAACACGTCGCCGTAGTTGGTGACCAGCGAATCCACCCAACCGTTGACCCAGTCGGCAATGGAAAACGTAAAACTCTCAGGAAACATAGCGTGCTCTCGATCCAGTGGGTTGAGGCCAGGCGCCCGGCTGCCCCTCAGGGTAGCCGGACACGCTTGACCTACAAGGCCGCGTCGATTTTCTTGGCGGCGTCTTCGCTCACCCAGGCGTGCCAGACTTCAGGATGTTCCTTGAGGAAAATTTTCGCCAGTTTCGGCGACTCGATCCGCTCCTTGGCCATGCGGCCCAGGTTCTGGTTCAGCAGGTCGATGGGCAGGTTGACCTTTTCCAGCACGGCCACCAGTTCCGGCGCTTGCTCGTGGAAGGCCTTGGACAGGCCGACCTTGATGCTCACGCTTTTATCCACGCCCGGTTTTTCTTCCAGCTTGACCAGATCCACCTGGCCCATCAGCGGCGTCGGCGACCAGTAGTAGAACAGGATCGGCTCGCCGCGCTTGTAGCTCGACAACACCGCCGCATCCAGCGCCGGGCCGGTGCCGGGGCGGAAGTTGGTGTAGGTGCTTTCCAGGCCGTAGCTTTTGAGCATTTCACTGTTGTCCAGTTCGCAGGTCCAGCCGGCCGGGCAGTTGTAGAAGCGTCCCTTGGAGGGTTCTTCCTGGTCCTTGAACACCGCGGCGTACTTGGCCAGGTCGGCAATCGTCTTGAGGTCCGGGGCCTTGGCTTCCAGCTTGCGCTTGGCGTCGCCTTCGATCACGTAGCGCGGCACGTACCAGCCTTCGATGGCGCCAACCACGGGCGCACCGACGCCAACGACTTTGCCGGCCTTCTCGGCCTTGTTCCAGACTTCGCTGCGGCCGACCCACTCTTCGGCAAACACCTGAATGTCGTTGCTGCTCAGGGCGTTTTCCATGGTGATGGAATTGCCCGGCAGGCTGTCGGTTTTGCAGTTGTAGCCTTTCTCCAGCACGGTTTGCAGGATGTCGGTGAGCAACATGCCGCTTTCCCAGTTCAGGCCGGCGAACTTCACCGGCTTGCCGGATTCGCACCAGCCGGCCGCCTGAGCGCCGGCGCTTGCCAGCAAGCCCGCAGAAAGCAACGTGGTCAGCAGGGTCTTATGCATTTTCATTGTGTGACGCTCCCAATCATGAAATGGATTACGGCAGTCAAAAGGCATCCTGCCTTGTCCACGTCCCGTCAGGCCTGCGCCGCAGCGCGACCGATACCGCTTGTTTGCGTGGGTGCAACGCTGTCCTGCTCGACCGGCAGGATCAGTTGATCAGGCATCGTGCCGTGCCATTTTTTCGCGCACAGGTAGTACAGGGCCGCCGGCAACACCAGGCCGATGATCCAGGAGATATCCACCCCACCCAGGGTTTCTACCAGCGGGCCGGTATAGAACTTGGTGGAAATGAACGGCAGCTGCACCAGCACACCGAATACATAAACGCTGATGCCCAGGGGGTTCCAACGCCCGTAGCGACCTTTGGGGTCAGCCAGCGCTGGCACGTCATAACGCTCGCGGGTGATGCAGTAGTAATCCACCAGGTTGATCGCGCTCCAGGGCGTGAAGAACGCCAGCAGAAACAGGATGAACGACTTGAACGCCCCCAGGAACGAGTGCTGGCCGAGCAGCGCGATCAGGGTGGCCGTGCCGACAATCGCCAGCACGAACAGCAGGCGCTGCAGACGCGATACCCGCAGGTGGCCCTGGAAGCCGCTGATGATGGTCGCGATGCACATGAAACTGCCGTAGGAGTTCAGCGTGGAAATCGTGACCTTGCCGAACGCGATACTGAAGTACAGCAACGCCGCCGCTGCACCGCTGCCGCTCAGGCCAACGATGTAAGCCACTTCGTGCCCGGCGAATTGCCCGTTGGCCATCGCGGCGGCAAACACACCGAGAACCATTGCCACCTGCGCGCCGATGACCGACCCTGCGCCAGCCGCCAGGAAGGTTTTCACCGAGGAGGTGCTGCTCGGCAGGTAACGTGAGTAGTCCGCCACATAGGGCCCGAACGCGATTTGCCAGGACGCTGCCAGCGAAACCGCCAGCAAGAAGCTGCTCCAGCTGAAATGGCGGATCTGCAGCAATGCGCCGATGTCGGCCTGGCCCATCAAGCGGCTGAACAGGTAGACGAAGGCGATCACGCCGATGACGCTGGCGACGCGCCCGATGAAGTGGATCACCCGATACCCCAGCACCGTGACCAGCACGATGACACTGGCGAAGATCAGGATGCCGATGCTGTCGCTGACCCCGAACAACTGGCCCAGCGCCTGCCCGGACAATACGGTGCCGGTGGCGGTGAAGCCCAGGTACATCAGGCACACCAGCACGATCGGGATGGCCGCGCCATACACGCCGAACTGCACCCGGCTGGAAATCATCTGCGGCAGGCCAAGCTTGGGCCCCTGCGCCGCATGCAACGCCATCACCCCGCCGCCCAGCAGTTGGCCGATCAACAGACCGAACAACGACCAGAACACATCCCCGCCCAGCACCACGGCCAGGGCCCCGGTGACGATAGCCGTGATCTGCAGGTTGGCACCCAGCCACAGGGTGAACTGGCTCAATAGACGACCATGTCTTTCCGCTTCCGGGATGTAGTCGATCGAACGCCTTTCGATCAACGGGGTGGTGTCGTTTGCAGCCATGGGTGTTCAACCTCTGATGGATTGTTTTTATGTGCTACGCCAATCCAATGTGGGAGGGGGCTTGCCCCCGATAGCAGTGTGTCAGTCACTGATTTTCCGGCTGATACACCGCCATCGGGAGCAAGCCCCCTCCCACACTGGTTACTTGATCATTGGCAGGTTGAGGCCCTGTTCCTTGGCGCAATCGATCGCAATCTGGTAGCCCGCATCCGCATGCCGCATCACCCCGGTAGCCGGGTCGTTATGCAGCACCCGCGCAATGCGCTCGGCCGCTTCGTCGGTGCCGTCACACACGATCACCATGCCCGAGTGCTGGGAAAAGCCCATGCCGACGCCGCCGCCGTGGTGCAACGACACCCAGGTCGCGCCGCTCGCAGTGTTGAGCAAGGCATTGAGCAGCGGCCAGTCGGACACAGCGTCGGAGCCGTCCTGCATGGATTCGGTTTCACGGTTGGGGCTGGCCACTGAGCCGGAGTCGAGGTGGTCACGACCGATTACGACAGGCGCGGACAACTCGCCGCTGCGCACCATCTCGTTGAACGCCAGGCCGAGCTTGGCGCGCTGGCCCAGGCCGACCCAGCAGATACGCGCCGGCAAGCCCTGGAAGCTGATGCGCTCGCGGGCCATGTCCAACCAGTTGTGCAGGTGGGCGTCGTCGGGGATCAGTTCTTTGACTTTGGCGTCGGTCTTGTAGATGTCTTGCGGGTCGCCCGACAGCGCGGCCCAGCGGAACGGGCCGATACCCCGGCAGAACAGCGGGCGGATGTAGGCCGGTACGAAGCCTGGGAAATCGAAGGCGTTTTCCACGCCTTCTTCCTGGGCCATCTGGCGGATGTTATTACCGTAGTCGAAGGTCGGAATGCCTTGTTTCTGGAACTCGAGCATGGCTTTGACGTGCACAGCCATTGACTGTTTGGCGGCCTTGATCACAGCGCCAGGCTCGGTCTTGGCGCGGGCGCGGTATTCGTCCCAGGTCCAGCCGGCCGGCAGGTAGCCGTTGAGCGGGTCGTGGGCGCTGGTCTGGTCGGTGACCATGTCCGGGCGCACGCCACGCTTGACCAGCTCCGGCAGAATTTCAGCCGCGTTACCCAGCAGGGCAATGGAGATCGCCTTGCCTTCCTGGGTGTACTTGGCGATGCGCGCCAGGGCGTCGTCAAGGTCGGTGGCCTGCTCGTCGACATAGCGGCTGTTCAAGCGGAAATCGATGCTGACCTGCTGGCATTCGATGTTCAGCGAGCACGCGCCGGCGAGGGTCGCGGCCAAAGGTTGGGCACCGCCCATGCCGCCGAGGCCGGCAGTGAGCACCCAACGGCCTTTCAAATTGCTGTCGTAATGCTGGCGACCGGCTTCGACGAAGGTTTCGTAAGTGCCCTGGACGATGCCCTGACTGCCGATGTAGATCCAGCTGCCGGCGGTCATCTGGCCGTACATGGCCAAGCCCTTGGCATCCAGTTCATTGAAGTGTTCCCAGCTGGCCCAGTGCGGCACCAGGTTGGAGTTGGCAATCAGCACCCGCGGGGCATTGCTGTGGGTCTTGAACACGCCGACCGGCTTTCCGGATTGCACCAGCAGGGTTTCGTCGTCGTTCAGATTCGTAAGGCTCTCGACGATCTGGTCGTAGCACTCCCAGTTACGCGCGGCACGCCCGATACCGCCGTACACCACCAGCTCCTTGGGGTTCTCGGCCACTTGCGGGTCGAGGTTGTTCATCAGCATGCGCAGCGGCGCTTCAGTCAGCCAGCTTTTGGCAGTGAGCGTGTTACCACGGGCGGCGCGGATTTCGACGTCACGGTATTTTGTAGGCCTTGCTTTCGAAAAATCGGTCACTGCTGGACTCCTCGGCATGATGCGCGAACATGGATGGTGCGAAGGAGACTCTTACGCACACATCTTTACTTGTATGTACAAGCATATGCAATCAAGCGGCCAACTTTCAGAGCGAGGGTTTGGATTTTTTTCGAAAGCGCGTGGGAGCCTTGGAAATTAAGGCTTCGAGGCGTGATGAAATTTCTTACGAAGGAGTTTTGCAGCGAGGGAGGTTTGTCACGACAACGCGGCTTTGCGCCGCGCTGGGGCGTTAGGTAACAATTTGGTGCGGGGGCTGTGGAAACAGATCCTAAGAGCAACACAAAACAAACGTGGGAGGGGGCTTGCTCCCGATAGCGGTGTGTCAGTCAAAGATATATTGACTGATCCACCGCTATCGGGAGCAAGCCCCCTCCCACATTTTAACCGCGCGGGGTCAGTTCGATCAGGCAGCAGCGGCCACTCACCGAGATGTCCAGCAGGCCGGTGTTACCGTCCACCTGCAGGCAGTCGTGATGACCCAGCACATGGTCCAGCACCTTCACTTCATCCGCCACGCTGAACACCAGCACCGTCTGCGCCGAGCTGAAAAACCGCTGCACGCCATCCACCCATTGCAACCGCGCGTCATAACGCTGGGGTGAGTAGATCAGGTTGAAATCGCGGATCGGCCCGGTGATCAAGCGGCACGCCACCTGACTGTCACCCTTGAACGCGAACGGTTGCAGCGGTAACAAACCGCGCTGCTCCTCACCGTCCACGGTCAACACCATGCCCGCGCCCTTGATCACGGTGATCACGCGCTGGTAGCCGGCGAAGGTGGAAAACTCGCCCGACTCGGCAATATCGGCAATCGACAGGCGCCAGCCGAAACCATCGAGGCCGGTGCCCGCATCACGGGTGATTTCTTCGGTGCTGCCGCCGCCGTTCTTCCACGGCATGCGCACGTAGTCGGCAGCGCGCCAGACGTTGACTGAACTCATTTGCTGAAGCGTCCTTCGAGGCTGTGCCGGGAACCGGGGTGAATCAAGCGCGCGGCCGTCACCGGCTGGCGGCCAGACCAGGTGCGTCGGCGGATCAACAGGCAGGGCTCGCTCGGCTCGATCTGCAACAGCTTGCACTCGGCGGCATCGGCGAGGATGGCTTCAACCACATGCTCGCCCTCAGTCAACGGTGCGACCTGGTTGAGGTAGGCGTAGGGCGTTTGCTGGGTGAAATCCTGTTGCAGGTATTCCGGCGCGACCAGGGCGTTGACGAAACGGTCTTCGATCTGCACCGGAATGTCGTTTTCGAAATGCACGATCAGCGAGTGAAACACCCGCCCGCCTTCGCGCATTTCCAGCGCAACGGCACGTTCCGAACCGGCCGCTTCTTCGCCCAGGGTGATGACCTGGCACGTGTGCCGATGGCCGCGGGAGGCGATCTCATCGGCAATGTTGTGCACTTCAAACAGCGCCGACTGACTCTTGGGCTCGGCGACGAACGTACCGACGCCCTGCATGCGCACCAGCAAACCTTCGGCCGTGAGCTCGCGCAGCGCGCGGTTGATGGTCATGCGGCTGAAGCCCAGTTGGCTGACCAGCTCGCTCTCCGACGGCACGCGGTAATGGGGCGGCCAGTTGCCGTTGAGGATCTGCTGGCTGATCATCTGTTTGACGCGGGCATACAAGGGCGCCGGACTTTCGTCCATGTGGGCAGCCAGCGGAGACTTGGCAGGCGGAGTCGGCACAGGGAATCCTTGCAGGGGGAAAAGATGCATAGATTGCCGGAGTTTACCGAGCAGGCAAACATCTGTATATGTATATACAAATAAACACACGACCGGGGCGCCTTGATCATGTCCGCTTTCTTTGCCGAACGCGCGCTGCTGCCTGATGGCTGGGCCAATGATGTACGTCTTGAAGTCAGCGCCGATGGGGTCCTGATACAGGTTGAGGCCAATGCCAGCGCAGAGGGTGCCGAACGGCTCAGAGGCCCGGTACTGGCCGGCATGCCCAACCTGCATTCTCACGCTTTCCAGCGCGCCATGGCGGGGTTGGCGGAAGTGGCGGGTAACCCCAATGACAGCTTCTGGACCTGGCGTGACCTGATGTACCGCATGGTCGGCAAGATCAACCCGGAGCAGTTGCAGATCATCGCCCGCCAGCTGTACATCGAGATGCTCAAGGCCGGCTACACCTCGGTGGCCGAGTTTCATTATGTGCATCACGACGTCAGTGGCCAGCCCTATGCCGACCGCACTGAGCTGTCGCGCCAGATCAGCCAGGCCGCCGCCAGCAGTGGCATCGGCTTGACGCTGGTGCCGGTGCTTTATACGCATTCGGGGTTCGGTGGCCAGGCGCCCAACGACGGCCAGCGCAGGTTTATCAACAGCACCGACAACTACCTGGATCTGCAGGCGCGCTTGCAGCCGATGCTCGCCGCGCAACCTGCGCAGCAACTGGGCCTGTGTTTCCACTCCCTGCGTGCGGTCACGCCCGAGCAGATCAAGGACGTGCTGGCCGCCAGTGATAAGGCGTGCCCGGTGCACATTCACATTGCCGAACAGCAAAAAGAAGTTGACGACTGCCTGGCCTGGAGCGGCAAACGCCCGTTGCAGTGGCTGTACGACAACGTGGACGTCGACGAGCGCTGGTGCCTGGTGCACGCCACTCACGCCGATGCCGACGAAGTCGCGCGCATGGCCAGGAGCCGGGCGATTGCCGGTTTGTGCCTGACCACCGAAGCCAACCTGGGCGACGGGATTTTCCCGGCGGTGGATTTTCTGGCCCAGGGCGGGCGCATGGGCATCGGGTCCGACAGCCATGTGTCACTGAGCGTGGTGGAAGAACTGCGCTGGTTGGAATACGGCCAGCGCCTGCGCGATCAACGGCGCAATCGCTTGTATCGCAATGACCAGCCGATGGTCGGCCGTACGCTGTTCGATGCCGCATTGGACGGCGGCGCCCAGGCATTGGGCCAGCCGATTGGTCGATTGGAGGTGGGCAAGCGCGCGGATTGGATCGTGCTGGACGGCAACGACCCTTACCTGGCGACAGCGACAGAGGACGGCATTCTGAATCGCTGGCTGTTCGCTGGCGGTGATCGACAGGTACGGGATGTGCTGGTCAACGGCCAGTGGGTGGTGCGGGATGGGCATCATGCCGGCGAGGAAGAAAGCAGCCGGGCATTCACTCAAGTCTTGAGAAACTTACTCGGTTAAAAATGTGGGAGGGGGCTTGCTCCCGATGGCGATGTATCAGTATCAGATGCGCTGATTGACACACTGCTATCGGGGGCAAGCCCCCTCCCACATTTTTACTGCGAGGTTTTCGCCATCTGCTTGTCGGACGTGCGCCAGATCAAACGCGTGGTGTCATACCCCTGCTGTCGTGCTCTGCTCAAGAGGTCTTCACGCGTATCGGCGCTTACCGTTGGCGTACGCGACAAAATCCACATGTAACGCCGGCTCGGGCTGCCGACGATGGCGGTCTTGTAGTCATCGCTGACATACAGCACCCAGTAATCGCCCTTGGCAACGCCCGGCAACAACGACGTAAACCAGTTATCGAATTCTACCCAGAGCTTGTCGGTCTTGCCCGGCACTTGCGGCGTGGCCGTGCCTTTGGCTTCCTGCCATTTCCACTCAGGCGTCAGGCAGCGATTGAACACCGACATGTCGCCATCCGGCAACAAGGTGTAGCGGGCTTCGGACTGCGCGCAGTTGCGCTGGAAGTACATCGGCAAGCGAGCCAACTCATACCAGGTGCCCTGGTAACGCTTGAGGTTGACGTTGCTCGCGGTCTTGGGTTGCAGATCATCGCCAGAATGGCTGGCGCAGCCCGCCAAAAACAGGCTGGCGCAAAGGAACACAACAAAACGCATCATTCTTCTTCTCCCGCAGGCTCGCGCCCCGGTTTACTTCAGGCCTTGCCCGGAAAACATCAGAACTTTGTCACCGGCGTACTGCACGCTGATAAAGCTGTTTTTATCGCCCCAGGTGCAGCTGGACATGCCCAGTGCGCCGGAACAATCGGTCGGCTTGCCCAACAACGACTCCACCTCGGCCTTGGCCATGCCGGCCGACAGCTTCTGGTAATTTTCTTGGTTGACCTTGCTGCAGGCGGCTAACAGCACGCAAAAAGCCAGCAGGGCGAGACGGCGTAAAGACATGGAAAAGCTCCTGGAGAGACAAAGCAGCTGGGGTATCTGCCAGAAGCTTAGAAGGGAAAAGAGGTGTCTGGTTCCCGACGAGCGAAAACAAAAAAGCCCCGAAAACGCTGAAACGTTTCGGGGCTTCTTTAACGGTGATCCGCCTCACAACACGGCGGATAACCTATCGCAGCAGCTTACTTCTTGTGATACGCCGTCACACGCTCAACTTCTTCCTTGGAACCCAGGAACACCGCCACACGCTGGTGCAAGCCTTCGGGCTGGATGTCGAGGATGCGCTGGTGGCCGTCAGTGGATGCGCCGCCCGCCTGCTCCACCAGGAACGACATCGGGTTGGCTTCGTACATCAGGCGCAGTTTGCCCGGCTTGGACGGTTCGCGGCCGTCACGTGGGTACATGAACAAGCCACCACGGGTCAGGATGCGGTGCACATCGGCAACCATGGCCGCGACCCAGCGCATGTTGAAGTTTTTCTTCAGCGGGCCTTCTTCGCCTTCCATCAACTCGTTGACGTAGCGCTTCACCGGTTCTTCCCAGTGACGCTGGTTGGACATGTTGATCGCAAATTCCTGGGTGGAGGCCGGAATGGAGATGTCTTCGTGGGTGAGTACGAAGCTGCCCATTTCGCGGTCCAGGGTGAAGCCCTTGACGCCATCGCCCAGGGTCAGCACCAGCATGGTCTGTGGGCCGTAGATCGCGTAACCGGCGGCGACCTGCTCGGTGCCCGGCTGCAGGAAGGCCTTTTCGTTCAGGGCTTCGTTCTGGCTCAGGTATTCGTTCGGGCAACGCAGTACCGAGAAGATAGTACCGACCGGCGCGTTGATGTCGATATTGGACGAACCGTCCAGTGGGTCGAATACCAACAGGTATGCGCCTTTGGGGTATTTGCCCGGAATCTGGTAGGCATTGTCCATTTCCTCGGAGGCCATGCCGGCCAGGTGACCGCCCCATTCGTTGGCTTCGAGCAGGATTTCGTTGGAGATAACGTCGAGCTTTTTCTGCACTTCGCCCTGCACGTTTTCAGTGCCCATGCTGCCCAGGACACCACCCAGTGCGCCTTTGGACACGGCGTGGCTGATCTCCTTGCAAGCACGCGCCACCACTTCGATAAGGAAGCGCAGATCGGCAGGCGTGTTGTTGCTGCGGGTCTGCTCGATCAAATAGCGACTCAAGGTAACGCGGGACATGGACGGCTCCGGAGAATGGGGGGGCTTAAAAACCCGCGCAGTTTAACGCGAGTCGGGGCTGATTTCCTCTAATCAGAGGATTTAACGCCAATAGAGTTCACGGGTTGGCGCAACGGCTATCTCCAATAACGCTGCATCTATGCAGAACCCCATGTGGGAGGGGCTTGCTCCCGATAGCGGTGTGCCAGTCGACATAGCTGTTAACTGATAGACCGCTATCGGGAGCAAGCCCCCTCCCACATTTTTTACTGCGGTGTTTAGTCGAGGGCTTTCCAGATCTCGGTGGCGTATTCGCGGATCGTCCGGTCCGAGGAGAACCAGCCCATCCGCGCCGTATTCAGCACCGCCGAGCGCCACCAGGCCTTGGAGTCATGCCAATGCGCCTCGACCCGCGTCTGGGCGTCCCAGTAGGAGTCGAAGTCGGCACACACCAGGAAGCGGTCGCAGTCGATCAGCCCGTCGATCAAACCCACATACCGGCCCGGATCATCCGGCGAGAACACACCGCCACGGATCGCCTGCAGCACATCGCTCAAGCGATGGGAGGCAGCGATTTCCGACCCGGCGTTGAATTCACCGGCGTGCTTGCGGGCTTCGACCTGCTGGGCACTGAGGCCGAAGATGAACATGTGCTCGGCGCCCACCCGCTCGTGCATTTCCACGTTGGCACCGTCCATGGTGCCGATGGTCAGCGCGCCGTTGAGGCCGAACTTCATGTTACTGGTACCCGAGGCTTCGAAACCGGCGGTGGAGATCTGCTCAGACAAGTCCGCCGCCGGGATGATGCTTTCCGCCAGGCTGACGTTGTAGTTGGGCAGGAAAACCACCTTGAGCAGGCCGCGTACGGTAGGGTCATTGTTGACGGTGCGCGCGATATCGTTGGTCAGCTTGATGATCAGCTTGGCCTGGTGATAACTCGCCGCCGCCTTGCCGGCGAAAATTTTCACCCGCGGCACCCAATCGACCTCCGGCTCGGCCCGGATCGCCTGATACAGCGCCACGGTGTGCAGCAGGTTGAGCAGCTGGCGCTTGTATTCGTGGATCCGTTTGACCTGCACGTCGAACATCGCCGCCGGGTTCACCGAAATACCCAGGCGCTCATGGATGATCTCGGCCAGCGCTCGCTTGCTGTGCAGGCGTTGGTCGGCGAAGGCTTTGCGGAAGGTCTGTTTCTCGGCGAAGGTTTCCAGCTCGCCCAGGCGGGTTTCCATGTTGTCGAGAATGTCAGGGCCCAGGGCTTGCACCAGCATATCGGTGAGCTTGGGGTTGGCCTGGTACAGCCAGCGGCGGAAGGTGATGCCGTTGGTTTTGTTGTTGATGCGCTCCGGGTAGAGCTTATGCAGTTCGGAAAACACCGTGCTGCGCATCAGCTGAGTGTGCAGACCGGACACGCCGTTGACACTGTGGGAACCGAGGAACGCCAGGTTGCCCATGCGCACACGGCGACCGTTGTCTTCTTCAATCAACGACACGGCGCGCAGCACGTCGAAGTCGTGAATGCCCTTGGCGCGCAGCGAGTCGATGTGCTGGGCGTTGATCAGGTAGATGATCTGCATATGCCGGGGCAGCATGCGTTCCATCAAACCGACCGGCCAGGTTTCCAATGCCTCGGGCAGCAAGGTGTGGTTGGTGTAGGAAAGCGTTTCGACGGTGACGTCCCACGCCGCTTCCCACGGAATGTCGTGCAGGTCGACCAACTGGCGCATCAACTCGGCCACGGCGATGGACGGGTGGGTATCGTTGAGCTGGATGGCGGCGTGTTCGCCCAGGCTCAGCACCGAGCCGTGCATGTTCTTGTGGCGGCGCAGCAAGTCTTGCAACGAAGCGGAAACGAAGAAGTATTCCTGGCGCAGGCGCAGTTCCTGCCCCGCTTCGGTGCTGTCGGCCGGGTACAGCACACGCGAGATGCTCTCGGCCCGCGCCACTTCGGCGACGGCGCCCAGGTGGTCACCGGCGTTGAAGCGTTCCAGGTGCAAATCTTCGACCGCCCGTGCGCGCCACAGGCGCAAGGTATTGACGCTGGCGCCACGCCAGCCGACCACCGGAGTGTCGTAGGCCACCGCGCGCACGGTTTCGCTGGGCGACCACACTTGGATCATCTTGCCGGACGCGTCCGCCAGGGTTTCCACGCTGCCGCCAAAACCGATCGGGTAGATCACTTCGGCGCGCTCGAACTCCCACGGGTTACCGAAATCCAGCCAGCGCTCGGTCTGCTCCTGCTGCCAGCCATCGACAATCGCCTGGCGGAACAAGCCGTGTTCGTAACGAATGCCATAACCGTGGCCGGCAATGCCCAGGGTCGACATGCTTTCCATGAAGCACGCCGCCAGACGGCCCAAGCCACCGTTGCCCAGCGCCGCGTCGGGTTCGAGCAGGCGAATGCGCTCAAGGTCCACGCCAAGCTCCGACAGCGCTTCGCGCGCGATCTCCAGCACGCCGAGGTTGCTCAGGCTGTCGTAGAGCAAGCGGCCGATAAGAAATTCCAGCGAGAGGTAATAAACCCGTTTCTGGCCTTTGCGGTAGATGCGCCGCGTATGGTCCATCCAGTGGTCGACCATCTGGTCGCGGGCGGCCAGGGCAATGGCTTCGAACCAGTCGTGGTCGAAGGCGTGATCCGGGTCCTTGCCCACCGCGTAGGTGAGCTTGGTCAAGACAGCATCGCGAAATGCGGCTACCTCTGCTTCTCGTGCAAGTGGTTCCTGAGACATCAATTGCGACCTCGGGCGAGATAGAAGGAGTTGCTAGAGCCTAGACGGTCTGACAGACGGTAGACGCTCTGGTTCGTCAGTTTTTTAACTCATTGAGCGTTGCATGAATTTGATGCAGAGGTCGTGCCTGATCGCCGTTCGCGCAGAAACTCTGAAAAGGTTGTTCAAAAAACCACCAATCCCGGTATGATCGCGCGCCCGGATACAGCCCCACCTTTTGGAACCCTGATGAAGCCTCAACTGATCGCCGCCGCGGAACTCGACCGTCTCGAGACCTGGCAGAAATATTCCGCCCACATGTGCGGTGGCTGCGTGTCCAGCTGCTGCACGCTGCCGGTCGAAGTGAAGATCAAGGACCTGATCCGCATCGGCATCGTCGATGAGTTCGAGCGCGGCGACCCGCCGAAGAACATCGCCAAGCGTTTGCAGAAGGAAGGCATCGTCGAGCGCTTCAATTCCAAATCCGAGATTTTTACTTTGCAGCGCATGAGCAACAACGACTGCCTGTACCTGGATCGTAAGACGCGCTTTTGCACTATTTATGACAAGCGCCCGGATACCTGCCGCAACCACCCGAAAATCGGGCCGCGGCCGGGGTATTGCGCGTACAAGCCGAAAGAAGTGGTGCGCGAGACTAATTTCAAGACACTCGACAAGTTCTGATGATCGTTCCCACGCTCCGCGTGGGAACGCAGCCCTGGACGCTCCGCGTCCGCTCTTAAAGGCGGGACGCAGAGCGTACCCAGAGGCATTCCCACGCAGAGCGTGGGAACGATCAGACATAAAAAAACGCCCCCGGCCTTTCGACCGGGGGCGTTTTTCATTCAGCCTGAGTTAACTCAGTTCTTGGCTTTCTTGGCAGCGCGGGTACGCTCGCCTTCGTCCAGGATCTTCTTACGCAGGCGGATCGACTTAGGCGTGACTTCGCACAGCTCGTCGTCCTGGATGAATTCCAGGGCCTGTTCCAGGGTGAAGCGAACAGGTGGGACCAGAGCGATGGTTTCGTCTTTACCCGAAGCACGCATGTTGTCGAGCTTCTTGCCTTTGGTTGGGTTGACGCCCATGTCGTTGTCACGGCTGTTCAGACCAACGATCTGGCCGTTGTAGATCTCTTGACCGTGTTCAACGAACAGCTTGCCACGCGCCTGGAGGGTTTCCAGGGAGTAGGTCAGCGCCTTGCCGGTTTCTACCGATACCAGAACACCGTTCTGACGGCCGGACATGTCGCCGGACTTCATGGTGTCGTAGCGATCGAAGATCGAGGTCAGGATGCCAGCACCGTTGGTCAGGGTCAGGAACTGGTTACGGAAACCGATCAGACCACGAGCAGGGATGTTGTATTCCAGACGCACACGGCCTTTGCCATCCGGCACCATGTTGGTCAGGTCGCCCTTACGCAGGCCCATCTCTTCCATCACCTTGCCCTGGGATTCTTCCGGGGTGTCGATGGTCACGTTTTCGAACGGTTCCTGCTTCACGCCGTCAACGGTACGGATGATCACTTCCGGACGACCAACACCCATTTCGAAGCCTTCGCGACGCATGGTTTCGATCAGTACCGAGAGGTGCAGCTCACCACGGCCGGAGACCTTGAACTTGTCGGCCGAGTCGCCTTCTTCAACGCGCAGAGCAACGTTGTACAGCAGCTCTTTGTCCAGACGCTCCTTGATGTTACGGGAGGTCACGAACTTGCCTTCTTTACCGCAGAACGGCGAGTCGTTGACCTGGAAGGTCATGGAAACGGTTGGCTCGTCAACAGTCAGAGGCTTCATCGCCTCGACGGTGTCCGGCTGGCACAGGGTGTCGGAGATGAACAGCGAGTCCATGCCGCTGACGCACACGATGTCGCCGGCGAAGGCTTCTTCAACGTCGATACGGTGCAGGCCGTGGTGGCCCATCAGCTTCAGGATACGGCCGTTACGCTTCTTGCCGTCGGCGCCGATCGCGACAACCGGGGTGTTCGGCTTGACGCTGCCACGGGCGATACGGCCAACGCCGATAACACCCAGGAAGCTGTTGTAGTCCAGTGCCGAGATTTGCATCTGGAACGGGCCTTCACGGTCAACCTTCGGTGGTGGAACGTGGTCAACGATGGCCTGGTACAGCGGGGTCATGTCTTCCGCCATGGCGGTGTGTTCCAGACCGGCAATACCGTTCAGGGCCGAGGCGTAGATCACTTGGAAATCAAGCTGCTCTTCGGTGGCACCCAGGTTGTCGAACAGGTCGAAGATCTGGTCCAGAACCCAGTCCGGACGTGCGCCTGGACGGTCAACCTTGTTGATGCACACGATCGGACGCAGGCCGGCTTCGAAAGCCTTCTTGGTCACGAAACGGGTTTGCGGCATAGGGCCGTCTTGAGCGTCAACCAGCAGCAGAACGGAGTCAACCATCGACATTACGCGTTCTACTTCGCCGCCGAAGTCGGCGTGGCCCGGGGTGTCCACGATGTTGATGTGGTAGCCGTTCCAGTTGATAGCGGTGTTTTTTGCCAGGATGGTAATACCGCGCTCTTTTTCCTGGTCGTTGGAGTCCATCACGCGCTCGTCGTTGAGCTCGTTGCGCTCCAGGGTGCCGGATTGACGCAAGAGTTTGTCTACCAGGGTGGTTTTACCATGGTCAACGTGAGCAATGATGGCGATGTTACGTAGATTTTCGATCACTTGTGTATCTCGATCAGAGGATTCGGTGTGCTGACAGGTCGTGGCAGCGATTTACAGTAGAGTCAGGCCTTGCCGTTACAGCTTGACGGCAGAGTCGGGGGGCCGGTGACGCAGGCCACAGGCAAACAGCCCCGGGCTCTTAGCTCGGTCGATAAACGCGCACATTGGCATGCCCCTCACTGAGCAAATGGTGGGCATGCAGGCGACTCATCACGCCTTTGTCGCAATACAGCAGGTACTGACGGCTGTCATCCAGTTCCTTGAAACGCGCGTTCAATGCATAAAACGGCAGCGTTTGTACGTCGATGCCAGGAATTTCCAGCGGCTCATCCTCGGCGGCATCCGGGTGGCGGATGTCGACGATGATCTGGCCAGCCAGGGCTTCGCTGACTTCTTCGATCTGCACATCCTGGCCCAGCTCGTCGATGACGCGATCGATCGGGACCAGTTTGGCGTTCTCGAGCGCTCGCTCCAGAATCGCCATGTCGAACTGTTGTTCTTCATACTCCACGCGGTTGCGCTTGGCGTGGGTCTTGGGGTTCACCGAGATGACCCCGCAATACTCAGGCATATGCTTGGCAAAGTCGGCGGTGCCGATCTGCTCTGCCTGATCGATGATGTCCTGCTTGTGGCTGGCGATCAGCGGGCGCAACACCAGTTTCTCGGTGACGCAGTCGATGATCGACAGGTTTGGCAGCGTCTGGCTGGATACCTGGGAGATCGCTTCGCCGGTCACCAGCGCGTCGATCTGCAACCGATCGGCAATCCGGGACGCCGCGCGCAACATCATACGCTTCAATACGACGCCCATATGACCGTTATCGACTTTGCCGAGAATTTCGCCCAGCACTTCCTCAAACGGTACGCTCACAAATAGCACGCGTTGAGAGCTGCCGTACTTCTTCCAGATAAAGTGCGCGACTTCCATCACGCCCAATTCGTGTGCACGCCCGCCCAGGTTGAAGAAGCAGAAGTGGCTCATCAGGCCGCGACGCATGATCTGGTAGGCCGCCACCGTCGAATCGAAACCGCCGGACATCAATACCAGGGTCTGTTCCAGGGCGCCCAGCGGGTAGCCGCCGATGCTGTTGTGCTGGCTGTGGATCACGAACAACCGTTTGTCGCGAATTTCCATGCGCACTTCAATTTGCGGTGCTTTCAGGGAAATTCCGGCGGCGCCGCACTCGCGACGCAGCTTGCTGCCGACGTATTTTTCCACATCCATGGAGCTGAACGGATGCTTGCCGGCACGCTTGCAGCGCACCGAAAAAATCTTGCCGGCCAGCGCGTCACCGAAGTGCTGTTTGCACTTCTCGGTGATGTCGTCGAAGTCGCCCAGCGGGTACTCATCCACCTGCAGGAAATGCGCGATACCCGGCATGCAGCTCAGGCGCTCGGTCATGTCCTTCAAGGCTTTGGCGTCGGTCAGGCGGGTTTCCAGCTCGAGGTTGTCCCACACGCCATTCACCACCACAGCCGGGTCCAGGTCACGGAGCACGGCACGGATGTTCTTGGCCAACTGACGGATGAAACGCGTCCGTACCGGTCGGCTCTTGATGGTGATCTCGGGGAAGACTTTAACGATTAATTTCATGGAAACAGCGCGCGCCGGGCCTGCTGAAAAAGGGGGGCGCGGATTATAGCGGAAATCGCTCAAGGTTTAACCAGTTAATATGCAGCGCATTCGCTGCGCACCAAAACGGGTCATTTTCGCCCGTTAGCGCTACATTGCAGTGCGCTATTTGCCGCGCTTTGGCCGATTGCACCGTTATAGGGGCCATTTTGACGCAAAAAGACCATGTTGGCGCACTGGCATGCAATTTGCTCTCTTGTGAGGCAGGTTGCCTTGGCGGAGTATCCGCGCCGGCATCACCCAAATTCTAAGGGCTAACTCCACTACCCTAGCCCGAAGCCACCCGGAGGACACCATGTCGAAGTCGGTTCAACTCATCAAAGATCATGACGTTAAATGGATTGATCTGCGCTTCACGGACACCAAAGGTACTCAGCACCACGTGACCATGCCGGCTCGCGACGCGCTGGATGATGCTTTCTTCGAAGAAGGCAAGATGTTCGACGGTTCCTCCATCGCTGGCTGGAAAGGCATCGAAGCCTCCGACATGATCCTGATGCCGGACGACAGCACTGCCGTCCTCGACCCGTTCACCGAAGACCCAACCCTGATCATCGTCTGCGACGTGATCGAGCCTTCGACCATGCAAGGCTACGACCGCGACCCACGTGCGATCGCCAAGCGTGCCGAGGAATACCTGAAGTCGACCGGTATCGGCGACACCGTATTCGTAGGCCCAGAGCCAGAATTCTTCATCTTCGATTCGGTCAAGTTCAAGTCCGACATCTCCGGCTCCATGTTCAAGATCTACTCCGAACAAGGTTCGTGGATGTCCGACCAGGACGTGGAAGGCGGCAACAAAGGCCACCGCCCAGGCATCAAAGGTGGCTACTTCCCTGTTCCGCCGTTCGACCACGACCACGAAATCCGTACCTCCATGTGCAACGCCATGGAAGAAATGGGCCTGGTCATCGAAGTTCACCACCACGAAGTGGCGACTGCCGGCCAGAACGAAATCGGTGTGAAGTTCAACACCCTGGTCGCCAAGGCTGACGAAGTCCAGACCCTGAAGTACTGCGTACACAACGTGGCTGATGCCTACGGCCGTACCGCTACCTTCATGCCTAAGCCGCTGTACGGCGATAACGGTTCGGGTATGCACGTTCACTTGTCCATCGCCAAAGAAGGCAAGAACACCTTCGCCGGCGAAGGTTATGCCGGCCTGTCCGACACCGCCCTGTACTTCATCGGCGGTATCATCAAGCACGGTAAGGCCCTGAACGGCTTCACCAACCCGTCGACCAACTCCTACAAGCGTCTGGTCCCAGGCTTCGAAGCGCCGGTGATGCTGGCCTACTCGGCCCGTAACCGTTCCGCTTCTATCCGTATCCCTTACGTGTCCAGCCCGCGCGCTCGTCGTATCGAAGCCCGCTTCCCGGACCCGGCGGCCAACCCATACCTGGCTTTCGCAGCCCTGGTCATGGCTGGCCTGGACGGCATCCAGAACAAGATCCACCCTGGCGACGCCGCCGACAAAAACTTGTACGACCTGCCGCCTGAAGAGGCCAAAGAGATTCCACAAGTGTGCGGCAGCCTGAAAGAAGCCCTGGAAGAGCTGGACAAGGGCCGTGCGTTCCTGACCAAAGGCGGCGTGTTCAGCGACGACTTCATCGATGCCTACATCGAGCTGAAAAGCGAAGAAGAAATCAAGGTTCGTACCTTCGTACACCCACTGGAATACGAGCTGTACTACAGCTGCTGATCCGGTAGCGCTGCTTGACGTAGCGTGATTGAAAAAGGCCTCCTTCGGGAGGTCTTTTTTTGCTTGGGAATTACGCTGCTTTACATGTTCAAACCCAATAAAAAATGTGGGAGGGGGCTTGCCCCCGATGGCAGAGTGTCAGGCAGTATAGGTATGACTGGCACACCGTCATCGGGAGCAAGCCCCCTCCCACAGGAGATCTGCGTTGAAACATAGACTTGTGTTCGCTCTGCTGTTCGTCAGTGCCGGTGCTTGCGCCGCCCCGCCCACCCTCGAGCCGCTGCTCAACAGCATCGCCGAGCGCCTGGAGATCGCCGACCAGGTAGCCTTGAGCAAATGGGACAGCCATAAACCCGTGGAAGATAAAAAGCGCGAGCAGGAAGTGATCGCCAGCGTCGTCGCCCAAGCACCGAGCTACAAACTGGACCCCGCCGCCGCAGAGCAATTTTTCGCGGCGCAGATCGAGGCCAACAAACTGGTGCAGTACACCCATTTGTCCGACTGGCAATTCCAGGGCAAGGCCCCCGACGATCCGCGTCCGGACCTGGTCAAGCAGATTCGCCCGCGATTGGATGAGCTGCAAAAACGCCTGCTGCAGCAGTTGGCCGACTTCACACCCCTGCGCACAGATCCTCAATGCCCCCAATGGCTTGCCGAGGCGGTGCATGAGCCACTGAATGACCCGCTGCGCCAACTGGCGATGATCCGCGCCACCGCGGAGCTGTGCGTCTACAAAGGTTAACACCCGCAAACCCAATCAAAACTGTGGGAGGGGGCTTGCTCCCGATAGCAGAGTGTCAGTCAGCATATTTAACAGCTGATACATCGCTATCGGGAGCAAGCCCCCTCCCACATTGGATTTGGGTGCATTCAGCTTCCTGAACAGACTTTCTCAAATCGCACTATATTGGTGCGATAGGTTGCACCCATCCCAGCGATCCAGCCCATTTTGGTTCGATTATTCCCGAACAAGCTGGCAGAACGCCACAGTTTCGCGCTTGAACCCCTTATTTCAGGGCTTTAACGCTTCTTTTCGGAGCCTTGGTTTGGTTTTTGCATTTTCCTTGTATCAGCGTGTGCCTCAAGCCTGCGCCTTGCTCCAAAAGAGGTCCTGATGACCATCAGTGATGCACTGCACCGTTTGTTACTCGACAACCTGACCACTGCGACCATCCTGCTCAACGCCGACCTGCGCCTTGAGTACATGAACCCGGCGGCGGAGATGCTTCTGGCTATCAGCGGCCAGCGCAGCCATGGGCAGTTCATCAGCGAATTGTTCACCGAGTCGGCCGAAGCCCTGAGCTCGTTGCGCCAGGCCGTGGAGCAGGCACACCCGTTCACCAAGCGCGAAGCGATGCTCACCGCCCTGACCGGGCAGACGCTGACTGTCGACTACGCGGTGACGCCGATCCTGAGCAATGGCGCGACGCTGCTGCTGCTCGAAGTGCACCCCCGCGACCGCCTGCTGCGCATCACCAAGGAGGAGGCGCAGCTGTCCAAGCAGGAAACCAGCAAGATGCTGGTGCGCGGCCTAGCCCACGAGATCAAGAACCCGCTGGGCGGCATTCGTGGCGCGGCGCAGTTGCTGGCCCGCGAGCTGCCGGAGGAGCATCTCAAGGACTACACCAA
Source organism: Pseudomonas sp. R3-52-08 (assembly GCF_003851745.1). Lineage (NCBI taxonomy): Bacteria > Pseudomonadati > Pseudomonadota > Gammaproteobacteria > Pseudomonadales > Pseudomonadaceae > Pseudomonas > Pseudomonas sp. R3-52-08. The sequence continues at coordinate 405,029 of NZ_CP027730.1, read as the reverse complement.
CGTCATCATCGAAGAGGCCGACCGCCTGCGAAACCTGGTGGACCGCATGCTCGGCTCCAACAAGCTGCCGTCGCTGGCGATGACCAACGTGCACGAAGTGCTGGAGCGCGTCTGCCAACTGGTCGAGGCCGAAAGCCAGGGCTGCATCACCCTGGTGCGCGACTATGACCCCAGCATCCCCGATGTCTTGATCGACCGTGAGCAGATGATCCAGGCGGTGCTCAATATCGTGCGCAACGCCATGCAGGCCATCAGCAGCCAGAACGAGTTGCGCCTGGGCCGCATCAGCCTGCGCACCCGCGCCCTGCGCCAGTTCACCATTGGCCATGTGCGCCATCGCCTGGTGACCAAGGTCGAAATCATCGACAACGGCCCGGGCATTCCTGCGGAATTGCAGGAAACCATCTTCTTCCCCATGGTCAGTGGCCGCCCGGATGGTACCGGGCTGGGCCTGGCCATCACCCAGAACATCATCAGCCAGCATCAGGGCCTGATCGAATGTGAGAGCCATCCCGGCCACACCACGTTCTCGATCTTCCTGCCATTGGAACAAGGAGCCCCCACGACATGAGCCGTAGTGAAACTGTCTGGATCGTCGATGACGACCGTTCTATCCGCTGGGTCCTGGAGAAAGCCTTGCAACAGGAAGGCATGACCACCCAGAGCTTCGACAGCGCCGACGGTGTGATGAGCCGCCTGGCTCGCCAGCAGCCGGATGTGATCATCTCCGATATCCGCATGCCCGGCGCCAGCGGCCTGGACCTGCTGGCGCGGATTCGCGAACAGCACCCGCGCCTGCCGGTGATCATCATGACGGCGCACTCGGACCTGGACAGCGCTGTCGCGTCGTATCAGGGCGGCGCCTTCGAGTACCTGCCCAAGCCGTTCGATGTGGATGAGGCGGTGGCGCTGGTCAAGCGCGCCAACCAGCACGCCCAGGAACAGCAGAACCAGGAAGCCCCGCCGGCCCTGACGCGCACACCGGAAATCATCGGCGAAGCGCCGGCGATGCAGGAAGTGTTTCGGGCCATCGGGCGCTTGAGCCACTCCAACATCACCGTGCTGATCAACGGCGAGTCGGGCACCGGTAAAGAGCTGGTCGCCCACGCGCTGCACCGTCACAGCCCTCGGGCGGCGTCGCCGTTTATCGCGTTGAATATGGCGGCTATCCCGAAAGACTTGATGGAGTCCGAGCTGTTCGGCCATGAAAAAGGCGCGTTCACCGGCGCGGCCAACCTGCGGCGCGGGCGCTTTGAGCAAGCGGACGGCGGCACCCTGTTCCTCGATGAAATCGGCGACATGCCCGCCGATACCCAGACCCGCCTGCTGCGGGTGCTGGCCGATGGTGAGTTCTATCGCGTCGGCGGGCATACGCCGGTCAAGGTCGATGTACGCATCATCGCGGCGACCCACCAGAACCTGGAAACCCTGGTCCACGCCGGCAAATTCCGCGAGGACTTGTTCCATCGCCTCAACGTGATCCGTATCCACATCCCGCGCATGTCGGACCGCCGCGAAGACATCCCTACCCTCGCCCGTCACTTCCTCAGCCGCGCCGCCCAGGAGCTGGCCGTCGAGCCTAAGCTGCTCAAGACCGAGACCGAGGAATACCTGAAGAACCTGCCATGGCCCGGCAACGTACGCCAGCTGGAGAACACTTGCCGCTGGATCACGGTAATGGCCTCCGGGCGTGAAGTGCATATCAGCGACCTGCCGCCGGAACTGCTGAGCCTGCCGCAGGATTCAGCACCGGTCACCAACTGGGAACAGGCACTGCGCCAATGGGCCGACCAGGCCCTGGCACGCGGCCAGTCGAACCTGCTGGACAGCGCCGTGCCGGCGTTCGAGCGGATCATGATCGAGACCGCGCTGAAGCACACCGCTGGCCGCCGCCGCGATGCCGCCGTGCTGCTGGGCTGGGGGCGTAACACCCTGACGCGCAAGATCAAGGAACTGGGGATGAAGGTCGACGGCGGGGATGACGACGAAGGTGACGAAAGCTGATCACCGCTCTCTGATCCACTGAAGATCCAATGTGGGAGGGGGCTTGCTCCCGATAGCAGTGGTTCAGTCACAACATCTGTGTCTGATCTACCGCTATCGGGAGCAAGCCCCCTCCCACATTTGGATCTTCACAAGGCTCATAGTCATGCACCGATTCAATGCACCATGAACCGGCATCGGGCATGGAGCCGGCACCCGAAAGATTGCTACGACTGAAAAACTCTCCAAAGCTGAAACCACCAAAGCCCCGAATTCCGGGGCTTTGCGCTTTCTTGCAAGTTTTTACGAGGCAATTTGCAAACTCTGGCACGCCCCCTGCAATACCCCTTGTACTACCCAGTTTCGGGGACCTTGGTACAGGCAGGCCGAGAATCCCCTCTTTAACACCGAAGCCCTAGGCTTCACCCCGTTTTGGGAGCCCTGGTACAGGCAGGCCGGGAACTCCCTCTTTTATTGCTCGTGGAGATGGATCTCCAGCCGCCAGCGGTCATCGACCTCTTCGCCCTTCCACTCCCCGCGTAATGGCCGAGCCGCCACCAGGTTCAGCAGCAAGCCGCTGTCGGTCTTGCGGACGCGCCAGTTCACGTCCTTGTCATTGACCTTGAGTTGCCCACTGGCGGCATTGCCCTGTGCGTCGAACAGCAGCGCCACGGTGCCGTCGATATGCTCGCCGTGCAGCTTGGGTTCGCTGTTGAACCACACCACCAAACCGTCCGCCGCAGCTTCCACCTGTTGCAGCTCGACCGGGTCCGCAGTGGTCAAGCGACCAATCATCAAGCCAATCATCAAGCCGACAATCGCCAGTGAGCCGAGCACCCGTGGCAATAGCTTCGGCCTCGGGTCGTCTTCGGGGGTAGAATGCAGCGCATCTTTACCTTCGGAGCCGTGCATGTTTCACGTCATCCTTTTTCAACCAGAAATTCCGCCGAATACCGGCAACGTTATCAGGCTGTGCGCCAACAGTGGCTGCCACCTGCATTTGATCGAGCCGCTGGGCTTCGACATGGACGATAAACGCCTGCGCCGCGCCGGGCTGGATTACCACGAGTACGCCACCCTCAAGCGCCACGCCGACCTGGCAAGCTGCCTGGAAAGCCTGGGCCACCCGCGCTTGTTCGCGTTTACCACCAAGGGCTCGCGGCCGTTTCATGATGCCAGCTTCGCCGAGGGCGACGCGTTTCTGTTCGGCCCCGAGAGCCGGGGCCTGCCGGCCGAAGTGCTCGACGCCCTGCCCGACGGCCATCGCCTGCGCTTGCCGATGCGCGAAGGCTGCCGCAGCCTGAACCTGTCGAACACCGTCGCCGTGGCGGTCTATGAAGGCTGGCGCCAACTCGGCTTCAAGTAACACCGCATAGCAAATGTGGGAGGGGGCTTGCCCCCGATAGCGGTATATCAGCCAGCATATCTGTAGCTGACCCACCGCCATCGGGAGCAAGCCCCCTCCCACATTTTTTACCGCATCGACTTATTGAACCGTCGACGAACCTTCCTGTTGCATGCGCTGCAGCTCTTGAGCGTACAGGGCATCGAAGTTCACCGGTGCCAGCATCAGCGCCGGGAACGAGCCACGGGTGACCAGGCTGTCCAGGGTCTCACGGGCGTACGGGAACAGGATATTCGGGCAGAACGCGCCCAGGGTGTGGCTCATGGACGCTTCGTCCAGGCCCTGGATCAGGAAAATACCGGCCTGTTGCACTTCAGCGATGAAGGCCACTTCTTCGCCGTTCTTGACGGTGACCGACAGGGTCAGCACGACTTCGTGGAAGTCACCTTCCAGGGCTTTTTGACGGGTGTTCAGGTCCAGCGCAACGCTTGGGGTCCACTCCTGGCGGAAGATGGCCGGGCTTTTCGGTGCTTCGAACGACAGGTCACGCACATAGATGCGCTGCAGCGAAAACTGTGGGCCTTGGGCTTCTGCTGCTTCGGTGTTCTGTTGATCAGTCATCGCAGATCCTTCTCTATCTTGGGGCTTTTAGGGGTTAGGCGGACAGCAGCGCATCAAGTTTACCGGCGCGCTCCAGGGCAAACAGGTCGTCGCAGCCACCGATGTGCCGGGTGCCGATCCAGATCTGCGGGACCGACGTGCGCCCTGCCTTCTGGGCCATGTCGGCGCGCACCTGGGGCTTGCCATCGACCTTGATCTCTTCGAAGGCAACGCCCTTCTTACCCAGCAAAGCCTTGGCTCGCACGCAATAAGGGCAATAATCGCTGGAATACACGACAACCTGGCTCATATCACTTCACCAGCGGCAGGTTATCGGCCTTCCAGCTGCCGATACCGCCGGACAGTTTGGCGGCAGTGAAGCCGGCCTTGAGCATTTCACGCGCGTGAGTGCCGGAATGCTGGCCCTGGGCGTCGACCAGAATGATGGTCTTGGCCTTGTGCTTTTCCAGCTCGCCCAGGCGCGCCATCAGCTTGTCCTGGGGAATGTTCAGGGCGCCGACGATATGGCCGGCGGCGAAATCCTTGGCCGGGCGGATATCCACGACAACCGCTTCATCCTTGTTGACCAGCGCGGTCAGCTCCGACGTGCTCAGGCTGCGGCCACCACGGCTCAATTCGTGAGCGATCAGCAGCGCCAGCAGGATGACGAAGGCACCCACGAGCAGATAGTGGGCAGTGGCAAATGCAATCAGGTGATCAACCATCAAGGAGGTTCCAGGGCGTTAAAATGGCGGTAAGTATACACAGCCGCCAGGGGCGGCCAACCCCCGTAAAGCGGTGACGCGGTTGGAACTTCGCTTTAAACTGCCACTCCCTTTTCCATTGTCTTCCTTTATTACCGCCGCGAGAGGATCTATGACTACCACGCCTAAACCTTTGGTCCTGATTATTCTCGATGGCTTCGGACACAGTGAAAGCCACCACGACAACGCTGTGTACGCAGCGAACAAGCCCGTGCTGGACCGCCTCACCGCCACCGTACCCAACGGCCTGATCTCCGGTTCCGGCATGGACGTGGGCCTGCCGGACGGCCAGATGGGCAACTCGGAAGTCGGCCACATGAATCTCGGCGCCGGACGAGTGGTCTATCAGGACTTCACCCGTGTGACCAAAGCGATCCGCGATGGCGAGTTCTTCGAGAACCCGACCATCTGCGCTGCGGTGGATAAAGCCGTCGCCGCCGGCAAGGCCGTGCACTTCATGGGCCTGCTGTCCGATGGCGGCGTGCACAGTCATCAGGACCACCTGGTGGCCATGGCCGAACTGGCCTTCAAGCGCGGCGCCGACAAAATCTACCTGCACGCCTTCCTCGATGGCCGCGACACCCCGCCCAAAAGCGCGCAGTCGTCCATCGAACTGCTCGACACCACCTTCGCCGCCCTGGGCAAGGGCCGTATCGCCAGCATCGTGGGCCGCTACTTCGCCATGGACCGCGACAACCGCTGGGACCGCGTGGCCCAAGCCTACAACCTGATCGTCGACGGCCAGGCCGAATTCAACGCCCCTACCGCCCAGCAAGGCCTGGAAGCCGCCTATGCGCGTGGCGAGAGCGATGAATTCGTCAAGGCCACCACCATCGGCGAGCCGGTGAAGGTCGAAGACGGCGACGCCATGGTGTTCATGAACTTCCGCGCCGACCGTGCCCGTGAGCTGAGCCATGTGTTTGTCGACGACGGCTTCAAAGACTTCGAGCGCGCGCGCCAGCCGAAGGTCGAGTTCGTCATGCTGACCCAATACGCTGCCAATATTCCGGCCCCCTCGGCATTCGCGCCGGGCAGCCTGGAAAACGTGCTGGGCGACTACCTGGCGAAAAACGGCAAGACGCAACTGCGCATTGCCGAAACCGAAAAATATGCCCACGTGACCTTCTTCTTCTCCGGCGGACGTGAAGAACCGTTCCCCGGCGAAGAGCGCATCCTGATCCCCTCGCCCAAAGTCGCCACCTACGACCTGCAACCGGAAATGAGCGCACCGGAAGTCACCGACAAGATCGTCGACGCCATCGAGCATCAGCGTTACGACGTGATCGTGGTCAACTATGCCAACGGCGACATGGTCGGTCACAGCGGCAACCTGGAAGCGGCGGTCAAGGCCGTGGAATGCCTGGACCTGTGCGTCGGTCGCATTGTCGATGCCCTGGACAAGGTCGGTGGCGAAGCCCTAATCACGGCGGACCACGGCAACTGCGAGCAGATGTCCGATGAATCCACCGGCCAGGCGCATACGGCGCACACCACAGAGCCGGTGCCGTTCATCTACGTCGGCAAGCGCGACTTCAAAGTGCGTAACGGCGGCGTACTGGCGGATGTGGCGCCGACCATGCTGATGTTGATGGGGCTGGAGAAGCCGAAAGAGATGACCGGGACCTCGATCCTGGTCTAATCCAAAACACACCACAAAACAGTGTGGGAGGGGGCTTGCCCCCGATAGCGGTGGCTCAGCCAGCACCTATTTAGCTGACCCACCGCAATCGGGGGCAAGCCCCCTCCCACATTAGCTTTGCAGCGTTTGGTAGATATCTTTTTGCCATACCACCGCCACTCGGCACCTATCTTGCCCGCCAGCCCCAATTGGGCGTTTTTTTTGCAGCGCTTGGCGGGCATACTAGGCCGTCCCTTTCCCCTGGTGTCGCCCGCCTCTATGCTTCGCGCCTTGATTACCCTTGCTCTTGTCTGCCTGCTCCAACCGGCATTTGCCGATGAGCGCGCACAAACCCAACAACAGTTGGACGCTACGCGTCAGGACATTACCGAGCTGAAAAAACTGCTCGGCAAGCTCCAGGAAGAGAAATCCGGCGTGCAGAAAGACCTGCGCGGCACGGAAACCGAAATGGGCAAGCTGGAAAAGCAGGTCCAGGAGCTGCAAAAAGAATTAAAGAAGAGCGAGTCGGAACTGGAGCGACTCGACGCTGAGAAAAAAAAACTCCAGAGCGCACGCGTTGAGCAGCAACGCCTGATCGCGATCCAGGCCCGCGCCGCCTACCAGAGCGGCCGCCAGGAATACCTCAAGCTGCTGCTCAACCAGCAGAACCCGGAAAAATTCGCCCGCACCCTCACCTATTACGATTACGTGAGCCAGGCACGCCTGGCGCAATTGAAGAGTTTCAATGAAACCCTGCGCCAGTTGGCCAATGTCGAGCAGGAGATCAACGATCAGCAGGCACAGCTGCTCGACCAGAAAACCGCACTCGACACCCAGCGCAACGAACTCGATAAAGTCCGCAAGGAACGCCAGCAAGCCCTGGCCAAGCTCAACGACGACGTGAAAGCCCGCGACGCCAAGCTGCAAGCGCGCGAGCAAGACCAGGCCGATTTGGCCAAAGTGCTCAAGACTATCGAAGAAACCCTTGCCCGCCAGGCGCGCGAGGCCGAAGAAGCGCGGCAGAAGGCGTTGATCGCGCAGCAGGAAGCCGAAAAAAAGCGCCAGCGTGAGGCCGAACTGGCAGCCACTAGCGATGCGCCGGCCCCACGCAAGCCGGCACATGCAGCGCCTGGCCCATTGGTTTCCAGCAGCGGCGAGTCGTTCGGCGGGCCTTTTGCTTCAGCTCGCGGAAAACTTCCATGGCCCGTTGATGGTCGACTATTGGCACGCTTTGGGGAAACCCGTGGCGATGACACCCGCGCCAAGTGGGATGGGGTAATGATCAGCGCCTCTGCCGGCAGCCAGGTCCATGCCGTTCACGGCGGGCGTGTGGTGTTCGCCGATTGGCTGCGCGGGGCCGGTTTGCTGGTGATTCTCGACCACGGTAATGGCTATTTGAGCCTTTATGGCCACAATCAGACGTTACTCAAGTCGGCAGGTGATGTGGTAAAAGCCGGTGAATCCATCTCCACTGTCGGTAACAGTGGTGGCCAGGACACGCCGGCGCTGTACTTCGCTATTCGTCAGCAGGGTCGCCCGAGCGATCCCGCACAATGGTGCCGATCCCAAGGATAGGGTCGCATCTACATTAGGAGTTCGTTCGACATGCTGCATTTGTCCCGCCTCACTTCGCTGGCCCTGACGATCGCCCTGGTGATCGGCGCGCCTCTGGCTTTCGCCGATCAGGCCGCACCGGCTGCACCCGCCGCCCCGGCCGCGACCTCTGCCGCGACCACCAAGGCGCCGTTGCCGCTGGACGAGCTGCGCACCTTTGCCGAGGTCATGGACCGGATCAAGGCAGCCTATGTCGAACCCGTAGACGACAAGACCCTGCTGGAAAATGCCATCAAGGGCATGCTCAGCAACCTCGACCCGCATTCCGCCTACCTGGGCCCGGAAGACTTTGCCGAACTGCAGGAAAGCACCAGCGGTGAGTTCGGCGGCCTGGGCATCGAAGTGGGCTCCGAAGACGGCCAGATCAAAGTGGTCTCGCCCATCGACGACACCCCAGCGTCCAAGGCTGGCATCCAGGCCGGCGACCTGATCGTCAAGATCAACGGCCAGCCGACCCGCGGCCAATCCATGACCGAAGCCGTCGACAAGATGCGCGGCAAGCTCGGCCAGAAAATCACCCTGACCCTGGTGCGCGACGGCGGCAACCCGTTCGACGTGACCCTGGCCCGCGCGACCATCACGGTCAAGAGCGTGAAGAGCCAGTTGCTGGAGTCGGGCTACGGTTACATCCGCATCACCCAGTTCCAGGTCAAGACCGGCGACGAAGTGGCCAAGGCCCTGGCCAAGTTGCGCAAGGACAATGGCAAGAAGCTCAACGGCATCGTGCTCGACCTGCGCAACAACCCAGGCGGCGTGTTGCAGTCAGCGGTGGAAGTGGTCGATCACTTCATCACCAAGGGCCTGATCGTTTACACCAAGGGCCGTATCGCCAATTCCGAGTTGCGCTTCTCGGCCACCGGCAACGACCTCAGCGAGAACGTGCCGCTGGCCGTGCTGATCAACGGCGGCAGCGCCTCGGCATCGGAGATCGTCGCCGGCGCCCTGCAAGACCAGAAGCGCGGCGTGCTGATGGGCACCACCAGCTTCGGTAAAGGTTCGGTACAAACGGTGCTGCCGCTCAATAACGAACGTGCGCTGAAGATCACCACGGCGCTGTACTACACGCCCAATGGGCGCTCGATCCAGGCCCAGGGCATCGTGCCGGACATCGAAGTGCGCAGGGCCAAGATCACCAACGAGATCGACAGCGAGTACTACAAGGAAGCCGATCTGCAAGGCCACCTGGGCAATGGCAACGGCGGGGCCGACCAGCCGACCGGCAGCGGCGCCAAAGCCAAGCCGATGCCGCAGGACGACGATTACCAGTTGGCCCAGGCGCTGAGCCTGCTCAAGGGCCTGAGCATCACGCGCAGCCGTTGATATGCGTGTTGCACTGATTATCGCCGTGCTGTGCAGCCTGGCCGGATTCGCCAAAGCGACGCCGGCCGGCGAGCCGCACACAGCCTACCTGACCCTGATCATCGACGACCTGGGGCAAAACCTGCCCAGGGATCGTCGCGTGCTGGCCCTGCCTGGGCCGGTCACCACCGCGATCATGCCCGACACCCCTCACGCCGCCGAATTCGCCCGCGAAGCCCACAAGGCCGGCAAGATTGTCATCCTGCACATGCCCATGGACCCGGCCACCGGGCCGTTTGCCTGGCACCCCGAGCTGTCGATCGAAGAGCTGGGAAAGCGCCTGGACGCGGCCTTCGAGGCCGTGCCCTACACCGCTGGCATCAATAACCATATGGGCAGCCGCATGACCGCGCAGCCGCAGGCAATGGCCTGGTTAATGGGCGAACTGCAGCGGCGCCACAAGTTTTTTGTGGACAGCCGTACCAGCGCACAAACGGTGGCTGCGGCTGAGGCGCAGAAAATCGGTTTGGCGCATGTTTCGCGGGATGTGTTCCTGGATGACGAACGCACCGAGGCGGCGATTACCACGCAGTTGCAAACCGCAATCAAGCTGGCGCACAAGCAGGGTTCGGCGGTGATGATCGGGCATCCTTATCCGCAAACGCTGGCGGTGCTCGAGCGCGAGCTGCCCAAGCTCAAGGCCCAGGGTGTGGAGTGGATTGATATCAAATTGATGATCAGTGTGCGCAGTAACCGGGCGATGGCCGGGCACGGCAAGGACGGCATTTACCGCTAAATGAAGGCTGCGAAGATCCAATGTGGGAGGGGGCTTGCTCCCGATGCGGTGAGCCAGCCCCTAATGTATTGACTGACACTCCGCCATCGGGAGCAAGCCCCCTCCTACATTTTTGAGCGCGTTTATTCTGCTGATTCCCCTGCGCTGCACATGGGAACTGCAACCTTTAGAGGTAACGCGCCATGATTTCGTCTACTCGACCGCTCTTGCGCAACTCATCCAGCGCCGCCTGGAGCTTGGCGACCAGCTCATCCGGCACGTCCTTGTTCAACGCAAGGTAAAGCTGCGCACTGTTGAACCGCAACACCGTCTTGAGCCCGTTCACCCCCACCTGCCGCGCGAGGTAACGGCCAGCAGGATCGCCGGTGGCCCACAGGTCTATCTGGCCCTCCATGAGCTTTTGCGCATTATCCTGGTCACGCAAGGCGACAATCGGCTTGAGCCCCTGCTTGTCCAGGCTCTGGGCAATGGCATCGCCCTTGTAGGCGCCAATCCTGTAGCGGCGCGCCTGCTCAAGGCCGTCGAGCTGGATCTCGCTGTCAGCCTTGGCCAGCAGCACCCAGTCGTCCGGGCCGATGGGGCCGACCCATTTGAACAAGGCTTCACGGTCCGGCAAACGCGCCATGACGAACACGCCATAGCCTGGCTTTTCCAGGGCGAGTTTGTAGATTCGCTCCCAAGGAAACCGCAACGTGAGATTGTAGGAAATGCCGGCGCGCTTGAAGGTTTCCCGCACGATGTCCACGGCGATGCCTTCGATGTTCTCGTCCTTGGCGAAATTCTTGCCGTTCTTCGCCATGTTGTAGGGCGGGAAATTTTCCGTCAGTAACACCAGGGAGGCGTCGGACGATTCTTCGGCGTGTGCCGTAGCCACCATGAGCATGGAGGAACTGGCGAGGGCGAGCAGCAGGTGTTTGAACATGAAGGCTACCGGAATCCATGGCAAGCGCAGAGAGTGCCGCGAGCCTGCCATGGTGTCCAGCGTTTAGCGAACGACGATACCGCGCGCGGCCATGTAGGCCTTGGCCTCGGGGACCGTGTATTCGCCGAAGTGGAAAATACTCGCCGCCAGCACCGCGCTGGCGTGGCCTTCGATGACGCCATCGGCCAGGTGCTGCAGGTTGCCGACCCCGCCGGAAGCGATCACCGGGATGCCCAGCGCGTCGCTGATGGCGCGTGTCACGCCCAGGTCGAAGCCGTTTTTCATGCCGTCCTGGTCCATGCTGGTCAGCAGGATTTCACCAGCGCCCAGGCCTTCCATTTTCATCGCCCATTCCACCGCGTCCAAACCGGTGGGCTTGCGCCCGCCATGGGTGAAGATTTCCCAGCGCGGGGTTTCGCCAGGGCCGGAGACTTTCTTGGCGTCGATGGCAACCACGATGCACTGCGAGCCGAAGTGCTGCGCGGCCTCGCCGACGAACTCCGGGTTGAACACCGCGGCGGTATTGATCGAGACCTTGTCCGCACCGGCATTGAGCAGGTTGCGGATGTCTTGCACGGTGCGCACGCCGCCGCCCACGGTCAGCGGGATAAACACCTGGCTGGCCATGCGCTCGACGGTGTGCAGGGTGGTATCGCGGCCGTCGACGCTGGCGGTGATGTCGAGAAAGGTAATTTCGTCGGCACCCTGCTCATCGTAGCGACGGGCAATTTCCACCGGGTCGCCGGCATCACGGATGTTCTCGAACTTGACGCCCTTGACCACGCGACCGTTGTCGACGTCCAGGCAAGGGATGATGCGTTTGGCCAGCGCCATGGTCAGTCCTCAGCCGTTGTAGGCATCGCAGTAAGCCTGGGCTTCAGCGACGTCCAGGGTACCTTCGTAGATCGCGCGGCCGGTGATGGCGCCGATGATGCCAGGCGCCTTGGCGTCCAGCAGCGACTTGATATCGCCCAGGTTGTGGATACCACCGGACGCAATCACCGGAATCTTCGTCGCCGCCGCCAGCGCTGCGGTGAACGGCACGTTGCAGCCTTGCATCATGCCGTCTTTGGCGATGTCGGTATAAACGATGGCGGACACGCCGTCGGCTTCGAACTGCCTGGCCAGGTCGATCACTTGCACGGTGCTGATCTGCGCCCAGCCGTCGGTGGCGACGAAGCCGTCTTTGGCGTCCAGGCCCACGATCACTTTGCCTGGGAAGGCGCGGCAGGCTTCGGCAACGAAGGCCGGGTCTTTCACGGCCTTGGTGCCGATGATTACGTAGCTCACGCCGGCCTTGACGTAGTGCTCGATGGTTTCCAGGGAACGGATGCCACCGCCGATCTGGATCGGCAGGTTCGGGTAGCGCCTGGCGATGGCGGTAACCACCTCGCCATTGACCGGCTGGCCTTCGAAGGCGCCGTTCAAATCCACCAGATGCAGACGACGGCAGCCCCCTTCCACCCATTTGGCAGCCATGCTCACCGGGTCATCGGAGAACACGGTGGAATCTTCCATGCGGCCTTGGCGCAGACGTACGCAGGCGCCGTCCTTGAGATCGATAGCGGGGATAATGAGCATGCTTTTCCTTCGTCAAAGAGCTGCAAGCTGCAAGCTATAAGCTGCAAGCAAGCACGCGTATCAATTCTTGCAGCTTGGGGCTTGACGCTCTCAGCTGCTCTTTTCAAGCGACCACAAGTCGCTTTCGATGCTTTCGAACCTTTCTTTAAGGAGCGTCTGCGTATCGAAAATCGCCCTGTTGTAATAGTGCGGCGCCACTTCGGTGGTGAACAGCTCAAGAATCTCGGCGACCTCGAACGAGCCCAGCTTGAGCTCGAAGCGGTCCTCCATGAAACGCTTGATCTTGTCGGTAGCCTCACGCTCCTGCTCGGGCGTGAGGTTCAAGATCGGCGGCTTCGGCTTCTTGGCCATTTACCAGCGACCGTCCCACGCGGCAAAGTTCTGCAGCAACTGCAGGCCATGGGTATGGCTCTTCTCCGGGTGGAACTGCACGGCAAAGCGCGAACCGTCGGCCAGCGCGGCGGCGAAGTCGACGCCGTAGTGCCCGCCACCCACCACCTGCTCCGGTTTACCGGCGGCGATGTAGTAGCTGTGCACGAAGTAGAAGCGCGCCATGTCCGGCACTTCGTGCCACAGCGGGTGATCCATGCTCTGGCGCACTTCGTTCCAGCCCATGTGCGGGACTTTCAGGTGGGCGCCGTCTTCATGCAGGCCCTTGCCAAAAAACTTCACCTGGCCTGGGAACAGGCCGATGCAGTCAACACCATCGTTCTCTTCACTGCTGTCGAGCAAGGCTTGCATGCCCACGCAGATGCCGAGGAACGGGCGGTCCTGGCTGACTTCACGCACCAGGCTGTCAAAGCCCAGGCGGCGGATCTCGGCCATGCAGTCGCGAATCGCACCCACGCCTGGGAACACCACGCGGTCGGCTTCGCGAATCACATTGGCATCGCTGGTGATCAGCACCTTGCCGGCCCCTACGTGCTCGAGGGCCTTGGCCACCGAGTGCAGGTTACCCATGCCGTAATCGATAACCGCGACCGTCTGCATTACAAAACGCCCTTGGTCGACGGCATTTGCCCGGCCATGCGGTCATCGAGCTCGACGGCCATGCGCAGCGCGCGGCCAAAGGCCTTGAACACGGTTTCGATCTGGTGGTGGGTGTTGGTGCCGCGCAGGTTGTCGATGTGCAGGCTGACGAGTGCGTGGTTGACGAAACCCTGGAAGAATTCCTGGAACAGGTCGACATCAAAGCCGCCCACGGTGGCGCGGGTGTAGGGCACGTGCATCTGCAGGCCTGGGCGGCCGGAGAAGTCGATGACTACGCGCGACAGCGCTTCATCCAGCGGGACATAGGCGTGGCCGTAGCGACGAATGCCTTTTTTGTCGCCGATGGCCTTGGCAAATGCCTGGCCGAGGGTGATGCCTACGTCTTCCACCGTGTGGTGGTCGTCGATATGCAGGTCGCCCTTGCTGACGATATCCAGGTCGATCAGCCCGTGACGGGCGATCTGGTCCAGCATGTGCTCAAGAAAAGGGACACCGATATCAAATCGGGCCTTTCCGGTGCCATCCAGGTTGATCGAGGCTTTGATCTGGGTTTCCAGAGTGTCGCGCTCGACGGACGCCATACGTTCGACCATCACCAGCTCCGCAAATCATTGGGCGAAAAAGGCAGCCATTATAGGGGCGCGGGCGCTAAACAGAAACATCGGAGGGGATAAGACTGACGAGTTGATCAAAGCGCCCCAGCATGGTGCGCGAAGATCATTCCCACGCTCTGCGTGGGAATGCCGCCTGGGACGCTCCGCGTCCCGCCAACGGGTGTAAGACTCCGAGCCTGCGCGCTGGTAACGCGGAGCGTCACGGGATGCATTCCCACGCGGAGCGCGGGAACGATCAGGCACAAAGGTTTTGCAGTGTTAGTGGAACAGTACAGCCGTCTTCTGCAGGGTCACCCACACACCCCACGCCAGCGGAATGCCCACCACCAGCCAGGCGGCGATCGCCATGGGCACGGTGCCAGGAGCCGCTTTCCACTCCAGGGAAGTGCTGGCATCAGCACCTTTGTCATGGCCCAGCGCCTGTTCGGCAGCCAGTTCCGCGTCGGTCATGAAGTACTTGTCGGCCACCGGACGCACCAGCAGGTTGCAGATAAAGCCCAGCACCAGGAGGCCGGCGAGGATGTACAAGGTGATGTCATAGGCCGCAGCGCGCTCGACGCCGATGCTCAGCTGATATTCACGCAGGTAGTTCACCAACACCGGGCCCAGCACGCCGGCCGCAGCCCACGCGGTCAGCAGGCGGCCATGGATCGCGCCGACCATTTGCGTACCGAACAGGTCCGCCAGGTAAGCCGGCACCGTCGCAAAACCACCGCCGTACATCGACAGGATGATGCAGAACGCCGCCACGAACAGCGCCACGTTGCCCAGGTGCCCCAGGTTCGGGATCAGCGCGTACAGGGCAAAGCCCAGGGCGAAGAACACGAAGTAGGTATTTTTACGGCCCAGGTAGTCGGAGAACGACGCCCAGAAGAACCGGCCACCGATGTTGAACAGGCTCAACAACCCGGTGAAGCCTGCCGCGATGGCTGCAATTGACGCCAGTTGCCCGGCATCCAGCTGACCAAACGGCACATCCACACCCAGCAGCTTGCCGCCGAACACTTCCTGCAACAGAGGCGACGCCATGCCGAGGATGCCGATACCGGCCGACACGTTCAGGCACAGCACCAGCCATACCAGACGGAATTGCGGGGTTTTCCACGCCACGTTCACATGTACATGACGGTGAGTGATCATCGCGTTGCTGGCTTTTTTCGCCGGCGCGGTCCAGCCCTCAGGCTTCCAGCCGGTCGGCGGCACGCGATACGAGAGTGCGCCGCCGATCATGAACACGAAGTAAATCGCAGCCATCACCAAAAAGCTCTGCCATACGCCCACGCTGGTCGGCGAAGCGAAGTGGCCCATCAGTGCTGCGGCCAGCGGTGCACCGACCATCGCGCCGCCACCGAAGCCCATGATCGCCATGCCGGTGGCCATGCCGCGCTTGTCCGGGAACCACTTGATCAGGGTCGATACCGGCGAGATATAGCCCAGGCCCAGGCCGATACCGCCAATGACCCCGGAACCGATCCACATCAGCCAGATCTGGTGGGTATAGATACCCAAGGCCGAGATCAGCAGGCCACCACACCAGCACAGTGCCGATACGACACCGGCCTTGCGTGGCCCGGCATGTTCCAGCCAGCCGCCCCAGATTGCTGCCGAACAGCCCAGGAAGATGAAGAACAGGGTGTAGATCCAGCCCAGCATGGAGATGGGCCAGTCGCATTGGGACGAAAAGACTTGGGCGATGAAGCCCATGTCCGGCGCACAGGCAACTGGCGCGGTGATACCCAGCGCCTTGGACAGCGGCAACCAGAACACCGAGAAACCGTAGGCCATGCCGATGCACAGGTGAATGGCCAGGGCGGCCGGCGGAACCAGCCAGCGGTTGAAGCCGGGCTTGGCGATAATGCGCTCCTTGGACAGGAACGCAGGCTGTGCGGCGTTGATATCGGCCGCAGTGCTAGTGCTCATTGGTGTTTCCCCCAGTTATTGGTATGCGTCCGTCAGGCGCTCTCCCCCTCGGCCTTGCACGCAAAGCGTGGCCGTTTTTTTGGGTGAAACTCCATTTTGGCGCGACGATAGGTCGCAGAAGGCGGACGAACGCGCAGAGATTAGCACTTGCAGGCGCGAGAAAAACCAAAGTGACATCACTTTTTTCAGCAAATCGGTTTTTTTTGACGCCAGAATCTTGTTTCGGCGGTCGTAGATACAATGTAACGATCCACGAACTGATGCAGGCCGTCGGGCGTTATACTCTGCGGCTAAATTTTGCAATCGACATACAAGGACTCGCCCATGAAAGCGTTCGGCAAAATCCTGGGTCTGGTATTTCTCGGGCTGTTGCTGATCATTGTGGCTCTCGGCTTTGCCCTGACCCACCTCTTCGATCCCAACGACTACAAAGAAGAAATTCGCCAGATTGCCCGCGACAAGGCCCACATCGAGCTGACGCTCAATGGCGACATCGGCTGGAGCCTGTTCCCCTGGCTGGGCCTGGAGCTGCACGAAGCCGGGGTGGCGACCCTGACCAACCCGACCCAACCATTCGCCGACCTGCAGATGCTCGGCCTGTCGGTACGCGTGCTGCCGCTGCTGCGCCGCGAAGTGCAGATGAGCGATGTGCGCGTCGAAGGCCTGAACCTGCGCCTCAACCGCGACAAGAACGGCCACGGCAACTGGGAAGACATCGGCAAGAACCTGCCCGATGAACCCACGGGTACCCCCGCTCCCGCGCCGGTCGAGCCGGTTGCTGAAACCAAGCCGGAAAAACCGCCGCAGCCGATCCGCCTGGACATCGACAGCCTGACCATCAACAACGCCCGCGTTGAATACAACGATGAACAGACTGGCAAGCAGTTCAGCGCCGAAAGCATCCAGCTCAGTGCCGGCGCGATCCACGAAGGCGCCAACATCCCGCTGAAACTCACCGCGTTCCTGGGCAGCAACCAACCGGTCATGCGGCTCAAGACCGAGCTGAACGGCAATCTACGCATCCAACGCGCCCTCAAGCGCTACCAGTTCGAAGACATGCGCCTGAGTGGCGAAGCTACCGGCGAGCCCCTGCAAGGCAAGACCCTGACCTTCTCCACCCAGGGCCAGGTGCTGGTGGACCTGGCGGCCAACTTCGCCGAATGGACCAACCTGAAACTCTCGGCCAACCAACTGCGCGCCTTGGGCGAACTGCGGGTCAATGACCTGGACAAAACCCCGCAGGTCAGCGGCGCGTTGTCGGTCGCCCAGTTCGACCTGGCCAAGTTTCTGGAGAGCGTCGGCCACCCGCTGCCGGCCATGGCGCCGGATAGCCTGAGCAAAGTCGAACTGGTCAGCCGCCTCCAAGGCACCCCGACCAGCGTTGCGCTGGAAGACCTCAACCTGAAACTCGACGGCAGCACCTTCACCGGTCGCGTCGCCGTGGATGATTTCGCCAAACAGTCCCTGCGCGTGCAACTCAAGGGCGATACCTTCAACGCCGACAATTACCTGCCGGCCAAATCCGAAGCCGCCAAAGGCGCCACCGCCGCACGCCAGGCCGAAGTGCAGAGCAGCGAAGCCGGGGCGATGGCCGCCGGCGGTAGCACTCCGCTACCGGAAGCACCGACCAAGGGCGCCTGGAGCAGTGACAAACTGCTGCCGCTGACCCGCCTGCGCAGCCTGGATGTGAACGCAGACCTCGCCTTTGGTCAGCTGACCTTGAGCCAGTTGCCAATCCAGAATGCAGTATTGAAAGCCTCCGGCATCGACGGCCAGCTCAAGCTCGACAGCCTCAGCGGCGGCCTCTACAACGGTACATTCCAGGCCAACGGCAGCCTCGACGTGCGCCAGGACATCCCGCTGCTGGCGCTGCAAAGCCATATCAAGCAGGTGCCCGTCGAACGCATCCTGCAGGCCCAGGGGAAAACCCCGCCGGTCAAAGGCCTGATCACCCTCGACAGCAACCTGAGTGGTCGAGGCAACAGCCAGAAGGCCCTGATCGACAGCCTCAACGGTACCGCCAACGTCGTGATCAACAACGGTGTGTTGCTCAACGCCAACATCGAGCAGCAACTGTGTACCGGTATCGCCCTGCTCAACCGCAAGACCCTGAGCACCACGCCACAAGGCAAGGACACGCCCTTCCAGGAACTGCGCGGCAACCTGACGTTCAGCAATGGCGTGGCCAGCAACCCTGACCTTAAGGTGCGCATTCCGGGGCTGACGCTCAACGGCGATGGCGATGTCGACCTGCGCGTGCTGGGCATGGACTACCGCGTGGGCATCATCGTCGAAGGCGATCAGCGCGACGTGCCGGACCCGGCCTGCCAGGTCGGCGCCAACTTCCAGGGCATCGAAGTGCCGCTGCGTTGCCGTGGCCCGCTGGAACTGGGCGCCAAGGCCTGCCGCCTGGACAAGGACGGGCTTGGCCAGGTCGCCATCAAGGCGGCGGGCAATCGTCTTAACGAGAAGCTCGAAGAGAAGCTCGACAAAGTGAATCCAAAGCTCAAAGACGCACTGAAAGGCTTGTTCAACCGATGAGAAACGAGCAGTTTTCAGCGGCGGTACTCGACTGGTACGACCGCCATGGTCGCCACGACCTGCCCTGGCAACAAGGCATCACGCCTTACCGGGTGTGGGTGTCGGAAATCATGCTGCAACAGACCCAGGTCAGCACTGTGCTCAATTACTTCGACCGGTTCATGGCGTCCCTGCCGACGGTCGAAGCCCTGGCCGCCGCGCCGGAAGACGAAGTGCTGCACCTGTGGACCGGCCTGGGTTACTACACCCGGGCGCGTAACCTGCAAAAGACCGCAAAGATCGTGGTAGCCGACTACGGTGGCGAGTTTCCCAGGGATGTCGAAAAGCTCACCGAGCTGCCCGGCATCGGCCTGTCCACCGCCGGAGCGATCGCCAGCCTGAGCATGGGCCTGCGCGCGCCGATCCTCGACGGCAACGTAAAACGCGTGCTGGCACGCTTTACCGCGCAAGAGGGCTACCCAGGCGAACCCAAGGTCGCCAAGCAGCTGTGGGCCACCGCAGAGCGCTTCACGCCCCATGACCGCGTCAACGCCTACACCCAGGCGATGATGGACATGGGCGCGACCCTTTGTACCCGCAGCAAACCCAGCTGCCTGCTGTGCCCGCTGGAAAAAGGCTGCGAAGCGCACATGCTCGGCCTGGAAACGCGCTACCCGATCCCCAAGCCACGCAAGACCATCCCGCAGAAACGCACACTGATGCCGATGCTGGCCAATGCCGAAGGCGCGATCCTGCTTTACCGTCGCCCCTCCACGGGACTGTGGGGGGGGTTGTGGAGCCTGCCGGAGCTGGACGACCTGGAAGACCTCGATCATCTGGCCAACCAGCACGCACTGGCATTGGGCAAGCACCAGGAACTGCCGGGGCTGATCCACACCTTCAGCCACTTCCAGCTGGCCATCGAACCCTGGCTGGTCCAGGTCGAGGAAAGCGCCCATCACGTGGCCGAGGCCGACTGGCTCTGGTATAACCTCGCCACCCCGCCGCGCCTGGGCCTTGCCGCCCCGGTAAAAAAACTGCTGAAGCGCGCGGCTGAAGTATTGAACGCAGGAGAGTCGTCATGACCCGCACCATCATGTGCCGCAAGTACAAAGAAGAACTGCCCGCACTCGAACGCGCCCCTTTTCCGGGTGCCAAGGGCCAGGACATCTACGACCACGTCTCCGCCAAAGCCTGGGGCGATTGGCAAAAACACCAGACCCTGCTCATCAACGAAAAACGCTTGAACATGATGAATGCCGAAGACCGCAAATACCTGCAGGGCGAAATGGACAAGTTCTTTTCCGGCGAGGAATACGCCCAAGCCGAAGGCTACGTTCCGCCTGCTCAATAATTGATCAAAAACCGGGGTCGGCACGTAAGCGACGGTAATAATTAAATATTTTTTGAAAACTTGCTTGACGACCCCCTGAAAAACCCGTTTAATGCGCCCCGTTGCCCAGATAGCTCAGTCGGTAGAGCAGGGGATTGAAAATCCCCGTGTCGGCGGTTCGATTCCGTCTCTGGGCACCAAAATACCGAAAAACCCCAAGGAACCATGTTCCTTGGGGTTTTTTATTGCCTGCGATTTGATGGCGACCGACCTGACGGCGTCACGGTGTCGCAGCAAGACGATTGAGGGTTTTTTCGCTGGGCCCGATCGTTCAGCCTTTACCCAATTCGCCGCTGTAAGGTTTCCTTCATGACCCGCTTCTTGCTCTGCACGCTACTGCTACTGACCGCAATGCTCAGTGGATGCGCCACGCAAATGGACGTAGCGATCAACGCAACACCTGACCCCGACTACCACTTCGACCGCCAGGCCACGGTACTGGTGACATCCACCGGCGGCAGCGACGAAAACGCACTCAACGCCCGCTACTACCTGCGCGACATGGTCAGCGCCATGAAGGACCAGGGCTTTCAGAATGTCTTCACCGACACCACCCTGCCCAAAAACCACACCCCCATCAAAATGACCGTCACCCTGGACGTCGACAGCAAGCAAGTCACCTACCGCTATACCGCCACCGAATACGGCCAGGTGGCAAACAGCACCACCACCGAGTGCAAGAAGAACAAAAAGAAAACCGACCAGCTGACCTGCACCAGCACCCCAAACACCACCTACGGCCCTGTGGGCACCTCTGAGCGCACCGGTTACACCACCCTCACCACCTTCAGGGCCACCGCCCGGGATGAAACGAGCAAGCGCGCGGTGTATCTGCTGCGGGCATCGTCCTACAACGACGACTGCCAGCCCGCGAAGGTGGAAGCCTTTTTGGTGGAGCAGGGGCTGCGCAATCTGAATTTTCAGGATCGGGTGCAGCGTAATTACACGGTTACGATGCCGGAGGGGTTTCGTTGTAAGTAGAAGGGTTTTCTAAGGGCATTCGGATGGGCTTGCCGGGTGTGTAGAGGACTGTCAGTCACCAGCGAGGCCACCACAGCCAAGCTGGTTGCGCTCGCGCGCAGCGCGCCATGCCTGGCGCACGTGCAAAAACACCAGCGCAAGGCCGGTGTCGATAACGCCTGACATAGGTATATTGAAGAGACTACATTTGGCGAATATCAGATAAAAGTTCATGAAACTCTTTTTCTGTCATCTCATACTCTGGCCCCTCGATCATTACCATTAGTGACAACAACGCAAGATCTAATTTTTTTGTAAGTAAAAAATTAGGATCTTGATAAATATCATGCGCTTCTTTTGATACTTTAAAAATATCAAACCCATCCGCAGCGATTCTTCCAAGCCTGTCAGCCACCACGTCTTCCATGCTCATCGTTGCCCCAACTCTTTAGCTCTGCTCTGGTTGGCAAATTTATTTTGATGGGCTTTTTAAAAACGTGATCCGCCCACTATTCTTATCGAAAAGACCAGTCATGTATTGATATGAACTTGATAACTTTTTCTGGCGCATCTTCTAAGGGAACTCTGTAGTCTGTAACAAAACTAATCCAGTTGCTCGCCCAACACCCCATCATTTACAAGCGAACCGGTCTTCCAATTGGGAAGGTGCGACAGCGGGATACTTTCAAATGTCTGCCCAAACAGGTCTTGAACCCGGCTGATCTTGGGTGGGCTGATTGCATCAGGGATAACCTGCCCTGGTCCTTTTGCACCGCTTTAACCCGGCAACAGGACGTTGTTTCTTATTAAATCACACAGTAGAAAGCTTCCACAGTATCGCGTAAGGCAGCTCATCATCAACAATATCAGACGAGCGAAAATAATAAACAGCCAATGAGCTTTCTAAGCCCTTATGAACAAACGCACCATCAGACATAACACGATAAGAAGCGTACTCCATAAATTTGTCAGAACCAAGAGAGCTAAGAGCATTTTTAATCTGACTATAGGTCCCCCCCGCCCCAACTGGAAGCAATTCAGGCGGCGGCCGGCATACGGCCATGTCATCATTTTCAACATCCCTGTAGTAGGCTCTTCTAAATGCAGGCTCACTGCAGGCCCAGTAGAGGGATAGCAAACGAAGTTTTTTCTCTCCCTCATCAGAAAAAGCGTCAGCTAAAAAATACTGATCGTCTGAAATTTTGTATGCACCGTCGTCCATAGCGATAACGCATTGCTCCCGTACATCAACGGTGTCCCCAACCTTTGACTTGCACAGCGATGACCATTCTTTCATCTTAAATATCTCAAGCCTATTGTAGCCATTTGAATATTCAAAAACAGCAAAAATAGGGGTCAGACCCTGAGGGATCCCCGAATTTTCTTACTTAAAATCAAGAAGTTGGAATATTGAAGAGGCCTGCATGAGCCGGCAACTTGGTTTGCACCACACAAAACTAAGAACCCGAACCCATGCAGGCCATCCGATTTTTACACAGAGCGCTCGCTCAAGCACTGCCCTCGATCCATTCTCGCCGCCTAACGACGCTGATGAGTTGTGTCAGTTCGTTACTGCAAGGCCGTCGCCTGACGCTAACAGCGCTGGGACGTTTTATGCCAGGTCAGGCGTACCCCAAGCATGCGATCAAACGAGTGGACCGATTACTGGGTAATCAACACCTCAGAGCAGAGCGCCCGCTGTTCTACTGGGTGATGCTGCGGGCGTTGTTAGGCTCCCTGAAGCACCCTTTAATCTTGGTGGACTGGTCTCGAATTGATGCTCCTGGCGATGCGTTTTTGTTGAGAGCCGCGGTCCCGTTTGCGGGACGCTCGTTTCCTATTTATGAAAGCGTTCATGAGCGTGAGAGCTGTCCCAAATATCAAAGCCGCCTGCTCAAAATGTTAGCTGAGTTACTGCCTGACGGATGCGTTCCAGTCTTGGTCACGGATGCGGGTTTTCGGCGTCCGTGGATGAAGGCTGTGGTAGCGAAGGGCTGGTATTACGTGGCTCGCATACGCAACCGTGAACTTTATCGTCGAGAAGCAAACGACTGGCAACCCGTGAAGAATTTGTACGCTCTGGCCACTTCATCACCTAAATCGCTGGGGCGCGTTGAGATGACGCGTAGCGCCCCTCACTTCGTCGATTTGTACTGCGTTCGCCATTCAGCCAAGGGCCGAAAACACCAACGAGTCACGGGTTCAATCGCCAGAAGCAAGCTCAGCCGACAGTCCGCCAAACGTGAGCGTGAGCCGTGGTTGCTTGCCAGCAATCTTGCGCAAAGTGAGTGGAACCCGGCACAGATTGTGGCGATTTATAAGCGGCGTATGCAGATCGAGGAAGGTTTCCGAGATGTCAAAAGTGAGCACCTGGGATTCGGTCTGAATTTGCATCGAAGCCACTGCCCAAAGCGCATTGAGGTGCTGTTGTTGATTGCGGCATTGGCCAACTACTTCATATTTTTAACAGGGCTGCAGGCGCGAGAAAATGGTTTGGAACGGTGCTATCAAAGCAATAGCCTCAAAGAGAAACGAGTGCTTTCATTGTGGCGATTAGGTTTGGAATACTGGCGCAGTTGCACCGAGTTCGGTGGTCAAAAACACCTGGAGATATTGGGGAAAGCTCTGCGTGATGAGGTGCACCATCAGGCGCAGAGCTTGGAGTAAATTTGTGGGGATCCCTCAGGGTCTGACCCCGCTTTTCCACTACACCTAAACTTTCCGCTTAGTTCTCAAGGATAAATAAAATCTATACTAATTTTAACCTTAACTAAGTCCAAGGTCACCTCACAGCCACTCCACGCTGGCAGCCCTCCTGTAAGTTTATTCTCAACATACCAACTACGCAGCTCTGTTAAAAGATCTAAAATATCTGTATTGGCTCGCCCGCCTGCCGTGAACCAGGCAACGTTACCTTGTGCATCAATGTAGTCATACTCATACTCACAGCTATCTAGCTCTTGGGATAGCTGTGCACGCATTATAATTTTACAGGCTCCGCTGGGAGCAATCTCAAATAAAATACCCCCAATGTCATTGTAAATATCATTATCACTACGCATCAATTTCCACCCGGTGAGTTTTTAAATACAATCTCTTTTGGACGAGCACCGCCTATTGAATACTCCACATTAAAGCTATCTGGCCGAACACTTTTACCAGAATACACAGGCTCAATCTTCACGCTAACCTGTTTGCCCTCCTTAAGTGCGGACGCCATGTATTCTCCATAGATTTCCAAGTACCTTTATTCAAGTTCCCATTCATGGGAAGGAGGTTCAATCTCTCCCCAGGTCCGTTGAATATACTAGCAATCAAGTGCCCACCCTCGTCCCCAGTGACGCCGAGGGAAAAATAGGGGTCAGACCCTGAGGGATCCCCACAAATTTACTCCAAGCTCTGCGCCTGATGGTGCACCTCATCACGCAGAGCTTTCTCCAATATCTCCAGGTGTTTTTGACTACCGAACTCGGTGCAACTGCGCCAGTATTCCAAACCTAATCGCCACAATGAAAGCACTCGTTTCTCTTTGAGGCTATTGCTTTGATAGCACCGTTCCAAACCATTTTCTCGCGCCTGCAGCCCTGTTAAAAATATGAGGTAGTTGGCCAATGCCGCAATCAACAACAGCACCTCAATGCGCTTTGGGCAGTGGCTTCGATGCAAATTCAGACCGAATCCCAGGTGCTCACTTTTGACATCTCGGAAACCTTCCTCGATCTGCATACGCCGCTTATAAATCGCCACAATCTGTACCGGGTTCCACTCACTTTGCGCAAGATTGCTGGCAAGCAACCACGGCTCACGCTCACGTTTGGCGGACTGTCGGCTGAGCTTGCTTCTGGCGATTGAACCCGTGACTCGTTGGTGTTTTCGGCCCTTGGCTGAATGGCGAACGCAGTACAAATCGACGAAGTGAGGGGCGCTACGCGTCATCTCAACGCGCCCCAGCGATTTAGGTGATGAAGTGGCCAGAGCGTACAAATTCTTCACGGGTTGCCAGTCGTTTGCTTCTCGACGATAAAGTTCACGGTTGCGTATGCGAGCCACGTAATACCAGCCCTTCGCTACCACAGCCTTCATCCACGGACGCCGAAAACCCGCATCCGTGACCAAGACTGGAACGCATCCGTCAGGCAGTAACTCAGCTAACATTTTGAGCAGGCGGCTTTGATATTTGGGACAGCTCTCACGCTCATGAACGCTTTCATAAATAGGAAACGAGCGTCCCGCAAACGGGACCGCGGCTCTCAACAAAAACGCATCGCCAGGAGCATCAATTCGAGACCGGTGTAGAACCGTAGACATCGTTTACATCTGAAACCGGGGACATCGTTTACACATTTGAGGCTTGGACGCGGGTCATACCTCGCCCAAGCCTTCCCAGGGGATAATCACACAAGTACAAATCCCAAACATCATCCTCAGCCTCTTTAAGCCCTATCTGCTCCCCTGACAGCGCCTCGCTGATAAATACCAACTTGCCGTTCCACTTGATCGACCCGTCCTGTCTGACGCTTCGAACCTTCATTTCGGACGGATACTCCACATCCGGCAAGCATCCTGGGTAAGGCCGGGTAGACGGCACATACACGTCCCCTGGACGCTTCATACTGAGCGCTTCATGAGGGCGCACGTAATTGAACTCATGCCTGAAATGCTCCAGCAAAAGCTGCTGCTCGATTAAGTTTTCTCCTAAGGGCAGCTCCAGTTTCAAGCTACGGTGCATCCGCTCATGGCGACCATTTTGGGCCGGTCTTCCTGGCATGGTGCGCTCCGGATAGATGCCCAGACGTATCCACCAAACTGCCAGCGTGGATATTCTTGCCAGGCCAGGAGAGGCAAACGGAACACCGTTGTCCGACCGAATAACTTCGGGCATGCCATACTCCTGAAACAGTCTCTCAAAGGCTTGTTTAACAGGTTCAGTCTTGATCTTTGAATGAGCCCTGCACGCCAAAATCATCCGGGAAGCGTGGTCTGTGATGGTCAAAGGGAAGCACATCTGCGCGTTATGCATTTTGAATTGCCCTTTGTAGTCGGCGCACCACGTCTGGTTAGGTTCGTTGGCCTCGCGCATTACTACAGGGGAAGTACCGTGTCTGCGCTTGAAGCGCCGCTTTTGGACGAGCCCAAGTCGATCAAGCCATTGGCCTGCTGTACTTGGGGAAGGCCAGGCGATGGAGGGATCTTCAAGTCGCAATAGCTCGAGAAGCTTCTTCGGACCCCATTTATCGTGCGCCTCCTTCATCGCCACCACACGGGCCAGGATTTCATCGTCGGTTTTATTGGGGCTGTTGTGAGGGCGTCGGGACAGTTCGGCTAACGACTTTAAATCGCCATTGTGCCGGCCGATCCATTTGTCGACGGTAGGCCGACTTACGTTAAAGCGGCGCGCCAGCTGGCTTTTGGTGTAATTACCAGAAAGCCAGTCAGCGACCAGTCTGATTCGTTGATTCATCGGAGACTCTTGGTTCCAGGGCATGATCAGTTACCTCCTGATCATGCGTATTAACCTGTAAACCATGTCCCCGGTTAGAAATGTAAACGATGTCCCCGGTTTGTACCCCAGTCCACCAAGATTAAAGGGTGCTTCAGGGAGCCTAACAACGCCCGCAGCATCACCCAGTAGAACAGCGGGCGCTCTGCTCTGAGGTGTTGATTACCCAGTAATCGGTCCACTCGTTTGATCGCATGCTTGGGGTACGCCTGACCTGGCATAAAACGTCCCAGCGCTGTTAGCGTCAGGCGACGGCCTTGCAGTAACGAACTGACACAACTCATCAGCGTCGTTAGGCGGCGAGAATGGATCGAGGGCAGTGCTTGAGCGAGCGCTCTGTGTAAAAATCGGATGGCCTGCATGGGTTCGGGTTCTTAGTTTTGTGTGGTGCAAACCAAGTTGCCGGCTCATGCAGGCCTCTTCAATATTCCAACTTCTTGATTTTAAGTAAGAAAATTCGGGGATCCCTCAGGGTCTGGCCCCTATTTCACCCCTATTTCCCCTGCCAGAGGGCAAACAGGGTGCAAAAACACCGGCGCAAGGCCGGTGCTGGGAATGTCAACTTAGTGCAGCTAACTTAACTCAATTGATTTTAACTGCCCTTCCTCATCACACAAAATAACTACTGTGCCGTAAGGGCAATCCAGAGTTATTACTTTATCCTTATACTCTTCATCAACAATCCCAGATGCCTTGCGAGTAGAACTGTCAAATCTAATCTCTAGAAAGTAGCCCTCCCCATTATCTTGATTTGGCAAGGAATCTTTATTGCCTTGCGCAAACAGGATTTTTTGAATTTCCTCAATATGAATTGAAGCCACAAGCCCTCCGAAAATTCAAGGTAACGGGACAAAATCGCCCTTGCCTAACAAATTTTTAACTTGGTTAGGTCTAATTGGGCCAACAGAAATAATCTTCATCTCGTCTCTTGGCACGGTAATTCGAATCAGCTTCCCTTCAACTTCTTGAATTACATTGATATGCCCTGTCCTTGCGTCCATGAACCGAGTAGCGCTGGGATTATTAGCAAGCTTCTGTAAGGCATCGACATCAAGCTTTCCTGCAAGTTGCCCCATTCGAGGATCATTGAGCTGACCAAAGACGCGATCGGCAATTGAGAAGTTTTTTGCCGACCCTGAAGCTTCGCCTATCCCTTTTGGACCGACGCCACCTCCACTCGGCCTCATTCCTCCAAGTGATGCGCCTAGCAGTGTACCAGCAGCAGCGTCCCAGAATGAAGACTGGTCACCATCCCGCAATGCCGCCAGTTCCGTTGCTATCGTTAAAGTCGCAGTGGTGTTATTGCTGATGATAATTGCCGCAATCGTAGTGGCTTCACTGGTATGACCTTGTGCATAGAGCGATTTGGCCAACTCACGCAGCTTGGGCTCATCCGCGATTAAACGATTTGATACTGCATCACATGCAGCGGGAGCAGCTTGGCAAACCGACCGCAGCTCCGCGTTTCTAGCTTCGTCAAGTTGCGCGTAGCGGGCACGTACCTCGTTTTTTTCAGCCTCGGTTTTCTTGCTAGCAACCTCCTCAGTCATCTCCTCCACTTCCTGGTGAAACAGGTAGTTGTACTGTGTCGCACTACCCGCCACCCATGCTCCCGTTTGCAGACTTTCAGCGTCAGCACCGCTCTGTACCGACGCCGCTAGCACGCCGACCACCTGCGAATTCATGACCAGCAAACGTTTCTTCTGGTCATCGGGCATGTCGGCGTAGTTCTTGTAGAGGCTATCTACCAATGCCTCATTCACGCCAGCTGCCAGCGCGCCCGTACGGAAATCCCCCCCAGAGGCCTCAGCCGCCAACCCGCCCATCACTGCATGTAGCCCGATCTTGGCGATGCCCCCATCGGCCAAGTGACCTTTGGTGGTATCGCCAATCAGGTTGAAACCGTAGGCAGCGAATGCATTGGCCAAGCTATTTTGCAACGCATCACCCAGGCGGCCCTCCCCTCCCAGCGCTCGATCCAGCAATACGGACGTACCGTTTTGCAGTACCTGGTTAGTCGTGAACTGCCCCACGCCTTGCCAAGTGCTCAATGGACTCACGGTCGCAACCGCACCTGAGTTGGGTAGTGCAGTGGAAGTACCGGTCTGAGTGCCGGTCCACTTGTCATAGACACCAGCAGTCAAGCCAGCCGTGACGCCGGATACTACATAGCCCCTCATCGCGTCGCTGGAAGTAACATCCTTCAAGACGGTGCTCAGGTTGCCCCGGTTATTGATGGCGCTGATCGTAGCGTTACTCGCCATGCCACCCGCTATGACGCTGCCCGCAGCATTGGCCCAGCCAGCAGCAGACACGGCGGTAGAAGCAGCCGTGGCACCAGCCATCGACGTCCCCACCCCCGCAGAGGCAATTACGCCGCTGGCGGCCCCCATCGTGAAGTACGTAACAATGATCGCAATGATGATTTGTGCGCCGGCGCCTAAGCCTGAATTGCTATATTTGAAACTGTCATGCAGCTCTTTAACCTGGCGCCAATCCACATCTCCACGCTTCTCAGCTTCTTTCAGCCAAGCCAGTTGCGGGTCGGCTTTAACCATCACATCAATCGTCTGGCTAACCGTGTTCTGATCGATGTGTTTGATATCAATCTTCAAACCATCGACGGCTTTGATCACGACGCTACCTTCTGCAATCATCTGCGTCTGGCGCAACGTCTCGTCGGTGTTGCCTTTGCCTTTGGAACTCGTCCACGCCAAGTCACCTTTGCTCTTGGTGTGGCTCTCGTCGTGCAAATCCTTCACCGCTTCAAACGTCACCGCCCCACCACTGACAATCGCTATATCCCCGCCACTGTCGAGCTTCGCCGCTTGATACTTCTGATTCCCACCACTTTCCAGCGTCAGGTCTCCCCAAGTCTTGATCTCACTGCCGACATTTTTCACATCGGTCACTTCATCCCGCTGGGTCTTCTTGCTGCCCCACCCGCCTTTCTTGCTCATGTCATACAGCGAGTAGTTGCTGTCTTGCGCGGCGAGCAGTTGCAGTTCGTTGTCGGCATGCACGTAGGCTTCGTTGCCCGCGCTGATTTTGCTGGCGACCAGGGTCAGGTCGGTGCCGGCCACAGCGATCAGGTCGCCGCCGGCTTTGAGTTCGGCGCTTTGTTGGGTGACGCTGTCCAGTTGGGTGGTGGTTTTGGTGTCGCCTTTTTTGCCTTTGGAGTAGTCGTGCTGTTCGTTGGCGGCGGCGGCCAGGGTCAGGTTTTCGCCGGCTTTGACGCTCAGGTCTTTGGCCGCGCTGACGGTGCTGGCGACCACGGCGATGTCGCGTCGGGCGTCGATGGCGAGGTTGCCGCCCACCTCCACGCTGGAGCCGTGTTGCAGCAGGGTTTGCTCGGTGCTCTTGACCCGGCGGCGCTGGTAGGCGGCGCTGTCTTCTTCGGTCTGGCTGGCGATCACTACGTCGCGGCCTGCGGTCACACTGGCGTTGCCGCCAGCCTTTAGATTGCTGCCTACGTTGAGCACATCCCGGCCGGCGTTGAGCCGCAAGGTATCGGTTGCTTCGAAGCGCGACGCATCGCTGACCACGTCGTCGCGCAGTTGGAATTTCTCGCCGTCGCGCTTGAAGGTGGTGACGGTGCGCTCGTTGATGATGTCGCCGGTCACCGCCGTGGCGCTGATGTCGCGACCGGTGATGATGCCGCCACGGCTGTTGCGGATCGAGTCGGTGGCGAGCATTTCCAGGCGGTTGCCGGCTTGCATCAGGCCGCTGTTGTCGATGTTGCCCGCGACCATGCTCAGGTTGTTGGTGGCGCGCAGGGTGCCGCTGTTGTGCAGGTCGCCGCCGCTGATCAGGCTGACATCCTGGCCCTGGATCAACGCACCGTTGGGCGCCAGGCGGTTGTTGGCCTGGGCCAGGTATAACACCGGGGTCAGGACTTTTTCCCCGTTGACCTCGGCCTCTTCCATCCAGACGATGTCGTGGGTCAACGCCGCCACTTGTTCGGCGGTGAGCGACACGCCGAGCTGCAGGTTGAGCGAGTCCTTGTAGGAGATGGCGTTGTCCATCAAGTAGCGGAACAGCGCGTCGTCGCTGGCGATGCCGTTGATATAGCGCTGGCCGGTACGCGCCACCACGGCTTCGCGGATCAGGCGTTGCTCGTAGAGGCCGTCGCCCAGACGCTTCCAGCTGGCGTCGGGGTTGTAGCCGAGTTTGCCGAGCAGGTAGTCGGAGCTCATGAACTGCTTGAGGTCGGTGAGCGCCGGGTTGGTTTCGATCAGGTATTTGTGGCTGTTATCCACCGGGGCAATGTCCGGCACACCCTGCACGCGGGTGACCGAAGGCGCGCGGCCGTCCAGCACCAGCGGGCCCTGGCCGTTGACCGCGCCACTGACCGGCTGGCCATCGAGGCTGAAGCCGCGCTCTTGCACGGCGCT
Source organism: Pseudomonas sp. R3-52-08 (assembly GCF_003851745.1). Classification (NCBI taxonomy): domain Bacteria; kingdom Pseudomonadati; phylum Pseudomonadota; class Gammaproteobacteria; order Pseudomonadales; family Pseudomonadaceae; genus Pseudomonas; species Pseudomonas sp. R3-52-08. The sequence continues at coordinate 374,216 of NZ_CP027730.1, read as the reverse complement.
GTAGTCGAGAGTTTTCTCGCGCTCGGCGGCGCTGACCACTCGCCCGCTCACGCTGAAGTTACCACTGCCGGTGGCGGTTTTACCCGCTGCGCCGGCCTTCGCGGCCTGGCCGCTGAGGCGGAACAAGCCGTTCTGACTGGTCGGCAAACTGAAGCCGGGCAAGGTCACCGGGTTGACCTGGCGCTGGGCCAGGTCCGGCGGCAGTTGCGCGGTGATCGCCGGTTTGACCGTGGAGGCAAACACGTCGGAGTTGGTATTGCGGTTTTGCGCCGGCGTATTGATATCCGTGGCGTTGGCGCGGATCACGCTGTTGTTGATTTGCTGCGTAGCGTTAACGGTGACAGAGCCGGCCGCCTGAATAACAGCGGGGGCAATCACACGTCCGGCGGTGGCGACGACATAGCTGGAATCGTTGTAGAAGTTACCGATCCCGTCCCTCAGCTTGGCGATGGTCATTTCGCCGGGACGGTAGTCGGCCGAGTTGGGGTTGTTGTAGAGGTTGAACTGGTTCCTGCGGATGATGAACGTGTTGTAGACGCTGTCGTTGCGGGTATAGAACTCCGAGTCGAAGTGACGATCCTCGCCACCGGCTGCGCCTGTGTTGTTCAGTACACCGGTATCGATCTGGATATTGCCCGCAGCCGAGATTGAGCTGTAGAGGTTGTCGACGGTTTGCGCGCCGACGGTCAGGCCTGCGCCCGACGAGATGTACGCCGTGGGGGAACTGCCGGTGACGACGTCCTCGTAGCGCTCAACCGAGCGGAAGTGCACTTCACACCCTTTGCCGTCACAGAAGTCGTCGTAGTAGGTGTCGAAGCTGCCCGACACCAGTTTCATTTCGGTGCTGAACTGGTCGCGACGGTTGCTCAGGGTGTCGGCCAGCAAACGCATGTTGCCGGTGCTTTCCAGGGTGCCGGAGACGTTTTCGATCAGGGTGCTGCGCCCATTGGCGTCGTCGCGAGCGATGTCCAGGCCGCCCAGGCTGTAGACGTCGCCATAGCGGTTGCTGAAATCATTGACGCGCAACGTCATGTCGTTGCCGCTGAAGATCAGGCCCTTGTCGTTGAGCAGGTGAGTGGCGTTCAGGCGGACCTTTCCAGCGCCGCCCAGGGTGCCGTAATTGTTCAAGGTGGTGGCGTTGACGGTCAGGTCGCCGATGGCGGTCAGGCGTCCGCGATTGTTCAGGGTGGTGCTGTTGATCTGGGTAAGTGCACCACCGGCAATGCGTGCGTTATCGCCGAGGTCCATGCCGGCGCTGGTGAGGCTCATGGCGCCCAGGCTGCTGACCCGACCATTGCCGCTGTAGCCACCGGTCAGTGTCAGGTTGAGGGTGCCATCGCTCGCCAGCAGGCCTTCGTTGGTCCAGGTGCCGCCGATGCCGGTCAGGCTTTGTGCGCCCAGCAACTGGCCGCTGGCGGTCTGGGTGAACTCGCCGATGTCGAGATTCAGGCGTGCGGCCTGAATCACGCTGCTGTTGGTCCACTTGGCCGCCGTGATGTCCAGTTGGCCGCTGGTGATGAAGCTGCCGCCGGCTCGGGTGACTTGGTCGGAAGTCAGGTCGAATGTGCCGCTGCCGGTGTGCACGATGCGCCCGCCGTTGTTGTCCAGGCTGGCCGCTTGCAAGTTGAGTTCTTCGTTGGCGCTTTCCAGCGCACCCAGGCGGTTATCGAACAGCCCCAGTGTGCTGATGCGGGTGGAACCGCTGCGGCCCATGGCCCGCAGGGTACCGCCCACGTTGCTGATGGTTTGCGCGGTGAGGCTTAGGGTGTCGTCGCTTTCGATCAGGCCAAAGCGGTTGCTCAGGGCGCCTGTCAGGCCGAAGTCGATGGTGCGCGCGCCGACCTTGCCGCCGTTGCCGGCAGCCGTGCCCTGGTTATCGAAATCCTGGGCCGTGACTTTGAGCAAGGTGTCGGCATACACACCGCCACCCTGGTTATTAAAGCTGCTGGTGACGATACGGTTTTCACCGCCCAGGGCCGAGAGGTGCCCCAGTTGGTTGAGCAAGCCGCCGTTGGCGGTGATGTCCAGCGATTGCGCCTGGGTGATCCCGCTGCCGTTGTCGAACAGGCCGCTGACCAGTTTGATCCAGCCCTTGCTGCTGTTGAGTATGCCGCCGGCGGTGTTGGCCACACTGGCTGCTTCCAGGTCCAGGTTGCCACTGAGGCTGTCGACTCGGCCACCCTGGTTGTTCAGGGCGCCACTGAGGCGTAGCCGGTTATCGGCTTGGCTTTGCAACGTGCCCTTCTGGTTATTCAGGGTACGCGCAGCCAGATCAAGCTTGCCCTTCTGGCTGAAAATCAGGCCGTCCTGCTGGTTGTTGATGTCACCGGCCAACAGCTTGATCACCAGGTCTTTCTGGCTGGCGAGGGTGCCTTTGTCGCGGTTATCCAGACCGTCGGCGAGGGTCAGGTCGAGTCGGTCCTGGCTGACCAGTTGGCCGCCCCGGTTATCCAGGCTCGATGCGTTCAGCAGCAAAGCTGCGCCACTGGCCAGGCGGGCGTTGTTGGCGTTGATCAGCGCACCGCTGAGGGTGCCTTCCAGGGTGCCCTGGCTGATCAGTTGACCGGCGCTGTTGTCCAGGCTTTGGCCAACCAGGGTGATGTTGGCAGCACTGATCTGGCCGCCACGGTTGAGGATTTCACTCTGGCCATGGTTGAAGCCCAGGTGCTGACCGGCGGAAATCAAGCCGCCGTTGCTGTTGTCCAGGCGCCCGGTGACGGTAAGGCTGACATCCGCCTGGCCTGAAATAATCCCTTGATCGTTGTTCAGGCTGGCCGCGCTGATGGTTTGCTTGCCCTGGCTGACCAGGGCACCTGCCGCGTGGTTATCCAGCGTGCCGGTGAACGTGGTTTGCAAGATGCCGCTCTTGCTCGACAACGTGCCTTCGGCGCTGTTGTCCAGGCTGCCGCCGACGACGGTCAGGCCATTCCAGCCAGAGATCAAACCCTTGTCAGCGTTGACCACGGCATCGGCTTCAAGACGCAATTGATCGGCACTGAGGATGACCCCGCGATCGCCGTTGTCGATGCGCTTGGCCGCCACGCTGAATGCCGTCTGGCTGGAGATTTCGCCTTGTTCACGGTTGGTCAGGTTGGCCAGGCGCGCGAAGGTCAACGGCCCTTTGGCGCTGATCAAGCCCGCGCTGTTGTCCAGATCACCGCCTTGCAGATCGAGGCTCACGGCGCGCTCGCCGATCAAGCGGCCCTGGCGCTGGATCAGCTTCTGGATCGTGAGTTTCAAGTCGCCCTTGGCCGAGATTTCACCGTCCTGGCTTGAGTCCACACGCTGGCCCGCCAGGGTGAGGTCGCTTTGACTGTTGATCAGGCCCGCGCCGTTGTCGAGGTTGGCGACGGTCAGGTTCAAGGCGTGCTGGCTGCCGATCACGCCACTGCGGTTATCCACATTGGCGGCGGTGATTGTCAGGCTGCCATCGCTGACCAGTTGCCCGCCCTGGGAGTTATTCAGTGCGCCGGTATTAAGGGTGTGGAACGTGCCGGCAGAAAGCCGGCCCTTGTCACTGTTGTTCAATGCGCCCGACGTGGCATTCAGGGCAGTGGCGGCAGAAATCAGCCCCTGGTTATGGTTGTCCAGAAGGCCTGTGACCTTCAGGCCCAGCGCGCCTCGGCTGGCGAGGGCGCCGCCGGCCTGGTTGTCCAGGCTGCCTGCATCCACCTGCAAGAGGTTCTTGGCAGACAACACACCTTCAACGCTGTTATCCAGCGCCTTGGCGATGCGCACCTGAAGGCTGTCGCCACTGATGACTTTGCCGCCCCGGTTGTTCAGCGCGTCGGCCGTCAACAGGAAGGACTGGGTGCTGGAAATCTCGCCGCCCTGGCTGTTGTCGACGCTGCCCAGGTTGCTCAGCAGCAATTGGCCGGGGGTCGCAATCAGGCCGTGGTCGCGGTTGATCAGTTGCCCGTGGTTCAAGTCCAGATCGATGTGGGTATCGCTGACCAACTCGCCACGATCATGTTGGTCCAGCCCGGTCAGGGTGGCCTTGACGGTTGACTTGGCGAAGATCGAACCTTGCTGGCTGTTGTCCAGTTGCCCGGCATTCAGGGTGATGCCGGCGTCACTGCTGATGCTGCCGCGCTGGCTGTTGTCCAGCCCAGCACTGCGCACGTCAACCTGTTGCTTGGCGCTGATCACACCGCCCTGGCTGTTGTTCAGCGCAGCGCTCACCAGCGTGGCCGCGCCATCGGCCAGCAGCTTGCCCGCCTGATTGTTCAGTTGGCCGTCCGTTGTGATCGACAGGGCGTTGGCGGCGGACAGAATACCGCCCTGGCGGTTGTCCAGCGTGCCAGCCTTGACCGTTAACGTGCCTTCACTGAGCAAGGTGCCCTGGTCATGGTTGAGCAGGTCGCCGCTCAGGTTGATATTCAGGTCTTTCTGGCTGGTGATGCGGCCGCCCAGGCTGTTATCCAGTTGACCGCCGTTCAGCACGAGGCCGTCGCGCCCCGCCAGCAGGCCTTTGCTCTGGTTGAGCAGGCGTTGCACGGTCAGGCTCAAGCCGCTGTCACCAATCACCTTGCCAGCATTGTTGTTCAACTGGTCGGCCACCAGCAGCACCTTGGCCTGGCTGGAGATCTCGCCTTGCTGGTTGAGCACGCTCTGGCTGCGCAAATCAACGCCGTTGGTGGCGGCGATGAAACCGCCGTTGCGGTTGTCCACCGAGGTGCCAATAAGGCTCAGCGCGCCTTCGCTGACCAGCTCACCCGCTTGCTGGTTGAGCACGCCGACGGTGGCCTGCAGATCACCCTTGGCACTGATCCGACCGGCGCTGTTATCGAGTTGGTTGGCATTGAGCGTCAACCCGCTATGACTGCTCAGTTGGCCGCCATTGCTGTTGTCGACGCTACCGCCGGTCAGGGTCAATGCCCCATCGGCGATCACCTGGCCGCCCTGGTTGGCCAGAGTATCGCCGTGCAGCGCCAGGGTGGTTTTACTCGATACCAGCCCAGCCTGGGCGTTGTTCAGCTGCCCGACCCGAACCTGCTGGGCCCCTTGGCTGACCAGGTTGCCTTGATTGTGATTGTCGAACAGCCCGGCGATGGTCGCGGTCAGGTTGCCCTGGCTGGCGACGGAGCCTTGGTCGCTGTTATCCAGGCTCGCGGCTTGCACCGTCAGCAGGCTGGTGGCGGAGAAAATCCCCAGGCGGTTATCAATGGCGCCGCTGGCGGTCACGTTGAGTTGGCTGCCCAGCAGTTTGCCGGAACGGTTATCCAGCGACGTGGCGTTAAGGGTGGTTTGCTGGGCGGAGATTTCGCCCGCCCGGTTGCTCAACGCCCCGGCGGTTACCTGGGCCTGCTCTTGGCTTGCGACCAAGCCGTTATCGTTGGTCAATTGCCCGGCGTTGAGCGTCAGGCTCTTGAGGCCTATCACTCGACCGTTCTGGTTATCCAGGGCAGCCGTCACCGTGACGTCGGTGCTGTTATCGCTGTGCACCAAGCCAGCCGCGCGGTTATCCAGGCCGGTGGCGTTGACCTTGAGCGCCTCGGCCCCCAGAACCCGGCCGCCCCGGTTATCGAGCTGGCCTGCGCTGACCACGGTGTTCACACCGCTCAATGTGCCGCCCTGGTTATTCAGGGTCTGCGCAGCGGTCACCGTCAGGGTGCGACTGGCGACCACGCTTTGGGTGTTTTGCACACCCGCCGCGGTCAGGTTGACGTCGCCGCTGGCATTGCGGCTTTCATCGCCATTCACGCCAGCTTCGATGATGCCGTTGTTGATCACCTGCCCGCTGCTGGTCAGGCTGATGCTGTCGCGCGCGGCGAGGCTTTTCTGGTTGCTCAAGCCTGTGGTGGTTTGCGCATCGATTCGGGTGCCCGCGTAGATCGCGCCCGTGGCATCAAGCTGGTCGGCCTTGATCACCACCGCTTCGCTGGCCTTGGCATTGACCATGCTCAAGCGCCCATTGGCATCGAGCTGAATATCCCCACCACTGGCCGCCAGGGTGCCGTCGAGCTTCACCCCCACACCGGCCTCGGTGCCCACCAGCTTGATCGCGCCGGCATACATGCCGCCCAGGGCCGAGGAGTCGATCGCCAGCTCCGGCTTGGCGCTGCCGTCGTCAGCGCGTGGCGTGGTGTTCAGACTTTGCGCATCGACGTCGTTACGCCCGGCGATCACGTTGAGTTCGCGGGCGTTGATCTGTGCGTTGATCTTGGCCGAGCGGGTAATGATGTCGAAGCGGTCGACGTTGCTCGCGTTGAGGCCTTCGCCGTCGATGGTCACGGCGCCGCCGTCGACCTGGTAGCTTTTCAGCTGGCCGGTCGGGTCGAGCACCGGTTTGCCGGTGGTGAGGGTCACGTTCGGCGTGTTGATGAAGCCGCAGCCGCTGCAGGTAATCCCGTACGGGTTGGCGACGATGACCTTGGCCGACTGCCCCGCCACTTCGGTGTAGCCGCGCAACTGGCTGGCGCTGCCGCCGTTGACTTCGTTGAGGATGACGCTGGCTGCGCCGCCCTTGAGGTTGGGGTTGCCGACGATGTAGCCGCCCAGCTGGGTGTTGACCAGGGTGCCGGTGGCGTTATTGAGGATCACGCCGTTGGGGCCGACGTTGTACTGCTGGAACTGGTTATGGGACAAACCCGCGCCGTTGGGCGTGGCGATGTTCACCACCGGCACGCCATTGCCCGCCGCACCCACGGTGGTGCCTGGCGCGCTGACCACAATGCCCTCGGCCTGGGCCAGCAGCGGCTGCCAGAACAGCGCATTGGCGAGGATCAACGCCAGCCCGCGCTTGGGCAGGCCGAAGAACGCGTTGCGCGGCTTCAGGGCGGCAGAAGGTTGGCGGGCCAGGAAGGCGAATTGGCGAACGTCCATTGTCAGGTTCTCATTGCAGCGGGGCGTTGAATTACAGGAAGAAATCCATGCGGAAGTAGATCGGCGCTTCGCGCTCGGTCACGACCCCAGGTCTTTCTAACGAATGGGCAAAGGTCACGCTGGTGCTGACGTTTTTGCCGCGGGCGAACAGTTCCAGGGAGTTGCTGGAGACCCGCCCATGCAGGTTGTCGTTGTAGCGGTCGTTGCTGATCACGCCCTGGTCGTAGCCGACGCTGGCGCCGTACTCGAAGAAGGCCGGGCGCATCCAGTCGAGGGTCACCGGGCGCGCCCAGCGCACTTCGTTGCGCCAGTAGCCGCCGCTGTCGCCGGTCAATAATTGGTCCTTGAAGCCGCGCACCGAGGCCGAACCGCCGAGGCTCATGCGCTGCGGGCTGAACAGGATGTCTTCGCTGCGTTGGCCGGTAGCCAGGCTGCTGAAGCTGAACGACTCGCCCCACAGGCTGAACGGTTGCAGGTAGCTGACGGTGGCGGTGTATTTGCGGTAGCGCGAATTCGGCTGGCGTCGGCCGAACTCGTCGCGCTCTTCCTGCGACTGGGCGTCGAGCAGGCCGATGCCGTTTTGCATGCCCAGGTCGAGGTTGACGAAGGCACTGCCAATACGCCGCCCGTGGTTGATGCCCAGTTGCAGTTCGCTGAGGCGGTTGCTGCTGGGCGCGGTGCGCACGTCGAGGAGGTAGTTGTTGGTGCGCAGGTGCGCCAGGCCGACGTTGACCGAGGTCTTGCTCACGTCATCGCGATGGATCACCCGCTCGGCGCGCAGCTGGTGGTTCTGGTTGTCGCCGTCCTGCTTGTACTTGGCGTTATCGGCCACGATGTAGGTGCGGTAGTCGCTCTCGTTGTAGCTGTAACTGAAGTTCCACCAGCCCCACGGTACGTTGTAGTAGAGCAGGGTGTTTTTCGAGGTTTTCTGGTGGTCGCTGATGGCGTCGTGGCCGCCGCGCAGCATCAACTGGTCGCCCAGGCCGAGCGGGCTGTCCCACTCAAGGCCGGCGCCCCATTGCTGTTCGCCGGTGCTTTTCTGGCCGTCGTTATTGCGCGACAGGCTGGCGCGCCAGGGCTTTTGTGGGGTGTTCTTGACCACCACGTCGCTGCCGCCGACCTGGCTGCCGGGGGTCAGCTCCATCTGCGCCTGTTTCGACGGCAGGCGGTTGAGCTGGTCCACCAGTTGCTCGATTTCGCGCAGGTTCAGCGCCTCGCCGACCTTGCCGGGAAAGGCCATGGCCAATTCGCGCTCGGTCACCGTGCTGCCCTCGGCGCTTTTCAGGGCTTCGAGCTTGCCTTCCACCACCAGCACTTGCAGGTGGCCGCTGGAAAGGTCCTGCTGCGGCAGGTAGGCACGGCTGGTGACGCGGCCTTTGCCGAGGTAGTAGTCGGTGATGGCCTTGAGCAGTTCGTTGAGCTGGGACACGCCCAGGCACTGGCCGATATACGGCTTGAGCAGGCGCTCGCGGTCGGCGGCCGGCAGGCTGTCGGCGCCTTTGAGTTCGATGTCGTTGATCGGGAAGCAGCGCGAATCGGCGGGGGTGGCCGGGGCTTCGGGCTTGGCCGCTTTGCCGGGCAGGTCCTGGAGTTCCTGCAGACGCCGCTGCTGCTCTTCGAGCAGGCGGTTTTGACGGTCGCGGATCAGGTCCTGGTCGCCGGGGGTGGGGGCGGCGAATGCAGTGTTCAGCGCGAAGCAAGTCAGCAGGCAAGCGCCCAGCAGCCGAGTCCATGGCAGGAGAAAGTACATGTTCGATCCGTCGATTTACAAAGGGTGGCAAATTAACATCGAAGCATGCGTCAGCCAATATCCCGACTGTCTTATTGGCAGATGCGTTAATAACTTTTAACTAACTGATTTTTAAATAAAAAATTATAAATTTCGAATATCCGGCGTTGCGATTCCGATAGACGGTAGCGGTGGTCTAACTGAACGAGCAACGGTAACGCGCTGAGCGTCGCCTCAAATGCTTTCTAAAAAGGGCTTCTCAGTTGAGCAAAAACACCATCAACGGATTGTCATTCAACCGCCCCTGAAAGCTCGGCGCCAATGGCTCCACGGGCGAGCCCTTCAACAGGGCCGTGTCCTTGCGCGGGACAATCACCCAGGATGGCCGGGGCAGTGTGGCAAGCTTTTCCAGCTCGTTACGCCCAACGAACAGCGGCTGCTCATCGTGGTCCAGGTTCATCATGTAGCGTACCGCCCAGGTGTCCCGGGCCAGGTCGACAAACACCAAAGGCCCCGGCTGCGCATCCCGCAACGCTTCCACCTGGCTGACAAACCGCCGGGTATCGAACTGAAGGTCCTTGGCCGGCTCGATGACGCTCACCAATAGCAACCACTGGGCCGCCAGGGCGATTGCGCTGAGCCACACCAATCGCGTAGCCCGATACCACGCAAGGATCGCCGCCACCTGCAGAAGCACCAGCACGCCGATCAATAGCGGCATGGACACGTCGGGCCAGTAACCCTGCTTGTGCCAGGCATGTCGACACACAAACAGCACCACCACGCACAGCGCCGGCAGCGCTACAACGAGCCCTTCGTAACTGCGGCGCACGCCAACGAGCCAGCCTTGCGCCTGGAGCAGCCCATAGGCCGCTACCGCAGCAAACATCGGCACCATGGGCAGAATGTAATAAGCACGCTTGAAATGCGGCACGGACAGGCCGAGTAGAATCATCAGGCCGCACGCGCCGAGCCGTATCAATAACTGCACATCCTCGTTGGCCCAGCGTTGCGCCCAGCGGTGACGCAGCGCAATCAAGGTAGCCAGCGCCAATGGCACCACCGGGAAGTAGCGGTACAAACTCAGTTGGAAGTAAAAGTAGAACGGCTCGCCGGACTCATCGAGGCGCCCGCCGACCTGCATCTTGAACACCTCATCGGCAAAGGCATCGCCACCACTGATGCGCGCGAGCTTCATCAATAGCCACCAGCACGCCGCCAGCAACACCAACCCGACAACGCCGTGAATCAACACCTGCCTGACCCGCTCCCCCGGCCGGCCCAGCGCCGAGTACACGCAGGCGACGCCACACACCTCGATCAACCCCAGCGGCCCGCGAATCGCAAAGGCCAGGATAAACAGGGGGAACACCGCAAGCTGCCTGCACCGCGAGCCCAGGCGCTCACCACTGTGCAGCAGGTAGAAAGTGCCGATGCACAACAGCGCGATCATCTGGTCCAGGCACACCGAGCGCGACTTTTCGAGCAACTGGGTGGTGAGCAATGTCAGCAGCACCGTCAGGAATGCCCAGGGCCGGCTGGACGGCGCCAGCAGGCGATAGATCAAGGCAATCACCCCGGCCGAAGCCAGCGCCGTGGGCAGCACATTCGCCAGATGGTTGGGCGCGTCGAACAAGCGTGCGAAAACGAAGCTCAGGAACGTCGCGGTGCCGGGATAATCGGCGTACGGCTGGCCGTAGGTGGTGGGGAAAAGACTCGCGCCGTGGCGAAACATTTCCTGCAGGAACAGCGCCCAACGTCCGTCAAAGCCTTGGGGCTGCTGGTCCCAGATACCCCAGGTGAACAGCAATAGGGCGATCAGAAAGATGCCCAGTGACTCCAGGCGATAGCGGTTGCGATGATCCATCGGGTGACCTGTCAGGTGGGAAGCGCGCGCTTATGGTGCCGGCCGCCTCCCTGAATAGCGCCTGAACAAACCTGATTATTCTCGCGTTAGCGGCTGGCGGGCCACACCAGGGCCGGGATCAGGCGGATATAGATCAACTGCGCGACCAGCTCGACCAGGGTCTGCAGGATGACCGCCGTCGCGGCCAACCCGCGCACGCCCTCAGGCAACGCCAGCGCCAGGGGCAGCACCACCAGCGAATTGCGGGTGGATGCGCTGAACGTCACCGCACGCGCCGAGGCCGCCGGCAGCGCAAACAGCCGCGCGGCCAACATTCCCATCAGCGGCGCCAGCAGCACGAAACCTGCGTAGATCGCGAGCACTGGCAGCAGTACGCCGATGTCCCGAATCACCGATGTGATTTGCGACCCGATCACCACAAACAGCACGAGCGCCATCGCCGGCACCGGCAGCCAGGCCCAGGTGCTGTTCCACCGGCTTATGCGTGTTGAGCGGCGCGCAAGGAGCAGGGTCAACGCGGCCAGCAGCATCGGCGCCACGATTAAGCACAGGAACGCTTGGATAAACGGCCCAACCGCGATCACCACACCGGACTGCGCCCCCAGCATCGACCCCAGGTACACCGGCAGCAGGGCCAACTGCATCAGCAGCAATAGCGGCGTGGCCGCCAGTACCAACCGCGAGTCACCCTTGCCAATGTGAGTAAACACCACCACGTAATCGATACACGGCGTGAGCAACACCAGCAACGCGCCCACCAACAGCGCAGGGTGCTCCAGCAGGCCACGGGTCAGCGCCCATACCAGCAAGGGCACCAGGATGAAATTGGCCAGCAGCAACGCCGCCATAAAGCGCTTGCTGCCCCAGCTGCGGCGCAGATCCAAAAAAGGAATTTGCAGAAACATCGCGTACATCAACACCGCGATGGCCGGCGTGATCAGCACGCTGAGGCCCTGAGCGAATGATGGCGCGAATACGCCACACAGAGCGGCCAGCAGGATGGCGCCAAAGTAGACGGGAATCTGGTTGTGCTCGAGGGTGTCGCGGGTCATGAAGACGCTCTGGCGGGTTGCGAAGGCCAAGCCTATTCATCTATTGCCTGGCGGTCGAGTTGGATGAGCGACCGAACCTTCTTGGGATTTCTCCCAACCTGCGCTTCAATACCTGCCCCAAACCCAAGGACGTTACGCCCATGGCCTCGCCAAACAAGCAGCAAAAACGCGCCCAGCGGGCAAAAACCAAGGCCAAGCAAAACCGCACCCAGCGTGCCGTCGCAACCAAGCCGGACGCGTTCGCAGGCGACGACAGCCGTATCGACCTTGAGTCGGTGGACTTGACCGAGCTGTTCGTGGAAATGCGCACGGCGGGCGAAATCAGCCAGCAGGCGCTGTGTGCGGTATTCCTGGCGCACCCGCTGCTGGCGCTGGTGCTGGAGCAGGAAGGCGAAGAGGAAGCGACCGACTTTATCCTGGCCGCGCTGATTGAATATCGGCAATGGGCCACTGACAGCGATGACGAGGCCGCCGCATTGGCGTGGATCGAATCGCCGCAGTTCCAGGCGGACTACTTAGCCGCATCCCAAACGCTGACAAATTCAGCAGACTGACACATACGAAATGTGGGAGGGGGCTTGCTCCCGATGGCAGTGTGTCAGTCACTTATTTGTTAACTGACCCACTGTCATCGGGAGCAAGCCCCCTCCCACATTTTGATCTACATTTCGTCAGTTCAGTACGGCAGCGCCCACTCTCTGGGCCTTGCGACGATTTGCAACAAACAGCCCCGCCAACACCACCAGCAAGCTCAGGATCCCTGTCGCGATGATCTCAACACGGTGCGCTTCCTGAAACAGCATGATGGTCAGCGTGCCCACGATAAAGACCATCACCGCGTAGGTCAGGCCTGGGAACAGCCACATCTTGAACACAATCTTCTCACCCGCTGCCGTACGCTTCTGACGCATGCGCAGTTGCGACACGGCAATCACCAGATACACCAGCAAGGCAATGGCGCCCGAACTGGCCAGCAGGAATTCGAACACCGCCGCCGGCGCCACATAGTTGGCAAACACCGCCAGGAACGCAGCGCCCGTGGACAGCAACACAGCCCAGTAGGGCGTGCCGCTTTTATTGGTGCGCTTGGCCACAGCCGGGGCGTCGCCACGACGGCCCAGGGAGAACAGCATGCGCGAGGCGGTGTACAGCGCGGAGTTGAGGCAGCTGGTCACGGCAACCAATACCACCAGGTCGACGATCAGCTTGGCATTCGGGATGCCCATGCGCTCGAGCACGGTCTGGTAGGAACCCACGGCAGCCAGCGTCGGATCATTCCAAGGCACCAAGGACACGACGATGAAAATCGACAAGAGATAGAACAAACCAATCCGCCAGATCACCGAGTTGGTGGCCTTGGTGATTTGCTGGCCGGGGTTCTTCGATTCTGCGGCGGCGATGGTCACGATCTCAGTACCCATGAACGAGAACATGGTGGTCAGGATCGCCGCCAGCACCGCGCCCATGCCGTTCGGCATAAAGCCTTGGGTATCGAACAGGTGCGACACACCGCTGACCTGGCTGGTGGGCAAAAAGCCGAAAATCGCCGCCAGGCCGAGGATGACAAAGCCCACGATCGCCACGACCTTGATAAGCGCGAACCAGAACTCGAACTCACCGTAGTTCTTCACGCTGAACAGGTTGGTCGCCGTCAGCAGCAACGTGATGATCAGGGTAAAGGCCCAAATGGCTACGCCCGGGAACCAGGCATGCAGGATGGTCGCGGCCGCGTTGGCTTCCAACGGAATCACCAGCACCCAGAACCACCAGTACAGCCAGCCGATGGTAAACCCGGCCCAGTGGCCGATCGCACGGTCGGCGTAAGTAGAGAACGAACCGGTGTCCGGCGAGGCAACGGCCATTTCGGCCAACATGCGCATCACCAGTACCACCAGCGTACCCGCAGCGGCATACGCCAGCAGTACAGCGGGGCCGGCGGCGGCAATCGCGTGGCCGGAGCCCACAAATAAACCGGCACCAATCACCCCGGCAATCGAGAGCATGGTCACGTGACGCGGTTTAAGCCCCTGTTCGAGGTCATTGCAGCTTTGCGTACTACTCATTGACACACCTTTGGGAGGAATTGCGAAAACGGTTCGCCCGGCCCGCAGTCTTTCTCGTGAAAAGAAACCAACAGGGCGTTCTTTATTTTTTACGCAAGTTTTGCGCCAAAATGTTACAAAGCCTGGATTGACGCGGGCTGTAGGACAATTCCTCAGTCGTCGCAAGTCATTGAGAACAATGGCATTTCGCTATAGCGTTACCGAGCGACCCATTTTCATAGCGCAAGAGCGCACCAAAAACACACACAAAAAGTAGGCGGCGCTCTATAAAAGGGCCGATATACACCGTTTACCCGGTTAACCCTTCCAACACCCGGCCAAAGCTGGCACCATCGCGCCCTTTTTTACGCGAAGCCTGTGGATTGGCCAGGTCCAGACGTCTGTTAGTTGTTGATGGCGCGACACGCTGCTGCGCCGATGCGACACCCTGCCGCAGACCACCTGTTAACCGTCCGCAGCGCTGTTGGCTGTCATCCAAACGCTATGCTAGCTTGGCGCCTCGCCAGGAAGGCGGCCCAACAGCAGGAATGCAATGCACACAATGAGGACCGCACATGGCCGAGGCCGCGCCCGCGCTTGAAATCCGCAACTTGCACAAACGCTACGGTGAGCTGGAGGTACTCAAAGGTATCTCGCTGACCGCTCGCGACGGCGATGTGATCTCGATCCTGGGTTCCTCCGGCTCCGGCAAGTCCACCTTCCTGCGCTGCATCAATCTGCTGGAAAACCCGCATCAGGGCCAGATTCTGGTGGCCGGCGAGGAACTCAAGCTCAAGGCCGCAAAAAACGGCGAGTTGATGGCCGCCGACGGCAAGCAGATCAACCGCCTGCGCAGCGAAATCGGTTTTGTGTTTCAAAACTTTAACCTGTGGCCGCACATGAGCATCCTCGACAACATCATCGAGGCCCCTCGCCGCGTGCTCGGCCAGAGCAAGGCCGAGGCGATAGAAGTGGCCGAGGCCCTGCTGACCAAGGTCGGCATCGCCGACAAGCGCCACGCCTACCCGGCTCAACTGTCCGGCGGCCAGCAACAGCGCGCAGCGATTGCGCGTACGTTGGCGATGCAGCCCAAGGTCATTCTGTTCGATGAGCCGACGTCGGCGCTTGACCCGGAAATGGTCCAGGAAGTACTTAATGTGATCCGCGCGCTGGCCGAAGAAGGCCGCACCATGCTGCTGGTCACTCACGAAATGGGCTTCGCCCGCCAAGTGTCCAGCGAAGTGGTGTTCCTGCACCAGGGCCTGGTCGAAGAGCAAGGATCGCCACAGCAGGTGTTCGACAACCCGCTTTCGGCGCGCTGCAAACAATTCATGTCCAGCAACCGCTAACGGAGCAACATGCATGCAGACCTATAAAAAATTCCTTCTGGCCGCGGCCGTTTCGATGGCGTTCAGCGCCACGGCCATGGCAGAAACCTTGAAAATGGGGATCGAAGCGGCCTACCCGCCCTTCAACAATAAAGACGCCAGCGGCAATGTCGTCGGTTTCGACAAAGACATCGGCGACGCCCTGTGCGCCAAGATGAAAGTCGAGAAGTGCGAAGTGTATGTGTCCGACTGGGACGGCATCATCCCGGCCCTGAACGCCAAGAAATTCGACTTCCTGGTGTCCTCACTGTCGATCACCGATGAGCGCAAGCAGGCTGTCGACTTCACCGACCCGTACTACTCCAACAAGCTGCAGTTCATCGCGCCAAAAGCCACCGCCGACTTCAAGCCCGACGCCGCCTACCTCAAGGGCAAGGTGATCGGTGCACAGCGTGCGACCCTGGCTGGCACCTACCTGGAAGACAAGCTGCCGGACACCGAGGCCAAGCTGTATGACACCCAGGAAAACGCCTACCTCGACCTGACTTCCGGCCGCCTGGACGGCATCCTGGCCGACAAGTATGTGCAGTACGAATGGCTCAAGAGCAAAGACGGTTCGGCCTATGAATTCAAGGGCGACCCGGTTGTGGAGAGCGACAAGATCGGTATCGCCGTGCGCAAGGGCGACCCGCTGCGCGAGCGCCTGAACAAAGCCCTGGCAGAGATCAAGGCAGACGGCACCTACAAGAAGATCAACGACAAGTACTTCCCGTTCAGCATCGAATGATCTGAACGGCCTGACCGGCGCGCTCAGCCGAGCGCGCCGGCTTCCAGCAATGCCTGCCGCGATATGAAAACACCATGAATTTCGACCTCTACGGATTCGGCCCGGCCCTTGCCGCCGGCGCGCTGATGACCGTCAAACTGGCGCTCACGGCCCTGTGCCTTGGGCTGGTGCTCGGCCTGGCCGGCGCCTTGGCCAAGACTTCACCGTACAAGCCGTTGCAATGGCTGGGCGGTGCTTATTCGACCATCGTTCGCGGTATTCCCGAGTTGCTGTGGGTGCTGCTGATTTATTTCGGCACGGTCAACCTGATGCGCGCCCTTGGGGAATTTTTCGGTAACCCCGACCTGTCCCTGAGTGCCTTTGCCGCCGGCGTCATCGCCCTGGGCCTGTGCTTTGGCGCCTATGCCACGGAAGTGTTTCGCGGTGCGATCCTCGCCATTCCCAAGGGCCACCGTGAAGCCGGTGTGGCGTTGGGGCTGTCGAAATTTCGGATTTTCACGCGGCTGATCATGCCGCAGATGTGGCGCATCGCCCTGCCGGGACTGGGCAATCTGTTCATGATCCTGATGAAGGACACCGCGCTGGTATCGGTGATCGGCCTGGAAGAGATCATGCGCCACGCGCAGATCGGCGTGACCGTGACCAAGCAGCCGTTCACCTTCTTCATGGTCGCCGCCTTCATGTACCTGGGCCTGACCGTGCTCGCCATGACCAGCATGCACTTCCTGGAAAAACGCGCCGCCCGCGGCTTTGCAAGGAGCGCCCAATGAGCGCTGATTACAGCTGGCTGTCGCATTTCGACCTGGGCCTGAACTGGGCCGTGATCATCAAATGGCTGCCCAAATTGGCCCAGGGCGCGACGCTGACCCTGGAGCTGGTGGCAATCGCCGTGATTGCCGGCCTGCTGCTGGCGATCCCACTGGGCATCGCTCGCTCTTCGCGCCGCTGGTACGTGAGCGCCCTGCCCTATGCCTACATTTTCTTCTTCCGTGGCACGCCGTTGCTGGTGCAGTTGTTTCTGGTCTACTACGGCCTGGCGCAATTCGACAGCGTGCGTGGCAGCTTCATGTGGCCCTACCTGCGCGATCCGTTCTGGTGCGCCACCGCCACCATGACCCTGCACACCGCCGCCTATATCGCTGAAATCCTGCGCGGCGCGATCCAGGCCATTCCCCCGGGCGAGATCGAAGCAGCTCGCGCCCTGGGCATGTCCAGGCCCAAGACACTGTTCTACATCATCCTGCCCCGCGCCTCGCGTATCGGCCTGCCGGCCTACAGCAACGAAGTGATCCTGATGCTCAAGGCCAGCGCCCTGGCCAGTACCGTGACCTTGCTGGAACTGACCGGCATGGCGCGGACCATCATCGCCCGTACCTACCTGCCGGTGGAGATCTTCTTTGCGGCCGGGCTGTTCTACCTGGTGATGGCCTACGTGCTGGTGCGCGGTTTCAAACTCCTGGAAAAATGGCTGCGCGTCGATGCATGCCAAGGACGTTGAGGCACGCTTCCAGGCACTGGATGGGTTTCTGATCGAGCACCAAGGGCTGTGGCGACCGCGGCCCTTTACCCAGCTTCGATTGCCCTGGGAAACCGAACATCCCGCGCTAGCACAGTGGCTACGCCAACGCTCGCTGGACGACGCCGAAGCCAGCCACAATCACCCCCACGACCTGCCGGCGCCCGCGCCTTTTCCACAGTTGGCCGCACAGGCGCTGCGCCTCAGCGCCGTGGATAAATTGCCGACACACGCGATTGCACCCGCTCGCCATCGCCTGGATGTCGACGTTCCGGGGCGCAAGTGGCAACAGATCGAAGCCTTCGGCGCCGCCCTGAATTTTGCCGCAGAGCCCCACCACTGGCTGGACTGGTGCGCCGGCAAAGGCCATCTCGGCCGCCGCCTGCTGCAACCCGGCCAACAGCTGACCTGCCTGGAATATGACCCGGCCCTGATTGCCTCCGGCACAGCCTTGAGTGATCACCACGGCTTGCGCGCTACCCATCGCCTGCAAGACGTGATGGCGGATGTGGCGATCAGCCCCGAGCACACACCCGTCGCCCTGCATGCCTGCGGCGACCTGCATGTGCGCATGCTGCAACTGGCCAGCGCTGCCGGCTGCAAGCAACTGGCGCTGGCGCCGTGCTGCTATAACCGCATCGGCGCCGACCGCTATCAAGCGCTGTCCGCGACCGGGCGCGCGTCGGCCCTGCAGCTGTCGATTGATGATCTGGGCCTGCCGCTGAGCGAAACCGTCACTGCCGGTAACCGCGTGCGCCAGCAACGCGATACCTCCATGGCCCGGCGCCTGGGCTTCGACCGGCTGCAACGGCAACTACGCGGCTGCGACGACTACCTGCCCACGCCGTCCCTGCCCACGAAGTGGCTGGGTAAATCCTTCGCTGACTATTGCCGGGAGCTGGCGAGCCTCAAGGGTTTATCCACCGGTGAACAGGATTGGGGGGAGCTGGAAGCACACGGCTGGCGCCGGCTGGCCGAGGTGCGAAACCTGGAACTGGTCCGAGGCCTGTTTCGCCGCCCGCTGGAAATGTGGCTGGTACTGGATCGCGCGTTATTTCTGGTGGAGCACGGCTACAGCGTCGAGCTCGGCAGCTTCTGTGAACCCACCCTCACCCCACGCAACCTGATGGTGCTCGCCAAGCGCGATTAAGGGGCAAAACTTCCTACCGCGCCCTGTGGATAACTCTGTTGATGAATTCTTTGCCAAAGCTGTAGCCATCAGCGCTACAGCCCAAAAGCAGCGCTGGTCATTTTTTGTTCGCACAATAAAACGCACGCAAAACAGGCAGTTGCAGCGTATTGAGAACGGCTCCACAAAATGGCCGTTCAGTAGCCACCGTTACCAACCGATTGTGCATAAGCATCTGGCGTAAACCGTATAAACCGCGCTTTCACGCGGTTGTCCTCGGAGCCTTCAGCACCAGGCACAACGCATTGATATCGTCACTGGCGAGCCGCTTGGTCACGTTATCCAACGGGTCGGCCGCGAAGGCCAAGGCCTCGTTGATCGCCATGTCGCGATGCACCTCCAGCAGGTCTGTGCCAAGCCGATGTTTGAATGCCTCAACCATGTCCAGGCTGAAGGCATTGCTTTCATCCACCTGGTTAACCACTACGTGCACAGCCGGTGGGCACTGGCCCTCAAGGTATGGGGCGAGCAGCGTGTCCAGATGATCCAGCGTACCAAGGCACGCAGCGTCCGGCTGCACAATAAGCAGCACCACATCGGCCACGTTCAGCGCCTGATGGAAATAGACATTATTGCCGGCAGGGGTATCGATAATTACCGTCTGCCGCTCGCTCAAGCCCAGCGACGCGAGACGCTGCGCCAACCAATCGGGCTCATGCTTGAGCCAACGCTCCAGATTCTCCTGCTGCTGAATATCGACATCGCCGAAGGTGATCACCTGACAACCGGCAAACCCCAACTGCTGCAGCGGCCCCCATTGCCCATGCTCCAGACTGGTGCGCCCGATCCCCGGCAACATGGAACTGACGCCGAAGTGATGGTGCAAGGCATTCTGCGGGTCCAGGTCCAACGCCACCACCGACTCACCGTGGCGCTGCAAACCGCTGCTCAACGCCGTAACCAGCGTGCTGCGCCCGACACCGCCATTGATCGACACCAGCGCCACTATTTTTGGGCGCAACACAGGGGTAACCAGCGGTTGGAGATGGGATTGTTCAGGGACACTGCCGAAAAAGTGCATTCGCGCATTGATGCCATCGGCGTCATGGGCGACATCCTTGCCGAACAACGCCAGGATTTCTCTGCTAAGGCTCATAACCTGCTCCTCACGACGCAGCGTTAAGACGTGAAGCTCGGCAAGCGCGGATACTTACCGCAGGTCTTATTATAGGCGTCCTTGTTTGGGCATTCTGTGGCAACGGGTAGGGCGTGTCATTATTTTGATGTTTTTGTTTTGTGCTTTCTGGATGAACGGTAAAAAGTCAATTTAATGGCTTTTTTCTGAGTGTTGCCTGCGCGCATTTTCAAGCAGTGACATTGGTTAAAAAACACGGTGACCGCAAAAAACCGCAGCGTTTGCAAAAATAGTCAGAATTCAGGGGTTTACAGAACCTTTTCAATCGCTATAATCGTCGCCCTAACACGCCGGTATAGCTCAGTTGGTAGAGCAACTGACTTGTAATCAGTAGGTCCCGGGTTCGACTCCTGGTGCCGGCACCATACAAAACGAAGCCCTCGCAGAAATGTGAGGGCTTTGTTGTTTCTGCAATACGTACAATAGGCGGCGGGCAGCATTCAACCCGCTATGCTTTCGGCCATTTATCCACCGCCATTTCCCGACATGCGGTAAGGGACACGAAAGGGCCGAAGATGCTCTCCGGAAAGATCAAAGTTACGTTTGAAGTTCCTGACGAGAGCGAAGCAGAAGACGGCATTCGTCCTTTCATTTCGCTTGATGCAATGGACCTTGTGGACGCGGCCATCGAGTCGGGTCTTCCAGACTACTCCCCTCTGGTCGGCCTCATACATGAAGCAGGGGAAGACTTGGACTTTCAGGAGTTGCTAGAAGCACACCTGTCGTCATGGGTGCCAGAGGACCGCCCAGCTGCGGCCGACGCTATCGCGGATTGGCTGGAATATCTGGCCAGACTGATCCGTAAACAGAACGAGCATTTGTCGCTGGACTTGAAGCCAAGACCGTCTCCTGGCCCTCGATACTGATCAGGTTTCAGCAACCACTACTGTTGCTGTTGCTGCGCTGATAGCGACCGCTACCAGTTCATGATCGCCAGTTCACCTGTTCTTTCTGCTACGCCCTTCCTAGGGTTGGCCGTGCTGTAGCGGATATCCATTGCCTCCATGCGGAACCCTTCAAACACCCGGCGGATATCCGGGTGATCATTGATGCTTACCATCACTTTGCCTTCGCAGGCGCGCATGAACTCGGCCATAAGCTCGTACTGGTCAAAGCCAAACTCAGCTCCGTAGCCCTGGGTTTCCCAGTACGGAGGGTCCATATAGTGAAAGGTGTGAGGCCGATCGTACTTTTGGGCGCACTTCAGCCACGGAAGGTTCTCGACGTACGTGCCGGACAAGCGCTGCCAAGCCAGCGATAGGTTTTCCTCAATCCGCAGCAGGTTGATGGCCCGGCCGGTAGTAGCGGTTCCGAATGTCTGTCCCGTGGACTTTGCACCGAACGCGTGGTGTTGGAGGTAGAAGAATCTGGCCGCTTTCTGGATATCCGTCAGTGTCTCGGCCGCTGTCATCTTTTGCCACTCGAAGATCTGTCGGGAGCTGAGTGCCCACTTGAACTGACGAACGAACTCCTCAAGGTGGTGCTGGACTACACGGTACAAGTTCACCAGGTCGCCGTTGAGATCATTCAAAACCTCGACTTTTGCGGGCTGCTCTCGCTTGAAGTACAGCGCAGCGCCGCCGGCAAACACTTCGACGTAGCACTCGTGGTCTGGGAACAGCGCCAGCAGGCGCTTCGAAAGACGGCGCTTGCCGCCCATCCATGGAACGATTGGGTTTGTCATTTGCAATCCTTTGCAATGGGTTTTGGTGGTGGTGCTTATTTGCAGCTGATCGTCCATAGCTGATCAAGCCGCGTTGTATAGCATCACTTCAGTAAAGGCTTGATCGTGGGGCTCGTTTGGTTTCGAGTGATGGCCAATCGAAATCAATACCGTCCGTCCAATATTTATGCATTTGTGCATATTTTGGCTTGGTGCGATAGCTGTGCTTATGTACAGTGGATTTGCGAACATTCTGTTTGCACATTAAGTGTTTGCTTGCCCATGCTATCGATAGCCACTGGAAGGCATTCGTAAGGGATCTAAACATCAAGGAGAAACACATGTCACCACCAGATATTACTCTGCCTCCCACTATCGTGACCCCTGATCCACCATTGCCCAATCCACCAGGGCCTCTGCCAGGGGGTGGGGTCATTGCTAAACCACTGCCATGGGACGGCAAGTTCGCTTCTGGCCCTGAAGTTGATGCATTTTTCAATCAGGAACGAATTACGAGCGATCGGTACACAATGTCTGTGGTTGTAACCGTCGCTAGCGCTCAACGAAGTATGGAGCAATCCTATACGGCCTACTTGCCCCAATTGCCGGCTGATGTTGAAGCAGAGATCGCGGCAGGTGTAGGACCTAACTCTCTCTCCGAACTTGAGAAGGCCAACAAGGAAAAATCCGTTGTAGACGGCCTGATTGCGCAGAACACCGCAGAATTGGCTAACGCTAACGCAGCTGCTACCGCTTTTTTTGGTAGAAATGTGCTCGCGGTGGAAATGAAAAAAAGTGCGGTTTATTTTGTAAATATCTTTCAATCACCTAAAAACCCAAACAGTCCCCTTGATACTTATAAAAACTGGGAAGCGTCAGCTACGGCGGCGTATTCGGCAAAAATACTTGAGGAAAAAATACGAATTCTTACAGAAAAGTCCGCATTACTGACCCAGAATGTTGCTACGGCCCAGGCAGCAGAAGACGTACGTCTCGCGGCGGAGGCCGAAGCCAAGCGCATTGCCGATGAAGCGGCAGCCGCTGAAGCCGCCAGAATCGCCGCTGAGGTCGAAGCCAAGCGTGTTGCCGATGAAGCGGCTGCAGTTGAGGCAGCCAGGGTCGCTGCTGAGGCCGAGGCCAAGCGCATTGCCGATGAAGCGGCAGCCGCTGAAGCCGCCAGAATCGCCGCTGAGGTTGAAGCAAAACGCGTGGCTGATGAGGCTGCCGCTGCTGAAGCGGCGAAAGTCGCGGCAGAGGCTGAAGCTCAGCGGATCGCGGATGAAGCGGCAGCAGCGGAGGCAGCCAGGATCGCCGCCGAAGCAGCTGAGCAAGCCCGTTTAGCTGCAGAGGCTATTCGCGTTGCCAATACGTTTCGTGCTCCAGGCCCAGCGTCAGCGGCTGCACCGTTTGTTATAACCTCGGCGGGAACCATAGCTGTCATTGAAGCGGCGGCAGTGACCTTGCAAACAGCTATCCGCTCTGCAATTGCCGCCTTGACCAGTTTGGCAGCTGGCACCGCCTCAGGTCTTCTGGTTGGGGTTTCTGCTTTAATCTATTCGCCCAAACTGGCTAATGGGGAGTTGCCTGAACGTTATACGTTTAGTACCCCTGTGTCGGATCTTACCCCTGAGCTAAGCCAAGATTTGCCAGCCATTGCCGCCGCCGGTGGTACCGTTGATTTGCCTGTTCGGCTTAGCTCGAAAACAGCTGCAGATGGGCAGTCAGAAGTCATTGTGGTAAAGACTGATGGTGTGACGATTCCTTCGAAAGTCAGGGTGGTGGCTGCTACTTATAACGCCGAACAGAACCTGTACAGTGTGACGACAGGAGACGCCCCACCAAGGACTTTGACTTGGACACCGATTGTCGACCCTGGTAACAGCTCGACCACCCTACCTGCCGAACAACCTGCTCCACCGGTCTACACTGGAGCTAGTGTAACGCCGGTTGAAGGAAGGATTGACACTTTCCCAGGGGTTGCAGACGCTGGTTTTGATGACTTCGTCACCGTGTTCCCGGCAGACTCGGGTCTGCCTCCAATCTATGTGATGTTCAGGGACCGGCGAGAGGATCCAGGCGTGGCGATAGGTGTTGGCCAACCTGTGTCGGGGACTTGGTTAGGCGCTGCATCACAAGGTGAGGGTGCACCCATCCCGTCGCAGATTGCCGATCAACTTAGAGGGAAGGAATTTAAGAACTTCAGAGAGTTTCGAGAAACCTTCTGGAAAGCCGTAGCTAGTGACCCAGAACTTGCGAAACAATTTATTTTGACAAACAGAGACCGCATGATCACTGGTAAAGCTGCAAAGTCCAGAAAAGCTGATGCTGTGGGTAAACGATCATCTTTTGAACTTCATCATATTGACGAAGTTGCGAAAGGCGGAGATATTTACAATATCGAAAACATGCGTTTTTTGACACCTAAGCGTCACATAGATATCCATAAGGAAGTAAAATAATGGAACTTAAAAGCAGTATTTCAGAATATACAGAAGCTGAGTTTTTGGAGTTCATGAAGGAGATATTTAAAGAGAATATCGCCAAGACCGATGATCAGCTAGATATACTTTTGGAGCATTTCGAAAGAATCACCGAACATCCTGAAAGCACAGACCTTATTTATTATGCAGCGACGGACGCAGAGAGCACGCCCGAGGCAATAACTAATAAGGTTAAAGAATGGCGGGCCGCCAATGGCAAGCCAGGCTTCAAAACAGCTTAATCAAAGCTAACCAAGCCTAGTCGCCAAAAAAAGGCGACTGGGCTTTTCGCTATTTGCAGACCTTTGAAATTTTATTTGCCGCACCGTCAGCCACGAGTGTATAAGCGCAAAACCGTTACTTTACGTCAAGGCGCTGTGATCGATGCCAGTCGTTTTTTTTGACCCAAGAGCAACGCGATGGTTTTGGGCGTTACGTCGAGTCCCCCAGAAGGGATGAGCTAGAGCGCTATTTTCACCTGAGCGATGACGACTACAAAGTCCTCGTGCCACTGCGTGGCGAACACAACCGTCTCGGTTACGCCGTACAACTGACCAGCCTTCGTTATCTCGGGGCCTTCCCCGATGACTTTTCAGCCATTCCACAGGAGGTACTGCAAATACTCAGTAAACAGTTGGGTGTTAATGATTTGACTTGCGTCCTGCTCTACTCCGAAACACTTCAACGTCACCGCCATGCCGTCGAGATTCAGGACCGCTACGGTCATCGAGTACTTTCTGACGTCAGTGTCGGCTTTCGGTTAACCCGCTGGCTATATGCACTCTGCTGGACAGGGACGGATCGTCCGGGCGAGTTGTTTAACCGGTCTTTAGAAGCATTTGACATGTAACGCTCCTTGGCAAAGCGCAGCACAGGTGTACTGCTGGATGATCCGTCAGTCCGCCGCCCTTCTGCGGTACAGCTAAATGTAATCCAAATACTAGATTTCGCCAGCAGCGCGATTTTTTTGGTGGCTGGATCTACCCCGCTCTCTTTCTCAATCTGGAGCTCTTTTAGGTTCAGCTTTGCCCAGTATTCGGCAGTTGCTGATACGCACCCTCTGTGGGCTCGTCTGGCTGATGGCTGTCACCATCAGCAGGCATGGCATGGGCTTTTTCCTTGGCCTGGCGTTGCATTTCTGCCTGATGCTGAATCTGACGCCAGCGCGAGATCTGCCGGTCAACTGCCTGGTCGTAATCAGCGGCAGAATCTATGCGCGGGCAACGTGACGCTTTCGGAGCTTCACCGGCTGATCGAGGAGCGCAACGGCGTGGACCGAGACAGCCTGCAGTATCTCTGTAACGAGTTCCACAAAAGTGATCAGTACAAGGCTCTCAGCGAGAAAACCCACGACGACTACGTCTACTCCCGCGACGTGCTTCTGGCATTCCCCACAAAGCTCGGCAAGCCGTTGGGCGAGCTGGCGGTGCTCAAGTTCACGCCGGCGCTTATCCAGCGGATCATCGATAAGATCGCCCAGGAGGGCAAACCATCAAAGGCCGCGCACGCCTTGCGCTACCTGCGCCGCGTGATGCAGTGGGGCCGCAACCGTGGTTTCGTGAAGGACAACCCGGCCAGGGGCATCGAGTCGCCAAAAGAGCGCAAACTGCGGCGGCTGCCCGACGACATCGTCATGGCCAACCTGATCAGGTTCGCGCAGCAGCAAGGTCAGCTCAAGAGCGGCCAGCCTGGGGCCTGCTCGCCTTACCTCTGGTATGTGATGGAGATAGGCTACCTCTGCCGTCTACGCGGTATCGAGACGATCACCCTAACCGACGAGAACGAGCTCGCCGAGGGCGTGCTGACCAACCGCCGGAAGGGTAGCCGGGACAATATCGTTCGCTGGACGCCTCGGCTACGCGCTGCCTGGGATGCAGCCAAGGCCGT
Source organism: Pseudomonas sp. R3-52-08 (assembly GCF_003851745.1). Lineage (NCBI taxonomy): Bacteria > Pseudomonadati > Pseudomonadota > Gammaproteobacteria > Pseudomonadales > Pseudomonadaceae > Pseudomonas > Pseudomonas sp. R3-52-08. The sequence continues at coordinate 348,716 of NZ_CP027730.1, read as the reverse complement.
CAGGTCGGAGACGTGGGAGCGAAAACGTGTGCCGGTACCAACCCGCGCAGACCAGCGCTTCCTGATTATTGCTGCTCGGAGAAGAAATGGCAGAGCTTTATAAGTTCTATGTGCACCCTAAAGTTCGATCCGGCGGGATTGGTTTAGCCGCTGCTCAGATGGCCCTGGACCATCTATTCAATACCTATGGGGTACAAAAGGTAATTGTTGACATGCATGGAGACTCGCAAGGGTTTTGGGAAAAAGTAGTCGAGACCTACGCCGAACGAGCCGTGGTTATTGAGCCGCATTGCTACTTCTTGGCTCCTGGACAGATAGCACAGCAGCATTTTCCTTGGGCATTCAGTGGTTTACCGATCCGATTTTGAAAACCAGAGTGAACGCTAGATTTCGCAGACGCGCTAAACGACCGACTCTACGCCTTCGCCGACAACGACTCAATTATCTCCCCCCGACACACCCCCAAAATCTCATCCGCCAACGCCGAGTCATCAGGACAAGCGCGCGACAACACAATCGCGCCAACCGCTCTTGCCAGCAGATCAATCATTTTCACCCTCGCCTCATCCGGTGCCGCATCCGGGCCGGCTGGGTAGTTTCCGCCAAGGGTTTGCAACATGTGCTCGATCCCTTCAGCGAAGGTCGATTTCAACTCGCTCGACTGGCGCGCCGCGTCGCCGCATAACGCCGCCAGGGTGCAGCCCGTGGCGCGGCTGTCGCGATGGGCCCTGGACACGTACATGTCGATGAAGTCCTTCACGCTCAATGTTTCGGCGCCGGCGAGGGATCGGGCAAGGCTGTTGGCCGAGGCTTCGGCCATCAGGTCGGCCTTGGACCCGAAATGTTTGTAGAAGCCGCCGTGGGTGAAGCCGGCGGCGGCCATCAGGTCGGCCACGCCGACGCCGTCGAAACCGCGCTCGCGAAACACCACTGAAGCCGTTTCGACGATGTGCTCCCGGTTTGCTTGGGCCTTGGCCTTGGACACGCGCATGTTCGCTACCTCTCTACCGCAGAATTCATGAGCTGATGATACATAGATGTCGTTCATAATCAAAACCGTTGACAGTTTAGATTTCGATCATCATCCTAATCCCAAGTGACATGACCTCTACCAAAGTCACCGACTGATCGAGCCTGGATTTATGCGCACCTCAATCCCAATCCCTGATAAAGAGCTGACATCATGACTACCCGCCCTACCGTTCTCATCACTGGCGCTTCCACTGGCATCGGCGCGGTGTACGCCGAGCGTTTCGCCCAACGCGGGCATGATCTGGTGTTGGTCGCCCGCGACCACGCACGCCTGGAAACGCTCGCCGCGAAGTTGCAGGACGAACACAACGTCGCCATTGACGTGCTTCAGGCCGACCTGACGCAACTCAGCGACTTGCACAGTGTTGAAGCGCGCCTGCGCGATGACGTGCGCATCGGCATCCTCGTCAACAATGCCGGCGCCGCACAATCCGGCACGTTCATCGAGCAAAGCACCGAGAGCGTTGCGCAACTGGTGGCACTCAACACCACCGCGCTGGTGCGGCTCGCCAGCGCCATCGCGCCACGCCTGGCCAAAGCAGGCGAAGGCTCTATCATCAATATCGGCTCGGTGGTGGGCCTGGCGCCTGAGTTCGGCATGTCGGTCTATGGGGCGACCAAGGCGTTTGTGCTGTTCCTTTCCCAAGGCCTGAGCCTGGAACTGTCGCCCCAGGGTGTTTACGTACAAGCCGTACTGCCCGCCGCCACCCGCACGGAGATTTGGGACCGCGCCGGTATCGACATCAACTCCCTGAGCGAAATCATGGAAGTGGGTGAGCTGGTCGATGCCGCCCTGCTTGGTTTCGACCGACGCGAATTGGTGACTATTCCTGCGCTGCAGGAAGGCGAGCGTTGGGATGCGCTGCAAGCCGCGCGTGGGGGGCTGTTGGGGCAGATCAAGCAGTCCACGGTGGCGCAGCGCTATTTGACTCAGGCCTGAACGGCTTGACGTTGCCGGACCACGCCTCGCTCACTCCACCGACAAGAGCAGTTGCACCATGAAAGCATTTTTTATCGACCGCTACGGCAAGCAGAACGGAATGATTGGCGAAGTGCCTGACCCTGCGGTCGGTGTGCATGACGTGCTGGTCCAGATGCATGCGACGAGCGTGAACCCGTTGGATTCGAAGATCAGGACGGGAGCGTTCAAACTGATCCTGCCCTATCGGTTTCCATTGATATTGGGCAATGACCTGGCCGGGGTGGTGGTTCGTACGGGTGCGGCGGTGACGCGATTCAAGCCGGGAGACGAAGTGTATGCTCGGCCTCCCGAGGCGCGGATCGGGACGTTTGCTGAACTGATCGCCGTGCACGAAGACGCGCTGGCGCTGAAACCGTCGAATCTCGACATGGCCCAGGCGGCGTCCATCCCCTTGGCCGCCTTGACGGCCTGGCAGGCGCTGGTTGAAACCGGCCAGCTGAAAAAAGGCCAGAAGGTGTTGATCCATGCCGGCTCCGGCGGTGTTGGCACGCTTGCCATCCAACTCGCCAAACACCTCGGCGCATTCGTTGCCACCACCACCAGCACGGCGAATGTCGAATGGGTGAAAGCACTTGGGGCGGATGTGGTCATTGATTACAAACAGCAGGATTTTGCCAAAGAGTTGCGCGATTTCGACGTGGTGTTGAACAGCCTTGGCACTGATGTACTGGAGAAATCGATCAAGGTTCTCAAGCCTGGCGGACAGCTCATTTCCCTCTCCGGGCCGCCGACCGCGCAATTTGCCCAAGCGCAAGGTCTGCCCTGGGTGCTGGGGCAGGTCATGCGCCTGTTCAGCAGCGGCGTTCGCAGAAAAGCCCGCAAACAGGGGGTGAGCTATGGGTTTTTGTTCATGCATGCCGACGGGGTGCAGCTGCAAAAAATCACCTCGCTGATCGAGGCTGGCGTCATCAAACCGGTCATTGATCGCTCCTTCCCGTTTACATCGACCGCAGAAGCGTTGCGGTACGTCGAGCAGGGCAGAGCAAAAGGCAAGGTGACCATTACGCTCCGATAAGTTTTTTTTTGCGAAAGGCGATCCACGCGCACGAATAATATGGCACTTAGCCACCTCTTTGATTGACACCCCTTCTCTACTCCGTTAAAAACCCCGCCTTGCTATGCATTTAATCGAGACATGGATGTTGTCCAACACCCCGCTGTTCAAATACCGCCGCTATTGGCTGGCGGCCATCATCGTGTTGCTGGCGATTCTTGATCCTTTTGGCCTGGCCAGTTCCAGCGACAAGGCGTCGGCGCAGTGGCTCAATCGTATGTTCGCCAGCCACTACCCAAGCCTCGGACAACAGCAGGTGGCGGTGGTGTTGATTGATGATGCCTACCTGATGCGCAATGACAGCCCATGGCCAATGCCGTACAGCGACCAAAGCAAATTGTTCAAGCGTTTGCTGGCATACAAGCCACGGGCTGTGTTTGTGGATTTGCTTTACAGCCACGACCATTCGTTCGGCGACCCGGCGCGGGGCAGTCAGTTGCTGGCAAATGTATTTGAGCGTTATCAACGCCAGGGCATTCCGCTGTGGTTGGCCAATACTGGGCTGACGCGCGCGGAGGCAGGCCAGGCCAATACGCTGGCGCCTTTTATGCAGGTCAGCCGGCCAGCACTGGTAGCGTGGGAAGGGGTGGACGACAAGTACCCACTGGCTAAGCACACACAGGCCGGGCTGATGGAAACTCCCGCCTTGGCGCTATACCGCGCGTTCTGTGCCACCCAAGACTGCACGTCGCCGCCTGTGGATGTACAAACCGCTGCGCAGCGCCAGCCCATCGCGGTGCAATGGGGGCTGAAGCTGGCAGCGGACCAGGCGCGTATTGCCGATATTCGCCACTGCGCAGCGGCGCGGCATTTCTTGCTGGACGGGGTGGCGCAGTTCTTCCAGGCCGTGTTCTGGAAACTGGATGACTCCGCCCAGGCGCTGTGCCCTTATACGCTAACGTTATCGGCCAGTGACCTGGAAGTCAGTGACCCGGACGACCAAGCCTTGATCGCCGAGTTACTCCACGACCGCCTGGTGCTGATCGGCGCCAATATCGCGTCCACGGGGGATCTGGTGGAGTCGCCGGTACACGGCCAGCTCCCCGGCGTTTACCTGCACGCCATGGCCCTGGATAACCTGATCAATGCAGGTATGAACTACGACCATGAACCCGCCGACTTCCCCCACCTGCCTTTTAATTGGCTGGACTTGCTGGAGCTCGGGCTGCTGGCATTGATCGCTGTGCTCAAGGCGCTGCACGCACGACGCCTGGCGGGCCATCGCACCTGGAGCCGCTGGCGGCGCCAGGAAATCTGGTTTTTCACCTCGCCGTGCCCGTCGTGGCTGTTGGTGATGTCAATGTTGGGATTGGTCAGTGTGCTGCTGAGCCTCAATGACATCACCCCGGTCAACGTGCTGGGCATTGTATTGCTGTCGTTGGTGTTGTTCAGCGAGCGGATCGAAGCCTTCTTCGACCGCGATCGTTGAGCGTGCCGCTTTGCCATTTGACTCAAGGAAATCAAGGATGAAAAGAAGCCTCATCGTCTTGCTCGCAGCCCTCTTTACCCAGGGTGCCTGGGCGGAAGCCCACAGTATCCAGGCGTTCCTCGCCGATCCGGTGACGGTGCTCGACGAGCAGGGCAAGCCACAGCGCGAGTTGGCGAAAAAAGATGCGCCTACCCAACCCATGCCGGTGCTGCAGTACAACCAGGCGCTGGACCTGGTGCAGGTAGAACTGGCAGGCCAGAAGGTCTGGTTGGACACCATGGACCTGCGTATCGAACCGCCGCTGAACGTGGTCGACCTGCCCTGTCTCGGCCTGACGAAAAGCCAGGCCAGGGACGCCCGCAATAATTCCACCATAGGTTTTGGTGCCGGTTGCAATCAATAAAGGGAGCGTTGCGGTGAGGGAATATCTAGTAGCAGCCAGCCTATTGGCCAGTTCGGTGCTCAGTGGTTGCGCCACCTTGAAGGGCGCGGACCAGGCGTTCCTGAATCTGGTAGGGCCGTCGACCCAGTCGCGGGTCCAAGGCCACTACGTGGACAACATCGACGTGCGCCAGTACTACAAGCTGGACCCACAACGCCAGAGCCAACAGCGCCTGAGCTACGACGGGCGGGCGGTGCCGGCTGTCGAAGCACGCCAGCAGAACCTGGTGGATATCCCGATGCTGCAAGGCTACTTGCAGGTCATTGTCACGCGCTTATCCAAGGGCTGGCCGGGCGAAGTTCCGCCGCTACAGGTGAAGATCACCGACAGTTATGGGTTCGGACCGTCGGCAGACCCTTACGGCAACCTGTTCGTACCGCTGGGCATGCTGGACAACGTTGCCAGCGAAGACGAAATCGCGGCGATGCTTGGCCACGAAATGAGCCATGTGCTGCTGCATCACCATGACCGCATGGCGGCCTTCCAGCAGCAGAAAGACATGTTTACCACCGTCGCCTCCACGGTCGCCTTGGCTACCATGGCAGCCGATACTGGCGTCGACCGTAGCGCCGGTACCATGAAGCTGTTCAGCAAAGACCCGGCCGGTACCCAGAAGACCATCGGCAACACGGTGCTGTACACCGCGCTGGCCAATACGTTTTCCGACCAAGTGTGGAGCACCGCCTGGGGCCGTAGCCAGGAAGACCAGGCCGACCTGCTTGGCACCGACTTGATGATCCGCGCCGGCTACGCGCCGCGCGCCGCCACCCATAGTCTGGAGCGTCTCAACGACTTCCAGGGCAAACAGAAACCCTTGCTCACTGGGTTCCTCACGGCACGTAAGAATGCCATGCAGGATTCGCTGCAACAGTTCAATCTCAACCAGTTCACCAAGGAGCTCGACGTACTGGTCAAGGACGGCTTGACCACCGGCATCACCGCAACCACGCAGTACTTCAACCGCTCGCATATGTCGGCCACGGACCGCGACACCGAGCTGCGCCAATATTTGCAGCGCGAATATCGCCAGGAACGCCGCGCCCGGGTCAACCCGCAAAGCTGGTCGAAGATGAAGGCTACGCCCAAAGTGGCGGAGGCCTTGCAGGGCTACAAAGACGCGTACTTCGCAATCGATGCCCTGGAGAAAAACAAGGTACCGGATGCCGAAAGGTTTGTTCGCAAGGCCCTGGCCTCGCCCGTCAAGGACCAGCCGAGCATTCGGCGCACTGCCTATACCCTGCGCCTGGCCCAGGGTAAAAACAGCGAGGCGGTGAGAGAGTTGCAAGCGATCAAGGACTGGTCCCTGGCCGGCCCTTCCACCTATGACTTGATGATCAGCTACCACCTCAAGCGGGGCGACGGGCAATCGGCACTGGAGATGATCGACAAGGCCGAACGCAATCTGGGCTCGGAGGAACTGTTCATCACAGAAAAACTGTTGGCCAACCAGCAACTGCAGAATGTGCAGCAGGTGCAAACCGTGCTGCGCAAGTGTGAGCAATACCCGACACGCAAGGAGAACTGCAAGAAGCTCGCGCCGATCAAGGCCTGACGTTCAATGCCCACCGCCTAGCGGGAAATGCTCGTCGTCAGAAATAAAAAAACCCCGAACCAGTCGGGGTTTTTCTCGCCTGGCATCAGGCGCGACCTGCGATCAATCAGAAAACATTGATCGGGTAGTCGGCGAACAGGCGGATTTCGTTACCGCCCACGTTGTATTCGCTGGCGTTGTTGGAAACGCGCAACCACGAGGCGCGAGCGCGCAGGCTCAGGTCTTTGGCCGGGCCGCTCTGGACCACGTACTTGAACTGGTTCCAGATTTCACGCTCGGTGCCATCGCCACGGCCAGTGCCGTCGTCAATGTTGGTGCCGCGTACATAGGCAATGTTGTAGGTCAGGCCCGGTACACCGAAGGTGGTGAAGTCGATGCCGTAGCCCGCTTGCCAAGAGCGCTCGTCCTTGCCGTTGAAGTCGGACCAGTAGGAGTTGGCCAGCAGGATGGTATTACCGCCGTCGCCGATGCCGCCCGCATTGCGGTAGCCGCCGTACAGGTAGCCGGTGTCACCGGTGCTGCGCTGGTGCGCGATGGTGAAGCTGTGCGCGCCAACGGCCCAGGTAGCGCCGAGGCTCCAGATTTTGTTGTCGCGAGCGTCAGCGTCTTTTTGGTTTTCCAGGGCGAAGCTGCGGTCCAGCTTGGTTTTGTAGCCGTTGAAGTCAAAGGTCAGCGACTGTTTCTCTGGCAGCGCCAGCACATAGTTGACGTTGACGTATTGCTTCTTCAGTACGTCCTGCATGTCGGAGGCATACAACGCTGCCGACAGGCTTTCGGTGAATTTGTAGCTACCACCGATGTAGTTGATGCTTTTCAGGCGGCCGCTGTCGGTGCCTTCCATGCTCTTGCGGGCTTCTTTGGTGAAGTGACCGGCGTCCAGTTGCAGACCGGCGATCTCTTTGGAAACAATCGAGGTACCGGTGTAGGTTTCCGACAACAGGCGGGAGTTGTCGTACTGCAACACAGGCACGGCCGGGAACTGATCACCGTACTTGAGCACGGTGTTGGAAACGCGGAATTTCACGGCCGCGCCGCCCTTTGCCAGGTCGTGGGGGGCCGGGCCTGGGTTCGGCTTGCCGTTGGCATCAACCGTACCGTTGCCCTGCTTGAAGAAGTCGATACCGCCGGCGCCGGCGCGGCCTTGGCCACCATCCAGGCGAATCGCGTACTGACCAATCACGTCCACACCCACGCCGACGGTGCCTTGGGTGAAACCGGATTCCAATTTGCCGATAAAGCCCTGGCCCCACTCGGCCTTGTCCTGCTTGCCGTTTTTGTAGTCCCGGCTGATGTAGGCGTTGCGTGCTGCGATGTTCAGGTGGCTGTCTTCAACGAAACCCTTGGATTGCTCCTGGTCGTTCGCCATGGCTGTCGATGCGCTCAAAATCCCCAGAGCGATCAGACTCATCCGTTGCTTCAACATTTTCTTATATTCCTTATTACTGGTTGAGTACGCGCTATGACACCAGGCCCCGTATCGCTTTCTGGTGTCGACTTTCTCCAGAAAAAACAAGGCCCGCGGACGACTGAACTGCCGCGGGCCTTTTCTTATTGGATGAGTCATGGCTGTTAGCCACAGGCGTTGGACGCAATCCTATGCGCGCGTTGAACTATGTGTCAATTTCGTGAACCGCCTGTATTTAGGCTAAATAATTCTAAGCACAGACCTATAGCGCTCCTACAAAAAAGCGCTTGCCCCCTCCCATATTGATTCGTCGGCGCTTTCAGTTACGCTCCAGCGCGCACAATACTTGCACCTCATCCTCCGTGAACAAGCCCGCTGGGTAGCGTTCACTCATCACGCTGCGCAAGTCGGGCTGTTGCCTGCCCTGGCGCGCGCCGTTTTCCTTCAACCAGAGCGCCAGCGCGTGGATTGCGTCGCCGTCGACCCGCACCGGGTGGAACGTGCGCGTGTACATCGGGTTGATTTCGGCATTCATTTCAGCGCTCTCTCCTGCTGCGTGAGCGGCTAACTTACTCAAGGTTTGTGACAGAACCATGCGGTCATCACCTTGGCGCTCTGTGGTGTGTTTGCCGATACAAGAGCTATGCCAATCTCCCGCATTCACAGGTATTCAGGCACAAAAAAGCCCGCGACCGTGCTGGGTCGCGGGCTTGCTTGGAACACTGCGCTCGCGCAGTGCTCGCTCGCCCTCAAGGCGCTGTTACAACTGCACTCAATTTCTCTGCGGTGCTGGCTGCTGCTGGGTCAGGCAGTGAATATTGCCACCCCCCAGTAACAGTTCACGGCCCGGCACCATCACCACTTCGTGTTGTGGAAACAGGTTCTGCAGGATCTGCTTGGCCTGATGGTCCAGCGGGTCATCGAAACTCGGTGCGATGATGCCGCCGTTGACGATCAGAAAGTTGACGTAGGAACCGGCCAACCGCACGCTCGGATTACGTTCCTGGCTGCCGTCTACCGGATCGACACCGGCACATTCTTCTTCGGTGGCATACAGCGGCCCCGGAATCGGCATCTTATGCACCGTGAACGAGCGGCCGCGGGCGTCGGTGCTGCTTTGCAGTACGTCCATGGCGGCATGGCAGCGCGGGTAGTTCGGGTCTTGCGGGTCATCGGTCCAGGCCAGCAGCACTTCACCTGGGCGCACATAGCAGCAGAAGTTATCCACATGGCCGTCGGTTTCGTCGTTGAACAGGCCATCCGGCAACCAGATGATCTTATCCACAGCCAGGTTGGCGCTGAGCACCGCTTCGATGGCGGCGCGATCCAAGTGCGGGTTGCGGTTGCGGTTCAACAGGCATTCTTCGGTGGTGATCAGGGTGCCTTCGCCGTCGACGTGAATCGAACCGCCCTCCAGCACAAAACCTTCGGTGCGATAACGCGACGCGCGCTCGATCTCGAGAATCTTGCCGCCCACCTGTGCGTCACGGTTCCACGGCGCATACAGGCCGCCATCGAAACCGCCCCAGGCGTTGAAATCCCAGTTCACCCCGCGTACTTCACCGCTGTCGTTGATCACGAAAGTCGGCCCCGTGTCCCGTACCCAGGCGTCGTCGCTGGACATTTCCACCACGCGGATATTCGGCACATCCAGGCGGCTACGAGCGTTTTCATACTGGCCGGCGGAAACCGCAACGGTCACCGGCTCGAACCGTGCGATGGCCTTGACCACCGCCACGTGGGCCGCTTGCGCCGGTTTGCCGCCGAGCCGCCAGTTGTCCGGGCGCTCGGGCCAGATCATCCAGGTTTGAGTCTGTGGCGCCCATTCGGCGGGCATATGGAAGCCATCGGCGCGAGGTGTGCTGTGCAGGGTGGTCATGCGATGAGGACTCCGAATGGGGTGAAAGCCGACTTTATAACGGATAAATATCGGCATTAATAGTGAACAGGAATAATAATTAAGCCATATAACGTAATTTAGTCGATAACAATCGAATGACTACAGCTCATCCAGCACCTTCGATAGCATGTCGACGAAGAAATCCACACTGCGCCGGGTCGTGACCATCGGCGGCTTGATCTTGAGGATGTTCAGGTAGTCGCCGGTCGGCTGCATGAAGATTCCCAGTTCGCGCAGACGGTCGCATAACAGCGCAGTCTCTTGCGTCGCGGGTTCCAGGGTGTGTCGGTCACGTACCAGCTCGAGGCCCAGATAGAAGCCGGAACCGTGTACCGCACCTACTAACGGGTGATGCTCGATCAACGCTTGCAGGCGTGTCTTGAAATACCCGCCCACTACCTGGGCGTTTTCCCACAGCTTTTCCTCTTCCATCACATCCAGCACCGCCATGCCAATACGGCAGCTCACCGGGCTGCCGCCCGATGACGAGAAGAAATAGCCCTCGGCCTCCAGGGCTTCGGCAATCTCTCGACGGGTGATCACCGCGCCCAGCGGCTGCCCGTTGCCCATCCCCTTGGCCATGGTAATGATGTCCGGCACGACGCCCTGCTCTTCAAAGCCCCAGAAAAAATGCCCCATGCGCCCATAACCTACCTGCACCTCATCGGCAATGCAGACACCGCCCTGGGCGCGGACCAGCCCATACACCTGCTGCAAATAGCCGGGCGGCAACGAAATGCCACCGGCGTTGCCATACACCGGTTCGCAGATGAAACCCGCCAGTTGGCGTTGGCCAGCGGCGATTTTCGCCAGGTTATGCTCCACGCTTCGTACATAGTCAGGCGCACTGTCTGGCCCGCGAAACTCACCCCGGTAGGTATTCGGCGCCGTCACCGGGTGCACCCAGTCGGGGCGGCTGCTCAACGCCTGGGGGTTGTCGGCAATCGAGGTAGACACCGCGTCCGCCGCCACCGACCAGCCGTGATAGGCCTCCAGCACGCTGAGCATGTCGCGCCCGCCGCTGTAGGCCCAGGCCAGGCGGATCGCCAGGTCATTGGCCTCGGTGCCGCTGTTGACCAGGAACACCCGGTCCATGCCCGCCGGCGCCAGCGCCAGCAGACGCTCGGAAAATTCGGCAATCGCCGCGTAGTGAAAACGTGAATTAGTGTTGAGCAGTGACCATTGCCGCGCCGCCACCGCTGCCATGCGCGGGTGGCCGTGGCCCAGCACCGCCACGTTGTTGAGCATGTCCAGGTAGGAGCGGCCCTGCATGTCGATCAAGTGATTGCGCCAGCCCCGCTCGATACGGGGCGGGTCGACGTAATAGTGCTTCTGCGAACGGGCGAAGCTGGCGTCGCGCCGGGCCAGCAGGGCTTCGGGGTCCAGCTCCGGTTCGGCATCACAGGCAAGCCCGAGCAGCGCCGCCGGTGACGGGCACAACGCCTGCCACGCCGACGCCCGGGAAGGGGTACAGAACAGCGGGGGCTCCAGGTCGGCACGACACAGCTGCACGATCAACGGCCCGTGGACTTCACCGAGTATTTGCCCCTTCACCACCTGCGCACCGGCTTTGAGCCGCGTTGTCACGCCCCATACGCGCAGATTCAGGCGCTCTTCGTACACACACAGTAAGCCGTCGGCGCCCTCGCGCAGTGTCCCGGCGAAAGGTGCCTCAAGCACTGTGCCATGGGGCAGGCTCAATTCGACATGAAGAGCGAAGGTGTCCGGCTCCCCAGCACTGTCCGGGCGGGTGCGCGACAAGCGATATTGCCCATAACGGCTGGCTGCCAGTCCATGCACCGCTGCGGCTTCATTCAGCAGCCGCCGATCCATGCCCGGCGTCTCCCAATTGCCCGCGTCGAAATGCGGGCTGAGCACACCCAGGTCGATCAGCGCGAACTCCCGCCCGACCAGCCCCGGCAGCAAGGGGGCAAAGTCCTGGCTGGCCAAGGCAGGCAACGCCTCGCCGACGCTACTCAGGATCGCCGCTTCCATCAGTTCGAACGGCACCGACGTGGCGACATGGAAAATTTCCCACTCGTGCTCGGCGTTCTTCAACAGGTAGGCGTTATCAGGGTCCAGACGTCGCTGCTGCTCACTGCTCAACACCAACACCGCCGCACGGGCGACGATCAACGGCCACAGCGCGCACAACTCTTCATGCTGCAACGGCGTGATCGCGTGACAGGCCTGGATCGCCGGCAGGATGGCAAACGGGTCGCCCTCAGCGTGATGCAGCAGCGCAGCGCACGTCACCGACAGGTCAGCGATGCGCCAGGTGTGTACCAGGTCGCCGAAATCGATCACACCCTGGACCTTCCAATGCCGCTGCGCATCGCGCTGCCAAACCACATTGTCATCGGTGACGTCCATGTGCACGGCCTGCCAGGGCAGGTGTGCAGCCAGAGGGCGGATATGCGCTTCGATCCGCCCGGCGACCTGCTCCAGTGCAGTGCGATGGGGAAGCTCGGGCAAGGTCGCCAGCAGATGGGTAATCAGCTCCTGCGCGTGGCGTGGGTCCCACTGCAGGGTGCGATCCAGGCCGGGATGAGTGAACGTTGACAGTGCCAGGCTCATTCGCCCGCACAGGTCGCCGAACCCTGCGATCACATCGCGACCCAGGTGAGGCAAATCGGTCAGCGGCTGGCCGTCGATGTAGTCCAGTAGCCGCAGGTGCAGGGTTTGCCCATCGACGGTGACGCTCAGCAGTTCGTCGCCATTGAGGGCCTTGATGACCTTGGGCACGCGCACCTGTACGTGGGCCTGCAGCTCGTTGAGGGCTGCATGCTGGGCCAGTAGCTCGATTGCGGCGTAGTCACCCCGGCAGATTTTCAGAACGAAGCGGCCCAGGGGGCTTTCAACTTTGTAATTGAGGTCTTGCTGGCTACCCAATGAAGTTAATCTGCCCGTGAGGCCATAATGCTGCTCAAGCAACCTCGCCGCGTGGGTAGGCCCTACTTGCGGGCAGGCTAAGCTGGCGCGGTGAATCAAGGTAGCGAGCAACATGGGACAACCTCTGCGTTTTGTCAGGTGTCTGTTTTTGACAGGGCCTATATCGCCATTGATGAAAGGGTTAGGCAACCCCCAACATACACCGTGCTTGCGCCACCCCTGCTACACAACTCAAGCTATGCTTCACTCGCTTAATGTCCGTCTAAGGAAAGGGCCTCCGATATGCGTATTCTCATCACCGGCGGCGCTGGCTTCATCGGCTCTGCCTTGATCCGGCACTTGATTCAACATACCGAGCACGAAGTGCTCAACCTGGACAAACTCACCTACGCCGGCAACTTGGAGTCGCTGACCAGCGTCGCGTCCAATAGCCGCTATGAGTTCGTCCAGGCCGACATCGTCGACCAGGCGACAGTCAGCGCCGTACTGGCGCGCTTCGAGCCACAGGCGATCATGCACCTGGCGGCCGAGTCCCATGTAGACCGCTCTATCGATGGCCCATCGGACTTTATCCAGACCAATATCGTTGGCACCTATAGCCTGCTGGAAGCCGCCCGTGCTTATTGGCAGAAGCTCGACGAGCCCGCCAGGCGTGCGTTTCGTTTTCATCACATTTCTACTGACGAAGTGTATGGCGACCTGCACGGCGTGGACGACCTGTTTACCGAGGCCACGCCTTACGCCCCCAGCTCGCCTTATTCAGCCAGCAAGGCGGCGTCCGACCACCTTGTACGCGCGTGGCAGCGTACATATGGCCTGCCGGTACTGTTGACCAACTGCTCCAACAATTACGGGCCGTTCCATTTCCCCGAGAAGTTGATCCCGCTGGTGATTCTCAACGCCCTCGCGGGCAAGCCGCTGCCGGTATATGGCGATGGGCTGCAGGTACGCGACTGGCTGTATGTCGAAGACCATGCACGGGCGCTACTGACAGTCGTGACCAAAGGCGTGGTTGGCGAGACCTACAACATCGGTGGGCACAACGAGCAAAAGAACATCGACGTGGTACGCAGCATCTGCAACCTGCTTGAAGAGCTGGCGCCACAACGCCCGGCCGAGGTGGAGAAGTTCAGCGATCTGATTACCTTCGTCAAAGACCGCCCCGGTCACGACCAACGTTATGCGATCGATGCGAGCAAGATCGAACGTGAACTGGGCTGGACGCCTGAAGAGACTTTTGAAACGGGTCTACGCAAAACCGTGCAGTGGTACCTCGACAATCTGGAATGGTGCCGCAGGGTCCAGGACGGTAGTTATCAAGGCCAACGATTGGGCAACACCGACTTGAAGGATTTGATCGCATGATGAAAGGCATCGTATTGGCCGGCGGCTCCGGCACCCGTTTGCATCCCATTACGCTGGGCGTGTCGAAACAGCTGTTGCCGGTGTACGACAAACCGATGATTTATTACCCGATCTCTGTGCTGATGCTGGCGGGCATCAAGGACATCCTGGTCATATCCACCCCGGTGGACTTGCCGCAGTATCGCAACCTGTTGGGTGATGGCAGCCAGTTTGGCGTGCACTTCAGCTATGCCGAGCAACCCACACCGGATGGCCTGGCCCAGGCATTTCTGATTGGTGAAGACTTCATCGGTAATGACCCTGTCTGCCTAATCCTGGGAGATAACATTTTCCACGGCCAGCATTTTGGCGACCAACTACGCACTGCGGCAGAACGCACCAGCGGCGCCACAGTATTTGGTTATTGGGTCAAAGACCCAGAGCGTTTCGGCGTAATCGACTTCGACAAGGAAGGCCGCGCCCTGTCCATCGAAGAAAAACCTGCCAAGCCCAAGTCGCCATATGCCGTCACCGGCCTGTATTTCTACGACAACGACGTGATCAACATCGCCAAGGCCGTCCAGCCTTCGCCACGCGGCGAGCTGGAGATCACCGACGTCAACAACGCCTACCTCAAGCGCGGCGATCTGCACGTTGAGCGTTTCGGTCGTGGTTTCGCCTGGCTTGATACCGGCACTCACGACAGCCTGCTGGAAGCCTCGACCTACGTGCAGACCATCGAGCACCGCCAGGGCCTGAAAGTAGCCTGCCTGGAAGAAATCGCCTACGAGAACGGCTGGATTGATCGTGACTATCTGCTGGAACGTGCCAAGTACTTCGGCAAAACCGGTTACGGTCAATACCTCTACTCGCTGGCCGGAGAAACCAAGTGAATGTCGTTGAAACCTCGTTACCTGGCGTGCTGATTCTCGAGCCAAAAGTATTCGGTGATGAGCGCGGTTTTTTCTACGAAAGCTTCAACGCTCGCGCTTTTGAAGCCGCCACCGGGCTCAAACGTGACTTCGTGCAGGACAACCATTCACGCTCGCAAAAAGGCGTGCTGCGCGGGCTGCACTATCAGCTTGAACACACTCAGGGCAAACTGGTCCGTGTCACTTACGGTGAAGTGCTGGATGTTGCCGTCGACATCCGCCGCAGCTCACCGAACTTCGGCCAATGGGTGAGCGTACGTTTATCCGCGCAGAATCATCGCCAACTGTGGGTGCCGGAGGGTTTCGCCCATGGGTTTGTGGTGCTGAGTGACTATGCCGAGTTTCTATACAAAACCACCGACTACTATCAACCGAGCGCCGAACGCAGCATTCTCTGGAATGACCCGACGCTGGCTATCGACTGGGCGCTGTCCGAGCCGCCGCGACTGTCTGCCAAGGACCAGGTCGGTAAACTTCTGATGGAAGCCGACTTGTTCCCATGAAAATACTGATCACCGGCCAACACGGCCAAGTCTCCCAAGAGCTGCAACAGCGGCTCCAAGGCCTCGGTGAGCTCATCGTCCTCGGCCGCGACCAGCTTGACCTGGCCCACGCCGAGCAGATTCGCCAACAAGTGCGCGCTCACCGCCCAAGCCTGATCATCAACGCCGCCGCCCACACGGCGGTCGATCAGGCCGAAAGCGAGCCGGACGCTGCGTTCGCCATCAACGCCATCGCCCCGGGCATCCTCGCCGAAGAAGCCAAGGCCCTAGGCATTCCGCTGATTCACTACTCGACCGACTACGTGTTCGACGGCAGCAAACCGGCCCCGTACACCGAAAGCGATTCGCCCAACCCACTGGGCGTCTACGGTCAGAGCAAGCTGGCGGGCGAGCAGGCGATTGCGGCCGTGGGCGGGAAGTACCTGATTCTGCGCACCAGTTGGGTGTATTCGAGCCACGGCAAGAATTTCCTGCTGACCATGCAGCGCCTGCTGCAGGAGAAGCCGCAGATGCGCATCGTCGCCGACCAGATCGGCGCGCCAACCTGGGCCGGGACCATCGCCAATAGTACGCGTGCGTTGATTGAGCGCTGGCAAGCCGGTAACGCCGGGGATTGGGGGGTTTACCACCTCACGGCCCAAGGCGAAACGTCGTGGTTCGGCTTTGCCGAGGCCATTGGCCAAGCCCTTCGCGCTGCGGGCAAAGCCTGCGCCGAGCTGGAAGCGATCCCGTCCAGCGCCTATCCGACACCCGCCCGGCGCCCGCTGAATTCGCGCCTGGATTGCAGCCGTCTGCAACAGCAATGGCAGGTCAGCCAGTCGCAGTGGCAAGACGCATTGCACGAGTGTCTTGCCGGGCAGCACTAGGCATAATGCGCCTGTACCCACAGGCGCACGATTCCCATGACCCCACCCCTTCCGCGAAGACCCCGCTGGCGCAGCCTCGCCCTGTTGGCGTTGTGCCTGGCGCCGCTGCTCTGGCCGCTGGAGCACTTGGCCGAGCGCTACTACCGCAGCGAGCTGGCCGGGCAGAACCGTCAGACCCTCGACCTGTACGTCGCCAACCTGTTGGGCACCCTGCACCGCTATGAAGTGCTGCCGCAGATCCTCGGTGACCTGCCGGCCCTGCGCACCGCACTGGATGCGCCTCACGTCAGCACCAACCTGGTCAACGCCAACTCGCTGCTCAAGGACGTCGCCGCCCAGGCCGGGGTGGAGGTGATGTACCTGATGGACACCACCGGCAAGACCCTCGCCGCGTCCAACTGGGACAAACAAGACAGCTTCGTCGGGCGCAACTTTTCCTTTCGCCCCTATTTCAGCGAAGCCATGGCCGGGCGCCTGGGGCGCTTTTTCGGGCTAGGCACCACCTCGGCCAAGCGCGGCTACTTCTTCGCCGCCGCCGTACGCGATGGTGAGAACATCATCGGCGTGCTGGTGGTCAAGGTAGATCTGGACCACACCGAGAGCTTGTGGGGCAACACCCCGGAACAACTCCTGGTGACCGACCACAACGGCGTGGTAATCCTCACCTCGCGCCCGCAATGGCGGTTCCGCGCCACCCGGCCGCTGACCGCCGCAGAGCGCCAGGCCATTATTGCCATTCAGCCTTATCCCACCCGTGATCCTCAGCCGCTGAACCTCAGCAGCAGCGCCTGGCTGCGCCAATCCACCGCCATCGCCGAGACCGGCTGGAATGTGGAAATCCTCGCCCCCCAATCCTTGATCAACCGCCCGGTGCGTACCGTGGTGGCCGTAGGCGGCGCGACGTTGCTGGTGCTGATGCTACTGCTCGGCTTGATGATGCAGCGCCGCCGGCATTACCTGGAGCGCATCGCCTTCGAAGCCAAGGCCCGCCGCGAGCTGGAAATGCGCGTGGCCGAGCGCACCAGCGACCTGGAAGGCCTGAACCGGCGCCTGAAACAGGAAGTGCTGGAGCGCGAACACGCCCAGCAGGAACTGGTACGTGCCCAGGATGACCTGGTGCAGGCCGGTAAACTCTCGGCGCTGGGCACCATGTCGGCCAGTATCAGCCATGAACTGAACCAACCCCTGGCAGCGATTCGCAGCTACGCGGAAAACGCTGAAATCCTGCTCGACCATGAACGCACCGCCGATGCGCGCGGCAACCTCAAGTTGATCAGCGAACTGACCGGGCGCATGGCCTCGATCATCGCCCACTTGCGCGCGTTCGCCCGCCGTGACCGCCACGCGCCGGAAAGCGTGGCGCTGCAACCCGCGCTGGACGATGCCCTGGCCTTACTGGCCAAACGGCGGCGCTCGATGGAAGTGGAATTGATCCGCGACTTACCCGAAGCGACCTTATGGGTACAAGCCGGCGAAACCCGTCTGCGCCAGGTGCTGGGCAACCTGCTGGCCAATGCCCTCGACGCCCTTACCGAAAAAGGCCCGCCGCGCAAACTGTGGCTGAGTGCCCAAACCACCGACTTGGGCGTCAACCTGTACATTCGCGACAACGGCCCGGGCTTTTGCATGGAAGCGTTGGGCCGCGCCAGCGAGCCCTTCTACACCACCAAGACGCGCACCCAGGGCCTGGGCCTGGGCCTGGCGATCTGTGACACCCTGATGCGTGCCTTCGGCGGCGAACTGCTGTTTGCCAACCACAAGGAAGGCGGCGCGCTGTTAACCTTGAAATTGCGTGCCGGCTCGCCGGGCGTCAGTCTGCAACCTTCCGAGGACCGCAGTGTATGAGTATCGATAACCAGATTCAGGTGGTGCTGATCGACGACGATCCCCATTTGCGTCAGGCGCTGTGCCAGACCCTGGACCTGGCCGGGCTGAAAGTGCTGCCCCTGGGCGAAGCCAGCGGCCTCACCGCGCGCTTGTCGCGGGACTGGTCGGGCGTGGTGGTCAGCGATATCCGCATGCCCGGCATGGACGGCCTGGAACTGCTCGCCGAACTGCACGGCCAGGACCCTGACCTGCCAGTGCTGCTGATCACCGGCCACGGTGACGTGCCGCTGGCGGTGCAGGCCATGCGTGCCGGCGCCTATGACTTCCTCGAAAAGCCCTTCGCCAGCGACGCCTTGCTCGACAGCGTGCGCCGCGCCCTGGCCCTGCGCCGACTGGTGCTGGACAACCGCAGCCTGCGCCTGGCCCTCAGTGACCGGCAGCAACTGAGCACGCGCCTGGTGGGGCATTCGCCGCAGATGCTGCGCCTGCGCGAGCAAATCGGCGCACTGGCGGCGACCAAGGCCGATGTGCTGATCCTTGGCGAAACCGGCGCCGGCAAGGAAGTGGTCGCCCGCGCCTTGCACGATCTGTCGAGCCGCCGCAGCGGCCCGTTCGTGGCGATCAACGCCGGGGCCCTGGCCGAATCGGTGGTGGAAAGCGAGCTGTTCGGTCATGAACCGGGCGCGTTTACCGGCGCGCAGAAGCGCCGTATCGGCAAGTTCGAATTCGCCAATGGCGGCACGCTGTTCCTCGATGAAATCGAAAGCATGAGCCTGGATGTACAGGTCAAGCTGTTGCGCCTGCTGCAGGAGCGTGTGGTGGAGCGCCTGGGCGGCAATCAGTTGATTGCACTGGATATCCGCATCATCGCCGCCACCAAGGAAGACCTGCGCCAGGCGGCCGACCAGGGCCGCTTCCGGGCCGACTTGTATTACCGCCTGAATGTCGCGCCGCTGCGCATTCCGCCACTGCGCGAGCGTGGTGAAGATGCGCTGATGCTGTTCCAGCACTTCGCCGACGAAGCCAGCAGCCGCCACGGCCTGCCCCTGCATGAGCTGCAACCGGGCCAGCGCGCGCTGCTGTTGCGCCACAGTTGGCCGGGTAACGTACGCGAGCTGCAAAACGCCGCCGAACGCTTTGCCCTGGGCCTGGAATTGGCCTTGGACAGTACGCTGGACAATCCATCGGCCAGCATACTGACCTCCACGCCCGGCGGCTTGAGCGAGCAAGTCGAACAATTCGAAAAAAGCCTGATCGCCGCCGAACTGACCCGCCCCCACAGCTCCATGCGCAGCCTCGCCGAAGCCCTCGGCGTGCCCCGCAAAACCCTGCACGACAAACTGCGCAAGCATGGCCTGAACTTCGCCGACAGCGCCAGCCACAGCGCAGACGACGAATGACCCTGCCCACCCGCCAAGAGACCGCCATGAGCCGCGACAGCCGTTACCTGGAATCCATCCTCCATCACGACATCCCCCTCACCCGGGAAATGGGCCTCAAGGTGCTCGACTGGCAACACGGCCAACTGCAACTGCATTTACCCTTGCAAGCCAATATCAACCACAAGAGCACCATGTTTGGCGGCAGCCTCTACTGCGGCGCCGTGCTGGCGGGTTGGGGTTGGTTGCACCTGAAACTGCGCGAGGAAGGGATCGAAGACGGGCATATCGTGATTCAGGAAGGGCAGATCAGCTATCCGTTGCCGGTGACGCAGGACGCGACGGTGATTTGCCCAGCGCCGGAGGAGAAAGTGTGGAAGCGTTTTGTCGCAACGTACAAGCGCTATGGCCGTGCGCGGTTGACGCTGGAGACGTGGATTGTGAATGAGGGCAGTGAAGAACGTGCAGTGACCTTCACCGGCCAGTACGTCCTGCACCGCTAGCCGCCATCACACAAAGCAAATGTGGGAGGGGGCTTGCCCCCGATAGCGGTGGATCAGTCACTTAGATATTGACTGACATACTGCCATCGGGATCAAGCCCCCTCCCACATTTTGTTTTGCTGTGGTCTTAAGATCTGGCCAGGGTCAACAGGCGCTCACGCCACGCCGCCTTGGCCGGCAACGCCAGGAAGAACGGGTTCAACAACGACTCCCGCGCCGGGTAGCTGAACGGCCTGCCATTCAACTCCAGCACTTCGCCCCCCGCCCCTTCCAGCACGCCTTGCGCCGCCGCAGTGTCCCACTGCGAGGTCGGCGCCAGGCGCGGATAGCAGTCGGCACTGCCCTCGGCCAACAGGCAGAACTTCAAGGAACTGCCGATATTCGCCAGTTTCAGCTCCCCCAAGCCTTGGCTCAGCCCCTCCAGCAAACGCTCCTGCTCTGGGCTGGTATGACGGCGGCTGGCAACCACGGTAAAGGCTTCACCCGCGGCCGGCGTCTGGCGCACCTGAATCTGCCTGGGCGCGGCATTCACATCCGAACGCCAAGCCCCCAGGCCCGCGCCGCCGAAGTAGCAACGACCACTGGTGGGCATCGACACCACGCCGAACACCACGCGGCCTTGTTCGATCAAGGCGATATTGACGGTGAATTCTTCACTGCCACCAATGAATTCCTTGGTGCCATCCAACGGGTCCACCAGCCACCAACGCTGCCAACCGGCGCGCACGCTCTGGTCGATATCGGCGTCTTCTTCGGACAGCACCGGAATGCTGGGGTCCAGCGCCGTGAGACCAGCGAGAATCAGATGGTGCGCAGCCAGATCGGCGGCCGTCACCGGAGAATCATCCGCTTTGGAGGTAACCGCAACGTCGGCACGCCAGTACGGCAGGATGGCTTCACCGGCCTGGCGAGCCAGTTCGATGACGGGCGCGATAAGAGGGTGGCCCAGAAACAGTTCGCTCATAAGGTAAACACTCCACGCTGGGTCAGCAGGTCTCGCACCAGGTACAGCGCGGCAAGCGCCCGGCCCTCACTGAACTGCTCGTTTTGCGCCAGTGCAGACAGCTCACGCAGGTTGACCCGCTCCACGCGCATGGGCTCGGGCTCATCGCCTTCCAGGCGTTCTTCATAAAGCTCGGTGGCCAGCACCACCTGGATTTTCTGGCTCATATAGCCGGGTGACAGTGAAAGCTCAGTGATGTGTTCCAACTGGCGTGCGCCATAGCCGGCTTCTTCCTTGAGTTCGCGATCAGCCGCCGCAAGCACATCTTCGCCGGGCTCGATCAAGCCTTTAGGCAAGGACAGCTCATACTCGTCGGTGCCACCGCAGTATTCTTCCACCAGCAAGGCATGGTCTTCGTCGATCATCGCGACGATCATCACTGCGCCGTAACCGGCACCACGGCCCACCAGGCGCTCGTAGGTCCGTTCAACGCCATTGGAAAAGCGCAATTGCACTTCCTCCACGCGGAACAAACGGCTACTGGCGACTATTTCGCGGGCGAGGACGGTGGGTTTCTGGCGCATGAACGGCTCCTTGGCGTGATCGGGTTACTATACCGTGGCTTTTCCGATTGTCTGTGTCGGATATCTTTACTTACATGAGAACGCCCCATGCCCTCTTTGCCCTGGCACGCCATCGACACCGTCCTGCTGGACATGGACGGCACCTTGCTCGACCTGCACTACGACAACCATTTCTGGATGGAGCACCTGCCCCAGCGTTATGCCGAATTGCATGGCGTAAGCCGGGCCATGGCCGAAATGGAACTGCAGCCCCTGTTCGAGCGTAACGCCGGACAGTTGCAATGGTATTGCCTGGATTTCTGGAGCGCCGAACTGAAGATCCCAGTGCGCGAACTCAAGCTTGAAACCGCCCACCTGATCGCCCTGCGCCCGGACGCCGATACATTTCTGGCGGCGATCAAACAGGCCGGCAAACGCGTGATCCTGATCACCAATGCTCACCGCGACTCGTTGTCATTGAAGTTGGAGCGCATTGAGCTGGCGCCGTACTTCGAGCAACTGATCAGCTCCCACGATTATGGTTTTCCCAAGGAAAACCAGCAGTTCTGGGAAGCGCTGCACGCTGATATCCAGTTCGACCCGGCCCGCAGCCTGTTTATCGACGACACCCTGCCGATCCTGCGCAGCGCCAGGGAGTTCGGTGTGGGGCATTTGCTGGCAGTCAAAGAGCCCGACAGCAAAAAGGGACCCAAGGACACCGCAGAGTTTGCGGCTGTCGAGGACTACCGCGATCTAATAGCCGGACTCTGAACCCATGTGGGAGGGGGCTTGCTCCCGATAGCGGTATATCAGAAACACATCCAGTGACTGACACACTGCCATCAGGGGCAAGCCCCCTCCCACAGGGTTGTTGTGCGTATTACTCAGGAATACGCAGGGTCTGGCCTGGGTAGATTTTGTCCGGGTGCGACAACAGCGGCTTGTTGGCCTCGAAAATCTTGTTGTACTGGTTGGCATTACCGTACACAGCCAGGGAAATCGCGCTGAGGGTATCGCCCTTTTTCACCACGACGAAACGCGCAGCGGTAACCGTAGGACCCGTGACGGTGATCTGATCATCCACGCTCGCCACGCCGGCGATGTTGCCCAGTGCCAGCAGGATTTTCTCTTTCTCTTCCTGGGTGGCCACTTCACCGGTCACGGTGACCTTGTCGCCATCCACGGTGGTTTGCACGTTTGGATTACCCAGGCCCACCTTGCTCACATGCTCCTTCAACTGCTCACTCGCATTAGCATTACCCGGCGTCAACAGGTCGACGATCTTTTCGCCGGCTTCTTTGATAAAGCTGAAAATACTCATAGTGCGCTCTCCTTGGGTTTAAGTTCCTGATGCCCAAGACTAGACCAGTCCCAAGGATTTGGGTTCCAGCGCTCCCGAAGACGAGCAGACGACCGCGCAAAACCGAGCCTTGATCGACGCCGTCTATCACTACATCAATACTGGCAATTAGACGCGACCCTTTGTCGCGCCTAGTCTGAACACTGATCAATCCGTCAGTGGTAATTGCCTCATGAACGCCAAGCGCCCAACCTGCGCGGCGCCCGCCCTTGAAATGCCCGCGCCCGCCGCCAGCCAGAGCTATGAGTACAGCAATCTCGAACACACAGGCGTCGGCAGTACTGCGCTGGCCGAAGAGGTGGCGTTGGCGATTGCCTATAACGACATCAGCCAGGCCGTCATGCTGGTGACGCCGACCGACCTGGAAGACTTCATTGTCGGCTTCAGCCTTGGCAGCGGCATTATCACCGACGTCAGCGACATCTATGACCTGAAGCTCAGCGGCTCGGGCTCTGCCCAGTATGCCCAGGTACAGATTTCCAGCCGGGCGTTCTGGAACCTCAAGCAGCAGCGCCGCCAATTAGCGGGCACCAGCGGCTGCGGGCTGTGCGGCGTCGAGGCCGTGGAGCAGGCTTTGCCCGACCTGCAGGTGCTGCCCGGCGCACCCTTGCCACCCGCCGCATGGCTTGATGGCCTGCGCCAGCGCATCAGCGCCTTCCAGCCCTTGGGCCAACACAGTGGCGCGGTGCACGCAGCCATATTTATGAACAATCAGGGCGAATTGCTGATGGGCCGCGAAGACATCGGCCGGCATAACGCTCTGGATAAATTGATTGGCGCACTGATCCGCCAACAGATTCCGACCGACGGTGGCCTGGCAATTGTCACGAGCCGCTGCAGCCTCGAATTGATCCAGAAAGTCCTGCGCGCGGGCATCCAGACCCTGGTCAGCCTGTCGTCGCCCACCGGCCTTGCCCTGCAATGGGCGCGTCGGCATAACCTCAATCTCATCCACCTGCCGCAGAAAAGCGCGCCGCGGGTCTACAGCCCAGCGATGGAGTACCAGCCATGAGCCTTCACCACCAAGCCGACCAAACCCCAACCCCACGCTACAAGCCCTATAAAGGCCCGGCAGGCGGCTGGGGTGCATTGATCAGCGTGGCGCACGCCTGGCTGACCAGCGACAACGCGCTGAAAAACCTGCGCATGATGCTCAAGACCAACCAGAACGGCGGCTTCGACTGCCCAGGCTGTGCCTGGGGCGACTCGCCGGAAAGTGGCATGGTCAAGTTCTGCGAAAACGGCGCCAAGGCGGTCAATTGGGAAGCCACCAAGCGCCGCGTGGACGCCGCATTCTTCGCCAAACACAGCGTGACCGCGCTGCTGGAACAAAGCGATTACTGGCTGGAGTACCAAGGCCGTCTCACCGAGCCTATGCGCTACGACGCCGCGACCGATCGCTACCAGCCCATCAGTTGGGACGCCGCGTTCGACCTGGTCGGCAAGCACCTCAATGCCCTGCCCAGCCCGGACATGGCCGAGTTCTACACCTCGGGTCGCGCCAGCAACGAAGCCGCCTACCTGTACCAGCTGTTTGTGCGCGCCTACGGCACCAACAATTTCCCGGACTGCTCGAACATGTGCCACGAAGCCAGCGGCGTCGCCCTGGCCCAGAGTGTGGGCGTGGGCAAAGGCACTGTGACCTTTGATGACTTCGAACATGCCGACGCGATTTTCGTCTGGGGCCAGAACCCCGGCACCAACCACCCGCGCATGCTCGAGCCGCTGCGCGAAGCGGTGAAGCGCGGCGCTCAGGTGGTGTGTATCAACCCCCTGAAAGAACGTGGCCTGGAACGCTTCCAGCACCCGCAACATCCGCTGGAAATGCTCACCAACGGCGACAAGCCAACCAACACCGCCTATTTCCGCCCGGCGCTGGGCGGCGACATGGCCATTCTGCGCGGCATGGCCAAGTTCCTGCTGCTGTGGGAGCGTCAAGCCTTGGCCGAAGGCAAGGAAGCGGTGTTCGATCACGACTTCCTCAACGAACACACCATCAACGTGCTGGACTATCTGGGCCAGATCGACGACACCTCGTGGGAGGAAATCGTCGAGCAGTCCGGCCTGACGCTGGTGGAGATCGAGCAAGCCGCGCGCATGTATGCCAAAGGCAAGAACGTGATCATGTGCTGGGCGATGGGCATCACCCAACACCGTCACTCGGTGCCGACCATCCAGGAAATCGCCAACCTGATGTTGCTGCGCGGCAATATCGGCCGCCCAGGTGCCGGCCTGTGCCCGGTGCGCGGTCACAGCAACGTGCAGGGCGACCGCACCATGGGCATCAACGAACGCCCACCGGTGGCATTCCTCGACTCACTGGAGCGCCGCTTCCAGTTCCAGGTGCCGCGCACCAATGGCCACAACGTGGTCGAAGCCATCCACGCGATGCTTGAAGGCCGCGCCAAGGTGTTTATCGGCCTGGGCGGCAACTTCGCCCAGGCCACGCCGGACAGCACCCGCACGTTCGAAGCGTTGCGTAATTGCGACCTGACCGTGCAGATCAGCACCAAGCTCAACCGCAGCCATCTGATGCACGGCAAAGACGCACTGATCCTGCCATGCCTGGGCCGTACCGACATCGATATCCAGGCCGAGGGCCCGCAAGCGGTGACTGTGGAAGACTCGTTCAGCATGGTCCACGACTCCAACGGCCAGTTGCAGCCGCTGTCGAAGCTGATGAAATCGGAGCCCGCGATTGTGGCGGGCATTGCCGCCGCGACCCTGGGCAGCAAACCGGTAGATTGGAATTGGCTGGTGGCTGACTACAGACGCATTCGCGACCTGATCGCCGACACCATTCCAGGCTTCAAGGACTTCAACGAGAAGCTCAAAAACCCGGGCGGTTTCTACTTGGGCAACTCCGCCGGCGCACGCCGCTGGAACACCCCATCGGGCCGCGCCAACTTCCGACCGAACGTCCTGCCCAAAGACCTGATTCACGAACGCACCCACGCCACAGGGCGTGTGCCGGACCTGATCATGCAGTCGATGCGTTCCCACGATCAGTACAACACCACTATCTATGGGCTAGACGACCGTTATCGCGGCGTGAAAGGCCAACGGGATGTGCTGTTCGTCAACGAAGCCGACATCATCCGCCTGGGCTTCAAGCCGGGGCAGAAGGCGGACATCATTTCGCTGTGGGAAGACGGCCGAGAGCGGCGCGTCAAGGGCTTCACCCTACTGGCGTTCGATATTCCGGCCGGGCAGGCCGCTGCTTACTATCCGGAAGTGAACCCTCTGGTGCCATTAGAAAGCACGGGCGACGGTAGCCATACGCCAACGTCGAAGTTTGTGGCGATTCGTTTGGAAGCGGCGAGCGATAATGGGTTGATCATGGCGCGCTCGGCCTGACGTGTGCTACACATTTTGCAGGCACAAAAAAGGCCGCTTTTTATATAAAAGCGGCCTTTCCCAAGTAACTAAAGACTCGTAAAAACAACTTAAGTTCCCTATACAAAACAGCAACTTAGCAAATTGTATACAACTGCTGCCGCTGGTCGGATTTCGATTGTCAGCGGCTCGATACAACCTCAGGATCGCGCCGTCATCCCCTTGAGGTTTCCCTGAATGAAGTTCTCCTCGATTCTCTTGTTGTCCCTTGGCCTGGTCAGTGGCGCAGCCATGGCCGGTGGCACCACCGAAGCCGGTGTGGGCGGCGCATTGGGCGGGGTTCTAGGCTCGGTTGTCGGCCAGCAGTTGGGCGGCAACACCGGTTCGACCATCGGCGCAGCGCTGGGTGGCGCGGGCGGTAGCGCGGTCGGCGCCGACAAACGCAGCCGTGGCGAAGCCGCCATTGGCGGCGCACTGGGCGCTGCCGGCGGCAACGTGGTAGGCCGCAGTGTCGGCGGCAGCACCGGCGCACTGATCGGCTCAGCTGCCGGCGGTGGCGCAGGTGGCGCGCTGGGCAACTACATGGGCAACAAGAGCGATGACGATGACCGTCGTTACCGTGGCCGCGACGACCGTCGCTACTACCGCGATGGCCACCCTGGCCGCGGTCATGCCTATGGGCATCGCAAGAACAAACACAAGCGCCATCATCGTTATGATGACTAAGGCCTGACGAACACAGAAAATCCCATGTGGGAGGGGGCTTGCTCCCGATAGCGGTGGATCAGTCAATACATACAGTGACTGATCCACCGCTATCGGGAGCAAGCCCCCTCCCACATTTGGTTCAGCGGTGTTTGCAGGACCGAGTCAGACCACCAATCTCTGCAACGCCTCGCGCAACCTCCCCGGAATCGTCACCGGCTGGTTCGTGCCCCGGTCGACAAACACATGCACAAAACGCCCCGCCGCACAGGCTTCCTGCTCGCCTGCCTTGAATACCGCCAACTCGTATTGCACTGAGCTATTGCCCAACTTGCCCACCCGCAGGCCGATATCAATGCGCTCAGGGAAAGCGATCGACGCAAAGTAATCGCACGCCGAACTGACTACAAACCCGACCACTTCCCCGTCATGAATATCCAACCCACCCTGTTCGATCAGGTAGGTATTCACCGCCGTGTCGAAAAAGCTGTAGTAGGTGACGTTATTCACATGGCCGTACACGTCATTGTCGTGCCAGCGCGTAATGATCGGCTGGAAGTGTGCGTAATCGGCACGTTGGGGCACTGAGTCAGGCATGGGCACCTCTCGTTAGAAGGAGTTTACAGGTCATTCAAATGAGCTTCGGCCCACTCACGAACCTCGGCGTAGGGGTAGTCCTCCAGCACAGCGAACCCGGGAATACCCCGCGCCTTCAACTTGGTGAACAACGGCACGCTGATCCCACCCAGAAAGCGCGTCAACCGTTCCGCACCCGGCAATTGGCCGGTGTGCTCATGATGCCTGTGGATAAAATCGCCGCACAGCCCCATGAAGTTCTTATCCACAAGCGGCGGCAGGCGCGGCGGCGGCGGTAGATGGGCGACGTGCCCATGGCACACCGAGCAATGCCCGCAACGCTCAGGTACATTTTCGTCGCCAAAATAGCGCGCCAGGCGTTGCCCAAGGCACTGCTCGGTGGCGAACAGATCAAGCATGGCGTGAATCCGCGCCACTTCTGTCACCTCGTGCTGCTTGAAGCCTGTGTATAACTCGGCGCTCAGCACCTGTGGGTCAAAATTGGTGTTCAGCAAGCTGTAGACCTCGGTCATCTGCTTGCTTTCCAATTCGATCAGGCCCTGCTCCTGGAAGTAATCCAACGCCTTCACCACGCGACTGCGCTCGGCGTTGTGCTGCAGGTAGAGCGCGTCGAAATCCACCGTCGCCCAGGTTTTCGCACGTTTGCACACCTGGATGATCGCCGCGACAAACTGTTGCCGCTCCCCGGAAAATCGGGCCAGCAAGGCATCGGGTTCGATCAGGTACTTGAAACGGTACTCGGCATAAAACGCGTAGCGCGGCGCGATCACGCCCTTGAGCTCCAACTGCACCAGCAGCGTCTTCAACGGCAGCTCGCGAATGTTACTGTGGTCCGATAAAGACCTGAGTAAAAACTCCCATTGGCCCTCGTCTCGCGCGGCCTGCACCTCTTCCAGCACCCGGCGGATACCTTCCTGCTCCGGCGTATCACCGTACACGAAGTTTTCCAGCACATTGACGCTGTCGCGATTGGCCAGCACCAGGCAGTCCGAAGGCTGGCCATCGCGCCCGGCGCGGCCGATTTCCTGGCTGTAATTTTCGATGGATTTGGGCAGGTCGAAGTGCACCACATTGCGGATATCACTTTTGTCGATGCCCATGCCAAACGCAATGGTGGCGACAATGCAATTGGAGCGCCCGCCCATGAAACGCTGCTGGATGCCCTCGCGTTTGTCGTGGGGCAAACCGGCGTGATACGCCTCGGCCTGGATGCCGTTACGGTTCAGGTGCTCGGCGATCTGCTCGGCGGTTTTTTGCAGGGTGACGTAGACGATGCTCGGCTGATTGGCCCGCTCGCTCATCCATTGCACGAGACGGCGGCGTTTGTCCGCGCCGCTCACCGGCTCTACCAACAAGTTCAGGTTGGGCCGGTAAAAACCCGTGGTAATCACATCCTGCGGCGCAATGGCGAACTTGGCCTGCATATCGGCAATTACCTTGGGCGTGGCCGTAGCCGTCAGCAGCAGCGCTTGTGGGATCTTGAACTGGCGCTGGTAGTCGGGAAGCTTCAGATAGTCCGGACGGAAGTTGTGGCCCCATTCGGAAATGCAGTGCGCCTCATCCACCACCAGCAGCGAGAGCTGCACACTTTGCAGGAAGTTGCGGAAACGCTCGTTTTTCAAGCGCTCCACGGAAATCATCAGGATTTTCAATTCGCCGGAACGTGCGCGAGCCATCACGTCATTGGCGTCCTCGCGGCTTTGCGCCGAGTCGATGCTGCCCGCTGAAATGCCGTGACGCCGCAGGAAACCCAACTGGTCCTGCATCAATGCCAACAACGGCGACACCACCAGTGTCAGGTGTGGCAGCAATACGGCTGACAGTTGATAACACAGGGACTTGCCCGACCCGGTGGGGAAAATAGCGGCCGCCGAACGACCGGCCAGCACGGCGCTGACCGTCTCTTGCTGGCCCAAACGAAACTGTGGATAACCAAAGACCTGCTGGAGGGTGTCGTGCATAGGCTGTCACTCCATTGACCGTTGAACGTGGCTTAAAAACGTAGCCCATTAAGTTCAGCGGATCGAGAAAGGTCGCATGGAAAAAAGAGACAGGATGATACACAGGGTGCAGCAATGGCCTTGGGCCAAATACGACTGTAGGAACACCAACAACCAAATGTGGGAAGGGGCTTGCCCCCGATGGCGGTGGATCAGCTACAAATAACTCACTGATCCGCTGCTATCGGGAGCAAGCCCCCTCCCACATTTTAAAACCGCGCTAGAACCGAATCAGCGGTTCTGCACCCGCTCAATCGCCGTGTCGTACACCGGATTGGCCTTCTGCTCCTTGGCCAATTGGTAGTGACGCAGCGCATCCGGGAACTGGCCCGCCGCTTCGTAGATTCGCGCAATGTTGTAGTAGGCACCCGCGCGTACGGTTGCCGCATTGGCCCCCGTCGCCAGGGCGATGGCCTTGCGGTTGGCCCAGATCGATTCGGCGGTGTTGCCAGCCTTCTGATACGCCAAGCCGAGGTTGCCATAAGCTTTACCGAAGCCGTTATCCAGATCAATGGCCTGTCGGAACAGATCAATCGCCTGGTCCAGATTACCCGCCTGGTAAGCAGCTTCACCCTGCACGTTCAGACGCTTCGCGTCGGTCTGTGCGGAAGAGCTGACGGCCACTGCGGTAACCGCAACGCTGTCGTCCAGTAATGGTTTGACTTCGTTGAGTACATTGGCGGCATTCACGGTCACGCCGCTGAAGGTGTTGATGTCCTGGAAGTCGCCACTGCCGGTCATGCGGAACACGGTCCACAGGTTACCGCTGCGGTTTTTCGGCACGTAGTAGGTGCGCACCAGCGATTGGCCCATGTATACGAACACCTTGGCTTCACTGTTGGACAACTGACGCGAGCCTGGATTGCCGCCGTTGCTGTAGTCATGCACGGCGTAAACGTAGCTTTCACCGTAGTGTTTTTTCTGCAGGGTGATGGTCTCCGGGCCGTAGCTGTCGGTGTCATCCACGTCCAGCTCGGCGTCGGTGCCGGTCTTGTTCTCGAAGTAGATATTGTTGCCGGGGAAGATCATATGGGAGTCGAGATCTTCCGGCGTCTGGCCCCAGCTCAGCACCACGCGCAAGCCATCGAGGTTTTCCATCACAGGGCTGATAGCGTAGGTCATGCCCTTGCACGGGCATTTCACCACCAGGTTGGAATAGCCCGGTTTTTTGATGATCAATAGATTGCTGGCGTCGTCAGCCGCCTCGCTGGTCAGCGTCACCTGCCCTTGAGCGTTGGTGCGGCCCACCACGTTCTGCGCACCGTTGCGTTGCAGCAGCACCTCGGCGTCGGCGATTTTCTGGTCCTTGACCACCGCACTCAGCACCTCGATCGGCAACTGCTCGGCCTGAACGGAAAAAGCCACCGCACACAATGACATCGCCGAAGCGACACGAAGCAAACCCATGCTAATTCCCTTTAAGTAGTGGGCGGAATTGCCCTACAAGATTTTGCGGTGAAACATACGCTGAATTCAGCGCGCTGGCGGATTTTTTATAAGGAATGTGACGTGGTTATAGCGAACACTGACCGCACGATGAAACCAGCCTCTGTCTTGGAGAACTGCGCCGTGGAAGAGATGACGTTCAAGCAGAAACAGGCTTACTACAAGCAGATACAACGCTCCAACTATCTTGCCAGCTTGCGTCTGGCAGGCTTCGACACCCAACCGTCCGATGTCGACAATGCTCTGCCGACGAGAGCCGCGGTCCTTGCCTGGTATCTGCCTCGCGAACTCGACGCCTCAGCACTGCACGGCTTGAACCTCAGGTGTTGGTGACGCAGAGCGTCACGGGATGCATTCCCACGCAGGAGCGTGGGAATGATCTGAGGCCATGAACAGTTAAACCATTCGTTTATTGCCCGAGAACACACTCACTTCTAAGGTTCGTTCCGTCGCTGCCAAATCAGCGACCGGGTTTGGTCATCCGAAAAACAGCAGGGACAAACGTGCCAACTCGTTTGGTGTATTTCTTTGAATCTGTATTGGAACTGAAATGACAAAGCCCAACCTCCCAACCAATCGTTATCGCATTCTGCGCACTAACTTCACCGATACCTACCCCCTCGTCATCGACACCGAAGCCAAAGCCGAAGACATCCAGTCCGCCGCCCACCAACGCATCCGCGCAGCTACGGACCTACTGGAAACCTTCTCCTGCCTGACCTTCGAACACGCCGACCTCAAAGACATCTCCCACATCACCAACGCCTTGTACCTGCTCGTCCAGGACGGCTGTGATTTGCTGGAAGCGGCGCAACACGTGCAGCTACAGCCGGCGGCCGGCAGTCCAACACAAACTGGCCAGCCACACAGCTAACCCTGTGGGAGCTGGCTTGCCTGCGATAGCGGAGTATCAGGCGACATTTCCACACCTGACCCAACGTCAACGCGGGCAAGCCGGACTCCCACATTTGACCAGTTTTACCTATGGCGTCGCTGCCAAGGCACAAATGCCGGAAACCGCTGTAAGAAACTTCCAAACACCGCGACATCCCCTTCCCAAACTGCTCCAAATACCCACCTAACGTCTACAGAAGTTACCCGTAGCTGAATGAAAATAGCGCGGTCTCAACTTTCTCGGCGGACACCCGTGAACATCGAAAGGACTCAATACATCGGCCATTATGGCATCACCTTCACGGTGCTTCGCCTTATAGCCTTACCAGCCAACCGGCACGCACTGGCAAATCTATGCCTACTGGAAGCAGGCACATTCGCAAATGAGCTGCGCCAGCGGCTCGTAGATTTATACGACAAAATGCTTGCCCGTGATTTGCCTTGCAAAATCACCATCGGCATCTCGAAGCCAATCACCCGGCAACATGCCGACTTGCTCAACATTCGCGGGGAAATCGTTGCAGGATTAATCAGCGGCGCGGTATCAGCGCCAATGAGTCTGGCATCTCCAGCAGTTGGACTCGCCGCAGGAGCAGCCGTAGGTCTGACTATCAAAGGCCTCATTCGTAGCTATCACGCCGGTGACGTCGTTATAGGGATCGACGCTCAGGTCAACGGAGGCATCGGCCCTCAGCGATCTCTCTCGTCAATGGTCCGACAATTTCAGGGTGGCTAATACGATAACCATGTACATCCAATGGATAAATCTGATTCTACTCTTGGCACTTCCCGCTTTAGCCGACAAAACAATCAAGCGGCCCGTATTCAGAAAGGCTTTTGGGCTCATACTCGTGGTGAGCGGTCCGACAATCTTATTCTGCGCCACCTCTTGGATAAGGGAGACACAAACAGAGAGCCTGCCGGTCATCGCTTTTGTAACAGGCATCATTTTGTTAAAAAGCCAAAACAAGTATCGCCACCAACGCAACCGTCCCCCTCACCCACTCCTGCGTGCCCCCACCATGAACCTCGCCCCCAACTTCCCCGAAGACCCCGTCATGCAGCAACTTCTGCAACTGCTGCACGAAGAAATCGGCCTGCCGAAACACAAGACCATCCATCTGCAAACCTCACTCAATTTCGACCTGGGCTGTGACGGCAGCGAGGCCAAGCAACTGATGGACTCACTGGAGCAGGAGTTCGCCCTCGACTTGGGCGACTACGACACTTATCGTTACTTCAACCCACCGGTCTTCGACGTGTTCCTCAAGCGCCGGGCCAAGGGGCATGGCGACAAAGTCCCGCTGACCATTGGTATGCTCTACCTGGCGATCAAGACCCACAGCTGGGACACGCAAACGCTGGAAAACCTGAGCTGAACTGAAGTACACCGAGAATCAAGTGTGGGAGGGGGCTTGCTCCCGATAGCAGTGTGTCAGGCGGCCAACTTTTGACTGTTACACCGCAATCGGGGGCAAGCCCCCTCCCACATTTGGATCTGCGCTAACCTGGCGAACGGTATGCATAACAAGGACCTTACATGGACGTAACGATGGGCCTGCTGGCCGCCCTGCTCTGGGGCGGCACGGACTTTCTGGTGGGCCTCAACGCCCGGGCCGTTGGTGTTAAACGCGCGGTGTATTTCGGCCAAGCCCTCGGCTTTTTGATCATGACCCTGCTGCTGGTCAGTTTTCCTGCCTTCTTTTCCAAATCCCTCAATGCACCGTTGAGCGTCTGGCTCCTGGGTATCGCGGCCGCGCTGCTCACCGTGTCCGGCGCCCTCGCACTGTCCAAAGCCTTCGCCCTGGGCAAAGCCGCCATCGTTGCGCCACTCGTGACCTCATACGGCGTAGTCACCACCTTGCTGTCCTGGGCCAGCGGCGAGCAGATCAGCCTGATCCAACTCGGCTGTATCGGCCTGTGCGTCGTCGGCGTGATCCTTTCCAGCCTCCATAAGGACAACGGCGTACCCCACAACAACCCGCGCCTGTCCATCGCCTACGCCATGCTCGCCGCGCTGCTGTACGGCACCAGTTTCTGGCTGCAAGGCCGCTATACGCTGCCGGCGCTGGGACCCATCACCATGCTGTGGCTGGGCTATCTGGTTGGGGTGTGCGTAATGGTGATGATGGTGCTGAAGATCAAGGACGGCTTGAAAATCCCGCCGCTGAAAAACTGCGCGACATTGACCGGAGCGAGCGTGATGAACCTCGGTGGTTTCTCGGCGTTTTCGTGGGGGGCAATGGCAGGGTCGGTTTCGGTGGTGACGGTGATCAGTACGCTGTCAGGTGGGATTGCAGCGATCCTGGGGTTTGTGTTTTTCAAGGAGCGGCTGACGGCGGTGCAGGTGCTGGGGGTTGTGCTGGTGCTG
Source organism: Pseudomonas sp. R3-52-08 (assembly GCF_003851745.1). Taxonomy (NCBI): domain Bacteria; kingdom Pseudomonadati; phylum Pseudomonadota; class Gammaproteobacteria; order Pseudomonadales; family Pseudomonadaceae; genus Pseudomonas; species Pseudomonas sp. R3-52-08. Next base: position 314,459 of record NZ_CP027730.1, on the reverse strand, counting down.
GTCGGGGCAGTGGTTTTACATATCGCCGACTGACCTTTCGCGCACAAAAAAGCCGCCCTCAAGAGGCGGCTTTTTCACAACGATCGGATCTTACAACTTAGGCCCTGCAGCCTTGATCGCATCGCTCACTTCAAACTTCTTGAAGTTCTCGATGAACAATCCAGCCAACGCCTTCGCCGCTTCATCGTAGGCAGCCTTGTCTGCCCAGGTGTTACGTGGGTTCAGCAGGCCAGTTTCAACGCCCGGCACGGCCAATGGCACGTCGAGGTTGATGGTGTCGAGGTGTTCGGTTTCGGCACCGATCAACGCGCCGCTCTGGATCGCTGCGATCACGCCGCGCGTGGTCGGGATGTTGAAGCGTTTGCCGACGCCGTAGCCGCCGCCGGTCCAGCCGGTGTTGACCAGGTAGACCTTGGAGCCGAAACCACGGATGCGCTTGATCAGCAGCTCAGCGTATTCACCGGCCGGGCGCGGGAAGAACGGTGCGCCGAAGCAGGTGGAGAAAGTCGACTTGATGCCGCTGCCCGAACCCATTTCGGTCGAGCCCACCAGTGCGGTGTAGCCGGACAGGAAGTGGTAGGCCGCTTGTTCTTCGCTGAGGATCGACACGGGCGGCAGCACGCCGGTGAGGTCGCAGGTCAGGAAAATCACCGCGTTGGGCTCGCCGCCCAGGTTCTTCTCGGAACGCTTGGCAACGTGTTCCAGCGGGTAGGCGGCGCGGCTGTTCTGGGTCAGGCTGACATCGGCGTAGTCGGCATGCCCGGCTTCGTTGATGACGACGTTTTCCAGCACGGCGCCGTGCTTGATGGCCTTCCAGATAACCGGCTCGTTCTGCTCGGACAGGTCGATGCACTTGGCATAGCAACCGCCTTCGATGTTGAACACCACGCCTTCGCCCCAACCGTGCTCGTCGTCACCGATCAGGTAACGGCTTTCGTCGGCGGACAGGGTGGTCTTGCCGGTGCCGGACAGGCCGAAGAACAGGGTCACATCGCCTGCTTCACCGATGTTGGCGGCGCAGTGCATCGGCAGTACGTCGGCGGCCGGCAGCAGGAAGTTCTGCACCGAGAACATGGCTTTCTTCATTTCACCGGCGTAACGCATGCCGGCGATCAGCACTTTTTTCTGGGCGAAGTTAAGGATCACGCAACCGTCGGAGTTGGTGCCGTCACGCTCTGGCACGCACTCGAAGTTGGCGACGTTGAGCACTTGCCACTCTTCACGACCGGCCGGGTTGTACTGCGCCGGGTTGATGAACAGGCAGCGACCGAACAGGTTCTGCCAGGCCGTCTGGGTGGTCATTTTCACGGCCAGGTAGTGGTCTTCGGCAGCCCCTACGTGAACGTGGGAAACGAAATGCTCTTGCGCATTGTTGAAGGCCTCGACGCGAGCCCAGAGGGCATCGAACTTGTCGGCTGGGAACTTGCGGTTGATCGGGCCCCAGGCGATTGCGGCCTGGGTGGTCGGCTCTTCAACGATGAAACGATCGACCGGCGAACGACCGGTGCGGTGACCGGTTTCTACGACCAGCGCGCCAGTATCGGCAAGCACGCCTTCACCGCGCTGCAGGGCTTCTTTGACCAGATCGTCAACACTCAGATCGGTGTATACGGCGTTATTGGCTTGCGTCATGAGGTTCCCCGTCGGCCTATGGCCGAGTGCTCCAAACGTTTTGTAGTAGAAAGTTGCGCACTACTACCGCGAAAAAAGTGGGCCGGATTATGCCAGAAAAGCCCAAAAAAAGTAGGGCCCTCCCGTCAGAACGCCTCTAATCCGGCATTTGACAGGTGATTTACCTGTGCTTAAACGTTTTAGTGGCGGGTGTCGGAAGGGGTGTCGATGCCTGCGCCGGCGAATAATTGGGCGACATCGGCAGCATCGAACAGATAACGCTCGTTGCAGAACTGGCAGTCGATCTCGATATGGCCACCGTGCTCCACCACCAGATTCTGCGCATCTTCCAGGCCCAGGCTGACCAGGGCATTGGCCGAGCGCTCGCGGGAGCAGCTGCAATTGAAGCGCAGGGACTGTTCGTCGAACAGGCGCACGGTCTCTTCGTGGTACAGGCGGTGCAAGATGGTCTCGTTGTCCAGTGCCAGCAATTCTTCAGCGGTCAGGGTGCCCGCCAGAGCGGTCAGCTTGCGCCAGCTATCCGTGCGCTCATCCTCATCCTTTATGCGGTCAGCCGGCAATTGCTGCAACAACAGGCCGCGAGCGCGCTTGCCGTCGGCGTTGAGCCAGAACTTGGTGCCGACTTGCTGGGACATTACGAAATAGTTGGTAAAGCAGTCCGCCAAGGTCTCGCCGTCGAGGTCAACGATGCCCTGGTAGCGCTGGCCTTCGGTGGGGTCAACGGTGATCGCCAGCACGCCATCGGCCATTAGCTCGGAAAATGTGGCATCCGGTGTAATCCGGTCGACGTCATAACGGGCCAGGCCACGGATCTCGCGCTCGCTGGAACACTCGATCATCAGCATCGGGATCGGACCTTCGGAACGCGCCTGCAGGATCAGCAAGCCATCGAATTTCATCGTGCCCACCAGCAGCGAAGCCGCGGCCATCAACTCACCGAGCAACTGCGCGACCGGCTCCGGATACGCGTGTTTGGCAAGGACTTCGGCATAGCTGAGCTCCAACGAAACCAATTCGCCGCGGGCGTCGTTCTCGTCAAAGATAAAGCGTTGGGTGAAGTCGGTATCCGGTAGATCAGTCATAGGTCTGGGTATCTGAAGTGATGACAAAATGATTACAACGTTTATAAAATTAAACGCTTTAGCGCCATATTGGTGCGGATTCTCCTAAAACAAGGAGCTTGATAGAGCGATGAGGGACAGTTTATGAACAATCCGGGTTTGTTCCAAGCGAACTGGAACCTCCGGCGATGGGCTCTTTGCAATCTAGTCGCTATCGGGCTGCTGTGTTTTTGGCTGTGGCCCACTGGGCAGATGCTGTGTGTGGTTTTCGACGAGTGGCTGTTTCATCTGCTCAACGGTCCGCTGGCGAGCAACTCCACTTGGTTGCATGTGTGGGCAGTGGCGAGCCTGCGGCCGTTTGATGCGGTCGTCGGGGTAATTCTGTTGGCGCTGCTGATACGCGGCGACTGGGTGTTCAAGGCCGTGCAGGTTCGCCAAGCGTTCTTTGGCTTCCTCAGCATTCTTTTGTTGCTGCTGTTTATCCGCATGCTGTTTTCCAAACTCGCGGCGCAGATGGGTTGGCAGCACAGCAGCCCGTCGATGGTGATCGGCGGCGCAGTGCAGATGAGTGATTTTTTCCCTGGGCTGGAGAAAACCTGGGAACTGAAAGACCGATCGAGCCAGAGCTTTCCCGGCGATCATGCGTCGGTGTTGTTGATCTGGGCGATGTTCATGACCGTGTTCGCCAGGCGCAGCGGCCAGGTACTGGCGATATGGGGCCTGGCGCTGTTGTTCATGATGCCGCGACTGGTAGCAGGCGCGCACTGGGGCCAGGACGATTACATCGGCGGGGTTTTGCTGGCGCTGTTGGCATTGGGTTGGGGTTACTACACGCCGTTTGCAGCGAAGGTGTCGGGGTTCCTGTTGCGGATGACAGCTCCGGTTTTCGGGTTGCTCGGCAAATTGCCGGTGATCGGGCGATTGAGTGTGATACGTTCAGCCCGTTAACACCGCCGGCTAAAAATGTGGGAGGGGGTTTGCTCCCGATGGCAGTGGATCAGTCAGCTTATAGGTAGCTGATCTACCGCAATCGGGGGCAAGCCCCTCCCACATTTTGATCTCCTTTGGGTCGGAGATTTGCGCAGTCAATCATCATTGCCACTGCCGCGAAACTTGAACAAGTCACGGCGTTGCTTTTTGCTCGGCTTGCCGTCGGTGGTCAAACCCGAAGCTCCCGCCTTGCGCATGGCCGCAGCGTTCTCGCGCTTGGCAATGCTGGCTTGGGTCTCCACATACAGCGTCTGCGCTTCTGGCGCACCCCGGCGCACGGCGGAAAGCGCCTGAACCACGACAGTCTTTTCATCGAACCCTGTACGAATCTGAAACTCGTCGCCGACACGCGGTTCCTTCCCCGGCTTGCAGCGCTCACCGCGATGGTGCACCTTGCCGCTCTCGATAGCGGCCTTGGCCAGGGCACGGGTTTTGTAGAAACGCGCGGCCCACAGCCACTTGTCCAGGCGGACCTTTTCTTCCTCTTCCTGTTTTTGAGCCACTTGAATTCCTCGCTCTGAAAAATGTCGCAACCTTACCGTTGAAACGCTTCGACGCATAAACCCTGAGGCTCACCTAAGATACGCCAGGTAGCACTCTGTTTTCGCGAGGACACGCTGTGACCGACTTTCCCGTTTCACTCACCTCGCCCAACCAGCGGTGCGTGGGTTGCCAGCAAAGCGAGCCCCTGGGGTTCGATTTCGCTTTCGCCTACCAGCCTATCGTAGACCTGCGTGACCATTCGATATTTGCCAATGAAGCCTTGGTGCGCGGCACCCAGGGTGAGAACGCGTTATCGGTGCTGGCACATATCAACGAAACCAATCGCTACCGCTTTGACCAGCGCTGCCGCACCCAGGCAATTGCCGGCGCTGCCGCCCTGGGCATGCAGACTCACCTTTCCATCAATTTCATGCCCAATGCCGTATACCGTCCAGAACTGTGTATCCGCAGCACCCTGGAGGCCGCCCGCGCGCACAATTTTCCGCTGGACCGCCTGATTTTCGAGACACTGGAAAGCGAGCATGTAGATAACAATCGCCATTTGACGAATATTCTGCGTGAATACCGCGAATTCGGCTTCAAGACCGCCATCGATGATTTCGGCGCGGGCTATTCGGGGCTGAATCTGCTGGCCGATTTCCAACCGGACCTGATCAAACTCGACATGGCGCTGATTCGCGATGTCGATCAAGACCGAGTCCGTCAGGTGATCGTCCGGGGGATTGTCACAATCTGTGAGCAGTTGGGGGTTACTGTCATCGCCGAAGGCATCGAAAGTGCCGGCGAGCGGGACTTCCTCTCCGACTGTGGAATATTTCTAATGCAGGGCTATTGGTTCGCCAAGCCCGCATTCAATGCCCTGGCCAAGGTTTCGCCTGACGCCTGGGCACATTGACCGGTACCCATATTGAAGACATTTGACCATTTGACCGTTGTGGGTCTGCGAGAGTGGGTGGCGCTTCCCGACCTGGGAGTGGCTGGCCTGCGCGCCAAGATCGACACCGGCGCCAGTACCTCGAGCTTGCACGCCACTGAAATCGAGCCATTCGAGCGTAATGGCGAAAAGTGGGTGCGTTTTACCGCCCACTTGGGCAGCGTGGTGCAACTGCGTCACCGCCGCTGCGAAGCGCCCCTGGTAACGATGAAAACCATCAAGAGCTCCAACGGCCATGCACAGGTGCGCTACGTGATCAGCACCACCCTGGCGTTGGGCGATCGGGTGTGGCGGGTGGAATTCACCCTGGCTTGCCGCAAAGCCATGCGTTATCGCCTGTTGCTGGGCTCCAAGGCGCTGATTGACGGCCAGTTGGTGGTCAGCCCGGGCGTCAAGTACGTTCAAGACAAGCCGGTGTTCCCGGTCTCTACTATTTCTGCCCCAGGTGCTGCATGAAGATCGCTGTGCTGTCGCGAAACCCGCGTCTGTATTCTACCCGCCGCCTGGTCGAGGCCGGCACTGAACGTGGCCATGAAATGGTGGTGATCGACACGTTGCGGGCCTATATGAACATTGCCAGCCACAAGCCGCAGATCCACTACCGGGGCAAGCCGCTGGAAGGTTTCGATGCGGTGATCCCACGCATCGGCGCCTCGGTGACGTTCTACGGCTGCGCGGTGCTGCGCCAGTTTGAAATGATGGGGGTCTTCCCGCTGAATGAATCCGTGGCCATCGCGCGCTCGCGGGACAAGTTGCGCTCGCTGCAGCTGCTGTCGCGCCGGGGGATCGGTCTGCCGGTCACCGGTTTTGCCCACTCCCCGGATGACATTCCCGACCTGATCGAAATGGTCAATGGCGCGCCGCTGGTGATCAAGGTGCTGGAAGGCACCCAGGGCATCGGCGTGGTGCTGTGCGAAACCGCAACGGCGGCGGAATCGGTGATCGAGGCGTTCATGGGCCTCAAGCAGAACATCATGGTGCAGGAGTACATCAAGGAAGCGGGCGGTGCGGATATCCGCTGCTTCGTGGTGGGCGACAAGGTGATTGCCGCCATGAAGCGTCAGGCCAAACCGGGTGAGTTTCGCTCCAACCTGCACCGTGGCGGCAGCGCGAGCCTGATCAAGATCACCCCGGAGGAGCGCATGACCGCGCTGCGTGCAGCCAAGGTCATGGGGTTGGCCGTGGCGGGCGTGGATATCCTGCGCTCCAACCATGGCCCGTTGGTCATGGAGGTGAACTCATCGCCGGGCCTGGAAGGGATCGAGACCACCACTGGCAAAAATGTGGCGGGGATCATCATTGAGCATCTGGAAAAAAATGGCGGGCCGAACATGACCCGGACCAAGGGAAAGGGCTGAAAAGCTCTGCTCCTGACACAACATCAGCTCAAATGTGGGAGGGGGCTTGCTCCCGATAGCGGTGGGTCAGTTACATCTGCATGACTGACATTCTGCTATCGGGAGCAAGCCCCCTCCCACATTTGATTCATATTGTCTGTTAGACCGCATCCCTGGGCAACATCAACCCAAGCGGCAGGCGCACCCGTGCCTCCAGGCCGCCTTCTTCGCGGTTGCGCAACTCGACATTGCCGCCATGCATCGACGCAATCCGCCGCACAATCGCCAAGCCCAAGCCGGTACCTTTACCGCCCCGGGCACGGTCGCCACGGGTGAAGGGGTTGAAGATGGCCTCCAGTTCCGCCGGGTCGATACCGGTGCCGCGGTCCATCACGCTCAGCACGACATAGGGCGCAGCGCTGTCGCCAGACACGTACGCCGCCACTTCCACATCCGAACCGGCATGATGCAAGGCATTGCCGATCAGGTTGTTCAGCAGGCGCTTCATCGACACCCTGCGCAACGCAAACGGTTGAATCGGCTCCAGGCGCAGACGCACCTGCTCACCACTCTGGTTGTAGGGCGCGACCACTTCACGTACCAGATCGGTCAGGTCAACCTCCTCCACTACCTCGTCGCGCCCATCACGGATGAATGCCAGGAACTGGTCCAGAATCGCATCCATGTCCTCGATGTCGCGCACCATGTCATCGGTGAGGTCGGTATGGTTGCCCATCAACTCCAGGGACAAGCGCAATCGCGTCAACGGTGTACGCAGGTCATGGGACACGCCCGCCAGCATCAGCTCGCGCTCGCGCCCGGCCTGCTCGACATCCTCCGCCATCTGGTTGAACGCGCCGTACACCTCGGTCATCTCACTGGGCGTATCGCTGACTGGCAGGCGCACGCTGCGCCCCTGGCCCAATTGGCGGGCCGCGAACACCAGGCGTTTGAGCGGTTGATTGAGCTGGCGCACGAAAATCCACGCGGACGCGGTTGAAAGCAAGCCAATGGCGAGGAACCAGCCCAATACGTTCCAGATTTTCTGCCCGCGCAACGGGTGCGGATACAGCGGTACCTTGATCCAGGCATCTCCCAGGCTGGGCGCCCTCACCCACAGCGCAGGCGACACATGCATGCGCAGCCGCACCTCGGTGTCGTCGCCCAGTTCGGCCTGCATCTGGCGCTGGTAGATCTCACTGTAGGGCCAATGCTGTTCGCCCTCAGGCACGCCGGCCCCATCAACCCGGATCAGGGTTGAGGCCTTGGCTACCTTTTCACGGTTCTCAGGGTCTACGGCCCAGTAGGCGCGCAACGTCAAGGCGACGCCATGGCTGTACTGCCGATCCACCAGCACGTCCTCGTTCATCAAGAGATAAACCAGTGTGAGTGCCTTCGAAAACAGAACGACGATCAGCACCAGCCAAAGGGTGCGGGAGAAGAAACTTTGCGGGAACCACAGCGGGGTTTTCATAGGAGACAGCTAGACACCTTGCAGGAACGAGCGGCGCTCGCAGAATTGCAGACGCCGGACACCCCGTCGATCCTCATGGAATCAAACGCCGGATGCCCGCCCCCTGCAAATCATCGGTCACTTGGTTGCGGTGCCATCCGGCACAAACACATAACCCACACCCCACACCGTCTGGATATACCGCGGCTTGGAAGGGTCCGGCTCGATCATCCGGCGCAGTCGGGAGATCTGCACGTCGATGGAGCGCTCCAGGGCGTCCCATTCTCGGCCACGGGCCAGGTTCATCAGCTTGTCGCGGGTCAGCGGCTGGCGAGCGTTCATCACCAGAGCCTTGAGCACCGCGAATTCGCCGGTAGTGAGCATGTGCACTTCGTCGCCACGCTTAAGCTCGCGGGTCGCCAGGGACAACTCGTAGTCGCCAAAGGTCACGCTTTCGTCTTCGCTGCCCGGCGCACCCGGTACCGACGGGGCCTGGCGACGCAATACGGCCTTGACCCGTGCCATCAGCTCGTCCGGGTTGAACGGCTTGGCCAGGTAGTCATCAGCGCCCAGTTCAAGGCCCTTGATGCGGCTCAGCTCATCACCCTTGGCAGTGAGCATGATGATCGGGATCTGGTTGTTCGCGCCGCGCAGACGCTTGCAGGCGGTCAGGCCGTCTTCGCCGGGCAGCATCAGGTCGAGCACGACCAGATTGAACACTTCGCGCCCCAACAGGCGGTCCATCTGCTCGGTGTTCGGCACCGCGCGGGCCCGGTAGCCTTTGGAGTTGAAAAAACGCTCCAGCAGGCTGCTCAGCCCCGGATCGTCGTCAACGATGAGAATTTTTTCGCCTTCAGCAGTTTGTGCAGTGCTGCTCATTAGATGCTCCTCTTATCTCGGCGCGCATTATGGCCTAGCTGCCGTTATACGCACCGTGTGCATTGTTAGCAGATTTTTCCTCTACTGCCAGCCAAGCCGCGCTCTACGAGCACTGGCGCAGTAGCCCCCAAGGGCAGAACGCTGGTTATAATGCGGCGCCTTCGTGCAGGGCAACGTCAGATCGTTACCGTTTACTGCCAGGCTTTTTTTACTCGCTTGTCGTGTTTTTTCGATTTCGAGGGTCAACAGACTGCCTCTTGACCCAGGCAGCGGCGCCAGTCGGGCCGCTCAACCAGCCTCGCAAGGCCTTGTTTTCCGGGTCTGCGAGCTGCTTTTCAGAATTTCAGGTGGTTTTATGGACAGCATCAACAGCCGCATCGCCGAGGAACTCGGTGTACGCCCACAACAGGTCGAAGCGGCCGTCGCGCTACTGGATGAAGGCTCCACGGTGCCTTTCATCGCCCGTTACCGAAAAGAAGTGACCGGCAGCCTTGACGATATCCAGCTGCGGCACCTGGAAGAACGCCTGCGTTACCTGCGAGAACTCGACGAGCGGCGTATCAGCATCCTTGCCAGCATCCAGGAACAGGGCAAGTTGACCCCGCAATTGGAACGCGACATCAAGCTCGCCGACACCAAGACCCGCCTCGAAGACCTTTACCTGCCGTATAAACAGAAACGTCGCACAAAGGGTCAGATCGCCCTGGAAGCGGGCCTGGGCGACCTGGCCGACGGCCTGTTCAACGACCCGTCACTGACCCCGGAAACCGAAGCCGCGCGCTTTGTCGACGCGCAAAAAGGCGTCGCCGATATCAAGGCTGCCCTGGAAGGCGCCAAGTACATCCTGATGGAGCGCTTCGCGGAAAACGCCAGCCTGCTGGAAAAACTGCGTACCTACCTGAAACAGGAAGCCATCCTCAGCGCCCGCGTCATCGCCGGCAAAGAAGAAGAAGGCGCCAAGTTCCGCGATTACTTCGAACACGACGAGCCCCTCAAGAGCATGCCGTCCCACCGCGCCCTGGCGATCTTCCGTGGCCGTAACGAGGGCATTCTCAGCTCCGCGCTGAAAGTCGGCGACGAGCTGCCGGGCACCATGCACCCGTGCGAGGGCATGATCGGTCAACAATTCGGCATTCAGAATCAGAATCGTCCTGCGGACAAGTGGCTCAGTGAGGTCGTGCGCTGGACCTGGAAGGTCAAGCTCTATACCCACCTGGAAACCGACCTGCTCGGCGAGCTGCGCGACGGCGCCGAAACCGAGGCGATCAACGTATTCGCCCACAACCTGCATGACCTGCTGCTGGCCGCTCCGGCGGGCCCACGCGCCACCCTGGGCCTGGACCCGGGCCTGCGCACCGGCTGCAAGGTCGCGGTGGTCGACGCCACCGGCAAGCTGCTGGACCACGCCACCGTCTACCCGCACGTACCGCACAACAAGTGGGACCAGACCCTCGCCATCCTGGCCGCCCTGTGCGCCAAGCATGCCGTGGACCTGATTGCCATCGGCAACGGCACCGCCAGCCGCGAAACCGATAAGTTGGCCGCCGAGCTGATCAAAAAATACCCTGCCATGAAGATGACCAAGGTCATGGTCTCCGAGGCAGGCGCTTCGGTGTACTCGGCCTCGGAACTGGCGTCCAAGGAATTCCCGGACCTCGATGTGTCGATCCGCGGCGCCGTGTCGATTGCCCGTCGCCTGCAGGACCCACTGGCCGAGCTGGTGAAGATCGACCCTAAATCCATCGGTGTCGGCCAATATCAGCACGACGTGTCGCAGCTCAAGCTGGCGCGTGGCCTGGATGCAGTGGTGGAAGACTGCGTGAACGCCGTGGGTGTGGACGTGAACACCGCTTCCGTGGCGCTGCTCGCACGTATCTCTGGCCTCAACGCTACCCTGGCGCAGAATATCGTCACCCACCGCGACGAGAATGGCGCCTTCAAAACCCGCGCCGCACTGAAAAAGGTTGCGCGCCTGGGCGAGAAAACCTTCGAGCAAGCCGCCGGTTTCCTACGCGTAATGAACGGTGATAACCCGCTGGATGCCTCTGCGGTTCACCCGGAAGCCTATCCACTGGTGCAACGAATCGCCGCCGAAACCGACCGTGACATCCGCTCGCTGATCGGCGACGCGGCGTTCCTCAAGCGTCTGGACCCGAAGAAGTACACCGACGAAACCTTCGGCGTGCCGACCATCACCGACATCCTGCAAGAGCTGGAAAAACCCGGCCGCGACCCCCGCCCCGAATTCAAGACCGCTGAGTTCCAGGACGGTGTCGAAGACCTCAAGGACCTGCAACTGGGCATGATCCTCGAAGGTGTGGTGACCAACGTGACCAACTTTGGCGCGTTCGTGGATATCGGCGTGCATCAGGACGGTTTGGTGCATATCTCCGCGCTTTCAGAGAAGTTCATCAAGGATCCCCGCGAAGCGGTGAAAGCCGGTGATGTGGTCAAGGTCAAGGTGATGGAAGTCGACATCCCGCGCAAACGCGTTGGCCTGTCGATGCGCATGAGCGACACCCCCGGCGAGAAAATCGACGGCGCCCGTGGGGCTCGTCCTGGCTCGGCCCCGCGCTCGTCGCAGAACACCGCGCCGCGCAAGGAAACCGCGACAGCCGCACCGAGCAACAACGCCATGGCCTCGCTGTTCGCCAACGCCAAGCAGTTGAAGAAGCGCTGATGGATATTCCGGCCGGTTTGACCCAGAGCGCGTTCAGCGAACTGATCGGCTGCCGCCTGCAGCGCCTGGATGAGGGCGTTGCCGAGGTGGCCCTGAGCCTGGCGCCGCATTTGCGCAATCGCGGCGGCAAGTTGCATGGCGGCGCGATTTTCAGCCTGGTGGACATCACCATGGGCCTGGCCTGCTCCAGCGCCCATGGGTTCGACCAGCAGAGCGCGACCATCGAGTGCAAAATCAACTATATCCGCGCCGTGGAAGACGGTGACGTACTGTGCACCAGCCGGGTGATCCACGCCGGCAGGCGCACATTAGTAGTCGAAGCCGACGTGTACCAAGGCGACAGACTTGTCGCAAAAGCGCAGGGCACGTTCGCTGTCCTATAGCTCCCCGCCCATGATTTGAGTTAATTTCGGCGCTGTGACAACAGCGTCGGAATTTTCTCGCTGCGCTGTAGCCCAATTCATGGAGTGAAGTCGGCATATTCAGAGCGGGTCAAATCGACTCAGAACCAGGCGATCACGCCAGTTTCAACTTCACCCTTGTAGACCGTCTTGCCCACCCCCATATTGGGGCGACTGACGCGTGAAGGAATCCAACTTGAGCGAACTTCTCAACCGCCGCCTGGCTCTGCTCGGCAAGCGCGAACACCTCTCCCTGCTAGAGCACTGCCTGCATGGCATCGAGCGTGAATGCCTGCGCGTCACCAGCGAGGGCCGCCTGGCCCAGACGCCGCACCCGGAAGCCCTGGGCGCCGCGTTGACTCACGAACAGATCACGACCGATTACTCGGAATCGCTGCTGGAGTTCATCACCCCCGCGCTGCCCAACCCGGCCGATACCCTGAGCAGCCTGGACAAGATCCATCGCTTTGCCTACACCAAGCTGGGCAGCGAGTACCTATGGAGCCCCTCGATGCCGTGTCCGTTGCCGGCCGAGGAAGATATTCCGATTGCCTACTACGGCACCTCCAATATCGGGCAGCTCAAGTACGTTTATCGCAAGGGCCTGGCCCTGCGCTACGGCAAGACCATGCAATGCATTGCCGGCATCCACTACAACTTCTCGCTGCCGGAACAGCTGTGGCCGCTGCTCAAGGAAGCCGAAGGGTTTGTCGGCACCGACCGCGACTATCAGTCCACCGCCTATATCGCGCTGATCCGTAACTTCCGGCGCTACAGCTGGCTGTTGATGTACCTGTTCGGTGCCTCGCCGGCCCTGGACGCGGGCTTCCTGCGCGGTCGCTCGCACCAGCTTGAAGTGCTCGACGCCGACACCTTGTACTTGCCGTACGCCACCAGCCTGCGCATGAGCGACCTGGGTTACCAGAGCAACGCCCAGGCCGGCCTCACGCCGTGCTACAACGACCTGGCCAGCTACACCGATAGCCTGCGCGAAGCGGTGGCAACGCCCTACGCGCCCTATGTCGAAGTCGGCACGCACAAGGATGGTGAGTGGGTACAGCTCAACACCAACATCCTGCAGATCGAAAACGAGTACTACTCCAACATCCGCCCCAAGCGCGTGACCTATACCGGCGAACGGCCGATCCAGGCCCTGATGGCGCGAGGCATCCAGTACATCGAAGTGCGCTGCCTGGACATCAACCCGTTCCTGCCGATGGGTATCGACCTTCCAGAGTCGCGCTTTCTCGACGCGTTCCTGCTGTATTGCGCGCTGAATGACAGCCCGCTGTTCGCCAATAATGAATGTGGGAATGCCACCTCCAACTTCCTCAGCGTGGTCAAGGAAGGTCGCCGTCCGGGCCTGCAATTGCAGCGTGAGGGCCAAGCGGTGGATATGAAAGAGTGGGCCACCGAGCTGTTGGAGCACATCGCACCCCTGGCCGCCCTGCTCGATGAAAGCCACGGCATCACTGAGCACAGCCAGGCACTGGACGCTCAATTGGCGAAGATCAATGACCCGTCATTGACGCCGTCGGCTCAGGTGCTGGCAGCGATGGCCGAGCGCAAGGAAAGCTTTGCGCAGTTCTCCCTGCATCAGAGCGAGGTGCATGCTGAGTATTTCCGCAAGGAGCCGCTTCCCGCTGAGGAACAGGCGCGCTTTGAAGAACTGGCGCGTACGTCGCTGGCCCAGCAGGCGGAGCTCGAGCAGAACGAGGTGGGCGATTTCGATGTGTTTGTCGGCTCGTACCAGGCGAGCATTCTGGCGATCAGTAACTAAGGTCCAACTCGATCCATTGTGGGAGGGGGCTTGCTCCCGATAGCAGAGTGTCAGTCGCTCCATCAGTGACTGATCCACCGCTATCGGGGGCAAGCCCCCTCCCACATTTGTCTCTCATATGCTCAAAGATTTGCTTCAATTCTTCTCCGACTAAGCTAATTCGAAAATGTTATTTATTTTCGGATTCTTAGATCATTTAGTCTCCTCACACGCCGACCCCCGGCCGCCTGATCGAGGAGCTTCCCTTTGAAACTGTTGACCCCCCTGCGCTTGCTGGCGGCGTTGTCCCTGGCCGGTGCCAGCCTGTTTGCCCAGGCGGCGGATGTGACCGTCGCGTACCAGACCACCGTAGACCCGGCGAAAGTCGCCCAAGCCGATGGCGCCTATGAAAACGCCACCAACGCCAAAATCGACTGGCGCAAATTCGACAATGGCGCCGATATCATCGCCGCCATCGCCTCGGGCGACGTGCAAATCGGTTACCTCGGTTCCAGCCCGTTGACCGCCGCAATCACCCGCAAGGTACCGGTGCAGACCTTCCTCGTCGCCACCCAGATCGGCGGGGCCGAAGCCCTGGTGGCGCGCGATGGTTCGGGGATCAACAGCCCGCAGGACCTGATCGGTAAAAAGATCGCCGTGCCGTTCGTGTCCACCGGTCACTACAGCCTGTTGGCCGCGCTGAAGCACTGGAACATCGACCCCTCGAAAGTAACCATCCTCAATCTCGCACCACCGGCCATCATCGCCGCCTGGAAGCGCGGTGATATCGACGCCACCTATGTGTGGGACCCGGCCCTGGGCGTAGCCAAGGAAAACGGCAAGGTGTTGATCACCTCCGGCGAGCTGGCCAAGTTCGGTGCACCGACCTTCGATGCCTGGATCGTGCGTAAGGATTTTGCCGAGAAGCATCCGGAAATCGTCACAGCCTTCGCCAAAGTCACCCTGGATGCCTACGCGGCGTACCGCAAAGACCCACAAGCCTGGCTCGCCGACAAAGGCAACGTCGACAAACTGGTGAAGCTCTCCGGTGCCAAGGCCAGCGACATTCCGTTGCTGCTGCAAGGCAACGTCTACCCGCTGGCCGCTGACCAGGTGACCCTGCTGGGCGCGCCGACCACCAAGGCCGTCACCGATACTGCGGCGTTCCTCAAGGAACAGGGCAAGGTCGATGCCGTGCTCCCAGACTACGCCCCTTACATCAGCGCCAAATTCATCACTAACTGAGGAGTTCATCGCGATGGCCTTGCTACAGCTGGAGCGCATCAGCGCACAGTACCCAGGCGCTCCGGAACCGGTACTGGCGGATATTTCACTCGAGCTTGGGCCCCAGCAATTGCTGGTGGCCCTCGGCCCGTCCGGCAGTGGCAAGACTTCGCTGTTGAACCTGATTGCCGGCTTTGTCGAGCCCTCGGCCGGGCGCATCACCCTCGATGGCGTGCCGGTCAAGGGGCCCAGCGCCGAGCGCGGCGTGGTGTTCCAGGACGATGCCCTGCTGCCCTGGCAGGACGTACTGGCCAATGTCGCCTTCGGCCTGGAACTGGCCGGCGTGCCCAAGGCGCAACGTGAAGTACGCGCCCGGGAAATGCTCGCGCTGGTGGACCTGGGCGGTTTCGACAGCCGCCGCATCTGGCAACTCTCTGGCGGCCAGAAGCAACGCGTCGGCCTTGCCCGCGCTTTGGCGGCCGACCCTCGTGTATTGCTGATGGACGAGCCCTTCGGCGCCCTCGACGCCTTTACCCGCGAACAGATGCAGGAACTGCTGCTGCAAGTCTGGCGACGCACGGCCAAGCCGGTGTTTCTGATCACCCATGACATCGAAGAAGCGGTGTTCCTCGCCACCGACTTGATCCTGCTGGCGCCCAACCCCGGCCAGATCGTCGAGCGCCTGCACCTGGACTTCGGCCAACGCTACGCGGCGGGCGAATCGGCACGGGCAATCAAGTCCGACCCGCGCTTTATCGAAACCCGCGAACACGTGCTGGGCAAAGTGTTCTCGCAACGGCAGGTGTGCGCATGAGCAGCTACGAACTCGCCGCCACGGCGGCCAAGCCCGTGATACACGCCATCGTTCCCGTACGGCGCCGCCTGAGCACGCGCTGGATCAGCCTGTTGACCCTGTTGGCCTTGCTGGCTATCTGGTGGGCGGTGACCGCCAGCGGTTTGATCGAGCCGCTGTTTCTGCCGCCGCCGTCTGCGGTGTTGCAAAAAGGCTGGCTGCTGGCGACCACGGGGTATATGGATTCCACCTTGTGGCAGCACCTGGGCGCGAGCCTGAGCCGCATCGGCCTCGGCTTGGGCTTTGCGGTGCTGACGGCCGTTCCGGTGGGCATCGCCATCGGTGCCAACCGTATCGCCCGCGGCATTCTCGACCCGATGATCGAGTTTTACCGGCCGATCCCGCCGCTGGCCTATCTGCCGTTGATCGTGATCTGGTGCGGCATCGGTGAGCTGTCCAAGGTGCTGCTGATTTACCTGGCGATCTTTGCGCCGATTGCCATCGCCACCGCGACCGGCGTACGCACGGTCGACCCGGCCAAGTTGCGCGCCGCACAGTCGCTGGGCGCGACCCGGGCCCAGTTGATCCGGCATGTGATCCTGCCCAGCGCCCTGCCCGACATCCTCACCGGCGTGCGCATCGGCCTGGGTGTGGGATGGTCGACCCTGGTGGCCGCCGAGCTGATCGCCGCCACCAGCGGCCTGGGCTTCATGGTGCAGTCGGCGGCGCAGTTTCTGGTCACCGACGTCGTGGTCCTCGGCATTCTGGTGATCGCGCTGATCGCCTTCGCCATGGAAATGGGCCTGCGCGCCCTGCAGCGTAAATTGGTGCCGTGGCATGGCCAGGCACACTGAGTGATGATGAATAAATGAGCAGCCTGACCGTTACCCCACTAAGCATCGCACTCGGCGCCCAGATCAGTGGCGTCGATATCACCCAAACACTGAGCGCCGAACAGCGCGACGCCATCGAACACGCCCTGCTCAAGCATTCGGTGCTGTTCTTCCGGGACCAGCCGATCACCCCGCAGCAACAGGCACGGTTCGCGGCGAATTTCGGCGACCTGCACATCCACCCGATCTACCCCAACGTGCCGGAGCAGCCCGAAGTGTTGATCCTCGACACGGCGGTCACCGATGTGCGTGATAACGCCGTATGGCACACCGACGTGACCTTCCTGCCCACGCCAGCCCTGGGCGCGGTGCTCAGCGCCAAACTGCTGCCGGCGTTCGGTGGCGATACCTTGTGGGCCAGTGGGATTGCGGCTTATGAAGCGCTGTCCGAGCCATTCAAAGCATTGCTCGATGGGCTGACTGCCACCCACGACTTCACCCAGTCTTTCCCACTGGAGCGCTTTGGCAACACCGCCGACGACCGAGCCCGTTGGGAAGAAGCCCGCCGAAAAAACCCGCCCCTGTCGCACCCGGTGATCCGCACGCACCCGGTGAGCGGGCGTAAATCGCTGTTCGTCAGCGAAGGCTTCACCACCCGGATCAATGAACTGGAATCGGCCGAAAGCGCGGCGGTTCTCAAACTATTGTTCGCCCATGCCACACGCCCGGAATTCACCCTCCGCTGGCGCTGGCAGGAAAATGACGTGGCGTTCTGGGACAACCGCGTGACCCAGCATTACGCAGTGGATGACTACCGGCCACAGCGGCGGGTGATGCATAGGGCAACCATCCTGGGCGATGTGCCGTTCTGAGTCATACACACTTCAAGCAACACTGAGGATCAAATGTGGGAGGGGGCTTGCCCCCGATAGCGGTGGGTCAGTCACTGTATCTATTGACTGGTCCACTGCCATCGGGAGCAAGCCCCCTCCCACATTTTTAACCCAGCTGTGTCAGGTTATTCGGCGGTGGATGGTTTTTCCCACAAGTTGATCCCACCTTCCTGGGCAAACCGATCGATCTCCGCCAATTCCTCTGCACTGAAACTCAGGTTCTTCAACGCCCCGACGTTCTCGATGATCTGCTCCGGTCGGCTGGCACCGATCAGCGCGCTGGTTACCCGTGGATCACGCAGGGTCCAGGCCAGCGCCATTTGCGCCAGGCTCTGGCCGCGACGCTGGGCGATTTCGTTGAGGGCGCGAACATGGGCAATGTTGGCGTCGGACAGGTGCTTGGCCTGCAGCGAACCACCCCCCGGTCGATTCACCCGAGCATCGGCCGGTACGCCGTTGAGGTATTTATCGGTGAGCAAACCCTGGGCCAACGGGGTGAAGGCAATCACCCCGGCGCCGAGTTCTTCGGTGGTGTCGAGCAGGTCTTTTTCCACCCAGCGGTTGAGCAGGTTGTAGGCCGGTTGGTGAATCAACAGCGGCACTTTCCACTCGTTGAGCAGCGCTGCCATCTCACGGGTTTTTACACCGGAGTAGGACGAGATACCGATGTACAACGCCTTGCCCTGCTGCACGGCGGTGGCCAGCGCACTGGCGGTTTCTTCCAGCGGCGTGTCGGCGTCGAAACGGTGCGAATAGAAAATATCCACATAGTCGACGCCCAGGCGTTGCAGGCTCTGGTCCAGGCTCGCCAGCACGTATTTACGCGAACCCCCGCCCTGACCATAGGGGCCGGGCCACATGTCCCAACCGGCCTTGCTGGAAATGATCAGCTCGTCCCGGTAGTGCTTGAAGTCTTCGCGCAGCAAGCGGCCGAAGTTGATCTCGGCGCTGCCGTAGGGCGGGCCGTAGTTATTGGCCAGGTCGAAGTGGTTGATGCCTAAGTCGAACGCGGTGCGCAGCAGGGCGCGCTGGGTGGCGATCGGGGTGCTGTCGCCAAAGTTGTGCCACAACCCCAGGGACAGTGCCGGCAGCACCAATCCACTGCGGCCTACGCGGCGATAAGGGATAGATTCATAGCGGTTTTCGGCAGCAATGTACGTCATCGAATCCTCTCTAGGCTTGGGGCAAACAAGGCCTGGGAATAGGGTTATTCCCAGGCCTTTCAGCCCGCTGAATCGCTTAAGTCTGCCTTTCCCTTTTACAGCAAAGACCTACTTGAGAGGAACGGTGCGCCGTACGTTTTCTCAGCGCACCAGGTGCAGGAACTGCAGGTGCCGCTCGTACTGGTCGAGGATGTCGTTGATGATCTGCTCCTTGGTATAGCCCACCAGGTCGTAGTCCTGGCTGCCCTCACGCAAGTGCACTTCCGCCCGATAATAGCGGCGATTGTTGAGCTGCTTGGACCCCATGCCGCCGCGCGCAAATGAAGGCGTGAAATAGCCGCGCATCTGCACCTGGTAAACAAACGGATGCTCTTCGCCGTGGCCGATTTCCAGGCTGACGCTGTCGTTGGACGGGTCGGGCTGGGTGACGACGTTGAGGCCTTTTTCGACAAACACCGCCGTCACTTCTTCGATCGCCGGACGTACCGTGGTCTCAAGGAAGCGGTACACCTCATCCCGCGACGGGAAATGCACGGCCTGACTCAAACGCTGGCGCCAACCGCCCGTGCCCTTGCGTGAGCCCGACACCGGCGCCAACGAATGCAACTGCGCGATCTGCTTTTGCGATTCGAGGTAGAACGCCTTGTGCAGCCCCCACATCATCAGCAACAGGATCAGCGAGAACGGCAGCGAAGTCAGCACCACCGCTGATTTCAACGAATCGATACTGCCGGCAAACAGCAAGGCGCTGGTGACCAGGGCGGTCATCGCGCCCCAGAACACGCGCAGCCATTTCGGTCCGTCTTCATCGGCGTTGCCGCCCTTGGACGACAAGGTCGACAGCACCACGGTGCCGGAATCCGCCGAGGTCACGAAGAACACAAAGCTGATGAACACCGTGACCGCAATCACGGTTTTACTCCACGGGTAGGTTTCCAGCAGCAGGTACAGGCTCATCGACGGTTCATCGATGGCGGACTGGCCCAGCGCGGTCATGCCATGGTTGAGCACCTGGTCGATGGCGCTGTTGCCGAAGATCGACATCCACGCCAGGGTGAAACCCAGCGGGATCAGCAGCACGCCGAACACGAATTCGCGGATGGTGCGGCCACGGGAAATGCGTGCGATGAACAGGCCCACGAACGGCGACCATGCGATCCACCAGGCCCAGTAGAACACCGTCCAGCCACCCAGCCAGTCGCTGGGTTTGTCGTAGGCGTACACATCGAAACTCTTGGTCGGCAAGGCGCCCAGGTAGTCCCCGATGTTCTGGATCAGGGTGTTGAGCAAATGCTGGGTGGGCCCGGCGAACAACACAAACAGCAGCAGCGCGCAGGCCAGCAACATGTTGATGTCGGACATCACCCGCACGCCCTTGTCGACACCGGCCACGGCGACGATGATCGCCGCGCCCATCATCAAGGTGATCAAGCCCACCTGGATCCACTGCGTATGGGCAATACCGAACAGGTAATCCAGGCCGGAATTGAGGTGCAGCACGCCAAAACCCATGTCGGCGCCCAGGCCGAACACCGTGGCGATAATGCCGAAGCCATCCACCGCGTAACCGATCGGGCCATTGATGCGCTTGCCGATCAACGGGTACAGCGCCGAACGCAGCGCCAGCGGCAGGTTATGCCGGTAGGCGAAGTACGCCAGGGCCATGCCGACAAACGCGAACACGCCCCAGCCGTGCAGGCCCCAGTGCAGGAACAGGATCTGCATGGCCTGGCGCGCCGCATCGGCATTCAGCGCCTCGCCCTGGGGCGGTTGCACCAGGTGGGTCAACGGCTCGGACACGCAAAAGAAGAACAGCGTGATGCTGATCCCGGCGGCGAACAGCATGCCGGCCCAGGACAGGTAACTGAATTCGGGCTCGTCGTGGTCGGCACCGAGTTTTATCTTGCCGTAGCCCGATAACGCGGTGACCACCACGAAGACCAGATACAGGGTCATCGCCAGCATGTAGTACCAGCCGACCGTATTGGCCGCCCAGTTCTGCGCCGCCAGCAGCCAGGCACCGGCCTGTTGCGGGATAGCGATGACAGTGATGCCGAACAGCAGAATAGCCGTGGCGGCAAAGTAGAAGACGGGCGCATTCATGCGCACCTGACCGCTGGACGGGGTAGACGATGCACTCATGAACCATGCACCCCCGAGGTGTGAAATGTGGCTGTCAATAACGGACTCAGCAAAGGTAAGCCTCCTGTTGTGAGCGGGCAGCGAACCACCGGTTTAACTTGAACGAACGTTCAAGTTAAACATGAATAGGCGGTTTGGGACTAATTTCGGGGCCGAGTGGTAGGTGATTCCTACACTAGCTTAGGGACTGGTATGACGCGTGAGGGGCGGAATTCGTTCAGCAATGACGGGATGATTTTGGAATGCAGTCACAATGTGGGAGGGGGCTTGCCCCCGATAGCAGCAGGTCAGCCAGCACAGGTATTGGCTGGTGCACCGCTATCGGGGGCAAGCCCCTCCCACAGGGGATTTGCGCAGGTTCGTTACTTTTGCGCGCCATCATCATGCTGCAGATTGGCCTGGGTAATATTCGCCCCGGCCGGCACGCTGCGGGTCAGCCACACATTACCGCCAATGGTCGAACCCTGGCCGATGGTAATCCGCCCCAGAATAGTCGCGCCGGCGTAGATCACCACATCGTCCTCCACAATAGGGTGGCGCGGATGGCCTTTCTGCAATTGCCCATCTTCATCCGCCGGGAAGCGCTTGGCGCCCAGCGTCACCGCCTGGTAGATGCGCACTCGCTCACCGATGATCGCCGTCTCGCCAATCACCACGCCGGTCCCATGGTCGATGAAGAAACTCGGGCCGATCTGCGCGCCGGGGTGGATATCGATACCGGTGGCCGAATGAGCGATTTCCGCGCTGATCCGCGCCAGTAAGGGCAAACCGGCGCGGTACAGATGATGGGCCAGGCGGTGGTGAATCACCGCCAGGATGCCGGGGTAGCACAGCAGCACCTCATCCACGCTGCGCGCGGCCGGGTCTCCGTGGTAGGCGGCCAGTACGTCGGTGTCCAGCAGGCTGCGCAACGCCGGCAAGGCCAGGGCGAAATCCTGGATCAGGCGAATGGCCTGGGCGTCGACCTCACGGTCATCCTGGCCGCCCTGGCGCGCGGCGTAGCGCAGCTCCAGGCGGGCCTGGGCGAGCAAGGCGTTGAGGGCGACATCGAGGGTATGCCCGACGTAGAAGTCTTCACTTTCTTCGCGCAGGTCCACCGGGCCCAGGCGCATCGGGAACAGTGCGCCGCACAAGGCTTCGAGAATCTGCGCCACCGCCTGGCGAGACGGTAATTCGCGGCCACCATGTTCGCCACTCAAGCGGCCATTGCGCGTTCGCCACTGGTCCCGGGCGCTGCGCAGTTGGCTGACGATGGTCTGTAGTTGCCAATGGCTGGAACGCTCACTCACGGTATTCACTCCTGACGAAATGGCCCTCACTTTACGGTATGGCCCTGGCAGCGCTTAAGAACCAATGGTGCGAGGCTAAGAACCATCTGACATAAGCGATTGGCGGTTGCCCGATGAAAAGTGCCTGCCTATAGTCGCCCCATCACTCAGCCACCGTGCATAGCCATGATCAAACAACAGCTCGACCGCTTTAACCGTCTGGAACTGTTGGGCGGCGCCACCGCCCTGGAAAAACTCGAGCGGCTGTCGGCCTGGCTGGGCAGGGATATCTACGTCAAGCGCGACGACACCACCCCACTGGCCATGGGTGGCAATAAATTGCGCAAACTTGAATACCTCGCCGCTGACGCCATCGCCCAGGGCGCCGATACCCTGGTCACCGCCGGCGCTATCCAGTCCAACCATGTGCGCCAGACCGCCGCGCTGGCCGCCAGGCTCGGCCTGGGCTGCGTCGCCCTGCTGGAAAACCCCACCGGCACCGAAGACCCCAACTACCTGGGCAACGGCAACCGCCTGTTGCTGGAGCTGTTCGACGCCAAGGTGGAGCGGGTGGAAAACCTCGACAATGCCGACGACCAACTCAACGCCCTCGCCGATCGCCTGCGCAGTAACGGCAAGAAGCCCTACCTGGTGCCTATCGGCGGCTCGAACGCCCTCGGCGCGTTGGGGTATGTGCGCGCGGGCCTGGAGCTGGCGGCGCAGATCGAAGACAGCGGCCTCGACTTTGCGGCGGTGGTACTGGCCTCCGGCAGCGCAGGCACCCACAGCGGCCTGGCACTGGCGTTGAGCGAAGCGCTGCCGAACCTGCCGGTGATCGGCGTCACCGTGTCGCGCACCGACGAAGCCCAACGCCCGAAAGTGCAAGGCCTGGCCGAGCGTACGGCCGAACTGCTCGGCATGAACGTGCCCGAGGCGTTCAAGGTGATCCTGTGGGACGAATACTTCGGCCCGCGCTATGGCGAACCGAATGCGGGTACGTTGTCGGCGATCAAACTTCTGGCCAGTCAGGAAGGTCTGTTGCTCGACCCGGTCTACACGGGCAAGGCCATGGCCGGCCTGCTGGACGGCATCGGGCGTCAGCGTTTCGCAGACGGGCCGATCATTTTCCTGCATACCGGCGGAGCGCCGGCGTTGTTTGCGTACGATTCGGTGTTCAACTGACCGAACGCTGTAAATGTGGGAGGGGGCTTGCTCCCGATAGCGGTGGGTCAGTGTCCGAGGAGTTGACTGATATACCGCTATCGGGAGCAAGCCCCCTCCCACATTGGATTCGCTTATATTTCAAAAACGAATATCAAACATGATTTATATTATTTTCAAGTCTTAAAAACCGGCTTTATCATCACGCCGAAGGCGAAGACGCGCACCGCGCTTTAAGGCAGGATACGGCTACTGCGTCACCGGCTTCGCTCACCATAAAAAACCACAGGGGCTCTTCATGACTATTTCTGTATTGCGTCGCACATTGCTGGTCGGCACATTGGGCTTGGCGCTCGGCGCAGGCATGCTTGGCCAGGCGGTTGCCGGCGAGCAACTGGATACCATCAAGAAAGCCGGCGAGATCAAGATCGGCCTGGAAGGCACCTACCCACCGTTCAGCTTTGTCGATGAAAGCGGCAAGCTCAGCGGCTTCGAGGTGGAGCTGTCCGAGGCGCTGGCCAAGGAGCTGGGCGTCAAGGTCAAGCTGCAAGCCACGCCATGGGACGGCATCCTCGCCGCCCTGGAATCCAAGCGCCTGGACGCCGTGGTCAACCAGGTGACGATCTCCGAAGAGCGCAAGAAGAAGTATGACTTCTCCAAGCCCTACACCATTTCCGGTATCCAGGCGCTGACCCTGGCGAAGAACGTCGACAGCATCAAGACCGCCGACGACCTGGCCGGCAAGAAAGTCGGGGTGGGCCTGGGCACCAACTACGAACAATGGCTCAAGGAAAACCAACCCAAGGCCATCATCAAGACCTACAACGACGACCCGACCAAATTCCAGGACCTGCGCATCGGCCGCATCGACGCGATCCTGATCGACCGCCTGGCCGCTCTGGAATACGCCAAGAAAGCCAAGGACACCGCCGCTGCCGGCGACGCCTTCTCCCGCCAGGAAGCCGGTATTGCCCTGCGCAAGGGCGAGCCTGAACTGCTCGACGCGGTAAACAAGGCCCTCGACAAGCTGCGCGCCGACGGCACCTTGAAGAAGTTGTCCGAGAAGTACTTCAACGCTGACGTCACTCAATAATGGAAGCAGGTTTCCAACTCGCGCTGGACTCCGCGCCCTTTTTGCTCAAGGGCGCGTATTACACGGTGATCCTCAGCCTGGGTGGGATGTTTTTCGGCCTGCTGCTGGGCTTCGGCCTGGCGTTGATGCGCCTGTCGCGCTTCAAGCTGCTGAGTTGGACGGCGCGGGTTTACGTGTCGTTCTTTCGCGGCACGCCCTTGCTGGTGCAATTGTTCCTGATCTACTACGGCTTGCCGCAAGTGGGCATCGAGCTGGACCCGATCCCGGCCGCCATGATCGGCTTTTCGCTGAACATGGCCGCCTACGCCTGTGAAATCCTGCGGGCCGCCATCGCGTCCATCGAGCGTGGCCAGTGGGAAGCCGCCGCGAGTATCGGCATGACCCGCGCGCAGACGTTGCGCCGGGCCATCCTGCCGCAGGCCATGCGCACGGCCTTGCCGCCGCTGGGCAACAGTTTCATTTCGCTGGTCAAGGACACGGCGCTGGCCGCCACTATCCAGGTGCCCGAGCTGTTCCGCCAGGCGCAACTGGTCTCGGCGCGCACCTTCGAAATTTTCACCATGTATCTGTCCGCAGCCCTGATCTATTGGGTCCTGGCGAGCATCCTGGCGCATCTGCAAAATCGTCTGGAAGACCGGGTCAACCGGCACGACCTGGAGTCTTGAAGCATGATCGTGGTTGAAAAGCTGACCAAACAATTCAACGGCCAGGTGGTGCTCAACGGCATCGACCTGGAGGTCAAGGCCGGCGAAGTCGTGGCCATCATCGGCCCCAGCGGTTCCGGCAAGACCACCTTCCTGCGCTGCCTGAATTTTCTCGAAGAACCCACCAGCGGCCGCATCAAGGTGGGCGACATCGAGATCGACAGCAGCAAGCCACTCAACCAGCAACAGGGCCTGGTGCGACGCCTGCGCCAGCACGTCGGGTTTGTCTTCCAGAACTTCAACCTGTTCCCCCACCGCACCGCGCTGGAAAACGTCATCGAAGGCCCGATCGTGGTCAAGAAGATGCCACGCGAGGCGGCGACCGAGCTGGGTCGCAAGCTACTGGCCAAAGTGGGCCTGGCGGGCAAGGAGGCGGCTTATCCTCGGCGCTTGTCCGGTGGGCAGCAACAGCGTGTGGCGATCGCTCGGGCGCTGGCCATGGAGCCGGAGGTCATCCTGTTCGACGAACCCACCTCGGCCCTCGACCCCGAACTGGTGGGTGAAGTGCTGGCGACCATCCGCAGCCTGGCCGAAGAAAACCGCACCATGGTGATCGTCACCCACGAGATGAGCTTTGCCCGGGATGTAGCCAACCGTGTGATCTTTTTCGACAAGGGCGTGATCGTCGAACAGGGTGAAGCCAAGGCGCTGTTCGCCAATCCCAGGGAAGAACGCACCCAGCAGTTCCTGAGCAAGTTTCTCGCCCATTGACCCGGCTTTTTGTGGCGAGCGGGCTTGCTCGCCACAAAAAGCCGCTCCTACACCGAATCGCCATTGCTGCCGGTAAAACACCACGCTGCGCCCCTCTTGAAATACCCCTTCCAGTCAGACCCTTCTGAATATCCTCGAACCCGCCGTTTAGCCTTTTGCCGCCATTGACGCCCCCGGCCCAACCCTCTTATCTAGCGTCCAGAGGATTGGATCCTATCCCGGCTACTCACTGAATCGTTCTTTCGGCCCCTTTGCGCACCCGCGCCCAGGCCCGGAACGATTGCTGCTGGCTGCATCAAGGAGATCACTTATGACGCACACTACAACCCCGGCCATGCTGACCGCACCCACCCTGCCCCAAGCCGTTCGAAACGGTATCAGTGCCCATGCGGCTGCCCAATTGCAGGTCGACATCGCACCTTACCCCGGCATGGAAGAAGGCGACCTGATCGAGCTGTTCTGGAACAACTGCTTTGCCGCCTCACGCCGGGTGACCGCCGGCAAAATCGGCACGCCTACCCACCTGCGAGTGCCGGAAAGTTTTGTACAGGATGGCCCGGCGCGGGTGCATTACCAGATCATGCAGATCGGCCACGGCCCGGCGCGCTCGGCCACCACCCAGGTCCGGGTCAAAACCAACTACCCGGGCGGCGCGCCGTCGGCCCTGTACAGCGACGAAAACCAGAACCTCGCGCCGGTCAGCCTGCCCGAGACCATCCGCCGCCAGGGCGTCAACACTCGCCAGGTGCAACGCGGAATTCCGCTGAGCATCGAGCCGTACGCGAACATGGCCAGTGGCGATGCCATCACGCTGCGCTGGGGTGACGTGCGCATGGACCTGCCGAACATCCAGGCCAGGGACGTCGGCCTGGCGGTGCAGGTCTGGGTGCCTTCGACAGTCATTATCGAAGGCGGTGACGACTGCCGCCTTGAGGTGACGTACTGCATCCTGGACCGCGTCGGCAACAATTCACGCTGGGCGCCAGCCCGCACCTTGCGCATCGCCGCCTGGGTTCCCACTTGTCCTGGCGCAGCCAAGGACGTGTATCAACCCCGCCCTTTCGGCTCCCCCTGCGAACCGGGGTGACGCGCCTTCTATGCATATTCCTAAAAGTTAGTTTATTTAAAAAATAAACACGCTTAGGGTATATGCACCGGACCACCGGACATTCCTGATTGTTTTGTTTTTATTTCATTGAATGCGAGGTCGGTATGGTCAGAATTACCCCGGTGCATAACGCCAGGGCATTACGTGCAGCCAAGGAGCGGCGCTGATGTCTAACTTGGCTCTAACACCCCTCCAGAGTGATCTGGACGTAGCCCCACTGTTGTTGCCGGCCACGGTGCTGCGCAACGACGCCCAGGCGCTGAGCGCCGCCCATGAGCTGGCCGACGCCGCGCGCCTGCAAGCCGCCAAGCGCGACCAGCAACGCCAATTGCCCTGGGCGCAGGTCGAACAGTTCACCCGCAGCGGCTTGGGCAGCATTTCCATTCCCCGTGAATACGGCGGCCCGCAGGTTTCATTCGTCACCCTGGCCGAGGTCTTCGCGATCATCAGCGCGGCCGACCCGGCCCTGGGGCAGATCCCGCAGAACCATTTCGGCATCCTGCACCTGTTGCAGAGCACCGCCAGCGAGCGCCAGAAAAAGCAGTTGTTCCAGAGCGTGCTCGACGGTTGGCGCATCGGCAATGGCGGCCCGGAACGCGGCACCAAAAATACCCTGGAGCTCAAGGCGCGTATCACCGCCGAGGGTGACGGCTACGTGGTCAGCGGCCAGAAGTTCTACTCCACCGGCGCGTTGTTTGCGCACTGGGTGGCCATCAAAGCGCTCAACGACGACGGCAAGCAAGTCATGGCGTTCGTGCGCCGTGGCAGCGAAGGGCTGCGCATCGTGGATGACTGGTCGGGCTTTGGCCAACGCACCACCGCCAGCGGCACCGTGCTGCTCGACCGGGTACCGGTGGACGCAGAACTGGTGGTAGACAACTGGCGCCTGGGCGAAAGCCCGAATATTCAGGGTGCCGTCTCGCAATTGATCCAGGCGGCCATCGACGCCGGTATTGCCCGTGGCGCCCTGGACGACACCATCGCCTTTGTACGTGAACGCTCGCGCCCGTGGATCGACGCCAAGGTCGAACGGGCCAGCGACGACCTGTATGTGATCGCGGACATCGGCAAGCTGAAAATCGAACTGCACGCCGCCGAGGCGCTGTTGCGCAAGGCCGGCCAGGTGCTGGACCAGGTCAGCGCTGCGCCGATCACCGCGCAGTCCGCCGCACGCGCGTCGATCGCCGTCGCTGAAGCCAAGGTACTCACGACCGAGGTGTCATTGCTGGTCAGTGAAAAACTCTTCGAGCTGGCCGGCAGCCGCGCCACCCTCGCCGAATTCAACCTTGACCGGCACTGGCGCAATGCGCGGGTCCACACGCTGCATGACCCGGTGCGCTGGAAGTATCACGCAGTGGGCGCCTATCGCCTGAACGGCACTTTGCCGGCTCGCCATTCCTGGATCTGACCGACCAGACATCTGGAGAACATCATGACTTTCTCTCACCCCGTCGCGGTCATCACCAGCGACGAACAAGCCCTTGTTGTCGCCAGCGACCTGGCTGAAGACTTGCGCCGCGACAGCGCCCAGCGCGACCGCGAGCGCCGTCTGCCGCTGGCCGAGCTTGACGCCTTTTCGCGCTCCGGCCTGTGGGGCATCAGCGTGCCCAAGGAATACGGCGGTGCTGGCGTATCCAACGTCACCCTGGCCAAGGTCATCGCCTTGATCGCCCAGGCGGATGCGTCCCTGGGCCAGATCCCGCAGAACCACTTCTATGCCCTTGAAGTGCTGCGGGTCAACGGCAACGCCGAGCAGCAGCAGCGCCTGTACGCCGAGGTCCTGGCCGGCCAGCGCTTTGGCAACGCCCTGGCCGAGCTGGGCACCAAGACCGCCCACGACCGTGTGACCAGGCTCACGCGTGATGGCGAGGGTTTTCGCATCAGCGGCCGCAAGTTCTATTCCACTGGCGCGATCTACGCCCAGCGTATCCCCACCTCGGTGGTGGATGAACACGGCGTGCAGCAACTGGCCTTTGTGCCGCGCGACAGCGAAGGCCTGAGCGTGATCGACGACTGGAGCGGCTTCGGCCAGCGCACCACCGGCAGCGGCTCAGTGGTATTCGACAACGTGTGGGTGGCGACGCAGGACGTGATCCCGTTCCAGAGCGCCTTCGAACGCCCAACCACCGTCGGCCCCTTGGCGCAGATTCTTCATGCCGCCATCGACACCGGTATCGCCCGCGCCGCCTTCGAAGACGCGCTGCATTTTGTGCGCACCAAGACCCGCCCCTGGATCGACTCGGGCAGCGACAAGGCCACCGATGACCCGCTGACCTTGAAGAGCTTCGGCCACTTGAGCATTCGCCTGCACGCCGCCGAAGCGCTGCTGGAGCGCTCGGGCGAATTTCTCGACCGCGCCCAGGCCGACAGCAATGCCCAGACCGTCGCGGCCGCCTCCATCGCCGTTGCCGAAGTGCGCGCCTTGAGCACCGAAATCTCCCTGGCCGCCGGCAGTACGCTGTTCGAACTGGCCGGCAGCCAGGCCACTTTGGCCGAGCACGGCCTGGATCGCCACTGGCGCAACGCACGGGTGCACACCCTGCATGACCCGGTGCGCTGGAAATACCACGCGGTGGGCAATTACTACCTTAACGATGAAAACCCGCCGCTGCGGGGGACTATCTGATGAGCAAGAAAAAAATCCTGCTCAATGCCTTCAACATGAACTGCATCGGGCATATCAACCACGGTTTGTGGACCCATCCACGGGACACGTCCACCCAGTACAAGACCCTCGAGTACTGGACTGACCTGGCAAAAATCCTCGAGCGCGGGCTGTTCGACGGTTTGTTTATCGCCGATATCGTCGGCGTGTATGACGTGTACCAGCAGTCCATCGACGTGCCGCTCAAGGAAGCAATCCAGTTGCCGGTCAACGACCCGCTCCTGCTGGTCTCGGCCATGGCGGCCGTCACCCGGAACCTCGGCTTCGGCCTCACCGCCAACCTGACCTACGAGCCGCCGTATCTGTTCGCCCGGCGCATGTCCACCCTCGACCACCTGAGCCGGGGCCGGGTGGGTTGGAACATCGTCACCGGCTACCTCGACAGCGCCGCCAAAGCCATGGGGCTGACCGAACAGGTCGAGCATGACCGCCGCTATGACCAGGCCGATGAATACCTGGAGGTGCTGTACAAACTCTGGGAAGGCAGCTGGGAGGATGACGCGGTGGTCAACGATCCCCAGGCACGGGTGTATGCGCAGCCGGGCAAGGTGCACAAGGTCGAACACCATGGCGAGTTCTACCAGGTGGAGGGCTATCACCTGTGCGAGCCATCGCCGCAGCGTACGCCGGTGCTGTTCCAGGCCGGCAGTTCGGACCGTGGCCTGCAGTTCGCCGGGCGCCATGCCGAGTGCGTGTTCATCAGCGGGCAGAACAAGGCCGCGACCCGAATCCAGGTGGACAAGGTGCGCGCCAGCGCGGTGGAGGCCGGGCGCAATCCGGATGACATCAAGGTGTTCATGGGCCTGAACGTGATCGTCGGCGCGACCGAGGAACTGGCCTGGGCCAAGCACGCCGAGTATCTCAGCTATGCCAGCGCGGAGGCCGGCGTGGCGCACTTTTCGGCGTCCACGGCGATCGACTTTTCCGAGTACGAACTGGATGAACCGATCCAGTACGTGAAGAGCAACGCCATCCAGTCGGCGACCAAGAACCTGCAGAACAACGACTGGACCCGGCGCAAATTGCTCGAACAGCACGCCCTCGGTGGGCGCTACATCACGCTGGTGGGGTCGCCCGAGCAGGTCGCCGACGAACTGGAATCGTGGATCAGCGAAACCGGCCTGGATGGCTTCAACCTCACGCGCATTGTGACGCCGGAAAGCTATGTGGACTTTATCGACCTGGTGGTGCCGGAGCTGCAAAAGCGTGGCTCGTACAAGACCGCCTATGACCAGGGAACGCTACGCGAAAAAGTCTTCCACGGCGCCGCTCGCTTACCCGAACAACACACCGGGTCTACCTATCGACACTGAACCAAAAAATGTGGGAGGGGGCTTGCTCCCGATAGCAGTGGGTCAGACACAGCGGCATTCACTGACACTCCCTCATCGGGAGCAAGCCCCCTCCCACATTGGATCTTCATTGTTTGTACCAATACCTTATGACTGGAAAAATTTATGAAAAAAATCCTGCTCACCCACCCAGTCAAAGCACTGGCCCTGGCATTTGGCTTGTTCAGCTCGGCCGTATTCGCCGCCGATGCGCCGTTGAAAGTCGGCACCACCGCCGCCTTCGCGATTCCCCTGGAAGCCGCTGTAGAAGAAGCCGGCAAACAGGGCCTGAAGGTCGAACTGGTGGAATTCACCGACTGGATCGCGCCGAACGTCAGCCTCGCCGCCGGCGATATCGACGTGAACTACTTCCAGCACATCCCCTTCCTGGAAAACGCCAAGGCCGCCGCCGGCTTTGACCTGGCGCCCTATGCGCCGGGCATCATCAACAACGTCGGTCTGTATTCGAAGAAGTACAAAAGCTTCAATGACCTGCCCGAAGGCGCCAACGTGGCCATCGCCAACGACCCGATCAACAGCGGGCGTGGCCTGCAACTGCTGGCCAAGGCCGGGCTGATCACGCTCAAGCCGGGGGTGGGCTACAAGGCCACCGAAGACGACATCGTCAGCAACCCGAAAAAGATCAAGATTCTGCAGGTGGAAGCCGTGCAACTGGTGCGCGCCTATGACGACGCCGATCTGGTGCAGGGCTACCCGGCGTACATCCGCCTGTCCAAGACCTTCGATGCCGAGTCGGCGCTGCTGTTCGATGGCTTAGACCACCCGGAATACGTGATCCAGTTCGTGATCCAGCCCAAGAGCAAAACCGACCCGAGGGTGATCAAGTTCGTCGACATTTACCAGCACTCGCCGACGGTGCGCGCCGCCCTGGATAAATCCCTCGGCAAGCTCTACCAGGTCGGCTGGGACGATAAAAAATGACCGCTGCCAACGCCCAACTGCGCGATCTGGGCACATTGCCCAGGGACGCCGAGCAGACCGAACTGCATCCGGACTTGAACAGCGCCCATGTGCGTTTCATCAACCTGGGCAAAACCTATGACGGCACGGTGCATGCCCTGCAAGGCATTGACCTGGCGATTGCGCGCGG
This sequence comes from Pseudomonas sp. R3-52-08, assembly GCF_003851745.1. Taxonomy (NCBI): domain Bacteria; kingdom Pseudomonadati; phylum Pseudomonadota; class Gammaproteobacteria; order Pseudomonadales; family Pseudomonadaceae; genus Pseudomonas; species Pseudomonas sp. R3-52-08. Next base: position 282,629 of record NZ_CP027730.1, on the reverse strand, counting down.
CGAAGTGTTCGGCATCATCGGCCGCAGCGGCGCCGGCAAGTCCTCGCTGATCCGCACCATCAATCGCCTGGAACAACCCAGCAGCGGGCGCGTGCTGATCGATCAGGTGGATATCGGCAGCTTCGATGAAGACCGCCTGGTCGCGCTGCGCCGGCGCATCGGCATGATCTTCCAGCACTTCAACCTGATGTCGGCCAAGACCGTCTGGCAGAACGTCGAACTGCCACTCAAGGTCGCCGGGGTGCCCAAGCCGCAGCGTGAGCAAAAGGTGCGTGAGCTGCTGGAACTGGTGGGTTTGCAAGACAAGCACCAGGCCTATCCAGCGCAGCTCTCGGGCGGGCAGAAACAGCGCGTGGGCATCGCCCGTTCGCTGGTGCACGACCCGCAGATTTTGCTATGCGACGAGGCCACCTCGGCCCTCGACCCGGAAACCACCCAATCGATCCTCGGCCTGCTGCGCGAGATCAACCGGCGCCTGGGCCTGACCATCGTGTTGATTACCCATGAGATGGCGGTGATCCGCGACATCTGTGACCGCGTGGTGGTGCTGGAGCATGGGCGCATCGTCGAGCAAGGCCCGGTGTGGCAAGTGTTCGGTAACCCGCAACACGAGGTCAGCAAGACCCTGCTGGCGCCGCTGCAACATGGGCTGCCGGAAGAACTGCAAAACCGGTTGCATACCCAGCCTGAATCGCCGGAAGCCGCCGTGGTGCTGCGCTTGCAGTTCACCGGCAGTGCCAGCGATGAACCCGACCTGGCCGCGCTGTTCAGTGCCCTCGGCGGGCGTGTGCGTCTGCTGCAGGGCAGTGTCGAACGGATTCAGGGCCATGCCTTGGGGCAACTGCTGCTGGCGGTGAATGGCTCGCCCCATAGCACCGAAGAACTGCGCAAACGCGCCGCGAACTGGGCGCAACAGGTGGAGGTACTGGGCTATGTGGTTTGATCGTTTGCTGCAGGGCGCCATCGACACCTTGTTGATGGTCGGCGTGTCGTCGTTGATCGCCTTGCTGGTGGGGATTCCGCTGGCAGTGTTTCTGGTCACCAGCGACAAAGGTGGCATCTACCAGGCGCCGGCGCTTAACCGCGTGCTGGGCGCCTTCGTCAATCTGTTCCGCTCGATTCCATTTCTGATCCTGATGGTGGCGTTGATCCCGTTCACGCGCCTGATCGTCGGCACCACCTACGGTGTATGGGCGGCAGTCGTGCCGCTGACCATCGCGGCCACGCCGTTCTTTGCACGCATCGCCGAAGTCAGCCTGCGCGAGGTCGACCATGGCTTGATCGAAGCGGCGCAGGCCATGGGGTGCCGCCGCTGGCACATCATCTGGCACGTGCTGTTGCCCGAAGCGCTGCCGGGGATCGTCGGCGGGTTCACCATTACCCTGGTGACCATGATCAACTCGTCGGCCATGGCCGGGGCGATTGGCGCCGGTGGCTTGGGCGACATTGCGTACCGCTATGGCTACCAGCGCTTCGATACGCAGATCATGCTGACGGTGATTGTGCTGTTGGTGGTGTTGGTGGCGGTGATCCAACTCGGCGGCGATCGACTGGCGCGGGTGCTGAACAAGAGGTGAGGTATAGTCGGCGCATCCCAGCGCCCGGTATTGCCTGTCATGACCCTCAAGCCCGACGACCTTAACCAGATCACCGCCACCACCCTCGGCCATTACAACAAAGTGGCCGAAGACTTCCGCGAGGGCACCCGCGATCACGATGTGAGCCAGAACATCGACGCGTTGCTGCGGCACATCCAGGGCACGCCGCCGTTTACCGTGCTGGATTTTGGCTGCGGGCCGGGGCGGGATCTGCAGACCTTTACACGCCTGGGGCATATCGCCGTGGGGCTCGATGGTTCCGAACGGTTTGCACAGATGGCGCGGGACGACAGTGGCTGTGAGGTGTTGCAGCAGGACTTCCTCAAGCTGGACCTGCCCGACGGGCGCTTCGATGGGGTGTTTGCCAATGCGGTGCTGTTTCATATTCCCAAGCAGGAATTGCCCCGGGTCCTCAAGCAACTGCATGGCACGTTGAAGCCTGGGGGCGTGCTGTTCAGCTCCAACCCTCGCGGTGACAACCAGGAAGGCTGGAATGGGCCACGGTATGGGTCTTATCACGATCTGGAGGCCTGGCAGGCATTGCTGACGACGGCGGGGTTTGTGGAGTTGGAGCACTATTACCGGCCGGCGGGATTGCCTCGGGAACAGCAGCCTTGGTTGGCCAGTGTGTGGCGTCGGGTTTAAGTGATGTATTGCCTGGGCTGACGCTATCGGGAGCAAGCCCCCTCCCACAGGGGAACGCATTCCAAATGTGGGAGGGGGCTTGCCCCCGATGGTCTCAATGGCCCCGCTGATCCACCTGATACACCACCGGGCTTTCACCCTCCACCAGCGCCGTCACACTGCGCCCGGCATAGCCTTGTTTTTCTCCCGCCGAAAAATTCGCCACCAGCCGCGTGCCATCGGCAAACGTGGTTTCCTGCACCTGCCGATCCGCCGTCAGCCAGCGAAACCCAGTCATCGCCTGAGTCGCCAATCGCTCATGCAGTGGGCGGAAAAATCGGTCCTGGCGCTGAATCAACGGCAGCCGTTCCTTGAGCGTCGCAGCACTCAGGTGATACAGCGGCGGTACGTTGTAGAGCAACTGCGTCAGCTCATTCTCAGCCCGCACATTGCTCAGTTTGAGGCTATCGAACAGCCAGTGATGGGTGGTGATCACCGAGCCATGGAACACCGCCTGGTACAGCGGCAGGCGCAGCGTCGGATCGAAGTAGAGCGTGCGAAACGGCTCGTTCAGCGGCACCGACTTGAAGAACACCGCCGGTTGCTCCAGCGGATACCAGTTGCCCACGTAGTAGGGCGACTGTTTGTCCTGAGTCATGTCGCGATCCCCCCAGCCCAGCACCGGGGTTTGCATGCCATGGGCGAACAGGATGCCCTGGGCGGTGATGGCGTTGCCGTCTTCGGAGCCTGTCGGCAATTGCAGCGTGGTGTTCAGCCAACGGGACGCATCGATATTGCCTTCAGCGTTTTGCGCCTGGGTCATCGGTGCGCTGTCGCGATAGCTGTCGAGCAGCATGCTGGTAGCGTACGCATCGAGAAACCAGGCGTTGAAGCCGGCCCTGGCCTGTACGGCTTTCACCCGCGCTTCCAATAACGGCCGCACACAGCGCGGATCGGTGTAGTGGCCGGACCGCTGGAAGCCAGTCTTGAGCTGGCCGTCCTTCAATACAATGGCGCAGTCGCGGTAGGCCTTGCTGCCCAGGTGGGCGGTGGTCCAGTCGGGATTTTCGGTGGCGGACAACGCGGTTTGATAGGAGTCGTAAGGCGCCATCAGGTAGCCCGCGTCGACACCGGCGCGGATGGTTTCGGGGTGCCACAGGCCGCCTTCCCAGCCTTCGCCCAGGGTCAGCATCAAGCGTGGCAGCCCGGCGTCGCGCAGTGTTTGTACTACCTTGCTGCCCCAGGTGTCGGGGCTACCGCCGAGGGCACCGGCAAAATCCACGGCCAGTTCGCGACGCAACTCACCGTAGCGGGCGGCAAGACGGGTCATATCGGGCTCGTCCACCTGCCAGCTCTGCCGGGCCTTCTGGTTGATCGCCGCGTTGAGGCCGCGCAACAGCATGGTTTGCTCGTAGCGATTCAACCTGCGCGGCTGCGCCAGCAGCGCTGCGGAGTCCTTGTCCAACAGGCCCTTGAGCGCATGATCGCGCAAGCGCTTGAGCAACAGCGGCCAATCACGCACATCCTCCAGCGCCAGCAGGTCATTGCCCCACAGGTAGGCATGGCTGGCGCCCAGCAGTTTTTGCGCACCCGGCGTTTGCCGCAGCTTGGCCTCCAAGGGTTCGTAACGGTCCTGTTCGACCAGCCATTGGCGATAGCGCTTGGCGCCGGCCAGCGGGTCGCTTTCGCCCAGGTGCAACAACAGGGTCATGGGCGCGGCAGGTGCGAGCGACGTGAACTCATGGGCCAACGACAACGCCTGGCCTTGCCAGCGCAGACGGTTGTTGTAGGGATTGGTCAGCAGCCAGTTCAAGGTGAAGGCGCCGTGATCGACACCCCACAGCGGCAGGCTGAGGTCCTGGGTGGTGTTGATATCGCCCTGCGCCACCAGGAAATCGCTCCACAGGGCATTGCCGGCCGGCACGTAATGCCCTTCGGCCAACGGCCACATCAACCCCTTGCCCAGGGCGCTCGCCGGCTGCACAAGGATCGGCAGTTCACCGTCTTCCCGCGCCCTGATCGACAGCAGCAGGTCGCGCTGCTCAAGGCTGGCAGTCACGCGATAGGCACCGTCGTCCCATTGCCAACTGACCTGTTGATCGTTTTGTGCGAGTTGACTGACGGCGCGGGCCGATACGCCTTTGGAGGCTTGAACCTCGGGTTGGCCGCTGGGTGCCACACGGATGGCGAGGGTGGCCGGGTCGAGTTCGACTCGCCACAACGGGTTTTCCAATACGGTGCTGGCAAAGGCCAGGGGCGACAGGAAGCAGCAGCAGATCAGCAAGGTATGACGCAGACGGTTCATGGCAGGCGACCGTTGAGAAGTGGAGGCCGGAGGGTAAAACACTCAACGGGTGACCAGGGCAACAGGCGTCACTTTCAGAAGCTTCCCACATCTCAAAGATCGTTCCCACGCTCCCGCGTGGGAATGCGGCCCGTGGCGCTCCGCGTCACCTGTGCGCAGTAGCCGAAATTTGCAGCGCTTGGCGGGACGCGGAGCGTCCCAGGAGGCGTTACCACGCGGAGCGTGGGAACGATCAGCCCCTCCCACATTTTTAACCGCGTTCTTCCTGCTTTGGCTCGCGGATCTTGTACCAGGCCACATACAGCGCCGGCAGGAACAACAGCGTCAGCAAGGTGGCGATGATGATCCCGCCAATCATCGCGTAGGCCATCGGCCCCCAGAATACTTCCCGCGCAATCGGGATCATCCCCAGGCTCGCCGCCGCCGCCGTGAGCAGGATCGGCCGGCGCCGATGCTCGGTGGCTTCCACCACCGCATCCCATGGCGAATACCCCGCCACCTCATACTCATGAATCTGTGTCACCAGGATCACCGAGTTGCGGATGATGATGCCAATCAGCGCGAGGATACCGAGGATCGCCACAAAGCCCATGGGCGTGCCCGTGGGAATCAGCGCCAGCACCACGCCAATCAGCCCCAGCGGCGCGACACTCGCCACCAGGAACATCTTCTGCACGCTGTGCAGTTGGATCATCAGGAACGTGGCCATGAGGAACAGCATCAGCGGCACCACGCTGGCAATCGGGCCCTGGGCCTTGCCGCTTTCTTCCACGGTGCCGCCGGTGGCGACTTTGTAACCCACCGGCAGGCCGTCGCTGAACTGCTGGATGGTCGGCGCCAGCTGCTTGACCAGGTCGGTCGGCTGCATCTCGTCGCGCACTGCGGCCTTGATGGTGATGGTCGGCTTGCGGTCGCGACGCCACACCAGCGGCTGCTCCAGCTCGTAACGCACGGTGGCGAAGGCCAGCAGCGGAATCGAGGTGCCGTTGGGCGTGACGATCTGCAGGTTCTGCAAGGTTTCCGGCGTACCGCGTTCGGCGTCTTCGGCGCGGCCGACCACGTTGATCAGGTAAATGTCGTCGTGCACCTGGGTCACCGAGGCGCCGCTGACCACGCTGTTCATCAGCTGCGCCACGTCTTCGGACGACAGCCCCAGTTGCCGCGCCTTGTCCTGGGCGATGTCGACGCGCAGCACTTTGCCCGGCTCGTTCCAGTCGTAGATGATCTCGCCCAGGTGGGTGTTCTGGTCGAGCAGGGTCGCCAGTTCGATGGCGTGCTTGCGCACCTGGTCGGTGTCTTTGCCGGACACGCGATACTGGATCGGTCGTCCCACCGGCGGGCCCATTTCCAGCGGTTGCACGAAACTGCCGATGCCGACGAAGTCATCGCGCAGGCGCTTTTGCAGGCGCGCAATCAAAGCGCCGCGCTCTTCCAGGCCCTTGCTGACGATCACCAACTGCGCGTAGTAGGGGTTTTCCAGTTGCTGGTCCAGGGGCAGGTAGAATCGGATCGCGCCCTGGCCGATATAGGTGCTCCAGCGCGTAATGTCCGGGTCGTCCTTGATGATCGCTTCCAGACGGTCGACCGCCTTGCGCGTCTCGTTGATCGAGGCGTTTTGCGGCAGGTTAAGGTCGACGAGAATTTCCGGTCGATCCGACGACGGAAAGAACTGGTTCTGCACAAATTGCATGGAGAACACCGACGCCACAAACAGGCCCACGGTGATGCCGATGGCCCACCAGCGGTTGCGCATCGCCCACAACATGCCGCCATTGAACGCGCGGCCGATGCGCCCCGGCTCGGCGCTATGGGGCTTCACGTTGGCGCTGAGGATATGCACGCCGATCACTGGCGCGAACAGCACCGCCACCACCCACGACACCAGCATCGCCACGGCGATGACCGCGAACAAGGTGAAGGTGTACTCACCCGCCGAACTGGCGTTGAGGCCAATCGGCACGAAACCGGCGACGGTCACCAGCGTGCCGGTGAGCATCGGGAAGGCTGTGGAGGTGTAAGCGTAGGTCGCGGCCTGCTCCTTGGTTTCGCCTTTTTCCAGGCGTGTGATCATCATTTCCACGGTGATCATCGCATCGTCCACCAACAGGCCGAGGGCGATGATCAAGGCGCCCAACGACACCCGCTGCATAGTGATGCCGCTGTATTCCATGAACACGAACACCAGGGCCAGCACCAATGGAATCGAGCACGCCACCACCAGCCCGGCACGCATGCCCAGGCTGATAAAACTCACCACCAGCACGATGATCACCGCTTCGAACAGCGCACTGGTAAAGCCACCGACCGCCTCTTCCACCACTTCGGCCTGGTCCGAAACCTTGTGCACGCCAACGCCCACCGGCAGGTCGGCGGTCAGCTCATCCATGCGCCCGTGCAGCGCCTTGCCGAACGACTGGATATTGCCGCCCTTTTGCATCGCAATCGCCAAGCCAATCGCCGGCTTGCCGTTGAAACGGAACATCGGCCGCGCCGGGTCGACGTAGCCCCGGCTGATGTCGGCAATGTCGGCCAGGCGATAGAAGCGGTCATTCAGGCGCAGGTTGACGTTGGCGAGGTCCTTCTCCGAGGCGAACTGCCCCGAGGTGCGCACCGAAATCCGCTCCGGCCCGGCCTCGATCACGCCGGCGGGGGTCACGGCATTTTGCGACTGCAGGCTTTGCACGACCTGGCGCTGATCGATGCCCAGGGCCGCCAGTTTGCGTGTGGAAAAATTCAGGTAAATCACTTCGTCCTGCTGGCCGATCATCTCGACCTTGCCCAGCCCCGGCACCGAGCGAATTTCAGCGCGCACCTGCTCCACGTAGTCGCGCAACTGGCGCATCGACAGGCCATCGCCGGTAAAGGCGTACACCGAGCCGAACACATCACCGAATTCATCGTTGAACGACGGCCCCTGCAAGCCCTGGGGGAAGGTGCCGCGAATATCGTCGATCTTCTTGCGAACCTGGTACCAGATCTCCGGGATGGCCTTGGCGCTGGTGGTGTCCTTGAGGAACACGAACACCGTGGATTCGCCCGGCCGGGTGTAGCTCTTCACATAATCGAGGGAGTCGAGTTCCTCGAGTTTTTTCTCGATGCGGTCGGTGACCTGCTTGAGGGTTTCTTCCTGGGTCGCACCCGGCCAGCGGGTCTGGATGACCATGGTCTTGATGGTGAACGAGGGGTCTTCCTCGCGGCCCAGGTTCATGTACGAAAACACGCCCATCAGCAGCGCGACGAACATCAGGTACCAGACGAAGGACTGATGCTTGATGGCCCAGTCGGATAAGTTGAAGCTGCCTTTCATCGCGGGCTGTCCTCGTCGATTTTGACTTTCTGCCCGGGTTTCAGGCTGTTCACACCGGCGGTGACGACGCGCTCGCCGGGCTTGATGCCACCATTGAGCACTGCGCTGTCGACGTCACGGCTGACAACCGTGACATCACGCGGTTGCACCGTCTGGCTCTGGGTGTCGAGCAACCAGATGCGGGTCTTGCCATCGACTTCCTGCAACGCGCTCAACGGCAGCTCGATACGCGGCGCGATGGCGCTGCTCAAGGTCACGCTGATGGCGGTGCCCAGGCGAAACGCGGCGGGGGTGTCAGTCAGGCTCAAGCGTGCGCGACGGGTACGCGTGGCGCTTTGGGCCTGGGGCTCGATCTCGCGCACGATGGCGGTGGTATGCACGCTGGGGTCCAGTTGCCCGGCCACCAGAAACACCACATCCGCCGGCAAGCGCTCGGCCAGGCCGGCAGGCAGGTCGATCACCGCTTCCTTGATGTCCGGGCGGGCCAGGGTCACCACTTGCTGGCCGGCGCTGACCACCTGGCCGGCCTCGGCGTTCCAGGCGGTGACGATGCCGGCGTGGTCGGTGCGCAGTTCGGCATAGTTGAGCTGGTCCTTGGCTTGATTGACCGAGGCGCGGGCCTGGTCGAGGGTGGCCTGGGTGGTCTTCAGGTCAGTCTGGGCCACGTCCAACTGCGCCTGGGCGCCGACGCCACGGTCGAACAGCTCCTGCTGGCGGCGGGCATTGGCCTGGGCATTGATGAACTGTGCCTGCACGCGGGCCAGGTCACCCTGGGCGGCGCGCAATTGGTTCTGCTGGTCGGTGGGGTCGAGAACGGCGAGCAAGGCGCCCTTCTCCACCTCGGCGCCCACGTCCACCGCGCGGCGGGCGATACGGCCCGGCACACGGAAGCCCAGGTTACTCTCGTAGCGGGCCTGAATGGTGCCGGCAAAGCGGCCGAGCTGTGCCTGGTCTTCGGCCTTCACCTCCATGGACAACACCGGGCGCACCGGTTCGGGCGGCGCGTCTTCCTTGGAGCAGGCCACCAGCAACAGGCTGGCGGCGAGGATAACCGTCAGGTGCTTCATGGCTGGGCTCCTTGCTGGGCGATTTCGACGAGCATGCCGGGGTGCAGCAATTGCCCACCGGCCACCACGACTTTTTCGCCGCCTTTAAGGCCGTCGCCGATGATCATTTTGCCGGTGAGGTACCGCGCCACCGTGACCTTGTGCAGTTGTGCCTTGCCGTCGCCGTCTACCAGCCACACGGCGGGTTCGCTGAGGTCCTTGGTCAAGGCCGACCACGGCAACTCGATGCTGGCCTTGGCCGGGCCATTGGCGGTGGCGCTCACCACCGAGCCCAGCTCCATGCCTTTGGGCAGGCTTTGCAGGGCGATCTTCACTTGCACGGTGCCGGTATTGGCAGCCACGGCAGGGGTAACTTCGCGAACTCTGCCCACTGTCTTGATGCTCGGGTTATCCAGCAGGCTGACGGTGATCGGCGCGTCCGGCGGCGGCTCCACCAGCAGCGATTCGTAAACGTTGAACACCGCATCGCGTTCGCCATCGCGGGCCAGGCTGAAGATCGGCACGGTGGCTTGGACGACCTGGCCGACTTCAGCCTGGCGCGCCGTGATGATGCCCGGCGCATCGGCGATCAGCGCGGTATAGCCCAGTTGTTCACGGGCGTTGGCCAACTGCGCCTGGGCGGCGGCCAAGGCGCTTTGGCTGCTGCGCAACGCGGCCTGGGCGGCGTCGTATTCGCTGCGGCTGGTGTAGCCCTTGGGCAAGAGCTTTTCCTGACGCACGAAGGCGGCGGCGGTTTGCTTGACCCGCGCCTGCTCGGCCACGACCTGGGCCTGGGCGGAATCGACGTTGGTCTGCAGGTCCTTGGGGTCGAGCTTGGCCAGCACTTGCTTGGCTGTCACCCGATCACCGACGTCGACCAGGCGCTGGATGATCTTGCCACCCACCCGAAAGGACAAATCGGTTTGTACCCGTGCCTGGACATCCCCGGTCAGCGTGACCGCTGCGGCAAAATCTGCCGGCTGCACGGTTTGTACGAACACCCGTGAATGGGCCTTGGGCTCGGTCTTTTCCTGGCCACAACCGCCCAGCAGCGTCAGTAAGCCAAGCCCGAATAAAAATGTGGAAATGCGACCGCCCATGCAGGCTCCTTTTGCGTGATGCCGACGTGCCAGTGTGTATGCGACTGTGAGCTTAGATCAGGGTTCCTTATCTGCATGGAGGATCCCATACTTCAATGGTTCCCCTACCGACTCAATTGCCATGCTCAAGACCCTCGCGGTGGCCAATTACCGCTCGATCAATAAATTGGTGGTGCCCCTGGGCCGCTTGAATCTGGTCACAGGCCCCAACGGCAGCGGCAAGTCCAACCTGTATCGCGCCCTGCGCCTGCTGGCCGAAACCGCCCAGGGCGGGGTGATCAATGCCCTGGCCCGGGAGGGCGGGCTGGACTCGACGTTCTGGGCCGGACCGGAAACCATCAGCCGGCGCATGCACAGCGGCGAAGTGCCGGTGGAGGCCGTCGTGGCCCAAGGCGTCAAACGCTTGCGCCTGGGCTTTGCCGGGGAGGACTTCAGCTATGCCATCTCCCTGGGAATGCCCATTCCGGTTCCCGGCAGCGAGTTCAAACTGGACCCGGAAATCAAGAAGGAATGTATCTGGGCCGGCCCCCTCTACCGCCCGGCCAGCCTGCTGGTGCAACGTTCCGGGCCGATGGTGCGGGCGCGTGAAGGCCGCGCCTGGGATGTGCTGGCCCAGCACACGCCCAACTACCACAGCCTGTTCGATCAGGTGGGTAACCTGCGCGGCTCGCCGGAAGTGTTGCTGCTGCGCGAGAGCATTCGTGGCTGGCGCTTTTATGACCACTTTCGCAGCGATGGGGATGCGCCGGTACGCCAACCGCAATTGGGTACGCGCACGCCGGTCTTGCATCACGACGGTCGGGATCTGGCGGCCGCGTTGCAGACGATTCGGGAAGTGGGCGACGCCGAGGCGTTGCAGCACGCCGTCAGTGATGCATTCCCGGGCGCACGCCTGAGTATCCAACCGTTACAGGGCGGGCGCTTTGCCATCGAGTTTTATCAGGAAGGCCTGCTGCGCCCGTTGTCGGCGGCAGAGCTGTCGGACGGCACCTTGCGCTACCTGCTGCTGATCGCCGCGCTGCTGACGCCACGGCCGCCGACCATGATGGTGCTGAACGAGCCTGAAACCAGCTTGCATCCGGACCTGTTGCCGGCGTTGGCGCGCTTGATCATCCAGGCGTCGGCGCAGTGCCAGGTGTGGGTGGTGTCCCATGCCAGCCGCTTGATTGAGGCGTTGCAGCAGGATGAGGAGTGCAATTCGATTGTGCTGGAGAAGGTGCTGGGGGAGACGCGGATTGTGGGGCAAGGGATGCTGGATGCGCCGGCGTGGCAATGGCCGGAATAGAGGGTGACTGCACAGGCCTCATCGGGGGCAAGCCCCCTCCCACACTGGATTGGGTTCACAGGTTCTGATGTGTGAATGTATTCAAATGTGGGAGGGGGCTTGCCCCCGATAGCTTTATCAGCCCTGCCACTTGCCCCCTTCAACAATCACACTCTCAGGCTTGGTGTCATCGCTCAGCTCTTTACGCACATATTGGTCATAGAGCTTGAGCAAGAACTTCTCTTCACCCAACTTCGCCAGCTCTGCGTTCACCCAGTCGCGCAGTTCGATATTGCCCTTCTTAACCGCCGGGGCAATCGGTGCTTCGTCACCGAGCTTCTGCTCCAGCACGCGGTAGCCGGGGTTCTGCTTGGCCCAGCTGAACAGCACCAGGTTGTCCTGGGCGTAGGCATCGCCACGGCCGGCCGACAGCGCTTGCAGCGACTCGGAGTTTTTCTCGAACTTGAGCAGCTTCCAGTCCGGGTGGTGCTTGGTCAACCAGATGTCGGCGGTGGTGCCGGTGGTGACGATGGTGGTGCGGGTGGCCAGGTCATCCAGGTTCTTGACCGGGCTGTCGTTCGGCACCAGGGCCTGTACCGCGACTTTCAGGTTGGGGTTGGTGAAGTCCACCGCTTCCTTGCGCTCAGGGGTCACGGTCATGTTGGCGAGGATCAGATCGACCTTATCGCTTTGCAGGAATGGGATACGGCTGGCCGGCTCCACGGCGACGAACTCGACTTTGTTTTCATCGCCCAACAGGTCCTTGGCGAATTGGCGGCCGATGTCGGTATCGAAGCCGACGTAGCGGCCGGCTTCGTTGACGAAGCCGAACGGCGGCTTGTCGGTGAAGACACCGACGATCAGCTTGTCGCGGGCCTTGATCTTGTCGATCGCACTCACCGCGCTGGCGGCAGGTTTGGCAGGCTCTTCGGCCTTCTTGTCGCAGCCGGCCAGTAACGCGACGGCAAACAGTGGCAGCAGTAACTTTTTCATAGCAGCTCCGGTTCCTTGATCTTTCTGGGCAGTGTTGAAACAAAGGAGAACTTCTCCAGGAACTGCTGCGCGCGTGCGGTTTGCGGGTTCGTAAAGAATGCCTCGGGGGTGTTGTGTTCGAGGATGCGACCGGCCTCCATAAACACCACGCGGTCGGCGACGGCGCGGGCGAAGGCCATTTCGTGGGTGACAATCAGCAGGGTCATGCCGTCGCGGGCCAGGTCCTGGATGACTTCCAGCACTTCCTTGACCATTTCCGGGTCGAGGGCGGCGGTGACTTCGTCAAACAGCATGACCTGCGGGTTCATGCACAGCGAACGGACGATGGCGATGCGTTGCTGCTGGCCGCCGGAAAGCTGGCGTGGGAAGGCGTCGCGCTTGTCGGCCAGGCCCACGCGCGCCAGCAGTTTTTCCGCCTGCTCACGCGCTTCACGCGGGTCGCGCTTTTGCACCTTCAAGGGACCGAGCAGAATGTTGTCGAGCACGCTCATGTGCGGGAACAGGTGGTAGCTCTGGAACACCATGCCGATGTCCTGGCGCACCTGGCGCCAGTCGGTATGTTTTGCCAACAGCTCGTTGCCGGCGAACCGCAAGTGCCCGCTGTGAGCCACTTCCAAGCCATTGAGGCAGCGCAGCAAGGTGCTTTTGCCGCAACCGCTGGGGCCGAGGATCACCACCACTTCGCCGCTGTGCACGCTCAGGTCGATGCCCTTGAGCACCTGCTGTTCGCCGAAGAATTTGTTGAAACCCTGAAACTCGATCAATGCGCTCATGCTTGGGCCCAGCGCCGTTCCAGCACCTTGGAGGCGGCCGACAACGGGTAGCAGATAAAGAAGAAAAACAGGAACAGCGCGCCGTAGATCAACACCGACTCATAGGTACGCTCGATGATTTGCTGGCCGACCTTGATCACATCCACCACGCCGATCAGCACCGCCAGGGAGCTGGTCTTGATGATCCGCGTGTAGACATTGATGGTCGGCGGCGTCATGCGTTTCAGGGCCTGGGGCAGCAGCACGTAGCCGTACAGCTGCGGGTCGGACAGCCCGATCGACAAGCCGGCTTCGCGCTGGCCACGGGGCAGCGAATGCAAGGCGCCGCGCACCACTTCGCCGACTTCACTGGCGCCCCACAACGACAACACCAGCACCGCACACCAGAAACTGGGGATGCTCAGGCCGAAGAAGATCGGCAGGCCGAAAAACAACAGGTACAGCCAGACCAGCACCGGGATGGCGCGAAACAGCTCCAGGTAAACCCGCAGCAGCGCATTGATCAAGCGGTTGTCCAAGGTGCGCAATACGCCATACAACACGCCGCCGACCGTGCTGAAGGCGATGCTCAAGAATGAAATCGACAGGGTTTGCGCAGCGCCCTTGCCCAGTTGCGGCAACGACACCCATAACAATTCAAGACCCGAACTGGCCATGCTGGAGCCTCCTTTCCAAACGGCTGAGCAACAGCGACAACGGCAAGAACAGCAGCACGCAGATCAGCGTCAATACGGCGAGCATTTCGTAGGTCTTGTAGTAGAGCGCGATGTAGCTCTTGGTGGTGTAGAGAATCTCGGGCACCGCCACAGCGGAAACCACCGTGGTCTCCTTGAGCAGAAAGATGAAATTGGCGAACAGCGCCGGCAGGCTGAGGATGCCGGCCTGGGGCAGAATCACATGGCGCAGCAGTTGCCAGTCGGACAGGCCGATGGACTTGCCCGACTCGATCTGCGCCAGTGGCACCGCATCCACACCGGCGCGCAGCACTTCGGTGAGGTAGGCGCCGCCGAGGAAGGTCATGGTGATAATTGCCGCCCAGAACCCGGAAATATTCAAGCCCAGGGCCGGCAGCGCGAAATACACGAAGAACAATTGAATCAGCAGCGGCGTGTTACGCGCCAGCTCCACATACAGCGCCACCAGCCGCGACAGGTAGGGGGTGCGAAACACCAACAGCGCTGCGTTGATCAGTGCCACCAGCAAGGAGGTGGCAATGGCGATCAGACCCACTTGCAGCGTCACTCCGACCGCTTTCAGAAATGCCGGCAAGGTGCTGAGGATAAAAGCAAAATCGAAGGTCATCTTGAGTCCATGACGCCGCAGGATAATGCGGCGAGCGCTGTCCGTTCCGGCGTGGGTAACGTCGGGTAGCGCGAACTTTAAAGGTATAAAAAGCAAACTTTAAATACCGAAATAGCATATTGATATCACCCAAAAAGCTAAGGTCGCCGGGAGGGGGCCCACTGAAGATTTACGGTGGAATCAAGATCAAATGTGGGAGGGGGCTTGCCCCCGATAGCAGTCTGTCAGTCAGCTCATGTGTAGCTGACCTGCCGCCATCGGGAGCAAGCCCCCTCCCACCTTTCGATTGCATTCCAAATTTTCAGCAATAAAAAACGCCGGTGCTGTACCAGCCACCGGCGTTGAAACCTTGAAGGGGGTTTTGAGTTACATCAGAACGCCGGCACCACCGCACCGTTGTACTTCTTCTCGATGAAGGCTTTGACTTCCGGGCTGGTCAGGGCCTTGGCCAGTTTCTGGATAGCGTCACTGTCCTTGTTGTCCGGGCGAGCGACCAGGAAGTTCACGTAGGGCGACTTGGCGTCTTCGATGATCAGCGCGTCTTTGGCTGGGTTCAGGCCGGCTTCCAGCGCGTAATTGGTGTTGATCAGATCCAGGTCAACCTGGTCCAGCACGCGTGGCAGCAGGGCTGATTCCAACTCCTTGAATTTCAGGTTTTTTGGGTTGCTGGCGATGTCTTTCGGCGTGGCCAAGGCATTGGTCGGGTCTTTGAGGGTGATCACACCCGCTTTCTGCAGCAGCAACAGGGCGCGGCCGCTGTTGGAGCCTTCGTTCGGGATAGCCACGGTGGCGCCATCCTTGAGCTCGGAAATATTTTTGATCTTTTTCGAGTAACCGCCGAACGGTTCAACGTGCACACCGACTACGGTCACCAGGTTGGTGCCCTTGCCTTTGTTGAAGTTATCCAGGTACGGCAGGGTCTGGAAGTAGTTGGCGTCCAGACGCTTCTCGGCCACTTGCACGTTCGGTTGTACGTAGTCGGTGAAGACTTTGATCTGCAGGTCTACGCCTTCCTTGGCCAGGGTTGGCTTGACCAGCTCAAGGATTTCGGCGTGCGGGATCGGGGTGGCGGCCACCACCAGTTTCTCGTTGGCCTGGGCGAAGCTGGCAGTCAGGGCAGCCGCCAGTGCGGTAAACAACAGAACCTTTTTCATGCAATGTCCTTCTAACGACCGTTTTTATGTGGAGTGCCAGCGAAGTGCTATCGCGGCGTGGAGTGGACAATACCTAGATTTTTTATTCCCGAACAATATCTTTTATTCACGTTGATATTCCATTTTGCTCATACAGGAAGGTACGCAGCGTCTCCCGTTCGGTGGGACTGGCGTTCGCGAAAATCCGCTGCACCTGCTCCAACGGCGAGCCGGCGGCGGGCAGGTTCAGATGCTCGGGCAGAATCTCATCGCCGCTGCTCACCAACAGGGCAAAGTGGATAACGTTTTCCAGCTCGCGGGTATTGCCCGGCCAGCTATGACGTTCCAGCACGCGCTGGGCGGCGTCGCTGATCAGCGGCACCGGCAGTTCCAGGCGCTGGCTGTAGATGCCCAGGAAGTATTCGGCCAGGGACAGGATGTCGCCGACCCGCTCGCGCAATGCCGGCAGGTCCAATTGACCTTCGCTCAGATAATGGAACAGGCGCTCATGGAACTTGCCCGCGGCCACCGCCTGGGCCAGGTCGATGCTGGTGGCGGCCACCAGGCGCACGTCCACCGGGCTGGGTTGGTGTGCGCCAACGCGGGTGACTTCGTGGTTTTCCAGGGCGGCGAGTAATTTGACCTGGATCGGTAAAGGTAAGTCGCCGATTTCGTCCAGGTACAACGTGCCGCCGTTGGCCGAACCGAACCACCCCGCCCGGCTGCTCGCCGCGCCGCTGTGGCTGCCGGCGGCATAGCCGAACAGCTCCGCGTCGGCGTAAGTCGGGCTGATCGCGCCGCAATTGACCGACACAAACAAGCCCGAGCGATCACTGCCACGGTGAATATGCCGCGCCAGCAGCTCTTTGCCGCTACCGGTCTCGCCGCGAATCAACACGGGCAGCGCACGCGGTGCGAGATTTTCCAGCTCTTCGCGCAGTTGCCGCGAACGTGGGTCGACGAACACCAGCGCCTTGGCGCGGATGCTCAGCGGGCTTTTTTCGGCATCGGGGAAGGTCAGCAATGGCTGGCCGTAGGTTTCATGCAGACTCATGGCAGGCTCCCGCCCCCATCCACTCAGGGACAGGGCGTTGAAATAGGTTATGCACGGCGCCGAGCGTGATGCTCGAGGCGATTTTGCAGGCGATAGAGGTACGCGAAACCCTGCTCCCAACGTTGGTGGCCGGACTTCACATTGATATGCCCGGCCCCCGACAGGATGCCGGCTTCGGCGCCCCAGTGACGCGCCAGCTCCAACGCCCGTGGCGCGCTGACGGCACTGTCGTTGTCGGAACTGACCACTTGGCTGGGAAACGGCAACAGGTCGGTAGGAATCGGCGCAAAGTTGCGCAGGGCGGGGGCGCAGGCCGGACGTTCGACGTCCGCCGGGGCCACCAGCAAGGCACCGCGCACCTGGCGCAGGAAATTCACAGGCGCGGTGGCCGCCCAATGCGCCACGGTGATGCAACCCAGGCTATGGGCGATCAGGATCACCGGCGTGCTGTCGGCGGCGATGGCCTCGGCCAACGCCGCCACCCAGTCTTCGCGGCGCGGGGTCAGCCAGTCATCCTGCTCCACGCGCGCACTGTTGGGCAGGCTGTTCTGCCAGTGACTTTGCCAATGATCTTCTGGCGATCCTTGCCAGCCCGGCACGATCAGGTAACGAATCGATTCGCTGTGCATGGGTGTGCCCTCCTGCAGCGTTTAACATTGCAGACCAGTATAGGGACGCGGTTTATATTCGTTAAGGAATAAGAAGCTATTTATTAATAACCAAAATCTCAACCCCGCATCCGGTCAAAATGTGGGAGGGGGCTTGCCCCCGATAGCATTCCGTCAGTCAGCACATCTGATACTGATACACCGCTATCGGGGGCAAGCCCCCTCCCACATTTATCTCATCGGCGATCCAAAAAAAAGGCCGCACCCTGCCAAGGAAACGGCCCAAAAATCGTCGAGGCTTTGTTGCGATTAACGTGCGGTAATCACCGACAGCTTGGTTATTCCCGCGCGCTCGATAGACGCCATGGCTCGCGCCACTTCGCCGTAGTTCACACCATCGTCAGCCTGCAGTTGCACCCGCACATCGGGGTCCTTGGCCTTGGCCGCCTGCAGCTTGAACTCCAGCAGGTCCGGCTGGATTTCGTCCTTGTTGATAAACAGCTTGCCGGCACCGTCGATGCTTACCACCAGCGGGTCTTTCTGCTCGACCGGGGCCACGGCCTCGGTCTTGGGCAAATTGATCGGAATCGCATTGGTGAGCAGCGGCGCGGTGACGATAAACACCACCAGCAGCACCAGCATCACGTCCACCAGCGGCGTGACGTTGATCTCGCTCAGCACCTCGTCGCTGTCTTGGGTGGAGAAGGCCATGTCAGGAGGCCTCCTTTACTTTTTGCGGGTGGGCGGCGCTGGTCTTGGTCAGCGCCGGGTGCAACAGCACGCGGAAGGCGTTTTTCTGCGCAAGGCTGTAGAAGTCATGGGCAAAGTCGTCCAGGTCGGCAGCCGTCAGCTTCAGGCGACGCAGGAAATAGTTGTAGACCAGCACCGCTGGCACCGCGACGGCAATCCCCACGCCCGTCGCAACCAACGCTGCACCGATGGGCCCCGCCACGGTTTCCAAGCTGGCCGAGCCGGCGGCGCTGATCCCCTTGAGCGCCTCCATGATGCCCCACACCGTGCCGAACAAGCCGATAAACGGCGAGGTGCTGCCGATGCTGGCGACCACGGCCAGACCGGTTTCCAGGGAACGGCGTTCACGCACGATCTGCTGGCGCAAGGCACGTTCAAGGCGGTCTTGGTGATTGATGGCCTGGCTCAGGTCAGCCGCGTGCTGGGTATCGCCGACCTGGATCGCGGCGTAACCGGCATGGGCTACTCGGGCCGCCGCGCCCGGTTGGGTTTCGGTCAATTCGGCGGCGGCGTCCAGGCTTGAGGCAGCCCAGAATTTTTTATGAAACCGGCGATCCTGGGCCTTGAGGCGCCCGAATTGCACGCCCTTCAACAACGCCAAGCCCCAGGTGGCGACCGAAAAGACCACCAACAGCCAGATCACCGCGCTTTCAATGGATTCAAGTGGAGATGCCAAAGCCATGATGTGTTCCCTCTGTGCAGCTGAATAATTAATGGATCTTGAAATCGATCGGCACGCTGACCCAGCCGTCCTGGGCCACGTCACCCTGCTTGGCCGGCACAAAGCTCCAACGCTTCACGGCGGCCAATGCGGCGTCATCGAGTTGCTGGCGACCGCTGCTTTTCTGCAGTTGGATCTCACCCGGTTTGCCGCTGGCCAGTACGTGCACCCGCAACAACACGGTGCCCTCCCATCCGCGACGCTGGGCCAGCGACGGGTATTCCGGCGCCGGGTTCTTCAGGTACGCGGCGTTGGCCGAAGCGGGCGTTACCGGGGCCGGCGCGGGCGGTGCAACAGGTGCCGGCGGCGCGGGTACAGGCGGCGCTGGCGGCTGTTCGATCGCCTTGGGTACCGGCTTGGGCTCAGGCTTGGGCTCAGGTTTGGGCACGGGCTTGGGTTTGGGTTTAGGAATCGGTTTGGGCGGCGCCGGCTTGGCGGCCAACTCATCCACCACCGGCGGCGGCGGCTCGACCACTGCAGGTGGTGGCGGCACGGGCGGTGGCGGCTCGACCACGGGTGGCGCCGGCCGGGAAAATTCGATGGTCATCGGCGGAATTTCCGGTGGCACCACTGGCAGCACCGGGGTGGGCTTCTGGCTCACCCAATAGATCACCGCGCCGTGCAAGGCCAGCACCAACAAGCCCAGCAGAACGCCTTCGCGTCGGCTGGAAAACCGCTTGGGGGTCTGTTGCAGGCGTAACTGACCCAACGGCGCACGGTGCGGCCGGCCAAGGTCGACCAACTCACCACCCGGTGCCAGGCGCCATTGCGCCTCTTGTGCACTGGCGGCGGTCTGGACATTGCCCATTGATTCACTCCCTACGGCTTTAAGACCAAAAAACCGACAGGCCTGCTTGAAAGGCCGTCGAGGGCTGAATCATCGGGGTTGAGCGCTTATCTCTTAAAGTAATCTTTAAAGTTATGAATATATCCAAAGCGAATATAAAAATAAGTCCCCTGCGTCAAGCCCGCGGCTCCCGTGGCTTTGCGCGAAGCGCTTGTTTTTGCATGCGTTTACGGCATACAAAATATTCAGCGAAGGCATGGTTCAAGCGGGATTTGCATCGCATCAGGCAAGCAACTCACCACGGGCGTGCTCAGGCTGTCGACCCAGCACAACGGCTGGCATACTCGCTGCCTCTTTTGCTCTCCGGCAGGTCCTGCATGACGCTTAACCATTCGATCGCCAGCAAGCTCGCAGGCTGGGGCCTCCTGGTGGTCCTGGGACTGAACCTGCGGCCCATCCTCAGCTCCATCAGCCCGCTGCTCGGTGAAATTCGCCAAGCCACCGGCCTGAGCTTTCAAAGCAGTGCCTTGCTCACCAGCTTGCCGGTGGTGTGCATGGGGTTGGTGGCGCTGGTGGGCGTGAGGGTCGAAGCGCGATTGGGTGAACGGCGCGGTATTGCGCTGGGACTGGTGATGATTCTGCTGGCGTGCCTGGCGCGCTGGCTGATGGGCCAGGCCTCGGCGCTGTTGGTCACGGCATTGCTCGGCGGCGCGGGCGTAGCGCTGATCCAGGCGTTGGTGCCGGCGATGATCAAGCGCGAATTTCAGCACCGCGTGCCGGTGGCGATGGGTGTGTATTCGGCGTCGCTGATGGCCGGTGGCGGGCTGGCGGCGCTGCTCAGCCCGGTGGTGGCCACGTATTTCCAGCAATGGCAGGCGGGCCTGGGCGTGTGGCTGTTGCCAGCGTTGGGGGCGTTGTTGCTATGGGCAGGGTTGCCACTGGGCGCCGCCCGAAATACACAGGTTGCCCCGGCCTTCAAAGGCCTGCGCAACCGCCGCGCCTGGTTGCTGGCGCTGTATTTCGGCCTGGTCAATTGCGGCTACATGAGCATGGTGGCCTGGCTGCCCGCCTACTATCAGCAACTGGGTTGGGGCGTGCTGCCCAGCGGCTCGTTGCTGGCGTTCATGACCATTTTTCAAGTCATCGCCGCGCTGCTGATGCCGGTACTGGCGCAACGTGGGATCGACCGTCGCCCGCTGCTCGCCATCAGCCTGTTGGCGCAAACCCTCGGCTACCTCGGCCTGATCATCGCGCCCACCGCGTTCCCCCACCTGTGGGTGGCCTTGTGCGGGTTCGGCCTGGGTGCGTGCTTCGCCCTGAGCCTGCTGCTGACCCTCGACCATCACCGCGACCCACGCCAGGCCGGGCAACTGGCAGCTTTCGTACAAGGCGTGGGCTTTTTGATCAACGCGATTTCGCCGTGGTTGACCGGCTGGCTGCGCGAACTCACCGGCAACTTCATCAGCGCCTGGGTCGTGCTCACGGTAACGGCGGTGGCGATGCTGCTGGTGACGCGGGTGTTCAGCCCGGCCACCTATCGCACCGGGCTAGAAGTCGTAGCGCCCGGTCACGCCTAGGGTACGCGGCGTGCCCAGCAGGCCTTCGTAACCGCCGTTGCCGCCGGTCCACAGGGTGGTGTAGTAGGTTTTGTCGAAGGCGTTTTTCAGCCACAACGACACATCCCACTGGCCTTGCTCGTAGTTGCCGCGCAGGCCAGTGGAGAGGTTGACCAGCGCATAGGCGGGGATCTGCCCGTAGTCGGAGTCTTCCACCGTGCCCACCGCCTTGGAGCGAAATGCGTAGCTGGCGGTGACGTAGGGTTCAAAGCCGTTATCCAGGTTCCACTTGTACTCGCCGTTGGCATTGGCAATCCATTTCGACGCGCCCACCACCTGGTGCCCGGTCAAGTCGCAGGACGCCGCTGCACCGGGGCGCAGGCTGACTTCCGGCGGGCACGGCGCGTCCTTGTAAGACAGGTAACTCACGTCGTTGAACGAGCCGTTGATATTCAGTGTCAGGCCCTTGATCGGCACCAGGGTGCTTTCCACTTCAACGCCCCGCGAGCGCACGGAGCCGGCGTTGGTGAGGTATTGCACCCGGTTGTCCTGATCGTAAGCGTTGGTCTGGTAGCCATTGACCTGGGTCCAGAACAGGTTGGCATTGAGCTGCAGGCGCCGATCCCACAACGTGCTCTTGAAACCCAACTCGGCATTGTTGGCCCGCTCGGTGCCGATCAGCAGCGAGTCGGCCCCGGCCGTCGGCGCCGAGCCCACCGCCAGGTTGACGCCACCGGACTTCTCGCCGTGGGACAGCGTCGCGTAGCCCAGCAGGTTGTCGTTGAAGTGATAACTGAGGTTGAGCAGCCCCGACGGCGTGGCGCTGTATTGCGTCAGGTCACCCGAGTCATACGCCCCGGTACGCCCGCGCCGCGCCGTGGCAGCCGCGCCGCTGACCGCTGCGCCGCCGAGCGGGGCATTGCGTGTCACCCAGGCACTTTTTTCTTCGTAGGTGCCGCGCAGGCCGGCGGTGAAATCCAGGCGTTCAGTCAGGTGCCAGGTGCCTTGGGCGAACAGCGCAAAGCTGTCGGTGCGGATGTGCCCGTTGCCGACGCTGCTCACATTATTCAACGCGCCGGTCGGCGTACCGTTCCAGATGTCCGCCTTGGGGCCGTAGTAGGCGAAGGCTTGGTTATCCAGGTCTGAGCCGAAGTAATAGGCGCCGAGCACGTAATCGAAGAACCCGCCCTGGGGTGAAGCCAGGCGAAATTCCTGGGACCACTGTTTGTCTTCCACCGATACGCCGGCGTTATACGAGGCCGGCACGTTAAGCCCGTCATCATTGCGCGGGGTGAAATTCCACCAGCGGTAGGCGCTGACCGACGTCAGGGTGAAATCGCTCGGCAAGGTCCAGTTGGCCTCCAGCGACGTTCCGCCCTGAAACACCGTGACGTGCTGGTCATTGTCCAGATTGACCTTACGGTGGGTGCCGTCGACCAGCGTGGCGCCCGCTGCGTTGGCCCTGGACTGGTAGAGGTTGGTACCGTTGATGGTCGGCCCGGTGCTGTAGAGCACACGGGTACCGGCGCTGGAATCCTCCTCGTTGTAGTCACCGATCCAGCGCAGGTTGAACGCCTCATTGGGCTTGTACAGCAGTTGCCCGCGAAAGCCCTGGCGTGAACCGCCATTGAGGTCGTGCCCGTCATGCTCGTTCTTGATGTCGCCGTCGCTGCGCGTGCGATAGGCTGAAAAACGCCCTGCCAACTCATCGGTCAGCGGCCCGGAAATCGTGCCCTTAGTCTGGAAATAACCGTCCTCGCCCAACGAGGTTTCAATGCTGCGCTCCGGGGTGAAACTCGGCGCGCGGGTGCTGATATTGATCACCCCCGCCGTGGTGTTCTTGCCGAACAACGTACCTTGCGGGCCGCGCAGCACCTCGAGCTGCTCGATGTCCATGAGGTCGAACACCGCCATGCCGGGGCGGCCGAGGTACACGTTATCGATATACAACCCCACGCTGCCTTCCAGGCCGTCACTGGCCGGGTTGTTGCCCAGACCGCGAATCGACACGCTGGACTGGCGCGCATGCATATAGGCGACGTTGACGCTGGGCACCAGTTGCTGCAAATCCTGAATCCGGTACACCCGCTGGCTCTCCAGCGCCTGGCCGCCGATCACGCTCATGGGTGTCGGTACCGCCTGGGCGCTTTCGGTGCGCCGGCGGGCCGTGACCGTGACGGTTTCCAGTTGACCACTGGCGCTTTCGCCCGCAGGCGCAGGCTCGGCCGCGTAGCTGGACGACCAACCGGCACTGCCCGCAAACAACAGGGCCAGGGGCAGGCGCTTGAGCGTCCAGGGAGAGCAAGGTACAGCGGGCGTGAACAGACTCATGAGCGGCTCCGGAACCCAGGAATATTCAATCTCTGATATTCCTTTAGGTTATTTATTTATGTTTTTACGAACATTTACTGCATAAGAGATAGCCTTTATAAGGAGTCGACCTAATGCATAGCCAATGCATTTCCCGGATATTTTTGATGTGAAAAATGCATATCGACCTGCGCCAGCTTCGCCACTTCATCGCCCTCGCCGAACAACGCAGTTTTGTCGCGGCGGCGTTGACGGTGAACCTGTCGCAATCGGCCTTCAGCCGCAGCATCCAGGCCCTGGAACACAGTGCCGGCTGCCAGTTGGTGGACCGCGGCCGCAAAGACCTGGCGCCGACCAAACAAGGCCAGGTGCTGCTCGAACACGCCCGGCGCCTGGTCAGCGGCGCGCAGCAACTGGCTAACGAAATCAGCCAATTCAATGGCCTCGAGGCGGGCGAACTGCGCTTCGGTTGCGGCCCGGCCCCGGCGGGCGGCTTGATCCCCCGCGCCATCGGCAGTTTTATCGGGCGCTATCCCAAGGCCCGCGTGCAGTTCCAGGTGGACGACTGGGAAAGTCTGAGCAAACGCCTGCTCAGCGAAGAGTTCGAATTCTTCGTCGCCGACACCCGACATTTCGAAGCCAACCCCGACTATCACACCCATCGCCTGCGCGCGCGCCGCTGGTATTTCTGCTGCCGCGTCGGCCACCCCCTCGCCGCCCGCGACAGCGTCAGCGCCGCCGAACTGATGAGCTATCCGCTGGCCGTCACCATCCGCCCACCGAACCTGCGCAAAGTCATCGTCGACCTCAGCGGCCGACCGGATTACCTGCCCAATGTCGAATGCGAAAACGGCTACAGCCTGCTGGGGGTGGTGCTGCGCTCGGACGCCATCGGCATCGTCAGCGCCAACAGCGACGTGCTGCAGATGGCTCGCGGCGAATTGGTGTGCCTGACGATCGACGGCCTGGATGAAAACCTGGAGGAGCGTTACACCCGCTACGGCATCGTCAGCCGCGCGGGGTATCGCTTGTCGCCGCTGGCGGAGGCGATGATTGAGCAGATCAAGCAAATAGATGAGTTGGATGAAGATATTTGTACGCTGGAAAATGTCGCTGTGTGAACCGACGCCGTCGGGGGCAAGCTCCATGCATTCACTGCATGAAACCCAGACCCCAAATGCACTTGCCAGCGCCCATCCGAACGGCGAAAACCGTCACCTGTCCTCCGTTCGGTGAAGCCTCATGTCCAAACCCCAACCCGTGCGCAATGTGCTCTATATCATGTGCGACCAACTACGCCGCGATTACCTGTCGTGCTATGGCCACGCGCATTTGCACACCCCCAATATCGACCGCCTCGCCGCTGCCGGCGTGCGTTTCAGCCGGGCCTACACCCAAGGCACCATTTGTGGCCCGTCGCGGATGTCGGCCTACACCGGGCGTTATGTCAGCAGCCACCAGGTGGCGTGGAATGCCGTGCCGCTGCCCCTGGACGAGCTGACCATCGGCGACTATCTGCGCCCCCACGGCATCCGTACTGCGCTGGTGGGCAAGACCCACGCCACGCCGAATCTGGATGCGCTGCAACGCGTGAACATCGACCCTGAAAGCGCCCAGGCCGAGCCGCTGAATGAAGTGGGCTTCGACACCTACTTTCGTCATGACGGCATCTACCCCGACAGCCCGTTGTTCGAGGATAAACGCGAGTCCGCGCCCTACACGCATTACCTGCGCGAACAAGGCTACGGCGGCAGCAACCCTTGGCATGAATGGGCCAATGCCGCACAGGGTGAAAACGGCGAAGTGCTCAGCGGCTGGCATATGCGCAACGCCGGTTTGCCGGCACGGGTCGCCGAGCAGCATTCGGAAACCGTCTACACCACCGACCGCGCAATCGACTTCATCCAGGAGCAGGCCGAGCAACCCTGGTGCCTGCACCTGTCCTACATCAAGCCGCACTGGCCCTATATCGCACCGGCGCCGTACCACGCGTTGTACGCCGCCGAGCATGTGCAGGCGCCGATTCAACCGGAGCAGACCAGCGATCACCCGGTGTACCAGGCGTTCCGCCAGCACCAGGAGAGCGTGAATTTCTCCCGCGACGAGGTGCGGCTCAGGGTGGTTCCGACCTACATGGGGTTGATCAAACAGATCGACGACCAGCTCGGGCGGCTGTTCGATTTCCTGCAAAGCAACGGGCGCTGGGATGACACACTGATCGTGTTCACCAGCGACCACGGCGACTTCCTCGGCGACCACTTCCTCGGTGAAAAGGAATTTCTGCTGGAGCCTGCCGTGGGCATTCCCTTGATTGTGCGCGACCCTCGTGCCAGTGCCGATAGCAGCCGCGGCTCGGTGGACGCGCGTCTGGTGGAGACCATCGATGCCCTGCCGACCTTCCTCGACGCCCTGGGCCTGCCCGCCGCCGATCACCGCCTGGAAGGCCGCTCGCTGATCCCGCTGCTGCATGGTCAGCCGACCCCTTGGCGCCAGTATGCGATTGCCGAATACGACTACGCCTTCCAGGCTCCGGCCCGCGAGCGCTTGGGCCAGCCGATCGACCGTTGCCGCATGACCATGGTGCGCAGCGAGCGCTGGAAATACCTGGCGTACGACGGCTTTCGCGCGCAGCTGTTCGACCTGGAAAACGACCCGCAGGAAGTGCACGACCTGGGCGCCGATCCGGCCTATGCGCAGGTGCGCGAGACACACGCGGGTTATCTGTTCGAGTGGCTGCGTGGGCTGAAGCGGCGCACCACCATCAGCCACACGGAGATTGAAGTGCGTGGCCAATGGTTTCGCTATGGGGAGCCGGAGGCGGAGAAGGTCGTGCAGATCGGGGTCTGGTAAGGCCTATGATCGTTCCCACGCTCTGCGTGGGAATGCAGCCCGTGACGCTCTGCGTCACCTGTGCGCGGTAGCGGGACGCGGAGCGTCCCAGGAGGCATTCCCACGCGGAGCGTGGGAACGATCATCTCTGTGAATTTAGAGGCCTTTGGTGGTCTGGCTGCGTTGGCCCTGCACACCCACCGGCACATCGCCCTTGAGTGTCACCCGGCGCACGATGCGTTCCTGGGTGCCGTAGTCATCCACCGCGTAATGCTGGGTGGCGCGGTTATCCCAGATGGCCACGTCACCGCTGTTCCAGCGCCAGCGCACGGTGTTTTCCAGGCGGGTGACGTGGCTTTGCAGCAGGTTGAACAGTTGCGTCGAGTCGGCCTGGGAGTAGCCTTTCAGGCGTTTGACGAAATGCCCCAACAACAGGGTTTTCTCACCACTGACCGGATGCACGCGCACCACCGGGTGCTCGGTTTCATACACCGTCGAGGTGAACACCTTGCGGTACTCCTCAAGCTTCTCCACCGCCACATCCGGCTTGCGCGCGGCGTAGTCGTATTCGTTGCTGTGGATGGCCCACAGGTTATCCGCCAGGGCGCGCAGTTCGACGCTGAGGTCGTTGTAGGCGGCCGCCGTGTTGGCCCAGACGGTGTCGCCGCCGGAGGCTGGCGCCAGCACTGAACGCAGGATCGAGGCTTTCGGGTAGGCGTCGACGAAGGTCACGTCGGTGTGCCAGGAATTGGCGCGCTGGCCGCGGGTGCCGTCCAGCTCCATCAGAAAGCGCGTGCCGTCGCGTACCGGCACAGTCGGGTGCGCAATCGGCTCGCCGAGCAGATGGGCGAAGGCTTCCTGGCTCTGGTCATCGAGGTGCGTTTGCTCGCGAAAGAAGATCACCTTGTACTGCACCAGCGCTTGCTGGATGGCTTCGACCGTCGCGGCATCGAGGTGACCGGACAGTTTGATGCCACGGATCTCGGCGCCAATGCGGCCGGCGACCGGACGAATCTCCAGTGCCTGGGCGATGGGTTGAACAGCTAATGCGGCGTTGCTCATTGTGATGACCCTCATGTGCCTGCGGATGGTGGAACGCTCGCCGACAACGCTCTATTCATATGCCTTTTAGATCTAGCAATTGAACCAATGCTTCGTTGACGGAATAAGAGCTTGCATTTAAAACCTCAGCTGCGTCGCTCGCAAATGCCTTCGACCTATTTTTCAAATGCCGGGAATGCATATGGATCTTCGTCAGCTGCGCTACTTCATCGCCCTCAACGAACACCGCAGTTTTGTGCGTGCGGCGGACGCCATGGGCATCACGCAACCGGCGTTCAGCCGCAGTATCCAGGGGCTGGAACAGGAGTTTGGCTGCGTGCTGGTGGACCGTGGCCACAAGGACCTGCGCCCGACACCGGAAGGCCAGGTGGTATTGCAACACGCCCTGACCCTGGTGCACGGCGCCGCCTTGCTGAGCAGTGAAGTCACGCGCATGACCAAGCTCGATGCCGGCGACCTGCGCTTCGGCTGCGGCCCGGCGCCGGCGGTGAAGTTGGTGCCGGATGCGGTGGCGCGTTTTATCGGCGCGCACCCGAAAATCCGCACCAGTTTCCAAGTGGATAACTGGGAAAAGCTCAGCCGTGCACTGAGCCGTGAAGAGATCGAATTCTTCATTGCCGACATCCGCCAGTTCGAAGCCGACCCGAACTTCCAGACCCGTGCGCTGACCCCCAAGCGCGGCGTGTTTTTCTGCCGCCCGGGGCACCCGCTGCTGGCCAAGGACAGCCTGTCGACCAACGACATGTTCGACTACCCGCTGGCCGCGCCGCTGATCTCCCAGGGCATTCGCAAACTGCTGGCAAACCTGAGCGGGCGCATGGACTTTTCACCGAGCATCCAGACCGAACACTTCCCGGCGCTGGTAAAGATTGTGCTGCAGTCCAATGCCATCGGCGTGGGCACCGAAGAAGCGTTCGCCGAGGATATCGCCCGAGGTGCGCTGGTGCTGCTGCACTGGCGCAACCTGCCGCAGAACCTGGAGACCCTGAGTGCGCGGTGCGGGATTGTCAGCCGTACCGGGTCGCGCTTGTCGCCGGCGGCCAAGGCGATGATCGAGACGTTGGTGGAAGTTGATCGGCAGGAGGTGAGTGTGGCGGTTTGAAGGGCCTCATCGGGGGCAAGCCCCCTCCCACATTTGAACTGCGAACACATTCAAAGTGTGGGAGGGGCTTGCCCCCGATGCGATACCCCAGACACCACAATACTCAAAGCCCCGCCGCCACCAACCCGGGCGCCACCCAGTCACTCACCTGAAACGACCGGCGAATCAGCTTTTCCCTGGACGCCAAATCCACTGCATCCTGCAATTTGCCAAGGAACACCGGATCAAGCGTTGCCGGGAAAATCGCACTGAGCTGCTGGTCTTTCAAATCATTGGTCAGGATCACCGGCGGATAACTGGCCAGCCCCGACACCAGTTCGATGTAAGCCTGCTTGTTGTTGTCATCGGTCAACCATTGCACCGCCTGCTGCTGGGCCTTGAGCAGCTTGGCCACGGCGTCGGGATGCTCATCGACAAACTGTTTGCTGCCCACCAGCACCGCCTGGATGCTGCCGGCACCGCCGAGGTCCTTGGTGGTCAGGGCGATTTCGGCCAGCCCCTTGGCTTGCAGCGCGGTCAGGTTCGAGCCGCCCCAGGTCGCGTCGATCTGCTTGGCGGCCAGCGCCGCACCGGCTGCGTTGAAATCCAGGTTGATGACTTTCAGGTCTTTCTCGTTCAAGCCCTGGCTGGCCAATGCGCTGTCGAACGACAACTGGCTGGCCGTGCCGCGAAACACCGCGACGCGCTTGCCCTTGAGGTCTTGCAGGGTCTTGATGCCCGAGCCCGGCACCACGCCGAGGTACTGCTTGATGTCTCGTGCCGTTGCACTGAGCAAGCGGGTCTGCAGGCCGTTGGAGCGGCCGATGATGGCCGCCAGGTCGCCCAGGTAGGCGAGGTCCACCTGGCCGTTGGCAAAGGCTTCGTTGATCACCGGGCCCGCGCCCTTGAAGTAATTCCACTGAATCGTGATGCCTTGGTCGGCGAAGGCCTTTTCGAAGATCTGCTGTTCGCGCAACACATCGGTGATGCCGCCACCGCTGTGTTGGGTGCCGGCGCTGAGGTCGGGCACGGCAATGCGGATTTCCTTGAGTTCGGCGGCATGCACCAGCCCCGCCAGTGCGGTGCCCGCGAACAGCGTGATCAGACGTTTGAAGGGTAGTTTCATAAGCGCAGCTCCTGGTGGGCGACGGTCGCCTGGGAGCTGAAAGTAGGCACAGGCCGATGAAAACTTTAAATACTATAAATTCACTATTTTATAGCTTTTAGCACTATGCGAGCCAAACCGCAGCCTCCAGCGACCTATGCATAAACAGCATCGAAAATATTCTTCGAATGCATTGGATGCGTGTCGAGCGCAGGCTTTAAATGACTTCTCTTATCCCACAATCATCTTGATTACGTTTTTATAAGATCGAAATCACATAACGAAAGGGAAGTCCTCAATGTCCCGGAGCGCACGGTTGAGCCCGCCTCTTACAACGCCCATCCTGCGCTGGCCGTCGTTCAGCCACTGGCTGCTGCCGCTGTCGCTGTTTGCCCTGTGGTGGCTGGCCAGCAGTCAGCAGTGGATGAGCGAACAGATCCTGCCGCCGCCTTCACTGGTCTGGCGCAGCGCGGTGGAACTGGCGGGCGGCGAGTTGTGGAGCCATTTGGCGATCAGCCTGCAACGCTTGTGCTGGGGCTTGCTGGCGGGCATCAGCGCCGGGGCCTTGCTCGGCGCCTGGCTGGGCTTCAGCGCGCGTGCCGAGCGCCTGGTATTTCCGACATTCAGCGCGCTGTCGCAGGTGCCGACCCTGGCGTGGATTCCACTGTTCATGGTGTTTTTCGGCATTGGCGAGACGCTGAAACTGGTGGTGCTGGTCAAGGCCATCGTGGTGCCGGTCACCCTGCATACCCTGGTCGGCGTGCGCGACGCCCAACCGCAGTTGCGTGAGGCTGCGCGGGTGCTGCGCCTGCCCACCCCTCTGCTGATCCGCCGGCTGATCCTGCCCGCCGCCCTGCCGGCGTTCATGGCTGGCGTGCGCCTGGCCCTGGCGGCCGGTTGGACGTCGCTGCTGGCGGTGGAATTGCTCGCCTCCAGCGAAGGCATCGGCTACCTGATGGTGTGGGCGCGCCAGTTATTCATGCTCGATATCGTCTTTGTGTGCATCGTGGTCATCGGCGTGCTGGGCGTGGCGATGGACCGTGGCATCGGCTGGCTGGATCGGCGCTGGGTGCACTGGCCGCATCCGGCCACGGCGCAGATCCGTCGCGGCCCGCGTTACCACGGCTGGCAACGCCTGCAGCCGTGGCTGCTGCCGCTGTTGTTGCTCGCGCTGTGGCAGGTGGCGACGCAACAGGGCTGGGTCGACGCGAATATCCTGGTGAGCCCCTGGACGGTGCTGCACACCACCGCCTCGGGTGTCGCGGATGGCACGCTGTCGGGGGCGCTGGGCAAAAGCCTGGGGCGCACCTTGGGCGGCTTGGTGCTGGGCGGCAGCCTGGGGTTTGCCGTGGGCTTGTGGCTGGGCTTGTCACCGCGCAGTGAACGGGTACTCGGCCCTACCCTCGCCGCGTTGCGCCAGATCGCTATCTTCGCCTGGGTGCCGCTGCTCACGGCCTGGTTTGGTCTGGGGGAGCTGGCCAAGTGGGTGTTTATCGGCCTGGCGGCGTTTTTCCCCTTGTTTGTCGCCACCCAGCGCAGCGTGTTGAACCTGTCACCGCAACTGAGCGAAGCCGCCCAAGTGCTGCGCCTGGACCTGCCCCAACGGCTGCGACGCCTGATCTTGCCCGGCGCGGCAGCGGGAATTTTCGCCGGCCTGCGCCTGAG
Source organism: Pseudomonas sp. R3-52-08 (assembly GCF_003851745.1). Taxonomy (NCBI): domain Bacteria; kingdom Pseudomonadati; phylum Pseudomonadota; class Gammaproteobacteria; order Pseudomonadales; family Pseudomonadaceae; genus Pseudomonas; species Pseudomonas sp. R3-52-08. Next base: position 251,656 of record NZ_CP027730.1, on the reverse strand, counting down.
CCTGATCTACGCCTGGCTGGGCACCATCGGCGCGGAATACTTCATGCCGTCCAACGGCGGTATCGGCAGCCTGATGATCGGCGCCCAACAGCTGCTGCGCATGGACTTGATCATGAGCGGCATGCTGCTGGTCGGCCTTACCGGCGCCACCCTCAACCTTGTCGGCCAACGCCTTGAAACTCGCGCCACCCGCTGGAGACACGCATGAACGCACCGATTGTCAGCTTCAACCATGTGGGCAAGTCTTTCGATGTGGAGGGCTTCGAATTGGAGGCCATCCGTGAGTTCAACCTGCAGATTGCCGAGGGCGAATTCGTTGCGATTGTCGGCTCCAGCGGTTGCGGAAAATCCACGCTGCTGCGCTTGCTGGTGGGGCTGGATACGCAGTTTCGCGGCGAGATTCAGGTGGACGGTAAGCCGGTGAACGGCATCGGTGGCGAACGCGGCATTGTGTTCCAGGAACACCGCTTGTTTCCGTGGCTGACGGTGGCGCAGAACATTGGCCTTGGTCTGGTCAACGAGCCCTTGAGCGAGGCCGAGCGCAGCCGGCGCATCAGCGACTTTATCGAACTGGTGGGCCTGACTGACTTCACCCGCGCCTATCCTCACCAGTTGTCCGGCGGCATGGCGCAACGGGTGGCGATCGCTCGCGGCTTGGTTGCCAGCCCACGAATTCTGCTGCTGGACGAGCCGTTCGGCGCACTGGACGCGCTGACCCGCCAGCAGATGCAGGACGAACTGCTGGCGATCCGCGCCCGCGCCAGTATCACCACGGTGCTGGTGACGCACGACGTGGAGGAAGCGATTTTCCTGGCCGACCGGGTGGTGGTGATGGAGCCCCGACCGGGACGGATCAAGCAGGTGGTCGAGATTGCCCTGCCCCATCCACGCCAGCGCAGCAGCTTTGAATTCCACCAGTTGCGCGAAGAGCTGCTGCATGAATTGACCAGCGACGATCACTACCAGCCGCCGGCGCGCGAACAGATCCGCGACCTGCCGTTGGCATTCATCGCTTGCTGAACGACAGTTCGCTGCGCGGCTGCTCCTGGCGCTCAAGCCGATTGGCCCGCGCAAAGGTGCCCAAATCATTGAAGCGCACCCCCATCTCGGCCATGACCTTGTGCGCCACCTTGGCGCTCATCTGGCGGATATAGAACGGCTCCTTCACCACAAAATGGTGGATGCCGTGGGTGCTGCCGAAATTGAAACAGAACGCCTGCAACGGCCACATCCACCAGGGGTTGAGCACCTGGGTCTGCTGGATCACATTGCCCAGCTCCACATCGCCGTAGTAATGCATGTTGGAGCTGACAAAGTGCAGGCAGAAGGTGCGCAGCACGTTTGGGCCGATGATCACCACGGCGGCGATGTCGATCACCTGCATCATCTGCAGCGTCCCGGCTGACCACTCGATGGGCGCGCCCATCAGGCTGGCGATGCCATTGGCGGCATGAAAACCCAGGAACACGTACCACGCGCCCCAATGCAGTAGCGCCAGCGGTGCGTACACCAGCACCACGCGCTTGAGGATGCTGAACCGGTGCCGCCAGGTCTTGGCGCGCAGCAGACGGATGAATGCCGACATCATGTTGTCGCCGACCATCAGCAAGCGCGCGATGCCCCAGGGCTCGCCGTTGGTGATCGCGCGCTCTTCCATATCGGCCTCGGTGCCGGAAACCTTGTGATGATTGAGGTGCAGGTGCCGGCGAATCCATGGGTTGATGGTGCTCGGTCGCGCCAGCCAGACCAGGCCCATCATCAGGTTGTGCGGCACGCGCTGCTTGCGAAAGTACATGCTGTGGATCAGGTCATGTTCCAGCTCATGGGTGAGTGAGGCGAAGAAGGCATTGAGCAGCAGGCACACCCACCAGGCCATCTGGCCGCTGATATAGAGCTCCGCCGAACCCAGCATGCCGACCAGCGCAAACGCCAGGATGCCCGCGCCCAGGGCGTCCTGATGCAGCAGCCAGGGGTGGCGCTGGCGCAATCGCACCCCCTCGGCCAGCACCACCTCACGGATATGCGCCGAACGCTGTTGGGCGTTCATCTGCAGGGGACTTGCACAAGTACCGTCCATGCTTCCATTCTCTAGTGGAGTGATGCCTGCATCCTGCACCCTACCCTGGCGCAGGGCGCTAGCTCCGCACGCCAACCTGTTGACCGCAAGCGCCAATCGCCATGACCGAACCCACCTCCCTCGCCAGTTGGACCCGCGCCCTGCGCAAGCAACTCGACGCCCTGGGCCTCGACAGCGCCGCGCTCTGCCGCGAGGCCGGGCTCGACCCGCTGTTGATGGACGACCCGAATGCGCGCTACCCGTTGTCGGCCACCACGCGCCTGTGGGAACTGGCGGTGCAGGCCAGTGGCGATCCGGCGATTGGCTTGCGGGTGTCGAGGTTTGTCAGCCCCACCACCTTTCATGCGTTGGGGTATGCGCTAGTGGCCAGCGGCAGCCTGCGCGAAGTGTTCGAGCGTATCGTGCGCTATCACCAGGTGGTCAGTGATGCCCTGAGCCTGGAGCTGAGCCGTCACGGTGACGGCTACCGTTTCCGCCTGCTGCGGCACGAAGGCAGCCCGGCGCCGGCGCTGGAAGCTATCGATGCGTTTGCGGCGATCTATGTGCGCACCTGCCGCAATCGCCTCGGGCGTGACTACGCACCGCTGGCGGTATACCTGCGGCGCCCGGAACCGGCCGACCCAGCGCCCTGGCACACGGTGTTTCGCTCACCGGTGTTCTTCGGCGCCGAGGAAGACCGCCTGGAGTTCGCCGCCCGCGACTTCGACAGCCACCTGGACGACGCCAACCCAGAGTTGGCCGAACACAATGAAACCGTGCTCAAGCGCACCCTGGCCCAACTGCAACCGCTGACCTGGGAACGCAAGGTGCGCGCCGCCATCGAGGCGCAACTGCCAGACGGCGAACCCAGCGCGGAGCGGATCGCCCAGGCGCTGCATTTGAGCCTGCGCAGCCTGCAGCGGCACCTGGCGGATGAAGGCTGCCGGTTTGATGCGCTGCTCAATGAGTGTCGGCAGAACCTGGCGCTGTTGCACCTGCGCGATCCGCAGTGTTCATTGGCCGAGATCAGCCATTTGTTGGGGTTTGCCGATACCAGCAGCTTCAATCGGGCGTTCAAGCGCTGGACGGGGATGACGCCGGGGCAGTTCAGGGATGGGTTGCGGTAGCGGGATGTGTGGTGGCTTTGAGGGCCTCATCGGGGGCAAGCCCCCTCCCACATTTGAACTGTATTCACAAATCAACTGTGGGAGGGGGCTTGCCCCCGATAGCGGTGGTGGAGGCCATCACCGCCCTCGGTCACGCCGCAACACCCTCCTCACCCGCACCACCAATGCCTTGGCATCAAACGGCTTGAGCAAGTAATCGTCTTCATGCAACTCCAACCCACGCAAACGATCTTCGATGCCATCGGGCGTGGTCAGAAACAGCACGGGCGTTTCGCCGCGCTGGCGAATCGCCTGCTGCAACTTCCAGGCATTCAGCCCCGGCAGCATCACATCCAGAATCACCAGGTCGTACACGGTGCTTTCCACAAACCGTTGCGCGGCCATGCCGTTGGCCGCGACTTCCACGGTAAAACCGGCCTCGCTCAAGGCCTGGGCCATCCGTTGCGCCAATTGCGGCTGGTCTTCCACTAACAACACGTGCATGCCTTACCTCTGGGTTTGATTACAAACCTGTCATCAAATTGTGCGGCTTTTGTCCACCTCCACTGGCTACCGTGACGGCCTGCCTTCTGGAGCGTTCACCATGTATCGCACTGCTTTATGCCTGAGCCTCGCCGTGGCGACTGCCGCCCAGGCGACGCCACAACTGCCACGCCATGCCACGCTTGATTTACACACCGCACGCCAATTGGCCGATGCCAGCCTGGCTCACTGCACCGCCGCGCTGACCGTGCTCGACCGTGGCGGCAACCTGCTGCTGAGCCTGCGCGCCGACGGCGTCGGCCCGCACAACAGCCTCGCCAGCCAGCGCAAGGCGTACACGGCGTTGTCGACCAAAACCCCAACCCGGCTGTTCGCCGAGCGTGCGCGCAACAACCCCGAGGCCGCCAACCTTAACAGCTTGCCCGAGTTGCTGTTGCTTGGCGGTGGCGTGCCGCTGTTTGCCGAGGCCGAACTGGTCGGCGCGCTGGGCATCGCCGGTGCCGGCGGCGCGCCGCAGGATGAAGCCTGCGCCGTACAGGCGGCCGAGCAACTGGGCTTGAAAATCACCCCTTGATTCCACTCCTGCCAACAAGGACTTCTCGATGAAAACCCTAAGCATGACCCTCGCCGCCCTCAGCCTGAGCGGCCTGTGCAATCTGGCCCTGGCCGACGGCAACCCGCTGAGCGTGCATGTGCTCAACCTGGAAAATGGCCTGCCGAGCGCCGGCGTCAACGTCACCCTGGAAGAACACGTGGGCGACCAATGGCAGGCGCTGTCCCAAGGCGTGACCAACCAGCAAGGGCGCATCGCCGAACTGTTCCCGGCTGATCGCAAAATGAAGCCGGGCGAGTACCGCGTGGTGTTCAAGACCGGCGACTATTACAAGAAAGCCAACCGCGAAACCTTCTTCCCCGAAGTGCCGGTGATTTTCCAGGTCAAGCAGGCTGACCAGCACTACCACATCCCGCTGTTGCTCAGCCCTTATGGCTTCTCCACCTATCGCGGTTCATAGGCGCGCCTGCTCGACTTCACCCTGGCCTTGCGCGATCATCATCAGCAGCCGCTGGCAGCCGACTGACAGGGCATGATCAAACATCCTACAAGAGGAATAACAATGAAAAGCCTCGTCGACCACCTCAGTCAATACGCCGCCTACCACCGCGACCCGCGCAATATCACCAGTCATTTCATCGGCATTCCGTTGATCGTGGTGGCGGTCGCCGTGCTGCTGTCACGCCCCGAATGGCCGGTGGGCGGGCTGTGGCTATCGCCGGCGGTGTTGCTGGCGCTGTTTTCGGCGTGGTTCTACCTGCGCCTGGAGCTGGCGCTGGGTGGGTTGATGACGGTGCTGATGGGTTTGTCGGTGTGGGCCGGGCACGTACTGGCGGCGCAGAGCACGACGGTGTGGCTGGGCAGCGGCGTGGGCCTGTTTGTGGTGGGCTGGGTGATCCAGTTTGTCGGGCATTACTACGAAGGCCGCAAGCCAGCGTTTGTGGACGACGTGTCGGGGCTGATCGTGGGGCCGTTGTTTGTGGTGGCGGAGTTGGCGTTTCTGGTGGGCTTGCGGCAGGACCTGAAACAACAGATTGAAGCGCGCTCGGGGCCGGTGGCGCGCCGCGACCTTAAGCCAAGCGAGGTCTGAATGTGGGAGGGGGCTTGCTCCCGATGGCGGTGTGTCAGCTGATTCATAGGCCAGCTGACACTCCGCTATCGGGAGCAAGCCCCCTCCCACATTTGGTCCTAGTTTCAGATTTGGTTTTGCGGTGAGCTTAGGCTTTTTGCCAGACCTTGGGTTTGAAGAACAGGGTCTCGCCACGGGCCAGGCCGGTGAGGCTGTCGTGGTCTTTGACCACTTCGGCTTCGATCAGCTCGGGTTGGCCTTCGACTTTCAACGTCACCCGCGTGGTCGCGCCCAGCGGCCGAATATCGCGCACCTCAGCCGCATGGTGATCCTCCAGCTCATGCCGCGACAGCGACACCTCATGGGGGCGGAACAGCAGGTGTTTATCCTCGCCCAGGTGCAGGCGGTTCGAGTCACCCAGGAAGTGGTACACAAAATCGCTGGCCGGGTTTTCGTACACCTCGCCCGGTGAGCCGATCTGCTCGATCACGCCCTTGTTCATCACCACGATACGGTCGGCAACTTCCATGGCCTCTTCCTGGTCATGGGTCACGAACACCGAGGTCAAGTTGATATCCTCGTGCAAGCGCGCCAGCCAGCGGCGCAGCTCCTTGCGCACCTTGGCATCGAGGGCGCCGAAGGGTTCGTCCAGCAGCAGCACTTTAGGCTCTACCGCCAGGGCGCGGGCCAGGGCGATACGTTGGCGCTGGCCGCCGGAGAGTTGTTCCGGATAGCGATCCGACAGCCAATCGAGCTGCACCATGTTCAGCAGGTCGTGAACCTTGGTCGCGATCTGGCTTTCGCTCGGGCGCTGGTTTTTCGGCTTCATGCGCAGGCCGAACGCGACGTTGTCGAACACAGTCATGTGGCGGAACAACGCATAGTGCTGGAACACAAAGCCCACGTTGCGATCACGCACATCGTGGCCCGAGACGTCCTCGCCGTGGAACACGATGCTGCCATCATCCGGGGTTTCCAGGCCGGCGATGATACGCAGCAAGGTGGTCTTGCCGCAGCCGGACGGGCCCAGCAAGGCCACCAGCTCGCCACTCTGGATATCCAGGTTGATGCTGTCCAGGGCCTTGAAGGCATTGAAGTTCTTGCTGACATTACGGACTTCGATCGACATGACTTATTCCTCACCGGCGCTGTTGCGCAGGCGGTTGATTCGGTTCTCGCTCCACTGCTTGAGCAGCAGGATGAAGAGCGCCAGGATCAGCAACAGGCTGGCCACCGCGAAGGCGGCGACGTGGTTGTATTCGTTGTAGAGAATCTCGACGTGCAGCGGCAGCGTGTTGGTTACGCCACGAATATGGCCGGACACCACCGACACCGCGCCGAACTCACCCATGGCCCGCGCGGTACACAGCACCACGCCGTAGATCAGGCCCCACTTGATGTTCGGCACGGTGACATGCCAGAACATCTGCCAGCCGTTGGCACCGAGCAGGCGCGCGGCTTCTTCTTCCTGGGTGCCCTGCTCCTGCATCAACGGGATCAGCTCGCGGGCCACGAACGGCACGGTGACGAAGATGGTCGCCAGCACGATGCCGGGCAAGGCGAACACGATCTGGATGTCATGGTCCTGCAACCACGGTCCGAAGAAGCCCTGGGCGCCGAACATCAGCACGTACACCAGGCCTGCGATCACGGGCGAGACCGAGAACGGCAGGTCGATCAGCGTTACCAATATGCTTTTGCCACGGAAAGAATACTTGCTCACGCACCACGCGGCGCTGACACCAAACACCAGGTTGAGCGGCACCGAAATCACCACGGCGATCACCGTGAGCTTCAGCGCCGACAGCGCGTCCGGTTCGAGGATCGCAGTGAAGAACGCGCCGAGGCCATTCTTCAAGCCCTGGGACACCACGATCAACAGCGGCAGCAGCAAAAACAGCGCGAACACCAGCCAGCCGAGGCCGATCAGGATGCGTCGCGAGGTGGCGCTGCCGCGCCGGGCGGCGTTGGCCGAGGACGCGGCGGAAATAGACGATTGGGACATGTTCCGCGCCTCCTTATGGACGTTCGATGCGCCGCTGCAACAAGTTGATCAGCAGCAGCAAGACAAAGGAAACCACCAGCATCAGCACACCGATCGAGGTGGCGCCGCGGTAGTCGTACTGGTCAAGCTTGACCATGATCAGCAGCGGCAGAATCTCGGTTTTCATCGGCATGTTGCCGGCGATGAAAATCACCGAACCGTACTCGCCGACGCCACGGGCGAAGGCCAACGCAAAACCGGTCAGCCAGGCCGGCAACAGCGCCGGTACGAGGATGTGACGGAACACTTGCAGCGGCTTGGCGCCCAGGCAGGCGGCGGCTTCTTCGACTTCCCGGGGGATATCGGCGAGTACCGGCTGCACGGTGCGCACCACGAAGGGCAAGGTGACGAAGGTCAGCGCCAGGGTGATGCCCAGCGGGGTGTAGGCGATCTTGAAGCCCAGGTCGGCGGCGAACTGGCCAACCAGGCCGTTAGGCGCATACAGCGCGGTCAACGCGATACCGGCCACAGCGGTAGGCAGGGCGAACGGCAGGTCGATCATCGCATCGATGATCTTGCGCCCGGGGAAGGTGTAGCGCACCAGCACCCAGGCCAGCAGGGTGCCGATCACGCCGTTGATCAGCGCGGCGTACAACGCAGTGCTGAAGCTCAGTTTCAACGCCGCCAGCACGCGGGGTGCGGAGATGATGTTCCAGAACTGATCCCAGGTGAGTTGGGCGGCGTGTACAAACATCGCCGCCAGCGGGATGAGCACGATCAGGCTGAGGTACACGACGGTGTAGCCCAGCGTCAGCCCGAAGCCGGGTATGACGGGGGAGATACGACGCGACATAAGAGTCCTTGGTTAGCGGAACGGATATGCAAAACCCGCAAATGAATGCGGGCTCTCCTGACCCCTGTAGGAGCGAGCTTGCTCGCGAAGATCGTCAACGATAACGCGGGCGGTCTGTTTGCACGCGGTGCCTTGAAGTTTTTCGCGAGCAAGCTCGCTCCTACAGGGATCGGTGTTGTTACTGCGCCGTGTAGATCTGGTCGAACACGCCACCGTCGTTGAAGAATTTCGGTTGGGCAGTTTTCCAGCCGCCGAAGTCTTTGTCGATAGTCACCAGGTCCAGTTTCGGGAACTGTTGGGCGTATTTGGCGGCGACTTTCTCATCGCGTGGGCGGTAGAAGTTCTTCGCCGCAATCTCCTGGCCAGCCGGGCTGTACAGGTGCTTGAGGTATTCGGTGGCGATCTCGGTATTGCCCTTTTTCTCGGCGTTCTTGTCGACCACGGCCACTGGCGGCTCGGCGAGGATCGACAGCGACGGCACGACGATGTCGAACTTGTCGGCGCCGCCGTCTTCTTTCAGCGCCAGGAACGCCTCGTTTTCCCAGGCCAGCAGCACGTCGCCCTGGCCGTTGTTGACGAAAGTGATGGTGGAACCGCGTGCGCCGGTGTCGAGGATCGGCACATGCTTGAACAGCTCCTTGACGTATTCCTGAGCCTTGGCTTCGCTGCCGCCGGTCTTCAGGCCGTAGGCCCAGGCCGCGAGGAAGTTCCAGCGCGCACCGCCGGAGGTTTTCGGGTTGGGCGTGATCACCGAAACGTCTTTCTTGACCAGGTCGCCCCAGTCCTTGATGCCCTTGGGGTTGCCCTTGCGTACCAGGAACACGATGGTCGAGGTGTACGGGGTGCTGGCATCCGGCAGGCGGGTCTGCCAGTTTTCCGGCAGGGTCTTGCCCAGCTTGGCGATTTCGTCGATGTCGCCCGCCAGGGCCAGGGTCACCACGTCGGCGCGCAGGCCGTCGATCACCGCGCGGCCCTGCTTGCCCGAACCACCGTGGGATTGCTGGATCTTCACGTTGTCGCCAGGGTGGGACTGTTTCCAGAAGCTGGTGAACTCAGCGTTGTAGTCCTGGTACAGCTCACGGGTCGGGTCGTACGAGACGTTGAGCAACTCGTAGTCCTTGGCAACGGCGGAACCGGCAAACACGGCACTGGCCAATGCGGCCAGGGCGTAACGGCGAATCGACGACATAGAAGCTCCTGAAATTCTTATGTTGGCGCAACCCTGTAGGAGCGAGCTTGCTCGCGAAAAACCCAGGAGCACCGCGTTAAACCTGATGCGCTGCGTTATCGTTGGCGTTTTTCGCGAGCAAGCTCGCTCCTACTGGTGGCTTATTCTTAGGCGGGTTTGTTACCCGGGTTCTGCAGACGGAATTTTTCCTTGCGTTCGATCTGTACCACTTGAGCGTTGTGTACGGTGATTTCCACCGCGCCAAACCGCAGATCGCGCAAGGCGCTCTGGATCTCACGCAAAATGGCTGCTTCGTCCTGGCCGTCGACGCTACGTAGAGATGCGCTCATGGTCTCGCTCCTGAAATGAATAGTGCCTGGCAGTGGCGGCACTGCTTGCGGCGTGAGGGCGATAGTAGATAAGCGCGGATATTCTTAAAAATACTATTTAAGAATGTTTATATAACCAAAAAGAATTTTCTGACAGGGCGTGGGGTTGCGCGCAGGTTTTGCGTTCAACCACTGAAATTAAGGCCTGATGCAATGCAAATGTGGGAGGGGGCTTGCTCCCGATGGCGGTGGGTCAGACAAGATTTTTTAACCTGATAGACCGCTATCGGGAGCAAGCCCCCTCCCACAGTTGAATGCATTTCAAATGTGGATGGGGGGTGTCCGGGTCCAATCTATCTCCTGGGCCGGCATCGGCTTGCCAAACCAATACCCCTGGCCCATGTCGCACTCCTGGTCCAACAGGAAGCGCGCCTGCTCCACTTGCTCGATGCCTTCGGCATGCACCTGCATGCCCATGCTTTTGGCCAGGGCGATGACCACGCGCACGATGGCGGCGTCGTCTTCATCCCAGGGCAAGCCGGCGACGAAGCCTTGGTCGATCTTGAGCTTCTGCACTGGCAGGTGCTTGAGGCGCAACAGCGAGGAATAGCCGGTGCCGAAGTCGTCGATGGCCAGGCGCAAACCCAGCTCGCGCAGGCGGTGCAGTTGTTCAAGGGCGACTTCCGGGTCGTCCATCACCGCGCTTTCGGTGACTTCCAGCTCCAGGAAGGCCGGGTCCAGGCCGGTGTCGTGGAGCACCTGGCCCACCTGTTCATAGAGTTCCCGCCGGGCAAACAGACGGCTGGAGACGTTGATCGCGATAAACCCCAACGGCGCGCCGTCCGCCAACCATTGGCACATCTGGCGGCAGGCCTGGTTCATCACCCAGGCATCGATGTCGGCAATCAACCCGGTGCGCTCGGCGATGGGGATAAATTCAGCCGGCGGCACCAGGCCGCGCTCCGGGTGCTGCCAGCGCACCAGCGCTTCCACGCCAATCAAACGGCTGTCCTGCAGGTCGTGCACGGGCTGGTAATAGACGCGCAGTTCCTGCTGGTCGAGGGCGCGGCGCAATTCGCTGGCGACTTCCACACGACTCTGCGCGTGAGCCGTCAGTTCCTCGGTGTACAAGGCGTAGCTTTCACGGCCCGCGTTCTTGGCCTTGAACAAGGCCGAGTCAGCGTTGCGCAACAATTGCTCGGCGCTCAGCGCATCGCTGGGGAACAGGCTGATACCGATGCTGGCGCTGATAAACAGCTGGTTGCCGTCAAAAATGAACGGTTCCTTCATGGCCTCGAGCATGCGCTGGGCCATGGCCGCAGCCTGCATCACCTGGGGACAACTTTCCGCCAGCACGGCGAACTCGTCGCCCCCCAGGCGCGCCAGGGTCACCCCAGGCCCGAACAGCCCCTTGAGACGGTCGGCCACCAGCTTGAGCAGTTGATCGCCAACGTTGTGGCCGAGGCTGTCATTGATGATCTTGAAGTGATCAAGGTCCATCAACAGCAACGCACACCCGCGCTTGTGCACGCGTGCCGAGGCCAGCGCCTGCTCGGCGCGGTCGGTGAACAGCAGGCGGTTGGGCAGGCCGGTCAGCGGGTCGTGGTGGGCCAGGTGCGCCAGCTCGTGTTCAGAGTCCTTGATGGCGCTGATATCCGAGAACACCGCGACGTAGTGGCTGATGTGGCCCTGGTCATCACGGATGACGCGGATGGTTTGCCACTGGGGGTAAATTTCTCCGCTTTTGCGTCGATTCCAGATTTCGCCGCTCCATTCGCCGCTGCGCTCGAGGGCCTGGAACATCTGTTGATAAAAATTCGACGAATGGCGCCCGGACTTGAACAGGCTGGGTGGCCGGCCCATGACGTCTTCGCGGCGGTATCCGGTGATCTCGATGAACGCCCGATTGACGTGCACGATCAGGCCCTGAGCGTCGGTGACCAGCACGCCTTCGCGGGTGCAATCAAACACCGCAGCGGCCTGTTGCAGGCGCTCACGGTTTTCTTTCAGGGGTTGTTGCAACGCGTGGGCACGAGCAAACCGCCCGCCCATCAGGTAAATAGCCAGCGCGCTCAGGCCTACCCAGACATAGCCGCGCAGTTGCAGCCAATGCGCCAAGGCCCGTGGATCATCGATAAAGCTGATTAATAGTTGGTGGCTAAGCTGGAGCCATAGAATGGAAATCAGCAGGTATACCAGCCCCGCACGTAGGGCTCCTCGGTATGAAAACAACATATGCTCAGTAATCCTTACCAAAAAAACACAATCGCCCTACGAAGGCTGAGGATTATAGAATAAGAAACATCCAGTCACTTCTATCTGAAAGGGCGGCTGGTTTTCTCTGTAGGCTTAGTGATAATGCGTGAGCTGTTCTTTACTTTATCTGAGGGCCATACAGCCTATGTGGTACAACGGTTTTCTTGACCTGTCAGCCTGGCAACTGGTGGCAGTCACGTTGTTGATGACCCATGTGACCATTATCGGGGTCACCGTCTATCTGCACCGTTATTCGGCCCATCGCTCGCTCGAGCTCAATGCTGGCCTGAAACACTTCTTCCGCTTCTGGCTGTGGTTGACCACGGCGCAGAACACCCGCGAGTGGACCGCCATCCACCGCAAACACCACGCCAAATGCGAAACCGTCGATGACCCGCACAGCCCGGTGATCAAGGGCCTGTCCACCGTGCTGCGCAAAGGTGCCGAGCTGTACCGCGCCGAGGCGGAAAACCCCGAGACCCTGCGCATCTACGGCAAGAACTGCCCGGACGACTGGATCGAACGCAACCTCTACACGCGCTACCCGCTGCTGGGCGTGGCGATCATGGGTGTCCTCGACGTGCTGTTGTTCGGCACCATCGGCATCACCATCTGGGCGATCCAGATGATGTGGATTCCGTTCTGGGCCGCCGGCGTCATCAACGGCCTGGGCCACGCCGTGGGCTATCGCAACTTCGAATGCCGCGACGCGGCGACCAACCTGGTGCCGTGGGGCATCATCGTCGGTGGCGAAGAGCTGCACAACAACCATCACACCTACCCCAATTCGGCCAAGTTGTCGGTGAAGAAGTGGGAATTCGACCTGGGCTGGGCCTGGATCAAGGTGTTCAGCTTCCTGCGCCTGGCCAAGGTGCAGCGCGTCGCGCCGATCGCCCACCGTGTCGAAGGCAAGGGCCATCTGGACATGGACACCGCGATGGCGATCCTCAACAACCGCTTCCAGATCATGGCCCAATACCGCAAATTGGTGATCGGCCCGCTGGTCAAGCAGGAGCTCGAGAAAGTCGATCATTCGGTGCGCCACCAGTTTCACCGCGCCAAGCGCCTGCTGTCGCGGGAAACCAGCCTGCTGAGCGATCGCCACCACGTGCGCATCCAGAGCATGCTGGAACACAGCCATGCGCTGAGCGTGATCTACGAGAAGCGCCTGGCGCTGCAGCAAATCTGGCTCAAAACCAGTTCCAACGGCCACGACATGCTGGCTGCGATCAAGGAATGGGTGCACGAAGCCGAGGCCAGCGGCATTCAATCTCTGCGCGATTTCGCTCACCAATTGAAGACCTATTCACTGCGTCCCGCAGCGGTCTGACGGTACCGCGGGAGGGCTCTCCCTCCCGCACACTGGCTTTTTGGCGCCATTTTCCGGGCACCGCCAATCCACCACGATCACGGAACTTCACTGCAATTCCCCTCTCTCAAAGAACACTTCGCCATCATGGTGACCCCTTGTAGTGACCGCTGTTCCATCCTGCGGCGCGCCCAGAGAGAGTTGTTCCGATGGTTCACGAAAAGCCCTGCCCGACTGACCTGTCCACCGCCCAGCCACCGCGTCCGGCGGCGGCGTCGACCCTGCTGGCGCTGATGCATGCCCAGGGTGAGGTCGAGCGGCTAAGTGAGCGTGAGCAGCTGCTCAGCTCGCTGCTGGTGAGTGTGAATGCGGTGCTGTGGGCCATCGATTGGGAAACGCGTCGCGTGCTCTACGTCAGCCCGGCCTACGAACGGATATTCGGCCGCAGCGCCGGTTTGCTGTTGGCCGATCACCGGGAATGGCGCAACAGCATCCACCCCGAAGACCTCGACTACGCCGAACACAGCCTGGCCCGCGTGCTGGAACAGGGCGCCGTGGAAGACCGCGAATACCGCATCGTCACGCTCGACGGGCAGATCCGCTGGCTCAGCGACAAATGCTATATCAATCAGCAGGCCGAGCCGGGCAAGCCGATGATCGTCGTGGGCATGGCCGAGGACATCACCGAAAAGAAGCAGTTGGAGCTGGAACTGCATCGCCTGGCCACCACCGATGTGCTGACCCAGAGCAGCAATCGCCGGCACTTCTTCGAACTCGCCAACCAAGCCTTTGACAACGCCTGTATGCAGGGCACGCCGCTGGCGTTCCTGTTGCTGGACATCGACGACTTCAAAGACATCAACGACAGTTATGGCCACCTCGAAGGTGACCAGGTGCTGCGGCGCATCGCCGAAAGTGGCCGAGGCGTGTTGCGCCGTGGCGACCTGTTCGGCCGCATCGGCGGCGAAGAATTCGCCGCCGTACTGCCCGGCTGCGCCCCGGACATGGCCCTACAGGTAGCCGAGCGGCTGGGCAAGGAAATCCAGGCGCTGAGCTTCAGCGTTGAAGGCCACGCGTTTACAGTGACCGTCAGCCAGGGCCTGACCAGCCTGCGCGAAGACGACTCGACCCTGGACAGCCTGTTCGGCCGCGCCGATGCGGCGATGTATGAGGCAAAACGTCAGGGTAAAAATCGGGTGATCGCGGGTTAGTGCTGATCAAATATGACTGATCGCTCCCACGCTCCGCGTGGGAATGCCTCCTGGGACGCTCCGCGTCCCGCCACACAGTGACGCAGAGCGTCACGGGCGGCGTTACCACGCGGGAGCGTGGGAACGATCTTCACCTGAAGGTGATTCATCAGGCACAAAAAACCCCGCCGAGGCGGGGTTCTTCTATCGAGAAAAGCGCTGGGCTTAGAGCTCAGAGAAGCACTCTTCAATAATTGCCAAGCCTTTGTCCAGCTGCTCGTCCGGCGAGGTCAGTGGCACCAGTACGCGCAAGACGTTGCCGTAGGTACCGCAGGACAGCAGGATCAGGCCCTTGTCACGCGCCTTGGCCACCACGGATGCAACGGCAGCGGCGTTCGGTTTGTGGCTATCGCCATCTTCGAACAACTCCACGGCAATCATCGCGCCCAGTGCACGCACTTCGCCGATTACCGGGTATTTGGCCTGGATGGCCTTGAGGCCGGTTACCAGGCGTTCGCCGACGGCCTTGCAGCGGTCCAGCAGGTGCTCTTCTTCGAACACTTCCATTACCGCCAGCGCGGCCGCGCAGGCGATCGGGCTACCGGCGTAGGTACCGCCCAGGCCGCCTGGGGCGATGGCGTCCATGTATTCGGCTTTGCCGCACACACCGGCCAGCGGGAAACCACCGGCGATGGATTTGGCGAAGGTGGTCAGGTCGGCGGCGACGCCCATCTGCTCCATGGCGAAGAAGGTGCCGGTGCGGCCGGCACCGGTTTGCACTTCGTCGGCGATCAGCAGGATGCCGTGCTTGTCGCACAGTTCGCGCAGGCGCTTCATGAAGGTTTTCGGCGCGACGTAGAAACCGCCTTCGCCCTGCACCGGCTCAATGATGATCGCAGCGATATCACGCGGCTCGGCATCGTTCTTGAAAATACGCTCGATGCTGGCGATGGCGTCGTCGTCGCTCACGCCGTGCAGTTCATTGGGGAACAGCGCACGGAACACGCCGCCCGGCATCAAGCCCATGCCGGCCGAGTACGGCACGACCTTACCGGTCAGACCCAAGGTCATCATGGTGCGGCCGTGGTACGCGCCGGTGAAGGCGATCACACCGGCACGGCCGGTGGCGGCGCGGGCGATTTTCACGGCGTTCTCGACCGCTTCGGAACCGGTGGTGACCAGCAGGGTTTTCTTGGCGAAATCACCCGGCACCTTGGCATTGATTGTTTCGCACAGCTCCACGTAAGGCTCGTAGGCCAGAACCTGGAAGCAGGTGTGCGTCAGCTTGTTCAGCTGTTCGGTCACCGCCGCAATGATTTTCGGGTGCACGTGACCGGTGTTCAGCACGGCGATACCGCCGGCGAAGTCGATGAACTCGCGACCTTCAACGTCGGTCACGGTGGCGTTCTTCGCGGATTCGGCGAAGATCGGGTGAATCTGGCCAACACCGCGCGGTACAGCGGCTTCGCGGCGTTTCATCAGGGAAGCGTTGGTCTTGCTCATAAAGTCCTCATTCGCCGCTCATCGGGCGGCGTGGCTCAAGGATAGGTGGCGGGGAGGCAACTACGGCAGCATGCGATGATCGACTGCCACAGCTTTCCCGGCCACTACGAATAACGCTGTGAAACACGCAAAGGGACAGCGCTCTCGTGCCCTCTGCGTTTACTGCAATCCCTTACCGGTCAGATGCCCAGGCAGAGGTATTTGATTTCCAGGTAATCCTCGATCCCGTACTTGGAACCTTCACGGCCCAGGCCCGAAGCCTTGATGCCGCCGAACGGCGCCACTTCGTTGGAGATCAACCCGGTGTTGACGCCGACCATGCCGTATTCCAAGGCTTCAGCCACACGGAACACACGGCCCAGGTCGCGTGCATAGAAGTACGACGCCAGGCCGAACTCGGTGTCGTTGGCCATCGCGATCACTTCGGCTTCGTCTTTGAAGCGGAACAGCGGCGCCAGCGGGCCGAAGGTTTCTTCCTTGGCCACGGCGGCGTTTTTCGGCACGTCGGTGAGGATGGTCGGCTCGAAGAAGTTGCCTTCCATCGCCTTGCCACCGGCCAACAGTTTGGCACCTTTGCTCAGGGCGTCGGCGATGTGTTCCTGGACCTTGGCCACGGCCTTTTCGTCGATCAGCGGGCCAGTGGTGGTGCCCTCTTCCAGACCGTTGCCGATCTTGAGCTTGGCCACGGCCACTTTGAGCTTTTCGGCAAACGCGTCGTAGACCGAATCCTGGATGTACAGGCGGTTGGCGCAGACGCACGTCTGGCCGTTGTTGCGGTACTTGGAGATGATCGCGCCTTCGACGGCCTTATCCAGGTCGGCGTCGTCGAACACGATGAACGGCGCGTTGCCGCCCAGCTCCAGGGAGACTTTCTTGATGTCCTTGGCGCATTCGGCCATCAGCTGGCGACCGATTTCGGTGGAGCCGGTGAAGGACAATTTACGCACGATCGGGTTGCTGGTCAGCTCGCCGCCGATGTCGCCGGCGCTGCCGGTGACCACGCTCAGCACGCCTTTCGGGATACCGGCACGGTGCGCCAGTTCAACCAGGGCCAGGGCCGAGAACGGGGTTTGCGAGGCAGGCTTGATCACCATGGTGCAACCGGCGGCCAGGGCTGGGCCGGCTTTGCGGGTGATCATCGCCGCAGGGAAGTTCCACGGGGTAATGGCAGCGGTCACGCCGATCGGCTGCTTGATCACGATCAGGCGCTTGTCGGGCTGGTGGCCGGGAATCACGTCACCGTAGATGCGCTTGGCTTCTTCGGCGAACCACTCGATAAAGGAAGCGGCGTAGACGATTTCGCCCTTGGCTTCGGCCAGCGGCTTGCCTTGTTCGAGGGTCATCAGGCGGCCAAGGTCGTCCTGGTTTTCGATCAACAGTTCGAACCAACGGCGCAGCTTGTTGGCGCGCTCCTTGGCGGTGAGTGCACGCCAGGCCGGCAGGGCCTTGTCGGCGGCTTCGATGGCGCGGCGGGTTTCGGCGGCGCCCATCTTCGGCACGGTGCCGAGAATCTCGCCCGTGGCCGGGTTGTTGACCTTGATGGTTTGACCATTGTCCGCATCGACCCAAGCGCCATCGATGAACGCTTGCTGGCGGAACAACTGGGTGTCTTTAAGCTGCATGTCGGCTTTCCTTAACAGCACCGCGCGCACGCGGAGCGAATTAGAGTTGTTGAAAGGCGCCTGGTGGGCTGCCGTCAGGGAAATCAGCCTCGGTGCGCAAGAACCAATAAAGTGCGCACGGGAGACAGAGCGTTTGAAATCTCAAACGAATCCTAGGATCAATGGGGGTACAGGGCAATAGGATGTTCGAAAAAAAGAACAAAAACGGCATATCCGTCAGACCTTTCTGATCAGCGTAGTTGCAATTGGTTTCACCGCACTGATCGATGGCCCCCGGCCCAGAGCCTGCACGCGGCGAATTCCTACACTTAAAGGCCCAAAGACCGGCATGGACGCCCAAGGTCGACATGGGTATGATGTCGCCCGCACAAGCATCCGTAGCTCAGCTGGATAGAGTACTGCCCTCCGAAGGCAGGGGTCGTGGGTTCGAATCCCGCCGGGTGCACCATATAGCAGTCTCTGGCTGTCTCAGACAGTCTACGAAACACCCCAAGAAGCCCGCCCTGTGCGGGCTTTCTTGTTTCTGGCTATCCGGCGCCTGTAATCGCGACGACAAGGGCCACAACTGGGGCTTGTTGGTCGAATTCGATTACCCGGACGGCGCCAAAAAGCCCTGAAACATTCCGGCCCGAACCATGGCTGGCGACTTCGGAAAGGACGTACTCGGTCCACCGGTCGACATGGGCCTGCGCCTCGCGGGAACCCGATCAGGGCGCAATGCCCGCAATGATCCGCAGAGTTATCTCGGCGGCTTCGATAGCGCCCAGCGAGCACGTTTGGTGACGCGCTTGGGCTGGCACGACAATGCGTTCCTATTGCCCGAACAACAGATCGGCTCGCACGCCGAACACCTGCATTTTTATGAAGCCGGTGCGCAGTTGCCACCGATCAGCGAGGCGGGCTCTCTGGAGCAATGGCAGCAGAAAATCGGCGCGTGTTGGCAACCATGCCAACGCCATCTATCACTTTGTATTAAAGGGGGCACCTGCAGAACTAGCTATTATTGCTGAAGAGTTGCGCAGGTCCGCTAAAAACATTGTTAAGTATTCAGCTAATGGTCCTGAGAGGGCCGGCAGCAGTGCTCCTATCAGGGCTATTTTTGGCAGTCCCGCAACCTCATCGTATGCTGAAGATATTCTGATGCTCGTTTCTGAAAAGAAATTTTGTAAGGCCATCGTTGAGTCGTCACTTGGAACAGCATTGGAAATATATCTTGCAGTTAAGGATGCGGAAAAACACTCAATCAACATTGATGTTTTTTCGAAAAATATTATCAATTGCGCAATAATGAATAAAGAATCTTTTTTATATCAAGAGGCCGGAGACTATAATTCAGGATTAATAGGTCATTTTAAACCTTTAAGTCACGCAATGTTTTCGCAGCATGAGATGGTGGAGGAAATCGGTTCAATGTTCGAGTTGGACCTGTGGGGGGGCAATTCCCTTGATGCGTCTCAATGGGAAGCCTACTGTAGGATTGTGCTGATGACGTACAAGGACAAGGTTAACAGCGACTTCTGGGGTAGTTCAAGATCTCTTTGGCATGCCTTTGATAATATTGAGAGCATGGTTAGCGACTTATATAGACTTAACGGAGTTGTCGATTATTCAATAAATGATGATTCAATAAAAAAATTGCGCGTTGCAGTGAGCTTTATAAAGAGCATTATAGCCGCATTAGAAACTCTTGGTGCTCCTAAGCATTTGACACTTAAGAAAGACGGCGTAGTTGGAAATCACTACGATCAAATTGCAAATTTAATTTTCGAAATTATTCAAAGGGCTGCTGCAATCAAGGAGCCTTGGGCGCTGGCATGGTGGATACACCACAACACATTATGGGGAGAAATATTCGGCGCATTCTCTTCTAAAGGACCGGCGGCTAAGATTATTATGTTTAAGTTTAGACGCCTTGTCTATGAAGAGTTCAAAAGAATGGAAGAATTTCCAAATTTCAAAGGAGCGAAATTCGCAGGTTTTTTCCTCAATGTATTTGGATTTCTACCCAATAAAGCTACCGGCAAACATGAAGAGATAATTAAAAAAATTGTAGTTGGTTGGATAAAGAAATTCTATGTCGAACTTCATCGTAAAAATCCACAGGTAGCTACGCATTGCCTAGTAGATGGCATATTTTACGATGACTTAAGGCTGAGACTGATAAAAACATACTCATCAAATGCTTTGCGGCCAAAACCTAAAATGGTGTACCTACAGTTAGCCACATAACCTGATTGTAGAGAATACAGTATTTTAATCAGTGGGATACATTACGCACGTTGTACGTCGAGCCTTAGCGAGCAGAAATGCAGCAATAATGATTGGCACCAGTTTTAATGAAAGTGCTTAATTAGGAAGCGCTGTTGTCGTGGAGCTGCTCGCCGACCGTCGTTTGGCCGAGGGCAATACCCATCATGAAATGGCTAGGCAATGCGCACTGACGACTTACTTAAGGGCAGTAGCTGCGTTAAGGCGAAGTGAGCCTGAAACTCCCAAAGACCGAAGTACAGGGGCAGGGGAAAGGGCGCGTTACCTATGAAAGCTATGTTGAAGGGTATCCCTCGACCCAAATATTATTTCGCGAGAGGCAACCAATGACGAACAGCATTTATTCATGAACGTTCGCTTCGTGTCGGTGCAGCCCTCGAGCTATTAGCCAACCTCCCCGTATGACGAGTGCCGGCTGTCAGCGCGAATGCAAATGATTGGTCGATGGTGACGCGATTAGGCAGTCATGTGAGAAAAAATGGCGCAACTGATCCCACTGATCAGACAAATCAGCACTGGGTTACTCGCGCTCCACCCAGCGCGCGCCGTTGTCCCCCCACCACACCTGGGGGCTAAACGGGTCGCTTTTTCTGCACCCCCGCAGTCGGATAAAAACCATGCAGGGCGGGGCTAATAGTCGCTGACATCGAGGAAAATTTCCCTGCATTTCCCTGCACGTCAGTAGGTGAACGAACACGTTCTAGCCCAAAGTAGGATGTGTGGAGATACGCGCCATCGGAAAACTGGCTCTTCACACAGCTATACAAGGCTTAGGCAGTCTTGATAGCGTAATGACCTCGAACCATTCGTGGATCTATATCAGACGGTGACCCCTGGGGGTCTCTACGCAAGGTCGAAATGTAGAAATCCCAGCTTTTAAGGTAAAAGGATGAACCGACAAGAATACTTCAACTACGTTGAGCGAAAGCTCAACGAACTAGCCGTTCGGATTGATACTAGGGCTAAATTGAATCTTTTAGACCTTAACATTCACTCAGAGTCTTTCTATCTTCACTTAATAAATAAAATTATGACGTGGAGCTTAGAGAGCCTGAACACCACAGTATCAAACACCGAAGCAATAGATCTCGCGGACCATGTGCGAAGAATAATATTACAGATATCATCAACTTCTACGAAGGCAAAAATAGAGTCATCACTAAGTAAAATAAATGATAAATATGAAAACTACAAATTCAAGTTTCTTTCAATTTCAAAAGATGCAGGCAATCTAAGAACATTGAGTTACAAAAATCCAAGCAAAGCAACATTTAACCCGCAGGAAGACACTCTAGACATACGTTCGCTACTCAGTTCATTTCTTAACTTAGACATAGCAACGCAAAGAGAAATTTATGAGCAAATTCGAAGTGAGCTTGAGACAGAGATTCCTTCTAGAAAAACTGAAACGAACCTTGCGCAGATAATTAATGTACTAGCACAACTGGAATGGAGCGAATCAGACCTCCAAGTTGAAGTAATCCCTTATAAAATAGAAGACAAAATCAAACATAATGACCTAGATACGGCACAGTGGATCGTTAGCGATTACAAAATACATAACAGCCGACTTGACAAGATATATACAGAGTTTGATCGACAGGGAGCAAACAAGAGCAGATCTGTGCTCCACTCAATTAGAGCTATATACCATAAAAATAGAGGCACGCTCTCCGGAGACGAGCTTTTTTACAAGATCACAGAAGAAGTGGAGCTAGCAATTCAGGAAAGCGCCAACTACACTAGCATTCCAAAAGATGAGCTCTGCCTATGTGTGAATATTCTAGTTGTAGACGCCTTTATCCGCTGTAAAATATTTGAGAACCCTGAGGGATACGAAGCAAATGTTGCTGCCCGATAATATACACCCTGACCAGACTGTTTATTATAACGGTGCGCACGTGCTAAATACCATCCAAAAATCAAGCCCCATCGAGCCTTTGGAACTCTACATAGAGACAAAGAAAACTCGTGAAATCAGCATGTCCCTTTTTATACTTTGCTTAGATTGGCTTTTTATCTTGAACGCAATAAAAATTGGTGACCAGGGAAGAATTGAGCTATGTATCTAAAACAACTGAAAATAGCCTCGCCAACCCACATCATACGTGAAATAAATTTTCATAAAGGGATCAACTTAATTGTTGATGAAACCCCATCCACTGATGGAAAAGAAACAGGAAACAATGTTGGAAAAACAACAGTCCTGATGCTCATCGATTTCTGTTTAGGCTCTAGTGCTAAAAACATATATACCGACCCTGAAAACAAAAAAGAAGAACACAAACTAGTAAAAGCCTTCTTAATTGAAAATGAGATAGTTATTACACTCACATTAAAACGTGACTTAGACGATAACTCATCCGAAGAAATAAAAATTGAAAGAAACTTTTTGGCAAGAAAGCGTAAAATTCAAAAGGTTAATGGTTTAAACAGGACCGATGACGAGTTTGAGGAAGCCCTTACCGAGATACTTTTCAAGGGACATTACGGCCAAAAACCAACATTCCGGCAAATAATATCGCACAACATTCGTTATCGAGACTTAAGCCTTACGAACACTCTTTACAATCTCGACAAATTTACTAGAGACGAAGAGTACGAAACCCTTTATCTATTCCTTCTTGACTGCAACTTTGTAGAAGGAAACAACAAACAGGATCTTTTAAACAAAATCAGGATAGAGCAATCATTTAAGGCAAAGCTTGAAAAAAGCCAAACAAAATCTGCCTACGAGGTCGCTCTTAGCATAATCGACAGTGAAATCACCAAGCTGAACCATAAAAAAAGAACATTAAACTTAAATGAAAACTTCGAAAAAGATCTAGACCTTTTAAACAACATTAAATATGAAATAAATACAGTAAGCTCGGAAATTACTAGGCTCGACATTAGGTACTCTTTAATCAAAGAGGCGGAGAGAGATATCCTTGAGACTAAAACAGAGATTGATACGGACGAATTAGCAGCGCTATATAATCAGGCTGCAGCACTTATACCAAACATCCAGAAAACATTTACAGAGCTTTGCGGTTTCCACAACCAGATGGTAGCCGAGCGGGCTCAATACATATCTAAGGATATTCCCAAGCTTGAAAATGACATCAAATCCAAGTCAGAGCTTTTAAGGCGCCTACTTGTAAAAGAAGAAGAGATCGCAAAATCTATATCTCAAAGTGTGTCATTTGAAGAGCTTGAAAATATAATTTCCGACTTAAATGAAAAACATCAGAAGAAAGGCGAGTATGAAAATGTCATACAACAGCTTGAAAGCGTAGATCAAGAACTTATCAGTTTACGCAAAGAGCTTTCAGAAATTGACGAACTATTATTCTCTCAAGAATTTGAAAAAACCATAAAAAACAAAATTGACACATTTAACACTTTCTTCTCCGCTGTATCAGAAGAGCTGTATGGAGAGAAGTACGCCCTTAAAGTTGATCAAGACAACTATAAAGGCAAACACATTTACAAATTTAGCGCATTCAATACAAATTTTAGCTCTGGGAAAAAGCAAGGCGAAATATCTTGCTTTGACATAGCCTACACGCTATTTGCAGATGCCAATAACATCCCTTGCTTCCACTTTCTGCTCAACGACAAAAAGGAACTGATGCACGACAACCAGTTACTTAAGATCGCAGAGTTAGTAAATAAAACTGGCATTCAATTTGTTGCGTCAATACTTAGGGACAAATTACCTGAGGAGTTGAATAAGGAAGAATTATTCGTCGTCAAGCTATCTCAGTCGGATAAGCTTTTCAGAATCGAACAACCCGATGCGTGAGATCACTACAGATCACGAGGCCTGTGTATCCCAGTGTGTATCCCAGCAGAAAAAAACTCGTTAAACCTGTTTTAAATCAGTACGATAAAAGTCCAGTTAGAGGCTCGCCGGGGCACCAGATACGAATGAAAAAGCCCCAAGTCGAAAGACCTGAGGCTTTTCCGTATATGCCAATTCAACGCTTCCGCAACGCCTCCAACCTCCCCGGTAAATCCTCCTCCGGAAAGCGCTTATACAGCGCCAGCAGCTTCTCATCAGCCGCCTTGCTCTCTCCCGCCTCACGCAACTTCAAGATCGCCTGCAACTCCTGCTCCAAAGACGGCAATGCAGCCGGCGAGGCCTTGCTGAGTTTTACCGCTGGCGGAGCCGCCAATGCATCTGCGGTTTCAGCCTGAGCTGGCGCACTTTCAAGCCGGGGCGCCGCTGCCATTCGGGCCATTGGCGCGGGGGCGGAGAAGGCTTGCGGCGTTGGCTGGGCGGCTTCTTGGTGGTGCAGGGCGGAGAATGTCGCGGTGGAGATTTCGGGCTGCAGCACGGGGGAGCGTGTGAGCACGCCGATCATCAGCGCTAAACCTGCGACGGTGGCAAATGCCATCTGCCAGCGTGGGCGTTGGCAGGCGTGCAGCCAGCGTTGCCACAGGTTGGGTTGTGGCGCAGGGACTTCGCGGCGGGCGGTGTTGAGGATGAAGGCGTCGAGGGACGCGGGGGGTTCGCCGGTGCTGTGTTGACGGTAGTGCTGGAGCAGTTCGTCGCCTGGGGTGGGTCGAGTGTCAGTCATACGGTTACCTCGTCGGCCAGCAGGCGCCGCAATTTCTGCAGGGCGTAGCGCAGGCGGCTTTTTACGGTTTCCAGCGGGGCGCCGGTGAGGGCGGCGATTTGGGGGACTTCAAGTTCGCCGTGCAGGCGCAGCAGGAAGACTTCGCGCTGGTCTTCGGGCAGGTCTTGCACGGCGGCGTCGAGGCGCGCCTGGTCGCGGCTCAGGCTCAGGTGTTGCTCGGGGCCGGCGCTGTGGTCGGCCTGGGCGTGCAGCTGCTCGTCGTAGCTGTCGTGCAACGGGTTGTGGATGCCGTGCTTGCGCCAGTGGTCGATCAGGCGGTTGCGCGCAATCTGGAACAGCCACGTACGAAAACTCGCCCGGCCCTGTGGCTGGGTGGTGCTGCGGATCAGGCTGAGCCAGGTGTCCTGGTAGATTTCTTCGGCCAGCTCGGGTTTGTTGCACAGGGAAATGAGGAAGCGGTACAGGCTTTGGCGGTGCCGGGCGTACAAGGCTTCGAAAGCAGCGGCGTCGCCGGTGCGGTAGCGGGCCAGCAGCGATTCGTCGCTGGGTGGATCATCTGGGACGGCCATGTGCTGGGGTGAACTCCTTTTTGTCAGCCGAAGCAGGATTGACTGTGGGAGGGGGCTTGCTCCCGATGCGGTGGGTCAGATAGCACATTTGGTGCTGATGTACCGCTATCGGGGGCAAGCCCCCTCCCACATTTGGACAGTGTAGGATTTGAGATCAGCGTTTTAGGCTTTGGGCCAGTTCGACCAGTTGTACGAACTCGTTGCGCAGGCCGAACGGGTCGTCGCTGCGTGCAGAGCGGGCTAGGTTGGCGGTGTCCTGCAAACTCATGCTGCCAGTGTAGCGGCCATCGCCCTTGAGCTGTTGGGCGAAGGCAGCCACGGCGGCGCTGAAGCGCAGGTCGTCGCTGGGCGCGGTGGATGTTTTACCGACGGCCCGTTCGATCAATTGGCTATCACCGCCCGCCGCAGGTTTGTAGCGTACGCGCACCGTCGCCAGTTCTGCCGAGGTGTTTTCAGCCGCAGGCGCTCTGGCGTATCGCAAAGGCTCCAACCAGCCCTTCTCGCCCTTGGGTACGATTTCGTACAGCGCGGTCAGCGTGTGCCCTGCGCCGATTTCGCCGGCATCGACCTTGTCGTTGTTGAAATCCTCACGCTTCAAGGCGCGGTTTTCATAGCCGAGCAGGCGGTACTCGCTGACGTGTGCCGAGTTGAATTCCACTTGCAGTTTCACGTCCCGTGCCACCACCGCCAGCGTTGAGCTGAGCTGGTCTACCAACACCTTGCGGGCTTCGCGCAGGTTGTCGATGTAGGCGTAGTTGCCATCACCGGCATCGGCCAGTTGCTCCATCAGGTGTTCGTTGTAGTTATTCACACCGAAACCCAAGGTGGTGAGGGACACGCCGCTTTTGCGCTGCCGGGCGGCCATTTGCTTGAGGCTGTCGAAGTCGCTGATGCCCACGTTGAAGTCACCGTCGGTGGCGAGCAGGATGCGGTTGATGCCCTTGTCGATAAAGCCTTCGCGGGCCATCTGGTAGGCCAGTTCGATACCGGACGCGCCAGCGGTGGATCCACCGGCGGTGAGTTGGTCGATAGCGTTGCGGATTTTGGTTTTGTCGCGGCCCGAAGTCGGCTTGAGCACCACGCGGGATTCGCCGGCGTAGACCACCAATGACACGCGGTCCTGATCACGCAATTGTTCCACCAGCAATTTCAGGGTGCTTTTGACCAGTGGTAAACCTTCGCGACGGTCCATGGAGCCGGACACATCCACCAGAAACACCAGGTTGGCCGGCGGCAGGTCCGCCACGGCGCGGTCGGACGCTTTGATGCCGATGCGCAGAAGTTTCGTACGCGGGTTCCACGGTGTGGCGGCGACTTCGGTCGTGACGCCGAAGGGTGAGCCATCGGTAGGCAATGCGTAGTCATAGGGGAAGTAATTGACCATTTCCTCCAGGCGCACCGCGCCTTCGGGCGGCAGGCTACCTTGGTTGAGGAAGCGTCTGACGTTGGCGTAGCTGCCGGTGTCGACATCTACGCTGAAGGTGGAGACCGGGGTTTCGGCAACGCGGTACACCGGGTTGTCGGGCAGGTTGGCGTATTGCTCGCGGGGTTCGCTGCGGTAGTCCATGGCCGCTGTCTCGCGCATTTGCATCGGTGCAGGCATGGCCATGCGCTTGACCAATGCGCCCTGGGCCGGCGCGCGTTGAAGCTCTGCGACGGGCTCAGCCGGTTTCGCCAGGTCAGGCGAGGAAGATAGCCCGCAACCGGCCAACGCCACCAGCAGGGTAAGGGTGAAGCCTTGGGCAGCAGGACGCAGGAAGAGCAGAGGGCGGGACATGGGCTGAACCTCGTGAGTGAATAGTCCGTTCACAAGGTCAGACGCGGGGAATGTGGGGTTCGGGTTAACGCGTGCAATTTTGACAACAGCGGAAATCAGTGTGGGAGGGGGCTTACTCCCGATGGCGGTGGGTCAGCCACCAGATGCAGTGGCTGACACTAAGCTATCGGGGGCAAGCCCCCTCCCACATTTTGTTCTGCAGAGCCTATCAGTCCGTGCCGTATTTCGGGTTGCGCGGGCCGTAGAGGATGCCGGTGCGCTGCCCGGCTGACAGCAACCGTGCGCTGGTGATGCCCGCAATCGGGTGCGCTGCGTCGGTGGAGCTGTTGATCACTTGCTTGACCGCCGCTGTAATCAACATACCCACCAGGCCACCGCTGTTATTGTTGCCCTCCTCGCTCGACGCACGCGCCGTGCCGGTCCACAGGGTGGTGCCGGTGCGCAGGTCCACCAGTTTGGCCGAGGCGGTCACGGAGGTGTCGCTGGAGATCAGCATGTACTTGGTGCCGTACTCGCTGACGGTGATGTACAGCGCGGCGTCTGCACCAAAGATGTCATGCAGCTTGGCCGGCAGTACGGCCTGGATATCGTTGGCGGTGGTCAGGCCGTTCTGGCGGAAGGTTTCGTCCACCAGGGCGATCGGCAGCACGTAGTAGCCGGCTTCGGCCAACGGGTAGGTGACTTGCGACACCAGGCTGTAGGACGCCTGCACTTCCGGCGATTCGTTGATCGGCGGCAGTACCAGGATCGACTTGGGCCGCGCCTGTTTGTAGGCTGAGTAATCAAACGTCTTGGGCGCCGCGCAACCGCCGAGAAAAGCCAGGGCCAGCAGGGCGCCGGTGAGTTTTAACAGGCTCATTTAGTGGCGACTCCGGTCTTGGCGTTTTTCAGCAGAAAGTCCATGTAGGCGGCGGACTCAGGGAACAGCGCCTTCTCGGTACGAAATTCCTGCACCATCTGGTCGTCCTTGCCCATGTTCATGTACAGCATGCCCAGGTGCGCGTGGTAACCCGGCGGCGCCTTGCGGCCGGTGGCGTTGATTTTTTGCAGGTCGCGCTCCAGTGCCTCGACCTGCGCTTCCTTGGGCTCACCCTTGAAGTATTCGTAAACCTGCGGCTGGTAGCTTTCCCATTGATACAGGGGCTGGGGCGCCGTTTGGCACCCGGTTACCGTCACGATTGCTGCCAGCGTCAGCGCCAACTTCACTGCCTTGCTCATCCGTGTACTGCTCCTTGAGGTGTTGCTGATCAGTTACGTGGGTTCCAGGCGCCGGCGTTGATGCCGTCCACCAGGCGGTTGATCGCTTCGCGCATGGCCAGGTCAAGCACCTTGCCATTGAGGGTGGAGTCGTAGCTGGCGGTGCCGCCGAAGCCGATCACTTCACGGTTGGAGAGCGCGTACTCACCGGCGCCCTGGGTGGAGTACACCACTTCGGAGGTGTTGATGTTGACGATATTCAACGCGACTTTGGCGTAGGCCACTTGGGTCTTGCCACGGCCGAGGATACCGAACAGCTGGCGGTCGCCGGTTTCCTTGCGGCCGAACTCGGTCACATCGCCGGTCACCACGTAATCAGCGCCCTTGAGCTTCTGCACGGTGCCTTTGATTTTGGCTTCCTGGGAGATTTCGCCCATGTTGTCGCGGTCCAGCACGCTGAAGCGGTTGGTCTGCTGCAAGTGGGTGATGAGGATGGTCTTGGCCTGGCCACCGAGGCGGTCGACGCCATCGGAAAAGATACCGCGCATGTAGCTGGAGCGGTTGTCGAACTTGCCCACGGCAATCGGCACGCGCACGCCGGAATAGGCCACGCTGGCGCTGGCGACTTGCTCCACCGGCATTGCGCGGTTGCTCTCGGTGGCGCAACCGGCCACGGTCAACAGCGCCACGGCGGTGAGGCCCGACAGCAGGATTTTGGACAGTGTCTTCACGTGTTGCTCCTAAAGTGAGAAATCGGCAGAGCGCAGGGCTGCGGCCATTTTCGGGGAGGGAAACACGTGCGTCTGTATTCGTCCCTGAACCTGTCGTGCCGCAACGGCTGCGGCATTTTACGGGGTTGAGAGCGGTTCTCAAGGTGTTTTGAATAAACGCAGGGTTAAGTGATGAGTGGGGCTGCTGAGGGAGGGAAACCGGATCGGCCTAAAGTTCTGAGCCGACGTGCCGAGACCCTGACCTGGTTCATTCATTAATAGGGATATTGCGTGTTGAAAATCCTCTTGCGGGCAGCGGCCCTCGTTGCCGCACTGTCGATGACCGGCTGTGTGTCCTACACCGTCACCGGCCCTATCGGCGCCCCGTTACACCCGGCTTCTGTCAGCAGCCCGCGCAGCGCGCAAATCGCTGATGTGACGGTGAATGCCGCTGACATCAACGACGCCAACAAAACCGCTATCAGCCGTTCATTGACGTTGCAGCTTAACCAGTACGTGCGCGCGGCCGGTTACTTCAAGCAGGTTACCGAGTACCCGGTGCGCCTGGGTGAGCAGGATGTTTCGCTCAAGTTCAACATGACGTCGCTCAAGGGCCATCGCGGCGTGCACCCGGGTTATGTACCCGGCGCCTTGCTGACCTTGACGATCTGGATCTGGGTCAACGGCCCGATCTACGTCGACACGTTCGATCTGGCCGGCGACCTGGTGATCGTCGACCGCGACGGCAAGGAACTGGCCAGCAGCAAACAAGAGGTCAAGTTCGAGCGCAACGTGGGCCTTTACGGCCGCGAATACTGGGCCCCGACCATGGGCGCCAAACAACTGAATGAACTCGTCGCGCAACTGCTCGACACCGCCACCGCCAAACTGGCCAAACCGTAAACTCAAGGAGCATCACATGAAAGGATTGATCAAGCACGGCCTGGTACTCGCGGCCGTCTTGCTGACGGGCTGCGTGTCCTACTCGCAACACGAACTGCCACCGGTACAGACCTGGCCACCGACCGCCAACGCGCCAGCGCAGAAACCTACGGCGTACGTGCGCACCACCGGGCTGAACCAGGTCAACGGCGGCCCCGCCAACGCCGCTGCCGGCGCACCCGCCGCCCTGTGGGAAAAAGCCGTGGCGGATGGGTTCCGCCAGTCCAACCGCTTCGCACGGGTGAGCACCGACAAGGTTGACTCGGACATCTACGCTGACGCCACCCTGTACAACAACGAACAGTTCAGCATGGCCTCGGCGATTATCACCGGCGTGACGTTCTTCATCATCCCGTCCACGGCCAAGAACACCTTCACCCTGGAAACCGTGTTCAAGGACAAAGACGGAAAGGAGTTGGGCCGCGTCAAGAAGAGCGAGTCGGTACGCACCTGGATGCACCTGGTGCTGATCGTGGGCATCCCGTTCCAGGCAGACACCCGGGAAGTGGTAGAGGCGTTGACGCGCAGCACGCTGGATGAGGCGGTACAGCGCAAGTTGTTCTGACGGATTCACACAAATCCAAATGTGGGAGGGGGCTTGCTCCCGATGGCGGCGAGTCAGTCAACACATCATTGGCTGGACCACCGCTATCGGGAGCAAGCCCTAATGCCAGTCAGTTAAGGCTTTTTGTAGGAGCGAGCTTGCTCGCGAAGAACTCAAGGCCCCCTCGTTCATCCAAAATGAACGCGTTGTCTGGCGTTTTTCGCGAGCAAGCTCGCTCCTACAGTGAAGCCCTTTCGCTTAACTGACTGGCATTAGGGCAAGCCCCCTCCCACAGGGGATTAGCGGCAGGCTCTACGTACGCGGGTTGAGGCCGTACAGCGAAAGTTGTTCTGACGGATTCACACAAATCCAAATGTGGGAGGGGGCTTGCTCCCGATGGCGGTGAGTCAGTCAACACAACATTGACTGGACCACCGCTATCGGGAGCAAGCCCCCTCCCGCATTTATGTTGAGGTGTTGCTTAGAACGCGTAGCGTGCCTTAAGCATGACGCCGTCAGCATCGAAACCGCTGCGTGCCTGGCGGGTGTAGCTGGCGCCGACGGTGAAGTCCGACACTTGGTAATTCACGCCCACACTGGCTTCATAGCTGTCACGCGCCACCGATGCGCCGGTCACGGTAAACGGCGAACCACCCGCCACGAAGCTGGAGGTTTGCGCGACGCGATCACCCATCAGGTCGTGATAGGCCATCAAGGTCGCTTCCGGTTGCAAGCTGCCAGCGCCCATCGGCAGGTTGGCCGCCAAACGCACACCAGCACCCAACTCGCCCACTTCATAACGCTGCGAAGCCGTGCTCAACGCCGCCGACGAACCTTTCTCGGTAAAACCATCCATGCGTACGTTGGCATAGCGCGCCGCTACACGTGGCTCGATCACCACCGCCTGGGACGGCTTGAAGCTGTAGCCGCCGATCACGCTGGCCGCCAACACATTGCTGTCGTAGCTGCCCTTGGCCGTGGTGCCCGCGACGTGGCGCTTGCTGTCGTTCTCGTTATGGCCGTAGCTGAGGCTGCCATCCACGAACCAGTTCTGCAGCGCCCAGTTGCCGTACAGCGACAGCGCGTGGCCCTCGACGTCGGTCTTGTTGCCCAGGTCCGAATGGATATTGGAATTGAGATAGCTGTACGCCACGCCCAAGGTGGTGGTGTCGTTCACACGACCGTCCACACCCACCGCCATGCCGCTGCTGTTGGCCGAGTAACCGTTGTTGCCGCCACGGCCGTCCTGGTCCATGTTGCTGCTCAGGCCCTGCACCCAAACACCGCCGACCTGATGGCTTTCGCGCTGGTCGGTGAGGCGATTGAAGATCGCGCCGTTGACCACAGTTTGCCCCGACAACGCCACGTCGAGGGCGCCACGGTTGACGTCCGGCGTGAGTTGGTCGGCGAGTTGCGCCAGTTGCTGTGCCGTCCCGGCGTTGGCCAGGCTCTGGAACACCGGGTCGTTTTGGTTGAGCTGGCCGAGCACATCGTTTTTCAACACGTTAACGGCGGTTGCGGCCGACGCACCCGCGCTGGCACCCGCCAGCTCCTGCTGCACCTGCTGATCGCTTTTCACCGCCACCACGGCCTTGACCGTCTGCGCATCGGCCGAGTAGCTGAGCACGTTCAGCAACGACGACGCACTGGCCACGGCCACGCCGTTGTTCTGCACGTTGGTGGCTTGCAGCAAGGTGTATTGCGTGCCGGCTTTAGGCGCGGCGAAGTCGCCCGGGTTGGCGCTGACGGTCAGCTTGGAGGCCTGGGCCAGATTGGCCGTGCCGTTGACCGTGAGGTACGGCGTGGTCGGCACCACGCTGTCGGACAGGTGCATATCAACACCTGCGCCGCTAGCCACATTGAGGTTGCCGGTGATGGCGGTGCCGGGCGCGGAGAGGTTCAGCGAGCCTGAATTGACCGACACCGGCGCGATGATACGGCTGCCGGTGAAATCCGCCTGGCCGTCGACGTTGACGGCGTTGAGGTTGAGCAAGTCGCCGGTGATTTTGCCGCCGGTCCAGTTCAGCGTCGCCAGGTTGGCGGCGTCGACGGCGGTGCCAGCGTTACTGCGGATTTCGCCGGCTTGCTGGTTGATTTCGAACGGCGAGGACTGCTCAGCCGCACTCACCTGGATCGCAGTGCCGTCGGCGGTGATGAGGCCACGGTTGACGATACCGCGCGCACCGGCAGCACTGTTCTGCGCAAAGCTGGCGCCGGACAGGTCGAAGGCATTGGCCGACGCGCCCTTGGCTTCGATGGTGCCGGTGTTGAGGATGTAATCAAAGGTGCCGCCGTACAGAAACAGCCCTTTCGCCTCATTGCCATTGGCGGAAATCAGGCCGCTGTTTTCAATACGCAGAGGGCTGGTGTCGGTTTCCACTTCCACACCCCAAGCGCCCTCGCCTGTGGCGGTAATCGAGCCCGAGTTCAGGATTTTGCCGCCGATGGTGGTCGGCGTGTCGCCGTCGATGTCAAGGATCAAGCCAATCGCACCCTCGCCGGCCATATCGATCACACCCGTGTTGGAAACGTCACCCGCAATGGTGGTGCCATGCAGGTAAATGCCTTCGCCGCCGCCCAGGTAGCCGGGCGTCGTCACCGTACCCACGGGTGGCGTGGAGCGGATGGTGCCGGAGTTGATAACGCTGCCGCCAATGGTGGTGGGGCCGATCTCAAGCCCTTCATACGCGCCGTTGCGCATCAGCACGTTGCCTGCCTGAACCACATCCCCGGTGACAGTGCTCGGGGCCAAACCGGTCGGGCCAGTCCAGAACATCGGGTCGATGGCAATCGCACGAATGGTGCCGCCTTGCGACTCCAGCGTGATGTCTGCGCGGTTGATCAGCGAGCCTTGAATGCGGGTGTTTGCAAATCCCAGGCCGGCGGGGTCGGTGGTGTTGGAATCGACCACTCGGGAAAACTGGCCGGTGATGGTCACGGGCTCGTTGAACGTCTCATTGGCCCAAATATTCTTGCCCTGACCCAGGTCGAACTCCACGGCCAGCACTTGGGTGCTGATCGCGCCGACCATGATTGCCAACAGACTTTTCTGGAACTGCTTGCGCTTCATTTCTAACTCCATGAACTACAGGTCAAAACCACCAAGAGGCCCGGCGGCAGTAGGTGTGCTGTGGGAAAGGATCAATCGATCCGAATGATGCCTCCAACGTCCCTGGGAATCGCAGGCGCGAGCCGGTGCACCGCAGGCGGTGGCAGAAAGGGGCCGTAAGAGGAAGAGGTTCACATCAATCCTTAATGTCATTTGAAAACGCTGCAGTCCATGCAGCCCGACCGATTGCGGGTGGGCGGGGTAAAGACACTCAGATAAACAAAATGTTCAAAGCCATAAACAGCACGCCGCTACCACTGTAGGAGCGAGCTTGCTCGCGAAAATCGTCAACGATAACGCGAGCAACCAGAAAAACGCCGCCTAGCCGTTGTTACATCACCGTCAGACTTACTTGAGCTCCTTCACCAGATACTGCGCCGATATCTGCGTAATCCCGGTCAGCGCCCGGCGCAAGGCCTCAGGATCGGTGCGATAAGTCAGCGGCGTATAGCCATAAACGTTCTGGCCATTGAATGGCGTCACCGTTTCAAAGGTGCGCCAGATCATTTCATCGCCGCGATTCATCTGCGCCACCACGCTAAGGGTGGGATAAATCACGCTGCTGAACCCCTGGGTCAGGCGAAAGCCCCACTCGGACACGGTCAGCTGGATCTGCGCATCGGCCGGCTCATCGTCACCGACTACCTTGAGCGTCGAGGTCTTGCCCAGTGCATCGACAAAGCCCTGCTTGAGCAACATACCCACGTCGAGTTTTTCCGCCTCCATCACCGTCAGAATAGCCACCGGCGTCGGCATCTCGGCCAACTGCCCGAGCTTCATCCCGGCCGCAAACCCGGCGCCGCTCAACGCCGCAGTGCCCACCTTGGACGCCCCGCTGGCCATGCCGGCACCCGCGCCAACCCCGGCCCCGAGTGCCGCGCCCCAGGCTTGTTCGCGGCCGAAGTACACCATGTTCTTTTCCCACTTCACGGGCAGGACTTTTACCGTCTTGATCTGCGCGCGGTTTTCGGGGGTGAGGGGGTGGCTGACGCAACCGCCGAGGATCAGGGTGGTGAGGAGAATGAAGAGTAGGTTTTTCACATCAGTCCCTTAATGTTTGCAGTGAATGAGTAGCTGTCGGCAGGACCTGGCCCTGCCGACAGACCGGCCTCAACTTATTTGCTTTCTTTGGCAATGGTGCCCAAGGAAGCATCTTTGACCAGATAACGGCCTTCGACTTCGCTCAGCGTTTTAAGGCTGTTACGCGCCACAGCGAAGCCCATTTCGACTTGCTGCTTGAGGTAAACCACCTCACCCGCCTTGACGTCGATCGGCATGTCCGCCCAGTTCTCAGCCTTGGAGCTGATTACGTGTTTGCCCGGCGTCACGAAAAAATAGATGTACTGGTTACCACGGTTGTAACCCATCTCCGAGTTGGCTTCCTTGTCATCCAGGAACACGTTGAACCGCACCATCATCCCAACGTTGCTAGGGCGCACGACGTAGACCAGGCCTTTATCGGCCACGGCAGCCTTGGGCAACGAGTAGTTCGCCACGTCGGCCTGCATCTTCTCTACCGACGGCGTGGAGGAACAACCAAACAGAGTGGCCAGGGACAGAACGACAGCGGCTTTGCAGAACAACTTGATCATGTATTTCTTCCTTGTGGTTAACGGTGGAGCAGTTGCGAGAGCGCCGATGATGGCGGGGTCTCAGTTTTTGATGCGTTGGGTCATCGCCAATGTGTCGGCAAGGGTTGGCATGGCATGAGGGCTGGTGCCACTGCTGTGATGCCTTGCGCGTTTTTATGCGAAGGACTTATAGTCCGCCGGTCGCCCTCATGGCGATTCAGGTTTGGCGACCTGACGGTAGAGAATGCGCAAGCTGGTGGCTTTTTTGCAGTCACTTGCGCGCCTGCAAAGTCGTCTATGGCGGCTGTGCGCGGGAGACCTTCGGGTCTGCCGGTTTTCTCTACTGCCGGTTCGCCAACCTGCGTACAGCTGTCACCCATGCGTTTGGCGACGTTTGAGTGATGGCATTTATCACTTAAGTAGAGAGCTTAAATATGAACCGATACATGCCGTTAACAGGTCACGACGCAACCATTCCCGCGCTGGTGATCGACACGCAAGCGCCCTTTGATGTTCTCTATGACGCCGCCGCGTATCGTATTCGCGCGGTGACGCAGTTTTTGGAGAACCTAGCGTTTCGGGAGGAAATCAGCAGTGATGCCGTTGTGCTGCATGATTTCGCGCTGTTGCTGGCTATCCCGCTGAGGGATGGGTGCGATCTGCTGGATGTGGTTGGACGGAAGTTGAACTCGCAAGTTTCGTAAATAAAAAAGGGCGGTTATCTGGTAACCGCCTCGCTTAGAAATTTAAGCAGAAAATAAAACTATTTTTTAAAGAGCTGTGATTGAAATAGCGCAAGAAACCCAGAAAAAATAAAAAGAAAACACTAATGTCGCTCTGAGAATTAAAATGTGACTGCTCGACATTCTTTAGGTCTAACACCAGTTCACTTTCCATCTTCACTTCATTCTCTCAATCAAAACGTTACATAGATCCCTCTTTTTACTGAATTAGCTTGATTGAGAAAACCTTCGTACCTTTCCAA
Organism: Pseudomonas sp. R3-52-08; assembly: GCF_003851745.1. Taxonomy (NCBI): domain Bacteria; kingdom Pseudomonadati; phylum Pseudomonadota; class Gammaproteobacteria; order Pseudomonadales; family Pseudomonadaceae; genus Pseudomonas; species Pseudomonas sp. R3-52-08. The sequence continues at coordinate 215,917 of NZ_CP027730.1, read as the reverse complement.
CTCTTCGATCAAATCATCTTTCATCTCCCCCTTCACCCCCTCAATCTTTTTTAGACTTTCACCCACTTCATGGGTAGTTTGAAAGTACGACCCCATTTTACCAGGATCAAAAAACTCGCCATCTACACCTACTGGCGCGCCCAAAAAAGGAGAAATATTTAGCTTACCTCGATTGGAAATTTTCTCTTGAAAATCTACCCATTTCACCCCTAATCCATGATCATCCTTCGGGGAATAATATTTTGTCAGCGCAAAGTCCCCATATTGATGAGCATCCCTGTCTTCGATCATGTCCTCCCAGTCGTCATCCAGCGCATCTCCCTCATAGGGATCGACCAAAAGCTCTTTGTTAGAAAGAATAAAGCAACGTAGCGGCTCAATATTTCCAGAGCGCAAGGAAGCTTCCAATAACGGCCTAAGCTCACTATCAAAACTATCAAAGTCAAAAATGAATGCTTTATGCTGGAAACTCATGATTTAGACACCTAGTTCTTTTCTGAAAAAAAACATACGAAGAGTATAGGTCAGTTGTCGCAGGCAACCCTAGCAAAAATAGGGGTCAGACCCTGAGGGATCCCCGAATTTTCTTACTTAAAATCAAGAAGTTGGAATATTGAAGAGACCTGCATGAGCCGGCAACTTGGTTTGCACCACACAAAACTAAGAACCCGAACCCATGCAGGCCATCCGATTTTTACACAGAGCGCTCGCTCAAGCACTGCCCTCGATCCATTCTCGCCGCCTAACGACGCTGATGAGTTGTGTCAGTTCGTTACTGCAAGGCCGTCGCCTGACGCTAACAGCGCTGGGACGTTTTATGCCAGGTCAGGCGTACCCCAAGCATGCGATCAAACGAGTGGACCGATTACTGGGTAATCAACACCTCAGAGCAGAGCGCCCGCTGTTCTACTGGGTGATGCTGCGGGCGTTGTTAGGCTCCCTGAAGCACCCTTTAATCTTGGTGGACTGGTCGCGAATTGATGCTCCTGGCGATGCGTTTTTGTTGAGAGCCGCGGTCCCGTTTGCGGGACGCTCGTTTCCTATTTATGAAAGCGTTCATGAGCGTGAGAGCTGTCCCAAATATCAAAGCCGCCTGCTCAAAATGTTAGCTGAGTTACTGCCTGACGGATGCGTTCCAGTCTTGGTCACGGATGCGGGTTTTCGGCGTCCGTGGATGAAGGCTGTGGTAGCGAAGGGCTGGTATTACGTGGCTCGCATACGCAACCGTGAACTTTATCGTCGAGAAGCAAACGACTGGCAACCCGTGAAGAATTTGTACGCTCTGGCCACTTCATCACCTAAATCGCTGGGGCGCGTTGAGATGACGCGTAGCGCCCCTCACTTCGTCGATTTGTACTGCGTTCGGCATTCAGCCAAGGGCCGAAAACACCAACGAGTCACGGGTTCAATCGCCAGAAGCAAGCTCAGCCGACAGTCCGCCAAACGTGAGCGTGAGCCGTGGTTGCTTGCCAGCAATCTTGCGCAAAGTGAGTGGAACCCGGCACAGATTGTGGCGATTTATAAGCGGCGTATGCAGATCGAGGAAGGTTTCCGAGATGTCAAAAGTGAGCACCTGGGATTCGGTCTGAATTTGCATCGAAGCCACTGCCCAAAGCGCATTGAGGTGCTGTTGTTGATTGCGGCATTGGCCAACTACCTCATATTTTTAACAGGGCTGCAGGCGCGAGAAAATGGTTTGGAACGGTGCTATCAAAGCAATAGCCTCAAAGAGAAACGAGTGCTTTCATTGTGGCGATTAGGTTTGGAGTACTGGCGCAGTTGCACCGAGTTCGGTGGTCAAAAACACCTGGAGATATTGGAGAAAGCTCTGCGTGATGAGGTGCACCATCAGGCGCAGAGCTTGGAGTAAATTTGTGGGGATCCCTCAGGGTCAGACCACTATTCTTCTAACTCACACTTTTAGGGCGTCCTGACACACCCGGTGAAACTCTTTTACCTAATATCTGCGCAATCTCGGACGCAAACTTCTGATCGCCCAAAACGTAATTACCGTTTGTAGAAGATCGAATTTGTTCTATCAGTCCGAGTGAAAGCCGATCCTTGAATATAGATCGGTAAGCTTCGGCTCGTTGCGCGGTGCCGCTACCTAACTCACTATAAACCGCATGCGGGCTTATAAAGCCTGATAGCTCGCCTTGTGCGTTTGCCCTATAGCTGTTCCAGCGATAGTCGCCCGGATGAGCAACCATACCCGCTCTGACTGGGTTCATTTCGATATATCGATAGCAAGCTAAAACATAGTTGTCTTGCTGAACCAAACAGGAGCGGAAACGGCCTTCCCACAACGTGCCCGTTCGTTGATATGTTCGATTGACATATTGGACATATCGCTGCCCCACCCCCTTCATAAGTAGGCCAGCCCCTGCGCAGCAGGTGGGCGTCAACAACAGATGAACGTGATTTGTCATCAAGCAAAATGCGTGAACTTTACAGCCATACAGTTGAGCAAGCACGGCTAATGTATCAATGTAAAAAATGTAGTCTTCATCTGAATAAAAACACGCAGACCGATTGTTTCCCCGTTGTATAATATGCAATGGGATACCCGGCAGTAAAACCCTGGGACGGCGAGCCATATAAACCCCTAACTGGATAAGAGTTTACAGCTTAGCCGTCCATCAACAGGCCAACCAAATAGAATAATTACAAAAAATAAACCATATTTTTAAAGAGCAACGCTGCTGAACTCTAAAAAACGCAAAGCGTGGTCTGACCCCTATTCCTTTTGACCCCTATTCCTTTTTTCTAATTAAAAAACCAGTCCTCTCATCTCGATTTCCACCCCTCAGACATTTTCCGCCAGTTCAAAACTTCCTCCTAACATGAACATAATCAACCAACTTACTATCAAAATCATAATGCACAGTTACCGCATTCCCTTTCACTAAAAACTCGCACCCCGGACTCGTGGGAGCCCTACCGGGAATTCGAATGGAGGGCACATTACGCAAAGGCGTACCATATTTAGCAATTGACTCTTCAATTGTTTCAACATCCGCACAAGCAGTTTTAGTTTCAGCATCAGCTGGGAAATACTCACCAGAGGCTTGATAATAAACGCGGTATGCAACAATAACACCATCACTACCCGCCTGAAAATAGACCCCACACTCCGGCAGTTTCAGAAATTCATCATCCTCAACTTTTACATACTCGACTATTGACTTATCTCTTCCAAATCCCGCAAGAGCACCAATTAATGACATATTCAAGTATTCATTTGGATTCATATTGGAGCCCCTTTCATTCAAATAATTTTTTTAATTCTTGAATGTAATTTCGCGCATTGTCAATTTTACTAATCGACCAGCCTTCGTTCTTCCAGACAGGCAACCAAGTATCTATAGCAAACAAAAGTGGATAGATTTATTTAATAGGCTTTTTACTGCTATCTCGAATTAAAATAAATCCGCCCCCTTTTTTCCTAATGTTTATCCCGCAGGAACCGCATCGATATCAAACTCACCTTGCTCGTCAATTTCGGCGTCTGCTCTCAACACCTCAAAACCGCAACTCCCTAAATTCAAATGGACATTTATTGCATACACTCCACTTGAAGAGGGTCTTATAAATTCGACCTGAAGAGAATAATCTCCTTCAGATAGTTCTAGAGGAACCGTACTCGAAATACTACCAACCTCAATATTTCTATCCCTCACCGTGAAGGGAACTTTAAAGGCCCGAACCACGTCTGCGCTTACATCTGGCACTTGTTCGTTAATGAAAAAACTAATTATATGGTCCCCTTCGTCAACCAATGCTCGAAAAGAGACACTCCCTAACCTCCACGCAAATCCTTGCGCATAACTACGATCACTCCAATCATTATACGGCTGATCAAGCGAACTCAAAAATACGCAAAATTGCGAACAAGACAAATATATACTTTCTTTAAACGTAGCCATCAGCCTACCACTTTGATTCTGGCTTTCTCCCAATGCACTACCTATACATGCGCCAGTCCCTATTAGCCTTTGGAACTACGGATCTAACACTCGCTCCGGCCCCACCTTCTTAAAATAAAGAGAAAAGATTTATTTATTTGGCACTTTTACTGCCACCTTGAACCCGAATAAATCTGTCCCTTTTCTCCGTTCTTACCCATTCAGACGACGATGATGTCACCGGAATCCAAATAAATCGAGTAAGACTCATAACCATCTGAAACATCCGACTCGATGGTAATTTTCGCTCCCGTGCTAAATTTTATTTGTAGTGCGTCAGTTTCGACTTTCTCAACAGACTCAACGTCCATTAATAAAAAATCTAACAAAGGTGCACTGGTAGACGAGTCATTAAATTCGCGCTGACCCACAATGTCGTCAATTTGATATTTCAACCCGGCTTCTACACAGAGTGAAACTTTATAAGGCGACGCACCAGCGAATGTCTGCGGTCTCGAAAAATCAAACCTCGTGACACGCACTCCAAAACAAACCATTTCCAGATAACAGCCAGAAAGCAGAGAAACATTAAAATCATCTGGCAAAGTGCCCATATGTACCTCTAAATTAATCTATAAGCGTTCAGCGACGAACGGGGGGTAAAGAATCAGGAGGAAGCGGAATATGTGTGTCTCCTTGACCGATCCCCGGCTTCCCAGTCGCAGGATTCATCGGCTGCTTCCCTGAATTTTGCCAGCGCCAGTAGCCATTCTCATAACCTGAAACAGATGACGATCCAGGAGGCATAACCCGTATGTGCTCTCCTTTCGCGGGATCTGTCCCTTGCGGATAGTAAACTTCACCGCCGTTTTTACCCGGTCGACTCACCCAGCCAGACGGGATTATCGGGGCCTGTGGTGGATTTGATATTTCCTCTACGGTTTTTGGAGTCTTCGCTTTGCCTTTGGGTACCTCCGTACCTTTTACAGTATCCGCGCCTACTCCGCGTGGTTCGCCGCCAACGTACTGCTGCCAATCCGGATGATAAGGATTGGCTCTCATTTCATCGGAGACAGTTGTAATTCCACCAGAGGAGTTTTTTCCCCCTGCCGTTGTTATATCACTCTGACCGCTTTTCCCTTTCCCCGCGCCAGAACGTGAGGGTAATGTAATCCCAATTCCTGCCTTAATTGCCTCCGCGCCGAGCTTAACTAATGGCCCACCGCCCGCAGAGCTGATATCTGCTGCAATTTGGCTGGACGCGTCTAGGTTGTTCCCTATCACAAAACCAACCGCAGAAGCCGCCCCGCCCTGCCCCTGGGACCTCAGTCTACCTACCAGATCAACGAGTTTCTGATCATCGTTCGCCAAGGATGTGGCAATACCTCGGCAGCGTTGCGGATCGCGTGCGCAAAGGGCATCCAACTCGTTATTTCTCTGCTGATCAAGTTCCGCATAACGCTGCCTGACCTCACGCTTCTCTTGCTCAGTAGTCTTGCTATCTACCTCCCGAAGCATCTCCTCGACTTCTTCGTGGTAAAGATAGTTAAACGTTGTTGCTTTCTGAGCAATCTGAGAGCCTTTTTCCAAATCTCCATCGACCGCCGCAGCTGCTAACAAGCCTGTCAGTTGTGAAAGCATCAGCGTGATGTCGTCATTGCCTTGAGCAGCCCACACCAACTGATTGATGAGTGCCTCATTCAGCCCGGCAGCGGCAGCCCCGGTTTTGAAATCGCTACCGGTGGCTTCAGCCAGCAACCCTCCCATCAAGGCATGCGCAATAATCTTTTGAGGGCTTCCATTCGGGAACGTGACGTAATCGCCCACCCAATTAAAGCCGGTAGCCATTGCAACGTTGCCGGCCTCTCCCAGCAACGCCGCATTGAAGTTGTCGCCGAAGCTCCCCCCTTGAACGGCCGTCGATATCCCGCTGGAGATTACCGCCCGACCACCAGTACGCAGCGCGATATCGCCTGCTGACGTCCAAGTGAAAATATCTTTGGAAGAGTTAGTAACCGCCAAGGTTGAGCCCGTACTTGGGGTAACACCTTGGACGGTACTTGTGCTTGCACCTGCACTGTCCGCACCAGCGAACCAATTAGTATCGGCATACTCCAGGGCACCCGCCGTAAAACCAGCGACCGCTGCGCTTTTCAGGCTATTTGCGCTGACCGTTTCTTTAAGCGCTGCACCCAAATTGCCCTTGTTGTTGATGGTGCTGGTGACTGCGGTCGTACTCAAGCTGGTGCTCACCGCAAGGGTGGCGCCCTGCAGCCCAAAACCTACCGGCCCCATAATCGCCGCCATCAGGATCGCAATCGCAATCTTGGCACCGGCGCCCAACCCTGAGTTGTCGTACTTGAAGCTCTCGTGAATCTCTTTCACCTGGCGCCAATCAATGTCGCCACGCGCCTCAGCTTGTTTCAGCCAGGCCAGATTAGGATCAGCCTTGACCATCGCATCAACGGTCTGGCTTACGGTCTGCTGATCGACCTGTTTGACATCGATACGAATGCCTTCGGCGGCCTTAATGACAAGCTGCCCTTGCGCAACCAACTCGCTCTGACGCAGGGTTTCGTCCGTGTTGCCTTTGCCTTTAGCGCTGAACCACGAGAGATCACTTTTGCTCTTGGTGTGGCTCTCATCGTGCAGGTCCTTGACCCCTTCAAAGACAATTGCACCGTTGCTATCAAGGATGATGTCTTTGCCGCTATTAAGCTTCGCGACTTGATACACCTGATCGCCATCGCTTTTCAGGACCAGGTTGCCCCCCGTCTTGATCTCGGTCCCTACTTGAGTGGTACGGGTAACTTCATCCATCTGCGCCTTTTTAGCGCCCCAGCTTCCTTTCTCCTTCATGTCATACAACGTATGCGTACTGTTCTCAGCCGCCAACAAACTCAACTTATCCCCGCTATACAGATAAGCCTCATTCCCCGCACTGATCTTGCTCGCCACGATCGTGGTATCACGCCCAGCCTGGCTGACAAAATCCCCACCCGCCGTCAGTACGCTGGCCACTTGGGTGGTCTGGTCGTCCGAGGTTTTGATGCGTTTCTTGCCGTGTTTTTCCTTGCCTTCAACGTTGTGCATGTCGCTGACGGAGGCGACGTTGAGGTCGCGGCCGGCGGCGATGGTAAGGTCTTTGCCGGCGGTGGCGGTGCTGCCGATGATGTTGACGTCTTGCCCGGCTTGCATATTGATGCTGCCGCCCGCCGTGACGCTGGCGGCGAGGTTTTTGACGTCGGTGGTGATGCTGGATTTTTCGCCGCTGTCACGGGTCTCGTGCTTGACGCTGGTGTCGCTGGCGGCGATGAGGTTGAGGTCGCGGCCGGCGGTGAGGTTGGCGTCGTTGCCCGCTACCAAAGCGCCTCGGTTGGTGAGGTCGCGGCCGGCGTCGATGGCGAGGTTTTCGCGGGCGACGATGGTGCCAGCGCTGGTGTCGGTGAGGGTGCGCATGCCGACGCCGTCACGCACCTGAATGGCGGTGTTGTCGTTGGTGACATCGCCTTTGAGCGCGGTGAGGCTGACTTGCTTGCCGCGGATTTCGCCGGCCATGGCGTTGCGGATGCTGTTCTGGGCCAGCAGGTTCAGGTTGTTGCCGGCTTCGACCAGGCCGCCGGTGTAGATACTGCCGCTGCTGATGGCGGAGAGGTTGTTGCTGGCGCGCAGGGTACCGACGTTGATCAGGTCGCCGCCGGTGACCAGGTTGAGGTCGCGGCCTTGGATCAGGCTGTTGCCGCGCACGTTGCGCGACTCGGCCTGGGCCAGGTACAGCACGGGCACGAGGACGGTCTGGCCGTCGATGACGCGATTTTCCATCCACACGATGTCGTGGGTCAGGGCGCCGACTTGCTGGCCGGTTAGGGACACGCCGAGGCTCAGGCGCAGGGCGTCTTTGCTGGCCAACGCGTTGTCCATCAGGTAGCGGAACTGGTCGGCGTCGCTGTACAGGCCGCCGGCGAGGAAGCGTTGGCCGGTTTGGGCGAGCACCGCGTCGCGGATCAGGCGGGTTTCGTACTGGCCGTCGCCGAGGCGGCGCCAGGCGTTGTCGGAATTGAAACCGAGTTTGCCGAGCATGTAGTCGGAGCTGAAGAAGCCCGATATCGAGGTGAACTCGGGGTTGGTCTCGATCAGGTAGTGGCTGGTGGGGTCGGCGTTCTTGACGAACAGGCCGTACTCGCCCTTGGGCAGTTGGAAGGTGGGCGAGGTGGTGGGGTCGACCGGGGCGAAGGCGGTGCCGGTGTAGTCCACAGGCACGAAGCCGCCGCCGGGGGCCACGCCCACTACTGGCAATACGCTGCCCGGTGCCTGGGCGCTGGGGTCGTTGGCGTGTTTGCTCAGGTTGATGTTGATGCCACCGACGGGGATGCCGGTCTGGTCGTCGCCGAGGGTGCCGGTCAACTGGGCCAGGGTGTTGTTGTGCAGCGTGCCGTTTTGCAGGGTGCGGGCGACGTTGAGGTTGACCGTGCCGCCGGCTTGCAGGGTGGCGCCGTAGCCAGGGCCGCCGTTGTCGGTCCAGGTGGTGACGTCGCTTGAGTGGACGAAAGGCCGGCTATTGGGCGAGCGGCTTTTCAGTTCTTCGAAGCGCGCCTTATCGAAATGCCCAGCCGCCGTGGCCGCATTGAACGCGGGAACGTCGACGTATCGCATGCGTTCAAACAAATCGTCGGGAACGTGCCCTGGCGTGTTGACGACAATCTTGCGCTGCCCCGTACGCGTAGCGGCGCCCTGATTGAGCAGGTCACCGGCGGTGATGCTCAGGTCGCCATTGGCGGCCATCAGGCTGTAGCGGTTCTGCACATTGTCGCCTTGCAGCAGCATGTTTTTGCCCGCCACCAGGCGCGCCGCTGCCGAATCCTTGGTCGCCGCCTCAAGGTACGTTTCGTAGATGGTGATCTCGCCACGTTCCCAGTTGTCGCTCTCGTCGCAGTGTTGCGAACAAACCCAATACAAGCTGCCGGTAGTCAGCGTTTGCCCGAGTTCGAATTCGTCTTTGGCGTTTTCGATGAAGCCCGCATTGATGCCGATGGAGCCTTCGCTTTCCACGGTGCCGGAGCGGTTGCTGAACAGCACGGCACGCCCACCATCCCGTGCGGCGAAGCTCAAGTTGCCTTTGCTGTAGACATCGCCATAGCTATTGCTGAAGCCATTGCTGCGCAACGTCATGTCGCCGCCGCTGAACAACAGCGAATCGGCCGCATTGGTGATGCCGTTGACGGCGGTCAGGTTCACCGCGCCCTGGGCACCGAGGGTGCCACGGTTGTCGATTTGCGCAGCGGCGATATCCAACTGCTGCCGGGCGGTGAGGAAACCGAGGTTGTCCAGGGTGCCGCTCAGGGTCAGGCGAGCATTGGTGGCCGCCAGGCGGCCGCCGTTCTGGTTGAGACTGTTCGCAGCGACGGTGAGGGTTTGCAGAGCCGAGACGCGGCCGCTGTTGCTCATGTCGCCGGTGGTGATGCTCAGGTCGCCATCGCTGAGCAGTTCGCCGCCGTTGTCCAGGCTGGCCACATTGAGGACCAAACCCTTGGCGCTGGCCATACGGTCACCGGCCTTGAGGGCCAGCGCTTGGTCGCTCTTGTAGGTGAGCACGTCGTTGAGTTGCACGCGACCCAGGCCGTCGACTTTGCCGAACGCCCAGTCGGCGCTGCCCATGCCCTGGATATTGCCCTGGCTGCCGGACAGGCTGGCGGTGTTGAGGTGGAACAGGCCGGTGCCGGCGTGTTGCAGCATGCCGTTCTGGTTGTTGAGGCTGGCGGCGTCGAGGCTGAAGGCCTGGCTGCCGAATTCGAGGATGCCGTTCTGGTTGTTTACCGCCCCGCTGAGATTGAGGCTGCTGCTGGCGCCGCCCAGGCCGCGCAGTTGGCCGTTGGCGCTGTTATCCAGGTTGCCGCCGGTGAGGGTCAGGCCCTGGTTGGCTTCGATCAGGCCGCCCTGGTTGGTGAGGGTGTCGCGAGAGGTGAGGTTGAGCTGGTTGCCGCTGATCTGGCCGCCCGCGCTGTTGTCGAGGGTGGCGCCGCTGACGGTCACTTGTTCTTTGCCGAACAGTTTGCCGCCACGGTTGGCCAGGGCTTGCACGGTGAGTTGCAGATTGCCCACCAAGCTCGCCATCAGGCCGTCGCTGCCGTTGTTCACGCTGTCGGCGGAGACGCTCAGGCTGTCGCCCTGCACGGTGCCGTCCTGGTTATCCAGGCTGGCGGTGGTCAATTCGGTAAGTGCGCCGCCGCTGAGGATCAGGCCCTTGCGGTTGCTCAGGTCCTGGCCGCTGTAGCTCAAGCCTCCGGCGCCGGCCAGCAGCTGGCCGTTGTCGTTGTTCAGGTGCTGGGCGGCGATGTCCAGACGCTTGCCGCGCAGGGTGCCGCCGTCGTTGTTGAGGGTGGTGAGCTGCTTGACCAATACGCTGCGCTCGCCCGCATCGATCTGGCCGCCAACGTTAGTGAGCAGGTCGCTGACCTTGAGCACCACGTCGCCGCCATCGCTGACCAGCGCGCCTTTGTTGCTGTTGTTGAAGGTCTGCGCGGTCACGTCGACGGTCTGGCCCAGCAGGATGCCGGCGCTGTTGTCGAAACGCTCGCCCTGCAATTGCAGGAGGCCTTCGCTCTGGATGCGGCCCTGGGCGTTGAGCAACTGGCCCGGGCCTTTGAGCAGCAGGCTGACGCCCTGGGCGCCACCGGCCAGCAGGCCGGCGCTGCGGTTGTCGAGGCCGGAAGCGCGCACGTCGAGTTGGTCACCCAATACGCGCCCGGCACGGTTGTCGATGTCACCGCCGGCAACGTCGAGCAGCAGTTGCTTGCCGACGATCACGCCGTTCTGGTTATCCAGGTTCGCGGCGCGCAGTGCGATATCGCCCTGCCCGGCCTGCAGGCGGCCCTGGGCATTGTTGAGCTGTTGCGCGGCGGCGAGGGTCAGCTTGCCGGTGTCGGCGCTCAGCACGCCGTTGGCATTACTGCTGAGGTTGCCGGCAGTCACGTTGAGGTCGGTACTGGCCTGGGCGAAACCCTGGTTGTTGTTGAAGGTGTTGGCAACGGTGAGGTTGAGCGCGCCGCCGTCCGCCTGGATCAGGCCCTTGAGGCTGTTGTCGAGGTCGCTGGCATTGACGGTCGCGGTTTTGCCCACCAGCACGCCGTTCTGGTTGTTCAGGTTGCCGGCGTTGACGGTGAGGTCGTTGGCGATGATTTGCCCACTGCTGTTGTTCAGGTCGGCGCTGGTCAGCGCGAGGCTTCCACCGGCCATTTCGATACGGCCCTGGCGGTTGTCCAGGGAGGCGCTGTTGAGCGTGGCGGCCTGGCCTTCGCCGAAGCGAATCAGGCCGCCGAGGTTGACGATGGCCGGTGAGTTGATCGCCAGGCTTTGCTCGCCGAACAGGCGTGCGCTGGCGCCCTGGTTGGTCAGTTTGGCGCTGCTGAGGTCGACGGTCTTGGCCTGGATGATCGCGCCCTGGTTGGTCAGCGCCTGCGCGGCGGTGATCGCCAGGGCGCGGCCGGCCAGCAGGTTGCCGGAGGTGGTGACGGTTTGCGCGTTGACCACCAGATCGCCGGTGGTGTTGCGGGTGTTATCGGCGGCGACGCCGGCTTCGATGATGCCGGGGTTGTTCACGTTGGCCGCGTTGAGTTCGATGCGCTGGCCGGCGGCGATGCTTTTCTGGTTGACCAGGTTCTGAGCGCTGGTGACCTGCACGTTGCCGTTGGCGTAGACCTTGTCGGTGAGGTCGACATTCTGCGCCGTGACCTTGACGTTGCCGGTGGCCGCCGCCTGCGCCATGCTCAAGCGCCCATTGGCATCGAGCTGAATATCCCCACCACTGGCCGCCAACGTGCCGTCGAGCTTCACGCCCACACCGGCCTCGGTGCCCACCAGCTTGATCGCGCCGGCATACATGCCGCCCAGGGCCGACGAGTCAATCGCCAGTTCCGGCTTGGCACTGCCGTCGTCAGCGCGTGGCGTGGCGTTCAGGCTTTGCGCATCGACGTCGTTGCGCCCGGCGATCACGTTGAGTTCGCGGGCGTTGATTTTCGCGTTGATCTTGGCCGAGCGGGTGATGATGTCGAAGCGGTCGACGTTGCTGGCGTTGAGGCCTTCACCGTCGATAGTCACGGCGCCGCCGTCGACTTGGTAGCTTTTCAGCTGGCCGGTCGGGTCGAGCACCGGTTTGCCGGTGGTCAGGGTCACGTTCGGCGTGTTGATAAAGCCGCAGCCGCTGCAGGTAATCCCGTACGGGTTGGCGACGATGACCTTGGCCGACTGCCCCGCCACTTCGGTGTAGCCGCGCAACTGGCTGGCGCTGCCGCCGTTGACTTCGTTGAGGATGACGCTGGCCGCGCCGCCCTTGAGGTTGGGGTTGCCGACGATGTAACCGCCCAGCTGGGTGTTGACCAGGGTGCCGGTGGCGTTATTGAGGATCACGCCGTTGGGGCCGACGTTGTACTGCTGGAACTGGTTATGGGACAAACCCGCGCCGTTGGGCGTGGCGATGTTCACCACCGGTACGCCATTGCCCGCCGCACCTACCGTGGTGCCTGGCGCGCTGACCACAATGCCCTCGGCCTGGGCCAGCAGCGGCTGCCAGAACAGCGCATTGGCGAGGATCAACGCCAGCCCGCGCTTGGGCAGGCCGAAGAACGCGTTGCGCGGCTTCAGGGCGGCAGAAGGTTGGCGGGCCAGGAAGGCGAATTGGCGAACGTCCATTGTCAGGTTCTCATTGCAGCGGGGCGTTGAATTACAGGAAGAAATCCATGCGGAAGTAGATCGGCGCTTCGCGCTCGGTCACGACCCCAGGTCTTTCTAACGAATGGGCAAAGGTCACGCTGGTGCTGACGTTTTTGCCGCGGGCGAACAGTTCCAGGGAGTTGCTGGAGACCCGCCCATGCAGGTTGTCGTTGTAGCGGTCGTTGCTGATCACGCCCTGGTCGTAGCCGACGCTGGCGCCGTATTCGAAGAAGGCCGGGCGCATCCAGTCGAGGGTCACCGGGCGTGCCCAGCGCACTTCGTTGCGCCAGTAGCCGCCGCTGTCGCCGGTCAATAATTGGTCCTTGAAGCCGCGCACCGAGGCCGAACCGCCGAGGCTCATGCGTTGCGGCGAAAACAGGATGTCTTCGCTGCGTTGGCCGGTGGCCAAGCTGCTGAAGCTGAACGACTCGCCCCACAGGCTGAACGGTTGCAGGTAGCTGACGGTGGCGGTGTATTTGCGGTAGCGCGAATTCGGCTGGCGGCGGCCGAGCGGGTCGCGCTCTTCCTGCGACTGGGCGTCGAGCAGGCCGATGCCGCTCTGCATGCCCAGGTCGAGGTTGACGAACGCGCTGCCAATACGGCGGCCGTGGTTGATGCCCAGTTGCAGTTCGCTCAGGCGGTTGCTGCTGGGCGCGGTGCGCACGTCGAGGAGGTAGTTGTTGGTGCGCAGGTGCGCCAGGCCGACGTTGACCGAGGTCTTGCTCACGTCATCGCGGTGAATCACCCGCTCGGCGCGCAGCTGGTGGTTCTGGTTGTCGCCGTCCTGCTTGTACTTGGCGTTATCGGCCACGATGTAGGTGCGGTAGTCGCTCTCGTTGTAGCTGTAGCTGAAGTTCCACCAGCCCCATGGCACGTTGTAGTAGAGCAGGGTGTTTTTCGAGGTTTTCTGATGGTCGCTGATGGCGTCATGGCCGCCGCGCAGCATCAACTGGTCGCCCAGGCCGAGCGGGCTGTCCCACTCAAGGCCGGCGCCCCATTGCTGTTCGCCGGTGCTTTTCTGGCCGTCGTTATTGCGCGACAGGCTGGCGCGCCAGGGCTTTTGTGCGGTGTTCTTGACCACCACGTCGCTGCCGCCGACCTGGCTGCCGGGGGTCAGCTCCATCTGCGCCTGTTTGGACGGCAGGCGGTTGAGCTGGTCCACCAGTTGCTCGATCTCGCGCAGGTTCAGCGCCTCGCCGACCTTGCCGGGAAAGGCCATGGCCAATTCGCGCTCGGTCACCGTGCTGCCCTCGGCGCTTTTCAGGGCTTCGAGCTTGCCTTCCACCACCAGCACTTGCAGGTGGCCGCTGGAAAGGTCCTGCTGCGGCAGGTAGGCACGGCTGGTGACGCGGCCTTTGCCGAGGTAGTAGTCGGTGATGGCCTTGAGCAATTCGTTGAGCTGGGACACGCCCAGGCACTGGCCGATATACGGTTTGAGCAGGCGCTCACGGTCGGCGGCCGGCAGGCTGTCGGCGCCTTTGAGTTCGATGTCGTTGATCGGGAAGCAGCGCGAATCGGCGGGGGTGGCCGGGGCTTCGGGCTTGGCCGCTTTGCCGGGCAGGTCCTGGAGTTCCTGCAGACGCCGCTGTTGCTCTTCGAGCAGGCGGTTTTGACGGTCGCGGATCAGGTCCTGGTCGCCGGGGGTGGGGGCGGCGAATGCAGTGTTCAGGCCCAGGCAAGTGAGCAACACAGTGCATAGAAGAAACCGAGTCCGTGGCATTAACAGAGGCATGTTCGATCCGTCGAAAATCAAGGGCCGGCAAACTAACATCGAACTTCCAGCAGTCCAAGACGCTGGGGCTGTTGGGTGTTCGAGCGGGCCTGGCCGTTAATGTATTGATTAGTAACAAAATTTAATCATCTAACAGCTTTCAGGCTGATCGCGGAAACGTTTAATCCGACCGGCGGCAGCTGTTTCGATGAGAATTCGACTGAGCAGCCATTGATCGCCATTATTTAGCCATCAGGTGTCGTCGCTAGGTTAGTACCGGGGATTGGAGGAAAGTTCGCGGGGGTTTTGTGAATCCGATCCCATTTATCGGAATTCCCACAACAGGGATTGAACTGCTGCGCCTAGGTGATGGTTCCCATGCTCCGCGTGGGAATGCAGCCCGTGACGCTCCGCGTCACCTGTGTGAGCGGTTGGCGGGACGCGAAGCGTCCGAGGAGGCATTCCCACGCGGGAGCGTGGGAATGATCTTTAGACCGCTATCGGGGGCAAGCCCCCTCCCACATTGGGGATTCACAGCATTGAAGAGGCTAGCCAATGCCCTTGTCTTTTTCCGAGCCGGGCACCAGGGCCAGGCCGGGGCGTTCGACGTCGCGGGACACGTGGGACTTCACTTCTCCCACCCCACCCTCTTCATCGTTGTGAATCACCAGCACGCCAGGCCGGCGCAGTTGCTCCAGGTCGCCCGCGCCGAGGTTGAAACTTTCACTCAAGTGCTGGTCGCTGAGCGCATTCGCCTCGGCGCGCCGCTGGGCGAATTTGCGGCCTTTGCGTTGCTGGTAGCGCGCCCAGGCGATCAGGATCACGGCGTTGAACAGGGCGATCCACAGATAGATCTGCAAGGTATTGAGCGCGGCGAAAATCGGCGCTTCCAGGCGCGGGCCGCCGTGGGTTTCGAGCATGGCGCTCATGCCCCGGGCCAGCAGCCAGACCAGGCCGCCCCAGGCCAGCAGGGTGAGCAACACATCGATGATCCACATCACCAGGTGCTGGCGGGTTCTGACCAGTTTCATCGTCACGCCTCCTCTTGGGCAGGTTTGATACCACGGTCCGGGCTGACCCAGCGGGCGCGTTTCTGGTGCTGGTTGAACAACACCTTGGGAAAGCTGACCAGCGTGGTGAACAGGCTCACCAGCCAGAACACCATCGGGTACCACACGGTCCAGAACAGGGTTTTCCACAGGTCTTTTTCGTAGCGCCGGTCGATCAGGATGCTCACCGCGAACTGCAGCAGGCACACCATTGCCAGGACCAGTCCGGTAAACGCCGGCGGCACAAGGGAGACGACGGTAATCGCCTGCGGCAACACCATGAATTTACCCAGCCCCCAGAAAAACACCGAGAGCAGGAAGGTGAACGCCCAGCCGGTGGACAGGCAGTACTCGAACAGCAGCGGCCACAGGTAGCGATGGCGCCATTGCCAGATGCCGCGGATATTTTTGAACAGCACTTCAGCGCCGCCCTGGGCCCAGCGCAGGCGCTGTTTCCACAGGCCGCCGACGGTTTCGGGCATGAGGATCCAGCACAGCGCGCGCGGCTCGTAGAAGATCGCCCAGTGATCGAGCTGCAGCTTCCAACTGACATCGATGTCCTCGGTGATCATGTCGGTGCTCCAGTAGTCGATGCGGTTCAGCGCCTTCTTACGGAACGCCACCACCACCCCCGACACGGTGAAGATCCGCCCGAACACGCGCTGGGTACGCTTGATCAGGCCGATGATCGAGGAGAACTCGCCCACTTGTACCCGGCCGATCAGGGTTGAGCGTGTGCGTACACGCGGGTTGCCGGTCACGGCGCCCAGGCGCGGGTTGTCGAGCATCGGCGCAACCATATAGGCCGCCGCGTTTTTGTCGAGCAACGCATCGCCATCGATGCACACCAGGTATTCGCTGCGCGCGGCCACCGCCCCCATGCGCAGAGCCACGGCCTTGCCCTGGTTCTGCGCCAGGTGCAGCACGCGCAGGCGTGGGTGTTGCAGCGCGAGCGCGTCGAGTACGGCGGCGGTGTTGTCGCTGGAACCGTCGTTGACCGCGATCACTTCGATGTTCGGATACACCTGGGCCAATGCGGCGGCCATGGTGTCGGCGACGTTATCGCCTTCGTTGTAGCAAGGGATGATGATCGAGATCAGCGGGTTGCCGGCCAGGGTCGGCGCCGGGGTGTCCTCCTTCCACGGCCAGTGGCGCTCCCAGTGCAGCCAGAAGTACAGGCCGCCGGCGATCCACAGCGCAGACATGAACAACGGGTAGAAAAACACGAAGTCCATCAGGAACTGCCCGGTGACCAGGAAGATCAGGCCCAAGGGCACACCCAATACCAACGCCAGCACGAATAAAGCCAGGATTCTGTCGAACATGATCAAGGGTTCCACTGGTTGGAAAGGGCCGGGCGTACGGTCTTCAGGTCCGGCGAGTTTTCCAGGAAGTTGTCCGGGTAGTAGCCAAAGCTCTTGACCCCCTGGCGTTTGAGCACACCCATCCATTCGGCCATTTGCACAGCGTTGATATCTGGGGCTTGCTGGGTGCGCCAGTCCTTGGCTTGCAGTTCGAATACGGTGCGCTCCAGCGCGCCGGGGCGGGCCTTGACGGTAGCGACCAGTTTTTCCAGCCAGGCGTTGGAGTTCTCCAGCGACTGGCCTTCCATCAGCGGCATGGCCATCGGCGCGGTCCAGTCATAGGCCTGCAGGAAGTCATCGAGGTTCTGCGCGAACCAGGCTTCGCTGGCCGGGTTGAGCATCGGCTCGGCGAAGATGTTGCGCGCGGTCAGCACCTGCGGCCCGGCGATGGCGCGGACTTTGGTGGTTAATTCCTGGGTGAAGTCGATCAGGTAGCGGCTCTTGAAGCGGGTCCAGCGCTGCAGCGTTGCCGGATCTGCGCGCAAGGCCGCGATGCTGCCCGGCAAGCCATTGGCCGCATAAGCCTTGAGCGCGGCGGGGCTGGCGTCTTCGAAGTCCGAGAGCACGGCGTCGTCGTGGTACAGCACACCGTCGATGGCGCTGTTGCGGGCGAGGTCTTCGTAGATCTCGCCGATGATTTTGCGCACCTGCGGGTCGAACGGCGACAGGCGTTTGTACTGATCAGGATCGGCGCCCAGCTTGCCGCTTTGCGGGTCCCAGCGGGTCACGCGGGGCAGCTTGGGGTCGAGGGCGAAACTGAGCACCGGCATCCACGCATACACCGCAGCATGGGCGCGGGTGTGCAATTGCCAGGCGACGCGGTTGAACAAGTCGGCGCGCACCGGCAGATGACGATTGGGGAAATACAGCGAATGCACCAGGCCGTCACCCTTGGGGTCGGCGAAGGCCTGCAGGAATACCGTGCCGGCGCCCATGTCCACTACCCGCTGGACCAGTACGTCGAGATTGCGCGCCTGCTGGGCCGGGTCGGGGTCGTAGACGTTGTCCAGGTCAACGTGCAATACGCGCAGCGGCGCCGGGGTCTGCGCCGCGACAATGCTGTTGGCGAAGTGCTCGCCGTCCGGGTCGGAGGCCACCAGGAAGCGTGGGCTGTTCATCAGGTTGCCGGGGCTGTCGAGGCCGTCTTCCAGGGTCAGGGCCATCTGGTAGCCCTGCTCGCTGACCACCGCCAGGGACGTGCCTTTGGCCGCGCCGTACGGCCATACCCAAACCCGGGGCGCCTTGCCGGTCACGCTGCGGATTTTCTGCGTGATGGCCGCCACATCGGCCCGCATCCGCGCCTGGAACTGCGCTTGGGTTTCATAGCGCTGGGTCGCCGGGTCGTAGCGCAATGAGGTCGCCGCCGGCTCCAGGTTGCCCTGGGGGTTGGCCAGAATCCCGGTGTGGCTGGCGTCGGTGTGCGCGGCGATTTCCACCAGGCCCGACTGGGACACTTCGCGAATCTGCTGCCAGGTGAGGAATTCGCCACGCGGTCGCGGTGAGCCGGCGAAGTCCACCGGCTTGTTCAGTGGCGTATCGATCCAGTAGCCCACCGGCGCCAGCACGGCCGGCCAGTGGTAGGCGCGCAGAATCGGCATCACGCGGGTGTAGAAGCTCGTATAACCGTCGTCGAAGCTGAGCATCACGGCCTTGGGCGGCAGTTCAGGGCCACCGTTGCGCGCCGCCAGGATCTGGTCGACGCTGACCGCCTGGTAGCCGTTCTCCCGCAGCCACGACAGTTGCTCGATCAAGCGTTCGGTGCGCACCGCCACCACCGTCTGGTCGGGGTCGCGATCATTGACGTCGTGGTAGGCAATGCCCAGGAAATGGTTTTTCGGCCAAGGCGCTTCGTTTGGCGCGGTTGGCCGCTGCGCGGGTGGGGTATAGGGCGCGGGTTGCTGGGCGCAGGCGGCGGCCAGCATTACACCCAGGACCAACAAGCAACGGCTGAGGACGGTCATGGTCAGGCTCTTCTAGAAACGGTAAGTGAGGTCGACGAGCAGGCGCAGATCGCGTTCGCGATCACCGTCATAAGGTCGGCTGATCAGGCTGAGGTTGGCGCCCATTTCCAGTACGTCGTTCCAGCGAAAGCGTTGGCCGTAACCGATAAGGCCGATGCCGCCGGTGGAGTAGTCGCGCTGGCTGTAGGTGCCCGCACCAATCTGGAACTGCTGGCTCCACTGGGTCTCGTAGCGGTGATAGAGCACGTGATTGACGTTGATCATCGGTAACACCGTGAAGTCCGACTTCGGGTTGAAGTACGCGGTGTCTTCCTTGCTGTTGCGGCTGGCGCCCACTTCCAGGCCCAGGTCGACTTGCACATGGGGCGAGCTGTAGAGGCCTTCGCGGCCACTGAGCAGCGCTTCGAAGCGGTCGTTGCCGTCACTGAAGTGCGACGGGCTGAGGGTCAGTTTCCATTCGCGGCTTTCATTGGCGCGCCAGCGGATAAACCCACTGCCGCCGTTGGCGGTGACGCCGTCGTTCAAGGCGCGCAATGGCGTGGTGGTGAGCAGGTAGCCGACGCTGCCGCCGTACTGCCAGTGGTCATTGATGTCGCGGGCAATCGACACTGCCGCGCCTTGCTTGGAGCCATCACCGTAGGAATGGTTGGACACTTCGGCCTCAATGGTCATGTCGCGGGTACGCCGCTCCACGCCCACGCGCTGCCAACGGTGCTGGCCGGTGCCTTCGCTGAAGTCGGCGGTGGCGTAGCCGGCACCGGCGAACAGGCGCCAGTCTTCGTCGATGGGCGGCGTGTAGATCACGCTTTCAATGCCCCAGTCACGGCTGCCGGCCACGGCACCCGCGTCGTTGTCATTGCCACCACCATAGCTTTTGCCGGTGTAGGCCTCGACACGCAGTTCGGCCATGTCATGTACATCGCGCAGGCGGCGCAGGCGTTGCACTTGGCGGTTGTCCGGGTTGCGCGCAACCACGTCGTCGGTGAGGGCGTCCATCTGGCGCCACTCCTGCAGGTCCATGGCGGTATAGGCCTGGGACACTTCCAGGCCGATGTCGCGTGGGGCCTG
This sequence comes from Pseudomonas sp. R3-52-08, assembly GCF_003851745.1. NCBI lineage: Bacteria > Pseudomonadati > Pseudomonadota > Gammaproteobacteria > Pseudomonadales > Pseudomonadaceae > Pseudomonas > Pseudomonas sp. R3-52-08. Next base: position 196,153 of record NZ_CP027730.1, on the reverse strand, counting down.
GGCTTCGGTTTCCTTGAGGGTGCCTTCGGCGCGGCGCGGCCAGTCACGGGCGCGGTACATGTCGGCCTGGGCGATGCGCAGGCCGACGTTGCCCGGTGCCTTGGCCACCAGGGCTTCCAGGCTGGCTTCGCTGCCCGGCAGGTCGCCGCCGAAGGTGCCGGCCTGGGCGGCCAGTTGTTGCGCGTCCATCCAGTTATCGTTGGGGTTGCCAATCGGCAGGCCCTTGAGTTCGACGCGGGGGTTCTGTTCCTTGGCCAGGGTGTTGGCGACCTGGCGGGCGTCCTCGACCTTGTCGCTTTCGAGCAACGCGTAGAACAACGCGGTGCTGTCGTCGACGCGGTAACTGGCGTCGGCATCCGGTGCGGTCAACACCTGGCGGTACAGCGGTTCGGCTTTCTCCGGCTGGCGCTGATCGAGGTACGACGCGGCAACCCAACGCAACGCGTAAGTGGGCAACTGCACGCCTTCGCCAGTGAGGGTCTGGTATTCGCGGATCACTTCCGCGGTACGCGCCCTGGCCTTCAGCGCGCCCAGGCGGTCGATGCGCCAGCGCACCACGTCGTCATGGGCGCTGGCGTCCGGGGCCCAGCGGGCGATCAGCCGGTCGTAGTCATTGAGCGCGCGGTCGGCCACCACGTAGCGTTCTTTTTCGGTGCGCGTGGCGAACTCGGCGATGCGCACGCGCTCGGCAGCAAGGTCGCCTTCCAGCCGGCGCTGGGTCACCGCGTCCACCAGCCCTGGGCGCTTGGCCGACAGGCGCAGCGCGGCTTCCGGCAGGCGGGCCTTTTGCAGGGCGACGATGTATTCACGGGCCACGTCGGGTTTGTCGCCGGCGCGGATAAACGCCTGGTCGAATTCAAACAGTGCGTCGTAGTTCAAGCCGGCGCGGCTCAGCGCGTAGCCCAGGGCCATGCGGCGGTTGGGGTCATTCGGCTGCGCGGCCACCAGCGCACGCAAACGTTGCACCGCCTCGGTGGCTTTGCCGCCATCGGCCTGGGTGAGTGCCAGGCCCAGTTGCAGGTCGATATTGTTCGGTTCACGCAGCAGCGCCTGGCGATAGACCGCCTCGGCCTGGGCCCACTGTTTTTGATTGCGGTAGGTGCGCGCCACCGTGGCCAGCGCCGGGCTGGTCAGGTTGCGATTTTTGCCCTGGGCTTCATACACCTTCAGCACTTCGGCGTCCTGCCCGGCCCAACCGGCAATCACCAGGTGATCGCTGACCTGCCCTGGTGTCTGACGTTCGGCGGACAGTTGGCGCAGTTGAGTCAGGGCCGGCGTGAAGTGGCCGTTGCGGGCCTGGATGATCAGCGCGTCATAGGCAGGGTCGGCCACGGCGTAGGCGGGCATCAGCAATTGGCTGCACAGCGCTGCTCCGATGAGCAACCGCAACCGGCCTGATGCACTGAGTGAATGGATTGGCAACATGGCGTCAGCTTCCTTACAAGGAAAGCTGCAACGATGGGTGATCCTGAGCGATGTGCATCAGGGTGTCGGCGTCTCGGGACCCGACCTAGCTTTCCTATGGGAACTATCCCTCAGCCAGGCGAGGCCAAGGGCAATTCAGAACAATTGTTCAGAATTGGCTGAACGAGGTTTTTTGCCAAGCACAAAACAAAATGTGGGAGGGGGCTTGCTCCCGATGGCGGTGGGTCAGTTATGAATGTTCTGACTGACACTCCGCTATCGGGAGCAAGCCCCCTCCCACATTTTTAACTGCATTTCAGGGTTATTGCGCGCCGCTCATTGCGCCGGCCTTGGACATCACAAAGCTGATGAACTGCTCAACCGTCATCTTCTGGCCGTTGAAGGTCACTTCGTTATTGGCGTAGTGCAGCTTGGACACCACATCGGTACCTTCCACGGTTGCCAGTTGAGTACCCACGGCCATGCCGCTGACCATATCGGCCGCCATCTGCGATTGCTGTTCGATGGCTTTCGGGTCGGTCACGCCGCCGACCTGCGCCTGCAACGCGGCCACGTCGCCGATCATCGGCTTGGACAGGGTCAGGTTGGCGTCCAGCAGGGAGATCATCTGCTTGCCCAGTTCAACCGGCGGCAGTTCCATGGAGGCCGGCTTGGCCAGGTCCAGCACCAGACTGAACTTGCTTTCGCCATGGGTGGTTTTCAGCGACAGGTTTTCCACGGCCAGTTGCGGCTTGGCGGCCAGCACCTGGTTGACGTTGGCTTCGGCCAGGGTCTGCTCGGCTTCGGTCAGTTGCAGCTCCGGCGCGGGTTGGCCGGCAGCGGCAGCGGCTTGCACCGGCTGCATCTTGTCCTGGTAGAGCTTGGTCAACACCAGCATCGCCGGGATATCGACGTTCTTCATGCTGACGGCCATGGCAGCCGAGCCCACCGGCTTACCCTGGTAACCGATCTCGTCGATCTTGTAGTCGACGCGGCCGGCCAGGTTATTGTCCTTGGTTTCGCTGGAGTCTTTCTGCTCGAAGCCCTTGAGGGTCAGCACGGCTTTCTGCGGGCCGAAGGTAACCTTGGTGTCGGTCAGTTCGATGGTGTTCTGGCCGGTGTAGAAACCGAAGGTGGATTTGGCCAGGTTGCTGGCGACGGTCAGGCCGGCCAGTTCGGCTTCGAACGCGTCGCCGTTGGCATCGACCGCCGCGACCTTGAGGCTGTTCATGTAGCCGTCGGCCTTGACCTTCTGGCCTTCGGCGCTGCTGTCGAAGTCGAGGTTGGCGCCGGAGAAGCTCACCGAGGACTTATCGTCCTTGAATTCCAGGGGCAGCAGTTCGACATTGCCGCTGACCGAACGGCTGTAACCGATATTGGCCACGCCTTTAAGCGGCGACACGTCTTTGCTGGCGGCGAACCATTGTTCGGTGGTGGCGTTCTTTTCCAGTGCGTAGTGACTGGTGGCCATCACTGGCAGCCACTTCAGGCTGACCAGGCGCGAGAACGGCAGCGGGCCGTGTTCGATATGGTCGACGAACAGCAGCTCGGGGTTCGGGTTTTGCTCGCCGAACACACTGCCCTGGCCCTTGAGGCGGTAATGGGCGGTGCTGCTGAACACGCCGCGGTCCAGGGATACCAGTTCCAGGGAGACGCTGCCGTCGACGCCGGCCATGGAGGTCTGCAGTTCCTTGTTGGCGTTCTGGATCGCGGTTTGCAGGACCGGCTCCAGTTGTTTACCGGTGTACCAGGCGCCGCCTGCACTGACGACGCCAACGGCGACAACGAAACCCAAAAGAACGACTGCTGGCTTATTCATGAAGTGACCTGATCAAATCCTGTGAGAAGTGGGCTGTCTTCCTTGAACTGTAGGAGCGAGCTTGCTCGCGAAGAACGCATAGGCACCGCGTTCATTCAGAATGCACGCGTTATCGTTGACGTCTTTCGCGAGCAAGCTCGCTCCTACAGTACTGGCCCGTATGGCCGAAAGGCTGTGGAAGATTAGCACTGGCGGGCATAAACGGCCCAGCCTTTCAGAGGGATCAGTTCAGCAGGAGTTCAGGAGTACTCCAGCTCAATTTCGTCCAGTTGGTGATCGAAACTCTTCAAGCGCGCCGTCCAGGTGTAGACCAACACCTCAAACTCGCGGTGTATTACCGCATTGCCGGGGGTGTCGCTCTTGGGGTCACAGAAGTCCAGCTGGTAGCGTTCACGGGCCATCTGCGTGGCGACATCGGACAATTCCCGCGCATTATTGAGCCAGTGCCTGCCGTCCGCGACCTGCCGGTCGAGTACCACGCACTGCTTCTTCAGGACTTCGAGGCTTTTTTCCAGGGGCGTGCCGGTGAGGTCGCCCATGACTTCCTGGAAGGTGCGCCCGGGTTGCCAGTAGCTGCCCCAGAAATAGCGGTCGAACACGGTTTCGACACGGCGCAGGGCAACCTTGGTGTCCCAGATCGTTACGCGGGTCTTGCCTTGCTCGAGCAGCTTTCGCTTCACCCGCTGGTTTTGATACGACGCCCAGGCCACCACGCCGATGGACAAGGTGCCGATGACCAGGCAGGCGCTGTCGAGAAACACCATGGCCTTGTCGAGTTGGTGGGCGAGCATCACCCCGTAGAAATACGCGGCCGATAACAGTACCAGTGCGAAGAGCACGCACCAGAAAGCGGGAGCATAAGGGTTTTTCATTATTGGAATCCCCATGAGCAAACGCGAGCAGTGTCAGGCGAGGCGTTACGCCCCTTAGACACAGCATAGCCATCACCTCACGGATTGCCGGGTTTTACCCCTTGCGTTCGTCCGCTTTCCCAGCCGCCGCCCAGGGCCAGGAACAGGTCGATCTGGCTCATCGCAACCTGGGTGTTGGCCGCCGCCAATTGCGCGCGCATGGTGGTGTAGGTGCGGGTCGCTTGCAGGTCGGCGAGGAACGACTCGCGCCCGGCCTGGAAGAAGCGGTGGGTCTGGTCTGCCGCTTCACGTGCCGAGCGTTCGGCATCGGCCAGCGCCTCACGGCGCTGCAACATGGCGGTGTACTGCGCCAGGCCGGTCTGGGTTTCGCGGATCGCGTTGAGTACCACCCCGTCGAAATGCGCCAGGGCGCCCTGGGTCGCGGCTTCGGCTTCGTGGATACGGGCACGGGCGCCGTTGGTCGGCACTGTCCAGCTGATCATCGGGCCAAAGCCCCAGCGATTGGTCGCCGGCTGGCCGAGGTTGTCGAGCAGGCCCACTGTGCCCACCGTGGCGCCGATGGCGATGTCCGGGTACAAGGCGCCGGTGGCCACGCCGATGCGTGCGGTGGCAGCGGCCAGTTGACGTTCGGCCTGGCGTACATCCGGGCGGCGCTTGAGCAGGGCCGCGCCGTCGCCCACCGGCAACAACTGCGCAATGTGCGGCAGCTCGGCGCAACTGGCGGTGCCGGCCGGCAGTTGATCGAGCGGTTTGGCGAGCAGCATCGACAGCCGGAACAGCCCCGCCTGGCGCGCGGCTTCGTAGCGCGGCATATCGGCGCGCAGGGATTTGTACTGGGTTTGCGAGCGCGTCACTTGGGTTTCATCGCCACGCCCGGCGTCGCGCAGGCGTTGGGTGAGTCGGGTGCTTTGCGCTTGCAGGTCGAGGGATTCGTTGGCAATCGCCAGCTCTTCGTTGGCGGCGCAGACCTGGGTGTAGGAACGCACCACGTCGGCCACCAGGGTAATGCGCGCGATATCGGCGGCCGCCTGGGCCGCATCGGCGCTGGCCTGGGCGCTTTCGATGCCACGCTGCAGGGTGCCGAACAGGTCGAATTGATACGAGGTGGTGATGCCGACACTGCCGATGTTGCCCACCGGGACTTTGTCTTCCAACAAGAAGGCTTCGCCGGACTCCTGCAACCGCTGGGCTTCGGCCTTGGCACCGGCGCTCCAGCCGCCTGCGGACTCGGCCTGCTGGGTCTGATAGCGCGCGCGTTGCAAATTGGCGGCCGCCACGCGCAAGTCGGTGTTGGAGGCCATGGCCTGGCGCACCAGCTCATCCAGGCGCGGATCTTTGTAGAGTTTCCACCAGTCCGTCGGCACCGGCGCCGACACCACGTTATTGCCCTCCCCCGCGATAGCGCCTTGCAGGTCGCCACGGTTGACGGCAGCGGCGTTCGGCAATTTGTAGTCCGGGCCTACCGCCTGGCAGGCCGACAGCAACACCCCCAGCGCAGCGGTGGCCAGCAGTTGCTTCATGGCTGGTCTCCGGCTTTGGCCTTGTCATCGATGATCGACACCGTCGCCGTACGCCCGGCGATCATGCGAAAGTCCGGCGGCACGTCATCGAAGGCAATGCGCACGGGAATCCGCTGGGCCAGGCGCACCCAGCTGAACGCCGGGTTGACGTTGGGCAGCAGGTTGGAGCCGCTGCTGCGGTCACGGTCTTCGATACCGGCGACGATGCTCTGCACATGCCCATGCAGGCGGGCGTTGTCACCGATCACGCGGATATCCACGCCCATGCCGACGTGGATGCCGTCGAGCTTGGTCTCTTCGAAGTAGCCGTCGATATGGAAGGAATTGCTGTCCACCACCGACAGCACCGGCCGCCCGGCGGTGACGAACTCCTGGGTGCGCGGCGCGCGGTCGTTGACATAGCCGTCCACGGGGCTGCGGATCACCGAACGGTCGAGGTTGAGCTGGGCGGAATCCACCGTCACTTGCGCCTCGGCCAACGCCGACTGGGCACGGGCCACGCGGGACTGGCTTTCTTCCAGTTGCTCGCTGGGCACCAGGTTGCCCAGGCCACGGTTACGCTTGTACTCGCGCTGGGCCTGGGCCAGGGTTTCCTGGCGATCGGCCACGGCGGCCTGGGCCTGGCGCAGGGCCAGCTTGAAGCGGTCTTGGTCGACGGCAAACAGCACCTGGCCCTTGGTCACCAGTTGGTTGTCGCGCACGTCCACCCGCTGGATCAGCCCGGACACGTCCGGGGCGATCTGCACGATGTCGGCGCGGATGTGCCCGTCGCGGGTCCAGGGCGCAAACATGTAGTACATGACCATGCGCCACACCACGACGACCGCGAAACTCACGATCAACAGCGTCAGGACTACACGGCCGATGGTCAAAAAAGGTTTTTTCATGTCATCAAATATCGACTGAGTGAGTCCACCGCGCCCAGCAACAGCGCGTAGAGCCCCACATTGAACAATGCCCGGTGCCAGACCAGGCGATAGAAGTGCATGCGCGTCAACAGCCCGTGCACCACCAGAAACAACACATAGGTAATGCCCATCAGCACCAGCAGCGTGGGCAGGAATACGCCGCTGATATCCAGGTCACCGATCATAAAGGCGCTCCATCGGGTAGCGGCGCTTCCATTTCCGTGCCGCCAATGAACTCCACGCCAGGCAACAGCGCCAGGCGCAGGCCGGCCAGGGCATGCAGCAGGTGCAGGCGCGTGTCACCGTCGTCTTGCAGGCCCTGGCCGTTAAGGGCGCGGCGCGTGCGGTCCAGGGTCATCAGCAGACCGCTGGGCGCGGGCAAGCGTTCACCGGCCTTGAGGCACGCCTTGAAATAACCGCCCACGCCTTCCACCACCTGGTTGAGCAGCACGCGAGGCACGCCGAGGATGCGCGGGGAGTAAGCGAGCAGGTCGAGCAGGTTCAGCGCCACGCGCAGGTCGCGCAGCGCGGTGCCGGTGTCCTGGCCGGTGAGGCCCAGGCGCGGCAGGTGCTGCATCAGGCGGTCGAGCATTTGCGCAGCCATATGCCGGTGTTCGGCCAGGGTCGCAGGTTCGGTGAGGCTGACGATGTCGCGCCAGCTGAAACGGGTCAGGCGCTTGGCCGCCAGTTCCGCGCCGAAGGGCCGCGCGATCAGGGTCCAGATAAAGGCAAACAGCAGGCCTACGGGACCGGCCAGGTTGACGTTGGCGAAGTTGAGAAAGTCCGCGTCATAGGCGCCCTGGATGCTGATGAACGATGAGGTGTTGACCAGCGTCAGCAGCATGCCCAGGTAAAAGCGTGGCTGCACGGTGAGGGTGCCGATGCAGATGAACGGCACGGCGAACGCCAGCACCAGCATCGGGAAATCGTGCAGGTTGGGCAGCACCAGGAACAGGTACAGGCTGGCGAGCAGCACCGACATGGCGGTCCAGAAAAAGAAGCGGTAGATCTGCGGTGCGGGGTCGTCCATCGAGGCGAAAAAGCTGCAGGCGACGGCGGCCAGGATCACTGCGCTGCCACCGTCGGTCCAACCCAGCAGAATCCACAGCACCGAGGCGACGATGATCGCGCTGACGGTGGAAAACGCCGAGTAGAACATCAGGCCCCGGTCGAGGAACGGCGTGAGCCGGCCCAGGCGCCAGTGACGGTATACGGCGCGCCAGGTGTCCTGGCTTTCGCACTGGATGGCGGCTTGCAGGCTGCGGCAGTCTTGCCACAGGTCGACCCATTCGCCGAGGCGGTACAGGGCGTTGGAGAACAGCAACGTGTGGCGGTCGTCCAGCGCTTCGCCTTGGGGTTGCGCGGCGTCGATCTGGTCGCGCAGCACGCGCCAACGTTCAAGCGAGGCTGTTTGGGTGGTGCTTTGCAGCCAGGCGTCGGCCTCCTGGAGCAACGGCGTGAGCTGAGCGAGAAACTCGGGGGCGCGATGTTCGATGGCGTACACCGCATCGTCCAGGGCATCGATCACCGGCAACAGGTGAATCATGCGCCCGCGCAGTTCCTTGGTGTTGCGCACCGTCTGCGGCCGCGCGCCTTCGTGGGGCAACTGGCCGATCATCAATTCGAGGGTGTTGAAGGTCGCGACCATGCCACCGCGCAGGCTGCTGACGGCTTCCGGGTCTACATCGCGGGTGAGAAAACGTTGGCTGTAGACCTGGGCGTCGGTAAACCACTTGGCCACGGAGCCATCGAACACAGGCATCAGGCGACGTGGCCAGAACATTGCGCCCACCACCGCCGCTACGGCGATGCCGAGGAAGATTTCCTCAGTGCGCGCCTCAGCCACATCCCACACCGCCAGCGGGTTGTCCACTACCGGCAGGGCAATCAGCGGCAAGGTGTAGCCGGCCAGCATTAGCGCGTAGTTGTTGGCGGTGCGCAGGTGCAGGGAGAGAAACAGCAAGGTCCCGGTCCACAACGCGATCACCACCACCAGGATGTAGGGTGACTGCACGAACATCGGCACAAAAAACACCGCCGCCGCCGCGCCCATCAAGGTGCCGATGGCGCGGTACAACGCCTTGGAACTGGTGGGGCCGACAAAGGGGCTGGAGACGATATACACCGTGGCCATCGCCCAATAGGGACGCGGCATTTGCATGAGCATGGCGATGTACAGCGCGATCATCGAGGCGGCGAACGTGCGCACCCCGTAGAACCAGTCGCGAGCGGGCGGAAAGCCGGTAAAGAATCCGTTCAAGGCGTCGCCGCCTCAAAGGCCCGCAGTACGCGCAGCGCGGCTTCCATATCGGTGGTCGTAATGTCCGCCAGCACTTCGAGGCGCAGGCGCACCAGTTGCGCCTCGACCGCCTGCACCAACTCGCGGCCACGCGCGGTCAGGCTCAGGGCCTTGGCGCGGCGGTCGTGGATGTCTTCGGTACGGCACACATAGCCGTCGTGGCACAGCCGGTCGAGCAGGCGCACCAGCGACGGGCTTTCCATCCCCGACGCCTGGGCCACTTTGACCTGATGCACCCCGTCCCCCAGGCGACCGATCATCAACAGCGGCACGGCGCAGGCTTCAGAGATGCCATAGCTCACCAGCGTGGTCTGGCAGATTTTGCGCCAGTGACGGGCGCCCACCACCATGCTGCTGCTGAGGTTCATCTGGAGTTGTTCGAGAGATTGAGGCACTGGATAGTTCGCATACAGTTAGTTTGCTAACTATCAATATGGTGGATCGATGCGCGCCCGTCAAGTTTGGAAACAATTTCGCGGATGAGTGGAGCGACTTGGCGGCAACACCGCAGGGCAAATGTGGGAGGGGGCAAGCCCCCTCCCACATTCTCAAAAAAAATTCACCTAGCCGACTAAAGCTCGGTTTTTTTCAACCCTCACCATTTTTTTTCAAGTTTTGGCCTTTTCACACATTTTTTTGCACATCTCGCCCGCCCCGCAACATCACATTCAACTCATCCACCACCACCGCCCAATCCGCATCTTCCAGAATCTCCTCACGCAAAAACGCTCTTTGGCTATCGGTCCAGAAAAACGCATCCGCCAGTTTCAGCTCCGGCTTGAGCGGTGAATGAACCGCCACAAATTGCTCAATGCTCACCGGGTCATCCGCTAATCCAAGCTGTTTGAACAGTGACGACAAGCTATGCACAGGCGATTCCATGGCGGGCTCCTAAGAAGACGATTTCCCAGAGTCTAGCCCAGGCGCCAGCCACGCCAGCAACCGCTCGACGCACTGCTGTGCCGGCAGCACGCCGGTATCCAACACCAGCGACGCATGGGGCGGTGGCTCGTAAGGCGAGCCGATGCCGGTGAACCCCGGCAGTTCTCCCCTTCGCGCCCGGGCATAGTGCCCCTTGGGGTCGCGGCCTTCGCACACCGCGAGTGAGGCGCTGCACCACACTTCGCGATAATCCGCGCCCAGGCGCTCGGCAAACACCGCGCGCAGCTCAACCAGCGGCGCGATCAACGCCAGGATCACGATGTGCCCGTTTTCTACCAGCAGTGCCGCGAGTTCGCTGGCGCGGCGGATGTTCTCCAGGCGATCGCTGTCGGCAAACCCCAGGTCTTTGTTGAGGCCACCGCGCAAAGCGTCGCCGTCGAGGACCAGGCTCTGTCGGCCCTGTTCGAACAGCGCCACGTGCAGCCCCTGGGCCAGGGTGGATTTGCCCGAGGCGGGCAAACCGGTGAGCAGGATCGCCACGCCGCGATGCCCATTGCGTGCTTCGCGTTGACGGCGAGTGACGCTCGCCGTCGGCGCCACCAGGTTATTTGGCGACGGCACGTGGCACCGGCGTGGTGATATTGCCGGCAGCCCACGCTGATTCGCGGCCAGCCAACGCCGTGGCGATGGACTGCACGCGGTCCGAGTCCAGCTCTTCGGGCAACGGGTCGAGCCCGGCGCTGGCGAAGATCTGGCCATAGGCGTTGCGCAGGTCGGCGTAGGCCAGGTCGCGGCGCAGGTCGGCTTGCAGGGTGTTGAGTTCGCCCTGGATCAGGTCGAGCTCACCTAACCCGGCGGCCTCATGGCGGTTGCGCAACTGAGTGAGGATTTGCCCGTCGATGCTGGCCAGTTGTTCGCTGGTCTTGAACTGGCGCACGGCTTCCTGGTAATTGGCGTTGGCCACGTAGACCTGGGCCAGCACCGCGATGGACATCGCCTGGCGCCGGGCTGTCGCGACGTTTTCACCGGCCTTGGCGACGTCGATGGCGGCCGGCGCGGAGATCACGTTGAACAGGTTCCAGGTGATCTTGGCGCCGTAGTCGGCCCAACGGTTGTCGACCAAAAACGAGTTGCTGTCGTAATGGCCTCCGGCCGAAAACTCCAGGCCCGGCAGCAGGCGCAGCATGGCTTTGCGGGTTTCGGCGGCGCTGATGCGGGTCTGGTAGTCCTGCTCGCGCAGTTCAGGGCGGTTGGCCAGGGCTTCCTGCTCCAGGCTGGCCAGCTTGACCTTCAGTTGCGGCACGCTGTAGTCATCCGGCGTTACCAGCTTGAGGTCGGTGCCCATGGGCAGGTTGATCAGGGTAGCCAGTTCGGTCTTGGCCAGGGACAGCGCGCGGCGCTGTTCCTGCAACTGGCGCGTGGCTTCGATCAGCGAGCGCTGGTAACCGAGGGCCTGCACCGGGTCGCCGATGCGCTGCTCGCTCATGCTCTGGCTGTTGGTCTGGGCCTGGTTGACCCGCGCCATCAGGCTGTCGATCTGGGTCAGCAAGCGTTCAGCCGCCACGGCGCGCCAATAGGCCGAGCGCACGTCCTGCACGATGGTGTTGATCACCTTGCGCCGACGTTCCTGAATGATCAGACGCTGGTCGCCCTGCTGCTTGGCGCTGATGTAGCTCACACCAAAGTCGAGAACGTTCCACACCATGGTCAGGTCCGCCACGCGGCGGTCGCGGTCCTGGGAGGTGGACGGTTCCAGCGACTGGTTGCCACTGAGCACGCTCTGGCTGCTGGAGGCGTTGGTGTTGTTGCGCCCGGCGTAGCCCGCGGACAGGGCCATGCGCGGCAGCATGTCGAAGCTGGAAAGGTCGGACTGACGCATGGCCAGGGCTTCTTCCATGATCTTCAAGCGGCCTTCGAGGTTGTACTTCACCGCACGGGCCATGGCCTGGTGCAGCGTGAGCGGGCCGCTCAGCGGCTCCTGGTCCTTGTACATGCCTTGCAGATCACTGCGGGCTCGCTGCTCACTGACACTGCGTTCAATCGGCTCGCTGGTGACCGCACAACCGCCGATCGCCAGCGCCAGCAAGCTGGCGCCGAATAACTTATGACCTGTTTTCATCCTTGGAGCGCCCCTGTTCCTGCGTCTTGAGTTAAGTATGTTCAAGCCTGCATTTCGCTGATGCCGACCTGTTGCAGTGCACGGGCCAGGTCAATCACCTGGCGTTGTTCGGTGTCCTTGAGTTGCTGCAATTGCTGGCCGAGGGTCGGCGCGCCAAATACGCCACGCAACCCGTGGGCCGGGTCGGACTGGCCCTTGATCGACTTGCCGTCGAACGCCTTGAGGCCGCTGTCGTCGCCGCCGCTGTCACGGTTGAACAGGCTCGACAAGGAGCTTGAACCAAACACTCCGCCATCGCCGCCGCCAAAGCCGAGAAAGCCCTTGCCGCTGCCATCACCGGCGTCGTTGTTGCTGAACACCTGGGCGATAAAGCTCGGCGCCGACGCACCGTTCTGAATGAAGATACTGCCCAGGGGCGGCAAGCCCGCGCCTATTTCGCGCGGTGCAAACAACGGCGAGAAGCCGATGAGTGAGCCGAGATTGCCGGTCGGCTGGCCGAAGATAACGGGCTGCAATGGCACGTTCGTCGCCACCTGCGACGGTGCCGGCTCGGTGACGCGAAACAGCGGGTCGCCAGTCAACGTAACGGTATTGATCGAGAAGTTGTTGGAGTTGGCAAAACCGCTGCCCGTATTGCCCGACAGGTCATTCACCAGCCCGGTATCGAGGGTGATGAAGTTGCTCGGGTCGTTGAGGTTGGCTGCCGGGGTCAAAGTGGCCGTCCAGGTCTGGCCGCCATCGCTGGTTGCCAGGTTGGACAAGCTGCCGTTGGCCACGCTCAGGTCATCAAGGTCGAAGCCACTGACTTTCTCGCTGAAGGTGAAGGTCACGGTGGTGGTCTGGCCCACCGTCAGGTTCGGGTTGGCGATGCTGATCGTCGCGGTGGGACGTTCGCCATCGATCGCATAATTGTTGGAGATCGCAATGCCGCTGCCGGCATTACCCGCCGCGTCATTGACCTGACCCGCATCCAGCACGATCAGGTTGGTCGCATCGCTGATCACCGCGGTCGGGGTCAGGAGGGCGGTCCAGGTTTTACCGCCATCCTGGCTTGCCAGGTTGGACAGCACACCATTGGCCACACTCAGGTCCGACAGGTCGAAGCCGCTCACTGCTTCGCTGAAGGCGATGGTAACGGTGGTGGTCTGCCCGATGCCCAAGGTGCCGTTGGCCACGGAAATACTCGCGGTGGGGCGTTGGGTGTCGACGGCATAGTTGTTGGAATCGGTGGTGCCGCTGCCTGCGTTGCCGGCCGCGTCCTGCACGCCGCTGTTGTTCAGCGTGACCAGATTGCTGGTATCGGTGATGTTGGCCGTCGGCGTCAGGGTCGCGGTCCAGGTCACGCCGCCATCGCTGGAGGCCAGGTTGCCCAGAGTGCCATTGGCCACGCTCAGGTCGCCGGTGCTCAAGCCACTGACTGCCTCGGAGAAGGTAATGGTGACTTGGGCAGTCTCACCCACCTTCAATGCGCCGTGGTCGACCACAACCGTCGCGGTCGGCCGCAGCGTGTCGATGCTGAAGTTATCGGAGCCCGTCACGCCACTGCCGACATTGCCTGCCAGGTCGCTGACACCGGCGTTATCCAGCGTGATCAGGTTGGTGGTGTCGTGAATGTCGCTGATCGGCGTAAACGTCGCCGTCCAGGTGATGCCGCCGTCCGTGCTGCTCACCGCCGAGAGCGTGCCGTTGGGCACGCTCAGGTCGCTGTTGTCGAAACCTGATACCGCCTCGCTGAAGGTGATGGTCACCAGCGAAGTTTCCCCGGCGGCCAGGGTCGGGTCGGCGACCACGATCGTGGCCGTTGGGCGCTGGCTGTCGATGGTGTAGTTGTTCGAATCGGTGGTGCCGCTGCCTGCGTTGCCGGCCTGGTCAGCGATGCCGGTATTGTTCAGCGTGATCAGGTTGCTGGTGTCGGTGATTCCGGCCGTCGGCGTGAAGGTTGCGGTCCAGGTAATACCGCCATCGCTGCTGCTCAAGGCGCTCAAGGTACCGTTGGCAACCGCGAGGTCGGCGTTGGTAAAGCCCGTGACCGCCTCGGAGAAGGTGACCGTTACCAGCGAAGTCTGGCCGACGCCGAGGGTGGTATTGGCAAGCACAATGCTGGCGGTCGGGGCCTGTGTGTCGATGGCGTAGTTATTGGAGTCGGTGGTGCCACTGCCGACGTTGCCCGCACCATTTTGCACGCCACTGTTGTCGAGGGTGATCAGATTGCTGGTGTCGGTGACATTGCTGATCGGCGTAAACGTCGCCGTCCAGGTGATACCGCCGTCGCTGCTGCTCACCGCGCTCAGCGTACCGTTGGCGATGGCCAGGTCGGCGTTGCTGAAACCGCTGACCGCTTCGCTGAAAGTGATGGTGACCAGTGAGGTTTCGCCGACACTTAACGCGGTGTCCGCGACCACGATGGTTGCCGTCGGTTGCACCGTATCAATGGTGAAGTTGCCCGAGTTGGTGATGCCGGTGCCGGCATTACCAGCCAGGTCGGCGACCCCGGCGTTGTTCAGGGTGACCAGATTGGTGGTGTCGCGCACGCTGGCGTTCGGGGTGAAGGTTGCCGTCCAGGTGATGCCGCCGTCGGTGCTGCTCACCGCCGAGAGCGTGCCGTTGGGCACGCTCAGGTCGCTGTTGTCGAAACCTGAAACCGCCTCGCTGAAAGTGATGGTGACCAGCGAGGTTTCCCCGGCGGCCAGGGTCGGGTCGGCGACCACGATCGTGGCCGTTGGGCGCTGGCTGTCGATGGTGTAGTTGTTCGAATCGGTGGTGCCGCTGCCAACGTTGCCGGCCTGGTCGGCGATGCCGGTGTTGCTCAGCGTGATCAGGTTGCTGGTGTCGGTGATTCCGGCCGTCGGCGTGAAGGTTGCGGTCCAGGTAATGCCGCCATCGCTGCTGCTCAAGGCGCTCAGGGTACCGTTGGCAACTGCGAGGTCGGCATTGGTGAAGCCCGTGACCGCCTCGGAGAAGGTGACCGTTACCAGCGACGTCTGGCCGACGCCGAGGGCGGTATTGGCAAGCACAATGCTGGCGGTTGGGGCCTGTGTGTCGATGGCGTAGTTGTTGGAGCTGGTGGTGCCACTGCCGACGTTGCCCGAGCCGTTCTGTACACCGCTGTTATCCAGGGTGATCAGGTTGCTGGCGTCGGTAATGGCGCTGGCGGGCGTGAACGTCGCCGTCCAGGTGATACCGCCGTCGCTGCTGCTCACCGCGCTCAGCGTACCGTTGGCGATGGCCAGGTCGGCGTTGCTGAAACCGCTGACCGCTTCGCTGAAAGTGATGGTGACCAGTGAGGTTTCGCCGACGCTTAACGCGGTGTTCGCGACCACGATGGTTGCCGTCGGTTGCACCGTATCGATGGTGAAGTTGCCCGAGTTGGTGATGCCGGTACCGGCATTACCGGCCAGGTCGGCGACCCCGGCGTTGTTCAGGGTGACCAGATTGGTGGTGTCGCGCACGCTGGAGTTCGGGGTGAAGGTTGCCGTCCAAGTGATGCCACCGTCGGCGCTGCTCACCGCCGAGAGCGTGCCGTTGGGCACGCTCAGGTCGCTGTTGTCGAAACCTGAAACCGCCTCGTTGAAGGTGATGGTCACCAGCGAGGTTTCACCGGCGCTCAACACTGGGTCGGCGATCACGATCGTGGCCGTTGGGCGCTGGCTGTCGATGGTGTAGTTGTTCGAATCGGTGGTGCCGCTGCCGACGTTGCCGGCCTGGTCGGCGATGCCGGTGTTGCTCAGCGTGATCAGGTTGCTGGTGTCGGTGACTCCGGCCGTCGGCGTGAAGGTTGCGGTCCAGGTAATGCCGCCGTCGTTGCTGCTCAAGGCGCTCAGGGTACCGTTGGCAATCGCGAGGTCGGCGTTGGTAAAGCCTGTGACCGCCTCGGAAAAGGTGACCGTTACCAGCGAAGTCTGGCCGACGCCGAGGGTGGTATTGGCAAGCACAATGCTGGCGGTCGGGGCCTGTGTGTCGATGGCGTAGTTGTTAGAGTCAGTGGTACCGCTGCCGACGTTGCCCGAGCCGTTCTGTACACCGCTGTTATCCAGGGTGATCAGGTTGCTGGCGTCGGTAATGGCGCTGGCGGGCGTGAACGTCGCCGTCCAGGTGATACCGCCGTCGCTGCTGCTCACCGCGCTCAGCGTACCGTTGGCGATGGCCAGGTCGGCGTTGCTGAAACCGCTGACCGCTTCGCTGAAAGTGATGGTGACCAGTGAGGTTTCGCCGATGCTCAACGCGGTGTCCGCGACCACGATGGTCGCTGTCGGCTGTACGGTGTCGATCGTGTAGTTGGCCGAGTTGGTGGTGCCGGACCCGGCGTTGCCGGCGAGGTCGGCGACGCCGGTATTGGCCAGGGTAATCAGGTTGGTGGCGTCATTGACGCCAAGCGTCGGCGTGAAGGTGGCGGTCCAGGTGATACCGCCATCGCTGCTGCTGACGGCCGTCAACGTACCGTTGGCAATCGCCAGGTCGGCATTGGTGAAACCGCTGACGGCCTCACTGAAGGTGACGGTGACCAGCGAGGTCTCACCGGCGCTCAACACCGGGTCGGCGACCACGATGGTCGCGGTTGGCCGGACGGTATCGACGGCGTAATTGGCCGAATCGGTGGTGCCGCTGCCGGCGTTGCCGGCCTGGTCGGCGATGCCGGTGTTGTTCAGGGTGATCAGGTTGGTGGTGTCGCTGGTGCTGGCGGCAGGGGTAAACGTCGCTGTCCAGGTAATCCCCCCGTCGCTGCTGCTGACGGCCGTCAATGTGCCGTTGGCAATCGTCAGGTCGGCATTGGTGAAACCCGACACGGCTTCACTGAAGGTGATGGTCACCAGCGAGGTGTCGCCGACTTTCAGGGCGGTGTCGGCCATTACGATGGACGCGGCCGGGCGCTGGGTGTCGATGGTGTAGTTGTTGGAGCTGGTGGTGCCGAGGCCCTGGTTGCCATTCACATCACTGACCCCGGTGTTATCCAGGGTGATGAGGTTGGTGGTGTCGGTGATGCTGGCCGTCGGGGTGAGCGTCGCGGTCCAGGTGAGGCCGCCGTCGCTGCTGCTGACGGCTGACAACGTACCGTTGGCGACAGCCAGGTCCGCGTTGGTAAAGCCGCTGACGGCCTTGTTGAACGTGATGGTGACCGTTGAGGTTTCACCGATGGCCAGCGCGGTGTCGGCCACGACAAGGGTAGCGGTCGGACGCGTGGTGTCGACCACGAAGTTGTTCGAATCGGTGGTGCCCTGCCCGGTGTTTCCGGCGGCGTCTGCTACCCCGGCGTTATTCAGGGTAATCACGTTGGTGGTGTCAGTGACGCTGTTGGTGGGCGTGAACGTGGCCGTCCAGGTGATGCCGCCGTCGCCGCTGGTGACGGCCGACAGCGTCCCGTTGGCGAGGGTTAGGTCGGCGTTGGTGAAACCGCTCACGGCTTCACTGAAGGTGATGGTCACCAGCGAGGTTTCACCGATGCTCAGGCTATTGTCGGCGACCACGATGGTCGCGGTCGGCCGAGCCGTATCAATGGCGTAGTTGGCCGAATCGGTGGTGCCGCTGCCGGCGTTGCCGGCCTGGTCGGCAATGCCGGTGTTGTCCAGGGTGATCAGGTTGGTGGCGTCGGTGATAGCAGTGGTCGGGGTAAAGGTCGCCGTCCAGGTGATACCGCCGTCGCTGCTGCTCACAGCGCTCAGCGTACCGTTGGCGATGGTCAGGTCAGCGTTGGTGAAACCGCTTACGGCTTCACTGAACGTAAAGGTCACTGCCGTGGTTTCGCCGGCTTTGAGTGCCGTGTCGGTGATAGCGATCGTGGCCGTCGGACGAAGCGTGTCGACCACGTAGTTGGCGGAATTGGTGGTGCCGACGCCGACTGCGCCGTCGGAGATGGCCGCCACGCCGGTGTTGTCCAGGGAGATAACGTTGGTGGTGTCCGAGATGGCATTGGTGGGCGTAAACGTCGCCGTCCAGGTAATGCCGCCGTCGGCGCTGGAAACCGCCGTCAACGTGCCATTGGCGACGGCCAGGTCGGCATTGGTGAAACCACTCACGGCCCGGCTGAAGGTGATGGTTACCAGTGAGGTATCGCCGATTTTCAGGGCGCTATCAGCCAGCACGATGGTCGCGGTCGGGGGCTCGACATAGGCGGTATTGAGGACGCCGCCACTGCTGTAAATCGAGGGCTGCGCGCTCGGCGTGGTACCCGCGGTGCCCCCGCTCGTGGGGCCGCCTACCCCGCTGGCCGCGGCGTTACCGCTCAGCGCGGCAAAGTTGGCGGCGGTGATCAACACGGTCCCGCCGTTGTTCCAGATGGCTCCCACACCGCGACCACCGGCGCCGCCGTCGAAGATCTTGCCGCCGCTGCCGCCGCCCCCACCGCCGCCGCCGGCCGCGATGTTGTTGCTGATCACCGAAGCACCGATCACTTTCAGGGTGCCGCTTGAAGCGTTGTAGATACCACCCGACGCATTGCCGCCGACGCCGCCGACCTTGTCCCAGCCGGAGCCGCCACCGCCACCGCCAATCGAAAGCGTGCCGTTGGTCGCCGATCCGCCGTCACCGCCGTGGCTGTAGCCGGACGCGCCATTGCCACCCAGGCCGCCAGTGCTGGTGCCGCCGCGTCCGCCCATGTCGTTGACTGAGTAGCCACCCCCGTAGCCGCCAGCGCCGGCGCTGCCGGCGCCCCCTGCATACGTGAGGTTGCCTGGGCCGGTCGAACCGCCATGGCCGCCGCTTCCCCCACCGATACCCCCGCCGCCGCCACCACCGCCGCCGGAATAGGCAGGCGTCACGCCACCGCCGCCACCGCCACCGGACGCGGCGTTGGCGGTGACCGTCACGTTGTTGAGCGTAAGGGTGCCAGCGTTGAAAATCCCGCCGCCCATCGCGCCCGCCGCTGCCGCGCCGCCGTTGCCGCCGTTGCCCGCCACCAGCCCTTTGGTGATGACCAGGCCATCGAGGGTTACCGTGCTGCCGGACGCGATTTCCACGACGCGCGACCGGTACTGGCCATCAAGGGTGATATCTGCGGTGCCGTTGTTGTCCAGGTCACCATCGACGGTGATGTTTTTATTGATCAGCAACTCGGAAGTGAGCGCCACGGTCGAGCCGGAGAGGCCCGCATTGAACGTGACGATATCGCCGTTCTGCGCCGAGGCGATGGCCGCGCGCAGCGAACCGACCCCAGTGTTGAGGTTGTTGGTAGCGGTCCAGGTCGCCAGGCCCCACTGGTAATCGCTCATGGCTTTGGTCGACAGCACGTTGGCGCTTTCGATGGAGCCGGTGGCGATCTCCAGGTCCCAGTCGCCGCCCACGCCCGTGCGGTTGATCGACGCCGCCACGTCGCGGCCGGTCAACTGCGCCAGGGAATCGACAAAATTCAGGCCGCGTTCGCCCTCGGCGGTGTAGCAGCCGTAAATCAGGATGTCGCCGCCAACGTTCATGTCCTTGCCGATTTGCCCCAGCACCGCGCTGCGGGCCGCGACATTGTCGGCCGACAGGTAGGTAGTACCGAGCCACAGATCGCCCGCGTTGCCGTGGGCAACGATCTGCACCGAGCTGACGCCCTGGTGAGTGTCGAGGTAGTCGGCAATCTGCTGCAGGCCGTCCTTGCTCGCATCCAGCTGGATGACTTGGGCGCCCGGGGCCACGCCTTGCAACAAGCTGGCGGAGTCCTTGACCCGGGCATCCACGAACACCACGGTTTGACCGGGCACGGCTACGGGGGAAACGGCTGGCGCGTCGGCCTGGCCGTGGGTGTCTTTGCTCACGCTCGGGTGGTCAGCCGTCGGCGGCTTGGCGGCGTCAGCGGTGGGATGGCTGTCGGGTTGCGCCGCTTCAGCCACGGTGGCGGCGACTGCGCCGTCGAACAGCATGCGCGGCTCCAGGTGCATGATCATCGGCGAGACCCGTGCCCGTACTGCTTCGGTTTCCCGCGACTTGCGATTGCTCCACCACATGCTGCTCACCCGGCGTCAAACGTTCTTGAGAAAAATGAAAACGCCGCGATCAACTGATCGCGGCGTTGGCCTTCATACGAATCACATTGGCGGCGCTGGCTGAGCCGTCCTGCCAAAACGACAACTCGGTGTATTGCTGGAACAAGTCCGGCGGCAGGATGGTGCGCCGCGACTGCAAGCGCACCTTGGGCTGGACCTTGTGCAAGCCGGAAACGCCCAGCGCCTCGTCGAATGCCGGCGCGTCGTAGGCGAGGTTGTCGAAGTCATGCTCAAACCACGGCTCGCCGATAAAATCGTAGACCAACCGCATGACCCGCTCCGGGGCCTGGCTGAGCAGGTCGTAATCGACGATCAGCAAAGAATCGGCATGTTCACCGTAATAGGCTTCCTTGAGCGCAGCCCAGGCAAACCCGACCAGACGGTTGCGCTGGGCCAGGGTTTCGCAGCGGCTGTAGACCGTGTTGCGCTCGACGTCATCGCCAAACAGCTTGGTGTTTTCGAAAGGATTGGCGCGATACAGGCGTTCCAGGCTGTCCATGATCCAGGCGACGTTGCGCACACAGGCGACGACCTTGGCCTGGGGAAACAGGTCGTGCAGCGCAGGCATACGCGCGCACCACTGGCGGTTGGTGTCGAATACCACCGGGATGGAGGCTTTGTCGGCGTAGTAGGAATCAAACAGGCCGCGCAACAGGCGACGACGGGTGTTGGCATCGATGACCGAGCCAAACTCGCTGCCGGCGCTGCACTGCGCCAGCACACCATTGAACAAAGTGCCTAAAGGGCTGCTCATGCCGGCGTGAAAACGCGGGTTCTGCAATAAAATCGCAGAGAGCAGGGTCGAGCCGGAGCGCGGCAAGCCCGAGATAAAGTGATACTGCAATCCGTTCACCACTTTGTAGGACAAAAATCCATTTGTGGGCCGGAGCGTAGTTGAGAAACACAGTGCCGACTAGCGATCATTTGCCACTATTTTGGCATGCCCCTAATACCAATTCGTGATTAGCGGCAACCGGCGGGCCGCGAAGGCTCTGGCCCGCCACACAGCACGAACAGCCGCGCCCGCGCGCCGCCGCCGTCCTGCTGCAAAAGTTCTTGCCAGCCTGGCGGAATCGGCGCGAATTCATCCGGCAGCTCGTTGCTGCTGATGAGCCAGACACGTCGTGTGTCGGGCGCTAAGGCAGACAGACGGTCAAGGTAGATGCGCCCGCCGTCCTGATCCACCAGAGTGCCGAAGCCATAGGCATTCGGCCGAGTCGGCGTACCGTCGGGCCTGGGCGGGGTGTAAAGCTGCAGTTGGGCGTCGGTCTGGTCGTAATACACGTAGCTGAGGTACCACATCATGTCGCTGAGAACGATGCGGTCGCCTTCCTGATAGTTGCGGTTGACGAACTCCACCGGCACGTTGAACTGATCATGCACATCCACCGTGGCATTGTTTTTCAGCCCCAGCAGCTCCACTCCGACAAACACCACGCACAACGCCGCGCCCAGCCATGCCAGGCGCGTGGGCAGGCGGTCGATGGCCAGGGCCACAAGGATCGGCAAGCCCAGGGCGTACACCGTGAGGTAGCGCTCGATAAACACCGGCGAGATAAACGACACCGCATACACCAGCAGTAGCGGCAACAGGAAGAACAGCGCCAGCAGGCGGGCCGGGCGATGGCGCTCGCGATCCTGCCAGGCGGTGGCTATCACGACGGCGATCAACAACAGCGGGAACAGCCAGAACAGCGGTCGCCAGAAGTCCACGCCTTCATCCTGAAGCGTGAACTGCCAGATCATCGACGGCACGGAGGTCAACGTGACCGGGTCTTCCCAGCCAATGTCACCGCCGACCTTGAGCTGTTCGACGTGTTGCACGAGGTCAAGCAGATTCGGCAGCCAGGGCAGGTACAACGCCACAACCAGCGCATTGGCGCACCACCACGACGGACGCAGGATCAGGCGCTGGCCGGGCGCCTGGGACGGGCACAGCAGCCCCAGGTAAGCCCAGTGCACCAGCACGCACAGTGCAGTGAAGTAATGGGTATAGAAACCGGCGGCCATCAACAGCGCATAAACGACCAGGTAACGCGTGCGCGCGGGTTGGCGCACCCAGTACACCAGCGCCAGCGTGGCCCCCAGTAACCACACGGCCAGCAGCGAGTACATGCGCACTTCCTGGCTGTAGCGCACGGCGGAGGGAAACAGCGCCAGCAGCACCCCCGCCAGCACCGCAGCGCGACGGGTAGACAGTTGCCGTGTGAGCCAGACGCCCAGGCCCACCGCCAGCACGCCGGGGATCGCACTCATGCCGCGAATCGACCAGATGCCGTCGCCGAACAGTTCGATCCAGCCGCGCAGCATGAAAAAGTACAGCGGCGGGTGCACATCATGGGCGGCGTGAAACCACAGGTCGTCCAGGGCGTATTCACTGAGCAGCAGGCTTGAGCCCTCATCGCCCCAGATCGCCGCAGCCATCAGGCCATAAAACCGCACGGCCATGGCCAGCGCCAGGATCGGCACCCACCACAAACGGCTGAGCCAACCGGCGCCTTCCCAGGCGCTCGCAAGGCGATTGACTACGGAAAGTGCCGCCACTTTTTCGTCTTGTTCTACCACAGACCGTCGCACCTCAACTCCCCTGACACAGCCCGTTTACCGAGCAAACTCCGCACATGCGCAAACACGCGCCACTCTAGGACAAAAGCCCCGGTTTCGCTCGCTGTTTCGCAACCGCCAGGCAGCAAGCAACAACGGCGACTACGCTCTGCGATGGCGCCGGACCGATTGGCGTCTTCCCCCCTGTCACGCCATCACAAGGATGAACGATCCATGGAAGTTTTCATCGGCACCATCCAACCCTTTGCGTTTGATTTCGCCCCCAGAGACTGGGCCCTGTGCGCCGGGCAAACCCTTGCCGTCAACCAGTACCAGGCGCTGTACGCCCTGCTCGGTGTCGTTTACGGCGGAAATGGCAGCGTCAGCTTCATGCTGCCTAACCTGCAAGGTCGAATGCCCATTGGTCAAGGCAGCGGCGCGGGGTTGTCGGCGCGCGTCATTGGCGAAATCTCCGGCACGGAATCCGTCACCGCCACCCTGCTCAACCTGCCTGCCCACACCCACGCCATGACACCACTCACCGCCACCACTTCGGTGCAACTGGCGAACACCTCCAGCAACCCGCTGACAGTACCCAGCGCTACCAACGCGTTTATCGGCGCTTCCGGCGGTGGGCCGGGCAGCGCTGCAATCTATTCAGACCAGCAGGGCGCCACGCCGGTCCCTCTGCAGGGCGTGAGCACCGCTGTGGCCGGAGGCACGATCAGTGTCGCCGGCCAGGGCCAGGCCTTGGCCACCATGAACCCTTACCTTGCGATCAATTTCAGCATTGCCTTGAACGGGCTTTTTCCGTCGCGCGATTAACCCCTGGCCGGGGCTCGCAGGCCCCGGCATCTCTGAAATGGAGCCTCACATGTTGAACCTGGTCACCCCGGAACACTTTCGACCGTTGCTTGATGGCACCGCCGTGCTTTACCTGCCCGACGGTTCGGCGCTGCCGATCCAAGTCCAAAGCCTCACCGAAACCCCCAAAGCCACCTTGCCAGGCAGCCCGCGCGGGGCCTTCAGGGTGCTGCTCGAAAGCCTTGTACCCACGGATTTCGTCGACGGCTTATGCCGTTTACCGCTGGCGGACGCCTGCCTCGAACAGGTGTTTGTGTCTCGCGAGCCCGCCATGGGCCGCGACAGCGAGCGGGGTTATTTCTGCATTGTGTTCAACTGAGACGGGTACCACACCAACCGCTGCGCGGCGGGCGTCTGTTCTTCCACCCGAAACCCCAGCGCCAGGTAATGCCGGCACGCATGGGGGTTGCTCGCCCACACCACCGTGCTCACCGGGCACGCCACCTGCGTGGCCGCCTGCTGCACCCCTTGCAAAACCGCGCGGCCAAAACCCTGGCCACGCGCGGTGGGAATGAATGCCAGGTACAACACCCGGATTTCATGGGGCCCGAAGTCGGCACTCAAGGCGCCGATGGGCGTGTCCAACTTTTCGATGACATAGTGCAGCGCACCGGGGAAATGCTCGTCCAGGCCCTTTTCCTGGACCTGGAATTGCTGGGCGATCACCTCCTCGACCAGCGCCTGCTCGCCATCAATCCACTGCAGATCCGCACGTGCCGAGCGGTAAAGGCGCTGCAAAAACGGCCCGTCGGTACTGCGTGAGGGACGCATCACCAGGCCCTGCGCCAGGGCACCTTGCTTGTTCGACATTGCGTTCAACTCCTAGAACCCGCTTTCCCGTACACCCAACGCCGCCGCCCGTCGCCAGGCCACGCCCAGCACCGACTCACTGCGCCCCTGCAGCACCACCACGCCGCGCAACGGCTGACGGGGCGTTGCAATCGCTTGCAGACTTTTCAAGCGTGCGCCGTATTGCGCCTGCACCGGCTCCGGGCGCTGGTTTTCATCGCGGCGCACGGCAATCGGCCCGTGGTGGTCTGAGGTCAGCGCCTCCTGGTCCAGGTAGGCCACACCGTTGGCGTCGATATCGGTCAATTCCACCGGGATGGCCGCGTGCATCGGGTCATCGGCGATAAACCGTCCGGTTGCCCCCGGCGCCACCCGCCACAGCTCGGCCTCGGCGATGTAACCGCGCAGGCGGGCGCCTTCTTCCACCACCCGCGCCAGCGAATCCTTGGGCGACAGCCAGCGCCCCACGCTCAATTGCGGCAGCACATCGCGCACCGTGCCGGCGTGAGGCGCGCGCAGCAGCAGGCGTTCGCGCTGGGCGGCCAGGCCACGGTATTCGGCGAGGGCCTGGGACAGGCGCTGATCATTGATGCCAGCGTCCACTGCCGTTTCACTGCGCCCGGCCTGGCGGCGCATCTGCAACTGCAAAATCTCCACTTCGCGACGCACGATACTTTGCCGGGCGTCCAGGTCCGGTGATTCCAGCTCGATCAGCACCTGGCCCTGGGTCACCACTTGCCCGTCCACCACCCGCAAGTGCTTGACCCGCGCCGCCACCGGCGCATGCAGCGCACTGGCGCGCCCGGCTTCGAGCATGGTCGGCAGCTCCACCGCGCTGCGCCAGGGCACCACCAGCGCGAGCACCACCAGCACCAGGCCCAGGCTGCTGAGCATGACTCGCGGCGCATGGGCCTGGCTGCGTCGGCTCCACCATTGGCGCCACTCCTTGAAGATCGGCAGGCCGATAAACCACACCAGTTCCACGCCCATCAGGACGATCCCCAGCAGCTTGAAAAACAGGTGATACACCGCCAGGGCGATCCCTAAAAACAGCGCCGCGCGCCACAGCCACGCCAGGTAGCCCCACCACAATAGCCGGCGTTGCATATTCGGCGACCACGGCTCCGGTGCCGGTTCGCCATACCCGAACAGCAGCTCGCGCAAGCGCCAGCGACACAGCGCAAAGGCGCGACCTTGCAGGTTATCCACTTCCCACCAATCGCTGATCAGAAAGTAACCATCGAAGCGCATGAACGGGTTGAGGTTGATCGCCAGGGTGGTCAGCCAGGTGGCGCTTGCCAGCATGAACGCTGCCGTGCGCGCCGGGCCGTCCGGCAGCAGCGACCAGGCCAGCAGGGCGATGCACGCCAGCAACAACTCGGCCATGACCCCACCGGCCCCGATCATCAAGCGCGCACGACGATCATTAACCCGCCAGGCATCGCTTACGTCGGTGTAGAACATCGGCAGCAGCACCATGAACGCTACGCCCATGCTCTGCACCCTGCACCCGGCGCGCTTGGCCATAAAGGCATGGCCGAATTCATGGCATAGCTTGGCAAAGAACAGCGCCACGCCAAACGCCAGGGCGCCGCCCAGGCTGAACAGATGCGGAAACGTCGCCACAAAGCGCTGCCAGTCGCGCGCGACCAGAAACACCCCAAGCGCCAAAATGATCGGCAAGCCGTAGCGCAACAACCCAGGGCCAAAGCGCGCCAGCAGCGGCCAGGCACGGTTGAGAAACGCATCCGGTCGCCACAGCGGAATCCGGAAAAACAGGTATTGATGCAGCAGCACCTGCCACAGGCTTTGTTTACGCGCGGCAGATTTGTAGAGGTAACTGGCGCGCTGCTGCGGGTCGAGGGCGGCGATCAGGTCGTGGGCGCGCAGAAAACCCAGCAGCTCATCCACTTCACTGCCGCCCAACGCCAGGCCCGGCTCGCGGTTGGCGGCCTGCAGGACTTTTTCCGGGTCACCCAAAGACCAGTGGCGCAGCAAGCGAATGGCGGTGGCGCCCAGTTTGAAATAACGCCCGCGCACCGGGTCGGCCAGGGTCCAGCGCGGCGAACCGTCCAGGGCCGCGCCGGCGCTGGACAGTTGCAGGTCTTCACGCAGTTTGGGCAAGTCCATCAGAGGCCCACGCTCTGGCGCAGGCCTGCCAGCGGCCGCCGCAACAGGTACAGCGCCAGCGGCGCGCGCTCGCCAAACAGCTTGGCCGTGCCGCGCAGGCCGATACGCGGCGGTGCTTCGTCGAATTGCGCATCCAGGCGATAGGCCAGTTGGCCACCCGGTGTGGGCTGCGCTTCATAGGCTGCCCGTTGCAAGGTCGCCAGGTGGCGATGCAAAGGGTCGCTGTCGAGGAACAGCGCTACCTGGGCGTTCGGTTCCAGGGCGATCGCATCGCCTACCGCCAGCTCAATGCGCAACTCGGCCTGGTCGGGGTCGGCAATCTGCAACAGGCGCTCGCCGGTTTGCACGGGCTTGCCGGTCCAGCGCTCGGCGTCGGCGAAGACGGCGATACCGTCGCGCTCGGCGCGCACTTCGCTGCGCTTGAGCAGTTCGCGGGCGTAATCGCGTTCGGCGCGTTTTTGCTCGACCCGGGCCGCCAGCAGGTCGATACGCGAATTCGATTCGGCATCGGCAAAAGCTCGCTGCGCGCTGGCCTTCAACTCGGCCTCGGCTACGCCCAGGGCACGCGCCGACACGTCGGCCTGGGCCGTGAGGGTGGTGCTTTCGAAACGCAGCAACAGGTCACCGGTTTTTACCGCCTGGTTGGGCTTGACCAAAAACTGTGCAATCACCCCATCCAGCGGCGCCGCCACCACCTGCCCGGCCAGCGGCACCACTTCGGCGGGCGCCAGCACGGATTGGCGCACCGGAATCAGCAGCAACAGCAGCAAGGCGACCACCACCATCAGCCGGCGCTTGCGAGTCAGGCGCAACCGCCACGGCCGCTGCGGCTGCAGTGCATGCCAGGCATGGCTGCAGGTGTCGCCCAATTGCGCCAGCAACACTTGCTCGGCCGGATTCCACGGGGTATCTCGCGCCAGCCACAGGCCACCGAACACTCGGCCCTGGGGGTCGATCAACGGCAACCAGAACACCTGGCCGGCAGACAGGCTTTGCCAGTCCGCCCGCACCGCCTCGCTCAACTGCTCCGCCGGCACTACGCGTGCGGTCTGGGCCAGCGCCTGCTTGTGCAACTGCGCCACCGCCTGCTCGACAAAGGCCACGAACGGCGCATTCGGGTCGACGTTACTCACGGCTGTCACCGCCTGCACCTTGCCGGCGATCAACAGTGCGGCATGCCGATAGCCGAACAGCGGCTGGCTGTCATTGACCAGGCTGTAGGCCAGTTGCTCGGTGGTGCGCGCGGCACGGGTCTGGCGTTCCAGGTCCAGAAACTGCGCAAACACCCGCTCGCTGCTGCCCGGCATCGGGGCGTTCATTGCAATTGCGCAAACTGTGCGGTGCCACTCATGCCTGCCATCAACCCGGCGGCGTTGGGTAAAGTGGCGACCAGCAGCAGCGTCTGGCTGCCCTCGTCAATGCGCGCGCCGAGTCGTTTGACCGTGGCGCTGAACGCCTGGCCGGTTTCATCGGGGGTAAAAGTGAAGGTCTGGCCGGGCTTGAGCTTGTCCATCCAGCGTGACGGCACCAGCAGGTGGATTTCCAGGCTGCGGTTGTCGACGATTTCCAGCAGCGGCGCCCCGGCCGACACGCTTTCATAGCGTTGCACCTTGCGTTGCACCACCTGGCCGTCATACGGCGCCAGCACGCTGCAACGCTTGACCTGCACCTGATAGACCTGGGACTGGGCCTGGGTTTCGCTGAGTTTGGCTTCGGCGCGGGCCACTTCAAAGCGCCCGACTGAATTGAGCGCCGCCAGCTGTTTGTTGTGGGCCAGCTCTTCACCGGCGCCACGGCTGGCAGCCTGGGCGGCATTCAATTGCGCCTGGTAGGCCGAGCAATCGAAACGCGCCAGGGTGTCGCCCTTCTTGAACGACTCGCCCTCACTGAACGGCAGTTCGACGATGCGCCCCGACAACTCGCTGGCCAGCACCGCCTGGTCGCGGGCCCGTAACACGCCGCGCGCCTCATCGGTGCCGGCCGCAGCCGCCGGCGGGTGATCCAGCAAGGGGTCGTCCGCCATGGCGACAGGCGCCACGCCGATCACGCAGGCAACACTCAACAGCCATAGCCGCAATAGCTTCATACGATCCTCCCTGATGAAGAACGCAGTCTATGTCAGCAAGGTTAAAACGCCACTACCCTCAATCGGACAAATCCGTGATTTGTGTGAGCGTTCACCGAAGCTGGCGTCGGATCACGCTATGATTGCCGTCCTCCAAGGACCCAGGATCAAGGACACGTCATGCGCATCGGTTTATTGTCACCTCTGGCACTGGCTCTGCTGGCCGGCATTCCCCTGACGGCCCAGGCCAGTTCCGACGACTCGTGCTACCCCGACTGGCGGGTGTCGCGTGACAGTCTCGAACCCTGCAGCAACCAACCCTTTCTCAGCCCAGGCAACGATAGCCGAGTAAACCTGCGCCTGTTGCTGGCCGACAAAAAGGCCGCACCCCTGGCGCCGAATGCCCTGAGCGAAGACGACCTGGCCCAGGGTTTCGGCCCGGTGCCGTTTCCGGTGTATCGCCTGGTGCCGGTCCCGGCCGCAGAGGACGAACCCGATAACCAAGCGGACGATTCGCGCACCGCCGAGCTCGACACCCTGCTCGCGCCGCTGGGCATCAAGCGTGAGGAGTACAAGACCGCAGGCGAAGCGTTTCTCGATGGCGAAGGCAGCCGCTGCCGCAGCAACGCTGATGACAGCGCCACCGCGTTTATCAGCCAGGTGATCAAGGCCGATATGCCGCCCGCCGAGCGCGACCTGCTGGTGAAAGCACGTTTGCAGCTGCTGACCACCTGTGACTGGGACGGCCAGGTGGTGGATGCGCAGCTGACCCCTTCGGCCAGCGCCCAACTATTTCGCACTTATCTGCAGGCCGCCGCTGACTTCTACAGCGGCCGCTTCGGTAACGCCGAACGCGGTTTCGCCGCCGCCGCTACCAGCGATGTGCCCTGGCTGAAGGAAACCGCGCTGTACATGACCGCGCGCACCTCGCTGAACCAAGCCCAGGCCGAAGCCTTCGACGAATACGGTGTGCCCCAGCGCGAGCATGTGGACAAGGCCGCGTTGAGCGACGCCGAAGAAGGCTTTCTCGGCTACCTGAAAACCTACCCGCAGGGCGCTTACGTCGCCTCCGCCCGTGGCCTGCTGCGCCGCGTGCATTGGTTGGCGAATGACCAGACCAAGCTCGCCGAGGACTTCACCTGGCAGTTCACCGAGGCCACCGACGCCCAGCGCAATGTCGACGTGGACGCGTTGGTGGAAGAAGCCGACCTCAAGTTGCTGATGGCCCGCAATCCAGCGGCGAACAGCCCGATGCTGCAACTGGTCAACGACCTGATGGCCATGCGCGCTCACACCCCGCCGCTGTTGAGCCGCGAAGACCTCGACAAGCAAAAGAGCACCTTCGCCAACGAGCCGGCCTTGTTCGACTACCTGCAAGCGGCGTATGCCCTGTACGTCGAGCACCAACCCGACACGGCCCTGAAGCACCTGCCGACGGACCTGCCGCCAAACCTGGATTACTTCGCCTTCAGCCAGCAGACCCTGCGCGCCCTGGCCCTGGAAGCCAAGCAAGACTGGAAAGGCGCCGAAGCGCTGTGGCTGCAACTGCTGCCGCTGGCCAAGCAACCGCTGCAACGCGACCAATTGGAGCTGGCGCTGGCGATGAATTACGAGCGCAGCGGCCAACTGGCCAAGGTGTTCGCCGCCGACTCGCCCATCAGTGCCAGGCAGGTGCGCTACATCCTGCTGCGCAACGTGGCCGGTCCCGACCTGTTGCGCCAGCAGGTCGCCAAGGCCAACGACCCGACTGAACGCCAGACCGCCCAATTCGTGCTGCTCTACAAAGACCTGCTGCACCGCCAGTTCGCGACCTTCGCCGACGACCTCAAGCAGGCCTCGCTGTCTGACGACAAACTCGGCACCAGCCTGGGTTACACCTACAGCGGCGGGCAAAGCCTGAAGCTGTTCCAGTGGAACGGTGACAAGGCCGAATCCGGCTATGCCTGCCCGAGCGTCGCGCAAACCGCCGCGACCTTGCAAAGCGACGCAAAAAACCCGCAAGCCCTCAACTGCCTGGGGGAATTCATCCTGCGCAATGGCCTGGACGGCATGCCGCTGGAGCAAGCCCGCGCCACCGGCAGCCTTGGCAGCACCGCCTCGGAGTTCAAAGGTGAAACCTTCTCGCGCCTGGACGGCTACCAGCAGGTGATCGCCAATGCCAAGGCGCCCAAAACCGACCGGGCCTACGCACTGTTTCGCGCGATCAATTGCTACGCGCCGGCCGGCTACAACAGCTGCGGCGGCGAAGACGTGGCGCCGGGCGTGCGCAAAGGCTGGTTCCGCCAGCTCAAGAGCGGTTTCGCCGACACCCAGTGGAGCAAATCGCTGCAGTACTACTGGTGAAAATGCTGTGGCTGGGCCTGCTGTTGCTGGCAGGCCCGGCCTTCGGTGCTGTTGACGCCCGTGGCTACGACGCCTTCTGGCTGTGGAGCGGCGTCGCGCCCCAGCCGGTGCTCAAGCAGGCCAAGACCCTCTACATCCTGCAGGGCCAGATCAACTCCACCCGCCGCGCGCCGCAACGCGGTGTGCAACTGATCGCCCAGGGCATGAACGTGCCGCGCATTACCCAGGGCGACATCTGGGTGGTCTACCGCGCCCATACTCTGCGATGGCCGGAACAGGTCTACACCCAACTGCTTGGCCAGGTGCAACGCTGGCGCGACGCGGGCAACCCGGTGGTCGGCATCCAGATCGACTTCGACGCCCGTACCCAGTACCTGCACGAATACGCGGCCTTCCTGCGCGACCTGCGCCAACGCCTGCCGGCCGACCTGCGCTTGAGCATCACCGGCCTGATGGACTGGAGCAGCAACGCCGACCCCGCCGCCATCGCCCAGCTCAAGGGCGTGGTGGATGAAGTGGTGGTACAGACCTATCAAGGGCGGCACAGCATCCCCGACTACGCCGCGTATTTGCCCCGCATGAACCGGCTGGGCGTGCCGTTCAAGGTCGGCCTGATTCAGGGCGGGGACTGGCAAGCGCCGGAGTATTTACAGGGGAGTGAGTGGTTTCGGGGGTATGTGGTGTTTTTGCAGAACCGGTGAGTCCGCCGACAGGGAAAATCCGCATCGAGCTGGAGTTTGTGCAGACTGGCTTAAATAGAGTCGATGATATAAGTTACTCTTACCGCGTTAAAGGGTGATATATCATGCAAACTACGGGCAAGCCAAACCCTCACAAAGGGTACATCTCAGAGCGAAGCGATGAGCTGATGAAAGGTATTGGAAACGGTATCGAAATAGCCCGTATTCGTCGTCGGCTGAAAATTTCCACCATATGCAGCCGCGCGGGCATAACCCGGCAAACGTATCAACGACTGAGACACGGAGAAGCCGGCGTATCCCTCGGTGTACTGATGAATGTGCTCAGCGCGATGGACCTGGAGGAAGGGATGGCGAGCATCGCATCGCCAGACCTTGACCAGGTCGGGATTACCCTGAGCCTCGCCCGTGAGCCTGACCGAATTCGCACAGAAGGAGACCCCCATGTCCTGGAAGCCGATTGGTAATGCATTCGTTTTTTCGGCTCACTCAATCGGTGATCCGGTCCCCGTCGGTGAAGTGGCGATGCACGGGGGCGGATTCGTTTTTCGCTACGCGAACAGCTGGCTCGCACGACCCAACGCATTCGCGATTGACCCGCTGAATTTGCCACTGACCCCCAACCAGTATTCCTCCACACGCATGTTTGGGGTGCTTGACGACGCCACTCCGGACAATTGGGGCCGGCGTGTTCTGCTGGCCACCCACAAACAGCATCCACAAAACGACATCGAATGGCTGCTTGCCTCGCGGGGTGCCGGGGTCGGTTGCCTGCTTTTCAGTGCTTCGCGCCATCTGTTACCTACCCTGCACCAGCCGCCACAATTTGAAGATCTCGAAAAAATCATGGTTGGCCTCGATCAAGTCGAGAAAGGCGATGTGGACCTCCCTGCGGAAATCGCACGGCTATTCGAGTTCGGAAGCTCTATGGGCGGCGCCAGACCCAAGGTCACCGTGACTTTTGAAGGTAAGGAATGGATTGCCAAGTTCGGCCGCAGCGACGATGTTTTCGATCAGCCCCGTGCTGAATTTGCCAGCCTGCAAATGGCGAACGCGGCGGGTCTACCGGCAGCGGGGCACAAGTTGGTCGAGGTAGCAGGCAGGCCGGTGTTAATGGTCGAGCGTTTTGACCGGCATGAAGGAACGGGGCGCGAGCACTATGTCAGCTGCAACTCTTTGGTAAGCGCCGAGAAGCCGAGAATGCGCGTTGGCGCGGTTGATAGTGACGTTTCCTATTCCAGAATCGCCGACGTTTTGAAGAAAGTCAGCGACGATGCAACGCTCGACATGCGTGAGCTTTACCGGCGTATGGCATTCAATGTGCTCATCGGAAATAGCGACGACCACCTGAAACAAACCGGACTGCTGTTGACCAGCTCGTCGGGCTACTCCCTTGCGCCAGTATTTGACGTGCTGCCCCATCCGACGCAACTAGGCTTGCAGGCGCTCATCATTGGGAATGAAGGAAGGGTATCGTCTGTCAGCAATTTGCTGAGTACGCCCGAGCGCTTTGGGTTGGGGGTTGATGAAGCAAGATCCATCGTCACTGACGTATATACCGTCGTGCGAGAAGCCTCCGGTTTTTTTGAGGCGGCAGGCTGTAGCAGTGCCGATGCCAGCATGCTTTCCACGGTATGCACCCGGTTTGAAACGCAGCTGATCCCATGACCCGGGTGCGCAACCGAAGACGACCTCACGTCCGTCCTATTGCGCATCTGAACGCGCCAGCGGATACACCGATTCCCAGCCGCCACCCAACGCTTTGTACAAGCCCACCATCGCCAGCGACACACTCGTAGAACTTTCCACCCACTGTTCCTGAGTCGCCAGCAGCGCGCTTTGCACGGTGAGCACGTTGACGAAATCCGCCACGCCTTCGACGTACTGGTGTTGCGCGGTGGTCAAGGCGATCTGGTTCTGGCGCACGGCTTCGGCGAGGCTGTCGCGGCGCAGTTGGCTGGCGTTGTAGCGGGTCAACTGGTCGTCGATTTCATGCCAGGCGCGCAGCACGGTTTGCTGGTAGGCCAGCGCCGCTTCCTGTTGCTGGGCTTCGCGCAGGTTCACCATACCTTGCAAGCGCCCGCCGTTGAACAGCGGCAGGCTGAACTGCGGGCCGAAGGCAAAGGCGCGCGAGCCCCAGGAGCCGAGATCCGAGAGCTGCATGGCCTGGGAGCCAAGGCTGCCGGACAAGGTGATGCGCGGGTAGAAATCGCCCTTGGCCACGCCGATGCTGGCGGTGGCAGCGTGCAAGCGGGCTTCGGCCTGGCGGATGTCCGGGCGGCGCTCGGCCAGTTCCGACGGCAGGCCGATAGCGACCTGGCGCTGGGTCTGCGGTACGGCAGCGTCCTTGGACAGTTGCGCGTGCAGGGCTTGCGGAGGCTCGCCCATCAGCAGGCTCAGGGCGTTGATCAACTGGTCCTGGCGCTGCTGCAAATCCGGCAGGCGCGCTTCGATGGCGGCGACTTGGGCGGCGGCTTCGGCCACGTCCAGGTCGGTTGCCACGCCATCGGCCAGGCGCAGTTGCGAAAGCTTGAGGCTGTGGCGGGCGACGTCGAGGTTCTGCTCGGTGACGGCGCGGGTGTTTTGTACGCCGCGCAGTTGGATGTAGTCCTGGGCGGTCTCGGCCAGCACCGACAGCAACACGGCGCGGCGGTCGTTTTCCGCGACTTCCAGGGTGGCGTCGGCGGCTTCGGTCTCGCGCTTGACCCGGCCCCAGAAGTCCAATTCCCAAGCGGCGGAAAAGCCCATGTCCCACTGGTTGAACGCCGAGCGGCCGTTTTCGCCGGAGGGGTCGTTCAAGCCTCTGCCACTGTTGCGCTTGCGCTGGTAAGCGCCGCTCCCGTCGACGTTGGGGTAACGCTCGGCGGTGGTTACCTGGCGCACGGCGCGACTTTGTTGCAGGCGGCTGCTGGCCAGTTTCAGGTCGAGGTTATCGCTGAGGGCGCGGCGTGTGAGGGCCGACAGTTGCTCGTCGTGGAATACGTCCCACCAGCGCTCCTGCAACGGGTCACTGGTGGCGCGACTGGCCGCCTGACGCCCCTGGGGCTCAGTCCATTGGGCCACAAACGGACCCTGCGGCCGCTGGAAATCCGGGCCGACGGTGCAAGCGCTCAAACTGATCAGGCTCAGGGTGAGCCAGGCGAGATGTCTCATTGCTGGGCCACCTCATGTTGTTGCGCGGCGGCGTGGGTGTCGACGCTGGCTTCCACCGACATCCCTACGCGCAAGCGTTCGGTCAGCGGTTGGTTTGGCTCAAGCACAATCTTCACCGGAATACGCTGCACCACCTTGGTGAAGTTACCGGTGGCGTTGTCCGGCTTGACCGAGGCAAAGGTCACCCCCGTGGCAGGCGCCAGGCTTTGCAGGTGGCCGTTGAGCAACTCGCCATCGAGGCTGTCGACCCGCACCTGCACAGCTTGGCCGGCCTGCATGTGAGACAGTTGGGTCTCCTGAAAATTGGCCACGACATAGGCTTCGGCCAGCGGCACCACGGCGAGGATCTTGCTGCCCGGCGTGACATAGGCGCCAACCCGTACCGCACGCTCACCGACCATGCCGTCCAACGGCGCGACGATGCGGGTGTAGGACAGCTGATAACTGGCCATTTCCAGCGCGGCCTGTGCGCGCTTGAGACCGCCTTCGGCAGCGTCACGCTGGGCGGTGAGAATTTCCACTTGCTTGCGTTCGGCCGCCAGCACCGCCGTGGATTTGGCCAGGCGCGCGGTGGCCTGGTCGATGCGGGTCTTGGCTTGCTGGGCGTTCTGCACGGTGCCCGCGCCGACGCCGGCGAGGTGGTTGTAGCGGTTCAGTTCGTGTTCGGCAAACGCCACTTCGGCGCGATCGGCCGCTACGGTGGCCTGGGCCTGGGCGATTACCGAGCTTTGGCGTTCAAGGGTCGCGGTGGCGTTTTTCAGTTGGGCCTGGGCGACCAGGGTGTCGGCGTCGGCGGCCTGGGCGGCGGCGCGAAAATCACGGTCGTCGATCAGCGCCAACAGTTGGCCGGCCTTGACGCGCTGGTTGTCTTCCACCAGCACCTCCTTGATGAACCCGGCAACGCGGGGTGCAACCAGGGTGAAGTCGGCGGCGACGAAGGCGTCGTTGGTGGTCTGGCGCTGGCTGCCCAGGATGCCCGGCGCAACCAGATACACCAGCACGCCCACGGCAAATACGGCGATGACGGAGACGGCAATTTTGTCTTTGCGTTTCATGAAAAATCCTTGGGGTCAGGTCGGTGCGCGAGGCGGGAAAATCCGCGTGGGCATCCAGAAAATCAGCAGGATCAACGCCACCGCGACACCGGCCATGACGACATAAAGATCCGAAGAGGTGAGCACCACAGTCTGCTCGTGCAGGCGGTGCGCCAGGCTCGACGCGTCGCCGTCGGCCAGGGGCGAGTTGCCCAGGTGGTCCACCAGCATGGTCGAGTGGAAATGCCCGCGCTGGGTGGTCAGCGTATCCAGCACCGCCGTGGCGATCACGGCGGACAGACCCTTGACGGTGTTGAACCACGCCGAGGCGAACGGCCCTTCGATGGGTTGAATACTGCCGGTGGACAGCATCAGCAAGGGCAGAACGGCCATCGGTTGACCGAAAATCTGCAGCAGGTACCAGCCATAAAAATCATCGCGAATCCACGCCGAGGTCAGGTGCGAACTGCCGATACAGCACAACGCCAACATGCCCAGCCCCATGCCCAGCACCCAGCGGCAATCGACCCAGCGCAGATTGCACAGCGCCGCCACCAGCGGCAGCGCGATCAACTGCGGCAGCGCCATCAGCAGCATCACCGGCGCGGTTTGCAGCGGCCGGTAGCCCTGGACCTGGGCGAGAAAACTCGAGGGGATGATGATCACCGAGGTCAGTACCATCAACACCCCGGCCAGTACGATCAAGGCGAACGACAGGTTGCGCAGGCCGAGCATCTGCAGCTTGAAGAATGGCAGCGGCTGCGACCATTCGTTGAGCATGAACAGCACCAGCAGCAGCGCGCCGCCACTGAGCAAAAAGGTGATCAGGCCCGACTCGAACCAGTCCAGGCGATTGCCTTGCAACAGGCCGATCACCAGCATGCAGATCGCCGGGAAGCCCAACAGCAGACCACGCCAGTTGAACTGTTTGAAGCGTTCCAGGCGCAGCGGATCCTGCGGCAAGCCGTAGGCCACGGCGGCCATCGCCAACAGGCACGGCCCGACGATCTGCCAGAACGCCCATTGCCAGCCGACGTATTCGGTCCACAGCGCCGCCAATGGCGTGCCCAGGCTCGGGCCGAAAGTGGCGGTCAGTGCATAGCCGGCCAACCCGTACAACTTGACGTTGGCCGGCAGAAAGCGCAGCGCCACGGTCATCAACATCGGCGGCAACGCGCCACCGGCCAGGCCTTGCACGGTGCGCAGCAGCAACAGGCTTTCGTAGTTCGGTGCAAACGGGCACAGGATGCCGAGCAGCGTAAACACGCCAATGGCACCCAGGGTGAAACGGCGCAGGGAGAGCGTCACCGCGCACCACGGCGCGAATGCCATGGCTGCGACGGAAGTGGCGGTGTACGCCGCGACCAGCCAGGTGCCTTCGTCAAAGCCGATGTATAGCGCACCACGGATATCGGCGAGGGCGACCTTGGTCACCATTTCGTTGAGGCCAGACACCAGCACCGCCAGCAACACGCCGACCAGGCCGATGATGATGCGCGGGCCGAACACCGGTGGGCTGGGCGCAGTGGGTTTGGCTGCGGCCTCGAAGGCGGGGGCAGCGAGGGAAGTCATGGACAGGTAACTCGGAATGGGAATACCCGAGTAGTTTAATCAGGCAAATGCATGACAAAAAGTGACTTGTTGGAAGGTTGTAAGTGCGTCAGACGCAATCCACCTGGTGTTGCAGGGGGCTTTTAATGTGGGAGGGGGCTTACCCCCGATTGCGGAGTGACAGTCACCTGATGTGAAACTGAAACACCGCTATCGGGGGCAAGCCCCCTCCCACATTTGACTGTGTGTGGCTTCAGAATCAGCCCGGCTGGGCTTCCAGCCAGGTGGCGTGGCAGCTCTCGCGCATGGTTTCGCGCAGCCATTTGTGCGCGGGGTCTTTATCGAAGCGCGGGTGCCAGGATTGCGCCAATACCAGGGTCGGCAGCGAAATCGGCAAGGCGAACGAGCGCAGCGGCAGCTTCAGGCGCCGGGCGCTCAGGAGGGCTTCCTTGGGCACCGGCAGCAGCAGGTCGGAGTCAGGCAGCATGAACATCGCGCCGTGAAAGCCGGGAGCGATCATTGCCACGTGACGCTCCAGGCCCTGGGCATTCAAGGCGGTATCGATAGGCCCACGGGCGATGCCGCGTCGCGAGATGCTGATGTGGGAATAGCTGGCAAACCGAGCGGCGGTGATCTCTTCGTCGAACAGCGGGTGATCTTCCCGCGCCAGGCCGACAAACGTGGTCGAGAACAGGTTCTGCACCTTCACTTCGGGACCAGCCGGCATGGTATTGCTCACCCGCAGGTCCAACCGCCCTTCGCGCAGCGCTTCGTCGTCGGTGTCGCCCTCGGGCACGAAGCGCAGTTCGCAGAACGGCGCCGCGCGTTGCAGGGTGTCGAACAGCCGACCGCCATACACGCCGATGAAAAAGTCATTGGCGCGCACGCTGAAGCGGCGGCGCAAGGTGCTCAAATCGACCTGGTCCGCCGAGCGAAACAACAACGCCGCCTGCTCCACCACGTTGCGCACCTGGGCTTGCAGCTCTAGCGCCTTGGGCGTCGGCACCAGGCCGCGGCCGGCACGCACCAGGATCGGATCACCCACCGCCTCGCGGATACGTGTGAGGGTACGGCTCATGGCCGCCGGGCTCAGGTTCATCCGTCGCGCGGCGCCCACCACGCTGCCTTCATCGAGCAAGGCGTCGAGGGCGACCAGCAGGTTCATGTCGGGTAGTTGCATGCCAAGCACTCGTGTTCGGTCGGGAGTGAACTGGACGCAATCCTAGCAGGCTTTAGCGGTTCAGAACGGCGCGTCGCCCTGGATGGTGGTGCGGAACAACTTGCGGCGCAGATGGCTCGGGCAGCCGGCCGCCAGGTGGATCAGCGAGCGGTTGTCCCAGAACACCAGGTCGTGAGGCTGCCACTGGTGCCGGTAGATGTTTGCCGGCAGCACGCTGTGGGCGTAGAGCTGGGCCAGCAGGTCGCGGCTTTCGTCCTCTGGCAGGCCGACGATGCGGGTGGTGAAGCCTTCGCTGACGAACAGTGCCTTGCGGCCGTTTTCAGGGTGAGTGCGCACGATGGGGTGCTCCACTTCGGCCACTTGGGCGAGTTGCTCAGGGGTCAGGGTGGGACGCCAGTTGCCCTCGAATTTGCTTTCGCTGTAACGCGCGGTGTAGGAATGCGCGGCGCGGCGCCCTTCGACGGCGTTGCGCAGGTGCTCGGGCAGTTGCTCCCAGGCTTTGTGCATGTCAGCAAACAGCGTGTCGCCGCCTTCGGACGGCAGTTCCTGGGCATGCAGCATCGAGCCCAGGCTGGGCAGCTCTTTGTACGACAGGTCCGAGTGCCAGAATTTGCCTGCATCGCCCAGGCCGACGGACTGGCCGTTTTCGATGATGTTGGAGACGATCAGGAGCTCCGGGTGGTTGGCCAGCAGGAACTGTTTGAGCACATGGATTTGCAGCACACCGAAGCGGCGGCTGAAGGCGATCTGTTGTTCGGGGGTGATGCGTTGGTCGCGGAACACGATGACGTGGTGGTCCAGGTGTGCGCGATGGATGCGGGCGAAGTCCTGGTCGTTGACGGGTTGGGATAGATCCAGGCCGATGATTTCGGCGCCGACACTGCCGGGGAAGGGGCGGATGTCGAAGGTTTGGTTGATGGTGGACATTGGATTCACTTCCGGCAGACAGGGGAGTGAATTTATAGGTCTAAGAATGGAAGTTTAAATACTGTTAGGGCATATCTATATGCTTTGGGTGATGCTAATGGCCTCATCGGGGGCAAGCCCCCTCCCACATTTGAATGCGTTCACAGATCAAGTGTGGGAGGGGCGGTGCGACGATTCGACTTGCCCCCGATTAGGCCGGAGCAGGCGATAGAGATTACCGCTCGTGCAACGCCTCGGCCCGCGCCTTGATGATCGGCTTGAGCAGGTAGCTGAGGATGCTTTTCTTGCCGGTGATGATGTCCACCGAGGCGACCATGCCGGGGATGATCAGCAGCGGCTTCTCATCGGTGCCCAGGTGGCTGCGGTCGGTGCGCAGGGTGATCATGTAGTAGGTGGTTTTCTTGTCTTCATCGGTGATGGTGTCAGCGCCGATGCGTTCGAGCTTGGCCTTCAGGCCACCGTAGATGGTGTAGTCATAAGCGGTGAATTTGACCACCGCTTCTTGCCCAGGGTGCAGAAACGCGATGTCTTGCGGGCGGATCTTGGCTTCCACCAGCAGGGTGTCGTTCAGCGGCACGATTTCCACCATGTCACTGCCCGGCTGGATCACGCCGCCGACGGTGTTGACCAGCAGCTGCTTGACGATGCCGCGCACCGGCGAGGTGACCAGGGTACGGCTGACGCGGTCTTCCAGGGCTCGACCGGTGGATTCGGCCTTGTTCAGTTCGGTGCGGGCCTCGTTGAGTTGGGTCAGGGCTTCGCTGCGGAATTTGCCACGGGTTTCGTCGATCTTGCGCTGCACTTCCTTGATCGCCGATTCGGCGCGGGGGATTGCCAGGGTGGTGGCGTCCAGCTGGCCGCGGGTCTCCATTTCGGCGCGCTTGAGGCGTAGCACTTCCACCGGCGACACCGCGCCCTGGGCCACCAGCGGCTCGGACATGTTGATTTCCTGGCGTTGCAGGGACAGCTGGCTGCGGTACTGGCCTTGCTTGGAGGTGAACTCGCGCAATTCCTGCTGGCGCTGCACCAGTTGCTCCTGCAAGCCGCCGACTTCGTCTTTCAACTGCTGGCGACGGCTTTCATACAGCGAGCGTTCGTTGGCGGCCTGGCTGGGCGCGGCCTTGAGTACCTCGTCGGGAATGTTCAGTGGGCGATCATCCACCTGCGCACTCAGGCGTTCGACGCGCAATTGCATGGCCAGGCGCAGGGCTTCGGTTTCCCCGGCGTTGGACACGAACCGCGTGTCATCCAGGCGAATCAGCGGCGCACCGGCCTCGACGATCTGGCCTTCCTTGACGTACAGCTCGGCGACGATACCGCCTTCCAGGTTCTGGATTTTCTGCAATTTGGACGACGGAATCGCCTTGCCGTCGC
Organism: Pseudomonas sp. R3-52-08; assembly: GCF_003851745.1. Lineage (NCBI taxonomy): Bacteria > Pseudomonadati > Pseudomonadota > Gammaproteobacteria > Pseudomonadales > Pseudomonadaceae > Pseudomonas > Pseudomonas sp. R3-52-08. The sequence continues at coordinate 155,720 of NZ_CP027730.1, read as the reverse complement.
CACGGGTCACTTCGTCGATTTCGGAGAAACCCGCCCACACCACCAGGAACAGGAAGAAGGCGATGATGGCCCAGATGGTCAGGCGGATGACCCGCGGCGCATCTTCGATCAACGCTTTGTTGACCTCGGGCAGCGGCTGGCCGTGCAGCGAGTCGGAACCTTTGAAGTAGCGGCCGACCGCGTTTTTGATGGAGTTAAGCAACACTGATCTGCCCCTTCTTCAACGCTTCCATGACCACGGCTTTCGGGCCGTCCGCGAGAATCTGCCCACGGTCGACCACCAGCAGGCGGTCTACCAGGGAGAGCAGCGAGGCACGGTGCGTCACCAACACCACGGTCTTGTTTTGCACCACGGCGTGCAGGCGTTGTTTCAAGCGTTCTTCACCGGTGTTGTCCATGGCGCTGGTGGGTTCGTCCAGCAGCAGGATGGGTGGGTTGAGCAGCAGCGCACGAGCCAGGGCGACGTTCTGGCGCTGGCCGCCGGACAGGTTCTGCCCACGCTCGCCGACTTGCAGTTCGTAGCCTTGCGGGTGCAGGCGCGCGAACTCGTGCACGCCGGCCAGTTCCGCCGCTTGCAGGACCATTTCGTCTTCGACGTAGCGTGCGCCGCTGACCAGGTTGTCACGCAGGGTGCCGGCCAGCAGTTGGATATCCTGGGCGACGTAGCCGATGTTGTGGCGCAGTTCACTGACATCGATCTGGCGCACATCCACGCCGTCCACCAGCAACGCGCCGGAGTCAGGCTGGTAAAGGCCGACGATCAATTTGGCCAGGGAGCTTTTGCCCGAACCGCTGCGGCCGATGATGCCGATTTTTTCCCCTGGCTTGATCACCAGGTTGATGTTTTTCAGCGCAGCGTTCTGTTGGTTCGGATACGTGAAGTTCAGGCCCCGGCACTCGATGGCGCCTTGCAGGGTGCGGCGGCTCATGGGGCGCTCTTCGAAGTTGCGCTCCTGGGGCAGCTCCATCATCTGGTCCACCGAGGTCATGGTGACCTTGGCTTGCTGGTAGCGCGTGAGCAGGCCCGACAGCGAGGCCAGCGGGCTCAACGCGCGGCCACTGAGCATGTAGCAGGCAATCAGGCCGCCCATGCTCAGGTTGCCGTCGATAATCTGGTACACGCCGAAGACGATCATGATCACGCCGGCCAGTTGCTGGATCAGCAGGGTCATGTTCATCGACAGGCCCGACAGCAACTTCACCCGCAGTTCGAGCCGGCTCAAGGTGCCGATGGTCTGTTCCCAACCGTACTGGCGTTCGCTCTCGGCGTTGTTGACCTTGACCGCATCCAGCCCGGCGAGGGTTTCGATCAGGCTCGACTGGCGCTCGGCGGCCAGGGCCATGGTGCGTTCCATGGTCGCGACCAACGGCTTCTGCAGGGCGTAGCCGATACCCAGGGCAATCGGGAACGCCAGCACCGGAATCCATACCAGATGGCCGCCGAGCAGGGCGATCACCAGGAAAATCAGCAGCGTGAACGGCAGGTCGATCAGGCTGGTAAGGGTTAGCGAGGCGAGAAAGTCGCGCAGGCTCTGAAACTCATGGATGTTCTGCGCAAAGCTGCCGACCCGCGCCGGGCGGTATTTCATCGACATGCCGACGATGCGCTCGAACAAGGTGGCGGAGATGATCAGGTCGGTTTTTTTACCGGCCAGGTCCAGGCACAGGCTGCGCAGGCTTTTGAGCACCAGGTCGAACAGGTACGCGCCACAGATGCCCACGGCCAGCACCCACAGGGTGGCGGTGGCCTGGTTCGGCACCACGCGGTCGTACACGTTCATCACGAACAGCGGCGCGGCCATGGCGATGATATTGATCAAAAAACTGGCGGCGATGGCGTCGGTGTACAGCCAGCGCGAGCGCTTGAGGGTGTCACGAAACCAGGACCGCGCTCGCGGGATCAGGGTGCCATGGTTGACGTCGAATTTGTGCTGCGGTTGGGCGAAGAAGACTTTGCCGATGTAGTCGGCGGCCAGCAGTTCGCGCTTGATCAGCACTTCCCCGCCGTCGCTTTCGCTGAGCAGCACCCGCGCTTCATCGTCGCCCTGCCAGCCGACCAGCACAGTACTGCGCCCATCCTTGAGCAGCAGCAGCGCCGGCAACGCGATGGCCGGGATCTGTTCGAGCTTGCGTTGCAACAGCCGGCCCTGCAGCCCGGCACGCGCGGCGGCACGCGCCAGCAGTTCGGCACTCAGGCGCTGCGAAGGCAGCGGCAGGCCGGTGGTGAGCATGGCCGCACTGGCCGGTTTCTGGTGCAGGGCGCAGAGTGCCAACAACCCGTCGAGTAACGGGTCGTCGTGCAGCGTGCGTGGATCATGACTGAGATGAACTCGACTGACTTCGGATTCCACGCGGTGCACTCTCGACTAACAGATGGGGCTATGGGGTGACTCAGTTCATCCCAGGCAGCTGGACTTTGGGCTTCACATCGTTTTGCACGATGGAGGCCATTGGAGCGACTACGCCTTGGCTTTTGAGCAATTGGCCCATGGTCGCCTTGATTCGGTACTGAGTAAATAACTGAATGTTCTTGATCTCTTCCAGGCGACGCGAAGCGGTGAACAATTCGTTCTCGCTGTCGAGCAAGTCCAGCAGGGTACGTTGGCCCAGGCTGAACTGTTGCTGGTAGGAGGTGCGCACGCGCGTGCTGTGGTCCACATACTGCTGGGCCACCGGCAGTTGCGCGTTGGCATTGTTCAAGGCGTTCCAGGCCAGGCCCAGTTCTTCATTGAGCTGGCGCAGGGCGTTGTTGCGGATGTCCAGGGCCTGGTTGGCCTGGTACGACTTCGATTGCAGGTCGGCTTTGTTGCTGCCACCGGCAAACAGGTTGAAGCGCATGCGCACCATGGCTTCCCAGCCGTTGCTGTGGTTGGCGTCGCCGCCGACGTTGTTGTCGGCATTGGTGCCAAGCTCAGCATCAAAGCGCGGGTAGAAGCTGGACTTGGCGGCGGCGTACTGCTTCTCGGCGGCAGAGATGTCCGACTCGGCCGAGCGCAGGACCGGGCTGTTGTCGAGCATCTGGCGACGCGCTTCATTCAGGTCGGCCGGGAGCATGGCCATGAACGGTGCCGGGCGCTCGAGCTGGTCGGGCATCTGGCCAACGGCGCTGAGGTAGTTGGTTTGCGCATCCGCCAGGTTGGTCTGCTCGGTGATCAGGTTGTTGCGGGCCTGGGCCAGACGCGCTTCGGCCTGGTCCTGGTCGGCACCGTTACCGACGCCGCGCTGGGTGCGCAGCTTGATCTGATCGTAGATGCGTTCGTGGTTGCGCAGGTTGTCTTCGGCCAGGCGCACGAACTCGCGACGGGTCAACACTTCCAGGTAAACCTGGGCAACGGTCAACGCGGTGCGCTCGGATGTACCGAGCAGGGAGTAGGCACGGGCGTTGACGTTGGCTTGTTGACGCCCGACTTCGCTGGAGGTAGCGAAACCGTCAAAAATCATTTGTTGCAGGCGCAGGCTGGACTCGCCGCGATTGAGGGTTTCCCAGTGGTTGCCGCCCGTGCCATTGGCGAGGCGGGTGGACGCGTTATCGGTGCCTGCACGGCCATAGCCGGCATTCAAATCAACACGCGGCAGATACCCACCCTGCGCCGCACGCAGCTGGTAATCGGCGGCGATACGGCTATTCACACCGGCCTGAATCTCTGGGTGCACATCCAGTGCCTGTTGCATGGCTTGGGGCAGTGTTTGGGCTTGTACAAAACTGGCGGCGAGAACGAACGGTATTGCCTTAAGCAGGTGCAGACGCATTAAAAAATTCCCCAGGACTTCTTGTCTCAAATCACAGCGATTGGCGCCGCCGCGTCGGATAATGGCTACCGTAATGACCGTACGTCGGAAAGTTCAAAAAGCGGAACTGCTTCACACATGTAGGACGGTTCGCCGCATAAATATCAATGTGACATTACGGAGGCGATTGTTTAGGATGGCGGCCATAAGGTCAATAGTTTGGCATAAACTAGATAACTAAAAATTCCAGCCAAATATTTGACGCCAGTAACTATCTAGACTACGCCCCCTCCAGTTTGGCCCTACTCTTTAGTGGCCACATGGAAATCATCAGAAACGGATCGCCGGAGAAATATTTAATGAGCAATGTTGTTGCCATCGTCAAAAGCATTGTTGGTCAAGTGTTCGTTATTTCTCCGGAAGGAACGCGCCGTGTTCTGGTTGAGGGTGATCGCCTGTTCGCGGGCGACCAGATTGACACGGGCCTGTCGGGCGCGGTGAGCCTGGAACTGGCTGATGGGCGCACACTGGACCTGGGCCGCGATACCCAGTGGAGCGCCGACATGCCGGACTCCACTGCCGACTTGGCCGCCGCCACCGAACAGGCCGCGCCATCAGTAGCCGAACTGCAACAAGCCATCGCCGCCGGCGCCGACCCGACCACCGACCTCGAAGCCACGGCAGCAGGCGCAACCGCTGCCGGTAACGGCGCCGCAGGCGGGGGCCACAGCTTTGTGGTGCTGGAAGCGACCGCCGGCCGTGTCGATCCGACCATCGGTTTTCCCACCGCCCCTATCGGCCAGGGCACGTCAACCCTGAACACCTTTACGGGTGCCCAGGCTTCTACCGGCAACGGCAGCCTGGCGCTGCAGCCTGCGACCCTGAGCCTGAGCGCCACGCCCAGCATCACCGAAGCCGGAGGCGTGCTGACCTACACCGCCACCGTGACCCAGCCCGGCACCAGCGACCTGACTGTCACCCTGTCCAACGGCGCGGTGATTACCATCCCGTCCGGCCAACTGACCGGCACCGTCAACGTGCCCCTGGCACCTAACGACAGCCCGTACATCGACGCCAGCCAGATCAGCGTCAACGTCACCGGCACCACCGGCGGTAACAACCTGGTGCTGACCCTCGACCCTAACCCGGCCGTGACGCAGATTACGGACACCCTCGACACCACCACCGTGACCTTGACGGCCGGTTCTAGCGTGACCGAAGGCGGGCAGATCACTTACACCGCGACCTTGACCAACCCGGCACAGACGCCGGTGACTGTCACTTTGAGCAATGGCTCGGTGATCACTATCAAAGCCGGCGAGTCGACGGGTACGGTCGTGGTCGATACTCCGGCCAACGACGTCTACGTTAATGGGTCGACTGTCAGCACCACTATTACCGGCGCAACCGGCGGCAACTTTGAAAACCTGGTGCCGAGCACCACGCCTGCGGTCACTACGATTACCGATTCGGTTGATAGCACCACTGTCACGCTGACGGCCGGTTCGACTGTGACCGAAGGTGGCCAGATCACCTACACCGCTACCCTGACAAACCCTGCGCAGACGCCGGTGAACGTCACCTTGAGCAATGGCTCGGTGATTACCATTAAAGCCGGTGAATCGACGGGCACCGTTGTAGTCGATACCCCGGCAAACGATGTCTACGTTAACGGTTCGACCGTCAGCACCACCATCACGGGTGCAACCGGCGGCAACTTTGAAAACTTGGTGCCGAGCACCACGCCTGCGGTCACTACGATTACTGACTCGGTTGATAGCACCACTGTCACGCTGACGGCCGGTTCGACTGTGACCGAAGGCGGCCAGATCACTTACACCGCGATCTTGACCAACCCTGCGCAGACGCCGGTGAACGTAACCCTGAGCAATGGCTCGGTGATCACCATCAAGGCCGGCGAGTCCGTGGGCACCGTTGTAGTCGATACCCCGGCCAACGATGTCTACGTTAATGGGTCGACTGTCAGCACCACGATTACCGGTGCTACGGGCGGCAACTTTGAAAACCTGGTGCCGAGTACGACGCCTGCGGTCACTACGATTACTGACTCGGTTGATAGCACCACTGTCACGCTGACGGCCGGTTCGACTGTAACCGAAGGTGGCCAAATCACCTACACCGCTACCCTGACCAACCCTGCGCAGACGCCGGTGAACGTCACCTTGAGCAATGGCTCGGTGATTACCATTAAAGCCGGTGAATCGACGGGCACCGTTGTAGTCGATACCCCGGCAAACGATGTCTACGTTAACGGTTCGACCGTCAGCACCACCATCACGGGTGCCACCGGCGGCAACTTTGAAAACCTGGTGCCGAGTACGACGCCTGCCGTTACGACCATCACTGATTCGGTCGATGCCACTGCAGTTACGCTGACAGCCGACACGAACGTGACCGAAGGGGGCCAGATCACTTACACCGCGACCCTGACCAACCCGGCGCAGACGCCGGTGACTGTCACTTTGAGCAATGGCTCGGTGATTACTATCAAGGCCGGCGAGTCTGTGGGCACCGTGGTGGTCGATACCCCCGCCAACGATGTCTACGTTAACGGTTCGACCGTCAGCACCACGATCACCGGTGCCACCGGCGGTAATTTTGAAAACCTGGTGCCAAGCACAACGCCTGCCGTTACGACCATCACTGATTCGGTCGATGCCACCGCCGTCACGCTGACTGCCGACACGAGCGTGACCGAAGGCGGGCAGATCACTTACACCGCCACCCTGACTAACCCGGCACAGACGCCGGTGAACGTCACCTTGAGCAATGGCTCGGTGATCACCATCAAGGCGGGCGAGTCGGTAGGCAGCGTGGTCGTCGACACGCCGCCGAACGATGTCTACGTCAACGGCAGCACCATCAGCACCACCATTACTGGCGCAACCGGCGGCAACTTTGAAAACCTGGTGCCTAGTACGACGCCAGCGGTTACCACCATTACCGACTCCATCGACACCACGACCGTTACGCTGACAACTCCGGCCGAGGCGAACGAAGGTGGTCAGATCACCTACACCGCTACGCTTTCTAATAAAGCCGGCAGCGACGTCACGCTGAAGTTGGACAACGGTTCGAGCATCACCATTAAAGCCGGCGATACCGTTGGCACCGTGACGGTGCCTGCACCTACCGATGACGTCTTTATCGATAAGAGCACCCAGACTGTTCAGATCACCGAGACTACTGGTGGCAACTTCGAAAAATTGGAAGTTGCGGGTAACGGTGCGACGGCGACAATCAACGACACCATCGACAAGGTCGATGTAGTTCTGACCGCTACGACTACCGTTGGCGAAGGCGGCAACATCGTTTACACCGCCAGCCTTGTGGATAAGAACGGCGCGCTGGTGACTAACATCACCAATCCGCTGACCGTCACCCTGAATAACGGGCAGAGCATCACCATTGGTGTGAACCAATCGAGCGGTTCTGTTTCGGTTGTAGCTCCAGACGACGTGTATAAGGGCGACCAAACCGTCACGGCCGCTATCAAGGACGTGACCGGTGGCGAGCATTTCGAAAACTTGGTGCCGGGTACCGCTCCGGTCAACACGACCGTAACCGATACGCCGGGTACCGATAACACCACCACCGTTACGCTGACCGCGCCAAGTGCAGTTAACGAAGGTGGTCAGATTACATACACCGCGACACTTTCCAATAAAGCGGGAAGTGACGTCACGCTGAAGCTGGACAACGGTTCGAGCATCACCATCAAGGCTGGCGACACCGTTGGCACGGTGACCGTGCCTGCTCCGACCGATGACGTGTTCATCGACAAGAGCACCCAGACCGTTCAGATCACCGAGACCACTGGCGGTAATTTCGAGAAGCTGGAAGTTGCAGGCAACGGTGCGACCACCACGATCAACGACACCATCGACAAAGTTGACGTCGTCCTGACCGCCACCACCACCGTTGGCGAAGGCGGCAGCATCGTCTACACCGCCAGCCTTGTGGATAAGAACGGCGCGCCGGTGAGCAACATCACCAACCCGCTGACCGTGACCCTGGATAACGGCCAGAGCATCATCATCGGCGTGAACCAATCAAGCGGCAGCGTTTCAGTTGTTGCACCAGATGACGTTTACAAGGGCGACCAGACCGTCACGACCGCCATCAAAGGCGTGACCGGTGGCGAGCATTTCGAAAACCTAGTTCCGGGTAGCGATAAAGTCACCACAACTGTGACTGACACCCCTGGTACTGACAACACCACTACCGTCACCCTGACTGCGCCAACCGCAGTCAACGAAGGTGGGCAGATTACGTATACCGCCACGCTTTCAAATAAAGCAGGCAGCGACGTCACCCTGAAGTTGGATAACGGTTCGAGCATTACCATCAAGGCCGGCGATACCGTCGGCACTGTAACTGTGCCTGCTCCGACTGATGACGTGTTTATCGATAAGAGCACTCAGACCGTCAAAATCACCGACGCTTCTGGCGGCAACTTCGAGAAACTGGAAGTTGCGGGTAATGGTGCGACCACCACAATCAACGACACCATCGACAAGGTCGATGTAGTTCTGACCGCCACTCCTACCGTTGGCGAAGGCGGCAACATCGTCTACACCGCCAGCCTTGTGGATAAGAACGGTACGCCGGTGACCAACATCACCAACCCGCTGACCGTCACCCTGGATAACGGTCAGAGCATCACCATTGGGGTAAACCAATCGAGCGGTTCTGTTTCGGTTGTTGCGCCGGATGATGTGTACAAGGGCGACCAGACCGTCACCGCCGCTATCAATGGCGTGACCGGTGGCGAGCATTTCGAAAACCTAGTGCCGGACACCGACAAAGTCACTACAACTGTGACTGACACCCCAGGCACTGATAACGCCACCACCGTAACCCTGACTGCGCCAAGTGCAGCTAACGAAGGTGGACAGATCACCTACACCGCGACCTTGAGCAACAAGGCCGGCAGTGACGTCACTCTGAAGCTGGACAACGGCTCTTCGATCACCATCAAAGCCGGCGATACCGTTGGCACCGTGACTGTTCCTGCTCCGACCGATGACGTGTTTATCGATAAGAGCACCCAGACTGTTCAGATCACCGAGACTACTGGTGGCAACTTCGAAAAACTGGAAGTTGCGGGTAATGGTGCGACCACCACAATCAACGACACCATCGACAAGGTCGATGTAGTTCTGACCGCCACTCCTACCGTTGGCGAAGGTGGCAACATCGTCTACACCGCCAGCCTTGTGGATAAAAACGGCACGCCGGTGACCAACATCACCAACCCGCTGACCGTCACTTTGGATAATGGCCAGAGCATCACCATCGGGGTAAACCAATCGAGCGGCACGGTCACCGCCGTGGCACCGGATGATGTTTACAAAGGCGACCAGACCGTCACCACTGCCATTCAGACTGTCACTGGCGGTGAGCACTTCGAAAACCTAGTGCCGGGCACCACGCCGGTCAATACCACCGTTACTGATACTCCCGGCACTGACAACGCCACCACAGTGACGCTGACGGCTCCGGCTGAAGCGAACGAAGGTGGCCAAATTACGTACACCGCGACGCTCTCTAATAAAGCGGGCAGTGACGTCACCCTGAAGTTGGATAACGGCTCCTCGATCATTGTTAAGGCTGGCGACACCGTCGGCACCGTGACTGTGCCAGCGCCAAGCGATGACGTGTTCGTCGACAAGAGCACCCAGACCGTCAAAATCACCGACGCTTCTGGCGGCAACTTCGAAAAACTGGAAGTTGCAGGTAATGGTGCAACCACCACAATCAACGACACCATCGACAAGGTCGATATTGTTCTGACCGCCACTCCTACCGTTGGCGAAGGCGGCAGCATCGTCTACACCGCCAGCCTTGTGGATAAGAATGGCGCGCCGGTGACTAACATCACCAACCCGCTGACCGTGACGTTGGATAACGGCCAGAGCATTACCATCGGTGTAAACCAAACGAGCGGTAGCGTTTCGGTTGTTGCTCCCGATGATGTATACAAGGGGGACCAGACCGTCACCACTGCTATTAAGGGCGTGACTGGTGGCGAGCACTTCGAGAATTTGGTGCCAGGTACTGCTCCGGTCAACACGACCGTTACCGATACGCCGGGTACCGATAACACCACGACCGTTACGCTGACTGCACCAAGCGCCGTTAGTGAAGGTGGTCAAATCACCTACACCGCGACGTTGAGCAACAAGGCCGGTACTGACGTCACTCTGAAGCTGGATAACGGTTCATCAATCACGATCAAAGCGGGCGATACCGTCGGCACCGTGACCGTACCTGCGCCTACCGATGATGTGTTTATCGACAAGAGCACTCAGACCGTTCAGATCACCGACGCCACTGGCGGCAATTTCGAAAAACTGGAAGTTGCGGGTAACGGTGCAACCACCTCAATCAACGACACCATCGACAAGGTCGATGTTGTTCTGACCGCCACCACCACCGTCGGCGAAGGCGGCAATATAGTCTACACCGCCAGCCTTGTGGATAAGAACGGCGCGCCGGTGACTAACATCACCAATCCACTGACCGTGACCTTGGATAATGGCCAGAGCATTACTATCGGTGTGAACCAATCGAGCGGTAGCGTTTCGGTTGTAGCTCCCGATGACGTGTACAAGGGCGACCAGACCGTCACCACTGCTATTCAAACTGTCACTGGTGGCGAGCACTTCGAGAATTTGGTTCCTGGTACCACACCGGTCAATACGACTGTGACTGATACCCCTGGCACCGATAACACCACCACCGTTACGCTGACCGCGCCAAGTGCGGTTAACGAAGGTGGGCAGATTACGTATACCGCGACCTTGAGCAACAAGGCCGGCAGTGACGTCACCCTGAAGTTGGATAACGGCTCGTCGATCACTGTTAAGGCTGGCGACACCGTCGGCACCGTGACCGTGCCAGCACCGACTGATGACGTGTTCATCGACAAGAGCACCCAGACCGTCAAAATCACCGACGCTTCTGGCGGCAACTTCGAAAAACTCGAAGTTGCGGGTAACGGTGCAACCACCTCAATCAACGACACCATCGACAAGGTCGATGTTGTTCTGACCGCCACCACTACCGTCGGCGAAGGCGGCAATATCGTCTACACCGCCAGCCTTGTGGATAAGAACGGTGCGCCGGTGACTAACATCACCAATCCACTGACCGTGACCTTGGATAATGGCCAGAGCATTACTATCGGTGTGAACCAATCGAGCGGTAGCGTTTCGGTTGTTGCTCCGGATGATGTCTACAAAGGCGATCAAACCGTCATTACCGCCATCAAAGGCGTGACCGGTGGCGAGCATTTCGAAAACTTGGAGCCGGGTACCGATAAAGTCACCACAACTGTGACTGATACCCCTGGCACCGATAACACCACCACCGTTACGCTGACCGCGCCAAGTGCGGTTAACGAAGGTGGGCAGATTACGTATACCGCGACCTTGAGCAACAAGGCCGGCAGTGACGTCACCCTGAAGTTGGATAACGGCTCGTCGATCACTGTTAAGGCTGGCGACACCGTCGGCACCGTGACCGTGCCAGCACCGACTGATGACGTGTTCATCGACAAGAGCACTCAGACCGTCAAGATCATCGACACGACTGGCGGCAACTTCGAAAAAATGGAAGTTGCGGGTAACGGTGCGACGACGACAATCAACGACACTATCGACAAGGTCGACGTGGTTCTGACCGCCACAAACTCCGTTGGCGAGGGCGGCAACATTGTTTATACCGCCAGTCTTGTGGATAAAAACGGCGCACCGGTGACTAACATCACCAACCCGCTGACTGTCACCCTGGATAACGGCCAGAGCATCACCATTGGTGTAAACCAATCGAGCGGCAGCGTTTCGGTTGTTGCGCCGGATGACGTCTACAAAGGCGATCAAACCGTCACCACCGCCATCAAGAGCGTGACCGGAGGCGAGCACTTCGAGAATTTGGTGCCAGGTACTGCTCCGGTCAACACGACCGTTACCGATACGCCGGGTACCGATAACACCACGACCGTTACGCTGACTGCACCAAGCGCCGTTAGTGAAGGTGGTCAAATCACCTACACCGCCACGCTCTCAAACAAAGCGGGTAGCGACGTCACACTGAAACTCGATAACGGTTCGAGCATCACCATTAAAGCCGGCGATACCGTTGGCACCGTGACCGTCCCTGCGCCAACCGATGATATGTTCATCGATAAGAGCACTCAAACGGTCAAGATCACTGACGCCACGGGCGGCAACTTCGAAAAACTGGAAGTTGCAGGTAACGGTGCAACCACCACGATCAACGACACCATCGACAAGGTCGATGTGGTTCTGACTGCCAACACCACTGTTGGTGAAGGTGGCAACATCGTTTACACCGCGTCGCTCGTCGACAAGTCAGGGAATGCGGTTACCAACATCACCAATCCACTGACTGTCACTCTGGACAACGGCAAAACCATCACCATCGGTGTGAACCAATCCAGCGGCACGGTTACCACGGTGGCGCCAAACGACGTCTACAAAGGCGACCAAACCGTCACCACCGCCATCAAAGGCGTGACCGGTGGCGAGCATTTCGAGAATTTGGTGCCAGGCACTGCTCCGGTCAACACGACCGTCACGGACACCCCAGGCACTGCTGATACCACTACTGTCACGCTGACCGCGCCAAGCACCGTCAACGAAGGTGGTCAGATCACCTACACCGCCACCTTGAGCAACAAGGCAGGCAGCGACGTCACGCTGAAGTTGGATAACGGTTCGAGCATCACGATCAAGGCTGGCGAGACCGTTGGCACCGTAACTGTGCCCGCGCCAAGCGATGACGTGTTCATCGACAAGAGCACTCAGACCGTCAAGATCAGTGACGCCACGGGCGGCAACTTCGAAAAACTGGCAGTTGCAGGTAACGGTGCAACCACCACGATCAACGACACCATCGACAAGGTTGATGTGGTTCTGACTGCCAACACCACTGTTGGTGAAGGCGGCAATATCGTCTACACCGCCAGCCTTGTGGATAAAAACGGCGCGCTGGTGAACAACACCACCAATCCGCTGACTGTCACTCTGGATAACGGTAAAACCATCACCATCGGCGTGAACCAATCCAGCGGCACGGTTACCAGCGTGGCACCGAACGACGTCTACAAAGGCGATCAAACCGTCACCACCGCCATTAAAGGCGTGACCGGTGGCGAGCACTTTGAAAATCTGGTGCCGGGTGCTACAGCGGTTAACACTACTGTCACGGACGCTCCGGGCACAGCTGATACCACTACCGTCACCCTGACTGCGCCTAGTGCAGTTAACGAAGGTGGGCAGATCACCTACACCGCCACCTTGAGCAACAAGGCCGGCAGCGACGTCACCCTGAAGTTGGATAACGGCTCGTCGATCACTGTTAAGGCTGGCGACACTGTCGGCACCGTGACTGTGCCTGCTCCGACCGATGATGTGTTTATCGATAAGAGCACCCAGACCGTCAAGATCACCGACGCTTCCGGCGGCAACTTTGAGAAACTTGAAGTCGCAGGCAACGGCGCAACCACCACGATCAACGACACCATCGACAAAGTTGACGTCGTCCTGACCGCCACTCCTACCGTTGGCGAGGGCGGCAATATCGTCTACACCGCTACCCTTGTGGATAAAAACGGCGCGCTGGTGAACAACACCACCAATCCGCTGACTGTCACTCTGGACAACGGCAAAACCATCACCATCGGCGTGAACCAATCCAGCGGTACGGCTACCAGCGTGGCACCGAACGATGTCTACAAAGGCGATCAAACCGTCACCGCAGCTATCAAAGGCGTGACCGGTGGCGAACATTTCGAAAATCTGGTGCCAGGCACCACCGCAGTGAATACCACCGTCACGGATACTCCGGGCACTGCTGATACCACTACCGTCACCCTGACAGCGCCAACCGCAGTCAACGAAGGTGGCCAGATCACCTACACCGCCACGCTTTCCAACAAAGCAGGCAGCGACGTCATCCTGAAGTTGGATAACGGCTCGAGCATCACCATCAAGGCTGGCGATACCGTCGGCACTGTAACTGTGCCTGCTCCGACCGATGACGTGTTCATCGACAAGAGCACTCAAACGGTCAAGATCACCGACGCAACTGGCGGCAACTTCGAAAAACTGGCAGTTGCAGGTAACGGTGCAACCACCACGATCAACGACACCATCGACAAGGTTGATGTGGTTCTGACTGCCAACACCACCGTTGGTGAAGGCGGTAACATTGTTTATACCGCCAGCCTTGTGGATAAAAACGGCGCGCCGGTGAATAACATCACCAATCCGCTGACTATCACTCTGGATAACGGCAAAACCATCACCATCGGCGTGAACCAATCCAGCGGTACGGTTACCAGCGTGGCACCGAACGATGTCTACAAAGGCGATCAAACCGTCACCACCGCCATTAAAGGCGTGACCGGTGGCGAGCACTTTGAAAACCTGGTGCCGGGTACCACAGCGGTTAACACGACCGTCACGGATACCCCAGGCAGTACCGACCTCACCAGCGTCACGCTGACCGCGCCAAGCGCCGTCAACGAGGGTGGCCAGATCACCTACACCGCCACCTTGAGCAACAAGGCCGGCAGCGACGTCACCCTGAAGTTGGACAACGGTTCGAGCATCACGATCAAGGCTGGCGAGACCGTCGGCACCGTAACTGTGCCCGCGCCAAGCGATGACGTGTTCATCGACAAGAGCACTCAAACGGTCAAGATCACCGACGCAACTGGCGGCAACTTCGAAAAACTGGCAGTCGCAGGCAACGGCGCAACCACCACGATCAACGACACCATCGACGATGTAACCGTGGTGCTCAAGGCCACGGGTTCAGTCAGCGAGGGCGGGCAGATCGTCTACACCGCGTCGCTGGTCGACAAAAATGGTGCGGCAGTGGCCAACGTCGGTTCCGACCTGGTGGTGAAGCTGGATAACGGCTCGACCATTACCATCGGCAACGGCAAGTCCAGCAGCTTCACCACCGCCACCGCGCCGAACGATGCGTATGTCGGCGCCAATGATGTCACTGCCAAAATCAGTGCCGTAGTCAGTGGCGGCGACAAATACGAGCACTTGATGGTCGACGGCAGCACCGTGGTCACCAAAGTCACGGATGTGGTCACCAACACCACCCTCAGCATCAGCGGCGACGCTTCGGTGACCGAGGGCGGTACGGCGCACTACACCCTGGCCTTGAGCAACCCGGCGCAAACCGATGTAACCGTCACCCTCAAGTACAGCGGCACGGCCACCGATGGTTCGGATTTCAATGGTGTGTACACCGTGAAGATCCCAGCCGGCGCCAGCAGCGTGCCGTTTGATATCCGCACGCTTGATGACCGAATCACCGAGCCGACCGAAAAAATCGTCATCACCATCGACAAGGCCACAGGCGGTAACTTCGAGAACCTGGTGATCGACAAGGGTACTGTCAGCACTGACATCCTCGACAACGATGCGCCGCCGGTTATCGACCTGGACGCCAACAACTCCAGCGGTGCCAGCGGCAACGACTTCAAGACTACCTTCACCGAAGGCACCGCCGGGCCGGGTGTGTCGATTGCCGACACCGATATCAAGATCACCGACCCGGACAGCACCCTGCTGACTGGCGCAACGGTCACCCTGACCAACGCACAAGCCGGTGATGCCTTGAACCTGGGCAACAGCGTGAATGGCATCAGCGTCAGCACCAACAATCAGACGGGTACGATCACTCTGACGTTGTCGGGCAGCGCGACGCTGGCTGACTACATGCAGCGTATCCAGAACATCACGTTCACCAACACCAGCCACGACCCAAGCACCACGCCGCGCACCATTACCGTGGCGGTGACCGACGGCGGCAATTACTCCAACGTCGCCACCACCACAGTCAACGTGGTGGCGGTCAACGATGCGCCAGTGGCAACGGGCGGGGCCGTGACCGGTACGGAAGACACTGCGCTGGCTTTGACCTGGGCAAACTTCGGCGTGAGCGACGTGGACTCGCCATCAGCCAGCCTCGGCGTGAAAATCACCGACCTGCCGGTGGCCGGCAAACTGCAATACCTGGCAACCGACGGCACCACCTGGACCAACGTGACCAGCGGCCAGACCTTTACCAAAGCCCAGATCGATGGCGGCCAGTTACGCTTTACGCCAAACGCCAACGAGTCCGGCGCCGACGGTTATGGCGGCACGGGCATCGGTAACAAGCAGGCCGATTACGCACAGTTCAAGTTCCAGCCCACCGACGGCAAGGACCTGGGCACCAGCGCCACGGTGAAAGTCGATATCACCCCAGTGGCCGACGCGCCAACCCTGGGTGTGGCTGACAACAACGTCAACTCGGTCGGCCTGATCAAGCAGAGCTGGAACAGCCTTCCCGGCCTTGGCACCAACGGCAACGGCGCCGCACCGGACGTGCTGAAAAAAGCCATCGATGGCGCCGGCACGCCGAACAGCACGGCGGTGGTGACCAATGTCGAGTCCACCACCGACGTCACCCCAGGTTCAGGCGGAAAAATCTCCGGCCTGATGTATATGGAAGCCGGTAAGAACTACACCTTCAGCGGCGTCGCCGATGACAGCCTGCTGATCAACGTCGGCGGTAAAGACGTGGCCAGCGGCCTGTGGGGCACTAACAGCGGCAAGTTCAGCGGCACGTTCACGCCGGCGGTCAGCGGTTACTACAGCCTTGAGATCTATCAGGCCAACCAGGCGGGCCCCGGTAGCTTTGACGTCAACCTGTCGATCAATGGCGGCGCGACGCAGAACTTGAGCACCAGCAACGTCCCGCTGTACACCGGCATCGCCGACCTGACCAACGCCGGCGTGACCGTGTCCGACCTGCATGGCAGCAACGGTGACGGTTACTACGTGGGTTATAAGCTCAACGAAGGCCTGGAAAACGGCAGCGTCAAACTGTCCAAGATCACCACCGCGCTGACCGACACCGATGGTTCGGAAACCCTGGCGGTGAAGATCGGCGGCATTCCGGCAGGCTCGGTGCTTACCGACGCGTCGGGACACACCTTCACCGCGACGAAAACCGTGGGCGAAGTCAACGTCAGCGGCTGGGACCTGGGCACCCTGACCATCAAGCCGCCGACCTATTACAGCGGCCAGTTCAACCTGACCGTGACCTCGACGTCGACCGAAAGCATCGGCGGCTCGGCAAGCACCACCGCGCAATTGCCCGTGACGGTCTTCCCGGCGGCGTATAACTCGGTAACCGGCACGTCGGGCAGCGACTCGATTATCGGCAGCGATGGCAACGACATCGTGGTAGCCGACATCGGCGGCCTGAACGTGGTGCAGGGCAAGAACTACAACATCGCGTTCATGGTGGACAGTTCCGGCAGCATGAGCACCGCATCGATCGACGCGGCGAAGGCTTCATTGACCACGGTGTTCAACTCGCTGAAAAACAGCCTGGGCGCCAACACGTCGGGCACGGTGAATATCTTCCTGGCCGACTTCGATAGCCAGGTGAACAAGTCGATTGCCATCAACCTCAATGCCCCCAATGCGCTGGCCCAGCTCAAAGTGGTGCTCGACTCGATGGTGTCGGAAGGCGGCACCAACTACGAAGACGTGTTCAAGACCACCGCCAACTTCTTCCAGAGCGACCTGGCGAGCAAAAACACCGGCGCAACCAACCTGACGTACTTCATCACCGACGGTCAGCCGACGTTCTACCAGAGCGGCGAGCAGACCAACGTGACGCTGTACGGCAACGTCAAGTTCGATGACGTGGTAACGACGGCCAACTACACCCCCGGAACCTCGGTCGGCAAGTATCTGGATAACACCCATTACTTCAGCATCGACACCTCGGGTGCCGCTCAATTGCAAACCTGGAACGGCTTCTGGTGGACGGCCGCCAATCTGGGCCTGGTCCGCGCTCAGGGCGACGGCACCTTTGAGCTGTCCAATCTTGACGGCCGAGGCAACAGCACTGACGCGGCAACATTGGCTAATTCCAAGAGCGCCTTTGCGCTGCTGGGCGGGCTGTCGCAGGTGGAAGCGATCGGGATCAACAGCGACATCAGCTTAAGCGACCTGAAGCCTTACGACAGCGATGGCAAGCCACAGGCCAATATCGATCCGAAAGACCTGGCCAACGCCATCCTCGGCCATACCGAGGCGACTCTGCCGGGTGCGGACAGCATCAGCGGTGGCGACGGCAATGACATCCTCTTTGGCGACCTGGTGAGCTTCAGCGGGGTGACCGGCGAGGGTTACAACGCCCTGCAGGCTTTCGTGGCACAGAAAGCCGGTGTGGCTGTCTCGGCAGTTACCACCTCGAATGTGCACCAGTACGTCATCGAGCATTACGCGGACTTCGACGTGTCCGGCGCCAAGGACGGCAACGACACGCTGCTCGGCGGCAATGGCGATGACATTCTGTTCGGCCAAGGCGGCAACGACGTGCTGGACGGCGGCAAGGGCAATGACATCTTGCTGGGCGGTACCGGCAACGACACGTTGATGGGCGGTCAGGGCAACGACATCCTGATCGGCGGTGCGGGTGCCGACACCTTCGTGTGGAAGGCCGGTGACATCGGCAACGATGTGATCAAGGACTTCAAGGCGTCGGAAGGTGACCGAATTGACCTGCGTGATCTGTTGAAGGGCGAGACGGACAGCACCATCGATAACTACCTCAAGATCACCACGGTAGAAGGCGTGTCGACCCTGCAGGTGAGCAGCGAAGGCAAGCTCAACGCCGCCGGTGGCCTGGCCAATGCGGATGTGACCATCAAGCTGGAAGGCAATGATTGGTCCCACACCAACATCAACTCGCTGATCAGCGGTGCCGACCCGACCATCAAGATCGATCACACCGCCTAAGCTTGGGTTTATCGGCCGCCCTCGAGGCGGCCGATTTATTTGGGCGATACGTTGCTGGCCCTGGCGGCCGGTTGCATCGCATACTCGCGCTTATCAACACACGACCGCCCTATGCGGCAGACGATGTGTGGCTTTTTTCGAGGGGGTTCTTATGTTTTACGTGCAACGTGATGCGCAGGGCGCGTTGAGTCGCGTAGAGGCCGCCGCCTTTGCCGAATCCACCGAAACGCTGCCGGCCGATCACCATGAGATCCAGGCCTGGTACGCCAACGAAGTGGTGGAAACCAGCCTGGCCCAGCTCAAACAGAGTGACCTGGAAATGATCCGGGTACTGGACGACTTGATCCAGGTGCTCACCCGCAAGGGCGTCATCAGCGTGACCGACCTGCCGCCTGCGGCCCAGGCCAAATTGATGGACCGTAACCAGGCGCGGGAAGCGTTGGGTGGGTTGAGCCAGTTGATCAATGATGATGAGAAAGGGCTTATCTGAGCCCTGAAGCCGCACCGAAATGTGGGAGGGGGCTTGCTCCCGATAGCAGTAGACCAGTCGATATTTAGGCGACTGATACACCGCTATCGGGAGCAAGCCCCCTCCCACATTGGATCTGCGTTATTTCCAGGGCGCGGGCTCGCCGAACAGCTGGCCCTGCACGCCAAAAATCCCCATTTCACGAATCACCTTCAGCTCACCTTCGGTCTCCACACGTTCGGCAATCAACGGCAGATCGATGCTGTGGGCCGCGCGCTGGATGGCTTCGATAAACAGGCGCTTGTCGCTTTCCTGGTCGATGTCGCGGATGTAGCTGCCGTCGATTTTCAAGTAGGCCAGGCCCAGGCGGGCCAGGTTGCCGATCATGCTGAATCGCCCACCGAAACGCTGAAGGCTCAGGGAAAAGCCCAACTCGCGCAGGCGCTGGGTCATCTGTTCCAACACAAGCTGTTCCGGCAGTTGCTCTTCACCGATCTCCAGGGTGAGGCGCGAGCCCAGGTTGCTGTGCTGGCGCAGCAGGTCATAAATGCGTTGCAGTGCCTGAGGATCCTGCAAGGTTGCGGCTGAGAGGTTCAGCGCCAGGTTGTGGCTGTGGCCGCTCATCTGTTTGAGCACCTGCTCCAGCATCATGCGGTCCAGGCGGGCTGACCAGCCGAAACGCTCAAGCCACGGCAGGAAACGCCCGGCGGGTAGGGTATGGCCGTCAAAGTCCTGCAAGCGCGACAGCACTTTGTAGTGCAAGACCAATTGCGGGTCCTGGCTGGCCACCACCGGCTGGAAGTACAACTCGAAACGCTGTTGGGTCAGCGCCTGGTCCAACAGTGTGTGCCAGGCATGGTGATCGTCACCGACGCTGGCGGCGGCACTGTGGTCGAGGCACGCCCAGGTGCTGTCACCCTGCCCTTCGGCTTGAGCCAAAGCTTGGTCGGCGAGGGTCAGCAGCGCCTGCGGCGCATCGCCATGGTTGAACGGTGCCAGGCCGATGTAGGCCACGGGCGTAACATCGCTGGCGCCGGTGGCCTGCAGGCTGAGCAACGTGCTTTCAAGGTTCTGCGCCAATTGCAGCGCTTCTTCACGGGTGAGCCCAGGCGCCAGCACGGCGAATTCGCCGCCACGAATACGGGTCACGAGGTTATGGGTTTCCGGGTACGGCTCGCACTGGCGCAGCAGTTGTTCGCCGACCGCTTGCAGCAGCTGGTCGGTACGCTGGCCGCCCAGGCGCTGGTTCAGGCCGGCCAGGTCCTTGACGCGCAACACCAGCAAGTAGCCGGAGTTGGTTTCTTCGGGGTTGCTGACGCGGGCGTTGAGCTGCATCTCGAAATAGCGGCGGTTGGCCAGGCCGGTGAGGTTGTCCTGATAGGATTCAGTGCGCAACTTTTCGCTGCGCTCGGCCTGCTCCTGGAACAGCGCTTTGAGCTTTTCCACCATTTGGTTCATGGCCTGCACCACCCGGCGCAACTCCGGCGTACGCGGCAGGTCAGGCAGGCTGAGGAATTCCCGACGGGCGATCGCGTGGGACTGCTTGACCATATAGTCCAACGGCTTCAGTTGCCGGCGCAGCAACATCCCGCCGAGCACCACGCTGACCGCACCGCACAGCAGCAACCAGCCAAGGCTGCCCAGGGCGCTCTGCCAGAGTTTGGCCAGGGCGAACATCGGATGGCTGACCACCTCGACTCGCGCCGCCTGCTCCCAACCACGGTTCACCAGCGCATCACCACCGGCCGGCTCCAGGCCGATCAACTTTACAAACCAATGGGGCACGCCATTGTTGTCGGGTATGCCGCTGCGCTCGACGATGGTTTGGTCCGTGGCCAGGTCCACCACACGGATGCTGGCGTAATAACCGCTGTCGAAGATCGAGCTGACCAGCAACTCGACCATGGCCGGATCGTCGATATTGGGAGTCAGCGACAACGCCAGTGCCGTCGCGGCATCCTGCGCATGGGAGCGCAATTGGTTGACGTATTGCGTGCGCGAACTTTCCAGGCTGACCATGAAGCTGCCGCTGAAGGCGACCACCAGGAACAGACAGATTGCGATCAACAGCTGTTTGAACAAAGACATCCGATCAGTTACTCCTAGTTGGCAGGCTCGGCTGGGAAGCCTTCCGCACGCATTTTTCTCAACACATCCTGCCAGCGCGACAAGCGTTTGGTATCGCCGACTTTCTTGTTGCCCTTGGCGCCGGGCAGGTACAGCCCCTCGGCGTTGAATGAATACACCGGGATCAAATCGGTACGGCGGGTTGCCGGCAGAATGTCGTCCATCAGGCTGTCGAGCACCAACGGGATCGCGTCGGGGGTCGAATAGTAGGTCAGGACCATGTGCGCACGATTCTGACGCAAGGCCTTGACGTAGGTAATGCGCAATTTATCGCTGGACACGCCCAGATGACGCAAACTGAAATACTTGGCGATGGCGTAGTCTTCACAGTCACCGGCGCCCTTCCAGAGTGCTTCGATGGGTGTCTCCCAATAGTCGACCGCGCGCCAGAGATCGATGTCTTCCACGTAGGTCATTTGTTTGTTGAAGAACACGTTGACGACCTTGAGCTGGTCTTGCTCGCTGACCTGTTTTTCGGTGCTCAGCAGCCGCTGCCACGCGTCAATACGTTGCTGGCCCTCGCCCAACGGCCCGTACAAGGCGCTGGCCTTGCGGCTGATCTGCGAGAAATCCCAATCGGCATGCAGCCCGCCAAGCATCAGGCCGGCCAATAAGATCGCTGATAAGAGCCAGCAAAAAACTCGATAGGGAATAAAACTTACCGCCAAGGCGTTCAGTCCATGAAGAGAGACGGAATTTCAAGGGATGGTGAAGCTTCGTCTCACAAAAAACAATGGCACAGTGCGATCATTCATCGGTGGAGCGAGTTTATAACCGCCTCCTGTGGGACGTACAAAATACACGCTGTGGGCCCTTACAAACGGAAACTCTGGCTGTTTGACAAGTGCATGGCCCATCTCTAGTGTTCATTGGATCCAATAAACACACTTTATTACTCAAGAAAGGAGGGTAGCGTAACCGTGACACAGAAGCCGAACCCTTTAAGCAGTATCAAGGTCAGCGGACCTATTCCCGCTCATCTTGCCCGCGCCGTTATTGAAGAAACGTTGCGTAACGCCATTCTCGATGGTCGATTGCCTTGTGGCACTGCTATGCGCCAGCAAGAACTCGCCAGCCTGTTCGGCGTCAGCCGTATGCCGGTGCGCGAAGCTTTGCGCCAGTTGGAGGCACAATCCCTGCTGCATGTGGTGACTCACAAAGGCGCTGTGGTTGCGCCCTTGATCGAGGACAATTCGGCTGAGACCTATGCCCTGCGCATGCTGTTGGAGTCCGAAGCCTTGCGCTTGTCGATCCCATTGCTCACGGAGTCGGACATTGCCAAGGCAGAGGCCTGTATCACTGCGCTGGAATGCGAGAAAGACTACAGCGAGATCGGTCGCCTCAATCGCCTGTTTCACATGATCCTGTATGGCAAGGCGCCTAACCATCGCCTGCTCAAATTGGTGGAACATGGGCTGAATGAAGAGGAGCGGTTTCTGCGCTTCAACCTCGAGGCGATGGGACTGGGCGAGACGTCACAGGAGGATCACCGCGAACTGCTCAACCTGGTGGTGCAGAAGAAAATCGATGAAAGCATCCTGACACTGCGTAATCACTTGATGCGAGGCATGGAGGTCATCAATAGATACCTCAATAGCCTCGAAACTGCGAATAGAACAGCCACGTCATAAGGCGCTCGTACCTCTCTTGAGCCTGAGCATCGCGGGGTACCATCCCTTATCAGGAAGCGTCCCGCGTTGATAACACTGTGAACAAACCGGCAAGCCTTAATCAAATCGGCGTTATATAAGGAAACTTCTCACACCTCAAACAACTATTTCTCCGGGAAGTTTTTGTTCGAAAAAACATTTAATACACTTATAAGCTCATCCAAACGTTTAATCAGCTTAGTATCAGCGACTCACCCAAAAACCTTGCAATCGCTGCCCGCGTATTGAGCCAGCGCTCCTCGCGTGGGCGCGCCGTAACGCTAATCTTCCAACTAACAACTACAAAATCCATCACTGCAACTAGAGCAGTCGCAACAACTTCATAGGCGTCAACCATGCATCATCATTCGCTCGAACAAAAGAAACTTAAACTGTACCGTCACCCGTTATTTGCTGAAATAACTTCTCTTAGCAAATTACAACACTTTATGGAAAGCCATGTATTTGCGGTTTGGGACTTCATGACCCTGACCAAACGCCTGCAACAGGACCTTACGTGCACCCAAATACCCTGGCTCCCGCCAGCCAATCCGCAGGCCGCACGCCTGATCAATGAAATCGTGCTGGGCGAGGAGTCGGACGAACATCCGACGCGGGGCCATTGCAGTCACTTTGAGCTGTACCTGGAAGCCATGGCGGAGGTGGGCGCCAATACCCGTGTCATCGCACGTTTCATTGACCTGCAACACCAGGGTGTAGAGGTCAGCGCAGCGCTGCGAATGATCGGTGCGCCCCCCGGCGTGCCGCGCTTTGTCGACAGCACATGGCAGATCGCACTCAGCGCCCCCACCCACTGCGTCGCGGCGGCCTTCCTGCATGGTCGTGAAGGCGTCATTGCATCCATGTTCGAGCGCCTTCTGTGCAGCAGCCCCTTGATTGCTCATCAGGCACCCATCTTGTGTCACTACCTCAACCGTCATATCGAGTTGGATAGCCAGGAGCACGGCCCGGCGGCAGAGCAGGTGCTCCAGCATTTGATCGGCGCAGACCCGACTCGCCAGCGACAAGCCGATAGCGCTGCCTTCGGTGCCCTGGAAAGCCGCATGACCTTCTGGGACGACGTACACGCCTCAATGCATGAGGTACACCCATGAGCGCCACCGGCTATCACTCCTTTGCCGAAGACTGGGAGCGGCGCGCAACCATCCGCACACGCCCGCGCCGCATGTTGGAAAACGACGGCAAACTGATCTATCCCCTGAGCCGCCAACCCCTTGTACTGAGTGCAACCTTTCTCGAGCGCTGCTCGCAATGCCGCGACTTTGTGCTGGTGCAAAGCTTTTATCGATTCATCCATGACATCGTGGTTTTCGAAACCGAGATCGTCGATAAGCTTGCCCGCCGTATTGCCAAGAATCGCTTCTCGCTGCCCCTCCCCCTCGCCTGCCGCTACGATGCAATGACCGTCGTGGTGGATGAGGATTACCACGCATTGGTGGCACTGGACTTCCTGCAGCAAGCCGTGGCGTTGACCGGTATCGAGCCCCTGGACCTGCCGGGGCAGATCGAACTGAGCCGCGCCTTGCCGGCCGCGCAGGCGCAGGCACCGGAGCACCTGCACGATGCCGTCGAGTTGATTGTCGTGGCCATCGCCGAAAACACCGTCACCCATGATGTGGCGGCCTTTTCCAAGGACGACAGTATCAAGTCGTCCGTACGCGGCCTGATGGCCGATCACCTGTTCGATGAAGGGCGCCACGCACAGTTCTGGACACAGTTGGTGCGTATCTACTGGCAGTCGGCAAGCGCGCAAGACCGCGACAGCATTGCCGGCGTGCTCCCGACTTTTCTGGCCCATTACCTGACCAACGACATACAGAAAGGCTTCGACTTGCAGTTGATCGAACACCTGGATGTCAGTACCGATATTCGTTTGGCGCTGCAGGATGAAATCATTGCGTTGGATTTTCCTATCACCCGCCAGCACCCGTTGATCGGCAACATCATGAGCTTCCTGCACCACAGCGGCGTGCTGCACACCCCAAGCGTGGCACGCGCACTGGACGACTACCTGCCCGCGGCGGGGAGGCTGGCATGAGGCGCTTGACGATTGAATGGGGCGGTGCCAGTGAAGCACTGGGGGCCCTCAAGCAGGTTCTGGAACAATACGGGCATATCGCGGGGGCGGGGTCGGTCGACCTGGTGATTGAGGACGGCAGCCAGTCACCGTCAGCCTTATCCACCGATGCGCCGTGGATGAGCCTGCGCCTGTGCATCGGCCCCGTGTCCGAAACTGGGTTACCCGCACTTCAGTTTCGCTGCTATGACCGTGATCGGCGCCTGTTGGCCTTGCACGACGTCGCCGAGGAGCCCAGCGGCAACGGCCAGCGCCTGCGTCGTCGTGCGGCGCACGCTCTGGTGGAGTGGGTAGCGTCATTGGTCAGCGGATTCTCGAGAGACCCTGGTTATTTCTGTGCAACGACCAACCCGGGCACCTTGCCCGAACAGGGATTGCGAGGACTGGAGTCACTGGCGTTCATGCATCGATTCAACCGTACAGCCGATCCGGCACTGCTGCGGGCGGCACAGGCGCCCATGATCGAACGGTTACAGGCCAGCCTGAATGCCTTCGCCGATCGTACAGCGCTGAATATTGCGGGGCGCAGGGTGACTTATCGCCAGCTTCAGGAAAAAGCCGTGGCGATTCAGCAACACTTGCTGCCCCTGTTGGCGGGCATTGAAACACCACCGGTGGTGGGTGTGTGCCTGGAAAAATCTACCGAGCTTTACGCAAGCATTCTGGCGGTGCTGGGCTGTGGCGCGGTGTATTTGCCGCTGTCTCCGGACCATCCGGTAAAACGCCAGCACAGCATGCTGACAAGCGCAGGTGCAGGCGTATTACTGGAAAATGGCCTGCACCCGTTGCGGGATAAATTCGTTTCACTTGATGTCAGTACGCTCACCCCACACGGCATCGACTCCACACAGCCGCTGATGCGCCATCGTCCCCACGCCGATGCGCCGTGCATGGCGCTTTTCACCTCTGGCACCACGGGGCAACCCAAGGGTGTGCTGCTCAGCCAACATAATCTGGCGCATTTCACGGCCTGGCTCGGTACCTGTGTGGCGCTGGACGATAAAAGCCGCGTCCTGCAATTTTCGCCGCTGAGCTTTGACTCGTCACTGATCGATATTTTCCCCGCCTTGGTCGCGGGCGCAGCGTTGATTGTCCCCAGCGCAGAACAACGTCACGATCCCCGGCAATTGGTCGAGCTGATTCGCCTGCAACGCGTCACTCATGCTTTCTTGCCACCGGCACTGCTCGGCATCTTGCCGCTGGACCAGCCGCTGGGCCTCGCACACCTGCTCACCGGCGGCGACTTTTGCGAACCCTACGTGATCGAGCGAATGGCCGGCCAATGCCAGTTTCACAACCTCTATGGCCCCACCGAAGCCACGGTACTGGCAACCCATCGAACGTTTCGGCTCGGTGATAGCAATCGCAATATCGGCCTGCCCATCGCCAACAGCCAGGTCTTGATCCTGGACAAGCACCTGCAACCGGTGGACGAGCAGGTGATGGGCGATCTGTACCTCGCAGGACCGGGCGTGAGCCTGGGCTATATGAACGGACCACCGCAGGCCGACTCCCCGTTCATCAAGCTGACGTTGCCCGACGGGCAATGGCTGCAGGCTTACCGCAGCGGCGATCTGGCGAAATGGACGCAAGACGGTATCGAGTTGGGCGGCCGACGGGATGACCAGGTCAAGATCCGCGGTTTTCGGGTCGAACCTCAGGAGATCGAGCACTGCCTGCGCAGCAGTCGGTTGTTTCGCCAAGTGGCAGTGGTGATTGATCAGACGCACAGAATCATCGGCTTTGCGGCCCAGCCCGAACCCGGCGCCACGCTGGCCAGCCTGAAGGAGCACGCACGGCAGTGGCTGCCTGAACATATGCAACCTGTCGCCTGGAGCGAGCTGCCGAGCCTCCCCGCTTCGAGCAACGGCAAGATCGATCGCAAGGCGTTGCGGGAGACGCCAATTACCCGCGCCCAGGAGATGACGCGTTGCAGCACGCTCACGCCAGTCCAGGCGCAGTTGGTGGACCTGTGGGGGGAGTTGTTAGGGTTGCCTGCCGGTGACGTGTCGATCGACGACAGCTTTTTCAACCTGGGCGGCCATTCGATCCTGCTGTCCACTTTGTTGCTGCGCCTGCGCGAGCAGTTTGGCCGCAGCCTCTCCTTGAGCCAATTTTTTGAAGCGCCGACGATTCGTACGCTGGCCTTGCAGATGCAGGGCGCAGCGCTGCCGAATACATCGTTCAGCCAGATGGAAAAAGATGCATCCCGAGCCATGACGCTTGAGGTGCTGCCCGAGGCCCGCGCCGGGGATCCACGCAAGGCGATTGTCACAGGGGCGAACAGCTTTGTCGGCGTGCACATCGTCCAGGCCTTGCTGGCGGGTGGGGCGCAGGAGGTAGCGTGCCTGGTCCGGGCGCTCCCAGGCCAGTCGGCGGCGGACCGATTCTCTCAGGCGTTGCGCGAATACCGCCTGGAACAGCTGGACCTGAGCCGAGTGCAGGTGTATGCCGCCGACCTGCGCCAACCCCGCCTGGGTCTGTCTGCAGAGGCGTACGACCACCTCGCCCGAAATCATGGTGTGCTGGTGCACAATGCGGCGCAGGTCAACCATGTGATGGACTACATAGCACTGGCCAACGACAACGTCGAACCGGTGTTTGAATGCCTGCGCCTTTGCGAAACCCACTGTAAGAAAGTTTTCAATTTCATTTCAACGCTGTCAGCCTGCAGTCACCTCGACACTGATGGGTATGTGCTCGAAGCACCCGCAAGCCGCGCGTTGCCGCTCTATGTAAAAAACGGCTACAACCTCTCGAAGTGGGTGGCCGAGCGGTTGTTGGGACGTGCAGTCGAGCAAGGGGCATGGGTGAATATTCATCGGCCGGGGAATATCAGTTTCAACAGCCGGAACGGTGTCTGCCAACCCCATAAAAATCGGTTGATGTTGATGCTCAAAGGGTCACTGCAGTTGGGCAGGGTTCCTCGAATGGAGGGCAATTTCGACCTGATGCCGGTGGACTTCCTGGCGCGCTTCATCGCGTTTCACAGCGCGCGTTTTGTCCCTGGGCGAAACGTCTTCAACCTGCACAATCCTCAACCTTTGAGCTGGGACCAGTACCTTAATGCGTTCAGCCAGGCCGGACACACCTTCGAACGGGTAAGCCTTCAACATTGGCAACGGGCGTTGCGCACAGTGCGCCACGACAATGCGTTGTTCGGCGTACTGGGCTTTTACCTTGATGGGTTGGGTGAAGACATCGGCGACACGTCGATGATCCATTACAGCAACGCGCAGTGGGGCCTGGAACAAATGGGCACACAGTATCCGCCAAAGAGCCCCGCACTGTTACGCAAGGGCTGTGACTACCTCAGGGCCATCGGCTTTCTCTGAGCGGCTTTGGCCCGCATTGAAGTTGCTCGGCTGTATCGGAGCGAGGCCTCGCTCCGATACAGCGAGGATCAGATCTTGAAGCTGTCGACCAATTGCTTCAATCGACTGGCCTGCTGGGACAGCGCGTCGCAGTCCTTGAGCGTCTCGTTGAGATTGGCCACGCCTTGCTGGTTCAGCAGGTTGATCTGGTTGATGTCGACATTGAGGGTTTCAACCACCGCCGTTTGCTCCTCGGTGGCAGCGGCGACCGATTGGTTCATGCCGTCGATCTCAACGATTCGCTGTGTCACGCTGACCAGACGCTCGCCGGCCTGGTTAGCCACTTCAACGCTTTCCTCGCTGGAGACTTGGCTGGCGTTCATGGTGGTCACGGCTTCACGCGAACCCACTTGCAGCGAAGTGATCATTTTGTGGATCTCTTCTGCCGATTCCTGGGTACGGTGAGCCAGGTTACGCACTTCATCCGCCACCACGGCAAACCCACGCCCTGCTTCGCCGGCACGGGCAGCTTCGATTGCCGCGTTAAGCGCAAGTAAGTTGGTCTGCTGGGAGATGCCCTTGATCACATCGAGAATGTGTCCGATGTTGTCGGTGCTGGCGTTAAGGGTTTCGATCTGGGTACAGGACAGGCTGATTTTCTGCGACAGTTCCGACATCGCCTGGATGGTTTGCTCGACCACTTTGCGCCCATCATCAGCTTGCTC
This sequence comes from Pseudomonas sp. R3-52-08, assembly GCF_003851745.1. Classification (NCBI taxonomy): domain Bacteria; kingdom Pseudomonadati; phylum Pseudomonadota; class Gammaproteobacteria; order Pseudomonadales; family Pseudomonadaceae; genus Pseudomonas; species Pseudomonas sp. R3-52-08. The sequence continues at coordinate 126,733 of NZ_CP027730.1, read as the reverse complement.
ACTGGCACCGCTGGCATGCTGCGAGGCATCAGCGGCGTTACGTGCGATTTCCTGGGTAGCGGCACCCAGCTCGTTGATAGCGGCAGCCACGCTGTTGGTACGCGCACTTTGTTCATCGGAGCCGATGATCGACGCGTTGGACGACGCCATTACGCGCTGGGACAGGTCATGCACCTGGCGGGTGGCCGAGGACACTTCGGAAATCGAGGCGTGGATCCGCTCGACAAACTGATTGAATGCGCTACCGACTTCGCCAAACTCGTCTTTGCTGGTCACGTCGAGGCGGCGGGTCAGATCACCTTCGCCTTGAGCAATGTCCTGCATGGCAACGCCCATGGTGGTCAGCGGACGCAACAACACCTGAATCAGCACACTCAACAGTACGGCAATCGCCACCACGGCGATGAGCATTGCGATCAACGCTGAAGTGCGAAATTTACCCAGTGCTGCATAGGCTTTATCTTTGTCGATAGACAGACCGATGTACCAGTCAGCCCCCGGCAACCCGTTGATTGGTGTAAAGGACAGGATTCGGTCTTGTCCATTGAGGACAACCTCCTGGTTAACCTTCTCGATGCGCACCTGGGTGCCCGGGTAGATATCCTTGAGGTTTTTCATCACCTGGTCCTGGTCAGGACTGACGATGACCTGGCCATCACCACTGACCAGGAATGCATGACCAATACCGCCAAAATCCACCGAGTTGATGATCTTCACCAAGGTTTGCAGGCTCAAGTCGCCACCCACAACGCCCAACAACTCTCCGTTCTTCTTGACCGGCATGGCGATCGTCACGATCTGGCCGCCTACAGCCGCCATATAAGGCGGGGTAAGCATGGTTTTGTCGGCTGCTACGGCTTGCTTGTACCAAGGGCGCTGACGTGGGTCATAGCCTTCGGGCATCTTCGCGTCGGGGCGCTGGGTGAACACTCCATTGATTTGGCCAACGTAGGTGAACTGGAAGTTGGAGGTGAGCGCCGGTTGATCGACCAAGCCGGGAAGGTCGGCGGCGCTGCCTTGATGGGCAACGTTTTGTGCCAGGCTCTCGAGAACCAGGATACGGCCGCTGAGCCAGTTCTGCACACTGCTGGCGGTAAGCTCTCCGGATTGCTGGATGGAGGACGCCAGGTTCTGCCTGATCGTGTTGCGCTGCAGGTAATCGTTGTAGAACGTGAATAGCGCGAAGGCCAGAACCACGACGCCTGACGCAGCCAACAGAATTTTATGACTGAACTTGAGATTCATTTCATCGACTTCTTTTGCCAAAGGGGGGTGAGCGTGCCGAGTGGAACATTCCATGTATCGCGATAGGCGGACTCTGCGACCGCTCTATTTCGGTGCACGCATGGCTCGTCAGGCTTTCGGCCAGAAATCGATAAAACTTAGAGATTTGTGTGAATCTTCCGCTTTTAGCGTAAGAGAACGACAGGCGGTATGAGCACAGTCGACTATCAGCCACTTAGAGCCCTAAACGACAAAACCCCTGTCTGCGTAAGCAGACAGGGGTTTCGGAATTCAATCTTGACGATGACCTACTCTCACATGGGGAAACCCCACACTACCATCGGCGATGCATCGTTTCACTGCTGAGTTCGGGATGGGATCAGGTGGTTCCAATGCTCTATGGTCGTCAAGAAATTCTGTGTACCAGATCGTTGCGCTAGCTACGTACCGGTGAAATTCATGGACTTCTACATAAACAAAACCCCTGTTTGCGTACGCAAACAGGGGTTCTGGAATTTAATCTTGACGATGACCTACTCTCACATGGGGAAACCCCACACTACCATCGGCGATGCATCGTTTCACTACTGAGTTCGGGATGGGATCAGGTGGTTCCAATGCTCTATGGTCGTCAAGAAATTCGGGTACTGAGTCGTGGCCTGATGGCCTCGCTTCAGCAAATTGGGTATGTAATAGAATTCGGTGTTTTGTGAGCCTCGAACTTTCGGTTCATTGCGTCTTCACACACCGCAATCTGATGCTTCTGCTTTTTTAAAGTCAGGAGTAGTCAAATTGCTTGGGTGTTATATGGTCAAGCCTCACGGGCAATTAGTATTGGTTAGCTCAACGCCTCACAGCGCTTACACACCCAACCTATCAACGTCGTAGTCTTCGACGGCCCTTCAGGGGACTCAAGGTCCCAGTGAGATCTCATCTTGAGGCTAGTTTCCCGCTTAGATGCTTTCAGCGGTTATCTATTCCGAACATAGCTACCCGGCAATGCCACTGGCGTGACAACCGGAACACCAGAGGTTCGTCCACTCCGGTCCTCTCGTACTAGGAGCAGCCCCTCTCAAATCTCAAACGTCCACGGCAGATAGGGACCGAACTGTCTCACGACGTTCTAAACCCAGCTCGCGTACCACTTTAAATGGCGAACAGCCATACCCTTGGGACCGGCTTCAGCCCCAGGATGTGATGAGCCGACATCGAGGTGCCAAACACCGCCGTCGATATGAACTCTTGGGCGGTATCAGCCTGTTATCCCCGGAGTACCTTTTATCCGTTGAGCGATGGCCCTTCCATACAGAACCACCGGATCACTAAGACCTACTTTCGTACCTGCTCGACGTGTCTGTCTCGCAGTCAAGCGCGCTTTTGCCTTTATACTCTACGACCGATTTCCGACCGGTCTGAGCGCACCTTCGTACTCCTCCGTTACTCTTTAGGAGGAGACCGCCCCAGTCAAACTACCCACCATACACTGTCCTCGATCCGGATAACGGACCTGAGTTAGAACCTCAAAGTTGCCAGGGTGGTATTTCAAGGTTGGCTCCACGCGAACTGGCGTCCACGCTTCAAAGCCTCCCACCTATCCTACACAAGCAAATTCAAAGTCCAGTGCAAAGCTATAGTAAAGGTTCACGGGGTCTTTCCGTCTAGCCGCGGATACACTGCATCTTCACAGCGATTTCAATTTCACTGAGTCTCGGGTGGAGACAGCGCCGCCATCGTTACGCCATTCGTGCAGGTCGGAACTTACCCGACAAGGAATTTCGCTACCTTAGGACCGTTATAGTTACGGCCGCCGTTTACCGGGGCTTCGATCAAGAGCTTCGCGTTAGCTAACCCCATCAATTAACCTTCCGGCACCGGGCAGGCGTCACACCCTATACGTCCACTTTCGTGTTTGCAGAGTGCTGTGTTTTTAATAAACAGTCGCAGCGGCCTGGTATCTTCGACCGGCATGAGCTTACGGAGCAAGTCCTTCACCCTCACCGGCGCACCTTCTCCCGAAGTTACGGTGCCATTTTGCCTAGTTCCTTCACCCGAGTTCTCTCAAGCGCCTTGGTATTCTCTACCCAACCACCTGTGTCGGTTTGGGGTACGGTTCCTGGTTACCTGAAGCTTAGAAGCTTTTCTTGGAAGCATGGCATCAACCACTTCGTCGTCTAAAAGACAACTCGTCATCAGCTCTCGGCCTTAGAATCCCGGATTTACCTAAGATTCCAGCCTACCACCTTAAACTTGGACAACCAACGCCAAGCTGGCCTAGCCTTCTCCGTCCCTCCATCGCAATAACCAGAAGTACAGGAATATTAACCTGTTTTCCATCGACTACGCTTTTCAGCCTCGCCTTAGGGACCGACTAACCCTGCGTCGATTAACGTTGCGCAGGAAACCTTGGTCTTTCGGCGTGGGTGTTTTTCACACCCATTGTCGTTACTCATGTCAGCATTCGCACTTCTGATACCTCCAGCAAGCTTCTCAACTCACCTTCACAGGCTTACAGAACGCTCCTCTACCGCATCACTTACGTGATACCCGTAGCTTCGGTGTATGGTTTGAGCCCCGTTACATCTTCCGCGCAGGCCGACTCGACTAGTGAGCTATTACGCTTTCTTTAAAGGGTGGCTGCTTCTAAGCCAACCTCCTAGCTGTCTAAGCCTTCCCACATCGTTTCCCACTTAACCATAACTTTGGGACCTTAGCTGACGGTCTGGGTTGTTTCCCTTTTCACGACGGACGTTAGCACCCGCCGTGTGTCTCCCATGCTCGGCACTTGTAGGTATTCGGAGTTTGCATCGGTTTGGTAAGTCGGGATGACCCCCTAGCCGAAACAGTGCTCTACCCCCTACAGTGATACATGAGGCGCTACCTAAATAGCTTTCGAGGAGAACCAGCTATCTCCGAGCTTGATTAGCCTTTCACTCCGATCCACAGGTCATCCGCTAACTTTTCAACGGTAGTCGGTTCGGTCCTCCAGTTAGTGTTACCCAACCTTCAACCTGCCCATGGATAGATCGCCCGGTTTCGGGTCTATTCCCAGCGACTAGACGCCCTATTAAGACTCGCTTTCGCTACGCCTCCCCTATTCGGTTAAGCTCGCCACTGAAAATAAGTCGCTGACCCATTATACAAAAGGTACGCAGTCACCTAACAAGTAGGCTCCCACTGCTTGTACGCATACGGTTTCAGGATCTATTTCACTCCCCTCTCCGGGGTTCTTTTCGCCTTTCCCTCACGGTACTAGTTCACTATCGGTCAGTCAGTAGTATTTAGCCTTGGAGGATGGTCCCCCCATATTCAGACAAAGTTTCTCGTGCTCCGTCCTACTCGATTTCATGACTAAGAGATTTTCGCGTACAGGGCTATCACCCACTATGGCCGCACTTTCCAGAGCGTTCCGCTAATCTCAAAGCCACTTAAGGGCTAGTCCCCGTTCGCTCGCCACTACTAAGGGAATCTCGGTTGATTTCTTTTCCTCAGGGTACTTAGATGTTTCAGTTCCCCTGGTTCGCTCCATACACCTATGTATTCAGTGTAAGGTAACCATCTTATGATGGCTGGGTTCCCCCATTCAGACATCTCCGGATCAAAGTCTGTTTGCCGACTCCCCGAAGCTTTTCGCAGGCTACCACGTCTTTCATCGCCTCTGACTGCCAAGGCATCCACCGTATGCGCTTCTTCACTTGACCATATAACCCCAAGCAATCTGGTTATACTGTGAAGACAACATTCGCCGAAAATTCGATCATACTCAATTAAGAGCGACTCACAAATTTTACCTTAGCCTGAGCCGTTACCAGTGAAAGTAACGGTCAGTCTATCTTTCTATCACATACCCAAATTTTTAAAGAACGATCTAATCAAAGACTAGAAATCAATATTCACAGCGGAATACTCATTTCTAAACTCTAACAGCAGAAACAGTTAATGGTGGAGCCAAACGGGATCGAACCGTTGACCTCCTGCGTGCAAGGCAGGCGCTCTCCCAGCTGAGCTATGGCCCCATAACAAAATTGGTGGGTCTGGGCAGATTCGAACTGCCGACCTCACCCTTATCAGGGGTGCGCTCTAACCAACTGAGCTACAGACCCAATTTCGAGCGCAACTGATTAGCTAAGAGCTATCAGCTTGGAGCTTAAAGCTGCTTCTATCGTCTTCTTCAATGAATCAAGCAATTCGTGTGGGAGCTCATGAAGCAGCTGATGTCGTCGATTAAGGAGGTGATCCAGCCGCAGGTTCCCCTACGGCTACCTTGTTACGACTTCACCCCAGTCATGAATCACACCGTGGTAACCGTCCTCCCGAAGGTTAGACTAGCTACTTCTGGTGCAACCCACTCCCATGGTGTGACGGGCGGTGTGTACAAGGCCCGGGAACGTATTCACCGCGACATTCTGATTCGCGATTACTAGCGATTCCGACTTCACGCAGTCGAGTTGCAGACTGCGATCCGGACTACGATCGGTTTTCTGGGATTAGCTCCACCTCGCGGCTTGGCAACCCTCTGTACCGACCATTGTAGCACGTGTGTAGCCCAGGCCGTAAGGGCCATGATGACTTGACGTCATCCCCACCTTCCTCCGGTTTGTCACCGGCAGTCTCCTTAGAGTGCCCACCATAACGTGCTGGTAACTAAGGACAAGGGTTGCGCTCGTTACGGGACTTAACCCAACATCTCACGACACGAGCTGACGACAGCCATGCAGCACCTGTCTCAATGTTCCCGAAGGCACCAATCCATCTCTGGAAAGTTCATTGGATGTCAAGGCCTGGTAAGGTTCTTCGCGTTGCTTCGAATTAAACCACATGCTCCACCGCTTGTGCGGGCCCCCGTCAATTCATTTGAGTTTTAACCTTGCGGCCGTACTCCCCAGGCGGTCAACTTAATGCGTTAGCTGCGCCACTAAGAGCTCAAGGCTCCCAACGGCTAGTTGACATCGTTTACGGCGTGGACTACCAGGGTATCTAATCCTGTTTGCTCCCCACGCTTTCGCACCTCAGTGTCAGTGTTGGTCCAGGTGGTCGCCTTCGCCACTGGTGTTCCTTCCTATATCTACGCATTTCACCGCTACACAGGAAATTCCACCACCCTCTACCACACTCTAGTCAGTCAGTTTTGAATGCAGTTCCCAGGTTGAGCCCGGGGATTTCACATCCAACTTAACAAACCACCTACGCGCGCTTTACGCCCAGTAATTCCGATTAACGCTTGCACCCTCTGTATTACCGCGGCTGCTGGCACAGAGTTAGCCGGTGCTTATTCTGTCGGTAACGTCAAAACAATCACGTATTAGGTAACTGCCCTTCCTCCCAACTTAAAGTGCTTTACAATCCGAAGACCTTCTTCACACACGCGGCATGGCTGGATCAGGCTTTCGCCCATTGTCCAATATTCCCCACTGCTGCCTCCCGTAGGAGTCTGGACCGTGTCTCAGTTCCAGTGTGACTGATCATCCTCTCAGACCAGTTACGGATCGTCGCCTTGGTGAGCCATTACCTCACCAACTAGCTAATCCGACCTAGGCTCATCTGATAGCGCAAGGCCCGAAGGTCCCCTGCTTTCTCCCGTAGGACGTATGCGGTATTAGCGTCCGTTTCCGAACGTTATCCCCCACTACCAGGCAGATTCCTAGGCATTACTCACCCGTCCGCCGCTCTCAAGAGAAGCAAGCTTCTCTCTACCGCTCGACTTGCATGTGTTAGGCCTGCCGCCAGCGTTCAATCTGAGCCATGATCAAACTCTTCAGTTCAAACATCTTTGGGTTTTTAAGAAACCCTAAACTTGGCTCAGCAATCGTTGGTTACATCTTTGATTTCTCGCGGAGTAACTTGTGATGCTGATAATCTTGTTGACTATCAGTCCGACCCCACAAGCACCCACACGAATTGCTTGATTCAGTTGTTAAAGAGCGGTTGGTTAAGAGCTATTCGTCTCAACCGAGGCGCGCATTCTACAGCAGCCTCATTTGCTGTCAAGTGGTTATTTTCAGAAGTTTTCGAAGATTTCGAAGATTTCTTCAACAACTTCAACCATTTGCGCTTGCGATCTCTCGTAAGCGGGAGGCGAATTCTACAGCGTTACACGCTGCTGTCAACACCTCTTTTTCAACTTCCTTTTGGCTTCGATGAACTGAAGCGACCTGCTGCCGAAACCTACTTAACTCATTGTTTACCAAGGATTTTTCCGTTTCGACTGCGCCGGAAGTGGGGCGAATTATAGGCGCACAGAATCTGCCGTCAACTTCTAATTTCGTTTTCTTATCAAATAGTTAGGATTGATCATAAAACGACCGACAGATACCTCTTCTATATAGAGAGCGCACTCAGATGACGCCAGCCTTTCTTAAAGCAGCCACATTCAACGGCGTCAGCCCCAGTACACTCTGCAGCACTTGAAGCGTGTGCTCACCCAGCAGCGGCGGCGCACTGCGATACTCCACAGGCGTCTTGGAAAGCCGGATCGGGCTGGCGACCTGAGGCACCATCCCCGCCAAAGCATGAGGCAGCTCCATGGCCAACCCCCGCGCCTTGACCTGCGGATCAGCGAACATTTGCGCCAGATCATTGATCGGCCCACACGGCACGCCTACTTTCTCCAGTTGCGATACCCACTCTGCCGTGGTCTTGAAGACCGTCGCCTGACGAATCAACGGGATCAGCGCCGCACGATTGGCAACCCGCATCTTGTTAGTAGAGAACCGCGGATCATCCGCCCACTGTGGCTGCCCAGCCACCTCGGCGAACTTGCGAAACTGCCCATCATTTCCCACCGTCAGAATGAAATCACCATCGGCCGTAGGAAAGTCCTGATAAGGCACGATATTCGGATGCGCGTTGCCCAGGCGTTTTGGCGAGACCCCCGTCGTCAGGTAATTCATCGCCTGATTAGCCAGGCAAGCCACCTGCACATCCAGCAACGCCATATCGATATGTTGCCCGCCGCCGTCGTGATCCCGGTGAGCGAGGGCTGCCAGGATAGCCACGGTTGAATAAAGCCCCGTGAGAATATCGGTCAATGCCACCCCAACCTTCACCGGCCCCGCGCCATCATCCCCCTCAGGCCGACCGGTCAGGCTCATCAACCCACCCAACCCTTGAATCATGAAGTCATAGCCGGCACGCGTGGCATAAGGCCCGGTCTGGCCAAAACCGGTGATCGAGCAATAGATCAGCTCCGGATTTATCTCCTTGAGCGACTCATAATCCAAACCATAAGCCGCCAGGCCACCCACTTTGAAGTTCTCGATCAGGATGTCCGACTTGGCAGCCAGGTCACGCACCAGCCTCTGCCCCTCAGGCTTGGTGAAGTCGATGGTCACCGATTCTTTATTACGGTTGGCAGACAGGTAGTACGCCGCCTCACTGGTGTTCTCACCATAAGCATCCTTGAGGAAGGGCGGCCCCCAGGCGCGCGTGTCGTCACCATTGCCCGGCCTTTCGACCTTGATCACCTCGGCCCCGAGGTCCGCAAGTATCTGCCCGGACCAAGGACCCGCCAGTACTCGCGATAAATCCAGTACTCGCAGATGCGAAAGCGCGCCCATGCCCATGCTCCTATTAATAGAACGCCTGAAGACCGGTTTGCGCGCGCCCCAGGATCAAGGCGTGCACGTCATGGGTACCTTCATAGGTGTTGACCACCTCCAGGTTGACCAAATGGCGCGCCACCCCAAACTCGTCGGAGATACCGTTACCACCCAACATGTCCCGGGCCATACGCGCGATATCCAGGGACTTGCCGCATGAGTTGCGCTTCATGATCGAAGTGATCTCGACCGCCGCCGTCCCTTCATCCTTCATCCGACCCAAGCGCAGGCAGCCTTGCAGCGCCAATGTGATCTCGGTCTGCATGTCGGCCAGCTTCTTCTGGATCAACTGCGTCGCGGCCAATGGCCGGCCAAACTGGTGGCGATCAAGGGTGTACTGACGCGCGGTATGCCAGCAAAACTCCGCAGCGCCCAGCGCGCCCCAGGAGATGCCGTATCGTGCCGAATTCAGGCAAGTAAAAGGCCCCTTCAAGCCACGCACATCCGGAAAGATGTTCTCTTCCGGTACAAATACGTTATCCATCACGATTTCGCCGGTGATGGACGCCCGCAGGCCGACCTTGCCGTGAATCGCCGGCGCGCTCAGGCCTTTCCAGCCCTTCTCCAGGACAAAACCGCGTATGTCGCCGGCATCGTCCTTGCCCCACACCACAAACACGTCGGCGATCGGGCTGTTGGTAATCCACATCTTCGCGCCGCTCAGGCTGTAGCCGCCCTCCACTTTGCGCGCACGGGTGATCATCGCGCCTGGATCAGAACCATGATTGGGCTCGGTGAGACCGAAGCAGCCGATCCATTCACCGGAGGCCAATTTCGGCAGGTACTTTTGCTTTTGCGCCTCGGTACCGAATTCATTGATCGGCACCATCACCAGTGAGGACTGCACACTCATCATCGAGCGATAACCGGAATCGACACGCTCGACTTCACGGGCAATCAACCCATAGCTGACGTAGTTCAAGCCACTGCCACCGTATTGCTCGGGAATCATCGCTCCCAACAAGCCGGTTTCGCCCATCTCGCGGAAAATCGCGGGGTCGGTCTTTTCATGACGGAAAGCTTCAAGCACTCGAGGCGCCAACTTGTCCTGAGCAAATTGCTCGGCACTGTCACGCACCATGCGCTCTTCTTCGGTGAGCTGTTGATCCAGCAGCAGTGGATCGATCCAGTTGAAGCTTGCCTTGCCAGCCATGAATAAGTCCTCACGAAAAGAATCAAACGTCGTGCATGCAGACTAGGTCGGGAAGGTGCAGAGGGCAAACGAGGTTTCTGCATGAGCTTGTGCTAATTTCTCACTTCGTGATGCTCGATAAGGCCAAAAATGCGCCTTACATGTGAGGACAATGTACATGCGCAGGAAAATCCCCAGCACTACCGCGCTCATCAGCTTTGAAGCAGCAGCCCGCCACGAGAGCTTCACCAAGGCGGCGCAGGAGCTTTCCATCACGCAAGGTGCGATCTGCCGACAGATCGCCAGCCTTGAAGAGTTTTTGAGTGTCGAACTGTTTCGGCGTTCGCGGCGCGGGGTGAAGCTGACCGAGGCGGGTCTGTCCTATAGCCGCAGAGTGGCTAAGCAACTGGATGCAGTGGAGCGCGATACCCTTTCAGTCATGGGCCAGCAAGGCGCGAACGTGATCGAACTGGCGGTGGTACCGACGTTTGGCACCCAGTGGCTGATCCCGCGCCTGAAGGACTTCCAACAGCAGCATCCGGAAGTGACGGTCAACCTGACCAACCGCACACGCCCCTTCCTGTTTGCCGACACCGAGTTCGACGCTGCGATCTACTTCGGCGATGCCGACTGGTCCGGCACGGAATCCCATCGGCTCATGGGTGAAAACCCTGTGCCCGTCTGCAGCCCACGCTTACTCGGCGACCTTGCGCGCTTCACTCCTCGGGAAATCGCCGAACTGCCTCTGCTGCAGCAGACAACCCGCCCTTATGCCTGGCGCCAGTGGTTCAACGCCCAGCAACTGAGCGTTCCCCGCGACATGACAGGCCCGCGTTACGAGCTATTCTCAATGTTGTCCCAGGCGGCTATGCATGACATGGGCATCGCGTTGATCCCGCCCTTCTTGATCCAGCGGGAGTTACAGGAGAAACAGTTGATGATCGCCGCTAACCAGACCCTGAGCAGCGATAAGGCCTATTACTTGATGATTCCAGAACGAAAGGTCGAATCTGCTTCATTGCATGCGTTCCGAGACTGGCTTATCGGCCAATCTCAGCGCTACAACCCCAATATTTAAAGGCGTACGGCAATTTATTGACCTTGTAGTCAGATAAATAAAAGCCCTACAGATATACGTAGATGTCGCATTTAAACAGACTGTACCTGCCGAACACAGATGAGGCTCAAAGCCATGATTCTCATGGCCTATAGCGACCATCACGGGTCAATAACCGACTATTCACCATGACCATGTGGAAACTGTATATTTCACTACAAAAGTGCTTAACAGCCTGTATTTAATAAGGTTATTCCTATGCGTTGCGACAATCAGTCACAGGGTGACTTGTAGTTAATTTTTCGTCACCCGTCATAATCCCTTGAAGGCCGTAAAGTTCGCCTGCAAAATGCCGCGCCCCGCTGTCATTCAGCGGGATCGTGCTGATCGGCCGCCCCAGCTGCGCCACTCACGGCGCACTGGCCTTTTTACAAAAAGATCAAAAGCAAAAAGATCATGCAGGAGATTTGACGTGCACATTGGTGTTCCTCTCGAAACCCAGACCGGTGAAACGCGGGTGGCTGCCACCCCGGAAACCATCAAGAAGCTGATCGGCCAGGGCCATAAGGTCACTGTACAAAGCGGCGCAGGCATTAAAGCCAGCATCGTCGACAGTGCCTATGAAACGGCAGGCGCAACCATTGGCAGCGCCAACGATGCGTTTGGCGCCGAACTGATCCTCAAGGTGGTTGCCCCCAGCGACAGCGAACTGGCGCTGATCAAAAGCGGCACCGTATTGGTGGGCATGCTCAATCCGTTCAGCAATGAAACCATCGCCAAGCTCGCCGAACGCGGCATCACGGCCTTCGCTCTCGAAGCGGCGCCACGCACCTCGCGGGCCCAGAGCCTGGATGTGCTGTCTTCACAAGCCAACATTGCCGGCTACAAGGCCGTCTTGCTGGCTGCCCACCACTACCCGCGCTTCATGCCGATGTTGATGACCGCCGCAGGCACCGTGAAAGCAGCCCGCGTGCTGATCCTTGGCGCCGGCGTCGCCGGTTTGCAGGCCATCGCCACGGCGAAACGCTTGGGCGCAGTGATCGAAGCCTCTGATGTACGCCCAGCGGTAAAAGAGCAGATTGAATCCCTCGGCGCCAAGTTCGTCGATGTACCTTACGAAACCGATGAGGAACGTGAATGCGCGGTCGGCGTCGGTGGTTACGCACGCCCGATGCCCACCAGTTGGATGCAGCGCCAGGCCCTGGCTGTGCACGAGCGCGCCAAGCAAGCCGATATCGTCATCACCACGGCATTGATCCCCGGTCGCAAAGCACCGATCTTGCTCAGCGCCGAAACCGTCGCACAGATGAAGCCGGGCTCGGTCGTCATTGACCTCGCGGCAGCCCAGGGCGGCAACTGCCCGCTGACGGTCGCAGATCAAGTGGTGGTGGAAAACGGCGTGATCATTTGCGGCCCGACCAACCTGGCCGGCGCCGTGGCCGCCGATGCATCGGCCCTGTATGCACGCAACCTGCTGGACTTCCTGAAGCTGGTGTTCACCAAGGAAGGGCAGTTTGAAATCAACCTCGAAGACGACATCGTCGCCGCGTGCCTGATGTGCCGCGACGGCCAAGTCATCCGCAAAAACGCCTAAGCAGGGATTCAGACGATGGAAGAGCTTATCTCCCCCGGTATCTACAACCTGATCATCTTTGTGCTGGCGATTTATGTCGGTTACCACGTGGTCTGGAACGTGACACCCGCGCTGCACACGCCGTTGATGGCCGTGACCAACGCCATTTCGGCCATTGTGATCGTCGGCGCCATGCTCGCCGCCGCCCTCACGGTGACGCCGCTGGGCAAAACAATGGGCACCCTGGCCGTGGCGCTGGCAGCGGTCAACGTATTTGGTGGCTTTCTGGTCACGCGGCGCATGCTTGAGATGTTCAAGAAAAAAGCCCCGAAAGTAAAAGAAGAGGCGCCAAAGTAATGAGCATGAACCTCGTCACGACGCTCTACCTGATTGCGTCGATCTGTTTCATCCAAGCCCTCAAAGGCCTCTCGCACCCGACCACTTCGCGGCGCGGCAACCTGTTCGGCATGCTCGGCATGGCGCTGGCGGTACTCACCACCGTCGGCCTCATCTATAAGCTCGGCGCTGAGCTGGCGACTGCCGGTATCGGCTACGTGATCGTCGGCCTGCTGATCGGCGGCACCGCCGGCTCGATCATGGCCAAGCGCGTAGAAATGACCAAGATGCCGGAGCTGGTAGCCTTCATGCACAGCATGATCGGCCTGGCCGCAGTGTTTATTGCCATTGCAGCTGTCGTCGAGCCGCAATCGCTGGGCATCGTCAAACACCTGGGCGACGCGATTCCTGCGGGCAACCGCCTGGAGCTGTTCCTCGGCGCCGCCATCGGCGCAATCACCTTCTCCGGTTCGGTGATCGCCTTCGGCAAGCTGTCGGGCAAGTACAAGTTCCGCCTGTTCCAGGGCGCACCGGTACAGTTCGGTGGCCAGCACAAGCTCAACCTGGTGCTGGGCCTGCTCACGCTGGGCCTGGGCCTGGCGTTCATGTTTACGGGCAACCTGACTGCCTTCGCAGTGATGCTGGCCCTGGCCTTTGTCCTGGGCGTGCTGATCATCATCCCGATCGGCGGCGCCGACATGCCGGTCGTCGTGTCGATGCTCAACAGCTACTCCGGCTGGGCAGCGGCAGGCATCGGCTTCTCGCTGAACAATTCGATGCTGATCATCGCCGGCTCCCTGGTGGGTTCCAGCGGCGCAATCCTCTCGTACATCATGTGCAAGGCGATGAACCGTTCCTTCTTTAATGTACTGCTTGGCGGTTTCGGCAACACGCCAGACGCCGCCGCTGCGGCAGGCTCTAAAGAAGCACGACCGGTGAAATCCGGCTCGGCCGACGATGCCACGTTCCTGCTGACCAACGCCGACACCGTGATCATCGTGCCGGGCTACGGCCTGGCAGTGGCCCGGGCGCAACACGCACTCAAGGAACTGACCGAGAAGCTGACTCACCGCGGCGTGACAGTGAAGTATGCGATCCACCCGGTGGCGGGCCGTATGCCTGGGCACATGAACGTACTGCTCGCCGAAGCCGAAGTGCCGTACGACCAAGTGTTCGAGATGGAGGACATCAACTCCGAGTTCGGCCAGGCCGACGTGGTACTGGTGCTGGGCGCCAACGACGTGGTCAACCCGGCTGCCAAGAACGATCCGAACTCACCGATCGCCGGCATGCCGATCCTTGAAGCGTTCAAGGCCAAGACCATCATCGTCAACAAGCGCTCGATGGCCAGCGGCTACGCGGGCCTGGATAACGAGTTGTTCTACCTGGACAAGACCATGATGGTCTTCGGTGATGCCAAGAAGGTCATCGAAGACATGGTCAAGGCCGTCGAATAACACTGCGCCAGCGCAATACCCCAAACCCTGGCCTCACGTAGGCTGGGGTTTTTTCGTTCCCATGCTCTGCGTGGGAATGCAGCCGGGGACATTGCACGTCCCGCTTTGCACACTCATATGAAACCCGACCAAAGGCTCTAAATCGCTACTCGGCATTCGACCATGGTAGCGGGCCGAAACTTTTTGAAATCACTACACTGCCCACCTTGCTTCCGTAGCCTGAGATGACCATTCATGTACCGTGATCGTATCCGCTTGCCTTCGTTGTTGAACAAGGTCATGAGCGCGGCAGACGCCGCAGCACTGATCGAGGACGGCATGACCGTCGGCATGAGCGGCTTCACCCGCGCCGGTGAAGCCAAGGCCGTTCCTCACGCCCTGGCCGAGCGCGCCAAGACTTCCCCGCTGAAAATCACCCTGATGACCGGCGCCAGCCTGGGCAACGACCTGGACAAGCAATTGACCGAAGCCGGCGTACTCTCACGACGCATGCCTTTTCAAGTCGACAGCACGCTGCGCAAGGCGATCAACGCGGGTGAGGTGATGTTTATCGACCAGCACCTGTCGGAAACCGTCGAGCAGTTGCGCAATAACCAGCTCAAGTTGCCGGACATCGCGGTAATCGAAGCCGTTGCAATCACCGAGCTTGGGCATATCGTGCCCACCACCTCGGTAGGCAACTCGGCCAGCTTCGCGATTTTCGCCAAGCAGGTGATCGTCGAGATCAACCTGGCGCATAACCCGAACCTGGAAGGGCTGCACGATATTTACATCCCCTCCTACCGGCCCACCCGCACGCCGATTCCACTGGTTAAAGTCGACGATCGCATTGGCAGCCCGGCGATTCCTATCCCGCCCGAGAAGATCGTCGCCATCGTGATCACCAACCAGGCCGATTCGGCGTCCACCGTAACGCCACCCGACAGTGATACCCAAGGCATCGCCAATCACCTGATCAACTTTCTGAAACAGGAAGTAGACGCCGGCCGCATGACCAACAAGCTCGGCCCGCTGCAGGCCGGTATCGGCAATATCGCTAACGCGGTGATGTGTGGCCTGATTGACTCGCCGTTCGAAGACTTGACCATGTATTCGGAAGTGCTGCAGGACTCGACGTTCGACTTGATCGACGCCGGCAAGCTGAGCTTCGCCTCCGGCAGCTCGATTACCCTGTCAGAGCGGCGCAATGCCGACGTGTTCGGCAATCTTGAGCACTACAAGGACAAATTGGTGCTGCGCCCGCAGGAAATTTCCAACCATCCTGAAGTGGTGCGTCGCCTGGGCATTATTGGTATCAACACCGCGTTGGAGTTCGATATCTACGGCAACGTCAATTCCACCCACGTTTGCGGCACGCGAATGATGAACGGCATTGGCGGCTCCGGCGACTTTGCGCGCAATGCGCACCTGGCGATCTTCGTGACCAAGTCGATTGCCAAAGGCGGCGCGATTTCCAGCGTGGTACCGATGGTGAGCCACGTGGACCACACCGAACATGACGTAGACATCCTGGTGACCGAAGTGGGCCTGGCCGACTTGCGTGGCCTGGCGCCACGGGAGCGGGCCCGGGTGATCATCGACAACTGTGTGCACCCGGCGTATCGCGATGCGCTGAACAGTTACTTCGAGGCCGCCTGCGCGCTTGGCGGGCATACCCCGCACATCCTGCGTGATGCACTGAGTTGGCACATTAACCTGGAAGAAACCGGACACATGCTCAAGGCTTGAGGGGGTACACAACCGGGTTGATGCCTAGACAGTTTCATCGACCCGGTCGCTTAAACGGTGGTTACGTAAAAAACTGTACTGCTGTACCGGTCATTTCCTACCGAAATATCCTACGCTCCTCCTCTGAAATGCCTATTTCGCACTGTTTCAGTGCGAGCAGGTACAGTTTCCCTCATTTCGTACCGTACAGCCTCTATAAACAGTTAACTGGCCCCTCACAATACAAGTGAACTGTATCTAGAGAGTCTTGCGCGGGAGGAGGATGATTGGCATCAGTTAAACCACTACCTAATCCCGCCACAAGCGGAAGGATGTCATCATGGAACGTACACTCAGTTCCGAACTGTTCTTCGAAGAAAAAGCTGTTAACACCCAGGCTTCCCTGCCTCTGCGCGTTCTCGCCAACCTGATGTTGTGGCAGCGCCGCATCTCCAGCCGCCACCAACTGGCTCGCCTGGATTCGCGTCTGCTGGCTGATGCCGGTATCAGCGAAGCTCAACGCTACGAAGAGCTGAGCAAGCCGTTCTGGCGCTGATTGGCGCTCGCTGGCCCTGACCTGTCGGGTCCACTGCCAGCACTCTGATTTGTCAAAGCAAAGCCCGCCCCGGGAAACCGGAGGCGGGCTTTGCTGTTTCTGATGCGATGCAATTGATACAGCGACGATCTGCCGAACCAATACAGTTTTTATATTTTAAAATATAACCATAACAGTTAAACGACGACTTCCGAATGGACATGCGGTGGCCTAATATCCAATCACTACGTGGCGAACCTTGTAGAGCGGGCGTCAGATGCCCAATTGCCAACGTCCGTTTCATTGTGGCCGTTCTGTGCCACTTTATTTGCCATCTACAGGAGTTACTCCATGTCCCGTCTTCGCCTGCTGTGCACCGCCGCCCTGTTGGCCGTTGCTGCCAATGCCAACGCGAGCAGCTTTATCGTCACCACCGATTCGATCGTTGGCGCACTGAAAGCCACCTCCGACGCCACCTCTGATGCCACATCCTCACTGCGCGACAACAAAGTGGTGCGAGCCGCCCGTGACGACGCGGCCAGTTTTGTCGCCAGCGAAGGCGCCATCCGAGGTGTGAAACTGGAAAGCGCCCTGGCCCAGATCCGCCAGCAGGCACCGCAGTTGAGCACCGCCACCGACGCTCAATTGGCCCAGGCCATCCTGGCGATCTAAAGCCAGGGGAAGGGCCAGTCGCACTGGCCCTCATCCGGTCATTGCGCTAGCCTTGGCGCTCGTTTTCAGTTGTCGAGTCCCATGGCTTTTTCATACCGCCTATTGATTGTTCCTGTGATGTTCTGCGCCTGCTGGGCACCGCCGGCTTCGGCCTTTGACGTGTCCATCCAGAGCACCGTTGTCAGCGCGTACGCCACCAGCAAGGTGACCTCTGCGCCGTTCGACAACAAGTTGGTACGGGTTGCCAAGGATGATGCTGCTGCTTTCATTGCCACTGACGGCCAATGGCGGGGCGCACGCTTGGAGTCCGCGCTGGATTACCTGCGCCGTACCCAGCCAAAACTTCATGCGAGCGACCTTGAACTGGCGCAGGCAATTCTCGTCCAATAATCATCTTTGTATGTCCATCTTTGTATTGGAGTCACCCCATGCGTAGCCCGTTGATCATCGCCGCCCTCGGCCTGCTGTTTTTGACCGATGTCGCCCAGGCGCAAACCCTGAAGGCCACCAGTAACATCATCGTCCGTGCTTCGGCGCGCACTATTGATTTCACCTCGGACACCACCACCTCCATCCGCGACTCCAAGATCGTGCGTGAAGCCCACGATGATGCCGCCAGTTTCGTCGCCACCAACGGCGAGATCCGTGGTGCGCAGCTCGAAGCGGCCTTCGACACTTTGCGCACCCGCGTGCCAGAAGCCCGTGATGCCAGTGACCAGACGCTCGCCGAAGCTATTCTCGCTCTGTGAGGCGAATCAATGCCTGGCTCCTGGCCGGGGCCGTGCTGCTGTGTGCCGGTACAGCCCAGGCCAGCCTGCAGCTGCGGCTCAAGACCGATGGCTTGAGCCCGGCGGAACAGCAGGCCAGCCAGGCGCTGCTCGATGAAGCGATGGGCGCCTTGCCGCCGCGTTTCATCGAGCAGTTGGACCGCCGTATCGACGTCGGCTGGACCGATAAGATGCCTGAAAACGCTTATGGCCAGGCCTCCCTGGTGTCCGAACTGGACCTCAACCAGAACCTGCTTGCCAGCCTGACTGACGGCAGCGCCGCCACGCAGAAAACCAACCGCCCCCACGGCACCGTGCGCAAGGAAATGCTCGCCACCGTGCTGCATGAACTTACCCACATCTATGACCGTGCGCGCCTGTGGTCCAAAGACGAGCGCGCCCTGATCCAGCGCTGCAGCCGCCAGAACAGCATCACCGGTTTGATTGGCCTGCCCGATCAATGCCGTGGCCAGAACGACCGGCGCTTCACGCTCAGTGACGACCCACGCTTGCTGGACCTCGCCGGTTGGCCGCAATACGTCGGCCGTCGCGGCGAACGTGAACAGCACAATAACCAGGTGGTGCGCAGCCCGGACATCTACGAAACCACCAGCCCGCTGGAGTTCGTCGCGGTCAACATGGAGTACTTCCTCCTCGACCCCAGCTACGCCTGCCGCCGTCCCGCGCTGGCGCGCTATTACAAGGAACACTTCGGCTGGGCACCGCCGGGGCAGGACACCTGTGGCAATACCTACGCGTTTTTGAACGCCGGCAATGACTTCGCCAAGACCCCGCTGGGCCATATCGACCCGGAGCGCGTGTACGAAATCGACTACCTGCTCGCCGAAGCCAACCAGAATCTGGTAAGCCGCTGGGGCCACAGCATGCTACGCCTGGTGATCTGCGCGCCGGGCCGTCCGCGCGGGCCGGATTGCCGGCTGGACCTGGATCAGCATCTGGTGTTGTCCTACCGCGCCTTCGTCGGTGACGTACAGCTGTCGAGCTGGGACGGCCTGGTGGGCAAATACCCGTCGCGCCTGTTTGTGCTGCCGTTGGCCCAAGTCATCGACGAATACACCAAGACCGAGCTGCGCGGCTTGGCATCCGTGCCGCTGAAGCTCAACCGCCAGGAAATCAACGACACGGTCGAACATGCCGCCGAGATGCACTGGAGCTACGACGGCAACTACTTCTTTATTTCCAACAACTGCGCGGTAGAAAGCCTGAAGCTGTTGCGCAGCGGCAGCGCCAACCCGCAATTGACCGGCCTGGACAACATCACCCCCAACGGTTTGCTGGAAGTCCTCAGCGCCCGTGGGTTGGCCGATACCAGCGTGCTGAACGACAAGCGCGAGGCGTTGCGCCTGGGTTACCACTTCGACTCGTTCCGCGAGCGCTACCAGGCGATGTTCGATGTACTGCGCAAGCGTCTGCCGATCAAGCAGACCCAAGTCGAGGAGTGGCTGTCGCTGAATGCGCAAGAGCGCCGCCAATGGTTCAGCCAGGCCGACTTGCGCACCAGCGCCGCGTTGCTGTTGCTGGAACAAGCCAGCTATCGCAAACAACTGATGCTCGCCCAGGACGAAGTCAAACAACGCTACCTCAATGCCCGGGAGCTGAAAAACGGCGGCATGGAGAAAGCCAATAACACGCTGCAGCAAATTCTCGCCAACAGCGGCTTCCTCAGCCGTCCGGCCGAACTGCTCGACAGTGGCGGCTACGGCCTGCCGCAACCTTCAGAAGCCAAGCGGCTGGAATCGGAAAGTGCCGAGCGCCAGAAGCAATTGCAATCGCTGACCGGCGAACTGGATAAAGAGGTAAGGGCGCTGCTCGAGCCTGCCCGTGCTGCCGAGATTGCCGCTTGCGAAGCCAATCTCAAGCAGATGGGCGAACATCTGCGGGCGTTGCACAAGGCGGCCGGTGGCCTCGAACTGCCCTGAAGATTCAGCGGTACGCAAAACCCAATTGTGGGAGGGGGCTTGCTCCCGATGGCATTGGGTCAGCTGATACATGTGCCGGCTGATCCACCGCAATCGGGAGCAAGCCCCCTCCCACACTTTTTATCTGAATAAGCCTCACGACCGTATATCTCCTGTTTTCTCAGCGAAAGCTGGCTGAAAGCTTACCCGTCTAGGATCACCCCCACTGTCGGCAACAGACCGACTGTTAACAACAACAATGGTGATTCCCGATGTCCGCCCGTACCCGCCTGTTTGCCCCAACTCCCCCCGTACGCCACGTGTCTTTCGTTCTGCGCTGACCCCATCCGGTTCGCCATTCCCTAGCCGCGCTACGCCTGGAGTATTCCTATGCTGACTTTCCTTGGCTTCGCCATGGTCATCACGTTCATGTTCCTGATCATGACCAAGCGCCTGTCTGCGCTGATCGCCTTGATCATCGTGCCTATCCTGTTCGCGCTGTTCGGCGGCTTCGCGCCGAAGATCGGCCCGATGATGCTCGAAGGCATCACCAAGCTCGCGCCGACCGGCGTGATGCTGATGTTCGCCATCCTCTACTTTGCCCTGATGATCGACTCCGGCCTGTTCGACCCGGCCGTGCGCAAGATCCTCAAGATGGTCAAGGGCGACCCGTTGAAAGTCTCGGTCGGCACCGCCGTGCTGGCCCTGGTGGTGTCCCTCGACGGTGACGGCGCCACCACTTACATGATCTGCGTCGCCGCCATGTTGCCGCTGTACCAGCGCATCGGCATGAGCCCGCGGATCATGGCCGGCCTGATCATTCTTGCCGGTGGCGTAATGAACATGACCCCCTGGGGTGGCCCGACGGCCCGCGCCGCCAGTGCGCTGCATGTGGACCCTTCGGACATCTTCGTGCCGATGATCCCCGCCATGGCCGCAGGCGTGGTGGCGATCCTGGTGATTGCCTATATGTACGGCAAGCGCGAGCGCGCCCGCCTGGGTGAACTGCACCTGCAGGGCGACGAGATCGACCACAGCGACATCAGCGTGTCGCAATTCCCCGATGCCCGCCGTCCGAAGCTGATCTGGTTCAACGGCGCGCTGACCCTTGCCCTGATGTGCACGCTGATCGCCGGCCTGTTGCCGCTGCCGGTGCTGTTCATGGTGGCGTTCAGTATCGCGATGATCGTCAACTACCCGTGCCTGCAACAACAGAAAGACCGCGTCGCGGCCCACGCCGGCAGCGTATTGGCAGTGGTCGGGTTGATCTTCGCCGCCGGCATCTTCACCGGCATCCTGTCGGGCACTGGCATGGTCGACGCCATGTCCAAGAGCCTGCTGGCGGTCATCCCTGAAGCCATGGGCCCGTACCTGGCGGTGATCACGGCGCTGGTGAGCATGCCGTTTACCTTCTTCATGTCCAACGATGCGTTCTACTATGGCGTGCTGCCGGTACTGGCCGAAGCCGCCAGCCACTACGGCATAACCGCCGTGGAAATGGCCCGCGCCTCGATCGTCGGGCAACCGGTGCATCTGCTGAGCCCACTGGTACCCTCGACCTACCTGCTGGTCGCCCTGGCGGGTATCGAGTTTGGCGATCACCAGCGCTTCACCCTCAAGTGGGCAGTACTGGTATGCCTGTGCATAATGTTCGCCGCGTTGCTGATGGGGATTTTTCCGCTGTTCAGCACTCTATAATCGTACCGACTCACCTACCGCGCGGCGCTACAGCTTGCGCGGTCTAACACTTGCTCAAAGGAATACACATGGAATGGCTGACCAATCCGGAAATCTGGATTGCCTTCTTCACCCTGACGGCCCTCGAGATCGTCCTGGGCATCGATAACATCATCATGATTTCGATCCTGGTCAGCCGCATGCCCAAGCACATGCAGGCGCGCACCCGGATCTTCGGCCTCGCCCTGGCGATGGTCACGCGCATCCTGTTGCTGCTGTCGATCACCTGGGTCATGCAACTGACCGCCGACCTGTTCGTAGTGTTCGGCGAGGGCATTTCCGGTCGCGACCTGATCCTGTTCTTCGGTGGCCTGTTCCTGTTGTGGAAAAGCTCCCAGGAGATGTACCACGCCTTGGAAGGTGAAGATGAAACCAACGACGAGCCTAAAGGCGCCGGCGGCAAATTCATCTACACCATCATCCAGATTGCGATCATCGACATTGTGTTCTCCCTGGATTCGGTCATCACCGCCGTCGGCATGGTTTCCCATGTGCCGGTAATGATTGCCGCTATCGTGGTTGCCGTACTGGTGATGATGCTGGCCGCTGGCACCATCAGCGAATTCATCGACAAGCACCCGTCGCTGAAGATGCTGGCGCTGTCGTTCCTGCTGGTAGTGGGTACCGTGCTGATCGCTGAATCCTTCGACGTGCACGTGCCAAAAGGCTACGTCTACTTCGCCATGGCGTTCTCGCTGGCAGTGGAAGCCGTGAACATCAAGATGCGCACTGCCATCGCGAAAAAGAAGAAACAGCAGGACCCGGTGAAACTGCGCAAGGACGTTCCGGGTCAATAAACCTGTAGGAGCGAGCTTGCTCGCGAAGAACCCAAGGACAACGCGTTAAACCAGGCAGTACGCGTAATCGTTGACGTTCTTCGCGAGCAAGCTCGCTCCTACATATGACAGTTTTGTTTCAATCCGGAGTTTAGCTATGCGATGCTGGCGCAGAGCCCATTCGCCAACTACAGCTTAAGTACAAGACGTAGAACGGCACGCGGCAACTTTCCTTCGCTCCTGTTGGAGCGCACCCACACGGGGGGCCGAGCATGCTGACCCTGCTCAATCTGCTTTCCGCCGTGACCCTGCTTATCTGGGGCACGCACATCGTCCGTACCGGCATCCTGCGGGTCTACGGCTCCAACCTGCGCCAAGTCATCGGGCAGAACATGTCCAAGCGCTGGCTGGCGTTTGTCGCCGGTATCCTGGTAACGGCCATGGTGCAGAGCAGCAATGCCACGGCGATGCTGGTGACGTCCTTTGTCGGCCAAGGCTTGATGAGCCTGACGCCCGCCTTGGCCACCATGCTCGGCGCCGACGTCGGTACCGCGTTGATGGCGCGGGTACTCACCCTGGATCTGTCCTGGTTGTCGCCGCTGCTGATCTTTCTCGGGGTGATTTTTTTCCTGTCGCGCAAACAGACGCGGGCCGGGCAACTCGGCCGGGTCGGGATCGGCCTCGGGCTGATCATTCTCGCCTTGCAACTGATCGTCGAAGCCGCCGGGCCGATTACCCATGCCCAAGGTGTCAAAGTCATCTTCGCTTCGCTGACCGGTGACATCCTGCTCGATGCCTTGGTCGGTGCGCTGTTCGCGATGATTTCCTACTCCAGCCTCGCCGCCGTGCTGCTGACGGCAACCCTGGCCGGTGCCGGCGTGATCGGTTTGCACGTGGCCATCGGCCTGGTGATCGGCGCCAACATCGGCAGCGGCATCCTGGCCTTTCTCAGCACCAGCATGCAGAACACCGCCGGGCGGCAAGTCGCCCTGGGCAGCCTGTTGTACAAGTTGATCGGCCTGCTGTTGATCATTCCGGTACTCGACCCACTCGTACGCTGGATGGACGGCCTGGACTACAGCACTCAGGCCATGGTCATCACGTTCCACCTGCTCTATAACGTCAGCCGCTGCCTGATTCTATTGCCCACCATCGGCCCGATGGCACGGCTGTGCGAATGGCTGCTGCCGGAGCGTCCCGAGACCGATGGCAAAGCCAAGCCGCGCCATCTGGACCTGGCCTCACTGAATACGCCGAGCCTGGCGCTGGCCAACGCCGCCCGCGAAACCCTGCGGCTCGGCGACCTGATCGACAACATGCTCACCTCGATGCAGGAAGTGCTGCGCGGCAATCAAACCGCCATCACCCAGGAAATGCGCCGTCTCAGCGATGACGTCGAGGCGCTTTACAGCGCGATCAAACTTTACCTGGCGCAAATGCCCCGTGAAGACCTGAGTGAACAGGACAACCGACGCTGGGCAGAAATCATTGAGCTGTCCATCAACCTGAAGCTGGCGGGCGACTTGATCGAGCGCATGCTGCGCAAAGTCCAGCAGCAGAAGACTTCGCAACGTCGGCAATTTTCCGAGGTCGGCCTGGAAGAACTCAGCGGCCTGCACAGCCAGTTGATCGCCAACCTGCGCCTGGGCCTGTCGGTCTTCCTCAGCGGCGATCCGGAAAGCGCCCGTCAATTACTGCGTGAGAAACGCCGCTTTCGCGCCCAGGAACGTCGCCTGGCCCACGCCCACGTCAGCCGCCTGCAGCGTAAAATCGTGCAGAGCCTGGAAACCAGTTCCCTGCACCTGGAGCTGATTGCCGACATGAAGCGCTTGAACTCGTTGTTCTGCAGCAGCGCCTATGTCGTGTTGGAAACGTCCGACACCGGCGCACTCTCTGCTGAAGATATTGCCGACATCACCCATTCGCCCTGAACGTACGCCAGCGAGCGAAGTCAGTTAACAATGGACCTCGTTCGCCAGGAAGCTTGTTATGCGTCGCCTGTTACTCGCCTGCCTGCTGCTGGGCTCGGCACACACCTTTGCCTTTGACCGCCTGCAAGTCGAGGGCTACACCTTGCCCAACGGCCTGCAACTGCTGCTCAAACCGGGCACCGAACGCGGGCATGTGGCCATCCGCCTGGTGGTTGGCGTAGGCCTGGACGATTTCAGTTGCGACCAGAAAGAACTGCCGCATCTGTTCGAACACCTGTTGTTCAGCGGCATCGATGGCGGTGGCGAAGGCAACCTCGAAGACCGCATGCAAGCCCTGGGCGGCGAATGGAACGCCTACACCAGCAACGCCGACACCACGTTCGTCATCGAGGCGCCCGCGCAGAATCAGCGCAAGGTGCTGGACCTGCTGCTGGCAATCATCACCCGCACTCAACTGACCGACGCCCATATCAACGCTGCCAAGCAGGTAGTCGAGCGCGAGGACGGCGGTCATTACTCACACTTGCAACGCTTGCTCGACCGCCAGGACCTCGGCCACAACGCCAGCAACCAGTTAGCCGTCGAGCTGGGCCTCAAGTGCGCCGAACGCGCCGAGGTCAGCCACCTCACGCGTGATCAGTTGGAGGCGCTGCGCAAAAATTGGTACGCGCCGAACAATATGACCCTGATCGTCGTCGGCGATCTGGACAAACTGCTGCCGGCCTACCTGGAACGCACCTATGGCCAACTCGACCCGGTAGAGCCGAGCGAACACCGGCCGCTGCCGCAAATCCAGCATGCCGCTGCCAGCCAGCGTGACCTGATCCACGGCTGGGTCGGCGACAACGCCAAGCTGCACTGGCTGTTCCCGGAACCGGTGCTGGACGACCAGCATGATGAAACCTACGACCTGCTCAAGGACTACCTCGACTGGGCGTTGTACCGCCAGCTGCGGCTCAGGCACGGCTTGTCCTACGGCCCGTGGACCGAACGCGAAGTGCTCGGCGGCGTCGGTTTCCTCAGCCTGAACGCCGACCTCGAACGGGACAACCTCGAGCAAGCCGAACAGGTATTGCAAGACCTCAAGGCGCAGCTGCTCAAGGACGGTCTCGACCCGGCGGTGTTCGCTCGCCTGCAGCAAGCCGCCATCGCCCGCCAGGCCTGGGCAGTGCAGGGCAACAGCGCGTTGGCCGACTATTATTGGAGCGCGGCCGGCGAATATGCCGATGGCCGCTTCGGCGACCCGGCCAAACGCATCAAGGCCGTGACCCTGGCGCAGACCAATCAGGCCATGCGCCAGGTGTTGGAGCAGCCGGGCTACTGGCGCGTCGAAAAGCCGCTGTTGAGCTATAACGCCCTGAGCTGGATCAGCGCGGGTGTGCTGGGAGTGATCATCCTGGCTGGGGCGGCGCTACGGTTTTATCGCAAACGGATCACGTAATGAGGCACCGAACAACGGACTAAGACGTTATTCTGTCTCGGATTTTTCCCACACACATTGTGAATCGTCCATGCCGAACTTACCGCCCCTTATCCAGCGCGTTATAGAACTGATCAAACGCTACCCTGGGGTGATCGCACTCGGCGGTTTCATATCGGGTGTGGGCAGCTTCATCCTGGTGGACCGCCAGCAAGGCATGGCCAGCTGGATCGCCGTGATCATGCTGGTGAGCTGGTTGTGGCTGATGCTGGAAAACAGCTTCACGCAACTGTTCACCAAGCTGTTCAACCGAGAAATACCCGAACCGCTGCTGCGCTATGCCACCCAGATGATCCACCAGGAAAGTCTGTTTTTCGTGCTGCCGTTCTTTTTCGTCACCACGGCCTGGAACAGCGGCCAGTCGGTGTTCACCGGCCTGCTCGGCGCGGCGGCGCTGGTGTCGATCATCGACCCGCTGTACTACAAGTGGCTGGCGCCCAAGCGTTCGCTGTTCCTCGCCTTGCATACGCTGACGTTATTCGCCGCACTGCTGACCGCACTGCCGATCATCCTGCACCTGACCACCGCCGAGAGTTACAAGCTGGCCTTGGGCGTCGCCATGGCCCTGTCGATTCCGAGCCTGGCCGTCAGCCTGCCGCTGCGCAGCATCAAGGGCTGGGCGATGCTGCTGGGGGTCACGGCCGCGATCGGCTGCGCCGGCTGGCTGCTGCGAAGCTGGGTGCCACCTGCCACCCTGTGGATGACCGAAGTGGCCATCAGCACCCAGCTCCAGGACCGCACACCGGGCGACGACCTCAAGCAGGTCAGCGCCGCCCAACTGCGCAGCGGCGGGCTGTACGCCTACACCGCCATCAACGCCCCGCGCGGCCTGGATGAGCGGATCTACCATGTGTGGAAACTTAACGGCAAGGAAGTCGACCGTATTGCCCTGGATATCCATGGCGGCCGCAAGGAGGGCTACCGCGCCTGGACCCACAAGCAGAACTTCCCGCCTGATTCCGTAGGCCGCTGGCAGGTGCGGGTGCTGACCGAAGACGGCCAAGTCATTGGCGTGCTGCGCTTCAACGTCACCGACTCAGCACAAACGGACAACCCAGAGTAGGCCCGATCATGCTATTACGTAGGAATTGTGGATAGCCAAACAAGCTCGGAGCTTATGACCACTCGCACGACAGCCGGCGCGGCCCAACTCGATACGTCCAGCACACCGCCGCTGCTGCGGATTACCGGCGACTGGACGCTTGCCCACTACGCAAACCTGAAGAAGCTATCGGCCACCCTCGACGGCCGATACGACGCTGGCGCGCGCATCGACCTTAACGGCCTCGGCGCCCTGGATACCGCCGGTGCTTCGCTGCTGGTGGAGCTGCTGGGCCCCGACCGCATCGAACACTCCGCCGAGCAGACTGATTGCAGCCTGTCCGCCGCCGACCGCGCACTGCTCAAGACCGTCTACCGCTCGCTGAATGATTTTTGCGTCCCGCTCAAAGAGCCGGAAGAGAGCACTGGCATCCAAGTGCTGGCGCGCATCGGCCGCGCCGTGGACACCGTGTGGCAAGACGGGATGAAGCTGTTGGGCTTCATCGGCCTGATCCTCGAAACCTTCGTGCGCGGCATCTTGCGGCCCAAGCGCTGGCGCCTGACGCCGATGGTGGCGCATATCGAACAGACCGGTCTCGACGCCGCGCCGATCGTCGCGCTGCTGACCTTCTTGGTCGGCGCCGTCGTGGCCTTCCTCGGCGCCACCGTGCTCAAGAGCTTTGGCGCGACGGTATTCACCGTGGACCTGGTGGCGTTCTCTTTCCTACGCGAATTCGGTGTATTGCTCACCGCCATCCTGATCGCCGGCCGCACGGCCAGTGCCTTTACCGCACAGATCGGCTCGATGAAGGCCAACGAAGAGATCGACGCGATCCGCACCCTGGGCCTGGACCCCATGGAGCTGCTGGTGCTGCCACGGGTGTTGGCGCTGCTGGTGGCGCTGCCGATGCTGACGTTCCTGGCGATGCTTTCAGGGATCATCGGCGGCGGCGTGGTGTGTGCGGTGGCCCTGGATATTTCGCCAGCGATGTTTCTGTCGCTGCTGCAATCGGACATCGGCGTGCAGCATTTCCTGGTGGGCATGGTGAAAGCGCCGATTTTCGCGTTCCTGATCGCCGCGATTGGTTGCCTGGAAGGGTTCAAGGTCAGCGGCAGTGCCGAGTCAGTCGGCGCGCATACCACCTCCAGCGTGGTGCAATCGATTTTCGTGGTGATCGTGCTGGACGCGGTCGCTGCCATGTTTTTCATGGAGATGGGCTGGTGAGTCGTCTACATCGAGCGCCCACTGAGGCGGTGATTGAGGTACGCGGCCTGTGCAATCGCTTTGGCAGCCAGAGCGTGCACGAAGACCTCGACCTGGATTTGTACAAGGGTGAAATCCTGGCGGTGGTCGGCGGCTCCGGCAGCGGCAAGTCGGTGTTGCTGCGCAGCATCGTCGGCCTGCGCCGGCCCAGCGAGGGGCAAGTGCGGGTGTTCGGCAAGAACCTGCCGAGCTTGCCCGAGCGTGAACGCTCATTGGTGGAACGGCGCTTCGGCGTGCTGTTCCAGAAGGGCGCGTTGTTTTCCTCGCTGACCGTCACTGAGAACGTTGCCTTGCCGTTGATCGAGCACGCCGGGCTCAGCCGTGCGGATGCCGAGCATTTGGCGGCGGTCAAGCTGGCCCTGGCCGGGCTGCCGTTGTCGGCGGCCGACAAATACCCGGCGTCGCTGTCCGGCGGCATGATCAAGCGCGCCGCCCTGGCGCGCGCGCTGGCCCTGGATCCGGACATCCTGTTTCTCGACGAACCCACCGCCGGCCTCGACCCGATTGGCGCGGCGCAATTCGACCAACTGATCCTGACCCTGCGCGATGCGCTGGGCTTGAGTGTGTTCCTGGTGACCCACGACCTCGACACGCTGTACACCATCACCGACCGCGTGGCGGTGCTGGCGCAGAAGAAAGTGCTGGTGGCCGATGCCATCGATGTTGTCTCGGAAACCGACGACGCCTGGATTCACGAATATTTCCACGGCCCCCGAGGCCGCGCGGCATTGGATGCCGCTCAATCGCTCAACGAGGTATGACATGGAAACCCGAGCCCATCATGTGATGATCGGATTGTTCAGCGTAATTGTGGTGGTCGGCGCGATGCTGTTCGGCCTGTGGCTGGCCAAATCCAGCGTCGACAGTGCCTTTCGCGATTACGAGGTGGTGTTCAACGAAGCGGTCAGCGGCCTGTCCCAAGGCAGTTCGGTGCAGTACAGCGGGATCAAGGTGGGCGATGTCACCAGCCTGCGCCTGGACCCCAAGGACCCACGCCGAGTGCTGGCGCGCATCCGCCTGGCCGGGCAAACGCCGATCAAGGAAGACACCCAAGCCAAGCTGGCCCTGACCGGCATCACCGGCACCTCGATCATCCAGCTCAGCGGCGGCACCCCGCAAAGCCCGGAACTCAAGGGCAAGGATGGCAACCTGCCGGAAATCATCGCGTCGCCATCGCCCATCGCACGCCTGCTCAATAATAGCAACGACCTGATGACCAGCATCAACCTGCTGCTGCATAACGCCAACCAGCTGTTCTCCCGGGAAAACGTCGAACGCTTGAGCGCAACCCTGGACAATCTGCAACAAACCACCGGCGCCATCGCCGACCAGCGCGGCGACATCAAAGTGGTGATGCAGCAATTGCTGCAAGTGAGCAAACAGGCCGGCGGTGCGTTGGAGCAGACCACCGTATTGATGCGCAACGCCAACGGCTTGCTCAATGACCAAGGCAAGCAAGCCTTTGGCAGCGCGGAGCAGGCGATGAAGTCTCTTGAGCAAAGCACTGCCACCCTCAACACGTTGCTGGCCAACAACAAGGACTCGGTGAACAGCGGCCTGCAGGGCCTCAATGAGCTGGCACCGGCCGTGCGCGAACTGCGCGAAACCCTTGGTTCGCTGCGCGCCATCTCGCGCCGCCTCGAAGCCAACCCCAGCGGTTACCTGCTGGGCAGTGACAAGAACAAGGAGTTCACGCCATGAAGCCTGCTTACCGAATGATCACCCTGGCAGCCTTCGCGCTGATGAGCGCGTGCTCGATCCTGCCCAAGCCGGACCCGTCCGACGTGTACCGCCTGGCTTCGGCCCAGCCCGTCAGCCAAGGCGCGCCAGTAAGCTGGTCATTGCGCGTGACCAAGCCACAAACCAGCGAATTTCTCGACAGCCCGCGCATTGCGGTGGTGCCCAATGGCGATTTGATCAGCAGCTATGCCAACTCACGCTGGAGCGATCCGGCGCCGGTGCTGTTGCGTAATCGCCTGCTGGATGGCTTCCAGCGTGACGGCCGGGTGACGCTGTTGAGTACCGACGAGACCAACCTGCAGGCGGACTATGAGCTGGGCGGGCAGTTACAGGCGTTTCAGAGTGAATATCACGGCAAGGCCGTGGAGGTGGTGATTCGCCTGGATGCTCGACTGGTGCGCGGCAGTGATCAGCGCATCATTGCCAGTCGCCGGTTTGAGGTGAGGCAGAAGGTAGGGGATACCAAGGTCCCGGCGGTGGTGGCTGCTTTTGGGCAAGCCGGGGATCAACTGAATAAGCAGGTAGTGGATTGGGTTGTGCAGCAGGGCAACGGTGCTGTGAAACGCTGAAGGCCTCATCGGGGGCAAGCCCCCTCCCACATTTTGACCTGTGAATGCAGTTAAAGTGTGGGAGGGGGCTTGCTCCCGAAAGCAATCCGAGCCTCAACCAAAGAACCAGTAGCACACCGCAATAGCTGCCACCACCCCGGCAAACTCCGCCAACAACGCACACCCCACCGCATGCCGTGCACGCTGGATGCCCACCGAACCAAAGTACACCGCCAACACATAAAACGTGGTCTCGGTACTGCCCTGGATCGTCGCGGCCACCAACGCCGGGAAGCTGTCTACACCCTGGGTCTGCATGGTCTCGATCAGCATCGCCCGCGCCGCGCTGCCGGAGAACGGCTTGACCATCGCGGTCGGCAGCGCGTCGACAAAGCGGGTGTCCATGCCGGTCCAGGCCACCAGGTGGCGAATCCCTTCCAGGCCGAAGTCCAGCGCGCCGGACGCACGTAACACACCCACCGCACAGAGCATCGCCACCAGATAGGGCAACAGGTTCTTGGCGACGTCGAAGCCTTCCTTGGCGCCTTCGACGAAGGCCTCATACACCTTGACCTTGCGTAACGCGCCGATCACCAGGAACAGCATGATCAGGCCAAACAGCGTGAGGTTGCCAAGGATCGACGACAAGCCGGCCAGTGCGGTAGCGGACAAGGTCGCCAGCAGCGCCATGAAGCCACCCAAGACCAACGCGCCGGGAATCAGATAGGCCAGCACGACCGGGTCCCACAAGCGCAGGCGCTGCATCACCGCTACCGACAGCAGGCCGACCAGGGTCGACGCGCTGGTGGCCAGCAGGATTGGCAGGAACACCAGCGTCGGGTCGGCAGCGCCTTGCTGGGCGCGGTACATGAAGATGGTCACCGGCAACAGGGTCAGCGAGGACGCATTGAGCACCAGAAACAGGATCTGTGCATTGCTTGCCGTGTTGGGGATAGGGTTGAGTTCCTGCAGCGCCTTCATGGCTTTCAGGCCGATGGGTGTGGCGGCGTTGTCCAGGCCCAGGCCGTTGGCGGCGAAGTTGAGGGTGATCAGGCCGATGGCCGGGTGGCCGGCGGGCACTTCCGGCATCAGGCGGCGAAACAGCGGGCCCAGGGCCTTGGCCAGCCAATCGACGATCCCGGCTTTTTCGGCGATACGCAGAAAGCCCAGCCACAGCGTCAGGGTGCCGAACAGCAGCACCATGACCTCTACCGACAATTTGGCCATGGCGAAAATACTTTCCACCATCGCCGCGAAAATCCCGGCGTTACCGCCCACCAGCCATTGCGCAAGTGCTGACACCATTGCCACGACAAAGAAGCCAAGCCACAGGCCATTGAGCATCAGTTAAATCCCCCGAAAGTTGGGGCGAATGATAGCGGGGCTGGCAGAAACGACAAACCCCGGAATTATCCGGGGTTTGTGTCAGCGCATTCGCGCGATCAGCCGCGCGTGATCTCGCCGGCCGGCAGGGCCTCTTTGCTGCGCCAGTGCGGCAGCGAATTCCAGTAGCGCTCGCCCTTGGCATCGTCGTACATGCCTTCCCAGCGCGAGATAACCAGCACGGCCAAAGCGTTGCCGATCACGTTCAGCGCGGTACGCGCCATGTCCATCACACGGTCGACGCCCGCGATAAACGCCAGGCCTTCCAATGGGATGCCCACACTGCCCAGGGTCGCCAGCAACACAACGAAGGACACACCCGGCACACCGGCAATACCTTTGGAGGTGACCATCAGGGTCAGGACCAGCATCAGTTGCTGGCCGATCGACAGGTCGATGCCGTACAGCTGCGCGATGAAGATCGCGGCAATGCTCTGATACAAGGTCGAACCGTCGAGGTTGAACGAGTAACCCGTCGGCACCACGAAGCTGCAGATCGCCTTCGGCGCGCCGTAGGCTTCCATCTTCTCGATCACGCGCGGCAGCACGGTTTCAGAGCTGGCGGTGGAGTAGGCCAGCACCAGCTCATCCTTGAAGATGCGCATCAGCTTGAGGATCGAAAAACCAAACAGGCGGGCGATCATGCCCAGCACCGCAAACGCGAAGAACAGAATCGCGACGTACACCAGAATGACCAGCTTGGCCAACGGCAGCAGCGAGGCGAAGCCGAAGTTGGCGACCGTTACCGCGATCAGGGCAAATACACCGATAGGGGCGTACTTCATGATCATGTGAGTGACTTTGAACATGCTCTCGGACACGCCTTGGAACATGGTCACCAAGGGCTCGCGCAGTTCCGGCTTGAGGCTCGACAAGCCCAGGCCGAACAGCACGGAGAAGAAAATGATCGGCAGCATCTCGCCGCGCGCAACGGCAGCGAAGATGTTCGACGGGATCAGGTTGAGAATGGTCTCGATGAACGCATGCTCATGCTGCACCTCGGCGGCGGTCGCCTGGTACTTGGAGATGTCGACGGTACCCAGG
The DNA here is from genome assembly GCF_003851745.1 of Pseudomonas sp. R3-52-08. Lineage (NCBI taxonomy): Bacteria > Pseudomonadati > Pseudomonadota > Gammaproteobacteria > Pseudomonadales > Pseudomonadaceae > Pseudomonas > Pseudomonas sp. R3-52-08. The sequence goes on along the minus strand of NZ_CP027730.1, from coordinate 93,815 downwards.
GTACTCATGTCGATGCCCGCGCCCGGATGGAACAGGTTGGCGAGCAACAGGCCGACCACAATGGCGATGGTGGTGACGACTTCAAAGTAGAGGATGGTTTTGACGCCGATGCGACCGAGCTTTTTCGCGTCACCAACGCCAGCAATGCCCACGATCAGCGAGGAAATCACGATTGGGATGACAATCATCTTGATCAGGCGGATAAAGATATCGCCCGCCGGCTGCAGCACGTTGCTGATCCACCAGGCCTTTTCAGCACTGAAATGGTTGAGCACTGCGCCGATCGCGATCCCCAGTACCAAACCGATGAGGATCTGCCAGGCGAGGCTTAGCTTTGCCTTCTTCATGTCATTACCCTTACTTCAAGTGAACTTAAGGCAAATGCGCCAGCTGGACCGCTCGAAAGCGAAAAAGTGTGTGCATCTGCCTCCATGGAAGGTCACCGCAGCGTGGCCGAAATGGCTTACTGGCAGGCGAAAAAAGCCGCAACTATTCCCATGCAAGGGAGCGACGTCTAATGCCGTAAACGCCTACCCTATGCCGAATCGGCATGGACATTATTGAAAATAATTGTCTGAACGGTCAGTTCGAATGCGCCATTAAAGCGGGTGAACCTGCCGTGAAGCTGCCAATTCCGGTATGCACAGAGATACCGCATGGCTAGAGGGGTTTGCTGAAAATGCTTGGAAAATCCGCAGCCTGGCGTAAGAAACAGCCTATAGCGTCAGCAAAGTTTTCTCGATAGATGGTCGCGCCGACACACAAGGTAATGATTGGCAGGAGGAAAAACGATGAATGTCAGCTATGGGTGGCATGAAGGACTAGCGATGAACAGCATAAGCCCGCCGCAAGTTCAGCAAGCTTGAGGACTTGTGAACTTGCGTCGCAGCTTTTCACCTGACCCGGCCCTTGCGCAGGCACTCCCTGTACCCGTAGGTCGCGCCGATCCTGATCGATCAGAACAACCCGGCCCCCTGGTCATGCATCGCCCTTGGCGAGCGATACAAACAGAAAGAAGCGAACTGGCTTCTTTCTATGGACGCCGGCTCCGTGAGACGGAACCTAGTACCAATTCGGATCTTTCTTCAGCTGCTCCATCAGCAGCTTCTTCATGCCTTCGTCCGGCTTACCGAGAAAACGGTAATCGGCGTGGCGTGTTGGGGACTTGTCCGCCGGCAGGCCGGCCGGGACTTCCACCAACATCGCGTAGGCATCTTCCTTATCGAGGCTGAAGGCGACAATCAGGCGCTTGTTCAGGCAGGTATCTGCCGTTTCACACAGCGGCCCCACCAGATACTTGTCGCCATCCTCTTCGACCGCGTTCATCTGCTCAGCCGTACCCGACAGGTTCATCACCCATTCCGGCAGGCGCTCTTCTTTCTTCACCACGCCTTGCCAGGTTTTACGGTACTGCGCATCCGTGCTGAGCAATTCGTTGGCCCGGGATTGGCCGTCATTGGCAGCCATCACCAAGCCACTGCCGCTCAACAGCACGGCAGCGGCGATGGCTTTGAGGGACAAAGTGGTCATATTCAGCCTCGGCCGCGACGACCAAAGAAGAACGAAGCGATGAACATCACCAGGAACACCACGAACAGAATCTTGGCGATACCCGTGGCGGTGCCCGCGATACCACCGAAGCCCAGGACTGCAGCCACAATGGCGATGATCAGAAATGTGATTGCCCAACTCAACATGGTGATTCTCCTTAAGCTTTCATAGAGGTAACAGCAGTGATGCCATGCGACCGCTCGGCATGAGCGACGTTTTGTTGCTTAGAACACCCAGCGTTCCTGGACCGGCAGTTCGCTCAGGGTGGAATCCTGGTCTGCCACTCTCAGTTGCGGGGCGGTTACATCGACAGCCGTGCTGGCGACGGAACGAAAGTGGGTCTGGGTCATGACGGGACGTTCGAACTGCGCAGTCGGCTGCTGACTCTGCTGCCAATGCTGCATCTGCTGGCCGGCAATCAGCGTGACCATCAACGCCAGGCTGGCGAACAGGCCTTGCTGCAGATGCAGAGGCGATACACGCAATTGGCTGAGGCTTTGGCGAGTCATACTGCTTTCTCCCGCATTCTGATTATTCGTTCATGATGCTCTATGCATTACCTATTGCAGAGCGCATGCCAGGTTTATTACAAAATAAAACTCTTTAAAATCAATAAGATATAGATTATTTAAAAGCACGCCGCCCAGCATCCTGCACGATGCCCTCCCTAGGGCCGTGCGAAATGCACGATGGCCAGTGGTCGGGTCGACGGAGCGAAAGTAGCTGCAGGATTGCCGAAGCGGCGAGAAGATATGAAAACGCCACTAGCGCGGGGCTTTAGCAGGGCGTGTAGGAAGGTATGCAGATAGCTGCGCGACGTTGCCTTTTATCGATCAGAATAAACCATGCAACTTGCCCGATTATTCCGGGACTAAATACCAACATTCATATTTAAGGAGCGCGGGACAGATGGAATCAGCCAAGGAACTTCAAGGCCGCATTCTTTTAGTGGATGACGAGTCCGCGATCCTCCGTACCTTCCGTTATTGCCTGGAAGATGAAGGCTACACCGTTGCCACCGCCAACAGCGCGGCCCAAGCCGATGCCTTGATGCAACGCCAAGTGTTCGACCTGTGCTTCCTCGACTTGCGCCTGGGCGAGGACAATGGCCTGGATGTATTGGCCCAGATGCGTGTCCAGGCGCCATGGATGCGGGTCGTGATCGTGACGGCCCACTCCGCCGTGGACACTGCGGTAGACGCCATTCAAGCCGGCGCCGCCGATTACCTGGTCAAACCCTGCAGCCCGGACCAGTTGCGCCTGGCCACCGCCAAGCAACTGGAAGTACGCCAGCTCTCGGCACGCCTGGAAGCCCTGGAAGGCGCGGTACGCCAATCCAAGGACGGTCTCGACTCCCACAGCCCGGCCATGATGGTGGTATTGGAAACCGCACGCCAGGTGGCCGGGACCGATGCCAATATTTTGATTCTCGGCGAGTCGGGCACCGGTAAAGGCGAGTTGGCGCGGGCCATTCATGGCTGGAGCAAACGCTCGAAGAAATCCTGCGTGACCATCAACTGCCCCTCGTTGACCGCAGAACTGATGGAAAGCGAATTGTTCGGCCACAGCCGCGGCGCCTTTACCGGTGCCAGCGAAAGCACATTGGGCCGCGTTAACCAGGCGGACGGCGGCACCTTGTTTCTTGACGAGATCGGCGATTTTCCGCTCACCTTGCAGCCAAAACTGCTGCGTTTCATTCAGGACAAGGAATACGAGCGTGTCGGCGACCCGGTTACCCGTCGCGCTGACGTGCGCATCCTCGCCGCCACCAACCTGAACCTGGAAGACATGGTGCGCGACGGCCGCTTCCGTGAAGACCTGCTGTATCGCCTCAACGTCATCACCCTGCACCTGCCGCCGCTACGCGAACGCAGTGAAGACATCCTCGCCCTGGCCGACCGGTTCCTGGCGCGCTTCGTCAAGGAGTATGCCCGCCCGGCTCGTGGCTTCAGCGATCAGGCACGCGAAGCGCTGCTCAACTACCGTTGGCCCGGTAACATCCGGGAACTGCGCAACGTGGTGGAACGCGCCAGCATCATCTGCCCTCAGGAAAAGGTCGAGATCAGCCACCTTGGCATGGCCGAGCAACCGACCAACAACGCGCCGCGCATTGGTGCGGCACTGAGCCTGGACGAGCTGGAGAAAGCCCATATCGGCGCCGTCCTCGCCACCAGCGATACGCTGGACCAGGCCGCGCGCACCCTTGGCATCGATGCGTCGACGCTGTATCGCAAACGTAAACAGTACAACCTATGAGCTGTACCTCATGAAGCTCGCGATGAAACTGCGTACTCGGCTATTTCTGAGCATCTCAGCGCTGATCACCGTGGCCCTGCTGGGGCTGGTCCTGGGCCTGGTCAGCGTGATGCAGATGGCCAAGACCCAGGAATCGTTGATTCGCAGCAACTTCGTCACTCTGGAGCTGGGTCTCAAGTTGCGCCAGAGCCTGGGCGATCAACTGATGATGATGCTCGAAAAGCGCCCTGATCCGGCTGCCCTGCAAGCTTCCAAGCAGCAATACTTCGACCTGCTGGACCAGGGCATCGCCCATGAACAACGTGACGGACTGACCCACGGTTTCAGTCAGGCACGCGACGACTACCAGCACCTGCTGCAGGCATTTGACGAATTCCAGCAGAACCCACATGTACCGGGCAGCAAGGAAAAGCTCACTGAAACCTTCAATACTCTGCGCAATGGGCTAATCGTTCACCACAAACAGGCGCTGGAAAATATCAGCACGAGCGAGCACAGATCCCGTGAACGGGCGCTGTTGATTGCCAGCTTACTGGGGCTGGTAGGCCTTGCGGTGCTGATCATCGGTTTTGTGACCGCGCATGGCATTGCCCGGCGATTCGGCGGGCCAATCGAAGCACTGGCCAAGGCTGCCGACAAAATCGGGCAAGGCGATTTCGAAGTGACATTGCCGATATCGTCGGCGGCGGAAATGAACCAGCTGACCCGTCGCTTCGGCATCATGGCCGAGGCGTTGCGCCAACATCAGGCCACCAATGTCGATGAGTTGCTCGCCGGCCAGCAGCGCTTGCAGGCAGTACTCGACAGCATTGACGACGGCTTGCTGATGATTGATCGCCAGGGCCATCTCGAGCACCTCAACCCTGTGGCGCAACGCCAGCTGGGTTGGGACGAAGAACGCCTCGGCCAGGGCCTGGGCGAAGCGCTGGGCCGCCCGGAAATGGATGAACAGCTGCACTTGGTGCTGCGCGGCGGCAACCTGGAGCGGGCGCCGGAGGATCTGGAAGTTGAAGTCGAAGGCGAGCTGCGCCTGCTGACGTACAGCCTGACCCCGGTCAGCCATACACAGGGGCACATTCTGGGGGCGGTGATGGTGCTGCATGACGTCACCGAGCAGCGGGCTTTTGAACGGGTGCGCAGCGAGTTCGTGTTGCGCGCCTCCCACGAGCTGCGGACACCGGTGACCGGCATGCATATGGCCTTCGGACTGTTCCGCGAGCGGGCCAAGTTCCCGGCGGAGTCACGTGAAGCGGACCTGCTGGATACGGTTAATGAAGAAATGCAGCGGTTGATGCAGTTGATCAACGATTTGCTCAACTTCTCGCGCTACCAGAACGGCCTGCAGAAACTCACACTCGGGCCATGCGATGTCACCGACCTGCTCGAACATGCCCGCGCGCGATTCGCCGAGCCGGCAAACGCGCAAGGTATTGAACTGATGGTGGAGGTGCAATCTGACCTGCCGCGCCTGTATGCCGACCAGGCACAACTGGAGCGCGTGCTCGACAACCTGCTGGGTAACGCCATGCGACACACGGCCGAGAGAGGGCAGATTCGCTTGCAGGCTCGGCGTCATGGTGAGCGGGTAATCATCAGCGTCGAGGACAACGGCGAAGGCATTGCGTACGGCCAGCAAGGACGCATCTTCGAACCTTTCGTGCAGGTGGGGCGCAAAAAAGGCGGCGCCGGCCTGGGGTTGGCGCTGTGCAAGGAGATCGTGCAATTGCACGGCGGCCGCATGGGTGTGTACTCACGGCCCGGGCAGGGCACCCAGTTCTATATGGCCTTGCCTCTGTAGGCGCGCGCTTTTGTGGCGAGGGTGCTTGCTGCCTTGCCACAAAAACTTGCCAGCCATTTCAGCGCTGGTTCAAGGCATGCAGGATCGCCGCACTTTCCGCATCCGGCGTTCCGTCGAACAGCGATGGACGGAAATGCATCTGGAACGCGGCGATTACATGACGCGTGGCCACATCCAACTCGCCGGTTTGCGGTGTCTGGTAACCCAGACGGGCCAGTTCTTGCTGGAACCAACTGATGCTTGGCAGTTGCGTGGCGTACTGCGCCTGGAATCGAGCCACCGCCTGGGCATCCGGCCAAATCCCCAGGCCTTCATCGGCCAGACGCTTCCAAGGGAACAACGGGCCAGGGTCCAACTTGCGCAGCGGGGCGATGTCGCTGTGCCCAATGATGTTCTTGGGGGCGATCCCGTTACGTTTGCTGATGTCCTTGAGCAACACCACCAGTGATTTCACCTGCGCTTCGGAGTACGGGTACCACACCCGACCGGTCGGGGTGTCGCTATAGCCCGGGTTGACGATCTCGATGCCGATGGAGCTGGAATTGAGCCAGGTGCGCCCCATCCATTCACTTTCCCCCGCGTGCCAGGCGCGCTGGCTTTCATCAACCAGCTTGTAGAGGGTGCCTGAAGCGTCATCGCCAATCAGGTAATGGCTGCTGACCTGACCATGGGTCAACAACGCCAGGGAGCGCTCAAGGTTGGCCGAGGTGTAATGCACCACAACGAACTGCACACGGTTGTCGTGGTTGACCGAAGGATGGCTGGTGTTCAAGCGCGGGCCGCTGGAGCAGCCAGCGAGCAGAAGAACGACAGAGGCAATAAGAAGAGATTTCATGGGAGAAGGCATACGTAGAGGACGATAATGCAACAGTGTAACGTAACGCCAGATCCCGGGCGGCCAAATCACAAAAAGGAAACAGTTTTACGCCGCCTGCACCTGGTTACGTCCCGCCGCCTTCGCCCTGTAAAGCGCCTCATCTGCGCGCTTGAGCGCCAGGTCACTGCGCTCGCCTGGTTGAAACTGCGCAACCCCCATGGATACCGTGATGGTTACCGGCACGCCCTTGAAGTGAAACGGGCAAGCCTCAATGGCCGCCCGCAGCCCTTCACCCACGGCCAGGGCATCCGCCAAGGCTGAGTCGGGCATCAACAACACAAATTCTTCGCCGCCGAAGCGCGCGATAAAATCGGTCGGCCGCAGGCGCTTGCGCAGCACACTGGCAATGATCTTCAGCACTCTATCGCCGGCCAAGTGGCCGTAGCCGTCGTTGATGCGCTTGAAGTGGTCCAGGTCCAGCATGGCCAGTGACAGGCTGTTGCCACGCTGGTGCCAGGCATTGACCTCCTGATCCAGGCGCTCACTCCAGGCTGCGCGGTTGGGCAGGCCGGTGAGTGGATCGATCAGCGCCTTCTGGCGCTGTATTTCCAAATGCTCACGATAGCCCTGGGCTTCCTGCTCCATGTTCGCCACCCGCTCCGCCAGGCCCTGAAGGCGCGCGGCCACTTCCTGTTCGCGTTGGTCGCGCTGCTGGCGGTGTTCGTCCATGGTGCCGAGCAAGCCTTCAAGGTGGCTCTCCAGCAGTTGCTTGAGGCTGTCCAGATCGGCAGCTTCCTGCACGCTGCTTTGCAGGCCGTCCACTTGCTCGCGAATCTGCGTGTCCAACTGGCGCGCAGCAGAGCGGCTGTCGGCGTGACCCTCGCTGGCAACCTGCAGATGGCCCTGGAATGCCTCAAGGCGCTCGTTGAGCTGTTTAAGGTAAGCCTCGAACTCATGCTGGCCGCTGTCGGTGACGGCCAACATCAGCACCGCCAGGTCATCGAGAATCGGCAGCAGTTCGTACCAGTTCAAGCCGTGGGCAAGGCGCTCGCGCATGGCTTCGGCCTGGGGCCGGTGGCGCTCGGGCAGGGAGAGGTCTTCCAGCAGGCCGAGCAAGGTGTTTTCAATGTGCTGGGCAACCGAGCTGTAGGAAGGCTCGGGCGAATCGGGCAGGGCGTAGAGGCTATCCGATTGCATTGCATCGGGATCAGGCTCTGCGGTATCCAATACGGGCGGGAGGGAAAGGCTGCCGATGAGGGTTTCTTCAGGCGTGTCGACTGAGTCTTGGGGCTCTTCGATAAAGGCAGCAAGTGCGCTTTCGGGAGCGGCCTCCTCAGCCGGCGCTTCAGGCGCCACCGGTTCAGGGGTTTTGTCAGGCGTGACCGCAATTGATGTTTGAGCAGGCGCCTCGAACTCAAACGTTGCGCCGGCAGGCCCTGTCTCTTTGACCGGTGCAACGGCCTCAGGCTCGGCGGCCGTCACTGTTTGCGCCAACGGTGCAAACGCGCGCAAGGCTTGTGTCAGTTCTTCGGACTGGGCCGGTTCCGCAGGCTCTGGGGCAGGTTTGGGCGCAACGGATTTTGCCGCAGGGAGCACCTCGGGCTCAGGCGCAGAGGTGTCGTTGGAGACCTCTTTGGCACCAAACAAGCGTTGCAACAAACCGGGCCCGGAGCGTGAGGTTTCACCCTCTGGCTCCAGGTTTTGCAGCGCCTGCTCTTGCAGGTTGCTCAACTCGCTGAGCAGCAGCGGAATTTCCCGCGCCTGCCCCACCCGAGCTTCGAGCTGTTTGGCGAAGGTCTTCAGCGGGCGCGCCACCTCACGGGGCAGCGGCAGTTTCTGCAACTGCGCGACCAGGGCGGTGAGGGCGGAACTGATCTGGTCAACCCGCGTTTCGCGGCGCTGCTCGGAATCCAGCACGGCCTTTTCCAGACGCGGCAATAGGGCGGCGAGGGCAGCGTCCATGTCGTCGGTGCGCACCACATCGCGCATTTCCTTCATGCATTGATCGACAGCGCGGTCAGTGCCTTCGGCCGCCAGCGTGCTGCGCACCAGCCCTCGGCGTAGCAGGTCGAGGCGGGCGGCCCAGCGGCGTTCGAGCTTGTCTTGTTGCTCGATGCTTTTAAGGTATTTTTCTTTCCAGCGCTGGGCGTCGTCGCTCATGCAAGAGGTCCGCGAGGGCCTGGGCTCAACGCGGGTAATGCATCAGCCGTAAGCGAACCCGGCAGACGAATCTCTACCGCGACCGGCAGGTGATCGGAAATGGGCTGTGCCAGCACCTGCACACTTTCCAGTGTGAGGCTCGGGCTGAGCAGGATATGGTCCAGACAGCGCTGCGGCCGCCAGCTGGGAAACGTGGCCTCGACTTGCGGCGCCAGCAGGCCGAGGTCGCGCAGCGGGGAATTCTGCAGCAGGTCGTTGGCATGGGTATTCATGTCACCCATCAGCACTTGGTGCTTGTAGTTGCCGATCAAGTCGCGCACGTAGGCCAACTGAAGATTGCGCGTACGCCCGCCGAGGGCCAGATGCATCATCACCACCACCAACGCTTCCGGACCTTCGCCAAAACGCACAAGGATCGCGCCTCGCCCTTTGGGGCCCGGCAACGGGTGATCCTCGATGACGGTCGGCTTCAAGCGGCTGAGCACGCCATTGCTGTGCTGTGCCAGGCGCCCGAGGTTGCGATTGAGTTGCTGGTACCAGTAGGGGAAGGCGCCGAGCTGGGCAAGGTGTTCCACCTGGTTGATGTAGCCGGAGCGCAGGCTCCCGCCGTCGGCTTCCTGTAGAGCGACCAGGTCGAAGTCGCTGAGCAGGTCGCCGATTTTTTGCAGATTGCCGGTGCGCCCCTTGTGCGGCAGCAAGTGCTGCCAGCCACGCGTGAGGTAGTGCCGATATTTCTCGGTACTGTTACCCACCTGGATATTGAAACTGAGCAGGCGCAGGCGGCTGTCTGCCGGCAGGCCTGTGGATTCCAGATGATGTTCGTTGACCCGCGGATCATGCAGGCCTACAACGCGTTCGGTACCCCAGCGGCGCATGGCGAGCCCCTTACTTGGCTGCGCGCTCTTTGGCGATCAGCTGGTCAGCGACATTGAGCGTCTCTTCAGGGCCACCGGTACTGCCCAGGTCAAAGCGGTACTTGCCGTTGACGATCAGGGTCGGTACGCCTTGCACGCCATACTTCTGCGCGAGCTCCTTGGCCTGTTTGATCTGGCCTTGGATGGCAAAGGAGTTGAAGGTGGCCAGGAACTTGTCTTTATCAACGCCTTGGGTGGCAACGAAGTCAGCCATTTCGTCTGGCTTGGTCAGGCGCTTGCCTTCTTTCTGGATCGCGTTGAATACCGCGTTATGGACCTTATGCTCCACACCCATGGCTTCCAGGGTCAGGAACAGTTGGCCGTGGGCATCCCATGGGCCACCGAACATGGCCGGAATGCGCTTGAAGTTCACGTCCTTGGGCAGCTTTTCGGCCCAAGGATTTATGGTCGGCTCAAAGGCGTAGCAATGCGGGCAACCGTACCAGAACAGCTCCACCACTTCGATCTTGCCGGGTACCGAAACCGGCACCGGGTTAGCCAATTCAACGTAGGTTTTACCGGCTTCAAGCGGCACGTCGGCAGCTTGTGCGGTCATGCCGAAGAGACTGGCAGTGACGAGGGCGGCGCTGAGGATCAGATTACGCATGCTTTACTCCTGGACAAATACGGTCGCCTCACGCGACCTTTAGGTGTGACAGGTCTACGCGGACATGAGTTCGTTAGTGTAACGGCAGCCGCCACAAAAAAGGGCGGCCGTAGCCACCCTTTTTATGCTTGCATCGATGGATTAATCGAGCGTTAACGTTGCAGGCTGTCAGTGCAAGCCTTGGATGTAACTGGAGATTGCCGCAATGTCTTCATCACTCAGTTTACGGGCGATGGTGCGCATGGTCATTGCGTCGCCATCGTTGGCGCGGCCGGTTTCTTCTTTGCGGAAGTCGGTCAACTGCTTGGCGATGTAAGTGGCGTGCTGACCACTCAGGTGCGGGAAGCCTGCGGCGGCATTGCCTGCGCCATTGGGCGAATGGCAGCCGGTACAGGCGGGCAGGCCCTTGTCCAGGTCGCCGCCACGAAACAGCTTCTCGCCACGGGCGACCAGTTTCGGATCGGCAGCTCCCACACTGCCTTTCTGACTGGCAAAATACGCCGCGATATCAGCCATGTCCTGATCGCTGGAGTTGGCCAGCAAGCCGGTCATTTCCAACACCACGCGCTTGCCATCCTTGATGTCGTGCATCTGCTTGGTCAGGTAACGTTCACCCTGGCCGGCGAGTTTGGGGAAGTTCGGTGCCGGGCTGTTACCGTCCGGTCCATGGCAAGCACCACACACGGCGGCTTTCGCCTGCCCCGCGGCAGCGTCGCCTGCAGCATGGGCAGCACCGGTGATGCCCAAGGTCAACAGCAGACTCACGATCAGTTTGTTCATCAGCTAATCCAACTACGGCTAAGGGTTTAAGAGTTATCTACCGGGTTTACTCACCATCAACTCAATGATGGCCTGGTAATCCTCAGTACTGCAGTCCTTGCACAAACCACGCGGCGGCATTGCCTTGAAACCCCGGGTCACGCGCTGCACTGGCATGACCACGCAAACTCGGTTGTACAGCGCTTGCGGTTCCTGTGTAGCCTGGGCGCTTTAACGTGCGATCAGGACACCGAAGCGAGTCACCATCAGGTCATACATCGACCTGTTCAGGGTTTGAGAGCGTTTTGCGTTCTAATGCGCAATGAAGGTCTTTCGCTCCCGTGAACTTCGTCCTTCGCTGGGACAAAGCACACACAAAATCTGCGGCATTATATACTGGCGCTACTGAAACGGAAACGACACCGCTTGCCGCACCCTTTTTCGGCACCGCCCACATCGGAAATCTCATGCAACTCAAGAATCCCATCCTCGGCCTGTGCCAACAGTCCACCTTCATGCTCAGCGCCGCCAAAGTGGACCAATGCCCCGATGACGAAGGCTTTGAAGTCGCCTTCGCCGGCCGCTCCAACGCCGGTAAGTCCAGCGCACTGAACACCCTGACCCACGCCAGCCTGGCACGCACCTCGAAAACCCCAGGTCGCACGCAGCTGCTCAACTTCTTCAAGCTAGACGATGATCGGCGTCTGGTCGACCTGCCGGGCTACGGTTATGCAAAAGTCCCTATCCCGTTGAAGCTGCACTGGCAGCGTCACCTGGAGGCTTACCTGGGTGGCCGGGAGAGTCTGAAGGGGTTGATCCTGATGATGGACATCCGTCATCCAATGACCGATTTCGACCTGTTGATGCTCGACTGGGCGGTCGCCAGCGGCATGCCGATGCATATCCTGCTGACCAAGGCCGACAAGCTGACCTACGGCGCAGCCAAGAACACCCTGCTCAAAGTGCAGACCGAGATCCGTAAGGGTTGGGGCGACGCAATCAGCATCCAACTGTTCTCCGCGCCAAAGCGCATGGGCCTCGAAGACGCCTACACTGTACTGGCCGGCTGGATGGAATTGGCGGACAAAGGCGCTGAGATCGCCGAGTAACTTTTGCGCGGGCAAAAAAAACCCCGGACTTCGTATGGGGAGGGAAGTTCGGGGTCCAAGTTCCGGACCGCTAGGGCGGGGTCCAGATATCTGCCAACACTTAACACAACATAGGAGCATTGAAGGGCTTCACCACCCATTCAGTAACTCTGAGTGACAGTTCACAGGTTAAGTTCCGGCGGGTTCAAAAAACTCTTGGAAATAACTGACGGCAGTTTCCGATCTAAAGCGCCGTGCCATCACACGCGGTGGTGGCGCAACCGCAGAATCAATGGGCCTCGTCCCAGTTATCGCCAACGCCCACGTCCACCACCAGGGGCACGTCCAACTGCACGGCAGCGCTCATGTGTTCGCGGATTCTCTGGCTGACCTCCGGGATCAGGTCCTCACGCACCTCCAGTACCAGTTCGTCATGCACCTGGAGGATGACCTTGGCGTCCAGGCCCGACTCGGTCAGCCAGTTGTCCACCTTCACCATGGCTTTCTTGATGATGTCTGCCGCCGTGCCCTGCATGGGCGCGTTGATCGCGGTGCGCTCTGCCGCCGCGCGCTCCTGAGGCTTGTTGGAGTTGATATCCGGCACGTACAGGCGCCGCCCGAAGAAGGTTTCCACAAAACCCTGGTCCGCCGCCTGGGCGCGGGTGCGCTCCATGTATTCGCGCACGCCGGGATAGCGGGCGAAGTACACATCGATATAAGCCTTGGCGGTCTTGGTATCGACGCCAATGTCCTTGCCGAGCTTCTGGGCGCCCATGCCGTAGATCAGGCCGAAATTGATCGCCTTGGCATTGCGGCGCTGGTTGGAGGTGACCTCGGTCAATTCAACCTTGAATACCTCGGCGGCCGTGGCGGTGTGCACGTCAAGGTCGTTGCGAAAGGCGTTCATCAACCCTTCGTCCTTCGACAGGTGCGCCATGATCCGCAGCTCGATCTGCGAATAGTCCGCTGCCAGCAGCTTGTAGCCTTTGGGTGCGATAAACGCCTGGCGAATGCGCCGCCCTTCGGCGGTGCGCACCGGGATGTTCTGCAGGTTCGGATCGCTGGAGGACAAACGCCCGGTCGCCGCCACCGCCTGATGGTAAGACGTATGAATACGCCCGGTACGCGGGTTGATCTGTTCCGGCAGGCGGTCGGTATAGGTGCTTTTCAGCTTGCTCATGCTGCGGTACTGCATAAGCACCTTGGGCAGCGGAAAATCATCCTCGGCCAGCTTGGCCAGCACTTCTTCAGCCGTGGATGCCTGGCCCTTGCCGGTCTTTTTCAACACCGGCATTCCGAGTTTCTCGTAGAGGATCGCCCCGAGCTGCTTGGGCGAACCCAGGTTGAACGCCTCGCCGGCGATCTCGAATGCCTGGCGCTCCAGCTCGACCATCTTGTTGCCCAGCTCGATGCTCTGGATGCCCAGCAGTGCCTTGTCCACCAGCGCGCCCTGGCGCTCGATACGCGCCAGCACCGGCACCAACGGCATCTCGATATCCGTCAGCACACTGGCCAGGCTCGGGATCGCTGCCAGCTGCGCGTGCAGCTTCTGGTGCAGGCGCAACGTCACATCGGCATCTTCGGCCGCATACGGGCCAGCTTGCTCGAGGGCGATCTGGTCGAATGTCAGCTGCTTGGCGCCCCTGCCGGCGATGTCCTGGAAGCTGACGGTGTCGTGGTCCAGGTATTTTTTCGCCAGGCTGTCCATGTCATGGCGGGTCGCAGTGGAGTTCAGTACGTAGGATTCGAGCATGGTATCGAAGGCGATGCCCCGCACGGTGATGCCCTGCGCAGGGTCACCGCCGATAGCGCAGTTGGCCAGGATATTCATGTCGAACTTGGCGTGCTGGCCGACCTTGAGCTTGGTCGGATCTTCCAGCAACGGCTTCAAGGCCAGCAGCACAGTGTCACGGTCCAATTGATCCGGCGCGCCGGTATAGGAATGCGTCAGCGGAATATAGGCTGCTTCATGGGGCTGCACCGCGAACGAAAGCCCAACCAACTGGGCCTGCTGGGCGTCGATCCCGGTGGTTTCGGTATCGAAGGCAAACAATGGCGCGTCGTTGAGCTTCTTCAGCCACAGATCGAATGTGGCCTGGTCCAGGATGGTGGTGTAAACCGACTCCACCGGCACCGCTATCACCGCCTCAACCGACGCTTCAGCGACGGGCGCGACCTCGTTTGCCGTCTTGAGCTCGACACGCTTGGTATCGCGCTGGATCTCTTCGTACCAGCTCTTGAATTCAAGCAGCGTGTACAACTCAAGCAGCTTTTCGCGATCCGGCTCGATCAGGTGCAGGTCGTCCAGGCCGATATCCAGGGGCACGTCGATCTTGATCGTCGCCAACTGATAGGACAGGAACGCCATCTCCTTATGCTCTTCCAACTTCGCTGGCAGCGTCTTGGCGCCACGAATCGGCAGGGTTGGCACAATATCCAGCTGTTCATACAGCTCTTTCAGGCCGCCATTCACACCCACCAGCAAACCGGAGGCGGTCTTCGGGCCAATTCCGGGAACGCCAGGGATGTTGTCGGACGAATCGCCCATCAACGCCAGGTAATCGATGATCTGCTCGGGAGCGACGCCGAATTTCTCCTTTACGCCCTCGATGTCCATCGAACTACCGGTCATGGTGTTGACCAGGGTAATGTGCCCGTCCACCAGTTGCGCCATGTCCTTGTCGCCGGTGGAGATCACCACGGGACGGTCAGCGGCCGCACTGCTGCGGGCCAGGGTGCCGATCACGTCGTCGGCCTCGACGCCTTCGACGCACAGCAACGGGAAGCCCAGGGCGATCACGCTCTGGTGCAGGGGCTCGATCTGCAGGCGCATGTCATCGGGCATGCTCGGGCGATTGGCCTTGTATTCGGCGAACATTTCATCGCGAAAGGTCCCGCCCTTGGCGTCGAACACCACGGCGAACGGGCTGTTCGGGTATTGCCTGCGCAGGCTCTTGAGCATGTTCAACACGCCCTTGACCGCGCCGGTGGGCAGGCCTTTGGAGGTGGTCAGCGGTGGCAGCGCGTGGAAGGCGCGGTACAGATAAGAAGAACCGTCCACCAGGACGAGGGGCGCTTGGCTCATGAGCAGGATCAACCTTTTCGGCGGGTCAGGCGCTAGAATAGCCGGACCAATGAAAACAAAGGGACAAGGTTATCATGCGTACATTCAATCGCCTGCTGTTCACTGGCTTGATTGCACTCGCTCCGATGGCTGCCATGGCGGCAGACGATGCGCCTTCGGCCGATCCGGAAGTGACCATTCGCACGGAAGGCGACAAGACTATCCAGGAGTACCGCCAAAACGGCTTCCTGTACGCCATCAAGGTCACGCCAAAAGGTGCTCCACCATATTTTCTGGTACGCGCTGACGGAACCGACGCGAACTTCATCCGTTCTGACCAGCCGGATATGCTGATCCCGTCATGGAAGATCTTCGAATGGAAATGATTCCCTAACTTCAACCGGCGCCGCCCTGAGCGGCGCCCGTAACGGCAGTTTTAACCATGTCTGTGTTCACCCCCCTGGCTCGGCCCGAGCTGGAAACCTTTCTTGCCCCTTACGGGCTCGGCCGCCTGCTTGATTTCCAGGGGATTGCCGCCGGTAGTGAAAACACCAATTTCTTTATCAGCCTGGAACAGGGCGAGTACGTCCTGACCCTGGTTGAACGTGGCCCCGTTGCGGAAATGCCATTCTTCATCGAGCTGCTCGACGTGCTCCACGACGCCGACCTGCCCGTGCCTTACGCCCTGCGCACCACCGACGGCGTCGCCCTGCGCACGCTGGCCGGCAAGCCGGCGCTGTTGCAACCGCGCCTGGCCGGCAAACACATCAAGGACGCCAACGCCCAGCATTGCGCCCAGGTCGGCGACTTGCTCGGTCACCTGCATCTGGCGACCCAGGGCGACAAAGTGCTGGAACGCAAGACCGATCGCGGGCTGGATTGGATGCTCACTGAAGGCGCGCAGTTGATTTCGCACCTGAACGACGCGCAACAGCGGCTTCTGCAGGACGCCTTGGGCGAGATCCAGGCCCACAAGGCGCATATCCTTGCCCTGCCGCGCGCCAACGTTCACGCCGACCTGTTTCGCGACAACGCGATGTTCGAAGGCACGCACCTGACCGGCCTGATCGACTTCTACAACGCCTGCTCGGGGCCGATGCTGTACGACGTCGCCATCGCCTTGAATGACTGGTGTTCGGATGCCGACGGCGTGATCGATGGGCAGCGCGCCCGTGCATTGCTTGGGGCTTACGCGGGGCTGCGGCCGTTTACTGCGAAGGAAGCCGAGCTGTGGCCGACCATGCTGCGCGTGGCGTGCGTGCGGTTCTGGCTGTCGCGGCTGATCGCAGCCGAGTCGTTTGCGGGGCAGGATGTGTTGATTCATGACCCGGCGGAGTTCGAGCAGCGCTTGGCGCAACGCCAGCAAGTCAGCGTCCACCTGCCGTTTGCGCTCTAAAGACCTGCTCGGTCAAAAATGTGGGAGGGGGCTTGCCCCCTCCCACATTTGATCTGCAGTGGCAGTCAGAGCGATTCCAGGCATCCGGCCAGATCATTGCCCAGTTTTTCCAGCACCTGCTCGTAACCCTGGGCCGTGGCCGGGGTGTAGCCACCCAGCGCGTCCAATTCCGCGAGCTTCACCGGCAAACCTGCCACCAGCGTCTCCGCCAGCCTAGGTCGCAACGGTGGCTCGCTGAACACACAGGTCTTGCCCACTTCCTGTAACCGCGTGCGCATCGCCGCCACATGCTGGGCGCCTGGCTGCACTTCGGCTGCAACGGCAAACACGCCGGCGTGCTTCAAGCCGTAAGCGTCTTCGAAGTAATCAAAGGCTTCGTGAAATACAAAGTAAGGTTTGCCCTCAACGCCGGCCAAACGCTGCTTCAGGCGCACATCCAGCGCATCCAGGCGAGCCTCGAAGGCCTTTGCGTTGCTCTGGTAACGCGCGGCATTGGCCGGGTCGGCGGCACTGAGGTCAGCCGCCATACGCGCCGCGATCACCCGCGCATTCACCGTCGACAGCCACAGATGTGCATCCACACTGCCGGGGCGATGATCGTGATCATGTTCGTCGGCTTCATCGGCGTGGGAGTGGCTATCTTCGCCGAACCGGCGCAGTTTCATGCCCGGCAGGTCCTGCACGGCCACCGTTGTCGCCGTACGGCCTTTCAGCACGCGCGGCAAAAATGTTTCCATGTCCGGACCGATCCAATAAAGCAGGTCTACCGACTGCACGCGCCGTACGTCGGATGGGCGCAACGCGAAGTTATGCGGCGATGCGCCCGGTGGCAGCAACACCTCCGGAACCGCTACACCGTCCTGCACAGCAGCGGCAATCAGCTGCAGCGGTTTAATGCTGGTCAGCACCTTGACCTCGGCCTGAGCGGCGCCAGCCATGAACAAACTGGTGACAAATACGACAAAAACGGGAAAAAGTCGGGACACGATGACCACTCAATGGCGTAGGAACGGGTAACATAATAACGTCTCTATCAAATATCTGTCGCCGCTCATGCCTATAACACCGCTTGCCAGCCGTCCCCACGACCACTCTCACTGCGTTCACACCGCGCTGTCGGAGGCCGACACCCTGTGTGCGCAGAAGGGTTTGCGCCTGACCGCGCTGCGTCGTCGCGTGCTTGAGCTGGTGTGGCAAAGCCACAAGCCGCTCGGCGCGTACGACATCCTCGGCGTACTCAGCGAGCAGGACGGCCGACGCGCTGCGCCGCCCACGGTTTACCGCGCGCTGGATTTCCTGCTGGAAAACGGCCTGGTGCACCGCATCGCTTCGCTCAATGCCTTTGTCGGCTGCAACCACCCGGAACACGCGCATCAGGGCCAGTTCCTGATTTGCCGCGAGTGCCACGCCGCCATCGAGCTTGAACAAAAGAGCATCAGTGACGCCATCATCAAAAGCGCCGCTGAAGTCGGCTTCAGCGTCGAAGGGCAAACGGTCGAAGTGGTCGGCCTGTGCTCAGGCTGTCAGGGGGCTTGATGAGCAACGCGTTAATCCGCCTGGAGCAGGTTGGGGTCACGTTCGCCGGGCAAAACGTGCTGGATGACATCGCATTAAGCGTAGAGCCGGGGCAGATCGTTACCCTGATCGGCCCCAATGGCGCCGGCAAGACCACCCTGGTGCGCGCCGTGCTGGGCCTGCTCAAGCCCGACCGTGGCAGCGTATGGCGCAGGCCCAAACTGCGCGTGGGCTATATGCCGCAGAAGCTGCACGTAGACCCGACACTCCCGCTTTCCGTACTGCGCTTCCTGCGCCTGGTACCGGGAGTTGACCGTGCCCGCGCGCAGGCGGCGCTCAAGGAAGTCGGCGCCGAACAGGTGATCGACAGCCCGGTGCAGAGCATCTCCGGCGGTGAAATGCAGCGCGTGCTGCTGGCCCGCGCGCTGTTGCGCGAGCCAGAGCTGCTGGTGCTCGATGAGCCCGTGCAAGGCGTCGACGTCGCCGGGCAAGCCGAGCTATACAGCCTGATCACCCGCTTGCGCGACCGTCACGGCTGCGGTGTGCTGATGGTGTCTCACGATTTGCACCTGGTGATGAGCACCACCGACCAGGTGGTCTGCCTCAACCGTCACGTGTGCTGTTCCGGCCACCCGGAGCAGGTCAGCGGCGATCCGGCGTTCGTCGAGCTGTTCGGTAAGAACGCGCAAAGCCTGGCGATCTACCATCACCACCATGACCACGCCCATGATCTGCACGGCGCCGTGGTTGACGACCCCGCCGCACCCCACCCTCATGTTCATGGAGATAGCTGCAAGCATGGCTGATTTTCTGCTCTACGCCCTGCTGGCAGGCTTGGCTTTGGCGCTGGTGGCGGGCCCGTTGGGCTCGTTCGTGGTCTGGCGGCGCATGGCGTACTTTGGCGACACGCTGTCCCATGCCGCGCTGCTCGGCGTGGCCATGGGCTTCCTGCTGGATGTGAGCCCGACCATCGCCGTCACTGTCGGCTGCCTGCTGCTGGCGGTGTTGTTGGTGACGCTGCAACAGCGCCAGCCACTGGCCTCCGATACGCTGCTGGGCATCCTGGCGCCGAGTACCTTGTCTCTGGGCCTGGTGGTGCTGAGCTTCATGCATGAAGTGCGCATCGACCTGATGGCCTACCTGTTTGGCGATCTGCTGGCGATCAGCCCTGTCGATCTTATGTGGATCCTAGGCGGCAGCGCGGCGGTGCTGGTGCTGCTGGTGAGCCTGTGGCGCCCGCTGCTGGCGATCACCGTGCACGAGGAACTCGCCACGGTGGAAGGTTTGCCCGTGCCGGCCCTGCGCCTGGCGCTGATGTTATTGATCGCGGTGGTGATTGCTGTCGCGATGAAGATTGTCGGCGTATTGTTGATCACCTCGCTGTTGATCATTCCCGCAGCCGCCGCTCAGCGCCATGCTCGTTCGCCGGAGCAAATGGCAATCGGCGCAAGCCTGTTGGGCATGCTGGCAGTGTGTGGAGGCCTGGCGTTGTCATGGTTCAAGGACACACCGGCCGGGCCGTCGATCGTAGTATCGGCGGCCGCCCTGTTTCTGCTGAGTTTTGTCCTGCCCCGTCGAGGGGTGTAGACTTGCTCGCTTTTTGCGCAAATAGAGAGTCGCAGGAATGAAGCCGTTCACCTTCCGTTATCTGCTCCTTGCCGCATTTTCCCTGCTGCTGGGCGCCTGTCAAAGCACACCGCCCGCCGCCCCCGAAGCGCTGGATCCGCGTGCTGCGGCCATCGCGCAACTGGAGCAAAACCTGGCCAGCAGCGAATTGGCCACCGCCGAAGACCAGCTCGCCACGTTGCAGGCCCAATCGCCCAACGATCCGGCGCTGGAGGCTTACCAGCGGCAATTGGCCGAAGCCTACCTGCAGCGCAGCCAGATCGTGCTGCAAAAGGGCGACGTCAACGCCGCCGCCACAGCCCTGAGCCGTGCCCGCGCGCTGATGCCCAAGGCCCCGGCCCTGACCGGTGGCGTCAACAGCGCCATCAGCCATGCGCGCAAAGCCGAGCTGGATCAGGCCGAGGCCGCCTTGAAAGCCGCCGAAGCCAAGCCCGCCGCCAAGGTCATCGACCCGGCGGCGCCGAGCACCACCGTGGCGTTGAACCTGGCGGATGTCGAAGCCATGCGCCATCAGCTGGATGCCATCGCCACCGACGTGGTGAATTACCAGTGCGACGTCAGCATTCAGGTGCCACGCACCGAGGATTACCCGTGGTTGGCCACGTTGCTGACCAAACGGGTGAAGCGCATTGATGCAGGGTATGAGCTGAAGATTCACCGGCAAATTTTGAAACACATTCCGGCGCAGGTTGTGTTGATACCGCGTAAGGCAGACTGACAAAAAGCATCGGGGGCAAGCCCCCTCCCACATTTTGAACTGTGAATACGTTCAAGTGTGGGAGGGGGCTTGCCCCCGATGACGATCTAACAAACAACCCAATAATTAAGCCGGAATCGCCTTGGCCTTAGGCTCCCGATCCCAGACCCGATGCTGGGCAATCGCGGCAAAGAACGCCTTGAACGCCTTGGCATCCGCACCCACGATCAACCCCGCATCCGCCTCCAGCTTCAGCAGATCCAACAAAGGCTTCACATCACTGGCCACCGCGATAGCCTTCAGGTGCTTGTACGCTTCCAGCACGTAGTGCAGCGCCACACCGTCGCCGCTCAGCGCCTTGACCGACTCTTTACCGCCAGGGATAAACACTGCGTCAAACGCAATGGACGGCATGCCTTCCATCGACGCATCCACCGGCAGCGACTTGCCATCGGCGGTGGTCACAGGCGCCGAAGTCGGCCCCAGCAACTTGGCGTGCGCACCTTCAGCCTCAAGTGCGGCTTTGAGTGCATCAATCGCTGCACCGTCCACGCCGTTAGCCGCCAGAATCGCCACTTTGCGCGTCTTGATGTCGCCGGACAGCAAATTCACCTGGCTCAATGCCGGCGATTGCTTCAACGATGTTTCACGTACAGGCACCGTGCCTTTGGTCGGCGCTGGCAGGCCCAGGTTCTGCGCCACGCGCTTGGCCAGTTCCAGGTCGATGTTGGCCAGAATCTCATTCACTTGGCGGGCACGAATGTGTTCGCGCTCGACCTTGCCCAACTCGAAGCTGTAGGCGGCGATGATGTGCTCTTTCTCGTGGTGGCTCATGCTGTTGAAAAACAGCGTGGCCTGGGAGAAATGGTCGCCAAACGACTCACTGCGCTCGCGGACCTTGTTCGCATCGATGCGCTCGTAGTAGGTCTCAAAACCGCCGTCGGTCGGACCTGCCGGCGTTTCCTTCGGCCACCCGCCGTCGATGGAGTTCGGCTCATAGGCTGCGCGGCCCTTATCGATCACGCTGCGATGCAGCGCATCGCGCTGGTTGTTGTGGTTCGGTGCGACCGGGCGATTGATCGGGATCTCATGGAAGTTCGGCCCGCCAAGACGGCTGATCTGGGTGTCTGTGTAGGAAAACAGACGACCTTGCAACAGCGGGTCGTTGGTGAAATCGATGCCCGGCACGATATGGCCTGGGCAGAACGCAACCTGCTCGACCTCGGCAAAGAAATTGTCCGGGTTGCGGTTAAGCACCATCTTGCCCAGCGGGGTGATCGGTACCAGTTCCTCTGGGATGATCTTGGTCGGGTCGAGCAGGTCGAAGTCGAACTTATGCTCGTCTTCTTCTGCAACGATCTGAACGCCCAGTTCCCACTCGGGGTAGTCGCCGCTTTCAATCGATTCCCATAGGTCGCGTCGGTGGTAATCGGTATCTTTACCGGCCAGCTTTTGCGCTTCGTCCCACACAAGCGAGCAGGTACCGACCTTTGGCCGCCAGTGAAACTTCACAAAGCTCGATTTGCCTTCGGTGTTGATCAAACGGAAGGTATGCACGCCGAAACCCTGCATTGCACGCAGGCTTTTCGGAATGGCGCGGTCAGACATCGCCCACACCACCATATGCGCCGACTCCGGTACCAGCGAGACAAAGTCCCAGAACGTATCGTGGGCCGAGCCGCCTGTAGGAATCTCGTTGTGCGGTTCAGGCTTAACGGCGTGCACGAAATCAGGAAACTTGATCGCATCCTGAATGAAGAACACCGGCATGTTGTTGCCCACCAGGTCGAAGTTGCCTTCGTCGGTGAAAAACTTCACGGCAAAACCGCGCACGTCACGTACGGTGTCACCGGAACCGCGTGGCCCTTGCACCGTGGAAAAACGCGCGAACACCGGCGTTTTATGCTCCGGAGTACGTAGGAAACCAGCCTTGGTCAGCGCCGAATGGTCGCCGTAGCTCTGGAAATAACCATGGGCGCCGGTACCGCGGGCATGCACGATGCGCTCCGGGATGCGTTCATGGTCAAAGTGCGTGATTTTTTCACGCATGATGAAGTCTTCCAGCAGCGAAGGGCCACGGGCACCGACCTTCAAGGTGTTCTGGTTGTCGGAGATCTTCACGCCCTGGTTAGTGCGCAGGGCTTGGCCGGTCGCATCGGAACGGAATTCTTCCAACGCCTGCAATTTGGTGTTGGTATTGCCTCGGTCCAGGGTATCGGTACCCGCGAGCTCACTCTTCGGCGGGGTGCCTGGCTTCTTGGTACTCATCAGTAAAAACTCCTTAGTCAAAGTGGCCAGAGCGGTCCCCGGCTCGTTTGAATGAAGCCCCGGGTACGGCACCCGGAACATCGCATTGCTTAAGTAGTGACTGACAGCGTTATGAGCCGTTCCCTTTTTATGACCTTCGGTCTCGTTATTGCCAAATCGCAGGATGGATACGAAATAAATGCTAAGAATCACTGGATGGACAGGCTAAAATGCGCGCCCGGCTAACCGCTGATCCCTTTTCCATGCGCCCCACAAGGTTCGCTACGTGATCGAGTTTCAAAACGTCCATAAAACCTACCGCGTCGCCGGTAAGGATATTCCCGCCCTGCACCCCACCAGCCTGCGCGTCGAAAACGGCCAGGTGTTTGGCCTGATTGGCCACTCGGGTGCGGGAAAAAGTACCCTGCTGCGCCTGATCAATCGCCTTGAAGAGCCCAGTGGCGGGCAGATCAGTGTCGACGGCGAAGAAGTCACCGCACTGGACGCCAACGGCCTGCGCCGTTTCCGCCAGCAGGTCGGCATGATCTTCCAGCACTTCAACCTGCTGGCGTCCAAGACCGTTGCAGACAACGTGGCGCTGCCGCTGACACTGGCCGGCGAATTGTCCCGCAAGGAAATCGAGCTGCGCGTGGCCGAGCTGCTCGCCCGCGTTGGCCTGTCGGACCACGCCCGCAAGTATCCGGCGCAATTGTCCGGCGGCCAGAAACAGCGCGTCGGCATTGCCCGCGCCCTGGCGACCAAACCCAAGATTCTGCTGTGCGATGAAGCCACCAGCGCCCTCGACCCGCAAACCACCGCGTCGGTCCTGCAATTACTGGCTGAAATCAACCGTGAGCTGAAGCTGACCATCGTGTTGATCACCCATGAAATGGATGTGATTCGCCGCGTGTGCGACCAGGTGGCCGTGATGGACGCTGGCGTGATCGTCGAGCAAGGCTCGGTGGCTGATGTGTTCCTGCATCCCAAGCATCCGACCACCAAGCGCTTCGTCCAGGAAGCCGAACAGGTCGATGAAGGCGAACAGCACGATGACTTCGCCCACGTACCGGGCCGTATCGTGCGCCTGACGTTCCAAGGGGACGCGACCTACGCGCCATTGCTGGGTACCGTCGCCCGTGAAACGGGGGTGGACTACAGCATCCTGGCCGGTCGTATCGACCGCATCAAAGACATCCCCTACGGGCAATTGACCCTCGCCGTCACTGGCGGTGACATGGAAGCCGCGTTTGCGCGCTTCACCGCCGCTGACGTTCATATGGAGGTGCTGCGCTAATGGATCTGTTCCTGAATTTCTTCGCCGACATCGACTGGTCCGAAATCTGGCTCGCCACCGGCGATACCATGACCATGCTGTTCGGTTCGCTGTTCTTCACGGTCGTACTGGGCCTGCCCGTGGGTGTGCTGCTGTTCTTGACCAGCCCACGTCAGCTGTTCGAGCAGAAAGGCTTGTACGCCTTTATGTCGCTGATCGTGAACATCCTGCGTTCGCTGCCGTTCATCATCCTGCTGATCGTGATGATTCCATTAACCAAGCTGATCACTGGCATCTATATGGACGAGCCCACCTCGCTGGGCGTCGCGGGCGCGATTCCGCCGCTGGTTATCGGCGCCACACCGTTCTTTGCACGCCTGGTGGAAACCGCCCTGCGTGAAGTGGACCGCGGCATCATCGAGGCCACGCAGTCGATGGGTGCCAGCACGCGCCAGATCATCACCAACGCCTTACTGCCCGAAGCACGCCCCGGCATTTTCGCGGCAATTACCGTAACGGCGATTACACTGGTGTCCTACACGGCGATGGCCGGCGTGGTCGGTGCCGGTGGCCTGGGCGACCTGGCGATCCGTTTCGGTTACCAGCGTTTCCAGGACAATGTGATGGTGGTCACCGTGGTGATGCTGGTGATCCTGGTGCAAATTCTGCAAACCGTCGGCGACAAGCTGGTGGTGCACTTTTCTCGAAAATAACGGCCATGGCCGGCCTGGTGCCGGCAGATGCCCGAACATGGAGCTTGCTGGATGAAAAAACTACTGGTTGCCTTCGCCGCCGTTGCCGCGTTTTCCGCCCATGCCGAGACCCTCAAGGTCGCTGCCTCGCCAGTGCCGCATGCGCAAATTCTGGAATTCGTGAAACCTGCGCTGGCCAAAGAAGGCGTGGACCTGCAGATCAAAGTCTTCACCGACTATGTGCAGCCGAACGTACAGGTGGCTGAAAAGCGCCTGGACGCCAACTTCTTCCAGCACCAGCCGTACCTGGATGAATTCAACAAGGCCAAGGGCACTCACCTGGTGAGCGTCGGCGGCGTGCACCTGGAACCGCTGGGCGCGTACTCGAGCAAATACAAGAAGCTGGACGAGCTGCCGGACGGCGCCAATGTGGTGATCCCGAACGACGCCACCAACGGTGGCCGCGCCCTGTTGCTGCTGGCCAACAACGGCCTGATTACCCTGAAGGACCCGACCAACATCCTGTCGACCATCAAGGACATCACCGCCAACCCGAAAAACCTCAAGTTCCGTGAGCTGGAAGCCGCCACCCTGCCGCGCGTACTGACCCAGGTCGACCTGGCGCTGATCAATACCAACTACGCGCTGGAAGCCAAGCTGGACCCGTCCAAGGACGCCCTGGTGATCGAAGGCAGCGACTCGCCTTACGTGAACATCCTGGTGACTCGTGAAGACAACAAGGATTCGGACGCGGTGAAGAAGCTGGTAGCCGCCCTGCACACACCTGAAGTGAAGCAATTTATCGAAGAGAAGTACAAAGGCGCGATCAAGCCAGCGTTCTGATCCAGCACACTGGAGATCAAAAATGTGGGAGGGGGCTTGCCCCCGATAGCGCCAGGTCAGTCAACCTCTTCATCGACTGACACTCTGCTATCGGGGGCAAGCCCCCTCCCACATTTGTTTTGTGTCGTGAGCTATTTACGCTGCAACAGCCCCGGCAACTGCGCCACCAGCTTCTGGTTATTCAACGGCGCGCGAATGAACCCACGCTGGGTACCGTCCGGCCCGATCAGCGCCAGGTTGCCGCTGTGATCGACGGTGTAGTTGGGCTTGCTGGTGTCCGCCGGGATGAACGGGATGCTCACCGCATTCGAGACCGTCTGCACCTCCTGCACATTCGCACCGGTCAGCCCCTGGAACTGCGGATCGAAATAGCCCAGATACTGCTTGAGCTGGGCCGGGGTGTCGCGGTTCGGGTCGACGCTGACCAGGATCACTTGCAACTTATCCACCGCGTCCTTGGGCAGTTCGCTCTTGATCTGGCGCAGTTGGGCGAGGGTGGTCGGGCAGATATCCGGGCAGAAGGTGTAGCCGAAGAACAGCAGGCTCCACTTGCCTTTCAGCTCATCGACCAGCACCGGCTGGCCGTCCTGGTTGGTCATGCTCACCGCAGGCAGCTGGCGACTTTGCGGCAGCAGGATAATGCCGGCGTCGATCAGCGCGGTGGGATCGCCCTGGCCTTTGCCCGATAGCACCTTATTGACGGTCAGGCCCATGATCAACGCCACCAGGGCCACGAGAATGAAGACAGTTTTCTGAGTTCGAGTCATAGGTTCAACAGTAGGTAGTGGTCGACGAGCAGGGCGATAAACAGTAGCAGCAGGTACCAGATGGAGTACTTGAAGGTGTTGATCGCCGCGTGCGGCTGGCTGCCACGGTACAGCACCCAGGCCCATTGCAGAAAGCGCCCGCCCAATACCAGCGCACAGGCCAGGTACAGCAACCCGCTCATATGGATCACATAGGGCATCAGGCTCACCGCCAGCAGGGCAAAGGTGTAGAGCAGGATATGCACCTTGGTGTAATGCTCGCCGTGAGTGACCGGCAGCATCGGGATGTCAGCCTTGGCGTACTCCTCCTTGCGGTGAATGGCCAGCGCCCAAAAGTGCGGCGGCGTCCAGGCAAAGATGATCAGCACCAGCAGCAGGGGTTCGGCACTGATATGCCCGGTTACCGCGACCCAGCCCAACAGCGGCGGCGCGGCGCCGGCCAGGCCACCGATGACGATGTTCTGCGGCGTCGCACGTTTTAGAAAACCGGTGTAGATCACCGCATAGCCCAGCAACGAAGCCAACGTCAGCCATGCCGCCAGTGGGTTGGTAAAGGCCAGCAACAGCGCCAGGCCCGCCACCGCCAGCAACAACGCAAAGGCCAGTGCCGCAGCCGGCGAGACGCGGCCCTCGGCCAATGGTCGTTTGTGCGTACGCGCCATCAGTGCATCAATGCGCCGGTCCACCACATGGTTGACCGCAGCCGCCGCGCCCGCACACAAGGCGATGCCCAGGTTGCCGAAAACCAGCACCGTCCACGGCACTCCAGCGCGGGTGGCGAGGAACATGCCCACCAGCGAGGTGATCAGCATCAGCACCACCACCTTCGGCTTGGTCAGCTCCAGATAGTCGCGCCAGATAGCCTGGCCGTGACCCGCGCCGATCAAGGACGCCATGGCATCTCTCCTTTAAGGGTTATCAGGCCCGATACCTGTTTGCGCGGAATAAACCGCCAGGCAATCGGACGTGGAACGCGCACCCGGACCAGGCTGGTACGCGCGTGATAATTGACCAGTACCAGGCTCAGCAATAGCGCTGC
Source organism: Pseudomonas sp. R3-52-08 (assembly GCF_003851745.1). Taxonomy (NCBI): domain Bacteria; kingdom Pseudomonadati; phylum Pseudomonadota; class Gammaproteobacteria; order Pseudomonadales; family Pseudomonadaceae; genus Pseudomonas; species Pseudomonas sp. R3-52-08. The sequence goes on along the minus strand of NZ_CP027730.1, from coordinate 66,706 downwards.
GCCCCCGGCGTTGTGAGCCACCGCCACCGGCAGCGGCAAGCCGAACGCCACATTGCTCAGGCCCAGGCTGATTTGCGCCGCCAGGGCGATCAACAGCAAGCCCGCCAGGCGCGTCATGCCCACCGCGCGCAGTTGCCAGGCCAGGCCCAGCAGCACCAGCGTGACCAGCACCGCCCCGACGCGATGGGTGAGGTGAATGGCCGTGCGCGCATCGCTGTCCAGCTGACCACCGAGGTAGTTAGGGCCGATATGCTGGGTCAGGTGAAAGCCGTTGGCAAAGTCCGCTGCCGGCCACCATTGCCCGTGACACGTCGGCAAGTCCACACAGGCCACCGCCGCATAGTTGGAGCTGACCCAACCACCCAACGCAATCTGCCCGATCACCAGCACCAACCCCGCCGTTGCCCAATATTGCAGGCGCCTGGGCACGATCAATGCGGGCAACACACCGGACAAGCGCAGGGTCAACAGGAACAGCAGGCTCAAGGTGGCAAAACCGCCCAACAGGTGCCCCGTCACGACTTGCGGCCACAGCTTGAGCGTCACCGTCCACATGCCGAACGCCGCCTGGGCGATCACCACCATCAACACGAACAGCGGCAATTTCACCGGCTGGCCGGGGTCGCGGCGGTGGCTCCACGCACGCGCCGCCAGCAGCGCGATCAGCAGGGCGAGGGTGCCGGCAAAGTAGCGGTGAGTCATCTCGGCCCAGCCTTTGTCGGCCTCCACCGGCGTATCCGGATAATGCAGCTCGGCATGGGCCAACTGGGCTGCACTTTGCGGCACGCTGATAAAGCCGTAGCAACCCGGCCAGTCCGGGCACCCAAGGCCGGCATGGGTCAGGCGGGTATAGGCGCCCAGCAACACGACGATCAGCGCCAGCAAGGTGGCAAACAACGCGAGGCGAAATCCAGGCTTGGCCATGACGATGCCCTTATCCGATGTTCGACAGTTTCAACAGCAAGCGCAGGTCGTTGAGCAAATCCTTGCCGTTGACCTTGGCGTCGTAGCGCAGCACCAGATTACCGTGGGGGTCGACGATCCACAGGTGCGCATCCCCCGGCGCGGCGGCATTGCGGTTGAAGGTCGACAGGTCCAGTGAGTAGCGTTGCAGTTGCGGGTACTCGGCCTTGAGCCTGGCGTCGTAGTCGGTAGCGACCGGCTGCGCACTGGCCAGCGCGTGGCTGGCGCGGGACGCATCGCGACCGAGGCCGATCTGCAGTTGGCGCGCGAGGTACACGAGTTGCTGGCACTCGGCGGCGCAGTCGGTGGGGGCGGTGACCAGCAGTTGCCAGCGCTGCTCATCGGCCTGCACGCCGATGTCGGCGCGGGTCTGGCCGTTACCGATCATTTCACCGTGATAACTGCGATTGTCCGGCACCCAGAACTGCAGCTTGTACATAAAGGTCGCCAGCACCATCGGGCCCACCACCATCAGCAGGATCAGGATCAGCTGAAAGCGGCCTTTACGCCGGTCCGGCGCCTCAGACATGTTGAGTGGATTCATGGCGGCTCCCATGGTGCTTCTCCTTTGCGTTGTGCCATCCGAGGTAGAGGTAAAGCGCCAGCAGCGCCAGTGACATGGCGAACCACTGCACGGCATACCCCAGGTGTTTTTCCGGGCCCATGGCGACCACCGGCCAGGTGGTGTCGTAGGTACCGGGGCCGGCTTCGGCGCGCAGCTCGTAGGCGAACCCGCTGCGGCGCAATTCAGCCCACAGCGCGACGGGATGCAACGCGGTCAACAGGCGCGGCCACTGCGCGGTTGTGGGGTCGACGCGCAATTGGAAGGTTTCGCCGGGAGCGACGTACACCCAGGCGACAAGACTCACCGGTTGATCCGGGGTGGTGAAAAGCGGGGGCGTGCGCCGGTCCGGCCAGGGCAGCCAACCGCGATTGAGCAAAACCCACAGGCCGCTGGCCTGATCATGGAAGGGTTGTAACAGCTCAACCCCGGCCCTGCCGTCGCGCATACGGTTGTCGAGCAGCACACTGTGGTCGGCATCGAAGTTGCCGCGCAGATGAACCCGGCGAAAGGCTGGGTCAGCACTGGCTTCAAACTGCTCGCTGCCCATGGGCGCGGCCGCACGCCGCTCTGCGTAAGTGTCGACCAAGCGCTGTTTTTCCTGACCGCGCGACAGTTGCCAGAACCCCAGGCCGACCATCAACGGCAGCAACAACAGCACCACCAAGGTCGGCGCGATGCCGGGCCGCAGGCGCTGCCTGGCACTGGCTATACTGAATCTCATTGCCCCCTCCCCCTGAAGCCCGGAGCCAGACCATGCTCAAAGCCGCCATTGCCCTGATGCTGATCGCGACCGTCGCGAGCCTGTTCAGTGGCTTGTTCTTCCTGGTCAAGGACGAGGGCCGTTCCAACCGCCTCGTCACTGCCCTGACCGTGCGTGTCGTGTTCGCCGCCATCACCGTCGGGCTGATCGCCTGGGGCTTTTTCAGTGGCCAGTTGGTCTCGCATGCGCCGTGGTAGAACGGTTCACAGCACATACACAAAGAAAAACAGCCCGATCCACACCACGTCCACGAAGTGCCAATACCAACTGGCCGCCTCGAAACCGAACTGGTGTTCGGCATTGAAATGCCCCTTCAGGATGCGCATCAGCATCACAAACAGAATGATCGTGCCGATGGTCACGTGGGCACCGTGAAACCCGGTGAGCATGAAGAACGTCGCGCCGTATACGCCCGAACCCAGCGTCAGGCCCAGCTCTTTATAGGCGTGGATGTACTCCTCGGCCTGGAACCCGAGAAACGCCAGGCCCAGTAGCACGGTGAGCGCCAGCCAGATCTTCAGCGCGCCGCGATGCCCTTTGCGCAAGGCATGGTGGGCGATGGTGATGGTCACGCTGGAACTCACCAGCAGGATAGTGTTTACCAACGGCAGGCCCCAGGGGCTGATCGTGCCTTTGGGTGCCGGGTACAACGTGGGGTCCGGGTTGTTCAGCAATGGCCAGGCGAATTCGAAATTCGGCCACAACATATGCGCGATACCCTTGGGGCCCTCACCTGCCAGCCAGGGTCCTGCCCAGACACGCACATAAAACAAAGCGCCGAAAAACGCGATGAAAAACATCACTTCGGAAAAGATGAACCAGGTCATGCCCCAGCGAAACGAACGGTCCATTTGCGCACTGTACAAGCCGGCGCGGCTTTCCTTGATCACCGCACCGAACCAGCCGAACAGCATGTAGGCCAGCAACAGGCCACCGACGAAGAAGATCCACGGGCCGTGGGATTCCGGGCGCAACGCCTTGAGATCGTTGAACCACACGGCCAGCCCATACACGGTGACCAACAGGCCAATCGTGGCAATGATCGGCCATTTGCTTTGCGCTGGTACGTAGTACGTATCATGAGTCGACATGTATTCGCTCTCCTGATTGAGCGGGCAAACAGTAGCTAGCCGCCGCTGTGGGCCGCCACGGGCGGCTGGCGCGCAGTGATATCGAACAGCGTGTAGGCCAAGGTCAAATGCTTCACATCCTTGGGCATGGCGCGATCGACGATGAAACGCACTGGCATCTCGATACGTTCGCCTGGCTGCAACACTTGCTGGGTGAAGCAAAAACACTCGGTCTTGTGGAAGTACATCGCCGCTTCGGCCGGGGAAATGCTCGGCACCGCCTGGGCGGTCATCGGTTTGTCAGTCGGGTTGTACGCGACGAACAGCATCTCGGTCACAGCACCCGGGTTGACCACTACCTCGTCGGCCTTGGCATAGAAATCCCAGACCATATCGATGGCGTTGGTGGACAGGAACTGCACCCGCACCTGGCGCGACGGGTCGACGACCTGCTCGCCTTCGTACTGCCCGCCGGTCTTGCCGTTGATGCCAAATGCCTTGCACATCACGTCATAGATCGGCACCAGGGCAAAACCGAAGGCGAACATCGCCAGCACCAGGATAAGCAGGCGCGTGACCAGGCGTTTGATCGGTATGGAGTCAGCCATAACGCCCACCCAAAGCGGACACAATCAATGTGGGAGGGGGCTTGCCCCCGATGGCGGTGTACCAGTCGACACTACCTTTGGCTGTGAGATAGCAATCGGGGGCAAGCCCCCTCCCACAAGGGATCGAGGGTGACTTATTCATTTCACCTCCGGCGGCGTGGTGAAGGTGTGGTACGGCGCAGGCGAGGGCACGCTCCACTCCAGGCCTTCGGCGCCATCCCACGGTTTAGCCGGCGCGGGCGGGCCGCCGCGGATGCACTTGATCACGATAAACAGGAAGAAAATCTGCGTGGCGCCGAACATGAACGCGCCAATGGACGACACCATGTTGAAGTCGGCGAATTGCAGGTTGTAGTCCGGCACCCGGCGCGGCATGCCGGCCAGGCCCACGAAGTGCATCGGGAAGAACGCCATGTTCATGCCCACGAAGGACAGCCAGAAATGCAGCTTGCCCAGGGTTTCGTCGTACATGTGGCCGGTCCATTTCGGCAGCCAGTAGTAGGCCGAGGCGAAGATGCCGAAGATCGCGCCGGGCACCAGCACGTAATGGAAATGCGCCACCACGAAGTAGGTGTCGTGGTACTGGAAGTCCGCCGGCGCGATCGCCAGCATCAGCCCGGAAAAACCGCCGATGGTAAACAGGATCACGAAGGCCACCGCGAACAGCATCGGCGTCTCGAAGGTCAGCGAGCCTTGCCACATGGTGCTGACCCAGTTGAACACCTTGACCCCGGTGGGCACCGCAATCAGCAGGGTGGCGTACATGAAGAACAGTTCGCCCACCAGCGGTATACCGACCACGAACATATGGTGCGCCCACACGATGAACGACAGGAACGCAATGCTGGCCGTGGCGTAGACCATCGAGGTGTAGCCAAACAACGGCTTGCGCGAGAAGGTCGGGATGATCGAACTGACGGCCCCGAACGCCGGCAGGATCATGATGTACACCTCAGGGTGGCCAAAAAACCAGAACACGTGCTGGAACAGCACCGGATCACCACCGCCCGCCGCGCTGAAAAAGCTGGTGCCGAAGTGGATATCCATCAGCATCATGGTCACGCAACCGGCCAGCACCGGCATCACCGCAATCAGCAGGAACGCGGTGATCAGCCAGGTCCACACGAACAGCGGCATTTTCATCAGGGTCATGCCCGGCGCGCGCAAGTTGAGGATGGTCGCCACCACGTTGATCGCGCCCATGATCGAACTGATGCCCATCAGGTGGATGGCAAAGATGAAGAAGGTCACGCTTTCCGGCGCATAGGTGGTCGAGAGCGGGGCATAGAACGTCCAGCCGAAATTCGGCCCGCCGCCCGGGCTGAACAGGGTCGAGACCAGCAACAGGAACGCCGCCGGCAGCAGCCAGAAACTGAAGTTGTTCATGCGCGGCAGGGCCATGTCCGGTGCGCCGATCATCAACGGGATCATCCAGTTCGCCAGGCCGACAAAGGCCGGCATCACCGCACCGAACACCATGATCAGGCCATGCATGGTGGTCATCTGGTTGAAGAACGCCGGCTGCACGATCTGCAGGCCGGGCTGGAACAGTTCGGCGCGAATCACCATGGCGAATGAACCGCCCAGCAGGAACATGGTGAAGGCAAACCACAGGTACATCGTGCCGATGTCTTTATGGTTGGTGGTCAACACCCAGCGCATCAACCCCTTCGCGGGGCCGTGGGCGTGGTCGGCGTGACCATGGTCATCGATCACAGTGCTCATGACCGTTCTCCTGCAGGCGAGTGGGCGGGGCGGGTCTGGACGGTGGCAAGGGAGGCTGTCATTTACTTTCCGCCTGTTTGATGGCCAGCACGTCTTTTGGCGTGACCATGTCGCCTTTGTTATTGCCCCAGGCATTGCGTTCGTAGGTCACGACCGCAGCGATATCGACTTCCGAGAGTTGTTTGCCGAACGCGGCCATCGCGGTACCTGGCTTGCCGTGAAACACCAGGTTCAGGTGATCGGCGGCAGGCCCGGTGGCGATTTTCGAGCCCTTGAGCGCCGGGAACATGGGCGGCAGGCCCTGGCCTTCAGCCTGGTGACAGGCCACGCAGGTGGTGTGGTAGACCTTGTCGCCGCGGGCCACCAGTTCGTCGAGTGTCCATTCCTTGGAGGTCAGTTCCTTGAGCTTGGCCGCCTCTTGCTTGCGTTCGCCGAGCCAGGTGTCGTAGTCGGCCCTGGACTTGACCTCGACCACGATGGGCATGAACCCGTGGTCCTTGCCGCATAGCTCGGCGCACTGGCCGCGATAGATGCCGGGTTTCTCGACTCGGGTCCAGGCTTCATTGACGAAGCCTGGAATGGCGTCACGCTTGACCGCAAAGGCCGGCACCCACCAGGAGTGGATCACGTCGGCGGCGGTCACCAGAAAGCGCACTTTCGCCCCCACCGGCAACACCAGCGGCTGGTCGACTTCGAGAAGGTAGTGCTCGCCCTTGGCGGCCTGGTTATGGATTTGCTCGGCCGGTGTGGCCAGGTTGCTGAAGAACTCCACGTCCTGGCCCAGGTATTTGTAGTGCCACTTCCACTGATAGCCGGTGACCTGGATATCGATATCCGATTCACTGCTGTCGTAGATGTTGATCAGCGTCTTGGTCGCGGGAATGGCCATGGCCACCAGGATCAGCAACGGCACCACGGTCCAGAGAATTTCCACCGTGGTGCTTTCGTGGAACTTGGCCGCTACCTGGCCGGTGGACCTGCGGTGCAGGATCATCGACCAGAACATCGCGCCAAACACGACGATGCCGATCACTACACAAATCCAGAAAATGGTCATGTGCAGGTCAAACACAGCGTGACTGACTTCAGTAGCACCTGGCGCCATATTCGTTGTCCAGGCGGCGTGGGCCTGGCCGAATACCGACGACAACACTAAGCCCATCCAAACGTGTGGATGTCGCGTCATTGCGGGTTCCCCTTTTATGTTTCTTGTTATCCCGCCGGTTTGCACCTGCGGCGAAGGGAGCGGCTTCCAAACTGCTTACCACCGCCAAGCCTTGCTGCGTCATGCAGTCGGGCGTCATCAGCCAATTGCCTACAAATCCGAGTATAGACAGCCGCAGCGACCCCGCAATGTGTAGGGGCAAATGAGTGAAAACAGACAGACGGGCCCAATAAAACGGGCGGCGGAATCGTTTATCCGACGAGCGATGGCAATTCGATATAACGTGTGCGTATAACCATGAAATAATTATGACAAATGCGTCTTAGGTGCTCGTATAACCGAGCTACCTTATCCTCTCTCTTTTCCTACGCCTGACCGGAGCCTTCATGAACACCGCCGCATTGCGCGAGCAGATTTCCCGTGCCCATCAACACGAAGCAACCACGGGCCAGCTTGCCCTGCAATTGGAAAAGCAATTGCCGCACCTGCATTCGGCCATTTCCCTGGTTGACGGTGATCGCAACATTGTCATGACCCGCTTTGTCACCGCGTACATCGACCTCGTCCCGGATTTGCTCGAAGCCGCCAACGACGTAGCGCGCGAAGCCGGGATCGAAAGCCAGATCAAGCCTGTGCTGAAGATTGCCGAGCATTTCTTCCTGCAGCCGCCGGCGATTCTGGCGGGCCACGAAGGCCTGGACAGTCTGCTGGACGAAGCCTACCTGGCCCATCGCCTGGTAGAGGAGGTCAACGACCTGTATATCAAGCATTTCGGCCAGCCGCTGATCCCGGCGGACACCACGGTCGCCAACCTGATCGCCCACCAATTGATCGGTGAAGACTTCGCCAACCAGCTGGATGAAGCGGTGCACATGGCTGTGGATGAGATGCTTAACGAAGAGAGCTTTGCGCTGGAGTCGGTCGAGACATACCGCGAACAGTTGAAAAGCCCGGACACGGAAGCGGCATGGAAGCGCTGGCCGTGCCTGTCGCGCCAGCTTGGGGTGGAGTTGGCGCTGGATCAGCCGACCTGAATCTCAAATTGGACACAACACAAATGTGGGAGGGGGCTTGCCCCCGATAGCGGTGGACCAGTCAAAATCTATTTGGCTGACACACCCCAATCGGGAGCAAGCCCCCTCCCACATTTTGAACCGGCTCCGTCAGCCGATTGAGGGCGCCGAGCCTATCCCCGTGGTGGTCCTTATCCGACCTTCCAACCGGCGCTTCAACCCGCGCGCCTCGATCACCAGTTTCGAGCCCTTGGCCGCATTGGCCCGGCCCCATTCCTCCAGCAGCTCCAGGCAGGAATGGTCGATATAACTCAGGTTATTGAGCGGCACATGCACGGTGGTTCCCATCGGCACCGTCGACAGCACCTGGGTCAACGCCGGCACTTTCAGGAACGTCGCGGCACCGATCAGTCGCAACTCCATCTCGCCGTCCTGAGGCAAGTCGATCAGGCTGATTTTCAGCCGTGAGGCCTTGAAGGCCAGCTTGACCAGCGTCAGCCCGAAGCCCACCAGTACACCGGTCAGCAGGTCGGTGAAGATGATCGCCAGCGCCGTGGCCGCGTAGGTAAACATCGGCATGCGGCCATAACGCCCCAATGCCTTGAACGCCTTCACGTCCACCAGCTTGATCCCGGTATACACCAGCACGCCCGCCAGGCTCGCCACCGGGATACTCTGCAGCACACTCGACAGCAACAATACGAAGCCCAGCAGCCACAGGCCGTGGAACATCGCTGACAAGCGCGTGGTGGCGCCTGCCTGGACGTTGGCCGAGCTGCGGACAATCACGCCGGTCATCGGCAAGGCGCCGACCAATCCGCACAGCATGTTGCCTACGCCTTGAGCGGACAATTCCTTATCGAAATCCGAACGCTGGCCGCTGTGCATGCGGTCGACCGCTGCGGCGGACAGCAGCGTTTCGGCACTGGCGATAAAGGCGACGGCAAATGCGGCGATCAGCAGCTGCGGGTCAGCCAGGTTGAGCAGGTCGCTGGGGCGCAGCCAATCGATGGCGTCGGCCAGGTTTTCCGGCACTTCCACACGTTTGACCTGCAAGGCCAGCACCAGGCTCGTCACCGTTGCCAGGCCTACGCCCAGCAGAGCCCCTGGCACGAAGCGTAGTTGTTGTGGACGGAATTTGTCCCACAGGTACATCACCAGCATCGTCGATACACCGAGCAAGCCCGCCTGCCAGCCGAGCCCGCCGCCGAGGGTGGGTATCGCTTCGATCAATGCCGCCGGGAAGCCTGCCAGGTTATCCAGCCCGGAAGGTTTGGGCGCACTGTCGAGCATCACATGGACCTGCGACAGCACAATCAGTACGCCGATCCCCGCCAGCATGCCGTACACCACCGCCGGCGCCGTCACGCGGAACCAGCAGCCCAGGCGCAGACGCCCGGCCACCAATTGCAGGAAGCCCGCCAGCAACAGGATTGGCCCCAGCATCAGCATGCCGTGCTGGCGTACCAGCTCGAACACCAACACCGCCAACCCCGCTGCCGGGCCACTGACTTGCAACGGAGAACCCGCCAACCAGCCCACCACCAGACCACCGATGATCCCGGTGATCAAGCCCTTGGCCGGCGGCATGCCGGATGCGATCGCGATGCCCATGCACAAAGGCAGGGCGACCAGAAACACCACCACGGAGGCGAGCAGCTCCCGAGGCAAAACAGCTTTCAATTGAGCAGCACGCATGATGACTCTCCCGAGGCATTCGCCGGGCGCGGTAAAGCCTGGCTGCATCCATGGCAGCCACCGCATTACCCGGCAGGGAAGTGTATTAGAAGCGCGCTTTAGGCGTCGCGGATGGGATCGGACCTTCACCGCCCAACGGTCGGAACGTCGACTGGTCCGCGTCGTAGGCCCGGATCTCGCTGGTTTCGATGTTGTAGATCCAGCCGTGAATAAACAATTGGCCATTGGCCATGCGCGAAGCCACGGAAGGGTGGGTGCGCAAGTGCTGCAACTGGGCGATGACGTTTTCTTCGGTCAGCACCTTCATGCTCTCGCCTTCATTGGCGCAGTCGCAGTTGTCGTGGACCATGGTCTTGGCCACCTCGGCATGCCGCAACCAGGCCTTGACCGTTGGCATCTTCTCGAGGCTGTCGGGATTGAGCACCGCACGCATGGCGCCGCAGTCGGAATGCCCGCACACGATGATGTGTTGCACGCCCAGCGCCAGTACCGCGTACTCGATGGCCGTGGACACGCCGCCGTTCATCTGGCCATAAGGCGGCACTACGTTACCCACGTTACGGGTGACGAACAGATCGCCAGGGGAGCTTTGGGTGATCAGCTCCGGCACGATGCGCGAATCAGCGCAGGTGATGAACATCGCACGGGGACTTTGAGCCGTGGCAAGTTTCTTGAAGAGTTCTTCCTGCTGGGGGAAGACGTCGTGATGGAAATGCAAAAAGCCGTCAACAATGTGCTGCAGCGCTGCATCGGCGGTTTCCGCCTGAGAGGCTGAAGCCGACGCAGCCAACGGCTGTTTATCCTTATCACTCATAATTCATCCTCTTGATCAATGCAGGGTAAGTGTTCCAGGCCAGTTCGACGTCCGGGCAGTGAAAAAGTTGGGAAACCTCCACAGGCCAGGGCACCGACTTATCAGTCACTCGTCGAACAAGGTACCCATCGAAACTTAACTCAAACTGAATCAACCGCTCTAGGTCGCGGGTTTCAGTGATATCAAAACGCGATTAACCCTACAGATGTTTCGCACTTATCCTCTTCAATCTACAACAATGCCATTTGCCGGCCCGGTGGGCAAAACGCCGTGCAATCCAGATCGAAGCCTCCACGGCGATTGAGCCCCAGACGTTTGATCGCCTTGCTGAAACGCTGCGCCAGCAAATCGGCAAACGGCCCTTCGCCGCGCATGCGCACGCCGAAACGGCTGTCGTACACCGCGCCACCGCGCACCTGACGCACCAGGCTCATCACGTGCGCCGCGCGCTGCGGGTAATGCGCCGCCAGCCACTCTTCGAACAGCGGCGCCACCTCGAGCGGCAGGCGCAACATCATATACGCGGCACTTTGCGCACCGGCGGCATGGGCTTCGGTGAGCAGGCTTTCCAACTCGCTGTCGTTGATCATCGGAATCATCGGCGAACACAGCACACCGACCGGAATGCCCGCCGCGCGCATCACCCGTATCGCCCGTAACCGCGCCTTGGGCGCCGCCGTGCGCGGCTCCAGTATGCGCTTGAGTTCATCGTCCAGGCTGGTAAGGCTGATCATCACGGCCACCAGTCGTTGGCTGGCCAGTTCGGCGAGCAGGTCCAGATCGCGCAGGATCAGGGAGCCTTTGGTGATGATGGTCACCGGGTGCCGATAGCGCAGCAGCACTTCAAGGGTTTGCCGGGTAATCCTGTATTCGCGCTCGATCGGCTGGTAAGGGTCGGTATTGGAGCCCAGGTTGATTGGCGCGCACACGTACCCCGGCTTCGACAACTGCTGCTCCAGCACGTCGGCGGCGTTGCTCTTGGCAATCAGCCTGGTTTCGAAATCCAACCCCGGCGACATGTCCCAATACGCGTGGCTGGGCCGCGCATAGCAGTAGATGCAGCCGTGCTCGCAGCCACGATAAGGGTTGATCGAGCGATCGAACGGCAAGTCCGGCGAGTTATTGCGGGTGATGATGGTCTTGGCCGTTTCGATGCGCACTTCGGTGCCCTGGGTGGGCGGCACTTCCTGGAACCAGCCGTCGTCCTCGGCCACGCTGACGGTGGGCGCGAAACGGTTGTGCAGGTTGGTGGCCGTGCCCCGGCCACGGGGTGGCAGTGCAGTCGTCATGAAAAACGCCTCGATACTGTTTTTATATACAGTATCGAGGCGTAAGGGTTCTGACCAGTGCCGTTTGGCGGTCAGTGCTTTTGCGTGACCTGCCCCAAATCATCCCCCGAGGTGGTGCGCATATCGTTCTTGCGCAGGTCGGCCACGTCACTGGCGCTCACTGGCGTGCCTTGATTGCCCCAACTGCCACGGATGAAACTGACCACGTCCGCCACTTCCTGATCCGACAGGCGCCAGGCAAATGCCGGCATGGTGAAGGTCGACGGCGCGGCGTGGGTAGCTGGCAAGGTACCGCCGTTCAACACAATGTTGATCAACGACGTGGCATCCGCCGTCTGCAGCACCGGGTTGCCCGCCAGCGCCGGGAACACCCGCGTGTAGCCATGCCCGTCGGTACGATGACAAGCCGCGCAGTTGTCGATGTACACCGAGGCGCCCGGCTGGCTGTCATCACCCTTCCAGAGCGCCTGGGCCACCTGCTTGTCGTACTGGTGCGGCGGGTTCTTGGAATCCACCGCCGGCAGGCTCTTGAGGTAACGGGCGATAGCGGTCAGGTCGTCTTCCGACATGTATTGCATGCTGTGGACCACAACATCGCTCATGCCGCCAAACACCGCACTGCGATCACTGCGTCCGGTCTTGAGGAATTGCACCAATTGCTCTTCACTCCAACTGCCGAGGCCGTCCTTGTGGTCGCCGCGCAGGCTTTTCGCAATCCAGCCTTCCAGCGGTGCGCTGCCGGACAGGAACGCGTTGCCGTCAGCGGCGCTCAAGGCCTTTTCCTGCATGGTCAGGGCGCGCGGCGTGTGGCACGCACCGCAGTGGCCGAGGCCTTCGACCAGGTAAGCGCCACGGCTGACCACAGGGTCGGCGGCGGCCTGTACCTGATGCTCCTCGACTGCCGGCGCGAACATCCAGCGCCACGCCGCCAGGGGCCAACGCATGCTCAACGGCCAGGGAATATCGCTGTCCTTGTTCTGTTGGGCGACCGGCTCAACGCCTTTCATGAAGTAGGCATACAAGGCCTGCATGTCGCTGTCGCTGACACGCGCGTAAGACGGGTAGGGCATCGCCGGGTAAAGCGTACTACCGTTCTTGGCGACGCCATGGCGCACGGCCTTGTCGAAGTCTTCGAAGCTGTAGTCGCCCAGGCCGGTCTTGTCCGGCGTGATGTTGGTGGAATAAATCACACCGATGGGGGTTTCCATTGGCAGGCCGCCGGCGAATGGCTTGCCGCCCTTGGCGGTGTGGCAGGCCACACAGTCACCGGCGCGGGCCAGGTATTCGCCTTGCTTGATCAGCTCGGCCTCAGCCGCGCTGACCGAGCAACTGCTGAACAGCGCCAAGGAGGCGATAACGAGTGCTTTCATGGTCATCGCTCCTTATGCCTGAACCAGCGGGCCGGGGTTTTTCAGGTACTGTTCGCGAATCGCCCGGGCCGACCAGTAGGTCAGCGCTGCTACCAGACCGGTAGGGTTATAGCCCAGGCCCTGTGGGAAAGCCGACGCCCCCGGGACAAACACGTTGTGTACGTCCCAGCTCTGCAAGTAGCGGTTCAGCGCGCTGGTCTTCGGGTCGGTGCCCATGATCGCGCCGCCGTTGAGGTGCGTGGTCTGGTACGCCGCCGTATTGAAATGCTCGCCGACTTTCTTGCCCAACACGGCGATCGCCTTGGGGTTCATGGCTTGGGCGACCTTGCTCATTTTGTCCATCATGAAGCGGTTCATCTTGATGTCGTTTTCCTGCCAGTCGAAGGTCATACGCAATAGCGGCAGGCCGTAGGCATCGCGGTAAACCGGGTCCAGATCCAGGTAATTGCTTCGGTAGGACTGATGGGCGCCGTGGGAGTCCATCGATACCTGGTGGGTGTAGTAATCGGCGGTGGCGCGCTTCCACGCGCTGCCCCAGGCCGGGGTGCCTGGTGGATTGGAGGTGCCGGCAATCGGCCGACTGCCCGCCTGGTTGACCCACATCGGCGAGCCGCCCACGAAGCCGTGGGGGCCGTGGTCAAAGTTGTCGGCGTTGAAGTCGTCGATGGCCACGCCATTGCCGCCTGCGCCGATAAAGTTGTTGGTGTGGGTGTCTTTGTCGAAGAACGCCTTGATGGTGCCCATGTTCTGGTAGGCAAAGTTGCGGCCCACCACGCCTTCATTGGTAATCGGGTCGTACGGCTTGCCGATGCCCGACAGTAGCATCAGGCGCACGTTATGGAACTGGAACGCGCCGAGGATCACCAGGTCTGCCGGTTGCTCGCACTCCCGGCCCTGGCCGTCGACATAGGTCACGCCGGTGGCTTTCTTCCGAGTGCTGTCAAGGTTGACCTTGAGCACATGGGAATTGGGCCGCAGCTCGAAATTCGGCACCTGGCGCAACGCCGGCAGAATGTTCACGTTCGGCGACGCCTTGGAGTACATGTAGCACACGTAGCCACTGCAAAAGCCGCAGAAGTTGCACGGCCCCATCTGCGCACCGTAAGGGTTGGTGTAGGGCCCGGAGGTGTTGGCCGACGGCAGGTTGTAGGGTTTGTAACCCACATCGGCAGCCGCTTTCTGAAACAGCTGTGCGGAGACCGTGTTTTTCTGCGACTCCAGCGGGAACGGGTTCGAGCGATCCGGTGCATAGGGGTTGCCGCCGCGGCCTTCACCCACCAGTTGGCCCTTGACGGTCCAGGCCTGGCCCGAGGTGCCAAAGACTTTTTCCGCATAGTCGAAAAACGGCTCCAGCTCTTCGTAGCTGACACCGAAGTCCTGGATGGTCATGTCCTTGGGAATGAAGTTTTTCCCATAGCGTTCTTCGTAGTGGCTGCGCATGCGCAGCTCGATGGGGTCGACGCGAAAGTGCACGCCCGACCAGTGCAAGCCAGCACCGCCGACGCCATTACCCGGCAAAAAGGCGCCAAGCTGACGGTTGGGCAGGGCGACGTCATTCACGCTATGGCGAATGGTCACCGTCTCCTTGGAAATGTCCTGGAAGAGTTTTTTACGCACGCTGTAGGTCAGCTCGTCGATGACCTGGGGATAGTTGCCGTCCGGGTAGGTGTCCTGCATCGGGCCGCGCTCCAGCGCTACCACGTTGAGCCCCGCTTCGGTCAGTTCCTTGGCCATGATCGCGCCGGTCCAGCCGAAGCCCACGATCACCGCGTCCACTTTCTTCATGATGGTCGCCACGGGTTATGCCCTCTCGCCGCGAATGGAAACAGCCGGGAAGGGGTACTGCTCGTTGCGCTCGACCCAGTCCATGAAATCGGCGCGGGCGCCGGGGAAACCGATCATGGTCCAGCCAACCATGCCTTTATTGCCACCGTGGATCGGATCGCAGAAGAAGCCTTCCTTGGTGTTCTGCAGCAGCAGGTTGAAAAACATCTTTGGCGGCACCGCCTCGAAATGAGCGCTCAGTTCACTGCCACCCGCCTCCAGACGGTGCAGCATGTCATCTCGGGTAGCGCTGTCTTGCGCAGCAAAAGTCTTACCGT
Source organism: Pseudomonas sp. R3-52-08 (assembly GCF_003851745.1). Lineage (NCBI taxonomy): Bacteria > Pseudomonadati > Pseudomonadota > Gammaproteobacteria > Pseudomonadales > Pseudomonadaceae > Pseudomonas > Pseudomonas sp. R3-52-08. The sequence goes on along the minus strand of NZ_CP027730.1, from coordinate 51,564 downwards.
TGATCGCCTTCGACCAGGCATCCGTTGCCGCGATACCCAGGCGATAGATTTCCCTTGGCACCAGCTTGCTTTGCCAGCCCATCTCCGGCGCGGCATCGGCGTTGAAGGGACCTTGCATGAACCACAGCGCGCCACTGGCGTACGGCGTATTCATTTGACGGTCGATATATTCCGCAGCGCCGGCTTCCAGGGCACCCGGGCCTTGGGCATCGGCAGGGATCAAGCGCTCGACGGCGGCGTTGAGGAACGCCCATTCCTCGGCGGTGAAGTAGGTCGGTTCATACGCCTTGTCACTGGCCGCAGGCTTGGCTGGTGCTGCCTCGGCAGGTGCCGGTGTGGCCATCAGCATCGAACCGCCAAGGCCAGTGCTGGCAACCGTGACCACCGGGATCAAGGTCAAGGATTTGCGCAAAAACTCACGCCGGGGGTTGTCTTGATCTTGATCAGACATGGGTGCACCTCATCATGTGGTCACGGGTTTGGCAGCCGCTTCTGGGGAGTGGCTTGTCTTTTTTTGCTGCGAGCAGCAATCAATGGTTACAAATGATAGCAGGCTAAGCATGTAGAGAAAGAATTCAGCGACCTAAGTCGCATACATGCGGGCAAAAAAATGGGAGGAGGCTTGCTTCCGATGGCGGTGAGTCAGTCATGTGTAGGTTGACTGACAAGCCGCTATCGGGAGCAAGCCCCCTCCCACATTTTGGTCCGCGTACGGACTGCTAGTCTTTTTTCAGCTTCGGGTTGGGGAAGAACTGCACCGCCTGCACCTTCGGGTCCGCCGGCGCTTTCAATGCCGACGTATTGACCCGCGTACCCAATTCCTTGGGCACTGACAGCCCCTGGTCATTGAGCGTATCGGTATACCCACAGGCCACACACTCGCGGTGTGGCACGTTGTCTTCGGTCCACATCTTGAGCTTGTCCGGCTCGCTGCACGCCGGGCAGACCGCCCCGGCGATAAATTGCTTTTTGGTGATCACTGGCCCTTCACTCATGCTGCCGCGTCCTCACTCAGGCCGCTGTGGCGCAAGAGTGCGTCAATCGACGGCGCACGTCCGCGGAAGTCGACGAACAACACCATCGGCGCTTGTGAACCGCCCCGTGCAAGGATCGCTTCACGGAAGGCGCGACCGGTCTGGGCATTGAGCACGCCGTCTTCTTCGAACTTGGAGAAGGCGTCCGCCGACAGCACTTCGGCCCACTTGTAGCTGTAATAACCGGCGGCATAACCGCCGGCGAAAATGTGCGCGAAGCTGTTGGGGAAGCGGTTGTAGGCCGGTGGGCGCATTACCGAGACTTCATCGCGCACGCCTTCGAGCACCTGCGCCACACTGCGACCATCGCCGTGGGTGGCGTGCAATTCGAAGTCGAACAGCGAGAACTCCAGCTGGCGCACCATCATCAGGCCGGACTGGAAATTTTTCGCCGCGAGCATTTTTTCCAGCAGGTCCTGGGGTAACGGCTCACCGGTTTCGTAATGGCCCGAAATCAGCGCCAGGCCTTCAGGCTCCCAGCACCAGTTCTCCATGAACTGGCTCGGCAACTCCACCGCATCCCAGGCCACGCCGTTGATACCGGATACGCCGGCATGTTCGACGCGGGTCAGCAGATGGTGCAGGCCATGGCCGAACTCGTGGAACAGGGTGGTCACTTCATCGTGGGTCAGCAGGGCGGGCTTGCCACTGTCGGCCGGGGTGAAGTTGCACACCAGGTTGGCCACCGGGCTTTGCAGCACACCCTCCAGGGTGCGGCGGCGGTCGCGGGCACCGTCCATCCAGGCACCGCCACGCTTGTTGGCGCGGGCATACAGGTCGAAGAAGAAGCGGCCCACATGCTGACCGTTCTCCTTGATCTCGAACAAGCGCACGTCCGGGTGCCAGGCGTCGAAACCTTTCTGCTCGGCGATCTCGATGCCGTACAGGCGCTGCACAATGGCAAACAGGCCGCCCAGCACTTTGTCGATCGGGAAGTAAGCGCGCAGGGCTTCCTGGGACACGCTGTAGCGCTGCTCGCGCAATTTTTCGCCGTAAAAACCGCTGTCCCAGCTTTGCAGGTCGGCGCAACCTTGTTCGGCGGCGTAAGCCTTGAGCTGCTGCAGGTCCTGGGTCGCGAACGGTTTGCTGCGCTGGGCCAAGTCGCGCAGGAAGCTCAGCACCTGGTCGCTGGACTCGGCCATTTTGGTAGCGAGGCTCAGTTCGGCGAAGGAGGCGTAGCCCAGCAGCTGGGCCAGTTCCTGGCGCAGGTCGAGGATCTGTTCCATCACCGGGCCGTTATCGTTCTGACCGGCATTCGGGCCTTGGTCCGACGCGCGGGTGCAGTAGGCCGCATAGACTTCTTCACGCAGGGCGCGGTCCTGGGCGTAGGTCATTACCGCGTAATAGCTCGGAAATTCCAGGGTGATCAGCCAGCCATCGAGACCTTTGGCCTGGGCGGCGGCGGCCATTTGCGCCTTGGCCGAATCGGTCAGGCCGGCGAGGGTGGCTTCGTCGGTGACGTGCTTGGTCCAGGCCTGGGTGGCATCCAGCAACTGGTTGGAGAATTTGCTGCCCAGCTCCGACAGCTTGCTCTGCACTTCGGCGTAACGCTTTTGCTGCTCCAGCGGCAAATCGATACCCGACAGGCGGAAATCGCGCAGGGCGTGTTCCAGCACGGTTTTTTGCGCCACATCGAAACCGACGGCCTCGGGGCTGCTGGCCAAGGCTTCGAAGGCCTGGAACAGCTCACGGTTCTGCCCCATCTCGGTGGAGTAGGCGCTCAATGCCGGCAGGCAGGCCTCATAGGCTTCGCGCAGTTCGGCGCTGTTACACACGGCGTTGAGGTGGCTGACAGGGCTCCACGCCGCGCCCAGGCGATCATTAAGCTCGTCCATGGCCAGGACCAGGCCCGCCCATGTCGGATTTTTTCCCTGGCTTTGCAGGATTTCTGCGATAGCTGCCCGGTTATCGGCAAGGATCTGTTCGATGGCCGGCTGGACATGCTCGGCACGGATCGCCGAGAACGGCGGCAGGTCGTAGGGCTGCAGAAGAGGGTTGTTCGCGCTCACGGTTGGCACCTTGGCTGAAAAAACAGATAAGACAAAGATGGGGGCATCTTAATTACAATCAACACCCACCGCAGCTATCAGTACAACAGAGAGAGGCTATCGTGACCCTTCGCACCTATCAGAACCACACGCCAACCCTGGGCACCGGGGCTTTTGTCGATGTTTCGGCGGTGGTGATCGGCGATGTCGAAATCGGCGCCGACAGCTCAGTCTGGCCCTTGACGGTGATTCGCGGCGACATGCATCGCATCCGTATCGGCGCGCGCACCAGCGTGCAGGATGGCTGCGTGCTGCACATCACCCACGCCGGCCCGTTCAACCCGGACGGTTTCCCGCTGTTGATCGGTGACGACGTGACCATCGCCCACAAAGTCATGCTGCATGGCTGCACCGTGGGGAGTCGCATCCTGATCGGCATGGGCAGCATCGTGATGGACGGCGCAGTGGTGGAGGATGACGTGATCATCGGGGCCGGCAGCCTGGTGCCGCCGGGCAAGAAACTCGACAGCGGCTTTTTGTACGTCGGCAGCCCGGTTAAACAGGTACGCCCGTTGACTGACAAGGAGCGTGCCTTTTTCACCTACAGCGCAGCGAACTACGTGAAGCTCAAAGACCTGCACCTGGCTGAAGGATTCGACCGATGACCCTGCACCACCCAACCGTGCTGTTTGACCTCGATGGCACCCTTACCGACCCACGCGAGGGCATCACCCGCTCGATCCAGTACGCCCTGGGCAAGCTGGGCATCGACGAGCCAGACCTGTCCCGCCTCGAACACTTCATCGGCCCGCCGTTGCTGCAAGCGTTCATGCAGTTCTACGGCTTCGACGAGGCCAAGGCGTGGCAAGCGGTGAATTTTTATCGTGAGCGTTTCAGGGTCACAGGGCTCTATGAAAACCATGTGTTCGATGGCGTGATGCCCTTGCTCGAAGAACTGAACAGCCAAGGCCGCCAGCTGTATGTGGCCACATCCAAACCGTGGGAGTTTGCCCGTGAGATCGCACGGCATTTCGACTTCGCCAAACACTTCAAGGTGATTTACGGCAGCGAGCTGGATGGCACGCGCACCAACAAGGTCGAGCTGATCGCCCACCTGGTGCGTGAAGAAGGGCTGGACCCGACCACCACCTTGATGATCGGTGACCGCAAGCATGACTTGATCGGCGCACGCAGCAATGGGCTGGACTCGGCGGCGGTGGGGTATGGGTTTGGCAGCTTTGCAGAGCTGAATGCCGAAGCGCCGACCTGGCATTTTGAAACATTGGCCGAGTTACACCAGGCGTTTATGGGCCACCGTTAACACCCACGCGGGTTTTCAAGGCCTCCGTCTGCGCACTGGAGCATGTGCGGCCGGTGAGCTTGCAGGGTGAGCGGATATTCCATTGGTTAACCGGTTTTTTCTGCGCAGATAGTCGGCTTTATTGAGGTGCAAGGCGGCCAACAAAGAAAAATAATGAGCGTTGGCTTCTGCACTGGTCGCAAGTGAAATCCTCTGACTGCGCAGTCGACTCAAATAGGACGACAACGTGTCCTCGGTGGCCGAACTGCCGCCTTCATCGTGGGTTGCGAGTGCGCTGTGAGTGACTTCATGAATGAAGGTATGAGCAATTTCCTCTGCAGAAGACCGTTCTAGAAAGTCCCGCTGAAAATACATCAGTCGTTTTACGCCTGGCATCGTCAGCCTGCCGGACGCCAATGTGCCTCTGGCTGAAATAGCCTCTACCGTCGTCCTGCCTTCATGGTGCTCCATGACGCTTATTCTGTGTAAGTTGTCATGGTAATAACTCACCGCAGACATCGTTTCCTGCAGATTGCTCGAGCCCTGCGCCGCCCCGAAAAACAATGCATCCAGCTGATTCAATTCAGTTGCGTTAGCAGGGTCATTGATCGCCGCATACGCTGCATTCAACAGGACAGAAGCTGCCTGCGCACCCGCCACGAGCTTTTTATAACTGGGTGACCCTACCCACAATGAATGACGGATTTCATCCGAAACGTTGCGTACTGCGGCAAAACCTACGCCTCCCGCAACGAACGCGCCGAACGCCACTGAGGGCCCCACAATGCCCGTCAGCTTGGCCCCTAGCGCAGCAACCCCGCCCAGTACCACGCCCTGTGCAGCGCCCAGGGACACGTGATGCCCAAAGCTTGGCAGCCTGCCTTGACCTGCCGAACTCCAGTCGGTGGGCAAGGATGTAATCATCCCTTGACGATCAACCCTGTTCATCGGGTTGTTATGCACCATCCTGTATCGATTCAGTCCGTCAAGTGTCCCTGCCGGGTCCGGGCTGATCCAACGCTGCAACCAGGGTGCGTAGTAACGCATCCCGTAGTAATACAGCCCAGTAGCATCGCGCTCCTTGCCACTGTAGCGGCAACTTTTATAGCGTGCCTCGATGGCGCCTCTCGCCGCCCACCACGCAGTGCTGCCAAATGGGTAATAACTTTCCTGACTGATCAGCAGGGCCTTTTCATCCAGCTCCAGGGTGCTGCTGCCCAAATGATCCGCCAAGTTGCAACGAATGGAATTGTTCGCAAGCTCGGAAGGGCGACCTTTTTCCCATTGAAGTATCCGCACGCTGTAGCGACCGACTTCAATATTCAAGACATTCAGCCATTCGCCGCTGGCACTGTCGCGCCGTACTTCCAGCCCCGGCAGATAGCAAACCTGCGCACGATGGGTGAGTGCGCCAGCCCGAACCACGCTATTTTTTATCACGCGCTGGCCGAACGCATCATAGCCGTACAGCTCTTCATCGTTGGCCGCGTCCTCACGGGTCACCAAGGCGACACTGATCAGTCGGTTGGACACATCCCAGTTCATGGTCTGCCCCCGCTCGAGTTGCTGCTGGTTGCCATTGAGGTCGAAGCCCTTGCCCAATGCGGGCGACTCGATCAATGGGCCTGTAGTCGGCAGACTTTGGTTTCCGAGCGTCGCTACCTTCATTGTTCGCGTATAGCCGCTGCCGTTGCTAGGCATATGCTGCAGCTTTTGCAGATTGCCATCGGCGTCATAGGTATAGGTTCGGGTGTAGTTGCGCCATTGGCTATCATTTGCAGCGCCGAAAGTCGCCCGCCTTGGCAGCCCCGATCCGGCGCTATTTTGCGCATTCTCTCGCCCACTGGCCTGGACCAGCTGATACAAAGTGTCATATTGATAATGGCTGACAGCCATGACCTGGGCGTTGCTTGACCATTGGATGGGTTGGGCTGCGTCGACGATTTTGATCACATTGCCGACGTGGTCATAGGTGTATGCCAAATCCTGCAACCGCTCTTTCTTTGCCCTGCTGCGATAGGTCAAAAATCGCTCCACACGCTGGCTGCGTGGGTCGTAGGTCCACTCGCTCACTACGCCGTTTCCAGCACGTTGCGTTAGCATCTGACCATGGGCGTTGTAGCCGGCCCCATCCGCGATGACCTGACGAGTACCGCCCGCCAGGGTGATGCCAACTTCCAGTAGCTCACCGGTGCGTCCATAACGACTGTCTTTTACATTGTTTTTTGCATCTACCTGCTCAAGCGCTTCCCCCAATGCACTGAAGCGCCATGACGTCACGAAGGCTTCATCCTGCAATAAAGCTTCTCGCTGTGTGGGTTGCAAGGGCCAGTTGACCGTCGCAATCTCTCGAAGAAAACGCTGCGCCTGGCTCAATACATGCCCCTGCAGGCCATACTCCTCAAAGCGCGTTCTGACGCATTCGCCGTCATGCAACACCAGCCGGCCACAGCGATTATTCACAGCCTCAGACGTTGAATTACCTGCATATTCCAACCTTTCTACACATCGCTCAGATGAGTCATCGGCCGCTTGTTCAAACACTGCCACGGGCCGCAGCGAAGCGTCATAGTTGCACTTACGGTGAGCGCCGCGACCATCCCACCTGTGCACCCATTGACCCGCGCCCCCCAGTAACGTCAAGCGCCAGCCTGCATCCGTGCTATCACTGTAGATCGGCTGACCGCCAAGGCTGTAGACCGTCACGTGACTGGCTTTTTTCACCCCTTTGGCGTCACTTGCCATCCACTGACGTGACCCGTACTGCTGCACGACAAAACCCGAGGCATTGAACGCTTGACGGGCAATACGCGCCTCAAGCTCGACTTGGGCAGTCGGCCGGTAATAAGCGACCGTGCGCACAGCCAACCCGCGTGGATCGATCGCCGTTAACGTTGGTGTGTTTTGATGCAAGGGTAGAGACATGAGGAAACCCTGACGCTGTAAAGGTCAGGAAACTCTAATGAGCGCGTCTCAGAGCGGTGGGATATGTAGATATTACTTGTATCTGCTCGCGTCAAACGTGCTCTGCGCATTCATCCCCTGATATTCGTTCATCAATTGCCTCAAACGAATCTTGCGCTCTTGCGAAGCCAAACCGCCCAATGCGCGCACCGCCTGATAAAACCTGACCCAATCCCCGCCTTCCTGCCGAAACAATGCTGCAAACGCCGGCACCCATTGGTCATATAGGCCGAAAGGCAACAGCCGTGCGTTGTTCATCGGCTGGTTGATCCACGCGTCATAGCGCTTGTCACCGCCCCACTGGCTGTCGCGCATCTGTCGGTACTCAAGGCGCAGGCGTTCGAACTCCGCCGCCTTGGCCTGGCGCATGGCTTCGCGCGCCAAGGGCTGTGCGTAGAGGGTTTCCAGGCGTTTGCGGGTATCGAGAACCAGGCGAATGAACTGGTCACGCTGCTGCAGCGTCCCATCGCTCAGCGGCGCCAGGCCACGGGAAGCACGCCACTGCCGAGTACCTTCCTGCTCGACGAAGCTGGCGAATGACTCATTGAATTCGGTGTCGTCCTTCACATAGAAGCGCTGATGCGCCAGCTCATGGAAGATCAACGTGGCCAGGCGCTCATCGCCCCAGTGCAGCATCGAACTGATGATCGGGTCGTTGAACCAACCCAAGGTGGAATACGCCTCGACGCCGCCAATCGACACGTCCATACCTTGTTGGCGCAGCAATGCCGCTTCGCCGCGTGCCGCGCCCTGGCTGTAATAGCCGCGGTAGGCGACGCAACCAGCGATGGGGAAACAGTGGTTTTCAGGCGATAGAGAAAATTCCTGCGTGGCGAAGACATTCCAGACCACATAGGGTCGGCCAATATCGGCGTAGAGCCGGTAACTTTGATTGTCGGGCAAGTGCAGGTGTTCGCTGGCGAAAGTGCGAGCTTTCTGGGATTGCACCAGATGCTCGCGCAACCCTTGAGGACGGGCTGGATCGGCGATGACCTCGGCCACCGGTTCCCGCGCCCGCAGCAGCTGCCACTGGCCACTTGCCAACTGGCTGTAGTAACTGACGCTGGAGCAGCCGCTGAGCAGCACCGCGATCAACCCCGGAAGAAAACGCCTGATCATGCCGCGACTGCTCCTGGGTGATGTGTGCGCCAGACTGATACGTTTGAAGTGAATTTGAATGTTCCACACGATGGCGTGTTTATACTCAAACTATCTTCTCGCGTTGAGTACCTGCCATGCGCCAGCTTCTGTATCCCATTGCCGCCCTGTTCCTCAGCGCTTGCGCATTGACGCCCATCCCGCCAGTCGACCCGCAGCAGGCCTGGGTAGACTTCACCACGCCGACACCGGGCTCCAAATTGGTCATGGCCCAGCGGCTGGACGGGAAAAACCTCGACGACGGGCGCTTTTTCCAAATGCCGCCCGGCCCCCACGAACTGATGGTGCGCTTCGATTTCGAAGTGCCCGCCGGCGGTGGCTTGGGGGGGCTCAGCCAGATGATGTATCGAACCTGCTTCATGACCTTGCAGTACGACCATTTCCAGGCTGGCCAACGCTACGTACTGGAAGGTCGCTCACTGGCCTTCACCCCCAACATCCGCCTGTATGACTCGGCGCGTCAGTTGCTGGCCGAGGAGCGCAGTGTGAACTGCATCTGATCAGTCGTTGTTTTTCTGGTAGAGGATGCGCTTGGTGCCGTTTTCGCACGAACCAACAATCATGGCGCTGTCGTGGTTCTTGGCTTCTTCGGCAGTGATGATTTCCAGGGTGTACGACGGGATCGCCTTAGCCTGGATATTCACTTCGATTTCCTTCCTGAGCTCTTCACAATCTTTTGGCGCGGCCACGGCCGAAGTGGCCAATACACCGCAGATGATTGCCAAGGCAAAACGTTTCATGTGTGAAGCTCCCTGAATGCATGCGCACGAGTGTGCGCCTAGGCTGCATAGGCTATAGGACCACATCTATGAAATACGAGTTCTGATTTAACGCAAAACTAAATGTGGCAGGGGGCAAGCCCCCTCCCACATGGAGGGTGTGTCAGTTAACCAGTGTGGCATCCAGGGTGATGGTTGCGTTCAGCACTTTGGACACTGGGCACCCTTCCTTGGCCTTTTTGCTCAGTTCGTCGAACTGCGCCTGGCTGGCGCCTGGGATCTTGGCCTTGAGAACCAGATGCACGGCGGTAATCGCAAAACCACCCTCGACCTGGTCGAGGCTCACTTCGGCCTGGGTGTCGATGCTGTCAGCCTTCAGGCCCGCGTCGCCGAGAATCATGGAAAAGGCCATGGAGAAACAGCCGGCGTGGGCCGCGCCGATCAGCTCTTCAGGGTTGGTGCCCTTGCCGCCTTCGAAACGGGCCTTGAAGCCGTAGGGCGCCTCGCGCAGCACGCCAGTTTCCGTGGAAATGGAACCCAGGCCAGTCTTCAGATCGCCTTCCCAATGCGCGGATGCCTTTTTAACGATACTCATAGCTTTCTCCTCGAACGGTAGTTTTGCGTCAGTAAGGTTCTGAGGATAGACACCGTGGCAAAGTTCACCTTGTCAGAAAAACCTACCATTCAGGTAGGAAATTTCATGCCTGCTATTGAATCTCGGGTATATGCCCTCATTGCATAGAACATGCACATGAAGCGGCAGGTTTTGGTTCGTCTGAGAAGCCTGCGCCCCCATTGGAGAAGCAGGCTATGAAATCGCTGTCCGACGTTAAGTACTCGACCCTCGACCTGGTGCCCGTTCGCGCCAACGGCAGTGCGGCGCAATCGCTGCGCAATTCCCTGGACCTTGCCCGGCACGTGGAAAAACTCGGCTACAACCGTTTCTGGGTGGCTGAACACCACAATATGGACGGTATCGCCAGCTCGGCCACGTCGGTGTTGCTCGGCTACCTGGCCGGGGGCACCTCGACTATCCGTGTCGGCTCCGGTGGGGTGATGCTGCCCAACCATGCGCCGCTGGTGATTGCCGAGCAGTTCGGCACCCTGGAAAGCTTGTACCCCGGCCGTATCGACTTGGGCTTGGGCCGTGCGCCCGGTTCCGACCAGATGACCGCCCGCGCCCTGCGCCGTGAACGCTCCGGCAGTGCCGACGACTTCCCTGAAGACGTGGCCGAACTGATGGCCTACCTCGGCCCACGCACGCCCGACCAACGGGTGATTGCGGTACCGGGCACCGGCACCAACGTGCCGGTATGGCTGTTGGGCTCGAGCCTGTTCAGCGCGCAATTGGCCGGTGAACGTGGCTTGCCATACGCGTTCGCCTCACATTTCGCACCGCGCCTGATGCATGAGGCGATTCGCGTGTACCGCAATCACTTCAAGCCTTCGGCCGTGCTGGAAAAGCCCTACGTCATGCTTGGCATTCCGCTGGTGGCCGCTGACACCGATGAACAAGCTGACTACCTTGCCACCTCGGTGTACCAGCGCATTCTCGCACTGATGCGTGGGCAGAGCCTGGTGCAGCGGCCACCGGTCAAAACCATGGACGGCCTGTGGCTGCCCCACGAAAAAGACGCGGTCGGCAGTTTCCTCGGCTTGGCGATGGTAGGCAGCCCGGCGAAGATCCGCGCCAAACTGGAGGTGCTGATCGAGCAGACCGGCGCTGATGAACTGATCTTTACCTGCGACCTGTACGAGCATGCCGACCGGATTCATTCCTACGAACTGCTGGCGCAGTTGATGAAGGGCTGAACTCCGGGCAAAAAAAACCGACGCGCCTGTGGCGAAGGAGCTTGCTCCCGCTGGGCTGCGAAGCGGCCCCAAAAAGGGAGCGCTGCGCACTCCAGCGGGAGCAAGCTCCCTCGCCACAAGTGCGTCGGTTTTTAGGTCTGCAACACGGGCTTAACCGCGCTTGTAGACGATTTCCTTGGTGTCGCCGTCACAGCTGCCGACTACCTTGCCATCAGCGGCTGCGCCTTTGTCCACCACTTCCAGCGAATAACCCGAAGCGCCCTTGGCGTCGATTTTCGCTGCAATTTCGCTTTTCAGCTCTTCACAAGGCTTGCCCGCCGCCAGGGCCGTGCCGGCGATGCTCAACAAACCTACCGCTAACAGAAACTTCTTCATCCGATACTTTCCTTGCGCTGGTCGAAAAGAGCGTGCCGACGCCTATGACGTCGGCACCCATTGTATGTAGCGCAGGTTATGGCAATCGGCCAGCGATCAAAGTTCCACGCGCCCGATCAACTACTGGCAATTCGGAATCCCACCTTCAGGGTGACCTGATAGTGCGCAACCTTGCCATTCTCGATATGCCCACGGGTTTCAGTCACTTCAAACCATTCCAGATGCTTGAGGCTTTTGCTGGCTTCGGCCAGGGCATTCTGGATCGCATCTTCGATGGTGGTGGTGGATGAGCCCACCAATTCGACTTTCTTGTAGGTGTGATGTTCGCTCATGGTGTTTCTCCTGTAGGTCGTCAATCAAGACTAGCAGTGAATATTCGTACTGCTTGAGGCGACCGCTCGGCTACGAAAGTTCAGATTTAATGCACTTTCCGAAACCGCCGCAGTCGGTATCTACACATGCCACTCAATCACTTCAGGAGATGTCCACATGGCCAACACTTCTTTACGCAAAGCGTCGCTGGAAAGCATGGAAGCCGAGATTTCGAGCCTGCTCAAATCCCTTGAGAGCCTCAAGGATGATGCATCCGATGAGTCGCGCAAAACGCTGAAGGCCCTGAAAAGCAATGCCGAGAATGCCCTCAAGCACTCTCGCCACCTGATCAGCGATGCCTATGAAGAAAGCAAAGTCAAAATTCGCGAAACCGGTGTTGCTACTCGGGATTACGCCCAAGAGCACCCATGGACCACAGCCGGCGTCGCTGTAGGTGCTCTGGGCCTGCTGGCGGCTTACCTGCTGTGCAAACGCGGCGACTAAACCGGTTGGCGCCCCAGCTCAGCCTTGAGCCACTGCGCCAATTGCCCGGCGCGCCCGTCTGCGGCGCGCTTGGGTAGCCACAACGCCAGGTGCGCCGGGGTTTCACTGAAGCCCCATGGCGCCACCAGGCGACCCGCTCGCAGGTCCTCTGCCACCAGCGGCTCCGGCGCGATTGCCACACCCAGCCCTGCAACCGCCGCTTCCAGCAAATAATACAAATGCTCAAAACCCTGGCCGAGCTTCAGCGCGCCGGGATCGATTGCGTGTTGCTGGGCCCAACTCGGCCAGGCCTGCGGACGTGACGTGGTATGCAGCAGCGCTTCGCCACACAAGGCCGCAGCGGGCGCGTGAAGCAGGCTCGCGTAACCTGCAAATCGCGGGCTCATCACCGGGCCAATACGCTCGCTTGCCAACTCATACACCTGCATATCCGCTGGCCACGGTGGCTCGGCGAATACCAGCAGGGCGTCCAACCCTGGCCGTCGCGGGTCCAGATCGCCTTCGCCTGCCGACAGGTGCAAACGCAAGTCCGGCAGGTCCGCATTCAAGCGTCCCAAGCGTGGAATAAACCAGCGCGCCAGCAAACTGCCTGAACAACCAAGCACAAACGGCGCATCAGCGCTGTTTTGGCTGAGTTCGGCGCAAACATCCCGCAGACGCTCAAACGCCTCGCCACTGACATCGCGCAGCCTGGCCCCGGCATCTGTGAGTTTAAGGCCGCGCCCATCCTTGACGAACAGGCTGACGCCCAAGTGTTCTTCCAGCACTTTCAATTGGCGACTGACTGCGCCATGGGTGACGTGCAATTGCTCTGCCGCCTGGCTGACGCTGCCGAGGCGGGCGGTGGCTTCAAACGCGCGCAGCGCGTTGAGCGGCGGAAGGTCTCGACTCATCTGTGAGTTTTCCTGACAGGTTGCGGCGATCTTATCGGTTTTCAGCCGGGAGCGGCAGGGGTAGAGTGGCCCTCATTGTTCTCTACACCCATTCTTTCCTGGAGCGCCCCATGACCCAGTCCCAGACCGATCTGCGCAACGGCCCTGACGCCAACGGCCTGTTTGGCGCGTTTGGCGGCCGCTACGTCGCTGAAACGCTGATGCCGTTGATCCTTGAGCTGGCCCGTGAATACGAAGCCGCCAAGATCGATCCGGCGTTCAACGAAGAATTGGCCTACTTCCAGCGCGATTATGTCGGGCGCCCAAGCCCGCTGTACTTCGCTGAACGCCTGACGGAGTTCTGCGGCGGCGCCAAGATCTACCTCAAGCGTGAAGAGCTGAACCATACCGGCGCGCACAAGATCAACAATTGCATCGGCCAGATCCTGCTGGCGCGGCGCATGGGCAAGAAACGCATCATCGCCGAGACCGGCGCCGGCATGCACGGCGTGGCGACCGCCACCGTGGCCGCGCGTTTCGGCCTGCAATGCGTGATCTACATGGGCACCACCGACATCGAGCGCCAACAGGCCAACGTGTTCCGCATGAAGCTGCTGGGCGCCGAGGTGATCCCGGTGGTCGCCGGCACCGGCACCCTGAAAGACGCCATGAACGAAGCCCTGCGCGACTGGGTAACCAACGTCGACAGCACCTTCTACCTGATCGGTACCGTGGCCGGCCCGCACCCGTACCCGGCCATGGTCCGCGACTTCCAGGCCGTCATCGGCAAGGAAACCCGCGACCAGCTGCAAGCCCAGGAAGGCCGCCTGCCGGACAGCCTGGTGGCGTGCATCGGTGGCGGCTCCAACGCCATGGGCCTGTTCCACCCGTTCCTGGATGACACCAGCGTCGAAATCATCGGCGTTGAAGCGGCCGGCCACGGCATCGAAACCGGCAAGCACGCCGCCAGCCTCAACGGCGGGGTACCCGGTGTACTGCACGGCAACCGCACCTTCCTGCTGCAGGACGATGATGGCCAGATCATCGACGCCCACTCGATTTCCGCAGGCCTGGACTACCCCGGCATCGGCCCTGAACATGCCTGGTTGCACGACATCGGCCGCGTCCAGTACACCTCGGTGACTGACGATGAAGCCCTCGACGCCTTCCACAAATGCTGCCGCCTGGAAGGGATCATTCCCGCGCTGGAAAGCGCACACGCCCTGGCTGAAGTGTTCAAGCGCGCCCCGACCTTGCCTGCCGATCACCTGATGGTGGTCAACCTGTCCGGCCGTGGCGACAAAGACATGCAGACGGTGATGCACCATATGCAAACCACCCAGCAGGAGAAACACTGATGAGCCGCCTGCACACCCGCTTTGCACAGCTGAAAGAACAAAACCGCGCCGCCCTGGTGACCTTCGTCACCGCCGGCGACCCGGGTTATGACACCTCGCTGGCCATCCTCAAAGGCTTGCCCGCCGCAGGCGCCGACGTGATCGAGCTGGGCATGCCCTTCACCGACCCGATGGCTGATGGCCCGGCGATCCAGTTGGCCAACATCCGTGCGCTGGAAGCCAGGCAGAACCTGGCGAAAACCCTGCAGATGGTCCGCGAGTTCCGCAAGGACAACAACGACACGCCACTGGTGCTGATGGGTTACTTCAACCCGATCCACAAATACGGCGTGCCGCAGTTCATTACCGACGCCAAGGAGGCCGGGGTCGATGGCCTGATCGTGGTCGACATGCCGCCCGAGCATAACGGCGAGCTCTGCGATCCGGCCCAGGCCGCTGGCATCGATTTTATCCGCCTGACCACCCCGACCACTGACGATGTGCGCCTGCCGACCGTACTCAATGGCAGCTCCGGCTTTGTGTACTACGTGTCGGTCGCCGGCGTGACCGGTGCCGGCGCCGCGACCCTGGAACACGTTGAGGAGGCCGTCGCCCGCCTGCGTCGTCACACTGACCTGCCGATCAGCATCGGCTTCGGTATCCGTACACCGGAGCAAGCGGCGGCCATCGCGCGCCTGGCGGACGGTGTGGTGGTGGGTTCTGCGCTGATCGATCACATCGCCAACGCCAGCAGCGACCAGCAAGCGATCGATGGCGTATTGAGCCATTGCGCGGCGCTGTCGCAAGGCGTGCGTAACGCTCGTCGGTAAGCGCGCCTGTGTTGGCTCTTGCGCTAGGAAAGCTCGATGCGCTCGACCTTGCCCACCAGTAACACATAGGACAGTGCCCCAAGCAGCGCCAGCACCGCAATGTAGGTAATCGCTGGCGCAAACGAATCACCGCTGGCGAGAAAACCAATCACGATCGGCGTGGCAATGGCCGACAGGTTGCCGATGAAGTTGAACACGCCACCGGTCAGGCCCAACAGACGTGCGGGGGCAAGCGTGGACACCAGCGACCAGGTAATCGACGCCAGGCCGTTGCCGAAAAACGCCAGCGCCAGGAAGGCTATCACCCAGGCTGTGGAGTCCACGTAGTTGGCGCCGATGATCGCGGTGGAAATCAGCAGCCCGCCAATGATCGGCAACTTGCGCGCAAAGCCCACCGAGGCGCCCCGGCGAATCAGCCAATCGGAAAAAATCCCCGAGCACAGCACGCCGACGAACGCCGCCAGAAACGGTAGCGAGGCCAGCAGGCCGGACTTGATGAAGTCCATCCCGCGATACTTCACCAGGTAGGTCGGGAACCAGGTCAGGAAAAACCACAGGGTCGAGTTCAGGCAAAACTGCCCCAGGTAGATGCCCCACAACTTGCGCTTGCTCAGCACAATGCCGAGGTCGACCCAACTGAATGGCGCCTTGGTCGCTTGCGCCTGCATATCCACCAGGCCGCCGCCGTCGCGGATCAACTGGATTTCCGCCGCGTTGGCGCCTTTGAAATCCTTGGGCTCGCGATACACCGCATACCAGATCACCGCCCATAGGATGCCGACACCACCGGTGGCGACGAACACCATGTGCCAGCCGAACGCATGCTGCAGCCAGGCCAGCACGGGCGTGAGGAACGCCAGCCCGACGAACTGCCCGGAGGTGTAGACGCCAATCGCCGTGGCGCGCTCGCGCTCGGGAAACCAGGTGGTCACAACCCGGCTGTTGATCGGGTAGGCCGGGGCTTCCAGGGCGCCGACGGCCATGCGCAACACGAACAAGGCGATGAAGCTGGCGGCAAAGCCGAGCATGACGGTGGCGATCGACCACAGCAGCAGGGCCGCAGTGTAGAGAATGCGCGGAGGCACACGGTCTACCAGCCAGCCGCCAGGAATCTGCATGGCGGCGTAGGTCCAGCCGAACGCCGAGAAAATCAGCCCGACATGGACCGGGTCGATGCCCAGCTCGCTGGTCAGCGCAGGGGCGGCAATCGACAGGTTGCTGCGGTCGAGGTAGTTGATCACCACGGTGATGAACAGCAGCACCATGATGAAGAAGCGCTTTCGGCTAGGCGTGACTAAGGAAGCCTGTCCGGTAAGGGATTCAGGTTGCATGGGAGGTGCCTCTTTTTATGTTTATTGAGGTCTGAAAACAGGGCTGACTGAAGAACCCGGATCAAATGTGGGAGGGGGCTTGCCCCCGATAGCGGTGAACCTGCCGCCAAAGTGTCGCCTGACACTGCGCTATCGGGAGCAAGCCCCCTCCCACATTTTTTGACCCTGTTCTTTCAGTTGGAAATCACCACTCGGCAAAACTGCCGTCAGCATGGCGCCAGATCGGGTTGCGCCAGCGATGACCAATGGCCGCCCGCTCGATCACATATTCCTCGTTGATCTCAATGCCCAGGCCCGGGCCGTTGGGGATCTTCACGAAGCCCTGGTCATAATCGAACACGCCGGGGTCGCGCACATAGTCGAGCAGGTCGTTGCTCTCGTTGTAGTGAATGCCCAGGCTTTGCTCCTGGATAAAGGCGTTGTAGCAAACCGCATCCAGTTGCAGGCAGGCCGCCAGGGCAATCGGGCCCAGCGGGCAGTGCAGGGCCAGGGCCACGTCGTAGGCTTCGGCCATGTTGGCGATCTTGCGGGTTTCGGTGATGCCGCCGGCGTGGGACGCATCCGGCTGAATGATATCGACGTAGCCTTCACTGAGCACACGCTTGAAGTCCCAGCGCGAGAACAGGCGCTCGCCCAGGGCAATCGGGGTGCTGGTCAGCGGTGCCAGTTCCTTGAGGGCCTCGTAGTTTTCGCTGAGCACCGGCTCTTCGATGAACATCAGCTTGTACGGGTCCAGCTCCTTCATCAGCACCTTGGCCATCGGCTTATGCACACGGCCGTGGAAGTCGACGCCGATGCCCACGTTGGGGCCGACCGCATCGCGTACCGCCGCGACGTTGGCCAGGGCCAGGTCGACTTTTTCGAAGCTGTCGACGAACTGCAGCTCTTCGGTGCCGTTCATTTTCACCGCAGTGAAACCACGAGCCACGGCCTCTTTGGCGGCGCGGGCAGTGTCTGCCGGGCGGTCGCCACCGATCCACGAATACACGCGGATCTTGTCACGCACCTGGCCACCCAGCAGGTCGCTGACGGAAACGCCCAGGGCCTTGCCCTTGATGTCCCACAACGCCTGGTCGATACCGGCGAGGGCGCTCATGTGCACCGCGCCACCGCGGTAGAAACCGCCGCGGTAGAGCACGGTCCAGATGTCTTCGATATTGCGTGGGTCTTTACCGATCAGGTAGTCGGATAATTCTTCGACGGCAGCGGCCACGGTGTGGGCGCGACCTTCAACCACGGGCTCACCCCAGCCGGTGACACCCTGGTCGGTTTCGACTTTGAGGAAGCACCAGCGCGGCGGGACGATGAAGGTCGTCAGTTTGGTGATTTTCATCTGTTATCTCTCTTGTAGATGCGGCGCCAGCAGGCGCGGAACTTGAAATCAGCTCAGGGCTTTCCAGGCTGCGACATACGCCTGGGCGCGGCTCGCGACCTGCTCCACGGACATGCCCGGCTTGAACAAGCCCGAGCCCAGCCCGAAGCCTTTGGCACCGGCGTCGGTGAATACCTGCATGTTGTCCGGGGTGATACCGCCTACCGGCAGCAACAACGTGCCCGCCGGCAATACCGCGAGCCACGCCTTGATCACCGCCGGGCCCATTTGCTCGGCCGGAAACAGCTTCAGCACGTCGGCGCCTTCGGCCAGTGCGGCAAAGGCCTCGGTCGGCGTGGCCACGCCCGGTGACAGGTACAGGCCCGCCGCTTTCGCCGCACGCAATACCTTGGCATCGCTGTGCGGCATGACGATCACTTGGCCGCCGGCGGCTTTGACCTGCTCGACCTGCTCGGGCGTCAACACCGTACCGGCACCGATCAGGCAATCGGCGGGCAGGCTGTCGCGCAGGGTCCGGATGCTGGTGTAGGGGTCCGGCGAGTTCAGCGGCACCTCGATCACGCGAAAACCGGCCTGGTACAGCACCTGGCCGACAGCTTGGGCTTCGTCCGGACGCACACCGCGCAGGATCGCGATCAAACCGTTTTGTGCGAGTGCTTTCTTGAGCATGTCAGGCCTCCGTTACAGGTTGAGTGAGCCCGGCCGCCTCGGCCAGTTGCCACAAGCCGCGCTCGCTGGCTTCCTGCGCCAGGCTGACGCGGGCGAAGCCGCACTGGGCGAGAGCGCGTTGATAGCGGGCGCAGAGGGGGGCGGCGCCGACCAGGATGATCGGCTTGCGTTTGGCGCTGTCGGGTAACCCGGCGAGTTCATGGCCGATCAGCAGGCCGGACAGGTAGTCGGGCTGCTGCTCAGGCGTAAGTTCGGCGGTCAGCCCTAGGGTGCGGGCACTGAACAGGGTCGAGAGCACGCCGCGCTGGCCGTCCGCCGACAGCGCGACAGCCACGCCTCGGTCAAACGCCTCGGTGTGGAAATGTTCCGATGATTGCTGGGTGCGTCCCAGGATGCTGTGCTTGCTCAATATGGCGAACAGCTCGCCGGTCATGAACGTGTCGAAGTGCGTGATACAGCCCTCGACCACCTCGACCCATTTGGAATGGCTGCCCGGCAGGCCGATCAGTACGTCGGTAGCGAGCCCGTGCAGCACACCGAGTACCTGGGTTTCTTCGCCGCGCATCACATTGGGCAGGCCGACTTGTTCGATCACGCCCGGCACGATATGCACATCGACGCCACGCACGCTGCGCACCTTGTGCAGCGCCTGGCCCAGGCTGGCAACATCCACCGGGGTGTTGCGATAAGCCGCTTCGCTCCAACCCTGTGCGCTACCCACCATGCCGCAGGCGATTACCGGCAGTTCGGGCTGGGCGTCGAGCCAATCCCCGCAGGCGCTATCGAATGCCAACTCAAAGCCATTGCTGCAGCGAACACCCGCGATGTCACGCGGTTCGCTGGGCAAATGCATGATGCCCCAGGGCAGTGAGCGTTGTTCAAGCACCACGCCGGCGGGACCTAGTTTGTAAGCACGAAGGGAGCTGGTTCCCCAATCGAGCGCGATCAATTGCGCCTGCATCGCTTCACCTGAAATGAGTGGGTGCTGAAAAAAGCAGATGAGCGAATATAAACCTATGCCTGGCAACATCTCAATATATAAATAACAGTCCCATATATTGGGAGATAGGCGCGTAAAATCTTACACATCCTTGGGAAGATGCGAATAGCGTCAGCACATAACGGTTAAAAAATAGACAGATCCAGCTCGCGCATCGCACCCATCCAGACCGCGTAATCAGTGTGGTCCTTCAGGTCATCGCCGGTGTCAGGGTGCAGGAACACCACCAAGCCATTGCGATGCAGCGCCAGCCAGGGCAGCACCACGCCGATGTATTCCGGCTCGAACGCCAGCTGGCAACTCCAGTCCGGGTGCGGGCCTACCGGACGCTCATGCACGCGCCCCATGCGTAGCGGAAAGAGCGCTGCCGCGTCTTCACACAAGGTGCGCGCCTGGTCGATCGTGCTGGCGTCGAAGTAGATATGGGCGTGATAGCCCTTGATACGTTGCATGCCGGACTCCAGTTCCACTGTGCAGCGATCCTAGACCGCAATCGACGGCAGGGCCAGCCCGGTCAATGACTGCGCGCTGCTGGCCTGCTCCGCCACCAGCCAATCGACAAACCGTTCGACCAACTGCCGACGACGCTTGCGCTGGGGCTGCACCACGTAATAGCCGAAACGCGAGATCACCGTGTCGCTGATCGGTCGGCACAACCAGTTCTGCTCCAGCAGGTCATCCACCAGATGGCGCCAGCCGATCGCAACGCCCTGGCCGGCAATGGCCGCCTGGATCAACAGCGTGTAATTGTCGAAACGCAATTGCCCAGGGGTGGGCGCGGCGCTGATTCCCAGCTCGCGAAACACGCCGGCCCAGTCGAACCAGTGGCGGTTGTTTTCCTGGCGCAAGTGCAGCAACGGGTAGTCCGGCAGGGTCTGCACCGTCAGCGCTGTAGCCTGGTGCTTGAGCCACTGCGGGCTGCACACCGGGAACACTTCCTCGTTGAACAGCCACAGGCTGTCGCCTTGCTTGAAGCGTCCGTCACCAAACAGCACCGCCACGTCGATGTCACTGCGCAGGCTGGCGTGGTTGCGCTCGCTGGTCACCAGGCTCACATCCACCTGCGGGTTCGCCTGGTGGAAACGATGCAGGCGCGGCATCAGCCAGTAGGCGGCGAAGGCGAAGTCGGTGGCCACTTGCAGCACTTCATGCTGGTCTTGCTCGGTGACGGTGCTCAAGCCCAGGTTAATGGCGTGCAGGCCGGCTTGGACGTGTTCGAACAGCAGGGCGCCCGCTTCGGTCAACTCGATGCCACGGTAGATGCGGTCGAACAAGCGGATCGCCAACTGCTCTTCGAGGCGTTTGATCTGCTGGCTGATGGCCGGCTGAGTGGTGCCCAGCTCCATCGCGGCGGCAGTGAAACTGCGCTGACGCGCCGCCGCTTCGAACGCGCGCAGCAGATCAAGGGAGAGGTCACCGAGCGCTTCATACATAAGCTGTGCTTATCCTAGGCATTGTTCTTCATGGGCTTTACCACGCTCTAAGCGGGCTGCATGCTCATTCGCATAAACACTGCCTATGGAATGCCGAGAACCCATGAAGCGCAAGAACATTCTTTTCATCATGGCCGATCAAATGGCCGCACCGATGCTGCCCTTCTACGGATCTTCCCCGATCAAGTTGCCCAACCTGAGCCGCCTCGCCGAACACGGCGTGGTCTTCGACGCTGCCTACTGCAACAGCCCGCTGTGCGCGCCCTCGCGCTTTACCTTGGTCAGCGGCCAGCTGCCAAGCAAGATCGGCGCCTATGACAACGCGGCAGACTTCCCGGCCGATGTACCCACTTACGCCCATTACCTGCGGCGCCTCGGTTACCGCACCGCGCTGTCGGGCAAGATGCATTTCTGCGGTCCCGACCAGTTGCACGGTTATGAACAGCGCCTGACCAGCGACATCTACCCGGCGGACTACGGGTGGGCAGTGAACTGGGATGAACCGGATGTACGCCCCACCTGGTACCACAACATGTCCTCGGTGCTGCAAGCCGGACCATGTGTGCGTACCAACCAGCTGGATTTCGACGAGGAGGTGGTGTTCAAGGCCCAGCAATACCTGTTCGATCATATCCGCGAGGACGGCGAGCAACCGTTCTGCCTGACCGTGTCGATGACCCATCCCCACGACCCGTACACCATTCCCAAGCCGTTCTGGGACCTGTACGACGACGCCGACATCCCCTTGCCTGCAACACCAGCGCAGGATGATCTTGACCCGCACTCCCAGCGTTTGCTCAAGGTCTACGACCTGTGGGACAAGCCGCTGCCTGTGGATAAAATCCGCGATGCGCGCCGTGCCTATTTCGGCGCGTGCAGCTACATCGACAGCAACGTCGGCAAGCTGCTACAAACCTTGGAAGACACCGGCCTGGCCGATAACACCATCATCATCTTCTCCGGCGACCACGGCGACATGTTGGGCGAACGTAGCCTCTGGTACAAAATGCACTGGTTCGAAATGGCCGCCCGGGTGCCGCTGCTGGTCAGTGCGCCGGGGCAATTTGCAGCGCGCCGCGTGACCCACGCCGTGTCGACCGCCGACCTGTTGCCGACCCTGGTGGAATTGGCCGGCGGCGAGCTGGACCCACGCCTGCCACTGGATGGCCGCTCGCTGCTGCCGCACCTCAAAGGCGAGGGCGGGCATGACGAAGTGTTTGGCGAATACATGGCCGAAGGCACCATCAGCCCGCTGATGATGATTCGCCGAGGCGCCTACAAATTCATCTACAGCGAAGACGACCCTTGTCTGCTGTTCGATGTGCACAACGACCCGCACGAGCGGGAGAACCTCAGCCAGTCACCGGAACACCGGCCACTGTTCGAGGCATTTTTGAACGAAGCGCGGGCCAAATGGGACATACCGGCGATCCATCAACAAGTGCTCGCCAGCCAACGCCGCCGTCGCCTGGTATTCGAGGCACTGACCCAAGGCAAGCTGAAGAGCTGGGATCACCAGCCCCTGGTAGACGCCAGTCAGCAGTACATGCGCAACCATATCGACCTCGACGACCTGGAGCGCAAGGCACGTTATCCACAACCCTGCCAAAACCAATAAATTCAGAGGGAAGGCCATGCAAAAATTAACGGTTGTGCTGGGCATTCTGGCGTTGAGCAGCGCCAATGCCTACGCGGACGCCAGTTGTGAAACGGTGAAAATGGCCGACCCCGGCTGGAGCGACATCGCGGCGACCAACGCCATCACCGGTTTTCTGCTGAGCGGCATGGGCTACAAGGCTAAGGTCGACGCCCTGGCAGTGCCGATTACCTTCGGCGGGCTCAGGGACGGCAAGGTCGACGTGTTCATGGGCAACTGGATGCCGGCGCAGCAAGGCTTCTATGACAAGTTCGTGGCGAACGGCGAGGTGGTGCAACTGGCGAAGAACCTCGACGGCACCGAGTTCACCCTCGCCGTACCGGACTACGTGTGGGAAGCCGGCGTGCATGATTTTGCCGATCTGAATAAATTTGCCGACAAGTTCGACAAGAAGATCTACGGCATCGGCTCCGGCGCACCGGCGAATATCTCGCTGCAGGAGATCATCAAGAAAAATGACTTCGAGCTTGGCCAGTGGAAGCTGATCGAGTCGAGTGAGCAAGCGATGCTCGCCGAAGTCACGCGGGCGGTGAAAAAGCAGAAATTCGTCACCTTCCTCGGCTGGACGCCGCACCCGATGAACGTGCAGTTGAAAATGCGCTACCTCAAGGGCGGCGAGAAGTATTTTGGTGACACCGGCAGCGTCTACACGTTGACCCGTAAGGGTTATGCGCAAGCCTGCCCGAATGTGGGGAAACTGCTGACCAACCTGAGTTTCACTCAGGCCATGGAGAACAGCATCATGGCTGACGTGGTGAACAATAAGGTCAGCAATGCGGACGCCGCGAAGGCTTGGATCAAGGCCAATCCGGCGGTGTTGGACAAGTGGCTGGAAGGTGTGAAGACGCTGGATGGCCAGGATGCGTTGCAGGCGGTAAAAGCCAAACTTTAAAGACACATGCGATCGTTCCCACGCTCCGCGTGGGAATGCATTCCTGGACGCTCTGCGTCCGCTTTAAAACCGTGACGCGGAGCGTCACATGAGGTATTCCCACGCAGAGCGGGGGAACGATCAGTGGCAGCCTGATACCCTGGCTCAAACCTTTTTATCCGAGCTCGCGATGCCCCGGCCCAACCGTCACACACTCTTTCCTTTCCTGAGTTGGCTCCCGCGCCAAACCCACGCCAGCGTCGGCCGGGACGCGATGGTTGGCCTCAGCGGTGCCGTGCTCGCCTTGCCGCAGTCGATTGCTTACGCGCTCATCGCTGGTCTCCCACCCGAATACGGCCTGTACGCCGCAATCATCCCGGTGTTGATCGCTTGCCTGTGGGGTTCGTCCTGGCACCTGATCTGCGGTCCTACAGCGGCGATCTCCATCGTGCTCTACGCCAGTATCAGCCCGCTGGCGGTGCCGGGTTCCCAGGATTACGTCACCTTGATCCTGCTGCTGACCTTCCTCGCCGGCGTTTTCCAGTGGCTATTGGGCATGCTGCGCTTCGGCGCGCTGGTGAATTTCGTCTCCCATTCCGTGGTACTCGGTTTCACCCTCGGCGCCGCCGTCGTGATTGCCCTAGGCCAGTTGCCCAACCTGCTGGGGCTGGAGCTTGCGAGCCAGGCCACCGCCATCAACAGCCTGCTGGCGCTGCTCGAGCATGGCGGCGAGTGGGACCGCGCCTCGCTCGCCCTGGGCTTGGGCACTTTGCTGGTGGGCGCGCTGCTCAAATACCTGATGCCGCGCTGGCCGACGCTGTTGATCGCCCTGGCCCTGGGCAGCCTGGCCGCGTGGCTGTGGCCGGCGCTGTTCGGGCATGTGGCGTTGGTCAGTGCGTTTATCGGCCAGCTACCGCCCTTGCGGTCATTGCCAATGGACCTGGATACGATCCTGCGCCTGCTACCCAGCGCCGTGGCCGTGGGCATGCTGGGGCTGGTGACCAGCCTGTCGATTGCCCGCTCACTGTCGGCGCGTTCCCAGCAATTGCTCGACGCGAATCAGGAAGTCCGAGCCCAGGGTTTATCCAATATCATCGGCGGATTTTTCTCCGGGTACGTGTCGGCGGGCTCCTTCACCCGGTCCGGCCTCAGTTACGAGGCGGGTGCCTGCTCGCCATTGGCCGGCGTGTTTTCCGCGCTCTGGGTCGCACTGTTCGCGCTGTTTGGCGCGGGGCTGATCGCACACATTCCGATCCCAAGCATGGCGGCGAGCATCCTGCTGATCTGCTGGGGGCTGGTGGACCGCCGAGGCATCCGTGCGTTGTTCCGCGTGAGCCGCGCCGAATTTGTGGTGATGGGCCTGACGTGTGTCGCCACCTTGCTGCTGGAACTGCAAACGGCGATTTATGCGGGAGTGCTCGCGTCACTGTTTTTCTACCTCAAACGCACCTCGCAACCGCGCATTCAGCAGTGGCGCGACGGTGACGAGGATGTATTGCGAGTGGGTGGCTCGATCTTTTTTGGCGCCAGTCACTACCTGCAAGTGCGCCTGCAGAGTCTGCAGGGCGAGCGGGTGGTGATCGAATCGCAGCAGATCAACTTTATCGACTATTCCGGGGTGGAGATGCTGCATCAGGAGGCGCGGCGGTTGAAGCGGCACGGACGTCGCCTGACGTTGCGTGGCGCCAGGCCACAAGTCGTTGAAGAGTTGAAGAAACTGGAAGGGCCAGACAAGTGCCCCATCCATTTCAAAGACTGAACGCGATCAAACTGTGGGAGGGGGCTTGCTCCCGATGGCGGTCTGTCAGCTACTTATATGTTGACTGAAACACCGCTATCGGGGGCAAGCCCCCTCCCACATTTGATTTGTGTCAGACCAACTGACGGCGCAGCTCGGCCAGTACCGGCGCTGATTCCGGGCGCACGCCGCGCCACAGGAAGAAGGCTTGCGCCGCTTGTTCCACTAGCATGCCCAGGCCGTCCATTGCCACCGCAGCACCGTGTTCCTCAGCCCAGCGACAAAACGCGGTGGGCTCCTTGGCGTACATCATGTCGTAGCAGAACGTCTTGCCCGGTTCGATCAAACTGCCCGCAATCGGCGGTACATCGCCCGTCAGGCTGGCGGAAGTGGCGTTGATGATTACGTCCACCGGCTCACGCAGCCAATCGAACCCACTGGCCGACACCGGCCCCAGGTCGTCAAACAGCTCGGCCAGCACTTCCGCTTTTTCCACGGTGCGGTTAGCGATAATCAGCGAGGCAGGCCTCTCGGCCAGCAGCGGTTCCAACACGCCGCGCACCGCGCCACCGGCGCCCAGCAGCAGGATGCGCTTGCCTTGCAGGTTGAGCCCGGCGTTTACCGTCAGGTCGCGCACCAGGCCGGTGCCATCGGTGTTATCCCCCAGCAATGTGCCATCGGCCAACTTGCTCAGGGTATTCACCGCGCCGGCGCGTTGGGCGCGCTCGGTGAGGGTGTCGGCCAGCCGGAAAGCGTCTTCCTTGAACGGCACGGTGACGTTCGCGCCACGCCCGTGTTGAAAGAACTCACGGGCGCAGCCGGTGAAATCCTCCAGCGGCGCGAGCAGTGTGCTGTAGTCCAGTTGCTCACCGGTCTGTTCGGCGAACATGCGGTGAATCAACGGCGACTTGCTGTGGCCGATGGGATTGCCGAAGACGACATAGTGATCCATCACTCCACCGCCTTGGGCGCAGCCAGGCCGAGCCAGTCGCGGTCCTGCAGGAAGTAGTCGGTGAGGCGCGCTTCATCGCTGCCGGCTTCGGCTTTCCAGTCGTAGCTCCAGCGTACCTGGGGCGGCAGCGACATCAGGATCGACTCGGTACGCCCGCCCGATTGCAGGCCGAACAGGGTGCCACGGTCATAGACGAGGTTGAACTCGACGTAACGCCCCCGGCGAAACTCCTGGAACTGGCGCTGCTGTTCGGTATAGGCCATCGCCTGGCGGCGTTGCACGATCGGCAGGTAGGCATCGATATAGGCATCACCGATGGCGCGAATGAAGGCGAAGCAGGTGTCGAAGCCCCATTCGTTCAAATCATCGAAAAACAGGCCGCCGATGCCACGCGGCTCGTTGCGGTGCTTGATATGGAAATAGGTGTCGCACCAGGCTTTATAACGCGGGTAGACGTCCGCGCCGAATGGCGCACAGGCCTGCTCGGCCACGCGATGCCAGTGCACGCAATCTTCTTCATTGCCGTAGTACGGCGTGAGGTCAAAGCCGCCGCCAAACCACCACACCGGCTCTTCGCCTTCTTTTTCTGCGGTGAAAAAGCGCACATTGGCGTGGGACGTCGGCACATGGGGGTTATGGGGATGGATCACCAGCGACACCCCCAGCGCCTCGAAGCCGCGACCGGCCAGTTCCGGGCGGTGTGCACTGGCGGACGGTGGCAAGCCGCTGCCGAACACGTGGGAAAAGTTAACGCCGCCTTTTTCGATCACCGAACCGTTTTCAATCACACGGGTGCGACCGCCGCCACCGGCAGGCCGGGTCCAGGCGTCTTCGATAAAGCGTGTGTCCGTCTCGAAGGTTTCCAGGGCGCTGCAAATGCGGTCTTGCAGGTCAAGCAGGTAGGCTTTAACAGCCTCGGTGCGGGTAGTCATGGCATCACCTTGAATCGGGCAAAGCTACGCGAGGCCATTGGGCGTCGGCGGCAAATGGGCGCACAGGATACCACCGCACCCCGTGCCGTCGCAGTTGACGAAGATCAAGCTTAGGAGTCCGATAGGGGCCTTTGTATTATTCGACCCAAGGAGAAGGTAAATGGCCAAACGTATCCAGTTCAGCGCCCATGGCGGCCCCGACGTGCTCGAGTATGTGGACTACACACCAGCGGAGCCTGGCCCACAGCAGGTTCGGGTACGTAACGAAGCCATTGGCCTGAACTTCATCGACACTTACTTTCGCAGCGGCCTTTACGCGCCACCGAGCTTGCCATCGGGGCTGGGCGCAGAGGGGGCGGGCGTGGTCGATGCCGTGGGCAGTGACGTCAGCCAGTTCAAGGTCGGCGACCGCGTGGCCTACGGCAGCGGCCCGCTGGGCGCCTACAGCCAGTTGCATGTCTTGCCCGCTGCCAACCTGGTGCATCTGCCAGACGAGATCAGCTTCGAACAGGCCGCCGGCGCCATGCTCAAGGGCCTGACCGTGCAGTACCTGTTGCGCCAGACGTATGAGTTGAAGGGCGGCGAAACCATTCTGTTCCACGCCGCTGCCGGCGGCGTGGGCTCCCTGGCCTGCCAATGGGCCAAGGCGCTGGGCGTCAAGTTGATTGGTACGGTGAGCTCACCGGAGAAGGCCGCCCTGGCCAAGTCCCTGGGCGCCTGGGAAACCATCGATTACAGCCAGGAAGATGTCGCACAGCGCGTGCTGGAATTGACTGACGGCAAAAAGGTGCCGGTGGTGTATGACGGCGTCGGCAAAGACACCTGGCTGACCTCGCTGGACAGCGTGGCACCGCGTGGCTTGGTGGTGAGTTTTGGGAATGCGTCGGGTGCGGTGGACGGGGTGAACCTTGGGATTCTGGCGGCGAAGGGTTCGCTGTATGTCACCCGCCCAACGCTGGCGACCTATGCGAGCAATCCAAAGGACTTGCAGGCGATGGCCGATGATCTGTTCTCGATGATCAAGAGCGGCAAGGTGCGCATTGATATCAACCAGCGTTATGCGCTGGCAGACGCGGCGAAGGCGCAGACCGAATTGTCGGCGCGGCGCACGACCGGCTCAACCATTCTGCTGCCTTAAACAAGTCATCGGGGGCAAGCCCCCTCCCACACTTGACTGAGTTGTCATGACGAACACCGATCAAATGTGGGAGGGGGCTCGCCCCCGATGGGCGCGACTCGGTCTCAGGACGGCCGCACCACATCCCCTGTCACCAGATCGCGGATCAGGCTCGGGTTCTTGCGCCCACCCAGGGCGCCGCCCAGCACGAGGTCTACTTGCCCACGGAAATACTGCTCCACCCGAATCCGCGTACGCGCGGCCGGGCGGCCCTGGGGGTTGGCCGAGGTGGAAATCAGCGGCCCGACCTGAGCACACAAATCGCGTACCAACGGATGGTCACTGACCCGCAGCGCCACGGTGTCATGCACACCGGTGACCCATTCCGGCAGCAGGTCCTGATGGGGCACCAGCCAGGTATTCGGCCCAGGCCAGGTGCTGGCCATGCGCTCGATCCAGGTGTCGGGGAAGTCTTCGAACAGGAAGTCGAACTGGCGAATGTTGTCCGCCACCAGGATCAGGCCCTTATCCACTGAGCGATTCTTGATCGCCAGCAGACGGTCCACCGCTTCTTCATTCCACGGGTCGCAGCCCAGGCCCCAGACCGCTTCGGTCGGATAGGCAATCACCGCACCTGCGCGAATTTCTCGCGCGGCTTCCAGCACACGCCACCTGTTGACCATTGTTTACCCTCCGAACTAAAGCTGTGGGCAGTTTACCGATCTTCGTTACAAAACCCAGCTACAAAAGCCGCTACAAACGCTCGCAGCGCGCCAGCCAGCGCCCGCTTTCGCAGACCACCTGACCCTCGAGTTCCAGCTCGGTCAAGGTCGCCAGCACCTGGGACAGCGGCCGACCACTGGCAATCGCCAGGGCTTCGCTGGTATGGGCCGCCGCGTGCAGCAGGGCCACCAGTGGATGCACGACCGGCACCGGCGCCGGCCGTGACAGCGCCTGCCAACCGCGCAAGCCTTCCAGAATGTGTTCGATGGTTTCCACCAGCACCGCGCCATCGCGAATCAACTGGTGACAGCCCTTGGCGCCGGGATGATGGATGGAACCAGGAATGGCATAGACCTCACGCCCTTGTTCCGCCGCCAGGCGTGCGGTGATCAGCGAACCACTGGCCATACCGGCTTCCACCACCAGGACACCCAGGGATAAACCACTGATGATGCGATTGCGCCGTGGAAAGTTGCCGGCCTGGGGTGGGGCGTCCAGGGGAAACTCGGAAACCACGGCGCTGCCCTGGGCAATCATGGCGGCGGCGAGCGTCTTATGGCGCTGTGGATAAAAATTTTCCAGGCCGGTGCCGAGCACGCCGATGGTATGGCCGCCCACGTCCAATGCGGCTTGGTGAGCCGCGCCATCGATACCCAGCGCGAGGCCGCTGGTGATGACAAAACCGGCACTGGCCAGGCTGCGGGAAAAGGCGGCAGCGGTGTCCATGCCGGGGCGGGAAGCGCGACGGCTGCCGACCACGGCCAGCTGCGGTTTTTCCAGCAACGTCGGGTCGCCGGCAACGAATAACAGCGGCGGTGCATCGTCGATCTGGGCGAGCAGTGCAGGGTAGTCAGGTTGGTCCCACATCAGTAAATGCTGGGCCGGGCGGGCCAGCCATGCCAGCGCCGCACTGGCCCCATCGCGAACATCGGCACTGCGCCGGGCATCGGCACTCACCGCCCGCAACCCGAGCGCGCGCCAGGCACTGGCCGGTGCACTGATGGCTTTGGAAGCAGAGCCGAACGCCTCGATCAACACGCGAAAACGCTGGGGACCCAGTTCCGGCAGCCTGTGCAAGCGTAGCCGGGCTTCCAGCTCTGCCGGGGAAATTTCATGACTATTTATCGGAAACATTTGATCGTCCTTGACCAGAACAAGCTGTGGATAACTCTGTTGGTAACTTATTTAGCAGGCTATTTATTGCGTTTGATCGACGCTCTCGAAACGATCCATTACCGCCAGGGAGCGGGACGCGCTAAGAACCAGGGCATAGCTGAGCTTTTCATAGGTGCGAAACACCAGCAGCGTGCCAGCACGAACCTCCGGGAGTCTCGTCGGGCTACCGGTAAGCGCATCGCGCACCGAGGCGCCAGCCCGAATCACCGTAAGCAATTGGCCTTCGACCAAGCCATCGCGGCGCCCCTTGTTCAGGGTTACCGTATCCAGCACGCCGATCTGCGTGACCCCCTTGGGGATGTCGATGATGTGCCCTTCAACGAAGGGTGCAGTTGCAGGGGTTTTCAGGTCCGCCAGGCCGACGTCGGGTTCGGCGCGCAGCAAACGGTCGCCTGGGCGCACTTCCTGGGTCACCCTTTGCACGGCCAGGGTGGTCAGGTCATCGGCCAGCAAAAAGCGCGCGGTGCCGATGTCGTCAGCGTTGACCCCAAGCAATTCCCGAGTGTTGGGGTCGGTGTAGACCCTGCCTCGGCGGAAGATCCCATAGCTCGGCTGGGCCGGGTCCAGGCTGCCTCTGGCATAGATGCGTTCACCCGTGGCGCCCAGCACGCGCCCGGCATCGGCGGCAACGATATAGGGCGCGTTGTCCAGTTCCTGGGGCGAGTCGAGTATGCGGTTGTGCAGCAAGAAGCCCTGGATAGCCTTTTGCGTGGAAGAATCCAGGCGCTGGCCGGGCTGGGGAATCAGCGCCATGGCGAACGGGGCCCACAGCAGCAAGACGAGTAGCGATTTCCTCATGGGGTCAATCTCCTTTATTATGTGCGTTCGCGTGAAACGCCATAGCCTTCGCGGCTTTCGAACGTTTCACACCGGCTGCCTGGGTCCATCCCACCGCCGATTTGCCTCTACCTCACATGTGCAGCAATTACGCTTATGGCTATTTTGAACATCCTCGAATTTCCCGACTCGCGCCTGCGCACGATCGCCAAGCCGGTGGCCGTAGTGGACGACAAGGTTCGTCAGTTGGTCGATGACATGTTTGAAACAATGTATGAAGCCCCGGGCATCGGCCTCGCCGCGACCCAGGTCAACGTGCACCTGCGCGTCGTGGTCATGGACCTCTCCGAAGATCGCAGCGAACCGCGGGTGTACATCAACCCCGAGTTCGAACCGCTGACCGACGAGATGGGCGAATACCAGGAAGGTTGCCTGTCGGTGCCGGAGTTCTACGAGAACGTCGAACGCCCATTGCGCGTTAAGATCAAGGCCCTGGACCGCGACGGCAAGCCGTTCGAGCTGATTGCCGAAGGCCTGTTGGCGGTGTGCATCCAGCACGAGTGCGACCACCTCAACGGCAAGCTGTTTGTCGATTACCTGTCCACGCTCAAACGTGACCGGATCAAGAAGAAGCTGGAAAAAAAGCATCGCCAGCAAGCTTGATGCCCTCCTTCCAGAGGCTTGCTGCGGCAAGCCTTTTTCTTTTGTGACTGCTTTTAACCGAGAACTCCGATGACCGAGCCACTGCGCATTGTTTTTGCCGGTACACCCGAATTTGCCGCCGAACACCTCAAGGCGCTGCTTGCCAGCCCTTATGAAATCGTCGCGGTGTACACCCAGCCGGATCGCCCGGCCGGGCGCGGGCAAAAACTGATGCCCAGCCCGGTCAAGCAGCTGGCGCTCGAGCACAACATCGCCGTGCTGCAACCACCGACCCTGCGCAATGCCGACGCCCAGGCCGAACTGGCCGCGCTCAAGCCGGATCTGCTGGTGGTCGTCGCCTACGGTTTGATCCTGCCCCAAGCCGTACTCGATATCCCGCGCCTGGGTTGCATCAACAGCCACGCTTCGTTGCTGCCACGCTGGCGCGGCGCGGCGCCGATCCAGCGCGCGGTGCAAGCCGGCGACAGCGAAAGCGGCGTGACCGTCATGCGCATGGAAGCAGGGCTGGACACCGGCCCGATACTGCTCAAAGTCACCACGCCGATCACTGCCCAAGACACCGGCGGCAGCCTGCACGATCGCCTGGCTGAAATGGGCCCGCCCGCCGTCATCCAGGCCATCGCCGGTCTCGATGCCGGCACCCTGGAAGGCGAAGTGCAGGACGACAGCCTGGCGACGTACGCCCACAAACTGAACAAGGACGAAGCACGCATCGACTGGAGCCGCCCGGCCGTGGAGGTGGAGCGCTGTGTGCGGGCCTTCAACCCATGGCCGATCTGCCACAGCACCCTTAACGGCGAAGCGTTGAAGGTGTTGGCCGCGACCCTGGCCGACGGTAAAGGCGCACCCGGCGAGATTATCGGTGCCAGCAAGGACGGCCTGTTGGTGGCTTGCGGTGACCAGGCGCTGTGTCTGACCCGTCTGCAATTGCCCGGTGGCAAGGCGCTGAATTTCAGCGATTTGTTCAACAGCCGTCGTGAGAAGTTTGCCCTGGGCACCGTTCTCGGCGTGGTCGCCCAATGAACCCGCGTCTGGCCGCCGCCAAGGCCCTCGCCGCCGTGCTCAACGGCAAAGCGTCGCTGAACAGTTCGCTGCCCACGCAGATGGATAAGGTCGAAGACCGCGATCGAGGTTTCACCCAGGACTTGGCGTTCGGCACCGCCCGTTGGCAACCACGCTTGTCGGCGCTGGCAGCCAAGCTGCTGCAAAAGCCGTTCAAGGCGGCGGACGCTGACGTCGAGGCGCTGTTGCTGGTGGGTCTCTACCAGTTGCTCTACACCCGCGTGCCGGCCCACGCCGCCATTGGTGAAACGGTTGGTTGCGCCGACAAGCTGAAAAAGCCCTGGGCCAAGGCCCTGCTCAATGCCGTGTTGCGCCGCGCCCAGCGCGAAAGCGAAGCGCTGCTGGCCGAGCTGGAACATGACCCGGTGGTGCGTACCGCGCATCCACGCTGGCTGCAAAAATCCCTGAAGGCCTTCTGGCCCGAGCAATGGGAGGCCATCTGCGCAGCCAATAACGCGCACCCGCCGATGATCCTGCGGGTCAACCGGCGCCATCACCGCCGCGACGCCTATCTGCAATTGCTCAGCGAGGCCGGCATCAACGCCGCGCCATGTGTGTACAGCATCGACGGCATCGTGCTCGAGGCCGCCACCGACGTGCGCAGCCTGCCGGGCTTTGCCGAAGGCTGGATCAGCGTGCAGGACGAGGCCGCGCAATTGGCCGCCGACCTGCTCGACCTGGCGCCCGGCCAGCGCGTATTGGACGCCTGCTGCGCGCCTGGCGGTAAGACCTGTCACATCATGGAAGTCGAAAAAGACCTGGGCGGCGTAGTTGCCGTCGACCTGGAAGCCAAACGCCTGGTGCGCGTGCGCGAAAACCTCGCCCGCCTGGGCCTCAGCGCTGAGCTGATCGCCGCCGACGGCCGCGACACCGCCACCTGGTGGGATGGCAAACCGTTCCAGCGCATCCTGCTGGATGCGCCGTGTTCGGCCACCGGCGTGATCCGTCGACATCCGGACATCAAGCTGACCCGCCAGCCCGACGACATCGCCGCCCTGGCCGTACTGCAAGGCGAACTGCTCGACGCGCTATGGCCGACCCTGGAAGTCGGCGGCATCCTGCTGTACGCCACCTGCTCCACCTTGCCCACCGAGAATACCGAGGTTATCCAAGCCTTCCTTGCCCGCACCAGCGGCGCGCGGGAGCTGGACCTTGCGACCACGGCCGGCGTCAAGCAACTGCACGGCCGGCAACTGCTCGCGCAGGAAGGCGGGCATGATGGCTTCTACTACGCCAAACTGATCAAGATCGCCGCCGCGCGCGGCTGAATGGGTTTAAGGGAGTGACCGGATGAAAATCATCATCCTTGGGGCAGGGCAGGTCGGTGGCACGCTGGCTGAACATTTGGCCAGTGAAGCCAACGACATCACCGTGGTCGACACCGATGCCGAGCGCTTGCGCAATCTGGGCGACCGCCTGGACATCCGCACGGTACAAGGCCGTGCGTCGTTCCCGACCGTGCTGCGTCAAGCCGGCGCCGACGATGCCGACATGCTCGTCGCGGTCACCAACAGCGACGAAACCAATATGGTCGCCTGCCAGGTCGCCCACACGCTGTTCCACACCCCGACCAAGATCGCCCGTGTCCGCGAAGCGGCCTACCTGACCCGCGCCGGCCTGTTCGACAACGACGCCATTCCGGTGGACGTGCTGATCAGCCCGGAACAAGTGGTCACTCACTACATCAAGCGCCTGATCGAAATTCCGGGCGCCTTGCAGGTGATCGACTTCGCCGGAGGCAAGGCGCAGCTGGTCGCGGTAAAGGCCTACTACGGCGGGCCGCTGGTGGGCCAGCAACTGCGCCAACTGCGCGAACACATGCCAAATGTGGAAACCCGCGTGGCGGCGATTTTCCGCCGTGACCGGCCGATCCTGCCCCAGGGCGACACCGTGATCGAAGCCGATGACGAAGTGTTTTTCATCGCGGCCAAGGCGAATATTCGTGCAGTGATGAGCGAAATGCGCCGGCTCGACGAAACCTATAAACGCATCGTCATCGCAGGCGGCGGGCAGATCGGCGAGCGCCTGGCCGAGGCCATCGAAAGCCGTTATCAGGTGAAGATCATCGAGATGAGCCCGGCGCGCTGCCGGCATTTGTCCGACACCCTCGACAGCACCGTGGTACTGCAAGGCAGCGCCTCGGATCGCGACCTGCTGATGGAAGAAAACATCGCCGACGCCGATATCTTCCTGGCGCTGACCAACGATGACGAGGCCAACATCATGTCCTCGCTGCTGGCCAAGCGGCTAGGAGCGAAGAAGGTGATGACCATCATCAACAACCCGGCCTATGTCGACCTGATCCAGGGCGGCGATATCGACATCGCCATCAGCCCGCAATTGGCGACCATCGGCACGTTGCTCGCGCATGTGCGCCGTGGCGACATCGTCAGCGTGCATTCGCTGCGCCGTGGCGCGGCGGAGGCGATCGAGGCGATTGCCCATGGCGACTCGAAGTCGAGCAAGGTCATCGGCAGGGCGATCCGTGATATCGGCTTGCCACCGGGCACCACCATCGGCGCAATCATTCGCGATGAAGAAGTGATCATCGCCCACGACGATACGGTGATCGCCACCGGTGACCATGTGATCCTGTTCCTGGTGGACAAGAAACATATCCGTGATGTGGAGAAGCTGTTCCACGTGGGGTTGAGCTTTTTCTGATCAAACGGAGTGACCGACATGCTCGAATCCCTGGAGAAAATGCTCGCCAAGGGCGCGGATAATTCGCTGCTAAGGTTTGGCTTAGGCAAGGGTTATCTGGATCTGAAGGACCACGCCAAGGCGGCCGAGCACCTACAGAAATGTGTCGAGTTCGACCCTAAGTATTCGGCGGCCTGGAAGTTGTTGGGCAAGGCGCAGTTGGGGCAGGGTGATAACGCTGCCGCACGAGACGCGTGGGAAAGAGGCATACAGGCGGCCCAGGCCCATGGCGACAAACAGGCCGAAAAAGAGATGACGGTGTTCCTGAAGAAACTCGACCGCCAGGCCTGAACGCAAATCAAAATGTGGGAGGGGGCTTGCTCCCGATAGCGGTGTGTCAGTCTATGCATGGTTGACTGAACCACCGCCATCGGGAGCAAGCCCCCTCCCACATTGGTTTTTTGGTGGTCTTGAGTCAGGTGTGAATCAGTACCACCGCGCCTCGCCCGGCGGGCGTTTCTTGAAGCGCTTCATGCTCCACATGTACTGGCTTGGGTAGGCGCCGACATATCGTTCCACTACCTTGCTCATCGCCGCGCAGGACGTGGCGGTATCGGTGCTGTACATGTCTTCCGGGGCCGCTTCCAGGATCACCTTGTAGCCCGAGCCATCTGGCAGGCGCAGGGCGTGCAGGAACACGCCGACCGCCTTGTGGCCCGCGAGCATGTTCGGTACGAACTTGCTGGTCAGTGCCTGGGTCGCGAAGAACGGCACGAAGATCCCGGCGGATTCAGCCGGCTCCGGGTCGGCAGGGATTCCCACCTGACCGCCTTTGCGCACTTCCTTGATCACGCTGAGAATGCCTTCCTTGGTGGACGCCGCCACGCGGTTGCCCAGTTGCACGCGTTGCTTGCGCAACAAGTCGTCAACAGCCTTGAGCTTGGGCGGGCGATAGAAAATGATCGGCTTGCACTGGCTGCAATAAAAATGATTCAGCACTTCCCAGTTGCCCAGGTGGCTGGTGATCCCCACCACGCCTTTACCCGATGCCAAGGCCTCGTGCAGCACCTCCAGGCCCTCGACTTCGCGCACCAGGTCGATGGAACGCTGGGCCGGCCAGATCCAGGCACAGGCGCTTTCGGTCAATGACTTGCCGATGTCCATCAGGCTGCGTCCCACCAGGCGCTCGCGCTCGGCCGGGTCCATGTCCGGGAAGCATTTGGACAGGTTGATCCGCACCGTGTCGCGGGAGCGGTTGGGGGTTTTCCACATGATCCAGCCGATGCCCGTGCCGACGGCCTGTACGGCGCGCCAGGGCAGCAGGGCAAACAACCGAAGAGCGCCTACCAGCAAGGCGCCTTTAAACTTTTCCACAGGTCACTCCTGATCGTGTGTGGTACGCAAAACGCGCATTCTAACCGGCGTTGGCCAGGTCCGCGTACCGGTCGCAGTCCTGAGTGTGGTCCATGACCATGCCCGAGGCCTGCATGAACGCGTAGCAGATGGTCGGCCCGACGAAGGTGAAGCCGGCCTTTTTCAAGGCTTTGCTCATCGCTTGCGCCTCGGGCGTAATCGCCGGGACTTCGCTGCGATCCTTGAAGTGATTGACCTTGGGCACGCCGCCGACGAATGACCAGAGCAAACCCACCGGGTCTTCCAGCGCCAGCCAGGCTGCGGCATTGCGGCGTGTGGCGTTGAGCTTCAGACGGTTGCGCACAATGCCCGGGTCTTGCATCAGCGCTTCGATTTCAGCGTCGGTCAGCCTCGCCAGGCGCTTAGCATCAAAGCCGAACAAGACCTTCCGGTAATGCTCGCGTTTGCGTAAAACGGTGATCCAGGACAGGCCCGCCTGGAACCCTTCGAGCAAAAGC
This sequence comes from Pseudomonas sp. R3-52-08, assembly GCF_003851745.1. Taxonomy (NCBI): domain Bacteria; kingdom Pseudomonadati; phylum Pseudomonadota; class Gammaproteobacteria; order Pseudomonadales; family Pseudomonadaceae; genus Pseudomonas; species Pseudomonas sp. R3-52-08. The sequence goes on along the minus strand of NZ_CP027730.1, from coordinate 14,411 downwards.
AACTCGAACAAACCCTGCGCATCGCGCAGCGGCGTTCCCCACTCTTGATCGTGATAAGCCATGTACAGCGGATCTTCAGAACACCAAAAGCAGCGTGGCATAAGGCTCCAGGGAGTGGTGGCAGGGCCGAATCGGGTATACTCCCGCTCTTTAAATCGCAGCCCAAGTAACAGGTGAATTTCGTGAGCCAGCCTACGCCAGCCGTGCGTACCTTCCAAGACTTGATCCTCGCCCTCCAGCAATACTGGGCCGAGCAAGGTTGTGTGGTACTTCAGCCCTACGATATGGAAGTAGGCGCCGGCACTTTCCACACCGCTACATTCCTGCGGGCCATCGGCCCGGAAACCTGGAACGCCGCTTATGTGCAGCCCAGTCGTCGCCCGACTGACGGCCGCTACGGCGAGAACCCGAACCGCCTGCAGCACTACTACCAGTTCCAGGTGGTATTGAAGCCCAACCCGGACAACTTCCAGGAACTGTACCTGGGCTCGCTGAAACATGTCGGCCTGGACCCACTGGTCCACGACATCCGTTTTGTCGAAGACAACTGGGAATCACCGACCCTTGGCGCTTGGGGCCTGGGCTGGGAAGTGTGGCTCAACGGCATGGAAGTGACGCAATTCACGTACTTCCAGCAAGCGGGCGGCATCGAGTGCTACCCGGTAACCGGCGAAATCACCTACGGCCTCGAGCGCCTGGCCATGTACCTGCAAGGCGTGGACTCGGTCTACGACCTGGTGTGGGCTGACGGCCCGTTCGGCAAGGTCACCTACGGCGACGTGTTCCACCAGAACGAAGTGGAGCAGTCCACTTACAACTTCGAACACGCCAACGTCGACAAGCTGTTCGAACTGTTCGACTTCTATGAAAGCGAAGCCAAGCGCCTGATCGAACTCGACCAGCCGCTGCCGTTGCCAAGCTATGAAATGGTGTTGAAGGCGTCCCATACCTTCAACCTGCTGGACGCGCGCCGTGCCATCTCGGTAACCGCGCGCCAGCAATACATCCTGCGTGTACGCACCCTGGCGCGTTCCGTCGCCCAAGCCTACCTGCTGGCTCGCGCCAAGCTGGGCTTCCCGATGGCAACCCCGGATTTGCGTGATGAAGTGTTGGCTAAGCTGGAGGCTGCACAATGAGTGCTCAAGATTTCCTGGTTGAACTGGGCACCGAAGAGCTGCCACCCAAGGCATTGAACACCCTGGCCGATGCATTCCTGGCCGGTATCGAAAAAGGCCTGCACAGCGCCGGCCTGAAGTTCGCCGCGAAAAAGGTCTACGCCGCGCCACGCCGCCTGGCGGTATTGCTCACTGCGCTGGAAACCCAGCAGCCGGACCGCAATATCAACCTGGATGGCCCGCCGCGTCAGGCCGCGTTCGACGCCGAAGGCAACCCGACTCAGGCAGCACTGGGCTTTGCCAAGAAGTGCGGCGTCGAGCTGAGCGAAATTGACCAGAGCGGCCCGAAACTGCGTTTCAGCCAGGTCATCGCCGGCAAGCCAACGGCCAGCCTGTTGCCGACCATCGTCGAAGATTCCCTGAACGACCTGCCAATCCCCAAGCGCATGCGCTGGGGTGCTCGCAAGGAAGAGTTCGTACGCCCAACCCAGTGGCTGGTGATGCTGCTCGGTGACCAGGTCATCGAGTGCACCATCCTCGCCCAGAAGGCCGGCCGCGATTCCCGTGGCCACCGCTTCCACCATCCGCAGAGCGTGCGCATCACCTCGCCGGCCAGCTACCTCGATGACCTGCGCGCCGCCTACGTGCTGGCCGACGCCAATGAGCGTCGCGAGCTGATCAGCAAGCGCACCGAAGAGCTGGCTCGCCTGCAGGAAGGCACCGCCATCGTGCCGCCAAGCCTGCTCGACGAAGTGACCGCCCTGGTTGAGTGGCCCGTGCCGCTGGTCTGCTCGTTCGAAGAACGCTTCCTCGATGTGCCGCAGGAAGCCCTGATCACCACCATGCAGGACAACCAGAAGTACTTCTGCCTGCTGGATGTGGATGGCAAGTTGCTGCCGCGCTTTATCACCGTGGCCAACATCGAGAGCAAGGACCCACAGCAGATCATCGCCGGTAACGAGAAAGTCGTGCGTCCGCGCCTGACTGACGCCGAGTTCTTCTTCAAGCAAGACAAGAAGCAGAAGCTCGAAGACTTCAACCTGCGCCTGCAAAACGTGGTGTTCCAGGAAAAACTCGGCAGCGTCTACGACAAGGCCGTGCGCGTTTCCAAGCTGGCGGCCTACATCGCGCCGCGCATTGGTGGCGACGCCGCCTGGGCCGCACGCGCAGGCCTGCTTTCCAAGTGCGACCTGGCTACCGAGATGGTCGGCGAATTCCCTGAGATGCAAGGCGTAGCCGGTTACTACTACGCCCTCAACGACGGCGAGCCGAACGACGTGGCCCTGGCGCTGAACGAGCAGTACATGCCGCGTGGTGCCGGTGCCGAGCTGCCAAGCACCCTGACCGGCGCGGCCGTGGCCATCGCTGACAAGCTGGACACGCTGGTCGGCATCTTCGGTATCGGCATGTTGCCTACCGGCAGCAAAGACCCGTATGCCCTGCGCCGTGCAGCCCTGGGCGTGCTGCGTATCCTGATCGACAAGAAGCTGGACCTCGACCTGACCCAGGCCGTGGTGTTTGCCGTCGGCCAGTTCGGTACCAAGGTCAAGCAAGCGGGCCTCGCCGAGCAAGTGCTGGAGTTCGTGTTCGACCGCCTGCGTGCGCGTTACGAGGACGAGGGCGTTGACGTTTCCGTATACCTGTCGGTACGTGCCCTGCAACCGGGTTCGGCGCTGGACTTCGACCAGCGCGTACAAGCCGTACAGGCGTTCCGCAAGCTGCCGGAAGCCGATGCCCTGGCCGCCGTGAACAAACGTGTATCGAACCTGCTGAGCAAAGCCGACAACCTCGGCACTGCCGAAGTCGACCCCGGTCTGTTTGCCGATGCCAAGGAGTTCTCGCTGAACTCGGCGATCGCCAAGGCGGAAAACGCCGTGAAGCCGCTGATCGCCGAGCGTAACTACGCCGAAGCGTTGGCGCGCCTGGCGTCGCTGCGTGAGCCGGTGGATGCGTTCTTCGAAGCGGTGATGATCAACGCCGACGATGCCGGCGTGCGGAAAAACCGCTACGCCATGCTGGCGCGTCTGCGTGGGTTGTTCATCAACATCGCTGACATTTCCGTACTGGGCTGATCATGTTGAAACTGCTGATTCTCGATCGGGACGGGGTGATCAATTACGACTCCGACGCTTACATCAAGTCGGTGGCGGAATGGATTCCATTGCCCGGTTCGATCGAAGCCATTGCGCAGTTGAGCAAAGCCGGCTGGACAGTGGCCATTGCCACTAACCAGTCCGGCATCGCCCGCGGTTATTACGACATCGCCACCCTGGACGCCATGCATGCGCGCTTGCGCACATTGGTGGCGGAGCAGGGCGGTGAGGTGGGGCTGGTGGTGTACTGCCCCCACGGGCCGGATGAGGGCTGCGCTTGCCGCAAGCCCAAGCCTGGCATGTTGAAAACCATTGCAAAACATTACAAGGTGCCCTTGGCTGGGATATGGTTCGTCGGGGACAGTCTCGGTGACCTGGAGGCGGCCAAAGCCGTCGACTCTCAGCCAGTTTTGGTAAAGACCGGGAAAGGCGAAAAGACCCAGGCGAAAAACCTGCCGGTAGGCACTTTGATTTTTGACGATCTGGCGGCGGTTGCCGCAGAACTTATCAACAACTAGCCGCCCTCGACTTCCTGACCAAGGATTGTTCGGGAGTGCGCTTTTAACAGGCGGGCCGTGTCCCGCAACGGTAAATGCCGCCATGTCGATCTTGCAGGCCATCAGAACCTTTTTCTTTTACCTGCTGCTGGGCACCAGTTCGTTTCTCTGGTGCACCCTGAGCTTTTTTATTGCACCGTTCCTGCCGTTCAAGGCGCGCTATCGCTTCATCAATGTGTATTGGTGCCGCTGCGCGTTGTGGCTGTCCAAGGTATTTCTGAACATCCGTTTCGAGGTCAAGGGCGCCGAAAACGTCCCGGACCAGCCCTGTGTGATCCTGTCGAACCATCAGAGCACCTGGGAAACGTTCTTTCTCTCGGCGTACTTCTCGCCCTTGAGCCAAGTGCTCAAGCGTGAGCTGCTCTACGTGCCGTTCTTTGGTTGGGCCATGGCAATGCTGCGCCCGATTGCGATCGACCGTGACAATCCCAAGGCGGCGCTCAAGCATGTCGCCAAGAAGGGCGACGAGCTGCTCAAGGATGGCGTTTGGGTGCTGATCTTCCCGGAAGGTACGCGTGTGCCTTATGGCACTGTCGGCAAATTCTCCCGAGGTGGCACTGCGCTGGCGGTCAACGCCAATCTGCCGGTGTTGCCGATTGCCCATAACGCCGGCAAGTTCTGGCCCAAGACTGGCTGGGCTAAACGCCCAGGTACCATTACGGTGGTAATCGGCGAACCCATGTATGCAGAAGGCGAAGGCCCGCGTGCCATTGCTGCATTGAATGACCGCGCCGCTGCCTGGAATGAAGCGCAGCAACGGGCCATGGGTTCATTGCCGCCGGTGACTGTAGTGGTAGAGACGCCGGAGATTTGAGCATCTGTGGATAAGCTGTGCACGGATTGTTGGCAAATGTGCATTTTTGATCAGTAACGTGCTGATTTACAGGCATATTTCTGAAGCGCATAAAATCTGGAAAAACGTGCATAAGTTTTTTCTTCATAAAAAAACCGGTCCTTGTGACCGGTTTTTTATGCACAGCAGAAAAGATCGTTTTCAGTCCTCCAAAGGTGGCAATTGCAGGATGAACGTCGAGCCCTTACCCAGCTCGCTTTCACAGCTGACATGCCCACCGTGGCGTTCTACGACGGCCTTCACCATGGTCAGGCCCAACCCTAGGCCGTCACTGCCTTGGGCCGAATTGAAGCGCCGGTATTGGTTGAACAGCTCTGGCAAATCTTCTGGCGCAATTCCGGGCCCCTGATCGCTGATGCGGCATTCCAACCAACCCTCCACACAGCCATGACTCAACCGGACGGTGGTGCCGGATGGCGAATACTTGATCGCATTTTCCAGCACATTGAATAGCGCACGGGTGAGCAGCGATTGATCGGCGCGCACCATGCCTTCGTCTGCTTCATCCAGATCGTGAACCAGATGAATGCCCTTGAGTTGGGCGATGACCGCCACCTGATCGAAAGCATCCATCACCAGCATGGCGAATAACGTAGGTTGGAATTGATAACCGTCAGCCTCGGCTTTCGCCAATTGTACGAACGACTCGGTGAGGCTCAGCGCCCGTCGGACCTGTTGTTCGATCTGGCCAAAGATGGGCGATTCACTGTCGTGTACATCCAACAGCGCAAGAATTGCCGAATGCGGTGCACGCAAGTCATGGGACAGAAAGCGCAGCATGGTTTCGCGGTGCTGTTGGGCTTCGCGTTCCTTGCTTAGATCCGTTAGGCTCAGCAGCCAGCCAAGGGCGACATCACCCTCGGCTGGAAGCAAGGGCGCAAGCTCCATGCGCAAACTGCGTTGGTGGATATCACGAAACTCGACCAGCTCCAGTGCAGACAGGGCAGGGCGCACGCCGTTATGCAGCGGTGGGTAACCCAGGTCGGCGAGCTGTTCGAGGAGGTTTTCGCGTACCAGGTCGCTGCCGAATACGTCACGGGCAACGCGATTGGCCAACAGGATGCTGCCCTGGGGATCGGTGATCAGTGTTGCGACTGGCAGGCATTCCAGTCCATCCGCCATAAAGCGCCGTGTATCCCGGGTGCGACTGACCGCCTGCTCGAGGGCGAAGATGCGCCCCTGTAGCACATCGCCCTTGCTGGCCGGTGCACGACGCCGCTCTGGCAAGACTTTCGGTTCGTTATCCAGGCGCGCCAGTTCCCAGCCGAAATAGGCGAGGATCACGCTCAGGCGTCGCCAGTTCCAGATCAGATAGCTGAGCAACAACCCAATCAGGCAGGCCGCAGGCGACCACCAATGGCCCAGGCTCAGTAACGCCCACGACATCAGTACCGACGCGGCCATGCAGCCCAGGGTCATCCATAGCGCATAACGCGGGCGATACAGCAGCAGGCCCAACAACAATGCCACCCCGGACGTAGCCATCAAGGCCGCCAGCCAACCCGGCAGATCGACAATGCTGCGCCCCTGCAGTAAACCGTTAAGCACATTGGCCTGGATCTCCACGCCCGCTGTCGAGCCGGTCGCGGAGAGCGGGGTAACGAAACTTTCGCCCATTCCATAGGCCGTGGCGCCGACCAGAATCAGTCGACCGCGCAGCGCGTCTGGAGCCACCTCGCCACGCAGTACGCTGACGTAGGAAACACTTGGAAAGCGCTCATGGGCAGAGGTAAACGGAACGCGAATCTCATGCTCCTGATGCCATTGCTGACTGCGGGGCTCACGCGGCATGCCAGGCATCGTCGATGTTTGCCCGTTCAACGTGTATGCCAGCCAGGCCAGCTGTGGCAGCGTGCTTCCCGGTGGACCTTCGCGTAGATACAGGCTGCGCACGACACCATCATTATCCGATTCGACGTTGATGTGCCCGATGCCCCTGGCGCACTTGAGCAAGGGCGATAATGGCTCCCCGGTCTGCCTGGACCGTGCCCGGCTATCCGTCACAATCGGCAGCAATACATTGCCTGCGTTGCACACGGCATCGGCCAATCGTTGATCACCCGCGCCTTCGCCCGGCTCACTGAAGATCACATCGAATAAGATTCCTGCCGGCTGGGCAGCACTGAGGCGTTCGATCAAGTCTGCATGCACACTGCGCGGCCAGGGCCATGGGCCAAGTTCTTCCAGGCTAGGCGCGTCAATGGTCACCAATACGATGCGCGGGTCCACAGGCAACGGTGCCAACTGGCGCAAGCTGTCATAGAGCGGGTTATTGAGGGCCAGGCCCGGACTCAAGGATAGGTATACGGTGAAGGGCAACAGTACCAAGCCAATCAGCAACCATTCCCGCACCAACCCGTGGAACAGCAGCTGTGCCCGGGTGGGTTGGCGTTTTTCAGCCTTACCCCATAGTTTCACAGGGCCACCGCCACAGGCCCGCCGAGACATCGATGATCATCGCATGAACGTGTCATAAGCCCGGTCTCCCTCCAGGTGGTTACGATGGGACGCATTAGAGGTGCTGAAACCAGTGAAGCTTATTTCGGTCTTACTGGAGGGCCCGGTAGTCACCATAGCGTATATCGATCCTTTTCCTCATAGCCAGGAGCCGGTATCTTCCCCTTGAGGGCCGAGGATTTTCGCTGGTTACGGTACTTTGATATCAGCGTACCCAGAGTTTCGGAGTTCGTTGTATCCGCCCATAATTATTCAGATTCAGCGGCGGGTCTGTGTATGTGCACAAGGCGCCCCTAATTAAGCTGTCGTATTTTTGCAGGAAGGATCCACTCATGCGTGTCGCAATACTGGATGACGAGCCCGCCGAGTTGAGACGGGTAGAACAGACACTGCGACAGATTCCCAGCACTTCGGAACAGCCTTGGTCCGTGCATTGTTTTGAGCGCGGCGAGGACCTGCTGCGCCAACTGCGCCGTGAAACTTTCGACCTGTTGATACTCGACTGGCAACTTCCCGATATCAGCGGCATTGCGTTGTTGCGCTGGACCCGCGAGCACATGGAGTCACCACCGGCCGTGATCATGCTCACCAGCCGCGATGCGGAGAGCGATATCGTCGCGGCCCTCAACAGTGGAGCGGACGACTACGTCAGCAAACCCTTTCGTCCTAATGAACTCAAGGCTCGCGTCAGCGCCGTCCTGCGCCGGCACGGGCTGCAAAAGTCCGCCAGCAATGAACTCCAAAGCTTCAATGACCTGACGTTCGATGATGCCGAGTTGACGGTCACGCGCGCTGGCACACCGATCAACCTCACCGAACGGGAGTACCGCTTGGCCAGCTGCCTGTTCGCCAACCTGGCGCGGCCACTGTCCCGCGAATACCTGTATGAGCGATTTTGGACCCATGAGGAAATGGTCTCGTCTCGCCCTCTGGATACGCACATCTACCGCTTGCGCAACAAGCTCGGATTAACGGCGGACCGAGGATGGCAGTTGCTGACGATCTATGGGTACGGGTATCGGTTGGAGAGTGTGGCGGCGCCCGCCGAAGGATGATGTTCCACGTGGAGCATTTAGATAATGCTCAACAAACATCCACAAAAAAGGCCAACGCTAGCGTTGGCCTTTTTTGTTTTTACCGGTACCGGATCAGAAATCCAGGTTAGACACCGCCAAGGCATTACTCTCGATGAAGTCACGACGAGGCTCGACCGCATCACCCATCAGGGTGTTGAAGATCTGGTCTGCGCCAATGGCGTCTTCGATGGTCACTCGCAGCATGCGACGCTGAGCCGGGTCCATGGTGGTTTCCCATAGCTGATCCGGGTTCATTTCGCCCAGACCTTTGTATCGCTGGATGGTGTGACGCTTGGTACTTTCGGTCATCAACCAGTCCAACGCTTCCTTGAACTCCTTGACCTGCTTCTTGCGTTCGCCACGCTGAATATAAGCGCCGTCATCCAGCAGCGTGCTCAATTGCGCGCCCAGGGTGACCACCGTCTTATAGTCGTTGCTACCGAAGAAGTCGCGGTTGAAGGTGACGTAGTTCGACAGGCCGTGCGAGATCAGTTCCACCTCGGGCAGCCATACATTGCGTTCACGGTCTTCGCGCAGGCTGGCTTTGTACACCAGGCCAGACTTCTCTACCGTACGCAGACGCACTTCGTACTGGGCCAGCCAATCCTGCATGGCAGCATGGTCGCCCAGCTGCTCCAGGCTCACGGCCGGCAAGTAGATGAAGTGCTCGGTCAGCTCCTGCGGATACAGGCGCGACAGGCGCTTGAGCGTCTTCATCACCATGCGGAAGTCGTTGACCAAGCGCTCCAGCGCCTCTCCAGAGATGCCTGGGGCTTCGTCGTTCAAGTGCAGGCTGGCATCTTCCAGGGCCGACTGCGTCATGTACTCTTCCATGGCGTCGTCGTCTTTGATGTATTGCTCTTGCTTGCCCTTTTTCACTTTGTACAACGGCGGCTGGGCGATGTAGATGTAGCCGCGCTCGATCAATTCAGGCAACTGACGGAAGAAGAAGGTCAGCAGCAGGGTCCGGATGTGCGAACCGTCGACGTCAGCATCGGTCATGATGATGATGTTGTGATAACGCAGCTTGTCGATGTTGTATTCATCACGGCCAATACCGCAGCCCAATGCGGTGATCAAGGTGCCGACTTCCTGGGAAGAAATCATCTTGTCGAAGCGTGCTTTCTCGACGTTGAGGATCTTACCTTTCAACGGCAGGATAGCCTGGGTACGACGGTTGCGACCCTGCTTGGCGGAACCGCCAGCAGAGTCACCTTCCACCAGGTACAACTCGGAGAGGGCAGGGTCCTTCTCCTGACAGTCGGCCAATTTGCCTGGCAGGCCAGCGATGTCCAGTGCGCCTTTACGACGCGTCATCTCACGGGCTTTACGCGCCGCTTCACGCGCACGCGCGGCATCGATCATCTTACCGACGACCAGCTTGGCTTCGTTCGGGTTCTCCAGCAGGAAGTCGGAGAAGTACTTGCCCATCTCCTGTTCCACGGCGGTCTTCACTTCAGAAGACACCAGCTTGTCTTTGGTTTGGGAACTGAACTTGGGGTCCGGAACCTTGACCGAAATAATCGCTGTCAGACCTTCACGGGCATCATCACCGGTGGTGGCGACTTTGTGCTTCTTCGCCAACCCTTCCGCTTCGATGTAGGTATTCAGGTTGCGCGTCAGCGCGGAACGGAAACCCACCAGGTGAGTACCGCCATCGCGCTGGGGAATGTTGTTGGTAAAGCACAACAGGTTCTCGTTGAAGCTGTCGTTCCACTGCAGGGCGATTTCCACGCCGATGCCGTCTTCACGCTGAATGTTGAAGTGGAACACCTGGTTGACCGCAGTCTTGTTGGTGTTCAGATATTCAACGAACGCACGCAGGCCGCCTTCGTACTTGAACAGCTCTTCCTTGGCGCTGCGCTCGTCCTTGAGGACGATGCCCACACCGGAGTTGAGGAATGACAGTTCGCGAATCCGCTTGGCCAGGATGTCCCAGCTGAAGTGGATGTTCTTGAAGGTTTCAGCCGAGGGCTTGAAGTGAATCTGGGTGCCCGTGGTTTCACTGTCACCGACGATTTTCATCGGTTCCTGTGGCACACCGTGGACGTAAGTTTGTTCCCAGATTTTGCCGCTGCGGCGTACGGTGAGGACCAGCTCTTCGGACAGAGCGTTCACTACCGAGACACCTACGCCGTGCAAGCCGCCAGACACTTTATAGGAGTTGTCGTCGAACTTACCGCCGGCGTGGAGCACGGTCATGATGACCTCTGCCGCCGAGACGCCTTCTTCTTTGTGCACGTCTACCGGAATACCGCGACCGTTGTCGCGTACGGTAATGGATTCATCCGGGTGGATGATGATGCTGATGTCGTCGCAGTGACCGGCCAGAGCTTCGTCGATGGAGTTATCGACCACCTCGAACACCATGTGGTGCAAACCGCTACCATCATCGGTGTCGCCAATGTACATACCGGGACGTTTGCGTACGGCATCCAAACCTTTCAGCACTTTAATGCTGGTCGAGTCGTACGTGTGTTCTTCGCTCATGCCTTCACTCCCGATGGTCGTGGGTCTGGGTGATACGGCCTTGTTCCACGTGGAACAAAGCGACTGGCGTTTCCGTCTGCCAGCCTTCCCTCAATAATTCGTGGTCTACACAGGTGATAAACACTTGGCAGCGTAAGTCTTCCAATAAGCGGCATAGCGCGCGGCGGTGTTGCTCGTCGAGCTCGGACGGCAAGTCATCCACCAGATAAATACATTGGCCGCGTCGGGACTGGCTAACCAGATGCCCCTGCGCGATACGCAATGCACACACCACCAACTTCTGCTGGCCGCGGGAAAGGATATCCGCAGCATTGTGAGCGCCTAATCTAAGGCGCAAATCAGCGCGTTGGGGCCCGGCCTGGGTGTGGCCAATTTGCTGATCACGCTGCAGGGACGTCGCAAGCACTGCGCTCAGCTCACGTTCTTTGTCCCAACCGCGGTAATAACTCAGCGTCAGCCCCTCGAGGTCCAACAGCTCGCTCAAGGTCTGCTCAAAGACTGGTTTCAAGGCTTTGATATAGGCACGGCGGTATTCATCTATTTCGTCGCTGGCCAGGCACAGTTCCCGGTCCCAGGCCGCTTGTGAAGCGGCGTCAAGTGTACCATGCCGCAGCCACGAGTTCCGCTGCCGCAGGGCCTTCTGCAGGCGCTGCCAAGTGGCCATGAAACGCGGTTCCACGTGGAACACTCCCCAATCGAGGAATTGTCTGCGGATCTTCGGTGCGCCTTCCAACAGGCGGAAGCTGTCGGGGTTGATCAACTGCAACGGCAGGATTTCTGCCAATTGCGCAGCACTGCGCGCATTCTGCCCATCGATGCGAATCTGAAACTCTCCACCGCGATCGCGGGATATCCCCAGAGCGCTGTGTCCACCCTCGGCCAGTTCAACTTGGCCAAATACCGTGCACGCCAGCTGCTCGTATTGAATCACTGGTAACAAGCGGGCGCTGCGGAAGGAACGGGCGAGGCCCAGCAGGTGGATAGCTTCCAGCACGCTGGTTTTGCCACTGCCATTGGCGCCATGGAGAATATTGATGCGAGGGGAAGGGGAGAAGGTCACCGGGTGCAGATTGCGCACCGCGGTGACCGAGACGCGACTGAGGGACATCTAGCTTCTGCTGAGCATGATTACAGGCGCATCGGCATAACAACGTAAGCCGAGTCGTCGTTATCGGATTCTTGTACCAGCGCGCTGCTATTGGAGTCCGACAGAATCAGGCGAACCTGTTCGGTGGTCATCACACCCAGCACGTCCAGCAGGTAGCTCACGTTGAAGCCGATTTCCAGCGAACCACCGTTGTAGTCAACGCCTACTTCTTCTTCGGCTTCTTCCTGCTCCGGGTTGTTGGCCTGGATCTTCAACTGACCGTTGGCCAATTGCAGACGAATACCCCGGTACTTCTCGTTCGAGAGAATGGCCGTACGGCTGAATGCCTCACGCAGGGCCTGGCGATCGCCGAGCACCAGCTTGTCACCGCCTTTAGGCAGTACGCGCTCGTAATCCGGGAATTTGCCGTCAACCAGCTTGGAGGTGAAGGTGAATTCGCCGGTGGTCGCGCGGATGTGGTGTTGCCCCAGGACGATGCTGACGTTGCCATCCGGCTCGGTGAGCAAGCGTGCCAACTCGAGGATACCTTTACGCGGCACGATGACTTGGTGACGATCCGGTTGGCCGATATCGGCGCTCATCGAACACATCGCCAAGCGGTGGCCGTCAGTTGCCACAGCACGGATGATACCTTCGGACACTTCCAGCAGCATGCCGTTAAGGTAGTAACGCACGTCCTGCTGGGCCATGGCGAAACTGGTGCGCTCGATCAAGCGACGCAGCTTGCTTTGCTCCAGACTGCAGGTCAGCGAACCCGGGCCTTCTTCAACCGTCGGGAAGTCATTGGCCGGCAAAGTCGACAGGGTGAAACGACTGCGACCTGCCTTGACTACCAACTTCTGCTCGTCGAGCTTGATGTCGATCAGCGCGTCGTTCGGCAGGCTCTTGCAGATATCCATCAGCTTGCGCGCCGGCACGGTGATTTCGCCGGGTTCGGCGGGCTCTTCGAGCTGTACGCGGCCAACCAGTTCGACTTCCAGGTCGGTACCGGTCAAGGACAGCTGCTGGCCTTCGACCACCAGCAGTACGTTGGACAGCACCGGCAAGGTCTGTCGGCGCTCGACGACGCCTGCGACCAGTTGCAGGGGTTTCAACAGGGCTTCGCGTTGAATGGTGAAATGCATGGTCTAGTCCCTTGCCTTAATAAGCTGCGCTGGTGTCATCACGTAGTCAGTGTACGCAGCAGGTTCTTGTAGTCCTCGCGAATATCCGCGTCGGATTCCTTAAGTTCGTTGATCTTGCGGCACGCGTGCAAAACCGTGGTGTGGTCGCGACCGCCAAACACATCACCGATTTCCGGCAGGCTGTGGTTGGTCAACTCCTTGGAGAGGGCCATGGCCACTTGGCGCGGACGCGCTACCGAACGCGAACGGCGCTTGGATAGCAGGTCGGAAATCTTGATCTTGTAGTACTCGGCAACGGTACGCTGGATGTTATCCACACTTACCAGTTTGTCCTGCAGTGCCAGCAAGTCTTTCAGGGATTCGCGAATCAGCTCGATGGTGATGTCACGGCCCATGAAGTGCGAGTGCGCGATGACCCGCTTGAGCGCGCCTTCCAGCTCACGCACGTTGGAACGAATACGCTGGGCGATAAAGAACGCGGCATCGTGGGGCAGATCGACTTTGGCCTGGTCGGCCTTTTTCATCAGGATCGCGACGCGGGTTTCCAGCTCGGGTGGCTCTACAGCGACGGTCAACCCCCAGCCGAATCGCGATTTCAAGCGCTCTTCCAGGCCTTCGATCTCTTTGGGGTAACGGTCACTGGTGAGGATGACCTGCTGTCCGCCTTCGAGCAGCGCGTTGAACGTGTGGAAAAACTCTTCCTGGGAGCGTTCCTTGCGCGCGAAGAATTGAATGTCATCGATCAGCAACGCATCAACGGAGCGATAGAAACGCTTGAACTCGTTGATCGCGTTGAGTTGCAGGGCCTTGACCATGTCGGCCACGAAGCGCTCCGAGTGCAGGTAGACCACCTTGGCATTCGGGTTCTTCTTTAACAGGTGGTTACCCACAGCGTGCATCAAGTGGGTTTTACCCAAGCCAACCCCGCCATAAAGGAAGAGCGGGTTGTAACCGTGCTTGGGGTTGTCGGCCACTTGCCAGGCGGCCGCACGGGCCAGCTGGTTGGATTTACCCTCGACAAAATTCTCGAAGGTAAAGGTGCGGTTCAAGTAGCTGGTGTGCTTGAGCGCGCCTTCAACCTGCACAGTGCGCTGCTCGGCACGCACGGGAGCTTGCTGAGAACTGGCGCCTGCCATGGGGTCGAAGCTGTCACGGGACGGCTCTTCGTTCTCCAGTGCATTTTTATGCGCGGAAGACTTGGAAGGCGTCGGCGCAGGGGCAGCGGCAACCGGGGCAGCCTGGGACTGGGAAGCAGCCGCTGCCAATGGCGCATTCGGAGCAGCGCGAGGTGCGGAGCTGCGTTTGCTGCCTATTAATAAGGAGAGCACGGGCGCGATACCGTTGCCATGTTCGTCGAGCAATTCGAGAACGCGGCTTAGGTACTTCTCGTTGACCCAGTCGAGAACAAAACGATTGGGCGCGTAGACACGCAACTCGTCGCCTTCGGCTTCGACCTGTAGCGGACGGATCCAGGTGTTGAATTGCTGGGCAGGCAGCTCATCGCGTAAAAGCTCCACGCATTGCTGCCAAAGTTCCAC